>CAVTYJ010000028.1:0-100130 GCA_963738845.1 uncultured Alphaproteobacteria bacterium | reverse complement strand
TAGCTTCGGAACAAATTGCTCCTACTGATGCTAACGGCCAAATCTAAAATCTTTGTTCGAACCCGCCAATTTTTTACCATCCAACCGAGGCGTCAGTCGGTTGAAAGTGTGGGCCATCCTCATCCGCTCCAGTGCCCATCCATAAGTGAGGCACGTGTGGGTTGGGCGGGTGAGGGAAAGGGTGCATCCCCCATTGGTTGCCGGCGTGCAGGCTGGTAGCGTCGTTCAATGGAGCGCCCGCAGAAAATCACACTCGGCGAGATGCGCGCCATGGGCGTGCGCGGCGTCGTGATCTATTGCCAGGACTACACGTTCAGCCACTCGCATGCCATCAGCGCCGAGCAATCTAAGGCTCTCCGATTTGAGCAGCAGTTCGTCTGCAAAGCCTGTGGCAAGCGGGGCGCGGATGGAGTGCAAAGCCGGTGGGCGCGAGCCGTCGCTGAGAACCTGCGCCTGACCGTTGCGTCCCTGGGGGCCGGCGACTAGTGGAACAATCGTTCCATCATGCACGGTATTTGTGCAAGTCGTGCCGAAACAATTATCGCCGGTGGTTGGTTGTTTGTGGGCGGTACCCGAGGGTCTCCGTCATGCCAAATCACATTGATCTCGACCACAAGCACTGCCGGGCTATCACTCTAGAAATTGGCGAAAGGCTCGGCGCATTACTTCCGCTAGAGCCGGAATTTCCGACAAGTTTCAAAACGCAAATTGAGCGGCTGCGCAATCTGGAAGACTCGCCATCGATTGTTCCGGATTGGTAAGCATCGCGATCGGCCATATCAACCCGGCAGGTCAAAGCACTGGACCAAGGTCAAGAACCGGAAGCGTCGCGCATTTGACCATGTCAAGGAATCCTGGTCGAAGTCGGGCTGAAGGCGGGGAAATGACGGACGACGAATATCGCAAATACATGGAAACTCTTGGCGAGGATATGGCCGACTCGCCAATCGAATGGCCATCGGTGATAGACCCGAAAATAACCCCCTCCCGAACTTGCGAGGGCCTGGTTGACCGGAAAGGCCAATGCTCGCAAGAAATCCGAAAACCGTCGCTACTGGATTATCCTGATCTTCCAAATATTTCTATTTCGAAAACCTTCCTGCGCCGTCTGAAGCCCAATCAGGTGGATCAGACAGTCGCTGAGCGGGTGGCGAAGATTTTCGCCCGAGCCGAGCAACACATGCTCGATCGCAGTTAGGGCGCGTCATAGAATCGTCGGACAATTTCAAAGTTTCATCCCGGCGAGGGCTAATTATCGTCCGGTTAATCGGGGATATAAATTGTAATCCAGTTAGTTGCGTACGAGTCGTTCCATGTTGAGCAAGACGGAAGCCGCTCTCGTCGTCATCAGCTTTGTCCCAGTGATTGCGATCTTTGCTATTGTGTTGTTCTTGTGAAGTCGGGCTTAGCTGCGGCGCCTTAGACCCGTTGCGCCCGCCACGGTCGCCCCTCGTTATCTTCGAATAGCTCATCAAGCGTGACGCCCCGCTGGGTATCCGGATCAGTCGGGGCCAATAGCGGCAGGCGTCGGTCAACTTGCAGGCGCAATGACGTCATCCAGTGCCGACCGCGTCGTTAATCTCTCGTTAATAATTCATCACCACAACGTCTTTGATTGATCTGACTGTCTTCACGGTCGCGCCGTTCCGCCGCCCAAATCACAATCACAATAAAGACACGCTAGAGGCTATTCCGCGCTGGTCAGTCTTTGGCTTCCCGCTCCATCGCTATCCAGCCCCCAGCCCAGCGATGGAGCGGGACCTGCCGCATGAGCACGGCCAGACAGTCCCAAACTTCAAAGCCGTGGCGGGATGACCGCCGCGGGTCGCTGTTACGCCGGCCGCCGACTGAAGGATGCAGTCGCGCCAACTCTGGGACGTTGTGGTCCTAGCGCAGCACCTTCCCAGTGGCCGCGCGCGCCCGCGAGGGGCGCTGCCTTCGATGCCGCGCGGGACGTCCAATCACGCGCGACGCCAGAATGTTGGGCTCGGCGCGCTGACCACCAGACACACCGAGCCCGAGGGGAGGTGCGCTAGGGAGGAGCGCCCCAGCGCCTTTCGCGTGCTGTCGAGCCACGCTATCCCCTGTCCAAATTCATCCGCGACCGCCGAGCCATGCGCGCGACCTGTCGGATCGTTCTGCGTTTCTCATGGGCCATCTCTGCTCGGCGACAGCGGCGGTCGCCTTCCGCTCTTCCTCGCGAACACGACGGATGAGGTCGGCGCGCGTGGGATCGGTAATCAACTCATTGTAGCTCTGCGCCAGCGTCAGGCTCTTCGATCTGGCAAGATCGGCGGCCAGTTCATTCAGCAGGCGGCCTGCAGGTCCGAAGCTCTTTTGCGGCGGATCAAGGTCTTGCGCGGCCTGCGCGACGCGACGTTCCGCCATATTCGCCGCCTTGAAGAACATCTTGCCGGCGGGATCGGTCGTGATGAACCGCGCGAAGGCCTGCGCACTCGAAAGGCCCGGAAATGCAGCCGCGGCTCTCTTGGTAATCGCGTCTTCGAAATCTTCTTTCGTTGCGCCGTGATCGACGCGGTCGACGACCAACGCTTTGGCAAACAGCTCGATGTCGCCATCATCGTCTTCGTCGTCGTCGACCCGCTTCATGATCACCGATTTGGCATGCGCCTGCGCGGGACGATCGACTGCGGAAATCTCGGTCAGCTTGAACTTCCTCATGATTCGTTTCTTCATCGTGGGCTCTCCTATGCCGCCGCGTTGGCGGCCTTCGTTTGAGTACTGCTCGTAGCGGCGAGATTGCGCACCTGCTGCTCCCAGCCGGCGTTGATCTCAGCGGCCGAATGACGCTCATTTGGCGGCACCAAATCGACGATGATGCCGGGCAATCCTCGAAGCCCGACACGGAGAGAACGCGAGAGGATCACGCCGAGCTGGGCCTTGCCTGGACCGCCGCCGGACAGTTTCTTGATCACGGCCCATTTGTCGTCGAAAGCCTTGGTGGCGATCTGCAAGGTCGCCATGGCCTCGTCGATCTGCCGCGCCAGTTGCTCGACCTCGGGCAGCATGGCCTCGGCCTTCGCCAGATCGGCGCGTTTCTGACTGGCCACTTCGACCGCTTTGGCCTCGCGGTCGCGCTTGATCGCCGTCCCGAGCGCCGCGTTGAGGGTCGCGATTTCGATCGTGAGCTTGGCAAGCTCGGCGTTGATGTCGGCAACTCGGGCAACGGCCTTTTTGTCACGTTCCACGATTGCCTCGAAGGCAAGTTCGTCGCGTTCGGCGGTCAGTTGCACCTGTCTGGTCTCGATGTCGGCGATCTCGCTGCGCAAATCTCCTGATGTCGTCATCTGCTCGTTCTCCTGTCCTATCCGGGCACCCCCGTGGGCGTCGGTGTTGCTTGTTTCACGATGGCGAGTTGGTCCTTGCACCAGTGAAGGTGCTGTCTCAGGTCGGCCACGCAATTCATCGGATCGCTGTCGCCGTCCAATTCCGCGACCTTGATCCCGTTTGGTGAGGTCGGCGATCGCAGCGGTGTAGGCAGCGACATCGTCATTCGGCATCGGCGGTCCTCGTCGATCGTCGCTTCTTGCTCTCAGGCACGGTGGTTTCGACTTCCGACGCCATCAATGGGAATTCAGCGATCGTCCGCCGCCGCCCGTCGCCGCTGACGAAAGTGACGACGATCTTCGCGCTGTCCGGTGGTTTGGGCTTCACGCGCTTCATTGACCGCTCTCCCAAGGCGCGCCGCCGATAGCCCATCCACCAGGGGGGCCGGAAGAAAAGTTGCTGTCACTGCCGGGAAAATAACGCGGCACGCTGTGAACGAAAGGTGGCACGATCGGCGTCGGCTTGTTCGTCTTCGCCGCCAGCTGGGCGGCGTAACGATCCCCCGTGCAATTTGATAACCCATAGCTCTTTAAAAGCGCGACCACCTGTTCGGTCGCGACGGATGGGTCGAAGGGCGGACGAATCTCAAGAAGCGCATCCAGCACGATCTGGTTGCCTTCTGCATGCGAGACCGCGGCGGTGTATGAGTCCCGAGCCCCACCACTTGGATCGATTCCGGCGTGGTACACGAACTTTCCAAGCTGAGGCGGGCGCACCGTGACACCATTGTCAACGGCAGCCTCGATGAGTTCAAGCGAGAGCCAACTGGCGACATCGTCCCGAAAATTAGCGCCGTATTCGGCAGCCGCATGTGCAGGGTCTCGGTCGTACTGGCGTGCAATGTAGGCTTCCGAAATCGCGGGGTTCATATCCCGCGTACTGGCCTTCCACACGAGGACGGGGCTATCGTCCTGGCCGTAGTAGCGCTTGAAATCGTCGTACAAATCGCCCTTTTTGGCGTGGGGCGATGATGCCTTCAACAATCTCGCGGTCGGGATTGTCGCCATCGACGGCCGGATTGCATTGACGACCTCGACATCAGGATTTGCCAAGCCTTCGTCAGTTGGCCAAAACGCCTCCTCATCGAGAAGCGCTGTAACAACAGTTCTTCCCCTTATCGTGCGGAAGTTGCCAGCAAGAATCTCGACCGTGATCCCGTTCGATAAATCAAGTGTTTCCTGCGTCTCGCGTTCGACCAGACTGGCCAAGAGCGGGATCGAAAGCATCTCTTTTAGGTAGCGAAATATCGATCGCGCGCTTTTGCGGTCTGCACTTACGATCATAACGGTTCCGCGTTCACCGCCCGTCAGGTACGGCGACCAGTCATGGAACGCACTGAGGTACGCGGCGATAAGGGCGAGCGCCAAACTCTTACCGCCTCGTCTTCCTACGATCACGGTCGCCTCTAGATGGCCCCCGGGCAAGGGGGCCGAGCGCTCCGTGAATTTCTGGAAGACGGCAAGTTCGCTGCCGTCCAGCTTCAGGCCAAACACGACCTTTAGAAACACAAACCAATTGGTCCAACTCGGGCCCTCGAACCAACGTCCGAAGATGTCTGCGTCGCGGCAAGCATCAATGACGCTGATCGGCAGCCTGGCACCCGAGTTGGCGCGCTTCGGCCGCTGCATCCGCGTGGGCGCCGGCGACTTGTCGGTCTTGCGGGAATCGGCGGTCACGCTTCTTCCGCCTCCGCCATGTTCTCTTCTTCGGCGTCCTCGGTGGTGGTGCTGGTGCCGTACTTCGTGGCGAGATATTCATGCAGGCTTGGTCCGGCCGGCCTGTTCTTCGCCGACCTGGCCCGCAGGCTCTCAAGCAGGCGGCGGCTTTCGCTTGCGAGACGGATCGCCGTTCCGGGATTCGATTCCGACTGGCTCCGCAACAATAGATGCACAGCCATCGAGACTTGCTCTTTTTCGACCACGGAAAGCTCTCGTCCGACGTCGGCGACAACCGCGTCGCTCAAGCGTCGGAAGTAGCGGGCCACGCGCCCGCGGCCATCAATGGACATCGGCTGCGGAACACCATTGGCTGAATGACGCATCCGCCGCGCTGCCGGCCTACGGAAGCCGCAATCCCGCATAGCCCGGTAAACGGAAATCTTGCCAGCGCGCACATCCTGTAGCGCGGCCGCGGCAGCAACGTTGCCCTCGGCGCTCGCGCGCTCCAGGCGGCGAATCGAAGTCCTCATTTGGCGTTGACGGCATGGGGCGGTCTCCCAGGGCTTCGAACGGAGCGAAACGACTGTAGGGGACCGTTACAATGGGGACGCCGGAAAACGGCCCGTCATTCAAACGACTGTGGCCAACGGCGAAATCCGCAAGGGGGCTGAAAACCCGACGTTGATAATGCGTTATTCGTTGTTTTGGCGCAAGGGCGGCGGCATGTCCTTGCGAAGATGTAACACTCGTTTGCAGTTAGTTAAGTTCAGACGAGGTGCTACTCTGGCGTGGCCCGGCAATCCGCGGTTACACTACGCCCAGCAAGCAAGGGGGGTGAAATGAAGATATGGCGCATTGCCGCCTTTGGCCTGTTCACGGCGTTGCCCCTATCGTTCGCTCACGCTCAACAGCCGAACTTGATCACGCTGTCGTGCAACGGCACGAGCAAGTCCGCAACGGCAGCCGCAGACGTGAAGCCGGACCCGATCACCAACCTAGGCATCATTGTCAATATGGCCGATCGCACGGTGACGCTTATGGACTACGTGACACCGATCACGGGCTTCACCGCTACGACCGTTCGATTCAGCGGCAGACAGGGGCCGGTAGTGTCCGGCGTCAAATTGAACCCGTTCACCATCGACGGATCAATCGACAGAGTGACTGGACACGCCGAGATCGACTGGTTCCACGAGAACGTAGGAAGCAATGCCTCATGGGAGCTTACCTGCCGTCCGGCGACGCGCCTGTTCTAGTGCGGGAGCTTGCACGCAGCATCTATCGCGGGCACGGCCACCCTTTGCGCATGGCATCTATGGCCAGCCCGACGAACTCCTCGTTGAGCCTTTCGGGATTGTCATCCAAGAATTTGGTGACCACTCGAATCGCCTGATAGTTTGTCACGCCTCGTGGGACACAAACGTTTATCGATTGACTGAGTTGGATCAATGTCGCCACGGAGCCCATGCATACACCCTGCTCGAAAGCGTCGTTCGCGCTCGCCCGATCCTTTTCGATGGCGCCGTGGCACCCCTTGATGAAATCGTTTCCGGATCGTGCGGCGGCCGGTGTGGCAGCCAGAACCATGGCGCCAACGATAAGCATCGCTTGCTTCATAAGGCGCCCCCGTGAACCGCACATATCACCGCCGGATCGCCGAGCCGACGCTTACGTCTCTTGGGTTTGTAGTTCTTCATGGCCAAATCGGCTCGGCCTCCGGAGTATCACGCGATCGAAAGTCACTCCACCGTCACCACGCGGGCGTGGAATAGTCGAGCGCCACGCGGCGCCCCTTGTACCATCCCCAATCAGAGTTCTTTGGCTCAAACGGGCACCGGTCTTCGCCCGGCATTGCGTCCCAATCCTCGGCGGCGGCCAGGTATTCTTCCAAGCTCATCATCTCCGACAGCGGCACCGCGGCGCGCATGATCAGCACGAATCCGCGATGTGAGCACCAAAGCACCGGGCATAGCATGGCCCGACGCTGCGGCGTGGTACTGCGATAGAGATCGGCCTCATACCTGTTGCAGGCTCGGCCCTCCTCATTGCGGGCGAACTTGATCGCGATTGGGCCGAGAACGATCACCGGCCGGCGGAAGGTGCCCTTGTTCGAGATCACGATCACCTCCCGCGTGGCCGCCGCTTCACGCGGCCACCGGCTCAAAGCACAGCCGGCTAATCGTGCTGTGGCTCACGTTGTAGGACCGGGCGATGTCGACGAGATTCTCGCCGGCATCACGCCGCGCAATGGCTTCCCGGCGCTGGTGAGGCGTCAGCTTGGGCTTGCGGCCCATCACCACGCCCTTGGCTTTGGCGCGCTCACGGCCCTCGCTGGTGCGGCTGTGGATCAACTCGCGCTCGAACTCAGCCAGCCCACCGAGCACGGTCAGCATCAACCGGCCGTGCGGCGTCGTGGTGTCGGCCCAGGCATCACGGAGCGACTTGAACGCGGCCTTCTTGTCACCGACCGCGGCGAGCGTGTTGAGCAAATCCCGGCTCGATCGCGCCAACCGATCCAGCCGCGTGACGACCAGAACGTCGCCTTCATCCAAGCGCGCGATCAGCCGCGCCAGCTGCTTGCGGTCGGACTTGGCGCCGGACTCCTTCTCCTGAAAGACCTCGATGCAGCCGGCGGCCTTTAGCTCGGCCACCTGTGCCGTCAGGGACTGGCCGTCCGTGCTCACCCGCGCATAGCCGATCTGTGCCATTGGTCGCCTCCATTTCGCACGTCATTTATGCACAGAATAAACGATGTGGAATCAACGTCAATAATTTTGTGCAAATCTCATGAATTTCGCACAAGAGAGAGCGTATCCTATTTGCCGCACCGCAACGAAAATTTCCGGTATGCCGGACATCGAACAGACACACCCGGTCGATTCAGCCCAACCTGCTGATCGCTGGGTGTTCATTTTCGGGGCTGGTCATGGGTGAGGGGTGGTTTATCGCATTGGCGATGACGGGGCTGATTGGGTTTCTGGCGACCGTCGCTTGGATGTTGGCCGGAGGGTGAGCGCAGCAATTTCCGCGCCAGATTTTCAAGGCATTGGCCTCGGCCCGGGGAGCCGGGCGAGCGGCGCCGGGGGACCGGGCGGCGACGTTTCGATTGCGCTATGTTTTTAAGTGGAGAGGCGCCTGCGTATAGATTGTCACCAAAGCGACAGTTTGCCGTTCGGCAATATGAAATGGGCGCGCTCGGCGATGACGCGCTCAAAGCCCTCGATGCTCTTGGCTTCCGAGATCACGCCGATAAGGCGCCAGTTCCATGCACCGTCGACGAGAATTGGCGCAAGCATTGGCCCGCCGGACATGCCGCCAAGATCATACCCCACGGGCGGCAATCCGAGTCCGTGAACATCGATCCAATTGCTACGGTCAAACTGGCAGCAGAGCTGACGATCGGTGAGGCTGGTTAGCCTGATCATGGCACTGTGAAGGCCGAACGTGACATCGTCTGCGGTAACGTTGTCGCGCTCATCGCCAGGAAATCCTCCAAAGAAGACGACCTCGTCCTTCTGGGGCGGCGGGGGCCACGGCCCGTCGACGCCTTTTACAACCCGCTTGCCGGTTGCCTCGATTTCCTCTGGGGTTATCTTGAAGGTGGCTATGTCGATGCCGATGTCCTTGCCCCACGCAATAAACCGCTCCGTGGGATTGAACGCGACGTTCCCGATCTGGCAGCTCCGCACGCGATAGGCGCTGCAATGTTCAAGAAATCCTTCATAAACGTGGGCCGCCGTCACAGCAAAAGGGCCGCGACCGCAATCGAGGAAGAAGATTGACCCCTGGGCCGGCAGAAGCGGTGTCTTGAGTATATTGGATTCATAGCGCCAGAACAGCCAAGAGACGTGTTCGCCGCCGGTTTGATGCATCCGGCGCCAGAACTCCTTGAGTTCAGGCGACTGCCGCTGTTCCTCGCTCAAAGAGTTCAGCCACTCGGGCGTATAGGGGTGCGGCGCCGGAGCTGGCGAAATGTTTTCAGGCGCGGTTGGGGTTAAAATAGGCGGGACATCCATGCCGGATAAATAACCATTTGCGCCTTTCAGGCCAAGGTTTGTTGCGCAGACGCCGGCCGAGGCCATCGGCGATGATCTCTACTAGAGAAAATTAGAGACGGGTGGCTCGGCCGCCTTGGCCTTGGCATCGAAATCGACTTGATTGTGCACCCAGTACCGCCACGCAGCCGTCCAGTCTGCGAATATGCTGCCCTTCGATTGGTGGTGGTGTTTGAACTTGTCGAACATGCGATGGGATCGGCCGAGGTCGAAACCTTCCTTCATAGCGATTGCGACTAGCTCGGGATTGAGAACAAGATCGCTTGGCCAACCCGTCTTCGATTTGCGCTCTCTCTTCGCTTGTTTATTCGCTTGTAGATTTGCTTGTCTTGTGCGGCCAACAGTTGGCCGGTCTAACGACCGGCGCCGTCCTCCCTGATGGTCGGCGCCGTCCTCTCTAAAATCGCTAGAGAGGACAACAGTTGTCCGGTCTTCCGAATCTCTAGAGTGGACAACGGTTGTCCGGTCTCCACGGCTGTCTATGTGGGCTGGCACACGAAGCTCGAATATGCAGCCGTTGTGCCGACCACCACTCTCGATACCCATCCAGCCTTCCTGTTCCAACTCCCGAAACATGCGGCGGATATGCCGCTTGCTTATGCCGGTGCAGCTCGCCAAATCGTCGAGCTTGGGATCGCACCTTCCTGTTTCGATGTGCTGATGGAGCGCAATGCTTGTGCCGACGACCTTTGCCGCGTGGGTCAACGTGCCTGGCCGAAGCTTGGGTCGCCCCGCAGGCTGCGCTTCAACCGCGAGAAAGAGCCTGATCCAGGCGTCGCGATCTTTGAACGTCTTTACAGGCCAGGCGCGACTTGAATTCTCTGTGAGCATCGGTAGCCCCTAATTTTCGGGCCAGCCGATGCGTGCGCTTGATTTGTTCGCACACTAATGGCATAAACGAATCCTTCCAAGGAATTCGAGGCCCAAGTTCAACGGCCGCCAGTTGCGACACTGGCGGTCGTTCTCGTTTGACGCGCAGGGTTGCGCGCCGGCGAAATGGGCTGTGGTGCTGTGAAGGCGCTGGAATCCGTCCAACGATTTCCGCGCGATGAACTTCTAGCACGATCACTGTGCCGCGTATTGCTGAAGAATTTTCCGGATTGCGCAGCGACGATCGCCAGCGCACGCGGGGTCAGGCGGCGGACCACAAACGCGCTCATTGCGGCATTTCACGGCGCGCCTGGTTGGCGGCTATGGCCTCGGCGAAGCTTCTGCTTTCGAACGGACCATCGGCATCATCGTCCCAGCCGATCGACCAGAGGCCATCATCACGCTGGACGATCAGATCAAGCCGTTGCCGGTTTTCCCATTCGCCGCTATCCCATTGATGCGATTGAGGCGGCTTAGCGCCAGTTTTCCAGGCAGGGGATTGATCCACTTGAGAAACGCCGAGCTTCCCAAGCTGCATACGAGGGTTCGATTCCCTTCGCCCGCTCCAAGCTTTTTCCGCATGCAGCGTATTTCCCTCGTGCTTCCGCTTGCCCTTCTTGCAGGATTGACCTGCACGCCGGGCGTGGCGCGTGCCGATCCGCCGCCGGATGCACTGCTTGACGCCGTCTTTCCGGTGCTGCGCGGCAAGAAGCCCGCGCCGCCGCTGCTGCAAAGCATCTTCAGGCCGGCTGCGCCGACGAGCCCAGCCTGCGGTCTCGCCAGGATCGATCTCGAGCAAACCAAAGGCGATCAGAAGCGGGTCTTTCACCTGCTCGCCGATCCCGCTGTCGGGCCGGACAATCAGCCAAGGACCATGCTGATCAGGCTCAACACGATCGGGGTCGACACCGACGGGAGCAAGCGCGCGTATCATCCCGACGATCCCTTCGGCAACCGTTGCAAAGGCCCGACGGATGATCCCGCCGCGCAGGTTTGTGCCCTCAACGATCTCGGCAACGCCGGAATACGCCTCTACGAGCACAGCAGGCGGATTCCGCAATATGCTTCCGGGCCGAATCCCGCCTTCGCAAAGGCCTGGACCTCGCTCTGGTCGGAGATTGCCGCCCGAAAAGACCATTGGGTCGATCTCAAAGCCTATTTCGGCACCAATGCCCCGAAGGAGACCCGGCTCTATTACGCGAGCGAACTCGACCGCGCCGTCACGTTCAACACCGAGATCATTCCGTTCAAGGATGGCTTCCCCTGCCAGCATGGCGACAAGCCAAATGCGTATTTCATCGCGGCGACGACCAGGCGCGGAACGCCTTTGGCAGCGTCTGCGAACGAGGGCTGTCGCACGGCGGAGCATCTTGACGCCATGACGATCCCGTTCGTGGTCCTGCCGCCGGTCTTCAGCGCAATCGACGTCGGCGATATCGCAATCGGGATGGCGTCCATCGGAGGCGTCGAGCGCCTTGCTTTCGGCGTTTACGGCGACCAGGGGCCACCCCGGCAAATCGGCGAGGCGTCGGTTGCCTTTGTCCAAGCGCTGCGCAGCACGACCGGCGCGATCAAGAACAACCGCGAGGCCGTAGCGCTTGAGCTCGAGACCGGGCAGGGCCCCCCTCGTGCCACCATGCTCGGAATTCTCGTGCTGGGCGGCACCGCCTCGATGCTGGGCTCGGACTATTCGGCCGGAAACATCGAGCGTGTTGCGCGTGAAGTGTTCGGTCGCTGGAGCGCCAATCGCCCGGGACGCCTGCAGGCCTGCATGTCTGCCGCTCCCTCGAATCCGCTCAAGGGATCTCCGGCGCCCGCAAACTGAAAGGCGTGCGCCTCGCCCCTATCGATGGCGGGCGCGGGCTGGGCCGTCGCCCGCCATCGCCGCCGCTTCAGGCGCCTTGCGGCATCTGATCCAGAAATCCGGTGATGCTGCGGATCCGTCCCTCCCTCAGCACCGCGACATCGGTGCCCTTGATCGGGGCGTCGGCGCCGTCGGGGCCGAGACCCCAGGAAAAGCGGACGTGATCGCCATAGCCGTCGACCTTTCCGATCAGGGTGAAGCTGAAATCGGGAAAGCGCTGCTGCACGCCCGCGATCAGCGCGTCGACCCCGTCATGGCCTTCACCGCTCATTACGGGATCGACGTATTTGGCGTCAGCCGTCCAGTCGCAGGCCAGGATTTCGCGCCGGCGGCTCGGCGTCCTCTCGTTCCAGAGCTCGATATAGCGGCGCGCGACACTGGTGATATCGGTCATCTCTTGGTCTCCTTCGCATGACAGCCGTTTGCTTCGGCGCATCGACTATCGAGCGATCGCGCGAGAGAAATCGATTACCTCGCAGGTCAAGAGATCCAAGTACGACTTTGGGCAAGGCCGAACCGAGCTCAACCGGCACCCGCCTCCCGCCTGAGCGCGCTCACTTCGCCGCGGTCACCATGATCTCGACGTGGAATTGCGGCGCCGCGAGCTTGACCTCCACGGTCGCGCGCGCCGGCGTGTTGCCCGGCGACACCCAGGCGTCCCACACCGCGTTCATCTCGGAAAAGGTCTTCATGTCGGTGATGTAGATCGTGGTCGACAACAGCTTCGACTTGTCGGTGCCGGCCCTGGCCAGATAGCCGTCTATGATGGACAGGATTTCCTGGGTCTGCCTGGTGACGCTTTCGCCCGCGGTCTTGTTCGCGACGATGCCGGCGAGGTAAACGGTATTGCCGTGCACGACGACCTGACTCATGCGCGGCCCGGTCTCAAAACGCTGGATGCTCATAACGCTCTCCGATCTCTAGGTGGCGCGATCTCCTTAGCGCGGGGCGGCGCGATCCGCAAACCCGCCAGGGGGGCGCGAGCGAACCGAGATGAAAGGTCGCGGTCGGCTATTCCACGAACTCGCAACCCGCTGCGGAAATCTTCGGAGCGTTATTCGAACTTGCCCTGGGCAACCGAATGGGCGATCGATGCTTCGGCATAATCGGGCTCGGAGAGCAGCCTGCGGACGATGTCGGCGACGATTTTCAACGAGCTCTTCTCGCCACGCATCGAGAACATGCTTGCCTCCGACGCCGGCTCCAGGTCCGCAAGCTCGAGCCCTTCAATCGCGAGCGCGGCATCGACCATCGCCTCCATCGTGTAGCCGCCGCCCATGCCCTTGTGCTTTTCGGCGCGGTCCATGAAATCGTTGTCGAAGCGCGCGAAGAGCAGGCTGAACGTGCCTTTGTACTCGTGGAGTCGGCACGGTGAGAATTCGTCCTGTTCGATCAAGTCCTGCTCCTGCCTGAAAACGATTTGCACTGAGCCTTGTGTCTCGGGCCTTGAGGCAAAAAATGCAAGGCGATTGTCCGGGCGGGCTGGAAATGGCTGCCCCCCGGGGTCGCGAGCATGGCGCGATGGACTAAACCTGCGCGAGCTTGGGTTTATCGGTCGAAAACCATGGGAGCCGCAAGGAAATTTCGCGGCGAGGTTCCGGCAAAATGGTTGCCTTTTTACAGAGCGGCTTTTTTTCGCCCATTTGTTCTGCGCAATGTCCGCCCATTCCGTAAGTGCCGGCGGCGGCCGGAAAAGTCCTCGGCGAAACTGTGACGGGAACAGCAGTCAACGCTGACAAGTACTTAACTCTGTTCCGTTACAGCACCTCCTTGGGGGAAGGTGCAACCCGGACGCAACACCCGATTTGAATTTGGTTCGAAGAGGTCCATCCACCTAGACAAAAACTGGGAGTCGAATGAGGCTAGGGACCAGTTCGCATCACTGCATCACTGAAGACGACCAAGTTCGGATTCAACAGGACTTCAACGGGACTTCGACTGGGGCTGGGACATGAAGTTTGTGACGGGATTGCTCGCGGCGGTTCTCTTGTTGGCGGGCGTGGGGGCAAGTCATGCGGTGGTCCGGATCGCGGACGACCGTGGCGGCCGGATCGGAACCTATGTCGACAGGTACCAAGGCCTGCGCTCGTCCGGTGAAAGCGTGATCATCGACGGGCTCTGCGCCTCGGCCTGCACCATCGTTCTCGGCGCGATACCTCATGACAAGATCTGCGTCACCTCGCATGCGACGCTGGGCTTCCACGCCGCTTGGGATTTCGGTGCCAATGGCCGGGCCATCACCAATCCTGAAGCCACCCAGATGCTCTATTCGATGTATCCCTCGCCCGTGCGGCACTGGATCGCCCAGCGTGGCGGGTTGACCCCGCGGATGATCTTCCTGCGCGGCAGGGAGCTGCAGGCGCTGTACAAGCCCTGCTACCTGGACGCGCAGGCGTCCACCTCGAGGGTGCCGGTGCTGCGCTATCCGGACCCGGACGCCCAGGCCTCCGCCTTCCGGCCCAGATCACGCTGAATCAGTCACGCTGAATCAGTCAGGCTGAGAGAGGCCGCGCCGACATCGCGCATTTCCTCCGCATGAGTTGATGGGTGGCGCGGCTGGATGCGCTTGCCCCCGCGCCCGCGAACTCCTAAGTCAGGGGCATGGCGCAGCCCCTTGCCACGCATAAAATGGTCGCGATCTCCTGGCCCTCGCGCGGGCTCCGCCTGGCGCTGGTCTGGGGAGGTCTATTGGTTTGCGCCATCGCAACCGTGGCGGCACTCGGGCTTTGGTATCATTACGGCACCACGGTGTTCTTTGAGATGATCACCTCAGGCGTTTCGGCCTGCTTCTGACGTCAAGGGAAAGGCAATGGACCGGACCGCCCGCCCGCTCGTGATTGTCACGGCCTTTGCCGCAAGCCTCCTGCTCGGCCTGCTCATCATGTTGTGGGCGCTCGGCGGCGTGCGCGGCGTCACCGCGCCTGCGGCGATCGGCGGCCCGTTTCAACTGACCGACCAGAGCGGCGCGACAGTCACGGACAAGAACCTGGTGGGCCGGCCGACCCTGATCTTTTTCGGCTTCACCCATTGTCCCGACGTCTGCCCGACCGCGCTGTTCGAGATTTCCGAGATTCTGCGCGCGATGGGCAAGGATGCCGATCGTGTCAATGCCTATTTCATCTCCGTGGATCCCGAGCGCGACAGCAGGGAGGCGATGAAGGACTATCTGTCGAGCTTCGATCCGCACCTGCAGGGCCTGACCGGCGATCCCGAGGCGATCGCGAAAGTGCTCTCCGCCTATCGTGTCTATGCCAAGAAGGTTCCGTTGAAGGATGGCGATTACACGATGGATCACACCGCTCTGACCTATCTGATGGATCGCGACGGCAGGTTTGTCGCGCCCTTCAACCTCAACCGGACGCCGGATGAGGCCGCCGCCGACCTGAAGAAGTATCTGTAGTTCGCCGCGGCCGGCCGCAAGACGGCCCTCGAATTATCGCCGGGATGGTCTATAAGGCCGCCCAAATCCGAGCAATTGGCCAAAGCATTGCAGTCAGACAGGACAGACACCTTCATCGGCGCTGGAAGATGGCGTGAGGCCGGCATGGCGGCGGCTTTCGTGGTCGCGCTTGCCTGGCCGCACGGTGCGGCCATGGCCCAAACCGCGCCCAAGCCCCCGGTCGAAGCCGCCCCGCAGGCCGTGCCCGGTTTCTGGGACCCGCGACGCCGTCCGGAGCGGCCGGATCTCTCGCGCATCTCGGTGATCCGCTTCCTCACCGAGACCGACTACCCGCCGTTCAACTTCACCGGCGCCGACGGCAACCCGGCCGGCTTCAATGTCGATCTGGCGCGCGCACTGTGCGAGGAGATCAAGGTCACCTGCACCATCCAGATGCGCCGTTTCGAGACGCTGCTCGATGCGATCGCGAGCAACCGGGGCGATGCCATCATCGCCTCGATGGCGGTGACGCCGCAGTTGCGCGCCCGGGTCGATTTTACCGATCCCTATTACCGGGCGCCGGCGCGGTTCGTCTCGCGGCGCGACGCGGTCCTGCCCGAGGTCCGCCCGGAATATCTCGAGGGCAAGAAGGTCGGCGCCATCGCCGGCTCCGCGCATGAGGCCTACCTCAAGGCGATGTTCACCGACGCCGAATTGCATTCCTATCCGAACGACGATGCGCTGCGGCTTGCCCTTCGGCGCGGCGAGGTCGATTTCATCTTCGGCGACGCCATCTCGCTCGCATTCTGGGTCAACGGAACGGATTCGGCCGACTGTTGCGCCTTCTCGGGCGGCCCGTTCATCGAGAGCCGCTTTTTCGGCGAGGGCATCGGCATCGCCGTACGCAAGGGTAACGACCTGCTCAGGCAGGCGCTGAACTGGGCGCTGTTCCGGGTCTGGGAAAAAGGCCGCTACACCGATCTGTGGCTGCGCTATTTCTCGGTGAGCCCGTTCTAGGGGCGTGGGGTGGGCAAGGCGGAAGCGTGCCCACCGCCTCGACAATGGTGGGCACGGCGCAAAAGCGCCTTTGCCCACCCTAGAATTCTTGGCTAATTTCCGCGCTTTCCGGAGACCTTTGTTTGATGTCCACAATCGACCTCGCCGCGAGCCCAAGCGACCTGCGCGCGCTTGCCGAGCAATCCAGCGCCTGGCCGTTCGAGCAGGCGAAAGCGATCGTGGCGCGGCTGAAAAGAAAGCCGAAGGACGAGGTCCTGTTCGAGACTGGTTACGGCCCCTCGGGCCTGCCGCATATCGGCACGTTCGGCGAGGTGGCGCGCACCACCATGGTGCGCCACGCCTTCCGCGTGCTCACCGAGGACAAGATCAGGACTCGCCTCATCGCCTTCTCCGATGACATGGACGGGCTGCGCAAGGTGCCGGACAATGTGCCGAACAAGGAGCTTCTGGAAAAGCACCTCGGCCAGCCGCTGACGGCGGTGCCCGATCCCTTCGGCACGCATCCAAGCTTCGGTGCCCACAACAATGCGCGGCTGCGCGCCTTCCTCGATACCTTTGGTTTCGATTACGAGTTCGCGAGCTCGACCGACTACTACAAATCCGGCAAGTTCGACGCGGCGCTGATGCGGATGCTGGAGCGGATCGACAAGGTGATGGCGATCATGCTGCCGTCGCTGCGCGAGGAGCGCGCCGCCAGCTATTCCCCCTTCCTCCCGATCTGTCCGCGCACGGGAGAGGTGCTCTACGTGCCGATCGTGGCGCATGATGCGAAGGCCGGCACCGTCTCCTACGACGATCCCGAAACGAAAGAGCGCGTCACGCTTCCGGTCACCGGCGGCCACTGCAAGCTGCAATGGAAGCCGGACTGGGCAATGCGCTGGTACGCGCTCGGTGTCGACTACGAGATGGCCGGCAAGGACCTGATCGATTCCGTCAAGCTCTCCGGCAGGATCTGCGCGGCGCTCGGCGGCACGCCGCCCGAGGGTTTCAACTACGAGCTGTTTCTCGACGAGAAGGGCCAGAAGATTTCGAAGTCCAAGGGCAACGGGCTGACCATCGACGAATGGCTGCGCTATGCCTCGCCGGAATCGCTGTCGCTGTTCATGTACCGCGAGCCGAAGTCGGCGAAGCGGCTCTATTTCGACGTGATCCCGCGCAACGTCGACGATTACCAGCAATTCCTGGAAGGCTTTCCGCGCCAGGACGCGCGCCAGCAGCTCGGCAATCCGGTCTGGCACATCCATTCCGGGCGCCCGCCGAAGGCCGACATGCCCGTCACCTTCCAGCTTCTCTTGACGCTGGTGTCGTCGTCGAACGCCGAGAATGCCGAAACGCTCTGGGGTTTCATCGGCCGCTATCGGCCCGGCGTGACGCCCGCAACGCATCCGAAGCTCGATGCGATGGTCGGCTATGCCATCAACTATTACCGCGACTTCGTCGCGCCGACCAAAAGGTTCCGCGAGCCGACCGAGAGCGAGCGCGCCGCGCTGCAGGATTTGCGCGATGCGCTGTCGAACCTGCCGGAGACCGCATCCGCCGAAGAGATCCAGAACGTGGTCTACGAGATCGGGCGCCGCGAGCCGTTCCTCGACCCCGTGAAGAAGGGCAAGGACGGCCGTCCGGGCGTGTCGCTCGACTGGTTCAACATGCTCTACCAGGTGCTGCTCGGCCAGGAGAAGGGCCCGCGCTTCGGCTCGTTCGTCGCCGTCTACGGCATCGCCAACGCGGTCGCGATGATCGACGGCGCGCTGGCGCGGTCGGGGTGATCACATTGTAGGGCGGGCAAACGCAAAGGCTTTGCCCACCCTGCCATCCCGTTGTCAGCGTGCTCGTCATGCGCGGGCTTGACCGGCGCATCCATCTGACTTTGCAAGAGAGCCTTTCATTTTTGATGGATGGCCGGGTCAAGCCCGGCCATGACGGGCGTTTTGGACTGCGCTATATTGCCGGCCGCAACAACAAGGCCGCAGGGAGATACGCATGCAATTCAGGGTCTCGCCCAAGACGCTCGCCGAATGCAGCGCCGAGGAATGGCAGGCGAGGGTCGATCTTGCGGCCGCGCATCGGCTGGCCTGGATGCATGGCTTCAGCGAGGGTATCTTCAACCATCTGACCTTGGTGGTGCCCGGTCGGAGCGATCGCTACTACCAGATTCCGTTCGGCATGCATTGGTCGGAGGTGACGGCGTCCTCCTTCATGGAGGTCGGCATCGACGACGGCGAGGTGAAGAGCGGCTCTGGCGATGTCGAGCGCTCCTGCTTTTGCATCCATGCGCCGATCCACAAGGCGCTGCCGCAGGCCAAGGTCGTCTTCCACACCCACATGCCCTATGCCAGCGCGCTGACGCGGCTCGAGGACCCCTGCATCAAGGAGATCGGCCAGACCGAGGTCGGCATGATCAACGAGATCGCCTATGACGACGAATATACCGGGCCTGCGCTCGATCCGGCCGAAGGCGCGCGGCTTGCGCGCGTGATCGGCGACAAGACCGTGCTGTTCATGGCCAATCACGGCATCTCCACCGTCGGCGAGACCGTCGCGGACGCCTATGACCGGCTCTATTACATCGAGCGCGCGGCGCAGGTGCAGATCTATGCGATGTGGACCGGGCAGAAGCTGAAGCAATTGCCGGAGCCGGTGGTCGCGAAGACCAAGCGCGATATCGGCGGCGGCAGCCTGTACAATCCGCCGCCCGCGCAGCGGCATTTCGATGCGCTCAAGCGCATTCTCGACCGCAAGGAGCCGGACTACGCGACATAGGTCGGTGCCGTCGCTGCGAAGCTTTGTCAATGCGGGTCGCTGCTGCGGCAACCAGCCGATTGTCGCAATCCTCCCGACACAGCGGGCGGCGAAGGTGTGACCCGGCGCCGCCGTGTGCGGGAAAAAGCGCTCCTGCCGCCCCGCAGGGTGGAAGCTGCCCTTGAGTTCAACCGGGGCCGCCGATACGGTCGGCGAATTGTTCCGGGAACTATCAAGCTCATCAGCAAACCAGTCATTTCAAGCAGGTGCCTGTCATCTACAAGATTTGCCCCGCTTCGGCCTGGCGGGAGGCAGAGCGTGTCGGCGTCTATCGCGGCAGCGCCGACGACGCGCGTGACGGCTTTATCCATTTCTCGACCGCCGCCCAGGTGCCGGGCACCGCGCGAAAATTCTTCTCCGGCCAGGCCGAATTGTTGCTGGTTGAAGTCGAGACCGATGCGCTCGGGGATGCGCTGCGCTGGGAGCGTTCGCGCAACGATGAATTGTTTCCGCATCTGTATGGCACGCTCGATCTCGGCGCGGTCAAGCGCGTGCTCTCCATGCAGGTCCGCCCCGACGGCAGCCATGACATTTCGGAGCTGAAACCGTGATCCGCGCCGTCGACCTGTTCTCGTTCTCGCTGCCGCTCTTGCGCTGGCTCGATCCCGAGGACGCCCATCGCCTGGCGATCCAGGGCTTGAAGCTGCTGCCGCCGGTGCGGCCGCGTGCCGACGATCCGAAACTCGCGGTGCGCGCCTTCGGGCTGAATTTTCCGAACCCTGTCGGCATGGCCGCCGGCTTCGACAAGAATGCGGAAGTCGCCGATGCGCTGCTCAGGTTCGGCTTCGGTTTTGTCGAGATCGGCACGGTGACGCCGAAGCCGCAGGCCGGCAATGGGCGACCGCGGCTGTTTCGGCTCGAGCGCGACGAAGCCATCATCAACCGCATGGGCTTCAACAATGACGGCGCGGACGCCGTGCTGCGGCGGCTCGCCTCGCGCGCGCATCTGGGCGGCATCGTCGGCGTCAATATCGGCGCCAACAAGGATTCGCCCGATCGCGTCGCCGACTACGTCAAGCTGATCGAGGCCTTTGCTCCGGTGGCGAGCTATTTCACCGTCAACGTCTCCTCGCCGAACACGCCGGGCCTGCGCAACCTGCAGCAGGCGCACATTCTCGACGATTTGCTGGCCAAGGTGATCGACGCGCGCGAGCGCGTGCGCGAGACCGCCGGCGATACGCCGGTGCTGCTCAAGATCGCGCCGGACTTGAGCCTTGCCGAGCTCGACGAGGTCGTCCACGTCGCGCGCTCGCGACGCGTCGACGGCATGATCGTCGCCAATACCACGGTCGGGCGGCCGTCGACCTTGCGCGAGACGGAGCGCGCCAGGGAGCAGGGCGGTCTGTCGGGTCGTCCGCTGTTCCGGCTTGCGACGCGCATGGTGGCCGAAACCTATGTGCGCGTGGAGAGCGCGTTTCCGCTGGTGGGCGTCGGCGGCATCGATAGCGGCGGCGCGGCGCTGATGAAGATTCGCGCGGGCGCGAGCCTGATCCAGCTCTATTCGCCGCTGATCTACAAGGGGCTCGGGCTTGTCGAGGACATCAAGAACGACCTGGTGTCGACATTGCTCCGCACCGGGCGCGAGCATCTCGCCGAGATCGTCGGCGCCGACGCGGCCGCGCTCACCGCCGAGGATTGGCCGGGGTGATTTTCTCTTCCGCCCGTCATGCCCCGCGCATGCGGGGCATCCAGTAACCCGCATGAAGGACGCCATCGCGACGCCGCCCAGCAATGCGGCGTCGCCCAATCGTCCGATCGCGGCGGTCGAGACGATGCCGATCAACGGGCGTCGTCAGGTTTAGCGACCGCGCGGCGAGCTGAACACCCGCGACAGGAACCAGATCGGGATCACGATGACGGCGCCCAGCAGGAAATAGCGCCACAGCCAGTTCACGGCATCGAAGCCGAGATCCCAGAGCCGGCGGAACAACAGCTCGATGCTGCGCAGGATGTTGTAGGGATCGAAACCGATCGCGGCCAGCACGACGCCGACCAGGACCGACAGGAGAATCAACCGGAACGCCACCGACATCGGCGTGCCGCCGAGAAAGCGGGTGAGGCCGTCGCTTGTGGCGGGCAATTCTCTGGTGTCCTGGGGCATCGCTTAAGTCCTCGCGGATTCGCCACGCCGATTCTACACCGGCGGGAAGCAAATGGGGAACCGGTTCGTCGGCGCCAGAGCTTACCAAAACTTTATTTTACAGGTTTTCCTGGCGCGAACCGGACGTCTCCGCGACTTTGCCTTTGGCTTCGTTCTTCAAGAGCCTTTCCAGCGTTTCCAGCCGGTCGGCGTCGCGCGGCGGCTTGTCCCAGCGCAGGCGGCTGATGCGCGGAAAGCGCATCGCGATCCCCGATTTGTGCCTGGTCGAGCGCTGCAAGCCCTCGAAGGCGACCTCCATGACGAGGCCCTGGTTCGGTTCGTGCACGACATGGCGGACCGGGCCGAACTTCTCCGTCGTGTTGCGGCGGACGAAGCGGTCGATTTGCAGAAGCTCCTCGTCGGTGAAGCCGAAATAGGCCTTGCCGACCGGCACGAGCTGCTCGCCGTCCTCGCCCGCGGTCCACACACCGAACGTGTAATCGGAATAGTAGGAGGAGCGTTTGCCGTGGCCGCGCTGCGCATACATCAGCACCGCATCGATGATGTGCGGATCGCGCTTCCATTTCCACCATTGGCCCTTGGGGCGGCCCGGCAGATAGGGCGCGTCGCGCCGCTTGAGCATCACGCCTTCGACCGCTTCGGCGTCCTCGCCCGCGCCGGCTGAGGCGGGATCGGCACGCGCGGCGGCGAGCTCGTCCCAGCTTGCAAAGGCGACAACGGGCGAAAGATCGATGCGGGGATCGTCGAGCTTCTTGACGAAAGCCTCCAGCCGCATCCGCCGTTCGGCAAAGGGCAAGGTGCGCAGGTCGTCCGAACCTTCGCCGAGCAGGTCGTAGGCGCGCAGATGGATCGGAAAATCCTTGATCAGCTTCGGCGAGACCACTTTGCGATTCAGCCGTTGCTGCAGCACATTGAAGCTCTGCACGCGGCCCTCGCGCATCACCAGCAATTCGCCGTCGAGCGCGCCGGGCAGATGCAGCGCCGGAATGAGGTCGGGGAAGCTTCCGGTCATGTCCTCGCCGGTTCGCGAATAAAGTCGCGCCAACGGATGGCCGCGCGCCTCGCGGCCCGAGACCGCCTGCACGCGGATGCCGTCCCATTTCCATTCCGCGACGAAGTCGGCGGCGCTGAGGCTGTCGAAATCCGCTTCCTCGATGGCATGCGCGAGCATCACCGGATGGAACGGCGCCGGATCGATGTTGACCGGCTTGTCGCCGCGCCCCTCGAGCCAGGCGAACAGGTCGACATAGGGAGGCGCAAGCCCCGGCCATATCAGCTCGATCTCGTGCGGGTCCTTGTCGCCGAGTTGTGCCGCGGCGGTTTTTGCCAGCCGCGCCGAGATGCCGATCCGCATCGCGCCGGTCACCAGCTTCAACAGCGCCCAGCGCCCGGTCTCGTCGAGCTCGTCGAGCCAGCGCGCAAGCTGTCGCGGCAGCTCGGTCTTGCCGAGCGTGCGAAGCGTGGTGACGACCTCGGTCAGCGTCGGTGGAGGGGGATTGTTACTTCCCCCGCTTGCGGGGGAGGGGGATTTCGGCCACATCAATGCGACAGTCTCGGAGAGGTCGCCGACATAGTCGTAGGCGTAGCCGAACAGCACGGGATCGCTGCGCTCCATGATCAGGTCGCGGATCAAGCCGGGCTTGGCGTGCTTGAACGACAAGGCGCCGGTCAGCGCCGCCAGCGCATAGCCGCGATCGGGATCGCCGACCTCGCGAAAATAGGCCGTGATCAGCCTGAGCTTGTTGTTGCGGCCGGGCTCATAGGACAGCCGATCGAGCAGCTCGGCGAGGCGGTTCATGTCGCCTCGCCTTCCGCAAGCGTCTCGCTCTCTTCCTCGTCGCCATAGCCGACGAGATCGAGCGGCCGCGCGGCCAGTCCTCTCGATTTGCACCAATGCACCAGCGCGTCTTCCTGGCCGTGCGTGACCCAGATTTCGCCGGCGCCGGTGGCTTCGATGGTGGCCGTCAGCCCGTCCCAGTCGGCATGATCCGAAATCACCAGCGGCAGCTCGACGCCGCGTTGCCGCGCGCGGGCGCGCACGCGCATCCAGCCGGACGCGAACGCGGTGACGGGATCGGGGAAGCGCCGGGTCCAGATGTCGGACGTGGCGGATGGCGGCGCGATCGCGATCGCACCGGCAAGCTCCGCCTTTTTGGTGCCGCGCACGGCGCGCAGCTCGCCCAGCGCAATGCCGCGGCTCGCATAATACTGCGTGATCTTCTCCATCGCGCCATGCAGATAAATCGGGGCGTCGTAACCGGCTTCGCGGATCAGCGCGATCACACGTTGGGCTTTACCAAGAGAGTACGCGCCGACCAGATGCGCGCGCTCGGGAAACAGCCTGACCGATGCCAGGAGCTTTCTCACCTCATCCGCCGCGTTGCCGTGCCGGAACACCGGCAGGCCGAACGTTGCCTCGGTGATGAAGACGTCGCAGGGCACGAGCTCGAACGGCGCGCAGGTCGGATCGGGCGCGTCCTTGTAGTCGCCGGACGCAACGATGCGCGTGCCCTGCGCCGTGACCTCGATCTGCGCCGAGCCCAGCACATGGCCGGCCGGGTGGAACCTGATCGCGACCTCTCCGAGGCGGATCTCCTCGCCATAGCGAACCGCCTGTGTGCGGCCCGCGAAATTGTCGCCATAGCGCAGCCGCATGATGTCGAGGGTCTCCTGCGTGGCCAGCACGGCGCCGTGGCCGGCACGCGCATGATCGGAGTGGCCATGGGTGATGAGCGCCCGCTCGACCGGCCGCACGGGGTCGATGTGAAAGCCGCCTTTTTTGCAGCAAAGGCCGGCCGGCGTCGGCGACATCAGGTCTTGCGCTCGCATGCTGCTTATATAGGCCGCGTCAAACCCATTATCAGGTGTCGTGTGCGGGCTTGACCCGCGCATCCATCTCAAAGAAAAACCTTCTTGACCGATGGATGGCCGGGCATCGGCGACGCCGTCCTTCGGGCGGCGATGCCCGGCCACGACGATTGTAGAGAGGTTATGCCCGCGCGCTTGTTCTTCTCCTCAGGCGATCTGCTTGCCGACCGCCGCTTCGAGTTCGCGCGCGACCTGCAATTGAAAGGCGATCTGCCGGCGGCCGCCGATCTCCTGGAGCAGGCGATCGAAATCGCGCCGAACTTTGCCTCGGCCTGGTTCACGCTCGGCGAAATCCGCCAGAAGCTCGGCCAGAGCGCCGCGGCGATCGCGGCATTCCGTAAAGCGCGCGCGGCCGATCCCGACGATCGCCACGGCGCGGCCGTCTGGCTGATGCGGCTCGGCGCCGCGCCATTGTCCGAGATGCCGAGGCGCTATGTGCAGACGCTGTTCGACCAGTATGCCCCGCGCTTCGAGGCGGTGCTGCTCGGCGATCTCGACTATCGCGCGCCGCAACTGCTGTTCAAGGCGGTGCTGTCGGTGCGAGCGGCCGAAAAGAAGCCCGCCTTCTTCAAGCGCGCCATCGATCTCGGCTGCGGCACCGGGCTTGCGGCATCCGCCTTTGCGGGGCACGTCGACCATTTCATCGGCATCGACCTGTCGCCTGGGATGATCGACCACGCCCGCGCCACGGGACTCTATGAGAGCCTCGAAGCGTGCGACATGGTCGATGGCTTGCGGCAGGAGCCAGAAGTCGAGCGCCGATCTCGTGCTGGCCGCGGATGCGTTTGTTTACGTCGGCGATCTCTCAGCCGTGCTTTCGCAAGCGAAGCGCGTGCTGACCGGAGGCGGGCTGATCGCCTTCACGCTGGAGACGCATCATGGCGACGGTGTCGCGATCGGCGCAGGCCTGCGCTATGCCCACAGCGCGGACTATGTCCGCAAGACAATCGCAGACGCGGGCTTGAAGCTTGCGATGTGCGAGGAAGCCTCGCCGCGCACCGAGGACAACGCGCCGGTGCGCGGGCTGGTGGTGGTTGCGAGCCGAAGTTGAGCTGAGTTGGTGCCCGAGGATATCGATCCGCCGGTCACTCGAAATGCAGGTTCATGAAGGGATCGGGCTCGTTGTTCTGTATTCTCTGGGCGATGACGTAATGCCTGCAAGCACCCCGCATGTCGCCGTTGCTCATGTCGGTATTGACCATTGCCATCTGCCTCATCATGGCCACCTTTTTGGGACCGTAGGTCATAGAACCCATTCGGTCGGTCATCTTGGCAAAATTTTCGCCCGTGTACGCCACCGTCCTTGCTGACGCGGGCGACAGCGCAAAGACCGCGACCGGCAGATTCCTCATCGTAGTCCCCCTGGGCTTGGAGCGCGTTGGCCATTTGGAACGGGTATCGAGTGTACGACAGTTTGCCCGAAGGCTTGCGTCGCGGCGAATTGGAGTTGAGCACAAAACTCATGCAGTTTCCAAAGCCGCACACGATTTAAATGAAAAATCAGTTCTTCGGGAGGTTGAGGCGGCGAAGTTTCCACGCGGTCGCCCATGCCATGATGTGATATCGTCATTTCGGGAGAACTGAGCACCTCGGCCGCTGACTGCCATACTGTCAGCGTTGTTTGTCGGTATCGCATTTGCCCTACGGGGCCGGTGCCGAGCCCATTTCCGGGACCATCACGCGCAAGCCGGTCAGCCGGGTTTGCCGCCATCGCACGCGGGGAAGTCATGTCATCCGTCTTTCGCACATCAATCGTCTCGCATGTGGCGGCGATCGCGGTCGGCGCCGTTGCCGTCACCGCATATCTGACCGTCTATCCAGCCAGCCGGCAATCGCTCGCAGAGTATGTCTCAGGGATCTGCGCGACGGCATTCGGTTCCGCACCCGCAGCGGAGGCTCCGTACCTCGCCGAAAACGTCGGCGCCATGACAAAGATGATGATCGACATGGGGATCAGGCCGTCAGGCGACGTCGATACCGATTTTGTCGCGATGATGGTGCCGCACCATCGGGGCGCAATCGAGATGGCGCAGGCCGAACTGCGTTACGGACGCAATGAGCCGCTCCGACGCATGGCTCAGGAAATCATCATCACCCAGCTTCAAGAGATCACAGCGATGCGCCTATCGCTCGGTCAAGCCTTGCCGCCCTCCGCAGCGCACGATCAAATTCAGCCTGCGGCGATCAATGATTGGAAACTCGGCAGCGCAACGCCGGTGAAGGAGCCGTGATATGCGACGCAACGTCATACTGGCCGTTCTATTGCTCGCGACAGGCTTTTTCGGTTTGCGCCATGCTTTCGCGGGACAGGCTCCCGCGGCCGCGACCGATCCCGATATACCGATCAGCCATCAGGATCGTGTCTACTCCGCCGAACAGTATTCCAACACGGTTTCCGTCACCGATCCCGTCGACAACAAGCTCGTCGGCACCATCCGCCTTGGCGATTCCCTGCCTGCCAATCTCAGTCCGCTCTACAGGGGCCAGTTGCTGGTGCACGGCATGGGGTTTTCGCCCGATCATCGCACCATCGCGGTCGTGGCGATCGGCTCGAATGCGGTGATCTTCATCGATACCGCAAGCAACAGCGTCAAGCACGTCACTTACATCGGGCGTTCCCCACACGAAGCGTTCTTTACCATGGATGGCAAAGAGGTTTGGGTCGTCGTTCGCGGCGAGAACTACGTCTCCGTTCTCGACGGCACGACTTACGAGGAGACGACGCGGATCATCGTTCCCAACGGTCCGGGCATGACGATTTTCTCGCCCGACGGCAAATACGGCTACGTCTGCTCCTCGTTCACGCCGGAGACCGAGGTCATCGCGGTTGCCGATCACAGAATTGTGGGAAGGGTTCCGCAAGCCAGCCCGTTCTGTCCCAACATCGCGGTGACGCCGGACAGCAGGCAGGTCTGGTTCACGCTAAAGGACACGGGCAAGACCCAAGTGTTCGATGCGCAACCGCCCTTTGCGCTGCTGAAAACCATGGACACCGGTCCGATCACCAACCACGTCAACTTCGTGCGGAATGCCAACGGCATGTTTGCCTACATCACGATCGGCGGGCTCAACGAGATCAAGGTGTTTCGCACAGACAATTTCGAGCTGGTCGCGACCATCCCGGTCGGCAAGTTGCCGCACGGTATCTGGCCGTCCGGGGATGGCACGCGCGTCTATGTTGGTCTTGAGAATGAGGACAAGGTCACCGCAATCGATACGCTGAAGAACGAAGTGATCGCGACGAGTCCGATCGGCCAGGCGCCGCAAGCTCTCGTCTACGTGCCCGACGCCGTCCCCGCAATGAGCGGCGCATCCAACGCGGCGATGACGCGGATGATGGTGGTGCCCGAAGGTCTTGGAACGAGCAACCTGCAGCCTCTCGGCATTGCCGGCCAGTCGACGGAGCTGTGGCTCGCGCCGCCCGGCGCGAGAAAAGATGCAAAAGCGCCGACCAGCGTTTCGCTGTCCGATCAGGGGCTGGTGCAGGTGCTGGAGGCCGCGGTCACCGGTCTCGAGCCGGGAAAGCCATATCTGCTTGCGCTTGCAAGCGAGCCGTCGGGCACCGGCGTTCTCGAGCCGCTGCAAGGCTTCATGACCAACCCCGCGGGCGCTGCCGTCGTCAATGCGATCGGACCCATCCGTCAGTTGGTGCGCGGCGAGGACAAGGCCCCGCGTCGCTACCTCGTAATCCTTCCCGGCACTCCCGATACCCATGGAGCCCCCGTTCAAGTCCAGAAGGAATGAGCCCTGGCGCGGAGTTGCATCCCTTAACTCCCACCCGACTCACCTCTATGTTCACGTTTTGTTCCAATCCGGATCGAGGGGCGTTTCGCGACCGTCACGGACGTTGGATTGGGATGCGGTGGACGCGGGTGCGTCGTCGGACGGACGGCACAGCCGCGGACGGAGAAGTCGTGTGGTCCTGGCACCCCTGGGCTGGTGCTAAGTGCGTAGATGATGAATCCGCGCGCGACGGTGACTAAAAAGTCATGGACACCGGGGAGAGCCCGAAGCATCCGTTAAAACCATTGCGCAGGGAATGTCGTGGACGCGGCTTGAACCTGTAGTGACTGAAGCTCGTGTGGTTCTCGTTAATCCCACGCGAGGCTATGGGTGCGAGTGCGCATCCAGCATTCCCTGCGCCCTCACTTTCTCGAGGGACGTTCACCTGGCAACACTCGGGCGCAATCGTGTCGCGGGAGTGCAAAGTCGCGTCTCGGCTCCTTGTCCTGTGGATCGGAGGTGCCGCAAATGCAGCTGCAGGGCTGTTGCCTCGTCATTGCGAGCGTCAGCGAAGCAATCCAGAGTCGCACGCGTGACTCTGGATTGCTTCGTCGCTTCGCTTCTCGCAATGACGGATCGGGGCCCGCCCTCGACGAAACGTCCGGGACGGCTTAGCTGTTAGCCGTGTCGCTGATCACCCAACCCGGGCTGCCGTTCGAGACGCCCGCGCCGCTGCCGGAGCGTTTCCAGGAATGGTTCGCCTCGCGCGGCTGGTCGCCGCGCGCACATCAGCTCGCGCTCTTGGACAAGGCGCGCGAGGGGCGTTCGGCGCTCTTGATCGCGCCGACCGGCGCCGGCAAGACGCTGGCCGGCTTTCTGCCGACGCTGGTGGAATTGAGCGGTGACAAGCCGGCCGGCAAGGCCAACTTGATCTCCACCGGGCGCGGCGTGACGCGCAGCCGCGGGCTGCACACGCTCTACATCTCGCCGCTCAAGGCGCTCGCAGTCGATATCGCACGCAACCTGGAGGCGCCGATCGCCGAGATGGCGCTGCCGATCAAGGTCGAGACCCGCACCGGCGACACGCCGGTGTCGCGCCGCCAGCGCCAGCGCCGCTATCCGCCGGATATCTTGTTGACCACGCCGGAGCAGCTTGCGCTGCTGCTCTCTTCCGACGATGCGCCCTATCTGTTTTCGTCGTTGAAGCGCATCGTGCTCGACGAATTGCACGCATTGGTCACCTCCAAGCGCGGCGATCTGCTGTCGCTGGGCCTGGCGCGCCTCTGGCAGCTCGCGCCGCAGGTGCGCGCGATCGGGCTGTCGGCGACTGTCGCCGAGCCGGTCGAGCTTGCGCGCTTTCTCGTGCCGCAGCCGGAAGGCCAGCGCGTTCCGGCCGATATCGTCACGGCCGGCGGTGCCGCGCCGCCGATCGTCGAGATGCTGGATACGCGCGAGCGCCTGCCCTGGGCCGGCCATACCGCGCGCCATGCGCTCGGCGAGGTCTATGAGCTGATCAGGCGCAACAAGACCACGCTCGTTTTCGTCAACACGCGAAGCCAGGCCGAGATGCTGTTCCAGGATCTCTGGCGCATGAACGACGACGCGCTCGCAATCGCGCTGCATCACGGCTCGCTCGACGTCGCCCAGCGCCGCAAGGTGGAGGACGCGATGGCGGCCGGCAAGCTGCGCGCCGTAGTCTGCACCTCATCGCTCGACCTCGGGGTCGACTGGGGCGACGTCGATCTCGTCATCAACATCGGCGCGCCCAAGGGCTCCTCTCGGTTGATGCAGCGGATCGGCCGCGCCAATCACCGCCTCGACGAGCCCTCGCGCGCCGTGCTGGTGCCGGCCAATCGCTTCGAGGTGCTGGAATGCGCGGTCGCAATCGAGGCGATCGCCGAGAACGCGCAGGACACGCCGCCGCTGCGCACCGGTGCGCTCGACGTGCTGGCCCAGCATGTGCTCGGCCGCGCCTGCGGCCAGCCGTTCTTGTCCGACGAGCTTTATGCCGAGGTGCGCTCCGCCGCGCCCTACGCCGAGCTCACGCGCGCCGATTTCGACGACGTGGTCGATTTCGTCGCGACCGGCGGCTATGCGCTGAAAACCTATGAGCGCTTCGCGCGCATCAGGCAGGACAAGCACGGCCGCTGGCGCGTCTCCAATCCCAAAGTTCGCCAGAGCTATCGCCTCAACGTCGGCACCATCGTCGAGGAGCCGATGCTGAAGGTGAAGCTCGTGCGCTCGCGTGGCGGTGGCTCAGGTTCGACCGGGGCGATTGCACGCGGCGGGCGGATGCTCGGCGAGATCGAGGAGTATTTCATCGAGGGCCTCGTGGTCGGCGATACCTTCGTGTTCGGCGGCGAGATCGTCCGCTACGAAGCGCTGGTCGAGGACCAGGTCTACGTCTCCCGCGCCAACGACAAGGACGCCAAGGTGCCGTCCTACATGGGCGGCAAGTTTCCGCTCTCGACCTATCTCGCCGAGCGCGTGCGCAAATTGCTCGATGACAGGCGCGCCTGGGGCGCGTTGCCGGAGCAGGTGCGCGACTGGCTCTCGCTGCAGCGGGATTTTTCCCGCGTGCCGGGCACGCGCGAATTGCTGGTCGAAACCTTCCCCCGCGGCGGCAAGCATTATCTGGTCTGCTATCCCTTCGAGGGCCGGCTTGCGCATCAGACGCTCGGGATGCTGTTGACGCGCAGGCTCGAGCGCGCCCGCGCGCGCCCGCTCGGTTTCGTCGCCAACGAATATGCGCTCGCGATCTGGAGCGTCGGCGACATGTCCTTCATGATCCGCCAGCGCATGCTCGATCTCGATGCCCTGTTCGAATCCGACATGCTGGGCGACGATCTGGAGGCGTGGCTGGCCGAATTGGCGCTGATGAAGCGCACCTTCCGCAATTGCGCGCTGATCTCGGGCCTGATCGCACGGCGCTTCACCGACGAGGAGAAATCGCGGCGGCAGGTGCTGTTCTCGACCGATCTGATCTACGACGTGCTGCGCAAGCATCAGGCCGATCACGTTTTGTTACGTGGGGCGCGCGCAGATGCCGCAAGCGGGCTGCTCGATCTGCGCCGGCTCTCTGATATGCTTTCGCGAATCCACGGGCGAATCACCCATCGCGCGCTCGACCATGTTTCGCCGCTCGCTGTGCCGGTGATGCTGGAAATCGGCCGCGAGTTAGTTTATGGCGAAGCATCCGACGAGCTGTTGGCGGAAGCAGCCAGCGAGCTCGTGAAAGAGGCGATGGAATAGCGGACGGAAGACGTGAGGGCGGGGGCGCAATATCCGGACGACAGCATGGCGCGCTGCTCGAGGGTTTCGATTGCCGGCGTGAGCTTCACGGCCGATCTTTCGGGCGCACTGTTCTGGGACGAGCAGAAGCTGCTCGTGGTCTCCGATTTGCATCTGGAAAAGGGCTCGAGCTTCGCCGCGCGCGGCGTGCTGCTGCCGCCCTATGACACGGTTGCGACCTTGAGCCGGCTTGCAGCCGTCATCGCGCGGCACGATCCGCGCATGGTGATCGCGCTCGGCGACAGCTTCCATGATCGCGAGGCGCATCGGCGACTGTCGAAAAGCGATCGCGAGGCGCTGGCGGCCCTGCAGGCGCGGCGCGAGTGGATCTGGATCTCCGGCAATCACGATCCCGCGCTGCCGTCCGATCTCGGCGGCATCGTCGCGACCGAAGTGGCGATCGGGCCGATCCATTTCCGGCACGAGCCGACCGGCGCGTTCGGCGAGATCGCGGGCCATCTGCATCCCAAGGCGCGCGTCGCCACCCGCGGCCGCGCCATGGAGCGGCGCTGCTTTGCCTGCGACGGCGAGCGCACGGTGATGCCGGCGTTCGGCGCCTATACCGGCGGCTTGAGCATCCGCGACGCGGCCTTTGCAAAGATCTTCGCCTCGCTCGATTTCATGGCCCATGTGCTCGGCGATGTCAGGATGCACTCCATCGCCGCCTCGAGATGTTATTGATTGATTCCTTGTGCCGAATCGCAGGGTGGGCAAGCGCAGCGTGCCCACCAACACAGAGGCAGCGAAGCCAGCCAGTCAATCCGAAAATTCCACCGCGCCCTGCGATGACGTCCGCTTCGCTAATCCCGTCTGAACACGATCGAAGCCATCCAGCCGGTCATCAGCGCCATCACGGCGGTGACGAGGCCATAGGCAACGCCGTTCTGCCGCGCGCTCGTTGCGACGAACTGCTCGAAGCCGACCTTGACGATCTCGAAGGCGGTCTCGGTGTGCGTCACCAGCGCGCCGTTCGAGAACAGCTTGATTTCGACGTCGTAGGTGCCGATCGGCACTTCGGCCGGCAGCGGAATCCCCGTGCGGAACAATGTCGGGGTCAGGAACGTCACGGCGGACGTGTCCTCGCGGTAAAGCCCATGCTCCTCGCGCAGCCGGATGAAGGCGCTGCGGAACGAATTGTTGGGCACGACGTCGGCATAATCAGGTCCGACGCGCTGGGTCAGGATCACGTTGTTGAGCCCAAGCTGCTGGCGGCGCTGCACCTCGGGCGGCGCGATCTCGTCGAAGGGGCGATTGGCGAACAGCGCCAGATAAGTCGGCACTTTCAGGAATTGCCGGTAGTCGGTGTTGATCCAGATGCCGAACACGCGTTCCTTGCGCCGCGTCACCATGTCGGCGCGGGGGCCCGCGACCGTCACCACGAGGTCGTAACCGGTGCGGGCGGTGGGCGTCGAGGCATCGCGCTCGACCGAGCCGAAGAGCACGAGCTCCTCACCGGAATAATTGGGTGTCACGGTGACGCGGTGATTGGAGATCGAGACGATCAGCCGTTCCGCGCGCGCCGGGCCGATGAGGCCGACAGCCGTGAACAGAACGATCGCGAGGAGAGCGCTGCGGCTCATTGCGCGGCCCCCGTTTCCCGGATGGTGAAGAGCTCGTCGGGGCGGATCACGAGCTCGACCGCGAAGCGGATGCCGACGGCGAGAATCAAAAGCCCGAGCAGCACGCGCAGTTGCTCGCCCCGGATCCTCTGGCCCGCGCGCGCGCCGAACTGCGCGCCGGTGACGCCGCCGATCATCAGGATCAGCGCCAGCACCGCGTCGACCAGATGATTGGTGATGGCATGCAGCAGCGTCGCAAACAGCATGGTCACCAGCGTGAGCACCATCGACGTCCCGATCACGGTCGAGGTCGGCACCCGCAACAGATAGATCATCACGGGCACCAGGATGAAGCCGCCGCCGATGCCCATGATGGCGCCGATGAAGCCGATGACGATGCCGACCACCACGACAGGAATGACCGAGAGGTAGATCTTGGAGCGCTTGAAGCGCATCTTGAAGGGGAGAGCGTGAATCCAGTTATGAGAGCGGCGCGGCGGCGTCGCACCGCGCCGCGTGCGCAGGATCGCGCGCAGCCCTTCCCACAGCATCGCCGCCCCGACCGTCGTGAGCAGCACGACATAGGACAGCGCGATCATCAGGTCGAGCTGACCGAGCGAGCGCAAATATGTGAAGGTGGAGACGCCGAGCGCGGTGCCGGCGCCGCCGCCGACCAGCAGCACGGCGGCGAGCGCGGGGTCGATCGCGCGCCGCCGCCAATAGGCGATCGCGCCGGAGAAGGAGGAGGCCGCGATGTGGCTGGCCACCGAGGCGACCGCGACCGCGGGCGCGATGCCGATGAAGATCAACAGCGGCGTCATCAGAAATCCGCCGCCGATGCCGAACATGCCGGAGACGAAGCCGACGGCCGCGCCCATCGCCAGGATGAGGAAAATGTTGACCGGAATGTCGGCGATCGGAAGATAAATCTGCACGCGCGTGTGCTCCCGAGGCCGGGACTATTGCCGCGTTCCTCCATAACCGAAATCGCGCGCCAGTGGCACTGGCGAATCCGCAAAAGGCGCCTTTTTGCCGCGTGTCGGCGTGGCCTGTTGGGGGCGTGGTGAACGATTCAGATTAACATGGATGTCATTTTAAGGCCGGCCGACGGGATCGGTGACGAGGTTCATCGCCAGCGCCTCCTTCGGCTCGAGCCAGCGCACCTCGCGGGTCTGCGACATCGCCTCCACCACCGCGGAAGACACGCCCATCTTGGTGAAATAGCCGAGCACGAGCCCGGCAGTGCGCTGGGTATCGGCCACGGGATCCTCGACCGGCCCGGTCGTGAAGAAGCGATGCACGCCGAGCCGCGAACCCTCGACGCCATAACGCGGCTTGCCGCCGGCATAGGCAAGCACGCAGGCGCTGGCGCAATAGGCCGGCCGCACGCGGCCTGCCTCGTCGGCCGTGCCGACAGCCGTCGCAAGCCCGTGCGATCTGATGATCTCGCCCATGATGGCCGCCTGTTGCAGGTCGCCACCAGGAGACGACAACAGCACCAGATCGCCCGGAGCAAGGTGAGCCTGGTCGAGTTGCTGGCGCAGCCAGCTTGCGGCCGCCGGGCCGATCGTGCCGCGGATGGCGAGCGCAGGGCGGCCGCCGATCCTGCCGTTGAACTCGGCGCTCGCGACGCGCAAGGCGGTCAGGCTCGGGGAGACATATTGGTCCTTCCAATAGGCCCAAGCCTCCGGCCGCGACAAATCCTTGTAGGCGCTGATGGCGTAGCTGGCCATCAGAAGCACGAAGAATACGACCGACCAAAGCCCCCGCCTGGCGGCACGACGTCGCGGCGCCGGCGCGGGTCCCGAACGCGGCTGCGGCGGGCTTGCAGTCGCCTGCGGCGGGCTTGCAGTCGCCCATGGAGACTGTGTCGGGGCGCGTGGCGGCGCGACCCATGGTCCGGTCGGCGACCTGCCTCTGTCGTTCTGATTGTCCACGGCCACCGCGATTCCTCTTCACACATGCCGGCGCGCCGAAGCGGGCGTGCTCAGGCTCCAGGCGTTTGTCGTCGAGGTAAAGGCCGCGGATGCTCGCGGCAAATCACGGGTCGATCACATTAATGCGCGGCGGCGGTCTTTTTGGGAGCCGGCCTTGCCGCAGGCTTCGCGGCCTGCGGAGCCGCCGCATCCCAGCCGCCGGCGGGCGTGGCCACAGTGACGGCATCGTCGGGCTGCGGCTCGGCGACAAAGGTCTGGATCGCGAGCTTGGCGGCGGCGAGCGACTGCGCATCGAGGCGCTTTGCGATGTCGTCGCGCTTGTGGGCGGCGTCCGCATCGCCCTGGGCGGCGGCCAGGCTGAACCATTTGAAGGATTCGGCGAGGTTTTGTTCGACGCCGATGCCGCGGGCATAGAGGATGCCGAGGTTGAACTGGCTGTCGGCGACGCCATGATCGGCGGCCTTGCGGAACCACTGCGCAGCGCTCGTGTAATTGGCGCCCTTGCCGCCGCCGTCGGCATCCATGACCGCCAGATTGTGCATCGCCTTGGCGTTGCCGCGCTCGGAAGCCTGCAAGTAATAGCGTCGCGCAAGGTCCGGGTCTTTTTTCGCGCCCAGGCCTTTCTCGTAGAAGGTCCCGAGCCGGAAGATCGCCGGCACGATACCGGCCTGTGCTGCGCGCTCGTACCATTTCGCGGCTTCGTCGAAATTCTGCGGCACGCCTCTGCCGTCGGCAAAGCGCACGCCGACCTCGTAAGCCGCGGCCGGATCGCCCTTCAGCGCGGCGGCGCGCAGCGCCGGGCCGCCGATCGTGTCCGGCAGCGAAGGCGCCGCTCCCATTGCGCTCCGCCGCTCGCTTGCGGCAGGGATCGCGCCGGTGATGTCCGTGGACGGCGGCGCGGCCGCGGGTGCGGCGCCGGCCGGCGGGATTTCGATGGAGGCCGTCGCGTCGATCGTGCTCGGCGAGGAATTGTTCAGGGATTGCCGGCCGATCGGCGTCGGCGAGGTCATCGAGGGCGTGACTTGCTCGGGTGCGGCCGGCTTCACCGCGTTATCGACCGGCGGCCGCGCTTGCGGCTCGATCGCACTTTCGGTGGCGGGCGGCGTGCTGCTGTTCTCGAGCAGGCTCATCGCCATCTTGAAGGTGCCAAGCACGATCACGACCACGCTTGCGGCAACCAGCAGCGAACGGATCTTCGCGGCGATCGAGGCCGTGTCCTTGTCGCCCTTGCCGATTGCAGCCTTCGCCGGCGGCGCCACGCCGATCGGTTGGGCGGCGGCGGCCTGCGCGGCGCGACGCGCGGCAGCGATGAAGCTTGCGGACGACACCGCAGGGCGTGGTGCTGCGGTAATCTCGCTGATCGCATCCTCGGAGGCTGCGATCCGCTCCGATGGCGATGCAGCGCGGCCGCTCGGCCGCGTGCCGGGCTCGAGCGGATGATCGGGTGGCAAATGCGGGTCAAGCGCCGCGCGCGGCGTCGCCGGCGTCGCCTGCGGCAGCAGGATTTCGCTGATCGCCAGCGGCGGCGGGGAAGGGGCGAACTCCTGCTCGTCGGGCTCGACTGCGTGAAATTCGCGCGGCGCGGCGATGAAGGGCGTTTGCGTCGCGGCCGGGTTGGGCAATTCGGGCTTCGGATCGGGCGGCATCGCCATGCGCGGCATGGGCGGAGCCTCGTCGGCGATCCCTTGGATTGGAGACGGCTCAGGCGCCGGTGCGGGCATGGGCGCGGGGGTAGCCTGCACGGGCATCGAGCGCACGTCGCGCAGCTCGCCTTCGATCATGGCGAGACGATCGACGACATGGCCAAGCGCAGAGTGCACGGCCTCGAGCGAATCCTGGGTGTGCCGGTCAGTCTCCAGCCGGCCATAGCGCATGTCGGAGAGCTCGCGCTTGACCAGATCGACCAGCTCCGATTCGATCTGGGGTTGCGGCTGCGGCTGTGGCTCCGGTTGCGCGGCGCGGCTGTTCTCAAGCGCAAAATTGGCAAACGCCGCATGCTGGCGTTCGAGGTGATGCAGGATGTCCTGCAATCCTTCCTCCACCCGGCCGAGCTCGCCGCGTTGCTGCTGGCCAGCGGAGGCTTCGACGCGCTCGAGCAGGTAGGAGACGCGCTGTTCGAGATGGGCAATGGCGGATGCGCTGTCGTTGCCGACCTGCAGGCGATCGATCCGGTCCGAGAGCGCCCGCATCGCGCCGTCGATCTGCTCGGAATAATCGTGCACGACCGGCCGTTCGCGGCTTTCCACGGCCGAGGTCAGCGCCGCGAGACGCTGCTCCAGCGCGATGAAGGAATCATTGTTGTTGCCGGAACGGGCGAGTTGATCGACCTTGGACGACAGAAGGTGCACGTCCTCGGAGAGCCGCGCCAGCGCATCGTTGGAGGCGACATTGGAGACGATACCGCGCAGCGCCACGATCGCGCTCTCGAGCTGGCGGACAGTTGCCGGATCGTCATTGGCGCGCAGGATGGTGTCGAGCTTGGCGCCGAGGTTGCGGATCGCCTCGTCGTAGCCACGAAGCTGCTCCGCGGGCATCAGCGTGCGCAGCACCTCGCGGATTTCGCCGAGCGCCCGTTCGATGTTGGACAGCGCCTGGCTGTCGATCCCGTTCTGGCGCGTGTCGTCGATGCGACGCGACAGCGAGCGGATCTCGCTCTCGATCGTCTCGATCGCGCGGCGCGGCATCGCTTCGGTGATGGCGGCGCGGATTTCGGCGAGCTCGTTGCGGAAGGCTGCGATCGATTGATCGAGATGATCGGGGTGCTGCAGCGCCTCGATCTGGCTCGTGATCTTGATGAGGTGACGTTCGAGCGCCGAGAAATCCGGCCCCGGTGGTGGGGGAGGCGGCGGTGCCGGCGGCGGCGGCGGTGCCGCGAAAGGCGCAATCGGTGGCGCCTGGCGCGGCGGAATCGGCCTCGATGGGGCATCGAGCTCGCTCTGCCGGGCCGCGATCTCCGCGACCGCGAAATCGAGCGAATGAGGCGAGAGCGGCGGCGAGCCGCGATAGGTCTGCGTCGCTTGGCCGTAGCCGGGGGCAGGCTGGCCCGGATAGCGCTGCTGGGCGTAGGCCGGCGGCGGGGAGGCGTGGTCCGGGTACGGCCGGGGCGAATAAACGTGGCTTGCGGCGCGCTCGACGGCGTCCGATTGACGCTGTTGGCGGTCCTGCTGCCTTTCCTGCGCCTGCCGGGCATATTGCGGGTCGGAAATCTGCGACAGCCGCGCGTCCAGCCGCGAGATGGCGTCATTCAGCTGGCGCGCGACGCCCTGCTCGCGCGCGTCATCGTTGCGGGGGGCCGTGCGCGAAATCTGCTCGATCTGGCGGGTGATCGAATCAAGTCGCTGGTGGATATCGGCAACATCGCGCGCGGGCTGCGCCGGCGAACGGAAATTGGGCGGCGCAGCTTCGCCGAGATTGGAATAGATCCAGTCATTGAGAGACATGCCGGCCCGACGTGCAGCGGCCTCGGCCCTCTCGCGGACGGATGAATCGATGCCGTCAACACTCCACGATACGCGCGAATTCATATGCCCGTCCGGTTCGCTCCGGCGCCCCCACCTGGCGCCTCCGGCCTCCCCGCGCGTCCCGACCGAAAGACAATCGAATTCCGCACGGGTCGTCTGCCTGAAAGCTAGACATTTGGCCGTTACGGTAAATAACGGGTTAAGGAATTGGACCCGCAGGCTTTTAAAGTTGGCCGTTGCCTTCGGGCGCGGCCAGGAGCGCGACGTTCTTGCCGGGCAGACCGCGCGTCAGCGTGTGGAGCGACTCCTCGCACCATTCCACCACCGCGCGCTCGTGCCGCAGCCCGAGCCGCAGCGCAAGCAGCTTGCCCGTGTCGGCGAGCGACACTGCGCCATGGGGAAAGCGCTTGACGAGAACGCGCTCGTAGCGGGCCAGCCGATCGCGGTGATATTCCAGCCGCGCCATCAGGTCGGCGCGCATCGGCTCGATGTCGACGGCGTCGAGCGCGCACAGCCGCACCAGCATGTCATCCTTGATCGAGGGCGGGCTCGACGGGCGCGCGGCCCAATGCCGCAGCGCGGCCTTGCCTTCGACCGTCAGCGTATAGACCAGCTTGTTGGGCTTGCCCGATTGCACCACCTCACGGGCCTGGACATATCCCTTGTCGCGCAGCCTCGTCAGCTCGCGATAGATCTGCTGATGATCGGCCTTCCAGAAAAACCCGATCGAGGAATCGAAGGTTTTCGCGAGCTCGTAGCCCGTCATCGGACGTTCTGTGAGGCAGACCAGAATCGCGTCGCCGAGCGCCACGAGGTCACTCCCTTGGGGGTTCACCGAAGCAACCTTGACTTTATGCGCAAAGTTGCATATGCGTCAATGCACATAATGCGTGGCGCTGGTCAATATGCGGCCATGCGCGACGAGCCACGCTCCTCACGCAGCGCCTGCAAGGCACAGGAGACGTCCGATGACGATGACCGGCCTCGAGCGGTGGTACGCCTGCGCGAAGTCGCGCGACACGGCCCTTTTGCATGATCTCCTGCATCCGGATGTCGTGTTCGAAAGCCCGATCGTGCACGCGCCGCAGCGCGGACGCGACCTCACTTTCAAATATTTGGCCAGCGCGCTGAAGGTGTTGGGTGGGCCGAGCTTTGCCTATGTCGGCGAGTGGAGGAGCCGCGATGGCGCGGTCCTCGAATTCCAAACCGACATCGATGGGATCACCATCAACGGGGTCGACATCATCCGTTTCGCCGATGACGGACGGATCGTGCACTTCAAGGTGATGGTGCGGCCGTTGAAGGCGATCAACCTGCTGCATCGGATGATGGGTGAGGAATTGGCAAGGAGTTGATGATGTCCTGAATTCCGCTGGAAGCAATTCGCGTCGCCAGGACCTCGTGATGGGCTAAGGTCATTTCCAGAACAGATGTGAGTCGAACGCCTCCAGAATATCGAGCGCAACCCAGCCGGGAGAACGAGAATGCCGATCTACAAAGCGCCAGTTGAAGAAGTCAAATTCCTGCTCGACGACGTCTTCCAGATCGACCGCTACGACAACCTTCCCGGCTTCACGGACGCATCCGCCGATGTGCGCGATGCGATTTTGGGCGAAGCTGCAAAGCTCGCAGAGGAGGTGCTGCAGCCCCTCAACCGGGTTGGCGATCTCGAAGGCTGCAAACGCAATGCCGACGGCAGCGTCACCACGCCCAAGGGCTTCAAGGAAGCTTTCAAACAGCTCGCCGAAGGCGGCTGGCTCGGGCTGTCGGCGCCGGCCGAATATGGCGGGCAGGGCTTGCCGGCGACGCTCTCGCAATGCGTCAACGAGTTTTCCATTTCCGCCAACATGGCGTTCGCGATGTATGGCGGCCTCACAATGGGTGCGACCGCCGCGCTTATGGTGCACGGCTCGCAGGACCAGAAAAAGACCTACGTTCCGAAGATGGTGGCGGGCGAATGGACCGGCACGATGAATCTCACGGAGCCGCAATGCGGCACCGATCTCGGGCTGTTGCGCACCAAGGCGGTTCGGCAGGCCGACGGCAGCTTCAAGATCACGGGCACAAAGATCTTCATCTCGGCCGGCGAGCACGACATGACCGACAACATCATCCATCTGGTGCTGGCGAGAATCGAAGGCGCGCCGGCCGGAATCAAGGGTGTGTCGCTGTTCGTGGTGCCGAAATTCCTGGTGAATGCCGATGGGTCGCTCGGCGCGCGCAACGGCGTCACCTGCGGCTCGATCGAGCACAAGATGGGCATTCACGGCAATTCCACGTGCGTGATGAACTACGACAACGCCATTGGCTGGCTGATCGGCGAAGAGAACAAGGGCATGCAGGGCATGTTCGTGATGATGAACGAGGCCCGCCTCGGCGTTGCCGTGCAGGGCCTCGCGCAGTCCGAAGTTGCCTATCAGAACGCGGTCGCCTATGCCCGCGACCGCCTGCAGGGCCGGGCGCTGAGTGGCGTCAAGGCCCCTGACAAGCCGGCCGATCCGATCATCGTTCATCCCGACGTGCGCCGTACCCTGCTGACCATCCGCGCCTTCAACGAAGCGGCACGCGCGATGGCGGTCTGGACGGCGCTGAAGGGTGACGTCGCGCATCGCTCGCAAGACCCGAAGGACCGGCAGGCGGCCGACGACCATATGGGCCTGATGACGCCGGTGCTGAAGGGCTTTCTGACCGAAACCGGTTTTGCCAATGCGGTGCAGGCGCAGCAGATGTATGGCGGGCACGGCTACATCGCCGAGCAAGGCATGGAGCAGTTCGTGCGCGATGCGCGGATCGCCATGATCTATGAGGGCGCGAACGGCATCCAGGCGCTCGACCTCGTCGGTCGCAAGCTGCCGCGCGACAATGGCCGCGCTGTCATGGCGTTCTTTGCCGAGGTCCAGTCCTTCGCCAAGGAGCACGGCGCCGACGAAACGATGAAGCCCTATATCGCGCCGCTGTCGACCGCGCTCGGCCATTTGCAGCAGGCCACGACCTGGCTGATGATGAATGCGCTGGCCAAACCCGACAATGCGGGCGCTGCAGCCACCGACTACCTGCAACTGTTCGGCTTGACAGTGCTCGCTTACATGTGGGCGAAAATGGCGAAGGTTGCGCTCGACAAGATTGCGGCGAGCGGCGAGACGGCGTATCTGAAGACCAAGCTCGTGACCGGCCGTTTCTACATGGAAAGGATGCTGCCGGAAACCGCGCTCCATCTTGCGCGGATCCAGACCGGCTGCGGCACAACAATGGAATTGGCTGCGGAAGCGTTCTAGCGCATGATCGGCAAAAGCCCGACCTGGACGGCGGCTGGGCTGTTGCGGCGAGATGATGCGCAAGCAACAAGAGAGTTCTGTCTTTCGCCGCGTTAGCCGACCGGCTATCATATGATGAACATCATCGCTTAGGAGGGCGTCATGCCTGAGGCATATATCTACGATCACGTTCGCACGCCGCGCGGCCGCGGCAAGGCCGATGGCGCGCTTCACGAGGTGACCGCGCTGGCGCTTGCCAGGGTGCCGTTGAAGGCGCTGAAGGACCGCAACAACCTGCCGGAGGATTCGGTCGACGACGTCGTGCTCGGCGTGGTCGATCCCGTCGGCGAGGCCGGCTCCGACATCGCGCGCTTTGCCGCGCTGCAGGCCGGACTCGGCGAAGCGGTGCCGGGCGTGCAGATCTCGCGCTTCTGCGCCTCCGGTCTCGATGCGGTGAATTTCGCCGCGGCCCAGATCATGAGCGGCCAGAACCAACTCGTCATCGGCGGCGGCGCGGAATCGATGAGCCGGGTCGGCATCGGCGCCTCAGGTGGCGCCTGGCCGATGGATCCCGCGATCGCCGTACCTTCCTACTTCATGCCGCAGGGCATCTCCGCCGACCTGATCGCCACGAAGTACGGCTTCTCGCGCGACGACGTCGACGCCTATGCGGTGCAGAGCCAGCAGCGCGCTGCAAAGGCCTGGGACGAGGGTCGCTTCAAGAAATCGGTGGTGCCGGTCAAGGACATCAATGGCCTGACCATCCTCGCCAAGGACGAGCACATGCGCCCAACCACGACCATGCAGTCGCTGGCGCAACTGCAGCCGTCTTTCGTGCAGGTCGCGCAGATGGGCGGCTTCGATGCCGTTGCGATCCAGTCTCATCCGGAGGTCGAGCGCATCAACTATGTGCACCACGCCGGCAACTCGTCGGGCATCGTCGACGGCGCGGGCGCGGTCCTGCTCGGCAGCAAAGAGGCCGGTGCGAAATACGGTCTCAAGGCCCGCGCGAGAATCCGCGCCTTCACCAATATCGGCTCGGAGCCGGCGATGATGCTGACCGGCCCGGTCGACGTCACCGAAAAGCTGTTCGAGCGCTCCGGCATGAAGAAGCAGGACATCGACCTGTTCGAGCTCAACGAAGCCTTCGCCTCGGTGGTGCTGCGATACATCCAGGCGTTCGACATCGACAACAGCAAGATCAACGTCAATGGCGGCGCGATCGCGCTCGGCCATCCGCTGGGTGCGACCGGCGCGATGATCCTCGGCACCGTGCTGGACGAGCTTGAGCGTGCCGACAAGTCCACCGCGCTGGTCACGCTCTGCATCGGCGGCGGCATGGGCACGGCGACCATCATCGAGCGGGTGTGACGATGTAGGGTGGGTTAGCAAAGCGTAACCCACCACTTCTTTCGCCAGCACTTGGTGGGTTACGCCTTCGGCTAACCCACCCTAAGACAGCAGGGATAACCGCCGCATCTTGGCGCGAGGGAGCAACCACATGGCCTACAAGAATTTCAAAGTCGAGACGGACGCCGACGGCATCGCGCTGGTGACGTGGGATATTCCCGGCCGCTCCATGAACGTGCTGGATGAAACCTCGGTCGAGGAACTCGAGCAGATTGTCAAGCAGACATCGGCCGACCCGAATGTGAAGGGCGTCGTCATCACCTCGGGCAAGGAAGCGCTGTCAGCCGGTGCCGACCTCTCGATGCTCGAAGGCATGAGCCGCACCTACGCACAGATGCTGAAAGAGAAAGGCGAGACCGCGGCCAACCAGATGCTGTTCGACCAGAGCCGACGCTTCTCGCAGGTGTTCCGCGCGATCGAAACCTCGGGCAAGCCGTGGGTTGCGGCGATCAACGGGCTGGCGCTCGGCGGCGGCTTCGAGCTGACGCTGTGTTGTCATCATCGTGTCGCGGCCGACAACCCGAAGACGCGGCTTGGCCTTCCCGAGATCAAGGTGGGCCTGTTCCCCGGCGCCGGCGGCACCCAGCGTATCCCTCGCATGGTCTCGCCGCAGGATGCAATGGAGATCCTGCTCAAGGGCAACCCGATGGACCTGGCAAAGGCCAAGGCGCTGAAGCTGGTGGACGCGGTCGTTCCGCCTGCCGACCTCGTCAAGGCGGCGAAGGACTGGATCAAGGGCGGCGGCAAGGCGGTCGCGCCCTGGGACGAGAAGGGATTCAAGCTGCCGGGCGGGCCGGTCTATTCCAAGGCCGGCATGATGATGTTTCCGGCGGGCAATGCGATCTATCGCCGCGAGACATTCGACAATTATCCGGCGGCGCGCGCGGTGATGAGCTGCGTCTATGAGGGGCTGCAGCTGCCGATCGATGCCGGCCTGCGCGTGGAGTCGCGCTACTTCACGCAGATCCTGCGCTCAAAGGAAGCAGCGGCGATGATCCGTTCCCTGTTCCTGTCGATGCAGGAATTGAACAAGGGCGCGCGGCGTCCGCAGAACGTTCCGCCGACGAAAGTGAAGAAGCTCGCCGTGATCGGCGCCGGCTTCATGGGCGCGAGCGTCGGCTACGTCTCCGCCCGCGCTGGAATCGACGTGGTCCTGATTGACCGCGACCAGGCCTCCGCCGACAAGGGCAAGGCGCATGTGCAGAGCGTGATCGACGACCTCATCAAGAAGGGCCGTGCCAAGGACAGGGATCGCGATGCACTGATGTCGCGCATCAGCGCAACGGCGGACTTTGCCGCGATCAAGGATTGCGATCTCGTCATCGAGGCCGTGTTCGAGGACCGCAAGGTCAAGGCGGAGACTTATGCCAAGGCGCAGCCGCTGCTCCGTTCGGACGCGATCTTCGCTTCGAATACCTCGACGCTGCCGATCAATTCGCTGGCCGAGGAGTTCAAGGACCAGTCCAGGTTCATCGGCATCCACTTCTTCTCGCCGGTCGAGAAGATGATGCTGGTCGAGATCATCCTGGGCAAGAACACCGGCGATGTCGCGCTTGCGACTGCGCTCGACTATGTGCGCCAGATCGGCAAGACGCCCATCGTCGTGAACGATTCGCGCGGTTTCTTCGCCAACCGCTGCGTGCTGCGCTTCACGGCTGAGGGGCTCGAAATGCTGATGGAGGGCGTGCCGCCGGCAATGATCGAGAACACCGCCAAGATGGCCGGCATGCCGGTCGGTCCGCTGTCATTGTCGGACGAAGTGGCGCTCGATCTCGTGCTCAAGATCATGAAGGCGACCGAAGCCGATCTTGGTGCCCAGGCCGTCGACCAGGCGCAGAAGAAGCTGATGATCGAGATGGTCGAGAAGCAGGGCCGCTTCGGCCGCAAGAACGCCAAGGGCTTTTACGACTATCCCGAGAAGGGCAAGGGCCAGAAGAGCCTCTGGTCTGGGATATCGGCGCTGCAACCAAAGCATCTCGACCCCGACACGCTGGATGTCGAGGAACTCAAGCAGCGCTTCCTGGTGGTGCAGGCGGTGGAGGCCGCGCGCACGGTCGAGGATCACGTCATCGTCGACCCGCGCGAGGCCGATGTCGGCTCGATTCTGGGCTTCGGCTTCGCGCCGTTCACCGGCGGGGCGCTGTCCTACATCGACTTCATGGGAACGAAGAAGTTCGTCGAGCTCTGCCACAAGCTCGAAAGCAAATACGGCTCGCGCTTCACCCCGCCCAAGCTTCTGGAAGACATGGCGTCCAAGGGCGAAACGTTCTACGGCCGCTTTCCGCCCAAGAAGCTCGACGCCGCCGCCGCATAAATAACTCGTCGGAGCAGCGGCCGCGACTCGTCGGCGTTGCTCACGCCGACGACGCGTGACCGTTGGAGCGGCCGCTCCAACGAAGCACCGCCTCGGTGCGATTGCGAGCACGGCACTTTCGCATGATGTGTTGGATATGCATCTTCACGGTGTTTTCCGACAGGTTCAGCCTGACCGCAATCAACTTGTTCGGCAGCCCGAGCTTCAAGGCGGCCAGCACGTGTTGCTCGCGTGGCGTCAGATCGGTCATGGTCCGCTCGGGCATGATGCTCATCTGCCCATTATGGTGGTGGGCGATGGCCGGCTGTGAAGGGCCTGAATGGGTCGCCGAGACCTGGAGGTTCGTCGTCTCGTTTTGCCTGACGATCGGCAGCGGTCGATAGACCCCGCCCGCGAGAACGAGGCGCAATCCGGCGAGCGCGATTTCGAGGGCAATCGAGGTCGGAAAGAAACCGCGAACCCCCCGTTGCATCGCAGCGGAAGCGGTGGCCTCGTCGTCGCGATTGGACAGCAGCGCGATATGCGCGCTCGGGCACAATTTCTCGATCAGCGCCAGACGATGCTCGACCGCAGGATCGGTCACCTGCTTGTCCGCGATGTGAAATGCGACCAGATGGATATCTCGTTTCGACAGCGCCATCAGGCCCCTGGTCGTGGCCATTTCGATGATTTCGAATCCGGAAAGCTCTTTCTTGAGCATATTGGCAATGCAGGTCCGCGCCAGAACCTGATCGTCGATGATCACGATCGTCGGTCGGGATTGCAGGTCGTTGACCGGCAATAGGGGATTGACAATATCGTCCATGATAATTCTTCCGTTTCGGAAGACCCGGGCCGTTGGTTCGGCCTTTGCGGTCTAGTTGCAGATGTTGCGATATGCGGTCGCCGCTATCGAGGTCGGGGGACCATCGACGACGTATGCTTCGTCATATTTTACGAGATAAAGAAACGGCCGGTCTGGCGTGCCTTCGCCCGACGCTTTGCTCGCTTTGACGACACCGCAAATTGTGTCGACGGGCCTGCCCTGCTGGTTCGTTCGCATCGCGCGTTTCATGTCGCCGAACTCGACCGACTTCGGGTCATCCAGCCTGGATGCGATCGTGGCTTTTGCCCTGGCAATGACCGGATCGGAGTTTTCGGCGCGGCGCGCGAAACTGCGCTCGACCTTCGCTGCCGTGGGCTCGACCTTGGCGACCGCAGGAGCGAGGTCGCTCTGATGGGCATTGGCAGACCACGTCGCCGCTGCGACGTTGGGCCTGGGTCTTGGTGTCGGCAGCCTGGCGTTCAGCGATGCCGTATCCCGTTCAATCGTCTGATTGACGGAGCTTCTGTCGAGACAGACGAGCCCGTTTGCGGTGCTGCCTGCGCATGCGCCCAGGCTCGTCCGCGGTGGTACGGAACCGCCGCAGCCGACCACGGTCGCGGCCAGCGCGCCAACAAAAAGCGTTCTCATGCAACCCTTCCTCGGGGCGGAGCTTCGCTCGCAGTTCTTGCTGCGTGATGATGATGGTGCGCTGGTTCCGTATCAGTCGCGCAAATGTATTAAATGCGCATTAAGTGTGCCCTCTTCGCCGCGCGAAGCCCGTTCTTGGTTAATCGCGGCGTAACGCGCGCCCGCCGGCGAGATATGGCTCGGCATTGAATCTGAAAAGTCCATATCTCGCGCGGGACGGATGCGAGCTCACGCCGCTTTCAAGAGCCCTTCCTTGGCAAGCGCTTCCTGCACCTTGGGGCGCGCGGCGATGCGGGCTTTGTACGAACTCAGATTCGAAAAACCCGACAGATCGAGTTTCATCCGATCGGCCCAGGCGAGCATCACGAACAGGTAGCCGTCGGCGACGCTGAACTGCTTGCCCAAGAGGTAATCGCGGCCGGCGAGCTCCCCGTCGATAAACTTGAACTTGGCCGTCAGGCGGTCCTTGAAGAAATTCTTCACCTCGTCCGGGATGACCGGCTGGAATAACGGGCTGAAGTTCTTGTGCAGCTCGGTCGTGATGAAGTTGAGCCACTCGAGCAGCTTGTAGCGTTCAGCCGAGTTGCGGGCGGGCGCGAGATCGTTGTTGCCGGCCTTGTCTGCGATCAACTGGATGATCACAGGCCCTTCCGTGACAAGCTCGCCCGAATTGAGTGCCAGCGCCGGCACCTGGCCCTTCGGGTTGACCTTCAGATAATCGTCGCCGTTTTCGAGCTTCTTCGCCCTCAAATCGACCTTGACCAGGTCGTAGGGAAGACCGGCTTCCAATAGTGCGATATGCGGGGAAAGCGAGCAGGCGCCGGGTGCATAATATAGCTTCATGGAAATTTCCTCCTTGGCGGGCTTGGGGCTGCCCAACGGATGACTAAATGCGTCTGCATGTAATAGTCAATATTGATGCAAATGCATTGAGCGGGCTAAATTATTCTCCGGGATACCTATGGGGCCGACCGATGAAGCGCAAACCATCGACCGAGGCGACCGCCGCCTGGATCCGCCTGATGCGGGTGCAGAGCAAAGTGCTGGTTGCCGTCGAGCAGGAATTGAAGAAGGCCGGATTTCCGCCGCTTGCCTGGTACGACGCGCTGCTCGAACTGTCGCGCGCGCCGAGCGGCGAGCTGCGCCCGGTCGAGCTCGAGCGACAGATGCTGATCCCGCAATATTCCACCTCGCGGCTGATCGACCGGCTGGTCGACGAGGGGCTCGCGGCGCGGCGCGAATGCAAGATCGACAAGCGCGGTCAGTTCGTCGAGATTACCGAATCCGGCCGCGAGCTGCAGAAGCGGATGTGGAGTGCCTATTCGGCGGCGATCGAAAAGCACGTCGGCTCGAAACTGTCGGATGCGGATGCCGTCAAGCTCTGCGGTCTGCTCGACCGGCTTGGCTGCTCGTGTGGCGACATGATCTCGCCCGCGGCGAACGAGGGCGCGTCGGCGCGATGACATTTATATCACCTCTTGCGTCCAGGGCGTTTCGACCTGGCCGCGGTCGAACTTCCCCGATGCCGCGCGCCTCATGCGGGGCGCTTTTGACCCGGACCTTGCATGGCGCGTGACCAGATCGATATGACGCCGCTGACGTCACGCGACGAACTGGTCGCCTGGCTCGAGGCGGGCGTGAAGCCGCCGTCCGAGTTCCGGATCGGTACCGAGCACGAGAAGACCCCGTTCACGCTGACCGGCCATCGTCCCGTGCCCTATGCGGGCGCGCGAGGTATCGGCGCGTTGCTCGAAGGCATGAAGCTGCTGCTCGGCTGGGAGCCGATCATGGAGCACGGCAACATCATCGGCCTCCATGACGTCACCGGCGGCGGCGCGATCTCGCTCGAGCCCGGCGGGCAATTCGAATTGTCGGGCGCGCCGGTCGAGAGCGTACATCAGACCCAGTCGGAGTTGATGGCCCATCTCGCCCAGGTGCGCGAGATTGCGGCGCCTCTCGGGATCGGCTTCCTCGGGCTTGGCATGACGCCATCCTGGTCGCGCGAAGACATCCCCGTGATGCCCAAGGGCCGCTACAAAATCATGACGAATTACATGCCGAAGGTCGGCCGCTACGGCCTCGACATGATGTACCGGACCTGCACCGTGCAGACCAACCTCGATTTTTCCTCCGAGGCCGATATGGTCAAGAAGCTGCGCGTCTCGCTGGCGCTGCAGCCGGTTGCGACCGCGTTGTTCGCCAATTCGCCGTTCACCGAAGGCAAGCCCAACGGATTTCTGTCGTTCCGCTCGGAAATCTGGCGCGACACCGACAACGCCCGCGCCGGCATGCTGCCATGGGCGTTCGAGGACGGCATGGGTTTCGAGCGCTGGGTCGATTACGCGCTCGACGTTCCCATGTATTTCGTGAAGCGCGGCGACGACTATATCGATGTCGCCGGCTCATCCTTCCGCGCCTTTTTCGAGGGCAAGAATCCGAAATTGCCCGGCCAGCGGCCGACGCTGTCGGACTGGGCCAATCATCTTTCGACGATCTTCCCGGAGGTGCGGCTCAAGCGCTATCTGGAGATGCGCGGCGCCGACGGCGGGCCGTGGGGACGGCTGCCGGCACTGCCCGCATTCTGGGTCGGGCTGCTCTATGATGATGTCAGCCTCGATGCTGCCTGGGATCTCGCAAAGAGCTGGAACGCGGACGAGCGACAGGCCGTGCGCGACGAGGTGCCGCGGGCAGGCTTCAAGGCCAGGATCGGCAACCGCTATTTGTTCGAAACGGCAAAGGAATGCCTGGCGCTTGCCCATGCGGGCCTGCATCGCCGCGGTCGCATCGATCATGCCGGGCGCGACGAGACGCGCCATCTCGAGCCGCTCGACCGCATCATCGATTCCGGCAAAACCCCGGCCGAGGAGATGCTGGAGAAATTCAAGGGGCCCTGGCGCGGCTCGGTCGAGCCGGCCTATTCGGAATACGCATTTTAGAACGACAGCTTCTAACTCCCTCTTCAGGCCATGCGGGAGTTTGCTGGCGGAAGATTGCGTTTCGACCTGAAGCTGTCGCGCTTTGGCAGGGCGACCAGGACATTTTCCCGCTGTCACTTTTTGGGTCGTTCATCCGCCGTACAGGTTCGTGGCGATCAAATGGCGCGGCCGAACACGTAAAAATCGCGGTCAAAATCGTCGAAAGCACGCGGTGATGGGGATGAAGGTTCGCCTGGTTGGCGGGTGGATGGTGGCGCTCGCCCTTTCGGCGGCGCCCTCATTGCTGTGGGCGCAAACCAATTTCGATCGTCCCGGGGGCGACTATCTGAGCGCGCCGGTCCCCTCCGGCGACCCTGCCGATTGCGCGCTGCAATGCGAGCGCGACCGCCGCTGCCGCGCCTGGAGCTTCAATTATCCGATCGATCCCGCCATCGGTGCAGTGTGCTGGCTGAAGAGCACGGTGCCGGCGCGGGTGCCGGACAATTGCTGCGTCTCCGGGGTGCGCGGCGCAGGCGTGGTCGAACCCAGGAGTGCGACGCTTGAGACCTCGATCGATCGTCCCGGTGGCGACTACAAGAGCTTTGAGCTGAAGGGCGGCGAAGGCGAGGAAAACTGTCAGGCCGCCTGCGTCGCCGATAACAAATGCCGAGCCTGGACCTATGCCCGGCCCGGTTATGTCGGCAGGGACGCGCATTGCTTCCTGAAAAAGGAGATCAAGCCGCCGCGGCGGAGAGCGGGCTTTACCTCGGGCGTGGTGAGATAGGGCGCGCTCGACGCGCCGATGTCCTCAATGCACCGCGGTGAAGAACCGCGCGAGCCGGAAACCCGACAGCCAGGTCCACACCGGCTGGCTGCGCATGCCGAGATCCCAGGAGCCGACCACCGCGTCCGCGCGGCCCACCAGATTGTCCACCGGCAACAGCCCGACGCCGCCCTCGCGCACAGGGACGCGACTATCGGCGGAATTGTCGCGGTTGTCGCCGAGCACGAACAATTTTCCGGCCGGCACCGTCACCTCCGGCGTGTTATCGAGACGGCCGTTGTCGCGCAGCTTCAAAATCGCGTGGCTGACGCCGTTCGGCAGCGTCTCGATGTAGCGGTAGGCCCGCTCGACATTGCCGTTATCGTCCTCGGCCTCTCCAAAACCGTCCGCCTTCAGCGTCGCCGGGTGATCGTTGATGAAAAGCTGACCCTGACGCATCTGAATGCGATCGCCCGGCAGCCCCACCACGCGCTTGACCCAGGCCTGCGACGTGTCGCCGGGCCAGCGGAACACCACCACGTCGCCGCGTTTCGGCGTGCCCTCGAAGACGCGGCCGGTCTCGGGCAGGTTGATCTGCATCGGCAACGAGGCGGTGCCGTAGCCGTAGGGGAATTTCGAGGCAAGCAGCGCATCGCCGATCAGAAGCGTCGGCTCCATCGAGCCCGAGGGTACGTAAAACGGTTCGGCGATCGCGCCCTTGGCGAGGAACACCGCGAGCACGATGGCGACAAGCTGCATCAATTGGCCGCGCCAGGTGCTGGCTTTCGCGCTGCGCGCCGCGTCGTCGTTGGCCTTGACGAGTTTTTCGATGCTCACCGACCTGTGCCTCCGACGGTAATGCCTTCCATGCGCAAGGTGGGTTGGCCGACCCCCACCGGCACGCCCTGGCCGTTCTTGCCGCAGGTGCCGATTCCGGAATCGAGCGCGAGATCGTTGCCGATCATCGTGATGCGGTGAAGATCGGTCGGGCCGTTGCCGATCAGCATGGCCCCCTTCAGCGGCGCCCCCAATTTGCCGTTCTCGATGCGATAGGCCTCGGTGCACTGGAAAACGTATTTGCCCGAGGTGATATCGACCTGGCCGCCGCCGAAATTCGCGGCATAGATACCATTCTTCACCGAGGCGATGATCTCCGCTGGATCGCGCTGGCCCGCCGGCATGTAGGTGTTCGTCATTCGCGGCATCGGCACGTGGGCGTAGCCCTGGCGGCGGCCGTTGCCGGTCGGCTTCATCTGCATCAGCCGTGCGTTCTGCCGATCCTGCATGTAGCCGACCAGAATGCCGTCCTCGATCAGCACGGTGCGGTTGGTCGGCGTGCCCTCGTCGTCGATCGAAAGCGAGCCGCGCCGCGACGTGATCGTGCCGTCATCGACCACGGTGACGCCTTTGGCGGCGACCTGCTGGCCCATCAGCCCCGCAAAGGCCGACGTCTTCTTGCGGTTGAAGTCGCCCTCGAGCCCGTGGCCGACGGCTTCGTGCAGCATCACGCCCGGCCAGCCGGCGCCAAGCACGACGTCCATCTCGCCGGCCGGTGCCGGCACCGATTCGAGATTGACCAGCGCCTCGCGCAGCGCGCCGTCGGCGGCGTCGCGCCAGGACTTGGTCTCGATGAAGCGCGCATAGCCCTCGCGCCCGCCATATCCCTTCGAGCCGCTTTCCTGCCGGTCGCCTTGGCCGGCGACGACGGAAATGTTGACTCTGACCAGCGGGCGAATGTCGCGAAAACTCTCGCCGTCGGGCCGAAGGATGTCGACCACCTGCCAGGTCGCGCCGAGGCTGACCGTCACTTGCCGCACCCGCGGGTCCTTGTCGCGCAAATAGGCATCGATCTCGGCGAGCAGCTTGACCTTGGCCTCGAAACCCGGCGCATCCAGCGGATTGTCGTCACTGTAAAGCTTCACGTTGGTGTGCGGCGGAGGCGCCGCCAGAGAGCCGGAGTAGCCGCCGCGCACGGCCAGCACGGCGTCCGCCGCGCGCGTAAGCGCGGGCAGCGAGACGTCGGAGGAATGCGCGTATCCGACCGCGTCGTCCTTGACCGCGCGCAGCCCGAACCCCTGGCTCGTGTCGTAGGTCGCCTGCTTCAGCCGGCCGTTGTCGAAGGAGAGCGCTTCGGTTTGGCTATACTCCAGAAACAGTTCGCCATCGTCAGCACCCGCCAGTCCTCGTGCCACTTCCCGCCGTACGGCGTCGCGGTCGAGATTGGCGCGGTCGAGAAGCGAAGTCGTGGCGGGATCTGTCATGAAGACTCCAACGCGAATGCCGAAAGGAAAGTTCTAATCGACCGCGCCTGCCGCGGTCGTCTTACAATGCGGTAATGTCTCATCGGCAGTTGCCAGCAAGATAGTCACGAATTGGTGCAATTGGGAGGGCTGTGGATCAGAGACCCTTCACGGCAATTTCTCGAAGCCCTCCGCAAGCCCGTTCAGGCTGAGTGGAAAGCCGATGCCTTCTTCCGGCGTCTCGAAGATGATGAATGTTGCGGTCTTTGCCGACTTGAGCTGACCCAGCAGCTTGTCGTCCATGATCACTTCGGCGACGCAGCCGTTGGGCAGGCAGCGGACAAAGCCGGCGCGGCCGACATCGACATTGTCGAGTTTCAGGCCAAGCCCCGAGGGCAGCAGCACCCCGAGCGGCGCCACCACGCGCATCAGACGGTTCTTCTGGTCGGCTGTCTTGAGGACGATGACGGTGAGCCCGGCATTGGAGCGATCTTCCGCAACCACGCTCTGGATCAGCGCGCATTGCTCGTTCTGGGCGCCGGGCGGGGTGTCGCAGCGGATCTGCCAGTCGCCATGCACGGATCGCACCGCCCCTTGCGCGCGAGCCGGGTCTCCTGTGCCGAGCAGAAGAGCGACCGCCAGCGCGCCGAAGGCAAGCATCCAGGCGGGTCTCGTCAGGTGTCTAAAAGCGCCCATCCGGGTCGATCCCAAGAGTTTCTCGCCAAACAATAGCATTGAGCGGCGTCGATTTCTGCCGGTTGATCCGGCAATGACGGCGTCTTGAAGGCGCTGCCTGCACCGTTTCCCCAAGTAAATCCTGCGCCGGATCGACCGCCAAGCGCGTATTTCCACGCGAATCAGCCTGCCGGGGAACGTTTGGCCTGTGCCTACATTGCAAGGAAAACCTGTCAAGCGTCAAAGCTCCGCCAAAGCGAGGCCTGGGCCCGGTTTGTGGGGGAAACCTGACCGCGGGAACGATGGTCAGCGATCGCGTTCTCCTCCCCCTACGACTGCATTGCGAGACCCTGAGAATTATGGTTTGAGAGGCTGGAATTCGGCGTGTCTCACGATCTGGCCCGGCACCCCCTTGAAGGTGCGCCATCAGGCCGTTTGGCGGGGGCGGGATCGAGGGTGCTCCGCTGCTCAGGCGGGGCGCCGTGGGATGAATTTTCGAATGGGAGCGCGAACGGCATGAAGATGTCGAAAGGCCAGATTGGCCGGCGATTGCTGGGTTTTGCGGTGGTCGGTGGCGTCTTGGCGATGAGTTCGGTGGCCTGGGCGGAGTTGGGGCAGCCGGCGCCGTGGGAATACACGATGCAGCGGGCCGCCACGCCGGTGATGGAGAACATCATCTGGTTCCACAACTGGCTTTTGGCCGTCATCACCATCATCACGCTGTTCGTGCTGGCGCTTCTGATCACGGTGATGGTCAAATTCAATGCCAGGTCCAATCCGACGCCAACGCGGACCACCCACAACACGCTGATCGAGGTGGCCTGGACCTTGATCCCGGTCTTGATCCTGGTCAGCATCGCGGTACCCTCGTTCCGCCTGCTGTTCCTGCAACTCGACCTACCCAAGGCGGACCTCACCATCAAGGCAACGGGCAAGCAGTGGTACTGGACCTACGCCTATCCGGATAACGGCAAGTTCGAGTTCGATTCGCTGCTTGCCTGCGACGAGCAGCGCGCCAAGTGCGAGGCGCCGCGCCTGCTCCAGGTCGACAACCAGATCGTGGTGCCCGTCGACAAGGTGGTCCGTGTCCAAACCATCGGCGCCGACGTGATCCACTCCTTTGCCGTGCCGGCCTTCGGCATCAAGATCGACGCCATACCCGGCCGCCTCAACGAGACCTGGTTCAAGGCGACCAAGACCGGCATCTATTACGGCCAGTGCTCCGAGCTTTGCGGCAAGGACCATGCCTATATGCCGATCGCGGTGAAGGTGGTGACGGATCAGGAATTCTCGACCTGGGTCGAGGCCGCGAAGAAGAAATTCGCCAGCGCGAAGACCGATACGTTTGCGCAGGCCGAGCAAGGCGCGCGGCCGGCCGAATAGGCCGCAGCGCAAAAGCAAAAGGGCGACGGGACCGTGAGGTCCGAGAAGGGACTGCAAGGCAGGATTTCAAAATGGCGACAGGCGCAACGACACACGACGATCATGCCCATGACGACCACGCGCACGACCATCCGACCGGCTGGCGGCGCTGGGTCTACTCGACGAACCACAAGGACATCGGCACGATGTACCTGGTCTTCGCCATCATCGCCGGCATTATCGGTGCTGCGATGTCGATCGCGATCCGCGCCGAGTTGATGTATCCGGGCGTCCAGATCTTCCACGAGACCCATACCTACAACGTGTTCGTGACCTCGCACGGCCTGATCATGATCTTCTTCATGGTGATGCCCGCGATGATCGGCGGTTTCGGCAACTGGTTCGTGCCCCTGATGATCGGCGCGCCCGACATGGCGTTCCCGCGCATGAACAACATCTCGTTCTGGCTGCTGCCGGCCTCCTTCTCGCTGCTTCTGATCTCGACTTTTGTGGAGGGCGAGTTGGGCGCCAACGGCGTCGGCGCGGGCTGGACCATCTATGCGCCGCTGTCGACCTCGGGCCATCCGGGACCTGCGGTCGATTTCGCGATCCTGTCGCTGCATCTGGCCGGCGCCTCCTCGATCCTCGGCGCCATCAACTTTATCACCACGATCTTCAACATGCGCGCACCCGGCATGACGCTGCACAAGATGCCGCTGTTCGTGTGGTCGATCCTGGTGACGGTGTTCCTGCTATTGCTGTCGCTGCCGGTGCTTGCGGGTGCGATCACCATGCTGCTCACCGACCGCAATTTCGGCACCACCTTCTTCTCGGCCGAAGGCGGCGGCGACCCCGTGCTGTTCCAGCATCTGTTCTGGTTCTTCGGCCACCCCGAGGTCTACATCCTGATTCTGCCGGGCTTCGGCATGATCAGCCAGATCGTCTCGACCTTCTCGCGAAAGCCCGTGTTCGGCTATCTCGGCATGGCCTACGCCATGGTTGCGATCGGCGGCATCGGCTTCGTGGTGTGGGCGCACCACATGTACACCGTCGGCATGTCGTCCGCGACCCAGGCCTACTTCGTCGCCGCCACCATGGTGATCGCGGTGCCGACCGGCGTGAAGATCTTCTCCTGGATCGCCACAATGTGGGGCGGCTCGATCGAGTTCCGCACTCCGATGCTGTGGGCGATCGGCTTCATCTTCCTGTTCACGGTCGGCGGCGTGACCGGCGTGGTGCTGGCGAATGCGGGCGTCGACCGCGTGCTGCAGGATACCTATTACGTGGTCGCGCACTTCCACTATGTGCTGTCGCTGGGCGCGGTGTTTGCGATCTTCGCCGGCTGGTACTACTGGTTCCCGAAGATGTCGGGCTACATGTACAACGAGACCATCGGCAAGATGCACTTCTGGTTCACCTTTGTCGGAGTCAACCTGGTGTTCTTCCCGCAGCACTTCCTCGGCCTCTCCGGCATGCCGCGCCGCTATGTCGATTATCCCGATGCCTTCGCGGGATGGAACCTGATCTCCTCGATCGGCTCCTACATCTCGGGCTTCGGCGTGCTGATCTTCCTCTACGGCGTGATCGACGCCTTCATGCGCAAGCAGCAGGCGGCCAACAACCCCTGGGGCGCCGGCGCCACCACGCTGGAATGGACGCTGCCCTCGCCGCCGCCGTTCCATCAATTCGAAACGCTGCCCCGCGTGCAGTGACGACCTCTCCGTGGCGCCTCGATCGGGCGCCGCGCCGTTTTGGATAGAAGCGAGCCAGCCTTGTCCGTCGTCGACCACAACGCCATCGATCTTGCCCCGCACATTTCGGAAGCGGAGGTCGGCGACTACGTCACGCTGTTGAAACCGCGGGTGATGTCGCTCGTGATCTTCACCGCGCTGGTCGGGCTGATGATCGCGCCGGTGCATGTCCATCCGGTGCTCGCGATCACCTCGCTCATCTGCATCGCGGTCGGGGCCGGCGCCTCCGGCGCGCTCAACATGGCGCTCGAAGCCGACATCGACGCCATGATGTCGCGCACAGCCAACCGCCCGATTCCGCGCGGGCGGGTGACGCAGGCCGAGGCCATGGCATTCGGCGTGACCCTGGCGTTCTTCTCGGTGATGACGCTCGGCATCCTGGTCAACTGGTATGCTGGCGCGCTGCTCGCTTTCACCATCTTCTTTTATGTCGTGATCTACACGCTCGGCCTGAAGCGTCGTACCGCCCAGAACATCGTGATCGGGGGCGCGGCCGGCTCGCTGCCGCCGGTGGTCGCCTGGGTTGCGGCGACCGGTTCGCTTTCGGTCGAGCCGCTGCTTTTGTTCCTCATCATCTTCTTCTGGACGCCGCCGCACTTCTGGGCGCTGGCGCTGTTCCGCTCCGATGATTACGCCCGCGCCGGCGTGCCGATGCTGCCGGTCGTGGCCGGTCCCGATGCGACGCGGCTGCAGATCCTGCTCTACACCGTCGTGCTGGTCGCGGTTGCCGCCGCCCCTTGGCCGCTCGGCTATTTCGATGCGGCTTATGGCATCGCTTCGCTGGGTCTCGGTGCGGGCATGCTCGTGCTTGCGCTCAACGTCTATCGCTGCCGCGAGCGCAGCGCCTCGCTCCGCGCCACGCGAAAGCTGTTTGCCTTTTCGATCCTTTATCTGTTTGCGCTGTTTGCGACGCTTCTGGTCGAGGTCGTCGCGCGTGCCATGATGCCTTTGCTCGGGTAGGGGGCGCATGGGTCACACATGTCAGATCCGAACGAGCCAGATGGAATTGTCCTCACCGAGGCGCAGAAGAGAAGCCGTCGCCAACGCTCGATCGCGATCGCGCTCGCGCTCGGCGTCCTCGTCGTGCTGTTTTTCGCGGTCACGCTGGTCAAGGGGCCGGCCGTGCTGAGGCGTCCGCTATGAGCAAAGATCGCGCCAACGGCGCACCAAGGCTTGCGCGCGACGCGATGGTTGCGGCGATCTGCGGGAGCGTGGTGGTGCTGATGCTGGCCGCCGCCTATGCTGCCGTCCCCTTCTACAACTGGTTCTGTCGCGCCACCGGCTTTAACGGCACCACTCAGGTCGCAACCTCCGTGCCGTCGTCCGCGCCGCTCGCCCGCACCATCCTTGTGCGCTTCGATTCCAATGTCGCCGGCGGATTGCCCTGGAAATTCGAGCCGGAAAAGACCGAGATCGAGGTCAGGATCGGCGAGGTCACCACCGTCTATTACACCGTCACCAACCAGTCGGCGCGCGCCACGACGGGGCAGGCGGCCTACAACGTCGCGCCGCTCAACGTCGGCGCCTATTTCCAGAAGATCAACTGCTTCTGCTTCACCGAGCAAACGTTTGCGCCGGGCGAGAAGCGCGAGATGCCCGTGGTGTTCTACGTCGATCCCGCAATCGCCGCCGACGCCGACAATGACGGCCTGACCAGCATCACGCTTTCATACACTTTCTATCCGGTGCGCGAGCCGGCCGCCAAACCGCTTGCTGCGGGCGAAGCGGACAAGCGCAAGGGGAGCCTGTGAGCGAGGCCGGGATTTGATTTTTGAGACAAACTGGTGCCGAATGAGGCGGCACCGCTAACGGAGAGACCGATAATGGCTACGGCGCAAGCGAAGCACCATGATTACCACCTCGTCGATCCGAGCCCGTGGCCGATCGTGGGCTCGGTGTCGGTTTTCATCATGGCGGTGGGTGCCATCGGCTGGATGAAGCACCTGTACGGCGCCGCCTGGATGGTGTTCCTGCTCGGCACTCTCGGCGTGCTCTACACCATGGCGAGCTGGTGGGGCGACGTCATCAAGGAGGCCCAGTACAAGGGCGACCACACCCGCGTGGTGCAGATCAGCCACCGCTACGGCATGATCCTGTTCATCGCTTCGGAGGTGATGTTCTTCGTTGCCTGGTTCTGGGCCTTCTTCAACTCCGCGCTGTTTCCGGCCGATGCGGTTCACGCCGCGCGCGACGCGATCTTCGGCTGCGGCGAGGGAACTGCGATCGGCGCCTGCGCCGTGTCCGGCACCTGGCCGCCCAAGGGTATCGAGGCCTTCGATCCCTGGCACCTGCCGCTGCTGAACACTCTGCTGTTGCTCACCTCGGGCACCACGGTGACGTGGGCGCATCACTCGCTCCTGGAGAACAACCGGCAGGGCTTGAAATACGGGTTGATTCTGACCATCGTGCTGGGCGCCGCTTTCACCTGCGTGCAGGCCTACGAATACAGCCACGCCTTGTTTCATTTCTCCGGCAACATCTACGGCGCGACCTTTTTCATGGCGACCGGCTTCCACGGCTTCCATGTGCTGGTCGGCACGGTGTTCCTGATCGTCTGCCTGGGGCGCGCCTATGCCGGTCATTTCACGCCGAAGCAGCATCTCGGCTTCGAATTCGCGGCATGGTACTGGCACTTTGTCGACGTGGTCTGGCTGTTCCTGTTCATCTGCATCTATGTCTGGGGCACCGGCGGCGGCAGGCTGGTGGGCGGCGAGTAGGCGCCAGGAGATCGGCGAGATCATGCGCAGATAACAAGGGGCGGCCGTCGAAGCCGCCCTTTTGCTTTATCCGGCCGAGGAAAACGCCTCGCTCACGGCCGAATTCTCCTACACCCGCCGACACGCCGGCGTTATAGACTGGCCCATCATGAGTACCGCCACAGGTCCGGACCAGGCCACTCTCCTGCAGAGCGCGCTCCGCGGCATCGCCTGCAAATGTCCCCGCTGCGGCAAGGGCAAGCTCTATGCGGGCTTTTTGACGCTTGCGACGAAATGCAATGCTTGCGGGCTCGATTATGCATTCATCGATAGCGGCGATGGGCCCGCGGTCTTCGTTATCATGATCGCGGGCGCGATCGTGGTCGCCGCCGCGCTGATCGTCGAGATCAAGTACCAGCCCCCGTTCTGGCTGCATGCAGTCTTGTGGTTGCCGCTCACTCTTGCAGTGACGCTATGGCCGCTCCGCGCGATCAAGTCGCTTTTGATCGCGCTGCAATTCCACCACAAGGCCGCCGAGGGCAGGCTGGTCGAACGTCAGCCGAAATGAATCGAGTTGCGAGTGCCGCCGGTTGGAAGCGGGCCACCAGCTTCGGCGTTTTCACTTTTCTCATGGTTGTGCTGTTCGTGGCTCTTGGCGTCTGGCAGTTGCAGCGCCGGAGCGAGAAGCACGCGCTGGTCGCAGCGCTGACCGAACGGCTTTCGGCTGCGCCTACGCCGTTGCCGGATCGCTCGCGATGGAGTGCACTGTCGGCGCCACGAGACGAATTTCGCCGTGTCAGTTTCGCGGCAAGATATCAGCACGCGCCCGACGCGATGGTCTATTCCTCGGGCTCCGCCGTGCGCGAGGATGTGTCGGGACCCGGCACATGGGCTTTCCTGCCGGCACGGCTTGCGTCCGGCGAGACCATTGTGATCAATGCCGGCTTTGTCGAGAACACGATGCAGGAGCGCGCGGCGGAAGATCGCGCGGTGGCGCGGCTGCTCGAAGGCCAGCCTGTCGAAATGATCGGCTATCTTCGCTTTCCGGAAGCCGCGGGCCTTTTCACGCCGGCCGAAAACGTTGCGAAGCGACTATGGTTCGCGCGCGATACGCAGGGGATGGCGCAAGCCCTCGGTTGGGGGCAGATCGCCCCATTCTACATCGATCTGGAAGCGCCGGTGCCGGCGAGCGGTGTTCCAAAGCCCGGTCCACTCAGCGTGCATCTGCGCGATGATCACCTGCAATATGCGATCACCTGGTTTGGCCTCGCGGGCGCCGTGATGATCGCCTTTGCCGCGTGGTGGCGGCGCGGCACGAGCGTCGCGCCCTGACGATCCGTTAGCATCAGCGCGCAGAGAGCGCAGCCAAATCGCGCCGGCGAGGCCAAGAACCCCTTTCCACTTTGTCTTAAAACCCATTATGGTGCCCGCCCGGTCCGGTTTCGGGCAATCCTGATCTTCGATTTAATTCAAGGGCTTAGATGCGCTTTAAGCCTTTGGAGGACGGTTTGACGCGGTATCTTTCGACACGGGGCGAGGCTCCGAGCCTAGGCTTCTGCGACGTGATGCTGACCGGCCTTGCCCGGGACGGCGGCCTCTACGTGCCCGAAAGCTGGCCTCAATTTGCGCCCGAGACCATCGCCTCCTTCTTCGGCCGGCCCTATTGGGAGGTCGCAGTCGACGTGATCCGCCCATTTACGGCCAGCGAGATTTCCGATTCCGATCTCGGCCGCATGGCAAACGAGGCCTACGCCACCTTCCGCCATCCTGCGGTGGTCCCGCTCAACCAGATCGGCCCGCATCAATTCCTGCTCGAGCTGTTCCACGGTCCGACGCTCGCGTTCAAGGACGTGGCGATGCAGCTGATCTCGCGGCTGATGGATCACGTGCTGGCGCAGCGCGGCCGGCGCACCACCATCGTGGTCGCAACCTCGGGCGACACCGGCGGTGCCGCGGTCGAAGCCTTTGCCAACCTCGAGAATGTCGATCTCATCGTGCTGTTTCCGCAGGGGCGCATCTCCGACGTGCAGCGGCGGATGATGACGACGACCGGCGCGGCCAATGTCCATGCGCTCGCGATCGAAGGCACGTTCGATGATTGCCAGGCGATCGTGAAGGGGATGTTCAACCACCATCGCTTCCGCGACATGGTGGCGCTTTCGGGCGTCAACTCCATCAACTGGGCGCGCGTGGTCGCGCAGGTGGTTTATTACTTCACCTCCGCGGTCGCACTGGGTGCGCCGGCGCGCGCGGTGGATTTCACGGTGCCGACCGGTAATTTCGGCGACATTTTTGCCGGCTACGTCGCCAAGCGGATGGGCCTGCCCATCCGCTGGCTGCGGATCGCCGCCAACGTCAACGATATCCTGCCGCGCACGCTCAAGACCGGCCATTACGAGGTGCGCGAGGTGCATGCCACGACTTCGCCCTCGATGGACATCCAGGTGTCCTCGAATTTCGAGCGGCTGTTGTTCGAGGCGAGCAATCGCGATGCCGCCGTCGTTCGTCGCCTGATGGAGAGCCTCAAGCAATCCGGCCGTTTTGTGCTGCCGGATGCGATCCTGGCCGCTATTCGGGAGGAATTCGATGCCGGGCGCGCCGACGAGACCGAGACGGCGGCTGCGATCCGCGCCGCCTGGCGCGAAGCCGGCAATCTCGTCGATCCCCACACCGCGGTCGCGCTTGCCGTCGCCGATCGCGACACCTCCGACTCGAGGATCCCCAACATCGTGCTCGCGACCGCGCATCCGGCCAAGTTCCCCGATGCGGTGGAAGCCGCATGCGGCGTGCGGCCGCAATTGCCGGCTTGGCTCGACGGGTTGATGACAAAGCCCGAGCAGGTCAGGATCGCAGCAAATGACCAGGCCGAAGTCGAGAAGTTCGTGATGTCGGTGAGCCGCGCGGCCAAGCAGGGAGTTGCCGGATGAGTGTCGAAGTGACAACGCTCGAATCCGGACTCACCGTGGTGACCGATACCATGCCGCATCTGGAAACCGCGGCGCTCGGCGTCTGGGCTGGCGTCGGGGGCAGGGACGAGAAGCCGAACGAGCACGGCATCTCCCACCTTCTGGAACACATGGCCTTCAAGGGCACCACCCGACGCACCTCGCGCGAGATCGTGGAAGAGATCGAGGCGGTCGGCGGCGATCTCAACGCCGGCACGTCGACCGAGACCACCGCCTATTACGCGCGGGTGATGAAAGCCGACGTGCCGCTGGCGCTCGACGTGCTCTCCGACATTCTGACCAACCCCTCCTTCGTGCCGGAGGAGCTCGAGCGCGAAAAGAACGTGATCGTGCAGGAGATCGGCGCCGCACAGGACACGCCCGACGACGTCGTGTTCGAGCATCTCAACGAGCTCTGCTATCCGGATCAGCCGATGGGGCGTTCGCTTCTGGGCACCGCAAAGACGCTGAAACGCTTCGACCGCGACATGCTGCGCGGCTACCTTGCCACACATTACCGCGCGCCCGACATGGTGGTGGCGGCGGCGGGTGCTGTCGATCATCAAAGAGTGGTCGCGGAAGTCGGCGAGCGCTTCAAGAACTTCAATGGGCCGCCGGCGCCCAAGCCGCAGGGCGCAATGTTCGGCAAGGGCGGCTCGCGCGTGGTGCATCGCGAGCTCGAGCAGGCGCATCTGACGCTTGCGCTGGAAGGCGTGCCGCAGACGGATCTGTCGCTGTTTTCACTGCAGGTGTTCACCAACGCGGTCGGCGGCGGGATGTCGTCGCGGCTGTTCCAGGAGGTGCGTGAGAAGCGCGGGCTCTGCTACTCGATCTACGCGTTCCACGCGCCCTACACCGATACGGGCTTTTTCGGCCTCTACACCGGAACGGATCCGACAGACGCGCCGGAGATGATGGAAGTCGTGGTCGATGTGATCAAAGAGGCGGTTGAAACCTTGACCGAGGCCGAGGTGGCGCGGGCCAAGGCGCAGATGAAAGCGGGGCTTTTGATGGCGCTGGAAAGCTGCTCCTCGCGCGCCGAGCAACTGGCCCGCCACGTGCTGGCCTATGGGCGGCCGCAAACCACCGAGGAACTGCTGGCCCGGATCGACGCCGTGAGCGTCGAGACCACGCAAAACGCCGCTCGTGCCCTGCTCGCACGCTCCAGGCCCGCGGTGGTTGCGCTCGGCAGCGGCAGGGGTCTGGACACGGCCGTGAATTTTGCGGAAGCTTTGACACGGCCGGCAGCAAGGGCGCGACTGCACTAGATCAGGTTGACTTGCGCCTCGGGGAGCATCAGATGGCTCTGTTTCGGTTGCCAACAGGCGGACCTGCCGCACTCGCGCCGCGGGGCAACGGGCTGTTGCTGCGCGCGCCGCAGATGGCGGACTTTCTGCAGTGGGCGCATTTGCGCGAGTACAGCCGCGACTATCTGATCCCCTGGGAACCGATCTGGCCCTCCGACGATCTCACCCGTTCCGGCTTTCGAAGGCGGTTGCGCCGTTACGCCGAGGACATCGCGGCCGACCGCTCCTATCCTTTCATCATCTTCCGCGAGGCCGACGGCGCCATGATCGGCGGCATCACGCTCGCGAATGTGCGGCGCGGGATCGTGCAGGCCGGTACCATCGGCTATTGGGTCGGCCAGCCGCATTCCGGCCGCGGCTACATGACCGCGGCACTGCGCGTGCTGCTGCCCACCTTGTTCGGCGAGCTCAATCTGCACCGCGTCGAAGCCGCCTGCATCCCCTCCAACACGCCCTCGATCCGGGTGCTGGAAAAGAGCGGCTTTTCGCGTGAGGGGCTGGCGCGGCGTTACCTCTGCATCAACGGCGTCTGGCAGGATCACCTGCTGTTCGGCCTGTTGAGCGAGGATTTTCGCGGCTGATCCGGTATCGGAGCTACCTGTTTCGCATGCCTTCTGTTTGCCGTCATCGCCGCTATAACGCCGCCCCGGGGCTATATAGGCTGTCGCAGGACGACAGGCAGGGTCTTCGCATGGGTGAGAAACGCATCATCAGAATCGCAGGCTTCGCCGCACTCACGTTTTTGATCGGCTGCAGCGTTCTGGCCCCTCCGGCCGCGGCGCAATCGCTGACTGACCGCTTCAAGGGCCTGTTCGGCGGCAAGTCCGATGAGCCGGCGCCGCAGGCGCCCGCGGTGTCGAACGAGCCGCAGGTCGAGGACAATTGTCCGCAGGTCACGATTCGCGCCGGCGCCTCTACCTATTCGGTGGCGGCTCCCGGCAAGCAGCCAGTCGGCAATGATGTGCGCTATCAGGCCTCAATCACCAAGACCGCCCGCGACTGCACCAAGGCCAATGGCGAGATCACCGCGCGGATCGGCATCCAGGGCCGCGTCATTGCCGGCCCAGCCGGCGCGCCCACCACGGTCGAGGTGCCGCTGCGCGTTGCCGTGGTGCAGGGCGGCGTCAGCGAAAAGGTCATCGCGACCAAGGCCTACAAGACAACGGTCGAAATGGGTGAGGGCGAAAACGTGCCGTTCACACTGGTTGCCGACGATCTGGTGTATCCGGTCCCGCCGGGCGCGGTCGCCAACTCCTACATCTTCTATATCGGATTCGATCCGCAGCTCATCTCCTCCGAAAAGCCGAAGCCGGCGAAGAAGAAGAAATGAGACCGAAAGGCGCCGCCGAGCAAAGGGAGAATATGCGTAAGCCGGACGCGGAGGTCATGTTTGAGCTAACAGCGCACGCCTGGAATGGTGGCACAAGGAGGGTGCACAGTGGATACCGTCCACATTACAACATACGACCGGATTATCTCACATCAGTGACGCATAGATTTGTCGATGCAGAGTGGGTCGCAACAGGCCAGAGCGCGAAGGCCGAAGTTTGGTTCTTAACCCCAGAAGTTTACCCTCATACCCTTTGGGTCGGTCGCCTTTTCGAAGCCGCTGAAGGGTCGCGGCAAATTGGGAAAGCAACCGTTCTGCGAGTGCTTAACCCGCTGATGTTGTCTACAAACAATAGTCTTGTCTGACGCTGCAGGGATTTGCTTGCGCCTTCCTGTGAAACTCAAACAAAAAAGCCGGCACGAGGAACGCGTGCCGGCTTTTTTGCTGTTCAGGTGAACCCCGCTCAGTTCAGCTTCTGCCGAACCTCGGCGATGCCTTTTGCGAGCAGGCTGTCGGCGACCTCGCCCTTGACCGATTGCGATAGCACAGTGGACGCGGCAGCAACTGCTGCTTCGGCTGCCGCGGCGCGAACATCGGCGAGTGCCTGCGCTTCGGCGAGCGCGATCTTGTTCTCGGCGGTCTTGGTGCGACGCGCGACGAAATCCTCCATCTTGGCCTTGGCCTCAGTCGCGATGCGCTGGGCCTCGGCCTTTGCGGCGGTGACGATTTCCTCTGCCTCGCGCTCGGCGCTGGCACGGCGGGTCTTGTACTCCGCCAGCACCTTGGCGGCTTCGTCCTTCAGGCGGCGGGCATCATCGAGCTCGGCCTTGATGCGCGCGCTGCGATTGTCGAGCGCCTTCAGCACCGTGCGATGCACGCCCATATAGGCGAACAGCCCCATCAGAATGATGAAAGCGATCGCAACCCAGGTTTCGGCCTCTTCCAGCATCGGACTATCCCTTCAAGGACGCATCGACGGCGGCGTCGACGGCCTTGCCGTCTGGAGCAACGCCGGTCAGTCGCTGCACGATCGCCCCCGCCGCATCGGCCGCGATGCTGCGCACGTTCTTCATGGCGTTCGTACGGGTCGTTGCGATGGACTTCTCGGCGTCGGCAAGCTTGGCCGCGAGCCGCGACTCCAGCGTCTTGCGCTCCGCCTCGGCGGCCGCATTCAGCTTCTCGCGGTTCTCGGCAGCGATGGCCTGGGCCTTTGAGCGGGCCGCGGCCAGGTCGCTTTCATACGCCTTCAGCGCTGCTTCCGACTCGTCCTTGAGCGTCTGCGCCGCGGCGAGGTCGCCATCGATCGCGTTCTGCCGCGCATCGATCACGCCGCCGACGCGCGGCAGCGCGAAGCGCGAGACGATGACGTAGAGTGCGACAAAGGCGATAACCAGCGACACCAGCTGAGAGGCAAAGGTGGACGAATCGAACGGCGGGAAGCCGCCGTTATGTTCGCCGCCATCTGCCTCGGTGTGGGCCGTTGTCCCGGCGCCGCCATGACTTTCAGCCATGGAGTTCTCCTGTTGCTGTCATGCGCGTCGCGGATGCGACGGCACGAAAGGGACGCGCCCCCCTTTAGAGCTTGACGAACAGCAGCAGCAGCGCGATCAGCAGCGAGAAGATGCCGAGCGCTTCGGTCACGGCGAAGCCGAAGATCAGGTTGCCGAACTGGCCCTGGGCCGCGGAGGGATTGCGCACGGCGGCAGCAAGATAGTTGCCGAAGATGACGCCGACGCCGACGCCCGCGCCGCCCATGCCGATGCACGCGATGCCCGCGCCGATAAGTTTTGCTGCTGCCGGATCCATTTTTTACTCCTTGGAGGAAAGATTGAGTGCTGTGGGTGGAATTCTCCGGACCCCTTAGTGCCCCGGATGAATGGCGTCGTTGAGGTAGATGCAGGTCAGGATCGCGAACACGTAAGCCTGCAGGAACGCGACCAGCAGCTCGAGCGCATAGAGCGCGACCGTAAGCGCGAGCGGAGCGATGCCGCCGATCCAGCCGATGGCCCCGAGCGAGACGCCGAGCATCGCGACGAAGCCCGCAAACACCTTGAGGGCGATGTGGCCGGCCAGCATGTTGGCGAACAGACGCACGCTGTGCGACACCGGCCGCAGGAAGAACGAGAAGATCTCGATGAAGACGACCAGCGGCAGGATGTAGATCGGAACGCCGGACGGCACGAAAATGCTGAAGAACTTCAGGCCGTTCTTGTAGACGCCGTAGATCAAGACGGTGAAGAACACCAGTAGCGCGAGCGCGGCGGTGATGATGATGTGGCTCGAAACCGTGAATGTGTAGGGGATGATCCCGACGAGGTTCGAGATGCAGATGAACATGAACAGCGAGAAAATCAGCGGGAAGAACTTCATGCCTTCCGCGCCCGCATTGCTGCGCACGGTGGTCGCCACGAACTCGTAGGTGAGTTCGGCCATCGACTGCAAACGGCCGGGCACCAGTTGGCGCGCGGCGGAGCCTCCGATCATCAGAAGCGAGATGATGGCGACGGCCAGGAACATGTAGGCGGACGAGTTTGTGAAGTAGATCGGCTGGCCGCCGATCTGGCCGATCTTGAAGAGAGGCTCGATGTTGAACTGATGGATCGGGTCGAGGTTCATCCGCGCGTCTCTTGGTCTACCGGCTCCGGCCGGCAATCGAAATTCGAATGTCGTGACTTCCGTCGGCTACCGGCGATTGCGAGGCACAACGCCGGCGGACCTCACCAAGTTGAACAACCCGGCGACGAAGCCGAGCAGAAAGAACACGATGAGACCGAACGGCGACGTCGACAGGAAGTAGTCGAACGCCCAGCCGATCGCCGCTCCGACGACAACGCCCGCGATCAACTCCGAGGACAGACGGAAACCGCGCGCCATTGCCGATGCTCTGGCAGCACTATCTTCGTCTTCGCCTCCAAATTGATCGGTCCCAACTTTATGGCTGTCGCGGAATTCCGACAACCGTCGATTGAGACGTCCGAGCCTTGCGGAAAGCGCAGCTTCGTCAGGCGATTTATCGCTGTTCCCACGTCCCCCGTCGTCCGTGCGTTCCGCCATTTTGGAGACCCGACACGATGAAGTTGGAAATGGAATGACGCCCCGTCGCCCTTGAAAGCCGCGCGGACCATACTGACCGCCTCCAGCCAAGTCAAGATTGCGTGTTGATCCCTTACGTCCTTGATTTATAGGCTGTTTTTATCGATTTTCGAGTCGCCTGCGAGCGCCGTCGCCGCAGTGCGGCGCCAGAAACAGCCGTCTTGCGGCGGGTCGAAGGGTCTGGTGGGATCGGCGAGCGCCAGGACGCCCGAGGGAACATCGCATGTCGCGCCAGGTCGACTACTATTTCTCGCTGTCGTCTCCCTGGGCCTATATCGGCCACAAGGCATTTCGCGAGGTCGTCGCAGCCCATGATCTTGCGGTCAACCACAAGCCGGTGATCCTGCTCGACCTGTTCTCCGAGACCGGCGGTCTGCCGCTGGTCAAGCGTCACCCGGTTCGACAGCGTTACCGCATGGTCGAGCTACAGCGCTGGCGCGACAAACGTGGCCTGAAGTTTCATCTACAACCGAAGCATTCGCCATTCAATGCGCGGCTGGTGGACGGCGTCGTGATCGCGGCGATCGAAGCGGGCTACGATCCCGATCCGTTTCTGCGACGCGCGTTCCCGGCGGTGTGGGAGGAGCAACTCGATCTCGCCGATGCCGCGACCATTGCCGCCATCGCCGATGCCGCCGGTCTTCCGGGCAGGCAACTGGTCGAGCGCTCCGCAACGGAGGCGATCGATGCCGCTTATGAAAAGAACCGGCAGGACGCGATCGCCGCCGACGTGTTCGGCTCGCCGGTTTACGTGCTGGACGGGGAAGTGTTCTGGGGGCAGGACCGCATCGAATTGCTGGCGGATGCATTGAAATCGGGCCGCGAGCCCTATAGCTCTCGGCCTTAGAGCATGATCCGGAAAAGTGGGAACCGGTTTTCCGAAGAGATCATGCTCAATCAAGAATTCGAGAGTGCGATCGCGATTCAAACCAATCCGATCGCGCTTTAGGGCCTCGTCCTTTGCAAGGCGGAGCAAGGCCATGAATCCTGCGATCTCGCCCTCGAGCGTTTGCGGCGCCGTCGCGCTTTGCGCGCTCACCCTGTCCCCACCTTTGCTTGCCTTCGCGGAATCCATGCCGGATACCGAGAACGGTCGCTACGCGCTGCAGCCTTCGGGCGACGCCGTGCTCCGGCTCGACACCCGCACCGGTGCGGTCTCCAATTGCAGCAACTCCGGAGCCGGCTGGGCCTGCTACCTCGTGCCGGACGAACGCAAGGCGCTGGACGAGGAGATCGGGCGACTGCAGGGGGAGAACGAGCAATTGAAGGCGCAACTCGCCTCTCGCGATTCGGCCGCCGGCAAGATCGACGAGCCAATGCCGAAATCGGACAAGGAGGCGGCTCCGAAGTCCGCTGAGGGCGACCGCAAGATAGAGATTCCCTTGCCGAGCGATCAGGATGTCGATCGCCTCATGTCGTTCCTGGAGCGCGCTTGGCGCAAGCTGATCGACATGGCCAACCGCGTGCAAAAGGACGTTTCGGGGAAGATCTAGCCAGATGGCTTTATCCCGCACTCCATCCCGCACTGCGCCTTCGATCGTCAGCGCCACCACCATCGTCTCCTCGGTGCTGAGCGTGGCAACGTCGGGCGCAGGATTCGTCGATCTGACCGGCGAGGTCCGTCGCTTCATCGACGAGGCGCGGGCAGGGGAAGGCGTGTTGACGCTGTTCATCCGACACACCTCAGCATCGCTGACCATTCAGGAAAACGCCGACCCTTCGGTGCTTGTCGACCTTGCGACCGCATTGAACCGCCTCGCGCCCGAGAACGGGGGATGGGTTCACGACACCGAGGGCGCGGACGACATGCCCGCGCACATCAAGACCATGCTCACGGCAACCTCCTTGCAGGTTCCGGTGCTGGACGGCGCGCTTGCGCTCGGGACCTGGCAGGCGATCTATCTGATCGAGCATCGGGCCCGTCCGCACCGTCGGGAGGTCGTGCTGCAGTTCGCGGGCGCCTGCGTCTGAAGGAAGCAGGAATCAAAACGGCCGCGGAGTGTTCCGCGGCCGTTTTTGTCTTTCTCGCCGGCGCTGGATCAGGTCGACCTGATATCGACGTCCTTGGTTTCCGGCAGGAACAGGAAGCCGACCACCGCGGTGATGACCGCGAATATGATCGGGTACCAGAGGCCTGCATAGATGTCGCCGGTCGAGGCGACGATCGCGAAAGCGGTCGCCGGCAGCAATCCGCCGAACCAGCCGTTGCCGATGTGGTAAGGCAGGGACATCGAGGTGTAGCGGATCCTGGTCGGGAACAGTTCGACCAGCATTGCCGCGATCGGCCCGTACACCATGGTGACGTAGATCACCAGGATGAACAGCAATCCGATGATCGCAAGCACCTGCGAATTGAAGATGTCGAACGGGTGCTTCATCTTCACGATGCCCGCATCGCCCGCCTTCGGATACCCGGCCGCTGCGATTGCAGCGGTCAGCGCCGGATTACCCGTCTTGGCGTCGGGATAGGGGACTTCCTTGCCGTTGAAGCTGACCTTCACACCGGAGCCGGCAGGGGCGGCGACGGTCGTGTATTTGACCGACGACTGCGCCAGGAAGGCGCGTGCGGTATCGCAGGGCGCGGTAAACACGCGGGTGCCGACCGGGTTGAACAGATCGCCGCAACCTGCGGGATCGGCAAACACCTCGACCTTGCCCGCCTCGATCGCCTTTTCCAGCGCCGGGTTGGCGTTGGTGGTTATCATCCGGAAGATCGGGAAGAAGGTCAGCGCGGCAATCAGGCAGCCGCCCAGGATGATCGGCTTGCGGCCGATCTTGTCAGACAAAGCCCCGAACACGACAAAGAAGCCGGTGCCGAGCAAGAGCGACCACGCGATCAGGAGGTTGGAGGTGTAACCGTCAACCTTCAGGATCGATTGCAGGAAGAACAGCGCGTAGAACTGGCCGGTGTACCAGACCACGCCCTGGCCCATGGTGCCGCCGAGCAGCGCGAGCAGCACGAGCTTGCCGTTCTGCCAGTTCGCGAAGGCTTCGGTCAGCGGCGCCTTCGAGCCTTTTCCTTCTTCCTTCATCTTCTGGAAGATCGGCGATTCATTGAGGCGCAGCCGAATCCAGACCGAGATGCCGAGCAGGAGCACCGACACCAGGAACGGAATGCGCCAGCCCCACGTCGCGAAGTCGGCTTCGCCGGTCCAGGTCCGCGTGAACAGGATCACAAGCAGCGACAGGAACAGACCCATGGTCGCCGTGGTCTGGATGAAGGAGGTGTAGTAGCCGCGCTTGCCGTTCGGGGCGTGCTCGGCAACATAGGTCGCCGCGCCGCCATATTCGCCGCCAAGCGCCAGGCCCTGCAACAGGCGGAGTGCGATCAGGATCACCGGCGCGGCAATGCCGATCGTCGCAGCATTGGGCAACAGGCCCACGATGAAGGTCGAAAGACCCATGATCATGATCGTGACCAGGAAGGTGTACTTGCGCCCGACGATGTCGCCGATCCGCCCGAACACGATGGCGCCGAACGGGCGCACCAGGAAGCCGGCCGCGAACGCCAGCAGCGCAAAGATGTCGCGGGTGCCCGGTGGATACGCCGAGAAGAACTGGGCGCCGATGATCGCTGCAAGCGATCCATAAAGATAGAAGTCATACCATTCGAAGACGGTACCGAGCGAGGAGGCGAGAATGACGAAACGTTCGTCCTTCGTCATCCCGCCTGTTTCGGCGCGCGTGACAGCCATTGTCGACATGTTGATTTCGCTCCCCGATATTGCTTGCCAGCCTCAGGCATCCGGATGCGCCCGGACAGCCGTTTCCTGATCCAAAGTAACATCGCTGTGAAAGTCGTCCCAATACGACTTTTGGCCCTTATCACAGCTGATTCGCACCCCTAGTTGCGATAGAGCAGGCGCGAGCGCCGTCGGCTGAATGTTGCGGCGCACAAGCGGGGATTAACCGCGATCGCGCGAAGGGGCATTGTGAGCTTGCATGCCCTATACCAAGAGAAGAAAATCAGATTTGAAAGTTCTCGCGGACCGCTCCTTCGAAGAAGGGTTCCGGGATCGGACCTTTGAACCTTAGAAATCAATGCCCGCTGTCAATACCCACCTTGTCATCGCCGACGATCACCCGCTGTTCCGCGACGCGTTGCGGCAGGCGGTCGGAAGCGTGGTGAGTTCGGCCAGGATCGACGAGGCCGGATCGTTCGAGGACCTGACCGCGCTGCTGGAGCGGGATTCCGATGTCGATCTGATCCTGCTCGACCTCTCCATGCCCGGTATCTCCGGCTTCTCCGGATTGATCTATCTGCGTGCGCAATATCCGGCGATCCCGGTGGTCATCGTCTCCGCCAGCGACGACAGCGCCACGATCCGCCGCTCGCTCGATTTCGGCGCCTCCGGATTCATTCCGAAACGGTTCGGGGTCGAAACGCTGCGCGACGCGGTCGTCAAGGTGATGGACGGCGACATCTGGGTTCCGCCGGATACCGATCTTTCCTCCGCCGCGGATCCGGACATGACGCGGCTGCGCGACCGACTGGTGACGCTGACCCCGCAGCAGGTGCGGGTGCTGATGATGCTGTCGGAGGGTTTGCTCAACAAGCAGATCGCCTATGAGCTCGGCGTCTCGGAGGCGACCATCAAGGCTCATGTGTCTGCTATCCTGCAGAAGCTCGGCGTCGAAAGCCGCACTCAGGCCGTGATCGCCGCCGCGAAGATCGCGGGCTCCCAATGGCGGCAAGGCACGCCGACCGAGCAGTAGTCTCCCTTTTCCTGCAATCTCGCCTCTACTCCGCCGCGACCATCTGCTGGACGCGCCACTGCCCGAGCAAGGCGCGCAGCGAAGCGGGTTTCAGCGGCTTGTTCAGGACGGCGATGTTCTCCTCGCGCGCGGCGGCGCGGACGTGCGGGCTGCGGTCGGCGGTGATCAGGATCGCCGGAATGGTTTCGCCGAAACGGCGGCGGATGTCGCGGATCGCGGCGACACCGTTGCCGCGATCGAGGTGATAGTCGACCAGCAGGCCGGTCAGGCGTCCGCCCGCGGCCTCGATTGCCTCGATCGCGGCATCCGGATCGGTGACCGCGATCACCTCGGCATCCCAGGCCGTCAGCAGCGTCTTCATGCCGTCCAGGATCGCGGGATCGTTCTCGATGCAGACGATGCGCGCGCCCGAGATCGGCGTGCGCGACAACGGCGTGGCGCTGGTCACCGCCGCAGTGTGGTTGACCGATTTCGCGGTCGGCACCGTCACCGAAAACATCGAGCCGCCGCCGGCATTGGCATCGATCGCGATGCCATGGTTGAGCACGCGCGCGAGCCGCTCGACGATCGACAGCCCAAGGCCTAGTCCGCGCGCGATCCGCGCCCCCTGCTCGAGGCGGTGGAACTCCTTGAATATCTCGCCGCGTTTCAGCACGGGAATGCCGACGCCGGTGTCGTAAACCGCGATCTGCAGCGATTGACCACGGCGCCGGCAGCCGACCAGGACGCGCCCGTGCGGCGTATATTTGATCGCGTTCGAGATGAAGTTCTGCAGAAGCCGCCTGAGCAACAGGCGGTCGGACTCGACCGGCAGCGAAGAGGGTACGAAGGTGAGCTTCAGTCCCTTGGCACGCGCTATCGGGGCAAATTCGATTTCCAGCGAGCGCATCAGGTCGGCCATCTTGAAGCTCGAGATCGAGGGCGTCATGGCGCCCGCGTCAAGGCGCGAAATGTCGAGCAGCGCGCTCAGGATTTCCTCGATCGCTTCGAGCGAGTCGTCGATGTTCTCGACCAGGCGCGAATCCTCGCCGCCGTTCTGGCGCTCGACCAGGCTCGTCACGTAGAGCCGCGCCGCGTTCAGCGGCTGCAGGATGTCGTGGCTCGCCGCGGCAAGGAAGCGCGTCTTGGAGATGTTGGCGTCTTCGGCCGCGCTTTTCGCTAGCGCAAGCTCCGAATTGAGGCGCGTCAGCTCCTCGGTGCGGTCGCGCACGCGTTTTTCCAGTGTCGCATTGGCGCGCTCCAGCGCCTCGGCGGCCTCGAAGGTCGGCGTCACGTCGGTGAAGGTGATCACGAGGCCGCCATCCGGCATGCGATTCGAACGCACCTCGATCACCATATGGCGGTCGGGCAGACGTTCCAGGTAGGACTCGCCCACGGTGGTATAGGCGGCGAGCCGCCGTTCCATCGACGCGTTGCCATCGCCCAACCCCGGCGGCGCGATCGCGCCCATGAATTCCAGGATTTCGCGGAGTGGAATCCCGATCTGCACAAGATGCGGCGGCAAGCCGAGCAAGTCGCTGAATTGCCGGTTCGAGCAGATCAGCTGCAGGTCGACATCGAACACGGCGATGCCCTGGCGCACATGGTTCAGCGCGGTCTGCAGGATCTCGCGGTTGAAATGCAGCGCCGCATGGGAGTCGTCGAGCAGTTTCAGTGCGGCCTTTGCCGACACCGTGCGCTTGCGCAGCAAGAGCGACATCACAAGGCGCGAGGACGCAGCGCCGATCGAGGAGGCGATCAGATGCTCGGCGTGCCGCAGGAGCTCGAAATCCGCCGGCGCGGCCGGATCGAGCGTGAGCTGATGGCTTTTGGCGAACGCTTCGAAGGAGAGTTGCGCGCGTTCCGGTCCGAGATACTGGGCGACCGTGCTCTGAATGTCCTGCACGGTTATGGTGGTGCGCCAGCGGCGGAAGGTCGGCGTCATCGGAGCCAGCGCATCCGGCACGAACACGTCGGCCTGCAGCCGCTCGATCGAGGAGGGCTGGTCGGTCAGCGACAGCGCCACATAGGCCAGGAGGTTCAGCGACAGCGACCACAACACGCCGTGCAGGAGGGGCGGAAGATCCGCCCCCAACAGCGCCTGCGGCCGTAGCGCCTCGATCCCGAACGGTCCGTGCTGCAGCAGCATCAGGCCTGCCGTCGAGGTATCGAGAAACGAGGGCAGGAACAGCGTGTAGGCCCATACCGCAAAGCCGACCAGCATGCCGCCGATCGCGCCGCGTGCGGTGGCGCGCCGCCAGAGCAGCGCGCCGAAAAAGGCGGGCGCAAGCTGCGCGATGGCGGCAAAAGACAAAAGCCCGATCGCGGCGAGCTGGGTGTTGCCGAGCGCGCGATAATAGAAATAGGCCATCACCATGATGGCGAAGATGGCGATCCTCCGCGCTTTCAACAGGAAGTCGCCGAAGTCCTTGGCCTGCCCGCGCCATTCGGGCGCGCGCTTCAGCACCAGCGGCACGATGATATCGTTCGACATCATCACCGACAGCGCGACGCATTCCACGATCACCATGGCGGTCGCCGCCGACAGTCCGCCGACGAACACGGCGATCGAGAGCAGCGGCGCGTCACCCTCGATCGGCAGCGCCAGCACATACATGTCGCTGTTGACGGCTCCGAACGGGAAGGTGATGAGACCGGCGAGCGCGATCGGGATCACAAAGAGGTTGATTGCGATCAGATAGAGCGGAAACAGCCAGCGAGCGCGGCTGACCTCGGCATCGCCAGAGTTCTCGACCACGCTGACATGGAACTGGCGCGGCAGCATCATCACCGCGCAAAACGACAGCACCACCATGCAGAGGAAGTTGCCCAAGGACGGCACATATTCGATCGCGCGCACGGCTTCCGGCGTCTTCATGGCGCGGTTGATCAATTCGTGCGGGTCGAACATCCAGAAGGTGACGAAGGCGCCGGCGGCGAGGAAGGTCACGAGCTTGACGATCGATTCGGTTGCGACCGCCAGCATCAGGCCGTGCTGGTGTTCGGTCGCGTCAGTCTGGCGGGTTCCGAACAGCACGGCGAAGATCGCCATGGCGAGCGTCACCAAAAGCGCGATATCGCCGATGATCGGGATCTTCGAGATCGCCTGATCCTCGCTGAGAATGGTCTCGAGCGAGGAGGCCACCGCCTTGAGCTGCAGCGCGATGTAGGGGACCGACCCGATGATCGCGATCAGCGCCACGGTGACCGCGACCGCCTGGCTCTTGCCGTAGCGCGCGCCGATGAAGTCGGCGATCGAGGTGATGTTCTGGCTTTTGGCAAGCTGGATCACCCGTCGCAACAGCGGGGTGCAAAGCCCGACCAGGATGATCGGGCCGAGATAGATCGCGAGAAAGTCGACCGAGGTGCGGGTGGCGAAGCCGACCGATCCGAAGAAGGTCCAGGAGGTGCAATAGATCGCAAGCGACAGCGGATAGATCAGCGCGCCGGCACGGCCGCGCTGCGCCGGCGAGAGGCGATCGCCATAGCTCGCCACCAGGAACAGAAAGGAGATGTAGCCAAACGCGGCTGCGATCACACCCCAGTCGTGCAGCATCGCTGCGTTGCTCCTTGCCAGGCTGCTCTTCAATGTCCTGTTAACGAAATTCTAGCGCCTGGCGTTGCCACAGGCGACAGCGAATTCCCTCATTTTTTGAGGGAATTACCATCGTCGTTAAAGTGCTTCGGGGGAGCGGATGAGGTCGGCGAGATCCGTGGACACGCCGCCGTCCCCGGGCGCTTCGCCTGCCGGCGCTCCAACCCTTAAGATTGGCCCTATTCCGCGGCCAGCGACTGCTCTTTCAGCGGCAGCGCGAGGCGGTCCCAGACCTGCAAGAGGCTTTCGGCGAGGTGATCGATCAGGCCGTCGTCGTGGTAGGGCGAGGGCGTGATCCGCAACCGCTCGGTGCCCTTGGCGACCGTCGGATAGTTGATCGGCTGGATATAGATCCCGTGCGCCTCGAGCAGGATATCCGAGGCGCGCTTGCACTTCTCGGGATCGCCGACGAACAGCGGCACGATATGGGTTTCGCTCGACATCACCGGCAGCCCGGCTGCGCTCAGGATCGCCTTGACGCGGGCGGCGCGGTCCTGATGGCGCTCGCGCTCCCAGTGCGAGGTCTTCAGATGCCGGATTGCGGCCGTCGCGGCCGAGCAGATCGGCGGCGGCAGCGCGGTGGTGAAGATGAAGCCCGGGGCATAGGAGCGGACGGCATCGATCAATTTGGCGCTGCCGGCGATATAGCCGCCGAGGCAGCCGAAGGCCTTGGCCAACGTGCCTTCGAGCACGTCGATACGATGCATGACCCCGTCGCGCTCGGCAATGCCGCCGCCCCGCGGGCCGTACATGCCGACGGCATGCACCTCGTCGACATAGGTCATCGCACCATAGCGCTCGGCGAGATCACAAATCCGTTCCAGCGGCGCGACGTCGCCATCCATAGAGTAAAGGCTCTCGCAGACGATCAGCTTCGGCCGATCGGGACCCGCGGCGCGCAACAACTCTTCCAGATGGGCCATGTCGCTGTGGCGGAAGACCTGCCGCTCGCAGCCGGCCTGGCGCACGCCTTCGATCATCGAATTGTGGTTGAGCGCATCCGACAGGATCAGGCAGTTCGGGATCAGCCTTGCGATGGTGGCAATGCCGGTCTGGTTCGAGACATAGCCCGACGTGAACAGCAGCGCGGCTTCCTTGCCGTGCAGATCGGCGAGCTCCGCCTCGAGCTGCACCAGCGGATGATTGGTGCCGGCGATATTGCGGGTGCCGCCGGCGCCGGTGCCTGTGCGGGTCGCGGTCTCGACCATGGCGCCGACCACCTTGGGGTGCTGGCCCATGCCGAGATAGTCGTTGGAGCACCAGATCACGACGTTGCGCGGGCCTTTCGGCGAGTGCCAGACCGCATGGGGGAAGCGGCCGGCGATCCGTTCCAGGTCGGCAAACACGCGATAACGCCGCTCGTCGTGAAGGCGGGCGAGGGCGGTACTGAAGAACTGGCTGTAATCCATCGCAAAAACCTGGAATTGGGCCGGGGCAGCGTCTTTTTAGAGCGTTTCCAGCTTTGCTGTCGAGCCGGAATCGGGCCAGGGGCCTGACGGCGGCGAACATTGCTCAAATGCCCGATCGCGCGCTTGATCCAGATCATCAATTTGCGGAAACGACCTGCGAGGAGCGTACCTCAGGTGGTGCGGAAGCGCAGCACGCCGTCCTGCTCGGCAGCCGTCAGGCGACCCTCGACCAGCATGTAATTGACATGGGCAATCAATTCGCCGGCGGCGAAGCCCATTTGGTGGGCGTCCAGCGCGTGCTTGTGGAACACGACCGGCACGAGTTCCTTGGAGGTTTGCGCAACGTCCCGGCAGGCATCCGCGATCAGCCGGCAGCGCTCCTCGTGATGGTCGGCGAGCTGCTTGATCCGGGTCTTCAGCCCGTAGAAGGGGACACCGTGACCGGGCAGCGTCAACACGTCGTAGGGCAGCGTGGTGGTGAGGCTGGCCAGTGAGGCCAGATATTCTCCGAGCGAGTTCTGATCGGGTTCCACCGCCCAAACGCTGACGTTCGGCGAAATCTTGCTCAAAACCTGGTCGGCGGACAGAAACAACTTGTCGGAGGCGCAATAGAGCATGACCTGGTCGAGCGCGTGGCCGCCGCCGGTGATGACCTTGAAGCGGCGCGCGCCGATCGTGATCTCATCGCCATGGGAGATGCGTCGATAGCCCGGAGGCAGGGTCGACACGCGTTTCAGGTAATCCTGGCCGCGACCGAGCAGCTTGTCGGTCAGGCTCTCGTCCATGCCATGGCGGCGGAAGAACAGCCGCTGCGCGTTGCGCCGCTCCTCGGTGCCGCGGTTCTGGTGATAGACAGATTGCAGATATTCGACCTGCGACATCACCAGCGGGCAGTTGAAACGCTCGACGATCCAGCCCGCGAGGCCGACATGGTCGGGATGCGAATGGGTGACGATCAGCCGGCTGATCGCGACGCCCTTCAGCGGCCCCTCAAGCAGCGCGGTCCAGGCCGCGATCGTTTCCTCGTTGCCGAAGCCGGAATCGACGGCGGTCCAGCCCTCATCATCTTTGAGCAGATAGATGTTCACGTGATTGAGCCGGAACGGAAGCTTCAGCCGGACCCACAGCACGCCAGGCATAAGCTCGACAACCTGATCCGGCCCGGGATGCTGTTCCCAGGGGTAACGCAGTGCCTCCGCGGAGGACTGCAGCTTTTCTGCCTTGATTTGCATGTGATGGACTTAGCTGTACTAGCTTCCCGACGCTAGTCGAAAATGTCAGACTGTCCTTGCGAGCGAGGCGAAGAAATCCACAATCGCAATCTCGGCGCTGGATCGGATCGTCGCGTCGTCCCTGGCAATGAGCGCAATTCAAACCGCTCTTATGTTCGTCGAGAACGCATCGGGGTCCGTCTCGGGAAACTCACTACTAGCGACGACACTATTCTCGCTCTACGTTGACATGGCGCTAGCGTCGCGATGTCAGTCCGGCTCGCATGGGCTTCTGTATGCAACCGCGTCGCATCTCGGTATCAGCCAATATTGCGCGTGGCCCGTCCACCAACCGGAATCGCTACTCAGGCGGATGGCGAAGAGGCCGAGACCGGCCAGGATCGCGATCCACAGCACCGGGTTAGATCCACGAGTTTTGATCATCCCGAAAAGGCCGAGAAGCATCCCAAATTCGATTGCCATTTCCAAATAGACCGAGGCACGGCTGTCGTATTCGTGAGCCGGCGTCAAAAGATCCCACAAAAATTTGCCGATGATTAGAACTGATATAAGCCAGAAACGACGCGACCCGTTGGGCGTCGTTTTATCTGAGCCGGACAACTGTCGATCAGTCATAGCCTATCCGTGGCGCGGCCAAGATCATCAATCGCCGGTCAGACATACTATGGACAAGCGACGTTGGACTCGCAGGAGCGCACAGGAGCAGGAGCCCGCCTTCGAAAACAACACCGTCGACCGCTGGTTTATTCCGCCGCCGTCGGCATCGGCGGCAAGTGGGCTTCCTGTGAAGCCGTTGGCGCAGTCGAGGCTCTGGAGTGATTGATTTGAGCGGTGCTTCAGGGCCGCATATCTGAAGGGCGCGGCGCCGTCCCCTCGCTCGGATAGTGTTTTTTGCACGAATGAAACCAAGTCGTTGATGGCTGGGTCATCCTTCCAGACCGATCGTCGTGGTCCTTCAAGATGGAGGTTGGGACCGCCAAGGGAGTTTCCAGCCCGGCCGGTTTTGGGGTCGCATGCTCTGGCCTGGCGGGACCTGCGGCGCGGCGCCAGCCGAAAAATCGGCGCGCGGTCATGCCCGGGCGATATGCCGAGGCGTGATCACATGAAACCGGGGTTGCGCGGCAGATAACGGCTGAAATCGCCGAATTCGCGCGCGGACAACAACACCATCGGCAGCGTGATCCGCATGCCGTGGGCCGCCGCGGTTTCGAGCGCCGCCTCGCTCGTGCCGGGAAGAAAGGCCGAGATGTCCGAAGCACCGCCTTCTGCGGCAAGTCTCAACGCGGTTGCGAACGCCGCGCCCATCAATCCGGGCTCGGAGACCGCAAGCGGGCCGACATGTCCGAGAGAATTGACATAGGCGTAACCGACGCAATCGCTGGCGGCGTAAAGAAATGCACCTCTGGTGCCGGCCGCGCCCTGCAGGAATTTGTGGTGCTTGTCGCGAGCAAAGCCGAGCGCACCCATGTCGAGTTGCGCAAGCAGAGCGCGATCCTTATCCGCGTCGCCGATCTCGTCGTGACGCAAGAAGTCGCCGCCATGCCGACGGACGGCTTGTGCATCGGCCTTGTAGAAATATAGGGGCAGTCGGGGATAAAACCCGCGGCGGATATAGAGGCCCTGTGAGACCGTGTTGAAGGCGAAGGTGATCAGCGCCTTGTTCTGTGCGCCGGCCCCACTGGCGTGATCCAGCGTTCGTTTCAACAGCGCGTCGCCGACGCCGCCTCCCTGCTGGCCGGGAGCAACGAACAGCTCGGCCAGAAACCAGAACGCGCCGCAGACCCAGCTGAAGGCGAAGCCGACGATCTCGCCACTGTCTTCCGCAACCCAAAGGCCGCCGGGATCGTCCTGGTGCGAGAACAACTGGAAGTCCGCTGGTCGCAAGCTCGCCATCGCTCCAAACCCGTGGCGCACCGTGAGATCGTTGATGCTTTGCACGACGAGCGCTTCGGCGGCCTGCAATTCTCCGGCGCGGGCAGTCCGTATGGTGGTGCGCATGTTCCGTGTTCCGCGAGGGCTTTGCCATTGCCGCAAGCTTAGCCGCGCGATGCGCCGGCACAAGTTCACACGGACCCGTTCGCCGCGATCCGCCCCGCGTCAAACCAGCGCGCTTTGTGCGCCCTCGTCAGGCCGCGCGGATATTGCCGAGGAACGCGTCGATTTCGGCGCGCAGGCCGTCCGCCTCGCGGCGTAGCGAATCGGAGGCCTTCAATACCGCACCCGCGGCGGTGCCCGCTTCGGCCGAAGCGGTCGAGACGCCTACGATGTTGGAGGAGACCTCGGTGGTGCCGCCGGCGGCATGGTGGACGTTGCGCGCGATCTCGCGCGTTGCGGCCCCCTGCTGCTCGACGGCGGCGGCAATCGCGGTCGTCACGTCGTTGATCTCGCCGATGGTCTGGCCAATGCTTCTGATCGCATTGACCGCCGACGTGGTCACCGATTGCATGCTGGCGATCTGGGCGCGGATCTCGTCGGTTGCTTTCGCGGTCTGGCTTGCGAGGCTCTTCACCTCCGAGGCGACCACCGCGAAGCCGCGGCCGGCTTCGCCGGCGCGCGCGGCCTCGATAGTGGCATTCAGGGCCAGCAAATTGGTTTGCGAGGCGATCACCTGGATCAGGTCGACCACGACCGAGATGCGGCTCGCATTGTCGGCCAGACCCTGCATGGTCGCATCCGTGGCGCCGGCCTCCTCGACCGCCTTGCGCGCGATCTCGGCCGAGGTGACCACCTGGCGACCGATCTCGGCGATCGACGACGACAATTCTTCGGTCCCTGCCGAGACCGTCTGCACATTGACCGAGGTTTCCTCAGCGGCCGAGGCGACCGCGCTGACCAGCGCGTTGGACTCGTCGGCGGTCGTCGACATGCTCTGGGCCGTGCTCTGCATGGAGTTGGCCGCCTGCTGCAGATTGTCGAGCGCGGCACGCACGGTCGCCTCGAACGCGGAGATGCGAGCCTCGATCAACGCGGTACGCTCGGCCTTGGCGGCGCGGTCGCGCTCCTGCTCGGCCGACAATTCGCGCGCCTCGATCATGCTCTCCCGGAATACTTGCAGCGCGTTCGCCATCGAGGCGATCTCGTCGTCCTGATGGCTCTGATAGATTTCCGATTCGAGATCGCCGTCGGACAGAAGCTGCATCGAGCGCTGCAGGTTGCCGATCCGGCGCAGGATGTTGCCGCCGACATAGAGCCAGACGAACAGCGCCGAGCCGACCAGGGTGGCGAGCCCCATCGCCAGCATGATCATTGTCGCGAACGAAATCTCCTGACGCGCCGCCGAGGTCGCTGCGGCGGTCTCGTTCTGCACGCCGCCGACGAGCTGCTGCACGCTGATATCGAGGCCGACATTGAGCTTGCGGGTCTCTTCCAGCACGGTCTGGCCGTAGTCGTCGGCATCGAGCTCGCGCTGGCGCACCCTGAACGCGCCGCTCTTGCCCGTGCCGAGCGCGAGCAGCTTCTCCGTGACCTCGTGGAGCCCCTTGTTTCCCTGGTTGTTCGGCAACAGATCGAGATTGGAGCGCGCGCGTCCGGCGGCCTGCTTGAATTCCTTTTCGACCTCGTCGAGCTTGTCGCTGTTGCCGGCCGAGAGCCCCGCGATCAGGTCGGCGGCCGAAAGGTTGCCGCTGGCGATCACGTTCGAGAGCTGCAGCACGGTCTGCGCCGCCTCGTTGGCGTCGTCGGCAGAGAGATTGGCCGAGCCGAGGATCGCGTTGATGCGCGTCTGGGCGTCCATCATGACGGGGTTAGCCGCGTTCAGGAAAGCACCCTGCGCGCCCCGCACCGCGTCGTAGGTCCTGTCGTGCTCGGCGGCGAGTGCGAGCCGTTCGCGCGCGGCCGAAACCAAACTCTGCGCCGCCTCGTTGATGTTCTTGATGGTTTCGCTCAGTGCGGAGATGACCTGCTTGTCGGCGCCAAGCTCGATGATCTCGCCGAGCTTTTGCTGGGTGACGCCCTGGATCTCCTTCATCTTCTTGATGCGCTCGTTGAGCGCATCCTCGCTCTGGGAGGCGAGCACCGCCGGCCCCTGGGCCGCAAGGCTCGCGGCCTGCGTGGACAATTCCAGGCTCGCGGCAAGGCGGGGAATGTTCTGGCCGGACAGGTCGAGCATGACCGAGCCGAGATGGCGCAGCACGAGGCCTGCACCGGCGGAGATCGCGATCGCCATCGCCGCGATCACGGCAAAGGCGGCAAACAGACTGCCCCTCACGCCCCATCGCAGCCGCAGGGACCCAATGACCTTGCCCAGACCCAACCGAAACGCCATACGCCCGCCCTCGCCACTACGCCAACACCTTGCAGGCGGCAGTATCGCGGTAGGGGGTTAACAAAATCGACAGACCTGTGGCGGCGGCGGGTTGTTTTTTTGATCGAACGAGCTCTGCAGCCGGAGCGTAGCCGCATGAGCGCAGCGATATGCGGGGTCGTTACCCGGATGTCGCTTCGCTCATCCGGGCTACGTCCGTTGCGTTGTCATTGCTGTCACTTGACTTCCGCGCCGAACGCGGGCAATCAATAACCTAAAGGTTATGAGTTTAGGAGACGGAGGCATGCCAAAGAGCGCGACGAAGGCGACCGAGTCTCCTTCTCGATTGATCGACCTGAGAATCAAGGAACTCGGCGACTGGCGGGGCGAGATGCTTGCGCGGCTGCGCGCCCTGATCAAGCAGGCCGATCCCGACGTCGTCGAGGAGTGGAAGTGGCGCGGAGTTCCGGTGTGGTCTCACGACGGGATCATCTGCACCGGCGAGACTTACAAAAGCGTGGTCAAGATGACCTTCGCCAAAGGGGCGGCGTTGAAGGATCCGTCGCGTCTCTTCAACTCCAGTCTTGAAGGCAACACAAGGCGCGCCATCGATTTCCACGAGGACGAAAGCATCGATGAGGATGCATTGAAAACGCTCGTTCGCGCCGCCGTGGCGCTGAACAAGTCCAAAGCCAAACGCTAAATAGCCGGCTGGTTATCGACATGAGGGCAGAGGCGCATGACATCGTGTTCAGGGCGTTGGCCGACCCGACCCGGCGCGCGCTGTTCGAACGGCTGTGCCGCGAAGGGGAGCGGACGGTCGCGGCGCTGACGGCGCAGTCCGGCGTCTCGCAACCGGCCGTGTCAAAGCATCTCGGCGTTCTGAAGCAGGCCGGGCTGGTGCGCGACCGCCATCAGGGACGGCAGACGCACTACAGCCCGCAGCTCGGCGCGCTGGCCCCGCTCGTCGACTGGACGAGCCGGATGGCCGGGTTCTGGCAAAACCGGTTCGACCGTCTCGAGGATTTGCTCAAAAGGATGGATCAATGACCAATACCGAGACCCAGGCGCGCTCCGTCGTTGTTGAACGCGAGATACCCTGGCCGCCGGAAAAGATCTGGCGTGCGCTCACGCAGCCACATCTGCTCGAGGAGTGGCTGATGAAGAACGACTTCGAGCCGGTCGTGGACCACCGTTTCAGTCTCCGCGCGGACTGGGGTGCGGTCGACTGCCGGGTGCTGGTCGTCGAGCCGAACAGGATGCTGTCCTACACATGGGCGGCTTACGGTCTTGAGAGCGTGGTGAGGTGGACCCTCACCCCGACGCCCACCGGGACGCACCTGCGGATGGAGCAGTCAGGCTTCCGGCCGGATCAGCAGCAGGCCTACAATGGCGCGCAGCACGGATGGCCTCGGTTCGTCGCGGCTCTCGAGCGGCTTCTGGCGCGTCTCGATTGAGCGTGCAAGGCAGAAAGGCCGGCGTTGCGCCGGCCTTTCGAATGGACGAGTTCTTGAAAGATGCCTCAATAGCGCGAGACCGGCGGGCCGCCCCAGGTAAAGCGATAGTTCACGCCGGCCTTCAGGACGTGGTCGTCGGTCGTGAAGCTGCCGGTCGGAATCAGCGCGGCCGGCGCGGTGAAGCGCGCGCTGCCGAAATTGTAGTACTGATACTCGGCCTTCGCCGACCAGTTCTGCGCGAACATGTACTCGACGCCGGCGCCGATGGTGTAGCCATTGCTGTGATCGCCGGAAAGGGTAAAGCCGACGGGGAGGCCTCCGAGCGCGACGTTCTCGTTGTTGTTGGAATAGGCGTAGCCGCCCTTCAGGTAGACCAGTCCCGGCCCCCAGGTGTAACCGACGCGGCCGGTGAGCGAGCCGAGCCCGCGCTGGTTGTTGGTGTAGATAAAGCCGCCTGGAAACACCGCGCCGACATTGCCTGACAGCCAGCTGTACTGTCCCTCGACGCCCACCACCCAGCTCGTGAACTGCCAGTCGTAGCCGGCCTGCAGACCGCCGACAAAGCGGCCATTGCCATTATTGCCGATGGCGAGGCCATTGAAGTTGTTGTCGCCGGAGAATGCGCCGCCGAGATGAGCGCCGACATAGAAGCCGGTCCAGGTCAGGGGCGGCGCGGCGTACACGGGCGCCACATAAGCGGGCCGCCCCAGATCGGCCGCGTGCGCGGACATCGCCGCGCCGAGAACGGCGAGCGCCACCGTGGTGAACAGGAACTTCTTCATTGCTTTACTCCAACACAGACCACGGACGCCTCACTGGCAAGGCGCCGGAGATCGCCAAGCCATTAGAGCCCAATCGAATAAAATGCTGTCACTGGCCGAACACAGCGGCGGCCAATCCAACATATTGGAAAACAAACTCTTTTTTGTGCTTAACGGCAGCCTAATCGAGGCTGAACGAAGACTTAAGATCGGCGATCCCTGTGTCCGTTTGGGACGCCGGATTTAACGCGGTTTAACGATTTGTCGGCGTGTCAAAACAGGCGCGGCGTCGGCCCTTTCGCCACAGTTTCCGGGAGGGAAGGATTAGCGCAGCGCCTGCAGGCGCTGTCTTGCCTCCTGCGATCCAAGCTCCGCCGCTCGCGCGTACCACTCGCGCGCTTTCGCCGGATCGCCGTCGATGCCGACGACTGCCACATTGCTCAGCATCGCCGGATCGTACGTTGCCGCGAGCAGGAAGGAGCCTTCCGCATCGCCGGCTTCGGCAACGCGCGTCAGAGCAAGGCGCGCACTGGCGATGTCGCCCGCGGCGAACAGGTCCCGGCCGCGCTTGCGCAGCGAAGCGATCTCGTCCGGAGCCAGCGACCTCGTCTGGCGCGGCCCCGCGCCGGCGCTTGCTGCAGGGACATTGTTCGCCGGCGGTGCCGCCGTATCTTTCGACGCGATCTCCAGTCGGTTCGGCTCGGTCGTCGGGGGTTGCGGGGCAATCGCGGCCGTGAATTTCGGCGCGGCGATGTCGCTGGGCGGAGCCGCGGCGCTCACCGCCTCAGCCGGCTCGGATGGCTCGTCGGAGGGCGTCATCTTCGCCTGGGCTTCCGAGACCCTGGCGAGATCGCCCAATGTCGTGGCGGCCAATGAGTTGCCCTTTACGGCGCGCTCTTCGCCGGGAATATCGGCGCTGATCGTCGGACGATGGACGGCGCTCACGACAAAGAGAGCGACGATCGCGGATACGGCCATCGCGCCGAAAAAGCCCGCGGCCATCGCAATGCCGGGACTGAGAATGCTAAATCTCTCGTCCCGCGGCGCCAGAAATTCGGGCTTGAGTTGCGCCCAGATCCTGCGGGCCCGCTCCTCCGAGCTTGCTCTGTCCTCGCGCTGGCGCAGGTCGATGAGGTCGAACCCGCTCGCATGTCGCGGTTCCGGAGCCAGATGCGAGGGCAGGTCGGCCGACTCGCGCTCGAGACGCCTGGCGGCCTCAAGAACCTCCTCCTGGAGGCGGCGCGTCTCGTCCTCGCGTTGCTCCAGGTTCTGCGGATCGCTCACCCAGGGTACGGCCTGCCGAAGCTCCTTGTCGGCCTCGTCCTTGTCAGTGCGCTCTTGGTCCAGAGAACCCATCACGAACCTCCTGTCAGCCGATTGTCTGGGTGCAGGCAAAGCTGCCGCTTCTCGCGACCGTGCAGGCGCGCAATTTGCGCGCTCGCGATGACCGAGTCCGCCAAAGCTCGGTGATTTCGGATTGCTTGCGACATGCGCGATCCCTCGCCTTCGCGCCGCCTCGCTACTCGAACGTGTAGAATGTCGTCACCACCCCAGAGTTTTTCACTTGCTTTCAGCGTTGTCGAGATTTTTGTCAGCACGGCAAAGGCGACGGGGCCATAATGTGTTCATTTCCCGGCGGAGAGCTCCGCGCGGAACCCGTGAGGCGGCAAGGCCATAAGCGCTCGCGCCAGCCCTGGCGCGCCGTGGGGACAGGCGCAGACGAGCCCGATCCAGCTCTGGTCGTTCCAGCATTCTCGATCTACCTAAGCGCGAAGAAGTTGTGAGGATTGTGAAACGGTTCGCATATCCGCCACGGCGGAACAGGGTAAGAGCGTCATAGGCCCTGCCTCAATCACGGGGCGCGTCACGACGGCGCGCCGGGGGACGGGTGACTGCTCACATGGGGAGGACGACCTTGGCCAGTGTCATTGAAAAGAATGGCAGTTTTTCCGTGCGCGCTCACGTCGGCGACGCCAAGACGCTCCTCGCCTTCAACTGCACCGCGGCACAGGCGAAAAATCTTGCGGGCTTTACCATCAAGTGCAAGCCCAAGGAGGGCGACGAATACTTCCTCCTCAACACCCTGCAATTCGCGCAGCCGGGTCAGCATGCCCAGGTCCCGGCGCAGCCGGCCAATTCGAGCGTAAATGCGCCGTTCCAGAAATTCCGCTGGCTTCACGTGCTCGGGCAGGCCCATCAGGGCCTCAAACCATTCTTTGGCCCGTACGATTACACGGTCACGCCGCGCTATTTCGACGGCCGCGGCGCGCTCACGCCGATGAACGACAAGCTCGCCGTGAGCCTGAACGTCGACGTCGGAGCGTTCAGCAAGGGCAGCGTGTCGCTTGGATTCACCCGCGGCTTCACGCAGTCGCAGGCCTTTGTCCATCATTTCAGCAAGGACGCGCTGGTCGCTCCGGCCAAGCGCGACCTGATATTCGATACCTCGCAGATCTCGGGAGCGAACGCACAGGGCGTCAAATACACCTACGCCGACGAATATGAATGGATGGGCTGGACGGCGCGCGAGCGCATCTTCGGTCTGCTCAACGAGGTTCTGGGCGATCGCAGCCTGCACCTGGACATGTTTGCCTACGACCTCAACGAACCGGATCTCGCGAAGATTCTCCTGGAGCTGGCATCGCAGGGCAGGATGCGCATCATCCTCGACAACGCCTCCCTTCATACGACAAAGCCCGGCCAGAAGGTGAAGGGCAAGCCGAAGCCTCCGGCACTGGAGGATGCGTTCGAAAAGGCGTTCGACAAGGCGCGGACGGGCAAGGCCGCGATCCTGCGCGGGCATTTCAAGCGCTTCTCGCACGACAAGATATTCATCGTGTCGAAGAACGGTGAGGCACAGAAGGTGATGACGGGCTCGACCAATTTTTCCGTCACCGGCCTCTACGTCAATTCGAACCACGTGATCCTGTTCGACGATGCCAAGGTCGCCGGCACCTACCAGGACGTCTTCGACGCGGCCTGGCAAGGGCGTGCGGCGGAGGCGGCCTTCCTGGCCTCCGATTTCTCCAAAAAGCCGTTCAGCTTCAAATCCAACAGCGTGCCGCCGACGGACATCACGTTTTCGCCGCACGAGGAAAAATTCGCGCTGTCGATTTTGCAAGGAATTGCCGCGCGAATCGCGAAGGAAGGCAAGAAGGCGAAAACCGAAGGCAATGTCCTGTTCGCGGTCATGCAGCTCGATGGCAGCGACAGCACCGTCTACAAGGCGCTGGCGAACGTGCACAAGCAGCAAAACATCTTCAGCTTCGGAATCACGGATACGATGAAGGGCATTGCGCTCTACAAGCCGGGCACAAGGCAAGGTGTGCTCGTCACCGGCAAGCCCACCTCCACAGTGCTTCCGCCGCCGTTCGATCAGGTTCCCAATATCGGCGGCTTCGGCCACCAGGTGCACCACAAATTCGTCGTGTGCGGCTTCAACGGCGACGACCCCGTGGTCTATTGCGGCTCCTCGAACCTTGCCTCGGGCGGCGAGCAGGAGAATGGCGATAATCTGCTTGCGATCCACGACGGCGATATCGCCACCGCCTTTGCCATCGAGGCCGTGGGCCTGGTCGACCATTTCAATTTTCTGGACAGGTACGCCACCGAGAAGGCGAAAGCGACCAAGACGAAGAAGGCCGCCGCCATCAGCAAGACCAAGCCTGCCGTCATGACACAGGCCGCGAACGATGCCTCATGGCACCTCTCCACCGACGACAAATGGGCGAAGTCCTATTTCGATCCGAAGGATCTTCATAATGCGGATCGGCAGGTGTTTGCGTGAGGCGAGCGTTTGGTCCTTTGAGACGCCTACTTGATCTTGGACAGGCACTCCTTCAGGCGATCAAGCTCCGAACGAACCTGCGAAAACAGAGCGGTTTGTAGCGCGGCCGTGCCTCTGCTGAGAAATTCTGCGGAGGCCTTTTTATCCAGATTTTGCTGCCAATCCCGGATTGCTATTTTTGTGGCCTTCTGGGCCTCCGATGCGGACTTGACGTACGTTGCTATGCAGGCGTCGGCCGACGAGCACATCGGGCACTCCTGAGCGGCGGCAGCGGTTGAAACAAGCACGGTGAGCGTCGCGGCAAAGACCTTCATTGCTTTTCCCCGGATTGGGCGCCCGCCGCGCGAACTCTCAGCTGCGGGCAAGACCGCTCCTGCGCGCTCCCTCGGTCGTCGCGCGATAGCGCCACTCCAACGTGTGGACTGAGCTCACCACCCTCAAGTTTTCAGTTGGAAGCAGCGTTGTCGAGATTTTTGTCAGGATGGCAAAAGCGAGAGGGCCATTATGTGTTCATTTTTCGGCGGAGACGTTGCGATGGTCGCAATTCCCGTCGGAACTTGTGCACGGTCTTTGGCACATCGTCAGGGCTTGAGCCGCTTCAGCTCGGCGACGGCGCCCCTGTATTCGACGGCAGAGCTGGGGCATGTGTCCGCCGCGGCCCGAAGCGCCGTCTCGGCGTCCGCTCGATTGCCTTTCACGACGTGCCACTGGCCGATGTAGAATTGCGCGTCGCACGTCTGCTCCGGCGTTGCGGCGGCAGCAAGCGTCGCGGCCGGCGAGCGCTTGCCGAGATAAAGCTCGGTGACGGCGAACGGCCATTCCCTGGTCTTGAGCCGGCTGGCGTTGGCCTCGAACTCGCTTCCGCCGCCTCGCCCGCTCGGGATCGGGCCAGGAACCGATACAGCATCGCGTAGGCGTCTTCGTCGATTTCCATCGAGCGCAGCAGGTCCGCCGATGCGCCCGTGAAATCCCCGGCGTCATAACGCGCCACGCCGAGCAGGCGCCACACGACGCCATTCTTGGGCTCCAGCTCGAGCGCTTTGCCAAAATCGGCGATGGCGCGGTCGAGCTCGCCCTTGCGATATTGGGCGATGCCGCGGCCGACATAGTTGGCGGCGTCTTTTGGGTCGAGGGCAACGGCCTTGTCGTGGTCAGCGATGGCGCGATCCAACTCGCCCTTGGCCTGATAGGCCAGGCCGCGGACGGCGTAGGCGGAGGCAGCTTCCGGATCGAGCACGATGGCCTTGTCGTAGTCGGCGATGGCACGATCCAGCTCGCCCTTTTTCTTATAGGCCATGCCGCGGACGGTGTAAGTCGATGCGTCTTTCGGATCGAGGGCGATGGCCTTGTCGTAGTCTGCGATGGCGCGATCGAACTCGCCCTTTTCCTTATACGCACGGCCCCGGTTCTCATAGGCGCCGGCGTCTTTCGGATCGAGGGCGATGGCCGTGTCGTAATCGGCGATGGCGCGATCCAGCTCACCTTTGGCCTTATAGGCGACCCCGCGGTTATGGTAGGCGAGAGCGAATTTCGGGTTGAGAGCGATCGCCTTGTCGTAATCGGCGATGGCGCGGTCCAGCTCGCCTTTGAGCCGATTGGCGTTGCCGCGGTCGTAGTAGGCGTCGAAGTGCTTCGGATCGACGGCGATGGCCTCGTCGAAGTCGGCGATGGCGCGATCCAGTTCGCCCTTGGCCTGATAGGAGTTGCCGCGATTGAAATGGGCGGCGCTCGCGACGACGTCCTTCGGATCGATGATGGCGATGGTTTTGTCGAAGTCGGCGATGGCACGATCGTGATCGCGTTTGAACTGATAGGCGACGCCGCGGTTGTTGTAGGCGAGGGCAAATTTCGGGTCGAGAGCGACGGCCTTGTCGAAGTCGGCGATGGCGCGATCGAGCTCGCCTTTGAACTGATAGGCGTCGCCGCGCTTGAAGTAGGCCCAGGCCGCTCGGGAGTCCGCCTTGATGACTTGCGAGCAGGCGATGATGGCTTGGTCCGGCGACCCATCCTCGCGATCGCATTCCGTTTGCGCATCCGCGAACGCGGCGGTCGCACAGGCCAGGACGATTGCCGCTATTGCCGCTCTCTTCAGCATTGCCATCTTTTTCATCGCGTCACATCCCCGCGCCCGTCGGCGAGCGATCCCAAACAGAAGAGCATCTTATGGAGCTTGCTCCATGAGCAATCTCTCACGGAATGTTGGTCGCCGATTTCGCGGAAGGGGTTCGGAAATCTGGTGCTGCCGGACAGGATTGAACTGTCGACCTCTCCCTTACCAAGGGAGCAGCTAACGCCAAGCATAGCGTTGATTGTCATAGGTTTTTAACTTTCCTTTCTTGCTGGTCCCCGAGATTTCCCCCAGGAAGCTTGTTGATCGTGTGTTGCAGTTCGCCTACGTTGACGTGGGCGTAACGCATCACCATGCGCTCGCTCTTCCATCCGCCGAGCTTCGTCAATGCGCCAAGGTCGCGGTTCTCGGCGTAGTGCCAAGTCGCCCAGGTGTGACGGCAATCATGCGGATGGAAATCCACAATCCCCGCCCGCCTGCATGCGCCAGCGAAGGCCTTCTTGATCCGGGTGCCCGCCGAAGTGTCGTCGACGTTCCGAGGCCGGCCATAGGGCTTCCCATCAGGCCTGCGGAAGACTTCGCCATGTCGGTCTTTCAGGTTCGCCAGCTCGGCGATGACGCGCGGATGCAGCGGGACGCCCCGCGCTTCCCCGTTCTTTGTCTTCGGAAAGGTAACGTGGGCTCGCTTGAGGTCGACCATGCTCCAGTCGAGCCACAGCGCCTCACCAGTTCGGGAGCCCGTATAGAGCATGAACGTCACTAGCGTTCGTAGATGATCGCTACAGGCCGCTAGAAGCCTGTCTGCCTCCTCAATTGTGATCCACCGAATCCGGGGATCAGAGGACCGAGGCCGCTGAATCAGCGGTGTCGGACACCAGCCGCGCCTTGCAGCGTGGTGCAGTATTGCCGAGGCGATGGTAAAGAACTGACGATTACGAGTTGCCGGCGATGCATCTGGAAACAGGGCCTTCGCCCCGGCATCGAGCTGGTCCTGGCCGATCTGGGCGAGGGGCGTAGTGCCGAACCAACTAATCACCGGCGCTGTGAAACGCTTTGATCCGCCGTTCTCCAGATAACTCATGGCTGCGTGGGCGAACGTCGCGGTAGCGCGACGACCGTAGACTGACTCCGAGAGGATCTCGGCTTCGCGCTTGGCTCGGATCTCCTCGGCTGCCCTTCTGTCGCTAGTGCCAGTGCTTTCTTCAACGCGAATTCCCCGGATGGTGCCGCGCATAATCCAGTTGGGCGTTTTTGGCCTGCGGGAGAGTTTGAGAGGCATGGAAGAACCTCGTACAGTAGATGAACATCCGCGACACTGAAGAGGACAGCTCGGCCCATCCTTTTGCCGATATTGTATTTGCGGGCCATCTGCAGGATGACTTGCTCACTAACCGGGAAGACGTGGCCCGCGAGATCACGAGCCATCTTAAAACTGGGCCAAGTCATGGCGCGGCGCCCTTCCGCATCTGCGCATTAAAGGCAGCTGTTTCCGACACCTTTTCAGTTTTGTGCGAGCAAGACATACGCAACTTCCTCGCCTCAGATATCGCGCCGGCTGGAGCAGAAATCCGCCTCGGATGGCCGACGCGCGCGTTGTCTTGGACATCTCTGCCCGCCGCCGCGGATTGCCTCGCGATGTCGGCCTGCGTATGTCGGGCGTTGCGCCCGGCATGAGCTTTGAAGGCAGCGTCCAGCGCGTGGTTCGGTCGAAGATTAACTGGCCAAGCCCAAGGTCTGTCGGAGCCGGCGCAATGCCTTCTTCCATCAGTTTGCGAAATGTTCCGTAGCATACGCCCCAATAGGCATCAGCCTGACGCAGGGTCAGGCCACAGGGCGCAATCGATGGATGATTGCTCACTAAAGCCTCGCAGTTAAGAGTCAGAAAATTCGGTAGTCCGGTTTGAGCTTTGGCGACTTTTTGCTTTTGCTTGTTTTGGCTTTGCTGCTTGAACCGTTTTCCGTTTTCTACTTTGCGAGTTTTGATTTTGAGCTTTATGTGAAGCCTAATCATTCCACGATTTGTCGTTCTGTGTCAAGGATCAGCGTTTTTTCAGCCCTCGCGCAGGTGCTGGAAGAACGCACCGCGCACCTTGCAAGAGTCGGGCAGAAAAGAGAAAAACCGCCGACGAATAACCGGCCGCCTGCGTGATAGCGATTCGGCTAGCGTCGCGACGGCGCCGAGATTTACGACGTGGCGGCGAATCACCTAGCGAATCCGTCGCGGCGTCGCACAGCGCCGTTGGCGCTGGCGAAGCGGGTGGCATGGTAATTTGTCGGGCCATGCGACAAAATCCAAAGGATGACTGATCCAGCCCGCCACAAGATCACCTTCGCCGAGATGCGCGACAGCGGCGTGCCCGGGCTTCTGATCTATTGCGCTGACTACCGCTGCGGCCATTCGATCGCGATGAACGGCGACGCTTGGCCGGACGAGCTGCGGCCTCATTGAGCCGCGGTTTGTTCGCAGGGTCTTTTTATCTCACGCATTAACCATGTCCGCGTTTCTAGTTAGACAGGTAACGATTTATTAAGCACAGTTTTCGCTGCAGAGCCCGCCGCGCACGAGAAGATAACTCGTAGCTCTAACAGCTCGAAGCCAGCTGACAGATGTTATTTAAAGCCAAGTCTACCGTGAACAGCTTCGATCCTGCGGGAACTACGTCGACCGACGTTGCCGGAATAAATGTTACGCGGCCCTCGTAACGTGGGCAACGGGCTTGATCATCATGCGATCGTGGTGAGCTTGAAGGCCGTACGCAGAACCGACAATTGCTTGTGCGCCTTCAATCGTCGGAAGCCCTTGTTGCTGCTTCCTGCATGCCGCCGCGGTCCAGCGCAGCGCCATCGAGCCTGTCGCCATCGCTTCACGTTGCGGCAGACGCGACGCACGGTACTCATAACGTTCTCGACGATGTTGGTGCAGGCGAGCGCGCGACGAAGTTCTTTCGGCAGCTTCAACCGGGCGACGGTCAGGATTTCGTCGAGGCCCTCCAGAATGCTCGCCGATACGCCCGGCCATCGTCGTTCCAGCCGTCGCGCGAGATTGCGGATCAACTTTTCGGCCTTGTCGGCGTCGTCCAACTCCCAGGCTTGGCGCAGCACCCGGCGCACGGCCGCGTGATGCTCTTTCGGCAGCCGCTCCATGATGTTGCGCGCCTTGTGAATCTGGCACCGTTGGATCGCAGCGCCCGCCCGAAGCTGCGCCGGATCGCTTTCGAGAGCGCCTTCGATCCGTCGATGATGAACAGCCGCGGCACCGCCGGATCGAGCCCGCGCGCGACCAGATTGTCGATCAGCGCCTGCACCGCGCGGCGTTCTCGGTCGCGCCTTCAATGAGCCCGAGCGGATGCTTCACGCCGTTGCCGTCGATGCCGATCGCCGCCACCAGCACGAGATCGTCGCCGATGTGCATGCCGTCGATTTGCACCACCAGCAGATCGAGCTCGGACAGGTCCGCAGCCATCCACTCCTTCATGCGCGCCGCCGAGAGCGCTACGAAGTGCCGCGAGGCCGCCGACTTCGATACTCCGCTCCCCGCCGGCGCCGGAACGTCTCCCTCCGGCAATCGGACCGCACGCCCGAACCTGCGCGTCGACACGTTGATCAGCATCAGGTTCATCGCCCACTGGCCGAGCCAGTCCTCGTCGACCGCCTGCTCCCAGCTTGCCAGCGGCAGTTCTTTCCCGTCGAGCCCGCGTACCCGAGGCCGCTCGATTGCGACCTTGCCGGCGTGGAAGCCGATCTTGCCCGCCGTGCGCCCCCAGCGATGACCGCGCCGGTCCGCGCTGCGCGAATGCCGTGGCCCACATGCCGCCTCGGCGTCCGCTTCCATCATCGCGCCCAGCGTCTCGATCCCGGCCGCCAGGCAGAACCGATCGAAGGACACAGACACTTCTTCCCACGCCTTACCCACAGGCGCGTTCGGCATTGCACTCGTCATCATGGTAGATGTTTTCATGGCGTTGCTTTCCTTTCGTGGAATCAGCACCCCGAGCCTACCGGCTCAAGGCGAGCAACGCCGCTCCTCTTAGTTCAACATCGACCGGGACCCGTGTGGGCCATTGCAGCTACTCTCGGTGGGGCCGTTGTCTATCTTGTTCTGGCGCTCTAAGCCATCAACATGGCACCGCTAAGTCGAACCGAACGCACCGGCCTGTCGAGAGTGCAGCAAGAGGTGGCGGCCTCACGCGTGGCCTGATCGGCGGAATGATTAGGGCCATGCCCGACCGCCCGACCAAAATCAGCTTCGGCGAGATGCGCGATAGCGGCGCGGGCTGCTGATCTATTGCGCCGATTACAGGTGCAGCCACTCACAGTCTGTCGGCGCGGATCAATGGCCTGATGATCTGCGGCTATCGGACATCGAGCAGCAGTTCACCTGTACGGCTTGCGGCAAGCGCGGTGCGGATGTCCGGCGCCCAGCCCGGCAAGTGGCACGGCTGACGTCTGCCGACTACCTTTTGGTCGCGGCCGGTGCAGCAAAAAGGTCTGGTCTTATCTCATGCGTGTCCCTCCGTCGTTTGGACGCGCCGGTCATCGTGGCATGGAGTGCCGCCCCGATCTTCAACGCCTTGACCATACGTTCAACCTGGGTCTTGCCCACGGCCCACTTAGCGCAGGCAGCGAGCAGTTCGGTCTCACTTTCGATTTTCTCGACCAGCTCGTCTCGGTCGGCCAAGTGGCTTCACGAAATCAAGTATGATGGCTTTCGGCTTCGCGTCGAGCGCAGCGGCGATCGGGTTCGGCTCATTACGAAGGGCGGCTATGACTGGACAAAGAAATATCCCTGGATTGTCGAGGCGGCGCTAAAGAACCGCACCAAGCACTTCGTGATCGACGGCGAGGCTGTTGTCCTCGGGGTCGACGGTATCAGCGACTTCAATGCCCTGCATTCCGGCAAGCACAACGACGAGGTGCAGCTTTGCGCCTTCGATGGGCTGGCAATGGATGGCGACGATCTGCGCAAGCTCCCCCTGTCGATGCGCAAGGCAAACTTGGCCAGGCTATTGGCTCGCCGGCCTGATGGAATTTTCATCAGCCCACTTGAGCAGGGCGAGATCGGCCCAGATCTGTTTCGCAAGGCTTGCGAGTTCGGCCTCGAGGGTCTGGTTTCAAAGCACCGCGACCGTCCGCATCAGGCCGGCAGGTCAAAGCACTGGATCAAGATCAAAAACCGTAATAGCCCCGCAATGAAGCGCGAGGCCGAGGTGGATCGGTCCCGGTGACAAGCCGAAGTGTGAGAGGCAAAGTCGAATGAGGGCTTCTGGAAAGTTGTGGACCCCCGAAGATGACGAAACCCTGCGAAAGGAAGCGCTGGCAGCCCGACCCGTTGCTGAGATCGCGAAAAAGCTGGGTCGCTCGGAATCGGCGGTTCGCGCGCGGGCTTACATCCTCCGCGTGTTGTTAAGACAGCGCAAGGTCAGGACGACTTGACAGTCGCCAATGATGCGCTGTGAAATCGGGCTGAAAGCGAAGGCGAATGACTCGGCCGTTGACTGAAGCAGAGACGCAACAGCTAAGAGCCTTGGCCAGACAAAAGGTCAGCGCCGAGGACATCGCAAAATCCCTCCGGTGCCATGTTCCTGCTGTAAAGAAGAAGGCCAGAGAATTAGGCCTGTTCCTGTTCAAAAAGGTCAAGTCGAAGCCCAAGGCCTGATCGCCGAGCACCTCAAGGGCGGCTTTAGCGTGTTCCCCTTGCCGTCATCCGCAGGTCAGGCTTGGATGATGGCCGCTCGGGAGATCGACACTTGCGCAGGCAATCGTGTTTCTCACACTCACGCTAGTCGGTTGTACTGGCGACCGCGTCAAGCAGGGCATGAAATCGCCTCAGGACCAATCCGCCGCCTGGTCAAGCTCGGGCTGAAGGCGAAGAAGTGACGGGGGCGAGAATGTACATGAGACAATTGCTGATCGTCGCCGGACTGCTTTTCTTCGGTTGTGCGTCGGCTTCGGCCGAAAAAGCATCATATGTGCGGACGGACGGCCGACCTGTTAAGGATCTCGAGCTGCGAGCAATGGTGGCGCAGTGTCAGGCAGAGGCGATGCGTGGCGCGTCCGAGACCGAGCGCCCTTCGCTAACCGGTATGCTCACGCGGTCATCAAGGGAAGCGACGTTTATGAGCGCCTGCATGGCTCGCAATGGTTATGTCGCGCGGTGATCAGTCGTAAGCACCTCTGGTACTGAGTGCGCGAAGATGATTTCGAACGAGCCCACATGGTCTTTTGATTTGCCGGTGCACCTAAAGCTGGCGATCGCTGATTGCATCTTGCTCTATAGCAATATTGAGAACTGCACAGTCGAACTAGTCTGGGTTCTTGAGGCTCCCGATCGCGATCGCAAACGCGAAATAGCTAAGGCTTGGGGCGACCAAAATTTTCAGATTGTGAAGAAGGTGGTTAAGTCCATTCCGGGTGCCGAAAGCGGTGCTGTCTGGCCGGCGCTTAAGGAACTCGGGCAGGAGCGCAATCTAATTGGTCACGGTGTATGGATGATCTCGGGCGACGGGCGACCAGCGGTGGTTTGGCACGCGCGGTCAATCGAGCTTGGTGAAACAGTAGAGGCGCAATACTTCGACTGGGAGCGCTTCGATCGTTTTCAGAAAATTGGCGGCGTTGTGCTGAATACCTTCAGACAATTTAGAGATCTAATTGAAGAGGGTATGGCTCAAGAGCTGGAAAAGCATGGCAAAGGTCCGCCGGATCAAGCATGAGGTTGTTCGGGATTGCGGCAGCTATGAGCTGCGATATCCTGACGGCAGGCCATCGAAGTATTTCTATTTCGAGAACATCCCAGCACGCCGGCTAAGGCCCGATGTGGTGGTTGCCGAGCGCGTGGCCAAGATATTCGCCGGGGCACACATGCTCGAATTCGCAATAGCGGATAAGAGAGGAGGAGTTCGTCATGCCTATCTCGCCATCGATGCATCCCGTGGTTGGACGACCAAGACACCTATCCCATACTGGAGGATTTCGGCAATCGGCAGCTGCTGGCGCGAAGATGCATGCGCACGCCTTGGTGAGAAACTCTTGGAGAGCGTCCGCGCGAACTTCGACAAGCACGGTGACGCCGCGATCGCGACGGTGACGCACAGCGCCATCCCGGCCGCCCGGTGCCATAACGCATTAGCGGGCTTCCTGTTGAGCGGGGAAATTCGAAATTCGGCCTCGCCGGGACGATCTTCGTCGCCTAAAAGGCGGGTCCGCTTTAGACCAACTTTCCCGGACCAAGCCCTTGCTCGACCGCCCCTACGAACCCTGTCTCCCGACCCGCACCGTTATTGTGCCCAGCAGCCCCCTTTGGGTGCACGAGATCAAGCACGACGGATTCCGCCTGATCGTCCAGCGCGAGGGTGACCGGGTGCGGCTGTTCACGCGAAACGGCTATTACTGGTCCGACAAGTATCCCCTGATGAGCGAGGCCGCCAAGCGGCTCCGGACACCGTCCTTCGTCCTCGATGGCGAGGCGGTCTGGCTGGACCGCAATGGCCTCGCCGACTTCGACCGCTTGATGTCGCGCACGCATGATACCGAGGTGAGGCTGCTGGCTTTCGACCTGCTCGCGGTCGACGGTGTCGACATCCGGAGCGAGCCGTTGCGGGCGCGAAAGGCCCGGCTGGCGAAGCTGCTGGCGAAGTCACCCGACGCGATCCAACTGGTCGAGCACCTCAACGGCGAGGTCGGCCCGGCGATGTTTGAGCACGCCTGCAAGCTCGGGGCCGAGGGCATCGTGTCGAAGCGGATTGATCGTGCGTACCGGGCGGGACGTTGCGGGCATTGGTTGAAATCGAAGAACAGGCAGCACCCGGCCATGACGCGGGTGATGGATGCATTTGTGAGAGGATCGAGGAGAGACTTGCACGATGACGTGGAAACTGCACACCAGGGACGAGGGTCATAGTCCCGCTCTTGAAGGCTATCATACACTGGATACAAAGGAGGGCGCTCTGGATTGGGCATGTGATCTGATGCGCCAAATGCATGTCAAAGTGCTCTTCATCGAAGGACCGAAAGGCGAGCAAATCGAGCACCCACAACTTGAGGCTTGGTGTAAAGCACAGGGGGGAGTTGCCCGTTAATGAGTGTATCGATAATGGCCATTGGTCTAATTTAGGGAGCGCCAATTAATTCAAGGACTTTCGGCACCGGCCTCGGTCCAAATCCCCCTCAACCAAATATCGCCAAATATTTTTGGTCTGGCTTTGCCGGACCAACAGCCGTGGTCGCCGGGTGGGGGTCCGGCCGGGCTGGTGAAAGGCCGGGCCGTAAAATCGCCTCGGCAGCCACGGCTTGTGGGGCAGGGCAGACAAAGCCGGTCTCCGAAAAAGGAAGCAAGCCATCCCAACGAAGCTCGCAATACTCGTGCTCGCCGTGTTCGGTCTAGTGACCCCGGCCAAAAGCCAATTGATGGGGGACGACGCTGCTCAGTTGAAGCATCTGCTGCAACCGAAGTTTGCTGTTGCCGAGGTGCTTGAGGCTGCGGGGTTTGCCTCCCGAAACTGTCCCGGCTTTCACATTATGGAGGACAACTTTTCCGCCGAGCTTCACTCTGCCGGGGCATCCGACGATGACATCCACACCCCGGAATTCGAAGTCATGGCTGCACGCGGGCGAGCGAACGCCGCTGAAGGTCACGCCAAAAACCCATCCGAATGGTGTGCGAGCATGTGGCAATTTCTCGGCCCTACCCATCCGCCGATGATCAAGCACACGCTTCTCACCAGAGACTAGCGCGACGGCCGGATTTGATTATGTCGGTGGGGAAGCACGGCCCCGCCAAGCAAGCTGGACGGCTGAATGACGAGGCAGGGCCGTGCAAGGGCCAATGTGGGCACACGCTCGGCCCGGTCACCTCAATGACAGAGAACGCTCCGGCTTACCAAGCACAGCCCCGTGAAGGCTGGCATTAGGGACGAGGCTTCTTGGCTTTGGGCGGCGGCGGAGGCAGCGGCTTGATCTCATCTTGTGGCTGCGTGTTGCGGGCGGCCTCAGCGAACATTTCGCGCAGCTCGTCCTTCGTCTTGGCGGGCTGGCGCTTCCAGGATTTCCATGGGGGCATGGGACACGATACGCGATTTCGGCAGACTTAAATAGCGCTACATGGACAGACCGACCAAGATAACCTTCGGCGAGATTCGCGCGTCCGCGTGCGCGGCGTCGTCGTCTATTGCGCCGACTACAAGTGCAGCCACTCGCAGACCACGCCGACGGGTGGCCGGACGATGTGCGGCTCTCGGACATCGAAGCGCAGTTCACCTGCACCCGGTGCGGCAAGCGAGGCGCGGACGTGCGGCCGGCCGGACTCCAATTGGGACCAGCGACCAGAAGGGGCGATGGGGAATCGATGACCAAGACGTTCCGCCAGAAATGTCCGAAAGTGCACAATTTGCACTATTTTGCGAGCATGTTCGAGTTCTGCATTCCCACCCGCGCGACTACCGTTCCCGAT
>CAVTYJ010000027.1:0-299242 GCA_963738845.1 uncultured Alphaproteobacteria bacterium | reverse complement strand
TTCGTAGTCTGATGCTCTATCCAGCTGAGCTACGGGCGCGTTTCGCTTGGTCTATCGGGCCTTTGGGCCCACACGCATTCCGTCAAAGAGGTCCGGAACGGTCGCGAAAGAGCGCCTTAGCTAGCCGCTCCGGTCACAATTGGCAAGGTCGGAAAACAGCACGAACGTCATTTCGGGGCGGGGTCTGACAGGATCGAACCGGGAATCCGGAGCCAAATTCGAGCGAGATTTGCGGGTTCGGGCATGCCTCCGGAATGAGGGGAAAGCAGGGCTTGCCCGATCAGGCCCTTTGGCCTGATCAGGCCCTGGCCCGCTCGCGGACGGACTGCAGTTCCACCGGCCGGTCCGGGATCACGATCCGGAAAGTCGCCCCGATCGTGCCCTCGACGAGCGTAATCTCGCCGCCATGGGCGCGAACCAGCTCGGCTGCGATTGCAAGTCCGAGGCCGCTGCCGCCCGGCCGGGCCGAGGTCTGGAATGCCTTGAACAGGTCCTCGCGCGCCTTCTGGGGCACGCCGGGGCCGGTATCGGAGATCTCGAGAATTGCGACCGCGCCCTCGCGCCGCCCGGTCACGCGGATCTGCATGCTGGCGGGATCGTTCCTGTCGTTGCTCTCCAGCGCCTGCGCCGCATTGCGCACGAGGTTGAGCAGCACGCGGAAGAGCTGATCTGGATCGGCATCGACCATGAGCCCGCGCTCGATCGCGGTGATCCAGGCAATCGAGGCATCGCTGGCAAGCCCCGCGGTTTCGCGCACCTCGGCCACGACCTGCTCGAGCCCGATCATGCGGCGGTCGGGTGCGGCTTCCTGCGCGCGGCCGTAGGACAAGGTCGACTGGCAGAAGGCGATCGCGCGCTCCAGCGAGCGCATCAATTTCGGCGCAAAGCGCTGCACGCGCGGGTCGGGCACGCTTGCGAGCTGGTCGGACAGAAGCTGCGAGGACGCAAGCAGGTTGCGCAGATCGTGATTGATCTTGGAGACTGCAAGCCCGAGCGCGGCGAGCCGGCTCTTCTGATGCAGCATCGAGACCAGGTCGCGCTGCATCGCCGACAATTCGCGCTCGGCCACGCCGATCTCGTCGCCACGCTGGCTCGGCACGATGATGCGCGCCGCACTTTCGGGATTTTCGTGGAAGCCGACCATGCTGGCGGTGAGCCGCCGCATCGGGCGCACGAACAGGTAATGCAGGGCGAAATAGACCAGCGCCGCGGTCAGCACCGCGATCAAAAGCGAGACCACCAGCAGATTGCGCGAGAAGCGGTACATCGCCTGCCGCAGCGGCTTCTCGTCGATCACGACCTCGATGAATTGCGCAGTCCCAGGCGTCGGCCCGACCACGCGAATGGTGCGGTCGCCGGTCTCCATCATCATCTGGAACGCGCCCGTGGTCGCCTGCCACACCGTCATGGTGCGCATGTCGATATCGTGATCGACCGAGGCCGGCAGGTCGGCGCTGGCGAGCAGCCGCCGCTGCTGCCCCATCTTGATCGCGACAGCGCGCGCGCCGATCGAGGTCAAAATCTGGCGCGCCAGCGAGTCCGGCACCATGCCCGACGGCGCGGCATCGAGCACCAGCGCCGCGGTGTTGGCGGCCGCGAGGCGGTCATTGAGCCGGTTCATGCGGAAGTTCGCGATCGCGGGCACATAGATCAGCATGCCGGCGATCATGACCAGCGGAATCGTCAATAACAGGAGCTTGCCGGATAGCCCGAGTCGCCGCGGCAAATTGACATGCGGCCGTTCGGAATCCGGCTCTTCATCGGTCACTGACACCAATGCCTGCCTTCGTTGGCTTCGCCGCAGCAAGGATGCTGTGTACCCCCCGGAAGGGTCAAATTACGGATCGCTAATGTCGGCTGTTGGGCTATTTATGACCGCAGCCCTGGACGTGCCATCCTCGACGAGAAAAACACCGCGAAAATCAATCTATTCTCGCAATATGCGGCGTTCAGGCGAGGACTGTCAAAACATCCTGCCAAGATTGACGAAAACCGGTCGCTCCCGTATAAGCCGCGCCAAATTGTCCGTGGGAATGGCTCGGCTCTCGCCGGGGCGGCTCAGTGAGGGCCGGAAATGGCCCGTTTTGGGCGGGCCAGCCTCGGACACGACCCCATTCAACAGGCAAATTTGCCCCGGTCAGCGGAGAACGACCCGTGAAGCGGACTTATCAACCCAGCAAACTGGTGCGCAAGCGCCGTCACGGCTTCCGCGCCCGCCTCGCCACCGCTGGCGGCCGCAAGGTTCTCGCCGCCCGCCGCGCCCGTGGCCGCAAGCGCCTGAGCGCCTGAGCAGCACAAGGCTGCTTTCGGAGATCCCAAGATGGAGCGGCTGCGGCAACGGGCGGACTTCCTCGCCGTTGCCAGCGGGGCACGCGTGAATGCCGCCGCATTCACGCTGCAAAGCCGCCGCCGCGACGATTTGGGCCCGATCCGGGTCGGCTTCACCGTCACCAAAAAGAATGGAACCGCCACCGAGCGCAACCGCATCCGGCGGCGCCTGCGCGAGGTGGCAAGACGGGTCGGCGTTATGGATATGCGGCCGCACCATGACTATGTGCTGATCGGCCGCCGCGCTGCGCTCGCTCGCGATTTTTCGGCCATGATCGACGACCTGCGAAACGCGCTTCATCGCCTCGACCGCCTGCCTGCGACGGGCCGGCCGGCAAGAACAGAATGAACGACGAGATTTTGACCGATGACCGATAATCGCAACACCATCATCGCCGTGATTCTGTCCGGCCTGGTGCTGATCGCCTGGCAATATTTCTACAACGTGCCGCAGATGGAGAAGCAGCGCGCCGCGCAGCAGGCGCAGGCCGAGCTGCAAAAATCCCAGCAGCCTTCACAAACACAGGCGAGCCCCTCGAGCCCGCCGCCGCCCGCCGGCACCGCGCCCTCGGCTGCGCCCTCCGCCGCCGCGCCGGCGTCGGCCAGCCGCGAGACGGTGATTGCCGCGACCCCGCGCGTCAAGATCGATACGCCCCGGCTCTCGGGCAGCATCTCGCTGAAGGGCGCGCGCATCGACGATCTGTCGCTCGTGCAATATCGCGAAACCGTCAACCCCTCCTCGCCCCCGATCGTGCTGTACTCGCCCTCGGGCACCCCCAACCCCTATTACGCCGAGTTCGGCTGGGTCGCCTCTTCAGGCTCGACCGTGCGGCTGCCTGACCAGAACACGATATGGCAGCAGGAGAGCATCGGTACGCTGACGCCGACCTCGCCGGTGGTGCTCAAATACGACAACGGCGAGGGGCTGACCTTCCGCCGCACCATCGCGGTCGACGACCACTACCTCTTCACGATCAAGGACGAGGTCAGCAATGTCGGCAACGCGCCGGTCACGCTCTATCCGTTCGCGCTGATCTCGCGGCACGGCACGCCGCCGGTGTCCGGCTATTACATCCTGCACGAGGGCCTGATCGGCTATCTCGGCGAAAAGGGGCTGCAGGAATACACCTACAAGAAGATCGACGAAGAGAAGACGGTCAACTTCAACGTCACCAATGCCTGGATGGGCATTACCGACAAATACTGGGCCTCGGCGCTGCTGCCGGACACCAATGCCCAACTGCAGGCACGTTTCTCGTCGAACCTGGTCGGCACTGTCAGAACCTACCAGACCGACTATCTGGCAAACCCGCAGACGATCGCCATCGGCGGCACCGGCAGCGTCAATGCGCGGCTGTTCGCGGGCGCCAAGGAGGCGAGCGTCGTCGGCCTCAATTTCCCGGTTCTGGGATTCGGCGGCTACAACAAGCAGCTGTCACTCAACCATTTCGATCTGCTGATCGACTGGGGCTGGTTCTACTTCATCACCAAGCCCATGTTCCTCGGGCTCGACTTCTTCTACCGCTTCTTCGGCAATTTCGGCATCTCGATCCTGCTCGTCACCGTGATCGTGAAGCTGTTGTTCTTCCCGCTCGCCAACAAGTCCTATGCCTCGATGGCGAAGATGAAGTCGGTGCAGCCGCAGCTGCAGGCGCTCAAGGAGCGCTATCCCGACGACAGGGTGAAGCAGCAGCAGGAGATGATGGAGATCTACAAGAAGGAGAAGATCAATCCGATCGCCGGATGTCTGCCGGTCGTGATCCAGATCCCGGTATTCTTCTCGCTCTACAAGGTGCTGTTCGTCACGATCGAAATGCGCCATGCGCCGTTCTACGGCTGGATCAAGGACCTCTCGGCGCCGGATCCGACCAACCTGTTCAACCTGTTCGGCCTGATCCCGTTCGACCCGACGACCATCCCGGTGTTCGGCCATTATCTCTGGCTCGGCGTCTGGCCGATCATCATGGGCATCACGATGTGGTTCCAGATGAAGCTGAACCCGACGCCGCCGGACCCGACCCAGAAGATCATCTTCGACTGGATGCCCTTGATCTTCACCTTCATGCTCGCGGGCTTCCCCGCAGGTCTCGTGATCTACTGGGCCTGGAACAACCTGTTGTCGGTGACCCAGCAAAGCTTCATCATGCGCCGCAACGGCGTGAAGGTGGAGCTGTTCGACAATCTCAAGGCGACCTTCCTGCCGAAGAAGGCGGAATCGAAGACGTAGTTCGTCGTTGCGAGCGAAGCGAAGCAATCCAGGGCCACGCGTGAAACTCTGGATTGCTTCGTCGCTTTGCTCCTCGCAATGACGCGGGCGAGAGGCTTCGCATGGCTGATGAGACGGATGCGGAGCTGATCGAAGCCGGGCGGAAGCTGTTTGCGGGCGACTGGCGCTTCACCTTCGCCGCTCCCTCCATCGAAACGCTGCCGCCGATGGCCGGGATGGAGATCGCCTTTGCCGGCCGCTCCAACGTCGGCAAATCCTCGCTGATCAATGCGCTGACCGGCCGTAACAATCTGGCGCGGACCTCGCACACGCCGGGCCGCACCCAGGAGCTGATCTTCTTCGAAGGTCCGGACAAGGCCGGCCTGCGGCTGGTCGACATGCCCGGCTACGGTTATGCCGCAGCCCCCAAGGCCAAGGTCGCGGCCTGGACCGCGCTGATCCACAAATTCCTGCAAGGCCGAAGCTCGCTCGCGCGCGTCTACGTGCTGATCGATGCCCGGCATGGCCTGAAAGACGTCGATCTCGACGTGCTGAAGACGCTCGACCGCGCCGCGGTCAGCTACCAGATCGTGCTCACCAAGGCGGATCAGGTGAAGCAGGCCGAGCTTTCCGCTCGCGTCGCGGAGGCCGAAGCAGCGCTCGCCAGACATCCCGCCGCGTTCCCCAACGTGCTTGCGACCTCGTCACGCGCCGGCACGGGTCTGCCCGAATTGCGCGGAGCGATGGTGCGGCTTCTTTCGGAGCGAGGGCCGTGAAGGCCCACCGGATTCTGGTCATTCTTGCCGCGGTCATGGGCGCCGACGGCGTCATGCTGGCCGCCGCCGCGGCCCACCAGGCCGATGCCGCGCGGCTCGGTGCGGCATCTTCCATGCTTCTGTTCCATGCGAGCGCGGTGTTGGCCGTGGTCGCGCTGGTCGAGCGCTCCGTGCTCAAGGCCGGCATCGGAACCATTGCCGCGTTCGGCTTTGTGATCGCCGCGAGCCTGTTCGCGGGCGACCTGACGTTGCGGCAATATGCCGGGCACGCGCTCTTTCCGCTGGCCGCCCCCACGGGCGGCACGCTCCTGATCGCAAGCTGGCTGGTGCTTGCGCTTTCAGCCGCGTGGCCGCGCAAAATGTGACACTTTGCGCACCGAGCGCCAATCGGATAGAACGCGGCCCAACCTCGACTGCCCGCCCTCCGTCCGCCGCCAACGAGAACATGCCCATGAACGACGCGCCGAACATTTCTCCGCTCGATCAGGCCCGCATCCTGTCCGAAGCGCTGCCGCATATGCAGCAATATGACGACGAAACCATCGTCATCAAATATGGCGGCCATGCCATGGGCGCCGAGGACACAGCCAAGGCGTTTGCACGCGACATCGTGCTGCTGGAGCAGACCGCCATCAATCCGGTCGTGGTGCATGGCGGGGGCCCGCAGATCGGATCCATGCTCAATCGGCTCGGCATTCAGTCGGAATTCGCGGCCGGCCTGCGCGTCACCGACGCTGCCACGATCGAGATCGTCGGGATGGTGCTGGCGGGCTCCATCAACAAGCAGCTGGTCGGCTATATCAACGAGGCCGGCGGCAAGGCGGTCGGTCTCTGCGGCATCGACGGCAACATGGTGACGGCCTCCAAGGCGACCCGCACCATGGTCGATCCCGGCTCCAATATCGAGAAGGTGGTCGATCTCGGCTTCGTGGGCGAGCCGGAGAAGGTGGATTTGACCTTGCTCAATCAGCTGATCGGCTACGAGCTGATCCCGGTGCTGGCGCCGCTTGCGGCCTCGCGCAACGGACACACCTTCAACGTCAATGCGGACACTTTTGCCGGCGCGGTTGCGGGGGCGCTGAAGGCCAAGCGGCTATTGCTGCTCACCGACGTTCCCGGCGTGCTCGACAAGTCGAAAAAGCTGATTCCGGATCTGTCGATCAAGGACGCGCGCAAGCTGATCGCCGACGGCACCATCTCCGGCGGCATGATCCCGAAGGTCGAGACCTGCATCTACGCGCTGGAGCAGGGCGTGCAGGGCGTCGTCATCATCGATGGCAAGATGCAGCACGCAGTCTTGCTCGAGCTGTTCACCAATCAGGGTACCGGCACGCTGATCCACAAGTGATGCAAGCGACGCTTCCGCCGCCAGTTGCACGCCGCCGCGGCGACAAGCGGTGGCGGCGGTATGGGCGCCGCACGCTGCTCGCACTGCCCGCGGCTTTGGCATCGTTGTTCGCGTCCGCGATGCCGGCGCTCGCCGATCTGAAGATCTGCAATCGCATGAGCTATGTGGTCGAGGCCGCGATCGGCATCGACGAGAAGGCGACCACCGCCACGCGCGGCTGGTTCCGCATCGACCCGGCCGCATGCCGCGTGGTCGTTCAGGGTACGCTCGCCGCCGACCGCATCCTGCTGCACGCGCGCGTGCTCGGCTTGTACGGCGCCTCGCCGATCCCGCAGAACGGCAACGATACGCTGTGCATCGCCCAGGACAATTTCGTGATCGCGGCCGCGCGACAATGCCGCGCCGGGCAGACGCCCGCGCCGTTCACCCAGATCGCACCGTCGAAGACCGACGACGGCACTCTCGTGGCTTATCTCGCGGAGGACGCCGAATATGACGACGAGCAGGCGCGGCTCGCGGGCATCCAGCGGCTTCTGGTGATCGCAGGGTATGACGCCGCTCCAATCGATGGTGTCGACGGGCCGAAGACGCAGGCGGCGATCGCGGCGTTTCTGAGGAATCGCGCCCTGCCGTCGGACGTCGTGCAGTCGCAAAATATCTTTTCCACCATGATCGAGGCGGTGCAGCAGCCCGCCTCCACCGGGCTCACCTGGTGCAACGACACGCCGCACAAGATCATGGCCGCGGTTGCGACCGACGACGGCAAGGCCGTGGTCAGCCGCGGCTGGTATCGCATCGATCCAGGCAAATGCCTGCATCCCGATGTCGCCGGCCAGCCCAGGCAGGTGTTTTCCTTTGCCGAAGCCGTCGATGCGGAGAACCGCGCGATCAGGTACAAGGACAAGCCGCTGAACTGGGGCGGCAGCAGTCTTTTCTGCACCCGCGAGAACAAGTTCGAAACCACCGAACAGGGCGATTGCGCAAGCCGCGGCTTTGCGGCGACCGGATTCGTCGCTGTCGATCTCGCGGGCGGCGGCAAGACCCTGCGCTTTGCGATGCCGTGATGACCGTTGTCGTCCCGGCGAAAGCCGGGACCCATAACCACAGGATTTCGTTTTGCGAAGAACGACTGCTATCGACGCTTTACTTGATAGATCCCGCGGCATGGGTCCCGGCTTTCGCCGGGACGACGTGAGAGAGCGATGACAAGGCCCCGCTCCTTCGCCGACGTCGACACCTGGGTGTTCGACCTCGACAACACGCTTTATCCGCACCACGTGAACCTGTGGCAGCAGGTCGACGCGCGCATCAACGAATTCGTCGCAAGCTGGCTCAACGTCTCGTCCGAACAGGCGCGGCTGATCCAGAAGGATTATTACCGCCGCTTCGGCACCACCATGCGCGGCATGATGAGCCTGCATGGCGTACGCGCCGACGACTACCTCGCTTACGTGCACAGGATCGACCATTCGCCGCTCGAGCCGAATCCGGCGATGGGCGCCGCCATCGCCCGATTGCCCGGGCGCAAGCTGATCCTGACCAATGGCTCGGTCGATCATGTCGACAAGGTGCTGGAGCGGCTCGGGCTATCCGGCCATTTTGATGCGGTGTTCGACATCATCGCTGCCGAACTCGAGCCCAAGCCCGCGGCTCAGACCTATCAGAGATTCCTCGACCTGCACCGGGTCGATCCGACGCGCTCCGCGATGTTCGAGGATCTGGCGCGCAATCTGGAAGTGCCGCACCGGCTCGGCATGACCACGGTCCTGGTCGTGCCCGACGGCTCGAGGGAGGTCGTGCGCGAGGACTGGGAGCTCGAAGGCCGCGATGCTTCCCATGTCGATTACGTCACCGAAGACCTGACGGGGTTCTTGCAGGGGCTTGCGAAGCTCTAACCCCGTCGTCCCGGACAAGCGAGCGCCTTGCGGCGCGCAGAGCCGTCAAGTTGCGAACGCGATCCGGGACCCATAACCACAGGACTGGGTTTTGAGAACGTCGTCGTCCATCCTGCCACAACGATGGATTGCGCGGTATGGGTCCCGGCTCGCGCTTCGCTTGGCCGGGACGACAGAGTGTTCTTGACTCTCCCGCCTCAAATCCCGAAAAAGCCACCGCCCCAAAAAACACAGTCCAAGGAAGCCGCGATGTCTTTGTCCGCCCTGGAATCCACCATCAACAGCGCCTTCAACGCGCGTGACACCGTCTCGATCTCGACGAAGGGCGAGGTTCGTGAGGCCGTCGACAGCGCGCTCGAATTGCTGGACAAGGGCGAAGCGCGGGTCGCCGAGCGCGAGGCGAGCGGCAAATGGAAGGTGCATCAGTGGCTGAAGAAAGCCGTGCTGCTCTCGTTCCGCCTCAACGACATGAGCGCGATTTCGGGCGGTCCGGGCAAGGCCTCTTGGTGGGACAAGGTGCCGTCGAAATTCGACGGCTGGGGCGAGAACCGCTTTCGCGATGCGGGTTTTCGCGCGGTGCCCGGCGCGATCGTGCGCCGCTCGGCCTACATCGCAAAGAACGTCGTGCTGATGCCTTCGTTTGTCAATCTCGGCGCCTATGTCGATGAGGCGACCATGATCGATACCTGGTCGACTGTGGGCTCGTGCGCGCAGATCGGCAAGCGCGTGCACATTTCCGGCGGCGTCGGCATCGGCGGCGTGCTGGAGCCGCTGCAGGCCGAGCCCGTGATCGTCGAGGACGACTGCTTCATCGGCGCGCGTTCGGAAGTCGCCGAGGGCGTGATCGTGCGCAAGGGCGCGGTGCTGGCGATGGGCGTGTTTCTCGGCGCGTCGACGAAAATCGTCGACCGCGAGACCGGCGAGACCTTTGTCGGCGAGGTGCCGGAATATGCGGTGGTGGTGCCCGGCGCGCTGCCGGGGAAGCCGTTGAAAAACGGGCAGCCTGGCCCCTCGACCGCCTGCGCAGTCATCGTCAAGCGCGTCGACGAACGCACCCGGGCCAAGACCAGCATTAACGAATTGCTGCGGGACTGATTTCGCAAGGGGTGGTGCGCCGCTGTCAACCTCCCCTTGCAAAGGGGAGGTCGATTTGTGCTTCAGCACAAACCGGGTGGGGATCATGTCCCCACATGCGCCGTCGCCCCTTTCTGGTGCACCATGCCGGCGCAGCGCCAACGAGCGTAGCTGAGTAATCGAACCCCCGTCCGTCCCGAAACGACCAACTGGCGGAGCGCGTCATGTGCGGTCCTGAGATCGCTCATGGAGGCGCTCAAACATAGGGATGGTATCCAGCGTGAATTGACGAACTCAATTTATTTTGCTCGTCGGCAGTTTGGTCGTCGCCACGTTTGTTGTGCTTGCGGCGGCGCTGGCATGGGGCCTGGATCGTCATCATTGCAGGATTGGTTTTCCAACGGTGATCCGTTGCAGCTTCGAATGGTGATCGGTTGCCCGTTCGGGGCATGCGAAGAGCTGACCCGCCGCTGTCGGTACGTGATCGGCAAATCTGCGCAAGCGTTGAGCAAACCGCGCCAAGGCCAGCATAGCGAACTGCCGCTAGACCGAACCCGGTCCTTGCAGGGACCGACCAATCACCCGGAGCGCGCCTGCGCCGCGCTCCGAAGGTAACCACATGGACTGGAACTGGTATCTCTTCTCCTTCAAAGGCCGCATCAACCGGGCCAAATTCTGGCTATCGTTGCCCATTCTCATCGGATGGACGGTCCTCATCATCGGGATTATGTGGCTGATCATGGCCGGCGGGCTCATGCTGACGCGAGGCGCGCACGGCCACGATGTCATTAAGGTCAGCTTGAACTTCGGCGAACTCTTCACCATGCTTGGTCGGGCATCTCATTCGTCGCCATCGTCACGGGATATCGTCTCGCTGCTCGGCAATCTCGTCGGCATGGCGATCTTGACGTGGATTTGTCTTGCGACGTCCGTGAAGCGGCTGCACGACCGGAACAAGACTGGCTGGTGGATTGTGCTCTTCTATGTTCTGCCCTGGTTTTACGACGATCTCGTGGATTGGCTTCCCACGCAGTATCTGCCGGATTGGCTTGCCCATTCGATCCTCGCGGTGCTGGGAGCGATCCTCATTGTCCTCAGCATCTGGGGTATCGTCGAGATGGGTTTTCTCCGCGGCACGCGGGGACCTAACCGCTTCGGGCCGGACCCGCTTGCTGACGCAATCTCCATCAGGTCGGTGCGCAGTAGACGACTGAGCGGGTGGTGGATCATCGTGCCATTTTTTGTGATACCCAGCCTGCTTTTCTTTCCGATCACCACGGTGCTGCTCGGCTCCGTTGTCCTTATCCTCTACACTTGGGGCTGGGGGCCGATGGCACCGATCACTTCCAGACCGCGCTGGGACCAGACCGGCGAGATCGAAATCGCGCCTCATATCGGTAGCCCGCCGCCCGGCATGCATGTTAAGCGGGGGCATGACTGATGCGCTCTCCGTTGCTCAAGCTTCCGCCCGGCGCGCTGCCGGGGAAGCCGTTGAAAAACGGGCAGCCTGGCCCCTCGACCGCCTGCGCGGTGATCGTCAAGCGCGTCGACGAGAAAACCCGTGCCAAGACCAGCATCAACGAATTGCTGCGGGACCGATTTCGCAAGGGGTCGTGCGCCGCTGTTAACCTCCCCTTGCAAAGGGGAGGTCGATTTGTGCTTCAGCACAAATCGGGTGGGTATCATGTCTCCACATGCGCCGTCGCCCGTGGCCGACCCCCACCCCCGACCCTCCCCCTTTCAGGGGGAGTGAGCAAGGCGCGAACCCTGTCTCCTTTGAAGGCGACCAATCAATCGGGCTGCGTTATGTCCTGCAAGCACCGGGAGATTGGACGTGGACTGGACTTGGTATCTTTTCAGCTTCAAGGGCCGTATCAGCGACGCCAAGTGGTGGCTGGCGATTTTGATCCTCTTTGGTTGGCTAGTTTTCCTTATCTTTACGAGCATTGCGGTGGCTCGGATCGTGGACGACGGGGACACAGTTATCGATATCGGTTTTCGTGCGACGTTCACCCTGATGAGTTCGGGCGGCTCATCATTCCTTGTCGCCAAGCGATACCATCTCGCTGGTCGCGAACCTCTTAGGAATGCCGGTCCTGCTCTGGATCGTGTTCGCGACTTCGATCAAGCGGCTGCACGATCGGGACAGGAGCGGTTGGTGGATCGTCCCCTTCTTTGTTCTGCCCAATTTCTCCGAAGACCTCATGCATTGGCTTCCCCATTCCTACCTCAGGCCCCTGCTTCACGTTGCCATGTTGATTGTCTGGATTTGGGGCCTTGTCGAAATGGGCTTCTTGCGAGGCACCCAAGGGACCAACCGCTTCGGACCTGACCCGCTCGACAAGCAAGTGAGCAGCGTCAGCCCGCCACACTGGGACCAGATGAGCGAGCTCGAAATCGCGCCTCATATCGGTAGCCCGCCGCCTGCGATGCATGTTAAGCGGGGGCATGACTGATGCCCTCGCCATCGCGCAAGCCCTGATCCGCTGCCCGTCCGTCACGCCCGCTGATGCCGGCGCGCTTGGCGTGCTCGAGACGCTCCTGAAAGCGCACGGCTTCGAGGTGCATCGCGTCACCTTCTCGCAAGCAGGCACTGCCGATGTCGACAACCTCTATGCGCGTATCGGCACAACGGCGCCCCACATCACCTTTGCTGGCCATACCGACGTGGTGCCGCCCGGCGATGAAACGGCCTGGCGCCTCGGCGCATTCTCCGGCGAGGTGAAGGACGGCTTCCTCTACGGCCGTGGCGCGGTCGACATGAAGGGCGGGATTGCCTGCAGCGTCGCGGCCGTGCTGCAATATCTCGCCGAGCATGGCGGCAAGCCGCGCGCAGATGGCAAAGGCTCGATCTCGTTCTTGATTACCGGCGACGAAGAGGACGTTTCCGTCAACGGCACGATCAAGCTGTTGCAATGGGTCGCGGCACGGGGCGAACAATTCGACCATTGCGTGTTGGGCGAACCCTCCAACCAGCAGGAGCTTGGCGACTGCATCAAGGTCGGCCGCCGCGGTTCGCAGTCCGGCACGCTCTATGTCGAAGGCAAGCAGGGCCATGTCGCCTATCCGCAGCGCGCCGCAAACCCGGTGCCCGATATCTCACGGCTGATCGTGGCGCTGTCGGACGAGCCGCTCGACGGCGGCAGCGCGCAATTCCAGCCCTCCAATCTCGAATTCACATCCGTCGATGTCGGTAACGCCGCAAGCAACGTGATCCCCGGACAGGCGCGCGCGAAATTCAACATCCGCTTCAACGATCATTTCACGCAAGAGACGCTGAAACAGCTCGTCGAGGAGCGGCTGGCGAAAGCGGCCGGCAATCGCATCAGGGCGCACATCGTGTGGGAGCCGTCGAACTCGAACGTGTTCCTGACCCGCCCCGGCCCGTTCACCGATCTCGCGATCGCGGCGATCGAGGAGGTCACCGGCCGCAGGCCCGAGCTCTCCACCACCGGCGGCACGTCGGATGCGCGCTTCATCGCAAGCTATTGCCCGGTGATCGAGTTCGGCCTGCTCGGCCAGACCATGCACCAGATCGACGAGCGCGCATCGGTTGCGGATATCGAGAAGCTGACGAAGATCTATCGCGGGATCCTCGACAGGTATTTCGCCTGATCGCCATCGCTTGCTTGAATGGTGGGTTTCGCTTTCGCTCAACCCTCCCTCCGCATCGATTGCCGGATCAATAATCCACCCGCACCAGATAAAGCCCCTGCGGCGGCGCGACGGGGCCGCAGGCAGAGCGGTCGCGTGCGGCGAGCGCGGCCGCGAGATCGTCCGTACTCCAGCGGCCCTCGCCGACCCAGACCAGCGAGCCCACCATCGAGCGCACCTGGCTGTGCAGGAACGAGCGCGCCGATGTCACGATATCGATGGCGTCGCCTTCGCGCGCCACATCGAGCTGGTCCAGCGTTTTCTCCGGAGACTTTGCCTGGCACTCGGCGTCACGAAAGGTCGTGAAATCGTGCTTGCCGATCAGCCGCTGCGCGGCCTCATGCATCGCCGCCGCGTCGAGTTTGCGCGGCACGCGCCAGACGCGCCCGACATCGAGCGCGAGATTGGCGCGGGTGTTTCGGATGCGATAAAGGTAATGGCGTTTCACTGCGGAAAACCGCGCCTCGAAGCTTTCCGGAGCGATCTCGGCCGAGAGCACCGCAATCGGATGCGGGCGCAGGTGCGCGTTCATGGCATCGCGGAAACGGCCGGCCGAGAGATTTTTGTCCATGTCGCAATGCGCGACCTGCCCGAGCGCATGGACGCCGGCGTCGGTGCGGCCGGCGCCGTGCACGCGAACCTCCGTGCCCGCGATGGCCTTTGCCGCGGTCTCCAGCGCGCCCTGCACGGTAGGCAAGCTGTCCTGGAGCTGCCAACCCGAGAACGGCGCGCCGTCATATTCGATGATGAGCTTGTAGCGGGGCATCAGAATCGATCTTTTTCGGTCGTCCAAGCTCAGGTCAGGCGCGCACCTGCCTTCAATGGCGTCCCGCGCAAAAATTCCGCGGCCTTCATCGGCGCCTTGCCGGCACGCTGCAACTCGAGGACGCGGATCGCGCCTGCGCCACAGGCGATCGCAAGCCGATCGTCCAGCACCGTACCCGCAGCGCCGGCGCCACCTGTGATCTCGCAGCGCAGGATTTTCAGGCGCGCTTTTTCATCCTCACCCGCGATCTCGCTCCACGCACCGGGAAACGGCGACAAGCCGTGGATGTGGCGCAGCACCGACGTCGCCGGCTTGCTCCAGTCGATCTTCGCTTCCGCCTTGTCGATCTTTGCCGCGTAAGTCACGCCGCTTTCGCCTTGCTTTGTGAGCGTGAGCGCGCCACGCTCGAGTGCCGCCATGGCGCGCACCATCAGGTCGGCACCGAGCCGCGATAGCGCATCGTGCAGATCGGCGGCGGTCATCGCGTCTGTGATCGCGATTTGCTCGGCCATGGCGACATCGCCGGTGTCGAGCCCGGCATCCATCTTCATCACCATCACGCCCGTCTCGGCATCACCGGCCATGATGGCGCGGTTGATCGGCGCAGCCCCGCGCCAGCGCGGCAACAGCGAGGCGTGCAGATTGTAGCAACCGAGCTTCGGCGCATCGAGGACCGCCTGCGGCAGGATCATGCCATAGGCGACGACGACGGCGGCGTCGGCATTGTGCGCGCGGAATCCCTGCAGCGCCTCATTCGTCTTCAGCGTGCTCGGCGTCAGCAGCACGGGAATGCCGAGGCGGCGCGCCTCTCGCTCGACCGGCGTTGGCAGAACCTTCATGCCGCGCCCGCCCGGCTTCGGCGCGCGGGTATAGACCGCCACGATCTCGTGGCCGTGCGCTGCGAGCTCGAGCAGCGTCGGCACGGAAAAATCCGGCGTCCCCATGAAGATCAGGCGAAGAGGCATTTGGTCACAACTGTCCTGCTCGGCTCTATCCCACCCGTCATGGCCGGGCTCGTCCCGGCCATCCACGTGCTTGGAACCATCAAGAAAGGCGTGGATGCCCGGGTCAAGCCCGGGCACGACGGCGGAGGTTGTGGCCTAATCCGCTCCACGCTTGGCGGCCTTGGAAAACTTCTTCTGCACGCGATCGCGCTTCAGCTTGGACAGATAGTCGATGAAGAGAATGCCATTGAGATGATCGATCTCGTGCTGGATGCAGGTGGCATATAGCCCCTCGGCGTCCTCCTCGTGCAGCTTGCCATCCAGATCGGTGAAGCGCAGGCGCACCCGCGCCGGCCGCTCGACCTCCTCGTAATATTCGGGGATCGAGAGGCAGCCCTCCTCGTAGATCGAGGTTTCCTTCGACGAGGACAGGATTTCCGGATTGATGAAGACCCGCGGCTTCGGCGTCACCTCGCCGTTTTCGTCCTTTTTGGCGAGATCCATCGTGATCAGACGCACGGGTTGCGCGACCTGGATCGCGGCAAGCCCGATGCCGGGAGCGGCATACATGGTCTCGAACATGTCGTCGGCAAGCTTTCGGATCTCCGGCGTCACTTTTTCGATCGGTTTGGAGACAAGCCGGAGCTGCTTGTCCGGCAGGATGATGATGTCGCGGATGGCCATAGTCTTCTCAATAGCGCTTTGGCGGGCGATTTAAGGCCCCCGTCTGGCGGGGTCAATCAAGCCCGGTGGCATTAACCTCATGCTAACCAAGAATTTTAAGGGACGGTTAACCATAAAAATTGGCCAGGCTTTACGGGAAATGTTCCCTCTTCGTTCGTGTCCGGCCTGCGAATCGGCTAGAGAGGGGGCATGAACATGAACCAGCTTCTCTTTCTGATCGGCGACTGGCCGGTGCATCTCGGCGACGTGCTGATCGGCTTTGCCGCCCTCACGCTGTTGCTTTTGGTCACCATCGTCATCGTCGTGGCGCGATCCACCCGTCGCGAGGCCGCGCTTGCGCTGGCCCAGGCCGCGCGCGCCGACGAGATGGAGGCGCGGCTCGAGGTGATGTTGCGCGCGCAGGCCGAGGCGTCCGGGCGGGTCGACGCCATGACGCAGGCGCTTGCCGGACGGCAGGCCGAGATGGCGCGCGCCGTCAACGAGCGGCTGGATTCGGTGACCCACCGCGTCGGCCAGTCGATGGAACAATCGACCCGCAATACCATGGACTCCCTGCGCGTGCTGCATGAGCGGCTCGGCATCATCGACAGCGCGCACAAGAACCTGACCGATCTCACCACCCAGGTCACGACCCTGCGCGACGTGCTCGCCAACAAGCAGTCGCGCGGCGCGTTCGGCCAGGCGCGCATGGAAGCGATCGTGCAGGACGGGCTGCCGCAGGGCTCCTACGCGTTTCAGTACACGCTCTCGAGCGGAAAGCGGCCGGACTGCGTGGTGTTTCTGCCCGATCAGCGCCCGCTTTGCATCGATGCGAAATTTCCGCTGGAAGCAATGACCGCGCTGCATGACGCGCGCACCGACGACGAGCGGAAATATGCGAGCCAGCGGATGCGCGCCGACATCATGAAGCATGTCGCCGATATCGCGGAAAAGTATCTGATTGCCGGCGAGACCCAGGACACCGCGCTGATGTTCGTGCCCTCCGAATCGGTCTACGCGGAAATTCACGACGGCTTCGATGACGTGGTGCAAAAGGCCTATCGCGCACGCGTGGTGCTGGTGTCACCGTCGCTGTTGATGCTGGCGATCCAGGTGATGCAGCAGATCCTGCGCGACGCGCGGATGCGCGACGCCGCCGACCAGATCCGCACCGAGGTGCTCAATCTCGGCGACGATCTGGGGCGCCTGCGCGAGCGCGTGCTCAAGCTGCAAAAGCATTTTTCCGACGTCAACGAGGATGTGCGGCAGATCCTGATTTCGGCCGACAAGATCGAGAAGCGTGCCGGACGAATCGAGGAACTCGATTTCTCCAAGGAACCCGCCGAGGCGCCGCGGCTCGTGAAACCGAGCGCGCCAGAGCTGTTCCCGCTACCGCGCAAGCTGCAGGCGGGGGAGTAGGGACATCGGAATTACCTCCGTATACTCCATCGTCGTCGCCCGGCTTGACCGGGCGACCCAGTATCCCAGAGGCGGCAGTTGAGCGCACGCCACTACTACGTCTACGTTTTCGTCAAGCTTGTCTATTTCGAACAATTCGACGACCCTGAAAATGCGATCAAGCGCGAAAAGCGGCTCAAGAAATGGCCGCGAGCTTGGAAGGTTTCACTGATCGAAAAGGACAATCCGGATTGGAACGATCTTTACCCGGCGATCGCCGCAGGCGGCGGATAGGCCTCTGGAATACTGGATCGCCCGGTCAAGCCGGGCGATGACCTCGGAAATGGATGGATGACCGCACCAGACGCAGCGTCCGGAACAATCGGTACCACCGCCCCCGCCAGCCCCTCCTGGCGCGAGAGTATTGCGGTCTACCTGCAGCCGCGCGTCCTGATCGTGATGTTCCTCGGCTTCTCCTCCGGGCTGCCGCTCGCGTTGTCCGGCTCGACGCTCCTGGTCTGGATGCGCGAGGCCGGGGTCGACCTCGGCACCATCGGGCTTTTTGCCCTGGTCGGAACGCCCTATACGCTGAAATTCCTGTGGGCGCCGCTTGTCGACGCGCTGCACGTGCCTTTGTTCACCAAGCGCTTCGGCCGCCGCCGTGGCTGGCTGATGTTCGCGCAGCTCGTTCTCATCGCCACCATCATCCTGCTCGCGCTTGCCGACCCGGCACGATCGCCGCTCGCCGTGGCGGTCGCGGCACTCCTGGTCGCCGCCGCCTCCTCGACCCAGGACATCGTGGTCGACGCGTTCCGCGTCGAAAGCCTGCCCGAAAGCGAGCAGGCCGCCGGCATGGCCGGCTACGTCGCCGCCTACCGCATCGGCATGCTGGTCTCGACCGCAGGCGCATTGTTCATCGTGTCCGGTTTCGAGAGCACGGGGCTTGCGCGCTCCGCCGCGTGGATGTGGGGCTATGTCTTGATGGCGGCAATGGTGCTGATCGGCACCGCCACCGCGCTGATTGCGACCGAGCCCGAGCAGTCGGTTCGGGCTGAAGCCGCAACCCACGAGGAAAAAGCCTTTGCGCGCGTGGTCCACGCGGCGATCGGAGCCTTCTCCGAGTTCCTGAGCCGCAAGGATGCGCTCGCCGCGCTCGCCTTCGTGGTTCTGTTCAAGTTCACCGACGCGTTCTCAGGCTCCATGACCGCGCCCTTCGTCATCGACCTCGGCTTCTCCCGCAACGATTATGCGGCAATCGTCAAGGGGGTCGGCCTTGCCGCAACCCTGATCGGCGGCTTCGCCGGCGGCTTCGTCGCACGGCGCTATTCGCTTGCCGCAAGCCTCTGGATCGGCGGCGCGCTGCAGGCGCTCGCCAATCTCTCCTTCTCGTGGCTCGCGCTTGTCGGCATCAGCCAGTGGGCATTGGCGCTTGCGATCACGACAGAGAATTTCACCAGCGCGATCGGCACCGTGATCTTCGTCGCCTATCTCTCCGCGCTGTGCCAAAACCCGCTGCACACCGCGACCCAATATGCGCTGTTGACGGCGCTCGCCGCGGTCGGCCGCACCTATCTGTCCTCCAGCGCGGGCTTTGTGGCGAAAGCAACCGGCTGGCCGCTGTTCTTTGCGATCTGTGTCGCGGTCGCCGTGCCCAGCCTGGTGCTGCTGGGCTATCTGCAGCGCCGCGGGCATTTTGAGGCGCTCGGACCGATCAAGGTGTAGAATGGGTCGAGCGCCAGCGAAACCTGTCACTTCTTTAGAATGGGGGGCTCCGCTTGCTCAACCCACCCTACGATGGCTACGATTGCGGAGTTATTGGTCTAATGGTTCGTCACCACGCTCCATTTGGTGACGATGGCTTCGCTCATCTGCCCCGCATCCTGGGCGCAGGCGATTTCGTCGACCTTCACTGAAATCTCCTTGCCGACGAAACTTTTCAATTGTGCGGCCTGGGCATCGCTGCTGGTAATCAGCTGAAAGGTTTCCGGTCCCGTCTCGAGATTGCAGAGGCCGCCCGGCGGCGGCAGCCGGCGCGGCTCGCTGGTGATCTGATAGGCCGCTACTCGCTTGCCCTTCCCTCCGCCGCGCAATTTCATCGCGGTGAGCTCACCGGACAGGATATCGCCGGTGCTGATCGGTTTGCCGGCCTTCACCCGCGGTTCAGCCTGCTGCGCGATGGCCGGCAACGATGCGAACGCTGCCGCCAGAGTCATCGCAAAGGTCCAGCGCGTGGCGAACCGTGGTTTCGTCATGTCGCAAATGTCCGTTTTTTTGGGGGAGTCTAGAACAGCGTCCGCTGGCGCATGGCAGCAGATAGCGTACCTTCGTCGAGATAATCAAGCTCGCCGCCGACCGGAACGCCGTGCGCCAGCCGCGTCACCCTGACATTCGCCTCCTGCAGGAGATCGGTGATGTAGTGCGCAGTGGTTTGCCCGTCGACGGTCGCATTCAGCGCCAGGATGATCTCGTTGACCTCGGGCTCATGCGCGCGCTTCACCAGCGCATCGATGGTGAGGTCCTGCGGGCCGACGCCGTCGAGCGGCGACAGCGTCGCGCCGAGCACATGGTAGCGGCCATTGGTCGCGTTCGCCCGTTCCAGCGCCCAGAGATCGGCGACATCGGCGACGACGACGATGATCGAGCCGTCGCGGCGCGGATCGGTGCAGACCGTGCAGGGGTTTTGCGTGTCGATATTGCCGCAGGTCTTGCAGACCTGGATCTTGTCGATCGCGACCTGCAGCGCGGCGGAGAGCGGGCTCATCAACGCTTCGCGCTTCTTGATCAGATGCAGCGCGGCACGCCGCGCCGAGCGCGGCCCGAGCCCCGGTAGCCGCGCCAAGAGCTGGATCAGGCGTTCGATTTCGGGACCGGCAACGGCAGCAGGCATAAGTTACGAACCGAGGCCCAAAAGCCCGGGCGGCAGGCCAAGCCCCCCGGCCAGCGACTGCATCTTCTCCTGCATCGCAGCCTCGGCCTTGCGCCGCGCATCGGCAAAGGCGGTCACCAGGAGATCTTCGAGCACCTCGCGCTCTTCCGCCTTTATCAACGAGGGATCGATGCTGACAGCCTTGACGTCCATCTTTGCGGTCATCCGCACGGCCACGAGGCCGCCGCCGGAAATGCCTTCGACCTCGACATTGCCGAGCTCGTTCTGCATCTCCTGCATTTTCGATTGCAGCTGAGCTGCCTGTTTCATCATGCCGAGAAAATCGGGCATCGTGCGCCCTCCAGTGTTCTAGAAGTCGTCATCGGGACGATCGGTCGGGCCGTCGTCGCCGAACTCGTCTGGGAAAGTTACGCTGCTCATATCGGGTTCCGGCGGCTCCGCGGCAAGCTTGCGCACCTCGATCACCTTGGCGCCTGGAAAGCGGGCCAGAACTTCCTTTACGCGCGGATCGGCCTCGGCGGCGCGTTCACGCTGGTTCTTTTCAACCATGTTCTGCTCGCGCAGAGTTGGCTGTCCGGCCTCGTTGGAAACGATCACGGTCCAGCGCCGTCCGCTCCATTGCTCGAGCTTGCGGGAGAGATCGTTCACGAGCGTGCGCGAGGCGTGGCGTTCCAGCGCAATCTCGAGCCGCCCGTCCTCGATGCGCACCAGGCGGACATCGGCCTCGAGCGCGCTCTTGGTCAGTAGATCGCGCTTCTCGCCGGCGAGTGCGACAAGCTCGGGAAAGCTTGCAATCCGCCGCGCCGGCTCCGCCTGCTGTGTCGGTGCGGGCGCGGCCATTTGCGCCCGTGCGCCGATCTCGGCACTGGCGCGCGGCGCGGTGGAGCCCCGCACCGCTGCGGAGGAAGGCGCAGTGGCGCTCGGCGCCGGCGCGGGCGCGGGGCGCGCCCCGCCCGAGCCGGAAACGATGGCAGCAGCATTGCCGTTCTGCTCGACCATCCGGATCGCCTCGTCGGGGGTCGGCAGGTCAGCGACGTAGGCGATCCGAACCAGCACCATCTCAGCGGCCGCCGCCGGCCGCGTCGCGCCCTGCGCCTCGGCGATCCCCTTGAGCAGCATCTGCCACATCCGCGACAGCACCCGCATCGAGAGTTTGGTGGCGAAATCCCGCGCGCGGACGCGCTCGGTCTCGCTGAAGGCAACATTGTCGGCGGTCGCCGGCACGATCTTCACGCGAGTGACGAAATTCACGAACTCCGCCAGATCGGACAGCACCACGATCGGGTCGGCGCCGGTATCATATTGCTCGCGGAACTCGCGGAAGGCGGCGGCGATGTCGCCGCGCACCAGCGCTTCGAAAAGATCGATCACGCGCGAGCGGTCGGCGAGCCCCAGCATCTGCCGCACCTGTTCGGCGCGCACCGAGCCGGCGGCGTGCGCGATCGCCTGATCGAGCAGCGACAGCGAGTCGCGGACCGAGCCTTCGGCGGCACGGGCGATGATGCCGAGCGCCTCCGGCTCGATCTCGACGTTTTCCTTTGCCGCGATGTTGGCAAGGTGCCGCATCAGCACGTCGGCTTCGACCCTGCGCAAATCGAAACGCTGGCAGCGCGACAATACCGTGACCGGCACCTTGCGGATCTCGGTGGTGGCGAACACGAATTTGGCGTGCTCCGGCGGCTCCTCCAGCGTCTTCAGGAAGGCGTTGAAGGCTGCCGTCGACAACATGTGGACTTCGTCGATAATATAGACCTTGTAGCGTGCGCTTGCGGGGGCATAGCGCACACCGTCATTGATCTGACGGACGTCGTCGACACCGGTATGGGACGCGGCATCCATTTCCAGGACGTCCATATGCCGGCTCTCCATGATCGCCTGGCAATGGACGCCGAGCATCGGCATGCGGATGGTCGGTCCGCTCACCGAGCCGTCGGGCAGCTCGTAATTGAGCGCGCGGGCGAGAATGCGCGCGGTGGTGGTCTTGCCGACCCCGCGTACGCCGGTCAGGATCCAGGCCTGCGGAATCCGGCCCGTTTCGAACGCGTTCGAAACGGTGCGCACGACGGCCTCCTGGCCGATCAAATCCTCAAAGCTCGAGGGGCGGTACTTGCGCGCCAGCACACGATAGGGCTTTGCGGTCCCAGCCGACGCGCCGAGGTCGAAGCCCGCCTGCACGCCGGCCTCTGGCTTGGAAGGGGGAGCGCCAGCGTCGGTCATCGATCGATCCGCAACTCTTTCAATCTCTCGGGCCGGCTTTGCGGAAAGGGGCAGTTTTTCGCCCTGAAAAAGCAGGTAGGAGACTGACGAGCGACCCGATCCGGACCTCGTTAGGGCTGCTTCCTTCCGGACCTGACCCGGTTGGCGAGTGGCTCGTCCACCGCCAATCTCCCGGGCCCTATTTGGGGCTAAAGCGGCCAGAAAGCAAGCGCGGCCATGCCCAAGGTTCCGCTCTCTCGGATTCAGTGCGGTAACCCCGCGCCTTGCCATTCCCTGCTTGCAAAAAACCGTGGATGCCCGGCCCGGCGGCCCGCACGAGGGGTGTTGTTTGCGGCCCAAGTCTCTGCAACGGTGGGGTCAAATTTAGAGATATCCCATGCCCGATTCTGCCTGGACGCTCTCCTCTCAGCTCAAGAAGGACACGATCGACATCGGCGACCTGCCGCTGTGCCGGGTGCTCGTGATCAAGGATGCACATTACCCCTGGCTGTTGCTGGTGCCGCGCCGTCCGGACATCGTCGAAATCATCGACCTCACGGAAGTCGAGCAAGCGCAGCTGATGACCGAAGTCTCCCGCGTCGCGCGCGCGCTGAAAGAAGTCACCAGATGCGACAAGCTGAATATCGCCGCGCTCGGCAATCTGGTGCCGCAGCTTCATGTACATGTGATCGCACGCCGCTCGAGCGATGCGGCATGGCCGCGTCCGGTCTGGGGCGTGATGCCGCCACTTCCCCACGACGCCGGGGAGGTGCAGAATTTCATCAGCGCGCTCCGCCGCAAGATTTGGTTGGGTTGATTTGAAAATGTCCGCATTCGATTCCTTTCCGCTGGGCCAGCCGGCCTTCGTCAACAATATCCTCGACCGCGCCGCGCACCTGCGCAACAACGAGGAGAAGCTGTTCGCTCTAGAAAGCAAATCGACCTCGCGCGCCTATGTCGTGCATCGCGACTCGCTTGTCGTGAAGCAGGACGGCAACGGGGCGCGCGCACTGCTGTCGATCGACGAGGCGTTGAAGCTCGGCGCCAATCCCGGAACGATTTTTCTGGGCCTGCGCGACGGCGCCGCGATCTTCGGCATGGGGATGTCGCAGAACGCCGCGGAAAAGCTGCTCGGCCGCGAGGATGTTGCGGTGAGCGAATTGCGCGGCATGGCGATGCAAGGCGTGGTGCCGCCACAGGAGCTGTCGGCGATCGCGATGGCGAAATCGTTGGTGAACTGGCATCAGCGCCACGGGTTTTGCGCCAATTGCGGTGCGCGCACGGGAATGAAGGAGGGCGGCTGGAAGCGTGATTGCCCGAGTTGCAAGGCCGAGCATTTTCCACGCACCGATCCCGTCGTGATCATGCTGGTGACCTCGGGCGACAAATGCCTGCTTGGCCGTGCACCGCGCTTTCTGCCCGGCATGTATTCCTGCCTTGCGGGCTTCGTCGAAGCTGCCGAGACCATCGAGGACGCGGTGCGGCGCGAAGTGTTCGAGGAATCCGGAATCCGCTGCACCGACGTCGGCTACTACATGACGCAGCCGTGGCCCTATCCGTCGTCCTTGATGATCGGCTGTACTGCGCGCGCGACCAACGAGGACATCGTTGTCGATCGCACGGAGCTGGAAGATGCGCGCTGGTTTACCCGCGACGAGGCGCAATTGATGATCACGCGAAAACATCCCGACGGCCTCGCCGGCCCGCACCCCTTCGCGATCGCGCACCACCTGCTCGGCCGCTGGCTGCGTGACGGAGAAAACCCCGGCCCGTAGCGGGACCAGACATTGTCTTGCTCGATTACGCCAGGACTTGAACCGACGTGACGGACCCGAGCACGCATTTTCAGGCCGGCGCGCACAGGCTTCCGCCGCGGATTCTCTGCATCGGCATGCCCGTGCGCGACCTGACATTTCGCACTCCCGGCGTGCCCGCGCGCGGCTCCAAGGAGAACGCCACGCATTTTCAGGAGATCTGCGGCGGCAACGCGCTGAATGCAGCAATCGGCATCGTGCGGCTCGGCGGTCGCGCGGCGCTCTGCGGGCCGATCGGCGATTCCGGGGAGACGACGAGCCGCTACATTTTCGAGCAGATGGCGCAGGAGGGCATCGACACGAGTTATCTCGTGCACATGCACGGCTTGGTGACGCCGATCTCCGCAATCATGATCGACCCGACCGGCGAGCGCACCATCGTCACCTTCCGCGATCCGGAATTGTGGAAGGTGAAATTGCCTCCCGGCGATGATCTCCTGAAAGATTGCGACGCGATCCTGGCCGAAAGCCGCTGCGCCGAGTTTTGTACCGATCTCTGCGCAGAAGCCTGCCGGCGCGGCATTCCCGTGATCGTCGATGTCGATCGCGCGATGTCGCTCCGCGAGGGATTGCTCACTGCGTCGACCCATCTGGTGTTCTCCAGCGAACCTTTGCAGGAGACCGCCGACATCGCCGATGACGGCGAGGCGCTGAAGCGGATCGCAAAACTGACGCCGTCGTTCCTGGCCGGCACGCGCGGGCCGCGCGGCACGATATGGCTCGACGAGGGCGGCAGCTTGCAGGAAACGCCCGCTTTCCCGGTGCACACCGTCGATACATTGGGCGCCGGCGACGTGTTCCACGGCGCGTTTGCGCTGGCGATCACGGAGGGACAGCAGTTGCGCGACGCGCTGCGGTTCGCCTCGGCCGCCGCAGCGCTGAAATGCACGCGCTTCGGCGGCGCTTTTGCCGCCCCGCAACGCATTGAAGTGGAAGAGCTTTTGCGGCAGTCCGATGCCGCGGGCAGCTCCCGGCCGCAATAAGAGGCTTGATATAGAAGAATTTTCTATATATGAGGATTTTATACCTCATAAATGGAACAATGTTCTTCCCATGAGCGAAGTCGTCACCTCACTTCATGAGCCCAATACCCGCCGCCTCGACGCCATCGATCGCAAGATCCTGATGGTCCTGCAGGAGGATGCGTCCCTCTCCGTCGCCGAGATCGGCGACCGGGTCGGGCTGTCGTCGACGCCATGCTGGAAACGCATCCAGCGGTTGGAAGCCGACGGCGTCATCCTGCGCCGGGTTGCCCTGGTCGATCAGAACAAGATCGGGCTCGGCATTTCCGTTTTCGTGTCGGTCGAGAGCGCCGACCATTCCGAAGCGTGGCTGAAGAAATTCGCCGATGCCGTCAGCGCCATGCCGGAGGTGATGGAATTCTACCGGATGGCCGGTGACGTCGACTACATGCTGCGCGTCGTGGTCGCCGACATGCAAAGCTATGACGTCTTCTACAAGAAGCTGATCAGCGCCGTGCCGCTCAAGAACGTCACCTCGCGCTTTGCAATGGAGAAGATCAAGTCGGTGACGGCGCTGCCGGTTCCGGCCGTGGGATGAACCGGCCAGGTGACGATCGACTTACGTCGGCTTGAGCCGCGTATCCGACAACGATCTCAAATCTTCTGATTGTACTCGCCGACCTCGGGATGCGTGCGCAGCACGCCATCCATGGCTTCGAACATGTCGCGCATGCGCTGCTCCGAGACCGGGCTCTCGACCACGACGACGAGCTCCGGCTTGTTGGAGGAGGCGCGCACCAGGCCCCAGCTGCCGTCTTCGACGGTGACACGGACGCCGTTGACCGTGACGAGATCGCGGATCGACTGGCCCGCGACCTTGTCGCCCTTTTTCCGCGCCGCCTCGAAATGCTTCACGACCGCCTCGACCACGCCGTACTTTGCCTCGTCGGCGCAATGCGGCGACATGGTCGGCGACGACCAGGTCTTCGGCAGCGCGTTCTTGAGGTCCGCCATCGACTTTCCGGGCGCGCGGTCGAGCATCTCGCAGATCGCGATCGCCGAGACCAGACCGTCGTCAAAACCGCGGCCGAACGGCTTGTTGAAGAAGAAGTGCCCGGATTTCTCGAAACCCGCGAGCGCCCCGAGCTCGTTGGTGCGCCGCTTCATGTAGGAATGGCCGGTTTTCCAGTAGGTTGTTTTGGCGCCCTGCTTTTGCAGCACGGGGTCGGTGAGGAACAGCCCGGTGGATTTCACGTCGACCACGAACTGCGCATCCTTCTGGATCGCCGACATGTCGCGCGCGAGCATGACGCCGACCTTGTCGGCAAAGATCTCCTCGCCGGTGTTGTCGACCACGCCGCAACGGTCGCCGTCGCCGTCGAAGCCCAGGCCGATGTCAGCCTTGTTTGCGAGCACTGCATCGCGGATCGCGTGCAACATCTCCAGATCTTCCGGATTCGGATTGTATTTCGGAAAGCTGTAGTCGAGCTCGGTGTCGAGCGGCACGACCTCGCAGCCGATCTTTTCCATGACCTGCGGCGCGAACGCGCCTGCCGTGCCGTTGCCGCAGGCGACCACGACCTTGAGCTTGCGCTTCAGTTTCGTGCGACTGGTGAGGTCCGCGATGTAGCGCGCCGGGAAATTCTCATGAAATTGATAGGAGCCTCCGGCCTTGGTCTTGAAGTCGGCGTCGAGCACGATCTGCTTCAGGCGCGTCATCTCGTCGGGACCGAAGGTCAGGGGGCGGTTGGCGCCCATCTTCACGCCAGTCCAGCCATTGTCGTTGTGCGAGGCGGTCACCATTGCAACGCAGGGGACGTCAAGCTCGAACTGCGCGAAATAGGACATGGGCGTCAGCGCGAGCCCGATATCGTGCACCTTGCAGCCCGAGGCCATCAGGCCGGAAATCAGCGCGTATTTGATCGAGGCCGAATAGCTGCGGAAATCGTGGCCCGTGACGATTTCCTGCCTTGCGCCGAGTTCCGCAATCAGGCTTCCCAGCCCCATGCCGAGCGCCTGCACCCCCATCAGGTTGATTTCCTTGTTGAATAGCCAACGCGCATCGTATTCGCGAAATCCGGTTGCCTTCACCATCGGCTCGGATTCGAAGGCATAGGTGTTGGGAAGCAGCACTGGTTTCGGCTTCGGAAACATGAAATGGCCTCGTCACAAAACGCAAAAGGACTGTCTCAGCCATAGCGAATGCGCAAGCGAAGCGGAAGGCGCGTTATGGGGGCGAATGATGATAATTCGGCCGGGTCAGCAGGAACGGCTTCATGCCCCAAGCGTTCTCAGCTTTTCCGCGATCACGCCCCTTAACGAGGGCAAGGCGTGCCGGACCGTATCCCATACGAATTGCGCCGCAACGTCTTCGTAGTCGTGGCGATAGACGTTTCCCGCCGCAGCCATCTGCCTCCATGCGATTGCAGGGTGGCGCGCCTTTAGTTCGTCCGGCAGCCGTCGCGAGGCCTCTGAGATGATCTCCAAACAACGGGTGACTGCATAGACCGTCCGAAGGTCGGCTTTGAACGCATCGCGATCGAAATCCCGGACGAATTGGAACGCCAAATCGATGTGATGAAGTATATCGCGAAGCGGCCCGGCCGCCCGTTCAGAAGACATACAGAGCATCGGCCGTCGCAGCCGATCGAATGTAAGTCTTCAGGGCCTCGCGGTTGACCACGTCCACAGGCTCGTCGAACAGCCCGGCGATGTAATCCTTGAGGTCCACATAGTCGAATACCGTCATGCGGACATCCGGATCAATTTCGATAAGAATGTCGATGTCGCTCTCGGCCTTGTTGACGCCGCGTGCGACCGAACCGAACAAGGCTGCATGCATGACGCCGCGCTTGCGCAGGGCTTGCTCGGATCGTTTAAGGGTTGCAATCGCTTCGGAGCTGTTCATGGCCCCACCATAGCAGGCTTCGACCCAATTCGGGAGGGCAGTTGCTTCGTATTTCCTACTGCTCCAGCACCATCTGGCCGTTGGCGTATTCGAAGCGTCTGAGCTTCGACAGGAATGACAGGCCGAGCAGGTTTTCCGAGAGCGCCTCATCCGGCAGCACCATGGCATCGACGTCGCGCACGACGAGACCACCGACCTCGACAAGCGCAAGACGCGTCCGTGCGGCCTTTATGCTGCCGTTCGCAGTGGTGACGGTGGCGTTGTATTGGCCGGGCGTCGGGCGCAGGCCAAAGCGAGCCGCAGAGGTTTCGTTCAGCGCGATCACGGATGCGCCGGTGTCGACCATGAAATCGATGCGCTGGCCTTCGATGCGGCCTTCGGTCGCAAAATGACCGCGGGCATCGCGGGAGATACTGACGGTGCGAAGGCCGGATCGGGCCTGCGGCACGGCGGGCGCGGCCTGGGCCAAGCCAGCCGCGTTGGCGGATACGGGCGCGGGCGCCACCTTGCTCGCCATTTGCGCGAGGAACGTGCCGAGACCGGCCATGATGGCCGCGGTGATCATAATATTACGCATGAACCACGCTGATCGGGACAAATACAGCCGCCGATTTCACCACCGAAGCGGCGACGCCGGAGCTAAACCGCAACCGCGGAAGACGCCATTTTCGCAAACAGGATGAGCGAAGCATTAACGCGCTGCTCACGTTCCGCGCGGCTTGGCGCGACGGGTTGGCAGCGCAGCCGCGGGGTCTTCCGGCCAGGGATGGCGGGGATAGCGGCCGCGCAGGTCGGAGCGCACGGCGGCGTAGCTGCCACGCCAGAAGCCGGGCAGATCGCGCGTGACCTGCACCGGCCGGTGCGCCGGCGAGAGCAATTCCAGCACCAGCGGCACCCTGCCCCTGGCAATCGATGGATGGGTGGTGAGCCCGAACAGCTCCTGCAGCCGAACCGCGATCGTCGGCCCCTGCTCGGCCTCATAGTCGATCGCAAGCAGCGATCCGGTCGGGGCCTCGAAATGGGTCGGAGCCTCGCGATCGAGCCTTGCGCGCAATTCCCATGGCAGCAGCGCCATCAGGGCATCCGACAATTCGCCGGCGGAAACGTCTTTCAGCGAAATGCTGTCGGAAAGCGCGGGTAGCAGCCAATCATCGCGCCGCGCGACCAGTGCATCATCCGAAAGATCGGGCCAGCTTTCGCCTTCCGCTTTGCGCAGGAACATCACGCGGTCGCGCCATTGCTTTGCGGCCTTCGACCAAGGCAGCTTCTCCAGGCCTTGGGCGATCAATCCGTCGGCGAGAATACGCGCCGTTTCGGCCGACGGTTTCAGCGCGAGCGGCGATTCCGAAAGCGTAAGCGCGTGCAACGTCTTCCTGCGCCGGGCGCGGAGCGCGAGCGCGCCGGGATCGAACGCGACCTCATCGGCGATGTCGATGTGATCTTTGAAGTGCGCCTCGATCTCCTCCTGCGTGATCGGCGCAGCCAGCAGGATGCGACCGGCCGCCGCGCTGCCCGAGAGCTCGCCGACGGCGATATAGGGCGCGCGCGCCAGGGCCGAGCCCTGATCGAGGCTCGCGCCTCTTCCATTGGCCAGCACAAAGCTGCCATTGCCGCGATTCCTTGCGACGCGATCGGGATAGGCAAAGGCAAGCATGACGCCGCTGCTCAAGTTACGATCGGCGCTGGTAGCGGACGAAGCTGCGACCTGGGACGCCCAGCGCCTTGACAGCTCGCGCGCGCTTTGCGCGCGCTGCGAGCGGTCGCGCCGGAACTGATCCAGTCTCGCATCCAGATCGACGCTGTCGCCACCGAGCCCGCGCTCGGTGAGCACGGCTGCGACGTCGGCGGCGGCTTCCGCCGCGCCGAAATCCTGCGAATCGACGATCATGCGGGCGAGCCGCGGCGGCAGCGCCAGCGCACGCAGCCTTTTGCCTTCCGCGCTGATGCGGCCGTCGGCATCGAGCGCGCCGAGCTCGCACAACAGGCTTTTCGCCTCCTTGAGCGCGGGCGCAGGCGGCGGATCGAGAAAGGCAAGCGTCGCCGGGTCGCTCACCCCCCACTGCGCGAGATCGAGCACCAGCGAGGACAGATCGGCAGACAGGATTTCAGGCTGGGTGAACGCCGGCAGCGATGCGGTCTGCGGCTCATCCCAGAGCCGATAGCAGACGCCTGGTTCGGTGCGGCCGGCGCGTCCGCGCCGCTGATCCACGGCTGCGCGCGAAGCACGCACGGTTTCGAGGCGGGTCAGCGCGATATCGGGTTCATAGCGCGGCAAGCGCGCCAGACCTGAATCGATGACGATCCGAACCCCCTCGATGGTCAGCGATGTCTCCGCAATCGAGGTCGCCAGCACCACCTTGCGGCGGCCCTTGGGGGCCGGCGCAATGGCGCGATCCTGCACGCTTGCCTCGAGCGCGCCGAACAGCGGCACGATCTCCGTGTTCGCGTCCGCCAGCCGCTCCTCGAGAAAATTCTGGGTCCGGCGAATTTCCGCCGCGCCCGGCAGGAACGCCAACACCGAGCCGGACTCGGCGCGCAGCGCGCTCGCGATCGCGTCCGCCATCTGCCGTTCCAGCGGCATATCGCCTCTGCGGCCGAGATAGCGCGTCTCCACCGGAAAGGCCCGGCCCTCGCTTGCGACCACCGGTGCATCGCCCAGCAGTCTTGCGACGCGGGCACCGTCGAGCGTCGCCGACATCACGAGAATACGCAGATCCTCGCGCAAAGCGCTTTGCACGTCGCGCGCGAGCGCAAGCCCCAGATCGGCGTCGAGCGATCGCTCGTGGAATTCATCGAACAGGACCGCAGCGACGTCGGACAGTTCCGGGTCATCCAGGATTTGGCGCGAGAAGATGCCTTCGGTCACGACCTCGATCCGCGTTGCGCGCGAAACCTTCGAACCGAAACGGACGCGATAGCCGACGGTGTCGCCGGCGCGCTCCCCGAGTGTGCGAGCCATGCGCTCGGCGCTGGCTCGCGCGGCGATACGCCGCGGCTCCAGCACGACGATCTTCTTGTCCCTGGCCCAGGGCGCATCAAGCAGGGCCAGCGGCACGCGCGTGGTCTTGCCGGCGCCGGGCGGCGCAACCAGCACCGCGGAGTTGCCGGCTTCCAGCGTGCGCGCGAGCTCGTCGAGCACGGCGTCGATCGGAAGGGGGATGTCGAAGCTGCGGGGCAAGGTCTCACCCAATCGTCATGCCCGGGCCTGACCCGGGGCATCCACGACTTTCTTCGTCATGATGAAAACAAGCGTGGATGGCCGGGACAAGCCCCGGCCATGACGGAATCGAACCTGATTTACTTCCGCTGCAACGGCGGGCGGCCGACGCTTTCGTAGAAAAAGCCATGCGCCGCCATGTCGTCCTGGCGATAGATGTTGCGCAGGTCGACGACGATCGGATGCGCCATCTCGCTTTTCAGCCGATCGAGGTCGAGCGCCCGAAATTGCACCCATTCGGTGACGATCACCAGCGCGTCCGCGCCGCGGACGCACTGATACGGATCGCCGCAATAGTCGATGTCGGGCAGCTCCTTGCGCGCCTGCTCCATGCCGGCCGGATCGTACGCGCGCACCTTTGCGCCCATGTCCAGAAGCCCCGTCACCAGCGGAATCGATGGCGCCTCGCGCATATCGTCGGTGTCGGGCTTGAAGGTGAGGCCAAGCACGGCGACGGTCTTGCCCCGCAGCGAGCCGCCGACCGCGCTCGACACCTTGCGCGCCATCGCGCGCTTGCGGATGTCGTTGACGCCAAGCACGGCTTCGACGATGCGAAGCTGCACGTCATGGTCCTGAGCGATCTTGACCAGCGCGCGCGTATCCTTCGGAAAGCAGGATCCGCCAAAGCCCGGCCCCGCATGCAGGAACTTCGACCCGATGCGGTTGTCGAGGCCGATGCCGCGCGCGACCTCCTGCACGTCGGCGCCGACCTTCTCGGACAAATCCGCGATCTCGTTGATGAAGGTGATCTTGGTCGCAAGGAACGCGTTCGCCGCGTACTTGATCAATTCCGCCGTGCGACGTTCGGTGAACATCAGCGGCCCCTGGTTCAGCGACAGCGGCCGATAGATATCGGTAAGCACCTTTCGTCCGCGCTCGTCGGAGGTGCCGATCACGATGCGGTCGGGAAATTTGAAGTCGCGGATCGCGGCGCCCTCGCGCAGGAATTCGGGGTTCGAGGCAACCACGACATCGGCCGATGGATTGACCTCACGGATGATCCGCTCGACCTCGTCGCCGGTGCCGACCGGCACGGTCGATTTGGTCACGACGACGGTGAAGCCGCTCAGCGCCGCGGCGATCTCGCGCGCGGCCGCATGGACATAAGTGAGGTCGGCATGCCCGTCGCCGCGACGCGACGGCGTGCCGACCGCGATGAAGACCGCATCGGCTTCCGCGACCGGCGCTGCGAGATCGGTGGTGAAATCGAGCCGGTTGGCCTTGACGTTGGAGGCCACCAGCGCGTCGAGCCCCGGCTCGTAGATCGGAATCTCGCCCCGGCGCAGGCTTTCGATCTTTGTGGCGTCCTTGTCCACGCAAGTGACCTGATGGCCGAAATCCGCGAAACAGGCGCCGGACACCAGCCCTACATAGCCCGTGCCAATCATGGCAATCCGCATGAATCGATCCGCCTCTTATGGTTAATGCGCCCGCCTCTTAAAGCATTTAGGCGCAAAGGGAAATCAGAATACGGCATGGCGCTTGAACGAATAAAGGGGAAAGAAACCGCTTTCGACCCATGATGGGCCTTCGCGCGCCATAAAGGGACACCGATGACTGCAAAAGGCACATCCGCGAGCGCACGTGTCGACTGGGTGGATTACGCCAAGGGCATCTGCATCGTCATGGTCGTCATGATGCACTCGGTGCTAGGCGTGGAACAGGCGGCCGGCCAAACCGGCTTCATGCACGCGCTGGTCGCCTTCGCAAAGCCGTTCCGCATGCCCGACTTCTTCCTGATTTCCGGGCTTTTCCTGCCGCTCGTGATCGACCGCGACTGGCGCACCTACCTCGACCGCAAGGTGGTGCATTTCGCCTATTTCTACGCATTGTGGGTGACCATCCAGTTCGGCTTCAAGGCGCCGCTGTTTGCCGCCGAGCAGGGTTGGAGCCACGTCGGGATTCTCTATCTGGAATCCTTCATCGAGCCGTTCGGCACGCTGTGGTTCATCTATCTGCTTCCGATCTTTTTCGTCGTCATAAAACTGACACGCAACGTGCCGGCGATTCTGGTCTGGGGCGGCGCGGCGGCGCTGGAGGCGGCGCATGTCGCCACCGGCTGGACCGTGATCGACGAATTCTGCGCCCGATTCGTCTACATCTACTCCGGCTACCTGTTCGCGCCTTACGTCTTCGCGCTCTCGGAACGCGCGCGGACATACCCGGTATCCGCGCTGCTCGCGCTTCTGTCATGGGCGCTGCTCAATGGCTTATTGGTCAGCTTCGGGGTCAGCGAATGGCCGATCGTCTCGCTCGCGCTCGGGCTCGCCGGCGCCTGCGCCATTGTGACAATCGGCGCGCTGCTGGCGCGGATGCACTGGCTCAATGTCCTGCGCTTCTGCGGCGAGCATTCGATCGTGATCTATCTCGCGTTCTTCCTGCCGATGGCCGCGACACGGACGCTGCTGCTCAAGAGCGGGATGGTCCACGACATCGGGCTGGTCTCGCTGATCGTCACCGTCGCCGGCGTCGTCGGCGCAGTGCTGATCTGGCGCGCGGCGCTTTTCGCGCATGCCAACTTCCTGTTCGAGCGTCCGGACGCCTTCTGGATCGCGCCGAGGAAGGCCACGCCTGCGCTGCAGGCGGCGGAGTAGGCCCTGGTCGTTCATAGCCGGGCGCTTTTGCGCGCAGGCGGAAGCATCCAGAGTGCGTGCGCGGAAAGATTCTGGATTGCTTCGCTCGCGCTCGCAATGACGGAGCGAGCGGCCGTTTGGCATCATGGATAGGAAAACGCGATTCCCGTCATTGCGAGGAGCTGAGTGCGCCGCGGTCTTGTTCGTCATTGCGAGGAGCGTAAGCGACGAAGCAATCCAGAGCGTCACCGCGGAAAGATTCTGGATTGCTTCGCTTGCGCTCGCAATGACGGAAAAAGCGAGCTGGCGAAGTCTGGACCGGCTTGCCCGCTTGCTTGCGCACCCCTCACCAGGCGTAACGCACCACGCCCTTGCCGGCATAGGAGCGCGTGACGTCTGAGAACTCGCCCTCGAAGGTCGCGGCCGCAGACCAGCCGTTCAGCCATTTCATTTCGGCAGATGCGGTCGTCAGCGCGGAGTCGCGCGCCTGCGTTGCGCCGTTGACGACGAAGCTCGCGCCAGGCAGCGCCTGGAAGGTCGCGGCAATCGTGCGGTCCGGATCGTAATCGTGCGCCCAGGCCAGGCGACCGCGCAGGGTTAGCACGCCGTTCTGTTGGGCGAACGACTTGTCGGCGCGCAGGCCGAGTTCGCTCCGCGCATCGCTGACGTCTCTCGCTCCATAATTGAGCGCGAACGCCGGCCCGCCTGAGATTACCTGCTCGGCATAGGCGGGCAGATCGAACGTCGTAGCCTGCGCGGCGGCATAGGGCGTGAGCCCGACGCCGCCGGTCCACGGCGCCACAAAACGATAGCCGCCCTCGATCCGTCCCGACCAGGCATTGGCGTTGAACTCGGCATGGAGATGATCGATGCCCGCAATCGTGAGCATGCGGTCTGTGGTCACATCCTGCCAGCCATAGGCAAGCGCTGCGGTGACATAGGCCGGCCCCACGGTGTGATGCACATAAGCGCCGGCCTGGAACAGGTCGGAACGTCCGCCGCCGAGCGCATCGATGCCGAAATTGGTGCCGCCGCCGGCCAGCGCGAAACCTGCGAGTGTGGTCGGCGTGAGCAGATAGTCGGCGCCGACGGCCGTGCCGAAGATGCGGCTGGTTGTATGATTCGATCCAGACACCGCGTTGCCATCGGTCGTCTGCGAGCCGCCAAAGCCGGCTGCCCACACGCTCCAGCGCTGCTCGCGCACCGGCGCCTTGTTGAACATCGCAAAGGCGCCTCTCGCCCCTTCATCCGCGTAACCGGTTGCGCCGCCGGCCGCAGTGGCGCAACGATCGCGCAGAGCAAGGCCGCCCGCGGCGCAACCTGTGTCGCGCATGAAGGGATCGGTGAGCAGGCCCATGAACTGGCTCATGGCGTTGAAGGTGGTCTGCTGCGAGGCCGTCGCGCCCTCGCCGGAGGCTTGGGTCAAGCCCGCGGGCGTCAGGGTGCCATAGACGAAGGGAATGCCACCATTGGCATTGAAGAAGCCGGTCAACGCGTTGGCCACCGCCTGCTGGTTTTCATTGAGTCCGCCGTTGGACGAGCCGCCACCACTCGGCGATCCGCCGTTACCACCGCTCGGGGGACCACCGCCCCCGCCCGGCGGACTGAAGTTCAGCGCAAGGTTGAGAAAGACGTGCTTGCTGTCATAGCTCAGGCTGTCCTGGAAATTAGTGGGCAGGCTAAGGTTTGTGATTGTGGGCGCGAATGTACCCGAGATACTTCCCGCCTTCAGGATCGTGTATTGCTGGGCGATATAGCTCCCCGGTGCAAATGCAGCTGCAACCGTCGCCCCGCCGAGCGTCGCTTTGCCGGTGACACTGGTGAAGGACGCGGTCGACGGATTTACAAAAACCACATAAAGCGCGCCGGACGCGAAGGTGAGACTGCCAGCAACGTTCAGAGACGTCCCGGGAATGCCGTTGCTGCCGGCAAACAGCTCACCGCCGCTATTGATCTGCGTGTTGCCGACCGTGCCCACGCCTGAAAGAACAGCGAGGCTGTTTACCGTGGTCAGGCTTGACGCGGCGATCGAGCCGTCAACTTCCAGCGACTGGCCGTTGACGGTAGTGGTTCCCGTGTAGAGGTTGTTGCCGGTCAGCGTCAGGGCGCCACCGCTGCCGACCACCAGCGAACCTCCAACCCCACCTCCCAGTCCCCCATCGGCGATAGTGCCGTCTATCGTCATCCCCAGACCAGTGGCGCCAAGGGTCAATTGGTTCTTGCCAAGAAAGATGTTCACCGGCCCGCCTATAGACGCGGCCGACACCGGTCCAGCGGCCTGCGAGAAATCTATCGTCGCTCCCGGAGAGTTAGTGATGGCGGCATTCCCGGCCGTGCTGTTTCCCTTGAAGACCATCAGCCCGCTATTGCTAATTGAAGCATTGCCTGCGGTGCTGTTGGTAAAGAACTCCAAGGACGCGCCAGCAACATTGCTGATTGCAGCGTTGCCGGCGGTGCTTGTGCCGAAAAACTGAAGGCTTCCGTTGTTGGTGATCGATGCATTGCCGGCCGTGCTATTAGCGCCAAATTGCAACACGTTATTGTTAAAGATCGAAGCCGCGCCAGCCGTGCTGCTGTTATCGAAATTAAGACTAGCACCGGAGCTAATCGTAATTGATGCGCTACCGCCGTTCACAGCGATGCCAACACCGGCAAACCCTACCGCTTGGTTTGCTCCTATCGTAAACTGATAGTTTCCCGCACCGGTGTTAAACGTCCAGTCGGCCAAGCCACTGGTAGCGTTGATGTCGATGCTTAGCTGGTTTGACGCACCAAAGAATGCCGTCCCGGTTGGCACCAACGCGGGATTCGTCCAGTTCGCGTTGGTATTATAATCGCTAGGGTTGCCCGCAAAGCCACCGACCCAGGTGGCGCTTTGCGCCCGCGCAGGCGCGGCTGCGATCAGGATGACAGGGACAGTCGCCGCGGCCACGATAAGCCAGCCCGCAGGCCGGGACCATTCGCCGGATGCCAAAAATTTCACTACTCGCTCTCCGCAAACGCAAATCGTGCCTGCTGAATTAGCGCGGGCCGCTGGAGAAGCCGTTGGCCGAAAGTGAAATGGATTTGATCCCCGGCGAAGTCGGTCCAGCTCCGTCCGGAGGTGATGCGGACCGGCAACAAACGGCGATCAAAAAGCGAAGCCTCTCTGCGCAGAGAGCATAGTGGTCCCGGATTGGACACGCGCTTGCAGCTGTTCGTCGGCTGACAGGTCCTCTCCGCGTCGCCATGGCCAAGTTTGTCCCAGCCTACGGGGCCGAAGACCCTTCGGCGAGGCGAAGGCCCAGCCATCCACTGTCGCGCAACCGAATGGACTATGTGGATGCCCGGGACAAGCCCGGCATAACGAGCCAGCGGCGCAATCGACCACCCAAGTTCACACCGAATTATCCTGCAATGAATTACTTGCGCGTTACCCGGTTGGGGATCGGACCACGCGCCGGGCGCAACTGATTTGCCCGACAAGTGCCGATTTTGGCGATCGAAACGCGCCGCGAGAGCTCCTCAATCCGGAAAATCCGTTGCGCGCAAAAGCCGAATTCATTCGGAGATTCAAAATATTGCGATCGACCACCTCGGCGCGCGAAAAATTTCACTTCCGTTTTACAGAAACATGTGGTTGAACTTCACTCGTCCCGCGCTCGCGAGAGGGGCGCTTCGCGATCGTCACGAGACGTTGAGCGCGGGATGCGATGGACGCGAAGGCGCGTGCGACGAGCGCGGCTTGAGCGGACGACGAAATCGCATGGTCCTGGCGCCCCTGGGCTGGCGCTAAGTTCGCCGACGATGATGGCGAACGACGGTGACTAAAAGGTCATGGACACCGGGGAGAGTGCGAACATAAGCGTTAACACCATCGCGCAGGGAATGTCGTTTGTTGCGGCTTCGCCTGTAGTGACTACGCTCGTGTGGTTTTTTCATCCCACGCGAGGCTGCGGGTGCAGCACAACACCCGGCATTCCCTGCGCCCTCTCCTTTCGAGGGACGAGGTCGATGCAAGACTCGGGCGCGGTCGCGTCGCGGGAATGCGAACTTATGACGTCGTTTGCGAGGAGCAACAGATTCCGGGATGCGCAGTCACCTCTCCGCCGTCATTGCGAGGAGCGAAGCGACGAAGCAATCCAGAATCTTTGCGTGGCCTGGATTGCTTCGCTTGCGCTCGCAATGACGGGCATACGTCTCCCAGCCGTCGTGCCCCGCGCGCATGCGGGGCGTCCAGAGACGTTTCATCTGAGCACGACCGTCTGGAATACCGGATCACCGCTTTCGCGGGCGGTGACGACAGCGCGATTTGCGGTGCAAGGAAGCGTAAAAATCGATCACAAACACTGTCATTTGCCGCAAAAATTCTTAAATTGCCGCCATGCCAAAATCCCCCCAGAAGGCCGCCGCAAAACCCGCCGAAAAGCCGGTCCCCGCCAAAGCCCCTGTGGCCGCGCCGCGCGCGGGCAAGGGCGACCATGTGTTCCTGGTCGACGGTTCCTCCTACATCTTCCGCGCCTATCACGCCCTGCCGCCCTTGAACCGCAAGTCCGACGGCTTGCAGGTCAATGCCGTGCTCGGCTTCTGCAACATGCTGTGGAAGCTGCTTCGCGACATGCCCGAGACCGACCGCCCGACCCATCTTGCGATCGTCTTCGACAAATCCGAGGTCACCTTCCGCAACAAGCTCTATCCCGACTACAAGGCGCACCGGCCGCCGGCGCCCGACGACCTGATCCCGCAATTTGCGCTGATCCGCGACGCCGTGCGCGCCTTCGACCTGCCCTGCCTCGAGCAGAACGGATTCGAGGCCGACGATCTGATCGCCACCTATGCGCGGCTTGCGACCGAGCGCGGCGCCACCACCACCATCGTCTCCTCCGACAAGGATTTGATGCAGCTCGTGACCGACAAGGTCACCATGTACGACACCATGAAGGACCGCCGCATCGGCCGGGCCGAGGTGATCGAGAAGTTCGGCGTGCCGCCCGAGAAGGTCGTCGAGGTCCAGGCGCTGGCCGGCGATTCCACCGACAACGTGCCCGGAGTCCCCGGTATCGGGGTGAAGACCGCGGCACAACTGATCGTCGAGTACGGCGATCTCGAAACGCTATTGTTCCGCGCCACCGAGATCAAGCAACCGAAGCGCCGCGAAGCGCTCATCGAGAACGCCGAGAAGGCGCGGATCTCCCGCAAGCTGGTGCTGCTCGACGACAAGGTCGATCTCGAGACACCGCTCGAGGATCTCGCCATCCGCGAGCCCGACGCGCGCAAGCTGATCGGCTTTCTGAAGGCGATGGAGTTCTCCACGCTGACCAAGCGCGTCGCCGAATATTCGCAGATCGATGCGTCGCAGATTGCCGCCGACATGGCGACGAAGTCCGGAAGCGGACGCGTGCTGCCGGAAGAGAGCGCGCCCGCGCTGCCTTCTCCCCCCGGCGGCGCTCCGAGGGAGCCGAGCAAGGGGTCGGGTGCGCGAAGCGACAAGAGCGCCAGCCTGAAGGGCTCACCGATTTCGCTCGCCGAAGCGCGGGCCGAAGCGGCTCGAAAGACGCCCGTCGACCGTGCGAAATACCAGACGATCAGGACGCTCGATCAGCTCAGGAGCTTTCTCGGCCGCGCCCGCGAGCAAGGCCGCTTCGCGATCGAGGCCAAATCGAGCTCGATCGATCCGATGCAGGGCGAGCTCTCCGGCATCGCGCTTGCGCTTGCGCCCAACGATGCCTGCTATGTGCCGCTGGCGCACAAGCAGTCTGGCGACGGCATCGGACTGTTCGATGCCGGGCTTGCGCCCGATCAGATCAGGCAGGGCGATGCGCTCGAGGTGCTGCGTCCGCTCCTGGAATCCGTCGGTATCCTGAAGATCGGCTTCAACATCAAGTTCACCGCCGTCATGCTGGCGCAAGCCGGCATTGCGCTTCGCAACTACGACGACGTGCAACTGATGAGCTACGCGCTCGACGCCGGGCGCAACTCGCATAACCTCGATTCGCTCGCCGAGGGCTGGCTCGGCCACACCACGCTGACCCATGGCGAGCTGATCGGCAGCGGTAAGGGCAAGCTCACCTTCGACCAGGTCGCGGTCGACCGCGCAACCGCCTATTCCGCGGAGGATGCCGACGTGATCCTGCGGTTGTGGCGCGTGCTCAAGCCGCGCCTCACGGCCGAGCGCATGACGACCGTCTACGAGACGCTGGAACGACCCTTGGTCGCGGTGCTGGCGCGGATGGAGCGCCGCGGCATCTCGATCGACCGGCAGGTGCTGTCGCGCCTCTCGGGCGATTTCGCCCAGACTGCCGCAAGGGTCGAGGCCGAGCTGCAGGAGCTTGCGGGCGAGCCGATCAACGTCGGAAGCCCCAAGCAGATCGGCGACGTGCTGTTCGGCAAGATGGGATTGCCCGGCGGCACGAAGACCAAGACCGGCGCGTGGTCGACCTCGGCGCAGGTGCTCGAGGATCTCGCCGAGCAGGGCCACGAATTTCCGAGGAAGATCCTGGAATGGCGGCAGGTGTCGAAGCTGAAATCGACCTATACCGATGCGCTGCCGACCTATGTCAACCCACAAACACATCGCGTGCATACGACCTACGCGCTGGCCGCGACCACCACCGGGCGGCTGTCGTCGAACGAGCCGAACCTGCAGAACATCCCGGTCCGCACCGAGGACGGCAGAAAGATCCGCCGCGCGTTCGTCGCAACGGCCGGCCACAAGCTGGTGTCGGCCGATTATTCGCAGATCGAGCTGCGCCTGCTCGCCGAGATCGCCGACGTGCCCATGCTGCGGCAGGCGTTCCGCGACGGGCTCGACATTCACGCCATGACCGCCTCCGAAATGTTCGGCGTGCCGATCAAGGACATGCCGAGCGAGGTGAGACGGCGGGCGAAAGCGATCAATTTCGGCATCATCTACGGCATCTCGGCGTTCGGGCTGGCCAACCAGCTCGGCATCGCGCGCGAGGAGGCCTCCGCCTATATCAGGAAATATTTCGAGCGCTTTCCCGGCATCCGCGCCTACATGGACGAGACGAGGGAGTTCTGCCGCAAGCACGGCTATGTCAGCACGCTGTTCGGGCGCAAGTGCTACTATCCGGAGATCAAGGCGTCCAACGCGTCGATCCGCTCCTTCAACGAACGCGCCGCGATCAACGCGCGCCTGCAGGGAACCGCCGCGGACATCATCCGTCGCGCGATGACGCGCATGGAAGATGCGCTGTCGGAGAAGAAGCTGTCGGCGCAGATGCTGCTGCAGGTGCACGACGAATTGATCTTCGAGGTGCCGGACGAGGAAGTGGCGGCGACCTTGCCGGTCGTGCAACGCGTCATGCAGGACGCGCCGTTCCCGGCGGTCATTCTGTCGCTGCCGCTGCAGGTCGATGCGCGCGCCGCCAACAATTGGGACGAGGCGCATTAAGCAAATGAAGATCGTCGCGATCTCCGGAAGCCTGCGCAAGGCTTCCAGCAACACGGCCGCGCTGCGCGCCGCGGCTCGGCTCGCGCCCGCGGGCGTCCACGTCGCGATGTTTGACGGAATCGCGGGCCTGCCGTTCTTCAATCCAGACCTCGATGGAGCCGTCGTGCCCACCACCGTCGCCGCCTTTCGCGACGTCATCGGCGGCGCCAACGGCATCCTGATTTCCAGCCCCGAATATGCCCGCGGCGTCGCCGGCGTGATCAAGAACGCGCTGGACTGGCTGGTCGCGAGCCTCGAATTTCCCGATAAACCCGTGGCGCTGCTTAACACCTCGCCGCGCGCCACGCATGCACTTGCCGCGCTACGGCTGACGCTGGAAACGATGTCGGCGCGGATCGTGGACGAGGCTTGCGTGACGCTGCCTCTGCTGGGCGGCGCCAGCAGCGAAGACGATATCGTCGCCGACGAAGAGCTGGCCGCGCCGCTTCGCACGGCGATGTCACACTTCGTCGCCGCGATCAAAGCGCGGCAGGACGGCTAAATTAGGCGACCCGCGAACATCCCCAAATGCCGCTGAAAAATGACCAGCTAATCGAGCTTGGCCTCCATGCCGCGCGTCACGCCGGGCCGCGCCATCAGCGTCTCGTACCAGCGCTTGACGTTGGGGAAATCCGACAGCTCCACCTTGTGGCGCGGATGCCGCCAGGCCCAGCCGAGGATCGCAAAATCCGCAACCGACAGCGGCCCCGCCACGAATTCGCGGCCATCGAGCCGGCGATCAAGCACGCCATAGAGCCTGCGCGTCTCGGTCATGTAGCGCTTGAGGCCGTAGGCGCGGTCCTGCTCGTTCTCCAGCGCGATGAAATGATGCACCTGGCCCGGCATCGGGCCGAATCCGCCCATCTGCCACATCAGCCACTCATAGACGGGGATCCGCTCGATAAGGGGCTTCGGCAGGAATTTGCCGGTCTTCTCGCCGAGATAGAGCAGGATCGCACCGGATTCGAAGATGGAGACACGCTTGCCGTCGGGCCCGTCGGGATCGACGATCGCCGGAATCTTGTTGTTGGGGCTGATCGCCAGGAAGGACGGCGCCATCTGCTCGCCCTTGCCGATGTTGATCGGGATCACCTTGTAGGGCAGCCCCATTTCCTCGAGCGCAACCGAGATCTTGCGGCCGTTCGGCGTGTTCCAAGTGTGAAGTTCGATGGTCATTTCCAGTGCCCGCTTTCCGATGTTCGTCGTCCTCTGTCGCAACACCCTTTGTACGAACTTCGGAAAACAAAGGGCACTGGTAAAAAGGTGCTTCCGGTGCCCCTTTTCGACTTCAAGTTCCGCGGCGCGCTGCGGCCGGGAACGCGAAAAAGGAAACAGCGACCTTTCAGCTCCTGTTCAGGTGAGCGTCCATACCATCCGCATTTGACGGCGGCAAAAAAGTGCCCGGATCGCACCAGGGGCGCCGGAATGGCCATCCTGACGCTGTTGACGGGGCGCTTTCGGCGATGGAATGTTCTGTGATCAGCCGATAAATTGCGCGCCCTGCTCCAAATCCGCCGGAAGAGACCTTGTCGAAATCAGCCTCCCGTGCCCGCCTCCACGAGATCATCCGCAAGCGCTCGTTCGGCCGCGGAGAGGTGACGCTGGCGTCGGGCCGCAAGAGCGATTTCTATTTCAACCTCAAGCCGACCATGCTCGACCCCGAGGGCGCCACGCTGCTCGCGGAACTCACCTACGAGACGCTGAAGGACGATGAGCTCGATTTTATCGGCGGGCTTGAAATGGGCGCGGTCCCGCTTGCGGGCGCGATCGCCCAGATCTCCTGGATCAAGGGTCACCCGATTTCGGCGTTCTTCGTGCGCAAGAAGCCGAAAGAGCACGGCGCGCGGCTGGCGGTCGAGGGCCTTGCCAAGGGCGAGAGCCTGCGCGGCAAGCGCGTCGTCGTGGTCGAGGACGTCACCACCACCGGCGGCTCGGCCATGAAGGCGGTCGAGGCGGTGCGCGAGGCCGGCGGCGAGGTCGCGCTGGTGTTGACCATGGTCGACCGCGAGGAAGGCGCCAGCGAAGCCTTTGCGAAGGCTGGTCTTCTCTTCCGCGCGCTCTACAAGGCTACCGATTTCCTGTGATAGGGCACCGCCTGCCGCTAGGACCGGCCGTTATCTTTTATCCAAATCTCCGGGCGTGCTCACCGCCCGTTTACCATCCGCCCGTAAGGTGAATCCGGGCTAAGGCACACGCTGCGATAGTGCGTTGACGCGCGTGTCCGCCCTTGTTGGTTGCGTGCGGTGGAGTAGGCGTTGCGTATCGAGTTTTTCCCCAGGCGCCGCATGGCGTTTGCTGCGGCGCTGCTGATCGCGAGCCCGCTCGGCTTCGCCCCGAGCCAGTCGTCCGCCGAAAGCCTGTTCGAGTTCTTCTTCGGCGGGACCAGGCAGCAGGCCCATACGGCGCCGCAGGCGAGCTTTTTCTCCGACGCCTTCGGCAACAATGCGCAACAGGCACCCTCGCCGCCGCGCCCGATTCTCGCAGGCTCCGGCCCCGCCTTCTGCGTGCGAAGCTGCGATGGCCGGTATTTTCCGCTCATGCGCTCGGCCGCCTCGCCGGTCCAGATGTGCCAGGCCTTCTGCCCGGCGAGCCCGACCAGGGTGTTTTTCGGGACCAGCATCGACAACGCCTTTTCCGCGAGCGGCGAGCGCTATGCCGACAGCGAGAACGCATTTGCCTATCGCAAGGCCCTGCGCGGCGATTGCACCTGCAACGGCCGCGAAACCATCGGGCTGGCGCCGGTCGATATCGCGCTCGATTCGTCGCTTCGTCCGGGCGATGTCGTCGCCACCACCGATGGGCTCGTTGCCTATTCCGGGATCCGTGTCGGCAATGACATGACCGCGGAGTTCACGCCGGTTGCGTCCTATCCCGGCCTCACCGCCGAAGTCCGCGCCCGCTTGAGCGAAATCAAGGTTGCGCCGGCCAGGGCCGACATGGTCGCAAACGACGCGCCGCTTCCGGCGACACCCCAGCCGAGCGCGATGCCTCAGGCCAAGACGGCGCCCACGCGCGACAAGCGTGCCGAGGCGCAATAAGCCCGCGCTTTCCCGCTCGCGCGAGAGCGCGAGCCGGGAATCTCGAGGTTGCGGGTTCGACACCTCGTCTAGCCCGAAACAATGCGGATTACCGTCCGATGATGACACCGATGACGTTTGGCGCCGCGAGATATTTCTCCTCGATCGCAGCGCGCGCCGCCGCGCGGTTTTCCGGCGTGAGCAAGCCGCGCTGCTCGGCCAAGATCATCCAGCAAAACCCCCACCAGTCAGTGAGCATGCCGTTGTCGTCGACCAGGTCGTAACCGCGCTCCGCTGCAAAGATGCGCGCCTGCGCCTCGTCCAGCGTATCGAGAAACGCGTGGTCCTCGACCGAAAACAAGTCGTCCGAGATGTCGTCGATCGTATAGCCCCAGACCGACATGCAGACGGCGTTGAACTCGCGGTCGATCGCATCGTCGTCGACCGCGCGGCGGCGCGAGGCCTGATGCAGCCGCGACAGCGTCCGCGCGAAATCGGCGATTCGGGTCAAGGCGAATTGATCAAAGGCGATGGTGGACATGTAGTCCTCACTGAAGCTGGCAGACCCAAGATATTGTGTTGGAGACGCGTCGAATCATTATGATATATCAAAGGCTTGCTAAAGTGTTCTTAATTCGTTCTGATAACAGAAGTTTGTGGACCATCGACGCGGCAGCTGTGGCACCATGGCTAGCCGAGCGAAATGGACAGGCCCACAACCCTCGATGAGAAAGCAAGGATCACCGCCGGCGCGGTGACCGCCCTCGTTATTGTCGGCTGGATCACCGTTCTCACCATCGCGCTGCTTTCGGCGCAATGAGCAAGACACTCACATCGCGGACAAAAGCTTGTCGCCGCAATAGTTCGCATAGAACTTGCCGCCGCACTGCCGCTTGATCGCGGCGCAGCGCGCGGCGGGCGAGGCATTGGCCGGAACGCTGAAGGCGCAGCTCAGGCGATCGGCGCTGCGTCCGCCGGCGGCAAACGCCGCGCTGGTCGCCGTGATGCAAAAGAGGAGCAGTGCGGCGACGATGATCTCGATCGCAAGTCTCATGTCGCAAGCCTCCCTGACATGTGGCGATGTCAATGAGCTTAGCACCAAATCTGCGAACTCGCCGAATCGGCCCGGGATTTGCATAAAAATGGTGCAAGCATGCCACGCGGCGGACTTGACGGGTTTCGGGCGGCGCGGATCGTGCTTATCATTTGGGTGAGTCCCACTGTCAGGATCTGAAATTGTCAGACCATCCGTTCCATTACCCCGTGCCCGGACAGCCGATCGATGAGCTGACGCTCGCCGAGATCAAAAGCACGATCCTTGCCAAGCTGCGACTGGCGCTCGGAAAAGACGCCGGCATGGCGACCAGGCACGACTGGTACATGGCCGCGGCGCTGGCGCTGCGCGACCGCATTGTGCATCGCTGGCTGCTTGCGGAAAAGAAGAGCTACGATGCCGGTCGCAAGAGGGTCTATTATCTCTCGCTCGAATTCCTGATCGGCCGGCTGTTCACGGACGCGCTGAACAATATGGGATTGTTGCCGATTTACGAGATCGCGCTTGGCGACCTCGGCGTCGGCCTCGACAGCTTGCGGCAATGCGAACCGGATGCCGCGCTCGGCAATGGCGGCCTGGGGCGGCTTGCCGCCTGCTTCATGGAAAGCATGGCAACGCTCGCGATTCCCGCGATGGGCTACGGCATCCGCTACGATTTCGGGCTGTTCCGCCAGATCATCAACCAGGGCTGGCAGCAGGAATATCCCGACGTCTGGCTGAGCCTGGGCAACCCCTGGGAATTCCAGCGGCCCGAGGTGGTCTATCACGTGCATTTCGGCGGCGGTGTCGAGCATGTCGACGACAAGGGCCGCGATCGCGCGATCTGGCGTCCCGGCGAGACCGTGCAGGCGGTTGCCTATGACACGCCGATCGTCGGCTGGCGCGGCCAGCACGTCAACGCGCTCAGGCTGTGGTCGGCGCGCTCGCCCGATCCTCTCAAGCTCGACGTCTTCAACACCGGCGACTATCTCAGCGCCAGCGCCGAGGAGGCCCGCGCGGAGGCGATCTGCAAATTCCTCTATCCGAACGACGAGAGCCCCGCCGGGCGCGAACTCCGCCTGCGCCAGGAATATTTCTTCGTCTCGGCCTCGCTGCAGGACCTGGTCAAGCGTCACCTCTCCTCCGACGGCCAATTGCGCAGTCTCGCCATGAAGGTCGCGGTCCAGCTCAACGACACCCATCCCTCGCTTGCCGTCGCCGAGCTGATGCGGATCCTGGTCGACCTGCATTATTTCCGATGGGACGAGGCGTGGAAGATTACGGTCGGCACGCTGTCCTACACCAACCACACGCTTTTGCCTGAGGCGCTGGAAACCTGGCCGGTCGAGCTGTTCCAGCGGCTGTTGCCGCGGCATCTGGAAATCATCTATCGCATCAACAGCGCGCATCTGGCGCTCGCCGAGCATCGATGCCCGGGAGACATCGATTTCCGCGCATCGGTGTCGCTGATCGACGAGAAAGGCGGCCGCCGCGTGCGGATGGGACAGCTCGCCTTTGTCGGCTCGCACCGCATCAACGGCGTCTCGGCGATGCATTCCGACCTGATGCGCGAGACGGTGTTTCACGACCTCAACCATCTCTACCCCGGCCGCATCACCAACAAGACCAACGGCATCACCTTCCGCCGCTGGCTGATGCTCGCCAATCCGAAGCTGACGGAGTTGTTGCGCAAATCCTGCGGCGAGGCGGTGCTGGACGATCCCGAGCAGCTTGCCGTTCTCGAAAGCTATGCCAGCGACAACGCGTTCCAGCAGCAGTTTCGAAAGGTCAAGCTGCACAACAAGGTCATGCTGGCGCGACTGATCGGCGAGCGGATGAACATCAAGCTCGATCCGTCCGCTCTGTTCGACGTGCAGATCAAGCGCATCCACGAATACAAGCGCCAGCTCTTGAATATCCTGGAGGCGATTGCGCTCTATCAGGCGATGAAGGACGATCCGAACCGGGATTGGGTTCCCCGGGTCAAGATTTTCGCCGGCAAGGCGGCGGCGAGCTACCGCTACGCGAAACTGATCATCAAGCTGATCAACGACGTCGCCGATGTCGTCAACAATGATCCCGCGCTCGGCGGGCGCCTCAAGATCGTGTTTCTCGCCGACTACAATGTCAGCCTTGCTGAGGTGATCATTCCGGCGGCCGATCTCTCAGAGCAGATTTCAACGGCCGGCATGGAAGCTTCCGGCACCGGCAACATGAAGCTCGCCCTCAATGGCGCGCTCACGATCGGCACGCTCGACGGCGCAAATATCGAGATCCGCGACCATGTCGGCGCCGAGAACATCGCGATCTTCGGCTTGGAAGCAGGCGACGTCATGATCCGCCGCAAGCAGGGTCTGGACGCGACCGACGTGGTCCGCAAGTCGCCGCAGCTCGCGCGCGCGATCAACGCGATCGGCTCGGGCGAGTTCTCGCCGGGCGAGCCGAGCCGCTTCGAGCAGATCGCCCATGCGCTGCGTTATCTCGACCATTACATGGTCAGCACGGATTTCGATTCCTATTACGGGGCACAGCGCGGCATCGACGCGCGCTGGCAGGTGGTGCCGGCCTGGACGCGCGCCTCGATCCTCAACGTGGCGCGCATGGCCTGGTTCTCCTCTGACCGCACCATCCGCGAATACGCCGAGGAGATCTGGAACGTTCCGGTGCGGCCGCTGCAGGCGGATGAAGGCGCACAGCGTGGAGCGACCGCCTGAACCGGCGTAAGGCCGGCCATTACCTCCGGCGTCATTGAGTGACTTAAACTTGCGATGCTATTGCTCCGTCATTTTGAGCGGAGCGAAGCAATCCAGAGTTTCACGCACGGCTCTGGATTGCTTCGCTCCGCTCGCAACGACGGAAAACCGGATGCTCCATATGCTCACCAAATCCCAACACCTGTTCGATGATGCCACCCGGGTTGTCGCCGGCGACAGCCGTTGGCAAGGTCGCACCAGCCCGGATTACTGGGCCTTTGTCGGCCCTTTCGGTGGCGCGACGGCGGCGACGATCCTGCGCGCGCTTGTCGAGCACCCCCAGCGCTCGGGCGATCCCGTGGCGCTCACCGTCAATTTCTGCGCACCGATCGTGGAGGGCGACTTCGACCTCGACGTCCGCCTCGTCAGGGCAAATCGCTCATCCCAGCATTGGAGCGTGGAGCTCTCGCAGGGCGGTGCCGATCCCGCAAGCATCGCCACGGCTGTTTTCGCACAACGCCGGCCCTCATGGTCGCACCAGGTGGCGTCGCTTCCCCAAAGCGTGCCGTTCGAGGAGGCAAAACCATTCTCGCTGAAGCCGGCAAGCTGGGTCAGCCAATACGATATGCGCTTCGTGGAGGGATTTCCGGTCATGCGCGCGAGCGGCGCATCCGCGCCGCCGAGCGCATTCTCGAAATTATGGATGTGCGACCGCGTGCCGCGGACGATCGACCATCTTTCGCTGACGGCGATGTCGGATGCGTTCTTTGCCCGCATCTTTCATATGCGCGGCGAGATGCTGCCCTTCGGCACGGTGACGATCACGACCTATTTCCACGTCGACGCCGACGACCTCGCAAAGGAAAACATCACCCGCGTGCTTGCGCTCGCCGATGCCAGCACGTTCCACAAGAGCTACGGTGATCAGACCGGCCAATTGTGGTCGCCGGCCGGACGGCTGCTCGCGACCACGACGCAGATGATGTATTTCAAGGTCTGAATGCGTCCGGCCTTATCAAAAAGGGCAGCTGGCGGACGGCCCTTTTATTGACTGTCATTCCGCGGCGACACGCAGCATCGACCCCGCAAATCTCGAGATTCCGGGCCTGCGCTTCGCGCATCCCGGAATGACGCTATCGCCTTTACTCCGCCGCGAGCCTGACGTCAGGCGCAGCCGCGCGAACGTCGGCGTCAACGACGCTCTCGAACTTGGCGAAGTTCTTCTGGAACATGCCAACCAGGGCTCGCGCGGTCTTGTCGAACTCGTCCTTGTCCTTCCAGGTGTTGACCGGATTGAGAATCTCGGTCGGCACGCCCGGCAGCGCGGTCGGCACAGCGAAACCGAAATATTTGTCGGTGCGGAATTCCCCGTTGCGCAGACTGCCATCCAGCGCCGCGGTCAACAGCGCGCGCGTGACCTTGATCGGCATGCGGCTGCCGGTGCCGAACTTGCCGCCGGTCCATCCTGTATTGACCAGCCAGCAGTCGACATTGTGCTCGGCGATCAGCTCGCGCAGCATGTTGCCGTAAACCGACGGATCGAGCGGCAGGAACGGCGAGCCGAAACAGGTGGAAAACTCCGGCTGCGGCTCTTTTCCAAGCCCGCGCTCGGTGCCGGCGACCTTGGCGGTGTAGCCGGACAGGAAGTGGTACATCGCCTGCGCCGGCGTCAGCTTTGCGATCGGCGGCAGCACGCCGAAGGCGTCGGCCGCGAGCATCACGACGTTCTTCGGATGCGGCGCGCGCCCGGTACGCGAGGCGTTGGGGATGAAATCGAGCGGGTAGGCCGAACGCGTGTTCTCGGTCTTCGAACCGTTGTCGAAATCAACCTCGCGGGTATCCTCATCGAGCACCACGTTCTCCAGCACCGCGCCGAAGCGCTTCGATGCGGCGTAGATTTCCGGCTCGGCCTCCTTCGAGAGCTTGATGCATTTGGCGTAGCAGCCGCCTTCGAAATTGAAGACGCCGTCCCTGCCCCAGCCGTGCTCGTCGTCGCCGATCAAGGTGCGCTTCGGGTCCGCCGACAGCGTCGTCTTGCCTGTGCCGGACAGGCCGAAGAAGATCGCGGTATCGCCGGCGGGGCCGACATTGGCGGAGCAATGCATCGGCATCACGCCCTTCTCGGGCAGGTAATAGTTCAGCGTGGTGAACACGCTCTTCTTCATCTCGCCGGCATAATAAGACCCGCCGATCAGGACGATCTTGCGGGCGAAATCGATGGCCACGACGTTCTCGGAGCGCACGCCATGACGTTTGGGATCCGCGCGGAAGCTCGGCATGTCGATGATGGTGAGCTCGGGCACGAAGCTGTCGAGCTCGATCGCCTGCGGGCGGATCAGGAGCGTGCGGATGAACAGCGAGTGCCAGGCAAGTTCGGTGAAGACGCGCGTCTTGATCCGGAAGCTCGGATCGGCGCCACCATAGAGGTCCTGCGCGAACAGCGTCTTGCCTTCGGCGTGCTTGAGGAAATCCTTGTAAAGGGAATCGAATTGCTCCGACGTGATCGACTGGTTGCCGGCCCACCACATCTTCTTGTCGGTCAAGCCGTCGCGAACAGTGAACTTGTCCTTCGGGCTGCGGCCGGTGAACTCGCCGGTGTCGGCGCACAATGCGCCATCGGCCGAAAGCACGGCCTCGCCGGCGGAGAGCGCGTATTGATAGAGCTGCGATGCGCCGAGATTCCAGTGCACCCGTTTGAGATTTCTTAAGCCGAATTTCTCGGCGCCGAAGGCAACGTTATGCACGCCAGTCTCTTGCACGAAAACTCCTCCTCGAACCCGCGTCGTCGTAAGGCGCAATTTTCGCTTACGAGTTTGTCGTCTGTCGCGGTAACCCCTCCACAATAGCCACTGACGGCCAAGTCGGCGACCTATTACTGGATGAACGCCGGTCTTGCCAAGCCGATCCCACAGGTTTTGGTTTATTCGCCAGGGCTCGGCATGTTTCAGAAGATTTGCCGCAGTGCGGGCCGGAATTATCTTGCCGATGCTCGACCGACGGCGCTCCCGCAGTGCGATGCGCGGCGCCTCGATGCGCTGACACGTCGATCGATATTATCTCGCAAAATCAACTAGTTCAGCGCCCCGCGCCCTCGCCGATCAGTGCGAAGGGCCCCCAGAAGGCCGGGTAGGCGTTCTGTGGCGACGAGCCGTCGTTAACATAGGCAAGCATTGCGCGCCGCAGCGCCTCCGCGCGGCCGATGCCGGGCTCGGCCTTGATCAGGTCGAAGGTGGATGTCGTCAGCCGGGTCGCGGCCTGCGAATCCACAGCCCAATGCGTGACCAGGAGCGCCCGCGCGCCCGCATAGAAAAACGAACGCGCGAGTCCCGACAGCGCCTCGGCGCCCGGCCGGTCGCCGGCGATCGTGTTGCAGGCCGACAGCACGACCCAGTCCGCATTGAGCTTGAGCTGCGCGATTTCGCTCGCGGTGAGCAGTCCATCGTCGAGAGCGGACGGCTGCTTCGGGATCGAGAGTGCAAGCGAGGGTTCGGCCACGCCCTTGACGTCGCCTGCGACCAGGCCGTGCGTGGCGAAATAGACGATGCGAAAGTCGGCAAGGTCCAGCCGCTTCACGGTTGTCTCGCTCGCGTCGACGCCGAGGTGAATGTCGGACGCGGGAACGGCGAGGTCTTTGGCCACCGCGTTCAACTCGTCGGCCGTATCGGGAAGTTGCGGCAGCGCTGCGGCAAGCTTGGCGCGATCGACGCCAGCGCCCTGCCAGAAGTCGGTATAGGCGGTGCTGGTCAGGCTTCGCGACGCCATGCGCTTCTCGCTGCCGCCGCCGGACGGGTTGAACAGGGGATCGCCAAAGCCTGTCATGGGCTTGACGGCCTGATCGCGCTGCGCAAAGCCGCGCAGCGCCTTGAGGCTCGTAACCGATGGCAACACCGATACGGCGTGGCGCTTCAGGAGCCAGGCCGCATCGCGGTAGCCTTCGATCTTTTCGGGAATGGCGGCCGGCGGGGCGGACGTCACCAGGAGGTGAAACGGCAAGGCCGTGAGCGCACCGGCCGGCGCGATCAACAGGCTGCGCTTGCCGGCAAGCAGCGGCTCGACCGGACCGAGCAGGGCGACGTAAAGCTCGTTGGCAAGCACGAGATCGAACAGATGCGATTTGCCGGAGGCATCGTTCGCCTGGCCGAGATCGAGGCCCCTGCGAAATGCCGCGACCTTCTGCGAGATGGCGTCCGCGCCGAGCGGAAATCTTTCTCCAATCGACATTGTCGCGGGTCAGCACGAAGACAAAGCTTTCCTTGTCGGCGAGTGCGAACACCACCATCGCCTCGTCACCTGACAACAGCGCCTGGATCTCCTTGGCCTTCAGCGGCAGCGGATTCGACAGCGCGGCATATCCGGGAAACTCGATCGCAAGTTTTTTTTGCAAGGCTGCGCGTTCGGCCGCGATCGCGGCAAGACGTTGCCGGCTGCGCTGGGCCGCAGCCGGATCACGCCCCGCCTGCCTGGAGAGCCCAGCAACGATCGCCTTGTCGAGTTGCTCGGCCTCGCTCGCAAGGTCCTGATCCTTTCGTACCAGCTCGGCGAGGCGGTCGCTGCCGGCGGCAAGCCTCACCGCAAGCTTGTTGACGGCGGAGGCTGCCGACGATTGCGTGCCGTGCTGGACGACGTCGAGGGCCTCATCGACCGCCTGCTCGGCGGGCATCACCTTGAGCTGCTGCGCATCGAAAAGCACGGGAAGCGCGATACGCAATTGCGCGCGTCCGCTCGCAATCATCCGCTCCATCAGCGGCACCGCGTCGGCGGCGCGGCCTTCGGCCTGGTAAAGCGAGGCGAGATTGTTGACGGACGCCGCGGTGTCGGGATGATCGGGGCCGACGGCGGCTTCGCGGATCGCGAGCGCGCGCTTGAACAGCGGCTCGGCGTCGGCAAAGCGGTTCTGGCGCTGATAGAGGTCGGCGAGATTGTTCAGCGAGCGCGCCACGTCGGGATGGCTGGTGCCAAGCACCTTTTCGCGGATCGCAAGCGAGCGCTTGATCGCGGGCTCGGCGTCGTTGTAGCGCTCCTGCACCTTCTCGATCTGGCCCAGATTGTTCAGGAGCGTCGCAACCGCGGGGCTTTCGGGACCTGCCGCCTTCTCGTAGAGCGCCAGCGCGCGCCTGGTCAGCGCCTCTGACTCCGCATGGCGATCCTGCTTCTCGTAGTTGGTCGCAAGATTGTTGAGCGCGCGACCAAGGTCGGGATGGTTGGGTGGAAGCTGCTTCTCGGAGAGCGCCAGCGCGCGCTTGAACAAGGGCTCGGCTTCGGCATAGCGCTGCTGGCGTTGATAGAGCGCGGCCAGATTGTTGAGCTCGGGCGCGATCGCGACTGAGTCGAGCCCCACCGCCTTTTCCATGATCGCGATCGCTCGGTTGAACATCGGCTCGGCATCGGCATCGCGCCCGGTCTCGCCATAGAGCTGCGCGAGATTGTTGATTGCTCCTGCAAGATCGCGGCTGGGCGGCCCCTTCTCCAGGTTCGCCACCATGGCCTCGGCCAGCGGGATGGCTTCTGAATATTTACCGGCAGCGCCGAGTGCATTGACCCGCGCGCTCTGGGCCCCCAAACCTTCCGCCGAAGACTGCGAGCCGATGCCGAAACCTGCGGCCAGGGCCACGCAGATCGTCATCGCCAATCGCTTGCGGTTTTTCATCACGGCTCTCGCCAAAGCATTTGCCAAAACTTGTCATGGGTCGCGCCGACGCGCTTGCGCGTTCAAAAGGCACCGAATGGCCTAACCCTTTGCCCGCGCCTGTTCGGCGAGTTTCACCAATGTTTTGCGCAAGTCGGAAGGTGTAGTGACGCGCTCGCCGAATTCGAGCCGCAGAACCGTCCTGCCGGCCTGCATGTCGATGCCGTCGGGGTCGCAACCACAGCAGCGCCAGTCGGCGCTTTCGGCGCCGAGCAGCCTGGTCGCATAAAGGTTCATCGTATCGCGATGGTCGTGGTTCATGTGATCGATAGCGCCCTGCTCGCCATCGATCAGCGTCGCAGCGTCGCCGATCTCCGTGAGAAACTGCTCCGGCTTGAGGTCGACGATCCGGCCAAAGCCCGCGACCAGATGGGTTGCGGAGGGGCGAATCAGGAAGAAGGAGAAATCCCTGAAATCGACAAAGGCCTCCGCCGAAGGATGGGCGTTCAGATAGCGCCGTCGCACGATCTTGAGATTGTCCCCACTCACCTCGCCTGCCCGCCCGGACAGCATGATCCGCGCGCCCTCCAGCGGATCGCCCTCCGCCCGCTCATCCAGCATCAGCGAGACGCGGGGATCGGCGAGCAGGTTCTGGGTGTAAATCGCAAGCCGGGAAATCAGGAGAATCGGCGAGCCATCGGAATGGCTTGCGTGGTTCACCAGCGAGCAATAGGGGTCGCCCGAGGAGGGCATAAGGGTCGCCAGGGCCCCCTGCCGGCTGCGCCGGAGCAGGGATTTGGCAAGCCTGGAAGGGCTAAAATTGGCCGTCGGCTGCATCTCAATTTCCTCCCCATCCTGTTGCAATGAGGACCTTTTTTCGGCTAAACCGCCTCACAAGGGTCAAAGTGCTTCGCCCGAATTGAAGCGTTTTACGGAACTGGTCACACTTCAGCCCAGCTTGCATTGCTCGGTGGCCACTTCCGAAGCCCAAATATGCGGCGCATCAACGGGATGCTCGCCGTTTCAGCTAACTCATATTCTGAAAGCAGGCTCATGCCCACAATCGCCCTGGTCGACGACGACCGCAACATTCTCACCTCTGTTTCAATAGCCCTCGAAGCCGAAGGCTACCGCATCATGACCTATACGGATGGCGCTTCCGCACTCGACGGCTTCCGTACCAGCCAACCCGATCTTGCAATTCTGGATATCAAGATGCCGCGCATGGACGGCATGGAGACGCTGCGGCGGCTTCGGCAGAAATCCGATCTGCCGGTGATCTTCTTGACGTCCAAGGACGAGGAGATCGACGAGCTGTTCGGCCTCAAAATGGGCGCAGACGATTTCATCCGCAAGCCGTTCTCGCAACGTCTTCTGGTGGAGCGTGTGAAAGCCGTGCTGCGGCGCTCGCAGCCAAAGGATCCGACCGCCGCGCCAAAGGAGAACGACGCCAAGGCGCTCGACCGCGGCCTGCTCAGGATGGATCCGGAACGCCACACCTGCACCTGGAAGAACGAGCCGGTGACGCTCACCGTCACCGAGTTTTTGATCCTGCAGGCGCTCGCGACCCGGCCGGGCGTGGTGAAGAGCCGCAACGCACTGATGGATGCGGCCTATGACGACCAGGTCTATGTGGACGACCGCACCATCGACAGCCACATCAAGCGGCTGCGCAAGAAGTTCAAGGTGGTCGACGACGATTTCGAGATGATCGAGACGCTTTATGGTGTCGGCTACCGTTTCAAGGAGGCATGATCGGCGGCTGGAGCATGATCCGGAAAGGCGGTCACCTGTTTCCGAAAAGGTCATGCCCCACCAGGAATTTACAGCGCGATCGCTGCTCGTCCTGATCCGATCGCGCTTGAGTGCCCGTCGAACCCGGCGTTTGCAAAAGGAGCCTTTCGCGACCAGCTTGCGAAAATCGGGTTCGGGATTTGCAAAAACCCCGTCGACAAAAGTGCCAGCCATTGCTTGATCGAACGACGCCGCATGATGCTGCCGTGAGTGCCGAGAACGCTTCGTCGTCCTTGGTGCTGGACGGCGCTGACTTCGAAAGTCCGCCGATCAAGGGTTGGCAGCGGCCGCTGAGCTGGCTGAGCCGCGCCGGACAGTTTCTGTTCACACTGTCCTTTTCGAGCCTCACTCGCCGCATCGTCTCGCTCAACATCGCGGGCCTGCTCGCGCTGGTGGCGAGCATCCTCTATTTGTCGCAATTCCGCGCCGGCCTGATCGATGCACGCGCGCAGAGCCTTCTGGTCCAGGCCGAGATCATCGCCGGCGCGATCGCGGCATCCGCGACCGTGCAGACCAACACCATCACCATCGAGCCTGACCGGCTGCTCGACCTAAAGGCCGGCGAGAGCTATGCCGGCCCGGAGGAGTATTCGCCGCTCGACTTCCCGATCAATCCGGAGCGCGTTGCGCCGGTGTTGCGCACCCTGATTTCGCCGACCAAGACGCGCGCGAGGATCTACGATCCGAACGGGACCTTGCTGCTCGACAGCCGCACGCTCGAAAACGTGCTGCGCTTCGACCTGCCGCCGCTCGCGGGACAGCCGGGGATCGCCGAGCGCGCCATGATCGCGATCCGCACCTGGCTCAACCGCGGCGACCTTCCGCTCTACAAGGAGCTTGGGCCCGAAGCCCCCGGCACCGGCTACGAAGAGGTCGCCGATTCGCTGAAAGGCCAGAAGCGCAGCATGGTGCGGGTCAATTCCCGCGGCGAGGTTATTGTCTCGGTCGCGGTCCCGGTCCTGCGTTCGCGCGCGATCCATGGCGTGTTGATGTTGTCGACGCAGGGCGACGACATCGATCAGATGGTGACGGCCGAACGGCTTGCGATCCTCAAGGTCGGCGGCGTCGCCTCCGCTGTCATGATCGTGCTGTCGCTGCTGCTCGCCAGCACCATAGCGGGCCCCGTCCGCCGGCTTGCCGATTCGGCCGAGCGCGTTCGCCGCCGCATCAAGACGCGCGTCGAAATTCCCGATTTCACCATGCGACGCGACGAGATCGGCCATCTCTCGGGTGCGCTGCGCGATATGACCGGCGCGCTCTACAATCGCATCGAGGCAATCGAGATGTTTGCCGCCGACGTCGCGCATGAACTCGAAGAATCCGCTGACCTCGCTGCGCTCGGCGGTCGAGACGCTGCCGCTGGCGCGCTCGGATTCAAGCCGCACGCGGCTGCTCGAGGTGATCGAGCACGACGTCAAGCGGCTCGACCGCCTGATCTCCGACATCTCCGATGCGAGCCGCCTCGATGCCGAGCTGCAGCGCCAGGATATGGCGCCCGTCGACCTGCGCCGCCTTCTGACGACGTTGACTTCGGTCGCCAACGAAACCCGCCTCGGCCATGACGTCGCGGTCGAGGTCCGTTTCGAAGGACGCGGCGCCAACGACACCTTCTCGGTGCCCGGCCATGATTCGCGCCTCGGGCAGGTGATTTCAAACCTGTCGTCCAACGCGCAGTCCTTCTCGCAGCCAGGCGGCAAGGTGCGCATCCTTTGCCGCCGCCTGCGCAACGACATTGAGATCGTTGTCGATGATGACGGCCCCGGCATCCGGCCCGATGCGCTGGAGCGCGTGTTCGAGCGTTTCTACACCGACCGGCCGCATCAGGGCTTTGGCCAGAACTCGGGCCTCGGCCTGTCGATCTCCAAGCAGATCGTCGAAGCGCATGGCGGTCGCATCTGGGCCGAGAACCGCGCGGGCCCGAAAGGCGAGGACGGCCAGCCCACGATCGCGGGCGCCCGTTTCGTCGTCAGGCTGCCGGCGCAATGACCGCAAGGCCGGACAACACGGTCCATGCCTCTGCGGTGAAGGTTGGGGAGCGGGCAGTCTTGATCCGCGGTCCGTCGGGTGCGGGCAAATCGCGTCTCGCCTTCGAGTTGATTTGCAGCGGCCCATCCTGGCAGCTTCCGAACGCTGTTCTGGTGGGGGATGACCGTGTCCATCTCGACACAGCTGGCGGAGAATTACTTGTCCGCCCGGCCCCCTCCTTGGCGGGCCTGATCGAAGTTCGCGGGCTTGGAATCCGCAAGCTCGCCTTCGTTGCCGAGGCCGTCGTCGGCTTGGTCGTCGATCTCGCGGCCGAAGATGCGGAGCGGATGCCGCCCGAGAGTGCCCTCGAAATAAGCATTTTTGGTGCCAAAATACCGCGAATCCCTGTGGGGAGCGGCTTTTCGCCCCTGCCGCTGGTTGTCGCCGCATTGACGACAACCAAGAGTTCAGGCTCCGTTAACCTTTCGGCCCATTGCCGGAAGGGAATTGGTAACCATATCACCCCCACTATCGCGACGGAGTAGACCGGCGCGGCTGCCCCCTTCTTCACATCCTATTCGGGAGGCCCGCAAACATCCCCTCTTGCGCGGGGGCTCTGGATGGTCAAAGTGGCGCGTTCGTGCGGTGCACCAAGAAAGCACCCGCGAGGAGTTTGCGATGATTGGTCTAGTACTGGTGACCCATGGGCGCCTTGCCGACGAGTTCAGGGCGGCGCTTGAACATGTCATGGGTCCTCAAAAGCAAATCGAAGCGGTCACGATCGGGGCCGAGGACGATGCCGATCTGTGTCGCAGCGACATCATCGAAGCGGTCAATCGAGTGGACTCCGGCGATGGCGTCGCCATCCTCACCGACATGTTCGGCGGCACGCCGTCCAACCTCGCGATCTCCTGCATGAGCCGCCCCAAGGTCGAAGTGCTCGCGGGCATCAATCTTCCCATGCTGGTCAAGCTTGCAAAGGTGCGCGAAGAGCGCTCGCTTCCCGACGCCATCGCCATGGCCCAGGAAGCCGGCCGCAAATACGTCACCATCGCCAGCCGGGTTCTCGCCGGCAAATGACCGACGACGACGCGTCGCCGGAGAATATCCCGGGGGCCAGCGTGCCCGCCGGCGCCATTTCCAAAGAGCTTCTGATCATCAACAAGCGCGGCCTGCACGCGCGCGCGTCCGCGAAATTCGTCCAGACCGTCGAGAAATTCAGCGCCGAAGTGTGGGTGACGCGAGGCAGCGAGACCGTTGGCGGCACCTCCATCATGGGTCTGATGATGCTGGCCGCGGGACCGGGCACCACGATCAGGGTCTCGGCCACCGGCCCGGAGGCCGAGGCCGCGATTGCCGCGATCACCAAGCTCGTTGAAAGCAAGTTCAACGAGGAAGGGACTTAGTGCTGCACTAAAGCGCGATCATGCTCTAAAAGGGATTGGTGACGATCCCGCCGTCGGCGCGAAGCGCCGCGCCGTTGGTCGCGCTCGAGGCTTTCGAGCACAGATAGCAGATCAGGTTCGCGATCTCTTCGGGCTTTGCATAACGCTGCAGCAGCGAGGCCGGGCGCCTCTCCGTGAACATGCGCGACGTGAGATCGTCGACGGTGGTGCCCGCGGCCTTGGCGCGTGCCGACAGACGCAGCGGCGTCTGCTCGACCCATGTCGGACCGGGAAGTACCGAATTGACGGTAATGCTCGTTCCCTTGGTCTGCTCCGCCGCGCCACGCGCGATGAAGAGCTGCGCGGCTTTCGAGAAGCCGTAATGCACCATCTCCTTCGGCACATAGATGCCGGATTCGCTCGACACAAAGACGACGCGGCCCCAATCCTTGTGGTCCAGCATCCGCTTCAGATAATGCCGCGTGAGGCGGACGCCGCTCATCACATTGACCTCGAACATTCTGGTCCAGTCGGCATCCTCGATCTCGAAGAAAGTTTTCGGCTCGTAGATACCGAGATTGTTGACGAGGATGTCGAGATCGGGAAATTGCCCGATCAGCGCGTCGCAGCCGGCGGCCGTCCCGAGATCGAACGCGGCCGCGAGCAACTTGCCCTTTGCTGACGGCTTCAGCTTCGCGATGGCGTCGTCGACAGCATTCTTTTCGCGACCGCTGACGATGACATGCGCTCCCATCTCGGCCAGCCCTTTTGCGGCGGCAAGTCCGATGCCGCGGGTCGAACCGGTGACGAGTGCGAGCTTTCCGCTGAGATCGAGATCCATAAGCGCGTTCCTCAAAGCTATTTTGCCGGCGGCTGAATAAAGATCTTCCAGGCGATCGCCGGTCCGGGATGTCCAGCGAAGAAGCGCTGGGTCGTCATCACCAGTTGCTCGGCATCGGGCGCGTTCTCCTTCATCCAGGCTTCGCAGGTCGGAAGCCGGCCGTCGGTGGTATCGCAGATCCCGATGAAGCCGAGCCGCTTGGCCTCCTCAAGCGACGTCAGGCCCGACGACCACACTTCGCCCGGCGTGAACGGCGCAGGATGGTCCGGGCTGTAGAAGGTCATGGGTTCCCCGACTTCGGTGGTGCCGGCGACCACCGCCCACCGCGTCGGAAAGCGCATGTGCCAGGCTTGCGTCAGCTCGCGCGCGAGCTGCGAACGCGCGCCATAGCTGTTGGCGCCGTTCGGATTGTCGGCGATTTCGAAGGCGGCGATGCGGGGTGCCGCGACAAGCGTCGCCAGCGAGAGAACCAGCCAGAGCGCGGCGATCCTGAACAGCGCGGCCAACGGGATGCGCACGGACGGAATGGCAACGAGCGCCAGCGGGACCAGGAAGAACAGCGAGATGCCCCAATCCGTCTTCAGGTAGACCTTGAAAGCGAGAGCGCCGAGCGGTGGTCCGATCGCGACGATGGCCTGAATGAACCAGACGTTCCTGGCCTGCGCGATGTCGACGCCTCGGTTCTCGCCGCGCGCCCATGCGCGCGACAGCCAGCGCGGGGGCCAGAGCAGGCTCAGAATGGCGAGTGCGACCGGCAGCGCCAGCAGCGCGACATTGTGGCCGATATAGCCCCACACCAGCCGCGCGCCCGCAGCGCGATCCGCAAGGCCGTAGACATCGCCTGCATAGGTCAGCGGCAGGAAATCGACGTCGTAGAGCCAGATCAGATGCGGGATCATCGCAACGACGAGGGTCGCGATCGCCACCCATGGCGCGGGCGAGCTCAAGAACTTCAGCCGCTCGGGATGAAACAGCGCGGCAAGCCCGATTGCACCGATCATCGTCAGCACCCAGTATTTGGTCATCAGCGCCAGCGCGCCGGCAAGGCCGAGCCAGACGCCGGCCTGCCACGTGCGTTTCTCGAACGCGTTGAGATAGGCGAGCACGACCAACGGCAGCGTGACGAGCTGCAGGAGATCCGGGTTATATTTGAATCCCTTGAAATTGAAGATCGGATACAGCGCGAGCATCACCACGACAAAAAAGGCGCGACGGCGGTCGACCACGCGCAGGCTGAGGAACCAGCAGATCACGAGGCCGACGCCGACCGTGGTCATCGCGAGCGCGTAGGCGGCCCAATCGGCGACCGGGAAGTAACGGAACCAGAGGCCCGCGATCCAGCCCGACAGCGGCGGATGCTTGCCGTAGCCGAGCTGGAATTTCTGGCCCCAGGCAAATGCCTCCGCGACATCCATGTGAACGTCCTGCGCCGCCTTGAGCTTGATCAGCGCGAGCGTCCAGATCAGGTCGTGCAGAAGCGCGAAGCTGATCACGAGCCAAAGGCCGGTGCCGGGATTGCGCGCGCGCGCCGCGAGCCAGGCAGCCGGTCGCCTCAGGCTGAACCTTCGGCGCCTGCGCGCAGCGACGGGCAGGATGGAAGCAGTCGACATGGTCTCACGCGTAGCGCGTTTTGCGCATGAGTGGAATCAGCTTGCCGTGAAGAAGTGCCGTTAAAATAACGCAATATGGTTGCCGCACGGGAAGGCCAATGCTATCCCGCGCCCCATGACGACTGCCCCCATTTCCAATATCCGCAACTTCTCGATCGTCGCCCACATCGACCACGGCAAATCGACGCTGGCCGACCGGCTGATCCAGATGACGGGCGGCCTCACCGAACGCGAAATGGCGGGCAAGGAACAGGTGCTCGATTCCATGGACATCGAGCGCGAGCGCGGCATCACCATCAAGGCACAGACCGTGCGCCTGAACTATCGCGCCCATGACGGCAACGACTACGTCTTCAATTTGATGGACACGCCGGGCCATGTCGACTTCGCCTACGAGGTCTCGCGCTCGCTCGCGGCCTGCGAAGGTGCGCTGCTCGTGGTCGATGCGAGCCAGGGCGTCGAGGCGCAGACACTCGCCAACGTCTATCAGGCGATCGACAACAATCTCGAAATCGTGCCGGTCCTGAACAAGGTCGATCTTCCGGCGGCCGAGCCCGCCAAGGTGAAGCAGCAGATCGAGGACGTGATCGGCATCGACGCATCGAATGCGATCGAGATTTCCGCCAAGACAGGTCAGGGCGTACCCGAGGTCCTCGAAGCCATCGTCACGCGGCTCCCGCCGCCAAAGGGCGACCGCGACGCGACATTGAAGGCGCTTCTGGTCGATAGCTGGTACGACGTCTATCTCGGCGTGGTCGTGCTCATTCGCGTGGTCGACGGCGTGATGAGGAAAGGCCAGCGCATTCGGATGATGGGCACCAACGCCGCCTATGACGTCGAGCGCGTCGGCTTCTTCACCCCGAAGATGCAGCAGGTCGACGAGCTCGGCCCCGGCGAGATCGGATTTATCACGGCTGCGATCAAGGAGGTCGCCGATACCCGCGTCGGCGACACCATCACGGATGACAGGAAGCCGGTCAGCGAGATGCTGCATGGCTTCAAGCCGGCGATTCCGGTGGTGTTCTGCGGGCTTTTTCCGGTCGATGCCGACGATTTCGAATCGCTTCGGGCGGCCATGGGCAAGCTCAGGCTGAACGATGCGAGCTTTTCGTTCGAGATGGAGACGTCGGCGGCGCTCGGCTTCGGCTTCCGCTGCGGCTTCCTCGGCCTGTTGCACCTGGAGATCATCCAGGAGCGGCTGTCGCGCGAGTTCAATCTCAATCTGATCGCGACCGCGCCAAGCGTCATCTACAAGATGAAGCTGACCGATGGTTCTGAAATCGAGATCCACAATCCCGTTGACATGCCGGACGTGGTCAAGATCGCAGAGATGGAGGAGCCCTGGATCGAGGCGACGATCCTGACGCCGGACGAATATCTCGGCAGCGTGCTCAAGCTCTGCCAGGACCGGCGCGGTTCGCAGAAGGAGCTGACCTACGTCGGCAGCCGCGCGATGGTGAAGTACGATCTGCCGCTGAACGAAGTGGTATTTGATTTCTACGACCGCCTGAAATCGGTCTCCAAGGGTTACGCCTCGTTTGACTATCACCTGACCGACTACAAGCCGGCTGATCTCGTCAAGATGCAGATCCTGGTCAATGGCGAGCCGGTGGATGCGCTGTCGATGCTGGTGCATCGCACTCGCGCCGAAGGCCGCGGCCGCGCCATGGTCGAGAAGATGAAGGAGCTGATCCCGCCGCACATGTTCCAGATCCCGATCCAGGCGGCGATCGGCGGCAAGGTGATCGCGCGCGAAACCGTACGCGCGCTGCGCAAGGACGTCACCGCCAAATGCTACGGCGGCGACGTGACGCGCAAGCGCAAGCTTCTGGAGAAGCAGAAGGAGGGCAAGAAGCGGATGCGCCAGTTCGGCAAGGTCGACATCCCGCAGGAGGCCTTTATCGCCGCGCTGAAGGTGGATAGCTGAGACCAAGACAGCCTCACGCCATTGGCACGACGCGCAGAGCATGTCCGTTGTGAAGGCCAGGCATGATCGACGTGTCTCGAAATGGCAAGGACATGGCTTGCCCTCCCGCGCCCGATGGACGACATTGGGCTCGCGCAGATTCAATAACAACAAGAGCGGCGAGGAAACGCATGAGCCCCTCTTCCCGGTTCGACTATGGCTGGATCGTCGTCGCTGCCGGAGCGCTGATGACCTGCGTCGGCTTCGGCTCGATGCTGTCGCTCGCCGTATTCCTGCAACCGATCTCGGATGCAATGGGCTGGTCGCGCGCGGGCGTCTCGGCGGCGGCGACGCTCGATTTTCTCTTCATGGGTCTTGCCGCGTTCTTCTGGGGCACGTTGTCGGATCGCTTCGGCACGCGCATCGTGGTGCTCACCGGCAGCGTCGTGCTCGGCCTTGGCCTCGTGCTGGCCAGCCGGGCGCAGGAACTCTGGCAATTCCAGTTGCTGTTTGGCGGGCTGATCGGGATCGCCGCAGGCAGTTTCTACGCACCGATGGTGGCGGTGGCGAGCGCCTGGATCAAAGAGCATCGCAGCCTTGCGGTCGCGCTGGTGTCCGCCGGCATGGGCGTGGCGCCGCTGACAATTGCACCGTCGGCGAGCTTCCTGATCACGGCCTATGACTGGCGCACGGCGATGCTCGTGATCGGCATCGCCGCATGGGCGCTGCTGATCCCGGCCTCGTTCCTGGTTCGGCCGGCACCGCAACGCGAGGGCACGGACACCGCGCACGTAACCGACGCGCACCAAGCGGAATGGACCGCTTCGCGGGCGCTTCGCACGCCGCAATTCGCGGCACTCGCAGGTGCACATTTCGCCTGCTGCGCCGCGCATTCTGGCCCGATCTTCCACATGGTGTCCTATGCGATGGTCTGCGGGATCGCGCCGCTCACCGCGGTCAGCGTCTATAGTCTCGCCGGCTTCTCCGGGCTCGGCGGACGACTGCTGCTCGGTGCGCTGGGCGATCGCCTCGGCGCCAAGCCGGTGCTGGTCGCGGGCCTTCTGGTCCAGGCGCTGTGCATCGCCACATATCTGGCGGTCGCGCGGCTCGGCGAATTCTATGCGCTCTCGGTGGTGTTCGGCCTCGCCTATGGCGGGGTGATGCCGCTCTATGCCGTGCTGGTGCGAGAGTATTTCGGCGCGCGCATCATGGGCACGGTGTTCGGCGCGGTGTCGGCTTTTGCGAGCCTCGGCATGGCGCTGGGGCCCTGGGCCGGCGGCTTCGTGTTCGACACTTTCCACGGCTATGGCTGGCTTCATGGCGGTTCGTTTGCGATCGGCCTCGCTGCCGTTGCGATCGCGCTGAGCTTCCCCGCCAGACGGACACAGCAACTCGAGCTTTCCCGCGCCACGGCGTGACGTCGCAAGCGGCTTGATCGGGAGCAACGGATGCGCCACCATGTCTGTTAATTGATCGACCGATAAAAAGGGCACGGAAACATCATGAACAAGCCCGCCGCCTTCGGCCTTGTCGAGCGCGCCCGCGCGCTGCAGCCCCTGATCGCGCGCGAGGCCGACGAGACCGAGCGGACGCGGCGGCTGACGCCGGCCCTGACAGCGGCCCTGATCGAAAACGGGCTTTACCGCGCGCTGTTGCCGCAAAGCTTCGGCGGGGCGGAGGCGCCGCTCGAAATCTTCATGCAGATGCAGGAGGAAGTGGCCAAGGCTGATGCGTCCACGGCCTGGTGCCTCGGCCAATGCTCGGTCTGCGCCATGACGGCGGCCTATCTCGAGCCGGATGCGGCCAACGAGATCTTCAACACGCCGCCCGGCATTCTGGCCTGGGGCGCGATCGCGCATGAGGTGAAGGCGGTGGACGGCGGCTACATGGCGAACGCGCGCTGGGATTTCGCCTCCGGCTCGCGGCAAGCGAGCTGGCTCGGCGCCCATGTCCGCATCGTCGAGGCGGACGGCACGCCGCGCAGGAAGAAGGATGGATCTGTGGAAGTCCGCACCATCCTGTTCCCGGTCGCGAGCGCCACCATGTACGACGTCTGGGACGTGATCGGGCTGAAGGGCACCGGCACCGACTCCTATTCGGTCGACAATCTCTTCATTCCCGAAAAATTCGCGGCCTTGCGCGACGATCCCCACGCCGTGCGCGAGAAGGGCCCGCTCTACAAGCTCACCACCAATGCCGTATTCGGCATGGGCTTTGCGGCGACCGCGCTCGGCGTCGCCCGCGCCACGCTGGATGCGGCCATCGATCTGTCGCGCAGCAAGATCCCGCAAGGACTGGGCGCGATGCGCGAGAACAATTCGGTGCAGGGGCTGATCGGCCGCACCGAGGCAAGCCTGCGCGCGGCGCGCGCCTATCTCTATGGCACCGCCGCCGAAATCTGGCGCGATCTGGAGCGCGGCGATCCCGTGACCGAAGCGCACCGTATTGCGCTGCGCATTGCCGTGACCTGGACCATTCATCAGGCCGCATCGGTGGTCGACACCGCCTATCACATGGCCGGCGCCACAGCGGTTTTCGCCAAAAATCCGTTCGAACGCCGCTTCCGCGACATGCACGCGATCGCACAGCAGATACAGGCACGCGACACGCACTACGAGGACGCCGGCAAGGCAATCCTGTCGGCGAAATTGCAGACGCCACCGACGGCGCGGTGAGAAGCGCGCAGCGACCTAAGCCCTGCGCGCCCCGAACAACCTGCCCTTCCAGCCGAGCACAATGATGATCGCCACCATTGCGAACCACAAAAGGCCAGCGACATCGATCATGATATTCGCGATCGAGGTGCAGACGTTGTTGTCGAGGCAGTCGTAGGAGAAATCCACGTCTGTGATCAGGCAGGCGAGAAGAAAGGCCAACGAACCCGCCAGATAGGCGAGAATGACCAGAACGCGCCGCAGCCGCGAAGGCATGTTCGGGGCCACCAGTTCGAGGCGATCGGTGATGTAGTGGCTAGGCGCCGCCTTCGATGGATCGCGGATTTGCACGGTCGACCGCGTCAACAGGTCGTGGATCGCCTGATTGCGCCGGGTGGCCGCCATGAAGAGAAAGGAGTACCAGCCGAGCGCCCCCTTGATGACGACCCTCGCGCAAGCCTTCAGGAAGCTCAGGTTGCCGCCGCGCTCGTCGACGACGCGCAGGTTGCTGGCGTGATGCCCCAGCGTGCCGCCGGTCGATGACACGAGCACCGGCTCGTACAGCACCAGCCCAGCGATGACCAAAAATCCCAGCGCACGCGAGAAATTGTCGCTCCGCACGGCGATCGCGATCGCCACTGCTCCGAAAACGACACCTATCGTGATTATCCAGTCGACGAACAAGCTGGAGACGCGGCGCGAAAATCGCGCGTAGAGCGGCGTCGTGCTCACGGACGAATCCGCCTCAAGGCTCATGTACGTAAACCCGTCGTCGTTCGGTGTTGTCTTGGACGCTGGCAAAGCCGCCGAGGTTCGATCGCTTTGCGGAATGTTGCGACGTGCAATCGGCAAATGGCTTCGCCGGCCAGAGGCCTCCCTAAGCCACCATCGCCGCGCTTCCGCCGGCTTCCGCATCCGCTTCGCACTGGGCCTGCAAAAGCTCGACGATCTCCGCGTTGGGCCGCGCACGGCTGAACAGGAAGCCCTGGCCCTCGTGGCAGCCTTCCGCGCGCAGGCAGCTCAACTCCGCCTCGGTCTCCACGCCCTCGGCGGTGATGGTGACGCCAAGCCCCATGCCGAGGCTCGCGATCGAGCGCACGATGGCCTGCGCATCGCGGTTGGCATCGAGCCCGCGCACGAACGACTGGTCGATCTTGATCTTGTCGAACGGAAAGCTGCGCAGATAGCTCAGGCTCGAATAACCGGTGCCGAAATCGTCCATCGAGATACGCACGCCGAGCGCACGCAGCGCATGCAAGGTCGCCAGCACCTGGCTGCTCTTCTCGAGCAGCAGCGTCTCGGTGATCTCGACCTCCAGACGCGTCGGCTGCAGGCCGGATTGCTTGAGCGCGTCCATCACGATCGACAGCAGGTTGCCGGTGCGGAATTGCGCCGGCGAGAGGTTGACCGCGACGCGCACATTGTCCGGCCAGTGCGCCGCGTCCATGCAGGCGCGCCGCAGCATCAGCCCGCCGAGCCCGTTGATCAGGCCGGTCTCCTCCGCAACCGGGATGAACTCCGCCGGCGAGACCATGCCGCGCTCGGGATGTGGCCAGCGCACCAGCGCCTCGAAGCCGGTAACGCGCCCGGATGACAAATCGACCAGCGGCTGGTAGTACGGCCGCAGCACCTCGTTCTGAATCGCGTCGCGCAGATCGAGCTCGATCTTGCGGCGGCTCTGTGCTCGAGCGTCCATGCCGGATTCGAAAAAGGAAAACGTGCCGCGCGACTCGTTCTTGGCGCGCGACAGCGCCAAGTCCGCATTCTTGAGCAGCTTTTCCGAATCGTCGCCGTCGCCGGGCGCCATGGCAATACCGATCGTGGCGCCGATCACCACCGAGTGGCCTTCGAGCAGATAAGGATCGGCGATCGCCTCCAATAGCCGCCGCGACAGCATGGCCGCGTCCTCGGGCCGGCTCAGTCCGGTCTGGACAATCGCGAATTCGTCGGAATTGAGCCGGGCGAGAATGTCTTCATCGCGCAGTGACGATTGCAGGCGCTTGGCCACCCCCCTGAGCAGCTTGTCACCGACGCCGTGGCCGAGGGTATCGTTGACCGACTTGAAACTGTCGAGCCCGAGCACCATGACCGCGACCTTCTCCGCGGTGCGGCGGGTGTGCAGCAGGACCTCGTCCATCTTCTGGCGAAGCAGATTGCGGTTGGGCAGGCCCGTCAATCCATCATGCTGGGCCATGAATGTGAGCCGCGCCTCGGCACGCTTGCGCTCGGTGATATCCATCAGCGCCAGCAGCATCGATGGCCTGTCGTTGTAGACGAGCTCGCGCGAATAGATCGCCAGATCGATCAGCGAGCCGTCGGCCCTGACATGCTTCCACGTCCGCGCGGCCTGCTCGTCGCTCGAACGCTCGCTTGCCCAGGGCGGCTCGCTTTCATACGCCTGCAGCCTGCGGATCGTAAGCTTTTCGAATTCCTCGCGGCTATAGCCGTAATGCGCGACCGCCGCATCGTTGACGGACAGGATTCGCTCGCCCTCGAGCGCGCAGACAATCATCGGAACGGGATTGGCGTCGAACAGCAGGCGGAATGAGGCCTCGCGCTGCTTCAGCTCGGTGATGTCGATGCGCAGCCCGATCAGGCCGCCGTCGCCCGTCAGCCGCTCCTCGATCAGGACGACGCGGCCATCGGCCAGTTTTTGCTCGTGGCGCTCGCCGGGTTGGGACATTCTGGCGAGCCGTTCGGCAATCCATTCCTCTTCGCGGCCCACGGCTTCCGGATAGTCTCCGCGCGCGACACCGACGCGGATGGTATCGGCAAGCCGCGCGCCCGCCTTGAACAGGTCGGCGCTGCCTTTGTAGATGTCGGCGTATTTCCTGTTCCAGAGGATGTAGCGGCCTTCGGCGTCCAGAAACACGATGCCCTGCGGCAGGATATCGATGGCTTCACGCAGCCGGTCGTGCGAGACCTTTGCTTCCGCAATCGCGGCCTCGGCCTGCGCGCGCTGGCGCTCGATCTCCGTGATTTCGAGCGGAACGCTGGCTGCGATGTTGCACTTGAGCTTGGGGCTTGGCCTCCGTGGCCGCAGTAGAGGCCGTGGCATTGCCGCACGCTTCAGCTTGTTCCGTTTTGGCGGCCGAACCCTCGGCATTGCACGTCCTACTCGCATCTCCGTGAACGCCTGTTCTCGGCCAAGTCTCTGAAAAAATGGTATCTTGTTCCGCGGCCCGCCGCCAAGCAGTGGCTTGGGAAGGTCCGCTTCGTCATATTTCGGATGTCCGCTTGCCTGTTTTGCAGGCGAAAGAATGGGCTCAATTAAATCAAAGGTTGCGGTGGTGCGCCAAGTGGCGTGGTCCGGTAGCGAGTCCGCCGAAGAATCGGCACAACTACAGGTGAGGATGTCCGGTGCTGGGGTCGGTTGCTTTGTCACTGCATGCAAGGAGCCGCACCGCGCATCAAATTTGGTCAGTGCGAGACAGAGTTAGCATCTGGTTAAGATCGCGGATGTTTGAGCCGGTGTTCCGTCGGATGACGGAGCTGCGCGGCGCGCCCGCGTCTGAGGCGGACAATGCCGATGCCGAGACGTGCAGACCCGGACCACCACGTCGGCCAAATGGATTGTGCGTTACGACCGATCCACCGCGACGGTGGCGCGCCTTTTCCTTCCCGACACCACATTCGGCGCCTAGAGTGAGGCCATGGAGACTCGCCTGATTCTGATCCCGCTGGTGACCGCGCTGCTTGTCAGCGTTGGTCCGGCGCTGGCGCAGGACAGGGGCAGTGTCGACCCGAAGCCGCTGCCCCCGCTGGAAAATCCCAACGATCCCAAGATCGGCGCCAAGCAGCTCTTTGCACGAAAATTGTTGCCGGCGGCCATGCCACCGAAAGCGATCGGTGCCTACAACAAAGGGTGCCTTGCGGGCGGCGAGCAGATGCCGATCACGGGCAACGCCTGGCAGGTCATGCGCTTGTCGCGGAACCGCAACTGGGGCCACCCGGACACGATCGCACTGGTGAAACGGCTCTCCGCCAATGTCCGCAAGGACACGGGCTGGCCGGGCATCCTGGTCGGCGACATCGGCCAGCCGCGCGGCGGACCCGCTTTGAGCGGCCACGCCAGCCACCAGATCGGCCTCGACGCCGACATCTGGCTCACGCCGATGCCGGATCATCTCTTGTCGCGCGAGCAGCGCGAAGATATGTCGGCGACCATGATGGTGCGCGAGGACCGGCTTGACGTCGATCCCAAGGTCTGGACGCCGCAGCATTGGATGCTGTTGCGCGATGCCGCACAGGAGCCGGCCGTGCAACGCATCTTCGTCAACGCCGCGATCAAGAAGGCATTGTGCCGCGAGGCCAAGGGCGATCGCAGCTGGCTGTCGAAGATCCGCCCGTGGTTCGGGCACGACTACCACTTCCATATCCGCATGCGCTGCCCGCCCGGCAACAGCGAATGCGAAGGCCAGCATGACCAGGACGGCGGCGAAGGCTGCAAGCCCTCCGAGCTCGCCTACTGGTTCAAGGATTCGATCATCCATCCCAAACCGGAACCGGAGCCGAAGGAGCCGGCGAAGCCGAGGATCGGACCGACGCTGGCGCAACTGCCGAAGGCCTGCCGCGCCGTGCTCCATGCACCCGACGCAAAGCAGCCTGAGGCAAAACAGCCGGACGCAAAACAGTCCAGCGCCAAGCGATAGCCATCTATCCTGGCGCGGCTTATTCAGGACGGACATGTCTTGAAACCCAAGGCGTTCAGCGGTGCCACCAATTGCGAAGGCATCCGCAAGACGATGAAGTACGAGCTCGCCGCGAGCCCATTCCTGCTGCAAGTCTCCGGTACCATCGAGACGGCGATCTCGATTGCGATCCTGCCCTCGGAATAGGGCCTTTTACATGCCGGATCGGCCTGTTATGGTCGCTGCCGCGATAGCCCTCCCCGGCCGTAAGCTTGGAGGGACAGGTGGAACGGCGCTTCCGCAGAGATCGCAATCCGAATGAACCGAGGCCTGCTTTGCGCGCGCCCCAGCCCCCGCGCGCAAACGGGCATGGAGCGCCCCGATGCATCGACTTTGCGGAATCCTGCTGAGCTTCGCGATCCTGTGCGGCGCGGCGCCTGCGCCGGCCGCTGCGGAGGACAGGACGCTGACCATATTCGCTGCGGCCTCGATGAAGAACGCACTCGACGATATCGATGCGGCGTTTGCAGCCGGGACCGGCATCAAGGTCAATGCCAGCTATGCCGCCAGCTCGACGCTGGCAAAGCAGATCGAGCAGGGCGCGCCGGCGGATATTTTCATTTCCGCCGACACCGACTGGATGGACTACGCAAGCGCCAAAAAAACCATCGACGAAGCGAGCCGTGTCAACCTGCTCGGCAATTCGATCGTGCTGATCGCGCCGAAGGATTGGAAGATCGACAATGTCCCGATCGGCGCCGGTTTTGATCTCGCAAGGCTTGCCGGCGATGGCAAGATCGCAACCGGCGACGTCAAGTCGGTGCCGGTCGGAAAATACGCCAAGGCCGCGCTGGAGAAGCTCGGCGCCTGGGGCGCGGCCGAGCCGAAATTCGCCATGGCCGACAGCGTGCGCGCCGCATTGACGCTGGTCGCGCGCGGCGAAGCCGTGCTCGGCATCGTCTACGCGACCGATGCCAAGGTGGAACCCGGCGTGAAGATCGTCGGCACTTTCCCGCCCAACTCCCATCCGCCGATCGTCTATCCGGTGGCGGCGACGGCCGCCGCAAAGCCGGAGGCCAGGGCCTATCTCGACTATCTGCATTCGTCGGCGGCAAAGGCGGTGCTGGAAAAGTACGGGTTCATCTATCTGGTCAAACCGACGTCCTGATCGTTCAACGCACGACGTGTTCGAGATCACACCCACGGAATGGACCGCAATCCTGCTGTCGCTCAGGGTTGCAACGGTTGCGACGATCGTCGCCACCCCGATCGGCATTGCGCTCGCATGGGCTTTGGCGCGTGGTGATTTCTGGGGCAAATCGCTCCTCGACGCCTTGGTGCATCTGCCGCTGGTGCTGCCGCCTGTCGTCACCGGATATCTCCTGCTCCTGACGTTCGGCCGGCGCGGCGCGATCGGCGCGTGGCTTGCGGATCTCGGCATCGTTTTCGCCTTTCGCTGGACAGGCGCGGCCCTCGCCTGCGGCGTCATGGCATTTCCGCTTCTGGTGCGGCCGATCCGACTTTCAATCGAGGCCGTCGATCGCAGGCTCGAGCAGGCCGCGGAGACGCTGGGCGCTCCGCCCTGGCGGGTATTCTGGAGCGTCACCCTGCCGCTGGCGCTGCCGGGCGTGCTCGCCGGCATGGTGCTCGGCTTCGCCAAGGCCATCGGCGAGTTCGGCGCCACCATCACCTTCGTCTCCAACATTCCGGGCGAGACCCAGACGATTTCGTCGGCGATCTATTCGCTGATCCAGACGCCCGATGGCGATGCCGCCGCGCTGCGACTCGTCGTTGTCTCCATCGTGATTGCGATCGCGGCTCTGATCGGCTCGGAATGGTTCGCGCGACGCGCGACCCGGCGATTGCACGGAAACTGACATGCTGCGTGTCGACGTGCAGAAGCAACTCGGCGAATTTTCGCTTACTGCCGCGTTTGCCAGCGAGGGCCGGGTCACCGGCCTGTTCGGCGCGTCCGGTGCCGGCAAGACCTCGCTGGTCAACATGATCGCCGGACTCTTGCGCCCCGATCGCGGTACCATCTCGATCGACGACGAGACGCTCGACGACACCGCAAAGGGCACCCATGTGCCGGCCTGGCAACGCCGCATCGGCTATGTGTTCCAGGATGCCCGGCTGTTTCCGCATCTCGACGTCGCCCAGAATCTCGACTACGGCCGGCGCATGAACGGACTGCCCGACGATCTCGCGCAATATCGCCGCGTTACCGAACTGCTCGACATCGCCGGCTTGCTCAGCCGCCGGCCCGGCAAATTGTCGGGCGGCGAACGCCAGCGCGTCGCGCTCGGCCGCGCACTGCTCTCCAAACCGCGGCTGTTGCTGCTGGACGAGCCGCTGGGCTCGCTCGACGAGGGCCGCCGCGCGGAAATCCTGCCCTATCTCGTGCGCCTGCGCGACGAGGCGCGCGTGCCCATGGTCTATGTCAGCCATGACGCCGCCGAGATGCGTCAGCTTGCGACGCACATCGTGCTCCTGCAGCGGGGACGGGTGACGTCGTTCGGCGGCGTCAAGGTGCTTGCCGGATAGCGTCGTCCGGACGCGCGCCGCAGCGCCCTGCATCCGATTGACGGTTGGCCCCCTGAGGGTCCAAATTTCCGGTACGATTTCGCAACAGCGGCTCAGGAAACGGCCGTGTCGGACCCCGTGGAATTCAATCGCCGGCTGGTAGCGGTCTTCGCGGCTGACGTCGAAGGCTATAGCCGTCTCATGGGCGCCGACGAGGTCGGGACGCTCAAGGGTCTGGCCGCGCGGCGCGCGATCCTGGACAAGGCGATTGCCGAGCATCGAGGCCGCATCGCGAACACGGCCGGCGACAGCGTTCTCGCGGAGTTCGCGAGTGCCGTCGACGCCGTGCAGTGCGCGATCGAGGCGCAGTCTGTACTCCGCGAGACAAACTCCGGCATCGACTCCGACAAGCGGATCAACTTCCGTATCGGCATCCATGTGGGCGACGTGATGGTCCGCGGCGGCGACCTGTTTGGCGATGCCGTCAACATCGCCGCGCGCCTGCAGGCGTTGGCCGAGCCCGGCGGCGTCTGCGTATCGGGCACGACCCATGAGCAGGTCAAAAAGATACTGCCGCTGGCATTCACCGATCTCGGCGCTCAACAGGTCCGGAACATCGAAGGACCGATCAGGGCTTACATGGCGGGCCCGGCGGCCAATGCTTCGATCGCGGCGGCCTCGAATTTTTCCAAGCCCCCGCCGCTGCCGGACAAGCCCTCGCTTGCCGTGTTGCCGTTCCAGAACATGAGCGGCGACCCGGAGCAGGAATATTTCGCCGACGGAATCGCCGAAGACGTGCTGACCACGCTCTCGAAGATCCAGGAGCTGCTGGTGATCGCGCGCAATTCGAGCTTTGTCTTCAAGGGGCAGACGCGCGATATCCGCGAAATCGGGCGAATGCTCGGCGTCCGTTATGTGCTCGAGGGCAGCGTCCGCAAGGCCGGCAACCGCGTGAGATTGACGGCGCAACTGATCGACAGCCAGACCGGAGGGCACGTCTGGGGAGACCGCTTCGAAGGCGATCTCGACGACGTCTTCGAACTTCAGGACCGCATCACGCAGGACATCGCGGCCGCACTCGAGGTCCGCTTGACGCTGGGCGAAGAGGCGCGGGTGTGGCGCAAACGCGCCGGAAGCCCGCTGGTGTACGAGCATTTCATCAAGGGCCGAACGCTGTACATCAACTTCGCCCGGCACACACATGCGCAAGCGCGCCTCGAAGCCGAGCACGCGCTCGCCATCAACCCGAGCTACATCCCCGCCCTCGGCCTGCTTGGGATGATCATCACCGACCAGATTCGTTTCGAGTGGGAAAGCAGCGAAACGAGCTCCTACGAAGCGGCGCTGGAATACGCGTCCCGGGGACACGTCGTCGACCCGAACCACTATATGGCCTACGTGACGACCGGCTATGTCCGGCTGTTTCAGCGTCGGCACGACGAAGCCGTCGCTGCGGGCGAGAAGGCAGTCGCGCTGGGCCCGAACTGCGCGGACGCTTATCATATGGCCGGAATGTTTCTCGGCTATGCCGGCGACTTCCGAAAGTCCGCCCGCTACGAGGAGCAGGCGCAACGGTTGAGCCCGCTCAGCCGCAAGGAGTCGATGGTCGACGAGGCACGTGCCAGGTTTCATCTCGGCGATCTCAACGCTGCGCGCGATATTGCCTCGCGCGTCCTTGCCGAGAAGCCAAACTGGCTGACGGCGCAGTCGACGCTTGCGGCCTCGCTCTGGAACCTGGGCAGTGAGGACGAGGCACGACTGACCGTGAAGCGGATGCTCGCCAATCATCCCAACCTGACCGCCAGCCGCTGGGCGCGACGCCTGCCTTACCGCCATCCGACGGATCTCGAGGCGATGCTGACCCCGTTGCGCCACGCCGGACTGCCGGACTAGGCAATCAGCGCATGGCCGCACAGTCGGCCGCGGATTTGGACGGCGGGTGTTTTCCCCGTCGTCCCAGCGCAGGCGGAGACCGATCAACGCAGGCCGCCGTTCATGCCATGAGTCATGGCTCCAACCCGAGCACGGCGCATTTTCCGATTCGGATGTCAAACAGCATGGCTCCGACCGTCCCGAGCTGCCTCTCCACGGGGACGATCGCGGCGGGCGTGTCTGCGCATTCCCGCGACACGAGGTGCCCGAGCTCTGCACGAACGACGTCCCTCGAAGAGAAAGAGGGCGCAGGGAATGCCGGGTGTTGTGCTGCACCCGCAGCCTTGTGTGCGAAGTGAAGAAGCACACAAGCAAGTCACTACAGGTGAAGCCGAACAAGCGACATTCCCTGCGCGATGGTGTTAACGCTTATTTTCGCGCTCTTCCCGGTGTCCGTGACGTTTTAGTCACCGTCGCCTGCGGAATCCCGTCGGACCCGCCAGGGTCGACGTCGCCAATCCGCAAGCTTAGCGCCAGCCCAGGGGCGCCAGAACCACACGATTTCGTCGTCCGCGACCTGCCGCGCTCGTCGCACGCGCTGTCGCGTCCATCGCATCCCGCCCCACGTTTCGTGACGATCGGCCGAAGCGCCCCTCTGGTTGGAGCGGGACGGCGCGAAAGATGCCGCTGATTTGGCGGCGAAGTCAAGTAGATTTCTGAAAATCAGCATGGAGACGACGGCCGGATGACGCGATCGGATTGAGATTATTCAGCAAATCGGAATTTTGGCGCGCGCCCTGTGCGCAAGCAATACGGGCCGCAAAGCGAAGATGAAGCGGCAAACTGAACGCCTGCCGGCCGTCAACCGGCCGGCAGGCCTGTGGTGCGGCGCGCGGTGACCGCGCCGCCTCAGCCGATCAAGGGCGTACCTCGAAGATCATGTTGAATGGCGTCTCGGTTGCCCGCCGGAAACGGCTAAAGCCCGCTTCCGTGGCGACCTGTCGCAATCTGCGTTCGCCCGCCTGGGCTCCCAACCCCAGGCCGACCTCCTGCGACAGGGATGCGGGCGTGCAAATGAAAGTCGAGGCGTGATAGTAGACGCGGCCGACCGGATTGAGATTGTCTTTCAGGTCGTCACACGCAAACGGCTCGACGATCATCCACGTCCCGTCCCTTGCCAGCGTTTCCCTCACATGCCTGCCGGCGCCCACGGGATCGCCCATGTCATGCAGGCAATCGAAAAAGGCCACAAGATCATACTTGCGTGGCGCAAATTCCTTGGCGCTGGCCTGCGCGAAGGTGATGCGATCGCCGACACCCGCTTCGCGTGCCAGTACCCTGGCGCGCTCGATCGAAGGCATGTGGTAGTCGAACGCGAAGAACTCGGATTTCGGATAGGCCTTTGCCATCACGATCGTCGAGGCGCCATGACCGCAGCCGACGTCGGCGACCTTCGCGCCGGCCTTCAGCTTCTCCTCGACGCCTTCGAGCGCGGGAATCCAGTTCGGCGCCAGGTTCGCGTTATAGCCCGGCCTGAAAAATCGCTCCGTGCCCGAGAACAGGCACTTCGAATGCTCGTGCCAGCCGACGCCCTTCCCCGTGCGGAAAGCTTCGGCAACCTTGGGCTCGTCCAGGTAAGTTGATTGCACCACATCGAACGCGCCGGCGAAAAAGGCCGGCGAATCTTCCACGGCGAACGCCATGGCCTGCTCGGGCGAGAGCGAAAACCTGTCTTTGTCGGAATCGTAATTGACGTAACCGGAGGCCGCCTGGCCGGACAGCCACTCGCGAACGTAACGCTCATGCAGCTTGGTCTTTTTGGCGAGATCGGAGGGAGTGACCGGCTCGCCATCTGCCATGGCCTTGTAAAGCCCCAGGCGATCGCCGAGCAGGATGCTGGCGCCGGCCAGTGACACACCGAGATCGCCCACCAGCTTTCCAACAAGCTCGTTCAACTTTTCAAGATTCGGCTCACGCATTGCAATCTCCGTTGTCTTCAGGGTTGAGCTTCAGATCAGGTCGGCAAGCATCCGCGCGGCACGAGCGGCGCCCTCGGCCTCAACCGGCTCGAATCGCGTCGGCGCGGATAACGCGGCAATCATGGCGTCGGCAATCATTTCCGGCGTAGACGTCGCGAACTCCATTCGTCGCCCGGCGCGGTAGCGATCCAGCCGGTGAGCGACGTGAAAATTCTGCTCGAAATGGTTTTTCAGCGGGAAATAGATGAACGGCGTTCCTGCGGCTGTAAGCTCCATGCAAGTCGTCAGCCCGCCCTGGACCAGCGCGAGATCGCAGGCTGCAAGATGACGATCAAGGTTCGGAACGAACGGCCGTACCTCCACGCCCTCAGGCGCACGAAGCGATTGCGGATCGATCCGCGGGCCGGCCACGACGATCATGCGCAAATCCGGCAATGCGGCGCGCGCGATCGGCCAGCTCCGCAGGATGCGGTGAATAAGATGCGTGCCCACGCCGGAGCCGCCGACGGTGACGATGCAGACGCGCTCATCCGAGCGATAACCAAGCGCGTTCCGAAGCTCCGCGCGTATGCCGAACCCTTTGGGATGCTCTCCCAAAATATAGCCGGCAAACTCGAAATGTTTCGGCACCCAATCGCGCATGGCGGGCAGGTCCGTGCCGAACGAGCGAGGGATGATGTCGTCCGGCTCGCCCACGAAGATCGCGCGGTCGCGGACACCGGGGTGACGCTCGACATGTTCGATCATCTCGGCGTTGTAGTCGCCGGTCAGGAACGCCTCATGCTCGCCGCCGTCGGGCATTGGAACGAAGCCGACGAAGTCAGTGAACCAGGCAAGCGCGGCCTTCTTCAGCTCCGGATGCTCGTGCCAATAGTGGTCGATATCCCAGGCCTCGTCAGCGATGACGAGATCGTAGTTTCCCTCCTCGACGGCGTCCTGGAAGATCATGAAATTCGCGATCAGCACTTCGTCCATTCGCCGCAGCGCCTGGAACGCGTGAAGATAGTGCTCGCCTGATTCCAGCTCGATGTGCCGGGACTCGCTTGCAAGCCTGTGGCTGAGCGGATGGATCGTCTCGCCGTGAGCCTCGAGCAGACGCGTCACGGGATCCTGTGCCAGCCACTCCACCTGTAAATCTGGGTGCAGCTTGCGCAGTTCCCGCGCAATGGCGATGTCGCGGCGAGCGTGCCCGAGCCCGATCGGCGACGAGAGATAAAGCGCTTTCCTGCTGCTGTCGCGTCGAGCCGGCGGTTTCTTTGAACTCTTGATGCCAAGCCGCCGGTCGAGAAACCCGGCGATTGCGACGTTGCACTTGGCAGGGAAACGACCGAGCACATTATGGCCGCCGCCCACAAAGGTGACAAGCTCGGCACCCGTGATGAGATCGGCGACCAGCCTGCCGCGCGCATAGGGCTGGATCTGATCGTTGTCGCCGTGGAGCATCAGCGTCGGGCAACGTATCCTGCGATACATGGCCTCGCCAACATCGAACTCTGGCTTGATCGTGCGTGCCTCGACCGTCCTGACCAGCACGGGGCCGGTCGTGTCGTTCGCCCAGCTGATGCCTTCCTCGATTTGCCTGGTCGAGTGAGGCTCGGAGCAGATTTGCCGCACGAAGTGGTCCGCGAAATCGGGATAGCTGGCAAGCCAGTACGCGCGGTTGTACTTGTCCCAACCTTCGAAGCAATCGCGCCGGGCGAGAAAATGCTCGGCTCTCATGTACGGATAACCGGGTCCTATCGCAGCGACAGTACCCGCCAGGATCGCAGCTTTCACGCGTTCAGGATGGTAGGCCGCCACTATGCAGGCGAGCATCCCGCCAAAGGACAGGCCGACCAGAATTGCGCGTTCTGTCTCCGTTGCATCCATTACGGCGAGCGCATCCATCACATAATTGCTCAGCGAGTACGCAGCTACTTCCTCCGGCCGGTCCGACTTGCCGTTACCGCGACCGTCATAAGTGACGCAGCGGAAGCGTTCGCTGAAATAAGGCAGCTGCGCCTTGTAAATCCGCGCGTGAGTAAGGCTCCAGGGCGGCAGGAAGACCATGGTCTCCGGTCCGTCGCCGTAAATCTCGTAATGGAGCTTCACGCCATCGCGATCAACCAATCCTTCCTTGTCGGGTGTCTTGGCGCGCACGATGTCACCTCATCCGGTTGATGAAACGCCTTCTCTCATGCGAATAAGATCACCGAAGCGTCGAAGCGCCTGGCGCACGGGAACGCCCCTCTTCTCGATACCGAGGAGCAACATGCTCTCGGCGCCAACGAAAGCGTTGCCGATCAGGGCGGCCACCTCTTCCGCCGAAAATGGACCAAACCCGCCAAGCTCGCGCTCGGCTCGCTGCGCGAGGCCGCGAAGGACATCGTTCCAGCCCATCAATCCGGCGCGGACCACCTTGCCGATCACAGCGTCGGCCCAACCCGCTGCGATCAACTCCTGCAGGACGCGGACGTAGCCGGAGGCGATATCGTCATCCAGATAGTCGCACGCCCGTTCCCACTGCTCGGAGAGACTGAGGCTCGCATTGTCGAACAACGAGGCCTGTCGATCGAGCAGTTGCGCGTTGAGATACTCGAACAGCGCCAGCACCATGCCTTGCTTGGAGCCGAAGTGATAGTGGATCTGGCTGAGGGGCACGCCCGCCGCCGCAGCCACGTCGCGGGTCGACAGCTTGGCGTATCCGGATTGGCGCAACACCTTTTTGGCGGCCTCGAGCACCACCATCCTGGTGTCTGCCTTGTCGGCCCTGAGAACCGCGCCGCGCGCCATGCAATGTCCTGCCTGCAATCAGCCTGGAACAAAGAAAAAAAGGAAATCCGGCCTTCGAAATTAAGCCGCGAAGCTAATTCGGTCGACCGACCGAAGTCAAGCTGGAACTCGGCGTTCGCGAAATTCTTGAAATTCGAGCGTCAGCATGTCGCACCTAATTCGCTGCGGTTCGGCTTCCCCCGCCTTTGCAAGCAGCGCGCTAGGCGATCGTCTCACACCACCTCTTTCGCCCTGAGCTCGGCAATCGCGCCGTCGTCGTAGCCGAGCGCGCGCAGCACCTCATCGGTGTGCGCGCCGAGCGAGGGGGCCATGGAGTCGAGCTTGCCACCGCCATGAGCGAGGCGAAAACCGCTGCCGGCCAGCCGCAGGCGGCCGTAGGGCGTATCGATCTCCTGGATGGCGCCGCGCGCCAGGATCTGCGGGTGATCGATCACCTCCTCCACCTTCCAGATGCTGGCACAGGGCGCGCCCGCCGCATCGAGGATTTTCTCCCATTCGCGCGGGCTCTTGCCTGCAAGCGCTTCCTCGATGAGGGCGCGCAGCGCCGGCTCGTTGTGCTGGCGCGCGAACCAGTCGACGAAGCGCGGGTCCTGCAGGCTGTCCTCGCGGCCGAGCGCCGTCATCAGCGCGCGGTATTGCTTCTCGTTGTTGACGGCAAGCAGAAGATAGCCCCCGCCGGCCTTGAACAGGTTTGCGGTCGGCTTGCGGCTCACGGCCTGATTGCCGGAGAGCTGCTGGCGATGCCCGGCGACGGAGAAATCCGCGATCGGGCCCGACAGGCATGCCAGCGAGGCCTCCAGCATGGAGACGTCGACAAGCTGCCCCTTGCCGGTATGGGTGCGCTGGAACAGCGCGCTGGAAAGGCCGAAGGCGGCGGTCAGGCCCGACAGCACGTCGCAGACCGCAAAGCCCGCGCGCGTCGGCCCGGTCTGTTCGTGACCGGTGATCGACATGATGCCGCTCATGGCCTGCATCTTGCCGTCATATCCCGCACTGTTGCGCTCCGGACCGGTCTGGCCGAAACCGGAGACGGCGCAATAGATCAGCCGCGGATTGATGGCCGACAGCGCTGAGTAGCCGATGCCGAGCTTGTCCATCACGCCCGGACGAAAATTCTCGATGACGACGTCGGCTTGTCCGGCGAGCCTGTGCACGATCTCGATCGCCTCGCTCTTGCCGAGATCCAGCGTCAGGCTCCTCTTGTTGCCGTTGATCGCGATCCAGCCCGGCGCCAGCCCGCGCTCGGACCATTCGCGGCTGAGCGGGGTGCGCCGCATGTCCTCGCCTTCGCGGCGCTCCACCTTGATGACGTCGGCGCCCAAAAGCGCGAGCTGATAGCTCGCATAGGGGCCCGCCAGCACCTGCGTGAAGTCCAGGATCTTTACGCCTTCGAACGGACGGGTCACGCGTGTTTCCTTCCGAGGCTGGCACCGTCATTGCGAGCAGCGAAGCGACGAAGCAATCCAGCGCCGATACATCAAGCCTGGATTGCTTCGCTTCGCTCGCAATGACGGCGAGTCATCACTCGATTCACGCCGCGCGGTTGCCGCGCGCGATCTCCTTTTGCCGGTCGAATTCGGCGCGGCGACGCGCAAGCTCCTCCGGGCTCATCTGGGCGATGTTGTTGTAATCGAGCTTCCACGACGCATCCGCGCTCCAGCGCAGCGGCGACTGCATCGTGGTTTGCGGGCCCGCTGCGCTCTCCAGCACGCGCAGCGCCAGTTCCAGCGTCAGCGCCTGCAATTCGAGGTCGTGCGGCTTGCCGGCGGAATTACCGAGCGGGAAATCGGAGAACAGGAAACGGGGCACGGCGGCGTGCTCGACGATGTCCTTGGCGCAGCCCATCACCACCGTGGCAATGCCGTTGGCCTCCAGATGGCGGGCGACCAGCGCCACGGTCTGGTGACAGACCGGGCAGTTGGGCACCAGCACGGCGACATCGACCTTGTCCTCGCGGCAGCGCGCGAGAATATCGGGCGCGTCGACGTCGATGGTGACGCGATGGCTGCGATTGGTCGGCGCGCCGAAGAAGCGCGGCGCGACCTCGCCGATGCGGCCGGCGCCTTTCGCCTTGAGAAGCTGCGGCAGCGGAAACCAGGTACCGCTGTCGGTCGCCGTGGTGTGCTTGCGGTCGTAGCCGATGTGGGAGATGCGAAGATCGTGCGGCTTCGAGGTGTCGCCGTCATAGACATTGTAGAACTTCGCGGCCCCGTTATAGGCCGCGCCCGGTCCCTGATCGCCCTTGGCGGGATCGTAGGGCGCGGCCGTGGTGATGATGGTCACGCGCGATCGCGACAATGGCTGCTCGAGCGGCTTGGACGGCGCATCGACGTAATGCGCCCAGCGGTAAGGCGTCGTGTAGCCGATCGCTTTGTAGTAATCGCGCGTCCGCTGCATGTAGGGAACCGGCGCATCGAAGTCGGCTGCAAAGCCGAACTGGGCATCCTCGGGGACTGACATTGGCCGTCTCTCCTTGCGTTTCCCTCGATGCGGTGCAGACTAGAGATAGACGCCTCAATGCTCAACAGCAGAGCAGGCATGCCGGGCCTGGGACCTCCGGGCCGCACATCGACGCCTGCGCCTTCGCATCCGGAAACGACGATCGAGAGCGTTCAAATCCCCGCAACCGAGGTCCAGAGCTCGGCGAGCTTCTTTTTAAACTGCTCGATCCGCGTCGGCGGGATCACGTGATCCTCCTCCTCCGGCAGGCGGAGGCCGACGATGTTGACCCTGCCGCCGGAGATCGAGCGCGCGACCAGCACGATGGTGTCAAGCGCAAGGGTTGCACCCTCCTTCGGCGCATGATCGAGGTGGATATCGAAATAATCCGCAAGCGTCAGCGCGGATGAGCCTTCATCCACCTTCACGCCATAGACCTCCGTCAACTCGGACAGCGTGTGCTCGCCGGAGACCATGAAGTCGCCGAGCAGATGCGGATCGGGCGCGGTGCTCGGCTGCATGTCGACGAAAAAACGATCGAGCACCTCGGCCTTTTCCGGAGGCGCCAGCAAGTAGATATAGTCGCCGGGCGCGATCGGATCGGCTTCCACGGGCGACAGGATGGTCTGGTTGCGGATCACCAGCGTCGGCTTCGACCAGGACGGGATCAGCCCGCGCCGGAAGTACAGGCTCTTGGATCGCACGGGATAGCCGACCAGCTCCTGCTCGAGCTGGCCGGGCAGATCGAGCTCGACGCGCCGCGGCCCGCGGTCGGCGCGCGGCAGCGCCACATGCAGCCGCCGCGCGGCATAGGCCAGCGTCCAGCCCTGCAGCAGTAGCGAAATGATGACGACGACAAAGGCGACGTCGAAATAGAGATAGGCCTTGGACAGGCCGACCAGCATCGGGATCGAGGCGAGGAAGATCGCGACAGCGCCGCGCAGTCCGGTCCAGGCGATGAAGATCTTTTCCCGCAAGTTGAAGCGGAACGGCGCAAGACAGAAGAAAACCGCGACCGGCCGCGCCACCAGCATCAACACCAGCGCGACAATCACCGCCGGCCCGATGCTGGACCCCAGCCGTTGCGGCGAGACCAGAAGCCCGAGCAGCACGAACATCACGATCTGCGCGAGCCAGGTTGCGGCGTCGAGGAAAGTCACCACCGAGTTATGCGCCCGCGTCGGCCGGTTGCCGACGATGATGCCGGCGAGATAGACCGCAAGAAAGCCGGACGCATGCACAAGTTGCGCGACACCGAAGATCACCAGCGCCGTCGTCAGCACGAATGGCGCGTGCAGGCCCTGCGGAAGCGCGACGCGGTTGAGCGCGATCACGATGACCCGGCCGCCGATCATGCCGATGAAGGCGCCCAGCACCGCCTCTTGCGACAGCTCGAGCAGCACATGGCCCGGCGAGGTTTTTCCAACCGAGATGAACTCGACCAGCATCAGCGTCAGAAAGATCGCGAACGGATCGTTGGAGCCGGATTCGGCTTCGAGCGTGGCGCCGACACGCGGGCGCAGCCTCAGCCCCTGCGCATGCACCAGAAGAAACACCGCCGCGGCATCGGTCGAGGCCACGACGGCTCCCACCAGAAGCGCCTCGGCCCAGCCGAGATCGAGCGCATATCTGGCCACTGGCGCGGTAATCAGCGCGGTCAGGAGCACGCCGATCGTCGCCAGTACCATCGAGGGCATAAGCACGCTGCGGATACTCTGGAACTTGGTGCGCAGGCCGCCATCGAACAGGATCAGCGCGAGCGCCACCGAGCCCACGAGATAAGTCGTGCGCACATCGTCGAACTCGATATGACCGGGGCCGGAATCGCCGGCCAGCATGCCGATCACCAGAAAAACCAGGAGCAGCGGCGCGCCGAAGCGCAACGCAAGCAGGCTCGACAGGATGCCGGCCATGACGAGCGCGGCACCGAGCAGGATCGCTATGCTGACGGAGTCGAGAGAAGCCATGTAAACGCGCAAGCCATCCTGAATCGCTGCCTTGCATCCTTATCGTTGCCATAGTTCCTCGCCAACCCATTTCCTTCGATAGCGGCGATATGCCCGGATTTGTGGCCCTCTCTCGATGGCGCCGACGCCGCGCTTGTGGGAAGTTCCGCCAACGCGCCGAATCAATGCCCGGCTACAGCTTGCGCGCCCCGAGATCTCGACCATGGACATGGACCTGAACACCGTCCTCGAACACATGCACGTGCTGGCGCGCTCGGTCGGCGCGGAGGTCACCTCGCCCTGGTTCTACCTGCAGCTCGGACTGATCATGGTCGCTGCGGGCCTTTCGTTTGCCGCCGGTGCGGCGGTGCGCGCGCGCGCCAAGGTCAACGCGCTCGGGCTCGGCCTGCCGATCCCGCTCAGGCTGTTCGTGCGCGTGCTGGTCGAAAGCGCGCCGACCGCGGTGTTCGTCGCGCTGATGGGCATCGCGCGGCTGGTGATGGTGAGCATCACCTGGCCGAGCCGCAGCTATCTGTTGTCGGTTGCCGCCAGTCTCGCGCTCGCCTGGCTCATCATCCGCCTGGTCGCCTCCGGCATCCGCAACGAGTTTCTGGTTCGCATCGTGTCGCTCTCGGCCTGGCTGGTGGCGGCGCTGAGCATCCTGGGCAAGCTCGATCCGGTGGAGGAGGCGCTCGAACTCGGTTGCGATCACGCTCGGCGGGTTGCGGCTGACGCCGCTGCTCCTGATCAAGCTCGCGGTGCTGCTCGTCATCGCGCTGTGGCTCACCAATCTCGTCAGCAACTTCATCGAAAGCCGGATCGAGCGCTCCAGCGACCTGACGCCGTCGCTGCAGGTCCTGCTGGTCAAGATGATCCGCATGGGCCTTTTGATCTTTGCCATCGCGGTCGCGCTCTCTGCCGTCGGCATCAACCTCTCGGCGCTTGCGATCTTCTCCGGCGCTGCCGGCGTCGGCATCGGCTTCGGCCTGCAGAGGATCGTCGCCAATTTCATCAGCGGCATCATTCTGCTGGTCGACAAGTCGGTGAAGCCGGGCGACCTCGTCACCATCGGCGACAATTCGGGCCGCATCAGCGCGATGAAGACGCGCTACATCTCCGTCGCTGCCGGCGACGGCCGCGAGTTCCTGATCCCGAACGAAGATCTGGTGACGCAGAAGGTCACCAACTGGACCTACACCGACAAGAACACGCTGGTGAAGGTAATTTTCGCCACCAGCTACGATGCCGATCCGAGGCTCGTCTGCAAGCTCGCGATCGAGATTGCGGCCGCCGCTCCCCGCGCGCTGAAGAACAAGCCGCCGAACTGCATCCTGACCGAATTCGCCGAAGCCGGCATGCGGTTTTCGCTGACTTTCTGGATCGCCGACCCTGACGGCATGGACAATGTGAAGAGCGAGGTGATGCTGTCCTTGTGGGACGTCTTCAAGCGCGAGGGCATCCACGTGCCCTATCCGGTCCGCGAAATCCGCGTCCGCGGCGGCGCGCTGCCGGTCGAAACCGCGGTGGAAGGCTCGAATTGAGCACGTCCCGCCGCCAAAGCTCGGCTTGCGCGAACCGTCGCAATCATTAGATTACCTACTGCAACGAGCTGAATTCCGCAAAAAGCACGCCCGCCCGGAACCGCCCTGGACATGAGCTATATCGAAGCCACCGACACCTCGCTCCGCAAGACCGGACAGATCAAGCTGCATGGAGCGGTCGGGTTTGCCGGCATGCGCAAGGCGGGCGCGCTGGTGGCAAAGTGCCTCGACGAGCTCACCGACATCGTCAAGGCCGGTGTGCCAACCTCGAGCATCGACGAGTTCGTGCGCGAGTTCGCCTTTTCTCATGGCGCCTATCCCGCGACATTGATGTATCGCGGCTACCGCTATTCGACCTGCACGTCGGTCAACCACGTGGTGTGCCACGGCATGCCGGGCGACCGCCCGCTGAAGGAAGGCGATATCGTCAATATCGACGTCACCTTCATTCTCGATGGCTGGTATGGCGATTCGAGCCGGATGTACGCGATCCAACCTGTTGCGCGCAAAGCCGAGCGGCTGATCGAGGTGACCTATGAGGCCATGATGCGCGGCATCGCCGCGGTCAGGCCCGGCGCCACCACCGGCGATATCGGCCACGCCATCCAGAGCTATGTTGAGCCGCAAGGCATGAGCGTGGTGCGCGATTTCTGCGGCCATGGATTAGGCCGCCTGTTCCACGACGAGCCCAACATCATCCATGTCGGCCGGCCCGGCGAAGGCGTGCCGCTCAAGCCCGGCATGTTCTTCACCATCGAGCCGATGATCAATCTCGGCAAGCCGCATGTGAAGATACTGTCCGATGGCTGGACCGCGGTGACGCGGGACCGCTCGCTGTCGGCGCAGTTCGAGCACTCGGTCGGCGTCACCGCCGACGGCGTCGAGATTTTCACGCTGTCGGAACGCAATGGCGAGAAGCCGCCGGTCACATCATAGCGCGGAGCAAAATTCAGTGCGTTATACGGTTGTTTTGGAGCAGGAAGAGGATGGCGGATACGTCGTCAGCGTGCCGGCGCTGCCGGGCTGTGTCAGCGAAGGCGATACTCGCGCGGAAGCCTTGAAAAATATACGGGAAGCCATCGAGCTCTACGTTGAGGACTGCCGCGAATCCGGCGATCCAGTTCCCACCGAAGTGGGCAAGGAGTTCGTCGAAGTCGAGGCGGCGTAGGCGCTAACTCACAGCGCACTTCTTAGTTGCAAAAGTTGCGGGGCACGGCATGCTTGCGCCGATGCCCGCCAGGACTAGCCCGCCCGACAACGAGGACGCTGATGAGCCGCACTATCACGGCCATCGCGAACGGCTGCGCGAACGCTTTTATGCCGCCGGCCCCGATGCGCTCAGCGACTACGAGTTGCTCGAAATGGCGCTGTTTGCGGCGATCCCGCGCCGGGATACGAAGCCGCTCGCCAAGGAGCTCATGAAAAAGTTCGGCTCGTTCGCCGAGGTCGTGCATGCGCCGGTGGCACGGCTGCGCGAGGTCGAGGGCGTCAAGGATGCCTCCATCAACCAGCTCAAGCTGATCGCCGCGGCCGCAAGCCGCATCGCCAAAGGCGAGCTGAAAGGGAAGCGACAATTGTCGTCCTGGAACGACGTGATCGACTACTGCCGCGCCAGCATGGCGTTTTCGGACAAGGAACAGTTTCGCCTGCTTTTCCTCGACAAGAAGAATCAGCTCATCGCCGACGAGGTGCAGCAGACTGGTACTGTCGACCACACGCCGGTCTATCCGCGCGAGGTGATCAAGCGCGCGCTGGAGTTGTCGGCGACCGCGCTGATTTTGGTTCACAACCACCCCTCCGGCGATCCGACGCCGTCACAGGCCGACATCCAGATGACAAAGGCGATCATCACGATCGCAACCCCGCTCGGAATTGCCGTGCACGACCACATCATCGTCGGCAAGGCCGGACATGCGAGCCTGAAAGGCATGCGGCTGATCTGAGAGCCGGCCGTTTTTGATAATCCGCCTTTCATTCGGGCGAACCCGGCCTGTATTGAGAACGACCAATGGTGTGGCGGGTTGCAGAACTTGCGAGATGCGCAGCATGCTTGGGATGTTGAGGAAATGGCTGATCGACCTCGCGGTCGCTTATCCCTTGGGCATGCTCGCCTCCTGCAGCACTTATGGGCTTGTTGATTTCGTCACCAGGCCCCGCGATCTCGTAGCGAAGATCCAGCCGGGCATGGAGCCTGCGGACGTCGAAGCGATTGTTGGGCGTCCGCCGGAAAGCACGTACGGCATCGGCTGTGCACCGGACTGTGGACCGTTCGGTCACACCTGGACGATCAATGGCCACCAGGTGCAGGTCATTTTTGAGCAAGACGGGCGCGTGAGGGACGTCTTCACGTACCCCTACCGAGAGCCGACCGCAATCGGCCGCTTCATTGACCTCGTCTTCTTTTGGTGGGTCCCGAATTTCGACTGAGAGCGAAGACGGCATCGTCTCGGCCAATTCGTGATACGCGCGCGCCATCAACCCACGCATTTACCAAATCTTTACTCTGCGCTTCGCGATCTTGCCGATGCATGAGACACTGAATCATTGAGTGAGAGGGGTAGCTCATCATCGAATGGAGGGGATCGATGGTGATTGAGTTGGCAGAGCAGATATGGGGCGCAGCGCATTGGATGCTGAACCCCGGATACGCAATCGATAAATTTCTGGATTGGATCGAGGATGTGAGCGGCGCGCTGGTGCCCGTTCAAATCGACGGGCTTGCCTGCCGAGAGGTGCGGACGCGGGCGGGCCCCGATCTCTTCAATAGCTGAAATCAAAAGACTTCGCCGCGGTCCCGCCGCGGCGAAGTCGTCTTTAGAGAGACTCGGAAACTAGTAGCAATAGCGGGGATCGACCGGGACCCACGCGCCGTCATAGCGCTGGATGTAGCAGCCATTGCGGTAATAGTAGTAGCCGTTGCGCCGCCGTTCGCCTTCGGACGCAATGGCAGCACCGGTGCCGGCGCCGACGACCGCGCCGATCGCGGCACCGCGGCCGCCGCCGATCGCACCGCCGATGATGGCTCCGCCGACGCCGCCCAGAATGGCGCCGCCGAGCGTATCCTGGGCCATTGCCTCATGCGCTGGTATCGCCATGGCGAGCGCCAGCAGCGCCGCAATCCCTAGTCTCCGAACCATTCCATGATTCTCCTTGTGTCGAATCCACCGAGGTTTGTTCGCACTGGTTCCACCGGAGGTCAATGTCTTGTCCGGCCTTCGCACAAGCCGGTGGGCCGGACGGCACAGGTCGTTCAGAGCACAAGGGGGCGCCTCAAATGAGGCAAACTCGGGATCGGAACCGGGATGTGGCCGCTCGAACCGGCCGAAGCCACGGCACGTAATCAATGCCCAGGTGATCCCTGACGGCGACGCCATTGCCTTCCTGAACGACGGCGGCTTCCGTTCGAAACCAAATGCGATTCAGGTTGCGGGGTTCGCAGCGCGTCGGACCCTATCTCCTGGTCGAGGACAATCGCGACTGCGGCGGCGTCGGCGTGAGTTTTACCGGACTCTATCGCCGCAAGTAGCGCGGGCTGTGCGAGCGCGCGGAAAAGCCCGCCCAGGCCAGATACGCGCCGATGATGAACGAGGGAAGGTAGAGATAGAGATCCTCACTGCGATGCATTTTTCCATAGAACTGCGCGAGTGCATCGGGCGCGAGCACGAGCAGCAGCCCCTTCACGAAAATCAACCATCCCACCAGCGTCACCGCGACCGGCAGCAACCCGCCCGTCCACACATTGTGCCCGAGCACCATCGCAAGTCCTATGCCAAGACTGATCATGCCATAGGTCAGCATCACCGGCTGATCGTCAATCGTTGCCTCGACGATTCCGCTGCCGCGATAGGCCAGCACCGCGACAATAAGAATGATGAAGAGGCCAAGCAGCCTGGCAAGGAACACCGTGAGTTTTGACATGACGATCTCCTGTTGTTCATGCTCGCTAGCATCGACCCATGGCAGGGCGCGCGATGGCATCTTTAGCTCCGCCGCCCACCGCTGGTTCGACCGAGAGCGCACGGATATAGGCATATCCGGTCCAAATCTTGGGGAAGACATGAAAAGGCGCGAGTTCATTGTGGCGCTCGGAGCGTCCGCGACACGTGCACTCGGGGCACACGCCGAGGCGCCGCCAGCGCGGGCGCCTACGGCTCGATCCAGCGCTGAACGGCTTCGGCCGTATCGGCCGGCGTGGTGTTGAAACAGATCGGCGCCCTCGGTGCCAAGCGGCGAACGAGATTGACGATCCGCTCGAACAGAACGACACGCTCGCGTCCCTCGCGCAGGCCGGCTCCGATCAGAACGCAATCGAAATCGCTCGCGCCGAGCGCGACCGCAACCACCGCCTCGGCGGTATCGCCGAGGTCGATCAGACACGATGTGACGTCGTAACCCAGAGCGCGAACCCGATCGAGCTGATCATCGATGTATCGTCGGAACATCTCCGGCGAGAATTGTGGCATCGCGGAGAAATCCACGAACATCGGGTCGATGCCGATCGCCAAGACTTTCCTCGCCATCGTCCTTGCTCCCGGCTTTCGCGCGCTCGCGCACATCGGCCAAACGCTTTGCATTTCGTCCGGTTCCAGAAACAGGAGGATGGGAATTGCGCGAGGATCTAAGCCGCCACGTTATTGAGAAAACGATCGACGGATGCCCGCAGCTGGGCGGCCTGATCCGACAGATCGTGAGCGGTCGCGAGCACCTTGTGAGCCGAGCGGTTGGTATTTTCGGTCGCCTCGGCGGTGCCGGCTATGCTGCGCGCGACCGTGGCAGTTCCGACCGCGGCCTGTCCGATATTCTGCGAAATCTCGGTCGCGGCGACGTTCTGCTGAGTGACGGCGGCAGCGATCGAGGAAGTAAAGCTGTCGATGTCGCTCATGATCGCGGTGATGGCGCCGACATTGTCCACGGCCTGGCGCGTCGCGGACTGAACTTCGGCGATTTGCCCGGAAATTTCTTCCGTTGCCTTGGCCGTCTGGATCGCCAGCGCCTTCACTTCCGACGCGACCACGGCAAATCCTTTTCCCGCCTCGCCGGCACGGGCAGCCTCGATCGTCGCGTTCAGCGCAAGCAGGTTGGTCTGGCCGGCGATGGTGCGGATGAAGCCAACGACCTCGTCGATATGCTGCGCGGCGTTCGCCAGCGCTCCGATGGTCTGGTTGGCGGCGTCGGCCATGCCGGTGGCCCGCTGCACGATCTCGGTCGCATCGCTGACCTGCGATTTGATCGCGTGCACCTGCTCGCCGAGCTGGCTGGCGGCCGAGGCTACCGTCTGGACATTGGTGGAGGTTTCGCCCGCGGTCATGGCGGCCTCGGTTGATTTCTGGCCGGCAGCCTGCGCGATCGACGACAGGCTCTGCGCGGTATCCGTCAATTCACCGGTCATCCGATCGGTATTGGCGAGAGCCGCGGCAAATGTCGATCGAAAGGTCTCGATCTCCGCCTCGATGCGCTGGCGTCGGCCGACCTGCTCGGCATTGCTCTGGTCCTTGGCTGAAATCAGCGCAAGATCGCCATCGGCCTTTGCCTTCAGGCTGGCTTGCATGACCGCCAGCGACTTCAGGAGCCGCCCAAGCTCGTCGCGCCGCCTGATCTTGATGTCGTCCTCGAAATTTCCGGCGGCCACCCGCTCGGCGACATTCAGGGCGGCAAAAATCGGCCGGCTCAGCGAATAGGAAAAGACAAGCGCGATCAGGAGACCGATCAGCACCGTACCCACCGCAATCCCCAACATCGCCGTGCGGGACGCCGCGACCGCGGCCTCCGCTTCCGTGCGGTAGTCGTAGCCATAGGCCGCGACCATCTCGACGAGATCGTCGATCGCGGCAATCGCGCTCTCACCCTGTTGTGCGACCGAAAACGCCGTCGGAATTTCCGTCACGCCGCCGGGCGCAGCCTTGAACAATTTCAGGACGGAGCCGGACCAGGCGCGGATCTGTCCTTCGGCCTTTTCCCGCGCGGCACTGACGGTTGCGCTGGCAACTCGATCGCGGACGACGTTGAGGTCCTCGAGCACGCTGCCGATCAGCTTCTCGAATTTGGCCACCGTACCCGCTGTCGGCGATCCGCCGAGGCTCTGCTGCACGATCAGGCGTGCATCGTTGAGCGCCGCATGCGCCGAGCGGGCGTGATTGACGGCCATCAGCGGACCGTCGTAGAGGCGAACGACCAGATCGCCGGATGCCGAGATGCCCCGGATGCCGTAGAATGCCAGCCCGCAAGCCAGCACGATAACGACGCTGAAAGCACTGAACATCTTGTAGCGGATGGACATCATCAGTCTCCAGCTGTCCGATCGATTAGTCTTCGATCTTCACCGTCATCTTCATGCGGGGATGGATCGCGCAGATCACCTGCGCATCGCCCGCTTCCTTGAAGGTGACATCGGTCGACGTCCCCGGGGCCTGCGATCCCAGATTGAACTCGTTGCCCTTGCTGCTCGACATGATGTTGTGCGGCACGCTGTCGTCGTTGAGGAAGGTGAGCGCCTCGCCCTTCTTGATGGTGACGTTCTCGACGGAGAACATCCGTCCCTGCTGGTGGATCGTCTCCTTGGCGGCGAGAGCGCCGAAGGACAATCCGCTGACGATGGCGAAGACGAGAGAAGCGAGTTTGCGCATGGAAGGCCTGGATGTGGTTGGTGGGTCAGCGGGGCAGAACCGGCACCGCGGTCGGACTGAGGTCACTGGTGAGCGTATTGAGGAAGGCAACCAGATCGGCCTTCTCCTGAGCGGTGAGGCTGAGCGGCTTCATCAGGTCCGCGCGGCTCGGCCGGTCGACGCCGCCTTTGTCATAATGGTCGACGACGCCTTCCAGCGTCGCGATCGATCCGTCATGCATGTAGGGGCTGCGGCGGGAAATCTCGCGCAGGCTCGGCGTCTTGAACGCATGTTGCATCTTGATGACGTCGGGCAGGAACTTGCCACGACCGACATCGTCGGAGGGGAGGCCGATATCCTGGAATCCCTCATTGGTGAAATTCCAGCCTTCATGGCAGGATGAGCACTGGGCCTTGCCATTGAACAGCGCGAAGCCGCGCTTGGCTTCCTCGGAAATCGCCTTTTCGTTGCCCGCGACCCAGGCATCGAACGGCGCGCGCTCGGAAACCACGGTGCGTTCATAAGTCGCGATCGCCTTTGCGAGGGTTGCGACCTTCATGCCCTCGCCCGGGAATGCGGTGTCAAACAGCGGCTTGTATTCGGGGATCGATGCGAGGCGCGTCATCAACTGGTCGATCTGCATGTTCATCTCGCCGGGCGACTGGATCGGGCCGAGTGCCTGCTCCTCGAGATTGGCGAGCCGTCCATCCCACATGAAGATCGCGCCCCAGGCGGCATTGACGATGGTCGGCGAGTGCCGGCCGAGCTTCGCCATGCCGTGACCGACACCGACCGCAAGTCCATCGCCCCAACCGAAGCCCGGGCTATGACAGCTCGCGCAGGCCTGCGCGGAGGCAACCGACAGGCGCGTGTCGAAGTACAGCTTCTTGCCGAGCGCAGCCTTCTCGGGCGTGTAGGGGTTGTCCTTGGGAAACGGGATGGTCGCCGGGCGACGATACTGCGCCTTCAGCGCATCGATGCCGGCCGCAGCCTTCGGACTGAGATCGACCTTGCGCGTTTCGCCGACGATCGCCGCACCGAAGCCGATGGTAGAGAAGCCAAAGATGAAAAGGCTGGTCGCCGCGATGGCCGTGCCAAGCAGGATCGATCGACCAAGAGCAGAATTGACCATGCATGCGTCCCCAACCCGAAGCGCAGCGATGGGAATCGCGCGCAGCCCGCCGAGAACGTAGTGCGTTCGGGTTAAATAAAAATTTTCGCTGGCTCAAGCCGAGCAGAGGTGTGAACGCAGTTGCTGCAACCAAGACGCGAGCAAGGCAGGCACGCACGATCTGCGATCGTCAAACCCGACGCTTGCGGCGCCAACGGCGCGCCGTTTCGACATCTTGCCTCCGTAGATTTCCGGATATCGCAGCGGTCGCGTCAGCAGAAAAAAAATTTTCAGCCGAAGACGGAGAATGATGCGAAGCGGGCATGACGACCGGCTGCCCTCGCGGCAAAGGTCATTGCAGATGCGTGCGACGACGGCGCTCTATTGTCGCAACATGATCAGTGGATCGGCGGAATCAGGCACCAGCCGCCACTGCGCGTTGTCGTCGGCCTCGAAGCGCCAGGTATCGCCGCGATCCGACATCAGCATGATCTGGCCGCGTTCGAGCCGCCACTGCGTCGGCGCGAACGCCGCGATCGTGGCGTCGCATTTCGGCTTCAGGAACACCTGGAAATTGTCGTTGCCTGCATCGTTGTTCGTCAGCGTCAGGCCGCAGATCGTATTGCCGTTGCCGCGCACCATGGCCCAATCCCCGATCATCTGATCCATCGACTTGGCGAGCGAGCGCGCGGCCGCAAGGTTCTGCAGGATGTAGACGCCCTCACCGGTGCGCATGCCCTCGAGAATCCCCGCCTCGACCTCGGTGAAGTCGATCACCGCCTCGCCCTTGGCATCCTGCAGCCGCACGATGTCGAGGCCCTTGATATTCCAGGCCGCGATATCCTTGGTGAAGGGCAGCGCCTTCGGACAGCCAGGCTCCAGTTCGAGCCTGAGGCCTTGCGGCGTGGCATCGGGCTTCAGCGTGATGACGCAGGTCTTGCTGCGTTCGGTGGTGGACAATTCCCACTGCCCGATCATGTCCTTCTTCAGGGACGCGTCTTGAGCGAGAACCTGAGATCCCATGATGACCAGTGCCGAAACTGCGGCCACCATGAGCGAGAAACGGCGTTTCATCAATTGGCCCTTGCGAGCTGGCGTCTATAAACCGCCCGTACGAGTTGGCTCTTTACGGACTGGCCCTGACGGGCGTCTCCGCAACCGGCGTCAGCGGCGGCTTTCCGGCAAACCACGCCTTCAGATTGTCGACCACCAGTTGATCCATCGCGTTGCGGGTTACTACCGAAGCTGAGCCAATATGTGGCAGCAAGACGACATTCTGCATCGCCTTCAACTCGTCCGGCACGTTCGGCTCGCGCTCGAACACGTCGAGACCGGCGGCCAGGATCGTGCCCGATTTCAAGGCCGATATCATCGCCTGCTCGTCCACCACCGTGCCGCGCGCGACGTTGATGATCACCCCGCGCGGGCCGAGCGCCTTCATCACCTCGGCATTGATCATCTTCGTCGTGCTCGGACCGCCCGGCACGATGACGACGAGCGTGTCGACCGCCTTCGCCATTTCGATCAGGTCGGGATAATGCTTGTAGGAGAGGCCCGGCGCGGGATTGCGGGTGTGATAGACCACCGGGACCTTGGAGGCGTCGAGGCGCCGCGCGATCGCCTGCCCGATCCGGCCCATGCCGACCATGCCGACCTTGCGGTCGCGCAACGAACCGACGCTCAGCGGATATTGCTGCGTGTGCCACAGCCCGGAGCGCAGATATCTGTCGGCCTTGATGAACTCGCGCAAGGTGGCGATCAGGAGTCCAAACGCGATGTCGGCGACCTCCTCGGTCAAGACATCGGGCGTGTTGGTGACCATGATGTTGTGATCGCGCGCATAGGCCGCATCGACATGGTCGTAACCGACCCCGAAGGACGAGACGATCTCGAGCTTCGGAAACCGCGCCAGCGTCCTGGCATCGCCGCGCACGGTGTTGTAGGTGATCGCGAGCCCGCGAACCTTCGCTGCGAGCTCCGGCGTCAAGCGCTCCAGGTCGCCGGTGGTTTCGAACTGATGCAGCGCGAACTGGTCGGAAAACCCGTTCGTGACGGTCGGCTTGATCGGCCCGTGCACCACGACATCGATCTTTTCGGAAGAAACGGCCGCCATCAGTTGTCCTTTCCAATCGCGCTTTCGTGCCAGCGCCGCAATGCGAGATGAGAAACTAGCGCCAGCAGGGCATAGATGACAATCCCGGCGAGCGAGAGCAGAAGCAGCGCGGCGAACATCCGGGGAATGTTGAGACGATAGCCGGATTCGGCGATCCTGTAGGCAAGCCCGGAACCGGCGCCCGCGGTGCCTGCTGCGATTTCAGCCACCACCGCGCCGATCAGCGACAACCCGCCCGCAATCCTCAACCCGCCGAGGATATAGGGCAACGCCGAAGGCAATTTGAGCAAGCGCAGCGTCTGCAGCTTCGAGGCGCCATAGAGTTGAAACAGGCCGGCCAGATTGCGGTCCACCGAGTTGAGGCCGAGCGTGGTGTTGGAGAGCACGGGAAAGAAGCCCACGATCCAGGCGCAGACCACGACCGCGGTCTGCTGCGGCAGGTAGATCAGGAGCAGCGGCGCAATCGCAATCACGGGCGTCACCTGCAGGATCACGGCATAGGGAAACAGCGAATATTCCAGCACGCGCGAGACGTTGAACAAGAGCGCCAGCAGAATGCCGCCGACACTGGCCGCAACAAACCCTTCGAACGTGGTCAGCAGCGTCACCAGCAGCGACTGCGACAGCACGCCCCAATCGCCGATCAGCGTCCTGATCACGGCGATGGGACCGGGAAGCACGTAGGGCTGGATATCGAAGGCCCACACCAGCAGTTCCCAGGCCGCCGTGCCGACGGCTGCGACAATGACGGGAAGCAGGATGCGCCACACGCGACGGGCATGATCGCTCCCGGAAGGTGTGGGACGCTTCCCATTTGGCGTGCCGCTCATAGCGCGGACCGTCCGGCGTAAGAGGGCGCGAGCGCCGCCGACACCTTGCGGCAATAATCGGCATATTGAGGCGAGGTTCGAAACGCCTCGTCGCGCGGCTCGGCGGTTTCAATCGCGATCTCGCTGCTGAGACGGCCGGGCCGCGCGGTCATCACCAAAACGCGCTGCGAGAGGTAGACGGATTCGAACACCGAATGGGTGACGAAGATGACTGTCTTCTTCAGCTTGCGCCACAGCGCGAGCAGATCGTTGTTGAGGCGAAAGCGCGTGATCTCGTCAAGCGCCGCGAACGGCTCGTCCATCAGGAGAATGTCCGGATCGGTCACCAGCGCCCGCGCCAGCGACACCCGCATCTTCATGCCGCCGGACAATTCGCGCGGATAGCTTTCGGCAAATTCGGAGAGCCCGACGCGGGCCAGCGCCTCGCCGATGCGCGCGTCTGCTTCACCACTCGGCACATGCGCGAGCTTGAGCGGCAGCCGCACGTTTTCGCGCACACTTGTCCAAGGCATCAGGGTCGGCTCCTGGAACACGAAGCCGATCGCATCGCGCGCTCGCGCCTCGCCCGCGTGATGCGCAACCTCGACACGGCCCGAGGACGCCAGCGCAAGGCCCGCGATCAGCCTGAGCGCGGTCGACTTGCCGCAGCCCGACGGCCCGAGCAGCGAGACGAACTCGCCCCTGCCGACCCTGAGGTCCAACGGCCCGAGCGCCATCACGCCATTGTCGTAGACCTTGGTGACACCGGCGAGGCTGACCGCATTCCCGGCAATCGCGATATCGGTGTCGGACAAATCCGCCCCTTACTTGTTCGGCCGCAATTCGAGGCCGATCCCCTTGTTGACGAAGCGGAGCGTGTAGGATTTGCGATAGTCGATGTCGGGCTTGACCACGCCCGCACGCACCATCTTGTCGAAGAAGCTCGTCACCCGCTCGTCGGTCATGGCGCCGATGCCGTTCTTTGAGGTGTCTCCGGAATCGACAATGCCGTATTCCTTCATCTTGGCGACGGAATAGGCGAGCAGCTCGTCGGTCATTTCGGGATTGAGCTTCTTGATCATGGCATTGGCGGCGGAATTGTCACCGTAGAGATAGTTGTACCAGCCGACGATCGAGGCGTCGACGAAGCGCTGCACGAGGTCCGGCTTCTTGATGATCATGTCGGCGCGCGTCTCGATCAGGGTGGAATAGGTGTTGAAGCCGTAGTCGGCAAGCAGCAGCACGTTCGGCTTGAAGCCCGCCGCCTTCTGGACGGCAAAGGGCTCGGAGGTCAGATAGCCCTGCATCGCGCTCTGCGCGGTCGCAATAAAGGGCTGCGCGTTGAAAGTATAGGGTCTCACGTTCTTTTCGTTGAAGCCGTATTCGGATTTCAACCATTGAAAATAGCCGGTCATGCCCTCCTTCGAGACGAACAGCGTCAACGGCTTCAAGTCCTCGATCTTGCTCACCCTGGACTCGGGATGGGTGAGGAACACCTGCGGATCCTTCTGGAAGATCGCCGCGACCGAGACGACCGGCACGTTGTTGGCGACCGCGTCGAACGACATCAGCGTGTTCGCGGCCATGAAGAAGTCGATCTTGCCGGCGATCAGCAGCATGCGGTTGTTGTCGTTGGGTCCGCCCGGCACGATGGTGACGTCGAGCCCGTAGCGGTTGTAGGTGCCGTCGGCGACTGCCTGGAAGAAGCCGCCATGCTCGGCCTCGGCCACCCAGTTGGTTCCAAACGAGACCTTGTCGAGCCTGGCCGGCTTGTCACCCTGTTTTTCCTGGGCCGAGGCGGACGCCGCCAGAACGACCGCCAAAAGGCCGGCCGTTAACGCTTGCCGCAGATGAGCTGCCTTCATGATTGGACTCCGCCGTTCATTCCCATGGTATGAAGGCCACCTAACTACCCTGCAAATTTGGCGAAAGAAACATCCCGCGCAATGCCAACTGCCCCTCCCCGCGACTGGACCGAGATCGACTGGGCGAGCGTCGATCCGAAGGCCGTCGCGCGCTGGATCGCGGTGTTGCCGCTCGCGGCCACCGAGCAGCATGGCCCCCATCTGCCGCTCGAGACCGACGTGCTGATCGGCGAGGCCTATCTCGCGCGGGTGCGCGAGCTTTTGCCGGGCGCGCTCGGCGCAACCTTCCTCCCCGTTCAAACCATCGGCATTTCCACCGAGCATCTCGATTTTCCGGGCACGCAAACGCTGTCCGCGGAAGACGCGCTGAAACAATGGACCGCGCTCGGCGAAGGCGTCGCGCGCGCGGGGCTCAAGAAGTTCGTCATCGTCACCAGTCATGGCGGCAACAGCGCGGCGATGGTGCTGGTGGCGCAAGACTTGCGCGCCCGGTTCGGGCTTCTGGCGGTCACGACGTCATGGTCGCGCTTGTCCGCGGCGGACGACCTGTTTCCGGCGGAGGAGGTGCATCACGGCGTTCATGGCGGTGCCGTCGAAACCTCGATCATGCTGGCGCGCCACAAGGAGCGGGTGCGCATGGACGCGATCGCGGATTTCCGTCCCGCGAGCATCGCAGTCGAGCAGGATTTCCGCTGGCTTTCGACGTCGCGTCCCGCGCCGTTCGCCTGGCAGGCGCAGGACCTGCATCCGAGCGGCGCGGTCGGCAACGCGACACTGGCTTCGGCCGCGAAGGGCGAAGAGCTGATCGATCGGGGCGCGCGCGCTTTCATCGAACTTCTTGAAGACGTCGATCAATTCGATCTGAGGCGGCTTGCCGCGGGGCCCCTGCGTCAATCCGCGCCGCCTCGATAATTAATTGTATTAACTATATAAATTCGCCTTACCGAAATTTCACGAGACCTCTCGCGAACCGAAGCTTTCGAGCCTCCGTCCAATCGGCACGCGGACCACAACGGACCGCCTCAACCCGGATGGAGCTTTTATCATGTCGATCAAGACCAAGTTCGCCGCCGTCGCTGTTGCAGCCCTCGTCGCGACCGGCAGCATCGCTTCCACCACCACGTCCGCGGAAGCCCACGGCTTCCACCCCGGCTGGGCCATCGGCGCGGGCATCCTCGGCGCCGCCGTGATCGGCAGCGCGGTTGCCGCCAGCCAGCCCTATCCCTACGGTTACGCGCGCTGCGGCTACGTCCGTCAGTTCGATACCTTCGGCAACTACATCGGGACTGTTCGTACCTGTTACTGATTGGACATTCGAGGTTGTGGATTCCGCGTCGGGTGCACTGCGCGGGCGCTTCATCCACCCCGTGTCGCACCCTGACCCGCCCGGCCGTCCCCCGGGCGGGTCATCTTTTTGAGGGCGCGCCTCACAGCTATTTCGCAATCAGCCGGATTTCGCGCAGGCCTGAGCTGACCATGCCCGCTCACCGCTGCCGCGCGGACATTCACAAGGCTGTCTTCGAACCGTCTTATCAAGCAACCGATGCTGCGGGCGGCCTGCGCGCGGCCGGTGGCGCAGCTCGATCATCACCGCTGTGTTGCAGACGCGTCACTAGCCGATGGCATTTAGAGCCTCCGAGGCGTTCTTTCTTCCAATTGCGAATCGCTTGCAATAACGCTTGGGGATGAATTGCGCCTGCGGTTCTTAAGAGCAGTTGTTTGTTCCGCCGCTCAGGCTGATGTTCTGTTCAGGCGGTGGAGCGCGCGGGCCAGGCAGGGATGACGAGAGGGTTCGCAGATGTTCGTGCCGAAGATGCTCATCCCCTGAGCCGCGGCGGCCGCACGTCGCTGCGATTTTTCTGGATGCGAATCGTCGCGGGCGCAGCGCTCGGCGCGCTCGCTCTCGATGGCGCCGCGACTGCCGCCGACCTCCCGCTCAAGGCGCCGGCCGCAGCCCCCATCTACAACTGGACCGGCTTCTATGTCGGCGGACATTTCGGCTATGGCGGCGGCAGCCTTGGCCCCAACACCAATCCACTGCCGCTGCAAGGCGTGCTGTTTCCGTACAGCACGACCGGCGTGATCGGTGGTTACCAGGTCGGCTACAACCGGCAGTTCGCCAACCGCGTTGTCCTCGGCGTCGAGGCTGATGCAACCTTCTCGAGCCCGCTCGACCAGTCGGCGCAGGGGCGGATGCCGCCCGTCCCGTTCAACACGACGCTCGACTATGTCGCAAGTGTCCGCGGCCGCGCCGGCTACGCCTTTGGAAGATGGATGCCCTATGTGACCGGCGGTCTCGCCTGGGGACACACCCGTGCGGTGATCAACGACGGCAGCGACGCCATCGTCGGCCATTACCACGCGGGCTGGACCGCCGGCCTGGGCGTCGAGTTTGGCGTCAGCGGCAATTGGAGCGCCAAGCTCGAATACGACTATGTCGACCTGTCGCGCCAGTTCTACGACTTCAGCGGGTTCGGCCTGCCCGGTGTCAATGTCGACCCTCGGATCAACCTGTTCAAACTCGGGCTGAACTACCATTTCGGCGACTTGCCGCTGAAGCCCTCGGACAAACCCCTGCTGCCGGAATCCGACGTCTGGAACGTGCACGCGCAGACGACCTTCCTGCCGCAGGGCTATCCGGCGTTCCCCGCCCTTTATAGCGGCCCCTACAGCCTGCCCCCGGGCGGACAGCTGCAGGCGACCTGGACCACGACAGCCTTCCTCGGCGCGCGGCTCTGGGATGGCGGCGAGGTCTATTTCGATCCGGAGCTCGCGCAGGGTTTTGGCCTGAACGGCACGCTCGGCGTCGCCGGCTTCCCCAACGGCGAGGCGCAAAAGGCCGGCGCTGCATTCCCCAAGATCCGCGCGCAACGCTACTACCTGAAGCAGACCTTCGGGCTCGGCGGCGAGCAGGAGGATGTCTCCGACGGGCCCAACCAGCTCGCCGGCAAGCGCGACATCGATCGCGTGACGCTGGTGGTCGGCCGCTTTGCCATCGGCGACTTCTTCGACAACAACAGCTATGCGCACGACCCGCGCGCCGATTTCATGAACTGGGCTCTGTGGGAGTCGGCGGCTTATGATTTTCCCGCCGACCTGCCCGGCTATACGCGCGGCGCCATGGTGGAGTTGAACCGCAAGGACTGGGCCGTGCGCGGCGCGGTGGTCGAAGTGCCGTCCCAGCCCAACAGCGACATCCTCACCTTCAAGAGCGGCGGCGTCGTGGTCGAATTCGAGGAGCGCCACAATATCTTCGAGCAACCCGGCAAGTTCAGGATCGGGGCATTCGGAAACCAGGGCGTCACCGGCAACTATCGCCAGGCGCTCACGATCGAGGCAATGGATCCGGCCCAGGACATCAACACGGTCATGGCGAGCATCCGTCACGTCAACCCGAAATACGGGCTGTATGCCAATCTGGAGCAGCAGATCGTGCAGGACGTCGGCCTGTTTGCGCGCGCGAGCTGGAACGACGGCCATAACGAGATCCTGTCGTTCACCGACATCGACCGCTCCGTTTCAACCGGGCTTTCGATCAAGGGCAGCTTCTGGGGCCGGCCGAGCGACAGCGTGGGCATCGGCGGCGCGATCAATGGATTGTCGGCCGGACACCGAGACTTCCTTGCTGCCGGCGGCCTCGGCCTTCTGATCGGCGACGGCCGGCTGAACTACAGCCCGGAGCGGATCCTGGAGACCTACTATGCCTATTCGGTCAACAAGAACGTCACGCTCACCGCTGACTATCAGCTGATTACCAACCCCTCCTACAACGCCGATCGCGGGCCGGTCTCGATCATCGCGGCCCGCCTGCACGCCGAGTTCTAGAAGTCGCGACCATGGCCCTGCAGGATCTCCGCCTGCCCCCGTTGCAGCAGGCGCTGCAACCCAACGTCTGGGATCTGGTCGCGCTGATCCTCGTGATCGGCGCGATGGTGTTGATCGTCTATGGCGGCGAGCAGACGACGCTGCCGCTGTCGACGCTCGACGTCAGCAAGGTATCGCTCGATCCGATCCACCTTCCCTTCTACGCGCTGCGCACCACGATGCGGATGCTGCTTGCGATGGTCTGCTCGGTAATCTTCACCTTCATCTATGCGGCACTCGCGGCCAAGAGCCGGCGGGCCGAAATGGTTCTGATTCCGCTGCTCGACATCCTGCAATCGGTGCCCATCCTGGGCTTTCTCACCTTCACCGTCGTGTTCTTCATGAATTTGTTTCCCGGCAAGGTGCTGGGGGCCGAGCTCGCCTGCGTGTTCGCGATCTTCACGAGTTCAGGCCTGGAACATGACGTTCAGCATGTACCAGTCGATCCGCAACGTGCCGAAGGATCTGGAGGAGGCGACCCAGAGCTTTCACTTAAGCGGCTGGCAGCGCTTCTGGCGCCTCGACGTTCCCTTCGCCATGCCGGGCCTGATCTGGAACGCGATGATGTCGATGTCTGGCGGCTGGTTCTTCGTCGTGGCCTCGGAAGCGATCACCGTCGGCAATACAACAGTGACCTTGCCGGGGATAGGATCCTATGTCGCTTTGGGCATCGAGCAGCAGAACCTCGCGGCGATCGGCTACGCCATCCTGGCCATGCTGCTCGTAATCATCGCCTACGATCAGCTGTTGTTTCGGCCGATCGTGGCCTGGGCCGACAAGTTCCGCTTCGAGCAGACGGCGTCCGGCAATCCCCCGGATTCCTGGATGCTCGACCTGTTCCGCCGCACGCGCGCGCTGCGCGCACTGACCTATCCGTTCCAGGCAGCGAACCGGAGCTTCTCCAATCTGCACATCGTCTGGCCGCAGGCGCTGCACATGAAGGCGAAAGGCGGCTCGCCGTCCCGCGTCATCGACGCGCTGTGGTTCATTCTGATCGGCGCCGGCACGGCCTATGCGGCCTGGCGCGCCTATCGTTATCTCTCGGTCAATCTGGGCCCCTCGGACATCCTGCTCGCGATCGGTTATGGCCTGATCACCTTGCTGCGGGTGGTGGTGCTGATCGCGCTGGCCTCGCTGATCTGGGTCCCCGTCGGCGTGTGGATCGGACTGCGGCCAAAGCTCGCCGAACGTGTGCAGCCGCTCGCGCAGTTTCTCGCCGCCTTCCCGGCCAACCTCGCCTTTCCCGTGTTCGTCTCGCTCATCGTCTATTATCAGCTTAATCCGAACGTCTGGCTCTCCCCGCTGATGATCCTCGGGACGCAGTGGTACATCCTCTTCAACGTCATCGCCGGCGCCAGCGCGTTCCCCACCGACCTGCGCGAGGCGGCCTCGAGCTTCCATCTCGGGGGGTGGCGATGGTGGGTCAAGGCCGTGCTGCCGGGCATCTTTCCCTACTACATCACGGGTGCGATCACGGCGTCCGGCGGGTCCTGGAATGCCTCGATCGTCGCCGAGGTTGCAAGCTGGGGCAACGAGCACCTTACCGCCAAGGGACTCGGTGCCTATATCGCGAAGGCAACCGAAGCCGGCGACTTCCCGCGCGTCGTTCTCGGCATCTCCGTGATGTGCATCCTGGTGACGCTGTTCAACCGGCTGTTGTGGCGGCCGCTCTATGGCTTCGGCGAGCGCCGCCTGCGCCTCGGCTGATCAGGAGTTTCCCAATGCTGGAACAAGTCAATCAAGCCAAGCTCATCGACATCCGCAGCGTCTGCCGGTCGTTTCCGAAAGGCAGCGGCGAGGACCTGCTGGTGCTGGAAAAGGTGGACCTCACCATCCACTCCGGCGAGATCGTCGGCCTGCTCGGCCGGTCGGGATCGGGCAAGTCGACGCTGCTTCGCATCATCGCTGGCCTGATTGCGCCTTCCTCCGGCAATGCCGAGTGCCGCGGCGAAGCCATCAAGGGGCCGCCGAACGGCGTCGCGATGGTGTTCCAGTCGTTTGCGCTGTTTCCCTGGCTGACCGTGCTGCAGAACGTCGAGCTCGGGCTGGAAGCGCTCGGCATCGATGCCGCCGAGCGGCGCAAACGTGCGCTCGCCGCGATAGACCTGATCGGCCTCGACGGCTTCGAGTCCGCCTACCCCAAGGAATTGTCGGGCGGCATGCGCCAGCGCGTCGGCTTTGCGCGCGCGCTGGTGGTGCATCCCGACCTGCTGCTGATGGACGAGCCGTTCTCCGCGCTCGACGTGCTGACCGCGGAGACACTGCGCACCGACCTCGTCGATCTCTGGATCGAGGGCCGGCTGCCGATCAAGTCGATTTTGATGGTGACGCACAACATCGAGGAGGCGGTCTTGATGTGCGACCGCGTCCTGGTGTTTTCGTCGAACCCGGGTCGCGTCGCGGCCGAGTACAAGATCGATCTGCCGCATCCGCGCAATCGCCTCGATCCGGCCTTTCGCCAGCTCGTCGACACGCTTTATGCGCGCATGACCCAGCGCGCGCCGACGAAAACCACGGCACTCGACGGCCTTCACGGCACAGGTGTCGGCATGGTGCTCAACCATGTCTCATCGAACGTGCTTTCGGGCCTGATCGAGACGCTGGCCGCGCCGCCCTATGACGGTCATGCCGACCTCCCGGTGCTCGCGGGCCAGCTCCAGCTCGAGGCCGACGAAATCCTGCATCTCGGCGAAGCGCTGCAGCTCCTGCGCTTCGCGCAACTGAGCGAGGGCGATCTGGTGCTGACCGAGGCCGGCAGGCGCTTCGCCAATCTCGAGACCGACGCCCGCAAAAAGCTGTTTGCCGAGCATCTCGTCAGTTATGTGCCTGTCATGGGGCTCATCAAGCGTGTGCTCGACGAGCGTCCGAACTCACGCCGCGCCCGCCGCGCGCTTCCGCAACGAGCTCGAGGACTACATGTCCCAGGATTATGCCGACGAGACGCTGCGGACCATCGTGTCCTGGGGCCGCTACGCCGAGCTGTTCGCCTATGACGAGCAGTCCGAGACGTTCAGCCTGGAGAACCCGCATTGAATATCTGGACCGTCATTCCGGGGCGCTAGCGAAACAGGCTGGCGCGCGCCCCGGAATGACGGATTCGAAAGACAGCTACCCGGCAGGCTGAAACGACTCCGCGCGCGCCATCTCCCAGGCGTCGCGGAAGCGCGGGTCCTGGGTGCCGTCGATCAACTCGCCCGGACCCAGCGCGGGATAGAGCTTGGCGAACGAGGACACCTCGGTGGTCGAGCTCCGTTGCGAGAAATGGATCGGACGCAGCTCCTGCGGATGCTCGAGGCCGGCGGCGCCGAGAAGTTCGGCGAGCGCGTGCAGCGTGTTGTGGTGGTAGTTGCACACGCGGTCGATCTTGTGCGGCACATAGAGCGCGCGGTTGCGGGTCGGGTCCTGCGTGGTGACGCCGGTGGGGCAGCGATCGGTGTGACAGCTCAAGGACTGGATGCAGCCGAGCGCAAACATGAAGCCGCGCGCCGAGTTGCACCAGTCCGCGCCGATCGCCATGGCGCGCGCCATGTCGAATGCGGTCGCGATCTTGCCGGACGCGCCGATCCTGATCCGGTTTCGCGCATTGATGCCGACCAGCGCGTTATGGACGAAATTGACGCCCTCGCGCATCGGCATGCCCAGATGGTCCATGAACTCCAGCGGTGCGGCACCAGTGCCGCCCTCATTGCCGTCGACGACGATGAAATCGGGATAAAGGCCGGTCTCCAGCATCGCCTTGCAGATCGCCAGGAACTCCCAGGGATGACCGATGCACATCTTGAAGCCCGCGGGCTTGCCGCCCGAAAGCTTGCGCATGCTGGCGATGAACTGCATCATCTCGATCGGCGTCGAAAACGCGGTATGACGCGCCGGCGAAATGCAGTCCTCGCCCATCGGAACGCCCCTGATCTTGGAAATCTCTTCCGAGACTTTTGCCGCAGGCAGCACGCCGCCGTGGCCGGGCTTGGCGCCCTGGCTGATCTTGAGCTCCACCATCTTGATCTGGTCGTCGGTCGCGATCCGCGCGAATTCATCGGGATTGAACTTGCCGTCGAGCGTGCGGCAACCGAAATAGCCGGAGCCGACTTCCCAGATGATGTCGCCTCCCATCTCGCGATGATACGGGCTGACGCCGCCTTCGCCGGTGTCGTGCGCAAACCCGCCCTTCTTGGCACCGGCATTCAACGCCCGCACCGCGTTCGGAGAGAGCGCGCCGAAGCTCATGGCGGAAATATTGAAGACCGAGGCCGAATACGGCCTCGTGCAATCGGGGCCGCCGATGGTGATGCGGAACGCCTCGTTCGAACGCAGTTTTGGCGCGACCGAGTGGTGCATCCACTCATAGCCATCGCGATAGACGTCCTCCTGGGTTCCGAACGGGCGCTTGTCGAGCACCATCTTGGCGCGCTGATAGATCACCGCGCGGGTGTCGCGCGAGAACGGCATGCCGTCCTTCTCGCTCTCGAAGAAATATTGCCGCATCTCCGGGCGGATCTCTTCAAGCAGGAAGCGCACATGCGCCGCGATCGGGTAGTTGCGCAGGACCGAATGGCTCTTCTGCATGAGGTCGCGGATGCCGAGCAGCGTCAATCCGCCGAAAATGAGCAGCGGAACGAGCACGACGTCGAACGCCTTGGGATTGTGATCGAACATGCCGATGCCGAGCAGCAAGGCGGTAACGACGGCGCAGATCGTCAAAACGATGTAGCGTGGCGAGAACGGAAGCATAAACGTTTCCATGGATCCTCTCGGACGGTTTCTGTCGTATTGTTATGGACCGCGGTTTTGCACGCTATCTCGTGGAGCGGTCGAGGATATGACAATCGATGGCGGCGGGAGGCTACTTCCGCCCGAGGCTGGGAATCAATCCACCGGGAAGTGCAGCGGAACACGACGCGGTGCAGCGCAGCAAAGTCATTTTCATCCATTGTCTCATCTAGTGTCTCATCTAGTGTCGGTGCGGGCGCAGCTCGTGGGGGATTCCGGTCCGATCGAGCCCGTTGTTCGCAAGCCAATCGTCGGTGGTCTTGACCGCGCGCGTGATGTGATCGCTCGTTCGCGTGAAGTCGTAAGGCGAGCCCACCAGCGGACAGAGCGGCGGCACCACGTAATATTCGATCGAATCGGGAAGATTTTCCAGCTCGATCACCAATTGCCGCGCAATCAGAAGCGTGAGCGCATGCAGCGCGCTCGCAACCGCCCCCGCGGGCGGCTTGTCCGTCGCGCAGGCATGGCCGGTCGGCAGGATGATGAGCCGCGTCGCGCCCAGCTTGATTGCGGTCCGGATCGGCGTGTTGGAGGAGATCGCGCCGTCGGCAAGAAAGCGATCGCGATAATGCACCGGGGTGAACGCGCCTGGAATGGCGGTGGAGGCGACGATCGCTTCCGCAGCCGACCCGTCCGATATCACCACGCTGTCGCCCGTGATGATGTCCGTCGCGACGATGTGCACCGGGAGCTTCGCCTGTTCGAGATTGCGATAGGGCAGATGGTCGTCGAGCAGCTTTCTGATGCCATCATGGGGAACCAGGAAGTCGCGCCGCCACAGAAAGGCGAGCAAGGTGCGCCAGGTGATGGGGAACACGTCCTGCCGCTTCAGGCCGCGCCAGATCCTTTCGAGCTGCAGCACGCCTTTCAGCGTCGGGTTGCCGGCGTAATAAGCGCCGTTCAGCGCGCCGACGCTGGAGCCGACCACCATGTCGGGCGCGATCCCGTGCTTGGCGAGCGAGTGCATCATGCCGACCTGGATCGCGCCGAAGCTGCCGCCGCCGGCGAGCACGAAAGCGGTTTTTGCGGGCGCGGATTGCGAGTTGGTCGGCAAGGTCGTCATCTCTCCCCGTGCCGGCGCGTCAGGCCGCGCCGTTGGGAGAGGTTATACCAGTGGACTGGAGGACGGTGCCACTATCCTGCCGTCGTCCTCGCGAACGCGAGCACCGATACCGCGTGATATCTCGAGGGCGAAAGAATGGACGACGTTCTTCGCAAAACGCCAGGCTGCAATTGTGGGTGCACCTTCAACGCTCGACGAAGGCCTTTTCGATCACGAAATGACCGGGCGCGTTGTTGGAGCCTTCGGCAAAACCACCCGTCTCGAACATCGCCTTGAGCTCTTCCAGCATCGCCGGGCTGCCGCACATCATGATGCGGTCGGTTTCGATGTCGAGCGGGGGTCGGTCGATGTCGTTGAACAGTTGCTCGGAGGAGATGAGATCGGTGATGCGACCGCGATTCCTGAAGGGCTCGCGCGTGACGGTCGGATAATAGATCAGCTTTTCGGAAAGCAGCGGTCCGAACAATTCGTCGTCGCGCAGCTTTGCCACCAGCTCCTCGCCATAGGCGAGCTCGGACACCTGCCGGCACCCATGCACCAGCACGATCGTCTCGAAGCGATCGTAGACGTCGGGGTCCTTGATCAGGCTGGCAAACGGCGCGAGGCCCGTGCCGGTCGACAGCAGCAGCAGCCGTTTGCCCGGCAGCAAATTGTCGGTGACGAGCGTGCCTGTCGCCTTGCGGCTCACCAGGATAATGTCCCCTTCCCTGATCTTTTGGAGCCGCGACGTCAACGGACCATCGGCAACCTTGATCGAGAAGAATTCCAGCTGCTCCTCGTGATTGGCGCTCGCCATGCTGTAGGCACGCATCAACGGACGGCCGTCGACCTCGAGGCCGATCATGGCGAATTGCCCGTTCTGAAAGCGAAAGCCGGAATTGCGGGTGGCCCGAAAGCTGAACAGCGTGTCGGTCCAGTGCTGGACAGAAAGAACTTTCTCTCGATAGAACGCACTCATGCCTTTTGTTTTCCGATTGACGTGAGATTAGGAAGGATCGGTTTCCCGCCGCAGATGAGGCAAAAACCGCTGATAAACCTGAATATTTCGACGCCCCATCTACGCGACCTGGCGCCGGAATCAAGCTTTGCTGGCGCGCAGGCAAACCGCACAAATGCATGTCGGCCTGTTGCCGCAAATGGTTCGAAGTGACTTGCTGCCAGCGCGCGTCAACGCGTAATAAACTTGCCAAAATCGATCTCGATGAAGCAATAAATTGCCTGGGTTAACGATGTCCGACAGCCAGCGGATTTTTGTCGAGGCGATCAAAAAATATTGCGCGTCGCGCGAGATCGCCGTCGACGTCAGGTGCGACGGCTGGTTGATCGTCATGCAGCGCGGATCGAAGCGGCACCTCGCATTCGGCTACGATGTCGGGTTGAACAGCGCGATCGCGCTGCGGCTGGCGAACGACAAATGCGCAACCGCCGAGATGCTCGCGCTGTCAGGTATCGCCTGCCTGCCGCATCATTATTTTGTCAGCCCGGTGCTCGAGAAGCACAGTTCTCGGGCGGAATCGGGGAGGCGGATGCGCGACACGCTCGCGACATATCCCGACGGCGTCGTGGTCAAGCCGAACGAGGGAACGTCGGGCAGATCCGTTGTTAGAGTGAAGGACGAAGCGGATTTGCAACAGGCTGCAGTTGAGATTTTTTCCGCGCATCCGAGCCTTGCGATCTCGCCCTATGTGGCCATCGAGGACGAGATTCGCGTGGTCGTGCTCGACGACGTCGCGCTTGCGGTCTACAGCAAGCGGCGGGCCGGCGATTGGCGCCACAATCTCGACTTCGGCGCGCGGCCGGTTCTTGTCGCGCATGGTGAGGCGCGCGCGGCCAGCGTTGCTCTTGCCATCGAGGCCGCGAAGGCGATCGGCATCCGGTTTGCCTCGATCGACATTATCCGTGCCGGCGGACAATGGCAGGTGCTCGAAATCAATGCGGGCGTGATGATGGAAACGCTGGGCAAGTCACATCCGGAGCTCGTCCATGCGACCTATGCCGCCGCGCTCGACAAGGTGTTCGGCTAGCGCGACTGCCCCCGTTGTCTAATTATTCGCGCCCGGCGAGTCGTCCATGGAATGGAAGGCTTCCTCGAGCTGCGGTGAGATCGCAACGTTGAGGCGCTCGCCGGTCGGCAGCCGCTTGGTGAACCACTTCTCGTAAAGCGGAATCAGGTCGTGATTGGAGCCGAGCTTGCGGAATGCGCGCTCGACCACCGCCGAGAGTTGCGGCTCGCCTTTCCTGAACATGATGCCGTAGGGATCGTAGGACAAATAGTCGCCCGTGACGCGGAACCTGTCCTGCGATTTGTGCCGCGCGATCAGGCCGTACAACAGGATATCGTCGGTCGCAAACGCATCGACCTTGCCGTCGGCAAGCATCTGGTAGGACTGCTCGTGGTCTGGCGACGTCACGATGGTGAGGCCGAGCGAAAACTTCTTGTCTGCGTTGTGCATCGCCTGCTCGTTGGTGGTGCCTTTGGTCACCACCACCGTCTTGCCTTTGAGGTCGGCCACCGACTGCACGCTCGAGGCTTTCGGTACCATCAGTTTCGTGCCGGCCACGAACATCAACGGCGAGAATGCGACCTGCCTGGCGCGTTCGGCATTGGCCGTGGTCGATCCGCATTCGAGATCGATCTTGTCCTGCAGCACCGCCTGGATGCGATCGTCGGAGGTCACCTTGACGTACTCGATCCTGAGGTTCGGATCGTCGATCTCCGCCCCGATCTCGTCGACCACGGCCTCGCAGAGCTCGAGGCTGTAGCCGATCGGACGGTTGGCCTGGTCGAGGAACGAGAACGGCGGCGAGCTCTCGCGATAGCCGAGATGGACCACGTGCGCGTTCTTGATGCGCGCAAGCGTCGGGCTAAGCCCCTCGTTCGACTGCGCGGAGGCCGGCGGTGAGCCGGCCGCAGCCGGCAGCAACGCCGCCAGCAACAGGCCGCGCAGCAAGGTCGGCCTGACGGATTGACCCATGCATCGCCTCCATCAATGGCCGGCCAGAACGGCTTCGCCCGGCACCGTGTCGGACGGAACGTGCTCGTCGGGCCCAAGCTCGTGCTCGGCACGCAGCTCGCCTTCCCATTTCGCAACCACGGCGGTCGCAAGCGAGTTGCCGATCACATTGGTGGCGCTGCGCCCCATGTCGAGGAAGGTATCGATGCCCATGATCATCAACAGGCCCGCCTCGGGGATACCGAACTGCGCCAGCGTCGAGGCGATCACGACGAGAGAGGCGCGCGGCACGCCGGCCACGCCCTTCGAGGTGATCATCAAGGTTGCCAGCATCGCAAGCTGCGTCGCAAGCGACATTTCGATGTGATAGGTCTGCGCGATGAATATGCTCGCAAAGGTGCAATACATCATCGTACCGTCGAGGTTGAAGGAATAGCCGAGCGGCAGCACGAAGGACGAGATCCGCGGGCTTGCGCCGAAGCGGTTGAGACCTTCGAGCGTCTTCGGATAGGCGGCTTCGGACGAGGCGGTAGAGAAGGCGATCATCAGCGGCTCGCGGATCAGCTTGAGCAGATGTGCGTATCGCGGACCGATGGTGATGAAGCCGACGAGGACGAGGAGGCCCCACAGGATCAGGAGCGAGAGGTAGAAACCGCCCATGAAGACGATGAGCTTCCACAACACCAAAAGGCCGTTCTTCGCCACCGTCGCCGTGATCGCCGCCCATACCGCGAGCGGCGCAAACAGCATGACATAGGCGGTCACCTTCAGCATGACGTGAGCGAGGTCGTCGATCATCGAAAGGATCGGCTTGGCGCGTTCCGGCATCGACCCGAGCGCGACTGCAAAGAATACCGCGAATACCACGATCTGCAGAATCTCGTTCTGCGCCATGGCATCGGCGATCGAGGTCGGCACCAGATGCGTCAGGAATTTCTCGACCGAGAAGGCGGACACCGGCAGGCCGGTCGATTGCGTCTTGTCGGGCAGAGTGCCGGGGAAGTTGGCGCCGGGCTGCAGCAGGTTGACCATCACGAGCCCGAGCAGCAGGGAGACAAAGGACGCGCTGACGAACCAGCCCATGGTCTTGGCAAAGATGCGCCCGAGCTTGGCGCCGCCACCCATATGCGCGATGCCGCCGACAAGGGTCGCAAACACCAGCGGCGCAATGATCATCTTGATCAGCCGCAGGAACAACAAGGCGATCAAGTTGATGTCCGATGCGAGCTCGACCCGGCTGTCGGGCATGAAGTTGAAGATCACCGCGCCGATCACAATACCAAGCGCCATCGCAATAAGTATGTATTGCGTAAACCTGTTCGACATCTGCTTACCCTCGTAAGTCCGGCAATCCGGCAAATTCCGAGTTTGGCAGATTTGAACAGCGACGCAACACGCTTCCTTCGCGCCGGGCGTGGTGTACCAGAATGTTTCCGTTGTGAAATGAAGACACAGCGACTAGCGTTGGAAGCGACGCACAATAAGTGCAGCCGCCGGTTTCCTGCGCGGCTTCTGCATAAACAATCGCCGTGCGCCACGGGAGGAAATGCCATGAACGCGAGCGTCAATCGCCAGATCCTGCTGGTCGAGAAACCGAGCGGAAAGCTCGGACCTGAGCATTTCAAGCTGACCAAAGCGGCGATCCCCGAGCCCAGGGATGGCGAGGCGCTGCTGCGCGTGCGCTATATCTCGCTGGATGCCGCCAACCGCGCCTGGATGCACGGCGCCACCTATCGCTCGGCCCTCGAGACCAACAGTGTGATGGCGGGGGGCGGTATCGCGGAAGTCGTTCAGTCCAAAGCACCTGGATTCCAGCCGGGCGATATCGTGTTCGCCGACACCGGCTGGCAGGATTACGCGGCCGTGCCGGCAAAGCATCTGACCAGGATGCCGAAGATCGAGCCGCAGACGCATCTGTTGAGCGTGTATGGCGTTGCCGGCCTCACCGCCTATTTCGGGCTGCTCGAGATCGGCAAGCCGAGGGAAGGCGAGACCGTGGTGGTGTCGGCCGCCGCCGGCTCGGTCGGCTCGATCGTGGGCCAGATCGCAAGGATCAAGGGCTGCCATGTGGTCGGCATCGCCGGCGGCAAGGACAAATGCCACTGGCTTACCTCGGAACTCGGCTTTCATGCCGCCGTCGATTACAAGGACGGCGCCGTGTTCAAGGCACTGCGCGCCGCCGCACCGAAAGGGATCGACGTCTATTTCGACAACGTCGGCGGCGACATTCTGGAAGCCTGCCTGCCACTGATGAATAATTACGGTCGCATCGCCTGTTGCGGTGCGATCTCGCAATATGACGGCGCGCCTTCGGCGCACGGGCCGCGCGGTATTCCCGGCCTGATCGTGGTGAAGCGCCTCGTGATGCAGGGCTTCATCGTCATGGATTTCATGAAGGAGAGCGATCGCGCGCTCGCCGACCTGCAATCGTGGGTCGGGTCCGGAAAGCTGAAGGTGCAGGAAGACGTGATCGAGGGCCTGGAAAACACGCCGAAGGCGCTGATCGGCCTGCTGGCGGGAGAGAATCGCGGCAAGCGCATGATCAAGCTGTGACAAGCATCGGTCTTGCGCATCAACATTGCCAAAATCCTGCGGAAACCTCGAACCTCAAGCGGAGGACAACAAGAAGGGATTGCGTCCAATGATCCACCCTGTGAAGGGCGCCGCGAGCTCGGCGGCGTTGCTCATCGGTTTTCTCCTTGCGACACCGCTCCATGCGCAAGGGCCGAGTGAGGCCCAGCGCGAGGCCATCAAGTCCGAATGCCGATCCGACTACATGGCCCACTGCTCCAGCATTCCGCCGGGCGGCGCGGCCTCGCTGCAATGCCTGCAGAAGAACATGGCGAGCCTGTCGGCGGGATGTGCGAGCGCGGTGAAAGCCGTGGAAGCGCCGAGCGAGACCAAGGCCGAGCCCGCCAAGGAAGAGGCCAAGCAAGAGACCAAGCAGGAAACCACGGCCGAGCCGAAAGCCGAGCCTGCACCGGCCGCCACGACCGCCAAGCCGGCCGCGGAGCCCGCGCCGAAGCAGGCAGCCGCTCCCCGGCAGCCGACCAGCGCGCAGATCTCGGCGGTCCGCAGCAACTGCCGCTCCGACTATCCGAAGGTCTGCGCGGGCGTGCCGACGGGCGGCGCGCCGGCATTGCAATGCCTGGCGAAGAACGAGGCCAGATTGTCAGCGAGCTGCAAGCAGGCGGTGATGGCCGCGACCGGCGCTGGCGGCAACGCCGCGCCGGCGGCGTCAAGCGGAGCGGCACCGGCCGCGGCGGGGACGGCAGCGGCCGGTGCGGCGGCGGCGCCTGCCGAAGCACCCGTCCTGGTGTTGCGCCCGATGCGACCGCGCGAAGTCCTGTTCGTGATGCGCTCGGCCTGCGGCGAGGATGTCCGCGCGCTATGCCCCGGAGTTGCGCCGGGTGGCGGCCGCATCGTCGAATGCCTGGTGGCCCAATCGGCCACGCTGTCGCCGGCCTGCCGCAGCGTGCTCGGTCAGTTCGCGCAATAGCCGCGAGGTGGCCTGGGCAGTGGAGAGCGTACGCAGGGGAGAATTCGCTGGCGCGGCCGCCCCGCCGGGGATAGGCTGGGCCGCTAGTTTGTAAGTATACTGTCAATCTGGATTCACGGGAGGATCCATTGCGCATCGCCGTGATCGGGGGAGGCCCCGGCGGGCTTTACTTCGCCTATCTCTGGAAGACACGTAACCCGGAGTCGCAGGTCGACCTGTTCGAGCAGAATGCGGCCGGCGCGACCTGGGGCTTTGGCGTGGTGTTCTCGGACGAGGCGCTGGATTTCCTGCGCGCCGACGACGCGGCGACCGTCGAGGCCATTGCTCCGCTGATGGAGAGCTGGAAGAACATCACGCTCGACCTGCGCGGCGAGAAAGTCGAGATCGACGGCGTCGGTTTCTCGGCGATCGGCCGGCTTGAGCTGTTGAAGGTGCTGCAGACGCGCGCCCACGAGGCCGGCGTCACCGCGCATTACGACATGGCGGTGCAATCGATCGATCAGTTCGCCGATTACGACCTGATCGTCGCAGCCGATGGATTGAACTCGCTGGTGCGCCGCAGCTTCGAGGGCGATTTCGGCACGTCACTGTCGTATTCGTCGAACAAGTTCGCCTGGTACGGCACCTCGAAACGTTTCGACAGGCTGTCGCAAACCTTCGTCGCGACCGAGCGCGGCGCCTTCAACGCGCATCACTATCGCTATTCGCCCACGATGAGCACGTTTCTGGTCGAGTGCGACCGCGCCACATGGCAGGCCTACGGCTTCGCCTACAAGAGCGTCGACGAATCCCGGGCGATTTGCGAGGACGTGTTTGCCGAGGCGCTCGGGGAGCGGCTGCTGATCTCGAACCGGTCGGTGTGGCGCAATTTCCCCTGGATCTGGAACGAGCATTGGTCGCACAAGAACATGGTGCTGATCGGCGACGCGCTGCATTCGGCGCATTTCTCGATCGGCTCGGGCACGCGCCTTGCGATCGAGGACGCGATGGCCCTCGTCAAGGCGCTGGAGGCGGAAGCCCACGTCACGACCGCGCTCGCGCGTTACGAGGCCGAGCGAAAGCCGGTCGTGAAGAAGCTCGTCACCGCCGCGCGCACCAGCGCCGATTGGTATGAGCATTTCGCCGAGCACATGAAGCTCGACCTGATGGAGTTCGCCCATAGCTACATCACCCGTTCCGGGCGGATCGACGACACGCGCCTGCGGACGATGGCGCCGAATTTCATGGCACGCTACGAGGCCGAGAAGAACGGAGTGGGTCCTCATGACTCCTGAGATCGTCGACCGCGTGCCGCGGGACAATCCTGGCTCGCGCGAGATCGGCTTTGCGATCCCCGAGCGCTACAATGCGAGCCGTATCCTGTTCGACAATCTCGACAGAGGTTTTGGCGACAGATCGGCCCTGACCGGGCCGGCGGGACGGCACAGCTATGCGGAGCTCTGCGCCGAGGCGTCGCGCTGGGGCCACGGCCTCCGGTCGCTCGGGCTTGCGCGCGGCGACCGCGTTCTGTTGTTCCTCGACGATACGCCGGCCTATCCAGCCGCTTTTTTCGGTGCGGTACGCGCGGGCTTCGTGCCTCTCCTCATCAACACGCTGACGCCGCCCGACCTCCTGCAGTTCTATCTCGCCGATTCCGCCGCCAAGGTTGCGGTTGCCGAGGCCGAGTTCTGCCCGCGCTTCGATGCCACGGCCTGCAAGGACACCGCGCTCGATGCGCTGATCGTGGTCAATGGCGAGATCGGCGCTCACGCTGCACCACGGGCAATCCGCGCCGAACCCTGGCTGAAACGCTTTCCGACGGAGCTTGCGGAAGCCGACACCCACCGCGACGAGATGGCGTTCTGGATGTACTCCTCCGGCTCGACCGGGCGGCCGAAAGGCATCGTCCATCTGCAGCACGACATGGCCTATAGCGACCAGGCGTTCGCAAAATCCGTGTTGAAGCTGAAGCCGGAAGATGTCTGCTTCTCGGTGCCGAAGATCTTCTTTGCCTACGGCTTCGGCAATGCCATCACCTTTCCGTTCTCGGCCGGCGCAACGACGCTGCTGCTGCCCGGCCAGCCGAAGCCGGCCACCATATTCGAGACGATCGCGCGTTATCGTCCGACCCTGTTCTTCGGACTGCCGACGCTCTACACCACGCTCACCAAGGACGAAGGCGCCTCGCGCGCGGACTTCTCCTCGCTGCGCATGTCGCTCTCGGCCGCGGAAGTGCTGTCGAGCGAAATCTTCAACGGCTGGAAATCGCTCACCGGCCTCGAGATCGTCGAGGGGCTCGGCTCGACCGAGGTTCTGCACATCTATCTCAGCAATAACGACGAGAGAAAGAAGCCGGGCGCCGCCGGCCTGCGCGTGCCCGGTTATGAAGTCGCGCTGCGGGACAAGGCTGGCCGCGAGGTCGGCGATAACGAGGAAGGCATTTTATGGGTGCGCGGCGATTCCGCGACACCCGTCTACTGGAACCGTCCCGACAAATCCTCCGAGACCCTCCGCGAGGACGGCTGGATCTACACCGGCGACCGTTTCGTGCGCGACGGCGACGGCTTCTATTTCTTCCGCGGCCGCGCCGACGACCTCGTGAAGATATCCGGCCAGTGGGTCTATCCGCTCGAGGTCGAGCTGTGCCTCGCCGACCATCCCGATGTGCGCGAATGCGCCGTGTTCGCCGCCGAATTGCCTGATCGCCGCATGACGCTGAAAGCGGTCGTGGTGATGAACAATGGCGATTTCGACGAAGGCGCCGCGGTCAGACGACTGCAGGACTACGTCAAGGCCACGCTGCTGCCGTACAAGTATCCGCGCGAGATCAAGTTTATCACCGAATTGCCGAAGACCGGCACCGGCAAGATCGATCGCCAGGCCGTGATGCGGATGTGATGGCCGGGAGGCGCTAATCACCCCAACCTACCCAGCCGCTCCAGCGCCTCCTCGGCGCGGAGCGGAACGCGCGAGGCCTCGTTGTTGAGGTCGACGAGCTGGGTCATGAGCGCCATCAGCGCCTTGCGGTCGGCGGGCTTCAGCGGCTGCAGCATCCGCGCCTGCGCCCGATCGACCGCGGGCTTGATGTCGCGCAGCACCGCGGCGCCGGCCTTGCTCAGATGGAGCAGCTTGATTCGCCTGTCCTGCGCCGACGGCTTGCGCTCGATGAACCCCTTTGCCTCGATGCGCTCGATCACGTTGCCTAGCGTCGAGCGGTCGAACGCGATCACCGCCGACAGCCGCGTCGCATCGATGCCGGGATGGGTATGGATCGCGATCAGCGCGGCATATTGCACCGGCGTCAGGTCGAAATCGCGGCACTCCTCGACAAAGATCGCGACCGCGATCTGCTGCATGCGGCGAAACAGGTAGCCGGGCGCGGTGTAGACCGCGTCCATGGTGATCGGCAATTTGCTATTCGGCATCGGGCTGCTTGTCTGGAGCGGCATCGGCAAACGCCTTCAAGCTTTTGGCGGCGGCTTCCGCCTTGAGCAGGCGCGGAAACGCTGAGACGTCCACGCCGAAGCGGCGTGCATTGGCAAGCTGCGGCACCAGGCAGAGATCGGCCATGCTCGGTGCATCGCCGAAGCAGAACGGGCCCACCTCATCCGCGATCAGCTTCTCGCAGGCCGAAAGCCCCTCGCGATTGGCCCAGCCGGCCCAGCCCGTCACCTGATCCTCGCTCAGGCCGAGGTCGCGCAGCCGCGCCAGCACCTTGAGATTCTGCACCGGGTGAGTGTCGCAGGCGATCGCTTGCGAGAACGCTCGCACCTTTGCGCGCCGAAGCGGGTCCTTCGGCAACAGCGGCGGCGTCGGGTGGGTCTCGTCCAGCCATTCGATGATGGCAAGCGACTGGGTGAGGATCGCGCCGGTATCGTTCTCGAGGGTTGGCACCAGCCCCTGCGGATTGAGCGCGAGATAGGACGGGGCGCATTGCTCGTTCTTGCGCAGATGGTGAGACAATTGTTCCACGTTCAGACCCTTCAGGTTCAAGGCTATTCTGACCCGATAGGACGCGCTGCTGCGAAAATAGCCGTGCAGCCTCATTGCAAACCTCCCCTGCAGATCCGACGTTGTGGCCGTCAGCGAGTTGACGCTATCCATATTGTCAGTATGCTGTCAATCTAGACAAGACCGACGGGAGGCCAGCCATGGAAGCAGTCGCGAAGACGCCGGAACGCGAGGCATTTTACAAGAAGATCGACGGCCAGAACCTCTCTGCGCTGTGGAACGTGATGGGCGACCTGATCACGCCGGAGCCCAGGAGCGCCTGCCGGCCGCATCTTTGGAACTTCGACATGATCCGCGACTACATGACGGAGGCAGGCAAGCTGATCACCGCCAAGGAAGCCGAACGGCGCGTGCTGATCCTGGAGAATCCCGGGCTGCGCGGACAATCAAAGGTCACGACCTCGCTGTTCGCCGGCATCCAGATGGTGATCCCCGGCGATATCGCCCCCGCGCATCGACATAGCCAATCGGCGCTGCGCTTCGTGCTCGAAGGCAAGGGCGCCTACACCTCGGTCGACGGCGAGCGCACCGCCATGTCGCCCGGCGACTTCGTGATCACGCCGGCCATGACCTGGCACGACCATTCCAACGAGACCTCCGAGCCGATGTTCTGGCTGGACGGGCTCGACATCCCGATGGTGCAGTTCTTCGATGCCTCGTTTGCCGAAGGCGCGCACGACGACCAGCAGAAGATCACTAAGCCCGCGGGCGACAGCTTTGCGCGTTACGGTCATAATCTTCTGCCGGTCGATGGCGCGCGCAAATCCAAGACCTCGCCCATCTTCAACTATCCCTATAGCCATACCCGCGAGGCGCTGGAGCAGGCCAAGACGCGCAACGAGTGGGACGCCTGCCACGGGCTCAAGCTGAAATTCTCGAACCCCGAGACCGGCGACTTCGCGATGCCGACCATCGGCACCTTCATCCAGTTGTTGCCCAAGGGATTTTCCACCGCGCGCTATCGCTCGACCGACGCCACCGTATTCGCGGCGATCGAAGGCAAGGGACGCACGCGGGTCGGCGACAAGACCTTGGAATGGGGTCCACGCGACCTGTTCGTGGTGCCGAGCTGGCAATGGGTCACGCACGAGGCCGAGGTCGATTCGGTGCTGTTCTCGTTCTCCGATCGCCCGGTGCAGCAGAAGCTCGACCTGTTCCGCGAGGATCGCGGTAACGCCTAATTGACGCCACGGCCGAGGTTCCGGCCTTAACATTCGCGCGGCCTGGTGACCGGGCCAGAGAGCCCGGCCATCACAGCCGGGCTTTTTTTATTTGATCCGGGGTTTTCCCATGACGAGGCATTTTGCGATTTTCGCCGTTGCCCTGGCCTGTTTCATCTCGGCCGCCTCCGCACAAGACGACAACGCCGTCATCGACCGTCACATCGCCGCCGCAGCGCGCGCGGCGAAAGCGGACCTGCTCGGCCCGCTCGGCCTGTGCAAAACCGCGACAGGAGCACCGGCGTCGGCGTTCATGGCGACCTACGAAACCATGAAGAAGGAGCCGCCGCTGGAGCCGACGCAGGTGATGGACGATCTCTATTTTCTCGGCAACTACTGGACCAGCGCCTGGGCGGTGAAAACCTCGAAAGGGATCGTCATCATCGATGCGCTCGACAATGCCGACGAAGCTCAGCACTACATCGAGGACGGCCTGAAAAAGCTCAAGCTAAATCCCGCGGACATCAAATACGTCATCGTCAGCCATGCGCATGGCGACCATTATGGCGGGGCCACCTACCTGAAAAAGAAGTTCAACCCGCGCATCGTCATGAGTGACATCGACTGGAAGGTGTTCGACGATCCCTCGTTCGATCCGAAGCGCGTTCCGATCTTCGACCCGCCGCCCAAGCGCGATTTGGCTGCCAAGGACGGTGATACGATCAAGGTGGGCGACACCCTGTTCAAGCTCTACGTCATTCCCGGCCACACGCTGGGGACGCTCGCCACCGTGTTCATCGTGCACGACAAGGGGAAGGAGCACCGCGCGGTCGCCTGGGGCGGTACGGCCTACAATTTCGGACCATTGCCGGATCGGCTGCAGCTTTACGCCGACACCACCGAGAAATATCGCGAGGTGATGAAGAAGGAAAAGGCCGACGTGCTGTTGTCGAACCACGTGAGCTACGACAACGCGGTGGCCAAGATTGGCACGTTGAAGGAGCGCAAGGCGGATCAGCCGAACCCGTTCGTCGTCGGCGAAGACACGATCGATCGTTTCCTCACCGTGCTCGGGGAATGCGCGCTGGCAACAAAAGCCTATGTGGAGACGACCCCGCCGAAAGAGGGTGAGGAGAAGGATTCAGCAGAGAAGAAGTGAGTGCGATCTCGTCATTGCGAGGAGCGCAGCGGCGAAGCAATCCAGACTGTTTCCGCGGATATGTTTCTGGATTGCTTCGCTTTGCTCGCAATGACACCGAGTACCTCAGCGCCAGTGCAAAAGCCGCGTCTCGAGCAGGCTGATCAGCTTGCCGACGGCAAGCCCGAACAGCGACAGGATGACCACGCCTGCGAGCAGCTGATCGGTCTGCATCAGGTTGCCGGCCTGCAGCACGAAGGCGCCGATGCCGTATTCCGCGCCGATCATCTCGGCACTCACCACGAGCAGCAGCGCCACCGAGGCCGTGATGCGGAAGCCGGCGAGAATTGCCGGCAATGCGCCCGGCCAGATCACCTGGCGCACGATGCGCGAGAACGGCACGCCAAAACTTTGCGCCATGCGGATCAGATTGCGCGGCACCGCATCGACGCCGCTATAGACGGAAATCGCGGTCGAGAAGAACACCCCGAGCGCAATCGTCGCGATCTTCGGCTCCTCGCCGATCCCGAGCCAGAGGATCAGAAGCGGCAGGAGCGCGATCTTCGGAATCGGAAACAGCGCCGAGATGAAGGTGATGCCGACGCTGCGCGCATGGCCAAACAGGCCGATCGCAAAGCCGACGGCGATCCCTGCGAGCGTTCCGAGCATCCACCCCGTTCCGATCCGCATCAGCGACGCGGACAGATGGAGCCAGAGCGCGCCGCTCAGAGCGAGCCGATAGATGGCGCGCAGGATCGCCAACGGGCTCGGCAGGAAGATCGGATTGACCAGCGACAGGCTGCCCGATAGCTGCCAAAGCGCGACGACAGCCGCCATCGCAATCCAGCCGGCATATCGGCTCGCGCGCGGGGAAAAGCCCGCGCCGCGAAAGGCGACCGGGCGCGTCGCCGCGCCGGCGTCACCTCCGCCTTGCGGGACGCGGCGCTCAAGCATGCTGGACCTCGCGTTCGGCATCGATCGCCTCAGCGCGGATCAACGACCACAGCTCGGTTTGCAGGCTCAAAAGCTTCTCGCGGGCAGGAATGCCGCCTCGCTCGGATCGCGTCATCGGGATCGGCACGACCTCTCGGATCCGCCCGGGCCGCCGCGACAGCACGACGATGCGATCGGCGAGCCGCACGGCCTCTTCGAGATTATGCGTGACATAGACCGCACCCATCGCGCCGTCCGCCAGCAAGCGCACGAAATCCTCCAGGAGCAGCTCGCGCGTCTGCGAATCGAGCGCCGACAGCGGCTCGTCCATCAGCAGGATCGCTGGCCGAACCGCCAGCGCCCGCGCGATGCCGACGCGCTGGCGCATGCCGCCGGACAGTTGCTTGGGGTAGGCGCGGCGAAAGTCGGACAATCCGGTCCGGCGCAGGACGTCGTCGACGATGGCGCGGCGCGCGGCCGCCGACATCCCGCTGTGCCCGAGCGGAAATTCGACATTGCCCTCGACCGTGCACCAGGGCAGCAGCGCAAAATCCTGGAACACGAAGGTCAACGGATTGAGGCTGTCCAAAGGCGGCACGCCGCGCCATTCGGCGGCGCCCCTGGTCGGCCGCAGCAGGCCGCCGAGAATCGACAACAGCGTGCTCTTGCCGCAGCCGGACGGGCCGACAATCGCCACCACCTCGCCCGCGCTCACGGTGAAGGAGACGTCGTCGAGCACGTCGAGCGCGCCAAACCGGTGGCTGATATGGTCCGCGATCAGGTCCATTGCAGTCTCGGGGTTCGGGGCCTCATGGTTCGAGAGGCGCGCGTTGCGCGCTCCTCACCATGAGGGATTAACTCCATCCGCGGGCATAACACCATCTCCTCATCCTGAGGAGCCGTGAAGCGGCGTCTCGAAGGATGAGGCCGCGTCATCCCCTCAATCCGCCTTCGCAAAGTCCTTGTCGATGATGGTGTCGGCGTCAAAACCCTTGTCGACAAAGCCCTGCTCCTGCAGCCATTTGATCTGGTTGTCGACGTTCTTTACGTCCAGCCTGCCGTCCGGATCGATATAGGCGCAGTTGCCGACCACCTGCTCGAGCGGGAGGTTGGTGTATTTGGCGATGATCTCGAGCAGCGGTCGCGTCTTGTCGTCGATCGCGGCCTTGCCGTCCTTCACCGAGGAGAGGATCACATCGTGATATTCGCGGTCGGCGCGCGCGAGCACAGCCAGGAACCTCGTCACCAGCACCTTGTTGGCGAGCGTTTTCGGCGAGGCGAACACTGCCCCGAGTTGCCACGGTGTCTCGTCGCCGACCCAGCCCAGGAACTTGGCGCCGCCATCGTCCATCAGCTTGCGCGCGGTCGAGGCTGGCAACAGCGCGGCATCGACGGTCTCGCCTTTCAGCGCGGCGGCCGCATTGGACAGCGACTGCAGCGGCACGATCTTCACGTCGGCCAGCCTGAAGCCGTATTTGTCGGCGAGCAGCCCGAGCGAATAGTGGAAGCTGGAGCCGACTTGCGTCACGGCAATGCGTTTTCCGGCGAGATCTTTCGGCGACTTCAATCCGGCAGCATAGGCGTTGTTGCTGGCGAAATAGCCGATCAGGGGGTAGCCGGCCTTCTCGCGGCTCATGCCGCCGATCACCTTCAGCGTGCCCTTGCCCGCCAGATTGTAGAGCCCGGCGGTAAACGCGGTGACGCCGAAATCGATATCGCCGGAGGTGGTTGCCACCGCGATCGGCTGCGCCGCATCGAAAAACCTCAGCTCGACGTCAAGGCCGGCCTCGCGGAAATAGCCCTTGTCCTGCGCGATAAAAACGGGCGCCGACGAGGATAGCCGCAGCACGCCGACCTTGGCCTTCAGCGGCTCCTCCGCACGCGCTGTGCCGCGCGGCGAAATCGCCAGCAGGACTGCCAGCGCGATCAGCGCCAATCCCCTCATCCCGTTTCCTCCGTCTTGCTACAAGCCTTCGGGTACGGGCTGGTGGCCACCGATGAAGGCGCCCTGCCCTCGCAGCGCATCCTGCAGCCTGTCTATCCCAATGTCGCGCGGACGCGTATTGCCGGAAAGTGCAAGGGCGGCGGCCGTGCCTGCGGCCTCTCCCATCGCAAAGCAGGCGCCGGAGACGCGCGCGGCCGATTGGCCGTCATGGGTCATCGACGCGCAACGGCCGGCGATCAGGAGATTGTCGATGTTTTCCGGCACCAGCATGCGGTAGGGCAATTCGTTGAAGCCACGCGACTGCGGGATCGGCGGGAACTTGAAGATCACCTCGCCGGCCGCGTGAATTTCCATCGGCCAGCCATTGACGCCGATGGAATCCGGAAACGATGCGCAGCCGAGCACGTCCGCGCCGGAGAGCTGATAACCGCCGAGAACGCGCCGCGTTTCGCGGATGCCGAGCTGCGGCGGCAGGTCGACGATATAGGATTTCTCGAAACCCGGCACGGTGCGCAGGAAATCGAAGGCCGCGAGCGCCTGGCGGCGGCCCTCGATCTCGCCGCGGGTGAGGTCGTCAGGCTCGAGGCCGTTGATGGCGCCGCCATCGGCGCGTTTCAACTGGGTGAAATTCACCCGCCATTCGATCCCTGACTTCTGCGGCCGCACGATCGCCCCCTTGCGCGGGAAGGTGTGCGTGCCCTTGGCTTCCGCCTCGTCCATCAGCTGCGGAATCGTGCGCCAGGCCTCGCCCGCCTTTCCGGCATCGACGCCGTTGAGGCGGAACATCATGGACGGGTAGAGCATGTGGCCGGCATTATCGCCGATCTCATAGGGAGCGCCCGCCCAGGCCGCGAGATCGCCGTCGCCGGAGCAATCGATGAAGATGCCGGCGCGCACCGCCTTGCGACCAGCCTTGGTCTCGACCAGCAGCGCATCGATCCGCGCGGCGTGGTGCATCAGGACCCCGGCGCCAAGGGCATGGAAGAGGAGATCGACGTGGTGCGCGGCGAGCAATTCGTCGGCTGCGATCTTGTAAGCCGCGGTGTCATAGGCCTGCGCAAGGATCTTGCCGAGGATCAAATGCGGTGCATTGAGGCCGCCCAGGTGATCGATCCGCGCCAGCAGATCGGTCGCGATTCCCCGCACCACGCGGCGCATCTCGCCATGGACGTTGGCGTGCAGCCCGCAGAAATTGGTGACGCCGGCCGCCGTTCCCATGCCGCCCAGAAAGCCGTAGCGCTCGACGAGCAGGGTGCTGCGGCCCGCGCGTGCTGCCGCGACAGCAGCCGCAATGCCCCCCGGTCCGCCGCCGAGGACCACGACGTCGTATTCGCCATAGATCGGCACGTCGCGCGCGGGCTCGGTGATGGTTTTCATTTGCGCTGACGATCCTGGGCGGCGTGAAACACGCCGAGAATGACGATCTCATCAGGATTGATCGTGCCTACCTCATAGACGATGATATATGGCAACCCGCGCACGACCCATTCGTGCGTGCCGGGCACGCGACCTTCACGCCCCAGGCGGGGAAACTTCGTCAGCCGCTCAGCCGCGAGCCGAATTCGTGCCACAACCTGCTTGGCTGCGGCGACGTTGCGATCGCTGATGTAGGCGTGACGCTGCAATGTGCTTACGTGCTTCGGCGGCATAGTGCAGCCTCATAGGCCACAGGATTTCCAGAGCGCCGCCATCTCATCGTCGGTTGCGAATCTACCCTTGCCCTCGCGAAAATCGCGCTGGATGCGGGCGACTTCCTGGGCCTGAGCATCATTCAGCTGGTAACCGCTGCCATCCTGCCGCTCCATTTCAAGCAAGACTTCCGCGGCGTCTTCTTGCCGGCGTTCCGGCCAGTGGCGCACCCGCTCAATAAGCAATTCCAGATCCTTGATTGTCATAGTGCTCTTTTAGCAGGCTCGATTGCGTCCGTCACGTCTCGCCCCAATTGGCGGCGCGCTTTTCCGCAAAGGATGCGAGGCCTTCTGCGGCTTCTTTGGTTTGCCGCTTGGCGGAGTGCAATTTCACCAGCCGGGCGTAGGCGGCGTCATCGACCGCCATCCCGCCGAACGAACTTTCCATCGCAAGCCGCTTGGTCTCGGCGAGCGCCTCCGGCGCATTGGCCAGCAATTGCTCAACGACCTTTGCGCCCGCCGTCTCGAGATCGGCGAGCGGCACCACCTCGTGCACGAGGCCGATGCGGCGCGCCTCCTCCGCGCCGAAGCGCTCGCCGGTCAACGCATAGCGGCGTACCTGGCGCACGCCGATGGCGTCGCAGAGCTGGGGGATGATGATCGCAGCCGTCAGCCCCCAGCGGACTTCGGTGATCGAGAACATCGCGTTGTCGGCGGCGATGACGACATCGCAGGCCGAGATCACGCCGGTGCCGCCGCCGAAGCAGCCGCCCTGCACCAGCGCAACCGTCGGGATCGGCAACCGGTTCAGCCGCTGCACCGCCTCGAAGGTTGCGCGCGAGGCGGCCTCGTTCGCGGCCTCCGATTGCGGGCGCACCGCGTTGATCCATTTCAGGTCGGCGCCGGCCTGAAAATGCCTGCCTTTGCCCTTGAGGACCACGACACGAAGCTGTGGCTTGTTGCCGAGCTCATCCATCGCAGCGAGCAAGCCCTGGATCAGGCCGCCGTCATAGGCGTTGTTGACGTCGGGGCGATTGAGCGTGACGGTTGCCACCCCACGCTGGTCGAGCTCCCACAAGACCGGACCTGAAACTCCACTTGCACTCATTTGCGCACTACTCGGCGGCATCCAGGATCTTGCCGGTGGTGTTGTCGACGATGACCGGCGTCTCGAAAAAGCTGATCTCCGGCGCGCTGCCGTAGCGGTCGGCGATCATCTTGCGCCATTCGGCCGTGTAGACACGCTCGGCGGCCTCGCGGCTTTCCCAGAGATAGCAGCCGCCGCCGATGCGACTTTCAGCATCGTACAGGTAATATTTGCGCACCAGACCATTGAGGCCCTGATATTTCGGCGCCGAGCCCTGGAACAATTCGGCCGCCTTGGCGGCATCGATGGTGGCGGGCAGCTTGAACCGGACAATCGCGGTGATCATGCATGATCCTCCCATGTGGCGCGCATGACGCAGGCTGTTGCGCCCCGCGCAAGTCTATCCGACACTGGGGCGCATCTTACCACGCCTGACAGGACATCCACCCCATGCGAATCTGCATTTTCGGCGCGGGCGCCGTCGGCAGCCATTTTGCGGTGCGGCTGGCGCAGGCCGGCCACGACGTCGCCTGCGTGATGCGTGGTCCGCATCTGAAGGCGGTCAGGGCGGGCGGCCTCACCTTGCGGGTCGGCGACAGCGAGACCACCGCCAGGGTCAATGCGTCCGATAATCCCGCCGATCTCGGGCCGCAGGACGTCGTCATCTCGACCTTGAAGGCAACGAGCGTGGCGAGCCTTGCCACCGGCCTGAAACCTCTGCTCTCAGTCAGCACGCCCGTGGTGTTTGCGCAGAACGGGATTCCCTGGTGGTACGACATCGGCCTGACCGAGCGTCATCCGCCCTCGCCCGATCTCGGCTTCCTCGATCCCGGCGGCGCGTTGCGCGCATCGGTGCCGAAGGCGCGCATCATCGGCGGGGTCATCTTCTCCTCCAACGAGGTGATCGCGCCCGGAATCGTCGCCAATCTGTCGCCCGAACGGAACCGCCTCCTGATCGGCGAATGCGACGACCGCGCGTCGGAACGGATCGAGATGCTGCGCGCCACCCTCAATGCCGCCGGGATCGAGTCGCCGGTGGTTGCCGAGATCAGGGAAACGATCTGGTCAAAACTCCTCACCAACATGTCGATGTCGGTGCTGTGCCTGTTGACCGGGCAGACCGCGCGGGCGGTGCGCGACGAGCCGGCGCTGCGCGACGTCATCCCGCGGCTACTGGATGAAGCCAATGCGGTCGGCCAAAGCTGCATTCCCGAGGTCAAGCGCGTCACGCGCAGCGGCCCGGCGCCGGAGCACAAGCCCTCCATCCTGCAGGATTACGAGCTCGGCCGCGCCATGGAGATCGACGTGCTGGTCCGCGCGCCGGCGGCCTTCGCGCGCGCCGCCAAGCTGTCGACACCGATGCTTGATCTGATCGGCGGGCTTGCGATCCAGAAGGCGCGGGACAAGGGGCTCTATCAGGCCTGAACGGAGACGGGAACCATGGACATCAAGGGCAAGGTCTGCGTCGTGACCGGCGGCGCAAGCGGAATCGGCGAAGCGACCGCGCGGGCCTTTGCGCAGGCCGGTGCCCGCGGCGTCGTGGTCGCCGATCTCAAGACCTCGCGCGCGCGGCTTGCAGAGGTTGCGGGCGACATCGACGGCCTCGCCGTGACCGCCGACGTCAGCGAAGAAGCGGACATCAGGGCGCTGATCGCGGCCACCGAAGCAAAGTTCGGCGACATCGACGTGTTCTTTTCCAACGCCGGGCTGTCGCGCAAGGGCCAGGAAAGCGCGTCCGATGCCGACTGGGACGTGAGCTGGCGCGTGCATGTCATGAGCCACGTGTTTGCGGCGCGCGCACTGGTGCCGAAAATGCTGGCGCGCCGTTCCGGCTATCTGCTCAACACGGCGTCCGCCGCCGGTCTGCTCGCCTCGCTCAACTCGATGCCCTACGGCGTAACCAAGACCGCGGCGGTCGCGCTCGCCGAACATCTCGCCATCCAATATGGCGACCGCGGTATCCGCGTGTCCGTGCTCTGTCCGCAATCGGTGCAGACTGGCATGACCACGCCGGGCCCGAGCGCGGCGCGGGTCGACGGCGTGCTGCAACCGGCCGAGGTCGCGCGCATGGTGATCGCGGCGATGGCGGAAGAGCGCTTTCTCATTCTCTCGCACCCGCAGGTGCAGGACTACATGCAGCGCAAGGCCGCAAACCGCGACCGTTGGCTTGCCGGCATGCGACGGCTGCGCGACCGGATCTACGGCTCGCAGCCGATGGGTTGAGCCTGCTGGCTTGGTGCTCTGCCGCCAGCTAGACGATCGCGTCGGCCAGAGCGGTCATGTTCGGCACCAGAATGTCGGGCTGATGCGGCGTCTCGCCGAAGGGGCGCGAGCGGCGATCGATGAACGCGGTGCGCATGCCCGCCGATTTCGCGCCGATGCAGTCGAAGGCGTGGTTGGCGACAAACAGGATCTGGTCCAATGGCAAGCCGATGAACTCGGCGGCCCTGGTGTAGGTCGCGACATGCGGCTTGAAAGAGCCTGCTTCGGCGACCGAGATGACGCGATCGAAGGCGATGCCATGGTACGGCTTCGCCGCCTCCAGCATGTCGGGGTCGCCGTTGGAGAGTACCACGAGCCGGTATTTCGTCTTGAGCCGCGCCATCGCCGCCGGCACCTCCGGAAAGGGTTTCAGCTTCTCGATCTCGCCGACGAGGTAGCGAACCTCCTCGCGCGTGTGCGGGATCCCGGCACGGTCCATCACATGCGCGACCGCGCGATGGCCGATCTCGCGATAGGGCGTGTGCTCGCGATGCAGCAGCGCATCGATCATCGAGTTCTCGAAATGGGTGCGCCGCCACCAGGTGACAAAGGAATTGGGATCGCCGCGCCAGCCTTTCGCGCGCAGGAACGGAGTGGCGATCGCGACCAGCCCGCCCTGCATGTCGACCACCGTGCCGTACTGGTCGAACATGCACGCCTTGACGCTGCTCCTGATCGATTCGACGCTCACGGCTCATCCTCACCGATATTTCAGAGCGCCTGCAATCCGAGCCGGCCGAACAGCTTTCGATCGACGGCTTCGGCGGGATTGCCGGCGGTCAACAGCGTGTCGCCGACAAAGATCGAGTTCGCGCCGGCGAAAAAGCAAAGAGCCTGCAGCTCGTCGCTCATCGCCGACCGCCCCGCGGACAGCCGCACAAAGGAGGCCGGCATCATGATGCGCGCCAGCGCGACGATGCGGACGAATTCGATGCCGCCGATCGGCTCCGATTGCGCCAGCGGCGTTCCGGCAATCGGGATCAGCATGTTGATCGGCACGCTCTCCGGCGGCTCCGGAAGATTGGCGAGCGTCACCAACATGTCGACACGGTCGGCCTCGCTCTCGCCCATGCCCAGAATGCCCCCGCAACAGACCTTCATGCCGGACCGCCTGACATGCTCGAGCGTGTCGAGCCGGTCGGCAAAGCTGCGGGTCGAGATCACGCTCGGATAATAGCGTTCCGACGTATCGATATTGTGGTTGTAGTAGTCGAGCCCCGCCGCATTCAGCCGATCGGCCTGCTCGCGGTCGAGCATGCCGAGCGTCATGCAGGTCTCGAGCCCGAGAGCCTTGACGGCCGAAACGATCTCGACGATCGCGTCGATGTCGCGCGGCTTCGGATTGCGCCACGCCGCGCCCATGCAATAGCGCGTCGCGCCGCCCTCTTTCGCCCGCCGCGCCTCGGCGACGATCTTCTCGACATCCATCAATTTCGAAGCGGGAACGCCGGTTGCATGATGCGACGACTGGCTGCAATAGCCGCAATCCTCCGGGCAACCGCCGGTCTTGATGTTGAGCAGACGGCTCAACTGCACGCGGTTGGCGTCGAAATGCTGGCGGTGCACGGACTGTGCCCGGAACAGGAGATCGTTGAGGGGCAGTCGATAGAGCGACCATGCGGCTTCGCCGCTCCATCGTGGCGAGGCCGCGCCGTTCATCGTCGCAGCCGTTTGGTCCTGCACTTCAAGCATTCCAGTTCTCCGCTCGTCCAAGGGGGCGGACCATCGCACGATCCGTCAGGCGATGAAAGCGAGGCTGCCGCGTCGTCCGGATCGGCCCTGCCGTCAGGCCTCGTCAATCCGGCCCACCCATGCCGCGAAGGCATTCAGCGCCTCGTCCATGACCTCGGCATCGGTGCGGCCCGAGCGTTTGGGGACGTGGAAGGAATGATCGGCGCCCTCGAGAAGATGCAAGGTCGCGCGGGGGCGGAGCGAGGCGATGACCGGCCTGAGCAGGTCGAGCAACGCCAGCCCGTCGTTCGTGCCCTGCAGGAACAGCATGGGGATGTGCACCTGCGAAAGATGCGCGGCGCGCTCGGTTGAAGGCTGCCCCTGCGGATGAAGCGGAAAGCCGAAAAAGGCGAGAGCCCGCACGCCCTGAAGCGGCGACTTGGCCTGCGCCTGCGAGGTCATGCGGCCGCCAAAGGACTTGCCGCCCGCGATCAGGGTGAAGCCGTCGCAGCTCTCTTTCGCCATCGCCACCGCGGCGCGAACAGTGGCGTGCGCGACAGCCGGCGGATCGGGCCGCTTGCTGCCCTTCTCCATATAGGGAAATTGATAGCGAAAGGTCGCGATGCCGCGCTCGGCCAGACCAATCGCCACGGTCTCCATCGAGGGATGGGTCATTCCGACGCCCGCGCCGTGGGCAAAGACGAAACAGGCGCGCGCCTCGCGCGGACGCAGCAACAGCGCCGAGACCGCACCGTGCGAGCCCACCTCGATCTTGAACTTTCGGGGAACGAACTCCTTCATCGCGCGAGCATCGCCCGCGCGCGGCGAAACCGCAACTTGCCGCGACGGCGGCGAAGGAAATGGCGATCCCGGCATGACTCGAACATGCGACCTACGGTTTAGGAAACCGCCGCTCTATCCAGCTGAGCTACGGGACCGCAAAATCCGCGAACAATCGAAGCAGATTTCGCCGGTTCCTTAGCAGAGCAGGAAGAAGATCGGAAGCCCTGCGCAAGTCGCGCGAGCGGGACGGAAAGCCGGCAAATCCGGCATCCATGCTCGCCCAGGGAGACTGGCCTCCTGTCAAGCCCTGAACGGTTGAACTGCGTGAGCCTATTTTCGTTGGACGACGTGCTTGAGCACCAGGCTGGAGAGCTGGGTCACCAGAGCCCGCAACCGGGCGTTCTCTTCCAGCAGCAGGATCATGTCAGAATTCATGTCCGAATCGAAACCGTCGTCCTCGTCCTGAATGGATTTTGCGGAAAGCTTGGCCCCTTGGTCCGCGGGCAGATGCACGTTCCCCATGACTGAAACTCCTGGCAACTGAACCCCGCCGAGTTCTTCAATTGACTGGGTGAAGAATGATTCGAATCATGGTGCACATCAGCGTCGGAATTGAGACGGATCGAAAGGCAAAATTGGGCAAGCTTGCAAAAAGCGAACGGCGATGACGGAAAAGCTGTGACAAAATGACGATCGCGTTATCGCGTCATTCCGTCCTATTTTTTCGGCGACGCGCCGCGTTCGGCAACCAGTGCGGCAATCTCCGCCGACTTCTCACCCGCAGCGCGAAAACCTTCGATCACGCCGGCACGGTCCGCCTCGGGACGGTTCTGACTCATTTTCCACTTGCCCTCGATACGGTCGATGGGAATCTCGACGCCGACAATGGCGCGCATCTGCATGGCGACAAAATCGGCCGGCGCGTCGTCGACCTGCCAGGGCGCCTCGCGCAGGCCCTCGCGGCTTGCCGTCAGCTCTTCGAGCTGGCGGCGCAGCCAGGCATCGTCGTTCATGACGCGCGGACGCCCCCAGACATGGACGGTGGCATAGTTCCAGGTCGGCACCACCTTGCCGGTCTCGCGCTTGGTCGCGTACCAGGACGGCGTGACGTAGTCCTGCGGCCCCTGAAATACGACGAGGCACTGCTCGATTGCCTCGAGCTCCTTCCACTGCGGGTTGGCGCGCGCGATGTGAAGGCGCAAGGTGCCCTTCTCCGGGCCGGCGTCCAGCAGAAACGGAAAGAGATTGGCAACAAGCCCCGCCGGTCCCGCCGTGATCAGGAGCCCCAGCGGATGCGCTCGGATCAGCGCATGCTGGACCTCGATGCGATCCTCGCGGAAGGCGGGGGGCTGATACATGATGCGTTGGACCCTCGGAGTGGGCTGCGGCAGGCTGCAACAGGCAGGCTACAACAGATCAGCATGAGCCGCACCGGCTATCGCCGCTGGGCGGTCCGCCTGGCCGAACGCGCGACTCCAGGCTTGCCTGGCGTCCGCGACCGCGCGATTGCATGGCCGCAGTTTCGCCCTGCCAAAGCCTTCCCGCGGTCGCGCCCTCCGGGAAGGATATTTCCGTGGTCAGCTTCATGACGGCAGGCTAGCTTCGGCGACATCGGCCCGGCAGGGTATTTCCGTCGGCTCGAAGGCTTTATTGGTTTGCTTGTTTTGCGGTTCGCATCTGATTCCGGGAAGTGTTCATGGCCAATGCCCAATTGAAAAGCGCGACCCGCGGCGAGCGGCTCAGGACCGAACTGCACGAATTTGCGATCCTGGCGTGTTACCTTTTCATCTGCTTCATCGCGCTCGCCGCCTACAAGGCCGCCATCCTGCAGGCGTACGGCATCAGCTTTGCGCCGTGGGCGTTTGCGGCCATCAAGGCGCTGGTCTGCGCCAAGTTCCTGCTGGTGGGACGCATGTTCGGACTTGGTGATGGCCTTGCCCACAAATATCCGCTGATCATCTCGACGCTCTACAGATCGCTGACCTTCCTGGTGGTGCTGGGCATCCTGACGCTGATCGAAGAGCTCGTGGTGGGACGAATACACGGAGAGGCAATCGCCGATTCACTCGACAAGATCGGCGGGGGAACGCTGTGGCAATTGCTTGCGACCAGCTTCATCCTGCTTCTCATTCTGCTTCCCTGGTTCGCCTTTCGCGCGCTTGCGGAAGTGATCGGCGACGAGACGCTGACCCGGCTCTACTTCGAGCCGCGGGGAAAAGGCAGAGGGCCGCGAAAAGACCTGCCTCGATGACCGGCCCGGACGCATGATGACATGCTTCTCACAGCCGCGTTTGTGGCGGTTGTTTCACTATCCCGCCGCCCGGCGATGGTCTAATAAGGCGCCCGCACAGCCCCTTTTATCCCTTCAAGGAAGCAGAGTTTCGATGCTTGTTCGGTCGGTCGTTGTCGGTGCGCTCGCAAGCGCCCTGGTCGGTATCGTCGCAGCGTTTGCCCAGGATGGCCGCAATCTCCTCGAGCAGAAGGAATCGCTCTACAACAACATCTACGTTTACGAGCAGCCGCCTTACGTCAGCATGACCTTCGGCCACAACCGCCGCATCTACACTGAAAGCGTCTACAACACCCGCGACGACCGCGACCTGCCGGTCGACTACACGCGCTTCATGACCGCGAGCCTGATGTATGCAAAGGACGTGCATTCGATTCTTGAAATCGGTTTCGGCGGCGGCCGCACCTCCTGGTACCTGCACCGTTATCTGCCGAACGTTCAGGTGACCTCGGTCGAGCTCGATCCGACCGTAATCGAGCTCGCCAGGAAATATTTCGGCATCAAGGATGAAAGCAATTTCCAGCTCGTGAACCGCGACGGGCGGCTCTTTTTGTCGGAATCGAAAGATCGCTACGACATCATTTTGATCGACGCCTACCGCGGCCCATTCGTGCCGTTCCACCTGCTGACCAGGGAATTCTACCAGATCGTGAAGGATCATCTCGCCGAGGGCGGCGTTGTCGCGCAGAATGTGGAGCCCTCCACCATGCTGTTCGATTCCGCCGTGAAGACGATCAACGCCGTCTTTCCGCAGCTCGACTTCTACCGCGCGGACGGCAACATCGTCACGGTCGCCTATGACGGCAGCGAGCGGAAGGCGGAAGATCTCGCCGGCGTCGCGCGCGATCGCGACAAGAATTTCGGCCTGCGCTACAGCCTGATGGACATGCTGTCGCAGCGCCGGCATATCCAGATCGCGGGTGGCACCGTGATCGATCCCAGTGCCAAGGTTCTGACGGACGATTTTGCGCCGGTCGAGGCCCTGAAAAATATCGAGCGGCACAACAGGAAATTGCCGTGACGGCTCCCTCCCGTGCCCTGTCGTTCGCGATCTATGGCAGCGCGTTCGTCGTCGGCGGCGTGCTGATGGGCTTCGAGATGCTGGGCAGCCGCTATCTCTTCCCCTATTTCGGCGGCAGCATCGGCACCTGGGCAAGCCTGATCTCGACCGTGCTGTGCGCGCTCGCGATCGGCTATTTCGCGGGCAGCGCGATCGTCGCTCTCTATCCCTCGCAGAAAACCATCGGGCTCTTCGTCCTGATCGCCGCGGCCTACCTCGCTTGCGTGCCCGCAACCGCCGATCCCTTGATGGAGAAGATCCTGAGCTTGCTCGGCGACGGCCCTTCGGCGACGCTCACGGCCTCGACCGCCCTGCTCCTCGTGCCGTTGACGCTGCTTGGCACCTTCTCGCCGATCGCGGTCAGCCTGCTGACGCGCTCCGCCGCGGAAGCCGGCCGCGTCGCAGGTCTCGTCTATGGCGTCTCCACCATCGGCAACGTCGCCGGCACGCTGTTCACGACGTTCACGCTGATCCCGACCGTCGGCTCGCGCGCGATCACCTATATCTTCGCCGCGGTGCTGGCCGGCTGCGCCGGCGTGCTGTTCCTGCCGTTGGGCACCAAGGCCTGAAGCGCATTCGAGCATGACGAAGCAGCACCGAGTGGATCGACCGAAGCTTTGGATACCGGCTGCGATCGCGTTTGCGCTCGTTGTGACGACGGCTTTCGCCGAAACGCAGCAAGACAAGGCCGAGCTGTTCGACGGTCAGCGCGCGATGGCGCTCATAAATGAGCAAATGCGCTTCACGCCGCGCTCGCTCGATACCGCCGGGCACCAGCAGACCATCGACTTCATCAAGGCCGAGCTCGCCAAGACCAATGTCGACGGCGTCCTGTTGCAGCGCTGGCCTTACAAGACCGCCGACGGCCAGTCCTTTGCGATGACCAACATCATCGCGCGCTTCGATGCCGCCAATCCGCGCCGCATGGTCCTGGCGACTCATTATGACAGCATCGTGCGCGCCTATGCCGACAAGACCGATCCCAACGGGCCGATGCCCGGCGCCAACAACTCGGCCTCCGGCGTTGCCGTGCTGCTCGAGATCGCGCGCGTTCTGTCGCTGTCGCCGAAACCCGCCGTCGGCATCGACATGATCTTCTTCGACGGCGAAGAGGGGCCGAAGTCGCTAGGTGCCGGCGATCCCGAATGGCATCCGCTCGGTTCGCCCTGGTTTACCGCGCATATCAAGGACTACTATCCGAACGCGAAGCCCGAGAAGGCCGTCGTGTTCGACATGGTTTGCGACAAGGACTTGAAGCTCAGGCCGGAACGGTCGTCGGTCGGGAGCGCCTTGACCGAGGTCCAGAAGTTCTGGCGCGCGGGCACGGAGGTCGCCCCCTCCGCGTTCGACACCCACATGACCACCTATCCGATCAGCGACGACCATACCGCGCTTGCGGCGGCGGGCATCCCGAGCTTTCTGGTGATCGATTTCGAATACGATCCGTTCTTCAACACCACCCAGGATACGCCGGACAAATGCTCGGCCGAAAGCCTGCGGGCGGTCGGCCGCACCACCTTGCGCTATCTGTACCTGCCGTAAGCTAGGGCGAGAGCGGCGGCGCGGCGACCTCGGGCGGCGCCGCGCGTTGTTTCAGCATGGCATCGAACGCCTGCTTGATCGCCCGCACGGCCGGATCCTTGTAGGGGAATTCGGCATTGTCCTCGTGCACCAGCATCGAGGCGTTGACCTCGAACACGAGCAACTCCCCGCGACGGTCGATCGCGCAATCGATGCCGAAGTAATCAAGTCCGATCCGGTCGCGAACGGCGCGCAACGCACGCTCATGCGCGGGAGTGAACACCGTGCGGGGATCGGCCAGGAAGGCTGCTTCCTCGCGCTGCATCCAGGGCTGGTTCGCCATATCCGTCGAGTCGTGATGAACCTTCCAGTCATCGAAGATCGCGAGATGGTAGGGCAGAATCTCCTCTCCCACGAAGATGAAGCGGTATTTGCGGAAATAGCGGTCATTGGAGGCATAGTCGACATATTCGATCACGTAGTGATCGGTCTCACGTCGCTCGGCGAGAAACTGCGACAGCGCCTCGAGGTTCTCGATCTTCTCGAAATCCTCGCCGCCATGCGTGCCCGCCGGCCGCGCCAGCACGGGCAATGAAAACGGCAGCAGCGCCGAAAGTGCGGCGACCGAAACATCCGCGCCCGCATCGATGCGCACGATCTTCGGGATGCGACAGCCCTCGATGCCCGGCAGCAATGCGGCGACCGCGTCGCGCGTGGTGTGGCTGATCTTGCGGGGATCGTTCACCACGGGCTTGCCGAGCTCATCGACCAGCCGCGCGGCGCGCGGCAGCAGGGCCACGGCCTGATCCGCATCCGAGATCAGGTTGACGACGAGCTGAACGTCGCCGAGGGCCGCGACATCGAAATCGGCGTCGCCTAGGAGCGCCAGTGTATCGGTGTCGTAGCAGGCGTCCTTGAAGAGATAGTCCGCGGGCGTGTTGCCGGCAAAGGGCGCATACAACGCGAGCACCCTGAAATCCGCGGGCGATTTGATCGCGGCGCGCCTGATCAAGGGATTGATCTGCGCGGCGCTCGCGTAGGCTGCCTGCGCGGCTTCAAGCTCGCCCAGCTTCTGCCTGATGCCGCCGATCCAGTAAAAGCTCTCGGCGTCGGCCGCGTTGATGGCGACGGCCGCTTCGAACTGCGCGAGCGCCATCTGCGTTTCGTTGAGCTCAAAGCAGGCGCGGCCAAGCCGTTGGCGGATCAGGCCGTCCTGCGGACGCTCCTCGGCCAGCTCCATCAGCAACGCCCTGGCAACCACGTGCTGCCTTGTAACAAGCAATGCCTCCGCGAGATTGCTGCGCGAGGCCCAGTGTGCCGGATTGCGTTTCAGCGCCTCGAGATAGAGCGTGATCGCGTCTTGCGCACGGCCAGTCCTGAGATGGATGGTCGCCAGATTGCACCAGCAACCGGCCAGATGCGGCGATAGCGTCAGCGCGGCCTTGTAGCTTGCGCCCGCGGGATCGAGCAGCCCGCGCAGCATATACGCGTTGCCGAGGTTCGCATGCAGATCGGATATGGTCGCGACATCCGCATCCGCGCCGGCCCGCTCGAGTCCGTGACGGAACGCCAGGATCGCCTCATCCAGTCGACCGTCGGTGTAGTGTTGCTGACCGATGCGCAGCGCCTGGACGGCAGGCAACATCTCGGCTGGGGTGTCGGAAAAGGCAGATGGCATTGCGGGATTGGCTCTTCAGGAAGGGATCGGTTAACCATGACCGCTGCGGGTAAACAAATTGCTTCCAGCCTCGAAATCGTCGCGGCGGATTTCTCGGTTTTGTCTAGCGCCCCGATCTGAGCGCTTGCGCCAGGCCTTGCGGATCGTCGGTGCCGATGCGTCTTGTATCGTTGGGGCCGAGCTTCAGTTCGACGGCATCGAAACCGGAGACGTTGTAGAGCCGAAAGCCGGGTGCCATTCGGATGCCCCATCCGTTCCACCAGCGGTTCCGGACCACTGCGATCTCCTTGATGGCATCGAGCGGAAGCCGGTAGGTCCAAATTCCTGGACCGAAGTACCAGCGCAGCTCGCCGTTTTCGACCTCCACCGTCAGCGAGGAGAACAGGATCGCGAGCACGGCCATGAGCACAAACAAAACGATAGCGGATAGCCATCGGCCGCTCGGCCACAATGTCAGGCCGGCAAGCGCGCCAGCGGCAAGGCAACCCACAAGGATCAGGGTTCCCGGTTGCGTGTGACGGTAAGTCATGACATCACCTGCTCTTCCCACATCGATCGGCGCCTGCTCGCACGAAAATGCATCGTACTTCGACTCGATAGCTCCGGAAAATTGCCGCCTTCCCGAACGGAAAAAGGCCGTAAAATGGTAACAATTCGTGCTAATCGTCGCGGCTGGTTCGCTGGGGAATATCGACCGTGATCGTATCGCGCCCGCTCGCGCTATATGCTGCCGCAATTGCGGTTTTGGTCGCTCTACAACCCATGCGTGTTTCGGCGCAGTGGTGGAACCGCGCGCCTGCCGATTTCGAGGAATGCTCCGAGGCCGCGGAGAAGGCTTCGACCCCGCAGGAGAAGAGTTCGGCGCTCGCCGAATGCAGCGCCAAGTTCGCGGGCCGGCGCAAGCCGGGCGGCGGCTACACCTATTACGATTTCATGCAGGACAAGAGCTTCGATATCGCCGGCCCCAATCCGACGCCGGCGGAGCAGAAGCATATTGACGAGCAATATACCACCTATCTCGAAAGCCAGCGGCGCAGCAGCATCGCCGCCGCGTTTGCAGCAAAGCAGCAGGAGCAGCAGGCACAGCAGAGCTCGCTCAAGGTGGTCGATACCCCGAAGGTTCCACTGCCGCGAGCGCGTCCGACCGAACAACAGCAAGCCGCCGCCGCGGCCACCACCGGGGCCGCCACCGACATCAAGCCGGGCCTGAAACGGGGCGATTGCGCGCGGCACCGCTTCTCCTGCGAATGGCCGCGGCTGTCGGAAGGCATCAACGAAATCAAGAAATTGTTCAACTCGCAGCCGAGCAAGACCAAGCGCGCCGATCCCAGTTGAACCCGCGGCACGCCGCGGATCGTGCTCGCACGATCAGTGCGTCACCGGCCGCTGGGGATGCCGCTTGCGCTGCGAATGCGCCGAGGGCGCGACCGGCGCAACCGCACTTGTGGCGGCATTGGCCTTGCGCTGCTCCTGAAGGCGCGCATCGTAGCCCGGAGAGGGCGTCACCGTGGGCGGCGCCGCACTGACCCGCTCCGGTACGGCCATCGCGCCAAGCACCGCCGCGATCGCAACACCCGCGCCAAATCGGTTCATTGTCGTTTCTCCCTCGTCCGGCCCGCTCGGGGCCTCTTGACCGCGGTCTCATCCGTGATCGTAGCCGTTTCAAGGCGATCGCAGCCGCGCTCGATGCGTCCGAGGTCGATGCCGAACGACCTTGCCTTGTCACCGTCATGGCCGGCCATTATGGTTTCATCTCATGGGGCGTTAAGTTGCGGCAGGAGAAAACCATGGGTTTACTCGACGTACTCAACGGCATGGCCAACGGCCCGCGCGGCCCGTCTACACCGAGCAGCAGCAGCAGCCAAAGCGGCGGGATGTCGCCATTCACCATGGCGATCCTGGGCCTGCTCGCCTGGAAAGCCGTCAAGCACTTGAGCGGCGGACAGGGGAGCGCGGCTCCGTCCAGGCCGGCTCCCTCCGGCGCCGGCACGACCACAGCCGCTACCGGATCGAGCGGCGGTTCTGGAGGCGGGCTCGGCGACATCCTCAAAGGACCGCTCGCGGGCGTGCTCGGCGGCGCTGCAGCCGGCAGCGTGTTGTCCGGCGGGCTCGGCGACCTGATGAAACAGCTGCAGCAAAGCGGAAATAGCGAAGCCGCAAATTCATGGGTCGGAAGCGGTCCGAACAAGGCGATTTCGCCGGGCGATCTCGCGAGCGCGCTGGGTGCCGACCAGATCGACCAGCTCTCCTCGCAAAGCGGCCTGTCGCGCGACGATCTGCTCGGCGGGCTGAGCAAGCTTCTGCCGGACGTGGTCGACCACCTGACACCGGATGGCCGGCTGCCGACGGAGAACGAATTGTCCGGCCGGCTTTAGGGGCGATCGGACTGGGTTGAATCGCTGTCGCGCTCTGGGCTCTTGATGGAGCATGATCTTTTCGGAAACCCCAGACTACTTTTCCGGATCATGCTCTCAAGACCAGCGCCGACGCTCGGTCTGCGATATTCGAGGGAGGATCGTTATGATTGGCAGCATTATCTGGATCATTATCGTCGGCTTTGTCGCCGGTATCATCGCGCGGTTCCTGTCGCCGGGACCGAACAATCCATCCGGGTTCATCCTGACCACCGTGCTCGGCATCGTCGGCGCGTTCCTGGCAACGTGGATCGGGCAGGCGATCGGCCATTACGGGTCGGACCAGGGTGCGGGCTTCATCACCGCGACCATCGGCGCGCTGGTGGTGCTCTTCGTCTGGAACCGGCTGGTCGCCCGCGGCGTGATCAAGGACTACAACCCCTGAAGCGGTCATCCCGGGACGGTCCGAAGGACCAGACCCGGGATATCCAAGATTCCGGGGTCGGCGCTGTCGCATCGCCCGGGAACGACGTGCTTTATCCCAACAGATGCATCCCGGCGTCCATGCGCACGAGCTCGCCGGTCATGTTGCTCGATTGCGGCGAGGCCAGGAAGCACACGACCTGCGCGATGTCCTCCGCCGACGAGGCGACCTTTAGCGGCACCTTCGACACGATCATGTCGCGCACCTGCTTGGCGCCGGCCTCGCCGCGGCCCTTGGTGAACCAGGGCGTGTCGATATAGCCGGGGCACACCGTATTGACGCGGATCAGCGGCGCGAGCGCGCGCGCCAGTGACAAGGTCATGGTGTTCAGCGCGCCCTTGCTTGCGGCATAGGCGACGGAAGAGCCGTTGCCGGAAATCCCGGCGATCGAGGACACGTTGACGACCGCGGCGGGCTTGCCGGACGCCTTGGCCGATGCCTCCAGCAGCGACCGCGCGGCGCGGATCATCTGAAACGGCCCGATGGTGTTGACGCCGTAGATGCGCTGGAAGTCCTCCGCCGAGAGCTCGTCGAGCCTGTCATGCGCGACATGCTTGGTGGTGCCGGCGTTGTTGACCAGCACGTCCAGCCGTCCCCAGGGCGCGGCGGCCGCCACGATCTTCCGGCAGTCCTCGTCGCGCGACACGTCGCCCTGCACGACGACGACCTCGGCGCCGCTCTTCCGGCAGGCCTCGGCCGTCGCCTCGGCTTCGGCCTTGCTGTTGGAATAGTTGACCACGATGCGGGCGCCGGCCTTGGCCAGGAGCCCGGCGGTCGCGGCACCGAGACCCGACGCCGAGCCGGTGACGATCGCGCACAAACCTTCCTTCGACATCGTTTCCTCTTTGCGGATTCAAGTTCTGGCTGATGATGCACAGCGCTGTACCACACCCGCCCGCATCATGGGAAACTCCGCTGCGCGGAAATCGGGCGTCCTCATGCCTGCCCCGCAGGCGCGCATACCGACATCCGGCTTGTCAGGGGGTGGGCTTTTCCCCATCATGCCGCCCAAGAACAGGCTGCGATCCGCATTGGAAAAGCCCTTCAAGACAATCGAGCCGGGGAACGCCGTGTCGGAGAGTGAGAACATCGTCGTCGAGACCGCAGAGAAGATTTTCTCCGATCTCGCCGACGCACAGGACGTCAACCGCGACAGGCAAGGCGCGTGGAAGGCGCCGCTCTGGCAGGCGCTGAGCGACGCCGGCCTGCCGCTGTCCTGGGTGCCGGAGGAGCTTGGCGGGGCGGGCGCCACCTTGGCCGAAGGATTCGGCGTGCTGGGGGCCGCCGGCAGGTTTGCGATCGCGGTGCCGCTGGCGGAAACCATGCTCGCCGGATGGCTGCTGGCGCAGGCGAAAATCCCCTCGCCCGCGGGCGAGATGACGGTAGCGCCGGCAAGCCCGAAGGATCGCATCACGCTAAACGCAGACGGAACGCTGTCCGGCCGTGCCCGCGGCGTGCCCTTTGCGAATTCGGCCGAGCATATCGCCTTGCTCGCAAGCGGCGCCAATGGAGTCTCGATCGCACTGGTGGACGCGTCCAGGGCGCGCATCGAGGCCGGCCTCAATCTCGGCGGTGACGACAGCGACATCGTGACCTTCGATCGCGTTCAGCCGGTCGCGATCAAGCCCGCACGGACGGGATTCGACCAGACCGCGCTGATGCTGATGGGCGGCGTCGCGCGTTCGCTGCAGATCGCGGGCGCGCTGGAATCGATGCTCGACATCAGCGTGAGATATTCCAACGAACGCGTCGCCTTCGAGAAGAAGATTTCGAAATTCCAGGCGGTGCAGCACAACCTCGCCAGGCTCGCGGGCGAATCGGCGGCGGCACTAGCGGCGGCGACGTCGGCTGCCGACGCGCTTGCGAACGCCGCCTCGTTCGACGACGACGCCGTCTTCCTGGAGGCGGTCGCAGCCAAGATCCGCTGCTCGGAAGCGGCCGAGAAGGGCGGCGCCATCGCCCATCAGGTCCATGGCGCGATCGGCTTCACGATCGAGCACATCCTGCATCGCTATTCGCTGCGCGCGCTCGCATGGCGCGACGATTTCGGCTCGGAGAGTTTTTGGGCGGTCGAGCTCGGCAGGCGCGTCGCTGCGCGCGGCGCCGACGAGCTCTGGCCGCTGGTTGCCTCGCGCTAAGTCAGAGACACGATCATGACCGCAGCCCTTCGTTTCGACCCGATCCGCCTGCCGGAGAAATGCGAGCAGCTCCGCAAGGAGGTGCGCGCCTTCCTCGCCGAAGAGATCGCCGCCGGCACTTTCTCGCCGTTCAAGCCGAACCGCGAGGACACCGACGTGCCGGAGTTTTCGCGAAAGGTCGGCGCGCGCGGCTGGATCGGCATGACCTGGCCGAAGAAATATGGCGGTCACGAACGCTCCTTCCTCGAACGCTACGTCGTCACCGAGGAAATGCGCGTTGCAAATGCACCGACCCGGCGCTTTTTCGTCGCCGATCGCCAGAGCGGGCCGATCCTGCTCAAATACGCCCCCGAGCACGTCAAGATGGATATCCTGCCGCGCATCTGCAAAGGCGAGCTGTGCTTTGCGATCGGCATGAGCGAGCCGAATTCCGGCTCCGACCTGTTTGCGGCCAAGACGCGCGCGACCAGGACCGACGGCGGTTACCTGGTCAACGGCACGAAGATCTGGACCTCGTCGGCGCATATCGCCGACTACATGATCGCGATCTTCCGCACCTCCCCGCCGACCAGGGAAAACCGCCGGCACGGGCTGACGCAGTTTCTGGTCAAGATGAAGCAGCCGGGCATCAAGGTGAACCCGATCGGCCAGATCACCGGGCAGTTCGAATTCAACGAGGTGGTTTTCACCGATTACTTCGTGCCCGACGATTACGTGCTCGGCGAGATCGATGGCGCCTGGAAGCAGGCGACCAGCGAGCTTGCCTATGAGCGCTCCGGCCCGGAACGATTCCTGGAAACCTACTATGTCCTGACCGAGCTCGTCCGCGCCGTCGGCACCAGGCCGGATACGCGCGCTTGCGAGGGCATCGGGCGCCTGGTTGCGCAACTCCACACCATGCGGCGGATGTCGGTCTCGGTTGCCGGCATGCTGCAGGCGGGCAAGGAGCCGGTGGTCGAAGCCGCGATCGTGAAGGATATCGGCACGGTCTGGGAGCAGCAATTGCCGCACCGGGTGCGCGATCTGGCCGCCTTTGTCGAGGAGGACGCCGGCAACCGCGAGACGCTGGAGCAGCAATTGTCGTTTGCGATCAAGACTGCGCCGAAACTGACCATTCAGGGCGGCACCACCGAGGTGCTGCGCGGCATCATCGCGCGCGGGCTCGGTCTGCGCTGATTTTCGAAGAGGACATCCATGAGCAACTACACAGATATCGGCATCGAGAAGCACGGGCACGTCGCCCTGATCGAAATCAGGCGGCCGCCGCTCAATTTCTTCGACGTCTCGCTGATCAACCAGATCGCGGACGCGCTCGAGGAGTTCGACCGCGACATCGAGATCCGCGCGAGCGTGCTCGCGGCGCAGGGCAAGGCGTTCTGCGCCGGCGCGAATTTCGGCGACCCGAAGCGGCAGGAACAGGAGGAGCGGGCGAAATCCGATCCGGCCTCCAACCTGCCGATCAATCATCTTTACGTCCAGGCGGTGCGCATCTTCCGCAACAAGAAGCCGTTCGTGGCGGCGGTGCATGGCGCCGCAATCGGCGGCGGGCTCGGGCTCGCCGTGTCCGCGGATTTCCGTGTGACCTGTCCCGAAGCGCGCTTCTCGGCGAATTTCACCAAGCTCGGCTTTCATCCGGGCTTCGGACTGACCGCGACCCTGCCCGAGCTGATCGGCAAGAACAACGCGGAACTGATGTTCTATACCAGCCGCCGCGTCAGCGGCGAGGAAGCCTATCGCTGGGGGCTCGCCAATGAGCTGGTGCCGCAGGACCAGGTGCGCGCGGCGGCGCTCAGGCTCGCGCAGGAGATCGCCGAATGCTCGCCGCTTGGTCTCGTCTCGACCCGCGCCACCATGCGCGCGGGCCTTGCCGACCGCGTGCTGGCCGCGACCAATCAGGAGCTGGTCGAGCAGAACCGGCTGCGCTCCACCGAGGATTTCAAGGAAGGCGTCAACGCGGTCGCCGAGCGCCGCGTCGCCAATTTCAAGGGGCGGTGATTCTCCTGTCGTCTTGGCGAAAGCCGGGACCATAACCACAGGGAGCGGTGCTTGAGCACGGCGTCAGCCACGGTGCTCTATTGATAAGTTTCGCAGTATGGGTCCCCGCTTTCGCGGGGACGACTGCGGAGTGTTTCACCCCACCAGCTTGAACCTCACGCCACCGAGCAGGAACTCGTCCCCAGCCACCGCATAACCTCTCGTGCGCGCGGCATCGCGCACGCTGGCGACGTCGCGCACGCGAAATTCGAGCGCGCTCATGATCTCGCTTTCGCCCTTCACAAAGCGGAAGCCGCAATTGGGCAGCTTGAGCTGGGCATCGCCGCTGTCCGTCCTGCTGACGGCAACGCCGATGATACGACCCCAATGAGCCGCGAGCCCCTGCGGATCGGGGCTTTGCATCTCGACGCCGGTCAAGGCCTGCGTCACGTCCTTGCGGATGAATGTCTGCCAGTCCGGTCCCGCTGGAGGATACAGCCCGAGCACATCGTCGCTGCCCTCGGTGTGGTTGAACTCGATGAACGCGGCGCGGCAATCGCGCGGATGAAGCTGCACGCCATGATACGGCGCATGCGTGATCACATTGGCGGTGCGCACGCCCATCGCATTGGCGCGCGCTGCCCGCGCATCCGGATCCTCGCAAGCAAAGATCGCCATGTAGCCGCCGCGGCCGCCCGTCTTTTGCAGAAAGCGGCCGGCCGCGGTGCCCTCGCGGAAGGGAGCGACCACTTCCAGGAGGATCGTGTCCACCGGAAGCAGCGCGTTGACGAGACCGTATTTTTCGACGTTGCCGTCGCGATAGCAGACGGCAAGCCCCATGATGCCGGCGATGTCGGCGATGATCGGCTCGAGCCGGGGCGCGACCAGACAGACTTGCCGCAGTCGCAGATAGGGCTTCATGTCTAATGCCCTCCGAATACGGCCTTGCGCTTCTCCATGAAGGCCTTTGCGGCCTCCTTGTGGTCGGCGGTCTCGCCGGCGCGCGAGTGGTGGATCGCTTCACCGTCGAAGCAGGCCTCCAGCGACATCGTCTCGGCATTGTTGATGTTGCGCTTGATGTAGCCGAGCGCAATCGACGGTCCCTGCGCAAGCGACATCGCAAGCTCATGGGCGGCGCTGTCAATCTCGGCGTCAGGCACGACCTTCGTGACCATGCCGAGCGCAAGCGCCTCCTGGGCGGAAAGCACCGGCGACAACAGATAGAGCTCGCGCGCCCTGGCGCTGCCGAGCATCTGCGTCAGGAAATAGGTGCCGCCATAATCGCCGGAGAAGCCGACCTTGGCGAAAGCGGTGGTGATCTTGCAGGACGCGCTTGCTATTCGCAGATCGCACGACAGCGCCATCGACAGTCCGGCGCCGGCTGCGGCGCCATCGAGCTGCGCCACCACCGGCTTCGGCATGGTGTGGAGGATGCGCGAGACTTCCATGCCCTTGCGCAGATTTGTCGTCTTGGCCTCGAACGACATCGGCGCCCTGCCCTCGGCCATCGACTTGACGTCGCCGCCGACGCAGAACGTGCCGCCCGCGCCCTTGAACAGCACCGCGCGCACCTCGAAATCCTCAGCCGCGCGGCGCGCCGCCTCCAGCAGGCCCTTCACCATCTCCGGATTGAGCGCATTGCGCCGATCGGGGCGGTTCATGGTGATGGTAAGCAGGCCGTTGTCGAGATTTTGCAGAACCATTTCGTTTGCGCTCATGGGCGTGGCTTTCTTTGGAGATTGTCTTCAGCTCTTTCGCCGTCATTGCGAGGAGCGAAGCGACGAAGCAATCCAGTATCTTGCTAGGGCTCTGGATTGCTTCGCTTCGCTCGCAATGACGGTCCGATTTTATTTCTTCACCAGCGGGCAGCGCGAGGCCTCCAGAGACTGGAACGCCTCGTTGCCGGGAACGGTGGCCAGCAGCTTGTAGTCGTCCCAGCGGCCTTTCGATTCGGACGGCTTCTTCACCTCGAACAGGTACATGTCGTGCACCATGCGGCCGTCTTCGCGAATCCGGCCGTTTTTCGCAAACATGTCGTTGATCGGCGTTTCCTTCATCAGCTTGATGACGGCGGCGGGATCGGTGGTGCCGGCCGCTTTCACCGCTTTCAGATAATGCGTCACCGAGGAATAGACGCCGGCCTGCGCCGATGTCGGCACGCGCTTGACCCGCTCCATGAAGCGCTTGGAGAAGGCGCGGGTATCGTCGTTGAGATCCCAGTAAAACGCCTCCGCCAGCAACAGGCCCTGCGCGGTCTCGAGCCCGACGCTGTCGATGTCGGTGACGAAAGCAAGCAATGGCGACAGCTTCTGGCCGCCCTTGCTGATGCCGAATTCGGAGGCCTGCTTGATCGCGTTGATGGTGTCGCCGCCCGCATTGGCGAGCCCGATCACTTTTGCCTTCGAGGCCTGGGCCTGCAGCAGAAAGGACGAGAAGTCCGAGGTGTTGAGCGGATGACGTACGCTGCCCAATACCTTGCCGCCGGCCTTTTGCACCACGTTGGTCGTATCCTTTTCCAGGTCCTGGCCGAACGCATAATCCGCGGTCAGGAAGAACCAGGTATCGAGGCCGCTTCTCACGATCGCAAGTCCGGTGACATTCGCCTGCGCGAAGGTGTCGAACACGTAATGCACGGTGTAGGGCCCGCACGCCTCGTTCGAAAGCCGGATCGAACCCGGGCCGTTGAACATGATGATCTTGTTGCGCGCCTTGGCGATCTCGCCGGCCGCAAGCGCGGTGGCGGACGCGGCAACATCGAAGATCATCTCGACGCCCTGGTTGTCGATCATGTCGCGGGCGATGTTTGCGGCAAGGTCGGCCTTGTTGAGATGGTCGGCGACGACGACCTCGATCTTGCGGCCCAGGACCTCGCCGCCGAAATCCTCGACCGCCATCTTGGCAGCGGTCTCGCTGCCGGAACCGGTGATGTCGGCATAGAGGCTCGACATGTCCAGGATGCCGCCAAGCTTGAGCGGCGGATTGCTCTGCGCCTGCGCGGCGGTGGCGCCGAGCAGCAGCAACGATGCCGCGACTGCGGAGAGACAACGATTCATCCGGAAACCTCCCATCAACGCGCTCGGTCGCGCGCGCGATCATTGTTGTTGGCCGCGATCATGCCGCACGGTGCCGGCTGCAGCAAGCAGCGCGGCGCGGCGGCGCCTTGTGCGCATCGCATTGCAGGTCCGCGTATTTCCGCCGAGCGGAACGGATGTGGACGCGGACGTTCACGCCAGTAGTCCCTTGCCGGGAACGTGATTGATCTCGAGCCTGACGCCGTCAGGGTCCTCGAACAGCAGCGAGTAATAGCCGGGCGCCCAGGAATCCTCGCGCGGCGCGCGGATGATGTTCGCGCCGAGTGTCAGGACAAAACGGTGCAGCTCATCGACATCGGCACGCTCGCGCGCGCGGAAGCAGAGGTGATGCAGGCCGACGCGCCGCTGCTCGAACGGCGCTCCGGCGAATTCCGGCGAAGGGGCGCTGATACCGAGCGCGGTGCGGCCGCCGACGCAGTAATAGAAGCCGTCATTGTCGATCATAGGCGTGAGCCCAAGGAACGGCAGCAGCCTTCGGTAGAACGCGCGCGAGCGCTCGAAATTCGAGGCCGTCAGGATCACATGCGCCATGCCGTTGATTTCCATCACCTGCCCCTTGCTTGTCGTGGTCAGTTGGAAGCACATGCTACAGCAAGTTGAGCCATCCCGACGTGACCAGACCCATCGGCCGAATTGTTGCAAGCCTCGCCAGTGCCCCGTTCATCCTCGCGGCAACGCCGGCGCATGCGGTTGAATGCAGCTTCGAGCCGCAGGGCGAGGGCCGTGTCGTCGAGATCATTGACGGCAAGAGCTTTCGCCTTGCCGACGGCCGCGAGGTCCGCCTTGCGGGCATCGAGCCTTCCGCATCGGCGCGGGCTGCGCTCGCAGCGCTGGTCGCGGGAAAAGATGTGAGCTTGCGTGGGAGCGACGACGCGCCCGACCGTTATGGCCGGCAAACTGCCTTCGTCTTTCTGGGCAGCGTCGACAGGCCGGTGCAGGCCCAGCTGTTGGCTGAAGGGACGGGGCTGGCGTTACCTGATATCGATGACCAGGCGTGCTCGACCCTGCTGCTGGCTGCCGAGGCCGAGGCCCGGGGCGCGAAAAGAGGCATCTGGAACAGTCCGAGCGTCATAAAAAACGCCGAAAGTCCGGACGATATTTTGGCCGGGATCGGGCGGCTGATGGTGGTTGAGGGCAAGGTTCTGTCCGTACGGCAGGCCGGAACAACGACTTACGTGAATTTCGGACACAACTTTACACGGGACTTTGCTGCGACTATTCCAAGGCGCATGATGCCGGCGGTCGAATCTGCCGGGGTAAAACTTAAGTCTTTAGAGAATTGGCGGATTCGGGTTCGTGGCTGGGTCGAAGCGCGCCCTGGGCCACGGATTGAGGTGCTCCACGCGGGGCAAATTGAGGTGCTAAGCGGGAACTGATCCGCCGGACATACGAGTAGTAGACGTGGATGGGTTAGTCGGACGGCGCAAAGGGGGAATCGGTCGCCGCCTGTTTGGTGCGGCGCTTGTGGCGTGCGCTGCCGCCGGGCTCGCCGGCTGCGGCGACATGGCCAGGTTCCAGACTGCGGCCGCCCCGGCCTTAACGCCGGTAAAACCGAACCGCACGGTTGTGCCGACGCCCGCTGCCGAGCGCGAGCATGAGCGCATCCTCGTGTCATACGGCGGCGCCTACGACGACGCGAAGCTCGAGGCGCTGGTGACGAAGACGGTCGATCGGCTGGTCGCCGCCTCCGATCGTCCCGAGCAGGCCTACAAGGTCACCATTCTCAATTCAGGCGCCGTCAACGCCTTCGCGCTGCCGACCGGCCAGCTTTATGTGACGCGCGGGCTGATCGCGCTTGCAAGCGACACCTCGGAATTGTCGTCGGTCTTGAGTCACGAGATGGCCCATGTGCTCTCGAAGCACGCGGCGATGCGGGAAGACCAGGCGCGGCAGGCTGCCATCGTCGCCCGCGTGGTGTCCGACATGAGCAACGATCCCGAGATTACCGCCTTCACGCTCGCCAAGAGCAAGCTGACGATGGCGAATTTCTCGCGCGAGCAGGAGATGCAGGCCGACCAGATGGGCGTCGCCATTTCCGCCAAAGCGCACTTCGATCCTTATGGCGCCTCGCGCTTTTTGTCCTCGATGGAGCGCAATGCGGAATTGAAGGCCGGTCGAACCTCGCTCGATCCGCGCGCGCAGGATTTCCTGTCCTCGCATCCGGCGACGCCCGAACGCGTCTCGCGGGCGCAGGCGGCGGCAAAGCAATATGCGTCCGCCGACAACACCGAGCGCGACCGCGAGGATTATCTCTCCGCAATCGACAACATGGTCTATGGCGAAGACCCGAGCGAAGGTTTTGTACGCGGCCGGCGCTTCCTGCATCCGAAGCTCGGCTTCTCCTTCCAGGCCCCGGAACAGTTCACCCTCGACAATACCGCGCAGGCTGTGATCGGCGTGCGCGAGGGCGGCACCCAGGCGATGCGCTTCGACGTGGTGCGCGTGCCCTCCGAGCAGACGCTCGGCGACTATCTCAACTCCGGCTGGATGGAGAATGTCGACAAGTCCACGACCGAGGAAATGACCATCAACGGCTTCCCCGCGGCATCAACGACCGCGAAGGGCGACCAGTGGCAGTTCAAGGTCTATGCGCTGCGTTTCGGAGCCGGCGTCTACCGCTTCATCTTCGCCAGCCGCCAGAAGACCACCGAGAGCGAGCGCAACGCGCGCGAGACGGTCAACTCCTTCCGCCAGCTGTCGCTGGACGAGGTGCAGGCGGCGCGGCCGCTGCGCATCAAGGTGATCACCGTGCAGCCCGGCGACACCGTGGAATCGCTGTCGCACCGCATGGCCGGCGTCGACCATCCGATGGAGCGCTTCCGTATCCTCAACGGCCTCGAGGCCCACGCCCAGGTCAAGGTCCGCGACAAGGTCAAGATCGTGGTGGATTGACCTGTCCCGGGCATGCAAGCCTGCAAAGCGAATTTGGCCGTCGTCCCGGGCAAGTGAGCCAACGGGTCCGCGCGTAGCGCGGCGCGATGACAGACTCCGCGAGCCCAGCCAATCATCGCGCCAACAGCAGCCTGTGGTTATGGGTCCCCCGCCTCCGCGGGGACGACAGCGAGACTGGGGTTGGGGTTGGCGCCAAAAACAAAAAGCCCGGTCCTGCGACCGGGCCTTGTGCATCTAATCCTGTTGGTGCTTTCAGGCGGCCTCATCGGCGACTGCGGCATCGTCGCCGTCGGTCTCATCCGACTCGTCGAGATCGCCCTCGGCCTCGGCTTCGCCCTCGGCGCCACCTTCCGCCTTGGCACCGCGGCGCGGGCTCTTGGCGAGCTGGCTCTCGATCTCCTTGACCGCTTCGGTTTCGGTCGAGTGCTGCACGACGGCGATCTCGCGCGACAGGCGGTCGAGCGCCGCTTCATAGAGCTGGCGTTCCGAGTAGGACTGCTCGGGCTGCGATTCCGAACGATAGAGGTCGCGCACCACCTCGGCGATCGCGACGATATCGCCCGAATTGATCTTGGCTTCGTATTCCTGCGCGCGGCGCGACCACATGGTGCGCTTGACGCGGGCACGGCCCTTGAGCGTCTCCAGCGCCTTCTTCACCAGCGCGGGCTCGGAGAGCTTGCGCATGCCGACATTGGCGACCTTCGCGGTGGGCACGCGCAGCGTCATCTTGTCCTTCATGAAATTGATGACGAACAGCTCGAGCTTCGCACCTGCGATCTCCTGCTCCTCGATGGCCAGGATCTGGCCGACACCGTGAGCGGGATAGACGACGAATTCGTTGGTCTTGAAACCCTGACGCTGGGTCAGAACCTTCTTCTCCTCGACCCGCGGAGGATGGGCCACGGGCTTGGCGGCGACGGCAGGCTTGGTCGCAACCGGCCTGGCGGCGGTCTTCGAGGCAGTCTTGGCAGCGGTTTTCGAGGCGGACGCCTTGGAACCCGCCTTCGCAGTCTTGGCAGTCTTACTGGGCATTGCGCTTCTTTTGTTCTTTGAGGATTTGGCAGCCGAGCTTGCCTTGGCGGCGGTCCGGGTATCCCGGGCACGGCTCTTGGATGCGCTACGGCTGGCCGCGGCGGCTTTCTTGTTAGAGGTACTCTTTTTACGCGTTTTCTGTGACACGGCCTGTTGCGCGGAACTGCCACGCCCCTGTTCGATGTTTTTCGCGGAAACCCCGTAAACAGGGTCAATGCGGCTGACCGATTCAGCTCAGAATTCAGCCAATATACCACATTTTCCGGAAAAATCAATGATTTACAGGGTTTCCGACCCCTTTTTGGCCGCTTCGCGAGGGTTAGGGTTAAGCCTGTGGCGACTTTGCGTCAGTCGCCCGTTCCGGGGTTTGTAGAAAAATATTTCTCAAACTTGCCCTCGACCCCCTCGAATTCCTTCGCATCGGGCGGAGATTCCTTTTTTTGAGTGATATTCGGCCACGCCTTGGCGTATTCGGTATTCACCTCAAGCCACTTTTCCAGGCCAGGCTCGGTGTCGGGCTTGATCGCATCGGCCGGACATTCCGGCTCGCACACACCGCAGTCGATACATTCGTCCGGATGGATCACCAGCATGTTCTCGCCCTCGTAGAAGCAGTCTACCGGGCAGACTTCCACGCAATCGGTATATTTGCATTTGATACAGGCTTCAGTGACGACGTAAGTCATCCAACGCTCCGGACGGATCGAACTCGGCGCGGTTTGCCTAGCGCAGTCGCTACACGGCCGCAAGGGAAGCGGGACGAAGATCTGAATCCAGTTATCCCCGAGATAATTACTGTTTTCCCGCCTGCAAATCCTCATAGAGGACACGGGCGGAGGATGCATCGCCGCGCCGCTCGGAAAACCCGACCACCTTGAGCACGCGCACGCTCCGATCAAGCCCGACGGTCACGACATCGCCAGCCTTGAGCGCGTGTCCGGGCGCGGTTTCGCGCACGCCGTTGATCCGGACATGGCCCTGCGCAACGAGCGACGCGGCGCTGGTGCGCGCCTTCACGACGCGGGCGTGCCAAAGCCATTTGTCGAGGCGCTGGCGATCCAAGGCTGTTCCTTCTGATGCGCTTCGCTGACGAAACGCGATCGATCAATCCTTGCGGTTCGCCGCAAGCTGCTCCTTCAGCGCGGCGAGCTTTGCGAAGGGCGAGTTCGGATCCGCGGCGCGGTCGCGATCGCGCGGGCTCGCCGAGGTCGCATATTGGCGATGCGAGGGACCGCTCTCGCGGTCGCGCTTGTCGCGATCTTTTCTGTCGCGGCCGCCGCGCTCGTGCTCGCCGCGCTCGCGCTTGTCGCGGCGCTCGCCGAACTTGTCGCGGCGCCGCTCGCCGTCGCGCTCCCTGTCCCTGCCCTCGACGCGCTCGCGACCATCGCGCCGGTCCCGTCGCTGATCCTGTCGCTGATCTGCGCGTTGATCGGTTTGGAGCTCGCCCGCGGGCGCAGCTTCGGCGGACACGGGCGCGCCGTCGGAGGGGGCAGGCTCACGGGGCTTGCGGAAATCCTTGGCATGATCGCGCCTTCGATGGGGACGATGCCGCTCGCGCTTCTCGCCGTCGCTCGCCTCCGACGAAGCCGCGCCGGCTTGCGCGCCGTCCCTGGTCTGATGGCGGTGGCGGTGACGCTCGTGTCGCGGGCGACGATCATCCATGCGGCCGCCCGGACGCCAGACTTCGACCAGCACAGGCTCGGCCGGACCTTCAGGCGCGGCGGCGGCTGCAGCTTCGATCGCCGCCGCGCTTTCCGCGGGCACGGATTCGGCGATCATCGCAAGCTCGCCTTCGCTTGCGCGTTCGGTCACCACGGGAATGATCGCTTCCGCCTGCGGCGTATCGGCCGAAGCGTCCGCCGGCGCACTCTCGGCGGCAGTAGAGGGCAGCGCAACATCGGATGATACCGCGGCCGAAGGCTGGGGATCGCCCGAGACCGGCTGCTCAAGCGCTTCGGTCGCAATTTCAGCCGACGTCTCCGCTGCGAGCGGAGACTCCGGTTGCGCCGGCGCCGCACCCTCGACAGCTTCCGCAGGTGCTTCGGCTGCAGTCTCGGCAGTTTGCGCGGGCGCAGCTTCCGCAGGTGGCGTTTCGGCAACGGCGGGCTTGGGCGGCAATGGGGGGCGGCGTTCCATGCGATAGCCGAGCGCGCGCAGGATCGAGGCGAAGTCTTCGCCGGCCGAACCGGTGAGCGACGTCATTGCCTGCGTCACCACAAACGAACGGCCGTCGAACGCACCGTTCGGCTTTTCGCCGGGCGAGGTCTCGCGCCAGGCGAGCGCGGGCCGAATGAGATCGGCGAGCCGCTCCAGGATGTCGACGCGCACGGCGCGCTCGCCGCATTGGCGATAGCCGAGCAGGCGATAGGCATCGCGCGGCAGGCTCTTGTCGATCGGAAACGAGGTGCGGCCCGAGCTTGCCAGATGCTGCACGCCGGAGAGCGCGGCCGGATCGACATCGTCCTGCTTCAACGCCCAGAGCAGCGAGGCGAGAGCGCGCGCGGCGGGCTTGAGCAGGTTCGGTACATAGATGTGGTAGGCGCCGAAACGCACGCCGTATTTGCGCAGCGTGCCGCGCGAGGGCTGGTCGAGATCCTTCATCTCGGCCGCGATCTTCGAACGCTCGATCACGCCGAGCGCCTCGACGAGCTGGAAGGCGATGCCGCGCGCAATCCCCGTGACGTCCTCGGCCTTGGCGAGCTCGAACAGCGGCCCCAGCAGCTTTTCGATGTGAGTCTTGACCCACAGATCGAGGCGCGCCTGCACCTTCTCGCGCGATGCGCCGGTCAGCCGTTCGTCGGCAATGATGCGCACGCGCGGATGCAGCGCATCCTCGGCTGCGACCAGCTTTGCGACGGCATCGCCGGTCCAGCGGATGGTGCCGTCGGAGGCCAGCACGAAATGCTCGTCGGCGGCTTGCGACAATTTTTCCGAGCGTGCGTCGATCTCGCGCGCCAGCACTTGCTGCGCCGCGGCTTGCAGCGCCTTGGCGTCGGAACCGGCTTCCGCCGCGTCGGGCGCGAAGGTGAACCCGTCGAGGCGGCCGATCGCGTGGCCCTCGACGATGACTTCGCCGGTCTTGCCGATTTCGGTATTCAAACTCGCGTTCTCCCGCAGGCGGCGCATCAATACACTGGTACGGCGATCAACGAAACGCTCCGTGAGCCGTTCATGCAGTGCATCGGATAATTTATTTTCGACGTCGCGCGTGATGTCCTGCCAATGCTCCGGATTGCTGAGCCAATCCGGCCGGTTGGCGACGAAGGTCCAGGTCCGGATCTGTGCGATCCGCCCCGACAGCGTGTCGATATCGCCGTCGACGCGGTCGGCCTGATCGACCTGGGCGGCGAACCAGCCGTCCGGGATCCGCCCCTCGCGCATCAGGAAAGCGAACAATGTGGTCACCAATTCGGCATGCGCGGCCGGCGCGATCTTGCGGTAGTCCGGTATCTGGCAGGCGTCCCACAGACGCTCGACCGCCTTTGCGCCGTGCGCCATGTCACGCGTCTCCGGATCGCGCGATGCGTGATCGAGCACGCGCAGATCTTCGGCGATCGGGGCCTTGGTCAGCGCGTCGTGGCCGGGCGGCAGCGCAAGCGACACCTGCAACGCGCCGAGCGATGAAAAATCGAGCTTCGAATTGCGCCACTGCAGGACCTTGACGTTCTCGAACGTATGGTTCTGCAGTGCGTTGACGAGCTCCGGCTCGAACGGCGCGCAGCGGCCGGTGGTGCCGAACGTGCCGTCGCGGGTGGCGCGGCCGGCCCTGCCCGCGATCTGGGCGAATTCGGACGGAGTGAGCCGGCGGAACTGGTAGCCGTCATATTTGCGGTCGGAGGCGAAGGCGACGTGGTCGACGTCGAGATTGAGCCCCATGCCGATCGCATCGGTTGCGACGAGATAATCGACGTCGCCGTTCTGGAACATCGCGACCTGCGCATTTCGGGTGCGCGGCGAGAGCGAGCCGAGCACCACGGCGGCCCCGCCATGCTGGCGGCGGATCAGTTCCGCGATCGCATAGACCTCGTCGGCCGAGAAGGCCACGATCGCGGTGCGCCTGGGCTGGCGCGTGATCTTGCGATCGCCGGCAAATTCCAGCCGCGACAGCCGCGGCCTCGTGATCATGGAGGCGCCGGGCAATAGCCGCTCGATGATCGGCCGCATGGTGGCGGCCCCGAGCAGCATGGTCTCGTCGCGACCGCGGCGGTTGAGAATGCGGTCGGTGAAGACGTGGCCGCGCTCGAGATCGGCCGCGATCTGGATTTCGTCGACGGCGAGAAACGACACGTCGAGATCGCGCGGCATCGCTTCCACGGTGGACACCCAGAAGCGCGGATTTTTCGGCTTGATCTTCTCCTCGCCGGTGATGAGCGCAACCGACTCGACGCCGGTGCGATCGGCGATCTTGTTGTAGACCTCGCGCGCGAGCAGCCGCAGCGGCAAGCCGATCAGCCCGCTCGAATGCGCAAGCATCCGCTCGATCGCAAGATGGGTCTTGCCGGTGTTGGTCGGGCCGAGGACTGCGGTGACGCCTGCGCCGGGAAGTCGTTCAGTCGCACGCTCGAAAGCTGCGTGAGGGGAGAAAGCCATATTTTTCTGATGTCTGGGGTCGCGTGTTCGTGGTGCCGGTCGGATGCTCGCTGTCTGCTCCGCGAAGCTGGCCACTCGGCGGACTGGATCGCCCGGTTACTTCGGCGCAGACGCACTCCGCGCGTTTGCCGTGCGATGAGGTGAGAAAAAGAGCCGATTCAATCGGGATCGCTCCCAAAACTGTTTCACATTGCGACGCATATGGGGATGCGACTTAAGCTTCGGAACGAGTCTCGAACGAATCGCGTCCGAATCGCTGCTCCGGAGGGAACCCCCATTCGTTCACCGCAACATGTCGCGTGGAGCACGTTGCGGCGACACTAGATCAAGATTCACCCCGCTCCACAAGCGACGGTTCGGCGACGGAATCCTTAAAATTTTCGTCACCTCCGAGTCGAATCAGAAGCAGGCAAGAGTCAACAGGATTCGTGGACATGTCACCGTCATTCGTTTGGGGCGATCACCTTCGTTCATTCCGGGGCTTGACCCGGCCGCGCGGACGAAGCCGCTTCGGCATTCATCGCGACCGCTCCTCGTCAAGCCCCGGGCTTGACCCTGGCATCCATCGCAAAAGGCCTTTCGCGAAGGTGATGGATTGCCGGGTCAAGGCCGGCAACGACGACTTTCTCTGCAGTTCCAGGTTGTTGTCGATGCGGCGTCTGCGCGTCGCCCCGGAATGATGACGCGGACGACGACGACGACTCTCTCCGCGATTCCAAGGTGTTGCCGCGATCCTACTGCGTCTTGGCGACGTGCGGCGGGATCGGCTGGGTGACGAACTGAGTGGCTTCCAGCATGGCGGTTCCGAACGAGGTCGGGATCACCATGCGGTAGGGCACGAGGTAGCGCGTGCCCGCGATCGGCGCGAGCGTGAGCTCGATATTGCGGGCGCCGGCGAGATATTTGATCACCGGCCGATCGGGGATGTAGCCGGCGATCGGGGCGAAATAGATCGAGCACACAACGGCCGGACCGTAATAGCCGTGCTCGGTCTTCACCGTTTCCATGCGCTTGAAATCGAGCTTGAGGTCGTAGCGCATGCGGCCGTCGAACACCGCCGCGCCATTGTGACAGGCCTCGGGGCTGACGGGGTCGCCATTCCCCGGCACGCGCACCAGCGAGGCCGTCATCGGATCGAACACGCCTTTCTTGTGCGCATCGGTGACGGGGACGCGGTCGGGATCGACCGGCGGCACCGGATCGATGCCGAACTCCTTCACATTGCCGTTCTGCAGGGTGATATGGATCGCCTCGGTCTTCTTCGAGGTCGTGGTGGTGGCGCTGTAGCTGTTGGGCACCAGCGCGCCGCCGTTGACGCGTCCCTGCGCGTAGCTCGTGCCCGCCCCTTGCGCGAACGCTTTGGCAAGCCCTGTGGTGCCGCCCTGGGCCGCCGCGGTGTAGGTATCGTCATAGATCTCGATGACCCAGATGCCCTTGCCCACGACGATGCCGGCGAGCGTCGCGTCATAATGCGCGTCCAGCCGGGCCTGCGCGGTCGCGCGTTGTGGCACAAGCAGTGCCAGCGCGCTCGTGGCCACAGCAAGGGTCCACAGCGCCAATCGGGCCGAAATCTTCATCGTCGTCACTGGGCAGCGGTCCTTGGCCTCGGCGCTTTACAAATCGTTACCTGCAATCGAGCGGGGCAAACAATGCCTGTTTCGCAACAAAACCGGGCGATTTGAAACTGGTGCGCCCGTGGGCCGGAACAACTCGGCCGGGAATGCCCTTTTCCTTCGCGCGCGAATGCGCCCTTTATGTGATGGCGAGGGCGGCGCAACTGCCGGAACGCCCTGTCAAATCGGCGTTTTTTGCTGCCGTTTTGACGGGCAAGAACCTTGACGGTCGCCCTTGGCCCCCCTATACGTCCGCCGCTCCAATCAAGGACAGCGAATTTGACCCCCGTGGCGCCGAAGGCGGCTGCCAGTCGAGCGGGATGCAAGAGGATTTTGAAGATGTCGCGTCGCTGCGAACTGACGGCCAAGGCTCCCCAGGTGGGCCACAAGGTCAGCCACTCCAACATCAAGACCAAGCGGCGGTTCCTGCCGAACCTCTGCAACGTCACCTTCATCTCGGACGCGCTCGGCCGCAACGTGCGCCTTCGCGTCTCCACCAACGCAATCAAGAGCGTCGACCACAATGGCGGCCTCGACGCGTTTCTCCTGAAGGCAAAAGCCGCCGACCTTTCGCCCCGCGCGCTCGAATTGAAGCGCCAGATCCAGAAGAAGGTCGCAGCCGAGCCGGTGAAGAAGGCGAGCTGAGTTTTCGAGCTGGGGCGTTGGGCGCGCGCAGGCGTCCAGTTGCTAGGCGTCCGGTCGCGCAGGCGTTAAAGAGTTGAGTTTTGAATTTGGCGGCCGGGTCGGAAACGATCCGGCCGTTTTATTTAATTGGGAAAGCGGGGTCGCGACCACTTGGCACAGCGGCATCCCCACAATCGCAACCATAAGCTATACTCGCGCAGGTAGCACAGGGGGAGACGACCGCGATGAAGAACATCGTCATCTGCTGCGACGGCACCGGCAACGAGATCAGCGAGAACATCTCGAACGTGCTCAAGCTCTATCGCTGCGTGCGCAAGACGCCGAAGACGTCGCCGGTGCAGGCGGTGTTTTACGATCCCGGCGTCGGCACGCTGGCGCGGCCCGATCCGTGGCGGAAGGCGATGCAGGACTTCATCGCGATCCTCGGGCTCGCCACCGGCTACGGGCTCGACGACAACGTGCTCGCGGCGTACCAGTTCGTCGTCGACAATTACGAGGACGGCGACCGCATCTATCTGTTCGGCTTCAGCCGCGGCGCCTACACCGTGCGCGTGCTGGCGGGGCTGATCCACAAGATCGGGTTGATCTCGCGCCAGCAGGAGAATCTCGCGGGCGTCGGCCTCACCGCCTACAAGCAGTTCAGCGGCGGCGGCTCGAATGCCGGGCTGAACCTGAAATCGTTCACCGATGGCGGCGACGACGAGGAGCCGCTCACCAAGGACGACCAGGCCGCGCAATACGCCCGCATTCTCTCGACGCGCTGGCCGACCATCCACTTCATCGGCGTCTGGGATACGGTCGCGAGCGTCATCGTGCCGCGCCCCGACCGCTTCTATCTGCCGAGCCTGCAGGAGCTCGCCTTCACGCTGCAGAACCCAAGCGTGAAGATATTCCGCCAGGCGATTTCGATCGACGAGCGGCGCTGCATGTTCCGCCTCAAGACCTGGGACGATCCGGAAACCTTCAGGCACAACCGCTTCAACGACATCAACGCCGAGCCGCAGGACATCCGCCAGGTCTGGTTTGCCGGCGTGCATGCCGATATCGGCGGCGGCTATCCCGAACGGGAAAGCGGGCTTTCGAAATATCCGCTGATCTGGATGATCGACGAAGCCGTCCAATGCGGCCTTGCCGTCAACCCGCAGACCGTCAAGCATCTCGCCTGGGGCGTGCAGCGCAAAGGCAGCCCCTTCACCTATGTCGCGCCCGACGTCCGCGGCGATCTGCACAATTCGATGACCTTGCCCTGGCGCATCCTCGAATATCTTCCCAAGGCCGCGAAGTACAGGGAATGGCCGGCGCGACAAGTGCATTTCGGCTTCTACATCCCGGATGCGGAGCCGCGGCTCATCCCCGACGGCGCGCTCGTGCACGCATCCGTGCTCAAGCGCATGGACGTGCTCGCGGACTATCAGCCGATCAATCTCCCCCGGAAGTTCGAGACCGTGCCAATGCCGGAGCCGCCGTGGACGCCGGAGCCGGCGGAAGCGGGCGGCGCCTGAGCAACAGGCGGGTCGACATTGGCCCAAGACATCTCAGACCTCTCGCGGCGGATGATGCTCTAAAATACCTTGGGCAGACCGGCTTGGCGCAAGATCGCGTTAGCAGTGTGTCGACTCGGAATACCTATTGGTACCGCGAAATTGCGATTCGTTATCGGACTATGCCAAATCTCATGACTGCCGCCGCCCCTGCCGCACCATCGTACAGCCGGCAGCCTTCAAGAGGTCCCGCAACGTGCGATCGAACTGAGGTGCCATTCAGCTTGTGGCCACTTCAGCATCGCGCAGCGCAGTGATCTGCAAGAATAATGATTGCGGATCGACGCCGGGGTGATTGTCCGGCAAAAGGTCGAGCGCCATCGCGGATATTTTGTCCAACAACTCATCGAGGGTCGGCGCATCGGCGGCGGCGGGAATGTCGTCGCAGTGCCCGCTCCAGACCGATGCTTCAGCATCCCAACTCGCAGAAATCGTGAAAATCACTGGCTTCGACATGCGACGCTCGTTGATCATAGATGTCGCACTATATCATACTTCCGGCAGATAGTCGCGCATGACAAGCACGGCCGTCACACTGGCCCGACGCGCATCGCGCCGGGCAGGCTCGCCGGCAATTTCCCCGCGCCCTGAAGCGCCGCCTGCATCGCGACGATATAGCCGTACGGCCCGAGCCCCGCGATCACGGCCTTGGCCGCGGCCGACAGTTTCGAGTGACGATGCAGCTCGTCGCGCGCGTGAATGTTGGAGACGTGAACCTCGAAGATCGGCCCCTCGAAAATCTTCATCGCATCGAACATCGCAATCGAGGTGAAGGAGTAGGCTGCGGGATTGATGATCAACGCGTCCGCGTCCGTGCGCGCGGACTGGATGAGGTCGACCAGCACGCCCTCGTGGTTGGACTGGTGGAATGACAGCTCGGCGCCGGCGAAGGTCGCGAACTCCTCGCACGCCATCCTGATCGCCTCGATCGTGGTCGAGCCGTAGATATGCGGCTCGCGGATGCCGAGCAGATTCAAATTGGGTCCGTTGAGGATCATGATGCGCATGGCGTTCTCCCGCGATGGTCGTCGGCTGTGGTTGCGCGCCAGCTTAAAGAGCCGCGCGGCGCGTTCAACCCGCGCGGTGGAGGACATCGCTCGTCGGGCAAATCAGTTGCGCGATTTTCGTATGGGTGCGGCGCGCGAGGCGCCAAACCAGCGCGGGAATTGCTGCGCGAAAACTCGAAATTCGCCAGCGGATTCAATGCTGGTTTGGCTGTCCAGTCGTTGGCGCAGAAATATTTTTGTTTTCGAAAATCGGAAATCATGCCTATGTTGAGGCCATCCCGCCTCGATGCGAGGGGCGTTACGCGTCGTCACGAAACGCGAGGCGGGCTGCGATGGACGCGAGACGCCGCGCGACGAGCGGCGAAGCTTGCGGACGAAGAAGGCGTGTGGTTCTGGCACCCCTGGGCTGGTGCTAAGTGCGCGGATGATGATCCGCGCGCGACGGTGACTAACAGGTCACGGACACCGGGAAGAGCGCGCAGAAATCCGTTAACACCATCGCGCGGGGAAGGCCGGCCGCCCCGGTTGAACCTGTAGTGACTACGCTCGTGTGGTTCTTCTCATTTCCACGCGAGGCTGCGGGCGCAGCCAGCGCCCGGTCTTCCCCGCGCCCTCCGCTTTTGAGGGCCAACGATGCCGCATGACTCGGGCGCGAAACGCGCCGCGGGAATGCAGGCGCATGTCGCTCAGCAGTGATCGCGCGCGAAAGCTTCGCGGGAAAATCTCCGTCGTCCCGGCGAAGGCCGGGACCCATAACCCCAGGACGTCATCGTTGCAAAGGGACGACAACCACGCGTCGCCACGGAGAGATTCCGCGGTATGGGTCCCCGCTTTCGCGGGGACGACGGATGGATCAACAACCTGCGTCGTCCCGGCGAACGCCGGGACCCATAGCCCCAGGACGTCATCGTTGCAGAGGGACGACAACCACGCGTCGCTACGGAGAGATTCCGCGGTATGGGTCCCCGCTTTCGCGGGGACGACCATGGATTGGAAGCGGGCGCCACGCAACCACTCACGCCGCCTTGCCAAGGCCCGCGTCGAGATGCTTCAGCCGCGGCAGCACCTCGTGCTTGAGCAGGCGCAGCGAGTTGTACCAGGCCTCGCTCTTGTGCTTGTAGTCGAAGCCGAACACCAGCAGCACGCCAAAGCCGCCGACCTCGTGCCAGATCGTCTCGATCTTTTCGGTGACGGTCGCGGGCGAACCCACGATCCAGTTGTGGCGCGCGCAGTATTCCACGTTGACGTCGCTGTCCGGCACGTCCGGCGCGGCCTTGAGGTAGTCCTTGAAGCCGAAATGGCCGAGCAGCGGCAGGAAATATTCGCTCATCATCCGGCCCATCATGTCGCCGACCGAAAGCCGCCACGCCTGCTCGTCGGTCTCGGCCACGAACACCTCGCGCACCAGCCGCCAGTCCCTGCGGCTCGGCTTGCGCCCGGCCTTGGCAGCGCCCGCCTCGACCGAATCCCAGTGGCTGCCGACATAGGCCGGGTTGAGGTTGAGGCTCATCGGAATGAAGCCGCGCTCGCCCGCAAGCTTCAGCGTGTCGGAGTTCTTGGAAAGGCCGGCGACGCCGATCGGCGGATGCGGCGCCTGCTTCGGCAGAATGTGCGGCTTCAAAAAATCGAACATCACGTCCGGCTTGGTCACCGTCCAGTATTTGCCCTTGTGGGTGAACGGCGCGGGCTCGGTCCAAAGCTTCAAAATGATTTCCAGCGCCTCGCGCGTCATCTCGCGGTTCTGCCCCGACATGCCGTCGACGTTGAACATGGCCCAGTCGCTCGGCAGCCCCGAGGCGGCGACGCCGAAATTCAAGCGCCCTTCGGAGAGGTGGTCGAGCATCGCCACCCTGTTCGCAAGCTCGGCGGGGTGGTGATAGGGCAACAGGAAGCCGCCGGGGCCGAGGCGGATGTTCTTGGTCTGCCGCAGGCCTTCCACCACCAGCAGGTCGGGCGCGGGATGCGGCTCCCAGGGCGCGGTGTGATGCTCGCCGATCCAGGCTTCCTGGTAGCCGAGCTCGTCGAGCCAGCGCAGCACCTGCAGGTCCCAATCGTGGCCCTCCTTCAAGCCGCACTCCGGCGGATGCGAGGGCATCGCGAAATATCCGAGTTCCATGGGCTGTCTCCTCTTCGCGGTTGTTTGTTTTTCGCGCGCATGGTGCGCGCGTTCAGCAAGACGAAGTACCCGCCGCCGTTACGGCGGAATGATGGCCCGTCGCCGCGGCGCAGGCGCGACAAGGATACCCGCTTTCCGCAGCGAGGAGAGACCCGATTTGCCGATGCCGCCTCGGAAACACATCCACGCGAGGGCGGTGGAAACGGCTCCTCGCCCGCAAAGCCCGGCACGTTTGTTGCTTGCTTTTCCCTGCAAAAGCAGGAGCACGCTACCTATGACCAGCACCATCCGCCGTCGTGAATTTGTTCTTTCTCTCGGAGCAGGCCTGATCGCCGCGCCCGCCGTGCTGCGCGCGGCCGAGCCGGTCACGATCCGCGCCGGCGCGCTGAAACTGATCCATTCGATCGCGCCCTATTTCTACGATCAGTTCGTGCCCGCGGGCTACAAGATCGAGGTGCTGCCGTTCGAGACGCCGACCGAATGCAAGAATGCGGTCGTGACCAGGACGGTCGATTTCGGCGCCTTCGGCATTGCCGCCGCCATTCTCGGCGCGGCCGCCGGCGAGCCTGTCGTGGTGATCGCGTCGACCTGCAATCGCGGCATGGCGATCATCGCGAAAAAGGATTCCGGCATCGCCTCGATCAGGGATCTCAGGGGCAAGCGCGTCGCGGTGTTTCCCGGCACCACGCAGGAGGTTTTCTTCCTGGAGCGGCTGAAGATGGAAGGCATGAGCATCAAGGACGTCGAGCCGGTGCGCGTGTCCTTTAGCGAGATGCACATCTCGCTCGCGCGCGGCGATATCGATGCCTATGTCGGCGCCGAGCCCGGCCCCGGCGTCTCGCTCTCGACCGGCGTCGGCCAGCTCGTCGAATATCCCTATTCGACGCCGATGGGCTCGCTCAACATGGTGTTCGGCACGCACGCCGACATCATCAAGGAGAAGCCCGATCTCGTCCGCGTCATGCTCGGTATTCATCAGCGCGCGACCGAATATGCCGCCTCCAACAAGGAGGCGATGGTGGCAATGGCCTCGCAGAAGCTCGGGCAGAAAAAAGAGGCGATCGAGGCCTCCGTGCCCAATGTCGAGCTGACGTGGAAGTTGGGAGCGAAGGAGATCGAGGAATTGAAGATCTATGCCGACCACATGCTGGCGCTGAAGCAGATCAAGCGCGTGCCGGATTTCGCGAGCTTCATCGACACGAGCTTTGTCGAAGCGGTGAAGCCGACGTGAGATACGCCCCGCTGGTCATGGCCGGGCTTGTCCCGGCCCTCCAAGTCTTTGCTTCGGCAAGAAAGCAAGACGTGGATGCCCGGCACGAGGCCGGGCATGACGACGGTATAGCTGAGTGAAAAACGTGACGACTTTGACGACCGAAACCCGGGACGCGACGACGGCGCATGAGAAGCCGCCAACGCTCTGGCCGCGCGCAAAACCGGTCCTGTTCGCGCTCGCCTTTCCGCTCGCGCTGCTCGCGATCTGGCATGTCGCCACCGTGAACCGACCGGCGAGCCTGATCCCCCCGCCGCACGAGGTCTGGCTCGAGCTCGAAGATCTGGCTTTCGGCGGCATCAATGACGACGCCTACAGCAGGACGCTGCACATCCATCTACTCGCATCGATGAGCCGGGTCTATGGCGGCTTCGCGCTCGCGCTTGCGGTCGCGCTGCCACTGGGCATGCTGATCGGGCGCGTGCCGCTGATCCGCCAGTTGATCGATCCGACCATCCAGATCCTGCGGCCGATTCCGGTCACGGCCTGGCTGCCGCTCGCGATGATCATCTTCGGCCTCGGCCCGCGCTCGGCGTTCTTTCTCGTCTTCCTCGGCGCATTCTATCCGATCCTGGTCAACACCATCTTTGGCGTGCGCTCGGTCGAGCCGCGCCTGTTCGAGGCAGCCGCGATGCTCGGCTGCACCGGACCGGCACAATTCTTTCGCGTGGTGCTGCCGGCGGCGCTGCCCTCGATCTTCACCGGCATGCGGCTCGGCCTCGGCTTTGCCTGGGTCGTGATCGTGGTCGGCGAGATGACCGGCGTGCAGACCGGGCTCGGCGCCATCATCATGGAAGCGCGGCAGCTTTCGCGCACCGAGATCGTGATCTCCGGCATGGTCGTGATCGGCGTCTTCGGCTTTCTTTCGGACCAGCTCGTGATGCTGATCGGCCGCAGGCTGCTGGCGTGGAGCCCCTCGCATGGCCGATAGCGCAATGCCGATCCTGGAGATGAAGAAGGTTGGCAAGATCTTCGCGCAAGGCGGCCGATCGATCGAGGCGCTGCGCGACGCCAACCTGCGCGTCCGGAAAGGCGAGTTCATCTGCCTGATCGGCGCCTCCGGCTGCGGCAAGTCCACGCTGTTGCGCCTTGCCGCGGGCTTCGAGCGCGCCACGAGCGGCGACAATTTGATGTGGGGTGTACCGATCACCGAGCCCGGCCCGAGCCGCGGCATGGTGTTCCAGGATTTCGGCCTGTTTCCCTGGCTCAATGTCCGCGACAACATCGGCTTTGGACCGAAATCGCGCGGGCGCGCCAAGTCCGAGATCAACGAGACCTGCGCGCGTTTCATCGAGCTGGTTGGCCTGCAGGATTTCGCCGACGTCTATCCGCACCAGCTTTCCGGCGGCATGAAGCAGCGCGTTGCGATCGCGCGCGTGCTCGCCAACGATGCCGAGATCGTGCTGATGGACGAGCCGTTCGGCGCGCTCGATGCCATGACGCGCGAGCGGCTGCAGGATGAGCTGGTCGAGCTGTGGTCGCGCACGGGGCTGACCGTGCTGTTCGTCACCCATTCGATCGAGGAGGCGATCTTTCTCGCCGATCGCGTCGTCGTGATGTCGCCGGGACCCGGGCGCATCGAGAGCGAATATACGATCGACCTGCCGCGCCCGCGCGACATCGCAAGCGTCGCGTTCAACGAATGGCGGCGGCTGCTTGCCTCCAGGCTGCACAGCCATCACGCAAGGAAGGCGGGCTGAAGAAAGAGAAAGCTTATTTACGCATGCGCGCCTTGGCGCCGGCCACGATCTGCATGATGACGCCGACCGTCCAGCCGAGGCCGATCAGATAGGTCCACAGGATGTGCGGCTCCTCGCGCAGAATGATGATCCCGACCGAGAAGAACGCGGTCAACGTCGCCAGGAAGGTGCCGACCGCGGTCAACAATTCCGCCGTGTCGATCTTGGACTGGTCCTCTTCAGGATGAAACGGCATCGGCGGCGTGTCGATGCCGAGATAGAAGGCGACCGCGCCCGCAATCATCATCAGGAGCAGGAAGGCCTGGGAGGTGAGATAACTGATGCTGGAGCCGACATGGGCTGAAACGAAAAGGCCGCAGGCCGCACCCGCCATTGCGAGACCAAGTCTCTCGAGCACATGGGCCAGTCTTCGGACGCGAAACCGCATTGCCGTCACCTGCCAAACGCAGAAGGAGATTAGGCCATTTTTCGCCGGCCTGCGAATTGATTTCGCTCAAACCGCGCGCGAAAAGCCGCGGCTGGCGCGCGGGCGGTGCGGCAGCGGCGCGCGCCCACCCGCAGCGGATCACGCTAGCGTGCGCCGAAGGTCGTGGTGCCGAACAGCGCCTTCTGGGTCGAGGGCTGCGAACGCCAATATTGCGGCGGCGCCTGGACCTCGCCGCCGAGTTCGGCGGCGGCATGCCAGCCCCAGCGCGGGTCGTAGAGCATGCCGCGGGCGAGCGCGACCATGTCGGCCTTGCCGGATGCAACGATCTCCTCGGCCTGTTTGGCCTCGGTGATCAGGCCGACGGCCATGGTGGTGACGCCGGTCGCCTCTTTGATCGCCTGCGAGAACGGCACCTGGTAGCCGGGGCCGAGCGGTATCTTCTGATGCGGCGACACGCCGCCGGAGGAGCAATCGACCCAGTCGACCCCACGTTTCTTCAGCTCGTTCGCAAGCTCGATGGCCTGCGGCAGGTCCCAACCGCCCTCGACCCAGTCGGTCGCCGACAGGCGAAAGCCGACCGGCTTGGTGGCGGGAAACACCGCACGCACGGCATCGTAGACTTCCAGCGGATAGCGCATCCGCTTCTCCAGCGAGCCGCCATAGCCATCGGTGCGCTTGTTGGAGATCGGCGACAGAAACTGATGCAGCAGGTAGCCGTGCGCGCCGTGAATCTCGAGCGCGTCGATCCCGAGCCGCTCAGCGCGCCTTGCGGCCGCAACGAAGGCATCGCGGATGCGCCTCAGGCCCGTCTCATCGAGCGCGGTCGGCGCGGCCTCGCCTTCCTTGTGCGGCAGCGCGGAGGGCGCCTCCGTCTGCCAGCCGCCACTCCCAATGGGGATCTGTTGCCCACCCTCCCAGGGACGGTAGCTCGAGCCCTTGCGACCGGCGTGTGCAAGCTGCATCGCGATCGCGGCCTTGGAATATTTGCGTGCGGCCGAAAGGATCGGCCGGAGCGCTGCTTCGGTCGCATCATCGTAGAGGCCAAGGCAACCCGGCGTGATGCGCCCGATGGCTTCGACATGGGTGGCTTCGATGCAGAACATCGCGGCACCCGACAGCGCCAACGTATTGATATGGGTGAAATGCCAGTCGTTGGCGGCGCCGTCGACGGCCGAGTACTGGCACATCGGCGACACGACGATGCGGTTTGCGAGCTTGAGGCCGCGCAATTGGATCGGGGAAAACAGGGTGCTCATGCGGGAAGATTCCGGGAAGGGAGAAGGCGAAGGAATAGAAGGTTGCACCAATGTAGCGCGTCAGTTCGAGCTTGTCAGGGTTGGCGCGGCATACCACCGATGCCAGGCGCGAGGCTATGTGTGAGCGATGGTCCCACACAGCGTCGCATCGCCGGACTTGCGCGGCTTTGCTGGTCGATGCGGGGCCGCGCAAGGTTCACGTCGCACCTACGGGTGGATGCCGGCAGCCTTGATGATGTCGAGGTTGGAGACCATTTCCCGCCGAACGAGCTCGTCCATCTGTGCCGGCGTCATCGGCCGCGGCTCGACCCCGAGCCGCTTCAGGCTCGCCTGCATTGCGTTCTCGCCCAGCACACGCCGGCCCGCTGCGTGAAGCTTGTCGACGACGGCTTTCGGCGTCTTCGCCGGCGCGAAGATCCCGAACCAGATTTCGCTTTCGGCATTTTTCAGGCCGGCTTCCGCCGGCGTCGGCACATCCGGCAGATCGGCGACGCGCTCCGCGGTCGAGACCAGCAACGCACGCGCCTGCCCCTCTTTGATCAGGGGAAGCGCGGTCGCGAGCGGACAGAAGTAGAAATCGATGCGGCCGCCGAGAAGGTCGGTGATTACTTCCGACCCGCCGCGATAGGGCACGTGCGCCGCATCGATGCCGGCAGCGAGGCGGAATTTCTCGGAACTGATATGCACGGCGCTGCCGATGCCGGGCGAGCCGAACGAGATCGTGCCGGGCTTTGCCTTTGCGTCGGCGATGAAATCGGCCACCGTCTTCCACGGCCGCGAGGGGGACACGATCATGACGTTGGCGGACGAGCCAATCATCAGCACGGAGGCGAGATCGTTCACGTCGAAGGCGAGATTGGAGAAGATAGCGGGCGCAATCGCCAGCGCCGACGAATTGGCGAGAATGGTGTAGCCGTCGGGGTCGGCCTTGGCGACCTGGATGGTCCCGATCATGCCGCCGGCGCCGGCGCGGTTTTCGATGACGATGGGCTGTCCGAGTTCGGCGGCGAGGCGATCGAATACCAGTCGCGGCACCACGTCGGCCGCGCTTCCTGCGCCGAACGGGATCGTAGCCTTGATCACGTGCGCGGGCCAGTCCTCGGCACGGGCGGTGGCGGAAACGAGGCCAGCAAAAACGATCGCGACCCGAACAAGCTTGCGCATCGATCTCTCTCTTTTGTGTTGTCCACGGCAGCGCGTTGCAAGAGCCGTACCGGATACTCACTCAGCCAGCGAAAACTGCAGAATCAGCGTCCGCTGGAGCAACGAGAAGTTATCGTCGGACACCATTGTCAGCACAGTATCACCGTCCTCGCTCACGTGAGCGTCGATGCCTTCCATGTTGTCGATCTCGTGGCCGAGATCGGCATCGAAGATCGAAGGGCCGTCGACCAGCGCACCGGGCGCGATCGAGTTCAGCGCAATGCGACGGATGCGGATGCCGACGCCCGAAAGCCACGAGAATTTTCGCTCCAGCACCAGAAGGTCGCCGGAGGCGAGCAGCACCGCGTCGCTGATGTCGAAATTGTTGCTGCGGCGGATGGAAAACTGCCCCGGCGTCGGCCCGCCGATCAGAAAGCCAAGGAGGTTGCCCTGCGCGTCGAGCCCGCGCTCGGCGATCGCAATCAGGGTCCCGGCGAGCGGCTTGCCCTTTGGCACGAAGACGAGGGCTTCGAGACCCTTGTTGTAGGGCAATTTTCTGGCATCCAACGGCAGCGCCACCACCTCCCCGCGCGCACGGGTAAAGCCCCTCGAGAAATCGAAGCGCAGCACCTGGTTGACGCGCTCGATGCCGACATAGGCGCTGTCGCCATCGAGCGCGATCGATTCGGTATCGTACCAGCCGCGCGCGGCGGCCGGCCTGCCGTCGGGCCCGAGGATCGGCGCGGCCTCGACGTCGGCGAGCCCGGTCATCTCGCGTCCGGAATAAACGACGCGGCCGGTAAACCACGTACCCTTGTCACTCAGCGCGATGAAGCGCTCGCCCCTGCCGTCGAGCATCCGGATCGCCGACAATCCGCCGAAGCCGCGATAAGACGAGGTCAGGACCAGCCCGCTGCGGTATTGCAGCGCGCCGAAACGCAGGTGGGAGTGATCGCGCGGATCGAACGAGGAAATCGACCTGGCATTCACCTCGATCGATACCGGTGCGGTGATCGTGTGCTCGCCGGTCGTCGCCTGCCTGGGCAAGGGCTGCGCGCCGGATTCGGCGCGGACGACGCGAGGTGCCGCGACAGCGGAAAATGCACCCGCTGCGGAAACGAGAAAGCGGCGTCGGCTGATGTCTGAGCGCATCAACTCACGAATGCAGCCGCCGTGCGCTCCTCGCGACAGGCGCCGCGCCATGCGTCTCGGTGAAGAGCTCGGCCAGCTTCTCGGTGATCGCGCCGCCAAGCTCCTCGGCGTCCACGATGGTCACCGCGCGACGGTAATAGCGCGTAACGTCGTGGCCGATGCCGATCGCGATCAGCTCGACCGGCGAGCGGGTCTCGATCTCCTCGATGATGTGACGCAGATGCCGTTCGAGATAGTTGCCGGGATTGACCGAAAGAGTGGAGTCGTCGACCGGCGCGCCGTCGGAGATCATCATCAGGATCTTGCGCTGTTCGGAACGTCCGAGCAGGCGCTTGTGCGCCCAATCCAGCGCCTCGCCGTCGATGTTCTCCTTCAGGAGCCCCTCGCGCATCATCAGGCCGAGGTTCTTGCGCGAGCGCCGCCACGGCGCATCGGCCGCCTTGTAGACGATGTGGCGGAGATCATTCAGGCGGCCGGGATTTGCCGGCTTGCCGGCGGCGAGCCAGGCCTCGCGCGACTGCCCGCCCTTCCAGGCGCGGGTGGTGAAGCCCAGGATCTCGACCTTGACGCCGCAGCGCTCCAGCGTGCGCGCGAGAATGTCGGCACAGGTTGCCGCCACGGTGATCGGGCGACCGCGCATCGAACCGGAATTGTCGAGCAACAGCGTCACCACCGTGTCGCGGAAGGTCGCTTCCTTTTCGTGCTTGAACGACAGCGGGTGGTAGGGGTCGGTCACCACGCGCGGCAGCCTCGCCGGATCGAGAATTCCTTCCTCGAGATCGAACTCCCAGGCGCGGTTCTGCTGCGCCATCAATCTGCGCTGCAGCCGGTTGGCGAGCCGCGCGACGATGCCCTGCAGATGCGCGAGCTGCTTGTCCAGGTAGGAACGCAGCCGCTCCAGCTCATCATGGTCGCAGAGATCCTCGGCCGCGATCACCTCGTCGAACTTCGGTGCGAAGGCGTGATATTCCGGGCCGCGCGGCTCGTTTTTTCCATGCACGTTCGGTCGCGTCGCCTCGCCTGGAGTCTCGTCGTCGCCGAGCTCGCCGTCGTCGAAAGTGTCGCTGGTGGAGGCCTGCGCGCTTTCCATCGCGCTTTCGGACATCTCGTCCGTGGTCGCGTCCGCCTGATCGGCGCTCATCTCCTGCGCGGCGTCGGAATCGGGCGACCCTTCCGCGCCGGATTGATCGTTGTCGCCGTCCTGATTGTCGTCGCGATCGTCGTCGTCGTCAGAATCGGCGTTGCGGTCATCGCCGAGATCGAGCGCCGACAACAGATCGTGCACCATGTCGCCGAACCTGGCCTGATCTTCCGTGAAGCGGCTGAGCTGATCGAGCCGCGCGCCGATCTTCTCTTCAAGGAGAGGCCGCCAGAGATCGACCATCTTTTTCGCCGCCGCCGGCGGCGCCATTCCCGTGAGCCGCTCGCGAACCATCATCGCAAGCGCATCCGACAAGGGCGCGTCCGCGCGGTCGGTAATCTCGTCGAACTTGCCGCGATGGAAATGGTCGTCGAGCATCGCGGTCAGGTTTCTGGCAACGCCGGACATCCGCCGCGCCCCAATCGCCTCGACACGCGCCTGCTCCACAGCTTCGAACACGCCGCGCGCCTGGGGATTGCCCGGCATCAGCTTGCGATGCACCTTGGGGTCGTGGCAGGCGAGCTTGAGCGCCATCGAATCGGAGTGCCCGCGCACGATCGCCGCATCGCGCTTGGTCATCTTCCGCGCAGGCTCCGGCAGCCGCGCCTTGCCGGGCGCAAGTCCCGGCCGCTCGGCCGCAAAACTCACCTCGAGCTCGGGCGTCTTTGCGATCGCGCGCAAGCAACCCGTCACGGCGCGCTTGAAGGGCTCGGTCGGCGCCTCCTTGCTTCCGGGACGGAATTTGATGTTGGACGTCGTCATCGTGCCCTCGCCGCGGGTGGCACCTTAAGACAGCGCCACGTTGACCGCGGACTCCGCGAGCTCGGTGTTGAAGCAGCGCTGGTAGAATTCCGCCACCAGCGGCCGCTCCAGCTCGTCGCATTTGTTGAGGAAGGTGACGCGGAAGGCAAAACCGATATCTCCAAAAATCTCGGAGTTCTCCGCCCACGTGATCACGGTGCGCGGGCTCATCACTGTCGACAAGTCGCCGTTGGCGAACGCGTTACGGGTGAGGTCGGCAAGCCGCACCATCTTGTTGACGATGTCGCGGCCTTCCTGGGTACGGTAGTGATGCGCCTTCGCCAGCACGATCTCGACCTCTTCGTCATGGGCGAGGTAGTTCAGCGTGGTGACGATCGACCAGCGGTCCATCTGGCCCTGGTTGATCTGCTGGGTGCCGTGATAAAGGCCCGAGGTATCGCCAAGGCCGACCGTGTTGGCGGTCGAGAACAGCCGAAACGCCGGATGCGGCTTTATCACCTTGTTCTGATCGAGCAGCGTCAGGCGGCCGGAGACCTCGAGCACGCGCTGAATCACGAACATCACGTCGGGCCGGCCCGCATCGTATTCGTCGAACACCAGGGCTACATTGTGCTGCAGCGCCCAGGGCAGGATGCCGTCCTTGAACTCGGTGACCTGCTTGCCTTCCTTGATAACGATCGCGTCCTTGCCGACGAGATCGATACGGCTGATATGGCTGTCGAGGTTGACGCGCACACAGGGCCAGTTCAGTCGAGCTGCAACCTGCTCGATGTGGGTCGACTTGCCCGTGCCGTGATAGCCGGTGACCATCACTCGGCGGTTCTTGGCGAAGCCGGCGAGAATGGCAAGCGTGGTCGCGCGGTCGAAGCGATAGTCGGCGTCAACCTCAGGTACGTGCGGATCGACTTCGGAATAGGCCGGGACCTCGAGATCGCTGTCGATCCCGAAAACCTGCCGGACCGACACCTTCATATCGGGCAATCCAGTCATTTCCTGCGCGTGGGCGGTGGCGGCGGTCGTCATCAATCCTCCGAGGTCCCGGGCGTTTCCCGAAACCAGATTAGCAAGATGGCTGCGGTTGTGGGCTTGAATGCCAGCCTAGCAGAGTGCATGGGCCGGCAGAAGCCCGCCCCCAAATCAAAGTTCCGTTGGCTTTTCATCGAGATAAGTACGAGGCACGGTTTTTGGAAGGCTGCCCTGCGGAAAGCGCTGTATTTCACCGGCAAGGTGATTGCCCATCCGCGCCGGGTCTGGTTCCTGTGGCACTTTCCCACGAGCGATCTAGTTATGGTAGGTCGCGCTGCGCCAGGCAGCCAACTGCACAGGAATGTTGTGGCCACCTACATCGACCCCTTGATTGCCTTTGTCTCGGCCAACGCATGGCTGGCCTATCTCACGCTGTTCCTGGCAGCGCTGCTGGAGGCGGTGCCGGTGGTTGGATCGGTCATTCCGGGCTCGACTATCATCATTGCGCTGAGCGCATTGGTCCCGGGCGGCGAACTGAAGCTCGGATGGGTGCTGCTGGCGGCCATCGCGGGCGCCCTGCTCGGCGACGGCTCGGCGTTTTGGGTCGGCCATCGCGCGCAGCGCGATATTCTCTCGTCCTGGCCGCTGACGAGTTATCCCCGCGTGGTTGCCCAGAGCGAGGACTTCTTCCGCCGTTTCGGCACCTGGGCCGTGTTTTTTGCGCGCTTTGTGCCGCCGATACGCGCCTTTGTCCCCGTGACCGCCGGCGCGCTCGGGATGCCGCCTGCCCGCTTCTATGGCGTCAATATTCCGGCGATCCTGGTGTGGGCGCCGTTGCACGTGCTGCCCGGCGTGATGGCGGTTTCGCTGCTCGATCGTCTTGGCGTCTTTGAGCATACCGGCGGCAGCGCCAAGCACCACTGGATGCCGATCGTGGTCGGAGCCGCTTTGATCATCGCGCTCGCGGTCTGGACAATCCGTCGCCGGCATGGCGGCGGCATCATCGAGCCCGCGCCGCAACGGATCAAGGATCTGCGATAGCAGCGCGCTTGGCCTCTCCGTGCCGCTTTCGCTGACCGGCCGCGCCGACGAACTGATCGAATGATGCTCAGGACGCTGCACTTCGCCCGGGCGCAGGTCCGACATAGCGGGCGCGCGGCCTGATGAGCCGACCACTCTGCAATTGCTCGCTTGCGTGCGCGATCCACCCGACCGCGCGCGCCATGGCAAACAGGGTCAATTCACTGCCTGCGGCAAGCCGCAGACTATGCGCCAGCACGGCCAGTGCGTAATCGATGTTGACGAGTTCGCCGGTGGCTTCTGCAATCCGTGCCGGAACCTCCTTCGTGAATTTTCGCGCGGCGCCGGCTCGGGTCAGCGCGTCCAATAACGAGATCGCACGCGGATCGCCACGCTTGTAGACGCCGTGACCAAAACCGGCAAACCGCTCGCCGAGCGCGACGCGCTCGCGGATCACGGGCTCCGCGTCACTGTCGACAAGCGTCTTCACCAGCCGCGAGGCGAGTGCGCCCGCACCGCCATGCCTTGGTCCCTTGAGCGCCGCAAGGCCGGCAATGACGCAATCGTAGAGGCTCAAGCCGGTCGAGGCGGCGCACCGCACCGTAAAGGTCGAGGCATTCAATTCGTGATCGGCCAGCAGTACCAGCGCACGGCGGATCAGATCGGGAGCGTGCTTGTGATCGGGAGCCCAGGCAGCCGCGATTTGCAGATGCAGCGGCTCGGCAGACGGGCTGGCATTCAGCATGGTCGCAACGAGAAGCCGCATGATCCGCGCGCCAACCATCGCGCGGCCGTCGGGGGATCGCGTGAAGGCGCCGGGGTCGGCGCTGGTCGCAAGCGCCAGCACCGCGATCGCGCGATCGATCGGCGCCGCGCGGCGAGCTGCTTCGGCAATCGCTCGCATCTCGTCCGACAGTGTCGGGCAATTGTCGGCGGAAAAGGGATCGACGCGGGTCACGTCCCACAAGAGCGTCGCGGCATGCTCCAGCGTGTCTCTTTCGGCGAGTTCGACGCAGTTGACGCCGCGATAGATCGCTCCGGCTTCGGTGATGGTCGAGATCGCCGAATCGAGCACAGGCAGGTCGGGATCAAAACTCTTGAAGCCGCGAGGTTCCGGCGAGGGGACACGACGCTCTTTGAGATCGCGAATGTCCTCGGCGCGATAGCGGTGGCTGCGCGAATCCGGCGAGGGTTCGGAGCGAATCAGCCCGCGGCTGACATAGGCGTAGAGCGTTGCCGGAGAGATCGCGAGCTCGGCGGAGGCTTCCCGGGCGGACAGATAGAGGCCATCGAATTTTTTCATATTGATTCATATAATCAAGATTGATCAATCTGTCGAGAGGACCGACCTTTCAGGATAGGAAAGGAGATTCGGGCCATGAACATTCATCTCAGCAAAAGCCAGATCGGGCTCGATGGCGTGCCAGCCGCCGAGACCATATTGAGCCATGTCGACGGTGAGCGCGGCGAGCTCATCATCGCTGGCGAGCGCGTGGCGGACCTTGCCGGCAGATCGAGTTTCGAGGGCGTCACCGCCCGGCTCTGGAATGGTGCGACCGCGCAGTCGCTGAGCGAAGCCAATGTCCGGGCCAGTCTCGGCGCGGCACGCGAGCGCGCGTTCGCCCGCTTGCCTGCCCTCTTGCCGGCAACGCGGGGGCTCTCGATAGTCGATGGCTTCCGGGCCGCCGTGGCGGGCCTGCGCGGCGAGAGCGGACTCGACCACGAGGCGACCATCGTCGGCGCGTTCCCGGTTATCGCGGGCGCGCTGGTACAGCAGGCCAACCGCCTCGATCCGATCGCACCCGATCCGACGATCGGCCACGCCGCAGATACGCTGCGGATGCTTCGCGGTCGCGCAGCGGATGCGCGCGAGATCGCGGCGCTCGATGCCTATCTCGTTACGGTCTGCGATCACGGCATGAATGCCTCAACCTTTGCCACGCGCGTGGTGGCCTCGACCCAGGCCGACCCTTTCGCAGCTGTGACAGCGGGCTATTGCGCGCTGACCGGTCCGCTCCATGGCGGTGCGCCGGAGCCGGTGCTGGAAATGCTCGACGCCATCGGCACGCGCGAGCGGATCAAGCCATGGGTGGACGATGCGCTGGCGCGCGGCGAACGCCTGATGGGATTTGGCCACAGGGTCTACCGGGTGCGCGATCCTCGCGCCGACGTGCTCAAAGCCGCCATTGCGCGGCTCAAGGCTGATGGCGCGGACCTTCCTTTCGCAAGCGAGGTGGAGACCTATATCCGCCACGCGTTGCGGCGCAAAAATCCGGACCGTCCGCTGGAGACCAATGTCGAGTTCTTCACCGCCATCCTGCTCGATGCGCTGGCGATTCCACGACAGGCCTTTACGCCGATCTTCGCGGTAGCCCGCGTCGCCGGCTGGACGGCGCACGCGCGGGAGCAACAGCGCACCGGCCGCCTGATCCGGCCAAGCTCGTCTTATGTCGGTCCCATGCCGGGCGATTTGCGGTAGGGGAAGGAAAATCGCGGTCCAGCGCGGCGCCCGAACTTTTTGCGTTTGCGACATCCTGCGCGCGTGCGCGGTTCCGCTTTTGCCGCTACAGTTCAGGCGGGAGCGGAGTTCGGCATCGATGCAGCGCCGGAGGTTCATCAAGCTTCTCGGCGGCACGGCGTTGATGCCGTTTGCGGTGCGGGCACAGCAGGCCCTGCCCACTCTCGGGTTCGTCAATGGCACGTCCGCGCAAAAATACGCACCCTATGTCGCGGCTTTCCTTGCCGGCCTGAAGGAAAGCGGGTTTGTCGATGGCGAGAATGTCGCCATCGAATACCGCTGGGCAGACGGCGACTACAGTCGCCTGCCCTCTCTCGCCGCCGACCTGGTTGAGCGCAAGGTGGCCGTCATCGTCGCCAATACGCCCGCCAACCTCGCGGCCAAGAAGGCAACCGACACGATTCCGGTTGTCTTCACCACCGCCAGCGACCCCGTCCAGATCGGTCTCGTTGCAAATATGAACAGGCCTGGCGGCAACGTCACCGGCATCAGTCAGCTCAACGCGTCGCTGGGACCGAAGCGGCTGGAGCTCGCGCATGAGTTGATGCCGGCCGCGACCGAGATGGGCTTACTGGTCAATCCGAACGATCCGGCACGCGCCGAAAAGATTTCCACCGAGGTCGAGGCCGCCGCCGGCCATCTCGGCCTCAAGCTTCATGTCCTGCGCGCCGGCACCGAGAAAGACATCGAGTTAGCGCTCGCGCGCTTCGCCCAATTCGAGCCCAGCGTGCTGGTGGTCGGAGCCGACGCCTTCTTCAACGCCAACAGCCGGCTGTTGGCAGAGGCAGCACTCCGCTACAAGGCACCCGCGATCTACGAATACACCGAGTTCACCGATGCCGGCGGCCTGATGAGCTATGGCGGCAATATCAGGGAGTCCTATCGTTGGGCCGGCATCTATGCCGGGCGGATCCTGAAAGGTGCAAACCCCGCGGAGCTGCCGGTTCAGCAATCCACCACGGTCGAGCTGATCGTGAACCTGAAAACCGCAAAAGCGCTCGGCATCACCGTGCCACTCTCCGTGCTCGGTCGCGCGGACAAGATCATTGAATGAGGCACGCGTTCAGCTCGCGCGCACGACCGTCTTCAAATAGTTATAGGCCTTGATGATCTCGATCAGGCGGTCTTCGGTCGAGCGGTCGCCGCCATTGGCATCGGGGTGATGCTGCTTCACCAGCGCCTTGTACTTGATCTTGACCTCTTTCAGCGTCGCCTCCGGGCCGAGCCCCATCACCTGCAGCGCCTTGCGCTCGGCGTTGAAGACCTTGCGCGTCTCGGTCTTGGGCTCACTGCCCGGACCGGGGCGCCAGCGTCCGCGGCCATTGAGCTCGGAGAACATGCTGAACGGATCGGCCGCGCCGTCGAAATCGGCGGCGGACGGCGCGCCCTTGCCTTTGCCGGGGCTGCCATTGGCGCCCATCTTCCAGGTCGGGCGATGTCCGGTCAGCGCATCCTTCTGATACCGCGCGACGGCTTCGGCATTCATGCCCGAGAAGAAATTGTAGGACTGGTTGTACTCGCGAACGTGGTTGAGGCAGAAGTGGAAGTACTCGCGCGCGCGGTCACGGCCCTTGGGCGCGCGATGCGGCCCTCGGCTCTCGCAGCCCGGCCACTCGCACATCGCGGATTCCTCGCGCGCCTGTGCCTCCTGCTTCGCGCCGAGCTTGTTCGGCTTGATGCGGATGCGGTCAAAAAATTTCGATGAATCGATCGGCATGACGAACTTTGACTACGCCACGCGGAAAGCTTCAAGTCTTGACATTGCGAAACCCTTACAGCTGCGAAAAACCGCCATTGACGGCAGGCCTTCACAGACCTATTTCGCCGTCATGACAACCCGCGACACTATCATGAACAAGTTGCGCGAAGCTTTCATTCCGGAAAGCCTCGAGGTGGCCGACGAATCACATCTGCATGAAGGCCACGCCGGGCACAGGCCAAGCGGCGAGACGCACTTCCGCGTTTATATTGTGTCGCCGGCCTTCAAAGGGAAGAGCCGGATCGAACGCCATCGCATGATCAATGCGACGCTTTCGAACGAGCTCGAAGGCTCCGTGCACGCGCTTGCCATCCATGCGCAGGCCCCCGGCGAGGCTTAGGCCGGCGCGGGCCCCGCGCGCGCGTGTTCCACCTGCGCGGTGAGGGTTCAAAACGACGTTCCCGCCCGTCTCGGCTTCTTCTCCTCGAGTTCAGCCTCGCGCGGAACAGCCTGTATTCTGAGCGCCGTGATGCGGTTGCGCTCGCGCCGCAGCACGCGGAAGCGGAAGCCGTGGAAGGTGAAACTCTGACCGCGCTCGGGGATCGAGCGCGCCTCGTGGATCACGAGCCCGGCCACTGTCGTAGCTTCTTCGTCGGGCAGACCCCAATCCATCGCGCGGTTCAGATCGCGGATCGGCACCGAGCCGTCGACCACGACCGAACCATCCGGCTGGGCGCGGACGCCGGCCACGACGATATCCTGCTCGTCGGAAATATCGCCGACGATTTCTTCGAGGATGTCCTCGAGCGTCACGATGCCTTCGAACTCGCCGTACTCGTCGACCACCATCGCAAAATGCGTCTTGCGGCGGCGAAACGCCTTCAGCTGCTCGGAGACGGGACGCATTTCGGGCACGAACCAGGGCGGCAGCGCGAGACTGGAGACGTCGATGCGCGACATGTCCCCGTCGGAGGCGCGAATGGCGCGCAGAACATCCTTGGCGTGCAGCACGCCGATGATGTTTTCCGGCTTGTCGCGCCACAGCGGGATGCGGGTGAACTCGGAAGCCAGGACCTCGCTCACGAGCGCCTCCGGCGGCAGATCCGCGTTCACCATCACCACCTCGGTGCGATGGATCATGACATCCGACACCTGCAGCTCGCGAAGGTCCAACAGACCCCCGAGCATGTCGCGGTCATGCTTCTCCACCTTGCCTTCGCTGTGCAGCAGATCGACCGCCCCGCGCAGGCGCTCGGTCGGCGACAGCAGCGGCTGATGCGCGCCGACCCTTACTCCGAACAGCCTGACCAGCATGCGGACGATGGCCTCGATCACCGTGAGCAGCGGCCCCAAGACATACATCGTAACCCGCATCGGCCGCGCAACCGCGAGCGATACGCGGTCGGGAGCATTGATGGCGATGGTCTTCGGCAACACCTCGGCGAAGATCACGACCAGGATGGTCATCACGGCGGTTGCGTAGAGCACGCCGACCTGGCCGAACCAGGCCGTGAAGATATCGGTGGCGAGGGCCGACGCTGCGATATTGGCGATGTTGTTGCCGAGCAGGAGCGCGCCGATCAGCCGCTCGCGCATGGCGATCAGCCCGGAGACCACCTCGGCCTCGCTGTTGCCCTGCTTCGACAGGCGCAACATGCTGGCGCGGGACGCGCCAGTCAGCGCCGTCTCGCTCGCCGCGAAAAACGCGGACATTCCGAGCAGCCCCACCACGATGGAAAACGTCAGCCAGTTCATGACGCGGCCGTCACTTTTTGCCCGCCAGCTTCGCCTCAAGGAAGTCGCGCACGGTGGCTGGCTCGACATCCCTTGCGATCACGGCGCGACCGAGAGCTTCCAGCAAGATAAAGGTCAGGCGTCCGCGCCGCACCTTCTTGTCCTGCGCCATCAACGCCATCAGCGCATCGGCGTCGGCGAGCCCTTCCTGTGCAAAACCGGCAATATCCTGCAGACGCGTCGGCAATCCGACCGCGGCCAGGTGGCGCGCGACGCGATCCGCGTCGGCTTGCGCCATCATGCCGAGCGCGACCGACAACTCCGCCGCAAGCACCATGCCGACGGCAACGCCTTCGCCATGAAACAGGCGGTCCGAGAAGCCGGTGGCCGCCTCGAGCGCGTGGCCGAAGGTGTGACCGAGATTGAGCAACGCGCGCTCGCCGGTCTCGCGCTCGTCGCGCGCCACGATTGCAGCCTTGGCGCGGCAGGAGGTGGCAATCGCATGCTCGCGCGCGCTCCCTCCCCTGAAGACATCGGCGTGATTGTTTTCGAGCCAGGCGAAAAATGGTTCGTCCCCGAGAACGCCATACTTGGCGACCTCGGCATAGCCGGCGCGGAACTGGCGCGGCGACAGCGTGTCGAGCACCGCAGTGTCGGCGATCACGAGCAAGGGCTGGTGAAACGCGCCGAGCAGGTTCTTGCCCCGCGGCGAGTTGATACCGGTCTTGCCGCCGACGGAGGAATCCACTTGCGCCAGCAGCGAGGTCGGCACCTGGACGAAATCGACGCCGCGGCGCAGGATCGCGGCCGCAAAGCCCGCGAGATCGCCGACCACGCCGCCGCCGAGCGCGATGACGAGGTCGTTACGTTCGATCCTGGCCTCGATCAGCGCTTCTGAAACCTGTTCGAGACCGGCATAGCTTTTTGAACCTTCGCCCTCGTCGACGATGACGCGCGAGCTGGCGATGCCGGCCGCGCTCAGCGAGGCCTCGGTCTTCTCGAGCCAATGCTTTGCGACCGTGCGGTCCGTGACGATCGCGGTCCGCACGGCGGGCCGCAGCGCGGCGACGCGCTCTCCGAGCGAGGCCAGCACATGGCGGCCGATGACGATGTCGTAGGCGCGATCGCCGAGGGCGACGTCGACGACCGTGACGTCGGAAGGTTTCAGCGGCGCGGTCATGGCGCGGTGCTCACGGGATTGACCGCGGGCTCCGCGCGGGCGCACAGCCGCCGATGCAGCGCACCGATGCACTCCTCGACGATCTTGTCGTGCGGCACGTCACGCGAGGAGACCGTGATGTCGGCATACTGATAGATCGGCTCGCGTTCGGCGATCAGGCGACCGACGGTTGCCGCGGGATCGGCGGTCTGCAGCAAGGGCCGATCGGCGCGACGGCGGACGCGCCGCATGATGATGTCGGCATCAGCCTTCAGCCAGATCGAGACCGCCTTTTCGTGGACGCGCCGCCGGGTCTCCTCCCGCATGAACGAGCCGCCGCCGGTCGCGAGCACCGCGGGCCCGCTTTCCAGAAGCCGGGCGATCACCCGCGCCTCGCCATCGCGAAAGTGCGGCTCGCCGTGAACTTCGAAGATTTCCGGGATCGACATGCCGGCCGCCGCCTCGATCTCGCTGTCGGCGTCGATGAATGGCAGCCTGAGACGAGCGGCCAAGCGCCGCCCGATGGTCGACTTCCCCGCACCCATCATGCCGACCAGCACGATCAGACGCGGCCCCAGAACGGAGACAATCTCCGCCTCGGGCGACGTGCTTGTGGTGGCTGGCGAGGTGATCTCGGACATCCTTCGACTCAAAGGGGACGGCTCTGCCGCTTCGCCGCCACCTATACTACCCCCGCCGATACCGGTGCCAGAGCCTCTTGCAACGATGGAACGAACATGTTGGATGATTTGATGGTTAATTCCATCTTCCCGCCAGGCCTCTGACAGATGCCCAGCCTGTTCCGCTTCCTGACGGTCGTCGCCGTTATCGCCGCTGTCGTCTACGGCGCGATCTTCGCCCTGGCGAACTTCGTCACGCCGAAATCGCGAGAAATGAGCGTCACCATTCCGCCGGATAAGTTTCTCAAGAAATAGGCGGTAAGGGTGGGGGATGCGCACGAAACCCTCTGACGCCAAGCTCATTGCCTTGTTCCTCGATATGCTGGCGGCCGAACAGGGCGCCGGCGACAATACCCTGCAGGCCTATCGGCGCGACCTGAGCGACCTCTCCGACTATCTCGGCCGCGCCGGAGAGAGCTTCATCACTGTCGCGACCGACACCCTGCGCGGCTATCTCGCCGAGCTCGACACGCGCGGGTTCAAGTCCTCCAGCGTCGCGCGGCGGCTGTCGGCGATGCGGCATTTGTTCCGCTTTCTGCTCAACGAGCGCATCCGCAGCGAAGATCCGGCGGCGATCCTGTCCGGGCCGAAGCGCGGCCGCGGCCTGCCAAAGGTGCTCTCGATCGCAGACGTCGATCGCATGCTGACCCGCGCCAGGGAACTCACCCAAACCGGCGACGCATCGCCCTCGCAGAAACTGCGAGCCATGCGCCTCTACTGCCTGCTCGAAGTGCTCTACGCCACGGGCCTGCGCGTCTCGGAGCTGGTCGCGCTGCCGCGCTCGGCCGCCCGCAACGATGCGCAGATGATCGTGGTGCGCGGCAAAGGCAGCAAGGAACGCCTGGTGCCGCTCAACGACGCCTCGCGACGAGCGATGAGCGAATATCTCGCGGCGATGGAGGCACCGGCGCAGGCGAAAAGAAACCACGCGATCGCCTCCAAATGGCTGTTTCCCTCGTTCGGCGAAAGCGGCCATCTGACCCGGCAGCACTTTGCCCGCGACCTGAAGGAGCTGGCATCGCTTGCCGGCATCGCGCCGCGCCTGGTGTCGCCGCACGTGCTGCGCCACGCCTTTGCCAGCCACCTTTTGCACAATGGCGCCGACCTGCGCATCGTGCAGACCCTGCTCGGCCACACCGACATCTCGACCACGCAGATCTATACCCATGTGGTGGAGGACCGTCTGAAGAGCCTGGTGCGCGACCTGCACCCGCTTGCGGAGAAGTAACGCCGCCTTCGCTCACTTTCGCGCGGCCGCCTTGACTTCGCGCCCGTCTCACGGAAAACACATGTGCCCGCGCCCGATGCCTTCCCGCGGGAGGCCAGACTCATCCCAGAATACACGCTAAGCCGTTGAATAGGTGTGTGTTCTAGTTCCGAACTCGAAACCGCGTCGCCTGCGTGCGACTTGTTCCCTATATTGCCCCTGATGTCCGATCAGATACGTTCCTACCTCGATTTCGAAAAGCCCGTCGCCGAGCTTGATTCCAAGGTCGACGAGCTGCGGGCATTGGCTGCTTCCGGCACCGACATCGCCGAAGAGGTCTCGCGCATCGAGGAGAAGGCGGCGCAGGCGCTGGCCGATCTCTACGCCAACCTCACGCCCTGGCAGAAGACGCTGGTCGCGCGGCACCCGCAGCGGCCGCACTTCACGGATTTCGTGGGCGGACTGATCACCGAATTCACGCCGCTCGCCGGCGACCGCAAATACGGCGATGACGAAGCGCTGATGGGCGGCTTCGGCCGCTTCAAGGGCGAAAGCATCTGCGTGATGGGCCAGGAGAAGGGCAACACCACCAATTCGCGCATCAAGCACAATTTCGGAATGGCGCGACCGGAAGGCTACCGCAAGGCGGTGCGACTGATGGAGATGGCCGAGCGATTCGGCATCCCCGTGCTGTCGATCGTGGACTCGGCGGGCGCCTATCCCGGCATCGGCGCGGAGGAGCGCGGCCAGGCCGAGGCGATCGCACGCTCCACCGATGCCTGCCTGTCGCTCGGCGTGCCCAATGTTGCCGTCGTCACCGGCGAGGGCATGTCGGGCGGCGCCATCGCGATTACCACCGCCAACCGCGTCTTGATGCTGGAGCATGCGATCTACAGCGTAATCTCGCCGGAAGCCGCGTCCTCGATCCTGTGGCGGGACGGCACCAAGGCCCAGGAAGCCGCCAACAGCATGAAGATCACGGCGCAGGACATGCTGCGATTCGGCGTGGTCGATACCATCCTGAAAGAACCCCCCGGAGGGGCCCACCGCGACCCCGCCGCCATGATCGCCGCCACCGGGGAGGCCATCGAGAGCGCTTTCAACGAGTTCCGCAACCTCGACGCCGAGGCGATTCGCAAGCAAAGGCGACAGAAATTCCTCGATATCGGCCGGAAGCTCGGCTGACGCGGCCGGATTTTGGTTGAAAATCGGCGAAAAAAGCTACCGCAAGAGCCGTTTTTTAGCGATTTTAGCCCCGATCGACGATTTCGGCCGTAATTAGGCCCCGACACTATATTTACCTCCGCTTGACCATGCTCGCCGCGTGGTCCGTTGCGGTGCGCCCTTCGGGTTGCAGGCAGGGGGGTCAGAGGGTAGAGTTTTACTCGAAGGCTTCAGGGCATTCGCATGAGTTGGGGTTTGCGAAGACGGCCCGGTGGGTGTGGAGCTTAAGCTTTGAATACTCGCATTGTTCTCCGCGCGCTTGTCACGTCCGTTGCGCTCGCCGCTGGAGGTGTGCTGCTTGCCGGCTGCAACAGCGACGAGATTTCGCTCGCCACCAACGCCAAGGCCAACCAGCCTGTGCCGCCCAAGCTGATCGCGGCGATGGTCGAGAAGGACATGGATCTGCAGTCGCCGATCCTGGTCCGCCTGTTCAAGCAGGAAGCCGAGCTCGAGGTCTGGAAGCAGACCCGCTCGGGCAAGTTCGAGCTGTTGAAGACCTATCCGATCTGCCGCTGGTCGGGCGATCTCGGCCCGAAGGTGCGCGAAGGCGACCGTCAGGCGCCGGAGGGCTTCTACACGATCTCGCCGGGCCAGATGAACCCCGCGTCGGCCTATTATCTCTCGTTCAATACCGGCTACCCCAACGCCTATGACCGCGCATTGGGCCATACCGGCTCGGAACTGATGGTGCATGGCGACTGCTCCTCGCGCGGCTGCTACGCGATGACCGACGAGCAGATCGCGGAGATCTATTCGCTCGGGCGCGAGTCCTTCTTCGGCGGCCAGAAGGCGTTCCAGTTCGAGGCCTTCCCGTTCCACATGACGCCGGTGAACATGGCCAAGCATCGCAACAATCCGAACATGCCGTTCTGGAAGATGATCAAGGAGGGCTACGATCATTTCGAGGTGACGCATCAGGAGCCGAGGGTCGATTTCTGCGAGAAGAAATACGTGTTCGATGCGATTCGTGCGCCGAATGCGAAGAGCGATCCGGTGTTCAACGCCTCGGCGAAGTGTCCGGCCTATGCGATCCCCGATGAGATCGCCGATCTCGTGCGCGACAAGCAGCAGCAGGACGACGCCGAATACGCGAGCCTCGTGGCCAAGGGCACGCCGGTTGCCAAGCTCAACACGGGCATCGACGGCGGCATGCATCCGGTGTTCGCGTCGCACGTGCCTGGCGGCAGCACCGGCCTTTCGGAAGGTGGCGAGGGCCAGGGCCTGTCGCTTGCGGCGTTCTCGCGCGCGCCCGGCACCATCCCCGGCACCGTCAATCCGCCGCGCGCCACGTGGCAAGTGCAGCAAGATCAGCCCGCGGTCGCGGTCGCAACGCCTTCGCAGGCGCAGGCCGGCACCAAGGTTGCCTCGGCCGCGCCGAGCCAGCCGCCGGCGCAGGAATCGGAGGGCTTCTTCGCAAGCCTCGGCCGCAAGATGGGGATCACGGGCGCGAGCGCCGACACCACGGCAACCGCGACGGCCCAGCCGACCCGGACGAAGGCCGCGGACGCAAAGCCATTGCCGAAGGCATTCAAGCCGGTTGAGACCAAACCGGCGGCCGAGACCAGGCAGGTCGCGGCAAGCCGGCCGCCGCTCAAGCCCGCGGTCGCCGACGCGCCCACTGCCGCCGCAAGCGAACCACCGCCGCCCGCGCCCGCCAAGGACGCGATCGTCGCCGGAGCACAGCCGATCGTGCCGACCAACTCGTTCGACAGTCGCTTTTCGGCCGCGAAGTGAGGCCTGCTTCGCAGGCGCAATTTCTGGTTCCAATTCCAAGCAGCCAGTCTTTTCAAAACTCTCCTTCGTAACCAGGCCCTGGGGTTATGGATTTTCGGCCTCGCCGCTTCGCGGCGCCCCGGAATGACGAAGGATGCTTTCCGATTTGATCGTCAATCGAAGACGCGACACCACATTCCCGCGACGCATGCGCGTCCGAGTTTTGCTAAGAACCACGTCCTCGGCGAAGAAGAGGGCGCAGGGAATGCCGGGTGTTGTGCTGCACCCGCAGCCTTGTGTGCGAATTGAAAAAGCACACAAGCTCAAGTCACTACAGGTGAAGCCGAAACAAACGACATTCCCTGCGCGATGGTGTTAACGCTTATCTCGCGCTCTCCTCGGTGTCCGTGACCTGATAGTCACCGTCGCCTGCAGGGATCGTGGCCTTGCAGGTTTAGCACCAGCCCAGGGGCGCCAGGACCACACGCCTTCGCAGTCCGCTTCGGGCCGCGCTCGTCGCACGCGCCTTCGCGTCCATCGCATCCCGCTTCCAACGCTCGTGACGATCGCGAAGCGCCCCTCTCATCGGAGGCGGGATGCGATTATGATAAGCAGAAATTTCTGGAAAATGGAAGATAAATTTTCAGGCTATGAAGCCCGGCCGATCGAAGCGCTTGTATCGGTTGGCATATTCCGCTCTTTCGCGCAGGCGCTTGTGTCCTTTGCGGGCAGGAGCCGACGTCGAGATCGTCACTTGTCGGGCAAATCAGTTGGCAATCCCACATCACTCCCTGCCGCGTCATTTCGCGATGCGAACGCGATGACCGTCCTTTGAAGCCCTTCGGAGGCTTTTGCGCCTGCGCGGTCCTGAAATGGGCGCGCGGCGATATTCGCTGCTTACCTTGACTTGACGATGCCGCCGCGTTCGGCTTTTGCAAGAGGAGCGGCTCAGGGGCACGAAGACGGCCCGGGCGGCGGGATCGAGGAAACGAGCGAGTGGAGGATTGGCAATGACGGGCGTGCATCTGCTCGATCGCATCATCGGCAGCGACTATCCGACTTTCGCGACGGACGAGGATGTCCGCGCTTTCGAGCAGGTTCCCTACGGCGACCGCATCGCGGCCCAAAGCACTTACGACGCGATCAGGCTGGCGGCGTCCCGCTACCCTGATATGCCCGCATTCCAATTCCTGGCCAATGCCGACCCGGCGGATACGCCTGTGGTCATCACCTATCGCGACTTCATCGCGCGACTGACGCAGGCGGCGAACATGTTTCATGCGCTCGGCGTCGGCGGCGGCGACGTCGTGAGCTTTCTGCTGCCGCTGTTGCCGGAAGCCTTCATCACGCTGTTCGGCGCCGAGGCCGCCGGCATTGCCAATCCGGTCAACCCGCTGCTCGAGCCTCATCAGATCGCGGAGATCCTGGAGGCCGCGTCGACCTCGGTGCTCGTGACGCTCGGTCCGATGCCGGGGACCGACATCTGGCAGAAGGTCGACAAGGTGCGCGGCCAGTTGAAGCACCTGAAGGCGATCGTGACGGTGCATGGCCCGTCCGATCCTGCAAACGGCATCTATTCGTTTGCCGATCTCATGGCGCAACAGCCGTCCGATCGTCTTGTCAGCGGGCGAAAGATTTCCGGCAGTGACATTGCGGCCTATTTCCACACCGGCGGCACCACCGGCACGCCAAAGCTCGTGCGCCACACCCACGCCAACCAAGTCTATCAGGCCTGGGGCTGCAATCTCATGCTCAAATCGCAGCCCGGGAAGAACCTCCTGTTCGGCATGCCGCTGTTTCACGTCGGCGGCTCGCTGACTCAGGCGCTGATGACGCTCACGGCCGGCGGCTGTCTTGTGGTGCTGTCGCCCGCCGGCTGGCGCAACCCCAACAGCATCAGGAATCTCTGGCGCCTTGTCGAGCGCTACAAGCCCGAAGCGTTTTCCAGTGTGCCGACCGTTCTCGCAGCCGCGCTCACGGTCCCGCCGGGCGACGCCGACATCTCGAGCCTGCGCTTTGCGGCCGCTGGCGGATCGGCGATCCCCGTCGCCGTCGGCAAGGCCATCCAGGACAAAATGAAGCTGCCCGTGTTCGAAGTCTACGGCATGACCGAGACCTCGAGCGTGCACACGATTGCCTATTCCGATCGTCCGGTCCGTCTCGGCTCCGCCGGCTTGCCCCTGCCTTACAGCCGGGTGCGCATCGTCAAGCTCGATGCCGATGGCCGGCTCGTGCGCGACTGCGCGAGGGATGAAATCGGCGTCGTCATCATGGGCGGCCCGGGCGTGTTCGGCGGCTATCTCAACGAGGCCCACAACAAGGGCGCCTTTGTCGACGGCACCTGGGTCAATTCGGGCGATCTCGGAAGGCTGGATGCGGACGGCTTTCTCTGGATCACCGGCCGCGCCAAGGACCTCGTGATCCGCGGCGGCCACAACATCGATCCAGGGCCGGTCGAAGACATCATGTTCCAGCATCCCTCGGTCGGCTTTGCCGCCGTGGTCGGCCAGCCCGATGCCTATGCCGGCGAATTGCCGGTTGGATATGTGCAGTTGAAGCCGGGCGCGCGGGTCGAGCCGGGCGAACTGGAATCCTGGGTACGCGAACGCACGCCCGAGCGCGCGGCGGTTCCGGTGCAGATCATTCCGATCGATCCGATGCCGCTCACCGGCGTCGGCAAGGTGTTCAAGCCGCAGTTGCGCTGGGACGCCGCAAGGCGCGTCTTCACCGGCGTTCTCACGCCTCTGCTGGAGCGCGGCATCGACTGCAAGGTCGAGGTCGGCGCCCATGGCAGCCACGGCTCGATCGCAACCATCACGCTGGCGCGCGTGCCGCAGGACAAGCGCGAGGCGATCGCAAACGAGGTCCACACCCTGCTCGCGCCATTCGTGATCCGTCACGAGGTGGTGTTTGCATAGCGACGTGAGCGTCGCGAGGCCAAGACGGAGTTTGCGGATGATGGCGGCTTCAACTTCCTCCGCCGTCATTCCGGGATGCGCCGCTCGAACTCGGGTTTACCCGAGTTCGGTCTCATAATTTTTCCAAGTCGGCTACAGCCGAATTGGATGGCGCAGGCCCGGAATCCATAACCACAGGCGGGTGTGTGAGGCGCAGCCGGCCACCCCAATTCCGCACACGATGATCGCCTGGGGGTATGGGTCCGGGCTCGCCGCTTCGCGGCGCCCCGGGACGACGGAGAGGCGCTTTGAGAGTCTGGCGTCCGGCTGACACCTGCCTGGCACTGCTGTGAACCCGATCTCGCCCTGCGACGTCCAAGAGTGCGTCGTTTCACTGATATCCTGAGGTTGAGTTGATGAAATTGCTGGCAAATGCGGCATGGCTGATCCTGATCGGCATCTCGGTGAGTGCGTGCAAATCATCGACACCGACGTCCAATGCTGACAACAAGCCTCCTCCTTTCGGCCAGTCGTCCATCGATTCCATCAATAAGGTCAACAAGCCTCCTTACGGCCAGTCGTCCGAGCGAAGTTCTCAGGAGCAATAGTGTAAGGATCGGCTTCAAAAAGCTGCCGCAGACGCAAGTCCGGATCCATAACCACGGGTTGTAATGTGTCGCGGAGCCGGCCACCCCAATTCCGCACACGATGATCGCCTCGGGGTATGGGTCCCGGGCTCGCCGCTTCGCGGCCCCCCGGGACGACGGAGGAGTGTGTGGCGCCAACTCGCTGCCCCCGCGCCAGATTGACGGCACGGTTCAGGGCGGAGGCAATCAGGCGGCGCGAACCGAGGCGAGGAAGCGTTCGACCTCGGCGCGAAGGCGGCTGCTTTCGCCGAGCAGCGCGAGTGCGGAGTTGTGCACCTGGCCGGCTGCCGCACCGGTGTCGGATGCGCCGCGATTGACCTCGCCGATATTGGCCGAGACCTGAATGGCGCCCTGCGCCGCCTGCTGGACACTGCGCGCGATCTCCTCCGCGGCCGCACCCTGCTCCTCGACGGACGCCGCAATGGAGACGGCAATCTCCGCGATCGACTGGATGGTCCCGCCGATCTCCTTGATCGCGCCGACCGACTGGCGCGTCGCCGATTGAATCTGGCCGATCTGCTTTGTGATCTCCTCGGTCGCCTTGGCGGTTTGCGCCGCGAGCACCTTGACTTCGGAAGCGACGACGGCAAATCCCTTGCCGGCTTCGCCGGCGCGCGCGGCTTCGATCGTGGCATTCAGGGCCAGCAGGTTGGTCTGTCCGGCCACCGCCGAAATCAGCTTGACGACCTCGCCGATGCGATCGGCCGATTGCGACAGCTCGGTGATCTGCAGATTGGTGCGCTCGGCCTGCTCCACCGCAGAGGTCGCGATCTGCTGCGAGGTCACGACCTGCCGGCCGATTTCCGTCGCCGACGAGGCCATCTCCTCGCACGCGGCTGCGGCCGACTGGACGCTGGCTGACGACTGCTCGGAGACGGCGGCAACCGATGCGGAGAGCGCGTTGGTCGCTTCCGCGGTCTTGGTCAGGCCGTTGGCGGCGAGCTCGATATCGGACGACGCTGCGGAAACCGCGGTCACGATGTTGCCGATCGCCGCCTCGAAGCCATCGGCAATCCGATGCATCTCAACCCTGCGCCTGCTTTCAGCCTCCTGCTTGCCCTGTTCCCGATCCTCGGCCAATTGGCGGTTCTCGACCAGCTTGCCGCGGAACACGGCCAGCGCGTCGGAGATCTTTCCGATCTCGTCGCGGCGATCGAGGCGCTCAAGCGGACGATCGAGCTCGCCGCGCGCCAGGCCATCCATCGCCTCGACCATCTTCACCAGCGGCGCCGTCAGTCGCCGGCCAAACCACAGCGCCGCGGCCATCATGATCGCGACCGTGATGCAGATCGACCAGAACACGAAGCGCCGCACCTCGGCGAGCTCGGCCTTGACGGCCTCGTGGCGCTCGCCGGCGGCGTTTCGCACGGCGTTCAGGTTCGGCCGCAGCCGGTCGTAGATCTGCGCGAGATCCTCGGCTTCCTCGACCAGCGTGCCCTGCCCGGCCATGAAGGCGAGGAAACTGGTCTTGTAGGTATCGACCAGCTTGACGATCTCGGCTTTTGCCTGCGCGGGCAAATCCGCTTTCTCGAGCTCGGTGAGGAATTCGCTCGCGCGCTTTTTCAGCTCCTCGCCGTATTTCTCCTCACCGCGCAGCATGAAATCCTTTTCGTGGCGGCGCATCATCAGCATCAGCACCGCAAGCCGCGGCTGATCGAAGGTCTTGAGCTTGCTCTCGACCGAATGCACGGCGGCGCGCAGCTTCCCCTGCAGGCCGTCGTTTTCGTTGTAGCCCATCATCTTCTGGGCCGAGACCACGTTGGAGAAACGCGTGGTGTAGTTGCTGATCACGGCACGGAAGGTCAGCGCCTGCCGGAGCGCGTCGCCTTCGGGCAGCGAGCCCGCGATACTCTCGATTTCGCCGAGATGGCCGATTGCCGATTTGATCGTCTCCTCGTGCGCGGCCACCTTCTTCTCGGTCGGCTTCTGCATGAACTGGGTCGCGGTTTCGCGGCCCTGAAGCAGCCCTTCGGACAATCGGGCGGTATGGGATTCAAGCAAGCTGAAGCGCTCGGCGACCCGGGCGCTGTTGTCCTCGATCCTCAAGCCCACCAGGTAGATCGCGCCGACGACGACGACGCCCGTAACTCCAAGCAGCAGGATCTGCGTGCGAAGGCCAAGATGAACGTTGTGAAGCAACGAATGCCCGGCGAAAACCTTCAAACGCATGACCCATCCAATCAACACGGCTCGAAACCGGCTCAAGCTAGGGGAACTTGGTAAAATTTGAGGAAATCTGCATCAATACTAGGCAAGCCGTCGGCGTGAGCCCACGGCGTTAACGGTCTGTGTAGATTTGGCTGGCCGGCAAAGCCATCGGGGTTAACCGAACTCGGGGAAACTTGCGGTGCGACACGGCTCGATCTGTTATGCGAGCGCGGTCACCTCGCGAGGGGCACTTTGAAGATGCTCAACAGACGCGACCTTCTGCTCGGCGGAGCTGCCGCGCTTGCGGCAGGACCGGCGCATTCGGCTTTCGCCGCCGCCAGGGCGTCCTCCCGTCGCGCAGGTTATGGAGCTGCGCTGACGCTCGAGGATCTTCGTGCCGACCCGCGGCTCGGCGCGGCGATTGCCAGCTATTGCACGCAGATCGTGCCGGTCTATGAATTGAAATGGCCGACGCTGCGGCCCGATGCCCACAGCTTCACCTTCGAGAAGGCGGACGCGCTGCTCGCGTTTGCGCAGGCAAACCGGATGACCATGCGCGGCCACAACCTGGTCTGGTACGCGGACCTGCCGCCGTGGACGCGGGACATCCAGGACGCGCGGACCGCCGAGCGGGTGCTGGTCGATCACATTTCGACCGTCGTCTCCTATTACAGCGGCAAGCTGACATCGTGGGACGTGGTCAACGAGCCGATCCCGGACATCGTCAAGGCTCCTAGCGATCGGCGCGATTGCCTGTGGTCGAAGCTCTTGGGCGAACGCTACATCGCGCTGGCGTTTCGGACCGCGGCCGCGGCCGATCCGCAGGTGCAGCTCTGCATCAATGAATACGATATCGAGTCGGTCGGCCCGCGCTTTGCGGCCAAGCGCGCCGCCTACCGCAACCTGATCGCGGAGCTGATGGATCAAAGCGTGCCGCTGCGCGCCGTCGGCCTGCAGTCCCATTTGCACGGCGACACCGAGATCGACACCGACGGGCTTGCCGCTTTCGTGGAAGAGATCCGCTCGTGGGGTCTCGACGTCGTCGTGACCGAGCTCGATGTCGACGATCACACTCTGCCCGGCGACACCGCCGAGCGCGATACCATCGTCGCCAAGCGCGTGAGCGACGTGCTGGGCGCGGTCACTTCGAAGGCCCCACTCGACTCGATCCTGACCTGGGGCATCTCGGACCGTTATAGCTGGATCAACCAGATGTTCCCGCGCGCCGATCGCCTGCGCAACCGGCCGCTGCCGCTGGACGAGAATTTCCAGCCGAAGCCGTTTTGGGATGCGATCGCGAAATTCACGCGCGAAACGACGTAACACTCGCCGTTCCGGGGCTGCGCCTGACTGCGCGTCGGGGAACGACGGGGAATCTCACGCGAACGCCAGCGCGTCCTCGATATCCCTGACTGACGTCTGCGAATAGGACTGGATGCAAAGCGCCGATTGCGCGGGCGATGCGGCGCGCATCATCGCCTCGACCGACGAGCGGTCGAGACGATCGCTGTCCCAATGCGAATAGGCCGGACTTTGCTCGACGCATGCATGCCTGGCCAGATGTTCCGCCGAACTGGTCACGAAGCGTCCGTACAGAAGATACTCCGAGAACCGACGGATCCGGCACAAGGCGAGCACCCAGTTCGTTCCGGTTGCCGACTTGATCGCCGCGGTCATGGCCAGCGCCGTCGCCCTGTCCCAGACCAGCACGTTGCCGACGAAGTCGTCCGCGGGGAATTGCGTCTCCTGCAAGCCGAGCAGGCGGTCCGCATTGCGCAGCCAGACGCCGTGCAAGGGAGAAACGGCCTCGATGGCGCGGGAATCGAAAAACAGCGGCGTCCTGTCAGCGCCCGCATAGCGGCCGATGTCGAAGGTGCGGAAAAACACGTTGTCGGAATCGATGATGCAGACCCGCTCTTCCGGTGCAGCCAGCACACCCGCGATCTTGAGAATCTGCTGCACGTGCCAGCCATGCACGGGATAGGACAAGAGCGACAGCCAGACACGGCGCTGACCGCGCTGCAGCGCGGGCGGCACCGGCCACAGCCATCTGGGCAGATGGCGCGAGGCCGGCACGATCACGCGTTGCCTTGACTGGAGTTTTTGGAAAAGCTCGACGTCCTCGTCATTGACGATGACGTAGTGCCTGGTGTGACCGGTGACGTGGGCATCGATGCTTCGGCACAACAGAGCGCAGCGCTCAAAGTCTCTGGCATGGCTTGGCGTAAGCAGCGCGACGGAATGCATCGATAAACCCGGATCGGGGAAGCACGCGCAAGCAATAGCGCAGCCTCGGCAAAGAGGGCGTGAACTTTCCCTGTGTGGTTAAGGTGGCGCAGGCTAACGAAGCGTTAACCTTGGGGAAGGCTGGAGGCGAAGCAGTCCCTGCGTTCGCAGGGACCACATTGCGTTCTCGCAAGCAATCAGGCCGGCAGTCGCCGAGCGTCGGCTTACACGTACTTGCCGTGGCAGTGCTTGAACTTCTTGCCCGAACCGCACGGGCAATCCTCGTTGCGACCGACCTTGCCCCAGCTTGCGGGATTCTTGGGATCACGGTTGACATCGCGGCCGGCATTGGCCTGCGGCACCAGCGAGGCCTGGGCGAACGCCAGCTCGTCCTCGCCGGTGTTGGGATCGACGTGGGAGGCCTGCATCGGCGGCAGAACCGGCGCGGGCTCCTCCGGCGGGACGATCTCGACCCGCATCAGCTGCGCAGTGACTGCCTCGCGCAGATGCGCGATCATGGATTCGAACAGGGAGAAAGCCTCGGACTTGTATTCCTGCAAGGGATCGCGCTGGCCGTAGCCGCGCAGGCCGATCACTTGTCGCAGATGATCGAGCATGATCAGATGCTCGCGCCAGAGATGGTCGAGCGTCTGCAACAGGATCGTCTTCTCGACATAGCGCATCACGTCGGGGCCCCATTGCGCGACCTTGGCCGCCATGCGCTCGTCGACGTTCTTCTCGATGCGTTCGAGCATCTGCTCGTCGGCAATGCCCTCTTCCTTGGCCCACTCGTCGACCGGCAGCTCGACGTCGAGCACGCGCTTCAGCTCGTCCTTGAGGCCGGCAACGTCCCACTGCTCGGCGTAGGCGTGCTCGGGAACGTGCTTTGCGACCAGGTCCTCGACAAAGGCGTGGCGCATGTCGGTCACGGTCTCGGCCACGCTCTCGTCCTTCATGAGATCGACGCGCTGGTCGAAGATCACCTTGCGCTGGTCGTTCTGGACGTTGTCGAATTTCAAGAGGTTCTTGCGGATGTCGAAGTTACGCGCCTCGACCTTCTGCTGCGCCTTCTCCAGAGCCTTGTTGATCCAGGGATGGATGATGGCCTCGCCTTCCTTGAGGCCGAGCCGCTGCAGCATGCTGTCGAGCCGGTCGGAGCCGAAGATGCGCATCAAATCGTCTTCCAGCGACAGGAAGAATTTCGAGCGCCCGGGGTCGCCCTGGCGGCCCGAGCGGCCGCGCAACTGGTTATCGATGCGCCGCGACTCGTGGCGCTCGGAGCCGACGATGTAGAGTCCGCCCGGCTTGGTCACGGTCCGGGCCGGCTTCGAGCCCTTGGCGGGCTCGACCTCGACGATCTCCTCGGCCTTGAGCACGATCTCGCGGAAGCGCTCGACGTCGGCCTTGATCCGCTCGATCTTCTTTGCCTTCTCGGCGTCGTCGGCGATCCCCACGGTCTCCTGCTGGATGCGCATGTCGAGCGACCCGCCGAGCTTGATGTCGGTGCCGCGGCCGGCCATGTTGGTCGCAATCGTGATCGCGCCGGGGACGCCCGCTTCCGCCACGATATAGGCTTCCTGCTCGTGGAAGCGCGCGTTCAACACCGCAAACAGCTTTGCCGGCTTGCCGGCCCGCGCGGCGGCATAGAGCTTCTCCAGCGCGCCGGGATTGCCGAAGTCGATCTGCTTGTAGCCATGCTTCTTCAGGTACTCGGCCAGCACCTCCGACTTCTCGATCGAGGCGGTGCCGACCAGCACCGGCTGCAGGCGCTGGTTGGCGCGCTCGATCTCGGCCAGGATCGCGGCATATTTCTCGGTCTGGGTGCGATAGACCTCGTCGTCCTCGTCAAGGCGCGCGACCGGCAGGTTGGTCGGGATCTCCACCACCTCGAGCTTGTAGATGTCGAACAATTCGTCGGCTTCGGTCGCCGCCGTGCCGGTCATGCCGGCAAGCTTCTGGTACATCCGGAAGTAATTCTGGAAAGTGATCGAGGCGAGCGTCTGGTTCTCGGGCTGCACCGGCTGGTGCTCCTTGGCCTCGAGCGCCTGGTGCAGGCCTTCGCTATAGCGACGGCCCGGCATCATGCGTCCGGTGAACTCGTCGATGATGATGACCTCGCCGTCGCGGACGATGTAGTCCTTGTCGCGGTTGAACAGCGTGTGCGCGCGCAGCGCCTGGTTGATGTGATGCACGACGGAGACGTTCTCGACGTCGTAGAGCGACTCGCCCTTGAGCTGGCCGGCGTCGCGCAGCAGCGTCTCGATCTTCTCCATGCCGGCTTCGGTGAGCGTCACGGTGCGCTGCTTCTCGTCGACTTCGTAGTCGCTCTTGTCGAGCTTCGGGAAGAAGGTGTCGATCGTGTTGTAGAAATCGGAGCGGTCATCGAGCGGGCCGGAAATGATCAGCGGAGTACGGGCTTCGTCGATCAGGATCGAGTTCGACTTCGTCGACGATCGCGAAGAAATGGCCGCGCTGGACCATGTCCTCCAGGCGGTACTTCATGTTGTCGCGGAGGTAGTCGAACCCGTATTCGTTGTTGGTGCCGTAGGTGATGTCGCAGGAGTAGGCCTGCTTGCGCTCGTTGTCGTCGAGGCCGTGAACGATCACGCCGGTGGTCATGCCGAGAAAGGAATAGATCTCGCCCATCCAGGCGGCGTCGCGGCGGGCAAGATAGTCGTTGACGGTGACGACGTGGACGCCTTTTCCCGCGAGCGCGTTGAGGTAGACCGCAAGCGTTGCCACCAGCGTCTTGCCTTCGCCGGTCTTCATCTCGGCGATGTCGCCCTCGTGCAGCACCATGCCGCCGATCAGCTGAACATCGAAATGACGCTGGCCGAGCGTGCGCTTAGCGGCCTCGCGCACCGTGGCGAAGGCCGGCACCAGGATGTCATCGAGCGACTTGCCCTGCTCCAGTTCCTTGCGAAACTCCGCGGTGCGGGCCTTCAGTGCCTCGTCGGAGAGCGCGGCAACCTCGCCCTCCAGCGCATTGATGGCGTTGACGCGGGTCTGGTAACCCTTGATCCGCCGGTCGTTGGCGGAGCCGAAGAACTTGCGGGCGAGCGCGCCGATCATGCCGTCTTCCTTTGTCGCGCTAAAAGCAAAGCAGCCGTAGCGTGTCGTGGACCTAATCGCCCTATCAACTCACCGTGACGCCGCCTGCGGCGCCTCAGAGGACCTTCGAAGCTCCGCCGAATGAGTGGGAATTGAGCAATTCCGCCTTCAGCGACCAAAAGCGCAGCAAAATAAGCCCTTTCGGCGCCGAAGCGATGGCGGAGAAATATGGCTGGCTCCGGGGCTTGTCAACGGCGCGTCGGGCCTTCGCAAGGGGTCATTCGGGGCCTGCCACCTGACCGGGATTTCATCATTTTGACAGAGTTTCGCGTTGCCAACGCCCCCCGATTGGGCGAGTGTCCCGCCGCCCAAACCGCCCTTTCCCAACTCATCTAAGGATTTTGCATGACCACCCCGTTCCCGGTGACCAAAACCGGCCTTTCCGCTGCCATGGCAGGCTTGATTGCAATGGCGCTGTTCGCGGGTCCCGTGCGGGCCGACGACAAGGTGCTCGCCAAGGTCAATGGTTCCGAGATCCGCCAGAGTGACGTCGCGCTGGCCGAGGAGGAACTTGGGCCGTCGCTGTCGCAGATGGACCCGGCCACCAAGGACGAGAACGTGCTGGCCTTTCTGATCGACATGAAGATCGTATCCAAGGCCGCCGAGGACAAGAAGATCGGCGACACCGACGATTTCAAGAAGCGCATGGCCTTCACCCGCAACCGGCTTCTGATGGACAGCCTGCTGGCGAGCGAGGGCAAGGCCGCGACCACCAATGACGCCATGAAGAAGGTCTACGAGGAGGCCTCCAAGCAGATCGCGGGCGAGCAGGAGGTCCACGCACGCCACATCCTGGTCGAGACCGAGGACGAGGCCAAGGCGATCAAGGCCGAGCTCGACAAGGGCGCGGATTTTGCAGAACTCGCCAAGAAGAAGTCCAAGGATCCAGGCGCCTCCGACGGCGGCGACCTCGGCTTCTTCACCAAGGACCAGATGGTGCCGGAATTTTCCGCTGCCGCGTTCGCGCTTGAGCCCGGCAAAATCTCCGATCCCGTGAAGTCGCAATTCGGCTGGCACATCATCAAGGTCGAGGAAAAGCGCAACCGCAAGGCGCCGGATTTCGAGCAGGTCAAGGCCCAGATCGAGACCTATGTGACGCGCAAGGCCCAGGCCGACTATGTCGGCAAGCTGCGCGAGGCCGCCAAGATCGAGCGCATGGACAAGCCCGAGGAGACGGCAAAGTCCGACACCAAGCCGCCGGAGACCGCCAAGGACTCCAAGATGGCGCCGGCCAAGAAGTAAGAAGAAATCGACTTCGCGCCTGGACCAGAGTATTGAGACGTTCCATGCCCGGGCCAAAAGCCCGGGCATGCACGTATTGAGGCCTCTTCCCGACAAGGCGCATCTGATGTCCCACGCCGTCTCACCGCTCGCCCCGACCGATGTCCCCGAGATGCCCGAGATCGCGGGCGTCAGGCTTGCGACGGCGGAGGCCGGCATCCGCTACAAGAACCGCACCGACGTTCTGCTTGCCGTGCTAGACGCCGGCACCGCGGTCGCCGGCGTGTTCACGCGCTCGAAATGTCCGTCCGCTCCGGTCGAGTGGTGCCGCGCAAAACTGCCGCGCGGCAAGGCGCGCGCGCTGGTGGTCAATTCCGGCAATGCCAATGCCTTCACCGGCAAGACCGGCAAGCAGGCGACCACGCTGACCGCGCAGATCGCCGCAAAGGCGCTCGCCTGCAGCCCGAACGAGGTATTTCTCGCCTCGACCGGCGTGATCGGCGAGCCGCTGGATGCGACCAAATTCGACGGCGTGCTCGCAACGCTTGCCGAGACCGCGGCGCCGGGAGGATGGATGGACGCGGCGCGCGCGATCATGACGACCGACACCTTTCCCAAGGTTGCGACGGCAAGGATCAAGCTCGGCAAGAGCGAGGTCACCATCAACGGCATGGCCAAGGGCGCCGGCATGATCGCCCCGGACATGGCGACGATGCTGTCGTTCGTCTTCACCGATGCGCCGATCGCACCTGGCGCGCTGCAGTCGCTTCTGAAGAACGGCGTGGCCGATACCTTCAACGCCGTCACGATCGACGGCGATACCTCGACATCCGACACGTTGCTGGCGTTTGCGACCGGAGCGGCGGCCGCACGCGGGGTGCCGAAAATCTCCCGCGCCGGCGACCCGCGGCTGAAGGCCTTTGTCAAGGCGCTGCATGCGGTGCTTGCCGATCTGTCCGAACAGGTGGCCCGCGACGGCGAAGGCGCGCGCAAGCTCGTCGAGATCATCGTCGAGGGCGCGGTGTCCAGGCAATCGGCGCGCAAGATCGCGATGTCGGTCGCGAACTCGCCGCTGGTCAAGACCGCGATCGCCGGCGAGGACGCCAATTGGGGACGCGTGGTGATGGCGGTCGGCAAGGCCGGCGAGCCCGCCGATCGCGACAAGCTGTCGATCGCCTTCAACGGCATTCAGGTCGCGAGCAAAGGCGCGCGCGATCCCTCCTATGACGAGGCGGAGGTGTCCGAAGCGATGAAGAGCCCGAAGATCCAGATCAGGATCGGCATCGGGCTCGGCAAGGCCCGCGACCGCGTTCTGACCTGCGACCTCACCAAGGAATATGTCGCGATCAACGGCGATTACCGGTCGTGAATTAGACCGTCATTGCGAGCGAAGCGAAGCAATCCAGCGCCACGACAACGACTCTGGATTGCTTCGTCGCTTCGCTCCTCGCAAAGACGGTGGAGTTGGAAGGCATGTCAGAGACAAAGCTCACCCTCGTCGTCGCCTGCGCGCTGGTCGATGCCGACAAGCGCGTGCTTTTGGCGCAGCGGCCTGAAGGCAAGGCGATGGCCGGCTTGTGGGAATTTCCCGGCGGCAAGGTCGAACCCGGCGAGCGGCCCGAGACGACGCTGATCCGCGAGCTCAAAGAGGAGATCGGCATCACCGTGACCGAGCCGTGTCTTGCGCCGCTGACTTTCGCAAGCCATGCCTATGAAAGCTTTCATCTGCTGATGCCGCTTTATATCTGCCGGCGCTGGGAAGGCCTCGTGGTCGCGCGCGAGGGCCAGGCGCTGGCCTGGGTGCGCGCGAACAAACTGCGCGACTACCCGATGCCGCCGGCGGACATTCCGCTGATTCCGCATTTGCAGGATTTGTTGTTGTAGCGTGTCCGCTATTCAATGACCTTGTCGGCGCGCGGATGATCGCCGGGTCGAGCCCGGCGATGACGAGTGGGGACGCGACGACCGGGACATGACGACCGGGAACTCTAGGTCTCACCCCTCTTCTTCACCGCCGCCTCGAGCCTCGCGCGCGCCGATCCCGGCCGTAATGGCTTTTGCTGGCTCTCATGCGGCGCCCAGCCCGACAGCCAGATCACCTCGAAGGTCGCGCGGATGCGGCCGTCGGCATCGGCAAAGCGCTCGGCATAGACCTGCGCCATCCTGAGCATCGTGGCGCGGCGGGTCGGGGCGCGGCGCCGCTCGACCAGAATATTGGTCGCGCCCATGCGACGCAGATCGGCCATCAGCGCGAACGCGTCGGCGTAACGCACCACGACGCGGTCGACGTCGGTCACGGGAAGCGCAAGGCCGGCGCGCTGCAGGAGTGCGCCGATGTCGCGCAGATCGGCAAAGGGCGCGACGCGCGGCGACACACCGCCCTCGCACTCGGCTTCGGCCACGGCAAAACTTTGGCGGAGCTCGGTCAGCGTGTCCCCGCCGATCATGGCTGCAAGCAACAAGGCGTCGGGCTTCAGCGCGCGACGAATCTGCGCAAGCACACCCGGCAGATCGTTGACGAACTGGAACGCGAGCGCGGAGACGACCAGGTCAAGCGACTGGCCCTCAAGCGGCAGCGTCTCGTCCTGCGACGCCTGGATGCGCGTCAAGGATGCGAAACGATCGCGCGCCAACAGCCCCTCGCCCGGCGTCCAGAGGTCGGCTGCAGCCGAAAACTCCCGATTGACCGCCGAGAGCCGCTCCCCCATGTCCTCGATCACACGATCGAGCAGGAACGTCGCCGATCCCAACCTTTGTGCACGCGCCTGCCGCCGCAGAAGCAGCGCGCGGTCGAACAGGATGGGCGCGGACGAGGACATGCCGGTGGCCGGAGTCTAGCATTCGCTGGCTAACGTCAACAGCCCTGGGCGTGTTTCCTGCAATGGCGGTGTCATCACAAAGCCGGGTCGCTCTTCCAAAGAGCGACCGCGAAATAAACAGACCTCGTTCGATCAAGTCTTCTCGCTCGCGCTTGCGCGGGGCACAGGATTGCGCCTCACCTTTCCCTCAGGCTGTCGTGCGCATAGCGCAGCAAGGGCGAGAACAGGTAACTGCTGATGGAGCGAGAGCCGGTCTTGATCTCGGCGGTGACGGCCATGCCCGGCGCCAGATCGACGAAAGCGTCATCGATCTCCATGCGGCTTCGGTCGATCGAGATCTGGGCCGAATAGACCAGTTGCTGGCCATTGGGCTCACTGGACGTCGACCCCGTTCCCTCTCCCGCCTTCGCGCGCGCGATCGCATCCCTGGAAACGCTGAGCACTTTTCCGTGCAGCAGTCCGTAACGGGTGAAGTTGAACGTATCGACCTTGATATCGACCTCCTGCCCTTCATGGACGAAACCGATATCGCGGTTGGAGATGGAGGCCTCGACCTCGACCCGGCTGTCGGACGGCACCAACATGGCGAGCGATTGCGCCGGGGTCACGACGCCGCCGATGGTATGCACGGCGAGTTGCTGAACGACGCCGCCGACCGGAGCAAACAGATTCTGCTGCCGCGTCCGCTGTTCAGCCTTGATCAGCTCCTCGGAAAGCCCCGCGGCCTTGCGTTCGGCTTCCACAAGCTGCTCCGTGCTGGTCTTGCGAAATTCGACCACGGCTTGCTTGCGCGTCTCCGTGAGCGCCTTGAGTGCCGCTTCTGCCTGGCGATAGCGACTCTTTTGCACGGCCCGGTCGTGCTGCGTTTCGACAAGTTGCTGCAGAGCTTCGAGATAGCTGATCCTGGTGCCGTTCTGCTGCTCGTAAAGGATTTTTCGCGTCTGGAGCCGGTCCTCCATCAGAGGCAGCAACGCGTCGAGTTTTGCGACCGTTTCCTCGACGGTCGCAAGCTCAGCCTCCTTCTCGGCGTATTGGCGCTCGAGCACCGCCAGCTTGGCTTTGTGTTCGGCCAGCTGTTCGACAAGCAACTGCCGCTGCAGCGCCGCTTGCGACGTGCTTACGCCTTCGGGCACTTCATAGTGGGAGATCGGATCGCCTTCCTCGGCAAGAATGGCCCTCAGCCGCGCCACATCCAGCCGGGCGGCGGTCAGATCCTTTTGCAGGCGATCGCGCTCGGCTTTGCTGACGGTCGGATCGAGCTCGATCAGCACGTCGCCCGCCTTCACGGTCTGACCGTCATGGACGTGAATCGCCTTGACGATGCCGGCATCCAGCGGCTGGATCAGCTTGCTGCGGCCGCTCGGCACCAACTTGCCCTGAGCCGAGGCGACGATGTCGATCTGACCGACCGACGCCCAGATCAGCGCCACGCAAAACAGGGCGATGATCGTCCCCGCAATCCATCTTCCCGTCGGCGATGGAGGCGTTTCGACGATCTCGAGGGCGGCCGGAAGAAACGCCATCTCCTCGCGACGGCGCCGGACCTGGGCGGCCGGCGTCGACGCTTTTGCCATCGCCGGATGCGGAACCACCTTTCGGTCAGCCAAGCTCATGGGTGCCCGCCTGCAGACGATGGAGGGAAGCGTAGCGTCCGCCGTTGCGGATCAGCTGTTCATGCGTTCCGTCCTCGACCACCCGTCCGCGATCGATCGTCATGATCCGGTCGGCGTGTCGCACCGCCGAGAGACGATGGGCGATGATGAACACGGTCCGCCCCGTGGCGATGTCGCGCATGTTTTGCTGGATGATGCGCTCGCTCTCGTAGTCGAGCGCGCTCGTAGCCTCGTCGAAGATCAGGATCCGCGGATCGGTGATGAGGGCGCGAGCGATCGCAATACGCTGGCGCTGGCCGCCCGAGAGACCATTGCCGCGCTCACCGAGCATGGTGTCGTAGCCATCCGGCAATGCCAGGATGAAGTCGTGCGCTCCGGCAAGCCTGGCCGCGGCGACCACCCGGTCCATGGAAACAGCGGGGTCGGCGAGCGCAATGTTGTCGCGCACCGTGCGATTGAAGAGCATGCTGTCCTGCAGGACCGCGCCCACCTGACGGCGCAGCCATGCGGCATCGACCATGGCGAGATCGACGCCATCGACTGAAACGCGGCCGGTTTCGGGGACATACAGTCTTTGAACGAGCTTGGTGATCGTGCTCTTGCCTGAACCGGAAGGGCCGACGATGCCGACGACCTGGCCCGCCTGCGCGGTGAAGCTGACGTCATCGAGAATCTGCGGGCCGCCCGCGCGATAACGAAAATTGACGTGTTCGAAGCTGATCTCGCCCCGGATCGCCGGCAAGGTCGCCCGCGCCGGATTGTAGCTCGGTTCAGCCGGAGTGTTCAGGATGTCTCCTAATCGCGCGATCGACAGACGCGCCTGATGAAAATCCTGCCAGACCTGCGCCAGGCGCAGCACCGGCGTGGTGACCCGTCCTGCGAGCATGTTGAAGGCGATGAGCCCGCCGATGCTGAGCGATCCGCCCATGACGAGTTGGGCCCCGAAGTAGAGGATCGCCGCCGAGCTCAGCTTGCTGACCAGTTGCACCAGCTGGTTGGTGGCGTTGCCCAGCGCAAGCACGCGAAAGCTGGCCTCGACGTAAGCCGCGAGCTGCTCCTCCCAGCGGCGCTGCATCTGCGGTTCGATGGCCATCGCTTTCAAGGTTTCGACCCCGGTGACGCTTTCGACGAGGAAGGCCTGATTTTCCGCGCCGCGCCGGAACTTCTCATTGAGGCGTTCGCGAAAGATCGGCGTCGCAAACAATGAAATGCCGACGTAAAACGGGAACGCGGCGATCGCGACCAGGCTCAGCGAAATGGAGTAGTAGAACATCACGGCAATGAAGACGGAGGCGAAGAAGAGGTCGACCACCAGCGTCAGCGCCGAGCTCGTGAGAAAATTGCGAATATTCTCCAGCTCGCGCACGCGCGCGACCGAATCGCCCACGCGGCGGGCCTCAAAGTAGGCGAGCGGCAGAGCCAGCAGATGGCGAAACAGCCGCGCTCCGAGCTCGACATCGATGCGGTTGGTCGTGTGCGAGAAAAGATAGGTTCGCATCGCGCCGATGATGGCCTCGAACACCGAGATGGTGACCAGTCCCACGATCAGCACGTCGAGCGTGGTGAGGCTTTGATGCACCAGCACCTTGTCGATGACCACCTGAAAGAACAGCGGCGACACCAGGCCGAAAAGCTGCAGAAAGAACGATCCGACCAGGACTTCGGCGAGCAGGTGGCGATATTTGTGAAAGGCCGCCGCAAACCAGCTCAGATCGAAGCGCCGCGCCAGATCGACAAGCGCCGCACGCCGCGTCATCAGGATCAGGCGGCCGTCCCAGATCGCTTCAAAGTCGTTGCGGGTCATCATCTCCGGGTGAGCGGTGAAGACCGATTGAACGACAGCTGCGTGCTCGCCGGTCTTGCCGAGCAACAGGAATCCGCCGTCGCGCAACAGCGCAATCGCCGGCGTGGGCGTTTGCGCAAGACGATCCCAGCGCGTCTTCAGCATGCGCGCCTTGAGGCCGAGTTCGCGCGCGCAGCGCAGGATTTCGGGCGCGCCGATGGCGGCGCCGAAGCGGTGGCGAATTTGCCCCGCGTCGACGGCGAGGCCGTTGAGCCGCAACATAGCGGTCAGGACGGCCAGCCCCTGCTCCGCTGGGCTGTCGTTCGCGGACGTCATCTCGCGTTCCGGTTTATTTCGCGCGATTTGAGGAAGAGGCCCGCGCACGGAGTCCATGCACGGGCCACCTGCTGGCGAAGGCTAGAACGGCCCGTGAACGACCGTGCCATGGTTCTCGTTGGTACAGAGGTTCGCGCTGTTCGCGAGGGACTCCGGGTTGTCGTCGCCTACACTGAACGCCGCGGCATTGTAATTGCCGAGCAGGTTCAGGTTGACCACCGGGCCGCCTATCGCCTGATCGCTCACGGTCAGCACGCCGCCCGTGTGCTGGGCATTCTCGGTGAAGCTCACGCTCGTCATGCCCTTGACGAAGGCGACGTCGGCAAGATCGATGGTATCGAGGCTGCCGGCGGTACCTGCAACCGTGCCGGTGAAGCCTTGCGAATCGTCGAGCTTCAACAGCGATTCGAAGTTGCCGAAGCTGACATTGGTGCTGGATGCACCCGCCAATTCGAGCGTCGAACCGGCGTCGATCTTCGCCGTGCCGTTGAAGTTGAGCGCCTTGTCGACCACCAGAGCCCCGCCTCCCTGCACGTCGAGCACACCGGTCCCGGTCAGATCGCCGGCGAAATGTTCCATGCTGTTGAGGTGAAACGTCAGGTTGCCGTTGTCGGTGATCGAACCCGTGACCGCGGTCCCGTCGGAAGCGGTGACGAGGCCGCCCTGGTTGATGGTCGCGCCGTCCAGCGCGCCGACGATCACGCCGTTGCCGCCGCTATTGACGGTGAGGTTCGTGTCCGTGCTGTCGGCAAAGAGCTGGTACTCGGTGCCGCCGCTGTTCACGACCGCGCTGTCCGAGGCGGCGGTGGTTCCGACGAACTCTTTGCCACCATTGTTGATCACCGTGCCAACGGCGTTCGAACTCAGCTCGAGGTTGAGCACGGCGCCGTCGCCGGTGAGGGTCGTGTCGATAGCCTTGCCGCCGGCAAGCACGTAGCCGTCGTTGACGTCACCGCCGCTCGCGACGATTGCGGAGTTCTGGAGGATGCCGCCATCGAACACATTCAAATCACCGCCCTGATCACTGGTGCCGGTCGCGGTGCCGAAGATCTCCTCTTCGCTTTCGTCTTTGAGGACCGCACCAACGCTGTTGCCGCCCGCCGAGACCGACAGAAAGGCGCTGTCGACCGTGGTGTTGGTCGCGATCCCGCCGGCGTCGACGGATAGCTCGCCACGATTGGTAACCGTGGTGTTGGTGAGGTCGACACCCGCTGCGACTCCCACGACGACATTGGCGCCGCTCACCGTGCCGCCATCGACAGTTGGAGGCGGGGCGCTCGGAGGCGGAGCGCTCGGAGGCGGCGTGACCAGCGGCGGCTGCGCCATAGGTGCCACGACGACCGAGATGTCCGTCCCGGTCCCGCCGTCCGAAGCGAGGGTGAAGGCGTCGCCCGCGTAGTCGCCCGACAAAGCGAGTTGCTCGATGACCTGACCCGAGGCAGCGGCGATGGTGAGCGTGCCTCCGGTTGCGGCTGCATTTTCCGCGAAGGAAGCCTTGTCACCCGCGGCGAACGCCACGTCGGCAAGGTCAAGCACATCTTCGGTCCCCACGCCGAGACCGGAGATCGTCCCGGTAAAGCTCTGCGGATGATCAAGCTTCAACGTCGATTGGAAATCGCTGAGATTGACATTGGTGTTGGACGCACCCGCCAATTCGAGCGTCGAGCTGGTATCGATCTGCGCCGTGCCGTTGAAGTTGAGCGCATTGTCGACCACCAGAGTCCCGCCGCTCTGCACCTCCAGCACCCCGGTTCCCGTCAGATTGCCGGTGAAATGCTCGGTGCCGTCGAGGTGGAACGTCAGGTTGCCGTTATCGACGATCGACCCCTTTACCACGGTGCCGTCGGAAGCGGTGACGACGCCGCCCCGGTCGATGGTGGCCCCGTCCAGTGTCCCGACGATGACGCCGTTGCCGCCGCTCTTGACGGTGAGGTTCGTGTCCGTGCTGTCGGCAAAGAGCTGGTACTCGGTGCCGCCGCTGCCGACGACCGCGCTGTCCGAGACGGCTTTGGTTCCGACGAACTCTTTGCCGCCGTTGTTGATCATCGTGCCCACGGCGTTCGAACTCAGCTCGAGGTTGAGCACCGCGCCGTCGCCGTTGAGGGTCGTTTTGATGGCTTTGCCGCCGGCAAGCACGTAGCCGTCGTTAACGTCGCCACCGCTTGCATCGATCTCGGAGTTCTGGAGGATGCCGCCAGCGAACACATTGAGATCACCGCCCCGATCGATGGTGCCGGTCGCTGTACCGAAGATTTCTTCCTCGCTTTCATTCGTGAGAACTGCACCAACGGTGTTGCCGCCGGCGGCGACTTCGAGAAAGCCGCCATCAACCATGGTCCCGGTCGCGGTTCCGCCCGCGGCGACGCGCAGCGAGCCTCGATCCGTAACCGTCGTGTTCGTGAAATCGACGCCTGCTGCGACTGCCACCACGTTTCCATCGGTGACCGACTGGCCATCCACGACCTGCGTTGTCACAGGTTGCGCCCTTTTGATCGTTTTCATGCATTCCCTTTCGATTGAAGGCTTTTTCAACGGGAGGTTGTTCAGCACGCTCCCCATGAAAGAGCCATTAACCGCGTTGCGGGAAAGGCGCGGCTCAAATAAGGACGCCGTTGACCGCTTCGCTATGAATGCTGTTTGAGTTCGCCGCCGTCCAAATTCAGTTCTCCGAAAGTCAAAGACTTCACCGCTCGGCGCGGAATTCGACTTCGGTTGCTGCAAACTTTGCCTGTGCGCGCTCCGCGAATCACTGCTCGATCATTTGCCGCAGGCCCAGGTGATTCGGCTTTGCTGCGTTTCGGATCCGGGCGGGCGAGCGATGCCGGCAGCAGGCGGCGCCTGATCGTTGCGCGTCTGGCAATCGCGGCGCGGCCGCGCTAGCCTTGATTTCATGGACGCCGAAATTGCTCCGTGGCGCTCTTTGCCCGGCCGCCTGCGCATGGCACTCGGCGCCATCAGCGGTGCCTGCAGCCATGCCACAAAACTCGCGCTCGACATCGCCTTGCCGACGCTCTGCGTCTCCTGCCGCGAGCCGGTCGAGGGCGAAGGCGTCTGCGCTGAGTGCTGGTCGAGGCTCTCGTTCATCGAGCGCCCCTTCTGTCCGCGATTAGGCATTCCCTTTGTCTACGATCCCGGCCCCGACATGTTGTCGATGGAGGCGATCGCGAACCCGCCGGCCTACCAGCGCGCCCGCGCCGCGGTGCGTTATGACGAGGTGGCGCGCACACTGGTGCATGCGCTGAAGTACAATGACCGCACCGATCTCGCGCCGGCCATGGGCCGCTGGATGGCGCGGGCCGGCCGCGATCTGCTCGAGGGGGCCGACATGCTGATCCCGGTGCCGCTGCATTGGCAGCGCGCCTGGCAGCGGCGGTTCAACCAGTCCGGCGCGCTGGGGCGCGCCATCGCCTGCCAAAGCGGCGTCGCGCTGCGTGGCGACGTGCTGCGGCGGGTGCGGGCAACCGAGCAGCAGGTCGGACTGTCGCGGCCGCAGCGCGCGACCAATGTGCAGGGGGCATTCGAGGTATCGGCGGACGCGAGGAGCGAGATCGCCGGCCGCCGCCTGGTTCTGATCGACGACGTCCTGACGTCCGGCGCCACGCTGGACGCCTGCGCCCGGGCGCTGCTCCGCGGCAAGGCCGCACAGGTCGACGTGCTGGTGTTTGCCCGGGTTGTGGATGGCCCCAAAGCTCCCATATAATTGCGGTTCCACCCGAGCAGAGTTCTGACATGAGCACGAGCGCTGCCATCGAAATCTATACCCGTCCGGGCTGCGGCTATTGCAGCGCGGCCAAATCGCTGTTGAATTGCAAAAAGGCCGTGTTCACCGAGTACGACGCAGGCAGGGACCCGGACGTTCGCCAGGTGATGTATGATCGTGCCGGCGCCGGCACGACCTTTCCGCAGATCTTCATCGACAAGATGCATGTCGGCGGCTGCGACGAACTCTATGCGCTGGACCGCGAGGGCAAGCTCGATGCACTGCTTAACGGCCACAAGGCCTCTTGATGAGCGCTGAGAAGACCTTCACCGCCGCCCTGGTGCAGATGCGCACCGGGCTCTTGCCCGAACCGAGCCTCGAGCAAGGCGTGAAGCTTGTTCGCGAAGCAGCGCGACAGGGCGCCAATTATGTGCAGACGCCCGAAGTCAGCAACATGATGCAGCTGAACCGCAAGGCGCTGTTCGAGCACCTTGCGACCGAAGAGGACGACGTCTCGCTAAAGGCGTATCGGGCGCTGGCACGGGAATTGAAAATCTATCTGCATATCGGCTCGCTCGCGCTGCGCTTCTCTCCCGAAAAGGCGGTCAATCGGTCCTTCCTCATCGGGCCCGACGGGTCGGTGCGCGCCAGCTATGACAAGATCCACATGTTCGACATCGACCTGCCGGGTGGGGAAAGCTATCGCGAATCCGCCAACTACCAGCCGGGCGAGACCGCCGTGGTCTGCGACCTGCCCTGGGGCCGGATCGGGCTCACCATCTGCTACGACCTGCGCTTTCCCGCGCTTTATCGCGCGCTTGCCGAGGCCGGCGCCTCCTTCCTGACGGTCCCAAGCGCCTTCACCCGCAAGACCGGCGAAGCACATTGGCACGTCCTGCTTCGCGCCCGCGCCATCGAGACCGGCTGCTTTGTCTTTGCGGCCGCACAGGCAGGCCTGCACGAGAACAAGCGCGAGACTTACGGACATTCGCTGATCATTGCGCCCTGGGGCGAGATTTTGGCCGAAGGCGGCGTCGAGCCCGGTGTCGTCGTCGCAGAGATCGATCCTTCGAGGGTCGAGGCAGCGCGCAAGTCGGTACCCTCGCTGCAGCACGGCCGGCGCTTCTCTGTCGCCGAGCCGGAGATCGGCCCCGAGCACCTGCATCTCGTGCGGGGATCGGCATGATCCGCTACGCGCTCCGATGCGAAGGCGACCACAATTTCGAAAGCTGGTTCCAGGATTCCGCGGCCTTTGACACGCAGGTCAAGCGCAGGCTCGTGAGCTGCCCGGTCTGCAATTCCGTCAAGATCGAGAAGGCGATCATGGCGCCGCGGATCGCGGGCAAGAAGGGCCGCGAGACGGCGCCGCCTCCGCCCGCACCTGCCCCGGCCTCCGCCGCGACCGAAACGGCGCCGACGCCGCTGTTGATGGCGCAGGAGCGCGAGCTGCGCGCCAAGATCAAGGAATTGCGCGACCACATCATCAAGAACGCCGACAATGTCGGCGAGAGCTTCCCCAACGAGGCGCGCAAGATGCATTACGGTGAGATCGAGCACCGCCCGATCTACGGCGATGCGTCACCGGACGAAGCGCGCGCGCTGATCGATGAAGGCGTCGAGGTGTCGCCGCTGCCGGTCTTGCCCGACGACCGCAATTGACCTTCATGCCTCGTCATTGCGAGGAGCGCAGCGACGACGCAATCCAGAAGTCTCGCGTGTGGTTCTGGATTGCTTCGCTTCGCTCGCAATGACGAGGGGTAGCTTCCGTGAGCCCGATATCGCTTTCCTCCTGGCAGCTCTGGGCCTTCCTGTCGGCGGTGTTTGCGGCCCTCACCGCGATCTTCGCCAAGGTCGGCGTCGAAGGCATCAATTCCGACCTCGCCACCTTGATCCGTACCGTGATCGTGCTGATCACGCTGGCGATGATTCTGCTTGCCACCGGCCAACTCACGCATCCCGGACCGATCCCGGCGAAAAGCTGGCTGTTTCTGCTGCTGTCGGGGCTCGGCACGGGCGCCTCCTGGCTCTGCTATTTCCGCGCGCTCAAGCTCGGCCCGGCCACGCTGGTGGCGCCGATCGACAAGCTCAGCGTGGTGCTGGTGGCTCTGTTCGGCGTCGCATTCCTGGGCGAGCGGCCTTCGCTGCAGGGCTGGATCGGGATTGCTTTGATCGCCAGCGGCGCCGTGCTGATCGCGGTCAAAGGGTGAGGTCTCGCGACCCGAGATTCCCTTGACTTCATGAGGCCCCAGCGCAACGGTGCGCGACCATAAAGGTCCGATGGCGCCTCCGGTCGATTGAACCGGGCGCCTGCGGACCAAAAAAATTGCAGGGGGAAGCATGAAACGGAACCGAATCCTTGCCGGATCGCTCGGTCTGGCCGTGTTTCTGCGAGCCGCCATCGCACTCGCAGCCACCGTCGACATTTCCGCACATGATATCGGCGGCCAGGTCACCGGCGACAAAGGCCCGGAAGCCGGCGTCTGGGTGATCGCCGAGACCAGGGACCTTCCGACCAAATACGCCAAGGTCGTCGTGACCGACGATCAGGGCCGCTACGTCATCCCCGATTTGCCGGATGCGAGCTACAAGGTCTTTGTTCGCGGTTACGGCCTGAAGGACACCGCGCAGGTCGAGGCGCGCCCGGGCAAGCAGCTTGACTTCAAGGCGGAAGCCGCCTCGCCTGCTGCGGCCGCCCAGTTCTATCCCGGCATGTACTGGTATTCGATGCTGGAGATTCCCGCCAAGAGTGAATTCCCGGGGACCGGCGACAAGGGCAACCGGATGCCCGACACCATGAAGACCCAGGAGCAATGGGTCGACACCGTCAAGAATGCGTGCCAGTCCTGCCACGCGCTCGGCTCCCGCGGCATCCGCGAGGTGCCGAAAGCCTTCATGGACGGCAATACCTCGCATATTGCATGGGCGCTACGCACCCAGGCCGGACAGGCCCAGGAATATATGGCGCTGGTGCTCGGCAGCATGGGCCCGGAAATGGCCTATTCAATGTTCTCGAAATGGACCGACCGGATCGCCGAAGGCGAACTCCCCTTCGACAAGCCCGAGCGGCCAAAGGGTGTCGAGCGCAACGCCGTCTACACCATGTGGGACTGGGCATCGCCAACGCATTACCAGCACGACGCGATCTCGACGGACAAACGCAATCCGGCCGTCAATGCCAATGGTTTGATCTATGGATCGCCCGAGGAGAGCACCGATCTGATCCCGACGCTCGATCCGGTCAAGCATGTCGCCTCGACGATCAAGGAGCCCTATCTCGATCCCAACACACCCTCGCAACTGGATGCGACGCGCGGACCCTCGGCCTATTGGGGCGATGAGCCGATCTGGGACGGCCACACCAGCATCCACAATCCGATGATGGACGAGCAGGGCAAGCTCTGGTTCACCGCGCGGCTCCGGCCGCCGCAAAATCCCGACTACTGCAAGCAGGGCTCCAGCCATCCGTCGGCGAAAGTCGATCCGCAGGCCACTTCCGTGCGCCAACTGTCGCGCTTCGACCCCGCGACCGGCAAGTGGGACATGATCAACACCTGCTTCTCGACGCATCACCTTTATTTCGGGCATGATGCCAACAACACGCTCTGGACGAGCGCGGGCGGTCCCGGTCTCGGCGGCGGCGTCGTCGGCTGGCTGAACACCAGGCAGTTCCGCGAGACGCTGGACGGCGTGGCCTCGCAGGGCTGGACCCCGATCGTGGTCGACACCAACGGCAACGGCAAGCGCGACGCCTATGTCGGGGTGAAGGACCCCGTCGATCCGACCAAGGACAAGCGCGTGCTCGCATCCTTTTATGGCGTGATGCCGAGCCCGGTCGACGATTCGATCTGGGGCCAGGCCATGGATCGCGGCTTTTCGCGCGTCGACCAGCCCGGTTACATCATTCGCGTCGTGCCGGGGCCCGACCCCGCAAACACCGCGCTCTCCGAAATCTATCAGCCGCCGGAAGGCGCATTCGGTCCGCGCGGCATCGATCTCGGGCTCGACGGGCTGGTGTGGACGGTGATGTCGAGCGGCCATCTCGCAAGCTTCGACCGCAAGCTGTGCAAGGGACCGCTCAACGGCCCGGCCGCCGCCGAAGGCAAGCTGTGCCCCGAAGGCTGGACGCTGTACCGCATGCCGGGTCCGCAGTTCAAGGGGCTCGATCCGAAGGGCAGCGCCAACCACGCCTACTATCTCTGGGTCGATCGCTACAATGTCCTGGGGTTGGGCGCCAACGTGCCGATCGCCTGCGCCAATGGCGGTGAATCGCTGCTCGCTCTGGTCAATGGCGAGTTCGTGAACTTGCGCGTTCCCTATCCGATGGGCTTCTTCACCAAGAATGTCGACGGCCGGATCGACGATCAGAACGCCGGCTGGAAGGGCCGCGGCATCTGGACCACGTCAGGCACGCGCACGAACTTCCATGGCGAAGGCGGCAAGGAAGCCTATCCGAAGGTGTTCAAGGTGCAGATGCGGCCCGACCCGCTGGCCCACTGATTTGCAGGTCTGCGAAACGAAGCTCTGCGTGCAACAGGCCGGAGGGCTTCTTTTTGATCAAAAGGCGATCAACAGCGCCACGCCGATCACGATCAGCACGATGCCGGATAATTCCCGCGCCGAGATCGGCTGCTTGAAGGAATAATAGGCGACAGCTTGCGCGAACAGCACCTCGATCAGCGCGAGCGTGCGGACGTTTGCGGCCGCCGTCAGCGCGAACGACAAGAACCAGAATTGCGAGGCGAACGCGCCCATGAAGCCCGCAAGCATCGAGGGTCGCCACAGCGCGAGTATCTTCTGCAGCACATCGGGTGCGCGCCAGAACAAATAGATCGAGAGCAGCACCGTCTGCACGAACAGCCCCCATACCAGCGTGTAGGACGCCGCGGTAACAAACGACACGCCCTCGATCGTGATGATGGCGCCGCGAAAGCCGACGGCGGACAGCGCAAAGCCGGCGGCGGAGCCCAGGCCCATGAGTGTCGGACGCAGATCGGCGAAGCTCTTCTCGCCGCCCGGGCGCAGCGCCGTGATGACGACGCCGACGGTCGCGATCAGGATCGCAATCACCTTGGTGATGGTCAGGTGGTCGCCGAGAAAGATGAAGCCGAAGATCGCGGTCTGGATCGCCTCGGTTTTCATATAGGCCGTGGTCACCACGAAGGAGCGATCGTTCATGGCGATCAGCATCATGCCGGTGGCGACGATCTGGCTGAGCGCGCCGAGCAGGAGCCACGGCCAGAACGCGCCGGAGGGCCACGGCAGGCGGTCGCCGCCCGCTGCAAGCACCGCGGCGAGAAACAGGATCGAGAACGGAAAGCCGAACAGGAAGCGGATATTGGTCGCGCCCCAGGTGCCGAGCGGACCGGTCAGATGCCGCTGCATCGCATTGCGCGCGACCTGGCCCGCCGCGGCGGTCAGGGTGAAGGGAATCCAGAGCGTGGCGACGGAGAGCATTTTGGTTGAACCGGCTGAAATGGCCGGCCACCGTGCCGGGCGCGCTGCGCGCGGTCAACCGGGGCTGCGCATGACAGGATTGCACTCCCTCTCCCCGCTTGCGGTCCTTGCGGCGAGTGACCCCTCAAACGGCGGACTGAACGAGACCAGATTCTCGGATTCGTGGGCGGTTGCGGGCCACGAAATCGTTGGGGCGAATTTTCCGCACGCAACCGGTGTTTGGCGGTGCTTGAACCATCGAACGGCGTGAAACGACAAACGACGCGCGTGGTCGCAGGGCTACCCGTTGCGTCCGCCCGGACGAGATTGGTCAATGGAGATGCAATGTTTCGGCAGGGCGACCTATTGATCGTTCCGATCGCGCAGCTGCCGGCGGGCGTCTCCGCGCTCGCGCCTGAAGGCGGGCGCGTCGTGCTGGCGCATGGCGAGGCCACCGGCCACTCCCACGCAATCAATGACCCGAACGCCCGTTTGTTTCATGACCCGAAGCTCCGCGCGATCTTCTTGCGCGTCTGCGGCCGTGCCCCGGTCACGCTCGAACATCAGGAGCACGACACCATCCACATTCCGCCCGGCGACTACCAAATCATTAGACAGCGCGAATATTCCCCCGACGCAATCCGCAACGTCGCGGACTGACGATGACCGACAAGATCGAAAGCCTCACGGCCGGACAAGAGGCACGTTTGCCCGAGTTTGTGGAACGTTGGACACAGATCGGTCTCTCAACCGAGCCGGCCGATCGCCCGCGCGCGGAATTTGCCATCCGCAAAATGTATGTGCTTGCCGGCTTGGCTCCACCACGGATGATCGTGTGGTGTGGCTCGCCCGTCTCTCTCGGCCTGGCGCGCGCGATCACCTTCGACAGTTCCTTGCGTGAGCGCGTTGAGGCTTTTGGTCCGCACAGTATCTCGGAGTCGATTTGGCGGAGCATCAGCGCGAGCGTTGACGCCGCCGGCGGCACCGTCGCTGGATATTGCTTCCGCAACCATGTTATGCACAACATTCTGATGAGCGTGTTGCGCAGCGTGGGCGCGAGCGTCGGCGAAGGGGTCTGGACGCGCGTTTTCGAAACTGTCCGCAACTGCGGTTGGGACAATGTCGCCGACTCCGTCAGCGTATGGGATGATGTCCGAGCCGCCTGGGGCAACGGCGCCAACGTCGTCCTCTCGAACACCGTCATCGAGCACGTTGATGCGCAGCATGACGTCGGGTTGCTCGGCGCTTATCGTTACTTCAGTGAAGTCCTCGGGCTGAAGTCGCAGACAGAAAAGCTTGCCGGACTTTGGGAACTGGCGCAGAGCGCAGGCGCAGCGCTTCCGCACCAGAACATCTGTTGGATCAGCGAACGCCGCCGCATCCTGCAGCTCGACGAGGACGGATTTCTTCACGCGCTCGCAGGACCCGCCTGCGCCTATCCGGACGGATTTGCAATTTACGCGATTCGGGGCGTGCGCGTGCCGGCCTACGTGGTGGACCGGCCACACGAGATTACGATTGCGAAGATCGACGACGAAACCAATGCCGAGAGCCGCCGCGTGATGATCGATCGTTATCGCCTCGGCGAGGAGATCAGCGGAGCGGCGGCTTTCACGCGGGACGCCGGCGGCGAGCGCCTCGATCACGACGCAAGATTTCGGAACGCTCTGGCGGCGCATCGTGCCGGATGATGAGCCGATCGTGATCTTGGAGGTCGTCAACGCGACGCCGGAGAAGGACGGAACGCGCAAACATTACTGGCTGCGCGTACCTCCGACGATGACGACGGCGCGGGAGGCTGCAGCCTGGACCTTCAATCACGCGCCCGAGGGCTATGCACCGGAGATCGAAACGTGACAGCAACGGTAGTTGGGATCATCTCGCATGATCGCGAAGATCGACCAGTTGCCGCAGCGCAGGACGCGCCCATTCAAGTGTTCGCCGTCTTGCTCAAGCCAGCTTTTTAAGGGTTCCCCTCCTCCGCTGGGGCCGCTTGAGGGGAGAGGCGAAAGAGACGCTCACACCACCTCCTCGACGATGACCATGTAGTTCACGTCCGTGTCGGAGGAGAGGCTCCAGCGGTCCAGGAACGGGCTGTAGACGACGCCGGTCTCCTCGGTGATGACGAGGCGGCTGTCGAGCAGGTATTTTGCGAGCTCGTCGGGGGTGACGAATTTTTCCCATTGATGGGTGCCGCGCGGCAGCCACCGCAGGATGTACTCGGCGCCGACGATGGCAAGTGCAAAGCTCTTCCAGGTGCGGTTCAAGGTTGCGACCACCATCATCCCGCCGGGCTTGAGCATGGCGGCACAGCGCGACAGGAACAGACCGACGTCGGCGACATGCTCCACCACCTCCATGGCCAGCACGATGTCGAAGCGCTCGCGCGAGTCCATCTCCTCGATGGTGGTGCAACGGTAGTCGATCGAAAGATGACCCCGGTCGGCATGCAACCGGGCCGCGGCGATATTGGAGGCGGCCGGATCGACGCCGATCATTTGCGCGCCGAGCCGAGCCAGCGGCTCGCAGAGCAGCCCCGCGCCGCAGCCGATGTCGAGCACCCGGAGCCCCGCGAGGCAGTTCAGGCTCTTGACGTTGCGCTCGAACTTGCGCGCCGCCGCGTCGCGGATATAGGCAAGCCGCAACGGATTGATCTTGTGCAGCGGCGCCATCTTGCCGCGCGGGTTCCACCATTCCTCCGACAGCTTCGAGAATTTCGCGATCTCTGCGGGATCGACCGTCGAGGTTGCCGCGCTTGAGCCACTTGCGCGCATATTCTGCGTGGCCATGACCTGCTCCTATCGCGCGGTGATCGAGTTGCGGAACGCCAAGGGCGAGGCGATGGTGGGGATCCGCTGCCGTCCCTCGCCGACGCCCATGATCGTCACGTCGCCGTAATTGAGGAGGCGTCCGAAAATGCTCTGCTCGACATCGACGCTCTCGATCTTGTCGAGCGCAATCTCGAACGTATTCCGCTTGATGAAGCCGGTCTTGTGCACCACGCGACGGTCGGTGACGTCCGTCTCGGTGGTCCAGCGGTGGAACCAGCCTTTGAGGGTGAGAAAGAGAGCCACGACCGCAACGACCGCCGCGCTCGCCCAGCAGAACAGGGTCAGCGCCGGCACCGTCGCCAGCCACGACACAACCAGCAGGATCGCGACGGCGAACCAGGCCGCGACCGCCGGCAAGTAGAACATCCAGTGCGCATTGGTGGAATACAGCACCTTCTCCCCCGGCTGCAGAATGTGGTCGATATAACGGCTCATCTCGTCAACTCTCACTTCCGGCCACGCGCCGACCGGACCGCCTTCGGGGCCGCGATCGGAACGGAACCCGCTTGCCCCCAGCCGCGTCGCTATGTATACGCGCGTTTCGACCCCACCGACTAGGGTTCGCGCGGGGCGGAAGGACTTAATCCTCTGATAAGGACCAGCGCGCGTCGTCATGGGCCGCCTCGTGATGAAATTCGGCGGCACATCGGTCGCCAACATCGACCGGATCCGCAACGTCGCGCGCCATGTGAAGCGCGAGGTCGATGCCGGCCACGAGGTCGCCGTTGTCGTCTCCGCGATGGCCGGCAAGACCAACGAGCTGGTGGCATGGTGCACCGAGGCCTCGCCCATGCATGATGCGCGCGAATACGATGCCGTGGTTGCCTCGGGTGAGCAGGTTACCTCCGGGCTTTTGGCGATCGTGCTGCAGGGCATGGGGATTCAGGCGCGTTCGTGGCAGGGCTGGCAAATTCCGGTCAAGACCAGCGACGCGCATGCCTCCGCGCGGATTCTCGACATTGACGGCAGCGAGCTGATCCATCGATTCAAGGATCGCAAGGAGGTCGCGGTGATCGCCGGCTTTCAGGGCATCACCCCCCAGACTGGACGCATCACCACGCTCGGCCGCGGCGGTTCGGACACGTCCGCCGTGGCAATCGCGGCCGCGATCCGCGCCGACCGCTGCGACATCTACACCGACGTCGACGGCGTCTATACGACGGATCCCCGTGTGGTTCCGAAGGCGAAACGACTCGACAAGATCGCATTCGAGGACATGCTGGAATTGGCCTCGCAGGGCGCCAAGGTCCTGCAGGTGCGCTCGGTGGAACTCGGCATGGTGCACAATATGCCGATTTTCGTGCGCTCCAGCTTCGACAAGCCCGAGGACATCGACCCGCATGCCAAGCAGCCGCCGGGCACGCTGATCTGCAGCGAGGAGGAGATCATGGAAAGCCACGTCGTCACCGGCATCGCCTTTTCAAAGGATGAGGCGCAGATTTCCGTGCGCCAGATCGAGGACAAGCCAGGGGTCGCCGCCTCGATCTTCGGGCCGCTCGCGGATGCCAATATCAACGTCGACATGATCGTCCAGAACGTGTCCGAGGACGGCAAGTATACCGACCTCACCTTTACCGTGCCGGCGACGGATTATACCCGCGCCCAGGACACGATCACCGCAGCCAAGGCCAGGATCGGCTATCAGAGGCTCGACAGCGCCACCGATGTCGCAAAAGTCTCGGTGATCGGGAGCGGCATGCGCAGCCATGCCGGCGTTGCGTCCAAGGCCTTTTCGGCACTGGCGGCACGCAATATCAACATTCGCGCCATTACCACCTCCGAGATCAAGTTTTCGGTCCTGATCGATGCCGCCTATACCGAGCTGGCGGTACGCACGCTGCACACGCTCTACGGTCTCGACCAGGCGTAGAACGTTTTTCTCCGGATTTGTTGGGCAGCGCAGCATAGCAACCCTGTGCGTCCGCCCTACCTCTGGCAGGCCTTTTGCTTGGCAAAACAAGCCTCAATTCGCTATAGGCCTGCTGAGCGATCGACCCCAAACTCGTGCGACGGTCTTTGGCGATCCTGATTCGGCCCGACAGCGAGCGAGTAGCGGCGCCGGATGAATAAAATTGTAGCTTTTCTGGGCTTGAACGCCAGCTGCCGGCCACGCGCCGGGCTGGCCATTGCGGAGGGAATTACAGAGCATGCGAAGCGCGTCGGGAGGTCCCCGCGTCCTGTTGAGACGGCTTCGCGAAACCATGGCGGAGCAGGTCAGCGCTCAGGAACGGCTGGACAAGATTGTCGTGCTGATCGCCGCCAACATGGTGGCCGAGGTGTGCTCGGTCTACGTGCTGCGGATCGACAACACGCTCGAGCTCTACGCCACCGAGGGCCTCAATCGCGACGCCGTTCACCGTACGGTGTTGAGCGCGCATGAGGGCCTGGTCGGCCTCGTCGCAAGCGAGGCCTCCCCGCTTAACCTGAGCGACGCGCAGAGCCATCCGGCCTTCTCGTTCCGCCCCGAGACCGGCGAGGAGATCTACCACTCCTTCCTCGGCGTGCCGATCCTGCGCGCCGGCAACACGCTCGGCGTGCTGGTGGTGCAGAACCGCGCCAAGCGCACCTATGTCGAGGAGGAGGTCGAGGCGCTGCAGACCACAGCGATGGTGCTCGCGGAGATGATCGCTTCCGGCGAGCTCGCGGCGCTGGCCCAGCCGGGTGCCGAGCCTGCCGCCCGCCATTCGCTGCACAAGACCGGGGCGATTCTCTCCGAGGGCATCGCGCTCGGCCATGTCGTGCTGCACGAGCCGCGCGTCGTCATCAAGGACTACATCGCCGAGGATCTTCCGAAGGAGGTCAAGCGTCTGGACGCTGCCATGACCAAGCTGCGCGCCGATCTCGACCGCATGCTGGAGCGCGGCGACGTCGCCGATAGCGGCGAGCATCGCGACGTGCTTGAAGCCTACCGGATGTTTGCCAACGACCAGGGCTGGTCGCACAAGCTGCACGAGGCGGTTGCAACCGGCCTCACGGCGGAGGCTGCCGTCGAGCGCGTCCAGTCCGATACCCGCGCGCGCATGCTGCGTTCCACCGACCCTTACCTGCGCGATCGCCTGCACGATCTGGAAGACCTCGGCTTCCGCCTGATGCGGCAATTGGTCGGCCAGGATCACGCGCCCGCACGCGAGAGCCTGCCCGACAATGCCATTTTGATCGCACGCGCGATGGGGCCGGCGGCTCTGCTCGACTATGATCGCAAGCGCCTGCGCGGCCTGGTGCTGGAAGAAGGCACCGCCAATTCCCACGTCTCGATCGTGGCGCGCGCGCTCGGCATCCCCGCGGTCGGCGAGGTGCCGAATGCCCCCGGCATCGCCGATCCGGGCGATGCCATCATCGTCGACGGCACCTCGGGCGAGATCTATGTGCGTCCGTCGGCCGAGATCGAATCGGCCTATGCCGAGCGCGTGCGGTTTCGCGCCCGACGCCAGGCCCAGTATCTGGCCTTGCGCGAAAGACCATGCGCGACCAAGGATGGTCAGCCGGTCGAGCTGATGATCAACGCCGGCCTGACCATCGACCTGCCGCATATCGAGGATACCGGATCGGCCGGCATCGGGCTGTTCCGCACCGAGCTGCAGTTCATGGTGTCGCCGAACCTGCCGCGTTCGAGCGACCAGCTCGCGCTGTACCGCACCGTGCTCGATGCCGCCGGCGACAAGCCCGTCACCTTCCGCACCCTCGACATCGGCGGCGACAAGGCGCTGCCCTACATGGAAACCGTGGTCGAGGAAAATCCGGCCCTCGGCTGGCGCGCGATCCGGCTCGGGCTCGACCGGCCGGGCCTGTTGCGCGGACAGATCCGCGCCCTGCTGCGCGCCGGCGGCGGTCGCGCGCTGCGCATCATGTTCCCGATGATCTCCGATGTCGCCGAATTCGACGCCGCGAAATCGATCGTCGAGCGCGAGCTGACTTATCTGCGCCAGCACGGTCACGCGTTGCCGGAGCGGATCGACGTGGGAACCATGGTCGAGGTTCCTGCCTTGCTGTACCAGCTCGACGAACTCCTGAAGCGGGTCGACTTCGTGTCCGTCGGATCGAACGACCTGTTCCAGTTCCTGTTCGCGGTCGATCGCGGCAACGCCAAGGTCTCGGAGCGGTTCGACATTCTCTCCGCGCCGATCCTGCGCGCGCTGCGCGACATCGTGCGCAAGGCGAAGGCTGCCAGCAAGTCCGCTTCGCTGTGCGGCGAGATGGCCTCGAAGCCGATCGGCGCGCTGGCGTTGATCGCGATCGGCTACCGCTCGCTGTCGCTCTCGGCGACCGCGCACGGACCCGTCAAGGCCATGGTGCTCGAGCTCGACGCCAGAAAGGCGGAGGCGATGATCATGCCGCTGCTGGACCAGCCGGCCGGCAGCGTATCGATCCGCCAGAAGCTGACCGAGTTTGCGGAAGCCGAGGGATTGCCGTTGTAGCGAGGTTCCGCTCGCCGCCTTCCTCCTTCACGCCATTTGAGATTGAACCGATGTCGATACTTCCCGAAGCCAAGCTGGACGTTCTCCTGGCCCATCACGCCTCGCTGGAGGCGCAGGTCCTGGGCCAGCTCGCCTCCGACAAATATGTGCAGATCACACGCGAGCTCGCCGAGCTCAATCCCTTGATCGAGGCGGTGAAAGCCTATCGCGCAAGCGTCAAGGAGCTGGCCGACACCGAGGCGCTGATGTCGGACGGCGGAAACGATGCGGAGATGCGCGCGATGGCCGAGGCCGAGCGCGAGACGCTGACGGCGCGCCGCGACGAGCTGGCGCAAAAGATCCGCCTCGCGCTATTGCCGAAGGATGCCATGGACGACCGCAACGTGATGCTGGAAATCCGGGCCGGCACCGGCGGCGATGAGGCGGCGCTGTTCGCGGGCGACCTGTTCCGGATGTACGAGCGCTTTGCGTCGCTGCAGGGCTGGAGCGTCGACGTGATCTCGGCCAGTGAGGGCACCATGGGCGGCTACAAGGAGATCATCGCCGAGGTGAAAGGCCGCGGTGCCTTTGCGAAGCTGAAATTCGAATCCGGCGCGCATCGCGTGCAGCGCGTTCCCGATACCGAAACTCAAGGCAGGATCCACACCTCGGCCGCGACGGTGGCCGTGTTGCCGGAGGTCGAGGATGTCGATGTCGATATCAAGAACGAGGATCTGAGGATCGAGACCATGCGTGCGCAGGGCGCGGGCGGCCAGCACGTGAACAAGACCGAGTCCGCGATCCGCATCACCCACATTCCGACCGGGATCGTGGTCAGCATGCAGGACAGTCGTTCCCAGCACAAGAATCGCGCGTCCGCGATGAACATCCTCCGTTCGCGAATCTATGACGCCGAGCGCCAGCGCGTCGAGGCCCAGCGCTCGGCCGATCGCAAGGAGAAGGTCGGCTCCGGCGATCGCTCCGAACGCATCCGCACTTATAATTTCCCGCAGGGCCGCGTCACCGATCACCGCATCAACCTCACGCTCTATAAATTGCCGCAGGTGATGTCGGGCGAGGCACTGGGCGAACTGATCGACGCGCTCACGACCGAGCACCAGGCGGCCCAGCTCGCCGCCCAAGGCGCCGCGGCGTGAGCGCACCATCGCCCAGGCAAGCGGAAGCGCTCTCGCAGGCAGGACGAATGCAACATCCATTCGCCGGACAAAGCATCGAAGCCGCGCGCCGCGCGCTCGCGAAGCGACTTGCATCCGCCGGCATCGAAGGCGCGGAGCTCGATGCGCGCGTGCTGGTTGGCGCCGCGCTCGGGCTCGATCTCACGGGCCTGATCGCGGCGGCTGCGCGCAGGCTGACCGCGCCCGAGGCCGGCCGGCTGGAGCAATTTGCGCGGCGGCGGATTAGCGGCGAGCCGGTCGCGCGCATCACCGGCGAAAAGGAATTCTGGGGCCTGCCGCTAAAACTCTCGGCCGATACCCTGGTGCCGCGGCCCGATACCGAGACGGTGGTCGAGCTCGCGCTCGAGCTTTTGGCTGCGGCACGCGCGCGCGAAGGCTTGCGCATCCTCGACATTGCGACCGGCTCCGGCGCAATTCTGCTGGCGCTGTTGTCCGAGTTGCCGCTGGCCTTCGGAATCGGAACCGACCTTAGCCTGGGCGCGTTGCGGACGGCCCGCGGCAATGCCACCGCTCTCGGGCTGGCGCGGCGTGCAGGGTTCGTCAGGTGCGACTATGCGGCCGCGCTTGGGGGGCCGTTCGATCTCGTCGTTTCGAACCCGCCCTATATCCAGACTGCCGATATCAAGGGCCTGGCGCGCGAGGTCCGGGACCACGATCCGCATTTGGCGCTCGACGGCGGGGCTGACGGCCTTTCGGCCTACCGCGCCATAATACCGCAGGCTACCGGCCTGCTTGGGCCTGGGGGCGTGCTGGTGGTAGAGGCCGGACAGGGCCAAAGCCGCCCGATTGAAACTTTCATGGTGGCTTGCGGGTTAACGCTGCAGGGGAGCCCGAAAGCCGACCTCGCGGGCGTGCCGCGGGCCGTTGCGGGCCGAAAAATGCCGTTATAAAGGGGGTTGGAACGCAAAAACCTCTTGGAATATTCGCAGGGAGCGACTACGTTCCGACCACAACACCGGTGCAGGGCCCGAGACGAAGCGGGCAAGATCCCAGGGTTTTCCCTGCAAGCCGCACCGGGTGAAAGGTTCCGAAACGCGGGTCGAATTGAGCGCGATGGCTGATGTGAGCTGCGCCGCTTGCGACCGCAAATCGAACGAAAGCCTGATATTGCGCTTTGACGACCTACGCAAGAAAACAGGGCATGTTTTGACAGGCTGAACGAAGGTTCGCCGGCGACGACGTCGGTGGTGGGGAACGCGTCTTTTGAAGACGACGGCTGACGAAATCGGCAAGGATCGGAACTGCGTCGGAATTCCGAACGCTGACAGGCATGCGCCCGGCGATGGCCTGGCTCAAGGAAGCGACGATCGGGTGGTTTTAACTCAGGGCTGGAATAAAGGCAGGACATGAGAAACGGTCAAAACAACAAGCGGATGCGCAACCGGGGCAATCAGAACAATCAGAACCGGCGCGGCCAGAACCCGATGACCCGGGTGTTCGAATCGAACGGTCCCGACATCAAGATCCGCGGCACCGCCTCCCATATCGCGGAGAAATACCTGCAGCTCGCGCGCGATGCGCGGTCTTCCGGCGATCCCGTCGCCGCGGAGAACTACTACCAGCACGCCGAGCATTATTTCCGTCTGATCGCCGCCGCGCAGGAGCAGTTCCGCCAGAACCAGCCGCAGCAGCAGCCGCGCAATACCGAGGACATGGTTAGCGACGACAGCGAGGACGATGGCGAGAATTTCTCGAGCTTCGGCCAGGAACCAGGCTTCGTGCCGGTCCAGCAGCAGCCTCAGCCCTACATGCGCGACCAGCCGCGTGAGGGTCAGCCCTATCAGCGCGAGCAGCAGCAGCCGCGCGAGTTCCGCGATCGGGGCGATCGCGATCGCGACCATCGTGCGCAGCCGCAATATCAGCCGCAACCGCAACCGGTGGCTTCGGAGGGCGGCGTCGATCGCCTGCCGTCGTTCATCACGGGGCCCCAGCCGCAAATGAATGGCGGCGCCGGCGGCTATGAGGGCAATGGCGGTGGTGGTGGTGATCGCTTCCCGCGGCGCCGGCGCCGACCGCATGGCGGCCCGCGTCATGAGGGCGTGGGGCAGTCGCCGCCGGCTGCGCCCAGCGAGGACTTCAATTCAGGCAACGATTAGAGGCGAATCGCGACGTAGCGGGGTGCGCGATCACCTCACCCGTTTGCATTCATCCTTGCTCCCGACGACGACGGCACCAGAACCGGCCGCAGGGCCGGAATCAGCCGAGTCCGTTCGCGCTTGGCGGGGACCGCGCGATAGACCTGCTTGGTGGCCTCCACGATATGCACCCCTGCGACCGGCAATGAAAGCACGGCGCCAAGGCGTTCCCACGCCATTGCCGAGCGCAGGAACCAGCCGCCCGCAACAGGTGGCACGAACAGCGCCTCACCCCATGCGGTCGGCGTGAACCAGGTCTGCCGCAATAGCTGAGTGATCTGCGAGCGCGAATAAGGCCGGCCGTGCCCAAACGGGGTCTTGTCGGTACGGGTCCAGACGCCGCGGCGGTTCGGGATCACCGCGACCATGCGTCCGGAGGGCGCCAGCACCCGCCAAACCTCGCGCAGCAGGCCTTCGGGGTCGTCGGACATTTCAAGCGCGTGCACCAATAGGACCCGATCGACCGCCGAATCCGGCAGTGGCAGGTCGTATTCGTCGACGAGAGCTGCCAGCGTCGGTCGCGCGGTCGGCCATTTCAACACGCCCTGGGCCGCCGGCATGAAGGCGATACACCGCTCGGCATCCTCACGAAAAAGTCCCAGATAGGGCGTTGGATAGCCGATCCCGAGCACGCGCTGGTTCTCGGCGGTCGGCCAGCGTTCCCGAATGCCGCGGTTGATCAGGAGCCGCGCCACAATGCCCAGCCGCTTCGAATAGAAGTCGCGAAGATCGATGACATCGAGATTCATGACATTAATCTAACATGGTGCGTTGACACGGAGCGCGCGGAATATTGCATTGCCCGATCAGCGTTAACGCCATATCTCTTCGCTCATCCGAGCGTAAAAAGCGCGTCAGCCTGCGACGGAGACATCATGCCCGCCGAGATCCGCACTTTCCCCTGCCTGTCCGACAATTTCGGCTATTTGATCCACGATCCAGCGACCAAGGCCACCGCCTCCATCGACGCCCCGGAAGCGGCCGCGATCATCAAGGCGCTGGAACGCGAGGGCTGGACGCTGACGGACATCCTGATCACGCATCACCATCATGACCACGTCGGAGGCGTCGCCGAGCTGAAACAAAAATACGGCTGCCGCGTGGTCGCTCCGCACGACAAGACCGCCAAGATCGCCAATGTCGATCTTCGCGTCGGCAACGGCGACGTGGTCAAGGTCGGAAACCTGCTGGCGCGCGTCGTTGAAACTCCGGGCCACACGCTCGACCACATTTCCTACGTCTTCGACAATGACAAGGCGCTGTTTGCCGCCGACACGCTGTTCTCGATCGGTTGCGGACGGGTGTTCGAAGGCAATTATCCGATGATGTGGGATTCGCTGTTGAAGCTGCGGGCGCTGCCGGACGATTTCAGCCTCTATTGCGGTCACGAATATACCGCCTCGAATATCAAGTTCGCGCTCACGGTCGATTCCGACAATCCGGCGCTGAAGGCGCGGGCGGAGCAGGTGACGAGGCTGCGGGCCGAGAACAAGGCGACAATCCCCTCGCTGCTCGGCGAGGAGAAGAAAGCCAATGTCTTCCTGCGCGCGGACGATCCGCAGGTTGCCGCCAGGCTTCACCTGAAAGGCGCCGCCGCGCCCGAAGTCTTTGCAGAATTGCGCGAACGCAAGAACAAGTCCTGATGCCAAGCGAACCGACGGCTGCCGACATCATCGCGCGTCTCGAACTCCGGCCGCATCCGGAGGGCGGCTATTACCGCGAGACGTTTCGCGACAAGCGCTGCGACGGGCAGGGTCGCGCCTGCTCGAGCTCGATCTATTTCCTGCTCGTGCGCGGGGAGCGCTCGCACTGGCACCGGATCGATGCGGCGGAGGTCTGGCACTATTATGCGGGCAGCGCGCTCGACTTGCAGATCGCATTCGAGGGATGCATGCAGCACAGCGTGAGACTGGGCTCCGATCTCGCCGCGGGCGAGCGCCCGCAGGCGATCGTGCCGCCCACGGCCTGGCAGTGCGCCGAGACCACCGGCGACTGGACCCTGGTCGGATGCACGGTGGCGCCCGGATTCGAGTTCGCGAATTTCGAAATGGCGCCCCCGGGCTGGGTGCCGTGCCTCTGAAATCGTTCCGGTCGGTTCACTCGCGTTTCGCGCGAGGCTGCGGGCGCCGGCGAAGCATGTCCTTGGCCGCGATGAGGCCGCCACCGGCGATCAGCACGGCGGCAAGCGCGATGTTGGCGCTTGGCCTGGCGAAGCCCGCAACGACCAGAAACGCGGTCGAGAGCAGCGGCGTCGCATAGGAGGCCGCGCCGAGCACGCGAATGTCGCCGCGCTTCATGCCGATATCCCAAGTATAGAAGGCGGCACCCACCGGGCCGATGCCCAGCGCGAGCACGCAAAGCCATTGCAGGGTGGTCTCGGGCCAAATCGTGCTTTCGACCAGTCGATGCATGAGCGCGGCGAGCAGCGCAGTCGCCGCGCAAAAACCTGCGACCGCATCCGTCGGCACCGATTTCAGCCGGCGCGACAGCACCGAATAGGTCGCCCAGACGAAGGCTGCAACAAACGCCGCGATCAAACCCGGCACCTGGCCCGGCGCAAAACCTGTGGTCCCTCCCGCAAGCAGCAGCACCGTGCCGACGAGCCCGAGAACGGCGCCGATCACGTGGTGCGGCGCAAGCCGCTCGCCGGGCAACAGCGAGGAGAACAGCACGATCAGAAGCGGCCAGAGATAGTTGAGGAGTCCGGCTTCGGCAGGCGGCGCATACCGAAGGGCCAGGAAATACAGCGCGTGATAGCCGAACAGGCCGCCGACCCCGACCACCCAGGCGACAGGCGGCTGCCGCAACGCCTTGATCCCCTCCCCTCTGCGGATCCAGGTCAGCGCGCCCACCAGCGCGCCGATCGCAAACGTCACCGCGGCAAGCTGGAACGGAGGAATTTTTCCCGTCGCAACCGTCAGCACCGACAGCAGCGACCACATCAGGATCGCGGTCAGTCCGATGAGCGTCGCGGTGCGCGGGGACATAGGAGCCGTCATTGCGAGCGGAGCAAAGCAATCCAGCACTTGTTAGCGATACTGGATTGCTTCGTCGCTATCGCGCCTCGCAACGACGAGAAAACTCACATCATGTATTGACCGCCATTGACCGACAGCGTCGAGCCGGTAATGGCGCCGGCCTCGTCGGCGGCAAGGAAAACCACGGCGCGGGCGATCTCCTCGGGCTCGCCGAGGCGACCGACCGGGATCAAGGGAAGGATGGATTTCTCCAGGACCTCCTTCGGCACCGCCTGCACCATCTCGGTGTTGATGTAGCCCGGGCAGATCGCGTTCACGGTGATGCCGCCCTTCGCATTTTCGAGCGCGAGCGCCTTGGTGAAACCGATCTCGCCGGCTTTGGCGGCGGAATAGTTGGTCTGGCCGAACTGACCCTTCTGCCCGTTGATCGAGGAGATGTTGATGATGCGGCCGAACTTTCGCGTCCGCATGCCCTCGATGACCTGGCGGCTCACGTTGAACAGCGAGCCGAGATTGGTGTTGATCACGGCATTCCATTGATCGAGCGTCATCTTGTGAAAGGCACCATCGCGGGTGATGCCGGCATTATTGACCAGCACATCGACCGGGCCGACTTCCAACTCGACCTTTTTGATGCCGGCTGCGCAGGCATCGAACGAGGCGACGTCCCATTTGTAGACGGGGATGCCCGTCTCGGCCTTGAACTTCTCGGCGGCCGCATCGTTGCCGGCATAGCTGGCAGCGACCTTGTAGCCGGCGGCTTTCAGCGCCTTGCTGATCGCAGCGCCGATGCCTCGCGTTCCTCCCGTAACCAACGCAACACGTGCCATGACAACATTCCTTCCCTTGGGTTTCCTCAACACCTGCGTCTTCGTGCGACGCTTGTTATGTAACTGCGAATTATGCGGGCCGTTTGACCAACATCAAGAACAAAACGCCCGGCAATGGCGCCGGGCGTCGTTTCTTTAGTTCAGCGCTGTGCAGTTGCGAAAGGCAATTCTTGTCGCAACTGCTGCCGGCTTTTTAATCGCGTGCGAGGCACATCGCGATGCCCATGCCACCACCGATGCAGAGCGTCGCAAGGCCCTTCTTGGAATTGCGCTTCTGCATCTCGTGCAGCAGCGTCACCAGCACACGCGCACCCGAGGCTCCGATCGGATGACCGATCGCGATCGCGCCGCCATTGACGTTGACCTTCGAGGTATCCCAGCCGAGGTCCTTGTTCACGGCGCAGGCCTGCGCGGCAAAGGCCTCATTGGCCTCGATCAGATCGAGGTCGCCGACGCTCCAGCCGGCCTTCTTCAGCGCCGTGCGCGAGGCGGGGATCGGACCGGTTCCCATGATCTTCGGATCGACGCCGGCCTGACCCCAGGACACGATGCGCGCGAGCGGCTTCTTGCCTTCCTTGGCCGCCTGCTTGGCGGTCATCAGCACCACGGCGGCCGCGCCGTCATTGATGCCGGACGCGCTGCCCGCGGTCACGGTGCCGTCCTTCTCGAAGGCCGGCCTGAGCTTGCTCATGGAATCGAGCGATGCGCCGTGACGCGGATATTCGTCGGTGTCGACGACCACGTCGCCCTTGCGCGTCTTGATGGTGACGGGAACGATCTCGTCCTTGAACTTGCCGGCCTTCTGCGCCGCCTCGGCCTTCTGCTGCGAGGCGACCGCGAACTCGTCCTGTTGCGCGCGGGTAATTTGATATTGCTTGGCGACGTTCTCCGCCGTGTTGCCCATGTGATAGCCGTTGAAGGCATCCCACAGCCCGTCCTTGATCATGGTGTCGACGAGGTCGAGCGAGCCCATCTTGACGCCGCCGCGCAGATATTGGGCGTGCGGCGCCATGCTCATGGATTCCTGGCCGCCGGCGACGACGATGTCGGAATCGCCGTTGAGCAGCGCCTGATAGCCGAGCGCGACCGTCCGCAGGCCCGAGCCGCAGAGCTGGTTGACACCCCATGCCGGGCTTTCCACCGGAATGCCGGCGGCGATCGAAGCCTGGCGGGCCGGGTTCTGGCCCTGCGCGGCGGTGAGGATTTGCCCCATGATCACTTCGGACACGCGCGCGGGCTCGACACCGGCGCGCTGAAGCGCGGCCTTGATCGCGATGGCGCCGAGATCGTGGGCCGGCAGCGTGCCGAACACGCCGTTGAAACTTCCGACCGGGGTGCGGGCGGCGCTGACGATGACGACATCGTCTGACATGGGCATCTCCTAGTTGCTTGAGTTTTTTTTCGATGGCGGGCGCCGGAATGGCAAACCAGTCTCTCACCCCATCCTGTTAACGTGTTTGCGGCATGTCAATTGCCCGCTGGCGAAGATTTACGCAGCCCGCGATCACTTCGAGGCGCCCGGGTTTGAAGGCGCGCGCCGCGCGAGCCGCAGGAACACCGCTGGTCCGCAAAAGCCGAGCACAGCTCGACATGGTTCGCCAGCGCGCCCCTACCCCGGCGCTCCGCAAAATTGCTGCGCAACACGAAAATGCACCCAAATTAACCGTGGTGCACAAAACGGTAGCCGAACCCCGTTGAAAATGCTTATTTTGTTGCATTCCGCCCTGCGGCGACGCCGTTGGGTTCCCATTCCTCGGTTTGCAGGTGTGAGTCCATGGCGAAATCTGACCAACCCACCACGATCAAAAAATACGCAAACCGAAGGCTCTATAATACCGGCACCAGCACGTATGTGACGCTGGAGGATCTGGCGGCGATGGTGAAGGAGGGCGAGGACTTTCTCGTCTACGACGCCAAGACCGGCGACGACATCACCCGCTCGGTGCTCGCGCAGATCATTTTCGAGCAGGAGAACAAGGCCGGACAAAATCTCCTGCCGACCACGTTTCTCAGGCAATTGATCCGCTTCTATGGCGACAGCATGCAGATGGTGGTGCCGAAATATCTGGAGCAATCGATCGACACGTTGACGCGCGAGCAGGAGAAGTTCCGCAAGCAACTCGCGAGCACCTTGAGCGGCACACCGTTTGCGCCGCTCGAGGAGCAGGTCCGCAGAAACATGGAGCTGTTCCAGCAGACTTTCTCGATGTTCAAGCCGTTCGCGCCGCGCACCGGCACGGGTGAGGAGAAGGCGTCCGAGCCTACCCCCGCCGAAGACGACAACATCGACGATCTGCGCCGCCAGATGAAAGAGATGCAGGATCGGCTCGACCGCATGTCGAAAGAGCCGAAAAAGGAAGAGTGATTCCTTTTCTCGTCCTCGCGAAAGCGATGACCCCTACCGCGTGGCGTTGCTGGCCTGAGCCCTCGCAATACCCTGTCGTCCCTGCGAACGCAGCGACCATACCGCGAAATCTCCCAAATGCCTGCGGTGATCGAGGTGTGGCTTTCAGCTTTCGCCAAACCAGACCCTGTGGTTATGGGTCCCTGCGTGCGCAGGGACGACAGAAACATCATCCGGTCGCAGGCAGGGCTTCACCACGAGCCGCAGCCCACGGCCTGTCGGCCTGTGCCAATCCGATCAGCCGTCCCTGGATGTAATCGCAACCCCAGTCGCGCAACAGCCCGGCGGCCTCCTCGTCCTGCACCCATTCGGCGACGGTTTCGATGTTGAGCCGCCGCGCGAGATCGATCAGCGTTTGCACGAAGGCGCGGTCGTCCGCCGAACGCGCGATGTTCTGCACGAACGCGCCGTCGATCTTGACGATGTCGACGCCGAGCTTGCGCAGATTGCGGAACGAGGTGTAGCCCGCGCCGAAGTCGTCGATGGCGATGCGGCTGCCGAAATTCTTCAGCCGCGTGACAAAGCTTCGGACATCATCGATATCCTGGATCGCCACAGTCTCGGTGATCTCGACGATCAGCCGCTCGGCGATGCCGGGATGGGCGCGCATCATGGATTCGATTCCGGCCCACCAATCCGGATCCATGGTGGTCTCGGGCGAGATATTGAGGCTCAGCGCGATCCCCGGCGAATTGGCAAGCTCGGCAACCACAAGCTCGAGCACGCGGTGGTCGACAAGTCGGATCAGGCCGAGCCGCTCGGCGACCGGCACGATATCGGGCGCAAGCAAAACACGCCCGTCATTCTGCTCCATGCGGACCAGGCATTCGCAGAACGCGGGCTTGCGGGAGGAGGCCGCCACCACGGGTTCGTAAGCCATGACGATGCGCCGCTCGTTCAGCGCGGTGACGATCTCGTCGGTGACACGAATGTTGACGCGGCGCTGCGCGTCGCGCTCGACGTTGGGGCGCCAGGCCGAGAACGATCCGGCGCGGCGGCGCTTGGCGCCATCGAGCGTCTCATGGGCGCGGTTGATGGCTTCGTCGGCTTCGCGCGCATGGCGTGGCACGCTGACGGCGCCGATCGAGGCGGTGACGGAAACCGGCCCCGAACGCGTCGGCACCACCTCGTCGCGAATGCCGGCCAGGAACCGTTCGGCAGCGGCGTTCATGTCGTCGACCGTGCAGTTCTTGAGGATCAGCCCGAACTTGTTGCCGGAGAAGCGGCCAAGCACGTCTCCGCCGCGCAGGCGCGCGCGAATGCGCCGGGCGATCTCGGAAATCACGGCATCGGCGACATCGAATCCGAAGGCGTCGTTGATCCGCGCCAGATGATCGATGCCGATCAGCATGAAGGCGCTGGAGTAGCGATAGCGCTGCGCTTCCTCGATCGCCTCCGCCAGCGCCGCGATCAGATGCGTGCGGTTGAGCTCACCCGTCAGGGGATCGTGCCGCGACAGCCTGACGAGCTGCTCCTCGCGGGCGCGCTGCTCGTTATTGATACGGACGACGCCTTGCGCGCGCACCGGCCGGCCGTCAGCGCCGGCGAACCAGCAGCCGGTTTCCTCGATCCAGAGTATCGGCTCGGCGCTCGAAATCCTCACGCCATATTCGATCCGATAGGGGACGCCGTCGCCGCCATGCACGGGCGGCGAAAGTCCCAGCGCATCGACCCGGATCGATCCAATCGGCTCGATCAGCTTCGCAAACTCCGCCCCGCTCGCAAGCGCGGCCGGCGGAATGTCTGGAAAGACCGCGCCGACATGCGCGCTCCAGCTCAGCGCGTCGGTTGCCATATCCCAGGTGAAGGCGGCTTGCCCCAGACAGGCCAGGATGGTCGCGGTGTCGGTCAGTGCTGATGTCACGATTGCCTCGTTTCGGGACACTGTCGATCCCCGGCGCATTGGGAATTGGGGCCGGCGTCAGCTCCGACCCTAGGTCAAGTTCATAAATAATCTGGAAACCACGTTGGATCGCGGTTTCGAACAAACAGACCGGCAGCGGCACGCTTCTTGCGGAAATCAAACCGTAGCCGGGCCAGGTGTCCCAGAATGTGACGGTTTGCAATGTCCATTGATGACGAACAGGTGGTGGAAGACGGCGTCTTCGAAGACGTCACGCCCACGGTCGCGCTGGTCCCTGTCGCATCACCGCCACGCGGGGCGCCCGGATTTGTAAATCCCCGGCCCGATCCGGGCTTCGTGGCGCAGCTGATCGCGACCGCCGAGCGGCTGCCGCAAACCCGTGACCTCCGCCGCGCCGCGCCCGCCGACGCCATGAGCGCCTATCGCGCGGGCCAGCGAAGCATGATCGATGCGGGGCTCCTGACCCGGCACGTTGCCTGACTGTTGCAACCGTCAGCGCTGCGGCGCTTCGGGCGACGGTGGCAAGCCTGTGGTCGGCTGCAGTTCAGGGGACGCTGTCGCGTGCGACAATTCGCCTGGGCTCGTGCCCGGCTGCGAGGGTTTGGCCTGCGGATGATCCATCAGCACGAACTCGGCAATCGATACCGCTGACGGCAGGGGCGCGGGCGCCGGCTCGATCCGCGGCTCCTCGGCGGGCCTGACCGCGTCGCCGTCCGCCCGCAGCGCTTCCGGCTCAGTCGCGACGCGCGGCTCGACCGGCTCGCTCTTGCGCGCCGCCCGCCGGGAGGACGGAGCCGCCGCGGCCTGGGCGCCGCCGCGCTTGGCGCGCAAGGCCACGCCCGAGAGGAAATCGGCGGCCGACATCATGGCCAGAAGGCAATAGGTCGAGGTGCCGAATTTGGGCCAGAGCAGGAATTGAGCGCTCGCCGCGCCGAACACCACGAACGACAGCAAATGATCGGTGAGGAATTTCGCGCCGGGACGCGCGCCCTTCATAACCTCGAACAGCAACATCAGCACGCCCAGTGCGAGCAATATGTCCCCGAGCGTGATCGCCCATTCCGCGCCGGACATCAGCGTGAGCCGGATCAGCGGATCGGCGAGCGACACGCTGGGCATCAACAGCACGATGATGTTGTAGATCGCGAGCGGAATCAGCAGCAGCGGGAAACCGACCATCGACATCGGCGAGAGCCTTCTGTTGCGGGCATTGCGCGCTGGTCGAGTTCAGGCGGCAGGGCAGCCCCCGCCTGCCGCAATCACTGCTCTTTCTTCTTCAGAACCTGGCGGCCCTTGTACATGCCGGTCTTCAGGTCGAGATGATGCGGACGGCGCAATTCACCGGAATCCTTGTCCTCGACATAGGTGGGCTTCTTCAGCGCATCCGCCGAGCGGCGCATGCCACGCCGCGAGGGCGAAGTTTTTCGTCTGGGAACGGCCATGTCGTATCCTCTAGGGGTATTGCGGAGGCACCGCCCGAAATGCGGGACGCGCTTCAGGAGCGAGCTGCGGTGCCGATAAGGCCGCGCTTATAGAGGATGGGATGCCGTATTGCTAGGGCCGAATGCCGCCAATCAGGGCCAAAATCGCGTCAAAAACCGCGATTTTCGTGCCAGCAGACGCGCAGGTTCGGCGATTGCGCCCGCGCCATGTGCAGAACGGCCAATCGGCGAAGGCCCGGCCCCGGATTATAGGCGCTGCGCACATGCGGATTGGGCAGGATCGAGGCGAGCAGCGCGGCCTCTCGTGGCGTGAGGTTCGCCGCCGAGTGCCCGAACGCGTAGAGGCTGCCGGCCTCGGCCCCGAACTGGCCGTTGGGGCCGAGCTCGGCGATGTTGAGATATATCTCGAGAATCCGCTGTTTCGGCAGAACCCAATCGATCCACATCGCCAATGGAAACTCCAGCACCTTTCGGATCGGCCCGGGCAGCGGCGCGAGGAACAGGTTTTTCGCAACCTGCTGGGTGATGGTGGAGGCGCCGCGCATCGCCTCGCCTTCACCGGCGTCATTGATGGCCTCGCGCAAGGCACCCCAATCGACGCCGTGATGCCGGCAGAAATGCGCATCCTCCGCGGCGACCACAACGCGCGGCAGGTCCGGTGCGATCGCGTTGAAATCGATCCAGTGCCGCGCTACCGGCGCGCCGGTTAACTTCCGCCACATCATCAAGGAAGAGACCGGATGGCCGGCGCGATAGAACGGCGCCACCACATAGGGAATGGCCAGCACGACCAAAAGAACCAGAGCCAGGATTCGGGCGACGCGCAAAGGGGTCGTTTCCGCTTCGATACGGAGGGGTGGACAGGTGATTCCGTCGGTCTTGAGCGCTATTTCGCGTCGCCTTCGGCCTTATTCAAGCGCTTTTAGGCTCGTTCCCGCAATTGACGAAGCGCGTCCCATAAAGGATTGTCCGCCGAATTTGACCCCAGAGCCGCATCTGGCGCCATTCCCGGCGCTATTTCCCGGAGCACTGTTTGATGACCGGCACCGCCCCTTCCGACTTCGCAAAACTGTTGGACAAGACCGCGGACGACACCGAGATGCTGCTCTCGAAGCTGTTGTCGGATACGGTCCTGCCCGACGAGATCACGCGGCCGAAGCGGCTGGTGGATGCCATGCGCTATTCGAGCCTCGGCGGCGGCAAGAGGCTGCGGCCTTTCCTGGTGGTCGCAAGCTCGGACGTCTTCGGCGTGCCGCGCGAGGCAGCGCTGCTTGCGGGCGCGGCGCTCGAATGCATCCATTGCTATTCGCTGATCCATGACGACCTGCCCGCGATGGACAACAGCGATCTTCGTCGCGGCCGCCCCACCTTGCACAAGGCCTATGACGATGCCACCGCGATTTTGGCGGGAGATGCGCTGCTGACCATCGCCTTCGACATCATCACCCGCGACGAGATTCATCGCGACGCGGGCGTCCGCCTTGCGCTGACCCGCGCGCTGGCGCGCGCCTCCGGGGTCGGCGGCATGGCCGGTGGCCAGATCCTCGACCTCGCCGGAGAAGGCCGCTTCGGCGACCGCGAGCCGGTCGATGTGGCGCGGCTGCAGCAGATGAAGACCGGCGCGCTGCTCAGATTCGGCTGCATTGCGGGGGGACTTCTGGGACAAGCCTCTCCCGGGGAATATCAGGCGCTCGACGATTTCGGCAAAGCGCTGGGCGAAGCCTTTCAGATTGCCGACGACCTGCTCGATGTCGAGGGCGATGCCGCAGCACTCGGCAAGCCGGCCGGGGCGGACGCAGCACTCGGCAAGACCACCTTCGTCACCCAGCTCGGCATCGATGGCGCCAAGCAGCGCGTGCGCGACCTGCTCGCGCGAGGCGATGCGGCGCTCTCGATCTTCGGTGCCAAGGCCGACGTGCTGCGCGCGGCGGCGCGCTTCGTCGCCGAGCGGAAGAACTGAGGGGAGAGCGCAGGCACCAATGCCCCGCGACGAGCTGGAACAGGCCCTTCTTCGTTTCCGGAGGCTGCCGAAACCGGTCCGGGTGATCTATGCGCGGCCGCGCACGTTCATGGCGATGGCCGCGGGAATCGTCGCATTTCTGCTGCTGCCGGCGTCGATCCGTCCAGTGACACGGGTGTTGATTGGCTGGGACGTCTTCATCGCGCTCTACCTCGTGCTGGTCTATCTCATGTTCTGGCGTTCAGGGCATCGCAATATTCGCCGCAACGCCGTGCTGCAGGATGACGGACGCTTCCTGATCCTCGTCTTCACCGCGCTCGGCGCGTTCGCCGGCATCGCCGCGATCGTGTTCGAGCTCGGCGCGACCCATCGCGGCACGCCGCTGCTGTGGCTCGCAATGATCACCATCGCCTTGTCGTGGGCCACGGTGCATACCGCGTTCGCCCTGCACTACGCCCATGACTACTATCGCGGCGCGAAGCCCGGCGGCCTGCAGTTTCCGAGCGGCGACCAGCACGACCACGCCGATTACTGGGATTTCGTGTATTTTTCATTTGTCATCGGCATGACCGCGCAGGTCTCCGACGTCGGCATCACCGACAAGATCATCCGCCGTACCGCGACCGTGCACGGCATCATCTCCTTCGTCTACAACACCGCGCTGCTCGCGTTAACGATCAACATCGCCGCGAGTACGATTGCGTCGTGACCGGATCGGCGGGAATTGACGCTACAGCCCCGGCTGCGGTTACGGGCACTTGCCCGACATGATCGCCTGATACGAGTTGCAACCGAGCGCGCGTTCCTGGCCGGTGAGCGGCTGGCCTGTCGATGACATTCCCGCTCCAAAATTCTGAGAACGTCCGGCAGTGGCTTGCTTTGGTCCCGGGGCCGGCCTGGCTTCCGGAGCCTGCGTTGGTTGCGGCCTGTCGCGAGCGGCAACCGGCTTCTTCTCGCGGCGCTTCACGCATTTGTTGTCGTCGTCGAGGAACGAGCCCTCGCCGCAGACGATCTTCACGCATTGCTCGCCATCGGCCTTGAAGCCGTGCTCGCAAATGAGCGGACAGACGCGCGACGGCTTCTGCTTGATCGCATCCAGCGTGTCGACGCTCACGGTCTTGACGTCGAGCCGGGTGCCGGCGTTCTTGTTGAACAGCGACAGCGATCGCTGCGAGGTCGCGTTCCAGTCGCCGTCCGCGGGCGCGGTGAGGCAGCCGACCCGGCGCAGCTCGCTCTGCACCGACCTGGTCAGATCCGCCTGCGGCGATCCGGGATTGAGCGCGGCGACGGCGGCCGGCTTATCGGGCGCGGTCGGTGCAGCAGGGGGCGGAGCTGGCGGAGCCGGAGTCGCAGCAACCGCCGCGACACGCTTGCGCTCGGCGTCGGCTGCCTGATCCTGCGCGGCATGCTTGGCTTTCTCGGCGGCGAGCTTCGCCTCTTCCGCGGCCTTCGCGTTGGCCTCCGCTTTGGCCTGCGTCTCCTTCTGCGCGCCCTCGGCGGCGAGCCGTTCCCGCTCCTGCTCGGCCTGCTTTGCCTTTTCGATCGCCAGCGCATGCGCATCCTCCGCGGCGATCTTCTCGAGCTGCAGCTTTGCAAGGCTCGCATAGAAGCCGTCCGGATGCTGCGCGAGAAAAGCGTTGAAGGCCGGCTTGTTGCCGATCTGCAGCGCAAGCTCGTAGTCACGGCGAATGTCGGCCTGCGGATTGGTCGCGGGAGCAGGCGACGGCGATGCCGCGGGCGTGGGCGCGGGGACCAGCGGAACGTCCTCGCCACCGAGCGAGCCGTAGACAAACGGCTCCTGGCGGTTGGCGGTCGTTTTCAAAACGTCGTCGCGCACGAAGCCGAACGCGCGGCGCACGTCGAGGCCCGGCGTGGTCAGATGCCGCGCCAGCGCCAGAGTGAAGGGGCTGTTCTTGCCGTCGCCGTCGGCCGCCGTCGAGCCGGCCTTGGCCGAGTAGGCAATCAGCGTGTTCGGGCCGTTCGGCTCGACCTTGGCAAGCCCGCGCCCGATCGCGCGCGACGCCAGCGTCTTTTTCATGGTCTTGGCGAACGGATTGTCGCGGCAGGCGTCGAGAATGACGAGCCTCAGCTTCTTGGCGGGCTCGACCGCGACCAAAACGCGTTCCAGCGAAAAGGCCTCATCGAAGACGTCGTTGTCGCGCTCGAGCTTGGCGTCCACGGGAATCAGATAGTTCGCACCGTCGACCTCGATGCCATGGCCCGCATAATAGATCACGGCGATATCGGCATCGCTTGCCTTGTCGGCGAAATCGCGCAACGCCCGCCGCGTCTCCAGCACCGAGAGGTCGTGACGGGCCTCGACCACATCGAAGCCGGCTTGCCGGAACGTCGTCTCCATCATCGCGCTGTCGTTGACGGGATTTTGGAGCAGCGGGGCGTTCTGGTAGGCGGAGTTTCCGATCACGAGCGCGACGCGCTTGTCGGCAAAGGCCGGCTGGCAAAGCAGGAGCAGCACCGCTGCCGCGAGAAATCTTGTCAAATTCAACATCATGGTCGCGCCTTTCGACACCGCGGCCTCACCCGGAAGACCTATCAGAGCAACGCGACGCGCCTTGTGAGCCAGATCACGTCACTCGGAAAGCGAACGAGGGAACCGCAAAACGCCTCATGCATCCCTTGACCATTGGTATCTTGAAACGGCTTGCGGTTCGCCCTTTTCCGGTTCCGTGATGCATGCGACATTGCGTCCAGCAAGAAGAGCCGAGGGAGCAAATCCGTGAGCCAAGACCGTTCCACTGTCGAAGCCGTCGTCCAGACCTATTTCGATGGCCTTTACGAGGGCAACGCCGACAAGCTCGGCGCTGCGTTCCATCCCTCCGCCGACCTGCGCTGGGTCGAAAAGGGCGAGCTGAAAATCCTGACCGTGCCGGATTGGCTGGCCTGGGTGCGCAAGCGCCCGTCCGCGAAAGCGGAAGGCAAGCCGCGCGAGGATTTCATCGTCACCATCGATCACTCCGACGAGAAGACCGCCTTCATCAAGGTGCGCTGCCAGCTGCCGCCGCGCTACTTCACCGACTATCTGGTGGCGATGAAGCTCGCTGACGGCTGGCAGATCGTCTCCAAGTCCTACCGATACGACCTGCGCGAGTGAGTAAGCGAGTATTCTCCCTCCTGCTGAAAGACAGGGCAATTGCATGTGATTTATCGCGATTCGATATGCCAGAAACTCGTCATGCCCGGGCTTGTCCCGCCTGCGCGGCCGAAGCCGCTTCGACGTGGCGAAGGCCCGGGCGGGACAAGCCCGGCCATGACGACGCTGACAGGTCGGCGTCCGCCTCCAAATGCGATAGCCCTGCCCTGAACGGGGAGGTGAACGAGGCAAACCAAGCGTCGTGGAATCCAGATTTCAGATCTTTTTGATCCTGCTTGCGGTGCTCGCCGTCACCGCGCATCTGGCGCGCCGGGTCAACATCGCGCCAGCGATCCTGCTGCTGCTCGCCGGCGTTGCGCTCGCTTTCGTGCCGGGCATGCCGACGCTTGCGCTGCCGCCGGAGCTCATTCTGCTCATGGTGCTGCCGCCGCTGATCTATTCGGCAAGCGTCGCGATGAGCTGGCGCGAGTTCAGGCACAATCTGCGGCCGATCATCCTGCTTGCGCTCGGCTGCGTGATCTTCACTGCAGCGGCGGTTGCGGTCGTCACGCATTATCTGATCGGACTGCCCTGGAATGTCGGCTTCCTGCTGGGCGCGATCGTGTCACCGCCCGACGCCGTGGCGCCGCTCGCGATCGCCCGCCGGCTCGGCATCCCGCGGCGGGTGCTCGTCGTGCTGGAGGGCGAAGGGCTCGCCAATGACGCCACCGCGCTGATCCTCTACCGCTTCGCGGTGGTGGCGATCACAAGCCACCTGTTTTCGTTCCCGGCCGCAATCGGCGAGTTCGCGGCGATCGTCACGGGCGAGATCGCTTTCGGCGTCGCGATCGGCTGGCTCTCCCTGCGGTCGCGCCATTATGCCCGCGATCCGCAGATCGAGATCACGCTCTCCCTGATCACGCCCTATCTCGCTTATTGGCTGCCGGAACACCTCGGCGGCTCCGGCGTGATCGCGACCGTGGCCTGCGGGCTTTACGTCAGTTGGAACGGACCATTGTGGATCTCGTCCGCGACGAGGCTGCAGGGCATCTTCTTCTGGGATCTGATGATCTATCTGATCGAGGGCATGCTGTTCCTGCTCACCGGCTCGCAGATGCGGATGCTCTACGAGAAATCGAAAGCGTTTCCGCTCGACGACATCCTGGTTGCGGCCGCGCTCGTGACCGCGGTCATCATCGTCGCGCGCTTCGTATGGGTTTATCCCGCGACCTATCTGCCGCGGCTCTTGAGCCGCTCGTTGCGCGAACGCGATCCGTCGCCACCGTGGCAAAACGTTTTCATCCTGTCTTTTGCGGGCATTCGCGGCGCGGTCTCGCTTGCCGCAGCGCTGGCTCTGCCTTTCGTATTGGATAACGGCGAGGCGTTTCCCTATCGCGACCTGATCCTGTTCGCCACCTTCGGCGTCATCCTCTTCACATTGGTCGGGCTGGGCCTCAGCCTGCCGTCGGTCGTCCGATGGCTCGACGTGTCGCGAACGGTGCGCGAGGAGCGCGTGAAGGAACATGAAGCGGAGATTGCGGGGCGTCGCGAAGCCCTGGATGCGGCGCTGAAATCGCTCGACGCGATCGTCGAGAAGCGCGATATCTCCGGAGAGCTGATCAAGCTTTTGCGCGCGCGCCAGGAGATCCGCAGCATCCAGCTTCCACTGTCGCTCGATCCCGATACCTGCGACATAACGTCCGCAGGCGCCGAGCTGACGCGGGAGCTGATCGCGGCGGAGCGCAGGCTGATCCACAGGCTGCTGCGCGACGGCAAGATCACCGACGAGGCGCGACGGCGGATCGAACGCGACCTCGACCTCGAGGAAGCAAGCCTCGCCAACCGGGAGTATCGGCTGCCGTTGTGAGGGCGGATCGGCAATTGCATTCGTCATTCCGGGATGCGCCGCCAGGCGCAGGCCCGGAACGACGACGACGGCCGCAGCACGGCATAGTCCAGGTGAACAACGGAGCCAAGTCGCATGAGCGTCTACATCATCGCCCAGCTCAGGTTCACGCGCCGCGAGCTCTACGACCGCTATCAGGCACGCTTCTTCGAGGTTTTCCGCAAGTTCAGGGGAAAGCTTCTCGTTGCGGACGAGCGGCCTCAGGTGCTGGAAGGCACGTTCGAGCGCGACAAGGTCGTGGTGCTGGAATTTCCCGACGCGCAGGCCGCGATGGAATTTCAGGAATCCGAGGACTATGCGGAGATCGCGCTCGACCGCAAGGCAGGCGCCGATGCGGTGGTGATCATGGTGCGTGGGCTGAAGGAGCAGATGGCGCAGATCACGACCACCAGCGCCTAGCTCTGGACAAAACTAGAGCGGTCCGATCATCGCCCATCGCGGGTCGCAAAATTCCCTTACGGCCGTGCTGACGGCGCTCGCCGTGATGTTCTGGCGTTCCGGCGAGCTCATCTTGAGCTCTTCGTCTCGATTGATGATCGATCCCGCCTCGAGCAGGACGGCGGCGATTTGGGTCTTGCCCAGCACGACCAGCTCATCATGGCTGTAGACGCCGGTCTCCTTGTTCAAGAGCGGATGCTGATAACGGCCCATGATGGGCTGCGTATACTGATGGGCGTAGTCCAGGCCTTGGCCTCTCATTTCTTTGGCGAGCAGCTCGGCGAAGGCGAGGCTGGTCTTGAAGTCCGGATTGTCGTGCGAGACCCAGACGGAGTAGCCGCTGAAGCGATCGCTGAAATGACTGGCCTTGCCTTCGAATTGCCAGTTCTCGAGCAGCCTGTCAGGCACCGAATCATGGTGGATCGACAGGAACAGGTTTGCCTGCAGCCGCTCAGCGGCGGCTACACGCGTAAACAGGCTGGGCCTGGCCTTGCCATCGGTGACCAACAACCTGGTTGCGAGGAAGCCGTCCGATTTCAGCCTCTCCTCGATCCGACGCGCGAGCTTCAGGTTGAAATCGAACTCCGGGACATTGCGCGCGCTCATCGCGCCATCGGACTCCTTGGTGTGCCCGACATCGACAACGATGCGGAATTTCGCAGGTTCGCACGCCGTTGCGACCGGCTTCGAAGCTTGCGAGGGCAAGGTGACCGGCCCGAGCGCAGCGAGCTTGACCCCACGGGGTTTTGAGGTGCCCGCATGCTTGTCCGAGCTCGCACGCTTCGCCGGAGCCGCAGGCTTCGAAGCGGCGTGCTTTGCCGGCTTTGCAGGTTTTGACGAGCCTTTGAAGACGTCCAGAAGCCCGGCTTTGCCGGACTCGATCGGCAGAAGCGCAAGCGCAATGAACGAGGCGATGGTGATGCGAGCGAGTGACAATTCCAGCTTCCCTGCTTCGCAGATTTCTACCCGATCTTCGCGCAGCTTTCGAGAGGCCAACCGCACAAACCGCACAAAAGCCACAGCTCAGACAAGAAATTGCCGGCAGATGTGAGGCCTGCCGGCTCACGATGCGTCGGTAAACAGTTTTGAAGCTTACTCCGCCGCTGCAATCCTCGGCCGGCCGACAAACCCGGCGACGTCGCCGAAGCGTTCGAGCATGACGGCGGGCAGGTCCTTGTCCCTGTGCGTCACGCAGGCGCCGGAGCGCACGGTGTAGCGGTCCTGATGCTTGAGATGTGGCGGCGCCTCGCCCTGCAGAAGCGCACCCGCCGCCTCCATCATCAATTTCCGGAAGTGCATGATGCCGAGGTCCGTCGGTCCCAGATGCTCGCGGGTGCGATCGGCGATCGGGCCCTGGCTGTCCTGAACAGCGGCATCCTGCTCGGACACGCCCTTGATGCCGGTGTAGCTCCTGGTCTTCTGCAGATTGCGATCGATCCGATAGTTGTTGCCCCTGTGGCGCAGCGGCACGTAATTGTCGTCGACCTCGGCGATCACGCCATTGCCGGCATCGAACGCGGCGCGCTCGGCCTGGGTCAGCGGCCGTTCCGGATTCCAGGCATAGGTATAGATCCAGCAGTTGGTATCGGTGACCGGCACGAAGCTCTGGCCGAAAATGTTCTCGCCCGGCATCGCGCTCGGCGCGTAGGAATGCACCGGCATCAAAAACTGTGCGATGCGCCAGTAGATGTTGTCGTCTCCGGTGAGCCGGCCGCCCGCAACCGTGAGCCCCGCGTCATGCGCCAGCACCTTGATCACCGGCCGCGGGTCCTCTGCGATCCAGCGCATGTGATCGGTCGACATGCGCGCGAGCGGATTCACGAAATGCTTCTTGATGTCGAGGATCTCGTTTTCGTCCTTGTCGAAGGCAAGATGGGCGAAGGTGAAATGCGCGGTATCGATCGAACCTTCCATCGCCTGCACCCAATTGCAGTCCTGCCACTTCTTGGAGACGTAACGATGGGAGGACGGCAGCAGCGCCATCTCAAGCGCAGGCAGCTCGGGCACCTCGCCCGCCGGCCCCATATAGGCCCAGATCATCTCGCCCCATTCGCGCACGGGATAGGACTTGATGCGGATCTTGTCCTTGGCGTTGAGGTCGGGATAGGAGGTCGGCATATCCAGGCATTTGCCGTCGGTGTCGAATTTCCAGCCATGGTAGACGCAGCGGATGCCGCATTCCTCGTTGCGGCCGAGCCAGAGGTTGGCGCCGCGATGCGGGCAATGTTGATCGATGACGCCGACGATGCCGCGGGAATCGCGGAAGGCGAGCAGCTCCTCGCCGAGCACCGTGATCTTCTTCGGCTCGCCGTCCGGCTCCGGCAGTTCTTCCGACAGCAGCACCGGCAGCCAGAAGCGGCGCAACAACTCGCCCATCGGCGTCCCCGCACCCGATTCGGTCAGGAATTTGTTGTCCTCAGCGCGCAGCATGGCGGACCTCCCGGGAGTTTATGTTGATTTGCGTCGAGCTTGGCGCAGGGGCGCGGAGTTGTCAACGTGTGCCAGACTCGCGACGACGTGGCCGGCGATCCCTCCACGCTGTCATTCCGGGGCGCGAGTGAAACGAGCGAGCAGGCGGTGTCTCCCGGAAACCACACCAACCGGTTCTCGGCGGCAGTTCGCTCTACGCTAAATGCGAAGCGAGCACCGTGGTGTACGAAACGAAGGTAACGGACTCGCCAATTTCTCCCTGAATAAGGTGCTTCAATGAAAAGGCTCGCAACTGCAGTCGTCGCTGTCGCGGCAATTTCCGCAGGCTCGGCTGAGGCAGCTGATCTGCCGGCGGCAACGTACACCAAGGCTCCGGCACCAGCCGTTGCGGTGTACAATTGGACTGGCTTCTACATCGGAGTGCATGGCGGCGGAGACTGGTCGCGCGGCGGCGGTCTTGTTGACCCCCTCCCGCTCCAGTCGGCGCCCTTTAACCGGGCGAACGACGTGTTTGGCCTCAACGGAAGCGGCTCGCTCGCCGGCGTCCACGGAGGCTACAACTGGCAAGTTGCTCCGAGTTGGTTGCTTGGCGTGGAAGCCGATTGGTCTTGGACCAATATCAAAGTATCCGCTTCAGCACCGGTCCGCGATCTTAACGGAGTTGCGTTCGGGGGAACTAATACAACTACGATGATGCGCAGTCTCGACGGGCTTGCCAGCATCCGTGGTCGGGTGGGGTGGGTCAACAATAACTTGCTGCTGTATGTGACGGGCGGCGGCGCGTGGGGTGATGTGAGTTACTTTGGGACGACGCCCGAAGTTCCTCCTGGAACCACATGGGCCACAAACTTTCGCAAGGATGAATTCGGATACGTGGTCGGCGCCGGCGGAGAGTTTGGCATTACACCTAATCTTGTGCTGCGGGCCGAGTACCTCTTTTATCGTCTGCACGGCGAATCGTCGATCGCAAACGGCGTGCCGCCCATTCCGCCGTTCCAAATTCGCTACACTTGGAATGATTTTGACACGCATGTCGGCCGCGTCGGCCTCAGCTACAAATTCGGCGGCCCGGTCGTCGCAAGGTACTGATAAGTTCGCCTGTCCGACGCCCTCAAAAGCCCCGGCACCGTCCGGGGCTTTTCGTTTGAGGCCCCGCGTCACCCCCCAATCACACCGGCCGCTCGCCCTTCACCGTAACGCGGGTGCCGGAGCGGGTGTGCGGCCAGTAGTCCCACATCGCGCGATGCTGGGTGCAGCGGTTGTCCCAGAACGCGATTGCGTTCTCGCTCCAGCGGAAGCGGCACTGGAACAGCGGGTTCTCCGCGTGCTGGTAGAGATATGACAGGATCGCATCGCCCTCGTCGCGTGGAATGCCCACGATGGTGCGGGTGAAACCGCGGTTGACATAAAGCGCCTTCTTCCCCGTCACCGGGTGCGTGCGCACCACCGGATGCTCCGCGCGCGGATAGGCTGCCTTGTCGGCGAGGCCGTAATTGGCGTAGAGGCCGCGATAAGTCTGCTCGCCGTCATGGATCGCGGTGAGGCCATCGAGATAGGCCTTCATGCGGTCGGACAGCGCCTCATAAGCCGCATACATGCTGGCAAACAGCGTGTCGCCGCCGCGCGGCGGGCACTGCTTGATGTAGAGGATCGAGCCCATCGGCGGCTCGAGGTCGCAGGAGACGTCGGAGTGCCAACCCTCGCCGTTGGCGCGTGGGCTGTCCTTGTCCGCATAGATCCTCATCAGCGCGGGATTGCCCTCGTTCGGCGCGGCCGGATGCACGTGCAGCTCGCCGAATTTTCTGCCGAAGGCGAGATGCTGATCGGGACTGATGTGCTGGTCGCGGAAGAAGATCACGAGGTTTTCAGCCAGCGCGCGATGGATCTCATCCATCTGGCGATTGGAGCGCGCATCGTCGGAGACGAGCTTGCCGATATCGACGCCCGTGATTTCAGCCCCGATGATCGGCGTGAGCTTTTCGACCGCAATTGTTTCGTAGGGCTCGCTCTCGGACGCCGTGTGCCGATAGCGCGGTCCCTGCTTGCCCGATAGCGAGCTCATGCGATTCCTCCAGCGTGTTGTTGGGCGGCATGGTAGCGCCAAGCGGAGGAAGCGCAATGCGCGTTATCGGATGGCCGTCATTGCGAGGAGCGCAAGCGACGAAGCAATCCAGAGCCGAATGCGCAACTCTGGATTGCTTCGCTTGCGCTCGCAATGACGGAGGAACGCCTACTCCGCCGCGCTCGTCGCCGGCACCTTGGCGCCGCTGCCGTAGCGCTGGTCGATGTAATCGATCACCAGCGCCTTGAACTCGGCGGCGATCGTCGGCCCGCGCAGGGTTCGGAACTTCTTGCCGTCGACGAAGACGGGCGCGGCCGGCGCTTCGCCGGTGCCGGGAAGCGAGATGCCGATATTGGCGTGCTTGGATTCGCCGGGGCCGTTGACGATACAGCCCATCACCGCGACGTTGAGTTCCTCGACGCCGGGATATTTCGTCTTCCAGCTCGGCATCTCGTCGCGAATGAAATCCTGGATCGAGCGCGCCAGCTCCTGGAATGTCGTCGAGGTGGTGCGGCCGCAGCCCGGACACGCCGCAACCAGCGGCACGAAGGTGCGGAAGCCCATGGTCTGCAACAGCTCCTGGGCGACCTGTACCTCGAGCGTGCGGTCGCCGCCAGGCTCGGGCGTGAGCGAGATGCGGATGGTGTCGCCGATGCCGCCCTGCAGGAGAATGCCGAGCGCGGCCGACGAAGCGACGATCCCCTTCGAGCCCATGCCGGCTTCGGTCAAGCCGAGGTGGATCGCATAATCCGACCGGCGCGCGAGTTCCTGGTAGACCGCGATCAGATCCTGCACGGCCGACACTTTCGCCGACAGGATGATGCGGTTCTTGGGCATGCCAAGCTCTTCGGCACGCGCGGCCGAAAGCAGCGCCGACTGCACCATAGCCTCGCGCGTCACCGCGCGCGCATCGCGCGGGTCCGCTGAGGCCGTGTTCTCGTCCATCAGTTTGGTGAGCAGCTCCTGGTCGAGCGAGCCCCAATTGGCGCCGATGCGCACCGGCTTGTTGTTCTTGTTCGCGATCTCGATGATGTCGGCGAACTGGGTGTCGCGCTTGTTCTTGAAGCCGACATTGCCGGGATTGATGCGGTACTTGTCGAGCGCCTCGGCGCAGTCGGGATATTCGGCCAGGAGCTTGTGGCCGATATAGTGAAAGTCGCCGATCAGGGGCGTGGTGATGCCCTGCTTGCGCAGGCCGTCGCGGATGTGCGGGACCGCGGCAGCGGCCTCCTCGCGGTCGACGGTGATGCGCACCATCTCGGAACCTGCGCGCGAGAGCGCCGCAACCTGCGCCACGGTCGAACTCGACATCGGCGGTATCGGTATTGGTCATCGACTGCACGACGATCGGCGCGCCGCCGCCGACGGCGACATTGCCGACCTTGACCTGCGTGGTCTTGTGCCGGGCTGAGGGGCCGGCAACGTCAACGGAAAGCGATTTTTCGGGCTTGTTCATGAGGTCTTTCATGAGGTCTTTCTTGGGGCCTCGAATATCAGGTTTTGGTGACGTTCAGCAACGGATCAGTCGCCCGCGTGGCAGCCGGGCTCGGCCGGTTAACCAGAAAAAGCCCAGCAATTACAAGGAGGGCCGCAGCCCCAAAGGCCACTGTGAGGGCGTCATGCATGATGAAATAGCTCGCCAGCACGCCAAACAAAGGGGTGATGAAGGAAAAAGCCGATAATTTGGATGCCGAATAGGTCTTCACCAGCGCGAACCAGAGCGTGAACGTGGTTCCGACCACCCAGATCGCCTGATAGACCATCAATGCGATCGACAGCGCGCCTGGCGCGTGCGTGATGCGCTCCCCCGACACCAGCGCGGCCAGACCCAGGATCGGGATCGACATCGCGACCTGATAGCCGAGCGCCTTTTCCGGCGCGGCGAAGCGAAGCCGGGTTCCCTTCGCAATCAACGTGGTCGCCGCCCACAGCGCTCCGCCCCCGACGATCATGAGATCGCCCAGCAGCACCTTGCCGTCGACATCGGCCTGCGGCACGCCGATCGCAAGCGCGACGCCGAGAAAGCACAGGGCAAGGCCCGCCCACTGCATGGGACCGAGCCTTTCGCCGAGCACCTGGCTGGAGCCGAGCGCGACAAAGAACGGTGCGGTGTAGAGGAAAACGGCGGCGCGCGAGGCGGAGGTGAAGCGCAGGCCCTGATAGATCAGCACGAACTCGATGCCGAACAGCAGCCCGGCCACGAGCCCCGCGGCGAGCGTGCCGTCGTCCCTGAAGAATTTCACGCCGCGCAGCCAGCCCATGATCAGCAGCACGGGCAGCGCGCCGGACGAGCGGATCAACGCCTGCAGCATCGGCGGAATGTCGGGCAACGCGAGCTTCACCGCCACCTGATTGAAGCCCCAGGAGAAGCACAGCATCAACATCAGCGCGATCGCGCCCGGGCTGAGCGGACGCCCGGCGGAGCGGATCATGTCATCTGATGGCATCGGTCCTCATTGGCACGGCTTGGGCGCCGTTTTTTGTTTTCAAGCGGCCTTCTGGCAATGCGCACAGGTGCCGGTGATCTCAATGACAGAGAGTTTTGGTGCAAAGCCCGACGCACGCGCAGCCGAGCCCAGCGTCTGTGCCACCGGGGCGGACGGCATCTCGCCGACCGCGCCGCAGCGCTCGCAGATCAGGAACGCCACCAGCGAGGCCGCATCATGGTCGTGCGCGCAAGCCAGATAGGCGTTGCGGCTCTCGATGCGGTGAACGAGACCGTTCGCCATCAGGAAATCCAGCGCCCGATAGACCGTGATCGGCGCGGGGCGCGGCATCTCGCGAGCCAGTTCATCGATGATCTCGTAGGCGCCGAGCGGCCGGTGACTCGTGAGCAGCGCCTGCAAAACATGGCGGCGGATCGGCGTGAATTTCTGCGCCTTCTGCCGGCACACCCGCTCGGCATGCGCGATCCCGTCCGCAGTGCAGCGGCCGTGATCGTGGTCGGGCGCGGGAAAAGCCGGTTTGAGCGGGGTCATGGAACGAACATGTAGTGCGGCGGCAGCATGCCGTCCAACCCTGGCGGCCATTATAACAAAGGAAATTGCCACGAGCGCTCCAGCCATGTGCTTTCAGCCGGTCAGGCACGCGTCAAGTCGCCATGAAAAAATCATAAGCAAGCTTATTATATCTCAAGCTTATTGAGACAGGATTATTGCCATGCGCGGTTCCGTGGACATGAATTTCCTCTTCACGCTCGGCGAAGTGCAGCGCCTGGTGCGCGCCTATGCCGACAAGGAGGCCGCGCGATACGGCATCACCCGCGCGCAATGGGCGGTATTGGCCAAGGTCGAGCGCTACGAGGGCATGAAGCAGACCGAGCTCGCCGAACAGATGGAGATGCAGCCGATTACCCTGACCCGATTGATCGACAAGCTCTGCGGCAATGGCTGGATCGAGCGCCGGGGCGACGACACCGATCGCCGCGTCAACCGCCTCTATTTGAAGAAGGCCGCGCGACCCCTGCTCGGCAAGCTCGCGGGTCTGCGTTCAGAGCTGACCGCGACCGCGCTGGAGGGCATCAACCCGGCTGACGCGCATCGGCTGCTCTCGCAGCTCGAGACCGTCAAGGAAAACGTGCGCAAGGCTATCCAGAGCAACGAGGCGGATGCGAGCAGGAAGGAGCAGCGCTATGGCTGACCCGATCCTGAAATTCCCGCCCGAGCAGAAAGGCGCGCCGCCCAAGAAGCCGCGCATCAAGCTCGCGGCCGAGCCGCGCCGCCGCCTGATGGCGGGCATGCGCCGCTATCGTCGTCTCCTGTTGCTCGTCGTGCTGCCGCTCGTCGCGGCGACGGCGGGACTGGTGTTTTATCTCAATGGCGGCCGCTATGTGACCACCGACGACGCCTATGTCGGCGCGCAGAAGGTTCTGGTCACGCCCGACATTTCCGGCAAGATCGACAAGGTCGTGGTCAAGGAAGGCCAGCAGGTCAACGAAGGCGACGTGCTGTTTACGATCGATCGCGAGCCGTTCCAGCTTGCGCTCGATCAAGCCAAGGCGCAGCTCGCCCAGGCCCAGACCACCTATGACAACCTGATCGCCAACGTGAAGATTTACGGCCAGATGCTCGATCTCGCGCAGCAGGGCGTCGACCTGAAGCAGCGCGACGTCGACCGCAAGCAGGCGCTGGTCAACCAGAAGGTCGGCTCGCAGCTCGACCTCGACAACTCCGCGACCGGCCTCGTCACCGCGGGGGCACAGCGGCAGTTCGTCAAGCAGCAGCTCTCGAATGCGATGGCTCAGCTGCTCGGCAATCCCGACCTGCCGCTCGATCAATTTCCGCCCTATGCCCAGGCCAAGGCGCAGCTCGGCATGGCCGAACGTAATCTGGACCATACGGTGCTGCGTGCGCCGATGGCGGGTGTCGCGACGCAAGTCGAGCAGATCCAGCTCGGCCGCTTCGTCAACGCCGGCATGCCGGTATTCTCGATCATCGACATTGCAAAACCCTGGGTCGACGCTAACCCGAAGGAAAGCGACTTCACCTTTGTCGGGGTCGGCCAGCCCGCGCTGCTGGAGGTCGACGCGTTTCCCGACCATGTCTTCAAGGGCCATGTCGGCTCGCTGTCGCCCGGCACCGGCGCGCAATTTGCGATCCTGCCGCCGCAGAACGCGACCGGCAATTTCGTCAAGGTGGTGCAGCGCGTGCCGGTCAGGATCTATTTCGACATGGATGATCCGATGGTCAAGAAGCTGAAAGCCGGCATGAGCGTCTATGCCACGATCGACACCGGCCACAAGCGCTCGCTGGCCTCGCTGCTGGGCTTTCACACCGCCTCCGCCACCGCCAAGCAGGATTGACGCAAGATGTCGCCGACTACGGTGCCGTCACCGACGATGGTTCCGGGATTACGCCGGAACATGGTGACGATCTGCGCCATGACGGCGACCATCATGCAGGCGCTGGACACCACGATCGCCAACGTCGCGCTGCCCTATATGCAGGGCACGCTCTCGGCCTCGCAGGACCAGATCAACTGGGTGCTGACGTCCTATATCGTCGCGGCCGCGATCATGACCGCGCCGGTCGGCTGGATCGCCAACAGATTTGGGCGCAAGCGCATCTTCATCATCTTCTCCGCCGGCTTCACCGTCGCCTCGGTGCTGTGCGGGCTCGCGCAGGATATCAACCAGATGGTGCTGTTCCGCCTGCTGCAGGGCGTGTTCGGCGCAGCGCTGGTGCCGCTGTCGCAGGCCGTGATGCTCGATTCCTACAGCCTGCAGGAACGCGCCAAGGCGATGTCGATCTGGGGCATGGGCGTGATGATGGGGCCGATCATGGGTCCGTCGCTCGGCGCCTGGCTCACCGAGACGTATTCCTGGCACTGGGTGTTTTTCGTCAACCTGCCGTTCGGCTTCATCACGGTGCTCGGCCTCGTGCTGTTCATGGACGAGACCCGGAAAGACCTCAACCTGCGCTTCGACTGGTTCGGCTTCGCAGCCCTTGCGGTTGCGATCGGCTCGCTGCAGCTCGCGCTCGACCGCGGCGAGCAGCTCGGCTGGCTCGAATCCAACGAGATCATCGCCGAGTTCATCATCTCGGGCATCGGCTTCTACTATTTCTTCGCGCATTCCTTCACGACGCGGAATCCTTTCATTCAGTTCGCGCTGTTCAGGGACAGGAACTTCATCACCGGCTGCATCTTCATGGCGGTCATGGGTCTCGTGTTGTACTCGACCATGGCGCTCGCCTCGCCCTATCTGCAAAACGTCATCGGCTATCCGATCATCACCGCCGGCATGCTGCTCGCAAGCCGCGGCTGCGGCACATTCGTCGCCATGATGCTGGTCGGGCGTTTGATGCGTTATATCGAGGCGCGCACGCTGATCGTCTGCGGGCTTTTGCTGACGGCAATCTCGCTGTTCGTCATGACTGGATGGACCGACCAGACCGGCGTGCGCGATATCGTGACCTGGAGCATCATCCAGGGCTTTGGGTTCGGCCTCGTCTTCGTGCCGCTCTCGACGGTGGCGTTTTTGACGCTGCCGAGCCATTTGCGCACCGACGGCACCGCGATGCTGACCCTGATGCGCAACGTCGCAAGCTCGATCGGAATTTCCATCGTGATCGCGCAGCTCACCGAGGGCTCGCGGCGGTTCTACGCCATTCTCAACGAGCACGTCACGCCCTTCAATCACGCCATGCAGATGCCCGACGTGTCCGGCATGATGGACATGGGAACCGACAAGGGCCGCGCGCTCGCCGACGTGATGATCGGACTGCAGGCGCAGATCATCGCGTTTTCGCACGATTATCAGATGGTGATGATCTTCATCCTGTGCTCGATCCCGCTCGCGGTCATGATCGGCTCGACCAAGGCCGCCTTGCGCAAGCAGGCGGCGGGACCCGAGCACGCGGTGATGGAGTAGCTGGCACTATTGTCCAGGCCAAGCGAAAGCGCGAGGCGGGACGACAGCTGACTTAGACGTCGAAAAACACCGTCTCGCCCTCGCCCTGCAGCCGCACATCGAGCTGATAGACCGCATTGCCGTTGCCGGGCTCGCGCTTCGCGATCAGCGTCATGCGGCGATCGGAGGGCACCAGCGCCAGCACGGGATCCGAGTCATTGCCCGGCTCGTCACTGAAATAAATGCGGCTGTAGAGATGGCGCAGCATGCCGCGCGCGAACACGGCGAGCAGAAGATGCGGCGCCTGCGGCTTGCCGTCGGGATCGGGCACCGAGCCCGGCTTGATGGTGTCGAACGCATAGGCGCCGTTACCGTCGGTACCGCAGCGGCCGAACCCGCGGAACATCGCGTTCGGCAGCGCGCGCTTGTCCTGCGGATCGGCAAAACGTCCCTGCGCATCGGCCTGCCAGATTTCGAGCATCGCATCCGGCACCGGCTGACCGTCGCCGTCGAATACGCGGCCCTCGACGCGGATACGGTCGCCGGAGGCGTCCGACGTGACGAGATTGCTGGTGAAAGCGTCGTTCCAGTCGTACTGACCGTGTGGCGTCAGGCCATATTTGAAGAACGGGCCGACGGTCTGCGATGGCGTAATGCCCGTCACTTTTTATTCTCCATTGGCGTGGCGTCCTTGCCGCGCAGCACGATGTTGAAGCGGTAGCACAATGCCCATTCCGGCTGGGTGTTTTCCAGATCGAAGGACGAGACCATCCGCATTCGCGCCTTCTCGTCGGGCACCGCATTGAAGATCGGATCGAATTCGAACAGGGGGTCGCCCGGAAAGTACATCTGCGTCACCAGCCGCGAGACGAAGGAATGGCCGAACACCGAGAAATGGATGTGCGCCGGCCGCCAGGCGTTGTGGTGATTGCCCCACGGATAGGCGCCGGGCTTGATGGTGACGAACTTGTAATAGCCGGACGCGTCCGACTGCGCGCGGCCGGCACCGGTGAAGTTCGGGTCGAGCGGCGCCGGATGCTGGTCGCGAACGTGGATGTAGCGGCCGCAGGCATTGGCCTGCCAGATCTCGACCAGCGTATTCGGCACGCCGCGGCCGTCTTCGTCGAGCACATGGCCGTGCACGATGATGCGCTCGCCGAGGGGCTCGCCCTGGTGCTGCGTGGTGAGATCATTGTCGCCGGCGCGCACGGTCTCGTGGCCGTAGACCGGACCGGTCAGTTCCGACAGCGTGTGACGCATCGCAATCAGAGGCTTTTGCGGCGCGCGCTTGATCGAGCTCTTGTAGTCCGGCGACAGCGGCTTGGGATGCGCCGTGTTGCTCGCCGTGGGATAGGTGAAGGTCATTGTTCGGCTCCGCCAATTGCGAGGAGCGAAGCGATCAAGCGATCCAGTCTGTCCAGGGCCACTGGATTGCTTGCCTTCGCTCGCAATGACGCCCGTAACGGGCGTCAATTCAGTTTCTCGATCGCGACCGCGACGCCCTGGCCCACGCCGACGCACATGGTGGCGAGCGCGAGCTTGCCGCCGCGCGCCTCCATACCGTGCGCTGCCGTGAGCACGAGCCGCGCGCCGCTCATGCCAAGCGGATGGCCGAGCGCGATCGCGCCGCCGTGCGGATTGACGAAATCCGCATCCTCCTTGACGCCTAGCTGGCGCAGGCAGGCGATACCTTGCGAAGCAAACGCCTCATTCAGCTCGATCAGATCGAAATCGCTGATTTTCAGACCGAGCCGCTCCATCAGCTTGCGGGTGGCCGGCACCGGTCCGATGCCCATGATGCGCGGCGGCACCGCGGCCGAGGCGAGGCCGAGAATCTTGGCGCGCGGCGTCAATCCATGTTTTTTCACCGCGGCCTCGGAGGCCAGGATCATCGCCGCCGCGCCGTCATTGACGCCGGAGGCATTGCCCGCCGTCACCGTGCCGGGATTGCGCACGATCGGCTTCAGCTTGGAAAGTCCCTCGATCGTCGTTTCCGGGCGCGGATGCTCGTCCTTGTCGACGATCACGGGTCCCGCCTTGCCGCCGGGTACCGAGATCGCGGTAATTTCCTCGGCGAAATACCCCGAGGCGATGGCCTTTCCGGCGCGCTGCTGCGATCGGATCGCGAACGCGTCCTGGTCGGCGCGCGACACCTGAAATTCTTCGGCGACGTTCTCGCCCGTCTCCGGCATGGCGTCGACGCCATACTGCGCCTTCATCAGGGGATTGATGAAACGCCAGCCGATGGTGGTGTCAAAAATCTCGGCGGAACGCGAGAAGGCTTCCGGCGCCTTGCCCATGACGAACGGCGCCCGTGTCATCGATTCGACGCCGCCCGCAATGGCGAAATCGATTTCGCCCGACCGAATGGCGCGGCCGGCGGCACCGACCGCATCGAGGCCCGAGGCGCAAAGGCGATTGAGGGTCTGCCCGGGAACCGTTTCCGGCAGGCCCGCGAGCAAAAGCGCCATGCGCGCGACATTGCGATTGTCCTCGCCGGCCTGGTTGGCGCAGCCGAAAAACACTTCGTCCACCTGCGACCAGTCGAGCTTGGGATTGTTTGCCATCAGCGTCTTGATCGGGGCGGCCGCCAGATCGTCGGCACGCACTTTCGCTAGCGACCCGCCGAAGCGGCCGATCGGGGTTCGCACGGCATCGCACACATAGACATCACGCATGGGTTCTCTCCCTCAGGGCCGCAGCCTGCTTTGGCTAGCGGTTTTAGGAGTGTGACCATCCAAGGTCAATTGACGCTTTTGCCCGTGCCTTCCCGGCAGGTCAGACGTTCCCGAACGCGCCGGCGCCGGGCGTGGAAAACCCGCATGCTGGCCGCAAAGCGATAGGAGGGATGGACGAAATTGGCTAGTTTGCGCCGCCCATGACGATCCAGCCATTGCCCGCTCCCGCGCCCCTGCCCTCCGATGCTCCGCAAGCTGCGGACGCCAATGCGCGCGTCACACCGATGATGGAGCAATATCTCGAGATCAAGGCCGCCCATCCCGGGCTCCTGTTGTTCTACCGCATGGGCGATTTCTATGAATTGTTCTTCGAGGACGCCGAGATCGCCTCGAAGGCGCTCGGCATCATGCTGACCAAGCGCGGCAAGCATCAGGGGCTCGATATCCCGATGTGCGGCGTGCCGGTCGAACGTTCCGACGATTATCTGCATCGCCTGATCGAAAAGGGATTTCGCGTCGCAGTTTGCGAGCAGATGGAAGACCCGGCGGCGGCGCGGGCGCGCGGCTCCAAGAGCGTGGTCAGGCGCGACGTCGTGCGGCTGGTGACGCCGGGCACGCTCACCGAAGACACGCTGCTCGATGCCCGCACCAACAATTACCTGCTTGCGATCGCGCGGGCCCGCTCCTCCTCGGGCGGCGACCGCTTCGGCCTCGCCTGGATCGACATTTCGACCTCCGAGTTCATGGTGACGGAATGCGCCGGCAACGAGTTGCAGGCGACATTGGCGCGCATCAATCCGAACGAGGTCATCGTCGGCGATGCGCTTTATGGCGACGCCGATCTGGGCACGCTCTTGCGCGAGCTGCCGGCGGTGACGCCGCTGACCCGGGACGTGTTCGAACTCTTCGAGCGCCGAGCGGCGGCTGTGCGACTACTTTGCGGTCGCGACCATGGACGGGCTGGCCGCGATGTCGCGGCTGGAGGCAACGGCCGCGGCTGCCGCCGTCACCTATATCGACCGCACGCAGGTCGGGAAACGGCCGCCGCTATCGCCGCCGGCGCACGAAGCCGTCGGCACCACCATGGCGATCGACCCCGCGACTCGCGCCAACCTCGAATTGACGCGCACGCTGTCCGGCGAGCGCCGCGGCTCGCTGCTCGATGCGATCGACTGCACGGTGACGCCCGCAGGGTCGCGGCTATTGGCTCAGCGCCTCGCAGCGCCACTGACGGATGCGGTCGCGATCGCGCGGCGGCTCGACGGGGTTTCGGCATTCGTTGCGGACAGCGCAGCGCGCGAGGATATCCGTTTGATCCTGCGCGGCGCACCCGACCTGTCGCGGGCACTGGCGCGTCTGTCCGTCGGGCGCGGCGGCCCGCGCGACCTCGCCGGCATTCGCGACGGCATTCTGGCGGCGGATCAGGCCCTGGCGCGGCTCGACGAGCTTGAGCAGCCTCCGGCGGAGATCATGGCTGTTATCGCGGCGCTGCGCGCGCCCTCACGCGAGCTTGCGCAGGACTTTGCCCGCGCACTTGCCGAGCAACTGCCGATGATCAAGCGCGACGGCGGTTTCGTGCGCGAAGGCTTCGAGCCGGCGCTGGACGAAGCCCGCAGCCTGCGCGACGCCTCCCGCCTCGTGGTCGCGGCGATGCAGGCGCGCTATGCCGACGACACCGGCATCAAGGGCCTGAAAATCCGGCACAACAACGTGCTCGGCTATTTCGTCGAGGTGACCGCGCAGCACGGCGACAAATTGCTGTCGCCGCCCCTGAACGCGACCTTCATCCATCGCCAGACATTGGCGGGCCAGGTCCGCTTCACCACGTCCGAGCTCGGCGAGATCGAGGCCAAGATCGCCAATGCCGCTGAACGGGCGCTCAATCTCGAGCTCGAGATCTTCGACAGGCTCTGCGTCAGGGCGATCGCCATCGGCGAGGACATTCGCGCCGCCGCGCAAGCCTTTGCGGTGCTCGACGTGGCAACCGCGCTCGCAAAGCTTGCCGCCAGCGACAATTATGTGCGGCCCGAGGTCGATGGCTCGCTCGGCTTCGCGATCGAGTCCGGCCGCCATCCCGTCGTCGAGCAGGCGCTGAAACGCGAGGGCCAGCCCTTCATCGCCAATGCCTGCGACCTCTCGCCCGCGCCCGGCCAGCCGTCCGGCCAGCTCTGGCTCGTCACCGGTCCGAACATGGCCGGCAAATCCACCTTCCTGCGCCAGAACGCGCTGATCGCGCTGCTTGCGCAGATTGGCTCGTTCGTGCCGGCAAGCCGCGCCCGGATCGGCATCGTCGACCGGCTGTTCTCGCGCGTGGGTGCCGCCGACGATCTCGCGCGCGGCCGATCCACCTTCATGGTCGAGATGGTCGAGACCGCCGCCATTCTCAATCAGGCCGGCGAGCGCGCGCTTGTCATCCTCGACGAGATCGGCCGTGGCACGGCGACCTTTGACGGACTCTCGATCGCCTGGGCCGCGATCGAACATCTGCACGAGACCAACCGCTGCCGCACGCTGTTTGCCACGCATTATCACGAGTTGACCGCGCTGTCGGCCAAGCTGCCGCGGATGTTCAATGCGACTGTGCGCGTGAAGGAATGGCAGGGCGACGTGGTTTTCCTGCATGAGGTCCTGCCGGGCTCGGCCGACCGCTCCTACGGCATCCAGGTCGCGCGGCTCGCAGGGCTGCCGCCCACCGTGATCGCGCGGGCAAAGGCGGTGCTCGCAAAGCTCGAAGCGCAGGACCGCGGCCAGACCGCACGCGCGCTCGTGGACGATCTGCCGTTGTTTGCGGTCCCATCGCGAGCGGCCGCGGAAGCCGCGCTGCCAAGCGAAGCCGAGCAGCTGATTGCCGCCATCAAGGCGCTGCACCCGGACGAGATGTCGCCGCGCGAGGCACTCGAAGCGCTGTACGCGCTGAAGGCGAAGCTGCCGAAACAGTGACAGTGGTCATTCCGGGATGGTGCGCCAGCACCAGACACGGGATCTCGGGTTTATCTTCCCGCGGTCTTCCGCCGTCCGTTCCACCACAGCCCCAGATTCCAGAAAACGCAGGTCAGCAACGCGAGCGTGAGGCCGATCGCCGAGCCGAAACGCAACACGCCGACATGCAGCACGGCGATCGCAAGGCCAAACCCCATGAGGCCCCAGGCGCCGTTGGCGATGACGGCCGCGGTGACGGGTCCGCCGATGCGCGGATGCAGGATCAGCATCAGGCTGGTGAAGACGATCGGAAACAGCGCCATGATGCCGCTGATGGTCGGCCCGGCCCAGCCCGACAGGCTCACGACGGTGGCAACCAGCAGCGCAACCAGCGAGGCCCGCAATGGAATGTCGTACCAGCGCGGCGCGATCACCGGCATCCTCGCGATATGACGGAAACGCTCGAGCAGCGGCAGCGCGATCGCGAAGGCAATCGCGTTGGCGATGAGACCGCCCAGCAGCGTCCACTGCACCGAGCGGATCAAGGTCGCCAAAAGCAGCCAGCCGCCGAGGGCGGCCCCGCAACTGACAAGCAGGCTATGACGCTGCGCAAGCCAGGCATAAATGAGACTGAGGAAGATGGTCGCGGCATTCACCGGCAGGCTCGCCAGCGCACCTTGCGCGATGAAGGCTGCATCATGATCGAGCGCGAGGAAGACATAGGCCGGCCCGGCCGAGATCGGCAGGGTCGCGACCAGCGCACCGATGACGGGGCCTGCGCGTTCGGCGATGAACGATGCCGACACCACGAAGGCGGCGGCAACCGCCATGCGCAAAATCAGCATCAGGATGAAGGAAAGGTCGGCGGACATCATCTGTCGTCCCGGCCAGGCGAAACGCGAGGCCGGACCCATAAACGCTGGCAATCGTTTTGCGGGGAATTGGGGTTAACAGGCCTAAATCGTGAGCGTTCGCGGCTATGACTCCCCGCGTTCGCGGGGACGACTAGACCCGTTTCATCGACACCGAAACCTGCGGACCGTTCCTGATGGTCTGATAGACCACGCAATAACGCTCGGTGAGCTTCAGCAACAGATCGAGCTTGTCCTGCGGCGCGTCGGTTGCGACCTCGAAGCGCAATCTTATCTCGGCAAAGCCGACCGGCGCCTCCTTGTCGACCCCGAGCGTGCCGCGGAAATCGAGATCGCCCTCGGCGATGACGCTGCCACTCCTGAGCGGCACCTCGATTGCGGTCGCAACCGACTTCAAGGTCACGCCGGCGCAGGCGACCAGGGCTTCCAGCAGCATGTCACCCGAGCAAAGCTCGAGGCCCGAGCCGCCCGTCGCCGGGTGCAGGCCCGCGAGCGCGAGCGCGCGGCCGGTCTCGACCTTGCAGGTGATCCCCTCGCTCTCGATCGAGCCTTTGGCTTTCAGCGTGATGACCGCGGCCGAGGGATCCGACTTGTAGCGTTCCTTGATCGGGGCCTGGAGGGCGCGGAGTTCGGCGGCGTCCATGGTTGCTCTCTCCCGTGTTCTTCTTGGGCGTGAGCGGATGTAATCGAAACGCCTGTTGTTGTCACCACCACATCGCCTGCCCGGGGCCGGATTCCGCGCGCCGATCGGGAACGTGGCGATCGAGCGAGCGGTCGAGCGCCGTCAGGACGTGACCCTTGAAATCGCCGAACAAGGGCGAGTTGCGATCGCGCGGCCGCCCGAGATTGATGTTGATCGCCTCGAACAGCCGGCCCGGACGCGGCCGCATCACCAGCACGCGGTCGGCCAGCGCCACGGCTTCCTCCACATCATGCGTCACGAGAATCAGCGTCGGTCTTGTGTCGGCCCAGAGGTCGAGCAGATGGTCCTGCAGGTCGCGACGGGTAAAGGCATCGAGCGCCGAGAACGGCTCGTCCAGCAGCAGCACCTCCGGCTGCGGCACCAAAGCGCGCGCGATCGCCACGCGTTGCGCCTGCCCGCCCGACAATTCCCGCGGCCACGCTTTGGCCTTGTCGGCGAGCGCGACCCGATCGAGCGCACGGGCAATCCGCTCGCGCCTGATCGCGGCCGGCAGCTCGGAGAGGCCGAAGCCGATATTGTCGGCGACCGATAGCCACGGCAGAAGCCGCGGTTCCTGGAAGATGATGCCGATCTTGGGATGGGGCGCGGATATCATGGTCTGGTCGAGCGTCACGGAGCCGGATGTCGCGCGGTCGAGGCCCGCGACCGCGCGCAGCAAGGTCGATTTGCCACAGCCGGAGCCGCCGATGATGGCAACGATCTCGCCGAGATTGATTTCTGCCGAAAACTGCTCGAGCGCGTGCACGCCATTGGGATAGGTCTTGCCGACCTTTTTGAGCGCCAGCATCTAGTTCGCTCCGCCCGCTCGGCCGAACGCATCCTGCCAGCGAAGCAGCGGCGAGGCCGCAACCTCGATGAGCCAGTCGGTCAACTTGCCGAGGACGGCAAAGACCACGATTGCGGCCATGATCTGCGCCGGCTTGCCGAGCTGCTGGCCGTCGATGAGGAGATAACCGAGCCCTTCGGACGCGCCCATCAGTTCGGCCGCAACCACGAACATCCACCCCAGGCCCAGGCCGACCCGCAGCGCAACGACATAGGCCGGCAGCACCGCTGGCAGCAGGATGCGCCGGATCATCGCCGGTCCCGACAGACGGAAGATGCGCCCGACCTCGACGATTTTGCGATCGACGCTGAGGACTGCGCCCAGCACGCCGAGATAGACCGGAAAGAACACGCCGACCGCGATCAGGGCGATCTTCGAGGTCTCGAAGATGCCGAGCCACAGGATGAACAGCGGCACCCAGGCGAGCGAGGGGATCGCGCGCAAGGCCTGGATGGTCGGATCGAGCAGCCGGCGCGCCAGCGCCCAGTAACCGGAGATCGCGCCCAACAGCGTGCCGGCGACGACGCCAACAGCGAAGCCGAGCGCGACGCGCGTGAGCGTGGCGAGGATATGGCGGAGCAGCTCGCCGCTCTGTGCGAGCTCGACCAGGGTCGAGATCACCTTCGAGGGCGGCGGCACCAGCCGTCCGCTGGAAAAACCGAGCCAGACGATCAATTCCCAGCCGAGCGCAAGCGACACCGGCAGCAGAAAGCCGAGCGCCGGCCTCGCATGGCGCGCCAGGCGCAACGACTGCACCTGCGGCGCAACCGCCTCGGTCCGTTCGATGGCCTCGAGTTCAGTCGTCATGGCCATAGCAAAACGCTTCTCAAGAGAGGAATGCAAGGCAGATACGGCCGTCAGCGCTCAAGGCCGTCATTGTCGGCTCGACCCGAGCCTCCACGCCTTGTCTTAGCTCGGTGCCCAAGAACGTGGATGGCCGGGACAATGCCCGGCCATGACGCAAAGCAACGCCCTCATCCCTAATTCGTCGGCAGCGGAACCTGATCGTCGATCAGCGCATCGAGGCTCGCCTTCACGTCGACCTTCGGATCGATCACGCCGGCCTGTTGCAGCGCCAGTCCAGCCGCCAGGATCGACTCGCGCTGTGGGTTGCCGATCCGGCTATGGGTCAGCTCCGTGCGCTCCTTCAGTTGCTTGTCGACCACGTTCTCCGGCAGCTTGGTCACGCCGATGAAGGTCTTTTTCAACTCGTCATAGTTGGCGAGCGAATATTTGCGCGCGTCCTCGTAGGCCCCGAGAACGCGACGGACGATATCCGGATGATCCTTCAGGAACTGCTCGCGCACGTTGAGAATGCCCCAGGTGTTGGCGTCGGCCTTGCGGTAGAACAGCTTCGCGCCATCCTCGATCTCGGCCTGCGCCATCATCGGGTCGAGCCCGGCCCAGGCATCGACATCGCCGCGGATCAGCGCGGTCTTGCCGTCGGCATGCTGCAGCAGCACGGGCGTGATGTCCTTTTCCGACAGCCCCGCGCTCAATAATGCGCGCACCAGGAAGATGTGCGGGTCGGTGCCGCGGGTCACCGCGACGCGCTTGCCTTTCAGATCGGCCACTGTTGCGATTTTCGAATCCTTGGTCGTCACGAGCGCAGTCCATTCGGGGCGCGAATAGACATAGATTGACTTGATCGGGTTGCCGTTGATCCTGGCGACCAGCGCAGCGGAACCCGCGGTCGAGCCGAAATCGATCGACCCGGCGTTGAGGAATTCGAGCGCCTTGTTGGAGCCGGCCGACTGCACCCAGACGATGCTGATGCCGTCCTTGGCGAATTCCTTTTCCAGAAGCCCTTTCTGCTTGAGCACCATCGACACCGGATTGTAGGTCGCCCAGTCGATGTGAATCTCCTTCACCGCCTCAGCCGCGACAGCGTTGCCGCCAAGCGCGATCCAAGCCGCGAGGACGAGCATCCGCCCCGAAAGGAATCCTGAAATTGAGCGCCTTGAAATCGAGAGTTCTTGCTCTGGCCATCTGACCTCCTCGCGGGCTTGAAAAAACAGGCTGGTATTTCAATGCGTTATGGCTTCGGGTCAACGAGAAAATCCGCCTCCCCGCGGCGGGGTCGGCGAGAACGGTTTTGCCCTGGGCCAGAGATCGCCAGCATGGGCCTCCTCTTTATTATTTTGCAATGTCGGGGTGACAGCGACAGCCTCGTCCGATACCGATTGGTCCATGGACGTTGTGGTTGCCCAGCCAAAGCACGAGGCCGATGCCTATTTCGACACTGCCCGCGTCGGGCCCGCCGTCGACGCGCTGGCCGAGAAACACCGCGGCCGCGAGGACACGTTCCGCTCGGCGGTGGCGCAGCTTCTCAAGGCCGAGCTGATTGCCGCGCGCGCTACCGCGCAAAACGTGCTGCTCAGGGACCGCCACGGCCGCCGCTGCGCCGAACGCTTATGCTTCGTGCAGGATGAGATCATCCGCATCCTGTTTGCGGCGGCAACCCGGCATCTCTACCGTTCGCCCATTCCCTCCGGCGCCGAGCGCATGGCCATCGTAGCGACCGGCGGCTACGGGCGCGGCCTCATGGCGCCCGAATCCGACATCGATCTGCTTTTCATCCTGCCTTACAAGCAGACCGCCTGGGGCGAGCAGGTAGCCGAAGCCATTCTGTATTGCCTGTGGGACATGGGCCTGAAGGTCGGCCATGCCACGCGCTCGGTGGATGAATCGATCCGCCAGGCGCGCGGCGACATGACGATCCGCACCGCGATCCTGGAGACGCGGTTCCTGACCGGCGACAAGCCGCTCTATGAAGAGCTTGTCTCACGTTTCGACCGCGAGGTCGTGCAGGGCACGGCGACCGAATTCGTGACGGCAAAACTCGCCGAACGCGAGGAGCGCCACCGCCGCGCCGGCCAGTCGCGCTATCTGGTCGAGCCCAACGTGAAGGACGGCAAGGGCGGATTGCGCGACCTGCACACGCTGTTCTGGATCGCCAAATATGTCTACCGCGTGCGCGAGGCGGACGAGCTCTTGGAGCGCGGGGTGTTCGATGCGCAGGAATACCGCACGTTCCGCCGCTGCGCCGATTTCCTGTGGTCGGTGCGTTGCAATCTGCATTTCGTGAGCGGCCGCGCGGAAGAGCGGCTGTCATTCGACCTGCAGCGGGAAATCGCGGTGCGGCTCGGCTACACCAGCCATCCCGGCATGCAGGACGTCGAGCGTTTCATGAAGCACTACTTCCTGGTCGCAAAGGACGTCGGCGACCTGACCGCGATCCTGTGCGCCAAGCTGGAGGACCAGCAGGCCAAGCCCGCGCCGGTGCTGAGCCGCTTCATGGCGCGGCTGCGTCCGAGCACGAGCCGGCGCCGCGCCCCCGACAGCGACGACTTCATCGTCGACAACAACCGCATCAACCTCGCGGCGCCCGACGTGTTCAAGCACGATCCGGTCAATCTGATCCGGATCTTCCGCGTGGCGCAGAAGAACAACCTCGCGTTCCATCCCGACGCGATGCGCACCGTGACGCGTTCGCTCAAGCTCATCAACACGGAGCTGCGCGACGATCCCGAGGCCAACCGCCTGTTCATGGAGATCCTGACCTCGAACGACGCCGAGACCGTTCTGCGGCGCATGAACGAGACCGGCGTGCTCGGTCACTTCATCCGCGCCTTCGGCAAGATCGTCTCGATGATGCAGTTCAACATGTACCACCATTATACGGTGGACGAGCATCTGATCCGCTGCATCGGCTTTTTGCAGGAGATCGAGCGCGGCAACAACGACGAGCTGGCGATGGCCAGCGACCTGATGCGCAAGATCCGCCCCGAGCATCGGCCGGTGATCTATATCGCGGTGCTGCTTCATGACATCGCCAAGGGCCGGCCCGAAGACCATTCGATCGCGGGCGCCAAGGTGGCGCGACGGTTGTGCCCGCGGCTGGGCTTTTCCGCCGGCGACACCGAGCTTGTCGCCTGGCTGATCGAGGAGCATCTGACCATGTCGACGGTCGCCCAGTCGCGCGACCTGTCCGACCGCCGCACCATCGAGAATTTCGCCAGCGTGGTGCAATCGGTGGAGCAGATGAAGCTCTTGACCATTCTCACCACCGCCGACATTCGCGGCGTCGGCCCCGGCGTCTGGAACGGCTGGAAGGCCCAGCTGATCCGCACGCTTTATTACGAAACCGAGCCGGTGCTGACCGGCGGCTTCTCGGAAGTGAACCGTGCCCGCCGCATCGCGGCGGCGCAGGCCGAGTTCCGCGCCGCGTTCACCGATTGGCCCGAAGCCGAGATCAACGCCTATATCGGCCGCCATTATCCGGCCTATTGGCTCAAGGTCGAGCTTCCGCGCAAGATCCGGCAGGCTCGCTTCATTCGCGCCAGCGAACTGGCTGGCCACAAGCTTGCGATCAATGTCGGTTTCGACGAAGCGCGCGCCGTCACCGAGCTCACGATTCTGGCGCCCGACCATCCGTGGCTGCTCTCGATCATCGCGGGAGCCTGTGCGTCGGCCGGCGCCAACATCGTCGACGCGCAGATCTACACCACGACCGACGGCCGCGCGGTCGACACCATCGCGATCTCCAGGGAGTATGAACGCGACGAAGATGAAGGCCGGCGCGCAACGCGCATCGGCGAAATGATCGAGGATGTGCTCGAAGGCAAGCTGCGCCTGCCGGAGGCGGTGGCGCGGCGGACGGTCGCGCGCGGCAACAAGGTTCGCGCCTTCGCCGTCGAGCCGGAAGTCACGATCAACAACCAGTGGTCGGAGCTTTACACGGTCATCGAAGTCTCAGGCCTCGACCGTCCGGGCCTGCTCTACCAGCTCACGACCGCGCTCTCCAAGCTCAACCTCAATATCGCCTCGGCCCATGTTGCGACCTTCGGCGAACGCGCGCGCGACGTGTTTTACGTCACCGACCTCCTGGGAGCGCAGATCAGCGCGCCGACGCGGCAGGCGGCGATCCGAAGCGCGCTGTTGCATTTGCTGGCCAATGGCGAGGCGTCGGCGAAACCGGCGGCCTAGTCGAAAGTTCACGCCACCGTGCTAGCCTCTGCCCGTTAGCCAGGGAGCCGTCATGACCTCGATTGCGAATGCGATGGTCGCGCTGATCGCGGCGCTGCACATCTATTTCCTGGTCCTGGAAATGTTCCTTTGGACCAGGCCTCTGGGCCTGAAGACGTTTCGTCAGTCACCGGAAAAGGCCGCGGACTCGAAGATACTCGCGGCCAATCAGGGGCTCTATAACGGCTTTCTGTCCGCGGGCCTCGTCTGGGGCCTCGTTCACCCCGCACCCGCCTTTGCTTTTCAGATCAAGATTTTCTTCCTGCTCTGCGTGATCGTCGCCGGCATCTTTGGCGCCGCGACCGTGAGCCGCAGAATCCTTCTTGTGCAGGCCGCGCCCGCGGCCATTACATTGATTTTACTACTCTTGGCCTAAGCCAAATTCACCTTTCCGCCTCGCCTGATCTTGCAATGCGGCATGGCTTCCGCCACTATTCCCGCGAGTGGTGGCCGAGACCATCCATGATCCCCCAATTTTATGAGGAACGGAAACGACATGAGGCACGGATTTTTTCATTTGGCGACGGGCGCGGCGCTTTCGATCGCCCTGTCTGCCTCGCCGGCACTGGCGCAGAAGAAATACGACACCGGCGCCACCGATACCGAAATCAAGATCGGCCAGACGCTCGCCTTCTCCGGCCCCGCGTCGGCTTACGCCACCATCGGCAAGACGCAGGCCGCCTATATTCAGATGATCAACGATCAGGGCGGCATCAACGGCCGCAAGATCAACCTGATCCAGTATGACGATGCCTATAGCCCGCCCAAGGCGGTGGAGCAGATGCGCAAGCTCGTCGAAAGCGACGAGGTGCTGCTCACGTTCCAGGTCCTCGGCACGCCCTCGAATGCCGCCGTGCAGAAATATCTCAACAGCAAGAAGGTGCCGCAGCTCTATGCCGCGACCGGCGCGTCGCGCTTCACCGATCCCAAGAACTTCCCCTGGACGATGGGCTACAACCCGAACTATTTCGTCGAAGGCCGCATCTACGGGCAGTACATTCTGAAGAACCAGCCGGATGCAAAGGTCGGCATCCTCTATCAGAACGACGATCTCGGTAAGGACTATCTGAACGGCATCAAGGCGGGGCTGGGCAACAAGGCCGCGAGCATGATCGTCGCCGAAGCCTCCTACGAGGTCTCCGATCCGACCATCGACTCGCAGATCCTCAAGATCAAGGATTCCGGCGCCGACCTGTTCTTCTCCGCCACCACGCCGAAATTCGCGGCCCAGGCCATCAAGAAGAACTACGAACTCGGCTGGCACCCGATCCACATCCTCGACATCAACGCGACCTCCGTCGGCGCCGTGATGCAGCCGGCCGGGCTCGAGGCATCGAAGGGCGTGATCAGCGTCAATTACGGCAAGGATCCGGCCGACCCGACCTGGAAAGACGATCCGGGCATGAAGAAATATCTGGAGTTCATGGCCAAGTACTATCCGGACGGCGACAAGGGCTCGCTGTTCAACACCTACGGCTACACCACGGCTCAGCTTCTTGTCTATACGCTCAAGCAGTGCGGCGACGACCTGACGCGCGAGAACGTGATGAAGCAGGCGACGTCGCTCAAGGACGTCGTGCTCGACCTGTCGCTGCCCGGAATCAAGCTGAACACCTCGCCGACCGACTATCGGGTCAACAAGCAGTTGCAGATGGAAAGGTTCAACGGCGAGCGCTGGGAGCTGTTCGGGCCGATCCTCGAGGACACCGGCGCGTCGGGCTAATCACGTCCAGGCGCATCGACCATCGGCGGCCCTCCCCGGCCGCCGATTTTTTTGCTCGACGTTGCCGGCTAGCTCGGCACCTCCCCAAAGGTCTTGCCGACGGGCAACACCGCATGGCGGATCAGGCGGGAATCCTCCACCGCCGCCTGCCGATGCTTGACCGCCTCGCGATAGACGGGATCGCGGATCATTTCCACGAAGGCAGCGACACTTGGATATTCGGCGATGAAGCAATGGTCCCAGCGTTCGTCCGCCGGTCCGATCAGCATCAGCTCGAAACGGCCCCGCCACACGATCCGGCCGCCGAGCCTTTCGAACACGGGACGGCTCTCGCGCCCGTAAGCGGCGTAAGCTTCGGCTCCGCTCGCCTTGCGGCCGTCGGGATACAGCGCCTCCTTTCGCAGGCGGACGAGATTGAGCATGTGGATCGGGCCGGGTCGGTCGTTCTGGCGGAACTCTGCAAACACCTCTTTGGTCGGATCGATATGGCCCATCGCGCTTCTCCCAGGATTTTGTCGCAACGCTTTTAGCACACGGCGACGGCCCAAGGACTGCCCGGGCACGGTCCTGGTCGGAGTACGTTCCCTCATGCGCTAATGGCGCGTTAACCTTTGCGTAACCCGCCCTTAAAGTCCCCTCGCTACCGTTCCGCCGGAGATTTTCTGGGCATATTGCGTATGGCGTGGGGACGGAAAAAGAGCGGCGGACGCAAAGAGCCGCGATTTGGCCTCGCGGCCGCGCTCGCCGATCTGCGTCTCGATCCCAAGGACCGCATTCCGACCCCCGAAGACAAGCCGAAAAAGGCCGCAGCCAAGCGCAAGGTCGTCGAAGAGGATGAGGTGGAGGACGATCCGCCGCCTCCGCCGCCCGCGCGCGAGCGCAAGCCGCGCAAGCGGCGATCCAGATCGCGCGGGCGGCTGAGCCTGACGCGCATGGTCTATTGGGGCGCAGTGCTCTCGCTCTGGGCCGTGATCGCAGGCGTCGGCGTCGTGGTCTGGGTCGGCGCGCATCTGCCGCCGATCCAGTCACTGGAAATCCCCAAGCGCCCACCAAGCATCGAGATCGTCGGCGTCGACGGCAGCGTCCTCGCCCAGCGCGGCGAGATGGCCGGCGCCAATATCGCGCTCAAGGACCTGCCCGCCTATCTGCCGAAAGCGTTCATCGCCATCGAGGACCGCAGGTTCTATTCGCACCACGGCGTGGACCCCTATGGGATCATGCGCGCGGCCGTCGCCAATGTCCTGCATCGCGGCGTCTCCCAGGGCGGCTCGACGCTGACCCAGCAGCTCGCAAAGAATCTGTTTCTAACGCAAGAGCGCACGCTCGGCCGCAAGCTGCAGGAGGTCGAGCTCGCGCTGTGGCTTGAACGCAAATATTCCAAGGCCGAGATCCTCGAGCTCTATCTGAACCGCGTGTATTTCGGCTCCGGCGCCTATGGCGTGGAAGCGGCGTCCCAACGCTATTTCGGCAAGTCGGCCCGAAACGTGTCGCTGACTGAAGCTGCGATGCTCGCGGGCCTGGTCAAATCGCCCTCGCGCCTGGCGCCGAACCGCAATCCCGAGGGAGCGGAAAAGCGCGCGCAGACCGTGCTCGCGGCCATGGCGGAATCCAAATTCATCACCGAATTGCAGGCGCAGGCATCGATCGCCCATCCCGCGATCTCGGTGAAACCGGCCGGCGCGGGCACGGTCAACTATGTGGCCGACTGGATCGGCGAGGTCCTGGACGATCTCATCGGCCAGATCGAGCAGTCGATCGTGGTCGAGACCACGATCGATCCAAAGCTACAGAGCGTCGCGGAGGCGGCCGTGATCGACGAGCTCGCGGCCAAGAGCGTGAAGTTCAACGTCAGCCAGGGCGCGCTGGTGGCGATGAGCCCGGACGGCGCCGTGCGCGCCATGGTCGGCGGCCGCAATTATGCCGAGAGCCAGTATAACCGCGCCATCACCGCCAAACGCCAGCCGGGCTCCGCCTTCAAGCCGTTCGTCTATCTCACTGCCGTCGAGGCCGGCCTGACGCCGGAGACGATCCGCGTGGACGCCCCGCTCGACGTCAAGGGCTGGAAGCCGGAAAACTACAGCCACGAATATTTCGGTCCGGTCACGCTGACACAGGCGCTTGCCATGTCGCTCAACACCGTCGCGGTACGGCTTGGGCTTGAAGTCGGTCCAAAGAACGTGGTGCGCACCGCGCATCGGCTCGGCATTTCCTCAAAGCTCGAGGCCAATGCCTCGATCGCGCTCGGCACCAGCGAGGTTTCGCTGACCGAGCTGGTCGGCGCCTATGTACCCTTTGCAAATGGCGGCATCGCCATCTCGCCGCATGTCGTGACCCGGATCAGGACGCTGGACGGCAAGGTGATCTACCTGCGTCAGAAGGACGAGCCCAATCAGGTGATCGACCCGCGCAATGTCGCGATGATGAACGTGATGATGGAGGAGACGCTGATCTCCGGTACCGCGCGCAAGGCCGAGATTCCGGGCTGGATCGCCGCCGGCAAGACCGGAACCAGCCAGGATTTCCGCGACGCCTGGTTCATCGGCTACACGGCCAATCTCGTGACCGGCGTCTGGCTCGGCAATGACGACAACTCGCCGACCAAGAAGGCAACCGGCGGCGGTCTGCCGGTCGAGGTGTGGACGCGCTTCATGCGCGCGGCCCATCAGGGCGTGCCGGTCGCAGCCCTCCCGGCCGCGCAGAGCGGTCCATTCTCGAATCTCGCCCAGATCGCCTCGCAGGTGACCGCGCCGACTGCCCCTGCCCCGCCGCCGGCAGCAGCGGCTGGTGGCCGACCACAGCCAACGCGCGCCGCCGTGCGGCCTGAGCCTGCCGCAGGCCTCGATGGCTGGCTGATGGATCGGCTGTTCGGGCGGGGACGGTAGACGGACGATGATCAAAATAACGCACTAAGCTTCCGGCGCATGGACAGCTTGTCCATAAAGCTCCCAAAACCGGAACGGCAGATCATCCAACTCGAAAGCCAACTTTTCATCGCGGGCGATTGAGGCCAGCCATTCTATGAAGACTGTCTCGGTCATGGCCGACCGCACAGCTCCAATGGCGGCTTGTCGGTTTTCCCCGGGCAGGAAGTCGCTGATAGGCATCTTGCCGGTGTAGTCGCCTGTGTAATTCCCCTTAAGCCAGTACGAAAAATCCCAGCCTATTGCCGGCGTCGCGGTCTCCTGGAGTTCCGAAGGTTGTCGAATGCGTCCGTCAAGCAGGCCGTGTGCTCCGACGAACCAGGCGATGAGCGCCGCGCGCCAGTGGATATTCGAAATGCCCAGCACGGACATCAACCAAGGGGCAATGTCGTCCACCGCGAGATATTTCAGGCAAAAGAACATCGACGCGGAAAGCTTGCCGCTCGCATAAGACAAGCACCACGGCTGCCCAAAGTCCGGCGGCGTCAAGCAGGCCGCCACATCGATCTCTCCATCCGGCCAGCAGGCCCGGTCCATCAGACATCGCCCGAGTGTATCCAGGGCGTCGTCGAAAAACCCGGAATAGGGCGCGTTTGTGGGCCCGTCAGGATGCTGGGTGAAAAAACCCGATATCAATATTTCCAGCAGCGGTTCGACATGAGTGTCGTGGCCGGGCGGAATCAGCCAAGCCAGCAGATGATGATACCAATCCGTCCACTCATCCGCTGGGCCGAAGCACGCCACACCTGACGCGATAATGGATCGTCGAACATCCGCCTCCACCCGCTCATGCTGGACACGCCCATCGGTCCGGCGGGGCGCGGAAATGCGCGCTGCAGGCGGCTCAGGGCGGCTTGGTCATAGCCTTGGCACGGAATCCAGAGATACGGGGGTTGCCGACGCGCTCGACGACCCATCCTGGGAACATGTTTGAACGGGGGCACTTGCGTTCAGAAGTGCTAGTCCTCGATGCCGTAGCGGTGGAGGTCGTTGCCGCAATTGTCGAGCCATTTCTTGGCGCGTTCGGACGACGGACAAATCCGCCCGACCACGCGCCAGAACCGCGGCGAATGGTTCATCTCGACGAGATGGGCGACCTCATGGGCGGCGAGGTAATCCAGAACGAAGGACGGCGCGAGAATCAGCCGCCACGAGAACGACAGGGAGCCGGCAGAGGTGCACGAGCCCCAGCGGCTCGACTGGTCGCGGATCGAGAGCCGCTTGACCCTCACCCCGAGCGCATCGGCATAGGATTCGGCCGATCTCTGCAAGTCGCGGCGGGCTTCGCGCTTGAGAAAGTCGCGGACGCGGCGATCGGTGAACTCCTCATCGCCGACGACGCAGATGATCTTCTCGCCGCTGTCGCGCGTTTCCGTCCACACCGTTCCACGCTCGCCGGCGCGATGTACGATCCTGTGCGACGTTCCGCGCAACGGCACCACCGTGCCGTGCTGAAACGGTGCCGCCTTCGGCAATCGACCGAGGCGCGCCGCGATCCAGCCGCCATGCAGCTGCGCAAACTCCCTGGCTTCCGCGATCGTGCCGCGTGGCGGCATGGTCAGAATTGCCTCGCGATCGGTCGGGTGAATGCGCAACGTGTATCGTCTCGCGCGCCGATGTCTTCGCAAGCGGACCGCAAAGACCTGCGAGCCATGCTTGACCAGAAGAGTCGCGGGTTCGGCAGGGCGCCGATAGAGGAGCGCACGGGTGGCCATGTCTGTAAGTCCGGGGAGAAGCAGTTCGGTCGGATTCTGCCATATCCGCCGCCACGGAATTCGATCGCTGCAAAAACAAATCATTTGCCCAATATACAGGGGCTTAGGCGCCCTCAGGCCCTACAGGATGGGGCCGGAACCGATATTTTTGGCTGGAACCGCCCCCGAAAGTGGCCTCGAAGGAGTGAGTTAACAATCACTGCTTCAGGGAGCCTCGAATCGGCTCCCCGGGGGGCCCTGCGCGGACGCCTGTCCACGGCCCTGAAACACCGGCCCTGCCGGTGCATGCGTCGAATTCGCGTGAGAACGCGTCGATTCGCGGTCTATTCGGCCGCAATCGCGAGTCGCGACTTCGGATTGGCGGCCGACATCATGAAATCGTTGATGCGCGGCACGATCTCCGAACGGAATCGGGAACCATTGAACACGCCGTAATGCCCGACACCCTTCTGCACGTAATGAATCCGGCGGTGAGTCGGGATGGACGTGCATAGCGAATGCGTCGCTTCGGTCTGACCAAGTCCCGAAATGTCGTCATGTTCGCCCTCAACCGTCATCAGAGCGACGCGCATGATCTTCGATGGATCGACCAATGTGCCGCGATGAGTTATTTCGCCCTTCGGCAGAGCGTGCTTGACGAACACGGTCTCGACCGTCTGCAGGTAATATTCGGCCGCGAGATCCATGACCGCGAGGTATTCGTCGTAGAAGTCGCGGTGCTTGTCGACGAGATCGCCGTCGCCCTTCACCAGATTGCGGAAAAGGTCCTTGTGCGCATCCATATGGCGATCGAGATTCATGCTGATGAAGCCATTGAGCTGCAGAAAGCCCGGATAGACCGCGCGTCCAACGCCAGGGTGAGGAAATGGTACCTTGGTGATGACATGCCTGCGAAACCAGCCGATGCCGCGCTCTTCGGCGAGCTTGTTGACCGCGGTCGGATTGCGACGAGTGTCGATCGGACCGCCCATCAACGTCATCGAGACCGGCACGAACGGATCGCGCCGCGCTTCCATCAGCGAAACAGCCGCGAGCACCGGGACCGATGGCTGGCATACCGCGACGACATGCATGTTGTGGCCGAGCTCATGCAGCATCTCGATAACGTAGTCGATGTAATCGTCGAGATCGAAGCGCCCTTCGGTGAGCGGCACCATGCGCGCATCCGACCAGTCCGTGATGTAGACGTCGTGCGTCGGCAGGAAGGCTTCGACGGTGCCGCGCAGCAGCGTCGCGTAGTGTCCTGACATCGGGGCCACGATCAGGATGCGCGGCTGGGGGTGGCGCAACGGACGGGTGAACTTGCGATCGAAATAGAGCAGACGGCAGAACGGCTTTTCCCACACGCTCCTGATCTCGACGGGAACGCGGATCGCGTTGACCTCGGTCTCGTGAATACCCCACTCCGGCTTGCCGTAACGGCGCGTGGTGCGCTCGAACAATTCGCACGCCGCGGCGATCGACTTCCCGACCTCGGTGTGTGACCAGGGATTCAGCGGATTCTGGAACAGGATCTTGGTGGCATCGATGACCGCGCGCGCCGGATTTAGGGAGGCGTGCCCCATCTCGTACATCCAGTACATCGGCGTCGTCAGCGCCGGACTGCCTTCGGCCACTAATGGCGGGGCGCCGCCAAACTCACCAATTGCCATGATTCTCAGACCCCTGTTTGCGCCGCAGCATACTGACGAATGCGTAATATTGCGTCAATGCGAAGATCGGGATTACCACCGTTCTTGGCTAGCCAAACCGCCGAAAATCCACGGGAAAGTGAGCCTATTCGCCGGCCGTGAGCAGGGAGCCGCGGTGCCGCGCGCTCCTCAAAAGGGCAAGGAATGCCAAAAATGCAGCCACAAGCAGGACGGCATTGATCGCAAGCGCCTCGACCATCAGGTCGGCCCGAAAGGTGTGGTCGATCAGGAGCGCCCGCATGCCTTCGAACACATAGGTCGGCGGCAGCGACCAGGAGACGATCTGCAGCCAGCCGGGCAGAACGTGAACGGGATAGTAGACGCAGGCGAGCGGCATCAGCGCGAACATCAAGGTCCAGACGATGCTTTCGGCGCCCAACCCGTGACGCAGCACGAGCCCCGAGACGAAAATGCCGACCGCCCAGCTCGTGAAGATCAGGTTGCAGAAGAAGGCGATCAGCGGAAAGCCGAGATCGAAGACGTTGAAGTGAAAGACCAGGAGCGCCAGCAGCATCATCGGGATCACGCCGATCGCAAGGCGGATCAGGCTCATCGTCATCAGCGCCAACAGAAACTCGATCGGCTTCAGCGGGCTCATCATCAGGTTGCCGAGATTGCGCGCCCACATCTCTTCGAGGAACGAGATGGAAAATCCGAGCTGGCCACGGAACAGGATGTCCCACAGGATCACGGCGCCGATCAAGGTGCCGCCGGCACGCAGGAAGAAGTTGGCATTCTGGGCGATATAGGTCTGCAGGAAGCCCCAGGTGATCACCTGAAGCACCGGCCAGTACATCAGTTCAAGAAGCCGCGGCCAGGACGATCTCAACAGATACCAGTAGCGCAGGATCATCGCGCCGATGCGGTTGAGCGAGATGCCCCGATGCAGCGCGAGCTCGCTCATGGCATCGCTTCCTGGGAGCGCGCCTCCTGCGACGGCAGCGCGGGAGCGCCGTTCTCGGCGCGGCCGCGTGCGACATCCAGAAACACCTGCTCGAGCGTGTCGCGGCTGTAGCGGGCCATGATGCGGGCGGGGCTGTCATCCTCCTCGATGCGACCGCGCTTGAGGATGATGATGCGATCGCACAGCCGTTCGACCTCGAACATGTTGTGGGAGGCGAGGAGGATCGTCGCCGCCTGCGTCTTGCGATAGGTGTCAAGATGCTCGCGGACCCAGTCGGCGGTGTCGGGGTCGAGCGAGGCGGTCGGCTCGTCGAGCAGGAGCAGCTCCGGCCGGTTGATCAGCGCCTTGGCCAGCGCGACACGGGTCTTCTGCCCGGCCGAGAGCTTGCCGTTGGGACGGTCGAGGAATTCGGCGAGATCGAGGTCATGCGCGAGCTCGGCGATGCGTGCGCGGAGGTCTTGGACCGCATAGAGCCGGCCGAAGATCGTGAGATTCTGCCGCACGGTCAACCGCATCGGCATGTCGACATAAGGGCTCTCGAAATTCATGCGCGCGAGCACGGCCGAAGCCTCCGCCGGCATGGGATGACCGAGCACCGCGACTCGGCCCGAGGTCGGCAGCACCAGCCCCATGATCATCGCAATCGTCGTGGTCTTGCCGGCACCGTTGCCGCCCAAAAGCCCGGTAATGCTGCCTCGAGCGACCGAGAAGGAGATATCGTCGACCGCACGGGTCTGCTTGTATTGTTTCACCAGGTGCACGACCTCGATCGCGGCGGCCGCACCCGGATCCACCACCTGTCTTGCGTCAGGGTTGTCGTCGTTCCAAGCCATCGGGGCCGTCATTCCTCCATTGCGGGCGAGAGTGCAACCTTCCCTGCGCGCAATCGCGCAATTTGTGATCAGGGCGGCGTGCGCTAGATTACCGGCATGAGCGATATCGCCGCCTCCGACTTCCGCCACCCGCGGCGCCATGTTCGTCTCGACACGATCCTGCGGCTGCGCTGGCTTGCCGCGCTCGGGCAGCTCGCCGCCATTTTCATCGTGGTGCAGGGCCTCGAATTCGACCTGCCGATCGTACCCTGCATGCTGATTATCGGCCTGTCGGCGGCCATCAATCTCGCGCTGCAGACCGCGTTCAACACCATGCAGCGGCTGGAGCCCGCGTATGCCGCCGCGCTGCTCGCGCTCAACATTGTCGAGCTCGCGGCGCTGTTGTTCTTCACCGGCGGCCTGCAAAACCCGTTCTCGTTCCTGTTTCTGGCGCCCGTCCTGATCTCGGCGACCGCCCTGCCGGTGCGCCTGACGATCGCGCTCGGCGCGCTTGCGGTCGCCTGCGCGTCGATGCTGGTGTTCTTCTATCTGCCGCTGCCATGGGATGCCGAGGAACCGCTGGTGCTGCCGCCGATCTACATGCTCGGCGTCTGGCTTTCGATCGTCGTGGCGATCGGCGTCACCAGTCTCTACGCCTTCCAGGTCACCGAGGAGGCGCGAAAGCTGTCCGACGCGCTGGCCGCGACCGAGCTGGTGCTGGCGCGCGAGCAGCTTCTCACCCAGCTCGACGGTCTTGCCGCCGCCGCCGCCCACGAACTCGGCACTCCGCTTTCGACCATCGTCCTGATCTCGCGCGAGCTGGAGCGCCAGCTTGCCGACAACAACCAGGCGGCAGCCGATATCAAGACGCTGCGCGAGCAGGCGCAGCGCTGCCGCGATATTCTCGCCAAGATCACGCAGCTCTCGGCGAGCGGCGCGCCATTCGACCGCATGAAGCTGTCGACCCTGATCGAAGAGACGGTGGCGCCGCATCGCGATTTCGGCGTCGACATCAAGGTGCGCATCGCGGTTGCCGGCAGCAAGGAGCCGGTCGGTCGGCGCAATCCCGCCGTCCTTTACGGCGTCGGCAATATTCTGGAGAATGCGGTCGACTTTGCGCGCGCGACGGTGGAGGTGAACGCGTGGTGGAACAACGACACCGTCGAGATCGTGATTTCCGACGACGGTCCCGGTTTCGCGCCCGACATCCTGAAGCGGATCGGCGAGCCCTATCTGTCGCGGCGGCGAAGCACGGAGGAGGCCCAGAGCGAGCATGGCGGTCTCGGCCTCGGGGTCTTCATCGCCCGCACGCTGCTGGAACGCACCGGCGCCACGGTCTCCTTCAGAAACCGGATATTCCCCGATCACGGTGCGGTGGTGCAGATCGTGTGGCCGCGCAACGTCTTCGAGGCCGACGAAAATCGAGAGAAGACAGCGTCTTAAGCACGGCGCGGCGTTCGGCCGCATTTACCGGAATGTCATTTTGCGATCTTGGCAGCGCAGACATGCCACGCCATATCAGCGGCAGCCGAGTTTGAGGTATCCCGCCTTGACCACCGCCGAACCGACCGACCAAGCCGATCGTTCGCTCCTGATCGTTGAGGACGACAAGCCGTTCCTCGAGCGCCTTGCCCGCGCCATGGAGACCCGCGGCTTTGCCGTCACCTCCGCCGAGAGCGTCGCCGAGGGCCTGGCCCAGATCGGGAAGAGCGCGCCGGCCTTTGCGGTCGTCGACTTGCGGCTTGGCGACGGCAACGGGCTCGACGTCGTCTCCGCGCTGAAGAAGAAGCGCCCGGAGGCGCGCGCGATCATCCTGACCGGTTACGGCAATATCGCAACCGCCGTGACCGCGGTGAAGATGGGCGCAGTCGACTATCTTGCCAAGCCGGCCGACGCCGACGACGTCGTGGCCGCGCTGCTTGCCACCGGGATGGAAAAATCCGAGCCGCCGCAAAATCCGATGTCGGCGGACCGCGTGCGCTGGGAGCACATCCAGCGCATCTACGAGATGTGCAACCGCAACGTCTCCGAGACCGCGCGACGGCTCAACATGCACCGACGCACCCTGCAGCGCATTCTCGCCAAGCGCGCGCCGCGGTAAAATCAATCGCTGTCTTCTCCGGGAAGACCGGTCGCCTTGCGCAATCGTGCGATCAGCCGAGGGATGTCGCTTGCGGAAACCGGGCGCAGCCAGATCCAATCAGAGCCGAGCTTCCACCTCTCGCCGTTCGCCAGCGCCAGCTCGGCAATGACGCTCCTGGTTTTGTTTTCATTTCCAACCCGCGTGCCGAGACCGATGATGTCGTCGAACGAAACGGGGCCGCGCTGGCGGGTGATCACGCTGCTTTCCGTGACCGTCACACTCCGCGCCTTGAGATCGAACGCGGTGGTATAGTCGGGATCGAGCAGCGAGGTTGAGCCGTTCCAGACGGCAAAGGCGGCACCAGCGACAAAGAATAGCGCGACCGGAAGCGATCGGGAAATCGGCGCGTAAAGCAGTCCATAGACCGCATAGTACAGCAGGAATGCGGCAAAGCCTCCCATGAACAGCATATGCAGCGTCGCCGCCGCCCGTTGCTCTGGCGAGCGCTCGAACGTGAGCGTGATTTTGGCGTCGCTGCATTCGATGCGCATCAGTTTACCCCCGATAACCATCTTGGTCGCGTCGAGACGGCGGCGCGTTCAGGTCGATCAACGGGGAGGATCTAGTCCCAGAGCTCCGAATGGCCCTGCGGGTCGACCAGCCGGCTCATCCGCGCCGCCGCGGCGATCGCAAACCGCACTGTCATCAATTTGCGCGTGGGCGCGGGCAGGCGATGCTCCGGCGCGTCGCAGAGCAGATGCGCGCCATAGGCATCGGCGACGATCAAGCCGGTATCCCTGGGAAAGATCTCGTGCGGCACGTCCTGGGTGAAAGCAAAGAATAGCCGGTCGCAATGGGCGCGATAGTCCTCCCATTTGTGATCGGCGCGCAAATCCTCCACCGACGACTTGATCTCGACGATCCAGATCTCGCCGCGCTCGTTCAGCGCCACCAGATCGGCGCGGCGGCCCGACGGCAGCGACAGCTCGCCGATGCAGGAAAAGCCGAGGGAGCGCAACAGCCGCGCGGTCCCGCGCGCGACTGCGAGCGCCGCCTCCGATTGGCGACGGTCCGGCGGCGGCACCAGGCTGATTTTCGGGGCGGGCTTCTCCATGGGGCAATCCTAGCCAATTCCAAGAGGTTTCCATTGCAAATCTTTTGCTTTCGCCAGCCGCCAGAAATCGGCATTCTCGGCGCATGACAGACGAAACCCGGACCAAGGCGAAAGCCGGCGCGATGATCGTGCCGGTGACGCTATTCGAGCAGAACTGCACCATCATCTGGTGCGAGGCGACGAGGAAGGCGGTGGTGATCGATCCCGGCGGCGACGTGCCGAAGATCCTCGCCGCGATCAAGCAGACCGGCGTCACCGTCGAGAAGATCTGGCTGACCCACGGCCATATCGACCATGTCGGCGGCGCGGCGGAGCTGCGCGACGCGCTGAAAGTGCCAATCGAGGGCCCGCACCAGGCCGATGGTTTCATGCTCGATCACGTGGTCGACAGCGGCGCCCGCTTCGGCATGAGCGGCGTGCGCGATTTCAAGACCGACCGCTTTCTCGAAGAGGGCGACCAGGTCGAAATCGGCGACTTGACCTTCGATATCCTGCACTGCCCGGGCCACTCGCCGGGCAGCGTGGTGTATTTTTGCAAGGAACTACGCTTCGCCCATGTCGGCGACGTGTTGTTTGCGGGCTCGGTTGGCCGCACCGATCTGCCCGGCGGCAGCCATGCGACGCTGATCAGGTCGATCAAGGAAAAGCTGCTGCCGCTGGGCGACGACGTCGGCTTCATCTGCGGTCATGGCGCGGGCTCGAGCATTGGGCAGGAGCGTATGACCAACCCGTTCATCACGGGCGAGATTTAGCTCGTCTCTTCTTGCGCAAACCCGCCGCGGTCAGCACACGAGTGATGGCGGCGCCGACATCGATGCCGCGGCGACGCGGCTGGCGCTCCGGCTCCACATGCGGCCGATGCTCCGGCTCCACGTGAGGCGTGCGCGCCGCTTCCGCATGCGGCTCAGCTTCGGGCTGCGGCTTGCGCGCAGCCTGCGGCCACAGCACCTCGGACAGATCGGGTGTCGTCGCCACCGGCAGGATTCGCCCAATCGGCGAGACCGCCGGAATCAGTTTCGCGCTTGGCGAGTCCGCAACCGGCACCTTTTCGGGTCTGGCCGCCGGTCTCGCCTGCTTGATCCAGCCCGTGAGGCCGAAGAACTTCGCGATGTGATAGGAGGAGGAAATTCCCGCCTCGATCAGGAACGCGCCTTCTCTGCCATAACGCTTGTCGTTATCGGCCAGGCCAATCGGTGTGCCGTGGGCCATATCGGTGATGGTGTAGGACTCGACGAGCGTTTCGCCGTCGCCATCCCACCAGACCTGCCGTGGATGGCCGTCGACCACCCCCTCCGACATCGGCTCGGCCGGCAGATGATGCACGTCGAGCCACTGCTTGACGATCTCGTTGGCGTTCGCCGGGCTGACGGTGCGATCGGCGCTGCCATGCCAAACCGAAAGCCGCGGCCACTTGCCCTTGTGGCGGGATGCCTTGCGTACGAGCTCGCCGAGCTCGCGGCCCGAGCGCGCATGGGAGCCGCGCATGCCGCTCAGCGCCTCCCGCACGTTGGACGCGACGCCGAACGGCAGTCCGGCGATAACGGCGCCGGCGGCGAACACCTCCGGATAGGTGGCGAGCATCACCGTGGTCATCGCGCCGCCCGCAGACAATCCGGTGACGAACACGCGGCGCGGATCGATACCGTGGGTATCGACCATGCGCCTGATCATCTGCCGGATCGACGCAGCCTCGCCGTGCTCGCGCGTGATGTCTTCAGGCAAGAACCAGTTGAAGCAGGTGTTGGCGTTGTTCGAAACCTGCTGCTCGGGCAAGAGCAGCGCAAAGCCGTAATGCTTGGCAAGCGTCGACCAGCCGGCGCCGTGGTCGTAGCCGGCCGCCGTCTGTCCGCAGCCATGCAGCACGACGACCAGCGCGCGCGGCTGCTGTAAATTGGCGGGCACGAACGCAAACATGCGCAGCGCGCCCGGGTTCGAGCCGAACCGGGTGACTTCGAACAGCGGGTTGCGCACGCCGGGCCGCTCGTGGCGCGCGTAGGCTCCCAGATTGTCGAAGCCGTTCAGCTTGCGCAGACGGCTCAGGTAATCGACGCTTTCGGCGAGAGACACCGGTCGCTCCTTGACCAAGAAACTTCCTTAACCGTCACCCAAACAGATAGTTGCTGCGGCGCAAAATAAAAAGGGATAAAATGGCCGTGTGCTGTCGATCCCCAAGAATTCGAAAGAGTGTGGCCGAATTTCCCTCACGGTAAAAAGTTAACGGTCCAACTTGCGAGCAGCGCGCCGCATCCACGACGAAAATGCGACGCTTGTCATAATCGATCGCGCGAACGCCGGAATCGCTACAAAGATTTCATCGATGCCGGCGATTCGGCGCACAGTATAACGCACCGATCGCGACAATGCGCGCGTTATCAAATCGCCTTGAGCTTGCGGTAGGCGAACCACACCATCTTCAACAGCAGCCAGCCGTCGCGAAACCGCGAAATCTGGGTCTCGCCGAAAGTGCGTGCCTTGTAGTGGATCGGCGTCTCGATGATCTTCAGGTTCTGCTTTGCCGCGCCGAAGATCAGGTCGAAATCGCCGAACGGGTCGAAATTGCCGAAATAGTCGCGCTCCCTCGCCAGCACCTCATAGTCCTTCCGCATCAACACCTTGGTGCCGCACAGCGTATCGGTCAGGCGGGTGTTGACGAGATAGCTAAACAGATAGGCGAACAGGCGGTTGGCGAGGAAATTGAGCGGCCGCATCGCCTCGTCTTCCATCGGATAGACGAGGCGGGTGCCGTTGACGAAATCGGCCTTGCCGCTTTCGATCACCGCCTGGAATTTCGGCAGCGCTTCCGGCGGCATCGTCAGGTCGGCGTCGAGAATCATCAGCACGTCGTCGCTTTGCGGCCGCAAAACCCTTGCGCACCGCATCGCCCTTGCCCTTGCCATCCTGCTTCAGCACCTTGATGTCCCATTGCCCCTTGTAGGCATCGCGGACGCGCTCGCATTCCTCGAACGTGCCGTCGGAGGAGTTGCCCTCGACGAACAGGATTTCCTGCGCAGCGCCGAACCGCGGCATGCGCAGGATCGCGTCCTCGATGTTGCCGCGCTCGTTGCGGCAGGGGATCAGGATGCTTGCGGAGAATTTCCGCTCCGGAAACAGTCGTACGGGGCGGCCCACCAGATAGGTCCGCAGGCAAAGCGACCTGACGCCAGGCAGCGGCGCGATGAACCTGTTGACGAACGGGCCGAGCCCGAACAGGCGAAGCGGCAGGAGCTGCCGCTGCTCGCGGTTGATCACCTCGAAATCGGCGAGGTCCATCAGATTGAGGAAATCCGCAGTCGCGATGAAGTTGATGCGCGGCTGCTTGCGTCGCACGCCAAGCGCCTCGGCGGTCTTCAGCACCGGCTCCCACAGATGGGAATAATAGGAGATGACGATGCGCGTCGAGGGCGCGCAAAGCTGGTTTATCAGATGCAGCGTGCCGTCGATGTCCTCGAACATGCCGATGGTGTCGGCGACGACGACATAATCGAACGGGCCCTCAATCGAATTCAGGATCGCCGGATCCTCGACGTCGCCGAGGACGAAACTGAGCTGAGGATAGCGCGAGCGCGCGCGCTCGATCGCCTTCTCGCCGAAATCGATGCCGACGCCATAGGACGGCTCGAGTGCCGCGAGCAGGTCGCCCATCCCGCAGCCGAGCTCCAGCACGCGCTTGCCCGGCGGGATCAGGAAGCGCATGAATTTGAGATCGTCGGCGTGATAGGCCGCGTTGATCTTGCGCCAGCGCTCGATCTCGTCGAGGCCCGCCTCGATCTCTTCTCTCAGCTGCTGTTTGCGCGGATTGCCCGACAGCGGCAGGGCGGCTTGCGCAGGATTCATTGACGGCCTCTTGACCAAAGCAGCCCCGTCACGCGCCGCCGGGACCACGGCGCCTTTTAGACGGAAACGGACGGTAAACAACCCCGATTCGCATTCAAAAACAGGCATCCGGCAGGGTCCTCGGGCGAGGGTCCGAAAGCGCATCGGCTGCACGCATGGCAGCCCCTACCGGAGGCCTGATGGGTTTGCGAGCGATTGCCTTGCACGGCGTCATTACGTAGCCTTGAGGGATCAGACAACGACAAGAATTTCGCTCGGGAGAAAACCCATATGCCGCGCCTGAAATTCGGAGCCTTCCTCGCCCCGCATCATCCGCTCGGCGAGCATCCGATGCTGCAATTCCGCCGCGACCTCGATTTTGTCGAGCTGCTCGACGATCTCGGCTATGACGAGTTCTGGTGCGGCGAGCATCATTCGAGCGGCTGGGAAATGATCGCATCGCCGGAAATGTTTCTCGCGGCCGCCGGCGAACGCACCAAGCGCATCAAGCTCGGCACCGGCGTCATCTCGCTGCCCTATCATCATCCCTTCAACGTGGCGCAGCGCATGGTGCAGCTCGACCACATGACCCAGGGCCGCGCGATCTTCGGCTCGGGCCCGGGCGCGCTCGCCTCCGACGCACACACCCTCGGCATCGATCCGATGACTCAGCGCGATCGCCAGGACGAGGCGATCGCGGTCATCCGCCGTCTCTTCAGGGGCGAGCGCGTCACCGCCAGGAGCGACTGGTTCACGATGCAGGATGCCGCGCTGCAGATCCTTCCCTATCAGGAGGAGATGCCGCTCGTGGTGGCGTCGATGATTTCACCGTCGGGCATGACACTCGCCGGCAAATACGGCATCGGTATCATCTCGCTCGGCTCGATGTCGACGAAGGGATTGATGTCGCTGGCCCAGCAATGGGAATTTGCCGAGGATGCGGCGAAAAAGCACGGCACCACTGTCAGCCGGGCCGACTGGCGCGTGCTGTTGACCTGGCACGTGGCCGAGACCCGCGAGCAGGCGCGGCGCGAGGCTGGCGCCGGATTGATGCGCTGGCACAACGAATATAATGTCGGAACGCTGATGCGGCCGGGGCTGAAGCCGTTCTCTTCTCCCGACGAGGCCGTCGACCAGACCGCCTTTGTCGACGGCGCGGCGTCCGCCATCGGCACGCCCGATGATCTCGTGAAGCTGATCAAGAACGTGATGAAAGTGTCCGGCGGCGTCGGCGCCATCATCGGCTTCGTGCATGACTGGGCAAACCCGGAGAACACGCGGCGCAGCTGGGACCTGGTTGCGCGCTATGTGGTGCCCGAGATCAATGGTTATGTCGACAGCATGCGAAAGTCGCAGAAGTTCGTAATCGAGAACCGCGCCATTTTTGAACGCGCCGGCGAAGCCGTGATGGCCAAGATCCTGGGCAATGAGAAAGCCGCCGCGGCGCTGGCCGATACCGGTCCCGGACGAGTCGCGATCCCATCGGTGAACGCGCCGGATCTGCAGAAGGAAGCGGCGAAACGAAAGGCGTGAGCCCGAGCCGGCGCGGTCGAAAGGCGCGCCCTCTCATTCGATGACGCGAGATTTCATCTGTCCGCAATAGACAAGCCTGCCGATCGTCCCAGCGAGCAACTGCCATGTCGATCCCGAGTGTGGCCTCTTCAGAAATCTCGTTCACGCCGCCGAAGCGCAATTCGCTGAAGCACATTCCCGGCGACGAGGGCTGGCCGATCATCGGCAAGACGCTCGAAGTATTGGCCGACCCCAAGGGGCACATCGAACAGAACGCCAGGCGATATGGCCTGGTCTACCGCAGCCACATGTTCGGCGAGACCAGCATCGTGCTGCTTGGGCCCGAGGCCAATGAGCTCGTCATGTTCGACCAGGCGAGGCAGTTCTCGTCCACGCATGGCTGGAACAGCATTCTTGGCCGCCTGTTCCCGCGCGGGCTGATGCTGCTCGATTTCGACGAGCATCGCCTGCACCGCAAGGCGCTGTCGGTGGCGTTCAAATCCGGACCGATGAAATCCTACCTTGCCAAGCTCGATCAGGGCATCGCAGCGCGGATTGCCCGATGGAAGCAGCAATCCGGCGAGATGCTGCTCTATCCCGCGATCAAGCAGCTCACGCTCGACCTTGCCGCGACCTCGTTTCTCGGCGCCGACATCGGTCCCGAGGTCGACGAGATCAACCGCGCTTTCATCGACATGGTTGCCGCCGCCGTCGCGCCGATCAGGCGCCCGCTGCCTCTCACGCAGATGGCTCGCGGCGTGGCGGGCCGCAAGCGCATCGTCGCCTACTTCTCCGAGCAGATTCCGATCCGCCGCTCCCGAAGCGACGGCGACGATCTGTTCTCGCAGCTCTGCCGGGCGACCCACGAAGACGGCGCGCTGCTCTCCGAGCAGGACATCGTCGACCACATGAGTTTTCTGATGATGGCCGCTCACGACACGCTGACGTCGTCGCTGACCTCCTTCGTCGGCGAGCTCGCCGCTCACCCGCGATGGCAGGATCGGCTGCGGGGCGAAGTGATGGCGCTTGGGCTCGCCCGGGACGCGCCGACCGGTCTGGATCATCTCGAAGCGCTGCCCGCAACCGAAATGGCGTTCAAGGAGGCGCTGCGGAAGAAGCCGCCAGTGCCGTCGATGCCGCGGCGAGCGGTGCGCGACTTTACATTCAAGGGCTTTGCGATTCCCGCCGGCACCGTGGTCGGCGTCAATCCGCTGTTCACTCATCACATGCCGGACATCTGGCCCGAGCCGGACACGTTCGATCCGGCACGCTTCACCGAGGAAGCGCAACGCAACCGCCACCGTTTCGCCTTCGTGCCATTCGGCGGCGGCGCGCATATGTGCCTGGGCCTGCACTTCGCCTACATGCAGGCAAAGTGCTTCGCGCGACATTTCCTGCAAAACCTCGAGGTCGGGCTTCCGGCAGGCTACCGCCCGACCTGGCAGATGTGGCCGATCCCGAAACCCCGCGACGGCTTGCGCGTGATGCTGCGGCCGGTGTGAGCAACTCTTTCGTTGCCGGCAAGCAACCGCTCCGACGTGATCGGCTCACCCCGAGTGCTGATCGAACGCCTTGCGCAGCGCGACGTAGCCCTGCTGCTGCTGCGTCCAGTTGCGTCCGCCGGTGATGGCGCCGTCGACCACGAGGTCATGGCCGTTGACGAAGGAGGATTCGTCGCTCGCCAGGAACACGGCGGCATGCGCGATATCGTCGGGCAGGCCGGCGCGCTGTATCGGTTGCGCGGTCTTGTAGACTTCGCGCATCACCGCATCGGTCTTCTCCGCGGCGTCCGTGGCCAGCCCCAGCGCCTTGCCGAAAATGCCGGTCGCGATCGCGCCCGGCGAGATCGAGTTGACGCGCACGCCGGATTCGCCGAGCTCCATCGCCACGCATTTGGTGAGATGAATGACCGCCGCCTTTGCCGCGCCGTAGACCATCGAGGACGAGAAGCCCGCGAGCCGTCCGGCGATGCTGCCGTTGTTGATGATGCTGCCGGAGCCCTGCTTTTTCATGTAGGGGGCGGCGTGCTTCATGCCGAGCATGACGCTGCGCACCAGCGTCGCCATCGCGGCATCGAATCGAGCCACCTCGAGCCCCTCGATGCCGCCGGTCTGAGCCGGTCCGCCGGCGTTGTTGAACAGGCAATCGATCTTGCCGAATTTATCCACCGCGAGCGCGATCAGCGCGCGCATCTGCTCCTCGATGGTGACGTCGGTTTGCCGGAACACGCAAGCGGTCCCGAGCTTTTTGGCCAACGCCTCGCCCTCGGCGGCGCGGCGCCCGGCGATCACGATTTTCGCGCCCTCACCCACGAAGATTTCCGCCGTCCGCAAACCGATGCCACTGGTCGCACCTGTGATCACCGCGATCTTGCCGTCGAGACGTCCCATGTCGGTTTTCCTCTTGTTCGCGCGCAAGCACGCAGTGCCGGAACCCGGCGAGGAACCAATATTTGCGACCCACGCACGACAAGGCAAGCTATGCTGCCGTAGGGGCAGGCACCCATTTTGTGCGTGCCGCGCCGAATTGGATCGATCGGTTCCGAATGATACCTACCAACAAGCTGCTCGAAGAGCTCCGCCAGGGCTGGTACGGAACGGCCCCGCCGTCGCTCGCGGTCGGCCTCGGCTTTTCGGCATTCTGCCTTTTGACTGCGACGCTCGCGCGCTGGGGTCTCGCCCAGATCAGGCCGGACATCTTCTTCACGCCCTATATTCCCGCCGTTTTCTTCGCGACTGCGGTCGGCGGTGTACGTCTCGGGGTTCTCACCACCGTCGCGAGCGGCCTGCTCGGCATCGCGGTCGATTTCGGCGACACCACCGCCGACTCCGCCCGCGCGATCCTGCTCGTGATCTTCTGGGCGGTGTGCGGACTGACCATCTGGGGTCTTGAGCATTATCGTTCGATGGCCGGGCAACAGCGGGCGAATGCGAGACGTCTGACCCAGGAGGAGGAATATCGCAAGCTGGTCGTCGACGAGTTGCAGCATCGACTGAAGAACAAGCTGTCGACCATTCACGCCGTGCTGCATCAGGTGCTGGAGAACCAGCCGCAGGTCTGGTCGGCCATCGACCATCGCTTGCGCGCGCTGGTTGCGACCGACGATTTGATTGCGCGCGTCGACGGCTCCGGCTGCGACATCAGGGATTTGTTGCTCGCCGAGCTCGGCCCTTACGGTCACGTCCGATTTTCCCTCAACGGCGAAGCGCTGTTCCTCCCGGCCAAGCTCGCCGTCTCGCTCGCGCTGATTTTCCACGAGCTTGCGACCAATGCGGGCAAGTACGGCGCGTTTTCATCGGCGCGCGGGCTGTTGCAGGTCTCCTGGACATTGTCGGACGATCGGCTGAGGGTGACCTGGGACGAAACCGAAGGTCCGCCCCTGGAGCAGGTGGGCGCGCCCGGATTCGGCACGCGCTTGTTGAAATCGGCGCTGATGCCGTTCGACGGCAAGACCGAAATCGCCTATCTCAGGACCGGCGTTCATTGCACCATGCAATGCCGCATCCCCAAAGACTGACGGCATCTGCACTGGCGTTTCGGACCATGCATCGACCAATCCGGGCATAGCGCCGGTCGACGCGTCTGCTTTTCGCCCAGCGTTGACAGTTTGTTAATGACAACTCGCGGCGAACCCGTCGTGACCGTCGCATTGTCGCCTGGCTCGGCGGACTGCTTAACCAAACCTAAGCGGGAACCCACCACAATCGCGTTCCATGCAACGCTTTCCCACCGATGACGTGCGGGCTGCCGCCACGGATGCTGGCGAGCCGCAATCCGCAGCGTCCGAGCTCGCACTGCTCAAGGACGTGCTGAAGCTGCTGCCGGCGGGCGTCACCGTTCAGGACGAGCACGGCCGTTTCATGCTGATGAACGATGCTGCCGCAGCCCAACTCGGGATTTCGGACGGCAATATCGGCGTGCGATCGCCCCAGCTTGAACAGCGGCGAGACCGCGGCATCGCCCTGCTGCGCGGCGGGCGCCCTTTCGTTGACGAGGAAAGCATCGGCGAAGGAGCGCACAAGCAGGTGCTGCTCACCTCACACCGGCCAATTCGCGCCAACGGTCGTGACCTGCTGCTGTCGTGCTCGGCCGATATCAGCGAGCAAAAGGCATTCGAGGACCAGCTTTTTCGTTCCGCCTATTACGACGAACTGACCGACCTGCCGTCGCGCCGGGTAATCGAGCATCGGGCCGACAACCTGTTGAAGCAGGGTGCGGACGCAAAATTTGCGCTCGCCTTCCTGGACATCGATAACTTCAAGCAGATCAACGACTATTACGGGCACGCCATCGGCGATGCGCTGCTGGTCGAGCTCGCCAAGCGCCTGGGTCGCGAGCTGCGCGAGACCGACATGCTGTCACGCATATCCGGCGACGAATTCCTGCTGCTGCTGCATCCGATCCAGGGCGCCCAGGAGGTCCGCGAATTCATCGAGGCGATGCTGCGCAGGCTCAGCGCGCCATTCTTCATCGACGGCTCCGAGATCTTTGCCTCGACCTCGATCGGGGTCAGCCTGTTTCCCGATCACGGCGCCAGCTACAAGGTGCTGCGCCAGAACGCCGACCTTGCGATGTACCAGGTCAAGAACGACGGCAAGGGCGCCGTCGTCTTTTTCGACAGCGGCATGGAGCACGAAGCCATGGCGCGGATGAAGGTCGAACAGTCGTTGCGGCTTGCAATTCTGGAAAAGCGCTTTTGCTGCGCCTTCCAGGCCAAGGTCGACATCAGGACCAGGGAGATCCAGGGCATCGAGGCGCTGGTGCGGCTGCGCGACGACGGCGGATTGATCCAGGTGCCCGGCACATTCGTCAATCTGGCGGTCGAGCTCGGGCTGATCGACGAGCTCACGCACCTGGTGCTCGCCGAGATCGTCAAGTCGATCGACCTGATCAACGAAAACTTCGGTCCCGCCGCCAAGATCAGCATCAACGTCGCAGCCAAGCAGGCCGGCAATCCCGAATTCATGTGTTCGTTCGCAGCCGCGCTCGAGGCGACGGGCTACCCGACGCGATTCATGATCGAGGTGACTGAAGACGCCTTTGTCGCAAAGACGCACTTCCAGGGCGAGATCCTGCCGATCCTGCGCAAGATCGGCGTCGGCATCTCCATCGACGATTTCGGCACCGGCTATTCGTCGCTCTCGGCGCTCGCCGACATCACCGCCGACGAGATCAAGATCGACCGCTCCTTCATCACCGATATCCATCGCCGACCGCGCAGCCAGGGTATTCTGCGCGCGATCGAATCCCTGAGCGAAGCATTGGGAATGACCGTGGTCGCCGAAGGCATCGAATCCTTCGAGGAACTCGCCTACCTGCAGGCCGCGACCCGGATCCGTTACGCGCAGGGTTATTATTTCTCGCGACCGATTCTCCTCGAAGAATTGAGCCCGGCTCACCGTCTCGCCGGCGAGGCGCGCGTGAGCCTGGCAAGCCGGCCCGTGCAGGAAAGCCGAAGCTCGATTTCGCGCAATCGTATGCACAGCCGCTGAGGCCGGCAGCTCTCGCGCGGCTTTTTTGCGGCCCGTTAAGCGCGCGTTAACTCAGTTGGCGCGGACGAAAAGCGATTATCTCGAAAGTAACCGGATTTCCTAACCGCTTATGTGCTGTCTGCATCGTATGTATTCCTCCCAGGAGGGGGAATGCGCGCGTCTGCCGCCAGCATCCGGGAAAACATTACGCGAAGCGCGACAGCGGCCATTCCACGGCTTGCGGCTGCCCGGACGCGCGACCCGATCTTTTGGCTTGTCGTCAGCGGATGCCTCCTGATCGCCGGGATCAGCATCGGCACCACCATCATGGTCGGCGAATTCCGCGAGCGCGCGCTCTCCAACCGCGAGCGCGAGCTGGAAAACACCGTGATGCTCCTGACCCGTCACTTCGAGCAGCAGTTCGACGATTCCGAAACGGTCGCAGCCGAGATCATCTCCCAGATGCGCGTTTCCGGCGTCTCCACCCCGGAGGGGTTCAGGGAGAAAATGTCGACGCCCGAGGCGCATCAGATGCTGCAGTCGAAAGTCAGCGCGCTGTCCTATATCGGCGATGTCGCGATCTTCGACGCCGACGGTTTGCTGATCAACTGGTCGCGGGACTATCCGCTGCCCGTCATCAACGTCGTTGACCGACCCTATTTCAAGACGTTCAAGACCGACCCGCAGGCGAACGCGGTACTGGCCGAGCCCGCACGGAGCTATCTCGACGGCAGCTGGACCACGATCGTGGCCCACCGGCTGAACGCGCCGGACGGGACGTTGCTCGGCGTGATGTCACGGCGCATCGACCCCGCCAATTACGAGCGTTTTTTTGCCTCCCTTTCGCTTGGCGGAGGCGCCGCGATCTCGATGCTGCACAGCGATGGCACGATGCTCGCCCGCTACCCGCATGTCGAGGCGCTGATCGGCCAGAAGCTCAAAGATGCGCCGCTGCTGCACAAGGTGCTCGCAGCCGGAGGCCGGCAGACGCTGCGCCTGAACAGCCCGGTCGACGGCGTGGCGCGACTGGGCTCGGCGGCTCCGCTCGGCCGTTACCCGATCGTCGTGGTGGCGACCGATACGGTCTCCGCGGCGCTCGCCGACTGGCGCGCACAGACCCGGTTCCTGGTCACCGCCGCGGCGCTGTCCGCTTCGCTGATCGCCAGCATCCTGTTTCTGATCATTCGCCAGATCACGCTGCATAACCGCGAGACCCAGCGGCAGCTCGAGGCTGAAAAGCTTCGTCTCGACACCGCGCTCAACAACATGACGCAGGGGCTCGTGCAGTACGATGCCTCCGCCCGCATCGTCACCTTCAACCAGCGCTACATCGACATGTACAACCTGTCGCGGGACGTGGTGAAGCCGGGTCTGCATTATTACGATCTGATCCAGCACCGCAAGGACACCGGGTCGTATGACGGCGACGTTCGCGCCTTCTGCGACCCGATCATGCAGGACGTCTCGCAGGGCAAGGTCAGCCGCACCGTCATGGAGCTGAGCGACGGCCGTGCCTATCACATCGTCAACAAGCCGCTCGCCGAGGGCGGCTGGGTCGCCACCATCGAGGACATTACCGAGCGGCGCAATCTGGAGCAGGAGCGCGACCGCAACTACGCCTTCCTGCGCGAGATCATCGATCATATTCCGACGCAGATCACCGTGAAGGATGCGCGCAGCCGCCGCTACGTGCTGGTCAACTCGGTGGCCGAGAGCCAGTTTGGCCGGCCGCACGAGGAGATCGTCGGCAAGACATGCTTCGAGGTGTTTGAAAACGCATTTGCCAACGACCTCACCGCCGACGACGATCAATCGCTGCAATCCAGCGAGAGGTTGTTCGTCGCTGAATTCGCCTGGGAAAGTCCGACCCTTGGCCGCCGCTTCGTCACCTCCAAGCGCATTGCCATCCGCGACAAGGCCGGCGAGCCCCGCTATCTCATCCATGTCGTCGATGATGTCACCGAGCGGCGCCAGGCCAACGAGAAGATCGCCCATATGGCGCATTACGATTCGCTGACCGAGCTGCCGAATCGCGTGCTGTTCCGTGAGCAGATCGAGCGGGAGCTGCGAAAGGCCGCCGAGGGCGAGCATTTCGCGCTGCTCTATATCGACATCGACGAGTTCAAGGGCATCAACGATTCGCTCGGGCATCATGTCGGCGACGAGCTTTTGAAGAGCGTGGCGGCGCGAATCCGCGGCTGCATCAAGGAAAACGACCTGACGGCGCGGCTCGGCGGCGACGAGTTCGCCGTGATCCAGACCGCGATCGCAGGCAAGGCCGACGTCGTGGATTTCGTGATGCGCCTGCAGGACGCGATCCGGCAACCCTATCATTGCCTCGGCCATCAGCTCTCGACCGACGCCTCCATCGGCATCGCGCTCGCGCCGCAGGACGGCACCGACCTCGACCAGCTCATCAAGAGCGCCGATCTTGCCATGTACGGCGCCAAAGCCGAGGGCCGCCGCACCTATCGCTTCTTCGAACCATCGATGGATGCGAGCGCCAAGGCGCGCCTCTCGATGCAACAGGACCTGCGTCAGGCGATGACCGACGGCGGCTTCGAGCTCCACTACCAGCCGCTGGTCAATCTCGCGAGCGGCGAGGTGTCCGGTTGCGAGGCCCTGTTGCGCTGGCGCCATCCCGAACGCGGCATGGTATCGCCCGCCGAATTCATTCCGATTGCCGAGGACACGGGGCTGATCAACGAGCTCGGCGAATGGGTGCTGACGACGGCCTGCGCCGAAGCCGCGACTTGGCCGGAACATATCCGTCTTTCCGTCAACGTCTCGCCGGTGCAGTTGAAATGCCGCACGCTGGCGCTGCGAATTGCAAGCGCGCTCGTCGCTTCCGGGCTCAAGCCGAGCCGGCTCGAGCTCGAGATCACGGAAGCCGTGCTGATCCGCGACGACGAGGCAGCCCTCGCCATCCTGCATCAAATGCGCGAGATCGGCGTCAGGATTGCGCTGGACGATTTCGGAACCGGCTATTCCTCGCTGAGCTATTTGAAGCGCTTCCCGTTCGACAAGATCAAGATCGACCGCTGTTTTGTCAGCGACATCGCGGAAGCCGACGGGTCCTCGTCGATCGTGCAGGCGGTCGTCAACATCGCCGCGACGCTCAACATGACGACGGCCGCCGAGGGCGTCGAGACCGCGGCGCAACGCGACTTGCTGCGCAAGCTCGGCTGTACCGAGATGCAGGGTTATTTGTTCAGCGCGCCGAAGCCGGCCGCTGAGGTCAAGCGATATTTTGGAGCGTTCGAGCAGAAGACGACGGCCGCGGCGTAAGCCCAGGGCGAAATGCCCGCAGCACGCGGGACCGACGCATCAAGGTTTGCCGCCGACGGCACCGGGGGAAAGGACTTGGGGATGGCTCGCGCAAGGAACTCTGACGTCGCGCACCTCTATGCGGTGCGGCTGATGCAGCATCTGGTCGTCCCGACTTTCGTCATCAATCCGAGGCGGCGCGTCGTGATCTGGAACCGCGCCTGCGAGCGCCTCACCGGCGTCTCGGCCTCCGAGGTTCTGGGCACCGGCGAGCACTGGCGCGCGTTCTACGAAAGGCGCCGATACTGCCTTGCCGACCTCGTGGCGCTCGGCCGGGCCGACAAGCTCTCCGATCTCTATTCCGAATTCTCCGTCCACGCCGACAACGGCGCCGGCTTTTCCGCCGAGAACTGGTGCGTGATGCCGAAGCTCGGCAGCCACCTTTATCTCGCCATCGACGCCGGCCCCATTCACGACGAGGCCGGCAATCTGATCGCCGTCGTCGAGACCTTGCGCGACATGACGGACCAGAAGCGCGCCGAGATGGCCTTGAAGACGCTTGCCGCCAAGGATGGCTTGACCGGTCTTGCCAATCGCCGCGCCTTCGACCAGGCGCTCGAAACCGAATGGCTGCGCGCGCAGCGGACCCGCAAGCCCCTGGCGCTGCTGTTTGTCGACGTCGACCACTTCAAGCTGTTCAACGACCGGCACGGTCATCAGAGCGGCGACGAGTGCCTTCGCGCGGTAGCGTCCATCGTCGGCGCCGAGGCGCTGCGGCCGACGGACCTCGCCGCGCGCTATGGCGGCGAGGAATTCGCCATCATCCTTCCCGAAACCGATTGTGACGGCGCCTGCCGGGTCGCGGAGCGGATGCGCCAGGCCGTGCTGGATCTGCGGATTTCCCATGGCGCGCCGCGCGCGGGATCCCACGTGACGCTGAGCGTCGGGGTCGCGACCCAAATTCCCGCACTCGACGCCGACCCCGACTGCCTGCTCGGGCAGGCGGACCAGGCGCTTTACGCCGCGAAACGTCTGGGCAGGAATCGCGTCACCTCGGCCGATACCATGCTGGCGGAGTTTGCCGAGGTCACCCGTGGCAAAGGCGGCGTTCCCTCCTCACGAAAATCTTCACAAGGCTGAAACGGCGCCGGCTGCTACCTCCATTTCTGCGCTCGCCTTCGTGGTCGCGAGCTGGTAAATTTCGGCTCGAGTGCGCACAGGCCGGTGAACGCATGCAGCCCGTCTCCATTCTGTTGAACATTCTGTGGATCCTGATCGGCGGCGCCTGGATGGCATTTGGCTGGCTCGTCGCCGCCATCATCATGGCCATCACCATCATCGGCCTGCCCTGGGCGCGCGCAGCCTTCAATATCGCGGTCTATACGCTGATGCCGTTCGGCTCGAAGTCCGTCCGGCGCGACGACCTGACCGGCCAGAGCGATGTCGGTACCGGGCCATTGGGCGTGATCGGCAATCTGATCTGGCTCGTGCTCGCCGGATGGTGGCTCGCACTGGGCCACCTCGTCACCGCGATAATCTGGGCGATCACCATCGTCGGCCTCCCCTTCGCCTGGGCGCACTTAAAGCTTGCCGGGATTGCGCTGTGGCCGATCGGCAAGACGATCGTGCCGGTATGAGCCGCATCTGCTGTGGTCACTGCGGCAGGCAAAGAAGCTCAAAGCCTGCGATCTCAGAGCCGGCGAGGCGAGCTACGCCGCGAGCCGCCCGCGATTGTTTCTTGCGAGAATTGGTCGCACCAGACGTCCGAAGCGTTCAGCCTCCTCGTCGTGCAGATAGCCGGACAGACAGAACGAATGGCAGCCGGCGTCGATGAACTGCTGCAGAATCTCCGCGCACTGCGCGGGGTTGCCGACCACAGCGATGCCCGCGCCCGGCCGGACCTTGGTGATGCCGGTCCACAGATGCGGCAGCAGCAGATCGCCATGCTCGCGCGCAAGCTGCTGCACGCGCTGGTTGGCAACCGAGTTGTTGTAGAGCGTCAAACGCTCCTGCTTCAGTCGTTCGGTCGCATGCCGCACCAGGCGATCGGCCGCCTCCCAGGCATCACGCTCGTCCTCGCGACAGATGATCTGCAGCCGCATGCCGAAGCCGATCTCGTTCTCGCGGCCATGCGCGCGGGCAAGCTCGCGAATCTGGGCGATGTTCTCGGCGATCTTGTCCGGCAGGTCGCCCCAGAACAGGTGCACGTCGGAATGTTTGGCCGACATCTCCCAGGCCTGACGCGAGCCGCCGCCGAGATAGAATTTCGGGAACGGCTGCTGCTTCGGCCGCGGCCTGATCTGCGCGCCGGACAGCGTGTGGAATTTGCCGGCGAAATGCACCGGCCCGCGCGCGGTCCACAGCGCCTTCAGGATCGAGACCTCCTCCTCCATCAGCGCATAGCGCTCTTCCTTCGGCTGACGCACGCCTTCGGCCTCGACCTCGCTTTCGTTCTGGCCCGCGATCAGGTTGATCGAGATCCGGCCGCCCGACATCTGGTCGAAGGTCGAGATCATCTTCGCCATCAGCACCGGATTGATATAGCCGGGCCGCGCCGCGATCAGCGGCTTGATGGTTTTCGAGCGCGCCGCCATGAACGCGCCGGAGATCCAGGCCTCCCAGCAGGTCGCGCCGACCGGGATGAGCAAATATTCGAACCCGGCCTGTTCGGCGGCCTGGACCACCCGCTCGCACAGCTCCACCGAGCCCGCGATCTGCGCATCCGCAAGGCCGTAGGCCGTGGTGTCGCCATGCGTGGGCAGATACCAGCCGAATTCGAGCGGACGCATGGGGCTTCTCCGGGCGGGTTTCGCTTAGCTCTTATGAACGCGCAGTCTACATCCCCGCGCGCGTCCGACAATCGCCGGCGAGTGGCCGTCCGACCATTGCCGATGTGAGCCCAATCGGCTAAGGAAATCGCGGAATGCGCCCGTAGCTCAGCTGGATAGAGCGTTGCCCTCCGAAGGCAAAGGTCACACGTTCGAATCGTGTCGGGCGCGCCACTTGGTACTCATCTGCGAACGCGGTTCGACCCCCGATCCACTGGCCAGAACAGCTCTCTCGAGCATCCTTGCTGCCTTTGATGCGGACTTGCGCGTCATCCACCTCGACTGCGTCGATCAGCGAGCGCAGGTAGGCCTTCCGGAATGGAGTCGATCCCGACGTCAAGTTTTCGCGCATTGTGCGACCAAAAGGCTTCGATCAAGGCCGGATCGATGTGGATCGCCGCCCCTTGCTGGGACTTCGAGGCTTCGAGAGCCGCCCTGGCGCGGTCACGGTCAGCCTTGAGGCGATCCAGCCGCTCCTTCAGGACGTCATCGAGATCGGTCACCCAAGGCGGTATAGCCGCTTGAGCCGGTCTTCGGCGTCTGTGACTTCGCGGAGAAGGGTCATAAAGCGCTTGTTCTCGCTCTCGGCTTTCTCGGCACGCTGGGCCTTTAGCGTCGACAGCATCACTGCGAGACGGTCCGGATGAAGCAGCCGTTCAACGAGATTATCGGTGACAAGCCCATCCAGCTTGTCCATTCGGATCGAGCGTCCCTTGCACGCCGACTTACCCTTCCGGGCACAGGTCGAACAGGTGTAGTAGCGATGAACAGCGCCGGTTGAGGATGTCCCAGTGCGCAAGAACCTTATCATACTTGGCTTTTTCGACATCGTCGGCGCCAATCATTACATGCGAAAAAAATTGCCCTTTTCCTTTGTCTGATTGCCGAAAAGAGGTGTCGCGCAGTGCCTCGCGGCGCACTCGCCGCGATTGGCGCTAGATTTCTTTCATCCTGCGCCGAGGTCCAGAAGCGACTTCTATGCGCGCAAAATGCGGAGACCGCGTCTGGCCCTTCGCAGCAGATTCGAGTGGTGTGAGACGGTCGGCTTGTAGGGCTAAACCGGAAATCACCGGCCGAGGCACAAAACCGCCGCTCGTGACCCAACGACGACATCGGCCGCCAACCTTGCGTGATGCACAACGTACAGCAGGTGTGGTAGGGTGCGGCGTCGGCCTGAGGGCGAGCCCATGAGGCGACGCGACTTTATCGTAGCATTTGCTGGCGTTGCGGCTGCAGGGCCTTTCGCCGCACGCGCGCAGCAGCCAGCGCTGCCATCGATCGGGTTTCTGAGCGGCGCGTCGTCCGGCAACTATCAGCCCTTTGTGACCGCATTCAAGGAAGGCTTGAAGCAGACCGATTATGTCGAGGGCCGGAATGTTGCGATCGAATATCGTTGGGCCGAGGACCAATTCGATCGGCTTCCCAAGCTTGCTGCAGATCTGGTCGATGACCGGCCCACGATGCTCATGGCAAGCGGCAATGTTGCGGCGGTGGCTGCCAAGAAGGCGACCACAACTATTCCGATCGTTTTCACGAGCGGCTTTGATCCCGTTCAAATCGGTCTCGTCGCGAGCTTCAACCGACCAGAGGGCAATATCACCGGAGTCTACACCTTATCGGAGAAAGTACGGATCAAGACCCTTGAGCTGTTGCACGAGCTGGTTCCTACGGCCGCAGGCATTGGCCTGCTCTTCAACCCAACGGAGCTTAATCTTTCAAAGTCGGTCATTGTGAAGGAGCTGGAGGCGGCAGCGCGCCCGCTCGGCAAGCAAATCCACGCCTTGGAGGCCAGCACCGACGCCGAGATCGACGCGGCGTTCTCGACACTAGTGCAACTGCGGGCACGAGCGCTGATCATCGCATCCGATCAGTTCTACACCGATCGACGCGAACGAATTGCCGCACTGGCGCTACGCTACGCGCTGCCATCGGTGTATGCGCGACGCGAGTACGCGGTGGCCGGCGGCCTGATGAGTTATGGAACGAACCTATCGGATATCTATCGGCAGGCCGGAGTGTATGCCGGCAGGATCCTCAAAGGCGCGCAGCCGGCCGACCTCCCGATCATCCAGTCGACGAAGCTCGAACTGGTGATCAACGTGAAAACCGCTAAGACGCTCGGCCTCACCCTACCTCCGTCTTTCTATTGGCGCGCCGACGAGGTGATCGAATGATCGCGACGTCCGGAATTGCCCCGAAGCGGACTTGACAGTTCGCGGCTCTGATGTCCGCTCTAATAGGTAGAGCGGATATTCGGCCGGACGCGCCGAATGTCTGTGAATGGCCCCTTAACGTGGCTACGACGAGAAGCGGCTAAAGATCAAACTTCGTCAGATTTACTGCGTTGCCCTGCTGTTGCTGAAAATGAGCGCTGCTTGAAACACGCGCTTGGTGTCGGTTCGTACTTCGACAGCAACGTCTTGCCGCTCATCCATAGCGGAGGGATCTCGGGCCCAAGTCCGCCAGCGCTTGGGCTGCTTCGACCTCGGCTTCGCGCTGAGTTTCGTACTCCAGTCCCTCCTCATCGGGATAGAGCGCGGTGTCGTCCCGGATATCGAAATAATAGCGCGTCACTGCGGCGCCTCATTGCTTCTGGCACGCTTCAACATCAGCGCCAACCGGCTGTTCCTGATTCAATAAGGGTGCCACCAATCCAACTCGGCGCCGACAGGGACAAGCGTGCCTGTCGCTTCGTGCCCTCAGGAGGTCGAAGTTCTCCAGCCCGCGGACCCGGAAGTTTGCGGGAGGGGCGGCCTGCGTTCGGGAAGTTTCTTCTTCAGGGGTGCTGGCAGCAAACCTTCCCTGATCGCCTGCTTCCGAGCAAGCTTACGGGCCCGGCGGATGGCTTCGGACTTTTCGCGCGTCTTTCTCTCCGAAGGCTTCTCATAAGCGCGACGTTGCTTCATTTCGCGGAAAACGCCTTCGCGCTGCATTTTCTTTTTCAGAACACGAAGCGCCTGGTCGACATTGTTATCGCGGACAAGGACCTGCATTAAAACTCCTCGCTTGGCTGCGAAATGGGGCGATCCTGCACGCAGCCCATTGCGCAGGAATTCGTTTGCGAATTGGAGAATGAGAGCGACCGCGCATTTCTTCGCCGGCCTCGAACGAGCAGTTTTGCTCGTCACGGCGATGCGGTCAGTGGAGGCAACGTGACCACTCCCGTGAGGATAAGTCAAACGATAAAGCCCTTCGCGCGCTGAAGTCCCGTTGCGCCGCCCGAACGGCGCTCCAATCGGCAAGCTGAAACAAATTGGCCGCCTACCTTGTAAGATGGCGAAACAATGTGTATATTGACTTTATTCGATTAGCCGCTGTGCCTTGTTGAACGCGCGCCCGCGGGGCTCCCTTTCCAAAGACATCGACGAAGTTGAAATCACCGCGCGATTGTCGCGCGGAACGCGCGTTTTGGAGAAGAAAATGGCGATAGGTACCGTTAAGTGGTTCAACGGCCAAAAGGGCTTTGGATTCATCCAGCCGAACGATGGCAGCAGTGACGTGTTCGTTCACATCAGTGCGGTCGAACGCGCTGGTCTTTCGGGTCTGGCCGAGGGCCAGAAGGTCAACTACGAGCTCAAGACCGACAAGATGCGGGGCAAAGTCAGCGCAGAGAACCTCTCGCTGGCCTGATCTCGTAGAGCCGTTTCACGGATGTACTGAAGCGGCAATGCTGCCCGCTCGATCCCCGGATTGAGCGGGTTTCGGCTATTTTGGAACGGGTGAAGGATGAGCGCCAGGAAATCGGCAGTACCGTCACCTGAAGCGATCGCACGCGCCGATCGGCAGCGCTTGGCCGCCGAAGAAGGCGTGCGGGCGATCGCGGATGTCGAACGGCAGGCGATTGAGGTTCGCAAGAACATGAAGCGGCTCCGCGAGCTGCGCGAGGCCAAGGAAGCCGCGGATGCGGCCCATGCAGCAACCTTGCCGGCACCCGCGCCCAAGAAGCGCACGAGAAAGTTGCTGCGATAAATTGTCGATGAACTTGCCGAGGACCGAGTTACAAGCCGGGAGTGCTGACCGTGCCCCGAGCAAAATCCGACGGCGGTGGAACGATCACGTTCACCCTCGCGCCAGGCATAGCGCGACAAATGTGCCGGCCTACGACAACGTTTCGGACCGACAAGCAGGCCTTTGGCTATCTGCGCAAATATCGGACGGAGTTCGAGAAGATAACGCGAGCGCGCCTTGCTTCAGGAGAGATCGAAGGCGGAATCGTAGTGCTCACGGTGCTTTAGGTCGAGGCTCCGATAATGCCGAGCTGTCCGCAGCGGCTTCGCGGGCCAGACGTTCGGCTTTCAGGCGCTCGCGATTTTCGTGAAAGGATTGCTCCGCCTTCGCGTAATCGGTCATCGGCTTGGCGTTGCTGATGGCCTTGAAAGCATTGTCGGCTTCCCGCCGGCGGCGGGCGTTCGTTTCGTTCCTGATCATTTTGACCTCCAGGGTTTATTTGTTTCCGCCGCGCCACGCAGGCGCGGAAAGGTTTCGCGATTGCGCCACCAGGCCAGCCTGAAAACGCTGATACGGTGCTTTCAATTTTAGTGTGACCCAATAGAAGCTGTACGGCTCGCAGGTTGCCGGTTCGCCGATATCGCTTTGGTCCGACGCAGCGAGTGGGTGCCAAATTGGTGAGGGTCCAAGCCAATGCTGGCACCCCATTCCGACAGCAGGCGAGCATAATGCCGGGTCGTGAGACTGCCGTCGGGCTTCCGCCGGCCGGTGAATAAGTAGGAGCCTGATTGTCTGTACGCTGCTCGCACGTAGTCGCCAGACGTAATTTGGTCGATTTCGAGTGACCGAGCGCTGCTTTT
>CAVTYJ010000026.1:0-111706 GCA_963738845.1 uncultured Alphaproteobacteria bacterium | reverse complement strand
TGTCTCTCGTTGGTACATATGCTCAACATGCCCCGCGCCATGTATTCAGCGATCTGATCAAGGAAGTAGGCCGGCTCATACCGGCGCCGCGGCCCAGCGCTCATGGCTCATCTCCGATTCTGCGGCTCTTTCGAGCTGGCCAGCTCGATGTGGTGGTCGGTCCGGCCCGACCGCCCACAGCGGGAGGGGTCGGGTTCCTACCGACCCGGGGGTATAAGGGGGGTTGGAACGCACCCCCTCGGGAGGGGGTTGGAAGTAGGCTGGAAACAGTTGGAAAATCCCCCTTCGGAAGATCCAAGCTCGCTTTATTGGGTCGGAAAAGCGATCCACGGCCCGAGAGTGGTTTGCTTACCGCGCTACATCCGGCGGCTTGGATGAGAGATTGCAGCGTCTCTTTGAGGGTGGCCCGCTCTCGAATCTGAAGATCCGCCCTCCCGTGAGCAGGCGGTCCACAGAAGCCTTGAACTGGCGTTTCACGAAGCGGCGCTTGTTCTCGGCGTGATCCTGAAAGAGCTTCGGGGCTTGGTTCGGGCCGTTATGGCTGACGCGGACGTCGTGCTGCTCGTGCAGCTCCAACAGGCGCAGGAACTCCAAATCGCACTCCAAGTCGCGCGCCTTCAGGTCCTCGGCCGTGCCAGCACCATTCGCGACGAAAACGCCATCCCGCCACCGGACGAGGAGAGGCTCGCCGAGGGAGGCGCGATTCGACTTCTTCACGGTTAGCAGCCTTACCGCTTCGTCGGCTTCGATCATGCGGTGGGAAATGTCGGGGCTCGGCGTGAGCATGCGCTCCAGGTAGATGAACGATCGCACGGAGTTGCGCCAGCCGGTCGAGCCCGATGTGCCGGACCCGCTGTTGAGTTCCCGCCTGGCTCGGATGCGCAAGGAGCACTACCGTCGTCTCGAATCGACGGTCACTGCTCGCAAGAGCGAAATAAATTGGCCCACTTGCGTGCGGTCGTTCTCGTTGCCGGCGAACAGGTTGGCTAAGGTATCGAGTACAACGAGCACAGGCTTGAGACGCGCGACCTCGCCCTCAATCTGTTCAAAACGGATCGTGCGCCTGATGATGCCGCCGCTCCTGTCTGGGGCCGCGAGCAACGCCCCCTCGCCCACCAGCTCGATGAAGTGCAGGTCCGCGATTTGATCGTAGGACAAATCGAAGTGCCCAAGCATCTTGTCCACGCGGCGATGTAGCTCGTCACGGTCATCCTCTGCGCTGACGTAGAGGACGGTGCCCGTCCTAAGCACTTCTTTCCCGAGCCAAAACTTACCCGTCGCCACGCAGGTCGCGAGCTGGCACGCAATCAGTGACTTGCCGACGCCACCGTCGCCCGACAGCATCGTCACCGTGCCAGCGGGGATGATGCCAGGCACGATCCATTCGAGCGGCGGGACATCGCGCCCTTTCCAATCGGCGCCGGACCACATCCGAAGCGCCGCGCGCTCCTTCGCGCGGGGCTCTTCTCCGCCCGCTGATGCGTACCCGTCCTTCCACCCGAGCTCAGTCGGATCTCTGCCCATGGCATCGCACACCAGAGCGCGGCGCGTAAGGCCGGGTTGAGAATGAGCGGCTTGGGCAAGCCCTCTGCCGGCACCCACTCCAGCACGATATCGATTGGCGTGCGGCGCCCGCCACGAGAATCCCCCATGTCGTGGATGGCCCGATCGACGATGCCAAGCTCGCCCGTCGCCGGGTTCATGCCGATCGTGATGTCTTCCTCGTACTGGTGGGCGCGCCCCGTCTCCTCCGCACTGGCGCGCCATGAGCCGTTGGGCGACTGGTAGGCGCCGGGAAAATGCGCTTGAACCATCGGCCTACGGTTTCAAGGTCGCGCAACGCCGCGTCATTCACGCGCCGGAAGAAGCTATCATTATGACCGTGAGCGCCGTCCTGACTGCCGCCCCGCGACCGGGCTCCTCCTTCTCCGTTTTCCGTTCGCCGTCCTGCTTGAAAGCCTTAACGCGCGCCTGCAGAGCCTCCATCGTCCTCGGCGCCGGCTTGATCTCAGTGGGCGTGCTCTGGACGTGGTGGCCGCTGAAGGTGAAGTACCTGCCAGTATCATACATCTCAACCTGCGCCGGCTGGTGGCTGATGCCGCCCCCGTCAAGATTGCCGCGCGCGATGATGTGAAAACCTCGTCCCGATGGCGACAATTCGACATACGTCTCGGAGAAATCGATAATGTCCTGAGCCCACCGCTGCACCTCGCCAGTCGTGGGATCACGCACGCCATCAAGATCGAAACCGATCAGCTTGTCGTTCTTAGTGAAGACGAAGCCGATGCCGTCGATTTCGTTGGTCGCTTTCGCTGCTCTTACTGCCTGGCCGAAATCACCCCAAGTGCGCGGGTCCGCTGTGCTGGCGTTTTTACGTGGAGCCCACGGCTGTCTCGGTTGCTTGGTCCATTTGGTCCCTGCCTTGTTCAGTACGTATGCCCAGCAGACCCACGACTTCAGCGCGCACAGCTCGGCGACAGCCGGGATGTCGGGCGGCATGTGGTAATCATCAGGAGCGACAGGACGAGACGGATGCTCTCCACCGTTCGACTGCTGGGCCTCCTCGTTGGCCGTCCCGCCGAACCAGCCCGTATGGGGGCGCTGTGGCTGCGCGTCGTTAAAGTCAAGCATGGGGATTTATTTTGTTCGGGAGTTGGGCGAGACGCCGGACTTCGGAGGTCGACCGGACCAACGGGCCGATCTTGCTCCGTGCCCACGCATCGAGGCCTGAGATGGGATAGAGAGGAAAGCGGCCTGCGAGCCGAAATGGGGGGCCACCACCGATGCAGGCCAGCTTCGCCAGCGTCTTAGTTGCGTAGTGCAAATTGTGATTTTCATGCAGGTACTTGGACGCTTCGTTACGGCGAAGATGCCGTTCGCGCTTCGCCATGTCCTCTTGGATGAAGTCCATGAGATGTCCTCACGGACGGATGTCGCGCCGCCGCCATCCCTGACGGCGGGGCGACAACTGAACCGGACGTGGAAGCTCGCCACGCTTCACCATCCTGTCGATTGTGTCGACTGACACGCGCCGCTCCGCTGCCAGTTCGGCGCGCGTCAGAATCTGATCGAGGTAAGGATCGGGGGCTGGTTATTGCTTTCAGGCATCTATGACCTCGCTACGGTACAGCGGATGCACCGCCAGCAAAGCCATAATCCTGATATGAAAAGGAATGGAATTGCGTTGCTGTGCCGGTGCAGTGCGCCGCTAGTAGGAGCCTTATAAATCTACCACTCTCGGAAAATCGCTAGTCTGGTTTCCGAAGGTGGGGGCTGCCAGGTCGAAGAAGTAGTTAGCGAGCTTTTCGGCTGCAGAAGAAGTGAGATCGGCGTCGATGAAGGTCCGACCATTATCGAACAGGGCGCGGGCCTGCGAATTTTTGATCTTGCTCGTTTCAGCAGGTGTCCTGAACTGATCAAACCAGCTCACACACGTACTCGCCTTAGTGTCACCGCCGATTTTTTGTGCCGCCATTTTGCCGGCCTCGTTTCGAGATGCTCCCCGGCGACCAGGGCGGTCGTGCCCAGCGCGACATTTGCTTTAGCAATCCATTCGATGTCGAGGTCGCCAAGGTTGCCGCCGCCGAACGATGTAGCTAATAGCAGCGGATCAGACCTGCCGTTGTTGAGGTCGTTGAGTGCCACAGCCAAGCGATTCCATCGGCGTGCGTAGCGAATCGGCGCGTTGTTCGCCTGTAAGAAGTTTGAGATCGCATAGAGCCCCTGAATGTACCTAGCGCGCTCATCTTCCACGTCCTTGCGGTTTGACTCGCTGTCAAAAGCCTTCTCAAGTTCCTCGCTAAGCGTCACCAGGGATATGACAAGTGCATTTAGACGCGCGTCTTCAACATCGTCATCATCAAGCATTGGCTCCTCCCCTGGAGCATCCCGCAGTTGGTCGACGCGGCAGACTGGTGCGGACCAGGTTTTCGGGAGCTGCCCTAGCCGAGCCGATGGAGGTTATACCTTCCTGAGCGGGACCACCTTTTCGAGGTTCTTCCCGTTCATCGTCTCATGAATGTGTTGGGCAATTCGCGTGGCTGCCGAGATCAGAGCGGAGTCCACCTTGTGAATATAACCCTCCGTCACACTCGAGCCGGCATGGCCGAGCAGGGCCTTGATGGTCGGTAACGAAAATCCCAGATCTTCTGCCGTCGAGCCGAACGAATGGCGCAGCCCGTGCGATGTGATGCCAGGAACCGACTTCCCGGCAACACCCTTTAGCCATCGCGTCAAACCAACATGGTGCTTATGCTCGTTGGTCAGAGATGGGAAAACGTACTTGGAGCTTGAAAGGGCAGAGGCTTCCTTGATTATGGACAGGGCGGCCGCACCGATCGGTCGGATGCTTTTGCCTGTTTTCGTCTGTTGCAGCCGAAGCACCATGCGAGCGGCATCAACATCAGCCTTGAGGAGCCCCTCGATCTCCCGGAGGCGGCACCCCGTGAGCGCCGCAGTGCGCACGGCCATGACTGGCTGCCAATTGCCGCCTTCATTCTGGACTCGGTTCAAGCACTTGCCGAGTTCGCGATAGCCGGCATCATCGAGGCGCCATTCTCGGGTTTTGTCCTTCGGCCGCACCACCCCTGTGGCTGGGTTATCGGGGCGATAGCCCTCATGCACGGCGTAGGACAGGATGCCGCCCAACAATCCCTTGGTGCGGGCCGCTGCTCCGGCGCCACCACGAACGATTGCGCGCTTGCGCTTGGAAGTCTGTACTTCGCCGGCCGTCTTGCCCGCTATGATATCTTGGATGAACTTCCTCACGTCGGCGCTCGTGAGGTCTTTGACGGTGCGTCTTCCAATGAGCGGAATGATATGGCGTTCGATCCTGCCCCGATCGGTGTAGAGGGTGGATGACCTCTTGGTCAGGCCACGTTTTGTGAGGATCAGGCCACGCTCGGCCTTATCGATATATTCCCGGCAGAGATCGGCCACGGTGAGAGCGCCTCGCTCCAAGAGCTTGTTTTCTGCCGGATCCTCACCCTTTAGAACGGCGGCCAGCGACAATCTTGCGCGCCGACGGGCCTCCTCAACCGTGAGGACGCCGTATCGGCCGAGGGTCAGCCGCCGGCTTCGACCCTGAGCATTCCGGTACTGCACAATGAAGGACTTGGCCCCGCTTGGCTTCGCGCGCAGTCCGAAGCCGGGAGTTTCATCATCCCAGAGAAATACCTCCCTCCCGGACAACCGGATGGCATCTACGGCCCGTTTTGTGATCTTGGCCATCGGGTAAGCAGCGGGTAAGCAGGAGAGGGGGAAGGAGGGTAATCGTCGGAAACTGTCGTAGCCTTCGATTTGGCACGAAAATCAAAGTACTTTGGCTCGATCTCGATTTCAAGCAATTCCGGGTAAACATCGGTAATACGTTCGTATTTGCCCTCTCAAGGCTGAAACAGGGGTTCGATTCCCCTAGGGAGCGCCATTGGTCTCCATCTAGAGTTGATCTCTGTCAGCTTTTCGTCGATTTCCCCAAACTCTTAGAAGAGGTTTGGGGCGTTCTGTAGCGCTATATCTGCCCAACGTCATGGATGATGGCCACCAGCGCGGCGGACGAATTCGCCGGGCGCATGTTTGAGGCGATCAACGGGATGCTGCTCGACATGCTCGCGGCCGTGGCCCGCATTATTACGATGATCGGCGCCGCCGGCAGGCACAGGGGCAGGCCAAGGCGAAGGCGGAGGGACGGTATAAAGGCCGGCCGGACGTCGAAAGGAACGCTGCAATTGGGCGCATGCTCACCTCAAGGCAGTCTTGGGGCGAAATCCAGAGCGTGACAGGCTGCAGCCGCTCCATCATTGCGAAGATTACCAAGCGGCTCAAGGCAGCGGCGTAGATTGAGATGGACTACCAGGATGGATTCAGTGTGGCCGTGCGGCTACAGATGACGAGACGCTTTGCCCCTCTGGTCATCGCTACGTAGAGATTCCGGGCATTCAGGCTGCCCGCGTCGAGGATCACGGCGACATCCGCTTCCAGCCCCTTGAGTGTCAGGGTACTACCCACCGATCGCCCGCTGATATTTCGGCCGGTTGCACGTCCCTGTTCACGGATGCGGACTGATGCCTCCGCAAAGCTGACTTCGCCCTGTCCGCAGGAAAGTTCAAGCGCGCGCATGCAGGCGCGCAGCACTGCAGGCCTGAATACGCGTACACCAGCGTCCTTGTTGATCTCGATAAGCAAGTCACGAACCCGGTGCATGCACGGGTCATGGTGAAGCGCAATGGCAGCCGTTTCGACGCTACTCGCCTCTCGCCGCGCGGTGCCTCGCAGGAGCGAGTCCACACGCCGCACCAGATCTGTTGCACCCACATTGGTCATGAGGCTTTCGGCAAAGTCCGCCACCATCTCGATCAGACCGGACGATGTCAAATCAAGCCGCCTGGAAAAGCCGACGAGATCTCTCAGGTCGACGGCCTCAACCGTAACAGCTCCCGGGATCGCGCTGGCGAATCTCTGCTGACTTGCCGGACTAGTGCTTTCCCCAATGATGAGAACCGAGCCGCCGTTCACGGACGACCTAACCCGGGCGGCCTTTAGCTTTTTCTCATAATCATTGGCTGTGCCATCCAACTGGACCCATGTGACCTCGGATGGTGCAGTGTGCAAGTCGACCGCCTGGTGCACTATCAGTTTCTTTCTAGCATCCAGCAGCCAATGCCCAAGGTCGGGAGCCAACGCGTTGTGCCAGCGCCAGGGGTAGGAAAGCTCGCCGGCTAGAGGGAAATGCGTGCAGACGTGTTTGTCCCAATCGGCGAGATCGTCGTCACCGAAATCGAAGATGGCCTGCACCTGATCGCCGACCACGCAGGTCGGCAGGATGCCGGAAGCATGATAGACTATGGCGTGTTGGCGCAATGAACAGTCTTGATATTCGTCGACGAGCAGATGCGAATAGCTGGCCGCGATCACGTCATTGACGTGGGATGACTTCAGCAAGGCTGCCGCGGCGGTTCTTATACCCGGATAATTCGGTCGTTCCCGTTCGATGATGCGAGGATCATGTCCTGAGCGCAGAGGAAAGGCGGATATCAGGCGAATGGCCCAGCCGTCGATGGTGGAGAGCCGGTAACGCGACGCGTGCACCCCGGCTTTTTCAAGCCTGCCTCTCAAGGCAGCAACACCCGAATTGGTGTGGGTCAAAACAAGAATGGGCTTGCTATATCCGTGTTCTCCAAGTGCATCAGCGATCAGCTGCGTTTTCCCGCAGCCGGCAGGCGCGATGACCAGCCCGCGTTCGATAGTCAGCAGGCTTATCTTGCTAGACATTCCTGACCCAGCGGAGGATCGAAATAACCTTGGTGCGGAAGCCCCGATCCGCATTCCCGAATGTCGGACCGATAACATCACGGGCCGCTTGTTCCATCGCCGATACGGTCTTGAACCACCCGGCACCGCTTTTTGCTGCTTTCGCCAAAATCCGTCGAGTCTCTCGCGGAATAACTCCGCGCTGGATCTGTCCCTGGATGTCGGCAAGGCTTACGCTGTTATTGGACGCCGAGGTTATGTGATCCTTGATAAGTGTTTCTTCCTTGAACTCGATGGCCTTCTCGAGCAGGCCGTCAATGCCGGTGTCGGGCAGGCATTCGAACAATTCATCCTCGATGGACCGGCCTGGGGACCACGGAAAGATGGTACCGCCGCCTTCCAGGAAGCGTTTGTCGGCGGCAGCGTTGATCGACACATCGCTGTCCCGCAACACGGCCGTCCGGTACCCGAGCGATAGGAACGCGTTGGCGCGGCGGAAGGCGTTGGTGCCACCGCCATCGACGATCGCAACGCCGCTGGCGGCAAGGGCTATTTTGCCTGCGGACACCCGGTGCTGATCGATGCCGCGCATGAAGCCGACCTCCGTGGCGCCTTCGCATACAAGGATCGACGGCGCAAGCAGCGCATCGGGATGAACGCGGATTGTTCCCTGCACATCGTTGTCTGTGCCGATGCAGGTTGCCGAATGTTGTCCATCGCGCCCACGCACCACAAACAGCTGGTTGCCGGAAAGTTCGCGGACTGCGACCGGGGAGTGGGTGGTAATGAACACCTGCAGCGGCGGGTCCGCTTCCTTTGCACCAAGAGCGTCAACCAGACGAATAATCCGGTGAGGTTCGAGACCATACTCAAGTTCATCCACAAGCGCGATGGGCGAGCTGGCCGAGGCCTTGCGCTGCAAACCAGCAATGAGAAGCCGAGCGGAGCCCAGCCCAAGTTCTCTCAGGGGAACGCCATTCTCGTCGTGAAGCGAAATGGTGCCGCCACTCACCGAGACGGAATGTGAGTCTAGCAGCGCCTTGATGTTCTCGCCTGTCGAGATGCCAAGTTGTCGCGCTGTTTCGGCGACAATCATCAAAGCTTCGCTTAACTGGTCTTCCGCCTGTTCACCGAACGCGGCCCGAACTTCCCGTGCTGCTGCAACAAGCGCGGCTGATGCGTCAGGACGTTCCTCAGTCAGGCGGTTGAGGATCGATCCTCTGCGCCAGCTAAGATTATAATCCGAAAACGCGCCAAGCCGCGTCGGTGCGATCTTCAGTCTGTCCTGCCATCCCAGATTGCGGGTCAATCCCTGCGCTGTCGCGCGCTCCGAAACCAAGGTCCACTGGGGCTCAAGATCGGCTGCAACCAACATCTGCAGGCTGAGTACCGTTTCGAGGGATGCTTCAGGCTCCTCGGCAATTTCACCGGTCGTGGCATTAAACCCGCGTAAGTACGGGCCGTAGGCCTCGATGCCCTTCAGCGCGTCGTTCAGCCTGCCCAGCGTGATTTTAATGTTGATGGGTTGCGAAACGTCGAGACGGTAAAAGTCGGTATCGGCCAGCTGTAGATTGCGCCGGGCACCTAGGCAATAATCGATCGCGTCAAGGATTGTCGACTTCCCACTGTCACCCGGGCCAATCAGCCCGTTAATCCCTGGTCGTGGGTCCCACTTGAAGCTCTTCAGGCATCTGAAATTCGTGACTTCGATTTTGCGGATGACCGACATGTTACCCGACCACGCTCACCGCCGGCCGCGGTCGATTTCGCCGCGCCCTGGCCAGAAATTCCGGCCGCTATCTGCGGGAAGAGTCTATCTGAACACATCAGAGGTTGTATAGTGATCCAGTCTGGCGCGAGATGCCCCATGGCTGGCTGCCGCAGTCCCCGCCATGAAGCCGTGCTGGTTTGGGGGATTCATTTGAAAGCCCTTGAATAACAATGCCGACCGCGCCCCCCAAATTCCAGGATAAACCTTTGGCTTTCCACGAAATCCTCGGTCCCCCTAGGGAGCGCCAGTCCGGATCAAGGCCTTGGCCGTACCGGCCCCGACCCGAAAAGTTCGCCAACTAGATATCGAGCAAACGCAGGTTCAGTTGCGCTCCCGGCGGTGGGTTCGGCCCGGACAAGCGTCCGCGACCCGACGGGGAAACGCCGCCGGGCACGCTCCGCCCGCGTGGTTAGCTGCGTCCCTTCTTCGGCTTGGGCGGTGGCTTCGTCTCGGTTTGGGGCTGGGTATTGCGGACAGCTTCGGCCAGCATCTCCAATAGCTCCGCCTTCGTCTTCGCCGGTTCGCGCTTCGGTTTCCATGAGGTCATATCTTCCATATGGGGACGCGGAGGGCGAAGTTGAAGTTAAAACGAGGAAAGGTGATGCTGAGACTCCTGTCGCGACTGACGGAACGGAGCGACCCAAGGTTCGATTATATTCCCCATGGACGCATCCAGCGTAGACCGAGGCAGTCTGATCGGGCGGGCCGATGCCGCAGTACGAGAGGCGCAGCGGCTTGGTTGCGAGCTGGATCGGCAGCGCGCCGTCGCCGATGCAATCCTACGGATACGGCATCGGCCGGTGATGAGCCACAACGTATCAGTCAGGCGCATGTTCCTATCCAACAAACCGGTCGCAATGGCCGGACGGAAGCGGCAGCGCTGGCTTGAAATGCAGGGATGAAGCCGCTTTTGCGTTCATCCACGTGAAATTTACGTCAGCCATGAACGCGGCGGTAAGATCATGCGTTTCGGGGCATGCCCCGCTACTTTTTCGACGTTCAACTCAATCGGGACCACGTAGGGATCGATCTTCCAAACGATCAGGCTGCCTGGAAGGAGGCGATGCAGTACGTCCGCGAGATGCAGGACACGCTGGCGCCCGGTGACAGGTGGCGGCTCACAGTGAGACGCGACATAAGAATCGTCTACAGGATTGACCTCAAGACGACAGCCTGGCTGGGCGGAGCGTGAACCGCGATCCTCCAAGTGCCGTTCTATCGGTTTGCAACAGCAGATGACCGGAACGCTTCTGAAGCAGTGCCGCCCGTAGATGGACGAACCAATCTTCTCGAGGGGTCGGAGCAACTCGGAACAGGTGTATGCTTGGGGTATGGACCGCCAGACGATCTTGAATCATCTCGACCTCGCCGAACGCCACATTCTCGAGGGCGAGCACCGCCTTCTCAAGCGGAACTCGACTGAATGCGAGCATTTTGCGCGAACGGAGCCGGCAGGTTGTTCTTCACCTGCGCAAACGCGTGATGCTTGCCGTCCCGGACCCACGGGATCATGTCTGACAAACAAACGTTAGAGAGCATGGTCCGGAAAAGTGGACCGGTTTTCCGAAAAGATCATGCGCAATCAAGAATCCAGCGCGCGATCGCGATTCAACCCAATCCGATCGCGCTTTAGCGGCGAGCTCTTTTTATTTTGGCCGCGCGCTTCGGCGTGGTTCGGCCTTTGCGCTTCGGCGCCGGTTGTGCTTCGCGGACCGGCTCGGGCAGGACCGGCTGTGGTTGCGTGTTGCGGACCGCCTCGGCCAGCATCGCGTGAAGTTCGGCCTTTGTCGGCGTGGAAGATTTTGTCATTTCGTCGCTGTCTCTTTCGACTTCGCAGCTTCCCTCGCCAGCCGCTCGGCCTTCAAACGTTCATAATTTTTCCAGAAGGCTTCCTGCGCCTCCTCGTATTCGGTTGCCGCCTTTTTGGGGGCGGGATGAAACGCCTTTCCCAATTCTCGTCGCGTTTTGTCGCGCATGGATCACCTCCAATTTGAGTGACCAGTCGATACGACGATACCGCGCCGACGGCGTCCCGCAAGAAAACCCCGTGATTAAGCTTGCCGATTAAGTTTAATGCGGTGGCTCAAATCGCGATCGGCTTGCCCCTGTACGGCTCATTCAGGAACTAGCCTCGATCGGCGGTGCCTGCCACTGATTTGCCCGACAAGCGCAGCGAAAATCGCGCATGCGCCTCATGCAGAAATTGCCCGTCGTGCCAATCTGTCGCACCGGGCATTATTGCGGAAAATCGGAATCGATGCCATATCCCGCGCCGTCCCGCACTCGTCAAGAGGGGCGTTGCGCAGCGTCAGGAACGTTGAGCGCGGGATGCGATGGACGCAACGGATCGCTGGACGTGGCGATGTCGATGCGGACGGCGAAGGCGTGTGGTCCTGGCACCCCTGGGCTGGTGCCAAGCTTGCGAGATAAAAGTCTTGCAGGCGACGGTGACTATAAGGTCACGGACACCGGGGAGAGCGCGCAGATAAGCGTTAAAACCGTCGCGCAGGGAAGGCCGGATTGTTTCGGCGTACCTGTGGTGAACTTACTCGTATGCTCTCTCTTCCATAGCATGCGAGGCTGCGGGTGCACAAAACACCCGGCTTTCCCTGCGCCCTCTGTCTTCGAGGGACAAGGTCGACGCACGACTCGGGCGCGCATCAGCGCCGCGAGAATGCCGGCTTTCGTCTTCCGCTCCTTGACATGTATCAGGATCGCAACGAGCGCGCCGCGCGCAAGCACCTCGTTGGAGTCTGGACGAGTTCGCGCCGTATCTGCTCGGGCGGCCGGCTTCTCCACGCGCGCTCCACGCGCTGCCCGCCGCGGCCGTCGTCGACCGAACAAGTCGTCTGTTTCCGCCCTCATCCACTTTGGACGTGCTCCGCTGTGCCGGAGATCGGGGTCGCGCTCCAGCATGTGGGCCCGCTCGTGGGCCGGGAGGCGCATCGAGGCCTTTGGCCTCGCATCATCAAGTGGATGAGGCAGCAGGGCTGAACCCATCGCGCCACCCACGAGCAAAGCCGGTCGGTTCGCAGCCCATGAAGATCAAAAATTAACCAAGCAAAAACCCGCGAAAAAAATTTTGCGGAGCCCCCTTGAAATCGATTTCGGTTCATCTAATTCGATTTTCGTCGCTTTCGGGCGGTGCCGGGCGCCAGCTTATGGGCCCGGCGGACTGAACCGGGCGCCGGACGCGGTTGTCTTGTACGGGTGTCTTGCACTGCTGTCTTGCACTGCTGTCTTGCACTGCTGTCTTGCGCTCCTTCGTATCCATCTTGCTCTCAGGAGGACTTGGCTATGAGGACTTACGATTTTGCCCCACTGTGGCGTTCGACCATCGGCTTCGACCGCCTTTTCGATCTGCTCGACGAAACCCAGCACAGGACCGAGGACAACTATCCGCCGTACAACATCGAGCGGCTGGGCGAAGATCGCTACCAGATCTCTCTGGCGCTGGCCGGCTTCAACCCGGACGAGATTGCGGTGACTGCCGAGCAAAACGTGCTGACCGTGGAAGGCCGCAAGAGCGACAAGGACCAGCACGAATACCTGTACCAGGGAATCTCGGCTCGGCCCTTCAAGCGGCAATTCAATCTGGCGGACTACGTTCAGGTGAAGAACGCGACCTTCGACAATGGCCTGCTCCGGGTCGAGCTGGTCCGTGAAATCCCCGAAGCCATGAAGCCCAGGCGGATCGCCATCGGCGGCGGCGCATCGACCGCGCAAATCACGCAGAAGGCGGCCTGAGCCGCTTTCGATCCGATGATCTGGCGCGCGGGCAGTCCTGCGCCGCGAACGCATTCGTGACGAAACCCAGGCGGCGGCGTCAGCGCCGCTGCCACCTGCATAACCCGTCTCTGGACGAAAGGAGCAAAGGAGACACAGCATGAGCCAGGCTGATCGTACCGCGAACAATGTCGAGCCGCTTTTCCACCCGGTATCGCACTACGATTCACCCGACGACGTACTTCGTGATGCCCGACTTTCTATCGACGAGAAGCGGGTCATCCTCTCGGCCTGGGCATCGGACATGTATGTCGTCGAATCCCATCCGACCCTTCGCGACATTCCCGGTGTCCCGCGCAAGCTGCATCTGCGCGACATTCTGACCGCGCTGAAGCGATTGGATGATGACTCCGATCCGTCTCCGCGCGGCGGATTGGCGATGCGGCCGCCTCGCTTCAGCAACCTCGAATGCAAGGCGTCAGAAGCGGCTCGGCAAACCGTGGACAGGCGCGCGGCGGCGAGGCGTTACGGATCGATGCAGGCGCCGCGCCCGCGAAATCAGCCGCGATGGACACGCGAGGCAAATGTGCGGCGATATCGCAAGCTCTTGAGCACACAACTCACCGAGCTTGAACGCAGCTTCGTGGAGCGGCGGCTCGCCGAGGAGGAGCGGGGTTGTTCTGTGCCATACGCCACGAGGGAGGGGATCAATGTTCGCCAGCTTTAACGACCCGTTTGAAGCCATGTTTGCGCTCCAGCGCGCTCTCGATGCCCGCATCGCGAGCGACTGGATGGGACGTGGCACCGCCGCGATCGGCAGTTTCCCACCAACGAACATATTCCAGAAGGGCGAGGACCTGGTCGCGATCGTCGAACTGCCGGGGCTCGACAAAAACGATCTGAAGATCGAGGCGAAGGAGAACACCATTCGCATCCGGGGCAAAAAGACGATTGCGTATGGCGAGCAAGCGAGCGTTCATCGCCGCGAGCGCGTCTCCGGTGTGTTTGACCGCACGTTGTCGGTGCCAATCCGGATCGAGCCTGATCGCATCAAGGCCGAATATCGCGATGGCATTCTCGCGCTGTTCATACCTCGGGCAGAGGCCGACAAGCCGCGCTCGATCAAGGTGAGCTGAGGAGGTAGCGCAATGTCGGATTCACAGGAACTGCAGGTGCAGCGCAAGCGCGAGGTCGAGAAAAAGACGGAAGGCACGGCGCCTGGGCGGAGCTTCGTCCCGGTGACAGACATTTTCGAGACCCCCGAGGCGCTGACGGTCGTGCTCGAAATGCCGGGCGTCGACCGCGACAGCATCGAGGCCAAGGTCGAGAATGATGTGGTCACGATCGAGGGTCGGATCGATTTTGCGAAATACGAGGGAATGCAGCCCGTCTACACCGAATACAACGTCGGCCACTACGCGCGCAGCTTTGAAATTTCCAACAAGATCGATCAGAGCAAAATCAGCGCTCAGATGAAGGACGGCGTGGTCACGATCGTGCTGCCGAAGGCCGAACAGGCCAAGCCTCGCAAGATACAAGTCGGATAGCGCATTGCGATTGGCAGGCGTCCCAGCTTGGTCACCGGCTTGCGAGTCGGTGACCCCTTTCAGCGCCGGAGAGGGACCGTGACTCCGGGTCGCGACTGGGACGCTGCCAGGGGCGTCCCATGAGATCCGCGGCCAGTGCAGTAAGGAGGTGCGGACGGCACGCCGGCGGGGATGAGGCTTGCGTACTCCTATGCATTTTCCATTTCGCGCTGCGCGGGCGCCTCTCGTGGCGGATCTGCTTGCAGCTCGGGAGCAAGCGGGTTGTCGTGAGCGCTGGCGATTGCGGGCTCCGGTTCCTCGATCCTGAACCACGCCACATAGAGTGCGGGCAGGAACAGCAGCGTCAGCATGGTGCCAACGATGATGCCGCCCATCATCGCGTAGGCCATCGGCCCCCAGAAAATCTCGCGCGCGATCGGGATCAGCGCGAGGCTTGCAGCCGCTGCGGTCAGCATGATCGGCCTCATGCGGTGCTCGGTCGCTTCCACGACTGCATCCCACGCTGGCCGGCCGGCCTTCCTCAAGTCTTCGATCTGCACAATCAGGATGACCGAGTTACGGATGAGGATGCCGATCAGCGCCAGCACTCCGAGGATTGCAACAAACCCGAGCGGAGCCCCGCTCGGCAGCAACGCCATCACGACGCCGACCAAGGCAAGCGGCGCAACCGCAAACACCAGGAACAGCCGGTGAAAGCTTTGCAGCTGAATCATCAGAATGGTCGCCATGATGAAGAGCATCAGTGGAACGACGGCTTCGATTGGCGCCTGGCTCTTCGCGCTCTCCTCGACCGAGCCTCCGATCTTGACCGAGTACCCGGCGGGGAGTGTTTTTGCGAATTCGGCCACGCTTGGCGCGAGCTGGTCCACGATTGTCTTCGGCTGAGCGCTGCCGAGAACGCCTGCCTTCAGCGTTATCGTGGGAAGCCGCGACCGCCGCCAGATGGTTGGCTGCTCGATGTCATAACGCAGTGTGGCGATCGCCCCGAGCGGCACCGATTGGCCGGCCAGACCCGTCAATTGGAGGTCGCGTAGCGTATCGATCGAGGCGCGCTCCTGGGCGGTGGCGCGTCCCACCACGTTGACCAGGTAGATGCTGTCGCGCACCTGCGTGATCGTGGAACCGGCCAGGACGCCGTTCAACGTCGTCGCGATGTCCTCCGAGCTCACTCCGAGCTGGCGCGCCTTGTCCTGCAGCACGTCGACCTTGACGACGCGCGCCGGCTCCATCCAATCGAAGACCACATGATCGAGGTGAGGATTGGTGCGGACAATGGCCGCGAGCTTCTGGGAGAGGTCCCTCACCTTGGCGATGTCGGGTCCGCTCAGGCGGTACTGCACGGGACGACCGACCGGAGGGCCGACTTCGAGCAGTTTGACGAACGTATCCGTGCCGGGAAAAGTCTTCTGCAGATAGGTTTCGAACTGCGCCTTGAGGCGATCGCGCGAGGCAATGCCGCCCTTGGTGACGACGACCATCTGGCCAAACCAGGTATTCGCTGTCTGAAGGTCGAATGAGAGCACAAAGCGCGGCGCGCCCGTTCCCACATAGGTAGACCAGTGGTCCACTCCTGGATTGCCCTGCAATTGTTCATGTTCGAAGCGAGCGATCTGCGCATCGGTTTCCGTAATCGAGGCGTTCTGAGGCAAATTCCAGTCGATGACCAATTCGGCGCGGTCCGACGATGGGAAGAATTGCTGCTGCACGAAATTCATGCCGAACAGAGCGAGCGCGAAGGCCGCGACCGTCACGCCGACGGTCATCCAGCGATGGCGCATGCAAACCAACAGCAATCGGGCGAACGCCTGCCCGAGGCGGCCTTTTGATTCGTGATGACCCTTGAGCCTCGCCGGCAGGATCGTGACCCCGAGCAGGGGCGTGAACAGCACCGCGACGATCCATGACACGAGCAACGAGACGGCGATGACGACGAAGAGAGTATAGGTGAATTCGCCGGCATTGCTGGTGTTGAGTCCAATCGGAATGAAGCCGGCAACGGTTACAAGCGTACCCGTCAGCATGGGAAAAGCCGTGGAGGTGTAAACGTGCGTTGCGGCCTTCTCCAGGGGATCGCCCACTTCCAGTCGCGCAACCATCATCTCGACTGCGATCATGGCATCGTCGACGAGAAGCCCGAGAGCGATGATCAGTGCACCGAGCGAAATGCGCTGCAACGAAATCCCCGCATACGCCATGACGACAAAGGTGATCGCCAGGACCAGGGGAATTGCGATCGCGACGACAAGGCCGGCGCGAAGGCCAAGACTCAGGAAGCTGATCCCGAGCACGATCATGACCGCCTCGAACAGCGCCTCCGTGAACCCCGACACGGCGTGCTCGACGACGACCGGCTGATCGGCCACGAGATGAACTCCGAGGCCAATCGGCTGCTCCGCCAGAATCCTGGACATTTCCTCTTTCAACGCCTCGCCGAATTTCAGCAGGTTTGCGCCCGATTTCATCCCGATCGCAAGTGCGATCGCGGGCTGACCATTGAACCGAACCAACGTCATTGGCGGATCGGCGTAGCCGCGCGTGATGGTCGCCACGTCGGTCAGCGGGAAGAACCGATCGTTGAGCCTGAGATTGATTGCCTTCAGGTTTTCTTCGGATGCGAATTGACCGTTGACCCGCACGCTGATGCGTTCCGGGCCCTCTTCGAAGACGCCCGAGGGCGCGACCGCATTTTGCGCCTGGAGCGAAGCAAGGATCGAACGCGTGTCGAGCCCGAGCGCTGCGATCTTTCGCGTCGAAAACTCGAGGAATATCTTTTCATCTTGTGCGCCGAGAATGTCGACCTTTCCGACATTCGGCACCGTCAGGACCTTGGCGCGAATGTCCTCGACGCGATCGCGCAACTGACGCTGCGTCAACCCGTCGCTGGTGAACGCGTAGATGTTGCCGAAGACGTCGCCGAAGCGGTCATTGAAGAATGGACCGATCACGCCCTGCGGGAAGTCCGCCTTGATATCGGCGATCATGTTGCGCACACGCGCCCAGGTCGGCGGTACGTCGACTGCCTTGGTGCTGTCTCGCAGATAGACGAAGACGGTGGTTTGGCCGGCAACCGTGACGCTCTTGGTGTAGTCGAGCGATTCCAGCTCTTCGAGCTTCTTCTCGATCCTGTCGGTGACCTGCCTCGTCATCTCCTCAGGCGAGGCGCCCGGCCATTGCGCCGCTATCACCATGGTCTTGATGGTGAAGTCCGGGTCTTCCTGTCGGCCCAGCTGCAGATACGAGAATAGTCCCGCCGCCATGAAGGCAAGCATGAAATACCAGATGAGCGAGCGGTGTCCGAGGGCCCAGTCGGAAAGGTTGAAGGATTTCATGGCGTGGCGTCCCGTTCGATGCGGACCTGTTGTCCTTGCTTGAGGCTGTGGATTCCGGCAGTCACGATGCGTGTTCGGGCGGAGAGGCCGTCGACGACGCGGATCCCTGCTTCGTCTTCGGAGATGTCGACTTTGCGCAGCGACACGGTGCTGGTGGGGGCGTCGACGACCCAGACGGAAGTCTCGCCACCCTGCATGAGGACGGCGGTGGCCGGGACCCTGACCACCGGGCTGTAGTCCTTGCTCAGTCTGGCCACGACGGTGCTTCCGAGCCGGAAGCTTTCGGGCGGATCATCCAGCGCGATGCGAACGCGGCGCATTCGCGTAACCTGATCTGCTTGCGGCGCAATTTCTCGAATTTTGCCCTGGACCTGAAGGGTTGGAAGCAGCTCCAGGCTGACGGCAAATGGAAGGCCGACAGTCAAGGGCACAGGGAAATCAGCGCCGATGTCGACCACGGCTTCCCGGACATCCGGCCGCGCGATGGTGACCACGCTCTGCCCGGGCGAGACCACCTGTCCCACCTCGGCGCCCACCGCCGTGACGACACCCGCGAAATCGGACTTGATCTGTGCATACCCCAGCTGCTCGACGGCCTTGCTCACGTTCGCGCGTGCACGAGCAGCGGATGCCTGTGCTCCCGCGCGAACCTGCTCTGCATCGTCGAGCATTTGCCTTGTGGCCGCGTCAGTCTTGATCAGGATGCGTTTGCGCTCCTCAGCCCCGGTTGCGTTTTCAAGCAGAGCTTCGGCTTTCGACAGATCCGCTTTCGCGGATCGCACCGAAAGCTCGAGGGCAGTCGGATCGATTGCGGCGACCATCTGCCCCTTGTCGATGAGATCACCGACATCGACCGGACGCGCGACGATGCGTCCCAAGATGCGGAAACCGAGCTTCGTCTCGTATCGGGGTTGGACGCTACCGACCACGGACACGCCAGCGGATGCGGCCGGTTGAATGACGGTGGACAGCACGGGGCGGACCGGCTCTGGGGCGTTCACTTCCTGCTTGCATCCGGAGATCGCCAATGCCGATGCGATGGTTCCTGCGAGCACAACAAGTCGGGTTGTCATGATCGATCTCCGCCGTATGTGACGGCCTGGCCCGAGCTGAGTAGCTTGCCTCCGTCGATGACGACGCGATCTCCGGCCTCAAGACCTTCCTTGATCAGAACCGATCCCGCTTCGTAGGCACCCACAATCACCGGCTTCAGCGAGGCCGTTCTTGTCTTTGGGTCGACGATCCAGACCGCGGGCCTTGATCCCGCCGCCATCAGGGCGGTCCAGGGCACGGTGATCTCGGTTGCGGATTTCGTCGCGGCAGTGCCGGCGATGGCGCTTCCAAGCGTCATGGCGGCGGGCGGATTTTGGATCGCGACTTTCACGCGGACCGTGGAGCTTTTGGGATCGACCGCCGGCGATATCTCCCTGACGTAGCCGGTGGCGGTGACGTCGGAATCCGAGACGAGAGTCAGAGAGACGCGGCCGTGTTCCACATTTCCAAAAAACATCGATTCCGGCACATCGAAGACGGCATCGCGCTCCCCATCCTGCGCCAGCGTGAAAACCGGCTGCGCGGCCTGCACCACCTGGCCAATCTCCAGGTTTCGCCCGGTAATGACTCCGGGGCCGCGGGCCCGCAGTTCGGTGTCTCCAAGCGCTTCGCGAGTCCTTCCCAACTCGGCTTTGGCCGATTCAAGGGTGCTTTGTGCGGTTCGCAGTTGCTCCTGCGCCTGGTCGAAAGCGACGCGGGTGGTGAAGCCGGTCGACAGAAGCTGGTTCTGCCTGTTGAACGTGGCTTGAGCGACCCGAAGCTGCAATTCCGCAGCGGCTACACCGGCGGAGGCTGCTTCAAGATCGGCCTTCTGCTCAGCCGGATCGAGTCGAGCCAACAGGTCGCCCTCATTGACGTGAGCGCCGACATCGACCAAGCGCGCGAGCACGCGCCCGCTCACACGAAAGGAGAGGTCGGCACGGAAACGAGCTTGGACTTCGCCCGTCAGTGTCAGGCCGCCCTGGTCATCGTGAGGCTGCACGAGTTCGGTGTGCACGAACGCACCTCGTTCTATTGAAGCGGGCTTGTGGTCATTGCAGGCGCTGAGCGGGATTGACAGAACTGCGAGAACGAGCGTGGCGCGGACACGCCCTGGCGCAGCCAGCGCGGGTGGACGGGGAGCAAACAGCAGCACGATGACCTCCTGTTATATAAACTAAACCGTATAGTTTATTTAATGCGAAGTCAAGCGCGAATGTCGGCTTGGGGTCCAGGGGTGCCTTCGATCGAACACGGGTCGCCGCGAGACTTGAACGCCGAAGGCAGCGGCCATGACGGGTTCCACTGCGGACCGGAAAACGCCGGCTGCCGGCCAGAGGGCAACCTGTCAGCACAGCCGCCGTCAGAATATGCGCGCACTACAGGTGTGGCTGAGCGGCAATAGCGGGTGCTCGCTCGTCCGCCGGAGACGTCAGCGCAGGCATGGCCTTCAGGCGACGTGCGGTCCTGGGCCGGCGGGCAACGATCGCGCGGTTGGCGCGGTGCTCGCGCTCGGTCAAGGGGAAGTCCAGCACGAACGAGGTCCAGGTCGTGCCGAAGGTGTGATCGACCCGCCCACCGAGACTTTTCGCGAGCTCGCTGACGATCCGCAGGCCGCGACCAGACTTGATCCTTCCGAGCCCCGATCCATTATCGGTGACTCGACAGTTCACCCACGAACCGGCACGCATGAGCTTGAGTCTGATTTCGCCGTTGCGGCCATCGAAGCAGGCGTGTCGGACGGCGTTCGTAACCAGTTCGTAAACGGCTAATGCCAGGTGCCAGCATCGCTCCGATTCCAGCGGCAAGGTGTCGATTGACAGCACGAGGTGAATGTTCATGCGATCCAGCTTGCAGCGGCTCATGGCGAAGCCAAGCTTTCGAAGCTGTTCGCCTGCGTCCACGAGCATGTCGCGATCCGGCGCGGTGAGGATGCTATGAACCTCGACATGCTGATGAAGCAGGTCGACGACGTTGCCAAGCTGTTCCTTGACCTCCACATTGTCCGCCCAGACGGCCTTGAAGGAGACAAGGTTGATCACCGAGGCGAGCTCATTCTTGATCCGATGGTTCAGCTCGTCCAGCAGGGTTCGTCCTTGCAGCGCGGGCAGTGCTGAAATGGAAGGGGGCACATTGGTCTCCTGGGTTGATATAAACTATACCGTTTAGTTTATTTAACTTGCGCTCTGATCGAGAACATGTCAAGCACCCCGCATTCGCGAGCTTGGGCGCTCGCAGCTTCGTGAATGCAGGAGAGTGAAAGCGGATGGCGAAGAAGGACGATGATCTCAAACGGCCGCGTCTGGGAAGACCGCCCAAGGAGCTGGCGGGAGATGTAAAAGCGCGAATCCTCGACGCGGCCCAACGCGTGTTCCTGACCAGGGGTTATCAAAGCGCGAGTCTCGACGAAATCGCGGAGGTGGCGCCAGCCAGCAAGCCGACGATCTATGCTCATTTCGAGGGGAAAGAGGCGCTGTTCGAGGCCGTTGTGGACCGCGTCATCGACGGACTGACGAATTTCGATGGCTTTGCACCCAGGGGACGCAATGTGCAGGAGAGGCTCGCGAGCCTCGGTATCGAAGTCGTCGAACGATTCTTGGAGGAGACGATCGCTGTCACGCGTGCGACCATTGCTGAAGCCGACAGATTCCCGGCCTTGAGTCGCCACGTCCACGAAGCAGGGCGAGATCGGGCAGCCGCTGCTGTCTCCCACGTCCTGAGCGATGCCACCCACGAGCTTTCGCGCGGCTCGAAAGGGCCGTTTAGCCCCAAGCGAAGCCTCACTACGGCGCAAATCTTCATGGACCTCATTCTGCTCCCGATGCTGATGCGCGCCTTGATGGGCGAGGGTGCAAAACAGCTCCGAAGCGAATTGCCCGCCTTCGTGCGTGAACGCGTCAGCTTCTTCCTCGCGGCCTGTGAGGCGGATTGGGGAAGGTGACATTCTTGCGCGCCGCTACCGAACTGTTTGAGCGATCCTGATCGCGCGTGCGCGTCTCGGTTGGAGAGGCCTCGCGATCAGTGGCGCACGGCGGTCGAAAACACGGCCGCACATGTCTCTGCGGCATCTCGGCGAACGCGTCCATCGGTTGGAGCTGCGCTTCGACGAGAGTTTCGCGCGGCGCACCGTCCGGTGTGCCTGCCAGTTCAGGGGGCAATGCCGAACGAGACGTGTCGAGAACGACGCGTTCGGGCCATTTGTGGTCCGTATGGATCCGGATGTTGATCTTCCGGTCGAGCGGGATGTCGGATCCTTGCGCAGTCGGAATCGGCGCGCAGCACCAGTTTGCCGCCAACAGCGCTGCGAGAAGAAAGCTCCCCACCCAGGCGAAGTACCGAAGCAGCGGCACGACGAAAGCCTCAGCGCGACTGAGCGGATTGCAGTTCCCGGCGGCAGGCCTCGCTGAAATCGCGCAGCGGGTCCATCTCCTTGATCAGTTCCGGAAGGTCCACGAACGTCCGGTTCGGAGCAAGATACGTCTCGAGGATCAATTGCGCCGCTTTTTCGCCCGCCTCGATGACGGCGTCGCTCGACAGGATCTTCATTCGCGCGATGAGAGCGTACAGATCCACCAGCTTCGACACCTCGGATTTGTCGTTCACGAGCGCATCGGCGTAGAGTCTCGACGCTTCCTCAATGAAGCTCTTGTACAACTCTTCGCGCTTTGACGTGGCCCGCAGCGAACGGCGGGCGCGGTCTCTGCGACGCTGCGTCACCCAGCCGGTGACAATCGACGCCATTGTTCCGGAAGCTGATCCCGAGAACGACGCCAGGGCAGGTACATAAAGCATATCCATTTCCTTCTCCTTGTTGCACGCGGCATCCGCGCCGCGCCTGCAGACGACTTCCCAACCGGAAGACATTTTCCCGCGCCGAAAAACTTGAACACGGGCATGTGAATCGTCGTCGGTTGACAAATCCACGCGCTGATGATTGAAATAAACTATACCGTATAGTTTAGTAAGTCAACGGAAAATCCCAAGCTCGCAAGTCCTGGAGTATTCGATGACCAGATCCAACGTACTGGCCGCCGCGCTGATGATCGCATCCCTGCCGACCACGCCAGCGGTGGCTCGGCCGGCTTCACAGCGCGTCACGTCAAAGGCGCACCTCACGCATAGCGCTGACCGGGAAGTCTGCGGCCGTCATCACGGCAGTGATTTGCGTGCCGGTCCGGAGCGCGAGGTGTAGGGCCACTTGGGTACGTATTACGGGCCGATGATTCACGCGCCTTGAGCCGAATGAAATTCAGTCGCCAAAGCCAGCCATGACGAGCAGCAAAACTGTTCGTTGAGTGCGTGGAAAACCAGACAGACCTTACGAAAGAAACAAGCCATGAATGTTCAGCTTCGACCAGACCTTGTGACTTCGGAACGACGGCTGCCGTTCGAGTGCGTGACGCTGCTGTTGCAGGGCGGCGGCGCGCTCGGGGCATATCAGGGCGGCGTGTACGAGGCGCTGGCGGAATCCAGGATCCATCCCGACTGGGTCGCCGGAATCTCGATCGGCGCGATCAACGCCGCCATCATCGCGGGCAACCCGCCCAACTCCCGGGTCGACCGGCTTCGGGAATTTTGGACGCACGTCACGTCGAGCGCCCCCTGGGATTGGCTGGATGGCGCCTTCGGAGAACTGGCCCGGGGCGACAATGCCCGCAATCTTCTGAACCAGATGAGCGCCAATCTGGCCGCTGCCTGCGGCGCCACGGGATTCTTCGCCGCGCGAGCCGTGACGCCGTGGCTGCAGCCGGGCGGAACGCTCGGAGCGACCAGCTTCTACGATACCGCCGATCTGAAGCGCACGCTCGAGCGCCTCGTGGATTTCGATCGCCTCAACGCCGGAATGACGCGCTTCAGCGCCGGCGCAGTCAATGTCAGGACAGGCAATTTCGTCTACTTCGACACGAACACGCACAAGATCGCGTCCGAGCACGTCATGGCCAGCGGAGCACTCCCACCTGGCTTTCCGGCGGTCGAAATCGATGGCGAGCACTATTGGGACGGCGGTCTTGTATCGAATACGCCGCTACAGTGGGTGATTGACAGCAATCCGCGCCGTCAGGATACGCTTGCTTTTCAGGTCGATCTCTGGACCTCGCAGGGCCAGCTTCCGCGCAACCTGCCGGAAGTCGCCACCCGTCACAAGGAAATCCAGTTTTCAAGCCGCACGCGAGCGAGCACGGCACAGTTCAAGAGCGTGCATCGGGTTCAGCGCGCCATTGCCGCGCTGCTCCGAAGGCTTCCTGGCGATTTCGAGGACGACGAGGATCTGGCAATTCTGAAGTCGGTTGCCAGCGACAAGGTCTACAACATCATCCACCTGATCTATCGCGCGCGGAAATACGAAGGACATTCGAAGGACTACGAGTTTTCCCGGCTCTCGATGCAGGATCATTGGCGTGCGGGATACCACGATGCGGTCCGCACGCTGCGTCACGCCGAGGTGCTTACTCGTCCGACGAGTCTGGACGGCGTCTTCACGTTTGATCTCGAACGCGACGGTCGCGAATGATCGATACTCAATTCAAAAGCCAGAGGATCCAAAACATGCAACAGAAAGAAATATTGAGCCGGGCGTTTGCGATGCCGCTCACCAGTCCTGCGTATCCACCCGGGCCATATCGGTTCATCAATCGCGAGTATCTGATCATCACCTATCGCACCGATCCGGCAAAGCTGCGGACAGTGGTGCCCGAGCCGCTGGAAGTCGATGAGCGACAGGCGCTGGTGAAATACGAGTTTATTCGCATGCCCGATTCGAGCGGCTTTGGTGATTATACCGAGAGCGGGCAGGTGATCCCCGTCTCCTTCCGAGGGCGCAGCGGCAGCTACACGCACAGCATGTTTCTCAACGACGAGGCTCCGATCGCCGGGGGTCGCGAACTCTGGGGCTTTCCCAAGAAATTCGCGCAGCCGACGCTGCGAACCGAAACCGACACGCTTGTCGGAACCCTGGACTATGGACCGATCCGGGTGGCGACCGGTACGATGGGCTACAAGCATCGCAAAGCCGATCTGGCGCAGGTCAGGGCATCGCTTGCGACGCCGAACTTCCTGCTCAAGATCATTCCGCACGTCGACGGCACGCCGCGCATCTGCGAACTGGTCGGATATCAGCTCGAGGACGTCGCGTTGAAGGGTGCGTGGACAGGCCCTGCGGCGTTGCAGCTATCACCTCACGCCCTCGCGCCAGTGGCCGACTTGCCCGTTCTGGAGGTCGTGTCCGCCACGCACATCATCGCCGACTTGACTCTCGGTCTCGGCAGGGTCGTGCACGATTATTTGCGCCGACCAGGCCGCCAGGCGGCGTCCATCGACGACATGGAATTTGCAAGTTAGAGCCGGCATCCATTGGGCCACATTGACCTAGGTCAACGGCGAAAACCGGTGAATGAGCGACCATTAATAATCATCGCATGGAGGCGACCATGTCGGAACCAAGCAGCATGCATTTCTATCTGAATTGGGCCAAAGAGCGCATCGACGAAATGGATGCCGCGTTGGCGTCATTCGAGGTCAAGGCTAGCCAGGTGCAGGCGGACTCCAAAGTAAAGGCCGACCAGCTATTCGATGACCTCAAGAAAAGGCGGGACGAGTTCAAAACCGAGTTCAAAAAACAAGCTGAAGCCGGCGAGGCCGCATGGGTTGGCATCAGAGCCGATCTGGAGACAAAGTGGGGCGCTTTCGAAAAACAGGTGCAGGCCTACCTCGCGCTGGCCGGCAAGCAGATCGAGCAGCAACAAGTCACATTTGCTGGTGTCGCCGCCGCTCAGGTCAAGGCATGGCACGAAGCGGCTGACAAGCTCCGTGATGCCGCAACCAAGGTGACCACCGATCGACGTGCCGATCTTGACGCCGCCCTCAAGCAGATGAAGGCGGACGCATCGGAAGCCGAAGCACGCTTTCAGAAGCTGAAGCTGGCGGGAAGCGAAAGCTGGTCCGCGCTTGGTGCGGCACTGGCAAAGTCGCGCAAGGCTTTCGACAGTGCCAACCAGGCCGCGTGGGAGGCATTCAAGCGCGCCGTTCCTCCGGGCTGAGGCCTCTTTGTTTCGGAGCGTAAAGTCGCACGCCGAATGGCGTTCGAAAGTCACTGCAAACTGAGGCTTGAGTTGGGGCCACGCCGCCGTCGTCGGCTAACGGGTTGAATAGCGGGGAGTGCCGGGATGAGTCCGCATGCTCTTGTTTCGAGCGAGTTGAAATCCTTGCGAGAGGAGCTCTCCGCTTCCCAGAAGGAACGGGCAGCGGCCTCGGGTCCCGCAGTCGCTCGAGAAGCCTCCGTCCCTGAACCCCCCGCGCAGACGCGGGAGGAGAACGAGCTTCTTGAGCGAGTTCACGAGTTCGCCGACGAAATCAAGACCCTGTTCGATGAAGCCGAGCAGAGCGTCTCGGCACATCCAACGCAGAGCGTCGTCGGCGCGCTACTCGTCGGGATATTGATTGGCCGGCTACTCGGGCGGCGCTGAGGTCTTCTGCCATGATCGATCATCTTGTTCGCGATCTCCAGGTGCTGCGGAAAGCGGATCTTCTGATAGGAAAGATCTGGGTCGGCGTATTCGTGCGCCGAGTTGGATTGCTTGCGTTCGCCGGTCTGATCGGCGTGTTCGGGCTCGGGATGGCGAACTTCGCCGGCTACAATGCCCTGCAGCCGTCGATCGGACCGGTGTTGGCAGCTACCAGCATGGCATTCGCCGATTTTGCGATCGCCGCCGTGGTGTTGTTTGTCGCCGGCAGATCTCAGCCGGGCCCGGAAATGGACGTGGCGCTGGAAGTTCGACGGATGGCGCTTGATTCGGTCCAGGAGGACGCGCGCCATCTCAGGCTGGCGCTGAGCTCGCTTGGCGAGGAGGTGAGGGACGTCAAGGAGACCGTGACACGGCTCGTGCACAATCCGCTCGACGTCGCTACCGAGAAGCTCCTCATCCCTGCTGCGATCTCCGTGATCAGAGGACTGCGCGGGAAGAAAGAACAGGCGTAAGAGGCGCTATTGGGCCATGCGTGCTCTCAAAGACGGCTCCTGTCGGGCCGCAAAATCCCGGTGCTCGATTGCAGGACGGTCCTGCCTTCGAGCACCGGTGGATGCTCTTCGATGGCAAGTCAAATGATGGGTCAATGCCTCTCGGTCGCTCAAGGGAGCAGACGAACGATCGTGAGTCCGAGGTGTGACCGCGAGGCTTTGTTCCCCACCTTGATTTTTTCGCCGATGACGTATTCGGCGTCAGCGAACGCTACTTCTTTTTCTTCTTGCCCGCCTTCTTTGCCTTCTTCGCCTTCTTCGCTTTCTTAGCCATATTCCCCTCCAGTCCCAAAGTTGGTTCAATGCAGGTCGACTTCGACCTGCATTAGGACAGAGTACATCACAATTTAAAAATTGATACTGCGTGACTCGAAGAAGGTAAACGGCGGCACGCATAGCCCTCTCGCGTGCGCGCGGCATCAGCGAAGATGCGCGGTGGAATGCGGATATCCAGGTCGGCGTCTCCTACTGGGCTCAGACCTGCGAGCAGGCATTCGCCCAGTTCACAGGGCTTCGAACACCTTGCGCGGCGGGAGAAGCGGCAGCCATTTCGGGATGCGGCGCTTGGCGAGCCAATAGGGCCGCCACAGCAATAGCCAGGTCGCGCGGTCGAGTGGCGCAGTGCCGCCGGCACGCTGTCCCATCTCGACCTGCAACAGGTCATGCCTGTGCAGCCACTGCCGCGCCGCCCACCACAGCTCGCGCGGTACGTCCGTGTTTCCGGGGCCCGCAAGCTCGACGACGCTCGGCAGCGGATCATAGCGGCAGGCAATCCTCAGCGTAGCCACCCGTTCGCCGCCCCGCCGCACGCTCCAGAGTCGCGCATGATTGTGCGCCAGGGCATAGCCATAGCTATTGAGGCAATTCCTCATGGCCTTTGCTTCTTCGGTAATCGCAGCGATCGAGGCCAAAGGCAGGAAATCGTAGCCGGCCACGTGTCCCGGCTGCAGCCACATGTCGGCGATCGGTTCGCCGCCGAGGTTCACATGCAACGTCACGATCGTTCGCCAATGGTCTGCGGCCGCGAGAGCAGCATCAATGCGCATGTTTGGCGTCCACGGCCTCTCGATCAGCTCATGGGCGAATGTCGAAGGCTGGCTGGAAAACCACGCCCAGAGACCGATGCGCCGCAATCGGACAGGGTTCACGCGCCGCGGCTCGCGGGCAAGCTCGCGCGCGATCCAGACCGCCGCCGATTCATGCGCGAGCTCGGCAACATCAGCCATGACCTGCAGCCAGGTCGGCGCGTGCTTGGAACCGCGCGGAAGATGATTGGCGATCTGTCGACGAAACAGGTCGCCGTCGGGCAGTGGCGGGATCGGATGCGCGAACGCCTCCGGAGGCAGCTTTCGCAGCCACATCGGCAGGTCAGCCTCAGCCGCGACCTCCGCAAGCGAGCGGCCGTCGATCACGCGCGCGAGCGCACGCGCAGGATCGAGCCCCGCGCGCGGAACGGCCAGCCCGAACAGAAGGGCGGGAAAGCTCGCGGCAAGGTCGCCAATGCGCGAGTGCCGCGTTGCCAGAGCACGCACCTTCGCCTGGAAGCGCGGATGATAACGCCGAAGCCGACGCTCAAGCACATCGGAGCGCGTCGCCCGGCGAGGGGCCCGCAAGAGATTTGAAGTCATGACAGCAATTCCGCCCGCGCGGAGCGATGGGCCCGCGCGCAGATTCGATCGAGAAGGATTGATGGATCCAAGATTTAACCCGGGATCGGACTCCCGGGGTGCGCATCAACTATCTTGCGTCAAACCCGGGAAGCGCACATTGATATGCATGGCAGCCTCCAACAGCAGATTGCGGTGCGGCTCAATAGCTTGTTTTCGGCCGATATGCAACCTCAGAATGCGCGCCGGTCAGCTCGCTTCGGTCCCAGCCCGTGCGACGCTTGACATAGATCAACAGCGAATTTCGCAGCGCCGCCTTCGTGTAAATTGGCGCGCTCGCCTTTGAAATAGAAACCAACTTTCGGCTCGCGCGAACGCAAGTGCTGGAGACATCTCATGCGCTTTTGTATTTTCAACGCAATCGTGGTTTTGGCCACGCTAGCTTCGATCTCGGTTGGCGACGCCGCACAGCGTCGTTACTGCCTTCAGGGAGGAACCTGGGGGTTTCCCGGAAACTGCCAGTTCTCAACTCTTCAACAGTGCCGGGCGAGCGCTGCCGGAACCTTTTCCAGTTGCGGGGTGAACCCGCGCTACGCTCGCCCTCGCCAGTAGCCAACTTCGCGGAGACGGCGCGCGCCGTGAAGGCCTGATGGGCCTGATCGCCTTCAGACGAACAGCCTCAGTTCGCGTCAAGTCCATGCATCCAGGGCTCGGCGTAAAGCTCGTAGGCGTTGCCTCGCCGCGCAAGCCGCGAGAATGACGGGAAGTGCAGGTGCATGCCCGCGACGAGGACGCTGTCGGCGGAGACCCGATCGAACATGCGTCTGCGCGAAGCCGCAGCCGCGGCAAGATCGGTGTCGAACGCCATGCCGGCTTCGGGAATCGCGGTCTGCACTTCCGGCACATGCACCGTGTCGCCCCAGATCATCAACTGATCGTTGCCGGAGGCGATGAGGTAAGCCGTGTGGCACGGCGTATGTCCAAGGCTCGGTATCGCCGTCACGCCCGGAAACACCTCGCCTTGCGTGAACAACCGCGTCCTGTCCTTGTAGGGCGCGACCTGCTCGCGGCCGGCCTGGAAGTAAAGCTTTCTCGCCCGCTCATCCGCGCCGGCCATCGCCGCGTCGTCGAACCAGTGTCGCGGCTCATTCTCATGCATGACGAGCTCGGCATTCGGAAGCAGCCGCTCGCCATTCGACATGTCGGTGAGGCCCGCCGAATGATCGGGATGCATATGCGTCAGCAGAACGGTATCGATCGATCCCGGGTCGATGCCGGCGGCTTTCAGGTTGCGTTGAAGCATGCCGGCGGTGGGCAGCAGATAATTGCCGGATCCGGTATCGACGACCGCAAGCCGGCCCTTGGAATAGATCAGAAATGCGTTGACGCTGGTCCGCCGCGCCGGCCGGAACGCATCCTTCAGCAGCCGATGCGCCGTCTCGAGATCGACATTGCGCATCACGTCAAGGTCGCCGTCCAGATAGCCGTCGCTGACCGCGGTCACGACGATGTCTCCGACCTTCCGATGATAGATCCCGGGGATCTGCCGTGCGGGTCTCGGAATCATGTGCGATGGCCTTTTTCAGGGTTGATCATTTCGCGAGCCGTCCCCGTTCGATCGCGTCGATCTGCAGCGCGATGTAGCGGCTGTAGATGCGGGCTTGCGAGAACGCGCCGGCCGTGAACCAGAGGCCCGGCTGCGGGGTCCGCTTCCACATGTTGCGCAGCTCCCCGGTTGTCTCGTCGAAGCCCCAGACCCGGCCGACGCGCGCTGCGACATCGTCGCCGAACAGCTTTGATAGCAGATGATCTATTCCCTTGTAGCCGGTTGCGAGCACCAGCAGCTCGGCCTCAAGCTTTGCGCCATTCTTCAAGCACAGCCCGCCGGCCTCGAAGCCGGCGATGTCGCAGGCCTGAATCAGGCCGATTTTCCTCTCCGCGATCAGCTCGGAGCAGCCGACATTGAAATAATAGCCGCCGCCGCGGGTACGGAATTTCAGAGGCCAGCCGGTGCCATCCTCGCCGAATTCGAGCCGGAAGCCCGCCTGCTCGAGTTCGCGTGAGGAGCGGAGCATCGAGCCGCTTCACCTCGTCGGTCATCAGCTTGTGCGCGATCCGCATGACCGGGAACGGCACGCCCGAATTGAGGGTGTCGCGCACCTCGATCGGCGGCCCGTCGCCGAGATAGGCCTTGTCGTAGAGCTGGGCCGGCTCGACATTGACGACCATGGTCGGGCTGCGCTGCACCATCGTGACGTCGGCACCGGCTGCGTGCAGCTCCTGGCAGATGTCATGCGCGCTGGTGCCGGTGCCGAACACGATGACGGGTCGGCTCGCCCATTCGCGCCCCGCCTTGAAGGCGCTGGAATGCAGCACTGGCCCCCTGAAATTCTCGATGCCCTGGATGTCAGGGATAAGCGGCGTACCGCTGACGCTGGTGGCAAGCACGATGTGCCTGGCACGCAGGCTGCGCGCTGCGCCCTCCCGCGTAAGGCGCGCAGTCCATTGTTGCGCGGCCGCGTCGTAGGTTGCGCCCTCAAAGGACGTGCGGGTCCAGAAATCGAGCTCGAAAATAGCGGCATAATGCGCGAGCCAGTCCGCGATCTGGTCCTTTGGAATGTAGTCCGGGAAGGTGAGGGGAAACGGCAGGTAGCGCAAATGATTGACCGGCGTCCTGTTGTGCAACTTCAGGCCGCGGTAGCGAAGCCGCCAATTGTCGCCGATGTGTTGTTCGCGATCGACAATCAGCACCGAAAGCCCGATGCGCTTCAACTCGACGGCAGCGGAGATCCCGGCGTGTCCGCCGCCGACAATGAGCACATCCGGCGCGCCCTCGTCCCGATCGCGCGGCGGCTGGGTGCGAGCTGCGCGGGCCTCGCAGATCTTGTCGAAGTCGAGCGCGATCGAGATCGTCCAGGCCTTGGCGAGTCCATTCGTGGCAGGTCGCAGCCGCAGCGCGCCGTAACCCGGCCCGTTTTCGCTGTCGAAAGCGAAGATCGCCTCGACCACATCGCGCCCGGCCATGACGGACAGGCGCGGCGCGAGCGCAGTCGCTTCGATGCGAAACTCTTGCGCGCGGACGTCGCGCGCACGGCGTGTCAGTTCGCCTGCGAGGGTGCCGTTGCCGCTGAATGTCGCAAAATCCCAGGAAATCCCGCACAGGTTTCGCCAATGGCCATCGGCAGCAAACAGGTCGGACACAGCGGCCGCGTCAGCGCGCGTCAACGCCGCGTCCAGGGCGCCGATCCATGCCTCTGCGGTCTCCCGCGCCGTTTCCTCCGCCGACGCCGTCAGCTTGTCGAGCATCGCAATGCTTTCTTTGGAGACGAAGCTTGCGGCCTATCTGACACCAGCCTTGTGGCTTGCACAACAGCCGCCCCCGGCGCTCGGCCATGCCGCGCTGCGGCCGTTATCGCGGATTTGGCTCTCGCGCTCGGGGGGGCCGCGCGATAGATTGCAGAAAAGTCGGTTTTTCCGGGAGGAAGGCATGGCCAAGTTCAAGATCGAGCCGCATTTCCGTCTGCAAGAATGGGTCGCCGAAGAGAAGGGTTACTTTCGCGACGAGGGGCTCGACTACGAGTTCAAGGAGTTCATTCGCTCGACCGGCGGCGCCCATCATGTCACGACAGGGCGCAGCGGCGCGTTCCAGAGCATCGAGAAGGGCCGCGAAGCCAACGTCACCTGCGCCTGCCATTGGACGGTGAATGTTGCCGCCTCGCGCGGCCATACCAAATTATTCGCCGATGCCTATTCGGTGGCGCCCGCCGGCATCTTTGTGTCCGCGTCCTCGGCGATCACGTCCCCGGCGGACCTCGCCGGCGTGCCGGTCTCGGTCGGATTCCAGTCGGGCAGCCATTACGCGACGATCCAGGCGCTCGAAGCCTATCTCGCGAAGGACCAGATCAAGCTGTCGTTCGAGGAGGGCATGCTGTTTGGCCGGATGGAAGCCTTCTTCGAGGGCAAGTCGCAGGCCGCAAACCTGTTCGGCGGTCCCTATTACTTTGCCGAGCAACTCGGCTTTCGCAAGATCATCGACACCACCTTCATGATCGGCGCGATGGTCAATGGCGAACCCGAGATGGACGATGTCAGGCGCTATTTCCGTGCGCTGCGCCGCGCCCAGCGCGACATCGATCTGCGGCCGGAGCTTTACACGCATTATTACAGAAACGAGTTCCCCGAGCGCTTTCATGACCGGATGGATACGCGGCGCTGGGGACCGGGCGAGCGGATCGTGTTCGAGCCGTATACCCGCGAGGTCTTTTCGCAGTCATTCGACTGGATCGCCGGGCACGAGATCTTCGAGCCGGGCAGCATGGGGTCCGGCAACTACGACAGCGCCATCGTCTCCGTCGGGCTTTGACGCGGCTGTCAGACGGAAACCCGCCCCAGATGTGCATCTGGAGCGGGGTTTTTCGGGACTGCGCCTCTGCGCGTGAGGGCCTGGCTGCGCGCGTTATGTCCACATGTGCTCGAAATGATGGTGAGCGAATTGCGGAGGCATGGCATCCGACGAGTGGCCATGAGAATGATGGCCGGCATCGGCGACGGCCGGTGGGGCGGTCGCGGATGAGTCCGGATCAGACGCGTCGTTCGACGGTGCGGCTGGCGCGGATGGTGCGGCTGGCGTGGTTGCTGCGGCCGGCGTGGACGCCGCGGCAGGCGTCGCGGGCGTCAGCGGCGAGACCGGTGCCGGCGGCAGCGGTGCCGTTGCCGTGCTGAGCGCATCCGCAACGGTGGTGCCGTCAGGATTATAGGTCCCGCCGTTGAGCGGAACGTTGTTGCCGGAGACGTCCATTGCATTGGCATGGAATCCGTCCGCTGCTGCCTTGACGAGCGCTGCATCATGGGTCTCGAGGCCCTTGATCATCGCTGCGACGTCTGCACCGACCGTCGAGTTGTCACCCAGCAGTTCATTGTCGAAGCGCGCCTGGAAAATGCCGCCCTGCGCCGCGTCGAAGTTATGGACGTTCTGCTCGAAGCCCTTGAGGGTCTGGATGAAGGCCTGGACCTCCGCCGCTGTACCCGCGGAAACAAGGTGCTGGGCCTGAGCACCGAGGTTATTGCTCGAGGCAATGAAGTCGGCCCAGAAGTTGGTCTGGTCGGCGTTGTCCTGGTAGGGAACCGGGACAACGTCGGTGGCGGGCGCAGGCGTCCATCCGGTGACGCCGTTGGCGGACGCCATGTTCGCCAGATTGGCATCGCCCGCAACAATGTCGGTAATGTCGAGGAAGTTGTCGTTGGTGGATTTGGCGGCGTCGGGATTGAAGCCGTATTGGTGGTCGAAGTTCGTCAGCTGCAGGTTGATCTGATCGACGATGGTGGAGGCGTGAATGCCGGTCGCGCCGCCGAACAATTCCGGGTGATCCTGCATCAGCGTCACAAGCCCGTCGTGCACGGTCTGCAGGTCGGTCTGAATGGCCGGCAGGTTGTTGGCGTTGATGCCGCCGAGCGATTTGGACTGGGCGTCGTCGAATATCGCTCCCAGCTCCGCAAACGTCGCATGCGGCGTGTTGGCGTTGAGCGGTGTGGCAAGCTCCGGAGGCGCGAAGTTGAATCCGGGGTTGTTGTCCTTGATGCTCAAGGCCTGGAGCACCGGGTCATTCTCGATGGTGTTGATGATGTCCAGATGCGCCGCGCGCAACGCGGCTTCTGCGTTGGCGTCGTTGTTGACCGCTCCCGGCACCGCAGCCAGGGCGGTCGTGATGTCGGCCAGCACGTGGTTGACATCGGTGAGCTGGGTACCGGTGAAATCATTGGCCGCGACATCAGCGGTCAGCCCTGTCTGCACCAGCTTGAGATCATTGATGTAGCGGCCATCGGTGCCGTGGCCCTGATTGCCCACCACAACATTGTTGTGCCAGAGCCCGCCTTCCAGAATTCGGGTCGCATCGTTGAACATGTTGTCGAAATAGAGATCGCCGGCCTTGAGCGCCGCAGTCTGGCCACCGTTTCCGGCGGGATCGCCACCTGCGGGGGGCGGGGGATCGCCGCCTCCTGTCGCGGGTGGGGGATTGCCGCCTCCCGCCGCAGGAGGTGTCGGCGTGACCGCGGTCGCCTGTGCCGCGGCAATCACGTCAGCATAGGTACCGCCGTCCATCTTGAGGTTGTTGGTTCCGACATCGGAGGCGTTGGTTGCGAGCTGCTCGGCTGCCGCGTTGATTTCGCCGGTATTGTGATTCTGCAGACCCTCGATCAAAGCATTGGCTGCCGTGCCCGCGGTGCCATCGGCCCGCAACTCGTTCCAGAAGCGCGCGGAATAAAGCCCACCCTGCGATTGGTCAAAGGCATTGGCATTGGTCTCGAACGTTTGAATCTGCTGCACTAATCCCGCGATGTCGCCGGCAAAATTGTTGTTCTCGATGGCAATAGCCGCCTGGCCGAGATGGTTGGAGTCCTGAATGAACTGGGTCAGGAACGACGTCTGCACAGCATTATCGAGGAACGGCGCGGGAGGCTGATTCAGCCCCGGCAGCGGCGTCGGGTTGAAGATCGCCTGCACGCCCGCATCGCCCTGGGCGATGTCGATGATGTCGCGATGGATGTCGTTGATGGCTCGGCCGACAAATTGTCCGAGATTGGTTCCGAGCACCAGCGTGCCGGTCGCCGAGTTCGCGTTCTCGACCGAGGCGATCTCCTCGTTGAGCTGGTTGATGATGACGTGCGTATGCAAATCAGTCAGGTTGTTGATGTTGGGATCGGCCGCGCTCAACATTTGTTGCACGCCGACAAGATCGGAGACGATCTGGTTGACCTGATCGGGGCCGACACCGCCGATCTCGCGCGTTGTTGCGTCGTTGAACAGGTCGGTTGCGGTCAGGCCGGCGGCCGCCGGCGCTGCGGGCGCAGCCGGAGCGGCAGGAGCATCCGCAGCCGGAGCTGCAGCGTTATCGGCAGCCGGAGCTGCAGGATTATTCGCAGCCGGGGCATTTGGCGCGTTCGGCGTGACCGCGGTCGCCTGTGCCGCGGCAATCACGTCAGCATAGGTACCGCCGTCCATCTTGAGGTTGTTGGTTCCGACATCGGAGGCGTTGGTTGCGAGCTGCTCGGCTGCCGCGTTGATTTCGCCGGTATTGTGATTCTGCAGACCCTCGATCAAAGCATTGGCTGCCGTGCCCGCGGTGCCATCGGCCCGCAACTCGTTCCAGAAGCGCGCGGAATAAAGCCCACCCTGCGATTGGTCAAAGGCATTGGCATTGGTCTCGAACGTTTGAATCTGCTGCACTAATCCCGCGATGTCGCCGGCAAAATTGTTGTTCTCGATGGCAATAGCCGCCTGGCCGAGATGGTTGGAGTCCTGAATGAACTGGGTCAGGAACGACGTCTGCACAGCATTATCGAGGAACGGCGCGGGAGGCTGATTCAGCCCCGGCAGCGGCGTCGGGTTGAAGATCGCCTGCACGCCCGCATCGCCCTGGGCGATGTCGATGATGTCGCGATGGATGTCGTTGATGGCTCGGCCGACAAATTGTCCGAGATTGGTTCCGAGCACTAGCGTGCCGGCCGCCGAGTTCGCGTTCTCGATCGAGGCGATTTCCTCGTTGAGCTGGTTGATGATGACGTGCGTGTGCAAATCGGTGAGGCTGTTGATGTTGGGATCGGCCGCGCTCAGCATTTGCTGCACGCCGACAAGATCGGAGACGATCTGGTTGACCTGATCGGGGCCGATACCGCCTTCTTCGCGGACTGTTGCGTCGTTGAAAAGATCCGTTGCTGTCAGGGCCATTGAAAAGCCTCCCGTTTTTCATCCACCCACGCCCCCGATCGCTTGCCGGTTCCATCGGCACGCCATGAGCGAAAGGCGACAAACACCAAAGCGCGGATCGTGGATGCTGCTCCGCGCTGCCTGCGCCCAGAAGAGATGCGCAATGGGAGTGCAGTGTGACGAGATGGCGGCGGTCGACGGACATTGATTCGATCATTGTTTGCAGGCGAGAGCCGGCACAAAAAATCCCAATTTGCGTGACGCGATGAAGACGGGAATTGGGTCGAATGAGGCCGGCAACCATGCGATCGCGAAAACGCGATTGCGACCCAGCGATGTGACCGATAGCAAGCACAACGAGGCGCGCAGGTGCGTGCCTTCTTCATCCGCCGAGATAGCTTTATCCGCCGAGATAGGCCTCGCGAATCCGCGCGTCGCGCGCAAGCGCCTCCGAAGGCCCGGAGAGCGCGATCGTTCCGGTCTCGAGCACGAAGGCGCGACTCGATATTCCGAACGCCATGGCCGAGTTCTGTTCGACCAGCAACACGGCAAGCCCGGTTCGCCTGTTGAGCTCCTGAATCTTGTCGAACACCTGCTCGATCACGATCGGCGCAAGGCCGAGCGATGGTTCGTCCAGCATCAACAGGCTTGGCCGGCTCATCAGCGCGCGCCCGATCGCCAGCATCTGCTGCTCGCCGCCGGAGAGCGACCATCCGCCCTGCGAGATGCGCTCCTTCAGCCGCGGAAACAGCTCGAACACTTGCGCCAGATCGTCCTCGACCTCGGCGCGCCGGTAGCGACGCGAGGCGGTGCCGGTCAGAAGATTTTCCCGCACGGTAAGCCCGGGAAAGATCCGGCGGCCCTCCGGGCAATGCGCGAGCCCGGCGGCGACGATCGCTTCCACCGGCGTTGCATGGATTTTTTCGCCCTTCCAGGAAATCGTTCCGCTGGTGGGGCGCAGCAATCCCGAGACGGTCGAAAGCGTGGTCGTCTTGCCGGCACCGTTGGAGCCGACCAGCGCGACGATCTCGCCCATTTCGACCGTGAAGGAAATTCCCTTGAGCACCTCGATATGCCCGTAGGAGACGTGCAGGTTCTCGACCTTAAGCATGGCGGTGCCGCCTGCCGAGATAGGCCTCGATCACCTGCGGATTGCGCTGCATGTCGGAGGGCGAACCTTGCGCGATCTTTTTGCCGAAGTCGAGCACGGCGACATTGTCGCTGATCCCCATGACCAGGCGCACATTGTGCTCGACCAGCACGATGGTAAGGCCGCGCGCCTTGAGCTTTGCGATCGTCTCGAGCAGCGTCATCGCTTCGGTCGAGTTCATGCCGGCGGCCGGCTCGTCGAGCAGCAACACTTTCGGGTCTGAAGCGAGCGCGCGGGCGATCTCGAGCAGCCGCTGCTGCGCATAAGGCAGCGCTCCGGCGCGGTCGTCGGCGCGCGGCAACAGCCCGACCGCATCCAGCGCCTGGCGCGCGCGCTCCTCAAGCTCGGCCTCGGACCGCCTCTGTCGCGCGGTCACGCCGATGGCATCGAGCAGCGAGGTCGGCCTGTTGCAGGCGGCAGCCACCATGACGTTCTCGAGGACCGACAGGCTGCCGAAAATCCGGATGTTCTGGAACGTGCGCGCGAGTCCGAGGCGCGCGATGCGATGCGGCTTGAGACGAAAGATTTCCGCGCCGTCCACGACGATGGAGCCGCTGTCCGCATGTGAAGCGCCGCTCAGGGCGTTCAACAGCGTCGTCTTGCCGGAACCGTTCGGCCCGATGATGGCCTGCACGATGCCTCGGGGCACGTCGAGATCGACACGATCGAGCGCGACCAGCCCGCCGAAGCGCCGGGTCACGCCACGCGCCGTCACGATCGCGCGCCCGCTCATCGCAAGGCCGCCTTCTGCCGCGCGAGCAGGGTCGCAATCGAGGCCAGTCCGCCCGGCACCAGCACGATCACGGCGATGACGCCGAGCCCGTACAGAACGAGGTACCATTGACCGAGGAAGCGCAACAGCTCGGGCAATATCGTGAGCGCGAGCGCGCCCGTGATGCATCCCGCAATCGAGCCCATGCCGCCGACGATCAGCATCGTCATCAGCAGCACGGCCTGCACGCCCGAAAAGCTGTCGGGGCTGATGAAGCGGATCGATGAAGCGTAGAGGCAGCCGGCGAGGCCGGCATAAACGGCGCCGATCATGAAGGCGAACAGTTTCGTTCTGACGGTGTCGACCCCGCTCTGCTCGGCGGCGATTTCGGAATCCTTGGTGGCGATCATGGCGCGGCCGAGCGCGGAGCGCCGGATACGCGCGGCGACCAGCGTCGCGAGAGCGAGCATTGCAAGCAGGAGATAGTAGTGCTGGATCAATCCCTGCGGACCGACACCGAACACGCTGATGCCGGGGATGGTGCGCAGCCCGGAGGTGCCGCCGGTCACCGGCTCCCAATAGACGATGATCAGGCGAACGATCTCGCCGAACCCGATCGTGGTCATGGCGAGATAATAGGTTCGCAGCCGAAGCGTCGGCAGGCCGAGCACGAGGCTTGCCGCAAGAACGAGCACGGTCGACAGCAGCGGAGTCGCAATCCAGGGCAAGCCGGCCTTGGAGGAGATCGCCGTCGCGTAGGCGCCGAGGCCGTAGAAGGCGGCCTGGCCGAAATTGATCTGACCGGCCCAGCCGGTCACGAAGTTCAGGCCGAGCACCACCATCGCGTTCAATATCGCGATGTTGAGAAGCTGGATCACATAGTCGTCGCGCGCCGCGAGCGGAACGGCCAGCGCAATGAGGCACGCGAGCGCGATTGGAAACCGTCCCCCCATCTCAGACCTTCTCGCTTGCCTTCTCGCCGAACAGTCCGCGCGGCCATGCGATCAGAAAGCCGATCATGACGATGAAGGCATAGGCGTCGCGAAAATCCGACGAGATGTATCGCGCGCCGAAGGTTTCGATCAGGCCGAGGCACATGCCGCCGATCACCGCGCCCGGCAGGTTGCCGAAGCCGCCGATCACGCTGACCACGAAACCTTTCAGGCCCAGGCTGCCGCCCATGGTCGGCTCGGCCAGGAAGATCGGCGCGACCAAAAGCCCCGCGATCCCCGACAGCACCGCGCCGAGGGCGAACGCAACTGCGATGGTGCGGTTGACGGCGATGCCGACCAGGCGCGCGGTGTGCAGGTCCTGCGCGGTCGCCTGCATCAGGATGCCGAACCGCGTCTTGGTCAGCAGCAGGTATTGCAGGGTCAGGATCACGCCCAGCGTTGCGAAGATCGCAAGCTGATGCATCGAGATCACGACGCCCGGAAAGCGCAGCGGCGGCCCGCGAACGGGCGAGGGCAGCGAAACCGGCAGCGGTCCCCAGATGATGAGCGCGAGATTCTCCAGGACGATGCCCATGGCGATGGTGGTGAGAATTGCCAGGAACGGCGGACGGCCGCGCAGCGGCAAATAGACCAGCAGCATGAAGACGACCCCGATCAGCGCCATCGCGGCCATGGTCGCGGCCCAGGCGATCGCAATCGGCAATTCATGGGTCACCGCGCCCGAGACGCCGATGAAGGCGCCCAGCATCAACAACTGTCCTTGCGCGAAATTGACGATCTGGACGGTGTTGAAGATCAAGAGCAGCCCGAGCGCGACGAGGGCGTAGATGCTCCCGAGCGCGAGGCCATTGACGACGAGCTGACCCATCGCAGGCTTCAGTACCCGGCTTCCTTGATCGGTCCGATCAGCTCGGGCGTCTTGCCCTTGTTGCGGTAGATGCCGAGCGTGTGCGCGAGATCGCCGGGGCTGTCGGCGTTATAGCTGATCAACAGACCCTGCCAGTTCTTGGTTCCGGCGAGCGCGTCGCGGATCGCGGCCTTGTCGCAGCCGACCTTCTCGATGATCGATTTGAGCATGTAGACGGTGTCGTAATAGGACACGGTGAAATTATCGGCCGGCACCTTGTATTTCTCCTGCACGTGCTTCGCCCAATCGAGAATTTTCGGATCGGTCGAGGTCTGCGGAATCATGCCGCCGATCGCGTAAGCGCCGTCGGCCTCGGTTGCCGAGAGATTGTTGAGCGTGGTCTGGGCCACGGTCGAAGCATTGCCGATCAGCGTGAGCTTGATGCCGAGGTCGCCCATCTGCTTCATGACCAGCGCGACGTCGGCGGGGCGGCCGAACAGGATCAGGCTGTCGGCTCCCTTGTCCTTGATCTCCAGCAGTTGCGCGCTCATGTCCTTGTCCGACGGCGCATAGGAGGTCACGGCGACCGGCGTCACCTTGAGCGCGGCAAGCGCCGCCTGAATCCCCCTGGAGGCGCCAAGCCCGTAATCGTCCGCGACCGCCATGATGCCGGGCTTGTCCTTCTTCAGCGTCTTGACCAGATATCCCGGAATCAGCATTGCAAGCTGGCCGTCATGCACATGGGTGCGGAACAGCCATTTCGAGCCCTGCGCCGTCACTTTCGCGTTGGTTGCGCCGACCAGAAACGGTGTCTCGGATTTGGTCACGCTCTCGGTCTGCGCGAAGACATGCGGGCTGATCATCGATCCCAGGATCACCAGCGGCTTGCCTTCGATGATGCGGTTCATCGCGTTCAGCGCGTCGGTCGACGATGCGCCGGTATCCTCGGTCGCAAGCGCGACCTTCTTGCCGGCAATGCCGCCCGCGGCATTGATCTCGTCGATCGCGAATTCGGCCCCGTTGCGCGCCTGCGTTCCGAGCAGTGCCAGGTTGCCGGTCAGCGCCGTCGTCAGACCAAAGGGAATCTGGGCCGGACAGGTACTTGCGTCCGCCCTGGACTCGGATGCCGGCATGGCGAGCAGGCAGGCGAGGGCGACTGCGGACAGACGAACATTGCGACACATTTGCGAAATCCTCTTGGCATGCGAACTGCTTCATTTGTATGCAATTGAGGTGCCAGATCGCATTCGTTTTGGGCCGGGCTCCCTGCGCTGAAAATTATCCGGGTCAAGGGAATATTCCGCTTTTGCTCAGGGAGGGTCGCTCAAGATGGAGCCTGCCGCAGCCGGAACGCGACAACTTGCCGATCGGGCTTGCCGGGTTAGGATGGCGCGAGCGCAATCTCGCCAGGATTCGAAATCGTTCATGCTCTGTTGCGTTAGGATCACGACGCTGTGTGGCGTCATTGTCTTCGCCCTTGTCGCAACCGCGTCGCATCACGCCGCGCACGCGGGCAGCGGGCCTTTCGTGTTGGCGCAGGCGGTTGCTGCCGATCGCGAGCTCACGCCCGAGCAGCGTGCGCGGCTCAAGGCGGAGATCGCGCGCGTGCCCTCTGATCTGAAGGGGCGGTTCGACGTGCGCTATCGCTCGTGGAAATACAGCTGGCGCCGAAAGCCGCTCATTTTCAGCTCCAGACCGGCGCGTCCTCCTGCCGAATTTCGCGCGCTGATTTCGCTGGGGAGCGGGATCCTGCCCCTCCTCGTCGGCAAGCTCGCCAACGGCGATACCCGCGCGCTGCAGGCTTATGACGCGCTGCAGGATCGCGCGGAGCTGCGGGTCGATCCGCAAACCTATCCGGACGAGCAGCAGCGGGCTCTGGAGACCGTGCGGCGCTGGCTGGCACGGACCTGACGGAACGTGTCAGCTCAAAGGTATCGCCCTAGTCGCGACGCCGTCTGTACAGAAATCCCTCTTCACGGGAAGCGTCGAGATTGGCCGTGCGCCGAGGCTGCGATGGCTGATTCAGCTCGACCACCGGGCGCTTCCGCGTAGTCGATTGCCCGGGCGTGGAGGCGGGCGTTGACCTGCCGCTCTTCTCGATGCGCTTGGCGCGCGCGATGTCGGCGAAGGCGCGATCGAATTTGCGCAGGCGATAGAACACGATGCTGCGGTCGATATAGGCCGCGGAGAATTTCGGGTCGAGCTGGATCGCCTGGTCGAAATCGGCGATCGCGGCATCGAGGTCGCCGTTGCGGTAGGCCACGATGCCGTGCTCGCGGTAGGCGCGGGCGTCGAGCAGGGTGATGTCGAGCGGCGGTCCGGCCTTGGCCGGCGGCGGCGCGCCCATCTCCGGTTGCAAGGTCACGACCGTGGGCAGGGTCGTCTCGGGCGGCAACTCGAAAGGCACGCTGGTCTCGGCCGGCGCCGGCTCGTTTTTGGTCCAGGAGAACACCTGTTCGAAGGGCTGCTTCGGCTCCGTCGATGCCATCGCCGCGGAGGGGGGCGAGGGCATGACGATGGCGGTGACCGCCTCGGTTGCCTGCCGCAATGCCGATACCGCGGATTCCGTCGACTGCCGGAGTGTCGCGGCTGCGGTCTCCGTCGATCGATGCAGCGTGGCTGCCACGCCCGCGAGCGGCTCGGCCCATTCCTCCGGCATCTGCGTCGCGGCCAGATAGCCGCCCGCGATGACCGCGAGCGCGACCGAAAAGGCGATCACGCCTGATGTCACCTGGTAGATGGTGTGGACGACCGCCCGCCTCTTGATCTGGCGTTCTTCGACATCGGCAAGGTCGAGCAAATGATCGTAAGTGGCCCGTTGATCCTCATCGCCGAGGATCTGGTTGGCACGGACGATTTGTCGGAATTTGAAGCCGGCGTCGGGGTCGCCCGGATTGAGGTCCGGGTGAGCCCCTTTGACCGCACGGCGAAACGCAACTCTGAGCTCTTCGGCATCGTCGCGAGGAAGCGCACCGAGTAAATCGTATAGCGTTTCCATCGTCGCACTCGCGCCTACACAACTGTACAAACTTGCACCGAAATGGCCGCCGCGTATTCGGTGTGACGAACTCTGCGCTGATACCGGGGATTGTGCTGGCGCAGGACGGCAAAAAAATGACTGAAATGTGCAGCCGGGCCCCTCTGGCCGGCGGGAACCCGGGGCCCGCGCGCAACCGTCAGCGTGAGCGCAATCAACCCTCGCAGCGGTTTGCGGCCGACAAGCGATTCAGCCGCTCGCGGACTGTCTTCTCCGCGTTTTGATAGCACTGCCGCTCATACTCGATCTTGAGCCGCGCCCATTGATTGGGGTCGATCGTTTTCAGTTCCGCCCGCCGGAACAGGCAATCCGGTACGGATTGCGGCGCAAGCAAGGCAGCATCGGGCCTGCAGATCGGGGAGTCGCCCTGTCGTATCGCGGCTTGCGTGGCGTGGACCGGCTCAGGCGCCGAGCTTTGCGCGCAACCGGCAAGCGCCATCGCGCCGATGCTTGCGACAAGGCCGCAACGCACGGCCGCGCGGCGGCAAACAATTCGCCGCAACTTCTCTTCAAAGGTCTCAGGCATTGCCTGGCTGGCCTCCTCGCGTTGCGCGCGTCGTACTCTCACGAGCGGCAAGGGCGCCTGGGCCGCCGACCAAGCGGCGCGATCATGGAAGCAAGGAGTGAAGCGAAAGTTAACGATAAGCTTAACGCAATCTGAACGGGGCTTGTTGATCACGAGCCGCCGCGTAGCCATCCATCGTTTTTCGCACGGCGAGACGTGTGTGCTGAACAGCGGTTTAAAATTCATGGTTAGCCAATCGTCACCAGGCAGCCTTTCTTAAGCATTTCCGCCGATCTTGAATCCGGGTTGCAGGGGTGATGGGTTGTGTCGCGGATTCTGGTTGCGGCGTTTGCCGTGGTGTTGAGCGCTGCGCGCGTCGATGCGGCTGATATGCCGATCGCGCCACCGGTACCGGTGGTGGTGTGGTTATGGAGCGGGCTTTATCTCGGCGGCCATGTCGGCGCCGCCTCGTCCAATGCGGCGCTTGCCGATCCCGCGGGTCCTGCGATCTACGGCAACACCGTCAGAAGTCCCGGCGCGCTCGGCGGCGTGCAACTCGGCTACAATTGGCAGATACCGAATACGCGCGTCGTGCTGGGGGCCGAAGCGGATGCCAGCGTGCTCGGCGCCTTCGGCACCAACACGTGCCTTGCCTCGTCCGCCTTCTTCTTTTCGGCGAACTGTCGCGTGCGGCCGGACGCCTTGGGCACCTTGACTGGCCGCGTCGGCGTCGCGACCGGCCCGTATGGCCGCACCCTGTTCTATGCCAAGGGCGGCCTTGCCTGGCTCGACGACCGCATCGACGTGACCGCCAACGCTCTTTCGCCGACCCAGATCACGAGCTTCGAGGGCGTGCGCTGGGGGTGGACCGCGGGCGTCGGGATCGAGCGCGCGCTGACGCCGGCCTTTTCGCTGCGCCTCGAATATGATTACGCCAAATTCGGCGATCTCGACATGGCGACGCCGGCAAGCCTGCTCCAGACCGCGCCGCCGCTCATCGCGAGCCTGGTCCAGATCAATGGCGGCACTGCCGCCATCAGCCAGAATTTGCAGACCGTCAAGGTCGGGCTGAACTACAGGATCGGGCAGGACATCCATGCGCGATGGGACCCCGCACCGTCCGAATACAGCCTGCGCGGCGCCATCGATCCCGGCTACATCCCGGAGGCGGAGATCGAGGTGGGCGGCCGCGTCTGGTACTCCTCCGGCCGCTTCCAGAAGGATCTCGGCGGGACTGTAGACCAGGCGCAGTCAAACCTTTTGGTGTCGCGACTGACCTATGACGGCACCGCCGCCACCGGCGAGGTGTTCGCGCGCGTCGACAGCTCCTGGAATGTCTTCGTCAAAGGTTTTGTCGGCGGCGGAGCGATCACCTCGGGCAACATGCACGATGAAGACTGGGGTATCCCCCTCGGTGCCGCGCAACTGGTTCCCTATTCGAACACGCTCTCGGCGGTGCAGGGCGATATCGGTTACGGCACTTTCGACGCCGGCTATTCGCTGTTTCGTGGGCCGAACGCCAATGTCGGCGGCTTCGTCGGCTTCAACTATTACCGCGAGAGCAAGAAGGCGTATGGTTGCGCCCAGCTCGCCAACGTCTTTTCCGACTGCGTTCCCGCCGTACCCAATTCCATCCTCGGCATCACCGAGGACGACAAATGGTATTCGTTGCGGATCGGCGTGAACGGCGTCGTCACCATCTTCGATCGATTGAAGCTCACGGCGGACGCCGCCTATCTGCCCTTCGTCTCCTTCCGCGGCATCGACAATCATCTGCTGCGCACCGGCCTCGGCAACACCGTCTCTCCGGAGATCGGGAGCGGGCAGGGCGTGCAGCTCGAGACGATCCTGTCCTATGCCTTTGCCAACAATTTCAGCGTCGGCGCCGGCGGCCGCTACTGGGCGATGTGGGCGCCGGGCGCCTATAGCGACACCTTCAGCCTGGGATGTCCGTGCCAGACGCTGCCGGTGAAGACCGAACGTTATGGCGCCTTCGTGCAGGCCTCCTACAAGCTCGAGGGGCTCAGATAAATCACGCGGCGCTCCGCGTTCCGTGAATGTGACGCCGCGCACATAACCATCGCGTCGCCTTTCGTATCTTGACTGGACGGACTGACGAGCACGTCACATTCCGTCTTCTCAGGATGAAAGGGTATTCCGATGAAAAAGCTTGTTCTGACTGTTGCTGCCGTCGCCGCTCTTGCCTCGGCCGCGAGCGCGCCTGCTGAAGCGCGCATTCTGCGCGTGCGGCCCGGCGTCGCGGTCGGCGCCGCGACGGTTGCCGCAGCCGCAACGGCGGCCGCGATCGCCGCCGACGCTTACGGTTACGGCTATGGTTATCCCTACGGCTATTATGCCGGTCCCGCGCCGGTCGTTTACGGTGCGCCGGCCTATCTCGGCTACGGCTACCGCTTTTGATCACGTGCTCGAGGATGGCTCGCAATCGATGCTTGTGAGCCATCTCTTCGTTTTCCGAGCCATGCCTGCACGCTTGCGCACCCCGCGGCCGGCCCGCTATATCAGCGCGCAGAATGGCTGATTTCCACGGCGTCTTCCCCTATCTCGTCTCTCCGATCGATGCGTCGGGAAAAATCCGCGAGGCCGTGCTGGCGCGCCTGTGCGACGATCTGATCGCGCACGGCGTGCATGGATTAACTCCGCTCGGATCGACCGGCGAATTTGCCTATCTCGACAAAGAGCAGCGCACGGCCGTGGTGCGGACGACGATCGAAGCCGCGCGAAAGCGCGTGCCCGTGGTTGCCGGCGTGGTCTCGACCTCGACTGCGGATGCGGTGGCGCAGGCGAAGTCTTACCAGGCGCTCGGCGCCGACGGCATTCTGGCGATCATGGAAGCGTACTTCCCGATCGGCGATGCCGGCGTTGAAGCCTATTTTCGCAGCATCGCGGACGCGGTCGATATCCCCGTCGTGATCTACACCAATCCTCAATTCCAGCGCTCGGATCTGTCGCTCGACGTGATCGCGCGGCTCGCGACGCATCCGGGCATCGGCTACATCAAGGACGCCTCGACCAATACCGGGCGGCTGCTCTCGATCCTCAATCGCTGCGGCGAGCAGATCAAGGTGTTCTCCGCTTCCGCCCATATTCCCGCCGCCGTGATGCTGATCGGCGGTGTCGGCTGGATGGCCGGCCCCGCCTGCATCATCCCGAGGCAAAGCGTCGCGCTCTACAATCTGTGCAAAGACCAGCGCTGGGACGAGGCGATGGCCCTGCAGCGCAGGCTGTGGCGCGTCAACGAAGCCTTCGCCCGCTACAATCTGGCCGCCTGCATCAAGGCGGGGCTTGCGATCAGGGGTTACGATGTCGGCGATCCCGTTCCGCCGCAAGCTGCGCTTTCCGCCGAGGAGCGCAAGGCCGTGGAGGCCGCGCTGCGCGACATCGATTGATTGGCTCGGGGCTTGCATCCGATCTCGCATCCTCGTCATTGCGGGCCTGCGCCCAACGGCGCATCCCGGAATGACGCGTGCGGTTGTATCGTGCCAAAAACCGGCTAAAACCCTGCACAACTCGAAGAAACTCGAAGGACCGAACTGATGAATATTCTTCCCGGCAATATGCGTTTTGGTGCGGGAGAGCCTGTCAAGCGTCTGGAAGATCAAAGGCTGCTCACCGGGAAGGGGCAGTTCATCGACGACAAGCCTGAGGACGGCGCGCTCTGGCTCCATGTGCTGCGCTCGCCGCACGCGCATGCCAGGATCAAGTCGATCGACAGCAACGCCGCAGGCGAAATGGCCGGTGTCGTCGCCATCTATACCGGTGCCGACCTGGTCAGGGACGACATCGGCACTCTCCCCACCCTTGCGGTCTTCAAGCGGCCGGACGGCGCGCCGATGACGGTGCCGCCGCGGCGTCTGCTCGCGCACGAGATCGTGCGTTTCGCGGGCGAGGCTGTCGCGGCCGTCGTCGCGACCTCGCGCGCGCTGGCGCAAAACGCGGCCGAGGCGATCGTGATCGAGTATGAGGAGTTGCCCTCCGTGGTCGATCCCGTCGAGGCGACAAAACCCGGCGCACCCTCGGTGTGGCCGGAAGCTCCCGACAACATCGTCGCGAGCATGAGCTATGGCGACGCGGCCAAAGTCGAGGCCGCCTTCAAGAGCGCGGCGCATGTGGTCTCGCTTGACCTCGTCAGCCAGCGCCTGGTCCCTTCGGCCATGGAGCCGCGGTCGACCATTGCGGAGATCGAAAGGAAGACCGGCCGTCTGCTGCTTCACGTGCAGTCGCAGACGCCGGGCTCGACCCGCGACCTGCTCGCCGAGCAGATTCTGAAATCGACCAAAGGAGAGCGTGCGCGTTCTCGTCGGCGACATCGGCGGCGGCTTCGGCCATAAGACGAGCCTTTATCCCGAAGACGGCATCGTCGCCTACGCCGCCACCAAACTGAACAAGAAGATTCGCTGGCGCGGCGAGCGCACCGATGAATTCCTCGGCGGCACCCATGGCCGCGACCTCACCTCGACCGGCGAGTTCGCGCTCGACGAAAAGGGCAAGGTGCTCGCCTATCGCGTCCGCTCGCTTGGCGGTACCGGCGCGTATATGTCGGGAACCGCCAACATCATGCCGCTGGTTCTTGGCCCCTTCGTGCAGACCGGTGTCTACGATCTGCCGCTGGTGCATTTCGAGGTCAAGACGGTGATGACCAACACCGCGCCGGTTGGCGCCTATCGTGGTGCAGGACGGCCCGAGGCCGTGTTCATTGTCGAGCGGCTGTTCGATGCCGCGGCACGGCAGATCGGCATGGACCCGCGCGCGATCCGCAAGGCGAACTATATCAAGCCGGCGCAGCTTCCCTACACCAATGCGGCTGGCCAGGTGTACGACTCCGGCGCCTTCGCGCACATGCTGGAGCGCGCGACGAAACTCGCCGACTGGGACGGCTTCAACGCACGCAAGCGCGCGGCGAAGAAGAAGGGGTTGCTCTACGGCCGCGGGCTCACGAGCTATATCGAATGGACCGGCGGCCGCGCCCACAACGAAAAGGTGTCGCTGCATGCGACCGCGCAGGGCCGCGTCATCCTGCATTCCGGCACCATGGCGATGGGGCAGGGGCTGCAGACCACCTACACCCAGATGATCGCAGACACGCTCGGCATTCCCCTCGACAAGATCGACGTGGTCCAGGGCGACACCGATCTGGCGACCGGGTTCGGCAGCGTCGGCTCGCGCTCGCTGTTCGTCGGCGGCACCGCAGTCGCGGTCTCCGCCAACGACCTCATCAGCAAGGCGCGCGACAAGGCATCTAATCTGCTGGAAACCGCGGCCGAGGACATCGAATATCGCGACGGCTTTCTCACGGTGGTCGGCACCGACCGCCGCATCAGCCTGTTCGAGATCGCGGGCAAGGAGAAGGGCGCGCAGCTCTCGGTCGACAGCGAAGGCGAGGTCGATGGCCCGAGCTGGCCGAACGGCACCCACATCTGCGAGGTCGAGATCGATCCCGAAACCGGCGTGACGCGCGTGGTGCGCTATACCACGGTCGACGACGTCGGCGTTGCCGTCAACCCCATGCTGGTGACCGGGCAGGTGCATGGCGGCGTGGCGCAGGGCATCGGGCAGGCGCTCTATGAAGGCACGGCCTACGATGCGGAGGGGCAGCTTCTGACCGCGAGCTACCAGGACTACTGCATCCCTCGTGCGTCCGACATTCCGAAGATCGCGGTGACGCTCGATCCTTCCGCGCCCTGCAAGACCAATCCGCTCGGCGCAAAGGGGTGCGGCGAGTCGGGTGCGATCGGCGGTCCGCCTTGCATTGCGAACGGCGTGATGGACGCGCTTGCCGAGTTCGGAATTGCGCAGCTGCCGACCCCGCTCACCCCGCAAAAAGTCTGGAAGGCAATTCAGGATGCGAGGGCGCGGATGTAGCTGCGCGCGCGTCGTCATTCCGGGGCGCCGCCTTGCGGCGAGCCCGGAATCCATAACCACTACCTGGAGTTATGGATTCCGCGCCCTCGCTTCGCGAGTTCCGGAATGACGGTGTTCATTTTGAACCCCGCGCTCGGCCCGGACGACACAGACATTGACCCTCAATTTCTCCGCGGAACGCGGATTTCATCGCTTAACCAATACAATCGTTCTGATACGTTGCGGCCTTCGCAAAGGGGAGTTTTCGATGCGCAGATTTTTCATCGTGCTGGCGGCGTTCGCCACGCTGAGCCTGACCAATTGCGGCTACAACACCATCCAAAGCAACGACGAGCAGGTGAAGGCCAACTGGTCCGAGGTGGTGAACCAGTATCAGCGGCGCGCCGATCTGGTGCCGAACGTCGTCAATTCGGTCAAGGGATTTGCGCAACAGGAAAAGGATGTGCTGCTCGGGGTCACCAATGCGCGCGCCAAGGTCGGCAGCATCCAGGCCACGCCGGAAGTGCTGAACGATCCGGCGGCCTTCCAGAAGTTCCAGCAGGCGCAGGGCGAGCTCTCGAGCGCGCTCTCCAGGCTGCTGGTCGTCACCGAAAACTATCCGCAGCTCAAGTCGGATGCGCTGTTCCGCGATCTGATGTCGCAGCTCGAAGGCACCGAGAACCGCATCACGGTGGCGCGCAACCGCTACATCAAGTCGGTGCAGGACTACAATGTCGGCATTCGTACCTTCCCGAACAATCTGACCGCGATGGTGTTCGGCTACAAGGAGAAGCCGAACTTCACGGTCGAGAACGAGAAGGAGATCTCGTCCGCGCCGAAGGTCGACTTCGGCACGAAGTAGGCAGGAGCGATCGCGTTGCGCCCGGTGCTGGCAGCCAGAGCCCTTGTCCTCGCGCTGCTTTTGTGCTGGGCGGCCGCGGCCGCGGCCGATGTCGCGGTGCCGCCGCTGAGCGGGCGCATCGTCGACCTGACCGGGACGCTGTCGAGCGGCTTCATCGACCAGCAATCGGCGCGGCTGAAGGAACTCGAGCAGCGCAAGGGCAGCCAGGTCGCGGTGCTGATCGTGCCGACCACGCAGCCCGAGACCATCGAGCAATATTCCATTCGCGCGGCCGAAGCCTGGAAGATCGGGCGCAGGAAGATCGACGACGGCGCGCTTCTGGTGATCGCCAAGAATGACCACAAGCTGCGCATCGAGGTCGGCTACGGCCTGGAAGGCGCGCTGACCGACGTCACCGCGCGCCGCATCATCGACGAGGTGATCGTCCCGCGCTTCAAGACCGGCGATTTCGAGGGCGGCGTTGCCGCGGGCCTGACGCGCATGATCGGCGTCATCGAGGGCGAGCCGCTGCCCGTGCCCAGGCCCGAGGCGTCGCACGGACAGGATATCGACTTGATCGATCTGGCGTCGTTCTGGCCGTTCATTCTGGTCGGCGCCCTCATCATCGGCAGTGTCATGCGTGCGGTGTTCGGCCGGCTCCTGGGCGCGGCGGCTGCCGGCGGTATTCTCGGCGTGATCGGCTGGTTTATCGTGGGATCGCTGATCGCAGGCGTCGTGGTGGGTGGTTTGGCGTTCCTGCTTGTGCTGATCGTCGGCGAGTCTGCGTCGGTGGGGCTAGGTCCCCGGCGTGGCGGAGGGGGCGGCTGGTCCGGCGGTGGCGGCGGATGGAGCTCGGGCTCGAGCTCGGGTGGCAGTGACGGTGGATTTTCCGGCGGCGGCGGCAGTTTCGGCGGCGGCGGCGCTTCGGGGAGCTGGTGAAGATGGGGATCAAACGCATCGGCAAGCATCTTGTCGAGCATCGCTGGCGGGTACGGCGCGTGTTTCCGCGAGACGTGCTTGACCGCATCGAGCAGGCCATCAAGGCGGGCGAGGCCAGCCATTCCGGCCAGGTGCGCTTTGTGGTGGAGGGCGCGCTCGACGGCGCGCCGCTGCTTCGCGATCAGCCGGCGCGCGAGCGGGCGCTCGATATCTTTTCGCATTTGCGAATCTGGGACACCGCGCACAACAACGGCGTCCTGATCTATCTCTTGCTCGCCGACCGCGATGTCGAGATCATTGCCGACCGCGGCATCGACGCGCGGGTGGGTGCGGCCGGGTGGGGCAGGATCTGCCGCGAGATGGAGGCGGACTTCAGGGGCGGGCGGTTCGAGGCCGGCGTCATCAAGGGCATCGCCGCGGTGTCGAAAGAGCTTGCAACCTACTTCCCGCAGACCGGCCCGCATCCCAACGAGCTGCCGGACAAGCCGGTGGTGATCTGAGCAGAAAAGGCCCCCTCTCGGGGGCCTTTCCCTCGTGGGGGAGAGGTGAATCGAAATCGTGGACAGTGCGATCAACGTAGCCCGCGCATTGTTTCTCGCGCTGCTTCTGGTCTGGACATCGGCCGCAATCGCCGAGGTCGCGGTCCCACCGCTGAGCGGGCGCATCGTTGACCTGACGGGCACCTTGTCGAGCGATTTCATGGGTCAGCAGTCGGCGCGCTTGAAGGACCTCGAAACGCAAAAGGGCAGCCAGGTCGCGGTCCTGATCGTGCCGACTACCCTGCCCGAGACCATCGAGCAATATTCGATCCGCGCGGCCGAAGCCTGGAAGATCGGGCGCAGGAAGATCGACGACGGCGCGCTGCTCGTCATCGCCAAGAACGACCGCAAGCTGCGCATCGAGGTCGGCTACGGCCTCGAAGGTGGTCTGACCGACGTCACAGCGCGGCGCATCATCGATGAGGTGATTGTTCCTCGCTTCAAGGCCGGCGATTTCGAGGGTGGCGTGGATGCGGGCCTCACGCGCATGATCGGCGTCATCGACGGCGAGTCGCTGCCGGTGCCCAAGCCCGAGGCCGAGCATGGGTTGGACTTCGACTGGAATACGTTTTGGGCTTTCCTCGGCGCCGCCATGATCGGCGGCAGCTTCCTGCGAGCGATGTTTGGTCGGTTGATCGGTTCGGCGCTGGTGGGCTCGATAGCCGGCGTGATCGCGTGGTTTTTTGCGGGCTCTTTGATCCCGAGCCTCCTGATCGGGGCGGTTGCATTCTTAGCCGCACTGATCCTGGGTGACGGCACTTTCTCGTTTGGGCCGTGGCGGGTTCACAACGGCTCATTATCCTGGGGCGGCTGGAGCAGCGGATCGAGCTCGAGCGGCGGCTTTAGCGGCGGCGGCGGTAGTTTCGGCGGCGGCGGTGCTTCGGGAAGCTGGTGAGCTGGGCATCAAGGGCATCGCGGCGGTGTCGAGCATCGTTGGCGAGCGCGACGGGTATGTCCGCGACACGACAAAGCCGATCGTGATCCGAGAGCGGTCACCGAAAAAGAAAAAGGCCCCCTCGCGGGGGCCTTTTCCCTTGTACTGTCCTCAGACCGCGTCCTTGGCGGCCTTCACGGGCCTGGCGCGGACGATCTTGCGGGCCGGCTTGGCCTTGAACATCATCTCCTCGCCGGTGAACGGGTTGGTGCCCTTGCGCGCCTTGGTTGCGGGCTTCTTGATGACGACGAATTTCGCAAACCCCGGGACGAGGAAAATCCCGCTCTTCTTCAGTTCCTTGTGACCGACATCGACCAGCGTATCCATGACGTTCTTGACGTCACGTTTCGACAATTCGGTCGATGTTGCAATTCGCTCAATGAGCTGCGACTTGGAAAGTTGTGTTGCCATTGTGGCTCCTCTTGATTCGGATCACGCAGACAATAGACGAGCGGGCGAAGACGCAAGAGCGTTCTGCACAGTTTTGTGCGTTTTTCGGCCGAAAATCTGCATAAGCGTGGCTTTGACCCTGCAAAAAAAGGGGTTTGGGCGGGTCCGGGCCGTCGGCAGGCCCTGTCGCTGCGCTGCGGCGGGGATCATGCGGGTCGGCAACGGGCCCCGAGCGGTCCTTCTGGCAATCGTAAACGGGTGGCTCGCGCCCGCGGCTCGGCAGCCGGCCGACAGGCATTTTCCGCTGCCTTGCAAGCCAAAAATCGCGCGTTGCCCTGCGACCATCCCGCGCGGGTCCGACGAACGTCGACCATGAGCCCCGCCCCGGCCGTGTTGACTTTCCACCTCGTCCTCAAAATACTTTGCGTGAGCTCAAAGAACCAAGTCCGTCGCAAAACGACGCTTTTTCAGTCCGGGAGGACCATCAATGCCGAACTCGCGGCTCACGCGAAGCCTCACGTCGCGCCGAACGCTCCTGAAGAATACCGCGGCCACCGCGGCCGTGCTGTCGCTCGACTGGACGCGAGCGCAGGCGCAAGCCGAAAGCGTGCGCATCGGCGTGATCTACGACCTCACCGGCCCGTTCGCGGCCGGCGGTTCGGTCGCTTCCTCCGTGGGCACGCAGATTGCGATCGACCTCGTCAACGAGAAGGGCGGCGCGGGCGGCAAGTACAAGATCGTGCCGGTCGCCGCCAATTCGCAGAGCAAGCCCGACGTCGCGATCAACGAGGCCGAGCGGCTGATCAGCCAGGAGAAGGTCGACATCATCAACGGCATCTTTGCGAGCTCGCATGCGGTGCCGCTGTCGGCCAAGGTCGAGCAGCAGAAGAAGATTCTGTGGATCACGACCGCGGTTTCCACCGCGGTCTTCAAGGACAAGAACCTGCACTACGTGTTCCGCGCGCAGATTCATTCCGACCAGTACGGCCAGGCCTTTGCCAGCTTCCTCTCCGAGCACGCCAAGGAAAAGCTCGCCATGGATCCGAAGGAGGTCAAGATCGCGCTGATCCACGAGGATGGGCCCTATGGCGTGGGCGTTGCGGCCGCGGACGAGGCCTATGCGAAGCAGGCCGGGCTGCAGGTCGTGTTGAAGGAGGGCTATTCGGCCTCGGCTCCCGACCTTTCCGTTCTCGTGACCAAGATCAAGCGCGCCCGTGCCGACGTGATCTCGCATGCCGGCTACAATCCAGACATCACGTTGTTCCTGCGCCAGGCGCGCGAGAACGGCCTGCGCTTCAAGATGCTGTTCGGCGCCGGCGCGGGCTACAGCCAGCTCGACAAGTTGCGCGCGAGCTTCGGCGCCGATATCGACAATTTCTGCAATATCGATCCGGTGCCGGCGCAGCTGCTCGATCCGGCAAAGCTTGCGCCCGGTGTCGGCGATCTCACCAAGACCATGGTCGAGCGCTACAAGCAGAAGACCGGCGCGGTCGAAATTCCGCCGCACTGCTCCATGGGCTTCAACCAGACCTGGGTGCTGCTCAACAACGTGCTGCCGGTGGCAAAGGAAAAATACGGCAGCTTCGATCCCGAAGCGATCCGCAAGGCGGCGCTCGACGTCGACATTCCGCCCGGCGGCACCATTCAGGGCTACGGCGTGAAGTTCTATCCGCCGGACACGCCGATGTCGGGCCAGAACGAGCGCTCGACGCCGGTGGTGATGCAGAATGCCGGCGAGCACATTTCCGTGGTCTGGCCGGACAACATCCGCACCCAGGACCCGGTATTCCCGCTGCCGAAATCCTCGGTCTACGCGGCATCGTAGTAAGCGTGACCCTCTCCCCTTGTGGGATAGGGTGGCTTCGCAAAGCGAAGCCGGGTGAGGGGTATCTCTCCGCATCGGACGCGAAGACAGGATAAGCATTCAAGGTCACTCGGGCGCCCCTTGATGGTCCGCCCGAGTGCATGGAAACATGCTTCTCTAAGCACGCTTAATCACTCGGGTGGCCCTTGCTGCTTTTGATCTGCTCCATAACCTGCGTGAGGTTGTAGCTCGCCGGCGCCTGCATCGGCGGAAACGCCTGGAGCGTCTCAAACCACTTGAGCCACAACTCCTGGCCGAGCGGAAGCATGTTCCAGTCGTAGACGTAGGCGGTGCTCGGCGATGCCAGTGCGCCCCCCAAACCAACCGCAGTCTTCTGGTCGAGGCCGACTGCTTGTTCGAACGGATCGCGCTTAATGTTCTGCACGCCAGTCCAGTGCAGCTCTACGAGCGGCAACAGCCAGCCGGTCGCTCCCCCCTGAGGGATATTGTAGTACATCTTCCAGTTCTTGTAGCGCACGGCAGCGGGAGTCGCGCCCGCGAAGTAATAGAAGAAATCCCGCGCCGATTTGTCGGACTTGCCCGTCAGGTAGTCGATCTGGTTCACACCGTCGAGCGTGGTCTTGACGATACCGGGGTACGAGCCGGCCTCGATCTGCTTCTTAAGCTCGTCGCCCTTCGGACCTCCACCGATCTCCACTAACGTAGGTAGCCAGTCGAGAGCAGCGAAAAGCTCGTCCTTGCGCTGGCCTGGCTTGATGACCCCCGGCCAGCGGATCAACATGGGTGAGCGGTAACCGCCTTCCCATGGTTCACCCTTTTGACCCTTGAATGGCGTCACCCCGCCGTCGGGGAAGGTAATCGCCTCGGCCCCATTGTCGGTAGTGAAGACGATGATTGTATTATCCATCTGGCCCATGGCCTCGAGCTTCTTGAAAACCTCGCCGATGTTGTCGTCGAGCTGCTTCATGCCGGCTTCCTGGATGCCCCAGTCCTTGCCGCCTCTCACGCCCATCATGGCCTCGTACTTCGGCGGCAGCATGGTCGTGATGTGCATGCGTGCTGGGTTGTACCAGACGAAGAACGGCTTGTTGGTCTTTTTCGGGTCGTTGCGGTCGAGGTAGTCAATGACTTTGGCCGAGATTTCCTCGTCGACGGTTCGCGACCGATCTAACGTCAGCGGTCCCTCGTCCTTGCAGGTCTGGTTCTTGGCAGAGCCATCGGAGGATTTGCACGCAATGATCGGGCGCGGAGGCATCAGGCAAAGCGTCGTCTTGGGATCGACGGCGCCTGGAGGATCAGAGAGTCCGGGGACAGGGGTGTTCTTGCACGGCGGTGAAACCGCCTGCTCGGTCGGCGACTTGTTGATGTCGGGGAAGCTCACCCCCTGCATCGCATCGAGGTGGTACAAGTATCCCCAGTACTCTTGAAAGCCGTGCGCTGTCGGCAGGGCGTCGGTGTGGTCACCCAGATGGTTCTTGCCGAACTGGCCAGTGTTGTAGCCAAGGTCAAGCAGGAACTTGGAGATTGCGGGAGTACCCGGTTTCAAATAGGTCGGGCTGCCCGGAAGTTGCGGCGGGATCATGCCGGTGCGCAGCGGATACATGCCGGTAAAGAAGGCATTGCGACCCGACGTGCAGCTCTGCATCGCGACATAGTCCGTGAATCTCGCGCCCTCTTTCGCGAGACGATCAATATTGGGGGTTTCCGCGAGACCAAGGCCGTCTGAATACGCCCCGACCTGCATCCAGCCGATGTCATCGGCCATGATGAAGAGGATGTTGGGTTTCTGCCCCTGCTGCTGGGCCGAAGCGGGAACGCTGGCCATCGCTGTGGCGATACACAATGCGACAAGGCTCCCCCAGACTGTCTTGAATAGGCTCATGGTTGCTCCCTCAACGTCGGCTGCTGAACTGGGCCGCAGCCATTGCCCAAACCCGCCGACTCGAACTATCCCAATCCACGCAGGCGCTTGTTTGGGTAAATCCGTCGGAGCCCTCACGGCGGGGAGTTTTGCCGAAGGCGCCCTGGTGCGCTATGCACCTTCGGCAGGTTGCGTCGATAACTGCGGCACTCGTGGACGCTATTGTTGCGTGTGCCCGCCCCGGAAGGCAAAGCTCGAACGAGCTTCAGAGCGTCGGGCTTGGCGTTTTGGCCGACATCACCCGGCAGCCGAGATTCAGGTGGTTCCTTAGACGACTATCGCGGTCAAGATAGACCCCCACGATCTGACGATTCGAACGCGCGGCATTGTGCCCCCAGTCTTTTTTCTACTCCAACTATGCTTTGAGCTCCGACAATGGCGGCTTGCGCTCGAAAAGCTTCTTTTTCGGCGCGGGCAGCAGTCCCTCTCTGATCGCGTAGCTTCATTACGATTTGTTGAGGACAGTGCGGCGACATCACTTTAGTCGCGGCTTTGGACTGAGCAGCCCCAGCCGAGCCTAACCACTTCTCAGTTCTTCCATCACTAAGTCGGTAAGCTGGGTTCGATTGCGAACGCCCTGATAGGCGAGTTCAGTCAATTCTCTTGCTATTGCTTGAGCAATCGGGCTCGAACGCTCGACTATATCAAGGTCGCGCAAGATTTGCTCGTAGGCGGCCACAAGCTCTTCAACCTCTTCCGGCTGAAGGCATCGTGACAGGTCATTCTGGATAAACATGGGGGCGCTCCTCGTGCCTTGTAGGCGGGAGCTCGATCGGTCTCTCAGTCACCGACGCCTGCTAACGTAGGTCGGCGATGGTTCAACTTACTTTGGCGCGGGCTAATCACAATAACACGTGTTAGAAATTGAAAGAGTTTGCCGGTGCTGTGGGTCGGCTTCGAAATAACGCATCCGGAGTCTTTTCCGGAGCTAGGCAGGTGCGCCCACCAGAAAAACGCATCCGTTAATCGGCAAGCCGAGCCAGGCGAAATCGGCGCGGCGCATTTGGTGTCCACCAGAATGCCGGCACGCGCGAGGGCGCATCGACTGACTTCTCAGCGCATCACAACACCACGCGGCGCCCTTCGTCGGCGGCCCAGTAGCCGGCGTAGTTGACCTTGATGGTCTCATAGGCGAGCGCGAGACCTGAGAGCGGCTCGCGGCCGGTCGCGACGCATTCCATGAAATCCTGGATTTCCTGCAAATAGCCGCGCGTCCACTCCTCCTCGAGGCAGACAAATTGCCAGCCGGTCTTCCGGTCGACCTTCTCGGTGATGTAGACGCTTGCGAGTTTTTCCTCGCTGGTCTGATAACTCATCATGTGATTGTTCGGCGTGATGTTTGCAAACAGCGAGCCGCCGCTGGTGTAGGTCTCGATCAGGTTGCGCACGCCGCCCATGATCATGTCGCCGGAGAAGATCGTGGCCTTGGTGCCGTCGGAGAAGGTCAGCGTCAGCGTGCCCCAGTCCTCGACATCGACGGGATTGGCCTTGATGTAGGCGCGTTCGTTCGCCTTGAGGCACGCGGCCACGTTGCCGACGTCGCAGGTCACGCTGGCGACATGGATGCTCTCCGCACGCGCGCGGGCCTCGACCTGCTTCAGATAAAGCACCGCCGAGAGCGGATGGCAGCCCATCCGGATCAGCGAGCCGCCGCCGGTCATCGCCCATTGCGCGGCGTGCGCGGCATGCGAGCCGGAGTGACTCTCCTCGCCCTTCATGAACAGGATCTTGTCGCCAGTCGCCGTCAACATCTCCGCGGTCTTGGCCACCGCCGGCGCGTAGACCCAATCCTCGGCATACATGAAGAGCTTTCCGCTTGCCCTGATCACCGCGGCAGTCTTGTCCATCTCCTCGAGCACGCGCTCATACATCACGGATTTCGCAACATTCCTGCCGATCGGCGCTGTGTCGCCGTCACGCCCGAAATAACCTGCGAACGGCTTTTCGCAGATCACATGCTTGCCGGCGCGCATCGCCTCCTCGATCATCGAGGCGTGCAAATTGGGCGGGGTGCAGATGTCGATGACGTCGAGCTCGCGGTCGGCGATCAGCTCGGCAAAGCTGCGGCGCGCGCTGGCAATGCCGTGGCGTTTGGCGAAATCGACCACGTGCTCGCCGCGCGCGGCAACCGCCTTGACCTCGACGTCGAGGCCGTAGACGCGCTTGAATGCGTACATATGCAGCTCCGCGACGAAGCCGCATCCGGCGAGCCCGACCCTGATTTTGGTCATTGACGAGTGTCTCCTGCCCTATTGGTCGGGACCAAGTCTAACCGATCCGGCTTCGGGTGGTGCATCCCAAAAGCGGCGGAAACGCAGCCAGTCATCTGTGCCACTGACATGGCCGAGCCGGGTGCGCTTCTGTTATAGCCACCGGGGCCGCATTGCCGTTTCCGCCCGCGACGAGACAGGAACGACCGCTCATGATCACGCAGTTGATGACGTCAAGGCGCTTCGTCCCGCTTTTCTGGGCGCAGTTCTGCTCGGCGCTCAACGACAACGTTCTCAGGAACGCGTTGGTCATCATCCTGCTTTACAGTGCGGCGACAGGCCACGCCGACGTGCTGGTGACGCTCGCAGGCGCGGTCTTCATCTTTCCGTTCTTCATTCTGTCGGGTCTCGGCGGCGAGCTCGCCGACAAATACGTCAAGGCGGCCGTCGCGCGGCGGGTGAAATTTGTCGAGATTTTCGTGGCGGGCTTTGCCGCCGCCGGCCTGTTCCTGCATTCGGTCGTCCTGCAATTCGTCGCGCTTGGCCTGTTCGGGGTCATGGCCGCCCTGTTCGGTCCGGTGAAATATGCGATCCTGCCGGATCAGCTTTCGGTCGGCGAACTCGTCGCGGGCAACGCACTCGTCGAAGGCGCGACTTTCGTGGCGATCCTGCTCGGGACGATCGTGGGTGGCCAGCTTGTCGCCGGCTCCGCCCATATGGGTTGGGTCAGCTCTGCCATCATGGTGCTGGCGCTGTTGTCATGGGTGTTCGCCTCGCTCATTCCCGATACCGAGCCCTCGGCGCCCGACCTTGCAATCACCGCCAATCCGTGGACGTCGACCCTCGGCCTCCTGAAGACGCTCCACGCGGAGACGCGCCTCTGGGACGGCATGATCATCGTCTCCTGGTTCTGGCTGGTCGGTGCGGTGGTGCTGTCGCTGTTGCCTGCGCTGGTCAGGGACATCGTGGGCGGCACCGAGGGTGTCGTGACGCTGTGCCTTGCGACCTTCGTTGTCGGCATCGCGGTCGGCTCGCTGTTTGCGGCGCGTTTTTCACACATGCAGCCCAACATCGCTCTGGTGCCGATCGGTGCCGTCATCATGGGCGTCGTTGCGCTTGATCTTGCCTGGGCTATCGGGCGCACCACGCCGGGCGCAGGCATTGTCCCGCTCGATTTTGTCACGTCGTTTACGGGCTTTCGCATGCTGGTCGACTTCGCTGTCTTCGCCTTTGGAGGTGGCTTGTTTGCGGTGCCTTCGTTTGCCGCCGTTCAGGCCTGGTCGCAGCCCTCGGAGCGCGCCCGCGTGATCGCGGCCGGCAACGTGCTGCAGGCGGCCTTCATGGTCGGCGGCTCGCTATTTGTCGCCGCGCTTCAGGCCGCGGGCCTGCCGATGGCCTGGATATTCTTCGGCCTTGGCCTCGCCAGCTTCGGCTCGGTCTGGTTCGTTCTCCGCAAATGGGGCCGGGATGCTGCCGATGTTGCCAGCTCGCGCGATTTTCTGCGTTCGCCAAGGCAGTGATTTGCCCGACAAGTCCAGCCCTTGCCGGAAAAATGGCCGTTGTCTGTCGCGCATCGAACGACGGATGCTCTACTAGCGACAAACGATCTGTCATTGGCCTTAAGGCTTTTCTGAAAACGTGCAGGTGGCGCATGGAAGCGCTCGTCATTTTGCTGGCCGAGTTTCTGATGGTGTTCGTTGTCCCCGCCATCGCCTTGGCGGTCGAGTTCGCCGCCATGGTCATTGGGCTGCTTCTCGGGCTTGCGACGTGGCTATTGTCTGCAAGAGGCACAGCCGCGTCCCGAACCGGGACCGTCTCCGCTGCTGAGTCCGAACGGAAACAAACTTTCGGCGCAAGAAGCAGTCGCGTTTTCCGCCTGATCACAGCCGTCGCATGTGTCGGATTGGTCCTGACAATCGGTGGGCTTGTTCTGGTCAATACCCTGTTCTTCGAGCCGGCGATGCGTCAGGTGGTCGGCATGGTCGCCAGGCGCACCGGTACGGAGCTGGAATACAAATCGGCTTCGGGCAATCTTTTTACGGGCCGCTTTGCCTTTGAGAACATCAGCGCCAAACGTGTCTCCGATACCAAGAACAGCTTCGATCTCAAAGTTGGCAGCCTGAACGGGAACGTCGACCTGCGGACCCTGCTGGTCGGCCCAATTTCCCTTCAGAGCCTCTCAGTCGACACCGTCAATGGCACGTTTCATAGGCAGGAAATGCAAAGGACCGGCGGCAACGTTCATGACGTCGGGCAAATACGGCCGAAACGCAGATTCCGCATTGAGAACCTCGCTCTGCACGACGTCGATGTCACGCTTTCGAACGGCGACCGCGCGCCTGTTGCCTTGTCGCTGAAATCCGTCACCAGCATGCCGCTCCGAAGCAATTTTGCGGTGTTTGATTTGCTATTCCGCTCCAATGTTGCCGGTCAGATCGATGGACATGAAATTTCCATCTCAACGCGGAGCACGGATGGCGGCCGAATCACGCAATGGCGAATGCCGGACCTGCCGATTGCGAGCGTGAGCGCGTTCGTTGCCGGGCCGCCGATCGGCTGGATGCGCGAGGGCACGTTGTCAGTCAGTGTCGATGATCGATGGGCGCTTGCAAAAAGGGCCGAGATCGACATGGATTGGAACGTTCGCATGCTGGGCGCACGCGCAGAGCCGCGCGAAGGGGCCGGCGTGATGGAGCGGACTCTTGCCCTGCCCATCATCGATTACATCAACAGCAGAGACGGCAACGTCGATCTGCGGTTCAGGTTGGCGATGAACGAGAACCAGTTCGAGGATCTGCTGTCGCCCGACGCGGGCGTGCTTTGGAACTCGGTGGTCCGATCCATGGCGAACGCAATCGCTACTGGAACGGGCAGGAACCCCGACGAAGTAAGCCACGGTATCGACACCGCATTGAAAGGCTTCAAGGGCTTTCTCGACAAGGCGAGGAAGCCCCCCGCAAACGAGTGATGTTCGTCGGGGAGCGGCGCGGGGCGCGGCTCGACAGGCTGAAGGGTCCGTTGTCGGGCGTGGGCGCTTGCGAGGCGCGATCGCCAAGGCACTGATTTGCCCGACAAGTCCAGCCCTCTTTCCAAAAATATTTCCCTTCCGGTTTTCCAAACTTATGATTATCGTAATGCCGTCCCGACTCGACACGAGGGGCGGCTCGCGATCGTCACGAACGCGAGGCGGGATGCGATGGACGTGATGGCGCCGTAGGACGTGCGGCGCCGAAGCGGACGACCAAGTCGCGTGGTTCTGGCGCCCCTGGGCTGGCGCTAAGTCTGCAAGCGATGATTTGCAGGCGACGGTGACTAAAAGGTCACGGACACCGGGAAGAGCGCGAAGCAGCCGTTAACACCATCGCGCAGGGAATGTCGCTTGTTGCGGCCTCACCTGTGGTGAATTTGCTTGTGTGCTTCTTCATTTCGCACACAAGGCTGCGGGTGCAGCTCAACACCCGGCATTCCCTGCGCCCTCGTTTTCGAGGGGGCTTGCTGCAACCCGGGCGCTGTCGTGCCGCGGGACTGCGCAGCTGCGTCTCCCCCTCGTCATTCCGGGGCGCGCGCAGCGCGAGCCCGGAATCCATAACCCCCGGTCGTAGTTGTGGATTCCGGGCCTGCGCCTTGCGACGCATCCCGGAATGACGGGGGGAGAGAGGCGAGCAAAAGCGACCATCCCGCCCCCGCCGTCATCTCGGCCAAAAACCGCCCCGAAAGAGTCCCTAAAATTTCGGTAACAGGGCCTTGGCAAGGGCGTCGGTAACGATTTTGCAAGGAATGGAAAGTTACCAAATGGTCAATCAATCCTGGAGGATTTGACCGTGAGCGAGCAACAGGCCGAGCAGACCAGTCACGAACCGCCTTCCGCAGGTGGCGAGGCGAGCGTTCCCGCGTCCTCCGATGCCCTGATCGATAGCGTGATGGCAACGGTGCGTGAGAGCAGCGAACCGCCCGCGATCGGCGCCGGCCACGAGGTGCCATCAAAAGCGGCGACCGAGCCGAAGATCGAGATACCCCAGGTCGAATCGAAGATCGACCCGCTCAACATCGAGGCGGCCAAACCGGAACCCGCACGTGGCAAGGTGCTGATCATGTCGCCGCCGACCCGCACCTGGCACCAGGAGCCGGAGACCTCGATGCCAAAGGCACAGGCCGCGCCTTCCAAACGCCGCTTTGGCTCGATGGCCGCGGTGGTAGCGCTTGCGACCATTGCGGGCGCAATCGGCGGCGCGCTTGCAACCGCCGGCCTCACCCATGTCGCGGACGCCGCGGGCACGACGTCCGGCAATGCCGCGCTGGAAAGCACGGTCGCGCGGATCGATGCCGATATCGTCGCGCTCAAGGCCGGCCTCGAGCACACGTCGAAGATCGCGCTGAGCCAGTTCAACACCACCAGCGATCGTATCGAGAAGATCGAGAAGGCGCAGGCTGAGCCCGCCGGCAAGCTCGCAAAGCTTTCGGAGACCATCGACAAGCTCCGCACCGCACCAGTCGCCGCGCCGGCCGCGCCGATGACGGTTGCGGCCGCAAGCCCGGCTCCAGCGGCGCCGGCTTCCTCGGTTGCGCCAAAGGATTCGACCGGCACCGTGACGACGCCGGCCGGAGCTACTGCGCTCCCGACGCCTGCCGCGTCTCCCACCGTCCCGCCCAAAACCGAGGTCGCGCGTCTGCCGACGGTCGAAGGCTGGGTGCTGCGCGACGTCGCCTATGGCGGCGCGCTGATCGAGGGACGCAAGGGCCTTTATGAAGTTTACACGGGCGACCCGGTGCCGGGTCTTGGCCGCGTCGACGCCATTCGCAAGCAGGACGGCCGCTGGGTGGTGGTCACGACCAAAGGCCTCATCGTCTCGCGCTGAAGCGCCCGGACATGCGAGCGCTTCACCATGGCGTGAAGCGCTTTTCGCTTGAATAGACACAGTGGCGCGGTGTTACTGGGACATGATCTCTGCCGCGCGACTGGCCGCCACGCTTTTTCTTTTGTGCTGCGCCTTCGCCGCACGCGCCGCCGATCGCGCCGCGCTTGAACGTGGCACCGCGATCATCGATCCGCTGGCGCTGCGCGAACTGGAGTTGCGAGAGCATGGCACGAACGCGATCGGGCAGGCGGGTTTCGGCCTGAGGCCGTACGTCTCTGGCGAGGGATCGACCAGGACCGGCCCGATCCTGAACGACGAATTGTTTGCGCTGCCGTCGATGACGCCGATCCGCGCGGCACTGGATGCCGAATTCGATCGCTACGTCGCAAGGCACAAGGCGGAGCGAGCCGGCGAGACCATCGGCGTCGGTTCGGCCTTCGACTGGCAATTGTTCGATCGCGATCTGCTCTATTCGAGCCGCACGCGCTTCGTGCTTGCGGGCATCGTCAACCGCATGGACCGCGCTTACGTCGCGCCGGAGGCCTGCGGCGAGATCCGGCTGATCTACCGCCTGACGCGGCTGGACGAGGCGCCGGTTGGCGAGATCAAGGTTTCGCCAAGGCTGCCGATGACGCTGAACGTGGTGTTGCGGGCCAAGGGAGAAACACCGACCGGCGCCATCGCGATGACGTGCGCGGAGATCGCCGGGCGATGGCTGGCGATCGCGAGCTGGCCGGAAAGCGGCGTCGATCTCGCCGCGCGGCTGACATCGCCGGGCGCGCCGCTCGAATTGGTTGCGCCGCTCGCCGTCGACCGCATCGAAACCAATCTGCAGATCGCGCATGCGCCGAAATCGCCCACGCGGGATTTCCGCACCGACTATCTGCTCAAGGTTTTCAAATATGACGCAGCGGCAAAGGCGTTCGACGAATTGCCGATGGAAAATCAGATCGATCGCGAGAAAATTCTGCGCGATGACAGGCTCAAGGCCGACTTCAAGGCATGGTTGCTTGATCCCGAGAACCTCCGCAATGTCGACCGCGGCACGGCGATCATCCCGGAACAGTTCCTGGCAAAGGGAGCGATCGCGCCGACGCCCACCGGCTTTTCGCCGTCGGAGTTGCTGCCAACTTTCGGCCTGTTCGAAGGGCAGGGCGAGCAGGCCGTGTTCAGCGATGGCGACGTCGTCGCCGCGCTGAGAAAGGCGACCGAAAACGGGGTGCCGTTACAAAACATCCGCTCGCTTGCAGGCTTCGAGCGCCGCCTCAACGACATCACGTGCGCCGGCTGCCATCAGACGCGCGGCATCGGCGGTTTCCATTTTCCGGGCGTCGACTGGATGGCGGAAAAGCCATCCAACTCCACCGTCGTTCCCGCCTCGCCGCACTTCTTCGGCGACCAGGTTCGTCGCCGCGACATCCTCGCAGCGTTCCGCGACGGCAAGCAGCCGGATTTCTCGCGCGGTTTTGCCAGCCGCCCGCAGTTGCGCGGCAGCACCGAGCTTGTCGGCACCGAATATGAGAACGGCTGGGGCGCCCATTGCTATGTGCAGCATGCCAATGCCGCCGACAACGATGCAAGCTTTCGCGGCTGGACCTGTGCCGACGGGCTCGCCTGCCAGGCGCAAGCTCCCCCCTCGCGGATGGGCATGTGCTTTGTCAAGGGGAAGTAGCGGTATGGGCCTCAGCTGCTTGTTTCGTCATTGCGAGCGGAGCGAAGCAATCCAGACTGTAACCAACGAAATAATCTGGATTGCTTCGTCGCTTTCGCTCCTCGCAATGACGGCAAGGCTCCGGATTGACAGTAAGCTTACGAATATTGTTTCATCCGTTGAGAGAGAAAGAATATCGGGGCGGAAACATGGATGAGGTCATCATCGTCGGTGCCGGGATCGGCGGCCTGACGCTTGGGCTGGCACTCCAGCAGGCAGGCATTGCCTGCCGCGTCTACGAGTCCGCCGCCGAGTTGAAGACGGTCGGTGTCGGCATCAACCTGCTGCCCCACGCGACCAGGGAGCTCGCGGCACTCGGAGTGGAGGATGGCCTGGCGCGCGTGGCGATCGAGACGCGCGATGCGACCTTCTTCAACCGCTTCGGGCAACTGATTTATCAAGAGCCGCTCGGCCGCGCCGCCGGCTATGACCACCCGCAATTCTCCATCCACCGCGCCGACCTGCAGATGGCTCTGCTTCAGGCCTTCTGCGCGCGTGCGGGAAATGACCGCATCCGCACCAACAGCCACTGCGTCAGCGTCGCGCAGGACGAGGCCGGCGTTAGCGTGACCTTTTCCGACGGACCCGGCGGCAAAAACCGTTTCACGGCCAGAGGTCGTGTCGCGATCGCCTGTGACGGCATCCATTCGGCGGTGCGGAAGCAGTTTTTCCCTGATGAAGGCGAGCCGCGCTATTCCGGCGTCAACATGTGGCGCGGCGTGACGCGCTGGAAGCCGATCCTGTCGGGCGCGAGCATGGTGCGCGCGGGCTGGCTGTCGCACGGCAAGATGGTGATCTATCCAATCCGCCCCGCGGGCGCAGACGGCCTGCAGCTCGTCAATTGGGTGGCCGAGATCGAGACGCCGAATTACCGCAAGCGCGACTGGAACCGTCCCGGCTCGCTCGACGATTTCATGACGGCCTTCGCCGACTGGCACTTTGACTGGCTCGACGTGCCGGCCTTCATCCGCGCCGCCGACAGCGTGCTGGAATTTCCGATGGTCGACCAGGATCCGTTGGCGCGCTGGAGTTTTGGACGCGTGACGCTGCTTGGAGATGCCGCCCATCCGATGGTGCCGCGGGGTTCCAATGGAGCCGGGCAGGCCATCCTGGACGCGCGCGCGTTGACGGCGGCGTTGCTTGGGCACGCGGATCCGGTGGCGGCGCTCGCGGCCTACGAGGCACAGCGTCTGGAGGCCACCGCGCGAATCGTGCTGACCAACCGCACCAATCCGCCGGATGCGATCCTGCGCGAGGTCTTCCAGCGCACCAATGACCGGCCGTTCGGCAATATCGACGATGTCATCAGCCGCGACGAGCTCGTTGCGCTCTCCGAAGGCTACAAGCGGATCGCGGGATATTCGAAGGACGCATTGCGCAAATGACGCGACGGGTTAGGCTTACGAGAAAATGACGCCGGGGAAAACTCGCCAAATCAAAGCTCGCGCAGGTCAAGACCCGCGCAAGTCAAGAGCCGCGCAAATCGAGGGAAGGTGACGGCCATGGCCGAAACTCAAATGCAAGCCGGCGCCACGCCTGCGATCGATCTTGTCGATTTCATCGATCGTCAGCCGGTCGGAGGCTTCCAGATCCGGCTGCTGCTCACCTGCGCGGCCGTGTTGTTGCTTGACGGTTTCGACACCCAGGCGATCGGCTATGTCGCGCCGGCGCTTGCCAAGGAATGGGGCCTGTCCAAGGGTGCGCTCGGTCCGGTGTTCAGCGCGGGCCTGTTCGGCCTGATGATCGGCGCTCTGGTCTTCGGGCCGCTCGCCGATCGGGTCGGGCGCAAGAAGATCATCGTCTTCTCGACGGCCGCCTTCGGCATCGGTGCGCTCGCCACCGCCTTCGTCAACGACGTCACCGCGCTTCTGCTGATCCGCTTCCTGACCGGGCTCGGGCTCGGCGGCGCCATGCCCAACACGGTCGCGCTGACCTCGGAGTTCAATCCGCAGCGCCGCCGCGCCACCATGGTGATGATCATGTTCTGCGGCTTCTCGATCGGGGCGGCGCTCGGCGGCTTTCTCGCGGCCGATCTCATTCCGCGCTTCGGCTGGCGTTCCGTGTTCCTGGTCGGCGGCATCGCGCCGCTGTTGCTGCTGCCGGTCCTTCTCTTGCGGTTGCCGGAATCGGTGCGCTTTCTGGCGACCCGGGGGCATGCGCCGGAGCGGGTCGCGCAATTGCTTCAGCGCATCAGCCCGAATACCGCGTTCGCGTCGGATGCGCGCTTCGTCGTCCATGAAACCCATCTTGCCGGCTTGCCGGTCGTGCATCTGTTTCGCGAGGGGCGGGCGGTTGCGACGCTGCTGCTGTGGGTCGTGTTCTTCATGAGCCTGCTCGACATCTATTTCCTGGCGAACTGGCTACCAACCGTTCTCAACGATCTCGGCGCCTCGGTTTCCGAGGCGGTGGTGATCGGATCGATGTTGCAGGTCGGCGGCGTGGTCGGCACTTTCGCGCTCGGCACCGTCATCGATCGCTTCTCGTTCCGGGCGCTGGCGCTGGTCTATTTCGGCGCGGTCTTCGCGGTCGGCGCAATCGGCCAGCTCGGCCATTCGGCGGTGCTGGTTTCGATCGCAATCTTTGCCGCCGGCTTCTGCGTGGTCGGCGGCCAGATCGCCGCCAACGCGCTGGCGGCGGGATTTTATCCGACCTCGGTGAGAGCAACCGGCGTCGGCTGGGCACTGGGAATCGGCCGGGTCGGCTCGATCATCGGTCCCCTCGTCGGCGGCGTGCTGCTTGCCCAGAAGTGGAGTGTAGCGGCCGTGTTCATGGCGGCGGCATCGGCCGCCTTGTGTGCTTGCGTGGCGGCGTTGGCGCTGAGCCGGATGGCCGTGGTTACGCGCAACGGCATTGCCGGCCAGTCGTCATCAATTGATGCTAGTTTGGAGGTCGCGACGACGCGCGGAACTTGAGCGGGAATCGGCCGATGACCTCTTCCGACCAGAACAACAAGGATCGCAATCGCGCGATTGCGCAGAACGAGGCCAACCGCCAGACCAATAGCGCAATTCGCGTCAGCTCCTGGGCAATCGCGGTTGCCGTGATCTTGGCGGTGATCGTCGTCTACGTGGTCTGGGCCTGGCTGAGGCGCTAGGAGCATGATCCGGAAAAGTGGGCACCGGTTTTCCGAAAAGATCATGCTCAATCGAGAACCTAGAGTTCCGATGCGTAATAGGTGAGCCGCTGGCCGGGCAGGAGATCATAGGCCGATGCCCAGTCGGGCAGTGCCGCCATGCGATCGAGCCAGGCACGGATCGCCGGATGGCTTGCGGCGAAATCGTAGCCGGTCTCGCGCGCCGGATAATGCAGGTACGCCATCATCGAAATATCGGCGATGGTCGGCCGTGCCCCGATCGCGAAGGCACTTTGGGCGAGGTGCTGCTCGAGGATGGAAAGGAAGTCGTCCAGCCGGCGACGGAAATGCTTCAGCACATGGGGGTCGGGACTGGGTGTGAAAGCGCGGAAATAGCGGTAGGTCGCCATATAGCCGGTGAGCTTGTGGTTGTCCCAGAACAGCCAGCGCAGAAGCTCGAACTGCTCCTGTTCGGTCTCGCCGCCGAACCTGCCAAACTGCCTGGCCAGCTTGAGGAGGATCGGCGCGGTCTGGGTCAGCCGTTCGCCGTCGATTTCAAGCACGGGGATTTCGCCCATCGGGTTGACGCTGCGCCGCCACTCCGCCGTCCGGGTGACGCCGCCGGCAAAATCGGTCCACACGGGCTCGAAGCGCTCGCCGCACAAAGTCAGCATCAGCGCGAGCTTGTAGCTGTTTCCGGACTCCGGGAAGTAATGCAGACGATATCTTGCCATCGCCTGCCTCTACGCCACCGCGCCGGCAGCGCGCAATCTCGCGATGGACGCATCGTCGTAGCCGGCGTTGCGCAGGATTTCGTTCGAGTGCTCGCCGATGCCGGGCGGCTTTCGAGGCTGCACCTTTTTTTCGCCGTCGATCCAGATCGGGCTGTTGATCGTCAGCATGGTGTCGTTCTCGAACGGCACCAGCACGTCATTGTCCAGCATCTGCTGGTCGTTCGGGATGTCGTCGAGGATTCCGACCACGCCGAAGACGAGGCCGTTCCCGTCGAGCAGGTTCCGCCATTCGGTAAGCGTCTTCGTGGCGAAGACCTCATCGAACACCTTGATCAGCTCGATCGAGCGGGCATGGCGATCGGCCCTGGTCGCAAATCGCGGGTCGGTGATCAGCTCTTCGCGTCCGAGACAGCGGGCGAGCGTCGGAAACTGCCGGTCCTCGTTCAAGAGCGACAGGATGATCCAGCGGCCGTCCTTGCACTTGTAGTGATTGGTAACGGCGTTCAGCGCATGCTCGCGCGGTCGCCGCTCGCCGAATGTCGCGCCGCAGAGCTTGGCCTGCGCCAGCACGGACGCGGCCCACACCCCGTTCGCCATCAGGTTCGAAGCGACATGCGAGCCCTTGCCGGTGCGCTCGCGCTTGTAAAGCGCGGTGACGATCGCGCCATAGAACGCCATCGCGCAGGGGTGGTCACCCATGCCGGCGATCGAGCGCGCCGGCGTGGTGTTGATATCCGCGCGCACCAGGTCCATCAGGCCCGAGCGCGCCCAATAGGCGCTGCTGTCGAAGCCGGGCTTGTTGGCCTCCTCGCCCTTTTCGCCATAGCCGGTGAAAGAGGCATAGATGAGCCGCTCGTTGAGCGGCGCGAGGCGATCGTAGGTGATGCCGAGACGCTCGCGCACCGCCGGAGGATAATTGGTGATGAAGACGTCGACCTCTCCCGCAAGCTTGTGCAGCACCGCCTGTCCCTCAGCCTTGGCAAGATCGAGCGCCAGGCTCTTCTTGTTCCGCGCCTCCAGGAGCCAGGCAAAATTGTGCTCGCTCACGGGATAACCCGGCAGGTTCGGCAGATTGCGGTATGGATCGCCCGATCCGGGCGGCTCGATCTTGATCACATCAGCGCCGAAATCGGACAGTACGGTCGCGGCCGCAGGTGCTGCGATGAAACTCGCGCAGTCCAGAACCTTCAGACCTTCGAAGATGCCTTTGTCCATCGTGGCGTCGCTCCCTTTCCTTGTTTTCGTCGCCGCGCGGCCAAAGTCTTCGCGGCCAATGACGTCAATGTCATTTGACCGATGTTTGGCGAGGATGCAACGGCGCTGGATGCGTACCACGGGAATGGGCGTGTTCCGCCCGAGCATGTGCTCGTCGTCGACACCCGGGAGGCCATGATGTCGTCGTTTCGCACCCAGTTGTTGGCGTTGGTACTTGTCGTGCTGTGCGCGCTGCAGAGCCGGGCCCGCGCGGGAGACCTCGAGGATTGCACCGGCGGCGCGGCGGACAGGATCGAGCCGGCCTGCGCGGCCGTCATCAAGGATGCTGCACGGCCGCCGGCCGATCGGCTGAACGCCTATGTGGTCAGGTCGCGCTGGTATGCGAACCGCTCGAAGCTCGATGCCGCGACAGCCGACGCGGATGCGGCCCTTCAGCTCAATCCCCAATCAATCGCGGCGTTGCTGTCACGCGGCTATGCGCGGCAGCGCGCCGGAAATTTCGAGGCCGCACTCGCCGATTACAATCGCGCCGCTGAGCTCGATCCGAAGAATGCGATCGTGTTTGCCGCGCGCGGCGGCATGAGGATCGATCAGAAGGCCTGGCCCGAGGCGCTCGCCGACTTCAACCAGTCGATAGCGCTGCGGCAGGATATCGCTGCCGTCTATGTCGGGCGCGGGCGCGCCTACACGGAGACCGGGCAGCTCGATGCGGCGATGGCCGATCTCAATACCGCGATCTCGATCAACGACACCGCGACCAATGCGTTTTTCTGGCGTGGCCAGGCCTGGCGCCGGAAGGGCGATGCGGATCGCGCGATCGAGGATTTCTCGCGCGCGATTGCGCAAAACCCGTCAACGGATCGTGTCCCCTATTTTGCGAGAGCACAGGCTTTCAGCGCGAAGGGCGACTACGCGCGTGCCATTGCCGATTTCGACAAGGTGATTTCGATCGCGCCCGACGACAAAGCGGCGCAGCAGCAACGTCAGTCGGCGATCGCAATGCAGGCGGAGCTTGCCAGGATCCATGACAATCCGCCCGCCTCGGGGCTCGCGGCCAGGACCGTCGCTGTCGCGCCGGCCGCGCCGCAGGCGGTGCAGCCGCCGACTGGAACGGCTCCCGCCCAACTGCTCGATCAGGCGCGATTGCTGATGGCGCAGAAGAAATTCGCGGACGTCGTCAGCCGGCTCAACCCCGTGCTGGCGGCCGATCCCAACAACGAGGCCGCGCTTCGGCTTCGGGCCGTTGCGCTGATGGCCTCAGGCCGCTTTGCCGAATGCCGCGCCGACATCGACGCTGTGCTGAGGCTGAAGCCCAGCGATAGCGAGGTGCTGGCGCTGCGCGCGATGGTGTCGATCGCCACGCGGCAGGTCGATTCCGCAAGAGCCGATATCGATCGCGCGCTGGCCGTGAACCCGAACAACGCCATGGCCTATCTCGCCCGCGGCATGGCCGACCGGATCACAGGCAAGTATCAGGACGCGGTTGCCGACCTCGCCCGGGCGATTGCACTCAACCCCAAGGATAGCGCGGCGTATGCCGAGCGCGGCCAGGCCTACATGTCGCTGAACCAGCTGGACAAGGCGGTGGTGGATTTCGATCAGGCGCTCGTTCTCAATCAGGCGAACGATCTGGCGCGGGCGGCGCGCGGGCTTGCTCTCTTGATGAAGGGCAGCACCGCCGAAGGGTTGGTCGATATCAAGAATGCGCTCGACCGCAATCCCAACAATCAGCTCGCGCAGGTAGGGCAGGGGTTGGCGATGCTGGTGTCCGGCCAGTACGATCGCGCCATCGTAGCCCTCAACCAGCTGATCGGCAAAGCGGCCGCGTTCGACACCTTTGCCCGGGTACTTCGCGCTCGCGCCTATCTGGCGCGAAAGGACACTGCGGACGCGATGGCCGACCTCAACCTCGTGCTCGGGACGCACCCGAATGACGCCGACGCGCTGAGGCTGCGCGGGATCGCCTTTTCGGGACTGCGCGAATACGACAAGGCTCTGGATGATCTGAGCAAGGCCATCGCCGTGAGAGAGACGGTCGAGAGCTATTTTGCGCGCGCCAAGATCTACGAGGTGCAGAACAATATCGACAAGGCGACGGACGACTTCCGCAAGGCCACGCAGCTTGCGGCCACCAGCGTGTTCGACGTGCTCGCGCAAGCCGAATCGAAACGGAAGATCCAGCAATTGTCCAAGCGGATACCCTGCGGCGGTCTCGCCAAGGCTCCGAGCGACGGCGGGACCTGCCTGTGACGACTATTCTTCGCCCGACAGCAGCGCGGCATTGCCGCCGGCCGCCGCCGTGTTGATCGTGACCGTCTGCTCGGTCGCAAAGCGCGCGAGATAATGCGGCCCACCGGCCTTCGGGCCAGTGCCCGACAGGCCATGGCCGCCGAATGGCTGTACGCCGACGACGGCGCCGATCATGTTGCGGTTGACGTAGATGTTGCCGACGGCAAGGCGCGCAATGACCGCCTCGGCCATGTCATCGATGCGCGTGTGAATGCCGAGCGTAAGCCCATAGCCGGTCGCCTCGATCGATCGCAGCACCTGCTCGAAACGGTCGGCGCCGTAGCGCACCACATGCAGGATCGGGCCGAACACCTCTTCGGTCAGTTGCGCCGCATTCGACAATTCGAAGATATGCGGGGCGACGAAATTGCCCGCTGGCGCCACGCCGGTAAAATGCACACGCGCCTCGCGCTTCATGCGGGCAATATGCGCATCGAGCCTCGCCTTGGCCTCGGCGTCGATGACCGGCCCGACGTGGGTTGCGGGATCGCCGACATCGCCGATCTTAAGCTCGCGCGCAGCACCCGCGACCATCTCGATCATGCGGTCGGCGACGTCGTCCTGCACGAACAACAGCCGCAACGCCGAGCAGCGCTGGCCGGCCGAGCGGAATGCCGAGGTGACGACGTCGTCGGCGACCTGTTCTGGCAATGCGGTCGCATCCGCAATCATCGCGTTTATGCCGCCGGTCTCGGCGATCAGCGGCACGATCGGACCATCCTTGGCCGCGAGTGTGCGGTTGATCGCGCGCGCGACCTCGGTCGAACCCGTGAAGACGACGCCGGCGATATCGGGATGGGCGACCAGCGCCGCGCCAACGGTGCCGTCACCGGGGAGCAGCCGCAGGGCAGAGGTGGGGACGCCTGCCTGATGCAACAGCTTGACCGCTTCGGCGGCGACCAGCGGGGTCTGCTCGGCGGCCTTTGCGACCACGCCATTGCCCGCCATCAGCGCGGCGCTCACCTGGCCCGCGAAGATCGCGAGCGGAAAATTCCATGGCGAGATCGCGGCAAAGACGCCGCGTCCGCGCAACCGAAGCATGTTGCTCTCGCCGGTCGGGCCCGGCATGGCTTCGCCCGCGCCGAACAGCTTTCGGCCTTGCGCCGCGTAGTAGCGACAGAAGTCGACGGCCTCGCGCACCTCCGAAAGTGCGTCGTCGAGCGTCTTGAAACCTTCGCGCTGCAACAGCGCCATGAAATGAGCTGCACGCACCTCGAGACGATCGGCTGCTCTCTCCAAAATGTCGGCGCGCGCCTCCGTGGGCGTCGTGCTCCAATCGAAAAATCCCGTGCGCACGGCGGCAACTGCCTGTGCGGGCTCCTCGTGTTCCGCGCCGGCAATACTGCCGATCGCCGGCGTCGCCTCCGACGCGATCGCCGTGACCAGCTTTTCAAGCGCCGCGCGCTCGCCGAATTCGACGCCGCGAGAGTTGATCCGCTCGGGAGAAAACAGATCGCGCGGCAGCGGGATGTTGGGATGCCTGGCTTCGCTGGCATGGCCGACAATGTCGGCCGGCCGCCGCAGCAACGTCTTCACCGGAATCGTGTCGTCGGCTGCGAGCGCGACAAAGGAGGAATTGGCGCCGTTCTCGAGCAGACGCCGCACCAGATAGGCGAGCAGGTCGCGATGGCTGCCGACCGGCGCGTAAGTTCGGTAGGCAATGCCGGGGCGCTCGTCGCTCAATCGCGCATAGAGTGCCTCGCCCATGCCGTGCAGGCGCTGGAATTCGAATCCGCCGTCGCTGCCTGCGAGCTCGAGGACGGTTGCGACCGTCAACGCGTTGTGGGTTGCAAATTGCGGAAAGATGCGGCCGCGCAGCGCCAGCAGTCGTTTGGCGCAATCGATATAGTTGAGATCGGTCATCGCCTTGCGCGTGAACACGGGATAGCCGTCGAGCCCGCGTTCCTGCGCGCGCTTGATCTCGGTGTCCCAATAGGCGCCCTTGACGAGCCGCACCATCATGCGCCGTCCGAGCGCAAGCGCGAGGCTGTCGACATAATCGATCACGTCGGCGGCGCGCTTCTGGTAGGCCTGGATCGCAAGCCCAAAGCCGTCCCAGCCAGCAAGCGAGCCGTCGCGGAAGACAGCTTCAATCACGTCGAGCGAGAGCTCCAGCCGGTCCGCTTCCTCCGCATCGACGGTGAAATTCAGATCGTGGGCCTTGGCCTTGAGCGCGAGCGCGATCAGTCGCGGCACCAGCTCGATCATGACGCGGCCGCGGCTGACGGCTTCGAAGCGCGGATGCAGCGCGGAGAGTTTGACCGAAATGCCCGGCCGGTCGGGCAGCGAACGATCGTCGACCGTGCGCCCGATCGCCTCGATCGCGCTTTTATAGGATTTGAAATAGCGCTCGGCATCCGCGGCAGTGCGCGCGCCCTCGCCGAGCATGTCAAAGGAATAGCGCGAGAGGGTTGCCGCATGGGCGCGCGCAAGCGCCAATTCGATGGTCTCACCCAGAACGAAATGACTGCCCATCAGCCGCATGGCCTGGCGCGTCGCCGCCCTGACGGCGGGCGCGCCCAGTCGTTTGGCAAGCCGGCCGATCGTGCCTTGCGGAGTCTCGCCCGGCTGAATCACCCGCGCCGAGACGCCAAGCGCCCAAGCCGAGGCGTTGACCAGGAACGCGCTCGACTTGGTCTCGTGATTGATGAAGTCGCCCTCGCCGAGCTTGTCTTCGATGAACTGGTCGGCGGTGCGGGCATCCGGCACACGCAACAGCGCCTCCGCCAGCACCATCAGCGCGAGCCCCTCCTTGGTCGACAGCGCGAACTCGCGCAGCATATCCTCGACACCGCCGATCCGCTCGTCCCTGTCACGGATGGCTTCGATCAGCCGCGTTGCAAGGCGGTCGGTGCGGCGGTCCGCCTCGGCGCCAAGCCGCGCGTTTTTCAGGAGTCTTGTCGCAAGCGCGACATCGTCCGGCGCATAGGGTGCAGCGAACGGGGGGAGAACGGGAGAATCGGGCGTCATGGCGTGCCTAATGGTCCGGGCTTTCTACCACGCAACCGCTTGGCACGAAAAAGGCGCCTGACACGCGAGAGACGGAAAATCCGTTCCCGCCCTAATATGACTTATTCAAATCCGGGATTGCGCGTTGCCGCGCTAAACCTTGAGATTCTCAGCCGAAGTCTTGCCACGATTGGCAATCTCTTCGTATTCGATCGTCTGTCCCTCGTTAAGCGTGGAAAGACCCGCCTTCTGCACCGCCGAGATATGAACAAACACGTCCTTGCCGCCCGATGAGGGTTGGATGAACCCGTACCCCTTGGTCGGGTTGAACCACTTGACCGTACCTTTAGCCATACGTCCGTCTCCGCGGGATCAATAAAGACCAGAGCGAACCGCCGATCCCCGCAAACCGGCTTGTTCAGCGCAATAAGATACGCTGGTTAACGGAGGCTTGATAGCTCAAACCGATGGCCGGATTTCGCCGGAAATGATCGATATCGTGGCAATTTGGGGATTTCGACTGTTTCGCGATCATTTTGAGGCGGCAGGGCGGCTGGAGCCGGATTAGCCGCGAATTCGTGAAGGGCCTGCCTACCTGTCCGGCCTGGGCAGGCTCGCCGCATCACAGGGATCAGTACGTCGCCGCGAGGTAATCGACGATCTTGGGCACGTCGGCCTCATCGATCGGCGCGCCATAGACCTTGATCATCTTGGTCACCTCGGCGAGCCAGAAATCCCGCTTCGATTTCACATTGCGCGGCTGGGTAATGATGTAGTCGGCCGAATGGCAGGCCGTGCAATTGTTCTGCACCGTCGCGAGATTCGGACCTGGCGCAAAGGCGGCAGTCTCGTCCGGCAGCTTGTAGGAGATCGGCGCTGCGTGCGCGAGCGTAAAGCCAAGCGTAGCAACGAGTGGGAGTCCGAGCAGGGCTGTTTTGCGCATGTTCGTTCTCCTCATGCCACGTTGACGCGAACGGTTTCGATGACATTGCGCATGTAACCGGCCGGATTCCATCGCGCTTCCGAAGGCTGCGTGTCGCCGGCATTGTTTGTGGCGCGTACCTTGAGCTCATGTGCGCCGGCTGCGAGATTGACCGGCAGCGTCCATTCCCGGAAAGAGTATTTGCCGAGATCCCGGCCGAGTCTCGCCGGCGCGAAGCTATTGCCGCCGTCGACCGAGACCGCAACCTCCTTGATGCCCTTGCCGCCGTCAAAGGCGATGCCCTTCAGCACCGTCCTTCCCGGCCTCAGCTTGGCGCCGTCGCTTACGCTGGTGATGAACGAGCGCACCGCGAAACGGTTGATCGGGATGGTCGCCGACGGCGTGGTGCCCGGAGTCACGCAATTGCAGGGCGTATCGGGAATACGATAGGCGGATTTCATCCAGAAGCCATCGAAGGTGTTGTCGATCACGGTGATCTCGTTGAGGTGCTTGACCCAGTAGGTGCCGTAATAGCCGGGCACGACAAGGCGAAGCGGAAAGCCATTGAGCAGCGGCAGATCGTCGCCGTTCATGCCGTAAGCCAGCATTACCTCGCCGTCACGGGCATGGTCGATATCGAGCGCCTTGACGAAATCGGGCGTCTTGTCGCTGACCGGCCCGTCCATGCCGTTGAAGGTGACCTGCTTCGAACCGGCCTGCACGCCCGCCATATCGAGCACGGCCTTGAGCGGCACGCCGTACCAGCGCGCGTTTCCCATGGCGCCGTTGGCGAGCTGACCGCCGGCCACGCGTGGATCGAAAAAGCCGCGGCTGTTGCCGGAGCACTGATTGACGGCGACAAGCTCGATTGCCTTCATCTTCCTGATGTCTCGCAGCGAGAGCTGCTGCGGCTTGTCCACCTTGCCCTTGATCTCGAGCGTGAACTTGTCGGGATCGATGTTGTAGGGAATGTCGGCCAGATGATAGCGCACGAAGAACGCATTGTTCGGCGTGATCGGCCCAGCGTTGAAAACGTGGAACGGAGTTTCCAGCTGTGGCGGCCGGCTGGTCTGGCCGATCATCGGACGTTTTTGCGGATAGCTCACGAGCGGGCGCTCGCCATTCTCGAAAGGCAGCGTCACCGTGTCGAGCGCCAACGCGCGTGCCGAGCCGAAGCCCGTTGCCAGCGCGGCCAAGCCCGCGCGTTTCATCATCTCCCGTCGATCAAGCATCTGGCTTCCTCCGAAGCTTTTTTGCTCCGGCCGTCACCGGAATTGCAACGCAGGGAGTGTTGCGACCGGCAGCATATGAGTTAAACCATGCTTTCGACGCATGCTCTGCAGTGCAAAAAAGAGGAGGCTCCGATAACCGCGATCCGGATCGCGTCGCCGGCCCGCGCGCCTCTAGGCGGCAACGGTGCTGTGGCTCTCGACGAGCGCCGACAGCGCACTCGCGTCGGCAACGACGCGCACCATCATCGGCTCGGCGCGACCTCGGATCGAGACCTCCTGCTTCGGAAGATCGCCGTCCGACAGCCCGGCCGTGACGCGCACCTCTTCGGAGATGATGGCCTGGCAGGACAGCAACTTGGTCATGTCCTGCAAGCGCGCGGCGACATTGACGGCATCGCCGAGCGCGGTGAACACCATGTGGTCGCGGTAGCCGATGTCGCCGACGATCACTTCGCCGCCGTGAATGCCGATGCCGAAGCCGATCGGCTCCCGCAAGTCATGACTGAGAAACCGATTCACCTCGTCGACATTGCTGGCGATCAGCGCGGCCGCCTTCAGGGCCTGGCGAGAGGCGGTTTGCGCGTTGGTGCCGAGGCCGAACAGCGCTAGCATGCCGTCGCCGACGAACTGATTGGGTCGGCCGCCGCTTTCGATCACGGCCTGCGCGACCGCGGCGAGAAAGCGATTGACCACGAACACGGTGTCGAACGGCAGCATTTTTTCCGCCAGCCGCGTCGAGCCGCGCATGTCAACGAACAGGCTGACGAGATAGCGCTCCTGGCCGATCCGGGTCGGATTCGAGGCGTGGGCATTCGCGGTGGAGGTGCCGGGCAAGAACAGCTGGAAGAACGACAAATCTGTTGTCGGGCGGAGCTGGCACGCGAGGCGGATCGACGGGTCGTTGGTGCCGACGCGCGCGAGCACGAAGGATTCCCGCTGCGAGGGCTCGGGCAGTCCGCTGCAATCGCCGATGATGCGGATGCGACAGGTCGAGCAACGGGCGCGTCCGCCGCATACGCTTGCGTGTGGAACGTTGTAGCGGAGACTGGCTTCGAGCACGCTCAGTCCCTTGGGCACGCGGATCGTCCGGCCGTTGCCGTAGGAGAGCGCGATCATGCCGCCGCGACGCTCGACGAGCAGGCGTGCGCCTCGCGCCAGCACGATCAGTCCAAGCAGGCCGAGATAGAAAATCAGGAAATCATCGGTAATGGTATCGAGCGTCTTCTGCTCGGCCGCCGTTCCGACCTGCTGAGGCGCGAGATTGTTCGCGCGCCACTCGGCATCCTCGCTGTCGGCAATCACCGCCTGTCCGCCCTGATAGAAGCCCAGCAAGGCGAGCGTCGGCAGCAGCACGGCTGCGGCGAGCAGATAGGGCGCAAGCCTTGCGTAAAACGTCTTCATGCGCAACCAGAAGTGCAGACCGATGCAGCCATGCACCCAGGCGATGATCAGGACCGAGGACATCTGCAACGCCTTCATGGGCCGCGCGACCCAGAAGGCATAAAGCTCCTGCGGGTAGAGCTTTTCATGCGCAAACAGCGTCTGGCCGAGACGGGCGCCGATGATGTGCATGGCGATCAGCACGGGGATGCTTAAACCGAGGAGGAGCTGCAGAAGCTCCACCGTGCGCCAGGCGAATTGCCGGCGCTGGTACAACGCCCAGATGCCGAGCCCGGCGTGCAGGAGCACCGCGGTGTAAAGGATGATCGCAACCGGCAGGAACTGCCAGAACAGGGTGTGATAGTGAACGCCCTCAGCGAGCGCATCCAAGGAGATGTTGCCGAGCGCGTGATTGAGGAAATGGCTGACCAGGTAAGAGAACAGCACGAGCCCGGACGCAAGGCGAACCTGGCGGATGCCGATGCCGCTAAGAAAGGTTTTGATCTGCTTGGGCGAAAACTGGGCCATTTCACTCATCATTATCGGCCATGGCAGCGAATCATTCCATGTCAAATGAACCTGCGCCCACAGGAGGGGCGCGCCTGGCCGACGTACGCCCCCTGACGAAGGGTGGTCATAACGGTTCACGACAGAATGAACGAAAACGGCGAACGGAGCATGATCCGGAAAAGTGCGAAGCGCCTTTCCGAAACGATTTCTCGAGGCTTGACGGAAGCGACGGCACGGCGAGCAGCCTCCGGGGTGTGCCGCGGTTTCGAACCATTTCCGAAACTGGACCGACAGAGATTGTGAAGCGGGGCAGGCGTTGCACATAGCGACAGGACGAGCCGGAAGCCATGAATGGCAAGCCGATTGCCGGAATATACGGTTTCGTGATCCCAAGTCTCGTGCTCGGGCTTACTGCCTTGGTGTTCATCCACGGTGTCTCCAATTTCCGGAATAATGCGCAGTATGTCGGGGCGCCGATCGCCTCGAACGATGTCGTCGGCGAAAACGGGGTCATTGGAACGGAAGGCCGGGTGCTGCTCTCGCAGTTCACCGTTGACGGCGTCGCGGACCAGGAGGCCATGCGGGCCAGCCTCGCCGCCACCCAGAGCCTTTCCTGCCACGACGGCGTCGGTTCGGCGAGCCTCATCTACCGCAACGACGTCATCATTTTTTCAGCGCATGAAATACTCAAGGATGAGGCGAAGCATTCTGACGAGCTCGATGATTGCGTGTTTGTGGTAGCGAACAAGAAGGGTGCAACGGACCGCTATCCGCTTTTGCTCGCAACTGTCGACCATGGCGGGGCGGGTCCGGATGGCCAATTGCTCGACAAGGATGATTGGGCAATTGCGCGTCTGGCCCGACCGGTCACAGGGATCGAACCCTTCCACCTGCCGGAAAAGGCTGAGGTCGGCACGACGGGCAGTGCGGTCACGACCATCAGCGAGAGCACCGACAATTGGCACGGAGCTCGCGGCATACTCGCCCAAAATTGTCGCGTCATCGAGGCTTTCTCCGCCATGCTGCACCTCGACTGCGACGTCGGACACGGCGCATCGGGCAGTGCCATCCTCCATGACGTCGCTTCCGGCACTCCGCGCTACGTCGGGACAACGATCGCTTATCGGGGCAGCGATTGCCGGGAAGTTGGTGTCACCACCTGCTTTTCAATCGGCCGTCGTCTGGATGCCGACTTGGTGACCCGCATCAAGGGTACCACGGCGATCCGAATTACCCCGCAGGAAAAGGCCCTCGGTGCTCAGCAGGATGCGCGGCTCGCCGCCCGCCGCGACGCCGCTGCGGCAAAAGCACTGGCGGCCCTCTCGGCCGCCTTCCCGGCGCTAGATGACGCCCAAGGACGCAAGGCGGCGGATCTCTATGCACGTAGTAAACAGCTGGTTGCCGATGGCCATCCCGAGCAGACGGACGCGCTGTTTCTCGAGATCTATCGGGCGCTCCACGATCCGGCTCAGAGCCGCCCCGAATGGCCATGGTTGCTCCTGGAAAATGGAGAAAGCATGCTGCGTCAGCATCGTCAGAGCGATGCATTTCAATGCTTCCATGCAGCCCTTGCGATCGCGCCTGACCCTCTCAAGCCATATCTGCTGCTACGGACAGCGCAGACAACGACCGACCCAAAGTTGCGAAAAAAGAGAATGCTTGATGCCTACCTTGCCGGCGGCGATGGGCTGTTTCAGTTTGTCGGGGCCGACGCTGAACTCGCGGACGTCAAGGCCGATGGCCTTCTAACAGCCGATGACCTTCTAACAGCCGATGAATAGATCCGCCGTTCGGTTTGATGCTGCCTCCGATTTTGGTTCGGATAGAAACGCAAAACTGGTCTTGCTCTAAGTGCGCAACAGATCGCGCACCTCCTGATGTGACGGCGGCACCCGGTCCACCGGGAGCTGGCCACGGCCGTCCCGAGCCGTTTTGTCGGCGCCGAGCGTCAGCAGCAAAGCGATATCTTCCTTGCCGGACCGTCGCGCCGCCCAATGCAGGACGGTCATGCCGTTTTGATCAACCGCGTTGATATCAAGGCCGAGCCCTTGATAATACTTGAATAGCGCAACCGCTGAGACATTGCGGGCCAAACCAGGAAAGGGCCAAACACTGATCGCATGGAGCAAGGTTGTACCGTCGGGCCCACGCTCCTTGGGATCGAGGCCGAGCCCGATCAGCCGACTGGCGTCTGCGACGGATCGGCAATACCAGAGCGTGCTGCGGCCCAGGCCGTCGCGCTTCAGCGGATCGGCACCGAGCGCGACCAGAGTCTCCAAAATAGCGCCGGTCTCGTCGGATGCGCCGGCAAAAATCCGCTGCATCTGCATGTGGTAGGGCTCGGCCTCGAGCTGTGCCTGGTAGGGCGTTTGCGGGGCGTCCAGAATCTCTCCACCACCGCTGGGAGGCTTGGTCAGCGCATTCACGTCAGCCCCATGCCCCGCCAGCAACCGGATCGCCTCAACGCTTCTCGTGACATGGAGTGCGGTGTTTCCGGCATGATCAGTGAGCCTGGGATCGGCGCCGTGCGCGAGGAGCAGCTTGATCACGTCGGGACCGCACCACATCAGGAGCGTTCTTTCTCCGTCAAAGCGGGCGTTGGGATCCGCGCCCGCGGCGAGGAGCACCTCGAGCATGCGGATGGTGGCGGCCTTGCCGCCCAACCGCTCGCTGGCCGGTCGAACGAGCAGCACGTGGAGTGGCCCGTAACGGTCGCCCTTCCACCGGTTGAGGCGGGCGCCGCGGGAAATGAGCCATTGCACGACCTCGACGGTGGAAGAGCGGATCGCCTCGCTCAGCGACAGGAGCCGTGTGTCGATACTGGCGCCGGCCATGAGCAGGCGCTCGACGACTTCAAGGTCACCTCGCCGAACTGCATAGACCAGCGCGGTTTCATGGGTGACGTCGTAGCGGCCGTTGCGGCCGCCATCGACACAATCGGGGGCCGCTCCGGCTGCCAGGGCGGCTTCAATGCCCCATGCACTGCCATCGTGCGCGGCGTCGAGCAGGTTGAAGTCCGCTCTCGTCTTGGCCGGCACCGGCTCTGGAGGCTCGTCCGGCTCGCGCTCTTTTGGATTCCGCGCCAGCCAAGTCCGCCAGCGTTGGCCGCCCTCGCTGTCGGGATCAAGATAACGCAGGTCGCCTTCCTTCTGGCTGATGAAGCGAAACCAGTCGTCGTGATCGCTGCCGGCGCAGCCGAGCCGCGTATAGGCGGTGATGAAGGAGGCGAAGTCGGGTGCAATGATGTGGTGATGGAGGCCTTCGCGCTCGCTGCTGAAATAGCGCACGGGCTGCGGTCCGTTGGACAGGGACATGTCGATCGTCAGGGCGTCGCCTTCACCGACCGAAGCGAATGGAAACTGGTTGTCCCACATGTCGGGCGTATTGGGCTCCTCACCGTCGCCACGATCGGCAATGCTGCGCCGAAGGGCTTTGAAGGAGACGATGGCTTTCCGGTCGATGTGATCGAGGCTCCACAGGCTGTCGTTCAGCCCTCCTGATGTGGGCAGATTCAGTCCCTCGAGGGGGCGCGACAGAGGCGGGATCGACCAGCCGAAATGGACGTGCGCGGAGTGCCGCAGCAAAACATCGCGTAATTGCACCGGCATCGCCAGACCGTGCTTGATCTCTACCCGCCTGATCTCCGATTCGGTGGCGGGAGGATCGATTTCTAGCCTCACCAAATTCCAACCGCGCCTCAAAACATGTGCCTGCATCGCCCAAAGCTCGCAGAGCCAGGCCAGCCAGAGCTGGGGCGTTACGGCCCCCTGGTCTTGTGCGGCAGCAGCCGCGGTAGATGAAATCCAGGGCAATCCGCCCAAGCCCCACAAAACGTCCCTTCGCGACAGCACGTTTTCAGATCTCGCAAATTGCGCGTCGACTGCGCCGCGCCGACCACTGTGCTGGTCGCGCTGGCCCCTGGGCTGGCGATGTTGTCTGCCATTACGGCCCGCAGCAGTCGCCGGCAGCTCTTTGGTCGCACGGAACTTACAACGAGTTCGAATTCGCTGAAACGGGCCTGGAGCGTTTGTACGCCGCAGGCAGGTCGACGAGTTGACACCAACGCCGCGTCCACTCAAAACCCTCGGCAATGACGATAGCCATGCCTCCGAGCCTTGTTCCGCATCCCGTTTTCGCGCGCCGAAAGCTGTTGGCTTTCGGAGCGCTGATCGCCGCCATGACGGCCCTGCGGATCGTTTACGCGGATGTGATGGAGCTGCGCACCGACGAGGCCTATTACTGGACCTGGTCCAAAGAGTACGCGCTGTCATTCCTCGATCATCCACCCATGATTGCGTGGCTGATCCGCGCCGGCACTGCCGTTTTCGGCGACACGGCACTGGGCGTCAGGGTTTGCGGCATCGTGGCCATGCTGGTGACCCAACTGCTGCTGGCCGACATCGTCTGGCGCGTCGCCCGCGATGTTCGCGCAGTGGTGTTTGCGGTCCTGATGATGGAGGCAGCGCTCTATTACGGGCTGTTGATGGCGAAGGTCGCGCCCGACGTGGCGCTGATTCCATTCGCGGTCGCGATGATCTGGTCGCTGGTTCGGCTTGCCGAAACCGAGGATCCGCGCTGGTGGCTGGCCACGGGCGTGTTCGCCGGGCTTTCGTTGCTGTCAAAATTCACCGTGCTGATGTGGCTGCCGGCGGTGGCCGCCTTCGCGTTCGTGCCGGACTGGCGCTGGCGCTGGCTGCGATCGCCCTATCCTTACCTTGCCGCCGTGATCGCGACGCTTATGTTTTCGCCGGTCCTGATCTGGAATGCCGAGCACGATTGGGCCTCGTTCCGCTTTCAGCTGGTGCGCGCGACATCGGCGCATGATGTCTCGTTCCGCACGCTCGGCGACTATATAGGGCTGCAGTTCGGGCTGGTTGGTTTTGTGCTGCTGCCCGTCGTGCTCTCGGCGGTGGTGCTGACCGCGTGGCGCGGCTATCGCGCGCGCGAGCCGGTCGCCATCCTGCTCTCGACCGCCGTGCTCGTGCCCTTCCTCTATTTTCTCTGGAAGTCGCTGACGTTGCGGGTCGGCGACACCTGGCCGATGTTCATCTGGCCGCCCGCTTTTGCTGCTGCCGCCATCAACATTGCGATGCTGCCGCGGGAAAAAGTTTCGGCGCGGATGATCGGGGCGACGAACCTGTCCGCCGTGATCGGGATCGTGACGGGTATCGCCATTGTGGTGCTGGTGTTCATCTATTATGTCGCAGCACCCTGGAACTTCATTGGCCGGGCCGATCCGATCGGGGGCGAGGCCGGTTATGCGCCGGTGGTGGCGCGCGTGCAAGACGAGCTCGAGAAGACCGGCGGGAGCTGGATCGCGACCACGGACTATCGCACCTATGCGATGCTGCGCTGGTATTTCAACGGCCGCGTGCCCGTGATCCAGATCAACGAGCGCGGCCGCTATCAGGGCTTCGCCGATCCCGGCATGGATCGTATCAAGGACCATGCCGGCCTCTACGTCGCGCGCGAGCCCGACAATCTGCTGCCGCTGTTGAATTCGACGGGCGCCAAACGCCAGCCGCTGGGACGCGTGGACCGCGTCTGGCGCGGAATCGTGATGGATACTTATGAGCTGGAAAAACTCACCGGCTGGACACCCGAGCTGTCGCCGCCGCCGCAATCGCCTTTCTTCCGCTGGCGGGAATTGGCGGGCGAATTTGCCGAGCTTGGCTAATCCTCGTCCTCGCGCTTGCGCAGGAGATCCTTTGCGAGGTCGGTCAGCGCCGGTGGCGGCAATGCCGTGAACGGCATCGGGCGCGTGACTTCGATCGCGGCGAGGCCGAGGCGCGCGGTCAACAGTCCGTTCAACACGCCTTCGCCGAGCCGCTGCGACAGCTTCGCTGCCAGCCCGTGGCCCAGCATCTGCTGCACCAGGCTGTCGCTCGCAGCCATGCCGCCGGTGATCGCGAGATGGGCGATGACATGACGGAGCAGGCGGATCATGCCGAGCGCGCCGGGCCGTCCGCCGTAGAGCCGCGCGAGCTGCCGGATCAGCCGAAGCGCCGCCACGAACACGAACACGATGTCGATCGCCGCGCGCGGCGAGATCGCGGTGACGATCGAAACGCGCTGCGCTGCGGAGGAGACCAGCCGCCGCGCCTCGGCGTCGAGCGGCGTCATCAATTCGCGCTCGGCGAGCCTGATCAGGTCGGCGCCGTCGATGATGTCGTGAACATGCTCCTCCAGCGAGGAACGGGCGCGCGCAAGCTGTGGATTACGATGCGCGATCCGGATCAGGTCGTGCACCACAGCGCGGCTCTCGTCACGGTCGTCGCTCAGGATCACGGCGGCTGCGCGCCGATGCAGCTTTTCGATTGCGGCCAGCCGCGCCAGAGCAAGAAGCTCGCGCGCGCTGACCACGGTGAGCGCAAGCGCCGCCGCAATCGAAAAGGCGAGGCCGAGAAAGCCGAGGCCTTCGCTGCGCGCAAACAGGTCCTCGACGAATTGTGTGACGCCGACCCCAAGCCCAAGCACCACCATCCCGGCGACGCCGCCCCAGAATACCGTGCCCCAGCCGAAGCCGCGCCGCGGCAGCGCCGGCGCCTCGACCGGCACGGGCAGTTGCGCGGGTTCCGCCTCGCGCGCGATCTGCACGACGCCGCGCGCGGGCCGCCTTGCCTCCTCGGCATCGACCACGACCACCTTGGCGTCGTCGAGGCGGAAGGTCGCGGGCCGCCGATGCTTGTCCCGTTCGCTCATTGCAATCGGTCTCCGATCAAAAACTGCAACGCCTTGTCAAGGCGGATGTGAGGCAGCGCCGGTTCGCCGGAGCTGTCGGGCTCGAGAAGCGGCGGCCGGAAGCGCAAAAATCGGAAATCGCTCTTGTCTGCGGTTGCGCCGGACAGTCCCTTGAAGGCGTCCTCGCCCTTGAACAGTGCCTCGGGGTCGGCGGGGAGATCGCCGGGGAAGGTTGCAACCTCGGTGTTGCCGTCGAACGTCTCGCCGTCGGCGGTTTCGCCGGGGATCGGCGTACCCAGGATCGATGGCAATTTGTCGCGGCCGCGCGCCACCATGGCCTCGCGCGTCGCCCGCACCGCCGAAATCGCCGCAACCTCGATGTCGGCTCCCGTCGCCTCGGCGCGCGCAACCGCGCGCGTCACGGCGCGGCGCAGCACGGCTTCCAGGCGATCGTGGCTCAGATGATGCAGATGATCGGCTTTGGTCGCCGCGAACAGGATGCGATCGATCCGGGGTCGGAACAAGGTCGAGATGATGGTGCTGCGGCCGATGCGGAAGCAGTCGAGAATCCCTGCGAGCGCCGCCTCGAGATCATGCAGCGCCTCGGGCCCGGAGTTGAACGCGGCGAGCGCATCGACCAGCACGATCTGCCGGTCGAGCCGCGCGAAATGATCGCGGAAAAAGGGGCGGACCACGACATCCTTGTAGGCCTCGTAGCGGCGCACCATCATCGCCCACAGCGACCCCTCGGGCGCCGTGCCATCCTCCGGCACATCCAGCGGCGCAAATGTCAGCGCGGGCGAGGACGCGAGATTGCCGGGCATCAGAAATCGCCCGGGCGGCAACAGGCTCATGGCAAACCGTTCGTCGCGGCAGGCGCGCAAATACTCGGTGAACAGCCTTGCCGCGGTTCGCGTCGCCTGCTCGTCCTCGCGTTCCTCAGGGCTGAGCGTCGCCAGATGAGCGAGCCATTGCTCCGCCAGATGCGCACGCGGCTTCTCGCGCGACAGGATCAGGCTCTCGCGCGCCCATTGCCCATAGCTTTTGTTGAGCAAGGGCAGGTCGAGCAGCCACTCGCCGGGGTAATCGACGATGTCGATGGTGAGCGTACGATCGGCGCCATTTCGCCGTTGATAGTCGACCACGAGCCGCAGCTCGCTGATGTCGACGGTCGAGTTCGGCCAGCGCCGCTCCTCGATCAGGGTGTGCAAGTGGGTCTCGTAGTCGAAACGCGGCACCGCGTCGTCCGGTTGCGGCGCAAGATGTGCGCGCGCAATGCGACCGGAGGCGAGCGCCTCGAACATCGGAAAGCGCCCGCCGCGGGTGAGCCCGTGGATGAGTGCGGTGATGAACACGGTCTTGCCCGCGCGCGACAGCCCCGTCACCCCGAGCCGGACCGTCGGGTTGAAGAAATGCTCGCCATAATCGAGGAGAGCCCGCGCCGTCAGGCGCGTTTCCTCCACGATATCTGAGAAGCTGGGAGCCATGAGGGGCGGGATCTTGGCAATTGGCGGGAACGCTGCTTTCGAAGGTGGCAATTGGCAGGCTGAAATCAAGCTTCACATTTCGGACGCGATTGCGGGCGAGGGCGCTTTTGAACGCTTCGTTGACCTCCTGATACCTATATTCTATCGGTTCGCACAGCTCTCAGGTGGCTTATGACGATTTTCAAGCTGAAGCAGCTGGCTTCGACGTCCATCCATGCGGCAACGGGCGCGATCGGCTGGAATTATGACCGGACCGAACTGATCGCGGACGGGGTGGTGCACGGGATCGGCATCATCGCCGGCGTTGTCGCGGCGACCGTGCTGGTGGTGCTCACCGCAGTCTATGCCACCGTGGTTGATATCGTCGCGGTCTCGATCTATGTCGCAGGGCTGTTGTCCATGCTGGTGCTCTCGGCGACCTACAATCTGTGGCCGGTGTCGCCGACCAAATGGCTGCTGCGCCGGTTCGATCATTCCGCGATCTATGTGCTGATCGCGTCGACCTACACCCCCTTCATCACGGAATTGAAGGACAGCGTTTTCGCCATCGCGGTGCTGATCGGGGTGTGGTGCGTCGGAATTTTCGGCATCGTGCTCAAGCTCGGCTGGCCAGGCCGTTTCGATCGCGTCGCGGTCGGACTTTATCTCGCGCTCGGCTGGAGCGGCCTGATGCTCTACGATGCCGTCGTTGCCGCACTGCCGATCGTGGCGCTGTGGCTCGTGCTGGCCGGTGGCGCGCTCTATAGCCTGGGCGTGATCTTTCACGCCTGGCAGCGGTTGCGGTTCCAGAACGTCATCTGGCATTGTTTCGTGCTGTTGGGCGCGGCGTGCCACTATACCGCCGTGCTCGATCTGGTGCTGACCTAGAACAAAAACACAATCGGGAGGTGACGATGCAGGTGGCCGGCAAGGTCGTGGTTGTCACCGGCGGTGCCAAGGGCATCGGCAAGGCGCTGTGCGAGACGTTCCATCGCGCTGGCGCGGCAAAAGTGGTGGTCGTCGATGTCGACGGGCCCGCCGCGCGTGCGCTCGCCCATGATATCGGCGGCGATGCGTTCAAATGCGATGTCGCCAAGGAAAAGGACATCCAGCACGTCATCGAGGCGACCGAGCGCCTGTTCGGCCCGATCGCGCTGTTCTGCTCCAATGCCGGCATCGGCGGCGGCTTCGATCCGCTGTCGCTGAATGCCGGGGGCGATTCCGACGAGCCGTTCGCACGGAGCTGGGCAATCCATGTCATGGCGCATGTCTACGCGGCGCGGCACCTGATCCCGCGCTACAAGGCACGCGGCGGCGGTTATTTCCTCAACACGATTTCCGCCGCCGGGCTTTTGTCGCAGGTCGGAAGCCCCGCTTACTCGACGACCAAGCACGCCGCGGTCGGCTTCGCGGAAAATCTCGCTATCTCGCACAGGGCGGACGGCATCAAGGTCTCGATCCTCTGCCCGCAGGGCGTGACGACGGACATGCTGCGTTCGATCCCGAAGGGTCCGCAATCCGGAGACGGCGACCTGTCGCCGGAGCAGGTCGCCGAGGACGCGCTCAAGGGTATCGAGCAGGAGACGTTCGTGATCCTGCCGCACCCGCAGGTGTTGGGCTACATGCGCAGCAAGACCGACAATTACGATCGCTGGATCGCAGGCATGGCCAAGATCCAGGCCAGGATGCGCGAAACCTACGGTAAGCAAGCCTGATTGAAATCTTATCGTCCTGCCCCGACGCGCGACAAGCGCGGCCGGCAGGGCCTGAACGTCATGCGGTCGCTATGATGACATGCGCCCGGATGCGGCCCTCGATCGGGCCTTTGCCGAATCTTTTTGCGAGTGCTTCAGCCGCAGCATCGGTCGCGGCTTCGAGCGAGGCGCCGCGCGCTTCGATTTCGTTTCTCAGTGGCGTGCCCTGGCAGAAAGCGATGGCGGTGTCTCTTGCAGACGCGGCCTTGCTTGCATGCGCAACGGTCTCGATCAAGACGTCGGAAAATCCGGCGGCAGTCAGATCGTTGCGGATTTTTCCGACATCGTGATAGCCGTGCGGTGTGCGCGCCATGAAGGCGGGCGGATCGTTCGGCAGGAACGCCGCCACGGCGTCATTGACGGTCTCTGCAAATTCATTTTCGTCCAGACGGTCCCAGACGTTGAAGAAGAAACGCCCGCGCGGGCGCAGCACGCGGCGAGCCTCGCTGTAGCCCTTGACCTTGTCCGGAAAGAACATGACGCCGAACTGGCAGGCGACGGCATCAAAGCAGTGAGCTTTGAACGGCAACGCCAGCGCATCGGCCTGTCGCCATGCGACGCGCCCCTCAAGATTGCGCCGGCTCGCGGCGCGATCCAGCATCGGCTGGTTGAGATCGGTTGCGACGATCCGGCTCTGCGCCGGCAGGCGCGATGCGGTGGCTGACGTCAGAACGCCGGTGCCTGCTGCGGTCTCCAACATCTGCTGCGGCCCGCTGACCGCGATCCGGGATGCGAGGTCCTGCGCGTACCGCTCGAAGATGAGAGGCACCAGAAGCCGGTCATAAAGCTCGGGGATCGATCCCGCGAAAAGCTTGTCGGTCGCGGTCATCGAAGTCCTCCGACGTGCGTTGCCTGTCCGCAACTATGCGACCGATCTCCGGGAAAAAATGGGTTCCATTCCCGTATTCCTGTCGCTTTTTGACGCATCGCGTCGATTGGTCGCCGCTGCTGCCGCTCGGCGGCGCCTAGCTTTTTTGGGCGTAGAGCAGCGGCACCGCGGAATTGACCGTCACGTCGATCAAGCTGACGCCTTTATGTGTAAGCCCGCGCTCGAGCGCCGGCCCCAGCTCGGATGATCTGGCAACCCGCATTGCGTCGCAACCCAGGCCTTCGGCGATCTTCACGAAATCGATGCCGGGCAGGTCGAGCCCGGGCACATTGCGCACTTGCATCACCTGGCTGAACGAGCGCATCGCGCCATAGCCGCCATTGTTGATCACCACTATCGTGAGCGGCAGCTTGCGTTGTGCCGCCGTCCACAGCGCCTGGATCGAATACATCGCCGAGCCGTCGCCGATCAGGCAAACCGTCCGGCGATCGCCGCGGCCGAGCGCCATGCCGACCGCGGCCGGCAGGCTGTAGCCGAGCCCGCCGCTCGCCATGGTGTAAAAGCTGTCCTGCCCGCGCATGGGCATGAATTTCTGCATCGCCGGCCGATGCGACGGCACCTCCTCGACCAACGCCGCATCCTCGGGCATCGCTTGCGACAACGCATGCAGCAGGAATTCCACCGGAATGGGATCGGCGGCGGCGGGCGCGGCTTGTAGCTTGCGACTCTCGGGGGCGGCGCGTTTGGTCACGGGCAACAGCTCGAGCAACATCTTCAGCGCGGGCGTCATGGTGGCGATGATGCTCGTGCCCGTCGGGGTCACGGCGGCCGCTGTCGGATCGTCGGTGATCTGGAAGATCGTAGTCGCGCCGTCGAAGATCGAGGCGTGACCCTCGACATGGAAGGTGAAGACCGGCGCACCGATCACGACCAGCAGATCGTATCCGCGCAACGCCTCAGAGAGCTGTCCGGGCGAGGCATGCAGGAAGCCAGCGAACAGCGGGTGCCGCTCGGGAAACGAGCAGCGCGCCGAGAATGGGCTGACCCAGACGCTTGCGTTGCTTTTTTCGGCGACCCGCACCATCAGGTCGACGGCGCCGGCGCGGTCGACGCCGGGGCCGACCACAAGGGCAGGGCGCTTGCTTGCCGAAAAAGCCGCAACCAGCGCCGTCATCGCTTCCGCATCGGGACCGATCTCGCGGCTGACCTGACGCGCGGGCAAGGCCTGCGCCGGATGGGTCCAGTCATCGATCGGGATCGATACGAAGGTCGGGCCGCAGGGCGGCTGCATCGCGGTGTAATAGGCGCGCGCGATCGCCGCCGGCACGTCCTCCGCCCGAGCCGGCTCGACGGAATATTTGACATAAGGCCGCGGAAAGTCGGATGCGCGGTCAGCGTACAGAAAAGGCTGCAGCGGAAGGATCGAGCGCGCCTGCTGGCCTGCGGTGACAACCAGCGGCGTCTGGTTGCGGTGAGCGGTGTAGATGTTGCCGAGCGCGTTGCCGAGGCCGGCTGCGGAATGCAGGTTCACGAATCCTGCGTTGCGCGTCGCCTGCGCATAGCCGTCGGCCATGCCGACCACGGATGCTTCCTGCAGACCGAGCACATAGTCGATGTCATCCGGCCAGTCGGACAGGAACGGCAATTCGGTCGAGCCGGGATTGCCGAAGACTTTTCCGATGCCGAAGGCGCGCAAGAGGTCGAATGTCGCCTGCTTGACGCTCACGGATTTGGTTGTGTCCTTGGATTGCCTGCGAGACACCTGTGAGCCTCAACGTTTTAACGTCGTCATTGCGAGGAGCGAAGCGACGAAGCAATCCACTTCCACGTATGGGTTTCTGGATTGCTTCGCTGCGCTCGCAATGACGGTGAAAGAGCGGTCACCACGTCGCGGTGCCCTTCATCGTGGGCTGGCCGGCGGAATTCGCGGTCCAGAGCTGCATCGCCTCGCCATTGTCGTTGGCGTTGACCGAGAACTCGCTGCCCTCGAACAGCGGTTGCACGCCGCGGTAGGACATTTTCTTCGGCGGTCTGCCGCCGCGGAGCTTTGCGGCGAGCTCGACGATGAAGGCGGCCTGCAGCGGACCGTGAAAGATCAGGCCGGGATAGCCCTCGACCCTGGTGACATAGTCGCGGTCATAATGGATGCGGTGGCCGTTGAAGGTGAGTGCCGAATAGCGAAACAGCAGCACGGCATCGGCCATGTGGGTTTCGCGATGCTGCGCCGAAGGAGGCGACGGCGCGGCCTTGCTCGGTGACGCAGGCTGCGGGCCGCCCATCTCGCGATAGACGATGTCCTGCCGCTCGCGGATCGCGATGCCGCGCGGCGTCGACACGAGGTGGTCGACGGAGACGAAGCACAGGGTTCCGGTCGAGCCGTTTTTCACAGTGACGTCGGCGATGCGCGATGTCCGTTTGGCCTCGTCGCCGACCCGCAGGGCATCGACAAATTCGAGCTCGCCGCCGGCCCACATCCGCCGCGGCAGCGGCACGGGCGGCAGAAAGCCGCCGCGGGTGGGATGCCCGTCCGGACCGAGCATCGACATCGGAAACACCGGCTGCGCCAGGCACCAATGCACCGTGAACGGCGCGGCATCGCCTCGCGTCGGTTCGCCGACCTCCTGGAACAGTGTTGCGCGCAGCCCTTTGACGAGGTGAGCGGTGACGATGTCGGAAGCCTCACTGGTGCGGCCGATCCATTGTCGCAGATGATCGAGGTCGAGCCGCTCGGTCATGATGATTTCCGCAATCCCCGGGCTTTCGGCAATTCCTTGTGTTCGCCGAGATCGGGCACGGCGCCATATTGGCGCTCCTGGCCCACGAATATCGCCGCCGGCGCCGAATAGGCGATCCCGCCTTTCGGCGTCGCCACCTCGATGCGGCGCAGATGCGGATGGACCGCAAGGTCGGCCATGGTGTTGACCTCGCCGAAGGCGATGTCGGCGTCCTCAAGCCGCTTGACGAGCTCATCGCGCGTCAGCGAGGCGAAGAGATCGCTGATCACCTTGTCGGTGAGTGAACGATTGCGCACGCGCTCGACCATGTTGGCAAAGCGCGGATCATTGGGCAGCTCCGGCTGATCGAGCACTTCCGCGCAGAGCTTTTTCCATTCGCGCTCGTTCTGGATCGAGATCAGAATGTCCTTGCCGTCCCTTGAACGGAACACGCCGTAGGGCGCTATCGAGGGATGGGCGAGGCCAATGCGCTGCGGCGGGTTGCCGGCCTCCGAATTGATGAGCGGCACCGTAAGCCAGTCCGCCATCACGTCGAACATGGAGATTCGGATGTCCGCGCCCTTGCCGGTGCGCGTGCGCGCGAACAGCGCCTCCAGGATCGAGGCGTGTGCGGTAGCACCCGTTGCGATGTCGACGATCGACACGCCAACCCGCGACGGTCCTTCCGGCCCGCCGGTGATGGAGGCAAGTCCGCTCTCGGCCTGAATCAGGAGGTCATAGGCCTTGCGATGGGCGTAGGGACCCTCATCCCCATAGCCGGTGATGGTGCAGCAGATCAGCGCGGGATAATCGCGCTTCAGCCGCTCCAGCGAGAAGCCGAGCTTGTCCATCGAACCGGGCTTGAGATTTTGCAGCAGCACGTCGGCGGCGGCAATCAGCTCCTCGAGTTGCTGTCGGCCTTCCCTGGTCGTGAGGTCGACGATGACGGATTGCTTGCCGCGGTTGAGCCAGACGAAATAGCTGCTCTGGCCTTTCGCGGCGGCGTCATAGGCGCGGGCAAAGTCGCCCTCGGGACGCTCGATCTTGATCACGGTGGCGCCGGCGTCCGCCAGCCGCGACGAGCAGAAGGGAGCTGCGACCGCCTGTTCCACGGTGACGACGGTGATTCCTTCGAGCGGCAGCATGGCTTTTTTCTCAGTAGGAGCGGGGCATGCCGAGCACATGCTCGGCAATGAATGACAGCACCAGATTGGTCGAGATCGGCGCGACCTGGTAGAGCCGCGTCTCGCGGAATTTGCGCTCGACGTCGTATTCTTCCGCAAAGCCAAAGCCGCCATGGGTCTGGATGCAGGCGTTCGCAGCGTCCCAGGCGGCATCCGCCGCCAGCATCTTGGACATGTTGGCCTCGGCGCCGCAATCGAGCCCGGCTTCGTATTTGCGCGTCGCGTCCTTCACCATGAGCTCGGCCGCGCGCATCGAGGCATAGGCTTTCGCGATCGGAAACTGGATGCCTTGATTCTGGCCGATGGGGCGACCGAACACCGACCGCTCCCTGGCGTAGTTGGTCGCCTTGGCAATGAACCATTTGGCGTCGCCGATACTTTCGGAAGCGATCAGGATGCGCTCGGCGTTCATGCCGGAGAGGATGTACCGGAAACCTTTGCCTTCGTCGCCGATCAGGTTTTCCGCCGGCACTTTCATGTCGGTGAAAAACACTTCCGTCGTCGAGTGATTTATCATGGTGCGGATCGGGCGGATCGTGAGCCCCGCCTTCCTCGCCTCCCGCATGTCCACCAGGAACACCGACAGGCCGTCGGTTCGCTTTCGCACCTGATCCTTGGGCGTGGTGCGCGCGAGCAAGATCATCAGGTCGGAATATTCGGCGCGGCTGGTCCAGATCTTCTGGCCGTTGACGATGTAGCTGTCGTTGCCCTCGCGCCTGGCAACGGTCTTCAGGGAGGAGGTATCGGTGCCCGAGGTCGGCTCGGTCACGCCAAAGGCCTGCAGCCTGAGCGCGCCCCTTGCGACCTGCGGCAGCCATTTCGCCTTCTGCTCGGCGCTGCCGTGGCGCAGCACAGTGCCCATGGTATACATCTGCGCATGGCAGGCGCCGGCATTGCAGCCGGCACGATGAATCTCCTCCAGGATCGCGGTGGCTGCCGACAGCTTCAAGCCGGCGCCGCCATACTCTTCCGGAATCAGCACCGACAGATAACCGGCCTCGGTGAGCGCATCGACAAAGGCCGAGGGATAGGCCATCTCGCGGTCGAGCTTGCGCCAATATTCGCCGGGGAATTGGGCGCACAGCTTTGCGACCGCTTCGCGGATTTCGGAATGCTCGTCCTGCTGGTCGGTTATCGTCATCGGAACTCGGAAGGCTCGAAGCGGGCTGTAGAAGCCCGGCACAGCTTGGTTAGCAGGGCCGAGCGAACCGCGGTAGTCTGCAAACGCCTCAGGCCGGTATGCGTACCGGCAAGGACTCGATGCCGCGCACGAAGCTCGAATAGAGCCGCTTCGGCTCGCCAACCACCTCGATGCGCTGGAAGCGCTTCAAGATCTCCTCCCAGACGATCCTGAGCTGCAACTCCGCGAGCCGCATGCCGACGCAACGGTGGATGCCGAAGCCGAACGACAAGTGCGTGCGCGGGCGCGGGCGGTCGATGATGAACTCGTTCGGGCGATCGATCGCCTCTTCGTCGCGGTTGCCCGAGACGTACCACATCACGACGCGATCGCCCTTCTTTATCCGTTTGCCGCCGATCTCGGTGTCGACCAGCGCGGTGCGCCGCATATGGGCAAGCGGCGTCTGCCAGCGGATCACCTCCGGCACCATGGAATCGATCAGCGCGGGATTGGCCCGCAACATGTCGTACTGGTCCGGATTCTCGTTCAGCGCCAGCACGGAGCCCGACATGGTGTTGCGTGTGGTGTCGTTGCCGCCGACGATCAGCAGGATGATGTTGCCCATCAGGTTGTCGCCATCCATGTGGCGCGTCGCCTCGCTATGCGCCATCATCGACAGGAGGTCGTTGCGCGGCTCGGCATTGACGCGCTCGTTCCACAGCCGCGCGAAGTATTCGCGGCATTCGTCCATTTCACGGCGGCGTTGCTCCGGCGACTCGACGATGCCGCTCTTGGGCAGCGCGGTCGAGACGTCGGACCACCGCGTCAGTCTGCGGCGCTCCTCGAACGGGAAGTCGAACAAGGTGGCCAGCATCTGCGTCGTCAATTCGATCGAGACGCGCTCGACGAAATTGAAGGTCTCGTTGCGCGGCAGGTTGTCCAGCACCTTTGCCGAGCGCTGGCGGATCAACACGGCAAGCTCGTCGAGATGGGTCGGCGTGAACATCGGCGACACCGTCTTGCGCTGCTCGGCGTGCCGCGGCTGATCCATCGCGATGAAGCTCGGCCAGTCGTAGCCGGGCGGGGCGTCCTTGATGTTGATACCGCCGAGTGCAGCATCGGAGGAGAAGATGCCGTGGCTGGTGTCGACATGCATGATGTCGCTGTACTTGACCACCGACCAATAGGGCTCGATCGGCGCATTGGTGCAGTAGTGCACCGGCTCTTCCTTGCGCAGCCGTTCGAACCACGGCCACAGCGTGTCGTCCTGGAACAGTTTTGGCGCGCCGGGGTGAAAGTCCTTCAGCGGCGTCGCATAGGCCTCCTCGCGCGCCTGGCGCAGAAGCTCTGCCTTTTCGGCACGAATGGCGATCTGGACGTTCATCGTCGCGGATTTCTCAGAAAGAAGGCGCAAGCGCAGTCATCAAGCGGCGATGCGGACCGGCAGGGTCTCGTAACCCTTGATGAAGCTCGAATACACCCGCTTCGGCTCGCCGACTACCTCAATATCGTCGAAGCGCTTGAAGATTTCCTCCCAGATGATCTTCAGCTGCAGTTCCGCCAGCCGCATCCCGATGCAGCGGTGGATGCCGAAGCCGAACGACAGATGCGTGCGCGGACGCGCGCGATCGATGATGAAGTCGTAGGGCCGCTCGATCGCCTCCTCGTCGCGGTTGCCGGAGACGTACCACATGATGACCTTGTCGCCCTTCCTGATCTTTTTGCCCTGCAGCTCGGAATCCTCCAGCGCGGTGCGCCGCATATGCGCGAGCGGCGTCTGCCAGCGGATGACCTCGGGCACGAAACTGTCGAGCAGCGCCGGATTTTCGCGCAGCTTCCTGTACTGGTCGGGATTTTTGTTCAGCGCATAGACGCTGCCCGACATGGTGTTGCGGGTGGTGTCGTTGCCGCCGACGATCAGCAGGATCAGATTGCCGAGAAAATTCTTCGGGTCCATGTCGCGTGTGGCCTCGTTATGCGCCATCAGCGAGAGCAGATCGTTCCTGGGCTCGGCCTCACGCCGCTCGTTCCAGAGCCGGCTGAAATATTGCTGGCATTCCAGCATTTCGGCCATCCGCTCGTCTTCTGTCGCAACCAGGCCGCCGGGCCCCGGAATGGTCGTGGCGACATCGGACCAGCGCGTCAGCTTTCTGCGGTCCTCCCAGGGGAAGTCGAACAGCACGGCGAGCATCTGCGTGGTCAACTCGATTGCGACGGAATCGACAAAATCGAATACTTCGTTCTTCGGCAAATTGTCGAGGCAGCTTGCTGCGCGTTTGCGGATATTGACCGCAAGCTCGTCCAGGTTGGTGGGCGTGAACATCGGCGACACGGTCTTGCGCTGCGCCGAGTGGCGGGGCTGGTCCATGGAAATAAAGCTCTCGCGGCGCAGATCGGGCGCGACGTCGCGGATCGTGATGCCGCCAAGCGCCGATGCCGAGGAGAACACCCCATGGTTGGTGTCGACCGCCATGATGTCGTTATAGCGGGTCACCGACCAGTATGGTCCAAACATCGAGTCCTTGCAGTAGTGGACCGGGTCTTCCTTGCGCAACCGGTCGAAATACGGCCAGTGCGTATCCGAGCGGAACAGCTCCGGATCGCCCGGATTGAAGTCCTCCAGCGGCAGCGAGTAGGCGCGCTCGCGTGCTTCCTCAAGCCTTGCGTCCTGGGCGAGATCGACGGTCCCGTGCATAGGCGGCTCCCTCATCTTTCCTTCCCGATCGGTGTCCGGAAGGCCGATTTGGTGCGGATTACATCCCGTTGCACAGGGCCACGCAAGGGAGAGTTTGCCGTGGCGCGCCGCACCCGCTCGGCAGGTATCCCGCTGCGCGGCAAATTCCGCCCGTGACAACTGTATTTCCGCGGAATAAGGCTTAAAGCCAGACCAGGACAGCAAAAAAGACCGGGTGCACCATGATCCCCAACGCGTATCGGATGTTCAATTTCGATCTGGGCGAAACCGCCGATGCGTTGCGCGAGACCGTGCTCGATTTCTCAAGCCACGAGATCGCGCCGCGCGCGGCCGAGATCGACAAAAGCAACGAGTTTCCGCGCGACCTCTGGCCCAAGATCGGCGCGCTGGGGTTGCATGGCATCACCGTGGAGGAGGAGTATGGCGGCTCGGGCCTCGGCTATCTCGAGCATTGCATCGCCGTCGAGGAGATTTCGCGCGCGTCTGCCGCGGTCGGCCTGTCCTACGGCGCGCACTCCAATCTCTGCGTCAACCAGATCCGCCGCAACGGCAGCGAGAAGCAGAAGCGCAAATATCTGCCAAAGCTGATTTCGGGCGAACATGTCGGCTCGCTCGCGATGTCGGAGCCCAACGCCGGCTCCGACGTCGTATCGATGACGACGCGGGCCGAGAAGAAGGGCGACCGCTATGTGCTGAACGGCAGCAAGATGTGGATCACCAACGGTCCGATCGCGGAGACGCTCGTGGTTTACGCCAAGACGGATCAGAGTGCCGGTCCGCGCGGCATCACCGCCTTCATCATCGAAAAGGGCATGAAGGGATTTTCGACGGCGCAGAAGCTCGACAAGCTCGGCATGCGCGGCTCCGACACCGGCGAACTGGTGTTCGAGAATTGCGAGGTGCCGGAAGAGAACGTGTTGGGCGAGGTCGGCAAGGGCGTCAATGTCCTGATGTCGGGGCTCGATTACGAGCGCGCGGTGCTGGCGGCGGGACCGATCGGCATCATGCAGGCCTGCATGGACGTCGTGCTGCCCTATGTGCACGAGCGCAAGCAGTTCGGGCAGCCGATCGGCAGCTTTCAATTGGTGCAGGGCAAGATCGCCGACATGTACACCACGATGAACGCCTCGCGCGCCTACGTCTATGCGGTGGCAAAGGCCTGCGACCGCGGCGAGACCACGCGCGAGGACGCGGCCGGCGCGATCCTCTATGCGGCGGAAAAGGCCACGCTGGTCGCGCTCGATGCGATCCAGCTGCTTGGCGGCAACGGCTATATCAACGACTATCCGACCGGCCGCCTCCTGCGCGACGCCAAGCTCTACGAGATCGGCGCCGGCACCAGCGAGATCCGCCGCATGCTGATCGGCCGCGAGCTCTTCGAGAAGACGGGGTAGACTGTGGAGGCCCCACTCCTCGTCAATTTGACAAGAGGGCGTTAACATTCGAACCGGGATTGTCTTGGGACCGACAGACCGCTTATCTATGGTCTTGTCGGAGCGGGTATGCCCGCTTGAGTTGTTCCAGGAGTTTTCCCCTGAATCAGATACATCGGGAGCCGTCGCCCCCGCCGGTACCCTCACTGGTGGCGTTTTCCGGCGATCGCGGCGAGTTCTTTCGCCTGATCGCGAAAGGCGCGGCGCTGGAGCTCGTGACCGCCGGCTTCTATCGTTTCTGGCTGGTGACGGATATCCGAAGGCACTTGTGGTCAAGCACGGTGATCGACGGGGATGCCATCGAATATACCGGGCGCGGCAAGGAGCTTCTGATCGGCTTCCTGTTTGCGCTGGCGATCCTGGTTCCGATCTATCTCGGCTATTTCCTCATCACCATCGAAGCCGAGCGGCTGGAGGAGTTTGCGGGCATCCCCCTGTTGCTCGTCCTTTACGCTTTCGGTCAATTCGCGATTTATCGCGCGCGGCGCTATCGGCTTACGCGCACGGTCTGGCGCGGGGTGCGGTTCTGGATGGATGGCTCGGGTTGGGCCTACGCCTGGCGCGCGGTGCTCTGGGGACTGCTGGCGCTGGTCACGCTCGGGCTGGCGCTGCCGTGGCGGGAGGCCGCGCTCGAGCGCTACAAGATGGGCCACTCCTACTACGGCGCGCTCCAGGGCAGCTTCGAGGGCCAGGGCTTTGAATTTTTCAAACGCGTCTGGCACCTGTGGCTGCTTGCACCCTTTGCCGTCGTGCTGTTTCCGTTGTTTCCGCTTCTCTACGCAAGGTTCAAGGCCGCGGAGTGGCGCTGGTGGCTTGAAGGCATCCGCTTCGGCGACGTGCGCCTGGAATCGAACATTGAGAGCGCCGCGCTGCACGGGCTCTACTGGAAAGTGATCGGCTGGTACGTCCTGCTTGGCGTGGCGTTCGTTGTCTATGGTGGCGCTCTTCGAGCAACGGAGCCGGAGGACCTTGCCCGGGGCATTCTGGTATTTGTCATGATGGCGGTCGGCTATCTCGCCTTCGTTCTAACGCTCAATGTGGTGATCCGCCTTTACCTTGTGCGCGACATCTGGGAGAGAGTGCTGCAATCGGTCCGCGTCTACGGCCTTTCCTCCGTGGCGGATGTTGCTACCAGGGGTGAGCTGGCGAGCGCGCTCGGCGAAGGCTTTGCCGATGGCCTCGACGTCGCCGGAATTTAGCCGCGTGAGCTGCCTCAGTGCCGGATGACGCCGTTTACAATGAGCCCGGGTCGAATGGCTCTGCTGTGTTCTTCGATGGCAGCTCGAGCCGACGACGCGTGGTGAAGCTTGCCTTCCACGATCAGCTCGAGATCGTGCAAGACGATCTCACGCCCGCCCGTTGGAATTATGCCGACATCCGCGAGGTGGATGGCGCACAGGGCGCGTTGCGCGTGATGTGCCTCTCCGCGCCGCCGCTGGCACAGCTCGAAATTCGCGATTTACAGCTTGCTGCAGAGATCAGGTCGCGTTGTCCGCGCCTTGCCGAGAACCAGATCGATGGCCGCGCGATCACCAGGATCGTGGGCTGGTCGCTGGCCGCTGTGGTCTCCATCGTTACGCTCGTGATGTTTGGCGTTCCGCTCGTGGCCGACCGGCTTGCGCCGATTGTGCCGCAATCGTTCGAGCGCCGCCTTGGCGATGCCGCCGAGGTGCAGATCAAGGCCATTTTCGGCAACAAGACCTGCAACGATGTGGCCGGGCAAAAAGCTTTCGACAAATTGCTGCGAAGCCTGCGCCAGGCGGCGGGCCTGGATACGGCGGTCGAGCCGGAGGTTCTCTCGACGTCGGTTCCAAATGCGCTGGCACTGCCAGGCGGCAAGGTCATCCTGTTCAGCGGCCTGCTTGCAAAAGCCAACAACCCTGACGAGATCGCAGGCGTGCTGGCGCATGAGTTCGGGCACCTCAAGCACCGCGACAACATGCGCAACCTGATCCACGACAGCGGCACCGCCTTCCTGGTCGGCCTGTTGTTCGGCGACGTCACCGGGGCGGGCGCGCTGGTGTTCGCCTCGCGCACGTTGGTAACGTCGTCCTATTCGCGCGAGGTCGAGCAGGACGCGGACACGTTTTCGATCGAAGTGATGCAGAAGCTCGGCCGCTCGCCAAAGCCAATGGGCGAGCTCCTGTTTCGCGTTACCGGAAAGCAAGGCGATAGCGAACTGAGCATCCTGGCAAGCCATCCTCTGACCGAGGACCGGCTGACACGGATGAGCGAGGCCGATCGTCCGCCGACCGGCCCACCGCTGCTGGCGCCGGACGAATGGACCGCGCTGCAGGCGATCTGCCGTTCGAAGAGCTGACCTACTCAGGCAGATTATTACCCTTCCGCACCCACTCGTGCACCTCGGCAAGCGCCTCCGGCAGCACCGCCTTGACCTCCTCGACCGTCATGCCTGGCTTGATGCGGGGGTCGTAAAGCAGATTGAGGATGTACTGGTCGAACACGTCGAAGAAGCCCATCGATACCTTGTCGTTGAACATGGTCCAGGGCACCGAGTTGGTGTCGTTGATCGGTCCGAGCGACTGCAACAGCTCCTCATAGGCGCAGTCGAGAAAGACGAACTCGCCGTTGTCCGTCGTGAGGATGACGTCGGAATGCACGATCTCGTAGCTCTCGTTCTTGCGGAAGCCCGAGAGGCATTGTGGATCGAGCGAGGCCTTGATCTCGCGGGCCCGTTCCTTGCCATAGGAGGAGGCGATGGTGCGATCGAGGTCGCGATCGCGCACCAGCCTGACCACGATGTTGGCGTCCTCGCGCCTTTCGGCCATGGCGATGTCGAGATGAGCCACGCGCGCGCCGATATCGGCGACGACCTTGGCCAGTTGCGCCTTGCGTTCCTTGCCGCCGCCATCTGCGAACACCCGTACCGGCGCGACATATTTGCGGATGCGGTCGACCCGTCCGGCGAGGTGATATTCGGCGCCGAAGGCGGTCTTTAGGAATCCATCCGCGATCTCAGCGTCGGTAAAGAGCTTCTTCTCGGCACGCTTGCGCGCCGCAATGTCAGGGATTTCGGCCCAAGCCGGCGCCGCCACGGCCGACAACGCGATCGCCGCAAGGACGCCGGAGAAGGCGAGGCGAGAAAAGGCGCGCATGATGGTGGTCAGGCTGCCGCAATGGCGCTGCCCGCGCAAGGCGCGCTAATTCTTCACCACCACCGTGGCGCCGACGGAGACGCGACTGTAGAGATCGACCACGTCCTCATTGGTCATGCGGAAGCAGCCGGACGATACGGCTTGCCCGATCGTTTCCGGCTCGTTGGAGCCATGGATGCGGTACAGCGTCGAGCCGAGATAGATCGCCCGCGCGCCGAGCGGATTGTCGATACCTCCGGCCATATGGACCGGAAGGTCAGGCCGGCGCCGGCGCATTTCCGCAGGCGGCGTCCAGCCCGGCCATTCGCGCTTGGCACTGACGCGGTGGACGCCGCTCCAGCGGAAGCCGTCGCGGCCAACGCCGATGCCGTAGCGCAACGCCCTCCCGCCCGGCTCGACCAGATAGAGGCGTCGCTCGGCGGTGTCGATCACGATCGTGCCCGGCGCATAATTGGCCTGGAAATAGACGGTCTCGCGCGGAATCGGCCCGGCGCCGCCTCCGCCGAAATATCTGGGGCCACCGAAGAAAGTCGGGCCGCCGCTCATGATGTCGCCGGGATAGCCCTGCGCGCCGGCGTTCCCGCCGATGAGACAAAGCGCGCCAAGCGCGATCAACATGACGATAGCTCGGTTCATTTTCCGCCTCGCGACAATCTCTGCGCCCAGCCAATCAGCAATTAGAGGCCATATCGGCTGCCGGCATGCAAGCCACGGCTGCGCAAATCCAGCTATTTTCGGTTTGCGCGGTTAAGAAGCCTGCGTTCCCGGGAAGCGAACAATGTTCCCGCCCCCTTTGACTGACGCTGCGAACAGTGGTTGATCTGGATCATACGACCAACCGGGAGCGGAACGATGAATGGCGCGGAAAGTCTGGTGCGGACGCTGGTCGCGGGCGGCGTTAACGTCTGCTTCACCAATCCCGGCACCTCCGAGATGCATTTCGTTGCCGCGCTCGATCGGGTCGAGGGCATGCGCTGCGTGCTCGGCCTGTTTGAAGGCGTGGTGACGGGGGCGGCGGACGGCTATTTCCGCATGAAGGGCACGCCCGCCTCGACGCTGCTCCATCTCGGCCCCGGCCTCGCCAATGGCCTCGCCAACCTGCACAACGCCAAGAAGGCGCATTCGGGAATCGTCAATATCGTCGGCCAGCACGCGACCTACCACATCGGCTACAACGCGCCGCTGACCTCTGACATCGAGGGCCTGGCGCGGCCGATGTCGGAATGGGTGCGCACCTCGCCGAACGCCAAATCGGTCGCAGCCGACGGCGCCGCCGCAATCGCGGCCGCAAAAAGCTCGCCACCGCAGATCGCAACGCTGATTCTCCCCGCAGACACCGCCTGGAACGAGGCCGACGGCATCGCGCAGGTGGCGCCGCCGGCCCAGAAGCCCGGCTTTTCGGCGCAAGCCGTCGACGAGGCGGCGAGGGCGTTGCATGGCGACGGCGCCCACACGTTACTGCTGGTCACGGGCGGCGCGCTGACCGAGCAGGGACTGGCGATGGCGCAACAGATCGCCGGCAAGACCGGCTGCAAGGTGATGGGCCAGACCTACCATCCGCGCATGGCGCGCGGCCGCGGCCGCTTCTCGATCGACCGCATCCCCTATGTGATCGAAAGCGCGCTGCCGATCCTGAAAGACTTCAGGCATATCGTGCTGGTCGAGGCCAACGATCCCGTCGCATTTTTCGCCTATCCGAACAAGCCGAGCATCCTCAAGCCCGAGGGCTGCGAGGTCCATCGCCTGACCGCATGGGGCGAGAATTCGGTCGCTGCCCTTGAAGCTCTGGCCGATGCGCTCGGCGCCAAGGCTGCCGACGTGAAGCCGCAGAAGTTCGCCGAGCTGAACAAGCCGACCGGGCCCTTGAACCACGCCTCGATCGCGCAAGCGATCGCCTGCGCGATCCCCGAGAATGCGATCGTCGTCGACGAATCCATCACCACAGGCAGAGGTTTCTTCCCGCCGACCGCGGCCGCAGCCCCGCACGATTGGCTGCAGAACATGGGCGGCTCGATCGGCTTCTCCACGCCGGTTGCCACAGGTGCCGCGGTCGCCTGTCCGGATCGCAAGGTGATCTGCATGGTCGGCGACGGCAGCGCGATGTACACGATCCAGTCGCTGTGGACCCAGGCGCGGGAAAACCTCAATGTCGTCACGATCGTGTTCGCCAATCGGATCTATCAGATCCTGCGCGGCGAGTTCGACGGCGTCGGCGCCGGAGAGCCCGGAAAGCGGGCGCAGGACATGCTCAAGATCGATCGTCCGACCATCGACTTCGTCTCGCTCGCCAGGGGCATGGGCGTGGCGGGACGCGCGGTCACGAGCGCCGACGAGTTCAATATCGCGCTCGCGGAGGCGATTGCCGAGCCGGGGCCGCGGCTGATCGAGGTGCAGTTGGCCTAGGGAGCGTTCGCAATCCTTTTGGGCTTCATTTGGAGGAGCAAGGCAAATCCAATTTTTGCGTGGTTCCGGATTGGCTTCTTTTTGCTCGCGATGGCGGGATTGGTGGATCTTCCCGGAGGCATGATGAAGACCGAGCTGAACAAGGTCGTTGCCGCGCTCGGCGAGTTCTATGCGCGCGAGGCCTCTCTGCTCGACAAGGATGCCGGCGAGCGCGCGCTTGCGCATCGGCTCGCGGTGCATGTCGAAGGGCAGTTTTCCGGCTGGGAGGTCGATTGCGAATATGACCGGCTTGGCGAGCGCACGCTGCGGCTGCCGCACGGCACCATCGTCTCGAGCGACGAGCACATGGCGAAGTCCGTCTATCCCGACATCGTCGTGCATCAGCGCGACATCCCGAACAATCTGCTGGCGATCGAGATGAGAAAGGCCACCAATCATCTGCCGATCGAGCACGACCGGCAGAAGCTCGTCGCGATGACCGATCCGCACATCTGGTTTGCCTACGGGATCGGCATCCTGCTGATCATCTCAAGGAGGAATGTCAGCGATTGCGAGGTCTATGTTGCCGGCCACATCGATCGCGCCCTGAGCAATTGGTTCGCCGAGCAGCTGAAACAGGCGGGGATTGGCGCGGGATAGCGCCTCTCCGGATCGCCAGGCGAAGCAAAACGGAACCTGAGCCTTCCGGTTCCGTGTCGGCCGTCTGATGCTTGTGATTTCGCGAAGCCACTCGCCGGCTCCAATCGTCATGATGTCGGTCCGCCGCAACTAGTGGAACCGGGCGCGCCGCCATCGCGTTGGTTGCGCGGGCAGGCCTTTTTCACGGAGGAGGCCATGGATTGGCGACATGCTATGGAGCCGCCCCCGGCGCGCGCGACTGCCGAGGACGAAGCGGCCTATGCGGCCGGATGGACCATCTCGGGGCTCGTGACCATCGCGACGATTGTTGCCGTCTGGATGTTTGCGATTTGAGAAACGCCTCCCTGTCCACGCCACGCGGACGGGGATTTTCGTTCACAAGGCAGGAAACAGCCGTGATGGCTTTCCTCAGCCCGGATGCGCCGCATGTCGGGCAGTGCTCGTGTCGATGTCGCTGCGCTTCAGGAGATAATCGAGCCCTCCGACGCGATACCAGCGATAGCCATAGCCTTCCATCACCAGCCTATGACGGCCGCCCTCATCGGCGCGGCTGTGATCCTCGCTGAGCAGGTTGACCAGGAGATTGCCGGCATCGCCGCTAACACCTGCGGCAAAGGAGATCTCGCGGGGCCGCTCATCAAGATTGTGCACGAACAGCACTGAATTGTTTCGCCAGTCATAGCGCATCACGAGGATCGCCGGGTCGCGCGTGGTGATGACCTTGTAGTCACCCCAACCGACCTCGGGCACTTCCTTGCGCATGCGGACAATGCGTTCGATCCAGTTCAGCATGGAGTTCGGGTCGCGGCGCTGCTTGGCCGCGTTGACGTGCTCGTAACCGTATGGGCCCTTGTCGATGACGGGTACGGATGACTTGGCCGCGCTGGTGAAGCCGCCATGCGGCTCGGTCGACCACTGCATGGGCGTGCGCGCGCAATTGCGCTCGGGAAGACTGAGATCGTCGCCCATGGCGAGCTCATCGCCGTAGCGGATCACCGGAGTGCCCGGCAGCGTGAACATCAGGCTGTAGGCGAGCTCGAGGCGGCGCCGATCTCCTCCGAGCATCGGAGCGAGACGCCTGCGGATACCGCGCTCGTAGAGCTGCATGCTCTTGTCGGGGCCGAATGCATTGAACACGGTGGTCCGTTGCGCCTTGGTCAGCCGACCCAGATCGAGCTCGTCATGGTTGCGCAGAAACAGTCCCCACTGAGCGGTCGCGGGCCGCGGTCTGGTCGCTGCGAGCGCCTTGGCAAGCGGACGCGAATCGGCGGAGGCGAGGGCATAGAACAGATGCTGGTTGACGTGGAAGTTGAACATCATGTGCATGCGGTCGCCGTCGCGGCCGAAATAATCCATGTCGGTATCGGGCAGCACATTGGCTTCGGCGAGGATGATGGCATCGCCTTCACGCCATTGCAGGAATTCGCGGAAGGCGCGCAGCATGTCGTATTGCTCGACAGGTTTCTTCACTTTCGCGCCCTTGGTCGCTATCACGAACGGCACGGCATCCATGCGAAAGCCGGACACGCCGAGCTGGATCCAGAAGCCCATGATCTTGAGGATTTCGGCCTGAACCAGCGGGTTCGACGTGTTGAGGTCGGGCTGGAAATCGTAGAAGCGGTGGAAGTACCAGGCGCCGGCCTCCTTGTCGTGCGTCCACGTCGACTTCTGAACGCCCGGAAACACCATGCCCTTGCCGGCGCCGGCCGGCTTTCGATCGGCCCAGACATACCAGTCGCGGTATGGCGAGTCCTTGGCGCTCCGCGCAGACCTGAACCAGGCGTGTTCGTTCGAGGTGTGATTGACGACAAGATCGATGATCACGCGGATGCCGCGCTGCCTGCACCCGTGAGTGAACTCGACGAAGTCGCCGAGCGTCCCGTAGCGCGGATCGACGCCGTAATAGTCTGAAATGTCGTAGCCGTCATCCTTGCCGGGCGAGGGCTGAAACGGCATCAGCCAGATCGTGGTGATGCCGAGCCCATGCAGATAATCGAGCCGCCGCAACAGGCCCCTGAAATCGCCAATTCCGTCGCCGTTCGCATCCATATAGGTGCCGACGGAAAGGCAGTAAATCACACTGTTCTTGTACCAGAGATCGTCGATCATCGAAGGCTGCAAGCTTGTTTGTGTACAGCGATAAGCGACGGAGACAGCCTGCGGTTCCGCGCGCCGGTTCTCCCGAGAAAAGGCCAGAAGGCGTGCCGAAGAAAGCCGGGACGACTGTTTGTCGCGAGCGGCTCGTTGTTATTGTCAACCAAGCCGGAAAACCATGCTGAGCGCCATGCCGACAATTGAAAGCGCCATGGCCGCTGTCGCGAGCCACCCCAGCCAGTAAAGCCACGCGTCCACCTGCAATTCACCCATCACCCTCTTCTTGCGCGCCAGAACCATCATCAGGATCATGACGGGCGGCGCGAGCACGCCATTGACCACGGCGCTCCAATAGAGCGCCTTGATCGGGTCGAGGGCCGTGAAATTCAGTCCGATGCCGATCAGCACCGAGAATGCCAGCACGGAATAGAAGGCAATCGCCTGTCGCGGCCTGCGCGAAAGTCCGACCGGCCACTTGCGCGCCTCGCCGATCGCGTAGGCGGTCGACCCGGCAAGCACCGGGATCGCGAGAAGCCCTGTGCCGATGATGCCGAGCGCGAAGATCAACTCCGCCGCCGGTCCGGCGAGCGGCCTCAAGGCTTCCGCCGCCTGCGCGGATGTCTCGATGCTGGTTTTGCCGCTTGCATGAAGCGTCGAGGCAGCGGTGATGATGATCGCGATCGCGATGACGTTCGAGAACGCCATCCCGACCAGCGTGTCGACGCGGATGCGGGCAAACTCTTCGTCCTTGGTTTTCGGATCGACCCTGAGCGGCTTCTTGTCCGGGTCGATCCTCTGCGCCTCGGCCTCCTGCGAAGATTGCCAGATGAAGAGATATGGCGAGATCGTCGTTCCCAGGATCGCGACCAGCGTCGTCAGGAACGCGCCGTCCCAGCGGATTGTGGGGATCAGCAGGCCGCGCAGCGCGAGCCCCCATGGCACCTTCACGACAGCGAGCGTGATGACGTACGCAAACAGCGCAAGCGTCAACCATTTGAGGATCGCGACGTAGCGCTCGTAGTCGAGAAATACCTGCGCAAGCACCGAGACGACGCCGAAGGCCACGACATAGAATACCCGCGGCCCTCCGATCAGGAGCCTCAGCGAATCCGCCATTGCGCCGAGATCAGCCGCGACATTGATGGTGTTGGCGACGAACAGAAGCACGACCAGCGACCAGATCACGGGGGCCGGGAAATTGCGGCAGGCATTGCCTGCGATTCCATGGCCGGTGACGCGACCGATACGCGCGGAGATTTCCTGGATTGCCGCCATCAGCGGGTAGGTGAGGAGCATCGTCCAGCCGATGCCGAATCCAAGCTGCGCCCCCGCCTGGCTGTAGGTGCCGATTCCGGACGGATCATCGTCGGACGCCCCGGTGATCAGCCCGGGACCAAGCCGGCTGAGAAAGCCTTGTTTCGTTTTCGCGGTCTTCTTCGATTTCCTCACATGCGTGTCGCCTTCAATCCGGCAGGGGAACGCCTGGAGAGAAAAGCGGGTTCCACACGCGGCCATGTCCGGAACACGGACGCACCATTCTTGGCCGGGCGAACACTCTCGCAACTTGCGGGGATATGGGACGAAAGTATCGCAAGAGATCTGGAACTTTTCACGGCTGCGAGAAATTGCCGTTTGCACTTGCAGTTAGCAATATGGCCGACACCGTTGGCTCGAACGAACCACGGACTTGGGACGGCCGATGACGTCATCGACACAACAGGGGGGACGAACCACAGCGGCGCACCATGACCACAGCAACACTTGACTCCCGATCGAACGCAATCGCGGCAACACGCTGGGCTCAGCTCATTTGCTGCATGCTCTGCATGGTACTGATCGCCAACCTGCAGTATGGGTGGACGCTATTCGTCAATCCCATCAACAAAGCGCATGGCTGGTCGATCGCATCGATCCAGCTCGCCTTCAGCATCTTCATCGCACTCGAGACCTGGCTCACGCCGATCCATGGCTACATCGTCGATAGTCTCGGCGAGCGAAGCGGGGCCAAGCTGGTCGTCGCAGTCGGCGGGATCCTGGTCGCGCTCGGCTGGATCATCAACGCCTACGCGCAGTCTCTCGGGATGCTCTATCTCGGCGCAATCGTCGGGGGCACCGGAGGCGGAGCCGTGTACGCGACCTGTGTTGGCCAGGCCGTCAAGTGGTTTCCCGACCGGCGTGGCCTGGCCGTCGGTCTGACGGCGGCGGGTTATGGTGCAGGCGCGGCTCTCACTGTCATTCCAATCCGCGCGGTGATCGCGAGCGCCGGGTACGAAGCGGCATTCTTCTGGTTTGGGCTCGTTCAGGGCGGGCTGGTCTTCGTCCTTGCGTGGTTCTTGCGGGCTCCGGAGCCCGGCGAGATGGTCGGCCTCGCTCCGTCCAAGGTGGTGCAGACCGCGCGCAACTACACGCCGCGAGAGGTGCTCGGCGCGCCGGTCTTCTGGCTGCTCTACATCATGTTCATCATGGTGTCGGCGAGCGGATTGATGGCAACCGCGCAGATCGCGCCGATCGCAAAGGACTTCAATGTCGGCGATGTGGCGATCCTGTTCGGCGCCTCGGCATTGAGCGTCGCGCTGGTCGTCGACAACATCTGCAATGGCGGCGCGCGTCCTCTGTTCGGCTGGATTTCGGACCAGATCGGACGCGAATACACCATGGCGATCGCGTTCGGTCTCGGCGGCGTAGCCTACTGGCTTCTGGGGACCCTGGGTCATGCGCCCTGGGCATTTGTCCTGTTCGCCGCGTTGATCTTTTTGACCTGGGGCGAAATCTTCAGCCTGTTCCCGTCCACGTGTACGGACACGTTCGGAACCAAGTTTGCGACCGTCAATCTCAGCCTGCTCTACACCGCCAAGGGTGCGTCCGCCTTCCTCGTCCCGGTTGCCAACCTCATCAAATCGGCGAGCGGCGGCTGGCACCTTGTTTTCGTGCTGACCGCGATCATGAATTTCGCGGTGGTGGCGCTGGCTCTGTTCGTGCTCAAGCCATTGCGCGAGCGGTTCCTGGCCAACGGTTGAAAACATCCGCGGCGGCAAGGGCGTCCGCGCTCTTGAACTCACGCAAAGCGGGCGCCTTGCGCGCGCGGGGGCCTTGTGCAGATCGCGACAAAGCGGCCGCCGAAGTGACCGTCAGAATCGGTTGGGGACAACCTTATCGGACTAACCTAGGTTAGTTCCACAACCCAAATCGGCTTGTATGGCTCTGTCCCAATGACAACACATGCATGTCTTCCCCGGTCAACGATGACCGAGGAGAGGAGACAACTGAAGCAGCGCGCAGCGGGCCAGGTGCGCCGCTGTCCGACCTGTGCGCCTATATTCCGCTTATTTCAGCTGCATCCAATCCGCGACAAAGATTAGCTCAATGAACGCCGGTGCCGCGAACGCATCTGCGACGAACCCCATACTGCGCAACGAGATTGACCGACGAGCCAGGGGCTACACCCATGCATCACGTCCCAAACTTTTCCTATCGTTCGCTCGAAGTGCTATGTCGGCAGCAAGCGGCGATTTCCATCACTCCCGGCGCGCGCGAGGAGCTGGAACGCATGGCGCGCGAGTACCGTCTGCTGGCGGACTGTTTGGATCGTCAATCGTCGGACTCTGACGCAAAGACCGTCGCTCGGTAGGTCCGACACGCTTTCACGGGGAGCGTGGCGGATCGCAGAGTCATATTTCAGTCAAATACCTGGATTATCCTTTTGCCTGACGATCGCTCGCCGGATGTACGCGGGCGGTTATCACGAGCCCCAGCATTCGTGCTGGGGTTTTTCTTTGCGTGGCGGCTCACGCTACGACGCGCCCCGAGGATTGTCTTTGCGGAGGTCAGGAGGACGGGGCCAGTCGACTCTCGGTAAGGTTGGCGGGAGCGCGACTGGTCTTCAACCTGCGCAGTGCCGCTCCGAGGCCGACGAGATATTTCGCCTGCGGGACCTGCCTGATGCTGCGGGCGATAGCGACTGCACGCCGCGATTGCTTTAAGCGGCTCGCTTCAGATCGAAATCTTCGTGAAAGGAATGATGGTGGGCGCACAAGGGATCGAACCTTGGACCTCTCCCGTGTGAAGG
>CAVTYJ010000025.1:0-112759 GCA_963738845.1 uncultured Alphaproteobacteria bacterium | reverse complement strand
AGACGCGATTAACCATCGAGGTCCCCTCGACAATCTCTTTGGTATTACCATATATTCGTATGGTAATACCAACGAGGACTCGGATGGCAACCACCGTGACCAGCAAGGGGCAAGTGACCATTCCAAAGCCGGTCCGCGATCACCTTGGAATTGGTCCCGGCAGCCAAGTGGATTTTCGCCGAATGGGCGACGGCAGCATCGTTATTGAAAGGGCTGACCGGGCAAAGCGGCCCAGCCGGTTTGCCAAGGCGCGTGGTTCCGCGGGACCGGGCATGACGACGGATGAGCTCATGGCCCTGCTGCGCGGCGAGCCGGAATGACGCTGGTCGATTCAAACGTCCTCCTTGACGTGGTGACTGACGAACAGCTTTGGGGCGACTGGTCTCAAGACCAACTCGAACAGGCAGCCTTGAAAGGATCTCTCGTCATCAACGACGTGATCTACGCCGAGGTCTCGACACGCTACGAGACGATCGAGGCGGTCGAGTCGATGCTTCGGGATCTGAGGATCGACGTCGTTCCAATTCCGCGCGAGGCTCTCTTCGTCGCCGGCAAGGCCTTTCTTCAATATCGTGCCGCAGGAGGCATCCGGACAAGCGTTCTTCCTGATTTCTTCATTGGTGCGCATGCAGCGGTCGAACAACTTCCCCTGCTGACCCGCGATACGCGGCGTTATCGCAGCTACTTCCCGACCGTGAATTTGATCGCGCCCGAGCAACCATAGCGATTCGAGCCAGCTCGATATCGGCGACGGCATCCTCACGGCAATGCTTGCCGAAGCGTTAGCGCAGGACGACCTCACGCGCGCGCCCGTCCTCCAGCCGCACGTTTCGCGACATGAGACCTCGGCTCGCTCCCCGGACAGCCGCGCGCGTTGCGCTTACCGCCTCTGCGGCAGCCGCTCGAACGCGGGCATGCCCTCGGGCACGTAGTGAAACGCCTGCTTGTCGCAGGTGTAGATCGCCATCTGCGGCGTGAACTCTTCCGGTTTGTCGAGCGTGCCGACCTTGAGCACGATCAGCGGCCTCTGCGGCCGGGTCACCATATGGGTGCCGCATTCGGGGCAGAACTCGCGCGTGACCGGCTTCTCCAGGTCGCCGCGGGCAAACGGCTTGGGCGCGCCCTTGGTGTATCGAAACCCATCGGGCGGCATTGCGATGAAAATATGGTTGCCAATAAAATCAATAAAGAGTAAGAATTTCTGATGGATAACGAGCATGCCTCAGACCGCCCCAAGGCCTATTCCTACATCAGGATGTCGACAGACCTCCAGCAGAAGGGCGACAGCCTCCGCCGCCAGCTCGAGGCCTCGCGCGAGTACGCCGAAAAGCATGGACTGGAGCTCGTTGAGGACTTCGATTTGAATGACATCGGAGTTTCCGCCTATCGAGGCAAAAACCTCTCGTCCGGACGCTTTGGGCGCTTCATCGATGCTGTTCGGGAAGGGGCCGTCCTGAAGGGCTCGTATCTGCTCGTCGAGTCAATGGATCGAATGAGTCGTCAGGCACCCGCAAAGGCGCTTCAGCCCTTTCTGGAGGTGATCAACAGCGGGATTGTGCTCGTAACGATGAACCCTCTTGAGGTGTTCACCGAGCAGACGCTGGATTTCTACCGATTGCTTATGGCGCTCACGGTAATGCAGCGGAGCCACGAAGAATCGGACATCAAGAGCCATCGGCTTCGAAGCGCCTGGGCTAACAAGCGGACACGTGCTGCTAGCAAGAAGCTGACTGCGCGCTGTCCCGGCTGGTTGCGACTGAACGCTGATCGGACCGAGTTCGAGGTTATCGAAGAAAGTGCAGCCATCGTCCGCCGCATCTTTGAAGAGGCGGCCTCTGGGCTTGGAACGTACAGCATTGTTCGCCGGCTCAACGAAGCGGGCGTCCCGACTTTCACCGGGAAAGCGGGTTGGCAGAAAGGGACAGTCAACAAGATCCTCAGCAGCGCCGCCGCGATCGGCACGTTCCAACCAAAGAGATGTGAAGATGGGAAGCGGACGCCAGAAGGCGATCCTATCGCCAACTATTTCCCGCGAATTGTGAGCGTCGATCTCTTTGAAGCGGCTCAGCGCGGCCGATTGGAGCGTAAGACAATGCCGGACGCTGGCAGGAAAGGCGGCGGAGGTCCAAAAGGCAAGAACTTCACGAACCTGTTCTCCAAGTTGGCTCGGTGTGACTACTGCGGTGAGCCGATGCACTATCAAAACAAAGGGCGACCGAGGGGGCAGACGTACCTCGTATGTTCGAGCGCCGTTCGTAAGGGCGGCTGTGATAGAACGAGTGGTTGGCGGTATGACGATTTCGAGACGACGTTTTTGACGTTCGTTGAGCAGCTCGATCTGGGCTCATTGGTCTCCTCGAGCGAGCATTCAAACAGGCGCAGCGACTTGGCTGTTAGACTTGAGGCAGTTCAAGGGAAGATCAAGCTGATCGAAGAAAAGCTACGCCGCATGTTTGAGACCAACATGGAGATGGGGGAGTTCAAGAGCGAATTCTTAGCCGCGGCAATCAGGAAGTCAGAGCAGGAAATCGCCAACGCCAAGAAGCAGGAGCAGCAACTTCGTCATGAGATTGCGATTTTGGATCAAACAGCGCTGACGTATTACAAGCGTCCCGATCAGGTTGCGAAACTGATCGAGCGCGTGCGATCCCGAAGGGGCGGCGACGTGTACAAGCTGCGGGCGCAGATTTCTTCGCGCTTGCAGTCGTTGATCAAGGAATTGCGCCTCACAGTAGATGAAGGCGATCATCATTTTGAGGTCGTCTTCCGTGATGGAAGCGGCATGATGCTGTTTGTCGATCCGGAAGATCCGACAAAATTCGTTCAGAAGGTCAGCGGACGAGCGCCCAATTTCGAGTTGGTCGAGGACGGAAGATCAGTCCAAATGCCGAACGATGGGCTTGCTGCCGGCGAGGTTGGCCTCGATTAGCTAAGGACCTTCCATACGCCTCACGAGCGTTGCGGCAGCCGCTCGAATGCCGGCATGCCCTCCGGAATGTGGTGGAAGGCCTGCTTGTCGCAAGTGTAGATCGCCACCTTGGGCGTGAATTGAGACGGATCGTCAAGGGTGCCCACCTTGATCACGACAAGTGGTCGCTGTGGTCGCGTCACCATATGAGTGCCGCACTCCGCACAGAATTCTCGCGTAACCGGCTTCTCCAAATCCTTTCGGGCAAACTGCTTGGGTGTGCCTTTAGTGTATTTGAACGCGTCGGGAGGCATGGCCAGGAAGACATTAGGCGAGCCGCCAGTAATATATTGGCATTCGCGACAATGACATTGAGCCATCATCATTGGCTCGCCGTCCGCAACGTACCGCACTGCGCCACAGTAACATCCACCTTCCAATCTCATGGCTTTCCTCCACGTTTACTCGGCAATTTCAGCCTTCGAGCGGAAGGTTTGCAAGCAAAAAGAAACCGAATTTCGGGCGATCGTCCTTCCAACATCGTCCACTTTTCCGCTAGCCGCCTAGGGATGAGCTGAGAAGGCTGTTCCGGATTCGTGTGGTCCACTCTTCTGAGGTAGCGGAGCGATGACATTATGGACCAAAGGCGCCTTCCGTGGAAAATCGATAAAGTAGCGCGATGGCGACATGTAAGCTGTCCGCGTGGAATATGTCTCGGATGACCCTAGTGCTGTTTCCGACGTCGTCGGCGTCCAAGTCGAACACCATGATCTTGTAATATTGATCATTACCCTCAATTACGGGCACAATCTCAATTGCGATCAGCGAGTCCATGCCCGCACCTCGCTGAGAGCCGGGAAATAAAGAATCCTAAACAGGTCACTCAGGGAACTTATCTTTCCCCACTCGCCAAACAACGGTGACGGGTCAGGTAATTCTTGACCGTCTGCGGATAGAATTTTCGGCCGGTCACTGTCGTAAATCCCGCGTCATTGAGCTCGCGCGCAATCTGGCTATAAGACCGCCGTGTTACATCCGCATCCAATTTCGAGATGAGCAGAGCTGCAAACGCGTCTGCCGCCTCGCGGTTCTTCACGGCCAAATTCCGTCCATTAGCACCTAGAATTTTGCCGCGACGTTTCGCCTCTGCCAATGCCGCCTTTGTCCGTTCGGAAATCAGCCGGCGTTCCTCCTGGGCCAGAGCAGCGAATATGTGGAGTTGGAAATCGGTCGCATTCGGCATCTCGGCGCAGATCAGGCCGATACCCTGTTCGAGAAGGCTCGCGATGAAGCTGACACGGCGAGAAAACCGATCGAGCCGCGCGATGATGATCTTAGCGTTTTCGCGCCTAGCAAGCTGGATAGCTCGTTGCAATTCTGCACGGGAATCATCTCTCCCAGATTGGATGTCGCAGAACTCGCCGAGGAGCTCATCGGCCGGACCAAGAAAGTCGTCGATCTTTCGTCGCTGAGCAGCCAGCCCGAGCCCGGATTTTCCCTGCCGTTCGGTCGAGACACGAAAATACGCGACAAATCGGGTCATTGAGATGCGTAGACTCTGATGCGTCCCCCTGATGCTCCTATCTGAGTGAGGAAAGGACAACCGCCGGCGATCTACTCATCCCAAAGCTTCCGTGCTATGACCGCAACCTCGGCATGCAGCTTAGTCATACGCTTGGGAAACTTCGCTGTGTCAGGCTGGCTCACGCATCTTCTCGACTCCTTCGCGAACCAAACCGCTACGTGGTTCGTTGCTGCCATTCTGTCACTTCTTGGAATCTTTTCAGCGCGGCTCGCGGCGGCGATAAAATTCGCGCTGAACAAGGCCGATGCTCGAGCAAAGTACTACGAGGAGATGGCGGTCGACATCAGTCACTTCGTTTTCATCATAGATCGAATGGTAAAGGTCTATTACGGCAGCACATGGGTTAGTGACGAGGGTAAGAACGCGATTGCCGGCGAGTACGACGAGGTGATGAACACGATATCAAGAAAGGAGTTCGTCTATCGCTCGTGGGTCAAACGCTTTTGGAATAGGAAAATGGCGAACGCGTTCGATTTAACCATGGAGAAGATAAGGGACGTTGACCGTATACTGCGCCTTATCAACGAGGGCGGCGATCAGAAGGAAAATCTAAAGAAATTGGATGCGGCCTTTCGTGACCTTCGCGAAGCAGCCTATCTCCTGCTTGTTGATGGCGTTTAGCATGGCCCGTTCGATTCTGTTTAAGATCCGAACGGACTGTATGAAAAAACAAGTAGGCCAACAGCCAAGTACTGGGCTTGGAGGGTAGAGCTATAATGGCAAGGCGGTTCTGCAAGATCAGGGATGTCCGCTTCCGGGAGCAGAAAATAATCGGCGGAATAATCAGTTCTGCTTTTGACCGGACTCGCGACTAATTGGCACGACGTAAGCCTGCATAATGATAAAATTCGCCGCTGTGGGCTGCAATCCGTGCATGCTGTAGCAAAAAGACGCTGGGAAGAGAGGATCGCCAATGGCGGGCAGCCGATCGAAATTGCGGGTCGCGTTGCGGGTGCTACTGAAGACGCGCGGACGCACTAAGCGTCGTAGACGGCGGGCCTTGCCGGCGCCTCGATGACGGGCCCCACCGTGCTGTCAGCCCTACGCCCGGCGCGACCGGGCGCTTCCGGCTCGAAGCTTCCCCGGAGCGCCCGGGTTCCGTTGCTAAGGCTCGTTCGATTTGCTTGTTAACCGAAACTCTTCACGGGACGTAAACGCTCCACTGGCAAATTGAGGCGGGAGGGGTTCGTCATGGTGATCTATCCCGTGCCGGTTGCGGTGACGCAGGCGAGAATTCAGCTCGCAGTTGATCAGGAGGCCAAGGCGCCTCCCGCTACTATCAACAATGACGTCGCTGACGTCATGGAAATCCAGGCCGAGGCTGAACGTGAGCTATTGCTCGACATGAAAGCCTAGCTGCCTCAGTGCCCTCTCGGAATTGGTGAGGCTCCGGCTCGCAGGCATCTGGCGCCAAGATGAACGGATGGGCGTGGGCCTCGACTAAACGGATGGGGCGCGGCCTGTGATAGCCCCTTCGCGAACTGATCATCGTGGTCCTGGAAAGCGCGGCCTCGGAGAACCCGTACCGGCTGGAGGACGCATAGAAGCGGTACCATTTCACCCGATCCGGTCGGCACAAAAGGCTCGCCGCGGCCGCAACACTTCGACGGGTCTATTCATCCTCGCGGTGCGGCACGCCTGCTCGGAAGGGTTGTGCTGCTCCTTCTCGTTCCCACACTCTGTTGCACCGTGCGCAGCGAGGCCTCCGCCTTCGCCAGCATCCCGCGTATAAGCATCGCGGATCACGCGCAAAATTGATTCCATGGTCGGTTCTTCGGTCATCCCATAAACGTGGTGCGCAAAGATTGGGATTTCGTTTATCGAGGTAAGGATCCGTGCGACTTTAATGCGTTCAATTGTCGCGGCAGGCCCACGCAGCTGACGGTTCTGATCGAAGGGCCTTCCAGCTGCCCGACGAAAGCACGGCGCCGTCCGCCACCGTCCGATGCGCCCTTAGTTGGCTTACGCAATGCTGCGCTCATGCTGAGCCTGTTCGATGTGTGAGCGCCGCGGAATAGATCGAGACCAATCTCGCCGTGTTCGATAGTGGAAAGCCGAGAGGCTGGAGTGAGTTTTCATCGCAATTGGCGCGAGCAGACCTTTGAGCGCGCGTCTCGGTTGCATTGGCTTCTTCAGAAGTTGTTAAGGCTGATACATCGAATTGCAATTGCTGCAAAACGACTAACTGCGTTTGAGCGCTTTGTTAAAGTCTCTTCGATACCGATGCTTGTGCGCAAGGATTGGCGCGTAGCAACCCAGAAGGAAACTGACACATGTCCGGCATTACTCTCTCGGCATCGGTTCGCCAGAACCTGCTCTCCCTCCAAGACACTGCTAACCTGCTCGCCCAGACCCAGACTCACCTGGCGACCGGCAAGAAGGTCAACAGCGCTCTCGACAATCCAACCAACTTCTTCACCGCCGCCGGCCTCGACTTCCGCGCCAGCGACATCGGCAACCTGCTCGACAGCATCGGCAACGGCGTGCAGATCCTGCAGGCGGCCAACACCGGCATCACCTCGCTCTCGAGCCTGGTCGATACCGCGAAGTCGATCGCCAACCAGGCGCTGCAGCAGGCCTCCGGCTACAGCACGAAGGCCAATGTCACCTTCACCGGCAGCGCAACCAGCCCGACCGGGACCGTCAGCTCCTCCGACCTGAATGAGGACGTCAACAAGGGTGAGGTGTTCACCTTCAAGACCTCGAGCGGAACGGCCGCCATCACCCTGGGATCCTCCTACACGGCGTTCAGCGGCGGCGCCGCGACCGTGCAGTCGCTGACCCAGCTCAACCAGGCGCTGTCGGACGCCGGCGTTGGCTTGTCGGCATCGCTCAACAGCAACGGCACGATCACCTTCACCTCAAGCAACGACAATGCCGCCCAGACGATCACGGCGAGCACCACGGCACCGACGACCGCCGATGCGGTCGCGATCTCGGCGACCGGCGGTGCGGCGGGTTCGGTTACCGCCGCAGTCGCCGATCCGGTGTCGCAGGCCACGCGCTCGTCGCTGGTTGCGCAGTACAACCAGGTGATCACACAGATCAACAACACCGCGCTGGACTCGTCCTTCAACGGCATCAACCTCTTGAACGGCGATACACTGAAGCTGGTGTTCGATGAAACCGGCAAATCGACGTTGTCGATCACGGGTGTGACCTTCAATGCCGGTGGTCTCGGCCTGGCCAGCCTCACCGCGGGCACCGACTTCATCGACAACCTGCACACCAACAGCGTGCTGACGGCGCTCAACACCGCGAGCACCACGCTGCGTGCGCAGGCGTCCGCCTTCGGTGCCAACCTGTCGGTCGTGCAGATCCGCCAGGACTTCAACAAGAACCTGATCAACGTGCTGCAGACCGGCTCGTCCAACTTGACGCTTGCCGACTCCAACGAGGAAGCGGCCAACAGCCAGGCTCTGTCGACCCGTCAGTCGATCGCGGTCTCCGCGCTCGCGCTCGCTAACCAGAGCCAGCAGAGCGTGCTGCAGCTCCTGCGCTAACCGAAGCGTCGATACTAAGAAGCGAGGCGGTGGAGCAGCTCCACCGCCTTATTCATTTTTTAACCATCCTAGAGCAACAGTGTCGGTCGAAACGGAGGTGTTTGATGCCCCTGCGGTTCGATCTCGGCCCGTTTGAGAAGTTATACGTCGGCAAAGGCGTCCTTTCGAATTCCCGCGAGAGGATATACCTCGCTGTGGAAGGCAATCTGCCAATCCTTCAGGGGAAGGATGTTCTCCAACCCAATTTCGCGAGCAACTCTCTCGAGAAACTCTACTGCTGCATGCAGAAGTTCTATCTTGAGGAGGCATTCGCCGAGCATCAAGGCTCATACATGGCGCTTATGCTTGAGGCACTCAGGGAAGAACACTCCATCGACTCAGAGCTCAAAGACGTGGACACGCTCATTCATGGTGGCGGGCACTACAAGGCCCTCAAAACTCTTAAAAAGCTGATCAAACCAAGCCTCTTTGTTGTCGACAAAAGCGAGCCCCAAGGTCCTATGCCACAGACAGCACCTGGGGCGCGACTGCGGTTCAAACTTGGCCAGTTTGAAAAGTTGTACATTAGCAAAGGCGTTTTTTCGAATTCCCACGAAAGGGTATACCTCGCTGTGGAAGGCAATCTGCCGATCCTTCAGGGAAAGGACGTTCTCCAACCCAATTTGGCGAGCAATTATCGCGAAAAGCTCTACTGCTGCGTGCAGAAGTTCTACCTTGAGGAGGCGTTCGCCGAGCATCAAAGCTCTTACTTGGCGCTCCTGCTTCAGGCGCTCAAGGAAGAACCCTCGTTCTACTCAGAACTGAAAGAAGTGGACACGCTCGTTCATGGTGGCGAGCTCTACAAAGCACTCAAGACCCTTAAAAAGCTGATCAGACCAACCGCCTTTGTTGTCGACAAGAGCGAGCCCCAAGACTATGTGCGCCGGGTTAGGCCTGTTTCGCGCCGATGACCCGAATGCGATTTCACAATCATCCTATGTCCGCCTTCTGGACCAAAAGCTTTGACAACTAGGCAAATTGGGTACTCAAGGTCGTTAATGAGTTTTGCGTACCGAAAAATATAACTCAAGGTTTTAGGTTGGGTGGCCCGAGCTAGTCTCTCGACCTCCCGTGTATTGTAGTGTCCAATTTTTTGTATGTCGGGGGAGCCCGGGGATAGGGCGGCCCGCGAAGTCATAAACTTCATGATTTACTGATGGAGCCGCAGCAGCATGGACTGGGGCAAGCGTAAAGCAGACCGCGTTCGCTTTGAACATAAACACCATGCAACTCTGTTGGCCGTCGATGGCACATGGCGGCGTAGCTGCATTCTTGTCGACATTTCCGATACGGGCGCAAAGCTTGAAATCGACGGATCGACAGATGTGTTGACCGCGCGTGAGTTCTTCCTCCTGCTATCTACAACCGGACTAGCATATCGGCGATGCGAGCTGGTCTGGATAGACGGTGCAAGTGTCGGGATCCATTTTGTTCGGGGCGATGCATCTAAAAGAAAAAGCCCGGTTACCGCAAACAGAAGCAATCAAAAGAGATGATCGGTCCATCACAATGCAAATGATTTGTTTACGGGATATTGATTATCTGGATGCAGATGAGCTCGCACCTCGTAAGGCAAAAGAAGCTCTCTTACGCGACGAGAACGGCTTCCTCTTGTATCTAAGCAAGGAGCGTTCCTCTGCATCTAACGAGGAAAGAATTTTTCGGTTAGGAATGCGGGAGGCACTGATCTGGCTAAACGAGAGCGGGATTAATCAGGGTTCATTTTGGACCTAGCAGGCAGTTTCGATGAAGAATGTTCAGTCCAGGGCAAACACGGTAGATTTAATCGCTTCTTTTGGTAGGCCAATGCCTTTTTGTCCGACTTGTAACTCGCGAATGATGATGTCTTGTCGAGAGGCATGGGATTTTGAGCCGCTCGTTTTCACGTTCGAGTGCCGCACCTGCAGCTTTGTGGTGCAACGCGCCAAGGCGCGGGACGAGCGACAGGATAATGTTCAAGCCCGATCATCGAGGGCTCAGTAATGGACGATGACTTCGGTTCAGATGCGCATAACCGGACGGCCAAGGATCGGCGTTCAGGCGTCGACACGCGATCGGAAGCTGAAAGGATGCTGATTGGCGAACGGCGTTCCGGTTTCGATCGGCGAACTGAAAAGCGAACAATTCCTGATCTTAGACCTCCCAACCACCAGCTGGCTCTCTTTGCGCGGCGTTTGAGACGGGCCTTGGGGAATGAGAGAGCACGCGAATTTTTTGGGTTCGCGCGCGGTGAAGGTGATTATTCGACTTATCCCGACGTGCTCCGAACCGTCGAATGGATTGAAGACTTGGTTTCGGCAGGAGAGGAAGAAGCTGCGCAATGTTCAAATGCAGGTAAGCCTTTTCTAAGGAAACCTTTGGGCCCTTAGATAAGCTCCGCTGCACAGCAGTCGGGACCTGCGTATTGCGAGCGACTATAATCGATCCATCGTCGGATGCTTTCGATTCTTCATCTAGATCCAGTGCTTCTGCTGCCCGGGCCGTGTGACCGCGTCGCGGTGTGCAACCGTTTCATGCAATCGCGAAGCTCCTGGGTCATTGACTGTCCCTGACGACCTTAAACGATCGCCGCACCGCCTTCGCGACAACGTCGCGGATCATAGCCTTCGCCTCCTCCACCGAATGTCCGGTCTCGACCGCCAAGTCGATGAAACGCCCCACCTCACGCGCGAACTCCCGTTCGAGTTCTTTCACCGACGTTGTCACGAGGATAACTTCGCGTATTGGATGGGCTCGATCATCAAAAAAAGTTCCGATGAAGGCGGCAGCGCCGACCAGAGTGGCGACTTCTGAATGCATACCGAGACTCAGAAATAATTCAACCGCGCCGAAACCCGAGAGGCCGTCGAAAAGCCTAGCGCCAGCGGTACGCTGCAGCCATTTCATGGGATACGCTCCCGACTCAATTGAACCAAGTCGAAACTAACTCATAGACGAACCGGCCGGCTATTGCCGCTGCTAGCGGCGTGTCGCATTCGGAGCAACGCGGAAACGTCTCGGGTGCCACGTCCCGTAGCAGCGCTACAAATTGTGCTCCGCAAGTTGGACACTCGGTCAGGCCGCTCGAAAAGGTATTCATTGATTTCCTCTCGGATGCCGTTTGCTGACATTGCTGAAATGATTGCTGCGTTTGCTCCTAATCCAAAAGGTTTCATTTCAAACGCCCTGGGGCGCTCTGGGAGCATCGGATCATTTTTGGGGGATCGCTCCGGTGTAATCAGGCTTGTCCGGAAAGCAGGTTCGGCAGATCATCGTTTTTGAGGTGAGGCGGCGATTTTCTTCAGCTTCGATTTCCCCGTAGAGCGCTGCCCATTCGGGCGATGAGGGACGAAGACTAGCCAGCATTTTCTCCTTTTCGGCGTTTGGCTCCGAGTGCGAGAAATCCGGCAGGTATTTCTCGGTGCGAACGTGCTCAACGTGATTTTCGTGCAGACTACTAACTGCAGCGGTACGCGAAGGTGACGACGAGCATCCAGATAGGACTAATCCAACCGTAATCGAAAAAAGAAAATGCCTAACCATGCCGCACCTTTTGTGCGGCAATCGACACGAGGTCCGCAGAAAGACACTGCAAAACTTTAGTTAACGTAAGATTAAGTGATTTGCTGCTTTCTCTCAGTCCGCGGGGCTTTATTAGGCCGTGGCGGCCGATGGAGCCCTTTATCAATTGGAAAGCAGCGCGCTTACGGTTGAACGCGGGTGGAGGATGATCACGCAAGAAGCGAGTCTAAACGGGATCCCAGATCACCGCAAACGAACACTATGCAGCACGCACGCCGGCGAGGAATTTGGCGACCTCCTCCTGCAAAACCTGCACCTTCCCTGAAAGTCGTCCGCTTGATCCTAAGACTTGATCAGCCGCTCCGCCGGTTTGGCTCGTTGCGTTCGTCACACGCGTTATATTCTGCAAAACCTGTGTCGTTCCGTTTGCGGCATCTTCGACGCTCGCCGCTATCTCCTGCGTTGCAGCTTCCTGCTGTCCCACCGCCGTGGCAATTGATGATGAGATTTCGTTGACCTCCAAGATGGTGCCGCGAATGCTCTGGATGTTTACAACCACCTGTTGCGTCTCGGTCTGGATCGCAGCAATTTGAGCGCTGATCTCGTCGGTTGCCTTTGCGGTTTGACTTGCGAGGGACTTCACTTCGGCGGCCACGACTGCAAATCCTCTGCCCGCTTCGCCCGCGCGTGCGGCTTCGATCGTTGCATTCAATGCCAACAAGTTCGTCTGCGAGGCGATCTGGTTGATGAGTCCAATCACCTCGCCGATCTTTTCTGCAGCTACAGCAAGGCCCTGAACCACATCGTTTGTCTTTTCACTGTTGCTCACGGCCTTATCGGCAACCAGCGCCGCCTGTCCGACGCGCGTGTTGATTTCCGCTATTGAACATGACAGCTCTTCGGTAGCCGCCGCAACCGCTTTTACGTTTGTCGATGCCTGCTCGCAGGCACCAGCCATCGCGGTTGCGCGCTGATTGGCCTCTCCCGCGGTCTTCGAAAGTATCTGGGCGGATTCCTGCATCTCGCGCGCGTCGCTAAAAAGGTCGCCAACTACCGCCTGAACGCTCGCCTCAAACTTGCCGGCGAGCTCCATCATCGCTTTTCGCCTCTCTGAATCAGCGTTCTGTTTCAATACCGCTTGCTCGCCATGCATGCGCGCAATCTGGGCGGCGTTCTCCTTGAATACTTGAAGCGCTTTAGCAAGCTCGCCTACCTCGTCCTTGCGGTTGGTATAGGGAACCTCGAAGTCGCTATCGCCGGACGCCAAGCGCTCCGTCAGCGAAGTGATCTTCGCGAGTGGACGCGTGACGCTGCGGCCGATCAGGACCGAGCCTACCAGCACAATGACGATAGTGGCCGCGCAGACAAGTGCAAAGGTAAGGGCAATTTGATTGAACACCCCAGCAACGTCGTCGAGGTAAATCCCGGTTCCGATAATCCAGCCCCACGGCTCAAAACCCTTGACGAAAGAAATCTTCGGCACCGGCTGCTCGAACCCGGGCTTAGGCCAGAGATAGCTGTAGAACCCGGCTCCTTGCCTCTTCACTAGGTCGACGAACCCATTGAACAGATAATTGCCGTTGGGATCCTTCATCGTTGAGAGATCTTTACCGTCGAGCTCGGGCTTGATCGGATGCATAATCATCCGCGGAAGCATGTCGTTTATCCAGAAATACTCGACCTTGTCGTAGCGAAGGCCTTTGATTTCGTCGATGGCAGCGGCTTGCGCCTGCTCACGCGAGAGCTTCCCCGCAATTTCTAGCCGATGGTAGTTAGCGAGGATTCCATATCCCACATCGATCATCTGTTGGGTCTTGGCCTCGCGGTCAGCCAGCATTTGGGAGCGCATCGAGAACAGCGCAATCGGAGCCATGGCGAGCATCCCGGCCAGGGCGAGAGTCATGATCAGTGCAAATTTGAAACTGATTCGCGAAAACGACATTGGACACTCGTTCGACGGTGGAGCTCAACGGTTGCAGCGTCGCAGAACGAGCTTAGTAAAGATTTAAAAGGTTCATCTGCGTTAGTCGCCTGGACTTGCCCCACAGCACCTGTTCGCGGCTTCACGGATGCCACCTTTAGCTTCCTTGGCCGTTGCACGCCAACAAACCCGGTCGGAGCAACGCGAATGAGCGGCCATTCAAAGAGCCCATGTCCGATTCTTGGGTAGGGTAAAGCTGCGGCTTCAAATAGCGCGACGCTAGAGTGCCGGTCTGGCGCGGTGACACAATCGACCGAAGAACGCGCCGGTGTGGTTTGCGCCGGACGATACCCGACCAGTGCTCTGCTTCGCAGGCCTCTGGCGGGCCATTGTTGCAGCGCATGAGTCCGGAAGGGGCTCATCAGCGAAGTGGTGGCACGCCTCATTGAGGTCCACTAGCTGGGTCATAGCAGACAAGATTTGCTCACATTGAGTTCTTCGCCTTTTGGGAACCTTAGCGGACCAAGAAGACCGCTGCCGAGACGTCGGCTTTCGGGGGCAGAAAGGACTTTGAAGGGTGAGAAGCATCGAGGCCGCGTGCGACTGGGCGCATGATGCGGGCAGCCTTAAAAGATAAACCAGCGTTTATGTTTGACGGACGGCCCATGGCCGCTCGAGGCAGCACATCTTGCCCCGATCAGGCTGACTCCAGCGAGTTCGCTGCCGCCTTTCTTCGTCCAGCCTTACTCGTCCGGTCTACTCCCGAAAGATTCCCTTCGACAAGCTGAGGCGGCTCAGGAGGCCAATTCAAAGTCTGGCAACTTGAACGTCTTGTTATTCAAGGCCTCCATCGGCCCGTAGCACCGCATTGCCGGCAACGGCCGTTGCCCGCTGTTCTTCGCTTGTTTGGGTCCAAGATGAAAACACCGTCAGGATCAGAATTGCTCCGGCAACAGCCAACTCATGCAAACGCCTAAGCACGGCTTTCCCCTCCTGCTGGCTTTTCTGGGTCGGCCCCTCTCAAGTCCGACATTGGCGATGATTTGGAACAACTGAATTGGACGGCTGTTTCACGATCAAAGACCTTCGTCCAGTCATCAGGTTTTGACACCAGATCTCCCCCAAGTCGTTACTTCATTACGAACTACTGGTTCGGCGCGTGTTCAATGGTGCCTCTGATTTCGCAGAACCCGCTGCCGTCGAAAGCGTGCAGGTTGATGGTGTTGGTGACCGCAGCCTTAGCCCAGATGAACTGCCCCTCGATACGCCCATGAATGAACGGGGCTTCGAATGATTCCCCAAAAGGAGACGCACCTGATTGAAAAACGCCGCTGGCGTTGACTGTGTTGCCGCCATTGCTGGACAGGAAGTTAAGCGTCGACCAATCCGGGCCGTTGTTCATGAAGATCATTGAAGTTCTGGAATTGGGCTGGCCCCCGTCATGACAGACGGAAAAAAGAAGCAGCCCGTTGCCCAAGTCTAAGACGACGCTGCTGTTCCACGCCGGCAGCTGGGAAATAGCTTTAATCGTACCCTGCGCCTTCGTTGACGTCGGAAACGCGAGCACGAAGCTAGATGCCAAGACGACCATAGGAATAATCAGACGATGACTAAGCATGGGAACCTCCTATGTTGATCGGTCGGCCCACCTTTCTCCCCGAACTAGCAATATCGTGAGAAACGTATCTGTGCGTGTGACGCAATTCACAATGCGTGGTGCGGCGACGAGGTGATCGGATAACCCTGGGTCAGTGCAGGGCGTAAGTCTGCTTCTGGCCCCATCCTGCGACATGTACGAATGTCCGGCCAACAGGCGACATCGCATCCTCCACACGCGCAAGACATTCGTGTAGTCTCATCGTAGAGCAGCCCACGGGGCATGCCGACGTTCCGTGGACTCAGAGGCTGCGACGATACTTTCGGAGAGCCAGTAACTCAAAAATGATTTGGCTCGGATGCCTTTGCGCAAGGCACATCCGGAATGTGGCGGAGGAGTGCCGTGAAACTTCCTCGTCGGAAGCTCCTGAGACTGGCAGCGTGCGTCGCCGCTCTGCCGGTAGCGGGGCGCCTTGCTTTCGCGCTCGACTATCCGACGCGGCCAGTCCATTTGATCGTCGGCTTCCCGGCCAGTGGCCTGACTGACATCCTGGCGCGTTTGCTCGGCCCATCGCTGGCGGAGCGGCTTGGGCAGCAATTCATTGTCGAAGATCGGCCTGGCGCCGGCACAAATATCGCCACCGAAGCGGTCGTGCGGGCGCTTCCCGATGGCTACACGCTGCTTATGGCCACGTCGTCGAACGCCATCAATGCGACGCTCTACGACAGCCTGAAATTCAATTTCATCCGCGATACCACGCCGGTCGCCAGCATCGCCCGCACGCCGCTTGTCCTGGTGGTCAATCCATCGCTTCCCGCCGGCAGCGTCCCCGACTTCATAACCTACGCCAAAGCCAATCCCGGCAAGCTCAATATGGCGACGGCCGGCATTGGGAGCTCGCTTCATCTTGCCGGCGAACTGTTCATGATGATGACGGGTGTCAAGCTCGTCCCGGTGCATTACCGCGGCCTTTACGTGCCCGATCTGCTTGCCGGAGAGGTGCAATTGGCATTCAGTCCGATACCCACGACAATCGAGCAAGTCAGGGCGGGCAAATTGCGCGCCCTTGCGGTGACGACCGGGACGCGATCGCCGGCGTTGCCGGACGTCCCGACCATCGGCGAGTTCGTCGCGGGCTACGAGGCAAGCGTGTGGAACGGCGTGGTAGCGCCGAAGGACACGCCTACCTCGATCATCGACAGGCTCTACGAAGCAATCGATGCGGCCCTCGCCGATCCTAAGTTAAGGGCGCAATTTGCGGGTGTCGGCAGCGTTCCAAACTTGATGACGCCTGCCGACTTTGGCAAGTTCATTGCGGAAGACACCGAGAAATGGGGCAGAGTCATCCGAGCTTACAATATCAAGGCGGAGTGAGTGAGCTCCGCGTTGGTGGGAGCCTTTGGCCGAGTCGATCATTGCGGCGGGTCCTACCCGTACCTTGATTCCCGCTTTGCCGATAGCGACCGAGAATGCGCGTCGCCGCAACATGTCGCGGGGCCATACGCAGACTTGACCTCGGATTCCGTCCATCATTCGGCCAACCCCAGGCTCTTAAGATGTTGTGCCATCCGTTCCAGGGTAGGCCCCGAAAAAACCATGGCCTGCTTGAATTTCGAGGCCGTCAGCCCTGGATAGCTGCGCATCATTTCTTCGAAAGCACCTTTCGCCTCTTCGATCTTGCCCGCACCTACAAGTGCGGACGCCAAATTCCGATAGATCCAAGTGGCATGGGGGCGCTCTTGCAATGCACGCCGGTAAAACTCAACGGCCTCATCGTACTTTTGCGCCACCTCATGGCTTGAGCCGATGCCGGCATAGTTGTTGAAATTCATCGGATCCATCGGACTGAGGCGCAAGGCCTGTTCGAAATGCCTGAGAGCGTTTTGCGGTCGCTCGGAATAATTCTCGATCCATCCGAGCCAACTCCATGCCCACGCACAATTAGGATCAAGCGCAAGCGCACGCTCAAGCAGCACCCGCGCGGTGCCATAGTTGCGCACAAATGTATTCACTGCGCCGAGTACCGTTAGAACAAGAGGATCGTCACCGCTTAGATTGGCCGCCCTCTCGGCAAGCGCTCTGGCCTTTTGCTGGCTCTCCGCAATGTCATCGGCCCAGTTATAGACGGAGCGCTGGGCGTGGCACCACCCGGCAAGCGCGAGAGCGAGAGGGTATTCGGAATCAATCGCCAGAGCTTTTTCGAGCAGTTCAAGCGCCTTGACGCTCTCTTCCTTTTCAAGGACCCAAGCATGCGGCATCGCCCTGATCGTATAGTCATAGCTGCTGAGGTCTTGAGGCCTGCGTCGACGCGAGCGTTCGATCTCGGCAAGGCGTATCGAAGGTTGTAGAGCGCCCGCGACCTGCTGAGTTATGCGGTCTTGCAAATCGAAAAAGTCGTCCACGGTTCCGTCGTAGCGCGAACTCCAGACGTGCGCCCCTGCCTCGGTCTCGATCAGCTGGACGATGATGCGCAGCCGATTGCCAATTTTTTGCACGCTGCCCTCGAGCAGGTAAGCGACGCCCAGTTCCTTGCCGATTTCGCGGGCATCGATTGCGCGGCCTTTGTACGTGAAGGCCGAACTGCGGGCGATGACGAAAAAGGAGCGAATGCACGACAGTGCCGCGGTAATAGCTTCAACAATCCCGTCGGCGAGGTAATCTTGGCCTTCCTCTGAGGACATGTTGTCGAATGGCAGCACAACAACAGAGGGCTTATCGGGCAGCGCGAGGTCCTGAAACCGAGCCACCGCGGCACTGGTTCGGGGGACCGAAGCATCCCTTGATGGCTTGACGCGCCAGACACGCATCGGCTCAGCGATATTCTTTAGCCTGTGCACGCCCATGTCGTCGAACGCGATTTCTGTCTTGCCGCGAATTTGGCGTTGCGCGTCGTCGGAGAGGCAAATCCCGCCGGGCTCCGCAATTCCTTCAAGACGGGCGGCGATATTGACGCCGTCACCGAAAATATCATTTTCATCGACAATGATGTCGCCAACGTGGATACCGATCCGATATTCGAGCCGACTACCTTCGGGCACTGCAGTGTTCAGCTCGGGCAGGCCGCGCTGCATCTCGATGGCGCATCTGGCGGCATCGACGGCGCTGGCGAACTCGATCAGCATGCCGTCGCCGGTCGTCTTGACGATTCGTCCGCGGTGCGCGGAGATTACGGGATCGATAAGAGATTTTCTCACCGTCTTGAGGCGCGCCAAGACGCCTTCTTCGTCCGTACCCATCAGGCGGCTGTATCCAGCGACATCTGCCGCCAGAATCGCCGCAAGCCGCCGTTCTACGCGATCATCGGTCAAAACGGCCCTCCGGCAATCGGCAGATCCGTACAACACATCAAAGCATAGGGCATTGCCCTGGGGCTAGGGCCAATGTCGGCTTGGGGTCAAAATGCGAAGAACTCAACGTGAGCAAATCTAGTCCGGTATGACCCAGTGAGCGGACCTCAATGAGGCGTGCCGCCACTTCGCTGATGGGGCCAAAAGTGGACCATCGTGCTCCATACTCAAATGCGTATAGCGGCGCTGCGTCGTCAACCGCTACTGGTCTCGCTCCAGCTTGGCGAGCAATATCTCCTCAACATCCTCGGGTACGGCCAGGCGCCGGATCACTTTCGGCCAGAGCTCAATAGGCGGCGAGGCAAGCAGGTCCTTAGACAGCGTCACGAGGTTAAGATCGTCGTTGAGGTGCTTTCTAAGCCCGCAATACTGGGCACGGCATGCAGCACGTGGATGGCATTCGCGATAATGGCAGATGCGACCAAGATACTGCCCGGAGGTATCAGCGAGGAAGATGTCCGCCCCGAGGTTAATGGTTTGAGCTAACCCCTTTAGGCGCCGGCCGGCACGTGCCAGCGGGATCAAATCCGTCGCCGGCTCAACCGTCACGAGAAGATCGACGTCCTTCGGAACAGCCTTAGCGGTTACCAAGGAACCCAAAAGTGCAATGTGTCGTACACCAGGACAAAGACGCGCGGCCCGCACAAAGGAATAAGCCCCAAGAAGTAACGGCCGGCGCGGCTCGGCAACGGAGGGCGAAGGATCGCGAGGTCGATGCCGTTGCATTTTGCTCATGCAGCAACCTGTACGGAAGGGGACGTCATCCGCCTCTAATATCGTCGAGGCCTGCCTCGTGCCAAATGTCATTTAATTCATCATCTATTCCACAGCCGACTTGCCTTGCGCGTGGCCTCAAGTTTCCAAGGCGTTCAGCATAGCCTTGCCGCTCGGCCACCGGTAAATCCAAGACACGTTTCACGGCTTGGTCGAACATGCGGATCAGCGCAACAACGTAACGCTCATCTTCAAGGGCGCACGACTCAAGGAAGCTCACCGCCTCCTCGCAATAGAAGATTGACAATTCGGCCAACTCGGCCGGCTCTCCAATCGCCTCTTTGTAATCCGCGATTGCCTTCTTGGCCTTTGATATCGATACAGACTGGCTTCTCATTAAGTCAGGACAAATCCAGCGCGAGATAGTCGCCTTGTAGGGAGCAAGCTGATCCGAGCCCAAGCCTAAACGGGCATGCAAAAACGCCTTGTTGTCCTTGTCCACCGCATAGAGGTCATGGATCAACCCCAGGAGGCCAGGGCGGTCAAAGGATTCAAGTGCCGCCTTGACGGCCCTCCAGCTTGGCAATGTGCATTTCCCATTGGCCACGACCAAAAATCCTTCGACGTTTTGGTGGATCAGATTACCAAATGCCAGCTGGCTTCGGGCGAGGGATGCAACTTTTGGCCGATGTCTGCTTGGCCCCAAATGCGACCGATTGTTGCGCGCACGTCGAAATGACGCGACGGGCCAACAGCAGAAATGCGCGGCGAGGCAAAACGGCTAGCTAATCTACTAATTCGTCAGCACGCGAAAGAAGCGAATGCGGTAGATTGAGACCCAAAGCGTTCGCGGTCGTGAGGTTGATGATCAATTCAAATTTTGCCGGCTGCTCGACGGGAAGGTCACCCGGATTTGCACCTTTAAATATCTTGTCGATGTAGTTGGCGGCGCGGCCAGCCATGGCAACGCCGTCAGGACCATACGAAAACAAGCCGCCTTCTTTAGCCCAAGCTCCCCAACCGCCCACCAGAGGAAGATGATGTTGTGTCGCAAACTGAACCAGCCTCTTTAAATTCAGCACCGTAAGCCTCGACGAGACTACATATATAGCATCTATTCCCTCGTCATTGGCTCTGCTTAAGGCCGCCTCGAAATCATCGGAACTGCGTACCTCAGCCGAATGAAGCCGCAAACCGAGCGTTTGTGCAGCTCGCTCAGCTTCCCGGTACTCATTATCCGGGTGGTCGGGATACCAGACAAAGCCTACTCGAGAGATATTAGGGAGCGCCTCCTTAAGCAGCTCGAGCCGCTTGGAAGCGAGTGCGTCTTGAAGCAGCGTAACTCCCGTCGCATTTCCACCAGGTCGGCGCAGGCTCGCGACAAGGCCTAGCTGCTCCGGGTCAGCGCTGCTGACGAATACGAGAGGAATCTTCTGATCAACCTTCTTCGCGATTGGAGCGACGTCTCCTCCGACGGCGAGGATCACATTCGGTTGAAGGGCCACGAGCTCGGCTGCCAAATTTGGAAGTCGATCCAACCGACCTTCCGCATATCGGTATTCGATTGCAATGTTTCGTCCTTCAACATAGCCCAACTCGCTTAGACGGCGACCGATCGCCGCCATCTGCGGGTCACTTTGAGGATCACTGTAGAGAAGTGCACCGAGCCGCCATGGGCCTTTCGATTGCGCCAGGGCCAACGAAGACCATGCTGCCGTACTACCGACCAACGCAATGAACTCGCGCCGCTTCATGTAGTCCTCCCGCCACTGGGACCACACAGAAATCAAAACAATATACCATACCTTATCGGAGCGACTTTAGCGAGTGGAGGTGAAGATGTCTGCTCCGAGTCAATTTCGACCGGTCACGCTGGCCCTACCCACCGCTCGACTTCCGCTTCACTCCGTTAGCGACGAACAACGGCATTGCGATATGTCGCGAAAGAGCCAGACGAACATGCGCGCATTACCGTGCGATGTTTGACCTGCCTTTTCTTAGGTTGTCCGAATAGCCCGCCTTCAGGCGGTATCACTGGCGATAGGTCGTCCATCAGTACGGTAATTGTGCTCGCCTTTCGGCCATCGTGGCCAGCCGGTCGCCGAGTCCTTCCACCTCATACCGGCCGTACACGGTCAAATCGAGCAATCGGTAGTTGCTGTCCACCGCCTCGCGGCCGCGCCTCGTGGGTCCTGGAAGTCCCGAAGACACGCGACCAAAGCGTTCAAGAAAACGCTTGGGCGCACTCTCGGATTTCTTCCTTGCGAGGTACGTCTTTCGCGAGGCGATCCGGTCGAACGGAGGCGGCATTTAGGACCGGGCCCGCATTTATAGTGACGTTCGGGCCGATACGGGTGTCAGGCGGTGCGATGAGCTTGACGCATATTTCGCTTGATGCCAAGCAAGCACGAGCCGAGTAGCGCTATCGGTGATCGAACCACAAACATGGCTAACCTCAATGCGGCTTACCCATCACGAAAGCGAAAGGTACGACGAAGACCTCGTCACCAAGATCGTCGTCGACGTGCAAGACCCAGCCGCTCCAGTCTTCGAAGCTGCGCGTCGTGGTAAGCTGCGATCGATCAAAACCTCTTTCTGGTTGGAGCAGTGAAAATAGACCTGGGGCACGTTCTGTCTCCTACGAAATGACGCGCGAAACGGGTAAGAACAAAAACGTTAGCGTCACAGATGTCCTTGTTTGCGGGCCCGTACTTGTGAGCCACTTAATACGCGTATGAATTCACAACCCTGGGCAGGCGCGGCCACAGCATCAATCGCTCTTGCGCAGAAATACGTAATCTGCGGCATAAGGGATGCTGAGATATTTGCCTTCACTTTCACAGGATCCTTGCGCAAACCCACCTTTGGTATTGATACGCAAGACGCTGACCGCACTGACCAGAATCCCTTTGTTGCGGTGGTCAACCACTTCAAGCTCCAGCCACGGAATATCGTTTGCGGTAAGCGCGGGAGTACTCGCGACCACCCTTCCCTTCACTGCGCCCCCATCAAGAAGATCCCAACTCGGACCGGCATAGTGCCGGCCAACCGATTGGCCGCCGACCATGAGCGTGGCGATGGGCTCACGGAACTGCCACGTCAGCCCACGAGCCTGCCCGGCCGGCTTCGAAATATCCGGTTTGCACTCGTAGATTTGGGCGCCCTCTGCATGAAGGGTAGCGATGATTGTATTCTTGTCGATCGCCGACAGCGATTGTGCCGGCGCCCTGACGGCCAGCAGAAAGCAGGCAAGTGAAGCAACGTTCAGCAGCAATTTGGAAGGAGTTTTCATCGGTCTCTCGGCGTTGTGGTGATTTAATCCGGCAGTAATGTATTGGGAGATCGGTTCTCGCTAGCGCTCGCGCAGCATCTCCTGCCGGTAGCGGCGCAAAGGCGACAGCAGATAACTCAGAACGGTCCGCGATCCGGTCTTGATCTCCACCGTCACGGCCATGCCGGGCGATAGATCGACCGTTCTCTCGTCGATCTGCATCTGGGTGCGATCGAGCGAAATGCGCGCGCTGTAGTTCAGCTCCTGGCCCTTTGGTTCGCTGCTCTCGTTCGCATTGCCCGCCGCCCTCTCGCTGGAGCGATCCTGTGGACGATCGCGAACGACAGCGTCCCGCGACAGCGAGAGCACCTTACCGTGCAGGAGCCCGTAGCGTGTGAAATTGAAAGTATCGACCTTGATCTCGGCCTGCTGGCCGGCATGCACGAAGCCGATGTCGCTGTTCGGCACCATTGCTTCTATCTCAAGCCGGCTGTCGCTCGGCACCACGACAAGCAGCTGCTGTGCCGGCGTGACCACGCCGCCAACCGTGTACACCGCGAGCTGCTGCACCACGCCGTCCACTGGAGCGGTCAACGATTGCAGTCTGGTCCTCCGCTCGGCTTTGATCAGGTCCTGCGCCAGCCCGTTCGCTTTTTGCTCCGCCTTGGCGAGGTCGTCGGAGATCGTGTGCCGATATTCCGCCGCCGCCTGACCGCGCGTCTCGCGTATCGCAGCAATTGCCGCTTCTGTCTCGCGCAAGTGACTAGTCTGAACGGTGAGCTCCTCCTGCTGCTCCACCAGGAGCTGGAACACCTCGAAATAACTGAGCTTCGAGCCCAGCTCTCTCTCCACTAGCGTCTTTCGAATGTCGACGCGCGATTGAATTACTGGAAGGATCGTCTCAAGCTTGTGAATCGTCGCCGCTGTAGTGGCGTGTTCGGCTTCCTTCTGCGCTTGCTGACGGAGGAGCGCGGCGATCTTGGCGCGGTGCTCCGTCACCTGATTGAGCAATAGCTGGCGCTGGGTATTAACCAGCTCCGGGTCCGCACCGTTCGGCGGCACGAAATCGGCCGCTGGATCGTCTGAAAGCGCCGCCCGCAGTCGCGCGATATTGAGCTGCTCGGCAAGAAGATCGTTACGCTGATGATCCCGCTCCGCCTCGTTTGCGGTTGGATCGAGTTCGATCAGGATGTCACCGGCCTTGACGCTCTGGCCATCCTGCACGCGAATGGAGCGTACCACCGCGGTCTCGAACGGCTGAATAACCTTGACGCGACTGCTGGGAAGGATTTTCCCGGTGGCCGAGGCGACGATATCGATCGTGCCCAACCAGGCCCAAATCAGCGCGACGCAGAACAGAAAAATAATGGCGCTGCCGATCGCACGGCCGGTCGGCGATGGCGGCGTCTCCACGATCTCAAGGGCAGCCGGCAGAAACGCCAGCTCTTCGAGGCGCCTCGGTCGCGGCCGCTGTAACGGGATAACGCGACGCGGGGTCTGTTTCGGCGTCGCTGGTTCAACCGACCTCATGGAACCCTCCCTGCAATCGATGCAGCGATGCATAACGGCCGCCGGTTTTGATGAGCGTGTCGTGGCTACCGTCCTCGACCAGGCGGCCGCGATCGAGCGTCACGATGCGGTCCGCCATCCGCACGGTCGAGAGCCGGTGCGCGATGACCAGCACCGTTCGCCCATTGGCAATAGCCGTCATGTTTCCTTGGATGATGCGCTCGCTCTCATAGTCCAGTGCGCTGGTCGCCTCGTCGAAAATCAGGATACGCGGATCGGCGACGAGCGCGCGCGCAATGGCGATGCGCTGGCGCTGGCCGCCGGAGAGCGTAGAACCGCGCTCGCCGACTATGGTGTCGTACCCCTCCTCGAGTTCGAGGATGAACTCATGCGCACCCGCAAGTCGCGCCGCCGCAATCACGCGCTCCATCGGCATCGCTGGATCGGCGAGCGCGATGTTGTCGCGCACCGAGCGGTTGAACAGCACATTTTCCTGCAGGACGACGCCGATCTGGCGGCGCAGCCAGGCGGCGTCGACCATCGCGAGATCCATTCCGTCGACGAGCACGCGTCCGCGCTCCGGAACGTAGAGCCGCTGGACTAGCTTCGCGAATGTGCTCTTGCCGGATCCGGAGGGCCCGACGATGCCGACGGTCTGTCCCGCCGGCACATCGAACGAGACGTCGTGCAGGACTTCCTGTCCGTCGATTCGATAACGGAACGAGACGTGATCGAATTTGATATCTCCCCGGATCGCCGGCAGCCGCGCCCGACCCGCCGAGTAGGTCGGCTCGGCAGTTGTGTTGAGAATGTCGCCGAGCCGCGCGATCGACAGGCGGGCCTGGTGAAAATCCTGCCAGAGCTGCGCAAGACGAAGCACCGGCGTGCTGACCCTGCCGGCGAGAATGTTGAAGGCGACGAGTTCGCCGACCGAAAGGCTGCCGTCGATCACGAGTCTTGCGCCGCAATACAGGATGGTTGCGGTCACGAGTTTGCTGACGAGCTGCACGGTCTGGCTTGCACTGTTGCCAAGGCTGAGGACTCGGAAACTCGCAGCGACGTAGCCGGCAAGTTGCTCTTCCCAGCGTCGCTGCATCTGCGGCTCGACCGCCATGGCCTTGAGCGTTTCAATTCCTGTGACGCTCTCGACAAGAAAGGCCTGGTTCTCCGCGCCTCGGCGGAATTTCTCGTCCAGCCGCCGCCGGAACAGCGGCGTCGCTCCGGCCGAGATCGCGATATAGAACGGGAACGAGCCGAGCACGATCCAGCTTAGGAACGGCGAATAAAAAAACATCACGCCAAGAAATACGAACGTGAAAAACAGGTCGATGAGCAGGGTCAGTGCCGAGCTGGTGAGGAAATTGCGAATATTTTCCAATTCGCGGACCCGCGCCACGGAATCCCCGACGCGGCGGGCCTGAAAATAGGCCATCGGCAACGCGAGCAGATGCCGGAACAGGCGCGCCCCAAGTTCAACATCGATGCGGTTGGTGGTGTGTGCGAACAGATAGGTCCGCAGAATTCCCAATACCGTCTCGAAGACCGAGATCGTCACCAATCCGAGAATGAGCACATCGAGGGTACTTAGGGACCGGTGCACCAAAACTTTGTCGATCACCACCTGGAAAAACAGTGGCGAGACCAGACCTAGCAGCTGCAGGAAGAACGACCCGATCAGCACCTCACTCAAGAGACGTTGATACTTTTGGATTGCCGCCAGGAACCAGGTGATGTCGAACCTCCGGGCGATGTCCGACAATCCGGCGCGACGGGTCATGAGAATCAATCCGCCATCCCAGATGGACGCGAGTTGATCCCGCGTCATCAACGCAGGCCTCGATTCTTGCGGCGAATGGACCAGAATTTTGTTACCGTCGGTCTTGGCGACCAGCAGGAACCCGCCATCGCGCAGGGATGCGATGGCGGGCAAGGGCGTGCTGGCGAGCCGCGCCCAGTCAGTCCGGTAGGCACGTGCCTTGAGACCGAGCTCCCTGGCGCAGCGGAGCATATCCGCTGCACCAATCTTGTCCGTTCCGAGCCGATGCCTGATCTGTCCGGCGTCGGCCGCAACGCCCTGGAGATGCAGCAGCGTCACGAGGGCTTCGAGACCTGGGTCGGTCGGTATCGGGCCGTTGGTTTCGAGGCTCATGGTTGCGCTCCAGGCAAGGTCGTTAGCGTCAGGCGGCGTGCGGCAGCGCGAGCTGCGGTTGCTGGCTGACGGCGGGATCGGCCACCGGCACTGCGCCGTGCCCTTCAGCCGCCGAGACGAAGCTCGACGCCATGAACTGGCCGATGAGGTCGGCACTCGCGGTGGGCGCTGCCGGGCCGCCCGGGATGACATCGTTGGCGCCGGGTCCGCCGTTGAGGACGTTCTGCACACCGCCGCCGATGAGGATGTCGTCCCCACCTTCGCCGTTCAGGGTCTCGATACCGTTACCACCGAGCAGGATGTCATTGCCGTCGCCACCATTGGCAACAAGCTGCATCGCCGAGCTGAGCCCGGTCGCGTTGATGACGTCGTCGCCGCCCAGGCCATTGATGACGATCTTGTCGTTCGCATTGAAATTGGAGATCGTCACGTTCTCGGCGAGACCCGATATCGTCACGACGCCATTGTTGTCGACGATGTTGATGACGTCGTCGCCATTGGTCGCATTGATGACGACGGTGTCCGGCGTGTTTGGATCGGTGGAGTTGCCGAGGTCGAGGGAGACCTGGCTGACGCTGGTTCCGGTCAAATCGTTGACGGTAATAGTGTCGGTGCCGCCGAGCGCGTTGACATCGATGGTCTCCATGTTGGTGAGATTCATCGAGACCCCACCGACGTCGCGGGTCAGCGTCGCTCCCCGGCCGTTGGCTGATATCTCCATGTTCTCGTTGATGCTCGCGCCGTTGAACACGAGCCTGTCGTTGCCCAAACCGCCGTCGACGGTGTCGCTGCCATCGCCGGGGTTCCAGATAAAGGTGTCGTCGCCGGCACCCAACGAGGCCACGTCATTGCCTCGCCCGCCGATGACGGTGTCGCTGCCCGCGCTGCCGGTGATGGTGTCGTTGCCGTCGCCACCGTTGATCGTCAGGTTGACCTGTCCGGGACGCAGGCCGGAAGCGTTGATGACATCATTGCCGGCACCTCCATTCACAACCAGCGAGTTCGAGGCCCGCGTCAATTCCATTGACGGTGACCTGCGCCGCCAATCCGTTGACGACAACGGACGAACCGCTGCTGACGATGCTGATGCGATCATCGCCTGCCGTGCCGTTGACGCTCACAGTATCCGCCACGCCGTCGCCCTGACCGCTGCCCAACGTCCCGGACAGGTCGATGGCGACCTGCTTGGCGTCGGTCCCGGTGAGGTCGCCGACGTTGACGTTGTCGGCCCCGCCGAGAGTTGCGAGCTGGATGTGTTCGATACCGTTGAGGTCCATGGTGACGTTACCGACGTCGCGGAATAGTCTCACCCGCGAGCCGTTGGCCGAGATGTCGATGTTCTCATTCACATTGGCGCCGTTGAACACCAGCGTATCGGTGCCGGCCTGGCCCTCGACGATGTCGCTGCCGTCGCCCGGATTCCAGACGAACGTGTCGTTGCCGTTGCCGAGGAAAGCGACGTCGTTGCCGCGTCCCCCGATCACCGTGTCATTACCGTCGCCGCCGATCAGAGTGTCAGCACCCGCGCTGCCGGTGATGGTGTCGTTGCCGGCGCCGCCATCGATGGTGAGACCGATGACGCCCGCCGCAAGGCCGATAGCGGTGATGACGTCGCTGCCCGCCCCGCCCTCGACGATGAGCTGGTCGTTGGCGCCCTCAGCGCCGGCAATGGTAACGGTTGCGGGTAGCCCTGCCACGGTGACCGAGCTTCCCGTCCCCTCGACCTGAATGTTGTCGTTGCCGGCGGTGCCGTTGACGGTGACGGTATCGGCCGCGCCGTCGCCGACGCCACTGCCGGGCGCCGACTCGAGGTCGAGCGCGACTTGCGTGACACCGGTGCCGGTGAGGTCATCGACGTTGATGCTGTCGGCACCGCCGAGGGCGTTGAAGTCGATGTGCTCGATGCCGTTGAGATCCATCGCGATGTTGCCGACGTCGCGGGTGAAGCTGACCCGGCCGTGATTGGCCGCGATGTTGATCTTTTCGGCGACATTGGCGCCGTTGAAAATCAGCGTATCGGTGCCGTCCTGGCCCTCGACGGTGTCGCTGCCGTCACCCGGATTCCAGACGAAGGTGTCGTTGCCCGCGCCGCCGAACAGCTGATCGTTGCCGCGGCCGCCGATGATGGTGTCGTCGCCATTCCCGCCGAACAGCCTGTCGTTGCCGTCGCCGCCGGTGATTCTGTCGTTGCCATCGCCGCCGTCGACAGTGAGGTTGATCAGGCCGGCAAGGCCGTTTCCGGCGGTGAAGACGTCATCGCCGCCATTCATGTTAAGCACGAGGTTCTCGGTGGTGCCGATATCGAGCGAGAACGGCGCCGGGCTGATACGATCGAATCGCACGCGGGAGCCGTTGGCAGTGAGGGTGAAATTTTCGGTCCCATTGCCACCGTTGATTTGGGCGGTGTCGATGCCGTCGCCGCCTTCCATCAGATCGGTACCGTCGCCCGGATTCCAGATCATGAGGTCGTTGCCGGCCCCGCCGAACATCTGGTCGTTGCCCGAACCGCCAATCAGCGTGTCATTTCCGTCGCCGCCAAATAGGAGATCGTTACCGCCCTTGCCGATCAGCGTGTCGTTACCTGCGCCGCCGAAAAGCTGATCATTGCCCGAGCCGCCGACCAGCGTGTCGTTACCCGCACCGCCGAACAGTTGGGCGGCAGGCAGCGCACCGTTGGTTTCGTCGAGCGAGAGCATGTCGTCCCCGCCCGTGCCGAACACCTGGATCAAGGAGGTATTCGCTACCGTCGCCGTGCCGCCGATGACAGTGACCGCGCCGCCGTTGATGAGGATCGTTCCAGCCGGATCGCGGCTGACGGTGATCGTGTTGTTGGGATTATCGTCGAACACCGAAAGCAGACCGGCGGTCGGGGAGAAACTAGCTTTGATAGTCATAGGAATCGTCCTTTCAGACTTGATGTCAGCGCAAGATGCGCGTGAGGAATGATGAGTTCGTGGGAGTTCGTGCCGATTAATTGTGGGATTCCACCGCACCCAAGCGGGTGCAGAAATTCAAAAAGGTCAGAAAAATCCGTCGCTCAGATCGAGGCCGAAAGTGACCAAGTACATCGTAAGGAGGAGACCAACTCCGCAAAACATGGCAATCACGCCAAGTGTATCGACGTCTGGCCACGTTGCTGCCACGCGGGAAAGAACTCTCGCCATCGTTGCCCGGCCGACGCTCTGCGAAAGCTTCGATCTGGTAGCCATTGTCACCTCCGTGTTTCGACGCGCGCAAGCGCAGTTGCAGGGCCACCAGTAGTGACGGCCCTGCGCTACGGAAGTATTTCAGGCAAAGGGAATCGTGTTACGCTTGTAACCTGCCGGTCGATCGCAAGCAGCGCGCCAGTGCTGTGGCAAGTTCGCTATTTTCCAACGGCCAGCGCAACACTTCGGAAACTCCGGCTTCTGCCACTGCACTGACATTGACGTCGATAGAGGACGCGACGGCGAGCAACACTGGCTTCAGTGGCGCAATGCCGGCAAGCGCGCGCGCCAGATCCAGGCCGCCTTGGGCTTGCCATCCGGAACTAATCAGAATGAGGTCAAATCGATCGGGCTCCGAACGGCATGCCGCCAGCGCATCGTCTGGCTGTTCGAAGCCAACTGGCTCGTAGCCGAGCGCCGCAAGTTTTTCCTCGTCCCGCAGCAGACGGTCCCGTTCGCCTTCGAGGATCAGCACGATCTCGCCATGCCCGAGCGGGACGGTAGTCCGCTCGGGTGCGGCTCCGCCATTCGCTGCCGTCGCGGGCAGCCACACTTCAAAACGACTTCCCCGCCCCGGCTCGCTGTGCACGCCGATGGCACCATCATGATCCAGCACGATTTCGCGAACGGTCGCCAGACCGAGACCGGTGCCGGCCAGGCGCGTCGTAAAGAAAGGCTCGAACATTCGCCCCGCGATACGCTGATCGAAACCGGGTCCGTTGTCGCTGACGGAGAGACAGACGTACCGGCCACGCGAGAGCGTGGTATCGCCAACGTGAAGGAGGTCGGCAACTTCCTCCTGCTTCGCGGCCACATGAATATAGCCACGATCTCCGATCGCTTGCCCGGCGTTGCTGCAGAGATTTATAATGACCTGCTGCAGTTGGGCGGGTTCGCCCGAAACGGTGATGTCGTCCGAAACGTCGTCGATGATCAACTCGACGCCGGACGGCAGCGAAGCACGCAAAAATGAGGCTGCCTCGTTGAGCAGCGTGCGGACCTGCACCGGACGAGACCGCGCGTCGGTCCTGCGGCCAAACGTCAGGATGCTGTCGACGAGATCACGGCCACGTTCCGCCGCCCGGCGGATCTCTTCAATGTGCTGCACCGACTTGGTCCCGGGTGCCAGTTGCGGCTCGATCATCTCCGAATAGCCGAGAATGGCGGCAATGATGTTGTTGAAATTATGCGCGATCCCGCTTGCGAGCGATCCGACCATTTGCATACGACGCGCGCGCTCGAGCCGCGCACCGAGTTTCGCCCGGTCCCGTTCAAGAAACTCACGTTCGAGAGCGTTCGCCACCGCGTCCCCGGCAAGCCGGGCGATCGGCACAGGAGAAATTTTGTTCCGTATCGGCCGGAAGCGGTCGAAACCCATGATGCCGTGGACACGACCCGGCCGGATCAACGGCACGTAGGCCCATGCGCGCACGCCAGCCTGCAACAGCGCGTCCTTGATCGGCCCGGGCGGCAAGGCGGCAGCATCCGGAACGGTGACGTTCGGTTCGGCCAGGCCGAGTTGCTCGGCTACTGCCAGCGCCTGCCGGGGCCAGCCTTTTGGAAACGCTACTCCCTCCTTTGACCATGTGTGCACGCTGATAGGCGTTTCATCGAACACCACATAGGCTCGATCTGCGTCGATGGTCCGACTAAGGTCGCCCAGCGCTTGCTTCAGTCGTGTCGCGGTTTCACCCGGTGTGCAATTGATCAGACGTGTCGAATTCTCGGCCATGACATGTTCGAATGCCGCCCGCCGTCGCAATATCGTGGCGCGCGCCCGCAACCTGAGGCCGAGAAACACCAACATAACGAGCAGCAACAAGGAGACAACATACAGCAATAGCCGATAGCGCTGCTCCACGCCCTCGACCATGACTCGATGCCGGGAGAACAACGCGCGGGTTTCATCGAGAGCCCGCCCGCTGGGCACCGCTATGAATGCCCTCAAAGTCTCATCAACAATTGGCAGCTGTTCATAAAGCAGCCGCGCGTGCGCCAGCATCGCCCGTGCCGTTTCCGCTTCCGGTCCAGCCGTGGGTGCTTGTTCCGCGAACTGCTCGATCCGCTCCCGGAGCGCTTGGAGAGCATCAGAAGATGTGTCGCGCGATAAATGGAGGATAGCTGCAGCCAGTGCACCCGTCGCCGGCGCGAGCTGCACGTCGTGGGCAAGAAACTCCGGACTTGTACTGAGAAGGCCAACATAGGACAGCGAGTTCTGCAGCAATGCGTTGCTGGTCTTAAATTGCTCAAGCAGATTTTCCTGCTCGACAACCGCAGCTGCAAGACTGTTAGCAGGTTTCAAGTCGAGGCCCTCGGCGTGCGCGTGAGACCGCAGCCTACCAACTGCGTTCTCCATCTCTCGCGCGTCAGTGCTGACGGTATCGTAGTTGCGAAGCAGGCCCGCACGCGCCTGTAAAACGTCGCGGTGTAGCGAGGCCTCCGCGAGGGCGTAATCATCGAAGGCCCGGAGCGCTAGCGCGTAGGCAGATGCGTTGGTATCGATCCCGCGCAACAACAGCCAGGTCAGTAGCGCGAGCAGAAAACATACCCCGAGCGCAAATGGCAAGTTTCTCATCGAACCGCCGAGCCCGTGCGTGGCGCGGCCGGGCTTACCCTTTGATCCCGATAGGTGCCGCTCAATGTGTTGAGGAAGGCGACGATGGCTGTGATTTGCTGATCGGTTAGCACCCGATCGAGTTGGGCGACGCCCATAGCCTTGACCGCCTCGGGCAGTGTGGCAGCGCTGCCGTCGTGGAAATACGGCGCAGTGGTTGCCACATTTCGCAGGCTGGGAACACGAAGCAGCACCGGCTCCGGCGAGCCTAATGGATGGAAGATGCCGTGCCGCTGAAACAGATTGCCGCCCACGTTGACGCCCTGATGGCAAGTGATGCAGCCAAGCGACTTAAAAACTTGATAGCCAGACAGCTCTTCCGGCGTGATCGCATTAGTTTCCCCCGTCAGCCATCGGTCGAAGCGGCTGCCCGGCGTGACCAGCGAACGTTCGAATGTCGCGATCGCATCCAACACCGCGGCAACATCAGGCTCCCTTCCATACGCGTCGCGGAATTCGTCGACCATTTCGGGGTCTGCGCGCAGTTTGCTGACTGCTTCATCAACACTCGATGCCATGATCGCTGGATTGCGAAGGCTTTGCTCTATTCCTTCTTCCAGCGAACGGAAATTCCCTTCCCAATTCAGGCGAAAGTTCAGGCTCGCGTTGAAGACCGTCGGCGTATTTAGCCCGACTGGTTGGCCATCGCGCGTATCGTGAACATTGGCGGTGGCACCATTGGTCCATATATCGTGGCACAATGAACAACTGTGTGTATTATCGTGAGATAGACGCCGGTCACTGAACAATCGCTCTCCGAGCAGCACACGCTGCGGATCGAGCCCGTGCGCCGCAGGAATTGGCGTAATCGGCTCCTGGCTTGCGCGGGCCTCAAAGGCAGGTGATTGAGCATTCGCCGGCGGAATCGCGTGCGGGCAAACAAGCGCCAGTACGAGATAGACGAAGCTGCAAGCATTTATGGCCGTCGTCACCGCAGGCGGCGCGGTTGAAGGAAATGGACGCAATGAGCGACTTGTCATCGAATGACCCGCCCTCTCGCGGAAGCATTGATCGCCAAGTGTGTGTCCTCGTCGTCGAGGATGATCCAGCCTTGCAGCGCATGATCCTAAACTATTTTGCGGAGAACAACATCCGGGCCCTTGTGGCAAACAACCGTCAGGAGATGGTGGACCGACTTGGCAAGACCGAGGTAAATCTCGTCATCCTCGATCTCCGGCTTGGTTCTGAGGATGGATTGGATCTGCTTCGGGAGGTCCGCTTGAGCTCGGAAGTGCCCGTGATCATTATTACCGGTCACCGTCGCGACGACATCGATCGGGTGGTTGGTCTGGAACTCGGTGCGGACGATTATCTGACGAAGCCGTTTAACTTGCGCGAACTGCTCGCGCGCGTTCGCGCAGTCCTGCGGAGATTCGATATTGGTAGAGCCGTGCCGGTGCGCGATCCGGAGCGTGGCCGCTTTCGATTTTCTGGCTGGCAACTCGACCGCCGGAGCCGGCAGCTCGTCGACCCATCCGGCACCCCGGTGTCGCTGACAAAAGGAGAATACGCGATGTTGCTGGCTTTCCTTGAAGCCCCGCAGCGCCCGCTTAGCCGAGAACACCTTTTGCAAGCAACCCGCGTTCACGAGGATGTCTTCGATCGCAGTATCGACGTGCAGATTCTTCGCCTTCGGCGCAAGCTGGAACGCGATCCCAATGCTCCCCGCGTGATACGGACCGAGCGTGGCGTCGGGTATGTGTTTGCCGTCGCTGTCGAGCGCCTCTAACTTCCATTTATCCGTGGTCAAAAGACCGCTCGCGGTCAACTCGTCAAACTCTTCTTGCTGAGCACGGCACGAGCTCAATCGACCTTCCTCGGCTCTTGATGTCGGCTATGCCCCGTTCGCGACCAAAATTGCGCGGAGCTGCAATATGTAGCGATGGGCCAAACGCGGACCTGAGCAGCCGCATCAAATCGGCCCGCTATTCGATCACCTCGTCGGCGCGTAGCAAGATCGATTGCGGGAAAACAATATCGAGCGTTTTTGCAGTTCGCTGGTTGACAGCAAGTTCGAACTTCGTTGGCTGCTCGATCGGTAATTCTCCCCGAGCCGCCCCGCGTAGGATTTTTGCGGCATAAATGGCGGCCCGGCGGGCGAGATCCTGAAAATTTACAGCATACGAGATAAGGCCGCCGTCCTCCACGAATAGGGTGTTCCAATAGATCGTCGGCTTACCCAGCCGCGCCGCGAGTTCGATAATGGTGCGCCTGTTGTTGAACGCTGCAGGATTGGCTGTGATACACAACCCATCAGCCTTCCACTGATCGCTCTGTACTGCCGCGGCCTCGTATTCACTTGGCTTTCCCGCCTCGATGGTGAGCACATCCATTCCAAATACGCTGGCGGCACGCTTGTATTCGGCTAGCTCGATCGGGTCGTTAACGGCGGTAGGGTTCCACCATATTGCGAGACGGCGCAGCTCGGGAAACGCTTCACGTAAAAGCTCGACCCGTTTAGCGGCAATTTCCACGCTGAAATTGGACAGTCCTGTCAGATTTCCCCCAGGCCGATTCAAACTTGCTGCAAAATGGAGTCCGATCGGATCGTTCACAAAGGCAAACACGATCGGGATGTCAGAGGTCAGGGCCTTCACTGCTGCAGTCGCTAGTGCGGGAAGCGCGACAATGAGATCAGGCTTAAGGGCGACGAGTTCCGCCGCCAGTGCCGGTAGCCGGTCAAGCTGCCCCTCGGCGGACCGCGTATCCACAACCAAATTACGGCCTTCGACGAATCCTTGCTCCGCCAACGTAGGCATGAATGGAGCACTAAGCCTGAGCGACTCAGATCTTGGCGATGCTAGCAGCTGCCCAATACGGAAAATTCGCTGAGCCTGTTGCGCGACGGCGGTGCGCGCCAGCACTGCCCCTCCGACGAAGGCAAAGAAAATCCGCCGCTCCATATTGGCCTCCCGGCGCTGCGAGCGTCACACCCTACCACACCATGGACTCTGAGCGGGTATGTTGTGCAGCACAGAAAATTCGGAGCATGAAATGTCGCGATAGGTCAATCGAAACAGGTCCGGCCGGTCCCGCATTTCCGCTTCGACCGCGACAGCGAATTGCGGGGCCGCAATACATTGAAAGCCTACGAGGGGCCGTGCAGAAGCGTAGACGGTCTGCTAGGTGGCGGGTAATCCCGCGATCTCGAGGCCATCTCCGAGGCATGACATAAATCTCTGAGTAAATGGCCATGCACGCCTGGCCTGCGATGCTGTCAAACTGGGCTGCTTACGCATGAGCTGCCGAGCCATCCGGCGCGCTTCCGCGTGGGCGCCTGTTAAGGCAACGGCTGCCACCGCAATTCGTTGCGCCCAATGAGATTGCGGGTAAGCTTCCACGCCGCTCTGGACCCACAGCGCTGCGCGATCATAGCGTTCGGCAGCAAAGTGAGCACAGCCGATCCCGATACATGTGATGTGCCGCAGTGGCTCGAACGGCATCAGATGAAGTGCGATCCTAAGTTCGCGGACCGCTCCCTCGCTATCTCCAAAATAGGCTGACATCCAACCGCGACGAATCCAGCCGTATGCCAACCACGGATCAAGCGCCAATGCCTGTTCTAGCCGCCGATCCGCTGCTTCGAGCTGATGCAATAACACGAGCGCGCCGCTGCTCAGTGTCAACGTCAAGGCGTCGTCCGGAGCAAGGTCATAGGCCTCCGCAGCAAGCCTCGATGCTCTATGACGGTCGACATCAGGAGTTGTAGCGAAGTCGTGGGCTGTGCGCTGTGCCCAACACCAGCCAGCAAGCGCCTTTGCCAATCCATAGCTGGGCGCCAGCTCCTGCGGGCGACTCAGCTTTTCGAGAGCCGTGTTACATTGCGTGCGTTCGACTGCGAAAGCAAATGGTAGGGCCTCCAACGTCAGGCGGATCGCCTCATCCAAGTCATGATCAAAAGTCTTCGTCGACGAAACTTTTGCGCGCCGGATGGTCGCTGATGGCAGCTCGCCAAAGGCTTTACGATATTCAGCCGCAAAACGTCCGAGCTGGCTGAAACCATTGCCAAGCGCAACGCGCGTGACAGTAGATTCGGTCCCCCGACGAATGAATTCTTGGCGCGCTCGTCTAAGCCGCATGCGGCGCACCCAACCGAGCGGCGTGGTGCCGAGAAACATCTTGAAATGTGTCTCTAGGGTCCGAGGACGGACGTCAGCTGCCCGGGCAAGCTGATCGAGTTGAACGGGTTCAGAAAGGCGACCGCGAAGCCAGTTTAGAGCGCGCACAAGATCCGCAGGCAGGGCATTGGAGGTTTCCTGCCAGTCCGACATTCCGTCGTCGAGATCAGCTCGGGTCATGGGATCGTCTCCAGATATCGCAGGCCCTTTCGATGCGCTTTATCAATGCATTTCTGGCGACTTTTGAACATTGGCGCGGAAACTGAATAGCTTGGCTGCCGCGACTCGCCGCAATGTTTATTGCGCTTCGAGTTCCTTCAGTCACCACGACGATCGCAAAAAGACCTGGAGAACAATCAATGATACGCAATTGCTTCAGCCTTAGACATGCGACTTTGGTGTGCGCCGCCGTCATCGTTGTGGTGGAACTGGCGTCGGCGTCCGCCTCAGCACAGCAATTTGATATTAAGCCGATAGCGGAGAAGAAAATTCCGCAATTGCCGCCCGGTCCGTTGTTCTGGCGCATTGATAACTTCGCGACGCTCGCTCAAGCGCAGGCGGAAGCCGGCCCGACTGCACTTGCCGCCGAAGCAGGGGGAAAGGTTTGGCTGTTCACGCTCGGCGCGAAGGGGGGATCGTCTCCGGACGGTACCAAGGTTGCTGAGGTGGGCCCAGTGCCACCCTTCTCTGCGCCCGAGTATTTATTGCGTATCAACAGTGCTGGCGGAGCACCGGGAGCTAAAACTCCGGTGCACACGCATTCTGGGTCCGAGAGCTTTTACGTACTAACGGGAGAGCTGAGCCAGAAGACGCCACACGGCGTTGGCCATGTTTCCGCGGGCGAGACCATGGCTGGACATGGGCCGGGCATGCCAATGGAAGTCTCCAGTACCGGAACCAGCGACTTAAGGGTGCTTGTCATGTTCCTTACTGATGCCAGCAAGCCTTTCTCGTCACCTGCTACCATGCCTTAGAACGTCGAACGTCACCTTCCGGTCAGGAGAAAGCCAGCCAATGCCATCGTCAGCACGTAACAAGAGGACGAAGCGTGATCTTAGGGCAAATATGATGGCGCTGGTAGCAATTCGATTACGCAGAGCGCTCAGCTAGTGGACATTTTCGCGTTGCGGGTGCCCCTCTTGTGCGGAGTCCATTTCCTACGCGCAGAGGCTGACTCCGTTGGCAACGTGATCGGAAAGGTCTCGCGCATATACGTAGCGAGCATTTCACAATAGTCGGTCGCGAAACGAGGCAAGAGACGCCTCTTGTCCCACGAGATGGTCAACGGCTCTTGCAAGGCGCGACGTCTATGCGCAAGACCGACAATCCTCAACTTGTAACGGTGACACTGGAGCTGAGAAGGAACAATCGCTACGCCGTGGCCCGCTTCGGCGAGTGCCAACAAAGTGTGCGGATTCCGACTCTCAAACGCGATCGTCGGTTTCAGTCTCGCCATGCGGCTTGCCGCATCGAAAGCTCGCCGAAAACCGAAGCCGCTATCCATCAATAGCAGAGGAAGCTCGGCAAGGTCAGCTAGCTCGATGGTACCTGGACCAAGGGGCATCGAGGGATGGCAGACGGCGAGCAGTTCTACCGAACCGAGCGCAAGGCTTCCGAAGTGTTGTTCGTTCAGCTTGACTGCGTGCAGAAGATTTTGGCCCAGATGAATTTCCCCACGTTCGAGCATCGACAGTATTTCGCTGCCAGTACCTTCGCGAATCTTCACTTCAACGTTGGGATACCGCTCCGCATACTGGTGCAGGAATTGCGACAGCACACTCTCGATGTGTTGCGGCGAGCCGGCTACCTTCAGAACTCCCGTGGCTCCTTCGCGGAGCAATTGGGCCTGCTCCTTCACCGCATTGGCACTGTTGAGTAGCCCGCGGCAGCACGCAATCAATTGCTCGCCTTCGCCCGTCAATAAAAGGCGGCGCCCGACTCGGTCGAAGAGCCGCAATCCGAGCTCTTGCTCAAGTGCGATGATCTGCCTGGACAAGGCCGGCTGCGCAACACGCAAGTGCAGCGCGGCTTTTGAGACCGTCCCGACTTCGGCCACGGTCAAAAACGTGAGGGCTTGTCTGAGATCCATGCCCGCTTATACCATTCTGGCATAGAAACGAAGAAAATATATGTATTGGACGCATTTTGATCTGCGGAGGAGAGTGCCCTTTTCTGTTCCCCCGTTGCAGAATGGAGGCCGAAATGAATGCTAGATACATGACCAGTCTCATCGCGTTGGCGTGCACCGCCGCAGGCGCCTTTGGCGAGGCCCTCCATAGCCAGGCAAGCCCACCCGCCTATCTGATCGGTCAAATCGACGTCACTAATCCCGATGGTTACGCCAGGGAATATCTGCCGAAGGCCAGGGAAATCATCAAAGCGCACGGCGGGAAACTGGTTGCGGCCGCAGGTGCGGCGGCGACTGGTTCGCAGCTGGTTGCCGTTGACGGAGACCCGCCCAAACGCGTGGTCATCTACATGTATCCGAGCATCGAGGCGCTTCAGGCCTGGCGAAACGATCCGGCCTACGTGAAAGTACGGGCTATCGGCGAAAAATACGCCACGTACCACACCTTTGCCGTCGAAGGCGCTCTCGCTAATTCACAGGGATCAATCTCGCGCTGAACCCGCAATTCACCCGATGAGCTTCGAGTTGAACCGATCAAACCGCACAATCTGAGGTCTGCTGAGCGTTGCGGCCTACGCCAGTCTACCTCAGCACTGCAATGTGAACGCGCTCACATCAATTGGTGAGCGACCAAGCTAAACATTGAGTGGGGCGCACGATGAATGTGCAAGATGGAAAGCAAGTTGGACTTATTGACAATATTGAGCGCAATCGGCGTCGCAGCGTATGCGGCGGTCGCGATAGTGTATGTGGCTCGCTACGATCTGGGATTCTCATTTTAACAAATTCGCGCCGCGGCCATGGTAATTGCAACTGTCATAGCGACACTAATCGGCACTGATGTCTTCGGTAAAAATTTTGGCGAACCCAACTAGTTGCAGGGATCGTTCATGCAACTTTGAGGTCAGAACGCGACATTCTCGTTGCTTGAACCATGCCGCTCTGACCTTAAGGGCAGACATCCGACGCTGCAGCGAACAGTTCCGCTAAGGCCTCACGCACCGCTGCGGACTTTCTTGGCGTTTGGTATAACGGGAGGTGCAACGGACTTGCTAAGAAGCATGCCATCAATGTACCACGGCCTGAATGAGAACATTCATAACGTCATCGTTTATTGCAAGCACACCGGGACGTGACTGTCATCAAAGCAATCGATATTATCCTTAAGCCGAGAAGAACTAGTGGACTGGACTACCGCCCGGAAGAGGCGGCAAATCGGGGGCGTGATGTTGATGTTCAAATATCGTCGAGCGATTGCGGCGCTGCTTGGTGCGCTGGCAGCATCAGTAGCTTCTGTCTTGCCGGTATCAGCGCAGACCGGTCAGGGAGGTACAGCTGGCATGCTGACCTGCCAGCTTTCGCCCTCGATCGGGCTTCTTATCGGATCCCGGCAACGCATGTCGTGCCGCTACGTCCCGAACGGCGGCGGCCCGCCGGATTTCTACACTGGCGTCATGAGCAATATCGGCCTCGACATTGGCATCACAGCCGGTGGGGCTTTGGCTTGGGGAGTTATTGCGCCCGGTTCGGGTCCGGCGCGTGGCGCCCTGGCTGGCACTTACGTTGGCGCATCCGGTTCGATTGGAGTAGGTGTGGGAGTGGGCGCCAATGTCCTAGTGGGCGGATCGAACCGCTCGATCTCCCTCCAGCCGCTTTCAGTCGAGGGATCCGTCGGGGTCAACCTGTCTCTTGGCGTTTCGGGTCTGACCCTCACTTGGGTGCCGCGTTAAAACTTCGGGAACACCGATCAAATCTATTCAATTTCGAAAGGGGATGGAGGGCCACATTGGTCAAGGGATCATCGATGAGAATCGCGCAACATTTGGTCAAGTTGGCCTTTGTCCTGCTGATAGGCTGCACCACGGTAGACCTCGGTTATGCCCAATCCGACGTCACCAAAACTGTCGTCGACCGGCTTATCGATAAGGCGACCAGACTGGAAAAGTCCTGCGCAAACGAAATCAAAAAATACTGCTCGACGGTCACGCCGGGCGAAGGGCGCATGGTCTACTGCATGCAAGCGCATGAGGACAAGATTGGCCCGGGCTGCTTGTATGATCTCCAAGACGTTGTGCTTACGTTGCAGTCATCTAACGACGCTTTAAAGGAAGCCGTCAACGCCTGTCGTGCTGACATCGCCTCCAAGTGCGGTACCGTGCAGCCGGGAAAAGGCCGGATAGCAGCGTGTCTCGTCGCGCAAAAGACGAGTGTGTCGAAGGACTGCGCGAATGCAATTGAAAAAGTCGAGAAAATCAAAATAGAGTAACGACCGGCTTAGATTTAGCCATCGAGGTTACCCGACAGTTACAGGCGGAATAAAAAGTATCTTCTAGTGCGGGCGAGCCGCATCTGGGGCGACGTGACGCATGACGCACAGCGCATGTCTCAGTTGGGTCAGTCTCGACAAAACTCCCGGTGAGCATTTCTAATCCGCTCTACCCGAACAGCCGACGTGAAAGCGGACATGCGCTGATTTCGCCTGCGGGCCATGTGTGGACGGCTCCGGGTTGGCAAGGGCTTTCTTCACGCCTGCAGCATTGGTCGGAGCGTCGGAGCAGCCATGTGTTCGGCCTTTAATCGCGGCACACTTGACCGCTGGCCATAATGCCCTCCGCGGATCAGGTCCCGGTCAATACCTCGCATTCTATGATGCCGTGGCCCTTTGTAGGTTGTCCTGATCACCGGATCGACCGGTTCTGCATTACGTGCTGTTTGCTCCTTCCAACCGTTACATCACGTCGGATGTCCGGTGCGGTAGTGTTATGCTGCGAGCGCGACAGGTTCCCTGTAGCACTCGCCCTTGGCCATCATGGCCCACGCCATCCTGGCGAGCTTGTTGGCGAGCGCGATCTGTTCACGACAGGCGCACTCGCCGTGATCCGCTATGCCAAGATCCACGGCGCTGGCAGATGTCGCGTGCCTAGAAAGCGCCTACAGAGACGTATTGCGATCACTGCACCTGGTTGATCGCGACGACCCCTGAATGGCATCTTGGGCCTTCTGCCGCCCAGCGCGCAACCTAAGCGCACTTGGGTAGTCAAGAGTCAGAGCGGCCAGCGAAGATATTTGGCCTGCGACTCTATCGCTGGGGTCTCGCCCTTTTTGTAGCATTCAATGGCTCCCGCTAGGTCGGCGCAGTTTCCCTTCACCTTCAGCAGCACATGGGGATCGTGATCCGGGTCGCGCTTATAGTCGTCGGCCGCGCTCCGCATGAGCTGCAACTTAGCTTCGAGCTGATCGAGCCTCTTCATGTCCACTGTCCACTACGGGCACGTTGGTCTCCAAAGATTACCGGATGCGATGCTCCATATCGTAATCCGATCGCTAGTCCCGGCCATAGCTTCACGGAGCAGCTCAGTCCGCAAGTGCGAGGCCGAGGAGGTAATATCCGTCCCGTGCCCCCCTCGCCCTCTCGGTTCAGGGTTTTCCCTCTCAATCAATTGTTCGCCGCAAAACGATCATGAGCCGGGCAGTGGAAGTCCTGACTCAGAGCGGGGACGACATCAAAGCTGCTGTCGAGGCGCTGCGCCCAAAAACACAGAGGCCGCCAATTGAGCGGCCTCAAGTCAGATCGATGATACGAAGATGCCTTGGCATCGGCACCGGGCAAAGCGTAGGTCGGCCTTCGGTCTGGATCAAAGCGGCGATATGTCTCAGTGATGCCACGCTGAACAGGGCGTTATTGATTGTCCTTTAACTCACCGGGTAGGCGAAAGTTGGCCGAAGAAACAACGAGGGAATTGATTCTGCAATCGATCCGCGAAATTTACGCGCGCGAGGCGGTGACCAACGTCCTCAACGCAATGACACCAGTCTACTTCGCTTGTTCGGGATGCGCGCTGATCTATAGGACAATTCAGGTCCGTCGTTCTAAGCCGAAGCCGGGCAGACTAGATTGCGTGGATTGCAAAGCGACGGTGCATGACTGGTCCGGGCTCTACGACTTCGTCAATTGGAAACCGGTTAGACCTGCGCAATCAGACGCCGGTTTTGCTAATCCACAAACCCCAAAATAACGAATATCGCGCCCACTACGAGCAGCAGCCAAACAAGCGAGAGCGCGAACCGCAACGTTTCTCGCGTCACGCGCCACCCAAAAGTTGGGCCGCTCAGTGTGGGCGGCCCCCAGTTAGTCGGGAGATGCCACGTCATATTTGGCATCATTGGCAGGTTCTCTCGTCGGCAATGGCAGTGTTTGATTTAAATCAAGCCTGACGCGCTTGGCCGTGAGGCGCTGCTCAAAACAGAGGCCGCCAATCGAGCGGCCTCAAGTCATGATTTATGACATCGATAGTGGTGCCGTGGCAGCGGCACCGTCCACAGCGTAGGCCTACCTTGGATCTTGATCAAGTCGTCTGCTCTTCTAGCAGCCCAAGGTCATTCATCGCTTGGTAGGCGTCGACGCGCTTGTCTAGCCACGCGAGTGCGGCCTTCCGGACGTCATTATCTAACAGATGTTCCTCGATAAGCTCGCGAACCATCACCTCAATCTCTTCGTCAATGGTCATGGTACTAACTCCACGCTTCCATCACCCTTGTCATCGCCGGATGCTTCCGGTTCTTGATTTTCAACCAATGCTTAGAACGACCAACCTGATATGGTCTATCCCTTCTTTTAGACACTAGCCCTTTAAGGCCCATCCGGCACGCGGCAGCGAACAACTCAGGCCCAATCTCGCCGCGCTCAAACGGGTTGATGAAGATGCCCTCCGGACGCCGTGCCAGTAGCCGCTCAAGATTGGCCTTCCGCACCGACAAGGGCAACTGCCGTAAGTCATCCCGACCCTCGACCAAGATGTCGAACGCGCACAGTTGCACCTCGTCATTATGCCGCCCCAAGTGCAGCGCGTCGAAATCGGATATGCCGTCCACGCCCAGGACAACAGCCTCGCCGTCAATGACAAACCGCTTCTGCCGGTTCTTGAGTGCTGCTTCCACGATCCACGGATAGCGGTCGGTCCAGTTATATCCGCCGCGCGTGATCAGCCGGAGGCGGCCACCGTCGCGCTCAACACGCAGGCGGTAGCCGTCGTACTTCACCTCGTGGAGCCAGTCGGGACCGGTTGGGACAGTCGTCGCTCGGGTCGGGATGCAGAACTCGAACATGCTGCGAAAATAGGCGTTCGGGCCGCAACTTACGACCCAAATGCCCGGTTGTGTGCATTTTTGACATTTGGTTCTTGTGTCGGATGTCTGCACAGCTAAACTCGCGTCGAACGTGAGTGTGAGGCTTGCACCCCGCAAGTTCATCATTGACCTACATCAAGCTGCTGCCGGGCGGTCTGACCGCACATCCGCACCGCGCTTGCCGCACACCGTACCGGTGAACTGACTTTCAATGTCGGAGTGGGGATCATCCAGCGGTTCCAACTCAGCCGATTTCGACGCTTGAAATAAAGGCGACGACCCTGCCCACGAGTATCATATGGAGGCGTGTTATGGCCGTTGAAACTCTTGCTCAAGACCAACGTCAACACAGCCAATACATCGACTTCTGGAATAGCGTACTGGTCCCGAAATTCATCCGCTGGAAACACATCCTCGTTGATGGGTTGACGTTGCACAGTGAGGCAATCTTTCCAACTTTGCCAGTCAAGCCCGGCGATAAGGTGGTCGATGCGGGCTGTGGCTTTGGCGATACCGCGATCAAACTCGCCAGGCTGGTGGGCCCCTCCGGATCGGTTTTGGCCGTCGATTGTTGTGATGCATTTCTGGAATTCGGGCGCAAAGACGCCAAGGCAGCCGGCATATCCAACATCACGTTCTTGGATGAGGATGTGCAGACATACCCATTCGAACCCGTTCACGATTTCTGCTTTTCGCGATTTGGCACGCAGTTCTTCGAGAACCCTGTAGCGGGGCTGCGCAATATGCGCAAAACCCTCAAACCCGGCGGGATCATGACGATGATCGTCTGGCGCGGCATAAAGGATAACCCGTGGCTCGGCTCGGCAAAGGACATCGTGCTACGCTACCTGCCGCAGCCTGGCGAAAATGCGCAAACTTGCGGCCCGGGACCGTTCTCGATGGCCGATACTGGGGTTGTGACGAGGCAACTCGAAATCGCCGGCTACAAGGACATCAAGTTCGAGCAGGTCGATGCCAAGGTATTTGTTGGCAAAGACCTCGACGATGCTGTGGGGTTTCAGCTTGCAATCGGACCTGCGGGTGAGGTGTACCGCGAAGCCGGAAAGTTAGCCGAAGAGCGGCACAGCGAAATCTCTGCGGCACTCAAGGCACAACTCGCAAAGTACCATGGCGCTAACGGGGTAATGATGGATTCGAGTTCGTGGAAGGTAACAGCGAGCAATCCGGCTTAGTTCAGACTTCCGTGCACTCTTTCAACCGATGTCTGCTTTCGGTCTTTCACCGGGAATCAGCTCTGCCAAACGATCACGCTACCATGCAAAGAGGGCGAAAGTTCAGACCATACGCCGCGCTGCGCGGCTTACCCCGCGGTCCAGAGCGCAACAGAGCTTCGGCCTGGCTTCAATGTCTCACGTTGCGCTGCCCTTGCACGGACGCACTCGATCTGCACTCGTGATCGGAAAATCGTTTGCCGCGTGGTATGCTCTTTAGAGGGGCAGCGGTTCTGACAGGAGAGGAACATGGCTCTGCTGAGACGTGAGTTATGCCGTCAGGTCAAAGGCCCCGAGGTTACGCACGCCGATTGCTGCATGCTCGTTTTCGATACCGATGCCAAGACCTTATATGTCGAGCGCGAAGTGGCCCATGTAGACGTCGGTGACGGCACGGCCGAGATACAAACCACGACGATGGACATCTGCAACTATCTTAAGCAAGGCGGCCAAACCGCTGGGCATCGCGAGCTATGGAGGTTGCTGCGAACGCTTTTTTAGAGACGACCTCGAACGACGGGGTGACATGAAGCCGCCGCGTAGAGAACACGGACAGGGAAGCGGAAATCGGCGGCTTAACAACCGATAAGGTCATCTCTTTCAGACGGTCTAACTCGCCGGTTGTCCATCCTTCGGGCCTTGCTCTATTCCCTGTCCTCATTCTTCGTGTCGACCACGGACCCCTCCGGCATTTTCGGAACGGCATCAGGGTCTGGGCGATTGCAGACCGGGCAGGGCTCACCGGGCGCGCCACAACCGCATGCGCGCGGACCTCCTTCCCAAGGCCGTTCGGGATGGGCCTCGCAGACCCAACGTGTGTCATAGCAACGCGGGCAGGTCATCCACAGTCCATCCGGTGAGCAGAGTTCCTGTCAGAGTCCGGCTGTACGTCCGTTGCGCATGCCGTAATTGACCCAAAAACCCCCGCCGGGTGTGTTGCATCCGACGGGGGCCCCTTGCGGTGGATGGCGTGAGGCTAGTCTTGGAGGAGTCTAGGTGTCACGCCAAAGACCCGCCACTTCATGGAAGCGTCAGCTTTCGGTTTCCGCAAGCTCAAGTGTTAAGCAGAAGTATGATGATGTGCTGTTCCAAGGAATGTCCGAGTTGGGTTATCAGCGTCGATTTTGCCGACTGTCGCTTATTTCCGATCTACCCCTGCCAGCCGACATCTCGGCTGGCCCTGCATTTTGTCGGTACGGGCCAGAAGCAGACATGCGCAGCGCACGGCTCGTGTCCGCAAGGGCCAAAGGTGGAAGTCATTTCAAGGTCTGTTGCGCTGGCAAATGGTCATTGGCGATCACGTTACCGGATTCTTGATCATCGCGGCGGTCGGCGCGGCCTCCGGCTTGATCCAGATATCATCGGATGAGGCTAAGCCGACCGCTGCGCGCTGAGAGTGCGGATCGATCTAAGTGCACCGAAGCGCGGTATGTGCAGGCGACCAGCAATCCGGGCTGCTGTAAACCAGTCGTGATGGAACGAATTGGAAGCAATTTCTATTCCGGGCATACGTCTTCAGCAATGAGTCGGCCGCGTCGGAGGCCATTATCGGCCTCCGCCTTGGGAACCTCGCAATGGGATCGGTATAATTCGGGGGGCGGGGCGCAGAAAAGGATTTGACATCATGAATTCGCTAGAGCTGGCAAAAGCTTTCACCGCCATGTGCGCCAAGGGCGAACTAGAGGCCGCCGGTAAGAAATTCTGGTCCGACGATATCGTGAGCCGTGAGCCGATGAGCGGCGATATGGCAGAACTCAAGGGGCGCAAGGCGGTGGAAGGAAAAACCCAATGGTGGAACGCGAACCACGAAGTTCATGATCTTAAGGTCGAGGGTCCTTATGTGCACGGGGATCAATTCGTCGTTCGCTTCAAGTTGGATGTCACGCCAAAGGGCCAGAAACGCATCCACCTCGATGAGGTCGGGCTTTACACGGTCCGGAACGGTAGGATCGTCGAGGAAAGCTTTTTCATGGGTAGCAGGTAATCCCAATCGGTTCGCCGCTTCCGGCTCGGTGTTCGAAACGTGCGCGCAGTTGAAATCTATAGCACGACGGTATTGTCGATACTTGAGGATCAGGCGAAACGGCACCACTCGATTCGAAAACTATTTCAACAACGCCCGCTACAAATCGGTTCGTCAACACAAGGAAGGGCCGCCAGCGTGGATGGCGAGTGGGCTTTCCGTTGCCTGCACCATTTCCAACAAAGAGAACCGAGGTATTCACATGAGGGCGATCGTTGTGACGGACCAGGCTGCGGGGACGGCTGGGATGAAGCTGGTGGAGCGGCCCGAGCCGCAGGCAGCGATAAATGACGTCGTCGTTGAGGTTCATGCGTCGGGATTCGTCCCGACTGAGCTGGCGTGGCCCTCGACCTGGACCGATCGTCTCGACAGTGATCGAACACCGTCGATCCCGGGGCACGAGCTGGCCGGAGTGGTCACCGCTCTCGGCTACGGCACGACAGGGCTGTCGGTGGGACAGCGAGTGTTCGGCCTCGCCGACTGGTATCGTGACGGCACCCTGGCGGAGTACGTGGCCATGGAGGCACGCAACCTCGCGCCGCTCCCGGGCGACGTCGACTTCACGGTGGGCGCGAGTTTGCCAATCTCGGGCCTCACCGCGTGGCAGGGACTGTTCCAACACGGCCGCCTTCAGACGGGGCAGAGCGTCCTCGTGCACGGCGCGGCCGGCGCAGTCGGTTCGGTAGTGACGCAGCTCGCACGAGAGTTCGGCGCCCACGTCATCGGCACCGGACGCGCCGCCGACCGTCAGACGGTGCTCGATTTCGGCGCGAAGGAGTTCGTCGACCTCGACAACGAGGCCCTGGAAGACGTCGGCGGCGTCGATTTGGTGCTCGACGGCATCGGCGGCGACATCGGAAAGCGGTCCGCAGGCCTTATTCGCGCCGGAGGATCGCTAGTGTCCATCGTCGGGCCGACCGAGGCGCGGCCCCCCGACGGCCTGGCGGTCGACTTCGTCGTCGAGTCCGATCGTGCCCAACTGAGCGAGATCGTCCAGCGGGTGCGGGACGGACGACTGCGGACGAACATCGGCAACGTCTCGACCCTCGACGATGCCGTCGCCGCCTTAAACCGGACCGAGCGACGCAGGGGAAAGACGATCATCCGCGTTCGTCCCTGAGCGACGCACGCCCATCCGAATTGGTCGCATGTCACCAGACGCCAGGCCGGTCAACTTCCGCATTGGATCAAACTGAGAAGAACTCAGTGCGAGCAGATGTTTTCCGCTTTGCCCTTAAACGCGGACATTCACCGTGGTGATCAGGATGTCTCAGAAGGGCCAGCAGGAGAAGTCGCAGCCGCGGCCTACTCGATCAACTCGCTGATGCCGCGAGACCGGAGGGCGTCACTCTGGAGAAAGCGGGTTAGAGATACGGTCACGGATCGAGGTCACCCATCAGAGGCCCCCTTGCGGTACGAAGAAGCAAAGCTCCGCTCCCGTGGATCTATTGATGAATAGGACGGGGGTATGATCGGGCGTATCACCTTCTTTTATTATGTCGGGCGGGATGATTTTCCACTGTCCTTCTTTCAGGTATTGCCATTGGTCTGAGCCATCTTCACTAACCCTGAAGCGGGTTTTGAATACGTCGCCGTTGCTGCAACAGGACTTATAGGGAAGACCGAGCCGATGCTGTGCGGTCGGGTTCATTTCCTGCTTGTTGAACCATTCGTGATGCGGCATCGAAGGATCGTGTGCATCAGCACGGACAGAAAGCAGACAAAGAATACCGAATGTTGTCAGTACGCGACCGAACGCTTTCATGGCAGCCTCCATTATGGACTGTCACTGATTTTTGCATCCGCGAATCACACTAACTTTCCGGCAAGCGATCAGGCCACGTTCTAAGAAAAATGGAATCCCATTTCTGAGCAGCCTTCTGTTGTAAGCAAGTTTTTCTGATGCCTCACATATGCATTGTACGGCGTTTCGGGAACGCCTGCGTCCAGACGCTACAGTGAGTTTTTCGAAGTCAGAGCTGACCTTGCACGGGTCGCGCGCTCTATTTCTGGCGGCGGATGCTGTAGTCCCGCCATTGCACACCAGACACTGACATAGGCAGCACGCAAAGAACTGTCTTCAACGCTGTCCTTGAAATTTGGGTAATCGATATGATCGATCATAGCGACCAGGGCCCGTTTCACTGCGTCGCGTGGTAGAACCGCCCTATACAGATAATCACTGTTGGTGTTCCGGGTTACCTTGGCACCTGGGAAAACCTTCTCGATATCCCCAGTACGCCGAGCTCTGACCAGCAGTTCAGCCGGGCCACAATCCTTGCTCACGATCGAGAGGTAGCTGTTGTTCGTCATTATCCACATTCACCCTCTCCCTTTTTCATTAGCATTCGGGCGGGGGCCCCAACGACGGCGCCGCCAGTCCATTGAACAATCTCCTTTTGATCCAGGATCGAACCGCGGCCTCACACGTACACCTTGGCGATCTCGTCGTCGGCCCATTTGACGGCGGCCTCGGCAGGCATGCCCTGGATCGCCTTGGCGTACATGTCAGTGATGATGTATTTCGTCACCACTTCGGCGGCCTTGCGGCTAGGCGGCCCCGCGTACCCGGCTAGCCTCCCCGAGGACGGGATGTCGCGGAACGGTAGGAGTACCGGATCGGCGTCCCACACCCTGTCCTTCTCCCACATCCGTGTGGCGCCGTCCGAGTAACCCTGCTGCGAGGCAAACCATTCGGCGAATACCGATTTGGAGTGGATCCAGCGCAGGAAGTCGCCTGCGGCTTTCTGGTTCTTTGAATAGCCCATGATCATGTCGGTGAATGGATTCGGCAGGTTGAACTGCCCGCCCCGCCCCTTGGGGATGCTGGCGTGCAGGATATCCTTCCACATCGGCTCGCCCTTTTCGGTGAGATACGTGTCAGGCTTGCGCTTGGCCTCGATGTAAATCGAAGCACCATTGTTCGTGGCGCAGATGCCGCCCGAAAGGAAAGCGCGATTGTTATTGGTGTCGTCCCAGGCAAGCCCGCCCTCGTCGCAGGCGTCGCGCCACAAGCCGACCGCGAACTTAACGGAATCGATTGTCTCCTTGCTGTTGAGCGCTACGGTCTTGCCGTCGGCCTCGACCTCCCTGCCGCCCCACGACCATAGGTATGGGTACCACCAGTTTGGCGCATCACCGAACGTGTGGCCGGCGGTCTGGCCAAGCGGCCTGCCCTTGGCCTTGAGTTTCTTGCAGGCGTCGAGCAGCCCGTCCCAGGTGTCCGGAAAGGTCTTCCACCCGATCTCCTCGAACCACGACTTGCGATAGGCGATCAGTCCGCCGCCGACAGTGAACGGCACGCCAATCCAGCGACCGCCGACGGTCGCGACCAGCTTGGAGACCTCGTAGTAGCCGCCCTGATCCCTGCCAATGTCCTCGGCCACGTCGCTCGCATCCGCAAGGCTCTCCGGATAGAGCTGCGGCCAATTGCCGATTGCCATAATGATGTCCGGCCCTGTGCCCGACTGGATCGCCGAGGTGATCCGCGCTTGCAGATCATTGGCGTTGATGCTCTCCAACTTTAGCGTGATGCCCGTCGCCTTCTGGCATTCCTCCGTGATTTGGCCCTTGAGCAGGGCGTCCGATGCAGGCACGAAATCTGACCAGCGCAGCCAGTGCACAGTCGTGCCTTGCGCGAACGCCGGCGCCCGGCCGCTCGCCAAGATGGCGGCTAAGCCACCGGTCCGCGCTGCTACCGCGCCCGTCATGGAAAGCTTGAGAAGTTTGCGTCGGGTGAGACGAGCCATGAATTCCTCCCTGCGCGGTGAGCGCGATCCGGTCGGACATTCGGGGCGCGGGAGCGTCAAAAGGCTTCACGGCGCGACCTTCCACCCAATTGCTTCCCGGATGCAAACGCCGCGTTTATACTACGCCGATTTGAGGCGGAGCACAGCCCCAATCCATTGTCCGCGACATCTGCTTTGGCCAGTTAGCGACCAAGTTAGCGCGGCAGCGCAATGCGCCGCGATGGGTCCGGACTCTTGCATCGCAGCGATTGCGCCTTTCGATCACCTTGTCGGCCTGCGCCAGCACTGTCTCTGGAATGGTCAGACGCAGCGCCTTCTCGATGAGCGATTTCCGTCGACATCCGGCGGGGCAAGGCACGAAGTTTACGGTCGACTGTAAAGAGTTCTGGCGAGGCCGACGCGGGTCGCGGGCAAGAAGCTTGTTGCCTGGTACAGAGGAGCGTTAAGCTGGCCGACTTGGCCAGTAGGCTCGTTCCGATCTCAAGCAGCTACCGAAGCGATACTCGGCAAAGGCGCAGTACGTTTCGGGTTTAGAAGCACGCCACACTCAAACTCAGTCGCGAATCTTATGGAGACAGAACCATGTCAAGGCTCGACCATCTTCGCCCGAGCGGCTTGCACCACAATCCGGCCTATTCCCACGTCGTCACCGCCTCCGGTGCACGTACCATCTACATCTCCGGCCAGGTGTCCGTCGACGAGGAGGGTCGGATTGTGGGCGAAGGTGACCTCGCCGCACAGACGACCCAGGTGATGCAAAACCTCGGTCTAGCGCTCAAGGCCGCCGACGCGACCTACGCTAACATCGTCAAGATCACCACCTTTGTCGTGAACTATAAGCCGGAGCTGCGCCCCGTGATCGGCAAAGCCCGCTCGGTATTCTTCGAAGGCATGGAGCCGCCAGCCAGCACTCTCGTCGGCGTCACTGCGCTCGCGGCCCCTGAGTGGCTGATCGAGATCGAAGCCATCGCAGTTGCTGACTAGCAGGACAGATCTGGCGCGTCATAACGCGGAGACCACAGGTCTCCCTAGGGTCACAAGAATTCGGTATTCGTGCTAATTGGTCCGCTCCTACCCGGCAACACCTAACTGCGTAGCCCGGCGCGCTAAGTCCCTTGCGAATCCTGCGCTGCCGGTCGGAATCGGACACGACGGAAGCATTCAGATCGGCAGGGTCGCTCGCCTTTGAATCGAGCTAAGCGTCACGGTGCATCCGCGGGTGGGGACGAGCAACTAATCGCCTACGAACCTGGTGCCCAGCTACTTCGCGAAGTCAGGAAAGACCGGCAGTTTGTCTACATCTCGGGCGTCATGCTGAATGATGACGGTTGCATTCAAATTCGCAACGATTTTCTTCAGCCGTTCAATTGACGCAACTGTCTGCGCGCGATCGAAGTTGAATGCAGGCACGCCGTTCGACTCGTAGTTCTCCCGGAAGTGGACCGCGTCACCCGTGATGATGACGGGACCCATCTCTGAGAGCTTTACCAGCAGGCTGGAATGTCCGGGCGTATGCCCTGGCGTACGCAGCATGATCACCGAACCGTCACCGAAAACATCTTTGTCGACGGCTTGCGGCTCGACCTTGTTCTCGCCCTTGATCCACCCTTCGAACGGCTTGAAATTCACGCCCTGAGCGGGCTTGGGGCTGGTGATCGCTTCCCATTCCCTGGCGCCGATCAGCAGGGTAGCTTTCGGGAATGAATCGACCTGACCAGTATGGTCGGCGTGATAGTGGCTGATGCCCACATACTCGATCTGATCAAGCCTGACTTCGATCTTGGCCAACTGGTCGATCACGCTCACCTTTGGCGCAACATTGGGTGCGGCCATGGAGTGACCGGTGTCCCACAACATGTATTCGTTGCCGTGTTTGATCAGGTAACAACTGTATACGAATTGAACCTTGAGGCCCGGGAGAGCATACGTGTCCGAGAAGCGCTCATTGACGACCGTGGGTGCCTGTGGTGTGCCGCAATCAAGGCGCGCCAACGTTACCTCAGCCGCTGATGCGGGTGTCGCGAGTCCCGCGAAGAGACCGATGCCGAGCGCAAAACCAATCAACATTCGGTTCAACATCATTTCTACTCTCCCGTTTTTCGAAGCTGCCGTGTTGTACAAGGGCAGTCGGTTGTAGTCGGCACAGTCGCCCACCCTCTTTACGCTTTGTGCGGTTGGCTCGGTCCAGTAGCCCAAGCACAGTCCCATAGCAAATGCCCTGGCATTCTGTGGCGGCGGCGCTGAGAGGCTGTGCTATGATTTATGGGCACCAAAGGGAGCGGACGCCACATGCCTGTTAAAAACCCCAACGTCAAAAGTATCAGAACGACCCTTGAAATCGACAAGGACGGCGTCGAGACAGTGCTGGTGGTGGAAACCGATCTTGAATTGAATGCCGCCGCTCCCGGTTTTGATGTCGCCAAGGTCGATGCCTTGATTGATGCCGCGACGAAGACCTTTGCTGAGAGTGGCGGAACGATTGATCGCATTCATTTGGTTCCCGTTCAGCGAACATGACGAATTTGCCTCCCGAAGCGCCCAACCCGAGGTGATCGCGTGACTGCACAAAATCCTGCTGCCGGCCGGCCTATCGCTGCGAGCGCTTTGGCGAACATCCCCAAACTGGTGACCGCTTATTTTGCATCGAAGCCTGATCCCCAAGACCCAGCCCAGCGGGTCGCATTCGGCACCTCGGGTCATCGAGGTTCATCACTGCGTGCATCTTTCAATGAAGATCATATCCTCGCGACCACTCAGGCACTTTGCGACAATCGCGGTGAAAGCGGCCTAACAGGGCCGTTGTTCATCGGAATCGACACCCACGCATTGGCGGAGCCTGCGCTTTGTAATGCCGTTGAGGTGTTCACGGCGAACGGCATCGAAATCATGGTGGACGAGCGCGGCGGCTACACGCCGACGCCGGTCATCTCCCACGCGATCCTGACTTACAACAGGGGACGAAGCAAAGGGCATGCTGATGGCGTGGTCATCACGCCGTCGCACAATCCTCCGGAGGACGGTGGGTACAAATACAATCCCCCGCATGGCGGCCCTGCCGATACCGATGTGACGACTAGAATTGAAAAACAGGCAAACCGCTACTTGGAGGAAGGCCTAAAGGGGGTCCGGCGCACGTCGTATGATAAGGCGCGCCGGTCCTCCACCGTCCACTTACACAATTACATCGATGCGTACGTTGCCGATCTTGAGAACGCTGTCGATTTAGACTTGATCAAATCCGCAGGCGTCAAGATTGGCATCGATCCCCTTGGGGGCGCTGCGGTCCATTTCTGGAAACCAATCGTTGAGCGCTATGGGATCAATGCGACGGTGGTCAACGACCTCGTGGACCCTACTTTCCGCTTCATGACAGCCGATTGGGACGGCAAGATCCGGATGGACTGCTCTTCGCCATACGCGATGGCAGGGTTGATACAGATGCGCGACAAATTCGATGTCGCGTTCGCCAATGACACCGATGCTGATCGGCACGGCATCGTGACGCGCACAAACGGATTGATGAATCCCAATCACTATCTGGCTGCCTCAATCGCCTATCTTTTCAAGGAACGGACGCAATGGCGACCAGATGCGGCAATTGGCAAGACGATTGTCAGTAGCTCGATCATCGATCGCGTGGCTAAAAAACTGAAGCGAAAACTTGTCGAGACACCGGTTGGCTTTAAGTGGTTTGTGGACGGCCTCGGCAGTGGTTCGTTCGGATTTGCCGGCGAGGAAAGCGCCGGCGCTTCGTTCTTAAGGCGCGATGGGACGGTCTGGACCACCGATAAGGACGGGATCATTCTCGGGTTGCTCGCAGCCGAAATGCTCGCGCGGACCGGAAAGGATCCCAGCGAACTTTTCAATGAGCTGGCTCATGAACTCGGCCGGTCCTTTTATGAGCGCATCGACGTGCCTGCGTCGGCAGATCTGAAGAACAGGCTTAAGGCGATAAGCGCGGAGATCCTCAATATAAAGGAACTCGCCGACGATCGGGTTACTGCGATCTTGACCTCCGCGCCTGGCAACAAACAGGCATTTGGCGGCATCAAGGTGGAGACAGAGGGCGGCTGGTTTGCCGCAAGGCCGTCCGGCACAGAGGATGTCCACAAGGTCTACGCAGAGAGCTTCAGAAGTGAGGCGCACCTAAAGCTCATTCAGTCGGAGGCTCAATCAGCGATTGCGGGCTTACTCTGAAGCGAGTAGGTGCAGGCCCCGCCCCCTCGCGATGCCCGACGCAATTACCTGGCGCTGTTAGCGCCGTTCGAGTGCTTCTACAGCAAGTATAGTTGGCAAGTGGCGCGCGATTTCCCGCCAATTTTCACCTTCATCCAAGCTCGCGAATGCCGAACCAGTGTTTGTGCCGAAATAGATGCCTGCCGGATCATGCTCGTCACCCGCCATTGCTTGACGGAGCACAGTGAAGAAGCAGTCCTTTTGTGGCAGACCTTGACGCATCGCTTGCCAGGTATGGCCACCGTCGCTCGACCGCCAGACCGCTGCGGCTGCGTCGAGTGGAAAACGTCCGGCCATGTCGCCGTTTAGTGGCAGCGTCCAGACGGTATTCGGATCGCGCGGATGAACGCGGATCGGAAAGCCAAAGGTCGACGGCAAGCCTTTGGTTCGGTCGTCCCAGCTTCGGCCACCATCCGCCGAGCGCCACACACCATAGTGGTTCTGTTGATACAGTAAGTCACTCGAGCCAGGTGCACGCATCATGTTGTGGATGCAGTGACCAATGTCGCCATCGCGCGGCGCGGCGGGGTGGTCGTATTGGCTGCCCGCTTCTGAGTTGGAGAGACGGTTCCGGCGCTCCCATGTCTCTCCACCATCCTCGGTCGCGAAGACGCCGGCCGCCGAGATTCCGACCCAGAGCTTTTTCGGGTTGCCTGGATCACTTACGATTGTGTGCAGCACCAGCCCAGCACCGCCAGGGTTCCAGCTAGCGGCCGAAGGGTGATCCGTAAGAGCTCGTATCCGTTTCCAATCCTTACCACCGTTCTCACTGGCCAGCAGGCTCGCTGGTTTGGTGCCAGTGTATAGCGTGCCGTGGGCGTAGCCGAGCGACCAGACTTGAGTGAACGTATCAGTAAACGGTAGCGGGTCGCTGGTCCATCCAACCATCTTTGCGAAATCGGCATCATTGGCGGCCCAATCGTCCATCTTCCCTTTTGTAAGGCGGGTGACCTTCCAATTCGCACCGCCGTCTTCGCTGCACCAGACACCTGCGCCGTGCCATTCGCCGCCGCCTCCCGCCCAAAGGATTCCGGTCTCCGGATCCCCAACTACATGATTGATCGGCCAGCCGTCACAGTAAGGACCTTGAATAGCCCAGCCGCTACGGTCATTGCCGCCATAAATCAAAAACGCCCCCTTGGTTGTGCCGACTAGAAGGGTCAAGTTTGTGCGACTGGAAGTAATCAAAGCTTCTCTCCTTTGACAGGCAATCACCAAGTCAAACCAATTCCACTCGGCTCCCAAAGCGGGCATCGGGACCGCGCTAGGCTCTCCGACGCCACGTTGCGCTAGCCGGATTACGATCTCACCCGATCGGCTTCTCGCAATTCACCATCCAGGGCGTGCCAAATTCGTCTGTCACCATGCCGAAACGTAGGGCCAAAAATGTCTCTGCGATCGGCATTACTATCGCGCCGCGCTCCGATAGTTGACCGAATATCCGCTCGGCTTCGGCAGGATCATCCACCGCAAGGCTTACGCAGAAGCCCTGAGGTCTCGAAGAGCTATCCGCTGGCGCGTCTCCTCCCATGAGCAAGCGGCGGGCCGCCGACCTCAAGCCTTGCGTGCATGATGCGATTGGCGGTTTCGGAATTCTGCGGAACACCGGAATTGGGAGGCGCGCCGGAATGGCGCATCATCATCACGATTTTGCCTTGGAAGACCTTCTCGTAGCGTTTGAATGCCTCCTCACATCGGCTATCGAAGCTTAGGTACGTCACAAAATCAGTCACCATCAGTTTTCTCCTTTTTCTCGCAAGTAAGCGACCTGATTGACCGCATAAAATGCTTCTTCAAGCGGACGACGAACGGGGAGCAGTTGAACCGACAGCCGCCGAAAAAAATCTTCGTGATTGCAGGCGGTGTCGCGAAAGGCAAAGCGACCCTTAACCAGCTCGCGTCGCGGCAATCGGCTCTTCCCGCAAAAACGCGGACGCTCGTCCTCCAAGCCACGGTGCTGCATGCTCCACTGCCATCTGGCGCTCTCCCTTAATGCATCTCGCGCCGAGCCCACCGTCGACCTCGCAGCGATAAAGTATGGTCAGCCCCGTTGACAGATTGCGAACCTTCTCGACCGCGGGCGAGAATGAGCGCTCATCAGTCGACAGCTCCTGATGTAAGGTATTCAATATCAAAAATACGGCTGAAGAGGCCCATGAGAGCACTTAATCGATTTATCAGGGAGAAACGAAATGTCCTTCGTCACGAGACGATTGGCGGCGTTTTCGACCGCCCTCATTTTGTTTGCTGCCAGCGGAAGCAGCGCGATTGCTCAGAAGAAATACGATCCAGGTGTTACTGATACTGAAATCAAGATCGGCAACATCATGCCCTACAGTGGGCCGGCGTCGGCCTACGGGGTGATAGGCAGGACTGAGGCGGCCTATTTCCGAAAGATCAACGCCGAAGGCGGTGTCAACGGCCGTAAGATCAACTTCATTTCCTACGATGACGCCTACAGCCCGCCAAAAGCAGTAGAGCAGGCGCGCAAGCTGGTCGAGAGCGACGAGGTTCTCTTGATCTTCGATCCACTCGGCACGCCCTCGAACAGCGCTATTGAAAAATATATGAACGCGAACAGGGTGCCGCAGCTGTTCGTCTCCAGTGGTGCGACCAAATGGAATGACCCACAGAACTTCCCGTGGACTATGGGCTGGCAGCCCAACTACCAAAGCGAGGCGCGGATCTACGCAAGGTATATACTGAAGGAGAAGCCCAACGCGAGGATCGGTGTGCTCTATCAAGACGACGATTACGGTAAAGACTATCTCAAAGGCCTGAAGGACGGCCTTGGCGACAAGGCTGCATCTATGATTATTGCCGAGGATGCCTATGAGGTGGCGGAAACAACTATCGATTCGCACATCGTCAAGATGAAATCGCTGAATGCCGACGTGTTCGTAGATATCGCCACACCCAAGTTCGCTGCACAGGCCATCAGAAAAACGGGCGAGATCGGATGGAAGCCGCTACACATCCTAAATAGCGTCGCCACCTCTATCGGCGCCGTGATTAAGCCAGCCGGGTTTGCAAACGCACAAGATATCATTTCGGTCGCCTATCTGATGGATCCGCTCGACCCGACCTGGAAGGATGCTCCAGGCATGAAGGCGTTCGACGAATTTCTGGTGAACTATTTTCCCGAAGGCAACCGCGCGGATAGTTTGCTGGTGACCGGCTATAACATCGCCCAGACGCTGGTTCAGGTGTTAAGGCAGTGCGGAGACAATCTCACGCGTGAGAACGTGATGAAACAGGCCGCGAACCTCAGGAATTTCCGAACCACAAACCTTCTGCCCGGCATCACGATCAACACAAGCCCGATTGATTTCGCGCCGATCAAGCAGGTCCAGCTCAGGAGGTTCAAGGGCGAGACGTGGGAGCTATTCGGTCCACTGCTCAGCAGCGAAGTCGGCGGGTAAGTGGATCGAGCGGAGTTCGCTCGCGATCTCATGTCGCCGCACGATCCCGATAAAGAAAATGAACGGGGCGAGAATGAAGAACCCAACAGCTCCGACGAATGAACAGTATCGTAAGCTAATAGGACGAGGAGCAAGATGCGTTCAGTCCTTTCGCTCGCAGCGCACGTGATGGTGCAACGGCGGCAATGACAGACGATAAATCTGATTGCCAGAAAGGCGTCGCGATTATCAAGGCTCAACAAGATACCCGGCGCCGTGCTCGTCACATTGCGCAAGGTGCTCATCGATCCCGAGATTGAGGTGATTGAGTGCATGGACCACATCGAGACCGCGGCGCCCGCAAAATTAAGAACCATCCCGGACGAACTATCATGAGGCGGCGCGATGTCCTTCCCCTGATCACCTCTGTCGCGGTGCCATTCCAGGCCCGGTAAGCGGATCGGATGGCTCGTATTCGGCGATACATCGTTGGGACCTATCGATCGATCCTTTGAAGATGCCCTATCGCAGAGCGGGCTCGTTGACGGCAATAATCTGCAAACTATCTACCGACATGCAAACGGCAACTCGAAGCAACTCGTGGACCTTGTCGCGCCGCCTTCTGTTTGACGCATTCCGCCCGCAGCGTTAGTCGGGCGACCTAATAACCTCCCTGAATGGCCCGACATGGCCCTGCCCCCACTCGCGCCTAAATCGGGCGGGGCCGTGCTCCTCGCGACTACGCCGCCCGTTTCAGTCGTTCATCGATCTCCTGTCGCAACAGTTCGAAGTCGATCGGCTTGGTCAACAATCCGGCAGCCCCCGAGTTCGGTCACCTTCCTCATTGTGGTATCATCGCCATAGGCGGTGATCATGATCACAGGCGCGCTTGGCCGCGCAGCCTTCACTTTCGGTAGTATTTCTAATCCGGTCATGCCGGGCATGGGCATGTTGATGTCCGACAGAATCAGGATCACCATGGGATCAGCGATCGTCTTCGCGCGCTCCAATGCCTCGGGCGCTGACGCCGCAAACTCCATGACAAAAACGCCCATTGCGGATGTCGCGTCGGAATTGCTGGCGGAACAGGTGTTCGACATCGGGTTCGTCATCGACCACGATGATGTAGGTGCTCATTCCGCTGCCTCTGTTTGCTAAGGCAAGATGCGCGGTAACGTAATGATGAATTCTGTAAAAGTCCCCGGTTCAGTCACAACCTCAATTGTACCCCCGTGTTGCTTCACCACAATATCGTGGCTCATAGACAACCCGAGCCCGGTACCCTCGCCAGCAGGTTTTGTCGTGAAGAACGGGTTGAAGATCTTTTCCCGGATATCAGGTGGTATACCCATCCCATTATCCCGGATACGGATCTCGACCTTGTCGCCAAGATTTCGCGTCATCGCCTCTAACTTCGGCTCGAAGCCGTTCCCCGCGGCAGCCCGTTGAGTTGCTGCGTAGAACCCGTTCGATATCAGGTTCAAAAGGACCCGTGTGACCTCCTGCGGGTGGATATCAGCAACCCCGACGGTCGGATCGAAGTCGCGCTCGAGCATGATGTTGAAACCCGGTTTTTCTGCACGGGCGCCGTGGTAGGCGAGATTGAGGCTCTCGTCGACGATAGCATTAATCTCGACCGGCCGGTGCTCACCAACGCCCTCACGAGAATGCAGCAGCATATTCTTCACGATAGAGTCAGCGCGTCTGCCGTGCTGGACGATTTTGTCCAGGTTGTCCTTCAACAAGCGCGTCAAATCGCTCACTTCCAGTCGGCCCTCAGCGCTGAGCCTCTCCTTGACCAGGAGGCTATTAAGCTCGTCCGTCAGCTCGGACGAAAGAGCAGAAAAGTTATTGATGAAGTTAAGCGGGTTCTTGATCTCATGCGCGATGCCCGCGGTGAGCTGACCGAGCGAGGCCAGCTTCTGGGTCTGGACCAGACGATCCTGGGCGGTCTGCAGCTCGCGGAGGCTCTTTTCGGCCGCGTCCCGCGCTGCGCGAACCGCCTGCTCAGCGTGCTTACGCTCTGTTACGTCACTATAGATCAACACAAAGCCTCCGCCCGGCACCGTGTTCCGGCGCACCTCGATGACATGCCCATCTGGACGACTGCGCTCTAGGCGCAATTCGCTATCGGTGTCCTCAAGACGTCGGCTCAATTCGGCTTCGATGTCGTTGGTTCCGAATTCGCCTCGTTCTGCAAGGACGCGAACATACTCGCCATAGGTCGGGCGTTGTGCAACTACTTCGTCCGGTAAGTCCAGAATGCACTGAAAATTGCGGTTCCACGCAACAAGGCGCGTGTCTGCGCCGAACATCACAACGCCATCGCCCATATTGTCGAAGGTGACGCGTAGTTCGGCTTGGCGCTCGCGCAACTCCTCGAAAAGTCGCGCATTCTCTATAGCGATCACTGCCTGGTCGGCAAAGCTAGACGCGAGCTCGATTTCTTTCGATGTGAAGGGATCGACACGGGTACGGTGAATGCTAAATATGCCGATCAATGCGTCTTCACGCAGGAGCGGGATGGAGAGCAAAGAGCGGTAGCCAGCGAGCTTCTGGGCGTCTTTATAGGTGTATTCCGGGTCCTCTAATACATCGGAGACGTGGATAGGTCTGCCCTCCAAAGCCGCACGGCCGCTTACAGTGCCGCGCCCTGAGACAACGGGATGAGCACGGACAAATTCCTTTGCTTCCTCCGAAAGTCCGTACCATGCGACGACGTGGTAGAGGTCATCTCGTCGTCGCCACATGACCGCTTGGTCAGCATTGCAGAGGCTCGCCACCGTCTCTACCAGCGTATCGAGCACCGTCTTGAGATCGACTGATGAGCGGCTGATGATTTTGAGCACATCACCCGTGGCGGTTTGCTGCTTCAGCGCCTCCTGCGTCTCGTTAAAGAGCCGCGCGTTCTCGATAGCGATCACGGCCTGGTTAGCGAAGGTCTGCAGCAGTGCGATCTGCTTTTCGTTGAAAGCGACAGGCTCCATCCGGCGAAGCGCGATTGCGCCGATGGCTTCGCCTTCCCTAAGAAGAGGAACCGAAAGGGTGCAGCGATGACCCTGTCTGCATGACATTTCCCTGCCTTCGGGAAAATCGTCGCCTTTCGGACCACGAAAGTCAGAGACCATCACTGGTTGCTTGTCGAGAACAGCGCGGCCGACCGTCCAGTGACGACTGATTGGCCGCTTGCCAGCCTCCCAGGCGAAAGGGATTGGACCGTGGTGAGCAGAGAACAACAGGTCTGAGCCATCCCTCAAGTGTACGGCAGCGTCATAGCCGTCGCAGACGTCACAGGCACTCTTCACAATAGCCTCCAGTACCGGCTGAACGTCCGTCGGCGAAGACGCGATCACGTTGAGGATGTTGGCGCTGCCAGTCTGGTATCTCAGCGCCTCTTCGAGGTCGCGCGTCTTGGCCTGGACCTCATCGAACAAGCGGACGTTCTCTATTGCGATCACGGCCTGGTCGGCGAACGTCGAAACCAGTTCGATCTGCTTGTCGGTAAACGGGCGAACCTCGGTACGACGGATGTTAATTGCGCCGATTACCTCTTGGTCGCGCAGCAAGGGTACTGCGAACAGCGTGCGGTGACCGGTCCGCTGCGCGAATGCATGAGCCCTAGGATACTCGGCCTCCTCCGCCATCAAGTCATGGACGTAGATAGGCTTGCGATCAACCACGCAGCGCCCACTTACCCAATCCCTCGAGATCGGCCATTTATCCACCACCGGGATTTCGCCAAAGTGGGCTGCTATGTGGAGATAATCACCCTCACATAGCAAGATGATAGCGTCATACGCCTCGCATAGGCGACAGACGGACTCAGCTAAGGTGTTCAATACTTTCTGCAGGTCGAAGGTTGAGCGGCTGATAACCTTTAGTACGTCCGCAGTTGCCGTTTGCTGCTGGAGAGACTCACGCAACTCGTTTAGCAAGCGCGTATTCTCTATGGCGATCACGGACTGCGCAGCAAAATTCTTTACAAGCTCGATTTCCTTATCGGTAAAGGGGCGCACTTCCTGACGGTAGATCAGGATAGCTCCCAACAGTTCATTTCCTTTGACCATCGGGACTGCAAGAACAGTCCGGGCACCAGCGAGTTTTGGAAGGTTTGCGGCTCGACCATCTAAATCGTCGATTTCTGCCAATATGTCTGCAATTTGAACCGGGTGTTTGGTCGACAGCGCGCGTCCAAGCGTGGTCTCTGGATCCGGCCTGACAATCGGATTGCGCTGGCGCTCTTCAACAAAAGTCCGTGGCGCACCATGCGTGGCGACGGTTCGAAGGGCATCTCCCGCGCATCGGTACAGGATTCCGCATTTAGCGGCGCAGATACGAGTGGCGTTTTCTAACATCGCGTCGAACACGGGCTGCAACTCGCCTGGCGAACTGCCGATGACGCGCAACACATCGGATGTCGCGGTCTGGCGGGCCAGCGCTTCCTTTGTTTCGTTGAACAACCGCGCGTTTTCGATCGCAATTAGCGCCTGATCGCGAAAGGCTTCGGCGAGCGCGATGTCGGTTGCGCTGAAGGCATGGGAGTTTTTGCTCGCGAGCGCGAGTACGCCGATGCAGTCTTCCTGGCGCAACAGCGGCAGGAATACCGACGATTTCACCCCGAATTCCTCGTTGATAAATCGTTCGTACTCGGGAAGCTCGATGACCGATCTATCCGGATAATAGACCGTCTTCCTCGTAACTATCGCACGCGAGGGAAAATTGGCCGCGGGATCGATGGGTTGGGAACCAGTTGTGAGCTCAACGAAGGAGCCGTCGAGCGTCGCCCTCGCGACAGGAAAATAGGAGCCAGCTTCGCAACGCATGATAAACGCGCGGTCGCATTTCAGCACCTGTAAGACAGTGCGAACAATGGCATTGAACACCGGCTTCACATCAGAAGGCGAGCTCGCGACGATCTTGAGAACTTCGGCCGTGGCATCCTGACGTGCCAGCGCTTCCTGCGTCTCGTTGAATAGCCGAGCATTCTCAATCGCGATCACGGCCTGGTCGGCGAAGCTTTGCAGTAGCGCAATCTGGTGTTCCGAAAACGGGCGCACTTGTTGCCTACCTGCAACGATACGACCGAACGCAACGCCACTCCTGACCAAGGGCACAGAAAGCATTGTCCGTAGATCACCCAGCTCAAATGCGGCTTGGAGGGCTGAGCCATCGGTCGCAACCTTCGCCAAATCGTCAATCTGGAATGGGCGAAGTGATTGAACTGGTTGATTTTGATCTAACCGATATCCCCGACGTAGGAATTTCTCGAACGGCTCGGTCATACCGCGGACTGCGACCGCGCGCGTGTAAGCGTCGTCGAAGAGCTGCAGGCTGCCACATGGAACATCGCAGAGACCATGCGCCTTCTCTAAAATGATATCAAAAACGGGCGTCAGATCGCCCGGGGACGCATTGATGACTTTGAGGATTTCGGCCGTAGCCGCCTGCTGCTCGCGGGCTTCCTTCAACTCCTTGCCAAGCCCCGAGCCCAACGAACGCTTGGATCGGAAGGCGGTTGACCCAAGGCGGCGCTTGGACTTGCTAGATTTGCGGCCGTTCGCTGAGCGTGAATTGCTCGTTTTGGCCGCGCCCGTCTTGCCGCCCTTTTTTGATGCCCGCGCCATGTCCGCCCTCTGGATCAAAACGGGTCATCTTATCGGGCCAAACCAATATCCTGGAAGGGCCCGGAACGACCGCTATGGCGCTGCAATATGTCACTAAGCGCGACCTAAGGTTACAATCGCGAGGACTCAAGCCTGGAGAACGGAGCCTTTTGACCTGAGGTCCGATCCGGTTATCTGGCACGGTGTGCTATATGGCTATAATTTACTGATCGTTAGCCAGGAAGCCAAGTGCACGAAATGTCAGGGCCCGAGAAGCTGCGAAACTGGCTCGACGCCCACGAGCTGTCCTCGTTGCATGACCTTTTTCTCGCGAACGACGTTGATTTGGAAATCCTTCCTGAACTGACCGACACGGACTTGAAGGAGCTGGGACTATCGATCGGCCAACGCCGCCGGGTGATGAAGGCGCTTCGCCAGGCACCTTCATCGGGCACAAGTTCTGACTCCAAAAGCCGGGAGTTTTCACCACCCCAGCGGGCAGAACGAAGACAACTGACAGTCATGTTCGTCGACCTAGTCGGCTCGACGGCAATGTCGGCGCGCCTTGATCCCGAGGAAATGGGCGAAGTGATACGCCTGTACCAAAATACGGTCGCGGGGGAGATTGCCGGTCTCGACGGACATTTGGCCAAGTTTATGGGCGACGGAGTACTAGCCTATTTCGGATGGCCGACGGCGCACGAGGATGAGGCCGAGCGGGCCATCCGAGTCGGCCTTTCCATCGTCAGTTCCGTTGCCCAGCTACAAACTAGGCAGCAATTGCCGCTCGCCGCTCGCGTTGGCATCGCGACTGGTCTCGTCGTCGTCGGCGACCTGATTGGCGAAGGGGCCGCACAGGAGGAAGCTGTCGTCGGCGACACTCCTAACCTCGCAGCCCGCCTTCAGGAAATTGCTCGTTCCGGCGAAGTCATAGTCAGCGAACGAACCTGGCGGCTTGCGCAGGATGCCTTTGCATTCCGCGACCTTGGCAATCGCGAGCTCAAAGGGATAGCCAAGCCCACCCGCATCTTCGCCGTGACCGCTGAGCGCGTTAGACAGAGCCGCTTCGAAGTCCGCTCCCGCGGGCGGCTTGGCTCAATGTTTGGCCGCGATCAGGAACTGGGGTCGCTACGCGAGCAATGGGCGCAGGCGGTTGCAGGCGAAGGCAAGGCTGTCCTGCTGCTCGGAGAGGCCGGAATCGGAAAATCGCGACTAATCCGCGCGCTGGCCGATTCGATTGAGCATCCGTGCTTCCAAATCAGGTACCAGTGTTCTCCTTACTACCGGGATAGTCCGCTCTTTCCAGTTGTCCAGCGACTGCGCCATGCCGCGCAAATCGCCGTTGAGGACGCCGAGGAAACCAAGCTGCACAAGCTTGAACGTCTACTCGATGTCGCCGGCCGTACTCCCGAGGCGGTGTCCCTTTTGTCCGACCTGCTTGGAATTCGCACGCCCGCCCGCTATCCACCGATCGAGATCAGCCCGCAATTACAGCGTATGCAGACCTTGTCGGTCCTGATTGACCAGTTGCTCGGGCTCGCGGCCCTGCAGCCGGTACTGGTCCTCGTCGAGGATGTCCACTGGATCGACCCCACCACGCTGGAGATGCTTGAGCTCGGGCTTGACAGGATTGCCCGTTCAAAAGTCATGTTCGTATTCACAAGTCGCCCGGACGGATCACCGTCGCTTGCTGCTCATCCTCTGGTCACGCGGCTCGTGCTCAATCGGCTGGGACAGGCCGCAGTGGGAGCGATCGCAACGAGCATTGCGGGCACACGCGGACTGCCACCCGCCGTTCTCGATGAGATCACCAGCCGAGCCGATGGCGTTCCGCTGTTTGTGGAGGAGCTAACCAAAGCGGTCGTTGAACTAGCCGAAGAAGGACAAGCGAGCGACCGGATCGGGGCAGCGGCGATCCCGGCGACATTGCACGATTCATTGATGGCCCGCCTTGATCGAGTGCCTGGGGTCAAGCGCGTGGCGCAATGCGCCGCGTGCGTCGGACGCGAGTTCCACTATCAGACACTGTCATCGATCGCCGGCCTGTCTCCCGTCGAGTTGGAGCTTGCTCTCGATCGGCTGGCGCAGGCGGAGTTGGTTTTTTGCCGCGGTACGCCACCGGAAGCCGCCTATACGTTCAAGCACGCGCTCGTGCGCGATGCAGCCGCTAACAGTCTCCTCCTAAGCGAACGCCGTCGCATCCATGGCCGGATCGCCGACGCCTTTGCGGCGAGTTCGCCCCCCAGACCGCCGGAGCTAATCGCCCAACATGCGGAAGCGGCAGGACTGGAAGAGACTGCAATTGAGCATTGGCTTCAGGCCGGGCGCAATGCAGCCGAGCGCTACGCCAACACGGAGGCCATCAGCTATTTTGAACGAGCTCTCAAGCTTGTGTTGTCGAGCGCCGAAGGCGAAGCGCGCGACAGGCAGGAACTCGATGTGCTGATTGCGCTGGGCGTCCCGCAGATTGCGGCGCACGGGTACTCGTCCGTTGCTGTCGAGCGGACCTACTCCAGGGCCCGGACGCTCTGCGAGCGCCTGGGTAACGAGGAGCATCTTTTCTTCGTGCTTCGGGGGCTGTGGAACTGTGTCTTTGATCGCGCAGATCTCCAACAGAGCCTGGAGATCGCCAGCACACTGCTCGATCGGGCGATCAAGATTGGCGGCATCGAATTGGGCCTTGCATGCCGCGCCCTCGGATCTACTCGATTCAATCGCGGCGAGTTCAGTGAAGCGCTCGAAGCCTTCGGTAAGGGAATTAAGGCTTGTGAAAACCTGGGCAACGACGAAGCCGTGAGGGTCTACGGCGAATCGCCGGCGATCGTTTCGCTGATTTATTCTGGCTGGGCCCTGGTCATTCAGGGCAGATTCGATGAGGCTCTTGAAACCGGTGAGCGTGCACTCGAATTGGCTCGCCAATCCGAATATCCGCTGCTGATCGCTTTTGCAAACGATATCCACTGCAACACCCTCACCGAACTGCGCAGGCCAGCGGACTGTCTCGCATTTGCCGAAGAGGCGCTGAGATTCTCCCGGAAGCACCTCCTGATTTTCTGGGAGGCTGGCCACACTATAAAGGCTGGCTGTGCGCGGGCGCTCGTTGGGGACCCCGTAGCCGGGATCCAGGAATTGCGGGCGGGCATCGAAGGTTGGAAGGGTGTCGGTGCTGCGCTCCACCTTCCGACATGGGGCTGCCGGCTCGCCGAAGCGCTCATGCTTGCCGATGCAACCGCCGAGGCCGCCACCGTGCTCGAGGATGCGTTGTCGACCGCGCTAAAGACCGGAGAGCTCTTCATGCTAGCGGAGCTCTACCGGCTGCGCGGTAGACTGGGCGTTCGGCTCTCGCGATTTGTCGAAGCAGAGGCAGATTTCCTGCGCGCCGGCGAGGCTGCGCGGCGGCAAGGGGCAACGCTATTCGACCTTCGCGCCGCGAGCGATCTTGCTCAGCTTTGGGCCGATCAGGGGCTTACTGAAAAGGCGGCCAATCATCTCGCCCCTGTCCTCAAGTGCTTTCCGCAAACGCACGATATGCCGGACCTCGTGCATGCGCAAAAACTGCTCAAGGAGCTTTCGCGATGTTGAGTGTAATCCCAGCCCTTTTCTCAAACCTCTACCGCTCGGGAAGCGTGCGCTCTCCTCGGACTGCTTATTCGGCTATAGCCGCCGCCGGTCCACGCGCTCGCTTGGCAAACAGCCTCCCGTTGGGAGGGAGGAACTCATGAATGGCCACTCCCGAGCAATTGTCGTTGGCCATTCGGATGTGGTCGCACATTCAAGTGCGTCAGCTGATTACTGACAAGGGAAATTCGGGTATGCTTCACACGAAGGCAAGTGCCGGAACACCCGCGTAATATCGGAAAAGTCCATGGGCAGATATCATAACATCCTCGAAACGGTCGGGAACACGCCCGTCGTGCGGATCAATCGCCTTGCGCCGGCAGGCGTCAATCTGTTTGTGAAAATCGAAGCGTTCAATCCACTCGGCTCTGTCAAGGACCGATTGGCTCTCGGGGTAATCGAGGCGGCCGAAAAGTCTGGAGAGCTTAAGCCCGGCCAGACAGTCATCGAGGCGACAAGCGGAAATACGGGGATTGGTCTTGCCATGGTTTGTGCAGCCAAGGGATACCCGCTTGTGGTGACCATGGCAGAGCCGTTTAGCGTTGAGCGGCGCAAGCTGATGCGCTTCCTTGGAGCGAAGGTCATCGTAACTCCCGCGGCCGAGCGCGGTATGGGCATGGTCACCAAGGCCATCGAGCTTGCCAAGGCGCACGGCTGGTTCATGACTCGGCAGTTCGAGAACGAAGCCAACCCCGACTTCCATTCGCGCACCACGGCGCGCGAGATCCTGGACGACTTCACCGGAGACCGCCTGGATTATTGGGTTACAGGCTACGGAACTGGCGGAACACTGAAGGGCGTCGCGCGGGTCCTCGCTAAGGAGCGCCCCGAAACGAAGATTATCGTTTGCGAGCCAGAGGATGCACAGCTATTGGCCAGCGGCATCGTGCAGTCGCGGAACTCAGACGGTACTCCGGCGGCACCGCATCCGACATTCAAGCCGCATCCTATGCAGGGTTGGACGCCGGATTTTATCCCCCAGCTCACTGATGACGCGGTCGCAATGAAGGTCATCGATCGCATCCTGCCGATCTCCGGTCCCGACGCCATTCGCAGCAGCAAGGACCTCGCTACCCAGGAGGGCATCTTCGTCGGCATTACTTCGGGTGGGACCTTCGCCGGCGCGCTAAAGATTGCAGCCGAGGCGGAAAAAGGAGCGAACATTCTCTGCATGCTTCCTGACACCGGCGAGCGCTATTTGAGCACGCCTCTTTTCGCTGATGTGTCGGCAGACATGAATGAGGAGGAGCTTAAGATTTCACGCTCTACGCCAAGTGCCCAGCTCAATTCTTGAGCAGTCGTCACTAAACGATCGAGTAACGGATGTTGGCTATTTCGGCTCGGATGATAGCGACGGACGCGGCCTTCGAGGTGGTGAAGTCCTTCCTTTTTAACTCACGTTATGCTGAGCGCAGGCTCAAGTCCGGCATATGTGACTTCACCTTCGGCAATCCACACGAAATGCCACTTGAAGGTATCGTCAATGCGGTTCGGGAGCGGGCAATCCCACACGACGAGAACTGGTTCGCCTATAAGACGAGTGAGCAGGAGCCACAAGCCTTTGTCGCTGAGCGGCTCGGCCGCGAACTCAACCTTACCTTTGAACCGGCAGACATAGCGCTGACCTCCGGTGCATTCGCTGCCATCATGGTCGCCTTTCGGCTTGTGGTCGACGCCGGTGACGAGGTCATCTATTCGGAACCGGCATGGTTCTGCTATGAGCCGATGCTGTTGGCGGCCAATGCCGTGCCGCGGAAGGTCAAGCTGCAGACGTCGATTTTTGATCTCGATCTAGCTGCGGTCGAAGCTTCAATCGGGCCCAAGACACGGCTCGTCATCGTTAACACGCCCCACAATCCAACCGGACGTATCTACAGCCGTGGGTCACTTGAGGCTCTTGCCGATTTGCTTGAGCGTGCCTCGACCAGAATTGGCCACCGAATATTTCTCTTGTCGGACGAGCCTTATCGAAGGTTGCGTTTCGACGGGCGCGATTTCACGAGCCCGGCCGCGCTGTATCCCTGGACACTTATCTCCTACAGTTATGGCAAGGTGCTACTCGCACCGGGACAGCGGCTCGGTTATCTCGCCATATCGCCGTTGATGCCACCTGCGGATCGGCATGCTCTTCAGAAAACTATGTTTTCTGCCCAGATGGCCCTGGGTTGGTGTTTTCCTAATGCCGTGATGCAATACGCGATTCCGGACCTTGAAGATCTCTCGATCGATCAAGTGGCGCTTACGCGGCGGCGCGACCGGTTTACGGCGACGCTCCTGAGCGCCGGATATTCAGTCCTTGCGCCTGAAGGCACATTCTACCTTTGGAGCAAGTGGGCAGATAGCGATCCGCAGAGACAATGGAACGCGCTCGCAGATCGTGATGTTTTTGTCCTGCCCGGTAGCATGATGAATGCACCCGACTACTTCCGTATAAGTCTGACGGCATCCGATGAGATGGTTGAACGGGCGCTGCCAGCATTTATCGATGTGGCATGACGGCAGGTAAGTAGTTCGCGTTGGCGCCTGCCTAAATCTATTGAACACTCCTTGAGGTCCGCTCGTCCGCTCAGGGTCATTGGCGACCAATCCAGCTAGTTCAGCCTACCATTGATGTCCGCTTTGACTTGAAAGCGACTTGATTTCTGCCCGCACCCGAAAACGACGCGAAGGGCCAGTTGCAGACACTCTACGCCCATGTTCAAATATACGGCTTCCGATTTCTTCTGGATGCGAATGAGCTGGTTTTACTTTTACGTAGTTTGCCGCACCCTGTCTTAAGTTCTTCGTCTGTATGCCGTTGCGTGCTTACGCGCCTCCAAGAACCGTCTATCGGCCACGCTTGCGACCACGCTATCGGTAACAAGCTCGCTGTTCGCCCTCATATTTCCAGGGAGAGACGAAAGCATGTCGGAACTTGACGTCCAACTGTTGCTCACCGCGATCGGAAGCGTTCTGCTCCTGGTTGCGCTCATTGTGTCGCGCATTCGCTTGCATCCGCTACTCGCTTTGCTCATTGTCTCAATAGCGGTTGGTCTTGTCGCTGGGATGGATACCGGTTCGGTGGTCAAGGCGACGATCAACGGGGCAGGCAAGACGCTAGGAGCTGTTGGCCTGATCATCGCTTTGGGTGCGATGCTGGGAAAGATTTTGGCTGATGCCGGCGTTACGGAGGCGATTGCTGGCGCGATCCTACACCGGACGTCCGACCGCGTACTGCCCTGGGCGATGGCGCTTATCTCTTTTATCGTCGGCATTCCGATGTTTTTTGAGGTTGGTCTAGTCGTCGTGCTGCCTCTTGTTTTCAGTGTCGCGCGCAAGCTTGAGGGCCACAAGAACTTTCGGGGCTCCCCCTATGTCTATATCGGCGTCCCAACAATAGCCGCGCTCGCATCGATGCACGGAATGGTGCCCCCACATCCCGGTCCTCTGACAGCCATCGCGACATTGAAGACCAGCATCGGACCGACAATGCTTTATGGTTTCATCGCGGCCATTCCAGCCATTGTCTTGGCGGGACCCGTGTACGGGATGTTTCTCGCTCCGAGGATGAGCGTGCGGCCTGACCAAGCCCTGCTCGAAGAGTTCACCGCCAAGCACGGCGGCAGTGACGGGGCGGCGCGAACAAGCGAACCTGGCGTGGGCGTCGGCATTTTTGCCGTACTACTGCCGGCCATTCTGATGCTGGTGAACACCTTCGGCGAAACCCTCCTTCCCCCGGGGTCGTTCGGAGCAAAGCTCACCGCGTTCGTGGGTACTCCGCTCATCGCGATGCTCGCGGGCGTTCTGTTTGCTTCATTCGCGCTGGTCTACGTGCGTAATGGCAGTACAGAGCAGCTTCGCGAAGCCCTCAGCGCGAGCCTGAAACCGATCGCCGGGATCTTACTTATCATCGCCGGCGGCGGCGCCTTTCAGGAAGTTCTGACGGCCGCAAAAGTCGGTGATGCGATCGTGCACGTCACGCATCAATTTTCGCTGCCGCCCCTTGTGCTCGGCTGGACGATAGCGATGCTGCTCTCGGTTTCGACAGGTTCGGCGACCGTAGGTATCGTCGGAGCGGCAGGTTTGCTGGCCCCGGTGGCCGGAGCCGATCCGTCTTTAAACCTCCCGCTGCTGGCCCTCTCGATTGGTACCGGATCGCTGTTCTTCAACTACGCCAACCACGCGGGGTTCTGGATGGTAAAGGAATCTTTCGGAATGACGATGGGAGAAGCGACGAAGACAATTTCCGTTGTCCAATCCATTGTCGCTCTCGTCGGCCTGGTCATGGTGCTCATCCTGAACCTGTTTCCACGCATAGTCTGAGTTTGAACCGAGAGTTCGTTGTGTCTGGTCTGCCGCCCGGACGGGTGCTCGCGTGATTTAGCAAGAGGCGGAGCATTCGCTGGCCCAACACTTAATCCAACTGTGGAAGGATCGGTGTCCGGCGGAGCCTCCGCATTAGCCTCCAAGAACCGGATTGCAAATCGACGCGATGGGTCACGAACGTCGTCCTCTGCAATAGAGGACTGCCCGTTCATTTCCGCTATGCTCCGTTTGCGACCGCGGTTGCGCGGCGCTGCAATATGTGGCGAAGGGCCAAAGTCGGATTGCATCCGCTGACTGGCCGCTCAGTGATTACCCCCGTCGATAACGCGGAGAGCCGGTTGGCCAGCCGTGAGCGGGACGTTGTAGGCGACCACCGGGTGGGTGAGACCCTTCAAGTCGAGCGCGCCAACTTGTTCAGTCGCTACGCTTCCTTTGAGTGCCACGTTGACGCGCTGACTGAGCAGAATTTGGCCGTCCTTGGCCGCGCCGCAAAGCCGTGCTGCGACATTGCACACGGTGCCAATCGCGGTGTATCCGGAGCGCTCCGAAAATCCGATTTGGCCCAAGGTCGCGTAACCCTGAGCAATGCCCGCGCCAAAGCCCAACTCGCGACCCCGCTCGCGCCAGGCCGCAGTCAGTGACGCCGCCGCCTCGCGCATCGCAACGGCCATCTTTACCGCACGGTCGGCCGGGTCGGGGATCGGGACCGGGTCGTTGAAGAACACCATGATCCCATCGCCGGAGAACTGGTCGAGCGTCCCCTCGAACTGGCTGACGAGCGGCCCTAGCGCACCGTGATACTTGCGCAGGAAATCCAAGACCTCCTCGGGCTCGGCGGTCTCGGTGAAGGCGGTATAGCCGCGCAAATCGCAGAACACGACGACGATCTCGCGGCGGTGGCTTTCGAGGATCCTCTCGTCGCCCTGCGAGACGATCAGTTCGGCAAGTTGCGGCGCGAGGAAGCGCTTCAGACGTCCGACCCGGCCCAATTCCTCGACTTGCTCGGCGACCCGCGCTTCGAGACCCCGATTTAGCTCTGCTACTTGATCGGTGCGCTCGCGCAGTTCCTTGAGCAGCCGCGTGTTCTCGATGGCTATAACGGCCTGAGCGGCAAAGTTTTGTACCAGCTCGATTTGCTTATCACCGAAGGGGCGCACGTCCTGCCGGTAGATAGCCATAGCGCCGATCAAGCAGTCTTCCTTAAGCATCGGCACTGCAACCAGTGAACGCGCACCGCCGAGCTTGCCGGCCGGGGTGGGAAATGGCACTGCCAATTCGTCCACTATCTCGATGACTTGCCGGGTTTGCAAAAGGCGGTCAAGGGTATTGCCGCTTTGCGGCAAGAACCGTCCACGCGACCACACAAAATCGGAATATGGCTTGGGTGCGTTGAGCATTGTTGCCGGCTCGAAGGCGCCGTCCTCGTACCGATAAAGGACACCAAAACCCGCCTCGCATAGGCGCACTGCATTCGCCAACATGGCCTGGAACACCGGCTCCAGTTCGCCGGGTGACGCACTTATGACCTTCAGGATTTCTGCCGTCGCGGACTGCCGCTCCAGTGCTTCGCGGGTCTCGTTGAACAGCCGTGCGTTCTCGATCGCGATCACCGCTTGATTGGCAAACGTCGAAACCAGCCTTATCTGATTTTCGCTAAAGGGCTCGATGCGAGTACGTGCCAAAGCAAAAACACCGACCGTTTCTCCGTTACGCAACAACGGCACTCCGAGCATCGAATGGAGGTTGTTTGTTGAGGCCGCCGCTTTGTCCTCGTAATCAATATCTTCGAGAGCGTCGGCGATACGCACAACTTCTTTCCTCAACGCGACGCGTCCGACGAGCGTGCCGAGCCCAGCACGAATTTCCGCTCGCCTTTCGTGTTCAAGGTAGGGTTCGGTCAGGTTTTGACCGGCCCGAAATCTGTAAACGTCTCCTTCAAGGAGGAAGATGTCCGCTGGACCTGTCTTGCACAAGCGGGCCGCGGTACTCACAAGGGTCTGCAGAACTTCATCGAGATTGAAACCTGAGCGATTGATGGCCTCAAGCACCGCGGACGTAGCCGCCTGCTGCTCCCGAGCCTCCTTCAACTCTTTGCCAAGCCCCCGGCCGGACGAACGTCTCAATCGGTTGGCGGTTGGCGCAATGCTTCCCTTAGACCGGCCGGCGTTCCGGCGCTTTGCGCCGCGCGGCTTGCGCGTTTTCGACACGGACTTCTTGCCGCTCGTCCTTGATGACCGCGCCATATCCGCCCCCAAAGGGTTAGCAAGCAAGGCCCATGTTAACTGGCCAAACCAACATTCCGGAAGGGCTGAATGAGCCAAATTCGTGCTCCCCGGTGTCCGCTGCGGGTCATACGCGACCGGTTACGCTGGACCTACCTACCCGTCGACTTCCGCTTCACTCCAAAAGCGACCAACGTTGCGCGCCGCTGCAAGACGTTGCGAAGGGCCAAAGGCGGACTCATGCACCGCAGCCAGCGACTGACTACCACAGTGTGAACCAGCTCACATTGATTAGCCGCCGACCGATCTATTATTTCTCAATGGAAAGCAAGTTCGACACAGTGATAACCGCCAGCGCAGTCGGCGTGGCTGCATACATGGCGGCCGCGATAGGGTACGTGGCGCGCTACGATTTGGGCTTCTCTACCGAGGAAATCCGCGCCACGGCGGTAGCAATTGCAGTCGTCATCGCGGCGCTAATTGCCCTCGATTTCTTCGGCAAAAACCACGGTAAAGCCAAACAGCCTTAGCTCTGTTTGCGACTGTTGTTCAGTCGGCGATTAGCCATCACCTGTAATTGCGGCAAGTGCTTCCACCTAGTGGAGAGGAGGCAGGTCAATCCTGATCGGCAACGGCGGGGCCGAGAGGTTCTCAGAGCGAAACCTCGGACCGCAAGAAGTTCAGATTTGCGCGGTGCTCAGAGGCGGGCGGCGCGTGAATACTGGAGACACATCGTCAGGCGCGCGGTGATCAATGGCGTCAGTCGCGAACATCCTCTCGCATGTCCGGTGGTCTCGTTTCGCGGAAAACACCTATGGGCTCAATAACCGTGAGCCGCCGCGGACCCCGGATGATTTTCAACGCTCCAAGTGCCGTTTTGATATTGGCCTATGCAACGGCCAAATTCCCATTCACATCAGATTTGGCGCAAAGCAGTCGCCGACGAATAGCTTCCTCAACGAGTGCTAGCGCTTGCCTCGCCTCACGGGCATCGGCTTCGGCGGCTTGAGCACGAAACTCGCACGCTATCAGTTGATCCTGCTGGGCGTCGATAGTTGCCTGAGCCTGCTCCAAAGCCCTAGACGCGTCTTGCAATCGATGGTCGGCCGCAATGATGAGGTCGCGTTGCGCTCGAAAAACCTCGGCCGCTTGATCGACAAGTTCGAGCGCGGTTGCCCCAGCGTCTTGTGGGCCCACTGACGGCCTGAGATTGCCCTGCGCCATGTATTGAAAGCCCCGTCGCCAAAGCAGAGAATGAATGGTTATGGTAAACGGACGGTTAAGGCGGGCCTCGCTTGAGTGCTGCTGTGGCCGTCTCGCCGGACGCACGTGATGTCACTGAGAATGAACGGATATCATCTGTGTCCTCTTGCTTCGCGCAAGTCAGTACGCAACGTGAGAGCAGGAAGTAAGATTTCGCGAGGCTAACAGACCCTGTGAGATCTGCTTGAACCAGATGACGCCAGTTGCGCCGTACTTCAGGCAGGCGCTGTCAAAACACATCACCGTGATTTGCGCGCTGGCCGGAACTAAAGCGTCATCCATGAGGTTGTTTCGCAGTTCGGTAGGCGGCGAGTTATTACCGCCCTGGCGATTTAGTTGGAAAGCCTAACGTTCTTCCATTCGTTCGCGCACGCGTCGCGAAAGGAGCGATTGCGTATGCCGACAAGCAGCGACGGGATGATCTAGATGAGCGTTTCAAGATCAAGAGAATCAGTCATCAGAAGGCATACAGCGTCGATGGCGCGCGCACTGGCATGGTTGAAGAATGCTTCTACCTGCGCCGTGCCAAAATCGGAATTCGGCAATGTGTCGCCGGCTCTTATCACGCGCAGAAATCTCAATCCCAAGTCTGCGCGCCGATTGGCGGTCAGGTGAGGCTTTGCCTACGATTGCGATGAAAAGGGAGAGGCGCTCTGAGAGATGTCGAAAAGCCGCGGATTGAGTTTGCGGATCACACATCTGAGCTTCGAAACAAAACATGAAGCACCAGCACACCAAAGATCAAGTTTCGTTTGGTCAGCGCCTAGCTAATGAAGCTCACCGCGCTCGCGAGCTGGCTTACAGTTTACCTGCTGGGAAGAAGCGCGACGCTCTTCTAGAAAAGGCCCGCTTGGCTGACTTAGGTGCGCGGATCAACGGTTGGCTAGTCGGCCCCGAGTTGGCTCCGGTGAAGGCCGGCTCATTGCGCCCGCGTTCGGACTGAGCCAGACCGGCTGCTACCGTCGATCGAAGACGATTGCGTTTGTGCGATCGGCGTAACAGCAAGGCAAAACAAAGCCATATAAATCCGCGGAGACGCAGAGAGAGAGTTAGCTCCGACCAGCCTTCTTATCTCTTGAGGTTTTAAAGTTGGAGCGAACGGCATTCGCACAGCTCGCGAGTGCCTCATCCAGGCCGCCGGCCACCGTGATCGTCTTGATTTCGTCTAGTTGTGCGACGAGATCGTCAAACGTGCTCGCCTTTAACGTGCTGAGCCCCTTATCTACAGCCAAAGGCTGTTTTCCATAGCGCAGCTGGAAATAAATCGCCCCGTTCCTATCCACCCAGAACTGCTCGCGTGAGATCCTCTTTCCCTCGCGGAAGAGCCCAATCTTAGTGATCTGCTGATCGATGTTCGAGGTCAGCTTGTTGCGACGCTGAAGGATCGGCGTATTTGCAGTCGGCTTTTGGACCGACACCAAAGAAATCTTCGCCATGAGAGTGGCTCCTGTCGTTTGCTAGTGACAGGGGCCGCCGTCCGCTCAAATCCGCATTTGGGCAACAGCAATTGGGGAGAAATTTTCAGCGAAAGGGCCCAAGCCGGAAAGTTTCAGAAAATCCAGCTCAGCGGAATTGCGAACTCCTTAGCCTTCGAGCCTACAAAACCTGTCCCAGCTCATAGCTTTCAGCCGCTGCTCCTGGACGAGCAGGCATAGGATCAGTTGGTGAGATCAGCCGATATTCGATATTGAGCGAATGATTTGGCTCGCGACGCCAAGGCCGGCGGGATCGCTGAAAACCTCCATTCCCCTAAGGCAATAGTCTTTATAGCCGCACCCTGGATGGCGCGGCTTTTCCTCCTGCGACAAGCTGAAGAGAACAGCAAAGCGGCGTCGGTTTCAGCCCGACAAGCGAATGGAGAGGAAGATGCTAGCGCCCACGGAAATCGGCTCTCTGGCTAGTGACGTCCAAGTCCCTGCATCTATCGAAGCAACGATGAAGGGGGCGACAGCGGTCGAGTTCCGCGAAGCGATGTCGCGTGTCGCTTCATCGGTTTCGATCGTCTCTACCGACGGTCCGCACGGCATTGCCGGCTTTACCTGCTCGGCCGTGTGTTCGGTAACAGACGAGCCTCCCACCATCATGGTCTGCGTCAATCGCAAGAGCGCAGCGAACGCGGTCATCAAAGCCAATGGAGTGCTCTGTGTTTCCAGCCTCGGTGCTGATCAGGTCGAACTGTCTCAAGTGTTTGCAGGTATCGGCAGGGTACCGATGAATGAGCGGTTTGTCGGTCCCAACTGGGGCGTGCTCGCCACCGGTGCGCCCTACTGCACGACCTCGCGTGTCGCGCTCGATTGCCGCGTTGCCGATGTGCGAGAGGTCGGCACTCACAGCGTGATCTTCGCCGAAGTGCTTTCCACCGCCCACGCTGGCGATGGCGAACCCCTGATCTACCACAGCCGAAACTACGCAACCCTCCGACACGTGGCTTGAACGCCCTGCTACCAACCTCACACCCAAAGGAGCTGACTATGCTACGCACTGGCTCGCAATATCTGGAAGCCCTCAATGACGGCCGCGACGTGTGGGTCGGCAACGAGAAGATCGACAACATCGCGACTCATCCGAAGACTCGCGACTATGCCCGCCGCATTGCTGATTTCTACGACCTGCATCACCGCAAGGACCTGCAGGACGTGATGACCTTTGTCGACGAGGGCGGTGTGCGTCGCTCAATGCAATGGTTCGGCCATCGCAACAAAGAAGAGGTGCGGCGGAAGCGGAAATACCACGAGACCATTATGCGCGAGCTTGGCGGCACCTCATTCCCTCGCATGCCAGACACCAATAATTATACGCTTTTGACGTATGTCGACGATCCCCAGCCCTGGGAAGATGCCGCGATCGGTGCCGAGGGTCGGGGGCTTGCCAAGAATATTGTGGAGTTTTTCGAATTTGCAAAGAACAACGATTTAAACTGCACGCCGCAATTCGTTGATCCGCAGGCGGACCGTTCAAGCACCGATGCGCAGGCCCGCTCGCCGGCGCTGCGTATCGTTGAGACCAACGAGAAAGGCATCGTCGTCGATGGCGTCAAGGCGATTGGTACCGGCACTGCATTTGGCGACTGGATCCATATCGGCGTGTTCTTCCGTCCTGGCATCCCAGCCGAGCAGATCATCTTCGCGATGACCCCCGTCAACACCAAAGGCATAACGGTCGTCTGCCGCGAAAGCACGGTAAAGAATGATCCAGTCGAGCATCCCCTGGCCTCGGCGGGCGACGAGCTAGACAACCTTACGGTTTTTGACCACGTGTTCATTCCCTGGAAATACGTCTTCCACATCGGCAACCCCGACCATGCCAAGCTCTATCCGCAGCGCGTATTCGATTGGCTGCACTACCACGCGATCATCCGGCAGATGGTGCGAGCTGAGCTGATGGCAGGGCTCGCCATCCTCATCACCGAGCACATCGGCACGGCAAAGATCCCGGCCGTACAAACCCGGGTCGCCAAATTCGTCGGCTTTCACCAGGCGATGATCGCTCATGTCGTTGCTTCCGAGGATATGGGCTTCCTGACGCCCGGGGGCCATTACAAGCCAAACATCCTGCTCTACGATTTCGGCCGCGCCTATTATCTCGAGCACTTCTCCTCGATGATGTACGAGCTGCTCGATCTCTGCGGTCGCAGCGCTTTGCTTTTCCCGACCGAAGGACAATGGCAGGATTCCAAACTTGGTCCATGGCTGACAAAGCTCAACACCGGCCCGAACGGCAAACCGCATGATCGGCTCAAGATCGGACGCGTCATCCGCGATCTCTATCTCTCCGATTGGGGTGGACGCCTGTTCATGTTCGAAAACTTCAACGGCACGCCGCTGATGGCGATCAGATCGCTAACGATGCAGCGCGCGGAGTTCTCGGGCGCGGGCCATTACGCCAGCTTCGCGCGTAATGTATGCGGCATCGAGTTAAAGCAGGACGTCGCGACCGAATACGGCGCATCTGCGGCTTACGCCCGAGCCCAGGATGCCGGTATAGCAGCTGGCTTCCTGCCATCGCGCAAGCCCAGCACCGGCGTGCTGGTCGATCCCCGAGTTTGAAAGGCCACAGCTTCGGGGTCGGCGAAGGCTCGACCCCGAGTAGCGGAAAAGCAATTCGTGGAGCATGCCATGACTTACGTTACTGAAAGCAACATCACGGACATCGTGCTCGATCGATGGGACTCAGTGCCGGATCCGAGGCTCCGAAAGATCATGCAGTCGATGATTAATCATCTGCACGCCTTCGTGCGTGAGATCGAGCCGACAGAGCAGGAATGGATGGCGGCGATTGAGTGGCTGACCCGCACTGGCAAGCTGTCGAACGACAAGCGGCAGGAGTTCATCCTGGCCTCTGACGTGGTCGGGGTCAGCATGCTCATCGACTGCATCAATCACAGGCTATCTAGCGAGGCTACGCCGACGACGGTGACCGGCCCCTTTCACGTCCACGATTCGCCAAGTTTGCCTGATGGCGCCGACATGGCCAGGGGCGCGCCGGGCGAACTCTGCTACGTCTCGGGTTCGGTTCGCAGCGTGGCGGGAAGGCCGATTGCCGGCACAACGCTCGATATCTGGCAAGCGGATGGTGATGGGCATTACGACGCGCAGCATGGTGGCGATGAACCGTGGATGCGCGGCATCTTCGAAGCAGATGCTAACGGCGAGTTCGTTGTTCAGACCGTGCTGCCCGTGCCTTATTCAATCCCGATGGACGGTAGCGTCGGCGAGATCATGATCCGCACCGAAATTAGTCCGATGCGGCCCTCCCATATTCATTTCCTGATCGATGCGCCCGGCTATCATCGCTTGATCACGCATGTGTTTAAGGAGACTTGTCCGTACATCGCGACTGACGTGGTGTACGGCGTGAAGGCGCCATTGATCGCCCCGTTCAAGCTGATGCCGGCCGGCAGCAAGAAGCCTTCGGGAGGTGTCTCGCATCAACAGTTCTGGTTGCTCGAATACGACTTCGTGCTGCAACCGATCGCTCAGGACGCGTCAGCGGAAGCAGACGTTGCGGCGTGACGACCTAGGCCCTGCGGGGTGGCTTGCCGCCGTATTGGGCATGCACCACGGATCTGAGCCACTGATTGCCGGGATCGCGATCGAAACGTTCGTGCCAATATTGCGCGATCTCAAATTCCGGAAGCTTGATCGGCGGTTTCGCGAGGCGCATGTCGAGTTCCCGGGCGAGCACTGCAGCGACCGGCCCCGGCATCGTCGCTAACGCGTCGGTATTCTTGGCAAGGATCGCGGCTGCCGTGAAGCTCGGCACGCGGGCAATAATGTTTCTAGCCGGCAGCTGCTCCTCGAGCGAACGTTCGGCGATCTGGTGCGGATGGCCTGTTCCGGCGGCGTTGATAAAGATGTGTTGCTCTTCCAGGAAATCAGCCAATGATGGATCGCGGGAAAGACGCGGATGATCCTTTCTAAAAATGCACATGTGTCGCCCGGAGAACAGCTTCTGGCGACGGATTCCGGGAACGAGCAGCGGAAATTCGCCGATCGCGAGTTCGATTTCTCCGGATTCCAGGGAGGCGTGGAGATTCTGCAGGCCGATTTGCGCCGCGCGCAATCGAACTCCGGGGGCCGCCTCCAGCAGCTTCTTCATCACGGCCGGCAGCATCACGATAACGCCGGCATCGAGAGTAAAGACCCGAAATTCCCGCGTCGATTGCGTCGGATCAAATCGCGTCTGTTCCTGGCGAAGGCGTTTCAGTCCGTCCAGCAGCGCTCGAACAGGCTTCTCCAGTTCGAGCGCCTTTGTCGTCGGCTCCATGCGAAGCGAAACACGGACAAACAGGGGGTCCTCGAAGTACCGCCGAAGGCGAGCCAAAGTCTTGCTCAGGGCAGGCTGTTGCGTATGCAGCGCCTCGGCGGCACGCGTCAAACTTCGCTCGCGGAACAGCACATCAAGGACCCGAAGCGCATGCAGGTCGAGGTCTTCAGCTTGCTTTACCGGAGCGGTTTTCATGTTAGCCAGGGCGATAGCTTAGCTGCGCTGCCCGCGTTAGGCTAGCCGCGCTAGCAGGTCGTGCAGGGAAAGGCGTAGTATGAGGTCCTTTATCTTCGAAGCTTCGCCAGGGCGCGTCGTGTTCGGACTTAACGCCGTAGATCATTTGCCGCACGAGGTTGAGCAGCTCGGCGCCCAGCGCGCGCTGATATTATCCACGCCGAATCAGGTGGAGCTCGCCACCGATCTCGCCGCCCGTCTTGGCGAGCGCAGTGTTGGCGTCTATCCGCATGCGGCGATGCATGTGCCCATGGAGATCGCGCGCAAGGCCATCGAGGAGGCAGTCCGTTTGGGTGCGGATTGTGTGGTGGCCGCCGGCGGCGGCTCGACGATTGGTCTCGCCAAGGCCATTGCGCTCGCTTCAACGCTGCCGATTCTGGCGGTGCCGACCACTTATGCCGGCTCCGAGATGACGCCGATCTATGGCCTGACCGAGGGGGGACTGAAGAGGACCGGGCGGGACCGCCGAGTGCTGCCAAAGACCGTCATTTACGATCCGTATCTGACCCTCGACCTGCCGCTGACCCTATCGATCGCGAGCGGGTTCAACGCGATCGCACATGCAGCGGAGGCGCTGTACGCGGAGAATGCAAATCCGATCACGAGCCTGATGGCGGAGGAAGGCATCCGTGCGCTCACGCGTGGATTGCCCGGAGTGAAGGCGGACCAGCGCGACATCGATAGCCGCAGCGATTGTCTCTATGGAGCCTGGCTGTGCGGAGCTGTGCTAGGTATGGCCAACATGGCGTTGCATCACAAACTCTGCCACGTGCTTGGTGGCACCTGGAATCTGCCACACGCGGAAACCCACACTGTCATTCTGCCGCACGTGCTCGCCTATAACTACGTCGCTGCGTCCGAGGCAATGAGCCGTGTCGAGCGTGCCATGAACGCGAAAGACGACGCGGCCAGTGCGATCTTCGGCCTAATGCAGAAATTGAGTGCACCGATGTCGCTTCAGGAAATTGGCATGAAGCGTGATGACCTAGCGCGTGCCGCATCGCTTGTGTTGGAGGCGCCGTATTACAATCCGCGGCCAGTGACCTACGATGGTGTTCGCGACTTATTGGACAACGCGTTCATCGGGCGTTATTGCCCACCAGATCGTCGAATGTTTAGCTCCGATCCGTCCACCGGCGCGGATTAAGTAGCTGATTTTATTATGAGTTTGTTCCGACCCTCTTAATGAAAAGAATGTATGGTTTTTCGCTGGACTGCATTCCGTTTTGAGTCCATGTAGCGCGAAGCGCACGCGACGGCCACCGGCCGAAGACCTCGCAAAAGCGGGGTCTATTGAAAGGCAGCATACCGTTGCCTCAATTCGCGGAGCGATAAATGACCAAATCAAAGGGTTCTCGAACCGGAAATCCGAAGGGGGACCGAACCGGAAATCGTCGACGGCGCGCAAAGGCGAAGCCTTATAGCGTCGTCGAACTTGAAGAGCTGGGAATCGCTACTAACCCCAGCCACCTCAGGGGACTCGCGGTCAACAGATACGGAGGCAACCAGCTTCAACGTCAGGTGGGTTTCAGGGGCTCCGCCGAGCTCCCAGCCGGTCCTGTCCGCGTGTACACGGAGCAAGAGCGCAAAGAATACGAGCAGGAGTTGCGCGCACGGGGGGATCTGAAATGACCCGTCGCCGGCAAAGCAAACGCTTCTTACGGGCGCGAATCCTTGCGATCTTCGGCAAGCCCCTCAATCGCCGTCGCCATGAGACCAGGATCGCTCGCACTGTGGGCTCCGTGGGCGAAAGAATCAAAACTTGGGTAGCCGAAAACATAGTATCACGCGAAGACTTGGATCAGTTCGAATACTTGATGGACAACAGTCAGAATGACGTTGAGACACAGCTCGAAAATTTTGTGCTTCATCGACGGGGACACGAGCTGTCTATCAGAGGGCCGAAGTCCGCGATGAAAATCGGTGGAAGTGATTGGATCGAGGGCCTTCGAGCTCAGCTAGTTGCCATTAGGACTGAAAAGATGGCGCAATAAGCGAATGGGATGGAGTCATTGGCTCTATCCCATTTTTGTATCAGTTGGCCCAACCGGCTTTGGTTTAGGCGCTTTGATCAGTAGAGAGCATCGCTGATGGTCGGCTTTGACCGGTTTTCCATTATCGAGAACAACTCGAAACTCGCTGAGAAAAGGAGCTCGCGATGGCTCTGCTCGTTCGGGATAAAGACCGAGCCGGCTGGTCCGGTCACCACGTATCGGGCAACGCGAGTTTTCTTGGTGAACCCGAGGCCGCTTATCTCGTATTTGCCCCTGGACTCATACGTTAGTAAGGCACGCCCCAGGTCATCCTTGTCTGTCTCGGTCCAAGGGTAGTTCGTGATCAGCCACGCGATTACGTCTCGGGAGAACCTTTCCCAATAATGTCTAAGGTTTCTTTGCTTCCGATCGTATTCAACTTTCGAGCACTCTTCCGTCGGTGAGTAGTTCATGAATCATATCCTTAAGCTGCCGAATCTTATGCGTGACCCAATGGCTGGTTGCGCTTGACGGCAATATTTAGAGAGTTCGGCCTCCGGTCCGGGTGGTAAAAAGTTTTTTTTCAATCGCGCAGGAGTGTGCGATTGATGCCAACAGCAAGTTGGGAGAAAAAATTCGACCATAAGGGCGAGGCTAGGAAATTTTCTAAAATAAATATCTCCGTTGGAGTCAGGATTTCGCGTCCGCTCACAACTTAAACTCACAACGGAGCAAGATTAATATGACCGACACACCGCCGCTCTGGGACGACCCAGAACCAATCATTCCAAAGACAGTGCCGCCGCCACTTTCGGAGCGAGCAGCACGTAAACTAAGGCAACGTCAACGCTACCCCGACTCGCCGCCGACTGACGTAATCGAGTGGCTGGCTCTCAATAAGCCTCAGAGCTTCGAAGAGTTGATGGACCTGCGGAAAACTCTTTACAGCCGCAAACAAAACTACGGAAAGTACTACATCACGCAGCGAGGCCATACGAAAGGCGGCGAAGAAAAGTTCGTTCTCAACGGACCTGGTGGCGCGGTCCTAATACTTAGCAATAGGTGTCGTCACTATCTGTTACGGACTTTATGTCGCTTGCGCCGCTCAAGAAGGTGGCCGCCAATTGTTTACAGATGAGCGGCCAATCACGAAGCGCTGGCGAGCAATTGCGGAAAATGGTTTATGCTGTACCCTTCCGTTTACCCGCTGCCGTCACACTGACGCTAAAGAAGAGATCGGGGTCTAGCGTCATTGATCCAATCAAAGCATCCACGAACCTACGCCACTTCCGTAATCGACTAAACCATGCCGTTCTCGGTAGCAAAGCGAAGCGACATGGCAAGCGGCTGCTGATGGTTGCGGTACTGGAGAGCAGCGTCGACAATCGATTGCATTATCACTGCATTATCGACCGCCCGTACCACTGCTCCTTCGACCAGTTCTCTGCGATTGTATGCGAACAGTGGCCGAAGACCGAGTTTGGCTATCACCAGATCGACATCCAGGACCAGGCGGACACCGGCTGGACTGATTACATTCTCAAGCAGCGGCAGAAGATTTCGCTGCTCGATTCTATAGATTGGGACAATTGTCACCTTGACCTGATTGCCGAGTGAACTTCTCCTCTCAGGCTAACTGATCGTTCGTAAAATTGCAGAAAGCATCACCATGTGGAGGTGCTTTAATTGCTAACTGCCACCAAACGCCAACCGGTTAAGCAAAAAAGGCTGGGATGTTCGCGACGGTTCGCTTGATGCTGATTACACTTATGGACTAAGCAGCTGTCCGAAAGAAGGAGACTGGGATGGCCAAACGTAAGACCAACAAGAAATCCACTCGTAAGTCATACACGTCATCTGACATCAAGATGCTGAAGGCTCACTCGAAAGCACGAACGCCCGTAGCAAAGCTATCGAAGATGATGAAGCGTTCCGTCGGCTCTCTGCGGCAAAAGGCGTTGTCGCTCGGGATAGGACTCGGTCATCAACGGTAGAGCCAACTTAAGTCTCGGTGCCATCGATCCAATTTCAGCCAAAACAAACGTTGCTAATCCTTAACGGCATGTTTTAGCCTAACAATTTTCAACTTCGTTCTTGCAGTCGCGACCTCTGCAGCAGAGAATTCCCCGCTTGCCTCATGGTCAATAACGGCCTGTTCGACGGAACAGTCAAGCAGGTCATTTTGGGCCAAGATATCCAACCCGTATTGGATCGTCGCCACGTTATCCAACTGCATTAGGATCTTGGCTACGTGGACGGCGCCGCCTGTGTCGATCAGGTCGCGGATGATCGTGAACCTATAGCCAGGTATGGAAGCCTCCGCCCGGTCGAAACGGGCCAGAACATCCTTCTTGAAGGTCTCCTCGAAACTCATGTGTAAAAGTCCTCCAGGGACTAGGTCCGTATCAGAGGCCTGCCATATTGGAAAGCATACGCCATCTATTTTGAGACCGGAAATGAATGACGGCGACTATTCCGAGCTTGAGCCCGAGGAAATCGAGCCGGACGAACCACCATCCGAAAAGGTTGGCAGCTTTCTTGAAACGGGCAACTCGGTTCGTATTCGTCAGCGCCCCGGTGGAAAAAAAGCGAATTACTCGATCAAAAGTGAGCAGATCCTCAATATGGAGCGATACCAGTTTCTACTGCTTGGTTTCGACACCGAATATCAATCGCCACCAGACCCGTTCAGCACTGACGCGATAGAGGCGGGCAAGGCCAAATACGAAGTTGTTTCGTACCAATTTCACGCAATCAACTACACGGGCGCCGAATGGAGTGGAATCGCTATACCTGACAATGGCGAGCGCCTCTCGTTCACCGATTTTATCGTCTACGCGATATCACGAGGTGCTGCTCTCGGACAACAGGTCCCAAAGACGATCATCTTGGTGGCGCACTACAATCGAGCCGATCTGCCTGCATTCGATGACCGCAAGCAGCTGCTCTGGCGCCTCCAAAACGTTAGAAACTCGCTCATATCAGCAAGCGCACCGGTCCACGTTAAGGTCAAATTCGACGGGGGTGGGGAGAGCGAGCTCAGTGTGTACGTTCGCGATTCAATACTGCTTGCGCCAGCGGGCCGCAAAAGCTTGGCAGAGCTCGGCCGGCTAATTGACCGCGAGAAGGTTCGGCTCGCCGAGAACGATGACGAAGAACTCGAGATGAAGAGGAACATGAAACTTCTTCGCAGTCTGGATTGGGACAAGTTCGAGGCATATGCGCTCATAGATGCAGAAATCAGTGCGAAATATTTTCTAAGGTTGACGAACATATATCAGACGGTCACTGGCGAGCGGTTCGTGCCAAGTGCGCTATCAAATATCGGAATGAAGCTGCTAATCAAAGGATGGATGGAGCACGATCCACCGCTCGACCCCATAGTGATGGTCGGAAAGGAGGCAGTAGATGAAGCTGTGTGGGATGAAAGAAGACAGCAGTTTCGGCGCATCAGGCACAAGCCATACGTCGAAGAATTAAGTTGGTTCATCGATTTTGTCACGGAATGTTATCACGGTGGGCGTAATGAGCAGCTTTGGTTCGGACCGAGCTTCGAAGACGATTGGTACGATTACGATTTGACGAGTGCCTACCCCACAGCGATGGCAACTATCGGGGAAATTGATTGGCGTTCGATACGTCCTCTAACAAAGATCGAGGACATTAAACCGAGTGATCTCGCCTTCGTATGTATAGACTTCAAATTCCCTGACGGCACTCGGTATCCGTGCCTTCCTGTGAGAACAGAGAATGGGATTATCTTCCCGCTTTCTGGGCGCAGCTATTGCGTGTCACCGGAAATCGAGCTCGCTCTGAAAATGGACTGCGTACTAAAGTTGCGCCATGGCGTCGTCGTCGCACAAAATGAGAGCCACAAGGTCTTCTTCTCTTTCATCAAAGAATCCATTCGGAAACGGGCGGAGGCTCCAACAAAGATCGAGAATGCGTTTTGGAAGGAGCTTACAAACTCTTGCTATGGCAAAACCGCACAGGGGCTACGGGAGAAGCGCGTTTTTAGTTTACGCAAGCGGCGGAGCGAGCGAGTTAGTGAGAGCGCTATAAGCAATCCTGTATACGCTGCCTACATCACTTCATTCGTTCGTGCTGTGGTCGGTGAGATCATGAGCCGAATCCCGGACAACAAGATGGTCTTTAGCGTCACGACGGACGGATTCATTACGAATGCCAACACCGAAGAAATGGCGTTAGCCAAGAGCGGTCCAATTGCGAAAAAATTTTCGGAAGCGCGCGCGTTGCTCACGGGAGATCCGGAAGTTCTGTCAGAGAAGCATCGCGTTCGCAAATTGCTGGGTTGGCGTACTCGCGGCCAAGCCACCCTAAAGCCAGGCGAGGATGTCGATACCGAGCGATTTGTGCTTGCGAAAGCGGGGATCAAACCTCCCGTCGAGTATACGGAAGTAGTCGAGCAGAACGATTACATTACGAGGTTATTCTTCATGCGCAGCGCAGAGCACGTGATCGAACTCGACTACCACACCAGCGTCCGGGAGATGATCTTTTGGAACGCAGACTTGGTGTCAAAGAAAGCCAAAAAGAAAATTAGCATGGAGTACGATTTCAAGCGAAAGCCTCGTGCAGTCGGGATGTCGGAGGTTGAAAACCAAGCGCAAATATCAACCGGTATGACGGAGCATCTTGTCTTCAGCACAGAACCGTGGAGATCGGCGACCGAATTCAGGCAGGTTAGGGCGGTTTGGAATGCTTTTTATCGAAACAGCAAAATTTGCTTGAAGACCGTCGATGACTTCGCCGAGTTTGCCAACTACTTCGATATGGTAACCTCCTTGGCGCCAACATCTGTGAGATATTTGAGAAGTGAGAACGGCGACTTAAAGCGTCTGAAACGAGACTTGTGTCGAGCATTCAAAAGAGGTCTCGCAGGCTTTGGCAACCATCAATCCATGACGTCTAAGGAGTTTGCAGAGGCTCTGAATGAAGCTGGATTTCTCGATCGAGGCGTCAAAGTAACAACATTCGACGTCAATAACGCCGCCAAGCCTAGTGCGCCATTTCAACCACGCACGACGCCTCCAACGAAGAACGTTCGGGAAATGATTGGCGCACTGAAGCACAAATTCCCCTCGCTTGATGAGATGGAGATACTCTCGGCCCCTGCGCCGGAAAGCCTGAAGCTTGTCCCAATACTTTCTGAGACCTGCGAATTCGTCTGTAAGGCCATCGAAAGTTCAAGCCTCGGCTGAATTCGGCGTTGGGTCAGGGGGCTCCAAGCGATTAGCGCTTCTTGCTCTTCTTTTTGGAGACTTTCTTGCCGCCTTTCGGGCGCTTAACGCTCTTTTTGCGCTTTCCTTTAGGTGGCCGACGAAATGAAGGTTGAGGTGGACCATTTTCTCCATTGTCCCCCGGCGGATCGTTGGGATCTCCATTTACGTTCGGATCAATCTCCTGCAAGCACTTTAAGGTTATGCTCTTCCAATACTGTCCGTTGGCGTCGGGCGATTCTGTCTCAACGACGAGTTCATAGTTGTTTTTCAGGTTTGGCTCATAAACCGCCCAAAACCGAACACCCACGCAGTTGTTATTGATTTGCGCCGGGTTGCCGACGGCGCTGCGAAGTTCAGTCAAAATTTGATCGTGAATAGATTGCGGCAAGATGTCCTTCAAGAAAGTCAGCCACCTTCCTTTTGGCCGATTGCCTGAAGTGGGAAAGATCTTTAGTCGCCATGTGATGCGCCTCAGATGTCTGCCGTGGGCAAAAAAGTCGTCGTTCTTGTTTTGAATATGATTCCGCAGCATTTGGAGCTTAGTGCCGCTAAACCTTGCGTTTAGACCGTCGACAACTTCCATGTCATTTGGATTCGGTATCAACCCACCCATCTTGCGCTCCCCTAACTCTTTTAAGCATTTGGCATTCTGACACTGAGACAAACCTGCGAGCGATCAATGATCTTTCGCGTCGGCGCCAGTCGAGGGCCCAGCACCGGGATAGTCCACGGATTGGTGTTCCTTTACGCGGCATAATACTTCGCAGCTGATGAAGAGCCTTTCCCATATTGAGCTTTGGATCGCTTAGCGAAAGGACATTGAATCCTTTTGTCACGGCCCAGACGTCAGCAGCGCAGTCGCATGCGAGACGACTGCTGCAGGCATACCGAGGACCGATAGCTAAATGGTGACCTAATTCATGAGCCAAGGTGAAGGCCAAGGCATCCTGGCCAAGCGCCGGATGAAATATCAGGCCGCCAAATAGGTCGACCCTCGCGACTTGGTCTAGAACAGAGGCCTGAGCGTTCACGGCGGCTATTTTTGTCAAAAGACGTATTCGAACGTGAGGGAAAGCAGCCTCGGACGCGGCGACGAACTTCGATAGAAGTTCAAGTCGCTCGATTGAGCGATTCTGACGAGTGACCTCCAATATCGGCTCGTCGAAAATCACCGATCTTCCCCAGCAACTACCTGATGAGCTTCAATTGCGCCACCGCTGGATTGTGACGCATTGCACGCATCATTGAAAGATCTCATCACGCAAGCTGACAGAGTACCAGTCGTGGCTCGCTCAACCACCTTCGTTGATCAACGATCGTGGCAGACGGTTGCGCACCGCAGCGTGATGCGATCAGGGAGCGTAGAGGTTTGTGCGCGAGTGCGTGAGGCAAATCGCGTGGAGCCTGAGCGGTGCGCCCTAGTAAAAGAATCCTCATTTAGCCCATATCGCACTTTTACTAGTGTTGGTCAAAAGGCTATCAATTGAACATGTTGGGCGCGCCGCCGGTGAAGTATTGGCACTCGCGGCAGTGGCATTGCGCCTTCATCATCGGCTCACCCTCGGCCTCGTAGCGCACGGCTCCGCAATAGCATCCGCCTTCGAGTTTCATGACGTCCTCCCGGTATGTTTGCGGGGAGTGTCGGTTGTCGGCCCATATCTTGGCAATACCCTTGCCCGAAAAGAAAAAAGGGGCTCCAGCTTGCGCTGGAGCCCCTCAACGGTCGGGGCATTGCCGGGTATGTGCCCAAACCGAAGTTGTGGACGCGACCTGTACTCGTGGCCGCGTCCCGGGAGGAAACCTCACATGTTGTAGGCGCGCTCCGTGTGCTCGGTGATGTCGAGGCCTTCGCGTTCGGTCTCGACATTGGCGCGAAGCCCGACGATCACGTCGACGACCTTGTAAAGGATCGCCGATCCGATGCCCGACCACACCAGCGTGGTGGAGACGCCCCAGAGCTGGGAGATCATCTGCGCCGCGAAGTCGTAGTCGGCGATCTTGCCGGTGGTGTAGTCCATGATGCCGGTGCCGCCGAGCGCGGGGTTGACCAGGATGCCGGTGCCGAGCGCGCCGACGATGCCGCCGATGCAGTGCACGCCAAACACGTCGAGCGCATCGTCATAGCCGAGCGCGTTCTTCACGACGGTGCAGAAGAACAGGCACACCACGCCGACCACGAGACCGAGCACGATCGCGCCCATCGGACCGGAGTAGCCGGCCGCCGGCGTCACCGCGACGAGACCCGCGACCGCGCCCGAGAGCGCGCCGAGCACCGAGGGGTGGCCCTTGATGATCCACTCCGCGAACATCCACGACAGGGCTGCGGCAGCGGTTGCGACAAAGGAGTTGGTCATGGCGAGCGCGGCGCCGCCGGTTGCTTCCAGGTTCGAGCCGGCGTTGAAGCCGAACCAGCCGACCCAGAGCAGCGAGGCGCCGATCATGGTCATGGTCAGCGAGTGCGGAGCCATCAGTTCCTTGCCGTAGCCGGTGCGCTTGCCGACGAGGAGACATCCGACAAAACCGGCGATGCCGGAGTTGATGTGCACGACCGTGCCGCCGGCAAAGTCGATGGCGCCCTTCTTGAAGATCCAGCCGGCATCCGCGTTGACTTCGTCAAGCTTGGCTTGCGCCGCCGCCTTGGCCGCCGCATCGCCGGCCGCGGCCAGCGCCTTCACCGCATCCGAGATCGCATCCGGGCCGGCCCAGTACCAGACCATGTGCGCGATCGGGAAGTAGATCAGCGTGACCCAGAGCGGGATGAATAGCGCGACCGCCGAAAACTTGGTGCGCTCGGCAAACGAGCCCACGATCAGGCAGGGCGTGATCGCGGCGAACGTCATCTGGAAGCAGACATAAACGAGCTCCGAGATGTTGGCGTCGACCGAGAACGTCGCCGCCTTCGAGTCCGGCGTCACGCCGGCAAGAAAGGCCTTGGAGAAGCCGCCGATAAAGTCGGAGCCGCCCGTGAAAGCCATGCTGTAGCCGTAGAGGGCCCAGATCACGGTCACGATGCACACGGTGTAGAAGACCTGCATCAACACCGAAAGCATGTTCTTGGAACGGACCAGGCCGCCATAGAACAGCGCCAGGCCGGGGATGGTCATCAACAGCACCAGCACGGTCGATGTCAGCATCCAGGCGTTGTCGCCCTTGTTGACAGTCGGCTCGGCATAGGCAGCGGTCGCGGCGAAAAGGCCGATTGCGAGGGCCGCCAATCCCGCGCCGTAGGGACGCTTGAACGTCATTTGTTTTACTCCTGAATGGTAGGGGGTGAGCGCGATATCAGAGAGCCGCTGCGTCGGCTTCTCCGGTGCGGATGCGCACCGCGTGGTCGAGGTTGATAACGAAGATCTTGCCGTCGCCGATCTGTCCCGTCTTGGCCGCGGACGTGATCGCGTCGATCGTCTTGTCGACCTGATCGGAGGCGACAGCCACCTCGATCTTGATCTTGGGCAGGAAGCTCACCGCATACTCGGCGCCGCGATAGATTTCCGTGTGGCCTTTCTGGCGGCCATAACCTTTGACTTCCGTGACCGTGAGACCGTGAACGCCGATGGCGGTCAGGGCGTCACGGACTTCCTCAAGTTTGAATGGCTTGATGATCGCCATAACAATTTTCATGGGTCCGTCCCCGCTTTGGCCCGGTCGTGGAGACCGGGCTTCTCGACTGAGGTTCGCCACGCGGAGAGAACTTCACTACGCGGCCACAGCCGGCCCTTTAGAATCAAATGCCGTGCCAGATCGGTCGCGGGTGCCTAACGGTTTATGAAAGCGGGCGTTTTCGCAGTAGCCGCAGGGGCTTTCACCGTGCGCTGTTCCGTCGCGCCTAAAGTATAGGCAACAATGATCAAATCAGCGCCACGCCGCGTTCAAAACACATTGTTGCTTACGGCGCGGGCACCCGGCGCGGTGCTATGATAATGGAAAACCGCCTAAAGCGCGTCGCTGTCGGTTTCGCCAGTGCGGATGCGCAGCGCGTGATCAATCGGGGTTACGAAAATCTTGCCGTCGCCGATCTGGCCGGTGCGCGCGTTTGCCGAAATCACCTCGATGGCCTTGTCCGCCAGATCCGAGGAAACGGCGACCTCGATGCGCAGCTTGGGCAGGAAATTCACCACATACTCGGCCCCACGGTAAACCTCCGTATGGCCTTTCTGGCGGCCGTAACCCTTGACCTCCGTCACTGTCATGCCGTGCACACCGATGGAGGTCAGTGCCTGGCGCACCTCGTCGAGCTTGAAGGGTTTGATGATCGCGACGACCAGTTTCATGGTTGGGCCTTGGGTTTCCTCGAGGATTGATTGTCGGCTGGCCGCAGGTCTTGCAGCCGCCCATTGATGATTGGCTGAAGCCGAAATCTGGCAGCTTCCTGAGCAAATGGAACAAAAAAGTTGCAGCGCTGAACCGAAAGATTCGGCGCAATCGGTTTGCCAGGTCTGTACAGCGCATTGGGTCGTCCGCCAGAATGCCGGTTCCCCGTGCCAGCCGACCGACAGTTGCGGCGGGCTCGATCACGGGACTGGGGAAAGCGAATGTCCAATTGGTATTTTGCGGCTGACGGCAAGCAGCAAGGCCCCTATCCGGAAGCGCAGTTTCACGAGTTCGTCGCCCGCGGCACGATCGCGGCGGACACCCTGGTCTGGACCGAAGGGATGTCCGGCTGGCAAAGGGCCGGGGAGATTCCGGGGCTGCTCGCGGGGCGCGGAAGCCCGCCCGCGTTTGCGCAATCGGGCGGCGAGGTGGTGAGCGGATATGGCGGCGGCGCGCTGAAGCTGGATTTCGGCATCCTTGATTTTTTCTGGCGCGGCCTTGTTCTCTTTCTCGGTCTCATCACCGTCATCCCGGCACCCTGGGCCATCGTCTGGTACCTGCAGTGGCTGGTCGGCTGCGTTCAGGTGCCCGGTCGGCCGAACATGTCCTTTGTCGGAAACGCGATGACCCTGGTGCCCTGGTATTTCGGGTTCATCGTGCTTGCGATCATCGTCGGCGTGATCGGCAGCAGGCCGCTGGGGAATCTCCTGGGCATCGCCCAAGCCGCCCTCTACTGGCTGTTGCTGCGCTGGCTCATCGCGAACCTTGCCTCCAACGGGCAACCCCTCGGCTTGAGCTTCTCGGGCTCGTTCTGGGCCTATCTGGGCTGGACGCTGTTGTTCGGGATTTCCGTCCTCACCATCATCGGCTGGGCCTGGGTCTATGCCGCGCAGATGCGCTGGATCTGCCGCAACATCCAGGGCACGCACCGCCAAGTCGTCTTCAACGGCACCGGCCTGGAATATCTGTGGCGGGTCGTCGTTGCCTTGCTCCTGAGTTCGCTGGTCATCCCGATTCCATGGGTCTGGCGCTGGCTGCTGCGCTGGCAGGCCTCACAAACCGAGCTGGTGGAGCGGACGGCGAACCCAAGGGCTTGAGCCGTCAACCTATCTGCGCTCGCGTACGGAGCCTTCCTGCGCTACGGAGGCGACAAGCGTGCCGTCCGGCTTGAAGATCAACCCTCGGGTCAGGCCCCTGCCGCGTTGTGCGCTCGGCGAATCCTGCGCGTAGAGCAGCCATTCGTCCGCGCGGAAGGGTCGATGAAACCACATCGCGTGATCGAGGCTCGCGGGCATCATGCGTTTATCGAACAGCGTGCGGCCATAGCGCGCCATCACGGCGTCGAGAAGCGAAAAATCCGAGGCGTAGGCCAGCGCGCACAAATGGAGCGCCGGATCATCCGGCAGCTTCGCCGCCGTGCGAATCCAGACATGAATGCGGCCGTCATCGATCTTCTGGCCGAAATAGCGACCGAGCTCGACCGGGCGCAATTCGATCGGCCGATCCGATTCGTAATAGCGGCGAATGAACTCCGGCATCTCGGGGAATATCGGCTGCTTCGACCATTCTTCGGCGGTGAGCTTCTCCGGCGGCGGCACGTCGGGCATCTTCTCCTGATGATCGAACGAGGCCTGCTCCTCGGCATGGAATGACACCATGATCGAGAAGATGGCGTTGCCGTGCTGGATCGCGGTGACGCGCCGCGTGGTGTAGCTCTTGCCGTCGCGCAACCGCTCGACCTGATAAATGATCGGGATTTGCGGATCGCCGGGCAGGATGAAGTAGCAATGAATCGAGTGCGGCAATCTGCCCTCGACGGTGCGACAGGCCGCGACCATTGCCTGCCCGATCACCTGTCCGCCGAAGACCCGTTGCCAGCTGGTCTTTGGGCTGTTGCCGCGAAAAAGGTTCACCTCGAGCGGTTCGAGATCGAGGATGGAGATCAGGTCGATCAGTCCTTTGGACATTGTCTCGGTTCTCCCGTCACTTCCTGCGCGCCGCTTGGCGAGGGCCCGGAATCCACACTGTCAGGGGCGCCCGGCTCGAGGCTTGGGTTGCCCGGGAACGACGAATTGGGGCTTGTTTCTCGCTCCTGTTTCACCCAGCTATGGTAGAGCTAGCAAGAGTAAAGCGTCAGCAGGGTTTATGTCGGCACAGCGAAGCATTGTCATCGGCGGGGGCGCTTTTGCCGGGTTGGCGCTGGCGCTGGCGCTGCGTCAGGGTCTTGGTGCCGATGTCGCCGTGATTGTTGCCGACCCAGCGCTCGCAAGCCGGCCGAGCCGGGATCCGCGCGCAACCGCGATCGTTGCCGCCTGCCGGCGACTATTCGAGACATTGGGGGTCTGGGGCGAGGTCGCCGACACGGCGCAACCCATCCTCGACATGGTGATCACCGATTCCAAGCTCGAGGATGCGACCCGTCCGGTGTTCCTGACGTTTGCCGGCAACGTCGAGCCGGGCGAACCCTTTGCCCATATGGTCGAGAATCGATTCCTGATCGACGCGCTGGCGCGCCACGCCGAGGCCAATGGCGTCGAGCTCAGGGCGACCGCGGTCGCATCTTACGAGGCCCATCCGGACGCCGTTGACATCAGACTGGCTGACGGCAGCACCATCGAGGCGTGCCTGCTGGTCGCGGCCGATGGCGCGCGCTCGAGATTGCGAGAACGCGCGGGCATTGCCACCCACGGCTGGGACTATGATCAATCCGGCATCGTCGTCACCGTCGGCCATGAGCGCGATCATCACGGGCGCGCGGAAGAGCATTTCCTCCCCTCCGGGCCATTTGCGATCCTGCCGTTGAGTGGAAAACGCTCGTCGCTGGTGTGGACCGAGTCGCGCAGCGAAGCCCAGCGGCTGGTGACGTCCAGCGAGGAAGACTTTCACGCCGAGCTCGAACGGCGCTTCGGCCTGCATCTGGGCGAGCTCAAGGCGCTCGACAAGCCGCGCGCATTCCCGCTGTCCTACTTTGTCGCACGCTCTTTCATTGCCGAGCGTTTGACCCTGGTCGGCGACGCCGCACATGTGATCCACCCGATCGCGGGTCAGGGGCTCAACATGGGGCTGAAGGACGTCGCAGCGCTTGCCGAGGTCGTGGTCGATGCGGCGCGACTTGGCATCGATTTCGGTCAATCCGACGTGCTCGAACGCTACCAGCGCTGGCGGCGGTTCGACACCATGGCGATGGGGCTCGCCACCAATTCGCTCAACATGCTGTTTTCGAACAGATCGACGCTGTTGCGCGCCGTGCGTGACATCGGCCTTGGCCTGGTCGACCGCACGCCGCCGCTGAAGGAGATGTTCATCCGCCAGGCCGCCGGTCTCTCCGGCGAGGTGCCGCGGCTGTTGAAGGGCGAGGCGTTGTAGGAGCGGCGCTTTCTGCTCGCGCCGAGCGTGCGCGGGATGCGCCCTGTTTATTCTTATTCTAATTCCAAAGTGGAACGATTCCAGAAGCGCCCGCCGTTTCTGGTTTCAAAACTCATTTGCAACAGTGTTAGGTGCCCGCGCGCGGAGTGTTCTGTTTCCGCGAGATTGGGGGCACCATGTCGCAGCCGCGGCCCGCGTATCAGCCTGTCTTGTCCCGAAAAATTCTGGCGCGATCGTCGCTTCTTGCGGCAACCGCGCTGTCGATCCTTTGCGCGAGCAGCGCGCTCGCCGCAAGCGACGGCGAGGGTGCCAGCAATCAGATCCTTCTGGAAAAGCTCGAGCGAATGGAGCGGCGCATTCAATCGCTCGAAGCCGAGCTGAAGCAGAAGAAAGCGGCCGAGAAGAGCGCCGACAAGGCTGCGGCCGGATCAAAGGACGCGGCAGCTGCCGACAAGGATGCCAAGCCGGCCGCCGCAGCGGAGGCGCCGGCTTCGAGCAAGGAGGGGAAAACCAGCGCAACCCAGGAGCGGACGAAGAACGCCGCTACCAAACAGCCATCAAACAAGCCCGATACGGCAACGCCTCCCGGGAAGCTCCCTGACGCCGTGGCGCCCGCGCCCGACAAGCCGATCCTCGATGTGGCGCCGTCGCCGGTTGCGGGGCTCTCGATCGGCGCCTATGGCGAGGTCAAGTTCGGCACACAGCAAAACCCCGCCGCGAATGGCGCCTGGCAGAACGGATTCGATACCGCGCGCATGGTGCTGCTGCCGACCTATGCGATCACCGACAACATCATCTTCAATGCCGAAATCGAGTTCGAGCATGCCGGTGCGGGCTTCGACAATGACGACAAGCTGCACGGCACCGCCGAGATCGAGCAGCTCTGGATCGATTTCAAGATCATCGATCAGTTCAACTGGCGCGCGCCCGGTATCGATCTGGTGCCGATCGGCTGGTTCAACCAGCATCACGAGCCGACGCAGTTTTACAGCGTCAACCGGCCCGAGATCTACAACGGGCTCATCCCATCGACCTGGAAAGTGCCGGGCACCAGCGTCTACGGCACCATCAACGAAGACCTGAAGTATCAGGTCATGCTGTCGACCAGCAACGAGGACTTTGGCGATGCCTTCGATGCCCGCACGGCGGCGAGGACCGTTCCGCCTCCGGGCACGCCGTATTTCCCGGGCATCGACGGTCTCAATGCTCTCGGATTCTCCAATCCTCCGCTCGGCGATTTCCAGCAGCTCAGCGACGTCATGGCGATCTCCGGCCGGCTCGACGTCACGCCGACCATTCTGCCCGGCTTCGGCGGCAGCATCAGCGCCTACTATTCGCCGAATGTCGTGCCGCGCGGCGCCCATGACGATTTCGGCAACTTCCTGGGCCGGTCGAGCATGACGATCTTCGACGCCGAGTTTCGCTACCGCGTGCCGGACACGGGCCTGGAATTGCGCGGCGAATCCGTGTGGATCGGATTCGGCCACCCGGAAAACCTGCGAGCCAACAACGATACCGACCCCACGAACAATGTCGGGAGAACGATGTTCGGCTACTCCGGCGAGGTCGCCTATCACATTCCGATGGGCACCATTCTGAACAGCGAATGGGAGGCGGTGCCGTTCTATCGCTATACCTACGAGAACTTCCAGACCGGCGGCTTTGCCGGGACCGATCCGAACTGGCCGACCGGCCACGGCCAATTGCAGTTCCACACGGCGGGAGTTGCGATCTTTCCGTCGCCAAAGGTGGTGTTGAAGGCGACCTATCAGAAGGTCATCGACAAGAGCATTGCCGGCGCGCTGTCCGATTCCTTCCTCGGTGGCGTCGGCTTCTTTTTCTGACTCCCGCGGTTACGACACGATAAGGAGCTCGCTGAACGATGACCTGGGTTCGTTATACTTTGCCTGCGGCGGCGATCGTGTCCGCTGCCGCTCCTGCCTACGCGGTCAAGTACCTTTCGATCGAGGAGGCCCAGAAGGCGGCGTTTCCCTCGGCGCATTTCAGCGAGGTGCAGGCGGGCCGGGTCTGGAAGGCAGAAGCCGGCGGCCGCGTGGCCGGGCTGTTTGTCTTCGATCGCGTCATCGGAAAACACCTCTACATCGATTACGCGGTGGCGCTGTCGCCCGCGGGCGCGGTGCAGCGGGTCGAGATCCTCGAATATCGCGAATCCTACGGCGGCGAGATCAGAAGCCCGAGCTGGCTCGCGCAATTCGTCGGCAAGACCGCGGGCAGTGCGCTGAAAATCAATGGCGACATCCGCAACATCGCAGGCGCCACATTGTCATCGACGCATGTCACCGAGGGTGTGAAGAGAGTTCTGGCGACCTATGGCAAAGCCGTCCGCTGATATCCGCAGGGCGCGACCGCTGCTCGGCACGTTTGTCGAGATCGAGGTCGCGGGCGCAACCGAGCCCGAGATGGCTGACGCGGTCGATGCGGCCTTCGCGGCGGTGGCAGAAGTTCACCGCCTGATGAGTTTTCACGATCCGGATAGCGACATCAGCCGTCTTAATCGCGAGGCGCATGTGAGGCCGCTCGCTGTGCATGCCTGGACCTACGCTGTTCTAAAGACGGCCGCCGAGTTGCAGCGCGGCTCCTGCGGCGCGTTTGATATTGCGGTGGCGCCGACGCTGCAGAGGTTGGGACTATTGCCTCGCGCGAACGGAAGCGTCCCTTCGCTCGCCCCCGCCAATGCCGATTTCGCGATCGAGCTTCTGGACGGATGCGCGGTCCGCTTTCGCGGCGCGGATATCGCGATCGACCTTGGCGGCATCGCAAAGGGTTTTGCGGTCGACCGCGCGCTTGACGTGCTGCGCGGCTTCGGCATGACCGCCGCGATCGTCAACGCAGGCGGCGACCTGGCGGCCTTCGGACCCGAACCGCAGCTTGTTCACATCCGTCACCCCCGCAATCCCGCGCACATCGTCTGCACCATTCGCCTTGAGGATGAAGCGCTCGCCTCCAGCGCGCGCCGCTTCGATCCCTTTCGTACGGCCGATACGTTCGGTTCCGCGGTCATCGATCCCGCAAGCCGACGCGCGCCCGATATCGTCGATGGCGCAACCGTGCGCGCGCCGTGCTGCATGATCGCGGATGCGCTGACCAAGGTCGTCATGATCAGGGGAGTCGAGGCGAGCGATCTGCTTGAGCGCTACAGCGCCAGCGCGCTGATGTTCTCGGCCGACGGCACTCTGCAAATGTCCTCCGAGATCAACGGCGCGGTCCACCTTGCGGCTTAAAACCTCGTTTCGTTACGCGCTCTATGCGGCTTTCGCGGCCCTTTTCCTGACGGGCGCCGTCTGGTTGTTTGCCGATTGGAAAAAGGATGCGGACGAGATCTGGCAGCAGGTCGCGGCCAACATGCTGATGCTGCATGGCGGGGTTGCCATGCTGAGCCTGATGGCGCTCGGCGCGCTGATTCCCCTGCACTTCCTGCGCGCCTGGCACGCGCGGAAAAACCTCGTGTCGGGATCTCTGATGGCCACGTTCAGCGTCCTGCTGATAGGGACGGCCTTCGGGCTCTATTATCTCGGATCCGAATCGGTGCGACCCTGGATGAGCTGGATCCACATCGCCGCCGGCGTGTGCGTGTCCTTGATGTTGCCGATTCACATCCTGCTCGGCAGACGCCAAAAGCTCGGAGCATGACGGGACGACGTGAGGTCATTCGATCTTGCGCGCCTCCTCCGGCAACATGATCGGTATGCCGTCACGGATCGGGTAAGCAAGCTTTGCGGAACGGGAGATCAGCTCCTGTCTGGCCGCGTCGAATTCGAGCGGTCCCTTCGTCAGCGGGCAGACCAGGATTTCCAGGAGCTTGGGATCGACGGTGTTTTCGAGGCGTTCGGGCGAGTTGGTCATGCGCGGGTCTCCGGCGTATTCGGGTTCGTCTAGCACAGTCACGCACCAGGCGGGTATCAGTTTCGCAACGCCAGCCGGACCAGCTCGTCGGTGACGGCCTGCTGTGTTGCCTTCGGCAATGGCTTGTCCGACAGCGCATAGCCGACGAAAGCCCAATAGAGGATTTGCGCCCGAGCATGCGCGACGTCGGTTTCAATTCCGGCCAGGCGGAGCTGCGCTTCGATGTAGTCCACGCGCCGCCGGTCGATCGCCCTCACCGCTTCCTTTGCCTCCGGATCGAAGATCGCCCAGCTGCGCACGGCCCTCTCCAGCGCAAGCCGGGAAGAGAAGGTTCGCCGCAACAGAAGCAGCAACGGACTTTCCCGTTCCGCCGCGGCCTCGAGACCGGCGATCACTCGTTCGGCGGAAACCTCTCTCCAATGGGCCAGGATCGCGGTTCGGTAGGCGCCGACGTCGGCAAAATGCCAGTAAAAGCTGCCGCGCGAGACGCCCATCGCCTTTGCCAACGGCTCGGCCTTCAGCGCACCCACGCCATGGGCGGCAAGCACTTTCAGCCCCCGGTCGAGCCAGTCTTGCGCGGAGAGTTGATCGGCCATGACGTCGTACCATACAGGAGTGTATTGACAACTGAAAGCGCGACGCGTAACACTATACACAACTGTATGGAGGGATTCATGCGCGACATCCTGCTGCAAGGCGCGGGCGTTCTGGCGATCGTCGTGGCGCTGATCCATGCCGTGCTTACGGAAACCAGGGTGTTTCCGCGCGTCACCATCGAGCCTGCGCGGTTGCGCACGTTGTTCCGCCTGGTGTGGCAGATTCCAACGGCCGCCTGGATCGCGTGCGGCGTGTTGTTGATTGCCGCGCCCTCGATGGCCTCCGAGACGGCACGACACTGGCTGGTTGTGATTTTTTCGATCCTGTTCGCCTTCAGCGCGCTCGGCAATGCCTGGGGCACGCGCGGCAAGCATTTCGGCTGGATGCTGCTCGGCACCGTCGCCGTGCTTGCAGCCGCCGGCTACTAGCTGGATAGCTAGTCCAGCGGCTCCAGCTTTATGATCGAAGCGCCGTGATTGTTGCCGACCCAGAAGGTCACCGGCGTCGTCGAGTTGTCGACGAAGACGCGGCGAATATTCGTCTTTCGTGGCAGCAGATAGTCGATCATCTCGCCGGTCCGCGTATCCAGGCGCGTGACCTGATCCGTCACCATTGAGCCGGTCCAGGCCTCTTCATTCCTGTCGAGCACCACGTCGTAAGGCGCGGACCAGGGCGTCTTCAAGGACCATTCCTTGAACTGTTCGGCCCTGGTGTCGAACATTCCGATGCGGTTGCCCCGGTATTCTCCGAACCAGAGCCTGTCGGAAGCGTCCATGCTGCCGCGCCGTGGCGCAGAAGCCGGCGTCGGGACCTCGAAGAGCTTCAGCTCACCGGTCTTTGCGTCGATGCGTCCGATGTGACGCTGGCGGAAGTCGGTGAAATAGACGTTGTTCATCGAATCCGGAATCACGTCGTAGATGTTGTGGAACACGCCCCTGGCGCCGTCCTTGAAGGGACGCCAGGTTTCGATGGCGCCGCTTGCAAGATCGAGCCGGTGGACGCCTGCAAAGCCGTTGTTCTGCGCCCACACCTTGCCGTCGACATGCGAGCTCTGCGCGCTCACCATGTTCACCTGCGCGGCATCGATGTTCTGGTCCGGCGGCAACGGCCAGAATCTGAACGTCTCCGTCCTGCGATCGAATTTCACCAGCGTGGCCTGATACATGTTGCCAAGCCAGAGATTGCCGTCGCGGTCGCTGCGCAATCCGAGACCGCCGGTCGGAAACCCCGGCTTGTGCTCCGGGATCGGAAATTCGGTCACCTTGCCGCTTTGCGGATCGAGCCGTCCCAAATTCTGCTCGCCGAAGCTGGAAAACCAGACCATGCCGTCGGAATCGACGATGACGTCATGCGGCGAGATGGTTTCGCGCGGCAGGTCGTATTCGGTGTAGATGACCCGCGTTGCCCGTCCGCTCGGCCGCGCCATGGTCTTGAATGCGTAGCCCCAGGGGCCTGTGCTCTGATTGATCGTGCTCAGGAAGTCCGCGGCTGCCCGATAGACCTGCACGCGCTGATCGTCGCGTTCCTCCATCAGCCGCTCGGCGCGACGCAATTGCGGATGCGACGGCATGCTTTGATTCACGTAGCCCTGCATGCGCGGCATGATCTGCGTCAGAAAATCATCCGACGTGTATTTCGAGCGGGCGATGCGCTCGAGCGTATGGCAGCCGACGCAATTGAGGAGCTGGCCTTTCTGCGCGTCGGTGCCCGGGATGCTGGCAAGCCATTCGCCGTTCGAGAGCTGTGCGGCAAGGTCTTCGGTCTTGCGCAAGCTCAGCTTGATCGCGCTCTGGCTCTCGCCGGAAATTTCAATGTTGGTCGGCCCGTCGAGCTCGTAACCGACGGCACGGATGGCAATCGAGTACTCGCCCGGCCTGATCTTGCTGGCCGGGAAGCTGAAGCGACCGTCCTTGTCGCTGACAACGGTTACGGTGATGCTCGTCCCGGTCTTTCTTGCGCTGACCAGCACGCCTTCCATGGTCGCCTGGTCGGCGGTTCCGACAACACCCGTCAAGGCCGGCTGCTCCGCTGGCCCGGCCGCGAGGCAAGGAAGCGGCATCGCGAGCGCAAATCCGACGAATGCAAAATGCAGCAAGCCGCGCATCAAGCCCTCCCGGAAATTTTCCTTGTTCTCGGGCGCAAGCTATCCCGTCAGGCCCGCCCGGCGCGGGCGCGACTGTAGCGGAAGTTTCCTGGCCCGGATAGCGTTGCCGCGGCGCGCGCGTGCCGACCGCAGCAACCTCACTGCAGCGGCGGGTCGCCGCTCGTGCGCTTCTTGGCGAGATCCATCTCGGTGACCGCGATCAGGATTTCCGCGCGGGTCTTGAGGTCGGGTGCTTCCAGCATGGCCTGCTTTTCCGCGGGGCCATAGGGCGACATCATCGCCAGCGCGTTGACCAGCGCCTCGTTGGGCGCGCTTTCGACGCCGGCCCAGTCGACCTTCAGGTTGTTCGCCTTCAGGAAATCCGTCAGCACGGCCAGCAGCGCCTCGCGGTTGACCGCTTCCTCGCCCTTGCGCGCGGTGAAATCGTCGATGAAGGGGAAATAATCCACCTTGCACTGCCGATACGCGGTCAAGACGCTCATCTCCTCGACCACCTTGAAGCGCGAGATCCCGGTCAGCTCCAGGATGTAGCGACCGTCGCCGGATTCGGCGAGCTGGGTGATGCGTCCGACGCAGCCGACCCTGAACAGCGCCGGCTGTTCCTCGCTGCGCGAATGCGCGACATCGGGCTGGATCATGCCGATCAGGCGATGGCCGTCGCGAAAGGAATTGTCGACCATCGCGAGATAACGCGGCTCGAAAATATTAAGCGGCATCTGCCCGCGCGGCAACAACAGCGCGCCGGGCAGAGGAAACACCGGAATGATTTCCGGAAGGTCAGCCGGTCCGCGATATTCGATATTGATCGGCATCAGCGCGCCGCCCCGAAGCTCCTTGGCGCGCCGTCCGAGCTCGACGGCGCGCGCGCAACCTCACGAAAACAGGATTGTCGATAGTCGCTTTCGTCCTTCGACGGTAGCCTCGTCGGCGCCGCCCCACGCCTCGAAGAACTGCACAAGCTGCTTGCGCGCGCCGTCGTCGTTCCATTTGCGGTCGCGCTTGACGATCTCCAGCAACTGCGCCGTGGCATCGCTCCGCTTGCCCATCGCGTTCAGCGCCGTGGCAAGATCGAAGCGCGCCTGATGGTCGAGCGGGTTCGCGGCAATCTTCTGTTCCAGCTCGCCGACCGGGCCGACCGATTTGGCCTGCTCGGCGAGATCGATCGCCGCCTGCACCGCCTTGACGGCCGGGTCGTTGCGCTTGGACTCCGGCACCATCGCGAGCGTGTGCTTGGCCTGGTCGACCGCGCCGGTCGTCACGTAGCATTTGGCAAGTCCCGCGAGTGCCGCAATGTTGGTTGCATCGAGCGACAGCACGTCGGCATAGACCTGCGCGGCCGCGCCGGGATCGCCTTCGGCGAGTAGCGCCTCGGCTTCTTTCAATATCTCCGCGATGTTTGGCTCGCCGGCCGCAGGCACGCCCTTGGTCAGCTTTTCGATGAACGCATTCACCTGGCTTTCGGGGATCGCGCCCATGAAGCCGTCGGCCGGCTGGCCGTTGACAAAAGCGATCACCGCGGGAATCGACTGGATGCCCATCTGGCCCGGGATTGCCGGATGCTGGTCGATGTTCATCTTGACCAGCTTCACCTTGCCCTTGGCGGCTCGAACGGCCTTTTCAAGGATCGGCGTGAGCTGCCGGCATGGACCGCACCACTCGGCCCAGAAATCGATCAGCACCGGCTGACGTCTCGATTCCTCGATAACGTCCTTCATGAAGGTCTGGGTGGTGGTTTCCTTGATCAGATCCGGCGCCGGCTTGGGTCCCGCACCATTGCCCTGCTCTACTATCGTCACTGGGTCCTCGTCTGATGTCCCAAAATTCGGCGTTGTATTAGCACAGCTCGCCGCGGCACTGGCCCATGAAGTTTGGCGGCCGGCCCCGATCCGGAACACCAGCCCCGCGCCCGTGCGGGCACGCGAATATTGGTTTTCCGATGCATCCCGCGCCAACAATAGGTGGCGGCTGAGATCGAAATTTCAACCTGCCTGCAGGCCCTTGGCGCTGTCGGAGATCGGGTGGCCCGGGGCTCCCCTGTCGGCTCATGCTGGCAAAATGCGAGTTTGAGAGGATCTCGTGTCATGGCGACAGCGTATTACAGCACCATTTTCCAGGAGCGGGCCGCGGACATCTGGGAAATTGTGCGCGATTTCAACAATTACCTGGTTTGGGTCGACGGCTGCGGCGAAAGCCGGATCGAGGACAGCAAGTCCGGCGATGCGGTGGGAGCAATCCGAAACGTGCTCTATCAGGGCCGGCAAGTCCGCCAGCGCCTTCTCTCGCTTTCCGATTTCGAGCGCTCGCAGACCTACGAGTTTTGCAGCGTTCCCTCCCTGCCCATGACCGGCTTTCGCGCGACCTTGCGCATTTTTGAGGTCGTCGATGGCGATCATGCCTTTGTCGAGTGGTGGGCGAATTTCGATTGCGAACCGGCCCAACGGGAGGAGCTTGCGGCAATCCTGCGCGGCTCATTCGGAAAATGGCTGGAATCTCTGCGGCGGGCGCTCGCCGGGACCGGGCGAGAATCCGCCTCCAGCACTCCCTGGAGGCCGTCCATCAACGGTTCGGCGGCTTGGCCATGATTTTTAAGTGAATTTTTTCGGGTTCCCGACCGTCCTCCACCTGTTGCATTCGCAGGTGGCTTTTGGCATAGGTCTGCCGTTGGCGAGCGCGCATGCATCGCCAGTGCTTTCGGATGCGGGTGTAGCTCAGTGGTAGAGCACGACCTTGCCAAGGTCGGGGTCGAGGGTTCGAGCCCCTTCGCCCGCTCCAAAATCTCCTTCCTGTTGCAGACACTTCTGCCGTAGGCGGTCGGCTGACCGCCAGTCGAAGGCGTTTTCGGTCTTCCCGCAAATTTGTCGGTGGGCATGATCGGATTCGGGTATGCTGAGATAGTTGGGCAAACGCCAGAATTGATTGCCAGCCGTCTTCTCCCACGACAACCGCAATATCGGAAAAGTCCATGGGCAGATATCATGACATCCTCGAAACGGTCGGGAACACGCCCGTCGTGCGGATCAATCGCCTTGCGCCGGCAGGCGTCAATCTGTTTGTGAAAATCGAAGCGTTCAATCCGCTCGGCTCTGTCAAGGATCGCCTGGCTCTGGGCGTGATCGAAGCGGCGGAAAAATCCGGCGAGCTGAAGCCAGGCCAGACCGTGATCGAGGCCACCAGCGGAAACACCGGAATTGGTCTTGCGATGGTTTGCGCCGCCAAGGGATATCCGCTGGTGGTCACCATGGCGGAAACTTTCAGTGTCGAGCGTCGCAAGCTCATGCGTTTCCTCGGCGCGAAGGTCATCGTCACGCCTGCGGCAGACCGGGCCGTCGGAATGATCACCAAGACGATCGAGCTCGCGAAAACGCACGGCTGGTTCATGACTCGGCAGTTCGAGAACGAAGCCAACCCCGACTTCCATTCGCGCACCACGGCGCGCGAGATCCTGGACGACTTCGCCGGAGAGCGGCTGGACTATTGGGTGACGGGCTATGGCACGGGCGGAACGCTGAAGGGCGTCGCGCGGGTCCTCGCCAAGGAACGCCCCGAAACCAAAATCGTGGTGTGCGAACCCGAAGACGCGCAGCTGCTGGGCAGCGGTATCGAGCAGAAGCGAAATCCCGACGGCACACCGGCAGCGCCGCACCCGACCTTCAAGCCGCATCCGATGCAGGGCTGGACACCGGACTTCATTCCGAAGCTGACCGGAGACGCCGTGTCGATGAAGGTCATCGACCGAATCCTCTCGATCCCGGGGCCGGAAGCGCTCCATTGCAGCAAGGAGCTGGCGACAAAGGAAGGAATTTTTGTCGGCATTACCTCAGGCGGAACGTTTGCAGGCGCGCTGAAGGTCGCCGCGCAGGCCGAGAGGGGTGCAAATATTCTCTGCATGCTCCCCGATACCGGCGAACGGTATTTGAGCACGCCGCTTTTTGCGGATGTATCCGCAGACATGAACGAGGAAGAGCTCAAGATTTCGCGCTCCACGCCGAGCGCTCAGTTCAAACTCTAGCGCGCGATCGGATTGGGTTAAATCGCCAATCGCGCTCTAAAGTCCTGATTGAGCATGATCTTTTCGGAAAACCGGTGCCCACTTTTCCGGATGCTCTAAAATCGGCGCTCCGATCGCCCCTCTCGGCGGGAACCGCAAATTGCCGCTATTGCAGGGTCGCGTTGATGGTGAAAACCGACGCGCCGGAACTCGTCGGGCTCTTGCCCGTCGCCCGAACGGAGAACGTGTCGTTGCCGCTGTACCCGGCCTGCGATGTGTACAAATAAGAAGATACATCGAGTTGTTGCAGCGTGCCGTGTGACGGATTCTGTGAAACGCTCGAATTCAATATTTCGCCGCTGGTGTTGATCGTGAACAGGCAACTACTGCCGCCAGCGATCTGGATATAGCCGATCGAGTTGAAGCCCCAGCCCGCCGGCGGTGATCCTGACACCACGCACTGAGCGGCATTTTGAGCCACCGCGGGTGTCGCTGCGGCGATCAATGCCAGCGCGGCCGCAATCAAGCCCGAACGCGCGCGCGCCATATGTGTCATTGCCTGCTCCCAAAATCGTTCGCCGTTGGCCGCATTCCCGGGCCAGTCGACGAAAACTACGCAAATCCGCCCTGGGCGCTATGCAGGTTCGGCCGGAAGCAGTGGGTGTGTCTTGCCGACGGCTCTGTGCCGGGACGCTTCTTTGCAGCCCCCGGGATACCTTTTGCCGCAGCGGCTGGACGGGCTCGGAGGGCTGAGGAGGACGATCAATTCAGTTTTGCAATTCAGCTTGCCGCTTCCCTCTGATACGTCGCGACGTTTTCGGCTGACCGCCGCACGTCATGCTGCAATGCCAGACGAACGAATAATCTGCCGAACCTGCATAGCGGTCTGAGTGAGCTTCGACCAGATTCTCCGACAGCCACGCGACCCGATCGTGCGAACGATCCTGCCTGGACGCAAGGACGGCCGGGTGGAGTTGGGCGAAAGCTGCGGCCCAATTATCGGCAGCCATCACTGAGGAAACAACCATGCGCATATTCAGAAGAATCTGGGGCGCTCTTGTCGTGCTGTGTGCCGCCACGACGATGACAAGCCTTCCGGCCTCAGCCCAGCCAGGGGCAAAACCCCCCAACATTCTCGTCGTCATGGGAGACGATGTTGGTTGGTTCAACGTCGGGGCCTATCATCGCGGGATGATGTCGGGCAAGACACCGAATCTCGACAAGCTGGCGTCCGAGGGCATGATGTTCACGGACTATTATGCCGAGGCAAGCTGCACGGCGGGCCGTGCCAACTTCATTACCGGCGAGTTGCCGATCCGCACTGGACTGACGACTGTCGGCCAGGCGGGTGCCGACGTCGGCATACCGGAGCAGGCGGTTACCCTCGCCACCGTGCTCAAATCGCTCGGCTATGCCACGGGACAGTTCGGCAAGAACCACCTTGGCGATCTGAACAAATATCTGCCGACGGTGCACGGCTTCGACGAGTTCTTCGGGTACCTGTATCACCTCGACGCAATGTCCGATCCGTACTGGTACTCATTCCCGGCCAATCAGGACTACTACAACAAGTATGGTCCGCGGTACCTGGTGCATAGCTACGCGACGGACAAGGATGATCCCACGGAGATGCCGCGCTGGGGCAAGATCGGCAAGCAGCGCATCGTTGACGAGGGTCCGCTGCCACCGTTCCCCGACATGGCGAACGTGCCGAACATGCATGATCTGCCGTTCCTGAAGGCGAAGTACGATATGACCACCTTCGACGAGGTGCTGGTCAAATCGTCCAGCGACTTCATGGATAGGGCCAAGCGCGACGGAAAACCCTTTTTCGTCTGGCACAACACGACGCGCATGCACGTGTGGACGTTCTTGTCCAAGAAGTACAGCGCGCTGCAGAACTCCGAGTCGAATTATGGTCTCGAGGAAGCCGGTATGGCTCAACTCGACGACAGCGTCGGCGCCCTGCTCAAGCATATTGACGATATCGGTGAAACCAACAACACCATCGTCATCTTCACGACCGACAACGGCGCCGAGGTGTTCACCTGGCCGGATGGCGGCATGACGCCGTTCAAGGCCACGAAAGGCACCAGCTATGAAGGCGGCTTCCGCGTGCCGGCCATCATTCGCTGGCCGGGCCACATCAGGCCGGGTTCAGTCGAGAATGGCATCTTCTCAGGTCTCGATTGGCTCCCGACATTGACCGCTGCGGCGGGAAATCCGAACATTACCGACCAGCTTCTCAAGGGCGTGACATTGGATGGCCGCGTCTACAAGAACCATCTCGACGGCTACAATCAAATGGATCTTCTGACGGGCAAGGGTCCCTCGGCTCGCCACGAGATCTTTTATTTCGCCGGCCCGCACCTCGGTGCGCTTCGCCACGATGACTTCAAATTCCAGTTCTTCCAGCAGCCATACGGATGGCCCGGCGAAAAGGACACGACCGACATGCCGACCGTGGTCAATATCCGCCAGGACCCATTTGAGCGAACGCCGATCACCCGCGGCGAAAGCCTGAACAACGCCGGCGGAGGTTACATGAATGATTTCATGGGCCGCGAATTCTGGCGTTTCGTGGTTGTTCAACAGGAGGTTGCCCAGCTCGCGAAAACAGCCATCGATTTCCCGCCGATGCAGGCGCCGGCAAGCTTCAATCTCGAAGCCGTAAAAAGAGAGATCGAGGAAAAGATCAAGGGCCACGAGGGTCAGTAGACGACCTCGTCTCTTCGATGCGCGGGCGCTCTTGCGAGAGCGCCCGCAACTCCGGCAACAGCACCGTTGCAGCGCGACAATTTCGTCGGCACGGCATGAAGCAACAGGGAGAAGCCCCATGAAACTCGCATTCGCATTCGCACTCGCATTCGCAAATCAGCCTGGAGGTTCAGTCGTGGTGCCCGTCGCGGACGTGGTGCCGGTGATCAATGTGGAGCAGACCTGCAAGGAAACGGCAGCCACCGACAAGGCCATGAACCTCGATCTTCCTCAATCAGTCGCCAATTGCATGCGGGATGAGGATGCCGCGCGGCAACAGCTTGCCGCTATCTGGATGAACTATACTGCTTCCATTCGCGAGCGTTGCACGGCGGAGGCAACCAATGCCGGCACAGGCAGCTATGTCGATCTGCTGACCTGCATGCAGATGACGGACCCGGCCAAGCTTACACCCACAATGGATCTGAGGGGGGCGAGCAAGAACCGAAACAGGAACTAGATGCAATTGCAGTGTGCGGTTGGCCGAATTGAACGGATGGCCCGGACGAGCCTATTTTGATGCAGCACTGCGCGAAAAACTCGCGTGGTCGAACGGGCAGAAGCAGTGGCGCGTAACAACGACAAGACCGGCAAAATCGACAAGGTCTCGCAATCCAGGGTCAAGGCGAATCCAGACCCCAGCAGGAGCGACAAGGCGCTGAGCCTCCTCTTCCGCTCGAAGCCGCTGATGGTTTCGCTTGCCGCAGCCGCCCTCTTCGGTGGCGCTGTCCTGCTGTTCTTGTTCGGCAGCGAATTGCCTTTTCCCGCGATATTCCGGACCGCAAGCAGCTCCGTTGCGCCCGCCTACGTCGGCAGCGAAGCATGCGGCGCCTGCCACGAGGCGGAGACGGCATTGTGGAAGCAATCCCAGCACAAGCATGCCATGCAGCACGCCAGCGCCAGCTCCGTCCTCGCCGATTTCAACAACACGAGCTTCGACTATTTCGGCGTTCACTCGCGCTTCTTCAAAAACGGCGACAAATTCCTTGTCGAGACCGATGGACCCGACGGCAAGCTTGCGACATTCGAGGTGAAATACACGTTCGGCGTCGATCCCTTGCAGCAATATCTCATTGAATTTCCGGACGGCCGCATCCAGGCGCTTTCGATCGCCTGGGATACGCGACCGAAGGACCAAGGCGGCCAGCGCTGGTTTCACCTCTATCCGAACGAGGAGATCAAGCACGACGACGAACTGCACTGGACCAAGCTCAATCAGAACTGGAATTTCATGTGCGCCGAATGCCATTCGACGGGGGTCCGCAAGAACTACGACGCGACCGGCGACAGCTTCCATACCACCTGGGCGGAGATCAGCGTCGGCTGCGAAGCGTGCCATGGCAAAGGCTCACGGCACGTCGATTGGGCGTATGGTCAGCGGAGCTGGTGGCCGTTCGGAAGAAACGACGATCCGCTGAAGGGGCTCGCCGTCTTCCTCAACGAGCGGGAGGGCGTCGTCTGGCAACCCGATCCGCAGACCGGCAATCCGCATCGCAGTATCGCTCCCGCCACCATACGCCGGGAGGTCGAGACCTGTGGTCTGTGCCATGCGCGGCGCGGACAATTCTCTGAAGAGTGGATACCCGGACTGCCCTTGTCCGACACCCATGTTGTTTCGCCGATCTCGCGCGGTCTGTTTCATGCCGACGGGCAAATGCGCGATGAGGTCTACAATTACGGCTCGTTCAAGCAGAGCAGGATGTTTGCGGCCGGGGTCACCTGCAGCGACTGCCACGAGCCGCACGCTGCGAAGTTGCGCGCGCAAGGCGATGGCGTGTGCCTGCAATGCCACGCCTCCGACAAATATGAGGTCGCCTCGCACACGCGCCACGCCGATGTGACGCCGAAAGTCACATGCGCGTCGTGCCACATGCCTGTCAGCACCTACATGACGATCGACAGGCGGCATGACCACAGCCTCCGCATTCCAAGGCCCGATCTTTCCGTCAAGCTTGGCACTCCGAACGCCTGCAACAATTGTCACACCGACAAGTCCGCGCAATGGGCCGCCGATGCTGTCGAGCGCTGGTACGGGCCGGAGCGCAAGGGCTTTCAGACCTACGCAGAGGCATTCCACGCTGCCTGGACCGATCGCGGCGATGCGGCCAACCTTCTGGCCGCGGTTGCGGCCAGCCCCACTGTTCCGGCATTTGCGCGGGCGAGCGCGCTCGGCGAACTTCACGCGCGGGTCTCCTCAGGCAATATCGACCTTGCCAAAAAGGGTTTGAACGATTCAGATCCGATGGTGCGGATTGGGGCGCTTGATATGCTCGAAGGCCTGCCAGGCGACCGTATCTGGCAACTGGTGTCGCCGCTCCTTTCCGATCCGAGCCGCGGAGTTCGTATCAAGGCGGTATCGGTGCTGTCCGCCGTACCGAGCGCCAACCAGCCGGCCTCCGACCGCGCGGCTTTCGATCGCGCGGCGGCCGAGTTCATCGCTGCGCAACGCTTGAACGCCGATCGGCCGGAAGCGCGCTTGACTCTCGGGAATTTCGACGCGCGCCGCGGGCTGGCCGGCGAAGCAGAGAATGAGTACAACGCAGCGCTCAGGCTCAACCCCCGATTTACGCCGGCAGCGATCAATCTGGCGGACTTGTATCGGCAACTCGGACGGGATCGCGAGGGCGAGAGCGTGTTGAGGGCGGCTATCGCTTCTTCGAGCCAGGACGCCGGCCTGCACTATGCGCTCGGACTGGCGCTGACCCGAGAGAAGCGTCCGGATGACGCGCTGGAGGAATTCCGCACGGCCGCCGAGCTCGAGCCTGATCGGGCCCGCTACGCCTATGTCTATGCCGTGGCCTTGCATTCGTCCGGCCGCGTCGATGAGGCGATCACGACGCTGAAGGAGAACCTGAGCCGCCATCCGAATGATCGCAATTCAGTCGTGGCGCTTGCATCGTTCGCCCGAGATGCGGGTGACATCGACACCGCTCTCGACTACGCCGATCAACTCTCCCGCGCCGCCCCCAACGATCGCGAATTGGGTCGTCTTGTCGATGAGCTCCGGGCCCGCGCAAAACGTTAGCGAGCATGATCCGGAAAAGTGGGCACCGGTTTTCCGAAAAGATCATGCTCAATCAGAGAATCCAGAGCGCGATCGCGATCGCAATTCAACCCAATCCGATCACGCTCTGGGCGCTGACAAGCGAGTAGCAGGGGAAAAGCTCCGTCGCTTACCCAGTGTAGAAAATCTCCAGCGGCAGGGACGTCGGGCGGTTGAAATAAATCGCCGGCTGCTCCGCGGGTCGCCGCAGCGTCGCCGAGGGTGTCTCCCCGAACAACGTGCGGTAGGCGATCGAAAAGCGGCCAAGCTCCCAGAAGCCGTGATCGGTGACGACGCTGGTGACCGTCGCCCTCGATGGATCGGCCCCCAGAAGCGCTCGGCGCACGAGGTGCATTCGCCGCAGCGTGAGAAAGCGGATTGGTCCCATGCCCAGATGTTCTTCGCAGGAGGCGCGAAGGGTTCGCTCGGCAACGCCCAGGGCTGCGCAGATTTCGGTGAGATAAAGCGGGCGGTCGGGATTTGCCGCGAGGAACTCTTCGAAGCGCGCGATGATCGCGTCACGGCGGCGGTCGCCTGATCTCGCCTCGACGCCTGCACCCTGAGCAAGGCATCGCACCATCACATGGATGAGCCGCTCCTCCAAGGCTCGGCGGACTTCCGGCT
>CAVTYJ010000024.1:0-191855 GCA_963738845.1 uncultured Alphaproteobacteria bacterium | reverse complement strand
CGCCATTCCGAAACGATCTTCGGAACGCCTGCCTCAATGCTTACCAACGGGTTAAGGCCCGATCGTTATTGAAACGTTAATCGCTTGGTAATTTTTTTCTGCTTCGAGGCCCATGGCGCTTCGCGCGGACTTCAAGCCGTCGCCTCGATCTCTCCGCAATTCGACAACGTCAGAAAAAAGGGCTTTCCGTTCCGAAGCTTTGGCGATGACCCGTTTCGTTTCGTTTCCGTTTGACTGATGCCCGAAGTCCGGCAATCCCATTCGATATTGCAGCCCCCGACAAATAGAGCGCCTCGAAGCCTGCGGCTCTCGCCTGCAGCGCCGGCCATTCCGTTGTGCGCGGCCAGCTCGGGCGAAAGCTGCCGCGAGAATGCTGGCCCCTGCCCTGTCGATGAGCAGGGCGCGACGCGTTCGTGAGCGAGGCCGGAGAACGTCGCGCCACCATGAACACGGCCCTTCTCAGAGCCCCTTCTTTGGCGCTAAAAGGGCCTTCCTCCGCCGCCATCGGCAACCTTTTTGCTGTTTTGGCCCAAAACAGCAACCATCACCGCCCGTCGAGAAAGCCTGCCATGAAGCGTGTCACAGCCCACGGATTGCAGATCGCCCCGGTCCTGTTCGATTTCATCGCCAAGGAAGCCGCCCCCAACACCGGGATCGACCCCGACGCGTTCTGGAAAGGACTCGCAGCCATCATTCGCGACCTGGCGCCGAAAAATCGCGAGCTGCTCAAGGTCCGCGACGCCCTGCAGGACAAGATCGATAGCTGGCACCGTGCCAACAAGGGCAAGACGTTCGACATCAACGCCTACACCGCCTTCCTGAGGGAGATCGGCTATCTGCTTCCCGAACCCGCCACGCAGAAGGTCGAGACCGCGAATGTGGACGAGGAAATCGGCAAGATCTGCGGACCGCAGCTCGTCGTTCCCCTGACCAACGCACGCTACGCATTGAACGCGGCGAATGCGCGCTGGGGCTCGCTTTATGACGCCTTTTACGGCACCGATGCGATCCCGCACGATGCAAGCGAGAGCGGCAAGGGCTACAGCAAGGCCCGCGGCGACAAGGTGATCGCCAAGGCCAAGGCTTTCCTCGATGCCGCAGCTCCGCTTGCGACCGGGAGCCATACCGATGTCATCTCCTACAGCGTCGTTTCCGGCCAGCTCGCCGTGAAGCTCAAGAGCGGCAACGCCACCGCACTGAAATCGAAGGAGCAGTTCGCCGGCTATCAGGGCGATCCCGCCGCGCCATCGGCGATTCTGCTGGTCAACAACGGCCTGCATGTCGAGGTCAGGATCGACCGCAAGCATGTGATCGGAAAGGACGACCCGGCCGGTGTCGCCGACATGGTGCTGGAAGCCGCGGTTTCGACCATCCTCGACATGGAGGACTCGGTTGCCGCCGTCGATGCCGAGGACAAGGTCCTGATCTACCGCAACACGCTCGGCCTGATGAACGGCACGCTGTCGGCCGACTTCGAGAAGGGCGGCAAGACCATGACCCGCTCGCTCAATGCCGACCGGATCTACAAGACGCCCGCGGGCGGCGAATTGAAGCTGCACGGCCGCAGCCTGCTTCTGATGCGCAATGTCGGCCACCACATGTTCACGGACGCGGTGCTCGACGACAAGGGCGAGGAGATTCCGGAAGGCATTCTGGATGCCGCCGTCGCGGGCCTGCTCGCGATCCACGACCTGAAGGGCAATTCGAACGTCAGGAACAGCCGCACCGGCTCGGTCTATATCGTGAAACCCAAGATGCACGGCCCGGACGAGGTGACGCTGACCTGCGATATCTTCGGCCGCGTGGAGCAGATGCTGTCGCTGCCGCCAGACACGATCAAGGTCGGCATCATGGATGAGGAACGGCGCACCACGGTCAACCTCAAGGCCTGCATCCAGCGCGCCTCCAAGCGCATCATGTTCATCAATACCGGCTTCCTCGATCGCACCGGCGACGAGATTCACACCTCGATGGAAGCAGGCCCGATGATCCGCAAGAACGACATGAAGGCCCAGCCCTGGATCAAGGCCTATGAAGACTGGAATGTCGATATGGGCCTGATCGACGGGTTGCCCGGCCACGCCCAGATCGGCAAGGGCATGTGGGCGGCGCCCGACAAGATGGCCGACATGCTGGCGCAAAAGATCGCGCATCCGCAAGCCGGAGCCACCACGGCCTGGGTGCCGTCGCCGACGGCTGCGACGCTGCACGCGCTGCATTATCACCAGGTCAATGTGGCCGCACGGCAGGCGGAGCTCGCAAAAGGCGGTCCCCGCGCCAGGCTTTCCGACATCCTCACCATCCCGGTGTCGCAGTCGAACTGGGCGCCCGACGACGTGAAGCAGGAGATCGACAATAATTGTCAGGGTATCCTTGGTTATGTCGTGCGCTGGATCGACCAGGGAGTGGGCTGCTCGAAGGTGCCCGACATCCATGATGTCGGGCTGATGGAGGATCGCGCCACCTTGCGCATCTCGAGCCAGCATCTCGCCAACTGGCTGCATCAGGGCGTCATCACCAGGGACCAGGTGATGGAATCGCTGAAGCGCATGGCGGTGGTCGTCGACAAGCAGAATGCCGGCGATCCCCTCTACAGGCCGATGGCGCCGTCGTTCGACGGGGTTGCGTTCAAGGCCGCCTGCGACCTCGTGTTCAAGGGGCGCGAGCAGCCGAACGGCTACACGGAATACATTCTCACCGCGCGCCGCCGCGAGGCCAAAGCCGAAAGCTGAGAAGCGCGCGGGCTGCAAGGATGCAAGCGCTCAATTGCCGCGCTGGCGGAACCGGAACGCGGCGGGGTCTCCGACCGTTGTTTGTTATTGATCGAACACGGAGGACGGCAATGGATTGGAACCGCGTCGAAGGCAACTGGAAGCAGTTCAAGGGCAACGTGAAGGAACGGTGGGGCAAGCTCACCGACGATGACATCAACGTCATCGAAGGCCGACGCGATCAGCTCGAAGGCAAGCTGCAGCAACGCTACGGCTTTGCCAAGGACCAGGCCAAAAAGGACGTGGACGACTGGTTCAAGACGTTGAAGTAGTCGCGACCGCGAGAGGCCCCGGCGCTTCGCCGGGGCCTTTTTGCGTGCTTATCGGGACTAGAAAACGGTGATGTATTTCAACAGCGAGAGCACGCCGAGGATGATGACGATGACGCGGCAGATCTGCCGGGCACGTCCATCGATCGGCAGCATATTGACGAGGTAGAGGACGAGAATGACGACGAGGAACGTGATCAGCACGCCGACGAGCATCGTGAGCCCCTGAAGACCTGAGAAAATGGATTAACGACTTAACAAACTGAGTTAACGACCCGTTAAGACGTCGCGTTAACGGCTTCTTAACTTGCGACCGGCCGCTAGGTTCCCGTTCCGGGAACCATAAAAAATACCGTTGAAAAGCAGAGGCTTGCAGCACGCGACGGTTTATCGCGGATCCGATGGGTAATTTTTTACCCTTTTTTGGCCAAATGCGTGAAGATTTGGGGGATCTTCAATGCTCAATCGTCTGACCGTCGCGGCACTGCTCCAGGCAGTGATCCTGGCTACCGCGTTCCTCGTTGTTCTCGGCGTCTCCTTCAGTGCCTGGGAGTCCTGGCAGCGGCTGCAAACCGCCAACCGGATCTCGCTGATCGCCGACGCATCGGCGGACATGTTCAGGGCAATGGATCGCCTCCGCAGCGACCGTTCGAGCACCAACCGCGTCCTGCAAAACGACGACCGGCTCGACAACGAGGTGGAGAAGTACATCCGCAGCCTGCGCGATTCCGAAATGCCCGCGATGAGCCACGCGCTGGAAGTTCTTCCGGCCATCGATTTCGCCCAGAAGCAATCGCTGATCCCCGGATTCGATCGCCTGCTCAAGACCGTGAGCGCGCAGCAAAAGGAGTTCTGGGAAGAAATGAGCAAGCCGAAGGCGTCGCGCCGCGCTACGCTCGGCAAAGAGTACATGGACTCCGAGACCGCGCTCTTGGAAACGCTCGACAGGATTTCCGGCTCGCTCGCGGCCGAGGTCAATCACCAGGACGCCACGATCGACCAACTCCTGATGATCAAGCAGACCGCCTGGCTGCTGCGCAACAGCGCCGGCGAAGCCTCGCTTCTGGTCTCGAACGGATTGGGCGCCGGCAAGGTCGCCCCGGAAGTGCTCAAGACTTACGCCAAGCTGGTCGGCGGCGTCGACATCGCGTGGAAAGCGCTGGAATTGACCACCGCGGGCATGCAATTGCCCTCCGGACTTTCCGCAGCTCTGGCCAATACCAAATCCGTCTATTTCGATCCGGAGTATGTCGCCAAGCGCGACCGCCTGATGGCGGCGCTCGCGAGCGGCGACAAGCCCGAAATGGTCGCCAATACGTGGAGCCCCTACACGGTCTCCCGTCTCGCCGCCGCCGTCGGCGTCGCGGAAGCAGCCCTCGATGCGGCCAAGGCGCATATCGCGGACCAGCACGCACAGGCGCTGCGCGCGCTGATCGTGCAACTCGTGCTTCTGATTGCGGCGATCGGCCTCGCCGCGGGCGCCATGCTCGCAATCACCCGTCGCGTGATCAAGCCGCTGCACAATATGCGCGACGCCATGCTGAAGGTGGCGCAAGGCGATCTTGCGGTCGAGAGCGGTTATCGCGAGCGGCGGGATGAGATCGGCGCGCTCGCAGGCGCACTGGAAACCTTCAAGCAGCAGGCCGCGGACAAGCTCAAGATCGAGGGGCAGGAGCGCGAGCGTAACGCCGGGGCAGCATCGCGCCAGCGCGTGGTCGAGGCTTCCGTGACCGAGTTCGAGGGCAAGATCCGGCAGACACTGGAGCAGCTGAGCGAGGCCTCCGGCCAGATGCGCATCACCTCGTCCGACCTGTCCACAGTGTCGCGACAGACCAACTCGCGCGTCGAGGTTGCGCAAAAGGCGTCCGGTGAAGCCTCCATGAGCGTCGACAGCGTCGCTGCTGCCTCCGAGGAGCTGAGCGCGTCCATCAACGACATCAGCCAGCAGGCTGCGCACGCCGCCGGAATTGCAAGCCGCGCGGTCGACCAGGCCCGCAAGACCGATGGCACCGTGCAGGGCCTTGCCAAGTCGGCGGGAAGGATCGGCGAGGTTGTCGGCCTGATCAACACCATCGCGGCGCAGACGAACCTTCTCGCGCTCAACGCCACGATCGAGGCGGCGCGCGCCGGAGAAGCCGGGCGGGGTTTTGCGGTGGTCGCCTCCGAGGTGAAATCGCTCGCAAGCCAGACCGCGAAGGCCACGGACGAAATCTCCGAGCAGATCTCCGATATCCAAAAAGTCGCGGGCGAGGCGATCGACGCGATCAAGGGCATCGGCAGCATTATCGGCGAGGTCAATGAAGTCGCGACCGCGATCGCCGCAGCGGTTCAAGAGCAGGGCGCCGCGACCCAGGAGATCACGCGCTCGACGCAATTTGCCGCCCAGGGCACCAGGAACGTCTCCGAGAACATCAGCGGTGTCAAAACTGACGCCGACGCGGCCGCGGCCGCGGCTGCGAACGTCAAGGCCGCCTCCGAGACACTGGAGAGCCAGAGCCAGCATCTGGGCAAGCAGGTGACGGAGTTTCTGGGCAAGATCCGCGCGGCCTAGTTCAGCGCCTGCGCTCGAGCCGGGCCAGCGCCGGCGGCTCGTTCATTCCGCGGCCACGACGGGCGCGTGCCGATAGCGCGCGCGAACACCGTCGGGCACCGGCGAGAAATTCGCCGCCGCATGCTTGTTGGGGCTGCGAGCGGTGACCATCAGCCCGCCTTCGCCGGCGACGATGTCGCCCTTGCGCAAGGTCGGGTCCTTCTCGACCGGGACCGGCGCAAGTCCGACCTGGTCCTTGCCGTTGCAGGTGCATCCCGCGACGATCTCGCTGCGGTATCGAAATGCGTTCGGCAGTTCGGAATAGGCCTTTCCGCTTTCGGTCGTGGCGTCGTCGATGTCGCTGCCGGAGACCAGCTCGGTCGAGGCCGCAGGGCAGAAGCTGTTGCACGAGGCCGCGCGGCTTTGGCGATCGGTCCCCTGGGCAGGAAAATAGCGGCCGTCGCAGGTCCGCACGCACCAGGTCTGGCCGCCCGAAGCAACGCGAGGACGCGGTGCTTCCGCCGGCGAATATACAAAGGGCGAAGATGGCGCCACGGGCGGCGGCGGTCGCCGCACGGCAAACCCGCCGAACAAGCTGGACAGAAAGTCCTGAGCCGGTGCCGACGGCGCGAACGCGCAAACACCGGTCATCATCAGGACCGCACCAGCGATAGCGCGCTTCGATTGCCTGGGCATAGCGACCTCCGGATCTGCCGAACTTCGACGCGCGGGCAAACGCGCGCGAGCATCGCGCAGTTCCGGCGATCGAAGGGCCGCGATCTCCCGGGCGCCGTGGAACCTTTGTGGTCGCGCGCCGTTAAGGCATGTCCTGAGCCGAGACCGAACCGTGCGTGGCTTGTCGAGCGAACGTCTGCACAGTGAGCGTCTGCCAGCCAGCGCGCCCGAGGGCGCATCTGTCGCCAATGACCACGAGCATCACGACCAACCCCTTGGGGTCGGGCGCACCGAAATTGTGGGCTTCGCGATCGTTGCAATCCTTGTGATTGCGGTTGCAGTCGTGCTCTACCTCGCCAAGGCATTCTTTCTTCCCGTGGTGATGGCATTCGTGGTCGGCACCATGCTGTCGCCGGCGGCCGGCCTTCTCGAGCGCTACCGGATTCCACGGCCTTTCGGCGCGGTCCTTATCGTCCTCGCGGTCGCGGCCGGCGCGGCCCTCATGGTCGCCCTGATCTCCGCGCCAATGATCGAATGGACGCCGCGGCTGCCCGAACTCGCCGCCCGACTCAAGGACAAGCTGCACGTGTTTGATCCGGTGCTCGCGCTTTGGCGAGAGCTGGAGCTCCTGTTGGGAGGGTCCGACACGCTTACGGGCTTCCAGCTGCCCAAGATCGATTGGATGCAGCCCACGATCGAATTCCTGTCGCCGACCTTCACCGAGTTTCTGTTATTCTTCGCAAGCCTGATCCTGTTCATCGCGAGCTGGAAGGATTTGCGCCGCGCACTGGTGCTCACCTTCTCCGATCGCGCCACACGCCTCACGATCCTGCGGATCCTCAACGAGATCGAGGAGCATCTGGGCAACTATCTCCTGACGGTGACGATGATCAATGCGGGCGTCGGCATCGCGACCGGGCTGGTATGCGTGATCGCTCGCATGCCAAATCCGGCGGGCCTTGGCGCGCTCGCGGCGACGCTGAATTTCATTCCGATCATCGGCCCCATCGCAACCTTTGCGATCCTGCTCGTGGTCGGCATCATCGCGCTGCCGACACTTGGGGCGGCTCTCGTGGCACCGCTCGCTTTCGTCGGAATTGCCTTCCTGGAGGGCCATTTCGTCACGCCGACCATCATCGGCCGGCGTCTGGCGCTGAACGCGCTCGCGGTCTTTCTGGCGCTTGCATTCTGGACCTGGCTTTGGGGGCCGATGGGCGCATTCCTCTCCTCGCCACTCCTGATCGTGGCGCTCATCTTCAAGGAACATATGATGCCCCCGGAGGCCCCGCAGCTGCCGACAGCCGATTGAACGGATGGAACTTCTCGCAACAGCGCGCGTTTCTTCATCCGATCAAGCAACCGATATCGATTACGATGGCGAACCGCGATGAAAGACATGAGCGATCAGGCCACCTATCAACGCATCGAGAAGGATGTATCCGCCGTGAAAAACGATATCTCCGCGCTAGCCGACCAGATTACCGACGTGCTTAACGAGTTTGCCGGCACGGCTCGGAATCGCGCCCGGCGCGGCATCAAGGAAGCCCGTACCAACGTGGATTCGGCAATCGACGACATCTCGTCGCGCGGCGGCGCAATGCTGGACGCGGCGCAGAGCGCGGCCAGCTCAATCGAGGACACGCTGGAAGACGTTATCGTGCAGCGTCCGCTCGCGACCGTGGGTCTCGCGCTGGGCATCGGCTTCCTGATCGGCGTGACCTTGCGCAGGTGACAGGCGAGAAGCCGATGGCGGGCGCCAGAACATCCGATCTGCTTGGCGAGTGGCAGCGCTGGTGGACGGCCGTGGCTTTCCGTGGAAGCTCTCTACAAAACGAGGCGTAGGGATGTTTCAGCGCATCATCGATAACGTAAAGGCTTCGGCCCGCGAGACGTTGCAGCAGTCCTCGCTCGTTTCCGTGGCTGCGATTTCGCTCCTTGTCGCGCTCGGGTTCGTGTGCGCGGCTCTCTTTGTGGCGGTGCTTGATCGTTACGGCCCGATTCCGGCCTGCCTGTCCGGTGCTGGACTGTTCGTCGTCATCTCGTTGATCGCCGGAGGCGTCTATCTCTCGCGCAAGCGCGACATCGAGCGGCGCTCGGAGGAACGTTCGCGCTCCGCCGCCCAAGCCTTTCTTGCAGATCCTGCAATGGTCGCCAGTGGCATCCAGATCGTGCGGGCGATCGGGGTGAAACGACTGCTGCCCATCCTCGCGATTGGCGGATTGGCCCTTGGGCTCATCGCCGGGCGCAATCACATGAATCAGCGCGCCGGCAGCGAAGCGCCGGCGGAATAAGCCGGTTTTCCTTCAGATCAGGTGACGCACCGTCCAGGCTGGAGCTGCCTGGCGATGTCAGTCAAAACGCTGACCGTGGGCTCGCAAGCCACGGTCGGCCTGCGCTCGCCGGCCTTGATGAACAGCCGGCGCGGCGCATTACGCGCCTCCTGCGCCTGCGGGATGCGCACCAGGACCGATGTGTTAGGCAAGCGGTCGACCCGGATGGAGATGGTGCGGGTCCGCGCCGAGGGGATGATCGCAGTGGCTTCACGATCGGCCTTGACGGAGTGATTGACCTCGTCGTGGCCGGGTGTGCCGGGCATGGCCAGCCCGATCGTGAGATCGTGGCCCGAGGCAAACTGCACTGCACCAAGCGTTGCCAGAACGGCAACCACACTCAAAGTACCTTTTACTCTGTACGACATCGCTGGTCCTCGCCCTCTGGCGTCGGCCACTCCAACGTTAGTCTCGGAAAGGCGGTTCTCGGTCGGGTCGATCACTTAACCGTGTGCAAAAAAATTTGTGGACCCTGGGAACGACAGCCGTGCTTCCGAGTCTTCTCTGCAGCCGGTTATTCCCCCCTGCCCCATTGACCGGCGACGTAGGGCGCGACCGTGGTGATGCCGGTCGTGCCCTACTTTTTTGCCCGAGCTCGCCCACGCAAAAAAAGCGCGCCCCGAGGGGCGCGCCCAACAAGCTCGCACGGCTCCTGAAATCAGGAGGCAGCCGCCCGCGGCGGGCGATTGCGCGAATTACGCTGGAAAAACAAGGCCTGGCTCGCAACCGCCGACACCATCGCCGGCTGGAACGGCTTTGAGATCAGGAACGCCGGCTCGGGTCGTTCGCCGGTCAGAAAACGCTCAGGGTACGCGGTGATGAACACCACCGGGACCTCGAAGCTGCGCAGCAGCTCGTTGACGGCATCAAGGCCCGAAGAACCATCGGCAAGCTGGATGTCCGCCAGGATCAGACCCGGCCTGCGGTTCTTGGCCAGCGCCACGGCGTCGGCATGAGTGCGGGCGACCCCAATGACATTGTGGCCGAGATTGCGCACCAGAACTCTCCAAGTCCATGGCAATGAAGGTCTCGTCCTCGATGATCAGCACGTCGGTGGCGATCTCGGCCGCCATTTCGCGGCCAGCAGCATCTGCCAGCCGTCGTGTCTCGGCGACATCGACCCCAAGGATGTAGGCGACCTCGTCCTCTGGAAAGCCTTCCAGCGATAGCAGCAGGAAGGCCTGCCGCGGTAACGGGGTGATGTTGGAGAGCCGGCGCTCCGGCGGCATCGGCAGGGTCGCGATCTCAGCATCGTCATTAAGCGAGACCGAATTCCAGATTCGGGTGAACAGGCGAAACAGACCGGCGCGAGCCCCATGCTGGTCGTCGAGCAGCGACGGATCCTGCAGCAGCGTTTCGAGCATGGCCGCCACGTAGGCGTCGCCCGAAGCCTGATTGCCCGTGAGCGCGCGGGCATAGCGCCGCAACAGCGGCAAATGTTCAGCAACAAGCTGTGATCGGGACATCCCCACTCCATTGCGAATTGCGGGCCGCGAAAGGGGTGGCCCGGTTCCCCTGATGACACCACTACGCTCAACTTCGAAAAAAGTTCCGCAAATTTCCGGGAACTTTTCGCCGGCATGCGCATTAGCTCCGTTCGGGGAAGGCCTAGGAATCAGGAATTTCTTTGATCTACAGGGACTTAACTCTCGGGGAAACGTGGAACAGGGTCATGAAGGATGTGAAGTCTCAGGCCAGCAAAAGTGCGGCGCCCGGCAGGCAAGGCGCTCTCAATGCCGAAATTCAGTCGAGAATCGGTCATCAGCTTCGCGCGATGTACGACGATATTGTGCGGCAGGGGGTACCGGACCGGTTCGCTGAGTTAATTCGTAAGCTTGATGTGCCCTCGGAGTCCCCTCAAGTGGACAATGCGGGCGACGAAACTAGCGGGAGGGAGTAATGCCTCTCACAGATGCCCTTCGCGACGACATCCTGGCGTCGGTTCCGAGCCTGCGAGCGTTCGCGATTTCGCTTTGCGGCAGCAGCGACCGCGCCGACGATCTGGTTCAGGAAACCCTGTTGCGGGCGCTCGCCAACATCGACTCGTTTCAGCCGGGCTCGAACCTGCCGGCCTGGCTGTTTACGATTTTGCGCAACCTGTTTCGCTCCGACTACCGTAAACGCCGTCGCGAGGTCGAGGACGCCGAGGGTAACTATGCGAAGACGCTGAAGACGCAGCCCTCGCAGAGTGCCCATCTTGAATTCCAGGAATTTCGCGCGGCTCTCGACAAGCTTCCTCAGGATCAGCGTGAGGCGCTGATTCTGGTCGGCGCCTCCGGATTTTCCTACGAGGATGCTGCGGGAATCTGCGGATGCGCGGTCGGAACGATCAAGAGCCGCGTCAACCGCGCGCGATCGAAGCTTGCCGCGCTGCTCTATGTCGACGGCGCCGAGGATTTCGGCCCCGACGAAACGGTGCGCGCGGTGATCGGCAGCAACGGATAACCTTGCGAGCAGGTCAAAGAGTTCGGCCGCACCGGTGCTGAAAACTGCTCGGTGCGGTCGCGCTCGTTCATGTCGACTACCGTCTGCATCGGCGCGGTGAGTTCATAGACATAGGAAACATCGGTGAAGTAGCGTTTGGACGTGCCGCCAAGCGCTTCCGGCGCCACGCGATCGAGCAGGATCAGGCCGAAATCCGAATCCGGCCGGCGCGTCGCTTCGCTGGTGTTGAACTCTTCCCAGCGGAACGTGAAGACCGCTTCCGGTGCATCGCCCGTGATCTCCCATTTCGCAACGATGTGCGGATGCTTGCCGACAAGCGAAAGCCCCTCGTCGGAGTGCGAGGCGAGCTCGAAGAACAACAGCGACAGGCTTTGTGCCGCGCGCGCGCTGACGGCGATATCAGGACCGCTCACGGCAATTCGATCGGCGTGGGGAATTGCGCGTGCTTCGAACAATCCTTTCAACTTGACGCCCTGCCATTGGCTTTCGGAGAGCAGCGAAACAACATGCGACATGGCATGGATGCGCCCGATCAGCAATTCGCGCGCGATGTCCATGTCCGTGCCGTGCCGCAAAGTTCTCGTCACGATCGACTGGATCACCGCGAGGATGTTCTTGACCCGATGGTTAAGCTCGTCGATGACGGCGGTGAGGCGGCGCTCGAAACCGATCCTGACCTGGATTTCGCGGGACAGACGCAGGTTGTTGGAGGCGACGTAGCCGAACAGCCCGCAGATGATGCCGGTGAGCGCGAGCCCGATCGCGCCGACGATGGTGGCCGTCTGCTCGGCGCGTTTATCCGCATTGGTCTTGGCGTAATAGGACAGGAACCAGTCGCGATTGCCGAAGCTCACCGTCCGTGTCGCCGACGGCGTCGGCCAGTCCGACCCCATGACTCGCGCGGTCACGACACCCCGATCATCCGCGACCAGTTCGCCGCCGAGCGTACGCGGGTCCTTCAGCACGACCGAGAACAGGGAAAGATCGTCGTTGGCAAGCATCAGCGGCGCAAGCTCATACGAAAAAGTCACGAAGCCCGAAGGCGAAGGTGCGTCAGGCGGCGTCACTGGCGCCGCGAGCACCACGCCGATTTGTCCGTCCGGACGGAATAGCGGCAGCGGGTCGGAGGCGTACGGCTTGCCCTCCCCCATTGCGAGCGACAGCATGGTGCTCAGCACGGGGTTGTCGTCCAGTGTTCGTCCGACCGATGGTGCCGTCTGCTTGTTGCGGGGTTCGACATCCATCAAGACGTCGACGGGCTGTTGAAGTGAGCGAGCATCCAGCGGCTTGCCGTCCGTGGTTCGGATTGTCGGATCGGGAAACCCGGCGCGTGCCAATTCGGCGCGGGCAGCCTCGAGCTCATTGGGCTTCAGTCGGGCAACCCAGCCCGCCACCACGAAATCGGTCTTGAACGCATAGATCGATGAGCGCAGCGGCTCCAGCACGTTCGCCTTGACCGACGACGGCTGACGAAACAGGCCTGCGGCAATGCGGGCGAGCAGTTCGCGTTCGGTCAGGCGGTCCTGAACGAGGCTCGCATGCACATCGATCGCGCGCGCCAGCGCGATGTGCTCGATCGCCAATTCCTGCTCGTGGACCCGATAGGCCGCGAGCCCGGAGATCAGGACTCCGATGAGTGCAATCAGTCCGATGATGAAGCCCAGCCGAACCACGCGCCTACTCGAAAGTCGGGGGTTGGCGGCGGTGAAAGGTCGTCATCGAAAGTCCGCCGAAGGTGCACTCGCGCCGCAAGGAAAACCGACCGCTGGATATGATGATGAAGCCATGATCGGTGCGCAACTGCGGTCGGCTGACAGATTTAACCGGGCTGCTTAACGGGATGTCCTTAAGCGAACCCGGAGGATGTTAACCGCTCCAGAGACACTTTGTTCCGGCTCCGTATAAAGATTCCGATCGATCGCTTCGGACGTCAACGGCCCTTCATGGTTCACAAGTGTTAACGCGCGGGCGGCGCGATCTCGAAAGTCGCTCGCGCCTTGCCCTCGCTTCAGCGCGCCCGAGGCACCAGGCCACCCTTGGCTTCGATGAAGCCGATGATGCGCTCAAGCCCCTCGCTCTTCTTCAGGTTGGTCATGACAAATGGCCGCTCACCGCGCATACGCCTGGCATCGGTGTCCATCTTCTCCAGCGAGGCGCCGACATAGGGCGCAAGGTCGATCTTGTTGATGACCAGGAGATCGGAGCGGGTGATCCCGGGACCACCCTTGGAGGGAATCTTGTCACCGGCCGCGACGTCGATGACATAGATCGTGAGATCGGCAAGCTCGGGCGAAAATGTCGCGGCCAGGTTGTCGCCGCCCGATTCGATCAACACCAGGTCGAGATCGGGAAATTTCGCGCGCATGTCGGCGACGGCCGCGAGATTCATCGAGGCGTCCTCGCGGATCGCAGTATGTGGGCAGCCGCCGGTCTCGACACCGGCGATGCGATCCGGCGTCAGCGAGCCCGAGCGCACCAGGAATTCAGCGTCCCACTTGGTATAGATGTCGTTGGTGATGGCGGCGATGTCGTAGCGCGCGCGCATCGCCTTGCAGAGCAGGTCCATCAGCGCCGTCTTGCCCGACCCGACCGGGCCTCCAATGCCGATACGAAGCGGGCCGTGGGATTTAGGCATGTCTAACGCTTCTCCATCCTCGTCCCAGCGAAAGCTCGGATCCATCGAAACCGGATTTGGTTGCCGTCACGGGACCCCCAGCGCTGCCTAACAACGCGCTTCTGCGGCTATGGGTCCTGGCGCGCGCTCGCGTCGCTCGCTTGGCCGGCTCGGCAGAAGTGCAGCCCATCATGACCTGAACAGCCTCGTATACTGCGTCTCGTGGCGCATGCTGGCGATGTCTGCGCGGAATGTCGCGGCTCCGAGCTCGTCGAGGCTCGCATACAATGCGCGCTCGGCGGTGCCGGACACGACCCCCTCAAGGGCGGCCAGCAGGCGCTGGCTGTCGGTCTGGCCGAGCGGGATGAGCCGGCTTCCGGCAGAGATCCAGCTCGAGACCAGCGCGTGGAGAAAGGCGAACAACGTCGCCGGAAGCGGGACCGCATGCGCAGCGCCGACGATTCCGACCGCGACCGGATAGACGACCGCCCCATCGCATTGCGCAATGGCGCGCGCAAGGCCTTCGCAATCCCAGGCGGCGCGCGCGATCTCGATAAAGGCGCGGCCTTGCGCGGTGGTTTCGAGTTGCCGCTCGCGCGACGGCACGAAGGCCGCCGCAAGCTCGGCGACATCGCGCAACGCGCGATCGTCGTCATCGGTCACAGCGCGATGCGCATGCGCCAGAAACACGCCGTCGCAGAAGCCGGAGCCATCGGCGAGCATCGCGGCGAGCCAATCCTTCAGCGAACGCGCATCGCTGATATCTCCCGCTTCGACCGCCCATTCGATGCCGCTGGAATAGGAGAAGCCGCCGACCGGAAAGGACGGCGACAGCCAGGTCATCAAGCGATACAGCGCGCCCGTCTCGCTCTCCGTCATGGTGACGGAGGCGGTCGGCGGCCCTGCCCTATTTGCGGCCATGAGCATGGGAATGACCGTGCCGATGCTGCTCGTGGCCGCAATGGTCGTCGTGATGATGATGATCGTGGTGATGACCGTGATCATGATCGTGGTGATGCGCATGACCGTGGTCATGTGCATGCTCATGTGCATGCTCGTGTGCATGCTCATGTGCCGCATCCGCATGCAGCTGTGCGTGCCCATGCTCACTTCCGGCATAGGCGCCGCCTTCGGGATCGAACGGCGCATCGATCTCGATGACGCGCGCGCCGAGGCCCTTGACCATCGCCTCGATGACGTGATCGCGACGGATACGCAAGGCTTTCGGCATGATCTGGGTGGGAAGGTGACGATTGCCGAGATGCCAGGCGACCCTGATCAGATGATGAGGATCGCTTCCCTTGATCTCGAGCAGCGGCTCCGCGGCCGCCACCACCTCGACCAGCCTGCCGTCCTCGAGCACCAGCGCATCGCCGCCGCGCAGCGCGACCGCATTTTCAAGATCGAGCAGAAAAGCAAGCCCGCGCGTCCCGGTCATCGCCACCCGCCGCCGGTGCCGATCCTCGAAATCGAGCACAACGGTGTCGGCAGGCGTGCCGGTCCATCGATGCTGCGGCTTGACTTGTGTCGCGCGGATCATGCGGAAATCTTGTCCACTTTGTCGGCGCTGATGATCTCGATCAGCGTCGGCGAGGCCTTCAGCGGCGCCGAGAGTTCGCGCCACACCTTCATGTGCGGCGCCCGCCCGTGCGCGTTGAGATCCTCGCGTGTCTCCCAGCGCTCAACGACCACATAAAGATTGGAGTCGTTGATGCTGGTATGGCCCTCATAGGAGAGGCAGCCCTTCTCCTTGCGTGTCTCGGCGATGCAGGCCTTGTGACCGTTGATGAAGGCCTCGCGGCCTTCGGGCTTCATTTGGGTCGTGGCGACAACGTAGATCACGGAGTCCTCCCGGTCTTTTCTGGTTGGCACGCAATTCTAGAACATGAAGTAGCGTTGCGCCAAGGGGAGCACCTCCGCCGGCGGACAGGTCAAGAGCTCGCCATCGGCACGCACCTCGTAGGTTTCGGGGTCGACCTCGATGTCGGGCGTGGCATCGTTGTGAATCATGCTCTTTTTGGAGATTTTGCCGCGGGTGTTTTGCACGGCGTAGAGCGTCTTGCTGATGCCGAGCTTGCGTCCGAGCCCCGCGGTGACGGCAGCTTTCGACGTGAACACCACCGAGGAGGCGGTCAGCGACCTGCCGAAAGCCGCAAACATGGGCTGATAGTGCACGGGCTGTGGCGTCGGGATCGACGCGTTCGGATCGCCCATCGGAGCGGCGACGATCGAGCCACCCTTGATCACGCAATCCGGCTTGACGCCGAAAAAGGCCGGAGACCACAACACGAGGTCGGCGAGCTTTCCTTTCTCGACCGAGCCGATCAGCTTCGACACGCCATGGGCGATCGCCGGATTGATGGTGTATTTGGCGATGTAGCGCTTGACGCGAAAATTGTCGTTGTCCTTGCCCTTGTCCTGCGGCAGCGATCCGCGCTGCTTCTTCATCTTGTCCGCGGTCTGCCAGGTGCGGATGATGACCTCCCCGAGCCGGCCCATGGCCTGCGAGTCCGACGACATCATCGAGAGCGCGCCGAGATCGTGCAGGATATCCTCGGCTGCGATCGTCTCCTTGCGGATGCGGCTTTCCGCAAAAGCAAGGTCTTCGGCAATGCTGGGATCGAGATGGTGGCACACCATCAGCATGTCCAGATGCTCGTCGATGGTGTTGCGCGTGAACGGCCGCGTCGGATTGGTCGAGGACGGCAGCACGTTCTTCAGGCCCGCGATCTTGATGATATCGGGCGCGTGGCCACCGCCGGCGCCTTCGGTGTGGAAGGCATGGATGGTGCGGCCCTTGAAGGCCTTCACGGTGTCTTCGACGAAGCCGGATTCGTTGAGCGTGTCCGAGTGCAGCATCACCTGCACATCGTAGTCGTCGGCAACAGAAAGGCAGGTGTCGATCGCAGCCGGCGTGGTGCCCCAGTCCTCATGCAGCTTCAGCGCACAGGCGCCGGCCTTGATCATCTCGACCAGCGCGGCAGGGCGCGAGGCATTGCCCTTGCCGGAAATGCCGAGGTTGACCGGAAAGGCATCGAACGACTGGATCATCCGCCCCATGTGCCACGGCCCGGGCGTGCAGGTCGTGGCGTAAGTACCGTGCGACGGCCCGGTGCCGCCGCCCAGCATCGAGGTGACGCCGCTCATCAGCGCGTGCTCGATCTGCTGCGGACAGATGAAATGGATATGGCTGTCGAAACCGCCCGCTGTGAGGATCTTGCCTTCCCCCGCGATGACGTCGGTCCCGGGGCCGATCACGATCGTGACGCCCGGCTGGATATCGGGATTGCCGGCCTTGCCGATCGCGCTGATCATGCCCTCCTTGATCGCGACGTCGGCCTTGACGATGCCCCAGTGATCCACGATCAGCGCGTTGGTGATCACGGTGTCGGCCGCGCCCTGCTTGTTGGTAACCTGCGACTGTCCCATGCCGTCGCGGATCACCTTGCCGCCCCCGAACTTGACCTCCTCGCCATAAGTTGTGAGGTCCTTCTCCACCTCGATGATGAGATCTGTATCGGCCAATCGCACGCGGTCGCCGGTGGTGGGACCGAACATGTCGGCATAGACGGAACGTTTGATCCTGATGCTCACAGCGTGCTCCTTGTATGCGCAACCGCGTCGTCGAATAGCGTATCGAGAAGGGCGTTGGCGCCGCGGCAGCCCGCAACCACCTCGACCGCCCAGTTGACATAGACGATCAGATCTTCGCGCTGCTCCGCGGTCTGTTCCGGAAAGGTGCGCGCGCGGATGTTGCTGATCTTGTCCGCGATCTTTATCAGCTTCGCGTCATCCGATTTATGCGGCGCATCGATCACCTGCAGCCGGCGGCGTTCCTTCTGAGGCAGGCTCATGTCGTCGGTGACCTCGGCCACGAGACCTGCAACGCGCGACGAGAATTTTTGCGCGAGCTCCTCGCGCGTGGTCCCGCCGTCCTCGATCGCATCATGCAGCCAGCCGGCTGCGACGAGCTCGGCGTCCCTGCCATCCGTTGCGGCCGAAAGCAGATTTGCGACTTCGGCCAGATGATTGATGTAGGGCTCGTTGCCCCGTCCCTTGCGCGCCATCCCGTTGTGGCAGCGCGCGGCCAGCTCGGCGGCTTCGGAGACGAGACGGAGCGGCGGGAGCATACCTCAAAGCTTTCCCATGACGTCGCCGCGGAAGCCGTAGACCGTCTTCTTGCCGGCGAGGGCCACGAGCTGGACGTCGCGGGTCTGGCCCGGCTCGAAGCGAACCGCGGTGCCGGCCGCGATATCGAGCCTCATGCCGCGGGCCTTCTTGCGGTCGAATTTCAGCGCCGGATTGGTCTCGAAGAAATGGTAGTGCGAGCCGACCTGGATCGGCCGGTCGCCGGTGTTGGCGACCGTCAAGCTCACGGTCTTGCGGCCGGTGTTGAGTTCGATCTCGCCGTCCTTGATGAAGAGTTCGCCGGGGATCATCTTTCCTCCTGTCATTCCAGGGCACGCGAAGCGTGAACCCGGAAATTCGCTCGACAAGTTCTGGATTCCGGGTCCGGTCCTCCGGACCGTCCCGGAAGACTAGCGGATCGGTTCGTGGACGGTGACGAGCTTGGTGCCGTCGGGAAAGGTCGCCTCGACCTGAATGTCGTGGATCATTTCCGCTATCCCCTCCATCACCTGCGCCCGCGTGAGGACCTGCGCGCCCGCCTGCATCAGCTCGGCCACCGTGCGGCCATCGCGCGCGCCCTCGACGATGAAGTCGGAGATGATGGCGACAGCCTCCGGATGGTTGAGCTTGACCCCGCGCTCGAGCCTGCGCCGAGCCACCATGGCCGCCATCGAAATCAGAAGCTTGTCCTTTTCGCGGGGAGACAAATTCATCTGAGCTTTCTCTCACATCACCGACCGAACTAGTTGAGCCACAGGCGCGGCAGCGGCGCCTGCGACGCGCAGCCGAGCACGGCGGCTACATCGGCGCGAAGCCGCGCGGCATCTTGGGCACAGAAGCGCGCCATTGCAAATCCATTCCAGGCGGAAAGTCCGAGCTCGGATCCGAAGGCTCTCGACATCTCGCGCAGCCGAGTCACCAGCGCCTCGTCACCAGGCACGATCATGAGCGTGCCGATCGCGGCTGCGCCGTGGGCGATCGCCGGAGTTGCAAGCTTGGCCGCGATCTCGCCTTCGAGCCGCACAGTTTCGGCAAACGCCAGCCTGCCGCCGCGCCGGACGCGCCAGCGGTCGATCAGAGCGCCCTGCCGCATGGTTTCGCCCATGGCTGTGCGGCCGAACACGACGATTTCACAGGCGAGGAGCGAGGCACCTTCGGCCAGATCGATCTCGATGCTGCGCGACAACCGCGCGCGGTCGAAAAGAATGGTCTCCTGCGGCAGCCAGGCCAGTCGCGCGTTATCGGCGGCCTTCAGTTTGATTCGGAGCTCGGCTGCGGCATCAGCCGCGCGATAGACCTTTTCCGCCGCCGCCGTGGTGAGCGTGAGCTGCGCGCCCTCGCCGACAGCGATGTCGATGTCGAAGCGATCGCCGCCCGCAATGCCCCCGGCGGTGTTCAGGAGCACCGCGGAGAGGCCCTCGCCCTCAGGCGACGGAAACCGCACGCGCAGCGAGCCCAACTCGTGCAGGGCGCCGCGCCGGCTGACGCCATTGTCGCTTCCGACGTCGAACGAGACCGCGCCCCGCGCCCTGTTTGCAGCAAAGATCGCCGATGACGCGCTGGACACTTCCCTCTGCATTCTCAAAGCCCCAGCACGCCAACGTTTCTAGAGCGCCATCTGCCGGCTGATTTCGCCCGGGTCGAGGTTTGCGCGATCGCAGGTGAACTTGACGGCGCCACGGTCCATGACCGCGAAATTGTCGCCGAGCTCGCAGGCAAAGTCGAGATATTGTTCGACCAGAACGATCGCGATGTTGCCGAGGCTGCGCAGGTACGAGATCGCGCGACCAATGTCCTTGATGATCGACGGCTGGATGCCCTCGGTCGGCTCGTCGAGCAGGAGCAGTTTCGGCCGCATCACCAGCGCACGACCGATCGCAAGCTGCTGTTGCTGACCGCCGGAGAGGTCGCCGCCACGCCGTCCGAGCATCGATTCCAGCACCGGAAACAGCGAGAACACGTCGTCCGGTATGTAGCGGTCGTCGCGCTTGAGCGGGCCGAAGCCGGTCTTCAGGTTCTCCTCGACCGTCAGCAGTGGGAAAATCTCGCGGCCCTGCGGCACGAAGCCGATGCCGCGCCGCGCCCGCTCATAAGGCCTCAGGGCGGAGATGTCGGCGCCATCGAACACGATGGAGCCCGACGCGATCGGATATTGGCCGACCATGGCGCGGAGCAGCGAGGTCTTGCCGACGCCGTTGCGCCCCAGCACGCACGTGACCTTGCCCGGCTCCGCCGAGATCGACACCCCTCGCAGCGCCTGCGCCGCGCCATAGAACAGGTTGATGTCCTTTACCGCCAGCATCAGCGACCTCCGGTCGCTCTGGGGCGAATTACGAATAGCAAGCAGCGAATAGCGTTGTCTTCTTTCATCGATCCAGCACCCACCATTCGCTACTCGCCATCCGCGCCTTCTTGCCTATCGACCCAGATAGACCTCGATGACGCGCTCGTTCGACGACACCTGGTCGATGGTGCCTTCGGCGAGCACCGTGCCTTCATGCAGGCAAGTCACCTTAACGCCGAGCTCGCGCACGAAAGTCATGTCGTGCTCGACCACCATCACCGTGTGCGTCTTGTTTATCTCTTTCAAAAGCTCCGCGGTGAGGTGCGTCTCGACATCGGTCATTCCGGCCACAGGCTCGTCGACCAGGAGAAGCTTCGGGTCCTGCGCCAGCAGCATGCCGATTTCGAGCCATTGCTTCTGCCCGTGCGAGAGAGAGCCGGCAAGGCGGTCGCGCGCGTCGGTCAGGCGGATCGTCTCGAGAACGCGATCGATGCGCTCGGTCTCGCCCTTGCTCTCGCGCCAGAACAGCGTGCCGCGAACGCTGTGATCGACATTGAGCGCCAGCAGCAGATTGTCCTCCACCGTCTGGCTTTCGAACACCGTGGGCTTCTGGAATTTGCGACCGATGCCGAGCTCGGCGATGCGCGTCTCGTCGAGCCGGGTCAGGTCGGTGATGCCGTCGAACAGCACCGTGCCGAGGTCCGGCTTGGTTTTGCCGGTGATGATATCCATCATGGTGGTCTTGCCGGCGCCGTTCGGGCCGATGATGGCACGCATCTCGCCGGGCGCGAGCGTCAGCGACAAATTGTTGATCGCCTTGAAGCCGTCGAAGGCGACATGCACGCCATCGAGATAAAGCAGTGCGGAGGTGGCGCGGCCGTCGGTTGCGATCATCGCTTACTCCGCCATCTTCGGTTCGCTGACGCCGTCCTCGCGCGCGGCGCTGGCCTCGTTCGCCGTGGCGCGCCCTGCCTTGAACGGTTGCCACCAGCTGTTGAAGGTGCCGACGATGCCCCTCGGCAGCAACAGCGTGACCAGCACGAACAGCGCTCCGAGCATGAACAGCCAATAGGGGGCGAGCGGACCGGAGGTAAAGAACGTCTTCGCGTAATTGACGACGACGGCGCCGATCGCCGCCCCGACCAGCGTGCCGCGGCCACCGACCGCGACCCAGATCACAGCCTCGATCGAGTTGCCCGGTGCGAATTCGCTCGGATTGATGATCCCGACCTGCGGCACATAGAGCGCGCCGGCGACACCGGCCATGCAGGCCGACAGCGTGAAGACGAACAGCTTGTAGGATTCGACGCGATAGCCGATGAAACGGGTGCGCGACTCGGCGTCGCGGATCGCGATCAGGACCTTGCCCAGCTTCGAGGTCACGACCGCCCGGCAGATCAGAAAGCCCGCGATCAACATCAGGCAGCTCAGCGCAAACAGCGCGCCGCGCGTGCCGTCGGCCTGTACATTGAAGCCCAGGATATCCTTAAAATCGGTGAGCCCGTTATTGCCGCCGAACCCGAAATCGTTGCGGAAAAAGCCGAGCATCAGTGCATAGGTCATCGCCTGAGTGATGATCGAGAGATAGACGCCGGTAACGCGGGAGCGGAAGGCGAACCAGCCGAAGCAGAAGGCGAGCAGCCCAGGGACGAGCACGACCATCAGCATGGCGAACGGAAACTTGTCGAAGCCGTACCAGTACCAGGGCAATTCCGGCCAGTTCAGGAAAACCATGAAGTCCGGCAGGGTCGGATTGCCGTACACGCCGCGGGTGCCGATCTGGCGCATCAGGTACATGCCCATGGCGTAGCCGCCAAGCGCGAAGAACGCGCCATGCCCGAGCGAAAGAATGCCGCAATAGCCCCAGATCAGATCGAGCGAGAGCGCCAGGATGGCGTAGCAGACATACTTGCCCCACAGCGCCACCAGATAGGTCGGTACATGCAAGGTCGATCCGGCCGGCAACAGCAGGTTCGAGAGCGGAATCAGAATCCCGCACGCGGCGACCACCAGCACGAAGGTCGTCGCGCCGCGGTCGAGCGAACGCGTGAGCGCATGGGGCATCATGCTTCCACCGCCCGTCCCTTCAGCGCGAACAGGCCGCGCGGGCGTTTCTGGATGAACAGGATGATGAGCACCAGAATAGCGATCTTGCCGAGGACTGCGCCCGCGACCGGCTCCAGGAACTTGTTGGCGATGCCGAGCGTGAAGGCGCCGACAAGGGTGCCCCAGAGATTGCCGACGCCGCCGAACACCACGACCATGAAGCTGTCGATGATGTAACCCTGGCCGAGATTGGGGCTGACATTGTCGATCTGCGAGAGCGCGACGCCGGCGATCCCCGCAATGCCAGAGCCGAGGCCGAAGGTCAGCGCGTCCACGCGCGAGGTCTTGATCCCCATCGCCGCCGCCATGCGACGGTTCTGCGTCACCGCCCGCATCTCGAGTCCGAGCGCGGTGAAGCGCAACATCGCGAGCAGGAGCGCAAACACCGCCAGCGTGAAGCAGAGAATCCAGAGCCTGTTGTAAGTGATGGTGATCTGCCCGAACTCGAACGCGCCGCTCATCCAGGACGGATTTGACACTTCGCGGTTGGTCGGCCCGAACGTGCTTCGGACCGCCTGCTGCAGGATCAGCGACAGGCCCCAGGTCGCAAGCAGAGTTTCGAGGGGACGTCCATAAAGAAAGCGTATGATCGTCCGCTCGACCGCCATGCCCACCAGCGCCGCGACAAGAAAGGCGATCGGGATCGCGATCGGGAGCGACCAATCGAGCGGGACATTGAAGGGCAGCGGGATCTCGAGTGAGAACATGCCGGGAAAGCCCAGCACGATGGTCTTGGTGCGGATCAATTCCTGCACCACGAAGGTGGCGTAGGCGCCCAGCATCACCATCTCGCCATGCGCCATATTGATAACGCCCATCACGCCGAAGGTGATGGCAAGCCCGATCGCGGCCAGCAGAAGCACCGAACCGAGCGAAATGCCGTACCAGGCGTTCTGCACGGTCGACCACATCGCAAGCCGGTTCTGCATCGCAGACACCGCGGCGGCGGCCGCCTTCACCACCGACGCGGGCTGGTCGCTGCCGACATCGCTCAGCATTCCCATCGCGTCCTGGTCGCCGCGCGCCTTGATGGTACCGACGGCCTCGAGCTTGTCGACTTCTGACGCATCTGACTTGAACAGCAATATCGCGGCGCGCGCTTCGCCGAGCGCAGTCTTCGCGGTCCTGTTGGTCTCCTTGGCGAGCGCGGTTTCGACCGTCGGCAGAACGCTCTCGTCATGCGACTTGAAGACCGATTGGGCGGCGGTGATACGCGTCGCGGGATCCGGCGACAGCAGCGTCAACCCGCCAAGCGCTGCATCCACCGTGCGGCGCAGGCGGTTGTTGAGGCGCACGGCGCTCGCGCCGTCGGGCAATGTATCGACGGCGGCGCCGGTCGCGGCATCGATGATCTTGCCATCCGCCTGCTTGATATAGACCTTCTTGGTGTCGGGATCGGCCATCAGGCGCTCTTCCTGGAGCGCGCTGATGATGGGATAAGCCAGCGGATTGCCGGAAGAGGCCACTACGCCGACCGCTTCTTCGGTGTCGGAAAACTCGTCGTTGGCGAATTTGCCGACCGCATCCTCGAACGGCCCGGCGAAGGCGGGCAGCGCAAACGTCATCAGGAGAGCGGCAATCGCAAAGGCGCGACAAAATGCGTTGGCGAGCACTGGACAACCCCGGCAGAAGGAAAAAAAGGCGGCGACGTGCCGCCTTCCTTGTTTTCTTGTCAGCGCGGCGACCCGATCAAGTGCCCGAGCCGAGGCACTTGTTGGTCTTGACGTTGTAGTTGCCACACTTCTTGCCGACCCAGTCGCCGATCAGGTCCTTGGATCCTTCCAGTTCCTTCGACCAGGCGTCGCCGGGAACCAGGTCCTTGGTCTTGTAGACCACGTTGAACTGGCCGTCGGCCTTGATCTCGCCGATGAACACCGGCTTGGTGATGTGGTGGTTGGGCAGCATCTTGGAGACGCCGCCGGTCAGGTTCGGCGCTTCGATGCCGGGCAGCGCATCGATCACCTTGTCAGGATCGGTCGACTTCACCTTCTCGACCGCCTTCACCCACATGTTGAATCCGATCACATGCGCTTCCATCGGGTCGTTGGTGGTGCGCTTCGGGTTCTTGGTGTAGGCTTGCCATTCCTTGATGAACTTTTCGTTCGCGGGCGTCTTGATCGACTCGAAGTAGTTCCAGGCGGCGAGATGGCCGACCAAGGGCTTGGTGTCGACGCCGGCGAGCTCTTCCTCGCCCACCGAGAACGCGACGACCGGAATGTCGGTCGCCTTGATGCCCTGGTTGCCGAGCTCCTTGTAGAACGGCACGTTGGCGTCGCCGTTGATGGTCGAGACCACGGCGGTCTTCTTGCCGGCCGAGCCGAACTTCTTGATGTCGGCGACGATGGTCTGCCAGTCGCTATGACCGAACGGCGTGTAGTTGATCATGATGTCTTCCTGGGCGACACCCTTCGACTTCAGGTAGGCTTCCAGGATCTTGTTGGTGGTGCGCGGATAGACATAGTCGGTGCCCGCGAGCACCCAGCGCTTCACCTTTTCTTCCTTCATCAGGTAATCGACCGCGGGAATAGCCTGCTGGTTCGGCGCAGCACCCGTGTAGAACACGTTGCGCTCGCTCTCCTCGCCCTCGTACTGAACGGGATAGAACAGGATGCTGTTCAACTCCTTGAACACCGGCAGCACGGATTTGCGCGACACCGAGGTCCAGCAGCCGAACACGACCGCGACCTTATCCTTGGTGATCAACTCGCGCGCCTTCTCGGCAAACAGCGGCCAGTTCGAGGCGGGATCGACGACCACGGCCTCGAGCTTCTTGCCGAGCAGGCCGCCCTTCTTGTTCTGCTCATCGATCAGGAAGAGAACCGTGTCCTTCAGCGTGGTTTCGCTGATCGCCATGGTGCCCGAAAGCGAGTGCAGAACGCCGACCTTGATGGTGTCGTCGGCAGCCTTGGCGCCGCTAATGCCAGCGAGCCCGAGAGCGAGACCGGCAGCGGCCGCCAGCCAGCGACGGCGGCTGAAAGGCGTCGCTACATTATGAGTGAATTGAATATGCATTAGGTGTCCTCTCCCTGACGCAGGCGTTGACGCTTGCGAAACGGCCCCACGGCCGCCTGCGTTAAGGGAATCGCAAGAACCATGCCACCGCCCAGACCCGTCGTAATCTGCTGACATGCTTTTTGAATCTGGCTGCAAACGCCAGATTCCGGCGGACCGCCGCATAATTTCTGAGCAGAAAAAATGGCTGTACTATTGGCAAACTGTGCAATATTTGAGCAGAAATGAAACAATGTCTAAATTTGCGGCAAGGAATTTCTTCGCCCCTACCCTTGTTGGTCAGGGACGAACGACAACCTGAATTTATGAACCTTCGTCATGAGTTCCGCAGCGCCACGCTGCAATAGACCTTGAAAGCGCCGCGTTCCTGTTCCATATGCTGTGCAAGACCTTGAGAATCATCAGGTCGTTGCAAGCCGCGTGTTCTCAAACCCTCAGAATTGCCGGGTTTCTGGCTTGCCCCTCAGCTCGTAACAAACGACGCCCCAAGCACGCGGGTGTCTTCACCGCGTGTCATCCGCACCCGGCGGCCAATGCCGGGCGCGCAGTTTGACCTTTATGGAAAGACCTCATCTTTTGACCACGTTTCAGGAATTCGCGCTTGCCGAACCGCTTCAGCGAGCGCTTCGTGAAGAAAACTACGTCACGCCAACGCCGATTCAGGCCCAGACCATCCCGCTCGCACTGACAGGACGCGACGTTGTCGGCATCGCCCAGACCGGCACCGGCAAGACCGCCGCGTTTGCGCTGCCCATCCTGCACCGGCTACTCGAAAACCGAGTGAGGCTGCAGCCAAAGACAGCTCGCGTGCTGGTGCTGAGCCCGACGCGGGAATTGTCGGGCCAGATCCTCGAGAGCTTCAGGGCCTATGGTCGTCACATCCGCCTGACCTCGGCCTTGGCGATCGGCGGCGTTCCGATGGGCCGCCAGGTCCGCTCCGTCCTCGGCGGCGTCGAAGTCATGGTCGCAACGCCCGGCCGCCTGCTCGACCTCGTGCAAAGCAATGCGTTCCGGCTCGACCGGGTCGAGTTCCTCGTGCTCGACGAGGCCGACCGCATGCTGGACATGGGCTTCATCAACGACATCCGGAAAATCGTCGCCAAGCTGCCGCTGAAGCGCCAGACGCTGTTGTTCTCGGCGACCATGCCGAAGGATATTGCCGAGCTTGCCGAGCAGATGTTGCGCGATCCCGCGCGCGTCGCGGTGACGCCGGTGTCTTCGACCGCAGAGCGCGTCAGCCAGCGCATCATCCAGGTCGATCACTCGGCCAAGGCTGCGTTCCTGGCCCAGTTGTTGAAGCAGGAGCCGGTCGATCGTGCGCTGGTGTTCACGCGGACCAAGCACGGCGCGGACAAGGTCGTGAAGGGTCTGGCGAAGGCCGGGATCGCGGCCGACGCCATTCACGGCAACAAGTCGCAGAACCACCGGGAACGGGTGCTGGCCGCGTTCCGATCCGGCGAGATCCGGACCCTGGTCGCTACCGACATCGCCGCCCGCGGCATCGATGTCGACGGCATCAGCCATGTGGTGAATTTCGACATTCCCAACGTGCCGGAGACCTACGTCCACCGCATCGGGCGCACCGCGCGGGCCGGCGCCGACGGCGTTGCGATCTCGCTGGTCGCAGGTGCCGAGGAACTGGGCTATCTGCGCGACATCGAACGGCTGATCCGCATCGCCTTGCCCCGCGAAGACCGCCGCACCCAAACCAACCGAGATGGCGGCCAGCGCGATCAGGCGGCGCAGCAGCAGCACCGACCCGGCCGTCCGGCACCGCGGCCCAACGCTGCGCGCGCCCATGAGTTCGGCTCCAAAGGCGAAAGGACCTCGCCGTCGCCACCGTGGAGGTGGTAAAAGTAGCGCTGTGCAAACCAACCGTGCAGAGCCGCACCATCCCCCGCATGGCGACACCGCGGAGGGAATCAAGGGCGTTGCCTTTCTGCACCGCGAAACACGACCGAATCACAAACGCGGCTTCAACCGCAACCGTCAGCGCTAGCCCTCGATCGATCTGGAGACACCCATGGCGAAGGAAGAACTGATCCAGTTCGAAGGACTGGTCACCGAAATCCTCCCCGACGCACGCTACCGCGTGCAGCTCGACGCCGGCCACGAGATCGTGGCCTACACGGCGGGCAAGATGAAAAAGAACCGGATCAAGACGCTGGCCGGTGACCGCGTCACGGTCGAAATGTCGCCTTATGACCTCGAGAAGGGGCGGCTGATTTTCCGCCACAAGGACGAGCGTCCGGGCGGCGCGCCGACGGGAGGTCCGCGCGGAGCCGCTCAGCGTGGCGGCCAGTTCCGGCGCAGATAGGTCTCGTTTTACACGGTCCGGCGCAGCTCGATATCGGCGCGCCGGCTCATGTCGCGACCACGGCTGGACCAAAAAATCGTGGCCTCAGGATTGTTTTGGAGGCCTGCTTCCCATAAAATGCAACAATCGATTTTCGGCCGGACGACATTAGCTATCCACCGGTACAGCCGGTACAGACGCTGTTGCCCCTTCCAAAAATTCGATCTCGCCAGCCCGCCGGACGTGGGTTTAAATATTTGTATCTGAGAAGGGGACTATCCCGTGAGCATGGGAACCGTGAAGTGGTTTAACGCAACCAAGGGCTATGGCTTCATCCAGCCGGATGACGGCGGCAAGGACGTGTTCGTCCACATCAGCGCCGTGGAACGGGCCGGGCTTGGAACGTTGCGCGAGGGCCAGAAGATTTCCTACGAGATCGTGGCCGACCGCCGTTCGGGCAAGTCGTCGGCGGACAATCTCCGCGTTTCCGGCTGAGCGATCTCCCCGGCTTCCCGCCCGGGCATCCTGCCTGAAGAGAAAACAGAAAGGCTGCGCTGAGCGCAGCCTTTGATCGTGGGCGACCCGTGGCTCTTTGCCGGGTCATCGAATAAGGGCGGGCGGTTTGCTCCGCCGCTCTGCTTGCGTCTGCCTCAGCACAGCACGCCAACCGCGACGAGAAGCTGCCGCTCTTGTCGGCAGCCTTCCTGGCCGGCTTTGCGTCCTCGAGAGGCGACTTACATGGCGACCCTGAGCTTGCTCAACGCGGTTCCGATGGACTGGAACGTCGTGATGATCTGGTTCGAGTTGGTCAGCTCATAGAACTTGTCAGGACTGCTCGCGCAATACTGGAGAATGGCCGAGGTCGGATCGGCAGGCGTCGCCGTGTTCGCCTGGATCGTGTAGATCGTGTACATGGGCCGGTTCTGGGCGTCCCTGGCGTTCTTCAGATTGTCGCACAGGATTCTCTGCCGTGCGTCGATCTTGCCGGGGAACTGCGCGTCGCCGCTCCCGGTTTGCTGGGTGCTGCCGTCACCATAGTCGGGCCAGCGGTCTTCAGTGTTGAGACCGTCCGACAGCAGGATGATGACCCTGTTGTAGGTCGTGTTCGCATCCTCCGCCGGCGCATTCAGAACCCCACCGGGGATCAGGGATTGCCAGCCCCACGCCAAACCGATGGCCTGGTCGGTGCCGCCGGTCGGCTGCATTGCATTGATCGCACTCTTGAGCGTAGTCCAGCTTTGGCTCAATGGGATGATGGGTTCCAATTGCGGGTTTGAACTGCTGTCGCAATAGCCCTTACCGTTGCCCTCGCCGTACTGGTTCGCAGGAAACTGGGTTGTGACATCGCCCGACGGCTGAACGCTGCTGGCATCATTCGGCTGGGTGCGATCGGTAACGCAACCCGTCCACGTGCTGGTGGGATTGGTCGAGGTCCCGGTGTAGTTGTTGGCAACAGTGGGGGTCGAATTGGTGCTCGTCCAGCGGTTGCTAGTGAAACCTACGGGCGCAACAACACTCGGCTGAGTCCACTTGTGGTCGTAAAGATTGCCCGTGCACGACTTATTGCTGCCACTCCCGGTGCAGCTACAACCAGTGACTGTTGAACCGGAGGGAGTCGTTGGACAACTGCACGATGACGAACCCGAGCAAAACACTCCGCTACTAGGGCTGGCTGGCGTACTGGTCCAGCAACCGTTGTAGAAGGTGTGTGAGTTGGCATCGACGCTCGGGCAGATGTAGCCGCTGTACGCACCACTCGCTGGAACCACGTTCGCGTTTTGACTCCCGCTGACGGAACTCCCCGTGACAGGGCTTGTCGTGCAATAGAAGCCACCACTGTTGTTCGAGAACGGGCACTTCGCGCCCGGTCCCACGGCATGCCAGTTCATCGGAAGCGTCGCCTGATAGGCGTGGTTGTTCGGCTGCGCGGTCGGCGGGTTCAGCCAGTCTGTCCAGTCGATGTTGCTCTGGGAAAAGCCGGACGGCAGGTTGACGACCTTGGCGAAAGGAACGATTGAAATGTAGACATCGCCCGAGTTGTGCGACAGCGCACTCAACTGGTCGATCAGGCCGCCAGATCCGGCTACAGCCGTTCTCAGCGCGGCGATCTTGTTGTTCTGGGCCATCGATCCCGTGTTGTCGAGGACCAGCGCCACGCGCATCTTCACATTGCCCCAGGTGGAGGTGGACGATGTGCCGAAACTCATGATCGGGAACCCCGGACCACCCGGAACGAGCAGACCCGCCGCCCTCATGAACACCGTGTCGACGTGACCGTTCGCGGTGGCGGAGATGGTTGCCGGCGAGCTGCCGCTGGAAGCCGTGTAGGTTGCCGAGACAGAATCGACGTAGGCGTCCCGGTGATTGGTAGTCGTGTAGCTGGCGAAAAGGCCCTGGAAGTAACTGTTGGCAGCTGTATTGACATTGGCCGGCTGGACTACCCCGGCCGAAAGATCCTTGGCCACCATCAGCACGGTGGAATCGAGGGCCGCCTGCATGGCGGTACGCGCGGTGGCGGCACGGCTATAGTCGATCGCCGCGCCGACGAAACAGAAAAGAGGCACCGATGCGATCGCGAAGGTCACGGCAATATTGCCCTCCTTTGCGCGAACGAAGCGGCTTGCGGTGCGGGCAATACGACGGGAAATGGATGCAACAATCATGGCGGCCACCAATATTGGATTGGACGTCTACGCCCCATTTTGGCGCAGGCCGCTTGAAGGAGTCGTAAACTCGGCCGCCGAAACTCAGGTCGATACCTCCGGCACGGCAGCCCGGCCTTTGAAGACGCCGTCAAGGTCAAAGCTCCGTAACCGGCGCGCTATCAATTTTCGTCAAATCGATTACAATGCATAAACCCTGATGCGAGAACCGGCGTCGGGAAGCGGCGTCGGAAAGCGGATGCGCGCAAGGACGAAATCGTTCGCGGATGGAGCTTGCTGCTCCGCCCCCGTGAACGCTCGACGAAAAACGAATGTTTTTCAGCGCCGCGCGACGACCGGCCTAACGCTCATGCGAAAGCAATGAGCGCGGCCAACGTTTGCGTCAAAGCGTGGTGCAGACCTGGGTGTTGTACATGACGCAGGTGGATTCGCGCGGACGGGTAAAGGACACGTCGCTCAGATTGACGCCGCCTGGAGCCATCACATAACCGATCGTCGGCACGTACTGATAGGTGACTTCGCTATAGATCAGGTACTGGTTCGCGGCGACGTTGTTTTGCGCATCTCTGGCGATCAGTTGCGGCGGAATCGGAACAGTGCTGCCCGCCCCGCGCGCTGCCGACCCGACACTCCACTGAACCCGCGCCACCTGGGTATTCGGATCGATATAGAGTTCCGAGATCGTCGACCGCACGGGCGAGGCCGAATAGGGCGTCATGATCGCGGTCCCTGCAGCGAAGAAATTGTTGAGCTGGGTCGCCGTGACCGAGCTGTTCTGGGACGTCAGGTCGGACAGCGTCCGCGCCATGATGGTGACCTTGCGGTTGGCGGCGACGGCTTGCGAGAACTCGACCGTACCGAAGAACATCACCAGCATCAACGGCGCGATGAAAGCGAACTCGACGGCTCCGACGCCGCTGCGGTCTTTCAGGAAATTGCGCGCGGTGCGGTTTGCCTGCATCAGAAAACGAGACGTCGATTCCATGGCTGATACTCCCCCGAGGCTAATACGGCTCGTTCTGGAACGCCGCAGTCGCCACCAGCAGCCGCTTGCTGCCCGAGAGGTTGGCGATGTTGTAGCCCAGCCCGGTCACGAACAGCGGCCATTGATAGAAAACCCTGACGACCACGATGTCTCCGGGACCGCCTGGGTTGTACTGCATGTTGTTGACGAAGGCGCCGCCGTTGATCTGGCTGTTGATCGTGATCGCGGAGAACGCGCTGAAGCTTTGCACATCGACGTAGATTTGGTTCGGATCGAACAGTGCCGGGATCAGGTTGGTGAGCAGGCACTTGAACTGACCCTGCGGGTCGGGCGGCTGCTGCGGGTTGGGCTGCAGGGGGCAGGCCTGCAACTGGCTGTTCGTCAGTTGCTCGGTCTGCATGCGCCCGGTGAACACCAGGCGCGAGGCATCCTGCGTGATCGTTTCCAGCACCTGCGTGGCCAGAAACATCAGCGCGGTCTCGACGATGGCAAACAGCAGCGCGAAGAACATCGGCGCGAGCATCGCGAACTCCACGACGGCGGAGCCGCCGCGATTGCGGCGGAAGCGGCGCAGCAACGATGCAAAAGTAATGTTTGAAGCGGCAGGCGACGACATCGGGCAATCCTGTGCGGCGACCAATGCGCAAAAACTAGCGGAAACTGATTGGGGAATTGTTGCGGGCGGCCCGCGATTGTCGGACCGCGCCGTTAAGCGCGCATTAACCATTGTTGACGGTAAGGACCCGCAGCCGGGCGCAGCGAAAGCCGCTACGGGGTCTTGCCCGAGCCCGAGGCGGCGGCCGTCCCGCTTGCCTGACCAGCCAGCTGATTGGCCTGATCGGACACCGACTTGAAATAGCTGTCGCCGTCGCCGAGCGTCATCCGGCGCTGGCACACCGGCATGCAGCTATAGGTCTCGCGGTCGACGCCCCGGTAGACGGTGACGAGCTGGTCGGTCGGCCCCTCGACCTGAATGACGCGGTCCACCAGAACCTCGCCGGTGCGGTCCATGGCGATGAAATTGGTCGCGCCGTAGCCCTTGCCCGTGACGACGATGATGCCGCCGTTCTGCAGCGTGACGTCGGCGATCAGGGGATTGCCGACCACGATGGTGGCGGCGCGGGTCGGCAACCTGACGAGCTTGGCCTGGTCGACATTGACGGCGATCGCGCCGGGTGTCGATTCAGCCATCGCCGCAAGCGGCCACAGCACTATGCCAAGCGCCACCGGAAACCACGAGCGCACTAGATTACGAAGGGAATACAAGGACATAACTCACCCCGGGACGTTGACAAGCCGGCAGATGCGATAGCTGCGGTACCGGCGCCCGACGCGGCGAGTGTGGCTTCAATGTGTGAAAGAACCGCAAATTACGCCGGGAAACTTGGCGCTATCTCCGCCGAAACGGAAACGCGAGCTGGCCCACGATCTCCGAGGGCATGGCCGCTTCGTCCTTGCCGTAGCTCTCCGGCATCCGGCCCTCCGGCATGCGGAACGTGCCGAACAGCAGGTCCCAAAGCGGAAAGGTGCCGGCGAAATTGGTGTTGCCGCCCTCTTCCAGCGCGGTGTGGTGCCAGCGGTGGAACACCGGCGTCGCCAGCACATACTTGAACGGCCCGAGCGTCCAGTTGAGGTTGGCGTGCACGAAAGCGGAATGGAAGGTCGTGAAGGGGCCGACCCAGAGCATGATGTTCGGCGAAATCCCCGCCATCAGCAGGATGACATCGACCACGATGGTGCCGAGGATCAGATTGATGGGATGGAAGCGTGCGGCCGAAATCCACTCGAGCTCTTCGGAAGAATGATGAACCGCGTGGTATTTCCAGAGCTCCTGATGGAACAGCCGATGAGTCCAGTACAGCATGAAATCGGACAGCACGAGAAACAACAGCGCCTGAACCCACAGCGGCAGATGCGACAGCGGGCCGTGGCCGTTATCGTAGAACGCGATCAGCTCGTCCGCATCGCGAATGTGGAAGACGACAGACGCGCCGACGACCAGCAGACCAATCCGGATCACGCGCGCAAACACCGGAACGAAGAACCAGTAAACCATGTCGGTGACCAGCTCGCGCTTTCGCCACCACGGCGCTGTCTGATTGCAGGCCCAGAAATGGCTAAGCACGGAAAACAGCAGTGCAAGCACGATGGTGATCGGCACCACCTTTTCGATGGTCTCGCCGAGCATCACCAGGACTTGCATGGGCAGGGTGGACATCACCGCCTCGTCTATTCTGCGTGTCGAATTAAGTGGTACTCCTCCGCAATTAAGGAGGCGTGAACCGAGCGTGGGGGTCCTCGCCGCGCGCATGCGGCTTTGTCGATTTACGCGAGCGAAACTACGCTCCAATTCTAGCAAACCGCTTAATCGGGCATTTACTCTGCGCAAGAACAGCTAATTGCAGCGTTCTTTAGTTGATCGAATTAACTGCACCGCAATTCTCCAATCCTAGGGTGACGCATGGTCACGGTGCTGAGAACGCCGGTTTGACCACACCTAGTTCGACAGCCACGTGTACATGGAGTTAGCTTATGAAGAACCTGATTGCGCGTTTCGTGAAGGACGAGTCCGGCGCCACCGCCATCGAATACGGCCTGATTGCCGCCGGCATCTCCCTCGCGATCATCGCAGTGGTCAATGGCCTCGGCAGCAACCTGAACACCAAGTTCAGCTCGATCAACAGCTCGCTGAAGTAAGCGAACGCTGTGCGGAGTCGCAAAGGCCCCGGTTCTTCCGGGGCCTTTGTTTTTTCTGCTTCTTCGGACCGGTGTCGTCTCATGCGTAAACCAGCAGCGCTTGCCGCCAGCAAAGCCTCCCCATCAAGGAGCCTCGTCGCGCTGCCGGCCTACTGGATCTGTGTTGCGCTGATCCTTTCGCTCGTTGCGCTCGCTTGCCGGATCGTCGTGATCCTGTGACATCGGCGCGCATTTCCCGATTGCTTAACCTATCGGCTCTAGAGTCAGTCGAACTGATCTCCGCAGGTCCTGCTTGACGCCCATGATCCTCGATATCGCCCGCCTGCTGTTGTTTCCGGCCCTGATGGCGTTCGCCGCCGCCAGCGACCTTTTCACAATGACGATCTCGAACCGCGTTTCGCTGGCGCTCGCTGCCGCCTTCCTTGTTCTGGCGCTCGCGAGCGGTATGGACACGGCCAGCCTGCTCGCGCATCTCGGCGCCGGCGCGCTCGTGCTTGCGCTCGCGTTCGGTTGCTTCGCCATGGGCTGGGTCGGCGGCGGGGATGCGAAACTCGCGAGCGCCGCCGCGCTCTGGTTCGGCTTCACGCATCTGATGACTTATCTGCTCTACGCGTCCGTATTCGGCGGCATGCTGACATTGCTTCTGCTCCAGTTTCGGCAATGGCCGCTGCCCGTCGCGCTCGCCGGCCAGAGCTGGCTCATGAAGCTGCATGCCAAGGACAGCGGTATTCCCTACGGGATCGCTCTCGCGATCGGCGCGCTGATGATCTATCCGGAGACGGATTGGATGAAGGCCGTCGACCTCGCGCGCTTCGCGATCGGCTGACCCTTCACGCATAACCATGCGTTAAGGCGATTTAGATACGCCTCATTAACCATGCTTTGACGAATAGCTGGTCAACTCCACTTACAGCGACAGCCGCGTCGCGGCGTATTTGTGGAAAGTGAAGCGTATGAATCGGGCACGTATATTGGTGCTGGCCCTCGCCCTCGGCGCGGGCGGTCTTGCGGCCTATCTTGTCGCCGGTTCCGACGACAAGCCGGCTCCCGCACAGCCGGTCGCACAACTGCCGACGGTGGACGTGCTGGTCGCGAAATCCGAGATCGGCCTCGGCCAGACCGTCAAGCCGGAGGACCTGCAATGGCAGACCTGGCCGGCCGCGACCGCAAGCTCGACCTTCATTCGCCGCAACGAGCGCCCGGACGCCCAAACCCAGATTGCAGGTTCGATCGCACGCGGCGCCTTCATTGCCGGCGAGCCCATCCGCGAGCAGAAGCTGGTGAAGGCAGATGGCTCCGGCTTCATGGCCGCGATCCTGCCAACCGGCATGCGCGCGGTCTCGACCGAAATTTCCGCCGAAAGCGGCGCTGGCGGCTTCATCCTGCCCAACGATCGGGTTGACGTCATTTTGACCCGGCGCATCAAGAACACGGAGCGTCCTTCCGCGCCGGACGTCGTGCTCTCGGAAATCCTTCTGACCAACATCCGGGTTCTCGCAATCGACCAGGCGCCAAAGGAAAAAGACGGCCAGAGCACGGTGATCGGCAAGACCGCGACGCTTGAATTGAAGCCGGAACAGGCAACCGACCTCGCCGCGGCGCGGCAGGCCGGCACGCTGTCGCTGGCACTGCGCTCCATCGCGGACGTCAGCCAGACGTCCGACATCGGCGACAGCCGCAACAAGCGCGCAGAGAGCATCAATGTCGTCCGCTACGGCGTCGCCGCGCCCGCGACCATTCAGAAGTGACGAGGACCGGGACATGAATTGCAGGCTCAAACAGCAGACGATGCGGACGTTCACGATCCGCGCCCTGTCGTTTGCGGCGGTGACGGCGCTGACGCTCAATCCGGCGTTGACGCCGGTCGTGGCGAGCGATTACCGCCTGCCCGCGCCCGTGGCCGCCGACGGCCAGGCCAATGCGCGCTTCCTGTCGCTCGGTATCGGCAAGTCGGTCGTCATCGATCTGCCGCGCGACATCAAGGACGTGCTCGTCGCCGACCCCAAGATCGCCAATGCGGTCGTCCGTTCGTCGCAGCGCGCCTACATCATCGGTGCGGCGGTAGGCCAGACCAACATCGTGTTCTTCGACGGCAATGGACAACAGATCGCCGCCTATGACATCGCGGTGACGCGGGACCTCAATGGCGTGCGCGCCGCGCTCCGGCAGATGATGCCCAATTCCGACATTCGTATCGAGGGTGTGGGCGACGGCGTCGTGTTGACGGGCACCGCGTCGACCCCGATCGAGGCGCAGCAGGCCGGCGACATCGCCGCCAAACTCGCCGGCGGCCCCGACAAGGTCTTCAACTCGATCATCGTGCGCGGGCGCGATCAGGTCATGCTGAAAGTCACGGTCGCCGAAGTCGCGCGCGCGATCATCAAGCAATTGGGTATCGATCTCAGCGGATCGCTGAACTACGGCACTGCGGTCGTGAACTTCAACAACGTCAATCCGTTCACGGCAACGGGCTCGCCCCTTGTCGCCGGCAATACCGTCACGACTTCATTCGGCTCCACGCCGTCGGTCCAGGCCACCATCCGCGCGATGGAAAGCGCAGGCGTGGTGCGGACTCTGGCCGAGCCAAACCTCACCGCAATTTCCGGCGAGGCGGCGACCTTCATCGCGGGCGGCGAGTTTCCGGTTCCCACCGGTGTGGCCTGTACGACGACCCAAACCGGCGCGATCGGGCAGTGCGCTCCCTCGGTCTCCTTCAAGAAATTCGGCATCTCGCTCAATTTCACGCCGGTCGTGCTGACCGAAGGCCGGATCAGCCTCAAGGTGATGACGGAAGTATCCGAAGTCTCCAACGACAATTCGATCAACCTGAACAATCTGATCGTTCCGTCGGTCAAAACCCGCCGCGCCGAAACCACGCTGGAAATTCCCTCCGGCGGCTCGATGGCGATGGCTGGGTTGATCCAGGATCAGACCAAGCAGGCGATCAACGGTTTGCCGGGCCTGGCGCAAGTGCCGGTTCTCGGCACGCTGTTCCGCAGCCGCGACTATGTCAATCACCAGACCGAGCTGATGGTGCTCGTCACGCCCTACATCGTGCGCGCCGTCGCGCAGAAGCAGCTGTCGCGCCCGGATGATGGATTCGCGTCGGCCTCCGACCCGCAGAGCGACTTGCTGGGCAACATCAACCGCATCTATGGCGTGCCTGGCCGGGTCGAGCCGGTGCAAAACTATCGCGGCAAATACGGCTTTATCACCGACTGAGGTGGATGGGATTTTGAACCGATGACAGCCAAATCACCCCTTGTGCGCAATCGCGCGCTGCGCGTTGCGGGGATGCTGGTCGGCGCTGCGGTCGCGCTCGGCGCCTGCACGCATACCGACTATGTGGACACGACGGCAAGCATTCCCGATGATTATCGGCTGCGCCATCCGATCGTCGTCACCGAGGCCAATCAATCGATCGTTGTCTTTGTCGGGCGCGGCCGTGGCGGCCTTACGGCCGAACAGCGCGCCGACGTGATCGGGCTGGCGCGGAACTGGATGCATGAGGGCACCGGAGCAATCAGCGCCGACGTGCCGGTCCAGACGCCGAATGCGCGGGCGGCCGCGAACTCGTTCCGTGAAATCCAGGCGATGATGGCTGCTGCCGGTGTTCCGCCGCGCGAACTCATCATGCGCCATTATCGTCCGGAAGACCCGCGCCAAATGGCTGCGATCCGCCTCAGTTATCCGAAAATGAGGGCGGAGGCAGGCCCCTGCGGGCTGTGGCCGGACGATCTCGGGCCCTCGATCAAGAATCCGGGCTATCTCGAGAAATCGGCAATATTACAATTTCGGTTGCGCCAACCAGCGCAACGTGGCCGCGATGATCGACAATCCCGCCGATCTCGTGCAGCCGCGCGCCGAGACGCCGCCCTACACGCCTCGCCGCAGCGAAGCCTTCGAGAAATATCGCAAGGGCGTCACAACCACGACCGCCTATCCCGAAGCCGACAAGGCCAAACTCAGCGACACAGGCAAATGATCAGCTACGCCCGCCAAAATCCGGATCCACAAACGGACGTCGCACCGCGGTCTGCGGAGGATCATATCGCGCCGGCACCGCGCGTGTCGGTGCAGGCCTTCTGCGACACGGTGGAAACTGCCTCTGCTGTGCAGTCGGCGGGCGAAGACCGCCGGCTCGGCAAGGCGCATCTCAAAATCCAGATGGGCGGCATGGCGGCAGCGGTCGAGGCCTACCGCGCCGCCCCCACACCGAACGTCATCGTGCTGGAGACTGACGGCCGCAACGACGTGCTTGCCGGCCTCGACCATCTCGCCACCGTCTGCGATTCCGGCACCCGCGTCATCGTCATCGGCCGCATCAACGACGTCGCGCTGTATCGGGAGCTGGTGCGCCGGGGCGTCAGCGATTACGTGATCGCGCCCGTCACCGCGATCGACGTGGTCCGCTCCATCTGCAACCTGTTCTCGGCACCGGAGGCCAAGGCGGTCGGCCGCATCGTCGCGGTGGTCGGTGCCAAGGGCGGCGTCGGAGCCTCCACGATTGCTCATAACGTCGGCTGGGCCATTGCGCGCGATCTCGCCATGGACTTCGTGGTGGCCGATCTCGACCTCGCTTTCGGCACCGCCGGCCTCGACTACAACCAGGATCCTCCGCAAGGCATCGCGGACGCGGTGTTCTCGCCGGACCGCGTCGACACCGCCTTCATGGACCGCCTGCTGTCGAAGTGCACGGACCATCTGAGCCTGCTGGCGGCGCCGGCGACGCTGGACCGGGTCTATGATTTCGGCGAAGAGGCGTTCGACGCGATCTTCGACACCTTGCGCTCGACCATGCCCTGCATCGTGCTCGACGTGCCGCATCAATGGTCGGGCTGGACCAAACGCGCGCTGCTCGGCGCCGACGACATTTTGATCGTGGCCGCGCCCGATCTCGCCAATCTGCGCAACACCAAGAACATCTTCGACCTGTTGAAGGCCTCGCGGCCCAACGACCGCGCACCGCTTTATTGCCTCAACCAGGTGGGCGTGCCCAAGCGCCCCGAAATCAACGCGAGCGAGTTCGCCAAGGCGATAGAAAGCCAGCCGATCGTGACCATTCCGTTCGATCCGCAGATGTTCGGATCGGCGGCCAACAACGGCCAGATGATCGCGGAGATTTCCGCAAATCATCGCACCACGGAGATGTTTCTGCAGATCGCGCAGCGCCTGACCGGCCGCAGCGAGACCAAGAAGCAGAAAGGTTCGCTGCTGACACCCTTGATCGAGAAGTTGCGCGGCAAGTAACGGCCCGCATGGAGTTGTAACGTGTTTGGTAAGCGTAGCGGAACAGATATCGAGACCCGGGCAGTGAAGCCCGCGATGAGCGCGCCCGAGCCCGCGCCCAGCGCGCCGCCTCCTGCCGCCACCCCGCCGCGCCCGGCCGCGGCGCCCACCATGCCATCGCCGCCGATCGCGCCGATGAAGCCGCCGCCACCTCCGCCCGCCATGGAGTCGCGACGCTCCGACAATTACTATCAGGTCAAGGCGACGATCTTCGGCGCCCTCATCGAGGCGATCGACCTCGCCCAGCTCGCCAAGCTAGACAGCGAATTGGCGCGCGAGGAGATCCGCGACATCGTCAACGAGATCATCGCGATCAAGAACATCGTGATGTCGATCGCCGAGCAGGAAGAGCTGCTCGACGACATCTGCAACGACGTGCTCGGCTATGGTCCGCTTGAGCCGCTTCTGTCGCGCGACGACATCGCCGACATCATGGTGAACGGCGCGGGCACGGTCTATATCGAGGTCGCCGGAAAAATCCAGCGCACCGGCATCCGCTTCCGCGACAACCAGCAACTGCTCAACATCTGCCAGCGCATCGTGAGCCAGGTCGGCCGCCGTGTCGACGAATCTTCGCCGATCTGCGACGCTCGCCTTGCCGACGGCTCCCGCGTCAACGCGATCGTGCCGCCGCTGGCGATCGACGGCCCGGCGCTCACCATCCGCAAGTTCAAGAAGGACAAGCTGACGCTCGATCAGCTCGTCAAGTTCGGCGCGATCACGCCGGAGGGCGCGGAGATCCTGCAGATCATCGGCCGCTGCCGCTGCAACGTGCTGATCTCCGGCGGCACCGGCTCCGGCAAGACCACCCTGCTCAACTGCATGACGAACTATATCGAGCACGACGAGCGCGTTATTACCTGCGAGGACGCCGCCGAGCTGCAACTGCAGCAGCCGCACGTGGTCCGTCTGGAAACGCGTCCGCCGAACATCGAGGGCGAAGGCCAGGTCACCATGCGCGAGCTGGTGCGCAACTGCCTGCGTATGCGCCCCGAACGCATCATCGTCGGCGAGGTCCGCGGACCCGAAGCGTTCGACCTGCTGCAGGCCATGAACACCGGCCATGACGGCTCGATGGGCACGCTGCACGCCAACAATCCACGCGAGGCGCTGTCGCGCTGCGAGTTCATGATCACGATGGGCGGCTTTTCGCTGCCCTCGCGTACCATTCGCGAGATGATCTGTGCCTCGATCGACGTCATCATCCAGGCCGCGCGCCTGCGCGACGGCTCGCGCCGAATCACGCACATCACCGAGGTGATGGGCATGGAAGGCGACACCATCATCACCCAGGACCTGTTCGTCTACGACTTGGTCGGCGAAGACGCCAACGGCAAGATCATCGGCATTCATCGCTCGACCGGCATCGGCCGGCCGCGGTTCTGGGAGCGCGCGCGCTATTACGGCGAGGAGAAGCGGCTTGCCGCGGCGCTCGATGCCGCCGAACGCGCGGGCAAGAAGTGACGGAGACGACGGCATGAACCTGCAGACAATCAGCCTGGCGTTTCTCGCGAGTGTCGCGGTTGGCGGCGCCGCGTGGGTGTTCGTCTATCCCCTGCTCTCGGGGGAAAAGCAGGCGGAAAGCCGTCGCGCCTCCGTTGCCAAGCCGGAGCCGGCCGCCAAGCGCCAGAACGAGAAGACGCAGCGCTCGCGCCGCGAGCAGGTCGAGACTTCGCTCAAGGACCTGGAAGCGCGCCGCCGGGAAAACAAGCTGACGCTTCCGATGCGCATCAGCCAGGCCGGCCTCAACTGGTCGATCCGGAAGTTCGTCGTGGTGTCCGCCATTTTCGCCTGCGTGTTCTTCGCCTGCGCAATGTTTGCGGGCGGCGGTCTCATGGGCGCCCTGGGTCTCGCCTTTGCGGCCGGCTTCGGCCTGCCGCGCTGGCTTCTGAGCTCTCTCAAGAAGCGTCGCGAAAAGGCCTTCCTCAAGGCTCTCCCGGATGCCGTCGACGTGATCGTGCGCGGCATCAAGGCCGGACTTCCGCTGTTCGAATCGATCAAGGTCGTCGCCGGCGACGCGCCGGAGCCGCTGCGCAGCGAATTCGCGGCCATCGTCGAGACGCAGGCGATCGGCATGCCGCTCGGCGAAGCCTGCTCGCGCCTCTACGAGCGGATGCCGGTTCCGGAAGCCAACTTTTTCGGCATCGTCATCGCGATCCAGCAGAAGTCGGGCGGCAACCTGTCGGAAGCGCTCGGCAACCTCTCCAAGGTGCTGCGCGACCGCAAGAAGATGGCCGAAAAAATCCAGGCGATGTCGATGGAGGCCAAGGCCTCGGCCGGCATCATCGGCGCGCTGCCGCCGATTGTCATGATCCTCGTCTATCTGACCACGCCGGACTACATCTCGCTGTTGTGGACTCATCCGACCGGTCAGCTGATGCTCGTCGGCTGCGTGGCCTGGATGTCGATCGGCATCATGGTGATGAAGAAAATGATCAACTTCGACTTCTGACGGTGCGGCATGTTTGATTTTCTAAGAGACAAGATCCACGATGTCCGCTTCATCACCATGCTGCTCGCAGCGATTGCGGCGAGCATGACGGCCTACACTCTGATCATGCCGCTGTTCGCAGGCGAAAACCTCAACAAACGCATGAAGGCGGTGGCGAACGAGCGCGAGCGTATCCGGCAGCGCGAGCGCGAGCGGCTCAACAAGTCCGAGAAGGTCACGCTGCGCCAGACACCGAAGCAGATCGTCTCCAAGGTGGTCGAGGACTTCAATCTTACCAAATGGCTGGCTCAGGAGAGCGCGCTCGAGAAGCTGGTGATGGCGGGCTATCGCGGCCATGCGCCCTACGTCACGTTCCTCTTTGCGCGCGCGGTGACGCCGATCGTGCTGTTCCTGGGCGCGGCCCTCTACATCTTCGTGCTCTCGCACATGGAGAAGTCGCTGACCATAAAGATCGGCATCTGCGTCGGTGCCGCTTATCTCGGCCTGCAGGCGCCGATGCTGTTTCTGAAGAACGCGATCAGCAAGCGTCAGCTCTCGATCAAGCGCGCGTTCCCCGACGCGCTCGACCTTCTGCTGATCTGCATCGAAGCCGGCATGTCGATAGAAACCGCCTTCCGCAAGGTGTCGACCGAGATCGTCGGCCAGTCGGTCGCGCTGTCCGAAGAGTTCACGCTCACCACGGCGGAATTGTCCTATCTGCAGGATCGCAAGGTGGCTTACGAGAATCTCGGCAGGCGCACCGGCGTCGAAGGCGTGAAATCAGTGTGTCTGGCACTTCAGCAATCGGAGCGCTACGGCACGCCGCTCGGTCAATCTCTGCGCGTGATGGCGCAGGAAAACCGCGACATGCGCATGAACGAGGCGGAGAAAAAGGCCGCCGCGCTTCCGCCCAAGCTCACCGTGCCGATGATCCTGTTCTTCCTGCCGGTGCTGTTCGTCGTGATTCTCGGACCGACCGGCATCAAGATCGCGGCCATGCAGTAAGCGCGCCCGCCCTATGTCGGTCCATGATCAGATCGGAAGTCTGGTCACCCACTGTTCACGTGCGAGGACCGGCCGCGCGCCAGCGCGTCACTCAGGCCGTTCCAGTTGCGCGACGGGGCCTGAAGCGCGGCCGCCGCGCGGCTTGGGCTTGCCCTCGCCCTTGAGCATCTCTTTCAGATAGGCCACGTTGGCAGCGGCCTCGTCCGGAGGCAGGTCCTTCTTGACGATGTCCTCGGCCTCGGCGAAGCGGCCCTGCAAACCGACCACGAGGCCGAGATTTTGCCGTACCCGCGCGTCCGCCCTGGGATTGGCATAGGCCTGGCGCAACGCCTCCTCCGCCTTGGGCAGCTCGCGCGAGAGCATGTAGGACATGCCGAGATTGGAAAGGACCGACGGCTCGCCCGGCACGATCTTGAGCGCGCTGGCATAGTAGCGGCGCGCCTCCTCGTGCTGGCCCATCTGATCGAGCGCCGTTCCCTGCACCGAAAGGATGCGCCAGTCCGGATTGTCGGGCGAGTGGGCCTTCGACAGCACATCGAATGCCTGCTGGAAGTTGCCATTGTCGGCGAGCGCGCGTCCATAAGCCGCAAGCAGCGCCCGGTTGCCGGGATTGGCGATGGTCGCCTGCTCCAGAACGGCCACGGCCTGCGCGCGCTGACCGTTGGCGCGCAGCGCCTGGCCGTAGGCCAGCGCCGCGTCGGGATCCCTGGGATTGGCGCGGTAGCGGTCGCCATTGGCCTCGACCGTACGCTGCGGGTCGGTTTCCTTGACGGGCTCCGAACTGGCGGTCAGCGAGCCCGTGATGTCGGACATCGTCTGGCAGCCGCCGAGGCCGGCGGCCAGGATTGCGGCCACGGCCGCGGACGCCAGCAATCGGGCAAGAACTCGGCTGCCGAAAACTTCGCTGCTGACGTGGTCGCACTTTGACTCTCGCGCTGGATCGAGCCGAACGCGCCAGCAATAAACCGTTAACCCTAACAACTGGTTAATAGGCTGTGATGAACCGTGCTGGCATCGTCATTCTCCCGCCCCCGGGCCATCAGTATTCGATCGCAAGTCGCTTGCGGACTTCGTCGAGCCGCTTGTCCAGAGCATCGAATCGTGCATGCAGCGCGCGGTCATGCAAATAAAAGATATAGCCGAGGGCTGCGAGGCCGAAGATCCAGTGATGGCTCTCGACATAGTTCAGCACCGCTTCGACGGCATGGCCGACGAAACCGATCGCGCCCAGCAAAACGTCCATCGCGTTCTCCCCTAAGACGACAGTGTTCTGATCGGACGACCGATATCGGCGAAGATCACGCGGGTTGGTTGAGATCGGTTTCCCCGGCCGTCGAATCCACCTGGTTGTTTTTTGGTCTTGCGACGCTATCACGATCTCCGGGCAGCGTGTAGGGTCGAGCCCTTGCACCATCGCGCGATGATTGCGCACGCGCAAAGACTCCGCGATCTCTGTCGTCCTGCAAAGCCGAGCACAAGACCAAACGCGAGTAACGCATGCCGTCAATCTTCGAGAGCGCATCCACCGCGCCGGCCATTCCGATTACGTTCGCAACCAAATCGAGCTGGGATGCGATCAAGGCCCGGCTGCCGGCCGCTGCCCGGCAGTTCGCCGGCGCCAGCGGCTTTGCGGCCAAGCCGGGCGCGTGCCTGATCCTGCCTGGCGCGGAGGGGCAGATTGCGGGCGTGCTGTTCGGCCTCGAGGATGAGGGGGGCAAGTCGCGCGACCTGTTCCGGCCGGGCATGCTGCCGGGGTTGTTGCCAGGCGGTGTGTACCGCTTTGCCAACGCGCCGCACGATGCGCGATTGGCAGCGCTTGCGTTTGCGCTCGGCAGCTATCGCTTCAGCCGCTACCGCAAGACCGATGCGAGCGAGGCGAGGCTGGTGCCGCCCGACGGCATCGATGTGGCCGACGTCACACGCATGGCCGAGGGTGCGATGCTCGCGCGCGACCTGATCAACACGCCGGCCAACGACATGGGACCGGCCGAGCTTGAACTCGCGGCGCGCGCGCTCGCCGAGCGCTTCGGCGCACGCTTCAGCTGCACTGCCGGCGACGATCTTCTGACGCGGAATTTTCCGCTGATTCATGCGGTAGGCCGGGCCTCGAGCCGCGCCCCGCGGCTGATTGATTTTTCCTGGGGCGATCCCGAGCATCCCAAGGTGACCCTGGTCGGCAAAGGTGTCTGCTTCGATTCCGGCGGGCTCGACATCAAGCCCTCCAGCGGCATGCTGATCATGAAGAAGGACATGGGCGGGGCGGCGAACGTGCTGGCGCTGGCGCAGATGGTGATGGATGCGAAGCTTGGCGTTCGCCTGCGCGTTCTGATTCCCGCGGTCGAGAACGCGGTCTCCGGCAATGCCTTCCGGCCGCTCGACATCTTCCCCTCGCGCAAGGGGCTTTCGGTCGAGATCGGCAACACCGATGCCGAGGGCCGGCTGGTGCTGGCGGACGCGCTGGCGCTGGCAGACGAGGAGAAGCCGGACCTGCTCATCGACATGGGCACGTTGACGGGCGCCGCGCGCGTCGCGCTCGGCCCGGATCTGCCGCCATTTTACACGCCCGACGAGACGCTGGCGGCGGATGTCGCGCGCCATGCGAAAAACGAGAACGATCCCTTGTGGCGCTTGCCGCTGTGGCAGCCCTATGACAGCTGGCTCGATTCCAAGACCGCGACCCTCACCAACGCTCCGTCGGGCACATTCGCAGGCTCGATCACCTGCGCCCTGTTCCTGCAGCGGTTCGTCGAGCACGCCAGGAGCTGGCTTCATCTCGACATCTACGCCTGGACGCCGTCCGCCAAACCGGCGCGGCCCGAGGGCGGCGAGTGCCAGGGCGCTCGCGCGCTCTACAAGCTTCTGGTCGAACGCTATGGATGATCCACGCCTGACGCCCGCGCGCGGCGATATCGCCGCCAAATATCTGGAAGGCAAGGTTGCGGCCGCGCGGTTCGTCGACGGCACGGCACGCGAGGTGATGGACGCGATCGCCCCGCTGCGCGGGCGGCCCGCGGCCGATGCCACGCTTCTGACGCAGGCGCTCAAGGGCGAACGCGTGACGATCTACGACCGCAACGACGAGGGCTGGGCCTGGGGCCAGCTTGACAGCGACGGTTATGTCGGCTGGCTGCCGGACGCCGCCCTCGCCAAGCCCACGGCGGCCGCGACCCACAAGGTTACGGCGATCCGCACCTTTGCCTTTCCAGGACCTTCGATCAAGCTGCCGCCGACCGAGGCGCTGGTCATGGGATCGAGGCTTGCGATCGCGCGCGAGGACGACACGTTTGCGGTGACCAGCACCGGCTTGTTCCTGCCGAAGCCGCATTTGGCCCCACTGGACCGCAATGAAGGCGACTTCGTCGCAGTGGCCGAGCGTTTTGTCGGCACGCCCTACCTCTGGGGCGGCAAGAGCAGCCTCGGCATCGACTGCTCCGGTCTGGTGCAGGTCGCGCTGAATGCCGCCGGCGTCGGCTGTCCGCGCGACAGCGACATGCAAGCGGCAGCGCTCGGTCGGCCGCTCGATGCGGCGGAACGCAAGAACCTCCGGCGCGGCGATCTCCTGTTCTGGAAGGGTCACGTCGCCATCGCGCGCGATCATGACACCATGGTGCATGCCAATGCGTTCCACATGGCCACCGTGATCGAAGACATCAAGACAGCTATCGCCCGGATCAAGGCGGCAGGGAGCGAGCTGACCGCGATCAAAAGACTTTAGGTCGCCACCGCATCGCCCGGCGTCGCTTCATTGCGGAACGCAGCCGCAAACAGCGCGCGCGTGTAGTCCGTCTTGGGGGCCTTGAACAGCTCGGAGGCCGGCCCCTCCTCCACCACCTGGCCCTGCCGCATCACGATCAGATGGCTCGCGAGCGATGCCACCACGCGCAGATCGTGCGAGATGAACATGTAGGTCAGATCGCGCTTGCGCTGCAATTCGCGCAACAGATCCACCATCTGCGCCTGGAACAGCATGTCGAGCGCGCTGGTCGGCTCATCCAGCACCACGAAATTCGGCTCCAGCACGGCTGCGCGCGCGATGGAGATGCGCTGGCGCTGGCCGCCGGAGAACTCATGCGGGTAGCGAAACCGCGTCTCCGGGTCGAGGCCGACGTCCTGCAACGCCTTGATCACCCGCTGCTCGCGCTCGTCAGCCGACAATTGCGGCTGGTGCACGAGCAGGCCTTCTGCGACGATGTCGCCGACGGCCATGCGCGGACTGAGCGAGCCGAACGGATCCTGAAACACGATCTGCATGTCGCGACGGAACGGACGCATTGCCTTGAAGCGCAGGCCCTGGATGTCGTGACCGAGAAACACGATCGGCCCGTTGGAGGAGATCAACCGCAGCAAGGCAAGGCCCAGCGTCGTCTTGCCCGAGCCGGATTCGCCGACGACGCCCAGCGTCTCTCCCTTGCGCACCGCGACGCTGACACCGTCCACCGCCTTGATGTAACCGACGGTCTTGCGCAAGAACCCGCGCCTGATCGGAAACCAGACCTTCAAGTCGGTGGTGGCCATCACCACCGGCGAATCCGGGCGCGGCGGCGCGGGATCCGGCTTCGGTTCGGCGGCGAGCAGTGCCTTGGTGTAGGGATGCTTCGGCGCGCCGAAGACCTGCTCCACCGGCCCCTGCTCGACGATCTTGCCTCCGTTCATGACGCAGACGGTGTCCGCGATGCGGCGGACAATGCCTAGATCGTGAGTGATGAACAGCATGCTCATGCCGAGGCGAGCGCGGATATCGGCCAACAGCGCCAGAATCTGCGCCTGCACGGTGACGTCGAGCGCGGTGGTCGGCTCGTCCGCAATCAGGAGGTCGGGCTCGTTGGCAAGCGCCATCGCAATCATGACGCGCTGGCGCTGGCCGCCGGACAATTGATGCGGGTAGCTCTGCAGGCGCGTCTCGGGCTCCGGAATGCCCACCTGAGTGAGCAGCTCGAGCGTGCGCGCCCGCGCCATCTGGCTGCTGACGCTGTTATGCAGGTGCAAGATCTCGCCGATCTGGTCCCCGATCGTGTGCAACGGGTTGAGCGAGGTCATCGGCTCCTGGAAGATGATCGAAATGTCGTTGCCGCGGATCGCGCGAATTTGGTTTTCGCCAAGCTGCAGAAGGTCGCGGCCCTGGAAGCGAATCGCGCCGGAGGGGTGAGAGGCCGCCGGATACGGCAACAGCTTGAGGATGGAGAGCGCGCTCACGGATTTTCCGGAGCCGGATTCACCCACGAGCGCCACGCATTCGCCGCGCTTGATCCCGAACGAGATACGGTCGACCGCAAGGGACGTGCCGCCCTGCTGGTGGAACGCCACCGAGAGATCGCGAACGTCGAGCAGCGGCTGATTGACGGCATCCATCGATTTCTACCTGAACGTCTTGCGCGGATCGAAGGCGTCGCGCACCGCTTCGCCGATGAAGATCAGAAGCGACAGCATGATGGCGACCGAGAAGAAGCCGGTGAAGCCGAGCCATGGCGCCTGGATATTGGCCTTGCCCTGCGACAATAACTCGCCGAGCGACGGCGAGCCGGGCGGCAGGCCAAAGCCCAGGAAGTCGAGTGCAGTCAGCGTCATCACCGAGGAGGAAACGATGAACGGCAGGAAGGTCATGGTGGCGACCATCGCGTTCGGCAACAGATGACGGAACATGATGACGGCGTTGGAGACGCCGAGCGCGCGGGCTGCCTGGATGTACTCGAAATTTCTGCCGCGCAGGAACTCCGCGCGAACGAGGCCGACCAGTGAAACCCAGGAGAACAGCATCAAAATGCCGAGCAGGACGAAGAAGCCCGGCGGCAGCACCGCCGAGATGATCAGAAGCAGATAGAGCGAGGGAATTGCGTTCCAGATCTCGATGAAGCGTTGGAAGCCCAGATCGATCCACCCGCCGAAATAGCCTTGAATCCCGCCGGCGAGGACGCCGATGATGGATGAAACAATGGTCAGGCAGAGGCCGAACAGAACCGAAATACGAAAGCCGTAGATCAGGCGCGCGACGACGTCACGACCCTGATCGTCGGTGCCGAGCCAGTTGTATTCGAGATCGCGGCAGCTCTTGAGACCCTTCCTCTGCACGACCTCCTTGCACTGTTGCTCGGTCAGCCTCCAGGTGGGGGGAGACGGCGCTGGCGTCGGCAGGTCGAGGTTCTGGGTCGAATAGGAAAAGCGGATCAACGGCCAGATGATCGTGCCGCCCTTGTCCTTGATCAGCTTCTGCAGATAAGGATCGCGGTAGTCGGCCGCGGTCTCGAAATCGCCGCCAAACGTCGTTTCCGAATAGGTGACAAACGCGGGCCAATAGAGATGGCCGTCGAACTTGATCAGGAACGGGCGGTCATTGGCGATCAATTCGGCGAACAGCGAGATAAAGAACAGAACCAGGAAGATCCAGAACGACCAGAAGCCGCGCTTGTTGGCCTTGAAATTCTGCCAGCGCCGCCGGTTGAGCGACTGGGAGCGGAACTTGTGGCCAGTCACCGGCACGGCCTCGCCGAACGGCGTCTGGGTCTTGGTTTCGACTGGAGGCTGGGCCGTGATGGTCATCACACCTCCCGCGCCTCGAAGTCGATCCGCGGATCGACCCACATGTAGGTGAGATCGGAGATCAGGTTCACCACCAGTCCGACCAGCGAAAAGATGTAGAGCGTTCCGAACACCACGGGGTAATCGCGGTTGAGCACGCTCTCGAAGGAGAGCAGCCCGAGCCCGTCCAGCGAGAAGATGGTTTCGATCAACAGCGATCCGGAGAAGAAGGCGTGGATGAACGCACCCGGAAAGCCGGCGATCACGATCAGCATGGCATTGCGGAAAATGTGGCCATAGAGCACCTGCGTCTCGCCGCAGCCCTTGGCACGCGCGGTCATGACGTATTGCTTGCGGATCTCGTCGAGAAACGAGTTCTTGGTGAGCAGTGTCATGGTCGCGAAGGCGCTCAACGACATCGAGATCAACGGCAGCGCCAGGTGCCAGAAATAATCGATGATCTTCCAGTACCAGGGGAATTGCGACCAGCCGTCCGAGGTAAGCCCGCGCAGGGGAAACAGATTGAAGAACGAGCCGCCGGCGAACAGAATGATCAGCAGGATCGCAAACAAGAAGCCCGGGATCGCGAAGCCGATGATGATGACCGCCGAGGTCCAGGTATCGAATTGCGAGCCGTCCTTGACCGCCTTGCGGATTCCGAGTGGGATCGAGATCAGGTAGGTCAGAAGCGTCATCCAGATGCCGAGCGACATCGAGACCGGCAGCTTTTCCTTGATCAGATCGATCACGCTGATATCGCGGAAGTAGCTCTTGCCGAAGTCGAAGCGCGCGAAATTCCACACCATCAGCGCAAAGCGCTCGGGCGCCGGCTTGTCGAAGCCGAACTGCTTTTCCAGGCTCTTGACGAATGCCGGGTCAAGCCCCTGCGCGCCGCGATATTTCGAATTGACCGCGTCCGCCTGGGCTCCGGCGGCGGGGCCGATGGGGCGAAGGTCGCCGCCGCCGCCGGAGATGCGCGAGGTGCCGCCTGTATCGGCGCCGGAGAGCTGCGCGATCACGCGGTCGACCGGCCCGCCCGGCGCGAATTGCACCACCACGAATGAGACGAACAGGATCCCGAGCAGCGTCGGAATCATCAGCAGGATGCGACGGGCGATATAGGCGCTCATGAACTATTTCGCCTGCTCGAGCTTTGCGGTTTTGGCCGCGTCATACCACCAATTCTCGGGGGCGCCGACACCCGCATAGCGCGGCGGGTTGGCCGGATGGCTGAACTGGTCCCAGTAGGCCAGCCGATGCGTCTGCGCATACCATTGTGGAATCCAGTAATGCCCGGCACGAAACACCCGATCGAGCGCACGGCAGGCAGTGGTCAAATCCGCGCGCGTTTCAGCCGCGACGATCTGTTCCACCAGGGCGTCGACAGCGGGGTTGGCGATCCCGGCAAGATTGTGCGAGCCCTTGGTCGCTGCCGCCTGCGAGGTGAAGAACGGCCGGATGCTGTCGCCCGGCGTTGCGGAGAACGACATGCGCTCGACCGTGATGTCGAAATCGAACGCCTCCAGGCGGGCGCGGAATTGCACGGCATCGATCAGGCGAACGCTGGCATCGATGCCGAGCAAAGTGAGATTCTTGACGAAGCTCGCATGGTGCGGCTGGAACGACGCCTCGTCGATCAGGAATTCGACGGTCATCTGCTCGCCATTCGCCAGCAGCCGCTTGCCGCTGCCTTCCTGGACCGGAAGCCCTGCTTCCTTGAGCAGTTGCTGCGCCTTGCGGAGCAGCGCGCGGTCCTGCCCCGACCCGTCCGACACTGGCGGCAGGAACGGCTCGCCGAAAACGCCGTCCGGCACCTCGCCGCGGAACGGCTCGAGCAGCTTCAGCTCTTCCGGCGACGGCGGTCCGCTCGCCACCATGTCGGAGTTCTGAAACGGCGATACCGTGCGCGCATAGGCGCCGTACATCACGGTCTTGTTGGTCCATTCGAAATCGAAGGCATAGATCAGCGCCTGCCGCACCAGCGGATTTTTGAACTTGTCGCGCCTTGTATTGATGAACCAGCCCTGCCCGCCCGACGGCGTCCTGTCCGGCAACGTCTCGAGCTTAACGCGGCCGTCCTTGACGGCCGGGAAATCGTAGCGCGTGGCCCAGATCCGCGACGTGAACTCCTCGCGATAGAGATAGTTCTTGCCGGAAAACCCTTCGAAGGCGACGTCGCGGTCGCGATAGAATTCGTAGCGCAGCACGTCGAAATTGAAGCTGCCGCGGCAGACCGGAAGATCGGCGGCCCACCAGTCTTTCACGCGCTCGAACTCGATGAAGCGGTTGACCTCGAATTTTCCGACCTTGTACGGCCCCGCTCCGAGCGGCGTTTCGAGCGTCGTCTCGTCAAAGGGCTGCTTCGCATAATAGGCCTTCGAGAAGATCGGCAGGCCAGCGACATAAAGCGGCACGTCGCGCGCGCGCTTCGCTGCAAAGGTGACGACGAGGGTCACGTCATCGAGCGCCTCGGCCTTCACCATGTCGCGCAATTGAAGCAGGATCAGCGGGTGGCCTTTTTCCTTCAGCACCGCGAGCGAGAAGGCCGCGTCCTGCGCCGTGAGTTTCGAGCCGTCATGGAATCTCGCCTCCGGCCGCATCGTGAACCGATACGTCAGTCCGCCATCGGAAATCCGCACCGATTTCGCAGCCATCCCGTACATGGCGTCGGGCTCGTCGCCGGCACGCACCATCAGCGAGACGAATGTCGCATCCATGCCCTGCGCGCCCTCGCCCTTGAGAATGTAGGCGTTCAGCGAATTGAAGGTGAAAAAGGACTGATTGTAGGAGCGGCCCCAGGGAATCATCGAAAAAAGGCCGCCCTTCGGCGCGGACGGATTGACGTAGTCGAAATGCGCGAAGTCCGCGGGATATTTGAGATCGCCGAACGCCGACATGCCGTGCGCCCCGGCTCCATCTTCCTCCGCGAGCGCAGGCGTGAACCAGGGCGTGCTCAGCGCGCCAACACCCAAGCCCAGCACGTGCCGGCGCGTGAGCTGCGTCCTGCGCGAGAAATCCTTCAAGAGCGCTTTCCGATCTTTGCGGCCTTTTCGGCGTCGTACCACCACAGCGTCGGCAGCCCGGAGCGCGCATATTTCGGCAGCGGCTCGGCGTGACTGAAGCGATCCCACCGGGCATAGCGCGCGAAGGGATATGTGAACTGGGGCACGACGTAGAAATTCCAGAGCAGCACGCGATCGAGCGCGCGCGTTGCGGCGACGAGATTGGCGCGATCCTTGGCATAGATGACGCGTTCGATCAGCGTGTCGATGGCCGGGTTCTTGATGCCGATGGTGTTGCGTGAACCGGGCTGGTCAGCGGACTGCGATCCCCAATATTCCCGCTGCTCGTTTCCCGGCGACAGCGATTCGCCCCATTGGTCGATGATCACGTCGAAATCGAAACTGCGCAGCCTGTTCTGATACTGCGCGTCGTCGACGACGCGAACGGAGGCGGTGACGCCGATCCGCTCCAGCGATGGCTTGTAGAACAGCGCGATGCGTTCCGAAGACGGATCCTGCACCAAAATCTCGGCAGAGACCGGCTTGCCCGAGGGATCGACCAGCTTCTTGTCCTTGATCTCGAAGCCGGCCTCCTTCAACAATCGCAGCGCTTCCCGCAGATTGTTGCGCACGTTCTCGGGGTTGCCGCCGACCGGATTTTGATAGGCGGTCGTGAACACCTCCGCCGGCACCTTGTCGCGGAGCGGCTCGAGAATCTGCAATTCGGCCCCTTCGGGCACGCCCGAGGAGGCGAGCTCGGTTCCGTCGAAATAGCTGTTGATGCGCTTGTACTGGCCGTAAAATAGCTGCTTGTTCATCTCCTCGAAATCGAACGCGTAGTTGAAGGCCCGCCGCAGGCGCGCATCCTTGAATTGATCGCGGCGCAGGTTGAGCACGAATGCCTGCATGCGGCCGGAATCATTGATCGGGAATTCCTCCTTGAGGACCCGCTTGTCGGCGACAGCGGGGAAATCATAGGCCGTCGCCCATTGCTTGGCCGAGTTCTCGGCGATCCAGTCGGCCTGGTCGGCCTTGAACGCCTCCAGCGCAACCAGATTGTCGCGGAAGAATTCGAAACGCAGCTGATCGAAATTGTGCAAGCCGACCTGGACCGGCAGCTTTGCGCCCCAATAGTCCTGCACGCGCTCCAGCACCACCGAGCGACCGGCGACGAACTCCTTGATACGGTAGGCGCCGGAGCCGAGCGGCTTCTCCAGTGTGGTCGCGGAGATATCGCGCTTGCGGCCCTGGTCGTCGGTGCCTTCCCACCAATGCTTCGGCAAAACCGGAAGCTCACCGACGATGGATGGCAACTCCCGGTTTCCCGGGCCCTCGAAAGTGAATTTGATATCCCGCTCGCCCGCCTTCTCCACCTTGGTGACGTGACGATAATAAGAGGCGTAGAACGGGCTTTGCTTCTTCAGCGTCTCGATCGAGAAGATCACGTCGTCCGGGGTTACCGGCTTGCCGTCCTGCCAGCGCGCCTCCTTGCGCAGGCGATAGACCACCCAGCTGAAATCGTCGGGATGGGCAACCAATTCGGCGAGCAGCCCGTACTCGGTCGCGACCTCGTCCTGAGACCGCTCCATCAGCGTCTCGTAGATCATGGTCGCAGCCGGCGCGATGTTGCCCTTCACGCCCGCGACCGCGATGTTGAAATTGTCGAATGTGCCGATCGAGATCATCCGCGCGATGCCGCCCTTCGGCGCATCGGGATTGACGTAGTCGAAACGCGCAAAACCGGGCTGATATTTGATGTCGCCGAACAGCGAGAGCGCATGCCGCCATGCGAGGTCCGGCGTGGACTGCGCATGGACAAGCGCGATCGGCGAAACGCCGGTCAGGTCCAAAAGCGCGGGTGTCGCCGCGGCGAGGGCGCCACCTTGCAGGAGCTGTCGTCTTGTAATGGCCAAATGGAGCATTCCTCTTTCGTGACGCGCGTGATTGGGAGCGCAATATACGGCAAGGATTCGACCGCCAACGTTGCTTTTTCCTCATGTTTTGGCGCAATTCTGCGGCGAAACGCCCCTATAACAAGCCCGCGAGGCGAGGTCGCAAACAGCAACGGCCAGGCAAGCCTGGCCGTTTCATGCAAAATGTTCAGGCGCGGGATGCGGACCCGCGATCACGCCGGCCCCGACCCATCACTTGGCGGCCGTCGGCAGCGGCGCCGGATGATCGGACAGTGAATTGAGATAGGCGAGAATGTCCGCGCGCTGGTTGTCCTTGGAGACGCCGGCAAATCCCATCGCGGTGCCCGGCACATAACCCTTCGGATTGGCGATGAACTGGTTGAGGTCGTCGATCGACCAGGTGCCGCCCTTGGCCTTCAGCGCGGCCGAGAAATTGAATCCGCGGCCCTCGCCTTTGTGGTCGCCGACGATGCCGTAAAGGTTGGGACCGACGCGGTTCGGGCCATTCTTCTCGAAGGTATGACAGGTCTGACAAACCTTCACCGCCGCGGCGCCCTTGTCGACGGAAGCGGTCTGCAACAGTTTTTCGATCGGCTCCGACGGCGCTGCGGCGGCCTCCTTGGCGCCACCACCCTCGGTCTCCTTCGCCGCGATCGCAAAGCCCGGTTTTTCCGGCAGCGTCGGCGCAAACAGTGCATTCGCCGTAAAGCTGGTCACCAGGAGGATGAGGCAGGTGCCGAGCACCGCACCGATGATCTTGTTGATTTCGAAGGAGTCCATTTCGGATCAGGCTCCAGGCCGGAAGGTCGGGACGGGCGGCCGAGCGGCCGCGACAACGGGATCGAGGAATCGGCCTTTTCGCGCCGCACCCCGAGCCAGGGTTGAGATATCGGTTTGCCCGTGCGCTGGCAACCCGTATAAACGCGCCACCTCAAGCGCCCCCGTCCCACGACTTTCCGGCCTGCGATCGGATGCTCAAGACCCGCAATTTGGTGCTGATTCCGGCCCGCATGGCCTCGAGCCGGCTGCCGGGCAAGCCGCTGCTGGAGATCGCGGGGTTGCCGATGATCGTTCACGTACTGCGCCGCGCCGAGGAGGCCGCCATCGGCCGCGTCGCGGTTGCAACCGATACGCCCGAGATCGCAGAGGCCGTGAAGATCCATGGCGGGGAGGCGGTGATGACCAGCCCCGACCACCCTTCCGGTTCCGACCGGGTTTTCGAGGCGATGGAAAAGCTCGATCCCGAAGGGCGGGCCGACATCGTGATCAACCTGCAGGGCGATTTCCCGACCATCTCCTCGCAGAATATCCGCGACGTGCTGGCGCCGCTCTCGGACCCCGCCGTCGACATCGCAACGCTTGCGGCCGAAATCCACACGGAGGAGGAAAGCCTCGCCCCCAGCGTGGTGAAGGCCATCGGTTCCTCGCTGGGCGGCCGGCGCATGCGCGCGCTGTATTTCACCCGTGCCACCGCCCCTCACGGCGACGGCCCGCGCTACCACCACATCGGCCTTTACGCCTATCGCCGCGCGGCGCTCGCGCGGTTCGTGAAACTGCCGCCCTCGCCGCTGGAGCTGCAGGAGAAGCTCGAGCAGTTGCGGGCGCTGGAAGCGGGGATGCGGATCGATATCAGCATCGTGGATACCGTTCCGCGCGGGGTCGACACCCCGGCCGACCTCGAAACCGCGCGCCGCATACTGGCGAAATCTTGAGGCGCTGCTACAAGGCCCACCATGACCCAAAAGCTCAAAATCGCGTTCCAGGGCGAGCCGGGCGCCAATTCTCATATCGCCATCGTCGAGGCCTATCCCGACGCCGAGCCGTTGCCTTGCGCGACCTTCGAGGACGCGCTCGCGGCGATCTCGTCCGGGGAAGCCGATCTCGGCATGATCCCGATAGAGAACTCGGTCGCGGGCCGCGTCGCCGACATCCACCATCTGTTGCCGGCCTCCGGCCTCTACATCGTCGGCGAATGGTTTCTGCCGATCCGCCATCAGCTGATGGCGCTGAAGGGCACCAGGCTTGCCGACATCAAGACCGTCGAAAGCCACGTCCACGCGCTCGGCCAGTGCCGGCGCATCATCCGCAAGCTCGGACTGAAGCCGATCGTCGCGGCCGACACCGCCGGCAGCGCCCGCGACATTGCCGAGCGCGGGGACAAGAGCGTCGCCGCGATCGCCTCGCGCCTTGCCGCCAAAATCTACGGCCTCGACATCCTCGCCGAGGATATCGAGGACGAGAGCCACAACACCACGCGCTTCGTCGTGCTCGCGCGCGAGGAAAAGTGGGCCGCGCAGGGCTCCGGGCCGCTGGTCACGACGTTCGTTTTCCGCGTGCGCAACCTGCCGGCCGCGCTCTACAAGGCGCTCGGCGGCTTCGCCACCAACAGCGTCAACATGACCAAGCTCGAAAGCTACATGGTCGACGGCAACTTCTTCGCCACGCAGTTTTACGCCGATGTCGACGGCCATCCCGACGACCGTGGCCTCGCCTTCGCGCTGGAAGAACTGAAATTCTTCTCGCGTGAGTTCCGCATTGTCGGCGTCTATCCCGGCCATCCCTTCCGCGCGACGTTCAGAGAAAAGCAGGATTAGGCCGCCTGCTTCTTGCTTAGCCCGAATGCGTCGGCGAGCAGACTGTAGGATTTCTTCCGCGCCTCGTGATCGTAGACGGCGGTGATGACCATGAGCTCGTCGGGCGCGCTCGCGGCAATCAGCGGCTTGAGCTTCTGCATGAGCGTCGTGGGGCTGCCGACGAAAAGCCGCGAACGATTGCGCATGACCGAGGCGCGCTCGGCGTCGGTGTAGGGGTAGGCCAGCGACTCCTCCGGGCTGGGCAGCGGCAGATATTGGCCGCGGTCGCGGCGCAGGCGATTGAGGTCCATCGAGGACGCTAGCCTTTCGGCTTCCGCATCGGTTTCGGCCGCAACGATTGCGACGGCCAAAATCGCGTGCGGCGTCGAGCGCCAGGCCGACGGCTTGAAGTGGGCGCGATAGTTCGTCATCGCCTCGACTGCATCATGGGTCGCAAAATGGTGGGCGAAGGCAAAGCCCATTCCGACCTGGGCCGCGAGCTCGGACGAGTAATCGCTGGAACCGAGCAGCCAGATCGGCGGCAGCGGCGTATCGTCCGGCATTGCGACGACGTTGTTGTAGGGATGGCCTTGCGGAAAATTCCGGGTCTCCCACAGGGTCAGTTCATGCAGCCGCTCCAGAAAATCGTCGCCCTCGCGGCGGTCGAGCCGGCTGCGCAAGGCGTAAGCCGTGGCGCCATCGGTGCCGGGCGCGCGGCCCAAACCGAGATCGATCCGGCCGGGGAAGAGCGCCTCGAGCATCTTGAAGCGTTCGGCGACCACCAGCGGAGCGTGGTTCGGCAGCATCACGCCGCCGGAGCCGACCCGGATATTCCTGGTCACCGCTGCGATCTGGCCGATCATCACGTCAGGCGCCGGGCTTGCGACAGAGGCGAGGTTATGATGCTCGGCGAGCCAGTAACGGACGTAGCCGAGCTCGTCGACAAGGCGCGCCAGATCGATGCTGTTGCGGAGCGCAGCGGCCGGCTTGGTCGCGGTGGTGACGACGGAAAGGTCGAGGACGGAGAGCGGGATCATGGTTTTTTAAGTTAGTGCAGCTGAGGGAATGGACAACGGCGTTGGGCGCGGGGCTGGTACGAGTTGCCGCACACCTCGAAGCGCCAGTTGGGACGGATGACGGAATATTATTTGCTTTTGCATCTTGCCCACCGATCTTCTAGGCCAATCCACTCAGATTCAAGCATGATTTTGGGATTTCCGCTTGCCCAATCCTTGAGTTATGTGGCCTGAAATTGGGCCATTTTGCAGAAATTGGGCAATTTCCCATCCTTGGTGGGCTAGTTTGGGCCGCCCTGTTTGGCCTATTTTAGCTCCTCCCGACTAGACCCGATGGTTTGCGGTCCCCAAAGTGGAGCTTGAGCCGGCATGACCGAGTTATCGCCCCCGCCTCTGTCCGACGGGCATCGCGCGCCGCCGCGGCCGGCGATCTCCTTTGAGTTTTTCCCTCCCAAGACCGAGGACATGGAAAAGAACCTCTGGGAGACCATCAAGCGGCTCGCCCCGCTTGCCCCCAACTTCGTCTCCGTGACCTATGGCGCCGGCGGCTCGACCCGCGAGCGTACGCACGCGACGATTGCCCGCATCCTGAAGGACACCGACCTCCTGCCGGCCGCGCATCTGACCTGCGTCGGCGCCTCGCGCGGCGAGATTGACGACATCGTCGACCGCTATCACGAACTCGGCGTCCGCCACATCGTGGCCCTGCGCGGCGACCCCGCAAGCGGCATCGGCACGCCGTTCGTTGCGCATGCACAAGGCTACCGGACCTCGCCCGAGCTCGTCGCCGGCATCAAGAAGCGCCATCCCGATATCGAGGTCTCGGTGTCGGCCTATCCGGAAAAGCATCCGGAGGCGCGCGACTTCGACGCCGATATCGATACGCTCGAGGCCAAGGTCGATGCCGGCGCCGCGCGCGCCATCACCCAGGTGTTCTTCGACAACGACCTCTATTTCCGCTATCTCGACCGCGTCCACGCCCGAGGCATCACGATCCCGATCGTTCCGGGCATCATGCCGATGCACAATTTCAAGCAGGCACGCAGCTTCGTCACCCGCGCCGGCACCAGCGTGCCGGAATGGCTCGCGCAGAAGTTCGAGGGGCTCGACGACGACATCGAAACCCGAAAGCTGGTGGCGGCCACGGTTGCCGCCGGACAGGTGCAGAAGCTTGCAAGGCATGGCGTCGAGACCTTTCATTTCTACACCATGAACCGGGCCGATCTCGTGTTCACGATCTGCCATCTGCTCGGCATCCGGCCGAATGGCGCGCAAAGGGCTGCCTGATGTCCATACCAGTCTCCCCGAAGCGCACCGCCCTGCTCGCGGCAGCCGCAAAGCGCATCCTCGTGCTCGATGGCGCCATGGGCACGATGATCCAGGGCTTGCAGCTCGATGAAGCGGCCTTTCGCGGCGCGCGCTTCAAGGACTTCCATCGCGACGTCAGGGGCAACAACGACCTGCTGGTCCTGACTCAACCCAAGGCGATCGAGGACATCCACGCCGATTACCTGCGTGCCGGGGCGGACATCGTCGCAACCAACACCTTTTCTTCCACCTCGATCGCGCAAGCCGACTACGACATGTCGGAGCTGGCCTATGAGCTCAACCTCGAGGGCGCGCGGCTTGCGCGTGCTGCGGCCGAGCGGGTCGCGCGCGAGGACGGCAAGCCGCGTTTTGTCGCAGGCGCGCTTGGGCCGACCAACCGCACGGCCTCGATCTCTCCCGACGTCGCCAACCCCGGCTATCGCGCGGTCACCTTCGACGACCTGCGGCAGGCCTACGGCGAACAGGCGCGCGGGCTGATCGACGGCGGCATCGACCTGCTGCTGGTCGAAACCATATTCGACACGCTCAACGCCAAGGCCGCGCTTTACGCGATCTCCGAACTGCTCGACGCGCGCGGCATCGACGTGCCGGTGATGGTGTCGGGCACCATCACCGACAAATCCGGCCGGCTGCTCTCGGGACAGCTTCCCGAGGCCTTCTGGAACTCGGTGCGACACGCAAGGCCTATCACCATCGGATTCAACTGCGCGCTCGGCGCCGAAGACCTGCGCGGCCACATCGCCGATATCGGCCGCATCGCCGATACGCTGGTATGCGCCTATCCCAATGCCGGCCTGCCCAACGAGTTCGGACAGTATGACGAGAGCCCCGAATACATGGCCCGCCTGATCGGCGAGTTCGCGCGCGACGGCCTCGTCAACATCGTGGGCGGCTGCTGCGGCACCACGCCCGAGCATGTCGCCGCGATCACCGCGGCGGTCGCGCCGCACAAGCCGCGCATCGTGCCCGAGATCGAGCGCCGGCTGCGGCTCTCCGGCCTCGAGCCCTTCGCGCTGACGCCCGCAATTCCCTTTGTCAATGTCGGCGAGCGCACCAATGTCACGGGCTCGGCGCGCTTCCGCAAGCTGATCACCGCCGGCGATTACACCGCCGCCCTTCAGGTCGCGCGCGACCAGGTCGAGAACGGCGCGCAGGTGATCGACGTCAACATGGACGAAGGGCTGCTGGATTCGGAAGCCGCGATGCGGACCTTCCTCAATCTCGTCGCCGCCGAGCCCGACATCGCCCGCGTCCCCGTGATGGTCGATTCCTCGAAATTCTCCGTGATCGAGGCCGGCCTGAAATGCGTGCAGGGCAAGCCGATCGTCAACTCGATCTCGCTGAAGGAAGGCGAGGCCAAGTTCATTCACGAAGCCACCATCGCGCGGCGTCACGGCGCCGCGGTCGTGGTGATGGCGTTCGACGAGAAGGGCCAGGCCGACACCTTCGCGCGCAAGACCGAAATCTGCAGGCGCGCCTACGACATTCTGGTCGACCGGCTCGACTTCCCGCCCGAGGACATCATCTTCGATCCGAATATTTTCGCGATCGCGACCGGCATCGAGGAGCACAACAATTACGGTGTCGACTTCATCGAGGCCGCGCGCTGGATCCGCAAGAACCTGCCGGGCGCGCACGTCTCCGGCGGCGTCTCCAATCTCTCCTTCTCGTTCCGCGGCAACGAGCCGGTGCGCGAGGCCATGCATTCGGTGTTCCTCTATCATGCGATTCACGCCGGCATGGATATGGGGATCGTCAATGCCGGGCAGATGATCGTCTATGACGATATCGATCCGGAGCTGCGGAAAGTGTGCGAGGACGTCGTCCTCAACCGCGACCCGGGCGCCGGCGAACGCCTGCTCGCCCTGGCCGAAAAATTCCGCGGCAAGCAGACACAGGCAAAGGAAAGCGATCTCGCCTGGCGCGAATGGCCGGTCGACAAGCGCCTGTCCCACGCGCTGGTGCACGGCATCACCGAATTCATCGAGGCGGACACAGAGGCCGCCCGCAAGAACGCCGCGCGGCCGCTGGACGTGATCGAAGGCCCCTTGATGGCGGGCATGAACGTGGTCGGCGATCTCTTCGGCGACGGCAAGATGTTTCTGCCGCAGGTCGTCAAATCCGCGCGCGTGATGAAGCAGGCGGTCGCCTATCTCATGCCGTTCATGGAGCAGGAGAAGGCGAAAAACCTCGCCAGCGGGGCCGCCGGCGACCGCAGTCACGGCGCCGGAAAGATCGTGATGGCGACCGTGAAGGGCGACGTCCACGACATCGGCAAGAACATCGTCGGCATCGTGCTCCAGTGCAACAATTTCGAGGTCATCGACCTCGGCGTGATGGTGCCCGCCGCCAAGATCATCGAGACCGCGAAAGCCGAGCGTGCCGATATCATCGGCCTGTCGGGCCTGATCACGCCCTCGCTCGACGAGATGGCGTTCATGGCAAGCGAGATGGAGCGCGAGGGCCTGAAGATTCCGTTGCTGATCGGCGGGGCGACCACGAGCCGCGTGCATACGGCTGTCAAGATCGACCCGAATTTTCGCAGAGGTCCCGTCGTCCATGTCAATGACGCAAGCCGCGCGGTCGGCGTGGCCTCCGCGCTGATGTCGCCCGAGAAGCGCGAGGCCTATGCGAACGAGATTCGCGCCGAATACGCCAGGATCTCGGCAGCGCATTTCCGCGCGCAGGCCGACAAGAAGCGGCTGAAGCTCTCCGATGCCCGCGCCAACAAGCTCGCCGTCGATTTCGCCAGGACGCCGCCGAAGAGGCCGACATTCCTGGGAGTCAGGAACTTCGAGAATTACGACCTCGCCGAGCTCGTGCCCTATATCGACTGGACGCCGTTCTTCCAGACCTGGGAGCTGGCCGGGCGTTTCCCCGCGATCCTCGAGGACGCAAAGGTCGGCGAAGCCGCGCGCGCGCTCTATGACGATGCGCGAAAGATGCTCGATCGCATCGTCAGGGAAAAGTGGTTCAAGGCGAGCGCTGCCATCGGCTTCTGGCCGGCCAATTCTGTTGGCGACGACATCGTGCTCTATGCCGACGAGGCGCGGCAAAAAAAGGTCGCGACGCTGCACACGCTGCGCCAGCAGCTCGAGAAGCGGGAGGGCCGTTTCAACGCCGCTCTTTCCGATTTCGTCGCGCCAGCGGCAAGCGGCGTGCCCGACTATGTCGGCGGTTTTGTCGTCACGGCGGGAATCGGCGAGGACGCCGTCGCCGACCGCTTCAAGCATGCCAATGACGATTATTCCTCCATTCTCACCAAGGCGCTCGCCGACCGGCTGGCCGAGGCCTTTGCCGAGCGCATGCATGCGCGCGTGCGCCGCGAACTCTGGGCCTATGCGCCGGACGAAACGCTCTCCAATGAGGAGCTGATCCTCGAGAAATATCAGGGCATCCGCCCTGCGCCCGGCTACCCCGCGCAGCCCGACCACACGGAGAAGGCGACGCTGTTTGCGCTGCTCGATGCCGAGAAAAATGCCGGCGTGACGCTGACCGAGAGTTTTGCGATGTGGCCGGGCTCGTCCGTGTCCGGGCTCTATTTCGCGCATCCCGAGAGCTACTACTTCGGCGTCGGCAAGATCGAGCGCGACCAGGTCGAGGATTACGCGGCGCGCAAGGGCATGACGGTTGCCGAGGTCGAGCGCTGGCTCGCGCCGATCCTGAACTACATCCCGGCGCAGGATCAGTCCAGGGAAGCGCGCGCCCTCAAGGACGCGATGCCGACCGAGGCGGCAGCGGTCGCACCCGCCAACGATCGCGCCGCCGCCGATCGCGCCACCCATCCCGTCGGCTGCACCTGCGCGGTGCATCTGATGTGGCGGAAGAAGGCGGTTGGCGCGGGGTAGTGCCGCACTTTCTCCTGTCGTCCCCGCGAAAGCGGGGACCCATACCGCGGAATGTCTCGACAAGGCACCGTGCTCATCGTCCTTTCGCACAACGAAAGCCTGTGGTTATAGGTCCCCGATCGCGCTCGCCACTTGACGACGTGCGCGCCGCAAGGCGGCTCGCTTGCCCGGGACGACGTGATCGAGTTTTCAAACAGACTGCCGCATGACGAGCACGAGGACACAGCTTCGCATTCCCGCGGCACGACACGCGCCCGAGTGATGCAAGAACGACGTCCCTCGACAAAGAGGGCGCAGGGAATGCCGGGTGCTGCAGCCGGCACCCGCGGCCCAGTGTGCGGATTGAGAAGAGCACACCAGATAGTCACCACAGGTCCTGCCGCGTCACCGACATTCCCTGCGCGATGGTTTTAACGCTTGCTGCGTACTCTCCCCGGTGTCCGTGACCTCATAGTCACCGTCGCCTGCGATACGTCTCGCAGACTTAGCACCAGCCCAGGGGTGCCAGGACCACACGCCTTCGCCGTCCGCATCAGCCGCGCTCGTCGCACGCGCTGACTGCGTCCATCGCATCCCGCGTCCAACACTCGTGACGATCGCGAAGCGCCCCTCTTTGCGGGCACGGGATGAGGATAGACAATCACAAACTTCCGAAAAACGGAAGCACAATCTTTGTGCGATCGAAGTGGATGTGCGAAACGCCTGTACCGGCTCATGAAATTCGCGTTGTCGCGCGGCCGATCTCGCAGTCCGAAGGCGACTGCCAAGGCCATGTCGGGCGAAACCGGTCACTTGTCGGGCAAATCAGGTGGGCGGCGGACCTACCGACTTTCGCGAGCGTGGTCGCGCATCTCCTCCGCTGTCGCGAGCGCCACGCCGGCGCCGGAGGACGTGAACAGGGCATCCGTGAGCGGTCGGTCCCGGATCAGGACGTCTTCCCTGAGTTTCAGCGCAAACCCCTTGCGGCCCACGAAATCCGGCGTCCATGCGACGAGGAAATCGCGACTTGGAATGCCGACAAAAACGCGCGGCACGTCCAACGTTGCCCGCAGCCGCGCCATGAAATCAGGAAGCAGCAGCCGCACCGCATCGTATCCGTCGTGGGTGTCGACGATGATGTAGCCGTGTTGATTCAACCTGCGCTTCGCCTCAAGCGGGATCGATGCCGAGAGCGTTTCGAGATTGGCGATCGCGCGCGCCTCGATCTCGTCTTGAGTCACATGCCAGTCGTCCAGCGTGGGTTGCCGCAGCAATTGATAGGCTTTTTCGTCATCGATGGCATAGGCGAGGCTCAATCCCGCAAACAGCGGGCGACAGACCAGATCGCGCGCGGCGGCCTTGTACTCATCCGGCACGATTTGTGGGCGCAATCGCTGTTGCGCAGCCGCGTACGGCAGGTTGTCAGTCGCAGCGCCCGAACGTGTTGCTCGCATGGAATCCTCGATGAAGGAGAGGATGTCCTGCTCCCGCCGGTCTGAAGGCATGCCCTGGACCCGCAAATAGAGATTGCCCAGATAAATATGCGTGTTTCCGATCGTGATGATCACCGGATGGGGCTCGGGCACGATCGTCCATTCCGGATGACGACGCGCGAGGAGCGCTACGACCTCCTCCCTGAAGCGGCCGTCCTGCAGATCGTCTGCGCGTGCACCCGCTTGTGTGAGCAGCAGCGCAGGCAAGCCGAGACAGACGGACCTGAGTGTGGTTCGGCGAGAGCAGATGGCCATCCCTTTTCCTCGATGATGTCGCGGTGCCGCTCCTGATGCCCGCTAGCGATACAGTTGGTGACATTGACCGCATCACGGGTTCGATGGGGTGAAATGCGGCCAGATTTTGGGGTTCGGGTCAGCAGCCTTGAACCGGCCCGTTGTTTGGGACGACCACAGGCGGCCCTTGCGCTGGAAATTGCGGTGAGTTGCATTCACACAACGTTCAAACTTCTCGTCATCTGCCTGCTCGCGGTCGGCACGTTGGCAGCGCCTGCCTCAAGCGGCGAGCAGGGGCCAGTTGAGCAACACGCAGCGAGTTCTCTCATGCAAACCATCCAAAAGCTTCTGTCCGAAACGCGTTCCCCGTCGCGCGACGATCAGCTCTATGCGGCGGCGCTCGCGCTGTTCAAGGCCATCGAGGCCGGACAGGAGCCGACGCAAAGCCGCGATACGCTGGCAAAAGCGCTTTACGAGGTGGCGCAGGGTGGTCACGCTTTCGCATGGGCCGATTACGGTCGCTGTCTCTGGAATGGCTGGGGCGTGCCGGAAAATCGCGAGGAGGCGCTTGCCGCCTACAAGCGGGCCGGCGATCTCGGTTCGGCCGAGGGAGCCTATATCGCAGCCTACAATCTGTATTGGACGTTCAAGCGATATGACGAGGCCTATGCATACGCCCACAAGGCGCTCAGCGGCGAGGACCCGAAAGGAGACCTCCGCTATCTGCTTGGCCTGATGGCTTATAACGGCCGCGGACGCCCGAAGGACATCGCCGAAAGCCTGCGGTTGCACCAGGAGGCCGCCGCACGCGGCAATGCCGACGCCTATTTCGAGCTGTTCGTCTACGCGATGAACGGTATCGGCGACCGCAGCAAGGCGACCTTCTACCTGAAAGAGGCCGCGCGACGCGACCAGCCGCGCGCCTGTCTCAATCTCGGGGTGTTCTATGCGACCGGGCAGATGCCCGAGATCGATATCGATTTCAAGGAATTGGTGCGGTGGTACAAGCGCGCGGCCGATCTCGGTGTTGGCCGCGCCGCCGCGGTGTTGGGAGGCATGGCCTTGCGCGGCAACGGCATGTCAAAGGATGCTGCGGTGGCGGAAGCGTATTTCGGGCGCGCGGAAGAGCTCGGCTTCGACGTTGAGGAGTACCTGCAGAGCATCGGCTTGCAGCGCAAGCTTTAAGGTATGCAGCGCACTCCGCTTGCCCTCTCCCCCTTTGGGAGAGGGTGGATCGCCGACGCGCAGCGACGGCGAGACGGGTGAGGGGTTTCTCTCCGCGCACGGAATGAGCGGAGACAACCCCTCACCCGCCTCGCTTTCGCTTGGCACCCTCTCGGATAGCACATCCCTACCCAAGAATATGCAGAGAAACCCCTTAAATCATAGGGTTTCCGTGAAGCCGGAGACCTCATCGGTGTCTGGTGCTGGGCCGTCCCAAAAAACGCACCAGCGGGCTTCCTATCGACACCGCTCACCATCGTTGCGGCGGATCTGGGCGCGGCCTTTCGGGCCCCAGTTGCAATTGCTCGGTGAGAACGGCCTCGCCGGTTGATTCTGCGCAGGGCGAGCTTGGGCGAAGGCTTCAGGCCCATGTCCTGGGCGCAGCTTTGTAGGCTTTCTTGCAACGCAAGGGCGCAATCCCTTGATTTGCGTCAACGTCTCCTTTTTGCTGAGGACCAATGTTTGGACTCAAGAAGGAGGAAACAACCATGCCACAATTTAGGTCGTTTGCAGTCGCTGGGCTCGCGCTCAGTGCGCTCTTGGGAATTGCGGGTGTGACGATCAGCAGTCAACCCGCTAGCGCGGTCATCTATTGCACGTACGTCGGCTACCCTCATGGCTGCGTCGCAAGGCCGGGCGTTGTACTTCACCCGCGACCCGTTGCTCGTGCAGCGGTTCGTAACAACGTCGGTGGCAATGCAAATGGCGGCGTCAATCGCGTTGGGCCGATGCGCTAGCCTGGAAGCAGGAAGGGCGGCTGGTAATGTCCAGCCGCCTTCTGGGATCAAAAGCTGTTCGCGTGTTTTCGTCATGAGTAACCACGACACCAAGGCCGACAACCTAATCAAGGACATTGTGGTTGTGGTTGTCGTGGTCGCGCTATGCGTGCTGGTAACGATGTTCGCTTTTCGCTGATCCATGCCAGCAGCAATTGCCTTGTTGAGAACGGGCCTTGCCGGTTGATGCGGCGAAGGGGCGCGGGGTTCAGGCCCATGTCTTGGATGAAGGCCTGGAACGATTTGCGCCAGCGACGTGGCGGGAAGCTTAAGCGATAGGTGACTTGCGGCGGGCCGCCCACGCGCGCCACAAGCAGCGGTGCGCCGTCGGTGCTGTGGAAGGTCACCAGCGCGCCCTCGTCGCTCATAACCGGCCCATGACCATGACGGCAATCATGGTGCCCAGGATCGCGGCAAAGATCGCGGTGCCGATCGCAAACCGCCAGATGGCCGCGCAACGCGACCAGCCGCGCGCCTGTCTCAATCTCGGAGTGCTCTATGCGACCGGGCAGATGCCCGGCATCAAAATCGATTTCAAGGAATTGGTGCGGTGGTACAAGCGCGCGGCCGATCTCGGTGTTGGCCGCGCCGCCGCGGTGCTGGGAGGCATGGCCTTGCGCGGCAACGGCATGTCAAAGGATGCTGCGGTGGCGGAAGCCTATTTCAAGCGCGCGGAAGAGCTCGGCTTCGACGTTGACGAGTACCTGCAGAGCATCGGATTGCAGCGGAAGCTTTGAGGTATGCAGCGCACTCCGCGTGCCCTCTCCCCCTGTGGGAGAGGGTGGATCGCCGACGCGCAGCGGCGGCGAGACGGGTGAGGGGTTTCTCTCCGGCTGCGGAGTGTACGGAGACAACCCCTCACCCGCCTCGCTTCGCTCGGCACCCTCTCCCACAAGGGGAGAGGGTTGCAGCATCGGGGGATATTATGGCGCAATCGAACGAAAGCTCGTCATCGATCTCATTCAGAAACGCGGGACCGGCACGGCGTGTCGTTGTCAAAGCACATCGTCGTGATCGGCCCTTTCCGCGGAACAAACATGGCAAGTCGAGGATTGGTAGCTCAGGAACGAGGCAGTCGTTCGTTCCGGCAGCTTTCAAGTAGGTCAGTCAGCGTAAGCCCTGCGCACGCGTGTTGCGATGGGAATGATGGCGTGTGCTTAAAGTTCAATCATCGTGGGAGGACCACCGTGAGCGTCTCAAGGTCAAGGGAATCAACCATCAGGAGACATACGGCCTCGATGGCGCGCGCACTGGCCTGGTTGAAGAACACGTCCATCTGCGCTGTGCCGAACCCGGACTTCAACACCGTATCCCCGGTTCGTGTCCGTGCCGCTACGTGCAGGCCTCCTGGCGCAAGGAACGCCGCGGCGTCTCGAATATCGATCAGATGAGTCTCTTGTTGCGATCGCGATAAGCCCGGGGAAAAAATCGCAAAGCCTATTTCGGCATCGTCTTGCTCAGATCGGGCGCGTCTTCGCCAAGCGCGGTCGCGAGATCGATCAAATGGTCCTGCTCGTCGAGAAGGATTTCCCGGATGTGCTCGGCAATCGCAAACTCACCAATCATCTCGCACTGGCGCACGCGTTCGCGGTAATTGCGAATTGTTTCGGCCTCGTTCTCGAGATCGAAGCGCAGCATTTCTTTCGCGGTCTCGGACACCCTCACCGCCTTGGGCTGCACCGTCGGCATCGCGCCGAGATAGTCGATCTGGCGAGAAATCGTGAGGGCATGCTTGAGCTCTTCGGCTGCATGCTGCTGAAGCTGATCGGCAATGCTCATATATTCCGCACCCTTGAGCACCTGCGAGTAGACGACGTAAGAGATGATCGCCTGGTACTCGCGGGCGAGATCTTCATTGAGCAGAGATGCGAGCTTTTCGCGGGTGAGCGGCTGATCGCTGTCTGACTTGCCCATGGCTGTCCTCTTGTGTGCGCAATGAACTGACCAACGCGGTCCGAGGAGGGTGAGTTCCCTTGATTGACGGGAACCTTGTTGGCCTGCCGGAAAGCACGACGCTCGGCACCCTCTCCCACAAGGGGAGAGGGGTATCAGTTCACCTCACCCCTTTGGCGGGCTAAGCGGCTGCGCGATCTGGCTGAACGCCGCCAGCGCCTCGCATTGCGCGGAGTGCGCGGCCAGCGCCGGATAGCGCGCGGCCTGATAGAGCTGCGGATGCGCCTCCGAGGTGAAGCGAAGCACGCAGGCGAGCGCGATGTCGGAATGGCCGATGCGCTGGCCATAGAGCCAGGGCGTCTTCGCCGCGGCGCGTTCCTTCTCCAGCACGTCGAGCGCGCCGGAAATCTGCGCCTCGCAGCGCTCGACCCAGAGCTTGAGCTGCTCCTTGCGCAGCACGCTCTCATAGACCAGGCTGACCGACTTGTCGCCGAGCCCGGTCGCAAGCGCCGCGATCCGCAAGTGCCGCCGCCGCTCGATGCCGTGCGGGGGGATCATCGCCCTCTCCTCACCCACGAGCTCGTCGAGATAATCGAGGATGATCGCGCTCTCGATCAGCGCCTCGCCATCGTCGAGCACCAGCGTCGGCACGCGGCGCAGGGGATTGTAGGGCGCGATCTTGTCGGCATCGCCAAAGGTCGACCACGGCTTGTGGTCGAAGGCGATGCCGTAGAGCCGCATCGCGATCGCGACGCGGCGCACGAAGGGGGAGTCGTATTGGCCGATGAGGAACATTGTCTTCACGCTATTCGTTTCACGCTATCTGTCATACTCCCCGCACGGGATATCCAGTAAGCCCGGCGAAGCGATGGCATGCCCCGGGACCCGGCAATCCATTCCTTCTTGAGGTGATTCCTGTTTCTCGATGGATGCCCGGATCAAGTCCGGGCATGACCGGGAGTAAGTTTGCCCTACTCCCCCGCGTCGCTGGCGAGCGCGCCTCTGATCGCGCAGGTCCAGCCTTTCAGCTTCCGTTCGCGGGTGGCCGCGCTCATGTTCGGCTTGAAGCGGTGCTCGAGCCGCCAATTGTCGGCAAAGCGCTGCGGCTCGGGATAGACGCCGGCCTGCAGCCCCGCGAGGTAGGCCGCGCCGAGCGCCGTCGTCTCCTGGATCATCGGGCGGTCGACCGGCGCATCGAGGAGATCGGCGAGCCGCTGCATGGTCCAGTCGGACGCGGTCATGCCGCCGTCGACGCGAAGCACGTTCGCGGCCTTGCCCTCGGGCCAGTCGGCGCGCATGGCCTCGCGCAGGTCGTAGGTCTGGTAACACACGCTCTCCAGCGCGGCATGCGCAAGCTCGGCCGCCCCGGTGTTGCGCGTGAGCCCGAACAGCGCGCCGCGCACGCGCGGATTCCAGTAGGGCGCGCCAAGGCCAACAAAGGCCGGCACCAGATAGACGCTTTGCGCGGGATCCGACTGGTCGGCGAGCGGGCCGGTCTCGGAGGCCTGCTTGATGATCTTGAGCCCGTCGCGCAGCCACTGCACCGCGGAGCCCGCGACGAAGATCGAGCCTTCCAGCGCGTAGGTGCGTTTTCCCCCGAGCTGGTAGGCAATGGTGGTGAGCAGCTTGTTCCTGGACACAACCGGCGTGCTGCCGGTGTTGAGCAGCGCAAAGCAGCCCGTGCCATAGGTCGATTTGATCATCCCCGGCATGAAGCAGGCCTGGCCGATGGTCGCGGCCTGCTGGTCGCCGGCGATGCCCGAGATCGCAATTGCGCCGCCGAACAGGTCCGGCGCGGTCTCGCCGAATGTCGTGGAGGAATCCTTCACCTCCGGCAGCATGATTCGCGGCACGCGCAGGATGGCCAGCAGCTCGTCGTCCCACGCACCGGTGTGGATATTGAACAGAAGCGTGCGCGAGGCATTGGTGGCGTCGGTCGCATGCACCTTGCCGGCGGTCAGCCGCCACAGGAGATAGCAGTCGATGGTGCCGAACAGCAGCTCGCCTGCCTCCGCGCGCTTTCGCGCGCCGGGAACGTGGTCGAGGATCCAGGCGACTTTCGTGCCCGAGAAATAGGGATCGATGATCAGACCCGTCTTTTGCGAGATCGTGGGCTCGTGGCCCTGCGCTTTAAGCTGCGCGCAGACATCGGCCGTGCGGCGATCCTGCCAGACGATGGCGCGATGCACGGCCTGCCCGGTCTTGCGGTCCCACACCACCGTGGTCTCGCGCTGGTTGGTGATGCCGATCGCGGCGATGTCTTTGGCCTTCAGCCCCGCTCTTTCCAGCGCGTCGCGGCAGACCATGACGGTCGAGGTCCAGATATCCTCCGGCTCATGCTCGACCCAGCCGGAGGCCGGGAAATGCTGCGGGAATTCGGCCTGCGCGGTGGCAGCAATGGAGATGTCGCCGCGAAACACCATCGCGCGCGAGGACGTGGTGCCCTGATCGATGGCCAGCACAAAGGACATGGCGTTTCCTGAAATGTTTGTCGCGTGGCGACAAGGAAACGGGATTGACGGCGGGAGGTCAAGGCGGGAGGGATGGCACAATCTCACCCTCCCCCTTCAGGGGAGGGTGAAGTGGAGCGCAGTTTCGGCGCATTCGCAACTGGAGAGAGCTACACCGCCGCCGTCGTCACACCGCCATCGACCACGATGGTCTGCCCGGTCATGAAGGTCGATGCGTCGGAGGCAAGATAGGCCACCGCGCCCGCGATCTCGTGCGGCTCGCCGATCCGCCGTAACGGCGTGGTGGCGCAGCGGTGCTTCAGTCGCTCCTCGTCCTCCCACAGCGCGCGGGCGAAATCGGTCTTGATCAGGCCGGGCGCGACGCAGTTGACGCGCACGCCTTTCGGGCCCCATTCGCCGGCAAGGCTGCGGCACAGCGCGAAATCGGCCGCTTTCGAAATGCCGTAGGCGCCGATCACCGTCGATCCGCGCAGCCCGCCGATCGAGGAGATGATGATGACCGAACCCTTGCCGCGCGCGGCCATCTGCGGAATCGCGCCGGCGCAAAGCCAGACATTGCTCTTGACGTTCGAGCCCATGATCTTGTCGAAGGCTTCGTCGGTGATTTCGAGCAGCGGGCCGTAATAGGGATTGACCGCGGCGTTGCAGACGAGAATGTCGATCTTGCCGTAATGGCTGGTGGCGCCATCGATCAGCGCCTTGACCTCGTCGCGGCGCGAGATGTTGCAGGCGATGACATGCGCGTCACCCCCGGCTTTTACGATGCCATCGGCGACCTGCCTGCAGGCATCCGCCTTGCGCGAGGAGATCACGACCTTCGCGCCCAGCCTTGCGAGCAGTTCGGCGCAGGCGCGGCCGATGCCTCGGCTGGAGCCGGTGACGACCGCGACCTGGCCCGAGAGATCGAAGGGGGTGGTGGTCATTGGGGATTGCCTCTTGCATTCACGCGACGGGATCCAACACGCTCGTCATGCGCGGGCTTGACCCGCGCATCCATCGTTCGAAGAGGATGGGTTGCCGGGTCAAGCCCGGCAATGACAACCGAAATCAAATCAGCCCGCCGGTCTCGGTGACACGGCGCAAGTGATAGTCCGTATCCCCAAAAGTGTTCTCGATCATGGTCAGCCGCTTGAAATAGTGGCCGATCTTGGCCTCCTGGGTCATGCCGATGCCGCCGTGAAGCTGGATCGACTGCTGGCCGATGAACTTGCCTGATTTGCCGATCTGCACCTTGGCGGCGGCGACCGCGGTCGAGCGCTCCCTGGCGTTATCGAAATCGGAGGCCATGGTCGCAAACATCGACATCGAGCGCGCCTGCTCCAGCGCCACGAACATGTCGGCGGCGCGATGCTGCAGGGACTGAAAACTGCCGATCGGCACACCGAACTGCTTGCGCGTCTTCAGGTACTCGACCGTGGTCTTGAGCGATTCATCCATCGCGCCGACCGCCTCCGCGCACATTGCGGCGCGCGCCTCGTCCACCACGCGCTCGATCAGCGGCAAGGCGTTCTCGCCGTCGCCGAGCACGGCATCGCCGCCGACCTCGACACCGGTGAACGAGATATCGGCCGCGTGCAGCCCGTCCTGGGTCGGATAGGCCTTTTTGACGATGCCCTTGGCATTCGCCGGCACCAGGAACACGCCGATCCCGCTCTTGTCGCGCTGGCCGCCCTTGGTGCGCGCGGTGACGACAAGCGTGTCCGCGTTCTCGCCGTTGATCACGACGAATTTCTCGCCGTCGATCGCATAGCCGCCGCCCTTCTTCTTGGCCGTCGTCGCGACGTCGTGCAGGTCGTAGCGCGAGTTCTTCTCGAGCTGCGCGAAGCCAAAGGTCCGGCTGCCGTCGATGATACCGGGGATATGCGCCTGCTTCTGCGCGGCCGAGCCGCCATGACGCAGGAAGCCGCCGCCGATCACGACCGTTGCAAGATAAGGCTCGAGCACCAGCGCGCGGCCGAGCGCCTCCATCACGATCATGGTCTCGACCGCGCCGGCACCGAAGCCGCCGTCATCCTCCGCGAAGGGAAGACCGAGCAGGCCCTGCTCGGCGAGCTTGCTCCAGATGGCCTTGCTCCAGCCGCCCTTCTCCTTCATGTATTTCTTGCGCTGCTCGAACTCGTAAGCATCGCTCAACAGACCGTCGACGCTCTCCTTGAGAAGCCGCTGCTCCTCCGACAAATCGAAATCCATCTATGCTTTCCTCATACCCGGACTCATTTTTTGGTTGGTCATTCCGGGATCGCCCAAAGGGCGAGGCCCGGAATCCATAATCCCCGGCTGTGGTTATGGATTCCGGGCTCGCCGCTTTGCGGCGCCCCGGAATGACGGCGGAAACAATAACTATAGCCCCAGCACCGCCTTGGTGATGATGTTGCGCTGGATCTCGTTGGAGCCGCCGTAGATCGAGACCTTGCGGTTGTTGAAGTAGCTCGGCGCGATCTGCGCGGTCCAGTCCATGGCCTCGTTGGAGCCGTCCTCGCCGTGGATGTCGTAGGGCGCCGCGAACGGCCCGATCACCTCCATCAGAAGCTCGGTGGTGGTCTGCTGGATCTCCGAGCCCTTGACCTTCAACACGGACGACGCCGGATTGGGCTTGCCCTTGCCGTGCTTGCCTTCATCGGCGACGACGCGGAGTTGGGTCAGTTCCAGCGCCTTCAGCTCGATCTCGCAGGCCACGAGCTTCTCGCGGAAGGCGGGATCCTCGATCATGGGCCTGCCGCCGGACTCGACCTTGGCGGCGAGCTCCTTGATGCGGCGGATGCGCTCCTTGGAGACGCCGACCCGCGCAATGCCGGTGCGCTCGTTGCCGAGCAGGAATTTGGCGTAGTCCCAGCCCTTGTTCTCCTCCCCGACGAGATTCTCGATCGGCGCCTCGACGTCGTCGAAGAAGACCTCGTTGACCTCGTAGCCGCCGTCAATGGTCTCGATCGGCCGCACCGTGATGCCCTTGGTCTTCATGTCGACCAGGATGAAGGAGATGCCGGTCTGTTTCTTGGCGCTCGGATCGGTGCGGCACAGGCAGAAGATCATGTCGGCATATTGGGCGAGCGTGGTCCAGGTCTTCTGACCATTGATGATCCACTTGTCGCCCTTGCGCTCGGCCTTGGTCTTCAGCGAGGCGAGATCCGATCCCGAGCCGGGCTCGGAAAAGCCCTGGCACCACCAATCGTCGACATTGGCGATGCGCGGCAGATAATGCTTCTTCTGCTGCTCGCTGCCGAACGTGTAGATCACGGGACCGACCATGCTGACGCCGAAGGCAAGCGGCGCCGGCGCCGGGTGCATCTGCAGCTCTTCGTTGAAAATATAATGCTGCACCGAGCTCCAGCCGGTGCCGCCATATTCCTTCGGCCAATGCGACACGCCCCAGCCCTTCTTGTTGAGGATGCGCCACCACGTCACCATCTCGTCCTTGGAGAGATGCCGGCCTTCCTGCAGCTTGCGGCGGGTATCCGGAGGAACGTTGTCGCGGAAGAACGCCCGCACCTCCTCGCGAAACGCCAGCTCTTCATTCGTGAAAGCGAGATCCATCGGGATCCTCCCTGTTGAGCGAACTTATCGTCCCGTTGCTTGCTGCCTGGTATCTGCAGGTTTCGGCTGCTGCTGGCGCAGTTCATGGCGCGACAATTTGCCGACCGCCGTGCGCGGCAGCTCGTCGACGAACTCGACCGCGGCGGGCAATTCGTGCTTGCCGAGCTTGCCGGTCAGAAACGTGCGCAGCTCCTCGACCGAGAACGGCGCGGCACCCTCACGCAGCTTGATGAAGGCCTTGGCCGCCTCGCCGCGGTAGTCGTCGGGAATACCGATCACGATCACCTCGTGCACCGAGGGGTGCGTGTAGATCGCCTGCTCGATCATCTGCGGATACACGTTGAAACCGCCAGAGATGATCATGTCCTTCTTGCGGTCGACCAGATAGAAATAGCCGTCCTCGTCGATATAGCCGATGTCGCCGGTGAGAAAGCGGTCGCCGACAAAGGCCGCGGCCGTCTCCTTGGGCTTGTTCCAGTAGCCTTTGGTGACGTTCGGCCCCCTGATGCGGATCTCGCCGACCCCGCCGGTCGCGAGCACCTTGGTCGGATCATCCAGCGACACCACGTCCATCTCGATGCCGGGCAGCATCACGCCGACCGAGCCCGGCTTGTCGGGCCCGTCTTCCGGATGCGCCGTGCCGGCCGGACAGGTTTCGGTCATGCCCCAGCCGCTGCGCAGCTTCATGCCGACCTTGCGCTCGAAAATCCGCGCGACCTCCATCGGCAGCGGCGCGCCGCCCGAGCCCGCGTTGCGCAGCGAGGAGAAATCGCGCCTGTCGAGATCGGGCAGCGCGGCGATCGCGATCCACATGGTCGGCACGCCGGGAAAATAGGTGGCGCGCTTGACCTCGATGTCGCGCATCACGGCCTCGACGTCGAAACGCTGGTGCAGCGAGATCAGATAGCCGCGGCGGATGCAGGACAGCATCACCACCGTCAGCGCGAAGATGTGGAACAGCGGCAGCACGCAGATCACGCGCTCGATGGGATCGCCGCGCGCCGCGCGTGCGGCCTTGCCCCAGACGTCGTAGATCGAGACCGCCGCGGTCAGATTGCCGTGCGACAGCATCGCGCCCTTTGGCAGGCCCGTGGTGCCGCCGGTATATTGCAATAGCGCGATGTCCTCGACATCGATCGAAGGCCATCGCGGCGGCTTCGCCGCACCCTCGACGAATTCTTGATAGGTGACGATGGCGGGATGATCGGGCAGCGGCATCTGGGGCGTGCCGACCTTGCCCCAGCGGTCGTCCTCGCAGACGATCAGCTTCTCGACCAGGCCCTGCTCCAGAAATTTGAGGGCGGTCGGCAGCAGCGCCGCGAGATTGCTGGTGACCAGCACGCGTGCGTTGGAATCCTTCAGCTTGTGGGCGAGCGCGATCTCGCCGTCGAGCGGCGACAGATGCACAAGCCGCGCGCCCGCCTTGAGCGCGCCGAAGAAATTCGTCGGATGATCCGGCGTGTTGCCGAGAAACAGCGCGACGCTCGTGTCCTTGCCGTAGCCGGCGCGCAGATAAGCCGCGGCCGCGGCCTCGACCATGGCCTCAAGCTCGGCATACGTTATCGGACGCTCGCGGAACTCGATGACAGGACGCGCGCCGTACTCGCGCGCCGCCTGCGACAACAGGTCGGGCAACGTGCCGCGTTCGATCGGGTCGTCCCAGCGCACGCCCTGCGGATAGAATTGTTCGCCGGGATGAGTCATGGGCGTACGCTCTCGACATGGCCTTCGTCATTCCGGAGCGACGCGTAAGCGTCGAGCCCGGAATCCATAATCACCGCCTGGGGGTATGGATTCCGGGCCTGGCCCTTCGGGCCATCCCGGAATGACGCGGGAAGAGAGGCACCCATCACGCTGCTTTCGATGCCGCCGCCAGCGACGCGAACGTCTTGCCTTCGGCCGCAAGGCGCTTGAGGAGCGGCGCGGGCTCGAGCGAGGGATCGTTGGTCTCTTTGGCGTAATATGACAGGCGATCGGCGATCTTTTGCAGACCCACGCTGTCGGCCCAGAACATCGGGCCGCCGCGATAGATCGGCCAGCCATAGCCGTAGAGCCAGATCACATCGATGTCGCTCGGACGCGCGGCGATCCCCTCCTCCAGGATCTTCGCGCCCTCGTTGATCATAGGATACATCATGCGCTCGAGAATCTCGTCATCGGAAACCGAGCGCTTCTTGCGGCCGAGGCGCGCCAGCGTCTCGTCGATCAGCTTTTCGACCTCGGGATCAGGGAGCGGCGCACGCGAGCCGGCTTCATATTTGTAGTAGCCCTTGCCGGTCTTCTGGCCGAAGCGGCCGGCCTCGCACAGCGCGTCCGCGATCTCCGACTTGATGCCGCGGTCCTTGCGCGAGCGCCAGCCGATGTCGAGGCCGGCGAGGTCGCCCATCGCGAACGGCCCCATCGGCATGCCGAATTTGGTCACGACGGCATCGACCTGCTGCGGCAGCGCGCCCTCGAACAACAGCTTTTCCGCCTGCTTGCCGCGCTGCGCCAGCATGCGGTTGCCGACAAAGCCGTCGCAAACGCCGACCACGGCCGGCACCTTTGCGATCTTGCGCGAGATCGCAACCGCCGTGGTGAGCGCATCCGGCGCGGTCTTTGCCGCGCGCACGATCTCGCACAGCTTCATCACGTTGGCCGGCGAGAAGAAGTGCATGCCGAGCACGTCCTGCGGACGCTTGGTCTGCTTCGCGATTTCGTCGATATTGAGATAGGACGTGTTGGAGGCCAACACTGCGCCCGGCTTGGCGTATTGATCGAGCTTGCCGAACACTTCCTTCTTTACCGCCATGGTCTCGAACACCGCCTCGATCACGAGGTCGGCGTCCTTGACGTTCTCGAGCCCGACCACGCCCTTGATCAGCGCCATGCGCTTGGCCGGCGCATCCGCGGGGATGCCGCCGCGCGCCGCCGTTGCCTCGTAGTTCTTCTGCATCACGCCCATGCCGCGCTTGAGCTGCTCCTCGCCTGTCTCGATCAGGGTGACGGGGATGCCGGCATTGGCGAACGACATGGCGATGCCGCCGCCCATGGTGCCGGCGCCGATGATGGCGACGCGCTCCACGTTGCGCGCTTTCGTCCCTTCCGGCACGCCCGCGATCTTTGCGGCCTCACGTTCGGCGAAGAAGGCATAACGCTGCGCCTTGGACTGCTCGCCGGTCACGAGCTTCAGGAAACCCTCGCGCTCCTTCTTCAGGCCCTCGTCGAACGGCAGATCGATCGCCGCGCCGACGGCATCCGCCGCGGCAAAGGGCGCCTCGAGCCCCCGTGCGCGCTTGGTCAGGGCCGCCACCGCATTGGTGAAGATCGAGCGATCGGCCTTTGCCGCCGCGAGCTTCGAATCGTCATCGCGCAGCCGCCGCAACGGGCGCTTCTCGGCGATCAGCTTCCGCGCAAACGCCTCGGCGCCCGATGCGGGTCCCTCCACGATCTCCTCGATCAGTCCGTTTTTCAGCGCCTCCTGCGCCGAGATCGGATCGCCGCTGACGATCATCTTGACGGCAAGCTCCGGCCCCACGGCGCGCGGCAGGCGCTGCGTGCCGCCGGCGCCCGGGAGCAATCCGAGCTTCACCTCCGGCAGGCCGAGGCGCGCATCCTTTACCGCCACGCGGAAATGGCAGGCCAGGGCAACCTCGAGGCCGCCGCCGAGCGCGGTGCCGTGGATCGCGGCCACGATCGGCTTCGGCGAGTTGTCCATCTCGGTGAGAACCTCCTGCAGGCCAGGCGGCTTCGGCGGCTTGCCGAACTCGGTGATGTCGGCACCGGCGATGAAGGTGCGGCCCGCGCAGGTGAGCACGATGGCCTTGATTTCGGGATCGGCGATCGCCTGCTTCATGCAGTCGAGAATGCCGCCGCGCACGGCGGCGCTCAGGGCGTTGACCGGAGGATTGTTGACGGTGACGATGCCGATGACGTCGTGACGTTCGAGCTTGACCACTTCGTTCACGCTACGCTCCCTGGAGTCCTTATTGGATTGGTTCGCTTCTTTGAATTGCGACGAGCAGCTGTCTTCTTGCGTTCAGAAGCTACGTGGTCGCTAGTTTCGCATTGCGGAATTTAATTCCACATCTTGACACGGAGGGTTATTTTGAAGCACGTCCGTTGTCAACGAAGTTGCTGACAACGGCAGGCCATGAAACGCTCAGGCAAGAAGACTGCGACCGATCGCAGCTTCGTCGTCGCGCTGTCGCGCGGCCTCGACGTGTTGCGCGCGTTCCAGCCCAATGACGGGCTTCTGGGCAATCAGGAGATTGCCGCCCGCACCAATCTGCCGAAGCCGACCGTGTCACGGCTGACTTACACCTTGACCAAGCTCGGTTATCTTACGCCTGTTCCGCGTTTTGAGAAGTATCAGCTTGCGCCGTCGGCGATGGCGCTGGGTTATGCGGCGCTGGCGAACCTCGGCTTGCGTCACCTGTCCGAGCCATTTCGTGAGGACGTCATGCGCGAGACCGGCGGGGCGGTCGCCGTCGGCGGGCGCGACCGCCACAGCATGATTTATTTCGGCCAAAGCCGTAACGGGCTGACCCTGGGCGTTCAACTGGACGTCGGCTCCCGCATACCAATTGCGACCACCGCGATGGGGCGGGCCTATATCTGGGCGCTGCCGCCGGACGACCGCGTCACTTTATTGCGCGAGCTGCGCGAGCATTACGGCAGCCGCTGGCCAAAAATGCGCGACGGCATCGAGCGTTCGGGAGAGCTGGTGGCCAAGCACGGCTTCGCCATGTCGGCCGGCGAATGGCAGGCCGACGTCGCAGCCGTCGGCGTAGCCCTAAGACTAAATGACGGGACGGGTCCTTATGCCTTTAACTGTGGCGCGCCGGCATTCCGCTTCACGGAAGAGCGGCTGCTCAACGACATTGGACCTCGCCTCGTGGCGATGGTAAGGAACATCGAAGCGGCCCTGGGTGGCATTCCACGGCAAGCGACACAATCAAACAAAAAAGAAAGCAAGAAATTGAAATCAGGAGGGAAACTTGCACGTATGGCCGAGGGGATCAGGTAGCCTCCAGCGTGACGATTGGCAGCAGCTCCCGCCCGACCGGTCGAGCCCGGCAACCCGCGCGGGCCAGACCATATGACGCAGGCACAGCTCGCACAGCGTAACGACCCCCTGCTCGCGGTCCGCGACGTCAGCGTCGTGTTCGGCGGCATCGTCGCGTTGAACGGCGTCTCCTTCGACATGCATCAGGGCCAGATCCTCGGCCTGATCGGTCCGAACGGGGCCGGCAAGACCACGCTGTTCAACTGCCTTTCGAGACTCTATCAGCCGAGCTCCGGCGACATCCTGATGGGGGGGGTCAGCATCCTGTCGCGGCCGCCGCACCGGATCGCGGAAATCGGCATCGGCCGCACCTTCCAGAACGTGGCACTGTTTCCCAATCTTTCGGTGCTCGACAACGTGCGCGTCGGCACCCATTCCAAGACCAAAAGCGACATCCTCTCGGACTCGCTCAAGCTCGGCTGGGTCCGACGCGGCGAAGCCGCGATGAACAAGACGGTGCACGAGATCCTCGACTATCTCGACCTCGAGACCGTCGCCCACACCACGGTCTCGGGCCTGCCCTTCGGCACCCAGAAGCGCGTCGAGCTTGCGCGCGCGCTTGCGTCCGATCCGAAGATCCTCCTGCTCGACGAGCCGGCCGGCGGCCTCAACCACGAAGAGGTGCACGTGCTCGGCGACCTGATCCGCAAAATCCGCGACGACCGCAAGATTACCGTGCTGCTCGTCGAGCATCACATGGGGCTCGTGATGTCGATCGCGGATCACGTGGTGGCGCTGAATTTCGGCCGCAAGCTTGCCGAAGGCACGCCCGGGCAGGTGCAGGCCGACCCCGACGTCATCAAGGCCTATCTCGGGAGCAAGGATCAATGACGACGATGCTCAACGTCAAGGATCTGCGCGCCTATTACGGCCAGGTGCAGGCACTGCATGGGCTCAACTTCTCGCTCAACGAAGGCTCGCTCACGACGCTGCTGGGCGCCAACGGCGCCGGCAAGACCACGACGCTGCGCGCGATCTGCAACATGGTGCGCTCGACCGGTGCCATCGAGTTCGAGGGACAGCCGCTTGCGAGCCGCTCCACCGAGAATATCGTCCGGCTCGGAATTGCGCATGTGCCACAGGGCCGCGGCACCTTCACCACCCTGACGGTGGAGGAAAACCTGCAGCTTGGCGCAATCACGCGCAAGGACAAGGCCGGCATCGTCTCCGATATCGAGCGCATGTACGCGCATTTTCCCGTGTTGAAGCAGCGCTATACCCAGCAGGCCGGGACGCTCTCGGGCGGCGAGCAGCAGATGCTTGCGGTCGCCCGCGCGCTGATGCTTCGCCCGCGCCTGATGCTCCTGGACGAGCCGTCGTTCGGGCTCGCTCCGCTGATCGTGCGCGACCTTTTCAAGATCCTCGGCAAGATCAATCGCGAGGACAAGGTCACGATCCTGGTGGTCGAGCAGAATGCCCAGCTTGCGCTCGAACTCGCCGACCAGGCCTATGTGATCGAGACCGGCCGCATCGTGATGGCGGGCGGGGCCAAGGAAATCGCGAACAACGAAGACGTTCGCAAATCGTATCTCGGTTACTGAGGTGGGGTGATGGCGTCGCTTTTGCCGCATGCTCGATACGCCTTCCGCCGGGGCGCGGCCGCGAACGCGCCGTTGTCCCCGCGAAGGCGGGGACCCATAACCCCAGGACTTGGTACACTAGGACTTGGTCGTTGCGCCGCTCGCGTGTCCGTGACGACGTTCTTCTTTTCCGCCATGTGCATGCTTTAGGGAGCGCGAGGCATGGAGCTTTTCACCAACCAGATCCTCGCCGGCATCTCGACAGGCGCGATCTATGCCTGCATGGCGCTCGCGGTCGTGATGATCTACCAGGCGATCGACCATCTCAACTTCGCGCAAGGCGAGATGGCGATGTTCTCGACCTTCATCTCCTGGCAATTGATGCAATGGGGCGTTCCCTACTGGTGGGCCTTCCTGCTCACCATCGCCTTCTCCTTTGTGGCCGGCATCGCGATCGAGCGGGCGCTGTTCAAGCCGCTGGCCAAGGCGCCGATCCTGACCCAGGTCGCGGGCTTCATCGCCCTGTTCTCGATCATCAACTCCTGTGCCGGGCTGATCTGGGACTTCACCATCAAGCAATTTCCGACGCCGTTCGGCTCCTCCCCCTTCCTCGGCAGCCAGCTCATCTCGACCCACCAGGCGGGCATGATCGGCGTGACGCTGCTGCTCCTGGTCGCGCTTTACTTCTTCTTCCAGTACACCCGGGTCGGCCTTGCGATGCGCGCCGCGGCCTCGGTGCCTGAATCGGCGCGGCTGGTCGGCATCAACACCAGCTGGATGATCGCGCTTGGCTGGGGCATGGCGGCGGGAATCGGCGCAATCGCGGGAATTTTGATCGCACCTGTGGTGTTCCTTGAACCGAACATGATGGGCGGCGTGTTGATCTACGGCTTTGCCGCAGCGGTCCTGGGCGGGTTGACCAGCCCGTTCGGCGCCGTGGTCGGCGGCTTCCTGGTCGGCATCGTCGAAAACCTTGCAGGCACGTATATCCCGGGCGTCGGCAACGAGCTGAAACTGCCGATCGCGCTCGCGCTGATCATCACCGTGTTGGTCGTCAAACCCGCCGGCCTGTTCGGCCGGCCCATCGTGAAGCGAGTCTGACCATGAGCGCTGCTGAAGACGTCGTCACGGAAGGCCAGGCGGTCGAAGCCGTTCCGAAGCGGGCCATGACCTTGGGCGCGGGCACCTCGCTGGTGGTGCTCGGGCTTCTGCTGCTGGTGCCGGTGTTTGCCAAGAATTTCATCATCTTCCAGATGACGATGCTCCTGATCTACGGTCTGGCGGTGCTGGCCTTGAACATCCTGACCGGCGGCAGCGGCCAATTCTCGCTCGGCCAGAGCGCCTTCTATGCGGTCGGCGCCTATACGTCGGCCATCCTGATGGAGCAGTACGACGTCAACTACGTGCTGACCTTGCCGATCGCGGGTATCCTCTGCTTTGCGGTGGGATTCCTGTTCGGACAGCCGGCGCTGCGGCTGTCCGGAGTCTACCTGGCGCTGGCGACCTTTGCGCTCGCAACCGCGATGCCGCAATTGTTGAAGCTCGGCTTCTTTGAGAAATGGACCGGGGGGGTGCAGGGACTGGTCGTCACCAAGCCTGATCCGCCTGAGGCGATCCAGAGCTTGCTGTCATCGCTGCACGTGAAGATGTCGCAGGACATGTGGCTCTATTACTTCACGCTCGTGATCACGCTCGCGATCTATATCTTCTCCGTCAACTTGTTGCGCTCGCGTTCCGGGCGCGCCTTCATGGCGATCCGCGACAACGAGATCGCGGCCTCGGCGATGGGCGTCGACGTCGCCCTGTACAAGACGCTGGCGTTCGGCGTCTCGGCGGGGATCACCGGTGTCGCCGGCGGGCTCGGCGCGATCGCGGTGCAGTTCGTCGCTCCCGACAGCTACACCATTACGCTTGCGATCGCGCTGTTCCTCGGCATGGTGGTCGGCGGTGTCGGCTGGCTGCCCGGATCCATCGTCGGCTCCGCGTTCATCATTTTCGTTCCCAACATCGCCGAAAGCGTCTCGAAGGGTCTTTCCGGCGCGGTGTTCGGGGTGCTGCTGTTCCTGGTGATTTTCCTGGTCCCCCATGGGGCAAGGCAGGTTGCCATCGTGAGCCAGCAGTTGATCGCGAAGCTCAAGCACCGCTAGGACCAGGGACCGGCAGCGCTCCGGCCGCGGGAACGACCGAACCTCGGCGCGGTTTGGACCGACCAACGATGGCCGGAGCCCTTCAAAAAAGGAGATATGATGCTGTCTGAACGGCTATGCGCCGTCGCACTGGCGGCGGCTCTTGCATTTGCGTCCGGTCAAGCGTTCGCACAAAAAAACTACGACGCCGGCGCCAGCGACACCGAGATCAAGATCGGCAACATCATGCCCTATTCCGGGCCTGCCTCCGCCTATGGCGTGATCGGCAAGACCGAAGAGGCGTATTTCAGGATGATCAACGCCGAAGGCGGCATCAACGGCCGCAAGATCACCTTCATCTCCTACGACGACGGCTATCTGCCGCCGAAGGCCGTCGAGCAGGCGCGCAAGCTCGTCGAAAGCGACGAGGTCCTCGTGGTCTTCAACCCGCTCGGCACGTCCTCGAACACGGCAATCGAGAAATACATGAACGCGAAAAAGGTGCCGCAACTGTTCGTGGCCACTGGCGCCTCGAAATGGAACGACCCGAAGGCCTTCCCCTGGACCATGGGCTGGCAGCCCTCCTACCAGAGCGAAGCGCACATCTACGCCAAGTACCTGCTCAAGCAGAAGCCGGACGCCAGGATCGCCGTGCTCTACCAGAACGACGACTTCGGCAAGGATTATCTCAAGGGCCTGACGGACGGGCTGGGCGAGAAGAACGCGCTGATCGTCGCGACAGAGAGCTATGAGCCCTCGGAGCCGTCGGTCGACGACCATATCGTCAAGCTGAAGGCGGCCGGGGCAAACGTCTTCATCTCGATCACGACGCCGAAATTCGCCGCCCAGGCGATCAAGAAGCTTGCCGAGATCGAATGGCACCCCATGCACATTCTTTCCAACGTCTCCGCCTCCACGGGCGGCGTGATGAAGCCGGCCGGCTTCGAGAATTCGCAAGGGATCCTCTCGGCGAGCTACGCCAAGGATGCCTCCGAGCCGCAATGGGACAACGATCCGGGCATGAAGGCGTTCTATGCGTTCCTGGCGAAGTATTATCCCAGCGCCGACAAGTTCAACGCCTCCACGGTGTACGGCTATGGCGTGGCGCAGACCATGGTGAAGGTGCTGCAGATGTGCGGCGACGATCTCACCCGTGCCAATGTCATGAAGCAGGCCGCAAGCCTGAAAGAGTTCGAGCCAGACACGCTGCTGCCCGGCATCAAGATCAACACCTCGCCGACCGACTACGCGCCGATCAAGCAGCTGCAGATGATGCGCTTCAAGGGCGAGCAATGGGAACTGTTCGGCGACGTCATGTCGAGCGAGTTGACCCAATAGCGCCGCGCCGACTTTCGAAGCGGCTGCCTTCGACTAAAGGACGCCCCCTGCGCAAGCCCCGCAGGGGGCTTTTCGTTTGCCGGGATTGACCCGCGGGTATTGAATGCCTCGAAGAGCCGAAAGAACGCTCGCTTTAAAAAAAAACCGGACAGTCAACCCATCAGGGAGGTCTCAATGCCTGCTATTCATTTGCGGTTGGGCGCATTTGCGGCCGCTCTCGCAATCGCCGCGGCGACTTCCGCATTCGCTGCCGAAAAACCCAAATACGACGTCGGAGCCACCGATACGGAAATCAAGATCGGCAATATCATGCCCTATTCGGGGCCCGCGTCCTCCTACAGCGTGATCGGCAAGACCGAAGCGGCCTATTTCAACAAGATCAATGCCGAGGGCGGCATCAACGGCAGGAAGATCAACTTCATCTCCTACGATGACGGCTACTCGCCGCCGAAAACGGTCGAGCAGGCGCGCAGGCTCGTCGAAAGCGACGAGGTGCTGTTCATCTTCAATTCGCTCGGCACGCCGCCGAATTCGGCGATCCACAAATACATGAACCAGAAGAAGGTGCCGCAACTATTCGTCGCGACCGGCGCCACCAAGTGGAACGACGCGAAGGAGTTTCCCTGGACCATGGGCTGGCAGCCCTCCTACCAGAGCGAATCCCACATCTATGCCAGCTATATTCTCAAGAACCTGCCCAATGCCAAGATCGCGGTGCTCTACCAGAACGACGACTACGGCAAGGACTACGTGAAAGGGTTGAAGGATGGTCTGGGCGCCAAGGCCGCCAGCATGATCGTTGCCGAAGAAAGCTACGAAACCACCGAGCCGACCATCGATTCGCACATCCTCACGCTGAAGGCCTCGGGCGCCGACGTCTTCTTCGACGTGACGATCCCGAAGTTTGCGGCCCAGGCGATCAAGAAGACCGCCGAGATCGAGTGGAAGCCAGTGCACTTCCTCAACAACGTCAGCTCCTCGATCAGCGCGGCGATCAAGCCGGCCGGCTTCGAGAACGCGCAGGGCATCATCTCCTCGATCTATCTCAAGGATCCAACCGATCCGCAGTGGAAGGACGATCCGGATATCAAGGCGTGGAATGAATTCCTCGACAAGTACTATCCCGAGGCCAACCGCACCGATGCGAACGTGGTCTACGGCTTCGCCGTCGCCCAGAGCATGGTGCAGGTGCTCAGACAATGCGGAAACGACCTGACGCGCGACAACGTGATGAAGCAGGCGGCAAACCAGCACGATGTGGTGGTCAAGGGGCTGTTGCCGGGCGTGAAGATCAATACCAGCCCGTCGGATTTTGCCCCGCTTTCGCAGTTGCAACTGATGCGTTTCAAGGGCGACAGCTGGGAGCGCTTCGGCGACGTGATCTCGTCCGACGTCGGCGGCTGAGGGCGCGACCGGGTCGCATTAACTGACTACTAAAGAAGCAGCCCCTGCGACCATGTCGCAGGGGCTTTCTGTTGTCGCAATCCCGCTAAAATGATATCGACTTCACGGTTCAAAACAACGTGCTTTCAGCCAAGAAAGCCGCGACAGACAGCTCAATCAAGGGAGAAATGTTAATGCCTGCCACTCGCCTGGCCATAGCTTCAACCACGCTTGCCCTGCTCGCTCTCTCGACGAGCGGCGCGCTTGCGCAGAAGAAATACGACACCGGCGCCACCGACACTGAAATCAAGATCGGCAACATCATGCCCTATTCGGGGCCGGCCTCCGCCTATGGCGTGATCGGCAAGACCGAGCAGGCCTATTTCAACAAGATCAACGCCGCCGGCGGCATCAACGGGCGCAAGATCAATTTCATCTCCTATGACGACGGCTATTCGCCGCCGAAGACGGTCGAGCAGGCGCGCAAGCTGGTCGAAAGCGACGAGGTGCTGTTCATCTTCAATTCGCTCGGCACGCCGCCGAATTCGGCGATCCAGAAATACATGAACTCCAAGAAGGTGCCGCAGCTGTTCGTTGCGACCGGTGCCACCAAGTGGAACGATCCGAAGAACTTCCCCTGGACCATGGGCTGGCAACCGAGCTACCAGAGCGAGTCGCACATCTACGCGAAGTACCTCCTGAAGGAGAAGCCCGACGCCAAGATCGCCGTGCTCTATCAAAACGACGATTACGGCAAGGACTACCTGAAAGGGCTGAAGGACGGCCTTGGGGCCAAAGCCGCCTCGATGATCGTCGCGGAGGAAAGCTATGAGACCACCGAGCCCTCCATCGACAACCACATCGTCAAGCTGAAGGCGACCGGCGCCGACGTGTTCGTCAACATCACCACGCCGAAATTCGCAGCGCAGGCCATCAAGAAGAATGCGGAAATCGAGTGGAAGCCGCTGCACATCCTCAACAACGTCTCGGCCAATGTCGGCAGCGTCATCAAGCCGGCCGGCATCGAGAACGCGCAAGGCATCATCTCGGCCAACTACCTCAAGGACGCCGCCGATTTCGGCCTGGAACAACGACGCCGGCATGAAGGAATTCCTGGATTTCCTGGCCAAGGACTTTCCTGAAGGCGACAAGCTCAACAACTCGGTGGTCGTGGGCTTCGGCGTTGCGCAGACGCTGGTGCAGGTCCTGAAGCAGTGCGGCGACGACCTGACGCGCGAGAACGTCATGAGGCAGGCGGCCAACCTGAAGAACTACCGCACGGAAGTGCTGCTGCCGGGCATCACGATCAATACGTCCCCGACCGACTTCGCCCCGATCAGTCAGCTGCAGCTGATGCGCTTCAAGGGCGACCAGTGGGAGCTGTTCGGCGACGTCATCTCCGGCGACGTCGGCGGCTGATCGCGCTCGCCCGTTCTGCGATACAATCCCCGGAAAGGCTGGCCTTTCCGGGGTTTTCTTTTTCGGCAAACGGATGGATAACGGGGCTTCTGCTCCAACCGGGCTTGCCGCAACGCGATGACCGACCGACGTCCTCTCCTGCGCGCGATTTATGATGCAGCCGTCGCCGCGGCCCATCCCGACGTCGTATTGGCCGCCCATCTGCGTCCCGCTCCCAAAGGCAAGGTCATCTGCCTTGCCGCGGGCAAGGGTGCGGCGGCGATGGCGGCGGCCGCCGAGCGGCACTATCTCGACACGCTCAAGCTCGATCCTGCGCGCCTTTCGGGCATCGCCACCACGCGCCACGGCCATGGCATGCCGACGCGGCGGATCAAGGTGGTCGAGGCCGGGCACCCGATGCCCGATGAGGCGGGTCTCAAGGGCGCCGAAGAAACGCTGCAGCTCGCCGCAACCGCGCAAGCCGACGATCTCCTGTTGGTGCTGCTCTCGGGCGGCGGCTCGGCGAACTGGATCGCGCCGGTCGACGGGATTGCGTTCCAGCAAAAGCTCAAGCTGACGCGCGCCCTGCTCCGCTCCGGCGCGCCGATCGGCGAGGTCAACACGGTCCGAAAACATTTGTCGCGGATCAAGGGCGGCCGGCTGGCGCGGGCGGGCCAGCGCGCCGAGATCGTGACCCTTGCGATCTCGGACGTGCCGCATGACGACGCTTCCGCGATCGCCTCGGGGCCGACCGTGCCGGATCCGACCACGCTTGCCGATGCGCGCGCGATCGTCGCGAAATACAGGCTCGAGGTCGATGACGCGATCCGCCGCGCGCTTGACGACCCCGCCAATGAAAGCTGCAAGCCGGGAGATGCCGCCTTTGCGCGCGCTCAGTACGAATTGATCGCGCGTCCCCGGCAATCGCTCGAGGCCGCGGCCAGGGTGGCGCGCGACGCCGGCTTTGAGATCATCGATCTCGGCGCCGACCTCGAAGGCGAAGCGCGCGAGGTCGCGGCCGAGCATGCAAAGCTCGCTTTGGATGCGCGCGCACGGGGCAGGCGCGTTGCGATCCTCTCCGGCGGCGAGCTGACCGTCACCGTGCGCGGCAATGGCCGCGGCGGGCCCAACCAGGAATACGCGCTGGCGCTCGCCGATCTTCTCAAGGAGACGCCGGGAATCTCAGCGCTTGCGGGCGACACCGATGGCGCCGATGGCGGTGCGGGCAGCGCCAGCGATCCCGCCGGCGCCATCATCGATGCCTCGACATTCGCCAAGATGAAGGCACAACATCTCGACCCGCGTGCCTATCTCGACAACAATGATGCGACCGCTTTCTTTGCCGCAACCGAAGATCTCCTGCACACCGGCCCGACGCTGACCAATGTCAACGACGTCAGGGCGATACTGGTGGAATGACGGGCTATCGTAGGGGTGGGCAAAGCCACCGGGTCCGCGCGAACGCGCGGCCCGATGACAGGCTGCGCGTGCCCACCGGGCCGGCGAACTACGGCCCACCCACATGCTGCAGCAACGCCAGCAACCCTTTCAACAGCGTGGTGGGCGATGGCGGGCAGCCGGGAATGTGGAGATCGACAGGCACCACGTCCGCAACGCCGCGGGCCACGGCATAGCTATCCTTGAAGATGCCGCCATCGGCCGCGCAGCCGCCGACCGCAACCACCCATTTCGGATCGGGCGTCGCGTGATAGGTCCGCTCCAGCGCCTCGCGCATGTTCTTCGTCACCGGGCCCGTCACCATCAGCACATCGGCGTGGCGGGGCGAGGCGACAAAGCGCAGGCCGAAACGCTCGAGATCGTAAAAGGCGTTGGCCAGTGCATGGATTTCCAGCTCGCAGCCATTGCAGGAGCCGGCGTCGACCTGGCGGATCGACAGCGAGCGGCCGAGCCGGGCCTGTGCGGCCTTCTCGACGTTCTTTGCGAGTTCGGCGAGCCCGGCCTCGTCAGGTGGGGGCGGCCGCTCGGTGAGCGGGCCATGGGTCAGGCTTTCGAGCAGGGTTCGTCGCATCTCACAAATCCGCGCCGGAATAGGAGCAGTTGAACGATTTGTTGCAGAGCGGGAAATCGGCGACGATGTTGTCCTCGATCGCCGTCTCCAGAAGCGGCCATTGAAACCAGGAGGGATCACGCAGGTGGCAGCGCGCGATTCGGCCGTCGCCATCGAGCCTGAGCCAAACCAGCACGTCGCCGCGGAACGCCTCGGTGACCGCCATGCCCTCGCACGCCGCGCCGATCGGTTTCAGCGGCACGTCGATAGCGCCGGCCGGCAAGCGGTCCATGATCTGGTCGATCAGCGACAGCGACTGCTCGATCTCGCGGATGCGAATCCACACGCGTGCATTGACATCGCCGGCATCCAGCACAGGCATCTCGAACGACAATTCGTCGTAAGGCGCGTAAGCGAGATTGCGCCGCGCGTCGAACGCGCGTCCGGCGGCGCGGCCGACAAAGCCTCCGGCACCGAATTTTTGCGCGTACTCACGCTTGACGATGCCGGTCGTGACGGTGCGATCCTGCAGCGACGCGGTATTGTCGTAGAGCTCGACCAGGCGCGGAAAGACTTTCCCGATCTCGGCTGTGAGCGCGCGAATTGCGGCAGCTCCATCCGGCGCGATATCGCGCGCGATGCCGCCGGGCACAATCGCATCCATCATCAGCCTGTGCCCAAAGCAGGTATCGGCTGCGCGCAGCACGCGTTCGCGCAAGACGCCGGTCTGCGCGTGCATCAGCGTGAAAGACGCATCGTTGCAGATCGCGCCGATATCGCCGAAATGGTTGGCCAGCCGCTCGAGCTCCGCCATCAGCGCCCGCAGATATGTCGATCGAGGCGGAACGTCGAGGCGGAGCGCCGCCTCGACGGCGCGCGCAAAGGCAAACGCATAGGCAACGGTGCTGTCGCCGGACGCGCGGCCGGCGAGTTTCGCCCCCGCTTGCAGCGATGCACCCGCCATCAGGGATTCGATGCCCTTGTGCACATAGCCGAGCCGCTCCTCCAGCCGAACCACGTGCTCGCCATTGGCGGTGAAACGGAAGTGGCCTGGCTCGATGATGCCGGCGTGCACCGGGCCTACCGCGATCTGATGCAGCCCCTCGCCCTCGCTAGGCAGGAATGCGTAGGCGGCGGCCTCGTGCGGCGCGGCGGCTTTTCCGAGCGGCGCGCGCTTGCCCCACACCCCGTGATCGAGCCAGGGCCGCGTGTCGACAGCGCCGATCGCCTCCAGCCCGAACAGATCGCCGATCGTGCGCTCAAGCCGCGACGCCGGCGCATGACGCGCGGCGACGCTCGGGAATTTGCCGGACGGGCATGCGAGGCTGACCACCGCGATCTCGTTGGTGTCGCCGAGCAGCGCCAGATGCACCGCTGAGGCTTCGCCCCAAAAGCCGAGCAGCGTGGCGTGTCCAGTCGCCAGCAGATCGATCGCGATCAGCCATCCGTCGTCGCCGACATCCGCGCGCGGCCACGGCTGATGCGCGGCGATCGGCTCGTGATAGGGGATGAAATCGAGCGGGTTCATTGCGTCAGCCCAACAGCTTTGCCACGTTGGAGAAACCTTCGACCAATGCGGGCGGCAGATAGATGCCGGCGATCAGCACCAGCGCCAGATGGGTGAACATCGGCACATAGGAGGCCTCCGCCGGCGCGGTCTGCCCCTTCGGCTCGCCGAACGCGACGACATTGAGCCGCAAGAAGAGCCCGCCGAGCGCGATCAGCAGTCCCAGCACCAGGATCGACGTCAGCCAGGGTTGGCGCGCGAAGGTGGAGCTTATGACCAGAAACTCGCTCATGAAAATGCCGAGCGGCGGCAGACCGACGATGGCGACCACGCCGAGCACGAGTCCCCAGCCGAGCACGGGGTTCGTGACCGTCAGCCCGCCGATATCGGCGATCTTCTGCGTGCCCTTGACTTGCGCGATGTGGCCGACGGCGAAGAAGATCGCCGACTTGGTCAGGGAATGCATGGTCATGTGCAACAAGCCCGCGAAGTTCGCGAGGGTGCCTCCCATGCCGAAGGCGAACACGATGATGCCCATGTGTTCGATCGAGGAATAGGCGAACATGCGCTTGATGTCGCGCCGGCGGTAGAGCATCAGCGCGGCGAAGATCACCGAGATCAGGCCCATCACCACCATCAGCGGACCGGGCGCAATCGCGCCTGTGCACGCGGCCATGATCATCTTGAACCGCAGCAGCGCGTAGAGCGCGACGTTGAGCAGCAGGCCCGACAGCACCGCCGAGATCGGTGTCGGGCCTTCGGCATGAGCGTCAGGGAGCCAGGCATGCAACGGCGCAAGACCAACCTTGGTGCCGTAACCGAGCAGCAGAAACACGAAGGCAACGTCGAGCAAAGCCGGATCGAACTGCGCGGCGCGCGCAACCAGGACGGTCCAGACCATGGCGTCCGTCCCCTCGCCGATCACCGGCCGGGCCGCCATATAGACCAGGATAGTGCCGAACAGCGCGAGCGCGATGCCGACGCTGCCGAGAATGAAATATTTCCAGGCCGCTTCCAGCGCTTCGTGCGTGCGATACATGCCGACCATCAGCACCGTTGTGAGGGTGGCGACCTCGACCGCGACCCACATCAGACCGATATTGTTGGCAACGAGCGCGAGATTCATCGCAAACATCAGCGTCTGGTACATCGCGTGATAGAAGCGCACGAAGGCCGGCGTCAGCCTGCCGACCTCGATCTCGTGGCCGATATAGCTTGCGCTGAACACGCTGGTGGTGAAGCCGACGAACGTGGTGAGCACGATGAAGACCTTGTTCAGGTCGTCGACCAGAAGATACCGCCCGGACACCGGCTCGACCACGAACAGCGACAGCGCCGTCAACAGCGTGGACAGCGTAGCCACCACATTGAGGATCGCGGTGACGCGATAGCCCGGCAGCAGCGCGAGAAGTGCGGCGGCCAGCGCGGGGATCACCAGCAGAGCCGTGAGCGCATCGAAGCTCATTGCCGCTCCCCCCGGAAACGGTCGAGTGCCGCGATATCGACGGTGTCAAAGCGCTCACGAATGCGGAACAGGAAGATGCCGATCACGATGAAGGCGATCAGCACCGAAAATGCGACGCTGATCTCGACCACGAGCGGCATGCCCTTGGCGCCGGTCGCGGCCAGCACCAGGCCGTTTTCCAGCGACATGAACCCGACCACCTGGCTCACCGCGTTGCGCCGGGTCACCATGATCAGGAGTCCGAGGAGCACGACGGACAGCGCGAAGGCGAGGTCCTCCCGCGCCAGTGCGTCGGCGCCCGGCGTCACCCGCAGCATCACTACCATCGACAGCGCGACGAGGCCGATGCCGGCGATCATGGTCAGCCCGACGCCGATCGTCGTTTCGATTTCGCGGTGAATTCCAAGCCTCACGATGATCCGGTGCAGCACAACCGGAATGATGATGGCCTTGAAGACGAGCGCGATGGCGGCGGTGACATAGAGATGCGGAGCATGCTGGACGAAAGCCTGCCAGGCGACCGACAACGCGAGCACGAAGGCATGCAAGGCATAGACGTTCAGCAGCGCGTACAGCCGGTCCTGATACAGCATCATGAAGCTCGCCAGCACGAGCGAGCCTGCAAGCAGATGGGCGACGTCGAACTCCAGGCCGCGCATGTTACAGGCTCCCCGACACGAAGCGCAAAAGGGTGGCAAGCAGCGCCAGCATCAGCGCCGCGCCCAGAAACTCCGGGATCCGGAACACCCGCATCTTGGCAATCGAAGTCTCGAACACGGCAAGCAGGATGCCGCACGCGGCGAGCTTTACGGCATAGGTCATCGCACCAAGGGCGAACGCGCCAGCTCCCGCGTTCGGCGCGGCCGCGCCCCAGGGCATGAACATGCAGGCGATCAGGGAGACGTAGACCAGGAGCTTCAGTTGCGATGAGAGATCGATCAGCGCGAGATGCCGTCCTGAATATTCCAGCACCATGGCCTCATGCACCATGGTGAGCTCGAGATGGGTCGCGGGATTGTCGACGGGGATGCGGCCGTTTTCGGCGATTGCGACGATGACGAGGGCAACCAGCGCAAGACCGAGCGAGACGCGCAGGCCCACCGCGCTCGATCCCATGAATTCGGCAATGGTCGAAAGCTGGGTCGAGCCCGCGATCATCGCCACCGAGAACACCGTGATCAGGATCGCGGGCTCTGCGAGCGAGGCGATCATCACCTCGCGGCTGGAGCCGATGCCGCCAAAGGCGGTGCCGACATCCATGCCGGCGAGCGCCAGGAAGAAGCGCGCGCTGCCGAGCAGCGCAATGATGGCGATCAGGTCGGCCGACCAGGAGAACAACAGCCCGCTGCCGAAGGTCGGCACCAGCGACGCCGCGACCCAGGTGCCGGCGAAGATGATGTAGGGGATGACGCGGAACAGCCACGACGCCGTTTCCGCCAGCACGACATCCTTGCGCATCAGGCGGATCAGGTCGCGATAGGGCTGCAGCAACGGCGGGCCCCGCCGGCGCAGCAGGTACGCCTTCAGCTTGCGGACAAATCCGGTCAGAAGCGGCGCGAGCAGCAGCACCAGCAGCATCTGCAGGCCTTGCGAGATGAGGTCGCGCAGCAGCGTCATATCGCCAGCACCAAAAGCAACAGCACCAGCGCCACGAACACCAAAGTGAGATAGCGGCGGATGGTGAGGAATTGCAGGATGTTGATGCGCTCGGTCGCAAAGGAGATGACGGTCCCGATCGGCGCGTAGAGCGCTTCCCAGATCAGGTCGTGCATCTGGACCGTGAACCGCGCAGGCTTGGCCGAACCGGGCGGCGGCATCTCGCCGATCTCGTGCGCTGCGAAAATCACGCTGCCGAATACGCGACGGATCGGCTGCGAGAAACTGTCGGCGGTGTACTGGATGGCAGGATTGGGATCGGGATAACCGCAATCCCAGGCGGGCGCACGGCGCAGCCGGTCGGATGCCAGCCGGTGAATCGCGATCGATGCGATCGAGCCCGAGAGCAGCACGAAAGCGAAGACCAGAAGCCCGTTATAGGAGCTGCGGCTCTCGGCAATCGGCACGATGGTCAACCATTCCAGGCTCGCCTGGTGCGGCATGCTGCTGCCGACCATGGTTTTGGCGACCGGCGCCAGCGCATCGATGAACAGGCCGGGTAAAATCCCGACGACGAGGCAAAGTGCCGCCAGAAAAACCAGGGCGGCGCGTGACCATCCGTCACTCTCTCGCGCCGAAGCCGCAACCGTCGTTCGCGCTCGGCCGAGAAAGCTCACGCCGAACAGCTTGACGAAACAGGCCGCCGCCAGCGCCGCCGCCAGCGCCAGCAATCCGCCGACCGCGGGAATGATCAGCTTCAGTCCCCACGAGGGCAGTTGCGGGCTCAGCAGGATCGCCTGAAAGGTCAGCCACTCCGAGACAAAGCCGTTGAAGGGCGGCAGCGCCGAAATCGCGACACAGCCGACCAGCACCGCGGACGCGGTCTGCGGCATGCGATGGATCAAGCCGCCCAGCTTCTCCATGTCGCGCTCGCCGGTCGCATTCAGCACGCTGCCGGCGCCGAAGAACAGGAGACTCTTGAACAGCGCATGGTTGAAGACGTGCAGCAGCGCCGCCGTGAGGGCGAGCGCCGCCACCCAGCCCAGCGCTTCCGCCTTGAAGGCGAGCGCAAGGCCGAGCCCGACAAAGATGATGCCGATGTTTTCGATGGTCGAATAGGCCAACACCCGCTTGATGTCGCGCTGCATCAGCGCATAGAGCACGCCGAGCGTCGCAGATGGACCGGCGACCCCGAGCACGACCATGCTCCACCACCATTCCGGCGGACCGAGCAGGTCGAACACGATGCGGACGAAGCCGTAGACGGCGACCTTGGTCATGACGCCGCTCATCAGACCGGAGACATGGCTGGGCGCCGCCGGATGGGCGAGCGGCAGCCAGACATGCAGCGGCACGAGTCCCGCCTTGGAGCCGGCGCCAACCAGCGTCAACAACAGCACCGCGCTCGCCACATTGGCGCTGGGATGGGAAGCGCGGATCGCGGCGAAGTCGTAAGCCCCGCCACCCCCGACGAGCACGCCGAACGCGAGCAACAGCGAGAACGTGCCGAAGCCCGCCATCAACAGATACACATAGCCGGCGCGCACGTTCGCCGCCTCGCGATGATGCGAGACCACCAGCGCCCAGGACGTCAGCGACATGAACTCCCAGGCGACGAGAAAGCTGAAAGCGTCATCAGCCAGCACCACGATATTCATGCCGGCGAGATAGGCCGGATAGAACGGAAGCACGCGGCCCGGCGACTTTTCGTGGCGCCCATAGCCGATCGCGAACAGGCTCGCCACGGCGCCTCCGAGATTGACGACCACGAGGAAGAAGGCCGCGAGCGAATCGATGCGAAAATGCGCGCCAAGCCAGGGCAACCCGATCGGCAGCGTGGCGCTCAGCACCGGATGCGCCGGGTCGAGCAGATTGTTCAGCGCGATCGCAACCAGCGCCGACGTGACGACCAAACAGCACCCATACAGCACGACCGAGCCGCGCTGGCGCAGGGACAGCGCGATTGCGGCGGGCGCCAGGGCCAACAGCAGCGCGACAGACCATAGCGCCGCCTGCATCATGGCCGGGCCCTCGCGCCCGCGGTTGCCTGGGTGCTCATGATGGGATCGCTCGCCCGCCGTTTGCAGTTTTCAGCCGCACGCCGCGGCCACCGCCGTTCGAGCTCGCGCCCTCGCCGATCAGCTCGATGCCTGCGCCGGCCAAAGCCTCGACCAGCTTCATCAGCGAATCGACGTTGCCGCGGATCACGCACTCGGAGGCTTCCATGCGCTGGATCGTCGGCAGCGACAGCCCGCAGCGCTGTGCGAGCTCGCGCTGGTCGATCCCCAATAGCGCGCGTGCGGCGCGCAGTTGCGCGGCGGTGATCATGATGGACCGGCCCCGGTCGAGAGAATGCAAGTTATTGCATCTATAATGATGTATCAAGCATCATTTAAAATGTTTATTGCATCAATCCTGTTTTCTCGGCTCCAGCGCTGAGAACGACACGCCCATAACGGCGCCATAGGTCAGCAGCATCATCAGCGAGAACAGCGCAGGTCGCACTCCCAATCCCACGTCAACGGCGAACAAGCCGCGGCCCAGGAGTGGAAAGAAGACCAGGCCCATCGAAGCCCAGGCGACCAAGCCAAAGACCAGGCCTTTGACCGCGCCGATCCGGCCGGGCAGAAACCGGTAAATGCGGCCGAACAGAAGTCCGAGCACGATGGCGCCGTTCAAGAACGATAACAGCCATGTCAGCCAGGGTTGGACCGGATGGCCGAGCAGAGTGCCGAGGGTGTGCTGCAGGTCCTCATAGGGCTGGAATGACGGGAGCAAAGCGGCCCTGGACTTTATGAACATCAGGCAAAAATGCGCAGCGCTTCCGCACAGACCTGCCGCAACCGATCGCCATGTCCTGTTGAAGTCCATCTGATCACGATGATCCGGCCAGATACTCAACAAACAATAGAAGGCCACGGCCTAACCGGGCTTGCCCCACATCAAAGCGCCAGCATGGCGACGGCCTTGAACGCTCAAAATTCCTGGGCGATCTTGGTGAGCATTGCCAGCAAGGACGCGCGGTTGGCGGGTCCGAGCAGCGCATTGAGCCGCGCCTCGTGCTTGGTTGCGACAAGCTTTTTGGCGCGTGCGAGCACCGCGCGGCCCTTGTCGGTCAGAGCCAGCATGTGCGAGCGGCGATCGTTGGCCGAACGTACCCTGGCGCAGAGGTCACGGCTTTCCAAACTATCGAGCATCGCCACGAAATTCGGGCGCAGGATGCCGAGCGTATTGGCGATCTCGGTCTGGTTGCGGCCGGGATTCTTGTCGAGCAGGACCAGTACGGAAAACTGCGCCGGGGTCAACTGCAGCGGCGCAACGCAGTTGAGGAAATCCTCGAATATCTTGAGCTGCGCGCGCTTGAGCGAATAGCCGAGCAGTTCGGACAGTTCGCCGAGTTGCAAGGCGCCGGCAGGCGCTTCTGCCGCCTCCTTGCGGCTCGAGCCCTCCGCCACGGCGCTCTTTGAAACTGTCATCGCATACCGCCCAAAGTGCGTTAGTCTGAATGCGCCGGAGCGTTCCGGCCTTGCGATTATATTTGATAATTGTTATCAATCATATCAAATTTGGACGGCGGAATTCAACTGCTGCCTGTGACCCGCGGTCCTGATCCGCGATCGGTCCGCATGCCCTGGGGAGCCTCCGCTTGAACTCCACGATCATGCTGTTCCTGCTGCAGGACGGCATCACCAACGGCGCGATCTACGCACTGCTCGGGCTGGCGCTGGTGCTGGTGTTTGCGGTGACGCGCGTGATCCTGATTCCGCAGGGCGAGTTCGTCACCTATGGCGCGCTGACCTATGCCTCGCTCTGCTCCGGGCAGATGCCGGGCACGGCGAAGCTCGCGGCCGCGATGGGGGCCGCGGCATTCCTGTTCGACCTGTATGCGGCACGGCGCGGCTTCCATGCCAAGCGGCTCGCACGCAGTTGCCTCGTCAACATCGTGCTGCCCTGTGCCCTGCTTGCGCTGACCGCGTGGATCGTCGGTCACCAGCCGCCGATCCCTGTCGCGATCGGCTTGTCGCTCGCAATCGTCGCGATGATCGGCCTGTTTCTTTACCGCCTCGCCTTTCAGCCGCTGGCGCACACCTCGGTGCTGGTGCTGCTGATCGCCTCCGTCGGCTGTCATCTGGCGATGCAGGGCCTCGGACTTTTGTTCTTTGGCGCGGAAGGCCAGCGCGGACCCGCACTGGCCTCGGTCACGATGACGCTCGGGCCGCTGCGCTTCACCAGCCAAAGCCTTGCGGTCTACGCGATCACGATTTGCTTCATTGTCGCCCTCTGGCTGTTCTTCGGACTCTCGCTTTACGGCAAGGCGCTGCGTGCGACCGCAGTCAACCGGCTCGGCGCGCGGCTTGCCGGCATCAGGACCACGCTATCGGGACAGATCGCATTCCTGCTGGCGTCGGTGATCGGCGCGCTGTCGGGGATCCTGATCGTGCCGATCACCACGCTCTACTACGACACCGGCTTCCTGATCGGGCTAAAGGGCTTCATCGCCGCGATCATTGGCGGTCTCGTCAGCTATCCCCTGACCGCGGTGGCCGCGCTGGTCGTCGGCACGGTCGAAGCCTTCTCCTCCTTCTATGCTTCCAACTTCAAGGAGGTCATCGTTTTCACGCTTCTTGTCCCGGTGCTGATGCTCCGATCGCTGGCGGCGCCGACCGTCGAGGAAGAGAAGGACTGACGCGCGATGCCGGGACGTCTGCCCGTTCTCCTGTTCGCGCTCGTGATGGCCGCAATCCCCTTTGTGCCCCACGTGCCGCCGTTCTGGATTGTGCTGCTCGACAATATCGGCCTGGCCGCACTGGTCGCGATGGGGCTCGTGCTGCTCACCGGCGTCGGCGGGCTGACATCGTTCGGGCAGGCGGCGTTCTGCGGCTTCGGCGCCTACACCACGGCCGTGCTGACCACCGCCTACGGCATCTCGCCCTGGCTTGCCCTGCCGGCCTCGCTTCTCGTCAGCGGCGTTGCCGCGGTCCTGCTCGGCCTGGTCACCGTGCGCCTGTCCGGCCATTATCTGCCGCTCGGCACCATCGCCTGGGGACTCGGACTTTTCTATCTCTTCAGCAAGCTCGAATTCCTCGGCCGCAATGACGGCATTTCGGGCATCCCGCCGCTCTCGATCGGCAGCTTCAAGATGATCGATCCCGGCGCGATCTACTTCGCGATCTGGGCCGCCGTCCTGATCTCCGCGCTGCTGACGATGAACCTGCTGGATTCCCGCACCGGCCGCGCCATCCGCGCACTGCGGCGCGGCCACGTCGCGGCCGAAGCCTTTGGCGTGCAGACGCCGCGCATGAAGCTCCTGGTCTTCATCTATGCCGCGGTGCTGGCCGGGCTCTCCGGCTGGCTCTATGCGCATTTCCAGCGCGCCACCAATCCGACGCCGTTCGGCGCCCAGGCCGGCATCGAATATCTCTTCATCGCCGTGGTCGGGGGCGCCGGTTATGTCTGGGGCGGCGTGCTGGGTGCGGCAATCGTCGTGATCCTGAAGGAGGTGCTGCAAAGCTATCTGCCGATGCTGCTGCATGGCGAAGGCCAGCTCGAGACCATCGTGTTCGGCATCCTTCTGGTCGCATTGCTGCAATTGGCGCCGGGCGGCGTCTGGCCCTGGCTGATGTCGCTGCTGTCGCCCACATCGCGCCGTAAGCCGCCCGACACTTCGCTGACATTGCCCACGCGCGGGCGGGCGGAGCAGGCGCCGGGCGTGCTGCTTGAACTCGACGGCGCACGGAAACAGTTCGGCGGCGTGACCGCGGTCAACAACGTCTCATTCGACGTGCAGGCGCGCGAGATCGTCGCCCTGATAGGTCCGAACGGCGCGGGCAAGAGCACGACCTTCAACCTGATCACCGGTGTCCTGCGCGCGACCGGCGGCAGCATCTGCGTGCTCGGCAGGAAGATGATCAATGCGCCGCCGCAGGAGATCGTCAAGCTTGGCGTTTCCAGGACGTTCCAGCACGTCAAGCTCGTTCCCGACATGACGGTGCTGGAGAATGTTGCAATCGGCGCACACCTGCGCGGGTCGTCCGGCGCGCTGATAAGCATGTTCCGCCTCGACCGCGACGACGAGGCAAGGCTGCTGGCGGAAGCCGCGCGTCAGATCGCGCGCGTGGGCCTGTCCGACCAGATCGACCAGCCAGCGGGCTCGCTTTCGCTCGGCCAGCAGCGCATCGTGGAGATCGCGCGCGCACTCTGCGTGGATCCGGTGCTGCTGTTGCTGGATGAGCCGGCCGCCGGACTTCGCCACATGGAGAAGCAGCGCCTGGCCGAATTGCTGCGGCAATTGCGAGACGGCGGCATGTCGGTGCTGCTGGTCGAGCACGACATGGGATTCGTCATGAACCTCGCAGACCGTATCGTGGTTCTCGATTTCGGCACCAAGATCGCGGAGGGCAGGCCGGAGGCGATCAAGACCGACCCCGAGGTGATCAAGGCCTATCTCGGAGTCGGCGCATGAGTGCATTGCTGGCCGCGTCCGATCTGCACATCTCGTACGGCAAGGTCGAGGCCGTGCGCGGCGTGTCGCTGGCCGTCGCGGAAAACGAGATCGTCACCATCATCGGCGCCAATGGCGCGGGCAAGACCACGCTGCTCAACGCAATCATGGGCATTCTACCGCTCAAGGGCCGCGCCGCCTTTGCCGGACAGGACCTCGGCCTGATGGAGATCGAGGATCGCGTCGCGCTCGGGATGAGCCTCGTGCCCGAACACCGCGAGCTGTTCGCCACCATGAATGTCGAGGACAACCTTCAGCTCGGCGCCTTCCGCGTGGCGAGAGCGCAGGCCGCCACCGCTTTCGAGCGGGTCTATGCGCTGTTTCCGCGGCTGAAGGAGCGGCGCAAGCAGCTTGCGGGCACGCTGTCCGGCGGCGAGCAGCAGATGCTCGCGATGGGCCGCGCGCTGATGGGCACGCCGCGACTATTGATGCTGGACGAGCCGAGCCTCGGACTTGCGCCGATCATCGTCGCCGACATCTTCAGGACCATCGCGGAGCTGCGCACAGCCGGCGTCTCGGTGCTGCTGGTCGAGCAGAACGCGCAGGCGGCACTCAAGATCGCCGACCGCGCCTATGTGATGGAGCTCGGTGAGTTCGTGCTCGATGGAAAGGCCGCCGAGCTTGCGGCCAACGCGCGCGTGGCCGCAAGCTATCTCGGTTTCCAGCACGAGGGCCAGGCCGCGCCCTGACGGGAAGTCACATCGCTGACACGCGCCGCCCGGCGCTGGCGAAAGCGCAAGCCTCTTTCACTTCGCCAGAACGTATTTTCCGTCTTTCACGGTCAAAACGATACGCGCGCGGTCGTCGAGACCGTAGCGATCCTTTTCCGTGAAATTATAGACGCCCTGGCTTGCCGCGATCTCGCGTTCGGTCAACAGCGCGTTGCGGATGGCCTCGCGGAATTCGGGCGTGCCCGGCTTCGCCGTCTTGAGCGCGACCGGAACGACGCGCTCCAGCACGAGGAACGCATCGTAGCCGTGACCTGCGAACTGGCTGCGGCTGTTCGGCCCGTATTTCGCCTCATAGGCGCTGTTGAGCGCAAGTCCCGGCTTTTTCGTCTGCGCCTCGGCAGGCTGATCCTCGGGATCCATGACCGGGCCCGAGGCCATGATGACGCCCTCCGCCGCCTTGCCGGCGATGCGAATGAAATCCATGCTGGCCGCGCCGTGGGTCTGGTAGATCAGTCCCTTGTAACCACGATCGCGCAACTCGGTTTGCGGCAGGCCGGCGGCGGTGCCGGAGGCGCCGACCAGGATGGCGTCGGGATTTGCGGCGACGAGCTTGAGCACCTGACCCGTCACGGAGGTGTCGGGCCGCGCAAAGCGCTCCTCGTCGACCAGCGTCATGCCCATCGGCACACCCTGGTTCTTGAAGTCGTTGAACCAGAGGTCGCCGTAGGAATCGGAATAGCCGATATAGCCGACGGTTTTGACGTTGTGCGCCTTCATGTGCTCGTAGAGCACCTTGCCCATGATCGGAATCGGCTGCGGCATGGCGACCGACCATTTCGCACGTTCAGGCGTGATCGGGAACGGCGCCAGCGAGAAATGCGGAATGCCCGCCTCGTTGGCGACGTTCGAGACGGCAATCGTCGCCGGCGTGTTCGAGGAGCCCATGATGATGTCGGCCTTGGACTCCGTGACAAAGCGCCGAGCATTGGTTGTTGCCGTGGTCGGATCGCCGGCGTCGTCGAGGACGATGAGTTTGAGCGGGTGCCCCGCGATCTCCTTGGTCACGAATTCCAGCGCGTTGCGCTCGGGGATTCCGAGCGCCGCCGCCGGGCCTGTCGTCACGATGCTGATGCCGATGGTGATTTCATTGGTTTCCGCCGAGGCTTTCAACCCCGGCAGCGCGAGCGCCACGGCGACGGCCGCGGCCGACAGAAAAGCCTTTTTCATCAGTTCCTCCCTGAAAGCTTCTTGTCCAAGTGCAGATCAGACTTCGACGGCTTATTCAACCCCTCACAGTGCCGCGACGTGGTCACCCGTTCATGAACTTTGTGATGATCTCGGCCGGCATCGGTGCCGATTTCAGCTTGTCCGGATCGTCAGGATGACGTCCGACCAGCACTCGCGTCTCGAACGCCTCGATCGCAAGCTCACTCCCCTTGAACACCTTGTGGGTGACCTCGAAGCTCGAGCGCTTGAAGCTCTCGATACGGCTTTCGATGGTGATCCAGTCGCCATGAGTTCGAGGGGATGTAGAACTTCGCCCTGGTGTCGACCATGGGGATGCCGACCAGGCCATATTTCTTCACCAGCTCCTGCTTGGAGAAGCCTGCCGCCTCGAACATGATCGAGGTCGAATCGTCGAACATCGCGAAATAGCGCGGGTAATAGACGATGTTGGCGGGATCGCAATCGCCCCACTGGATCTGGACGTCGCGCCGATGCACGAACATGCCGCCATCCTTATTTCGGCGCCATGCGCAGCGACGCGTCGAGCCGCACCACTTCGCCATTGAGATAGGGATTGTCGATCATGTGCAGCGCAAGCGAAGCGAACTCGTCGGGTTGTCCAAGCCGGTGCGGAAACGGAATCGCGGCGGCGAGCGAATCCTGGGCTTCCTGCGGCAGGCTGCCGAGCAGCGGCGTCAAGAACAGGCCCGGCGCGATGGTGTTGACGCGGATGCCGAACTGCGCGAGCTCGCGCGCGATCGGCAGGGTCATGCCGACGATGCCGCCCTTCGAGGCCGAATACGCCGCCTGCCCGATCTGGCCGTCATAGGCCGCGACGGAAGCGGTGTTGATGACGACGCCGCGCTCGCCGCCGGCCAGCGGCTCGAGCTTCGACATCGCAGCCGTCGCCAGCCTGAGCATGTTGAAGGAGCCGATCAGGTTGACCTTGATCACCTTCTCGAAATCGGCGAGCGGATGCGGCCCGTCGCGGCCGACCACGCGCTTGGCAACTCCGATGCCCGCGCAATTGACCAGCACCCGCGCCGGTCCGTGCGCCTTGGCCGCCTGCGCCACCGCGGCTTCGGCGGAGGCGGCGTCGGTAACGTCGCATGCGATGGCGGTGCCCTTGATCTCGGCCGCAACGCTCTCGGCGAGCTTTGCGTTGAGGTCGCAGACGGCGACCTTGGCGCCCTGCGCCGCCAGCTTGCGCGCCGTTGCCGCGCCCAGTCCCGATGCACCTCCGGTGACGATGGCGGCCTGATCCTTCAACTGCATGACTAGCTCCTTTCGCAAATTTCAACACAACATCAGCGCTCGTGCGCCCAATACCGCGCTAACCAATCCTTATGATACGCGGCGGCGGCACCGCCGCGTAAAGTTCCTCCACCAGGCTGTTGCGATGGTCCAGCACCGCGCGCTGGTTGATCGAGCCTTTGTCGGTGACCTCGCCGCGATCAATCGACAGCGGCGAATCGAGCAGGACGGCGCGGGTAATCCGCGTCGAGGAGCCGGTGGCGGACAGCAGAAACCTTTCAAAGCGCTCGCGGAAAGCGCCACGGATCAGCGCATCGGCGGCGGTCGCTGCAAGGTCGTCGGACGGCAGCGTCGGATTGATCAGCCGGCAACCGTCGGGATCGAGCACGACGAGAGCCGAAATCTCGTCGCGGTTGATTCCGGCGATCACGACATCGCGCACCAGCGGCGAACAAGCTGCAATGAAGCGCGCGCGCAGCGGACCGACGCTGACCCAGGTGCCGCTCGCAAGCTTGAAGTCTTCCGAGATGCGGCCATCGAAATCGAACCCCGAATGCAGATCCTGCGCGTCCGCCGGCTTCAGCGCATCGCCGAACCTGTAGAAGCCTTCCTCGTCGAACGCGGTACGAGTCATCTCCGGCTGACGCCAATAGCCGGGCGTGACGTTCGGCCCCTTCGCGCGCACTTCCAGCTTGCCGTTGGTCGGCACGAGCTTCGCGTCATTGCCGAGCACGGGAAGCCCGACATGACCCGAGCGGCTGGTTCGCGGGTTGACCGACATGAAAAAAGGTCCGCTTTCGGTCGCGCCAAGGCCAGTCAGCATCGGCACGCGAAAACCGGTTTCCTGCACTGACAGCTCGTCAAGGCTGTTCCAGACAAAGGGCGAGAGTGCCGCGCCCGAGAAGAACATCGCATGCAACCGCGAGAAGAACTTCGCACGCAGGCTTGCGTCATCGCGCAGATACGGCAACAGCAACTCGTATCCCTTCGGCACATTGAAATAGACCGTCGGCGAGATCTCCCGCAGGTTCCGCACCGTCTCCTCGATGCCGCCGGGCATGGGCTTGCCCTGATCGAGATACATCGAGCCGCCGTTGAAAAGCGTGAGCCCGATATTGTGGTTGCCGCCGAAAGTGTGATTCCAGGGCAGCCAGTCGACGATCACGGGCGGCTCGTCCTTCAGGAAAGCCATGGTCTCGCGGATCATCACCTGGTTGGCGCAGATCATGCGCTGGGTGTTGATGACGGCCTTGGGGTTGCCGGTCGAGCCCGAGGTGAGCAGGAATTTTGCGATCGTGTCGGGTCCGATCGCCACGTGCGCCGCGTCGAGCCGGGGATGAAGCGGCGTGGCCATCAGATCGGCGAGCCTCGTCACCTCTCGACCGGCGACCGCGCCGTAGGACCCGGCGATTTCCGTTCCCGCGGGAACATTGGCCGACAACGCAGCCGCGAATTTCTCGGCGTCATCCGCGAACACCAGACCGGGCGTCAAAAGCTTCATGAGGTAGGAGAGCTTGCCGTAATCGCGGGAAATCAGCGAATAGGCCGGCGACACCGGGCAGAACGGCACACCGGCATAGAGCGCGCCGAATGCGACCAGCGCGTGGTCGATGGAATTGCCTGACAGGATGACGACCGGCTTTTCGGCCGACAAGCCCCGCGCGAGCAGCGCGGAGGCGATATGCCGGCTCGCGACGAGCAGCTCGGCATAGGTGAGGCTTCGCCACCCGCCGCCCGCGACACGCTCGGCCATGAAGGTGCGATCCGGCCTCTCTTGCGCCCAACGATGCAGCCGGTCCGTCAGCCGGCGCGGATAGTCGCCCAGCGTTTGATTCGGGCGCAGATAGATGATGCCGTCGCCAGTGCGTTCGATCGACACCGCGGGATCGCCGAACGAGATTTTGCGCAGCGGATGGGCCGCGACGTTCCGTGCCGTGCTCACCTGCCCGCTCATGTTTTGTCCGGTTTGACTTTGGCGGTCTTGTGCTCGAGGAACTGACGGATGCGCCGCTTGGCTTCCTTGTCGCTCTGCGCCACCGTCGCCATCAGCGATTCCATCAGAAGTCCCGTTTGCGGATTGGCTTCCGCGATCATCGGCAGCGCCTGCAGCACGGCGAAATTCGTGAGCGGCGCGTTGGCGGCGATGCGCTCGGCAAGCTCGAGCGCCTTTGCAAGCGAGCCGCCGGGCTCGACGAGATATTGCGCAAATCCGTAAGAGGAGCCTTCGGTCGCCGAATACACCCGGCCGGTCAGCATCATGTCGGTCATCCGCGCCACCCCGATCAGCCGCGGCAGCCGCACCGATCCGCCGCCGCCGACAAAGATACCGCGCTGGCCCTCGGGCAGCGCGAAATAGGCTGATGGCTCGGCGACGCGGATATGGGCGGCACAGGCAAGCTCCAGCCCGCCGCCGATCACCGCGCCCTTCAGCGCGGCGATCACGGGCGCGCGGCTATACTGAATGCGGTCGAACACGCGGTGCCACATCTGCGAGTGGATCAGCCCGCCGGTCGCATCGTGGTCGCTGAGCTCGGACAGATCGAGGCCGGAGGAGAAATGATCACCGATGCCATGGATGACCACGGCGCCGATCCCGTCGGGCAGGTTTTTGAAGCACTCCCCGATTTCGCCGATGATGCCGTCGTTCAAGGCATTGCGCTTGGCCGGGCGGTTGAGGCCGACCGTCAAAACATTTCCCCGCTGCTCCACCTTGAGCAGCCCTTCCGCTTGCGCGGCGCTGACGGCGTCTCCCATGGGTAATTTTGTGTCCTTTGGAGAATAGTTATATTTTATAACTATCGGTCGAAGAGTTCAACCGGTCTTCTTGTCTGTTGTCCGGGATTACGCGACCACGACGTTCAATTCTCCGCCGTCGTCCCCGCTAAAGCGGGGGACCATACCGCGATATCTTGCAGGGGGCACTGTGTCAGTGGTCGACTTCCTTCGCATCACCAGGACCCGGGGTGATGGGTGCCGGATCGCGCTCGCTTCGTTCGCTTGTCCGGGACGACCATCGAATTTTCCAAGTCGGTGTGTAAGACCAGCCGACCATCGGGAGGGAACATCATGAGCGCCATCTATTCCGACCTCGCCGGCAAGGTCGTTCTCGTCACCGGAGGCGCGTCCGGCATCGGCGAAGCCATCGTGCGGCGCTTCGCGCAGCAGCGATCGGTTGTGGTGTTTTTCGACATCAAGGGCGAGGAAGGCAAGCGCCTCGCGCGCGAGCTCTCGGAGGAGGGTCTTGCCTCCCACTTTCTCAATGTCGACCTCACCGATATCGAGGCGCTCCGTGCCGGCGTTTCCGAAGCGCGCGAGGCCCACGGACCCATCAACATCCTCGTCAACAATGCGGCCCACGATGAGCGGCATTCGACCGAAGAGATGACGCCGGAATATTGGGACGAACGCATCGCCGTGAACCTGAAGCACAGCTTCTTTGCAGCGCAGGCCGTGCTGCCGGACATGAAGGCCGCGAAGGCAGGCGCCATCATCAATTTCAGCTCGATCTCGTGGATGGCGGGACAAGGCGGCATGGCGGCGTACACCGCGAGCAAGTCCGGCATGCTCGGTCTTACCCGCTCGCTGGCACGCGACTACGGCCCCTTCAACATTCGCGTCAACGCGATCGCACCCGGCTGGATCATGACCCGGCGCCAGATCGAGAAATGGCTGACGCCGCAGGGTGAGGAAGAGCTCATGCGCCGCCAGTGCCTGAAGCGCAAGCTGGTTCCGGACGAGATCGCCAAGTTCACGGTCTTCCTTGCCTCCGACGAGGCATCGGCATGCACCTCGCAGCACTACGTCGTGGATGGCGGCTGGGTGTGAGGAGGCGGCAGCGGTGCGGCGGCGACATTGACCTGCGAACGGCCGCCGACCGCCGGCGCACGTCGACCGCGCTTTGCGAGGTACTGGTCGGCCACCACACCGATCAGGATCACGGTCCCCATCACCGCAAAGTTGAGCGAGCTCGGAATGCCGAGGAGGTTGACAAGGTTTTGCAGCACCTGAAGCAACACGGTGCCGAGCACGACGCCGATGATGGAGCCTTCGCCGCCGCGCAGGGAACAACCACCGAGTACCGCGGCGGCGATGGCATAGAGCTCATAGAAAGAGCCGTGCACTGCCGGCGAGATTGAACGCGTGTACATCGCGATCAGGATGGCCGAGAACGCCGTCAGGGCGCCGCAGATGATGTAGGCGGACATGACGACGCGGTTGGCGCGAATTCCGGAATAGCGGGCGGCCTCCTCGTTCTTGCCGACCGCATAGAGGTAACGTCCGAACACGGAGCGGTGCAGCACCACCCAGGCCAACGCAGCAACGATGATGAGTGCCACCACGCTATGCGGCAGCGGAAAGCCCAGGACATTGGTCCGGCCGGCGGTCAGCCATTCCAGCGTCGGAAAGCTCGCGCCGAAACCGAAGCCCGCCGTGGCATCTTCGGTGTAGTAGCGCGCGGCACCGCGGTAGATCAGCAATCCGCACAGCGTGACCACGAAGGGCTGGATGCGCAGTCGCGCAACGAGCGAGCCGTGCACTACGCCGATCAGAAGGCCGCCGGAAATAATGAGGGCGACGGCCGCAACCCAGTTGACGTCGTGATTGACGATCAGATCGATGAACAGGACGCCGAGCAGTGCGATCACCGAGCCGACGGACAGCTCGATTCCGCCAACGATGATGACGAAGGCCTCGGCGACGGAGAAGATGCCGAACAACCCGACCTGGTTGGCGGTATTGGAGAGATTGCCGACCAAAAGGAAGCGCGGATTGATGATGGCGACGACCGCGCCGACCACCAGGATCAGGACCAGCAGGCTCAAGTCTTTCTTCTGCAAGATGCCCTCGCCTACGTTGTGCGGCCGACAGCAAGCTGGAGCACATTGTGCTCGCTGAACTGACTGCGATCAAGAAACCCCGAAATCGAGCCCTCATGCATCACCGCGATGCGATCGCTGACGCCGATGATCTCCTCCATGTCGCTCGAGATCATCAGGATCGCGACGCCGGCGTCGGCAAGACGGCGCAGCATGTCATAGATCTCCTGTTTGGCCCCGATGTCGATGCCGCGCGTCGGCTCGTCGAAGATGAGCACTTTCGGCCGCATCGAGAGCCATTTGGCGAGCACGACTTTCTGCTGATTGCCGCCGGACAGGGAGCTGACGGGAGTGGACACGTCAGGCGTCCGGATCTTCAGGCGCTCGCGCTGGCGAAGCGCGTTCTCGGTCTCGCGCGCGGTATCTATCAGCCAGAAGCGCTGATAGGACGCGAGATCGGGCAGCGAGATGTTTTCCGCGATCGAAACATCGAGCAGCAGAGCCGAACTCTTGCGATCCTCCGGAATGAGATAAATCCCGCGCGCGATTGCCGCGTGCGGCGTCGCGATCCGGATCGGTTCGCCCTCGAGCCTGATCGTACCGGCGCGGAGCGGATCGACCCCGAAGATGGCGCGCGCAAGCTCGGTGCGCCCGGAACCGACGAGCCCGGCGAGACCGAGAATCTCGCCGCGGCGGACCGACAGGCTCACGGCGCGGTCCGGGTAGGTCTCGGTAACGGCCTCGACGATGTCGAGCACGCTGTCGCCTGGAGGGGCTGCGGGCGGCGTGTAAAGTGATTTGAGGTCGCGCCCGATCATCAACTTGATCATTGCGGCTGGCGTGAGTTCGGCTCTGGTGAGCTCGCCGACCAGGCGCCCATCGCGCAATACGACGGCGCGATCGGCGCATCGCATCACCTCGTTCAGACGGTGCGTGATGAAGATGATGCTGACGCCGTCCGCCTTCAGCCCCGCGATGACCCGCATCAGACGGTCAGTCTCGCTCAAGGTGAGGCTGGACGTCGGCTCGTCCATGATGACGAGGCGTGCATCGAGCGACAGCGCCTTGATGATCTCGACAAGCTGGCGCTGGGCCAATGACAATCCCGCGAGCGGTGCATCCGGCTCGAAGTCGGCGCCGAGTCGCTCGAGCAGCGGACGGACCTGGGCATAGAGCCGTTTGCGGTCGATAAGCTTCAGCGGCCCGCCATAGACGGGCTCGCGGCCGATATAGACGTTGCCTGCAACATCGAGATTGTCGAAGAGATTGAGTTCCTGATGGACGAAGGCGATACCCGCCTCGTTCGCGTCCGCCACCGTCAGCGACCGCCGCTCGACGCCATCCAGGCGGATCAGGCCGCCGCTTGGCTCCGCGATGCCGCCGAGCACGCGCATGAGCGTCGACTTGCCGGCGCCGTTCTCGCCGATCAGGGCAATCACCTCGCCGCGCGCCACTGACAGGCCGACGCGGTCGAGCGCGACCACGCCGGGATAACTCTTGCTGATGTCGACCAGTTCGAGAAACGGCGCTGGCATGAACGGCCGTCACCTGCAGGCAGGGCTGACGCTCCCGAGTTACTTGCGAAGCATCTGCTTCATCTGCCCCATGAAATCCTCGACGTTCGACTTGTCGATGACCTTGCCGGGAACGATGATGATGCCGCTCGCGGGAATGCCCGACTTGTCGCCTTCGATGAATTTCGCCATCAGCTTCATGCCTTGATAGCCCCACTCGAACGGCTGCTGCACGACGGTGCCGACGATGCTGCCTTCCTTGACGCCGCCAAGCGTGATCGGATCCTCATCGAAGCCGATGATCTTGATCTTGTCGAGCTTGCCTGCCTCTTTCAGCACCTCATAGATGCGCGGCGTGTTGTAGGAGTAGAAGCCGACCAGGCAGCTCACGTCTGGCATGGCGGCGAGAATGTCTTCGACGTTGCGCTTGGCGCGGGTCTGGTCGATCTCGTCGCCGCGAATGTCGACGAGCTCGACCTTCGAGCCCTTGATGGTTTCCTTGACCCCTTCGATGCGCTCGCGGGCGTTATCGGCCCCGGGCAGGCCGACGAAGCCAACGCATTTGCCGCCATTCGGCAGCGCCTTCAGCATCAGCTTGCCGGCTTCCTTCCCCAGATCGGTGTTGGATGAGCCGATGTAGGCAATGCGCTTCGATTGCGGAGCGTCGCTGTCGGTGGTGAACAGCACGGTCTGGGACGCGATCCTGTCGAGCTGCGGCGTCTGGTTCTTCGGGTCCACGGCACTGACCATGATTCCGGAGGCACCGGCCGCGACAAGGTCGTCCATGATCCGCTGCTGCACTGCAGCGGCGGCTTGTTCAGGATATTTGAACTGAAGATCGTAGGTTGGCAGCTCGCTCTGGGCTTTCTTCACGCCGGCCTCGGCGATTTTCCAGAAGTCGGAGGCGCCATTGACGAGAAAGGCCAGAACTTTCTTGTCGGCCGCCTGTCCCGAACCGACACTCAGCGCCATCGCCAACGCGACGGACACAACCGCAACCACGAGACGCTGCATTCCATCCCTCCCTCTCTTGGTCGGCCGTCTATGCGGCCAACTCTTCATTCTGACGCCCATGGTTCAAATACCAGAGGCCCAGGAGACCCGCAACGTCAGGTGATTCGAGCGTCGAGGGCGAAACGAGCAGGAAGGAGCGCGGTGGAGATGCGTCCTAGTCGCGCCTGAGTTGCTCGACCATGGCGGCGATGTCCTCCTCCACCCGTGCGAGGCGGCCGTCTTGCAGTTTAAGATGTTCGGACAGCTTTTTCTGCACGCCTTCGCGTTCAATCGAGCGCGCGAGCCGATGGACGATCTCGGCGCTAAGCGAGCGCCCATTCGCTTTTGCCGCCGCGGCGAGTTCGTCTCGCATTCCAGGCGGCAGGCGAAGCTGAAACTGATCCGAAGTCCTGACGGATCCAGCTTGCTTCTTTGAAGCGGGCACGCGAGGTGCCGAGCGGGTGGTTGATTTCGGTGGAACCGCCTTCTTTTTGGCCACGCTCGTCTCCCAAAGCCCGACATCGACTCATTTAAGCGCCGCTGCGACAGCCCAGCACAGTTTGGCTCCATCGTCACTTGTGCGTGCGAAGCGCGCAGGTCCGAAATCCACAACCAAGGCCTGGAGTTATGCTTTGCCCGGGCTTGCGCGCGCCCCCGAAAATGGCGGCCCGCGGCTCAGAGCACCATGAACACGTCGATGACGACGCGGTCGGGATGGCGCGCGGCGGAGCCGACAAAGATGTGCTCCATCAGCCAGCGGTAGTTTTCCGCGCCGGTCTCGAATTTCGGCACGGTCCGGCAATAGATCAGCGAGGGCTCGACGACCTCGCCGCGCTTGAGCTTTTCCAGTAGCTCGAGCGGCCCGAACCGGATGCCCTTGTTCTCGACATAGACGGTGGCGCCGTCGTCGGTCTGGAAGGCGTATTTGGCTTCCAGCTCGATCAGCTGGTTGGGCCGGACGAACTGGAAGTCCGCGCCGAGCGGCAGCACCTTGCCGTTGACCTTCTCGCCCTTCACCTCACCGCCGATGATCGGAATGATCCGGCGCACGCCGAAGCCGACGTCCCCGGCAAGCGTCACCGCATCGACAAGGGCAGTGATGGTGAAAACGTATTTCGTCTGTATCGTCGGTGTCATCATCCCGCCATCCGCGTCGGCAGCCAGGTCGCAAGCAAAGGAAACGCAATCAGGATCACCAGCCGTATCAAATCGGTCACGACAAAGGGGATCACGCCCTTGAAGATCGTGGCAAATGACACGTCCTTCACCACGCTCTTGATCACGAACACGTTCATGCCGACCGGCGGATGGATCAGGCCGAGCTCCACCGTCATCACGATGATGACGCCGAACCAGATCGGGTCAAATCCGAGATGGGTGACGACAGGGAAGATGATCGGCACGGTCAGGATGATCATCGCCATCGCATCCATCAGGCAGCCGAGCACGAGATACATCACCATGATCACGGCGAGCACGCCATAGCTGCCCAAGCCGAGTGAGGTCAGAAATTCCGTGACCTTTTGCGGGGTCTGCGTCACCGTGAGGAAATAACCGAAGATCAGCGCGCCGATCAGCACGGTGAAGACGGCGGCGGCGGTGCGGGTCGCCTGCAACAGCGAGGCGAGGATCTTTTTCCGGTCGAGCCGGCCGGTCGCAAGCCCGATCAGGAAGGCGCCGGTCGCGCCGACTCCGCCGGCTTCCGTCGGCGTGAAGCGTGGCAGGAACGGCAGACCATAGAGCCCGCCGATCACGAAGATGAAGAGCAATACCGGCGCCCAGATGTCTTTCAGCCCAGCAAAGCGCTCGCGCCACGGCAGCGCCGGCCCCTTGGGAAGAAAATCCGGCGCGACCAGGCCGATGAGTGCGATGGTGATCATGTACATGGTCATCGCGAGAAGGCCCGGGATGATGCCCGCCATGAACAGCTTTCCGATGTCCTGCTCTGTGATGATGCCGTACACCGCAAGCACCGTGGACGGCGGCAGCATCGCGCCCAGCGTGCCGCCGGCCGCGATCACGCCGGTGGCAAAGGACTGCGGATAGCCGAAACGCCGCATTTCCGGATAGGCCACGGCGGAAAAGGTCGCAGCGGTCGCAACCGACGAGCCCGAGATCGCGGCAAAGCCGCCGCAGGCGGCAACGGTAGCAATGCCAAGCCCGCCGCGCAGATGCCCGACAAATCCGTTGGCGGCGCGGAACAGCTCGCGACTCATGCCGGAATTGGAGACGAACGTCCCCATCAAGAGGAACATCGGGATCACGCCAAAGGTGTAGTCGGTGACCGTGCGCATCGAGGTCTGCCCGACCAGCTTCAGCGCCGGCGTGCCGCCGACCAGATAGGAGAAGCCGGAGACGCCGACGAGGCCCATCGCCATGCCGACCGGCACGCGCAGCAGCATAAGGGCGAACAGCGAGACGAATCCGATGATGGCGACGGCGTTGGTGCTCATCGACGACTACTCCGTCGCCTTGAGTTTCGGATCGTGTATCTCCTCGGGATGAAAGATCAGACGATAGGTGCGGATCGCGATCAGGAGCACCGCGGAGACGTCGCCGGCCCAGGCCACCGCGAAGAAAGGCCAGACCGGCATGTGCATGTCGAAGGTGAGCACGTTGTCGTTATAGGTGCCGCGCACCTTGTCGAACAGCGTGTAAGTCTGCACCGTCACCACGAAAAGCAGCACCAGCGTCGCGAACACGTCGATGATGCGCTGGTACTTTGGACCGACATTGGCCCAGATGAGGTCGACGGTGATGTGGGTGCCGCGATAACTGGTCGCGGCGATGCCCCAGAAAATCAGGATGCCGAGCAGCATGCGTCCGATGTCGAAGGAATCGGGGACCGCGTAGTTCAGCGTGTTGCGCAGCAACACGGACAGGAAGATGTCGAGCGCGACGAGGCCGACAAAGCCGGCCGCGATCCACTCGATCGTGTCGATGAACCGATCCATCGATGCGCGCGTCATGTCTGCCCCTCCCCCTCATAGGCAATGGGCTTGGTCCAAAGCTGCTGAAGCGCCGGACCGAAAGTGCATCCCCCGCGGGAGTTGCACTCCCTTGTCCGCAAAGCGTTCGCATTTGGACGCGTGCACCGACTTTTTCCGCGTCGTCATGGCCGGGCTTGTCCTGGCCATCCATGTTCTCGCAACCATCTGCCCGCGACAAAGTCGTGTGAGATGCTCTGCCCTCACCCGGATCGTTCCCGCGTACGTGTCCCGCCCCTCCCCAAAGTCGCGAAGTGACCGAACACGTGGACAAATCGATCCAACTACTGCGTCAACGCGTTATATTTAGCCAGCGACGCCTTCAATTCGGCCATTGCCGCGTCCGGATCGACGCCGGTCTTCCTCACACCTTCCGCCCAGGTCTTGTAGAGGGGCTCGGCCGCCTTTTTCCACATCGCGGTCTGCTCCGCGGTCAGCGTATAGACCTCCTGGCCCGGCTCCGCCTTCACCTTGTCGACGCCCGCATCCTCGAACTTGCCCCAGGGCTCGCCGACACGGCCGGCGGCCTCGGTGTTGCAATTGTCATCGATCGCCTTCTTCTGGCGATCCGACATCTGGTTGTACTTGTCCTTGTTCATCACGAACACGAAGGTCGTGACATAGAGCGGTGCCTCCATGTGATATTTGGTCACCTTGTCGACGCCAAACAGCACGAGGGATCCCCAGGGGAATGTGACGCCGTCGGCCACGCCGCGCTCGATGATGTCGCGAACTTCCGGTGCGGAGGACTGCACGTTGGTGCCGCCGAGCAGGGTGACGAAATTCGCCATGGTGGCGTGCGCGGGACGGATCTTCATGCCCTTGACGTCCTCAGGCACCACGATCTTCTTGGTGCGGGTGTGGAACGACGAGGGCGAGTGGATGAAGGCGAGGCAGTATTTGACGTCCTTCATCTCCTTGTCGGCATATTTCCGATACCAGGCGTCCAGCGCCTCGGAGCCGCCTTTTGCATCCGACATCAGGAAGGGAAGTTCGCCGGCGCCGATGATCGGGAAACGACCGGGCTGATAACCGGGATTGACATAGGTGACGTCGGCGATGCCGTCGCGCGCCATGTCGTAGTGATCAAATGCCTTGCCGAGTTGCTGGGCCGGAAACACCTGTCCCTTGATGGTGCCGCCGGACGCCTTCTCCACCGCCGCCGCCCAATCTTCCAGCGCCTTCTGCAGGGGGTGCGAAGCCGGCACCCAATGCGAGATCTTCAGGTCGAAGGTCTTTTCTTGCGCCAGCGCCGGCGTCACACCGGCGGCGATTGCAAGCGCCAGAAGCAATTTCCTCATCGGCATTCGTCTCCCTCTTCACATCAGGCTTCAGCGCCCTTTGCAGACATTGTTATATGATATAATTATCAAGGCAAGCCCGGCGCAGGCGGGCACAAGCCGGTCACCTTGAACCCTATAACATCGGGAGGAGCAAGTATTGCGGACAAAAGTCGCAATCATCGGCGCCGGGCCGGCGGGTCTGTTGCTTGGGCAACTGCTCGAGAGCTACGGCATCGACAACATCATCCTCGAACGCCACACACCCGATTATGTGCTCGGCCGCATCCGCGCCGGCCTTTTGGAAGAAGGCACCGTCAAGCTGCTCGACGAGGTCGGCGCCGGGCAGCGCGCCCATGCCGAAGGGCTCGTGCATGACGGAATCGAGCTTGCGTTCTCCGGCAGCCGCCATCGCATCGACATGAAGGGCTTGACCGGCAAGACCGTGATGATCTACGGCCAGACCGAGGTCACGCTCGATCTGATGGATGCGCGGAAAGAAGCGGGCTTTCCAACGATCTATGAGGCCGCCGACGTTCGACCGCTCGATTTCGATACCGACAACCCGCGCGTCACCTATGTCAAGGACGGCACTACCCATGAGATCGCCTGCGATTTCATCGCGGGCTGCGACGGCTTCCATGGCATCAGTCGCGCCAGCGTCAAGGAGAGCGCGATCGAGACGTTCGAGCGCGTCTATCCGTTCGGCTGGCTCGGCATCCTGTCGGAAACGCCGCCGGTGTCGCCCGAGCTGATCTATTCCAACCACGCGCGCGGCTTTGCGCTCTGCACCATGCGCTCGATGCACCGCGGCCGCTATTATGTGCAGTGCGCGCTCGACGATCGCGTCGAGCAATGGCCGGACGAGCGCTTCTGGGACGAGCTCAAGAGGCGCATCGACCAGCGCGCGGCCGACCAGCTCGTCACGGGGCCGTCGATTGAGAAAAGCATCGCGCCGCTCCGCTCGTTCGTCGCCGAGCCGATGCGGTTCGGGCGAATGTTCCTGGCCGGAGACGCCGCCCACATCGTACCGCCGACCGGCGCCAAGGGACTGAACCTCGCCGCCAGCGACGCACACTACCTCGCGGTCGCCTTGCGCGAGTTTTACGACGAGAAATCATCCGCCGGAATCGACAATTATTCGAAAACCGCGCTGGCGCGGGTCTGGAAAGCGGTGCGCTTCTCCTGGTGGATGACCTCGATGCTGCACAAATTCCCGGACACCGGCACGATCGGCGCACGAATTCAGCTTGCCGAACTGGACTACGTGACGAGCTCACAGGCGGCGATGACCTCGCTCGCCGAAAACTACGTCGGCCTGCCGTTCTGAAGCGATCACGCCGTGGCGCGAGCCGGGGCGTCGCGCGGCATCAGCACCGCCAGCACGATCGCAATCAAAAGCAGCGCCGGAACGTCCCCGATCAAATGCCCGACTTCCGTCGGATCCTTGATCGACTGCACGCCCATGATGACGCCATGGACGATGCTGGACCACACCGTGAACCAGATCAGGCTGCGATGCGCCAAGGGATCGCGCGAGGCCATCAGCAGGAAGACGCCGAGCGTCGCATAGACGCCGAGGATCATCATCAGATAGTGCGAATGACCCATGCCCCAGGCCCAACCCGACGGCCAGACCACGGTCAGCGGATACACCGCAAACACGAAGATCAGCCCGAAAACGATCAGTGCGATTCGAAGATAGTGCAGCCGCGTTTCATCCGACATTGTCCCCTCCGATCATCGTTCCCGCGATGCAGCCTTCGGGAATCGACCACACGCAGAGGTTAGCAGAGACTGTTGGCGACGTCAGGAACGCATTCGACAGCGCGAACGCTCTATGGTGGCGGCGACGGGATGATGACGTCCGCGTGACAATTCAAACGCGGGTGCAAATCCCGTTTAAAACTTTGTAGGCGGTGAAATTCGCCTCGCGCTGGCGTTCAATGCGGCCGACCGTTGCCAGAACGCGAGCCATCCATGACGACCGACGTCCCCGCAGGCTATCAGCCGCATTTCCGCAAGAGCCCGTTCACCGATCCCTGGGAGCCGCTCTTTTCGAAGAAGACAGAGACTGGCGTGAGCATGGGACTGCGGCTCGCCACGCCGCACACGAATGCGCGCGGCCTCATTCACGGCGGGCTGATCGCCTCGCTTGCCGACAATTCGATGGGCTACAGCTGCGCGCAGGCAACCGGCTGGAGGACCTCGTTCGTCACGGTAACGCTGGCGGTCGACTACCTCGGCATCGCCCGGATCGGGCAGTGGCTCGCGGTCGAATGCGAGGTGATCAGGACGGGCCAAACGCTCTGCTTTGCCCAAAGCCTGATCAAGGCCGACGACGCCGCGATCGCGCGCGCCAACGCCACCTTCCGCGTGGTGCCGAAGACGGATGAGGGCATCACCCGAAGCTCCAATCTGCGGTCTCGATCGCAAGGTCGATGAAGGCGCGCACCTTGGCCGACAAGAGCCGCGAGGTCGGATAGACGATGTTGATCGGCATTCGCGGCAATTCGAACCTCTCCAGCACGGTTCTAAGCCGGCCGCGCTTGACGGCATCGGCCGCCTGATAGGCAAGCAGGCGCGTCAAGCCTCCGCCCAAGGCCGCATATTGCACGGCGGCATCGGCACTGTTGGTGAGAAGGCGCGGCGCAAAGGTCACGCGAATCTCCTTGGTCCCATCGACGAAGCGCCAGTCGGCGAGAGCGGACGTGGCGCCGAACTGGATGGTGTCGTGGAGGCGAATTTCCTCCGGCCGCTTCGGCTCGCCGCGCGCCTTCAGGTAAGCGGGTGAAGCCACGACGATCCGCCGCATCCAGCCGAGCTGGCGCGCGACAAGCGTGGAATCCGCAAGCTCGCCGATGCGGACGCCGAGATCGATGCCGTCCTCGACGAGATTGACGATACGGTCCTCCAGCCGCAATTCGCCCGACACCTCCGGATAGCGCTTCAGATAGGCCGACATCAGCGGGCTGACATGCAGCCGTCCGAACCCGACGGGCGCCGAGACCACGAGCCGTCCCGCCGGCCGCGTGCGCTCGCCCTCGGCCGCGCGTTCGGCTTCCTCGACATCGGCAAGGATGCGTCTGGCGCGTTCGAGATAACGCGCGCCGGCATCGGTCAGCATCACCGAGCGCGTCGTGCGCTGCAACAACCGCGCTCCGAGCCTCTCCTCCAGCGCCGCGATCAGCCGCGTTACGGCCGACGGCGACAGCTTCAGCTTGCGCGCCGCCGGCGCGAAGCCGCGCAAATCGGCGACCGCGACAAAGGCCTGCATGGCATCGATCCGGTCCATCGCATTATTGCATAATCCGCAATGATGAAGTGTCAATCCGCCGGATTGTTTAAATTCTCGGGACGCGCCATGTTGGAGCATGAACGAGGCGCCGTGAGCGCATCCGCCGCAAGGTTTGCTCCCCATGACCCACGCCCAGATCGACCAGAAAGTCTATTCCAGCGACATTGCCTTCACGCCGGCCGTGAAAGCCATTCAGGCGCGCAAGGGATCGCGCGAGGCCTACGCGCATGTCGAGGAGAATGGCGGCTGGCGCACCGAGATCGACGATCGCCTCGCCGCCTTACTCACCGAAACCAACAGCTTCTATCTGGCCACAGCGACCGGCGACGGCCAGCCCTATATCCAGCATCGCGGCGGGCCCAAGGGATTCGTGAAAATCCTGGACAAGCACACGATCGCGTTCGCCGACTACGGCGGTAACCGACAGTATCTGACGCAAGGCAACCTGTCGGAGAACCCGAAGGCGTACATGTTCATCATGGATTACGCGCGCCGGCGCCGCGTCAAGATCTGGGGCAAGGCGCGCGTCGTCGAGGACGATCCGGCGCTCCTGGAGTCGCTGATGCCGAAGGGCTATCGCGCGCGGCCCGAGCAGGTGATCATCTTCGAGATCGCAGCCTGGGACACCAATTGCCCGCAGCACATCCCGCAAAAGTTCGATGCTGTCGATGTGGCTGCAGCTCTCGCGCAGCGCGATGCGAAGATCGCCGAGCTCGAGGCCGAGATTGAAAGGTTGAGGAAATCATAGGGCGGGTTGAGCCCAATCGAAAGCCACCCTTCTTTCAGGCAATGGATGGGTTTCGCTTCACGCTACCCATCCCGCGCGGTACCCATTCTGTCTACGCCGCTTCGCGCTGCCGCGCCCAAGCGAAGTCGGGGTAGTAGCGCTGCATCATCCGATCGACGTAAGCGGAAAGATTGCCGAACCGCTCGACCTCGCCCCGCAGCTTCGATTTGAAGAACGGCGTCAGGATTCCCGCGAGCGCGCCAAAGGCCGTGGCGTCCGTGCCGCATGGCGCCTCTCCCATCAGATAAGGCTTGTCGGCGAGCTGCACCGACAGCGCCAGAATCGAGCGCAGCGCAAGCTCGACATCCTCGTCGGGGGCATGGCGGCCGAGCCCGCTCAACAGATAATTTTCGGCGACGCGAAACTGCGCGTCCTCGCGCAGCCGCTCGCGGCGATCGTCCGGCGCGCCGTCGAAGAAATGCGCGGGTCCCTTGGCGAAATTATCCGGATCGACCCAGCGCGCGCCGACCAGCGCCCAATATACATGGTGCTCGATCATGCGCTCGAACGCCCAGGCCTGCGCCCGCGCCTCGCGGCTCAGGCCGGCATCGAAATCAAAACCGTATTTGCGCTCGATATGCGCGCGGATGAAGGTCGAGTCGGCAATCGCCTGCCCGTCGTCATCGATGAAGGGCAACTGCCCCTTGGGAGAGGCCGGCGGCATCGCCCGCGCCTTGCGATAGTCGAGGCCGGCCATCTTGAGCTGCACCTCGGTCTTGGTCACGAACGGGCTGATCTCGGGCAAGCCGAAACCGGGGCCAAAGCCGTACAATGTGATCATGTGGAACTCCCGATCTCCTGCAAATGACCTTGCCTACCGACCGGCTGCTGCCACCATTGTGTCAGCAGCCGTCACGCGGTGTGCGAATCGGGCTCCCTGCGAGGCGCGCGCGGCGGTATTTTTCCAGGCGGCGTTGAGCGCCTGTGACAACAGGCCCGCGACGGCCAGACGGGGATCGAGCGCGTAATCGGACCCCAGATGCTCGCTTGCCCAGATCTGGGCGCGCCACAAAGGCCCGCCAATGCCAGTGCTTTCGAGGATGGTCATGGACAAATTCCCTTCCGTTCCGGTGTTGTCCTTATCTACAAGAGTGCTGCTGCCAGCATGCTGTCAGCATGAGCAAGCCGCTGTTTTGGAACGAGAAAAACGATGAGACGCGCAGACCGCCTGTTTCAGATCATTCAGGTCCTGAGGCGCAGCCGTAACCCTTTGACGGCCGATGCCATCGCCGTCGAGCTCGAAACCTCGAAGCGGACGATCTATCGCGACATCGCGACGCTGATCGGCCAGCGCGTGCCGATCCGCGGCGAGGCCGGCATGGGCTACATCCTGGAGAAGGGGTTCGACCTGCCGCCGTTGATGCTCACGCCCGACGAGATCGAGGCGGCCGTTTTGGGCGCGCAATGGGTCGTCACGCATGCCGATCCCGTGCTGGCGCGCGCAGCCGAAGACCTGATGGCAAAGATCGCCGATACCGTTCCGGAGCGGCTGCGGCCGTTCGTGCTGGAGCCGGCAAGCGGCGCGCGGCCCTATTGGCGCCGCGAGCCCGACCGCATCGACATGTCGCGGACGCGCGCGCAAATCCACGAGGGCAAGAAGATCGCGCTGCGCTATCGTGACGAGCAGGGCCGCGATTCCGAACGCACGATCTGGCCGATCGCGATCGGCTATCACGAGGCGGTGCGAATCCTGGCGGCCTGGTGCGAGCTGCGGCGTGATTTCCGCAGTTTCCGCACCGACCGTGTGGTCGAGGCAGATTATCTCGATGAGAGATATCCGGAGCGGCGCGAAGCGCTGCGCGCCAAATGGCGGCGCAGCCTGGTCTGGGAGCAGCCGAAGGATGTCTGAGGTTGGCGCACTCTCGGAAAATCCCTGCCAGGCCTGCGGCGCCTGTTGCGCCTATTCGCAGAACTGGCCGCGATTTTCCACCGAAGACGATGCCGCGCTCGCGTTGATACCCCCCGCTCTCGTCAATGCACGCGGCTCGGGCATGCGCTGCGACAACGATCGTTGCGCGGCGCTCTCGGGCAAGGTGGGCGTCGCAACCTCCTGCACCATCTATGCGGTGCGCCCCGAGGTCTGCCGGACCTGCATGCCCGGCGACAGCGAATGCACGATGGCCCGAAGGAAGTTTGGCCTGTCGGCCCTCGAAGGCCTTACGCCGTAACGACCTCGAGATCTTCGTCGAGTTCGTCCTCGATGGGCGCGAAGGTCGATAGCGGCTTGGTCGACAGCGTGATCGGCTTCTTGCTGCCGTAAGACGATACCGATGCGGCACGTGTCGACGGCGCCTCGCGCGAGAGCGCATACAGAGCAGCGCCGACGCGACCGCCGATCTTGATCAGGTCGCGCTCGCTGCAACTGGTCGCAATCGCAAGCGCCAGCGAGTAGAGGTGACTTCGGCGATAGCAGAACAAAGCGAGCATGGCCCGCACATCAGGCGAAACGCTCTCGACCAGCCGCGGCAGACCTTGTTCGCTCGCGCGATACATTTCGCCGAGCAACTCATCCCGCACCGGACAGGACTCGCCATCGTAGGCGTCACGGCTTGAAATCATCGCAGGATCCCCCTCCGTGTGCGAAGATGCAATGCAATTCGCTAACGGCCGGTTAACCAGGAAGAACAGCAGCTTCGTGGGAGGACTTGATTACCGCGAATCAAAGCGAGTTGGCCGCGATCCACTCCGCAATCGCTTTTCCGATGGCGCTTGCCGAGTCCTCCTGGATGAAATGCGAACCGGGCACCGTCACCTCGGCCTGATTTTTCCAAGTGCGGCAGAACTCGCGAACCGGGCCGATCAAAATCGCGCCGGGGTCGGCATTCACGAACAGCTTCGGGATGTCATTGCCAGCCATCCATTTTGCATAGTCGGCGACAACAGCCACGACCTCGGCGGGCTCACCGGCAATCGGAATCTGGCGGGGCCAGGTCAGGGTCGGCCAGCGGTCCTCGCGCGACAGGAAAGGCCTGCGGTATTCCGCCATCTCGGCATCCGAAAGCTTGCGCAGTACCGATCCCGGCAGCACCCGCTCCACGAACATGTTGCGGTCCAGAATCATGCTCTCACCCTTCTCCGAACGGAAACCCTGGAAGATCGGAGTTGCTGCGGCGCTCCATTCCTCCCAGCCGGCGATCGGGCGCACGATGGCCTCCATGTACGCAATGCCGCGGACACGGTCGCGATGACGGTTGGCCCAGTCGAACCCGAGCGCGGAGCCCCAATCGTGGATCACGAACAGAATGGTCTCGCGCGGGCCGATCACGGCCTCGATGAACGCATCGAGATATTTGCGATGGGTGACGAAGCGATAGGTGTCGGGCCCTGGATCCTTCAGCTTGCCCGAGTGGCCCATGCCGATCAGATCCGGTGCGATCAATCGCCCGCGGCCCTCAAGTTCCGGGATGACATCGCGCCAGAGATAGGACGAGGTCGGATTGCCGTGCAGGAAAAGCACCGGTGCGCCCTCGCCTCGCTCGTGATAGGCGATGCGGCTATCGAGGACATCGATCGTCTTTTTCAAGAGTGGCTGTTCGGACATGCTTCCATCCCCCTGATTTTCGGCCACCATGCCCCGCGATGAGACCGGACGCAAATCAATGTCGCTTGCGCTGACTATCTCCGACCTGCGCCAGGACCCGGAGTTTTTTGACATCGTGGCCGAGCGGATATGGCAGGCGTGGTGGAAGCCACATGGCCATCCGCACGACGACATTCGTCGACGCCTCGCCGAAAACGTGAACGCGGAGCCGATCCCGCTGGCGCTGGTCGCGCACCGCGGCAGCGAATTCCTCGGGACCGCCTCCGTGATCGCGTCCGATCTTGAGGAGCGGCCGCATTTCTCGCCATGGGTTGCGGCGGTCTGGGTCGAGCCGCACGCGCGACGGCAAGGGGTCGGCGCGGCGCTGGTCGAGCGCGCAGCGGAGGCGTGTTTTGCGCTGGGAGCGCCGCGCGCCTATCTCTGCGCGCGACCTGAGCGCACCAGCTTTTATCAGGGCCTCGGCTGGGCGCTGGTCGAGGAGAATGTGGGGCCGTTCCAGCTAGGCGTATTCATCCGCGATGCGCAGATGACGCAAACTTGAACCTTGGCGGATCAGGGATTCGCCGCCATGAAGATGGAGAGACCGAAACCGGTCAAATGATGCAGCGCCTGATCGACGCCGATCAACGTCCAGAACCAGGGATGCTCGGGCGTCATGCCGAAGGTCGAGGAGGTGAGTCCCTTGGCGCGGTCGACCGTGATGTAAATCGCGAAATCGATCAGCGCGACGAACCAGAATTTCGGCGCGATGATCAAAATCAGGATCATTGCAACCACTAGATGTATCAGACAGTGCACCAGAAGCGGCAGCGCCCAGCCCTTCTTCTGGTCCTTTCCATGCGCCATCCAGGCGTTCTGCAGAACGAAATCCGCAATGATGTGCTTGACGGTGAGGACGACCATCCATCCGACCAGCGCACCAACCGGAACCGACGACGACATAGTAGGGAAGGACAAAGCTGACGCCCTCTGAGACACAGGATCGCACGGGCACCGGAGGCGTTCAGCGCAACTTCTTCTCGAACCCGGCCTATTCGACCCCTATTGATCTTTTTATGACACCTCCGCAACCGGATTGCACCTGCCCGGAACCCCCAAACCGCCAAGTAAACTCAAAGTGTGGCGCCGCGGCGCCAGCCCAACGTGGATGCACCGGTAAGGTTAAGGATCCCGGCCGATTGGCAATCCGTCATCGAGCGGATATCATGCAAGCTCAAGAATTTTCTTTTCTTTTTTGGGCCAACGATCGTGCCGGGCGCCACCTGAGGTGGCGGAAGGACCCCGCATCCGGGTAAAGCAATGAGCCCTGACGTCCAAAAGCCGCCCGAACAGCCCCGCCCCCGCTCGCAGGTGGCCAAAACCAACGGCCGCCAGGTGTTGCTCTACGTCTTGCTGACCTTGATCCTGACCGGTGCCACCGTCTGGGCCGGCCGCGTGCTGCTCAAGGACTCGGAGACGCTGACGTTTGCGGTGGGCAACACCAACAGCGACGAGGCGCGCTTTGCATCCAAGCTTGCCGCGGTCCTGAAGAACAGCGGTTCGAGGTTTCGCCTCAAGATTGTGAACAACGCCGACAATGCCAAGGCGCTCGCGCAATTCGAGCGCCGCGAAGCCGACCTTGCGGTGCTGAGGACGGATGCGAAAGTGCCACCGCGGGCGCGGGCGCTCGCGATCCTCGATCACGATCTGGTGCTGCTGCTCAGCCCAGGATCGAAAAAGATCAAGTCGCTTGAAGAGCTGAAGAAGCAGAAGAAGATCGCGGTCCTGGCCGAGGGCGAGAGCAGCGTCTCGTTCATCCGCAGCATTTTCGATTTCGCCGAGGCCGGCGAGGCGGCCTCGCGCGTGCAGGCGGCACCGGCCGGCGCGACGCTCGACAAGCTGTTTGGATCGGGCTTCGGCGCGGTCATCATGGTCGCGCATGCCTCGCAGGTGATGAAGGACAAGAGCTACGAGCAATTCGCCAAAAAGGGCGGCTTCACCTTGAATGCAATCGAGGCCGCGAAGGCGCTGGCGCGGAAATTCCCCGGGATTTCCGAAGAGACCGTGGAAACCGGCATGCTGTCGTCATCGCCGGAAATTCCCGATGACGACCTCGACACCATCGGGCTGCAATGGCTCCTGGTCGCGCAATCCAAAATGACGACCACCACCGCCGCCGATCTCGCCCGCATCATCTACGAGAACAAGTCGGAGCTTTCGCTCGGCAACGGCTTTGCCTCCAAGATCGAGCCGGCGGCGACCGACAAGGACGCCTTCATCATCGCCCATCCCGGTGCCGCCGAATACATCAACGACGAAATCAAGTCGTTCATGGATCGCTACAGCGACATGATGTATCTCGGCGCCGCCGCGCTCTCCGTCATCGGCTCGATCTTTGCCGCGATCTACGCCAAGATCACCCGGGTCGCGCCGGAGCGGGCAAGCGAGCTCGCGACCGCGATCCTGGTCATCGGCGAGAAGATCGAGCACGCCGAATCGCTCGAAAGCCTCGAAGAATTGGAAGACGAGCTGGAGAAAATCCTGCGCGGCGCCGTAATCGGGTTGCGCGACGGCACGATCTCGAGCGATGGCCTGGATACGTTCAAGCTCGGTTACGAGTTCGTGCGCGACGAGTTCGCCATGCGCCGCCACTACCTCGAACGGCACACCGCCGACAAGGTCGCGCAGGACGACACGGTTTCCGTTGTGAAGACGGCCAGAAGCGCGTGAGTCTCTGCTCGTCCCGTCGGGAGCAATGAAGAGGTTGCACACGCCGTCTTGCGCTTCAGCGGCATGTGCTCCTTCGGCAGACCCGGAACATCGAGCGACTTGTCAGCCAAGGCGGCCTTTATCGGCCGGGCGAGACCCTGCCAACATGATATAATCGGGGGTGCGCCTATCGCGCTGCCAATTATTCATTGCCGCATTTCAAAAAGGCCAATGGGAGCGAACAAGGCCTGTTTATATGATTGCCCTGAACAGACGCGTTCATGATCGAGAAAATCTCGAAGCTTACTGGAAAGCAGCCGGCCCGACATTTGAAGGGCGGGGTGATAAGCTTGCCGGAACTGCATAGCGCGAGATGCTCCTTTCGTCTGGGATCGCACGCCTGACGTAAAAGCGAGGGACCGAGCCATGAAAATCGGACTGACCAGGCGCAATCGAACGCACATCGTCGCCGGGCTTCTGATGTTGGGCTTCTTGGCCGTTGCGTCCGGATCGGCTGCGGCGGCCGTCCGTATCGAGGGCCAAGTCCAGGCGGGCGGTGCTCCGCTCGCAAATTCCACGGTCACGCTTTGGGAGGCGAGCGACGGGGCGCCGAGGCAATTGGCGCAGGCCAAGGCAGGCCAGGACGGCCGCTTCGAGCTCGCCAGTCAGGAAACACCTGGAGCGGATGTGATCTTGTATGTCGTCGCGAAGGGCGGCCAAGCCGCAGTCAACAAAGGCGGCGGCGACAATCCGGAGACCGCACTCCTTGCCGTGCTCGGCACTACGCCGCCGGCAAATGTCGTCGTCAACGAGATGACCACGGTGGCGTCGGTGTGGACGACCAATCAATTCATCGACGGAACGGCCATCAGAGGTCACAAGCTGGGTCTCAAGATTGCCGCCGGCAATGTCACGAACTTCGTCAATCTGCAGACCGGCGGGTGGGGAGCGGTCATTCAGGATGCGATCAATAGCTCGCAGACGACGACAATGGCGAACTTCGCAACCCTCGCCAGCCTGGTGGCCGGCTGCACCACGCGCGTCAAGCCGGACGCCTGCGCGAGCCTTTTTGCTGCGACAACGCCCCCGGGAGGCAAGGCACCGACAGACACGCTCGGCGCTTTGCAAGCCGTTGCACGCAATTCGGCTTACCGACCGGAACGGCTTTTTGCGCTTCTGGATGCCTTCTATCCAATTCCAGAGGGCAAGAACCTGCGGAAACCGCCCTTTGTGCCGTATCTGAATTACGTGACGACCGCCTGGACGCTGCCGCTCAAGTTCACCGGCGGCGGGCTGAGCGCGCCAGGCAAGATCATGTTTGACGCGGAAGGCAATGCCTGGACGGGCGTCAACTTTATTGTCGGCTCGCAAGCATCAGATGATCTCTGGGACGGCAATCTTTCGAAATTCGCGCCGAATGGAAAGCCACTGTCACCCGAGACCACGGGCTTCCAAGGCGGAGGCATCGAAGGCCCGGGATTCGGCACGGCCATAGACGCCGATAACAACGTGTGGGTCACCAGCACCGGGGGCAAGACGATTTCGCTTTTCGATAAGAGCGGTAAACCGCTTTCTCCGCCGGACGGCTACAACTTCGGTGGGCAGCTGGGAATCATGCAGGGGATCATCGTCGCCCCGAACGGAGACGTCTGGGCGCTCGATTTCGAGAAGGACCAGGTCGTGCATCTGCCCAAAGGCGATGCCAGCAAAGCGAAGTTCTATTGCCGAGCCACCGACGGCAGACCCAACAAGGACAGCCCGTGTAAACTGAGTGGTCCTTTCCACCTTGCGATCGATCAGCAGGACCGGATTTGGATTACGAATGCAATCGGCGATACGGTCACACGCTTCCCTGCGAGCGACCCGAGCAAGATCGAAGTGCTTCCGACCGGCGGGCACAGCGGCAAGGGCATGGCAATCGACAGTCAGGGCAATGCCTGGATCGCCAACACTCTGGGAACCGGCCTCGACGTCCGAATGAAGCTAAAGCTCCTTGAGCTGAAGCTCAGGGGGCAGACGAGCCAATTCCACCGCGTGGTCTTCGACTATTTGCACGGCAACTCCTCGCTTGGAAGCATTTCGATGTTGCGTCCCGACGGGACCCCTGCACCCGGCTCGCCGTTCCATGGCGGAGGCACGTGGGGTTCCTGGGCGATCGCGATCGACGGCAATGATCAGGTCTGGAGCTCGAACTTTGCCGGCGCGTCCATCACGCATCTTTGCGGCGTGCGCACCGAGACCTGCCCGCCCGGAACGAAGACGGGCGATCCAATCTCGCCGCCCGGCGGTTATATGGGCGGCGGCATGCAGCCGTTGACCGATATCGGCATTGATCCTGCCGGCAATGTCTGGGTCGCCGACAACTGGCAGCGACCGGAGAGCTGCTTTGCTCCCTTTGCGAGCGAAGCGACCTCGACACTTTGCGGCGGCAACGGGCTGACCGTGTTCTACGGCATGGCCAAGCCCGTGCGGGCACCGCAGATCGGCCCGGCTCGCGCATATTAGGGGTGCGGCTCAATGGGAACCACGACACCACGTCTCGGCAGCTGAAGCCCCAAGGCGGAGAATCGGATGAGCAGAAACCCGACCATTCATTTGCTGGCTTTGTTGTTGGCTCTGATGGGCACTGCCCCGGCATCTGCCCAGCAGCCGCAAAAGCCGAACGTCGTCTTCATTCTCGCCGATAACGTCGGCTATGGTGACTTGGGGTCCTACGGCGGCGGAGAGTTGCGCGGAGCACCGACCCCTCGTATCGACCAGTTGGCCCGCGAGGGATTGCGTCTCACGCAGTTCCTGGTCGAACCGGCCTGCACGCCATCGCGAGCGGCGCTGTTGACCGGGCAGTACTCCATTCGCAATGGCTTGTCGCTCATCGCAATCGAGGGTTCCCCGTACACGCTTCCCGCTCGTGCCTTCACCATGGGCGAGCTGTTCAAGGGTTCGGGTTATGCCACCGCGATTTTCGGCAAGTGGCATCTGGGCAGCGCCCCGCAGAGCCTGCCGACCGCGCACGGGTTCGACGAATTCTACGGCATCCCACCCGGCATTTCGTGGGACGCGGCGACCTACGTCGACACGATGGAACTGACCAAGTCCATTCCGGCGCCCGCCGGAGTGCTTCTCGCCCGCGGCCCGCAGATCGTGGAGTTGACGACGGGCGGCCCACTTCGGACCGTGAAGCCATTCACGCCGGAGGTGCGCGCCAATATCGACTACGAGCTTGTCGATAAATCGATCGACTTCATGCGACGACAGAAAGCAGCGGGGAAGCCGTTTTTCCTTTACCTGCCCTTCTCGATGGGCCATGCGCCGAACCTGCCGGCGGAGCAGTTCAAAGGTAAGTCGCGGATCGGCAACTACGGCGACAAGATGATGGAGGGCGATTACCACGTCGGCCGGATACTCGACACGCTCAAGGAGCTCGGCATCGACGACAACACGATCGTCGTCTTTGCTTCCGACAACGGACCGTTCGGCGAGGCGGCGCGGGAATTCGGCAACCAGGGAACGCCGGACATGGGCAGTCCCGGCCCCTTCCGCGGCGAGCTGGGCGAAGCGACCGAAGGGGCGATCCGGACGGCCGCGATCATCCGCTGGCCCGGCAAGGTTCGCGCCGACACCACGTCCTACGCGATGTTCTCGATCATGGATTTCATGCCGACGTTCGCCCACATCATCGGCGGCACAACGCCGTCAGACCGGCCGATTGACGGCGTGGATCAGAGCGACGTCTTATTGGGCAACGGCGGGATGGGCCATCGCGAAAGCCTCTTGAGCTTTATTGGCGGCGATCTTGTTGCCGTACGATGGAAGCAGTGGAGGATGTACTTCACCGACGTTCATCCGACTGGCATTGGGCCACAGCGACAGCCCGGGATTTTCTCGACCAGTGCTCCAATGGCCGGCTACCCCACCGGGTATAATATTGAGATGGACCCGCATGAAGATCTGGTGGTGGCAGGTCTGTTCGGCTGGATATCCGAACCCGCGCTGAAGGTGGTCGAAGAGTACCTGGCGTCCGTGAAGAAATATCCAAACCCGCCCGCGCCCAACATTACGCAGTTCAAGAGTGCTGGGCCTTAGCCGGTCGTGTCATTGCGTCGGCTCTCGGCACAGGAGCGAACAGCGCGGCCGCTGCCTTCACATCGGCCTCGCGGTCCGAGGCTTGAGCGGTCGATCAAAATGACCGCCGGCCGGAGCCTATCATGAATGCGATCGGCAGGTTCAGTCCATCGGCTGATTTGTAGATGCTGGCCTTACGTTCGAACGCGGTTCGGATCAGGTCGTGGGTCGCCTGATCTTGATGCCTGATGACAGCACCGGTCAGAACGAAGCTGCCCAATCCACCTCGCCAGAGAGTCTCCGTATCCGGGACGAAGTAGGTCGCTTCGAACTCCCTGAGCGCAACGTTCGACAGTCCAGCTCCCTCCAGCAACCGGAGAAATTCACCAGGATTGGAGAAGCGAAATACATCATGGCCCTGCGGCAGGTCCGGCGGCACCGACACGCCGATCTCGGCAATGGCTTCGCGGAAGATGCCCTGGATCCGCTGGCGCGCCGGATCTTGCCACCAGGCCAATGCAATGCATCCTCCGGGCGACAAGGTTCGTACGCACTCTGCGAGGGCAAGTTCCGGGTTGGGAAAATGTCCAAGTCCGAAAGCGCAGACGACTGCGTCGAACGAACGATCGGGAAATGGCAGATGTTCGACATCTGCTTCACGAAATTCGATTCCAGGGTGCAAGCGCTGCGCCAGTGCTATCATCCCTGCGGACAAGTCAACGCCGACCGAACGAGCGCCGCGATCTGCGGCCTCGGCCGCAAGAGCACCCGGCCCGCTCGCGACATCCAGCAGACGTGTTCCCGCGCGCAGTCGCACGGCATCGAAAAGGGGATTGGTGGCCAGAGCCGTGACGGAGGAAAAAAATGCGTGATAGCTCTTTGCCAGAGCATCATGACCTTGGCGTTCGAATGCGCGCAGTCGTTCCGCCTCGCTGTTCGACAATTCAGTTGCGGACATGAACATCTCCTCCAGACACACCTTCTCCGAGATCGCCAAACTATCACCTCCCGGAGAGCCGCAACATAACATCCCGATCTGACCGTTGCGGACGCGCCCGACGCCTTGAGGAGCTCAACCGGGCGGCAAAAGTGGAGTATTATGCCGTGTTATGACCCAACGCGACATCGAACCGCCGACCTTGCTGCGCGCCAGCTTGGCGCTTGGACATAGCTCCAGGATGAATATCGAATGGCAATCATCTCGATGAAACGCTGGTTGCGCATCATCATCGCCGCGGGTCTTGTTCTTCCGGCCTGCGCGCTGCTTGCTCTGCCGCAAATCGCCATGACAGACTCTGACGAGGATGCGAGGGTTCGCGACATCGTCGCGGACAACATTGGCCCCGTGGCGGTCGAAAATGATGCGGGCGGCCTCGCATCTGCGGTCTACGTCAAAGGCCATACATGGTTCTTCAACTACGGCCTGGCTGATCGAGCGGAGAAGCGGGACATCACCTCGGACACGCTGTTCAATCTGGCGTCGGTGCGCAAAGTCTTTGACGCTACGCTGCTGGCGCTCGGAACACTCCGCGGCGAGATGAGCCTGGACGACCCGATCGACAAATATGTGACCGAATTGCGCGGTGACTACATTCGTCGGGTCACGCTTGGGCAGCTTAGCAGCCATACCTCGGGCGTTTCGCTGGAAACGGATCACCCGCCATGGCCGAACAGGTCGTACACTTTTGACGAATTCATCGACGCGCTCAATGCATGGACGCCCCGGGCCGGCGAAGAGCCGGGCAAGCAACGGATCTATTCGCACGCCGGTTACGTGCTACTGCAGCTCGCGCTCGAGCGTCGATATGGACGTCCGATTGGCGAGCTTATCGAAAACCGCATCCTGATGCCACTCGGCATGAAGTCGACCCTGCTTCCCGAACGCGGGCCGGACGGCCATTCCATCCTGACTCCGGAACTCATCCAGCGCGCCGTCCAGGGCTATCTTTACAACGGCATGCCAGTCGGATCACCGGGCGACCAGCACAGCTATTTCAATTTCGCCGGCACGGAACAGATGTTTTCCTCGGCGCGCGATCTCGCCATTTTCCTTGACGCCTGCCTCGGAGTACGAGCTGCCGATCCGCAGTTGCTTGAGGCTTTACAGATGACCCAGCGGGAGATGATCCGTGTCAGCCCAGAACTCGGACAGGCGATGGCTTGGGAAACCGTCCATGTGGACGGGATAACCATTGTCGACAAGCCTGGCGGTCTCAACAACGCGTCGGCCTATATCGGATTTGTACCCGCGCGAAAGGTCGGCGTGGTGCTGCTCGCCAACCGCAGCGACTTCCCCTACGAAATCGCCCGCGAGCGCCTTCTATCGGCGTTTTCGCGATTGCAATGAGGTCGGCCGCCGACGATTCCGGAACGCACTGGCGGCAAGAGGGCCAGTCGGCATTAAACCCTCGGAGTCCGAGGCCGTGCTTCCGGTTCCAGAATTAACCTCCAGAGCGAGCATCAAGCTTAACGAGCGACTTGCGTTGCGAGCCGGCGTCACACCGATATTTTCGGGGAACCCCGCAGGACGGGACGCGGCCGGACATTTCCCGACCGAGGCTCATGCAAAAGCAGGCTCCATACTATGATCCGATATTCCGCCTATCACACCACGAACCATCACATGAAGCGGAGCGCAGAGTGCAACTCGCTCTGTCTGCTCGAGGCGGAATATCGCGAACTGCAGGATTTGCGGGCGCGGGTGCGAAGCGCAGAGGCTGTCGCAAATCTCCTCAAGCCTGGAGCCGCAGACAAGCCCACGCAAGAACGCGGTGCCGTCGTTTCCTCCTGGAAGCTCCGCTCGTGACAACCGATGGCGAGAGCGGCGATTTCCTCGATTTCAGCCCGGCACCAGGCTGGGCGGAGGCCTGGCATCTTTGGAAGGTTCTGATTCCGCGGCGATCGATCACGGGCCGGCTTGTCTTTGGAAAGGTCTGGCGGCGTTACGATGGGCGCCGCTGGATTTACAAGAAGTTCGTCGTTCGAGATTGATGACCGCGCGGGACAAGGCAATGGCGCATGACGCCGGCCGGCCTCGTTCGCCGCAAGCGGCTCGAGTTTACCGATTTTCCCGTCGGGGGGCCGGACCCTTGATCCAGATCAATAGCCAAGGCGCCTGAGGGCACCCTGCTTGTTGGTCCGGAACGAACGGGAGGACGACATGCCTGACAGCGTCTATGACGTGATTTTGCTGGTCGGGAGCAGCAAGGAATCCTGGGAGAAGGCGGCCGCCAACGCGGTCGAACAAGCCTCCAAATCCCTGCGCAATCTTCGAGTTCGCAGAAATCGTCGAGCTCGACATGCAACTGGACGCGAAGGGCAAGGTGGAAGCCTATCGCGCGAAGGTCAGGGTCTCGTTCAAGGTCGAGCGCTGACGGCCGGTCAAGGCCTGCGCCTGATTTGATCGCTGAACAGAAACAGCGTCAGCCCGTACAGGAATGCACACGCCAGGATGAAGAGCGAACCTTGAGCCATGCCAGTCATGTTGAGATGTCCCCTGCCCGAGTTCTTCTAGCAGCACGGCAGGGTTCCGGGCATTAATAATCGAAGGGTCCACAAGAACTGGATTTCGAATTCATTCTTGCCACAGAGGGAACCCGCCGGGAGCGGACCCCCTTCGCTCAAATCCAGGCTGTGCTTCGAGCCTGCGAGCAAGCACGTGGCGCGTCTCACCACCAACGTGGCTGCATCGGCTGATAGTACTGGCCGGCGCGCGGACGCATCATCGGAGTGCCGGGCTGCGCGTTGGTCGTGCCGGGCTGGCCGTTCCAATTGCGCTGGAAAAAGAAGCCGAAGCCCTCGCTTCCCCAGTCGCCGCCGCTCGCAACGGGAACCTCGACGGTAGGCCTTCGCGTGATGAAGCCGCCCTGGGGCTGGTTGTTGAGCACCGCCACGAACTCCGTGCGGTAATTGGTCTCGCGGCTCAGCGGCTCATCCGAAACGATGATGGAGGATCGCGGCAATGCAGTCGGCGCGATTCGATCGATCAGATCCTGCGGGATGGTGATGCGGTCGAGCGCGTCCTTGGCGTCGTCGGCGTCGTCGATCGTCACCGCGCTCCAGCGCAGGCCCGAGTCCTTGCGCGCCATCGCCGTGAACACATGCGTGCCGATCCGCTTGTCAGGATTGCGGATCGTGACCGGAACCTCGATCGACGCATCGAACACCTCGCCTCCGTCCGGCCACGGCTTGTGGGTGTTGCGCCGCACGTAAAGCTTCTGCGTCGCGCGGCTGATGTAGACCGAGACCGGCTCGAGCGCGAGCTTTGCCTCGCTGGCGGCCTTGGCGGTATCGGCCTTCTTGGTCTGGGTCGTTTTGACAGCATCCTTTGCAGCGGCCGCGGCATCGAGCTTCGACTTGGCATCGGCCCTGGTGCTCTCGAGTTGCGTAGAAGCTTCCGCGGCCTTGAGCGTGGCCTTCTGCTTCTGCTCCTCGGCCTTCGCCTTGGCCTGGTCCGTCTTTGCAGCCGCGAGCGTCTTGTCGGCGAAGGCGAGTTCGGCGTCGGCGCCCTTCTTGAGCGCCTCCAGCTTGCGGAGTGAAGCCGCGAGCGTTGCTGTCTCGCGCGTTGCCGTGGCGGCTGCTTTCTTCGCCTCGTCGGCCGCCTTCGCGGCCTCCTCGGCCTCGCGGGTCAGCGTCTCGGCACGCGCCGGAGCGGCCGCGATGGCCTCCGGCTTCGGCACGAAGAGAGCCGGGTGGGAAAACTCGACCGGAGCCGCGTCGTCGGGCGAGATGATCACCCGCATGCCGATCCAGGTCTTGTCGAACAGCTTCTCGGCGAAGTCGTAGGGCATCCGCACGCAGCCGTGCGAGGCCGCATAGCCCGGCAACGGACCGCCGTGCAGCGCGATGCCGTTCCAGGTGATGCGCTGCATGTTGGGCATCCAGGCATCGTCATACAGGGTGGAGTGATGATCCTTGTCCTTTTCGATGACGGCGAAGATGCCGGCAGGCGTCTCGCGTCCGGTAGTGCCGGTCGATACCGGCGCGCGCAGGATCCAGCCCTCGGCGTCGTAGAAAGTGACCTGCTGGCTCTTGATCGACACGATCGCCATGATCGGCTCGCCTGCCTCGCGCGGCGCGGTTGCCTCGGAGGGCGTCGCGGGGCGCGCCTGTCTGGCCGCTGCGCCGCAGGTCAACGCCGCCAGTGCGGCGATCGCCGCGAGCGCCGCAATTGCCGGTCTCCGCCAGCGCCGCACCTCCACGGTTGGTTGCGTCATAACGAATCGATTTGCCATGCCATGTTCCGTTGAAATGCCCGGCGCGCGCCTGATCGCTCAGAGTTTGGCGGTCAGCTTATTTGACTCACCCCGATACGGCTAGGGCAACCGACGCGGCTTTTTGGCCCTGCGCGGGCATGCGTTGATCTAGATCAAGGAGCGCGACGCGTTGCGGAGATCGGCTGGCCTGCGGCACGCGACCGGACAAGCAACAGGTTTTCAGGATGTGGGAACAAATTCGCTCGCTCTGGCGGGCATCGTCCATTTTCATCGTCGGGCTGGCCGTGATCTTCGGCGCGATCTATCTGGGCGGCCAGCTATCTTCATCGAGGAACCCGACGGCCGCCGCCTCCCCGGATCAAGCCGCCTCCGCTCAAGGTCAAGATCGGCCCAAGCCAGCCGCCGCTTCGACGCTCGCGCCCTCCCCCTCGCCCCCGCCACAGCGGACCAGCGCAAAGGAATCTGGAGAGCAACTCGCCCAATCGAGCAAGGCGCGTCCTCAGCCGGCGGCCAATCAAGACAATTCCGCACCATCGAAGCCATCCACGACCGCCCCAGCACCAGCGCCGGCGGCCCCCACTGCAGAGCCCGCTCATGACCACATGGCGGCGAGCAACGCCCCGCCGCCGAGCTCGACGACAGGACAATCACCTGCACCACCGGCCTCCAACGCGCCGCCCGGGGCCAATGCTGCATCATCGGATCGACAATCGGCCCCGGGCGATGCCTCGGCAGGCCGTCTGGTGTTCAGAAAGTGCCAAGCCTGCCATTCCATCGAGGCGGGAAAAAACATGCTGGGCCCATCGCTGGCAGCTGTCATCGGCCGCAAGGCGGGCACGGAGGCTGGTTACAATTATTCGCCTGCGATGAAATCGGCTGACATCGTCTGGAATGCCCAGACGCTCGATCAATACCTGAACGATCCGGCGAAGGTCGTGCCGGGCAATAAGATGCCGTTTCCAGGCCTCAAGACCGATCACGACCGCGCCGACGTGATTGCCTATCTGGCAGGCGGCGGACAGGCCGCGGCTGCACCGACACAACAGCCTTCGTCAGCGGCGGCATCGCCCACGCCACAGCCGGCCCAAACCCAGGCGGCGCAAGGCGCACCCGGCACCAACGTCACCTACATTCCTGACGCGAGATACACCTTGCGTTCGGGCATCGCGGAGGGGCGCATGGCCTATATCGGCCAGGGCGGCGCGATCGACGGCAAGGTCAATCCGGTCCTGACCGCGGTCGAGGGGCAGGTGGTTCAACTCACCTTGATCAACGGCGAAGGCGCGGAGCACGACATCGTATTCCCCGATCAGAACACCACGTCGCCGCGCGTGACCGGAAAAGGCGCCAGCACCACGATCGCATTCCGCGCCGACAAGTCCGGCGATTTCGTTTATTTCTGCAGCGTGCCCGGCCATCGGCTCGCCGGCATGCAGGGTCAGTTCCTCGTCACCCCGCGTCCACCGCCTCAGACGGTGGTGGAAGCCGATATCTCGCGCGAGCCCACGGATGTGCCGCCGCCGATCGGCAAGCGCGATCCGCAAACCGTCAGAGTCGACCTGCTCAGCGTGGAACTCGAAGGCCGGCTCGCGGAAGGGACGACCTTCGGCTACTGGACCTTCAACGGCAAGGTGCCGGGCCCGCTCATCCGCGTGCGTGTCGGCGACACCATCGACATTCATCTAAAGAATTCCGCCGACAGCTCGATGATTCACTCGGTCGACTTTCACGCCGCAACCGGCCCGGGCGGCGGGGCGGCTGCGCTTCAGGTCGATCCCGGGCAGGAGAAATCGATGACGTGGAAGGCGCTCGTGCCGGGCCTTTATGTCTATCACTGCGCAACTCCCATGGTCGCCGAGCATATCGCGAACGGCATGTACGGCATGATCCTGGTGGAACCTGAAGGCGGCATGCCGCCGGTGGATCACGAGTTCTACGTCATGCAGGGCGAAATCTATTCCGACATCCCATACGGCCAGCACGGAAGCGCGGAGTTCAGCGTGGAGAAGCTTCTGAACGAGCGGCCGGAATACTTCGTCTTCAACGGCTCCGTCGGAGCGCTGTCCAGGCTCCACCCGCTGCATGCGAAGGTCGGCGAAACCGTGCGCATTTTTTTCGGCGTCGGCGGGCCGAACTACACATCGTCATTCCACGTCATCGGGGAGATACTCGACAGGGTGTACACATTTGGCGGACTGCAAAGCCCGCCGCATGAAGGAATCCAAACCGTCACCGTGGCGCCGGGCGGCGCTGTTGTGGTCGACTTCAAGCTGGACGTGCCGGGCAACTACACGCTGGTCGATCATGCGCTGTCACGATTGGAGCGCGGGTTGTCGGGCATCCTGAGCGTGGAGGGTCCGCCCAACCCCGAAATCTTCAACGGCAAGGTGATGCCCGGCATGGGGCACTGATCCGTTAGGCGCCCAGATTTCGAGCCTACCCTGATGCTCGCCGGTACCTAGAACCGCAGCATAGTCGATGAGCTGCTTGACGCCTGGAACAAAAGTTCCGCAGGCGGGTTAGTCGAAGCGCGCGCTTGTCAGCCTCCTTGCAATGGTTACGCTGAAGTCAGCGATCGCCCTGACTGTTGGAAGGAACGTGACCTGGGAGAGCCGTTTGGGGCGACTGTTAATTCAGATCAGACGGGCCTTCGGCAGCTGGCCGGTCTCGGCTTATCTCCTGGTCCTTGCCATCACCACGTCCTTTCCAGTGGCGGCGTGTGCAGCGTTTCTCGCGTACCACTTCGTGGCGGAATCGTCCCAGCTCAAGAAAGCTGAATACGAGGACCGCCTCCGCCTGATGCGCAACGCAACCGAACTGCGCGTTGCGAACATCATCGAGGATCTCCAGGTTCTGGCGCTTTCACCGTCGCTGGCGGACGGAAGGTTTGCCGAGTTCAGAGAGCATGCAATTGACGCCGTCAAGCTGATCGGTGGCGTCGCGATCGCGCTGTACGATCCCGACGGCCAGCAACTGGTAAACACCAGATTGGCTCTCGGCGATCGCCTGCCCAAACGCGTCGAGTTCGATGTCGAAAGTCGGGCCATCCAGACCGGAGTCCCACAGGTGTCCGGACTTCAAAAGGCGGTCGTCGATGGTCAGCCCATCGTCACGATAGCCGTGCCCGTGCGCGTGAAGGGAGAAACACGTTACGCGCTCAACATCGGGCTTTCGACGAATTATCTATCGACGCTGATGGACGACTATGTCTCCGACGGATTGGTCGGCAGCATCATCGATTCCAAGGGGATATTGCTGGCGCGACGGCCCCTGGTGAACGGTGACGAACTGGTGGGCAAACCGACCATTCCCGAGGTCATGGCACACATCGGAGGACCGTCGGCCTTCTGGGTCAAGGCGGTGTCGAGGGCGGGCATACCAACTTACACCTCGCTCCTGCGATCCAGCCAAAGCGGCTGGACCATCAACCTTGCCGTTCCGCGCGAGACGGTCGACGGTCCGCTACATCGCACGGTCGAATGGATCATTGCGCTGACCCTCTTTACGTTCGCTCTGGGACTGGCCCTGGCGCGGCTGCTTGCAAATCAATTTGTCGCCGAATTCTCCGGACTTGAGAAATACGTATCCTCGCTGCGTTCGGGCGCGGCCGAACCAAGACTCGGCAGTATTGCGGAAGTCAATCGGATGAAGAAAGTGCTGCACAAGGTTGGGCGCGAGCTGGCAGACGCCTTGAAACAGCAGAAAGCACTTCTGGATGAGATCAATCATCGCGTAAAGAACACTCTCGGCACGGTGCAATCGATCGCTCGTTTGTCGCGCGCCAGCTCAAAAGAGGTGGATCAATACGCTGATGCATTCGAGGGGCGTCTTCTTGCCTTGTCGGAAGCCTACAATCTCCTCACGGAAAACAATTGGACGGGCGCGACCTTGGAATCACTCGTCAGACGGACGCTTGCGCCCTTTGCAGGATCCGACCGCCTGGAGGTGAGCGGGCCCCCGATTTTGCTGCCGCCCAAGCTCGCATTGGCGTTGTCGGCGGCACTCCAGGAACTCAGCACCAACGCTGCAAAATACGGAGCGTTCTCGGCTCATTCAGGCAAGCTGGCCGTGTCCTGGAAAACCGAGGAGAGCGGTCGCGTCGCCTTGAACTGGATCGAAAGGGACGGCCCGTTGGTCCGCAAACCCAGCCGCCGCGGCTTCGGGACGAAAATGATCAACAGCATTTTCGCTGCCGAGGCGGGATGGTCGGTAAGCCTGGAGTTCGAGCCCGGCGGACTTCGCTGCCTGATGCAGTTCTATCCTCGAGAGAAAGAGGGAGGCGAGGTGAGGATGTTCGCTGCGGCAAGCTGAGCGTTCCGGCGATAGACAAGATGATGCCGAGCGAGCTTAGACGGAGCGAACCTTCAATCCATCGTTCACGCGCAAATGAGCATAACGGCGCTGCTGCGCGGTCAGCACGCCGATCACGAGCAAATTGATGATATTGGCGCCGACGCCTGCCGCAAACGCAGGCGCATAGTAGCCGAAATGATCGTAGAGCAGACCGGCGAGCCAGCCGCCGCTCGCCATGCCGAGCCCGCTAAACAGCAACATCGTCGGAATGCGCCACGGGGCTTCCGATGCCGGAAACAGCTCGCGCACGGCCAGCACATAGGCAGGGATGATGCCGGAAAACCCCAAGCCGAAGACGGCGGCAACCGCAAACAGCCCCGCTTCATTCTGGGTGAACAGAAAAAACACCATCGACGCCGCCTGCCAGGCCGATCCGATGAGCACGGTCGCAAGTCCGCCGACGCGATCGGCGATGAGGCCCCAGATTTGCCGGCTCAGGAATGCCGTGCTGAGCAGCACCGATAACATCAGCGCGCCGGTGGAGCGAGCAATCCCGAGGTCGGTGCAGAAGGCGACCAGATGGCCCTGCGGCATGGCCATCGGAATGCAGCACATGACCCCCGCGCCGCACATCATCGCGAATACGACATTGCGCGGCAGGCCGAGCAAGCGCGTTTGGCCGTCGCCATCAACGGACCCAGCAACCGGATCGAACAGTTCGGGCGGATGACGAAAATACATGGCGGCCAGCGGCACGATCGCGACGATTGCAGCCACCCCATACCACAGCATCGTCTGACGCCAGCCGAGCCAGGCAATGGCGCGCTCAAAGACGGGCGGCCACAGCGCCCCCGCCAGATAGCTGCCGCTCGAAATGAGCGCGAGCGCCGAACCGCGCCTGCGGTCGAACCAGCGGCTCACATAGATATACAAAGGCGCATTGATGCCGCCGAGCCCGATCATGCCGATGAATAGCCCGTGCCCGATCCATAACGGCCAGGGCAGCCCCAGCGTCGAGATCGCCAGACCAAGGCCGATCATCAGCCCGCCGCAGATCACGGTCCAGCGCGTGCCGACACGTTCAGCAATGCGGCCCATCAGGATGCCGCCGGCGCCGGAGCCAAGCCAGGCCAGCGCACTGGCAAGCGCAGGAATCGAACGGCTGCCTCCGACCTCGGCGGCAATGTCCTTCAGCGCGACCGCATTGATCCAGGGCGCGCCAAACGCCATCATCATGATGACGAGCGACACGGAGGCGACGATCCAGGAATCTCTTGTCTCGATCGAGGAAGACGATTGCAGCATGAATGTAAGGTCCTCGGCAGACTTTTTGGCAGATGTTAGCCGAGTTGACCATGCGCTGACGTAAGGACAGCCACGCGTATCGAATCTGAACGAGACATTTGGAATGAAACGGATCGATCGAATTGTGCAGTACAGCAACCTCGATCCCTAAACGATCGCGAGGTGTACCGGCCGATCGCTAGCAGATATTGCGAGATCGTTTTTCCGGCTTGACCCGCGCGCATCGATTTGCGGTCGAGAAACCAGACCGAACGTGTCCTGTCAGGGACGCTTGGGGCTCGCGGGCGCGCTGCTCGGGAGCGCTCGGGTCGGCCGCCTGTCGACTGGCTTTTTCACGGGGGCGGCGATCAATCCTTCACGGATCGCTTGTTTCCGGGCCAGCTTGCGCGCGCGACGAATGGCTTCGGACTTTTCTCGCGCCGCTTTCTCCGAAGGCTTTTCGTAGAAGCTCACGCGCTTCATTTCTCTGAACACGCCTTCGCGCTGCAGCTTTTTCTTCAGAACTCGAAGCGCCTGCTCGACATTGTTGTCGCGAACCAAGACTTGCATTCGTCAGAACTCCCGTTTTTGCGACGCCTAGAGCTTGTCGATCTTGTGCACGGTTTGTGCCGCGTCTTTCAAGAAAAGACGCGGCGTATTCGGTGCTGGCAACTCATGTCGCAGATCAGTTGTCAGCAGAGGTCGTCAAACCCGCAGGTTCTCTGCGCTGCTTTTGCCGCGCCTTGGGTCGAGCTTGACCTCGTAAGAAACCTTCTGACCTTCCGCCAGGCTCGAAAGCCCCGCCCGTTCAACGGCGCTGATGTGAACGAAGACATCGTTTCCGCCGTCGCTGGGCTGGATAAAGCCAAACCCCTTCTGACCGTTAAACCACTTGACCGTACCTGTCGGCATCCTCTTCTCCAAAGCATACATATCTCGCGTGACCATCACGCGATTCCATTCAACTGGTCGATGTCTTTGGGAAGGAGCCCGCCGGCGCATTCAAAAAGTAACAGCGGCTAATCGAATAATCAGAAGATATTGGTTTTCGCGACAAAATGCAAGGATTTGGGCGGCTCACGTGCGAAAACCTGACCCATGTATGGGCGAGAACATTCGAAAACCGAGCCCGCCTGCCAGCGCCGCGCGCAAAAAAAGCCGCCCCTGAAGGGCGGCCGAGATTGAGATTCCTGGCTTTTGATCTAGTCGTCCATCAGGTCGCGCCCGGCATCCTTGACATCGCCCGCAGCCTTGTGCGCGGACCCCTTGGCCTTGTCGGCCTTTCCCTCGCTCTCAAGCTTCTTGTCGCCGCTTATCTTTCCGGCGCCTTCCTTGATCGAGCCTTTGGCCTTGTCAGCTACTCCCTTCACATGTTCACGATCCATGTAACGTCTCCTTCATGTCGGGAATGGGAGTCAACGTTTGCGGGACCGCGGCGTTCCGAGATGGCGCAAAGGAACCTGACGTTCCACGGTTCATCGAACTATCGCCGCCTTTTTCCAGTTCGCCTGCGCTTGCCCCGCGCCAGTCGCCTGGCATTTGCTTTCACATGCTGGCGATATCTCTCGACTATCTCGTCGCCCGATGCGCCGGCCATCAAGCTCGCGCCAGCTTGCAAGGCCGCATCCACCTTCTCTTTGACCATCAGTTCCGCCTCGCGCCGCGCTCTTTTGCCGCCCAGCATGAGCTTCATCACACGCAGTCCAACGACCTGGTTCGCCTCGATCGCCAACATGAACAGGGAATGGAACATCTGCGGCTTTCTCCGACGCGTCAGGAACAGCAGACGATTGCGATGATGGTTTCGGTACTTGACAACGTGAACCCTCGCACGCGGGCTGGAGCGGAACTGCGCAGAGTGAACTATCCGGGGAAGAACAGGAATGTAGAGTTCTCGTTCCGCTGCGGATATTGCAAGTGGTCGGGAACGGTTCTACGGGCATTTCGTTTGCTTGCGACGGACTACGTTAAAGTTTGTTTTAAGTCTTGAACGCAATCTCACGGAGAAAAAAGATGGCAACTTCCCGCAAGGGAAATAAATCACGTCAAGCCGCCAACAGAGCCAATCGCGAAGTCCGCAGGAGCGCGGCTCAACAGACCAGGCGCATGGGAGAAACCACGGCAGAGGCCGGTCAGAACGTTGCACACGCCGGTGCTGATCTGCTGCAGAAAAACGCGGAAATGCTTCAGAACGCGCTTCGCTTCGGGCCGGATCTCACCACAACGGTTATGGGTCAGTCGACCGACCAGCTCAGTCGGGCGCTCGGCTTGTCGGGCAACGATGTGCAGCGAGCAACCGAACGTTCAACGCGCAGCGCCACGACGATCATTCACTCGACCAGCGCTGTGACGAAAAGCGTTAGCGGGATTTCCCAGGAGTACTTCGCTTTCGTTCGCCACCAGATCGAGAGCGGCATGAATCGCATGAACGAACTCTGGCGTTGCCGAACGCCGCAGGAGGTTGCGGCGGTCCAGACCGAGTTTTTGCGCGAGAGCATGGAAAACGTGCTGCAGAGTGGCCGGCGCATGGCGGACATGTCGCTCAGGGCCGTGGACGATGCGGGCAGGCAAATCACCCAGGCCACCGAACAGCGTCGCGCGGCCTAGCGCTGTGGTTGGCGGAAGCGACCTGCCATCCATCTGAGCTGGAACATCAGGAGACGCCGGGAACGTCAGCGGAGACGTGGTGCTCCGATCATTACTCGGCTGCCGCGTCGGCGCCCGCGGCTTGCGCGCGGGCCCTGATCTCGGCAATCGCGCGCTTGAGCGCGGCTTGCCGCGGATCGGGGGCGGCAGCTGCGCGCGCCTCTGCGATCGCGCCGGCAAGATCAGTCAGCGGCAATACGCCGTCGAAGGTCGGCTTGGCGAGCCCATCGATGATGGCATGCCAGTCCGCGAGTCCCTGGCGATAGGGATCGCCAAAGCCCTGCACCATGGTCGCAGTCTCGATCAGCGCGTTCACCGCCTGCGGCTGCTTGACGAGCGCTCGATTGATCATGTGCAGCCAGCGCTCAACCCAGGCCCGTTCCTCGGCGTAGCGGATCGAGAACATCCGCCAGCGGCGCAACCACGCTTCGACCTTGAGACGCCGGATTCCCCATGCGCTCGTGGTCGAGAACGGGATCGAGACCCGCCGGCGCGTCCAGCCGAGCTTGTCGAGCACCATCAGCACCGGATCGGCGGCAACGGCCGGCAATGCGTCGACCAATTCGTCGAACCTGAACTTGTTGACCTCCGTCGACGCAATCCCGCTATCGCGATACTCGGCAAGCTTGAGCTGCGCGATCCGGATCGCGTCTTCATAGGCCATGCGGCTGGCCATCAGGCGCGCGATCTTGCCAAAAGCTACAGCATCGACGTCCTGCCTGCCAACGAAGCGGTTGAGCCGCTCCACATAAAGTCTCGCATAGCTCGCGCCCTGGTAATCCATCAGCACATGGATGCCCTCGCTGACGATCGCGTCGGCACCCTCGGGCAGGCCGTCGGGCAGAAACGGCGGCGTGTGGTCCTCCTCGTCGAGAAAATCGGCGAACAGATACCGCAGCGAGGACAGCAGGCCATCGTCGGACACGCGAAATTCCTCTTGCCTCAGGCAGGCTTCGCCGCCGCAAGGGCGGTCTGCTGCGCCAGGCGCTGCTCCAGGGTGCCAATGTTCTGGAACAGGCGGGCGCTGGAAAGGCGCAGAAAGTAGAACCCGAACGCCGGATTCTGCACGTAGAGCTGCTCGACCTGATCGTAGCTCACGCTGAGGATCAGCCCGTCGGCAATGCACTCGAGCGTCTGGGTTCGCACTTTCGACGGCGACAGCATGCCGAGCTCGCCGACGATGGCGCCGACGGGCAGCTCGATCCCGGATTCCACCAGGCGAAACCGGCCGCTGACGATGTATGACATGCTGTCGGCTTTCTCGTCCTTGTAGAACAGCACCTCGCCGGCCTTGCACTTGCGCTCGGTCATGAACGGCTTCAGCCACTCCATGGACAAGTCGCTGTTCACCGACTGCTTCACATCGCGTACGAGCTGCAGCATCTGATGAAGTCGATAGGAGTTGAGCCCGAGCACCACCACCTGCACTGCGATCGTCGCGTAATTGTGCGAGGGGATCGCCGTGGTGATCAGCACGACATTGGTGAGGATGCCGAAGAGCCGCAAGGGGATCATCGTCCGCATCGTGGTGGTGGCAACCAGGAACACCGAGGCAAATAATGCACCGGCAGTTCCTGCGTGTTCAGCGATATGAGATGTGTCCATGGGTAGCCGGCCAGCCTTTTGGAAGTAATCGTTTTGAAAACCGATGGCGTCGCGCAGACGTCATCATAATGCTCCGGTGAGGCCTTCGATATACGGTGAAAAGGCGACGTTTTGTCGGGGATTTGGCCCGATCCCGCGAAAATTACCGCGTCGGGGGAGCCGACGGAGGTTACGGGCGACCGCCCGGGGCGCTAACGCCGTTTGGCAAGCGTCGTTGACGGCCTCCCGCGCCGGGGGCACCCTGTGAAAAAGCCGGCTAACGCATGGCGGCATCAGGTTTTTTGGGATGAGCGACCCTTCCGGCACGTCCAAATTGCCGATCTTTCCCGGTTTCCGGCAATTCGCTGCCGCGACCGCCGGCCGCAACATGACCAAGGCGGCTCATGTCGCGGTCGTGATCGGCGTCGTGATGGTGGTGATTCTCACCGTCGATCCCGCCTATGAGGCGGCGCACCATTGGGTCGACGCCGTGCTCTGGGGCTGCTTAGGCTTTTTCACCTTCGAATGGCTGGTGCGCCTGAGGCACGCCTTCAGGATCGGGCGCGGCTGGAGCTATCAGTTTTCGGGCCGTGGCCTTTTGGATGCGGCCTGCGTGCTCGCCGTTCCCTTGGCGCTCGTGCTCGGCGCCAATCCGAAGACGGCATGGCTGTTCGCCGTGCTCTGGCTCATCAAGGTGATCCCGGGGATTCCGGGCCTACGGCAGTTGCGCCGGGTGCTGGTGCTTGAATCCGGCCCGCTGCTCAGCGTGCTGGTGCTGTTCCTGCTCGTGCTGTTCCTCGGGTCGGTCGCCGAGTATTTTCTCGAGCGCGATGTGCAGCCCGCAACCTTCGGCAACGTGCCTGCCGCCCTGTGGTGGGCCGTGGTGACGCTGACCACGACGGGCTATGGCGACGTGGTGCCGATTACGCCTCTCGGGCGCATGGTCGCCGCCTTTGTCATGATTTGCGGGCTTGGCGTGTTCGGGCTCTGGACCGGTATCCTGGCGACCGGCTTTGCGGCGGAGACGCGGCGTGACAACTTCCTCAAGACCTGGGAGACCGTGAGCAAGGTGCCGTTCTTTGCGAGCCTCGGCCCATCGGCGATCGCCGATGTCACCCACATGCTGCGCACCATCGACCTGCCCCCTCGCGCCATGATCATCCGCAAGGGTCAGCAGGGCGATTGCATGTATTTCATCGCCTCCGGCGAGGTCGAGGTCGATCTGCCCGGCAACAAGAGGGTTCGGCTTGGCGAGGGTGCATTTTTCGGCGAAATGGCGCTGCTCGGCAGCAACATACGGACCGCCAGCATCACCACGACCCAGCTCTCCAAGCTCCTGGTGCTCGATCTCGTCGATTTCCGCCTGTTGATGGCGCGCCATCCCGACCTTGCCGAAACCATCGACGCCGAGGCCAAGCGTCGCGCGCAAGAGAACAAATGAGTGAACAAATGATGCAGCACCATTCGGCCGGGCCGACGGACGCGGCGAGCACGCCCCTGCTTGCGATAGACGGCGCCCGCGCCACCATTCGCCTCAACAGGCCCAAACATCTCAACCGCCTGCAGCCGGAGGATCTGGAGGCGCTGCTCACGCTGTTCGACCGGGTCGAGGCCGATCCCGCGCTTCGTGTGGTGGTGCTGACGGGCACCGGAAGGGCCTTCAGCGCCGGCTACGACCTCGGATCGATTTCGGACCGCGCAAGCGAGGTGCAAGAGCAAACCGCCGGAAGCGCGTTCGAGGTCGTGGTCAACAGGCTCGAGGATCTCGCGCTGCCGACGATCTGTCGTCTCAACGGCGGAGTTTACGGCGGTTCGACCGATCTGGCGCTGGCCTGCGATTTCCGCATCGGCGTCGATACCGCCGAAATGTTCATGCCGGCGGCCCGGCTCGGCCTGCACTATTACAAGAGCGGCATTGCGCGTTACGTCTCGCGGCTCGGCACGGACAATGCGAAGAAGCTTTTCCTGACCGCCCAGAAGATCGACGCGCCGGAGATGCTGCGCATCGGCTATCTCACGGCAATGGTGCCGCTGGAAGCGCTCGACGAGGAGGTCGACCGCCTTGCCGCGATCCTCGCCCGCAATGCACCGATCGCGATGCGAGGCATGAAGCGCACCATCAACGAATTCGCCCGCGGAAAGCTGGACGAGACGGCCGCAGACGCCCGCGCGATCGAGAGCATGCGCTCGGCCGAGATCAAGGAGGGCATCCAGGCCTTCGCCGAGAAACGGCAGCCGAAGTTCTGAAGCCTCCACTGGCTGGAACGCGCACAACAGCGCGGCTTGTGGTTTATTCCGGACGCCTATCGGCAGCTATCCGAAATTCAATAAGCACATTGCATTCTATTTTGTATTGACTCAAAGTTGTACCACGCTAATTTGATCGCGGGGCGAGAGATATTTCAAGATGCTTGGGGTAAGCAAGGCTGGAGGCGGCGCAGTTGTCGCCGTCAATCGGCGGGCTCGACGAGATATTTCTGTTCTTCTTCAACCAGCCGCTCGGCCAACGCGATGAGTTCGTCGCGGTGCCGCCGCTCGCGTAGTTTGAGGAAGCTTCGCATCAGTCTGAGACCGCTGGCAGTCGCCGTGTCGGTCTTCAATGCTGCAAGCTTTGGAGGCATCTCGATGCGATCCACGGCTGATATTGCGGATTTGAAACGGTGAACGATACCTCGCTCGACGGAATCATTGCACGGCTGCAATCATGCATTGTTGACGCCAAGGCGTTGCAACTCAAGATGCTTGAGCGAATTTTGTCAATAGCTTTGCTGGAAGCCTACGAAACCAGGGAAAAAGCCCGCAAAAGCAACAACGGCGGTTCCTGAGTTCGAGCTGGCAACCTCGGTGCTCGCGCGCAAAACAGGCACCGCGCCGCGAATCACGTGCCAGGGCCCGCTTTCGCTAATCCTCGACAAAAGTGACGGTGTCCGCGATCTCGGCGCGAGACGTGCGATAACTGTTCGCCTGATGCCCGCCATCGGGATAGCCAAAGGATATGCCGCAGACAACGCGGCGGTCATTGGCCAGATTGAAGTGCCGCCGAATCAGCCCCGAGTGGCGCGCCAGTGCGGCCTGCGGAATGGTGCCGAGCCCCAACGCCTGCGCCGCCAGCATGAAATTGCTGACATAGGCTCCGCAGTCGATCGCGCCATAAACGCCGAGCGGTTCGTCGGTGTGGATGATGGCGACATGCGGCGCGCCGAAGAAATTGTAATTCTCGAGCGCCTGCCTGGCATAGGCATCCTTGTCGCCCCTTTGAATGCCGAGCGCGTTGTAGAGCTGGAAGCCGCTTTCGCGGCGGCGCGCCAGATAAATGCCGAGGTATTCGCGCGGGAACGGGAAGTCGCTGTCGTGAGGTGCACCTGAGGCCGCTTCGGTGTAGATCGCCTTGCGAAAGCGCTCCTTGGCTGCACCGCTCGCGACGATCACCTGCCACGGCTGGCTGTTACACCATGAGGCCGTACGCTGTGCCACCTTGAGGATCTGCTCGATCGTGTCACGCGGCACGGGCTCCGGGCGGAAGGCGCGCACCGAATAGCGCTCCCCCAGGAGTTCTTCGAGCACGCCGATGCGATCTTCCGTCGCGTAACGCGCCTTAACTGCAGCGTCCGTCATGTCTACCGCCCCTTGGTCGGGATCTTGTTGAAGGGCACATCCTTGTCCACGCGGATATCCCCGGGCAGACCAAGCACGCGCTCGGCAATGATGTTGCGCAGGATCTCGTCGGTACCGCCGGCAATGCGCATCGAGGGCGACGACAGCAGCATCTGCTGGAATTGGCCCCGCGCCATCTCCTCGTCGGTGCCGGTGAGCACGCCGGCCGCGCCCTCGAGATCCATGGCGTAGGTCGCGATGTCCTGCAGCATCGAGCCCGCGACCAGCTTGCCGATCGAATTTTCCGGACCCGGGCGGTCGCCGCGCGACAAGGCCGAGATGGCGCGATAACTCGTGTATTTCAGCCCGCTCGATTTCACGGCCCAGCCCGCAAGCCTGGAGCGCACGTTGCGGTCGTCGATGGCCGGACCATCTTCGGTCATCAGGTTGGAGCAGAACTCGAAAATCTCGGGGAAACCGGTCGCGAGCCGCGCGCCGATCGACATGCGCTCGTTCATCAGGGTGGTCAGCGACACATTCCAGCCGTCGCCGACATTACCGAGTTGCTGGCTGTCCGGTATCGCGACATCGGTGAAATAGACCTCGTTGAATTCCTGCATGCCATTGGCCTGCTTGATCGGGCGCACCTCCACGCCTTTGCTCTTCATATCGAGGAAGAACATGGTGAGGCCCTTGTGCTTGGGCACGTTGGGATCGGTGCGGGTGATCAACAGGCCGTAGTCGGAATAGTGCGCGCCCGAGGTCCAGATTTTTTGCCCATTGACGATCCAGCCATCGCCCTTCTTCTCCGCGCGCGTGCGAAGGCCTGCGACGTCGGAGCCGCCGGCCGGCTCCGAAAACAGCTGGCACCAGATATCCTCGCCGGAGGCGAGCCTCGGCAGATAGCGGCGCTTGGTTTCCTCGCTGGCATAGGCCATCACGGTCGGCCCGCACATGCCCTCGCCGATCTGGAACGGCTGCGTCAGCTTGCCGTAAACCCCCTCCTCCTGTTGCCAGATCACGCGCTCGATCGGCGAAGCGCCGCGCCCGCCATATTCGCTCGGCCATTGCAGGCAGGCCCAGCCGCCTTGCGCCTTCTTTTTCTGCCAGGCCTTGCCGACCTCGACCATGTCGTTGTTTTGCAGCCGGATGCGCCCGAGCGAGGACTGCGAAAGCTCCGCCTCCAATTCTTTCGGTGCGTTGGCATCGATCCATTTCCGCGCGGCAGCACGGAATTCGGCTTCCTGCGGCGTGTCATCGAAATTCATGGGCGAACCTCGCTTTGTAGGATGGGCTCAGCAAAGCGTGCCCACCATCTGAGTATGACGAGGTGGGCAACGCTTTCGCGATGCCCACCCCAAGCACTGCGCACTGTCCTAAGCTCTTCCTTTGGTCGGAATCTGGTTGAACGGCACGTCCTTGTCGACGCGGATATCGCCCGGCAATCCCAGCACCCGCTCGGCGATGATGTTGCGCATGATCTCGTCGGTGCCCCCTTCGACGCGCGTCCCGGGGCTGCGCAACAGCATCGCCTGGAATTTGCCGGCGAGTTCCGCCTGCTCGCCGCTCAATACGCCGGCGGCGCCCTGCAGATCGAGCGCATACATCGCGACTTCCTGAATCATTGAGCCCGCCACCAGCTTGCCGATCGAATTTTCCGGCCCCGGGCGTTCTCCCCGCGACAGCGCGGAAATGGTGCGGAAGCTCGTGTATTTGAGGCCGCTCGCCTTCACCGCCCAGTTGGCAAGCTTCGAACGCACGCTGCGGTCCTCGATCGCGGGTCCCTCGTCGAGCATCAGATTGCTGCAGAAGTCGAAGATCTCGGGAAAGCCGGTCGCAACACCTGCGCCGATCGACATGCGCTCGTTCATCAGCGTGGTCAGCGCGACGTTCCAGCCGTCGTTGACCGCGCCCAGGCGCTGGGAGTCGGGAATCTTCACGTCGGTGAAGTAAACCTCGTTGAACTCCGATTGCCCGTTTGCCTGCTTGATCGGCTTGACCTCCACGCCTTTGCTCTTCATGTCCAGAAAGAACATCGTGAGCCCCTTGTGCTTGGCAACGGCGGGATCGGTGCGCGTCAAAAGGATACCGTAATCGGAATAATGCGCGCCCGAGGTCCAGATTTTCTGGCCGTTGATGATCCAGTCGTCGCCGCGCTTCTCCGCGCGCGTGCGAAGGCCCGCCACATCGGAGCCGCCGGCCGGCTCCGAAAACAGTTGGCACCAGATGTTTTCGCCGGAGGCGAGTGGGGGCAGATATCTGCGCTTATGATCCTCGCGCGCATATGCCATCATGGTCGGGCCGCACATGCCGTGCCCGATGATGAACATCGCGCTGAGCTTTCCGAACGCTCCCTCTTCCTGTTGCCAGATTACGCGCTCGATCGCAGAAGCCCCGCGGCCGCCATATTCCTTGGGCCAGTGCAGGCAGGCCCAGCCGCCGTCAGCCTTCTTCTTCTGCCAGGCCTTGGCCACTTCGAGGATGTTGGCGCCCTTGAGCTGGGTCCGGCCGAGCGAGGCCTTTTTCAGCTCCTCCTCGTATTGCCTGGGCGCATTCGCGGAGATCCAGCTCCGCGCCTCCTTGCGGAATGCCGCCTCCTGCGGGGTGTCGTCGAAGTTCATTTGCTCTTTTTCCTGTCATTCCGGGCGCGCGTAGCGCGAACCCGGAATTTCTATCTATGAGCTCCAGATTCCGGGTCTGCGCCTGGTGGCGCAGCCGGAATGACTTGCAAAAAACTAAGCCGCGTTCCTCTTGCGCATGCGCTCGATCAATGCGTCCTCCCAATAGGACAGGCTGCCCAGCGAGAGCGCGAGCGCATTGGCACGGCGGTAATACATATGGCAGTCGAACTCCCAGGTGAACCCCATGCCGCCATGGACCTGGATGTTGTTCTTGGCGCAATGCTGGAACGCCTGCGTGGCGCTGATGCGCGCGGAGGCAGCGGCCTCCGGCAATTCCGACGCATCGGTCGATAACGCCCAGGCGCCGTAATAGCAGTTCGAACGCGCCAGCGTCGCCGACACATACATGTCGGCGAGCATGTGCTTGACCGCCTGAAACGAGCCGATCGGCCGGCCGAAGGCGATGCGATCGAGCGCGTAGTCGCGGCCCATTTCCAGCGCGCGGTCGGCACCGCCGACCTGCTCGAATGCGACCAGCACGGCTGCGCGATCGAGCACCTGCGTCACGAGGGCCCAGCCTTCGCCGGCGCGGCCGAGCGGCTCGGCCTTGCAATTGGTGAAAGCAATCTCGGCCTGCCCGCGGCTCGGATCGAGATTGGTGAGCGCGTTGACCGCGACGCCCTCGCTCTTGAGGTCGACCAGAAACAGGGAAATGTCGCTCTCGCGGCCGCTCGCGCCGGTGCGCGCGGCGACAATGGCGAAATGTGCGATTGCTCCGTCCGGGACAGGCTTCTTGGTGCCATTGAGCAGGTCATTATTGGCACTGAGCTTGATCGCTTCGGGCGAGGGATTGCCCCTCCCCTCGAACAAGGCGAGCGTGCCGATCGCCTCGCCCTTTGCGATCAGAGGCAGCCATTTTCGCTTCTGAGCCTCGCTGCCCGCAAGCAGCAGCGCTTCGGCCGCGAGATAAACGGTGGACGAGAACGGCACCGGCGCGAGCGCGCGGCCCATTTCTTCCGCGATCACGCAAAGCTCGAGATGACCGGCGCCGGTGCCGCCGTAGGTCTCGGGAATCGCGACGCCGAGAAAGCCCATTTCGGCGAGCCCCTTCCACAGCGCCTTGTCGTAAGGCGCCTTGCCGTCGAGCACGGTGCGCACGGCCTTGGGCGGACATTGCTGGCTCAAGAATTTCCGCGCCTCATCGCGGAGCTGCTTTTGCTCGTCAGAGAAATCGAAGTTCATGGCGTATCCTCCAAATCCTTTCACAGCTTCGCTTCAGCGAGCGCCGCGTCAGTGGCTGCGACCTCTCCCCCTGTGGGAGAGGGCGTGATCGGCGCCAACGAGGAATACGCTCGCCTTCGGCGCCACCCTCTCCCACAGGGAGAGAGGGTCGAAGCGCATTACCTCGGCGCCATGCGGATCGCGCCGTCGAGGCGAATGGTTTCGCCGTTGAGCATCGCATTCTCGACGATGTGGACGGCGAGCGCGGCATATTCGGCGGGCTCGCCGAGACGCGCGGGATGCGGCACCTGGGCACCGAGGCTCTTGCGCGCCTCCTCGTTCAGTCCCATCAGAAGCGGGGTGAAGAAGATGCCGGGCGCGATGGTGTTGACGCGGATCTTCTGACTGGCGAGATCGCGCGCCGCAGGCAAGGTGAGACCGACAATGCCGCCCTTGGAGGCGGAATAGGCGATCTGGCCGATCTGGCCCTCATAGGCGGCGACGCTTGCGGTGTTGATGATGACGCCGCGCTCCTCGCCGATCGGCTCCGCGGTCACCAAGCGCTCGGCGAACAGGCGCAGGCAGTTGAACGTGCCGATCAGATTGACATTGATGATGCGCGCGAACTTCGCGAGCGGATAGACCCCGTCGCGACCGACGATGCGCTGCGAACCGCCGATGCCGGCGCAGTTCATCAGAATGCGCGCGACGCCATGCGCGGTTTCGGCCTTGGCGATCGCCGCCTTGACCTGCTCCTCATCGGTGACGTCCGCGTGGAGGGCAACACCCTTCACTTCGGCCGCGACCTTCTCGGCATTCTCCTTGTTCTGGTCGAGCACGCCGATCTTGGCGCCCTTCGCGGCCATGGCGCGGGCGGTCGCGGCACCCAGGCCCGAACCACCGCCGGTGATGAGAACGGCAACGTCTTTCAATTGCATGTTTTGCTCTCCTTGTGCGTTTCTTGGTTGATGAGGGCGAGTGGCGAGTAGCGAATGGCGAATAGTTGACGCGGCGTGCGGCACATTCGCCTGTTAATCGCGATCGCTACTCTCCGTTCGCTACTCCCCACTCGCTACTCGCTACTCCCTATTCGCTTCTTTCAAGCATGCCGCCGCAAAGCAGCGCTTCCATATGCTTGATGTAGTCGCGGCAGACTTCGTCGGTGACGGGACCGACGCCGCTGGCGCGCGACATCGCCTGGCGGCCGAAGAACAGGTGATCGCAGGCCCCGATCAGGCTGGTGTAGAACAACACCGGATCGATTTTGCGGAACTCGCCTGCCCTGATGCCCTCGGCAAGCAGCCGCCGATGAAAATCGAGCAGCGGCGCGACAAAGAACTGCGAGACTTCCGCAGCCGCCTCCGCGCTCGTCTCGTGCAGCAGATAATGGATCAGCCGGTTCATATAGGGGAAGCGGTGATAGGCGCGGATGATGCCGCCGATATGCAACCTCAGCTTCGCGGTCGGCGAGATCGGCTGTGCCAGCAGATATTCGAGATTTGCGACCTCGTTGGCGGCATCGCGCGCCAGAAGCGCCAGCAACAGCCCGTCCTTGTTGCCGAAATGATATTTGACCAGGGCTGCGTTGACGCCGGACTTCTGCGCGATGTCGGACAATGACACGTCGATCGACGAGCGCTCGATCATCAGCGCGCTCGCGGCGACCAGCAGCTTCTCCGCCGTGGTATTTTTGGTCGCCTGAAGCCGTGCCGGTACGTTGGTGTTCAAAAGGCGCTCCGATCCCTGAATTTTTCGAGGCGCACATAAGCGCATGCCGGGTCCGCACTCAAGAGTTAATTGATCGATTGACTAAATCCCCGATCACACCTTAAAACCGCGCCGGCTTTCAAGACATATCAAAACAATCAGGGAGATCGAGGAAATGGCCGAGGCTTATATTGTCGCGGCTGCCCGCACCGCGGGCGGCCGCAAGGGCGGACGTCTTTCCACGTGGCATCCGGCGGATCTCGCCGCGGTCGTTGTGGACGAGCTGGTGGATCGCTCGGGTGCCGCGCCGGACCAGATCGAAGACGTGATCATGGGCTGCGTGATGCAGGCAGGCGAGCAGTCCAACAACGTCGCGCGCAATGCGGTCATGGCGTCCAGGCTGCCGGAGAGCGTGCCGGGCACCTCGATCGATCGGCAATGCGGCTCCTCGCAGCAGGCGCTGCATTTCGCGGCCCAAGCGGTGATGTCGGGCGCAATGGATGTCGTGATCGCGGCCGGCGTCGAATCCATGACGCGGGTGCCGATGGGCCTTGCCTCGCAGCTCCCGGCAAAAAACGGCTTCGGCCACTACAAAAGCCCGAACATCGAGAAACGCTATCCCAGTATCGTGTTCAGCCAGTTCACCGGCGCGGAGATGATGGCCGAGAAGTACGGCCTCTCCAGAGACGAGCTCGACGAATACTCCTACCAAAGTCACCAGCGCGCGATCGCGGCAACGCAAGCCGGCCGCTTCAAGGACGAGATCGTGCCGGTCACGATCGCCCGCGCCGACGGGACGACCGACACGCACACGGTCGACGAGGGCATCCGATTCGACGTCAGCCTCGACGGCATCAAGGCCGTCAAGCTGATCGCCGAGAACGGCAAGCTGACCGCGGCCTCCGCGAGCCAGATCTGCGATGGCGCCTCCGGTGTCGTCGTCGTCAACGAGCGTGGCTTGAAGTCGCTTGGCGCGAAACCAATCGCGCGCATTCATCATATGACGATGATCGGCGGCGATCCCGTGATCATGCTGGACGCGCCGCTCCATGCGACCGACCGCGCGCTGAAGAAGGCCGGCATGAGCATCGACGACATCGACCTGTTTGAGGTCAACGAGGCATTTGCCTCGGTGCCGACCGCCTGGCTCAAGACCACAGGCGCCGATCCGGAACGTCTGAACGTCAATGGCGGCGCGATTGCGCTCGGTCATCCCCTTGGCTCATCCGGCACCAAGCTGATGACAACCCTGGTGAACGCACTGAAGCAGCGGGGCAAGCGCTACGGCCTGCAGACGATGTGCGAGGGCGGCGGCATGGCGAATGTGACGATTGTGGAGAGGCTCTAGCAGGCGAGACAAACTCATGGTGTGGGCAAAGGCGCGTTTGCGCCCTGCCCACGGCCCTCTTTCGCGAAGGCAAGACGGTGGGCACGCTTCGCTTTGCCCACCCTACACACCGTCGTCAGCGGTTCATCATGACTCACCTCCCCAATATTCCCCTGCCTGCCTCCATCCGCTCGCGCTATGTCGCAGGCATCAACGGCCTCACCATGCATGTGCTCGAAGCCGGCTTCGAGACGCGCGGCCGCCCGTGCCTGCTCCTGCTGCACGGCTTTCCCGAGCTTGCCTTCTCCTGGCGCAAGGTCATGCCGCCGCTTGCAGCAGCCGGCTATCATGTCATCGCGCCGGACCAGCGCGGCTACGGCCGCACCAGCGGCTGGAACGCCAGCTACGACGGCGATCTCGCGCCCTTCCGCCTGCTCAACCTGGTGCGCGATGCGCTCGGCCTCGTCTCCGCGTTCGGCTATCGATACATCGATGGCGTGATCGGCCATGATTTCGGCAGCCCCGTCGCCGGCTGGTGCGCGCTGGTGCGGCCGGACGTTTTTCGCGCCGTTGCGATGATGAGCGCGCCGTTCGCATCGCCGCCGCAGCTTCCCTTCAAGACTGCCGATGGTCCACCAAAACCCGTGGGGGAAGATGCGGTGCATCGCGAGCTCGCGAGCCTGCCACGACCGCGCAAGCACTATCAATGGTACTACTCGACGCGCGAGGCCAACGGCGATATGCAGCGCGCGCCGCAGGGCATCCATGATTTCCTGCGCGCCTATTATCACCACAAGAGCGCGGACTGGAAAGCCAACGCACCCTACCCGCTCAAATCGTGGTCGGCGGAGGAGCTCGCGAAATTGCCGACCTATTACGTGATGGATCTCGCAAAGACCATGCCCGCGCAGGTCGCCGAGGAGATGCCGTCGGGCCGCGAGATCGCAGCCAACAATTGGTTGCCCGACAACGAGCTTGCGTTCTATGCAAGCGAATATCAGCGCACGGGCTTTCAGGGAGGCTTGCAGTGGTATCGGTGCGGCACCTCGGGCGCCTTCGAGGCCGAATTGCAGACCTGGTCGGGCAAGACCATCGACGTGCCGTCATGCTTCATCTCGGGCAAGCAGGACTGGGGGACCTACCAGCGGCCCGGCGTTTACGAAGCGATGCAGACGCGCGCCTGCACCGACATGATCGGCTGCCATCTCGTTAATGGCGCCGGTCACTGGGTGCAGCAGGAGCAGCCCGAGGAAGTCGTGCGCTTGCTGCTGGAGTTTCTCAAGCGCGCCGCCGAACGTCGCGGCACCTGAGCCATTCCCTGTGCGACGAGCCTCGGCCGCGTGGCGCGTCGGGCGCGCAGAATTGGAACCTCCTCCAAACGCCGCGCGTTTGTGACCTCGGGCAAGGCCCACTGGAGGAGAAAGAATGGACAAGAAGATTGCTGGATTGCTGGGAGCAGCGGCTGCGCTCGGCACACTCGGTGCCGCGCAGGCTTCGCCGACACCGGCACCGGAGCCGTCGGATACGCTGAAAGTGCAATCCTATGCCGACCTGCTCGAGCCGATCCCGAATGCCGTCAAGGTATTGCAGGCGATCGAGGAGCAGACACCGGTGAAGCCATGGGAGGATAACGTCAAGGTGGCGCAGTGGTATCATCACCATCATCACCATCACCACCATGGCTACTACCACCATCACCACCATGGCTATTACGCGCCGCGCGTCTATGTGGTGCCGCCGCGCCGCTACTATCATCATCACCATCACCACCATCATCATCACGGCTATTGGAACAGGTACTGATTGTCCGTGAAATGACGATTGCGCAGCGCCTGATCCCTTGCGGATCGGGCGCCTTCGGGTATTCGACTTCTCGGGTCGAATTGGCCTTGTATCGAGTCAGCCTCGTATCGAATCAGCCTCGCATCGAATCAGCCTTGGCGAGATTTCTCTTTCGCGGCGCGATGAAGATGGCGATAAGTGCCGTCAAACACCGTGTCGGTCGACGACGTCCATTCCGTTCCCTTCGCAAGGCTCGGGCGGTTGACGTAGATGCGCCGGGCCTGCAGCTCGCGCTCGGCCGCTTCCTCCTCGCTCATCGGCTCGAGTTCGAAGGACGCTTCCTCAGGGATCACGATGATCTGCGCGAATGGCTCCTTGGGACGGAAAATATGCGTGCGGCCTTCCGCGGGCGCCTTGAACACGCAGAAGAACACCATCGGCCACCAGTTGCGAATCAGCGCCGGCACCGCGATCGGCACCGTGTCGGTCGGATCGGCATAGAATCGCGGATGCGGCTCGGTGCGAATCGCAAATCCCTTCGGCACCTTCAAATCGAGCAGCAGTTGATAGGTGTAGAACGTGTCGCCGAAATTGCGGAAGGGCGGCCATTGCAGCCCGTTGTCGGGCGGATCGCCCCAATCGCCTGTGAGCACCAGGCGCCCGCCCTTCGTGGTGACGTGAAGCTCGTTGTCGTAGGGATAGAACAGCTCGATGCCGTATTGCGCACCTTCCGAGAAAGGCACGCAGTGCCACACTTGCTCTCGCGAGCCGTCAGCGCGCGGCTCGCGGCTCCCCGACCAGCCGGGAATTTCGAGCCTGGTGCGGCGCGGCGCCAGCCGCGGATCGTTCAGGCGATATTTGACTCTTTCCATGAAGCGGTCCTGCGCGACGCACATCGGCTCATCGCAACGCCCTCGGCCGAGTTGGGTTCCCGGCTCAGCAAAGGAAGCAAGCGCGGCGTCGTTTGCGCATGGGAATTGGGGCCATTTGACCCCGTAGCCCCGACCATTTATAGCTTTTAGAATAGTTCTAAGTCTTGCAAGGTCCCCATGAAGAACTTCGCTGACCTCACCGAGCGCGAGGTCCTGGCGGTCGCGATCTCCTCGGAGGAGGAGGATAGCCGCATTTACATGACTTTCGCCGAGGACCTGAAGGAGCGCTATCCAGACACCGCGAAGATCTTCGAGGAGATGGCGGAGGAGGAGCGCAGTCATCGCCATCGCCTCCTGGAGATGTATGAGCAGCGCTTCGGCTCGCATTTGCCGCCGATCCGCCGCGAGGACGTCAAGGGATTCCTGCGTCGGCGGCCGATCTGGCTGACCAAGAACCTGTCGCTCGACATCATCCGCAAGGAAGTCGAGACCATGGAGCTGCAGGCCGAACGTTTTTACGCCAAGGCGGCCGAAAAGGCGGAGGATGTCGGCGTCCGCAAATTGCTGGGCGATCTCGCCGAAGAGGAAAAGGGTCACGAGCATCTCGCGGCAAAGCTCACGGGTGAAATCCTCAAACCCGATGTGCGCGAGGCCGAAGACCGCACCCGACGGCGAATCTTCGTCCTGCAATATGTGCAGCCCGGCCTGGCCGGATTGATGGACGGATCGGTGTCGACGCTTGCGCCGCTGTTCGCGGCTGCGTTTGCGACCCACCAGAACTGGCCGACCTTTCTGGTCGGCCTCGCCGCCTCGATCGGCGCCGGCATCAGCATGGGCTTTGCCGAAGCGCTATCCGATGACGGCTCGCTGACCGGACGGGGCTCGCCCTGGCTGCGCGGGGCTGTCTGCGGAGTGATGACGGCGCTCGGCGGCCTTGGTCACACGCTGCCCTATCTGGTCCCGGATTCCTGGTCCAACGCGTTCTGGATCGCCACCGGAATCGCGGGCGTCGTTGTGTTTTTCGAACTGTGGGCGATCGCCTTCATCCGCGCGCGCTACATGGATACGCCGTTCCTGCAGGCGGTGTTCCAGATCGTGCTGGGCGGCGTCATCGTGCTCGGCGTCGGCATTCTGATCGGCGGAGCCTAGCGCGGATGACGATGAGGCGGCGCTCCACGAGACTGTTGTTGGGTGGCGCCGCGCTCTGGCTCGCGGCGGCACATCCAGCCAGGGCGATCGATGAAATCCAGGTTTACAACGCCGAGATCGCCGCGATCGGCCAATTCACCATCCAGCAGCATCTGAACTATGTCCCGCTCGGGGTAAAGGAGCCGCCTTTCCCCGGCGGATTGATCTCGAACAACAGCATCAACGGCACTCCGGAGTTCGCCTACGGGCTCACCGACTGGTGGGAGGTCGGGCTCTATCTGCCGTTCGCGATCGAGAACCAGGTGTTCTATTCGAACGCATTCAAGCTCCGAAGCCTGTTCGTGTCACCGCATGCCGGACAGCGCGATTTCTTTTACGGCGTCAATTTCGAATTTTCGCGCGAGACGCCGCCGTTTGCGCAAACCCGTTATGCGATGGAGATCCGGCCGATCATCGGGGGCCGCAACTCGGATTACGAATTCATCGTCAACCCGATCGTCGATATCGGCTTCGGAAAATATGGTGAGCAGCATTTCGCGCCGGCGGCGCGCGTTGCGCGGAAGTTCGAGCAGGATGTGTATTTCGGCCTCGAATATTATTCCGATTTCGGCCAGATCGGCAGCTTCCCGAGCTTTGCCAACCAGGAGCACACGTTGTTTGCGGTGACCGATTTCAAGCTCGGCGTGATCGACGTGAATTTCGGCGTTGGTTACGGCCTGACGCCGGCGTCCGACCGTTGGGTGATCAAGACCATCCTCGGCTACGCATTTCCGGTGCCGGGCTCCGGCGCAGGCGGCGGCGAGCACGGCACGATGGGACCCGTCAATCCGATGTCGCGCGCGACCCAGCGAACCTGGTAACGCGTGGCCGCGTTCGCTTTTTTTCGCACGGCAACAGCAATCAAGCCGTATCATGTCCGCCAGCGCTGAAGTAATCATGGCATCCGGGAACGGAAGCGGGAGCACGCCTTGGCAAAATCACGATGGAGCTTCAGGACCGCGGTCGAATTGTCGGCGGCGCTGAAGGCGAAGCAGGTCAGCGCGGTCGAGCTCGTCGAAGACGCGATCGGCCGGATCGAACGGCACGACGGCAAGATCAACGCGATCTGCGTGCGCGATTTTTCCCGCGCGCGAGAGGCCGCCCGCGCGGCCGATGCGGCGCTTGCGCGCGGCGAGGCCAAGCCGTTGCTCGGCATCCCTCTGACCGTAAAGGAGTCGTACAACGTCGCGGGCTTGCCCACGACCTGGGGCTTTCCCGATCAGAAGGGCTTCGTGCCGAAGGAGGACGCGCTGCCGATCACGCGCGTCAAGGACGCCGGCGGCGTGATCATCGGCAAGACCAACGTGCCGGTCGGGCTTGGCGACTGGCAGAGCTACAACGAGATCTACGGCACGACGAACAATCCGTACGACCTCGCCCGCACGCCGGGCGGCTCGTCCGGCGGCTCGTCGGCGGCCCTCGCCGCGGGTTATGGCGCGCTCTCGCTCGGCTCCGATATCGGCGGCTCGCTGCGCGTGCCGGCCTTTCACTGCGGAATCTATGCGCACAAGCCGACCTTCGGACTGGTCGCTTCGCGCGGCCACGTGCCGCCGCCACTGCCGCCATTGCCCTTCGAGCGCGACCTCTCCGTGATCGGGCCGATGGCGCGTTCCGCCGCCGATCTTTCGCTTCTGCTCGACGTGATGGCCGGTCCCGATCCACTCGAAGCCGGCAAGGCCTACAGGCTCGAGCTGCCGGCCCCGCGCCACGCGCGACTGGCGGATTTCCGCGTGCTGCTGATCGATAGCGATCCGGTGCTTCCGACCGACAAGGACGTACGTGCCGGCATCGAGCGGCTGGCCCAGCATCTCGACAAGGCCGGCGTCTCGGTCACCCGCAAGAGCCCGCTGTGGCCGGATTTTGCGGCATCGACGCGGCTCTATATGCGGATCTTGCTGTCGTTCCTCGGCGCGACCTTTCAGCCGGAGGTCTATGCAGGCGCGCGAGAGGCCGCAGCGAAACTCTCGCCCGACGACAACAGCCTGCCGGCGGAACGGCTGCGCGGCATCGCGCTCAGCCATCGCGACTGGGTGATGGCCAATGGCGGCCGCACGCGGCTCCGTGCACAGTGGCGCGAGCTCTTCGAAAGCTTCGATGCCGTGATTTGTCCGATCATGCCGACGCCGGCCTATGTGCAGGACCACGCGCCTGAGCAGGAGACGCGCCGGATCGTGATCGACGGCAAGGACTATCCGTATCCCGATCAGCTCGCTTGGCCCGGCGTTGCAACCCTCCCCGGTCTGCCGTCGACCGCGATTCCGACCGGCTTGTCGCCGGCGGGACTTCCAACCGGCGTGCAGATCGTCGGTCCCTGGCTAGAGGACCGCACGTCGCTGAAGCTCGCCGAACTGATTGAGCGCGAGTTCGGCGGCTTCGTGCCGCCGCCGATGTTCGACGACTGATCAAGAGACGCATGCGTCGCGGTGAACACAATCGTCATTGCCGGGTTTGACCCGGCAATCCATCAGCAAAGAAACTTGTTCAAGTGATGGATGCGCGGGTCAAGCCCGCGCATGATGAGCGATTTTGCGTCAAGCATTGAACATAATCACGCTGCGCACGGTCTTGCCGGCCTTCATGGCCGCAAATCCCTCGTTGATCTCCGATAGCTTCAGCTTTGCCGAGATCCAGTCCTCCAGATGCAGCTTGCCGCGCATGTAGAACTCGACGAGCCTGGGCATGTCGACACGGAAGTGGTTCGAGCCCATCGACGAGCCCTGGATCTTGCGCTCGCGCAAAAAATCGAAGCCGTGCAGCTCGATTTTCTGTCCGAACGGGATCATCCCGACGATGGTCGCAGTGCCCCCCGGCGCCAGCATTGCAAAGGCCTGCTCGGCGGTCTCTTTGCGGCCCAGCACCTCGAAGGCGTGATGCACGCCTCCCTTGGTCAAGTCGCGCACCTGCTGCACCACATCGCCGTTGCGCGGATCGACGACGTCGGTCGCTCCCAGCTTGGTCGCAAGCTGCAGCTTGGCCGGATTGGTATCGACCGCGATGATGCGGCCGGCGCCCGCGATCTCGGCGCCATTGATCGCGGCCATGCCGACGCCGCCGCAACCGATCACCACCACGCTCTCGCCGGCCTGCACCTTGGCCGTGTTGACGACCGCGCCGTAGCCGGTGACGACACCGCAACCGATCAGCGCAGCAAGATCGAGCGGCATGTCGTTGCGGATTTTGACGATGGCATTCTCATGCACCAGCATCTGCTCGGCAAAGGACGAGAGATTCAGGAACTGATGCAGCTTCTCCGGCCGGTTCCAAGACAAGCGGTTCGATGCGCCGGGGATCATCTTCACGGTCGTGTCGGTGCACAGCACCGTGCGCCCGGTGGTGCAGTTGTCGCAGGTGCCGCAAAACACCGAGAGGCAGGTCACGACGTGATCGCCCGGCTTCACATAGTTGACGTCGGAGCCGACCTTCTCGACGACGCCCGCCGACTCATGCCCGAGCACCGCCGGGAGCGGATGCGGGTAAAGCCCTTCCATGAAATGCAGGTCTGAATGACAGAGGCCCGCGACCGAGGTACGGATCAGCACCTCGCGCGGCCCGGGATTCGGCAGGCTGACCTCCTCGATCAGAAGGGGCTTGTTCACTTCATAGAGGACGGCGGCCTTCATCGGGTTCTCCCTGAGTGTCTGTGTTCTTGTTGGAATGCGACATTGTAGCCTACGCCGCCGGAACCAATTCGCCAACCTCGGCCGCATGCGCTGGCCAAGCAAAGAGCGGCGGCGATCGCCTCCTGCGCCTTGCTTTCCGCAAGCCGGAAACGGTCGCTTGCGTTCGGCCCGCGATCGATCATCGTGCCGCAGCGCCTCCGCTTCGTTTTGCAATTTTCGAACTCCTGGTGTTTTCCGCCCTGTCTTGCCGGCTTTGGATGATGTAGATCATTCTCTCAGAGGCCAAAGAAGCCTTTGAAAGTCCAGGGAGGCATGATCCCATGTCGGCTCAAACTACGGCAGATCTCTACCGCATCTTTGGCGCCGAGATGTCGCCCTACTCGGTCAAGGTGCGCTCGTATTTTCGTTACAAAGCCATTCCGTATCAATGGATTTTACGCAACGCGGCGAGCCAGGCCGAGTATCAGGCGCACGCCAAATTGCCGATTGTCCCGCTGGTTGTGACGCCGGAGCACGCTGGCATCCAGGATTCCACGCCGATCATCGACCAGATGGAAAAGCTGTTTCCGCAACCCTCGATCCATCCCGAGGACGGCATCGCGCGTTTCGTCTCCGCACTGATCGAGGAGTTCGCCGATGAGTGGGGCAACAAATGGATGTTTCACTATCGCTGGACCCGCGACGTCGACCAGGTCGCGTCCGCCGGCCGCATCGCGCGCATGCAGGCGCCGCAGATGAGCGAGCAGGACCACTCCGATTTCGCCGGGAAAATCCGCGCGCGCATGGCTGACAGGCTTTGGTACGTCGGCTCGAACGGTCAGACGAAGCCACAGATCGAGCGCGGCTTTGCCGACATGCTCGCGTTGCTCGACGCACACTTGGCGACACGGCCATACCTTTTTGGCGCACGTCCGGCTTACGGCGATTTCGCCCTCTGGGGGCAGTTCTATCAGATGTGGCGAGACCCGACACCCGGCGCACTGATCGAAGGCCGAGCCTTGCACGTGCTCGACTGGATCCATCGCATGCTCTGGCCGCGCGCTGAAGGCACGTTTGAAGGATGGGAGTCGCTCGCGCCGACCTTGATGCCGATCCTCAAAACCCAGGTCGGCGGAAAATTCATGCCGTGGACGCTGGCAAACGAGAAGGCTCTTGCCGAGGGCAAGCAGGAATTCAGCGTTCGGCTCGGCGATGAGCTCTGGACGCAGAAGCCGCAGAAATATCACGCGCGGTCGCTTGGGATGTTGCGCGCGAAATACCGGGAGGTCTCCGACAAGGCGGCGCTGGATCCAATTCTCGCGGAAGCAGGTTGCCTCACGGCGTTACGAACCTAAATTTCCTCGAGGGGAAGGAAGGGAGTGCCCGCATGGAATTGCCCAAATACAATACCGCCCTCATTGTCGGTGCCGGCGAAGGCTTGAGCGCCTCGCTGGCGCGGCTATTTGCCCGCGAGAAGATCGATGTCGCGCTCGCCGCGCGGAAAATCGAGAAGCTCGGCGCGCTGTGCCGCGAGACCGGCGCACATGCCTATGCCTGTGACGCGGCCAATCCGGACGACGTCGAACGGCTGTTCGGCCTCGTCGAGCGCGAGATCGGCACGCCCGATCTCGTCGTCTACAATGCCAGTGCGCGCGCCCGCGGCACCTTTGTCGACCTCGCGCCGGCTGACGTCGCTCAGGCGATCCTGATCTCGGCGTTCGGCGGCTTTCTGGTGGCACAGCAGGCGGCGCGACGCATGCTCCCCAACCGACATGGCGCAATCGTCTTTACCGGCGCCTCCGCCAGCGTGAAGGGATACCCGCAATCCTCGCCCTTTGCGATGGGCAAGTTCGCCTTGCGCGGGCTCGCCCAATCCCTTGCGCGCGAATTGTCGCCGCACGGCGTTCATGTCGCGCATTTCGTCATCGACGGCGGCATCCGCAGCGCGGCACGGCAGGATCCCGCCGATCGCCCCGACTCCTTTCTCGATCCCGATGCGATCGCCATGAGTTATTGGAGCGTGCTCCAACAACCGCGCAGCGCCTGGACCTGGGAAATGGAATTGCGCCCCTGGGTCGAGAAGTTCTGATGGCGCGCGCCGTCTTTGCGAGCGAGGCGAAGCGATCCAGTTCTTCATTTGTCTGACTCTGGATTGCTTCGTCGCGGAGCCCGTCATCGGGCCGCGCTCTCGCGCGGACCCGTTGGCTCTTCAACTGGAGGGATTTTCATGGCAAGCGAAACCAACGTAGACACCGGCACCAACGAGCTCTTGTGCGTCATCCGCGACCGCGTCGCGATCATTACCCTGAACCGGCCGGAGGCGAAGAACGCGCTGTCGGACCACCTGACGCCGGCGCTGCGCAAGATGATAAAGACCTGCGGCGAGAATCCGGACGTCGGCGCTCTGCTGATCACCGGCGCCGGGAGCGCCTTCTGCGCCGGCGGCGATGTCAAGGCGATGGGCGCGCATCGCGACAAGGCCAAGCTTGCGATGTCCTATGAGGAGAGAGTTGCCGATCTGCAGGAGCGACAGCGGCTGCTGACCGGCGCGTTGATCTCGGTGCGGAAGCCCACCATTGCGTCGTTGCCGGGCCCTGCGGCCGGCGCGGGACTTGCGCTGGCGATGGCTTGCGACATCCGCATCGCCGCGGCGTCGGCATTTGTTTCAACCGGTTATCTGCGCGTCGCGCTCTCCGGCGATTACGGCATCGCGTGGCTGTTGACCCGGCTTGTCGGCACCGCGCGCGCCCGCGAGCTGATGTTCACGGCGGAACGGGTCGATGCGGCAAGATGCGAGCAGATCGGCCTGGTCAACCGCGTGGTACCCGATGGTGAACTCCAGGCCGCGGCCTTTGCACTGGCAAAATCGCTGGCCGAGGGGCCGACGCTTGCACTGCGCTACATGAAGGACAATCTCGACGAGGCTTTGTTGTTCGACTTCGCAACCGCACGCGACCAAGAGGCCGAGCGGCTTGTCCGCCTCACCACGACCGCAGACCACAAGGAAGCGGTGCAGGCCTTCATCGACAAGCGAAAGCCGGTGTTCAACGGAAAGTAGGCTCAGCTCGCGGCCGCAGCGCTCAACGCGGCGTTCGCGGCCGCGATCCGCCAACTCGCGCAAGGAATATCCCGCGGAGCGACGTCGATCTCCTTGTGGAAGCGCACCAGCTTCCAGTCGTCCGGATTCTGGCCAAAGGCGAAGCCGGACTTCCGGGCGAGCGCGATCATGCTCTCGTTGGAACGCAGCGTGTCGCCGAACAGGCGCTCCGCGCCGAGAGCGGCGGCGCGGCATTCCAGGTTCTTCAAGAGCGCGGCACCGATGCCAAAACCCTGCCAGCGGTCCTCGACCGACAGCCCGAACTCAAAGCCGCCATCGGCGGGGTTGACGATATAGCGCGCCTCGCCCACAATCGTCTCGAAGCCATCGACCTGCATGGTCGCGATCACGGTAAAGCCGTCACGCTCGTTGACATGGGTGAAACGGTCCAGCAGTGGCGTCGGAAGCTCGCCCATCGCGCCGAGAAAACGATTGTAACGGGAGCGAGCCGACAGCGAGCGGAAATAGGCCTGCAATTCCTCCGCATCGCGCGGCTCGACGAACCGGACGGTCACCGCATCGCCGCGGCGTGAGCGCAGCACATCCGAATATTGCTTGAGATCGTCGAACCGAAGCCTGCTCATGAGGCGAACTCCTGCGGCTCAATCGCGCAAGGAAAAAATGACCGGCGCCCCTCGGTCGAGGCGGCGCCGGCAGGGGCGGCTCGTCAAGCCCGCCAGAAGGGCTTGTCGGCCTCGTGGGCGATGTCGCTCCACGACAGGCCAACGTCATGCAGGTCCCGATCGGTCCATTGGGTGAGCTCGCGGCGGGTCTGGTAGCGGTGCCGCCAAGTGTGAAGGGTGTCGCTCAGCTGGGCCAAAATCCCCGGAACATGATGATTTGTCATCGATTCATGGGTAAATGTGGACATTTTCAGCTCCTGAAGCTAATTTCTGGCGCTAATATCGTTGGGATTCGTGCCGTCTACAAACGACACTTTGTACCGTTTCGGATGAATTAAACTCATGTGTGGGATCACTGGACCGTGACCGCCCGATTGCCTTCGCTCAATGGCCTGCGCGCGTTCGAGGCCGCCGCGCGCCATCTCAGCTTTACCCAGGCCGCTTCCGAGCTGAACGTGACCCAGACCGCGATCAGCCATCAGATCCGGCGCCTGGAGGAGGAACTCGGCATCCGCCTCTTCATACGCAAGAACCGGGCGCTCGCGCTGACGCCGAAGGCGCGCGACTATCTTCCCGGCGTCCGCGCCGCCTTCAACGATCTGCGGCTCGCGACCGAGCGGCTGATGCGCAAGGAGGACGATAATGTGTTGACCGTCTCGACCCTGGCCTCGCTCGCGGTCAAATGGCTGTTGCCGCGGTTGTCGACCTTCCAGGAAGCCCATCCCAAGATCGACGTCCGCATCACCACGTCGACCAGCCTGGTCGATTTCCATAGCGGAGATGTCGACGCCGCAATCCGCTACGGCCGGGGTCACTGGCCGGGCGTGCGCGCCGACTGGCTGATGGCGGACGAGTTGTTCCCGGTCTGCAGCCCGGCGCTATTGAGCGGCAAGCGGCCGCTGCGAACACCAGAAGACCTGCGCGAACACGTGCTGCTTCACACCGGCGCCTCGAACAGCGACGACTGGCGCCTCTGGCTCACAGCGGCCGGCCTGCCCACCGACATCTCGAAGCAGCCCGGCATCACTTTCGACCTGAGCCTGATGACGGTGCAGGCCGCCGTGGACGGCATCGGGGTCGCGATGGGCCGCACCTCCTATGTTCAGGACGATATCGCAAAGGGCCGGCTCGTGGTGCCCTTCCACATCACGCTCCCTGCCGATGCCGGCTTCTACCTTGTCTCGCCGGAAGCGGGCGTGGATCCGCCGAAGTTGAAAGCGTTCCGGGAGTGGCTGATCGCCTCCACCAAGAGCAAATCCTGAAAAAACCGGCTCGTGTTCGAATTGCCCGCGTTTTACGGTTGGTCGCGCCCGGCAGCCATGGCAAATTAGCCGGAATGTCGGCGGCGATTTTTGCCGCAACCGGCCAACGAAACGACAAGAGCAAACGGGGGACACGCGATGTCGCAAACAACAGCTACGCAAATACCGACCCTCAGATCGCGCATCGGCGCCATGCTGCGCGCGACCAGCGGCAATTTCCTCGAACAGTACGATTTCTTCCTGTTCGGCTTCTATGCGAGCGCGATCGCCAAGGCGTTCTTTCCCTCCACCAACGAGACCGCATCGCTTCTGAACACGTTCGGCGTGTTCTGGCTCGGCGCGCTGATGCGCCCCGTCGGTGCGATCGTGCTCGGCGCCTACATCGACAAGATCGGCCGGCGGCAGGGATTGATCGTGACGCTCGCAATCATGGCTGCCGGAACGGTGGTGATCGCATTCTGCCCGAGCTACGCCACGATCGGCATTGCGGCGCCGATCATCGTGCTGCTCGGCCGGCTTCTGCAGGGCTTTTCCGCCGGCGTCGAGCTGGGCGGCGTCTCGGTCTATCTGTCCGAGATCGCAACGCCCGGCAACCGCGGCTTCTACACCTCGTTCCAGTCCTCGAGCCAGCAGGTTGCGATCTTCGTTGCCGCCATCATCGGTTACATCCTGAACGAGTCCATGCCTGCGGAAACCATCACGGCCTGGGGCTGGCGCATCCCCTTCTTCATCGGCTGCCTGATCATTCCGCTGATTTTCTTCCTGCGGCGGACGCTGGAGGAGACCCCGGAATTCCTGGCAATGAAGAAGCATCCGACCGCGCGCGAGGTCTTCGCCTCCGCGCTCCTGAACTGGCGTATCGTCATTCTCGGCATGATGATCGCGGTCCTGACCACCACGACGTTTTATTTCATTACTGTCTACACGCCGACCTTCGGCAAAACCGTGCTGAACCTCTCCACGCGGGACGCGCTGCTGGTGACGCTTCTGGTCGCCGTCACGAATTTCATCTGGAATCCGGTCGGCGGTGCCGTGTCGGACCGGATCGGCCGCAAGCCGGTGCTGGTGACGATCGCGACGCTGTCCTTCCTGACGGCCTATCCTGCCTTGCATTGGCTGGTGTCCGATCCGAGCTTCGGCAAGCTGCTCGCGGTGCAGATGATGTTTTCCTTCTATTTCGGCACCTATAGCGGGACGATGCTCGGATGCCTTGTCGAGATCGTGCCGAAGCATGTTCGCACCACCTGCTTCTCGCTGGCCTTTGCGCTTGCGGCTGCGCTGTTCGGCACCTTTACGCCCTTCGCCGCGACCTTGTTGATCGATCACACCGGTGACAAGGCCTCGCCCTGCTACTGGCTTATGTTCGGCGCCGCGCTCGGCATCATCGCAGCGCTGACGGTCTATCGCGGCGGCAGAACGATTGCGGTGCAGGACACCGTCCCGGCCTGATGCTTCTGCAACCGGCCGGGCGCCTCGCCCGGCCGGTTCGGTTCCAAGCCAACCCGACAACAAGCACGCATGGTCGATTTCAACCGCAAATACGACGTGCTGGTGATCGGAGGCGGCAACGCGGCCCTGTGCGCGGCAATCAGCGCGCGGCGCACCGGCGCCTCGGTGCTGGTGCTGGAAGGCGCGCCGAAGTTCTATCGCGGCGGCAACACGCGCCATACCCGCAACATGCGATGCGCCCATGATGCGGCGACCGACATCCTGACCGGGCCATATACCGAAGAGGAATTCTGGGAGGACCTCAAGCGCGTTACCGGCGGCGAAACCGACGAGGAGCTGGCACGCTTCATGATCAGCGAGTCCAAGGACATCCTGAACTGGATCGTCGAACAGGGCGTGCGCTGGCAACCTTCGCTCGGCGGCACGCTCAGCCTCGGGCGGACCAACTCGTTTTTCCTCGGCGGCGGACGCGCGATGCTGAACGCGCTCTATCGCACGGCGGAAGAGCTCGGCATTGACATCCTCTACGACGCCGAGGTGAAGGACCTCGACATTGCCTACGGCATGTTTCTGTCCGCCGGGCTCAAGCACGATGGCAAGAATCTGAGGGCCAAGGCGGCAACGCTTGTCGCCGCCGCCGGAGGCTTCGAGTCGAATATCGCGTGGCTGAAAGAATATTGGGGCGAGGCTGCAGACAATTTCCTGATCCGCGGCACGCCCTATAACCGCGGCTCGATCCTGAAGATGCTGCTGGCCAAGGGCGTGCAGGAGATCGGCGACCCCACGCAGTGCCATGCGGTCGCGATCGACGCACGCGCCCCGAAATTCGACGGCGGCATCATCACGCGTCATGATTTCGTGGTGTTCGGCATCGTCGTCAACAAGCACGCCCAGCGCTTTTACGACGAAGGCGAGGACATCTGGCCGAAGCGCTACGCCATCTGGGGCCGGCTGGTAGCGGCGCAGCCCGACCAGATCGCCTACATCATTTTCGATTCGAGCGTGGTGACGAGCTTCATGCCGACGCTGTTCCCGCCGATCGCGGGCGATACCGTCGCCGAGCTTGCCGGCAAGCTTGGGCTCGATACCGCCGCGCTTGAAAAAACCGTCGCCGACTTCAACGCCGCGGTGCGTCCAGGCACGTTTGACCACACCATTCTCGACGACTGCCGCACTGAAGGCATCACGCCGCCGAAGACGCATTGGGCCCGCAGGATCGAGACCCCGCCATATCTGGCCTATCCGGTGCGCCCCGGCATCACCTTCACTTATCTCGGCACCCGCGTGAACAAGCAGTCGCGCATGCTGATGAAGGACGGCAAACCGTCGGCCAACATGTTCGCGGCCGGCGAGATCATGGCCGGGAATGTGCTGGGCAAGGGTTACGCCGCCGGCATCGGCATGACCATCGGCAGCGTATTCGGCCGAGTCGCCGGACGGGAAGCGGCAAAAAATGCAAAGAACTAACGCCAAAAAATGTTGGGGAGGACTCATGTCACGCTTCGCTATCACCTGGTTTGCATTGGCGGTGACGGCAGCGACAGCGACAAGGGCGGACGAGCCGATCACGTTGCGCGACATGGGCTCGTTCCATGTCGGCGGGCGGCTGGTTGAAATCTCCGGCAAGCCGGTCAAGGAGGTGACGTTCACTCCGGGCGGCGTGCCCGCAAAAATCGACCCGAACGGCACCTACCAGGTCGAGCAGATGTACGTGCAGTATTTCCTGCCCGCCAACGAGCGCGGGGCCTATCCGCTGTTGATGTGGCACGGTGGAGGGCTGACCGGCGCGACCTACGAGACCACGCCCGACGGTCGCGAGGGTTGGCTTAATTATTTCCTGCGCAAGGGTTTCAGCGTCTACAATTCCGATGCCGTCGAGCGCGGGCGCGCCGGCTGGGCGCAATACCCCGACATCTTCAAGGGCGAACCGGTGTTCCTGACCACGGCCAATCCCTGGGAACGCTTCCGCATCGGCGACGGGCCTTATGATCCCGATCCCGCAAAACGCAAGCTGATGTCGGGAAGCCAGTTTCCGAATGAGGGCTACGAGAATTTCGTCAAGCAGGGCGTGCCGCGCTGGACCACGACCGATGATGCGACCATTGCCGCCTATATTGCCGAGGTCGATCGCGTCTGTCCCTGCATCATCCTGTTCCACAGCCAGGCCGGCACGTTCGGCTTCAAGGTGGCGCAGGCGCGGCCCGACAAGGTGAAGGCGCTGATTGCGATCGAGCCGGCCGGTGTCGGCGATCCCGCCGAGGCCGATCTGCTCAAGAACATCCCGACGCTGTTCGTCTACGGCGACTATATCGAACGCGATTCGCGCTGGCCGAAGATGCGCGCCAATGGCGTTGGATTTGCCGATGCGATGAAGGCCGCCGGCGCCAGCGTCGACGTCATCGACCTGCCCAAGGCCGGCATTTCCGGCAACACGCATATGATGATGATGGACAAGAACAATCTCGTGGTCGCCGGCCTGATCCAGACATGGATGGAAGGCAAGGGACTGGTGAAGAAGCCTTAAGCACGGCGAGCTGCGAGGTAGAACGGCAAACCATGCATCGAACAAAAATCCTCGAGGAGACCGACCGGCTGATGACGGTCTGCAACTCCTGCCGCTATTGCGAGGGACTGTGCGCGGTATTTCCTGCCATGGAGATGCGGCGCGCCTTCTCCGACGGCGACCTCAACTATCTCGCCAATCTCTGCCACGCCTGCGGCGCCTGCTATGTCGACTGCCAGTTCTCGCCGCCGCACGAGTTCAACGTCAATGTACCGAAGACGCTCGCAATCGCGCGCGCCGAATCCTATGCCGCCTATGCCTGGCCGCGCGCGCTATCGGGATTTTTTGCGCGGAACGGCGTCATTGTCAGCGCGATCGCCGCGCTGAGCGTCGCCGCGTTCACCTATGGCTTTGCCGCGTGGAACGATCCCTCGGTGCTTTATGGCGTCCACACTGGGTCCGGCGCGTTCTATGCATTGATGCCGCACAACGCCATGGTGCTGCTGTTCGGCGCCGCCTTCCTTTATGCGATCCTTGCGCTCGCAATCGGCGTGCGCGCGTTCTGGCGCGATATCGGCGAGCCCATCGGGATGCGGACCAACCTTGCTTCGCTGTGGCAGGCCATCAAGGATGCGAGCCGCTTGCGTTACCTCGAGGGCGGCGCTGTCGGCTGTTTTGACGGAGAGGATCCGCCGACCATGCGGCGCCGGAATTTCCATCACCTCACCTTTTACGGCTTCCTGCTCTGCTTTGCCGCGACCTGCGTGGCGACGCTGTATCATTATCTGCTGGCGCGCGAGGCGCCCTATGCATGGTGGGATCTGCCGGTCGTGCTGGGAACGCTCGGCGGCATCGGCCTTCTGATCGGCCCCGCCGGATTGCTGGTGCTGAAAGCCCAGCGCGACCAGGTCCTGATCGATCAGGCCAGCGCCGGCATGGATACTGCCTTCATCGTCATGCTGTTTCTGACCAGCCTAACAGGCTTCGCGCTGCTGGCTGCTCGCGACACCGCCAGCATGGGGCCGCTGCTCGCGTTGCATCTCGGCGTGGTGTTCGCGCTGTTCATCACGTTGCCCTACGGCAAGTTCGTGCACGGGCTCTATCGCTTCGTGGCGCTGGTGCGCTACGCGCGCGAGCGGCAGGAGATGGCAAGGGGCACGGCGAACGCGTAGCGCAAACACTCTCTCCCCCGTCATTCCGGGATGCGTGCGGCGCGCGCAGGCCCGGAATGACGTGGGAGTTACAGATCGATGATTACGTAATCGTTCTCGACCTTCACCGGTATCGTCTCGGCGACATAGGGCCCCTTCACGACGGCTGCGCCCGGCTCGACGTTGACGGGATAGGCCTTCACGCGGAAGCGTCGCGGATCGCAGTAGCTCTGCCCGGTACGCACGTCGAACTCCCAGCCGTGCCACGGGCAGCGGATGATCTCGCCAAGCCTTGTATATTCGATCTTGCCTGGATCGGTGGATTGCGCGAGCCCGATCAGCGGCCCCTCGCAGAGCGAGGCGCCCTGATGGGGACAGCGGTTCAAAAGGCCGAAAAACTCGCCGTTGATGTTGAAGATCGCGATCGGCCGGCCATCGAGCTCGACGAATTTGCGCGTGCCAGGCGGCAGCTCGTCCACGGTGGCAATGACATGTCTAGCCATGCTTGACTACCGCGCACGATCTTGTCGAAACCGATGCTCACTCTTTCGGATCATGGGCCGACGCCGTACACTCGCTTCGCATTGCCGAGATAGAACGCGTCGCGATTGGCCTCGCTGACGCCTGCCGGCAGCACCCGCGACGGGTCGTCGAAGTCCCAGTGCGGATAGTCGGTCGCGAACAGAAGCTTGTCCCAGCCGATCCAGCCGATCACGTCGAGCAGATCCTGCCGCCGCTCCGGATCTTCTATCGGCTGCGTGGTCCAGTAGATGCGCTCGCGGATGTACTCCGATGGCGGCCGCTTGACGTGCGGCACCTCGCTCTTGAGCCGTTGCCAGACCTTGTCGAGCCGCCAGGCAAGCGAAGGTGCCCAGCCGAACCCGGCCTCGATCATGATCATGTTTAGCTTCGCAAAGCACTCGAACACGCCTTCCAGCACGAGGCTCGCCAGCACGGTCTGCTGGCATTGCGAATGGCCGACCATCTCCTCGATGTAGAAGCTCGGCCAGCCCGAGGCGGTGATCGGGTTGCCGCCGAAACCGAACGCATGCACGCCGACCGGAAGCCCCGCCTCCTCCGCCGCCTCATAGATCGGCCAATAGCGCCGCTGACCGAGCGGCTCGACATTGCGGCTCAACAGCAGCACCTGCACGAAATTGCTGTCGCCTGCGCGTTTCCTGATCTCTTTCGCCGCGGTCAGACCATCCTCGTTCGCAACGACGACGGAGCCCTTCAAGCGGGAATCCTTGCTGGTCCATTTCTCGATCTGCCAGTCGTTGATCGCCGAGCAGATCGCGGCCGCGAGATCGTGGTTGCGGATGCCTTGCCCGGTGTTGAGCGGATTGAGCACGCCGAGCACGACATTGTTCGGATCGAGATGCTGCTTCTGCATGAAGACCAGCGAGGAACCCTGTGGTCCTCCTTCCGGCGGATAGGCGTCCCGCCGCGAGGCATTGGGCTGCGCCTTCGGATAGGGCGGCCCTTCCATCATGCCCTGATAGGGATGCTTCTCGTAGATTTCGAGATGCTCGTGCCAGCGCTTGGCGAGAAAGGGATAAAGCTCGGTCCTGGTCGCGCGCGCCGGATGGATGTCGCAATCGGCAATCGCGGTTTTCGCCGCATTCGGCGAGGCTTCCTCCGGGCGTTCGCGGACCTGGATGTTCATGGCGCGGTCTCCCTCGCTTTCGGTGTCAGACGGCCGTAGGTCGCAAGCGGGTTGTCGATCATGATCTTGTGCACGAGATCATCGGACAAGCCCTGCGGCAGCACCTCGTCGCCTTCGAACTGCCAATGCGGATAATCCGTGGAGAATAAAAGCAATTCGTCGGACTGCATATGGTCAAACAACGCCTTCAGCACGCCCGGTTCCGGCGGCGCATCGACCGGTTGAAGCGAGAAGCGAATGTTGCTGCGCACAATCTCGGAGGGCGCCCGATCGACCCAGGGGGTTTCCATGCGGATGCCCCGCCAGAACTTGTGGAGGCGCCAGAGAAATGGCGCGAGCCACGTGAAGCCGGATTCGAGCATCACCACCTTGAGCTTCGGATACCGGGCAAACACGCCCTCGACGATCAGGCTGGTAAGCTGCGTCTGGAAGGCCTGCGCCTGCGCGACATAGTCCTCGATGTGATAGGAGCCCCACCCCACCGACGTGGGCGGGTTGTGGTAGGCCGATCCCGCATGCACACCGATCGGCAGGCCCAGCCGTTCGGCGGCGGCATAGATCGGCCACAGCGCGCGCTTGCCCAGGGGCATGTCGCCCATGACCAGCATCAACACCTGGACGAAACGCGGGTCCTTGGCGCAGCGCTCGATCTCGGCCACCGATTTTTCCACGCTCTGAGTTGGGATCACGATCGATCCGCGCAGCCGTGCGTCCTTGTCGAGCCATTCCCTGGCGAGCCAGTCGTTGAGCGCGCGGCAGAACGCGTCCTGCATATCCTCTGAAAACACCATCTGCACGCCGTAGAGCGGATTGCAGATGCCGTAAGCCACCTTGAACGGGTCAAGCGCTTGCGTCTGCATGGCGGCGAGGCTCGCGCCCGGCTTGCCCTTCGCCGGTCGCCAGTCGGGCCGCGCGGAGATCGGCGAATTGGTCGGATAGGATTGCGAGACCAGATCGACCATGCCGCGCGTGACCACCTGGTCGCGCCAGTAGTCGTTCATGTAGGGCACGAGGCTCGTCAGGTGCGGAACGGCCGGATGCAGGTCGCAATCCACGCCGCCGGCGATGATAGCCGTCATCGGGCTTTTTTCCTCACGCGTTTCCGGTTGCATTGAACCAGTCCATCCCGATGCCGGCAATTGGGCAAGCCATGCATTCCTGTGCTAGCTTTGGTGGGACATACGTGGAGCACCGATATGCAGGACCTCGTTGCGATAGCCGAAAAGATCGCCGAAAAGCTGATCGCGCGCAAAGAGACCATTGCGGTCGCGGAATCCTCGAGCGGTGGCTTGATCTCGGCGGCGCTGCTGGCGGTGCCGGGCGCCTCTGCCTATTTTCTCGGCGGCGCCGTGGTCTATACGCGCGATGCGCGGCGCGCGCTGATGGATATTTTCGACGACGCGATGAAGGGCATTCGCCCGTCGTCGGAGCCTTACGCAAAGCTGCTCGCAAACCGCGTGCGCACGCGCTTCGCTGCCGACTGGGGCCTGTCCGAGACCGGCGCGACCGGCCCCACCGGCAACCGCTATGGCGACGCCGCCGGCCACAGCTGCATCGCAGTCGCCGGCAGCGCGACAAGCGCGATCACGCTGGAGACGGGCAGTAACGACCGGCAGGCCAACATGCATGAGTTCGCAAAGGCGGCGCTGACGCTGCTGCTGAAAAAGCTGGAACGATAACGCAGCACCGGTGGCTGTGGTCCCGGACAAGCTTGCGGCGCGTAGCTGCGCGGGGACGACGACGTAGGGTGGACAAAGGCGCTTTCGCGCCGTGCCCACCGTGAGCGTCAAGGATCGTGACAATGGTGGGCACGCTTCGCTTTGCCCACCCTACGACTGCTGCCGCGGCTATTTTTCCCGGAACGCGCGCATCAGTTGGTCGCTGAGAGGTTTCATCAGATAGGAAATCAGCGTGCGCTCGCCGGTCTGCACGAAGGCTTCTACCGGCATGCCCGGGATCAGCTTGACGTCGCCGAGACGGGCGACCTCTTCCGGCGGCATAGAGACGCGGATGGTGTAGTAGCTTTGCCCCGAGCGCTGCTCGGTGGTGACATCTGGCGAGACGCGGCTGACGACCCCGTTCAGTTCGGGCGTGGTGCGCTGGTTGAAGGCGGACAGCCGCAGCAGAGTTTTCTGGCCGACCTGCAGCTTGTCGATGTCCTGCGGGTTGACCTTGGCCTCGACCTGAAGATCGTCGGCCTGCGGCACGATCAGCATGATGGCATCACCGGCCGTGATCACGCCACCCACGGTGTGCACGGTCGACTGCTCGACGATGCCGTCCTGCGGTGCACGGATGTCGACTCGGCGCAGCTGGTCCTCGGCGGTCACCTTGCGCTCGATCAACTCGCCGACCTTGTCATTGGTCTCGCGCAGATCCTTGGAAACCTCGCTCATCATGTCCTTGTCGACCTGGATGATCTGCAGTTCGGTCTCGGTGATCTTGCCCTTGGTCTGGGCGCGCGCGGCGACATATTGCGCGCGCTCGCCGTTGAGCCGCGCGGCGTCGCGCTCCAGCGTGGTCAGGCGCGAGATCTGTATCAGGTGTTTTTCGTAGAGCTCGCGCACGCCGGTCAGCTCCTGCTGGACCAGCGCGATTTCCTGCTCCTTGGCCCGCGCTTGGGCGGCGAGGCCCTCGACTTCCTGATTGAGCTGCGTGATGCGCTCGTGCAATTGCGACTTCTGTCCAGCGCGGCCGGTCACGCGCACCTCGAACAGCTTCGTTTCGCTGCCGATGACGGCGGCCACATCCGGATCGCTGGCGCGGTCGGTGAGCTGCGGCGGAAACTTGATCTTGTCGAGCCCGCGTTGCTCGGCTTCGAGCCGCGCGGCACGTGCCATCGCCGCGTCGAGATTCTTGGTAACGATCGCGAGGTTGGCCTTGGTGACGGTGTCGTCGAGCCGCACTACGACCTGTCCCGATTTCACCACGTCGCCGTCACGCGTGAGCAGTTCGCCGACCACGCCGCCGGTTGGATGCTGCACCTTCTTGACATTGCTTTCGACCACGATCTGGCCCGGCGCGATCAGCGCGCCCGAGATCTGCTGTGTCGAGGCCCAGCCGCCCAGGCCGCCGGCAAGCACCGCGACCACGGCAAGCCCCGCGATCAGATGCATGCGGATCGAGCGCCGCGCACCTTTCAGGCCGCCCAGCGTTGCGCCTTTCACGATCTGTTGGCTCGCGATCATGATTTGGCCGCTCCCGCCTCGGGGACGATCTTGATCGGGGTGGGCCCCGCGATCCTGGGCTGCAGCACTTGGGCCAGCACCTGCTCCTTCGGACCAAAGGCCTGGACGCGGCCATCACGCAGCACCAGGATCTGGTCGACCCCTTCGATCCCGACCGGCCGGTGCGCAACCACCACGACGATCGCTCCGCGCTCGCGCGCGCTGCGGATCGCCCGAGTCAGCGCCTCATCGCCCTCGGTATCAAGGTTGGAGTTGGGCTCGTCGAGCACGATCAGGAAAGGATCGCCATAGAGCGCGCGCGCCAGCGCCACCCGCTGCGCCTGCCCTGCCGACAGCGCTGCACCCTGCTCGCCGACCTGGGTGTTGTAGCCGTCGCGCATCTTGATGATCATGTCATGCACGCCCGCTTCCTTGGCGGCCTTGATGATGATCTCCGATTTCGCCTCCGGATCGAACCGGCAGATGTTCTCGGCGACCGTGCCTGCGAACAGTTCCACATCCTGCGGCAAGTAACCGATATGCTGTCCGAGCACGTCGGACGACCATTGATCGAGCGACGCACCGTCGAGGCGGACCTTGCCGCGGAACGGCTGCCACACGCCGACGATGGCGCGCACCAGCGAGGATTTGCCCGAACCGCTCGGCCCGATGATCCCGAGCCCCTGGCCCGCAGTCAGCGCGAGCGTGACTTCCTGCACGATGACCTTCTGGTCACCGGGCGCCGCGATGCCGACGCCCTCGACCAGTAGCCGTGTCGAGGGGCTCTGCAGAAGCGTCGGCGTGGAGGCCTGCGGCATCTGCTCAAGGAGACGGCTCAGCCGCCACCAGCTTTGCCTTGCCGCGACGAAGCTCTTCCAATGCGCGATCGCAAGGTCGACTGGCGCCAGCGCCCGCGCGCTCAGGATCGAGCCCGCGATGATGATTCCGGCGGTCGCCTCCTGATGGATGACGAGATAGGCGCCGACGCCGAGCACCGCGGATTGCAGCATCATCCGCATTACCTTGGCGATCGCGCCCAGGCCGCCGGCGACGTCGCTGGCGTTCTGGTTGCTCACGAGATAGTTCTCGTTGGCCTCGCTCCAGCGCCTCGTCAGACGTTCGGACATGCCCATGGCAACCAGCACCTCGGCATTGCGCCGGCTCGTGGAGGCGAGATCGCTGCGCCGCGCCCCAAGGGCCATCGCTTCACGCGCGGGCGCGCGCGACATGTATTCGGTGACGACCGTCAAGGTCACCAGGATGATGGCGCCGACCAGCGCTGTGACGCCGATCAGCACATGAAAAGCAAAGCAGATCGCGAGATAGAACGGCAGCCATGGCAGGTCGAAAAAGGCGCTCGGCCCCTGGCTACCGAGAAAGGCGCGGATATTGTCGAGGTCACGCAACGGCTGCAGCCCCTCGTTGCGCCCGCCGGTTGTCAGCGGCAACCGCACGACCGTCTGGAAGACCCGCGCATTCAGCGCTTCGTCCAGCGCGGTGCCGATCCGGCCGAGGATGCGCCCGCGGATCAGGTCGAGCACGCCTTGCGCCATGTAGAGACCTGCCGCAAGGATGATAAGGCCGATCAGCGTCGGCACGCTGCGGCTCGGCAGCACGCGATCGTAGATCTCCAGCATGAAGATCGAGCCGGTAAGATAAAGCAGATTGATGACGCAGCTCATGATGCCGACGCCGATGAACGCGCCGCGGCAGGCGCGCAACGCTTCACCGAGTTCGGAACGCCGGAGGCCCGGGGCAGCCATGAATCCAGATCTTTCAAAAAAAGCCCGTGAAGGCACCAATAATACGCGATTTCAAGCCGCGAATAATACGCGATTTCAAAGACATGCAATCCCGATGATAGCGATTTCGTCTGCTCGGTCCAATGAAGTCCGATTAACCTAAACGCCACAGCGGCTTAGGCCCGCAAACGGAAAAGGCCGCCCGGCCGACCCGCGCTTGCTCGAAGGCGGCCGCAGTCCGCTCCGCGTGGCAACCGCGGTCAGAACCGCCCCCCGCGGCGCAGAAGGCGGACGATCAGGAGCAGGATCACCGCGCCGATTGCGGAATAGATGATTTCGGACGCCAGGCCGGTCCCGAGCCGAATACCGATTTTCGGAAACAACAGGCTTGCGATCAGCGCGCCGGCGATGCCGACCAGGATGTCACCAATGATGCCGAAACCGGTGCCGCGAACGATCTTGCCGGCGAGCCAGCCGGCGACCAGGCCGACGAACAGGATGACCAGGATGCTTTCGTTGGACAGAACCATGACACGTTCCCCCCGGGATGACGCGACCTGTCTTTGGCGCGCCGGCTCGGAGGCTAGCCACAATCACCGAACGTGACGACAACAAAGCGGCGCTGCGCCACGATTCGACCTTCGACCGTTACGCCGCGGCCACACTGGAGAGTTCCGCGGCGAGGCGCGGTGGAACATCACCGCTCCACCAGAACGCATCTCGCCATCCGGTCCGGGCCGATCCGAACGGTGGGCGGCAGCGCTTCGCTGCAGCGCGACTCCGCGAAGGCGCATCGCGGCGCGAACGAGCAATTGTGCGGCGCCTGATCGAGCGAGGGCGGCGTGCCCGGGATGGTGACCAGCCGCGCACCGCGCCTGGCGCCATGGATGGTGGAAGCGAGCAGCCCGCGCGCGTAAGGATGAGCTGGATCGCGCACGACATCGCGCAACCTGCCCTGCTCCACGATCTGGCCGGCATACATCACCGCGACACGGTCGCAGATTTCGATCGCGACCCCGATGTCGTGGGTGACGAAGATGACGGACATGCCGAGCTCGCGCTGCAGCTCGCGCAGCAACAGCAGTATCTGGATCTGGACGGTGGCATCCAGCGCGGTGGTCGGCTCGTCCGCGAGCAGGATCTTCGGCCTGCAGGCGAGCGCGAGCGCGATCATCGCGCGCTGGCGCATGCCGCCCGACATCTCGTGCGGATAGGAATCGAGCCGTCGCCGGGCTGAAGGGATGCGGACGATCTCCAGCATCTCGAGCGCACGCGCGCGGGCCTCGGCGTGGCCTTTTCCCTCATGTCGCATCACGGTTTCGGCGATCTGCTGACCGATGGTGTAGACGGGATCGAGCGCGAGCGCGGGCTCCTGGAAGATCATCGAGACGGTCCGGCCACGGAAGCTCGCCAACTCGTCGTCGCTGAGCGCAAGCACGTCTCGCCCGAGCACGCGCACCGAGCCCGTGATCTCGGTCCGCTTTCTTGGCAGCAGCCGCATCAACGCGCGCAGCGTGACGCTCTTGCCCGAACCGGATTCGCCGAGCAGGCCGAGCACCTCGCTTTTGCCGAGCGTCAGCGACAGATTGTTGACGGCATAGACCGTGCGCTCGCCGGTGAAGCGGATATTGAGACCGGCAATGTCGACCAGATCCGTCATGCGGTCCGTGGCAACCTGGCGTGGAAATCGGTGGCGCGCTGGAACGCGGCGCCGATCCGAACCAGCGTCGCTTCGTCAAAGGAACGACCGATGAGCTGCATGCCGACCGGAAGACCTTTTTGCGCAAATCCCGCGGGCACCGCGAGCGAGGGCAGGCCGAGATAGTTGATCGGACGCGTGAAGCGCGTCAGCCGCTGGATCACCCCTTCCGCGCCTGGACTGTTGCCGACGTCGCTTTCGGCAAGCGTCGGCGCGGGCACCGGCGCCACCGGCGCAAGCACGGCATCGACACGCGTGGTAGCGGAGACGTGCGCGGCGAGCGCAGGCCCGCGCCAGCGGAGCGCCTCCAGATAGGATACGCCGGGAATCGCAAGCCCGTTTTGCAGCCGCATCAACACCTGCGGACCGTAATCCTGCGGCCGCTCGATCAGCCAGCGCTTGTGATAAGCGGCAGCTTCCGTCGCGAGCACGAGCTGGCAGGCCGCAGTGAGCTGACGCTGGTCGGGCAATTCGACCTTGATGATATCGGCGCCTTCGCGCCCAAGCGTCGCGATGGTCTCGTCGAGCACCTTTGCCACCTCAGCGTCGAGATCGTCGACATAGAACGAGGTCGGCACGCCGATCTTGAGGCCTTTGAGCGAACCGGCGGTCGCTGCCATATAGTCGGGCACGGGAGCCGTGCTGCATGTGGGATCTTCGGGATCGGCGCCGGCCATCAGCCCCAGCAGCAGCGCACAATCCTCGGCCGTGCGTGCGAGCGGACCGACCGTGTCCAGCGATTGCGACAGCGGCATCGCGCCGGCGCGGCTGATGCGGCCATAGGTGGTCTTGAGCCCAGTGACGCCGCAGAAATGCGCGGGCATGCGGATCGAGCCGCCGGTGTCGGAGCCGAGTGCCGCAAACGTTAGTCGCGCCGCGACCGCGGAGCCCGAGCCCGAAGACGAGCCGCCGGTGATATTGTCGGTCGCAAAGGGATTCCTCACCGCGCCGTAGTGCACGTTATGGCCGGTCGGCCCATAGGCGAACTCCACCATCTGCAGCGAGCCGAGGCGGATTTGGCCGGCGTCCTTCAAGCGCTGCAGCGCCGTCGAGGTCGTGCCCGGCACAAAATCGCGGCGGATCAGCGAGCCGCAGGTCACGACCTTGCCGGCATCGTAATACATGTCCTTGTGCGCCAGCGGCACGCCGTGAAGGGCCCCACGATTTTGTCCCCTGGCAAGCGCGGCATCGGCCTCATCGGCGGCTTTCAGTGCCGCCTCGGCCTCGACGGTCATGAAGGCATTCAGCTTCGGCTGCCAATCGGCGATCCGGTTCAGGCAGGACCGCGTCACCTCACGCGAGGACAGGCGCTTTTCGGCGATCGCGCTTGCGACCGCAACAAGGGACATCAAGGCGGGCTCGGTGCTCATGGCGCCACCTTCTTTCCCTGTACCAGCAGGAAGCTCGAGGGCTCGAGATCGAACGGCACGGTGCCGGCGACAGGTGTAAAGCCTTCGAAAGCGGGCCCGATGGAGCCCGCGATACGCGCCGCAACCTCGTTGTCGACGGGAACGCCCGCGACATCGGCCATGGCCTTGATCTCCTTCGGACTGGGTGCCGTCATGTGCTGCTCCCTTTTGGCGCGCGGCTATGGCCTGAACCGGGATTGGCCATGTAGCACGCCGCCTGGTGGCCCATATTATTCAATGCAGAGAGTTTTGGCGTGGCTTTTGCGCAGAGCGGCTCCGCGAACGGACAGCGGGTGTGAAACCGGCAGCCCGAGGGCGGATCGATCGGGTTGGGCGGATCGCCGGAGATCGGCGGGCTCCGCGTGCGATTGTCGGGATCCGACGATGGCATCGCGGCGAGGAGCGCGCGGGTATAGGGGTGCGCGGCGTTATCCCAGACCTCATCGACCGGACCGAGTTCGACAACCTCTCCGAGATACATCACCAGCACGCGATCGGAGATATAGCGCACCACGTTGAGATCGTGGCTGATAAAGAGGTAGGTCAGGCCGAATTCGCGCTTCAGATCCGCAAGCAGATTGAGCACCTGCGCCTCGACGGATTTATCGAGCGCCGAGACTGCTTCGTCGAGAATCACCAGCCGCGGTGACAACGCGAGCGCGCGCGCGATGTTGACGCGCTGGCGCTGGCCGCCCGAAATCTCGTGCGGATAGCGATTGGCGAATGTTTCCGGGCGCAAGCCGACCTTGCCGAGCAGCTCGCGCGCCAGGGCGCGCGCGGCTTGATCCGCCATGCCATGCACTTTCGGCCCGAAGGCGATGGACTCCTCGATGGTCAGGCGCGGGTTGAGCGACGCATAGGAGTCCTGGAACACCATCTGCATGCCGCGGCGCAATTCCCGTAGCGAGAGCGCCTGACCGACCTTCATTCCGTCATAGATGATCTCGCCTGAATCGAGCGGCATCAGATGCATCAACAATCGCGCGGTCGTCGATTTTCCGCAGCCGGATTCGCCCACGATACCGACCGTCTCGCCCTTGAGCACCGCAAAGGACACGTCGTCGACGGCGCGCACGGTCTTGCGCGCGCTGAAAAGATCGCCGCGTACCGGAAAATGCTTGGTCATCCCCTTCACCTCGAGCAACGGCTGCGCCGCGCCGCCGCGGTCCTGGACGGGCTCGAGCATGTCGACTGAGGAGGCGGTTTCGCTCATGGCACTAATTCCGGATGTCCATGGCGCTGCGCAGGCCATCGCTCAAGAGATTGAAGCAGATCGACACCGCGAAGATCATGAGGCCGGGAAGCGCCGCGACCCACGGATTGATGTAGATCGCGGTCCGCAAGGTGTTGAGCATCAGACCCCATTCCGGCTCCGGCGGCTTTGTGCCGAGGCCTAGGAACGAGAGCCCCGCCGCCAAAATCATCGAAACCGAGATCAGGCCCGTGGCGTAGACAAAGATCGGCCCCAGCACGTTTCCGAGGATATGGACGCGCATGATGGTGAAGGCGTTGGCACCCGAGGCGCGCGCCGCCTCGACGAAATCCCGGTTGCGAACGCCCGTGGTGACGCTTTCGGCCACCCGCGTGATCTGCGGCACGAAGACGATGGTCAACGACACGATGGAATTGACGATGCCGGCGCCGAGCGCGCCGGAGATGGCGATCGCAAGCAGGACCGAGGGAAAGGCGTAGAACACATCGACCGTGCGCATGATCGCGGTGTTGACCTTGCCGCCGATGTAACCTGCCACAAGCCCGAGCGATGTGCCGATGCAGAACGCGAAGATGACGGGCGAGATGCCGATGATCAGCGACAGCCGCCCGCCATAGATCAGCCGCGCCAGCATGTCGCGGCCGAGCTCGTCAGTTCCGAGCGGATAGCCCGGCGTTGCGATATGTCGCAACCGCCTGATCATCGAGCCCTGATAAGGATCGGCAAGCCCAAGCCACGGCGCAATCAGCGCCGAGACGAAGATCAGGATCAGGATCAGCGCGCAGGCCATGCTGACCTTGTCGCGCAGGATACGGCGGCCGACCGTGGCCCAGTAGCCGCGCGCCTTCGCGGCGGGCGCTGCCTGCAGCGCCGAATCCGACATCGCCTCGATCGGTGTGTCGGTCACGGACATCAACCCCGCTTGATGCGCGGGTCGATCGCGGCCTGCGCGATATCGACCAGGAGATTGAGAATCACGAAGAACAGCGCCAGCACCAAGATCGTGCCCTGCAGCAAGGGCAGGTCGCGCTGGAAGATCGCGGAATTGAGCAGCAGTCCCGAGCCCGGCCAGGAAAACACCGTCTCGATCAGGATCGAGCCGCCGAGCATATAACCCAGTTGAAGTCCCATCACCGCAAGTGCGGTCGGGGCCGCGTTCTTGACGACGTGGCGGAACACGTCGGTTTCGCGCAGGCCCTTGGCACGCAGCGCCTCGACGAAATCCTGGCTGAGAATATCGCCGGTCAGCGCGCGTACCGTGCGAGTGACGATACCCATCGGGATCACCGACGTGGTGATTGCGGGCAGGATCAGGTAACGCAGGTGCTCCCAGTCCCATCCCCAGGCGCCGGAGCCGCCGGGACCGGCACCGACCGCGGGCAACCAGTTCAACTCCACCGAGAAGATGATGACGAGGACCATGCCGAGCCAATAGTGCGGCACGGAGACGCCCGCGATGGCAAAGGAGGTCGCGGCCTTGTCGACCCAGCTGTCGCGGAAATAGCCGGCGACGAGACCGAACAACAGGCCAAGCGTGAAGCCGATCATTGCGGCTGCGATCGCAAGCGTCACGGTGTTGCCGACCGCGCGCATCACTTCGGTCAGGACCGGACGGCCGGTGGCGATGGAATGACCGAGATCGCCGTTCACGGCGCGCCACAGCCACAGCCCGAATTGCACCGGCAGCGGACGGTCGAAGCCATAGACCGCGCGAAGTTGGGCGGCGAGTTCCTGCGAGGCATCGGCCGGCAGCACCGCCACCAGCGGGTCGCCGGGCGTGATGTGCACGAGCAGAAAACACACCAGCGCAACGCTGACCACGATCGGGATCACGTAGACGATGCGTCGAGCGATATAGAGAAGCACGGGGCACTTTCTTCTTCCTTCTCCCCTTGCGGGAGAAGGTGGCGCGGATGAAATCCGCGCCGGATGAGGGGTATCCGTCCGCGGATGAGATTGTGGCGAGATGAAAGGTCTGCATCCACGGAGAGAGACCCCTCAACCGGCTTCGCCTTCGCGAAGCCACTCTCTTCCACAAGGGGAGAGGGTGTTACGAGTACATGGTTCAAAACTCACGGCACGATCGAGATCGGCGAGAAGTCGACGAACCAGCTCTTCGGCTGCACGAAGCCCTTGATCTTCGGGCTCAGGGCCCGCGGCGCGACGTCGTGCGCGACATAGAGGAATGCCGCGTCGTTGACCGAAGCCGCATGCAATTCGGCCAGCGTGGCATCACGCGCAGCGGGATCGAAGGTCTGGCGCGCCTTGGTGACCAGCTCGTCATATTTGGGTTCGTTGATGAAGCCCCAATTGTTCGATACAGGCGGCGCCATCGACGACTGCAGGAAGCGCACCAAAGCGAAGAACGGATCCATCGCCGCGTAGGTCACGTTGACTGCATTGGAACCGTTGGCGGACGGGTCTTTCGCGCCGCGCCGCCAGTTGGTGATCAGCGTATTCCACTCGATGACGTCGAACTGCACGTCGAAGTAGCACTCCGCAAGCGCTTGCTGCAGATATTCGTTCATCGGCAGCGGCATCATCTGGCCTGATCCGGAGGCCGAGGTCTGCACCTTGACCGCAAGACGCTTGCTCGGACCGAAGCCTGCTTCCTGCATCAGCTTCTGCGCGGCCGCCTTGTCATACTTGATCTGGAAGGTGACGTTTCCGCGCCAGGGATGGCCGGCCTCGAACGTGCCGGTCGCCGGCACCATCAAGCCGGCAAGCAAGCCGTCCTTCAGGCCTTCGCGATCGACGCAGAGGTTTGCGGCCTTGCGCACGCGGATGTCGTTCCAGGGTGAGCCCTCGATCCGCGAGAACTGCCAGGGCCAGACATGCGGCTCCTCGTTGCTGTAGATCGCAAAGCCGCGCTGCTTGATCTCCGGGACGGCGTCCGGCGCCGGGGCTTCGACCCAATCGACTTGGCCGGAGAGCAGCGCCGCCGTCCGCGCATTCGCCTCCGGCATCGGCAAGAGCACCATCTTGTCGACATGGGGAATGCGCTTCTTGTCCCAGTAGCTCTCGTTCTTGACGAGCTCGAGCCGCTCGCGGGGCGTGAAGCTCGACATTTTCCAGGGACCGGTGCCCGAGGCGTCGCGCGCGAATGCGTCCCAGGCGGCCTGCGCCTTGGCCTTTGGATCGGCGCCAGCGGCTGCATCGTAAAGCTTCTGCCATTTCGACGGGCTTGCCATGAACAGGTTGGTGAGATTGATCGGGAGGAAGCTGTCGGGCTCCTTCGTGGTCAACTCCACCGTCATGTCGTCGATTTTCTTCGCGGAGACCAGGGTCGGCATTCGCGACGCCGTGAGTCCAACCTGGCTCGCATCGAACTGCGGTGCATCCTTGTTCAGCACCTTCTCGACGTTCCACACCACGGCATCGGCGTTGAACGGCGAGCCATCGTGGAAAGTCACCCCGGGACGCAGCTTGAAAGTCCATTTCTTCTTGTCGGCGTCATCGACTTTCCATTCGGTCGCAAGCCCCGGGAGCAACACGCTCGCCCTGTCGGCTGACGAGAGATCCCACATCGTGAGCGCGTCGTACATCGTCAGGCCCGTGAAGCGATTGCCTTCAAAACCCTGATCGGGCTGGCCGAGCGTGCGCGGAACGTCGGCCGCGGTCATGCCGATGCGCAGCACGGTTTCGGCCATCGCATCCCGCGGCAAGACCAGCGCGAGCACCGCCACCAGCCCTGCGGCCGCGGTCATTCCGGTTTTATCGATACGCATCGCAGCATCCTTGTTTTCAACTTCGCTTGATTAATTCTTATGCAAAGTCATGCAACGGCTGTGCCAAGGAAGACGCTTCTCTACGAAATAACGGCTGGTTTAGCGGAATCTTTCCAAGCCGCATGACCAAGCGACAAAAACTGCACAATTTGGCATCAACCTTGCAAGCCTGGTACCGATCATACAACGGAGTTTTGGACCATGCGCGCGCGAATTTGGACGCTTCTTGCAGCTCTGGCGATAGCCCTTTCCGCCGCAGCCGCGCACGCCGAGACCATTGTGCGCTACGGCATATCCATGGCGGACATTCCCCTGACCACTGGTCAGCCGGACCGCGGCGCCGGCGCCTACCAGTTCACCGCCTACACCATCTACGATCCCCTGGTCGCCTGGGAGATGGACGTGTCAGACCGGCCCGGCAAGCTGGTGCCGGGGCTCGCCACCGAGTGGAAAGTCGACGACAACGACAAGACCAAATGGCGCTTCACCTTGCGCAAGGGCGTCAAGTTTCACGACGGCAGCGACTTCAATGCCGACGCGGTGATCTGGAATCTCGACAAGGTCTTGAACGACAAGGCTCCGCAATTCGACAAGCGGCAGAGCGCGCAGGTCAAGACGCGCCTGCCGTCGGTTGCGAGCTACGCCAAGATCGACGATTTCACGGTGGAGATCACGACCAAGACGGTCGACTCCTTTTTCCCGTACCAGATGCTGTGGTTTCTGGTTTCAAGCCCCACCCAATACGAGAAGCTGGGCAAGGACTGGGACAAGTTTGCAAGCCAACCCTCCGGTACCGGACCGTTCAAATTGACGAAGCTCGTGCCGCGCGAGCTCGCTGAACTGACGAAGAATCCAGATTACTGGAACAAGAACAGGATCCCGAAGGTCGACAAGATCGTCCTGGTCCCGATGCCGGAAGCGCTGACCCGCACCAATGCGCTGCTTGCGGGCCAGGTCGACCTGATCGAGACGCCGGCACCGGACGCCGTGCCGCAGCTGAAGGCCGCCGGCATGAAGCTTGTCGACAACATCACCCCGCATGTCTGGAACTATCATTTGAGCGTGCTGCCGGGTTCGCCCTGGACCGATATCCGTCTTCGCAAGGCGCTCAATCTCGCGATCGATCGCAGCGCCGTCGTCGGCCTGATGAACGGGCTGGCAAAGCCTGCGAAAGGCATGTTCGACCCGTCGAGCCCGTGGTTCGGGAAGCCATCCTTCGACATCAAATACGATCTCGCCGCAGCAAAGAAGCTGGTCGAGGAAGCGGGCTACTCCAAGGAGAAGCCCTTGAAGACGACCTTCATCATCGCGCAAGGCGGCACCGGGCAGATGCTGTCGCTGCCGATGAACGAATTCCTGCAGCAGAGCTTCAAGGAGATCGGTATCGATATCGACTTCAAGGTGGTCGAGCTCGAGACGTTGTACACCCATTGGCGCAAGGGCGCGGCCGACGAGATGAACGCGGGCATCACCGCCAACAACATTGCCTATGTCACCTCCGATCCGCTTTACGGCGTCATCCGCTTCTTCGCGTCCGACCAGATCGCGCCGGTCGGCGTCAACTGGGGCGGCTACAAGAATCCCAAGGTCGACGCGCTGATCAATGAGGCCAAGCAGACCTTCGATACCGCCAAGCAGGACGCGCTGATTGCCCAGGCGCATGCGCTTGTGGTCGACGATGCGGTGCTGGTCTGGGTGGTCCACGATTCCAACCCGCACGCGCTGTCGCCGAAGATCAAGAGCTTCGTGCAGGCGCAGCACTGGTTCCAGGATCTGACCACGATCGGGGTGGAATAAAACCGTTGTCGCGCGCGCAGGCCGCATTTTGGCCCGGGCTCGATCCGGGCATCCACATGTTTCCTGCATTCGGCTGCAAGACGTGGATGGCCGGGACAAGCCCGGCCAGGACGGTGGAATGCAGTTGCGCGCTTATTCGCCTCGCCGAAAAGGCTTCAGCGCCGCCGGGCGTCAAAACCGCATGCGATGCGCAGCCCCGTCACTTGGTCAGGAGCTGATACGCGCCGTTCCAGTCCTCCGGCGGCGGGTTCTTCTTGTAGCTAAGGAGACGCGCCTCGTAGAGATCGTAGAGGCGTGCGAGCGTCTGCGCCTGGTCGGTCTTGCGGCCGCGTGCGATCGCCGCGAGCGCGCCATCCCAGTCGCGGCTGCGATAGCAGGCTAGCATATCGATGGTGAGATCGCGCAGGCGCTGGAAGCGTTCGGATTGAGCGACGTCCTCGCGGCCGGCGATGGCATAGATCACCTCGGGCTCCTTCTTGCCCTTGACCATGATGAAGTCGAGCTCGAGGATCGCGAACTTGTCCTTGACGGCCATGGCGGTGCGGGAGCCCACGATGATGGGAAAGCCGTATTCCTTGCTCTGTCCTTCCAGGCGCGAGGCGAGGTTGACGCTGTCGCCGAGCACGGAATAGTCGAAGCGCAGGTCGGACCCCATGTTACCGACCACGCAGGTGCCGGTATTCAACCCCACGCCGACGTTGAGCGGGATATAGACCGGGCCGCCCTCCTGCGCCTCCTGCTCGCGGACCTTGTTGAGCTCGTCGATTTGCTCGAGCATGTCCACGGCGGCGTTGCAGGCATTGAGCTGATGCTCCTTGTCGTCAAGCGGCGCGTTCCAGAACGCCATGATGGCGTCGCCCATGTATTTGTCGATGGTGCCCTTGCGCGCCAGAATCGCATTGGTGAGCGGCGTCAGGAAGCGGTTCATCAGCCGCGTGAGGCCCTGCGGATCGCTCTTGAAGCTCTCCGAGATCGTGGTGAAGCCGCGCACGTCGGAGAACATGATGGTCATCTCGCGCTCCTCGCCACCGAGCTTGAGCTTTTCAGGCGACTGCGCGAGCTGCTCGACCAGCGCGGGCGACAGATACTGGCCGAACGCGGAGCGTATCTGGCGCCGCTGCGCCTGCTCGCGCACGAAGCTCGAGAAGATCAGCGTAAGATAGATCGCCGTCGTCGACATCAGGGGATAGGTGAAGTCGATCAGCAGGCGATAATGCGCATAGAAATACCAGGACGTGCCGACCAGGATGGTTGCGAACAGCGCGCCGGTCGCCACCAGCCGCACCGGCCCGAAGCCGGGGGCAAAGATGATGACCAGAAGTCCGAGGATCATGGCGGCCAGAAATTCCAGCACGATCGCGTAGTTCGGCTGCGAGATCACGGCTCCCGTGAGCGCACTTTCCAGCACCTGGGCATGAATTTCCACGCCCGGCATGACCGGCGAGACCGGCGTGGTCTTGATATCGTTCAGTCCGACTGAGGAAGTGCCGACCAGGATCAGCTTGCCCTTGATCTTGTCCGGCGCGACGCGGCCGTCGAGCACATCGACGGCGGAGACATAGATCGAGGGATCGCGGTGCGCGTAATGCACCCAGAGCTGGCCGTGCGCGTCGGTCGGGATCTGGAAGCCTTTGACGCCGACGCTGACGATGCCGGCCTTGTCGCTCTTGATCAGGATGGTGCCGGAGCCGCTCACGACCCGCAGCATCTCGAAGCTCAGCGAGGGCATGGTTATGCCCTGGGCCTGCATGATCATCGGCACGCGGCGCACGATGCCGTCGCGCTCCTGAACGATGGTGAAGAGACCGCGCCCGGCGGCCGCCTCCTCCAGCACGCGCGTGTTACGGAGCAGCCCTTTGAACCTGTACATGAAAGGCGACGGATCTTCGCCGAGCATGGCAAGGCCGGTCACCGGCAGGTTCATGTCGAGATCGGAATGCACGTCGGGCCCGCCGGATTCGCCGAGCACGACGCGCGAGCTGCTGATGGTTTCCGCCAGGATCTGGTCGTTGCTCGGCAGCGCGCGAAGCTTCTCCCGCGTCGCCTCGTCGAGCCCGCGGAACGTGTCGGCGGCGATATCGGGGTTGAGACGGTCGGCCTCGGAAAACACCGCGTCGAAGGCGATCGCGGCCGCGCCGAGGCGGGTCAGGTTGCTGACCATGTCGGCGATGCGGGTGCGCGGCCACGGCCATTGGCCGAGCCGGGGATCGGCGAGGCTCTTCTCGTCGATGTCGACGATGGTGACGGGCCTGACCTTCTTTATGCGCGGATCGATCACCTGAAAGTTGTCGAAGACGCGGACGCGCAACTCCTGGATCGGCGCGGGATCGAAATAGCGCAGGACGGCAAAGCCGAGCAGGAGTGCAAGGCAGACCAGCCGCGAATAGTCGAGTTTTCGCGAGAACCACCGTCGGAAGACCTTGAGCCGCTTCATGACACGTTCCGGTTATCGCCTGCCGTGTACCCTACGAATAGCTCGCCTCGATCGGGGCTGGCAATGAGGAAGTGGGCCCGCGGGTCCGAGGCCCGGTGGCGATTTGCCTGAATCGATCGCGATTTAGACGTGAACGATGAAATCGTTCGCGTGCAGGCTTGCGGCCTGGACGTTCTTCAGCAGGATGCTGTCGTGGCTATCCACGGTGATCAGCGTGTCGTGGCCGTTGTTCAAGGACGTCGCCGACGCAATCAGCGCCGACGCCGACACGGTCGGGCCGAACGCCTTGAGGTCGATCGTATCGAGATTGACATTGAAATCGGTGACGGTGTGCTGCACCGGAGTTGATCCGGCGGTCGGCGCGAACACGAACTGGTCGACGCTGCCGTTGCTGGCGGTCTGGACCGGCGGGTCGACCACCAGCGTGCCGCCGTTTCCGTCACTGGAGAACTTGAAGTTGTCCAAGACGTAGCTGCCGGAGAAATTGATGCTGGCACTGTTGGTGCCGTCACTGAGCGTGAGCGTTCCGCCATTGCCCGCGGAATTCTGCAACATAGGTCTCCGTCGTCAGGCCCTGCAAAGTCGATGTTCTGCAAGTCGAGGATATCGGAGTTATCAAGCGAGCCGTCGCCGGCGAAACCGACGAT
>CAVTYJ010000023.1:0-29655 GCA_963738845.1 uncultured Alphaproteobacteria bacterium | reverse complement strand
ACCCCGGTGAAGGGGGTTACACCGGGGTCGTCCGACCTTGACCGTCCTGCCCTCGGCTGGGGGAATGCGGGGATGGGTGCCGAGGGCAAACCCGAAATGCGGCTCGGGGGCATTGGTTCCTAAGAACCTTCGTCGGATTAGCCGACCCGGCATCGGGCTGCGATCCTCAGCGCCGGTTTGTCTCCATGAAGTCGAGGGGCGCGCTCGGTAAATCGCCGAACTCGAAGGATCGTCGCCGTAACTCGTCGGCAATATCCACGGTCACATCACGGGACCAGCCTTCGGCGGTGTTGAACGCCACGATGCGAACCGGATTTTTATACTGACCCTCCACCAGATCGCGGATCAGCGTCTGGCGGTCAGCGTCGTTCGCGTCGGTCTCGCGCCAGCAGCGGCCGAGTTTGCCGAAGTCATCCAGCACGATGTAGGTATCTTGGTCGGCCCAGTGCGGCACAATGGATGGCGAGGTACGCATAACGAAACTCCAGGCCAAGGCATCGAAGTAGCCTACGCGCCTGTGTTCTGCCGCGATAGCGAACTTTTGGCTGGAACAACGCGGGGAACGACCACGCCTTCGTTACTGCCCCGCAACGCCCTACGGAACGTTGCTGAACGCGCGACGTTCTTCATTGATGAACAAGATCGCTACCACGGCTGAGAAGGACATACGCTGCCCCCGCTGTGCCGCTTACCCCCTGGTGCAGAGCGCAATAGAGCTTCGCCCTGGCGTTGAATATCTCACGTTGCGCTGCCCTTCCTGCCTCATCGTCTATGACGCCCAGGTGCCCTTCGCTCCCGTGCCGGCTCTCAGCGATCACTCATCGCTCCCTCCGGTCGCCTATCCCAGTTGAAGTCCGGCCGCACATCGCCGCCGTTCTTGCCACACTTGGTGCAGGTGAAGCTATCCTCGATGTCCGACTGGCGAAGATCGTGGCCCACTGGTCCGCATTCATTGCGACCGAATGGCTGCATTTGAAATCTTGGCAATAGATCAGGACCCCGCGCACGCCCATATCGCGCATCTCGCCGAAGGTGATCTTTTGTGAACGGGACATTGGCCAAAGAGATTGGACTTCGAACGACTATGCCACGAAGGGACGGCGGTAGACCGCGCGCGCGGTTTTCACATTCATGCGATACCCCAGCAGCTACCCCGGTAAGGAAATCCGATCTGCGTCCAGAGTCGCGGCCTAAATATCTAAGCATTTTCAGGAGCTTCTGGTGAGCGCGCTGGGGATCGAACCCAGGACCCCGTGATTAAAAGTCACGTGCTCTACCGTCTGAGCTACGCGCTCGCTTGAGGCCCGCTGTGTAGGGGCCCGGCCTTGGCTGGTCAATAGCGCTGAGCGGCCGAACCGCCCCGATCCGCGGCGGCTTAGCGGCGAGCCGCGCAGCCTTTGACTGGCGCGAAGGCCTTCTTGCTCCGACTGCCTGTCGGGCTGGCTGCGCTAATGCGTTCGTGCCTCGCGCGCCGCTGTTTTCCTCCGCCACTGGGCGACATTGCGATGCCTCGCAATGGCCCTGACCTCGGCCCGTCGCACAATGGCGCGGAGTTCTTGCAGTTCCTCGAGCTGCTCAACCAGCTTGCGAACGTTTTCAACGGCCGAATGGCTAAAAATCTGAGTGACCACTATCCTACCCCCAAAATGATAAATGATGATCTCGTTGGAGAACGCGCCTCAAAACCCCTTCCCAACAACAGCTCTGGCGCCCCCTCTTTCTGCACTGCAAAAATATGCCCTTATCCAGCCCCCAAGGCATGTGAATTTTTTGCAATACCAAATTGCGCAGCGACATCCGCCGCTTGACAAGCCGCCGCAAAACTCGGCCCAGCGGCTCCTCAGCTCCCCCGATAGGTCGCAAAGCTCCAGGGCGTCATCAGAAGCGGCACGTGGTAGTGCCCCGCGGGTTCGCTGACGCCGAAACGGATCGGGATGATATCGAGAAAGGGAGGACTCGAAAGCGGCACGCCACATTTGGCAAAATAGTCGGCGACGTGAAAGCGCAACTCATAGTTTCCGATCGGGACCGGCCGGCCATGGATCAGCGGGGCGTCGGTGCGGCCGTCACAATTCGTCACCGCCTTCTTCAGCGTCCGGCTTGCACCATGACGGGCGAGCTCGATCAGCTCGAAGGCGACGCCCTCGGCCGGGCGGCCGCTGTGCGTATCGAGAACATGCATCGATAGTTCGCCGTAGACCGGAAGCGGCACATCGCCTTCAACCAGCGCTGCGAGCCGCAGCGTGGCGATCCGGCCGATCTCCGATATCGCGGCCTGCTCCTCGTCGTCTCGGGTGTTCTGCAATCGCCTGGCGAACGCATCCAGGATCGAATCCCTGGTGTGGCGGCGCACGCACAGGATGAAGGGGAAGCCGAACCTCTGCTTGTAGGCGCCGTTGAGTTCCTCGAACATTGTAAACTCGCGCTCCGATAGCCGGTCGAGGCCGGCGCCGTCCTGCTCGGAAACCGACTCCTCGGTCAGGCCGGCGGCGCGCTGCGTCTTGTTGGCGAGATCGGGGTGGGCGCGCAGCAGCGTCAAGCGCTGTTGAGGCTCAGCCTTCGCCATCACGTCGAGCATGGCGTCGCAAAGCGCGGCAATGGTCGGAAACGGTCGCATGGTCTCCACCGCCTCGGCGATCCACGGCGAATATTCGAAGACATTGCCGAGCGCTGCGATGAAATCGTTGCGGTCTGCGGCATTCAATCTGTCGAGTGTCAGCTTGTCGGTCATCGTTCACCGCATCTTCTGGGTCAGCCCCGCGAATTTTTCCGCCAACGCCATCAGCACCAGCGTGGCGATCACGATCAGCCCGGAGGCGGCCGCGGTACGCACGTCGAGATTGGTCTCGATCTGCTGCCACAAATGAATCGGCAGCACTTCGGTGCGCTCGTCCGCGAGGAACAGCGAGACCGGCACGTTGTCGAACGACGCCATGAAGGCGAGGAAGGCCCCTGCCGCGACGCCCGATGAGATCAGCGGCAGAGTGATGCGGCGGAACGTCATCAAGTGACCTGCTCCCAGGCTCTCGGAGGCCTCCAGCAGCGCGGGATCGAGCTGCGACAGCGAGGCAAGCGTGGTCCGCAGCACGAACGGCACGCAGACAATGACGTGACCCAGCACCAGAAACGGGATGTTCGGGGTGAAGCCGAGCTTGTTGATGAAAATCAGCGCGGCAAAGCCGAAGGCGAGTGCCGGCAGCAGCAGCGGCGACATGAACAGCGTGTCTGCCGCGCGCAGCCAGGGTGAGCGGCTGCGGGCAATCGCGAGCGCAGCCGCTGTCCCGAAGACGACGGCGATCACCGTGGTCCAGAGCGCAACGACGAGGCTGTTCCAGGCGGCACGCTGCATCTGGTCGGCGTCCAGCAGCGCCGCATACCAGCGCAGCGACAGCCCGTCCGGCGGGAATTTCAGCGATTGCGACGACGTGAACGAGGTGATCAGCACGATCAGCGTCGGCGCGATCAGAAAGACGAGCGCGACCGCGGACAAGGCTCCGAACACGGCGAGCAGCGAAATCCGGTCCCAGCCGATCCGGCTATGCGCGGCCATAGGTCTCGCTCCCGCGTCCGATCGCGCTCAAGACCGCGACAACCGCCATGACCGTGATCATGAAGATGATGGAAATCGCGGCCGCAAACGGCCAGTTGTTAGCGCCGACCGCCTGCTGATAGATGTGCAGGGGCATATAGATCAGTCGCGCGCCGCCGATCAGGGACTGCGTCACGAAGGCGGTGATGCTGGCCGAATAGGTCAGGATGCAGCCGGCAATGATGCCGGGGAGCGACAGCGGCAGCGTCACCTTCCACAGCGTCCGCCACTCGCCTGCGCCGAGCACGCGCGAGGCATCGGCCAGATTGGGGTCGATCTTCGACAGCACGGTCAGGATCGGCAGCACCATCAGCGGCATCTGCACCTGCGCCAGCACCATCACGACGCCGACTTCGGTGTAGAGCAGCCGCAGCGGCTCCTTGGACAGATGGAGGGAGAGCACGATCTGGTTGAGGACGCCCTGTCGGCCCAGGATCACGATCCAGGAAAAGGTTCTGACCACGACGCTGGTCAGGATCGGCAGGATCACGAGGAACAGCAGCACGCTCTGCCAGCGTGCGCTGGCGCGCGAGCAGAGCCAGGCGATCGGAAAGCCGAAGAGGAGGCAGACCAGGGTCGCCTTCAGCCCCAACAACAATGTCTCGATCAGGATGGAATAATTGAACGGGTCGGTGAAGAATTTCGCGTAATTGCCCGCCGTCCAGCCGGTCATGGCGAGGTCGCCATGCAGCGACAGTGCAAGCAGCACGATCAGCGGCGCGATGAAGAAGCCCGCGAAGATCGCAGCCAGCGGCAGCACCAATCGTGCGTCGGAGCCGCCCATGCCTTAGATCTTGATCTCGCGGTTGAAACGCTCGATCAGCGCGCCGCGCTGCGGATTGAGCTTCTCCCAGTTCAAGGTCCGGATCTTTCCAAGATCGTCCTGGCTTTTTGCAATCGAAGCCATGATGGCGCCGGTCAACTTCACCTTGGCGTTGGTGGGTATGACGTCATAAGGCGGCTTCAACAATTGCTCCTGGATGGCTGCCGCCAGATGCAGGTCGATGTATTTGACGGCCAGCGCCGGTTCCGTCGCGTTGGCGACGATATGCAGGCTGGTCGACCAGCCGACCGGCCCGGTGTCGGGAATGGAAAGCTCGACCGGGACGTCCTTGGCCTTCAAGGTCTGCACGAAGTTGAAGTTGTAGGGTGCGATGTCGATCTGTTCCTGCTGCCAGAGCGTGGCGAACGCACCGAGATTGGCGCCGATCGCACCGACATTCGGCAGCAGCTCCTTGAGAAACTTGAACGCGGGGTCGAAGTTTTCGTCGGTCCCGCCCTTGATGCGATTGATCTCGGCGAGAAAGGCGATGCCAAGCTGACTGTTCAACGCAGTCAAGCCGACGCGGCCCTTGTATTTCGGATCCAGAAGATCATCCCAGCTTTTCGGCGGGCTCGTGATCTTGGAAGGATTGTAGCCGATGCCGATCACCTGCATGGTGATCTGCGGGCCCCATTTGTCCTGGGCGCTCGGCAGGAGCTCCGCGAAGTTCGGGGATTTGTCGGCGGGATACGCGACGATCAAGCCTTCACGCACGGCATCGATCACTTGCGGCGCATCGAAGAAGGCGACATCGAAGGGCGGCTTGTTGCCTTTGGCCGCCACCAGCCGCGACACCTGGTCGGTCCCCAGAATGATCGATTGGGTCACCGAGGCGCCAGTCGCCTGCTTGAACGCGGGCAGGATCACCTGGCGGTCCGCTTCGCTCCATGTGCCCGGGAAGGTCGCCGCCACGAGCGTGCCGGCCTGCGCGCGTGCGAGCGGCGGAAATGCCCCGGCAGCGCCAATCGCGGCGGCCCCCGCGAGGAAACGGCGTCGATCGATCGCAAGGGTCATGGCGAAATCCTCTTCTCTGGACCTTCAGGGCGACGGGAAGATATGGCAGGCCTCGGGCGACGCCGGGCGAACATAGACGGTCGCACCGACCTCGCGCATGCCGCTCGCCGCTTCGCGCGGCTCGCTGATCTTGAGCGAGGCACCTTGAGCCAACGCAACGTCGTAGACGACGTGGGCGCCCAGCGGCATGACAGTCGTGATCACGGCGGCAAGATCGCCTGCCGAGCGCTGCGTCCGGATGCGCAACTGCTCCGGGCGGACCGAGAGCACGACATGGCTGCCGGCCGTGAACGCATTGCGGTCCCCAACGGGCAAAGTCATTCCGTCCGGCAGTTCGACCGCGCCGGCTCCCGACCCGGCCTTGATGAATTTCCCGGGCAGCACGTTGGTCGAACCCACGAACTCGTTGACGAACAGCGTCTGCGGGCGGTCGTAGATTTCGGTCGGCGTCGACACCTGCTCGATCCGGCCGCGCGACATCACGGCGATGCGGTCAGCCATCGACAGCGCCTCCTCCTGGTCATGCGTGACCAGGATCGTGGTGATGCCGTATCGGCGCTGCAGCCGCTTCACCTCGATCTGCATGTCGAGCCGCAAATTCTTGTCGAGCGCGCCGAAAGGCTCGTCGAGCAGCAACACCTTGGGATCAACCGCAAGGCAGCGCGCCAGAGCGGCCCGCTGTTGCTGGCCGCCGGACAATTGCCGCGGTTTTCGCGCGGCGAATTCGGTCAAATGCACGAGCTCGAGCATCTCCCTGACCCGCGGACCGATCTTGTCCTTCGGCCAGCGATGCGCCTTGAGCCCATAGGCCACATTGTCCGCGATCGTCATATGCGGAAACAGCGCGTAGTTCTGAAACACGATGCCGACGCCGCGCTCGCCCGGGGAGAGCGGATCAACGACCGTGTCGTCAAACAGCACCCGCCCCTCGGTCTGACGGATGAAGCCGGACACGATCCGCAACAGGGTCGACTTGCCGCAACCGGATGGCCCGAGCAGCGCAACCATCTCGCCGCCCGCAATGTCCAGATTGATGTCGCTGACCGCGGTGAAATCCTGGAAGCGGTGCGTGATCGTTTCGAGACGAACCCGGTGGGAACGAACCGTCGTCATCCCTGCACTCCGCCGCTGATCCCAGACAAGTCGATGCCCCATGCAACCCGCAAACGCGATGATCGTCCAGCGGGGCATTGCCGTCCAGCACAGTTTGGGCAATCCTCCATGCTCAAAATTAGTATACTCAGCACGGAGGCCGGAAATGCGGGCGTCGCTCGTACCCTCGGCGTTACGCTACGTCGATCAGGTTGCCCGCTCAGGCTCGATCCAGCGCGCGGCGAAGGAAATGAACATCGCGGCGTCCGCGATCAATCGTCAGATCTTGATGCTGGAGCGCGACCTTGGCGTCACCCCGTTCGATCGCGTCGTGAGCGGAATGCGGCTCACCAGCGCGGGCGACACGGTCGTGACCCTGGCGCGACGCTGGCGCACCGATGAGCGGCGCGCAGATGCCGATCTGAAGCGGCTGCGCGGCATCAACCAGGGACACGTGCGGCTGGTCGCGATGGACAGTCACGCCAACGGTTTTCTGCCACGTGCGGTGGAAGCGATCGCGGAGCGGCACCCGCGCATTTCGCTGGAAATCCAGATCGCCAGCACCGACGAGGCACAAACCGCGCTGTTGGGCGGCGAAGCCGATCTTGTGGCGGCGTTCAACCTCACTCCGCATCGCGATCTGCACGTGATCTGGCGGCGAGAGCTTCCGTTCGGATGCGTGGTGGCGACCAGGCACGAGCTAGCGCGTCAGAAGACGGTCAGCATGCAGGAAATCGTCGCGTTTCCCATAGCCCTCCAGCACAAGATGCTCGCCATCCGCCGCTATCTCGACGCGCGCCATGGCTGGCTGTTCGGCGAGGGTCAGCGCATGGTGGAGACCAATTCGCTGCAACTGGTGAAGATGCTTGCCGCGAGCGGCCGCTACGTCGCCTTGACCTCACAGCTTGACGCCGCGGCCGAGATCATTGCGGGCACCTTGAAATTCATCCCGGTGCGCGACAAAGGCGCCGAACCCCAGACCATCAGCATCGCAATCGATGCCCGAAAGCCGTTCTCGAAAATCGCCAGGATCGTCGCCGATCAACTGGCCGAGAGCATGGATGAGGATCTGTCGCGGGTGGGCTCTTCCTGAGGGCTGCAGCCCGCCCCCGCCAAATAGCCGAGCGCACGTCTCCACGGGAAGGTCAAGGCGCGGTGCCCGGCTATTCGGCCGCTCGGCGGCGCGGCATTCCATATAATGATCAGAGATTTAAGGAAACGTCTTCACTCGCCTTCAAAAATCAGGCCAATAGTGCCTCTACGCTGCAGGCCTGCTTGGGCGGTGCTCAGCGCAAACGATCCGGTTGGTGTCGACCCCTGATGTCAAAGCTGCCGCCGCCATCCGCCCCGACGGGCCCCGCCGATCGCATTCTCCAGCAGGCGCTCCTTGCGTTGCAGATGGAGCGCCTCGACGAGGCGGAGCGCCTCGCCGCTCAGGTATTGAAATCCAGTCGCGGCAATATCCCGGCCGCGCGGCTTTTGGGACGTGTGCTGCTGGCGCAGAACCGTCCCATCGAGGCCATCGACGTGCTGCAGCGATCGGTACGGCGATGCGAGGATGCCGAGCTTGAAACGCTGCTCGCAATCGCATTGGGCGCGGCAAAGCGGGACGACGATGCAATCGCGCAATTGCAGCGAACGTTGACGCGGCGTCCGCCGTTTCCGCCGGCCTTTATCGAGCTCAGCCGCCAGCTCTCGGAAAAGGGGCGCTTCGAGGAGGCGATCAAGCTGCTGGAGACCGCGCTTGCCGCCTCGCCTGACCATGTCGATCTGCGGATGGCACTGGGTTACCTGCACTTGAAACGCAACGATCGCCCTGGCGCCAAGGCTGCGTTTCAACGTGTCCGCGAGCTCGCGCCGGACCGATACGAAACCCTGGGAGCAATGGCCAAGGTTCTGGTCCTCGATGGAGAGTATGCCGGAGCTGCGGATCTTTATCGGAACGCGCTGGCGCTGCGGCCCGACGATGTCCTGACCCGCATCAACCTCGGCAAATGCCTTCTGGAGCTGGGCGAACGAGACGCCGGAGAGTTCGACCTTGCGTGCGGCGATCCGCACCGCGCCCCAGTTCGCGGGGCGCGCCATCCTTGCGCTTGCCGCTGCCCCGCATGGCCGCGTCTTCCTGCGCCCGAGCGCTGCCGCTGCCTTCTTGCGCGCCGATAAGAACTGAGCCCGCGCCCGCGCCGAGGACCGGCGCCGATGAAAGCACTGGCTTTGCTGCTCTGCACGCGAGGGCAAGCTTTTCATATGATAATCAGCAGGTTATGAGGCCGGTCGAATTCTTCCGAAAACTCTGAAGGTCCGCACGTTGCAACAATGCCACGGTCGGCAAAAAACTGCTCGGCTGCCCTGAGAAATACTTAAAGTGCGCGTGTGATGTTCCCGGCAGGAATCGGCGCGGCGGCCGCTGTTCCTTCTCTTTGCGATCGATTTCAAGACGTCGATTGCACTGATATCCAATGCCGTCCTTGTTGCATCCGCACATCGAACGGCGATCTGTCGGAGCGCGAGCAAGCGGCGCCATGGTGCTGCTTGCGCGCAAGACCAGCGCGACCACCTGAGCCCGTTTTCCGGGCTCCAACCACTTTTGGGCGCGTAAGAAATGAAACAGAGGGATTTGAGAAACCTGATTATCAGGGAATGGGACAGCTGGCTGTCGAGCCAAGCGATCAGTCCGGGCACGGCAACCGGTCGGGACTCGCTCAAGTTCTATTTCGACCTGCAGGACAGGAGATCCCAGCTGTTGAACTTCCAGTCTCGGGGGCGGGACAAGTGGCAGATCGTCCACGCCTGGCTTCTGAGCGAACATCGCGTGCTCGACTAGGAAAGCAGTTCGACCGGTGGTCATTACCGGCCCATCTGTCGCATGGCAGGCCGGTTTTCCCGTTTGTTGATAACCCGCCATCCTCCTTTCCCCCATGGTGACAGGAACGGGTGGCGTGTTATCGACGACGGCGCTCGCGCAAAGCCTATTGGGAAAGGCCACCATGCGGATTACCCTCATCGGCTCTCGCCATTTCGGCGTGACAACGTTGAACATGCTTAGCGAACATGGCGTGGACGTCGCCCGGGTCGTGGTGGCCGACGGCGAGGATCGCCTGGCGGCGACCGCGCGCGGCCTCGGTATCGAGGTCGTTGTGCAAGCCGACCCCAAGCTCGTCGTCGCATCCGAGATCGCGCCGGGTACGGACCTGATCGTCACCGCGCACAGCCATGCGCGCGTAGCCAAGCAGGCCTTGGCCGCAGCAAGGCTCGGCGGCATCGGTTACCATCCGTCGCTGCTGCCGCGCCACCGCGGCATGGCCGCGGTCGAGTGGACCATCAAGGAAGGCGATCCGATCGCGGGCGGCACGGTTTATCATCTCGCCGAACGGATGGATGCGGGTCCGATCGCGGCGCAGGACTGGTGCTTCGTGAAGAAAGGCGAGACCGCGCGCGAATTGTGGGAGCGCGCCCTCGCGCCGCTCGGCATGCGATTGCTTGCGGAGGTCATCGATTACGCGAGGACAAATGGCACGCTGCCGGCCAGGTCGCAGGAGGAGCAATTTGCGACAAAAGCGCCGAGCCTGGCGCCACACTGACCCCTTCGACGCGACCCTTTCCCTAGCCTATCACATTGTAATATAAGCAATAATTCCTTCTACTGCATCGCGGCAAATTTTGGACACATTTAGTCCAAATAAGGCGCACCATCACACAAAATCGAGGATTTGATTCATGCGCGTTGATCGCCTTGCGACCATTTTGATCTCATGTCTTCTGGCCGGTAGCGTGGTTGCGCCGGCGTTTGCTCAATCGCCGTATGATGGCACCTGGAACGTGACGATTATGACAAAGAGCGGCAGCTGTGATGCTTCCACTAGCTCGACGGTCACGGTGACGGACGGTAAGATTTCGTCGACCGGTGCGAACGTCTCCGGCAGCATCGGACGTGAAGGACTTGTTCGAGTCTCGATCAATGGTGCATATGCAAACGGACAACTCAGCGGCAAGGCCGGATCGGGAAAGTGGAATGGGGCATCAGCAGGCATACCTTGCAGCGGTCGATGGGAAGCATCGCGGCAATAGAACAAGCGGATCGACCAAGGCCACCGGCATTGGCAGGCGGCTGCTACCGGCAGCCGCCATTCTATTTGCAGCGAGTGTTCTGCCCGCGAGCGTGAAAGCGCAATCGGGCCCGTTTGCGGGCATGGCCGGCAACTGGGCCGGCGGCGGCTCGGTCACCCTGGACGACGGATCCAAGGAGCGCATCCGCTGCCGCGCAACCTATGCGGTCGCAGGCGTCAACATGACGATGACCCTGACCTGCGCCAGCAACTCCTACAAGTTCGTTCTCTCGGCCAATGTCGCCGGTCAGGGCGGTGCGGTGACCGGCACCTGGAGCGAGTTCCACCCGCAACATCAGCGGCACCCTCCAGGGCCGCGGCGGCGGCGGCAGTTTCGAGGTGGTGGCGAGCACGGCCGGCTTCAACGGCAACATCTCCCTGCGCACAGCGGGAGCCAAGCAGTCGATCAACATCCGCGCGGACAGCCAGTTCCGCGCCGCCTCGATCGCCCTGTCGCGCTAGGCCTTGCAGATGTGACCCAGGCCGCCCCGTGCGGCCTTGGGTTTGCTACGCCTCTGGAACGAATGCCGTGACCTCGATCTCGACCTTGGCTCTGAGATCGACCAGCCCGTCGATATAAAGCAGCGTCGAGGGCGGGAAATTGCGGCCGAGCGTTTCCTTCCAGGCAACCGCGATCCCCGCGCCGGCAGCTTCATACTCGTTGCGGCTGGTCAGATACCAGGTCAGCCGCACGATGTGCTCAGGGCCGGCGCCGGCCTCCCTGAGCAGGTTGACGATCCGCTTCAGCGCGGTCGCGACCTGTGCGGCCAGGTCGGGGGAATAGTCGCCCTTTTCATCGGCGCCGGTTTGACCGGCCAACACGACCCATTGTCCCGGACCCGAGAGCGCGACGCCGTGAGAAAAACCGCGTGGTTTCGGCCATTCGGCCGGCTGCAGGATGCGCATCTTGTGTTTCCTCCAGAGCGCTTCGTTCCGAATGCTGATCGCCTCGGAACAAAGCAGCTCAATAGCACCGCTCGCGCGGCTTCTCTCATAACGATTTGCGCCTCGCATCGCTGCCTCGGCAGATTTGCGCATTGCAAATCGTGCGGGGGTCACCGATACCCACCAGCCCACGCGCTTTCCCGGCCCACAGCAGCCTCAACCCGATGCAGCGAATTCAGTCGAAACCGATGGCGGCCCTCTGGATGGCGGGCTGGCTTGGCCTGATGCTGGTGATGGCGGTTGCAGGGCGCGAAGGCGTGCGTGAGCTGAATGTCTTCGAGCTGATGGAAATACGCTCGCTGCTCGGCTTTGCCCTGCTCTACCCGATGATCCGCGCCAACGGCGGCTTTGCCAAGCTGAGGACACACCGGCTGCGGCTGCATGTCGGACGAAACCTCATCCACTACGGCGCGCAACTCGGCTGGTTCTTCGCGCTGACCTTGATCCCGATCGGCCAGGTGGTCGCGATCGAGTTCACCATGCCGATCTGGACCGCCATCCTTGCCGCGGGCTTTCTCGGCGAGCGCATCACCTCCTGGAAGCTCGCGGCGATCCTGCTCGGTATTGTCGGCGTCGTCATTATCGTTCGCCCCGACACCGGCGCCATCAATCCGGGTCAGTTGATCGCGCTCGGAGCCGCCGTCGGCTTCGGCATTTCCATGGCGCTGGTGAAGTCGTTGACCCGCACCGAAACGGCGCTTGCCGTGATCTTCTGGATGCTTGTCGTGCAATCCGTCGCTGGCCTGCTTCCCACGCTCTACCTCTGGACCTGGCCGTCCGCGCATGCCTGGGGCTTGCTCGTCGTGATCGCGGTCTGCGGCACATTTTCGCATTATTGCCTGGCCAGCGCGATGCGGTATGCCGATGCGACCGTCGTGGTGCCCATGGACTTCCTGCGCGTCCCCCTCACGGCAACGGCGGGCTGGTTGCTTTATGGCGAGCGGCTCGACCTGTTCACGGTTTTCGGTGCCGCACTGATCCTGACCGGCAACCTCTTGAACCTGAAGGCATCGGACCCGGTCCCCGTACGCGCCTCGCGCTGAGGGCTTGGCGGCTCAACGTGTTCGCGCGGGTTTGCCCACTCCGATTCTTCTCAAGGAAGCGCACAACAAATTTTGTGACCAAAATCACGCAATCGCGGGCTGACATCCAATAGCGTCGGGGATCGGGAAGGCGCTGCTTTTGGGTGTTCAAGAGTTGGTCACGGCCGATTTTTGTCACACCTGGGCCGAGGTTTTCGTGTAAAATCCACACGAAACGTCATGCCTTCCAGCCATTTGATTCCGGCAGGGGATTTGAAGATGCGCTACAAGACCGTCCTTTTTTCCCTGATCTGCATGCTGTTCACGGCGCATTCGGCTCTCGCCGACAAGCGCGTCGCCTTCGTTGTCGGCAACGGCGCCTACAAGAACGTCGCCCAGCTCCCGAATCCGCCGATCGATGCCAAGGCGATGGCGGGCGTGCTGCGCAATGTCGGCTTCGAGGTGGTCGAGGGTGTCAACCTCACCCGCGACAAAATGACCGAGAAGCTGCTCGACTTCGGCAAGCGCGCGCAGGGCGCCGACGTCGCGGTGTTCTATTATGCCGGGCACGGCATTGCGATCAGCGGCACCAACTACCTGCTGCCGATCGACGCCGACATCAAATCTGAGATGGACGTCAAGCTCGGCGCCGCAATCAACATCGATCTGACGCTCGACCAGACCATGGGCGACGCCAAGGTGAAGCTGGTGTTCCTCGACGCCTGCCGCGACAATCCCTTCGCCGCGAAGATCAAGTCGACCGCGACCCGCAGCGTGTCGGTCGGACAGGGCCTTGCCGAGATGAAGTCCGGCGAAGGCACTCTGATCGCTTTCGCCACCGGCCCGGGCCAGACCGCGCTCGACGGCCAGGAAGGCACCAATTCGCCGTTCACGCGCGCGCTGATTGCCCACATCACCGAGCCTAACGTCGAGATCCAGCAGGCGATGACCGAGGTCCGCGCCCAGGTCAATGAAGAGACCAGCAAGGGCCAATTGCCATGGGGCCACACCAACCTCATCGGCTCGGTCTACCTCAATCCGGTCGCGAAAGAGCCGGCCAAGGATACGGCACCTGCCGCGGCCGCAGGGGCGGCGCCCGCCGCAGCGGTGGCCTCGACGGGCGGAAGCGAGGTGGAAGTCGAGTTCTGGCGCTCGGTCAGGGATTCCAACAAGCCGGAAGAGCTCAACGCCTACCTGACGAGCTATCCGAACGGCCAGTTCAAGGCACTGGCGCTGGCACGAATTGCAGCGCTCGAGAACGGCCCGTCGACCACGACGCGCAACCTGACCTCCGGCATCGATCCGGCGACCTTCTCTGAGGAAGCCAGCCAGGTCACCGAGGATCAAATCGGGCTCGACAAGGGTCAGCGTCGCGATGTGCAGCGCCGCCTCAACGGGCTCGGATTCGATACCAAGGTGACCGGCACCTTCAACGAGGATACCCGCACGGTCATCAAGCGCTGGCAGACCGCGCGGGGCTATCCCGTCAGCGGCTATCTCAACAAGCTCCAACACAAGGCGCTGTTGACCGAGATCGTCTCGGCTGCGCCGACCGCAACAAGCAGCGGCGATGAGTCCGACGAAAAGCCGGCCCGTCGTGTACGCCAGAGCGGCGGTGGTGGCGGAGGCGGAGGCGGAGGCGGCGGCCCTGCCCATCGCAGTGGCGGCGGCGATCCCGGCGCCTTCATGGGCGGCATTGTCGGCGGCATGATGGGCGGAATGTTCCGCCGCTGAGCCGAAAGGATCGGACGAACCAAAGCCCGGCCATGCGCCGGGCTTTTTTTCGCCGCGGTCGCGCACGCCGCGAAGCTACATCCAGGCTCTATTTCCCGGCCGCCTTGCGCAGCGCCTCGTTGATGCGGTCTTGCCAACCCGGACCGCCTTCCCTGAAATGTTCGAGCACGTCCTGGTCGATCCGCAGCGTGACCTGCTCCCTCACGCCGGGGGCTGCCACCTGCTTCGGTGGGGCCGTCGCCACCTTCGCCGTCACCTTCTTGAACGCGGCTTCCGCCTCGGTGCGCGCGTCGTTCAGCGTGCGCGGACGTCTCGGTTGATCTGCCATCTCATATCCCTTCAAACAATGCCGTCGAAAGATAGCGCTCGGAGAACGACGGCACGATGGCCAGGATCGTCTTGCCGGCGTTCTCCGGCCGCTTGCCGATCGCAATTGCCGCGGCGATCGCCGCGCCCGATGAAATGCCGCCGGGAATGCCTTCGTTCCGCGCCAGCGCACGCGCGGCTTCGATCGCGCTCGTGCTGTTGACCTTGAATATCTCGTCGATGACGGAGCGGTCGAGGATATCAGGAACGAAGCCTGCGCCGATGCCCTGAATCTTGTGCGGCGTGTGCTGCCCGCCCGACAGAACCGGGCTCTCCTCAGGCTCTACCGCCACGATGCGAAGCGACGGCTTGCGCGGCTTGAGCACCTGGCCGACGCCGGTGATGGTGCCGCCGGTTCCGACGCCTGCGACGAAAACGTCGATATTGCCGCCGGTGTCGTTCCATATCTCTTCCGCAGTGGTGCGGCGGTGGATTTCCGGGTTGGCGAGGTTCTTGAACTGCTGCGGCATCACCGCGTTCGGCGTCGTCCGCAGCAGCTCTTCCGCGGTCGCAATCGCGCCCTTCATGCCCTGGGCGGCCGGTGTCAGGACAAGCTCGGCCCCGAGAAAGGCCAGCATCTTGCGCCGCTCGATCGACATGGAATCGGGCATCACGAGCTTTAGTCGGTAGCCGCGCGAGGCCGCAACGAACGCAAGCGCGATCCCGGTATTGCCCGACGTCGGCTCGATCAGCACGGTTTCGGCGTTGATGAGGCCGGCTTTCTCCATCGCGGCGATCATGGATGCGCCGATGCGGTCCTTCACGCTCGTCGCCGGATTGAAATATTCGAGCTTTGCCAAAATCGTCGCAGCCGCGCCGTGAGCCTGCGGCAATCTGCGCAGGCGCACGATCGGCGTATCGCCGATCGCCTCGACGATGGAATTGAACACCTTTCCGCGACCTGGACGTTGCACTGCACCCACGGCTGGCGCGTCCATCACAAGCTCCCTCGCAAGCGCACGACATGCGCGAACATGCTGAATTGACGCTAGTTAGTGGAGTTGCGCGCGCGCGTGCAAGTCAAAACGCTCAAGCGCAGCGCAAGGACGAGCGCGCTGCATTGCAAAATCCAAATGAACTCCAAATAACGTAAAACCAACGCATTTGTGTTGCGACATCGTCAAAAGACTTGTTGTATGTGGAGGTCACGACTTGGAAACGCACAGGGGGTCAACGATGTCAGCATTGGCTGAAGTTGCGTCGACCGCCACGCGGAAACCCGATCCGCGCGGAAGCGATTTGCCGACCTGTCCGGTCTGCGCCGACTCCATGATTGCAGCGGAAGCGTCCGCCTACTTGTCAGACAATCTGATCAGCTATCTCTGGACCTGCGACACCTGCGGCTACGGTTTTGTGACCAAGCACACGCTGAACCGGCTCGCCTGCAATTGAGCGATCTCTGCAATCGGGCGATCTAGCGCGCGGCGATATCGCCCTGCGCCCATCGAGTTCGTGTCAACTCGCAGAATTGGTCGAAGCCGCCGCGCGCAATGGCGCCGCGGATGTCGTCCATCAGGCTCTGGTAATAGGCGACATTGATCTCGGAGAGCAGCATCGCCCCGAGCGCTTCGCCCGATTTGACCAGGTGATGCAGATAGGCGCGTGAGATATTCCGGGTCGATGGCCAGGTGCTTTCGTCATCAAGCGGCCGAGCGTCGTCGGCGTGGCGGGCGTTGCGCAGGTTGACCGGCCCGCGTCGCGTGAACGCCACGCCATGGCGTCCATTGCGGGTCGGCATCACGCAGTCGAACATGTCGATCCCGCGCTTGACCGCTTCCAGGATGTCCTCGGGGGTACCCACCCCCATCAGGTAGCGTGGGCGGTCCGCCGGCAGATGCGGCACGACCTCCTCGATCATCGCAAGCATGACCGCTTGCGGCTCGCCGACCGCGAGCCCTCCGATGGCGTAGCCGTGAAAGGAGGTCGCGACCACCCCGCGCGCCGAAGCGCTCCGCAGCTCGGGAATATCCCCGCCCTGCACGATGCCGAACAGCATGTAGCCGTTCGGCGCGCTCTCGAACGCGCGTTTCGACCGCTCGCCCCAGCGCAACGACAACTGCATGGCGCGTTCGACATCGGCGCGCTCGGCCGGCAGGCGCACGCATTCGTCCATCTGCATGGCGATGTCGGATCCAAGCAACCGCTGCACCTCGATCGAGCGCTCCGGCGACAATTCCACGGTGGCGCCGTCGATATGCGAGCGGAAGGTCACCGCGTTCTCGCTGACCTTGCGCAGCTCCGACAGCGACATCACCTGGAAGCCGCCGGAATCGGTCAGCATCGGTCCGTTCCATCCGGTGAAGCGTTGCAGGCCACCGAGAGCCGCGATCCGTTCGGCGCCCGGACGCAGCATCAGGTGATAGGTGTTGCCGAGCACGATATCGCTCCCGGCATCCCGCACATCGCGCCAGTGCAGGCCCTTCATGGCGCCGGCGGTGCCAACCGGCATGAAAGCAGGCGTGCGCACCACGCCATGCGGCGTGGTCAGCCGCCCGGCGCGCGCGTTGCCGTCGCTCGCCAGCAATTCGAAATGATTGGGAAGATCGCCCATGTGAGGGCTTATCGCGTAAATAACATCTTCAGTCATTTGATTTTGCTGGCTTTTCTCTCATTATGGCGATCGGGGTAGCTGTCGGGCTAGTCACACCAAAGTAAGAGCTGCACGCGCGGTCTAAGTCCCTTGGTGGCATAGAGCTGGCGGGGTATCAAATCGATCAAGGCCATGCATGGCTAGTCGCCCGCAAAAGATTCGGCGAGATGGGCGACATGGGCGTGCATGGCATGGTGGTCTATTGCCAGGATTACAAGTGCTGCCACTCGCCGTCGCTCAATGGGGATCGGTGGCCAGATGATCTGAAGCTATCGGACATTGGGCCGCCGCTCGTCTGTAAAGCTTGCGGCAAGCGCGGCGCGGACGTCAGGCCGGACTTCAACCGGAATAAACAGCCCGTCGGCATCCGATAAAACAAAAGCCCCGCCGGATGGGCGGGGCAGTTGATTCAGTTCGCTCGTCAACCTGCAGCACGGGAAGACCATACCGCAAAGCCTAAATTTGTAACGCTGGCGGCGCAAGCGAGTGCACCATCATTCTTGTGCTGCGACAGAAGTATTCTACTGACAGAGATAGAGGATGCCATCGCCGCCTTTGACCGTGGAGCCGGGCGTGCAGCCGATGCCAGCACGCGTCGCGTAGTCACTCCATCCAGTGTAACTCCAGCCATTGCCGCTCCAGGGACCGCCTGCGTAATAGGCCCGACACGGCGTACCGGAGCTCGTACCACCCTGGCCGGTGCTATAGTAGTACCTGGGGCTCACGCGAGCCTGCCATCTCGACCTGTAGGCGGCCTGGGCGCTCGGCCCACCCGAGTGGAGCACTGGTGCACAGGCCAAAGCGAGGCAGCATTGCCGGTTTCCAAGACTACCAGTGCAGGTCCTGCCGTACATACCTCCCCCCTTCCCAATGCGTCTTCACATCACGCCAGCCTGGATCGATCCCGAGACCGGCTACATTGAGGAGGAAACCAAGGTGATCCGTTTTGCGAGGAGTCCGGAAAATCTTGAGGACGATGGGATCGCGATCGGCGTCACCTGCGTGCCCGTGCCGGTGCGCGCGCGCACTGCGACATCCATCACCTTCGAATGCGAGCGTACGATCGATGAACAGGAGGTGCGCGACATCCTCGCGAGCGCGCCGGGTGTCAGGATCGTCGACGACCGTGCCAGGAACCATTTTCCGATGCCGATCGATGCCTCGGGCCAGGACGACGTGCTGGTCGGCCGCATTCGCGCCGATCTCAGCGATCCAGGCGGCCGTTCGATCTCGATGTTCGTCTCGGCGGACCAGCTTCTGAAGGGCGCCGCGCTGAACGCCGTTCAGATCGCGGAGCTGTTGCCTCAGCGCGCGATAGCCTGACGCTGATCAGCAGCGCCGGCGTTGCGAAACAACAGGCAGGCATCGCCATAGGAGTAAAACCGGTAACCCTCGCGGATCGCGTGGGCATAGGCCTGCTGCATGCGGTCGAGGCCGGAAAAGGCCGAGACCAGCATGAACAGGGTCGAGCGCGGCAAGTGGAAATTGGTGAGCAGGATGTCGACCGCGCGAAACCTGTAGCCGGGCGTGATGAAGATCGCGGTCTCGCCCGAAAACGGCGCGATGGCGCCGTCGTCTCCTGCAGCGCTTTCCAGCAAGCGCAGCGACGTGGTGCCGACCGCAACGATGCGGCCGCCTTTGGCCTTTGCTGCGTTGAGGGCGTCCGCGACCGTTTCGGAGATATGGCCCCACTCCGCGTGCATCCTGTGGCTTTCCGTATCCTCGGCCTTGACGGGCAGGAAGGTGCCGGCACCCACATGCAGCGTGAGGCGCTGCAGGCCAATGCCGCGCTCGCGAAGCGCAGCTTCCAGCGCGGGCGTGAAGTGCAGTCCCGCCGTCGGCGCGGCGACAGCGCCCTCTTCCTTGGCAAACATGGTCTGGTAGTCGTCGACATCGCGATCGTCGACGTCGCGTTTTCCGGCGATATAGGGCGGTAGCGGCGGACTGCCGAGATCGGCAATCGCCTGGTCCAGCGTTGGGCCAAAGAACGAGAACGACAGCGTCACCTCGCCCTCCTCGCCCTTGGCTTCGACGGAGGCGTCCAGATGGCCGAGGAGACACACCCTGCCCTCATTGCCGAAGCGGATGACATCGCCGGGACTGAGCTTTCGCGCTGGCCGCACCAGTGCCTTCCAGCGCGAGCCGTCGAGCTTCCTGATGAGCGTCGCCTCGATCTTCGGTTCGGTCGAGCGGCCAAGCCGGCGGCCTTTGAGCTGCGCTGCGATCACCCTGGTATCGTTGACGACAAGCTGGTCGCCCGCCTCGAGCCAAACGGGAAGCTCCGACACCACGCTGTCGCGAAGCGCGCCGTCGCTTGCCACCACCAACAGCCGCGCGGAATCGCGCGGGCTGACGGGGCGCAACGCGATGCGCTCGGGCGGCAAATCGAAATCGAAGAGATCGGTGCGCATGCGGGCTTCTAGCATTGGCAAAGCGTCGCCGAAACGCCAGGCGAATGTTGGCGGCCGGTGCAGCTCGCGACCGAATTGGAGCTGGTGCTTACCCCGAGATCGGCCGCCTAAATTTCATTTAGCCATTGATTTTGATGGAAAAAATTGGGTTCGTTTTGCACAAAAACGGGGCTCCCCTGCGCGCCCCGCGATCGCGCCCTTTAACTATAAGTTGCACTTTTCATCTAAACGTCTCTTTGCACGAGACGACGAATGGCTCGGTCCCGGCGCGCTGCGGCACGGCGCTCGTAACGATGGAGGCGCATGAGGTCGGGCAACGCGCGCCGAACCGCTTCGGCCGTGCGTTGTGGCTCGTCTTCGGGCATGGGGGGCAATTTGTCGACGACGAATTTTGGTCGGCTCTTCCAAAGGGTCGCCCCGTAATAGTGTTGCATCAGCCAAGCAAATTCGTCCAATGGTGCTCGAAACACTGGGGGTGCATTCAGACGTCCAAAGGCAGACACGCGTGTGATAAAGGTAACCTTGAACCGCCGCACGCGGTCAAGCTCGAGCACCGCTTCTGCCGCCTCGCGGGCCAATTCGATGCTCACCTTGTCCGCTGAATCGGCGGCGATATCATGGGCGAGATCTTCCACGGCACGCCTGAAGTCCGGTCCAAACATGGGTTTGCTCAATCCATGGCGCTTGGCATTCCCGCTGGCGCGCTTCTTGGCGGGTGCAGACCGCGGTCCGGTGCTCTTTTGCGCGTTGCGCCGGTTCGCGGCGATTTGCCGTTGGCTGGCCATGTTCAGCGAGCAATCGATACACGCTCCACGACCTGCAGCACGTTCTCGTGCTCGATGATCCGATCGCCGGCCTGGCGCAGGAGTTTGCCGAGCTCGCCCCGGATCGTCGCGATAATTTCGAGCACCCGATCGCGACGGGCCGAGGTCAACGCGATCATGCGATCGATGCGCTCGATGTCATCGGCGTGGCATCGAAACGCTTCGGCCTCGATTGCGCCTTCATCCAGGTCAAATTGACTCAGAAGCTCCAGAGCCTCAGCCTTGCCCTCTTCGGACCGAAGCCAACACTCCGCATAATGTTCGGCGGCCCGGTCGCGATCGAGAGGCGTCTCAAATTCGTGTTTCCGCAGCACCTGCTTGAGCACGGTCTCGGCTGCCCGCAAAAGCGCGCGGTTGATAAGTTCCGCCTTCATACGGCGGTAACGCGAGGTCTCCCACGAGAGCGCGATGAAGTCGTCGACGTAGATCCGTTCGATCGCCCCCATCGGCCCGATCTCGTCCTCAATCGCCTTGCGAAGCGAGGAAAATTCTCTTTTAGATTCCGTCACTAGGAGGCCAGCTTTTCTTCGGGCCATTGCACTCTCCAAATACTTGGCGCGATAGGCCGTAAGGACGTAATCGGCGACGAGCGCAGAAAGCGCACGCACGCGACCAGCCCATCTGAGCCGGAGCGGTCAGTCCAAGCGGCATCGCGCAGGGTTTAACTGCACGGGCAACGAACATAAAAGCTGGGAAAACGGAGCGGTCTTCGGCCGCAGTGCCTGAACCAACGGCTCCGGTGACAATTCGAATCTTGTGAAAACTTCCCGAGTTTGTCAATCAAGTGCGTTTAACGTACAGGCGGACGAGACGTCGCATCGGACTCCGCTGCTTGGAAGAATTTCGCACTGGCCGCGCTCCAGCCCTAGATGCGGAAGAACATGGGCTTGCCGCGTGATCGACAATAGAAAAATTGAGCCCACCGCACTACGCTTCGCCGGCTCGGGCGATAGCCGCGCCCCTCGGGCGGTAATTACCCCTCCGGTCTCCAGCCATTCTGATCGATTAGCTCGACGGCGCCGCGCAGCTTCCTCGCTTTCGGATTGCTCGCGGATGGAAGGGTATGTGAGAGCTCAACACATTGGGTTCGTTTCGCGAAAAAGTCGCCAGTTTCTCACCGCTTCTGCTTTGGCGGCTTCCGAAGTTGCACGCCGATTTCGTCGATAAACTCAACGCCAGCACGTTCAAACGCCCGCCTAATGACGTCCAACGTAGCGCGCCTGGGCTGACCTACTTCGTTCTCCAGTTGATTGACGGCGACCGTGCTGATTCCCGCCTGATCGGCAAGTGTCTGCTGGGTCCAGCCAAGGAGACCTCGGGCAGCTCTGGTTTGGGCGGCGGTGATGCTCACTGGCGATGGATCGCAAGTCGCAGGAAAATCTACAAGCCACGCTTGACCTGACGAAATTTATATTTTATAAATTTACTTATAAAATATTAAGCAACGAGGTCATCGATGGCTACAAATCGTCGCTTTTTTATCGGCGGCTCGGACGCCCGGATCATCATGGGCGCCGATGAAGCGGCGCTAATTCGGCTTTGGAAAGAAAAGCGTGGCGAGCTCGAGCCCGAGGACCTATCGGGCGACCTCCTGGTCCAGCTCGGCGCCGTGACCGAGGAGCTGAACCGCCAGTGGTACGAGAAGAACACCGGACAAGTTGTTACCGAGGTGCAGCGGCAGCTATTTCACCCCATCCACCGGTGGATGGCAGCAACTCTGGACGGGCGCGTGGCGGCAACGGGGGCCGTGTTCGAGGCCAAGTTCATGCTGCCATGGAATTTTTCGGAAGAATCGGCGGCTGAAAAGCATATGGCGCAGCTTCAGCACAATGCGTGGGTGACAGCATCCCGGACCGCAGTGCTGTCCATCATCACCGGGGGCGGCAAATGGGTGGGAATGACCATCCCGGCCGACCCGCTCTATCAGCATCTTCTGCTGACGGCAGAGCGGAAGTTTTGGCGCTGTGTCCAGAGTGGCGAGCCACCTCGCCTGTTCGGGATTGAGCCGCCGCGACCAAGGATCGAGGCCGTCAGAAGCGTCGACATGAGCGGCTCCAACGCCTGGGCCGAGTTTGCCAATCTCTACCGGCTGACCAGGCCTGCCGCGCTCGAACACGACCGGGCCAAAGCGGAGCTGAAGGCCTTGGTCCCCGAGGATGCCAAAGAAGCAGCAGGACACGGGGTGCGGGCCAAGCGTTCAAAATCCGGGGCGATCAGTTTTGACATGGTGCACGCGGGGGCCGGCCATGCAGCACTCTAGCCATAGCGTCGGAGCCCTTGCGGCGGCGCTCGCCAAGGCGCAGGCCGAAATCCAAAATCCGGAAAAATCCTTGACCGCGACCATCGTCTCGCCCTTCCCACGCGAGGGGGTACGCAGCTTTCGCTATGCACCGCTGTCATCGGGGCTTGATCTGGTGCGGAAGTGCCTGGGCCAGCACGAGATCGCAACCGTGCAGTCAACCGCCATCGATGGCGACAGTGGGCTCATCCGGCTGACCACCACGCTCGTCCACGCGTCCGGCGAATGGGTCTCCTCGGACTGGCCGGTTTGCCCGGTCAGCGAGACGGCGGCGCCGCACCGGCTCGGAGCTGCCCTGACCTACGCGCGCCGCTATGCGCTCTTCACCCTGGTCGGGATTGCCGGGGAGGATGATCTCGATGCACCCGATCTTTCGCCCGCGGTCGCCCCTGCCCCTTCGCAAAACGGCCCGCCGAGACCTGAGCAAGGCCTCCTGCACCGGCCCTCGCCGTCGCAAGCGCTCAGTCAGCCTCAAGGCCGAGAACGGCGGGCGCGTGCGGAGAGACCCAAGCCAGCCGCTCTGAAACCAGAGGCGTCGGACAGCCTGCGACAGCAGCTGATCTCTGAGCTTGAAAAGCTCGGCGAGCCGGACGCACTCGCCACCTGGGCGCATCGCGCCCTTCCCCTTAAGGACCAGCTCTCGGCGGTAGATGCCGAAAGGGTCGAGTTTGCATTTGAGGTTAAGTTGCGCCAGCTTGGGGATATGGCACCGCCGCCGTTGGCTGAGAGCCGCGCGACGAGTGGCGCCGAGGGAGACCGCCCGGGAGCCAAACCCAGCGGCAGCGGGAGCCTGATCATCAGCAAGCCGGTACGCGAACGCGATCGCAACCATGTAAGGTTTGTCGCCTCCCAGGCCTGTCTCGTTTGCGGACGCGCCCCGTCGGATGCCCACCACGTCAAGTTCGCCGAGCAGCGGGCGATGGGCCGGAAGGTCAGCGACAGGTTCACCGTTCCGATTTGCCGGCTGCATCATCGCGACCTGCACCGGCGCGGCGACGAACGCGCCTGGTGGGAGAAGCAGGGGATAGATCCCCTGCCCGTTGCCGCAAGACTTTGGGAGTGGACGCATGCTGCTGAGCCAGCAACGGCCGAGCTTGCAGCTGATCGGCTCGTCGAACTCAACGGAAACTCTCTTTCCAATGGCTGGGAAGCGGCCGTTCAGCACGAAAATTACGAAACGAACCCAATTCCTCGCCCGGAGGCAGGATGAGCTCCTTCCGGCAAATCGAGGCGAACCGCCGTAATGCACAGCTGAGCACAGGTCCGGTCACCGAGGAGGGCCAAAAGAGGTCGCGCCAAAATGCGGTTCGTCATGGCCTGACCGCAGAAACGGTCATCGATGCCTTAGAAGATGCGGAGGATTATGCGGCTTTTGAAATGGCGGTCACCGCCGACTATGACGCGCAATCGGCTGTCGAAAGAGAACTGGTCCTCAGACTGGCAAGCGTCTTGTGGCGATTGCGTCGCGCCACTACCATTGAGACCGGCCTCTTTAGTCTCCAGGCTCGCCAGCTCTTGCAGTTTCGGGCACGAAAGAAGGATTGTCGTGTCCGTCAAAAAATCGTCGATGAAATGGACTGGCACGCCGGCGCCATGGAAGGCGATACCCCGCATCAAGAAGAGCCCGCCACTAATCTCGATTCGGGCTCTCCCTGGCCTATCACTCAATCCGACGGTCTCACGCGCGCCTTTGTGCGCCTGAACAATCTGCCGACCTGTGCCCTCGACCGGCTGAGCCGGTATGAGGCCGCGCTGTGGCGCCAAGCGTGCCAGATCCTGTTCACGCTCCAGTGTCTTGACCGCCGCAAACCGTGGGAAAGACGAAGGTTACGTTGAGCCCGACCACCCCGACGCGACGCCGCGCACCACGTTTTGTTTGACGGCGCGGTGCAGGAGGGCCGTTTGGGCTCCGCGCCTGAAACGCTGCGTGCGAGATCACTGTAACATTTCGGCGATCGAGCTCGCCAAAGTGGCGTGCACCGACCTGATGGTCGACAAGACGAAGTTCATTACGCTCGCGCGCGAGACGATTGATGGCACGAAGCATTCAACGAACTCGGAAGCCATCGCACAAGCCTCGATCCCCACCAGACATGGCGGCAGGTTCTGAAAAAACGTCAGGACGTATCAGCGCCGCAACTGACGGCGCATGACCACCTGGCCGACTGCATCAACGCCGTGCACTTGAAAGACCGACTTGGCGATATCGAGACCGATTGTCGAAATCGACTGCATAGGCTGCTCCTCCGAATCGTGGGAGCCTCAATCGGCACCCACTCCTTGGCGCTCTCGCGCCGGTGGAGGAGCCGTCCACATGGGGTAATCGCGGAGCGAGTCGCCCCCGAATCAGTGGCTGTTCCCCGATAGGATGGAAATACGGGCTCACGACTGGACGCCGGGCCCCAAGCATCGAATGGAGAACAGCCATGGAAGAATATATTGGTCTCGATGTGTCGATGAAAGAGACGTCAGTCTCGATTCGCCGAGCAGGTGAACGGATCTGGCGCGGCAAGTGCGCATCTGACCCCAAAATCATAGCCGAACTCATCCGCAAGCGGGCGCCAGCCGTGAAACGCGTGGTGTTCGAGACCGGACCACTGTCGATATGGTTTTATCACTCTCTGCGGGCTGAGGGCTTGCCGGCGATCTGCATCGATGCACGCCATGCTAAAGCAGCGCTCGATATGGCCGCCAACAAGACGGATGCGAATGACGCCGATGGTCTGGCGCAGCTTGCGAAAGTCGGGTTCTTCCGTGAAGTTCGGGTGAAAGGATTCGATAGCATGTTGACCCGCACGCTTGTCGCGGCACGCATGCGGCTGGTCCGTATCACAACGGAGCTTTCCAACCAGATCCGCGGCGTCATGAAAACCTTCGGTCTGCTCGTGCCTGCTGGAAAGGGAAGCACCTTCGAGAAGAACGTCCGTAGCCTACTTGCCAATCAGGACGGACTTGCATCGATCGTGCTTCCGATGCTGGAAGCCTGGCGTGGCCTTCGCATCCGCGCCGCCGAACTCGGACGCCAGTTGGTCCGGGACGCGCGACAAAATCAGGCTTGCCGCATCCTTATGTCCATTCCCGGCATTGGTGCGATCACCGCAACCGCCTTCACCACAGCCATTGAGAGGCCGGACAACTTCAAGAAATCTCGATCTGTTGGCGCCTGGATCGGACTGACGACGCGTCGCTACCAATCCGGAAAGGTCGATTATGATGGTCATATATCTCGGCGTGGCGATGGTTCTTTACGAGGGCTTCTCTACGAAGCGGCGGCAGTCATTCTGACGCGCAGCTCAACCCCCAGCACGCTGCGCACTGCGATTAGACAACAGCATCATCAGGCGACATGTTCGACCTGCAATTCGCCACGCGATGGAAGACGCCTAGCGCGGATTGCGACCGAGTTGGTCCACCATGGCGAGCCATAGTGCGACAGTCTCTGCAGACGCCGCCCTATCGACTGCCTTTGGACGCACTGCTGTGTGCACCATCACGAGCTTTGTTGCGGGATCGACAAAGATCATCTGGCCGCGAATCCCAAGCAACACGAACCGGCGATCGGCGCCGGGCAGCAGCCAGACCTGATACCCATAGCCATAGTACTTTGTGGCCGTGCCAGGTGCGAGATGGACGTCGGCGGAACGCACCGTAGTCGCTTCCATCAGCCATTGCCGCGGAATGATTTCGCGCCCATTCCACGCTCCGTCATGCGCGAGCAGGCGCCCCAAACGAGCGTAGTCGCGCAAAACCGCGTTGAAGCAGCAGAAGGTCACCTCCTGGCCGGTACCATCGATCGCCCAGGAGGCGTCGGCTTCCGTGCCGATCCGCTGCCATATCTTCTCGCTCAGGTAATCAGCAACCGGCTTGCCGGTGACAGCCCGCAGGACAAGCCCAAGGATCTCCGTCTCGGAACTGGCGTAGTGCCATCGCGTATCGGGCGGCGCGACGCGTATGTTGAACTGAGCGAGGCTGGCAATGGGAGCCTTCCCAGGCTGGCCAAACAGGTCACGTGCAAGGCGCGCGACATCGTCCTGCCCATCATAGGTCTCCTTGAAATCCACACCAGAGGACATGTGCAGCAGCGCGCGGATTGGAGTCTTGCCGTACTCGGTGCCCGCGAGCCCGGTGACGTAGGTCGCGACGTCGTCGTCGATCGATTTGATGAGGCCGTCGGCTGCAGCGATGCCGATCAGCATCGCGGTGATGGTCTTCGCCATCGACTGCGAGAGAAAGCGATCACGGTCGGATCGCGCGTATTGATAGTGTTCGTATAAAATGGTGTCGTCTCTGGCGAGCAGCAGCCCGGTCGTCGGCTGGCGGCTGAGATAATCCGCAATGGTGTGGCGCTCGCCGCCGAAGCTATAGGAAATCTCGGGCTCGGCGGCACGCCGAAAGGACCAGGGGACTGCTGCCCGGGCCACGACACGCGCGGGCGTTAATTCGTCAAAATGACTATAACTAGCGACAAGATGCTGGATCTGCGCTGCGGAGGCCAATGTGCCAAGTGGAAATCCCTCGCCGGCGCCGTAGGCGGCCGCATCAGGGCCGGTGTTTGACAAGACTGGTCCGGTAATGGCGAGCTTCTCGGCTGCTTGCGCGCTTGCAATGCCGAACGCAGCCATCGCGGCGATCGAAACCCGCATGAATGAGCTGTTCATCGCTGCGTCCGCCTTTTGGTCGCACAAGGATAGCGCATGAGGGTGTCACGGCTCTTGAGGCAGGTTTCGCAGAATGAGTGCTCATTCGCCGCATTCAACGTGTTAAAGCTTGCGATGATCATCCCGCAGCCGCGACACACGTAATGGCACTCCATGATGAGCAAGCCCGCTTTGCGCGCATGCAGAAAAAGGTCAACAACCCGGGCCTCATCGTGCCCATGGTCGGCTGCGTACCGGATTGGATTGATCCGAACGATTTGATGGTCCGACGCCGGCCGGACAAATCGCGCCAACTCCCAAATCAGATGCTCATGGTTTGCATAACTCGCGCAGAGTCTGTTGAGGCCCGCTTGAAAAGCTGGTTCGTTTACTGTGGATGCCTCGGTGCTCACAGCCATGCCCTCCGGATGCCCCCAATTCAGCAAAAATACCTTTGAAGTCGTTAACCCTTCCGAATTAGCATCAAGCCACGGGCGAAGTTGTTTGGCTAGGTCGCATGTCGGCGAATGGACGGAAGGCCAAATTCTGGTTCACCGGCTACAACTCCAACGTCCGCGGCCATGAGGGTAAGATCCGCTACTTCGTCTACAATGGCGGCACTCTCAAAACTCGTCGGAATCATCGCCCGCATCGCCGCCAAGGGTTACGAGGGAATTACATTTTCTAAATTCCCAGCTGATCCCGCACGCGCCCAGCAAGTACCGTCGCCGTCACGGCCACTGGCCAAAATGCATGGAGGGCGATCGGCTTGATGTTGGTGACTGGCATGTCAATCGCAGCACTTTTGCCACCGATCAGCCGTCGCGCTAGCTGCTGGCCCATTGCCGTCGACAGCGCGACGCCGCGCCCATTGCAGCCGAGCCAGATCAGCAGGTTCTCCGCGGGCTCATGCACGTGCGGATAGTGATCGGCGGTGATTGCGAGACGGCTATTCCGACCATGGGTCCAGCTGACGCTCTTCAGTTGTGGCCACAGCCGCTCAGCATAACGGATGAGATAGGAAATGCTCGAGGGTCCCCTGATCCACCGCATCGGGCCGCGGCCGCCCATCAACAGACGATTGTGCTGGTCGATGCGATAGTAGACAGTGATGTGGCCGCTTTCGTAGAGCACCGGCCGAGACTCGGCATGATCGACCTTGCGATCGTATCCGGCAGCGGCGCGGTTGCTGCAATGGACGAAAACACTGGCACGATAGTCCTGCGCAAGCCTGGCCAGAGATCGTCGGTAAACCCGTTGGTCGCGAGCAGCACCTTATCAGCTGTAACCGTCGCGCGCGGCCGTTTTGATGCGCCAGCGCGATCCCTCGTGCGATAGCGACAGCGCCGGCGTCTCGCCATGCACGGAAGCACCAGCCGAGATCGCGGCACGCGCCAGCCCACGAGCGTAGCTTAAGGGGTGCAGATCGCCGCCACGAGCATCGAGCATGGCGCAGAGATAACGGTCGCTACCGGTCATCGCACGCATTTCATCCCGCCCGAGCAGCTCTGACCGGCATGCCGCGGCGGATGCATTGCCCGGCGGACGCCTTGATCGCAGCCGCAGCAGCCTCGTTATAAGCCGCGCGCAGCGTGCCGTTCTGCCGCGCTTCGCACGGAATCGGGTAGCGGCGGATCAGATCGAGCGTGAAATTCGTGGTGCCGTAGGAAAACTCAATCATGCGTTGACCTAGCTCGGAACCAAAATCGCCCTCGATCTGATCTGGGTCGGGCTCAGCCCAGGATTGATCTGCCCGCCATTGTTGCCTGAGGCGCCCCACCCCGGCTCCTGCGCTTCAAGCGCGAGCACGTCCACGCCCTGCTCCGCGAGATGCAGCGCAGTGGACAGTCCGGTGAAAACCGCCGCCGACGATGGCGATGGAAACGCTTTTGTCGGTCGCGAGCGGCGGCGTCGCGACAGGGGCGACAGCCGTGTCAGCATAAAAAGGCTCGGCGGCAATGGAAGGCGGACTGGCGCGGCCATCATTCTATTTCTGAGGAGTGAGGCTTTAGAGCGGATGCAGCACGCGGCGCAGAAAGTCCTGCGTGCGCGCATGTTGCGGCTGGTTCAGCACGGTTTTGGCGGCCCCCTGCTCAATGATGATTTCGTCGTCTATGAAAAGCACCCGGTCGGCGACTTCCTTCGCAAAACCCATTTCATGCGTAACCACAACCATGGTCATACCGTCGTCCGCGAGCTTGCG
>CAVTYJ010000022.1:0-25721 GCA_963738845.1 uncultured Alphaproteobacteria bacterium | reverse complement strand
ACTTGTTGTATGTGGAGGTCACGACTTGGAAACGCACAGGGGGTCAACGATGTCAGCATTGGCTGAAGTTGCGTCGACCGCCAGCATGCGGAAACCCGATCCGCGCGGAAGCGATTTGCCGACCTGTCCGGTCTGCGCCGACTTCATGATTGCAGCGGAAGCGTCCGCCTACTTGTCAGACAATCTGATCAGCTATCTCTGGACCTGCGACACCTGCGGCTACGGTTTTGTGACCAAGCACACGCTGAACCGGCTCGCCTGCAATTGAGCGATCTCTGCAATCGGGCGATCTAGCGCGCGGCGATATCGCCCTGCGCCCATCGAGTTCGTGTCAACTCGCAGAATTGGTCGAAGCCGCCGCGCGCAATGGCGCCGCGGATGTCGTCCATCAGGCTCTGGTAATAGGCGACATTGATCTCGGAGAGCAGCATCGCCCCGAGCGCTTCGCCCGATTTGACCAGGTGATGCAGATAGGCGCGTGAGATATTCCGGGTCGATGGCCAGGTGCTTTCGTCATCAAGCGGCCGAGCGTCGTCGGCGTGGCGGGCGTTGCGCAGGTTGACCGGCCCGCGTCGCGTGAACGCCACGCCATGGCGTCCATTGCGGGTCGGCATCACGCAGTCGAACATGTCGATCCCGCGCTTGACCGCTTCCAGGATGTCCTCGGGGGTACCCACCCCCATCAGGTAGCGTGGGCGGTCCGCCGGCAGATGCGGCACGACCTCCTCGATCATCGCAAGCATGACCGCTTGCGGCTCGCCGACCGCGAGCCCTCCGATGGCGTAGCCGTGAAAGGAGGTCGCGACCACCCCGCGCGCCGAAGCGCTCCGCAGCTCGGGAATATCCCCGCCCTGCACGATGCCGAACAGCATGTAGCCGTTCGGCGCGCTCTCGAACGCGCGTTTCGACCGCTCGCCCCAGCGCAACGACAACTGCATGGCGCGTTCGACATCGGCGCGCTCGGCCGGCAGGCGCACGCATTCGTCCATCTGCATGGCGATGTCGGATCCAAGCAACCGCTGCACCTCGATCGAGCGCTCCGGCGACAATTCCACGGTGGCGCCGTCGATATGCGAGCGGAAGGTCACCGCGTTCTCGCTGACCTTGCGCAGCTCCGACAGCGACATCACCTGGAAGCCGCCGGAATTGGTCAGCATCGGTCCGTTCCATCCGGTGAAGCGTTGCAGGCCACCGAGAGCCGCGATCCGTTCGGCGCCCGGACGCAGCATCAGGTGATAGGTGTTGCCGAGCACGATATCGCTCCCGGCATCCCGCACATCGCGCCAGTGCAGGCCCTTCATGGCGCCGGCGGTGCCAACCGGCATGAAAGCAGGCGTGCGCACCACGCCATGCGGCGTGGTCAGCCGCCCGGCGCGCGCGTTGCCGTCGCTCGCCAGCAATTCGAAATGATTGGGAAGATCGCCCATGTGAGGGCTTATCGCGTAAATAACATCTTAGTCATTTGATTTTGCTGGCTTTTCTCTCATTATGGCGATCGGGGTAGCTGTCGGGCTAGTCACACGAAAGTAAGAGCTGCACGCGCGGTCTAAGTCCCTTGGTGGCATAGAGCTGGCGGGGTATCAAATCGATCAAGGCCATGCATGGCTAGTCGCCCGCAAAAGATTTGGCGAGATGGGCGACATGGGCGTGCATGGCATGGTGGTCTATTGCCAGGATTACAAGTGCAGCCACTCGCAGTCGCTCAATGGGGATCGGTGGCCAGATGATCTGAAGCTATCGGACATTGGGCCGCCGCTCGTCTGTAAAGCTTGCGGCAAGCGCGGCGCGGACGTCAGGCCGGACTTCAACCGGAATAAACAGCCCGTCGGCATCCGATAAAACAAAAGCCCCGCCGGATGGGCGGGGCAGTTGATTCAGTTCGCTCGTCAACCTGCAGCACGGGAAGACCATACCGCAAAGCCTAAATTTGTAACGCTGGCGGCGCAAGCGAGTGCACCATCATTCTTGTGCTGCGACAGAAGTATTCTACTGACAGAGATAGAGGATGCCATCGCCGCCTTTGACCGTGGAGCCGGGCGTGCAGCCGATGCCAGCACGCGTCGCGTAGTCACTCCATCCAGTGTAACTCCAGCCATTGCCGCTCCAGGGACCGCCTGCGTAATAGGCCCGAACGGCGTACCAAGGGAGACCCGTACCACCCTGGCCGGGGCTATAGTAGTAGGTGGGGCTCACGTAGAGCCTGCCTCCATGCCTGTAGGCTGCCTGGGCCTGCTCGGCCCACCCGAGTGAGAGCATTGTTGCACAGGCCAAAGCAGAGGCAGCAATTGCCAGTTTTCGTAAACTCATTTTCAGTTCCTCCGTTACACACACTCCCCCCCGTTGACCCAATGCGCTTTCGCATCGGCCAGGTCTTGCGATAGATCAAAGGTCGGGGTGTGGCGGCATTGCCGGCGCGGGAGGGTTAGCGAGGGGAGCCGTTTTGCGTTGTGAGTTCGGCCTTGAAGGATTGGTCTCAAAGCATCGCGACCGGCCCCTATCAGGGCGGCAGGTCAAGGCACATCCATCACCTTCGAATGCGAGCGTCCGATCGATGAACAAGAGGTGCGCGACATCCTCGCGAGCGCGCCGGGCGTCAGGATGGTCGACGACCGCGCCCGGAACTATTTCCCGATGCCGATCGATGCCTCGGGCCAGGACGACGTGCTGGTCGGCCGCATTCGCGCCGATCTCGGCGATCCAAGCGGCCGTTCGGTCTCGATGTTCGTCTCCGCGGACCAGCTTCTGAAGGGCGCCGCGCTGAACGCCGTTCAGATCGCGGAGCTGTTGCCTCAACGCGCGACAGCCTGACGCTGCTCATCAGCGCCGGCGTTGCGAAACAACAGGCAGGCATCGCCATAGGAGTAAAAGCGATAACCCTCGCGGATCGCGTGGGCATAGGCCTGCTGCATGCGGTCGAGGCCGGAAAAGGCCGAGACCAGCATGAACAGGGTCGAGCGCGGCAAGTGGAAATTGGTGAGCAGGATGTCGACTGCGCGAAACCTGTAGCCGGGCGTGATGAAGATCGCCGTCTCGCCCGAAAACGGCGCGATGGCGCCGTCGTCTCCTGCAGCGCTTTCCAGCAAGCGCAGCGACGTGGTGCCAACCGCAACGATGCGGCCGCCTTTGGCCTTTGCTGCGTTGAGGGCGTCCGCGACCGTTTCGGAGATGTGGCCCCACTCCGCATGCATCCTGTGGCTTGCCGTATCCTCGGCCTTGACGGGCAGGAAGGTGCCGGCACCCACATGCAGCGTGAGGCGCTGCAGGCCGATGCCGCGTTCGCGAAGCGCGGCTTCCAGCACGGGCGTGAAGTGCAGTCCCGCCGTCGGGGCGGCGACAGCGCCCTCTTCTTTGGCAAACATCGTCTGGTAGTCGTCGACATCACGATCGTCGACGTCGCGCTTTCCGGCGATATAGGGCGGTAGCGGCGGACTGCCGAGATCGGCAATCGCCTGGTCCAGCGTCGGGCCAAAGAACGAGAACGACAGCGTCACCTCGCCCTCCTCGCCCTTGGCTTCGACAGAGGCGTCCAGATTGCCGAGGAGACACACCCTGCCCTCATTGCCGAAGCGGATGACATCGCCGGGACTGAGCTTTCGCGCTGGTCGCACCAGCGCCTTCCAGCGCGAGCCGTCGAGCTTCTTGATGAGTGTTGCCTCGATCTTCGGTTCGGTCGAGCGACCAAGCCGGCGGCCTTTGAGCTGCGCTGCGATCACCCTGGTATCGTTGACGACAAGCTGATCGCCCGCCTCGAGCCAAACGGGAAGCTCCGACACCAAGCTGTCGCGCAGCGCGCCGTCGCTTGCCACCACCAACAGCCGCGCGGAATCGCGCGGGCTGACAGGGCGCAACGCGATGCGCTCGGGCGGCAAATCGAAATCGAAGAGATCGGTGCGCATGCGGGCTTCTAGCATTGGCAAAGCGTCGCCGAAACGCCAGGCGAATGTTGGCGGCCGGTGCAGCTCGCGACCGAATTGGAGCTGGTGCTTACCCCGAGATCGGCCGCCTAAATTTCATTTAGCCATTGATTTTGATGGAAAAAATTGGGTTCGTTTTGCACAAAAACGGAGCTCCCCTGCGCGCCCCGCGATCGCGCCCTTTAACTATAAGTTGCACTTTTCATCTAAACGTCTCTTTGCACGAGACGACGAATGGCTCGGTCCCGGCGCGCTGCGGCACGGCGCTCGTAACGATGGAGGCGCATGAGGTCGGGCAACGCGCGCCGAACCGCTTCGGCCGTGCGTTGTGGCTCGTCTTCGGGCATGGGGGGCAATTTGTCGACGACGAATTTTGGTCGGCTCTTCCAAAGGGTCGCCCCGTAATAGTGTTGCATCAGCCAAGCAAATTCGTCCAATGGTGCTCGAAACACTGGGGGTGCATTCAGACGTCCAAAGGCAGACACGCGTGTGATAAAGGTAACCTTGAACCGCCGCACGCGGTCAAGCTCGAGCACCGCTTCTGCCGCCTCGCGGGCCAATTCGATGCTCACCTTGTCCGCTGGAAATCGGCGGCGATATCATGGGCGAGATCTTCCACGGCACGCCTGAAGTCCGGTCCAAACATGGGTTTGCTCAATCCATGGCGCTTGGCATTCCCGCTGGCGCGCTTCTTGGCGGGTGCAGACCGCGGTCCGGTGCTCTTTTGCGCGTTGCGCCGGTTCGCGGCGATTTGCCGTTGGCTGGCCATGTTCAGCGAGCAATCGATACACGCTCCACGACCTGCAGCACGTTCTCGTGCTCGATGATCCGATCGCCGGCCTGGCGCAGATTTCGCCGAGCTCGCCCCGGATCGTCGCGATAATTTCGAGCACCCGATCGCGACGGGCCGAGGTCAACGCGATCATGCGATCGATGCGCTCGATGTCATCGGCGTGGCATCGAAACGCTTCGGCCTCGATTGCGCCTTCATCCAGGTCAAATTGACTCCGAAGCTCCAGAGCCTCAGCCTCGCCCTCTTCGGACCGAAGCCAACACTCCGCATAATGTTCGGCGGCCCGGTCGCGATCGAGAGGCGTCTCAAATTCGTGTTTCCGCAGCACCTGCTTGAGCACGGTCTCGGCTGCCCGCAAAAGCGCGCGGTTGATAAGTTCCGCCTTCATACGGCGGTAACGCGAGGTCTCCCACGAGAGCGCGATGAAGTCGTCGACGTAGATCCGTTCGATCGCCCCCATCGGCCCGATCTCGTCCTCAATCGCCTTGCGAAGCGAGGAAAATTCTCTTTCAGATTCCGTCACTAGGAGGCCAGCTTTTCGGGCCATTGCACTCTCCAAATACCGGCGCGATAGGCCGTAAGGACGTAATCGGCGACGAGCGCAGAAAGCGCACGCACGCGACCAGCCCATCTGAGCCGGAGCGGTCAGTCCAAGCGGCATCGCGCAGGGTTTAACTGCACGGGCAACGAACATAAAAGCTGGGAAAACGGAGCGGTCTTCGGCCGCAGTGCCTGAACCAACGGCTCCGGTGACAATTCGAATCTGTGAAAACTTCCCGAGTTTGTCAATCAAGTGCGTTTAACGTACAGGCGGACGAGACGTCGCATCGAACTCCGCTGCTCGAAACTCGCACTGGCCGCGCTCCAGCCCTAGATGCGGAAGAACATGGGCTTGCCGCGTGATCGACAATAGAAAAATTGAGCCCACCGCACTACGCTTCGCCGGCTCGGGCGATAGCCGCGCCCCTCGGGCGGTAATTACCCCTCCGGTCTCCAGCCATTCTGATCGATTAGCTCGACGGCGCCGCGCAGCTTCCTCGCTTTCGGATTGCTCGCGGATGGAAGGGATGTGAGAGCTCAACACATTGGGTTCGTTTCGCGAAAAAGTCGCCAGTTTCTCACCGCCTCTGCTTCGGCGGCTTCCGAAGTTGCACGCCGATTTCGTCGATAAACTCAACGCCAGCACGTTCAAACGCCCGCCTAATGACGTCCAACGTAGCGCGCCTGGGCTGACCTACTTCGTTCTCCAGTTGATTGACGGCGACCGTGCCGATTCCCGCCTGATCGGCAAGTGTCTGCTGGGTCCAGCCAAGGAGACCTCGGGCAGCTCTGGTTTGGGCGGCGGTGATGCTCACTGGCGATGGATCGCAAGTCGCAGGAAAATCTACAAGCCACGCTTGACCTGACGAAATTTATATTTTATAAATTTACTTATAAAATATTAAGCAACGAGGTCATCGATGGCTACAAATCGTCGCTTTTTTATCGGCGGCTCGGACGCCCGGATCATCATGGGCGCCGATGAAGCGGCGCTAATTCGGCTTTGGAAAGAAAAGCGTGGCGAGCTCGAGCCCGAGGACCTATCGGGCGACCTCCTGGTCCAGCTCGGCGCCGTGACCGAGGAGCTGAACCGCCAGTGGTACGAGAGAACACCGGACAAGTTGTTACCGAGGTGCAGCGGCAGCTATTTCACCCCATCCACCGGTGGATGGCAGCAACTCTGGACGGGCGCGTGGCGGCAACGGGGGCCGTGTTCGAGGCCAAGTTCATGCTGCCATGGAATTTTTCGGAAGAATCGGCGGCTGAAAAGCATATGGCGCAGCTTCAGCACAATGCGTGGGTGACAGCATCCCGGACCGCAGTGCTGTCCATCATCACCGGGGGCGGCAAATGGGTGGGAATGACCGCATCCCGGCCGACCCGCTCTATCAGCATCTTCTGCTGACGGCAGAGCGGAAGTTTTGGCGCTGTGTCCAGAGTTGGCGAGCCACCTCGCCTGTTCGGGATTGAGCCGCCGCGACAACCAAGGATCGAGGCCGTCAGAAGCGTCGACATGAGCGGCTCCAACGCCTGGGCCAAGTTCCCAATCTCTACCGGCTGACCAGGCCTGCCGCGCTCGAACACGACCGGGCCAAAGCGGAGCTGAAGGCCTTGGTCCCCGAGGATGCCAAAGAAGCAGCAGGACACGGGGTGCGGGCCAAGCGTTCAAAATCCGGGGCGATCAGTTTTGACATGGTGCACGCGGGGGCCGGCCATGCAGCACTCTAGCCATAGCGCCTTGCGGCGGCGCTCGCCAAGGCGCAGGCCGAAATCCAAAATCCGGAAAAATCCTTGACCGCGACCATCGTCTCGCCCTTCCCACGCGAGGGGGTACGCAGCTTTCGCTATGCACCGCTGTCATCGGGGCTTGATCTGGTGCGGAAGTGCCTGGGCCAGCACGAGATCGCAACCGTGCAGTCAACCGCCATCGATGGCGACAGTGGGCTCATCCGGCTGACCACCACGCTCGTCCACGCGTCCGGCGAATGGGTCTCCTCGGACTGGCCGGTTTGCCCGGTCAGCGAGACGGCGGCGCCGCACCGGCTCGGAGCTGCCCTGACCTACGCGCGCCGCTATGCGCTCTTCACCCTGGTCGGGATTGCCGGGGAGGATGATCTCGATGCACCCGATCTTTCGCCCGCGGTCGCCCCTGCCCCTTCGCAAAACGGCCCGCCGAGACCTGAGCAAGGCCTCCTGCACCGGCCCTCGCCGTCGCAAGCGCTCAGTCAGCCTCAAGGCCGAGAACGGCGGGCGCGTGCGGAGAGACCCAAGCCAGCCGCTCTGAAACCAGAGGCGTCGGACAGCCTGCGACAGCAGCTGATCTCTGAGCTTGAAAAGCTCGGCGAGCCGGACGCACTCGCCACCTGGGCGCATCGCGCCCTTCCCCTTAAGGACCAGCTCTCGGCGGTAGATGCCGAAAGGGTCAAGTCTGCATTTGAGGTTAAGTTGCGCCAGCTTGGGGATATGGCACCGCCGCCGTTGGCTGAGAGCCGCGCGACGAGTGGCGCCGAGGGAGACCGCCCGGGAGCCAAACCCAGCGGCAGCGGGAGCCTGATCGTCGGCAAGCCGGTTGCCGAACGCGATGGCGAGACCATGCATCTCGCCTGCAGGCTGTTCCGTTCCGAGGACGCCGCCCCGTCGGATGCCCACCACGTCAAGTTCGCCGAGCAGCGGGCGATGGGCCGGAAGGTCAGCGACAGGTTCACCGTTCCGATTTGCCGGCTGCATCATCGCGACCTGCACCGGCGCGGCGACGAACGCGCCTGGTGGGAGAAGCAGGGGATAGATCCCCTGCCCGTTGCACAGCAAGACTTTGGGAGTGGACGCATGCTGCTGAGCCAGCAACGGCCGAGCTTGCAGCTGATCGGCTCGTCGAACTCAACGGAAACTCTCTTTCCAATGGCTGGGAAGCGGCCGTTCAGCACGAAAATTACAAAACCAACCCAATTCCTCGCCCGGAGGCAGGATGAGCTCCTTCCGGCAAATCGAGGCGAACCGCCGTAATGCGCAGCTGAGCACAGGTCCGGTCACCGAGGAGGGCCAAAAGAGGTCGCGCCAAAATGCGGTTCGTCATGGCCTGACCGCAGAAACGGTCATCGATGCCTTAGAAGATGCGGAGGATTATGCGGCTTTTGAAATGGCGGTCACCGCCGACTATGACGCGCAATCGGCTGTCGAAAGAGAACTGGTCCTCAGACTGGCAAGCGTCTTGTGGCGATTGCGTCGCGCCGGCTACCATAAAACTGGCCTCTTTAGTCTCCAGGCTCGCCAGCTCTTGCAGTTTCGGGCACGAAAGAAGGATTGTCGTGTCCGTCAAAAAATCGTCGATGAAATGGACTGGCACGCCGGCGCCATGGAAGGCGATACCCCGCATCAAGAAGAGCCCGCCACTAATCTCGAGATTCGGGCTCTCCCTGGCGCCTATCACTCAATCCGACGGTCTCACGCGCGCCTTTGTGCGCCTGAACAATCTGCCGACCTGTGCCCTCGACCGGCTGAGCCGGTGTGAGGCCGCGCTGTGGCGCCAAGCGTGCCAGATCCTGTTCACGCTCCAGTGTCTTGACCGCCGCAAACCGTGGGAAAGACGAAGGTTACGTTGAGCCCGACCACCCCGACGCGACGCCGCGCACCACGTTTTGTTTGACGGCGCGGTGCAGGAGGGCCGTTTGGGCTCCGCGCCTGAAACGCTGCGTGCGAGATCACTGTAACATTTCGGCGATCGAGCTCGCCAAAGTGGCGTGCACCGACCTGATGGTCGACAAGACGAAGTTCATTACGCTCGCGCGCGAGACGATTGATGGCACGAAGCATTCAACGAACTCGGAAGCCATCGCACAAGCCTCGATCCCCACCAGACATGGCGGCAGGTTCTGAAAAAACGTCAGGACGTATCAGCGCCGCAACTGACGGCGCATGACCACCTGGCCGACTGCATCAACGCCGTGCACTTGAAAGACCGACTTGGCGATATCGAGACCGATTGTCGAAATCGACTGCATAGGCTGCTCCTCCGAATCGTGGGAGCCTCAATCGGCACCCACTCCTTGGCGCTCTCGCGCCGGTGGAGGAGCCGTCCACATGGGGTAATCGCGGAGCGAAGCTCGCCGAATCAGTGGCTGTTCCCCGATAGGATGGAAATACGGGCTCACGACTGGACGCCGGGCCCCAAGCATCGAATGGAGAACAGCCATGGAAGAATATATTGGTCTCGACGTGTCGATGAAAGAGACGTCAGTCTCGATCCGCCGAGCAGGTGAACGGATCTGGCGCGGCAAGTGCGCATCTGACCCCAAAATCATAGCCGAACTCATCCGCAAGCGGGCGCCAGCCGTGAAACGCGTGGTGTTCGAGACCGGACCACTGTCGATATGGTTTTATCACTCTCTGCGGGCTGAGGGCTTGCCGGCGATCTGCATCGATGCACGCCATGCTAAAGCAGCGCTCGATATGGCCGCCAACAAGACGGATGCGAATGACGCCGATGGTCTGGCGCAGCTTGCGAAAGTCGGGTTCTTCCGTGAAGTTCGGGTGAAAGGATTCATAGCATGTTGACCCGCACGCTTGTCGCGGCACGCATGCGGCTGGTCCGTATCACAACGGAGCTTTCCAACCAGATCCGCGGCGTCATGAAAACCTTCGGTCTGCTCGTGCCTGCTGGAAAGGGAAGCACCTTCGAGAAGAACGTCCGTAGCCTACTTGCCAATCAGGACGGACTTGCATCGATCGTGCTTCCGATGCTGGAAGCCTGGCGTGGCCTTCGCATCCGCGCCGCCGAACTCGGACGCCAGTTGGTCCGGGACGCGCGACAAAATCAGGCTTGCCGCATCCTTATGTCCATTCCCGGCATTGGTGCGATCACCGCAACCGCCTTCACCACAGCCATTGAGAGGCCGGACAACTTCAAGAAATCTCGATCTGTTGGCGCCTGGATCGGACTGACGACGCGTCGCTACCAATCCGGAAAGGTCGATTATGATGGTCATATATCTCGGCGTGGCGATGGTTCTTTACGAGGGCTTCTCTACGAAGCGGCGGCAGTCATTCTGACGCGCAGCTCAACCCCCAGCACGCTGCGCACTGCGATTAGACAACAGCATCATCAGGCGACATGTTCGACCTGCAATTCGCCACGCGATGGAAGACGCCTAGCGCGGATTGCGACCGAGTTGGTCCACCATGGCGAGCCATAGTGCGACAGTCTCTGCAGACGCCGCCCTATCGACTGCCTTTGGACGCACTGCTGTGTGCACCATCACGAGCTTTGTTGCGGGATCGACAAAGATCATCTGGCCGCGAATCCCAAGCAACACGAACCGGCGATCGGCGCCGGGCAGCAGCCAGACCTGATACCCATAGCCATAGTACTTTGTGGCCGTGCCAGGTGCGAGATGGACGTCGGCGGAACGCACCGTAGTCGCTTCCATCAGCCATTGCCGCGGAATGATTTCGCGCCCATTCCACGCTCCGTCATGCGCGAGCAGGCGCCCCAAACGAGCGTAGTCGCGCAAAACCGCGTTGAAGCAGCAGAAGGTCACCTCCTGGCCGGTACCATCGATCGCCCAGGAGGCGTCGGCTTCCGTGCCGATCCGCTGCCATATCTTCTCGCTCAGGTAATCAGCAACCGGCTTGCCGGTGACAGCCCGCAGGACAAGCCCAAGGATCTCCGTCTCGGAACTGGCGTAGTGCCATCGCGTATCGGGCGGCGCGACGCGTATGTTGAACTGAGCGAGGCTGGCAATGGGAGCCTTCCCAGGCTGGCCAAACAGGTCACGTGCAAGGCGCGCGACATCGTCCTGCCCATCATAGGTCTCCTTGAAATCCACACCAGAGGACATGTGCAGCAGCGCGCGGATTGGAGTCTTGCCGTACTCGGTGCCCGCGAGCCCGGTGACGTAGGTCGCGACGTCGTCGTCGATCGATTTGATGAGGCCGTCGGCTGCAGCGATGCCGATCAGCATCGCGGTGATGGTCTTCGCCATCGACTGCGAGAGAAAGCGATCACGGTCGGATCGCGCGTATTGATAGTGTTCGTATAAAATGGTGTCGTCTCTGGCGAGCAGCAGCCCGGTCGTCGGCTGGCGGCTGAGATAATCCGCAATGGTGTGGCGCTCGCCGCCGAAGCTATAGGAAATCTCGGGCTCGGCGGCACGCCGAAAGGACCAGGGGACTGCTGCCCGGGCCACGACACGCGCGGGCGTTAATTCGTCAAAATGACTATAACTAGCGACAAGATGCTGGATCTGCGCTGCGGAGGCCAATGTGCCAAGTGGAAATCCCTCGCCGGCGCCGTAGGCGGCCGCATCAGGGCCGGTGTTTGACAAGACTGGTCCGGTAATGGCGAGCTTCTCGGCTGCTTGCGCGCTTGCAATGCCGAACGCAGCCATCGCGGCGATCGAAACCCGCATGAATGAGCTGTTCATCGCTGCGTCCGCCTTTTGGTCGCACAAGGATAGCGCATGAGGGTGTCACGGCTCTTGAGGCAGGTTTCGCAGAATGAGTGCTCATTCGCCGCATTCAACGTGTTAAAGCTTGCGATGATCATCCCGCAGCCGCGACACACGTAATGGCACTCCATGATGAGCAAGCCCGCTTTGCGCGCATGCAGAAAAAGGTCAACAACCCGGGCCTCATCGTGCCCATGGTCGGCTGCGTACCGGATTGGATTGATCCGAACGATTTGATGGTCCGACGCCGGCCGGACGAATCGCGCCAACTCCCAAATCAGATGCTCATGGTTTGCATAACTCGCGCAGAGTCTGTTGAGGCCCGCTTGAAAAGCTGGTTCGTTTACTGTGGATGCCTCGGTGCTCACAGCCATGCCCTCCGGATGCCCCCAATTCAGCAAAAATACCTTTGAAGTCGTTAACCCTTCCGAATTAGCATCAAGCCACGGGCGAAGTTGTTTGGCTAGGTCGCATGTCGGCGAATGGACGGAAGGCCAAATTCTGGTTCACCGGCTACAACTCCAACGTCCGCGGCCATGAGGGTAAGATCCGCTACTTCGTCTACAATGGCGGCACTCTCAAAACTCGTCGGAATCATCGCCCGCATCGCCGCCAAGGGTTACGAGGGAATTACATTTTCTAAATTCCCAGCTGATCCCGCACGCGCCCAGCAAGTACCGTCGCCGTCACGGCCACTGGCCAAAATGCATGGAGGGCGATCGGCTTGATGTTGGTGACTGGCATGTCAATCGCAGCACTTTTGCCACCGATCAGCCGTCGCGCTAGCTGCTGGCCCATTGCCGTCGACAGCGCGACGCCGCGCCCATTGCAGCCGAGCCAGATCAGCAGGTTCTCCGCGGGCTCATGCACGTGCGGATAGTGATCGGCGGTGATTGCGAGACGGCTATTCCAACCATGGGTCCAGCTGACGCTCTTCAGTTGTGGCCACAGCCGCTCAGCATAACGGATGAGATAGGAAATGCTCGAGGGTCCCCTGATCCACCGCATCGGGCCGCGGCCGCCCATCAACAGACGATTGTGCTGGTCGATGCGATAGTAGACAGTGATGTGGCCGCTTTCGTAGAGCACCGGCCAACTCGGCATGATCGACCTTGCGATCGTATCCGGCAGCGGCGCGGTTGCTGCAATGGACGAAAACACTGGCACGATAGTCCTGCGCAAGCCTGGCCAGAGATCGTCGGTAAACCCGTTGGTCGCGAGCAGCACCTTATCAGCTGTAACCGTCGCGCGCGGCGTTTTGATGCGCCAGCGCGATCCCTCGTGCGATAGCGACAGCGCCGGCGTCTCGCCATGCACGGAAGCACCAGCCGAGATCGCGGCACGCGCCAGCCCACGAGCGTAGCTTAAGGGGTGCAGATCGCCGCCACGAGCATCGAGCATGGCGCAGAGATAACGGTCGCTACCGGTCATCGCACGCATTTCATCCCGCCCGAGCAGCTTGACCGGCATGCCGCGGCGGATGCATTGCCCGGCGGACGCCTTGATCGCAGCCGCAGCAGCCTCGTTATAAGCCGCGCGCAGCGTGCCGTTCTGCCGCGCTTCGCACGGAATCTGGTAGCGGCGGATCAGATCGAGCGTGAAATTCGTGGTGCCGTAGGAAAACTCAATCATGCGTTGACCTAGCTCGGAACCAAAATCGCCCTCGATCTGATCTGGGTCGTGCTTCAGCCCAGGATTGATCTGCCCGCCATTGTTGCCTGAGGCGCCCCACCCCGGCTCCTGCGCTTCAAGCGCGAGCACGTCCACGCCCTGCTCCGCTAGATGCAGCGCAGTGGACAGTCCGGTGAAACCGCCGCCGACGATGGCGATGGAAACGCTTTTGTCGGTCGCGAGCGGCGGCGTCGCGACAGGGGCGACAGCCGTGTCAGCATAAAGGCTCGGCGGCAATGGAAGGCGGACTGGCGCGGCCATCATTCTATTTCTGAGGAGTGAGGCTTTAGAGCGGATGCAGCACGCGGCGCAGAAAGTCCTGCGTGCGCGCATGTTGCGGCTGGTTCAGCACGGTTTTGGCGGCCCCCTGCTCAATGATGATTCCGTCGTCTATGAAAAGCACCCGGTCGGCGACTTCCTTCGCAAAACCCATTTCATGCGTAACCACAACCATGGTCATACCGTCGTCCGCGAGCTTGCGCATTACCCCCAGCACCTCGCCGACTAGCTCCGGATCAAGCGCCGAGGTCGGCTCGTCGAACAGGATGGCCTTGGGTTGCATCGCAAGAGCGCGTGCGATCGCAACACGTTGCTGCTGGCCGCCGGAGAGTTGCGGCGGATGCATGTTGGCCTTTTCGGCAAGTCCCACCTGCGCGAGCAGCGCGCGGCCGCGCTCGATCGCTTGCACCCACGGCTCCCTCTTCACGAACACCGGGCCCTCGATGACATTCTCCAGCGCTGTGCGATGCGGGAACAGGTTAAAGCGCTGGAACACCATTGCCACCTGCGTGCGGATTGCCACGATCGAGGCCGCGTCGTGGTCGACGCGAGCACCTTCGATTCTGATGTCGCCGGCGTCGTAGCCTTCGAGCCCGTTGATACAGCGCAGGATCGTGGATTTGCCCGATCCCGACGGACCGATGATACAGACTACCTCGCCCTTTTTTACGGAGGCCGTGATGCCCTTGAGCACCTCGTGGCTTCCGAAGCGCTTGTGCACATCGCGAAGCTCAATCATTTGTGGCCCGCGCGTTTTTCGAAATGGCGCACCAGGAGGATCAACGGGATGCTCATGGTGAGATACATCAGGGCCACAAGCGTGAACACACTCGTGTTCTTGAAAGTCGAGGACGCGATCAGCTTCCCTTGCAGCGCAAGCTCGGCGACGGTGATGGTAGAGGCCTGAGAAGAGTCCTTCAGCATCATGATCATGGTGTTGCCGTAAGGAGGTAGCACGATCCGCACGGCTTGCGGCAGCACAACTCGTCGCATGGTGAGCCACCAGCCCATGCCGATCGTCTGCGCCGCTTCGATCTGCCCCTTGTCGATCGCCTCGATACCGGCGCGGAAGTTTTCGGCCTGGTAGGCGGAGTAGGCAGTGCCGAGCCCAATGATCGCGGCCTGCAGCGCCGTGAGCGTAATGCCGAGATCGGGCATCACGAAATAGAGGTAAAACAACAGCACGATGATCGGGATGCCTCGGATCACATTGATGATCGCAGCACTCAGCCACGCCAGCAGCCCGATGCCGGAGACCCGCATCAGGGCCCAGACCAGCCCAAGCAGCGTGGAAAGGAGAAGCGAACCCAGCGTCACGATGATCGTGAGCGCGACGCCGTTCAGAAGGATCGGCAGGAACTCTAGGGCATCGCGCGCGAAGTTTTCCATTGCGCGGCTTTTGCGTCAAACGCCCTGCGCCTTCAGACCCCATTTGGCGAGAATCTTCTCAAGCGTCCCATTGGCCTTCAGCTTGGCGAGCGAGCTGTTGATCTTGCCGAGCAACTGTGCATCCCCCTTGCGCACGCCAATTCCCACCGAACCGATCACGGTCGGCTTGTAGCTCTCGACAATGCGCGCCTCAGGGAACGAGCCCTGCTTCAGATTATAAGCAAGAATCGGATAGTCGGCGAAACCGGCCTTCAGCCGCCCGGTGTTCACGTCACGAAGGATATCGGGAATGGTGTCGTAGGCCTTCACGTCGGCAAATAGGCCCGACTTCTTCAGCGCATCGACGAAGGCAGTGCCGACCTGCGCGCCCACCACCTCACCTTTTAGATCCTCCTGACTGTTGTACTGTTTCGTGTCGCTCCTCGAGACCAGCAGCCCTTCGCCATACGTGTAGATCGGGTCGGAGAAGTCGATCACCTCTTTCCGCGCCGTGGTGATGAACATAGCGGCCGAAATGATATCTATCTTATTGGACGTCAGCGAAGCGATCAGCGCGGAGAATTGCATTGGCTCGACCTGTACGGCAAAGCCCGCCTCCTTGCCGATCTCAGTGATGAGATCGACCATCACGCCCTGGATCTGGTTCGACTTTGTGTCGAGGAAGGTGAAGGGCACGCCGGTCGGGGTCGAACCGACTCTCAGGACCTGCTGTGCGGGGGCAGGCAGACTGACGACCAGCGACAGCGCGACGAGCGCGAATTGGGCAAGACGCTTGACGGGCATGATGTGCCTCCTTGCTTGGGCCGCGGGTTGTCCCGGTAGGTGATTGACGAGGTGTATTGCGGTGGGTGACGTATTTAAACCGAAAAATCACCCAGATTGCCACTATCTCTGGTTCGAACCCGCTCGCGAATCCGATCCAAAACTCTTGTCGCGCATGCGCTCGTTAAAAACAGCTGGCCGGCTGAAGGCAAGGCCGGTTCAACTCGATGCAAATACGGAAGGAACACACAAGCGGAGCCGCCCGCGGCCGCGCCCAAAAAGCATGACCAAAAGCCATGCCGCGGGGAGCTGTCAGCCATCACCGCAGCGCCGTCATGGTGCGGGCCTTGCCCCTCGAACTCCGCTCCCATTCTCCTGTGCAATATTCTAGCAAAACAAACAGCTGGGGGTGATGCAATGGCAGAAGCTTCCGTTCTGGCCGCGCCGAGCGCCCATCTGGCGAGCCAGTCCCGCAAGGCGATCTGGGCCGCAGCGATTGGCAATCTCCTAGAATGGTACGATTTCGGCGTTTACGCGTATCTGGCTTCGCTGATCGCCACAAAATTCTTCCCGAGCTCCGACGCGACCGCTTCACTCCTGGCAGCGTTCGCGGCCTATGGCGTCGGCTTCCTGGCGCGGCCGCTCGGCGGCGTCCTGATCGGTCGCCTCGGCGATACCCAAGGCCGAAAGACGGCGCTGGTGCTCACCATTTTCCTGATGGCCTTCGGCACCGTAGGGCTCGGTCTGTTGCCGTCCTTTGACGTAATCGGCGTCTGGGCCCCCAGCCTGCTCGTCATTTTGCGCCTCGTGCAAGGGATCGCGGCCGGCGGTGAATGGGGCACCTCGACTGCTTTCATGATCGAATGGGCGCCACAAAGTCGCCGGGGCTTCTTCGGCAGCTTCCAGCAGGTCTCGACCGCCGGCGGCTCGCTGCTCGGCTCGGCGGTTGCCGCAATCATGACCTCCTCGCTCAGTTCTCAAGCGATGCTCGACTGGGGCTGGCGTGTGCCATTCCTTCTTGGCGCGGTCCTGCTCATCGTCGGCGCCTATTTACGCCAGAACGTCGACGAGACGCCATCGTATAAGGCAAGCCGCCAGACTGCCGCAGATCAGCCGCTTGTCTCTGGCTTGCCTTTCGGAGCTCTTGCCTTCGGCTTTACCATCTTCTGGACCGTTGCCTATTACACGCTGCTTGCCTGGATGCCGAGTTTTACCCAAAGGTTTGCCGGACTTTCACCTTCGCAAGCGTTATGGTCGAACACGATCGGTCTGATCGCGATGGTGATCGCAGTTCCGATCTGGGGCGCATTGTCGGACAAGGTCGGTCGGCGGCCATTGTTGATGGCGAGCGCGATCAGCATTGGGCTGCTCTCCTTCCCACTGTTCTCGCTTATGACGGTCGGGACCGGGCTTGTGCTGGTGCTGCCCATCCAGATCCTGCTCGGCATTCTGCTTGCGCTCTATTCGGGCGCTGGACCAGCGGCGATCTCGGAGATCTTTCCGACGCATCTGCGGTCCACCTGGATGTCGAGCGGCTACGCGCTCGCGGTCGCGATCTTTGGCGGGTTCGCACCTTTCATCGCGACTTGGCTCATCCAGGCCACCGGCTCGCCGGTGTCGCCAGCCTATCTCTACCTGCTGCCCTCGGCGGTGATCTCGCTCGTCGTGATCTGGAATCTGAAGGAAACCAGCGGCACAAAACTGAGCTAACGAAGCCAACCGGGCCATGCTCATTCGGTTCGAAGGACGCACCGCCATCGTAGCAGGAGCCGCGCGTGGCATCGGGCAAGCCATCGCGCGCTCGCTGGCAAGCGACGGCGCGCGGGTCATCGCCTGCGATCTCCTGGTCGATGAGCTTGCAGCCATGGTGGGCCGCCTGGATGGCGGCGAGATCATCGCGACCAGAGTTGACGTGTCAGATGAAGCCTCTATCGCAGAGGTTGTGCGCACGGCAGGCACGGCCGATATCCTTGTCTATGTCGCCGGTGGCGTGCGTGGCCAAAAACCGCGGCCGCTGGAAGACGTGAGCGCTGATGATTTCGACGCGATCGTCGATGCCAATCTCAAAGGCGCATTCCTGTTCGCAAGAGCCGTCGCGCCCGGGATGAAGAAAAAAGGTGGTGGACGCATCGTCACCATCTCCAGCCGGGCGGGGCTCGCCACCAGCCTGACTGGCATCCAGAGCTATGCCGCCGCGAAACACGGGCAGATCGGCCTTGTAAAGCAACTCGCCCGGGAGCTCGGGCCGTTCGGCATCACCGTCAATTCGGTCGCGCCCGGCTTCATGGCGACCAGTCCCGATTACGAGCGGCAGTGGAACGACTGGCCGGCCGATTTCCGCGACAATTTCATCAACACGATCGCGATGCGGCGCATGGGCGCGCCACAGGACATCGCAGATGCCGTGACTTTTCTAGCATCCGACAAAGCCTCCTGGATCACGGGGCAGACGATACCGGTTACCGGCGGCCCGTTGGCGTAAACGAATGAGTTGGGAGGACCACCATGAACGACAATACAACGCTCGAACCCTGGCAATGGCCAGAAAAGCATTGGCGCGGTCTCGTCAATCAGGTCCGCGCCGGCCGCAGCTTTCGTCCAAAGAGCTGGAAGGGTGGCGCGCGCTGCGCCTTCGCGCTATCATTCGATTCCGATCATGAGACAAACGAGTTGCGCGACGGCGGCAAATCGATCGGGCGCATGGCCTGGGGACAGTATGGCAATCGCGTCGGCGTGCCGAGCATCCTGAAGCTACTCGCAAAGCATGCGGTGCCAGCAACCTTCTATGTACCGGGTGTCGTTGCCCTGCTCTACGGCGACGAGCAGCGTCGCATCATCAGCGAAGGGCATGAGATCGGCATCCATTCATGGATCCACGAACTGAACTCGGTGCTGCCCTATGAGGCCGAGAAGGATCTGATGCTGCGGGCCGCTGACGTCCTGGAAAAAACTACCAAGGTGCGGCCCGTCGGCGCCCGCACCGCGTCCTGGGATTTCTCCCCCCACACATTGCGGATCACAAAGGAGGCCGGGCTAATCTATGATTCTTCGTTGATGGCAGACGTCGACTGCTACGAACTCTTGTTGGATGGAGAGTCTACCGGGGTGATCGAATTTCCCGTGGAATGGATCCGCGACGACGCGGTCTATTTCATGATGCACCGGTTTCAGGGCCTGCGGCCCTACACGCCGCCTTCAAACGTCTTTGATGTCTTCCTGCGTGAATTCGAGGCAGCCTATGAGGAGAGTGGAATCTTTCAGCTCACCTGCCATCCTCATATCATTGGCTATCGCTCGCGGCTTTGGATCATCGAGGAGCTGATCGCGCTTGCCAAGGCGAAGGGCGACGTCTGGTTCGCAACGCATGCCGACGTGGTGCGCTATGCCCGTGACCATGCCGTCTCCTGAGGAGCGCTAAGCCAATGACAAAAACGGCCATCGTCACCGGCGGAGCGCGCGGCATCGGCCGCGCCTGTGCGCTGGCGCTTTCCGACGCCGGCTTCGACATCGCCCTGGTTGATCTTTTGAAGGAGGAAATGGCGGCGAGCGCACGCGACATCGAGGCGCGTCGTGTACGCACGCTCACCTTCGAGGCCGATGTGAGCGACTTCGCGCGCGCGCATGCGGTCGTGGACGAGGTCATCGCAAAATGGGGGCACGTTGACGTGCTCTTGAATAACGCGGGTGGGCCGAGCCCAAAACCGATCCTCGAGATCAGCGAGGCCGAATTCGACCGAACGATCGCGGTCAATCTGAAAAGCTGCTTCAACTATATCCATGCTTGCGCGCCGATCATGCTGAAGCAAGAGGCTGGCGGGCGGATCATCTCGATATCATCGATCAACGCGTTATCGGGTGGAGTTACGAGCGCCGTCAGCAAACATGCTTATGCGGCTGCCAAGGCGGGAATTTTGGGCCTCACGCGGTCGCTTGCCAAGGAGCTCGGACCCAAAGTGTCGGTCAATGCGATCTGTCCGGGTATCATCGCGACCGATCTCTTGCGCGAGCTGCTCGGTCAACGTCAAGCGGAGTTGACCTCCGGGATTGCCCTGGGACGGATCGGCACGCCCGAGGACGTCGCCAGCATTGTCCGGTATTTGGCCGTCGAGGCGCATATGTTTATGACTGGTCAGCATTTCGTGGTCGATGGGTTTCAATGGAGCTGTTGAGCCTACGCATCCGACAAGGCTTTGCAATGTGAGGGGGATGTGCCGCTATAAAATTCGTGAGGCGAGCGCAATTTCCGCCATGTCGGAGATAGATGTTGTGATCGCACTTTGCGCCTTCGACATCTCCGGACCATGGATCATACCGCACTGCGACGCGTCGCCGCGACCAACCGGGAAGCACAGTAGCTACAAGCCAAGCGATCAACGGGCGATATGATCTAGCCCCCGTCCCAGGGCGGATCGGGAGCGAACCGCATAGCGATGAAGTCGATGAAGGCGCGCACTTTCGCAGGTGGCTGGCGATCGGGCAGGTAAACGGCAAAGATGCCGCCCAATTCGAAGGTCGGGTGATCGAGCGTGAGCGCGACCAGCGTGCCAGCGCGCAAATCGTCGGCGACAATGAAGGTCGGCTGATAGATCACGCCTTGTCCCGCGATCGCTGCCGCCCGCAGCGCTTCGCCATTGTTGGCGCGCAGGTTGCCAGAGACCCGAACGTTGACCTCGGCGCGCGCGCCAAACACCCAACGATCGACCGAGGTCTGCGACAGCGTGTAGCCGAGACAATTATGCTCGGCGAGACTGGAAACCGTCGGCGGTGTGCCACGCGCTTTCAGGTATGACGGCGCCGCGCACACCACGACACGACAGGGCGCGAGGCGCCGCGCGATCAGGCTCGAATTGCTCAAGTTGCCGATGCGGATTGCGAGATCCCAGCCTTCTTCGGCAAGATCGACCAGGCGGTCGTTGAGGCCAAGCTCGATCGCGAGGTGCGGATAGCCCGCGGCAAACTCGGCGAGCAGCGGGGCGATCTGGCGGCTGCCGAATGCCACCGGCGCATTCAGCCGGAGCAGCCCGCGCGGCACCACCCGGTCCACCGCGACATTGGCATCGGCGGCTTCGATCTCGGCGAGAATTCGCTCCGAGGCTTCGAGGTAATTGCGCCCAGCCTCCGTAATCGAAAGCCTCCGCGTGGTGCGGTGAAACAGTTTGACGCCAAGCCGCGTCTCAAGTGCTGCGATATGCTTGGTGACCATTGTCTGCGACAGGCCCATGGCCCGAGCGGCGGCCGACAGGCTTCCGTTTGATGCGACCTTGGCAAAGACTTCGAGGCCCGTCAGGCGGTCAAGCATGACTATTCCACTCTCTGGGTGTTAGGTGTAATTCAAAACTAGCGGATTATCACGCTACGGGGAATAGGAGATAAGCGGCTCCAGCTAACTCGAGGAGCCAGCCATGATCGATTTTCGAACCGCCCCCTATGCCGCGTTGCTGCTTCGTCTGACGCTCGGCCTGCTTTTTCTGGCGCATGCCAGCCTCAAATTCTTTGTTTTCACGCCCGCTGGAACGGCAAAATTCTTCGGTAGCCTCGGCCTGCCGGGCGAGCTAGCCTATTTAGTTATCGCAGCCGAGGTGCTTGCCGGCATCGCGCTCATCCTCGGAGTCCGGACTCGGCCTGTCGCGATCGCGGCGACCCCGATTTTGCTCGGCGCAATCTTTACAGTGCATGGCGCGGCCGGGTTCTTCTTCAACAACCCCAATGGCGGCTGGGAATATCCTGCATTCTGGACTATCGCTTTGATCGTTCAGGCGTTGCTCGGCGATGGCGCCTATGCGCTGCCCACGTCCAGTGCCGAAGGTGTCGCAGGCCGGCTGAGCGGCGCACACTCCCGATAAACAAGCAAACGGGTCGTCCTTGGCGGCCCGCAACCGACGGGACCAAATGTCGTGACATCGAATAGTATGCCCAGCCTCTTCCTGTCGCACGGCGCCCCGACCTTGCCATTGACCGACACGCCAGCGCGCGCGTTCCTGCAACGGCTCGGCGGCAAGTTGCAACGTCCGAAAGCCATTCTCGTGATCTCGGCGCATTGGGAGACGGCTGTGCCCACGGTAAGCGCGGTAGAGCGCAACGTGACCATCCACGACTTCAGCGGATTCCCGCGTGTGCTCTACGAGCTGCAATATCCTGCCGCCGGCTCGCCGTCGGTAGCCGCAAGGGTTTCCGCTCTGCTGCGCTCCACCGGAATGGAATGCGAGACCGATCACCGCCGCGGCCTCGATCATGGCGCCTGGGTGCCTTTGCTCCTGATGTATCCGCAAGCCGACATTCCCGTCTTGCAGCTCTCGGTCCAGCCGCATCTTGGGACTCAGCATCACCTGGCAATGGGGCACGCGCTGGCGTCGCTGCGCCAGGAAGGCGTCTTGATCATCGGCAGCGGAAGCATGACTCATGATCTTTCGGAATTTCGCGGCCATGACCCGAACGACCCGGCGCCGCATTGGGTCAACAGCTTTGCGGACTGGATTCACGCTTCACTAACTCGGGGCGCGACTGATGATCTGCTGAATTATCGACACAGGGCGCCCTTCGCGACCAAGAACCATCCGAGCGAGGAGCATCTTCTGCCACTCTATACTGCGCTCGGCACCGCAGGCGAGCAGCCGCGCACCGAACGGCTTCACGCAAGTTCCACCTACAGCATTCTGCGGATGGACGTTTATTCCTTCGAAGCGGCGAACGACGCGGCGAGCGCCGCCGCCTAAAAGTGACCTCGTCATTATGCACGAGCAAATGTCGCGATGGGGCATAACCGGAAATGCAGGAAGGCTGGCCAAGTACTATTCCGCCTTACTTGTCGTCGTTGATCCCCAGAACGGTCATTATATTCTGGCGCGCGACTTGGGCTTCGGACCATTTCCGGCCGAGAGTAATCCCGCCATCGACGACAAGCTCGTGCCCGGTTACAAAGCTAGATTTATCGCTCGCTAGCCATAACGCGGCTTGAGCAATGTCAGCTGGAACACCTGCCCGTGGAATTGGCTGCATCGTCTCCAGCACCAATTTCATCGGCTCAACAGTCTGGTCTGCAACCTGGGTCGCGAGCCCAAACCCCTTACCAAATATCGGGGTGGCAATACCGCCTGGACATATGCAGTTGACCCGCACGTTGCTCTCGCCGAGTTCACGCGCGGTCGATTTGGTAAGTTGAATCACTGCAGCCTTGACGGCGCTATAGACATGCGGCCCAAAACCAATGCGAATACCTGCGACCGATGCCGTCGAGATAATTGAGCCTGTCCTTTGTTCGCACATAACTGGTGCTGCGTGCTTTATCCCTAGGAACACTCCGCGCAGCCCAACTGCAACTACGGAATTGAACTCCTCAACTGGCGTATCTGCAATTGGCCCGCCAAGACCAGGAATTCCCGCATTATTAAATAGGCAGTCAAGCCTTCCAAATTTTTCGATCGCATGAGCGATCATCGCCTTGACATCGGCTTCATTGGCAACATTGCAGCGAAAATAGCTGAGCTTCCCACCATATTCCTCGACGAGGCGCGCTCCTTTGTCGTCCTGAAGATCGGCGGCAACGACCGATGCGCCTTCTTTCAGAAAAAGCTCAACAGTGCCGCGTCCAATCCCGCTCGCCCCGCCGGTTATGATCGCGACCTTACCTGATAACCTATCCATGAAGTTTCCCTTTCTGAGAACTCTCTCGCGGGCCACACCTTACAAAACCTGCTCTGGCGTCCTCATAGCCCTCGATGCCGCATTCCATCCAGCATGCTCAAACGGACCCAAAGGCACTCGGATCGTTTGACGTCTCGATCCCATGTCCCTTTGTTCGCGCAATGGGTCTGATCTAGCCGCCGGTTCGCACCCGCGTCGCCGTTTTCCGGGGCATTGTATCGCGAGCGCTCGATGGAGCGGATGTCATCGGCGGATTTGGTCCATCGGAACGGTTTGGGATCGCGTTGTGTCGGTCGATGAACGCGGCGATGTCAGCCCTGGGGCGCGACGCTGCGATGATGCCGCGCCTGATCTTCTTATCGGTGGGAGCGCGAGAGCGCTCGACCTGGTTGAGCCATGACGAGCTGGTCGGGTCGGTGCCGTGCCACGCGGCCTTTTGGCCAGCCATCGCCGGATCAGCGGGGTCTTGTGCGTGGCGTGTTATCCATGACGAGATGGACGTCGAGTTCTCGCGGCCGGCGGCCTCGATCTCGTCGAGGACTTGCGGACTCGCGGCCGGTGGCGTCCGTGCCTTGCCGATGACCCGCCCGGTCGCGATGTCGAGGGCGGCGACGCGATGTGGTGCCGTGCCTTTTGTAGTCATGGCTTCTTCGGGTCGGTTGCCGGGCGCATCGGCGCATCGGCTGACTGCGGTCCAGCGCCTGGATTTGGGACTTCTCATCCACGCCGCGATGGCATGCTCCGGTGCGAGCTAAGCCGACACGTCACCTCGCCCGAGTTCGGATCGGTCGAGGCTTGAACGTCTCCATCCGATGCGGCTGCGCCCGAGCCCGCCGATGCGTTGCCCGTCGACCCGATGCCGCTGGTCTTCGCCATGCCACGGGACTCCATGAGTGCGTTCTCAGGGCAACTCTCCAACGTCCTCCGATCACGGCTTCGATGCGGGCATCGTCATCGTGCGCGGCGCCCCGGGCGCGGCTCGTCGTGCGCCCGCCCGCGCTGCTCCTAAACGCCGACGCCCTGCCTACGGTCTGCCGGTCCGCCCCGCTTGCCGCCCTTCCGTGTTCTGACCACCTTCCGCCAGGTCGCCATCCGGGCTCTCGGCCGCGCCTGCGCCGTCTTCCGCCGCATCGTCGCGAGTCGTTCCGCCGCTCATCATCGCTCAAGATCAGAGGCGTTGCTGGCCGCCTTGGAGATCCTCCGTCGCTGTTTGCCTCCATCCCTGGCACGCGCGCGATTGACCGCGATTTCGAGCGAAATGTCCCGACCACTATCCCCTCCAGCCCGGTTCGGCTCAAACAGGACTGGTCCGGATGATCTTGCGTGCCGCAGCATGTCGGGTCTGCTCCGAACGCGATCGAATTGCTGCGCAGCAACGAATTGTTGCAATGAGCCATGAGCGTCGGAATGCCGGCTGACCGGCGCTCCCGGTCTAACCTTGGAAAGCCGATCTTCGGATTTTCGCCGAGTTTGACGCGACAAGTGTCCACCGAAGCATCAACTTAGAACGTCGAAACGACGGTCTCGGTGTGTTCGACCTCTGGCGGGCCTGCGTAATACGGCCCAACCAGAGCGCGCCATTCTGCAAAGCTGCGGATTCTCGAAAAGCATCGTGAGCTTCAAGACTATCCCATCTTGCCACGAATCGATATCGTTGGGGTTTCTCGATTGAACGATGCAGCTCGAAGCCATGGAAACCAGATGGCGGGGGGGTAATGCCACTGCTTTAGCGATGGCAGCCTCATAGTCCTTTTCGGTGCCGGGCTTGATCTCGATCTGTGCAATTTCAGTAATCATCCCGTCCCTTCCCTCATGAAAGTTGCTGAGAACGGTACGCCCATATGCTGCGGCCAGCCAATAAGGATGTTGTTCAGGGAGCCCTGACGAGCGCCGCGGCATCTATACCGCTCGCCCCCTGGCTGTATACCGCCATTTTCCTCATCTGGAACGTAGTTGTTACTTCATCGCGCTGAAATAGTTGCTGTCAGCCGCACGCGCCGATTTTCGGCGGCGAGTGGGTTTCTTGCATCGTCCAAGTCAAACGCGCCGTCAGCTTCAACCATGATTTTGGCTTCTGGCACCCCGAATTTTTCGACCAGGGTTCGTTTGACAGCATCAGCGCGACGTTGTGCCAAATTCTTTTTATATGCTTTGCCCCCTCTTGCATCGGTGTGACCAACGACCTCCACCTCTGATCAGCTGCGGAATCAGAAAACGTTTGTGCCGATGCCATCAGCTTGGCAAACCGAGGCACCGTTTATAGCTGCGGAATTGTGATCAAAATGGATA
>CAVTYJ010000021.1:0-410404 GCA_963738845.1 uncultured Alphaproteobacteria bacterium | reverse complement strand
GAAGGGAATCGAACCCTCGTATGCAGCTTGGGAAGCTGCCGTTCTACCATTGAACTACGCCCGCAGATGCTTCGCCCGCATTGATTAGCCGAGACCGCGCCGTCCGCCAAGCGAGATTGTGATCTCTCGCGACCCTGGTCCTGCGGGCAGATCGCCTCTGCGGAACTCCATTCTCGGCCCCTCGTCGCCTGCCGATTGTTTTTATGACGTCCATCATATAACATGCCGGCAATCGCGATCCGAACGGGAGGCCACGATGCCGGCTGCGGAATGGCGCAAGACCGCCTGCAATCTCTGCTATGTCAATTGCGGCCTCGAGGTCCTGATCAACGAGGGCCGGATCGCCAAGGTGCGCGGCGACCGCGAGAACCCGAAATCGCAGGGTTATCTCTGCAACAAGGCGGCGCGCATTCCTTACTACGCGCATCACCGCGACCGGCTGACCTCGCCGCTGCGGCGACGCGCCGACGGCTCGTTCGAAGAGATCGCGTGGGACACCGCGATCTCGGAGATCGCCACGCGCCTGCGCGAGGTGGTCGATCGCCACGGCGGCAAGAGCCTTGCGCTCTATGGCGGCGGTGGCCAGGGCAATCACGCCGGCGGCGCCTATGCGAACGCGCTTTTGCGCGCGCTCGGCTCGCGGCATGTGTTCAACGCGCTGTCGCAGGAGAAGACCGGCGATTTCTGGGTCAACGGCCACATGTTCGGCAGCCAGACCTGCCACACCGCCGAGGATGTCCATCATTGCGACCTGCTGTTCGTGATCGGCGCCAATCCCTGGATCGCGCACGGCTTTCCGAACGCGCGCGACCATCTGAACCAGATCCGGAAAGATCCCTACCGCAGGCTGATCGTGATCGATCCGCGCCGCACCGAGACGGCGGAGATGGCGGACCTCCATCTTTCCGTGCGGCCCGGGGCTGACGCGTTCCTGCTGGGGGCGATCCTCGGCGTGCTGGTCAGGCGCGACGCCGTCGACCACGAATTCCTGGACCGGCACACGACCGGGTATGCCGAGGTGCGCAAGGCGCTGCTCGGCATTCCCGTCGCGGAGTGGGCGGCGGCCGCGGACATTTCGCTCGACCAGATCGAGCGTGCCGTCGACATGATCGTCGCCGCCAAGGCCATGACCGTGCGCGTCGAGCTTGGCATTCAGCAGGGCGTCAACTCCACGCTCAATTCCTATCTCGAAAAGCTGCTGATCATGCTGACCGGCAGCTTCGGCCGCAAAGGCACCAACCAGTTGCACAGCTGGCTGGTGCCGCTCTGGGGCAACTCGCCGAACCAGCGATTTGCCGCAGCCGAAACCGAGGTGATCGCCGGCCTGTTGCCGCCGAACCTGTTTCCGCAATCGGTGCTGAGCGATCATCCCGAGCGGCTGCGCGCGGTCTGGGTCGACAGCTCGAACCCTGCCAATACGGCCGCGAACACCGACGAGGTGGAGAAGGCGCTGCGCGCGCTCGATCTCCTCGTCGTTGTCGATGTCGCCATGACGGAGACGGCGCGGCTCGCCCATTACGTGCTGCCGGCCTCCTCGCAATACGAGAAGACCGAGTTCACGCTGTTCAACTTCGAATTTCCCAGAAACTTCTTCCAGGTCCGCGCCGGCGTGCTGCCGCCCCTCGAAGGCACCTTGCCGGAGCCGGAGATCTACACGCGCCTGGCGCGCGCGCTCGGAATCCTGCCTGGCGACAACGCGCTGGCGCGGCTTCGCGAGGCTGCATTCCGCTCGCGCGCCGCCTTTGCCGCCGAGTTCCGCGCGTTCATGGGCGCAAACCCCGCCGCCGCGCCGCTCGGCGCGCTGGTGCTCTACAACACGCTCGGCGCCACGCTGCCCGACGCGGTCGCCGCCTCGGCGACGCTCTGGCCGGCGGCGCAGGCCTGCGCAAAGCGATCGCCGCAGGCTGTGCGCCGCGCGCTTCGTCTCAATGGAGAGCTGCCGGACGAGGCCCTCGGCGATGCGCTGTTCGACGCCATCGTCTGTTCCCGAAGCGGTGCTGCGATCACCGAGCACACTTACGATGACGTCTGGTCGCTCGTGAGCCATGGCGACCGCAAGGTCCACCTCGCGATCGCGCCGCTGCTTGAATGGCTCGGCCGGCTCGAGCCCAAGCTCGCGAGCCCGCCCGAAAGCTATCCGTTCGTGCTCGCCGCCGGACAGCGGCGCATGTACAACGCCAACCAGATCTTCCGCGATCCGGCCTGGCGCCGCGACGACCCGGATGGCGCGCTCCTGATCAACCCGAACGATCTCGCGCGGCTCGGCGCCAGGGACGGCGAATGGATCGCCGTGCAATCGGCCAGCGGACGGCTGGTGGCGCGCTGCAAGGCCGACGACAGCCTGCGCCAAGGTCAGCTCGCGCTGCCGCACGGGTATGGGCAATCCTATCCCACGGACAAGAACGAGCGGCTCAGCAACGGTCCGCGCGTCAATGTGCTGACCGAGAGCGGCAACTGCGATCCGATCGCGGCGACGCCCTATCACAAGCATGTCGCGGTTCGGCTCGAGCGGCTGGCTGCGCCGGAAGCGGCGGTGTTCGAGCAGCGCTCGCGACTTATCCACAGCGCGCGAGTGTCTGCGCCATAACCCAGGAGCAAGATTCGGATGCACAACCCTGCGACGATGTTATGATGATTCCCGGGTTGGGGTGGCGTCATGGCGGGGCGCGGGTACGCGATCTTCGACAGCGGCTTGGGTCGTTGCGGCATGATCTGGAGCAATGCCGGCATTGTCGGCGTGCACCTGCCTGAAAAACGCGAGATCGACACGCGCCGCCGATTGTTCCAGCTCTATCCCGACGCCCGCGAGCAGCGACCGCCTGAGCATGCAGAGGCCGCGATCGAAGCCATCGTGAAGCTGTTGCGCGGGCGCGAGAGCGACCTGTCCGATCTGGTGCTCGATATGAGCGGCATCCCGGCTTTCACCCAGCGCGTCTACGAGTTCACCCGCACCATTCGCCGCGGCGAGACCCGCACCTATGCCGAAGTCGCCATGCAGATGCGCCGCCAGGGCACCGAGCATTCCATCGCGCTGGCGATTGCCAAAAATCCGTTCATGATCGTCGTGCCCTGTCATCGGGTACTCCAGGTCGGGCACTACGCCGACAAGATCTCGCCCTATGGCGGCTCGATCTCGAAGCGCTATCTGCTGTCGATCGAGGGGACGCACCCCGTCGTCGGCAAGACCCTGTTCGACGTGCTGCTCCCGGTTGCTCCGCCGCGTCCCCATAACTAGATTTGGGGCATGAGCTCCACCCCCTTGCTCCAGCGGCCGTCGATGACTGTCTCCGATTTCCGCTGCACCGCGATTGCCGGCGACAAGCCGTTCGCCGAGTTGCACCGCTGCCACTCGATCTCCTTCGTCCGCAAGGGCAGCTTTGGTTATCGGTGCCGGGGCAAGTCGCACGAGCTGGTGGCCGGATCGCTCCTGATCGGCTCGCCCGGCACGGAGTTCGTCTGCACCCATGACCATGTTTGCGGGGACGAATGCCTGTCGTTCTTCTTTCAGCCCGAGCTGGTGGAGGCGATCGGCGAGCGCAGCCCGGCCTGGCAGCTCGGCGCCGCACCTCCGCTTGCCGAGCTGATGGTGCTCGGCGAGCTGGCGCAAGCCGCGGCCGAGGGCGCAACCGATCTCGCGCTCGACGAGCTTGGCCAACTGCTTGCGCTTCGCCTGGTCGAGGTGGTCTCGGGCGAGAGCCGCAAGGCGGCCAGCGTCACGCCGCGCGATCGCAGGCGCGCGGTCGAGGCGGCGCTGTGGATCGCGGCGAACTCGCATCGCCAGATCGAGCTTGACGACGTCGCGCATGAGGCCGGCATCAGCCCGTTCCATTTCCTGCGCGCGTTTTCCGCCGTCCTCGGCGTCACCCCGCATCAATACCTCGTGCGCTCGCGGCTGCGGCACGCCGCGCGGCTGCTCGCCGATGATGACAAAGCCGTGACCGATGTCGCCTATGACGTGGGGTTCGGCGATCTCTCCAATTTCGTCCGCACCTTCCATCGCGCCGCGGGCGTTTCGCCCGGGAAGTTCCGTCAGGCCTCGCGCGGGATGCGCAAGATTTTCCAAGAACGACTGGCGCTGAATTGAGTAGCTGATCTCGATATCGCGCGACATCCGCGCCGCAAATCGGAGATCATCATGTTCGACCACATCGGTATCAAAGTCGCCAATCTCGACGCCGCCGTGCGCTTTTACGCCGCGGCGCTGGCTCCGCTCGGCCTTGTCTTGTGCTCAAAGGACGCAAGCGGCGCCGGCTTCGGGCCGAAGGGCGAGCCAGCGCTCTGGCTCTATCTGCACAAGGATTTGAAGGGTGCCGGCAGTCACGTGGCCTTCCGCGCCCCGGACCACGACGCGATCAGGAAATTCCACGCCGAAGGCATCAAGGCCGGCGGACGCGACAACGGCGCCGCGGGCCATCGGCACGATTACAGTCCGAGCTACTATGCCGCCTTCCTGATCGATCCCGACGGCAACAATGTCGAAGCGGTGTGCACGTGATCTGTCATTGCGAGCGAAGCGAAGCAATCCAGCGTCGAGCGTGTAACTCTGGATTTCTTCGTCGCTCACGCTCCTCGCGGTGACGGCGCAAAAATCTGAACGCAGGATCAGACCATGGCTTCCATTCACAAGGACATTCCGATCGACGCATCCGCGAGCGACGCATGGGATGCCGTGCGCGATTTCGGCGCACTGCATACGCGCCTGGTGCCAGGCTTCGTGCGCGACACAAAACGCGACGGCGAGGCGCGCATCGTCAGCTTTGCCAACGGCACGGTGGCGCGCGAGCTTCTGGTCGATTGCGACGATGCGCGCAAGCGGCTGGTCTATGCGGTGATCAGCGATCGGGTGAAGCAGCACAGCGCATCGGTGCAGGTGATCGCGGACAGCGAGGCGCGCTGCCGGATCGTCTGGATCGTCGACGTGCTGCCGCATGAGATCGCGCCCTATATCGACGGCCAGATGGATCTCGCCGCGCAGGCCATGCAGAAGGCTCTTGCACGCGCAGCGGCATGAGCTCGCATCTGTGATCTTTCTCACAGTGGCGCGCCCCTGATCGCCGTTAGCCTCATGATGCGCGTCCAGATGACGCCTGTGAGGAGAAAACCATGAAGGGTGCTGACAAAGTCATTTGCCAGGCCGCTGCGGTGCTCTTGCTGTTCGCAATGACGTCGGCGCCGGCGAAAGCCCAGATGGGCGGTTTCGGCGGCGGCGGTGGCGAGGAAATGATGACCCAGATGGCGCCGATGCTCGAGATGATGAAGGCGAAGATGGGCAAGCGCCGCTTTGCGATGCTGATGCAGACGCTTGGCCCGATGATGAGCCGGATGATGGAAGGCGGTGGCGGGTTTGGTGGCATGGGCGGCATGGGTGGCGGCAATCTCGGCGGCATGGGTGGCTATGGCGGCATGATGCCCGGCGGCATGGGTGGCGGCGACATCATGGGCATGGTCGGCGGCTATGGCGGCGGCGACATCATGAGCATGATCGGCCCGATGATGCGCATGGCCAATTTCGGCGGCGGCGGTTACGGCCGGCGGCATCGGCGGCGCAACTGAGCGCCGCTGCCGGACTATTCGATCAAATTGTCAGCGCGCGCAAGCAACGCAGCAGGCACAACTATTCCCAGCGCCTTTGCGGTCTTGATGTTGATCACGTATTCGAATCGCGTTGGCTGCTCTACCGGCAGGTTCGCGGGATTTGCGCCCTTCAGAATTTTGTCGATGTGGACCACCGCCAGCCGGAAACTCTCGACGATATCGGGCCCGTAACTCATCAAGCCGCCGCCGCTCAGATAAGCCTTGTTCGCAAAGATCGTTGGCAGATGATTTTGCAAGGCAGAACTGCCGATCTTCGCGCGATTGCCTATTGTCGAACTGTCGGAGACGATCAGGATCGCGCCCGCGCCGACTTCTGTCGCGCGTGCCATCACCTCATCCAGGCCATCGGGAATTTGTGCGGGCAGAGATTCGATGGCAATGCCAAGCGCGCGGCCCGTCGTCTCGGCCTCGCGCAACTGACCCGCAGCGCCGGAATTGTCCCTGTTCCAGAGAACTCCGACCCTGGCCAGGGTCGGAAGCATCTCTTTCAGGATTTCGACGCGCTTCGATGTCAGTTCCGGAGCGTACACGGACCGTCCGGTGACATTCCCCCCCGGATGCGCCAGGCTCGCGACCAAACCGTCCCCGACGGCATCCTGGCAACTCGCCATCACAATTGGAATGGTCGTGGTGGCCGACTTTGCAGCCCGGGTGGAATCCGCGCCAGCCACAACGATGACGTCGACCTTGCTTGCGACCAACTCACGCGCGAGAGCAGGAAGACGTTCGCTGTTGCCGTCCGTCCAGCGGTACTCGATGTCAAGGTTTTGACCAACCACATAACCGTGCTCACGCAGGCCATCCAAAAACCCCTGGTCGAGCACACCCGGTGGCCCCGAGCGGTCCATGAGATATCCGATCTGCGGGACTTTTCGGTTCTGTTGCGCGCGCGCCGGCGCCAGCGACGCTGCCAGTGAAGCGCCGATCAGAGTGATGAAGTCGCGCCGCTTCATGTTCGGCCCCGACGCTCGGTCTCGCAAGCATCGTAACGAGCGGACGGTTGGATGGAAAGAGGCTTCGTGTCGGGCGATGTCCGCCTGGCGTCAAAGGCAAACTCGTCGGATCGGGCCTAAAGCCTCCGCTCACCGCCGGAAGCGGGCCTCGCGTTTGTTGGTGCCGGCCCGGCCGTCGAAATCGGAGGCTCCTGGAGCTGAGTACAAACTCTGCTGGTCCCTTCTTGTGTTTACTTGATCATCGCCGACAGCGCACGACGAACGGTCATGGCGGTTGCACGCTTCGGCCCCCAGCGCGTCAGGATCACGCTGAGGCATGACAAGGTGCCCAGCACCACCATCGAGGCCGCCGCGAGCAAAAAGAAGCTCTGCGCGGTCGCGCCGTGCGTCGACAGATACCAGCCGCCGGCCGCGATGAACGCGAGTCGCGCCGTCTGCGCCAGCACCGGACCGAGCACCTTCGCGGCTCCTTGCGACGAGAAGTACATCGAGGTCGCAAGCCCGATGAACGCGTAACAGGGCGCGGCGGTCGACAGATATTGCCGGCTCGCCTCGCGCACGCTCGTATCGTCGGTGAAGATCCGAACCCAGAGGTCCGGAAACACCGCGACGATGGACGCCAGTGCGCCGACCGAGACAAAGGACACCACGCCCGCGATCCAGGCGATCCGGCGGGCGCGCACGACCTTAGCCGCGCCGATCGACATTCCGACCATCGGCACGGAGGCGATGCCGATCGAGAATGCAATCGAGGTCAGCATGAACTCGAGCCGCGCACCGATGCCGTAGCCGGCGAGCACGGCGGTGCCGAAGCCCGCGAGCATGCGGGTGAAGATCGAGATCGTCAGAACGCCCTGCAGCGGCGAGAAGCAGGCGATCACGCCGACCTTGAGGATGTCGGACAGCATCGCGGCCTGGATCCGCATCTTCCTGATCCGTGGCACGAGGCGCGCGCGGCCGGAAAAAAGGTACCAGCCCATCACCGCGATGCTGATCGAATAGGCGACCAGCGAACCGGAGGCGACGCCGCGCATGCCGAATTGCGGAATCGGACCGAATCCAAGTCCGAGCGCGCCGCCCAGGATGATCTGGCACACCGCCGAACTGAGGATCATCGCCGACGGCAGCTTCATGTTGCCGGTACCGCGCAATATTCCCGCGAGCGTGTTCATCAGCCAAGGCACCACGGCTCCGCCGAAGAAGATCTCGACATAGGAGACCGCCTGCGCCAGCACATTTCCGCGCCCGCCGAGCAGCGCGAGCAAGCTTGGCCCGAGCGTCAGCATGAACATCATGAAGGCGAGGCCGAAGCACAGCCCTATCAGCAATGCATGCATCGCGAGGATGGAGGCGCGCTCGACGTCGCCTGCCCCGAGCGCGCGCGCAATCGAGGACGCAACCCCGCCGCCCATCGCGCCGCCGGACATGGTCATGGTCAGGATCACGAAAGGCGACACCAGTGCCATCGCAGCCAGCGCCTCCACGCCGAGGCGGCCGATATAGGAGGTCTCGGCAATCACCACGCAGGTGCCGGCGGTGAGCGCGACCACATTCGGCCAGGCGAGCCGGAGCAAGGTCGACAGGATCGGTCCATCGACCAGCACGTTTTTGGCGCGCGGCGGCCTGGGCGGCGACTCGGGCGGCGGCGCGCGCTCCTCCTCGACAGCAATTTCGGCGACGCCGATCTCGGGCATTCCAACTCCGGGGGGATCGCGCTCTATCCGATCAACCATACAAAGGGCGGCCTGCCGCTCGCCGCGTGCTTCAGATGCACCGGGATATGGCGACCGCAGCCGGCGGCAAGACCCTCGAACAGTCCCTCAAGCACGCGCGCGCAGGCCGGATGGTAGTCGGCGACGCCCTCCATCAATTTCCAGCTCCGCTGGCGGATGTCGAAACGGCCTTCGGAGCCTTCGGCGTCGGCAACCTCGTCCTGCGCCTCGAGCAGCGCGGCCAGAAAGCTTGCGAACTCGCGTGCGCCGCCGCGACTCTGCGAGAGCGCCATTGCCAGCTCGTCGAAATATTGCATGCCGATCAATTTGCCGGTGAGGTGCAGGAGATGGCCGCCCTCCTCCGGCCCGAACAGCTGTACCATGATAGGCGCGGCCGTCCGCACATATTCCATCGCATAGTTGCGATAGGCTTTCTCCAGGCGCGGCCGCGGCCATTGCGATACAGGCAACGCCGGCGCCCTCGCCGCATCGAACAGCGGCGCCTCGAGGTGGCGCGCGAACACGAGGCGCTGATCGGGCTCGAGAGGGTGATCGTATTCGTAATAATAGCCTTCGAGACCATCCTGCCCGTCGACCGTCTGCTTGGTGCATACGAAGCCGAGCGTGAGATTGCCGAGCGCGACCCCGTTATTGGCGTGCCAGCCGCGCAGCATCGCCCTGGAGACTTCGGGCGGGACGGCGCAGATCGCGGTGCCCTTCCAGGCCCAGCGCGGCGGCGGATAGCGGATCCACGCCTTGCGATCATTCTCGTACATGTATTCGACATGCACGCCGCCGATCCAGTTGGAGAGATAATGATACTGCGCGGCGGCGACCGCCGGCGGCAGATGATCGATGCCGAGTTTCTTCAGGCCCGGCAGAAAGCGCTCCTGCTGCTGGCGCCGAAACACACGAAAGTTGAACTCGGCGGCATCCGCCGTGCCGCGCCGCGTGACGACCGTAAGAATGAGGCCGGTGAAACAGGCGTGATAGAGCTCGGCAATGCCGCGCCATTTCAACCATAGCGCCTCCCGTGCGGGATCGGCCGTCTCGCTCAATGTTTCGCTCCCGTTCTTGTTCTTCAGAGCAGTCTGTCATTGCGAGCGAAGCGAAGCAATCCAGAGTTCGCCGGAGGACAGAGACTGGATTGCTTCGGAGCTCCGCTCCTCGCAATGACGTCGTGGAGAAGCATTCAAACCCGGAAGTGCTTGCTAAGCTTCAATCCCTGGGCCTGGTAATTCGAGCCGATGCGCTGGCCGTAGAGCGCGGCGGGGCGCGCCAGCATCTTCTCGTAGACGAGGCGGCCGACGATCTGGCCGTGCTCGAGGATGAACGGCACTTCGCGCGAGCGCACTTCGAGAACGGCGCGCGCGCCCTTGCCGCCGGCGCCGGCATAACCGAAGCCGGGATCGAAGAAGCCGGCATAATGCACGCGGAATTCGCCGACCAGGGGATCGAACGGCACCATCTCAGCGGCGTAGTCCGGCGGCACCTGCACCGCCTCCTTGGAAGCGAGGATATAGAATTCGCCGGGATCGAGGATGAGGCTGCCATCGCCGCGCGCCGCGATCGGCTCCCAAAACTCGTCGACCGCATAGCCGCCGCGCCGATCGACATCGACGACGCCGGTGTGGCGCTTGGCGCGATAGCCGACGAAGCCGCCCGAGTTCTCGCCGGAGAGATCGACCGAGAGCGCGACGCCGCCGACGAGGTCCGCATTTTCGGCGTCGACCAGCCGCTCCTTTGCATGCAGCGCCTGAAGCGCGTCGGCGGCAAGAATGGCCTCGCCCGCGCGGAAGCGCACCTGCGAGAGCCGCGAGCCCTCGCGCAGCAGCACCGGAAACGTCTTCGGGCTGATCTCGGCGTAGAGCGGGCCGTGATAGCCGGCGCCGATCATGTCGAACCTGCGCGTGCCGTCGGCAATCACGCGGGTGAAGACGTCGAGCCGTCCGGTCGAGCTTTTCGGGTTGGCGGCGGCGACGATCTCCTTCGGCAAAGCGAGGCTTTCGAGCAGCGGCACGATGTAGACGCAGTTGGTCTCCAGCACCGCGCCGTCGGCGAGCGCGATTTCGTGCAGCTTCAACTCGTCGATGCGCTCGGCCACTGTCGCATCGGGTCCCGGCAGAAAGCTCGCGCGCACGCGGTAGGCGATATCGCCCAGACGCAGATCGAGGCTCGCCGGCTGGATCTGGCTTTCGACAAAGGGATAGGCCGGCAGGATCAGGCCGTCATCCGCCATCGCCGCGATCATGCGATCCGGCAAAATCCCATTGGCGTGGATAGGGAGCGAAAACGACACGCTATGGTCCTTGGGCAGCGTCCCCGATGTCATCCAAACCCCAAAATACGCCCTTTTACGGCCTTATCCGATGGCCGCCTTGACGGAAAGGTCGCTTGCGAATATGAGCATGACTTATCCCGTGGTGATTTGAGCCGGCCGGCTTGCAGCCACGTTAAATAAATCGCTAAACAGGCCGGGGACAGTGTGATCCCGGCCGCGAGGGTTTTCCCAGGCCGGTTTTTTTGTGCCCGCGACAGCGCGGTCACCATGGAGGTCACATGTCTACGTCTCACGCGCCAGCGTCCGCGCTCGCCTATCGGCCGGAAACCCGGCTGGTCCATTCGGGAACGCTGCGTTCCGAATTCGGCGAAACCTCGGAGGCGATGTTCCTCACGCAGGGGTACGTCTACGACAGCGCGGAACAATGCGAGGCGCGCTTCAAGGGCGAGGATCCCGGCTACATCTATTCGCGCTACTCCAATCCGACGATTTCGATGTTCGAGCGGCGCATGATCGAGCTCGAAGGCGCCGAGGCCGGCCGCTCGACCGCAACCGGCATGGCCGCGGTGACGACCGCGATGCTTGCGCCGCTGCGCGCCGGCGATCACGTGGTGGCGTCGAAAGCGCTGTTCGGGTCCTGCCGCTATGTCGTAGAAGATTTGCTGCCGCGCTATGGCATCGAATCGACGCTGGTCGACGGCCTCGATCTCGACCAGTGGAAGCGCGCGATGCGCAAGACCACGAAAAGCTGCTTCCTGGAAAGCCCGACCAATCCGACGCTCGACGTGCTCGACATTCCCGCGATTGCCGAGATTGCGCACGCGGCCGGCGCGCGGCTGATCGTCGACAATGTGTTCGCAACGCCATTGTGGCAGAGCCCGCTGAAGCTCGGCGCCGATGTCGTGGTCTATTCCGCGACCAAGCACATCGATGGGCAGGGGCGCTGCCTTGGCGGCATGATCCTCTCCTCCGAAGCCTTCGTCTCCGAGCACCTGCACAATTTCATGCGCCAGACCGGGCCGTCGCTGTCGCCGTTCAATGCCTGGGTGCTTTTAAAGGGACTGGAGACGCTGTCGGTGCGCGTGCGCGCACAGACCGACAATGCGGCGAAAGTTGCCGATGCGCTGGCAAGGCATACAAAGATCTCGCGACTGATCTATCCCGGCCGCGAGGATCATCCGCAGGCCGCGCTGGTGAAGAAGCAGATGCGCGGCGGCTCGACCCTGGTCGGCTTCGAGGTCAAGGGCGGCAAGGCCGGCGCCTTCCGCTGCCTGAATTCGCTCAAGCTTGCAAAGATCTCCAACAACCTCGGCGACGCCAAGAGCCTGGTCACACACCCGGCAACCACGACGCATCAGCGGCTGAAACCCGAGGCGCGCGCCGAGCTCGGCATCAGCGAAGGTTTTGTGCGGTTCTCGGCAGGCCTCGAACATGCGGATGACCTGATCGAGGATCTCTATGCTGCGCTGGAGAAGGTCTGAGATTGTGCAGGGTGGGCAAAGCGAAGCGTGCCCACCGTTCCTCGTGCCGCGCTGTCATCCCCGCGAACGCGGCGACCTGTAACCACAGGCCGTCATCGCCTGCGGGATCGAGGTGCCTCACCGCGCCCCACAACAACCGCCTGTGGCTACGGATTCCGGGCCTGCGCCTTGCGGCGCATCCCGGAACGACAGTGCGCAGGATGGATACAACGCATCGAAAGCCATGACATCGAGTGCGCGCGTGATGGGTTTCGCTTCGCTCCACCCATGCTACATCGGAGAAGGTGTGATGCGAGAGAGCACAAGCGCTCCCACACTCCGCGTCACATCGGCCGATAGGTCAGCACCTCGGCGGGGACGTTTCGGCCGAGCTTGATCTGGCCGACCGACTGGATGATGTCGTCGCCCAGAAGCTGGGCGAAGCAGGCGTAGCCCCAATCGTTCATGTGCAGGCCGTCGGCGATCACGAAGCCTTCGACCGGAATCGCCTGCTTCTCATGCCATTCGCGCATCACCTCGAAGCGGGGGAAGATGCCGATATGGCGGAGCGAGGCAATCCGGCGCAACAGGTTGACCATCCGGCCGGCGCTTTCGGCGCGCTCGGTGATGCGCGGCGAATATTGCGGGTCGACCAGCACCACGTCGCTCCCGGCCGCCTGGATGCGCGCGATGCCTTCTTCCACGAGCTTCCCCGTCTCGGTCGGATCGAGGTCGCGCAGCACGGCATTGGTGCCGACCTGCCAGATCACGAGGTCCGGATTCATGTCGAGCACGGCGCTCTGCAGACGCTTCATCATCTCGGGCGCGTCCTCGCCACCCTTGCCGCGATTGACGACCGTGATATCGGCGCTCGGATATTGTCGTTTCAATTGCGTCAAGAGCCGGCTTGGATAGGAAAACTCCGGCGCGCTCGCGCCCCAGCCCTGCGTCGATGACGAACCGAAGGCGACGATGACGACAGGCTCGCCGGCGACGAGCTTCCTGGCGACCCGCGGCAGCGATCCCATCGAGGGCACGCCGCCCTTCGGCGGGAGGCAGGGCACTCGGCTGAAAATATCGCCGGCTTGCCTTGCGACCGTCTTGACCTTGTCGATCGCCCGCTCGGTCAATCCTTTTTGCTGCGACGGATCGACCGCTACGGGCTGGGCGGCGGTTGCGCCGGCCATGCCCTGCGTGACCGGCGCGGTCGCGGCTTGTGACGGCGAGGCTTGCGGAGCGGGCTGGGTCGGGCTTGCGGGGGCCGCCTGTGCCGCCTGCGCATGCGCGCGCTTGGGCGCGAGCGCCGCCGCCGGCAGAAGCGCGCTCAGCAAAACGGCGCTCATGACGCGATGAGAGCGCGACAAGCCCATTAACCAAAATTCCTAATTCTGCTGCGCCGGCCCGAGATGGGCGGCGTCGATGACGAACTTCGACAGCGCCCTGCCGAGACAGTCATGAACGCGTTTCGCAAGGTCGATGCCGTGCGCGGCGCTGAAAAGATCGAAATCACCCTGGTCATTCCACTGGTGCATGATAGCGAAACGATCGAACAGGGGAATGTCGTGCCGCAGCGCCACCACGCGCATATTATCGAGATAGGCCGGAAGGGAAATCATCGTTTCGGTACGCGGACTGTATTGAGGGTTAATCAGGATCACGTCGGCGCCCGCATTTTGCAACGCAACAACACCCTCGTCGACCGCGCCGCGGAAATCGTCGGGATCCACCGAGCGCATAGCATCGACGGTCCCGGTCTGCCAGATGACTAAAGTCGGCTTCTTGCCTTCGATGAGCTTGGCAAAACCCGGCGCGGCCTCCTCGGCGGTCCGTTTGACCTGTATTTCCACGGAGACGTTGATGGTCGACTGCGGCAGCTTCTCCTTTAGCGCCGCAACAAGCCGGGCCGGGTAAGCGCTGGAGTTGGCGCTGACGATGGTCGAGGAGCGGCTGCCGATCACGAAGATGTCGAGCGGCCGATTGGCCTTGAGCGCGTCCGCGACCTTGGTCAGGGTGCTGTCGGTCGACAGCAGGGAGTCGGGGACATCGCAGCTCTGGGGTGCGGCGGCATCGTCCGCGCGCGCGCCTGCCCCGGCCGAGATGACCGTCATCAGAACCAGGCAGCGGATCATCGCGGACCGCATCAACCTCCTCCCGCCAGATCGGCGTTGCCGGCGGACCCCTTGCGCGGGGCGCTCTTGTCGGCGGAGTGCTTGTACCATGAAATCAGCCACGCCACCGCGCACATGATGAGGATTCCGGAGAGGCTGATCAGCGCATGCAGCGCGGCTCCGCCGCCGACTTCCGCCAGGATAAAATGTCCGGCAAAGGCCAGGAAGACGCCGAGACAGAAGATCTCCAGCGAGTGCTGCCCGCACAGGATCAGCGGTCGCAGCCAGGGCGATCTCAGATACGGCCAATCCCTCGGCAGGAAGTAGACGGTCAGCGCGGCCAGCGCCAGGAAGTGCGCGAAACGCAGAACGTCGAGATCGGTCTTGTCGATCGGATACATCCACTGCTCGAGCCGGCGCGGCATGAGATAGCCGAGCTGCGGCACATACCACGTCATGGTCACGAAGAACGAGAACACCAGATAGCCGACGCAAAGCCATATTGTGATCGGCGACGAGAGGATTTTCTGCATGCGCCGCGCGCCGCCGAGCGCGCACCAGGCGCCGAAGACGAACAGCAATTGCCACGCGAGCGGATTGAAGGTCCAAAACCCGTTCGGGTAGGCGGAGAGATAGAGATCGTATTGCCAGGTCACGGCGTAGAGCAGGGCCGAGAGCGCCAGCGTGAGGTCCGCCTTCCAGCGCATCAGGACCAGGATCCAGGGCAGCGACAGCATCAGGACGATGTAGAGCGGCAGCACGTCCATGTTGGCGGGACGAAATCGCAGCAGCAATGCCTGGACAATGGTCACGTCCGGCTGCCTGAGGAAATCCATGATGCCCATCTCTTCGCTATAAAGCGGATTCTCGAAAGAGCTGGCGACATAGGAAATCTCGGCCAAAAAGATCGTGAACAGGAAGACATGCGCGACATAGATCTGCCAGGCGCGGCGCAGGATGCGCGCGGTCGCGACCACGAAGCCATGCTCCAGCATCGCGCGGCCGTAGACGAAGGCGGCCGTGTAACCGGAAATGAAGATGAAGATCTCGGTGGCGTCGGAAAAGCCGTAATTGCGGATGGTGAACCAGGTGAGCAGGCTTGGCGGCAGATGGTCGATGAAGATCAGCCACAGCGCGAGCCCGCGAAACAGGTCGAGCCTGAGCTCGCGCTCATGCGCGACGGGAAGCGAAATCGCGGGCGCCGCCGCGCGCGCTTCGCTTGCGGCAGCCGCAGGCGCGCTGGTCTGGGCCGGGTCGGCAACGCGATCGGCAATGGACGTCATCAGCCACCATTCCAGATGCCGCCACAGCTGTGCAACGGCTTTGATGAATCAAAGGACCGCGGGCAGCTTATGATTTCCAGCGGAGCCTCGGATTGACGTTCACGTGAGAAACACGCGGCCGGCGGGTAGCACAACGCGGCCCGCTTCCATGGGTTGCGCCGGAACTGTGTTGAAACAAGGATGAATGGTCGTGTGCAAAACGCGCCGGAGATTGGTTCCAACAAGACTTTTCGCTATGATGAGCCATGTACCGCGCCGTCACTCGCCAGATCGAAGTCACCGTCGAGCCGAACTTCATGCCTGAACGCTCGTCGGCGGAAAAATCGCGTTATTTCTGGTCCTATACGATCGTCATCACCAATACGAGCGAGGAAACGGTGCAGCTCAGGACGCGGCACTGGATCATCACCGATGCTTCGGGCCGGCGTCAGGAGGTGAAGGGCGAGGGCGTCGTCGGCGAGCAGCCGGTGCTGGCTCCGGGCGAGCGTTTTGAATATACGAGCGGCGTGCCACTGACGACCGCGTCGGGCTTCATGAGCGGGCGCTACCAGATGGTTTCCGAAACCGGCGAGCGCTTCGAGATCGACGTGCCGACGTTCTCGCTCGACAGCCCCGGCGAAAAGCGCGTGCTGAATTGACGCGCGATAAGCGCGTCATCCCGTGGCGCGCTTGAGCGCGAAGTCGGGATCTCGATCGGCAATCTCGCTCGTCTCGCCCGGAAGAACTGCAGGCAGGGTTATCTCGATGATCACCGGGCTCGACCCGGCGATCCATTTTTTCGAAAAGCGATGGATGGCCGGATCAAGTCCGGCCATAACAGACGTCAGGCCGAACCCTCGTCGACGCCGGCTTCATGCGGCGTGAACTGATAGACCGAGGAGCAGAACTCGCAGGTGACGATCACCTTGCCGTCCTTGACCATGTCGGCGCGATCCTTCGCTGAGAAGCTCTTGAGCATCGAGGAGACCGCTTCACGCGAGCAGGAGCATTGCGCGGTCAGCGGCAGCAGCTTGAACACGCGCACGCCGCGCTCGTGGAACAGGCGATACAGGAGCCGCTCGCCGGAAAGATCGGGGTCGATCAGCTCGACATCCTCCACGGTTGCGATCAGCGACTGTCCCTCGACCCAGGCATCGTCCTCGGCCACGACATGCGGGGCCGTGCCCTCCGGCGCGTCGCCCGGATGCAGGTCGGCCTGCCGCGCGCGCTCCGGCGCCTTCGGCAGGAACTGCATCAGGATGCCGCCGGCGCGCCAGCGATGTCTGGCCCCCGTGCCGTCGCCGCCGCGCCATTCCTCACCGACCGCGATCCTGACCCGCGTCGGAATCTGCTCCGAGCGCAAGAAATACTCATGCGCGGCGGCTTCGAGGCCACCCCCCTCCAGTGCGACCAGGCCCTGGTAACGGCTCATGTCCGGCCCCTGATCGATCGTCATGGCGAGATGGCCGCGCCCGAGCAATGCACCGGAATCCATCCCCGGCCTGAGCCGGCCCGAATCATATCGCGCATAGGCGCGCAGGCGATCCGGGGACTTGAAATCCACGATCAGAAACGAGACAGGACCGTCGGTGCGGGTCTGCAGGATGAAGCGGCCGTCGAATTTCAGCGACGAGCCGAGCAGGGTCGCGAGCACGATGGCTTCCGCGAGCAGCTTGCCGACTGGCGCCGGATAGGCGTGCTTGCCCAGGATGTCGTCCAGCGTCGGCCCGAGCCGCGTCAGGCGGCCGCGCAGGTCGAGCGCATCGACCTCGAACGGAATCACGGCATCGTCGACGGGGATCGCCGACGGCGCGCGAACCGGGCTCTTCAATGTGATTTTCGTCGCAGGGGATTGAGAGGTCATGGCGCTCTATCTGGGGTCGGAAGACGTGAATCGAAAGGGGCGGTCTATGCGGAAACGCCACAGACGTGATCGCATGCATACTGTAGCTCTCTCCCCTTGCGGGATAGGGTGGCGAGAATGAGCGAAGCGAAATTCGAGCCGTGAGGGATTCTCTTCGGGAGCACGTTGCGCGGAAGCAGATCCCTCACCCGTTTCGTTTCGCCCGGCACCCTCTCCCAGAAGGGAGAGCGCAAGAGAGATTTATCCCACCGCGTCGAAGCACCAGGCCAAAATGCCCTTTTGCGCATGCAGGCGGTTTTCCGCCTCGTCGAACACCACCGATTGCGGGCCGTCGATCACCTCGTCGGTGACCTCCTCGCCGCGATGCGCCGGCAGGCAATGCATGAACAGCGCGTCCTTGTTGGCGAGCGACATCAGCTTGGAATTGACCTGATAGGGACGAAGCAGGTTGTGGCGATGCTCGCCGTCCTTGTCTCCCATCGACACCCAGGTGTCGGTGACGACGCAATCGGCGCCGCGGACGGCGGCTTCCGGATCGTTGCCGATCACGATCGAGGCGGAGGTCGCCTTGATCCAGTCGCGCATCGCCTTCTTCGGCGCAAGCTCCGGCGGCGTTGCGATGTTGAGCGTGAACTTGAAGCGCTCGGCGGCGTGCGCCCAGGACGCCAGCACGTTGTTGTCGTCGCCGGTCCAGGCCACCGTCTTGCCTTTGATCGAGCCGCGATGCTCCTCATAGGTCATGAGATCCGCCATCACCTGGCAGGGATGCGAGCGTCGCGTGAGACCGTTGATGACGGGAACGGTGGCGTGCGCGGCGAGCTCCAGCAGCGCCTCATGGTTGAGAATGCGGATCATGATGGCGTCGACATAACGCGACAGCACGCGCGCGGTGTCGGCGATGGTCTCACCGCGGCCGAGCTGCATCTCCTGCCCCGTCAGCATGATCGCTTCCCCGCCGAGCTGGCGCATGCCGACGTCGAAGGAGACGCGGGTGCGGGTCGAGGGACGCTCGAAGATCATGGCGAGCGTCTTGCCTTCGAGCGGCTTCCTGCCTTGCTCATGCGCCTTCAGCCGCGCCTTCATGGCGGCGCTCGCATCGAGCATGCCGCGCAGGTCGGTGAGCGGCAGCTCGCTGATGTCGAGGAAGTGACGCGGTTTCGTCATTGCGCCGCCGCCTGCTTTACGCTTGCGAGCGTCGCGCAGGCACGCTCCAGGCTTTGCACCGACTGATCGATCTCGGCCTCGGTGACGATCAAGGGCGCGAGGAATCGCACCACGTTCTCGCCGGCACCGACCGTCAGAAGCTTTTGCTCGCGCAGTGCCGCCACCAGATCGGTCGACGGCACCACCGCCTTGACGCCGACCAGAAGCCCCTCGCCGCGCACCTCCGACAGCACGGTCGGATAGCGGTCGACCACCGAGGCGAGCTTCTGCTTCAATAGCAGCGACATCTTCTGCACATGCTCGAAGAAGCCAGGCTTCAGCATGATATCGAGCACGGCGTTCGCCGCCGCCACCGCCAGCGGATTGCCGCCGAACGTCGAGCCGTGCGAGCCCGGCGCCATGCCGGCGGCCGCTTCCGCGCTCGCGAGCACCGCGCCGATCGGAAAGCCGCCGCCGAGCGCCTTGGCCAGCGACATCACGTCGGGCGTGACGCCCAGGCGGCGGTACGCAAAGAGATCGCCGGTCCGCCCCATGCCGGTCTGCACCTCGTCAAAGGCGAGAAGCAGGCCGTGCTCGTCGCAGAGCTCGCGCAGCGCCCTGAAGAAGGCAACCGGCGCCGAGCGCACGCCGCCCTCGCCCTGGACCGGCTCGATCAGGATGCCGGCGGTGTGGGGGCCGATCGCCTTTTTCACCGCATCGAGGTCGCCGTGCGCGACCTGGTCGAAGCCATCCATCGGCGGCCCGAAGCCCTCCAGATATTTGGCCGAGCCGGTGGCGGCGAGCGTGGCCAGCGTGCGGCCGTGGAACGCGCCCTCGAAGGTGATGATGCGGTAGCGTTCCCCGTGGCCCTTCGAGAAGTGATAATGGCGCACCAGCTTGATGAGGCCTTCCATCGCCTCGGCGCCCGAATTGCAGAAGAACACGAAGTCCGCAAAGCTCTGCTCGCAAAGCCGCGCCGCCAACCGTTCGCCGTCCGGGCTCTTGAACAGGTTCGACATGTGCCAGAGCTTCGTCGCCTGCTCCTGGAGCGCCGCGACCAGATGCGGATGGGCATGGCCGAGCGCGTTCACGGCGACCCCCGAGGTGAAGTCGAGATAACGCTCGCCATTGGTGGCAGTCAGATAGCAGCCCTCGCCGCGCGTGAAGGCAAGATCGACCCTGGCAAAAACCGGAAGCAGATGCGAAGTGGCGCTGTTGGTCATGGCTATCACTCGACAAAAGGTTGAGGTCGCCGGCCGGGATGCGCGCATGGCGCCGTCGCATCCTTGACCGCCGCCGAAACGAAACGTGCCGCCCTTTCAAGGGCGGCACGTTCAGGCATTCTAGGCGAGGGGCATTCGAAGTCAATGCCGCAAGGCGCGCGGAGGCAGGGAGCATAGCACGCCGCCGCAACGGAAAATCCGAAACCAATGCTCGACTGATGGAACATGTGGACTGCCACCCCTGACTCTTGCGCGGGAGTCACGGCATATTGTAGCGTCTTGCCTGTCGGGTACGACATCTCGTGCGGCAGTTTTTAACCCCCTGAGTTCTGGCGTTTTGCGTAAACGTCCGGCGCGCTTTTTGCGGCCGGCGAGCCTTAAGGGATTCTGCGAGCAGGGATTTTTTGGCGATTTGAGATCGCCACACCGGCCGACAAGGGGCCTGAGCTACGCGAAGGGAAGGGTGCGATGACGGTATTGACCTGGTCCGACGACCGCGTCGAGCAGTTGAAAAAACTCTGGGAGGCCGGACTTTCGGCCAGCCAGATTGCCGCCGAGCTCGGAAATGTGACGCGCAACGCCGTGATTGGCAAAGTGCACCGGTTGGGGCTGTCCGGCCGCGCCAAGAGCCCGGCGTCCTCGGCGCCCCGCCCGCGCAAGGCGCGTCCCGCCCAGCACATGATGCGGGTGTCGCGCCCGGTCTCGCGCGGCAACACCGCGCTCGCGCATGCCTTCGAGGTCGAGCTCGAGCCCGATCCGATCGCCTATGACAATGTGGTGCCGATGAGCCAGCGGCTGTCGTTGCTGGAGCTCAACGAGGCCACCTGCCATTGGCCGGTCGGCGATCCCGCGAGCCCGGACTTCTTCTTCTGCGGCGGTAAGGCGCTCGCCGGTCTGCCCTATTGCGCGCACCATTCGCGCGTCGCCTACCAGCCGGCCGCCGATCGCAGGCGCCAGCCGCCAAAGCCGCCGCACAGGTAGTCCTGCACTGATGGTCGTCGGCCGCGCGAAAGCGGGGGTCGAAAGAAGCTACTCCGCCTTCGCGAAGCGGTCGTCGAGCGCGTAGCCGGCACCGCGCACGGTGCGGATCGGATCCTGCTCACGGCCGGGATTGAGCAGCTTGCGCAGGCGGCCGATATGCACGTCGACGGTGCGCTCGTCGATGTAGATGTCCCTGCCCCAGACACTGTCGAGCAATTGCTCGCGCGAGAACACGCGACCCGGATGCTCGAGAAAAAACTCGAGCAGGCGATATTCGGTCGGTCCGAGATCGATCGGCCGGCCGCTTCGCGCGACGCGGCGCTTCTCGCGATCGAGCTCGATATCGCCATAGGCGAGCACGGTCGCGAGCCGTTCCGGGCTCGCGCGACGAAGCAGGCCCTTCACCCGCGCCAGCAGTTCAGGAACCGAGAACGGCTTGACGATGTAGTCGTCGGCGCCGGTCGCTAGCCCCCTCACCCGCTCGCTCTCCTCGCCCCGGGCGGTCAGCATGATGATCGGCAACTGCTTGGTTTCCGGCCGCGCCCGCAAGCGCCGGCACAGCTCGATGCCGGACAGGCCCGGCAGCATCCAGTCGAGCACGATGAGGTCGGGAAGACGCTCTTTCAGCCGGGTATCGGCCTCGTCGCCCCGCATCACGGCGTCGACCTCGTAGCCCTCGGCTTCGAGGTTGTAGCGCAACAACGTGGTCAGGGCCTCTTCGTCTTCCACCACCAGAATGCGCGCGCTCATGGCGTCATCTTCTCCATCTGCATGGGCACGATCTCATCCGGACCGATACGCAACGCGCCGGAAATCCTGCCTAGTTTCCGGGAACCGTCGTGGCAAATGTCGTCATATCGCCCTTCGGGCGCTTGTCGGGGATCTGCTGGCCTTCGATCATGTAGAACACGGTTTCGGCAATGTTGGTCGCATGATCGCCGATCCGTTCGATATTCTTGGCGCAGAACATCAGATGGATGCAGAACGAGATGTTGCGCGGATCCTCCATCATATAGGTCAAAAGCTCGCGGAACAGCGAGGTGCAGATGGCATCGACCTCCTCGTCGCCCTTCCACACGCCCATCGCCGCGGGCAGATCGTGCGCGGCATAGGCGTCCAGCACGGTCTTGACCTGGGAGGACACGAGGTCGGTCATGTGCTCCAGACCGCGGATGAGCTTCAGCGGATGGAAATCGCTCTCCAGCGCCGCAACGCGCTTGCCCATGTTCTTTGCGAGATCGCCGATCCGCTCGAGATCGGTGGCAACCCGCATGGCGCCGACGATCTCGCGCAAGTCCACCGCCATCGGCTGACGCCGCGCGATGGTCAGCACCGCGCGCTCCTCGATGGTGCGCTGCAGATTGTCGAGCTCGAGGTCGTTGGCAACCACGCGCTGGCCAAGGGCGACGTCGCGGCGGATCAACGCGTCGATGGAATCGACGATCATGCGCTCGGCGAGGCCACCCATCTCGGCAACCAGGCGGGTCAATTCCTGCAGGTCGCTGTCGAACGCTTTTGCGGTATGTTCAGAAGCCATCAAAGTCTCCCTAGCCGAACCGGCCGGTGATGTAATCCTGGGTGCGACGATCGCTGGGCGAGGTGAAAATCTTGCTGGTTTCGTCGAATTCGATCAGCTCGCCGAGGTACATGAACGCCGTCTTGTCCGAGACGCGCGCGGCCTGCTGCATGTTGTGGGTGACGATGGCGATCGTGTAATTCTCGGACAGCTCCTGGATCAGCTCCTCGACCTTGGCGGTCGAGATCGGATCGAGCGCCGAGCAGGGCTCGTCGAACAGGATCACTTCGGGCCTGACCGCGACCGTGCGGGCGATGCAGAGCCGCTGCTGCTGACCGCCGGAGAGCGACAGGCCCGACGCATTGAGCTTGTCCTTGACTTCGGTCCACAGCGCGCCGCCCCGCAGCGCCTTCTCCACGCGATCGTCCATCTCGGACTTGGGGATCTTCTCGTAGAGGCGGATGCCGAAGGCGATGTTCTCGTAAATGGTCATCGGGAACGGCGTCGGCTTCTGGAACACCATGCCGACCCGCGCCCGCAGCAGGTTGAGGTCGAGATGCGGATCGAGGATGTTGGTCTGGTCCAGCATCAACTGACCGACCGCGCGCTGACCGGGATAGAGATCGTACATGCGGTTGAAGATGCGCAAGAGCGTAGACTTGCCGCACCCGGACGGCCCGATGAAGGCCGTGACGCGGTTGGTGCCGAGCGTCAGGTTGATGTTCTTCAGCGCGTGATGGTCGCCGTAATAGAAATTCAGGTTGCGCGCCGTCACCTTTGCCGGGGCCTCCGGCAGGGGCGTCGAATGCGCCTGCCCGCTTGCGTGACCGACGGATACAGACAGATCGTTCATTTTGTGGTCCTCTCGGCGCCGAGAATACGCGCGCCGATGTTCAGCGCGAGCACCGTCAACGTGATCAGAAGCGCGCCGCTCCAGGCGAGCTGCTTCCAGTAGGCATAGGGGCTTTGCACGAAGTTGTTGATGGTGACCGGCAGGTTCGCCACCTCTTTGAACAAATTCAGGCTGAAGAACTGGTTGGACAGGGCGGTGAACAACAGCGGCGCGGTTTCGCCGGCGACGCGTGCGGTCGCAAGCAGCACGCCGGTGATCAGGCCCGAGCGCGCCGCGCGGTAGGCGATCCGCTTGATGACCAGCGAACGCGGCAGCCCGAGTGCGCTCGCCGCTTCCCGCAGCGGATTGGGCACCAACAGCAGCATATCCTCAGTTGTGCGGACCACCACCGGAATGACGATCACGGCAAGCGCCAGCGAACCGGCAATCGCCGAGAAGCCGTGCATCGGCACAACCACGGCACCATAGATGAACAGGCCGATGATGATCGACGGCGCGCTCAGCAGAATGTCGTTGATGAAGCGGATCACCGAGGTCAGACGGTCATGCTTGCCATATTCGGCGAGATAGGTTCCGGCAAACAGGCCGAGCGGCGCGCCGACCCCAACGCCCATTGCCGTCATGATCACGGAGCCGACGATGGCGTTCAACAGCCCGCCCGTAGACGATCCCGGCGGCGGCGTGCTTTCGGTGAAGACCTGCAGAGTGATGCCGCTGAAGCCGTTATAGAACAGCGTGAACAGGATCAGCGCGAGCCAGGTGACGCCGAACAGGGCGGCGCCGATGCAAAGCCCGCGCACGATGATGTCGCGACGGCGGCGGCGGGAATAGATCGGGTTGTCGGCGGTGATCACGCTACTTCCCCGCCTTCTTCTCGAGACGCATGAGCATCAGCCGCGCGCCGGCAAGCACGAAGAACGTCAGCACGAACAGGAGCAGGCCGCACAGGATCAGCCCGGATTGATGCAGGCCGTCGCTTTCGGCGAATTCGGATGCGATCGCGGCCGAGATCGTGGTGCCCGGCGCAAAAATCGAACCGCTGATGCGGAACGAGTTGCCGATAATGAAGGTGACCGCCATGGTTTCGCCGAGCGCGCGGCCGAGCGCCAGCATGATCCCGCCGATCACGCCGACCCTGGTGTAGGGAATGACCACGTTGCGCACGACTTCCCAGGTGGTGCAGCCGACGCCGTAGGCGGCCTCCTTCAAGACCGGCGGAACGGTCTTGAACACGTCGACGGAGATCGAGGTGATGAAGGGCAGCACCATGATCGCGAGAATCAGCGAGGCGTTGAACAGGCTGAGATAGGATGGGGGACCGGCGAAGATCACGTTGAGCACCGGAATGTTGGCGCACAGCGAGATCATCAAGGGCTGGAAGGTGTAAGCCAGGAACGGGCCCAGCACGAAGAAGCCCCACATGCCGTAGATGATCGAAGGAATGCCGGCGAGCAGTTCGATGGCGATGCCGATCGGGCGGCGCAGCCATTGGGGACAGAGCTCGGTCAGGAAGATCGCAACGCCCAGCCCCACCGGAATTGCGATCAGCATCGCGATGAAGGAGGTGACCAGCGTGCCGTAGATCGGACCAAGCGCGCCGAGCACCGGTGGATCGGCCTGCGGCGCCCAGCGCAGCGTCCACAGGAACGAGAAGCCGAACTCGCGCATTGCGGGCCAGGCGCCGACGATCAGCGAGACGATGATGCCGCCGAGGATCAGCAGCACCGAAATCGCGGCAAGGCGGGTGATCCAGTAGAAGGTGACGTCGCCGAGCTTGAAGGCGCTGAGCGCCTTGGCGCGGTCGTAAGGTCCGGCGGCTTCGATTACATCGCTCACGTCGCTCTGAACCGCCATGTCTGCCACGCCAATCCCCTATCCTGTGTAGAACGCGACCCGGGCCGCGTTCGATGGACCCGGTTGCATTTCCTCTGAAGCGCGGAGGCGTCGTCACCCTTCCCCGCATGCGGGGAAGGGTGAAGCTTGTCGCAGCAGGCTTCAGCTCTTGATCTCGGCCGACCAGGTCTTCTCGATCAGCTTGACCACATTGTCCGGCATGGGGATGTAATCGAGCTCCTCGGCCATCTTGTCGCCATTGGCAAATGCCCATTTGAAGAACTTGATCGCTTCCTGCGAGGCCGCCTTGTCGGTCGCGTCCTTGTGCATCAGGATGAAGGTCGAGGCGGTGATCGGCCAGGACTTCTCGCCGGGCTGGTCGGTCAGGATGACGTAATACCCCGGAGCGTGCGTCCAGTCGGCATTGGAGGCCGCGGCCTGGAAGGCCTCGACGGTCGGCTGCACGGTCTTGCCGGCCTTGTTGACCATGCCGGTATAGGTCAGCTTGTTCTGCTTGGCATAGGCATACTCGACATAACCGATCGAGTTCTTGGTCTGGCTGATATTGCCGGAGACGCCTTCGTTGCCCTTGGCGCCTACGCCGGTCGGCCATTCGACCGCGGTGCCGGAACCGACCTTGCTCTTCCAGTCGGCGCTCACCTTCGAGAGATAATCGGTAAAGTTGAATGTCGTGCCCGAGCCGTCGGAACGGCGCACGACGGTAATCGCTTCGGACGGCAGCTTGGCGCTCGGATTGAGCTTCTTGATGGCCGGATCATCCCACTTGGTGATCTTGCCGAGATAGATGTTGGCGAGGGTCTCGCCGTCGAATATGAGCTCGCCGGCCTTGATGCCGTCGATGTTGACCACGGGAACGATGGCGCCCATCACCATCGGCCACTGGACCAGGCCGTCCTTGTCGAGCTGCTCGACCTTGAGCGGCATGTCGGTGGCGCCGAACGTGACCGTCTTGGCCTCGATCTGCTTGATGCCGCCCCCCGAGCCGATCGACTGGTAGTTGAGACCGTTGCCCGTCTCTTTCTTGTAGGCATCGGCCCATTTCGAATAGATCGGGAACGGGAACGTCGCACCCGCTCCGGTGATGTCGGCCGCAAAGGCCGACGTCGAAGCGGCAACCAGGCCGGCCGCGACGATTGCTTTGACGAAATTCATTGCTGATCTCTCCCTTTGGGAGCGAAGCGCCAGTTGCGCCCGATCGCGCTCCCGAACGCCCCTTTAGGAGCGGTCGTTGCCGCTTTTATAAAGGTTTGATGACAGTCAGATGACAGGCTTAAACGATTGAAATAGCTTCAACTTTGAGCCGAAACTAAAGTCTTAGGCTGGGGGAAACAGGCCGTGAAGGTTGCCCCCTGTCTCGGCACGCTTTCGATCAAAAGCCGGCCGCGATGGCGGTTAAGAATATGTTTCACCAGCGATAAACCGAGCCCGGTTCCACCCTGGGAGCGGCTGTCCCCGACATCGACGCGGTAGAAGCGCTCGGTGAGGCGCGGCAGGTGCTCGGGCGCGATCCCGGGCCCGAAATCGCGCACGGTGACCCGAACCTCGGGGGTGCCTTCGGCTGAGGCGGCCGTCGCGAGCGAGACGATCACCCTCCCGCCCGAGGCGCCATATTTGAGCGCATTCTCGATCAGGTTCTCGAACAGGCGCAGCAGCTCCTCGCGGTCGCCCGCGATCAGCACCTGCGTCTCCGGCAAAGCGATCTCGACGTCGACCTGCCGCTCGCGCGCCAACGGCTCGAGTCCGTCGGCGACCTGGCGGATGATCGGGACAATGTCGACTGTGGTGTCGGGGCGGACATGGGCCGACAGCTCGACGCGCGACAGCGACAGGAGATCGTCGATCAGCCGCGCCATCCGCGTAGCCTGCGCATGCATGATGGAGAGGAAACGCTCGCGCGCCTTGGCATCGTCCTTGGCCGGCCCCTGCAGGGTGTCGATGAAGCCGGACAGCGCCGCAAGCGGCGTGCGCAATTCGTGGCTGGCATTGGCGACGAAGTCGGCCCGCATTTCCTCGACCCGCCGCAACGGGGTCTGATCGTGGAAGGTCATCAGCATGCATTTGTCGACGCCGCCAAACGCGGTCGGCACCGGCACGGGCGTGATCATCAGCTCCATCCAGCGCTCGACCGGCGCGTGATCGAGATAGGTGGCGCGGCGGGGCTCGGTGGTGGCGATCGCCTCGCGCAGCGCCACGATGATCTCCGGCGAGCGCAGCGCAAATTGCGCCAGCTCGTTCTTGCGGAGCGCCGGCGCGAGCTGAGCGGCGGCGGCGTTCAGATGGATGACGCGTCCGGCTCGGTCGAGCAGCACGGCGGGATCGGGCATGCCGGCCACCACGGCGCTGACGGCCGCGGTTTCGATCGGATTGACGCCACGCACGTCCTCGCGCGAGGCCACCGCCGGATGCAATCGCCAGGGCACGAGCGCAGCCGCGGCGATACAGACGAACACGGCTGTCGCGCGCAGCGGCGACAATTCGTCGAACATGACCAGCACCGAAAGCGCGGACGCGGCGACCAGGAGCACGATCGCCGAATGCCGCAGCCGGTCTGGCCATGGCGAAAACAACGACGACGAGGATGAAGGGGCTTCCAGTGCCATCTGGCCGGCTTCTCCGCTAGCGCTGCGCTCCTCAGACGTGCGTGTCCCGACGCTCTCTTACATAGGCCGCCTCGCGGGGCGGACCTGACTCAAGCCCCAGCGCTGCGGCCTGTCGCAGGCGCTTGGATCGCGCCCCAAGGATAACCTCCCGAAACGTCAGCAAGATTACAGATATGACAAAGGGGGCGATATAATAGAGCAGGCGAAACAAAAGCATGCCGGCGAGCAGGTCTTCCCGGTCCATCTGCCAAAGGCCCACCAGCATGGCGGCGTCGAACACGCCAAGGCCGCCGGGGGAGTGGCTCGCAAAGCCGAGCAGGGTCGCCGACACGAAGATGACCGCGACCACCACGAAGCCCAGATTAGGCTCGTCCGGCACCAGCACATACATCGCGAGCGCACAGAAACCGAGGTCGACGATCCCGATCGCGATTTGCAGCAGAGTGAGCGGACCGCCCGGCAGCACAACGCTCCATGGGCCGCGGCCGACGACCCGCGGCTGGGTCCACACCCAGACCACATAGGCAACGAGCGCAATGATGATCATAACCGCCGCGGTGCGGTTGAGCCAGGCCGGCAACAGGTCGATGGAGGCTGCTGCCTCCGGATGATAGGCGATCCCGAGCCCGAGGACTGCGGCATTGCCGAGCCAGAAGGTCAGCCCGGCGAGAAAGCAGATCTTTGCGACATCGATCGCGTTGAGCCCGTGCGCGGAATAGATGCGGTAGCGCACCGCGCCGCCGGTGAAGACGCTGGCGCCTACGTTGTGGCCGATCGAATAGCTGGTGAAGGCTGCGAGCGCGTTGACGCGGTAGGGAACGTTGCTGTGACCGATCGCGCGCACCGCGAACAGGTCGTAGAACGTCAGCGTGAAATAGCCGGCGCTGACGAACAACGCGGCTAGCGCGATCTGGCGCGGCTCGGTGCTCTTGATCGCGTCGAACACCTCGTCGACGTTGATACCGCGCAGCATATGGAAAAGAACGTAGCAGGCGATCCCGATGACGGTGACGCTGATCACAACTCCAAGCTTATGCAGGACTTGCTTCTGGCGCAGAAACGAGATCGCTCTGCGTATGTCTTCCAGCATCTAGACCTCGATCACGAACCGTGCCGCCGCCGGCTTGCTCCCAGTGCAGACGTGGTAGCGCGTTTCGGCCAAAAGTGGAATTCGCCATTCGTGAATAAAAGCGCGCGGCCTCAATATATTAGAGTGGATTCGGCGACGGCCCCATGCATAGCTTCGCGCGCTCGATCGGCGCTCTGGCCGCAATTCCCGCCGCCGCAGCGTGAGCCCGGGGGGTCTTTTGCCGCAGGCAGGGCCGGTCGGAGCCTCGCCCTGGGCGGCAGTCAGCGGTCGAAACGGCTCATCCTGCGGGACGACTGCGCGACAGCACCCAATCGCGCAGCCACGAGCCGACGGCGCAGCCGGCCAGATAGCAGGCGAACATGATGAGCAGGAGATCAAGCCAGTAGCCGAAGCGGCCGGGAACGAGACGCGCAAGCGAGAGCGCGACCAGCGCGGCGGCCACGCCGGCGAGCCAGCGCTCTGTCACCTTTGAAACACCGGCGCCGCGATGAACGACGGCGATCCACCCCATCGCAAATCCGAGCAGGAGCGATCCAACCAGCCAGCCCCAATGAAAGCTCACGAGATAGGCCATCGCGGTCACCTCACCAGAAACTCGATGCGGCGGTTTTGCGCCTTGCCCTCGTCGGTGTCGTTGCCGGCGACCGGCTGCGACGAGCCGTAGCCGACCGCAGTGAAGCGGCTCGCCGGCAGGCCGGCCTTGACAAGATAATCAACTACCGCCTGCGCGCGCTTCCCGGACAAGGCCTGGTTGGCCTCGTCCTCGCCGTCAGAGTCGGTGTGACCCCCGACCTCGATATTGGAGGTCGGGCAGCGCAATGCGATCTCGACCAGACGATCGAGCAGGCCTACCGAGTCCGGATCGATTGTGGCGCGCCCGGACTCGAACCGGACCTTGGCCTTTCCGAGCAGGTCGGAGAACAGTTGCTGGCATACGGTCGGATCGACCGGGGATGACGCGGGCTTGACCGAGATATCGGGCTTGAACTGGAAATTCTGGGGAAAGTCCTTGCCGAGCCCGGCACGGATTTGCGCGGCCGCGGCATCGTAGAGCGCATCGCCCGAGAGCTTGACCTCACGATCCGACACCACGAGCGTCCCGGTCGAGAGGCGCGACAGCGCACCTAACGCAGGCACCACGGCGGCGGCAAATCCGTTTGGCGCGCCGATGCTGGGCTTGAGATTGTCGACGACCTTTTCCAGGAAGAATTTTCGCGAAGCCGCCTGGGTGATCGCCGTATGCACGCTCTCGTCCGGCACATTGCCCGACAGGGTCAGCGTCACCGCGACCGGATCCTTGTAGGCCTGGAACACATAGGGCGGCGCCTTGACGTCATTGGAGACGACGGAAAAGCCCGCCGGCAGCTTCTTCAGGGCCGCGGCGATTGCTTCCCGGCCGCCGAGATCGCGCGCCATGCCCGACAGCGTGACGCCGGCATCCGAGATCGTGATCTTGCCGTCTTTCAGCCTGGCGATCTGATCGATCAAAAGCAGCGCCGCCGGCTCGAAGCCCGGCGGGGCGCCCCGTGCCAGGTTCATTTGATCGGCAACCTCGACGCCGCCGAGCGCGGCACGCGCCGCATCGGCAAGCTTGCCCTTGACGGCGGGCAACGGCGCGCTGCCGCCGAGCGTGACCCTGACCACATCGCGTTCGGCGGACCAGACAAAGGGTTTGGCTTCCGGCACCAGGCGGGTTTCGTCATTGACCAGCCGCACGCCGGGCACGGTCTCCACGGCGGCGACCGCGCCGCGGCGGCCGTCTTCGGAGAACGCGTCCGCAGCCAGAGTGACGTCGCGCCCGTCGACGGCAATCCGGGTCTTGTCGAGAACGGCATCCTTCAGGGAGGCCGAGGCGCGCCCCATCAGATCCGCCTCGAGGGGGCCGGTGTTGCTCCAGGCCGCGAATATGAAGAGGGCGACCAGGGGGACCACGCCCGGCCACCATTTCGCCCTCCACCTGAACAGTCCGTGCATTCGACATCCCGCGGCGCGACGCCGGCAACTCACTGATCCCAGCGACGCTTTCCGACCGGACCTCGCAAGGTGCGCTCTGTCGCACCTTCGACAAGGAACCTGAAGTCGGCAGGACCTGGGAAACAGAGAGAAAACAAACCCTTGAAGGGCTGTCAAACCTGAAATGGCAGGCCTGCATTCAGGCAATGAACGTGCGGCGGATAACCCTTTGTTCAGCGGTCTTTCGTTAACGTCCTCAAAAGACCTCCGCTAACCTTGGCCGGCCCGTGGCTTGATGAAGCAGTTCCGCAACACCGTCATCCGCGCCGGATTGGGAGCGCTTTACTTTTCGGGCGCGCACATGCTCCTGCGGCCGATCCTTTCCGGCGTCGGCGCGATTTTTACGCTGCATCACGTCCGCCCGCCCCGGCAGGGCGATTTCCAGCCGAACCGCCACCTGGAGGTTGCGCCCGATTTCCTGCGGGCGATGCTTTCGCACTTGCGCGCCCGGGGCATCGACATCGTCAGCATGGACGAGGTGCGCCGTCGGTTGACGGAAAGGGATTTCGAGCGCCCCTTCGCCTGCTTCACCCTCGACGACGGCTATCGCGATAACCGCGATTGCGCGCTGCCCGTGCTGCGAGCATTCGAGGCACCCTGCACGCTCTATGTGGCGAGCGATTTCGCCGAAGGACGCGGCCGGCTCTGGTGGGTTGCGCTCGAGATGGCGATCGCGAAGGCGTCCGCGATCGAGGTGATGATCGGCGGGGTGCCGAGCCGGCTCGACACCGCGACCTCCGCCGCCAAGCAGGCCGCCTTCGACCGGCTGCACGACTGGCTGCGGACACTTTCGGCGCACGACCTGCAACGTGAGATGGATGCGCTTTGCACGCGCCACGGCATCGACGATGCGGCGATCTGCCGCGATCTCTGCATGTCCTGGGATGAGCTGAAAGCATGCGCCGCCGACGCGCTCGTCACCGTCGGCGCGCACTCGATCACCCATTGCAATCTCGCCCGCCAGAGCGAGGCTGAGGCAAGGCGTGAGCTCAGCGTGAGCCGTGCGCGGATCGAGGCCGCGTTGCAGCGCCCTGTTGTCCACCTTGCCTATCCCTATGGCGATCGGCAGGCCGCCGGCGCGCGCGAATTCGCGCTTGCCCGCGAGGCCGGCTACAGCACCGCGGTGACGACGCGGCCCGGCATGGTTTTTCCCGAAAGCTCCGACCATCTCACTGCGCTGCCGCGCGTCTCGCTCAACGGCAACTACCAGGACGAGCGGATCCTTCCCGTGCTGACGTCGGGTGCGGCCACCGCGATGTGGAACGGATTTCGCCGCGTGGATGCGGCCTGACTCTCCGGCTTCCTTGACTCGCCGTTCGCTCCCGCCCAGAACGATGGGTAAACAAGGGAGCCATCGATGTTCGAAGATCTGTTTTCGCTGAAGGGTCGCGTTGCGCTTGTCACCGGCGGCTCGCGCGGCATCGGCAAGATGATCGCGGCCGGGTATCTCAGCCAGGGCGCGGCGAAGGTTTACATCAGCGCGCGCAAGGCCGGCCCCTGCGAGGACACGGCACGGGAACTCAGCGCTGCCTATGAGGGCGAGTGCATTGCGCTGCCGATCGACATGTCCACAGTGGAAGGGTGCGAAAAGCTCGCCAGCGAGATCATCAAACGGGAGCCGAAGCTCGACATTCTCGTCAACAATGCGGGTGCGGCCTGGGGCGCCGACTTCGACGATTTTCCGGAAAGCGGCTGGGACAAGGTGATGAACCTGAACGTCAAGTCGATGTTCTTCCTGACCAAGGCACTCGCCAAGCCGCTGCGCGCGGCCGCGAGCGCCGAACGTCCGGCCAAGGTGATCAACGTCGCCTCGATCGACGGCATCTTCGTCAACCCGAACGAAACCTATTCCTATGCCGCGAGCAAGGCCGCGGTGATCCATCTGACGCGGCGCCTGGCGGCCAAGTTGATCGCCGAGCACATCAACGTCACGGCAATCGCGCCGGGCGCCTTCAAGTCGGACATGAACCGGACGGCCCGCGATCATGCCGACGAGGTCGCCAAGCGGATTCCGGCGCGCCGCGTCGGCAGCGAAGAGGACATGGCGGGAGTTGCGATCTACCTCGCCTCGCGCGCGGGCGATTATGTGGTCGGCAACACGATCGCGGTCGACGGCGGCGTGGTCTATGCGACCACGGGAAGCGAGATTGCGGGGTAAGCAGCGAATGGCGAATAGCGAATAGCGAATGGACAGGCAGCTGTTTCTACTCGCTACTCGCTACTCGCTACTCGCTACTCGCCTATTCTCACGTCTCGATCTTCACATATTCGAAATCGCCGGGCTTGTTGTCGATGCCGACCTTCGGCGCCGAGATCCAGGGCGCGTATTCGCCGATCTCGGTGACGGGCTGCATCAGCGAGGCAATGAAATCGCCGTCGCTCGTCGACGGCAGCCAGTCGTCGCGACGCCTGGCCCAAGTCGCGTCGTCGATCAACAAGCCCTCCGGCGAGGCATGCACGTCCTTGAACTCGCCGATCGCGCGATGGAAGGCCGTGTGCGGCAGGGCAAGCTTGTAGTCGTAGCCCGCGGTCGAGATCACCTTGTTCCAGCGCAGCAGGCCCTTGACGCAGTCCTGAGTGTAGTCATCGCGCAGGCGCATATTGAGCGCGGTCAACGCCGGCTCGTCGACCCGCTTGATCTCGCCGTCGACGAGCTTCAGCACGGGATAGGTCGAGGTCTTGAGCTGGTGATCGTCCGGGATCTGGGTCTCGTGATAGCGGCCCTTGATGCCGGCGTTGAAGGCGTTCGCTGCATTCGTCGAGACCTCGGAGCCGAACAGGTCGAGCGACAGCGAATAATGCAGGTTCAGCTTCTTCTGGATGGTCGGCAGGTCGATGACGCCGAGCGCGCGCACCCTGGCTATGTCGGCGGGATCGTCGATGCCGGCCGCCTTCATGGCGTCGCAGGTCCGCTGCACCACGCGCGTGATGCCGGTCTCGCCGACGAACATGTGGTGCGCCTCCTCCGTCAGCATGAAGCGGCAGGTGCGCGACAAGGGGTCGAAGCCCGATTGCGCCAGCGAATGCAGCTGCATCTTGCCGTCGCGATCGGTGAAGTAGGTGAACATGAAGAACGACAGCCAGTCGGGCGTCTTCTCGTTGAAGGCGCCCAGCATGCGCGGGCTATCGGCATCGCCCGAGCGGCGGCGCAACAGCTCGTCCGCTTCCTCGCGCCCGTCGCGGCCGAAATATTTCTGCAGGAGATAGACCATCGCCCAGAGATGACGGCCCTCCTCGACATTGACCTGGAACAAATTGCGCATGTCGTAGAGCGAGGGCGCGGTCTTGCCGAGATGGCGCTGCTGCTCGACGGAGGCGGGCTCGGTATCGCCCTGGATCACGATCAGCCGCCGCAGCATGGCGCGATACTCGCCCGGCACCTCCTGCCACGCCGGCTCGCCATAATGCTCGCCAAAGGGAATCTTGCGGTTCTCCTCCTGCGGCGCGAGCAAAATGCCCCAGCGATAGTCGGGCATCTTCACGTAGTCGAACTTGGCCCAGCCGCGCGGGTCGACCGAATAGGCTGTGCGCAGGTAGACCAGCGATTGCTGGAATCCCTCCGGGCCCATGTCATTCCACCAGTCGATGTAGCCGGGGTGCCAGCCTTCCAGCGCCTTCAACACCTGGCGATCCTCGGCAAGATTCACGTTGTTCGGAATCTTGGTGGTGTAATCGACCTTCATGATGTTCATGTTCATTGGTCTCTCTCCCGTATCAGGGGCCAATGGCGAGTGCCGAGTAGCGAATTGAGATCACTTGTTCGCTATTCGCTACTCGCCATTCGCCCTCTAAACTCTCGTCATATCGAACTTCGGCTTCTGCCCGCTTCCGTAACGTCGCAGCGCGCCGTCTTCGCCGACCGCATTGGGCCGCTGGAAAATCCAGTTCTGCCAGGCGGTGAGCCGGGCGAAAATTTTCGATTCCATGGTCTCGGGCCCGACGAAGCGCAGATTGGCTTCCATGCCCGTCAGGCTGTCCGGCGAGAACGACGCTCGCTCCTCGAGGAAGACGCGGATCTCATCGTCCCAGTCGATGTCGTCGAGCGCGAAGGTGACAAGGCCGAGCTCCTCGGCCTGCTCCGCATCCAGCGCCGTTCCGATCTTCTCGCGCGCGCGCTCGAGCTCCTGCGGATCGGCCTGGAAACGCGACTGCAGCCGCGTCAGCCCGTGGCTCATCGGATAAGGTCCGAAATTCATCGCGCTCAATTGCAGCGCGGGCGGTGGGCGATTGTCGCCGTCGCGGGAGCCGATCAGCATGTAGGAGCGGTCGGCCGCAAACACGAGCTCGGCCAGCGTGCCCACGAAGCAGGAGCCGGGCTCAACCAGCGTGACCAGCGTGCGGGAGGTGACGTCGATGCGCTTCAAGACGCGCTTCCAGAAGTGCCTGATCTCGTTGACCAGCCAGTGCGCCTTGTTGGCTTCGAGGAACTGGTCGTACGCTGCGAGCTGCGCGGAATCGCCGTGCGACTTGAACACGAGCAGCGCGATCTCGAGCTCGTTCAGGCGCAGGTGCAAGATCGCATCATCAAGCTCGCGCGCGACCTGCAGCGGCCAGAACGAGGCGCCTTGCGCGACCATGCGATCGATATCGGCGGGCGGCGGCGCGTCCGGCGCCTTGATCGAGATCGTCGCCATCCGCGCGGAGCGGTCGATATCGACGCTGACAAAACCATAACGTATGCCGGTCTCCTCGATCGCGCAGACGAGCGGCGTGAGCTCGATGCCCTTGCCGATGCCGTTGCGCTTCGAGCTCGCGGCGAACTCGCTGGCCCGTTCGGCGATTTTCGCCTCGAGCTTGCTGTTCGGCGCGATCTCGTCGACCAGGCGCCATGCAACGGCCCGCTTGCCCTTGATGCCTTCCTCGATGGTGCAGAAGACGTCGGCGTGATCGCGGCGCACCTTGCGCTTGTCGACGACGCGCGTCAGCCCTCCGGTGCCTGGCAGCACCGCAAGCAGCGGCACTTCGGGGAGCGCGACGGAGGCCGCGCCATCGTCGGCGAGAATGATGTGGTCGGTCGCGAGCGCAAGCTCATAGCCGCCGCCGGCCGCGGTGCCGTTGACCACGCAGATGAAGCGTTGGCCGGAATTCTCGGACGAGTCTTCGAGGCCGTTACGGGTCTCGTTGGTGAACTTGCAGAAGTTGACCTTGTGCGCATGGGTCGAGCCCGCCAGCATGCGGATATTGGCGCCGGCGCAGAACACGCGGTTCTTGGCCGAGCGGAGCACCACCACCTTCACCTCGGGATGCTCGAAGCGCAGCCGCTGCACGGCGTCCGCGAGCTCGATATCGACGCCGAGATCATAGGAATTGAGCTTGAGCTGATAGCCTTCGAACAGCCCCGCGTCCTCGTCGACGTCCATGGTGAGCGTCGCGACATCGCCGGAAACGTCGAGCTTCCAATGCCGGTAGCGCGACGGGTCGGTCTGGAAATCGATGTATTTCGCGCCTCCCGCAAGCACGCGATCTTCGCCAGCCATACGCCACCCTTGAGCTTCTTTTCCTGTACCTAATATGCACTATAATGCATATTATTGACTGCGTCGAGTCCGAACCGCACGAATGTGCACTTTGTTTCATGGCATGAGCTCCGCGGATTCCACACGCTCAACGTGAAGGAAAGCCGCCTCACACTTTGCCAGCCGGCGAGATGGCAAGTTGGCACGTCGGGCAAATCACCTGCACTGATCCATCATTGCTGTTTTTCTGAACTCGCACTGGACAACATTGCGAGCTTGTGTCGCCGAAGTGCGACGAATGAAACCTATTACCCTCATCAATTGATGGCGCCGAGCCGGGGCAAGATGTTGCTGGCGCAGTGAGCCGTTGAACATGTTCATGATATGTTCTATGTCTGACAGCCAGCGGACAAGGAATTGAAGCGAGGTCATCTCCTATGAAGCGATTGGGCTACTTCTATCCGGCTCTCCTGGCACTAGTGATTTCCGGTGACGCCCACGGTGCCCAGAAGACCATTACCTGGGAAGACGGGATGTTTTGCCGGTTCGAAATCAAGTTCGACCCGAGGAAAGATGACGAGGAGAAACTGAAGAACACCATCAACGTCGTCTTCCTGAATGGATTCTACAAGAAGGATTTTCCTATTATTGCGCTCGATCATCCGGGCGGTCATCTCGTATCGAACCCGGAAAAGTACCGGCAGGCGTGCGAGCTGACCAAAGATAAGGCGACCAATCTCCAAGTCATCGATCTGCCCGGAATTGAGGATTACCGCAGGCTGAAACTTGAGCAATTGGAGGACTGGTGCACCTTCAATACGCTTAAGAGCATCGCAGCGTCAGGAAATCCGAGCGCACTCCGGGAGTATACGCCATCGGTCGCTCAGTGTTCGCCCTTCATCGATGCTCTGGAAGGAAAGTCCGATATTCGCGCCGTATGGCGCAATATGATCAATTCCCTTTGTGCCAACGATTCCCGGCCGGAAATCTGTCGGGCCAGATTTTTTTCTGCCGAGAACGGTCCTAACCCGGAAGAGAAAATAAAGCTCGATGTCCTCACTTTTGGCTGGCAGAGCTGTGCAATTTCACATCTGAAGACGAATAGTGCGGAAAAAAATGCAGAGATGATGAAGACCGCACTCGAGAAAAGCTTCCAGCGTCGCTTCAGAGTTAAGAACTATCCGTGCGGCGATTAGCGATGTCCGGTTACCCGGCCGCATCGCAAACGAGCCGATTGCCTCCGTGGACCACGGCGTGATGCGACAAACGCAATGTCCGCTTTGCCTCTATAGGTGCCGAGTTCGTGCAGCCGCGAGTGAGATGTTCTATTTTGCGCTACCAAGTCACGGTTGGATCGGAGGCGTCGCCAATGACGAAGCGGGTGCTTTATTTTTCGAGGTCACTTTTGCCGGTCGTCATCTTTCTTGTGACGCTGCCGCCATCTAGCGGGTCGGCTCAAGTGGGCGTTCGACGGTGATTGGCGGGCCCGGTCCTCTCAGGCCTCTGGTCCCTCCCGCACCTTCGCGCTCGTCCGCACCAGCTAGTCCGGCGACGCCAGCTGTTGACCCAACGCTGCCGCCACTGCACTTCTCCCCGGAGACGCCGCAGCGTATTGGACCATCCGAAGTGCCGGAGCTGTTTCGGTCCGATGCTTTCGGCAGGGCGCGTGTTGCACCCACCGCAGACGGAACGCCGACCAATCCATCTGTTCTTCCGACGCCTTCGTCTGGCGCGCCGGGCACATCCGCGCCTGCGACGTCACCGGCCGCACCCGGAAGTGCCGGCCAGATCAGCGCGGGCATCGGTGAGTGGTGGAAGGGCGTTGCGCCCGCAGCATCTTCGAACTTCGATCCATCGTCTCTACGCGGGCTCACCTCTCCCATGCTGGGCGGCGTGCCGACAGCGCCAACGCAGCCTGTGTTCGACAGCGGCCTTCCGGGGATGTTGGCTCGGGCAGGAGCCTTCGATCCACCCGCCGGCGGCTTGCTTGGCCTCCTCCTGGAGCACATGCGCAATAATCCAGACGACGACGTCTCCGCCTGAGCTTGCGAGCGCAAGGCGGGATGCCGCGCCGGCACGTAGCCGCGGAAGGCTGACGGCACCAGGAGCTTCACCTGCGCGAGCGTCTCGTCATCGGCATCGGCGTCATAGCCGTCGCCGGGCACATGGGCCCATCGCGGCATCGGAAGCTGGGTCATGGCCGATCGCTCCGGCCAACGGATCAGGCGGCCCGCCCCTGCGAGCCCTCATCGTTGCGCAACACCGCGTTGGCGAAATCCGCGATCGCATCCAGCGTCGCCTCGGGCGCCTCGCGATGCGGCGAATGTCCGGCTGCGGACAGAAGCGTCACCTCGACTGGGCAATAGCATTCCTCCTGCGCGAGACTGACCTGCCGGATCGTGCCGTACTGATCGTCGGCGCCCTGAATGATTGCAACGGGCACGCGGATATAGGCGAGATAGTCCGAGATATCCCAGGCGCGGAATTTCGGGTCGAGCCAGGCGCCGTTCCAGCCATAGAAGGCGTTGTCGACGTCACTGTGCCAACGCGCCAGTTTCGCGCGCAGGTCCGAGGTTTCGTAAACCATCTTGATCTCGGCAATCGAGGCCACGGAAATGTCCTCGACGACGAAATGCGGCGCGATCAGCGCAATCGCGTTCAGGTGATGGTCCTGGACGCCGCCGGCATAGATCGCGGCGATCGAGGCGCCGTCGGAATGACCGACGAGAATGCCGCGGCGAAAGCCGATCGCCTCCAGCACTTTCGGCAGGACCTCGAGCGCCTCCTTGTGCATGTAGTCGAGCGAGCGCGGCAATGTCACGGGCGACGATGCGCCATAGCCCGCGCGCGAATAGACGAAGACGCCGGCCTCGGTCGCCTGCTGCAACTTTTGCGGAAAATCGCCCCATAGCGCGGCCGAGCCCAATCCCTCATGCAGCATCACGATGGTGGGCGCCTCCTCCGGCGAGGGGCCGATCATGCGGTATTCGAGGTCGGAGTCTCCGATACGCAGGAAGCCTGTGGGTGCAAGAGACACGCGTCGTTCTTTCCATCGTCATGCCCGTGCTTGTCCCGGGCATCCACGTTGTATCGAGCATTGGGCGTGGATGGCCGGGACAAGCCCGGCCATGACGACCTAATGGGCAGCGCCGTCGCGCAGCTTGAAGCGCTGGATCTTTCCGGTCGCGGTCTTCGGCAGCGAATCCACCACCTCGATCCATCGCGGATATTTCCAGACGCCGATCTTCTGCTTGACGTGGTCTTTCAGCGCCTCGTCGAGCCCGTCTTTGCTGGCGTCCGGCCGCAGCACCACGAAGGCCTTCGGCTTCAACAGGCCTTCGCCATCGGCTTCCGGCACGACCGCGGCCTCGAGCACGGACGGATGCGTAATCAGCGCGCTCTCGACCTCGAACGGCGAGACCCAGATGCCCGACACCTTGAACATGTCGTCGCTGCGGCCGCAGAAGGTATATCGGCCATCGGCGTCGCGGATATATTTGTCGCCGGTGCGGGTCCAGTAGCCCTCGAAGGTCGAGCGGCTCTTCGAGCGCTGGTTCCAGTAACCCTCGCCGGCGGACGGCGCATGCACCAGCATCTCGCCGACCTCGCCATCGGCGACGTCGCCGCCGTTCTCGTTGACAAGCCTGACCTGGTAGCCCGGCACGGGCCGTCCCGAGGAGCCGTATTTGATGTCGTCGGGCGCGTTCGACAGAAAGATGTGCAACAGCTCGGTCGAGCCCACGCCGTCGAGAATGTCGGCGCCGAACCGCGCCTTCCAGGCCTTGCCGACGGATTCCGGCAGCGCCTCGCCGGCGGAAGCGCAGATGCGCAACCGCGTGCCGCCGCGCGCATTTTTTGTCGCCTCGTCATGCAGCATCGCGGCAAACAGCGTCGGCACGCCGTAGAAGATCGTCGGATTGTATTTGTTCAACAACTCGAACATCCGCGCGGGCGTCGGCCGCTCGGAATTGAGAATGGTGCTGGCGCCGACCGACATCGGAAACGTCAAGGCGTTGCCGAGGCCATAGGCAAAGAACAGCTTGGCCGCGGACAGGCAGACGTCATCCTCACGAATGCCAAGCACCTGTTTTGCATAGGTGTCGGCGGTCGCCGGGAGATTGGAGTGCAGGTGACGCACGCCCTTGGGCATGCCGGTCGAGCCGGACGAATAGAGCCAGAACGCAGGCTCGTCGGCATGGGTCGCGACCGTTGCAAACCGATCGCTCTCGCGCGCGATCTCGTCTGCGAAAAGCTTGTGGCCGAACGCGTCCTTTCCGCACACGACGACATGCTCGAGATCGCTTAATCGTCCGACCATGTCCTTCACGACCGGAAACAGCGCTTCGGAGACGAACAACACGCGCGCGCGGCAATCGGCGAGCACATAGGCATATTGCTCGGCCGTGAGCAGCGTGTTCAGCGGCACCGGCACCACGCCGGCGCGGATCGCGCCAAGGAAGGTGATCGGGAAATCGACCGTGTCGAGCATGATCATGGCGACCCGCTCTTCGCGACGGACGCCAAGGCGGCGCAACAGGTTGGCGAGCCGGCAGGTCTGCCGCTGCAGCTCGCCATAGGTCAGCTCCGAGACCGTGTCAGTGAAGGCGAGCTTTCCCCCGCGCCCCTCGTCGACATTGCGGTCGAGAAGCCAGGTCACCGCGTTGAACGAAGCCACGACGTTTCTCCCGGGGATTTAAGCATTATAATTCATAGAAAGGCACCACCCGCGCTTGCTGTCAATTGCCTTCGGCATTATGTTTCCGGAATATGTCAGACGATCCCGACTTCGGCTTTCTCGAGCAGCTTGGCCAGCGCGTCCGCACCATGCGCGCGCTGCGCGGCATGTCGCGCAAGGTGCTCGCGAAAGTATCAGGAATTTCCGAACGCTACATCGCGCAGCTCGAAAGCGGCAAGGGCAATGTCTCGATCATGCTGCTGCGGCGCGTCTCCAACGCCATGGGCGCGCATCTTGAAGATCTCATTCCGTCCAGCGATCCGGCGCCGGACTGGCAAGGGGAATGGCAGGTGATCCGCGATCTCCTGCGCAAGGCATCGCCAGCCCAGATCGCGCAGGCCAAGGACGTGCTCGCCGGCAGCGAGGCGTCGGCGCAGCGTGCCGCCTTCTGCGGAATTGCGCTGATCGGCTTGCGCGGCGCCGGCAAATCGACGCTCGGCAGGATGCTCGCGAAAAAAATCGGCTGGAATTTCGTCGAGCTCAACAAGGAGATCGAGGCGCAGAACGGGCTGTCCGTCGCAGAGATCATCGCGCTTTATGGACAGGAGGGTTTTCGGCGCATGGAGCAGGCCGCGCTGCAGAGCCTGCTTTCGCGAAAGGAATTGATGGTGCTTGCAACCGGCGGCGGCATCGTCTCCGAACCGCTCACCTTCGACCTCATCCTGTCCTCGTTCTACACGGTATGGCTCAAGGCCGAGCCGGAAGAACACATGGCGCGGGTGCGCCGCCAGGGCGATCTGCGTCCGATGGCCGATGACCGCTCGGCCATGGCGGAATTGCGCAACATCCTGCTTTCCCGCGAGCCGCTTTATTCGCGCGCGGCGGCGATGGTCGATACCGCCGGATTGTCGGTTGATGCCGCAGCGGCGCGGCTGATCGACACGGTCAGGCCGGTGCTGCAGAACGAGGCGCGCTCGTTCGGGCTAAGCAGTGTGGCGGTGTGATCGCCGATCAGACCCGTTTGCCGAATACCGAGTGATACCAAAACATCTTCGGATCGCAGAACCAACTGCGATTTTTCGCTGGGGTCACTTCGTAGAAGATCAGGCATGGATACGGCAACACCACCATTCGCCGCAAGCGCCCGTTGCTTTAAAGCCGGCCTGCATACGGATGCGAGCGGCGCGGAAGGCCTCCGGAACACGATCAAGGGCGCCTTCGGACCAGCCGCACCTCCTAAGCGCCTGAGTTGAAGGAATATCGCTTGCGGGGCCATAGAAGCCTAGTAGTTTGATTGCAAACGGAAATCCAGCGCGCGACTAAAACAGGAAACCGTCGCCATGATGAGCCAGGAGCAGAACGACCTGATCACCCGGATCGGTCCAAAGGACCCTTGCGGGAAACTGATGCGGATGTATTGGCAGCCGACGGCGCTGGTCGACGAGTTGCAGGGACCGCGGGCGGTGCGCCCGGTCAAGCTGCTCGGCGAAAACCTCGTGCTGTTCCGCGACCAGCAAGGCCGCTACGGCCTGATCGACCGCCACTGCGCCCATCGTGGCGCCGACCTCGCTTTCGGCCGGCTGGAGCATGGCGGCCTGCGCTGTGCCTTTCACGGCTGGCTGTTCGACGTCGCGGGCCAATGCCTGGATACCCCGGCCGAGCCGCAGGGCTCAAAACTCTGCCAGGGCATCAGGCAACGCGCCTATCCCGTGGTCGAGAAGAGCGGCATTCTCTGGGCTTACCTCGGCGAAGGCGAGCCGCCGGCCTTTCCCGAGATCGATTGCTTCGTCGCGCCCGACAGCCACGTGTTCGCGTTCAAGGGCCACTGGGCGTGCAACTGGCTGCAGGCGCTCGAGGTCGGCATCGATCCTTCGCACGCATCCTATCTGCATCGCTTCTTCGAGGACGAGGACACCTCGAACGCCTATGGCCGCCAGTTCCGCGGCGCTTCCGCCGGCAGCGAAATGCCGATGACGAAGGTCATGCGCGAATACGATCGTCCCATCATCAACATCGAGCAGACCGAATACGGGATGCGCCTGATCACGCTCCGCCAGATCGATGCCGAGCGGACTCATGTGCGCGTCACCAACCAGCTTTTCCCGCACGCCTTCGTCATTCCCATGAACACCGAGATGACGATCACGCAGTACCACGTGCCGATCGATGACGAGAACTGCTACTGGTACTCGATCTTCACCTCCTACTCGACGCCGGTCGACAAGAAGAAGATGCGCGACCAGCGGCTCGCGACCTACGAGTTGCCCGACTACAAGTCGCGCCGCAACAAGGCGAACGATTACGGCTTCGATCCGCACGAACAGGCGACCGCGACCTATACCGGCATGGGCATGGACATCAACGTGCACGACCAGTGGGCGGTGGAATCGATGGGCGCGATCCAGGATCGCACGAAAGAGCATCTCGGCCAGAGCGACAAGGCGATCGTGCAGTATCGGCGCATGCTGCGCGACCAGATCGAGAAGGCCGCTTCCGGCGAGAAGCCGATCCTGTGCCTGGACGAGAAAAATGCCCGCGGCATTCAGGGTCCGGCGACCATGGACGGCATCGGCCCAACCCAAGGCTGGGAGATCTACTGGATGGAAGTCGACGTCAAGCGGCGACGCGGCGCGCCCTGGGCTGCGCCGGTGCCGCAGGACATCGCCGGCAAGGTGACGCATCTGACGGCGGCGGAGTGATGCCAGTTCTTGCGTCATTGCGAGCGACGAGGATCGCAGGGTGGGCAAAGGCGCGCGAGCGCCGTGCCCACCATCGGTCACGACTCGCAACTATTGGTGGGCACGCTTCGCTTTGCCCACCCCTCGATCTGCTGCGGAATGATGTTTCCGTCAACCGAGCTGACCACCGCGTCATGCGGGGCTTGACCCGGCAATCCATCGCCCGAAAGGATTCTTTGTGATGGGTGCGCGAGGCCAAGCCCGCGCATGACGAGTGAAGAGCGGGGGTGCACTTGAGCTTTGTCGCGCGACACGCGCTCTGGTCCGAGGAGCAAAAGGAGGCGGCGCGGCGCCTTGCGCGCATGGTCGAAGAGAAGAACCTCGAGACCATCCGCGTGTCGTTTGCCGACCAGCACGGAATCCTCCGCGGCAAGACGCTGGTGGCCAACCATGCGCTCGCCTCGCTCGAAAGCGGCTGCACCATCACCACCACGATGCTGGCCAAGGACACCTCGCACAAGACGGTGTTTCCGGTGTTCACCGCGGGCGGCGGCTTCGGCATGAAGGAGATGGAAGGCGCAGCCGATGTCTTGATGGTGCCCGATCCCACGACCTTTCGCGTGCTGCCCTGGTCGCCGACAACGGGCTGGATGCTCTCGGACATCTATTTCGCCGACGGCCGGCCGGTGCCGTTCTCGACGCGCGCGCTGTATCGATCGGTGCTCAACAAGCTCGGCGAGCGCGGCTACGATTTCGTTGCGGGACTGGAGGTCGAATTCCACATCTTCAAGCTCGAGGACGCGCACATGGCGCCGGAGGACGCGGGCCAGCCGGGCCGGCCGCCCGGCGTGAGCCTGCTCTCGCACGGCTATCAATATCTGACCGAGCAGCGCTATGACCTGATGGAGCCGGCGCTGGACATCATCCGCCGCGACATCGTCGCACTTGGCCTACCTTTGCGCTCGGTCGAGGTCGAGTTCGGCCCGAGCCAGTGCGAGTTCACGTTTGCGCCGACGCGGGGCCTCGCGCCGGCCGACAACATGGTGCTGTTTCGAAGCGCGGTGAAGCAGATCGCGCGCCGGCACGGCTATCATGCGACCTTCATGTGCCGACCGAAATTGCCGAACGTGTTCGCCTCCGGCTGGCACCTGCATCAATCGCTTGCCACGCGCAAAGGCGGCGAGAACGCCTTCATGGCAAGGGAGGACGGCCAGACCCTGAGCGGGTTCGGCAAGCATTATCTGGCCGGGCTTCTGGCGCATGCGCGCGCCTCGAGCGTGTTCGCGACACCCACCATCAACGGCTACAAGCGCTATCGATCCTACTCGCTTGCGCCGGACCGCGCGATCTGGGGCCAGGACAACCGCGGCGTGATGATCCGCGTGCTCGGCGGGGCGAACGATCCGGCGACGCGGCTGGAGAACCGGATCGGCGAGCCGGCCGCCAATCCCTATCTCTACATGGCCTCGCAAATCCTCTCCGGGCTCGATGGCGTCGACCGCGCGCTCGATCCCGGGCCGTCCGCCGATACGCCCTACGAGGCCAAGGCGGAAGCGCTGCCGAAATCGCTGCGCGAGGCCGTGCTCGCGCTCGACGACGATCCGTTCTTCCGCGAGTCGCTCGGTGCCGGGTTCGTCGACTACTACGTGCATATCAAGAATGCCGAGATCGAGCGTTTCCAGGCCGAGGTATCGGACTGGGAGCACCGCGAATATTTTGAGATGTTTTGAAGCAGCCTCCTGCGGCCGTAGGGCCAACCGTTATTTTCCACCCCATATTGTTCCCGAAAATTGGTGTATGCTTTGGGTACCACAGCCTGTCTCTGCCAGCGGGATAACGACCGGGAGTTTTCAGATGAACAGATTTTCTCGCATCGCGATCGCTGCGGCCCTGATCGTTGGTCTGCCGGCCACAGCCGTGTTGGCCCAATCGACACAGGACAGCGGATCGGGGACAGCGGCCGCTCCGCCTCCGCCCCCGCCACCGCCTCCTCCTCCGCCGCCGGCAGCAGCCGCTCCTGAACCCGCACCCGCCGCTTCACCCGCGCCTGCCGCCGCCGCTCCGCAGGCGACGACACCTGCGACAACGGCCGCTCCAACGACGGCTGCTCCGGCCGCGACCACTCCGACCACGACCGACAAGCCAACCACGACCACCGACAAGGATTCGGGAAAGAAAAAGAAGGGCAAGTCGATGACCCGCCAGCAGGAGATCGACCATTCGGTGCAAAGCGGGACGGTGCCCTCGCGCTACCGCAGCCAGGTGCCGAAGGAATATCAGAAGTACATTCCGTTCGAGAAGTAGAGGGACCGCGCATCGCGCTCGCGCTCAGCGCGAGAAATCCACCGGCGCGATGTAGCTGTCGCGGCTGCCGGGTTTGGCCGCGGGAAATGCCGGGAACGGACTGGCGCGGCGGAGCAAGTCGAGCGCAGCCTCGTCCAGCGCCGCATGGCCGGAAGATTTCGTAACCGTGCTGCTGATCACCTCGCCGGTGCGGTTCAATTCGAACCGCACGACCACGGTGCCGGCGGCGCCGCGTCCGGACGCCGGATAGCGCTTGAAACGCTGCATGTGACCAAACACCAGCGCGTTGTAGGCGTTGGCGCTGGCCTGCGAGAACTGACCGACGCGTTCGGTCTTGGGAAGCGCGCGCGTCTCCGGGGCGGGCGGCTGCACTTCGGGTTTGGGCTTCTCTATCGGCTTCGGCTCTTCGCGCGGAAGCGTCACCTCGGCCTGCGCCGACGGCGATGGCGGCAGATCGAGCTTCTCCACCGGCTTCTCTTCCTTGGGGACCTCCTTCGGCACTTCCTCGGCCTGCTGCATTGTCGGACCGATCGCGATGTCCTGGTTTTGCAGCTCGGGCGAACTGGCTTCGGCCGGCGCCAGCGTCACCGCGATCGCGGGAATGATGTTCGGCTCGACGGGCTCGCGCGCATACCAGAGCGCAATCGCCGCTGCGATCGCCGCATGAGCAAGCAGGATCGCAAGCGCTGCAAGCACCCAGCGCGACAGCGAACGTTCTTCGGGCAGGTGCAGCGCGAACGCGGTCATTGCTTTGCTGCCGGCGTCTCGAGCCCGACGAGCGCGAGCTTGAGATAGCCGCCATCGCGCAACACGTTCATCACCTCCATCAGCTCGCCATAGTTCACCGCCTTGTCGGCGCGGATGAAGATGGTTTCGTCGCGGTGGGTGTTGGTCGCAGCATCGAGCGCCGCCGGCAGGCCCTCGCGCGGAACGATGGTCTCGCCGACCGCGATGGCGAGGTCGGGCTTGATGGTGACGAACACCGGCTTGTCCGGGCGCGGCTGCTCGGGCGCGGTCGAGGCCGGCAGGTTGACACCGATGTCAACGGTTGCAAGCGGTGCGGCCACCATGAAGATGATGAGAAGCACCAGCATCACGTCGATGAAGGGCGTGACGTTGATCTCGTGCTGAACCTCGAGATCGTCGGTATCCGAGCGGGTGCCGAGACGAAAGGCCATGCCCTCACTCCGCTGCGCGCGACAGCGCCGCCTCATGGCCGCGCTGACCGCGGCTGATCAGGAGCATGAGTTGCGCCGAGGCATCGCCCAGCAATGTGCGGTAGCCGGCGATGACGCGCGCGAGATGGTTGTAGATCACGACCGCCGGAATCGCGGCGACCAGGCCGAATGCGGTCGCAAGCAGCGCCTCGGCGATGCCCGGTGCCACCACCGCGAGATTGGTGGTGTGGGATTCGGAGATGCCGATGAAGGAATTCATGATGCCCCACACCGTGCCGAACAGCCCGACAAAGGGTGCGGTGGCGCCGATGGTCGCGAGGATGCCGACCCCGCGGGAGACGCGGCGTGTCATCGCCGCCTCCACCCGCTCCAGCCGCAAGGCGACGCGCTCCTTGAAGCCCTCATCGAACATGCCGCCGGAAAGCTGCGCCTCGCGCACGGTGGAGGAGATCAATTGAGCGATGGCGTCTCGCGCGCCATCAGAGGCGCGCATCGCATCGAACAGGGTTGCGCCCTCCTCCAGCATTTTTATCCGCCGCCGCGCAAGCCGCGTCGCGGTCCTGATCTCGATGGTCTTGGCGAGCCACACCGTCCAGGTCGCGAGCGAGGCCAGCGCCAGCCCGATCATGACCACCTTCACCACAATGTCGGCATTGAGGAACATGCCCCATGGCGACAGATTGTGGGGCAGCAGGGGATTGGGGGTCTGCGCAAGCGCGGGCTGCGAGGCCAAGGCCGCGCAGGCGGTCATCGCCGCGAAGATCCGCCCCGATGCCCTGGTGCCGCAATTTCGCATCACGTACTCTCTGGCCACATTCATTATCAGCTCGGCTCCGCAAGCGAGCCCGGATAGTGTCCCGAAAATTCCGGGAAAATTTCCCGAATGCGTATCTTGCGCGTTGATGTGGCGGGCCCGTCTCGCGATGATCATTCCACCGTCCCTCATAGTTTCTGGGAAATGCCGACATAGAAGGCGCGGCGCGGCCCGAATTGCGGCGCAAACACGCCGATGCCGGAACCGTCCCTGATTTCGTAGATCTTGTCGAACACGTTGACCACATCGAAACGCAACGTGGTCGGCTTGTTCGGCGCCACAAGATAGAAATCGTGCGACACGCCCAGATTGACCTGGGTGTAAGCCGGCTGGTGATCGGTATTGGCGAAGCCGGAGCGCAATCCGCTGCCATAGATCATGGATGCCGAAAACCGCGTGTCGTTCCACAGGTAGGAAGCGCCCGCCGACGCGGTCAGAACCTGGCTGTGGTCCGTGTTGATGTAATGGGTCGCGATGTAGGCAAAGGTGGCGGGATCGAACAGGAACTGGTTCGACACGATATCGGTGCCGAGCTGGCGCGCCCAGGCGATGTTGCCGTACGCCTTGAAATTGCCGTTCGTGTAGGTCGCCTTGAGCTCGAGCCCGAGATTGTTGGCGCGATCGTAGTTGAAGCCCTGAAGCACATAGGCCTGACCGAACTGTCCGTCGTCCAGGAGATCGCGCGCGAGCTTGAAATAGCCGTCGATCCCGACCTCGAGGCCCGGCACCGGCCAGACTTTCTGCACAAGACCGGCATCAAAGACATGGGCGCGTTCCGGCAGCACCGGATCGTTCTGCTGTATCAGCGGGCTGATGACCGTGCCCTGCGTCAGGGCGATGTTGGCCGGCGCCGCCACTACCTGTTGCGGCGGCGTAAATGTGCGTGCGTAGCCGGCGTGGACCGTGGTGCCCTCCTGGGGAACCCAGGTCAGGCTGACGCGCGGTGAAAACTGGTTGGCGTCGACGTACTGATACATCTGATCGAAGCGCAGGCCGGCATTCAGGGTCAGGTTGTTGGTGATCTTCCACTCGTCCTGCACGTAGCTGCCGACCAGCCAGCCGAGCTTCGAGCTGGAATCGAACAGCGTGACCGGCGGCAACGGGGTGCCGTTCGGATCGGTCGCCTGACCGGCCACCGGACTGCCCGGAAAGGTGGCGTTGATGTCGGTCACCAATGATCGCTCCGCGCTGACGACAAAGCCGAAGCGCAGCGTGTGCGCGTCCGCGACGCGCCAGGCGGTGTCTTCCTGGATGCCCTGGACGTAGCTTTGGCGATAGACGCTGGAGGCGACCCCGTTGATGAGCAGGTCGCCGAGCGGATCTGGCCAGAAGTGCAGCTGGTTGTAGCGATTGAAATAGGCGATCTGGGCGTCGATGCCTTCGGCCGAGCGCTGGTAGGCCAGCACGTTGAACTGGCTCGTCTCCAGCTGTCGCTCGTTGAGAAACGCCGAATTGAACGTGTTGACGGTCGCGGTCGCGAAGTTGGCCGTCTGTGCCGGGTTGTTGGGGATCTGAAACAGCGCGTTCGAGACGCCGCTGATCAGCGTCAGGCGGCTCTGCGGATCGAGCACGCTCGACAGATACAGAAATCCCTTTTCCTGTTGCGTGCGGTCGTGGATCGCTTCGTTTGCCGGCGTCGGATTCTCGATGCCGAGATTATTGTAGAGATAGCGGCCCGACACGTAATACTGGGTCTGCCCGATCGTGCCGCCATATTCGGCATAGGGCGTGATGGTCTGGTGACTGCCGCCGTAAAGGCTGATCTTGCCGGAATTGTCGAAGGCGTCCGAGCGGGTCTGGATGTCGAGCACGCCGGCCGTGCGCAGGCCATATTGCGCAGGCAGCGCGCCGGTCACAAGCGACATGTTGCCGACGATGCCGGAGTCCAGGAACGGCGCGAAGCCACCGGCGACACCGTCAGGCAGCTGGACGCCGTTGATGCGGAATTGCAAATTGCCGTGCTCGTTGCGCACATGCAATTCGCCGCTCGCGGCCGAATCCTGGGTCACGCCCGGCATCTGCAGCAGCACCTTGTCGAGCCCGGCATTGGTCCCCTGCGGCAGCGCCTCGATGGCCTGACGGGTCATCTCGTAGGCGCTGGCGCCGACCGGGGGAAAGATGTTGCGCCGTGCCGAATTGAACCTGTCGTTCTGTTGAGCTGTGGCCTGCTGCTGCGTCGGCGCCGGCGGTTGGCCGGTTGCGACCGCAGCCTGCGGCCTGCGCGGCCTCGGCCTCTGCACCGGTGCTGACACCCGCGTGGTGGGAAGCACATTCTCGCCCGCTTGAGCGGCTGGTGCTACCTCAGGGGCTGGGGCTGGCGCCGGAGTTGCCGCGGGCGGCGAGGCGGAGGGCTCCGGGGTCGCGACTGCGGGGGATGTCGCGCTGTTGCCGCTCTGCGCCAACGCCTGCGGCGCGGCGGCAAGCAGCAGCAGGGACGAAACTGACAGCAAAGCCCTGCGGCGTCGCCCTGATAAAAATTGAAAATGCACGTGAGAATCCTGAGCCGGTTTTCACGCCTTGCGAGCGCGCAGGCGCGAGGAGCGGAGAGCTCCGGACCGAACATGGCAGCACGAGTTGCCTCGGCCGGAGCGGCGGCGTCAGGACGTCGGGGGACCGCGGGAGTCGAAAGCCGCGCGAGGCGGCTCTGGGACAACGAGCTCGGCGACAATCGTCAGAACGATCGTCGTCTCGGCAAACACCATGGCAAGTATGACGGGTGCGGCCGCGAGCGCATGAGCGATCGCGCCGGCAGCCATGCAGATCGGACAGAGAAGATCGGCGGAGCCGTCGTCGTGGTGGCCCTGGTTTTGACCTGGGCTTTGAATTTGGCCGCCGTCGGGCGCCGTGACGGCTGCGATCAGCGGCGCGAAGCCGCGCTCGGAGCCTTTACCCGCAATCGCGTGAATGTGACCGAAGGACAGGCCGAGATTGATGACAAGCGCAAGCAGCGCGAGCCACGAACCCTGTCTGACATGATCCCGAATCCACCGCATCGTCAGCCGAAACGCTTCCCCACAGCTCTCGCTAGCGCGACCATCTTATCTCACCGGCCAAACCGGTCAAATGACGATGATGCGGCGCGCAGGCGCAGCCGCCAGATGATTTCGTGGGAACGCGGGTCAAATCCCGAGATAACGGTGCTGCAACTCCGCTTCCGCGGTGAGTTGCTCCGAGGTCCCGCTCCATACCGTACGGCCGCGCTCGATAATGAAATGGCGGTCGCAGATGCGGGTCAGATGCTCGACATTCTTGTCGATCACCAGGATCGACTGACCCCGCGTCTTCAGCATCGACAGGCAATCCCAGATCTCCTGCCGGATCAGCGGCGCCAGCCCCTCGGTCGCCTCGTCGAGGATGAGAAGATGCGGATTGGTCATCAGCGCGCGGCCGATCGCCAGCATCTGCTGCTCGCCGCCGGAGAGCTGGTTGCCCATATTGCCGCCACGCTCGGCCAGGCGCGGAAACAGCGCATGGATTTTGTCCAGCGTCCAGGGGTCGGGATTGCCGAGGCGATTGGCGGAGGCCGCGACGAGATTCTCCCTGACCGTCAGGTTGGGGAAGATCTGGCGTCCTTCCGGCACGAGACCGATGCCGAGCTTTGCAATCCGGTAGGACGGCAGCTCACGGACTTCGACGCCTTCGAAACGGATGTTGCCGGCGCGGGCCGGCGTCAGTCCCATGATCGAGCGGATGGTCGTGGTCTTGCCCATGCCGTTGCGGCCCATCAACGACACCATCTCGCCCTTGCGGATGGAGAGCGACAGACCGAACAGCACCTGGCTCAGCCCATAGCAGGTCTCGATGCCATCGACTTCGAGCAGGGTCGTTTCAGCCATGGCGCACCACCACATGCTGATCGCCGAGATAGGCGCGCTTGACCTCTTCGTTCCCGCGAATTTCCGCCGGCGTGCCGGAAGCAATGACACGCCCATAGACCAGCACGGAGATCCGGTCGGCGAGCGCGAACACCGCTTCCATGTCGTGCTCGACCAGGATGATCGTCACCTCCTTGCGCAATTCCTGCAGCAGCTTGACCATGCGCGCGGATTCGGTCACGCCAAGCCCCGCCATCGGCTCGTCGAGCAGGAGGAGTTGCGGCTGCGTGGCAAGCGCGACCGCAAGCTCGAGCTCGCGTTGCTCACCGTGGCTGAGCCTTGAGACGAGCACATCCGCGCGCGCCGCAAGGCCGACGCGTTGGAGTGCGGAAGCCGCCGCGGCCCGCAGGCGCGCCTCCTTCCGCGCATTGGCAAGAAAGCGGAACGAGTGGCCGTCATGCGCCTGCGCCGCCAGCGCGACATTGTCGGCCGCGGTGAAGTCCTTGAGCAGCGAGGTGATCTGGAACGAGCGCGCGAGCCCGAGGGAGCAGCGGCGATAGGCCGGCAGCGTCGTGATGTCGCGTCCGCCCAGGAACACGCTGCCCGCATGCGGCGTCAGGTGGCCGGTGAGCTGGGCGATCAGCGTGGTCTTGCCGGCGCCGTTCGGCCCGATGATGGCATGCAGCTCACCGCGCGGGATCTCGAGCGACACGTGGTCGGTCGCGATGATGCCGCCGAAGCGGCGCACGAGGTTGTGCACGCGGAGCAGCGGCTCAGTCATGCGAGAACCTCCCGAGCAGGCCCATGATGCCGCCGCGCCCGAACAGTACGATCAAAAGCAAGAGCGGGCCCATGATCAGCGCCCAGTATTCGGTGACCTGCGACAGCAACTCTTCGAGCACGAGATAGACCACGGCGCCGATCACGGGCCCGAACAGCGAACCCATGCCGCCCAGGATCACCATCACCATGAGATCGCCCGAGCGGGTCCAGTACATGACCGCGGGGCTGACGAAATCGGTGTTGTTGGCGAGCAGCGCGCCGGCAAGCCCGCACATGGTGCCGGCAATGACGAAGCAGACGAGCTTGTAGCGCTTCGCCGGGAAACCGATCGCCTGCATCCGCTGCTCGTTGGAGCGCAATCCCTGCACGACCATGCCGAAGCGCGAATTGACGATGCGCCAGATAAGGACAACGACGCCCAGAAGACAGGCCAGACAGAGATAATAGAACTGCACGCGGTTCGACAGGTTGATCAGGCCCGCGAACGTGCTGCGCTTGTAGATGGTCAGGCCGTCGTCGCCGCCATAGCGCGCGAGCCCGGAGGCGACGTAATAGGCCATCTGCGCGAAGGCGAGCGTGATCATGATGAAGTAGACGCCGCGGGTGCGCAACGACAACGCGCCGATGACGAGCGCAAAAAGCGCCGACGCCGCGAGCGCCACCGGAAACTGCAGGAAGCCCGAGCCAAATCCCTCCTGCGCGAGAATGCCCACCGCATAGCCGCCGATGCCGAGATAGGCGGCATGGCCGAAGCTCATCATGCCACCGTACCCCATGATGAGGTTCAGGCTTGCGGCAGCGAGCGCCAGGATGACGATGCGGGTGAACAGCGTCAGCACAAAGATATTGCCGGTGAGCGTCGAATAAAGCGGCAGCAGCAGAAGAGCAGCGACGACCAGCGCCGCAACCACAGCCCCGACGTCCATGGGCCTCTTCATCGTCGGCTGGCCGGAAACAGGCCCTCCGGTCGCACCACCAGCACGATCGCCATCAAAAGATAGATCAGCATCGAGGACAGCGCGGGCGCCGCAGTTGACGCCGCCGCGCCACTCAGCACCTGACGGAGCAGGTTGGGCAGAAAGGCACGGCCGAGCGTATCGATCAGGCCGACGAAGATGGCGGCCAGAAACGCGCCGCGAATCGAGCCGATGCCTCCAATCACGATGATGACGAAGGCGAGAATCAGGATGTTCTCGCCCATCCCGATCTGCACGGTCAGGATCGGCGCCTGCATCAGGCCGGCAAGGCCGGCGAGCGCAGCGCCAAGCCCGAACACCAGCGTATAGAGCAGCTTGATGTTGATGCCGAGCGCGCCGATCATCTCGCGATTGGAAGCGCCGGCGCGGATCAGCATGCCGATGCGGGTCCGCATCACGCCGAGGTAAAGCAGGAGCGCGACCGCGAGCGCCACCACGATGATCGCAAGCCGATAGGCGGGATAGAAAATGCCGGGCACGATCTGCACCGGCACGGTGAGCCAGGCCGGCAGCGGCAGCGCGAGCCCGGCGGGACCCCAGATCAGCCGCACCGCCTCGTTGAAGAACAGGATCAGCCCGAACGTCGCGAGCACGTGGTCGAGGTGGTCGCGACCGTAGAGATGTCTGAGCGCCGTGAACTCCAGCGCAATGCCGAGCAAGAGCGTGGCACCCAACGCCAGCACCGACCCGAGCACGAAGTTGCCGGTCCAGGCCACGAAGGTCGCGGCGAAATAGGCGCCCATCATGTAGAGCGAGCCGTGCGCGAGGTTGACGAAATCCATGATGCCGAACACCAGCGTCAGTCCCGCCGCCAGCAGGAACAGCAGCAGGCCAAACTGCAATCCGTTCAGGAATTGTTCGACAACGAGCAGCATCGGCGATTCAAAGCAGTCCCAGTTGCGGCATTCAAGCCGCGTCCACAACTCCGATGTCGTCCCCGCGAAGGCGGGGACCCATAACCCCTAAGGTGGTTTGCTGGGCCAAGCTGGGGCCGCCAGCGTGCCAGACGACAACGTCCTGTGGTTATGGGTCCCGGATCGCGCTCGCTTTCGCTCGCTTGTCCGGGACGACGCGGTTCGACCTTTTGCCATAGCCCTGCCCCTCAGCCGAAGATGATGCGAGGGCCAAGAAAAAGCGGCAGCGCGCGAGGCGCCGCCGCCTGTCCATAGCAAAATCCGTGCTTACTTCATCGGGCATTTATCGTGGAAACGGTCCTGATCGTCCTTGACGATGGTGGCGACCGTTTTCAGCGAGAGCTGGCCGTCGGCATCCTTGACCACGTCCTGCAGGTAGAAATTCTGGATCGGGATGTGGTTGTTGCCGTATTTGTAGGAGCCGCGCAGCGACTTGAAATCGGCCTTCTCCATCTCGGCCTTCATGGCGTCCTTTTTCGAGGTGTCGCCGTTGACTGCGACCACGGCGCTGTTGATGAGCTGGGCGGCGTCATAGGCCTGCGCGCCGTAATAGGTGGGGCGCAGCCCCGGATATTTCTTGCGGTAATCGGCCACAAACCTCTTGTTCTGCTCGTTGGGCAGGTCGTTGACCCATTCCTGCGCGCCGGGAACGCCGAGCGCGTTGTCCTTCTGCAGCGGCAGCGACAGCTCGTCGACGGTGAAGGCGGTATAGAGCGGCATCTTGTCCTTGATTCCGGCCTGGACGTACTGGTTGAGAAACTGCACGCCGGCCGCGCCCGGATAGAACACGAAGATGGATTCCGCGCCCGAATTGCGCGCTTTCGTCAGCTCGGCGGAAAAATCGAGCTGGCTCGGCCACACCGTGTATTCCTCGCCGATCACCTGCCCCTTGAACGTGCTCTTGACGCCCGCCAGCATATCCTTGCCGGCGGCGTAATTCGGGCCGATCAGGAATACCGATTTCACGCCCTTCTGGTTCATGTAGAGGCCCATGGCCTGCGGCGTCTGGTCGTTCTGCCAGGAGGTCGAGAACACATAGGGCGAGCATTGTTCGCCCGCGAGCTGCGAGGGCCCGGCATTGGCCGTGATCAGGAAGGTCTGCGAGTTGACCGCGGTCTTCAGCGAGGCGAGCAGCACGTTCGACCAGATGTAGCCGGCGATGAAGTCGACCTTGTCCGACTGCACCAGCTTTTCGGTCTTCTGCTTGCCGACATCCGGCTTCTGCTGGTCGTCCTCGTAGATCACCTCGACCGGCTTGCCGCCCATCTTGCGGCCGAGATGGTCGAGCGCGAGCTCGAAGGAATTGCGCATGTCGTTACCGATCACCGCGGTCGGACCGCTGAACGTCGAAACAAAGCCGATCTTGATGGTGTCGCTCGCCAGCGCGGGATTTGAAAGCGCAAGGCTCGACAACGCGAGTGCCGCCGCTCCCGCGCGCCAGAATGCCGTCCTCATAAAGTCCCCTCCCTCGTTAGACGTAAGCCGTCGCGCTGCCGCGTGATCGCTTGTGTGACAGTGTTTTGTGCGCGAAACCCGTGGCCCGCAGCAAGCTCGAAGCGACGGTTCTGGCTTAGAACCTTCGGCTCAAGGCGACATGCACCATAATTCTTCGCGGGCGCGGGTGGCAAGAAATATAATGCCGGTTCGCCGGCTCCGTTTGTCGCAGTCGAAAGGGCTTCGGCTTCAGACGTGGTACGCGATACCCTCGACCACATAGGGGGCGTGGCGGAAATCACGGATGGTCGCGACCTTGTCGCCCTCCCAGCCCAGCAGGATGAAATAGGTCGGGCGCTCCGGCTCGTTCGGGTCAAACACCAGGATCGCCGGACGGTCCTCGACCGATCCCGCGACCAGACGCCAGTCGCCCGCTTTGGCGTAATTGCCGAAATAGCGCGACACCTCGGCCTTGCCCCGCAGCCGCGTCTTGTTGACGAGTTCGAGGCGCACATCGTCGGCGACCATGGCGCGAATGGCGTCGAAGTCCCGGGCATTGAATGAGGCGACGTAGGCGGCAAGCCGCGCGTGGTCGGCGTCCGAAAGCTTCGGCCTGGGAGCGTCGTCTGGCTCCCGCGCAAACTCGCGCAGTTGCATGCGCCCGCGATGCAGCACAGCTTTCGTCGCCGGCATCGAATAGTCCAGGACCTCGCAGATTTCCTGCAGCGAGCAGCCGAGCACGTCCATCAGGATCACGCTCGCGCGTTGCGCGACCGGCAGCCGCATGAATGTGCGGAGCGACATCGCCGCAATCTGGCGGCTGCTCACCTCGTCGATCCCGTCGGCGATCATGTCCACCTCCTGCGCCGATTGCAGCGCCTGCTGCCGCTGGCGGCGGCGCAGGAAATCGAGCGCCGCATTGTGCGCGATCTTGAACAGCCAGCCCTGGGGATTGCGGATCGGTCCCGCGCCTGCAAAGGATTCCACCGCCTTGATCAGGGCGTCCTGCAGCACGTCCTCGCCGTCGATCACCGAGCCCACCATGCGCGCGCAATAGCGATGCAGCCTTGGCCGCATCGCAACCAGCAGCGCGTCGAACTGGGCGGCTGCGGAATCCTCCGGGATCGCGTTCATCCTGCCTCCGCGACGAGAATGCTGCTAGCCTTCGTCCAGCATCCGGTAATTGCCGACCACGGTTGCACCGTGGACCGCCGGAGGCTCGGCGCAGCGCTCGCGAATGCCGCTCTGGAAGGCCTGAAAGGCGTCAAGCCGGGTCAGCGCGCTTGAGCCGGCATCCGTCGTGGTCTCGACGATATGAATAAAGGTATCGTCTTCCAACCGAAGCGTAAGATAGCGAATGCCCGCGGGCCTTGCAGCCCGAAGCTCGGCAAATACTGCGGATACGAGCGCGGCGTTCTTGTCCGCCATCTCGGGCGTCGTGCGATACCTGATCAGCCTGCGTTCCATCGTTTGCTCCATCTTCTCGAAGAGTTCCGGATCCTGGACGCTTGAGCGGGGCCAAAGGATTCGCCGCCGCAAAGGTATTTTCGCCGGGCGCCGTGGGCGCAATCATAGGCGTACTCTATCGCGGGATTGGCGAACCCTCTTGGACGGAACCGGCGAATGGCGACATACTGGTTGCCATGACCCAGATTCCCGCAAATCCCCATCGTGTCGTGATCGTCGGCTCAGGCTTCGCCGGACTTGAAACCGCCTATCGGCTCGCCGGCGCGCCGCTCGCGATCACCATGATCGACCGCCGGAACCATCATCTGTTCCAGCCGCTGCTCTATCAGGTTGCCACCGCCTCGCTTGCGACCTCGGAGATCGCCTGGCCGATCCGATATCTCCTTCACGACCGGCGCGAGGTCACGACCTTGTTTGCAACGGTGACCGGCGTCGACGTCGAAGGTCGGCGCGTGCTGTTCGAGGACGGCGGTTCGGAGCCGTATGACACGCTGGTTCTCGCGACCGGAGCGCGCCATGCCTATTTCGGTCATGACGAGTGGGAGACGTTTGCGCCGGGCCTCAAGACGCTCGAGGACGCAACCACGTTGCGGCGTCACATCCTGGTTGCCTTCGAGCGCGCCGAGCGCGAGGAAGATCCCGCACGGCGGGCGGCGCGATTGACATTCGTGATCATCGGCGCGGGCCCCACCGGCGTGGAGCTCGCCGGCACCATCGCCGAGCTTGCGCACCACACGCTGCCCGGAGATTTCCGCAAGATCGATACGCGCAAGGCGCGCGTGGTGCTGATCGAAGCCGGCCCGCGTGTGCTCGCAGGATTTGGCGACGATCTCTCCGCTTATGCGCAACGCTCGCTCGAGCGGATCGGCGTCGAGGTCGTGCTGGGCCAGCCCGTGACGGAGATCGACAGGGAGGGCGTCGTTTTCGGCGGCCAAAGGCTCGATGCAAAAACGAAAATCTGGGCCGCGGGCGTGCGCGCCTCGCCCGCGGCCGAGTGGCTCGATGCGCCCTCCGACCGCGCCGGCCGCGTGCAGGTCCTTCCCGATCTCACCGTGCCCGGCCATCCCGACATCTTCGCCATCGGCGATACCGTCACGATCGACGCCTGGGACGGAAAGCCCGTTCCCGGGATCGCGCCCGCCGCCAAGCAGCAGGGCCGTTACGTCGCCGCCTGCATCAGGGCCCGCCTGAAGGGCGAGAAATGCGGGCCGTTCCGCTACAAGCATTCCGGCAGCCTCGCGCAGATCGGCAAGCGGATCGCGGTGATCGATTTCGGCAAGATCAAGCTGCGCGGTGCGATCGCCTGGTGGATCTGGGGCATCGCCCACATCTATTTCCTGATCGGAATACGCCATCGCCTCAGCGTGGCCTTGAGCTGGCTCTGGATCTACACGCGCGACCAGCGCGCGGCACGATTGATCACGCAAGGAAGCAGCAAGGTGACGCGTTAGTCCGCGGTACGGGCCTGCTCACAAAATGAGCAGTCTGGGCCTCGCGCATCCCGCGAGGGCGCGCCTGCCGCTGAAAAATCAACATAAGTGTTTGACCACACAGCGTAATTGATCGAACCCGGGGCGCCGCCAGATGTGTACAGATGGCATACCCCTTGCTTCATGGGAGCAGAAATTTTAGTCGGAAACGGCCGGCCCCCCTCGTTGAAGCGGAGTTTTGTGTGACCGAAACCGTTGCCGCGATCGTCGCTGCGCACCGCGCCGGCACCGTGTCGCCCGCGCAGACCGTGGCGCGCAGCTATCTGCGCATCCGCAACTACAACGATCCGGCGGTGTTCATCAGCCTGCGGAACGAGAAAGAAGCCGTTGCCGAAGCGGAAGGCCTGAAGGCGAAAGATGCGCGCGACCTGCCGCTGTTCGGCGTCCCCGTCGCGGTCAAGGACAATATCGACGTCAAGGGAATGCCGACGACCGCAGCCTGCCCGGCCTTCTCCTATTCGCCCTTGCATGATGCGACCGCGGTGGCGCGGCTGCGCGAGGCCGGCGCGATCATCATCGGCAAGACCAATCTCGACCAGTTCGCGACCGGCCTCGTCGGCGTGCGCTCGCCTTACGGCATTCCCAACAATCCGCTCCGCTCCGATCTCATTCCAGGCGGATCGAGTTCGGGCTCGGCGGTCGCGGTTGCGGCCGGTCTGGTGCCGCTCTCGCTCGGCACCGACACGGCAGGCTCCGGCCGTGTGCCGGCGATGCTCAACAACATCGTCGGGCTCAAGCCCAGTCTCGGCATGGTTTCGACCGCCGGCGTTACGCCGGCCTGCCGCACGCTGGATTGCGTCAGCGTGTTTTCGCTGACCGTCGACGATGCCGTGACCGCGCTCGCGGCGATGGCGGGGGTCGACGGCGCCGATCCGTTTTCGCGCGACCGGCCGTTTGGTCAACTGACGCCGCTGCCGGCGAAGCTCCGGCTCGGCGTCCCCCGCAACGGGCAGTTGATCTATTTCGGCGACAAGGCGTCGGAGGCCGCCTATGGCGAGGCAATGAAGCGCTGGAGCGCGCTCGGCGCCGAGCTCGTCGAATTCGACATGGAGCCGTTTTACGAAACGGCGCGATTGCTCTACGAAGGCCCTTGGGTTGCCGAGCGTTATCTGGTGATCCGAAATCTGCTCGCCTCGTCTGCGGATTCGATCCATCCGGTGACGCGCGAGATCATCGCACCGGGCAGCCGCCTGACCGCGACCGAGACCTTTTCCGCGTTGTATCGCCTGCAAGGCCTGCGCAAGATCGCCGCGCGCGCCTTCGCCAATATCGATGCAATCGTGCTGCCGACCGCGCCGACCGTCTACACGACTAAGCAGGTACTCGCCAATCCGATCGAGCTCAACAGCCGGCTCGGCACCTACACCAATTTCGTCAATCTGCTCGATCTCTGCGGGCTCGCGCTGCCGGCCTCGATGCGGCCCGATGACATTCCTTTCGGGATCACCCTGCTGGCGCCGGCCGGACGGGACGCGCTGCTCGCCAGCATCGGACGCGTGTTCCATGCCGACACCGGACTGACCGTTGGCGCGCGCGGCGTGCCCCAGCCCCCGCTTGCGCCGCTGCCGGCTTCCTCCGGAGGCGATCTTATGATCGCGGTGGTCGGTGCGCATATGTCGGGCATGGCGCTGAATGGTGAATTGCGAACGCTGGGCGGACGCCTGATCGAGCAGGCCGTCACCGCGCCGGACTACAAGCTCTATGCGCTGCCGACGACGCCGCCGAAGCCAGGCATGCTGCGGGTGGACGCGGGCCAGGGCAGCGCCATCGCCCTGGAAGTCTGGAGCCTCGCGGCATCGGCCTTCGGCCAGTTCGTCGCCGCGATCCCGCCGCCCCTGTCGATCGGCACGATCCGCCTCGCCGATGGCCGCAACGTCAAGGGCTTTCTGGTCGAGGCCGCAGGCCTCGAGGGCGCCCGCGACATCACCGCGTTCGGCGGCTGGCGGGCCTATATGGCGGAAGCGGCGGCGGTGTAGGAGTCATTCCGGGCTGTGCGTGAGGGCAACCTTACCTCGGCGTAAACTGCGCGAGGTCGGCGATCCCGATGCTCCGCTCGATGGCGGCCACGCGGTGCACCATCATCTCAAAACCGTCGTCGCCGAATTTTTCATGCTCCTTCTTCTCGAAATCCTCCGCCATCGCGTCGTATTCGTGCGGCGACACGATCTCGCGCAGCAGCGGGAACAGATCGGTGTCCTCGCGCGCCGCATGCGGCCGGTACATCGATATGAAGGAATGGATCGCGCCCACGACCTGCTTTCGTTCGTCGCCGTCCTTTCGGCTGTTCGGCGCAAACCTGATGATGGTGTCCGTCACGCGCCGGCCGGCCTTGTGCTGATCGAGCAGCGTATCGACCAGGCTCACCAGCTTTCCGGCCTTCTTGAAGCGCGGGAAAACCGCGTGCTCCTCCGATTGCTCGTGATAGTCCTCGATGAAGTCGCGGACGATCTGGGCGGAATTGGAAATCACGGCGGGATCGAAGTCCTCCCTCGCATCGAACTTCAACAAGCAGGCCTCGTACACCAGCAGCACTCGATCAAGCACGCCATGCTCGCGCATGAGATCCTCGGGCGGCGTGACTTCGGGCTGCTTCTCCTCATGGCGCGCGGCAAACGCCGCGTGGACCGGAACGACCAGACCAACCGTCGGCAGCGAGATCGCCGCAGCAAGCAGGCGACGCTTGCCGCGATCCGGCATCAAGGGCAAGGTGGACAAGGTTCTTCTCCTATGCGGATTTGCGCCAGGCCAACTCGTTCTTCTTCTCGTAATCGTCGAAGGCCTTGATGAGACCGCCGAGCACTTCGGCCGCGGTCTCGAACATGGCGGCGAGCTGCGGCTCGCCGACCTTGTCGATGTCCTGGCGCAGATGCGTCACCGTCTCCTGCAGACGCTTCTTCATCTTCTGGGTGTGATGTTTCGGATCCTTGTCGGAGGATGAGGCCATCGCGTTTCTCCTGATCCAGAAAGGATCGGGAAGAACAGTCCTGACAAGGCCCGGTTCCTAGCGAGCCGCGGCGCCGCTTCACATTCTCTTGTTTTTGCCGCGCGACAGGAAGCCAGAGCCCTGAGAAGCCTATAACGACACCGCGTAGAGCTCGTATTCGTCGCGCACGAGCTCGATATGGTCGCGCATCGCGGCCGCTGCCCCGACCTTGTCGCCGCGCATGATGGCAACCACGACGCGCTCGTGCTCGACCTGCGACTTGGCGAGCCGCCCGAGATTGCGGAACTGGGCACGGCGGAACGGCTGCACCCTGACCCGCGTCGCGAGCGTCATCTCGGCGATGTAGGCGTTTTGCGAGCCGGCATAGATCGTATTGTGGAAGCGCTCGTTGACTTGATGGAAGCGGTCGGGATTGCCGGCATGACTCAACAGGCGCAGCTCCTCATGCACGGCCTCGAGCCGATGGCGCTCGAGGGGGGTCATCCGCTCCGCGGCAAGCCCGGCGCACAAGGCTTCGAGCTCGGCCATGGCCTCGAACATCCCGGTCAGCCGCTCGATCGTCGGGCGCGCGACCACCGCGCCGCGATGCGCGCGGGCGTCGACCAGACCTGAGGCTGCAAGCTGACGCAACGCCTCGCGCACCGGCGTTCGCGAGACGTTGAAGCGGCGCGCGATCTCGGTCTCGTCGAGCGGCGCGCCCGGCGCCAGGGAGCCGCGCACGATCTCGTCGGCGAGCTGCAGGCGCAACTCCTCTGCGCGCGTGATCTTCGCGGGAGCGGGCGAGGCCCGATCGACGCGCCGGACCACCGGCTCGCTCGCGCCTGCGGCGCGTTGCGGCGCGTTGTTCGGAAGATCGTCGAGGCTCATGCGGACTTCACCTTGGGTTCCTCGATGATGCTGACATGGGCCGCGACAATTCTCCAGCCCTCTGGAAACCGCACCCAGGTCTGCATCTGCCGTCCGACCTTGCCGGCCAGATGATCGCGGTAGAACAGCGTGGAAGCAACCGCTGTGTCGCGGCCATAGGTGGTGATCAATGTGCGCGCGGTGCGGCGATCGAGACCGATCGGCGAGCGTGCGGCGCGGAACGAGCTGATCTCGCTGTAGCCGTAGAGATTTTCGCCGACGCCGTAGCGCAGGGTGCGGGCATCCCTGTGAAACAACTCGTCGAGCACCGCGACGTCGTTTCCGACTAGCGCTTTTTCATAGCGCTCGAACTGCGCGGTCACCGCCGCAAGCACATCGGGCAGATCGATATCCATTTCTCAAATCCCTCTCGGCGGCGGCGCTGCGACCACGCCCATCTGTTCGAGCGCGTAGGCAGTCCGCAGCGCAATGTCCTCGCGCCAGGGCGCGGCGATGATCTGCACCCCGATCGGCATCGGCTCGAGCGGCACCGGAACGGCGACCACGGGCAAACCGACGAACGAGATCGGCTGGGTGTGGATGCCGATGTTGGCACGCACGGGCTGCTCGACGCCGTCGAGCACGAAATTCACCTGCCCGAGCTTCGGCGCGACGCATGGCGTGGCGGGCGCGATAAGCACGTCGACGGACCTGAAGATTTCCAGGAGCTGTGCGCGATACCAACGGCGGAATTTCTGCGCCCGGTCGACCAGTGGCGCGGGAACCAGAGCGCCTGCGATCAGCCGGTCGCGCACCGCGGGATCGTAATCGTTCGGCCGCTGGCGCAGGCGGTCGAGGTGCAGAGAGGCGCCTTCGACCGTGGTGATGACATAGGCCGCCGCACGGGCGCGCGAGGCCTGCGGAATCTCCATCGTGCGCGTGACGGATAGCGCTTTCGCCACGCGGGCGACCGCCTCGATCGCTTCTGGAAACAGGTTCTTCTGGAAATGCCCGCCGGCGAGCGCGATCCGCAGGCCGGAGATGCCCTGCGCAAGCAGCGGCATTGCGGGTTCGGGCGGACGCGTGGTGCAGGCGGCATCGTCGTCATCGGGCCCCTGCATCGCATCGTAGGCGAGCGCGAGATCCTTTACGCTGCGCGCGAACGGACCGAGATGGTCGAAGCTGTAGACAAAGGGAAACGACCGCGCACGCGACAGCCGTCCATAGGTCGGCTTCAACCCGAACACGCCGCAGAACGAGGACGGCACGCGTATCGATCCGTTGGTATCGGAGCCGAGCGCGATCGGCACCAGCGCGCCGCCGACGGCGCTGCCCGAGCCGCCGGAAGAGCCGCCGCTCATTCGCGTCGGGTCATGCGGATTGCGTGACGGGCCGTCATGCACATTCTCGCCCGTGAAATCGTAGGCGTATTCGCCCATGTTGAGCGCGCCGATCAAAACCGCACCGGCAGCCTCCAGCCGCTCGATCAGCGTCGCGTCGCGCGCCGCCGGCGGAAGCTCGCGATTGATCCTGGAGCCCGCGCGGGTGGAAAGTCCGGCAACGTCGAACAGGTTCTTCACGGCGAAGGGAACCCCGGCCAGCGGGCCGACCGCCCTGCCCTCGGCGATCGCGGCATCGACGGCGCGCGCCTTCGCGCACGCGCGCTCCGCGGTCACGTCGGTAAAGGCGTTGAGAACGGAGTCGTGTTGCTTGATTCGGGAAAGCGCGGCTTCGACGATCTCCAGCGCCGATATCTTGCAAGCCGCTACGGCGCTCGCGATGTCCGCGGCCGTCGATGGTGCTTGCGATCCACCCATGGCGAAATCAGGCTGTGAAGACACTGGCCGGCTCGGCTTCATCGGGCAGCGGGAATTCGTCGACCAGTCGCGCCAGTCGCAGCGACACTTCGAGGTTCGCGCGAACCGACGGTTTCCAGGCCGGCTCGATCGGCAGGTTCAGGACCCTGGCGACGGCGTCGATGTAATCGTCCAGCGGATCAGCAGGCATCGCTCTTCCATCACGTCGTTCGTTGTTTGAGCATGATCTTGTCGGAAAACCGGTTCCCACATTTCCGGAGCATGCTCAGTGAACCGGCAACGGCGGATGAGGTATAGCCGTCAGCAGCTCACGCGTATAGGCGTCCTGGGGATCGCCCAGCACGCGCTCGGCCGGGCCCTGCTCCACGATCCGCCCGCTCCGCATCACGATGACACGGTCACACAACAGGCGCACCACGTTCAAATCATGGGAGACAAACAAATAGCTCATACCCATCGATGCCTTCAGGTCCTGCAACAGGTTCAGCACCACGGCCTGGACGGAAACGTCGAGGGCTGCGGTCGGCTCGTCGAGAATCACGAGCTTGGGATGGAGCGCGATCGCCCGCGCGATGCCGACGCGGGCCTTCTGCCCGCCCGATAATTGATGCGGGAAGCGGTCGAGCAGATTGATGGGCAGGCCGACGAGCGTGGCGAGTTCCTCGCAGCGCGCGCGCACTGCGGCACGGCTTTTGAGGTCGCCGAGCTGCAGGATCGGGTCGGCAATGGCACGGGCGGCGGTGAACCGTGGATTGAGGCTGTCGGTCGGGTCCTGGAACACCATCTGAATGCGGCTGCGCAACGGCAGCCGGGCAAAGGCGTTCGACATGATGCCGCCGATCTCCTCGCCGTCAAAACTGATGCGGCCCGACGTCTGGTCGAGAAGCCGCATCACCATCATCGAGGTCGTCGACTTGCCGCAGCCGGATTCGCCGACCAGGCCAACGCTTTCCCCTTTGCCCACGGAGAAGCTGATGCCGTCGACGGCGCGAAACACCTCCTGCTCCACCGGCGGCTTGCGGCCGAACAGCTTGGACAGCACGGCCGTCGCGCCCTGTCGCGGATATTCCTTGACGAGCTTTTCGACCAGCAACAGCGGCTTGTCCTGGCCGACCCCCTGCCCTCCGTTTGCGGTCGCAGCCGGCGCTGCACTTGCGGGAAGCTCCGTGTCCTCCGGCAGGAGATCGCGCAGCGACACGCCGATGCGCGGGGTCGCGCGCATGAGCTTTCGCGTATAGGGATGTTCGGGCCTGGCGAAGATGTCGGCAGATTTCGCAGTCTCGACCACGCGCCCCTTCTCCATGACCACGACGCGGTCGCAATAGGCGGCGGCGAGACCGAGATCATGGGTGATCAAAATGGTCGACATGGCCCGCTTTTTCGTCAGCTCGACGATCAGGTCCATGACGGCCTTTTGCGTGGTGACGTCGAGGCCGGTGGTCGGCTCGTCGGCAATCAGCAGCTGCGGATTGCAGGCCAGCGCGAGCGCGATCACCACGCGCTGGCACATGCCGCCGGACAACTCGAAGGGATAGGCATGATAGCGTTCGCGGGGCCGGGCGATCTTGACCTGCTCCAAGGCCTCGATCGCCTTCTCGCCGTGATCGGCGACCATCGCCTGCTGAACGTGCTGACGCAGCACGTCCTCGATCTGATCGCCGACCTTGCGGATCGGGTTCAGCGCCGCACGCGGGTTCTGAAAAATCATCGAGATTTCGCGGCCGCGCAGGTCGCGCATCGTTTCCTCGCTCGCGGCCTTCACGTCGATGCCCGAAAACATCACCGAGCCTTCGGCGATCCGCCCGGCCCGGTCGAGGATGCGCATCACAGCGTATGACGTGACCGACTTGCCGGAGCCGGACTCGCCCACGATGCCGACCGTCTCGCCCTTGCCGACGGTGATGTTGACGTGCTGCACGGCCTTGACGATACCGCGCCGGGTGGAAAATTCGACCGTGAGGTCGTGGACGTCGAGCAGCGGCTGCGCGGTCATGACGCTCTCCGCAATTTGAGCTCGCGCTTCGCGTTATGGATTGCCGGCTCGACCCCGGCAATTACGACCCTTTGAATAACCGCACCCACGGCTCACGTCCTCCGCTGCGGATCGACGATATCGCGCAGCCCATCGCCGAGCAGGTTGAAGCAGAACACCGCGATCATCAGCGCAAGGCCCGGGAACAACGCAATCCACCATTCGCCGGACACCATGAAGCTCGCGCCTTCCGCGACCATGATGCCCCACTCCGCCGTCGGCGGCCGCACGCCGAGCCCGATGAACGACAGGCCCGCCGCATTGAGGATCGCATATCCCATGGTCAGCGACATCTGCACGATCATGATCGGCATGATGTTGGGCAGGATATGGCCGAGCAGGATCCTGTATTCGCTGTTGCCCGAAAGCCGCGCCGCCTGGACAAACCCCGCGTTGCGGCGCACGTTGGCTTCCGCGCGCGCAACCCGCGCATAGAGCGGAAAGTTGACGATCGCGGTGGCGATGATGATGTTCTGGACGGTGTTGCCGAGCGCAGCGACGATGCCCATCGCCAGCACGAAGAGCGGGAACGCCATGATGGTATCGGCGATGCGGCCGACGATGCGATCGGTCCAGCCGCCGAAATAGCCGGCGGCGATGCCGGCAAGCCCGCCCATCAGGAATACCAGCACAACGGAAGCGACCGCGATGAACGTGTCGAGCCGCGTCGCAACGATGACGCGACTGAACATGTCGCGGCCCAGCTGGTCGGTACCGAACCAGTGCGCGGCCGACGGCGCCTTCAGTGCCATCGCGGTGTCGGACGCCAGGGGATCGTAGGGCACGACGTAGGGGCCGAACAGCGCCGCAAAAACGATGACCAGCAGCAGCGCAAAGGCAAACGCAGTGACGCGGTTCTCGCCCAGCACGTAGCGGGTGTGCTCGAGCATGGCCCAGAGGCCGCTGTTGCTGCGGACGGGGGCGACGGGTTCGGCGGTGGGCGCGACGCTGCTCATCGTGACCTCTTCAGCCTTCAAGTCTCACGCGCGGATCGATGACGCCGTAGAGAATGTCGATCATCAGATTGAGCGCGACATAGATCACCGCCATGGTCAGCACGAAGCCCTGCACCGGCGCGAAGTCCGATGAGATCAGCGCTTCCACGGCGTAAGAGCCGATGCCGGGCCAGGCGAACACCTTCTCCACGAGCACGTTGGCGCCGAGCAAGAACGAGAACACCATGGACAGCGTGGTGATGACCGGCAGCATCGCGTTGCGGAAAGCGTAGGTGACGATCACGGTCGACGGCTTCAGCCCGCTCGCGCGCGCGGTGCGCACGAAGTCGGACGACAGCACCGAGAGCATCGAGGCGCGCGTCATGCGTGCGATCGGCGCCAGCGAGAAGATCGCAAGCGTCGCTGCCGGCAGCACAAGCTGGCTCAAGGCGGAGCGCCAGGCCTCGAAATCACGCGCGATCAGGGTATCGATCAGATAAAAGCCGGTCACCGTCGGCGGCGCGCTGTAGAAAACGTCGAGCCGCCCGAGCGGCGCCGGCGACCAGCCGAGCAGGAAGTAGAACACGTAGACCAGCACGAGGCCGGTGAAGAACACCGGCAGCGACACGCCGGCCGTCGTCGTGACGCGGCAGAGGTGGTCGATCCAGGACCCCGGCCGCGTCGCGGCAAGCACGCCAAGGGGCAACGCAATCAGGATCGAGATGAAGAGGCCCAGCAGCGTGAGCTCGGCGGAAGCGGGCAGACGGTTGCGGATTTCGGTCGCGACCGGCTGCCCCGTCGTCAGCGACGTTCCGAAATCGCCGTGGGCGAGATCGCTGCTGTAGCGAAAGAACTGCTCGATCAGCGGCTTGTCGAAGCCGAGCTTCTTGCGGATCTGCTCGACCGCCTCCTTGGTCGCGGCGGGACCGGCGAAGTAGGCGGCGGGATCGCCGGGCAACGCGCGCGTCAGCAGGAACGTCACGATGACCACCCCGATCAGGCTCGGGACCGCGAACATCAATCGCTTGCCGATCATCGTGAGCATCGGGCTCTCCGCAAGGCTCGCGCGAATGCCAGGTGACGAATGGCGTCTCTTCGTCTGCGGATGGTTGTCGCCACGCTCTCTAATTCCCTACTCGCCACTCGCCATCCGCTTGCCGAATACCGGGGTGAGAGGCATCAGGGCCGGTCCAGATACGCCCCCCACCCCGGCTCGCATCGTGGTCACGATGCCCCTCGATCCATCCTTGCGAAGCTCGTCAGGATGGAAAACGCGCCAAAACGATCTCGCTGCAGCTCTCACCCCTTCACCAGCGTGCGATAATCGAGCCGCCGGTGGAACCAGTATTGGTAGCCCGACACGTTCTTCTGCATCGCGACGTTGACGAAGGGCTGGTAGATCGGAATGCGCGGGACCTCGGCAAAGGCGAGGTCGACAAAGCCTTTCACATCCGTGTCGTAGGTCGCCTTGTCGCCGGTCGACGCCGCCATGCGTGCACCGTCGATGAGCTTGTCCATCTCCGGCGACTTGTAGCTCATAGTGTTGAAGATCGAATTGTTGCCGTGATAGCACCAGTAGAAGAAGTATTCGGGGTAATCGAGCCAGCCCGAAAACACGTTGGTGAAAAGCGGCATTTCTTTTTTGGTCAATTCGGTGCGCCAGTTGGCGCCGGGGACCTTGTTGATCGTGGTCCTGATGCCGATCTGGTCGAGGCTCTCCTGCACAAGGATGCAGAGCGGCTCGTTCACCCCGGCAAAGTTCAGGTCAAAGGAGATCGTGGTCTCGAAGCCGTTGGCATAACCGGCTTCCGCCATCAGCGCCTTGGCCTTCTCCATGTTGGTGAAATATTTGGTCGGCTGCGGCCATGCGACCTCGGTCGCCTTGTCGGCCGGCGCGCCGAACATCGGGTTGGCTAGCCCGAACAGCACCGCGTCGATGATCTTCTGGTAGGGAATGGCGTAGGCGATCGCTTGCCGCACTTTCACATTGTCGAAGGGCGGCTTGGTGACGTTCATGCCGACGTACTGGATGCCGTTGGAGAATGGCAGCGAGACGATGTCCAGCTTGCCGGCAGCCTTCATCTCCTGGAAATCCTTGAACGGAAGCTCGTAGGAGATGTCGGCATCGCCCCGCTCCAGCAGCGCGCGACGGTTGCCGGCCTGCGGCACCATGCGCCAGATCACGCGCTTGATCTTTGGCATCGGACCGCCGACCCATTCGTCGTTACGCTCCATGACCACCTCGGTGCCGGCGGTCCATTTCGTCACCTTGTAGCCACCGGAGCCCGCGGTCTGCTGCTTGGTGTATTCAAGTCCCCACGGATCCTTCTCGGAAGCGTTCTTTTTCACCAGCTCCGAATTGATGACGCAGGGGACGATGACCGCGAGATCGGGGACGGTCAGGCGATCCTTCCTGGCAAAGTCGACGCGCACCGTGGAGTCATCGACGATGACGAACTGCTCCGGCTTGGTGAGCGAGCCCGCGCTCATCTGGAAGGTCGGGAAGCCGCCGACCGAGACGGCGCGGTCGAGCGACCATTTCACGTCCTTTGCCGTGACCGGTGTGCCGTCGTGAAACTTGGCATTCTTCTTCAGCTTGAAAGTGACCGACATGTCGCCGACGTTCATGTCGTCGGCGAGCTCGCCCTTGAACTTGTCGCGGTCGTAATAGGGAACGCCGCCGGGGCCGCTTTTCATCTCGTGCGTGATCAGGCGGTCGTAGCAATTCCAGGACACCTCGTAGCCGGGTACGTTGGTGCCCACGCCGTGAATGTCGAGATTGTTGGGGCCGCCTTCCGACACGATCAGAAGCGTCTCGGACCGTGCATCGGCCTTGGCCGGAGACCAGATCGCTGGCGCCCCCGTCATTGCGCCTGCGGCCAATCCAGAGACGGACTTGAGAAAATCGCGGCGCTTCATGGGGGGCTCCAACGCAACGTGGAAACGAGCTTTGGAGCGGTTGTCGCAAGGTTCGTGCCAAGCCCCGAGGAGCGCCTCAGGGCCGGCTAAACCCATGTTCGGATATCGAAAAACCGCCTCCACCCAGCCGCTGAGCACGACGCTCTATTGCATACAGAGGGGTATCTTTGCCTAAATTTCATGCAGATTGATCGGAGGCCCATTTCCTGGTCGCACGAACAGCGGCCGGCGACGCGCCGTGACTAGCGATCCGCGCTTGCGCGCTCGAACTGGCGCAACAGCTTGTTGCCGCGCTCGACCGCGGAATCCATCGCAGCCTGCGCGGATTTCTTTCCGGCGAAGGCTTGCTCGAGCTCGTCCTCGATGACATCGCGGATCAGCACGAAAGAGCCGAGCCGAAGCCCGCGCGAGTTCTCCGTCGGCGGCTTCAACGTGACCTGCTCGATGGAGATCGAAGCGCCGGGATTGCGGTCGTAAAAGCCCTGCTCGCGCGTGAGTTCGAAGGCCGCACGCGTGATCGGCAGATAACCCGTATTCTGATGCCAGGCCGCCTGCACCTCGGGCTTCGACAGGTAGGAAAAGAATCTCGCGACGCCCTTGTATTCGGCGCGCGGCCGGTCGCGAAGCACCCACAACGTTGCGCCTCCGATGATGGTGTTTTGCGGCGCGCCCGCGACGTCCGGCCAATAAGGCATCATGCCGTAGCCGACGTCGAACTTCGAGTTCGCCTTGATGTCGGCGCGTGTCGCCGAAGAGCCGATGAAGATGCCGCACTCGCCGCTTTGAAAGCGCGGCTCGGCCGATTGCGCGCGCCCACTGTAGTCAAAGGCCTTTGTGGTCTGCCATTCCGCGAGCTGCGCGATGTGGCGCACCACGACCGGATTGTTGAAGGTCAGCACGGAGTCCAGTCCGCCGAAACCATTGGTTTGGGTCGCAAGCGGCAAATTGTGGAATGCGGAAAAATTCTCGATGTTGATCCAGGAGGGCCAGGAGGTAGTGAATCCGCAGACAGCGCCCCGCTCGCGCAGGCGCTTCGCAGCCTGACCGATTTCCGGCCACGTCTTCGGCGCGACCTCGGGATCGAGGCCGGCGTCGCGGAACATGGTTTTGTTATAATAGAGGATCGGCGTCGAGGCATTGAACGGAAACGACAGCAGGTTGCCGCTCACATCGGCATAGTAGCCGGTGACGACGGGAAGATACGCCGCCGGCGAAAACGGCTCCTGCGCGTCCTTCATCAGCTCGTAGACGGGATAGATTGCGCCCTTTGCCGCCATCATCGTTGCGGTCGCGATCTCATTGACCTGCACGATGGCCGGCTGGGTCCGGGAACGGAACGCGAAGATCGCGGCGGTGACGGTCTCGGTGTAGTTGCCCTTGTAGCTCGGGATGATCCGATAATCCGATTGGGACGCATTGAAACTGGCGGCAAGCTTCTCGACCTGCTTGCCGAGCTCGCCCGACATCGCGTGCCACCACATGATGTCGGTCGTCGCAAACGCCGGCGAAGCGGCGCAGACGGCGACGATTGCAGCCGCGAGTTGTAGTGCTCTGAATATCGATTTCACCGCAGAAACATTCTCGATTGTGCACGCAATAACCGGATTTCGCCCGTCCACGCGCGTCAGCAAATCGTCCGAGCGGCAATTTCCTCCCGAACGGCTCGACCTTCGCACCATTGACGGCACATTTGCGGTCGGCAGAATAGCTCATCTCCCGCCTGCTTCCGCAAAAAAAGCGTTGAACCTTTTCTGCCGACGACAGACACCATCACTAAGAGGAAAAAGTTGCCTGTGTACCGCGCCAGTGTTCCGCGGACCTTCAGTCTCGTCGTCGCGCTGTCTTCGACGGTTGCGACAACGGGCGTTTTTGCGCGCGAATTCCGCGCTGCCGATACCCAACGCGAGGATTATCCGGCCGTTCAGGCTGCGCGCCACACGGGCCGTGATCGCGCAAATGTGGCGCCGATCGGAACCCTCTTTCCATTCACGGCAGGCATCCACGCAACCACAACGCGCGATCCCGCGACCGCGGAATTGATCGATCGCATCCGCAAGGTGGAGTGAGAACGACCTTGGCGACGCCCGCGCAAAGCGAGATTGCGGAACGCCCGGCAGGCTTCGCCGCGAAGGTGCGCGCCCGCGTCGTAAGCATCTTGCGCGCGGTGCCGATCCGCTGGCGCATCCTGTCGATCGCCTTGCTCAATTCCGCCGTGGTCGTCGTGCTGGCCGTCCTGATCTGGAACGGCGCAAAGGTGCTCGGCTCGGCCTGGGAGGACGTGCGGCAGGTGCGCGAATCCGACAAGATTCTGGCGCTGCTCGAGAGCGAAACGTCCCGTCTTCAGAATCTCATTCATCGTTACATCAACCAGCCGAGCCCGGAGTTGTTTGCGGAGATCCTGCTGTTGCGCGAGGCGGTGCTGGGAACACTGACCACCCGCGCGTCCACCGATCCGATGCTGGCGGGCTCCGTCGAGGAACTCGAGCGCGTCACCGACCGCTTCCTCAACGGCTTTGGCGAATTGCGCGGCCTGCAGGCGACGATCGCCAAGACCTATGAGGAGCAGGTGCTGAAACCGGCGCGTGACATGGCGGGGCTCTATTCGATCATCGAAGGCGCCACCGGTCATCGCGACGCGCTGATCTGGCCCTCGCTCGGCAAATCGCGCGAGGCCTTTACCGCGATGCTGGTCGCCGCCAACGCCTACTACCTCTCGCTCGCCACCGCGTCCGCCGAGGAGGCTCGCCGCAACACCGATACGATCGAAAAAACGATCCCGGTGATGAGCGACCTCGCCGACAACGACCTGCAGCGGCTGGCGCTGCAGCGGCTCGCCGCGCGCGCGGCCGCTTTGCGCGAGGGGCTGGCAAGACTGTCGGAGCAGCTCTCCAGCCGCACCGAACTGTTGCGCAACACCATCGACGCAACGCAGGCCGAAGAGATCGGCGCGATCGACGACCTCTCCGCCAAGATGCGCGAGCGCGAGCAGAAGGCGCAGGAGACCTTCGATCGCACCTTGTCCGAAATCTCGCGGCGGGTGCTGTCGATCGCCGTGATCTTCCTCGGCATCATCCTGACCGCGGGCGTCCTCATCGCGCTGTCGATCCGCCTGCCGCTGCAGCAGATCATGACCGCAATGCGCGCGATCACGCTCGGCGACTATGGTCGCCAGGTGCAAGGCATCGCCGCGCGCGACGAGATCGGGGCGATGGCGCGCGCGGTCGAGGTGTTCCGCGAGAACGCCGTCGCCAAGCGCCGCACCGAAGACGAGCTGCGCACCTCGAAGGAAAAGGCCGAGAGCGCGCTGCTCGAGCTCAACACCGCGCAGCAGAACCTGATCGACGCCGAACGGCTGGCCGCACTCGGCGGGCTCGTCGCCGGCGTAGCCCATGAAGTGAACAATCCGATCGGCATCAGCCTGACGGTGGCCTCGAGCTTTGCACGACGCACCGAGATGTTCGAGGCGGAACTTCGCTCCGAAGGGGCGCTGCGTCGCTCCCAACTGGAGGATTTCATCAGGACCTCGCGCGACGCCTCGCAGCAGCTGGTCGCCAATTTGCATCGCGCCGGAGAGCTGATCCAGTCGTTCAAGCAGGTCGCGGTCGATCGTTCGCATGCCGAACGCCGGCAATTCTCGCTGGGCGAGGCCACCGATCAGATCATCGCAAGCCTGCGGCCGGTCCTCAAGCGGGCGCCGATCGAGCTCACGCTCGACGTGCCCGAAGGGCTGATCATCGACGGCTACCCGGGTTCGTATGGACAGATCCTGACCAATTTGTTTCTCAATGCCGTTAACCATGCCTTCGGGGACGGGCGTTCGGGAACCATCTCGATATCGGCACGGGCGCGCGGCCATGACGACGTCGAGATCATCTTTGCCGACAACGGCGCCGGCATGACCCCGGACGTGCAACGGCAGGCCTTCGACCCGTTCTTCACCACCCGCCGGAACGAGGGGGGCACCGGACTGGGGCTGCATATCGTCTATAATCTCGTGACCCAGCAGCTCGGCGGCCGCATGATGCTGGAGTCAAGGCCGGGACAAGGCACTACTTTTCGCATTATCATGCCCAGAACCGCCAAGGGCGACACTGGCGAGACCGCAGGGGACGGAACTACAGAATGGCCGAACAGGACGATGTCCTCCACCTGATCGACGATACGGATATCGCGCACGAGGACCCTTCAGCGCGAAAGTGGAAAATCGCCGTCATCGACGACGATCAGGCCGTCCACGAGGGCACCCGGTTCGCGTTGAGCGACTATGTCCTCAACGGACAGGGGCTCGAGATTCTCTCGGCCTATTCGGCCGCCGAGGGCCGCGCCCTGATGCGCGCGCATCCCGATATCGCGGCCGTGCTGCTCGACGTCATCATGGAGACCGACGTCGCCGGCCTTGAGCTCGTCGAGTTCATCAGGAACGAAATTCACAACGAGACCGTCCGCGTCATCCTGCGCACCGGACAACCCGGCCAGGCTCCCGAGCGGCGCATCATCGTCCAGTACGACATCAACGACTACAAGGCCAAGACCGAGCTCACCGCCGACAAGCTGTTCACCTCCCTGACCGCGGCGCTGCGATCCTATCAGCAGCTCGAGCGCATGGTGCAGACCCGGCGCGGGCTCGAGATCATCATCGATGCCGCGTCCACGCTTTATGATTTCAAGTCGATGCAACGGCTCGCCGAGGGCGTTTTGACCCAGCTTGCCTCGCTGCTCAATGTCGACTGCGCGGGGATTCTGGTGCTGCGCGACGACGGCAGCAAGACCAGCGAGGATTTCTCGGTGCTGGCCGGCTCCGGCTGCTACAGCCGCTTCATCGGCGCGGCCAGCTCCAGATCGCTCGACGCTGATCTGCGGACGATGGTTGAAGCCGCGTTCAAGCGTCGCAAGCACGAATTCGCCGATCACCGCACCGTGCTCTACGTCCGCACCGGCTCCGGCCGGGAGGTCGTGGTGCTGTTGCAGGCCGAACGGCAATTGTCCGAGACCGATCGTTCGCTGGTCGAGATTTTCGGCAGCCGGCTTTCGATCGCATTCGACAACGTGATCCTCTATCAGCAGCTGCACGAGGCCAACACCCAGCTCGAGGATCGTGTATCCCAGCGCACCCGTGCGCTGATGCAGGCCAACCGCCGCCTGTCGGCGCAGTGGCTGCGGCTGCAGCGCGCCAACGGCTTCAAGAACGAAATCCTGGGCACGGTCGCCCACGATCTGAAGAACCCACTGGGCGTGATCCTCGGCCGCACCGAGATGCTGACCGAGTTGATCTCGACCGGAGCATCGAAGGAGAGCGTGACCGCCCAGATCGACCATATCCGCGACGCCACCAAGCGGCTGACCTCGATGGTCGATCACCTGATCTCGGACGCAATGGCGGACGCATTCGACATCACCATCCGCCGCGAGCCGGTCGACATCGCCGCGCTCGTCAGCGACGTGGCCGAAGCCAACCAGCCGCTTGCGGTCAACAAGCAGCAGACCATCGCGGTTTTGGCGCCGCCAAATATCGTCACCATGTGCGACACCGACCGCATTCGCGAGGCGATCGACAATCTCATCTCCAATGCCATCAAATATTCTCCAATCGGCGGCAAGATCATGGTCATGGTCTCGCATGAAGACGACAACACGCTGATCCGCGTCACCGACGAGGGTCAGGGGCTCTCACCGGAAGACCTCGGGCGCCTGTTCGGCCGTTTCCAGAGGCTTTCCGCCAAACCGACCGCCGGCGAGAGCTCGACGGGGCTCGGGCTGTCGATCGTCAAGCGGATCATCGATATGCATGGCGGCGAGGTCACCGCTGCAAGCGAAGGTCCGGGCCTGGGCTCGACCTTCACCATCGTTCTGCCAGCAACCGAGTTGTCATGAGCCAGAGCCAGCACATCATCATCGTCGATGACGAGGCGCCGGCCCGCGAGATGGTCGGCGATTACCTCAAGATGCACGGCTTTACCGTGACGCTGTGCGACGGCGGCAAGAGCCTGCGCGGCGCGATCGAAACCGGCACGGCCCCCGATCTCGTGGTACTCGATCTCAACATGCCCGAGGAAGACGGCCTTTCCATCATCCGCGACCTCAAGAGCCGCACCAACGTTCCCGTGATCATGCTTACGGCGACCGCAAGCCCGATCGATCGCGTGGTCGGGCTCGAGCTCGGCGCCGACGACTATGTGGCAAAGCCATGCGAGCTCCGCGAATTGATGGCGCGCATTCGCTCGGTGTTGCGGCGGAGCGCGCCGGCGAAAGCCCAGCCTGCGACCGTCGAGGCGACGAACACGAAGTCGGCCCGGGATCAACTGGTGCGGTTCGGCACCAAGTGGCTCGATCTGGAGGCTCAGGCTTTGCGCGACGACGAGGGCAACGAGCATCCGCTGACGGCGTCCGAGTTCGGCCTGCTGAAGGTGTTTGCCGCCAATCCGAAGCGCGTGCTTTCGCGCGAACGGCTGCTGGAGCTGGCGAACGCGCGCGACAGCGAAGCCTTCGACCGCGCCGTGGACCTGCGCATCATGCGGATTCGCCGCAAGATCGAGCCGGACCCGACAAAGCCCGCCGTGATCCGCACCATTCGCGGCGGCGGCTATCTCTTCTCCCCGACCGGGGAGAAGGCCTGATCTGCGGGTTCCAGGGTTCGGGGTTACGGAAATAGGGCTTTCCGGCAAATTCCGCAGATTGAAATTGTTCACATTTTTGCCCCGAGTGTTTCGTCGCCAGCCGCGCGACGAAACAATTCTCCCCCCAATGAAACCATTTTCCGGCCTTCGTGCAGAAGTCCGGAAACGGTGCCTCATTAACAATTTGGGCCAATAGAGCGCTGCATCAAGCGGCGTCATGGGGAGATTGTCATGCAGAACGTCGTCGCCATCAATGAAGCAGCCCGCCAGAGCATTGTCGCTGCTCAGGCGACCTCGGATGAAATGCTTCTGGAAAGCATCGCGGATGGCAATCGCACCGCAATGCACATCCTTTACGCCCGGCACAATGTGCGGGTTTACCGCTTCATCCTGCGCATCGTGCGCGACACCACCATGGCCGAAGACCTCGTCAGCCAGGTATTCCTGGATGTGTGGCGGACCGCCAGCCAGTTCGAAGGCCGCTCCCAGGTGTCCACGTGGCTGCTCTCGATCGCCCGCTTCAAGGCGCTGACCTCGATGCGCCAGCGGCGTTTCGAGGACATCGACCAGGAAGACGTGCGCGAGATCGCCGACGGCGCCGATACTCCGGAGGTTTCGCTGGACCGCTCCACCACCAGCGCGATCCTGCGCGCCTGCGTGGCAAAGCTGTCGCCGGCCCACCGCGAGATCATCAACCTCGTCTACTATCACGAGAAGTCGGTCGAGGAAGTCGGTGAGATCATCGGCATTCCCCAGTCGACCGTGAAGACGCGCATGTTCTACGCCCGCAAGCAGCTCGCCGACCTGCTCAAGGGCGCGGGCGTGGACAGTTTGGCCGCCTGAAGTCAGAACAAAATCAAGCGTTTGGCAGGGAAGCGGAGCCGCAAATCCCTGCCAATCTGTTCTCTGGAACGAAACAATTGAAACAATTGGCGAAATCACCCGGAAAACTTCGCTTGCTAGATAGATAGCCGACGCTTTTCCAAACCTCCCAACGACCTCCAACGACCCGGACGGGATGCCCCCCTTCCGGGTCGCTCTATTTTGGCTGCGCCCTCGTTTCCACATGATCTGCGCGCAAACGCGCTCCGCATTTGCGCGCAGGGAAAGCGGTTTCCATCGTTCCGGATCATGCGCGATAATGGTCGTGTCCGTCGTGCTAAACCGCGCGCGGAATCGAGTGGGGATGGGGTGGCACCAATGTCCTGGCCCTTTGATGCGGTCGAGCTGGCGCGGGCGCAGTTCGCGTTCACGATGTCGTTCCACATCATCTTCCCGGCTTTCTCGATCGGGCTTGCCAGCTATCTCGCAGTGCTGGAAGCGCTGTGGCTCTGGACCTCCCGCGAGGTCTTCATCAACCTGTTCAATTACTGGCTCAAGATCTTCGCGGTCGCCTTCGGCATGGGCGTGGTCTCGGGCATCGTGATGTCCTACCAGTTCGGCACCAACTGGTCCGCCTTCGCCGACAAGACCGGCCCCGTGATCGGCCCCATGATGGCCTATGAGGTGCTGACCGCCTTCTTCCTCGAAGCCGGCTTCCTTGGCGTGATGCTGTTCGGCCTCGAGCGGGTCGGCCACAAATTGCACTTCCTCGCAACGCTGATGGTGGCGATCGGCACCTTGATCTCGGCGTTCTGGATCCTCTCCGCCAATTCCTGGATGCAGACTCCCGCCGGCTACGCCGTCAATGCCGAAGGCCAGTTCGTCGCCGCCGACTGGCTCAAGGCGATCTTCAATCCGTCCTTCCCCTATCGTCTCGTTCACATGGTGCTCGCGGCCTATCTGACCACCGCGCTCGTGGTCGGCGCGGTCGGCGCCTACCATCTGTGGCGCGACCGGCACCTGGCCGGGGCGCGGGTGATGTTCTCGATGGCGATGTGGATGGCGACGGTTGTCGCGCCGATCCAGATCATTGCCGGCGACCAGCACGGGCTCAACACGCTCCGCTACCAGCCCGTCAAGATCATGGGCATCGAGGGGCATTTTCAAAGCCATCCCGACGGCGCCCCGCTGTACCTGTTCGGCCTGCCGAGCGAGGCGGAGGGCAAGATCAAATACGCCATCGAAATTCCCAGGATGGGCTCGCTGATCCTCGAGCACGATCTCAACGCGCCGATGAAGGGTCTCGACACCGTGCCGCGCGAAAACTGGCCGCCGGTGCCGATCACCTTCTGGTCGTTCCGCATCATGGTCGGCATGGGCTTTCTGATGTTCGGCCTCGGCCTGTTCAGCCTTTGGGCGCGCTGGCGCGGCACCCTGTATGAATCGCGGTTCGTGCATCTGTTCGCGATACTGATGGGCCCGGCGGGATTCGTCGCGGTGCTCGCGGGGTGGATCACCACCGAGACCGGCCGCCAGCCGTTCACCGTGTATGGCCTGTTGCGCACCGTCCAATCCGCGTCCCCGCTTGCGGCGCCCGCGGTCGGATCCTCGCTTGCGGCCTTTGCGGTCGTGTATTTCGCCGTGTTCGCCACCGGCGTGATCTACCTGTTGCGGCTGATGGCGCAACCGCCGCATCCCGGCGAAACCGGCCCGCCGAGCGATGTGCCCGCCCGCGCCGCGGGCATCACGCCCGCAATCGAGAGCGTCGCGCGATGACCATCGACCTCACCCTCGTCTGGGCCTTCATCATCGCCTTTGCGGTGTTCGTCTATGTCGTCATGGACGGCTTCGATCTCGGCCTCGGCATCCTGTTTCCGCTGTTTCCCGCGAAAGCCGACCGCGACGTCATCATGAACAGCGTGGCTCCTGTCTGGGACGGCAACGAGACCTGGCTGGTGCTCGGCGGCGGCGGCATGATGGCGGCGTTTCCGCTTGCCTATTCGGTGCTGATGCCGGCGCTCTATACGCCCATGATCGCGATGCTGATCGGCCTGATCTTCCGCGGCGTTGCCTTCGAATTCCGCTGGCGCATCGTGGCCGAGAAAAATCGCTGGGATCTCGCCTTTGCCGGCGGCTCGTGGCTCGCGGCGCTGGCGCAAGGCATCGCGCTCGGCGCGATCCTGCAGGGCGTGCATGTCGAAGGACGGCACTATGCCGGCGGCTGGTGGGACTGGCTGACGGCATTCTCGATACTGACAGGCATTTCGCTCGTCATCGGCTATGCGCTGCTCGGGGCCACATGGCTGGTGCTGAAAACCGAGGGCGCCTTGCGCGAGCGTGCCTATCATCTGTGCTGGTATCTGTTGTTTGCGATGCTTGCCGCAATCGGCACGGTTTCGATCGCAACGCCCTTCCTGGACATCCAGTACGCGCAGCGCTGGTTCACGTTCCCGAACGTGATCTTCACCGCGCCGGTTCCGATCGCGGTCGCGGCCGTCACCGTGGCGTTGTTGCGGGCGCTCGCCAACAGGCTGGACGCCCAGCCATTCGTGCTGACGCTCGCGCTGTTCGCGCTGTCCTACGCGGGCCTCGGCATCAGCATGTATCCCTACATCGTGCCGCAGAGCATCGACATCTGGCAGGCCGCGGCGCCCCGCAACAGCCAGCTCTTCATGCTGTTCGGGGTCGCGGTGCTGATCCCGCTGATCCTGATCTACACCGGCTGGGCCTATTGGGTGTTTCGCGGCAAGGTCAGGCCCGGGCACGGCTACCACTGATGCGCGACCAACGACCGCGGACGCTCGCACAGCGCCTGCTCTGGTTTGTCGCGCTGTGGCTTGCCGGTGTTGGCTCCGTCGCCCTCGTTTCATTGATATTGCACGCATGGCTGGTGCCAAAATGAGCCCGCGACAAAGCTAAGTGCTGGAAAAACATGACATTCCCGCGCCTGCCCCAAACTTGCCACGAAGCTCGGCCTCATATTTGGTGGTTCCGATAATTTGCCAAACAATATACAAGCTGGCTCCGCGCTGCCTTTAAGGGGAGTTTTGCAATGCTGAAATTTCGTCGCCTGATGTGGATGTCGGTGGCTGCGGTCGGCCTGATGCTTTCGGCCTCGCAAGGCTTCGCGCAGGGTCAGGACCGCGGCGACGAGCCCGGACTGATCGCCGACGATTCCTATCAGCTCGACCCGGAATGGCAGAAGCAGGTCGTGCTGTACCGCACCACGGAGGCGCCGGGCACCATCATCATCTCGACCTCCGAGCGCCACCTCTATCTGATCCAGCCCGGCGGGCGCGCGATCCGATACGGCATCGGCGTCGGCCGCGACGGTTTTCAGTGGCAGGGTCTGGTGAACATCACCAACAAGAAGGAATGGCCCGACTGGACGCCGCCGCCGGAGATGATCGCCCGCCAGCCCTATCTGCCGCGCTTCATGGCCGGCGGCCCCGGCAACCCGCTCGGCGCGCGCGCCATGTATCTCGGCACCACCGTGTACCGCATTCACGGCACCAACCGCCCCGACACGATCGGCACCAAAGTGTCCTCCGGATGCTTCCGCCTGGTCAACAACGACGTGGCCGATCTCTACGATCGCGTTCCGGTCGGGACCAAGGTGATCATACGGCAGAAGCCGGAGCTTTGACGCTCCGGTTTCCATTCCCGCCTTTTCCTTTTCATCACGCGAGACAGACATGAAGCGCACGTTTCGAGGCGGCCTTTTGATCGGGCTTGCCGTCGCCGTCCTCGTCGGCGCCATCGCCGTCGTTTACGAATTTTATGATACGCGCACGCTGAAGCGGACGGTCCGGCGCGGCGAAGTCCTTTGTGGCGTCAATAAGGGACTGCCAGGCTTCTCGATCCCCGACGAGAAGGGCAACTGGTCCGGCTTCGACGTCGATTTCTGTCGTGCGGTGGCGGCGGCGATCTTCGACGATCCGACCAAGGCGAGGTTCATCCCGCTCGACGCCAACGAGCGGTTCAAGGAGCTGCAGAGCCGCAAGGTCGACATCCTCTCGCGCAACTCGACATGGAGCATGTCGCGCGAGGAGAATTACGATCTTTATTTCCCGGCGGTCGCCTATTACGACGGCCAGGGGTTCATGCTGCCGAAGTCGCGCAACATCGATTCCGCGCTTGACCTCAACGGCAGCAGGGTTTGCGTGCAGGCCAGCACGACGACGGAGCTCAACCTCGCCGACTATTTCAAGGCCAACAACATGAAATATGAGGAGCTGAAGTTTCCTCAGTTGAACGAGGTGGTGAAGGCCTATGAGTCCGGCAAGTGCGACACCTTCACCGCCGACGTCTCGCAGCTTTATGCGCTGCGGCTCAACCTGATCCAGCCCAACGATCACACGATTCTGCCCGACGTGATCTCGAAAGAGCCGCTCGCGCCCGTGGTGCGTCAGCGCGACGACGACTGGATGATGATCGTGAAGTGGACGCTGTATGCGATGATCAACGCCGAAGAGCTCGGCGTCACCTCCAAGAACATCGACGAGGCGCTGAAGTCGAAGAAACCCGACGTCATGCGGCTGGTCGGCAATGAAGGCAGCTATGGCGAGGACCTCGGCCTCACCAAGGACTGGGCCGTCCGCATCATCCGCCATGTCGGCAATTACGGCGAGATGTACGAGCGCAATGTCGGCGCCGAGTCCAAGCTGCATATTCCGCGCGGCCTGAATCAGCTCTGGAACGCCGGCGGCATCCAGTACGCGCCGCCGATCCGCTAACGCAATCGATCCCTCGTCCCCGCGAATACTCCGTCGTCCCCGCGAAAGCGGGGACCCATACCGCGGAACATCTCCGTGGCGACGCGTGGTTGTTGTCCTCCGCAACAATGTGGTCCTGGGGTCATGAGTTCCCGGCGTTCGCCGGGACGACGGAGGTTGTGTTTGATACATCCGTCGTCCCCGCGAAGCTTTCGCGGGTGATGATGGCTGAGAGACACGCGCCCTCATTCCCGCGGCGCGTTTCGTGCCCGAGTTCATGCAGCATCGTTGTCCCTCGGAAAGGAGAGGGCGCGGGGAAGACCGGGCGCTGGCTGCGCCCGCAGCCTGGCGTGCGGATAGAGAAAGCACACCAGCATAGTTACTACAGGTTCAACCGGAGCGACCGGCCTTCCCCGCGCGATGGTGTTAACGTCTTTCTGCGTGATCTTCCCGGTGTCCGTGACCTGTTAGTCACCGTCATGCGCGGATCATCATCCGCGCACTTAGCACCAGCCCAGGGGTGCCAGAACCACACGCCTTCTTCGTCCGCAAGCTTCGCCGCTCGTCGCGCGGCACCTTGCGTCCATCGCAGCCCGCCTCGCGTTCGTGACGACGCGTAACGCCCCTCGCATCGAGGCGGGATGGCGCAGTCATTTCATGAATTCCGTTTTTCGTAAAGCAAAACTTTGGGCTGGCGAGACTGAACACGCCGACCGACCTGAAATGTCTCGCGAAATTCGATTTTTCGCGCGGCCTGTTCGCTGGCGCCCGACAGGCGCAATGCGCGACAATCCCTGCCCGTCGGGCAAATCAGTCGGACGATCGCGCCCATAAAAGCGCTACGCGCCGATCGCATACTCGTAGATGTCTTCCTCCTGCGCGTTGTGGATGCGCACAAGCGCCTCGATCGATTCGATGACGCGCTGGGCGTCCCTGATCAGGTAGGTGTCGATGTCCTCGGGGCTGAGCCCCTCGGCGAGCCGTCGCAACAGCCGCGCAAGGTGGATGATCTCGCGATGCGCGCGGCTCATCGCACCAAGCCCGTGCCGATCGGCCAGATATTTGGCGACGCGCGGATAGACCTCGCTTTCGTCGTCGCGCTCGTGGGTCACGATCCTGCTCGCGACGATCCGGTCTGCTTCCGAGATGATGGCGACCGCGCCCATCCCTTCGGCGTGATCCAGCGCATCCGCGATCTCGCGCAGCCGATCGAGTGTCGGCGCCAGCTGCTCGTGATCCGCGTGCAGCGAGCCGGCCGCCGCGACCGGCATGGTTCGGCGAGCATTGACGCGACCGGGGCCCAACGCACGCAAGGCGTTGAGGATGACCGCGACGTCGATGGCTTCCTGCGTCAGGGCGCCGGCGACCGGAGGAAGCCAGCCGACGGCGGCAAAGCCCATCGCGAGCGCGGACAATCCCATTCCCGCGATGATGCTCTGCAGTGCGATACTCTGGGTCCGCCGCGCAATGAAGATGGCATCGGACACGCGATCGAGACGGTCCACGAGGATGACGACGTCGGCGGCTTCGGATGACGCGCTCGCACCTCGCGCACCCAGCGCAATGCCGACATTCGCAGCCGCCAGCGCCGGCGCGTCATTGATGCCGTCGCCGACCATGATGGTGACATTCTGCCGCTGCTCGGTCGCAACCGCATCGACCTTGTCCGCGGGTTCACGGTCGGCGAGTACCGCATCGAGATCGAGCGCGGCGCCGATGGTCTCGGCCGCCTCCGCCCGGTCGCCCGTCACCATCACGATCCGCGATACACCGGCGGTGCGAAGCGCCTGCACCGCGCGCGGGGTTTCGCGTCGAAGCTCGTCGGCAAGCAACAAGGCGCCGATGGTGGACCCGTCCACCCCAACGAATACGCTGAGTGCCGAGCGCCAGGCCGCGCGCCGCAGCGCCCGCACCACCCACGGCTCGGGCTTGCCGGCGCCACCGACCAGCCGGTAGGAGCCGACGCGGATGGTCCGCCCCTCGACCACGCCCTGGAGACCCGCGCCCATGGTTTCCTCGACTTGCGAGGGGATGCCGAGCTTGAGGTGTCGCGCGGCCGCGGCCTCGACGATGGCGACGGCGACGACGTGATGCGAAGCCTGCTCGAGCGAGGCCGCCAGTCGCAGAACCTCCTCGGCTTTATGGTCCGGCGCGACCTCGACGGCCACAAGCCGCGCCCCGCCGACCGTCAGCGTGCCCGTCTTGTCGAACATCACCGTATGGGTTTTGGCGAGCGCTTCGAGAGGGCGGCTGCCCTTGACGAGGATGCCGCGCTTTGCAGCACGCGCCACTCCCGAGATGAAGGCAACCGGCGCCGCCAGAATCAGCGGACAGGGCGTCGCAGCCACCAGCACGGCGAGCGCGCGCACGGGATCGCCGGAATAGAACCAGGCAACGGAGGCAAGCAGCAAACTTGCCGGCAACAGCAACAGCGCAAAGCGGTCCGCCACGCGGATGAAGGGTGATCTTGCGGTCTGCGCGGCGCTCACCATGCGCAGGATGCCCGCATAGGTGCTGTCGCCGGCGGTCGCGGAGGCGCGAAGCTCGAACGATCCCCCCGCATTGACGGAACCGCTGCGCGCCCTTTCTCCGGCCTGCCTGGACACGGGGATCGGCTCGCCGCTGAGCGCGGCCTCGTCGATCATCGCGGCGGGGCTGACGATGAGTCCGTCCACCGGAATCACCTCGCCGGGGCGGACAAAGATGACGTCCCCAACGGCGACCTGCTCGACGGGAATGTCCTGAATGGTGGAATCGACCTGTCGGTGAGCAAGCCTCGGAGCACGATCGATCAGGGAGCGGAGGTCACGCTCCGCATGGGCAACCGCAATGTCCTCGAGCACGTTGCCGCCGGCATACATGATCGCGATGACGATCCCGGCCAGCGCCTCGCCGAGCAGGAGGGCGCCCGACATCGAAACGAGCGCGACCGAATCGACGCCCATGCGGCCGGCCAGGATGTCGCGCACGATGGAAATCGACAGACCGATCACGACCGGGACGGTGCCGCCGACCCAGCACCATCGGGCCAGTTCGGTCCTGTCCGCGAACCAGGCCACGGATCCCGAAACGAGGCCGGCCAGCGCGACGGCGATCAACGCTCGTCGAAAGGATCTTTCGGACAAGAGCAAGGCCATCCGTGGTGTCCGGAGAGAGAGAGAGACGTTCGATCTGTATCGCTGCGTCCGGCACAATCGGGCTTGATTGAGATCAACCTGGGCAAGGGACTGTCCAGGTTGTGGCGGGGGCCGCAACGTCGGCGCAAATCATTCTCATGTGCACCAAGGCGGCGAAATCCTTTTGCTTTCTTTGACATAGCGCAAGAGCGCAGCACGCGGGACGGGACAACTTTTAGATAGTACGGGGAGTTTGCTCGTGGTCCGCAACCATCCAGTTCCGCTCAAGGACATCATCGTCGGAATAGACGACGATGTTCTGGTGCGGACGCGGCTGCTCTCGAGAGCGGTCACGGGAATCTACAACGACAAGCTCCGGCCTTTCGGAACCAGTTCCGCCCAATTCTCGCTGCTTGCGCTAATCGGCCAAACGGAGCCGACGACGCGCGCCGAGATCGCACGCCACCAGCATCTCGACAAATCGACCCTGACAAGAAACCTGCGGGCGGTTCTTTCCGAAGGATGGGTCAAAGAGGTGCGCGAGAACGCGGACGGCCGAAGCAGGCCATTGGCACTGACCAGCGCGGGCTGGGAGCTATTGCTCTATGCCAAGCCGGCGTGGCTTGCAGCCCAGGCCGAGACCAGGATGTTGCTTGGAAAGGAAGGGTTGACCGCGGTCATCAACACCGCGGACCGCATCATGCACTCACCAGAACTCTCCTGCGCCATCACGCACGACGAGAGCGACCCCGGGATCGAGCATGAGAACAACCGTGCCTGATCAAATCCCGCGCGGGACCGGCCCTTCCGGACTCCTACCGATCAATCCAGCTGGCTGACATAGGCCGCAACCGCCTTGATCTGCGCGTCGGTCAGGTCGTGGGCGATCGGCTGCATGATTGCGGAGTTGTCGGGCTTGTCCTTGACCTGACCTCTTTCCTTTTCCCAATTTGTCAGCTTGCGAGAGACGTAGTCAGGAAGCTGGCCGGCGAGGCGGGGAAATGCGTCGGCGCCCTTTGCATCGGGCTGGTGACACGACGCGCATGGTGGAATATTGGCGCTCGGCACGCCCTCCTCGTAGATCTTTTTCCCTTCGGGCACGAGCGCTTTCGACGCGCCGCCCAGCGGTTTCGGATTGAGGTTCTGGAAATACGTCGACAAGGCCTTGACCATCGCCGGGTCCAGAACGTGCGCGACATTGAACATCACCGGATTTGTTCGCCTGCGGTCGATGAACGCCTGCAACTGATTGGCCAGATATTCCGGCTGCTGTCCCGCAAGCCGCGGCATCGGGAATGATCCGCGGAATCCCTGTCCATCGATTCCGTGGCAGGTCTTGCAATAGTCAGTCTTGGCCTTGAGCGTCTGGGGCGCAACGGTGTCGCTTTTCTCCACTGCGACAACAGGCCCACTGGCCAGAACGACCACAGCTGTGATCAACAATGTCGGATTGAAGTTCATGCGCCCCGCCTTGTGACATGTTTGCCGCGCTGAGACTTTGAGCGGGAACATCTTTTTGATGTCATGACCCCCGGTCAAGTGAAACCGGGATATTTATGAACGCAAATCGCGCAAGATTGCACATAGTTGTATCTGCAACTCTCGTTGCAGATTTGCCCCAGTGATGCCCAAATAAGACGCGCGATCGATGAAGCCGCTTGGCGACGCGTTGAATCATTGGCCTATTGCTCGCGCGATGCAAATCAGAGTCGGTGTTCGCGACGCGTCGTAACGAGTGGATTTGCCATGCAACGCGATTGCCACGATCGGAATTGCCACGATCGAAGCTTCCGGAAGCTCAGCCTCGCAGCTGCAATCGCTGAGATCATCGTACTGTCGGCATGCTTGATTGGCTTCGCGCCATCAGCTCACGCCTTGCCGAGCTTCGCGCGCCAGACCGGGCAACCCTGCGGCACCTGCCATACCGATTATCCCGCGCTGACGCCGTTCGGGCGCAGGTTCAAGCTGCTCGGATACACCACAGGTGGCGGGCAATTTCGCACCACGCCGTTTTCCTCAGCCGAGGCGCGGGACGTCCAAGCCGAATACGACAAGCTGCGCAACTATGCCGGACCCGTGAAGGCACCGCCGCAGCCGCTTCCCGACGCGAACAGCAAAGAGTGGGTACCGCCGATCTCGGCGATGGCGATTGTCGGCTTCACGCATACCCAGGCGGATCAGCCATCGCCGCAGGACCCCCTGAATCCCAACAACAACACCGTCTACTCGCCCTTCAGCGTGTTCTGGGGCGGTGCGATCACAAGCAACATCGGTGCGTTTGCGCAGGTCACGTACAACAATCCTGGCTCGGTGGCCCAACCGGCAGTTGGACCTCCGACGAGCAGTCCCTTCCTGCACACCTGGACCTGGGACAACGCCGATGTCCGTTTCGCAGGGACCGCCAACGTCGGCTCACTCGATTTCGTCTACGGTGTCACCGCCAATAACAACCCGAGCGTTCAGGATCTGTGGAATACGACGCCGGCCTGGAGTTTCCCCTACGCCGCATCAACGGTCGCGCCGACGCCCGCAGCCGGCACGGTGATCGAAGGCGCCTTTGCCGCGCATGTCGGAGGCGTCGGCGCCTACACCATGGTTAACGACCTGCTTTATCTCGAGGTCACCGGCTACAAGACGCTTCCCTTCAGCGCGCAGAATGCGCTCGGGACCGACCCGTTCGGTGCGCCCGGATTGCTCGGCAACGTCTCGCCATATTGGCGCGTAGCGTTCGAGCCGCACTGGGGCCGGAACACGCTGATGATTGGGACCTTCGGCATGTATTCCGAGGTGCATCCTTGGCAGAATATTGCGCCGATCGGTTGGTCAACCGCCGTCGACACCCTGGCCGACAAATTCACGGATATCGGGTTCGACAGCCAATATCAGTATCAGGGCGACAATTTCTGGGTGACCTTGCGAGGTAGCTATATCCGCGAGTACCAGCGGCTCGATTCGAGCTTTGCAAGCACGGCCGCGTTCAATCAGAGCAATCTGCTCAACAGCGCGAAGCTGCAGGCGTCTCTCGCGCTCGGCTCCGACAACCGCCTTGTGCTGACCGGGCAATATTTCAGTGTCTGGGGCACGCCCGACGCGGGCCTTTACGCCGCCTCGAATGGCTTCGCCAACAACGTCCCCAACAGCAACGGCTTCATGACCGAGATTGCCTACATCCCGTATGGCGCGAGCAAGTCGTTCGGCTGGCCGTGGTTCAACGCACGGATCGGACTGCAATACATCTACTACAACAAATTCAACGGCACCAATGTCGCTGCCCAGGACAACAACACCCTGTTCCTTCACGCCTGGCTGGCGTTCTAGGTGCGCCGACCCGCAAGGGAGAATGACCGATGAAGAAGTTGATTTTCGCAAATCTTGCAGCGCTTACCCTGGCGGTCCCCGCGTTTGCCGCCGATCTCCCGGTCAAGGCGCCGGCGCCTTTCGTGGAGCGCTTTAACTGGACCGGCTGTTATGCGGGCATGCATCTCGGCGGCGGCTTCGCAAGCAAGAACATCACCGACCCGGTGTTCCTGGTGCAGGATACGCTTATCGCGCCGGGAATTACGACCGGGGTCACCACTGTCAGCCCGCAACCCACTGGCGTCGTCGTGGGCGCGCAGATCGGCTGCGATTACGAGTTCGCAAATTCCGTTGTGATCGGCATCGAGGGCGCGGCCTCGGGCTCCACAATGAAGGGCACCAGGATTGTCGGACTCCCGGGCAGCGCGCCCGACGCCGCGCTGGTGCAGGTCAACACCGATTTCCTTCCGAGCCTGACCGCACGCATCGGCTACGCCTTCGACAATGTCCTGCTCTACGCCAGAGGCGGTGTCGCGCTGGCCGGCGACCAGTTCGAGGTCAGCGGGACGTTACTGTCGCCGCTGGGTCCCCAAACGGGTCCCTATGACTTCAGGGGACTTGATAATCGGTGGGGCTGGGTTGTCGGTGGCGGCGTCGACTGGGCGTTCTCGCGCAATTGGTCGGCCTTCGTCGAATATGACTACTACCAGTTCGGCACCACCAACATTCTGATGACCGATCAGATCTCGGGCAACGCGGGCCTTGTGAGCTTCAGCCAGCACGTCCAGGTGGTGAAGGGCGGCGTCAACTTCCACGTCTGGGGACCAGGTTTGTGATGGCTGACCGCCTTGCAACAACTCATCTCGCGCGCAGGGGCGAAGCATGAAGGCACTCGGCTTCGCCCTGCCGGTGGTGATGCTGACCGCGACGCTTCTCGCAGCGTCAGGCTACGCGCAGAGCGTTGTCAGAGCGGAGAGAGGCGGCTTCGAGGCCAAGCTTGAATACTGCAAGACTTGCCACGGCCTGTCGGCCCAGGGCTATCGCGGATGGTTTCCGATGCCGAGGCTGGCAGGCCAGCAGCCGCAATATCTGGAAAACCAGTTGCGCGCCTTCATCGAACGCCGGCGTACCAACCCGATCATGGCTAACGTCGCGCACGTGCTCAGTCCGTCGATGGTGTCGGCGCTTGCGGAACATTTTCATCACCTCGATCCAAGACCGATCGGCGGGGCGCCGCGTCAGTCGCTCGCGACCGGCAAACGCATTTTCGAAGAGGGAGTCCCCGAGGCCAATGTGCCGGCGTGCTCGGCCTGTCACGGCACCGACGGCCGGGGCCAGAACGAAATTCCCCGGCTTGCCGGCCAGCTCTATGAGTACACGGTCGGCCAGCTCACCGGCTGGGCGAAGGTTCGCGGCCAGGGATCGGCGATAGACACCTCGGCCATCATGGCGCCGACGGCGCACAACATGACGCGATCGCAGATCGAGGCCGTCGCTGCGTATGTGAGCACGCTGCCATGATTGCCACGATCCCACAGAAGCAAACCGGCCGGACATCCGCGCGCTCGAAATCGTCGCACCTGATATGGGCGCTGCTTTCGCTGGCCGCCTCGATCGCGCCAGCCTTGGCGGGAGACCATGCCGTCGTCCGCAACTGCACCTGGTGCCACGGAACGTCAGCACAGGGTTATACCGTCGCGCCCCGACTGGCAGGACAGCGGCCGCTCTATCTTGAAAGCCAGATCCGAAGCTTTCGCGAGCACATCAGAGACAATCCGTTCTCGAAACAATACATGTGGGGCGCGGTGGCGTCGCTCGATCCCGGTACCGTGCGCGAACTCGCCGCCTATTTTGCGACGATCCCGCCAAGGCCTGCCAATGACGGCGACTGGGGTCTCACCGCCAGGGGACGAACCATCTATATGGAGGGAATCCCCGAGGCCAATGTCGCCGCTTGCTACGCCTGCCATGGTCCGAACGCAGAGGGCATCAGGGAGATTCCCCGTCTCGGCGGCCTGTCTCATGACTATCTGAAGGCACGACTGCAGCAATGGGGTCAGGGCTATCATTCCACGCCGGGCTCGCCGATGCCGATCGTGGCACGGTCGCTGGCGAGCGACGAGATCGAGGCGCTGACCTCTTATCTTAGCTTCATCAGGTAGTAGCGCGATCGCGCTCTAGCCCGGCGTCACCATACCGCTCCAGAACTGGGTCTCGCTGCCGGCCTCGATCTCGTAGTTGTTTGCGAAGCTGAGCCTGCCGTCGGCGCCGAGGCGAAACGTCGCGATATTCGCCGGGATCGTCTTGAAGCCCGCGCCGTCGCGCATCAGCTTGGGCTCGTTGTTGGCCACGACAAGCATTTTTCCGCTCGGATCGAGCGCAAAGGTCCGCGGGTAGACGCCACGCACGTCCTCATTCTGGATCAGCTTCGGCTCGCCGGTCGAGGGCTCGATCGTAAACACGGCGATGTTGTTCTCGCCGCCGGGAAAGATGTCCCTGCCGTCGAGCTTGACCGTGTCGAATGCGCGATTGGCGAGATAAAGCGTGCGGCCGTTCGGGTGGAAATGCAGCGTGCAGGCGGCCTGACGCGAGCGGATGTTGTTCGGTTTCGCCAGCGTATCCTTGACGAACATCGGCCGCGCATCGAGCTCTCCGTTCGACAAGCGGTAGACGTCGAGCTTGTTCTCGCGCTCGCGCGACACATACACCAGCGGCAGGCTCGGGTGGAAATCGAGATGGCGCGGTCCGAAGCCGAAACCGTCGTTCGGCGCCACCGACGCGAGGTTCGTCAGCTGGCCGTCCTTGAAGCCGAACAGCTTCAGCGCGCCGGGATCTTCCGGCCTGCCCTTTGCCGCATCGTTGCCGCGACACACCAGAATTGCCGCGTCGTTTGCCGGCGTGACCCGAATCTGATGCGCAAAGATCCCGCAATCGAGCGACGCGGCCTGCTTTACCTCCTCGCCGACGGTGCCGTCGGCGTTGATCCGGTGCACCGAGACGCTGCTTGGATTGTTGTAGGCGACCAGGGCAAAGCGTCCGGCATGGTCGACGTTGACGTGGATCGGACGCGACCGCAGCGCGGCCGAGGCACCATGCGCCTGCAGCTCTCCGCTGGCGGGGTCGATACGAACGGCGCCGAGATAATGCCGGTCGCCCGCAACGCCGAGCGAAGAGGCCCCGCCATTGCTCGATGCCACATAGAGGAACGGAGCGGACGGATGCGGCCAGGCATACTGGAGCTTTTCCGGAAGCATCGTTGTGCCGGCCCTGGTCAGTGCCGCGCGGTCGACGTCGATCCGGTAAAGCGTCAGCGCCGGACCGAGGCTTGCATAGAAGAATGTCTTGCCGGTCATTGCTTGTCCCCAGGCAGTACGCGGCATCGCCAGCGTGCCGGCCGCCAACGTGCAGAACATCCGACGATCGAGCATGGTGGCTCCTCCATCCGATCAATGCGGCTCGAAGGATGGGTTTTAGCCAAGCGAAAGGCGCATTGCCAATCACCAGATGGGTTTCGCTTTGCTCTCCCATCCTACTCTGTTGGCGGCTCATGCAGAAGATGACTCACGGTTCGAGGCGCAAGGGACGTGGTGGGCCGGCCCTAGCGGAATAATCGCGGCCGTCGCGGGTTTGTCCGTCAGAGGGAGGACATCTATGGCCGACAAGGACTGCCGGCTGCCGCAGCTTATTGCCTTTTTGGAGCTGACCAGCGAACAGAAAGCGGCCGCCGAAAGGCTGCTGGCCATCGCAACGCAAATCGATCAGCTGGAGGCAGCCATCAGAGCGTTGCCGGAGCCAAGGCGAACCGCGCTCATGCAGTATTGGACTGAGCCCGTGCTGCGCCACGGCATCGAGATCACGTGCTATCGGCGAACGTTCGCCGCGCTTGCGGAAATGATCAAATCGTCCCTGCCTTAGACTCTTAGTAGAGCGAAGCGAAACCCATCATCCCGCCGAATTCGCTCGATGAGATTTGCTTCGCTCAATCCATCCTACCTCTGCGGCGATAACTCAATAACTCCTAGCCTGCGCCAGCCGGTCGGCATGGAAATTGGCGTCGCCAAACAACTCCTCGCAGACGCGCGCGCGCTTCATGAAGAAGCCGATGTCGAACTGATCGGTCATGCCCATGCCGCCGTGCATCTGCACGCCTTCCTGCACCGCGCGCGTCGCCGTGGTGCCGGCGCGCGCCTTGGCGATTGCGACGGCGTTGGAGGCGTGCTCGAAACCGCCATCGAGCGCCTGCTGCGCCTTCAGCACGGCGGCGCGGGTGATCTCGATGTCGATATAGAGCTGGGCCGCGCGGTGCTGCAGCGCCTGAAACTCGCCGATCGCCTTGCCGAACTGCTTGCGCTCCTTGAGGTAGGCGACCGTGCGGCCGAACACCTCTTCGCTCAACCCCACCATTTCGGAGGCCACCGCGCAGCGGCCGATGTCGAGCACGCCTTCCAGCAGCGCAACGCCGCGGTCGACCTCGCCGAGCACCTGATCGGCATCGACCTCCACATTGTCGAATTCGATGCGCGCGGCGTTGTGCGAATCGACCATGATGGTGCGCTCGGTCGAGAGTCCCCTGCCCTTGGGATCGACGAGGAACAGCGTCAAGCCTTCGCGTTCGCCGGCCGAACCTGCGGTGCGCGCGGCGACGATCAGCATGTCGGCGACGTGGCCGTCGACCACGAAAGCCTTCGCGCCGTTGAGCCTGAAACCGTTGCCGGAGCGCACCGCCTGCAATCTCGTCTGCAGTGGGCGATGCTTCGTGCCTTCATCGACCGCGAGCGCGACCAGAAGGCTGCCGGCGGAAATCCTCGGCAGATGCTCGGACTTCTGTGCCTGGCTGCCGCCGCGCGACAGCGCGGAAGCCGCGAGCACCGCAGTCGACAGGAATGGCGACGGCAAGAGGGTGCGGCCGATTTCCTCCATCACCACGCCCGCCTCGACGCAGCCCAATCCGCTGCCGCCGAATTGCTCGGCCACGAGCAGGCCCGCGAAACCCATTTCCGCAAACTCCTTCCAGAGCTCGCGCGAAAATCCGGTCGCGTCGTTGCTGTCGCGCAACTGCCGCAGGTGCGACACCGGACCCTTGTCGGAGATGAGGCCGCGCGCGCTGTCGCGCAGCATTGTTTGTTCTTCGGTGAGGACGAGGGCCATGATTGTGGTTTCCGTTGCGATTGCTTTCTGGAACGACGGCGACTGTTCAAGCCCCCGGCAAATCCAGAATGCGCTTGGCGACGATGCCGAGCATCACTTCCGACGTGCCGCCCTCGATCGAGTTGGCCTTGGTGCGCAGCCAGGCGCGCGGACGCGCGCCGCCGCGGGAGCGCTCGCTCTCCCATTCGAGCGCGTCGAGGCCGCCCGCCGACATCAGGATTTCGTAGCGGCGCTTGTTGAGCTCGGTGCCGTAATATTTCATCGCCGATGAAAATGCCGGATGGCCCTGCCCCGCCTTGGCGAGATCGACCGCCCGCTCGGCGGCCGCGGCAAGCGCCGCCTCGTCGATCTCGAAGCTCGCGATCTCGGCGCGCAGGATCGGATCGTCCAGGCGGCCCTGCTCGTCGCTGCCGAGGGAATCCGCGGCGACTTGGCCGAGCGGGCGGGACACGCCGCGCTCGCCCAGGCCCGAGATCATCGCGCGCTCGTGCTGCAGCAGATATTTCGCCACATCCCAGCCGCGGTTGATCTGCCCGACCACATTCGATTTGGGCACACGGACGTTGTCGAAGAATGTCTCGCAGAACGGCGAGCGACCGGAGATCAGCAGGATCGGCCTGGTCGAAACGCCTTTCGAGGCCATGTCGAACAGGATGAAGCTGATGCCGTCATGCTTCCTGGCGGCGGGGTCCGTGCGCACCAGGCAGAAGATCCAGTCTGCGTAGTTCGCGTAGGAGGTCCAGATCTTCTGGCCGGTGATGATGAAATCCTCGCCGTCGCTTTCGGCGCGGGTCTGCAGCGAAGCGAGGTCGGAGCCGGCATTGGGCTCGGAATAGCCCTGGCACCAGCGGATCAATCCGGCCGCAATCTTCGGCAGATGCTCTCTCTTCTGTGCCTCGGTGCCGTATTTCAATAACGCGGGCCCGAGCATCCATATGCCGAAGCTCGACAGCGGCAGCCGCGCTCCGATGGCGGCCATCTCCTCGCGCAGCACTTTCGTCTCGGCGCCGTCGAGCCCGCCGCCGCCATACTCCTTGGGCCAGTCCGGCACGGTAAAACCCCTGTCGCGCATGCGCTCGAACCAGACGCGCTGCGGCTCGGATGAAAACCTCGTATTTCGTCCGCCCCAGAACGTGTCGTCCTCCGAGGTCACGGGCTTGCGCATCTCTTCCGGACAATTGGCCTCAAGCCAGGCGCGGATGTCCTTGCGGAATTTGTCGAGGTCGGCCATCGCTGTTTCCGTTGTCAAGATTGTTGCCTCGACCTTAGCCGCGGCGAAGCGGATTTCAATATGTCCGTGGGCCCGTTACTCTGGCTGCGCCCGCGGGCCCGCGCGGGGCCGTAACACTTGAAAAGAAAGAGGAAACGGACATGCGTATCAAGCTGCTTTCGCCTGGCGAAATGAGCGCGGAGCAAAAACAAACCTATGACGAGGCGATTGCGGGCAAGCGAGGGCGGGCGCCGCCGCCGATGATGGCCTGGCTCAACAGCCCCGAAATTGCGCGCCACGCGACGCGGCTTGGCGAGACCGTGCGCTTCAACACGATCTTTCCGCCAAAACTGTCCGAGATCGCGATCCTCGTCACCGCGCGGCACTGGACCTCGCATTACGAATGGTTCGCGCACAAGCGTCTCGCGCTCAACGGCGGCATGGATCCCGCCATCATCGAGGCGATCCGCGACCGTCGCACGCCGCACTTCGACGATCCGCAAGGCGCGATGATCTACGACGTCGCCAAATCGCTGCACGAGGGCCATGGACTGGCGCAATCGCTCTATGACGAAGCGGTGAAAGTGCTCACGCTCCGCGGGCTGGTCGAGGTGATCGGGCTGTGTGGTTACTACACCATGGTGTCGATGACGCTGAACACGTTCGAGTTTGGCCTGCCGGACGGACAGGTGTCGGAATTGGCCTAGGCACAGTCGTTCCGGGCTCGCCGCTGTGCGGCGGCCCGGAATCAGGATGGCTGGTGTGGTGCTCCATCCAGCAGGGCCCAAAATCTGCCGGCCAGTTTCGGAAACACTGGGTTTCGTGATCGACCGGTTTCGCGCGAGTGCTGCAGCGTATAGATGAATACAATCCGACACGGAGACTCGATCATGCCGCAAAATCCGCCCATCGTGCCAGGCACGCGCATCGGCCATGTCCATCTCAAGGTCGCCGATCTCGATCGCGCGCTCGGCTTTTACTGCGGCGTGCTCGGCTTCGAGCTGATGCAGCGCATAAGCTCGGGCGCGGCCTTCGTCTCGGCCGGCGGCTATCATCACCACATCGGGCTGAACACCTGGGACAGCAAAGGCGGCCATCCGCCGCCGCCCGGCACCACCGGATTGTTCCACACCGCGATCCTCTACCCGACGCGGCCGGCGCTTGGGGATGCGCTGCACAGGGTGCTCTCCGCCGGCATCCCGCTCGACGGCGCCAGCGACCACGGCGTGAGCGAGGCGCTCTATTTGCGCGACCCCGACGAGAATGGAGTCGAGCTCTATTGGGACAAGCCCAGGGAGAATTGGCCGTTCACGACTGACGGCAAGCTTGCCATGTTCACCAGAAGGCTCGATGTGGAGGATTTGCTGAAGCAGCGGGAGGCATAACCCTGCGGGCCATCACGTTTTTGGCTGGCGGCGCCTGACCATCACCAGCATCGCCGCAATCACCTCGAGCGCGATGCAGCCGTAGAAAGGCAGCGTGTAGCCGCCGGAGAGATCGCGCAGCACGCCGATGACGCCGGGGCCGAAGGCGTAGGTGATCTGGTTGATCGCGGTGAGCAGGCTGATCAGCACGCCAAAGGACCGCGCATCGAATTCGCGCTGCACGATCAGCGACGGCAGCGTGATCAGGTTTCCGACCGAAAACCCGAACACCGCGCAGGCAGCGATCAAGACCCATTCGTTGCGGACATTGATGAGCACGGCGAGCGCCAGCGCCTGGCTGAGGAACGACAGCGCCGACGCAAGGCGCTGATTGAGGCGGTCGATCACGAAGGAGAACAACACGCGGCCTGCAACCGCCATCGCCGTCAGGAAGGCGATCGCAACCGCGGCACTCGATCTGCCGATCATGGGATCGAGGAACGAGATCAGATGCACGATGAAGCCGACCTGCGCGAACAAGACCAGCGCGAATGCGATCGTAACCGAGAGAAAGCCGATATCGCGCAGCGCATGCGCGCGGATTTGGGTGGCGGACGGAGCATCGGCCGCCGCAACAACCGCACTGGGTGAATGGAGCGGCGGCCGCCCGACCAGGAGCAGGACCGCCGGCACGACCAGCACGACCATCACGGCAGCGGCGATGATCATGGCGGTCGCGAAGCCGAAATGAGCGATCGCGATCACCAGAAGCGGCACGCCGGCAATGCCGCCAAAGCTCGCGCCGTTCAGCGCCAGCGAGATCGCCATGCCGCGCTTGCGGTCGAACCAGAGGCTCAGGGTGTTGGTGATGATCGCAAGGCTGGTGCCGGCCCAGCCGAAGGCGAGCACGGCATTGGCAAGATAAAGCTGCCAGGGCGTCGCCACCTCGCCAAGCGCGATCGCGGCCGCAGCCATCGCCAACGTGCCTGCGATCAGGCAATTGCGGGGGCCAAATTTTCTCACCGCTTCCGCCACGAACACGACAAGACCGGCGCCGAACAGGTAAAAGAAGGTGGTCGCGCCCGAGATCAGGGAAGCCGGCCATCCATGCAGGCGATGCAGCTCGGCGAGGTAGACGCTCTGGCCATAGAAGCCGAACGCCCAGCCGAAGGTCGCGACCAGGAAGCAGACCGCGACGATGCGCCAGCCTGCGTAGTGCGGTGAGGTTTCGTCGACCGCGACAACATTGGGTGCGTGCAAGGTTCCGGTCCTTTGTCTCGATGATCCCGAAAGTTGTTCCGGGCGGAGCCTTGGCATCCACCCGATTTCCGCGAACGTGGATCGTCCAGTCAAGCTAGGACGGACCGGCGAATTGGCCAGATCCAATCAGTTCGACGCAGATCGAAGTGTCACCAGGTGGCAAGGGCTCGTGCAAAACAAGGCTCGCGCCGTAACGAGCTAGATGCTGGGCTCGGGAAACTCGTCGATCACCTCGAGCCGCGCGCGACGTTTGGCAAAGGACGCCAGCGCCAGCACGATGAGGCCGAGGACGACGCCCGGATAGACCACGAGGTTCACCGACGACCAGCCGTAACTTGCAAGCAGCTGGCCCGAAGAAAACGAGCCGATCGCCATCATTCCGAACACGAGAAAGTCGTTGAAGGCCTGCACCTTGTTCTTTTCCTGCGGCAGGTGCGTCTCCAGGACCAGCGCGGAAGCGCCGACAAAAGCGAAGTTCCAGCCCACGCCCAGCACGACCAGCGTCGCCCAGAAGTGCGGCGCGGTCACGCCGGAAAGACCGATGGTGGCGGCGACCGCCTCTAGCATAAGCCCAAGCGCCACGATGACCGGCGCGCCGAAGCGGGCGATCAGCGCGCCCGTGAAGAAGCTCGGCCCGTACATCGCGACGATGTGCCATTGGATGCCGAAATTGGAATCGGAGACCGTGAGCCCGCACATCTGCATGGCGAGCGGCGCCGAGGTCATCACCAGATTCATCATGGGATAGGCGATGACGCCGCACAGTGCGGCCGCGATGAAGCGCGGCTGCCGCGCGATCTCGATCAGCGGCCGCCCGGCATGCAGATCGGCGGCCGCGGGCCTCGGCGCATCGATGCCGGCGACAATGGCCATGGCGACCAGCGCCACCACCGCCTGCACCACAAAGGAGAATGCGAACAGATAAGGCGGCCAGACATCCATCGTCCATTGCACGAGCTGCGGGCCGAGCACGCCTGCAAACACGCCGCCCGCCATCACCCATGACACGGCTTTCGGCCGGAAGGCGGGGCGTGCGCCGTCGGCCGCCGCGAAACGATAGGATTGCGCCACCGAGCCATAGAGCCCGCCGAGAAAGGTCGCGCAGCAGAACAACCAGAAATTGCCGTGCAGAATGGCCAAGGCGCCGAGCATGCCGGTGATCGCGCCGCAGCCGGTGCCGATGATGAAGGCCGTGCGCCGTCCGTAGGCGCGCGAGATCGCACCGGTCGGCAAGGTCCCCGCCGCCATCCCGAGCACGTACATCGAGAGCGGGACGGTCGCCCAGGAAATGTGTGGGGCGAGCGTGGCGCCAACGATCGAGCCGGTCGCGAAAATGACGGCCGAATTGGCACCTGTAAGCGCCTGCGCCGCGGCAAGCCGCGTCACATTGGCGCGCAAGCGAGCGTCGCCGGCAATCTCCTCGCTGGCGGAAATGTCGATCATCGGCGGGCGGCTTCCACTCGTTCTGGCTGTGGTGATTCCAGCGCCACTATGGAGAGACGGGACAAGCCGATCAACCGGCGCAAACGGGCGCGGGCTATGCGTTTTGCCGCTCGAATAACAGAACGAGATTATTGGCGGGCATCTCCACGATCTCCCACAGCGCGAGGCCGTTGCTCCTGGCCAGCAGCTCGAGATCGGCGACATCGCGCACGCCCCATTCGGCATTGGCTTGGTGCAGGCTGGTGTCGAACACCGCGTTCGAGACCGCGGTGTGCTTGCCGTCGCGCTTGAACGGGCCATAGAGAATGAGGAGCCCGCCGCCTCGCAAGGCGCGGCCCGCGCCTGCAAACAGGCCCTGCGCTACGTGCCAGGGCGCGACGTGGATCACGTTGGCACAGAACACGGCCAGCAGGTCCTTCGGACCGCCCGCAGCCTGCATCGCCACGTTCCAGGCGGGGTCGGCCAGATCGATCGTCAAGGGCGGACGCACATTCTCCAGGGCGGCGAAAACGCGCCAGGCTTCTATGCTTTTCAGATGCGCGTCGTTGCGATCGCTCGGCCACCAGGTGATGCCGGGCAAAAGGCTTGCGAAATGCACCGTGTGCTGGCCGGTGCCGCTGCCCGCTTCCAGCACATCGCCGGTTTTGTCATCGAGCCACCGCTGCAGCACCGCCGCGATCGGCTGATGATTGCGGTGGAACGCCGGCGCATCCAGCCGGCCGTCAGCCTTGACCGGCCGGCCGTCCTTGCCGAATTCGACGACATATCCGACCATCGTCCTCTCCCCGCGCGATCACTTGAGATCGCCGCAAAAGATCTCCTTGAGCACAGGCAGGAGCCGCATGGTTCTTCTGTCGGCGATGCGGTAGTGCAGCGTCTGCGAGGCCCGACGGAACGTCACGAGGTTGTCACCGCGAAGCTTTGCCAGATGCTGCGACAACGCCGATTGGCTGAGACCTACGGCGTCGACGAGCCCGCCGACCGTCATCTCGCCGCGGGCCGCGAGAAAGCAGAGGATCAAGAGACGCTTTTCGTTCGCGAGCAGCTTCAAATGGGCGGCCGCTTCGTCGGCCTGCCCGGCGAGCTTCTTCAGCGCCGCCGCATCCGCTGCGGTGCCCCCCATTGCGCGCGCGCTTGCCGCACTTGCTCTCATCGCTTTCGGTCCCGATTGCACGTCCATTGTATATCAGATTCCAGTAAATTAGCATTGACTAAATTAGTAGCAAACGATACACGGAGGGCAACCACAAACCTGCGACGACAGGCTTTCGACGCGAGGAAACGTGACGCTGATCCCGCCACCCCCGGGGCTCAACGGGCCTGTGGTACAAAAGCGCGGTGCGCTTCGCAATGCGCTCGGCCGTCGCTCCTTCCTCCAACTCTCCGCAGGGCTGGCCGGCGGTGTTGCACTCCCTGCGACTTCCGTACGCGCCGAGACGGCGGCCTCGCCGCCCGCCGATGCGCCCTGGTCGCAGAGCATCGGCGCCGGCGTTACCGACCGCCCCTATGGGCGACCGGCCGAGTTCGAGGCCGATGTGATCCGCCGCAACGTGCCGTGGCTGACGGCCGGCACCGAATCCTCGGTCAACTTCTCGCCGCTGCAGAACCTGCAGGGCATCATCACGCCGAACGGCCTGTTCTTCGAGCGCCATCATGCCGGACGACCCGATATCGATCCGCAGCAGCATCGGCTGATGATCCACGGGATGGTCGAGCGGCCGCTGATTCTCACCATGAACGACATCATGCGCTTGCCTTCGGTGTCGCGCATTCATTTCATCGAATGCCCGGCCAACGGAGGCATGGACTGGCGCGCAGCGCAGCTCAACTCGCTGCAATTCACCCACGGCATGATCGGTTGCGCGGAATGGACCGGCGTGAGGCTCGCAACCCTGCTCGATGAAGTCGGCCTCAGGAAGGAAGCCAGATGGGCGCTGGTCGAGGGCGCCGACGGCGCCCATATGACGCGCAGCCTGCCGCTCGACAAATGCCTGGACGACTGCCTTCTGGTCTATGGCCAGAACGGCGAGGCACTGCGGCCCGAGCAGGGCTATCCGCTGCGGCTCGTGGTTCCGGGCTGGGAAGGCAACGTCAACATCAAATGGCTGCGCCGCATCAAGATCGGCGACAAGCCGTGGTTCACTCGGGAGGAGACTTCCAAATACACAGACCTGATGCCGGACGGTACCTCGCGCGGCTTCACCTGGCTGATCGATGCCAAAAGCGTGATCACCTTTCCCTGCCCGGAGAAGCCGCTCGACCGCCCCGGCTTCTATGAGATCCGCGGGCTCGCCTGGAGCGGCAGCGGCAAGGTCAAACGCGTCGATGTCTCCATCGACGGCGGCATCAATTGGCAGACGGCCAAGCTGCAAGAGCCGGTGTTGTCGAAAGCGCTGACGAAATTCACGCTTCCCTGGCATTGGGACGGCCGGCCCGCGCTGCTTGAATCGCGTGTCATCGACGAGACCGGCTATGTCCAGCCGACCATCACCGAGCTCAGAAAGAAGCGCGGCAGCAATTCGGTGTATCACAACAATGCGATCCAGACCTGGCAGATCAAGCCCGACGGGAGCGTGTTCGATGTCCAGCTCGCCTGACGCGCGACGTCGCGAAGCGCCATCGCGCTCTCGCCTGGTTCTTGCGCATGATGCCTTTCGGAAAATCGCCGCGGGGCTCTGGCTCGGCGCAGCCGCGCTTGCGCTGGCGCATAGTGCCCAGGCCGGCGAGAGCGGGCATTTCGGCTATGGCAGGGCTGCGACGCCAGCCGAGATCGCCGGATGGGATATCGACGTGCGCGGCGACGACGGTGCGGGCCTGCCCGCCGGCAGCGGCACGGTGGCAAGGGGCGCGGAGCTGTTTGCCGCGCAATGCGCGGCCTGTCATGGAACTTTTGGCGAGGGCGAAGGCCGCTATCCAAAGCTTGTGGGCGGTGCGGGAACGCTGCGGGACGACCGCCCGGAGCCGACGATCGGCAGCTACTGGCCGTTTGCGCCGACCCTGTTCGACTACATTAACCGCGCCATGCCGATGCCCGCACCGCACACATTGCCAGCCGCTGACGTTTATGCTTTGACCGCCTATATTCTCAATCTCAACGACATCGTTGGAAACGAATTCGTAGCCGACCGCGACAGCCTGCCGAAGGTCAAGATGCCGAACCACGACGCCTTCACATGGGTCGATCCGCGCCCCGATACCAGCTCGAAGCCATGCATGAACGCGTGCCTCGATGGCGCCGCGGTGAAGATCACGTCGACCGCCGAGGGCCGCAACCTGACGCCGCGCACGAGCGGACCGCTCGACACCATGCGATAGGATGCAGATTTTGGCCGAGCACGCGATCAAGACGCCTCCCAGGCGGCACGTTGCCCTCCTCGCGGTCGCGCTGCTTGGAGCAGCCGCGGCGCAGGCGCAATCGGGTGCTGCAGACGGGCAGAAGATCGCGTTCGACCGCGGCAAGGGCAATTGCCTGTCCTGCCATGTCATCAAGGGCGGCGACCTGCCCGGCTCGATCGCGCCGCCACTTGTCGACATCAAGAGCAAATATCCGGATCGCAACGTCCTGGTCGCGATCGTGACCGACGAGACCAAGCGCAATCCACTGACCGTGATGCCGCCATTCGGGCGAAACCGCATTCTGACCGAGCAGGAGATCAACGCCGTTGTCGATTTCCTCCAAACCCTGTAGCGGCTCAGCCCCCGGAGATTTTCGATGAATCGACATGTTGATCGTCCAGTCACGCGACGGCTGATCCTCAAGGGCGCCGGCTCGGTCGCGCTGATCGGCGTCGCCGGCGTCATGCTGACGCCCGTGCCTGCTGTCGCCGCGGCCAACGACAAATATCCGGAGGAGGCCTTCAGGCAGAAAACCGACGCGGACGCGATCAAATCGCTCTACGGCAAGGCGGCGGAAGCCTCCGACAAGGTCAAGCTCGACGCGCCCGAAATCGCCGAGAACGGCGCGGTGGTGCCGGTCTCGGTGACGACGACACTTCCCAATGTCACGTCGATCTCGTTCCTCGTAAGCGAGAACCCGAACGCGCTGGCCGCATCCTATGTGATCGCCGAGGGGACGATGCCGAGCGTTGCCAACCGGCTGAAGATGCAGAAGACCAGCAACGTCATCGCGATCGTGGAATCCGAAGGCAAGCTTTACAGCGCCACCAGGGAAGTCAAGGTTACCGTCGGCGGCTGCGGCGGCTGAATCGAAAGAGAGTGCGTCAGATGGCATCGACAATCCGCGTGCGCGCGATTTCAAGCGGCGAGACCACCGAGGTGCAGGCGCTGATCCAGCACCCGATGGATTCCGGTTTCATGAAGGATGCGCAGGGCGAGACCATTCCGGCGCATTTCATCGAGCAACTGACTTTCGAGCACAATGGCAAGAAGGTTTTCGTCGCCGATTGGGGCCCGGCCGTTTCAAAGGACCCTTATGTGAAATTCGGCTTCAAGGGCGCGGCGAAGGGCGACGACCTCAAGATCAGCTGGGTCGACAACAAGGGCGCAACCGACACGATGACGGCGAAGATCCAGTAACAATGCGCGTGCGAAGGCTTTTCCAGTCCAGCTTCATTGCGTTCGCGCTGGCTCTTGCGGCGCAGACCGCACCTGCCGCGGACGCGACCGATCCCGCGGCCGATGCAAAAGCCTTTCGCAGTTATTTCGTCAAGAAATTCCCGAACGTGAAGCTGGACGATTTCGTCAACGGTCCCTATTCGATGAATGAGGACATGCGCAAGCAATGGGAAGAAAAGGAGCAATTTCCTCCCTACGAGTTCGCGCTCGAGGCGGGCAAGGAAATGTTTGCGACGCCGTTCAAGAACGGCAAGACCTATGCGGACTGCTTTCCGAACGGCGGCATCGGCATCCGCCAGAACTATCCTTATTTCGACGAGACGGAAGGCAAGGTCGTCACGCTGGAGCTCGCGCTGAACCGCTGTCGCGAGACCAATGGCGAGGCGCCCTATTCCTATCTCAAGGACGAGATGGCGTCTCTTACGGCCTACATGGCGTTCACCTCGCGCGGCAAGCCGATGGACATCAAGATCCCGAACGATCCGCGGGCGCTTGCGGCCTATGAGAACGGCAAGCGCTATTTCTACACGCGCCGCGGCCAGCTCAACTTCTCCTGCGCGAGCTGCCATGTGCAGAGCCCGGGCGAGCGCATCCGCGCCGAGATCCTGGCGCCCGCGCTCGGCATCATGAACGCGCTGCCGATCTACCGTTCAGAATGGAACGGCATGGGCACGACCAGCCGGCGTCTTCTCACCTGCAACAGCCAGACCCGAGCGGTTCCGCTCGAGCCGCAATCCGACGAATATCGCGACGTCGAATATTTTCTGTCCTATATGAGCAACGGCTTGCCGATCTCGGGCCCTGGAGCGCGGCCATGAGGACGTTGGGGAATATCGCATTCGCCGTCGTGTTGGTGATTGCAGGCGGGGTGCCGGCGTTCGCCGCGTCCGAGGCCGAATTCAAGACGGCCTATGCCGCGGCGGAAGCTGCCGAGAAGGACGCGGGCGCCCTGCGCAACCGCTGGACCACGACGGAGGCGGCTCTCGCATCTGCAAAGAAGGCGGCCGCTGCCGGCGATTTCGACGCGGCGATTGCTGCGGCAAAGGAAGCCGAGGCCATGGCAAAAGCTTCGATCTTCCAGGCGACCAGCGAGAAGGACCGCTGGAAGGACGCGGAAATTCGTTAGAGACTCTGAGAAGCAGCACCGACATGAAAATCCGCCGGCGGGATTTTCTCAAATATTCGACCGCCACCATCGTGGTGGGCGGTCTGGCGCGCGCCGCCGAGAGCCCGAGCTTCTACGACCTCGAGCGCTTCGGCAACGCCCGTATCCTGCACATGACCGACATCCATGCGCAGCTCAGGCCGGTCTATTTTCGCGAGCCAAGCGTCAATATCGGGATCGGCGAGATGCTGGGAAGGCCGCCCCATCTCGTCGGCCGCGCATTCCTCGATCGCTTCGGCATCAATCCCGACAGCGCCGAGGCTTACGCCTTCACCGCGCTCGATTTCGAGCGCGCCGCGCAGCGCTTTGGCAAGCTCGGCGGCTTCGCGCACCTGAAGACGCTGGTCGATCGCCTGCGCGGTGACGTCGGCGAGGGCCGCTCGCTGCTGCTTGACGGCGGCGACCTCTGGCAGGGCACGGGCCTCGCCAACAGCACGCAGGGCGCCGACATGGTGGAGGCCGCCAACCTGCTCGGCATCGAAGCGATGACCGGCCATTGGGAGTTCACCTATGGCGAGGCGGCGCTGCGCGCCAATCTTGAGAAATTCAAGGGCGAGTTTCTGGCGCAGAACGTCTATCTCACCGAGGAAGCCGCCTTCAATGACGCCAAGGCGTACGATCCCGCCTCGGGCCGGGTGTTCAAGCCGGCGACCATCAAGGAGATCGGCGATCACCGCATTGCCGTGATCGGGCAGGCCTTCCCCTATGTTCCGGTCGCGCATCCCAAACGCTTCACGCCGAACTGGACGTTCGGAATTCGCGAGGCGGAGCTGCAAAAGCTCGTCGACGGCTTGCGCGGCAACGACAAGGTCGACTGCGTCGTCTTGCTGTCGCACAACGGCATGGATGTCGACCTGAAACTCGCCGGCCGCGTGACCGGGATCGACGTCATCCTCGGCGGCCACACCCACGACGCCGTACCGCGGCCGATTGCGGTGAAGAATGCCGGCGGGACCACGCTCGTCACCGGCGCCGGCTCGAACGGCAAGTTCCTCGCCGTGCTCGACCTCGAGCTCGCCAAGGGCAAGGTCGGCGATCTCCGCTATCACCTGCTGCCGGTCTATTCTGAGCTTCTCAAGCCGGATGTGCCGATGCAGGCGCTGATCGAAAATCTGCACGCGGCGCATCCGAGATCCTGGAACGACAAGATCGTCACCGCCGACCGCCTGCTCTACCGCCGCGGCAATTTCTCCGGTCCCATGGACGAGATGATCTGCGACGCCCTGCGCCGCGAGCTCGATTGCGAGATCGCACTTTCCCCCGGCTTCCGCTGGGGCACGACGGCGCTCGCAGGCCAGCCCCTGAACATGGAGGACGTGCTGGCGGAGACCGCGATCAGCTATCCCGAGACCTACGCGCAGACCATGACCGGCGGCCAGATCAAGGACATGCTGGAAGACGTCTGCGACAATCTGTTCAATGCGGATCCCTATTACCAGCAGGGCGGCGACATGGTCCGAACAGGCGGACTGTCCTATGCCTGCGCGCCTGCCGAGGGCATCGGCAGGCGGATTTCGGAGCTGCACCTCGACAGTGGAAAGCCGCTGGAAGCGTCCAGGCGCTACAAGGTCGCGGGGTGGGCCTCGGTGAACGAGCAGAAGGGAACGCCGGTCTGGGATGTGGTCGCGACTTATCTTGCCGCGGGCAAGATGCCGGCGATGCGCTCGAGCCGCGTCACCTTGAAGGGCGTCGATGGCAATCCCGGGCTCGCGAGCCAGGGATGACTGACAATGGACGAAATAACTCAACGAGGAGCGTCTTGATGTATCGCAATATCGCGCTCGCTTTTCTGCTGTCATTTGCTCTTGCCGCAAGCGCCTTTGCGGAAGGCAAATCGCATCGCGTTACCTTCCATGTCGACCAGAACGATCCGGAGGTGATGAACCAGACGCTCAACAATGTCGGCAATGTGATCGATTATTATCGCGGCCGGAACGAGGAAGTGGACGTCGACATCGTGGCCTACGGGCCCGGTCTCCACATGCTGCGCGCCGACACTTCGCCGGTGGTGGATCGCATCAAGCGGCTCAAGGACATGGTGTTCCCCGGAAAGATCCAGTTTTCGGCCTGCAACATCACCAAGACCGCGATGGAGAAGCGCGAAGGCCATGCCGTTGCGATCGTGCCGGAAGCAACCGTGGTGCCGTCGGGCGTGGTGCATCTGATGGAATTGCAAGAGCAGGGTTTCAGCTACGTCCGCCCTTAACGTGATAGGATACGCACTCATCCCGGCGGGGAACACATCATGATCTTCCGACAGCTTTTCGACAGTGTATCCGGCACCTACAGCTACATCCTGGCGAGCCGAGGGGGCGGAGAGGCGTTGATCATCGATCCCGTGCTGGAGAAGGTCGACCGCTACTGCCAGCTGCTGCGCGAGCTCGATCTCAAGCTGGTGAAGGCCGTGGATACCCATCTGCACGCCGATCATGTCACGGGGCTCGGCGAACTGCGCGACCGCACCCATTGCATCACCATCATGGGCGAGCAGAGCAAGGCCGACGTGGTGTCGATGCGGGTCTCCGAGGGCGACAAGGTGACGATCGAGGGCCTCTCGCTCGACGTGATGTACACGCCGGGCCACACCGACGATTCCTACAGCTATCTGATGGGCGACCGCGTCTTCACCGGCGACACGCTGTTGATCCGCGGCACCGGCCGCACCGATTTCCAGAACGGCAGCGCGCGGGCACAGTATGACTTGATCTTCAACCGGCTGTTGAAATTGCCGGAGGAGACGCTGGTATATCCGGCCCACGACTACAAGGGCGACACCGTTTCCACCATCGCCGAGGAGAAGCGCTACAATCCGCGACTGCAGGTGCGCTCGGTCGACGAATATGTCGAGCTGATGGCGAACCTGAAATTGCCCAATCCGAAGATGATGGATGTCGCCGTGCCGGCCAACATGCATGTCGGCCTGCATCAGGAAGAGCTCGAGAAGCGGGGACTTTCGCTGTCGGCGAGCGAGGCGATCCAGCGCCTCGGCCGGCCGGACATCCTGCTGGTGGATTTGCGCGAAGCGGGCGAGCGCGCAAAGCACGGCACGCTTGCCGGCGCGCTGCATGCGCCCTACCCCGCCATCGACGAGAGCCTGAAGCCGGGCGGCATGCTGCGCGAAGTGGCGGCCGCGACCGGCCGGCGCATCGTGTTCTTCTGCGCATTCGGCGAGCGCTCGGCGATGGCGGTCGCGGCGGCAACGGAGGCAGGCCTCGCCAATACCGCGCACATCACCGGCGGCATGGATGCCTGGAAGAAGGCCGGCGGACCCGTGATCCGCGGCTGAGCCGACGCTCCATTGCCGCTGGCGAGGGCTGGCATGCAGTGAGGCTGATGGACAAACTGCGCAGCGCGGCCGATAGTCCGGGTGCACAAACGAACTAACGGACTTCGCTGTATTTTTCGAAATGGCCGACGTTCTCGCCGCATCGCAACAAGCCAAAGACAAGGCCCGGGCCAGCCTGGACAAGGCCGATAACGGCTTGCGCACCCTGACGCTGATTTCCACGGCGCACTGGGTCAGTCATTTTCATCTGCTCGTGCTGCCAATGCTGCTGCCATTCCTCAAAGCACAGCTCGGCGTCAGCTATATCGATCTCGGCTTTGCGTTGACGGTGTTTGCGGTGGTGTCCGCCCTGACCCAGGCGCCGCTCGGCTACGTCGTCGACCATATGGGCGCGCGCAAGATCCTGCTGCTCGGGCTCTGCCTGGGCGGCCTGGCACTTATGCTGCTCGCGCTCCATCTCAGCTATTCCTGGCTGATCGCGAGCGCCACGCTGCTCGGTATCGCCAACAGCGTCTATCATCCGGCCAATTACGCCATCCTGTCGGCGCACATGAACGAGGCGCGGATGGGCCGCGCTTTTGCCGTTCACACCTTTGCCGGTTTCCTTGGCGGCGCGGTAGCGCCGGCGATCATGGCCGGTTTGGTCACGTTCGTCGGCGGCCCCGGCGCGCTGATTGCGGCCGGCGCCGTCGGTCCGCTGACGGCAATGCTGCTGGTTGCCTTCGGCGTGCCGGATGCCGGCGCAAAGCACCGGCAGGCGGGCGCTGGCGCGCAGGCGTCGCAGCAAAGTATCCTCACGCCGACGCTGATCATGCTGACGATCTTCTTCACGCTGCTCGGGCTTTCCAGCGCCGGCATCAACAATTTCGGCGTGGTCGCGCTGATGAGCGGCTATGGCACTTCGTTCTCGACGGCCAATCTGGCGCTGACGTGCTATCTCGGCGCCGCCGCTCTCGGCGTGCTGGCGGGCGGCCATATCGCCGATCGCACCCGCCGCCACGGGCAGCTTTCGGCGGCCTGCTATGCCGTCAATGCGGTGGTCGTCATTCTGATTGCGACTGTCGCGCTGCCGACCGTCGTCCTGATCGCAGCGATGACCATCGCGGGCTTCCTCGGCGGGGTGATCGCGCCCTCGCGCGACATGATGGTGCGCAACGCAGCGCCCACGCACGCCGCGGGACGCGCCTTCGGCATCGTCTCGACCGGCTTCAATTTCTCCGGGATCGCAAGCCCCCTGCTGTTCGGCTGGATCATGGACCAAAGCATGCCGCACTGGGTGTTCGGGGCATCCGCCATTTTCATGATCTTCACGGTGGCGCTTGCCTTCTTCAGCGATCCGAACCCGCCGGAAGAAGACGAGGAAACCAACCTGGGCCTGATGTCGTCCTGAATCGCAGTCCGGCTTATTTGCTCACAGATCTAGAGCGCGATCGGATTGGGCTGAATCGCGATCGCGCTCTAGACTCTTGTTTGAGCATGATCTTTTCGGAAAACCGGTGCCCACTTTTCCGGATCATGCTCTATTCCGCCGCCGCGAGTTTCGGCTGGGCACCCTGCGCCAGCAGCCGAGCGCGCTCGGTATTAGGCCAGAGCAGCAGCAGGCCGAGCACCCCGGACGAGACAAGGATCACGGCGTTGATGGTGAAGCCTGTCATATAGCCATCGAGCATGTTGCCGGCGCGCTGGATGACTTGTCCCATCACCGTGGGTGCGACAATGCCGGCAAGCGTATAAAGCGCGCCATAGATCGCGATGACCGCGCCGCGCTGCGAGACGGGCGTGAACTCACCGATCATCGGCGCGCAAACCACGTAGATCGAGCCGCACAGGCCTGAGCCGGCCACGAGGAACGCGATCTGCAAGCCCGCGCCGTGGACGTAAGGCAGCATCGCCAGGATCGTGCCGCCCACGATCAGCGGTGTCGCGCCCAGCACGCCGCGCGCGCCGCGCGTGGAGAATCCGCGCGCCATCAGCACCTGGGATATCCAGCCCGTCAGCAGCACGATTGTTGCCCCGAACACCCAGGGCAGGATCGAGATGAACCCCGCCTGCTGCTGGGAGAAGCCGAGCCCGTTGACGATGAAGGGCGTGAACCAGGTGAGCCCGAGCGACAGTGCCCAATAGGCGCCGAAGGTCGAGGCAACGCAGCCGATGAAGGTCCGCGACGTGAGAAGCTGGAAATAGGAAATATTTCGTTCGGTGGCTGCACTCGTCGACGTGCCGACGAGTGGCCCCTCTTTGCCCAGGAACCACCAGGCGACGACCCACATGAGGCCGACCACGCCGAGAACGCCGAAGGCATAGTGCCAGCTGTAATTGACGATGACCCAGTTCAATGCGGGCACCGCAATGATCACGCCAAAGGCCGAGCCCTGCGACAGCACGGCGACCGGCAGCGTTCGCTTCTCGTCGGGAAACCACTTGAACATGGCATGCAAGGCGACCGACGCCGCCGGGCCTTCGCCCGCGCCGAGGATGATGCGGCAGATCAGAAGCATGGTGAAGCTGACGGTGCCCACCATCGGAAACTGCGCGAGCGCCCAGATCGCGGCAAGCACGAGCAGGACCCAGCGAGCCTCGACGCGATTGACGATGAAGCCGACCACGATCGCCGAAATCGAAAACAGGAGGAAAAAGGATGAGCCGAGGAACCCGAACTGCTCCGGCGGCAGCTTCATCTCGGTCATGATCGGCACGCCGGCCAGGCCAACCACGATCTTGTCGGCGAAATTCACCAGCATGAACAGAAACAGAAGAAACGTGATCTTCCAGGCGCCCTTCGGTGTTTCCGTCGGCATGTCCTTGGGTGTCGCTTGCGCGGCCATCGTTTCCCCCTGATTGCTCTCGGGCCCTGTTTGGTCGGGCAAGGGATGCTAGCAACGGCTTCCTACGCAACGCAACCTTGTATTTTCCCGCGCGCGTGTGCACCGCACCCTGACGGATGCGGATTTGGTCCCATCACGTTCGCGTCGGCGGAGTGCGAGAGACCGTGATCCGGCTGGGCAGGCTTGCTATGCTGCACCCTACCGTGACACCGGAGGGCCTCGTTGATTGCGCCCGGCAAGGCAAATGGCATCGCACTCGTGCTGCGCGTCCGCAACCTGACCAAGACCTACCGCACGGCCTCAGAGACGATTGCCGTGCTGCGCGGAGTCAACCTCGATGTCGCGGCCGGCGAACGCGTGGCGCTGACCGGCGAATCCGGCTCGGGAAAAAGCACGCTGCTGCATCTGATCGCGGGGCTCGATGCCGCCGATAGCGGCGAGATCAGGCTGCAGGATCATTGCGTCACCGCGCTGGGCGACGCGGCCCGCGCGATGCTCAGGCGCGACCGGCTCGGGCTCGTGTTCCAGCAATTCAACCTGATCCCGAGCCTCAACGTCGCCGACAATCTCGCCTTCCAGGCGCGGATCGCCGGCAAGCACGATGCCGCCTGGCACGACGAGCTGGTGCAGCGGCTCGGCCTTTCCGATCTGCTCAAGCGCTATCCCGAGCAGTTGTCCGGCGGCCAGCAGCAGCGGGTTGCGATCGGACGCGCGCTGGCGCCGAAGCCGCTGCTGCTGCTCGCCGACGAGCCGACCGGCAATCTCGACGAGGAGACCGCCGATGACGTGTTGCGGCTGGCGCGCGATCTGGTCGCGCGCAGCGGCTGCGGCTTGCTGATGGTCACCCACTCGATGCGGCTCGCCGCAACGCTCGACCGCCAGGTCACGCTGCATGCGGGGCTCGTGACGTGAGGCGCGCGCTTTTGACACTTGCTGTTCTGCTCAGCCACTGGCGGCGCCACAAGCTGCAGCTTGCAACGCTTCTCATCGGCTTGATCGCGGCGACCGCGCTGTGGAGCGGCGTGCAGGCGTTGAACCAGCAGGCGCGCAATGCCTATGACCGCGCGGCCGCCATATTCGGCGGCTCTCGCACGCCGATGCTGGTCGGCACGCACGGCGCGACATTTCCGCAAGAGCTGTTTGCAAAGCTGCGCCGTGCCGGCTGGCCGGTCTCGCCCGTGATCGAGGCCCGCGTGCTGATCGACGCGCGGGCCTACCGGCTGCTCGGAATCGAGCCGTTGACATTGCCGACCGAGGTCGGCAATGCGCCGACGCTCCGACGCGCGGATGTTGCTTCCTTCATCACGCCGCCCGGTCGGACGCTTGTCTCCCCCGAGACGTTGGCCGAGTTGCAGCTTGCCGAAGGCGCCGCGCCGATGACCAGCGGCGGCGCATCGCTGCCGCCGCTGCAAGCACAGCGAGAGCTTGTACCCGGTGTGCTCGTCGTCGATATCGGGATCGCGCAGAAGCTTTTGAACAAGCCCGACCAGATCTCGCGTCTCCTGGTCGGCAAGTTCAAAGGCAAGGCCGAAGCGCTCGAACGTGTCGCCGGTGAATTGCGGCTGGTCGAGCCCGATGCCGAAACCGATCTGGAGCGGCTGACCGACAGCTTTCATCTCAACCTGACGGCATTCGGATTGCTCTCGTTCTTCGTCGGCCTCTTCATCGTCAATTCGGCAATCGGGCTTGCGTTCGAGCAGCGTCTGCCGAGCCTGCGCACGCTGCGCGCCTGCGGCATATCGGCGCGCCTGCTGAATACGATGCTGGTGCTCGAGCTTGTCGCGCTGGCGCTGATCGCTGGCCTGGCTGGCATGATCTGCGGCTATCTGATCGCATCCGCATTGTTGCCCGATGTTGCGGCCTCGCTCCGCGGGCTCTACGGCGCGCCGGTCGCGGGCGAGCTCAGCCTCAGGCCGGAATGGTGGATCGCGGGGCTGGTCATTTCGGTTGCCGGCGCGCTGGCCGCCGCGGCAACCGCACTCATCAAGGCGATCCGGATGCCGGTTCTGACCTTGGCGCAGCCTCAGGCGTGGCAACAGGCGCAGCGCCGATGGCTCCTCATCCAGAGCACCTCGGCGCTTGTGGCATTCGCAGCGGCAGGATGGCTGTTGTGGTTCGGCAATTCGCTGCTGGCCGGTTTTGCCGTGCTTGCGGCTTTGCTGCTCGGTGCCGCGCTGATCCTGCCCGCGATCCTCGATGTGCTGCTGCATCTCGGCGAACGCATCTCGCAGGGCGCGCTCGGGGCCTGGTTCTGGGCCGACGGCCGCCAGCAGCTCTCGGGATTGTCGCTGGCGCTGATGGCGCTGTTGCTTGCGCTGTCGGTCAATGTCGGCGTCGCGACCATGGTGGAGACGTTCAGCCGCACATTCCTGACCTGGCTCGATGGCCGGCTTGCCGCCGACGTGTATCTTGCCGCCCGCGATGACGCCGAGGCGAGCGAGATCAAGGCCTGGCTGCGCGGACGGCCCGAGGTGGATGCGGTCTTGCAGGGCGGCCGCGCCGAGGTTCAGATGGATGGCACGCCGGTCGAGGTGTTCGGCCTGCCGGATCATGCGACCTATCGCGACCACTGGCCGCTGTTGCGAGCGCTCGACGGCGCCTGGGAGAAGCTTGCGGCAGGCGAGGACTGCTTCGTCAGCGAGCAGCTATCGCTCCGCAGGAACGTGTCGCTCGGTGACCGGATCGCGCTGCCGACTCCTGGCGGCGACTGGTCCCTGCGGGTTGCCGGCATCTATGCCGACTATGGCAATCCCAAGAGCCAGATCGCCGTCACCGCGTCGGCCCTGTTCGTGCACTTCCCCGAGACGCCGAGGACACGACTTGCGCTGCGTGTCGAACCCGCGAAGAGTTCCTGCGCTGATTGCCGCGCTGTCGGAAAAATTCGGCCTCGACGGCCGCAGCCTGCTGGACCAGGCGACGGTGAAGGCCGAGTCGACCCGCATTTTCAACCGCACCTTCGCGGTGACCGCAGCGCTCAACACGTTCACGCTGCTGGTGGCAGGCATCGCGCTTTTGACCAGCCTTCTGACGCTCGCCAATTCCCGCCTGCCGCAGCTTGCGCCGCTCTGGGCGATCGGCGTGACGCGCCCGCGACTTGCCGCAATCGAGCTGACCCGGACGATGTCGGTTGCGCTGTTGACCGCGGTGTTGGCGCTGCCGCTCGGACTTATGGTGGCCTGGTGTCTGATCGCGATCGTGAATGTAAAGGCGTTTGGCTGGCGACTTCCGTTTCACGTGTTCCCGCTGCAGCTCGCAAAATTGCTCGGCGTCGCATTTGCGACATCGCTCCTGGCTTCCCTGCTCCCCGTGTTGAGGCTCGCGCGCATGCAGCCCGCAGAACTCGTCAAGATTTTCGCCAATGAGCGCTGAGCGAAAAATCTCGCGCCGTGCGGTTGCGGCCGGGCTTGCGCTGCTCGGCCTTGCGCCCCGGGCGCGGGCGCAGGGCTTTGCCGGGCTCGGCGCGCAGGCGGATGATTTTGCAAAGGTGACGCCCGGAAGGGTTTTCACGTTTCCCGCCGATCACGGTCCGCATCCCGATTTCCGCATCGAGTGGTGGTACGTGACGGCGAACCTCGTCGATGCCGACGGTGCGGCGTGTGGCGCGCAATGGACGCTGTTCCGGCAGGCGCTTGCGCCGGGCGCGCAAGACGAAGGCTGGGCCACCCGGCAGATCTTCATGGCGCACGCGGCTGTGACGCGCGCGGACACTCACCGCTTTGCCGAGACGTACGCGCGCGCCGGCGTCGGCCAGGCCGGCGTCACCGCAGAGCCGTTCGAGGCCTTTATCAATTCGTGGACGATGCGCGGAACCGACCAATTCAATGCCGAAAGGATTTCGCCTCTCGAACTCACCGCGCAGGCAAAGGATTTTTCCTATGCGCTGAAGCTCGAAGCCGATCGCACGCTGGTGCTGCAGGGCGACAAGGGTTTCAGCCGAAAATCCGAGCGCGAGCAGGCCTCGTATTATTACAGCCAGCCGTTCTTCAAGGCGAAAGGACGCCTCACCATCGACGATCGCGCGGTCGATGTCACCGGGCTTGCCTGGATGGACCGCGAATGGAGCAGCCAGCCGCTGGCATCGGATCAAACCGGGTGGGATTGGTTCGCGCTGCATTTTGCCGGCGGCGAGAAGCTGATGCTGTACCGGATGCGCGAGACGAGCGGCAAGAACTTCGCCTCCGGCAACTGGATCCTGCCCGACGGCTCCGTGCGCCAGCTTTCGCCTGCCGATGTCGCGATGAAGCCGGGCGTGCCGAGTGAGGTCGCGGGCCGCAAGCTTCCCCTGCAATGGCGGATCGACATCCCTTCGCTGGCGCTGTCGATCGACTGCGCGGCACTTAATCCCAACGCCTGGAACGGCACGGCCTTTGCGTATTGGGAGGGGCCGATCAGCTTTCGCGGCAGTCACTCGGGCGTGGGTTATCTCGAACTGACCGGGTATTGAATGTCTTCCGGGACGGCCCACGGGGTAGGACGATGCTTCGCATCGCATGCGATGCGTGCCCTGCGTCCCGGCGAACACAGGGACCCATACCGCGGAATCCATCCATGAAGCGACACTGGCGGACGCTCGTCGCGACAACATCCGCCTGTGGTTATGGGTCCCCGCTTGCGCGGGGACGACAGCGGTACGCAGGCGTCACTTCGTCAGCGGGCAGCCGCTTTCCTTGGCGGTGAAGAAGGCCTTGTCGCCGGGCACGACCGCGAGCTGCTTGTAATAATCCCACGGCTTCTTCGACTCGGATGGCTTCTTGACCTCGAACAGATAGAGGTCGTGGACCATGCGGCCGTTCTCCAGGACCTTGCCTTTGGCAAAGGCGTCGTCGACCGGCAGCTCCTTCAGCTTCTTTGTGACCGCTTCGGTGTCCTTGGTGCCAGCGGCCTTCACCGCCTTCAGATAGCTCAGCGTCGCCGAATAAGTACCGGCATGGATCATGCTCGGCATACGGCCGGTGCGCTTCATGAAGCGCTCGGAGAACGCGCGCGTCTTGTCGTCATGGTCCCAATAAAAGCCCTCGGTGAGGATCAGGCCCTGCGCGGCTTCCAATCCAAGACCGTTCACCTCGGAGATCGTCATGAGCAGCCCAGCGAGCTTCTGGCCGCCCTTGACGATGCCGAACTCGGCCGCCTGCTTGATCGAATTGGTGGTGTCGAGGCCGGCATTGGCAAGACCGACGATCTTGGCCTTCGAGCTCTGCGCCTGCAGCAGGAACGAAGAGAAGTCCGAGGAGTTCAAGGGCACACGCACCGAACCCAGCACCTTGCCGCCCTTGGACGTGACGATGTCGCTGGTATCCTTTTCCAGCGCATAGCCGAACGCGTAGTCTGCGGTCAGAAAGAACCAGGTGTCGCCGCCGGATTCGACCAGCGCGCCGCCGGTCCCGACCGCAAGCGCGCGGGTGTCATAGGCCCAATGGAAGCTGTAGGGCGTGCAGGCATCGCCTGTGATGCGCGAGGTCGCCGCACCCACGACAATGTCGATCTTCTTCTTTTCCTTCGACAGCTCCTGCACGGCGAGCGCCACCGACGAGGTGGTCAGCTCGGTGATCATGTCCACGCCTTCCGCGTCGTACCAGCGCCGCGCGATGGCAGTTGCGAGGTCGGGCTTGTTCTGGTGGTCGGCGGTGACGATCTCGACCTTCTGGCCGAGCACCTCGCCGCCAAAATCCTCGACCGCCATCTTGGCGGCCTCGAGCGAATATTTGCCGCCATAATCGGCATAGACGCCAGACTGGTCGTTCAGGATCCCGATCTTGACCTGTGCCGAAGCGGGCGCGGCAAACAACACTGCGCCAACCGAAACGGCCGCCGCCAAAACTCCTGATTTCATTCGTTTTTCTCCCCAGAACCAATTTGTTGCAGGTGCACGATATTTTATTACCCCACGCCTGCCCATCTATTTCCAGTAGGCCAAAAGTAGGGATCGTTATTGCGCTGCGCGCATGTCGCTCTTGGGCAGGGGCTTCTTGCTGCCTGTGCGGTCGGCCAGGTTGCGGACCACCATGTAGAAGATGGGCGTAAAGAGCAGGCCGAACAGTGTCACGCCGAGCATGCCGAAGAACACGGCCACTCCGACCGCCTGCCGCATCTCGGAGCCCGAGCCGCTCGAGACTACGAGCGGCAGCACGCCGAGGATGAAGGCGAACGAGGTCATCAGGATCGGCCGCAGGCGCAACCGGCAGGCCTCGATCACGGCGTCCAGCCGGTCGCGGCCCTGAAGCTCGATATCGCGCGCGAACTCGACGATCAGGATCGCGTTCTTGGCCGCAAGCCCGACCAGCACCACGAAGCCGATCTGGGTCAGAATGTTCACGTCCTGATGCATGATGCGCACGCCGACGGTCGCAGCCAAGAGGCACATCGGCACGATCAGGATGACGGCAAAGGGCAGGCTCCAGCTGCCATATTGCGCCGCCAGCACCAGATAGACGAACAGCACGCAGATCGGAAACACGAACAATCCCGTATTGCCGCCCGTGACCTGCTGATAGGACAGGTCGGTCCATTCGAACGAAAAGCCGCTCGGCAGCGTCTCTTCGGCGAGCTTCTTCATGGCGGAAATCGCGGTCGCCGAGCTCGTGCCCGGCATCCCTTCGCCCTGCAACTCGGCCGCCGGATAGAGATTGTAGCGCGCGACGCGGTCCGGCCCCGAGACGTCCTTGAAATCGACGACGCTGCCGAGCATCACCATGTCGCCATTGGCATTGCGGGTGCGCAGCCGCGCGAGGTCGGCCTTCTCCTTGCGAAAGCGGAGGTCGGCCTGCGCGGTGACGTGGTAGGTGCGGCCGAGGATGTTGAAGTCGTTGACATAGGTCGAGCCGAAATAGGTCTCGATCGCATCGGTCACGTTCTGGATCGGCACGCCGAGCTTCTGTGCCTTGACGCGGTCGATATCGACAAAGACCTGCGGCGTGTTGGCCGAGAACGGCGAGAACACGGTGGGGGCGAGCAGCACCGGCGACTTGCGCGCCGCGGCCACGAGCTCGTCGGTTGCGGCCGCAAGCAGTTCGGGCCCGCGGCCCTGACGATCCTGGATGCGCATGGTGAAGCCGCCGCCGGTGCCGATGCCCGGGATCGGCGGCGGCGGAATGACGATGATGAAGGCGCCCTCGATCGAAGCGAGCCGCTTGCGCAGATCGGCGGTAATCACGGCCGCGGTCAGACCTTTCTTCAGCCGCACTTCCGGCTCCTCGAACACGGGAAACAGAGCCGCCGAGTTGCTCGCCTGCGTTCGCGTCGCGCCCGACAGGCCGGCAAACGCGGCAACCCTGATGATTCCGGGCGTTTCCAGCGCCATCTTCTCGATCTGCCGGACGACGTCGGTGGTGCGCGCCAGCGAGGCTGCGCCGGGCAACTGCGCCGACACGATGACATAGCCGCGATCCTGCGCCGGAATGTAGCCCTGCGGCGTAGTGACGATCAGCCAGCCGGCGCTGCCGATCAGCACGGCGTAGATAAAAAGCATGGTCACACGGTGCCGGATCACGAAGCCCGCGACGCCTGCATAGGTTTCCGACAACCAGTCGAAGCCGCGATTGAACAGGCCGGTAAAAGCGCCCCAGGCGCGTCCGATCACGTTCCACGCCGCGGGAGGCCGCTTCTCTTCGTGGGGAATGAGGATCTGCGAGGCCAGCGCCGGTGACAGCGTCAGCGAGCAGAAGCAAGAGATCGCGGTCGCCACCGCAATGGTGACGGCGAATTGCTGGAAGAATTGCCCGGTGATGCCTCCCAGAAACGCGGTCGGCACGAACACCGCGCACAGCACCAGCGCGATCGAGACCAGCGCGCCGCCGACCTCCTCCATCGTCTTCAGCGCGGCATCACGCCGGCTCATGCCATGCCCAAGATGCCGCTCGACATTCTCGACCACGACGATGGCATCGTCGACGACGATACCCACGGCGAGCACCAGACCAAACAGCGTCAGATTGTTGATGGCGTAGCCGAGCGCCGCCATCGCCGCGAAGGTGCCGACCAGCGACACCGGGATCGCCACGATCGGGATGATCGCGGGACGCCAGCCCTGCAGGAATACCAGCACCACGATGACGACCAGCAGCATCGCTTCATAGATTGTCTTGATCAGCTCGCTGATCGATTGGGCGATGAACTCGGTCGGGTTGTAGCCGATATTGTAGTCGAGCCCCTTGGGAAAAGAGGCTTTCAGCGCCGCCATGGTTTTCGAGATGCCTTTGGCGGTGGCGAGCGCATTCGATCCGGGACGCTGCGTCACCAGCAAGGCGACAGCGGTCTTGCGCAGCATGAAGCTGTTGGTGGAATAATCGAGCGCGCCGAGCTCGATCCGCGCCACATCGCGCAGGCGCACCGTGCGGCCGTCCTGGCCGGCCTTGACCACGATGTTCTCGAACTGGGCGATGTCCTTCAGGCGCCCGGTGAAAGTGAGATTCGGCTGGAACGCGCGGTCGGAGATCGGCGGGCTTGCGAGCTGACCGCCCGTAATCTGCAGGTTCTGCGCGCGAATGGCGGCGATGACGTCGCCGGCGGTCAGCCCAAGCGTCGAGATCTTGTCGGGATCGAGCCACATCCGCATCGAATAGTCGCGCGCGCCGAAAATCTGGATGTCGCCGATGCCGTCGAGCCGCAGCAGCTGGTCGCGCACCTGAAGAAGCGCGTAGTTCGAGATGTAGAGCTGATCGAGCGAGTCGTCGGGCGACAGCATGAACACGACCATGAGGATATCGGGCGAGTTCTTGCGGGTGACGACGCCGTTGCGCTGCACCTCTTCCGGCAACTGCGGCTGGGCGATCGCGACGCGGTTCTGCACCAGCACCTGCGCCTTGTCCAGATCGGTACCGAGCTTGAAGGTGACGGTGATGGTGAGCTGGCCGTTCGAGGTGGCCTGGCTGTACATGTACAGCATGTCCTCGACGCCGTTGATCTGCTGCTCGATCGGAGCTGCAACCGTATCGGAGATGGTCTGCGCCGAGGCGCCCGGATATTGCGCGGTGACCACCACGGTCGGCGGCACCACTTCCGGATATTCGGAGACCGGCAATGTGGTGTAGGCGAGCGCGCCCACGATCAACAGCACGATGGACAACACCATCGCGAGAATCGGCTGATTGACGGAAAGCCGGCCGAGGTTCATGACTTGCCGCCGCCGATGGTGCCGGTGCGCGGGGCAACCTTGGCGCCGACGCGGGCGCGCTGGATGCCGTCGATGATCACCTTGTCCTCCGCGTTGAGGCCTTCGCGGATCACGCGCAGACCTTCATCGAGCGGGCCGAGCACCACGGGCTTTGCTTCCACCGTGTCGTCGTCCTTGACGACGAACACGATCTTGCGCGACTGATCGGTGGCAATCGCGGTGTCCGGGATCAGCAGCGCCTCGTAGGGCGAGGAGCCGATCAGCCTGACGCGGCCGAACTGTCCGGGCAGGATCGACAGGTCCTTGTTCGGGATCACCGCGCGGCTGCGCAAGGTGCCGGTGGAGACGTCCAGGCGGTTGTCGATGAAATCCATCTTGCCCTCATGGGAGGGCTTCGTCTCGCCGGTGAGTGTCACCTGCACCGGATTGGGTGTATCGCGCGAGCTCGGCCGCTTGCCTTCAAACCAGAGCCTGTTGTTCTTCAGGTAGGTCGGCTCGTCGACATCGAAGTAGATGTAGATGGGATCGAGCGAGACGATGGTGGTGAGCAGCGTGGAGGCGCCGTTGTCGCTGCCCTGCACGAGATTGCCGACGCTGACGAGATGGCGGCTGACGCGGCCGTCGATCGGGGCCAGCACATGGGTGAATTCGACATTGAGCTGGGCCGCTTTCAACGCGCCCTCGGCGACGGTCTCGGCGGCGTGGGCGGCCTGCAAGGCCTGGCGGCGCTGGTCGACGACCTGCTCGGAGACCGCACTGGTCTCAACCAGATTAAGTCCGCGGTCGAGCTCGCGCTTGGCAAGCTCGGCTTTCGCCCTTGCATCCGCGAGCTGGCCGTCCGCCTGGGCGGCGACCGCCTCGAACGGACGGGAATCGATCAGGTAAAGCAGGTCGCCGGCGTGAACCATGTCGCCGTCCTTGAACTCGACATTGGTCACGAAGCCGCCGACCCGGGCCTTGACCTGAACTTCCTCGACCGCCTCGAAGCGTCCGGTGAACTCGTCCCAATCGGTGACGGTGCGCTTGACCGGTTGAGCGACAGTCACGGGCGGCGCGGCCGCGGCCTGCGCCGGCGGCTGGCCTTGCCCGCAACCTGCAAGCGTCACAGCAAGCACGATCGCCGAAGCGATGCCCGCAATATCGCGAGCGCGCGGCCTGATGTTGTGTCGAAAAGGGCTGAAAGTATCGATCGCGCTCAAGGGCATCTCCGTGCTTCAAGCCACGAGCGAACGCTGGCCGGCCCCAGGTCCGCGAAAGGCCGGAGATTGCGACCTGCTCGCGTCGCATTCAAGAGCGGCCCGATATTGGCTGCCATGTCCAATAATGCAGGTTTGTGGCGCAAATTTTTTGCCGTCGGCCAGCGATGATGGAATAATCGCCGCAGACAACGAAACCGCCCGAATGGGCAGCTTGCAGGGAGGACGACCATGGACGCGCTTGCCGGCCACAAGCACCGGACCGAGGCTTCCGATCGCGGCGCCTCGGCGGTCGCGCCCGATTGCAGAGGGCTCAATTTTTATGCATGTGATCGCGCCCTTCGCGATCTGCTGCCGATTTATCTCGGAGAACGGGATTTTCGCGCCGTGGAACCGCATTTCGATCGCCTGGGCGCGCTCGCGGGCGGGCGAACTCGATGAGCTCGCAGCGATCGCCGACAAGAATCCGCCGCTGCTGAACCCGCGTGACCGCTCCGGCCGCGACGAGGACTGGATCGACTATCACGCCGCCTATCGCGAAATGGAGCACATCGCCTTCGGCGATTTCCAGTTCCACGCCATGAGCCATCGCGCCGGCACGCTCGGCCTCGATCGGCCGCTGCCCGCTGTTGCCAAATACACGATGCAATATTTGTTCGTGCAGGGCGAATTCGGCTTGATGTGCCCGATCAGCGTGACCGACACCTCGATCCATCTGATCCGCAAGTTCGCAAACAGGCAATTGCAGGATTACCTGCTGCCGAAAATGCTGTCCGGAGACCTCGCCACGCTCTGGAAAGGCACCCAGTTCATGACCGAGCGCGCCGGCGGCTCCGACGTCGGCGCGATCGAGACCATTGCGCGCCTTGAGGACGGCGAATGGCGGCTTTATGGCGACAAATGGTTCTGCTCGCATGCCGACGCCGACGTCGCGCTGCTGCTCGCACGGCCGGAGGGAGCTGCATCCGGCACCAAGGGACTTGCGCTGTTCGCGCTACCGAGACGACTGAAGAACGGCCGCCGCAATGCCTATCGCATCGTGCGGCTAAAGGACAAGCTCGGTACCCGCTCGATGGCCAGCGGCGAGATCCTGCTGGAGGGCGCGGTCGCCTATCTGGTCGGCGATATCGACAGCGGGCTCAGGCAGATGATGGAGCAGGTCAACCTGTCGCGGCTGTCGCATGGCGTTCGCGCGGCCGCAATGATGCGGCGCTGCGTCAACGAAGCGATGATCTGCGCGCGAGGTCGCAGCGCATTCGGCAGGACCATCATCGATTACCCGCTGCTGCGCCGGCAGCTTCTCAAGATCATGCTGCCTGCGGAGCAGTCGCTCTCGATGTTCCTGTTTACCGCCGACGCCATGGACCGTGCCAATGCCGGCGATAACGACGCGGCGCTTCGACTGCGCCTGCTGACGCCGCTTTTGAAATTCCGCGCCTGCCGCGACAACATTCCCGTGGCGACCGGCGCGATGGAGGTGCGCGGCGGCAACGGCTACATCGAGGAATGGGTCAATGCGCGGCTCATTCGGGATGCTCATGTCGGCGTGCTCTGGGAAGGCACCTCCAACATCAACGCGCTCGATATCATGACGCGCGCCGTGGGAAAGAGCGGCGCGCACCGCGCGCTGGCCGCAACGCTGGAGCGATTGCTCGACGAGGCAAGCGCGATCCCGGCAAGCTTCATTGGCCGCGTGCGCGACAAGCTCGCCAAAGCGCTGGCCTTCGCCGAACGCGTCGCTGCCCAGCCCGCATTGGAGGCCGATGCGCGGCGCGCCGCGAGTGGGCTTTATCATGCAACGAGCGCTACGCTGATGACATGGGAGGCAAGCCGGCCGAACTGCGATGCGCGGCGGGCGTTGTTGGCCCGGCTCGTGCTCGATCATCGGCTCTCCGCGCAGGAGCCGCTCGAGCCTGAGGGTGACGACAGCGAGGGCGCTGCCGCGGACTTGATCCTTGCGGAGCGCAAGCTCGCGTTGGCGGACGTTGCTCGTCTCCTGAACTGATCAGTCGTTGTGCCAAGGATCTGCGTGAAGCCAAGGTCTCGGCCCGGCGCGGCCCCTTTCGACAGTCCAGGCAGCGTTTCTTGCCGCGTATGTTGTGGCGGTATTCGGAGAACGGCGATCGCGGTGTGAGTGAGCCCGAAGCCATGTCGAGGATACAGCGGCGAACGCCGGCGAAGCACGCCATCTTCGGGCATGACGAAGCTCAATTCCTTCGCTAGTCTGGTCCAAAACAGGGTCCGGGGAGGACAAGCGTGCATAGAGGGCGTGTCGTTTTCGGCGCCATGGACGAGGTCGTGTTCGGCGAACCCGCGGCCGAGGCGATTGCGGCGCAAGTCGACCGGCTCGCTGCCTCGCGCGCTTTCCTGATCGTCTCGGGCACGCTGCGGCGGCAGACCGGCGAGATCGACAGGATTCAAAAGCTGCTCGGGCCGCGCTGCTCCGGCATTTTCGACGCGATGCCACAGCACACGCCGCGCGAGGCCGTCATTGCGGCAAGCGAGGCCGCGCGCGCCGCCGGTGCCGACCTCATCATCACGGTCGGCGGCGGCTCGATCACCGATGGCGCGAAGGCGGTGCAGCTCTGCCTCGCCAACGACATCCGAACCGTCGAGGATATCGACAGGATCCGTGCCACAAAGGGCGCGATCCCGCCAATGGACGCGCCGCGCGTGCGCCAGATCAGCGTGCCGACAACGATTGCCGGCGGCGAATTTTCCTCGATCGCCGGCGTGACCAACACGCGCACGCGCGTCAAGGAAATGCTGACCCACAGGCTCGCGATGCCGCGCGCGGTGATCCTCGATCCCGCGCTGAGCGTGCATACGCCGGAATGGCTGTTCCTTTCGACCGGCATCCGCGCAGTCGATCATTGCGTCGAAGGCCTCTGCTCGCGCGAAGCTCATCCCTATGCCGATGCGCAGGCGTTGAAGGGACTTGCGCTGCTGACGCAAGGCCTGCCGCGGGTCAAGGCCGATCCGGGCGATCTCGATGCGCGGATGGACTGCCAGATCGGCACCTGGCTCTCGACGGGGCCGCTCACCTCGGGTGTGCCGATGGGCGCGAGCCATGGCATCGGCTATGTGCTGGGCGCGGCCTACGGCGTGCCGCATGGCTACACCTCCTGCGTGATGCTGCCGGCGGTCATGCGCTGGAACAAGCCCGCCAACGCCGCGCGTCAGGTGCTGGTCGCCGACGCCATGGGTCATCCGGGCAGGGAAGCCGCCGACGTGCTGGATGACTTCATCCGCAGCCTCGGCATGCCGCGCTCCTTGCGCGAGGTCCGCGTCGCATCGGAGCATTTCGATACGATCGCGGCTCAGGCGATGGCAACACCCTGGGTGCCGCGCAATCCGCGCAAGATCGACGGGCCGCGCGAGGTGCGCGAAATCCTGGACATGGCCGCATAGAGGAGAGCGATGTACACCGGCAAGCATGCAAGACTCCGCCCCCTTCAGCCCGCCTTCATCATGGCGGAGAGCGGCGAGGCCGTGACCTATCGCGAGCTCGAGGCGCGATCGAACCGGCTCGCGCATCTGTTCCGCAAGCGCGGGCTGAAGCGGCTCGATCACTATTCGATCTTCATGGAGAACAACAGCCGCTATCTCGAAGCCTGCGGCGCCGGCGAGCGGTCTGGGCTCTATTTCACCTGCGTAAATTCGTTTCTGACGCCGGTCGAGCTCGCTTACATTCTCACCAACAGCGAATCGCGCATCCTCATCACCTCGCTGGCGAAGCTCGACGTCGCGCGCGAGGCGCTGAAGGAATGCCCGAGGGTCGAGCTCTGCATCGTTGCCGACGGCGCAGGCGAAAGCGACCGCATCGTGGGCTTGAAGGAAGCGGCCGCCGGGCTGCCGTCGACACCGATCCCAGACGAGTCCGTCGGAACGGCCATGCTGTACTCCTCCGGCACCACCGGCCGACCGAAGGGCATCTTGCGGCCGCTCGCCGAGCAGCCGCCGGACCAAAACCTTCCGATCTTCGATTTCCTGCACAAGCTCTGGCAATATCGCGAGGGGATGATCTATCTCTCGCCCGCGCCGCTCTATCACTCGGCGCCGCAGGCAGCCGTCAATCTGACGATTCGCGCGGGCGGCACCGCGATCATCATGGAGAAGTTCGACCCCGAGCATTATCTGGCGCTGGTCGAAAAATGGGGCATCACCCACACCCAGCTCGTGCCGACCATGTTCTCGCGCCTGCTGAAGCTGCCGGAGGAGGTGCGCAAACGCTACGACCTGTCGTCGCTCGAGATCGCGATTCATGCGGCCGCGCCCTGCCCTGCGCTGGTCAAGGATGACATGATCAAATGGTGGGGGCCGATCATCCACGAATATTACGGCGCGACGGAAGGTCTGGGGTTCACGGCCTGCAACAGCGAGGAGTGGCTCGCCCATCGCGGAACGGTCGGCAAGGTGCTGCTCGGCGATCTGCACATTCTCGATGAGAACATGAAGGAATGCCCGGCCGGCACCGCCGGCACGGTCTGGTTCAAGACCGCAACACCGTTCGAGTATTTCAACGATCCGGGGCGCACCAGGGAAGCGCGCTCGCCCGATGGCAGCATGAGCACGGTCGGCGACGTCGGCTATATCGACAGCGACGGCTATCTGTACCTCACCGATCGCGCGACCTTCATGATCATCTCGGGCGGCGTCAACATCTACCCGCAGGAGTGCGAGAACCTGCTGATCACGCATCCGAAGATCGCCGATGCGGCGGTGTTCGGCGTGCCGAACGCCGATCTCGGCGAGGAGGTGAAGGCGGTGGTTCAGCCGATGCCGGGAATAGAGCCCTGCCAGGCGCTCGCCGACGAGCTGATCGCGTTCTGCGGCCAGTCGCTGTCGCGGCAGAAGGTGCCGCGCTCGATCGATTTCGAGGCGGAGCTGCCGCGGCTGCCGACGGGCAAGCTCTACAAGCGTCTGCTGCGCGATCGCTATTGGGGCAACAAGACTTCAAGGATCGTCTGACTGAGCCTCAGCCTTGTTTTTCCAGGAACAGCAGCCCGCAATTGCCCGCGACGAGCCCGAGAACCGCAATCCCGCTTGCCAGCGCAAAGGCGTGACCCGAACGGCCTAACATGCTCACGGCGAGGGGCCCGACGATCTGGCCCGCACCGAATGCGGCCGTCATCACGCCAACCGCAAGGGGGGCCGGCGCACCGCCGAGCCGCAGGGCTTCCTTGATGCCTGCCATGGTGATGATCATGAACGTGCCGCCGACGCAGACCGCCGAGAACAGCAAGGTCGCCAGGTTGATCGCAAGCGCCGGCGCGAGCACGCCCGCGGCCAGCACCCACTTTGCGCCCATCCATAATTGCCGAGGTGCAATTTCGCGCGCGAGCCTGGCGCTGCCAAACGTCGACAGCGCCGCGGCGATGCCGAAGACCGGCCACACCAGGCCGAACATCGCGGGATCGTGAATGTAGTCGCGGGCAAGCGCGGGCAGGAATGTCGCGGGAATGATGTAGCCGAAGCCGAAGGCCGCATAGCAGACCGCAGCGATGATCGCAGGGCGCGACAGCGTGCGCGGACCGGATGCCGGCACGGCAGTATCGACGGCTGAATTGGCGGCGAGCGGGCGCCACAGCACAATGGCGAGCGCCGTCGCTATAGCGCCGAGCGCGACCCAGGTGCCGCGCGAGCCCCAGACTTCGATGCCCGCGGCCAATCCAAACAGGCCGGCGAATGCGATGCCGATCCCAACGCCGGAAAAGACGTGGCCCGACCATTCCTCGCGGCCATGCGATTTGAGGATCGGCATTGCCCAGGCGGAAGTGCCGACCAGCACGAAGGCGCTCGCGGCGCCGGAGACCAGGCGCAGAACCAGCCACAATGGCTGCCAGTCGGACAATCCCATCAATAGCGTCGTGATCCCGACCGACAGCAGGCCCCAGCGGATGGCAAGCGCGGCGCGCGGTGTCAGCGCGATACAGAAAATCGCGCCAATGAGATAGCCGACATAATTGAAGGTGGCGAGCCAGCCGCCGACGGCGAGCGAAAGCCCGGCATCCTGCTGCATCAAAGGCAAAATCGGCGTCAGCGAGAAGCGGCCGATCCCCATCGCGCTGGCGAGCGCGACCAGCCCGATCAGGGCAGCGGATGCGGCGGAGGTGTGCGATGTTTTTGCGATCATGGGACTGGAATAGCCGATCCAGACATTCTATAATATTGAAAACTATGACCATACTTATTCTCTAAAATGGAATGGAGCCGGGGCCATGAATTTCGCCGACCTGCAGGTTTTCAAAAGCGTCGTCGACGAGGGCGGCGTGATCAAAGCCGCGACCAAGCTGCATCGCGTGCCCTCCGCGGTAACGACGCGAATCAAGCAGCTCGAAGCCTCGATCGGCGTAAAACTGTTTCACCGCGACCGACAGCGGCTGCATCTGTCGCCGGCCGGCGAGTTGCTGCGCGACTATGCGGAACGGCTGATCCAGCTCTCGGACGAGGCGCGCGACGTCGTGTCGGGATCCGCGCCGCGCGGCGTGCTCAAGCTCGGCGCGCTGGAAAGCACGACGGCGAGCAGACTGCCGCCAATTCTCGCCGGCTATCACCAGCGTTACCCGGACGTGCGCCTCGAACTCGTCAGCGGCACCAATGACGCCCTGCTGGGCCAGCTCGCGGAGCGCAAGCTGGACGCCGCCTTCGTGGCCGAACCTCCCGCGGAACGGGCCTTCGAGCATACCCCCGTGTTTTCGGAGCGGCTGACGGTGATCTCGAGTGTGGACCATCCGCCGATCAAGCGTGCGAGCGACGTCGAGGGGGACTCGCTGATCGCGTTTCCGGAGGGCTGCGCCTATCGGCGCGTGCTGCAACGCTGGCTCGGTCGCGACAGCCTCGCGCCACTGCGCGTGCTGGAGCTATCGTCCTACCACGCCATCGTCGCGTGCGTGACCGCGGGCGCCGGAATTGCGCTGATACCGGAGTCCGTGCTCGATACGATGCCAACTGCCGCGGTGCGACGGCACCCGATTGCGCGCGCGCAGAGCCTGATGACGACGCCTCTGGTCTGGCGCCGCGGCGAGATTTCGCCGTCCGTGCTGGCGCTGCGCACGTTGCTTGCCTCGCTGCCGAAGCAGAAGAACGCGGCGTAACGCGTGTCGTGCAGCGGTTTTTGCGAAAACGTATGCCCACGGGCTTGAGCCGGGGGATCATGCGCAGACAAGTATGGCCTGACATGCAATCGGCCGGACCCAAGGCCCGGCCGCCGCAAATTGAGATCGGTTGCGCCGCGCGGTGATCAGTTCGGCCAGCAACGGTGGCCTTCGCGTCCGATGTGATAGCCAGGAGGGCAAAGACGTCCCGTCGCGAACGGATGACACACGCCGCCGGGACCACGCCACCAACCCGGCCCGCATCCTTCCGCAACCTTGATGGTCAGGTTGGAGCCGTGCCCGACCGGAACCGGCATGATCGCCGCGCTGGACGCGGTCGCTGCGCCGAATGCCAAAGCCATACCAAGAGCTACTGTGCGTATCATCGATGCATCCTTGTTCTCAGGTTAACCGCCCCGATTCGCCGACGGAGAAAATCGGCGGGCGCAAGCTAGCATCAGTCGTGACAAAGACAATGACGGGCTGCGCGAACGAGCGTTCATAAAACGTTTGTTCATCAAGCTGAACGACTGCGCCATCAGCGCAGGACGCAACGAAACGACTCGCAAGACAATGCAGGATCCGGATCAAACGCGCGTGCAGCGCGATCGCAACCACGGAACGTATCGTCGCCCGAGCGCTGCGGCGCGGTCCGAGGCAAGATGCGATGATATCAGCGCTTTCCGCCTTGCCTCGATACCGGCCGGGTCATCCGAATTGCCAATGCGCGCGGCATCCTGGCTAGTTGCCTGCCCTCTCCGCCGTCGATATCGTCGCCCGCAAATCGGCCAGGGACCAGCGCAAACCGGCGCAATATCTAAGCAAAAGGCCGAGTAGCAGGGAGAGAAGCATGCGGGTTGGGCGCACCTTTGCTGCCGCGATGTCGATGCTGTTGCTCTTGGGCAGCGCAGCAACGGCGGACGAGCCGAAACATGGCGGCATTTTCCGCATCTATCACCGCGACAGTCCCGGCAGCGCGTCCATCCATGAAGGCGCGACCTATTCGGTGAATATCCCCTTCATGCCGGTTTTCAACAATCTCGTCCTCTACGACCAGCATATCCCGCAGAACAGCATGGATGACATCCGCCCCGAGCTTGCGGAAAGCTGGGCCTGGAGCGCGGACAAGAAGACGCTGACGTTCAAGTTGCGGCAGGGCGTGAAATGGCACGACGGCAAGCCGTTCACGTCGGCCGACGTCAAATGCACTTTCGACATGCTGATGGGCAAGTCGCAGCAAAAGTTCCGCCAGAATCCGCGCAAGGCCTGGTACGACGAGGTCAACGAGGTCACGACCAACGGCGATTTCGAGGCGTCCTTCGTCTTGAAGCGGCCGCAGCCATCGCTGCTGGCCCTGCTCGCCTCCGGCTACACGCCGGTTTATCCCTGCCACGTCTCACCGGCGGAAATGCGCACGCATCCGATCGGCACCGGCCCGTTCAAATTCGTGGAGTTCAAGGCGAACGAATCCATCAAGCTGGCGCGCAACGAGAATTACTGGAAGAAAGGCCTGCCCTACCTCGACGGCATCGAGTTCACCATCATTACGAACCGCTCGACCGCGATCCTCGCCTTCGTCGCCGGCAAGTTCGACATGACGTTCCCGACCGAGGTCACGATTCCGCTATTGAAGGACGTCAAGACCCAGGCACCGAACGCCATCTGCGTCGTCGCACCAACCAACGTCTCGACCAACATCATCGTCAATTCCTCGAACCCGCCGTTCGACAGCCCTGACATTCGCCGGGCGCTCGCGCTCGCGCTCGACCGCAAGGCCTTCATCTCGATCATGTTCGAAGGCGAAGCCGACATCGGCGGTACCATGGAGCCCGCGCCGGATGGACTGTGGGCGATGCCCAAGGAGATGCTGGAGCAGATCCCGGGCTACGGCCCCGACATCAACGCCAACCGCGAGCAAGCAAGGAAGCTGATGCAGAAGGCGGGTTACGGTCCCGACAAGCATCTCGCAGTCAAGGTGTCCACCCGCAACATTCCGGTCTACCGCGATCCCGCGGTCATCCTGATCGACCAGCTCAAGAGCATCTATATCGATGGCGAGCTCGACGTGGTCGACACCGCGCAATGGTTTCCCAAGGTCGCGCGCAAGGACTACGCGCTCGGGCTCAATTTGACCGGCAACGCCGTCGACGACCCCGACCAGTCGTTCTATGAAAACTATTCCTGCGGCTCGGAGCGGAACTACACCAACTACTGCAACAAGGACATCGAGAAGCTGTTCGACCAGCAGTCGCAGGAAACGGACGTCGCCAAGCGCAAGAAGCTGGTCTGGGAGATCGACAAGAAGCTGCAGGAAGACGTCGCGCGTCCGATCATCCTGCACAGCCGCCAGGGCACGTGCTGGCAGCCCTACGTCAAGGGCATCACCATCATGGTGAACAGCTCTTATAACGGCTATCGTTACGAGGACGTGTGGCTGGACAAGTAACCCGCCGCGCCATGCAGCCGTTCAGGTAAGGGGAGTGGGCCCAATTGTTTGCCTATGTCGTGCGGCGCCTCGGCTTGATGCTCGTGACCCTGTTCGGGATCTCGATCGTCATCTTCGTCCTGCTGCGCGTCGTGCCCGGCAACATCGTCGACATCCTGTTCGATGCCGCGGGCTTCGTCGACCCCGCCGACAAGGCCAATCTCGAGCGCGACCTCGGCATCGACCAGCCGCTGGTCCTGCAATATCTGCATTGGATCGGCGGGCTTCTGCACGGCGACCTCGGCTATTCCTACGTGTCCGAAAAGCCCGCGCTGGACGAGATCCTGCCGCGTATCCCGATCACCGCAAGGCTTGCGGGGCTTGCGCTGTTGTTCTCCGCCTCGATCGGTATTCCCCTGGGCGTGATCAGCGCGGTGTATCAGGGCACGCGGATCGACTACGCCCTGCGCGTGCTCAGCCTCTCCGGCCTGTCGCTGCCCTCGTTCTGGCTCGGTCTCCTGATCCTGATGGCGGGTGTCGCGCTGTTCGGCAACATCCCGATCTTCAATCCAAACCCCCAGACGTTCGGCGAAATGTTCTCCACCTATTGCCTGCCCTCGCTCGCGGTCGCCTTCCGCAGCTCGGCGCTGACCATGCGCATCACGCGCTCCTCCATGCTGGAGGTGCTGCGACAGGACTATATCCGCACCGCGCGCGCCAAGGGCGCCTCTGAGGCTTCCGTCAATTTCCACCATGCGCTGAAGAACGCGATCCTGCCCGTGATCACCGTGGTCGGCATCGAGGCGGCGTTCCTGATCGGAGGGTTGATCGTCACGGAGACGGTGTTCAACGTTCCCGGCGTCGCGCGCTTCCTGGTGGAAGCGATCCGCTGGCGCGACTATCCGATCGTGCAAAACCTCGTGATGTTCATCGCCGTCGTCGTCGTGATGGCGAACTTCATCGTCGACATGCTCTATGCGGTGTTCGATCCGCGCATCCGCTACTCAGACTGAGGCAACGCGTGGCCACGATCAATTACGATATGGAGCTCAAGCGCGCCGGCGCCAAGGCGACCCATGGCTGGCGCAGGCTCGCCTTTTACGCGCAACGTTACGTGCTCGGCACGGTCGGCCTCGTGATCATGGTTGCCTTCGTGCTGACCGCGCTGTTTGCCGGCCTGATCTCCCGCTACGATCCGCTCACGGTGGATTCCGCGCATGCGCTGGCGCATCCGAGCGCCCAGCACTGGATGGGGACAGATTCCTTTGGTCGCGACGTCTGGAGCCGGATCATTTACGGCGCGCGAATTTCGCTCGCGGTGGGGATCGGCTCGACCATGATCGGCGCCGTCTTCGGCGTGATCATCGGGCTGACCTCGGGCTATCTCTCCGGCTGGGTCGACCTGGTGTTCCAGCGCGTGACCGACATCCTGCAATCCCTGCCGCTGCTCGTGCTTGCCCTGGTCATGACCGCCGCGCTCGGCCCATCGCTGCCGAACGTGATCATCGCGATCGCGATCCCGCTGATACCGATCGTCGCGCGCGTGATCCGCGCCAATACTCTGGCGCTCCGCGAGCAGCCCTTCGTGGAAGCCGCCAAATCGATCGGCATGAGCGAGATGCGGATCGCGCTCCGCCATGTGCTGCCCAACACACTGGCGCCGCTGATCGTGCTTGCGACCGCGCAGCTCGGCTCGACCATCCTGACCGAAGCTTCGCTGTCGTTTCTCGGGCTCGGCATTCCCGAGCCCCACCCGTCCTGGGGCCGCATGCTGTCGGAATCGGCCGCGGAATATGTTCGCACCGCGCCATGGCTGGTGATCTTCCCCGGCATCGCGATCAGCCTTGCCGTGTTCGGCACCAATCTCTTCGGTGACGCGCTCCGCGACATTCTCGATCCGAGGCAGCGGGGTTGATGAGCGAGCGGCCGGCGGATGCAAACGTGCTTGAGGTGAAGGGCCTGCAAACGGTGTTCTTCACGAATTCGGGGCTGTTCCGCGCAGTCGACGACGTCTCCTTCCATGTCCGTCGCGGCGAGACGCTGGCAATCGTCGGCGAAAGCGGCTGCGGCAAGAGCGTGAGCGCGCTCTCGATCATGCGTCTCGTGCCCGATCCGCCGGGCCGCATCGCCGGAGGCGCCATCCTGCTGGAAGGCACCGACCTGCTCGCGCTGGATGAAGCTGAGATGCGAAAGATCCGCGGCAATCGCATGTCCATGATCTTTCAGGAGCCGATGACCTCGCTCAACCCGGTGATCCGGATCGGCGGCCAGATCAGCGAGGCGGTGCGGCTGCATCGCCCAGTGTCGGCCAGAGAGGCCTGGGACAAGTCGGTCGAGATGCTGCGCCTGGTTCGCATTCCGGAGCCTGCGCGGCGTGCGCAGGAATATCCGCATCAGCTTTCGGGAGGCATGCGCCAGCGCGCCATGATCGCGATGGCATTGGCGTGTCGCCCCGCGCTTCTCATCGCCGACGAGCCCACCACCGCGCTCGACGTGACCATCCAGGCCCAGATCCTCGCGCTGATCCTCGACCTGCAGAAGGAGCTCGGCATGGGGCTGATCCTGATCACGCACGACCTCGGCGTGGTCGCGCAAACCGCGCAACGCGTGATCGTGATGTATGCCGGCAAGAAGGTCGAGGAGGCCGACGTCGACACGTTGTTTGCCAATCCCCGCCATCCTTATACGCGCGGCCTGATGGCCTCGATCCCGGCCGTGTCGACAAGAGGCGACAAGGCCGGCGCACGGCTCACCGAGATACCCGGCATGGTGCCAGCGTTGACCAAATTGCCGGCGGGCTGCGCGTTTGCGCCGCGCTGCGCGCTCGCGATCGACCGCTGCCGCGAGGAATATCCGCCGCTCGACGATTTCGGCGGCAATCATCGCGCGGCCTGCTGGCGCGCGGCCGAGATTGCGGCCCTGCCATGACCGAGGCGCGACCGCTGCTCGAGGTCACAGACCTCGTCAAACATTATCCGCTGCGCAGCGGCCTCCTGCGGCGCAGGTCAGGTACCGTGCATGCGGTCGACGGCGTGAGCTTTTCGCTTGGTGTCGGCGAGACGCTCGGACTTGTCGGCGAATCCGGCTGCGGCAAGTCCACGGTCGCGCGGAGCGTGCTCCGCCTGGTGGAGCCGACCAGCGGGCAGATCCGGATCGACGGCCAGGAGATCACGCACCTCAGCAAGGCCGAGCTCCGCCCGGTGCGCCGCTCGATGCAGATCGTGTTCCAGGACCCGTTCGCATCGCTCAACCCGCGCATGACCGCGGGCGATATCGTGGGCGAGCCGCTCAGCGTGCACGGCCTCGCGTCAGGCCGCGGCAAGCAGGAGCGGGTGGCCAAGCTGTTTCAGCAGGTCGGCCTGCGGCCGGATCAGATGCGCAATTTCCCGCATCAATTCTCCGGCGGCCAGCGCCAGCGCATTTGCATCGCGCGTGCGCTAGCGCTCGGACCGCGCCTGATCGTCTGCGACGAGCCGGTCTCCGCGCTCGACGTCTCAATCCAGGCCCAGGTGATCAATCTGTTGATCGACCTGCAGCGCGAGCAGAACTTTTCCTATCTGTTCATCGCGCATGACCTCGCGGTCGTCGCCCATATCAGCCATCGCGTCGCCGTGATGTATCTCGGCCGAATCGTCGAGATCGCCGATCGCGACGAATTGTTCGGAAATCCGCGGCATCCCTACACGCAGGCGCTGCTCGCCTCGGTGCCGGTTGCCGATCCCCGCGCCAGACGCTTGAAGCCGCTGGTCGATGGCGACGTGCCGAGCCCGGTCAACCCGCCCTCGGGCTGCGCTTTCCATACCCGCTGCCGCTTCGCCATCGACCGCTGCAAGATGGAACGCCCGATGCTGCACGAGGCCGGCGCCCGCCATCAGGTCGCATGTCTCCTGAATGACGGGACGGGGCGACCTGCATAGATCGGCTCGATGATAGCCGCACGATCTCGGCGCGGATCGCAAACGACGACCCTGATATTGGCAATCGCGATATTGTGCTCGTCCACGAACAGGACGTTCGAGGCGCCGAGATTGAGCGGCTCAAGCACGATCAACTGATCGTTCAAGGCCCTGACATCGACCACGTCCGGATTGTCGATGAGAATCGTGTCGAACGGCCGATCGAGCGTCAATTGCGATCCGGCGCCCAGTGCGAGCGTCACTGTCTCATCCAGCGCGCCGGTCGCGGAGCTGGTGGCAAGCGGATGGCCCATGAGCAAGACAAGCCCAAGCATGCAAACGCGAACGGATAGCAGCATGTCCTGGTCCTCCCGGAATTTCTCATCTGCTGGGATAGCATCGGTATGCCGTTTCGGACGTGAAGCAGTTCACAACGACCATGTCCGTGGCGTTTTGACGCCCGACGCCGATACCGCGCGAGCACGCACGCTCAGGTTGCCTCGATCTCGACCACGATCTGCCCCATCGTGACCTGCGCGCCCTCGGCCGCGTCGATCGCGCTGACAGTGCCCGCGACGGGCGCTGGATGCACATGCTCCATCTTCATGGCTTCCAGCGTCATCACGGGCTGGCCGGCGGTCACCCGATCGCCTGGCTTTACCAGCATCGCGACGACCCGGCCGTTCATGGCGGCACGCACCTTGCCGTCGCCAGCGGCCGTTGCGGCGGCTTCGGGAGCGGCGAGCGATAGATCGCGGACGGCATGCGTCCGCCCACGATAGAGGAAATAGAGCTCGTGGCCCTCGCGATGGAAACTCGCGCCTTCCATCACACCGTTGTGCAGGAAGCGGATGCCGTCGCCATCGACTGCGTCGATATCGAACCGATATTCACAGCCGTCCGATCCCACGACGTAGTCGCCTTCTCGCGTCCTTACGATCTCAATTTCGTGCCTGGCATGATCGATCTCGATCCGCATCGGCAGCGGAAACGTCGCCGCAAGCGAGCGGCCGCGGCGCCATGGCGGGCCGTCGGGGTCGCTGACGTGGAGCAGCACCGCCGCGAGCGCTCGCTCCGATGGCGCGTCCTTCCGCGCCAGCAGTTCGTCGCGATGCGCAGCGATGAAGGATGTGGTGGCAGCACCCGCCGCAAACGCCGGATGCCGCAGGCAAGACATCAGGAAAGCCTGATTCGTCGTGACACCAAACGCGACCAGCTGCTCCAGCGCGCAAATCAGCCGGCCCCGCGCCTCCTCGCGATCGGCGCCATGGCTGATGATCTTTGCGATCATGGAATCGTAGAAGGGAGGAATCTCCGAGCCTGATTGCAGGGCATGCTCGACACGAACACCCTGCGGCGGCTGCCAGCGCGCCATCCTGCCCGATTGCGGCATGAAATCACGCCCCGCATCCTCCGCGCACAGCCGCACCTCGATGGCGTGGCCGGCAAAGCTGATGTCCTCCTGCACCAATGTCAGCGGCTCGCCGCGCGCAATGCGCAATTGCAGCTCGACGAGATCGAGCCCGGTGATGGCCTCCGTGACGGGATGCTCGACCTGCAGGCGCGTATTCATCTCCATGAAATAGAACTCGCCGCTCTCATCGAGCAGGAATTCGAGCGTGCCGGCCCCCTCATAACGCAGCGAGCGGACGGCGGCCACGGCGACATCGCCCATGCGCCGACGGAGTTTTGGCGAGACCGCCGGCGAGGGTGCTTCCTCGAGCAGCTTCTGGTGCCTGCGTTGCACCGAGCAATCGCGCTCGCCGAGGTGGATCGCATTGCCGTAGCGATCGCTGACGACCTGGATTTCGATGTGCCGCGGATTTGCGATCGCACGCTCCAGGATCAGCCCGCCGTCACCGAACGCCGCCTTGGCCTCGGAGCGCGCGCTGCGCAGCGCGTCCGGAAAGTGTTCGGCCTCCTGCACCAACCGCATGCCGCGCCCGCCGCCGCCCGCGACCGCCTTGATCATCACGGGAAAGCCGATCTTCCTGGCTTCGGCGAGCATTGCAGCGTCACTCTGAGTCGCACCCTGATAGCCAGGCACGCAGGGCACGCCCGCCTTGCCCATGTTCTCTTTTGCGCTGGCCTTGTTGCCCATGGCCTTGATGGAGTGGGGCGAGGGCCCGATGAAGACAAGGCCGGCATCCTTGCAGGCCTGCGCAAAGTTTTCGCTCTCGGCGAGGAAGCCGTATCCTGGATGCACGGCGTCGGCGCCGCTGGCTTTGGCGGCTTCGACGATCGCCGCGATGTCGAGATAGGACCGCGCCGGCAAGGCCTCGCCGATCCGCACGGCTGCATCGGCCGCGCGCACATGCAGCGCATCGCGATCGGCGTCGGAATAAACCGCGACCACGCCAAGACCCAGCCGTCGCGCGCTGCGCATGATTCGCAGCGCGATCTCGCCGCGATTGGCGATCAAGACCTTGAAGAACGGCTTGCGCTTGATCTCGCCGATCATGGCCGCGCGACCGAGAACTGCATGGGTTGCGGCTCGCGCGCTTCCGCCTCGCGGCAGATCGCCAGCACTTCGGCAAGCACGGCTCTTGTGTCGCGCGGATCGATCACGCCGTCGTCGAGCAGGCGAGCGCTGGTGGAAAACACGTCCATCTGGGCATCGAAAACGCCGATGATCTGGGCCTTCATTGCGTCGAGCCTGTCCTTCTCGATCGGCTTGCCGCGGCGGGCGGCGGCGGCCTCGGTCACGATCGCCATGGTCTCGGCGGCCTGCTCGCCGCCCATCACGGCGGTCTTGGCATTGGGCCAGGAGAAGCAGAAACGCGGGTGGAAGCCGCGCCCGCACATTCCGTAATTGCCGGCGCCGAAAGAGGCACCGCAATAGAGCGTAATCTGCGGGACGGTTGCCGAAGTTACCGCCTGGATCATCTTCGAGCCGTGCTTGATCATGCCGGCCTCTTCGTAGGCGCGACCGACCATGTAGCCGGTGGTGTTGTTCATGTAGAGCAGCGGCGTGCGGGTCTGGCAGCAGGCCTGGATGAAATGCGTGGCCTTGTTGGCGCCGGGGACGTCGAGCGGCCCGTTGTTGGTGATGATCCCGATCGCCTGCCCTTCGATACGGGCATGGCCACAGACGGTCGCGGGACCGTAGTTCGGGGAAAATTCGGTGAAATCGGAATCGTCGACGAAGCGCGCGATCGCTTGGCGCATGTCGACGGGACGCTTGTGGTCCATAGGCATGATGCCGACCAGCTCCTCCGGATCGTAGCGCGGCGGCTTGAAAGAAACGCAGCTTGCGCGCGGACGGTCCCATTTCAGGGCCGCCATGATCTCGCGTGCGATTCTCAGCGCATCACGGTCGTCCTCGGCGAGATAGTCGCCGAGGCCGGAGATAGCGGTGTGCATCTCGGCGCCCCCGAGCTCTTCCTCGGTTGCGATCTCGCCGGTCGCGGCCTTCAAAAGCGGTGGCCCCGCGAGGAACGCGCGGGTGCGGCCGCGTACCATCACGATGTAATCCGACAGGCCGGTCTGATAGGCGCCGCCCGCGGTCGACGATCCATGTGTCACGGTCACGACGGGAAGGCCCGCGGCCGACAGCCGCGCCAGATTGCGGAAGATATTGCCGCCGCGCACGAAATCCTCGACGCGGTAGCGCAGCAGATTGGCGCCCGCGCTTTCGACCAGCTGCACATAGGGCAGCTTGTTTTCCAGCGCGAGCTCCTGCACGCGAAGCGTCTTGTCGAGACCAAACGGCTGCAGCGCGCCGGCATCGATGCCGGCATCATTGGCGCTGACCATGCAGCGAATGCCGGAGACCAAGCCGATGCCGGCGATCACGCCGCCTCCCGGCACGCTCTTGTCCGCATCCGGCACGTCGAACATATAGCCGGCAAGCGTCGAGAGCTCGATGAAAGGGCTGCCGGGATCGAGCACCAGCGCGACGCGTTCGCGCGGCAGAAGCTGCCCGCGCGCGTGGAAACGATCCTTTGCCGCAGCAGAGGCCGCGCGGGTGCGCTCCTCCAGCGCGCGCATGCGCGCCACCAGCTTGAGCATGCCGTCGCGATTGGCCTTGAAAGCGTCACCCCCGGCCGCGATGGTGTTTTGAATGACGGCCATGAGAGCAAATTCTCCTCTCGTCATTCCGGGGCGCGACGAAGTCGCGAGCCCGGAATCCACAACCAACGGCTCGGGTTATGGATTCCGGGCCCGGCCCTTTGGGCCATCCCGGAATGACGACGTGGATGGATCAATGTTTCGTCCCAAAAATCTTTCGTGCTTCCGCAGGCGAGGCAATCTCGCGACCAGCCCGGCGCGCGCAGGCCGCAAGCGCGGCGATCAACTGTCCGTTCGAGGTCACCTTGGTGCCGTCGCCGAGATAGAAGGTATCCTCGAGCCCGGTCCGCAGATGGCCGCCGAGCTCGGCGCAACGCTGGTGCAGCGGCCAGATCTCGGCACGCCCGATCGCGGTAACCTGCCAGTGCGCGTCCGGCTCCTTCAGCTTCAACAGGATCGGCAGCAATTCCGGATCGGCCGGCATGCCGGAGGCGACGCCCATCACGAAATTATATTCGAGCGGCCCGCTGTACATCCCGGTCTGGCGGTACATGCCGACGCAGCGAACGATGCCGACATCGAAACATTCGAACTCCGGGATCGTGTCGGCGTCCTTCATGGCATCAAGATAGTCCTGAACCTTCTCCACCGAATTGTCGAACATCATCGGTGGCCACGCCCAGCTATTGTCGGCCTTGACCTTCAGATAATTCAGCGAACCTGCATTGCAGGCGGCGATCTCGGGCCTTGTTTCGCGGATGCAGGCGAGCGCGCCGGAATAGTTCGGACCCGAAACGCCCGAGGTGTGATTGATGATCACGCCCGGGCAGGCCTCGCGGATCGCCTGCTGGATCTCTCTGCTGACGCTGACCTCCCACGAGGGCAGATGGCCCTTGCCGGGAGCCTGCTGGCGCAGATGAACGTGCATGATGCTGGCACCGGCGTCGAAGGCGGCCTTGGCTTCACGCGCCATCTCTTCCGGGGTTACGGGGACGTGGTGCTGCCTCGGATCGGTGAGCACGCCATTCAGCGCGCAGGTCAGCACTGCCTTGTCGCTCATGAACGGGCCTTCGCTTCAGCGGGGTGACCGATGGCTTGCGATCATGCGCGGGCGGATCAGGGCGCTTCTTGCGTCCACCCGCTATCCGAAAGCTCCGCCCCGCCGCTGCGGTAAATCGCAAGATCGCGCGAGCCGGAGAAGATCGCGCGCGGCTTCAGCCCGTAAAACCTGCGGATCGAATGCGAGAAATGCGTGGAGTCGGGATAGCCGATGTCTTGCGCGAGATGGGCGAGGTTGAGGTCCTGGTTGGCGAAATGCAGCAGATGCCGCGCGCGCTTCCAGGCGCGGAAGGCGCGGAAGGAGATGCCGGTCTCCTGCTTGAACAAATGCAGGAAGCGCGACGTCGAGAAGTCCTGCCTCAGCCGCACAGGCCGTCGCCGTCACCGGCTCTCCGGAGAACCTTTCGATCCTGGCGATCGCTTTGGTCACGCGCGGATCGAGGATGCGGCGCGGCAGCGCTTCGCCGAAGCACATCCGATCAAGCTCGGCGCTGTCGACGTCGTTACCGCAGGTCCATCCCAGCAGATGCTCGTAAGCTCCGCGAATACGGCGCGCGAAGGAGGCGTTTTCCGTCCCCGACAGACGCTTTGCCAATTTCTCGAATGTACCGGCAGGGGCACTTTCCGGCTCCATGGTCACGCAGATCGCCGAGCGATGGTCGCTGGTCACGGTGTGGGCGATGTTCGAATTGGCCGTCAGCAACTCGCCATGGACCTCGCGCCCATCCGCGGTCGAAAGCCACAGGGCGCCCTCGAGCGCAACATAGACGTGAAAAGCGCCCGAGCAGCGCTCGCGTGGGCGACCGAGCAGGCCGGCATAAAACACCCGCTCGGGCGTGATCAGCATCAGATGGCCGGATTCGCTTCCGCTGCGCTCCATAGCACTCCTCCCCGCGCGGCTCTTTGGGCCGCTGCGACTGAGCGGACAATAGCGCAAAACGCCGGGGTGTGGTGCGGCTAATTCGCGGCGAAAAGTCCCGGAAAACTACGCCCTGACGCGAGGGGGCACGCCTTGTGCGACCGCGGCTGCCCGTTCAACCGCAACCGCCCGCCGATAGCCCTCTCGCTGTTGCAGCCGCGCCCAGTAGGCTGCGACATTGGGCCCAAAATCCTTGGAAAGCCCGATCGAGTTGGCCAGCCGCAGCGCGTATCCGATCACGATGTCGGCGGCCGTAAAGCGGCCCGCACAAAGCGTCTCCGATTTGCCGGTCGCGGCCTCGACCGTGCGCAAGCGCCCAAGGAACCACTTTGCGTAGTCAGTCGCGACTTGAGGGCTTCGCCGTTCTTCAGGCTCGAGCCGGCTATAGCGCAGCACCAGCGTCTGCGGAAAGGTCAGGGTGGCGTCGGAAAAATACATCCAGTTGAGGAAGGCGCCATAGAGTGACTCGCCGGGATCGACCATGAGCGGCGTCGGGCCATAGGTGACGCCAAGATAGTGACAGATCCCGGAGGATTCCGTCATTTTGGTCTCGCCGTCGATCAGGAAGGGAATCGTGCCGAGCGGATTGAGCGCGAGATAGTCCTTGGCGAACACTCGGGGCGGGAACGGCAGCATCTTGAGCTCGTATGCGAGCCCCATCTCCTCCAGCATCCAGAGCGGCCGGAAGGAACGCGCGGCGTCGCAATGATAAAGGGTGATCATGGGCGTTTCCAATTTTTGTGCTTACCGGGCAAGCTGCTCATAACATCATCAGCATATGTGCCACGCAAGGGTGAAGAGCGGTCACAGCCCCATCTGCCGGCTCGCGAGATCTTTCATGATCTCCTCGGTGCCACCGCCTATCGCATTGACCTTGACCTCGCGGTAGATGCGCTCGACCTTGATGCCGCGCATAAAACCGGCGCCGCCGAAAATCTGCACCGCCTCGGAGGCGCAGAATGCCATGGTTTGCGTCGCCTGGTTCTTCATCATGCAGATCTCGGCCACGGGGCTTTCACCCTGCTCGAGCCGCCAGGCAAGCATTTCCAGCATGGCTTGCGAAGCCGCCACCCGCTGCGCCATGTCGACCAGCTTGTGACGGATCACCTGATGCTGCGCGATCGGCTTGCCGAATGTCCTGCGCTCCTTGGCGTAGGCGATGGCCTCTTCCAGACAGACGCGGGCATAGCTCGTGCAGCTCGCCGCCATGCCCATGCGCTCGCTGTTGAAATTATGCATGATCAGCTTGAACCCCTGGCCTTCCTCGCCGATCAGGTTTTCAACCGGCACGCGGCAGTCGTCGAAATGCAACGTCGCCGTATCCGACGCCCACCATCCCATCTTCTTCAGCTTGGTGCGTGCAAGTCCGGGCGTATCGCCTTCGATCAGCAGCAGGCTGACCCCGCCCGCGCCTTCTCCACCGGTGCGGACGGCCACCGTGATGAAATCGGCGCGCACGCCGGAGGTGATGTAGGTCTTTTCGCCGCTCACCACATAGTGGTCGCCGTCACGCCGCGCGCGGGTGCGCAAGTTCGCGACGTCGGAGCCGCCGCCCGGCTCGGTGATCGCGAGCGCGGAAATCTTCCGTCCCGACAGCACCTCTGGCAGCACGCGTGCCTTGATCTCGGATCGCGCGGCGCGCGCGATCGGCGGCGAACCGATGGTATGGCTCATCAGGCTCGCACTGACGCCGCCCGCGCCGGCGCGCGCAAGCTCCTGCGAGGCCACGATCTTCATGAACTGGTCGGTCGGCGTGCCCCCATATTCTTCTGGAAAGCCAAGGCCCAACAGCCCGATCTCGGCCGCCTTGATATAGAGCGCGCGCGGAAATTCGCCGGCCTCGTCCCATTGATGGGCATAGGGCTCGATCTCGCGTTCGACAAAGCGGCGCATTGCCCCACGAAAGGCCTCATGCTCGGCGGTATAGAACGGGCTCTTCATGGACTTCAAATCCTCGCGTCACCGGCCAAGATGGCCGCAACCGCCGAACCCAACTTGCGTCCAGTGGCTGGCGCCTGTTTCGACGAACTCCGATCTGGCGTGCACTTCACCGGACAAAACGAGGCTAGCCGAACCTGCCGGATTTTTGGCATGGTGCGCAACCAAGAGCACCCGCGCAAGGGTTTGTGGCCCCGACCGCGAGCAAGGGAGGCCAATTTGACGGTTCGCCATTACGACTGGATCGCACATTTTTCCCGCCGGACCCCGGAGAAGACCGCGGTCGTCGACGTCGCGAGCGAACGCCGATTCAGCTATGCGCAGTTCGACGCCCGGATTTCGCGTCTCGCCACGCACCTTCGCCACCGGCTCGGCATCGCGCCGGGCGACCGCGTCGCGGTGCTCGCGCTGAACACGACAGACACCCTGGAAGTGCAGTTTGCCTGCGGTCGGCTCGGCGCCATCTTCGTGCCGCTGAACATCCGACTCACCGTTCCCGAGCTGGAGTTCATTGTCGGCGACGCCGCGCCGAAGGTCATGGTCCATGACGGCGATCTCGCAGAGACCGCGCTGACGGTGGCAAAGGCCTGCGACGTCCCGTTCGCGCTGCTGCTCGGCCCGGGCGGCTCGTACGAAGCGGGAATAGCCGCCGCGGAGCCGCTGATGCAGTTCGAACGCGTCACGCTCGATGACGTCTCCACGATCATGTACACCTCGGGCACGACCGGCCGGCCGAAGGGCGCCATGATCACCCACGGCATGACGTTCTGGAATTGCGTCAACCTCGGCGGTCCCGCCTGTATCTCGCCATCCTCCGTGCTGCTCACCGTGCTGCCGCTGTTCCACACCGGCGGGCTCAATTGCTATACCAACCCGGTGCTGCATTCAGGCGGCACCGTCCTGATCATGCGCGCGTTCGAGCCGGGGCAGGCACTGAACCTCATCAGCGACCCCGCCCAGGGCATCAACGTCTTCTTCGGCGTGCCCGCGATCTACCAGTTCATGGCGCAACATCCCGCCTTTGCGACCTCCGATTTCAGCCGACTGATCGTCGGAGGCGTCGGCGGCGCACCGATGCCGGTACCGCTGCTCAATGTGTGGGAGGCGCGCGGCGTGGCGCTGCAGCAGGGCTATGGCATGACCGAGACCTCGCCCGCGGTGCTCGTGCTCGACCGCGAGGACGCCGCGCGCAAGGCGGGCTCGGCGGGAAAGCCGGTCTTGCACACGGAGGTGCGGGTCGTACGTCCCGACGGCACCGATGTCGCACAGGGCGAGCTCGGCGAGCTCTGGGTCAAGGGCCCCAACATCACGCCCGGCTATTGGAACCGGCCGGACGCCAACAAATCCTCCTTCACCGATGGCTGGCTGCACACCGGCGATGCGACGCGCGTCGACGAAGAAGGCTTCTACTATATCGTCGACCGCTGGAAGGACATGTACATCTCGGGCGGAGAGAATGTTTACCCGGCCGAGGTCGAAAACGTGCTGCACCAGCTTGGAGCGATCGCGGAGGCGGCCGTAATCGGCATTCCCGATCCGCAATGGGGCGAAAGCGGCATGGCCATCATCGCCGTCAAGCCGGGACAGTCGATCACGGAAGCCGAGATCTTCGCGCATTGTTCGAACAATCTCGCGCGCTTCAAATGCCCGCGGCAGATCAAGTTCGTCGATGCGCTGCCGCGCAACGCAACCGGCAAGATCCACAAGCCGACCTTGCGACAGAGCTTTTCAGTCGCCTCGGCCACCGACATGGCAAGGGCGAAGGCCTCGTGACGATGTGATCGCCCCCTCGCGGGGATTTCTTTTTGGACCGCTTCCACGCGCCCGGGGTTGTCAGAGGAGGTCGGAACCCCGAAATTACCGGTCATGCCGAGTTCCCAGGTCCACTATCTGCCGCTGACGCCGGGGTTGTTCTCGATCCTGGTGCTTTTGTTTGCCGGCCTGATCATCCTGATCCAACTGCGCATCTTGCGCTACGCCTACATGAAGCTCGGCCTTGGCCCGGGCGGTGCGCTGCTGCTGCTGTTCGGCTCGCTGATCGGCAGCTATTTCAACATTCCCATCACGGTGCTCCCCGGCCATACGATCCGCTCCGGAGAAATCGTCGATTTCTACGGGATGAGCTATGTGGTGCCGATGGTGAGCTCATGGCCGGGAACGGTGCTGGCCGTCAATGTCGGCGGCGCCGTTATCCCGACCCTGATGTCGACCTATCTGGTGCTGCGCTATCAGCTCTGGCTCAAGGCCGCGATTGCGACCGCGGTGATTGCCGTCATCATCCACGCGATGGCCACGCCCGTGCAGGGCGTCGGCATTGCGGTGCCGGTGTTCGCCCCGGTGGTCGCGACGGCAATCCTGGCATTCCTGCTCTCGCGCGAATATGCCGCTCCGCTCGCCTATATCGGCGGCTCGATGGGCACCCTGATCGGCGCCGACCTCTGGAATCTGGGCCACATCAGCGGCCTGGGCGCGCCCGTCGCCTCGATCGGAGGCGCAGGAACTTTCGACGGGATTTTCCTCACCGGTATCCTTGCGGTGCTGCTCGCCGGCATCGCCTCGCCCGCGCGCCCGCGCGAAGTCTGGTAGGGTAGGGCAACCAGGCCGCTGCATGGCAGCCGTCGCATGAGACGAGTTGCCACCCTGCCCCCACTGCCCGTAATAAGAACGAAAATCCGCAGGTCGCAATTCACCGCGGCGCGGAAAATACCAAGGGGTCGGGGTTACGCCATGGAAGCCAAGGTCAGTGTTGCGTCCGCTTTGCCGCTCAAATGGCAGCCTGCCCCGGACGCAAGCCACGCCATCAAGAGCATCCATGCGATGCTGCACCCGCGCAACATCGTGCTGGTGGGCGCGACCGACAAGCCGGGCAACTATGCCGAGCGCATCTGGAACAATTTGATCAAATACCAATATGCCGGCGGGCTTTATCCCCTTAACGCCCGGCGCGAAACGATCTGGGGCGTGACCTGCTACAAGGATTTCGCCAGTCTGCCGGAGCCGCCCGATCACGTGCTGGTGCTGGTGCCGGCGCGCTTCGCAGCCCAGGTGATCCGCGATGCCGCCTCCGCCGGCGCGCGCTCGGCCACCATCGTCACGTCAGGTTTCTCGGAATTGCAGGACGAGGAAAGCCAGCGGCTGGCCGCCGAGCTGCAGGCCGTCATCCACGAGACCGGTATGGCCGTCACCGGCCCAAATTGCCTCGGCAATTTGAGCGCGGGCGAAAACATGTTCACCAATATCGACGACCGCATCGTCACCATGGAAGCCGGCGCGGTCGCGATCGCCGGCCAATCCGGCGCGATCGTGATGGCGATTCGCCAGGCGCTCGAGGATCGCGGCGTCGGCGTCGGCTACATGGTCACGACCGGCAATGAGGCGGGACTCGAAACGCCCGATCTGATGGCTTACTTTGCAGCCGATCCCTCCATTCGCGTGATCGTGGTCTATCTCGAAGGCGTGCGAAACACCAAGGCGTTCCGTGACGCCTGCAAGGCTGCGCGGGCCGCCGGCAAGCCGGTGATCGCGCTGAAGCTCGGCGCATCCGAAGGCGGCCGTGCCGCGGCGATGGCACATACCGGCGCGCTTGCCGGATCGATCGAAACCTTCGATGCGATCTCCACCCGCGAAGGCGTCATCAGGGTGCGCGGGCTGGACGAGTTGATCGAGACCGCCGAATGTTTCGTGCATGCCGCCCCGCCCAAAGGCGACCGGCTCGCGGCGGTGACATTGTCCGGCGGCAAGCGCGGATTGCTGCTCGACGCCTTCTACGCCGCCGGGCTGAATTTCGCCCCTCTGCACAAGGATGCGAGCGACAAGCTGGCAAAGATGCTGGGACCGGGCTCGATCGTCGGCAATCCGCTCGACGCGGGCTTTGCCGCGGTGGTCGACCCCTCGGTCTACATGCAATCGATCAAGATCATGATCGACGATCCCGACACCGACATCGTCATCATCGATTCCGAGCTGCCGAAAGCGCCGCACGAGCTGCGCGAGCGCAATCTGCGCATCGTCAACGAGATGGCAGGCCGCGCGTCAAAGCCTGTGATCTATATCAGCGCCATGTCCATCGGCTTTACGGAGTTCACCAAGGGCTTGCGCAAGACGCTGCCCCACGTCGCGGTTCTGCAAGGCATGGACCGCGCGGTCACGGCGATCAAATCCCTGATCGATTATGCGCGATTGCGCAAGGAAGTGCCCGACATCGTCTCGAGCTCGACGGCCTCGGCCCGCAAGGTGCTCGAGGCGACGCTGAAAAACGCCAAGGGCGCCGCGCTCGACGAAGTGGAATCAAAGCGCCTGTTGAAGGCCTATGGCATTCCGATCTCGCAAGAAGCCATCGCCCAAAGCGCGGCCGAAGCAGCGAAGATCGCCGGGAAGATCGGTTTTCCCGTGGTCGCCAAGGTCGTCAGCCCCGACATTCTGCACAAGTCGGATATCGGCGGAGTGGTCTTGAACCTGAACAGCGCAGCCGAGGTAAGGAAGGCGTTCAACGATATTACCGCACGGGTCAAGAAGCTGAAAAACAAGCCGAAGCTCGAAGGCATTTTGATCGCGCAGCAGGTCAAGGCCGACCTCGAGCTCGTTGTCGGCGCCTCGCTCGATGCGGAAATGGGACCGGTGGTGCTGTTTGGGACTGGCGGGGTGGATATCGAACTTTTAAAGGACGTGGCGCTGGCCGGCGCGCCGCTCGATGCGGCCGAAGCCAAACAGTTGATTGCGCGCACCAAGGCCGGCGTGAAGATCAAGGGATATCGCGGCAAGCCGGCGCTGCACCAGCCATCGGCCGTGAAAGCGCTGGTCGGACTTTCCAACCTGATCGCGGACGCGGGAAACCGCATTGCCTCGATCGACGTCAACCCGTTCCTGATCAATCCGAAGACGGGCGTCGCCGTGGATGCTCTGATCGTGCTGAACAATGAAGCCGCCAAGCGGGCCGCAAGTCATTGATTTCGGGACTTTAATGCCCAGGTCATCACGCTTTCGCTTTCCAGGCTTTGCCCGTACAATCGGCGCATGAGGGCAACCAACCTGGTGATCGGAACGACCACGCTTGCGGTGATCGCCGCAGGCTTCATCGGCATGCTCACCGTCCACAAGATCCGCGGCATCCATAACCAAAGCCCGCTGCGCATCGTTTTCAATGGCTCGGCGAGCGGCCTGCGCAAGGGCGGGACGGTGACTTTCGACGGCGTCCCCGCAGGCGACATCCGCTCGATCAAGCTTGAAAATCCGCGCCGGATCGTCGCCATGGTGATGCTCGACAACAGCGCGCCGATCCGCAGCGATACCACTGTGGGCATCGAGTTTCAGGGCCTGACCGGGGTGGCGGATATCGCGCTGGTCGGGGGCGCTCCGGCGGCGCCTCCCGTGCCGCGCGACCCCGACGGCGTTCCGGTGTTGAGCGCCGACTGGAGCGAGCAGCAATCGATCACGGACACGCTGCACAATGTCGACCGCGTTATCGTCGAGAACCGGGGCGCGATCAAGGATGCGCTGCTCTCGTTCGAGACCTACACGGCCTCATTGAAGAGCAAGGGCGAGACTATCGACAACATCGTCGGCAAGGCCGATGCAGCCGTGGCCGGCTTTGACAGCACGGTGGAGAAGATCAGCGGCGTCCTGCCGGGATTTGCCGACGGCAAGGCCGACGAGCTGTTCGACAAGGTAAAGTCGCTGCACGAGCTTGCCGACACCTACAAGAAAAAATCGGCGGTCTTCCTGGAGGAAGGCCGGCGGATGCTGATCGACGTCAGCGAGACCGCCAACAACATGACCCGCAAGATCGACCCGGCTGCCCCGCCGCAGGCCTCACCGCCGCCGCGCCGGCCAGTGCCGCAGCAGAAGCGGCAATAGGCCGTGGCTGGTCAGCCGCGTCAATTATAGACGAACGCCTTGTCATCGAGATCAATGGCCGGGATCTGGTCCTTCTCGGCCCAGTAATCCTGACTGTGCTGCCATTCCGGCTTGTCGCCGCGCTTGGGCAGCAGGTGCATATGGCGCATCAGATAGTTCGGATTGAAATTCTCCGGATCGATCCAGGACAACAGCGGCATGTTGTGGTCTTCGGCGCGCAGCGCCACCTCGACCTTCTTGGCACCCTTCTCCTTCATGTGCTTGAGCAAGCGGCAGACGAAATCCGCCACGAGGTCGGTGCGCAGCGTCCAGCTCGCGCGAAAATAGCCGAACACCCAGGCCATGTTCGGCACGCCGGTGAACATCATGCCGCGATAGGTGACGGTGTCGGCGAAGTTCAGCGGCTTGCCGTCGATGACAAAGTCGATATCGCCGAGGATCGACAGATTGAAGCCGGTCGCGGTGACGATAATGTCGGCATCGAGCGTCTTACCGGACTTCAGCAAAATGCCATCTTTGGTGAAACGCTCGATCTCGTCGGTGACGACGGAGGCCTTGCCGTCCTTGATGCCCACGAACAGATCGGCGTCGGGCACGAATGCGATGCGTTGCCGCCATGGCCGGTAACGCGGCGTGAAATGCGTTTCCACGTCATAGTCGGGACCGAGCACGGCGCTGATCTGGCCGATCAGTTCCTTCTTGACCCGCTCCGGTTCGGACAGGCAGAGGCGCGTGAACGCATCCTGCTCGTACAGGATCTTGCGCCGGACGATCTCGTGGATCCAGTCCTCGCTGACCTGCAAGCGCCGCAGCTCATCGGCGATCTCGATGGCATTGCGCCCGAGCCGGAAGAAGGTCGGCGAGCGCTGCAGCATGGTGACATGCGCGCATCGATCCGCGATCGACGGGATCAAGGTCGCGGCCGTCGCGCCGGAGCCGATCACCACCACCTTCTTGTCCTTGAGCTCCAGATCGTCCGGCCACGTCTGGGGGTGCACGATGCGGCCTTGAAACTCCTTCATGCCCTCCCATTCGGGCGTGTAGCCTTCCGAATGCCGATAGTAGCCCTGGCACATCCAGAGGAAATTCGCGCTGATAGAAACCTTCTCGCCGGTGTCGGTCTTCTCGGCTTCGATCGTCCAGAGATTTTCGCTGCTCAACCAGCTTGCGCGCAAGATCCTGTGCTTGTAGCGGATGTGCCTTGCCAGATCGTTGTCCTCGATCACTTCGTTCATGTAATCGATAATTTCTTCGGCGGTGGCGATCGGAGGCCCGACCCACGGCTTGAAGCGGTAGCCGAAAGTGTAGAGATCGCTGTCGGAACGGATGCCGGGATAGCGATGCGTCAGCCACGTGCCGCCAAAGCTCTCCTGCGTTTCCAAAATTACGAAGCTCGTGCCCGGAAGCTGCGTCGTCAGGTGATAGGCGCTGCCGATGCCGGAAATTCCGGCGCCGACCATCAGGACGTCGAAATGTTCGGTCGCTTGCGATGGTGCGGCTGAGATGGAGCGGGCAGCGGCTACGTTCATGGGCGGAATCTTTCGAAAAAAATCAGTATCCGTTGAGGCTTCCCCCGATTTACTGCTGCGGTCAAGCCACGTTCGCACAATGCGCCAAATCAAACAGCGTTTGAATTCTACAGCGCGATACCCCAACTGCGAGCGGTTTGCACAATCCAGTCGCGGTAGAGCGTCAGCGGCGTCACCCCGGTCAGGCCGCCGCAGCCCGCGGCGTTGTTTGCGCCTGTCGACCAGCTGACGACGCCGACGATCACGGGGCCTGCCGGTTGCTCCTCAAACACCGGCGCGCCGGAATCGCCGGTGCAGGCGGACAGACCGTCGCGCGCGCCCAGCGTGGTCGGGTCAACCAAGCGGATCTGAAGCGTCCCCGGCTTGCCGGTCGCAACCAGATCGGCCTTGCGAATGACGCCGCCGCTCTTGCCGTCACCTCTGACAGTTACGCCGATACCGGCGATGGTGAATTTCGAACCGGGCAAAAGCGGCAGTTGCGGCACGCCGAGTGCCGAGGGGACTTTTCCCCTGGCGGGAGCATCGAGCCGCAGCAGCGCGACGTCGGCGGTGGCGCGATGATTGAGCATGGACTGCATCTGAAAGCCGGGATGGATCGTGACCGCCTTGACGTCCTTCAATTGCGGCTTCTTCTCGGCGTCATATTCGACGATCTTGTAATCGGCACCGGGCTGCACGCAATGAGCGACCGTCAGGACCAGCGCCGGTGCGATCAGACTGCCAGTGCAGAAATTGCCGCGCGAACCGACGATGGTCACGACGGAACGGCCGATGCCGTCGGCGCCCGGGAGTGCGCCACCGACGATCGCATCGGCTGGCGCCGGACAAAGCAGCATCGCGGCTGCAACGATTGCGGTCGACGTTCTCATGCCAGCAGCAATAGCGATTGCCATGCGCCGCGCCAAGCGCTGGCATCGGTCCGGGTGACGTGCTAGCCGATTGCGTGCATCTCCTCCGACTTGAGGGTCGTCGATGATCGAGGCCGTGATCTGGGATTTTGGCGGAGTCCTGACCACCTCGCCATTCGAGGCGTTTACCAGCTTCGAGCGCGAGCGCGGACTTCCAGCCGATATCATCCGTCGTACCAATACCGCCAATCACCTCGAGAATGCCTGGGCCAAATTCGAACGCGCCGAGGTCGATATCGACACTTTCGACCGGCTGTTTGCGGAGGAATCACTGCTGCTTGGCGCTGAAGTCCGCGGCAAGGATGTGCTGCCGCTGCTGTACGGCGAGATCCGGCCGGAGATGGTGGACGCGCTCAAGTGCGTCAGGACGAGGTTCAAGACCGGCTGCATCACCAACAATCTTCCCGCCAATGCGGTCGGCAGCGCCAGCGGGCGCTTTCTTTACGTTTCCGAGGTAATGGTGCTGTTCGATCATGTCATCGAATCCGCAAAAATCGGCCTGCGCAAGCCTGACCCGCGCATCTACCGCATGATGGTCGAGGCGCTCGACGTCGATCCGGCAAAATGCGTCTACCTCGACGATCTCGGCGTCAATCTGAAGCCGGCGCGGGAGATGGGCATGACGACCATCAAGGTCGTGAATGCGCCGCAGGCGATCGCCGAGCTTGAGGCCGCGACGGGGCTCGCGCTGAAATAGCCGCGGTGACTGCTTGCAAAGACCGAATTACTCCGCGGCGGTCGCGATCCGTTCCGGAAAGGCCCCGGCCAGCGCCTCGCGGCTGGCGGCGAGCACGCCGCGTTCAGTGATCAGGCCGGTGACGAGCCGCGCCGGCGTCACGTCGAAGCCGTAGTTTGCAACCCGCGACCCCTGCGGGACGATCCGCACCGTCTCGATCCGCCCATCGGCCGTGCGTCCGGTCATGTCGGTGACCTCGTCGGCGCTGCGCTGCTCGATCGGAACCTGCGCTCCGCCGGCAATGGAGAAATCGATCGTCGGCGAGGGCAGCGCCACGTAGAACGGCACCCCATTGTCGTGCGCGGCGAGCGCCTTCAGATAAGTGCCGATCTTGTTGCAGACGTCGCCATTGGCGGCAACGCGGTCGGTGCCCACGATAACCAGGTCGACCATGCCATGCTGCATGAGATGTCCGCCGGTATTGTCCGGAATGACGGTGTGCGGCACGCCATGATGACCAAGCTCCCAGGCGGTGAGCGAGGCGCCCTGGTTGCGCGGGCGCGTCTCGTCGACCCAGACATGGATATTGATGCCCCGCTCGTGCGCGAGATAGATCGGCGCGGTCGCCGTGCCCCAATCGACCGTGGCAAGCCAGCCGGCATTGCAATGAGTCAGCACGTTGACGGCGTCGCCGGGCTTCTTGCGCGCGGCAACCGCCTCGATCAAGGGGAGACCGCTTCGCGCGATGCCCTGGTTGATGACGATGTCCTCTTCGGCGATATCTGCGGCGCGCGCATAGGCCGCGTTCGCCCGCGCCGATGGCGGCAGGGGCTTTAGCACCCTGCGCATCTCCTCCAGCGCCCATTTCAGATTGATTGCGGTCGGCCGCGTGGCAATCAGCATGTCGTAGCCGCGCGCAATTCCCGCATCGGACTTGTCGTCGCGCATCGCGAGCGCCATGCCGTAGGCCGCCGTGGCGCCGATCAACGGCGCGCCGCGCACCAGCATGTTGCGGATCGCATCGGCCGCCTCGGCACAATTGGTGAGCCGCGCCAGAACAAACTGATGCGGCAGCTTGCGCTGGTCGATCGCGCCGACCGACCAGCCGTCGGCCTCGAGCCAGATCGTGCGGAAATGCCTGCCGTCGACCTTCATCAAAAGCTCCGTCGCTACCCGCGCAGCACCCGACCTGCCACCGCGTCGAGCTTCTTCAGGAGCTGCGGGTCGCGCGCATCCGGCGCGGTGATCAGCGCCGTGTCCAGCGCACGGTCCGAACCGATCGGGCACGGCTCGTGCTCGCGCGGAAAAATTCTTGCCAGCCGCGCCACCAGGGCCTTGGCCTTGTCGGCATTCGAGCTCAACACGCGAATGATATCCTGCACCGTCACCGCGTCGTGATCGGGATGCCAGCAGTCGAAATCGGTGACCATCGCCACGGTGGCGTAGCAGATTTCCGCCTCGCGCGCGAGTTTCGCCTCCGGCATGTTGGTCATGCCGATCACGGAATAGCCGAGAACTCTTGTAGGTCATGCTCTCGGCATAGCTGGAGAACTGCGGCCCCTCGATGCAGACATAGGTGCCGGTGCGAGCGATCGCGATGCCCTCGGCTTCGGCAGCCGACGCCAGATGGATGCGCAGCCGCGGCGACACCGGATGCGCCATCGACACATGCGCGACGCAGCCCTTGCCGAAGAAGGAACTCTCGCGCTTGTGGGTGCGGTCGACGAACTGGTCCACCAGCACGAAGGTGCCGGGCGGCAGCTCTTCCTTGAACGAGCCGCAGGCCGAAAGCGAGATCAAGTCCGTGACGCCCGCACGCTTCAAGACATCGATGTTGGCCCGGTAATTGATATCCGAAGGCGACAGCCGATGCCCCTTGTCGTGCCGCGGCAGGAAGACGATCGGAAGCCCGGCAATGTTGCCGTGGCGCACCGCCGCCGACGGCTCGCCCCACGGACTCTTGATCGCCTCCTCGCGCGCGTTCTCGAGCCCCGGCAGGTCGTAGATCCCGGAACCGCCGATAATGCCCAGCACTGCCGTCGTCATGCGCTCACCCCTTGTCGGGCTGAGCTATGCCAGCTTTGCGGCGAATTTGGAATGCCATGAAATGGGGGAGATCGTCATTCCCAGGCCAAGCGAACGCGCATCGAACCCGGAATATCGGTAATCCGGCGTCCGGTCCTTTGGACCATCGGGAATGACCGTGCTTGCGATCAAGCGGCCTGCGCGGTTTGCAACTCGCGCGCGATCATCCGCTCCAGTGTTGCGACCGAGCGGAAGTTCTCCGGCGTGATCTCATCCTGCGGGATGGTGAAATCGAACTCGGCTTCGACGCCAAGCATCAGATTGACCATGTCGACGGAGGTCAGGCCGATGTCGACGAGCTTCGCATCGGAAGTGACTTCGGCCACGATCGAATTCTGCTCGAGGATGCCCTGAACCAGCGCCACGATCCTGCTCCGAATCTCCGCAACGTTTTGCATCCCACACTCCAAAACTCGCGCCGTCACACCGCGCGACTCATCCGCGATGCGCGCAAGCATATCTCGCGCGGCTTCAGCGTAAATCCGGCTGATGTCTTTAACGCTAACGCGATCGCGTAAAAACGACCCGTCCGACATACGATGGATTAACTGTCGATCCTGGAAGTGGAGCCGTTTACCCTGAATGTCATCGACGCATTTGAATTAAATCCGTAGCCTTGCGGCAAAATCGGAACATCGCTGCGAGAGTTAAAGCGATTTCGCAAGCGACAAACCCGGAGGCTGCCCCCTCATGAACGTCCAGCAAACAGGCTTTCGCGTCGCGGATGATCTCAATCTCGGCTCGCCTCTGGAACGTGGCCCCTCCTTTCAGGAACGAACGGCCGTTGTCGCCGCCGCTGCCGCGGCCGAAGCCGACGAGGTCGACCTCGAGGCTCGCTTTCCGAAAGCGGCGATCGACGCCGCGCGCGAGCGCAAGCTTCTGGGCGCGCAGATTCCGGTCGCCTTCGGCGGCTTCGGCGCCTCGATCCATGACGTGGCAGAGATGTGCTACACGCTCGGCCGCGCCTGCGCATCGACGGCGATGATCTTCGCCATGCACCAGACCAAGGTCGCCTGCCTCGTCCGGCATGGCACCGGCAGCGGCTATCACGAAGCATTGATGCGCCGTGTGGCCGCCGAGCAGATGCTGCTGGCGTCCTCGACGACCGAGGGCCAGAACGGCGGCAACATCCGATCCAGCGCCGCCGCGGTCGAACGAAGCGACGCGGAGATCTCGCTGGTCCGCAGTGCTACTGTCATCTCCTATGGTGCCGAAGCGGACGGCATCATAACCATCGCGCGGCGCGCCGGCGATGCAGCCTCTTCGGACCAGGTGCTGCTCGCCGTCACCAGGGACAATTATACGCTACAGCGCATTCAGGGCTGGGAGACGCTCGGCATGCGCGGTACCTGCAGCGCCGGCTTCGAGCTGAAGATCGATGGCCCTGCCGAGATGATCTTTCCGGAAGGCTACGAGAGGATTCACACCCAGACCATGACGCCGGTCGCGCATCTGTGCTGGTCCTCGGCGTGGGCGGGCGTCGCCGCCGCCGCGGTCGATCGCGCACAGCGCTTCATCCGCAAGGCCGCACGCGGCGCCGGGGGTCAAATGCCGCCGGGAGCGGCGCATTTCACCGCGGCAAGGATGTCACTGGCAAAGCTCCGCGCGATGATCGCCACAAACCTCGATGATTACGCCGCACGCGAATATGACGACCGCGCGCTGTCAGCGCTCGATTTCCAGTCCTCGATCAACCTGCTCAAGGTGGAAGCCTCCGAGCTCGCCGTCGAGACCGCGATGAGCGCGATGCGCGCCTGCGGCCTCGCGGGTTACCGCAACGACGGCGAGTTCTCCGTCGGTCGCCATCTGCGCGACGCGGTGTCGGCGCCGCTGATGATCAACAACGAACGCATCCTCGCCAACATCGCCACCGCAACCCTGATGAGCGGCGTGCCCAATTCACTCCGCGACTAGCAGCACCGTCCTGGCGGATACAAAAAGAGTCTCAGCATGAACGCTCCGCTTCGAACCGAATCGCCTGAACTTGCGCCGCAGGCCGCCGACCCGCTCGATCATCTCGCCGATATCCTCTTCCACCGCATGGGCGCCGACGGCGTTTACGCCCGTACCGCGCTCTATGAGGACATCGTGGAGCGGCTTGCCGCACTGATCACGCGGCATCGCGAACCCAAGACCGAGGTGATGCGTTTTCCGCCGGTGATGAACCGCGCCCAGCTCGAGAAATCGGGCTACCTGAAGAGCTTTCCGAACCTGCTTGGCTGTGTCTGCGGCCTGCACGGCACCGAACGCGAGATCAACGCCGCGGTGAACCGTTTCGACGCCGGCGGTGACTGGACCTCGTCGCTGTCGCCGGCCGATCTCGTGTTGTCGCCCGCCGCCTGCTACCCCGTCTATCCGATCGCCGCGAGCCGCGGCCCGTTGCCGCCCGGCGGCCTGCGCTTCGACGTCGCCGCAGATTGCTTCCGCCGCGAGCCGTCGCGTCACCTCGATCGCCTGCAGTCGTTTCGGATGCGCGAATATGTCTGCATCGGCAGCCCCAACGACGTTTCGGATTTCCGCGAGCGCTGGATGGTGCGCGCGCAGGCCATCGCTCGTGACCTCGGACTAGCCTTCCGTGTCGATCATGCGAGCGACCCCTTCTTCGGCCGCGTCGGCCAGATGAAAGCCGTCAGCCAGAAGCAGCAATCGCTGAAGTTCGAGCTGCTCGTGCCGCTGCGCTCGGAGGAGCGGCCGACCGCCTGCATGAGCTTCAACTATCACCGCGAGCATTTCGGCACGACCTGGGACATCAGGGATGCGCGGGGCGAGCCGGCCCATACCGGCTGCGTCGCCTTCGGCATGGATCGCCTGGCCGTCGCCCTGTTCCACACCCACGGCACTGACCTTGTCCGCTGGCCGGCGAAGGTGCATGACGTGCTGGGCCTGTCGCACCACGCAATCCTCGACGCGCCGGTCGAAGGCTGGCGGTGACGTAAACACCAGGGCGACGGCCGCCGTGACCGCACTCAAGCCCCTCATCCGCTGCCGTGAGATCGGCGAAGCCGATATCGATCGCATTGCCGATCTGCTCACGCGTGGCTTCGAGGGCCGCTCGCGCGATTACTGGATGCGGGGATTGCGGCGTCAGGCCGCGCGCGACGTGCCGCGGGGCTATCCGCGCTTCGGTTACATGCTCGACAATGACGGCATGCCGGTCGGCGTGCTCTTGCTCATGTACTCGCTGCGCGAGAGCAGCGGCGAGACGACCGTGTTTTGCAATCTGTCGAGCTGGTATGTCGAGCCGGCCTACCGCAATTACGCGCCGATTCTGACCAAGATCGCGCAGCGCCATGGCGAAGTCACCTATTGCAACATCAGCCCGGCGACCTGGACCTGGCCGATCATCGAGGCGCAGGGCTTTCGTTCCTACTGCAGGGGCTTGTTCTTTTCCGTGCCGGCGCTGTCGCGTCCGGCGCCGGGCACCACCATCGAGACCGTTCCGGCCGATGCGACCGCGATCGATGGCCTCGCTGACGGCGAGCTCGAGATTTTGACGCGCCACGCAGGGTATGGCTGCCTCAGCCTCGTTTGCCGCTCGGCAAAGGGGGTCTCTCCCTTCGTCCTGCTGCCGATACGCATTCGCCGCGGCTGGATCGCGCCGCCCGCGATGCAGCTGATCTATTGCAGGGACGTCGCGGACTTCACAGCCTGCGCCGGCGCGATCGGTCGGCTCCTGCTGCGGCAAGGCATGGTGTCGGTGTTGCTCGATGCCAACGGTCGCGTGCCCTCTCTGTTCGGCCTCTACACGGAAAGACGCGGCCGCAAATATTTCAAGGGCCCGCATCGGCCGCGCCTTGCGGATCTTACCGACACGGAACTCGTGCTGTACGGGCCTTAGAGCCTCAGGCCGCGAGCTTCACGGCGTGTGCAAACTCCCAATAGAGCCTGCGCGCTCGCGCATAGAACCGTCCGGGTGCGAGCTGACGATCGTCGATCCGGATCACGGGTGCGACCTTGGCGAAATTGCCGGTCGAGAAAATCTCGTCGGCGGCCTTGAAGTCGTCATAGCGCAGCGTCGCCTCGACGACTGTCGCGCCGTCGCCGCGCAAGAGCTCGATCACCCGTTGCCGTGTGATGCCGTTCAGGAAGGTGCCATTCGGCGCCGGCGTGTAGACCACGCCGTCCTTGGCCATGAACACATTGGCGTTGCCGAATTCGGCGACGTTGCCGAGCATGTCGAGCATCAGGCAGTTGTTGAAGCCGCGCGCTGCGGCCTCGATCAGCGCCCGCGAGTTGTTGGGATAAAGGCATGACGCCTTTGCGTCGACCGGCGCACACTCGGGCGTCGGCCTGCGGAACGGCGACAACGTGATCGCGTTTCCCGCAGGCTGCGGCATCGGCGCCTCGTAAATGCAAAGGCACCAGTTGGTGCTGTCGGGGTCGAACAGCACGCCGCCGCCGGAACCGTGCTGCGCCCAATACATCGGGCGAATGTAAAGCTCGGCATCGGGTGCAAAACGCGCAACACCGTCGCGAGCAAGCGCGATCCAGCTTGCGGTGTCGACCAGCGGCTTCAACCCGAAATTTGCGGCGGACCAGTTGACGCGCGCGCAATGCCGATCGAGATCGGGCGCGACGCCTTCGAAAGCGCGCGCGCCGTCGAACACGACAGAGCCGAGCCAGGCCGCGTGCGTGCGCGGCCCCATGATGGGCGTATTGCCCTCGTGCCATTCACCCTCGAAATAGGTCCAGGTCTGCGAGTAGCTCGAGGATTTGACAATATGGGCCACGTCCGTGATTCCTGCCGCGGCGACCGAATATTCCGCGTGCCTGACCGGCATAATCGCCCCAACTTGCTAACGATTTCCCTTAAGGCCGGCGCCATCGCCGATTCACGCTTGTTTGCCGGCCGTGGTAGGCTCACGTTAACCGGGAACCGCCATGCCGCTCGATCCGCTCGCCAAACGCCTCCTCGTCATGATGGCCGCCAGCGCGCCCGCGGAACGAACCCGGCCGAGTGCAGATCAGCGCCGCCAGTCGCTCGCCAAGCTGATGCAGTTTTCGCGGGCGGAGGCCGAGGTGGCAACCACGGACGGCACGTTGCCGGGCCCGGGCGGCACGATCGCCTATCGCCTTTATGCGCCTGCCCTGCAGGAAGGCGAAGCCGCGCCGGGTTTCGTGTTCTTCCATGGTGGCGGCATGGTCGCGGGCAGCATCGAGACCCATGACCGCATCGCCGCAGCGCTGGCAAGCGCGACCGGGTGCCGGCTGATCTCGATCGACTACCGGCTGGCACCGGAGCACAAGTTTCCCGCCGCCGTGGAGGACGCAATCGCGGCAACGGAATACGTCGCGCGCAATGCACACCTTTTCGGCATCGATGCGGAAAGGCTCGTGGTCGGCGGAGATTCCGCCGGTGCGACGCTTGCCGCCGTCGTTTGCCAGCATGCGCGGCAACACGCGGGGCTTGCGATCTCGGCGCAACTCCTGATCTGTCCCGTGCTCGACTTCGAGGAAACCTCGCCCTCGCGCGAGGCGTTTGCCGAACAGCATCTGCTTGACCGCGCGACGCTTCAGGCCGATCTCGCCGACTACCTGCCCGACGATGCGGATCCCGCCGACCCACGCATTTCGCCGCTCCGCGCGCTCAACCTCAAGGGTCTGCCGACAGCGATCATCCACACCGCCGAATTCGATCCTATGCGCGATGAAGGCAACGCCTACGCCCGCAGACTGCTGGCGTCCGGCGTCACCGTCGAGCACATCTGTCATGACGGCATGATCCACAATTTCCACGCCATGAGCGCGGTGCTTCCGCAGGCCCGGCTTGTCCTGTCGCAGATCGGTGAGCAGGTCAGGCGCGCCGTCCGTTGAAAGCGTGAACGAAATCATTCAAGCTTTAATCGATTAACCGCATTTCATTAGGGTTATTTCCTCGATCTTGGCGCGAATTATTGCCGACTTCACCCCTCGCCTCTAAGCAAGACAGCGGCGCAAAACGCTTCCCAAGAAAGCCGCGCTGAGGTGAGGTCGACTATGCGCGATGAGACGATTGCCATTCACGCCGGCTACGACCCTGATCCGACCACCCACGCCGTCGCCGTTCCGATCTATCAAACCGCCGCCTATGCTTTCGACAGCGCCGACCACGGCGCCGCCCTGTTCAATCTCGAAGCCGAGGGCTTTCGTTACAGCCGCATCGCCAATCCGACCACCTCCGTCCTGGAAAAGCGCATTGCCGAGCTCGAAGGCGGCGTTGGCGCCCTTGCAGTGGCCAGCGGCCAGGCCGCGCTGCATTTTGCCTTCGTGACCCTCGCCGACGTCGGCGGCAACATCGTCTCCGTGCCCCAGCTTTACGGCACGACCCATACCCTGCTCGGCCATGTGCTGCCGCGCCAGGGCATCGCCGGGCGTTTCGCCGACAGCGACCGTCCCGACGCCATCGAAAGACTGATCGACGAAAACACCAAGGCCGTGTTTGCCGAAACCATCGGCAACCCCGCGGGCAATGTCTGCGACATCGAGGAACTGGCGAAAGTCGCGCATCGGCACGGCATACCGCTGATCGTCGACAACACGGTTGCGACTCCGATCCTCTTGAAGCCGTTCGATTACGGCGCCGACATTGTCGTGCATTCTCTGACGAAGTTCCTTGGCGGCCACGGCACGACTCTCGGCGGCGCGATCGTCGACGGCGGCAAGTTTCCGTGGGCGCGGCATGCGGACCGCTTCCCTGCCTTCAATCATCCGGACGCTTCCTATCACGGCCTCGTCTACGCCGATCGCTTCGGCGCCAAGGCCTATATCGAGCGTGCGCGCAGCGTGTATCAGCGCACCATGGGATCGGTGCTGTCGCCCTTCAACGCGTTCCTGCTGCTCCAGGGTATTGAGACGGTTGCGCTGCGGATGGAGCGTCACGTCGAGAACGCACGCAAGGTGGCCGAGTTCTTGCACGATGATGCGCGCGTGGCCTGGGTCAACTACGCCGGCTTTTCCGACAGTCCCTATTATAATCTGGTGCAGAAATATCTCGCAGGCCAGGCGTCCTCGCTGTTCACTTTCGGCATCAAGGGCGGGCTTGAGGCGGGCAAGACTTTCTACGACTCGCTCAAGCTGATCACGCGACTGGTCAATATCGGCGACGCCAAATCGCTCGCCTGCCATCCCGCATCCACCACGCACCGGCAGATGTCAGGCGAGCAGCAGCGCATGGCCGGCGTACGGCCCGAGACGATCAGGCTGTCCATCGGCATCGAGCATATCTCGGACATCATCGAGGACATCGATCAGGCGCTCGCCAGGGCCTGCGCCGGATCGCCGCGGCTGCAGGCAGCGGAGTAGATCCGGGACGGGCAATGACGCTCCTGTTCGACAAATGCCGATCGATCGCATCACCAGCGCTGGCACCTGTCCAGGGGTCGTTCGAGCGACCGGATGCGGCCGAGCTGACCATCGGGCTCATCAACAACATGCCCGACAGCGCACTGAAGGCGACCGAGCGCCAATTCGTGCGCCTCCTGCAGGCCGCCGCGGACGGCCGGCGGGTGAATTTTCACTGCTTCTCGTTGCCCTCGGTCGCCCGCTCGCAATCGGCCAGGAACCATATCGAGCAGGGATATGCCGATCTTGAGGAGCTGGCCGCGATGCACTTCGACGGGCTGATCGTGACCGGCGCCGAGCCGGTCGCGCAAGACCTGCCCGAAGAGCGGTATTGGAACGAGCTCACCGAGGTCATCGACTGGGCGAGGACCCATACGCGTTCGACGATCTTTTCCTGTCTTGCCGCGCATGCGGCCGTGCTGCACCTCGACGGTATCAAGCGGCAGCGGCTTGCACAGAAATGCTCGGGAATTTTCGATTGCGCGAAGATCGGCGACGACTGGCTGACCCAAGGCCTGTGGTCGACGCTTCAGGTGCCGCATTCGCGCCTGAACGAGATCAGGGAGGCCGACCTCGTCGCACATGGCTACAGCATCGTGACCAGGTCGGCTGTGGCTGGCGTCGATATCTTCGCTCGCCAGTTCGAAAGCCGCTTCATCTTCTTCCAGGGCCACCCGGAATACGACCCATCGTCGCTGCAGCGCGAATACATGCGCGACCTCGCGCGCTTCCTCAACGGCGAGCGCGAGGAGTATCCGGCAATTCCCGTCGCCTACTTCGATGACCTCACCGTCAGCCGGCTTTTCGATTTCGAGCGGCGGGCGCGGGCGCTGCGCGATCCGATGCTGGCCTCCGAGCTGCCCGGCCTCACGCTTCGCGAGGATCTCGCCACCGCGGGCGATGCCAAGATGATTTTTGCCAACTGGCTTGCCTTCCTCGGCGAGGAGGCGAGCTGATGCACGGGACAGTGACGCGCAAGACCCTGTTGAAGGGAACTTGGTCGACGTTCAAGGCGCGCGTCTCCAATCGCCTCGCGCGACATTTCTGCAGCGAGCCGCTCCTTCTGTCGGGCAAGGAGCCGATGGTGAGCTTCACCTTCGACGACGTTCCCTTGAGCGCGGCGACGATCGGCGCGCCGATGCTGGAGGATTTCGGCGGGCGCGGGACCTTCTATGTCTCGGGCAGTCTCGTCCACCGGCACTCAGGCCATTGGGACGGAATCGATGCCGACAGCATCGTCGCGCTTCATCGCCGGGGGCACGAGATCGCCTGCCATACGTTTTCGCACCAACCCGCTGCCGAGCTCGATGCGACGACGATGGCCGCCGAGATCGCGCGCAACCGGCAATATTTCCGCGAGCTCGATCCATCCATCCGGCTCGAGAATTTCGCCTATCCTTACGGCTTCGCATCGGTATCGCTCAAGGGGCAGCTTAAAAATGCGTTCCGCTCGTCGCGCGGCATCCTTCCCGGGGTCAACCGTGGCCGTGTCGACCTGCAATTCCTGCGCGCGACGCCGCTCATCAATCGGCACATCGATGATGACGGCATCGACCGCGTGTTCGACCAAGCGCTTTCGACCGGTGGCTGGCTGATTTTCTACGGCCATGATGTCGCGGCGAGGCCAAGCCCCTACGGCTGTACGCCGACCCTCCTGCGCCACGCGCTGGAAGCAGCGCGGCGGCGTGACATTCCGCTCGTGTGCGTTGCTGAAGCCCTCAATCGCGCGGGCGCGCGAGCCCGGGGCCTTGCCCGCACTGCCGGCAAGCACTAGTCTTCAGCCGCGGGGACACGGCAGACTCCCCCTTCAGACGGCCTCCGTCCAAGCTCTGCGCAACGCTCGACCCGTCGAGGCAATGCGCATGGACGCACGCGGATCGAATGGCGCCGATATCTCCACCGTAACGGAACCGGGTTCGATGCGGTCTGCGATCGCCGTGCTTTATCTCGCGCGCGGCTTGCGCGGCTTTGGCGACGGCTTTGCCATCCTCATCCTTCCGGCCTACATGACCGCGCTTGGCTACGATGCCGCCTCCGTCGGCATCGTGGCGACGGCTTCGCTGCTTGGGACGGCGCTGCTGACGCTCATGGTCGGCTGGATTGCGCCGCGTTACGATCTGCGCGGACTGCTCATTCTCGGCGCGGGGCTGATGGCGGCGACCGGCGTTGCTTTTCCGCAAGTCGAACGCATGCTGCCGATCGCGCTGGTTGCCTTTATCGGTACGATCAATCCATCCGCGGGCGATCTCGGCGTGCTCGTGCCGCTCGAGCACGCCGCGCTGGCGCGTGGCGCTGCCGACGACAGGCGTACCGCCGTATTCGCGCGCTATAGCCTGATCGGCGCGCTCGCGGCCGCCGCCGGCTCGCTCGCCGCGACAGTCCCGGACATCTTTGTCGCTGGCGGACGAACCGAGATCGGCGCGTTGCGCATCATGTTCTACGGCTACGCGGCGTTCGGGCTGCTCAGCGCTTCCCTCTATACCCGCGTTCCCCACTCGCGCGCGGAGCGGCAAGCCGCGCATGCGCCGCTTGGTCCATCGAAACGCACCGTCTACAAGCTCGCGGCGTTGTTCAGCATCGATGCCTTCGCCGGCGGCTTTGTCGCACAATCGCTGCTGGTGCTCTGGCTGTTTGAGCGCTTCGGGCTGTCGCTGTCGGCGGCGGGCCTGTTCTTCTTCTGGTCGAGCACGTTGAGCGCGTTTTCCTATCCGGTCGCGGCCTGGATCGCCAAGCGTGCCGGCCTCGTCAACACCATGGTTTTCACCCACATCCCGTCCAGCGTCTTCCTGATTCTTGCCGCTTTCGCGCCGAGCCTCACCATTGCGCTCGGCTTGTTGTTGCTGCGCTCGGCCCTGTCGCAAATGGACGTGCCGACGCGGACCTCCTATGTGATGGCGGTGGTCACTCCCGAGGAGCGTCCCGCCGCTGCCAGCGTGACCGCCGTCCCGCGCAGCCTCGCCTCCGCCATCAGCCCGGCAATTGCGGGCGCGCTGCTGACGACGGCGTTTTCCGGCCTGCCACTCGTGATCTGCGGCGCGCTCAAGATCGGCTACGATCTCGCGCTACTGATCTCGTTCCGCCATGTCAAGCCGCCCGAAGAGAGCTCTTGATAAGTCTCACTGCGTTGGCGCGGGAACTCAAAGCGCGCTACATTGACGGGTCATCGCAAGCCCGCTTCCGCTCCACGCGTGTCCGACACATCCGCCAAGATCTTCTCCACCCTGAGCTCCGTGTTTGGCCTGACCGCCTTCCGCGGCGCGCAGGAAGATATCATCCGCCACGTGATCGAGGGCGGGAGCTGCATGGTGCTGATGCCGACCGGCGGCGGCAAGTCCTTGTGCTACCAGCTGCCGGCGCTGTTGCGCGAAGGTTGCGGCATCGTGGTGTCGCCCCTGATCGCGCTGATGCGCGACCAGGTGGCCGCGTTGGAGGAGGCCGGCGTCAACGCGGCGGCGCTGAACTCGACATTGTCATATGAGGAGGCATCGGAGGTCGAGCGGCGGTTGATCGCGGGCGATCTCGACCTGCTTTATGTCGCGCCCGAGCGGCTGCTGACACCGCGCTGCCTTTCGTTGCTCGCACAAACGAAGATCGCGCTGTTTGCGATCGACGAGGCCCACTGCGTGTCGCAATGGGGGCACGATTTCCGCCCGGAATATGTCGGCCTGTCCGCGATCCCGGAGCATTTTCCGGACGTGCCCCGCATTGCGCTGACCGCGACGGCCGACGAGCTCACGCGAAAGGAGATCGTCGAGCGTCTCGGCCTTGGTGGCGCGCAAAGCTTTGTCTCAAGCTTCGATCGCCCGAACATCGGCTATGAGATCGTCGAGAAGCAGAATGCCTTGACGCAACTCAAGGGCTTCATCGCCGAACGGTACAAGGGCGAGGCCGGCATCGTTTACTGCCTCTCGCGCGCGAAGGTCGAGGATACCGCGGCCGCGCTCTGCGAAGCCGGCATTCCGGCGCTGCCCTATCACGCGGGACTGGACGCCGCCGTGCGCGCCCGCCATCAGGATCGCTTCATCAGCGAGGACGGCATCGTCATTGTCGCGACCATCGCCTTTGGCATGGGGATCGACAAGCCCGACGTGCGTTTCGTGGCGCATCTCGATCTGCCCAGGAGCATCGAGGCCTATTATCAGGAAACCGGCCGCGCCGGGCGCGACGGCAAGCCGTCCACGGCCTGGATGACCTACGGCCTGTCGGACATCGTGCAGCAGCGCCGCATGATCGACGAATCGACCGGTGCGGAGGCGTTCAAGCGCGTGTCGATCGGCAAGCTGGAGGCGCTGGTCGGGCTGGCAGAAACCGCGCATTGCCGCCGCGGCCGCCTGCTCGGCTATTTCGGCGAGACCGCCCCTGCCGGGTCGTGCGGCAATTGCGACAACTGCCTGTCACCGCCAAAAATGTTCGACGGCATGATCGTGGCGCAAAAGCTGATGTCCTGCATCTATCGAACCGGGCAGCGCTTCGGCGCCATGCACGTCATCGACGTGCTGATCGGTCGCATGACCGAACGCGTCAGGCAATTCGAGCACGACCGGCTTTCCGTGTTCGGCATCGGCCGCGAACTCAACGAGAAGCAATGGCGCACCGTGCTGCGCCAGCTTGTCGCGATGGGACATATTCGCGCCGATAGCGAGGCTTTCGGCGCGCTGAAGCTGAACAATTCCGCACGTGGCGTGCTTCGTGGCGAGACCGAGGTGATGCTGCGCGAACGGCGAGAAGGCACGCGCAACCGCGCGAGCCGCGCAAAATCCAGGCGCGGCGACCTGGTGCCGTCCGCGTCCGCGCAAGGCACGAGCGCCCATCCCGCCCTGCACGCGGCGCTTCGGGCATGGCGGACGGAGATCGCGCGCAAGCGCGGCGTGCCGGCCTACGTCGTGTTGCACGATTCCACGATCGACGGCATTGCCGCGGCGCGTCCGACGACCCTGGAGAAGCTTCGCGGCATCGCCGGCATCGGCGACAAGAAGCTCGAGCATTATGGCCTCGATCTGCTGGCTCTGGTGAGGCAGGCCGAAATATGAGACGTGAGCGCGCGGCAACCGCGCACAACCCTATTTCGGCGGCATCCCGACATATCCCATGACCAGGACCAGACCGGTCCTCTGATCGCGCAACGCAAACACAAAGGGCTTGTCCACGATCATCCTCAGATGCGGGTCCGGCGCGAGCGAGCGAGTCGTGACTACGGCCGTCGCAGCAGCGGCTTCGGTGCCCTCTTCGCCGAGCCGCAATTCGAGTTTCTGCACGATCCGGCTGATAACGAGCTCTTCCGGCGAGAAGCCGTCGAGAGCATCGACCCGCTGGCGCGCGTTTCGCAGGCCGAGCGCATCGAGCGGCTGCAGGAGTTCTTCGGCCGCGCCAAGCGAAAATTTCGGCAGGCCGATTTCGCCGCTCCTGGTCTCGAACCCCTGCCCGCCCAGCCAGCCGGCCACGGGCGCAAAATCCGCGGGCTTTGCGGGCGTCGACCTGGTTGTCGCGACGACAAGCCTGAAATCGTCATTGGCGTAGGCGAGCTCGGCCGCGATAAATCGATCGTCCTGACGGAACGCAAATTTCGCGATCGGCGAATGCATCATCGCCACGTCGACGGGGTCGCCGGAGACCGGATGGAATTTTTCCTGGACGGTGCGCGCGGGATCGAACGGCGTCTGCCACTTGTCCTTGAAGTAGAGCGCGTTGACGGCAACAAGCCCCAGCGTTTCCGGTGCCTCATCGAGGATGGAGGGAATGCGGTCGTGCGTTTTTTGTCTTACCCATGCGTTGATCCGATCGATGGTCTTGGGGTCGGCGAGATTGTCGACCAGCACGTCGGCGCCAGCACCCGACAGCGCGAACAGCGCGAGCTGACGCGGCCGCGCCGAACGGTCGAATGCGATGAGATTGGCAAGGGCAAGCGGGGCTTGTTCTCCGCTGCGCGCGATGATGGCGGAGACGCCCTGTCTCAGGGCTTTCAGGTCCTCGTCGACCTGACGGCGCCCCACGCCGTTGAATCCGAGAGTGCGGTGAATGGCCAGATGCAGCGGCCGGCTCGCGCCGAGATCGACAAAGCCCAGGATTGCCGCCAAACTCGCCGGCGAGACGATCAAGTTGCCGCCGCTCTTGTTGCCGCGCGCTGCAAGAACACGGATCAGATTTTCACCAAGCCGCGATTGCGCTGCAGCAAGACCGTCGCCGACCCTGCTTGCCTCGCCACCTGTATCGTTCTCGAGAATGTCGGCGGATGCGGCGCGGTGGGCCAGCCCGAGCAGGGCTCCAAGCCCCCCTTTCAGCAACAGCCTTCGCCTGACCGACATCTGTCTCATCGCATCGCTCCACAAAGGCAGCCGCGTCGATTGCTCGCTGCTCGGCGCAATCGGCATATTCTAGACGAAAGCCCGCGGCCGCCAATGTGGCGCAAGTCACGCAGAGCTGCCTCAGCCGTTCCGGAAGGCATAAGCGTAGCCGTTGATCGCCGGCGCGCCGCCGAGATGGGCGTAGAGCACTTTCGAGCCCTTCGGGAAAAAGCCCTTTTTCACGAGATCGATCATGCCTTGCATCGATTTGCCCTCATAGACGGGATCGGTGATCATCCCCTCGAGCCGTGCGCAGAGGCGGATCGCATCCTTGGTCGCTTCCGACGGGACGCCGTAGGCCGGGTGGGCGTAATCCTCGATCAGGACTACGTCGTCATCGACGATGTCCTTGCCAAGCTCGACCAGACGTGCCGTGTTTTGTGCGATCGACAGCACCTGCGCCTTGGTCTGCGCAGGGGTGAATGACGCATCGATCCCGATCACCTTTCGCTCGCGCCCGTCCTTTGCAAAGCCGACCAGCATGCCGGCGTGGGTGGATCCGGTAACGGTGCAGACCACGATGTAGTCGAAGGCGAACCCGAGCTCCCTTTCCTGCGCGCGTACCTCTTCGGCGAAGCCGACATAACCAAGCCCGCCATATTTGTGCACGGAGGCGCCGGCCGGAATCGCGTAGGGCTTGCCGCCCTTGGCCTTTACATCGGCAATCGCCTCCTCCCAGCTTTTGCGGATGCCGATGTCGAAACCCTCATCGACGAGCCGAACGTCGGCCCCCATCAATCGGCTCAACAGGATGTTGCCGACCCGGTCGTACACGGCATCCTCGTGAGGCACCCAGCTTTCCTGCACCAGGCGACAGTTCATGCCAATCTTTGCGGCGACCGCGGCGACCATGCGGGTATGGTTGGACTGCACGCCGCCGATCGATACAAGCGTGTCCGCATTGGAGGCGATCGCGTCCGGGATGATGTACTCGAGCTTCCTCAGCTTGTTGCCGCCGAAGGCGAGCCCCGAATTGCAATCCTCGCGTTTGGCATAGAGCTCGACCTTGCCGCCAAGATGCGACGAGAGCCGCTCAAGCTTTTCGATATACGTCGGCCCGAAGGTAAGAGGATAGCGCGCGAACTTCTCGAGCATGAAGGCCCCCTGGGCCCGAAGGGATCGTTACCTTGCCTTAGCAAATTTCCGGCGATGCACCACCGGATTCTTGCAAGCGTCGCTTATGAGCGGCGGCAGCCCTGCAAGAACAACGCGGCGCAGGCCTTCGCGCGCCTTTCGACTTCCTCTCGCGTCGGCGGTTTCTTGTGGCCGAACATCACCGCGCGCTGCGGCTGGAAGGCGAGCATGCCGAGCAACATGCCGGCCGAGCTTTGCGCGTCGTCGAGCGCGATCACGCCGCGCTTCTCCTGGCGACGCAGCCAGTCCGCCAGCGCGTCCTCGGTGCGCCTGATCGCCTTGTGATAGAACGTCTCGGCGATCTCCGGAAACTTGTCGTTGTCACCGAGGATCACGCGCTGCATCGCGATCACTTCGCCGTCGAGCAACAGATCGCCGCAGATGACGAGAGCGTCCGTCAGCGCCGCTTCGACGTCGTCGCTTTTGCAACCGCGCAAATTGACGATCGAAACGAAGCGATCGATGCGCTCGGTGATCATCGCCTCGAACAACGCGGCCTTGTTCGGATTGAGCCGATACAGCGTTTTGGTCGAAACGCCGGCGCGCCGGGCCACGCTCTCCATGCTGGTCGCGGCATAGCCGGATTGGGCGAATTCGGCGCGCGCCGCCTCAAAAATGATGGCGCGCGTATCCTCGTCCGACCGCACCTGCGGCCGGCCCCGACCGCGCGGCGCCTCTGCCGGGCCGCCACGTGCCTCGCCGTCGTTTGGCTTACCAATCGCCATCGCGAGCCATGCTTTTAGATGATGACTGTCATTCTATTGACACTTCCAATATGCGCTTTATTTTGGAAAACATCAAGTTTCCAAATTAATCATCTGCCGGTCGGGAAATTCCCGATAAGCGGCAAGGGGATAAGGGCCAGGAGGAGCATTATGAGCCGCCATTCGACGTCGTTCGAGGCCAAAACCGAGGTTCCCGCGGAGGCCCTCGACAAGCTTCTGCCGCAGCAGGCGCCCGTCAACGCAAGCACGCCGGCGCCGGCATCATTCAAGCATCGGCTGCGACGCGTCCTCGTGGCGGGCTCTGCCGTCGCGCTGCTCGCCGCATCCACTTGGTATGGCTGGGACTATTGGAGCGTCGGCCGTTTCCTGGTCTCGACCGACGACGCCTATGTGAAGGCCGACAACACGACGATCGCGCCGAAGGTGTCCGGCTATCTCACCGAGGTGCTGGCCGGCGATAACGAGCATGTGAAGGCCGGCGAGGTGCTGGCGCGGATAGACCCGCGCGATTTCCAGGTGGCGCTCGACCAGGCGAAGGCCGATGTCGCCGCGGCAAGAGCTACCGTCGCGAGCAAGCAGGCCCAGCTCGAGATCCAGGAAGCGGTGATCGCAGCCGCGAAGGCGACCATCGACGTCGACAACGCCAACAAGACCTTCACACGCCAGGAGAACAAGCGTTACAGCGAGCTCGCATCGAGCGGCTTCGGCAGCGTGCAGAATGCGCAGAACGCGCAGGCGCGCGATGCCGGTGCGGAAGCAGCGATCCAGCGCGATACCGCAAACCTCGCTTCCGCCCTCAAGCACGTCGACCTCCTCAGGGCCGAGCTTGCCCAGGCGGAAGCTGCCTCGGCGCGGGCGGAAGCGTTGCAGCGGCAGGCCGAGCTCAATCTGGGCTACACCACGATTACCGCCCCGATCGACGGCGTGGTCGGCAATCGCACGCTGCGCACCGGCCAGCTCGTGCAGGCGGGCACGCAATTGATGTCGCTGGTTCCGGTGTCGGGCGCCTACATCATCGCGAACTTCAAGGAAACGCAGCTCACCAACGTGCATCAGGGGCAAGCGGTCGACGTCGAGGTCGACATGTTCCCGGGCAAGACGGTGCATGGTCACGTCGATTCGCTGGCGCCGGCCAGCGGCCAGGAATTCGCGCTGCTGCCGCCCGACAATGCCACCGGAAACTTCACCAAGGTGGTGCAACGCATTCCCGTGAAGATCGCGCTCGATGGCGGGGCCGCAATCGAGCTCCGCCCCGGCATGTCCGTGATCCCGACCATCGAAACCCAGTCCCGCAAGGACGCGCCCCGCACCGCCGTGCCCAACGGCGCATCGTCGCCGCGGCAGATCACCTCCGCCACTTCAACGAGGTGACGTCATGGCCAAGCTCGCTTTCGCCACTGCCAGCCCCACGCCGCGCGCGACCGTAACCGCATCCGCCAGCTCCGATCGCGCCAGTCCGACGACATGGATCGCGGTATTCGCCGCGATGATCGGCGCCTTCATGGCGATCCTGAACATCCAGATCACCAACGCGTCGCTGCTCAACATCGAGGGCGGCATCGGGACCGGAGTCGACAACGGCTCCTGGATCTCGACCTCCTACCTGATCGGCGAGATCATCGTCATTCCGCTGACCGACTATCTGTCACGCGTGTTCTCGTTCCGCGCGGTGATCCTGAGTTTCGCGAGCCTGTTTGCGGCGTTCTCGGTCGCCTGCGCCTTCACTCACGACCTGCCGTCGATGATTGCGATGCGCGCCCTTCAAGGCTTCTTCGGCGGCGTGCTGATTCCGATGGCATTCACGCTGGTCTTCACCCGGCTGCCGAAGGCCCAGCAGCCGATCGGGCTCGCGATGTTCTCGCTCGCGGTCACATTTGCACCGGCGATCGGCCCGACCATCGGCGGTTATCTCACCGAAAATTACGGCTGGCAGACCATCTTCTTCGTCAACGTGGTGCCGACCGCCATCATGGTCGCCATGCTGTCCTTCACGCTGGAACGCCGGCCGATGCAGCTTTCGCTGCTGCGCGAGGGCGATTGGTTCGGCATCGCGACCATGGCGGTCGGGCTGGCCGCCTTGCAGGCGGTGCTGGAGGAAGGCAACAAGGACGATTGGTTCGGGTCCCCCTTTATCGTGCGGCTCGCCGTGGTCGCCGCAATCAGCCTCTCACTGTTCGTCTACAATGAGCTAGTCGTCGAGAAACCGCTGCTGCGCCTGCGGCTTTTGACCCAGTGGAATTTCGGCGTCGGCACCATCGCCGCCGTTTTCCTCGGTTTCGCGCTGTTCGGATCGGTCTACCTTCTGCCAGCCTATCTCGGCCAAGTGCAGCACTATAACGCAGAGCAGATCGGCAACGTGCTGGCATGGACCGGCTTGCCGCAACTTATCCTGATCCCGCTGGTGCCGAAACTGATGCAGCGAGTTCGACGCCCGCTATATCGCGGTGACCGGCCTCGTGCTGTTCGCCGCAAGCTCATTCATGAATATCCAGATGTCGCTCGATTATTCCGGCGATCAATTCTGGATTCCCAATATCGTGCGCGCCGTGGGCCAGGCGCTGACGCTCGCGCCGCTGAGCTCGATCAGCCTCGGCAGCGTCGCACCTCAGGACGCAGCTGCAGCGTCCGGCATCTCCAACATGATGCGCAATCTCGGCGGCGCGATCGGCACCGCGGTGCTCGCAACCATCGTCACCAAGCGCGAGCAATTCCATTCCAACATCATCGGTCAGGCCGTCGACCTTGGCCGCGAGGAGGTGCGCCAGCGCATCGCGCAGATGACCGACTATTTTCTGGCGCACGGGGTGTCCGATCCGACCGCGGCCCAGCACCAGGCAATCATCGCGCTCGGCAATACGGTCAAGCGGCAGGCGCTGGTGCTGGGGTTCAGCGATACTTTCGCGGTCATCGGCGTCGTGCTGATTCTCGCCGCCGTCGCAATCGCGCTGACGCGCAAGGCAAAGGGCACCGCAGCCGGCGGCGCGCACTAAATTTAGATTCGTCGTTCGGATCGGTCAGTAACCCGAGCTCGGCGCGCCGGTCCAGTTGAACTTCAGATTCATGCCGACACGGAACATATCGTCGCTCACCTTGACCTCGCGGCTGACGATGATCTGGGCGTTCGGCGCCAGGACTTGCGGATCGAAATAGTTATGCGGGGTGAAGCCGACATGCAGCCATTCAACCTTGAAGGTGAGATCGCCGATCGGGCCGCTCCATGCCGCCCATTCGCCGCCGAGGCCCGCGACCCAACCCACGCGGGTCTTTGAATCCGTGAAGCTGCCAAAGGCGGGATTTGAAACGGTGGACTCGACCCCGGCCCAGGCAACACCGGCGGTGCCATAGATCATGAAACGCTCGATCGGCGTGTAGCCGAACCGGCCGCGCAGGGTCGTGATCCATTTCTCCTTGGTCGCGGCCGTCGTGGCCGGATCGAACGGCAGCAGGTTGACCACGCTGCCGCTCTTGTTGGTCCAGGACAAATCACCTTCGACGCCGATCACGAAGTTGCTGGTTTGGACGTTGCAGCCGACGGTGCCACCGGCGATCCCGCCGCTGAGATCGAACTTGCCGGTGATGGTCTGGATGAACGGGCCCGACTTCGCGACGTGTTCGCTGCTGCCCCAGTTTCCGCCGCCCTCGACGCCGATATAGCAGCCGGTCCAGCTGAACAGTATCGGAATCGGCAAGGCGGTCTTGGTCGGCATCGGGGTCGCCGGGAAATCAGCCGCGCTTGCGGCGGCGGTCGCGCCAATGAAAAGCGCTGCTGTGAGGAAAAGCTTTTTCATCTCGACGCCCTTGCGGCCCACGGAGCCCCGTGCTTTGGGCGCAACAATATCAGCGCCTTGATTTGGCAGCTGTGACGGAACGGCAACGCTTGGGCAAAAAGAGCGGTTTGACGGAGTGGCGCCGCAACAAAAAGGGATTGTTCCAGAAAGCGTTAGCCCGCCCGGTGCACCGAGGGGCCGCCGCCCCGGTGGTTCGATGCTGCTCGGTGCGCCACAAAGGCGAATCGCCCGCCGGCCGACTACTTCCTGGCTCCGGAGGAGACGGAATCGACGACATCGCCGATCGGCTGCCATGTCCGCCCGTCGAACTGGACCAATCGCAGCTGCTTGATCGGCGCGAAATCCGACGCCCCCGTGCTGATCGTGATGCCGGGCAACAGGATGGAGCCCTCGTAGTCCGTGAGTGCAGCAGCCTGGCGCATCACATTCTCCCGCGACAGGTCGTCGCCACACTGTTTCAGAACCTGCGCCATTGTCTCCGCGGCCGCATAGCCGAACAGCGCCCCGTTGTCGTCTTGGCCGCCGCGATAGTATTTCTCCCTGAACGAAAGCCAGTCCTTGATGGCCGGATCGTCTTTCCATCTCGGATCGCTCGCATCCTTGAAAAAGGCGGTTGAAATCACGCCCGCGGCGTTGTCCAGCCCGGCCGGCTTCAGCGCGGTGGCAATCGAGGCGGCCGTGTCGTTGAGGATGAGCACCGGATGCCAGTTGAGATCTGCGGCAATGCGAATGACCTGGGCGGCGTTGGCGGGAACGCCCGCAAAGATGAAGATCTCGGCGCCCGATCGCTTCAGGATCGAGACATGCGTATCTAGATACTGATCCGAAAGATCATGCGCGATGTCGACGATAATCATCCGCGCGAGATCGCCCAGTCCCTCCTGCAAGCCCTTGAACACGTCTCGACCGAACTGGTCGTTCTGCCAGAGCACGACGATCTTGCTTCCGGGGTAGAACGCCTGAATGTAATTGGCGTAGATGCGTCCTTCCGTCCGGAATGACGGTCGCCAGCCCATCGTCCATGGATAAGCAGCGGGGTTGCTCCACACGTCGTCGCCGGACGCAACGAAGAGCTGGGGGATCTGCCGGTCGTTCAGGTATTTTCTGACCGCGAGATTGCCGGGCGTTCCGAACGAGCCGAACATCAGCAGCACGTTGTCTCTTTCGACCAGGCCGCGGGTGAGGTCTAGCGCGATCGAGGGATCGGAATTGTCGTCGTAGGAAATGAAACGCACCTTGCGGCCATTGATGCCGCCGCGCTCGTTTATCATGTCGAAATAAGCCGCTTCGGCTTTCCCGATCGCTTCAAAGGCCTTCAGGTTGCCGGTGTAAGGCATGATGTTGCCGATACGGATTTCAGTATCGGTCACACCCTGTTCGCGGGCCCGTTGCGAGATGGCGCTCAATGACGTCAGCGCAACCAGAAATGCCAGCAATATTCGGCCCAGCGCGTTCATGCTCAACTCCCTGCTAGCGAGCACGGGGAATGTTCTCTTTGACCAACGAGTGCGGCAGACAAGGCTCGGGGCTCGTCGGGTTTCTCCCTTGATTTAAATCAAGGAACAGGCTCCTGCCTGGATTGCGAGTTCCAATACCTGCTGCCGTGCGCACCGATCCGCGGTCCTTGCTCGCCCTTCACTTGTCCTTTGCCGGATCGCCCGGCGGTTTGGCGGCCTGCTCGTTTTGGGGCTCTTCGAGCCACATCGGCATCTGCCCCGAGGTGATCAGCCGCCTTGGCAAATAGGGGTTGATGGTGCCGGCATAGACAACAAGACCTTCCTCGAACCGCGCACGCGCGAAATCCTTGGCTTCGGTTTCGGTCTCGAACATTTTGGTGGCGCGGGGGCTGCGTCGCTTCGGCAGAACACCACGCTTTTGCGCCTCGAAGGTGACGTACCAGGTGTGCGCCATCTCTCACCCGGAAGTTGATGCTCCGCGCCAGAGCCGTCCAGATGGGCCTCGCAGCGGCGCCCGTGTTCTTCGATCGCGAGAAGATGACGAAAACACGGGGCACTCCGGCTTGATCCAGGTCAACAGCGCCTGTCGCTCATAACAATGCTAGTCCGATCGCAACGTCGGTTCCAGCCGATTGAGCGCGCTGCGTTGATCTGAATCAAACGACCACGATGTTGACATGCGTTACTGGAAATTTGCAGCGTACGCGTCCATAATCCGGCGGCAGGGGGGCGCGGAAGCGATCGGGGCGTTGAATGCCCATTGCGCGATATTTTCTGTACGTCGGCGGCGCATTGCTGGTCCTGCTGTGGATCGCGAATTGGTACCTGCCGAAATTGCCCGAGGCCGAGAGCGTGGATTCCGTCCCGCCCTCGATCCGGATACATTCCGAACGCAAGTGGCCGGAGCGCGTGGTCTACGACACCAGCGTTCAAATCGTCACGGCTCCGCTGCCGGGCTCGCAGGCTGACACCGAGCGCGAGGTTTCGGGCGGGGTGCGGCAGGCATTCGCGCAAGTGCGGCCGGCGGATGCGGGCAAGGCCCAGTCGGCCGAGCAGAAAAAGCCGGATGCGAAGCCGCAGCGGCAACGCAAGGTCGCAAGAAAGCACATGCCGATGTATCTGGTTTCGCGACAGCCGCCGTACGGCTGGTTTGGCCCGAGAATCTGGTGAGTTGAGTGGGCAAGCTGATCGCACACCGTCTGCAGCCATCCCACCTTCGCACCGCAACAATTTGGAACCCCTGCCTTGATCTATCTCAAACCGGTCATGAGAGGATAATCGAATTCTGCGCATATAGCTGTTTCGCGCGACGACTTGCCGCGTGAAGTAAAATTGCATCGAGCAGATTGTGCTTCGGAGGACTGCCATGACATCCCAATCGGATAGCCTTCAACTCCCTGGTAGCAGCACAAGCATGGCGCCGCTCCGCGCAAAATGGGGCTGGATCGTCGCGCTTGGCGCGGTCTACGTCGTTGCGGGCTTCATTGCGCTCGGCAGCGTCGTGATGGCGACGGTGGCAAGCGTTCTGGTCGTCGGCATCATGATGATCGTCGCCGGCGTAGCTGAAGTGATCAATGCATTCCAGATCAAGACCTGGGGCAAATTCCTGCTGTGGGCCCTGCTCGGCGTGCTCTACATCGTCGCGGGCTTCATAACCTTCGACAATCCGCTCTTCGCAGCGGCGCTGCTCACGCTCTTGCTGGGCGCATCCCTCGTCGCATCCGGAGTGATGCGGCTCATCCTCGCCTTCAGCATGAAAGCGGAAACGCCCTGGCTGTGGATCGCGCTGTCGGGCGTGATAACGCTGCTGCTCGGCTTTCTTATTCTGGCGCGCTGGCCGATCAATAGCATCTATATCCTCGGCCTGTTCCTCGGCATCGACCTGATCATGGCGGGCGCCGGCTGGATCGGCCTGGGCTTCGGACTGCGGCGCGGGCGGGCGGCTGCGACGGCGACCTGAGATCGGTCTCACTTGTACCGATCGCTGCATTCCGACCCGCCGGCGATCGGCGGGTCAGGAAGAGGACGAGTTCGGCTCGCGGGCGAGGAATGCCTCCGGCATCTGCTCCTCGCGCTCGCGTGGATTGAGATAAGTGAAGGGCAGCCCGACAAGCAGCACTCCGCCCACGACATTGCCGATGGTGCTGAAGATCAGGTTGTGCAGCGCTTCGCCGGCCGTCAGCGCACCGCCTGCCAGCATCGCCATCGAGAACGTCCCCATGTTGGCGATCGAGTGCTCGAAGCCGATCTTCTCCTTGCAACAGCTGGGGTTGTAGTCGTGGAAGTCGCCGGATCGAGCACATCCTGATGCCGGCGAGATTGGAGCCAAGCTCCGACCCGGATTTACAAGTGCAACGTGATCGGTCCTGAGCTGTGCGCCGCCGTTCCAACAGCCTCAAAAAACCAAACCATTGATTACACGGCACAAAATTGGGTTCGTTTTGCAAAATTCCAGCCGACTCTACACAATTTATAGTTGTCCATCATCTTGTTTACATTCGAACGCAATGTGGTGGTGCCGAGCGGAGCGCTCAGTGAGAAAAACATCTCCGTCTCCGGCTTTCCCCTTCCCAGCACTGACGATTTTGATTCTAATCCAGCTCGTTTATTCTACACCGTAACAGACGCTACCGGCTATCGTCGCGGCACCCTGCGCTATCTCGCCTCTAATGCGCGGCGCAGACGTAGACGACGGGGCAGCAGCTTTAAGCCCTCATTGAGACCCACCCCCGCCGAACCGGAAGCTCGTACGCAAGTACTGGACAATCGTCGTGATCGCCCCCGCGATTAGCGCTGTTGTTTTGCCGGCTTTCGGAGCCGAGCACCGGGTCCACTACCGTTCTCCTCGATGATCGATGCCGTTTTGCGGGCACGCCTTGAAATGACGAGGAAAGTTGGGTTCGCTTTGCACAAAACGGCTCATATTCAGTTTAATCCTTGCTTTGCTTGAGACGACGGATGGCGCGGTCTCTGCGCCCTGCGGCACGGCGCTCGTAGCGGGTAAGGCAGACGAGGTCGGGTAACGCGCGCCGGACCGCCTCGGCGGTGCGCGCCGGCTCCTCCTCCAGCGTCGGCGGCAAGGTGTCGATTGCGCAGGTGGCAGCGCGTTCAATCAGCGCAAGCTTGATGCGTTGGACGCGGGCAAGGTCGAACTCGGCCTCGGCAATCTGGCGCGCCGAGGCCAGAGCCTGCCGATCGCCGGTCTTTCCGTGGTCGCGCAAAATCCGCGACGCAAGGGCCTCGACGGCTTGCGCGACCTCCGGGCCAAACAGCGGCCGGCTCAGCCCGTGCGAATAGGCGTTGCGGCTGGCGCGCTTTTTAGCCGCCGCCGAGCGGGGACCGGTGCTCTTGCGGGCATTGCGGCGGTTGGCCTCGATCTGCTTTTGCGTCACCATGGTCAGCCCGAACCTTTGCCAACGCGGGCTGATCCGTTCGTGCAATCGAGAGGACCCATTCTGGTGAAGCGTCTCCGCTCGGGTCGTGGCCGGTCACCACAGGTTCTTCTTTATTCTTCTCTAGGCTTGAGAGGACGCTAAGGGCGGCACGATTGAAAGCTTCCAAGGCCGATTCTTCCGCCTGTTTGGGCTGTTCGTCGACCCTGGCCGCAATAAAGACACCGATCAACATCGGGTAGATCTTCCGATAAAATTCGCTTGGGTGATTTCTTGCCCAATTGACCAGGCCTTGGACGCCGCCCATCATCTCAAATACCTGGGCAATCTTGTCCTCGGCCTGGCCCGTGGTCTTGCTTGATCCGCCGGTCGGGCGGCCCGGCCGAGCTTTGCGCCGAGCAGCACGGATGTGCCCTCCTTCGACCACGGGCCCGCTCAGCGCGTTGCGGCGCGCCTTCGCCGAAGCCGAGCGGGGCTCCTTGCTCTGGTCGGCATAGCCGCCATTAGTCTCGATCCGCTTTCGGCTGGTCATTGTCAGCCCGAACGTTTGTCGGGCGGCGCGGCTGGTCCGTTCGTGTGAGTAACCGCAGCGTAAGGAGCAGGACCTCCGCGTGGGTCGGGGCCAGTCAAGGAGAGCTTCCTTAATTTTTCCGCTGCCATTGAGTTGTAGATGTTAACAAGTAGACGCTCAAGAGCACCCGATTCTTCCGCCTCTTTGGGCGCTTCGTCACTCTGCACTTGGAGAATAACGCTGATCAGTTTGGGATAGACGTTACAGTAAAACTCGGCTGGATGACGTCTGGCCCATTTAAGCAGCCCTTCGTCGCCGCCCATCATCTCAAAGGCCAGAGCAATGTTGTCCTTGGCCTGCCCCGTGGTCTTGTTAGACCAGCCGGTCGCTCGGGCCCGGCCCAGCCTTACACCGAGCAGCACCGTACCCTCCCCCACCCAGCGCTTTGCGGCGCGCGTTTGTGCTCCTCTTGCCGGCATGGCTGCGGTTGGCCTCACCCTGGTTTTGGTTTGTCATGGTCAACCGCCGCGCTTGAAGCGAGCCACGACATGCGGCACCTGCGCTGCCTCAGATGCTTGCTCGTTCACGGACTTGACCGGTTGCGCATCGACGAGGCGAGCCTCGCCCAGGATGCCGAACAATTTGACGGACTTTTCCCGGTGTACCGCGTTCATCAACAACAGGCGATTGAGTTGGTCGACCTCGGCTGCCCGCAGGCGGAGCGCCTCGGTTTCGATCGCAGTGTGATTCAGCTGGTGCTGCGCGAGCAGCTCCGCGACTCGTGCCTTGGCAGAGGCGTCGTTGCGCAGCCACTGCCAGGCCAAGTCCTCGATGGTGCGCTCCCGCTCCGCATGGCTTTCGAAATCGTCGCTCCAGACCCGCCTCAAAACATTTTGCAGAGCTTCGCAGAAGGCGCCATTCAAGATATCGGCCTTCCAACGAATGAGGCGCTCATCATCCCAGGCCAGTGCGGCCAGGTCGCCGACCAGGGCGCGCATCATGACGCCGCCGGGCTGAAGCTCGCTGTTCAGCTGCTTGCGGAATGCAGCGTATTTTCTGCCAGACTCGGTGATCAGCACGGGTTCGCGAGAGTGCGACCGTGCGGCGCATGACCTCTTCTTCTGCGATGATGGCATCGGGTTGTTCCTCAGTTAAAGTTATCAGGACCGCGGCCGACCCGAGCAGACGCGCGGCATTCCGTCTCTCGCCGTAACGCGAGAGCCATCGCCACGTCGCCCGCACGATCGAATGCGCGGGTACCGAATGAAAAGGAACCGGAAACAGAGAATGGCCGGCGCTTGCGCGGGCCGATTCTCATACCGCGAATCAGTCAACAGCAAATTCAAAGAACTAGCAATCTCACTTAAAAGGCCAATCGTTAACAAATCTTTCGTTTATGACAACGCCACGGTCGCGGTCACCTTCATAAGATTGGGGGAGCGCAGGCCTTGCACGTCGGTGCGGATGTCCTGCGTCGGCAAAGTGGCTCTCTTGTTGAACTTGCCTGATCCGATAAGTTCCGCTTCCAATAACGATGAAGGGGTTCACTGTCGGCCTAAACGGACGGGAGGTTACCGCCATGCAATTTCCGGTCACCGAGCATGTCGCGAAGTCGAAGCGTCACACCACCGCTTATCTGGCCTGCGGCGCTGCCGATGCACCATTGATAACCTTCCTGCATGGGTGGCCCGAACTGTCGATCAGTTGGCGTCACCAGTTGCCGGTGTTCGCCGAATTGGGGTTTCGTTGCGTTGCGCCGGACATGCGTGGGTATGGCAGGTCTAGCGTCTATGGGCAGCATGCGGATTACGCTGTCGAAAACGGTGTGCGCGACATGATCGAGCTGTTGGATTCCCTTGGACGAGAGAAGGCCGTGTGGGTCGGGCATGACTGGGGTAGCCCCGTGGCGTGGAATGTGGCGAGCCATCATCCAGACCGCTGCTACGGCGTTGCCAACCTGTGTGTGCCCTATCAGCCGAAAGGCTTCGCGCCGGAAAATCTCCTGCCGTTAGTTGATCGGGCGCTTTATCCGGAAAACGAGTTCCCCGCGGGTCAGTGGGAGTATCAACTATTCTATCAGGAGAATTTCGCGGCGGCGTGTGCCGCGTTCGAGGCCAGCCCCCGGAACACGGTGAAAGTGCTGTTCCGGAAGGGTGATCCGGCGGCGCGAGGCCAGCCGGCGCGTACCGCGCTGATCCGTAAGAACGGAGGCTGGTTTGGCGGAGCGGGCAGAGCCCCAGAAGTGCCGATGGATGCCGATGTGCTGACCGAAGCCGATCTTGCCGCATACGCAGCAGCATTGGAACGCAACGGCTTCTTCGGTCCTGACTCTTGGTACATGAACGCGGATCGGAACGTGGCCTATTCATCACGTGCAGCCAACGGCGGTCGCTTAAAGATGCCGGTCCTTTTCCTTCACGCGGCCAACGATTTGGTCTGCGATACGACGGGCTCCCGCCTTGCCGAACCGATGCGGGAATACTGTGCGGACCTGACCGAGGTGGTCGTTCAGTCCGGCCATTGGATGGCGCAGGAATGCGCGGTTGCCGTGAACGCGGCATTGGCGAAGTGGCTGGCCATCAAGTTGGCCAACGTCTGGACGTGACCCCGAAACGTGTGCTCTCGCGCTGCTGTTGGGGCGCAAAGCCGCGGGTATGCGTCCTAACTGGGCCGCCAGTGCGCCCATGCCGACATGTTTCCGGTACTTTGAAGCGTTCATTCATGCTCATTCTTCATCCAGGGGGTCTCCATGAAGCTTTCGCTGATCTCGCTGACCGTTTTATTCGCAGTCGTCGGCGTCTCTGGTTCAGCCTTTGCTGAATCGTCTTCCCGCTACGGCGGTGGTGGTAACGTCTACGAGTTTAAAGCACAATTCGACCAACTCGCCCGTTCTGGCGAGCAGGTCAAAATCGATGGGCATTGCCAGTCGGCCTGCACCATGCTGCTCGGCTACAGTAACCTTTGCGTGACCCGAGGAGCGACCTTACTGTTTCATGCGGGTGCGACCCATCATGAGCTGGATAGCCAGAAGACCAGCCTCATGCTCAGTCACTACAACGCCAAGCTCCGCGCCTACCTGAAAGCGCATGGCGCAATGGAAACTCGGTCGTTTACGTCGATCTCCGGCAGCGACCTGATTGACAAGTTTGGTTACCGGGAATGCAAGTAATCTCGGAAGCCAAAGTCTCTTAAATCCGGCCAGTACATCTTAGCGCCCTCTCCCTCCAAGTGGCTGTCAGCGGCGCTTCGATCATGGCGTAGAAAATTGGGTTCGTTTCGCGAGAACTCGCCGTGTGTTCTTATCGCCTCTGCTTTGGAAGTTTTCGAGGACGCACGCCGGGTCCGCCACCGTTCTCGTCGATGAACTTGAGCCTGCACACTCGCGTCTATTTGGAGCGTTTGCCCCGCTTCGCGAGCCTCACTCCGGCTCCTCCGCCATTCTCGGAAATAAATTCAACGCCGGCCCTTTCGAGAGCCTCTTTAATCCTCGTCAGCGTGTCCAGGCGAACTTTCAGCTCTCCCTGCATCGCCTCCAGCCGTTTGATCGTCTCGAGCGAAAGGCTGGCCGCCTTGGCAAGATCCGCTTGGCTCAATCGCAAGATCGCGCGAGCCCCACGAATTTGATCAGACGAAAGCATATTGCACCTCAAGTATAAAAAAATAGACTTCAGGTGTTGACACCAAAAGAGTTCTTAATTACACTTTTGGTGTAATTCAGATCGCCTCCGGTAACATCACCATGAACCCCATTTTCCGGTGAGCGGCGGAGCTATGCCCAGAACCAATCGCGCCTGCGCCCCAATTCCACTCAAACGTTCAACTTCGGAGACAAATAATGATCACAGATCGCCGCCTGTTCATAGGCGGCTCGGATGCCCGGATCATCATAGGGAACGATGAGGCGGCGCTGCTGCGCCTCTGGAAGGAAAAACGGGGCGAGGTCGATCCCGAAGATCTGTCCGGCGACCTCCTGGTCCAGCTCGGCCGCGTAACTGAGCAGCTGAACCGGCACTGGTACGAGAAAAACACCGGCCAGGTCGTGGCGGACGTTCAGCGCCAGGTCTTTCACGCCGTGCACCGCTGGATGGCAGCCACCCTCGATGGCCGCGTGGAGGCGAACGGCGACGTGTTCGAAGCCAAGTTCATGCTGCCGTGGAATTTTTCCGAGGAAGCGGCAGCTGAAAAGCACATGGCCCAACTCCAGCACAACATGTGGGTGACGGCGGCGCGATCGGCCGTGCTGTCGATCATCACCGGCGGCGGCAAATGGGTGGAAATGACCATTCCGGCCGATCCGCTCTACCAGCACCTCTTGCTGACGGCGGAGCGAAAATTCTGGCGCTGCGTCCAGAGCGGCGAGCCCCCTCGCCTCTTCGGCATTGAACCGCCGCGGCCAAGGATCGCGGCCGTCAGAAGCGTCGACATGAGCGGCTCCAACGCCTGGGCCGAGTTTGCCAATCTCTACCGGCTGACCCGGCCGGCCGCGCTCGACCATGACCGGGCCAAGGCGGAGCTGAAGGCTTTGGTCCCGGAGGACGCCAAGGAAGCGGCGGGGCACGGCGTGCGGGCCAAGCGATCGAAGTCCGGCGCGATCAGTTTTGAGGTCGTTGACGCGGGGGCGGCCCATGCAGCGCTCTAGCCATGGCGTCGGAGCATTGGCAGCCGCGCTCGCCAAGGCGCAGGCCGAAATCCAAAATCCGGAAAAATCGTTGACCGCGACCATCGTCTCGCCCTTTCCCCGCGAGGGCGTGCGCAGCTTTCGCTATGCACCACTGTGGTCGGGGCTCGATCTGGTGCGCAAGTGCCTGGGCCAGCATGAGATCGCCACGGTGCAGGCGACCGCCATCGACGGCGAGAGTGGTTTGATCCGGCTGACCACCACGCTTGTTCACGCCTCCGGCGAATGGGTGTCCTCGGATTGGCCGGTCTGCCCCGTCAGCGAAACAGCGGCGCCGCACCGGCTCGGAGCTGCACTGACCTATGCCCGACGCTATGCCTTATTCACCCTGGTCGGGATTGCCGGCGAGGATGATCTCGATGCTCCCGATCTGGCACCTGCCGTGGCTCCGCCCAGGCCAATGCCGCTCCACAGGTCGTGACGTGGACCTGTGGAGCAGTCGCGAAGGGGAGCTCGCCCAAACAAGCCAAGCCCACCTCAGCTGCCGCCTCAGGCCTCTAAAAAGCTTCGAGGACAGCTGATCTCAGAGCTCGAGCAGCTCAGAGATGGCGAGGCTCTCGCGTCCTGGGCGCATCGGGTGCTGCCGCTGAAGAGCCAGCTGTCTTCGGCGGATGCGCAGGGCCTCGAATCCGCATTTGCAGCCAAGGTCAAGGACCTCGGCGAAGAGGAGCCGGCAGCTGACACCCGTGATTGTGACGGCAGACGCGGGCGCAACGACAGCGGCTCTGCGGCGGTCATTGTCATCGCCAAGCCGGTGCGCGAGCGCGATCGCGACCATCTGCGGTTCGTCGCGGCTCAGCCCTGCCTGGTGTGTGGCCGCAACCCCTCGGATCCCCACCACATCAAGTTTGCCGGGCAGCGCGCGATGGGGCGCAAGGTCAGCGATCGCTTCACCGTTCCCATCTGCCGGCTACACCATCGGGAGCTCCACCGCCGCGGCAACGAGTGCGGCTGGTGGCAGACCCGCGGGATCGATCCTTTGGCCATTGCGGCAAGGCTTTGGGCGGTCACGCATGCAGCCGAAGGTGCCGACGCAGGAATTGAAACAGATCGTCCGAGCAAGGGCCGGACAAGGCTCTACGGGCAACACCTGGGCAGTGGTGATGGCGCCCGTGCTCGGCTTGAAAATAACGAAACGAAGCCAATTCGGCCGGAGTTAGAATGAGTTCTTTCCGCCAAATCGAGGCTAACCGCCGTAACGCACGTCTGAGCACAGGTCCTATGGCGGAAGCGGGCAAAAACAACTCGCGCCAAAATGCCGTTCGCCATGGCCTAACCGCAGAGACGGTGATCGACGCGCTGGAAGATGCGGAGGACTACGCAGCATTCGAACTAGCCGTGACCGCCGACTATGACGTGCAGACCGCTGTCGAAAGAGAGCTCGTCCTACGGCTAGCCAGCGTCTTGTGGCGGCTGCGTCGTGCCGCTGCCATTGAGACAGGTCTCTTTAAGCTTCAGGCAAACCAACTCCTGCACTTTCGGCAGCAGCGACAGGCTCATCGACAGCGCCAAAACATCATCGATAGTATGTGCCGAAGCGCGGGCGCGGCCGAGGAAGAAATACAGCAAGATCAGGACCACGCGAACGTCAATCTTGCCGCGAACTTAGCATCGACCGTGGAGCGTACCGATCAATCCGACAATATTACGCGCACGTTTGTGCGCCTGAGTAACTTGCCGACCTATCCGCTCGACCGGCTGAGCCGATATGAGGCCACGCTTTGGCGCCAGGCTTGTCAGATCCTATGGACTCTGCAGTGTCTCGGCCGGCGCAAACCGTGGGAGCGATTGCGGTTCCGTTGACGGGTTGCTCGGACTATTAACGCCGCTGTCACGAGACCCTAACGTGAGGTTCGCGCCGACCAAGACGGTCGAGCAACAGAGCTGTCTGATAGTTTTCGATCAATCCCCATCGGCCGATTAAACGAGGGCGCCAGGCCGCTTCTGGCAATCGATACGGGCATCCTACGCACGGTCGACGAGCGGCAATCGGCCTGGATTGAGCGAGCCCTCGAGCGAAGCCGGGGCAAGTTCATCATGACCATCGTCGGACACCCGCGCATCGCCGGAGGCATGATATCCCCACAAACGCCGAGGGCGGCGACGTTTCCGAGTCCTCGGAAAAATTCGCTGTCCTCTATCAACTCTTGGCAAAGCACAATGTGCGCATCGCCATGGCCGGCGACACGCACGATTTCGAGTATTACAAAGAGCGAACCGGCAGTGGTGAAAATGCTCGTGAGCTGCATCACTTCGTGAATGGCGGAGGTGGCGCTTACCTCAGCATCGGCACGGCGCTCGATTTTCCGGAGCACTCTCCGGTAGCCGACTGGGCGTTCTACCCGAGAACCGATCGCCTCCAGGCCAAAATGGGCGCGGAGATGCCGGTCTGGAAGCAACCGTTTTGGCAATGGATAAAATGGTTCAACGCCTGGCCGTTCAGCGTCGAAGCGCTGTCTGGTCTTTTCGATTTCAACCGCGCGCCCTTCTTCCAAAGTTTCATGGAGGTTCGAATCGAAAGATCGAAGAGGCGCATTGTTCTGGCCCTATACGGTGTCGGCGGCTCGCTGCGCTGGCGCGACCTGCAGATCGGCGGCGACGTCGTCCCTGCATCGGCCACTGCCGACGACCCCGTCGAATTTATTGTATCAATGGATTAGAGGAGCTGCCGACTTACGCAGCGGATCAATGGTATCTGCTTGGGTGCATGCTGATCACTTCCGCGCCGCCTTCGCACTTGAGCCTAGATCGGACATAGCGACCTGAAGTTCGCCTCTCTCCCGAGAGAAAGTCCGCCAAATGGGCTTGTCAAACCTTATAGTCGCGAGGTGCGAGAATCGGTGGCTTTGATTTCCCCGGACAACCCAGCATCATCGAAACTCGCGAAGCGGCGCGTAATTACAAGCCGACGGAAGTCCGCTAGGTTGACTAAAATTGGTCGTAAGCATTGGGCGTCGAAGATTCGTTAACGGGGCTTTTGAGTTGATGTCAACGGTTTCAGATGCTTCATTGTGGCGTGTGCTGGATCCGATGGAGCGGATTTCAGAAACCTTGTTCGGTCTAATCATGGCTCTCACCTTCATTTGCAGCCTCGGTGTCGCAACGGCCGGCAACGTTAAGATTCAAACGATGCTGATTGGAGCGCTCGGCTGCAATCTCGCTTGGGGTATTGTTGACGGCGGTCTTTATCTGTTGGCTCGCATCAATAGCCGGGGAGACAAGATTTTGACACTTCGCGCGATAAGGCAGGCGCTGGATCCCGAAACAGCGCGGCGCATCATCGCCGACGCCCTTCCCAGGGAATTGGCGGCGGTCTTGCCTGCGGAGCAATTGGAATTGATGCGGCAAAAATTGCATCAACTGCCCGAGCCGTCCTCCGGTCCAGGGCTGACGAAGCGCGACTGGACCGGAGCACTGGGTCTTTGCTTGTTGAGCTTCCTTTCGACCTTCCCGGTGGTAATTCCCTTCCTACTCCTGAGCGACGCGCAATTGGCGCTGCGCGTCTCCTATGCCGTCGCTATCGTGATGCTGTTCTGCTGTGGCTCCGTGTTCGGGATTCGCAGCGGCCTGCGGCCTTGGTTGGCAGGGCTTTCTATGGTGGCTCTTGGTAGTGCGCTGGTTGGCGTTGCGGTGGCCCTCGGAGGATAATCGACAGTGCGGCAGCGAGGCATTGCAACAATTCGGCCTGTGAGCGGAGCTTCGATAGCGGCGTTGGTTGGATTGTGGCTTATACCAATGACTGGAAATCTTGCGCGTGCCCAAACCAGTCCGGCCGGTGCGATCGGGCTTGGCAATCGTGGATGGTCGGCGGCCGAAACCAACCAGACAACGTCTACAAATGAGCTCGAACTCAGCGCCCGGGCGGGATTTGCATCTGACTACATCTATCGCGGGACGACCCTGTCGGATCATGGGCCCGCGGCCGGCGCCGCCTTTGAAACAAGATTTGACACGCTCTACGCCGGCAGCACGGTCGCGACCGTCAAGCTGCCGACCCAACCAGCCGCCGAACTAACTTTTGCCGCGGGCGTCCGCCCAAAGATTGCAACGATCGATTTCGATTTTGGCGTGACCTATTTCGCTTATCCCGGAGAAAGGCTTCCCGGCGAGACCAACGGCATCAATTATTGGGAGACGGTTATTCGCGCCGATCGAAGCATCAGCGAACAGGTCCGCGTCGCCGGCGGTTACGCCTATTCGCCGAATGTCTCGAACACCGGCGCTTGGAGCCAATATGTAGCGGGCGGGGTTGGCTACGACGTGCCGGGCCGGCTACTGCCGCAGAACGTGACCATCTCATTCACGACTGCTGCCGGCTATTCTTGGTTCGGGAATCAGGCGCCGCAACTCGGCGGATTTCCGTTACCTGCCTATCTCAATTGGCAGGCGGGCGTAACCTTCACTCACAAGAGCTTCAACCTCGATCTGCGCTACTACGACACCAACCTGTCGAAGGAAAACTGCTTTGTCCTTACGGGCGATCCAAATGCGCTGCCAGGTGGCCGCGTTAACCTCGTCACCAACCCGGATGGCTTGGTATCGAACTGGTGCAGCGCGACGTTCGTTGCCAAAGTCTGGTTTGCGTTTAATTAAGGTCGGACAGCCTCTGAAAATGCCTGCTCGGCATAGTGTTGAAAAAGTCTTTTTTGACTGACCGATGAAAGTTTTCAGGCTCACTGGTGCGGTCCGTGCGCGGCGACGTTTCGCACCAAATCGTTCTTGCTGGCAATGATCGACAGATCGCCGGTTGGAGGCGGCGATAGTCTCCGCCAGTTCCGGCAGCACGGGAAGCGTGACCCGCCTTTCCAGTCTTCTCAGTGTCGATTTTGATTACACCGTTGCGATTTGCTGCTTGCCAAGCGTCGCCGCGTCTCCACGACGCAAGCCCGTATAGAGGTAAACATCGAAGATCACCCGCTCGCGAGTGCCGCGAGGCCAGTGGCGCTCAAACCGTTCCAGGTCTTCCTCGGTCCAAACCGGAAAGCCCTTTGTCTCTGGCTTAGCCACAGCCTTGCCTGCGGTCGGGTCTGATTTGACGTGCTCGGCAACAACGGGCCACTTATAGAGGCCGCGCAGGGTGTCCACGAAGTACCGTGCGACGTATGACTTGCGTGAATTTAGCGGCAGTTCGGCTCATCAGTTCATTTCCACCGAAGCTCCGAGCCCGGCCAAGCGGTCAGGAGGCAACACCGTTCGCTAAATCTGTGCGAAAGCCCGGAGCTTCGATGAAACGAAAATCTGGTTTTCGCCGCCTGTCCCGCTTTTGGCCAACGGGGCAACGTGCCGAAGCACACTTAGAATCAAACACCACTCTGATAGGCGCCGCATCCGTAAGCTTACTGGTACTGATCCTCGTTTTTTGCGCAACGGGGATAACCGCAAATCAAAATCTCGAAATTCAGAATCTACTTGTCCGAGGTGGACGGGAAGTGGTTTCGTTCGTTTTTCCGGGTTATTCACAGTGATGCGTTTAAGTATCTGATAACTCGCTATTTTATATCGTACGAAGCGCAACTCACGAACGGCGCACATAGACGGTCCGAATGTGACCGCGATTAGTAGGTAACTTTCGACCCACTAATAAAAAGGGACCGGTGCGACCCGATCCGTTCAACTAAGTTGGAACGTTCTAGGCGGCTTCGCCGAAATGTCGTGCGCGGATTGCCTCGGCGCGATCAATCTCGACCATTCGCGCAAACCTGCGGTGGTGAAGGATCAGCCGCAACCCGACGTGAACACGAAGGGCGACTTGGGTTGCAGGCGCGTTCGAGTGCGCCGGGCTAGACCCCGGGGGGGACAGTGTGGCGCTGCCACCACGATCAAGACTTTTCTTTGCCAGACCTGCGCAAGCAGTCGTATTTGAGCTTGCCGCTCAAGCTACTAAGAACCAAAAAAGCAACGTGATGCGAGCGATTGGAGTCGATCATGGCAAAGCTCGGAGTATGCGCCGCGTTCCTTGCGGCGGTTTGCGCCTCAAGCGCGATGGATGCCTGGGCTGCCGATGTCGCCCCGGCCAAGGCTCCGGCAGCCGCGCCGAGCTCCGCGGCTGCGCCGCGGGTATGCACTGATCCATCCGATTTTTTCACGACCAATTGCCAGCTCACGTGGCAAGGCATCACGGTGCAGGGCACCATTGACACGGGGGTCGGATGGCAAAGTAACGGCGCGCCGTTTGACTCACGATTCCCTGCTGGAACCGCCTATCTAGTCGGGAAACAGAACAGATCGCCGCTTTGGACCCTTGCACCGAACGCCCTCGGCAATTCCGCCATTGGTCTCAAGGGAGTTGAGCCCATCGGCGGGAATTTTTCCTTTGTCTTTGCTGTGGATGCCGGTTTCGATCCGTACTCCCTGCGATTGTCCGACGGACCGGGCTCGGTTGCCGCGAACGTCGGCATCCCGCAAAACCTGCAAAGCACAAACGGCGATTCAAGCCGAGCAGGTCAATGGTACAATGGCCAAGGTTACCTCGGCGTCAGTTCTCCCACCTATGGCACGCTGACAGTTTTCCGACAGAACTCGCTGATGTTGGATGCGGTCGTTAATTACGATCCGCTTGCCGCCTCCTACGCATTCTCACCCATTGGGTATCAGGGAATAGCCTGCGGCGGCGGCAATACCGAAAACTGCAGATACTCGACGTCAATCAAATATCGAGTCGAGGTCGGTTATTTCCGCGCGGCGGCGCTGTGGCAGGTCGGTGGCTACGCAGAGAATAATGGATCCAATGGAGCCTATCAGTTCCAATTGGGCGCGACCTTCCCGACCTGGGGCAAGGATGTGTTCGCAGTCGACGCAATTTACAGTTTTAACAAAGATTCCGTTGCGCTCGCGCTTGCACCGGGAGCGAACAACTCCACTGGAGCGCCGATCCCTCCGTTCTTGCCACAAACGCTCACAGCGACGATCTCCGACAATACCGCCGCCATGCTTGTTGCTTCATACGCAACGGGACCGCTGAAGTTGTTTGCCGGTTACGAATACATTCGATTTGGGGCCCCCAGTGATCCACAGGTCGCCTTCACCAATATCGGGGGCAACTTCATTTGCCAGGACTGCCAAGCGTACAACAACACGAATATCAACAATACGGCCTTTGGCGTGAACGGGCTTGGCAACAAAGTTCTTCAGGTCATGTGGGTCGGTGGGAGATACGCCGTAACGGATGAACTGACTGTGATGGCGGGCTATTACCACTATATCCAGAATTCGTATTTCGGCACCGCTGCTGCAGGACCGACCCCGTGCTTCGACAGCTCGCACTCGCAATGCGGCGGAACATTCGACGCGGTCTCTGCGGCCGTCGACTGGCGGTTTGCACCAAAGTGGGACCTCTACGCGGGGTTGATGTTCTCGCAACAAAATGACGGACTAGCCTTCGGCTTTCTCCAGCGCAGCAATATCGATCCGACGGTTGGGGTACGCTTCCGCTTTTAGACAACTAAGATCTGCCCATTGCTGGAATGGACACCGCGGCTATCAACACGCCAGAGATGCCTGTTAGTGAAGAAGCGATGAAGCAAGACCGTGCACAATAATGCGAATTGGCGCCGCGATACGGCAAAAATTGCATCAGTTCCCCTAGCCGACCTCCGGTCCAGGGCTGACGAAGCGCGACTGGACCGGAGCACTGGGTCTTTGCTTGTTGAGCTTCGTTTCGACCTTCCCGGTGGTTAGCGACGCCAGATTGGCGCTGCGCGTGTCCTACGCCGTCGCTGTCGTGATGCTGTTCTGCTGTGGTTACGTGTTCGGTGTTCACAGCGGGCTGCGGCCTTGCCGGTCCTGGCACCCACATCATGGAGCGTGTCTTGGGGAAGGCGAGGACGCGTCGCGCGCGAGAAAGGCCTCCGGCAACTGCTCCTCGCGCTCGCGCGGATTGAGATAGGTGAAGGGCAGCCCGACAAGCAGCACTCCGCCGACGACATTGCCGATCGTGCTGAAGAACAGGTTGTGCAGCGCTTCGCCCGCCGTCAGCGCACCGCCTCCCAGCATCGCCATCGAGAACGTCCCCATGTTGGCGATCGAGTGCTCGAAACCGAGATAGACGAAAATGAACACGATGAGGATCAGGACGAGGATCTTGGCGATCTCCTCCTTGCAGCGCAGAGCGATGCGCACTGCAAGACAAACAATCCAGTTGGCAAGGACGCCCTTGAAGAAAATGACGCTGCCCGCCTGTTGCGCCTTGTGCAGCGCGCCGTCGAACAAGGCGTGATCGGGCGGGAGCTGGCCAAGCGAGCCCGCGCCAAGCAGCAGCAAGGCAACGATGATTGCGCCAACGAGATTGCCGAAATAGCAGGAAATCCAGAGCAGAACGGCCTGTCTCCAGCTCGTTCGCCCTTCGACGGATGAGACCGTGAGATACATGTTGTTGCTGGTGAACAGCTCGGTATTGGTGAATACGATCATCACCAGGCCGACACCGAAAAATCCCGAGGCGATCACCGCGCCCAGCGAAACGTCGTGAAGGTTCTGCTTCAAAATCCAGAACACGAAAACGACCAGGGTCAAAGCCATTCCCGCGCCCACCGAGCGCAGCAGGTAACGCACTGGATCGTCCTGCAGAAGGTTGATCTTGCCGAAACCTGCCGCCGCGGCTTTCTCGACATGGACGCGATCAATCATTCCGACCCTCCTCGGATGCCGTCGACTGCAAGGAAGCTTCGATTGACGAAAAGCTCACCCGGGCGCGCCGCTCGCCGCCAGAAGACCGACGATCTGCACGGCGATGACTTTGACGATGGTCATCGAGGGAAAGATCATCGCGTAGCCGATATCCGGTCTTTCGGTCGGCGCCATCTTGGTCGAGTAGACGAGAATGGCGGGGTTTCCAGTCGCGCCCGATGCGACGCCGACCAGATCGTCATAGGGGATCTTGAGCAGGTAGTAGCCGACCACCAGGACGATGAACACCGTGGTCAAGAGCACCGCGACGCCGATGAACAGCATCGTGAAGCCGGATTCGGCGACGGTGCGGACAAAGGGCTGGCCGGCATTGACGCCGACAGTCGCAAGGAACATCGCAAGCCCGAAATTGCGCAGCACGATGTTCGCCGGCAGCGGCATCGTCCAAAGCATCGGACCGGTCCGGCGCAACTTTCCGAGGATCAGGGCCACGATCAGCGGGCCGCCGCCAATGCCAAGCGTCACGTTGCCGACGCCGGGAATCGGAATGGGAATGAGGCCGAGCAAGACGCCGAGCACCATGCCGACCCCGAGCGAGACGTAACTGAACTCGGCGGTCGCCTTCACGGTGTCGCCGAAAAACTTGCGGATTTCCTCCTTGCGGTCGGGAGGCGTCAGGACGCCAACCCGGTCGCCGAACTCCAGCATCAGGTCGGGCGACGGCACGAGGTCGGCGTCGTAGCGCCGCACGTGGAGGAGATGGGTCGGAAACCCGGACGGCATCGGAAGGCTTGAGAGCGGCACGCCGACCACATTGGCCTTTCCGACAAACACGCGGATGTAGTCGAGATCAGCGCGGTCGCTTGCGAGCAGGCCAGGTTCCAGCTTGCCGAGCCGGGCGGCCGCTTCCTTGATCGCCTCCTCGCGCTCGGCGACGATCAGCACCGCATCGCCCGCGGACAGAACGTATCGGATGTCGGGACGAAGTTGCGATCGCCCGTTCGCACCATGGTCACCTGCACGTCGCTCGGGACATCCTTCATCAGCTCGTCGAGCTTGCGGCCGGATACGCCCGAGCCGATCGAAATCTCGCCCATGTGGAAGCGCTGCGCCTTCGCCGGAAATTTCGGCTTCACCATTTGCGTCATGAAATAGATGCAGAGGATCGGACCGATGACGCCGAACGGATAGGCGATCGAGTAGCCGATCGACGGATCCTTGTTGTTCATGACGTCGAGCGCGGCCTGCAGCGTCGCGGTGCTGGTCATCGACCCCGCATAGAGGCCGAGCGTATGCCCGATCTTGATTCCGAAGACCTTTCCGAGACCGAGGGCGACGAACAAGCCGGCGATGCAGCCGATCAGCGCCAGCAGATTGTATTTGCTGCCCGACGCCCACCATGCCTTCGAAGAACTGGCGCCCGTAGAGAATGCCGATGCCGTAGAGGAACATGATCAGGCCGGTCAGGCCGATCGGACCGGTGATCTGCGCCTTCGGCGCGAAGGCGCCGATCGCCAGCCCGACGAAGAGAACCGCGCCGACACCGAGCGAGAATCCGCCGATGCTGATCTGTCCGACCAGATAGCCGAGACCGATCGCGAGAAACGCGGTCAGGATCGGCTGGCTGCCGATGATATCGCGCGCAAGATCCAACATCTTCGGTCTCCCCCGGATACGAAACAGCCGTCAGCGAGCGTTGCACCCCGCATCGCGGAATTGCTCGATCACCCTGTTCACGAGTTCGCGCGTCGGCGGTGGGGTATCGGCGTGCTTGTATTCGAGATTCATCGCCTTCCACTTGAACTCGCCCATCTGGTGGAACGGCTGCACCTCGACCCACTCGACGTTCTTCATCGGCGCGACGAACCTGGCGATGCCCGCGACATTGGCGGGATCGTCGGTTGCGCCGGGCACGAGCGTGAAGCGGACCCAGACCGGCTTGCCGATCGAGGCCAGACGCTCGGCAAAGCGCAGCGTCGGCGCGAGATCGCGGCCGGTCACCCGGCGATAGGTGTCCGGGTCCGAGCTCTTGATATCGAGCAGCACAAGATCGATCGCCGAGAGATACGACGTCGTCGGCGCGGTCGCCCAGAAAGCCCGAGGTCTCGATCGCCGTATGCAGGCCCATCTCCTTGGCGCCCGCGAAGATGCGCCGGGTGAAGGCGAGCTGCACCATCGGCTCGCCGCCCGAGATGGTGAGACCGCCGCCAAGGCGACGAGCGAGGGCGCGAAGTTCGCCGAGACGATCGAGCACCTGCTGGACCGGCATGTAGCTGCCGTCCTTGAGATGCCAGGTATCGGGGTTGTGGCAATAGCTGCACCGCAAGCAGACAGCCCGAGACAAACAGCACCGACGCGCAGGCCGGGCCCGTCGTAGCGCGACGACGTCTCGTAGGAATGGCAGTAGCCGAATGCGCCCTCCTCGTCCTTGAGCTTGTCATCATCGGGGGCATCGGGCGAAAGCCCGACCCGCAGATCGTATCGACTTCCGGCTTCGAGTTCCCGTAACATCGACATGGCAGCCTCCAGCTCAGATCTGACCGTGGAAGGTGCGACTGATCACATCCCTGCTGCTGCTCCGGCGTCAGTCGCACGAAGTTCACCGCGTAGCCGGACACGCGGATCGTGAGTTGCGGATACTTGTCCGGATTCTTCATCGCATCTTCCAGCGTCTCCTTGTCGATCACATTGAGGTTCATGTGGAAGCCGCCGTGATCGAAGTAGACGTCGAAGGCCTTGATGGCTTCGTCGAGCAGCTGCTCCTCGGACAGATGCGCCTTCTGCGGAGCGACGGAGACGGTGTAGCTGATGCCGTCCTGCGCGTCCTTGTAGGGAAGCTTGGCGACCGACAGGCAGGACGCGAGCCAGCCGTGGCTGTCGCGGCCGTGCATCGGATTGGCGCCCGGCCCGAACGGCTCGCCCTTGCGGCGGCCGTCCGGCGTGTTGCCGGTCGCCTTGCCGTAAACGACGTTCGAGGTGATGGTCAGCACGCTCTGCGTATGCGTCGCGTTGCGATAGGTCGGATGCTTGCGGATCTTCTCCATGAAGCTGGTGACGAGCTCGGACGCGATTTGATCGACGCGGTCGTCGTTGTTGCCGAATTGCGGCGTCGTGGCATTGCCTTCGTTCTTGTAGTCGACGACGAGCCCGGTCGTCGTCGCGGATGACCTTGATCTTGCCGTACTTGATGGCGCTGAGACTGTCGGCGACCACCGACAGGCCGGCGATGCCGAAGGCCATGGTGCGCAGGATGTCGCGATCGTGCAGCGCCATCTCGAGGCGCTCGTAGAAATACTTGTCGTGCATGTAATGGATGCAGTTCATGGCATGCACGTAGGTGCGCGCGAGCCACTCCATGGTCGTGTCGAACTTCGCCATGACGTCGTCGTAATCGAGGAAGTCGCCCGTGACCGGCAGCGTCGGCGGGCGCGACCTGATCGCCGGAAACCTCGTCGCGGCCGCCATTGATCGCGTAGAGCAGCGCCTTCGCGAGATTGACGCGCGCGCCGAAGAACTGCATCTGCTTGCCGAGCCGCATCGCCGACACGCAGCAGGCGATGCCGTAGTCGTCGCCCCAGAACGGCCGCATCAGGTCGTCGTTCTCGTACTGCAGCGACGAGGTGTCCTTGCTGACCTTGACGCAATAGCGCTTGAAGGCCGCCGGCATGTGATTCGACCAGAGAACCGTGATGTTCGGCTCCGGCGCCGGCCCGAGATTGGTAGAGCGTATGCAGCATGCGATAGCTGCTCTTGGTCACGAGCGTGCGCCCATCGAGATCCATTCCGCCGACGCATTCGGTCGCCCAGTAGGGATCGCCGCTGAACAGCGCGTCGTAGTCCGGCGTGCGCAGGAAGCGGACGATGCGCAGCTTCTGCACCAGCTGGTCCCAGAGTTCCTGCGCGCCGGCTTCGTCGAGCGTGCCTTCGCTTCAGGTCGCGCTCGATATAGATGTCCAGGAAGCTCGAGATGCGGCCGATCGACATGGCCGCGCCGTTCGCCTCCTTGATCGCGCCGAGATAGGCGAAATAGGTCCACTGGAACGCTTCGCGGGCATTCTTCGCGGGCTGCGTGATGTCGCAGGTCGTAGAGCTTCGCCATCGCGGCGAGGTCCTTGCAGCGCGCGCATCTGCTCGGCCAGTTCCTCGCGCATCCGGATGATCTCGTCGGTCGGCCACATGTCGTCGATCTGGGCGCGCTCCTCGCCCTTGACCTCGAGCAGGCGGTCGACGCCATAGAGCGCAACGCGGCGATAGTCGCCGATGATGCGCCCGCGCCCATAGGCGTCGGGAAGGCCGGTGATGATGCCGGACCGGCGGCAGTTCATGATCTCCGGCGTGTAGGCATCGAAAACGCCGTCATTGTGCGACTTGCGGTATTTGGTGAAAGCCTCGTGCACCTGCGGATCGGGATCGAAGCCCGCCGCCTTCAGGCCCGCCTCGACCATGCGCAGTCCGCCGAACGGAAAGATCGCGCGCTTGAACGGCTGATCCGTCTGCAGTCCGACGATCACTTCGTTGTCGCGATCGATATAGCCGGCCGGATGCGCCAGCAGCGTCGAGGGGTGCTTTGCGTCGACCGCGAGCACGCCCTTCTTTCTCTCGTCGGCGAAGTAGGGTTGCAATTTGGCCCAGACGGCCTTGGTGCGCTGGGAGGCGCCGGCGAGGAATTTTTCGTCGCCGGCATAAGGCTTGACGTTGCGGACGATGAAATCGCGGACATCGATCGACCTCTGCCAATCGCCGGGAGAGAAACCTCGCCAGCAATCGCCCTCTCCGGATTCCCTCTTCAGCGCCGCGCTGCTCTTCATGACGTGTCTCCCATCGGCGGATTGGTTCATGATCTTTTGTATCGCGGGCCCGCATGTTGGCGCGCGAGACTATTCGCGCGAAATTGGACGCCGCGCCAGGCTCGCGCTGTTGATTTATGTCAAGCGATGATCAGTTTGTTCGCAGGGAACCGAATCGCGGCTGCATGTTGCGGTGCGACCGAAGATGTCACCGCCTGCAAGTTGCTGCCGTGCTGACGCAGAGGCGTCTAATCGAGCACGATCCTGACCCCGCCGAGGTTGGAGGCGAACTCGAGCCCGGCCCTTACACCGTGCAACGTGATAATTACGCCTTTCTCGTTCCGGAGCTGCGCGCCGCCGGCACCCGCGACAAGGGCGCCGCCAGTGCCAACGAAGGAATAATTGCCGTCAAAGTCGCTGAGCTGATGCAGATAAGCGGCATGTCCAACGAATCTGGCGACTGACGCTCCGATCGAAACGCCCACGCTGAGACCATAGACCGTGAAGGGATGGTTGCGGCCCTCGAACGTGAGTATGCCGCGTCCGATGCCACCGCCCCCGACGAGCGCCGCCTTCGTGAAGACGACGCGGACATTTCCCATTTTCGCGTCCGCCGGCGTGCCCCATGCGATCGATGCGAGCAACGCCAGCAAAGCGACCCTGATTGCGGACCTGGTCACGGGTTGGAAACCTCGACCTTCTTCCAGGTCTGATCGGGGTTGAAGGATTTCATGCGTTTGGCGATGCTTTCCGTCCGCTCGCCGAGATCCTTCTGGTAGACAATGCCGTTGTGGTTGACCAGGAAGGTCATGACGCCGGAATTGCCGTAGTCGGCAGGATAGGCGACCAGCGCAAAACCGCCGATCATCTTGCCATTGATGACATAGTCCATCTCGCCGCCGGGGGCGTTCGAACCCTGTTGGGTCAGAATGCGATAGTAATAGCCATGATAGGGCTGCGGTTCGCCGCTGCCGACCTTGTAGCCTTCGGCCGACGCTTCGGCCGCGAGCTCGCCGAGTGGACTCTGGTCGCCGTCCGCCGGCCAGTAGAGTCCGTCCTTCTTGCCGGGACTGCTGACGATGCGCTGAGCGTAGACGCCGGGTCCGGCGCCGCGGTCCTTGTCGGCATACTCATTTTCGGCGTCCACGAAGGCAAGACTGGTCTGGATCGCATCGAGCTCGTTGCGTCCGATCCGCCGGTAGAGGATCTCCATCCGCCCCTCGGATGTGTCGAACTCCCACCCCGTCTTGTTGTGAAAGAGTGGAATCGGGAACGGGAAGTCGTCGTTGCCGAGCATGAGGATCGCTCTCTTGTTGGCCTGCATGCTGATCGAATGCTTGGTATCGTAGGCCGAAACGAAACGCTGGCGCGTCTCATTGTCGGCGACCGTGTCTCCGGACGCGATGATGTCTGCGGCCTCGTTGCCCAACACCTTGAGAAGGTCGTTCTCGGAACCCGATTTCGCCGCGGCGACGAGAGCTGCCGCGGCGTCCTCCGGCGACGGGAAGGTCTGCTGGGCCGATGCAGCCGGAACCGCCAGCACCATCATTGCAGCCGCGAACAGTCCGGACGACCAGCGAGGATGACGTTTGGCCATGAAGGGTCTGGTCATGATCACATCCTCGCTCGCGTTGGGACCTGCGCGCCACCGGCGAGCCAGTCTTGATAGGTGCGGAATTTCAATCCGAGCTTTTCATAATAGACCCTGAGATAGCCGTCGCGTCCGCGCGTGACCGCGTCGGGCCGCACCGCTTCCACCTCCTGCGCGATGACGCCGACATAGGCCTTGTCGCTGCCCTGATAGCTGAAGCGGTAGTAACCGAGCCCGTCGTTGAAGCGACCGAGCAGGACAACGTCGTGCTTCAGCCAGAGATCGGACCGTCGGCCGCCACCTCCGCCGCCGCGACCGCCGCCGCCACCGCCGCCACGCATTCCACCGCCACCGCCTCCGCCACGCATGCCGCCTCCGCCGCCGGCGGAAATCGCGCCGCGCCCGCCGCCGCCCGCGCTTGCAAAGCTGGATCGTCCGCGCGCCGACTGCGCGCTTGCGGCGCGGCCCGATTGAACCCTCATCGCGTTGTCGCGACCGCCGCCGCCACCGCCGCGCGCGCCGCCGGAGGGTTTCGCACGATCGGCCGGCCTCGCCTGCTTGGCGCCACCCCGGTCACCCCCTCGATCGCCGCCCTTGGCCTGGCCGCCGCCGGGCCGGTCGCGGTTGGCGGCACGGTCGCCACCACCGCGGTCACCACCACGATCGCCAGCGCCGACGCGGTCGCCACCGCGGTCTCCACCACCCACGCGGTCTCCGCCGCGATCGCCCGCTCCGACGCGATCACCACCGGGCTTGAGGACCTGATCGCCGCCGCGGCCACGGAAATCCATGCGGTCGGCGGCGCCGGCGCGCATCTTGTCGCCTCCGAACTTCTGCGCGACGTTGGCGTTGTTGTAGCGAACGCCGCCGCGGTGGTTCACGTTGTGCGACCAGTTGATATTGTTATTGCCGCGGTTGACGTAGATGTTGTTGTTGCCCCAGTTGCACCCGCCACCCCAATAATTGCCCCAGCGCCCGAGTGCATAGCCGGCGCCGAACGCCAGTCCGGTGGCAACGATTCCGGCGCCGATATAGGACGGATATCCGAAGTAATAGGGCGGATAGGCGGCATACGGCCACGCGCCGTAGACCACTGCCGGATCGTAATAGGGAACGTACATCGTATTCGGATCGGTCGGCTGGATCACGATCACCTGCTTGTTCTCGACCGTCTGGACCGTGACCTTCTGCTCCTTGGTGGACGCCAGCTTGTTGTTGGCTTGCGCCTTCGCCCGCAGGCGCTGGATCGCATCCATCACGTCCGGCTGCTGGGCAAGCACCGCGTCGCCGAGGGACTTGGTCCAATCGAGCTTGTCGTTCATCATGTCGAGCACGCTTGGCGTGCTTGTCAGCGCCTTGACGCTGTCGTCCCAGGATTGCTTGTCGACTTCCGCCTTGAGCTGATCGCCCTTGAGGTCCTTGTGGTCCTTCACCCAGCGCGCGGCGGTCACCACCTCCAGCGGATAGGTCGAGGCCGCCAGCATGTTGGCGAGCAATGCGTCGGGATAGAGCGCGATCGGCGCGACCAGCGCTTCGAGCTGTTCAGGTTTCAGCAGTGCCTGGTCGGACGCAGGCGGGGGCGCGACAGTGGATTGGGGCGGCGGCGTGCCTGTTCCCTGCGCCACTGCCGCAAACGGTGTTGCAAGCATGATCGCCAAAGCCAACAAGAACTCTCCTGCAGCGCAACATGGCTCATCTCCCATGGGACCTAGACCATCAGAGAACCCGGACTGGAGATTGGACATTTGATTAAGATCAACGGTGCATTCATGAACGCGCCCGCGATCCGTCACGTGTCAGGCGATATTTGAACGTTTTGTGAAATCTGGCGGCGCCGCAAGAGCGGAGGCGACGTTCATTCGGTTGGTTACGTTTGCTTGTCCAGCAGAATGCAGGTGCTGACGAGGAGCACCCACAGGGGGAACACCAGGAGGCTCCAATCGACATAGTAGCTTCCGATCAGGAGCACCACTGCGATCACGTAGCCACCTATCGCAAGCCATCGCGGGGTGAGACGCGTATACAAGGCGATTGTTGACGTCGTAATCATGAAGACCGATGCCGTCTTCACCAGGTAAATATTGATCATCCCATAGGCCAAGCCTCGACCAAAATAAAAGGCCGCCGAATTGATCAGAGCCTGTGGAGCGGAATGGAACGCGGTAATGATTGCGCCAACCACCGCCGCAGCAGCGAACAGCATGGCCAGCATCAATACAGCGCTGCCCAGAAATACTGTCGCGAAAAAGCGATCTTCGCGCGCGCCCAGCTTGTCGCGGAGGGCTCCGACAAACCAGAGAAACGCGACGCCGGCAAAAGGCACCAGGTTTAACGCAAGAGCTACATAGCTTACGCCACCCTCGAGCCACGCACCGGGCTCATGGGGATCAGCGGGCACTGAAAGCCGCATTAGCCAGAATACGGCCAGCAGCAGCACCGAAAACAGTATGCCGGCGACTGCGGCGGCCCTCGGGGTTCGCAGCTGCGCGCGGGTCAATTCAGATTGATTGCTCGTCATGGCGGAGCTCCAGGCGGGGCGCCGCCATTCGACGACAGCGCAAAAACGGCCTGCCAAGGCTAAAGCTTGCACCTAGAATATTTAAGGGTCATTCCCGGAATTTCCGGGATGAGCCGGCTAAGGGTATCGTCGTCGATTATTTTCAGACTGAATTGGACGTTCTGCGTCATGATTGACGACGCACAGGCCGCGGCGATCTCGATGCTGTCGCCATCCTGTTTTTTCGATTTGATCGTACACTTGCCGGTCTTTCCCCTGACGTTGTTGCCGTCGATCACGACTCCAGAACCGTAGAGGTCCGAAAGTTCGGCGAAGACAATCTGGCCCCCTTCCTTGGCGAATACGAGCTTGCACAGATCCGCCTCTGAAGCCCATGCACCTGTCAATTCGAACGCCTGAGCATCGACTGGCAACAACGCGCCGATCGCAAAAAGCGCCACCGCTATTGCTGGCAATCGTGGTGCCTCAAGCATTCTGTCTCTCCTGAAAATGATTGGGATCATGCTCGTCCCAAGGATATTGCGGAGAATGTCGTGCACGCGCCTAAGATTTTCCTGTTTCAGTGCCCGCCGAATACCAGCACTTTCAGCGGCAGAACCACTGCCTGAAGGCGAAGAATCATGGCGTGAATGAGAGCCACGGTGTCCACGATGTGCAGATAGACCTTTTTCAAGGTGCCTGTGTCCTTCGATGCGATCAGCTCATGGTTATCCGAGTAGAGATTTGCGATGCAGCTGCTGCCCGGCGGGATATCGTCGAGCACGCCATCGTAGAGAGGCTCCAGGATCGCTGTAAGCGTCCCCGGCGGGCCGATCTTTGACAAGTCGGTCAGCTGATTGGTCTGCAGGATCTGGCCGGCCGCAATGACATCCTGCACGCGGGTGACAACAAGCGGGATGATGGTCAAAGGCTTCGAGATGCAGGTCGCCTCGGCAACCATGCCGACCTTGATGACCTGCGCTTCGATCTGGTCGAATCCTGCGAGCAGCTTGTTTTCGCCCGCACCTTCCGGGATGAGAATGCCCGCCCCCCTGGTGACCGGCGCCGGCTGGACAATGTCGCCCACCCGAAGCAAAAACTGATCGACCCGCCCGTCGACGCCTGCGTAGATCGTCATTTTGTCGAGCTGGACCTTGGCTGCGGCAAGCTCGGCCTCTGCGCTATCCTTCTGGGCGGGAAGGACTTTCGATACGCGAGTCTCCGCCGACTGCTTGGCAGCGTCCGCTGCGTCGGCAGCGCCCTGCCGTGCCTGCACGAGCGTCTGAAGCTTTTCGATCTCACGCGTTGCGACAACGTCAGGGTTGCGCTCGTACAGCTTCTTCTTGGTGTTTAATTCATCAAGCGCCTGCTGATAGTCAGCCTTGGCCTCGTTGAGTTTGCCCTGGCTTGTCTCAACATCGGCCGTGGCAGTGATCATGGCGGCATCCACTTCGGCAATGCGCGCGCTAGCGGTCGCGATCGCGGCCTCCTGTTGCCTGCTGTCGAGCTTGAACAGGGGATCACCCTTCTTCACCTTGTCGTTATAGCCGACGTAGACATCCGTTACCCGCCCGCCGATATCGGCAAAAATCGATATGGTCCGAAACAGCGCATTGACGTTCTTCGAGGACGGGTGGTTGTACAGCACGATCGTGATGAGTAGCACCGTCAGGATCAGGCAGAGCGTTATGCCGTAACGCAGCTCGTACCAGACCGAGAACAACGTGATCTCATGGCCGATGCGTTTGCCCTGCACATAGCGCCGGATCAGATAGTCCGGGAGAAGGGTCAGCATCGAACAGAGCATGAGCTCAAGCATGGGACGCCCCCTTCTTAATTTTGCGTGGGGCATCTGTCTGTGCCGGCGTTCCCGTCTCGCCGGGTGGGCGCTCAGCCTCCACCGGCGACGACTCCTCCGCCTCAGCGCCTGGTGCGCTCGGGGTCCGCTCGCCGGAAATTTTTTCCACCGCAGTGGCGATGCGCATGACCGGCGTCAGGAAGTCCGGGAGATCGATGAAGGCAAGCAACAGCGCTGCGAACCAGAAGACATGTTCATGCGTAAGCAGTGCGAGCAGGCAAAGAACGGCAACAATATCGAGCTGCACTTTCTTCGTTCTGTGCGCCATCCGCTCCGGAAGCGAATGGATTGTGAAAAAGATGACACCCAGGCCCACAATGCTCAGCAGGACAAACCATGCGGTGATGTGGAACAGCACGTCGGTCTCTCCCGGTGCCGTAATGAAGAACGGAAGATGTTCCGGTGCCAGTGGGCTATGCGAAACTGCCATTGTTCCCCCGCGAGCGTGAATTCAGCAAAGCTGCGCTACGATAGCCCTACCCTTGTGGTTTCGAGAATAACCCGACTTGATCTGGATCAAACCTCTCTCGCGGTACCAATTTGATGGCCTTGAGAGGCACCCCAACAATAGAAGGATCATACCCGAGCGGCCAGGCTTGATCTGGATCAAGCGCCTCGGTTCCGCGACGGTTTTACTTGCCTAACCTAAGCCGAGTTTGCAGGAGAGACCCCATGGAAAAGATCGACGATCTGCTGCCTATGGCCAAGGAAATCCAGAAACAGGCCGCGATCAAGGAGGCGGACAAGGCCGACAAGGAGGCGAGAGCGGCAGCCGCTGCCGAAGCCGAGAAAAAAGCACTGATCGATAGGCTCAGCCAGCCGTCCGGACTTTCAGAAGAGGAGAAAGTCAAGCTGGCGTCCAGCGTCATTCAGCGAGCGGTCCGCAACGGCCTGACCGAAGTGCAAGTCTATCGATTTCCCAACATGCTGTGCACCGACAAGGGCCGGGCCATCAACCAGATGGAGCCGGGCTGGGAGAAAACGCTGACCGGAATTCCGAAGGAAATCCTCCAGCTCTGGACCGACTACCTGAAGCCCCGGGGCTACCGCATCCGCTATCAGATCATCGATTTTCCAGGCGGCGTTCCTGGCGACATCGGCATTACCATCAGCTGGGCATAGTCGCGTCCAACCGGAGATCACACCACATGGCGCGGGGCGAAGAGGTAGCTTCAGATTCACGGATGAAGCGGAAGGACTATGAAAAGGAACTCAGGAAGCTTCAGGTTCAGCTTTGCCACCTCCAGGAATGGGTGAAAGAGAAGAAAGCCAGGGTGATTATCCTGTTCGAAGGACGGGACGCCGCCGGCAAGGGCGGCACCATCAAGGCGATCGCCGAGAGGGTCAGCCCGCGCGTGTTCCGGGTGGTCGCGCTTCCGGCACCCTCCGATCGCGAAAAGACCCAGATGTTCCTGCAGCGCTACATGCAGCACTTCCCGGCCGGAGGCGAGATCGTGATCTTCGACCGGAGCTGGTACAACCGCGCCGGCGTCGAACATGTGATGGGTTTCGTCGGAAACGAAGAGTATGAGCGCTTTCTGGAGCTGTGCCCGGAAATCGAAAAATACGTCGTCGACGGCGGCATCATCCTGATCAAGCTGTGGCTCGAGGTCGGGATGGAGGAACAGGAACGGCGCTTCAAGGCACGGATCGACGACCCGCTCCGGCAATGGAAGCTGAGCCCGATGGATACCGAATCCTACCGGCTCTGGTACGACTATTCGCGCGCCCGCGACATGATGTTGAAGGCGACCAGTTCGAAGCACGCGCCCTGGACTCTCGTCAGGTCAGACGACAAGCGGCGCGGGCGGCTCAACTGCATCGCGCACATTCTGGAAACCATCCCATACAAACGCGTATCGCGTGAGCGCGTGCGCTTGCCGAAGCGGTCGACCAAAGGACGCTACGACGATCAGGCGACGCTGCGCGGCATGAATTTCGTCAAAGAGCAATACTGAGCCGGGCAGCGCCGCTTGCGCTCACTTGAGCCTAATCGTGACGCCGCCAACCGCGGCCGACAGCTCGACGCCGACCCTGCCGCCGGCGAGCTGCAGAATGACGCCCTTCTCGTTCTGCAATTGCACCCCGCCGGCACCGGCCGCCAGCGCGCCGCCTGCGCCGATCGCGGCGTAGGTTCCCTGGATGTCGGAAGCGCTGCGCAGGTTCAGCGCATGACCGCTCAACTGCGTGGTCGACGCGCCGATCGTGAAGCCCACGCTCATGCCGGACACGGTGAAAGGATAGCGGTGGCCGCGAAAGGTCAGCACGCCCTCGCCGCCGCCGACGCCCACAATGAACCCACCCTTCGTGAAGACCACGCGAACCGAGCCGGTTTCGGCCTGAGCCGCGGTCGGCAGGATGCCAGTCACGAACAATCCAGCCAAAGCAAGTCGAACGAGCAGACGTTGATGCTGTTTCATGGTCTTCCCTTTGAGTTTATTCTTTGAGCGCCGGCCAAATTCATCGTCCCGAGCCAATGAAGCAACGCGCACACTTGTCCGCTTGATCTAGATCAAGGCATCAGCGCTCGGTCGCGAAAGCCTCTCATGAGGAAATGCTTTGTGGCGCGTGACAATGATGGCGCGTTTTCTCTTGGCGCTTGCGGCGATGGCCGGCCTTGCGGAGATGCTGACTCCCGCCATCTCCCACGCTGCGGATGATACAAATCAGCGCCCTATCCAGGAGGAGATCTGGGCGCTTCCGGTCACCCTGCCGACGCTGGCCTATGTGGTTCGCCCCGTCGGGGCCGGCCCATTTCCGCTGGTTGTCATGAACCACGGCGTCTCGCTCAACCCGCAGGAGCGCGCCTTCTTCCCGTTCGTCGAGTTCAGGGACGCCGCCATGTGGTTTGCGCGGCGCGGCAACATGGTGGTGGCCCCGACCGGTTCCGGGTACGGGGCCGCCGCTCTCGATGCGCCGGAGCGCGGGCTCTACAGCCTTTTCTTTTCCAAGATTGGCAGCTGCGACAATCCGAACTTTCACGACGCGGGGCTCGCAGTCGCGCTGATCGACGCATGGATCATCGACTACATGACGGAGCAGAAGCTTGTCATTCCCGACAGCGCAGTCGTCGTAGGTCAGTCCGCCGGTGGCTGGGCTGCAATCGCACTCTCGAGCCAAAACCTGCCGTCGGTGAAGGCCATCATCGCCTTTGCGGCCGGGCGCGGCGGACGGGTCGGCGGCAAACCGAACAACAATTGCGCGCCGGACAAACTGGTCGAGGCGACCGCGGACTTCGGCCACACCGCGCGTACGCCGATGCTGTGGATCTACATCGAGAACGACACGTTCTTCGGACCTGAATTGTCGCGACGGATGCATGACGCCTACACGCGTGCCGGCGGCAAAGCCGAATACCATCTGTTGCCGCCCTTCGGCAACGATGGCCACTTCCTGATCGGTTCCGCCGAAAGCATTCCATTGTGGGCTCCCCTGGTGAGCCAGTTCCTCGATCGGCATCCTTAGCCGTCAACGCGCAAGGAGACGGACATGAAACATGTGTCGATCGCATTTCTTCTCTCGCTGGCGCCCTGGAGTGCCGCCCTTGCAGAACAGGCCAGTCCGTCCAGTCAGTCTCCCGCCGTTCAAAAGCCCCCTGAGACGGAATTTGCGCCGCGCGGTCAACGCGAGGCGCGTGACATCAAATATGGCGATTGGCGGAAAGTCTGCTTTCAGACACCGGGAACAAAGATGGTCTGCCGTACCACCATCAGTGGCACCTGGCAGACTGGCCAATCGGCGGTTCGGGTTGACCTGATCGAACGCGACGGTGAAAGCACGAGCCGGTTGCAGCTCTTCCTGCCGGTCGGGCTATATCTGCCGGCCGGGGCGAAGATCAGTGTCGATCAGGGCACGCAATATCACGTCCCTTATGTCTGGTGCCTGACCAACACCTGCATCGCGGCTCAGGTGGCCGATCCCAAGCTTGTGCAGGACATGGAGACTGGCAAGATCTTGCGGATCGAGCTCGTCGATCCCAACGTCCTGACGATCGGCACAGAACTTCCGCTCGACCGTTTCGCGGCCGTTCACAACGGCGCACCGTTGCAGACCTTCGAACATGAAATCGACGAATAAGACGCAAGCCGCGCGCGGCGCACCGCAAACGATGCTACGCCAGGCGCGCGGCCGCCCGTTCGATCGGCTCAATCAGCGATCTGGCCGGGAACGGCTTCGTCAGATAGGCAATACATCCTGACTTCATCGCGGCGGTCCGGATGATGTCGCTGTCGTTGGCAGTGATGTAGATCACCGGAACCGAGACTCCCGCCTCGCTCAAGCGGTGCCTGACTTCGATGCCGGACTCGCCGTCCAGCTGGATATCGAGAACGACGCAGATCGCGCCGCCGAAATCGTCGTGAGCCCGAAATGCCTTCGCGGATTGAAAGAGCAGGCTCTCGTAGCCGTATTCTCTGAGCAGCCGCTTGAGGCCTCTGAGAATGCCAGGATCGTCGTCGACCACAAAGACGCGCTTTCGATTCGACAAGATCAGACCCTTGATTCGCTCCTCACCGATCGAGCAACAGGGCAAGTTGGCCACGCAGACATCACCTGCGTCGCTTGCAGTATGTTCCACGCAATTGCAGTTGCTATTGTCCCTGAGGACAATGCTCCTCTAAAAGCTGGTGATATCCTCAGCTTGATCTGCTCTGAGGGCTCTCGCCGCGCACGAGGCCGAGCCGCTCCGCGATGGAGACCAGCTCCGCCAGCGATTGGACGCCCATCTTCTCCATCACTTTGTGCCGGTGCGCCTTGATGGTGCGTTCGGTCGCTCCGAGTTGCCCCGCAATCTGTTTGTTGATCTTGCCGTGGACGACCAGTTCGAAGACCTGATGCTCGCGCGGGGTCAAGGTATCAAGCTGGGCGCGAAATGCGTTCAGCCTGTGGCGGGCGGCTCGCGCCGCTTCGTGTTGTGCCATCGCCTCCTTGATCGAATCAAGCAATTGCTCCGACGTGACCGGCTTGGTCAAGAAGTCGTGCGCGCCGGCCTTGATGGTCTTCACCGTGGTAGGGACATCCGCATAGCCGGTGAGGAAGATGATCGGCAGCGTTGAACCAAGTTCGGCCATCCGGTCCTGCAGCTCGGGCCCGCTCAAACCGGGGATTCTGACGTCGAGCAGAATGCAGCCGGGCTTGCTCTCGTCGGGTCGCCGATCCAGAAGTTGCTGGGCGGACGGATAGGTTGTCACCTCATACCCGGCCTGCCTGAGACGACGCTCAAGCGCCGAGCGGAACGACGCGTCGTCATCAACGATATGGATGGTCGCCGGCACGTCTGGCATTCCCAGTTGGCTTCCCATCGAGCGGCCTGCGCGTCTCCGATCAGCGTCTAACCCCAACCCGGACTCGTAATTTTGCGGTACCGTAACATCCGATTGCGATGAGGTGAACACCCTAGCGTGTACTGCGACCGCAGACCGCAGTCCGAAACAGGCCGGTCGAGCGGGTGCCCCGCCGGTCCCCGGAGCATTGTCCTTTGGGGCAATAGCCCACCGCATCGACGGTGTCGTAGCTTTGTTCGGTGGGGCGGCGGCTCCTTGACGGACGTCAGAAAAGAGTGCTCAAACTTGGGGGACGCCCATGTTTGTCAACGTCAACAGCAACCCAGCCGTCCGGCCGAAATTCCTCGGCGAACATGACAGCCTGGCTCGTACCCAATTCATCCTGAGTGAATTCAAATACAGTCGGGGCGCCGAGATTTTCGGCGAGGCTGAGCCGGCGGATTATGTATACCAGGTGGTCGAAGGAGCGGTCCGGAGCTACAAACTGCTCTCGGACGGACGTCGCCAGATCGGTGCATTCCACCTTGTCGGCGACATCTTCGGCCTGGAAAATGGGGCCGTCCATCGCTTCACGGCCGAAGCGATCGTCGATACCACCGTTCGTCTTGCCAAGCGCGTCAGTCTCGAGCACGTCGCGGAAGTGGATGCACTGGTCGCCCGTGATCTCCTGAGCATGACGACAACCAATCTGCAGCATGCCGAAAATCACATGTTGCTGCTAGGTCGCAAGACGTCGCTGGAGCGGGTCGCGGCGTTTCTGCTCGAAATGGACCATCGCCTGACCGCCGCCGGTGTCATGGCCCTGCCGATGAGCCGCCGCGATATCGCCGACTATCTCGGGCTGACGCTCGAAACGGTGTCGCGCGCCCTCTCATGCCTTCACGAGAAGGGCCTGCTCGATTTTGTCGGTCAGACCCAGCGGCAGATTGTCCTGTGCAATCGGTCCGAACTGGCGAAGATGGACCTTTAGGACTAGGCGAGCGGTAGCCTGATATAAAAGGCAGCTCCGCCTCCGGCGTTGTTCTGGGCCCGAATTTGTCCGTTGTGGGCCTCGACAATCGTGCGCGCGATCGCCAATCCCATTCCCATGCCATGCGATTTGGTCGTGAAGAACGGCTCAAAGATGTCCTTTGTCAGGGCAGCCGGAATGCCCGGACCTGTATCCGATACAGAGATTTCGGCGAAATTATCGACACGCGCGGTACTGATAACAAGTTTCCGCTCGAGGTTCGGCAGACCAGCCATCGCATCCATCGCGTTCATGATCAGATTCAACAGGACCTGCTGAAGCTGTATCCGATCGCCCTTGACCGGCAACGGCGTCAAGCCGACCAACGTGCGCAAGTCAATCTGCCGCGCGACAACCACAGCGGACACGAAATCAGTCGTCTCCCGAACGACGTCGTTGATGTCGATATTCTTGAGCTCAAAGGGCGCCTTTTTCAGCAGGCTCCGCAGCCGACGAATGACCTCGCTGGCACGTGCGTCATCGTGCCGGATGTCGCTGACGATAGTTCTCACTTCATCCATGTCCGGCGCGGGAGATTTGAGCATCAATTCCAGCGTCTCGGCGTTAGCAAGAATGGCGCCAAGCGGCTGATTGAGCTCGTGCGCGATCGAGGCGGTCAATTCGCCCGCCATGGAAAAACGATTGACGTGCGCAAGCTCCGCCGCGCGCTCTCGCAACTGCACTTCTGCGACTTGGCGACGGCGCTGCTCGTAGAGCAGACGCGAGATCAACAAAGCCTGTATCAAAATTACCGCGCAGATGGACAGGATCTGCCAACGATAGGTGTCCCATGTCGAGGGTTCGCGGAAGTCGACCTCAGATCCCCGCGGCAGGCGGCTCTCGCTGATGCCCCAGCGCCGGAGCTGCCGCCAATCGTACGTTGCCGGACCATATTCTAACGGAGGCACTTCTATATTCGCCGGCTTTTCGCCGCCAAGGACACGGATAACGACTTCCGAGGTCTTGCGAGCACCTTCAGAAACGGACGTCATCGGACCACCGACGATCCCGCCGCCAAAATATGCATCGTCATGGGAAAAAACCGGAGCATTGGCGACCGAGTAAAGGGCCTTCAGCGCTTGCTCGCCTTCATGAACCGCCCCCGCCGCATCGACCTGCGGCTGTATCCAGAAGATCGCGCTGTACGGGGGCAGCGAGGCCACCTGTTTCAGAATGTCTTCAAAAGAGAGATCGTTGAGAAATACAATTGTCACGCGGCTTTTCAGGGGTTCCAGCTCGCGCTGCATCTCCTGCAGCTCGCGCTGCATCTCCTGGACCCAGAATCGCTCGTTTGGAGAATTGCCAACCACGACAGCGATTTCCTTTGTCCTCGGCAACAATCTCAGGATGTTTCCGAACAGAAGCGGAATATCGAGCCGGGACGCGACGACGGTATCATTCTCAGTCAAGGCGGCCTGTTGCACGCGCCGCGGATCGACCGCCGTCAGAACCATGGGCACGTTTTGAAACAATCCAGCCCTGTGTCGCTGGACAAAGCCCGCCGCCGGGGCACCGAAAGCGACAATGGCGTCCGGCGCATGGTCGGAAAAAAGCGTTTCGAGGTACTGGGCGAACGCAGCCTCGGCGCTCTCGTTCTGCGCGCGCGCCGTGATTACCGAGAAGTCCTGAATATCCAGCGGCCACGGCGATCGGCCTTCGAGCTCCTGTCTGAGCGCTTTGGCGTAGTCGCTCCAGGGCTTGAAATTCTGGCCGTAGGAATGAAGGGTCATGATGCGCTTCTGCTCGACCGCACGCGATAAGTCAGGGCAGAGAAGCGCCTCGCAGAAGGCGACCAGGAACGTGACGAGCCAGATTGACAACTGCCGTCGTCTCGACGCTGTGCCCAACACGACGGAACTCCGCGTTGCAAGCGCATCGACCCAACGATAGAAGCAGCGGCACAGAGCGTCAACAAAGCCGGGATGTGCGTCGGACGCCGGAAGCACCCTTCGCTCAGTCTTATTGGGCTGGGATCTAGGGACCGCCCGGCCGGCTTTCCTCTAGTTGGCGAATCGTCTTGATCAGCACCTCGAAGATGAGCGCGGTGGACCAGCCGAACATCAGGACGCCGTTCATGGCGATATCGGCCCGAGCAGGCGCCACTTCGCCAGCGGCGTCACGTCGCCATAGCCCAGGGTGGTGTAGTTCACGAACGCGAAATAGACAAGATTCGTGTCGTCAGGCGCCGCATTTACGATCGCATACGCCGAAGACTTCGAGCGTGTGGGCGACCATCACCACGAGCGAGGTCGCGATCATCACGATCGCCAGGTACAAAAGGGCTCGCGACGGGCTTCGTTTCCCAGCCCTCCGCGCGATCGGTATGGCAAGCATCGTGACCGTTGCATGCAGGATGATGTTGAGTGTGCTGACGGCCGAACCCACAAGCAACTAACTCAGCAGCCATCTCCCCGCTGGTCGACCGTCTGCGCCAGCCACCTCAGCAGCCATGGCCTCCGAATTCGCCGGCCCTTTGACACAGATCAAAAGGCCACGCTGCACCCGCTCCACCTTGCAGACGAGAGCATCGAGTTTGTCTTTAGGTTTATACGAAATCGGAGCCGCAGCATGAGAACGGTCTCTGTGGAAGAAGCTGTTGCGATGATTCCCAACGGCGCGAGCGTGATGGTTGGGGGGTTCATGGGGGTCGGCGCACCGGATCGGCTGCTCGACGAGCTGGTGCGACAGCACAAGTCCGAGCTCAAGCTGATCTCCAATGACTGCACCGTGCCGGGCAAAGGGGTCGGAAAGCTGATCGACGCAGAGCTTGTGTCGACGCTTACCGCCAGTCATATCGGTCTGAACCCGAAGGCCCAGCAACAGATGATGGCGAAGAAGATCATCGTGGATCTGGTGCCGCAGGGCAGTTTCGTCGAGCGGATTCGCGCCGGCGGATACGGCCTCGGGGGCGTGCTTACGCCAACCGGAGTCGGGACAATCGTCGAGGAAGGCAAGCGCAAGATCGAGGTCGACGGCAAGACCTTCCTGCTGGAGACGGCGCTTCATGCGGACTTCGCCCTGATCCACGCTTTCCTGGCGGATTATCTCGGCAATCTCACTTACGTTCTGACGGCTCGCAACTTCAATCCGGTCATGGCCATGGCTGCGGACACCGTCATCGTCACTGCCGAGCATATCGTTCCGGTCGGCCTGATCGCCCCGGATCACGTCGTCACACCTGCACCACTTGTCGATTATCTCGTCGCGAACGGGTGACCCATGGACGCACAAACAGTGATCGCACGACGCGTAGCGCTCGAGCTGCGACCGGGCAATCTTGTCAATCTTGGCATCGGCATTCCGACCCTCGTCGCCAACTACCTTCCGCCCGGGCTCAACGTGTTCTTCCAGTCCGAAAACGGACTGATTGGCACCGGTCCCATTCCCGAGCAGGGCATGGCCCACCCTCTCTTGACCGATGCCGGGGGACGTCCGATCAGCGCGCTCCCCGGCGCATCGACTTTTGACAGCGCCATGTCGTTCGGATTGATCCGCGGCGGGCATGTCGATGTCACCGTGCTGGGCGGGCTGCAGGTCGACGCCAAGGGTCATCTCGCCAACTGGATGATCCCGGGCAAGATGGTGCCCGGGATGGGCGGCGCAATGGACCTCGTATCCGGCGCCAAGCGCGTGATCGTCGCGATGCAGCACGCGGCCAAAGGCAAATCGAAAATCGTTCAAACCTGCAACCTGCCACTGACCTCCGCGCGGCCCGTCGACCTGGTGGTCACCGATCTCGCCGTTCTCGGCTTTCCCAACGGACGGATCACGCTGATGGAGACCGCGCCGGGCGTGAGCGTGGGCGAGGTGATGGCTGCAACGGAGGCCGACCTCGTGATTCCGGACAAGGTTCCGGAAATGAAGATAGCGACCCCGGCGCAAGCATGACGCGGTGCGTGAGATGAGAATATTCGTCGGATTCGAAGAGATCAAATCGGCAGTCGGCGTCGAGGTCGGCGCAAGCGAGTGGATCGAGATCACTCAGGAGCGCATCAATCTATTTGCAGAGGCGACCTGCGACGAGCAATGGATCCATGTCGACCGGGAGCGAGCCGGGAAGGAGCTGCCGGGCGGCAGGACGATTGCGCATGGGCTTCTCTCGTTGAGCCTTGCGCCGATGTTCGTCCGCTCGGTCATGGGCCTCAAGGGGCTCAGAAACACGCTGAACTATGGCGCGGATCGAGTCCGCTTCATTTCGCCGGTTCCGGCGGGATCGCGAATAAGAGGACGAATTACCATCGCCAAGGCGGAGGATGTGCCGCCCGACGGGCTGCGCGTGAATTACCACATGGTCATCGAGATCGAAGGCAGTCAGCGCCCCGCCTGCGTCGCAGACCTCATTGCCCTGCACTATCGCTGAAGCGAGGCCTTTCGATCGCCGCCGGTATGCTTATCATCAATCGATGATGTGATAGCCACCGTCGATATACATCACGTTGCCGGTTATCAGCTTTGCGCCGTCGAGTGCAAGAAATGCAGTCGCCGCACCAACGTCGTCGATGCTGACGAGGCTGCGTGCTGGGGCCTTGCTTTGCGCCTTGTCCAGGAGCTCGTCGAATTCCGGAATGCCTGATGCGGCGCGCGTTGCCAGCGGTCCGGGCGAAATCGCATGGACTCGAATGCCCTTGGGACCGAGTTCGGCTGCGATATAGCGGACAGCCGCCTCGAGCGCGGCCTTTGCGACTCCCATGATGTTGTAATTCTCCACGACCATCTGGCTGCCGTAATAGGTCATCGTGAAGAGGGTGCCGCCATTCTTCATCAGCGGCTCCGCGAGATGCGCCATGCGGATAAATGACCAGCAGGACACATCCATGGTCTTGAGAAAGCCGTCGCGCCCGACGTCGACGACCCGTCCATGCAGCGCCTCCTTCGGCGAGAAGGCAATCGAATGCAGGAGGAAGTCGAGCTGACCCCACTCCTTTTCGATGCGCTCGAACACCTTCTCAGTCTGGCCTTCCACCATCACATCGAGCGGCATGAAGATCGGCGCTTCGAGCGCCTGGGCGAGCGGCTCGACGAACCTTTTCGCGCGATCGTTCAGATACGTTACCGCGAGCTCCGCGCCCAAGGCGCGAAACGCCCTGGCGCATCCCCAGGCAATCGATTGATCGTTGGCAATGCCGACGATCAATCCCTTCTTTCCCTTCAGGGCGACCTTTGTTTCCTTGAACTCCGGAATCATGATGCTTTCTCGCGTTTGGCATTTGAGCGCGTGGTCCAAAGTATTGACAGGGTGTGCTCGGCGATCATTCGTTCTTCGTCGGTCGGAACGACGTAGACGGGAATGCGGCTATCGGGCTGCGATATCTTCAGCGAGTTCTTGCCGTTCTCGGCGGGATCGAGGACAACACCGAGCCATCCGAGCTTTTCGGCCACACGGGCGCGGATCGCGCTGGAGTTCTCGCCAATCCCGGCGGTGAAAACGAACGCATCGACACCCTGCAGCGCAGCCGTCAGCATTCCAGCAGAAAGACCGACCCTGTAAGCGAAATAGTCGATCGCAAAGGCGGCCCGCGCATCGCGGCTCTCCAGGAGCTCGCGCATGTCGTTGCTCACGCCGGACAAGCCCTTCAATCCGCAATCGCGGTAGAGGAAATCCTGCACTTTTCCGGGTGCCATCCCCTTTTCCGACAACAAATAGAGCACCACGCCGGGATCGATCTGGCCCGGTCGCGTTCCCATGGGCAGGCCGTCGAGCGCGGTAAAGCCCATCGTGCTTTCGACGCTGCGACCACCCTTCAAGGCGCACATCGAAGCGCCGCTGCCGAGATGCGCTACGATCACGCGGCCTGCCGCGATATCAGGCGCGACCTTCGGCAACGTCTTGGCGATATATTCGTAGGAGAGGCCATGAAATCCGTAGCGCCGTACTCCCTCTTCATAGAGCTGATAAGGGATAGCGTAATTGTCCGCGACACCGTCATGACCGCGATGGAAGGCAGTGTCGAAGCATGCGACCTGCGGAAGCGTCGGGAAGTTGGCAAGCAGAGATTTGATCGGCGCGAGATTGTGGGGCTGATGAAGCGGTGCCAGGGCAATATAGCGCTCGAGGCGCGCGACCAGCCCGTGATCGACCCGAACCGGCCGGTCATAGTCGGGGCCGCCATGGACCACACGATGTCCGACTGCTATCGGCGTGATGCGGAGTTCGTCCCGAAGCCAGGACCCCGCCACCATCAATGCGGCCGAAACATCCGCAACCGCCTCGATCGGATAGGCGCGGTCGGCCAGCGTGTCGCCCTTCGCTCCGGTTGCACGGAGCCGAGGGCGGCTACCGATCCCATCCATCTGTCCCTTGAGCTGACGCTGCAGCCTGCCGTCGCCATCGACCGCGAAGACCTGAAACTTCACGCTCGACGAACCTGCATTAACGACGAGGATCGTGTCCATGGCGATCACGCAGCCGCGCTGATGGAACGGCGGCGGCGCGCGTCCGCATAGAGCGTCGCCACCGCGCAGGAGGCCATCCGGGCTCTCGGCGAATCCGCACGCGACGTCAGCACGATGGGAACGCGGGCGCCGAGAACGATACCTGCCCCGTCGGCCTTGGCGAAATAGGCCAGATTCTTCGCCAGCATGTTGCCGGCTTCGAGGTCTGGCACCACCAGAATCTGGGCGCGTCCGGCGACTTCCGATTTGATGCCCTTGATCCTCGCTGCCTCGACGTCGACGGCGTTGTCGAATGCCAACGGCCCATCAAGCAGGCCGCCGGTGATTTGCCCGCGATCGGCCATCTTGCAAAGCGCGGCCGCCTCGATGGTCGAAGGAATCTTCGAGGTCACCGTCTCCACCGCCGACAGGATGGCCACTCTGGGAAGCGTGCCGAAGCCGGTTTGCGTAAACAGGTCGATCGCGTTCTGAACAATGTCGCGCTTGCAATCGAGATCCGGAAAGATGTTGATGGCCGCATCAGTGATGAAGACGGTCTCGGCATAAGTCGGCACATCCATCACAAACACATGGCTGATGCGCCGATCGGTCCGAAGCCCCGTTGCTTTCGCCGTCACGCTGCGCATGAGTTCGTCGGTGTGCAGGCTGCCCTTCATCAGGATTTCGCCCTTGGCCGCGTGTATCAACTCAACGCCCTTCGCGGCGGCCTCCTCGCTGTGCGCGGCGTCGACGATCTCGTAACCGGAGATGTTGATGTTGTGCTTGGCAGCCGCGCTCGCGATCTTCGATGCTGGGCCGACAAGGATCGGCTTGATGATCCCCGCTTCGGCGGCGTCAACCGCACCCCGCAACGAGCTCTCGTCGCAGGGATGCACCACGATCGTGGTGACGGTGGGGACCGCCTTTGCCAAGGCAATCAGACGATCGTATTTCGAAGGCCGCGCTTCACCCGCCGCTGCCGCTTGTGTACTCATTTTCTGGCTCCCGCTTATGAGGCCTTCGCCTTCGCATCGAAAGGACCTTTATTGGCTTGCGAGCTGTCGTCCGCGCCGGCTCCGAACAGTTCGGTCACGCGGCGCAGCCGGTTGGCGGCTTCGCCGGAGATTTCGGCACTTGCGGACAGCACTTCGCGGATCACCGCCAGGCCGGCCCGGCACGCCTCCGCATTTTTGGGCAGCATTTTCGGAATAGCGGCGAGGCTCGCCTCAGGCTCAAGCAGCAGCATGAAGAACTGTTCGCGCACCAGGGCCTTGAACTCGGCCAGCGTCAGCCGCGGGCCACTAACCTCGGCGCGCGCCCGGCGCAAGGCCTCGATGCTTCGCTCGTCGACCATGCCGCGAGAAGCGCCGACGTAAAGCAGACCCCGAATGACGCATTCTCTCAAGCTGCCGCTCGGAATCCGCGATTTCAGCTCCGCGATGCGGGCTTCAAGCAGCTTGCGATGGTCCTGCGACATCTCCGGCCTAGGCGACGGGTCCGCCTCCGGATCGATCCCGACCGCAGCCTGCAGCGCGGGCGAGCCGTAGATTGAGAGAAACATTCTTTCGCTGAGCGCTTCCTGGGCGTCGCGCCACTGATCGAGCGCGCTGACGATGCCTTTGGAAACAGTCTCCTGAAACGCAACGAACGGGTTGTCGGAGGTGGCCTGCTTGCGGTTTTCCCGAACCTTCTCGGCGGTCGTCTCGATCGCTTTGGTGAGCGGATTTTGTCCTGCAAACGCTTCGTACTGCACGCGGAGCGGATGCCATCGGCGGGTCAATTCCGCCATCTGCGGCGTCGCGATCGCCTTCACCCAGGGCTGGACGAATTTGCGGTAAGCCGCAAGGTTGATCTCCGACACGCGGGCAGCCGTCGCAAAGCGCCGCTCGTCCTCGAGGCTGTTACCGCCCATCGCGCGGATGTCGTCGAGCGTGCGCCGCTCGCAGCGCATGATCCACTTTCCCTGCGCAAGATCGGGATTGGTGGTATCGGCGGATTTTGCTTGAAACGTCGCCTCATAAAGCCCGGGCGGCAATATGTCGATCAGATCGATATTGCTTGAAAATTCGGCATGCTCCTTCTTTGCAACGCCGCCCGAGACGAAAATTCCGAGATGGCCGACGGTCTCGTGCACCGTGTACACGATCGTCTGCCCGTAAGCCCTGATCTCGTCGACGTCATGATAAAGGTCCAGGATCCAGCCGAGCGCCTGTTGCGGCGGCGTGATGTTGTCGCCCTTTGAGCAGAAGACAACGATCGGCGAGCGAATCTTGCGGAGATCGACCACCTCGCCATCGGACGTCTTGATATGGCCCGCCGCAAGGTGGTTGCCGATGAAGAGCTCATCGACGATGAACTGGATTTCCTCAGCGTTCAGGTTGACGTGTCCGCCCCACCATTTCTCGAACTCGAGGTAGCGCGGGGCTTCCGTGTCGACCCTGGAGTACACGTTGTATTGCTTGGTCCAGAGCGTGTTCGAGGGATTCATGTTCTCGAAGTTCTGCACCAGCCAGGCCCCGTCAAATTTCCCGGCACCGAGATCGCTGGTCAGCGCTGTCAGCCAACTCCCTCCCAGCAGGCCGCCGGAGTAGCGCATCGGATTCTTGCCATGGACGCCGGCCCAGTAGGACAGCGGCGCGCCCGCAACGATGATCGGACCGAACAGTTCGGGCCGCAGCGACGCCAGGATCATCACCGCCCAGCCGGCCTGGCAATTGCCGATCACGCATGGCTTGCCATCGGCTTCGGGATGCAAAGCAATCACTTTCTCGAGAAACACCCCTTCGGCACGCGCAATATCCTCGATCGTCTGCCCGGGCATCGGGTCGGGCATGAAGCCTACGAAATAGCAGGGATGGCCCGCCTTCATCGCCACGCCGATCTCGCTGTCGGCCTTGAAGCCGCCGATCCCGGGGCCATGACCGGCGCGCGGATCGACGACGACGAACGGACGACGCTTTGGGTCGATTTCGACTCCCTTGGGAGGCGTGATCCGCACCAATCCGTAATTGACGGGTCGCGCGAGCGTTCTGCCATCGGCAATCAGCTCGACGCTGTAGTCGAGAACATGAGGCACGGTTTCGGCCATATGTTCGCGGTATTGCTCGCCGCGCTGGCGCATCACGTCCAGGAACAGCACACTGCGCTGTCCCGCATCGACCATGTATTCCAGAGCGGAGGAAAAGAATGACGGCTGACCACCGTCCGGTATTGTCGGCAGTTCCATGGACATGTTTGAAATCTCTTGCTGTCTGGCTTTGAAGTTCAGCATGGACCGCGCTAAGGGTGACCCTTTGACATAGGTCAAGGGAGCCAAACGGTCACAGTCGGGCGCACGCTTGCGTGCAGACGGTATCTCGCTGTTCCGAGCCGTCGCAAAAATTTCATTCGGCCGGGACTCGCTCTGGGGGAGTGACCGCATCTCCGGCCTGTTCGTCGCGGACCCAGGCCGTCATCAATTCCCAGCCGACAGCCAGGATGATCGGGCCGATGAACAGGCCGACGATTCCGTATGCAAGAGTTCCGCCCAGCAATCCGATGAACAGGACAGGCATCGGCGTCGATAAACCGCGCCCCATCAGGAGGGGCTTCAACACGTTATCCATCAACCCGACTAGCACCAGGTAGAAGGTGATAAGAAGCGCCGGCGCGGCATCCTTGGTCATCCAGATCCAGACAATACAGGGGATTAGGACGATGGCCGCCCCGAGCTGCACGATCGACAGGATCATCACCACGAAGGCCAACAGGCCGGCGTTGGCGAAGCCGGCAAATTTCAATCCAATTCCGAACAAGAAGGCTTGCACCAGTGCGATGCCAATCACGCCCTGGGACACCGAGCGGATGGTATTTCCCGCCAGCGCGACGAAGTCTTCGCTCCGCTCCGGCAACACACGCGCCATGATGGACTCGCCTGCCGTCACCAGCCGCTGCCCCGATGGAAGCAGGAAGCCTGCCAAAATCACCGAGACGATGAATTTAAGCGCGCCAACGCCCATGTCTCCCACCATTTCAAGCGTGGAGCGGAGCAGCGGCTTCACATAAGGCGCAAGCTGGGTGAGGACGGCTTCAAGATTGGTGGATGCCTGGTTCCACAGATCGTAAAGCCGCTCGCCGACGAGCGGCCAGTCTTTGATCGTGGCGGGAGGCAAGGGCACCAGCGACCGATCTGAACCGAGTTGCTCGGCGATTGTTCCCAATCCCTCGACGAGGCCGACGCCGAGCCACGTCGCAGGAACAATAACCGCCGCAGCTGCCAACACCGTGACAATAAAGGCCGCGAGCTTCGGCCGCTGGCCGATATGGTCGGACAGCCAAATGTAGAGCGGGTACAGCGCGACCGCCAGAACCACGCTCCAGGCCAGGATGCCTATGAAGGGGCGAACAACGACCCCGCACCAGAAGATGAGTGCTGCGAGCAAGCCAAGGCGAAGGGCGATCTGGATCACCTCCTCGCCCGACCGGTTTTGCCGAATTGGGCGCAATGGCATTTTCCACCATCCATCGGGCTTTGACCGAGCAGCCTAATGACGCGTGTCGGACGTCGGGCTTGATCCAGATCAAGCACCCGCCGGCAACCGCGGTCCCTTAGTTCGCAAGAGCGTGTCTCCGTCCACGATCTTTGCGAGAGCGATGATGGCAAGCGCAGCTGACTATTCTGCCGTCGAGCGTCTGCGCGACGGCCGCACGATCGAAATCCGGGCGTTACGGCCGGACGACCAGGACGACATGCTCGCTGCGGTCGACCGCACCAGCGTCGAATCGCTGCAGCGCCGATTCTTCGTTCCGAAGCGTGGCTTTTCGGACAAGGAAGTCTCCTTTTTCATGAACGTCGATTTCGCCAATCACGTTGCTCTGGTTGCGCAGATCGACGAAGACGGCCGGCCCGTGATCGCAGGCGGAGGCCGCTACATCGTTACGCAACCGGGCCAGGCCGAGCTGGCCTTTGTGGTGGTCGATGCCTATCAGGGCAAGGGAATCGGGAAAGCACTCATGCGCCACCTGCTTGCGATCGCCCGCGAGGAGGGGCTGAAGGAGCTGACAGCGGAGGTTCTCCCCGGGAACGCAGCAATGCTCAAGGTGTTCGGCGGATTCGGTTTCCGTTCAAGAGCCGGCGGCGATCCCCAGGTGAGACATCTCGCACTGCAACTTGCCTAAACGGGACCGCAATCGCGTCTGCACGAGCGAACGGCTGCGCCCGGCCCCTTGATCTAGCGCAAGACTCGGCACTGCGAAGGCACATTAAGGGGGGGGTGAGTAGGCAATGGAGGAAATCATGCAGATGAGCTTGAGAAAACTCGCAATTGCGGCGTCTACCTTCGCGTGTGCAGCAATGCTCTCCTTCGGTTGGACCGAGCAAGGCGGGGTATCGCTATCGATCGACAAGGCCCAAGCGTACCACAGGCTTTACGTAGGCGGTCACTACCTCGGCGGCCCCTATTCTACCCTGACCGGCCTTCCCTGGTACGCAGTGAGGGCCTACTACGCTGGCGGCCCCTGGTGTGGGGTCGGCGGCACGACGGGGTACGGCACCGCCGGTGGGGTCTGGGGTGGTTCCTATACCTGCTACACCGGATGGGCTGACTATAGGCAGCGCAACGGCATTGGTTGCGACCCCGGCACTGTGATCAAGGGTGGCGATGGCATTTTGTACCTTTGCCAGTAGAATAGCTTCCTACGCGGCACAGGTGGCCGTTTGCGCCACCTGTGCCGCGCACCACGATATATACGAGCACATCGCCTAGTTGCAGTCTTTATCTGCGCTGTTTAGCATCGCGCTTGCCAGTGCTGCTTCCATATCCCGGCCATCGCCAGTTTGTGCCAGCAACCTCGCTTGCGCGAGGCGTGACCATCTCTCCGCCTCTGCCAGCCAGATGTCCCTGCTAACGGGCTCTAGCTTCGCCAGGCGACGGCAAAGTGCCGCGCGCGCATTGCATTCAAGAAGACTGGCCATGTTGGTTACCCTTCCTGCCAAGGGCAAACAGGAGCGTAGATCCGCCCGCGACCTTCGACCTTTAAGTTTCTTATCGGTTGGCAGCGCGGGCGCCGCGAGGCGGTCCCAGCCACGCTGACGCGCAACCGGGGCCGCCATCGTCTCTCGTCAGAGAGACGCGCCCGTGCCGGGGGTCGAAATGCACGGAACTGTTTCATTCAAGCTAAAAACGCGCCAGGCGTGCAATTGTCCTAAGGTGCCATACAGACGAAGCTGCCGTTGAACTCCCCGAGCACAGGATCTTTGTTGCTTGGACCCTTGGAAATTAAAGGCGCTCTTCTGAAATGGATTGCGCCCAGCGCTTGGCATCCACAGAGGCACACGCGATTCGTGATCACACTCACGAAGACCGCGGCGGTGTTCGTCGCGGTGTTCTTATGTGACCCGGGTCCTGGCTTAGATGAGCGATACCATTGCATCGACGGCGGATATCACGTCGTCGATCGATCCAACCGCGATCACGTCAGGTCATGCCTGACAAGATATCGAGCAGCTCCCGGGCGCTGGATGCTCGCGCGCACGAAAAATGTGACGCGGCGGCGCCGAGCCTCACATCTCTTCAAATTTCCCTGCTGTTCGGGATAGGCGTTGATCTAAATCAAGGTCGCCGTTTGACCAAGTTCCTGTCCTTGGCAAATCGATCCGTCGGGCAAGCCGCCGCGAGGAATGCTTCGCTCGATGCTTATCGCGAGAAGCTGAGCACGGTCACGCGTCGGCTGTGCAAGCTTCGACGGAAAGGCGAAAACGCGGCACGTCTCGGCGTTGCGGAACCAGATTGGAACGACCGGGGCTATGCCAGATGCTAGGGGCGGGAAAACATGGGCTGGAAGAAATTATTTCACATCAGAGACTATTTGAGTTCGTCGTTGTGGGCAGTTCCATTTATTGCCATCCCGGTCGAGCTTGCGGCGACACGCATTTTACATCGTCTGGACGGCTGGCTTGGCTGGACTTTTCTGGACCTTGGCGTTTCCGGCGCACAAGGGATGCTCAACGCGATCATAACCGCGATGCTGAGCTTTGTCGTTTTCACCTTTGGATCACTGCTTGTCGCTCTTCAGATCGCAAGCGGGCAGATGACTCCGCGGATCATTGCCACAATATTGGTGCGCGACAATGTCGTCAGATACACCACCGGTCTTTTCATTTTCACGTTGTTGTTCGCAGTAAGCGCGCTCAACAGACTTCAAACGACCGTTTTTCAACTTGTTGAGTTCATTGCCGCCTGTCTCGGCATTCTTTGCTTTGCAGCGTTCCTTTTTCTCATCGACTACGCTTCAAGACTCCTTCGGCCCATCAGCATCATGGGGCTTGTGGGAAAGGCCGGTCTTGCGGTGGTCCAGAGCGTCTATCCCGATCCATGCCCGGGCGTGAGTGAAAAGGTCGGGCTGCGTGCAAAGCTTGGCGCGCCGGGTCGCGTCATTCAACATTGGGGAGCATCGGAGATCATTCTTGGGATCGAGGTGAATGATCTTATGACCCTGGCAGAAAGATCAAACGGCGTCATCGAACTGGTACCCCAGGTTGGTGATTTTATCGCGACCAGCGAACCGTTGTTCAGATTGTATGGTGACGCCACGTCGCTTGAAGAAGGAGAACTACGATCATCTCTTGCAGTCGGGCCGGAGCGGACGCTGCAGCAGGATCCAACATTTGCGTTCCGTATCATCATTGATATTGCGCTCAAGGCCTTGTCGGCGGCCATCAATGATCCGACGACAGCCGTGATCGCGATCGACCAACTTCATCGGCTGCTGCGCGATGTTGGCAATCGGAATTTGCGCACCGAGGAACATCTGAGCCCATCCGGCGAGTTGCGCGTTGTCGTCCGGACGCCCAATTGGGAAGATTTTGTGCACCTGACATTCACGGAAATCCGATTTTGCGGAGCGCAGAACATGCAGATTGCGCGACGATTGCGGGCGATGATTGAGAACCTGATTGAGACATTACCGAAACACCGTCACGTCGCTTTGCTGCAGGAACTGACGCTCCTCGATCGTGAAGTGGAGAGATGCTTCATTTATGCAGAAGACCGCGCGCTCGCGCGCGTCGGTGACCCCCAGGGCCTGGGTGGGGCCTCCGGACTATTGTCGGGTTCTTGACAAGGCTGAAGGCCTGCTGCGAATGGTTGTGCGCTTGATCTGAATCAACGGCTCTCGATTGCAGGCTGCTTCGGTATCGGCGCCGAAAGGGACTTGTTTCTGGGGAGGCGGGCTGATGAAACCGCCTCCTTCCTGTAACGTCGCCGGCGATCGGCTCCCGCCAATGGAGCATGAGTTTTTGGAACCGTTTTTTTGAGGGACAATGTCGCAAGACATCAGCGCGGATCGAATATCAACGTGAAGACAGTCGACATCGTATATCGATATGGCGGCGACGAAACTGCGATCAGACCGCTACCGTCGGACAGCAACGCCGCTCTGCTTCGGCTGGAGCAAGGCAACAAGGATTTCGCCACGCTTCTTGACCACATCAGAGACGAGCGTGGCATACAGCGGATCATTCCCGTCGATCCTCGCGATTTGGGTTTGGCATCGGGCAGCCCGAAACAGCGTCCGTTTGCTGCCATCCTGGGATGCTCCGACGCCCGCGTACCCGTCGAGCTGATCTTCAACGAGGGGCCGAACGACCTCTTCGTCATTCGCGTCGCTGGCAATGGCCTGGGCACCGAGGTGCTTGGAAGCATCAAGTACGCGGTCGAGAACCTTGGTGGCAGCCTGAAGCTCATCGTGGTGTTGGGCCACAGCGGATGTGGCGCCTTGACGACGGCAGTTGATGTGTTCTTGAACCCCGGCGACTACCTGCCGCTCGCGACCAAGCATTCGCTGCGCAGTATCCTGGATCGTTTGCTTCTTGTCGTGCAGACGTCCGCAAAGAAGCTGGTCGCAGCGTTTGGTCCTGACGTTGAGCTCCGTCCAGGATACCGAAAGGCCTTGATCGAGGCCTCGATTGTCACGAACGCTGCGCTCGCCGCCTATTCGATACAACAGGAGTTCGGGAGCAGCGCGCCAACCGAACTGCAAACAGTCTACGGCGTCTATCTTCTTGAAACACGCGAGACATGGGCACCACGTCTCGACAACATCGAGGGGGTGGGGCTCGCTGCGGCGCCTCGAGACCTAGCCGGATTTGTCGATCTCGGTGATGCCATCGTGCAATCGCGCCGCATTGCATCGTATATCAATCTGGAAAATTAAGGTGGGGGCCGTCCATGTCTGCTCCAGCTTCAACCGTCACGCTCTTAGTTGGAGATCATCGCACGCTGATATGCCGCTGTCGCTCGCAGCGATGACACAAACTCTTCATGGATCGTCGTCAGGCATTAAAGATTTTCGCGGGCTTGGCGGTGTGCCCAATATGCCCATCGACCCTCCGCGAAGCCAAGAAAATTTGCGATTGCATGCTGTCAGAAGGACGAGGTCACTGCGGGCACCTTGAGCCCTCATCAGCCGATACGACGTACTGTTACAGCCTCGGAAATCAATCGATGGGTTGAGGAAGAGGAATAACGGGCTCGCGACCCGATCTTGGCGGACGGATTTTTGAAACATTTTCGCTCAGCAAAAAGGCCGACATTTCTGTCGGCCCAGTTTGCTGCAGAAATCGAAAACAGCCGAGATCAGTATTTCGCCACGACCGGGCTGCCCCAGTTGAAGTGGTAGTTGATGCGCCCGGTGATCATATTGACATCTGATCTGGTGTTGGCGGTGAACGAGGTGACGGTAACAAGAGGCGTTACGATCCCCCGGCGTCAGGAATGTGTTGCTGTCGCTCACCCTGAAAAGATAGTCGTATTCAATGCCGACCGACCAATTCGGTGCGAAGCCGTACTCAAAGCCAGTCCCGACCGTCCCACCCCAACGTGTCCGTTCTGCCTGAACGATGCCAACGCCGTTGACACTATTGAAAAGATCCCACCGCTGGTTGGCGACCGCAGCGCCGCCCTTCACGTACCAGAGAACGTTGTTCCAGGCATAACCGACCTGACCCGTGAAAAGACCAATCCATTTGTTTTGGAGGTCCAAGTATCTCCCGGGAAAAATAGGCTGGCGTTCGAGTTTACCGCGAGGCCAAACGACAGCCGCCAATCCCATCAAAGGAAGGGCCGTTCGGCGAGAGATGATTTCCGACTTGATGATTTCACTCATGATCAAAACTCCACGAAGAATGGCGAATGCCCATGCGGATGCAATTCGCGGGGTCTTGGTGAAGTGTTCTAATGCACGCACTGCCAAAAGTGACTGTGTTGATCTAGATCAACGAGGCAATCACACAAGGCATGACGCTTGGTTTGGCTTCCGGCGCGGCTGTTCCAAAGTCATCCCGTCCGGGGGCAATTGTGGAAGGAAAGGAGAGTGATCATGTCGCGTCGAACGATCTTCTCATTGGCTGCCTCCGTTATCGTCAGCATCGCGTGCATTGCCATGATTTCAACTGATGCGTTGGCATACCGCGGTGGGCGCGTCGGCGTTGGCCGCGCTGGCGTTTATCACGGAGGCGCGTATCGCGCCGGTGTTTACCGTGGCGCAGCCGTACGTCGGGGCGTGGCGGTAGGCGTCGGGGCTGCGGCCGTTGGCGCTGCTGCCTACGGAGCTTACGGAAGTTATTATGGCCCGCGCTGCGGATACTATCCCAACCCACCTTGCTACTAGGATCACAACTGATTAATTTTGCAGCATCCAGATTCAAAAATCGAGCTTATTGAAACTCAACCGGGTGACGCAAAGTTGCACAGTTAATCCGACGACCATGTCTATGTTGGCGCGGCTAACGAACAACTCCAGAGGGTAGGAAAGCCAGTCATGTTCAAACAACGTATCGCGCTGGTACTAGGCGCGCTTGCTATGGCGTGGGTTTCGCCGGCGATAGCCCAGGCCCCGCAGGGGACCGCCGCTGGCACGCTCACTTGCCAGTTGGCGCCATCAATTGGCTTGCTAATTGGATCACAGCAGCGGATGGCCTGCCGGTTTGTTCCAAATGGCGCTTACCCGCCCGAAGCTTATATTGGCGTGATGAACTCGCTCGGTCTTGATATCGGTATCACCGCGGGGGGAGTCATGGCGTGGGGCGTCATCACGCCCAATGCGGGACCGATGCGCGGAAAGCTCGCCGGCAAGTATGTGGGCGCGAGTGGCTCCATCGGTCTCGGCGTCGGCGTCGGCGCCAACGTCCTGGTTGGCGGGTCCAACCGCTCGATCTCACTGCAGCCGCTTTCGGTCGAGGGGACTGTCGGGATCAACCTGTCGCTCGGAATTTCGGGACTCACGCTTACGTTGGCACAATGAGCGCAAAGTCGCTCGCCAACGCTTCAAAGCTAATCAGCAGAGGACAATCATGAAAATTACAACGCATTTGCTCGCCGGGCTCGGAGTTTTGCCTTTGCTGGTCATCTTGTCGGTCGGATCGGCGTCGGCGCAGACCAATCTCGGGAAAACGATTGTCGAAAAGCTGACTGCAAAAATTACAAAACTCGAGAATGCCTGCGCCTCTGATATCAAGAAATATTGCAAGGACGTCACGCCAGGCGAGGGACGCATGATCTATTGCATGCAGGCCCATGAGGACAAGATAAGCCCGAAATGCACGTATGAACTGGGGGAGGCCGCGGCCAGCTTGCAGGCTACGGCGGACCTTCTGAAAGACGGAGTGGTTGCCTGTAAAGCGGAGATAACAGGCGTGTGCGGGAAGATACAGCCGGGCCAGGGTCGAATTGCCGCATGTCTGATCGCGAATAAATCGACTGCTTCGAAGGACTGCGCAGACGCCATTCAGAAGGTCGAAGCTTTGGCGGCTCAATGACATGAGCGGATTTCTGGCTACAATCCTTCTCTACATGAAGGTGCACGCCGCCTATCTCTGATGGCAAACAAATCACCGCCCTTATAGCGGACAAAGCGACGTCGTGCGGGCATGGAGCAGGTCGCGTCGAGTACAGGTCTCGATCGAGCCTGCTGTTCACAATTGATTCGAATAGCGATTCCATTTACGGCAGCGCATGAGCCGGTTGTGGCACGCTTGCGACATGGGAACAGGCGCTGATGTGTCTATTTATCGGCGCAGACCGGAAGTCGTCGGCCCATGGCCAGAGTGACGCGATTGATGTGGTGGACGACGCCCGCTCCCGTCATCGAATGTGCCAAAGGGTGATTGTTGAACAACGAATCATCGGAGGGTCGTCTACATGCAGGTTAGCACCATCGGCGTTGATCTCGCCAAGGACGTGTTCCAGGTACACGGAGTGGATAGTGCGGGCAAGGTCGTCATCACCCGCCAACTGCGGCGCAAGCAGGTCATCGACTTCTTTGGCAAGGTTCCTCCTTGCTTGGTCGGCATGGAAGCCTGCGGAACCGCTCATCATTGGGCGCGTGAAGTCTCCAAACTCGGTCACACCGTGCGTCTGATGCCGCCGAGCTACGTGAAGGGCTATGTTAGACGGTCTAAAAGTGATGCTGCCGACGCGGCCGCCATCTGTGAGGCCGTGACACGGCCATCGATGCGGTTCGTGCCGATCAAGTCGGCCGATCAGCAAGCCTTGCTGATGTTGCATCGGACGCGGGATCTATTAATCCGTCAGCGCACGCAGCTGATCAATGCCCTCCGAGCTCACCTTGCCGAGTTCGGCCTCGTTGCGGAGACGGGACGCGAAGGTCTCGCGCAGCTTGCCGCGATCATCCATCTGCGATGAAACAGGCGCTGCAGGCCGTTGTCGATCAACTCGCCGCTCTGGAATTGCGGATCGGGACTCTGGATCGCACCATCCACGCTCATCACCGTGCCAATGATATGAGCTGCCGCCTCGAGACCGTGCCCGGGATAGGGGTGATCGGCGCCACGGCCATCGCTTCCACTGTCACAGACGCGAGTGACTTCAAATCCGGTCGGGACTTTGCAGCATGGATCGGACTTGTGCCGCGGCAGCACTCGACGGGCGGCAAGGAGCGGTTCGGCGGCATCTCCAAGCAGGGAGATCGCTATCTCCGACGGTTGCTTGTCATCGGTGCAACAGCCGTTGTTCGACACGCCCGGCAGCATCCGCAAGAGCATCCCTGGGTCATGAGGCTGCTGGCCAAGAAGCCGGCCAAGCTGGTCGCCGTTGCCGTCGCCAACAAGATGGCGCGCATCGCTTGGGCGATCATGGCCAAGGGAGGATACTATCGAGCGCCGGAGCTTGCTGCAGCCGCCTGAAGAGGCTTGGCAACGGCAGCGTGAGGCAACGGCGCAGCGAGACATCGAATTGCGAGGGTGATGATGGCGTGATGCGAAACGGTCGAGCCGTCGATTGGGGCAACCCGCTTCTGGTCATGGGCGACAAAGCCCGTGCGATTGATTGGGACCCGATCTGCGGACTACATCAGGGCCAGCGGTCATGGTGCCGCGCAAACAGGCCGGACACATGACTTGCACCCGACCGCAAGCCGAACGTCAGATTCTTCTTGCAACGCGGGCGTCGTCCACACATGAGCGCACATCTGTTCGTGGCCAGGATGGGCCAGCCAAGGCTAAGCCTGATCATGTCATTGTTGTTTATCGGCCTTAGCATTCCCATTCTCATTTTTATCCTGATCTACAATTATAACAAGAATTCAGTTGGCATGGTGTCGATCCTGAACGAAGCGGTCTTACAGACGAGCCAGGCCAGCGTGGAGCGCACAGAAAGCTTGATCGACGATACCGAAAGCCCGCTGCGCTTTCTCGTAGAGGTGGCGGCTGCCGATCCTGGTTATTTCCGCACCGAGCAAAGCCGCGAGCTACTGTATCGCGCGCTTACCTCGGCCACCGATATCGATGCCGCTTATGTCAGCTTCGAGGATGGTTATCACCGGGTGGTGACCCGTATTGATGAGGACCGAAGGCGCTAAGACCCTGCTATTTCGGCCACCGCGAACTGGCACTCGAGCTACATTGATGCGATCACCTACGCGCTGCGACGGACCCGCCATCGCAAATTCTTCGACATTTGGCCCCATGGCTATTACGATGTCGCCACCGAGACCGATATTCGCACCTTGCCCGGCTATCAGATTGCCAAAACAACAAGAACCCTTGCGGTAACCGAGCCCTCAATCAATCCCGATACAGGTTTCCCCATTGTTTCTTTGCGAGTTCCAATCTTCCATGGTGTTGACTTAGTAGGCTGCGCGTCGGCCAACATCAATTGGATCAAAGGACATTGTTCTTGAGTACACTGTCCCAATGGCCTCCGTGACGGCGGCGGGCGTATTACGCTAGCCCCGCCGATGCTCTCCCGAGCGGCTCGATCAGCGACTTCGCCGAGAACGGCTTTTTGAGATAGGCAAGACATCCGGATTGATACGCAGCCATCCGGACGGCAGGGTTGTCGTTCCCAGTGATGTAGATGACCGGCACGGAAATGCCAGCAGCTTTGAGGCGATGCCGCAACTCGATGCCTGACGACCCATCGTTCAAATTAATGTCGAGAATGATGCAAATCGCCTTTTCGAAATCGTTCTGGTTCTGAAAAGCCTCGGCAGACGGAAACAGGAGGCTGTCGTACCCGTGTTCCCGTAACAGCCGCTTTACTCCCCTCAACATTCCGGGGTCGTCATCGACGACAAAGACGAGGTTTCGATTTGGCAAGAATGATATCCATTGGGCTATTCGCCACGCAGCTTCAAGGACTGCTATGGATTGCAAAAAATGCGAACCAGTTGAGCCCCTCAAGGCTGGTGGTTTCAACCTCCCACGGTCCTTGGTATGCCTCGCGCGGTGCATTTGCTATTGTCCGATCGGACAATAACAGCTCAAAGCTATTGATTGATTGGTTAGGCCAACTGTCCGCTACCCGACGCAACTCCCAAAACGCCGACCCGCTCGGCAAGGGAAACAAGTTCCGCCAAGGCACATCTCACTCGATCAATTAAGCTGATTTTCGCCCCTAACCGTGCTCTTCCTTTCGGTCAGCCCGAAGCGATAAAATTGCCTTAAGGCTCAGGACCCACGGCGATGCAATCGGCACAAGTTCACCAAGCGGATTCTGGAATGCCCCCGTTGCCGGAGGCCGCAGCCGACGCTGTTAAAAAAGAAGGGCAAGATCTCCCATTAGTGATCGCGACGATGCCAGCGACCGACCGGCAACGGGCGATAGCGGTGGGCGTCGTCATCCTTTTGAGCGTCGCGGCGGCTGCTGTCGCGCCCTTCGCGAGCATACAGGCGGCCAGAATTGATGCCTTCATCCCGGTTTTGCAGACCGTCGTGAGCGTTGTAGATCTTATCACGGCAATCCTCCTGTTCGCTCAATTTTCGATCCAACGTCAGCGCGCCCTTCTTGCGCTCGCGAGTGGTTACATATTCAGCGGCTCGTTCGCGTTCTTGCAGACGCTGGCTTTTCCGGGCGGGTACGCACCCGCTGGTCTGATCGGTGACAGTCTTAACACTGCAGCTTGGATGTACGTGCTTTGGCACACTACGTTTCCGGCGGCGATCCTCGTCTATGCGCTCTCCAAGGATGCGACCGGAGCCAGACCGCAGGGCAGACCGGTGATGAGCGCCATTGTAATCACCGTTACCTGCGTCCTTGCCGTGATAGCTGGACTGACTTGGATCGTGACGGCGAAAACGGAATATCTCCCGGTCCTCTTCACCACCGACGTGAGGTTTAACTCGCGGCTTCCCAATCAGATCAACCTTGCGCTTTGGCTATGGGGTTTCACCGTGCTGGCGGTGTTATTTGCTCGCAGACGCACAATCCTCGATTTATGGTTGATGGTGACTTTGCTTGCCTACATGCCAAACTTCTTGGTGGCGATCATCGGCAGCTCGATACGATTTACCATCGGCTGGTACGCGGCTCGTGGCTTCATTCTGGTCGGCAGTTGCATGTTGCTGATTGTGCTGCTCGTCGAAACAACGCTGCTCTATTCACGCCTCGCCAATGCGATCATTTTACAGCGACGCGAACGCACCAACCGGCTCTTGAGCGTGGACGCAGCGACAGCCGCAATCGCACATGAAATCAACCAGCCGCTGGGTGCAATGTCACTGAACTGCGACGCGGCTTTGGAGTGTCTCAAAGCAACGCCGCTCGACCTCGAAGAATTACGTTCTTGTCTAACGGACGTGAAGAACGAAAACAGCCGCGCGAATGAAATAGTCGCAGGTGTTCGCGCGCTGTTTAAAACGACCACGCGTCAGAGAGCGATGGTTGATGTCAATCGTCTTGCTCGGGAAGTGCTGAGGATGGTTGAGAACGACCTCCATGTTCAGGGGGTATCAGTTTCAACCGAATTTCAAGAAGACGTTCCGCAAGTAAGCGCTGACCCGATCCAGCTACAGCAAGTGATTTTGAATTTGGTGAAGAACGCGATTGACGCAATCGCAATTGGTCCCACAACCATAAAGGCTATTCGACTGGTAACGACCTATGACGGAAAATCGGTCGTCTCGCTTTATGTCCAAGACTCCGGACCCGGCATCCCTACCGGAAACGAAAGCCAAATATTTGATCCATTTTTTACGACGAAAGCCTCCGGTATGGGATTGGGACTTTCCATTTCCCGGGGGATCATCGAGGATCACGGCGGTAATCTTCGGCTCACCGAAACAAGTTCAAAAGGCTGCACTTTTGAAATCACTCTACCAATGTAGCAACGAGCGACAGTGGGAGGAGGCGGGCTAGTGCTGCTGCTAGGAACATGAGCGCATGAACGAGCTTCGCGGGATAGAAATTCGTGACGGTGGAGCGCCTATATGGGCTCCGCCGATGCTCTCTTGAGCAGCTCGATCAGCGACTCCGCCGAGAAGGGTTTTAAGAGATAGTCGAGGCAGCCGGATTGAAGCGCAGCCGTGCGAGCGGCGGGGTTGTCCTTCGCAGTGATGTAGATGACGGGAACTGAAATTCCGGCAGTTTTGAGACGATGTCTCAGCTCTATGCCTGACCCATCGTTCAGGTGTATGTCCAGAATGATGCAAACCACGTTTTCGAAATCGTTGTGGTTTTTGAAAGCGTCCGCGGATGGAAACAGGAGGGTGTCGTACCCGTGCTGCCGCAGCAGTCGCTTCATTCCTCTCCGTATGCCGCGGTCGTCATCGACGACAAGAACGAGGTTCCGATTGGGCAACAAAGACATCCGTAGCCTGCTCCTTTGGTTTTCCTTGTGACCCGAGCCATCCACTGCTTCCCGCGCCGGTCGCGGCAGACGCTTTCATTTCATCACTGCGTAGACCTTATCGAGACGCCGCTCCCGCTAGCCCATTGAGTTCCGATCTAGCTGGATGGGGCGGACAATCTTTAGTGCCCGCCCAAACACGCATTAGGCGAGAAATCATCATGCCCGACAAAGCGGCAACCTGACACGAAACGTTGCGCCGCCTCCGGCTTGCCGCGCACTGTACGCGGCCCCCCGCTCCCTTGGGGCGGCCACACGGGGACTACGGCGCGAACAATACCCAGACCGCCGCGCCGAAAAGACCGACAAGCCAAACAAGTGAAATCAAGAATAACCAGTCGTCTCGGGTCATGAGGCGGAACGACGCGGTTCCAAGGTTTGCAGTCCCAGCGTGCGAGGAACGCGTTTAGCCGCGCCGCCAGTTTTGTTTCGGTGCAAGGTGCTGCGGGGCTATAGCCGAATGCTGCCGACCAAGTCCTGTTATCGTGTGCCAATAAATTGGGACTTTGGGCCAGCGCGAAGCAACATCAGCGAATGTCTTTCGAGTTGCGGAATGCCGTTGGCGTCAAGCCAGTCCAGCGAACGAAAGCATGTGTGAAGGAGCTAATCTCACTATAACCTAACAGCCACGCGATCTCAGAAATCGGAAGCTCTCTTTCCCCGAGATAGCGTTTGGCAAGTGCCCGCCGCAACGTCTCAAGCACGTCCGAAAAAGCGGCGCCCTCGGCGGACAGTGCGCGAGCAAGCGTTCGGCGGCTCATGCGAAGGCGGCGGGCGATCTCGGACGCGTTGGCGTTGCCGTGCGGAAGCAACTGCGCGATTTGGTCTTCGACCTGAGACCGGATGCTGACGCGCCGCGGTGCTCGGTTACTGAGAGCTTCATCCGCGTATTGAAGCAGGAGCTTGTTGAGATGGACATCGGCTCCGACGACCGGCAACGCGCCTATCCGCATAGGAAATAGTATTTGATCGCTATTTGCCGCAAACTCGATCTCGCATCCCAATTGAGATCGGACATCCGGAGGGGTCTCCGGCCTAAAATGTTTCACCTTGATCTGCTTTGGGGCAAGTCTGCTATCGGTCAGGGTTCGACAGATGCGAACCAGGGTAGCGAGCCAAAATTCCATGTGATGACGATCGGAGAGGCGAGCGATATTCAGATATTCGAACCCGATGGCGAACTTGCGCTCTAGAGAAACTCGCAGCCGCACTCCTTCGTTGTTGATCGCGCAATAACGTTCCGCATTTTGCAGTGCCTCGGCGAGCCGCTCCGATGAGGCCATAACGTAGTACAGCAGCCCAATCTCGCCCAATTCAAAACCCCGAGCCAGATGGAACCCGAAGCAGTCGTCCTGCAATTCCTTGGCAGCGAGCTCGAGCACCCTGACCTGCACGGTGGCGTCGAGGGGGCGCTGGCGGTCCTCAACATCCTCGGGCGTTAAGCCTGCGCCCAACATGACTGGAGCGAGGTCTATTCCCGCGGCTCGCAATCGATCAAATGCAAGCCGAGCAATTCCTCCGGTGGCGCGTGGTATCGACGAGAGGCGGTTAGCAAGATCACCTTTGCGCATGTGCAGTTCTCATTCTGCAAGCGATGCGTTTGCCAAATCCGAGAAAATGGCACAAGACCACCTCTTGACTAATCTACCAACGTCGAGCGCTGCCCGTAATCGAACCTTGACATAGATCAAACTGCGAGGGTCAGCGCGCGGACGGCACACTACTAGAAGCCAATGCTTGCAGTGGACGCCCGGTGCGCAGCATCAATCAACGAAATCCTTTGGCGCAGGCGCCCAATTTTTTTTGGCTCCAAATAGCAAGCATCGCCGTAGGGCGTGTTGTAAAGACCCACGTCCTGCGTCGCGTTCGCAGCGCTCGGCTGCGGCGGTAGCGGGGGAGCCGAGTAGCCATGCGAAATTGCGGCGCAGGACCATCGGCAGCTTAAAACTGTCAATGAGCGATGGATACCCGAGCGGTCTCGGTCGAAATCGCTGGCACTTATTCGAGTAAAGAGCACTTTGCTATGCGAAATCTCGGAATAGTGGCGCTTGTCGTTGCATTGGCTGGCTGCGCTTCTTCGGCGGCGGACATCACACCCAGCTACATTTCGCCGGTCCAATATTCGTCTTACAACTGTCAGCAGCTGGGGCTTGAGGCTCAATCGGTGTCGGCGCGTGCTGCCGCGCTTTCAGGCGCACAAGATAGTCAGCGGACGAAAGACACGCTCGTGACGACAGCGGCGGTAGTGGTTTTCTGGCCTGCAGCGTTCTTCGTTGGAGGCGACAAACAAACCGCATCTGAATTAGCGCAGATGAAGGGCCAGATGGTTGCAATCGAACAGGCGTCTATTGCAAAGAAATGTAGCTTGACGGCAACCGAGTGACCGCTGCCGAGGACCTTCCACATCAGTTCGCAGAACCCATCTGGATTATCGATGGGGTGAAGGTTATTAGGCTTGCAGCGCTCGATTTCCGAAACCTAAACGTTATGCGAGCGGCATTCGTTCATCTAAGCACCTGAGTCGGAAACTTGAGCATGATTACACCAAATAAACATTCCCGTGACCGTCCACGAGCGCCAACTCAATCCCCGCTTGATTGGCTCTTGGCCGAAGGCGCTCCGCCAGCGCTTGAGTAGTTTTCGTTCGGGGGACTACAGCGAACTGACGCCTGTTCTCGGTTTTCGGCATCGCAAGCGACAGTCCGACTGCTTCGCAAAGACCCTTTCGCAGTTGAGAGAGCTTGCCGCTGTGCCTAGTGTTCAGGACACCACCCTTGCATTCGGCGACAAAGCTCTTGCCGCCCATCTTAGCAATTACGTCAGGTTCGCCTGACTTCGGATCCACGAGGACAGATCTGCCCTCCTGAGAAACATACAGTCCCCCAAAGCCCGTCGTGCCCACCGGCTTTTGCATTGCGAACCCGTGCCCTTCCAGCCAGCCCTTGAACTCGAATCGCTTTCCGTGCTCTCCGTCTGGATGAAGCGCTACGTGCTTAAGGTCCGGGAAATTATGCATGAGGTACATCGCAAAGGCCACGATGACAGCGCCTTCGGGCAAGTGATACTCGAATGGCCCGTCACAAACTCTTCTACGATTTGGTGGCGGCTCTAGCAGGGTTACCAAGCGATCGTACATGGCATTCGATCCCCACGCGTCGAACATAGGACGGAGGACGCTCTGCCCATTTGGACGCAGGAAGGCAAGTCATAACAGGGTCACGATGGTGTATCGCGTGACTTCCAGGCTGGGGCGCGCGCAGAACGGAGCTTTGATATGGATCAAGCAAACATCGCCATGCAAAGGGACGCTCGCAGCATCCCGAGTCCTGCGCGGAACCTATGCCGTCTCCGTGAGAGAAGTCGCCGCGGGACCATTGTCGCGATCTTTCGCGCCCTCACCGCGACGGGAACAATGAACTCGTCTCATTACAAGCCTCGGCCCGATCTACTCCGCAACAAGAGGTCATTGGTTTTCCAAGGAACCGTTGATTGCTAAAACTTTGTTGATCGGCGGTCGGGACCTGCATCACGACAAAGCCCCGTCCCATCATGCGATGACACGCATTGCAGCCATCGGTGAGCTCACGCATGGCGCTGGCAAAGCCCCGACCGGGGTTCTTCGCTTTTATTACACCTGAAATCGACTCAAGCGCCGGCACAAGCGTCGTCACGTTGCTCAAGCAGCGCTGCTTCCGCCAAACTCGCCCTGAGCTGCTCCAGTTCATACGCGGCAAGATCCCAGCTCTGTCCCTTGATGGCGAGCCAGAGCTTCAAGTGCTGCGACTGAGCAGCGGCCATTACCTCATTCAGGCGAGGCACGTACTTGTCACCGGAGTGTGCGAGCCCAATCGATGCTGAAGCACTTCATTCAAGTGCTCCGCGTCGATCTTACGCTAGCCCGCCCACGTTGACTTGTGTTGCCGGGAGCCGCCTCTTATTATTTTTGCGCCACAGTGCGGGCGGACGCTTGATGCAGATCAAGCATTCTTTCACAAGCGTCTCAGGAAAACGCGCGAGAAAACATCATCACAAACTTACTCAGCCGGAATTTTGCCAATTTCGAGCTGCTTGATTTTCAGTCGTGCTTCCCGAACAACGGAGGAAAGATTGAGGACCTTTTTCGCGGCAATTTTGCTCATCGGTGCTTTTGCGAACTTCAGCGATGCCAATGCAGCTGGGGGCTGCGGCCCTGGTTGGCACCGAGGGCCTTACGGCGCATGCGTCGTTAACGGCGGCGCTGTAGTTGTGGCTCCGGGCGCCCCCGTCGTTGTCGAACGCCCGGTTGTGGTTGCGCCGCGAGCCTGTCCATATGGTTTCGTTTGGGCATACGGACGTTGTCGCCCGATTTGAAAAGGCCGAATATAAAGCAAATACAGATATCGGGCTTACGAGCCAAGCTTAATTTGCCTCGCCAGGACCTTAGCTAATGACCCTCAAGAACATGTCAATCCAAGGCGTTTGGCGTTGGGCAGCGCGCTCGTCCCGCCGCAAGATCATGCCATGCCAGGGCCACCCGCACCCATTTCAGCCGCTGTAGCCGGTCGTCGCCGCAGCCATTTTCATCGCCGCCTGTGCCTGCTCATCCCGCAAGGATGTTGGCCGAACGTCAAAGAAACATGAAATGGGCTTTCCGTAGGACTACGGGCCATGAGACCGAACGAATAGTCTAATCATGTCCCACAATTAAAGTCTCGCAGGTCTCACGGTAGTTCGGAATCGATTTTGGCTTACAATCAACGGCCTCAAGAGAGCGATAGCCCGGAGGACTCGATGGGACGGCCGATCGGCTCCGTGAACAAGCAAAACCGTTCAACGACGCCTTGCTGCTCACGCTGTGGGGCAATCCGCTTGCCCTGCGCAGGATTGCAGCCAAGCTGATCGAAAAGGGGGAGGAAGGCGACTTGGCTGCGATCCGTGAAATCGCTGACCGCTTGGGACGGCATGGCGCTGTTCGCCCGGCCTATCACCTTTGCCGGCCTCGTCGGCTCCCACGAGTTCGACTAATCCAGCGACGTCTGCCGCCAAATCCGCCGCCAGCCATCGCTCCACACGCTCACCTCTCGCATTGCGGCCGCATCTGACTTTGGTCTGCTCTCTAGAAGCGGACATTTATCGGTGCGACGATCGCGTCCGGTAAGGGTCTGCCATTAGCGGAAGGTCAGTGCCGTTGAAGCTGGCCTGCTTCGCCTACCGGAAAAGCCCGGCGCCGCTGCAGTCGCGACGACCGCTTACACCCTGCGCCGAACAACGGGCGCCCGCGGCGCGGCAACCGTACCGGCAGGACGGACGACCGACGCTGTCACCACGGGCGCCGTCGTCTCGACGGCAGCCCCGCCGGCGGCGACGCAGCCTGCGTGAACCACCCCATGAGCGCAAACGACGGCGCCCGCTTCCATCGTGCTAAGGGCGATGAGGCTTCCTATCAGCGGGAATTGTCAGATGTTTCATGACGGCTCTCCTTCGGTTGTTATTCTGTGGTTCCGGCAATCGCGGTGCCGCGGCGTGTCGCGACTTAGCGGTGTGTCGCCTAGGCCGCGGAGGTAACTGCGGGTCTCTTAGCGATCAATATGCGTCGGTCGTGAATTAAATTCTCCAGCCGGTGGGCTGCCACGTTCAGTGTGGCATCATCCACCGCGCTCTCGTCTCCGGCAGCGGATTTGGCCCGTTCCGTCTTTAGAATGCCGTCGATTTCTTCTTCGATATCCGACAGCTCGGCCTCAGCTTCGACTTTCCGGATCCGGCGCGCCAGGGCATAGAGAGAATCCAGCGGGCCTTCGGTCGCGCGGTTGCCGATGCCCAGGAATTTCCACGCCGCCGCAAGCATGGTGACAGCACCACCCAGCACCATCGGCGTCAAATAGATCCAGTTGCCGTACTCATCCATGAAGCTCTGCGTGGTGCTGTTGTAGACGGCTGCCGCTCCAGGGTGCAGCGGAAGGTAGGCATCCTGGTCGGTGCTGGGCGCGGTGATCTGCGCGAAAATCGGCTGCTCGCGCAGAAGATTCCTGCGCACGCTCATGATCGCCTGCGTGAGGCTGGTTACCAGATCCTTGCCGAGCTTCTTGTGCGCCACGAGGTATAGCGAGGTCCTCAAGGTTGTCAGATCGTCTTCCGGGACCGGCGGCGATCCCCGCAGTGTGCCCTTCGGGACGTCGAAACTTTCAAAGGCACGTTCGGCCTCTGCAATTGCTGCCGCGGACTCGATTGGGATCAGTACCGGGACCTTTTTATGGTCGAGCTGAAAAAATCCGCGAACGAGCGAGAGGTATTTTTCGGCGAGCGGGATCGTGACAAGCAGGGCACTGACCTGTTTTGACTGAACGGCTTGCCGGACATCCGTCAACGCAAGGTTCTTGAACGCAACTTTTGCGCTCGCCAGATCATATTCCTTGGTCAACGCGTCGACAATTTTGGCGTTCGCTACTCCGCCGACCACGCCGACCGTGCGTCCCTTCAGGTTGTCCATGCTGTCGATGGACGATCCCGGCGGCGCGATGATCAGTACGACCATATGGCTGACGACGACAACGGCTTGCGCCTGCGACAAGTCACCGACATCGCCGCGAACCACGGCGAGATCGACCTTACCCGCGGAGAAGGCGTTAGCGGCCTCAAGCGCGGTGCCGCTGTCGATAACCTTGAGCCGCACCGGCGCGTTCGTCGAAACGAGCTCGCCTGCTATCGCGGACATTGCCTTGGCAGCCTCGCCGTCGATCGAGCCGACCGCCACGGTCAGCGTTACCGGGCGAGTGTAGTACCGATAGCCAAGGAGACCTGCGCCTGCCGCAAAGACGACGACGCCGATAAGCAGGAAAAAGCGAAGCCAGAGGGGCAATTTTTTCGACATAATGCTCGTCACTCCAGACGCGTCGGCCGATGGACATCGCTGAGCAGCGCGTACAACCGCAATATTAAAGCCTAGTAGTTCCAACGATGCGAAAACGGACAGGCTCCCGTGCGAGTTCGCCATGTTCTTGCCGCTGTATTTCTGCGGACCTGCGATGCCCGCGAACGTCCGCTTATCCCCTGATTACCGCAGCGCCGGTCGTCTTTACGATGCGTCTCATGCTCAACGATTTTGGGATTGACGAGCGTTTTTTTTAATTGAGATGAGGAAGCGCGCCTTCCTCGTCGGCACCCATCAAACGGCTGTAGCCCGTGACATCCGCGGCCAGAATAGCTGCCAGCCGCTCTACGTACTCGCTGCTCAAGACGCACGCCCAAGCTCGTGGAAATTGAATTGTATATATCAGAATTATGGGCCGATGTCCCCGCTATGCCCAAGTCCAAAACGGGTCAACAGCGCCGTTTTGCCCCCTGCCAGCCTCTTCCGGTCTTCCCCGATGAACGGACATCGTCAGAGCCGGTCGGTATGTCGCAAACGTGCCAATACCGGAGGTCGCTCATCTCACTCAATTACTTTATCGGCACGGCTAAGAATGCTGGGCGAGATAGCAAGACCGATTGCCTTTGCGGTCTCCAGATTGATAGCGATCTCAACCTTGGTTGGAAGCTCGACCGGGAGTTCGTCGGGTTTGGCGCCTTTGAGCGTCTTATCGACGGCGAAAAATGGCCAGGTTGTCTGCTGCATATGTCTGTCATCAACCCACCATCCTCAACTATGGTCGAATTAAAGACCATCATCGGAATCTTGCGCTTCAGAGCTAACTCAGCGAATTGCTTTCTCTCTCTGAAAAATAAGCGACCACCACTCCAGTGACATCGTCTTGAATCGAAGAAAAGGCGCGCTCAATATGACCTGGTTGATGCGCTTCAATCGGCTGAATGGTGATGCCCAAGCGCTCTTCTGCGGTGCGGGCCTGGTCAATACTGCGTTGGGTACTATTAGGATCACTTGACCAACAGTGCGATTTTCGACAAATTGACCTCATCGTCAATTTATCCTTTGCCTCACGACACCCCGACCTCTGAAGGCTGATTACAGAATATCCCGCAGAGCATTCGCGCTCCGCGGGCGCGCCGCTGCGCTTGCCAGGTTTCGCGGTCGTGGTGTCGTTCCCCGGGCGCCTCCTTTGACATATATCAATCGAGTGTCCCGTTTTTATCGTCCACCATACAGAGCCGGTTGGTCTGGGCACATCTCACGCTGGCCTACGTGGGTGAGGGCATTTGCATCTTTTCTTTTGGGAGAGTGATCTATGATGAAGGGTATCATGGTAATTGGTGCCGTAGTACTTCTCTCCGCACCGGTCGCGATGGCAAAGGAGCAGTCAATTGGAGTCTGTGCGGCCGACATCAAGGCAAAATGTGCTGAAGTTAAGCCCGGCGGGGGCCGCATTAAAGACTGCGTGAAAACACACGCCGCGGAATTTTCCGACGCGTGTAAGGCGAGGCTTGCGCGGGTCGCCGAGATCAGCAAAGCCTGCACGACTGATCTAAAGGAAAGTTGCCCTGGCAAGGAACGAAGTTGCATCTTGAAAAGTATTGGCAACGTCAAAGACCAATGCAAGGAGGCACTCGCGCAGTCAGTGGCCGGGACAAAATAGAAGTCCACACGAGCGCTCGACCTAGATCAAACCTCCCGTTCATCTGGCCATCGTGCGAGACGACGACATGAGCCGGCACGCGGCACGTGAGCGCGCGCAACGCATTTTACGTCTGGCCGGCCGTCGCCGGGACCGAGTGCCCCTGGCGCTTGTTGCCGAGACGCAGGAACGGCACGAGCACAAACGCGAAGGCGGTGAAGGCCGCCGATGAGAGAATGAGCAGGGTCAGGCTGTCATGAAAAACGTGGTCGAAGAGGAACGCGCCGAAAGTGCCGGACAACGAGGTCGATAGATTGATGATTGACATCATCATGGCAAAAGTGAAGCCCTCCGATCGCGGCGGGCAATAACCGGCGGCAAGCGTGGCCGTGGCCACGGTCGCCACCATCGCGGCAAATCCGCTGCAAAAGCTGAGGATAGCGGCGGACGTCTCGCCCGCGAGAAAGACGAACGCCGCCGTCGTCACGGTGCCGAGCGCGATGCTCAGATTGAGAAGCTGCTTCGACGACATATCTTCGAACCACACCCGGTAAAGCAATGCGCCAATAATCCAGCCGGCGGCCTCGATCGAGCCGAGAATGCCGATATAGCCCTGGGAGAATTTCAGATTATCGGTCATGTGGTAGTAGAGCGGCGTGTTGAGGCCGGGATTGAAATAATAGAGGAAAAGAAAAAGCCCGACGACCCAAAGTTCGCGTTTGCAAAAAGCGGTCACAAGACTACCGAACGTCGTGCGCAGCGCCGGAAGGTCGATGGGCGTTTTCATATCGGGGATGAGAAATACCGTCCCGAACAGGACCACCAACGGCGCGATCGCCACGATGGCCGCGGCGACATGCAGCGCCGAGGTCGGCGGCAGGCGTTGAGCAAGCGCGCCGCCCGCGATCGAGGCGAACATCGTGGCGGCGTTGAACCACAGCCACTGTTGATTGACGAATCTGCCGCTCTCGCCGAGCCGCTGTCCGTTCTCCACCAGCACGGCGCCGCACACCGTGCTTGACATCGCCATGGCGTAAGCGGTGAGCTCAAGCGCCCAAAGGAGCTCGCCGGGCGCAGTTAGCTGGGTAACCCAGAGGAAGGCGCCGGCGGCGACGATGTTGGCGGCTAAGAGGTATGGCTTGCGGCGATAGCCCAACTGCGGCACGAGATCGGAAAAGGCGCCATAGAGCGGCTTTATGATCCAGGGAAAATTGAAAATGGTAAGATAGGCGCTGACTTCGAACGCCGTCCAGCCGTGCACCTCTTTCAAATAGAAGCTGAGCGGTTGGGCGATCAGCCCTTCGACCTGTCCGACCCCTTCGACGACATAGACCAGCGCGAAAAACACCAAGAGCCGGTTGATCACCCGCCGGTCCTCCGCCTCAACGACGGATAGCTGCGCCGAAGAAGGTCGGTCCATGGCTCCGTTGGATTGATCTGCCGTCGCCTGATGGCGACTTAATGTCTGTTTCGTTCCGATCCTAACCTGCCGCGCGATCGGTCTCTACTTTAACTTGGGCATATGCACACATCGCGTCATTCCGTTGCGCTGCGGAACTTCGTCGCTATCGGGGCATATCGGACTTTGAGTAGGACGCCCCGCAATCTCGATTTGCGCGAACACGTCTTAGCCGATGAGAACGGTGTCACGGCCCACGCTCAAGTTTAGGCCGATAGTTTGAGACTGTTATTGCCCTAAGGAGACGGGTCGCAGATGATTTTCACTCTTTCTGATCGGGCGTGATTGCTCCGGGCGTTCGCTCAGACAAGGCTTGCGTTTCCGCCGCGGTGACCGCCAGCGACCGCCGCCACGTGGCGGCGGATCACGCGACGGCACCCAGCGCGACGTCGCGCTGGGAATCACGTCATCCAGTGGTACGTAGCACTGACAGCGCGCAGGCACACACGCGCCATCGCTCGATGGTCACCGTCAGCGGCACGGTCACGCTCTTTGACGAATGAAGGGTGATCGTGATGAAGCTCACAATCCTGCTGGTGCTGATCGCATTGCCGACCGCTGCACAACGCGCAGCAGCGCGAGTTCTACGACACGCGCACCGGCAAGAGCATTGGCCGGGTCACTGACAGCCAAGGCTCGACCACGGTCTAGGATGCTGCCGGACGGGTGACAGGTCGCAACGCCCCTACAGCAGCGGCACCACCACGCTCTACGATGCCAATGGTCGCAATGTCGGCGGTGTCACGACAACCAGACCACAAAGTCGCTAGTCGTCATCGTCATCGTCATCGAAAATGCCGAAGTGGCTTTCGATAACGAACCCGGCGATCAGGATGGCGATGCTGGCGATACCGAGAATTGTGGCCCTGCGTTTGTTTCCGGTCCGCTCCGCTTTTGTCGCTGCCCTGTAGCAGGCAAACCATCCTCCACCGAACACGATGACGAAGGCCAGTTCGATCCAAAACTCCGTGGTCGCCATAGCTTGAACAAGATCATCCATTTTCCGCTCGCCTTTTCAGGTAACGCGATCCCACGGTATACTCGGCAGCGACGGTGTGTGTCGCACCACGCGCGGCTTTGCTGGCGGTTTCGGCAACAGCTGGAATGCCTGCAATGGTCGTCGCTTGGCTTCGGTCGCATCAAGATCACGCCAGCCAGTGCAGTGTCCGGCTTGCTCGATGTAGGCCATGCGTTACGGTAAGTGACATGATCGCGACGATCAAGTTGCTATCCGTAGCGCGACATCACCTCTGACAACGACGCGGATAGGTGACGCAGCAGCACGGCTGACGCGATAATCGCCAGGCTACTTTTCGGGGCCGACCAGATCATCCAGCCACTGAGTCGGGACGGGATCGAGCGCATTACGTCTGATGTTTTCGACGAAATGCCGACATCAGGCGAGAAGGTCCGAATCTTCTACCACTTGATATCGCCTTATCCTCCTGACCTCACGGGCGTTCCAACCTGTTCGATTTTGAAGCGGTTCAACGCGTTCGCGGCGATGCCTCAGATATGGCGCAATCGGCTGCGCAGTCTGGGCACGGCAACAAAGCTCGGTTGCTTCGGGGGTATTGCGTCAACTCGATCAATCGCCAGAGAACGCCAGTGAAGGATTTCTTCAAGCTAATCGCAACTACGCTCAAGCGTCACGTGACATTGAGGCCATACAGGCTGGCCGCCAGACGGCAACGCGTGGAAGAAGTGAAGACGTCATCCCCGCATATCAGGCACTTCGGCCTGAGGCCCAGGTAGCATTCCGCAGCGGATATGTTGACCCGCTGATTGCATAGACCGAGGGCGCTGCCTTCGGCTTCAATAAAGCTCGACCGTTCACGAACGATGCGTTGGCGGCGGAAGCCGAGGCTATGGCGACCGGCAACGAGGAAGCTCGAGGTGTGACGCGGTAGCTTTTGGATATCCTTTGTCGTTGAAATCGGGATACGCGGCACGCTACGAACTAGATTGCCCCTAGCCGGGGCTGGCGAATTCACTCGCGCATTTTTAGCCCCGAGGGAGCGGCCGATTCTGAGTCGAATGGCGCAATAACCCAAATTGTTGGCGAGCCATCGCAAGACCATTGCTGCATCGAATGCTACTGGCTAGGCCGCGATCCTTTCCCTGGGGGGGCCCTGGAGAGAGGGATCGTCGGGCGGCCCTGGTAACACCCGAAAGGTGCGCCTGGGCCGTTCGTTCCGTCACGTCCATCGTTGCTATTGTGCCGTGTTTGGTGGTGTAGGTGCGTTCCTCACTTCGGAAATCCGAGGTGAGACGAAGCTACGCCAACGGTTTTATCGCTTACACCGCAAAGTCTAGCGATCTTACTGTCGCTCCAATTCTCCCATTCTTTGTCCTGTAGAAGCGTCAGAACTGCGCGACGCTTGTGAACTGTTCCGTGCATTTGTGAGGTTCTCTCCGCGTCAGTGATGGACTATGGCATAAAGTATGACGGTCGCCGCCGCCAAAGCAGCGAGCCAGAGAAGTGCCAGACCTAACGAACGCTTGTTGAAATTCATTTGCCCCTCACACGCTTGCGCTTGCCTCGAAAGGGCGCGGCTGCTCCGCCACAACCCGCTGCACCCTGGCGGTCCCAACCTTGCCAATCTTCAATATGCCCGTGCCGCTTTGTAGAGGCTCAGGATTCGTTTTGCCATCTCGGCCCTCGAACATTCCCCAGCGATCCTCATCGGCACTTCGCTGCCCATCCTTGCGGTTTCCACGCCCCATCTTGACGCCGGCTGCTCTCGCCCTTGCCAACCCGGCATTGACGCGATCCACAATCATGCAGCATCCGCCGCCGGAAATAGAGCGGGCGACCCATGCAAGGTCAGCTCTAGCCTCGAAAAACACACTCTAGCGCCTAGGTGCCGAAAATACTCAATCTCAACACGGCCCGTCCTAAGGCACTAGGCAGCCCAGCCCGACTGCGATTATGGACCTCGGCCCTGTGACGGCGTGTTAGTTGAAGCCGTTCCCGGATCGTTGCACGCTGGTCTTCGATACGGACACCAAAATACTTGTATGTCGAGCGCGTGGGTGACCTCTGGGCCTCTTACTCGGCGATGCAACTCGCGTCTTAGGAGGGCCATGTTCTGCTCCCGACGATGAGGGTTTCCGACAGTAAGCAAAGTTTCTCAGCTCAATAAAGTCCGGCCCCTCATTGCAGCATAATAGATTTCGATCTGGAGCATCGAGAAAGTCGACTTCAGCTTTCGCCCCGATGCCTCAGCAGCCTCGAGCTGCCTCACAGATAGCGTCTTGGATCAAAATATGTCTGCTCTGCCCAGCCATTTATTTTTGACGGCCCGGCAGAAAACGCTTCAATTTTTTCCATGCAGGCGCAACGGCAAATCCAACGATCGGGATTGTGGCCGCGCCAACCAACAGTCCAAGGACACCTGAGATGGCCGCCTCAACGATCCATTCGAGCGCCCCGGCGGCCGAGGGCAGTGCGTGAGCCACGATTTCGGCGGCGGCGTGGACCGTCGAGCCGATTGAAGGCGGCCCGTATACTTCCAGGCCATGCAGAATGATGCCGCCGCCAACCCAGATCATGGCAGCCGCGCCGACGGAGCAGAGAATTGTCAGGAACACGGGCATCCCGCGAACAAGGGCGCGTCCGAGCGCCCGACCCGTACCGGCAAGGACCGAGGCGCGGTCGTTGTTGGCAAGCGCCACACCGAAATCGTCGGCTTTCACGATCAGCGCTACGACGCCATACACGGCGACGGTGATCCCGATCCCGACAAGCGCCAGCACAAGGGCCTGCGTCACGAAGCTTCCTGCGGGAAGAGCGGCCAGCGCGATCGCCATGATCTCTGCTGAGAGGATAAAGTCGGTCTTTATGGCGCTTGCGACCTTCTCGTCCTCCACCGTCTTCGTATTCAACGCGACCGTGCCGAGCTGCGCTTCATGCTGATGTGCACGATGCGGCATGACGGCTTCGAGCACTTTTTCTACGCCTTCGTAGCAGAGATAGGCGCCGCCAATCATGAGGAGCGGCGTGATAGTCCAGGGAAGAAAGTAGCTAAGGGCCATGGCAACGGGCAACAGGATCAGGAGCTTGTTGCGAAGTGATCCCACCGCGATTCTGCCCACGATCGGCAGTTCGCGCTTGGCAGCAAATCCGATCACGTAACCCGGCGTTACCGCAGCATCGTCGATGACGACGCCCGCCGCCTTTACCCCCACCTTCGCGGCCTGGCTGGCTACATCGTCGAGGGAAGCTGCCGCCACCTTTGCGATCGCCGCGATATCGTCCAGAAGGGCGATCAGTCCGACGCCCATCGATGTTTCTCCTTCGTCGTAAGTTCTGCCTTTTCGTGCATTGGCCAATACAGAAGCCTTCCAGCAGTCGCGCCGCGAATGCAAGAGGGGCGAGATGCGATTTGCGCTATGAAACGCATTCTCAGGCTCGACCGACTTCGGCGGGGCTTGGGTGGTGTCAGGGACGAGGTGCTGCTCACAGCAATGGCGCAGAATTCGAAGGTGGCTGGCCAAGCTTCTCTGCCGCGACCAGCGCCACCTCTTGGAGTTGCTCGCCTCGCGTAGATCCCCGCGAATAGGTAGCCAGCGGACGCAAAAAATGGGGCCAGCGACCAAGACTCACAACTAAGCCCCGCAATAGAGGCCGGCACAGTTTTGCAACAAAATCGCGGGTGGAGCGGTCAGCTTTTGACAGGGGTGACGGACATCCCGCACGTGGGTCGAGATGTCCGAGTCTGACCCCGAAGCCTCTTTGATCCAAATCAACCAAGCGCCCGGAAAACGGGTTCCTCTAACAGTTGAAAAAAGAGAAAGGGGACTTTTCATGCGCATGTCAGCAATTGCCTTGGCTATTGTCTTCGCGGCCCCAAGTTTATTGTCTGTTTCATCGGCGCAGGCCGCTTCTGAATGTCCAGTAGCGGGAATACTATCGACTTGGGGCATCGATTCGACGGGCGTCTTTAACGTCGCGTCCGGAGGAGCCTGCCTTTTCCCCCTCAGGATAGAAGGCGTAATAGCAAGTTCGAGCATTGTGCAAAAACCCGAACACGGAACGTTGAGACAACTCAACGAATCCACTTTCGAGTACACGGCAAATGCTGGGTACATAGGCACCGATACCTTCTCCGTTCAGGCGACAGGTAAGGCGCCTACGGCTTCTGGCATGTCAGTAATCACCATGATTGCAACGGTTCAATAGCATTGACCCGAACGCTGATCCGATCATGGTCCGCCTTTTCCAACAGGAAAGTGGACCGTTGTTGTTTCTTGACGCTGCCTAATCACCCAACACTTAAGCGGGGCTGCACATGCGCGCTTTCATTGCGGCGTTGTTTGTCGGCGATGGTCGGGCCAAGCTTGGCGGCCGAAATTGTTTTGACTGATGGCGATACGCTCCAATTGGATCGCACGATCTATCGGCTAGACGGTATCGATGCACCCGAAATCGATCAGAGGTGCCTCGACCAACGCGGCGACGTCTGGCCGTGCGGGGTTACAGCGCGCGATCGATTGAGCGCGTGGCAGGCCGTGTGAACCTGGTCTCAATTTCAATATCCATAAAAACGGTTGCTGCAAAGTCAGTGCGAACTTAACATGCGAGATGGCCTCGATAGTCAGCTGCCTTCGTGTACCGCTAAACGAGTACAAGTTTGGACGCAGAGGTGCACAAACACCATGCATTCGACGAGCACATCTCATCGAAACCCGCACACGCCTCACGCCGTTGACAACGCCGACTGGCTGAAAACCGTGGCAATCATCTCGGTCTCGGTCGGCCATTTCGGCTATTTCTTCGTGGAAGACGACCGCTGGTGGAGCGTTTTCGGACGCCTCGCGGCTCCAACGTTCTTCTTTCTTATGGGCTACGCGCAGACCAGGACCGTCCCGCTACATTGGATCTGGCTCGGTGTCATCTTGACCCTGCTCGAAAGCTGGAATGCAAAATGGACCTGGGTAGCACCGAACATTCTATTGAGCTTGGCACTCATCCGCAGTGCACGGCCCTACGCGCAAATCCTTTTGCAACGTCACGGTTGGGCCGCCTTCGCCTTCCTCGTTTCCGCACTTTTCGCGGTATTGTCGATAGCGGGCAAGATTGTCGATTACGGCTCGGAGGGATGGCTGTGGGCCCTATTCGGCTTATGCCAACGCATGTATGTCGACAGCAGATCAGCTACCGATGTGGGTGGCCCAGCCCAAAGCTCGGCACCGCCCGCGCCCGCGATGAAGGAGAACGCGGGCCTAATGCGACTGTTGGCCTGCTTTGCCGCTGTGGTCGCCTACGTTTGGCAGGAACAAAGTGAATACTCGTTTCCTCAAATCCAGTTCGCCGTCTTCATCTTCGGCATCGGCGTTTGGTCCGCGAGCCTGTGTCTGTTCCTGCGCGGCCCGAGCCGCATCCAACCGCCAGAAGCCATAGCCGGCGTCCTGCGCTTCATCGGTCGGCACACTTTGGAAATCTACGCAATCCAGCTTGCCGGCTCCGAACTCCTTGTAAAGCTGGTGCCCGATCTCGCCCCCTGACCGGAAACGGCACTTCTACTTTGCTTCGACCTAAGGGTTCGAATGTCCCACCAGCCGTCCAAACTCAGCGGCGCTGCTGCGTTAAGATCATCGGCATGAGCATTCGCGACCCTGAAAAGAATTTTAAGGTTCTGTGGGAGACCTTTAACAAAAGATACCCATTTTTCCAATTGAGGAACGTCAATTGGAAAAAGCAGCATGACACCTACAGATCAAGAGTCACAAGCAAGACCGGCGATGACGAACTCTTCGAGATCTTTTGCCAGATGCTCGATCCGTTAAATGACGGGCATGTAGAGTTGAAGGCCAAAGCAAGTGCGCATCGGAAGAAACGATACTTCAACCCGGAAAAACAGCCCAGATTCAGGCAGGAATTTACGACCCGCGAGATTAAGCAGCTCTTCAAAACGACCGAAAAGACTCTTGTCGACAATTGTTTCGGGAGGCCCGCGGCGACCGAAGCCTGGATGCTTCGCTACAGCAGGTCTGACAAATTCGGCTACATTCGAATCCTCGAGTTGGAAGGCGTTAGTAAGCGGAGACTGACTGCCGCTCTTGACAAGATTGCCCGTGACTTCAGCGATCTGAAAGGGATTATCATTGATATTCGCGACAACCCGGGCGGGGAGGACAGTATTGCGATCGCAATCATCAATCGCTTTTGCGACCGCAAGCGGGTCGCCTTTCACAGGAAGACGAAGATTGGCCCAGGCAAAGATGACTTTACGCCCCTCAGGACCTGGTACCTCGAACCGCAAGGTGACGTACAATTCACCAGACCAATCGTGCTCTTGACTTGTGATTCCGTTTTTAGCGGCGGAGAGGCCTTCGCACTTGCGATAAAGGAGCTGCCTCACGTTACGATCATAGGCGATCATACGAACGGAATATTCTCGTATCAACTCGAGAAGAGACTCCCCAATGGCTGGGAGTACTGTTTGTCGTACCAAGTGTACCTTTCAGCTGACATGGTGTGCTACGAAGGTATTGGTATACCAGCCGACATCAAGCTACTTAACAAGAAGACCGATATTGAAAACGGGATCGATCCGTTGATTACCCGCGCATTGAAAGTGTTGAAGTCAAAGAACGTAGGACCGTCGAATAAGACGCGGGACCGCCGAATAAGAGGCGATTGATTGCGCGGGGCCTCGTGTTTTCCGTTGGATCAGCGCGCTCGAATAGCTTCATCCAGAAGGCCGAGGGGTCGTACATAAGCTTGCCCCCGACAAGTGCGGACTGCCCGTGCCCGAAAAGGGGTGCTGTCCTAGTTAGGACACTCGCGGAGGGGAATTAGGACACTCAGAAGAATACGCCCCACCAGCAAGATCGGGGGCGGCTGGCTGCCGGATTGAAGCCAACCCACAAGACGTAAGTATATCGTTGAAGGCCAGCGTTTGGAGGTCAATCCGTCCGTTGATCGCTATAGACGCGAAATGGCCAATCTCTCGGCTGCGCTCTGATGATTGAGGCCGCCAACTGAGGCGGCCTCATCGTTCTTCAGATACAACATGCACAGAAAGAAGTTGATCCATGTCAATGGTCCGGTCGATATTCTACTTAGGACACAAGGGGATAAATACACATAGTACCCGAAGGCGATGAACACCACAATCGGGAGATGTTCAAAGAGCCTGATTTAAGGTCGCCCCGCGGGTGACGGCGGCGAAAATGATGAACTGCGCCGCTTCGATAGATGAGGTCTGCGCATTTCCGGCCCAGGAACGACAGCCTGAGTTGGATGGTCTGAAAAAACGAGGGCGGAACACTCAAGTTGGTGCCCCGGGGAAACAAGGTCTTCTGCTCAAGGATGCCGAACTATGATCATCGAGTCGCCCTTACAGTTGATTTTTCGTGATTTGTTTTATCGTCTTCCGGCTTTTGCCGGAAGACACGACGTGTTTCTAAAGTTGGAAGGGTTCAATATAACGGGCTCGATCAAGGTCAAGACTGCGATGGGGCTTGTCGAGGACTTGGAACGGCGAGGGATTGCCAGGCCAAACGAAACCGTATTGGTCGAATCGTCATCAGGAAATCTCGGGCTAGCGCTTAGTTTGATCTGTGCCATCAAAGGCTACAAATTCATTTGCGTGACCGATCCAAACGCCAATCGCGCGACTTTAAGAGGTATGGAACTCTATGGGGCAAAGGTCATAGTCGTTGAAGATCGCGACCCCGCTGGGGGATATTTGGGAAGCAGGTTAGAGAAAATCGATCAAATACTGCGAACGGAGCCTAACGCGATCTGGCTCAATCAATATGCCAACATAGCCAACAAAAATGTTCATGCCGAGCAAACGGCAAATGAGATTGCGCGCGAATTTGACAAGGTCGATTGGGTTTTTGTTGGGACGGGCACTACCGGTACCTTGGCCGGGATCTCGGAACGACTTCGTGCAGTCTTCCCAAGGATCAAAGTTGTGGCCGTCGAACCAGTAGGCTCCGTCACGTTCGGAGGCAGGCCCGGCAAGAGAAACATCCCCGGCATCGGCGCGAGCGTGAGACCAAAGCTTGCAGACCTCGCCAAGCCGGATAGAATCGTCGCAGTGAAGGAAGAAAGAACGGTTGAAGCTTGTCTTTCATTCGTTCGAAATTATCACTTGCTTGTTGGGGGAAGCACCGGAACAGTCCTGGCCGCTGTACAGCAGCTAGCTCCAGAGTTCAGTCGCGGCGACACGGTAGTCGCCATATCCGCGGATCTCGGCGAAAAGTACCTGGACACTATTTATGACCCCGCCTGGGTAGAGAGGGTCATTGTACCTGAAGATGACAGGCCCGCGCGAATCTATGCGTCCGTCTCGTCCGAGTGAGGCACAGAAAAACCGCTTGATCGCCACGCTCACAGCCGGCGCCCTGGCGTAACGATATGCGCATTAGCGAGTTGATTACACGATCGGCGGCAAAAACAGTTGGGCGTAAATGGGGAGAATAAAGCATGCCATCCGCTCCCACTTTCCACGTTGTTCCCGGCTCGACGGTTAAGCGTGTAATTGACGACAACAAGAAGCAGGTTTTCGACGCTGTCGAGGCGGCGTACCGTCTTCACGGCTCGGGAAATACTCTCAATCCGGACAGCTACTTCCTCCGATATCCGGATAGGCCCAGCGCCCGCATCATCGCGTTGCCAGCCCATCTCGGCGGTGCGATTCAAAAAAGCGGCATCAAATGGATATCGAGTTTCCCTGAAAACAGGGCCAGTAACCTGGCCCGAGCGTCGGCAGTCCTGATACTGAACGATGCCACGACGGGTTATCCGCTGGCCTGCATCGAGGCATCGCTGATCAGTGCTACGCGCACTGCCGCCTCTGCCGCGTCGGCAGCGGAGCAGATTTCCCCCAATCCCTTTAAAGGAACTCTCGGCGTAATCGGAACTGGCGTAATCGCTCGTACAACCGTCGAGTGGCTTTTATTTCGAAATTGGAAGTTTCGTAAAATCAGTTTGTACGATGTGGACCGCAAGGAGGCGGAGCACTTCAGCAAGTGGCTTCGCGATCATTACGACCTGCAGGCCGATATTCAAGATCGGTTGGAGGGCGCCATATCCGATTCTTCTTTGATACTATTCACCACGACTACGCTGGATCCCTATCTTTCCGATGAAAAACTGTTCGAGCACTGCCCCACTGTCCTGCATTTGTCGCTGCGCGACATTTGCGTGAATGTGATTCTCGCATCACAAAACATTGTCGATGATGTGGATCATTGCCTGAAGGCAAGAACGTCGCTCCATCTAGCAGAAATGGCGACGGGAAACAGAAACTTTGTCTCCGGGAGTTTGGTGGATGTTCTAGAGACGAAGCTCAAACCAGATCATGGCAAGCCTCGCATATTTTCGCCATTTGGGCTTGGCGTTCTTGATCTTGCAGTCGGCAATTTTGTACTTGAGGCAGCAAAATCGTCCGGCACGACAATTGCGCTACCTGACTTCTTCAGCAATTCTGCCCGATGGTGAAGAAGATGCCAGGCTTTTTGAAATTCGAAGGTCATTCTCACTCAGGAACAAGCGAGCGGGCAGATTAACATGTCAGGTGTATGGAGCTGCAATGAGTGGGATCAACTCGAAGAAGTCATTGTGGGCAATCCGCTGAATGCGCGGTACCCTACGCCAGACCGAAGCACCCAGCTCGCGGAATTTCCTGACCGTTCATTGGCCGAAATTCCCCGTGGCCCTTTTTCTCAACAGATTATTGAAGAGACGGAAGAGGACTTGAATGGATTTGCCAAAATCCTGGAAGGCTTGGGCATCACCGTCAAACGTCCGGACACCTGGCCGCACGATGGCAAATTTTCCACGATCCATTGGGAAGCGCAGGGGTACTACAATTATTGTCCCCGCGATGTTTTGTTGGTCATCGGTGACCAGATTATCGAAACGCCCAATGTCATCCGCAGCCGCGCGCAGGAGGCGTTCGCCTATCGCACGTTGCTGATGGAGTATATGAAGTCAGGCGCAAAGTGGTACAGCGCTCCCAAGCCCATGCTCTTGGACTCACTCTTCGAGGGGGTTGATCCAGACAAGCCCACGCCACGCAACGATGAGCCGGCCTTTGATGCGGCTAACGTCCTGCGTTTTGGCGAGGATTTGATCTATCTGGTCAGCGCCACGGGCAACGAGTTGGGGGGACATTGGCTGCAGTCAATTCTAGGTGACAAATATCGGGTCCATTTCCTCAAGGATGTCTATTTTGGCAGCCACATCAACTCGACCCTTGTGGCCCTACGCCCTGGCTTGGTCCTCGCCAATCCTGCTCGTGTCAATGACGATACGCTGCCTAAAATCCTGAAGCAGTGGAAAGTCATCTACAGTCCGCCGATGGAGAACACAGACAGATATGATGCCGACTATCTGTCCAGATCCATTGGCAGTGACTGGATTGACATGAATGCATTCAGCATCAATCCCAATTTGGTCGTGGTCGATCGAAATCAGCCGTCTCTGATAAAACTCCTGGAGAAGGAGGGTCTTGATGTGATTCCCCTAAAATTGCGGCACTCCAAACTGTTGGGCGGTGGACCCCATTGCGTCACCTTAGACGTCCGCCGAAATGGTACGCTACAGCGATACTTCAATTAAACGTGGTACCTTCGCCATGCTCAGGCAGCGAGTAACTATGACCGTTGAGGTCAAAGACCCATGCGTCTCTTGAGAGTCTAGACTAACGAGTATGTGAGGAAGAGCTTTGGCAGCAAGCTTTGCAACAACTGCCGTCGCGGTTTTCTTTGCACTGACGTTTGTAGCTTGGCGGCGCTACCGTTGGGCGGCTGAGAAAATGCCTCAGGCGGACACCTGCCCATACAGCTTGACGGATGTCTTTGGCAACAGCCACCTCGTGAACGTACCGCATCAGAAAGGGATCCGGTGGCTCACGGAAGTCTTCAGCCGCTCGGCCGAGAAGTTTCCGCATCTAACGGCCTTGCAAATTCCCCACACCGGAGAATCCCTGAGCTTCGCTGAACTCGACGCGCGAGCAGAGAGCGTGGCCGCGGCCCTTTCCGCCTTCCTCACAGGACCCGACCAGGTCGTGGCCGTGGCCATGTCGCAAGACAATTGGCAAATCGTGGCCTCGCACCTGGGTATTCTCAAGGCTGGCGGCACAGTGATGTTCCTGGATACCACGTTGCCCGATGCCCTGGTCACCCACATGCTCAACGACGCACAGCCGGTAGTCATTCTGACGCGGGGCCAAGACAAGTTCCGCGACCTGCCGACACTCGACGTCCTGAGGTTGCCGGAGAGGATGCCCCGCAGGGAACCGCCGCCTTGGCTGGACGACCCCACGCAGCGCCTTGCGACCATCTTTTACACGAGCGGCACCACCGGGATGCCCAAGGGAGTCGAGTGCTCGCACGCAGGTTACGTGAACCTTGCCCTGAGCTACGCTGATTACTTCGATCTCCTTCCCGGCATGGACGCAACCACGCTCACTTCGTCGCTGGGCTACGATGGCAGCATCTCTGAGATGTACAGCGCCTGGGTGTCGGGCTGCGCCGTGGTCATGCTGACCAAAGAGCAGATCCGATCCGGCCCGGACCTCGTCCCCCTCCTCCGAGAAGCCGAGGTCACGGTGCTCTTCTGTCCTCCGGTGCTGCTCACCACCCTCACACCAACCCCCGAACTGGATCTGCCCTATCCGCTGTGCCGCTACATCGTTCCGGCGGGCGAAGCCTTCCCCAGCGCGCTCGTGGAGCCCTGGACCCGGGGCAGACGGCAAATCATCAACACTTACGGACCCACAGAGGCGAGCACCGACACGAGCCGCCAGAGTTTGCGGCCGGGGGAGCCCATCACAATCGGATCGCCATTCGCCAATGTCACCTACGTCATCCTCGAGGCGAACCAACTCCAACCACTGCCCCACGGGGAGGCTGGAGAGCTCTGTATCGGTGGGGTGCACGTTGCACGCGGGTACCGCAACCTGCCGGAGCAAACCGTCCAGAAGTTCATCACACACCCTCAGTTCGGCCGCCTGTACCGCACCGGGGACAAATGCAAAATCGACGTCCGAACGCAGCGCGTGCACTTCCTCGGCCGAATCGACACGCAGCTCAAAGTGCGCGGGCATCGCGTTGAGGCGCAGGCCGTTGAGGATATCCTCCAGTCGCAGTTCGGTGAGATCGAGGCCGCCGTTTTGGATTACCAGAACGAGATGCTGGTGGCCTTTGTTGCCGCGCCTTCAGTCTGCGAAGGACAGATCTCGGTGGTCACTCCCGCGCCGACGGAGTGGGCCGCGCGGGTGACGGCGACGCTGGCCAAACAACTTCCAGCGCCGTCGATTCCGACGAAGATCTTCCTTGTAGAAAAATTCGTCATGATGCGGGTTTCGGGGAAGATCGACCGGAAGTGCTTGCCAAACCTATCTCATCTATTGAGGAACGCCGGGCTGGAAACTGAGGACAATCGATGGGATACGCCGGCCAGTGCGCGCAACACAGGAGACGGGGAAGTCAAGGTGCCCGATGCCAAAGCGGGCATGGATCCCGAGTGTGAGGAAGTGCTATCGATCTGCAGGACCGTGTTCGAGACTCCGGTGGGGTTGGATGATGGATTCGCAGAGGCTGGTGGGCACTCGATCCTCATCGCACGCTTGGCGCAGAAACTGCAATCTGCAGGATGGGTGGTGCCGGTCCGGGCGCTGCTCAGTGACTGCAACACTGCTCGAAAAGTGGCCAACCGGCCACGCGCGCCCCGACAAGCCTCCAAGGCTGCCTTTGCGGCCTCTGTGAAATCCGGCGAGCTCAGCGCTGAGCGCGATGAGGCCGCGGCAGAGGTGCTCTCCATCAGATACTTTACCACCCTGCAAGTCCTCTTCGCGATTTTCTTGTATTCCCCGTTCATGGTGGTGTTCCTCAGCTTCTTCGGCTTCATCGAATTCGGAACGATCTTCACAACCGCCAGCCTCTGGACGTTCATCATCGACGGCTTCTTCCTTTATTTGCTGGCCCTCGTCACGCCCTTCGCCAGCCTGCTCTGGGTCATGACGATCAAGTTCTTCATGGGAGGTGACATCCGCGAGAACAATGTGACCCGGGGTGTGTACCCCAAGTGGAGCAAAATGCATCTGCGAATCTGGTGCATCGGACGGCTGGAGACCATCGTGCTCCTCCCGCTGCGTGCGATGTATCGCAGCGCTTCGCTTATGGCATTCGTGTTGCGGCAACTCGGCGCGACCGTGGGCGACAACCTTCAGTGCGCACACGATGCCGACCTATCCGGGCCCCTGGATTTGATCTCCATCGAGGGCGATGTCGCCATCTCGAGCGGGGCTTATATCCAAACGACCAAGTGGTCGGGGCAGCACCTGCACGTCGGTCCGGTTCATCTCGGGCGTGGTTCCAAGATCGGGACGCGAGCCGCCATCGCCAACAATGTGACGGTGGGACGCGGCACCTGGATCACTCCGTTGACCCCCATCCTCGCCAACGTGGGCTCGCACGAGATCTGGGAAGGAGCTCCCGCGCGTCTCAACGGCCGCTGCACGGAGCTGACGCGCACGGCGATCGCCTGTCAGTACGCGTATCCGATCTGGCTACTGGAGACCCTCAACCTCCTTATGCAGATCTTCCTATCCTTTTGGCTCATTGTGGTCCCCACCGCTGCGATCTTCTGGTTCGCCCGCGCCTTGGTACCCGCCGGAGAAGCTGGACTTTCCGACGAATATTTCAGGGTGACGCCGCTGTTCGAGATCGTCTGGCACCTGGCTCTTTACTCGTTCATCGTCAGCTGGGCCACCATTGTCGTGACCTCTCTGCTGGGCTGCCTCTTCATACGCTGGACGGCCGTTTCGCCGGGTCTGTATCCCTCGCGCGGGCTCAGGGGCGCTCTCCTCCTGTACAGAATGAAGAGGTTGAACGGCATCCAGAGACTGTGGACCTGGAGCATCACCGGGCAGTACCTGAGGGCTCTCGCTGGCATGCACTTCCCGCGATTTGGCGCCTCCGAGTGCGACGTCATGTTCAACCTCGTCCCGGAGGTTGCTGCCGCCGACTCCCAGATTTTCTTCTCCAATGGATGTTTCACGAACATGCTCGATTATGGCGCCGAGCACTTCAAGCTGCGCCGCCTCGATATGCCCCGGAATTTCTTCGGCGGTAACAATTGCGTAGCGGAGTACGGGAATTTCCCGTCCAACTTCCTGCTAGGCGTCTCCACGCCGGGCAATGACATACAGTTCCGACGACAAATGCGGTCCCGGCTTGGCGATCCAATCACGGTGGCGGGAAATCCGCCGGTGAAATTCGCGAGCGCGTCATTTGAGGCGGAGAATGAAACCGACAGACTGCCCGACTTTCCCCTCTTCCTGACCCGGGTCTTCCTGTTCGACGTCCTGAGCATCGGCATGCTGCCCATCACCGAGATGATCGTCTTCCCGGTTCTGTACGTTTGTTTGTTGAGATTGGGCGGACACCCAATCGCCAGCGCGCTGATTGCTCTGATCCTCGTAGAAGTCAATCTGGTCCTGTTCAGCGTCGCGATCAAGAAGTCCCTCATCGGCAGCGAATGGGGAGCCAATCACTCGACCCCCTTCTGGTCCTGGCGCCACTTCGCCTACTTCTTCGCGCAGGACTGCTTCTTCGTCTGGTGCAGGAGCCCTCTTATGTTCGGCGCCGGGACTGTTCTCGCGAATTCCATCCTACGATGGATGGGATGTCATATTGGCTACCGGACAATCGTGACCCGGCCAATGCAGTGCTCAGACTGGAACGCCGTGAGCTTCGGCAATGATTGTATTATCGACGGCTTCCTGCAGTTTCACACCTTCGAGAACATGATGCTGAAGGTGAAGCGAACTCACATCCATGACGGCTGCACCGTCGCCTTCGGGGCCACGGTAATGGGTGGCGCGGTCATCCAGCGGGACACGACCCTTTTGCCGTTGTCGCTCGTCCTCAAGGAGATGAACATGATCACAGCAACCTACGAAGGGAGCCCCGCGGAGCCTGTGAGCGGTTCAACCCTACTCCCACGATCGCTCTGCGCCGAGGAGGCGGTGAGCCTCTCGAACTCCCCGGACGCGATTTACGAAGCTCACACGGCCTCAGATGACGCGAGACGATAGCGAATGGGTGAACGGTCTGTTCGTCGCCAGCGCCGCCGACCGGACGCCGGCGCCAGCCAGGCATGCGGCTCGCGTTCTGTATGCGCCGGTTTCGCGCGATCCCGAGGCATCATGGCGTTGCGCGTCAGTCCTGTCGGATATCGAGTTGCAGAGGGCGGAGCGCTTTGTAACGGAAGACGGCAAGGCTCATTTCAAACAACGGCGTGCATTTCGTCGCTATTGTGGAGCCTTCGTACTCGGATCACCGCAGCCCTTATCGCGGATAGTATTCCAAGAGACAGAGAAAGGGCGTCCCTACCTTCCCGATTTGCCAAATGTCCGGTTTAGTTTTTCCTCCTGCCGGTTCGGTTTTCTCGGCGCGTGGTCGTCGACATACAGCATCGGTGTTGACCTCGAAGATCAAACGAGGAACCTGGAGGCGGCAGAACTCGCTCAACAGTTCTTTTCGCAAGCTGAGGCGAAGGCTGTTAAAGCGGTAGGCGGTTTGGCGCGTCTGCACACTTTCTGCCAACTCTGGAGCCTCAAGGAAGCAGCTCTGAAATCCATTGGAGAGGGATTGCCCTTCGGCCTCGACGTGTTCGAATTTGAATTAACACCAACTCTACGTGTCGTTTATGCGCCACCTGATTATGGAGGGCCGGAGCGATTTGATGTGCAGATTATCCAGGGAACTGATATCTGCGCTGCGCTTGTCATTCGAAGCGTGGCCTGACGTAGCGCACCCGTCCACAGCATCAATAGCGACCGACGCACCGCAACAAAAAGTATCGTTATTCGATCACCTCGTCGGCGCGTCCGAGCAGCGTGGTTTCGGTCATGGTCGATTTTCAGGCTCGGCCAACGGCCAGACTTTCGACATCAGCAAACTTACTAACAGCCCCACAAGACAACCAAAGATGACCTCTACGACCTTGTGCACGCCATGTTCGATACCGGTCAGTTTGGATTGGTGCGTCAGTCCTGCCGCGATAACAATCGCTGCCGTAATCGGCGCCTGACGCCACATCGTCGGGATCTGAACCCAATAAGACGACAAAAGGACAGTCACGGCCAATGCGATCGGTAGCTTCCACTCGCTCGTTCCACCGATGACCACAAAGATCAACCCGACCGCACAACCAAGCAACACGTTTATGAGGCGACTCTTGAAAATCCGAACCGCTTCTTTCACCTGGGGATCAGAGGCCGCGACCATTGAAGCAATGGCCCAGATTGGATTTTCATCGTCGGCAACGTGCGTCAGCACGTACCAAGTAACGGTCGTTCCGATAAAAACGTTGACGGCGAACCTCACCCCAATGATGTCTCGTTGGAGCGAGATGAGCCAAGTCATCGGTGCCCTCGTCATGCGTGTAGTTCCGATCGTTGCCCAAACCAGTTCCTTTTCGCCGCGATCAAGAGGGATTATAGTCAAGTCGGCGATAGGTAAAGTTCAGCGATGGCGCAAGATCGGCTCATACCATGCCAACCACGCGCTTGGCCGCTTTCAGGTAGTTGACGTTCGGCATCGAATCGATGCCCAAGGCCACGATCGCTTTGCGCATGCCTGGGTAGTTCTCACTCTCGCTGCACGCAGACTCAAGGAGCGCGCCATTGAACCATACCTGCGCGTACTCACAGATGATCCCGTCGACCGTGAAACCGTAGCGCATCTTCTCGATCGTTACCGGCACGAGGTCGGGATGACGCCGCGCCATTTCGGTGAATTCCTCAAGCGCGCAGGTTTCCCGACCGAGATCCATCGTCACGCCGAGGTGCGACAGAATGGTCGTGAGGTCTGGCTTCTTCACTGGAAACTGGAACTTGCCGCGAGGCTGGAAAATCTCATACCCCTCTGGGGTCTCGCCGACCTTGGTCTTGATGTCGAGCAGGCCGTCGCGCACCTTCACGTTCGCTTCGTCGGTGTGCCCTGAAAGGAAATACGTCTCAGCCGGCATCTTGCGGGCCCTCCACAGTATTGCTCCGGCGTCCCACATTTTCTTTTGAACAGTCTCGATGATCCCGTGCCCGAACACGCGGAACTCGGCTCGCGGGGCGATCTTCGCGGCTGCTTCGGCGGAAAGCGCCGTATTCTTCGCAAAAACGTCGGTCACAGCAGATCCTCCCTTTGCCGCGGTCGGCGCTCGTTACAAGTCTTGAACTGCAGCGCGGTGAATTATGACCAGCGTGTGAACGGATTCTTGATAAGATTCGCGTTGTAGTAGCGGGGGTCACCAGTGACTTCTTCACCTATCCAGGCGGGCATATCGAACGCCTGGTCCTCGCTTGTGAGTTCTACTTCGGCGACGATCAATCCCGCGTTGTCACCGAGGAACTCGTCGATCTCCCACATGAGGCCGCCGAGGGGAATCTTGTAACGCTTCTTCTCGATCAGCGGTTTCTCGGCAAGCGTTTCCAGCATTGCTTTGCCTTCGTCGAAGGGAATCTCGTACTCAAATTCAGACCGGGTCGCTCCAACCGTGACGCCTTTGACGGTGAGAAACGCCTTTGCATCTGTGGTCCGAACCCGGACGGTGCGCTCCTTGGCGCTGTTCAGATAACCTTGCCGGTAAGTGGTGCCTTTGGCGAACGATCGCCACGCATCACCTCTCACCAGAAACTTGCGTTCAATTTCCTTGGCCATGGTCAATCACTCCACACTCGGTCACTCGTGAGCCGTCGGGGCATTGCCGAGGAGACGGTACACGACACCGGTCTTCGTGGCATTCAGCGCAATCCAATCCTTGGCGGCATACTGGAGCGCTAGGAAGAAGCGCTCGGCCCTTTGCATCGCGTCCAGGGTCAATAGCTTTCTGTCGCGGAATCGGATTTGGTAGGCGAACTCCCCGATCAGCGGCCTGTGGTCTCCCCGAGTACGCCAGATCGCTACGTTCGTCTTCGCTTTGAGTCCTGAACCGAAATCGAGCGACCCGATATCCTGAAGCACTTCCTCGATAATGGTATTGTTGACCATCGCGATCTCTTCCTGCGACGAATGCTGCACGACAGCCAGCGCCGGGAAAATCTTTGTGAGCGCCTTGAATTGGAATACGTCGTTAGTGCCAACATGTGAGCGTGGGAACTGCACGTTATGCGAAAAGAGCAGGCGGATCCCGCCAAGCTGGTCTTTGAGAGGCAACGCCTGGCATTTGAACTTCACCCGATAATCGCCATCGATCTCGGGGCGCACATCGGTTTCGGCAGCTTTCTGTATGTCCGGATGTCTGAACTTGAAAACTATTTCGGGCTCACCCGAAGGGAAGCCGTCTATATAGGGGATGCGCCGGCGCAGAATGAACGCGTTGTTGTACAGCCGGAAGTCCTTGGTATCCACAAACAGGACTTCCCGGATCTTGAGCGGTGCGTCTTCGAAATTCTCCGTGGAGAATTTCACTCCGCACTTATCGGCAGGCCCCCGGAGCACCTTTGCGAAATCAAACAGGTTCTTGCGCGACCTGAACCTGTTGGGTTTAAGAATAAGCTTGCATGCCAAGTATTCGACCTCGTGAAGGGGCATACCGTCGGCATATCTGCCTGGCTTCAGGTACGGAACCCGACTTGCCCAGGATGTCTTGATCTCGGATTTTCGTTGTGCGTCTTGGGTGAGCTTCGCTTGCGGCAATGAGATGATCGTACGAGCAGTTGTTGCTGTGGCCATGATGTTCCCTTTGGACATTGCATCGTAAGGCAAAATCTTGTCACTCTTTCATTTTAATACCCTTCTCGGCTCTGTAGGCCTTGAAGACCACGTCAATCGCTTCAATGACTTTCTTGCCTTGATTGGCCTTACAATAAACGATGAGTTCGTGCTCAAGGGATTTGGCTCGGTCAACCTTTATCATATGCTTCTTGCCAAGGCCGTTGTACCAACCACTATACCAGGCGGTCAGGTAATCTGCATCTTCCTGAAACGTGTTTGCCAATTGAGCGCAGGTTAGCTTCTGAACATCAATATAACCGTCGCTGTCGGCATAGGTCTTAAGTTCGACCTGTGCGTAGGCGGGTCCTGCAAGTGCGATGATCCCGCAGCACAGGATCATCTTTTTTATGATCATTGGATTGCCTCCTTGCCACCGGAGAGCGCACTCGCGCCGCATTCTTACACCGACCCGAAATCCTCTGGTGTTATTGATCCATATCAACGCCGCACGACAAAACGCCGCTGTCGAAATGTCCGGTCCGGGGTCAAAAGCGTCGATTTTGCCGTGTCCGCCCCGCATGTCCTGTCCGCTTTCCCTCCGATAGCGACCGGAGCGGACTTCGGGCCCATGTCGACTAGCCCGCCTCACGACGCCTTTGCCGCACTGCGCGCTGACCGGAACCGAAAAGCTGCTATACTGAAGTTTGCCTAGCTCTGATTTCGTTCAGCTTGGTGGCTAACGATGCCCTCATCGGACGTTCTAATCGAACCAGGAGAGATGCCTCTCGGCAGGGGCAATAAAAAAACTCATGCGTTACTCGTACTGGCCACCGGGCTGTTTATTTTCGGCGCAGCCGCCGGCGCGTTGTATCTCGCGCTGCGGCCAATCACCTTGCGGATTGCTGTCGGACCGGCGGGAAGTGACGATCAGAGGTTGGTCGAGGCGCTGGCAGAGGCTCTTGCTATTGGACGCAGTCATGCTCGACTTGCGCCGATCACAACTGCCGGGCCGGTCGACAGCGTAGCTCTCCTTCGATCAAAAAAGGCCGACCTTGCTGTCGCCCGTGCCGACTATTCAGAAATGCCTCGCGATGTCGGTTCGGTCGCAATTATGCGCAAGAACGTTGTGGTTCTATGGTCGTCTTTGCCAAAGGGCCGCAGGAAAGAGGCTAGGCCGAAAATCAAAGGGGTCGATGATCTGGAGGGGCATGGCGTAGGCGTTATCGGCCGGACTTAGGAAAACGTTAAACTGCTCCGCCTGATCTTGACGGAATCCGGTGTCGATCCCGAAAAGGTGGCTATAACGCTATTTGCTCCGAACCAGATTGACGAGATGGCACACAATCCGAGGATCGATGCATTCATGACGGTTGCGCCGATCGACAGCAAGATCACCTTAGACGCGATTACTTCAGCCGCACGGTTCCGGGGCGAACCAAAGTTTCTCCCCATCGAAGTTTCGGATGCAATTGCTCAGAGACACCCTGTTTATGAATCCGCGGAAATTCCAGGCAGCTCCTTTAGTGCCAAACCAGCCAGACCGGACGACAAGATTGACACGATAGGCGTGAACCATTTGATCGTCGCGCCAAAGTCTCTGTCCGAAACGAAGGTCAGTACGTTTACTCGTCAGCTTTTAGCCGTTCGGCATTCACTTGTTGGGGAAGTGCCTGGCGCGGAAAATATCCAGAAGCCGGACACGGACAAGGATGCCGCGCTGCCCGCACACCCTGGAGCGGCCGCCTACATCGACGGAACTGAACGCACCTTCCTCGACAAATACAGCGACTACATATGGTTCACGTTTCTGCTTCTTTCCGGGCTTGGGTCAGGCGGCGCATGGTTGCGCTACTATCTGAAGAGGGAACAACGAGAGCAACATTCACTGCACCGAAACACGCTGTTGCTAACCATTGCTAAGGTGCGCCACGCGAACTCCTTACAAGAATTGACTGCAATGCAACGCGAGGTCGAAGAATTAATTCGCGAAACGCTCGACTGCTACGCCGATGGAGCGATTGAGCAAGGGGACCTATTGGCTCTTAGCCTGATACTGGAGCAGTGTCATCTCGCAGTTCTAGAGAGAATGTTCGCGATCGGTGCAACGATGCCCGATCATCCTCGTATGCGTGCCCGATAGACCGAGGCTTAGCGGTGGCCGCCAAAGACCTCATGACGGAGCATTCGCATCAGAGTCGATTGGTCGGTTCAAGCAACAAGCAACGACAGAAGCAGACACATCGGCGGCCGGAATCGCGGCGAGGCGGCGGCTCGTGCTTATTCCGGCAAGCCGGCGGCTTTCAATAGGTGAGTCTTTCCCTTTAGGTCGCCAAGCGATCGGTGTCAGAGTTGCGAGTCGATTGGCAGCAGCTTCCACAGGTCGGCGACGAATCGCCGTCGAAAGCCGGTTTCGGGCTCGTCCTGGTAGCGCACCCTTTTGCCGTCCCTCACCGTCTCCCAGACGATCTCGCCGTTCGGGTCGAGGAAGACGCGGTAGCTGTTGGCGGGCACGACGCCAGTCGCCATGTAGGCCGTCAGCTTTTTGGCAAGCTCCGGGCTCTCGATATAGAGTCCGGCTTCGGTGTTGATCACGGCAGAGCGCGGGTCGAGATTGAAGCTGCCGATGAACACGGCTTCGCCGTCGAAGGCCATCGCTTTGGTGTGCAAGGCGGCTGGCGACCGCCCGGAAAGGAGCGACCAGCCCGGCCGGAAGGCGTCGGTATCCGGGCGCAGCTCGTATAGCTCCATGCCGTTCTCAAGCAGCCGCCTTCGCGTCTTGGCATAGCCTGAATGCGCCGGCAGCATGTCGTTCGAAGCGAGCGAGTTGGTCAGCACGCGCACTCGGACACTGCGCTCGTGCAGCGCTTTGACGGTTGCCTGCGCCCCGGCGGGTAGGACGAAGTACGGCGATTCGACGAGTAGCTCCTCCTTCAGCTTGGCGATCCGCCCGCGAATGAATTCGATGACGTCGTCGCTCTCCTTGCCGCGGGCGACGGTTTCCGGGTCGTCGGCGATAATTTGGCCCTGTGCCCATACGAGCTCGTCGCGAAGCTCGGTACCTTGGGCCACCAGCTGGTCGAGGTCCTGGTCGATTGGGTAAGGATAGTCGGCCGCGGCGATCTCCTCACGCAAGCGAATCAGGATGGCGTCGAGATCGGCAGCTTCATGGGCGCGATCGACGATGGCCGCGATCGGCACGGTCGAGGGGCTGTTCCAGAATTGGTCGAATACCCCCGACAGATCGCGGACAACAGGCCCAACCGCCAACACATCCAGATCGCGATAATTGGCGATAGTGTTCACGCCATAGTAGATGTCACCGATATTGCGGCCACCGACAATTGCAGCCGCATTGTCGGCTACCATCAACTTGTTGTGCATGCGGCGGTTGACCCGGCTGAAATCGAAAATGAAGTCGAGAATTGACCAGCGCCGGTTAGTGAGCGGGTTGAACAGACGGACCTCAACATTGGGGTGAGCATCGAGGCAAGCTTTGACGGAATCGCTGTCCTTGTAGTAGGGATCGTCGACGAGGAGCCGCACCCTGACCCCGCGATTGGCCGCCTTCATCACGTGGTCGACGACGATCCGTCCGGTCGTATCGCCGTCCCACATGTAGTACTGCATGTCGAGGCTTCGCTCGGCCAAGTCGGCCAGCGCCAGACGAACGATGAAGGCCTCGCGCCCGTGGCTCAACAGGCTGAAGCCGGAGAGGCCCGGACGCGCATCGGCCGCCGGGCCGAAGAATTGGCCCAACCTGGTCGACGCGAAGCCCTCGAACGCCGTCGAAACCTTGCGCGGATAGTCAGGCCGGGTGCCGGTGGCGCGACCGGTTATAACCTGAGCAAGCCAACTAAGCGCCGGCAACGGCAAGTCGTCAAAAGCGCGCTCGCGACCTAGTTTAGGAATATTCGAGCCTCCACACATCATTGGTTGCTGTCCTCGCAAGCGGGGGCAGAATGTTCTTGCAGATGGCCGCCTGTCCGGAAGCGGCGCACACCTGCAAAGCGCCGCCGACCCGTTCAAGCGGCCAAGGAGATCCTGCCTCGCCGGGCCGCCACCTCAAGTGCGCCATGGTCACGCTCGGTCTGCTCAAGGTCAACGAAAATTTTCCTATGGCATCCGGGAGCACATCTCCGGTGCCGCAATAATCTGAAATCATCGCCGCGTCGCCCGACTTCGCGTGAGCAAGTGCGACCCAGCCGCACAGACCACAATACTTCGAGAGGCCGCCAAGTGCCTCGCGATCGCCTTCGTTCAAATTTAGGCCGCCTTTCATGTCGGCAAGCTGTCTGACATAGTAGCGCCTACTGCCGTTAACTGGATTGACCGGCCCCCAACCAAGGAAGATGTCCGGGGGCTTTGGATCAGTCGCTGTCCGATCACAACGCGCCGCCCCTGTTCCTTGATCGATCTTTTGCTGTCGAGATAACGCGTCAGTATCGACGACCCGGTAGCGCGGCAGCAGGCGCTAAATGCCTTCGTAGCCTACGGCCCGCACGCCAGCGGAGGCACGTCCGGTCGATTTCGGGTGCATCGATACCGTCTAGCCGATAGATCGTGCGATCCAATTGGAACGTATCGCCATCAGTCACAACAATTTCGGCCGCCAAGCTTGGCCCGACCATCGCCAACAACAGCGCCGCAATGGGAGCGCGCATGTGCAGCCCCGCTTAAGTGTTGGTCGATTAGGCAGCGTCGAGAAATACAACAACGGTCCAACTTTCTGTTGGAAAGGCGGACCGTAATCGGATCAGCGTTCGGATCAATGCTAATGAGCCGTTGCATCATGGGTCCTCAGCCGCTGATGGCCGCAATCAGGGCATAGTCAGAGCGGAACACCCCTCGCACGTCACCAGCATCCCGAGATTCCGACCTGCCCAGCGAAACGTTTTGACACGGCCAAGACCCATTTGAGACATCGGCCGATCGCAGCCGACGTCCAGTTGGCACGAGGTTTATTTCACAACCAGATGCTTCGTGGGCGCTATGGCGGCAGGCGCGGACGGGGAAATGGTGAACGTCAGCCAGGTATTCCATCCCGACGGACGGTTGGCTGCACCGAATTCGCCGTATCCCCTCAGACTAAGGGAGCCCTGCATGTCTCCGACCGGGAAGCTGTACCCGATTTGCGGACCGACACCGAAAACGCGTGACCTGAAGCCTCCGAGGATCGGATTCTGACCGGAATCGTCGGTGATTTGCTGGTAGGCGTATCCGACAATGCCGACGAAAAGCTGCTTGGTGAGGTAGTGCGATGCGCCCCAGTCGAAGTGGAAATCGACGCCGCTCCGGTACTGGGTGTCGGGATTCCTGAAATTGTAGGTAAGGCCGGCGACGCCCGAGATTTCGTTTCCTGCCGCCGGGTCGAAATAGGTATAGGCGCCTCCAATGTCGATCGCGCCGTGCCCGAGCCCAATATTGGGAATCCGCGTCGGATCATAGTCGCCGACGGGAACATTGCCTGTGACGTAAACCATGTAATTGTTGACGCCATGGCTCCATAGCAGTTCCGCGAATGGCGCGAGGTCGCCGTAGGAGGTAAGCGAGCCTTCGAGCATTCCGGTGCGCGTCACCATAATCGGTCCGGCTATCGCTGTCAGTGTTCCGGCGATACTGGCGGCGGCTCTGCCGTACTGGCCGGACATGCCTACGACCAACTGACCGCCAAGCACAGCCGTCGCGAAAGTATACGATGGCGCGAGGGCGACCAGATCGGTCCGCCCGCTCAGACTCAGATTCAAATTAACGTTGACGTTCGCGGGGATTCTGCCGGCCAGGATCTCTCTGGCCGCAGCAGCGCTCCCCGCTGCGGCGACGCTGGAATGGTAATCGATGACACTGAGCGCCCAGCCCGGTGTCTGCTGCACGGCGGCGAGACTCGCAAACTGACCCGGAAACCAGAATGAGCTACCGCCCTGGTCGGCATACGAAACATCAGCGCAAAGCACGAAAGCAGCAACCACTGCCGCATAGTTGATGACGCGGCTTGCTGGTTTGTTTGATCCCATTGCAAACCTCTGGGGCATTCAATACTAGCAGGCTGTTGAAGAACTCAGCCGCGTTCGCAAACGAAACCTGAATCGTCGCCATTGTGTATGTAGAAGTGGCCGACGAGCCTGTCCGCAGTGCTGATCATAACCCATCCGCGACCGCAAGCGAGGTCATTCTCGCCGTGTCCTTTCTCATGAGAACTCCGCGCAGGCCGAACCATCTCGCGCGGTAGCGGAATTATTCAAAGATCATGCTGGGCAGGGCTGCTTTGAGTATTCCTTTCCATGTCAGCCGCACGTCAGCTACCAGATCAATCGACAATTCTCTGAGTGGATTCGGGCCTTCGGGGCGCACTGCCAACAGCGGACATCGGATTGTTTATTTGGCCACGTGAGATCGCGGCTATTCAGGGACCGCGGTGTCGAAACTAATCATCATTGTTTTCTGCAGCACCTCATAAATGACAGCCGTCGACCACCCAAACATTAGCGCACCATTCATCGCCGTTATGGGACCAAGCAGCCGCCAGCCCTCTACCGGTATCACGTCACCATAGCCAAGTGTCGCGTAGTTCACGAATGCGAAATACACGAGGTTTGTGCCAGCCGGCGCAGCATCCACAATCGAATAGGCCAGCGACCAAACAAACACCTCAAGAACATGCGCGGCCATCAAGACCGAGACAGTTGCAATCATAACAGTGATTAGACGCAGCGACGGGTGGCTTCTTTTTTTTGTACCCCATGCTCGTGCTACGCGAACAACCACGGTCATCACCAATGCATGTATTGTAATGTTACAAACACAAACGATGCCGCCTACCAGAAATTGGACCAGCATGGCCATCACGACCTTGTAACGTTGATATAGTGCCTACTCGCAACGCCCAAATTAGCATAGGTCAATTTGAAAACGCGAGAGAGTTACTTTAGCTCGGAGATGTCCGCTAGACTGTACGTCCCTTCACAAAGGAGGCGACTCACCCTCGATGTTGCGACGAGGGTTGCCCGGATCGACCGGGCAGAGCCTTAAACAGGGAGGGCGAGTCGCAGGTCATACCGAGGCCTTTGTCGGAATCGATACGTCAAAATTGCAAGGCGGTAGCAGTTGCCGATAGCGGGCGTGGCGGCGAGGTCCGGTATCTCGGGGAGTTTCCTGCCACGGAGGCGGCGATCGGGTGAAGACGAACCGGCGCGATGCGGTAAGCCTCGCCAAGCTGTTGCGCGCGGCTGAGGCGCTGAGAATGTGATGGCGGAACCGGGGATGGCCACTATCCTTATGCGATGCGAGCAGACGCGCGGCGCGCCGCCCGAAATCGCAATTGGCTCCGCTTATAGCCTCGTTGATCTAGATCAATCGTCAGTCACTCATTGGACGCAACGTACTCAGGCGTAACGTGCACCTTTTCGAGGAGTTGAGCCATGGGCGACGCTGGAGTGGGCTGGATAGCCGCCATCATCATCGGCGGAATTGCAGGCTGGCTAGCAGAGCAATTCATGAAGAGTAGCATGGGAATGATCATGAATATTGTGCTCGGCATTGTCGGTGCGGCGATTGCCAGCGCCATTTTAAGCTACTTCGGGATCGTCCTGGGCGGATGGATCGGCTACCTGATCTCCGGCTTCATCGGCGCGGTCTTGCTGATCTGGATCGTCCGGGCAGTACGACCGGCTTGAGAGCATCGAAGGCCACATCAAGCGAACATCGAAGGCCACATCAAGCGAACAAAAAGGACTTGTTAGCCGCGCGCTTGAAGTGCGCGTCGCAAAATAAGCGGGTGAGGAGGGTTTTATGACCCATGTTCTAATCGTCATCAGCTGGCTTGGCGGGGGTATCAATGGCGCCGCAATATCGACACAGGAATTTACGAGCGCAGAGCGATGCGAAGCAGCCCGGCTGGCGCTGATTGAGTACGCTAAGGGCCGCGGCTTGGAAGAGACGCTGAGGCCCATCTGCATGCAAAAGTGAGGGGCGGTTCAGCCGAACTTCCTCGCGATAGAAACGTCCTCAAGCTTCACGAAGAGAACGTTATCGATTTCGCGGCACGGGTGGCGCGGCAGCCGCCTGTGCTGAGACCCAAATAAGTGTGATCCTTTCGCTGCGCTGTGCTAAGGGCTAGGATGGTGGCAACGATTTCGGCTGGTGAACGCGTTTGATGCGCTGGTTGCCCGGGATCGACACGATCCGTCGCTATGAGTTGGCGTGGCTTCCGCACGACCTTTTCGCAGGTCTTGTGCTTGCGACGATGCTGGTCCCGGTTGGAATAGCCTACGCCGCAGCGTCCCTTACGTCGCCACGTGCGGAACGCATCAGCGGTCTTAAGAGTTTTGTTCGTTAGCCAAAAAAGCCTTTTTCCATCATTGTTCATTGGCGGACATCAAGCTGACATGCATTCGTGTGCGCGGGGTTGTAGAGTGCTATCGGCTTTATCCTCTCAATTCTAGTGTAACAAGCCTTGCCAAAAGTGTGGCCGGATAAAGTTGGCCGATCACGCTTTCGATGTTGCATATACTTCGCGCGAACGGATGCACTGGAACGATGTCGCCGTAGCCAGTTGATGTCAGCGTGACAAAGCTCATATAGAAGAGCGCGCTGGCGAGTGATCGATCATCGTCAAAGGTTATCCCCTTGATAGCCCCGTCGATTGAAAGGCCGACAAAAGCAAACAGTGTTGCAAAGGCCACTGCGATCAACAGGTACAGAAGGATCGCTCCGACAATTCGGTGATATGTAACATGGCCTTGCCTAAACACGGCCCGAGTGACCACAACTCCTAGAGTGCTCGCGATGATCAACCATGCGCCAGCCAATATATGGAGGTGGAAGGTGACAGGGTGATAAAGTCGCAGGAAAAACACGGCAATATTACCAACCAGCGCAATCGACATCAAAACGAGGGCAGTCGGGCTGTCAGAAATGAGCACCATGCTGCCGATGATCGCAAGCAATAGGCCTATAGCGAATGCGTGAAAGGCCGAAATGCCAACTGCCTGCAGTGGGGCAAAGACAAAAATTATCAATATCAGCACTCCGGTCAGCACCGTGAGCAGCCAGTCGATACGTTCGCTGCGCAAGTGGCGCAAGTCGCTAATTGGGTCTAGAATCATCGTAAGTTGCTCCAAATGCACGGTGTAACGGTGTAACGATGCCCGCTGACGAACCAGAATCGGGAGACTAAGCGCGACTACGTTGACCTGGATCAACGGAACGCGCGCGGTATTGAGAAAGAGATTGAAATCTGTCTGACCTTCCGAGCCTAGGTTGGCCTAAATGGGCCGCATCGGATTGGCATATCATGAAGAAATGGCGCGGCCCGTTCATACCTGTGGTGCTGCTTTTACTGTTCGCGGCATTCAGTGGATCCAGTGAGGCTGGCCCCGACCCAACGGCCGAGCAGCCCTTTATGTCCCGCACTGAGGTTCGCCAGCAGGGCGCGGTGACTGTTCGTGCTGCGGTGCTGACCGACGACGAAAGTGAACGATATTTCGGCGCATCACTGGCTGACCATGGCATCCAGGTCGTTTGGCTTAGCGTGGATAACGCCAGCGATTTGCGGCTGCGCTTTCTGCCGATCGTCACGGACCCGAATTATTTCTCGGCCCCAGAGGTCGAACGGTTAGTTAGCGTTTGGTGGCGCGCCAGTACCAATGCATCGATTGCATCGGTAGTAGCTCAAGCCCCGATGCCGGATGTGATCCCGCAAAAGCGAACCACTGCCGGGTTCGTCTTCACGCACCGTGAAGGCGGTTTGAAGCTGTTTGAGGTTGGGTTCGAGACCGATAGGCAGATGCTTCGGTTCAGGTTCGTGCTGCCGGTCGGTGGCTCCTCATACGCGATCGAAAAAGTCGACTTCGGAAGCATTTATCCGCTTGGTACAGTAGAAGCCGTCGATCTCGCGACACTACGCGAAAAGCTGGCGCAGTTGCGCTGTTGCACCACCAACAAGGCTGGTGACATCAACGGTGATCCGCTCAATATAGTAGTCGTTGGGCGCGGCATTGACGCGCTATTTGGGTTCATTGAGCGAGGCTGGAGGCTTGATGAGCCGTTCGATCTCCACAGCATTTACCGGACCATACGGGCCTTCTTGTTTGGCAGTGAATATTTCAACGCACCAGTGAGCCCGCTCTATGTTTTTGGGCGCCAGCAGGATGTCGCACTGCAGAAAGCGCGCGACACCGTCAGCCTGCGGAATCACCTACGGTTGTGGCTAGCACCGTTCACGATTGACGGGTTTCAGGTGTGGGTTGGCCAAATCAGCCGCGACATCGGCATTAAGCTGACCGCGCAATCTTGGTATCTGACGACCCATCTTATTAGCCCGGAAGTGGATCAGGACCGCTTCTACTTGATGCAGGACTTAATCTTGTCCGGGGCGGTTTCACGCTTTGGCTTTGTACGTGGCGTAGGCGTATCATCCATGCCCGACCCACGGGTAAATCTCACCGGCGACCCCTATTTGACCGATGGCCTGCGGCTCGTGTTGTTCCTCAATGAGCCGCGTCGGTCCTTCGAACAAATCGATTTTCTGGATTGGGAGCGCGTTTCCCCCTAGAACGGCCGCCGCCGCTGCGCCTGTCAGGCCGATAAGTGAGAGGTAAAGCCGCTTTCTGGCCGATTTTGTTGCAAAAGCCGATTGAAAGAGGTCCCTAAAAATCTCGCGGTCGCGCGAATCTCGACGCAAGCCTGCATGTCGGTCCTTGGCTGCGCCGCGCCGAGGCTATTCGCTCTTGCTGCAGTGGATACGGACCTCGCTAAGCTTGCGGCGGATATGTTATTACGCTCACCCATTCCACCAATGCGATTTCGGCTGGTGAACGCATCCCATGCGCTGGTTGCCCGGGATCGACACGATCCGTCGCTATCAGTTGGCGTGGCTTCCGCACGACCTTTTCGCAGGTCTTGTGCTTGCGACGATGCTGGTTCCGGTTGGAATAGCCTACGCCGCAGCGTCGGGCTTGCCCGGCATCCACGGCCTCTACGCGACCCTTATCCCGCTCCTGGCCTACGCCTTGTTCGGCCCCAGCCGCATCCTTGTGCTTGGGCCGGACTCGGCCTTCGCGGCTGTGATCCTTGGCGTTGTCGGACCGCTGTCCGGCGGCGACCCGGTTCGCGCCGCAACGCTCGCCGCGATGATGGCCCTGGTTTCCGGGACGGTGCTCATTCTCGCCGGTCTCGCGCGGCTCGGCTCCGTGACCGAACTTCTCTCCAAGCCGATCCGGTACGGCTATATGAACGGAATTGCGCTGACCGTCTTGATCAGCCAGATACCCAAGCTCATGGGCTTCTCCATCGAGAGCGAAGGACCGCTGCGCGACCTGTGGGCGATCGGCGGCGCGATCCTTGACGGCAAGACAAACTGGGTGGCATTCGCGCTTGGGCTGAGCACGCTGATCGTCATCCTGCTGCTGCAGAACAACACGCGGCTGCCAGTAATTCTGATTGCGGTCGTCGGAGCCACTCTTGTGGTCGGTACGCTTGGTCTTGGGAGCGATTACGGCGTGAAGGTTCTGGGGCCCCTGCCCCGGGGTCTGCCGGGATTCACGCTTCCCTGGATCGGCTATGGCGAGCTGGTTGCAGTGCTGGCCGGCGGATGCGCGATTGCGCTGGTTTCATTTGCCGATACCAGCGTGCTTTCGCGAACCTACACAATGTCGATCCGAACCAGGAGATGGTGGGGCTCGATCTGGCGACCGGCTTTCTTCAGGGCTTTCCGGTCAGCAGCAGCTCGTCGCGCACGCCGGTTGCGGAAGCAGCCGGCGCTCGCACGCAACTCACCAGCGTCGTCGGCGCGCTTGCCATCGCTCTTGTCCTGCTGGTGGCACCGAACCTCCTTCAGCATCTGCCGAGCTCCGCGCTGGCCGCGGTCGTTATCTCCGCCGCGCTTGGCCTGATCGAGATCGCCGATCTCAGGCGGATCTATCGCATTCAGCGCTGGGAGTTCTGGTTGTCGGTGCTGTGCTTCGTTGGCGTATCGGCGCAATCCCGGGAATCGGTCTTGCCCTTGCTGTCGCCATTCTGGAATTCCTGTGGGACGGCTGGCGCCCGCACTCTGCGGTGCTGGGCCGCGCCGACGGTGTCAAGGGCTACCACGACATCACCCGATACCCAAATGCGCGCCGCATCCCGGGGCTGGTGCTGTTCCGGTGGGACGTGCCGCTGTTCTTCGCCAACGCCGAGTTCTTCAAGGAACGCGCTCTTGAGGCGGTGGCGAGATCGCCGACGCCCGTCCGCTGGCTGGTGGTCGCGGCGGAGCCGGTGACAAGCATCGACGTGACCGCCTGCGAGAACTCGATGAGACGCTGCACGCGCGGGGAATCGAGCTTTGCTTTGCCGAGCTCAAGAATCCCGTGAAGGACAAGCTGAAACGATTTGGATTGTTCGCCCAGGTCGGCGAAAGCTATTTCTTCCCCACCCTCGGTGCGGCCGTCTCCAGTTACCTCGACATCAACAAGGTTGAGTGGAAGGACTGGGAGGAGAACGAGGTCAAGGTCGGCGCATGACTTTCCGGCCGCGCAGCCGTTCAGGCTGGCTCGTCGGTGCCTTGATCACGCCCGACTGCGCCATCGCGACGGCGATTCAGTTCGACTTTGTCTTGACGTAGCGGCCGGGCGCCGGCTCGATCACGTGAAACTTGTTGTTGCCTGGATGGGCGGGCGCCGCGACGGTTCCGCTGGAATGCCGCTTCATCCATGAATCCCAGTCGGGCCACCAGCTCCCCGGCTTCTCGGCGGCCTTCTCCACCCACTCCGCCGCCTCGCAGTCCAGGTTGTCGTTGATCCAGTAGCTGCGTTTTTTCTTGGCCGGCGGGTTGATGACGCCCGCGACGTGGCCGCTGGCCGCCAGCACGAAACGCGGCTCTTTTCCCAGGATGTCTTTCGAGCGGAATGCGCTCTGCCAGGGCACGATGTGATCCTCGCGGGAGGCCAGCACATAGAGCGGCACCTTTACCTTCGAGAGATCGATCGGCACGCCGCATTGTATGGTCGCGCCGGGCGTCTTGATCTTGTCGTCGAGATAGGTGTTGCGCGCGTACCAGCAATACATCGGTCCCGGCAGGCTCACGCTGTCGGAATCCCAATAGAGCAGATCGAACGCGTCGGGCTCCGCGCCCTTGAGGTAACTCTCGACGACATAGCGCCAGATCAGGTCGTTGGCGCGCAGCGTGCCGAAAGTGAAGGCGAGCTCCTTGCCGGGCAGGATGCCCCCGCTCCCGATAGTCGCATCGCGCAGCGCGACCGAGGCGTCGTCGATCAGAAGACCTATTTCTCCGGTATCGGCAAAGTCGATCATCGTCGTCAGGAGCGTCATGGTCGTGATCTTGTTCTCGCCGCGAGCGGCGAGAACTCCGGCCGCGCAGCTCAGGATGGTGCCGCCCACGCAGAATCCCAGCGTGTGGACCTTGTCGACGCCCGCGATGTCACGCACGACATCGATCGCCTTCAGCGGCCCGAGCGTGAGATAGTCGTCCCAGGTGAGATGCTGGATCTCGGTGACCGCGCTGCGCCAGGAAATCAGGAAAACGTGGTGGCCCTGGGCAACGGCATATTCGACGAACGAGTTTCCCGCGCCGAGGTCGAGCAGGTAATACTTGTTGATGCAGGGCGGCACGATCACGAGCGGCGTTTTCTCGACCTCTGCCGTTTGCGGCGTGTATTCGATCAGCTGAATCAGCTCGTTCTCGAAGACGACCGATCCGGGCGTGACCGCGAGATTGCGGCCTACCTCGAACGCGGATTCGTCGACGCGGGTAATACGCCCCTTCTGGAGGTCCTCGATCAGGTTCTGAATCCCGGTCACAAGGCTGCTCGAACGCGTCTGGATCGCGGCGCGGATGACTTCCGGATTGGTCAGCGGAAAGTTCGCCGGGCTCATGGCGTCGATGAATTGCCGCGCATAAAACCGAAGCTGAAGCTTCGATTTTTCGTCGACCTGGGCCTGATCGATGAAGTCGGACAATTGCTTGGAGGTCGCCAGATAGGACTGCTTCACCAGCTGGTAATAAGGCGATTGATTCCAGGCTTCATCCTTGAAGCGCCGATCGCCACGCGGCTGCTTGCCCGCCGTCGACTTGCCGCCCAGAAACCCGCGCCAGAAATCCAGAACCGGCGACCAGAATTGCTGCTGCAGATTCACCGCAACGGACAAAGGCGAGAGTCCCTCGCCCTTGGCGGGTTTGCCGTCGACCCCCATGGCGGCGACAAGCGCATTGTCGAATTCCTTGATTGCCTGCTCGCCGGCGTGTTTCAGGCTTTCCAGGTAGTCGGAGGGGCCGTTTTGCAAGGAAGGGCTATCCATATCAACCTCCACAGACCGCGCTTCGCCCGCCGCATTGATCGATCACGAAACGGTCTTGTACAATTACTCGCACACTCCGCCGTTCCAGAAAACGCTTGTTGCATTGCGGCGCATCCGATCGGCGCTCGGCTTGACATAAATCAACAAACGCCGGCCGTGACCTTCTCAATCTCGGATCGCAGCAGCCGGCTTTTGCCGAGGAAGCGGGACCACCTTCTAGCCGGAACAGCGCGACGATTCGCCGGACCGAGAGGTTCGGCAGAGGTCCTCTCCGATTTTGTCAGGGGATTCGACGCATCATGGATCATCCGCTCAGACGCCCGGAAGAAATCCTCGCCTATCGGCCCCTGAAGCAGATCCTCGCGGCCAAGCCGAAGGCGCTCTGGACCGTAGGCCCCAGGGACAGCGCTCCTCGCCGCGATGCGTCTCATGGCGGACAAGAACATCGGGCTTGTCGTGGTCATGGACGATACCGCGATCGTCGGGGTGCTGTCCGAACGGGATTGCGTGCGGCGCCTTGTGCTTGTCGGGAAGTCGCCGGAAGCCACCGCGGTGGCCGACATCATGGTGAGGGAGGTCGTCAAGGTCGATGTCCTGAGCACCTTCGCCGACTGTTTGCGGCTGATGCACGATCACCGCATTCGGCACCTGCCGGTCGTCGAAAGCGGCCGGCTCATCGGCGTGATCTCGATCCGGGACCTGTTGAGCGAGGCGGTCGCCCATCACACCAAGGTCATCGGCGAGCTCGAGCGCGAACGGATGACGATGCTGACCTCGACGGTCTGAAAGGGGTCAGCGCGGTCCAGAACCAGAAAGGAGCGCTGCCATGAGTCTCCTGATCGTGCTGGCCGCCCTCGCCTTTCTCATGTTCGTGGCCTATCGCGGCTACAGCGTCATCCTGTTTGCTCCGATTGCCGCGCTCGGCGCCGTGCTGTTCACGGATCCGTCGCTGGTTCCGCCGATGTTTACCGGCGTCTTCATGGAGAAGATGGTCGGCTTCGTGAAGAACTATTTCCCGGTCTTCATGCTTGGCGCGGTCTTCGGCAAGGTCATCGAGCTATCGGGCTTCTCCAAATCGATCGTGTCGGCGGTGATCGGCATTCTGGGCAAGGGGCGCGCGGTGCTGTCCATTGTCGTGGTCTGTGCGATCCTGACCTATGGCGGCGTGTCGCTGTTCGTCGTGGTGTTCGCGGTGTATCCGTTCGCCGCGGAGATGTTCCGCCAGGGCGACATTCCCAAGCGCCTCATTCCCTGCACCATCGCGCTCGGCGCCTTCAGCTTCACGATGGATGCTCTGCCGGGCACGCCGCAGATCCAGAACATCATCCCGACGACGTTTTTCAACACGACCACGTGGGCCGCTCCCATCCTCGGGCTTGTCGGCAGCATCTTCGTGTTTGCGGTCGGTCTCTTTTATATCGAAAATCGCCGCCACGCCGCGCACAAGAATGGCGAGGGCTACGGCACCAACCTCGTGAACGAGCCCGAGCCGTTCGAGGAGAAGGAGCTGCCAAACCCCTGGATCGCGATCCTGCCGCTCTTTGTCGTGGGCATCGCCAATTTCGTGCTGACGACGGCGATCCCGCGCGCCTATGGCGCAAAGCACGAGATGATCTTGGGCGATCATCCCATCGTGACGCAGATCGGTCCGGTGGCCGCGATATGGGCCGTCGAGGGCGCGCTGATTCTCGGAATCCTGACCGTGTTCCTGTTTGCGTGGCGACCGGTGCTTGGCAAGTTCGCGGATGGCAGCAAGGCGGCCGTCGCCGGTGCGCTGCTGGCTTCGCTCAACACGGCGTCCGAATACGGCTTCGGCGGCGTGATCGCGCTGTTGCCCGGCTTCAAGGTGGTGTCGGCCGCGCTGAGCTCGATTCCAAATCCGCTGGTCAACGTGGCCGTCACCGTAACCGTGCTCGCCGGCATTACCGGTTCGGCCTCCGGCGGCATGAGCATCGCGCTGGCTGCAATGTCCGAAACCTTCATTGCGACAGCCAAGGCCGCCCACATTCCGCTCGAAGTGCTGCATCGAATTGCGGCGATGGCCAGCGGCGGCATGGATACCTTGCCGCACAATGGCGCCGTCATCACCCTGCTTGCGGTGACGGGCCTGACGCACAGGCAAGCCTACAAGGACGTCTTCGTGATCACGCTGACGAAGACGGCCGCGGTGTTCGTCGCAATCGCGGTGTTCTATCTCACGGGACTCTACTGAGACTATACATCTTCGCGCTTTGGCCCACGCGCCAGGCGTGGCGCGCGGCAACTGAGTTCGGCAACCTCATGCACATTGCGCGATGCGAACAGCGTCGTGTTCGAAAATGGGACACACGCGTTTGCAGTTAGCGTTTGTTCTTTGGTTAATGATCGGTAAAGATCGCGAGGGCAGACAGGTGGTCTCAGGAGTACTGTCATCATGAGGTACGGCATTTTCTTCCTTGCGCTTGGCACTCTCTGGTCGTCGCAAGTTTCCGCAGGCGAATTGCAGTCGGTCTATGTGGCGCCGGGGGGCGTCTACATCGCCTCTGCCAATGTTCAGGTCGGGACCCAGGGCGCCTATCCCGGCTATGGTGTCCCCAACGCCAATTACTACGGGCCTTATTCCGCACCGCCTGCATACGGGCCGGGTTATGTGCCGCCGGGACAGGTCTACAGAGCGCCGACATATTATGAAGGATATCGATCCGTGTATCCGGCTCCGTCGGCCTACATCGATCGCTCGGACTATTCCTACTCCTATGCCGAAGAGCTCCCGCCGCGCCCGCCGGCCCCCATCCCCTATGGCAGCGGCGCGCCCTGTCGATTCAATCCGGCCTACGGTCGGTCTGGATACTGCGACTGACGCTTGCGGCGACAAGGACGGTTCGGGGCGAGCCGTCCTTCGTCACGTGCGCGGTGAACTCAGGCGCTGCGCAAGGGAAGGCGAACAGATGAGCTGCGCCCTGCATCAAATGAGACTGGGATGCGTGCCCCCGGGGGGATCGATCTGCCGTATGACCAGGCGTCCCTCATCGACATGACGGCGTAGGTTCAAGCCCAACGCTTTCGCTCGGCCGAGGAGCGTGCCGACACATTCATCGAACTGGTAGACGGTCACGGGCTCACCTCGTTCGCAGGCAGCCGCCAGGTACTGAAGAGCCAACGTGGTCTTTCCCACCCCCGACGGGCCCGTGATCAGCACGCTGGTGCCGCGAGCCGGCCCCCCGTTTAATAGAGCGTCCAGTTCCCCGATCCCGCTGGGTACGGAATTGTCGACAAATTCGCGGTGATGTTCGGAGGCGATCAGGCGAGGATAGATTTCCAAACCGCCACTGCAGATAACAAAGTCATGATATCCCGCAATGAAATCGACCCCTCGAAGCTTCTGGATCTGAAACCGGCGTCGCGCCGCGCCGAAATCGAGTGTCAGCCGCGACAGCGTAATGACACCATGGCAAAGGCTATGCAGATGATTGTCCGATTCGCCATTGGAGCCAGTGAGGTCGTCCACGAGGAGCACCGTGGTGCGGAGACCCGAAAAGAACTGCTTCAATACGAGGAGCTGACGCCGGTATCGCAACGGATCCTGTGCGAGTAGGCGCATCTCCGAAAGACTGTCGAAGACGACACGGCTGGGCTTGATCTGCTCGACTTGAGCCTTGATCAGCTTGATGGTTTCTCCGAACTCCATCTCCCAGCTATGAAGAATTGACTGGTCCTTCCCCGGACCGAGCACGTCATCGGCGGAGCTCAGTTCGAAGATGTCGATGCCGTCGAGATTCCAACCGTGCGACGCAGCGACGACCTCCAGTTCCTCCTTTGTCTCGGAAAGAGTGATGTAAAGGCTGCGTTCTCTCTTGGATCGTCCTTCCAGCAAGAACTCGAGGGCGAGGGTCGTCTTGCCCGAGCCTGGCGACCCTTCGAGGAGATACAGGCGGTTACCGGGTAAACCACCGCGCAGCACGACGTCCAGGCCTTCGTTGCCGGTCGATATACGTTTGTTTTCAGAACTCATGGGGGGCCCAGTCGAGGTCCGGTTTTCCATATCCGTAAGTCGCGCCACCCACATAGAACTCGGAAGTTCCACTCGGGTTTCCTCCAGACAGGTTCAAAAAGTGAACATCGCGGGGCTTCGTGAGAGCGCGCCTCTGACGACGCTGCTCCCAAAGCTCTCCACTTACCTTCCTTGGCGGGCTCGTGCGAGGGAGGGTTGCCGCAGCGGCGTGGCAACTCATCGGCAATATCCATGGTGACCTCACGTTACTGCGGCGCGGCATGCGGATTCGGGGAGCAGCAATCATGGCCGCAATGCTCCCGCCGGAGTTCGTTCCCTACTGAGCCATGAACCCGGTAGCGATCAGGATCGGTACACTGCAAATAGCGCCGTGACCCAGAATGCAGGTCTTAGGATGTTGTTTTCGTTGCTCAACAGAGCAGGGCAGCTGATCCGAACTCCTGGACGTTCCGGTCGGCAAACAATGAACGGCCCCCGCAGACCGGAAGGCGTTCTGCGACCGAATGGCGGGCATTGTGTTAAACACGAGCAGCGCGCATACCACTCTTGCCATCTCGGCGAAGGTGAAGCCGAAGATCTACCTAATCAAACGGCTCCGTTGCCCGGGTCTCTAGCGCAGGAACCACACACCTACGCCCGCCTTATCCCAACCTGGAGGTCCGACTATGAAGCTTAGTTTGCTTGATCGCCCACCACGCGGTTGGTTTGCACTCGACGTCATAAAGGATACGCGAAAATGGGATTGGATCGCGCTGATGGTCGATGTCGATCCCGCTCAGCTAAGAAGCTGCGTCTGCGATTTCCCGGCGCGGTTCTATGTTTCTCCGGTCGACTATCTCCCCGAGGGTCGGCCGGTGCAACAATGCTTGGTTAGCATTCCTGGAAAACACAAGAATGCTGATGGTGCGTGGCTGGCTATCCACGATCTGATCGGGCGCGGCATGCATTGAGGATACTTTTTAATTGCAAAGCAGCCGGACGCTCTTGATACTGACGTTTCATTCAAAGGGAGATGCGACAAGTGGCGACCGGAACAGTTAAGTGGTTCAATCCGACAAAGGGCTATGGTTTCATTCAGCCGGACGGTGGCGGCAAGGACGTGTTTGTCCACATCTCGGCGGTCGAAAAGGCTGGCCTCTCGAGCTTGCAAGAAGGCGCGAAGGTGAGCTTCGAGATCGTCGCCAACCGCGGCAAGGAATTGGCGGAAAATCTGAAGATCCGCTGAACGCTCGGCGGGCTTTCGGTCCCGCTCGAAGCGGGAGGCGCCTCAACATTGGAAGGCTAGAGGTTTTCACTTGTCACGCTGTGCTGGCGAACCGCGCGCTCGATCGGGAATGGCACTTATTTAAGGTGGTAGGGTGAAACTATATGATCTGGCCAATCGTTGATCTCGCAGGCGAGGTGCCATGCAACGACGAAAAAACCACTCACTACGTAACAAACTGGATCTGACTGACGCTAAGCAAGTTCGTCTGGTTAGGAAGCGGCTTCGGCTCTCCGAGGCTGAGCTTGCCCGGATTGTAGGTAAGAGCGGCAATTCGATTGCCGCTATTAGCAAAGAAGCTACGGTTCAGCGAGCGCGACAGCTACCCGAGCCGGAGCAGATTCCAGTCGCGACGGTTGCGGTGTCTACAACGAAGACGGCTGTATCTACTGAGCCGAATGCCTAGTCGGCCTATCACAAGAAAGCGCAAGGCATTGCAACAAACGCGCTTCCCACGCGTTGGTTAGGTCCCGGCTGCCTGCAGGCTCCCCGCTTCTCAACTTCCCCGCCCGCCTGCGACGGCTTCCCATGCAAACCCTTGAGGCAAAAAGCAATGGACAGCAACGTTCCAACGGAATGCGACGCCGCGCGAACACAGCGGCCATTTATCAAGACCTACGCCGAACAGGTCCGCGCATGGGCGGATCACCGCGGCGGCTCAAGAGGCGCGGCCGGGCCATGCAAGCGCATCAGTCCAGTGACCGGCGAGGTGGTCGAGGTGATCCAAGCGAGGTACTCACCAGATTGATCCGGTCAAGCGACGAGCAACGGGCGACGTCCGGCTCTCGAAAAGCGAGCACCACTTCGTCTTGCAAGGCTAAAGGAAAGCGCAGTGCGGACGTATGCCGGACTTCCATCGGGGCAGGGCGAAGGGCTAGCGGTGAATCGACAAGGGCCGGGCTTGCGCGCTCTGCCGCCGTCTCTTACGCAACACGACGGCACGCGCGATGTTACGGCCTCAGCACCGGCAAAGTTGATCGATCAAGGCAGGGCGGTCTGAACCGTTGGGAAATCGCGAGACGGATAACCAAAAAGCACCCTCTTTCCCATCATCCATATGACCGTCCACGCCGAGTACAGGGCTTCCGAAGGTGTTCCGAATAGCGTTCTGATACCGAAGCCATACGCGCCCGCGCAGCTAGTCACCGCCCTTTCGAACCTCCTCCACGTCGGACCCGACCGATTACGTAGGCCCCCAGTTTGCTGCGCACCGCCCTTCAAAGCATTGGCCGAAGATCAAGAACCGGGCGTATCCGGCGATGTCGAAGGTGATGGAGACATTCGCGTGCTGACCTTGTGGTGCACCTGATTCAGGTGACTCATATCCGCGAATCTCGCGGTAGCATGTATTTCACGACCAGCAACGTGTCGTTCGCATAATCGAATATCAAGTTGTCGGTCTCCGTCATTTCAGCCCGCATGGCGTTACAGCAGAAGACCATCCATGGATTAAAGACCGGACTCTTGCATAGGGCGTGATAGAGTTCTTTGGCATCGATGATAAGGCTGCGGCATCCTTGAGCAGCAGCCACATCCAATCGAGATCGAATCTCCTGCCTGAAACGATTCGTTGATATCATGGCCTACCTTTCCGGCGAATTGGTCAACGAGCGGCCGCCACCAAATCAATCGAGACTTGACTACCGTTGAATAATCACTGCGCCAGCAACGACCAGCCCCAAAATGATAGGCAACAGTATGGGGAACGAGCCATTCAGCGAGATTGAATTTGTGGGGATCTGGCATATGACCTGTTCGGTTGAGGCGGGACATGCCGCCGACTTTCCTTGGTGATCGGCTTGGAATTGCGGCGAGCAGGCAGACACTCATCGAGAATTCAACATCCGCGACATATTCCTTTCAGGCGTGCGCCGACCTTGTCGTTTTCCGCCTTCAACGACTCCACAGGGTCGACAAATGTTGATTTGTCCGGTTCTTTTTTTGCCTTGGCTTGCTGCTTGTTTGCCTGAGCTGCAGAGGCCTCGCCGTCAAAGCAAGCTAAACGCTCCTTGTCTAACCGGATTGAGAGACATCGTTCCGGCGCCGCAAGAACCGGTAAAACAGCCAGAACGGCCATTCCAACCATCAACATTCGAATCATTTTCGTATTTTTCCCTGTTGCTTCAGAACATAAGTATCGCGTCCGGCCGGACCGACGCCCGCGAGTTAATGGATCGACGGCATGTTTCGAACAAAGGCCTGTTTCGAAGCTATTTGCGAAAATCGATACTACGGAGAATGATGCCGGCAGGATTGCCCTCGAGCTCGTGAGCGAGGAATTTCCGCGACGCGCATTGTTCGATCCGATCACGCAACCGCAGGAATTGTTGCTCGCGTTGGTCCGGCGCCGTCCGCGAGACATTTTCGATCTCGTCCATCGCCGAGGCGCTGACGGCGCATGGGATTTCCCTGGCGCCGTCCATCATCGAAAACAGCACCACCATGCGATTGAATTCATATCCCCCGATCTTGCCGCGCGCGAGCGTCATTTGATCTGCCTCCCGGTTGATGGAGCGGCGGCATCGCGCGCTCCCGCAATGGTCATTTCTCGGTGACCTGCGGAGAATTGATCTCCGCAATCCTGCGCAGGCAATCGGCTTCGGTATCGTGCGGTCCTGAGACGAATGTTCCGCTCACCTTCGTGGAATACCAACCGGACACCACACCGAGGCGAAGCAACTCTTCAACCTTGACGTGACGGGGGGAGAGATTTTGCATCGTTTGCTTTCAGTTGGCTCGTTCGATGCTGCATCGAACGCACGGGGTGAGGCTTTCAGTCGTTCGGGGGTACCTTTATGTCGCTCAACTCTCGCCGGCGAGCCGGGTGAGATCGGCAAGTACGGCCGTCACGAGGTCGCGGTGATGCGTATCGGTCGGCGCGAGGTCAGCAGCATACAGATTCAGGACGTAACGGGCCTTTGCGACTGCCTCGTGCCGGGAGGTGGCCGGCACGGCGAGGAGCTGGAGCTCGACAGCCGCCTGATGATCGCGCAACAGTTTTGCGTTGGCCTCGACGTCGGCGAGCACGCGACGGATATCGGTGGCCTTTTGCGCCGCCATGCCGCGATGCTTGTCGAGATCGACCGGGTTTTCATGCATCGGATGCGCTCGCGTCCTTACGCTGTGCATCGGACAGATCGACCGAACTGATTGAGATCATTTCGACCGAGGAATGGCGCGGAGCTGCACCGGGGACCATGATCATCGTGCCGACGCGGCGGAAGCTCGGAAATGAAAGCCCTTCAATCATTTCCTCGTCGGTGATCACCTCATACGCGCCTGACGGCAGCAGCCGATCGACGCCCTTGATCAGGAAGGGATGCTTGAAATGAACCGTTTCCCGTCGGGTGCGCGTGGTCATATCAACCGACCGCGCTTCTGCATACGAGTAGACAGATTTTCGAGCATACCGAAGCGTGCGCCCTATCGCGGGAAATAGCTATCGTTTTCTGGCGCTATGCGCGCATTTGTCCGATTAAGGCAACCTGCCGCCTGTATTTGGCGAACTCGGTAGCGATCTCGAAGGTGTAAATGGATCGGCCCGTGCCAACATGACGGCGTGAGCCAAACACGCTGGTCAGCTTCGAGGTATGGACGAAGACTGCTCCGACAAGTCAGGCTGAAACGACCGAACCGACATCGGGGCGCCCAGATGATGGCGTACCAGTAGTTCCATGGAAGTGTGAACGGAAGTTCCCGCGCAAAGTGGCGCCCATTATGCTATCGAGCGGCATGAGCCCGATAGCCGCCAAAGACGAACCCGTAGTTGAGGGGAAACCAAGCAACGAACGCGAGGAGTTGACCGGACGCGCGCTCCGACTACGTATTCGGCAGCAGGAGCTGCTCGCCGAACTTGGGGTCCTGGCCCTGCAGCGCACGAGCTTCACCGATCTGCTCAATCACACCGCACGGATGACGGCCGAAGGTCTGGACGCCGAATATTGCAAAATCATGGAGTACATTCCGGCAGACAAGCGTTTGCTTGTTCGCGCGGGCGTCGGCTGGGGCGAAGGTGTGGTTGGCCGCGCAACTGTCGGCGCCGATTTGGATTCGCCGGCTGGCTACGCGCTCCATACCGGCAAGCCGGTAATTTCCAATCATCTCGAAAATGAAGAGCGATTCCGAACTCCGGAACTGCTCGTCGAACACGGTATCCGCCGCGCCATGAATGTCATCTTGCAAGGCGATGGCTCGCCATTTGGAGTGCTCGAAGTGGACAGCCGATCCGAAGGCGAGTTCGGCGAGCATGACATCACTTTCCTGCAAGGTGCTGCAAATATCCTCGGAATGGCGATTGAGCAGCAGCAGTACCAGCGCAAACTGCAAGCTGCACTGGACCGTCATCAAATCTTGCTCAAGGAGGTCAACCACCGCGTCAAGAACAGCCTTCAAGTTGTATCGAGCATGCTTCACCTACAGGCGAACATCGCCGACGATCCCGCATTGAGCGAACGGCTCATGGAAGCATCTACACGAATCTTGGCAGTCGGTCGGGCTTACAATCGGCTCGCATACAATGCCGACTACGAAAACATCGATTTGGTCGCCTATCTGCGGGAAGTAGCTGGAGATTTGGAGACCACAGTTGCGCCCTGCAAGATCGAGGTTGAAACACCCAAAGAAATCCAGTTCGCGGCAGACCGCGCCATCCTTGTCGCGTTGATTGTCAACGAGCTGATCTTGAACGCCGGTAGACATGCCTATCCCGATTACCCCGGTGGGGTGATCCGCCTGCAACTCGTTCTAAGCGAGGACAAAGCGGTCTCGATTTCGGTTAGCGATGACGGAATTGGACTGCCCGCCGACTTTGACCCGGCTCTCACCAAACGCCTTGGGACGCGCATTGTTCAAGCCTTGGCAGGTCAGCTGGGGGCCGAATTGACGAGACGAGAGCCGATTGGAGGCACCCATTTGACGCTCGTCGTACCGTTACATGCCGCGACCAATTGAACGTCGCTATCTTAGCGCGAGCCTATGCACGACGTAAAACGCATTCCTTTGTCGGCTCATGGCACTTTTGCGTGCGCGCGTGTACTTTCTTTCTAGCTGACGTCATCACTCCCGCGCTGCGAACACCGCTGACTCGGGTTTGATAAGGATTCGTCGCGTTCATCGAGGAGAAGACCATGTTCGGGGTTGATGCGGTAGATCGCGAGCTTAATCAATCGTTGAGGGTGACTCTGAACGGGCTTGCACCTATTTTGAAGCGCGGCGGCGATGAGGCGGAAAAGAAGTTCATGGAGTGCTGCTGGTGCTTGTGGAGGGCGAATGGAAGTGAGTTGCTGGAGCCTTTCATCGAAGCCGCCTTCAATACGTTGCCTGAGAAATCGCGCGCTGTTCTGTTCGAGCGAATGTTGACAATCGTCTATGTGGCGCAAGACAGTGTCGTTAAGAACTCCACTGATCTCCGTTCCCAGGGGTAAAACAGACCTCGCAGTTGGACAGCCCGACTTTCGAAAACGATCAAAAAACGGCGTATCGGCCGCTCGGCGCTATTCCAAAAATATAAGGCAACCGCTCAAGATCTGATCGGGCGCTGCGATACACCCAGTCCTTCTAAAGACTGATCATGTTCCTAAGCGCCGCAGCGAGGCTTCTATGATAAACGCTGGACGGTCGCCGCAATTTCACAAATTATCCGATGAGCCATAGCCCTTTGTGGATATCGAACTTCACCAGGCCTTCGTCTCGCATTTTCAACAGGAGGGATTGGCAGGCTTCTTGATTCACAACATTGGCGCGTTTCATGACCTCGTACAGTTTGAGCGGCTTCTCGCGGAGCGCGCTCAGGATATTTTCTCGATCATTCAGCACGACTAAGCCCCCAACCGTCATCAAGCGCCCCAAATCACTGAGAATACGAAAGCTGATCTTCCGTAACGACTCGCTCTATATTCTCTGACTTGCTCTTGATGCGGTATCGAAGACGTCCATCTGTCTCAATGGGCATAAGTTGAACGATGGTGTAAATCATTGGTGGATCATTTGCGGCACGGCCTTGTGGACCTTGCGGTTGGTGGCGAACGTCTTCATTCAGCTTATAGGCATATGGCATGTGGTCTATCCCTGAAATTTACGACTGCTCTAGCGTGAACCATGCTGTGATGCAATACCAGGCAGGCATAGCCATCTTAAATACCGAGCTTTACCGCCCCCGCCGTTCATGTTCGTGGTCGGACGAACCAATTTCAGGAAGCGACTCCAAAGCTCGCCGCACCATAGCGATAGCGGCGGCGTTCATTCCGTGATCGCTTTCTGGCCCGTGGCTGCTCTGTGCTAGCGGCCACGGCTGCTTCGCGTTCGCGCCCGCTTGCGCTCAACCGATCACGCGGCGACGACGGATGTCCGTTAAGTGCCAAAGGGCATCGACGGCAAATTGTCCGAAAGGCACATCTCTCGCCGTGTGCCGGCTGTATGAATTCGCGCATGGTCAAGGAATCAGTCTATGCCCGCCTTCTCGACGTCACCGTCACGGCTCAGCAGGGCGAGGGTCCTGGTGTTCGTCGCGATGAGCTTTTGCGGAAGGCGGCTCAGACAGAGGCTGCCGCAGAGATCAAAGAGTGGCTGATTTCGTCCGGGCTGCGCGCTTCGACGTTAATCTCGTGAACAGAGGCCGCCACGACGATCAAAACCATTGCAGTAACCACACAGGAGGAAAGCGGCATGATTGGCGGCAACGACGATAAGGCGATCGCGGCCCATTTAGAGTCGACGCACGACTTCGCCGACAAAATCCTGAAGTCAGCCGATGAAGATCCCAACGATACCTTCCTCAAGGCGGTCGGGATACTCGCTCAGGTCATTTTTGCGACCGTGCACGGCGAACACCGGGAAGAGATCCTTGCCGTGGCGGATGACAAGTTGCGCAATTACCTGAGCCTGTTGGATGAGGTGAGCGGAATGGGCAAGATGGTTGCCCGTCGCGCTTTGATCGGGTTTCGAGCTGATCCGGTCGCGCAAGCCACTATCGTCAAATGGGCCGAGAATCAGCCTGACCGGCCGACACTATCGGAAGCGGTCCGCCGGCTGGTTGAGCTAGGCCTCACCATTGAGGCGAGTCCAACCCAAATCACTCCGGCTCGAGCTGAACGGGCCGAGCGGGCTGCGGCGACTGCCGGGAAACAACTGGATCAGCTCGCAGACAAATCCGCGTCCGCGGTGGAACAGGCGATTCGGAAACGCCGTCTGCTGAAAGGGCCTGAGGAATTTCAAAGCGAGCGTATCGACAGACCGGCGAAGAAGAAGTAGCCGGTGAGCGCCGCCGCTTGTGGTGACCTCGGAGCATCCTTCATTTCCGGCGGCCGGTGGAAGCCATCATGTTCATGTCCCAATATCTGTGGTGAAGGCCAACCGTCGAGAGACTATCAAGGGAGCGCATCGTTTCCGGTCTCCACTGATCGAAGCTCCCTCCACGACCTCAGCAGGGGCGGCATTCCTGTGATGGTACCGGCAAGGCTTCTCCTTTTTGTGTTCTGACCTCGCTTTATCGAGCGAAGTCACCCCAAGATCGTGCTATCGTAAATCATGGAACACCAGGGCATTGAGTACACAGTAGTTCAAACGATCAACCGATCGGGCTGGAGATGGTCGTTTGATCGAGAAGGCCGGCCGCCGAGGACCGGAATTGCACATAATCGCGTGGAGGCCATTCGCGCCGCCGAAAGAGCAATTCAGCAGACCCTCAGGGAGCGGCGCGATTCAAAGCAGAGCCGCCTCAGTTGACAGCCTTTTTCGATTCGCAATAGCGCGCGGGAATGCCTATTTCGGCCCATGCCGCGCAACCGGTCGAGCTACTGCCCGAGGTCCCGCCGCTTTTGTCGAGGATTTGCGCGGCCGAAAGATAGCGCTCGCCAAGGGGCGTATTTAGGCGCAGGCTCTGGCCATCACAGCGCGACCCAAGCACGTCACGTCCCACGGGGGTGAGCGAGTTCAGACCGGGCTCATCGCGCGTACATCAACTCAGCAAAAAGGCCGCTTGCCCCGGTGTGAGAGGCTATCCGGAATATGGGACGTCTGTACAGCGGTGACGTCTCGAGGCGTACCGAGACCTTGGCGAAGCAGCGTCCTTGGGGCGCTCATGGCTCATCACTTAACTTTCGGCGTTTTCTTTTTGAGCACATTTGCAGCCTCTCTGGCCAATCTTTCGACCTTCAGCCGTTCTAGATTCTTGCGCAGAGCGATTTGCTCTTTCTCGTATTCAGTCAGCGGGCTGTCCGATGGACGGAATACGTTGTTGGCCTCATTTTCGCGCTTGCTCATGACGTGACCTTTTCGCACAAAAGCCGTTACTGGCCAATTCAATTCCGCCTTCTGACGCCCCATATAGTGGCCATGACGTCATGGAAACCGATGCCGCGCCAGGCGGCAAAGACGAAGGCTGAGCTACGCGAGATGCTGGCACAGGCCGTCCGTAACACTCCGCCGCCCGACACTGAACCCGAGCCGTTGCCCACGACGAAGAAGGATCAGTGAACCCAGAAGCCGCTTATGAGCGGCTGTGCGGCCTTACATCCGACCCGACCCCGCAAAACTGCTCCTCGGCCGCACGCCGCTGCAGCAACATGCGTTACCATCTCGCGATCATAACCCCGGACAGGGAGGCAGACGCGCCAGCAGGCCGGGATCGTTCCCCGTTTGCGAATTGCTTCGCTATGCCGTGAGCGATTTGTCCGATCGTACTGCCGGGAGCGTTCTGCAGGCTGTCCTTTCCGGTTGCACAACCGATCGCTTGACGGTTCCTGCGTTCGTGGGTGTCAGTTGGATCACTTCTGAAGTGCGTTCACTGGCGGTTTATTGAACTCGGGCCAGTGGTCGCGGCCGGGCGGGCAATCAGTAACGACCGCCATCGCGCTTTTGTTGCGTGAGCCATTCCGACAAGGTTCTTGGCGTTAATCCTGAAGTCTTACGATTTGATTGGCTTCGTGACGCCTTGAGATTGTCCCGGATACCCTTCTCCGAAGGTTTTCGCAGAAGCTCTGCTGATTGCGTCTCCCTGACTGGCTTTGAAGCAGCCGCTAAGCTCGCGGCAGCCTCCTTTTCGAGACGCAGTCTTTTCAATCGCGCCATCTTGTCGCGCTCTGCTTCAGCGCTATCGGACAAAAGCGTCTTTTGGTGAACCTCAGCCGGGACCAAGACCCCGATGATAGTGTTTTCGCCAAGAGCCTTGCAAGCTTCGAACCGATGCAGCCCCTCGACCAGAACGAACCGGCCTTTGTCGGGCCGAACGAGAATGGGCGCTTGTTGTCCGATTTCTAAAATACTTTCCGCGATTTCTTGAACGAGCTCAGGCTTGAGAGCCTTCTTCCTCTTCACGGGAACGTAAATCTTGTCGATTGGGAAGCTTTCCGGTTTGGGCATAGCTTCTACTCCGTAGTGACTGAGCTCCGCCGACGCACCTAGCTATCAAAGTATTTGAAACTCGAAAAGGCAGAACGCTCTCCCGCGGGCGACGTTGAGCAGGCGGAGCCGTCAAGCACACGCCGGCAACAATGATCCCTCGCGAAGCATCGTCCATCGGGCGCGATCTCGTTTACGCCGTGAGTGCGGCGGGTTCCCTGTAGCGTTCGTTTCGGGCCATCATGGCCCAAGCCATCCTGGCAAGTTTATTGGCAAGCGCGGTGGCAGGGCGAAACCTTTCCTCACCCACCGAGATCGATGCCGCCAACTGACGCAGGTTGCTCCCGCGCCTCGTCCCGGCCTGCGGATTTCGATTCGAGCCTGCCGTTCCGCGTCTTAGGGCAATTCTAAACAGAATATCAGAACCAATTTTCCAGCAGCAAAATTAAGGGAGGACATCCAGGACGCTGCAAAGGTCTATCATTCATGACAGAAGGCAAAGATCAATTGCCCAAGCCTCAAGAGCAGGAACAGCATCGCTGTCCGAAGTGCGGCGCTCTTGCCCGCACTACAAGAACAACAACGTTCCTTGATCCTCGCAAGGGGAAGAGTGTTCGCGTGTTCGAATGTCAGTGCGGTGAGCGCATCTGGGACGATTGAGATTTCGTGTCCGGGACCGCTGACTTCGGATCATCAGCGGCGTTCCCCATGCAGGCTATTGTCGTGCTGGCGTTCTAGCTCTGCTTTTGCTTCGGTCTCCTCCGCCAGCTTTCTCCACTCCTCGGCAAACTCCAACCATCCTTCTTTATAAGGGTTCACTGTCACCGAAGCCATTTGACGACACATTTGCGCCTGCGAACGGTAGAGCTCTGTCAAGACGGCGAAGGAGGCAGCATCGGACAAGCACAAGCGCAGTCTCATTGCTGAAGTCCTTACCGATCAGACCCTGCCGACTACCGCCGGTGACCGAGGCCGATATTCAGCGTCAGCGCCTTCTGCCGCAACGAAGCTTCCGTGCGCTTCATTTGCCGGGCAATTTTTCTAACTGGCGTTCTCGCCTTTGAATGCGCTCGCAATTCTCTAACATCCGCCTTTGTGTACGGACGGCGGACAACCCTCTTCACTCGCTTTGCCATTCTCGCTCTCGTTTGTTGTGGAGCCGGGCTTCTAACATGAAAAATAGTTTTGACAACTTACGTGGAAGACAGAAACGAACGTAGCGACGTGGTCAATCTCGCGGATGCATCGCATTGCCCCGTCGATTGCCCGCGACGACGAGGTAATCGAACGTCCCTTGGGCCTTTCCACTGCGCCGCACCAATTTAAGTTCCTCCGCTAATTTCAGAAATTGTTTCGACGCGCAGTATAAAAGTCACCGCGCGTTGCCGCCGCTGCGCGTTGTCGTAAGCCATGACCATACACGGGTTGCTAAGTAACACTACGTTCGGGCCCGAGGAAATAGACCGTTTAGTGACGGCTTACGAACAGACTTTAAGGGCGCTCGGCTTGAAGGATCGCAGCGACCCCATCACTCTGCTTGTCGCCGAAAAAGTCATTGAGGTTGGCCGCTTGGGCATTGAAGACCCGGCGAAGATTTCCGAGGTGGCTTTGAAAGAGCTGGGTAGTTCTGGCCAGTGACGGTCCATCGCCTCCCGTTGCGCCAGACCGGAATCGTCTTGACGGAGGGGAATTGGAAAGCGTTCCTCTAATTCTCGTGGTCGAGGACGAAGAACCAATGAAGGAAACCGTTCCTGACGCCTTGAAAAGGGCGGCTTCGTGCAATCACTGAGCGTGTCTTCGCTGCTATTTGTTTGTGGCGACCTTTCAGGAGAAATCCCGTTGTTTCGAGGCGCAGGTGAAGTGCCCGACCTAAAGAAGATGCAAGAGGTCGTCATGATGCTTGCCGGTTTGTGGGATGCTGCAAATCGGCTTCCCGCAGGCACGGAACGGCAGGATGCGATTCGGGAAATCGCGGGCTACCAAATCAGGATATTGGCCTTCGTCCGGCGCTTCACGTTCGCAGCATAATCACTGCACGAGCTTCCACATCGCAGCAGGCCTCTCGAGGCACGCGACATGGGATGCTGCAATCATTGTGCAGCAGCTATCGGACATTGAGCAGCAGTTCGTTTGCAGGGCGGCGCCAGGCGGGCGGAACGGGCGGCACGCGCGGCGCCGACATGCGGCCAGACTTCAATTGGAGCCCCATGAAGGATGAACCTTTCTGCGCCGGCTGATACTCATGGACATGACGGGACTGCATGCCCGACAAATACTTTGACCGCCGCTGGTAGGCGACTGCCAGCGGCCCTTTTATCTCCGAGATTGCTCAAGGCCGGCGGCACAGACGCAGACTTCCGCGCCGGGATCGGGCGCGCCATCGCTCTTGGCTGGTTATGGCTGCACGAGAGCGGTACGTATCTGGAGTTCACCGATATCGGGGCGCTGCTGTAGGCCGCACGTGCCCCCCTTTAGTTAACCAGCTAGGACAGCACCGCTGGCTTGTTCGGCATCGTCGGAGATGCCAACATCGTTTGTATCGGGGATCGTTCGCCCCGACATACAGGCGACGCATCGACTGCCTCATTTTAAATAGAGACAGTGCGTCCTGTGGCTAAGCAGGCTTGGGCTACGTTCGAGCAGCGCTCGGCGCGGCAAACCTCTAAGCAAACGCAACGCAACGACAAAGGGCCGTCGAGGGAAACCTTGGCGGCTTTTGCGTGTGAACCAGATCCAAGTCAAAGAGGATTTTAAGAATCATCCCTGGGGAGCGGGGTCGTTTTGGTGATTCCAGTTCGTGTGTGCAGGGCGGATGCCCATCAGGCCGCTGCTGGAAGGCGCTCAGGTCACGACCCAGTCTTGTGCCTCGCTCTGAACGCGCGCTGGATGCTTCACCTTGGAACGGAGTTGATTGCGCAAAGCTTAATAAGGGCTAGGCCACAGCGCCGCCCTGGTGACCGCTCGGTCTCACAGCTGACCGACAATCCATTTTTGGCCGGACTTGATGCCCGAACAAAATCGGCGCAGTGTCAAATAAATTGATTGTCGCGAATCGGCAGGCCGACACGTGGTGGTTGTTAGACCAGTTTTGATCGTGAAAGCAGTAGTACTTGCGTCCGTGTTTATCGCGGCAGGTGGTGCAGCAATTGTTCTCGGCGTTGCGCAGAAGGAGAGGCTTTCAGCAGTTGCCGGCATTGAAAAGACCAAGATTCCCCAGCCTCCGCCTGGCGTGCGCAGTGATGCACAGGCTGCTTCCAGCGAGGCTCAGCCCACGCGCGCGGTCACTCGGACAGCGACTGCGCTCGCAGCAAGCGAGGCCGCGGCCGTTGCAGCCGAACTTGCCGGACCGCCGGAGGCCGAGAATCAATCCGCACCCTCCTTCGACATCGCTCGCGTTGATGCGGGTGGCGACGCGGTCATCGCGGGACGAGCGGCTCCGGGCGCGACAGTAGATCTATTGCGCGGCGGCCGGCGCCTCGATCAAGCCGTTGCAGATGCGTCCGGACAGTTCGTAATCGTCTCTCCGCGACTCCCTGCGGGCAACTATGAGTTGACGTTGAGTGCAAGATTGCCCGACGGCACGGTCACGTCGTCGAAACAGGGTGTATCGGTCACGGTCAACGATGTGGGACCGAGCACTCGAGAAGCGCAGCCGCGTGCTGACGATGATTCCAAGACTGCCTCTCAACCCTCGTCGAAGCCGCCTCGGGTGACCGGTGAGCCGCCGAAAAGAACCGCCGGTCTAGAGGCAGCCCCTGCGATCGATGCCGCTCCGGCCGCGGACGAAAGTTCATCCTCGCCGAGCGATGCGCACGCGATCTCGAGCAAGGTCGTATCCCGAGGCGACAGCCTTTGGCGTATCAGCCGGGTTACTTATGGCGACGGCGCACGATACGCGCTCGTATATCGAGCAAACCGCGACCGGGTGCGGAATCCAAACCTCATTTATCCAGGCCAGACCCTTGTGATCCCCGTGAAACGGAACTGATTCGGCCCGCTGACGCGTTGGGGGGCCATATGTCTGAGGGATCAGGTTGAAACGCCATCGCAGCCACGATCAATCGCATAGACGATCGACCGCGCCGACAATAACTCCTGCCCATCGTGTTCCGATTGCAGTCCGGCGAAAACTTGATGCTTGTATGCGCAGCATTGGCAAGTCAGTGTGTGCTGACGAAAACCGCGGGAGTTCCGATGCATCCTGCCCTAACGTTCCAATTCGAACGCGCTGTGAACGAGTATGCCCAGTGGCGAGCCGTTCCAGCAAAGGATCGTTCGGATGCACCGGCTTGGTGGTGGGACACGGCGTTAGCCGCCACCGATGAATCCGCAACGATGCCTGCAGAGTGGTGCGCCACACTAGGGGTGAGCGACGGATCGACCTACGCTGAAGGTGCAGACGTTTTCATGAGCACGCTCGTCGGACAAACTCACATCCCGCAGACGGCAAATTTTCCACGCAAATTTAAGGCTTGATCGACCCAAGCTCCGATCTTGGTCGATCGGGAATATCCGCGCGAGCAGCTTTGTATCGGATTGAGCGACCTCTCTTAAGTTCACAAATCCACCCTGCCATGCGGCTCTTTATTGGAACTTAAACAAACTCTCAGTTCATTGCCTTGGGCGCCAAGGCAGGCGCATATGTCATCTAACAACCGGATCGATTTGCCGCGCCGCTCAGGATCGAAGCTAGTGCGGGAACTTATCCTTGGAACCGCTGCCCGGATCATCAACGCCGTCGGGATGTCTGGCTTCGTAATTCGCATCCGAAACTTCCCGGCTCCCGGTCCGGATCAAAAACTGTTTCCGCATTTCAGCCAGTCGAGCACGGCAATATTTTCGGTAAAGCAATTCGAATATGGGCGGCACGATCAAACCTCGTTGTTTGATTACCTCTGTATCGAAATTGGACGCGCACAGGTGAGATGGATCACATTTTACCCGTGGTGATCAGTCGCGGCATGCGGGGCGAGTGACTTGGGCGCGGGCCGATCCTAGCCAGTGCGGTGGTCAGGTTTGTTTCGCGGCTAGAATAGTCATCTATGGCACCAACGGTTCGTTCTGAGAACAGGCCCGGCTGCAACACTGTCGAAGTATTTCTCCGAGCCCAGTTCAACTCTCCGGGCCTGCTGTCGCCCTACGCGCTCAGCCGAAGCGCTGCGAACAAGCCATAAAAGTGTGTCGCGGACTGGTGGGAACGGATAGCCCTGCCAAGGGTGGCATGCATCTAGGCCAGCTTGGGCGCAAATATCCCGCCAAAGCTCGTCAGCGGCGCTTCCCCTTTTGGGCGACCTCACCGTTGTCCTGATGACGTAGCGACAAGGCTGTGAACTCAGTAAATCAAGAGAAGATTTTGCTCTATGCCCCGTTAGCAACCGATGTTACGCGGCGACGCAATGTGCCGCTAAGGGGCCACGCGCAGACATCTCTTGAACAAGCTGCTGATTGGCATACCAGCGGCACCGCATCACTGCATCCCCCGTTCAAAAAAGCAAATGCGGGTTCCAGCGCAAGCTGCATCCAGCCGGTCTAATAGCCTGCGAATTCCGCCGCACGGAAAGCAATTGCGTCGAAGCGCCTCCGTTCTCGGGGCTTGATTGAGATCAAGACTTCTCAATCTGGGCGGCGAGTAGTCAAAACACTTTCACCGGAGTGTCCGCCATGAAGTTCAGACAGGCCTTTTATTCGGCTGCTGCAATTCTTGCACTCGGTTGCGCTTCTGCCTGGGCTCAGCAGGTCACCGGCACCCCCGGTTCGCCGAGTGCGACGACAACGATACCCGGCGACCAGCTGCCGCCGCCGCCGCCAAAATTCGACGGCAAGATCGAGCGCAACGCCGCGCAGTCGACGCCCTATTGGCCGCCGCGCGTCGTGCCGCCCAAGGGCGCACCCAACGTGCTGTTGATCATGACCGACGATACCGGCTTCGCCGTCACCAGCACGTTCGGCGGCGTGATCCCGACGCCGAACCTCGACCGGATCGCCGGCAACGGCCTGCGCTATACCAACTTCAACTCGACGGCGCTGTGCTCGCCGACGCGCGCCGCCATCATCACCGGTCGCAATCACCACTCGATGGGCTTCGGGGTCGTCGCCGAGCAGTCAACCGGCTATCCCGGCTACAACAGCATCATGACCCGCGACAAGGCGACAATCGGCAAGATCCTCAAGGATAACGGCTACTGGACGTCGTGGTTCGGCAAGGACCACAACACGCCGGAATTCCAGGCGAGCCAGGCCGGGCCGTTCGACCAATGGCCGACCGGCATGGGCTTCGACTATTTTTATGGCTTCGTCGGCGGCGATGCCAACCAGTGGCAGCCGAACCTGTTCCGCAATACCACGGCCATCTACCCATACTATAACAACCCCGGGTGGAACCTGGTCACCGCGATGGCTGACGATGCGATCCAGTACCTCGACCGGGTCACCGCCATCAACCCGGACCAGCCGTTCTTCGTCTACTACGTGCCCGGGGCCGTCCACGCCCCGCATCACCCGACGCCGGAGTGGATCAAGAAGATCAGTGACATGCACCTGTTCGATAAGGGCTGGAACGAGCTGCGTGACACCATCTTCGCCAATCAGAAGCGGCTCGGCGTCATCCCGCAGGACGCCAAGCTCACGCCCTGGCCGGACGACCTGCTCAAACGCTGGGATCAACTCACGGCCGACGAGAAGAAGCTGTTCATCCGCCAGGCGGACGTGTTCGCCGCCTACTTCGCCTACACTGACCACGAGATCGGTCGCGTGATCCAGCACATTGAGGACATGGGCCAGCTCGACAACACGCTGATCATCTACATCGCCGGCGACAACGGCAACAGTGCCGAAGGGTCGTTGATCGGCACGCCGAACGAGGTCGCCTCGCTCCAGGGCGTCGACGTCCCAGTCGAGGACCAGCTCAAGTATTTCTACGACATCTGGGGCACGGACAAGACTTATCCGCACATGGCGGTGGCCTGGACCTGGGCATTCGACACGCCATTCTCGTGGACGAAGCAGATCGCGTCCCACTTCGGCGGCGTGCGTCAGGGCATGGCGGTCTCGTGGCCGGGGCACATCACCGACAAGGGTGGCATCCGCAATCAGTTCACCCACGTCATCGACATCGTTCCGACGATCCTGGAAGCGACCGGCGTCAAGGCGCCCGACGTAGTCGACGGCATCGCGCAGAAACCGATTGAGGGCACAAGCTTCATGTACACCTTCGACAAGGCGAACGCGAACGCTCCCTCGCGCCACACGACGCAGTATTTCGAGATGATGGGCGACCACGCGCTCTACCATGACGGCTGGATCGCCAGCACCAAGGTGATGCGGCCCCCGTGGGTCGTGGCCAGCGCGGTCAGCCAGGATCCCGCCGGTTACCCTTACGAACTGTATGATCTCACCAAGGACTGGACCCAGTACGACAACGTTGCCGGCAAGTACCCGGACAAGGTCAAGGAAATGGATGAGTTGTTCTGGTCCGAAGCGGCGAAATACCAGGTACTGCCGCTCGACGCCACGGTCGCGACTCGGATCGTCGCGCCGCGTCCGAATCTCGCGGCCGGCCGCAGCCAGTTCGTCTGGTCCGGCGAGATCACCGGCACGCCGAACGGCGACGCGCCGAACATTCTCGCCGCGTCTTACAGGTTCAATGCCGAGGTCGAGGTCCCGCAGGCCGGCGCCGAAGGCATGATCGTGACCCAGGGCGGCCGGTTCGGCGGCTATGGGTTCTACGTGCTCAAGGGCAAGCCCGTCTTCCTGTGGAATCTCCTCGACCTCAAGCGCGTGCGCTGGGAAGGCCCCGACGTTCTCGCTCCAGGCAAGCACACGCTCGAGTTCGACTTCAGCTACGATGGCCTTGGCTTCGGGACGCTTGCCTTCAACAACGTGAGCGGCATCGGTCGTGGCGGCACCGGTGTGCTGAAGGTTGACGGCAAGGAGGTGGCGCGCCAGGCCATGGAGCGCACTGTCCCGCTGATCCTGCAATGGGACGAGAACTTCGACATCGGCGCCGACACCGGCACGCCGGTGGCCGAGGACTACCAGGTTCCATTCCGCTTCACCGGCAAGCTCGACAAGCTGACGCTGACGATCGACCGGCCGAAGCTGACGCCGGCCGACATCGAGAAGCTGCGGCAGGCCACGCGCAACAACCGCGCCGCCGAGTAGCTTTGCGGCCGTTTGAACAAAACGTCGGCCGCCCTACGCCGGGCGGCCGACAATCATCTGTGCATTGGCGACGTCTCAAGCAGTCTTTTTGATTTAGCAGGCTGTTGAAAGACCTCTAGCTCCTTGCGAGGGCTGTAATCTGCTATCCCCAGGTTTCCTCAGCGCCAGAAGCCCTTGAACCGATCCGGAATTGTGAATTGCTTCACATTCTGATCTCTACGTCCGGCCTAAACTCAACGCGGCGCGGATGGGCTCGGCCGTTCAGGGCTACGGGATATGAAGAGCCAACAAACAGGCTTCAATTGCGTGCTGGCCGTAGGAATTGCCGCGCTGCTCATTGCGGCGGCGAAGACCGGGTTCGACTACAGGAACGCTTGGGTAGCAGACGCGCATGCAGCCGCCAGGACAGAGATGTACCTCGCCGCGCATTCCGAACCCTTCTGCGCGTTTGAAGGCGTTTGGAATGACTGGGAGCGCGACGAAACGATTACGCTCGGCTGTCTTGAGGTGAGGGGCAATATCCGCCACGGCAGCTACAGTTCTACGACGGGGCCTCGAGCAACCTCGAATTTCTCGATAAGCGGCATTTATGACATCGCCTCTGACAGCTCCATGCAAGTTGTCGGCAAGGACCGGGACCGGAAGGTCGTCAAATTGACCAAGCTGATCACGGTCGAAGACGAGGAATACCCCACGCAAATGATCGTCATAGACAAAATGGGGGAGAAAGGCTTCTACGTTTGGCAAAGAAAGTCACCCGAGTGATTGTGGCGCTTTGAGCCTGAACCACTCTGCAGCAAGCCGCAGTCATTCGTCGTTTTGGGAGCCATCACTCCGCGAGAGCGGCTATCCGAGCCTTTTTGGCGATGACTGCTCGCGGCTCAACCCGTTCGGTTGAACGAGCCAGCCATCTTTGCGCCGATCTGGGCTGCATCTTCTGCACAGGCCCTCAACTGGGACTGAAAGTATTCGGCCTGAATGCGGAAGGCCTCCGGGAAATCCTTGGCGCTCAAAAGCCTTTCGCCAAGCTCTCTATTTGTTGCAACTTGCCGCTCAATGTATGCCTTGAACGTGCCTATTTGGTCCTGATTGGCACCTGGAAAGGCTCGCATGGTCCTCTCGAGCATATCAAGGTAGCCCTGCGTAGCGCCTCCCAGCCTTTCGAGATTTTCATGCATCATAGTTCGAACGGCTTCGAACGGGTCATTTTTGGTTTCCATGGAACGCTCCCGGCTTCTCGTGCAGTTTATCTAAAGGTAAGTGGAACTGAGCATGAGTTCGCTTGATTTAGATCAAGCGGCGCGCAGCCTGCGAAGCCCGCTGGTGAGTCTTTCCGAAGCGCTGGTGGGGTCGGGAGGGCCAGCGAGGGACACTCGAAGATGCGAGGGCTCAGATGAAACGGTTGCTGTACATGCTCACCGCCGCGCTTCTCTGTCTTCTGTCAGCCGTAGGTGCCGCCGACCTAACACTTCGCCTCGATTTAGCGGAAGAACTCGCGACTTTGGCTGGCATCACTGCATTTGTAGTCAACTTTTTCATGATCGAGCCTGTGCGGCGGCAATGGCAAACCCATTCACCGTCATGAAATCATCCTGACGAAGTTTGCGGCATTCCGCCGCCTGCTGCCGAGCCTCAGCAAGGCTCACGTCCTGCACAGAGCCGAGCCCCATTTGCTGATCTCGACCGTGACCGCACGTTCATACCCACGTTTGATCTGGGAATGATGGCGCATCCCGGCAATCTCGGACGAACAAAAAGAACAAGTTTCCCTGATGCTTTCAGGGCCTTACAGAACAACCGCGAACGACGGAGAACAAGATGATGGCGGAGAGAGTGGGATTCGAACCCACGGTACAGTTTCCCGCACACACGCTTTCCAAGCGTGCGCCTTAAGCCACTCGGCCATCTCTCCTTGCGGCTCTCTCTTGACGGGGCTGCCCGGTTTTTGCAAGCAAATGCCGCAGCGGTCCGCCGCAATTCAGGTAACCCGTTGAACATAATCTCGATTTTGGAACACTCCGCACAGCCCGGCCTGCCCCCTTGCAAGCCCGTCGTGAACCCGCGATAGCACTCGGGCGACCATCGATCTGGTTCGCCCGATCGGAGCTTTGGGGCGCGGCGCAGGGAGGGAGCTTTGAAGGTCAGTCACACCTTGATTTTGGGGCTGCTCGCGGCAGCGCTCTGCGGCGCCGGCGCCGCGCGGGCGCAGAATTGCACGCGTGTCGGCGTCGACGTGACCTGTGAGGACGGCCGTCGCGGCATCCTGTCGGGCGACGCCATCGTCTGGGCCGACGGCACGCGATCGAGCCGGGTCAACCCTCACCCGAGCGTCATCATCGGCAACAAGGCGTCCGTGATTGTCGGCAAGGGCGTGATGGTGGGTTCGGGCAAGGGCACGGTGCCGATGGAAAATCCGGCCTCGCAGACGAGCTGCCCCACTCTCGAGGGCATTTCCTACTGCTTCTAGATTTAGCGCGATCCCGCGGGCTCTGGTCTATCGCGCGCCGCCATGGATGGAACGCAGCGATCGGAGGTTCGGCGCGGCTGACGTTCGGGCCGCGGTTGCGCCGCGGACGACCCGGCATTCCTGCAACGCCTCGATGAACTCCGAAAACCATTGCTGGATGCCATGGCCGCGCAGCTTCGCCATCATCGCCTCATAGCGCATGCGCCGCTCGGTGAGGGGCATCGAAAGCGCCGTTGCGATCGTCTGCGCCATCGCGTCGATATCATGCGGATTGACCAGGAGCGCGGCATCGAGCTCGACCGCGGCGCCGGCGAATTTCGACAGCACCAGGACGCCGGGATCCTCCGGGTGTTGAGCCGCGACATATTCCTTGGCGACCAGGTTCATGCCGTCCTGCAGCGGCGTCACCACGCCGACCTGGGCCGAGCGGTAGAGGCCGGCGAGCACGGCCTGTCCGAATCCCTTGTTGAGATAGCGGATCGGAGTCCAGTCGACCTCCGCATGGCGGCCGTTGACCTCGCTGACGAGGCGGGCGAGCTCGTTCTGCAGCTTGCTGTAGACCTCGATCCCGCCGCGCGAGGGGGTTGCGATCTGCAACAGCGAGACCGTGCGCAACAATGAGGGCTCCTGCTGCCACATGCGGTCGAAGGCGCAGATGCGGTTGATCAGGCCCTTGGAATAGTCGAGCCGGTCGACGCCGATCGCGAGCTTCTCGCCATTGAGGCTTCGGCGTAACCGCGATACGTCCGGATGCGTGATCGCCTTTGCGGCCGCGGCCGCGAACTTCTCCGCATCGATCCCGATCGGAAACACCGCAAGGCGCCCGCGGCCGTGCCGCGAGTACACGATATCGTCGTGCAGCTTCAATCCCGGAATCGAACGCAGATACTCCTGGAAATTGGCGCGATCCTCCTCGGTCTGAAAACCGATCAGGTCATAGGCCAGCATCGCCTCGACCAGCTCGCGATGACGCGGCACGCCCTCGATGATGCCGCGGCCCGGCCACGGCGTATGCAGAAAGAAGCCGATCGGCTCGTTGACGCCGAGCTCGCGCAACTCCGCACCGAGCGCGAGGAAATGATAATCCTGCACCCAGAATACGGTATCCTTCTTCTGGAAACGCAACAGCGCACGCGCCATGAACGCGTTGATCTCGCGATAGCTGCGATAATCGTCCCGCGAGGCGCCGATCAGGTCGCTGCGAGAATGGAGCGCAGGCCACAGGGTTGAGTTGGCAAAGCCTTCGTAGAAGCCGCCGTAATGGGCAGCCGGCAGATCGAGCAGCGCAAGCGCACCGGAGCCGAGCGCCTCGACTTCGGCAAAGGGTTCCTTCTGCGCGGTGTCGCGAACGCGGCCGGAGGAACCGACCCATATCGCGCCGGACTTCTCCACCACCGGCAACAGTGCCGCGGCAAGCCCGCCCGTCATGGGCTCATTGGCCTTGCCGCGCGCCACGCGGTTGGAAACGACGACGAGGTTCAAGGGGTCCCCTCCTCTCATTCGGTGGCCATTTAACTGCCGTTCATCAATATGGTTCCTTTGCGAATGAAACCGAATTCGGACTGCGCGCGATGGAACTCGCGTCACGCGAAAAAAAGAATTCGCTTGATGCAGCAAGGGCACGGTTGTTGCCGAAAAAACGGAACAGCGCCACAAAGCAAGCCAGGCGCCGTACCGATTATGGCCGAGTGCCGCCGAATTGAAGCGCGAACTTCGAAAAATAAGGCATTATTCCTCGAGCAACCGCGCGAGGAACTCGCGCACGTCGCGCGGGGCATCGAAATGGCCATCGACGCCGCGCACGCGGACGCCGACAGAAAAGGCGAGTCCGCCGAATTCCGGCATGATCGCGAACACCAATTCATCGGTGACGTCGTCACCGATGAAGAGCGGACGGCGTCCTTTGAACGGCTCGCACGTCATCAGTTCGCGTACGCCGGTCGCCTTGGTGAAGCCGGCATGCTTGATCTCATACACGCACTTGCCGGGCAGCACTTCGATGGCCGCATCCGGCAGATCGGCGCGGATCAGCGAGATCGCCTCGAAGATCGCGCGCTCCGCATGCGGCGCGAGACGATAGTGCAGCGCCAGCGAGTAGCCCTTGTCCTCGAGCAGGATGCCCGGGCTCAGCCTTGCGATCGCGGCAAGCCTGCGCTTGAGCTCCTTGTCGAGCGATGGCGTGATCGCGACGGCATTGCCGTCGACGGCGAGCCGCATCTCCGCGCCATGTCCGCCGATCGCCGGATACTGTTCGGGGGCAAAGATCAGATCGATGTCGTTGAGCGAGCGCCCGCTCACCAGCGCCAGCGCGCCGCCGGTCCTCGCGAGCAAACCGTTCAACGTCCTGGCCAGCCCCGGCGGTACCCATGCTTCGCGCGGCGTCGGCGCGAGATCGAGGAGCGTGCCATCGATGTCGAGCAGCACGGCGGTCGCATTAAGATGCGGAACGAGCAGATGCGGTACCGGCACCGCATCCGGCGCGTCGTCCTGCTCGCGCGAGAGATCCTGAGGCATCGCCGACAAGTCCTGATCCATTCTACTCTACTCCACGAAAGCAAGCGGTCGCGCAACAGATTCGAGCGGCCGGCGCTCGGCGGCGACGCAAAAACGCCATGCGATCGCGGCAGCCGCGATCATCAGCACCGACCCGAACAGGTAGCCTGCGAACACGCTGGTTCGCGATCCCGTATCGATCAGCGCGCCGAACAGTGCGGGTCCCGCCACGCCGCCGATTCCGGTGCCGATCGCATAGAACAGCGCGATCGCGAGCGCGCGCACCTCCAGCGGGAAGGTCTCGCTGACGGTGAGATAGGCCGCACTTGCGGCGGGCGAGGCAAAGAAGAAGATCACCATCCAGGCGATGGTCTGGGTCTGGGCACTGAGCGCACCGATCGAGAAGAGATATCCGGAGACCGCAAGCAAGAGACCGGAGACGCCGTAGGTGAGCGCGATCATCACGCGCCGTCCGAGCGTATCGAACAGGCGGCCGAGCAGCAGCGGACCGAGAAAATTGCCGGCCGCAAAAGGCAGGATGTACCAGCCGACCTGGCTTGCGCCGATGCCGTAGAAATCGGTCAAGACCAGCGCAAAGGTAAAGAAGATCGCATTGTAGAAGAAGGCCTGCGCCACCATCAGCACAAGTCCGACCAAAGCGCGAGCGCGATAGGCGGAGAACAGAGTGTGCGCGACCTCGCGCAGCGGCGTGTGGCTGCGCATCCGCAGGCGAAATTTCGCGAAGGCGCCGCGATCCTGGCTGTGTCCCACGACCGAGCGCTCGATATCTTCGACGATTTTCTGCGCCTGCTCGGGCTTGCCGTGGATCATCAGCCAGCGCGGGCTCTCGGGGATCCACATCCGCATCACGAAGACGACAAGCCCGAGGCCGGCCCCGGTCAGGTAAGCGAGACGCCAGCCGAGATCGGGACCGGTCACGGCAGGGTCCAGCAGCACGATCGCGCTGACCGCGCCGAGCGCGGCCCCGATCCAGAAGCTGCCGTTGATGACGAGATCGGTCCAGCCGCGATAACGCGCGGGCACCAGTTCCTGGATCGTCGAATTGATCGCGGTGTATTCGCCGCCGATGCCGGCGCCGGTCAGAAAGCGAAAGATCGCGTAGCTTGCGATATTCCATGACAGAGCGGTCGCAGCGGTCGCCGAGAGATAGATTGCAAGCGTGATGAAGAAGAGTTTTTTTCGCCCGATGCGATCGGTGAGCCAGCCGAAGCCGAGCGCGCCGAGCACCGCTCCGCCGAGATAGGCGCTGTTGGCGAGGCCGATATCGACATTGGAGAAATGCAATGTCGGACTTTCCTTCAAGGCACCCGACAGCGCGCCCGCAAGCGTTACCTCCAGCCCATCGAGAATCCAGGTGACACCAAGCGCGAACACGACGCGCGTGTGAAAGCCGCTCCAGGGAAGTGAATCCAGGCGCGAGGGAATCGAGGTCTCGATCGTGCGGTCGTCCAGGGGCGCAGCCGAAATGACTGCGCGGTCAGTCCAGGCCGGATCGTGTTGTATCGCCATTGGAACTATGCGGGACCATTCGGGGGCAGGCTCACCCCACAAGTGTTTTCGAGCATGAGTGCGGCGAATCTATTGCCCGTCTCGTATCGACAACGCCGTCGCCGTGCGCGGGTTCCCGCGCGCCAGTCGGGTGCGGATCGGCCATGCTTCGCCAAACAACGGCCCACGGTTATGAATTTCGGGCTCGCGCGAAGCCAATCCTCACAGCCCGTCATTCCGCGGCGCGCGCGGTCGCGGCGTTATTATGCCGCGCGGATGTTGGCCATGAAGCGGTCGAGCTCGGCGCGCAGGCGCGAGCTCTCGCTCGACAGCGCTTTTGCCGAGCTCAAAACGTCCTCCGACGCCTTGCCGGTGTCGGTTGCGCCGCGATTGACCTGCACGATGTTGGTGGCGGCCTCGCGGGTTCCTTCCGCGACGCTCTGCACGTTGCGCGCGATCTCCTGAGTCGCCGCGCCCTGCTCCTGCACCGCGCTCGCGATGGAGGAAGCGATCGTCGAGATCTGGCCGATGGTCGCACCGATCTGCTTGATCGCCGCAACCGATTCCTGCGTCGCAACCTGCATGCCGGAAATATGGTTGGAGATCTCGTCGGTTGCTTTTGCGGTCTGGTTGGCGAGGGACTTGACCTCGGCTGCGACCACCGCAAAGCCGCGGCCGGCCTCGCCCGCACGCGCCGCCTCGATGGTGGCATTGAGCGCCAGCAGATTGGTCTGCTCGGCGATGGCGGTGATCAGCTTCACGACCTCGCCGATCTCCTGCGCTGCGCGCGACAATTTGCCGATGCGGCCGTCGGTCTCCTGCGCCTGCACGACGGCCAATTCCGCGATGCTGTTGGATTCCTGCGCCTGGCGGCCGATCTCGGCCACCGAGGCCGACAGTTCCTCGGTTGCGGACGCGACCGACTCGATGTTGGTCGAGGCGACCTCCGAACCGTCGGCGACCCGGCTCGACAGGCGCTGCGTGGTTTCCGCCGTCCGCGTCAGCGTGCCCGCGGCCTGCTCGAGCTGTCCGGCCGAGGCCGAGACGTTGGAGACGATCGAGCCCACGGCGGTTTCGAAATTGTCGGCAAAACGGTTCAGCTCGATGCGGCGCGCGGCGCCCGCCTCGCGGTTTTGCGCATCCTGGGCCGCGGCGTCGCGCTCGGCCTTGCCGACAGCCTGCACTTTGAACTCCTCGACGGCGGCGGCCATCTCGCCGAGCTCGTCCTTGCGGCCAAGGCCGGGCAGCACGACATCGAAATTGCCGGACGCGAGCTCGCGCATGGCCTGGCACATGACGGTCATCGGCCGCGCGATGCCGCGTCCCAGCAGGAATGCGAGCACCATGCCGAGCAGGGTGCCGCCGACGGCGAGCATCAAAATCAGGTGCTGGGTGTCTCCGATAATGGCGTGCGAGGCGGCTTCCAGCCGTTGCTGGTCGGACACCAGATCCGCCTTCATTCCGCCTGCGCCCTGCATGATCGCGCCCGCCGAGCCGCTCATCTGGGTGACGAGCTCCTCGATCGTCTTGGCGTTGTCGACGAGCTTCTCCAGGGTTTCGCGATAGCCCGCGAGCAGGCCTTTGGCTTCCTTCAGCCCCGCGACGAGCTTGTCGTCCATCGCATAGATCGCATTCAGGGAGTTCTCGACGAACTTCAATCGCGCAAGCGCGCTGCTTGCGACCGCCTGATCCGAGTTAATGACGAAAATGCTGGCGGCGGCGCTTGCGGTCTGGAACTGCGCATTGACCTGCTTGGTGCCGAACTCGATCGCCTGGGCGTCGGCCTCCGAGGCGCTGTTGCCGATGTCGTCGAGCTTGTATTTTAGGAGATTGGCCCCGCGCTGGAGCTGGTTCTGCACAAGGAGCGCGCTTTCGCGCTTGAGCTTGAGAATCTCCGCGAACGTTTCGGCGAAATTCTTGAACTCCACCCCAAGCTTCTTGACGCCCTCGAGCCGCGCCGCGTTTCTGGTGCCCGCGATGAACTTCTCGACCGCCTCCTTCAAGCCGGCCTCGGCCTCTTGCGCGGCCTTGGCATCATCTTCCTTGCCCGTGACGATGTAGTAGCGGGCGGCCGCGCGATAGGCGATCAGCTCGCGGTCGATATTGCGCGCGAGATCCGCCTCGGCGACGCTGCCGCGATAGGCGGCTACCGCGGCCGAGACATGCTCGAAGCCGAAATAGGCGACGGCGAGGGTGACGGCTGAGATCGAGAGCACCGTGGCAATACCGAGCGACACTTTCGCGCGGAACCGCAAGGTCGGCAGCCACTGCGACCAGGCACGCTTCGACATTCCCCTACCCCCGAAGTCCGACTTCCCAGCAAGACAAATGACAAGCCGGGAACGGGAGTCCCCGGCTTTCGTTGGCGCAAAACTAGGGCAGAATGGATAAGGCTGAGTAAATGCAGGGCGATAGCGTCGCCAAAGCGCGAGCCTTGTTACTTCTGCGCGCGCGTTTCGGGGCGATGAAGTCGCGAGCCTGGACGCCATGGCCACGGCCTCTGTCGACTGAAAGATGGCTGGCCACCCACGCCATGAACTCGGCGTGGATTTGGGCACGCGCTTCCCCCGCCCCCTCAATAAGGAGTCAGCCCTCTTGACGCGAGCCTGGACTCACCTTATGTTCCCGTTTTGTTCCATCCCGAACGAGGGGCGTATCGCGATCGTCACGAACGTGGGGTGGAATGCGGTGGACGCGAGCGTGTCGTCAGACGTGCGGCACGGTTGCGGACGGCGAAGGCGTGTGGTCCTGGCACCCCTGGGCTGGTGCTAAGCGTGCAAGCGATGACTTGCGCGCGACGGTGACTAAAAAGTCATGGACACCGGGGAGAGCCCGCAGAAAGTCGTAAACCGCCGCGCAGGGAAGGCCGGATTGTTTCGGCGTACCTGTAGTGGACTTACTCGTATGCTCTCTTTCAATGCATGCGAGGCTGCGGGTGCACAAAAACACCCGGCTTTCCCTGCGCCCTCTGCTTGAGGCGACGCTTTGGGTGACGTTTGAATTGGCATAGCTCGGGCGCCGTCGCGCCGCGAGGATGTTGATCCCTGCGCTGGACGCTTGGCTTCTTCGGCGAAAGAGGCATCACCGCAGGATCCGGACAGCGGCCACGCGTGCCCGTGACCTTTCCATGACCGCTCCGGCGAAATTTCCCAGTTGCAAAGTCCCTGCCCGCTGTTTCTAATTGGAATAACCAAAAAACATCGGAGGGTCACGTGTCGACAGTCAAACTGACGGTGAATGGCAAGGCGGTTTCGGTCGACGTCGAGGACCGCACGCTTCTCGTCCATCTCTTGCGAGATCATCTCAACCTGACGGGTACGCATGTCGGCTGCGACACCAGCCAATGCGGCGCCTGCGTCGTGCATGTCGACGGCAAGGCGGTGAAGTCCTGCACCATGCTTGCCGGACAAGCCGCGGGCTCCAGCGTCACCACCATCGAGGGCATCGCCAAAGGCGACGAGCTGCACCCGATGCAGGCGGCGTTCCGCGACAATCACGGCCTGCAATGCGGCTTCTGCACCCCGGGCATGATCATGAGCTCGATCGACATCGTGCACCGTCACGGCGGCAAGCTGGACGAGGTCACCGTGCGCCACGAGCTTGAAGGCAACATCTGCCGCTGTACCGGCTATCACAATATCGTCAAGGCCGTGCTCGACGCGGCCGGCCGCATGAAGGTTGCGCAGGCGGCCGAGTAGCCGCCGCCGAACGATTATTCCACAAATCTGCCGCCTGCTTCGACGGAAACGGCGGCGAACCAACTCCGGCAGGGAGAACGGAACATGGGTGTTGAAGGCATCGGCGCCAGCGTGGTGCGCAAAGAGGACAAGCGTTTCATTACCGGCAAGGGCCGCTATGTCGACGATATCAAGCTCGTGGGCATGACTCATGCCCAATTCATCCGCAGCCCGCATGCGCATGCGAAGGTCAAGAGCATCGATTCGTCCGCAGCGCTGAAGATGCCGGGCGTGCTTGCGGTGCTGACCGGCAAGGAGCTGGTCGACGACAAGGTCGGCAATCTGATTTGCGGCTGGGCCATCACGTCGAAGGACGGCTCGCCGATGAAAATGGGCGCATGGCCCGCGATGGCGCCGGAGACGGTGCGTTTCGTCGGGCAGGCGGTCGCGGTGGTGATCGCCGAGACCAAGAATCAGGCGCGCGATGCAGCGGAAGCCGTCGTGGTCGATTACGAGGAGCTGCCCGCGGTTTCCGACGTCAAGGCCGCGATCAAATCCGGCGCGCCGCAACTGCATCCGGAAGCGCCCGGCAACGTGGTCTATGACTGGGCGCTCGGCGACGACGCGGCCGTCAAGTCGGCTTTTGCAAAGGCTGCGAACGTGGTGACGCTCGAGCTGACCAACAACCGGCTGGTGCCGAATGCGATGGAGCCGCGCGCGGCGATCGCAAACTATGATGGGGCGGAAGAGCATTTTACGCTCTACACCACCTCGCAAAATCCGCATGTCGCGCGTCTCGTGCTGTCGGCCTTCTACAACATCGCGCCCGAGAACAAGCTGCGCGTGATCGCGCCGGACGTCGGCGGGGGTTTCGGTTCCAAGATCTACATCTATCCCGAGGAGATGGTGTGCCTGTGGGCCTCCAGGAAGGTCGGCCGCCCGATCAAGTGGACCGGCGATCGTTCCGAATCCTTCCTCACCGATGCCCATGGCCGCGATCACGTCACCAAGGCGGAGATGGCATTCGACAAGGACAACAGGATCCTCGGCCTGCGCGTGAAAACCTACGCCAATTTCGGCGCCTATATGTCGCTGTTCTCCTCGGCCGTGCCGACCTATCTCTACGTCACGCTGTTGTCGGGGCAATATGTGATCCCGGCGATCTATGCCGAGGTGATGGGCGTCTATACCAACACCACGCCGGTCGATGCCTATCGCGGCGCGGGCCGGCCCGAGGCGAGCTATCTCCTGGAACGCATGATGGAAACCGCGGCGCGGCAGCTCAAGGTCGATCCGGCCGAACTGCGGAAGAGAAACTTCATCACCGAGTTTCCCTACCAGACGCCCGTGATCATGGCCTATGACGTCGGCGACTTCCACGCTTCGATCGATGCGGCGATGAAGGCGATCGACTACGCCGGCTTCCCCGCGCGAAAGGCCAAGGCCAAGGCGGAAGGAAAGCTGCGCGGCATCGGCGTCTCCTGCTACATCGAGGCATGCGGGATTGCGCCGTCCAAGGCCGTCGGCAGTCTCGGCGCGGGCGTCGGCTTATGGGAATCGGCGGAGGTGCGCGTCAATCCCGTCGGCACCATCGAGGTTCTCACGGGATCGCACAGCCACGGCCAGGGCCACGAGACGGTGTTCGCTCAGCTCATTGCCGACCGGCTCGGCATCAGCATGGATCAGGTCTCGATCGTTCATGGCGACACCGACAAGGTGCAGTTCGGCATGGGCACCTACGGCTCGCGCTCGGCGGCCGTGGGCCTGACCGCCATCCTGAAAGCGATGGAAAAGGTCGAATCGAAGGCCAAGAAGATCGCAGCGCATGCGCTGGAGGCGTCCGAAGGCGACATCGTCATCGAAAACGGCGAGTTCAAGGTCACCGGCACCGACAAGAAGATCGCGTTCCCGATGATCGCGCTCGCGGCCTACACCGCGCACAATCTGCCTGACGGCATGGAGCCCGGCTTGAAGGAGACCGCGTTCTACGATCCGACCAACTTCACCTTCCCGGCCGGCGCCTACATCTGCGAGCTTGAGGTCGATCCCGGCACCGGCAAGACCACCTTCGTCAACTTTGTCGCGGCCGACGATTTCGGCCGGCTGATCAATCCGATGATCGTCGAAGGCCAGGTCCATGGCGGGCTCGCGCAGGGCATCGGGCAGGCGTTGCTCGAAAACGCCGTTTATGACGAGAACGGCCAGCTCGTGACCGCCTCGTTCATGGATTACACCATGCCGCGCGCCGACGATCTGCCGTCGTTCAAGCTCAACCACACGACGACGCTCTGTCCGGGCAATCCGCTGGGCATCAAGGGCTGCGGCGAGGCGGGCGCGATCGGCGCGTCCGCCGCCGTGATCAACGCGATTACGGACGCGATCGGCAACAACAAGCTGGAAATGCCGGCGACGCCGGATCGCGTCTGGCATGCGGTGCACGGCAAGGCAGCTTGACGCAACCGTCGTTCCGGGGCGACGCGAAGCGTCGAACCCGGAATCCGAAGCGAGATTGAACCTCGAGATTCCGGGTCTGCGCCCGCGGCGCATCCCGGAATGAGAGAGACAGGAAGTTCAGGGAGCATCCCATGTATCAGACCACCTATCATCGCCCCTCCTCCATCGACGAGGCCGTCAGCACGTTCGGCAAGGGCAAGGAGGCGAAATATCTCGCCGGCGGGCAGACGCTGATCCCCGTCATGAAGCAGCGGCTTGCCGCGCCGTCCGACGTCATCGATCTTGCGCGGATCAAGGACCTCGTCGGCATCGATGTCTCCGGCGACACCGTGACGATCAAGGCGGCGACGCCGCATTATGATGTCGCCACGAGCGCCGGCGTGCAAAAGGCTATTCCAGCGCTCGCCCATCTTGCCTCGACCATCGGCGATCCGGCCGTGCGCCATCGCGGCACCATCGGCGGCTCGCTCGCCAACAACGATCCCGCGGCCGATTATCCGAGCGCCGTGCTGGCGCTGGCCGCCACCATCAAGACCAACAAGCGCTCGATTGCGGCGGACGATTTCTTCAAGGGCTTGTTCGAAACCGCGCTCGAGGACGGCGAGATCATCACGGCGGTGTCTTTCCCGGTTCCCCCAAAGGCCGGATACGCGAAGTTCCCGCATCCCGCCTCGCGCTTTGCGCTGACCGGCGTGTTCGTCGCCAAGGCCCGATCAGGCGACGTGCGCGCGGCTGCGACCGGCGCCTCGCAAAACGGAGTGATGCGCGTGGCTGCCATCGAGGCCGCGCTGAAGGCGAACTGGTCGGCGAGCGCGCTCGCGAGCGTGACGATCCCCGCAAGCGGCCTGATGAGCGACATTCACGGCTCATCGGATTACCGCGCGAACCTGATCAAGGTGATGGCGGAACGAGCGGTGGCGGCGGCGGGCTGATCGCGCCGGCAGCGTCTCGACACAGTTCTGCGGCGCGCAATCTGCGGCGCGCCGCTATTTGTTTTAATCCACCGAACGCAAAAGCCGCTTGCGGGGCCGGGCGCGAGGCGAGACAATTTCCGGAGAAAGATCCAGGGAACGCTCTCAGAAGGCAGATCAACGTGCTCGACAAACCAGCCACCGAAACCACGGCTCGCGCGTCCGGCCCGCTTGCCGGATTCCGCATCGTCGAATTCGCCGGCATCGGCCCCGGCCCCTTTGCCTGCATGATGCTGGCTGACATGGGCGCCGAGGTGGTGACGCTCGACCGTCTCGGCGCGAAGAAGAACATGAAGTCGGTCGCCGGGCGCGGCCGCACGGTCATCGAGCTCGACCTGAAGGACAAGGCCGCGGTCGCGCAGGTGCTCGAATTGTTGTCAAGCGCCGATGCGCTGATCGAGGGTTTCAGGCCCGGAGTGATGGAGCGACTCGGGCTCGGGCCCGATGTCGTGCTCGGACGCAACCCGAAACTGGTTTACGGCCGCATGACCGGCTGGGGACAGGAGGGACCGCTGGCGCAGGCCGCGGGCCACGACATCAACTATATCTCGCTGACCGGGGCGCTGGCTGCGATCGGCACAGAGGACAAGCCGGTGCCGCCGCTCAATCTGGTCGGCGATTTCGGCGGAGGCGCGCTCTATCTCGTGGTCGGCGTGCTTGCGGCACTGCTGGAGGCATCGAGATCCGGCAGGGGCCAGGTGGTGGATGCCGCAATGTGCGACGGCGCGGCGTCATTGATGTCGATGTTCTTCGACATGAGCGCGATCGGCCGCTGGGTCGAGGGCCGCGAGAAGAACTTCCTCGACGGCGGCGCGCATTTCTACGGCATCTACGAATGCGCCTGCGGCAATTTCATCTCGATCGGCTCGATCGAGCCGCAGTTCTATGCGCTGCTGCGCCAGCACGCGGGCCTTTCCGATGCGGCATTCGATGCGCAGATGGACCGCAAGGCATGGCCGGAGCTGAAAGCGAAGCTTGTCGAGGTCTTCAAGACAAGGACGCGCGAGGAATGGTGCAAGATCATGGAAGGCACCGACATCTGCTTCGCGCCGATCCTGACCATGGCGGAAGCGCCGAAGCATCCGCACATGGCGGCGCGCAAGGTCTTCGTCGAACGCCATGGCGTAACCCAGCCGGCGCCGGCGCCACGTTTCTCGCGCACGCCCTCGGCGATCCGCGAGCCGGCATCGGCGGAGCTTGGCGAGATGGTGAGGGAGTGGACAACAAAAAAATAGCGTCGTTCCGCACAAGGACGGCAGGGTGGGCAAAGGCGCGCCAGCGCCGTGCCCACCATTCTGGTTGGGAACGTTCGGACACGTGGTGGGCACGCTTCACTTTGCCCGCCCTACCGTGCTCTGACCGCGCGACTTACGCGTGCTCCACTTTCAGCACGCCGCGCCGGATCTGATCCTCCTCGATCGATTCGAACAGCGCCTTGAAATTTCCCTCGCCGAACCCATCATCACCCTTGCGCTGGATGAACTCGAAGAAGATCGGGCCGATGGCGTTCGCTGAAAATATCTGCAGCAGCACTTTGGTATGACCGCCATCCAAGACGCCTTCGCCATCGATCAGGATGCCGTTGTTCTTGAGCCGCGCAATGTCCTCACCGTGCCCGGGCAGGCGCGCGTCGATCCGCTCGAAATAGGTGTCGGGCGGCGAGGGCATGAACGGCAATCCGTCGGCGCGAAGCCGCTCGATACTGGAATGAATATCGCGCACTCCGCAGGCGATGTGCTGGATGCCTTCGCCGCGATAGAGGCTCAGATATTCCTCGATCTGGCCGGCCTCGCCCGCGTCCTCGTTGATGGGGATACGGATCTTTCCATCGGGGCTGGTCAGCGCGCGCGAGAACAGGCCCGAGGCGCGGCCCTCGATATCGAAGAAACGGATCTGGCGGAAGTTGAACAGCTTTTCGTAAAAGCCGGCCCACACATTCATCCGGCCGCGATGAACGTTGTGCGTGAGATGATCGATGTAATAAAGACCCGCGCCCGCCGGCCGCGGATCGCGAGCGCCGACCCACTCGAATTCGGAATCGTACGGAGAGCCTTTCGCGCCGTAGCGGTCGACGAAATAGAGCAGGCTGCCGCCGATGCCCTTGATTGCCGGAACATCCAGCGACTTCTGCGCCGGCGTCACATCGGCCGCTTCGGCACCGAGCGCCAGCGCGCGCTCGAAAGCCCGCCGGGCGTCGACTACGCGGAAAGCCATCGAGGGCGCGCAGGGACCGTGAGCTGCGACGAAATCGAAGCCATGGCTGTTCGGTTCCTCGTTGACGAGGTAGTTGATATCGCCCTGGCGGTACACGATGATCTTCTTCGTCTTGTGACGCGCGACCGCCACAAACCCCATCAGCCTGAACAACGCATGCAGCTTTTCCGGCTCGGGATGCGCATATTCGACGAACTCAAAACCATCGGTGCCCATCGGATTATCGGTGCTGATCACAGCCGGCGGCGCATCATGCGGGAACGGACCCATCGCGAATTCTCCCTCGATCGTTACGTGCATTTTCCGTCAATCCGGGCGCAAAGTTCATGCAAATTCGGGCGGGAACTGCTAAGTTTATGCACGGTTCGTGCATCCAAGAGACGCTGTACGCATGATCTCGGTCGACAGCTTCGATCTCAAGATGCTGGCTGCCCTGCAGGAGGACGGCCGGCTCACCAACCAGGAGCTTGCCGATCTGGTCGGGCTGTCGGCGTCGCAATGCTCGCGCCGCCGGATGCGCCTCGAGGAGGACAAGGTGATCGCCGGCTATCACGCCAACCTTTCCGGCGAAGCGCTCGGATTTGGCCTGATCGCCTTCATCAACATCGCGCTGGCGACGCATTCGCCCGACAACTCGAAAAAATTTCGCGCATTGATCAACCGGGTCGATGCGATTCAGGAGGCCTATTCGTTGACCGGCGATTCCGACTACGTGCTGAAGGCGGTTCTGCGCGACCTCCGCGATCTCTCGGACCTCGTCAACAATGTGCTGATGCCCCATCCGAGTGTGGCGCATGTGCGCTCCTCGATCGTACTGGACAGGCTCAAGGAGAGCACGAAGCTGCCGTTGAAATACTGAGCAGTGGCGTGGCGCAAATCGAGGGAAATTCGACGTTCGAATTGAGGACGTAATCGGCGATCATCCCCGTGCAACCGGATAGCGCACCATGGCTCTGCAACTGCGACCAAACTGCGAATATTGCGACAAGGATCTGCCACCGAACGCGCTGGACGCGCGCATCTGCTCCTACGAGTGCACCTTCTGCGCCGACTGCGTCGAGACAAAAATCTTCAACGTCTGCCCGAATTGCGGCGGCGGCTTCGCGCCGCGACCGATTCGCCCAGCGAAGGAATGGCGTGCAGGCGTCTGCCTCGCCACACATCCCGCTTCGGACAAGCGCGTGCACCTCAAATATTCGCGCGATGACGTCGCGGCACATGCCGCCCGCATCAGGGATATCCGGCCGCAGGAGCGCTGAACGATCCAAGTCGTCATTGCGAGCGAAGCGAAGCAATCGAGGAGCGCACCACGGATCCAGTCTGGATTGCTTCGTCGCTACCGCTCCTCGCAATGACAGCAAACCATCACTGCGCCGGCAGGATCGTGCCCTCGACGGCGCCAAAGCCCATGCGATAGCCATCGCCCTGGCACCATCCGCTCATGACAAGCGAGTCGCCGTCTTCCAGGAACGCGCGCGTGATGCCGCTCGAAAGTTCAACGGGCTCGGAGCCGTTCCAGCTGATCTCCAACAGACTCCCGCGCTGGTGTTTTTCGGGCCCCGAAATCGTGCCGCTTCCGAGGAGGTCGCCGACGTTCATCGCGCAGCCGCTGGACGCATGATGCAGCAATTGCTGCACCGAGGACCAGTACATGTATTTGAAGTTGGTGCGGCAGATGGATTTCGCTTCGTTCATGCCGTTCGTCCGCAACGAAACGTCGAGCTCGAGATCGAAATTGTTCGGTTGCGTCTGGCGCAGATAGGGCAGCGGCTGGGGATCCTGGAGGGGACCCTGCAGGCGAAACGGCTCCAGCGCCTCGCGCGTCACCACCCATGGGCTGATCGAGGTGGCAAAGGCCTTGGCCTGGAATGGACCAAGCGGCACATATTCCCATTGCTGGATGTCGCGCGCGCTCCAGTCGTTGAGGATCACAAAGCCGAAGATCATCTGTTCCGCCTGCGATTCGGTCAGCATCTCGCCCATCGACGAGGGCTGCCCGATCACGACGCCCATCTCGAGCTCGAAATCGAGCCGCTTGCAGGGCCCAAAGCTCGGCGCATTCGCGCTGGGCGGCTTGAGTTGCCCGCGCGGCCGCCGCACCGGCGTGCCGGACACCACCACCGTCGAGGCGCGCCCGTTGTAGCCGATCGGCATGTGCAGCCAGTTCGGCTGCAGGGCATTGTCCTTGCCGCGGAACATGACCCCGACATTGGTGGCATGCTCTTTCGACGAATAGAAATCCGTGTATCCCGCGACCGTGATCGGCATGTGCAGCCTGACGTCGCGCATCGACACCAGCGCGCGCTGCCGCAGCTCCGTATTGTCGCGCAGCTCGGGATGATCGGCGCGCAGCAATTCGCTGATCCGCGCCCGCGTGTTCGACCAGACCTTCGGGCCAAGTGCCATGAACGGGTTGAGCGAAGTCGCCGCAAACACAGCGGGCTCAACGACGTCGATGCGGCAATCCTGTGCCAGCTCCCAGAGATCGAGCACGTAATCGCCGATCGCGACGCCAACCCGAGGCGCCAGCCCATCCCTGGCGGAGAACACCCCGTAAGGGAGGTTCTGGATCGGAAAGTCCGAGGCCGGATCGACCGCGATAAAGGAGCGGAGTTTTGGGTCGTTGGGATGGGGCACGGTTCAATCCTGCTGAATGCGAACAAACTCTGTTCTTTCGTCATTCCGGGATGGCCCGAAGGGCCAGGCCCGGAATCCACCACGGCCGGGGATCATGGAGTCCGGGCTCGCCGCTCCGCAGCGCCCCGGAACGACGCATCACGGCTTGTTCGGATCGAACCGCTTCTCAAGCCCCTTCCAGCAATCGGCGTAGTCGTCCTGCAAGGTCGACGACTGCGCCGCATGCGTGGTCACGCGTTGCGGAAAACGCGTCTCGAACATGAAGGCCATCGTGCCCGTGAGCTTCACGGGCTTCAACTCGCCATTGCTTGCATGATCGAACGCCTGGCGGTCCGGCCCGTGGGGCAGCATGCAATTGTGCAGGCTCATGCCGCCGGGCACAAAGCCTTCGGGCTTGGCATCGTAGACACCGTAAATCAGCCCCATGAACTCGCTCATGATGTTCATGTGATACCAGGGCGGGCGGAAGGTGTTTTCGGCGACCATCCAGCGTTCGGGGAAGATCACGAAATCGATATTCGCCGTGCCCGCCGTCTCCGACGGCGAGGTCAGGACGGTGAAGATCGACGGATCGGGATGATCGAAGCCGATGGCGCCGACCGGCGAGAAGGTGCGAAGGTCGTATTTGTACGGCGCGTAATTGCCGTGCCAGGCGACCACATCGATCGGCGAATGCGGCAATTCGGTCTTGAACAGCGAGCCGCCCCACTTCACGTAAAGCTCCGTCGGCGTGTCCTTGTCCTCATAGGCCGCGACCGGCGTGAGGAAATCGCGCGCGTTCGCCAGACAGTTGGCGCCGATCGGCCCCCGCTCCGGCAAGGTGAAGGCGCCGCCATAATTCTCGCAGAGATAGCCGCGCGCCGGGCCGTTCGGAATCTCCACGCGGAATTTAACTCCGCGCGGGATCACCGCGATCTCGCCCGGCTCGATGTCGATGCGTCCGAACTCGGTGATGAAGCGCAGATTGCCCTGCTGGGCGACGAACATCATCTCGCCGTCGGCATTGTAGAAATGCTGGTCGACCATCGATTTCGTGACGAGAATGACATGTGCGGCCATGCCGGCCTGGGTGTTGACGTCGCCCGCGGTGGTCACGGTCTGCACGCCCTGCAGGAACGTCATCTCCTGCTTCGGGATCGGCGTCGGATTCCAGCGCAGCTGCGCGATCGGCAGCTCGTATTCATGGCAGGGCGCCGAACGCCACAGTCCTGCATCGACTTTCACGAAGCGACCGGAATGCTTCACCGAGGGGCGAATGCGATAGAGCCAGGAGCGCTCGTTGGAGCCGCGCGGCGCGGTGAATGGCGAACCGGACAATTGCTCGGCATAAAGCCCATAGGCGCAGCGCTGTGGCGAGTTGCGCCCCATCGGCAGCGCGCCGGGCAGCGATTCCGTCTCGAAGCTGTTGCGAAAGCCGGACATGTAGCCTGGGGTCACATGAACGGAGGCCTGGGTGATCTTCTCGGGCGAGGTGTTGATGTTCATGTCTATCCTCCTCCTTGCAGGGCGGCCCACATTTCCCGATCGCGCTTGTCGGTCCAGATCACGGGATCATCGATCCCCGAGGCTTCGTCGAATGCGCGCGACACGTTGAACGGCAGGCAATGCTCGTAGATCGCAAAGCTTTGGAATTTCGGGTCCATCACCTCGCGCGTCGCGGCCATCGTCTCCTTCAGCGCGCGGCCTTTCGCAACCGAAAGCTCGGCGGCGCCGTACAGCGTCGTGACGAAGTCGCGTGTCATTGCGATCGCCTCGCGCGCGGTCGCAAGCCCGTTCAGCGCATCGCCGCGACCCGGCGCAATCGCCTTCGGATTGAAGGCGCGGATCTCGTCCAGCGTCGCCGGCCATTCGCGCAAATGCGCATCGCCGCAATAGCAGGCGGAGTGGTATTCGATAAGGTCGCCGGAGAACATCACCTGTGCGTCCGGCACCCAGCCGACGATATCGCCCGAGGTGTGGCCGGCGCCAAGCTGCATCAGGCGTACCTCGCGTTTCCCGAGATAGATCGACATCTCGCCTTCGAACGTCAGGGTCGGCCAGGTCAGCCCGGGAATGCTCTGCGCATCCTGAAACAGGCGAGGGAAGCGGCCATATTCGGAATCCCAGTCCTGCTGGCCGCGTTCGGCAATGAGCCGGCGCGTCTCCTCCGAGGCGACGATCGCCTGGGCGTGATAGGCCGAGGCGCCGAGCACGCGCACCGCATGATAATGCGACAGCACGACATATTTGATCGGCTTGTCGGTGACGGCCTTCACGCGCTCGATCACCTTGTTCGCCATCGCGGGCGTTGCCTGCGCGTCGAATACGAGGCAGCCATCATCGCCAACGATCACGGCAGTGTTGGGATCGCCTTCGGCCGTGAACGCATAGAGATCGGTCCCGATCTCGGAGAAGGTGATCTTCTTCTCCGCAAGATCTGTCGTGGAAGCAAAGCCCTTCGCCATCAGTCGGGTTCCTGTCGCGTTTATTGTTGTTGCTGTTGCTGTTGCTGGCTTGCGTCGATCATGCGGCGCCTTGCGAGCGCAATCGCTTCCCGCAGCACCTCGAGGTCGCCGATATGGTTTGCGAGGATCAAGACCAGCGCGGCGTCAAGATCGGCACTTTGCTCGTCGCTGAGCCCACGGTGCGCCTCGACCACGGCGCGGAAAGCATCGTCCGGCCTGGCAAAGTTAGAGATAGTTGAAAGCTTCATCGGCAAGCCCTCAGTTCAGGCCGGAGGCGCGCGCAAGCGCTGCATCGAGCCTGTCGCGCATCGGGCGACGGAAACGCGCCGCGACATAGCCGTCGGGCCGCAACAGATAGGCGGTGCCCGGCTCGGCATCGTAGCGGGTTGCGGCAAGGCCCTCGCGGTCGACAAGGCCCTGCTCGCCGCCGATCCGGATCGCGTTGACGCCTGCGGGCGCATCGAGGTCCGCGCCATTGCCGAATGCAAGCAGGCTGAATTGCGTTCCGTTCTCGATAAAGGAGTCGGTCAAGAACATCGCCCGGCCCGCTCGCGACACAAGTGGTGCGTCGACCATCGAGGCGCCCGGCCCAGGGCCGGCGCGCCAGACGTCGCTGTCGCGCGTCGAGAGCGGAGTTTCGTAAATCGAGGGCACCGAGAGCCGTCCGCCATTCACCATGCGCTTGCCGAATTCGGTTTCCTTGGCGAGCGACAGCACCGCCTTGCGCAGCCGCGCCTCCTGATGCGAGTTCGGCGCCATGAAGTCGGTCGAACGCGTGGATTCGCGAATGTTATCGTCGGCGGCGAAGCTGCGTTCGACGTGATAGGTCTCGAGCAGCGTCGCCGGCGATTGACCGCGCAGCACGCGATCGAGCTTCCAGGACAGATTTTCCGCGTCCTCAAGGCCGGAATTGGCGCCCCGCGCGCCGAACGGCGAGACCTGATGTGCAGCATCGCCGGCGAAGACGACGCGGCCGTGGACGAAGCGGTCCATGCGCCGGCACTGGAACTTGTAGAGCGAAATCCATTCGAACTCGAACTTGTCGTGACCCAGCATGCGTGCGATCCGCGGCCGCACATTGTCGGGCTGCTTCTCGATCGCGGGATCGGCATAGCGGCTGAGCTGCAGGTCGATGCGCCAGACGTCGTCCGGCTGCTTGTGCAGCAGCGCCGAACGTCCGGCGTGGAAAGGCGGATCGAACCAGAACCAGCGCTCGGTCGGGAATGCCGCCGTCATCTTGACGTCGGCGATCAGGAACTGGTCCTCGAACACCTGGCCGGAAAATTCCGCACCAACCATCCGCCGCAAGGACGAGCGCGCGCCGTCGCAGGCAATGACGTAAGCCGCGTGCAACTGATAGGGTCCCTCGGGGGTATCGATGGTCAGCATCACGCCATCGTTGCGCTGTTCGAGTGCGGTCACCTTGTTGCGCCAGCGCAGGGAAATCGAAGGAAGCTCCGAGACACGGTCGACCAGATAGGCCTCGGCATAGAATTGCTGGAGGTTGATGAAGGCCGGCCGCTTGTGGCCCTGCTCGGGCAAAAGGTTGAATTGATAAAGCTGCTGGTCGCCATGAAAGATCTTGCCGACGCTCCACACCACGCCCTTGTCGACCATGCGCTGGCCGACGCCGAGCCGGTCCCAATACTCCAGCGAGCGTTTCGAAAAGCAGATCGCCCGCGAGCCTTCGCCGATGCGGTCGGCGTCGTCGAGCAGCACGACGTTCTGCCCGCGCTGCGCGAGGTCGATCGCAAAGGAAAGCCCGACCGGGCCTGCACCGACCACCACGACCTGGTGTTCGGCAACGCCGGCGCGGCCCTGATCTGGATGGCGCCGATAGCCGAATTGGGTTTTGGCCTGATTCCTGAGCTGGGTTTCCACCTGCGCCATCTCTCTATGATCTTGGCTCTAGCCAGGAGATGATCGGGCTGCTAAATTAGTCTCATCTGCAACTATCTTAACCCCGGCACGCGGGTTCGCGCAACCCACATTGGAGCGATTTTTGACAAAGGCTCTTGTTATCGACCCGGCGCGGACGCGATCAGCCGCGGCAAGCGGCTTGCGCGAGGACACTGCGCCGAAACGAAATTCGCGCCTTGACCTGTTCCGCTTCGTGCCGTTCCGCCTTAACCGTTTGTCGGCGGAGGTGAGCAATGCGCTCTCGAGCGAATACCAGGAACGCTATGGGCTCGACATTCCGGAATGGCGCGTGCTGGCCACGCTCGGCTTCCGCAACGACCCGTGCAGCGCACAATTCATTTCCGACTGCACGCGTACGCACAAATCCACGATCAGCCGCGCCGTCACCGCGTTGATGCAGCGCCAGATCGTCGAGCGCGTGGAGAACGAGCACGACCGCCGCGAGTTTCGGCTGCGGCTGACGCGTAAAGGCCGCGCGCTTTACGAGGAGCTGATCCCGCGGCTGCTGCGCCGCGAGCAGGAGATCCTGGCCTGCCTTTCCGCACAGGAGCGCAAGGATCTCGCGATGCTGCTCGGCAAGATCGAGAAGAGCCTCGATCTCGTGCAGACCAGCCGGGAGGCGGACGAGAAAGAGGCGTATTGAGCCGGCCTGTGGTTGCGTTATCCTCGTTGGATGATGACGCTCCGACAGATCGAGGTCGTTCGCGCCGTGATGATTTCGGGCACGATCTCGGGCGCGGCAAAACTTCTCAACGTCTCGGCGCCCGGCATCAGCCGCCTCATCAAATATACCGAGCGCTCGCTCGGCGTCCGCTTCTTCACCCGGCAGAACGGGCGTTACTTTCCGACCGCGGATGCGCAGCTCATTTTCGAGCAGATCAACGCCGTCTACAAGAAAGTCGACGATCTCGCCGAGGTCATCGGCAAGATCGGCCGCGGCGAGTTGTCGGAGCTGCGGATCGGCTCGGTGCCGAGCATCGCCCAGGTGATGGTGCCGCGCGCGGTCGAGAAGACGCGGCGCCGCTATCCGGATCTCAGGATGGACATCAATATCCTCAAGATCGAGGAAGCGATCGATTACCTGTTGCTCGGCAAGGGCGATTGCGCGGCGATCAGCTACCGGCTCGATCATCCCGCCCTCGATTTCCTGCCGCTCGCCTCGGGGCGGCTGTTCTGCATCGTGCCCGAAGGCCACCCGCTCGCCGAGCGCAAGAAGATATCGGCCGCCGAGATGACGCGCTTCCCGCTGATCGGCATCGAGCCGACCGACCCTTACGGCCGCATCATGGCTGACCTGTTCGCGCGCAACAACCTGCCCTACGACATCACGATCCGCGCCCGCTTCGGCAACACGGTCTGCTCGCTGGTGCAGGCGCGGCTTGGGATTGCGGTGATCGACCAGTTCTCGGTGGCGCACGGCAACATCCCCGGCGTGCGTCTTCTGGAGATCAGCGAGCCGACGCGCTTCGACACCTTCATCGCGATCAAGCGGGGCGCGCCGCTGTCGCCCTATGCGACGCAATTCATTTCCTGTCTGCGCGCCGAGATGGAAGCCGTCGGAGGACGAAAGTCGCGCGTCGCGAAAATAACATGAGGTTAAGTTTGCCCTATAAATGAGTAATTGTGTTAGCTGGCCACGGCGATATGGTCGCGTGCCATTCGCAACGACAAGAGCCCGGGACAAGGGCGGCGCGTGCAACCAGTCCGGAGGACACGACCATGACGGAACCTGCGAGCCATTCGATTCATTTGCGCCAGTCGAAGCGCGCGGCAGCCAGCGGCTGGATCGGCTCGGCCCTCGAATATTATGACTTCTTCATTTATGCGACCGCGGCCTCGCTGGTCTTTCCGCAGATCTTCTTCCCGTCGCAGAATCCCACGGTTGCGATCATCGCATCGCTTGCGACTTACGGCGTCGGCTATGTCGCGCGTCCGATCGGCGCCTTTGTGCTGGGACATTGGGGCGACACCCACGGCCGACGCAACGTGCTCCTTCTCTGCATGTTCCTGATGGGTTTCTCGACCATGCTGGTCGGCGTGCTGCCGACCTACCAGCAGGCCGGAATCTGGGCACCGATCCTGCTGGTGGTGCTCCGTCTGATCCAGGGCTTCGCGGTGGCCGGCGAGATTTCCGGCGCCAGCTCGATGATCCTCGAGCATGCCCCGTTCGGCCGACGCGGCTACTACGCCAGTTTTAGCTTGCAGGGCGTGCAGGCCGGCCAGATCATCGCCGCGGCGGTGTTCCTGCCGCTTGCGGCCTATCTGCCATCGGACGCGTTCAACAGTTGGGGCTGGCGCGTCCCGTTCCTGATGAGCGCCGTCGTCATCGTGGCCGCCTACATCATTCGCCGCGAGGTCAACGAAACTCCTGCTTTCGAGCGCGAGGAAGAGGAAGGCAGGATCCCGAGGACGCCAATCGTAGAGGCGTTCCGAACCAGCTGGGCCGACATCCTGCGCGTGGTCTGCATGGCTTTGATGAACGTGATCCCCGTCGTTGCCGCCATCTTCGGCGCAGCCTATGCGGTGCAGCCCGCCTACGGCATCGGCTTTACGAAAGAGGTCTATCTCTGGATTCCCGTGGCCGGAAACATCATCGCCGTCGTGTTCATCCCCTTTATCGGCGCTCTGTCCGACCGCATCGGCCGTCGTCCGCCGATGATCGTCGGCTCGCTCGCCGCGGCGCTGCTTTCGTTTGCCTATCTCTACGCCATCAGCATCCACGACGTCTGGATGGCGATCATCGTCTCGCTTTTGATGTGGGGCGTGATCTATCAGGGCTACAACGCCGTATTCCCCTCGTTCTATCCGGAACTGTTCCGCACGCGCTATCGCGTCTCTGCCATGGCGATCGGCCAGAACATCGGAACGGCGATCAGCGCGTTCCTGCCGGCGCTGTTTACGGCGGTCGCGCCTCCCGGCTCCGTCAACATTCCGCTGAAGATCGGCGCCATCACGTTTGGCGTGGCCGCAATTGCCGCCGTGGCAGCCTACTCGGCGCGGGAAACCTACCGCTTGCGCCTGAACGACCTCGGCAATCCCGATGCAACACCGGTGCCGAAGGACGAATACGATCGGCTGCGCGCGCGGAGCGAGCTCGATTCTACCGGCCAGGCCCCCTCGCTGGCGCGCGGCTAGAGAAGCAAAGGCCGACCATGATCGACGGCAGAACAAAGCTCATCGCGCATCTCGGCTATCCGACCGAGTCGTTCAAGGCGCCCATGATCTACAACCCCTGGTTCGAAAAGTGCGCCATCAATGCCGCGGTCGTGCCGATGGGATGCAAGGCCGACGATTATCCGGCCTTCTTCCGCCTGCTGTTCAGGCTGAGCAACGTCATCGGCGCGCTCGTGACCATGCCGCACAAGATCACCACGATGGCGCTGCTCGACGAAGTTTCGGTCTCGGCAAAAGTCGCGGGCGCCTGCAATGCGGTGCGTCTCGAGGCCGATGGCCGGCTGGTCGGCGACATGTTCGACGGCGAAGGATTTGTGCGCGGCGTTCAGCGCAAGGGCTACGCGCTCGGTTCAAGGCGGGTTCTGGTGGCCGGCAACGGCGGCGTGGGTTCGGCGATCGCCGCATCCTTTGCCAAGGCTGGCGTCGGCGAGATCGCGCTTTACGACGCGCATATGCCGGCCATGAACGGATTGGCCGAACGAATCAGGACACATTATCCGAAGCTGAAAGTCGTCGCCGGCTCGAATGACCCTGACGGCTTCGACATCGTGGTCAATGCGACGCCGCTCGGCATGAAGGCGGGCGATCCGCTGCCGATGGATGTCGCGCGGATTTCGCCCAAAACGCTGGTCGGCGAGGTCGTGATGAAGCAGGAGATCACGCCGTTTTTGGCCGCGGCGCGCGCGCGTGGCTGCGAGGTCCAGGTCGGCACCGACATGCTGTTCGAGCAAATTCCCGCCTATCTCGAGTTTTTCGGCTTCGCCACGACCAGCGCCGACGAGCTGCGGGCGATCGCGCAAATTCACTATTAACCCCGAAGGGCAACCCATGGTGACACGCTCGATCGCCACCGTCTCTCTCAGCGGCACGCTGGAGGAGAAGCTGCGCGTCATTGCCGCCGCCAGGTTCGATGCGGTCGAGATTTTCGAGAACGACCTCCTCGCCTTCGACGGACGCCCGCGCGACGTCGCGGCACTTTGCCGTGATCTCGGCCTTTCGATCTGCGCTTTCCAGCCGTTCCGCGACTTCGAGGGCATGGACGAGCCGCAACGCGCGCGCAATTTCGTCCGCGCCGAACGCAAATTCGACCTGATGGCCGAGCTCGGCACCGATCTGCTGTTGGTCTGCAGCAACGTTTCGCCGGCCTCGCTCGGCGGCATCGACCGCGCCGCCGACGACTTCCGCGAGCTCGGCGAGCGTGCCAAAGCACGCGGCCTGCGCGTCGGCTATGAGGCGCTCGCCTGGGGCAAGCATGTCAGCGATTACCGCGACGCCTGGGAGGTTGTGCGGCGCGCCGACCATCGCAATGTCGGTATCATTCTCGACAGCTTTCATATCCTGGCGCCGGGTTTCCCGCTATCGACCGTCCGCGCGATCCCGGGCGACCGCATCTTTCTGGTCCAGCTCGCGGATGCCCCGCGGTTGGAGCTCGACGTGCTCTCCTGGAGCCGGCACCATCGCTCGTTCCCCGGACAGGGCGACCTGCCAATCGGCGCGTTTATGGACGCGCTTGCTGCCACCGGTTATGCCGGGCCGCTGTCGCTCGAAATCTTCAACGACCAGTTCCGTGCGGGCCTCGCCAGCAGCGTCGCCGTCGACGGCTATCGTTCGCTTGCGCTGCTTGAAGACAAATATGCGCCCGCTTCGGCGAAATTGCCGGCGCGGGCCAAGACCCAGGGTGTCGGCTTTATCGAATTCGCCGTCGACCGGACGCGCGGGGGCGAGCTCACGAGCCTTCTCTCGCAGCTCGGTTTCGTGCTGAGCGGCAAGCACCGCAGCAAGAGCGTCGAGCATTGGGCGCAGGGCGATATCGACCTGGTCGTCAACTACGAGCAGACCGGATTTGCGCATTCCCACTATGTCACGCATGGCTCCGGGGTTTGTGCCATCGCCGTGAAGGTGGACGATCCCGCCGCCGTGATGTCGCGCGCGGAGGCATTGAATGCCCCGTCGTTCCGCCAGCCGATCGGACCGGGCGAGCTCGAAATTCCCTCGATCCGCGGGGTCGGCGGCAGCCTGCTTTATTTCGTTCGCGGCGACGGCGAGAACTGGAGTCGGGATTTTGACGCCATTGCGGCCCAGCCCAAGGCACAGTCGCTGGTCGGCATCGACCATGTCTCGCAATCCATGCCGCACGGCGACATGCTGTCCTGGGCCTTGTTCTACGGAGGCGTGCTCGACCTCGAGCGTCTGCCTCAGCAGGAGGTCGCCGATCCCGTCGGGCTCGTGCAGAGCCAGGCCTTCATCAATGCGGATGCGAGCGTCCGGATCGTGCTGAACGGCTCGACCGCCGCCCGCACCTCCTCGGCGCGATTCATCTCCGAACAGCTGGGCTCGGGCGTGCAGCACATCGCCTTCACCTCGAACGACATCTTTGCGGCGGTTGCGCGCATTCGCGCCCGCGGCGCCGCACTGCTCGACATTCCCGATAATTATTACGATGATCTCGAGGCCAAATACGATTTTGCGCCCGCCATCGCCAAAGCCTTGCGAGACAATCACATCCTGTACGATCGGGACGGCAGCGGCGAATTCTTCCAGGCCTATACGCGCGTGTTCGATGATCGCTTCTTTTTCGAGATCGTGCAGCGCAGGAACTATGCCGGGTTCGGCGCGCCCAACGCGCCAATCCGGCTTGCAGCGCAGTATCGCGATGCGCGCCCGGCGGCCCTGCTCAGGATTTAGCCGGTCTCTTATTTCGCGAATGAACGCGATGGCGACTTGTGCAGGGCGAAAGCGTCGACCTTGTCGCTGGCGCGCGGATAGATTTCCGCGACGATCGGATCATGTCCGGGAATGAAGCGGTCAGGGTGGCCGGCAAGCCGCTCGACGATCTCCCAGCCGGCGACCATGTCGCCGATGTTGTAGACGATCGGAAACGGGCTCCGCCTGTGCAGATTGGCATAGTAATGCGCGGCGTCGGACGCCAGCACCACGGGCCCACGCTCGGTTTCGACCCGCACCACTTGCAAGCCGTCGGAATGGCCGCCGACCCGGTGCAAGGTGACTCCCGGCGCCACCTCGCCATCGCCGGAGTGGAAGGTGACGCGCTCGCCGTAGACGTGACGCACCATCTGCGTGACGTGCTCCACCGTAAACGGGTGCCGCAACAGGCCGTTGCACATGCAGCGACCGGTGGCATAGGCCATCTCACGGTCCTGCAGATGAAAGCGCGCATTCGGGAACCGATCGAGGTTGCCGGCGTGGTCGTAATGCAGGTGGGTGACGATGATATCGCGGATATTCTCGGCCCTGACCCCAAAAGCCGCCAGCGCATCGACCGGATTGAGCGTAAGCTTGCGGCCGCGCACCTTTGCCTCCTCCGCATTGAAACCGGTGTCGACGACGATGTCGCGGCCGCCGCCCCTGATCAGCCAGACGAAATAGTCGAGGTCCTGCGCGCTGGTCTCGTGCGGATCGGGCGAGAGAAAGTTCATGTGCGGCGTGCGCTGCATGGTCGCATATCGAATTGCATATATTTCACAGGCGTTTCCCATCGCTCTCGTCCTTGTTGCGGTTTTTTGGCCGTCGCCACACCAAGCCATCGCCATCGACAAAGGTCAAACCAGCGGCGAGTGGATGCGGCGTTCGCAATTGTCACGGGGATGACGTTTTCGCCGCTAATGTGAGGCTAATCACACTGGTATTACGCGCCTTGGAAGGAATTTTGCCCGGTCAGCGGATCAAATCGCGCTCGGGTGCCTATTACGGCGCGCGCCCTCGCTCGGGCGGGACTGGCTTGTTGCGGTCAATCGCCGCGATAAGCATGGCGGCACAAGCGGTTGACGCCCCGCAACCGTGGTTTGATAATGCCAGCTCAGGTGGAGGAGCGGCGCCGCGGCGAAAGCTGGTATCGGCCGCACTTTTTGCTGGACCCCCAATTGCTGGACCCCAAGTCTGGACCCCCAGGTGATGAAAATTCGTCTTGCACTGCTACTGACCCTGCTTGCCTCGGTCGTCGTCTCGACGACTCCCTCAATCGCAGCGGGCGACCGTTATGCGCTTGTCATTGGCAACGCCAAATATCCGGACGCGGACGCGCCGCTCAAGGAGCCGATCAACGACGCGCGCGACGTCGCCGATGAGCTCAAGCGGGACGGCTTCACTGTGGAAATCGGAGAAAACCTCAACGGCGACGGCATGCGGCGCGCGTTCGATCGCCTGTACGCCAAACTGAAGCCGGGCTCCGTCGCGCTCGTCTTCTTCTCCGGCTACGGCATTCAGTCCAACCGCCAGAGCTACATGATGCCGGTCGACGCCCAGATCTGGAGCGAGGCGGACGTCCGCAAGGACGGGTTCAGCCTTGAGACGGTTCTTAGCGAAATCAACGGCCGCGGCGCCGGTGTCAAGATTGCGCTGCTCGACGCTTCGCGGCGTAATCCGTATGAGCGTCGCTTCCGCACGTTTTCGGCCGGACTTGCGCCGGTGATCGCGCCCAACGGCAGCCTTGTGATGTATTCGGCGGCACTGTCCTCGGTCATCTCCGACAATGGCGGCGATCACAGCCTGTTCGTGCAGGAGCTGTTGAAAGAGATCCGCGTCCCGGACCTGATGGCGGAGGAAACGCTCAATCGAACCAGGGTCGGTGTCACCCGCGCCTCGCGCGGCGAGCAGGTGCCGTGGATTTCCTCATCGCTGGCCGAGGATTTTTCCTTTATCCCGGGCAACCGGCCAACGGTGGCGCTGCAGTCTCCCGCCCCACCGCCGCCTCCACCATCCGCAGCGCCGATCGTCGAGCCGCCACCGCCTCCACGTGTCGAGCTGCCGCCAGCGACTCCGCCTCAGCGTGTCGATATTCCGCCGCCTCCACCGCCCCCCTCGCCTACAGCGATAGAGCGGCCGGCCGAAAAACCCCAGGTCGCGCTGGCCGACGATCCGACCATCAAGAGCCTGACCGAGAAGCTCGATGCCAATCCCGACGATGCCAACGCGCTGTACCGGCGCGGGCAGGTCTATGCCAGCAAGGGCGCCTACAGCCTCGCGATCAAGGATTTCGACAATACCATCCGCCTCAATCCCAAGGACGTCGAAGCCCTCAACAATCGCTGCTGGGCGAAAGCCGTTATCGGCGACCTGCAGACGGCGCTGAAGGATTGCAACGAGGCGTTGCGGCTGCGGCCGAATTTTGTCGACGCGCTCGACAGTCGCGGCCTGGTTAACCTCAAGAGCGGATTGACGAAAAACGCGATCACCGATTTTGACGCGGCGCTCAGGATCAATCCACGCCTAACCTCTTCCCTGTACGGACGCGGTCTCGCGAAGCAGCGCAACGGCTCGATTTCCGAGGGCAATTTGGATATAGCCAATGCCAAGGCCATGGACCCGAATATCGTCCAGGAGTTCGACAGTTACGGCGTGCGTTAGCTTTGTTGAGTTCGCGCAAGCTCCGGTCCTCGAACCAAAGGGGCAGCGCTTGAGACATATACACAAGCTCTTGTGATCGCGTCCGTTTCGGCCGCGGTCGTGCACCGAATGATTTGGGAACCGCGCTAGGCAGCGCAGGAGGGACTTGCAATGTCGAAGTTGTTCGGAACGCGAAATCTGACCGCGATCCTTTCGATTATAACCATCGGCGCCGTGCTCTCACTCGGTATAAGCAAGGCGCTTGCGGAAGACGACGTCACCGAGGACCAGATCCTCAAGGCACTCTCCCCGGTGAAGAAACCGCTGACAAGGGGGCTGTCGGCCGGCCCGCAGACCGATCCGGCCGCAACGGCCGCGCAGACCAAGTTCGTCTCCAGCATCCGTGGCAGGAAAACGCGTTCGCTCACCGTGAGCGAGCGCGAGGAAATCGCCACCATCGCCAAGGACCAGCCGAATATCGATCTCGAAATCACCTTCGACTACAACTCGGCCGACATCAGCGCAAAATCGCTTCAATCCGTGCAGGCACTCGGCCGCGCCCTCACCAATCCCGATCTGAAAGGCTCGACCTTCGTCGTCGCCGGCCACACCGACGCTGCCGGCAGCGAAAGCTACAATCAGGATCTGTCGGAGCGGCGCGCCGATTCCATCAAGCGTTACCTGATGGACAACTACCACATCGCGTCCTCCGATCTCGTCACCGTCGGCTATGGCAAGACCAAGCTGAAGGATCCGAACCAGCCGATGGCCGAGGTGAACCGCCGCGTGCAGGTGGTCAACATGGAAAACAAGACCACGGCGTCGAAATAACCCCGTTCAAGTCGGTTCTCGTGACGAAAGGCCGAGTTGAGAAGCGAAAATGCGTCCCGCTTTCGTGCGGGACGCGCATCCGTCTTTTGACATGGTCCACCGTTCCGGCCGGTCTCGGGCCCGAGGCGGCCCCTCCCGCCAATCCCAAGGGTTGATCCGGCGATGCAGCTTTCCGAAAACATGAAGCGCGTGCTGGGCGGCGTCTTCTTTGTTGCGCTCGCCGTTTTCTACTACTGGTGGGAGCACCGTCCGGAACCGGAGGAGAAGCAGACCGCGACCGAGGCGCTCGTCGTGGTGACGAAGTCAATCAACGCGTGCTTCTCCGACCTCGTTCGAGTCACCGGCCACGTCGTGCCGCGTCGCGAGGCCGTGGTGCAGGCCGATCAGGAAGGCTCCAGGGTCACCGACCTTTTCGTCAAGGAAGGCGACATGGTCACGGACAACCAGGAACTGGCGCGATTGAGCGCTCCGCCGCAGCAGGGTGGCGCCCAGCAGCAGGGCGCGGGCAGAACTGGTCCCGTTTCGCTGCGCGCACCGGCCGCCGGTCTCGTCACGGAGGTCAGGACGGCCGTCGGCGCGCCGGCCTCGCCGCAGGCAGGGCCGATGTTCCGCATCTCGGTCAACAACGAGATCGAGCTGGATGCCGAAGTCCCCGCCGTTCACCTGCCCAAGCTCAGTCCGGGCGTGACCGCGCGCATCACGCGCGACAATGCGCCGGATGTGATCGGCCGCGTGCGGCTGGTTTCCCCGCAGATCGACCGCGACACCCAGCTTGGCCATGTCCGGATCGCGCTCACCAATAACCCCACCCTGAAGATCGGCATGTTTGCGCGTGCCAGCATCGATGCCAAGCGCTCGTGCGGCGTCGCCATCCCGCACACCGCCATCGACCACCTGACCGTGCAGGTGATCAAGGACAACACGGTGGAGACGCGGCAGGTTCGTGTCGGGCTTTCCTCCGACACCTCCACTGAAATTCTCTCCGGCCTCGAAGTTGGCGAAATCGTCGTGGCTGATGCCGGCTCGTCGCTGCACGACGGTGACCGCGTCAAGACCATGTTCGCCGACGAACTCGACCGACAGGTGCGCTAATGGCCCTCAACATCTCCGCCTGGTCGATCCGGAACCCGCTCCCGCCCGTCGTCTGCTCGATCATCCTTGTGGTGCTGGGATGGCTGAGCTTCACCAAGCTCGCGGTGACGCATTTGCCGTCCGCCGACATCCCGGTGATCTCGGTCGCGGTCGCGCAGTTCGGCGCCGCGCCCGCCGAGCTTGAATCGCAGGTGACGAAGATCATCGAAGACGGCGTGTCCGGCGTCGAAGGCGTCCGCCACATCAATTCCTCGATTACCGACGGCATGTCGGTCACGACGATCACCTTTGCGATCGAGACCAACACCGACCGCGCCATCAACGACATCAAGGACGCGGTCACGCGCGTGCGCTCCAACCTGCCGCAGAACGTCAGCGAGCCGCTGATCCAGCGCGTCGACGTGATCGGGCTGCCGATCGTGACCTATGCCGCGATCTCGCCGGGCAAGACGCCGGAGCAACTATCCTATTTCGTGGACGACGTGGTCAAACGCGAGCTACAGGGCGTGCGCGGCGTCGCCCAGGTGGAGCGCATCGGTGGTGTCGAGCGCGAGATTCTGGTCTCGCTCGATCCGGACCGGCTACAGGCCACCGGGCTGACGGCGGTCAGGGTCAGCCAATATTTGCGCGGCACCAACGAGGACCTGGCGGGAGGCCGCGCCGAGATCGGCAGGAACGACCAGGCTATTCGGACGCTTGCCGGTGCCAAGACGCTGAATGACCTCGCCGGCTCCATGGTCCCGCTGCCGGGCGGCGGCGAGATGCGCCTGGACGATCTCGGCACCGTGACCGACACGATCGCCGATCGCCGCACCTTCGCCCGCGCCAACGGCGAGCCCGTCGTGGCATTCGCCATCAAGCGCGCCAAGGGCGCGAGCGACGTCGTGGTGGCCGCGGCCGTGCAGAAACGCATCGACGCGATCAGGGAGGCGCATCCGGAATACGACCTGCGCCTGATCGACACCTCGGTGAAGTTCACCAAGGGCAATTACGAGGCCGCGATCTCGACCCTGTTCGAAGGCGCCATTCTCGCCGTCATCATCGTGATGCTGTTCCTGCGCGACATCCGCGCCACGCTGATCGCCGCGGTCTCGCTGCCGCTGTCGATATTCCCGGCGTTCTGGGCCATGGACATTCTCGGCTTCTCGCTCAACCTGATCTCGTTCCTGGCGATCACGCTCTCCACCGGTATTCTGGTCGACGATGCCATCGTCGAGATCGAGAACATCGTGCGACACATGCGTATGGGCAAGTCGCCCTACCAGGCCGCGCTTGATGCCGCCGACGAGATCGGGCTTGCGGTGATCGCGATCAGTCTGACCATCATCGCAATCTTTGCGCCCGCAAGCTTCATGCCAGGCGTCGCGGGTCAGTTCTTCAAGCAGTTCGGCATTACGGTCTCGGTACAGGTGTTCTTCTCGCTGCTCGCAGCGCGCTTCGTGACGCCGATGCTGGCAGCCTATTTCATGAAGCATCACGAACACGAGGATCCGGCGCCGGGGCGAATCCTCAACAGATACCATCGCGTGGTCACCTGGTCGGTGAAGCATTATGTCATCACCGTGCTGATCGGTTTCGGTATTTTCGCAGCCTCGATCTGGAGCCTGACGCTGTTGCCGAAGAGCTTCCTGCCGGCGCAGGATTCCGCGCGCTCGTGGCTCGGCCTGGAGCTGCCGCCGGGCACCCAGCTCGCCTATACCGAAAAGGTGACGGAGGATATCGCCGCGCTGTTGCGCAAGCGGCCGGAGGTGCGAAGCGTCTTCGTCGACGGCGGCCGCTCGCCGCAAGGCTCGCAGGAAGTGCGTCGCGCGACGCTGATCATCAACTACACGCCGAAGACCGAGCGGAAGATCACGCAGCGCGAGCTCGAGCTCTCGATCAGCCAGGAGCTCGACAACATCCCCGATATCCGCTTCTGGTTCCTCGATGACCAGGGCAATCGCGCGATCTCGCTGATCGTCGCGGGCGCCGACAGCAACATCGTCAACAACGTGGCCAGCGAATTGGCAACGCAGATGAAGCGGATCACGGCGCTCGCCAACGTGGTCCCCGAGACCGCGCTCGATCGGCCCGAGCTGAGCATCCGACCGCGCGCCGATCTCGCGGCGCGGCTCGGCGTCACCACGGAAAGCCTGTCGGAGACCATCCGCGTCGCCACGATCGGCGACGTCGGTCCGCGCCTTGCCAAGTTCGACCTCGGCAACCGCCTGGTGCCGATCCGGGTCCAGCTTGAAGACTCCGCGCGCACCAATCTGCGCACGCTGCAGCAGTTGAGGGTGCCGCTTGGCGGCGGCGACAAGGGCGTGCCGCTGGAGGTGGTCGCCGACATCAAGCTCGATCAGGGCCCGACCAGCATCGACCGCTACGATCGCCAGCGGCAGGCAACGGTCGCGGCGGATCTGGCCGGTTTTTCCGCGCGCAGCGAAGCGACCAGGCAGATCGCCGACCTGCCGGTGATGAAAAGCCTGCCGAAGGGCGTCACGGTCAGCGAGGGCGGCGATGCCGAAAGCCAGAAGGAGCTGGCGGATGGGTTTACGACCACGATGGCCACCGGCCTGATGATGGTCTATGCGGTGCTTGTGTTGTTGTTCGGCACGTTCCTGCAGCCGCTCACCATCCTGTTCTCGCTGCCGCTCTCGATTGGCGGCGCGGTGCTCGCGCTTCTGTTGACCGGCAAGCAGCTCACGATCCCCGTCTACATCGGCATCCTGATGCTGATGGGTATCGTCACCAAGAACGCAATCATGCTGGTCGAGTTCGCGATCGAAGCCATTCATTCGGGCCAGCCGCGCGATGCGGCGATGATCGACGCCGGCATGAAGCGCGCGCGTCCGATCGTGATGACCACGATTGCGATGGTCGCCGGCATGATGCCGAGCGCACTCGCCGTCGGCGCCGGCGGCGAGTTCCGCTCGCCGATGGCGCTCGCGGTGATCGGCGGCCTGTTGTTCTCCACGGTGCTGTCGCTGGTATTCGTGCCCGCGATGTTCATGGTGATGGACGACGCCGGCTCGCTGATCTGGCGTTTCGCAAAGAAACTGGTCGTGTCCTCGCCTGAAGATGAGCACGACGAAGACCATCGCCCGCCGGCAAAGACGCCAGTACCGCGCAAGATCGTTTCGCCCGCAGCGGAGTGAGCCGCGCTCAATCGCGACTTTGCTCGCTTTGGCCGATGGCTGACCCGGCATCGACGCAAAACGCCGGATGAGCGGACCAGTCCGGTGTTTCGATCATCGTGTAATCGCCAGCTTGCGTATGCTCTGCCCGTATTTGCGCGAGCTGGCGATCGAAATAGGTCAGGACCGACTCATCCGCATCGGACGAGATCGAGTGTCGCCCGGTTTCGATCGCCACCGCCGCGGTCACGCCGCTGCCCGCGAACACATCCAGGACCGTTGAGCGCGGATACGACAGCGCGCGGACCAGACGCTCGATCAGCGCCTTGGGCTTTTGCGTGGGATGGCCGACCCTTTCCTTGGAATTGCCGTTGAGCCGCGGGATGCGCCAGACATTGGTCGGGTTGATGCCCTTCTCCAGGCTTTCAGGATTGAGGCGCTTGTCGCGCTTGTAGGTTTTCAGCCGCTCCGAATTGAGCGGCTCGCGAACCGCATCGAGGTCGAAGTAATATTTCGGACTTTTGCCAAACCAGGCGATTTCCTCATGCCGGTTGGCAAAGAAGCGCTGCGCGCTCATGCCGTTGGGATAATTCCAGATGATGAGATTGGCGAGTCCCATCCGGCTGTGCGCCCGCATCCAGCTCATCAGGCTGAGCAGATCGCCGCTGCCGGCTTCGCCCTGATATTGCAGGCCGCCGAACAATACGAAATTGCCTGATGGCTTCAGCACGCGCTCGATCTCGGCGATCCACTTGCCGGCCCAGTCGACGTAGTGGCGATGGTCGTCCCAGGCCGCGACGTTGATATTGTAGGGCGGATCGCAGATCGCGAGCTGAATTCGACTGGTCCGGAATCTTCCTGAGCACGTCGAGGCAATCACCGACTGCCAGAATGTGCGAGGTCGTTCCCGGCTCCGGCACCGCTGCCGCGCGGGCGCTGGAATGCGGAAGCCCGTTCTTGCGCAACCGGTTCATGCCGATATGCCCGGCGTTACGATGAGAGCGGTTCGGCATGGTGCAACAGCTTAAAGGGTGATGCCGCGACCGGCGCTATTCGTTGCGCGCAATCGCGGTCAGCCGGGTCATGTTCTGCAACAGGATGCGCCCGCGCTGCAGGTCCAGAATGCCGTCCTTGCGCCAGCTCTGCAGCTGGCGGTTGACGCTCTCGCGCGCAGCGCCGACGAAAATGCCGAGCTGCTCCTGCGAAATGTGCACCTCGGAGCCGAAGTCGGCGGCCAGCGCGCAGAGCCGCCGCGCCAGTCGGACCGGCAGCGGCTGCAGCATCGATTCCTCCATCCGCTCGCTCTGCCAGCGGATGCGCTGGCACAAAAGCTGGATGATCTTGATCGCGACCTTGGGCTCGCGCTCCAGATGGCTCAGAAAATCCTCCCGCCGAAGCACGAAAAGCTCGGTCGCCTCGCCCGCGGTCGCGTCGGCGGTGCGGTTCTGGCCGTCGAGAACCGCGACCTCGCCGAACAGGTCGCCCGGACCCATGAAGTTCAACGTCAGGCGACTGCCATCGGAGGCGCCGGTCTCGATACGGACCTGCCCGCGCCGCACGCCAAACAGCGCGTTCCCCGAATCGCCTTTCTGGAACAGCACCTCGCCTGCGCTCAGGTGCTGGGTGTGGCAAAGATTCGAGATCCGCTGCAGCTCGTCGGCGCCCAGGTCGGCGAACATCGGATTCATCTTCAAAATGACCGCAAATTCGGCCTGTTTGCTCATTCCAAATGCCTCAATCTGTCGAAAAACCACACTCACCGGAATCGACGCGCCGGAGAACTGTGTCATAAGTCACATAACTTTGCAGCACCCCTGAATATTTTTGAGGCCTTTTGAGCGACCTCCCGTTTCCGGGATAAGCTTGAAAAAAACCTGACCTGGCGGCTGCCAGGCGGGACGTAATGCCGTTGGCCCGGGAACGTCGACATGAAAGCAGTGAAAATCGCAGGCGCCGCCGTCGGCGCTGTCATCGTGCTCCTCGTGCTGCTGATGCTGGTCGGCCTCCCGTCCGGCTTCCTGACCTCGGCCATTCAGGAGACGGTCGAGAGCAGCACCGGCTACCATCTGACGGTTGCGGGCACGACCAAGATCAGCCTGTGGCCGACCTTGAACGTCAGCATGAGCGATCTGACGCTGCAGGACCCGAAGGATCGCGACGGCTCGAGCCGCATCACCATCGCCAAGGTGCAGGCCGACATGACGCTGTCGAGCGCATGGTCGGGCCATCCTCACATTACCGAGCTCGTCGTCACCAGGCCGGTGATGCACGTGCCGCTTCTGCGCGAACGGCTGCGACCGACGGCAGCCGCCAACAAGCCGGCCGAGCCTGACGGCCCTTCGGCGACGATCGAACGCATCACCATCTCCAATGGCGAGATCGCCTTCTCCAATCCGCGCGACCATGTGGACAACCGCATCGACGGCATCGCGGGGCTCGCCACCATCGACGCCGAGCGCAACGTCAAGTTCACCGGCATCGCGCGCGCCGGCGACCATCCGCTGAAATTCGACATCAAGGCGTCCGCACCCCCCGGGCCGATCGAGCGCCAGAACATCCCCATCGAGGCGATCTTCGAGGCGCCGGGGCTTCTGAGCGGGCCGCTGACGACGAAGGCCGAGGTGCGGATGAACGGCTCGGTCGCGATGATCAACGGGCTGTCCGGAACGCTCGGCGACGGCGCGTTCAACGGCTGGGCGTCGGTCGATCTGTCGAGCAAGCCGCTGGTGAAGCTCGATCTCGATTTCCAGCGGCTCGAAATCCCCGTCTCGAAAACGGCCGAGAATGCGGCCCAGCAGGGCTGGAGCGACAAGCCGATCGATTTGACCGGCCTGAACTATGTCGACGCCCAGGCCAGGATCTCGGCCGCCCAGATCGATCTCGGCGAAGCCCGTTTCGCGCCGGCCGCAATCGAGGCCGCGCTCGCCGGCGGCGTCCTGAAAGCCTCGATCTCCAACCTCGGGGTCTATGGCGGACAGGCGAGCGGCGAGGTCATCGTCGATGCCAGCAGCGGCAGCCCGAATTATGCGATGCATTGCGACCTCGTCGGCGTGCGCGCATTGCCGCTGCTCTCGAGCCTTGCCGATTTCGACAAGATCGACGGCAAGATGCAGGCCAAGATCGCGGCGAAAAGTGGCGGCGCAAGCCAGCACGCCATCATGACGAACATGAGCGGCACCGCTTTCGTCATCTTCCAGGACGGCCAGATCCGCGGGCTGAACATCGCCCAGATGATCCGCAACCTGACCGCCAGCACGCTCTCCGGCTGGCAGGAGCAGAAGGAGCAGGCGACCGATCTGACCCAGCTTGCCGCCTCCTTCAAGATCGAGCGGGGACAGGCGACCACCACCGACCTCAATCTGGTCGGCCCGCTGGTGAAGGTGACCGGTGCCGGCACCATCGACCTCGGCACGAGGCAGATCGGCTTTCGGGTCGAGCCGCAGCTCGTGATGACGACCGAAGGCCAGGGCCGCACCTCCGATCCGGTCGGCTTCGGCATTCCCGTGATCCTTTCCGGCCCATGGTCGAGCCCGCGCATCTACCCGGAGATGCAGGGCATCCTCGACAATCCCGACGCCGCCTATGCCAAGCTGCGCGAGATGGGCAAGGGCCTGTTCGGGCCGAACGGCGCCGGCCTCGATAAGCTCCTCGGCGGGCTCGGCGGTCTCGCCGGCAACCAGGGCCAGCCCGGCACAACCAGCGGCAGCGCCGGTGGCACGGGTGGCGGCGGCAACGATCCGCTCGGCGGGCTCGGCCAGACGCTGGGAACGCTGATACAGCAGGGGCTGGGCAATGCCGGCGGTGGGGCGCCGACCCATAGCAGCCGCGGCATCCAGCTTCCCCAGCCGCAACAGGCCGAGAGTGTGCCGCAGGCCCAACCTTCGCCCGCCCCGCAGAGCGATGCCTCGCCGCCGGCGGCGGCCCAGGACAGCCAGCCGATGAACGACGTGCTGCGGCAATTGTTTAACCGGTGAGATCGGGGACCTGCCTGCTCGGCTCGGGCCGCCCCCACCCCGGCCCTCCCCCGCACGCGGGGGAGGGAGCGAGACCGCGCCCCTGACGGCCCTTTCCGGCGGTAACCCTGTGGGCCGGCTCACGCCTTGAGCCCCTGAATTTGTGGTACAAGCGGGCCCTGCCGGCCCGAGATGGCCGCGCTTGGCAGTCCTTGGCACGTGCTCTGGATAACGGGGTGAAGAACACGACCTGGTTTCTCCGCGAAGGCCTGTTTGCCAAATACGTGGTCTCGCTGGTGGGCCTCGTGGTGTTCGTGCTTGCCGTCAATGGCGCGATCGAGACCTACATCTCCTACCGCGCCACCAAGACCAGCCTCATCGACGCCATGTCGGAGAAGGCGGAAGCCACCGCCAAGCGCGTCGACCAGTCGATCTCCGAGCTCGAGCGGCAGATCAGCTGGGTCACCCGCGCCAGCGTCGTCTCGCTGGAACAGCGCCGCAACGACTATGCCCAGCTTCTGAACCAGGTCGCCGCAGTGAACCAGCTCTCGCAACTGTCCGGCCAGGGCCGCGAGCAGTTGCGGCTGTCGCGCACCCAGATCGCGGTGTCCTCCGGAACCGATTTCTCCCGCGACATGCGCTTTTCCGAGACGGTCGCGCGCGGCACCAGCTTTTCGCCCGCGACATTTGCCGGCAACCGGCCGTTCATGTCGATCTCGGTCGCACATTCCGGCTTCAACCAGGGCGTCACCGTCGCCGACATCGACTTGAGCTTCCTGTCCGATTTTTTGGGCGACAGCCAGGTCGGCAAGGCCGCGTTCGCCTATGTGGTCGACCCGCGCGGCCAGGTGCTTGCGACCTCCGCACGCGGACCCGACATCGGCAAGGAGCTCGCGAACCTGCCGCAGGTCGCCGCGCGGCTGAAGCCCGAGGGCCAGCCGCACGCCTCGGGCCTGGACGCCGACGGCCATTCGGTACTGACGACGGCTGCGAGCGTGCCGAAGCTCGGCTGGACCGTGTTCTTCGAGCAGCCGACGGCCGAGGCGCTGGCGCCGATCCGCGACCAGCTCTTGCGCGTGGCGCTCCTGATCGGGCTCGGCCTGATCGTCGCGATCCTTGCGGGCAGCGTGCTGGCGCGGCGGATGCTGGTGCCGATCAACGCGCTGCGCACCGGCGCGCGGCGGCTCGGCGCCGGCGATTTCTCCCACCGAATCGAGGTCAACACCAAGGACGAGCTGGAGGAGCTGTCCGACCAGTTCAACAGCATGGCGGGGCAGCTCAAGCTGACCTATTCCGACCTCGAGGCCAAGGTCGACGAGCGCACGCGCGATCTCAACCAGTCGGTCAACGAGCTGAAGGTGCTCGAAGAGGTCGGCCGCGCGGTCGCCTCCTCGCTCGACCTCAACGCCGTGCTGCCGACCGTTGCCTCGCGCGCGCTGGAGATCACGCATGCCGACGCGGTGCTGATCTACGGCTATGACGCGAGCAAGCGCCAGTTCAACCTGGTCGAGGCCGGCGGCATCGACAAGACGGCCGAGGGCCAGCACCAGACCATCGCCGAGCAGGGCTCGATCCTCGGCCAGGCGGCGGCCTATGGCGAGCCGGTCGCGATCGCCGATCTCACCACCAGCGCCGACTTCCAGCTCCGCGACGTCGCGGTTGCGGCCGGCTTTCTCGCCGTGCTCGTCGTCCCCCTGGTCGACCAGCAGGGCGTGCTTGGCGCCATTGTCGTGCTCAAGCGCGCGGCCGGCGAGTTCGCCAAGAGCCTGATCGGCCTGATGCGGACCTTTGCGCACCAGGCGGTGCTGGCGATGCGCAATGCGCGCCTGTTCACCGAGGTGGACCAGAAGGGCCGCGAGCTTGCGATCGTCAATTCCGTGGTTCGCGAGCAGGCCGACAAGCTGACCGAGCAGACCGAGCAGCTCAAGCACTGGAACCGCTCGCTGGAAGAGCGCGTGGAGAAGCAGCTCGGCGAGATCGAGCGCATCCGCAAGCTCGAGCGCTTCCTTGCGCCGCAGGTGGCGCAGCTGATCGCCTCCTCCGACGGCCACGAGGGGCTGCTCGACAGCCACCGCCGCGAGGTCACCGTCGTGTTCTGCGACCTGCGCGGCTTCACGGCGTTCGTCGAATCGACCGAGCCGGAAGAGGCGATGAACGTGCTGCGCGAATATCACGCCGCGCTCGGCGAACTGATCTTCCGCTACGAGGGCACGCTCGACCGCTATGCCGGCGACGGCGTGATGATCCTGTTCAACGCGCCGATCAAGTTCGACGACCACACCAAGCGCGCGGTGAAGATGGCCTGCGAGATGCGCGATGCGATCGGGCTTCTGACCGAGAAGTGGCGCAACCGCGGCCACAGCCTCGGCTTCGGCATGGGGATCGCGCTCGGCTACGCCACGCTCGGCCAGATCGGCTTCGAGCAGCGGCTGGAATATGCCGCGATCGGCAGCGTCACCAACCTGGCTTCCCGTCTTTGCGATGAAGCCAAGGCCAACCAGATCGTGGTGAGCCGCCGAGTCTATGGCGCGGTCGAGCCATGGGTCGAGGCCAGGCCGCTCGACGATCTCGTGCTGAAGGGTTTCAACCATCCGGTGCTGGCGATGGAGATCCTGCGCTGGCGCGAGGAGGTCGACAATGTCGTCGACGCGTCCGCGCTGGCGGCAAGGCGACGGAAATAATTCCCTGCGTCGTCCCGGGCCGGCGAAACGCACCCCTCTCCGTCGTCCCGGCCAAGCGAACGAAGTGAGCGCAGAGCCGGGATCCATACCGCGGATTCCATCAACGGAGGGCGATGGCAGACGACCTTCGCAAGCACGACGACCTGTGGTTATGGGTCCCGGGTCAGCGCTCGCGTTGCTCGCTTGCCCGGGACGACACCGAATTTCCGGATACAATTTTCAAACAGCAGCCGTCATTGCGAGGAGCCAACGGGTCCGCGCGAAGCGCGGCCCGATGACAGGCTCCGCGACGAAGCAATCCAGACTTGTCGCAGCGTCGAACAGTCTGGATTGCTGCGCTTCGCTCGCAATGACGACGAGGGCATGAGTCCGCATTCTCGCGGCAGGATTTGCCCGAGCGATGCCTGATGCATGTCCCTCGAATTGAGATGAGGGCGCAGGGAAAGCCGGATGCCCAATGCACCCGCAGCCTCGCGTGCAGTGAAAACAAGCACACGAGTTAGTCACCACAGGTACGCCGAACAAAGCCGGCCTTCCCTGCGCGATGGTGTTAACGGCTGCTTCGTGATCTCCCCGGTGTCCATGACTTTTTAGTCACCGTCGCCTTGAGGATCATCTCAAGACTTGGCGCCAGCCCAGGGGCGCCAGGACCACACGACTTGGCCGTCCGCGCGCCCTGCCGATCATCAGGCGCTCAAGGCGCCCGGCACTGCCCACGTCCACCGCATCCCGCCCCGCGTTTCGTGACGATCGCGCGAGCCGCCCCTCATATCGGAACGGGACGGGCGCGGATATATTTCTGATTTGGGGAAGGAGTCAAGTGGGGATTTCGTGAAAACGGAAACGAAGCGCCCGTCCCTGTCACTTCGAAACAACAGAATATCACATTGAACCAGCTCAGGAAAATGTGGTGAGTTCATCACCAGGCTTCTATCAACCCGACTCGTTTTTCTCTCGCGCGCGCTTGAATATCTCCAAGGCCAGGTGCTCGTGGGCGACGGCTCTGAACTCTTTGTCGGTCATCACGCGCGAGAAGATTTCCTCATTTCCCTCCATCCGGTTGATGAAAAGCTCATCGAGCATTCGTTCGAGATAGGACGAAAAGTTGGCGAGATTGTTCGCTCGAGCCGCTTCAATAATCTTCTCGTCTGCTTCAGCGCTGGCGCTAATCTGATCGAAAAACAGCTGATCAGCGTCCGTGAAGCTTGTTCCGAAGCGTTCGTTCAGCTTCCCGACCAATGTGGAAAGGGCAACTCCTTCGTCTGCGAAACCGGCCGTACCGACATCCGTCGGCCCTTTCAATGGATCGGCATGTCCGTAGCCCAGATCAATAGAGCCGTCGGACATCTGCTGAAGCCGGAAAAAACGAAGGGCGACTTCATCATCCAGCACGAAGGCTTTCCCGTCGCCGGGAGGCGGCAGTTTCAAAAGCAAATTGCGAACGAAAGCGTAGAACTTCTCAAGCTCACTGTCTTGATAGGGAATAATCTGAGATAGAAACGCATAGAGGTTCCGGTAAGCCGTAAGTTGGCCCCGAAACGTTTCCTGCTCTGCTTCCTCCTTTTCCTTGAACTTCTGCACCACCGCATCGAGCACGGAATTCATGACCTTGTGTTGAGATGCGGTATGGTCGCGCGTGTGCTGATACCATACCGTCGCGAAGGCCTTAACGTCTGCGGGAGTGAAGATCGCCCACTCCAACAACTTGTGCTGCAATTCTGAGAGCCGGTGCGGATCGGCGTTTTCGCCGATGGGCGTCGTCTCGTAATAAGGCTTGAATGCCTTATAAATATCGGCTTCCTGATTGGCGAAATCGAGCACGAAGGTTCGCGCCTTACCGGGAGAGATGCGGTTCAGGCGAGACAGCGTCTGCACCGCCTGCACACCTGCAAGACGTTTAACCACGTACATCGTCTGCAAAAGCGGCTGATCGAATCCCGTCTGGTATTTCTCGGCGACTAGAAGCACGCGATAATCCTCGCGCTCGAAGGTTTCGGGCAGTTCGCTTTCGGCAAGCCCGCCATTCATCGACACTTCCGTGTAGGACGAGCCAGGATCGTCCGGGTCCTCCACCGTGCCGGAAAAGGCCACCAGCGAGCGGATGCCGGCATAGCCGTGATCCTTGATATAGCGGTCGAAGGCCAACTTGTATTTGACAGCCGCGAGACGCGAACCGGTAACGACCATTGCTTTCGCCCGTCCGCCAAGCTCGTGCATGACATAGAGCCGGAAGTGCTCAACGATAACCGAAACCACCTGCCCGATATTGACCGGATGCAGTTCCAGATACCGCGTCAGCGCCTTCGCCGCCTTCTTACGCGGCACCTCTGGGTCATCTTCCACCTGCTTGATGAGGCCAAAGAACCGTTTATAGGTCGTATAATTGGCGAGCACGTCCATGATGAAGCCTTCTTCAATAGCTTGGCGCATGGTGTACTCGTGGAATGGTGATGTGCCCAACGGCCCCGGCTCGTCAAAGAGCGTCTTGGTTTTGAACTTCGGTGTCGCGGTAAAGGCGAAGAAGCTCAAATTGGGTTGGCGCGCTCTCATCAGGGCGTCGCGCAGAATAGCCGCTTTGGTTTCGTCTGAAAGATCGCTGTCCTCCTCGTCGGACAGTTGAGCGGCAATTGCAGCCTCGATCCCATCCTTGTTCAGCATTCCCCGCAGCGTGGTCGCGGAATCACCGCTTTGGGAAGAGTGCGCCTCATCCACGATCACGGCGAAGCGCTTTCCCGTTGTATCGATCCTCACACCCTCACCCTTCTTCTCCAGCGTGGACAACGCCTGCGAGATGAAGGGAAATTTCTGAATCGTTGTGATGACGATGGGCGTTCCGTTCGACAGCGCACGGGCGAGCTGCTGTGTGTCCTCGTCGATCTTTTCGACCACGCCTGTCTTGTGCTCGAACTGGTAGATCGTGTTCTGCAATTGCTGATCGAGCACGAGCCGGTCGGTGACGACGATGACGGAATGAAACACCTTCTCGTCGTTGGTGTCGTGGAGGCTGGCGAGGCGATGGGCGAGCCAGGCGATGGAGTTTGACTTACCCGACCCCGCCGAATGCTGGATCAAATAATTGCGTCCCGATCCATGCTGCCGCGCATGGGCAACTAGCTTCCGCACCGCATCGAGTTGGTGATAACGCGGGAAGATCATCGTTTCTTTTCGGATCGTCCGCACGCCCTTGTCGCTTTTAACCTGCCGTTCCTTAACCTCAAGATGCATGAAGCGTTGCAGGACATCCAAGAGGCTATTGGCCGCAAGAACCTCATCCCAAAGGTAATGCGTCTTCCAGTTACCCTCGACTGGAGGGTTGCCTGCACCGTTATTGTTACCCCGGTTGAACGGTAGGAATACCGTCTCTTTGCCTTTGAGGCGGGTAGTCATCCAAGCTTCGTCGGGGTCCACCGCGAAATGCACCAGCGCACGTTTCTTGAAGGCGAACAGAAGATCGCGCTCGTCTCGATCCTCCATGTATTGTTTCACGGCGTCCACCGCGCGCTGCCCCGTCAGAGGGTTTTTCAGTTCGGCCGTCACGACCGGTAGGCCGTTGACTGCAAGCGTCACGTCAATGATACAGCGGCGGTTCGTCCCGTCGGCCTTCTTCATCGCCGAGGTGAAGGCGACCTGCCGAGTGATGGTTAGCCGGTTCTTGGCGAAGTCCTGCGCCGCCTCAGCATTCATACCGGAGTTGGGCCGGAAATAAGCAAGCCGAAAGGCCTTGCCGTAGCATTTAAAACCATGTCGCAGAACGTGCAGCGTGCCCTTGATCTCGAGTTCCTTGCTGAGGCTGTCGAGAACGGTTGCTTCGGTTCGCGCTCCTAGCAGGACCTCGAGTTGCCCCCATTTTGTGGCCTGACTGTCCTTCAGGAAGGCCGTTACATCCTCGGGAAAGAGCGCCAGCGCCTCGTCGTAGGCCGTGGGGGCTCGCTTCACGTAGCCGCCTGCACCGGTTAATCCGGCCTCGATCGCAGTTTCGAAGTGGCGCTCCGTATGCCCAGGCATAATTCAGATCCCCTCTACCGAACTATTGCATAGAGCCACCAGAGGTTGCTCTTTTACCTTGTCGCACTTCTGCCTCGCGATGTCGAAGTCGTCATGGTCGAGCTTGAACGCCAATCCAGGTCCAGGAAAAAGCAGCACGATCTTGCGCTCTCGAGCCGTTGTTTCTTCGGGACGAAAATACTTCTCCATAAGCACGACCTCACCGCCACTTCGGTCGTGCATCAAGCATTCGCTATTTAGGCACGCCTTCAAATGCTCGAAGTAGGTCCCGGCAGCCAGGGTCATTAGAGTTCCCTATTCTGCCCCGTAACCGCAGATGTGATAAGCGCTGCTCGGTATTCCGTGAGCCTTTCGAGAGACTTGCGAACCTGAATGACAGCTTCGTCGATGGCCCTTGCTCTATCAAACACGTAGGCTGATATCGCCTTCTGTTCCTCCAGGGGTGCGACGCAAATTTGTAACCCAGCAGCAGTGCCTTGATAGATCGTTTTGTGAGTAGAACCACTCGTACTCTCCTCGAACTTCTGCTTCATGCTGCGGAACAAGAGCAGCAGATATTCTGGCAGCAACTTCGGGCCGCAAATCCAATTCCAAAAATCCTGACTCGTTGCCATCGGTTCAGGCATGATGCCGGAAAAGCCTATGGAAGCAGTGCGGGAGAACACTACCGTCCCGGCGGGAAGAAGCTCGGCAGCAGAGTTAGCTAATCCGAACTCGCTGATTTTCTCGGCGGTCTCTTCGAGGTACCACCTTGTGCCATCCCTCAATTGCCAAACATCCGCGAGGGTGAACCAAGGAATGGTGCAATTGTCCCAGTATTCGGGATTCGATCGACTGGGCGTATGACCGGTCTTCATCTGGGCAAACCGCCGGATATTGCCAGCCTCCCAATGCGCGGGGATAACTCCCAGCCACTCGATGCCGGATGGCTTCATGACGGCGTCGGGATTAAGGCCCTTGGTAACGGCGCGCGTGATGAGGGCCTGACGCTTTTCGGCTAGCCGATCCAGAAGCGCACGCTTCTTTTCAATCAGAGCATCGATCCGCGCTGTCTTCTCATCCAAAAACCGCGCAACTCGCCGTTGGGTTTCGAGAGGAGGTGAAGGTACTCTAAAGTTCGAATATCTTTCGGCGCTGACGTTCTGGATTGTTGCCTGAATTAGATTTGATTCGATATCAGACCAATATCTCGAGCCCTGAAGACACCAGTAAATGTAGCGTGCATAATATTCTCCAGACACACGGAGCCGGATCAGATAGCCAGCATAGCAAGCCTCGCCCCATTGTTTCTCGTAGATAAAAGACTTCCCTACGGTGGCGCCGCTGCGGGCGAGCTGCACATCGCCTTCCCGTAAAAGATATGATTTCGCGGCCTCTGTCGGCAGCGAACGAAAGGTCTCGTCACGGAGCCTTCCGTTGTCGTCGATGTCGGTAATCCTCACAAACCTAGGCCAGTCAGGATTGTCGAACTCAGCAGCCGCATTGGCGCCGTACTTCAGCGGCTCGCCCGAGGTGAATTTCAACCGAATTTCGCCGAAAGTGCTCACACCATAAGCCCCTTCAACAACCCGGCAATCTCACCTTCCAACGCGGCGATGTCGGCTTCTATCTCGCCTAGTGGGCGGGGGGGGCTTGTAGACATAGAAATGTCGGTTGATCGGGATTTCGTAACCAACCTTGGTCTTGTCGTAGTCCACCCACGCATCAGGGATGTGAGGCAGCACCTCCCGCGCCATGTACTCGTCGATCGCCGGTTTCATCGCCTCTACCAGGTATTCATTTGGCTTGTCCGGGCCGAAGAACATAGGCAATTTCGTCCCCTTGTGCGCAGCATTCTCCTTCTTGTTCACCGCGTCCAGAAATGCCTTTGACATCTCGAAGGTCTCAGGGAGAGGGATGTTCTCCGTGTCGCGCAACTCGCTGTCCGGCTCAGGCCTACCTTTGCTGTCGCGGCAGATTTCGGCGTCAGGATCGCGCTCGCCCAGAGCGGCGAAGATCGCCTTCTTGATCGTTCCGGCGAGTTTGAGGTCGCCTTTCTTCACTACACTGTCGAGGTCCACCTCGAATGCCTCGCGATCCATGTACCGACCCTTGCCTTGCAGTTTGGCGAGCGCGGCACGGATAGCCTCTTGCAGCCTGCGGCCCTCCTCGATTTCCGCCGCTGCGGCGTCATCCTTTCGTTTTTTCGAGCTGGCAAGATTCGCAAAGGCGGTATGGTCGTCCAACCTGGCGATGCGTTCCGCCGTCGCCTCGAAGTTCATACGCAGGGGGCGTTCCACCGTCACCTTGAGAAAGCCGAACTCTCGGTTCTCGAAAATGCGGGAGACGACGCGCCTTTCACGAGTGCCGTCGATCAGTACTTCGGCGGTCTCCCCATCCTGATAGTGGCCGTATATACGCGTTAACTGGCGAATCTGATCTTCGGAAATTTCGTTGCGCTTGTTGTTGAGGCTCTTCTTCATGCGCTCGAAGAAACGCGTGCCGTCGATCAACTGCACCTTGCCGCGCCGCTCGGGCGGCTTGCGGTTGGTCACAAGCCAGACATAGGTGAAGATGCCTGTGTTGTAGAAGAGCTGATCCGGCAGGGCAACGATGGCATCCAGCCAGTCGTTCTCGATGATCCAGCGGCGAATATTCGATGGCCCAGAGCCAGCGTCGCCCGAGAACAGCGGCGAGCCATTGAAGACGATCGCGATCTTGGAGCCGACCGCGTCTTCATCTCCCTTTTTGTAAGGGTGCATTTTGGAAATCATGTGCTGCAAGAAGAGCAGCGAACCATCGTTGATGGCGGGCAGCCCGGCGCCGAAGCGGCCGGAAAAGCCCAGTTCGTTATGCTCCTTTTCGATGACCTTTTGCTGGTCCTTCCACTCCACTCCGAATGGAGGATTGGCCAAAAGATAGTGAAACTGCTTGCCCTGGAATCCATCGAATGTCTTGCCGTCGCCCAACGTATCCCCAAGCACAATGCTGCTCGTGTCTTCGTCCTTGATGAGCATGTCCGAGCAACAGATGGCCCAGGACTCGTCGTTATATTCCTGGCCGAAGAGCGCGAGGTTGGCCTGACTATTCTGGTCGAGAATGAACTGTTCTGAAACTGAAAGCATGCCGCCGGTGCCGCAGGCCGGGTCGTAGATTGTGCGGTAGATGCCCGGCCGGTAGACGTCCTTCTCGCCTGTATAGACGAGGTTCGCCATCAGGCGGATGACCTCGCGCGGGGTGAAGTGGTCTCCCGCTTCCTCGTTTGCCTGCTCATTGAAGCGCATCACCAGATGCTCGAACAGATATCCCATTTGCAGGTTGTCGATGCGGTCGGGGTGCAGGTCCACATCCGCCATCGCCTTGACGATGGTAAAAAGCCGATTGCTGGAATCGAGCTTCTCGATCTGGTCATTGAACTTGAACTTATCGAAGATGGCGCGGGCGGTGGGCGAGAAGCCGTTGATATAGGAGACAAGGTTCGGCGCTATATTTTCGGCATCGCCCAGCAGCTTTGGAAAGGTGAACGGACTGGTGTTGTAAAGCGGGTGCTGCCGCGTGGGGTCTGCCGCCTTTCCAAGCAGCTTCTCCATCGCATTCTTGGGCATCTTCTGCGCGGTCAGCTTCTTATATTGCTTCAGAACGGCGTCCTTGGTCGGCTCAAGGACGCAATCAAGCCGACGCAGGACGACCATGGGTAACATAACCAGCCTGTATTGCGGCGGGCGATAGGGGCCTCGAAGACGGTTTGCGATTTCCCAGATGTCGGATTTGAGTTCGTTGTGGAGTTGGACGTTCATCCAGCGGGACCTTCGACGAATTGGAGAAGCGACTATAAAGCGCAGAATGGTTAGTATAAGCCCTCGTGTGCCTCACCCCGCCCAATCCACCGCGACCAGTCCCGGCACGCGTTCGAACTCGCGGGCGTTGGCGGTGATCAGGGTCGTGCGGGCGCGGCGGGCCTGCGCCGCGATCAGGAGGTCATAAGGACCGATCGGCCTGCCTGTGCGCTTCAAATCGCTGCGAATATCCGCAGCCTCGGCAGCATCGGCCGCCTCGAAGGGCAGGAGCGCAATGCCGCCGCTTGTCATGAACACCGCGATCTTGTCCTCGTTTGCCTTGCGCCGCTTGCTTGCGGCCGCACCATACATCAGCTCGTAATACACGATCATCGACATGGCGAACGGCGTGCGGGCCGCGCGCGCGGCCTCGAATTTCGCGCGCACCTGCGGCGGACGATCGTTGAGCAGCGCAATCGCGATGTTGGTATCGAAATGGATCAACGCTTGAACACCGCGCGGCCCGCCGGCATTTTGGGCTGCTCGCGCCCTTCGGGCATGAAGGGATTGTCGCCGGTCGCGTCGATCAAGGCCCAGGGCATGCCGGCATCGCCCATGGGCTCGAGGATCACCTTGTCGCCGACCCGGGTGACGCGGACTTCCTTGCCCTCGAAGCGGTATTCCTTCGGCAGCCGCACCGCCTGGCTACGACCATGCTTGAACAGCTTTGCAGTGTCGCTCATGCGGCTCCTCCCTGATAGATACCATTTGATATATACCACCGGCCGCTATCTTTCAACCTGCGGCCAAGCGCCGGGCCGGCCAAAATGGCATCGCCTCCCGTGTTCTGGTATCCATGCCGCGATCACAGGAGGGCGGGATTTTGCCGATGGCTGATTTCACTGCGCGCACGTCATCACTAAGGCTCATGGCGACCTTTGCCATCACCCTCCTCACTCTCACCGCGCCCCCCTCGCGCGCCGCCGAGGACGAAGGCAAGGCGCCCGCGATCTCCGTGCTCAAGGCAACCAAGACCTGCTTCTCCAATATCGTCGAAGTCTCCGGCACGATTCTCGCGCGCGACGATGCGCAGTCGCAGGTGCGGCCGGACCGGTTCGGGCTCAAGGTCGCCGAGGCGATGGCTGACGCCGGCGACACCGTCACCGCGGGCCAGGTGATCGCCCGCCTCACGCTGCCCGAGGGCGGCACGCAGAACGTCACCGCGCCGGCATCGGGGCTCGTCATCGCCTCCAGTGCCGTGATCGGAACGGTGGCCGGCGGCAAGGGCGAGGCGCTGTTCACGATCCAGACCCGCAACGATTACGACATGATCGGGCTCGTGCCGGTCACGGATTTGCTCAAGCTCGCCGTCACCAACCCGCCGCAGACCGCCTCCGTCAGCGTCATCGGCGTTCCCGGCGAGCTCGAGGGCAAGGTGCGCCGCATCGCGCCCACCACCGAGCCGAACGTCCAGCTCGGCCAGGTCTTCATCGGCATCACCACCAACCGCCGCCTGCCGATCAACGCCGCGGGCCGCGCGCGCATCAAGGTCGGCCAGAGCTGCAACGTCTCGGTGCCGCTGTCGGCCGTGCAATACGGCCCGGCCGGCACCGTGGTCGATGTGGTGCGCCGCTCGCGCATCGAGACCAAGCGGGTGGAGGTGGGGCTGACCTCGGGCGGCACGGTCGAGATCCGCGACGGGCTGAATGAGGGCGAGGACGTGGTCGCCCGCGCCGGCGCGATCCTGCGCGAGGGCGATCTGGTGCGCCCGGTGCAGGTCACCGCGGGAAAGTAGCAATTTGCTCGGTGTCGTCCCCGCGAAGGCGGGGACCCATAACCACAGGCGGTTGTTGTGGCGCGCGGGTGGCGACTCCGATTCCGCAGACGACGGCTGCCTGGGGGTATGGGTCCCGGGTTCGCCTGACGGCGCCCCGGGACGACAGGGGGAGTGTTTCGCGGGTAGCGGCGCCCCGGATTACGAGCCCGCCTCGGCGTTGCCGAACTTCACGTCCTCCAGCAGCGAGGAAGAGACGGAGGGGACCTGCTCGCCGTCGGAGGCCTTGGAGATCGCCACGCGGGTCTTGTTGAAGGCGGCTTCGGCGCCGACCGTCTGCGCGTTCAGGTGATTGAGCAGCTCGGCCACCAGCACGCTGTACTGGCCCCTGGAATCCTCGGCCACCTTGCCCGGCGTCGCCGAGGTCAGGATCAGCGCGTTGTCGGGGGCCGCGATCGGCGCAAGGCCGTGCGAAAAGGCGCGGAAACGGCGCTCATAAGGGTTGCGGCGGGAGGCGTCGATCACGACGAGCTTGGCGCGGGCGCCCTTTTCCTTCATCGCCTCGAGCACGGACTCGACCGAAAAACCCTCGCGGCGGACGTCGCCTTCCTTCCAGATCGTGGCATCGACCGGAATCATGTAGCTCTCGCGGCCGACCTGCACGCCATAGCCGCCGAAGAACAGCATCACCACCGAATCCTTGCGGACCTTGGCCTTGAGCCGCGCGATGGCGCGGGACATGTCGTCCTTGCTCGCATCCTCGACGACGTCGACGTCAAAGCCGTTCTTGCGCAGCGCGCCTGAAAGCGCGCGCGCGTCGTTGATCGGTTGCGCCAGCGGCTCGTTGGCATCGGGGTAATGGCCGTTGCCGATGATCAGCGCGATGCGGGAATCCTTGTTCGCGCCGGCATCCGACAGCTCGGTCTCGACCGCCTTGGCGGCGTCGAGCGAGCGCTTGTTCAGCGCCGCATTGGCGCCGATGACCAGCGAAGCCGTGCCGACCAGCGCCACAGCAATGGCGATGGACCGACGGGAGACGGGAAGCAATTTTCCAAACATCACAATAGGTTTCCTGCTCTCATTGCCCGCGACGCGAGGTTGGTCGCGCCAAAGCCGTTCTGGGTTTGAGGGGATTGCCGGTTGAGGTGCCGTCCAATTGCGAACAATTTGCGGCGCCGCAACAAACAATCCCTTAACCCGTGGCGGCCGATGGGGCAATAGGAACCCGCAAAATCCACATAAGCCGCTGAAATTGCTTCGGTATTTTTGGCTAACCTTGCGCCGTTTTTACCGCTCGGTCTGCCATGTCTGGGCAAATATTGAGTAAAATGCATGGTGATGCTGTGACGGAGATCACACCATCGTGGGCGCGGCTTTTGCTGCTCCCACGTCATCATTCGCCGACGCGCCGTCGAGGCGCCGGGCGGACTCGATGTCCACCGGCGGAGGTGAAATCCGGGCTCGCGCTTCGTGTCGCCGCGGAATGACAGCGCGGAGTGCGCCTGGCGACAAAGGCCGCCCCCTTCCCCCGGTGTTTCTTTGACTGTAGCGTTTTGGAACAGGCTGGCCGGGGCGGCGGTTGGCTGGGGTGTCGCTTGGGGTTTCCTGTGGGGGGCGCGCGGGCTCGCGCGCGGAAAGACAGTCGAGGAATGAGTCTTCACTCGATCGGTGCCGCCTACCACGCGCTGACGGCCCGGAAGGACGGTCCGTCCCTTTACGATCTCTGCGATCCCCTGCTGCTCAACGCGAACGGCGGTGATGCGCACCTGAGCAAGTTCTATCGCACCGCGCTCGGCAATCCGGCGCTGCGCGCGCTGTTGCGGCGCGCCGGTCTGCCGGAACTCGCCGATGGCGAGCGGCAAGCCCGCCTGCGCGAGGCGCTGATCCGCGCCCGTGACGATGCCGCGCCCGACTGGGAGCGGATCGGCCGGCCTGTCGCCGAGCTGCTCGACGGCATCTCGTTCAGCCATCCGCGCCCGAAGCCGGCCAATGGCAACGGCACCACGCCCAAGCCCGCCGAAATCGACCACATCATCCGCTCAACCGCCGCGCATCTGCTCCGCAGCTACCAGAGCCGCGGCTTCATCCCGGCCTACGCCGCCTTCAACCTGATCGGCGACGCCGACTTGAAGGGCCGCGAGCTTCTGATGGCGCTGACGGGGCTCAATTCGCGCGGCTACAAGAACTCGACGCTGCTGTTCAACCTCGCGCGCATCTTCATCGCGCGCTCCAAGGCCGCGGGGCTGATCAATCCGCCCTGGACCGGGATCGCCGAGCCGATGTGGGAGCCGATGCAGATCCGCCATCGCTCGGCCTATTACGATGCGTTCTTCACCGAGGCGCTGCTTGCTTTTCTCGAGACCGGCCTTGCGTCGGAGGGGGACGCTGCGGCGGCGCGCAAGGCGATTGCCGGGATGGTCGAGTTCTGCCTGTCCACCAGCCGCGAGGAGGTGGTGAGCCCCGGCGGCAGGCCGTTCAATGTCGTGACCGCGCTTGCGCCCTATCCGCATCCGCGCTTCTCGCGCTTCTTCGCCCAGATCAAGCAGGACCTCGGTTTCGGCATCTACGTGCCGGATTGCGACACCACCGCCTGCTCGTTCTCGGCCGCAACCCAGGCGGGATCGCGCGATCCGATCCTCGACCAGCCGCTGCTCGACTTCTATGCGAGCTATCAGGTTCGCGCCGGCGACAATGAGCGGCGCGTCACCGTGCCGCTCAACGACAACATCGATTTCGAAGGCGGCGTTGCGACCTGGATCGACAATCTCAGGGGCGAGCGTCCCTTCGGCAACGATCTCGATCCGACGCTCAATCTCGACATTCTCGAGGTCTCCTTCCGCAATCTCGCACGCTGGAAGATTTTGGAGACGCGCGAGCGGCTGGAGACGGTGCATCGCATCATCGCGTTCCAGCGCCGGCTCGCCGAAAGCGGCGCCTTCGCCGATCCGCGCTCGCACATCTATTACCTGCCGGAGCTTTATTGCGCCTATTTCGGCCGCTGCTATGCGGCTTTCATCGAGCTGCCCGCGGCGGCGCGCACCGCGCTCGATCCCGACGGCAGCTTCGAGGTGATCCGCGCGCGTGTGCTCGGCTATGTCGAGCGCGAATTGATCGCAATCGAGATGAACCCGTTCGATGCGGCGCTGGCGCTGATGGCGCTCGGCCATCTCGGCGCCGACATCGCGATGTTCGCGCCGGCGCTGACATGCATCGCGAGCCATTTCGGCGAGGGCGGCCGCCACGGCCCTTATCGCGCCTATGAATGGAACAAGATGAAGACGCCGACGCGAATTCTCGTCGGCGGACCGGAGGTCACCTCGGCCTTCGTGCTGATGGGCCTTGCGCTGGCGCGGCGGCGGATGGCGCGAGGGTGACCAACTCCTCATCGACCATCCTTTGCAAACACTTCTGCCGGGGGTTACGGGTCCCGGCGTTCGCCGGGACGACGGCTTAAGTGGAAATTGTCGGCGCTGGCGCTGGCGCGGCGGCCAAATCCGCACCACAATCGCAGCGTTCTTCTCACCCGTTCCCTGACTTCGCCGGGCGGTCATGTTGATGAGATTGTTGCTTCTGGGCACCGCGCTGCTGCTGCCGTCGCTGGCGATGGCCGCCGACGTCACCGGTGTGGCGAAAATCCGCGAGGCCGACACCATCCATATCGGCAACAGCCGCATCCGCCTGTCCGGCATCGACGCGCCCTCGGTCGACCAGCTCTGCCTCAACTACAAGGGCGACCGCTGGACCTGCGGGGTCGCCGCACGCGACGAGCTGGTGAAATACACCGATGGCAAGACCTGGACCTGCCATCTGAGCCAGACCGACCGCCGCGGGCGATCGCTTGCGCGCTGCGAGGTCGATGGCGAGGACATCCAGCGATGGCTGGTGCGCAACGGATGGGCGCTCGCCTATGTGCGCTTCACGCGCGATTACGAAGCGGACGAGGCCGCGGCGCGCGAGGCCAAGGTCGGGATGTGGCAGGGCGCGTTCATCGCGCCATGGGACTGGCGCGTGCGCAACAAGAAGACCACGATCCTGGGCGCGGCCAAAGTGCCGGACAATGCGCGCGCGATCCTGCTCGCCTCCGCCTCGGGCGACGTCGCGCCCTCGCCCGACTGCACCATCAAGGGCAATGTCAATTCGTCCGGCGAATGCATCTATCACCGGCCGGGCGGGCGCTGGTACGCGCAGATCAAGATGCGGATCGCCAAGGGCACACGCTGGTTCTGCTCGGTCGAGGAGGCCGAGGCCGCCGGCTGCCGCGAGACGAAACGGTAGTTCGTCGAACGCCATCATCCGAAAGACCGAGCGAGAAGAAGGTTCGTAGCGTGACCGACGAACACATGGACAAGAAATTGAACGCGCACCATCACGCGCGGCTCGAGCGCGTTCTGCTTTCGATGCTTGCGGTCGTGCTGCTCTACACGCTGCTCGCCTATTTGCTGTTGCCGGCGCTCTGGACCCATTACGAGCACCAGAAGGGACTCGCCGACCTGCCTATGGTGACGCGCACCGCGCAGGGCATTCCGGGCGATCCCATCGATGTCGGGCTGATCGGCAACGAGAAGGAGGTCCTGTGCGCGATGAACGCGGCGGGCTGGCTGCCGGCCGATCCGGTGACGTTCAAATCCTCGATCGAGATCGCCGGAAGCGTGCTGCTCGACCGCGCCTACCCCGAAGCCCCGGTGAGCCCGCTTTATTATCTCGGCCGCCGCGAGGATCTGGCGTTCGAGAAGCCATCCGGCCGAAGCGCGGATCGACGGCATCACGTGCGATTCTGGAAGGTGCTGGACAAGGGCCAGGAGAACCGCCCGGTGTGGCTCGGTTCCGACACGTTCGATAGAGGCGTGGGCGTCAGCCATTTCACCGGCGCGATCACCCATCACATCGACCCGGATATCGACGCCGAGCGCGACAAGTTCGCGGCCGATCTCGAACAGGCCGGGATGGTGACCGCGAAATATCAGGTCACCGGCGTCGGGCTCACGCTCACCGGACGCAACGGCGAGGGCGACCTCTACTACACCGACGGCGAGGTCTGGATCCTGCGGCTGGTCGAGGACTGCCACAAGCAAACCGGCGCCACGGCCACGCTGCCGAGCCCGCCGGCGACCGAATTGAAGGACCAGATCATGCGAAGCATCACCGAGACGCTTGCCAGATAGGCCCGCAGCGAGCTTGTAATTTGCGGCGAATACCTCCATCCATGGGCGCTCACGAAGCTTAGGGAATCCCAACGATGACCGTTCGCGCCGGCCGGGAATTTCTGGCCATTCCCGGACCAACCACCATGCCGGACGAGGTGCTGCAGGCGATGCATCGCCCCTCGCTCGACATCTATTCGCGCGAGATGGTCGAGTTGAGCGACGGCTTGCATCGCGATCTCTCGAAACTGTTTGCGACCAAAGGCCGCTCCTACATCCATATCGCCAACGGCCACGGCGCCTGGGAGGCGGTGCTCTCCAATGTCCTGTCGCGCGGCGACAAGGTGCTGGTGCTGGAGAGCGGGCGCTTCGCGGTCGGCTGGGGCAACGCCGCGGCGTTGATGGGGGCCGAGGTCGAGGTGCTGAAAGGAGATTGGCGGCGCGCGGTGCGGCCCGAGCAGGTCGAGGCGCGATTGCGCCAGGACAAGACAAACGAGATCAAGGCGATCCTGGTCGCGCAGATCGACACCGCCTCAGGCGTGGTCAACGATATCGAGGCGATCGGCAAGGCGGTAAAGGCCTCCGGCCATCGCGCGCTGTTCATGGTCGATGCGGTGGCCTCGCTCGGCTGCATGCCCTTCGAGATGGACAAATGGGGCATCGATGTCGCGATGAGCGGCTCGCAGAAAGGCCTGATGACGCCGCCCGGCCTCGGCTTTGTCGCCGCCAACGATCGGGCGCAGGCCGTGCACAAGACCGCCAACATGCGCACGCCCTATTGGGACTGGACCGAGCGCGAAGGCACCGAGCACTATCGCCGCTATGCCGGCACCGCGCCCGTGCATCTGCTGTTCGCGCTGCGCCGGGCCATCGACATGCTGTTCGAGGAGGGTCTCGACAACGTGTTCGAGCGCCATCGCCTGCTCGGCGAGGCGGTGCGGCGCGCTGTCGCGGTGTGGGCCGAGGGCCAGGTGCTGTCGTTCAATATCTCCGAGGCCAGCGAGCGCTCCGACACCGTCACCACCGTTCTGGTATCGGGCGATCATGACCCGATCAAGTTGCAGCGCTACTGCAAGCAGAAATGCGGCGTCGTGCTCGGCACCGGGATCGGCGACCTGCAGGGCCAGTCGTTCCGCATCGCCCATATGGGCCATGTCAACGCGCCGATGATCCTCGGCACGCTCGGCGTGATCGAGGTCGGCCTCAACGCGCTTGATATCCCGCACGGCAAGGGCGGCACGGAAGCTGCGATTGCTTATCTGGGAGAAAATGTGAAGGCATAGCGTTCACGGCGCCGCAGAGTGGGTCGAGCGCGAGCGACCCATCCTGGCGCCACCGCGATGGGTTTCGCTTGGCTTGAGCCATCCTACCAAGTGCGCGTACCGAGACCCTTTCCGGGGCGTCGTCTTTCGTGCTTATTTATCGGCCGATAAGAGCCTCGAAGAAACACAAGGCCAGCGGGAGGGTTTTGATTGGCGTCGGTTGAATTGCGCGGCCTGACCAAGCGGTTCGGATCGCTTGCGGTGGTCGATGACGTCTCGCTTGTGATCGATCACGGCAAGCTCGTCTGTCTGCTCGGCCCGTCCGGCTGCGGCAAGACCACGACGTTGCGCCTGATCGCGGGATTTCTGGAACCGTCCTCGGGCGAAATCCGGGTCGGCGAGCGCGTGGTGTCCTCGCGCGCCAAGACGTTGCCGCCCGAGCAGCGCAAGATGTCGATGATCTTCCAGAGCTACGCGCTGTGGCCGCACATGACGGTCGCCGACAACATCACTTACGGCCTGCGCCTGCGCAAACTGCCCCGCGACACCATTGCGAAGAAGCTGCAGGCGATTCTCTCGACCACGAAGCTGGAAGCGCTGGCGCAGCGCTATCCGGGCGAGCTCTCCGGCGGCCAGCAGCAGCGCGTAGCGCTGGCGCGCTCGCTGATCGTCGAGCCGGAGACGCTGTTGCTGGACGAGCCGCTGTCCAATCTCGACGCCAATTTGCGCGAGGAGATGCGCTTCGAAATCCGACGGCTGCACGACGAATACCGCTACACAACGGTTTATGTCACGCACGACCAGTCGGAGGCGATGACGACGGCCGACCTGATCGCCGTCATGAACGGCGGCAGGATCGATCAACTCGGCTCGCCCGAGGATATCTACGACCGGCCGCAATCCGAATTCGTCGCGCGTTTCATCGGCGCGTCGAACGTGATCAAGGGCACCGCGCGCGACGCGAATCATGTCGCGTTTGCCAACACGACGCTGCAAGTGATCGGCGCGCCCCTGAGCGCAGGCCAGAGCGCCGCGGTGGCGATCCGCCAGCACGACATTGCGCTGGCGACACAGCCGCCGCAGAACCCGGCCAACACGCTGCCCGCGCGCGTGCTGCGCCAGGTGTTCCTGGGCGCGACCCGCGATTATCTCGTCGAGGTCGCCGACGGCACGAGCCTGCGCATCGTCACCGCGCCCGCCAATGTCGTCAGCGAAGGCAGCGAGGTCTGGCTGACGCTGCCGCCCGCGCGCTGCCGGGCGCTGGCGCGATGAGGCGAGCGATGCGGCATCCCTCCCGACGCGACGTTCTCAAGGGCGCGGGCGCAGTTGCATTCGGCACGGTGCTCGCATCGCCGGCGCGCGCCGCGGCTCCCGCGCCCGAAGCGATCACGCCCACCCTGATCGAGGCCGCAAGGAAGGAAGGCAAGGTCGTTCTCTATTCGGCAATGGACCTTCCGGTCGGCGAAAAGCTCGGCAAGGCGTTCGAGGCGGCCTATCCCGGCGTCACCATTCAGATCGAACGTTCGGGCTCGGAGCGGCTGTTCCAGCGCATCGCGCAGGAGTTCGAAGTCAAACATCCATGCCGCCGATGTCATCAACTCCTCCGACGCCTCGCATTTCATCCCCTGGAAGAAGAACGGCTGGCTGATGCCGTTCGTGCCGGAAGAGGTCGCAAGATATTTTCCGGCGCAATATCGCGACGGCGACGGCATGTTTGCGACGTCGCGGATCTGGCTGTCCTCGATCGCCTACAATACCAATCTCGTGAAGGCCGAGGACGCGCCGAAGAGCTTTGCCGACCTGCTCGACCCCAAATGGGCGGGCAAGATGGTGAAGGGCCATCCGGCCTATAGCGGCACCATCATGACCGCGACCTTCCAGCTCGTGCGCGCGTTCGGCTGGGAGTATTTCGAGAAACTCGCCAGGCAGCGCGTGATGCAGGTGCAATCCTCGACCGATCCGCCCAAGAAGCTGTCGCTTGGCGAGCGCGCGGTCATGGCCGACGGCAACGATTACGGCATCGTGCTGCTCAAGGAAGCGGGCCAGCCGGTCGAGCCGGTGTATCCAAGCGAAGGCACGCCCACGATCTCCGGACCCACCGGCATCTTCGCCTGGGCGCCGCATCCGAACGCCGCAAAGCTGTTCCAGGCCTGGCTGCACACGCGCGAGACCCAGCAGTTCTTCGTCGACTTCACCGCGCAGTACTCGGTCCATGCGCAGGTGACCTCCAAGCCGGGGCGACGGAAGATCTCCGAGATCAAGCTGATGGAGGAGGATCCCGCCGGCGTCGAGGCCATGAGCGAGGAGATCAAGACCCGCTATGCGAAGCTGTTTCGGGTGTGATGATGGGTAGCGACAAATATCGCCGTCAATCCGGGATGCGTGCGAAGCACGCAGACCCGGAATCCGTAACCACAATTTGGCGTTATGGATTCCGGGCTCGCCGCTTCGCGGCCCGGAGTGACGAAGAGATTTCAGCATGAGCATCGCAACGAACACCGAGCAGGAAACAGCAAAGTTCGACTGGACAGCGCCGGTGCTGTGGCTGTTTGCGATCGTGCTGGTCGCGCTGATCCTGCTGCCGCTGTCATGGCTTGCGGTCTACAGCTTCACCGACAAGGCGCGGCATTTCACGCTGCAAAACTTCGTCACGCTGTTTTCCGATCCGGATTTCCTCGATCCGCTGCTCACCACCGCGATCATCGCCGTCACGTCGGCGGCCATCTGCTGCGCGGTAGCGGCTCCGATCGGCTGGCTGGTATCGCGCACCGACATGCCGGGACGGCAGACCATCCGCGCGCTGGTGACGGCCTCCTTTGTCACGCCGCCGTTTCTGGGCGCGGTCGCCTGGGAGCTTCTGGCCGCGCCGAATTCGGGCCTGCTCAACCAGCTCTATCGTTTCCTGACCCGCGCGGATTCGGACGCCGTCCTCTTCAACATCTATTCGCTGCCGGGGCTGATCTTCGTGATCTCCTGCTACACGTTCCCCTTCGTCTTCGTGCTGGTCGCGAATGCGCTCGACACCATGCCGGGCGAGCTGGAGGACGCCTCAGCGATTCTCGGCGGCAAGGCCTGGACCACGGCGCGGCGCGTCACCATTCCGCTGGCGCTGCCGGCGCTGGTCGCGGGCTCGCTGATCGCCTTCCTGCAGGCAATGACCCTGTTCGGCTCGCCCGCGATCCTCGCTTTGCCCGCGGGCTTTCACACCATGACGACCAAGATCTGGAGCCTGTTCCAGTATCCGCCGAAGCTGGAGCTGGCCGCGGCCGCCGCGGTGCCGCTCCTGCTGCTCACCATCCTGTTGTTGCAGGCGCAGAAATTCATTCTCGGCCGGCGCGGTTATTCCGTCGTCGGGGGCAAATACGGCGCGCCGCGCCGGGTCGAGATGAAAGGCTGGCGCTGGGCCGCGCTCATCTTCTGCCTCATCGTGCTGCTCAACCCGGTGTTCCTGCCCTATTTCGCGCTGCTCAACGCCGCCTTTTCCTCGAATCCGACCACCCTTGCGACGCCGTCCACCCTCACCTTCCACAACATCGTCTTCGTGTTCACCGAGCTGTCGTCGACCGAGCTCGTGCTGAAGAACACGGTGATCCTGGGCACGGCGACCGCGACCATCGGCACCATCCTCGCGCTGGTGATCGCCTATGTCACGACGCGCCGCGCCATTGCCGGCTCGCGCATTCTCGGCTTTCTCGCGACCGCGCCCGTCGCCGTGCCCGGGATCGTGCTCGGCGTCGGCCTGTTCCTGAGCTACACGCGGCCGCCTTTCGTGCTCTACGGCACGCTGTGGATCCTGTTGATCGCCTTTCTCACCATCAACTTGCCCTCGGCCTATCAGCAATTGCAGGCGGCATTCGCGACCATTCATCCCGAGCTCGAGGATGCGAGCCGCATTCTCGGCGCAAGCCGGCTGCAATCGCTGATCCGGATCACCGCACCGTTGCTGCGCACCGGCGTGATCGCGACCTGGTGCTTCATCTTCATCGGCGTGATGCGGGAATTGTCGGCGGCGATCGTGCTGTTCACCTCCCAAACCAAGGTGCTCAGCGTCTTGATCTACGACCTCAACGAAAGCGGCGACCTCGCCGCGATCGCGGTGCTCGGCATCGCGATGCTGGTGATCACCTTCGCCGTCGTGCTGGCGGTCAACCGCATCCCCACCTTCGGCGGCAGCGCCGGCGCGAAGCTGCGGAATAATTAGCTCACGCTTTCACATGAGCTCTGGAGTTGCGGTGGGCACGGCGCTGCGGCGCCTTTGCCCACTCTGCGCACCAGCCTATCTGGCAAATCCACAATCTCTTCCGATATAAGGGCTCACCCCTTGAGACAAGACGAGGTCCGCGTGACGCAAGCCGCCACCAGAAAACCTGCCCTCGCGCCGCCGGTCGCGCCACGCCGGCCGCATTCCCTGACCCGCCACGGCATCATCGTTCAGGACGACTATGCCTGGCTGAAAGACGACAACTGGCAGGAGGTGCTGCGCGAGCCCGCCGTGCTGGATCAGGACGTCCGCAGCTATCTCGAAGCCGAGAACGTCTATACCGACAGCCTGCTCGGCCATACCGCGAGCTTGCAGAAAAGGCTTGTGGCCGAGATGCGCGGCCGCATCAAGGAGGACGATTCCAGCGTGCCGTCGCCCGATGGTCCGTACGCGTATTTCCGCAAATTCCGCGAGGGCGGGCAGCATGAGCTTTTCGGCCGCGCGCCGCGCGATGGCGGCGCGGAGACCATCGTGCTCGATGGCGATGCACTTTCATCACAGCATGAATATTTCCGCTTCGGCGGCAGCCGGCATTCGCCCGACCATCGGCTGCAGGCCTGGAGCGCCGACACCAAAGGCTCGGAATATTTCTCGCTCCGCGTGCGCGACTGGGACAGCGGCAGGGATCGCGACGATCTCGTCGAGGAGACCGACGGAGGCGTGGTGTGGAGCAAGGACTGCCAGTCCTTCTTCTACGTCAAGCTCGACGACAATCACCGCCCGATGCAGGTCTGGCGGCATCGGCTGGGAACGCAGCAGGCCGCCGACACGCTGATCTACGAGGAGCCGGACGTCGGCTGGTTCACCCACATCCACGAATCGACCTCCGGCCGCTTCTGCGTAATTTCGGGCGGCGACCACGAGACCTCGGAGCAGCGGCTGATCGACCTCGCAAATCCCGAGGCCGCGCCGCGACTGGTCGCTGCGCGCGAGGCGAACGTGCAATATTCGATCGCCGACCGCGGGGACGAGCTCTTCATCCTCACTAATGCCGACGGCGCGATCGATTTCAAGATCGCAACGGCGCCGCTTCACGCACCCGGGCGCAACAACTGGCGCGACCTCATCGCGCATCGCCAAGGCGTCTATATCCTCGAGCACGATCTCTATTCCGGTCATCTCGTCCGGCTCGAGCGCGCCAATGCGCTGGCCTCGATCGTCGTCCGCGATCTCGAAACCGGCGAAGAGCACGCGATTGCCTTCGACGAAGCCGCCTATTCGCTCGACACCATCGGCTCCTACGAGTTCGACACGACGAATCTTCGCTTCTCTTATTCGTCGATGACGACGCCCTCGGAGGTCTATGATTACGACATGCGCAAGCGCACGCGGACCCTGCGCAAGCGCCAGGAGATTCCCTCCGGCCACAATCCGGCCGACTACGTCACTACCCGCATCATGGCGAAGGCGCAGGACGGCGCCGAGGTCCCGATCTCGCTGTTGCATCGCCGCGATTTGGCGCGGGACGGAACTGCGCCGCTGTTGCTATATGGCTATGGCTCCTACGGCTCGGCGATCCCCGCCTCCTTCAACGCCAATCGCCTGTCGCTGGTCGACCGCGGCTTCGTCTATGCCATCGCGCATATCCGCGGCGGCACCGACAAGGGCTGGGGTTGGTATCTCGACGGCAAGCGCGAGAAGAAGACCAACACCTTCGACGACTTCGCGGCCTGCGCCCGCGCATTGTGCGAGACGAAATATACCGGCATCAAGCGCATCGTGGCGCACGGCGCCAGCGCCGGCGGCATGCTGATGGGCGCGGTGGCGAACCGCGCGGGCGAGCTCTTTGCCGGCATCGTCGCCGAGGTGCCCTTTGTCGACGTGCTCAACACCATGCTCGACGACACGCTGCCGCTGACGCCGCCGGAATGGCCGGAATGGGGCAACCCGATCGAGAGCGAGAAGGATTTTCGGACCATCCTGTCCTATTCGCCCTATGACAATGTCGCGGCGAAATCCTATCCCGCGATTCTGGCGATGGGCGGGCTCACCGATCCGCGTGTCACTTACTGGGAGCCGGCAAAATGGATCGCGCGGCTGCGCGCGACCATGACCGGCGGCGGCCCAGTGCTGTTGCGCACCAACATGGGCGCCGGCCACGGCGGCGCGTCCGGGCGCTTCAATCGCCTCGACGAGGTCGCGATCGTCTATGCCTTTGCGCTGTGGGCGGTCGGGATGGCGGAGAAGGCGGAGGTGTAGCGGCGAAACGTCCCGCTGTGGTCCCGGCGAAGGCGGGGACCCCTACCGCGGGACATCTCGTCAGGGCAGACTGGCGGAGACCATTTGCCAAACCCCGGCCTGTGGTTATGGGTCGCGCTCGCTTGCGGGACGACGGAGATCGCCATGCCGCGCTACATCAAGAAGGACTTTCCCGTCCACGACGTCCGCCGCTTCCTCGAGCCCGGGCCGATCGTCCTGGTGAGCTCGGCGCACAAGGACAAGACCAACATCATGACCATGGGCTGGCACATGGTCATGGAGTTCTCGCCCGCGCTGGTCGCCTGCCTGATCTCCGGCGGCAATCACAGCTTCGACCTCGTCCGCCGGAGCAGGCAGTGCGTGATCAACATTCCCACGCTCGATCTCGCCGAGATCGTGGTCAAAATCGGCAACACGTCAGGTCGCGATATCGACAAGTTTGCCGAGTTCGGCCTGACGCGGAAGGCCGGCACGCATGTCCGAGCGCCGCTGATCGAGGAATGCTACGCCAATTTTGAATGCACGCTGGCAGACGCCGGCTGGGTGCAGAAGTACAATGTGTTCGTGTTCGAGGTCGTCAAAGCGCACGTGGCGACCTCGCCCAAGCTGCCGAAGACGTTGCACTACCGCGGCGATGGCGAGTTCATGATCTCCGGTGCGGAGACGCGGAAGTGGCGCAGGCTGTTCCGGCCGGGCATGCTTTGAGGACGCCGCGTCGGCGCCACTCATTCGGTGTCCTCCCTGCCTGGCCGGGACGACAGTATTGTGGCGCTACCGTCCCCTCGCCTTTCGCCACGCGGCGAAATCCTTCAGGGTCTGCTCGTCAGTTGCGGGATAGAGCCCGAAGATCCCCCTGCCCTTGCCGACTTCTTCCGCGACGAAATCCTCGAACGCCGTCATCTCGAAAGTCTCGTCGGCGATCTCGGTGGCCAGGTGCGCGGGGATGACGATGACGCCATCGCAATCGCCGAGGATCACGTCACCGGGAAACACCGGCGCATCGCCGCAGCCGATCGGCACGTTGATCTCGATGGCCTGATGCAGCGTGAGATTGGTCGGCGCGCTCGGCCGATGATGAAACGCGGGGAAACCGAGCTTTGCGATCTCGCCCGAGTCGCGAAAGCCGCCATCGGTGACGACGCCGGCGACGCCGCGCTGCATCAATCGCGTCACCAGGATCGCGCCGGCCGACGCCGCACGCGCATCCTTGCGGCTGTCCATGACGAGCACGCTGCCCGGCGGACACTCCTCGATCGCCTTGCGCTGCGGATGGGCGCGATCGCGAAATACCTCGATGGTGTTGAGGTCCTCCCGCGCCGGCATGTAGCGCAGCGTGAAGGCCTCGCCGACCATGGTCAGCTGATCCGCACTGAGCGGACGAACGTCCTGGATGCACTGGATGCGAAAGCCGCGCTTGAACAGGGCAGTCGCCACCGTGGCGGTCGAGACGGTCCTGAGCTTGTTGCGGGTGGCGTCACTTAATTTACTCATGGCTTCACTCGGTCTCAATAAATCGGCGGCTCGCCGACGGGCGCGCCGAAGGCGGTCTCCAGAAAATCGAAATCGCAGCCTTCGTTGGCCTGCTTGATATGGCGCGAGAACATCCAGCCATAGCCGCGCTCGAAGCGACGTTCGGGCTGCTTCCAGGCGGCGCGGCGCTTGGCGAGCTCCGCTTGGGGCACGTCGAGATTGATCGTTCGCGCGGCGACATCGAGCGTGATGCGGTCGCCGTTCCTCACCAGCGCGAGCGGACCGCCGACGAACGATTCCGGCGCGACGTGCAGGATGCAGGCGCCGTAGCTGGTCCCGCTCATCCGCGCGTCCGACAGCCGCACCATGTCGCGCACGCCCTGCCTCACGAGCCTGGTCGGGATCGGCAGCATGCCCCATTCCGGCATGCCCGGCCCACCGATCGGCCCTGCATTGCGCAGGATCAGCACATGATCTGCCGTGACGTCGAGATCGGGATCGTCGACGGCCTTCTTCATCGAGGGATAATCGTCGAACACCAGCGCCGGCCCGGTATGCCGGAGAAAACGCGGATCGCAGGCGGACGGCTTGATCACGCAGCCGTCGGGCGCGAGATTGCCCCTCAATACCGCAAGCGCGCCCTCCTTGTAGATCGGATTGTCGACCGTGCGGATCACGTCGTCATTGTAGACTTCGGCGCGCGCGATGTTCTCGCCCAGCGTCTTGCCGGTCACGGTGATGCAATCAAGATGCAGACGATCCTTGATCCGGCTCATCAGGGCCGGCAGGCCTCCCGCATAGAAGAAGTCCTCCATCAGATAGGCGTCGCCCGAGGGCCTGACATTGGCGATCACGGGCACCTTGCGGCTTGCGCTTTCGAAATCGTCGAGGCTGATGTCGTTGCCGGCGCGGCGCGCCTGCGCAATGAGATGAATGATCGCGTTGGTCGAGCAGCCCATCGCCATCGCGACCGCAATCGCGTTCTCGAATGCCTTGCGGGTCTGGATTTGCTTCGGCGTCAGATCCTCCCACACCATCTCGACGATGCGGCGTCCGCATTCGGAGGCCATGCGGATGTGGTTGGCGTCGGCGGCGGGAATCGAGGATGCGCCCGGCAAGCTCATCCCGATCGCTTCCGCGATCGCGGTCATGGTCGACGCCGTGCCCATGGTCATGCAGGTGCCATAGCTGCGCGCAATCCCCGCCTCGACATCGACCCAGTCCTTGTCGGATATTTTTCCCGCGCGCCGCTCGTCCCAGTATTTCCAGGCGTCCGAGCCCGAGCCGAGGGTCTTGCCCTTCCAGTTGCCGCGCAGCATCGGCCCCGCCGGCAGATAGATCGCGGGCAGATTCATGCTGGTGGCCGCGAGCAGGAGCGCCGGCGTGGTCTTGTCGCAGCCGCCCATCAGCACCACACCATCGACGGGATGGCCGCGCAACAGCTCTTCGGCGTCCATTGCGAGCAGGTTGCGGTAGAGCATCGTCGTCGGCTTCAAAAGCAACTCCGAGAGCGACAGCGCCGGCAATTCGAGCGGGAAGCCGCCGGCCATCAGCACGCCACGCTTGATGTCGTCGACCCGGCTCCTGAAATGCATGTGGCAGGGCTGCGCATCGGACCAGGTATTGAGGATCGCAATCACGGGACGATCCTTCCATTCCTCCGGCGCGTAACCCATCTGCATGGCGCGAGAGCGGTGGCCAAAGGCCCGCAGATCGTCGGGGGCAAACCAGCGCGCGCTGCGCAGCGTTTGCGGGCTCTTCCTGCGGATTTTGTCTGTCATCGGGGACCCTGCGGAACAGTTCGCCAGCTCATGTCACAGGCGGTCGATGTCGGACAAGCCCCCGAAGCGTACGAGGCTTGCCGCAGCTCGGACACGTAGCGGCCTCAGGAACGCCATTCGAATCAAGGCGCCGAAAGATGCCGCCTTCCGAATCTGTCTGCCCGTAATCATGCATATGCCCCAGGCTGTGAACCGCTTTTATGCCTGCTGGCGGGGATATTCCAGCTTCGAAAGCCTTGCGAGAGGCTGCGAATTGAGCGCAAGCTTTCCGGCGAAGTCGACCGCCTCGGGGGTCGGGGGGAAGGACATTGGGGAAGTTCGAGGCGAACGATCTGCCGGCAATTCCCAGAGGCTGTCTAGCGGCGGCAATGCAGCGTTCGCCGCCGCGCGCGCGAGACCGCGATGCTACGTCCAGCCGCTGATTTCAAGAACGCCTCCCCCGTTTCGTCGGATCTCGCGCCCGATAGCCTCTTCACACGGATGTCGCTGTCGGCGCGTCTTGCCATCGCGATGATCCTGCTGGTCGTGGCCACCGTCGCTGCGGTCGGCTGGCTCAGCTATCGCAATCTGCAACAGGCGCTGCTGCCCCGCATCCTCGACCGGATCGAGTCGAACGGCAAGCTCGTCGCCAGCGACCTGCAAGGCTATATCCGCGGGGCGCGCGCCGACGTCGCGACCTTCGCTTCCCGCGCCGTGATACGGGGCATGGTTGCCGCTCACTTCAACGGCGGCATCGATCCAGTCGACCATCTTTCCGAAAGCGCATGGCGCGAACGCCTGTTGGCACGTCTGGTGGTCGAGGTCGGCTCCAAGCCGACCTACTCGCAGTTCCGATTGATCGGGATCGACGACGGGGGGCGCGAACTGGTCCGCGTCGACCGCGGCGGCCCCAACGGCGCAGTGCGCGTCGTGCCGGAGTTGGAGTTGCAGCGAACTGCCGAGCGGCCGTTTTTCAAGGAGACGACTTCGCTTGGCGAGGACGGGATCTACGTCTCGCCGATCAAGCTGAACCGGGAAAACGGCGTCATCGAGGTTCCCCACGTCCCGACGCTGCACATTGCGATGCCGATCTTTGCGCCGACGGGCGCGGTCTACGGCATCGTCGTCATCAACCTCGACATGCGTCCGGTTCTCGACCGCATTCGGCAGTCCGCTCCGCCGGGCGAACAGGTCTATCTGGTCGACGCCAAGGGCGACTATCTCGTTCATCCCGACAGCGCGCGCGAGTTCGCCAGCGATCTCGGGGGGAGCGTAGGCTGGCAGGCCGATTTCCCGCAATTCGCCGCGATGACCGGCACGCAGCAGGGCGCGGCGCAGGTCGTCATGGACCGCTCCGGCCGGCCCGGCGGGGCAGCGCTGGTGCCGACCGTTCTGTTCGGCAAGCAATGGGTCGGCATCGTCGAGACCGTGCCGAACGCCGTGTTTACGGCGACCGCGGCCGCCATCGGCAAGACGGCGCTGTTTGTCGGACTGATCGCTGTGGGTTGCGCGGCCGTGCTGGCGGCGATCATCTCGCGCTCGCTGACATGGCCGATCATCCGCTTGACGCGGGCGGTCGAAGGCATCGGCAGCCGCGACGCGACCGCCATTCCCATCGAGGCCGGCGGCGAGACCGGCCTCTTGGCGCGGGCCTTTGCGCGCGTGCTTGGCGAGGCCAATGCCAAGGCCGCCGAGCTCGAACGCGAGGTCCGCGAGCATCGCATCACCGAAGCTGCGCGCGACCATCACGCCGCGCGCGAGCGCCTCTACAGCGCCGCGGTGCAGTCATCCAATGATGCGATCATCACCAAATCCCTGGACGGCAACATCACCGGGTGGAATCCGGGGGCGGAACGGCTGTTCGGCTACCCTGCCGAGGAGGCGATCGGCCGCCACGTCGGCGTGATCGTACCGCCGGAGCGGAGCGATGAGGTGCAGCAGAGCCTCGCCCGCGTCCGCCGGGGCGAAAGCATCGAGCGCCACGACACGGTACGCTTGCGCAAGGACGGCGGCGAGGTGCAGGTCTCGCTCAGCATCTCGCCGATCAAGTCGCAGGCCGGCGATATCATCGGCGCCTCCCAGATCGCTCGCGACATCACCGAGAGCCGACGCACGGAGCTTGCGCTGCGCCAGCAGACCGAGGAGCGCCGCCGCATCTTCGAGGCGTCGCAGGACCTGATCCTGATCATCGATTCCAGGGGCAACATCGCCCAGATCAGCCCGAGCTGCGAGCCGATCCTCGGCTACCGGCCGGAGGAGATGATCGGCCGCAACTGCGACGATTTCATCCACCCCGATCACGTCGAGAACGCGCGCGTCGAAATACGCGCGCTGCGGCGCGGCGAGCAACCGAAGCTGGCCGATACCCGCGGCCTCCACAAGGACGGTCGCGAGGTGTGGCTGTCCTGGCTCGGCACCTGGTCCGAGCCGGTCAAGCGCTATTTCTTCGTCGGTCGCGACATGACGGAAAGCCGGAAGGCGCAGGAGATTCTGCGCGAGAACGAGAGGATGGCCCGCAACATCGTCGAGACCGCGCTCGACGCCTTCATCCAGACCGACCAGCACGATGCGATTCTCAACTGGAACACGCAGGCGGAGAAGATGTTCGGCTGGCAGCGCGAGGAGGCCCTCAGCAAGGGCCTGATCGAGCTGATTGCACGCGAATCCGACAGGCATGACCTCAACGAAAGACGCGAGCGCTTCCTGAGCTCCGGTCACGACGATATCCTCAGGCAACGCACGGAGATCCGGGTCAGGCGGCGCGACGGCACCGAGTTCACCTCCGAGCTCAGCGTGACCGCGCTCGAAACCCAGAACGGCGTCGTGTTCAACGCTTTCTTCCGCGACCTCACCGACAAGATCGCCGCCGAGGAACGGGTGCGCCACGCCGAGAAGATGGAAGCGATCGGCCAGCTCACCGGCGGCATCGCGCACGACTTCAACAACATCCTGACCGTCATCACCGGAACGATCGAGATCCTCGCGGGCGCGGTCGCGAACGAGCCGCAGCTTGCGGCCATCGCCAGGATGATCGACGAGGCGGCGGGACGCGGCGCCGAGCTGACCCAGCATCTGCTGGCTTTCGCGCGGCGCCAGCCGCTGCAGCCGATGGAAGTGGACGTCAACTCACTGATCGTCGACACCGCAAAGCTGCTGCGGCCCACCCTCGGCGAGCACATCCAGATCGAGTCGGCGTTCGCCGACGAGACCTGTCCCGCAACCGTCGATCCCACCCAGCTTGCGACCGCGCTGCTCAACCTCGCGCTCAACTCGCGCGATGCGATGCCCGATGGCGGCAAGCTCATCATCGAGACCGGCTCGGCCTATCTGGATGAGAACTATGCCGGCATGAACGACGTGCGGCCGGGCCGCTATGCGATGATTGCCGTCAGCGACACCGGCCTCGGTATACCGGCGGCAATCATCGACAAGGTCTTCAATCCGTTCTTCACCTCGAAGGGTCCCGGCAAGGGCACGGGCCTCGGGCTGAGCATGGTCTACGGCTTCGTCAAGCAATCCGCAGGGCACATCAGGATCTACAGCGAGGAAGGCTACGGCACCACCATCAAGATGTACCTGCCGCCCGGCACCGGCGCGTCGCTGGCGGGCGAGACCGCCGCCGCCGCCGAGATCGAAGGCGGCCATGAGACTGTCCTGGTCGTCGAGGACGATCGCCTGGTGCTCAACTATGTGCTGACGCAGCTGCACGCGCTCGGCTATGCGACGCTGAATGCATCGAATGCCGCGGATGCCTTGTCGCTGGTGAACGATGGAGCCGCCTTCGACCTGCTCTTTACCGACGTGATCATGCCCGGAACGATGAACGGCAGTCAGCTCGCCGGCGCAATCCAGAAAGGCCGGCCGAATTTAAAGGTGCTGTTCACGTCGGGCTACACCGAGAACGCCATTATTCATCACGGCAAGCTCGACAGTGGCGTGCTGCTTCTGGCGAAGCCTTATCGGAAATCCGATCTCGCCAGAATGGTGCGCAAGGCGCTCGACGGCTAGGCTGAACGGCTCGGTTACGCCTTCTTGCGACAGCGGATCACGAGGTGCGCTGGGCCGTCATCACGATCCGCACCAGGTCGGCCGCGTTTCGCGCTCCGAGCTTCTTCATGATGTTGGCGCGATGATCCTCGATGGTTCGCGGGCTGATGCCTAGCGTTCGCCCTGCCTCTTTGTTCGAGGCTCCGGCCGTGAACTGTTCCAGCACCTCGCGCTCCCGCCGCGTCAATGGTTCCCGCCCGGGGAAGTGCAACGTTGCGATGCTCGATGCGTTGTCGATGTGTGCATGGCGGCGTGCATAGGCATCGATGGCCTCGTCGAGCCTGGTGACGAGGTCGGTGCCGCGGAACGGCTTTTCAATGAAATCGAGCGCACCGTTCTTGATTGCGCTCACGGCCATGGCGATGTCGCCCTGGCCCGAGATCATGAAGATCGGCGCGGGATAATCTTCCCCGTGCAGCTCTTTCAGAATGTCGAGGCCCGACTTTCCGGGAATATGAACGTCGAGCAGGATCGCGGCCGGGGTGCGGCTACGCGCCACCGCGAGCAACGCGGCACCGTCCGCAAAGCAGATCACATCGTAGCCGCCCGTCGACAGCACCACCGAGAGAGTATCGCGAACGGCGGGATCGTCGTCGACGACGAATATCTCGCCGCGTGAGGCAGGTTTTTCAGCCATGTGCCATCGTCCTGGAATTGAAACATGACACGCCATCGACGGTATTTGTACGGGACAAGGACTTAACCCACAAGTAGCGCGAGGCGTCTAGATCTGCGGCGAGGGAGGCATCGATGCAGAGGGCACTGGAACAAGACGCTTCGGCCGCAAACGTCGGTGGCGACAGCGTCGGCTCCGTCGTTTCCGATTTGCTCTCCTTGATCGGGCATGTCCAGGGCAGCATCGAGCTGATCGAGACTGCGATCGCGCGGGATCGCTTGGCGAATGACGGTACTGTTGGTGGAGAGGTTGTGGTGCTCGATGATGTCACGCCCTGTTATGCCGAAGCCAACGCGGCGCTTATCGCCTGCAATGTGAGCCTCAGCACCGCGTTGCAATCGCTGCTCGACACCTCGCGGCAGTTACTGGCCAGCGAACGCCGTCAGGCTGACCCCGATACGGTATGCCCCGCATATTGAGAAAGCGGCAGCCCCGCTCGTCGGGTTCGACGCTGCTGCGCGACAAGCAGAATACGAACTCGCAGTTGATGGAAATGCCGAGTGCAACCATGGGGACGAATTGCGGCGGCGGCGACGGCCAGTTGCATCGCCCGTCAATGCCGAACATTTGAATTCGTGCGGGGCGCGGCTTAAGCGGCGAGCTCTTCCTCGCGCTTCATCAGCGTCCTGATATCCTTCAGCGCCTTGTAGAGGGAACCGTCGGCGACGTGGCGGTCGGCCGATTCGAGCAGATCGCGCGAGCCGGGCTCGGCCTCTCGCAACGCGTCGCGAAAGCCGCGGTAGGAGTTGCGATATCGCGCCACGTCGTTCTTCAGGTACATCATCTGGACGCAGTGATAGAGGCGCCTTGCGGGCGTATTGGCGGTATCGGCTGTGACGGTGTCCTTTTCGCGCAGGACCGGTGTCTCGCCTTCGATCAAAAAACAGGTGCGGGTGCCGGAATTGATGATGACGCTTTCGCCGATCACGATCCGTTCGAACGGTTTCAGTTCGACTCTCAGCGGCATCGTCCTCTCCCTTCTGGGTGCGGCACCGGCTGATTTGTGCGTGGTGACGCTGATGCGAAGCGAGTTCTCGAGGATCAGCTCGGTCCGTTCGTAAAGAGAGACGGCGGGGCCTGCCCGCCGTCTCGATTATTTATGCGTTGCGAACCGCCCCTTAGCGCAGGAGCTGCAGCACGCTCTGCTGGCTCTGGTTGGCGAGCGCGAGCGCGGACACCGCGATCGACTGGCGGGTCGACAGCGCCTGGCTGTTGGCCGCTTCCTCGTTGGCGTCGGCGAGCGTCAGGTTGGACGAGCCGGTCTGCAGCACGTTGATCAGGTTCTTGTTGAAGTCCTGGCGGACCTGCACGACGGACAGGTTGGCACCGAAGGCGGACGCCTGCGAACGCAGCGTGGCGCTCGCGGTGTTGAGCGCCGTCAGCACGTTGTTGGTGTGCAGGTTGTCGATGAAGTCGGTGCCCGCCGTGAGGCTGGCAAGGCCGAGACCACCGGCATTGAAGGTCACGCCCGTGATCGACAACGTCGACTTGCCGGTTTCGTCGAACACCAGCTTCAGCGTGTCGCCGTTCAAGAGGTTGACACCGTTGAAGGACGAGTCCAGCGCGGTGTTGTTGATCTGCGTGATCACCTGGTTGTACTGCGTGACCAGCGACGCGCGCGTGGCCTGCGACACCGGATCGGCGATCGCGGCGGTGACCGTGCTCGCCGTACCGCCGGACGAGATGGCGACCGCGTCCGCAGTCGTCGGTGCGGTGGTGCTCGCCGTGATCACCTGGCCGGCGTTGTCGTTGCTCGAGGTGAAGGTGATCGTGCCGGTGCTGTTGAGCGAAGCCGTCAGACCGACGCCCGCATCGGACAGGGCCTGATTGAGGTCGGCCAGCGAATGCACGCTCGCGGCCTTGGTCGTGCTGTTGAATGCCGTATAGGAGCCGGCCAGCGTGATGGTGGCGGCCGTTCCGGCCGAGGTCTTGAACGTGAACACCTCACCCGCGTTGACGTCTTCATTGATATCCGAGGAGCTGACGGTGCCGGTCGGGGTGGCCGTAGTGCCGGTGAAGGTGACGTTGGCCTTCGTGCTGAAGCCTGAGGCCTGCTGCAGTGCCTGGTTGGCGATCGACTTCGCGGTATCGACCAGGCTGGAGAGCGAGGTGATGCCGGTATTGGCTGCCTGCAGAATCTGCACGCCGTTGCCGATGCTGTCGAGCAGGTTGCCGATGTCGCTGGCGCGGGAGTCGAGGCCGGCCGCGGTGAAGAAGTTGGTCGGATTGTCGAGCGCGCTGTTGACCTTCTTGCCAGTCGCCAGGTGAGTTCTGGGTCTGGGCGAGCAGGTTGGCGGTGTCTTGGAGGGACAGCAGGTTCTGGCGAACCGAGGCCGAGAGAGTAATACCGGACATAACTGATTCCTTCTGGATGGACTTACTGACGCTTCGCCACGCGTTCCTGCGGGCGGTACGCCACACTGGTCTCGAAGGCCCTACCTGTCGGTTAAATAGCGCCGTACAATCGTACGGAAGGTTCCGGCGCTGCGCCGTTAACACTAATCGGTTGCTAACCGATCGCGCCGAACTGCGGCTCCGGCAGAGGTTCAAGCTTAACGCCGCGTTTCCGGCGGATATTGCCGACGGAGAAAGCGGCACGATATCCGCGGCAACGGACTGGTCGCAAACGACTTCATCGCTCGCTAACCATGAGGCCAGCATGGCCTGTTATTTTGGAGGTGACGCGGTCGCACGCAATCAGGTCATGCGGCACACGTTCGTTACAGGACTTCAGAAGCCAAATTCTCAGCTCGCGCGCGCGTGGCTTTCATCGAGGTCCAGCGCGCCACGGCTTCCTGCAGCCTGGTGTGCACCTGCTCCACAACGCTGGGCCATTCGCGCGACTTGCTTTGCCTGAATAGTCGCGCGCTTGGATACCAGGGGCTGTCATCACGATTGAGCAGCCAACGGAAATCGGGAGTGTAAGGCAACAAGATCCAGAGTGGGCGACCGAGCGCGCCGACCAGGTGGGCAACACTTGTGTCCACCGAAATCACGAGATCGAGGCAGGACACAAGCGCAGCAGTCTCAGTGAAGTCGGTCAGGTGCTCCGTCAGGTCGACGATGCCAGAGCGCCCGGCAAGGAAGGCTCGGTCGCTATCCCTGACGCCCTTCTGAAGACTGATGAACTGGGCACCGCAATCCAGGAGCGGTGCAAGCACGTGCAGCGCGATCGAACGATTGTGATCGTTCTGATGAGCCGGGTTTCCCGACCACACGAGACCCACGCGCAAGCGATCGTGGGAACCCAGCCGGTGTTCCCACGCGCGCACTCTGGCTGGCGCTGGCGCACAAATGTACGGCACTTCGGCCGGGATCGTCTCGAGCCGCGTCCCGAATGCCAGCGGCAGGTCGGACAGAGCACAATGGAGATCAAACTCCGGGAGTTCGGTGGTCGAAAGGCACTGCGAAACACCGGGCATCCCAGCCAGCAGCGGACGGACTGCGGGCTCCACCTGGAGGATGATTCGAGCTCCCTGATCGGCCAGCAACGGGACGTAACGAGCGTATTGGATGGTGTCCCCGAGCCCCTCGTCGCTGTATAGCAGAATAGTCTTTCCTTCGATCGGCCCGTCTCCGAGCCAGGCGGGTTGCGTGAAGGTTCGGCCGGCCAAGGCGAGAGATTGCACCTTCCATCGCGCCGCCCGGCCAATCCAGCCCTTCTCGAAATCTCCCAGCATCAAATGCATCATGGCCGTGTTCCAGCGCATGACTGCATTGTCCGGGTCCAGCGCTGCGACCCTGTCGTAAATCGCAAAGGCCGAGTCGAACTGCTGCAGCTCGGTCAGCGAAAACGCTTTGTTGTTCATCGCGTGGATAAAATCCGGTCGCAACGCGAGTGCCCGGTCGAAACAGGGCAGCGCCGCCTCGCAGCGGCCGCGCGCCTGATGGATCGCTCCCAGGTTGTTGAGAGCGTCGGCATTGTCGGGGTTCAACGCGAGCGCTCTCTCAACATGAGGAAGCGCCTCCTCGAACCTCCTCATGCGGATCATGCATGTCGAGCGCATGTGAGCGATCTCCGCATCATCAGGCTCGCTGTGGTTCACAAGGTCGTCAAGGGAGGCAAGCGCCTCCTCGTAGCGCGCGAGCTTGAACAGCGCGCGCCCTCGTCCAATGGATGCGCTCCGCAAGCGCGGATCTAGGCCGAGCGCGTGCTCGAAGCTGAGGGAGGCTTCGTCATCACGACCGGCCTGCGCCAGCGCGTTGCCAATGTTCATCCAGATTTCGGCGTCCTGGGGCGCGAACATCAGCGCCTTGTCGTAAGCCTTGAGCGCCTCTTCGAGGCGCCCCAACCTGTGCAGGGCTGCGCCAAGATTTTTCAGATAGTCGAGTTTCGGGCCCTGCCTGATCGCATGGGCAAACCATTCGACCGCGCGATCGTTCTGGTGAGCAAGCGCGGAGAGCACGCCCATCAGATTGAGCGCATCGCCATGTCCCGCGTCAATCGCCAGCGCCTGGCGACAGCAACTTTCAGCTTCAGGGATCTGACCCGCTTCCAGATGCCGTGTGGCTCGTTCAAAGAGCGCGTCTGGCGTCCGCGGTCGCACGCCGGCAAGGCTACCGGATTTGCTGGCGGCGGCCCGCCGCTCTCGACGATTCATGAGTGAATTTCAGATGCCCCAAAGCTGACTTAGGTAGATGATTCCCGGCCAATCGGAAAGTGCCGGCCAAACTCGCGGCCGTTTGCACGCCCCGCGCGGTCGATTCCGGACCAGGCTCTTGCAAAGCCCGCACGCACCCAATGTCAGCCGTATCACGCCGCTCTGCGAGCCGCCGGGCCTGATCTCGAGGACCCTGACGTCTGGACCCGGCCTTTTGGCTTCGTTGAGGTCCTTGCAACCGGTCAGGGCCGCTGTCCTGGCCAAGGCTGGCACGGCACTCAAGCGAACGTTATTCCCGATAACGGCACCGTTTCCATTCTGGTGGAGGGACAAACGGCGGAAGCGGCAATGAACGGCCGCGACAACGCGGTCGGTGCGCTCGAAGCGCTCGGTGGCGGATTTCTCAACCGATGACGTCGTGCTCTTCGCCTCTATTGAGTTGTGCGTGATATCGCTCGAACCACGACTTGGCGTGCCCGATGCGACGGCCGATTTTCTCTTGCCAATCACACATCCGAGGCTCATCCTGTAATGCGAATACCGTGCATTGCGTGGCGACCCAGAGACCTGTTTTTGCCGGTCGGGCAGGAGATGGCTTTGGACCCGATTTCTCGTTCACCGAATGGATTCCTGTCGTCGCTGACCGCGGATGATTTCGAATTGATCCGCCCATATTTGCGGACGGTCGATCTGGTTCAGGAAACCGTTCTGGTCGCGGCCGGCGAAACCCTGAAGCGCGCCTATCTGCCGCATCGCGGCGTGATATCCTTGGTGGTCGACCTCGCCAAGGGAGAGCATGTTCAGGTGGCGATGGTGGGCCGCGACAGCGTCTTCGGGGCGTTCTCGGCCCTTGGCGATGCCGTTGCGCTGAACCGCGCGGTCGTCCTGGTCTCCGGCGCCGCCTCGACGCTTGAAGTCGAGCGGCTGCGCGCGGCCGCCGAGCAGAGCCAGACGTTTCGCAACCTGCTCGCCCGGCACGGGCTCGTCGCGTATGCCCAAATCCAGCAGACCGCAGGCTGCAACGCTTCGCACACCGTGGAGGCTCGTCTTGCGCGATGCCTGCTGCAGACCTACGATCTCTCCGGAGGCAGCAAGCTGGTCCTGACGCAGGAATTGCTGGCCCAGATGATCGGCGCGCGGCGCAACAGCGTTTCGCTGGTGGCAAGCACGCTGCAACAGGCGAACTACATCCATTACAGCCGCGGCCACATCGAAATCCTCAACCTGGACGGACTGCGGAAGACCGCCTGCGAATGCTATGCGTCGGTCAAGACCCATTACGAACGGCTGCTGCGGCAGCCCCACGCGGCGGAATTGCCGCGGGCCCGAACGGGCTGATCCGGCCAAAGCCGTCGCCTCCTGCCATTCAGGACGTGTGTCACGCAGCGGCCACCCTTGACCGACCATGAACCGCCGTCGCGCGGACCAGGTCTGCCGAGGAGACCATCCAGTAGAATTACGTGGCCGCCCAAATGGAACCCGCAATTAACGCGCCGTTCAACGAGCGCTGATAAGTCTGGAAAAATCGACGCGTGCGAGCCGCAAGGAGCTCGAGCCCGGCCTGCCGGTTGCCGACACCTTGCCTGTCATTCGTCCGAAATGCGTTTGAGCGGAGCAGCAGATGGCCTTTGATCTCTCGATGCCGATCCTCGTGGTCGACGATTACTCCACCATGATCCGCATCATCCGCAATCTGCTCAAGCAGCTCGGCTTCGAGAACGTCGACGACGCAAGCGACGGCTCTGCCGCACTCGCCAAGATGCAGGTGAAGAAATACGATCTTGTGATTTCGGACTGGAACATGGAGCCGATGACCGGCTACGACCTTCTGCGCGAGGTCCGCGCCAGCCCGGAGCTTTCGAAGACCCCCTTCATCATGATCACGGCGGAGTCCAAGACCGAGAACGTGATCGCCGCCAAGAAGGCGGGTGTCAGCAACTATATTGTAAAGCCCTTCAACGCTGCGACGCTGAAGACCAAGATGGAAGCGGTGTTCGGCCCCGCCGAATAGATTTTCACACCGCATTGGCTTGGCGCCGCCGCCCGAGGCATCCGCTTCGAGCGGATGTGCCTGCCTTTGGGCGCCGATTGCACCTCGCGTTCGCGCGCCGAGGGCCTCGGCCGTACTTATACGGTTTTCAGTTTTCACATCTGGCTAACGATGAACGGCAATAGTCTTGCGACGCTCAGGAGGACGCTATGATCAGCTTTGAAACATCGGACGAGAAGGAAGTCCGACGTTTCCGCATCGCGCAGTTCAACGGCAGGACCGCGACGGTGAAATTCGGCGAGAACACCTTCACCGGTCACGTGCGATCGGTGCAGGAAAAGGGATCCGGCGCTCCACAATGCTGGACCATCACGATGGTTCCGCGCGCAACGACATCGGCGCCCGCCGTGCCGCGGTCCACGCCGCGTTTCCCCTCCTTCGCGGAACAGGACTTTTACTGACAGGACGGCAAGGTCTAATCGAGGCCTTGCAACAGCGCTGCGCGCACCAAGTCCGCCGTGTTTCGGACGCCCAGCTTGCGCATCGCCTCGGCGCGGTGACTTTCGAAGGTGCGCGGGCTGATCTTCATCCGTAACGCGCCCTGCTTGTTGGAGCAGCCCTCGCTGATGAGTTGCAGCACCTCGCGCTCGCGCCTTGTCAACGACTTGTGGCCCGTCTCCTGCAGCGTTCCCGCGCGGCGAGCGCGGCCGGGATTGGCCATGCGTGCCGCGTGGCGATCGACATTTCCGGCCGCCGCTTCGAGGCGGGGTTCGCAAGCGCCGGCGATCTGCTTCACCAGGGCGCAGACACGCTCGGTCTGCTGAAGCGCATTCTGCACGATCGTTTGCAGGTACGCCTGTTCGCCCGCGCTCAACGCAGACAAGTGACTGTGCTGCTTGATTTCACCCATGTAGAGCAGCAGTGCAGTCAGGGGACCGGTGAGTTGCTGGGCGATGGCGGCTCCGGCTTCATCGATCGCGCGACTTCGGGCGGCCGACAGACGGGCGTGTTCCGAATCATCAGCCGTCGCGCTGCTCTCGATCCGTTCGGCGGCTTCGCCGACTCGCTTTCGCTGCTGTGGCATATCCGTTCTTTAACGGATGCAGGCCCCGGCGAAGGTTAACTTTTTGCACCGTAAGACTACGGCAAGCGCTGCTCAAGCGGCTGGTCTAGCGTATAAATTGCAGGTTGAAGGTCGCATTTCGCGTCGTGGTTGTGTAGCGGCCTCAGGCCCGTTTACACGGCCAACGCGCTCTTACGACTAATTTAACGCTGGCTTGCTTTGCTAGTCACTCGCTCGTGAGCGCGCAAATGCCTCAACCGAACGGTAGCTCCGGAGAAGCTTTCGGAAAATTGCGTGAATGGCGCAAATCGACCGCATATGGGAGTTCATCCAGCGTCTGACGCCGCTGATGCGCAGCAGCCTGCTTGCCGAGCTTGAGCGGCTGGAGCTGTGCGGCGTCGAGATGCCGGGCTCCTCCGACCTTCAGGCAAGGCTGCGCGCCGAATTCCGACGGGACGGATCGACCCAGAACCGTGCGGCCACGCCGTCGCGCTATTTCTTTGCCCCACTCGAGAACCTGCTTATCGACGGCGCGCCGGAGCACGCCAATTCCGGCCGGATCCCGCGCGGATCGCTCGCGCCGATCTGGGAATGGATCACGCGTGACCTGCTGCCGACGATGGCGCGCGATTTCAACGCCCAGATGAAGGACCTGATCGCGGCCGACAAGCAGAAAGAGGCAAGCCAGGCGGCCTCCACATTCCAGACCAAGGTCGTCAAAGCCCTCGAGAGCACGCTCAGCTCATCCGAGGGTGCCGAGCAAACCCGCACCAAGCTTGCCTCCTATACGGCCGCGCGGTCGGCCTATGACGATCTGGTCAAGATCATGAATGCGCTGCGCACACGCGAGGCGCTGGCAAAATTCGACGCGGCCCTGCCGGCAAAGATCTCGAAATTCGACGACGCTCTCGTGCTCAAGCTGACCAAGATGCTGCAGGATTTCGCCAAGAAGAATCCGGCCGCCGTTCCCTTTGCGCTGACGCTAATCGCAAACCGCCTGAAGACGCCCTGGCAGCTGATCCGGCTCGCAACCAAGACCGCGGCCAGCAAGGCCGCCGCCGACGTCGCAGCCGCACCCTATGGGATCACCGTTTCCATGGTGATCGACCGCATCGACGACCGCCGTGCGGCGTTGCGCATCGCGCTGAAGAACAACCGCGTCCTGGTCGCACGCCAGCTGCTCACCGAGATCTACAACACCGAATATGCGCTGCAGGTGCGCATCGATCAGTTCGAGCAGTCCGAATGGGGCGCGCGGCTCCGCACGCTGATGGAGGCGATCGCAGCGCTCGTCGAGGCGGAAATCAGCCGCTTTCCGGACGAGGTGGGACATGTGCTGGGTTCGCGCAGCTTGCGCAGCTACAACAGCCTTGCCGGACGGCTGACACACCTTGCCTGGAAGGGCCGGGACGCGGTGACGGATGGCGTCGCCCAGATCAAGAAGCTGATTGCCTGAGACGCCTGAGCGATCGGCTCCTTTACTGGCGCCTGGAGCGCAGGTTCAGGAAGGTCTCGAGAAAACGTCCCGAGATCACGAACCTGAACCACCAATAAGCCCTGCGTCGCGTGGACATGATGCCGTTTCGATACCTTCGGAAAGCATCAAGGATAGCGCCGACAGGCATTGGCGCGTGTGACCTGCTTCACATTTTGACGAACGGACCGCAGTCGCCGCATGCCTGCTTTACAGTCCTCGTCCGGCGGCCGATGATCGTTACATAGTTGCAAGCAAGCAGCGTTGAACCGGGAGATGGCGATGCGACAGAAGCGCATCTTGATGAAGGCGATGACAGTCTTGGCGATGACGGTCTTGGCGATGACAGTCTTGGCGACGGCGGTCCTGTTCACCGCGAGCACCCGCGCGCAGAACGCGCCAGCGGAAAACGCTGCGCCGACGCCGGACAACGCCGTCATGATCACCGTTTTCCTGAAGCATGACCAGTCGCGCCCGCTGGGCGAGCTCAACGCTCAGCTCGAGAAGCAGGGTTACTGGGGCGCCTACCGCACCGAATTCTACCCGACCTACGACTACAAGGCAGTCGGGATCGCCAACCACGACAAGGCGCAGTAGCCCGGACACGTTCGGACGCGGGACGGCGGCCTAAATTCTGGGCATCGCCCTGCGCGGCAAGCTTTTTTCTGCGCGTCGGTTCAGGCTCCGTAAACTACTCTCCTTAAGACAATTTTCCCGCATAACTCCTAGGCTTGGCGGAGATGGGGCCTCCGCTAACGTAAAGACCGCTGCCCGCATGGCGACGCGCCGAAACCAAAGGACACGCGCCCGCAACACGCGGGCGGCTGAGCAACTGCTCGCGCTCAGCCGGATCGCGCTCGAAAGCACCGCGCAGGGCGTTTGCGTTTATAACGCCGACAACCGCATCGTGCTGTTCAACCAACGCTATCTCGATCTGTTCAAGATGTCGGCGGACGCGATCCGCCCGGGGCTCAGCTATCGCGATGTCCTCGCCCACTCGGCGTCGATCGGCAATATCGCAACGGAGAACGTCGACCAGATGGTGAGCGAACGTCTCGCCATGGTCGCTACCGGACAGCCGTTCAGCGCCCAGCAGCTGCTGCCGAGCGGCCTTGTCATCACGCTCGATCTGCGCCCTTTGCCCGATGGCGGCTGGATCACCGTGTGCGACGACATCACCAGCCGCTCGCGCCTGGAAGTTGCCCTGCAACTGCAGACGCGGCGCATCGAACACGCGGTCCGGCACATGCCCCATGGCCTCACGATGTTCAGCGCCGACGAGCGGCTGATCGTCTGCAACGAGCAATATATTCGCGTCTACGGCCTCGACCCCGATGTCATCAAGCCCGGCATCACGCATCGGCAGGTGATCGAGCATTGGGTGTCGCGAGGCCACAGCCCGGGCCTGTCGGCCGAGGAGATCTACAGACGCAGGATGCGCGAAATCCGCCGCGGCGAGGCCAGCGTCGGCTTTCTCACCCGCCGCGACGGCCGCATCATCCAGGCGGTCTCGAGCCCGATGAGCGACGGCGGCTGGGTCTCCTCTTGCGAGGACGTGACCGAGCGCCTGCGCCACGAGGAGGAGCTCAAGCAGCAGAACCTGCTGCTCGATGCGGCGCTCAAGAACATGGCGCACGGGCTCTGCGTCTACGACAGCGACATGCGGCTCCTGGTCCGCAACAGCCGATACCTCGAAATCTACGGGCTTTCCCCGGACGAGGCGAAGCCCGGCATGCATCTGGCCGACCTGGTGCGCTCGGTGATGCAGAAGGGCTCCTACCCCGAGGATTTCGACGTCTCCGAACTGATCGCCAATCTGAAGGCCACGCTTGCCGACAAGAGCGACTTCGTGGTCCGGCGGCGCATGTGCAGCGGCCAGCTGCTCGGCGTACGCTATCGTCCACTGGATGACGGCAGCTTCGTTGCCACCTACGAGGATCTCACCGAGCGCGAGCGCGTCCACGAGGAGATCGCCGAGCAGCATCTGAAGATTCGATGCGGCGCTCAACAACATGTCGCAGGGCCTGTGCATGCTCGACGGCAACCTGCGCGTCATCGTCTGCAATCGCCGCTACCTCGACATCTACGGCCTGTCGCCGGAGATCGTGAAGCCGGGCGTCACCATGCGCGAGATCATGGAGCACTCCTGCGCGCTCGGCAATCACCCCGACACCACGCCGCAGGCACTCTACGACGACTATGTCGAAAAGCTGAAGGACGGCGTGCGAACCTTGCACCGGCATCTCACCGACGGCCGCATCATCAAGCTGCACCACAGCCCGATGGAGCATGGCGGCTGGGTCATCACCTATGAGGACGTCACCGAGCGGCGCAAGGCCGAAGCCCGCGTCGCCCACATGGCCCAGCATGACGCGCTCACCGATCTGCCGAACCGCGTGCTGTTCCGCGAGCGGATGACCAAGGGGCTCTCATGGGTTACGACGCAGGATGCGGAAATGGCCGTGCTGTGCCTCGACCTCGACAACTTCAAGGCGGTCAACGATCGCCTGGGGCACGGGATCGGCGACAAATTGCTGCGATGGGTTGCCGACCGCCTCAAGGAATGCGTCGGCCCGACGGATACGGTTGCGCGCCTCGGCGGTGACGAGTTCGCGGTGCTGCAATGCGGCCCGCAGCCGCAATCGGCCGAGCTATTGGCGCGCAAGCTGGTGGAGATCATCGGTCGCCCGCCGGCATTCGACAATCAGCTGATTCATTCTGGTGTCAGCGTCGGCATCGCGATAGCGCCCGTCGATGGGCTCCATGCCGAGCAGCTGATGAAATGCGCCGATCTTGCGCTGTATCAGGCCAAGGCAAAGGGCCGGGGAGCCTATGAGTTCTTCCGTCCCGAGATGGAGGCCCATGCGCGCTCGCGGCATCTTCTGGAGAGCGATTTGCGGGGCGCACTCGAGGCGGGCGAATTCCACCTCGCCTATCAGCCGCAGATCCGTCTCGACAGCGGCGAGCTCACCGGCTTCGAGGCGCTGCTGCGCTGGACCAGCTCCACACGCGGCAACGTCAGCCCGGCAGATTTCATCCCCGTCGCCGAGGAGACCGGCATGATCGTGCCGCTGGGCGAATGGGTGCTGCGCACCGCCTGCCAGACCGCCGCCAGATGGCCGGACTTCGTCAAGATCGCCGTCAACCTCTCGCCGGTGCAGTTCCGCGCGCGCGGCCTGGTTACCATGGTGACCAGCGCGCTTGCCGCGGCCGGCCTCGACCCCAGGCGGCTCGAGCTCGAGATCACCGAGAATGCGCTGATGCAGGATGACGAAGCGACGATCGCGATCCTGCACCAGCTGCGCGCGCTCGGGGTCAGCGTCAGCATGGACGATTTCGGCGTCGGCTATTCCTCGCTCGGTTATCTGCGGAAATTTCCGTTCGACAAGATCAAGATCGACCGCTCCTTTGTCGGCGCGCTCGCCGACAACGACGAGAGCGCGGCGATCGTGCGCACGATCGCAACGCTCGGCAGCAATCTCGGCGTCGAAACGACGGCCGAAGGCATCGAAACCGCCGAGCAGCTCGCGCTGGTGCGCGAGGCCGGCTGCACCGCCGCGCAAGGATTTTATTTCAGCCGCCCGCGCCCGGCCGCCGAGGTGTTCGAGATCATCGCGAGGATGAATCCGGCCAGCCGCGTGGCGTGAGGTCGTCGCGGCGGCGCGGCTTTGCCAGAACGCGCGCAAGAGCTGCATCAATATCCTTGCTGCCACGGCTCGGTCTCGATGGCATCGAGATTGCCGTCGGCAAGGAGCTCCCACAGCGCGATGATCTTCTGAGCGGGCACGTTCCTCATGTGGCGGGGCTCGTCCGATTCGAGGTTTTCGAAGACGATGTAGCCGTTCTTGTACACTTCCAAGCACCACTCGCTCTCGTGGGTCACGGCGACGGACGCGTGCTCGACGTCGCCGGTGTCGGCCTCAAGCTCCTCAAGGAGGGAAGGAAAGGCCGACTTCGTCACGCCTCTCGCTGTTTTCCCGAGCCTATGCGTGATGTGAAAACTCATCGAGCCGCCAAGCCTGCACCGCTAAGGCTAGCTGTTCAACGTTGATAGAACCACCCGAGCCAGATCGGATCCCACCAATTGGTCAGCTCCGGCAGATTCCAGTTCATCCCGGCTGCCATATCCCCAGAGCACGCCGAGACCGCGCATCTTCACCGCGTGAGCCCCGATGATGTCATGCCGGCGATCGCCCACCATCACACAGTACGAAGCGCTCACTTGTTGTTCGGACAAGATATGGGCGAGCAGCTCAGGCTTGTGATCCAGCTTGCCTCCTGGCACTGAGCCGTAGGTGCCGTCGAAATATGTTGCCAATTTCAGGTTCTCCAGGATACGCCGGGCAAAGACGTCACGCTTCGACGTGGCCAAGTAAATTCGTAATCCAGCTCGCCGCATTTCTTGCAGCGCGCCGCTGATTCCAGGGTAAGGCTCGCTTTCGAGCAGGCCGCTTGCGCCGTAGTGGTGCCGATAGGCTGCCACAGTCTCATCAATTCGGTCGTCGCCGTGCGCCCGCAGCAAAGCCTGCAAGATGTCTTCGAGTGGCGCTCCGATCGCACGCTCAATATCGAGCGCCTCGCCGGGATCGTGTCCGAGCGCGCGCAGTGCGGCTCGGCAGCTTGCGAAGATGCCCGGCCGCGTATCAATCAGCGTTCCGTCGAGGTCGAGTAGTACGGAAGGCGCTGAGGACATGATCAAACATAGCGGCCCGCCATGGACCGGTAAACGTCCTCAGGGCAAACGGTCAGGCTTCGGACGCGCCGCAATCTGGGCAAAACCGCTCTGCTCTTGCCGCACGCCGCGGCTCGTCCGAGGCGAACCGACGCTGAAATCGCTGGCGGAGAGGGAGTCCGCCGAACTGTCGGTTTCTTACGTTCATCACCGACCGCCAACGATTTAAGTTATCTTACAAATAAAGGCCTTTTCTTCGTTCTTGTTCGTGATCGTCTATTTTCGTCCGCCCCAAGCCGTGCTAATTTTGGGGGCTGATTTGGGGACCGGGGGATGGGGGCATGGCCGGCAAACTCACCGCGCGCAAGGTCGAAACCGCCAAGCCGGGGAAATACAGCGACGGCGGCAACCTCTATCTGATCGTTTCGGAAGCGGGCTCCCGCAAATGGGTGCTGCGCTTCACATGGCGCGGCAGGGCCAAGGAAATGGGGCTGGGGAGCGCGGCCAGCGTTCCCCTTGCCGATGCGCGCGAGAGGGCCGCCAATGCGCGACGCAAGATTGCACAGGGCTTGAACCCCATTGACGAGCGCAAGCGTGATGGCTGCATTCCCACGTTTGGCGAAATGGCCGATGACGTCCGGGAAGCGCTGGCTGCCGGGTTCCGAAACGAGAAGCACAAGGCTCAATGGAAATCGACGCTCGAAGCCTACGCCGCCCCATTGCGCGCCAAACCAGTGGACACCATCACCACCGATGACGTGCTCGCGGTCCTGAAGCCGATCTGGACCACAAAGGCCGAAACCGCCTCACGGGTACGCGGGCGGATCGAAAAGGTTCTGGACGCGGCCAAGGCCAAGGGCTTCCGAGACGGCGAGAACCCAGCACGCTGGCGCGGTCATCTGGACCACCTGTTGCCAAGGCCCTCGAAGCTGGCGCGAGGCCATCATGCCGCGATGCCCTATGAGGATGTGGCAGCGTTCATTGCCAAGCTACGGAAGCGGGAAGCCACGTCTGCTCTGGCCTTAGAACTTTGCATCCTGACTGCCGCCCGGTCCGGCGAAGTCCTGGGAATGCGGTGGGCGGAAATCGACCTCGACAAGAAAGTCTGGACGGTGCCGGCCGGCCGTATGAAGGCCGGCCGAGAGCATCGCGTTCCCCTGTCACCGCGCGCCACCACCATCTTGCGCCAACTTGAAAAGCTGAAGGCGGGAGACTTTGTTTTTGTCGGCCAGGCGCGCAACAAGCCGCTTTCGAATATGTCGATGGAAATGGTCCTCCGCCGGATGAAGATCGCGAACGCCACCGTTCACGGCTTCCGGTCCAGCTTCCGTGATTGGGCAGGTAATGTCTCCAGCTTCCCGCGAGAAATCACCGAGACGGCGCTGGCGCATGTCATCGGTGACAAGGCGGAGCAGGCTTACCGGCGCAGCGACGCGCTGGAGAAGCGCCGCAGGCTAATGGACGCATGGGCGACGTATTGCGAGCCAAAGAACTCGGCCAACGTTGTGCCGATGCGCAAGCACAAGTAGTTTTGAATAGCTTGACGACTCCGGCCTTTTCGAATGCTTAATGGGTCAGCTTGCGGTCTCTACTGAGCATGGCCCACACGCCGTATGTCCGCTTCCGGGTGAACAGCGGAAAACATCCGCTCCCGGCGAGTATTTCCGCCTTTGACCCAAGGCGCACTTCCTCGCACCGCGCTGGCGGGGACTGGTTCGCTGCCACCGCTGCACGCAGGGTGCGCGTCAGGTGACGATCCCGGCCGAACGCGAAGCCCTGAAATCCAGTGCGAGATGGCGCTAACCGCCCTTGCGATTCGACACAATGGCCGGGGGCTTAATTCATTGGAGGAATGAAACTTATGCGGTCGCCGGTACTTAGCCCAGCGAGGCTTAAAATTCCTTTATTGCCGAATAAAACCAAGAGGACCAGAGCATGGGTATCTTCACTAAAGACATCAAAACTATTGAAGACATGTTTCTCCATCAACTGCAGGACATCTATTACGCCGAGCAGCAGCTCACCAAGGCCATTCCGAAAATGGCCGACATGGCAACCAATGCCGACCTAAAGGCCGGTCTGAAGGCCCACGTCATCGATACGAACCACCAGATCGCGCGCCTCGACAAGGTTTTCACCAAACTGGGTCATCAACCCAAAGGCACGGATTGCCCGGCGATTGACGGTTTGATCAAGGAAGCCAATCAAACAGCCGGTGAGATCGAGGACAAGGCGGTGCTGGACGCGGCTATCGTTGCTAACTCCCAGGCCGTGGAGCACTATGAAATGTCCCGCTACGGCACGTTGATTGCGTGGGCCGAGGAGCTTGGACACGAAGATGTGGTTCGCCTTTTGACCACAAACCTGAACGAGGAGAAGGCTGCCAACACCAAACTCAACACGATTGCGGTTCGTAAAGGGCTAAACAAGAAAGCGTCTGCTGCTTGAGGCGAGACTTGAGAAAGGCCCCGATTACCTCGGGGCCTTTTTTCCATGCGCTGGTTTGAGCAGCCGGCGTGATCTGCATCGGCGCTTTCGGCAGGCTATTCTGCTGCCGAAAGCTTAGCTGAGCTACCCGCAACCTCGCTTATCGCTGACATCAGTTTATCTGTGGCGGTCTGCTGGATCATATGCCCCTTTCCTGGAAGCCGATGAAAGCTGCTCTGGGAGATGTCGGAATGTAGCCGGGCCGACTGCGTGTCGGTGTCGATCAATCCGTCCTTGTCACCTGCAATGATAACGACCGGCATCTTCAAATCCGCATACTGATAGCGCGCCCTAAAAGCGTCCGGGATCATCATCGTGGATTCCGCGGCGGACGCCCTTATCTGAGAAGGCCGCAGCGCCATCTCCTTCGGAAATGCCTCGAACTTCTTCGGCACAGATTGCGGGCCAAATATCTTTGCCATCACCATCGGCCATGCCGCCCGGCTGATCAGGGGCGACAAGGTATGACTCAAGATGTCACCAATGAGCGGCAAGGAGGGCGCCGCCGACGCAATGACGTCCGCTCGAATTGTTGGATAGTAGTATCCTGATGCAAGAACCAGTCCCCGAACCAGACCAGGGAACTTCAACGCCAATGCGACTGCTACCGATGCGCCCCATGAGTGGCCGAGGACGATCGTGTTTGAGATTTTCAGACGTACGAGCGCATCCTTGATCAATTCGGCCTGGGCATCTGGCGTCCAAACGACGTTGCGCGGCCGGTCGCTGTGGCCGAAGCCCGGACGATCGAAAACGATCACCCTGTAATTTTTGGCCGCGAGATCGATCAGTCCGCTAAACTCGAAATCCTGGATCATGCTGCCGTTACCATGAAGCAGAACAAGTGGTTCGCCTGAGCCCCGCTCAATGTAGTGAAGCCGGACGCCATCGAGTTCGAGGAAGCGACCCGCAGGCGGATTGTCTCGCAGTGCCTTCTTCGCAAGTTGCCGGTTGGCAAAGGCAAGTGTGGCTAACGCGCCGATCACAACTGCCGCGGTTCCCACATAAGAGGACGGCATTGAGTGACGGAACTGGCGAGGGGCAGATCGGCGAACGCGTCTAATGGGTTGTGCTGCTGTCATTCTCATACTGGGTGGGGCGTGCACGAAGTCCGGATGATCCCGGGAAATGTTGCAGCATAGGAGAACCAGCCACACCTGGCTTCGTTCCTCGCACTCGACGGGCCGGTTAAACTCGTAGGTTCCTCTGTTCCCCTCTCATGAGGTTGGTTAATTCGCCGTGGGGGCCTGTTTTAAATCGCCCTTGATCGCCATATGGAGACTATCGCCGCGCGGCCCTCGGCAGTTTCGGCGACTGAGAGTATTGCGCTCCCGCCTCCTCAAACTGTGGAGAAGCGCGATGCAGCGGCGCCGTTCCAAGCAGACAGAACCTCTTCAAGATCGCATTGCGTCTTTCGCTCGGGAGGCCAGAGAAAAAGCCTCTCAGCTTCCGCTTGGTCCGGAGCGCGATGCCCTACTTAAGAAAGCAAGGCTGGCCGACACTGCGTCCCATGTAGAGGATTGGGCTAACTCGCCCGGATTGCAGCCGCCAAAGTAGGGCCACCGCAGTTAGAATTTGATCCGGCTTCGAAGCTTTGCTTTCCCGCACAGAGGTATTGTGATGTTAAACGAGAAACCTTCGCCGTTGTCGCCAACCCCATTTCAACGCGAAGTCGCGAGCCGCTTCGGCCTAGTTCCCACTTTCTTCGCCGCCGAACCGGATGCTCCAGACATCAAGTTCGCTGTGAAGGCGAGGGAATGTCTGCTTGTGGCACTAAACGCAAAGGCTGCCGCAGTCGCTTCATGTCTGTTGTCGAGGGAAGAACGGACCTAGCTGGGATACGACCTGAGGTCTCAGTTTGACCCTGGCTGTTCTCTAATTCCGGGTGTTGTTGTCAAGCTCTCTCGTGATCATCCTTGCCGGGTCCATGGTTCTCTCCGCGGTAGGGGCATGCCCTCCGCATGATGGCGCTGGGTGACGTTGGTGGATCAATGTGTGAAGCGCGCTTTGCCCTTGCGGGCATCGCAAAGCCTGGGACGACCTCACCATCGCCACGTCCCGGCAGGGACGTCGTTTCCCGCTTGCGGGCGGGAGCTCGTTGTCTCTTCTAGACGGTCTGGGCCGTTGTCCCCTTGGATGACCAGTTGAACTCGGTGCCATCAATCCACATCCGATGCAGGATGACGGCGAGTTTTCGAGCCACGGCCACTTTGGCCTTGGCGAGGCTGCTGCGTTTGGCCACGCGCATACCCCAGGCCCTGAGGGCCGACCATTTCGCGACCCGCGTCAGCAGGACATTCGCGGCCTCGTAGAGATAGCTTCGCAGCATCGCATCGCCGCATTTCGAGATGCGGCCGGTCCGATCGATCTCGCCGGATGCGTATCGTCGGGTGGTCAATCCCACGTAGGCGCCAACGTTGCGCGACTTGTTGAACCGTGTCGGATCATCGATTGTCGCGAAGTAGCAGAGTGCCGTGATCGGTCCCACACCTGGTACGCTCATGAAGCGCCGCACGTCCGGCTCATTGCGTGCCATCGCCAAGACCTTGCGATCGAGATCGTCAATCTGACGTTCGAGAGCCTCACGTGCCTTGAGCAGTGGCTCGACGGCAGCGGCCAGCGCCGGCTCGTCGGCGATCAGCTCCGTGGCGCGCGCCCAAAACGTGGTCATCTTTGCGCGTCCAATGATGAGGCCGAGGTTCTTGAGCAAGCCGCGAATCTGGTTCTCGAGATCGCGCTTCATTTTGACGAGCAGCGCCCGGCTGACCAGAAGCGCCTTGATAGCATGACTGTCGAGATCCTTGACCCGAACCTCCCTGTACCAACCGCATTGCATGATGCGGGCAATCCCGACGGCATCATTGCGGTCGTTCTTGTTGATCTGCATCTTCAAGGCCGCCTTCGCGTGCCTGGCATCGATGCAGATAACGGGCAGTTCCTTCTTCTTGAGCTCGCTCCACAGCCAGGTAGACGTTGCGCCGGTCTCGAGACCGATACGTGCAACGTGCGGAGCATGTGTTTTGATGAATACCGCGATCGCCTCCGGGTCGGACGGAACCACGCCTTCGCGTTCTATCTTTCCTGTTCGATCGACAATGCAGATCGCAGTTTGTTTCAGCGACACGTCCAGTCCGACATAGTACTCCATCGTAGCCTCCATGATTGCAAGGCCCCATGAGGTGGGCCCCGTCTATTCCTGGAGAGCTGATTCCCAGAGCCTGAGTATGGCCCGATCCCGGAATTACCCCATGTGTGAAAACGCCGCTGCCGCTGTTATGATTCTCCTCGTGATTCTGCGGGGGAATTGATGAGGCGCTTCGTTGAGGAGGCGGATCGTGGGCAATGGACGCTGTTGCCCGAATGCCTGGATGATTTCATTGACGAGAGCAACCCGGTTCGCGTGATCGACGTGTTTGTCGATGCGCTCGATTTGGCCGAGATGAGCTTTGAAGGGGTTCAGCCGGCGGCGACCGGTCGGCCGTCGTACCATCCCTCGGTTCTCCTGAAGCTCTACATCTACGGCTATCTGAACCGGGTGCAGTCGAGCCGGCGGCTGGAACGAGAGGCCGGACGCAATGTCGAGGTGATGTGGCTGCTGGGTCGGCTCGCTCCTGATCACAAGACGATCGCGGACTTCCGCAAGGACAATGGCCTGGCGCTTCGCAAGGTATGTGCGCGCTTTGTCGAACTCTGCCGCGAGATGGGCCTTCTCGCGACGGCGAGCGTTGCCATCGATGGCAGCAAGTTCAAAGCCGTGAACAACCGGGACAAGAACTTCACACGGGCGAAGGTGGAACGGCGACGCGCTCAGCTGGAGGAGAGCGTCGCGCGCTATCTGAGCCAACTTGACACGGCCGACCGGCAGGAGCCGACCGAAGCGCTGGCCGCGAAGGTGACGAGGCTCAACGAGAAGCTGACGAAGCTGAAGGAGGAAATGGGCAAGCTTGCCGTCTACGAGAAGCAGATGCTTGCCTCGCCCGATCAGCAAATCTCCCTGACCGATCCCGACAGCCGTTCGATGGCAACGAGTGGCCGCGGTTCCGGCGTCGTCGGCTACAACGTGCAGGTCGCGGTCGATACCGAGCATCACCTGATCATCGCGCATGAGGTGACGAACACCGGCTCGGACCGGGCACAACTCGCCAACATCGCCTCTCGTGCAAAGAATGTCCTCGGTGTCGAAAAACTCGAAGCCGTTGCTGATCGCGGCTACTATAGCGGCGAGGAAATCCTTGCCTGCGACAAGGCTGGAATTGCGGTGACGCTTCCCAAGCCGATGACATCAGGTCTTGAGGCACGGGGTCGCTTTGGCAAACAGGACTTTGTCTATCTCAGCGACGAGGATGCGTATCGCTGTCCGGCTGGCGAAAAGCTGACCTACCACTACACCAACGAGGAGGATGGGCAGCAGCTACGGCGCTATTGGACCAATGCGTGCCGTGACTGTGCGCTCAAAGCCAGCTGCACAACCGGCAAGGAGCGGCGGATTACGCGCTGGGAGCATGAGCACGTCCTGGAGGAGGTGCAGAGGCGCCTCGACAACAATCCTCATGCCATGCGGCAGCGGCGGGAGACAGTCGAACATCCGTTCGGCACGATGAAAGCCCGCATGGGCGCGACGCACTTCCTGACCAAAACGCTCCCAAAGGTAGCCGCCGAGATGGCCCTCACGGTCCTCGCCTACAATCTGACCCGGGTCATGAACATCGTCGGGATCAAGCCGCTGATCGCTGCGATCGTGGCCTGAGCCCCCGGCACCCAGGATCTCGATCGACATCTCCCGCTCAGGGCTGTTTTTACACGACCAAGACCCAACTGCGACATCGGAAGGTCCCCGTCGAGTGTGCTAGTTTGAGCCGCTACGATGCCATGAGGGGAAGCTAGTTCATCACGCTAGTCGGCGGCGCGGTCCCGATGCTTGCTGACTGCTTCCTGCCGATATGTTATCCTAATCCCCTTCGTAGACGAGAACAGCTTCCATGGCATGCCCCCCAATTGCGGGGGCGAGAACGGCACTGCCGCGCAAATCAATGAGATAGGCGGCTAAGCAACGATGGGAGGAGGCTATGTCCATCGAAAGCATTCTGAGGCGGAAGGGCACCGACGTCACAACAATAACTCCGGAAGCCAGCATCAAGAGTGCGGCGGGCTGGCTCCGCGCAAAGAATATTGGTGCTCTCGTGGTGACGAGTGGGGACGCAGTTCTTGGTCTCATTTCCGAACGTGAAATCGTTCATGCATTTTCTCGCTATGGCGAGACAGCCGGGTCGATGCCTGTGAAGGAAATCATGCAATACCGTGTGACCACCGTGTCCCCGGACGAGAGTGTCAATCGCGTGATGAACCTGATGACGCACCATCGCGTGCGCCACATGCCGGTACTACGCGGCGGCAAGCTAGCCGGTATCGTCAGCATCGGCGATGTAGTCAAGTATCGACTGGAGGAGCTGGAGCTTGAGACGAACGTCCTACGTGATGTCTACAACGCCGCGCGTTGACGGCCGCGTCGTCTCATAGGGTGCCCGTGTTTTCCGATCTTGTTGCAATTTGAACGACGGCCAACTCGCTTGAGCTTGCTCTGCGCCCCAAGCAGCAGTTGCGGGATGTCTGCTATTCGCCGCTGTCAGGGGATAGCAGACATCCGACGGCCGGGCCGCGCCAGTGCTGTTTCCGTCTTCAGTGGCCTGGTTTGAATCTGAGAGTGGCCTAGTTCGCCTTCGTTAACTCTTCCAATGTGAGCAAAATTGACCAGCAACTTCGGCCCTAGGGAAGCATGCTGCCCAACACCTTTGGTTAGTTGGGGTTTCAAATGAGTTCTCTTCAGCGGCGCGTTGAAGCCATCACTGACACGCGCGTTACATCCACCACCGACACGTGCCTTACAGCCATCACCGACATGGCAGCCAATCTAAAAGCTCAGTTATGCGAATTAGACAGGCTACGCAACCAGATCAGGAAAGCACACCTATCGGCCCAAAGATCGCGGCGAACAAGCGCCTAGTCGTCCTTGTGGAACACAAAGGCATCCAGCATAAGGTCGTACACACAGCCAATCCAACGACAGTAGGACCAAGACGGGCGTGTCTTATTCAAGGGGCAACGCCTTTTTTCACGCGAACAAACCCACAGAAGCTTTCGCCCAATTGATCGGGCCGCCGCGCGTTTTGAAATATCCCGCGACGGCACGGATGCAACGCAAAATGGCTAAAAAGAATCTCTCGACGCGGATAGCAGCTTATCCGCCGTCTGGAGCGATTCCTGCTGGATGGTAATCCGTGGCAGTCTTTCCCCTCGTCTGATTAAAATCAGATCTTGTCGTCGTTCCTCATTGCACGGCTCGGTCACCCGCCTGAGAGCGTGGCGGCAAATTGTTCATTGCTACCCCTGGACCTGCAATATCTCCTGCGATCAACAACCCAGCGAGGACCACGGCTGCACACAGGCTCGCAGCGATCAGGGCGAAGAATGCAAGGTTTGGGCGGCTGTTTGGCATGTTCATGCTCCTGACTGACAACCCCGCGCAAGGGCAAAGGTTGCCTAGGAACGCAGCTGGTGAAGTCCGAGGCGGACCTTTACGCGACCACGCGCGTTGAGGCATTGGGAACGGCTTCAACCGGCACGTCCTCACAGGGCCGAGGAACCAGGAATCCGGCGATACGCATTCCTGCAGATAGACCAGAACTACGGGCGCTCCTATCGTTAATGCGTGGGGCGCGATAATTGCACTTTCATGATCTTTGTATTCGCTCTCGGCATCATGCCGATAGGGCTGTTGCTGGGTCCTGCGTTGCTGAAGTAGAGCGGCGCGCGCCCAAACGAAAGCCCCGCCGGCCAGCCAGCCCTCTTCCAATTAGGGCATTACGCATCGCCTCATGCACCTCATCGCGCCTTGCGCCGTAGCGTGCTTGCAATAAGTCTCGGCGTACGGCGATCCAGTGCGGTGTCAGCCCGCGCTGCTGCTCCACATTCGTCAAGATGAACGCGCTGATGTCGTCGAACGTCCGCAGGATGCAAGCGCCTTTCGGTGCGTTCGCATTGACGGCGATCGGCTGAAATCTGAATGTGCCGGTTCCCACCGGGACCCCTGAAGGATCGTCCTAATCCCAACCGTATCACCGCTTTGTGCTGGCGCCACCAGCAAAGAAAAAGCCCGCCGAGATGGCGGGCTGAGGACCCAGGACCGAGTTATTCGGAGGGGGCTATCAGCCCAGCCGCAGGCTTTCTGCGGAAGCCTTGCCATTGCGCCCCGTGAAAAGCTCGAAGCTGACACGCGCGCCTTCGGCGAGACCTGCATATCCAGCCTTTTCAACAGCAGAGATGTGGACGAACACGTCCGGCCCTCCTGTGTCTGGCCTGATGAAGCCATAGCCTTTCGTCGGATTGAACCATTTCACGATTCCCAAAGCCACCTGAGCGTCTCCTTTCTTGATCAAGCGAATCGCCAATCCAAATGTAACAACGAAAAAGTCCGCCGCCTGTGGCCGCAATGGCACTAGCCGGAATCCGCCTATGCGGTAGGAAGAACCAGGGAAGCATGGGGGTCGGCAAATGGCGAGCGGCAGATCAAGATTGCGAGTTGCGGTGCGGGCGTTGTTGAAAAGGCGCGACCGCACTAGGCGTCGTATTCGTCGACGCACCTTGCCCGCGCATAGATAGGAAAAAAAGCCCGCCGCTGGGGCGCGCGCACCTCATGTGCTATGGTGGGAACGACCGCGGGTTCATGCGTTTTCCCCCGCGGGCCTCACCTCGGCCGCCGCGATCTCCCCCGCGACGGCCGCTTTGTTGAGGTGATGCCCGCCGTGGTGGCAGGCTTTTCTATTTCGCTCTACTTTAGTGATGGCTTCCAGTCGGGGCGCGATTTCCCAGCCCGTCGCCAATATGCCCACCGGGCTTGTGGAATAGGGTCGTCCGATTAAGCGGCTCGAACGCCTTGCCAGTCTCGAATTTCTTGAACGATAGCGGCCTGGAGATTTTCCCCAATCTGCATCATGAACCCGAGGGCAACGTCATCGATGCCGCGATGTCCGGGAAGCTTGCGACCGATTATCGCCTTGGCCGAGACGATCCAACCGAGGGCGGCCGACCCGAGGTTGAATTGCAGAAGCGGGAAAAACTCGCGCGCATGAGCCCTGCCCGTCTCAAGGTCGAACTTGCGCCAGACCCCGGAGGGATTATTTTTGATACTCGGGGTGATCCTGTCGCTCGCGCCACGCCTCAACTTCAGGCAGCGCTGCCATGATCTTTAGCAGGTCCGCCCTCGCCAACTCCTTGAGGGGCTTGAGTTTAAGGTTTCTAAAGCTGCGGACCAGATAGTGTGAGTTCGCGCTCAGCTCGAAAGACATTACTATACAGGTTTGCTATCCATTGCCGTCCGCTTGAGGTCACATTGAGATAACGAATGGCGGCTTGAATCTGCGGCGCGACGTTAGTCCAGTAAAATTGAGGGTATTTGTAGACGACGTCTGCTGGCGTGTTGTAACCAAGTGCTTTGTTCAACCCAATTTCCTCAAACTCGTGGAACAGTGCGTTTGATTTTTTCATATAATTGGGATCTCCGAGTTGCCCGATTAGATCAGCCGCGCGCAGCAGCAAACCCTCCTCCTCATCCAAGTCATCCGAGTCCTGCCTTGGCGGAGTTGTGTAGGGAAATCGCGTGTATTCGATCGCGCGCGCAACTCGAGCTGCATCAATCTCTTCTACTGGATCGAAGCGTTCGACAGCGAAGATTTTGGAGCGATCCACATGATAGGGGGCAAGCGCGGCGTCAGAGGAGCCGACCGGTAATTGAATCGTTCGACCGCTGACGTCGGCTATATAAGATCCATCTTCGTCTCCGTAAACGATTCCGCGAACGTAGCCGATATCGTGGATCAGGCACGCAAGGATGAAATGAGCGTAGTCGCTCGCGGTGGTCTGTCGCTGGAACGCGCGCCCCATCAGGATGTCGTGACCAACCAGGGTGACGAGCATCGTGTGTTCGACGTTGTGGTACAAGGCGTCGCTGTTTCCGATGCATTCGAGGGCGAGTTTTGCCGCATAAGGTAGCAATTCGGGCAGGCTGGCGTGGGAGGCACCGAACCTGCCTTTTGTCTCGGAAGTCAGAAACGTGCCCAACGCTTGGGCTGTCAGTTGTGGTATCGTTATCATGATCTAGTTCCTCACCAGGCTTCGGGACTGGTTAGACACGGCGTGCCTCGCCACGCGCAAGGAACGGCGGCGCATAGAAAAGGCAGAACATCCGCACTTCGTCGGAGCCGTGTTGATGCAAGTCAATAGCCGCGGGGAGATTGTTCTGCGGCAGAAGTGGTCGCGCAGCCAGGGTGAGGCCCGGCTCGCCAATATATCACCCTGTCGGATCGGCATGGAGGCCTGTGTCGGAGCGCATCGGCGCGTGCTCGCATAGATCCAATGCATGCAGACATCACTATTAGATGGGACCTGACGGCCGCCCGGTATTGCCCCAAAGGACACTGTGGGGGGCCCGAGTTCGCGCTAAGCTTGCTGACTTGGTGGAGAGCTTCACATGGACATCGTGGAGCGGTGCTTCTTGGTCGCGGCTGGCCTTTTGGTGTTGGTCGGCGGAATGGCTTGGTTCGAATTGATGTAGGGCCAATGTAACGTAGGATTCGCTAATCCACGGGGCGGGCTTTTTTTTGAGGTATGCTCGACGGTTTGAGCTCTGTCTTCCGAAAAAGCGAGAAATTGAGAACAACAGTTCGTTCGCGGCCGGCGTCTACAACTGCTGACGACCTTCCATCAAGGCTCAGGTAGCAACTCAGGTAGCAATCGTGGCTGCCTGATCCGGATTATAAAGTTCGGATTGAGAGCCGCCTTCGGGTTTTGCGCGACTGGGTCTGTGATGTCTGTTGATGGCACATTTCGGAAGTACCGTGATGTCCGACTTGAGTCCGGAATGCGCACAGAAGCGGACATTGTCTCGGGGGCACTACAGAACGCAGGGTATGCGAGAGGTCGAATTCGTGCCCTTCAACCTTGATCGCACCGGTGGTCTTATGGCGATCCTGGAGGCGTGTCAGTTGAAGCCGTTTCCCTGCGCTGTTCTCGCGGTCGGCCATTGCATCGATGTTCGCATCATGACGGACCGTGAGCAGGCCTGAAGCTACCGTAGATGGCTTTTGACTGATTTTGTTTGCGGACCAACGTGCGATCCGACGGGCTCAACTAATGCCAAGGCATTTGCGGTCGCGGTAGGCTTTCGTGCTGTCTGCTTTTGCTCGACCTGCAATTGATCGCCTCGCAACGCGAGGTCCTGAGCACTCATTGGCTCTATCCTCGCACTTTACGCGGTGTTCTATTCATGCTTATGCACCGAAAGGTGGCTTGTGAAACGCGCGTCAACCGAGAAGGCTGATTGCCGTCGCAGCCTGAGCCGTTATTGTCGGCGAAGCCGAGCTGTTCCGGGGCCAGAATGTGTGCTCATTATGATTAAGGCGATGCTCTTTGCCGTAACAGTACTTCTGTCTGCAATGACCGCTGCTGCTGCAGCGCAGCTTCGCGTTGTCGCGATTGGCGCCAGTAATACGCAAGGCTGGTATGTGGGCAAACAGGGCGCATATCCCGCTAAGTTACAGGCCTTACTGAAAGCCAAGGGGATCGATGCAGAAGTCATTAATGCGGGCGTGCCATTCGACACCACCGCAGGCATGCTCAAACGTATTGATAGCGATGTACCAACTGGAACCGACATCGTGATTTTGCAGCCGGGGGCTAATGACCGGCGTTTCCTCGGGACGAAGGAACAGCGCGCCGCTAACATTGCGACGATGGAGCGCCGGTTGCGAAATCGTTCGATCAAAGTGATCGTCTACGACGAGGAGATCCCCCTTCGCTACTACACCTTCGACTTCATCCACCTCACGGACGAAGGCCACGCGATGATTGCTGCTACCTTGCTACCGCGGATCATGGCAACCATCAACCGGCGACCCTAACGGCGTAGGAACAAATCCTTTATTGGAGAGGCCGGTCAAGGTGATCGGCTATTCTCCTAGGGTGCCCTTGACCGAATCCCGTGCGAGGATGACTGTCACGCGATTTCTGACATCCGTTTCGACTGTTGGACGTAGCAGTGCTGTCCCACCATAGTCCTGCTATGCCGCCGCCGACCGCAAACCAGAATCCCGAGCAACTCGTCCGCGACCAGGTTGACAAGCATCTGGTCCAGGCCGGTTGCATGTTCAGAACATGAAAGGCCTCGACTGGTCCGCAGGTCAGGGCATCGCAGTGCGGGAGTTACCAGACCGACACCGGCCCCGCCGATTACGTGTTGTTCGTGGACAAGCGTGCCGTCGGCGTGACGGCGGCCATGTAGAGCCTCACAAATGGTTCTTTTCGGCTTGATCGGCAAGCTGGTGCCAACGCACAGCAGACCCCGCTTGGGTGCCCGTGTCGCCTATCGCAACGGGTGGGCGGTTGACCGGTCGTGGGTCGCCCACCCACTACGACGGTCCCGGCGTATTCCTTTAACACTCATCGCTTGGGGGCGGTGCAGCTTTATTATTTTGATTTTTTCGGCGGACGCTTTTTTGGTCTAGTCCCAAGACTCGGTATCGTCCCCATGGCATGGCCAAGCATCTCTAAATGCTTCGATAGCGACGGTGATCCCCGGCTCATTCACTTGATCGGGATTGTTATTTAGGTATCGCAAAAGGACCTTGGCACTTTGCAAAACGCTGCCCTGCGCGGGAGGGCATGCACGCATGTCAGCTGGCAAATTTGGCGAAAAGAGCATCGCGGTCTCGATCATTCCCTCACATGAGCCGGCGGACCGAGCTTCGCCCTGATCGCGAAACGAGTCCTGAACAAGTAGCTCGCAAGATCTCTGCAGGTCGATTCCTTTATCGACAACCGTGGCGCTGACCTTTCCGATCACCGAAAGGGCTAGGCCGGCAACAATGATATAGACCCGCATCGGCGTTCCCCGAATAGTTGCGCAGCATGGCGCTGACCGGGCCGGTCGCCGTTTATCTCGACAGGACAATTCCGCCGGGCTGCCATTCAGAGTGACCGCGCAACGCTACTGCAAAGTTCACGATCCTCGAAGGCTGAAAGCTTCCGACCGACGCCGGATGGCGATCGATGGTGCGAATGTCAATGACACGGCTGGGGAGCGACAACCATACCCTACCACATCATTTGCATGAGGGGCTGTGTTGTCCAGCAAAGATTGGCCGCCCATGTCTGAAATCGGGTCAATCGCGACTGAACCAGCCTGCGCCGCCTGCTCTCCAATGCCCGCTCCGCCCCTAAAGCGGTCAGACCGTTGGCACCCATCCGGCCCTTCCCGCGCTCGCCCCGCACCGGGCGCGCCCGCAACGCGTTGGACGTGCTCGCGCACGTTGAATTCCAGCGGCCAGGACCGCTGGACGGCGGGGTCGGCGCTGACGCACGAGATGTGGAGCAGCCCCAGTGCCGTAGTCCGAACTCGCGCGCGCTTTAGAATGAACCACCAGCCTGCATCCACTTTCGAATTGATCCGACGGAGGTGTTCGAGCGGACGGCCGCTAAGCGCGGGGCTTCGGTCTGGTGCTTTCTCTATGGAAGGTAAGTAAGCCATTGGACAGCGCCAAATATAAGCGCCGGCAAAGAGATCAGAAACGCGATTAACAGGTCGGACCACATGCCAAGTCTCGCTGGTAGGGCTTGGTGAGTGCTTCTTCTGATTCGCATTAAAGGTGCGGCATCAATGCGGCATCAATGAAGCTCAAATGAGGCCACGTAGAATTCGGTGTCGCGTTTTCCACACATCAGCGGCGGAACAGAATGACTGTGCACAAGCTAAAAATTGATGCCGAAGGATGGAAAAAGCGAGAAGGCAGCTAGGAACAAGCGGTATCGTCAAGGCTTAGCCTCGGCGCGATATGCGCCTGGATAAGCGCCGCGGCTTTCGCGCTGATCTCATGCTTGATCGTCTACTGCATTTGCAATCTCGCTCAAAACTGGTACCAGCGGTGGGGATAGCCTGCACCAGGCAATTGGCATCGGTTGTGACAGACGTATCCCTCTCGAATGGTAGCATACGGCTTGCGGCGTCGGTGCACGGTCCCACGAATGCACCACCAATCTTGTTCTTGCATGGAGTTACGTTAAGCCGAGATTCGTGGGATGAAATCAAGGATCGATTGACGGATCGATGTTGCGTTTGGGCCCTAGATTTTCGTGGACATGGTCACTCAGACCGCGCGGCGAATTACGATCTCTCGGGTTATGTGTCTGATGCTGAAACCGCCCTCGCAGCCATAGGGCGTCCGGCGATAGTTGTGGGGCACTCCCTCGGAGCATGCGTTGCCGGTGTGTTAGGTCAGAGTAATCGAAACGTACGGGCAATCTTTCTCGAAGACCCCCCATGGTTTTTGGGGCGTGCCGAGGATTGGGAAGAATCAGTGTTTTCGAAGCTGTTCTCAATCCTGTCGTTACGACTAACAAGATGGCAGCAAGAGGCCGCATCGCTAGCAACCTATCTTGAGTTTCTCTCAAACGGGCGGGACCTTTTGGGAGGTCAGGCAAAGGACCACATAGCGATTCGCCATTTGCTAAGCCATGCTTCCGCAATTCAGCGCCTTGACACGCGTTGCATCGGGGATGACGTGCTTAGAAGCCTGTTGTCGTCCATACCGACCGACAAGCCGTTTCTGTGCCCGGCAAAGCTAATTCGTGGTGAAAAACGGTTCGGAGCCGCATTATGGGACGCGCACGTCGACTCGCTAAGGGAGACGAATCCCCGACTGGAAATCGTGCAGTACGAACAAGGCGGGCACCATCTCCACCGCATGATCGGTTTGGCGGGGAGGTTTTCTCGCGATCTGGAGGACTTTACGTCGCTGGTTGACGGTGCGAGCGTCAACGCCTCTGGCGACATTCCGGAGATCTTTCGGGAAAAACCAATACGCATGAATAATGGATGACCATGAACACGCCGTGCCCCTGTAAGGTACTCATGCTCTATCCAGTCTTTGCTGCGGAATTGTTCTGGAGCTTCGCTGAATCCTGCAAATTGATGGGAGTTCGCCGCCCTGCTGCTCCGCTGGGCCTGATTACCGTGGCCGCAATGTTGCCGGGCAGCTGGACGTTGCGCCTCGTTGATTGCAATACTACGCCTCTCACGGACAACGATTTTGCCTGGGCCGATCTAGTATTTACAGGCGGAATGTTGCCGCAACAGGCGGACACGCTGCGCCTGATCGAGCTTTGCCACTTGCGGGGTAAGCCAGTGGTCGTCGGTGGCCCCGATCCCACATCGAGTCCACACATCTACGCCCTAGCCGACTTTCAGGTGCTAGGTGAGGCCGAAGGCATCATTGACGAGTTCGTTGCGGCTTGGGAGAGCGGTGCCCGATCGGGCGTCTTCACCGCGCCCAAGTTCCAAGCTGACGTCACCAAAACGCCGGTGCCGCGTTTCGACCTCCTCAATTTTCATGACTACCTTTATCTTGGCGTACAGTATTCGCGCGGCTGCCCCTTCACCTGTGAGTTTTGCGATATCATAGAACTTTACGGACGGGTGCCCCGGACCAAGACGACCTCACAGATGCTCGCCGAACTCGATGTGCTCTACAACATGGGATATCGCGGTCATCTGGACTTCGTCGACGATAACTTCATAGGCAATAAGAAGTCGCTCAAGCTTTTTCTTCCCGAACTTGCCAGCTGGCAACGCGCACACGGCTATCCGTTCGAGTTTTCGACAGAAGCGTCGGTTAATCTGGCCGATGATCCCGAACTCCTAGAGCTGATGGCCACGGCCAACTTCTTTGGCATTTTCGTTGGCATCGAAAGTCCGGATCCAGCGACCCTGGTCGCCATGAGGAAGAAACAGAATACCCGTCGCAATATCGCTGAAAGCATTCACAAAATATACGGCGCAGGCATGATTGTCACCGCGGGCTTCATTGTGGGGTTTGACAGCGAGACCGTCTCGACGGCCAAAGCGATGATCGAGTTCATCGAGGAGGCCGCCATTCCCGTCTGCATGGTTGGCCTACTCTATGCCTTGCCAAACACGCAGCTTACGCGCCGACTGGCTAAGGAAGGTCGGCTGCACCCCAATCATGATCGGGGACCAACCACCGGCGGCGATCAGTGTACCGATGGCATAAATTTCGATCCGGCGCGTCCGTTGCGCGACATCTTGCTGGATTACAGACAAATTTTGGAGAGCGTGTATCACCCTGCTGCTTACGCAAGCCGAATTGATCGATTAATGACCATGCTGGACCGTACAAGGCAGCGTCAAGAACTGCCTATCGGTGACCTCCGTCTCAGGGTACGAGCGTTAGAGACCGTGCATCACGTCGTTACCGCTATTCCCGACGCGCACGATCCTTTCTGGCGAACCTTCATGACGTGCGCCAAGCGGGATTCGTCCTCGGCACGAATTGCAGTGGCCTTGATTGCGGGCTATGCGCATCTTGGGCCCTTTTCACGCCGAGTCATTAACGCAATCGACGGTCGTTTGGCCGCTTTGGAGGGGCAACCATCACATACGATGGTCCCTAACATCAGCTTGGTCGAGAACACCACTTAGTACACAAGACACGAAGCAGCCTCGCTGCGGGCTGCCGTGGACGTTGGCGCCGATCTCCAAGCCGTTCGGATAAAAAATTCTTGCTTGTGAAGCGGGCGCAGGATTGCCCGTCTTTTTATGGCCGCACTTACCGAGCAACTCGAGCCACCTCAACCGATCCAGACCGACCGTCAGGAAAGCTGGGTGACATCAATACTAAGGCTGCCTAGCCTCGATCGGGTTGAAGCTGCACCGTTTTTCGCCCACCGTTCAGTTCCCTGAGTTGGTTTACGTACTCCTCAGGCTTTAACAGATGAAACGGAGCGTTCAGGCCCATAAAGGTCGCTATGCGGCCGATAAAAGCAGTGCAGTTCATGGTTGCCGCATTCCACAGCGGCGAGGTCTCCTGGAGATGTTTGATGTAGGCAAAGACCTTCTCGGCATCAGCCTCATTCAAATAGACACGATAACTCGCCGTCAAATATTGCTCGTCAAGATCGCCGTAGCTCGGCCCTGTCTCAGAGGGAACAAATATGATGTGTCCCAAGATGTAGGGAAGTGTGTCGCCGGCCGGAGCCAGACCCGCAACTTCAACCTCCTTTTCGCTCGTCTTCCCGTACCAGATGAATGCATGACCGTACGACGCAGCCGTGCGGGCACGAAAATCAACGTAGTAGGGACCTTTGGCGGTAGCTCTTCGAGCTATCTTTACATCTGATGCGGCAGGTGGCGTATTCGGGGTAACAGCAGCCATGCTCTCAGCATGCTTCATCGCCGACTTAGGGAGAGCGTCCTGTTGCTGATGGTCAGAGCGTGCCGCGAGTTGTTGTGCGCTACTGCTCCCGGCTACCAAGCCCACGGAGGCTGCAAGCACCGTGATCCCAGCAACACGCTGAAGAACTTTCCGAAGTTCACCCCTAGCATCTTCGAATCCTCGTGGAATCCGATGCCACGTAGGCCCCCTACCCAAACGAACGCTGGCCGGCGCGCGAACGGATATTCAGATCAACCTTTGGTCACTACCGGGGCCGCGACGGGGTATTTGCCCACTGGGCTCTTGCCGACGGGATATTTGCCCATGGGATATTTGCCTACCGGCGCGGCGACCGGCTGAGGCTGAGGCCGTGGGAGGTCGGCAGCAACTGCTGTTCCCACGAAGGCTAGAGAAGCGACGCCCAGGATCACGAATTTCAACATCGAAAACTCCCAGTGAATCGAGGTGACTTGGAATTCACATGACACGGATAGAAATACCCTAACGCTCGCCACGGCGGCAACGAATTGACTGAGGAATTGGCAATCCTAACAGCCGTTTTTTGTCAGATGTTGCGAAAATAGCACTGAATTTGAGGCATTTGGTTCCCAGATCGCTTTCGTAGTCCCGCGGACTTCAAGGTCTATCGGAACCTACTTGAGAAATATCGATGGAAAGACCCGACCGGTCCGCGCCATATACGCGCGATAGCTGTCGCCAAAGGTCGCTAGCATCATTCGCTCTTCCCTTGCAACTCGGCCAAAGAACAAAATCCCGAAACCGACCAGGCCCGCGAAGCCGGCGATCCAATTAGGCAGTAGCAATGCCTGGGCGATAGCCCACAGCCAAAATGCCAAATACATCGGGTGTCGAACTCTCCGGTAAATGCCATTCGTCACGAGTTCATGGTTCTCCCGCACGTCGAGACTGATCGACCAGTTCCGTCCGAGCGCACGATGCGTCAGGTGAAACATACTCAAAGCCCCAATCGCAAAGAAAAGTCCCAGCCAAGCGAACAAGGGATGAAAGCTGTAAGCTGCGAAACGAGGTATCGCTGTCGCTACGTAGACGAGCGGCACAAGTCCAAGTCCGGTAAGAGATATGAGCAGCAGCGCAGTTTCCAGGGAGCCGCGAGCGCTCCATACAATCTTTTCGCGGCGAGAATGCCGCGCGTACTCGTAACGTATGAGGTACCAGCCAATCACTAAGGCAACGAAAATGACTTTTGACATGGTTGGCGTCATTTGGATTAGGCTGCCGTGCCCGCACTCCCCAGCAGCTCGCTTCCGGACAACGGCGCGACCGCAACAAGAGCGCCATCGTCGCCGATCATTGAGACGGCGCCTTCCGGGGCAAGCGTCTGGGATTTGGCTGAAACAGGTCCGCAAATGAGCATAAAATAATCATACGATGTTCGCCTATCATTTCCGCTGACGAACTGGCAATGCAAGCGGAAGAAATGGAGGCGCATGCGTCGATACATGTCGTGGTCAAGCATTCGACCAATTTCAACGAGCCTGACGGTCGCCTCGTTTTCTGTAGACAACCCCATTTTGGTCATCGGACGGCTGTCGTAAAAGTTCAACAGGTCGATGCGGGCCTGATAGTCGCCCCAGAAGATCGCGGGCGACTTGGCGACGCGCTCCATCATCGTGCGAAAGCGTATTGCCTTCGAGTGTAGGCCGATCTTAAGAATGGATGATCCGATACTTATGAAGCTTACGGGAGTTTTGTTCCGACCGAGCGTAGCGTCCAGCTTCAAGGCGCGATCAAGAAGATCAACCGCAAGTACGGCGCCAAGGCTATGCCCTATGACCAGGATTTCGTCTGCAGCAGAGTTGCTTGCCGCAGCCGCGAGTTCGGCTGCCAACCTGTCAAGCCTTTGCTCGATGTCCGAATTGCCGCTGCGAATATACTCGCGAGAAAAAATCCAATCGTCGAACAAGTCGCCCAGGTGCAGCCAGCGCCACGGACCAGCTAAAACGACAGCGAACCCGATGAGACCGCCACCGATAGCGATGGGAATTGATCCGCTGATTTTGAATGCAAGCACACCAATCAAAAAGGCGGCTGCGATGACCAGGCCGAACATGACGAATGGATAGAGAAAAAAAACTGCGTAGCCCCAATTGGTCAGCAAGTAACGCCAGAGAGCGCCGGCCAAAACGAAATCCAGAAAGGCAAGAATGCCGAGGGGAATACGCGAGGCAATGCTTCGACGTCCAAAGACCTCAATTACGTCGTCCCACCGAACGAGATGGTAATCGGTTTCGACTAGCCAATCGGGGCCAGTTGTCGTCACATTCCATTGGGTCTGATCCGCGCTATCGCGCAAACCGCTAACGATCGCTTTCACTGACCAGGTGCGCTGGAACCTTTCAATTTCGCGCACAAAGCGTCGTTGCGCGCTGGCAGGTGGCGTGATTGGATCATAGCCGCCGATATGAAACACCAGCCGCTTCGCGACGGGCGTTGTGGGCACAATCTCACCCGCGACGGCTTCCATCCGCGGATTCATCATGTTACTTACCGCGCACACGTCAATCGAACCGTAATTGAAGGACGTAGCGAAACGTCTGACGCCAAGGGTTGTCAAGGGAAAATCGACTTCATTGGGGGAACATGTGCCGATCTATTTTGCCCTCGGTACCCGAACCGCTCGAAGAATAGCGTCGATCGGTGCGGCCATGCTTATCGGATTGGCTATCAGGGCGCCCTGTCAAGCACAGGACGAGATATCATCTGCAGAGAGATGCCTTGCGGCAAATCTGGACGTCTCACTGGGTGCACATTTGCCCCGCACGGCGGCGCGTTTGAAATCCGGTGAGCCGCTAAAGATTGTAGCGATCGGATCATCGTCGACAGTGGGACTTTGGGTGCTTAGGTCCGCGGCCACATATCCGGAGGTGATGCGCCGAGAGCTCTCGAGACTTAGATCGAACGCCACGATCAATGTCATCAACAGCGGTCGTATCGGCGATACGATTCCGAGCTCCGGAATTGCGCAAAGCGCGCTTGTAACATGGGACGGATTGCACAACACCGCCGATGTTTATGATTGTGTTGGACGAGCCCTTGCCCGAGCCATCTCGACGAGTGCGCGTTGAGAGGTCCAGCTCAGCCCAATCGACAGCTGTGGCTTTGCTTGAGTTTGAGCGCGGGCCGGAACCGGGCGCCAACCGTGCAAATGCCCACGAACGCCAACAAGACCAACTCTCCTCTACGATCACCGCGACAAGCCGCTTACACCGAATGACAGCAATTCGCGCTGACGTTGTCAGGAGGTGCGCACATGCACCATTATGGCAGCCAACTTATTGACTTATTGCTAGTGCTTGTTGCCGGGTGGATGGTGCTAGCCATCTTCTTTGTTATCTACGCATATTTCGCACGCCTTAAATACCCGGTGAGCGAATCGGTGTTTGGACGTGTGGTCGTCGTTTCCTTCTTTATCATAACCACGTCGATTTGGTTTCCAATTGTTGCGAGCGCCGTGATCCTATCGCTGGTCGGTCATTTGTGGTCTCGCTTCAGGGCAAAACCACGCAAGTAGCTAAATGCCGCGAACGAACGTGACTTTGATGCGGTCTTCGCAGACATAAAACGTTTAAGGGTGGGAGGGCTCGTGATCGGCGCGGGTACGGTGTTTACTTCCGGCGTTAATAAGCTGGCCGCCCTGACGCTTCGCTACGCTGTGCCTGCAATTTATCACTATCCGACTTTCCTGCGGCTGGCGGTCTGATGAGCCACGCATCAGACGTTTTGGACAGTTACCGCTTGGCCGGTGTTTATACCGGCAGGGTTCTCAAGGGTGAAAATCCTGCCGAACTGCCAGTCGTGCAAGCGACCAAGTTTGAATTGGTCATCAATCTCACGACGGCCAAGGCACTTGGACTCACCGTTCCGATGTCACTGCTCGGCCGCGCCGACGAAATTATCGAATAACTGACAAACCAAATTTGTTCCGATGTCCGCTGTTGGCACAAAACGGACATGGCGCGATGTCCGACTTGAGTTCCGCTATGCGCTCACAAGCGGACATGGACCAAGAACCAAGGACGTTCACCGGGTTGGAATCAGCCGGACCGAAACCAATATTAATAAATTGGGTCTCTCTTAGCTTCTGAGTATCATGAAGTTCGACCTATTCTACCAAACGCAATCAAGTTCGATGAAAACTGCGAGGAGGAATATGCGTCACGGAATTTTTGCAGGTCTGGTTTTGGTCTCTGCGTTTGTCACGCTGCCTGCAAGTGCTAGCGTCGTGCTGCTAGCCTATGGCACCCTGACAGGAAGTAGCGCTGGCAACAACGTTGACCTATCGGGCCTTACCGGAACCCTGGAAGATGGGCTGCCGGCTAACATTCTGGGAGGACTTGGGTCGGGGTTCGCTTATGCTGGCGGAAACACTTTTCTCGCACTGTCCGATCGCGGCCCCAACGCGACACCTTACAACTCCACTGTAGACGATACCGTCTCTTACATTAGCAGGTTTCAGACCATAAACATGGCGCTGACACCGAATGCCCCTGGATCTTCGCTGCCATTTACGCTGACGCCCACCGTTACACAGACGACCCTTCTCTCGAGCCCAACGGCACTTAATTATGGCACCGGAGCAGGTCTAGGTTTTCGCATCGATGGCGTTACCCCTATTGGTTCAGGGGCACCGGCGCAGAACACATCCACTGCATTTTACTTTACCGGCCGATCCGACAATTTCGGCCCAGGCAACTCGGGCAATGCCAATAATGCTCGCTTCGACCCGGAGTCGATCCGCGTCTCCAACGATGGTAAGAGCGTCTTCATTTCCGACGAATACGGACCCTATGTGCGACAGTTCGATCGGGCAACCGGACAACAAATCAAGAGCTTTGCACTTCCTAGCAATCTGAATGTGGCCAACTTGTCGCCCAATGTCGCAACCGAGATCAGTGGCAATACTTCCGGCCGGGTTGCCAACAAGGGCATGGAAGGGCTGGCTCTTACGCCGGACGGGAAAACTCTAGTCGGAATTATGGAGGCGCCGCTGATTTAGGATGCAGCAAACCCGGCAACGTCAAACCTACTACGTATCGTTACCATCGACATCGCAACCAGTGCCACTCATGAGTACGGTTACAACTTGACCACGGGTTCAGCGGTTAGCGACATCGTCGCAATTAACGATCACCAGTTCCTGGTCGACGAACGCGACGGAAAGGGCCTTGGTGACGGATCGAATGCCAAGATAAAGCAGATCTTTAAAATCGACGTCGCCAACGCGGCCGATATAACAAGTCTGACGGGCGCGGCGGCGGCAGCGGCAGCTGTACCCAAATCGGCAACGCCATTTCTGGATATCGTGGCCGAACTCGGTGCTCATCGAATCACGCCTGCCAACGTACCGGCGAAGATCGAAGGTCTAGCATTTGGGCAGGATGTGGTATTGGCCGATGGCACAATCGAACATACCCTGTGGGTTACCAACGATAACGACTTTGTCCCTGGAACTGCGGGACCAAACCAGTTCTTTGTATTCGGCTTTCAGGATAGCGACCTATCCAGCTTGGCCCCAAATGTCCCAGAGCCCTCACATGGGCAATGATGATTCTCGGCTTCGCAGGCATTGGCTTCATGGCCTATCGTCGGAAGTCAAAACCCAGCATTGATGGCCGCCTGATCCACCAACATCGGGTTTGAGTTCGAGAAGTACGTCACCGAAGCGATGCGCATTTTCTATACCGCGGAGAAGAGTTTGAAAACCTCCAAACTCGACACTTAGAAGGGTCGCCGATGGACGTCCGTGCCGGCCGCGGCACCGCTCTGCATTTGTTCGGCGCTGG
>CAVTYJ010000020.1:0-41106 GCA_963738845.1 uncultured Alphaproteobacteria bacterium | reverse complement strand
GGAGGGCCCTGAGAAAGCCCTCCCTTGTCTCGGTGGTCAGCTTCTGGGGGTCCGGGTGGCATCCCCACCCCTCCCCGAAGGCTTTGTGACCAATCTGTTTGACGTCCGCCTGTACAGCTCCTCGCCGGCAACCTGGAGATAAGCGGCAAGGACATGCGGACCTTAGCGGAGGTGACGCGGCACCGCCAAGGGGATCGTTAACTTAACGTTAATGCGGCAAAGGCTCGGCATTTCGTCCGCAAAACGCCGGTGCGGCATGGACGCTGCACCGCTCATCCTGCACAACCGTCCCGGGGAGCGCCTTGCGCAAAACCGGGACAGAATTGTCCCGCAATCTGTGCAGGCGGGGGGTGAGTGGCGTCATGAAGCATCCGTCGAGCCGGGAGTTCTTCGCCTATTGGAACGAAAAGCGCGGGCGCGCCCGTGCGCCTGAGCGGACCGATATCGAGCCCTCCGCTCTGCGCGACCTGCTCGCCGACATCTTCGTGCTCTCCTGCGACGCGACTGCCGGCTATCCCTTCCGCGTCGCCGGCACGCGGGTCTGCGCCCTGTTCGGCCGCGACCTGAAGGATACGAGCTTCGGCGCGCTGTTCGCGGCGGGCGCTCGCCGCGAGATCGAGGAGATCGTTGCCGCCGTTGCCGAAGAGACCCTGCCCGCAATCGCCGGGCTCACCGCGACTGCGCAGGATGGCTCGATCGCGCATCTCGAATTGCTGCTGCTGCCGTTCCTCACCCGCGCGCACGCGCCGATCAGCCTCACCGGACTGCTTGCGCCATTCGAGCCCAACCGTGGCGTGCTCGGCGAACTCGCCCTCACCTCCTGGCGCTATCTGCATCAGCCGGAGAAATTTCTTCCGCGCGTCGTGCGCAAGCTTTCGCTGGCGCGCGGCTTCATGGTCTACGAGGGTCTGCGCTGACGCCTGCGCCCGCAGGCATCCTTCAGTGCCTGCCCTGCTGCCTCATGGCATCCCACCAAGGGCAAACGCCTTTGATACGCGCGTAATTGCCGTCGATCACCTGAACCGGCGCTCGCCTCTGCTCGGTTCTGTGCATCATGCCGCAGTTCGAAGAGGCGGATCCTCGCCGCCAACAGCCCGGATCAGTCCGTCGTGGCCCCAAAAACTTGCCAGCGTGTCCCACCTCGTTGCGGCTGCCACGTGGCGTCGTCAACGTCACGGCCGCCCCCAGCCATATTCGACGAAAAATTCCGACGGCGTGCGCATATAGAAGGAACGTCATGAAATCGTTGCTGTGACGACCAAGCGTGGCGACGATCTTCTCGCGATCCAAGAGGGCCAGATCATAGCCTTGGCCAACGTCGTCAAGCGAATAGAGTTCGACCATCAGGTGGTTGAGGGCATTCACTGGCGCCTCGACGAGGGCGATGCTGTGGTGCCGCGGATTGACGTGCAGGAAATAGGCCTTGATCGGAGCGAGCGAAGTAGTCGCTGATGCGAAAGCCCAGCAGGTCGCGATAGAAACGCCAACGCGGCGTCGAGATCCTGCACGGTCACCAGCACGTGCCCCATGCCGAGCGGGCCGGCTTCGAAATCCCGATATCAGACGGGCCGGCCGAAACGCCGTGTCCGCGACGGCTGCGCCATGAAACGCTTCCAGCCGGTTGCCGGCGGGATCGCGGAACGAGATCAGGCCGGACACCAAAGCGCTGGTCCGCCATCGCCGGCCGGCTCGCGCCGCACGGCAACGCCCGCTTTCTCCAATCGACCGGCAAGCATGTCGAGCGCATCCGCATCCGCCACCTCCCAGCCGAAATATTGCGTCTGGTCCGGCAGCGAGCTGTCGAGCACGAGCCGCTGCTTGCGATCGTCCATGCGGAAAGCGCGGGTGCCGCTGCTGCGATCGACGGCCTCCATGCCGAGGCCCTTCGTCGCAAGGAATGTCCAGTCGTCGAGCTTTACCGTACCAACGCCGAGGTAGCCGAGTGCCTGGATCTCCATGAACGCCTCCATCCCGCTTGTCCGCCACAGGCTAGCACAATCCGTTCGTCGAAACGGGATGAACTGCGCGATCCCGACCGCATCGCGACGCGGACAGACATTCGCCTTGCGCGCAAGTGGGCCGACTTTTTTGACCGGATTTAAATGTCAGAGAGCAGACGCGCCGCCTCGTTCTCACGGCGCAAGGCGCCTGAGTTTTGCTGGCCGCTCCGCCAAAGAGGGCGTGGGGAATATCGGGTGCGCGATGCACCCGCAGCCTCGCGTGCAAATGAAGAAAGCGCACGAGCGTAGTCACCACAGGTCCACCGGAAACACCCGATATTCCCGCACGCGAATGGATCTAACGGCTTATTTGACGTGCTCTCCCCGGTGTCCGTGACCTTATAGTCACCGTCGTTTGCCGATCATCATCGGCAACCTTAACGCCAGCCCAGGGGCGCCAGGACCACACGCCTTCGCCGTCCGCCTGAAACATCATTCGCCTTTGATCTCAAGCGTCCACCGCATCCCGCCTCAACGTTTCGTGACGATGGCGAAGCGCCCCTCTAAGTAAGTCGGGATAGCCGGAAGTATGGCATGATTTCTGTTTTACGGAAAGAGAAATTTGCGCGATGACGCCGGATTGCGCAATCCGCCTGAAGTCGTTGAGGAAATCACCCTTTGCGCGCACGGCACTCGGCACTTCGTTGGATGCCCGGCGCGGTGGCAAACCGATCAATCGAACGAAATCATTCCGATCACCGCCCCGCCCAGTACCAGCAATGCCGGATTGATCCTGGTCTGCAGCATGATCATCAGGACGCCAACCGCGATCGCAGCCGTTTCAAGGCCGAAAATAGCGGACTTTGCCAGAGTGAAGCATCCGGCCAGAAGAAGACCGACAGAGACGGGCGCAACTCCCTGCTGGATCGATTTCCGCCAGGGCCACGCCTCAAGCTTTGTCCAGAAGCGACCGACGGCAAACGTCAAAACAGCCGTCGGCCCGAAGAAAGCCAGCAGCACAGTAATGGCGCCAAGCGGACCGCCGACCCAATCTCCGATCGGGACGATCATCATCATGTTGGGGCCGGGAGCCAATTGTCCAACGCTATAGAGATGGACGAGTTGCGAAGACGAAAGCCACCCGTGAACGTCGACCGTCAGCGTTTTCATCTCGGGATACGCCGCCATGCCGCCGCCGACGGTCAGCAATGAGAGATAGGCGAACACGCGGACAAGGGCCGGAAGCTGGCTCACGATTGCTCCTCCGTCTTCGCGTTGGTTGGGTGATGCCAGAGAATTGCCAGCGCACCCACGGCAACCAGCGCCACCAACACGGAAAAATGCATGAGGTTGACCGCAAGCACGGTCAGGGCGAGGAAGAGGTAATCGACCCTTTGATCAAGCGATTTCTTGCTCAACTGCACGACGGTGGAGAGGACCAATCCGACCGCGGCGGCAGCTACGCCTTTCAGCGCGCCCGTGGCCCACGCATGATCGCCATGAGACCTGTAGACAATTCCGACCGCGAACATCAGCAGGCTCCCCGGCAGGCAAATTCCGAGAACGCCGACGATCGCGCCAAGAGCGCCGTTGAGCTTCTGCCCGACCAGGATGGCCATGTTCGTCGCATTCAGGCCCGGCAGGCTCTGGCTGATCGACAGCAGTTCGACGAATTCCTTGTCGCTCAGCCACTTTCGCCTCGCGACGAGGCTGGCCCGCAGATAAGGCACCACACCTCCGAAACTGGTGGCTCCGATGCTCAGGAATTCGAGGAATATCTGGGTGATTGCAACCCTGCCCGGTCCGGCCTCGGCATCCGCTTCCAGTTGAGCGTCTGTTTGTAATTCACTCATGGCTCTGCGGCCCGGCACCTTTCAGGCGATATACCATCGCGGTCTTCGTCACGCCGAGAGCCAGCCATTCCGCAACGTCGAGCTGCAGCGTGACATAGAACTGCTCGACCAGCTTCTTCTGCTTGGCGGCTACATCCTCCTTGCGATCGAATTTGACCTGAAACGCAAATTCGCCCACCAGCGGCAGGTGCTCACCGCGCGTGCGCCACAGCGCGATATCGCATTTGGCCGTCGTTCCCTTGCCGAAATCCAGATCGCCCAGCGGCAACAGCACCTCTTCCACAATGCCTTCATTGACGAGCTTGACGCGCTCCTGGCCCGAACGGCGCAGCTTTTTCAAGGCAGGAAAGATGCGATCCAATGTCGCCATGGACGTCTTGTCGCGGTCGTGAGCCTGACTGAGGCCGAACTGACAGTTGTGCGAATACAATATCCGATAGCCTCCGACTTCATCCTTCAGCGGCAGCGCCTCCGCCTTGAATTTGATCCGGTACTTGCCATCGATATTTGGCCGAACATCCAGTGATGCCGCCTTTTTCTCATCGGGATGACGAAACTTGAACACGATCTCCGGATCGCCCGCGGGGAATCCGTCCACGTACGAGACTCTCCGACGCAAAATGAAGGCGTTGCCGTAGAGGGAAAAATCAGGCGTATCGAGAAAGATGATCTCCCTGATTTCTGGCCTTAGATCGGCCCTCTTGTCCTCGACGAAATCAACGCCGAGCCGCTTTGCTGTTCGCCTTACGATCTTCCCGAAATCGCGGAAGCTCTGTACAGAGGTGAAGCGATCGGGTTTGAGGATGAGCTTGGCTTCCAGATACTGCACACGGTCCAGAGACGTGCCGTCCGCGTAGGCTCTCGCCTCTTCAGTCACCCCCGATTCCGGACGGACGACCTTGGACTTGATTTGGCGCGTCTTCACTGACTTCTCCATTTGCGACCTTTCAACACGATCGTTATGACGCTGCAACTCGTCTGAGCTCACCGTCCATCGCCTATCGCGATTGCAACGGAACGTAGGCACTTCACTCGTTCGACGAAGATCGTCCCACCTCTCGACTTACACGTCGTCCGACCCATGCGCGGCCGTGCCGACCGATTTGCCTGTGACTTGCCGGCCCTGCTCCAATTCCTCCGCCAGGATCGGGATGGCGAGATTGCAGGCCTGAACGCCCTGGACGACGCAGAGCTTCAGTACCTCCATGATCTCTTCCATTGTCGCGCCGGCATTGAGTGCGCCCTTGATGTGCCGGCGCGTGCCCGGCGCGTACATGTGCGTGTAGGAGGCATCGAAGGCGATGCTCAGAAGCTCGACCTCCTTTGGCGTGAACACGTTGCTGCCGTAAATGCCGATGCCAGCCGCCATGAATTCATCGGTCCAGACAGGATCGAGCTCGAAAAACGGGCCCCAGGCGTCATTCCATTGGCCCGCGGCCTTCATCTTGTCGCAGGCCGGAGTCGGTCCCCTCGGTTTCGCGGCGGGCATGACTGCGGCTGCTCGCGCCTCTTCGAGCAAAATCGGCGCGCCGAGACTGCACGAATGAATCGACATGACGGAGGCCATCTTGAGGATCGTCAGCACCTCGTCGCGGGTCGCCCCCGCTTTCAGCGCGTTTCGGATATGACGACGCGAGCCGTCAGGATTGAGATTCGTGCAGGCGGCATTCAGCGCAACGCCGACCAATTCGACGAACTTCCGAGGCAGGACGCCTCGCGTCCAGGGATTGGTAGTCATCTTCATGCAGGCCGCAAGCCAGGCCGGGTCCCACTCGGCCAGCCGGGCCAGCCCTTTGTCCCATGGGCCCGTCTCATGCGGCGGGATCGCATTGTCTTCTCGATCGCCAGGCATTTCTCACACGTAAAAAGAGGGGCGGCTCACCGACGGCAGGCGCCGGGTCCCGCAAAGCGCGGGACCCGAACGATTGGTACTCACTCTGCTGCTTGCGCAGGCGGCACCATGCAGTAAGCCATAGGGTGAGAGTCACCCCCGGTCTTGGCGACGCCTTTCCTGCCATCCGTCTCCCACACGAGGAAGCCCTTCTGGCCGTCGCGCCGGGTCGGAGGCAAGCCAAGGTTGTGCAGTGTCTCCTCGACACTGTCGTACCAGACACCGACCTTCATGATCTGCCGCGCTTCCTCTGCCGTCGCGACCTTGCGCCCGAACTCCTTGCAGATGCGCACCGCACCTTCGATCTGTTGCACCGTCGTCCGGCGTTTCTTGTCCGGGCCCCACAAATTATCCTCGTTACCGACGCGCACATGCTGGCCGAGAACGATCGCCATGGCGGAGATCGGGATCAGCCCGCGCATGGAGGTCCAGAAGGTCGCAACGGCTCCCTGAGGAACCTGGCGGAGGAAATCCATCCAATGGTAGGGATTGCGGCCCAGAGTGCCGCCACCATACCCCGCGATGGCGAGGTTCATCGGACCCATGTAGACGCCCGCGCGGATCAACCGTTCGATGATCTCCAGTTGATGAACGTGGGCAGGCACGAAATAAGGCTGAATGCAATTCTTGCTCAACCGCTTCAGATGCTCGAGATAGAACGCTGGTCCCGCATCGACCCACATTCCCGCCCAGGCAGCCTGAACCTTCGGATTGTTCTCGAGGTGCGTGCCCTTGACGTCGTCGGCCGACATCCAGGACATGATGTCCCACTGAGTTGTCCCAGTCGCAATCGTTACGAATTCCGGCTTGGGATCGAGCTCCGTGAGCATGTGTCGGGTGTCGTAATCGAGCCACTTGGCCTTTGCGTCGGCTGACTTGGGTGCGAAAGAGATCGAGCCGCCGACTTGCAGCACCATCTTCGGCACAGCCTTTTTCAGCCGTCCGATGAAATAATTGAACTGCTCGAAATCGACTGAGCCGTGACCGGTGGCGGGATCGCGCACGTGCACGTGGAGCATCGTGGCTCCGGCATTGTAGCAGTCGACCGCGGCCTGAACCTGTTCATCCCACGTGACCGGGATGTCTGCATCACCGGGTATCCACTCCGGCCCGTACGGCGCTGCGGTGATGATCAGCGGCGTCATGTTCTCCGGCAAAATCGAGTCGTCGGTGTAGTACATATTTCTCTCCCGTGCTTGTGATGTCTTGCTACTCTTGTTGCCGACCTCAACTATTCCAAACGATCAAGGCCCCGCATCAATCCGGTTCGGGCGATGGAAATGCCGTTTGGTCCGCTTGCCAAATAGCGAAGCGGTTTCGTTGAGGGTCAGTGAGGACCGCGTACCAACCGGTCCGGGGAACGGCTGTTTTGGGGCGCAAAATGCTGGCGCCCATGCGTTCCGCCCGAGCAAGCGCTGCATCGACTGAGTCGACGGTCACGTAAGGCAGCCACGAGCTCGGGCCATCCGCCGGACGATAAGTCACACCTCCGCCGTAAGCGCTGCTGCCCGTCGGCTCGCTTTGTATTCGCCAATAATCGATGCCTGGCGCCTTCTCGATCCGCCAACCGAAAAGAGTCGCGTAAAATTGCGACAAATTCGCCGGGTCGTCGCCGTAAATTTCGAAATGGGTTACGAGGCCGGTCATACCCTTCATCTCCGGTCACTTGCGAACCGCCGATCAAGCAGAGTCCGTTTGGAATCGCGCCAGGGTTCGTCAGAAAATCGCTGCAATAATTACCTTCGCACCGCTTTGTCGTTGCCTGCTTCAATATGGCTCGATGCCGGCCGCGTCATCGGTTGCTACATTGATCAAGATCAACATCGCCCGCTTGCTTTTTTGCGACACGAGCTGTGATTTCGTGTTCCCCGAAATCTCGGGCGTCCATGGATCTCAAAGCCGAGGGTGCACCAAATGGAAGGGCAGCAACGCATCGGGGCGGTGGTCGAGCTTCCCCAGGTTCTGCGGGAAATGGGCCAGGATCCGCGGACAGTGATCGCGGGTGCGGGCATCAGTCCCGATTTGCTGCGCAATCCTGAAAACTCACTTTCGTTTCGCGAGCTCGGCAGGCTTTTCGGAGCGTGCGTGGCTGCGACAAAGTGCGAGCATTTTGGGCTTCTGGTTGGGGAGCGCTCAACGACAGCCAGTCTTGGGCTGGTGGGGCGACTGATGCGGACCGCGCCGACGCTCAAGGACGCGATCCTGGACCTGTGCACCAATCAGCGACGTTACGTGCGCGGCGCCGTAACTTATCTTGTCGTCCAGAATGACGTCGCGTTTTGGGGATATGCCATCCATTATCCGGGCATGGAGGCCGTCGAGCAGATCAGCGACGGCGCGATCGCGGTGGGTTTCAACATCATGAGAGAATTGGTGGGCGCGACGCCCGATCAGATTCTTTCGTCTCGTAAAGCCCCCAGCGATACCGCCCCCTTTCGCCGCTTCTTTGGCATCGCACCGCGGTTCGATGCGGAACAACATGCGATGGCTTTTCCGGCCAGTCTGCTCGACCGTCCTGTTCTCAGTGCAGATCGCGAGCTGCGCCGAATACTGCAAAAATCGGTTGCCGCCTATTGGGCGCTCGAACAGCCAAGCATCACGCATACCGTAACCCGCCTGTTGCGTGCTCGCGTCATTTTTCCCGACACCTCCCTGGAGGCGGTGGCGAGCGAACTGTCGATGCAGCCGCGGACATTGAACCGTCGACTGCAGGCCGAAGGCAAGAGCTACCGTGAATTGGTCAACGAAGCTCGTTTCGAGGTAGCCCGCCAATTGCTTGCGGGTACGAGAATGGACATCACCGATATCGCGCTCGCTCTCGGCTACGCCGCTCCAAGCGCCTTTACACACGCTTTTCAGCGCTGGTCGGGCGTTCCGCCGAGCGAATGGCGCGCGCAGTGAGCATTTCCTTTTCCAGCGCAAAAGACACGAATGAATTGCACAGTTGCTTCACGTGGGCGCGTGTGCTCCGGGCGGAACGACGTAGAGCGTCATGGCGAAGATGGCATAGATGAACAGGAGCAACGCGCCGATAAACCACGCCGAGCGTCCGCTATTGGTGATGAAGCAACAGGTGACCGAAGAGATCATCACCATGGTCACCGCACCTGGCCAGAACTGCAGATCCATTGGCTTGGGGCCGATCACGTAACTCGCCAGCACCAGCACCGGCGCAACGAACAGGGCGATTTGGGAAGCGCTTCCCAGGGCTATGCTGACGCTCAGGTCCAAACGGTCCTTTCGAGCGGCCGAAAATGCAACGGCCATCTCCGCCGCAGCACCCACGAGGGCGACGACGATGAACCCGACGAACGCCGGGGTCATCCCCAATTTTTCTCCTGCTTCCTGTACCGAGCCGACGAAGATCTCGCTGACCAGCGCAACCAGCACAGTTACCACGAGCAAGGTGCCTACAGCCAACCCGATCGGCCATGTCGGCCCGCCAGCTTCGCCATGGTCCTCGCTGGCAAACAGGTCCTTGTGTGTTTTCAGCGAGAACAGCAGGCCCAGCCCGTATGCAGCAATGAGCATAATGGCGAGGCCAGTGCTGAGCTTCTGCGAAACCAGGTCACCTTGAGCCAAATCGAGGTCAGCAACGGCTGCTGGCGCGAGCAAGGCAATGGTCGCCATCAACAGCAGCGCTGAATACAGTCTTCCGCCGGCCCGGTTATACTCCTGGACATGGTGTTTGAGACCACCAAGCAAGAAAGACGCACCCAACATGAAGAGGGAATTGGTGACGATTGCGCCCGCAATCGACGCCTTGACCAGCATATACTCTCCGGCCTGGAGGGCTGCTATCGCGATGATCAATTCGGTCAGATTTCCCAACGTCGCGTTAAGCAGGCCGCCGATGGCATCGCCCGTCCTTTCAGCAACGCTTTCCGTTGCGTGACTGAGAAGGGTGGCAAGTGGCACGATCGCCAGAACGGCGAGCACGAACAGCAGGGTATGCGACGAGGGCGCGACCTTTTCCGCGACCAGCACGATCGGCACGAAAACCAGCATCCACAATAGCGGGCTGTGCCGAATTTCCTTGAAAAGGAGGTTCATGACGATCCTCGCTCGGTACGACCATTCAACGAGGGTTGGACTCAAGGTCACGCTGTTGTACGGGAGGCGCGTTCATCGGATAGAGCTTCGAGCCCTTTGCCGATGCGCCAGGCAGTTCCAGCGCTGACCGCATGAGCCTCGAAAAATCGGGAAGCGTCAGGCGTGCCCTGTGCGACCGGCGATAAGGCCATAAACGAAGAGTACGATCACCGCGCCGACCACCGCGCCAAAGAACCCCGCAGATTCTCCGGCTCCATACCATCCGACAGATTGACCCAGGTAGGTCGCGACGAAGGCGCCGACAATTCCCAAAATGGCGGTCAAAATGAAGCCCTTCGGTTCACTCTTGTCGCCGGGCATAAGAAACTTTGCAACCACTCCCACGATGAACCCAATGATGATCGTCCATAGGATGCTCATGAGCTTGCTCCTGTTGCGAACGCGGCCCGTTCCGGGATGAACCCATGATCGAGCATCCCACCCTTGAGCTAGATCAAGCCACAATCGGCAAATTCAATCGTCGGGAAAAGGTTGTGTTGGCGTTCGAAGCCTCCTTTCCGCTGTGAGTTCGCGTTCCGTGCCAGGCACGCGGCCGGCATTGGTCTGGCGCTAATGAACCACCAACACTGGCACGCTGCCGTCCGCCAGGACCGCCGATGTTTGACTCCCCACGAATAGCTTGCTGAGGCCGCGACGCCCATGAGAGCCCATGACGATCAAGTCGCAGCCTCTCGACTTTGCGGTTTCGAGTATCGCTGTGGCCGGGTGCACATGCGAAACATGCAAAAGTTCTATAGGTACCCCGATCTGCCCTGCCAGCGCCCGCACTTCGTCGAAGAGTTTGGCCGCATGTTCGCTGTTGGCCGAGTCGTACCTGTCAATCTCTTGTTGCGAGGGGACCCATACCGCTCTGCCCGCTCCCATCGCGGTCGGCAGTGGTTCCGAAACGGTGATGACTGTTGCTTTGGCATTCAATGCCTTCGCCAAAGCAAGCCCGTGCTTGAGGCCTTTTCGGGCGACGTCCGATCCATCCGTGCTCAAAAGAATATTGGAGTACATGCGACCCTCCGTCATTGTATGGGTATGGAGGTTTTGCAAACGCCGATCGGGTCGGGTTAGCCTTGACCCAGATCAAAGGACATCGCGGCCCGACGAGGCCCCTCACTCTGCTTCGCGAGCAGCCGCGGCCCTGGTGAGGCCGCCCGTCAGGCTAGCACAAGCGGCACGCGCCCCAGGACAGGCAGCAGCCGCCGCAGCTCACGCAACCGATGCAAATCACGCAGCCGATGAAGCCGCAGCCGCCGCAACCGCCGATCGCGCAGCCTCGGCAGCCGGCGCAACCTCGGCAGCCACCACCGCAACCCCGGCAGCCGCCGCAACCGTGGCAACCGCCGCAACCGCATCCGCGCGCGAGCTGCACGCCGCGGGCGCCGACGTTTTCCTTGTCGAAGAGATAGAACGTGGCGAGACTGACGTCGGCCATTTCCTCTTCGCCAAGAACGAAGCGCTGATTAGCCGAGCTGTTCGTGGATTGCGGGATATCGGCAGTCGGCACCGTGGATGCGGATGCGCCACCCGCCATCGAAAGGCCGAGGCCGGCGGCCCCCAGCACCTTCACGGCATCGGATTTTGTCGCCCGTTTCTGCATCGAAGCTTGCCTGGCCCGTGGCATGGTCGCATCCTCCCGAAAAGTGTTGTTGTTTGGCCCAAGGGTGCGCCCGGCGAATCCGACACGCAAGGGTTTCCAGGCCGAAAACCTGCAAAAATCTCGCCTCGAGTTCCCCATTCACCTTGATGAACGAGACGGCCCATCGCGCTTTCGGCCGGACGGAATCCTGCTCCGGCACAGTTACAGATCGATGACGATATCGCCCTCCGGGCGAGCGCAGCAGATCAGCACATTTCCTTCCGCCGGCGGGTCGACCGGATCCGGCCGGTAGGCGACCTTCCCCCCGACAAGCCCGGACTCGCAATTGTGACAGACGCCGGTCCGGCACGACCAACGCACCGGCACGTCGCAAGCCTCGGCCAATTCGAGCAAGCTGTTGAACGTGGATTTCCAGCGGACATTCAGGCCGCTTCGCGCGAACGACACCACCGCTCCCGTGCCCGGAGTCCCTTCGGGCAAATGCGGCGGCCGGCGCGGCGGCGCGACGACACCCGGAGTCATCGACGGACCGGCGCCGAACAGTTCGGTGTGGATTTGGCCCGTCTGCACCCCAAGGGCGCGAAGACCGGTGGTGATGTCGCTCATGAAGGTCGAAGGTCCGCAGAGATAATAATCGCCGTCTCCTGGCAGCCGCAGGCTTTCGAGCAAGCGCGCATCCAAACGGCCGCGCGTGTCGAAATCCGCGTTGAGCCGGTCTTCCGAATCTGGCGCGCTGTAGCAGATCCGACTGTGAGAGTGGACAAGTTTGGCAAGCAGCTCGCGCGCCTCGGCGGCGAATGGATGTTCGCGACCGTTTCGGGCTCCGTAAACCCACCAGATCTCCCTTGTCGATGCGTCGGAAGCGAGCGCATGAAGCATCGCAAGCACAGGCGTCACGCCGATCCCCGCGCTCAACAACACCACGGGCGTGTTGCCCGGCTTCAAGGTGAAGCTCCCGCGCGCAGCGCTTGCATCAACGCTGTCCCCGACCTGCAGCTTGTCCTCGATGTAGGCGCTCCCGGCGCCATGGGCCTCCCGCTTGACGCTTATTCGGTAAGTCGCGCCGCCCGGCGTTCCCGACAGCGAGTAGCTTCGCATCAGATCAAGCCCGGACGCATGGCCAAGCCGCAGCACGATGAATTGTCCGGCGAGAGCGCTCGCGAGCGGTTGTCCATCCGCGGGCTCGAGCACCAGGGACGTGACAGTCCCGCTCTCGCGCACCTTGCGCGCGACACGGAACGACCGAAAGCCCCGCCAGGCCGGAGGCGGGCTTGCCACTCCCGTGAGCCCGACGTTTCCGCTATTCGAACCGCCCGCGCGCGCTTGCGCGAGCAAGGTCTCGAACGAGCGTCTCCAGCCCGCGCTCAGCGCCGGTATGCGGAGCGCGCGTTCCAATCGATCGCGGGGGTGACCGGGCAGATAGAGCAACGCATCGATGTCGGACACGCTCATGCCCTCGGGTCCGGACTGAACGCGCGTAATCTCGTCACCGGCTTTCACCTCGCCTTCCTCGATCACACGCAGATAGAAGCCGGGCCTGCGGTGCTTGACCAGGAGAGCAGCCATTTCCGGCTCGTTCATTCGGATGCCCAGGCGGTAGCAGGTGACGCGGGGTTGCGTGACCTCGAACAAGGCGCGGCCGATGCGATAACGGTCTCCGATGCACACCTCTGCGTCTGCAAGACCATCAACGGTGAAATTCTCCCCGAACTCGCCGTAGCCAAGGCCGCTTCGGCCCAACTGGGCCTGCCAATACCGATAGGAATCGATTTGATAGACCAGCACGGCCCGCTGTTCACCGCCATGGCCGGCCAAATCGCCCTGCCCGTCGCCATCGATATTGAGCCGGCGCACCAGGCGCGCGCCTTCGACAGGCGCCTTCCAGATGCCGGTGCGGACGGTTTTGCCTTGCCATGTCACCTCGCGCGGCAAACCGACGTTGACCGAAAGCAGACGTGCCATTGCATCACTCCTCGACGATGATGTCGCGCTGGCGAGGCGAAGGTGAAACCCGGACCTCGACGTGGGCAACAGTCTAGGTCCCGGCGCGGATCGTTAGCTTGTTAGGCGTTGTTAAAGCTTGTGAGCGGTGCGCCATCGCGTTTCGAAATCGCCTATAGTCCACATGATTTTGGGTACCGGGCGTAAGCGTTATGGGAGATGGCGATGGACGAGAGAACCCTGCGGCTGGCGCTGGAGCGTCATTGGAATGCTTCGGATGCGGGCGACTTCGAGGCCGAGCACGATATCTACCGCGAGGATGCCATTCTCGAGTATCCGCAATCGGGCGAGCGGATCCGCGGTCGGCGCAATATCAGCGAGAGCCGACGCGCCCAGCCGAACAAGAAGCGTTTTACGGTCCGGCGAATTGTCGGGAGCGGCGATCTCTGGGTCAGCGAATTCGTTCTGAGTTACGATGGTGCGCCATCGCACACGGTGAGCATCATGGAATTCCGTGACGGACTGGTGGCTCGCGAGACCCAGTATTTCGCCGATCCGTTCGATCCTGCCCCCTCGCGCGCGGCTCTTGTCGAGCGGGCGAGCTAGCAACGCGGTCGGACAGCGCATTTTCATTGGGCCGGAGGTTTGGCGCCGCTCGAGTCCCGGCTCAGCTTCTCCAGAACGCCGCGCATCGCGTCCATCTGTGAGCCGAAGCCGGCCCAGTCGCCCGACTTCAGTCGCTCCATGGCCTGGTTGTAGCGCTCGAGCGCTTCCTGCGCCGCGCCCGAGCGTGGCATCTCCGTCGCGCCCGGCGCGGCGACGGGTGCCGCAAACAGGGCGGACAACGCCTCTGACAACGTCTCCTTCATCACCACCTTGTCGTTATAGGCAGCGATCACGCGCTTGAGCTCCGGCAGATGCCCGTACTGCGCGCGCAAATATAAGGGGGTGACGTAGAGGATCGAGTTCTCGAGGGGAATCACGAGCAAATTGCCGCGGATGACCCGCGATCCCATCTGATTCCATAACGTGATCTGCTGCGAAATATCGGTGTTCTGGTTGATCCGCGCCTCGATCTGGAACGGGCCATAGACGAGCTTTTCCTTGGGAAATTCGTAGACGATGAGCTTGCCGTAGTCGGGCGGATCGCAGCGCGCGGCGAGCCAGGCGATCATGTTGTCGCGGCGGCTTGGCACCATCGGAACCATCAGAAAGAATTCCGCGCGCGGCTCGCCGGGCAGCCGCATGATGATGTAGTAAGGCGACATCGTCGCGATCCCGTCATTGTTTGGCTGGCGCGGAAACTGCCAGAGGTCCTCGCGATTGTAGAAAACCTCGGCCGCTCTCATGTGATAGGTTTGATAGATGCGCGCCTGAACCAGGAACAGGTCCTCCGGATAGCGAATGTGCTTCTTGAGGTCCTCGGGCATCGCGGCGAACGGCTTGAACAGGCTCGGGAAGATGCGCCGCCAGGTTGCCGCGATCGGATCGCCGGGATCCATCAGGTAGAAATCGACGGTCCCGTTGTAGGCGTCGAGGACGATCTTGACGGAGTTGCGGATGTAATTGAGATCGAGGTCCTGCGCCGGCTGCGCGGAGGGAAAATACGAGCTGATGGTGTAAGCGTCCTGGATCCAGAACATCCGCCCCTCGCTGATGACGAGGTAGGGATCGTGATCCAGTCGCAGAAACGGAGCGATCGCCTGCACCCGCTCGCGGATGTTGCGGCGGATCATGATGCGGCTGTCGCGCGCGACGTAGCCGGTAAGCAGCAGATTGACGTCGTTGAAGTACTGGGCGAACAGCATTCTCCTGAAAAGCCCGCCGATCGGAACCCCGCCGGTGCCGTCATACGTCGCGTAAACGTTCTCTTGCCCTTTCGGGTAGTCGAAATCCGGAACCGTGCTCTTGACCAGGACGTAGGTGTCGCTCTCCTCGCCGTAGTAGATGCGCGGTTCGCGGATGTCGGGGCCTCCGTCCGCAACCGGGGGAATATCGCGGAGATAGAAGTATGGCAGTCCTTCGGTCGTCTTGCGCGTCACCGGGCTCATGACCGCGCCGCTGCCATGCGTGAACAGCACGTGGCGGTTGACCCAGGTCTGCGCGTTCGGCGGCAGCAGCGCCGTCTGCAGCTCGCGCGCCGAGAGCATCACGCTCAGATAGGAGCCGTCGAGCCAGTAGCGGTCGACGTCAAGGTCGTGGAATTTGTAGTAGGTTCGGATCTCCTGCAGTTGCGCGTAGGTATCGTACAGGGGCTGCCAGTCCCACAGGCGGATATTATCGATGGTCGCCTTGTTGGCCTCGAGCGCATCGAACGTCAGGGTCTGTTCGGCAGCGAACGGCTTGGCGACGATCCGATCGAGGTCGTAGGCCTGCCGGGTCAGCGCGATGTTGCGCTCGATATAGGGTTTCTCGAGCTGCAACTCGCTCGGCCTGACAAAGAAGTGGCGGAACAGCCCGGGAATGAGTCCGGACAGCAGGAACGAACCGCCGAAGACGAGCAGGATCGCAACGCCGGGAAGCCAATAGGTGCGCAGTCGGATATTGGTCCACGAGAACAGCGCGGCGATGATCGAAAGTGCGACCAGTAACCACAGGAATGGAAGCTGCACGTGGACATCGGTGTAGCTCGCGCCGACAACCACCCCATTGTCGCCATAGAGGAGGAGATAGCGATCCAGAACATAGGACCCCGCCTTCACCGCGAAGAAGAGACCAAGCAGCGCCGAGCCGTGGGCGATCGCCACTGGCGAGATCGATCGGGTATGGGCATCGTATTCGATGTCGCCGTGTAACCAGTAGATTGCGCCGGCGAACAGCGCACTCAGCATGAGCGTGAGCATCATCCAGTTCTTGAACTGGATATAGACGGGCAGCGAGAAAAGATAGAAGCCGATGTCCTTGCCGTAGAGCGGATCGTTCGCGCCGTAAGGCGCCTGGTAGAGATACTGCAGCAATCTCGACCACTCGCCGGATTCCTCTGCGGCGACGAGCAGACCAAGCAGAGCCGCAATGCCTGTTATCATGGAGGCCCACGGCAGCCGCTCGCGCAGCAGCGCAAGCGGATCGGGCGGCGGCTGCCATCCGGTGACCGTCACGGCAGGCGCGACCGGCCGTCGCGCATAGCGCCGTGCAAGCCATCCGTTCAGCCAGAGCACGACGGCCGTCGCGACAAATACGCTGCCAAAGACCGCGGCCTGGGCGGCAAGGCTGGTCCAGAACACCTGCGAATAGCCGACCGAGGAAAACCAGAGCCAGTCCACAAGGACCTCACCTGCAACCCTGAGCAACCACAGGAAGATGATGAGGAGGACGGCGGCAACGGCCCACCAAGCGAGGACGCTACGCCCCGCAGCCGTCCGCGCGGGTCCGGCAATCTGGTTCGTCATGGCCCGATCATAGCAGAAACGGAGTCTTTGCGGGCCGCGGGCGGCGGACTACCCTGCTCTTTTCGGCAACCGGCCTGGCCCGCCGGGCTTCAGGAGAGAGGTCCTTCGATGCAGCGCCCTATTCCGGCTGTATTCATGCGCGGCGGCACCAGCAAGGCGATCATGTTCCATGCGCGCGACCTGCCTGCGGACCGCGCGGCATGGGACGCGATCTTCACGGGCGCGATGGGCTCGCCCGATCCTTATGGACGGCAGCTCGACGGCATGGGCGGCGGGGTGTCCTCGCTCTCCAAGGTCTGCGTGCTCGCGCCATCCGCGAGAGACGACGCCGACATCGATTACACATTCGCGCAGGTGCAGATCAGGGAGCGCGCGGTCGACTACAAGGGCAATTGCGGCAACATGAGCTCCGCGGTCGGCCCCTTCGCGGTCGACGAAGGCCTGGTGCACGCCGACGGCGACAGCGCAACGGTGCGCATCTTCAACACCAACACTCAGAAGATCATTCATTCCACCTTCCCGCTGCACCAGCGAAAGGCGCGTTACGACGGCGATCTCGCCATTCCCGGCGTGTTCGGGACCGGCGCGCCGGTGAGACTCGATTTCCTCGAACCGGGCGGGGCGACTACGGGCAGGCTGTTGCCATCGGGCGCAACGCGCGACCGCCTTGAGGTGCCCGGCTTGGGCGCGATCGAGGCCTCGCTGGTCGATGCCGCGAACGCGACCGTCTTCGTCCGCGCGCGCGATATCGGTCTGAAAGGCACCGAGCTTCCCGACGAGCTCGAGGCAAGGCCCGACATTCTCAAGCTGCTCGACGAGATCAGGGTTTTGGGATCGGTGCGGATGGGAATTGCGCCCAGTGTCGAGGCCGCGCGCGCGGTGAAGGTGGTCCCCTTCGTGGGCTTCGTCAGCCGCCCTGCGAATTTTCGCACGCTTGCCGGCGACACCGTTCAGGCAGGCGGCATCGACCTCGCCGCGCGCATCATCTCCAACGGACAGCCGCACCGGGCGCTGCCGCTGACGGGCTCGCTGTGCACGGCCGTCGCCGCCGGGATCGCGGGCACTGTCGTCGCCGAGACGCTGGCACCGTCGGCCGGCACGGGATCGGTGCGGCTCGGCATGCCCTCGGGCGTGCTCACCGTCGGCGCCGACGTGGTCTCGGAAGGTGGCGCCTGGATTGTGCGCGCCGGATCGTTCTACCGGACGACGCGGCGGCTCTTCGACGGACGCGTCTGGGTGCCGGCCTGATGCGCGGCGCGCTGCCCGTCATCGACCAACGCATCAACACCAATTCGCCCCGAATCGGCGATAGCGTCATTTCGGGAATCGCGGATTCGCATATTCCGTTTTGGCGAAACGCTGTCCTGTGTTCCCGTGGGGCGGGGCGCTTGTGTCAGGTGTCGTATGGAGTTCAGCCGCGTCATTAGTCCGGTTGAGGACATCAAGATCTGGAATGCGAATAGCGACGGTTTTTCGTTCGTGATCAGCTTCGAGAACCGCGACGGTCGCGGCCTTCACGGACATCCCGGCTTCGTGGCCTCGTGGCGCCCGATTTATCAGAACAGGTGCGCCGTCAAGATCATCGGCTCGCCGTTCAAGACATTAACGGCCGCCGAGCAGGCTTGCGAGACGATGCTGGGATATCTGATGGGAGAACGCTAGCGCGCGGTCCCTCGGCGCCCACGCCGCGGCCGCTGCCCGCACGGAAAAACCGTGAGAATTACCTTGCCCGGCGCGTGAACCCCCTCCTCGCTCGCCGCGACAAAAGCCTTCGATGAGCGAAGACAGAACAATTCGGGGCGAGACCACCCTGACCTAGGGCGATCACGCCCGACTTTCGATGAGGCCCCTCGCCAAGGGCATGGCGATCTTCATCGTCTTGGCGGTCGTCGTCTTTATGGTTATCCGGGCAATAGCCTCTTCTGACCGCGAGTGGTTGCTGCTGCATCATGATCCTCTCGCGGCACTTGGCGCCTTTGCGCGAGATGTCTGGCCGGTCCTACTTACCTACACCTTGGGAATGCTGTTACTGATGATCGGTCTCTACGCTCGAGCGTTTTACCGCTTTCCCCATCCCAATCGGCGGATCAGCTATGAGGCGAGCAAGGACGGAATCACGACCCGCGACGCCGCCAATTTTGCCCTTGCCGTGCCATGGTCCAACGTTATTCGCGTGCAAAATAGCAGGCAAATGATGAGGATGCAGCTTGCGACCGGCGGCTGGCGCAGCGTGATTTGGCGCGGGTTCGCCCTCGAAGATCGCGAGCAGATTCTGCGCTGGGCGCAGCAAAAGCCGAACATGTCCGCCTCACCGGAAGCCACCTGACCGCCGCGCAGCTTTGACGGCATCCGGATCATGCGCTGACGTTTCCGCACACCGCCGGAGATCACGGCCGGAACAAAAGTCGCGCACGCGCGTTCACTTGATCCGAAAGCGTTGATTCATATCTGGCCGAACGGTTGCGTGCCTCTGGTGGGAGGTCGCGAATGAAAAATTTCTCGGACGCGGCGTTTTCGCCCGAGGTGATCGAGATCATGAGCGCGGCGCTCGAACGGGCCGTCGCGACGTTGCCGGAGCCCGTGAGCTCGGCCCATGTCAATGCATTGGCGGAGTCGATCCTTCGCACCGCGCAATCGGGTGTGCGTGATCTTGCCGAACTGCAGAGAATGGCGCTTCTCGAGCTGCAGATCGTGCCCCGCTTATGACGTTTCCCGACCGCACAATGCCGTTTTGACGAGTTATCCCAGCTCGAAGGTCGTGACACCGAAAACGCGATCGAGCTGCACTTGCGGGATTGCGCCGGTATACATGCGCGCGGTCTCGAAGACCGGCACGAGCCCGAAATCCTTCGCCAAGGCAACAGCCTCGCGGTTAACAGCGGGAACGTCGAGAAAGATCTCGCCCTCGCCCAAATCCGCGAGCAAAGCCGTCATGACAGTCGCGGCAGCGGCGCGGTCGTCGGCGAATAGCGGGCCGACCTTGTGTCCCCTGCGGCAGGGACGAATGACACCCCAGGCGGCGAGCCGGCCATCGCGCAACAGCGCACGACCGATATGTCCGCGCGCTCCGATCCAGCAGCGCAGGAATGCCGCGCGCGATGCGGGGAAAACCGTCGCGTCATAGGCCTCTACCGCCGGCAATGGCGCCTTGCTGAGCGCGACGACGCCCGCCTGCGGCGCAGCCGGCACCGCGACAGTGCCGCCGTAACGGACGTTGGCATAAGCGAACTGAAAGCCGGACTTGCGGTAATTGTCCTGCTGCGCCACCACGCCATCGAGCCCGATCACGCGGGTTCCGGCATGCGCGATGGCTGCCTGCCAGATCCGCAACCCATAGCCGCGCCCGCGCAAATCCGGTCGAACGATGTAGAAGCCGAGGAAGGCGAAGCTTGCGCCGTAATTGACGCAGGAGACCGTTGCGGCGGGCACACCGTCGAGCTCGCCGATCAAGAAGCCTTCGCTGTCGACCACTGCAAAGCAGATGTCGTCGGCAAGACCGGGATTCCAGCCTTCATCTGCCGCCCAGTTCACGGCGATCGAGATTTCATCCGGTCGCATGGTCCGGACTCGCAGGCCGTTCATCGCGCTCGACTCCTCTTGAAGCGGCGTCGGAGGTCGGACGCGGGCGGCGTCCCCATCACCTCAAAAGCGACTTCCAGCGCTCCGCGGCGGCGATCGCCGGCGCCCATAGAGAATCGGCGGACTGGCGGCGATGCAGCGCCTTGCCGATTTCGCAGATCGCCATGAAGGTCGAGTAGCGTGCTTCCTCGATTTCCAGCGGCTGCGCGCCATCGGCTTGAACGAGGCCGACGAGTCCGTTCAGCATCGACAGCGCGGCCTCGGCCTGCTCGCGCTCGGCCGCCTGCAGCGTCCTGATGACTGTTAGGGCCTTCTCGTTGTCGGTCATGTCGGATGTTCTCCCCCGTCGTTCCGGGATGGCCCGAAGGGCCAGACCCGGAATCCAGAGATTCCGTGTGCTACGCTACGCGTCGCCCCGGAATGACGCGACGGCCCTACTCCGCGGCCTGCTTCACCTGGCGATCGAGCACCGCTGCGACCTTCGGCGGCGACATCGGCAGGCTGTCGAAGCGGATGCCGAGCGCGTTGTGCACGGCATTGGCGACCGCGGCCATCACAGGCACCAGCGGCACCTCGCCGACGCCCTTCACGCCCTGCGGATGCTTCGGGTTCGGCACCTCGACCAGCGCGCAGTCGATCATCGGCAGATCGGAGCAGACCGGCATGCGATAATCGAGGAAGCCGGGGTTATCGACCTTGCCATCCTTCGTATAGATGTACTCCTCATTGAGCGCCCAGCCGATGCCTTGCGCCACGCCGCCCTGGAGCTGGCCTTCGACATAGCTGGGGTGAATGGCGCGGCCGACATCCTGCACGGCGGTATAGCGGATGACGCGCACGATGCCGAGCTCGGTGTCGATTTCGACGTCGCAGATATGCGTTCCGAAACCGCCGTCGGCGCCTTGGGTGTTGAGCTGCACGCCGGCGCCGATCGGACCACCCTGCGAGGGCGCCTTGTCGGCGAGCTCGGCCAGCGTCAAAGGTTCGAACTGGCCGGCATTCGGGCTCACCGGATGCGCCGCGCCGTTCTCCCATTTCACGGCTTCGGGATCGATGCCCCAGATCTTCGCCGCGCGCTCGCGCAAGGTATGGATCACCTTGTCGACCGACTGCGTCACTACCATCGCGGACGCAAACAGCACGCGGCTGCCGCCGGTGAGATTGGAGAAGCCGACGGTCTGGGTGTCGCCGATGATGACGGAGACGCGCTTGTAGTCGATGCCGAGCAACTCGGCGCAGATATTGGCAATACCCGCGCGCGACCCGCCGATATCAGGGTGGCCCGTGGTGACCACGACGTTGCCGTCCTCGGTGATGTTGACCTGCGCCGAGGATTCGCCGCCGGCGTTGAACCAGAAGCCGCTGGCGACGCCGCGGCCGCGCAACTTGCCGGGCTCGCTCTTGAGCGGCGCCGCGTAATGCGGATGCTCTTTTGCGACCTGCAGGGTCTCGACATAGCCGATGCGTGGGAAGACCGGGCCGTGCGCGGCCTTGGTCCCCTCCTTCGCCGCGTTCTTAAGGCGGAAATCGAGCGGGTCCATCTTCAAGGCTTCCGCGACCTCGTCCATCACGCACTCGACCGCATAGGCGCCGATCGGCGCGCCCGGTGCGCGATAGGCCGCGACTTTCGAGCGGTTGGAGCAGACGTCGTAGCCGACCGAGAGCACGTTTGCGATGTCGTAAGGAGCGAAGCTGCAGCCGGCGGCGCCGCGGATCGGCGAGCCCGGCAGCGCGCCGGCCTGCAGATAGAAGGTGCCTTGTGCCGCCGTGATCCTGCCGTCTCTGGTGGCGCCGATCTTGACGGTGCTCTTGGAGCCGGATGTCGGCCCGGTTGCCCGCATCACCTCCTCGCGGGTCATCACCATCTTCACCGGGCGGCCGGACTTCTTTGCAAGCAAGGTCGCGAGCGGCTCGAGATAGACGATGGTCTTGCCGCCGAAGCCGCCGCCGATCTCGGCGGGGATGGCGCGGATGTCGCTCTGGGGGATGCCGGCGAGATACGCCGTCATGGCGCGGACCATGAACTGGCCCTGGCTCGAGCTCCAGATCGTGGTCTTGCCGTCGCTGGCCACCGAGACCAGGCACGCATGCGGCTCGATGTAGCCCTGATGCACCGGGCGCGTGGTGAAGGTGCGCTCGATGACGACGTCGGCCTTCTTGAAGCCCTCCGCGATATCGCCCTTCTTGTGCTCGAGCTTGCCGCAGATGTTCGACGGCCTGCCGTCGACCAGGTTGAACTCGTGCAGGATCGGCGCGCCCGGCTTCAAGGCGTCATCGATCTCGATCGCGAAAGGAAGGACCTCATAGTCGACTTCGATCAGCTTGCAGGCCTCGGCCGCGATCGCTTCGGTGGTCGCGGCGACGGCCGCGACGGGATGACCGGGAAACAGCGCCTTCTCGCGCGCCATCACGTTGCGGCACATCCACCGCATGTCCTGGATGCCGAGCATGACCGCGCCCTTTTCGATCGGGAAATCGACAACGTCGCGCGCGGTGACGACGGCCTTGACGCCGGGCAGCGCCTCGGCTTTTGCGGTGTTGATCGATTTGATGCGCGCATGCGGATGCGGGCTGCGCAGAATCTTGCCCCAGATCATGCCGGGCATGGTGGTGTCGGCGGCAAAAGCCGCGCGTCCCGTGACCTTGTCGACGCCGTCGGGGCGAATGGTGCGCTGGCCGATCCACTTGTTGTTGGTGACGATATTCATCGTGCCGTCTCCCGCATTTCAGCCGCGGCGTCCAATACCGCGCGGACGATCTTGTCATAGCCGGTGCACCGGCACAGATTGCCGGCGAGCCAGAACCGCACCTCTTCTTCGGTCGGATCGGGGTTCTTCTTCAACAGCGCCTCGGAGGCGACCAGCATGCCCGAAGTGCAGATGCCGCATTGAAGCGCGGCATGCTCCAGGAATTTCTGCTGCAGCGGGTGCAGCGTCTCCCCATGCGCCATGCCCTCGATGGTCTTGATCTCGTGCCCCTCGGCCTCGACCGCGAGCATCAGGCAGGAGCAGACGAGACGACCGTCCAGCGTGATCGAGCAGGCGCCGCAATCGCCCGACGAGCAGCCCTCCTTCGAGCCGGTCAGAGCGAGCTGGCCGCGCAACGCATCGAGCATGGTGTCATACGGCTCGCACAGAAACTCCATCGGCTCGCCGTTGATGGTGGTGGAAACATGTACTTTCGCCATGGTGTTACTGTCCTTGCGCGCGCTGTGCGGCGATCTTCGTCGTACGCTTCAACAAGACGCCGGCGGTCTTGATGCGATAGGCAATGGTACCGCGCTTGTCGTCGATCGGCTTGCAGGCGGCGCGACAGGCCTCGGCGGCTACCTCCAGCGCCTTGTCGTCGAGCCGCGAGCCGGTCAGCGCCTTGCCCGCGCCCTCGACCAATAGCGGGGTCGGCGCGACCGCGCCAAGGCCGACGCGCGCTGCGGTGCAGACGTCGTCCTTGAGCGTCAAGGAGACGCCGAGGCCGACCACCGCGATATCCATTTCGGTGCGCGGGATCATGCGCAGATAGGCATCGCTTGAGCCGGGTGGACGCGGCGGCAAGGTGAAGCTGACCAGGATTTCGCCGGGCTTGAGATTGGTGCGGCCGGGTCCGGCCGGAACCTCTTCCACCTTCATCTGGCGCCGGCCGCCCGGGCCCTGCACGGTCACGACCGCGCCGGCCGCGATCATCGCGGGCACGCTGTCGCCGGCCGGCGAGCCGTTGCAGAGATTGCCGCCCGCAGACGCCCGCCCCTGCACCTGCTTCGAGCCGATCAGGTTCACGGCTTCGAGCACGCCGGGCCAGATCTTGCCGAAGCGCGGGTGCTCGGCGAGCGCGGCGCCGGTGACCGCGGCACCAATACGAAAGCCGCCATCGGCGGTTTCCGCGATCGAGGTCATCTCGGCTATTTTCTTGATGTCGACGATCAGGCCCGGCCGCACCAGCCCCGAGCGCATCTGCACCAGAAGATCGGTGCCGCCGGCGAGAATGCGCGCCGCGCTGCCCGCGGCGGCAAAGGCCGAAACCGCTTCGTCAAGCGTTCCCGGTGCGACGTATCTTGTATCAGCCATGGTTGTTCCCGCGTCTCCCCTGCCTGTTGCCTTGTGGTTGGTTTGTTGTGGCTGCGGAACGGAGAGACTACACGGCGGAGCGCGATTGGAACAGCCTCCGCGGGCCACTTAAAAGGCATGCTCCCATGCGCAAACCGCGCTTGCCCGGAAGGGGTCCGGGAGGGCGAGCCTCGCCTACCTTCGCAATCGCTGCGTCAGCACGGCAACAAAGCGGTCGCAATCGGCCTCATCATTATAGACATGCGGCGAGATGCGCATGCGCCCGAGCCGGGGCGCGACATAGACGCCTTCTTCGGCAAGGCCAGGGATGAGGCTATCCGGCATGGCGCCGGCAAAGGCGAGGCTCAGGATATGCGGGGCGCGAAAGCGTTTGTCAGGCACGCGCACACCCGAGCCCCGCAGGCCGTCTGCGATGCGCTCGGTCAACATCGCCAGGCGTCCCGCAATCGCGGCTGAGCCCCACTCCGCCATCATCTCCATGCCGATTGCGGCCATCTCCATCGAGATGAAATGATCGCGCTCGCCCATGTCGAAGCGCCGCGCGTCCGGCTGATACCGCAGATCCGCGAAATAGGGCTTCCGGTCGGAGTGGACGGCGCGGCGGCCGGATGATGTCTGCTCCAGGGGAATGCCGCCCTGGTGGCGCTTGGCCGCATACATGAAGGCGCGGCCATAGGGCCCGATCAGCCATTTGTACGTCGGGAACATCACGAAATCCGGGTCGAGGGTTTTGACATCCAGCGGCAGCACGCCGACGTGATGAGTTGCATCGATCAGGAAGGCAGCCTTCTGCCGCTTCAGGCTGCGACCGATCGCCTCGATGTCGAGCAGCCCGCCATCGGACCAATGTACGGACGAGATCGAGGCCAGTGCCAGCCTCGGCGCGCCGCGCCGCTCGATCACGGCAAGCACCGCCGACGTCCAGTCGCCGTCATCAGGCTGGCTGACCGTCTCGATCACAAACCCCTGCCCGTCGGCGCGCGCGTACCATTCCAGCACCGGTGAGGAATGATCGTTCTCCAGCACGATGATCCGCGAGCCGCGCGGAAGGGTCAGCAGCTTCGCCGCGGTCGAGACGCCGTAGCCGACTGAGGGAACCAGCGCGACGTCGCCCGCATCGGCGTAGATCAGCCGCGCAGCGGCAAGACGCGCACGCTCATGCTGCGCGTTCGCGAAACCCGCCGAAAGCGTCCACGGTTGGCCCTTGCGCAACACGGCGGCACGGCCGGCTTCGATCGTCTTGAGCGGCAACGGGCTGTAAGAGGCGGCATTCAGGTAGCAGACGTCGTGCGGCACATCGAAGAGCGCGCGCTGCGAGCTGAGCATGGAAGCCTCGGCTTTCTCTGGTGTCGGATCGAGCAAGGCTTAGATTATCAAGCTGCTGAGGCAATTGGCCACTGCTCTCCATTCGCGGAGGGGCTGCCAGCCGCCGTTGACATGCCTGCTCGCCCGCCCCACGCTCATGCGCAAGATCGGGGGAGCACAGCCGTTGCGCAACCGTTGGGCTATCCTGGCCGTGCTCTTTGCGGTGCGCCTTGCGATGCCGTTTCAATTCCAGAGCGTCGCCGCTGTCGCGCCGCTGCTTCAAACCCAATTCGGCCTCGACCTTGCGGATATCGGCCTGCTGATCGGGCTCTATTTCACGCCGGGGATCGCGCTTGCGCTGCCGGGCGGCGCGATCGGACAGCGATTTGGCGACAAGAACACGGTGCTGCTCGCGCTTCTATTGATGCTTGCCGGCGATCTCATGATGGTCGCTTCCGGTGTTTGGAGCTGGCAGATCGCAGGACGCCTCGTCGGCGGCGCCGGCGGCGTGCTGCTCAACGTGCTGATGGCGAAAATGGTCACGGACTGGTTCGCCGGAAAAGAAATCGCAACCGCGATGGCGATCTTCGGCAATTCCTGGCCGGCGGGCGTTGCGATTTCTCTTTTGATATTGCCGGCGATCGGCACCGCCGCGGGCGTGAGCGCAGTCCATCTCTCGGTCGCGGTCCTCATCGTCATCGGGATCGTCCTGCTCGCGCTGTTTTATCGCGCTCCGGACAATGCCGCTGCCAGTGTAACGAAGGCATCCCCGCGTCTCGAGCGCGGCGCGCTTGCCGGGGTGTTCGTCGCCGGCCTGATCTGGGGTCTCTATAACATCGGCTTTGCCATGATCTTCAGCTTCGGCCCGACCATGCTGGCCGAGCGCGGCTGGACCATTACGGCGGCGGGATCGGCGATTTCGATCGTGCTGTGGCTTGCGACCTTTGGCGGTGTGGCCGGCGGCTTCCTCGCGGACTGGACCCGTCAGCCGCAACTGATCATGGCGGGCGGCTGCCTTTTGTTTGCGGCGCTGATGGTCGCACTCGCCCGCAGCCCCTTCGTGATTGCGATCGTCATCGCGATCGGCGCGATCAGCGCCATGCCCGCAGGCCCGATCCTGAGCCTGCCCGCGCGCGTACTCGCGCCTCATACGCGCGCGATCGGGATGGGGATATTTTACACGGTCTACTACGCGACCATGATGCTGGGCCCCCCGATCGCGGGCGCCGCTTCCAAATGGAGCGGCAGCGCCGTGGCGGCGTTCGATTTCGGCGCGGTCGTGCTGCTGGCCTGCCCGCCGCTGCTGTGGCTGTTCGACCGCATCGCGCGCGCTCCTTTGCCGGCTGTGCAGCTTCGCTAACGTCGCGTTAACCCTGTCAGCCGTAGGGTCGAAGCTGCGCCTTGTTGGGCGTTCGCGGGTGGCTAGATGGCGTTGCCGAACAAGAAATCTCTACTTCCGGCTGCAGAGGAACGCCGGCGCTTCCAGCGGGTCAAGGTGCATCTGCTCGGCCGTTACATGCTGCCGGACCGCCGCGAATTTCCTTGCCAGATTATCAATATGTCCCCCGGCGGCCTTGCCCTGCTCGCGCCCGGGATCGGCAATGTCGGCGACCGCGTGATTGCCTATCTCGACCATATCGGCCGGGTCGAGGGGAAAATCACCCGTATCATCGACAATGGCTTTGCCATGACGATCGGCGCCACCGCCCGCAAGCGCGACAAGCTCGCAGCCCAGCTGACCTGGCTTGCCAACCGCGACATCCTCAACCTGCCGGAGGACCGCCGCCACGACCGTATCGTGCCGCGCAACCCGATTGCCATGCTCACGCTGGAGGACGGGACCAAGATGACCTGCCGGATTATCGATATGTCGCTCTCGGGCGCGGCCATTGCCGCGGAAAACCGGCCGCCGATCAAGTCCCTGATCATGCTCGGCAGGGTCCAGGCGCGGGTGGTACGCAACCTCGAAGAGGGCTTTGCGATCGAGTTCACCCACCCGCAGAGCCCCGACACTCTCGAAGAAAGCGTTACCGCCCGGTAAACGCGGCCGCCGGCCAAACCCCGCCATTTCTCGGCCTTGTTCAGGCCCGCAAGCGCGCGAGGCGCCTTGTGGCGCCTCGTCTCGCGCCGAAAGACGTGGTTAACACGGCCCACCATCCCTCCCGCAAGCCCCGCAAATCGCAGCGCTTGAGGTCTTAATCGATAAAATTTGAATCAATTGCAGTCGTTTCCAGTTCTTTTCACAAAGGTTTCCAATCCAATTCGATCTGTCTTCGACTTTTACTTTCATTCGTTTCAATTGTACCTGGCGCGCTTAGCGGCGGCGAAAAATATTCATGCGAAACGTGGTCCCAACAAAAAAACGGGGGCCACATGTTCAAGCTCAAGGGACAGGGCGGGTTGGCGGTTTTCGCCATCCTGATGGGGATGCAGTCACAGGCTTCGGCCGGCGATGACCGGTCGCTTTATGCAAGCCTCGGCGATGCCGCGCGCGCGCCGATCGGCTGGGTGGAATTCTGCGCCGACAACCCGGGCGAATGCACGGGTAGCCCGACGCAGCCGCGAGATATCGTGATGTCGCAATCGGCCTGGCGCGACCTCGTCAAGGTCAACCGCTGGGTCAACGAGACCGTGAAGCCAATGACCGACATGGATCATTGGGGCGTGATCGAGAAATGGTCGCTGCCGACCGACGGTTACGGCGATTGCGAGGACTATGTGCTGATGAAGCGCAAGATGCTGATCGACGCCGGCTGGCCACGCGAGGCGCTGTTGATCACGGTCGTGCGCGACAGGAAAGGCGAAGGCCACGCGGTGCTGACGGTGAAGACCGACAAGGGCGAGTTCATTCTGGACAACCAGAACGAAAACGTCGTGGCCTGGACCGAGACTGGCTATCGCTTCGTGAAGCGGCAGTCGCAGAGCGACCCGAATGTGTGGGTTTCGCTCGGCGAGGGTCGTCCGGCGGTCTCGACCGCCAGCGCGAAAGATCGCTGACGAGAATCAATTCGTAGGAGTTACGCGACCCGGTCACATCCCCACCCCTCCCCGTCCCAGACCGGATCGCGCGCGGCCAGGCTTCCCCCAAAGCCTGGCCGCAACTTTTTGGGGGCGCCAGCATCGCGGGATGCCATTTTGCCCGTGCTGGCATCTGGAAGCGTTTGCCGTTTCCGCAGAGATCGGCTCGAAAGCCGGCGACAATGCCGCAGCCTTGCCGTCAATCAGGTCTCGAAAGCGAATATGCGCTTCCAATCGTTTTTCATGCTGATGACGGTCCAGTTCTTCTTTTTGGCTTCGTCGTAGAGTCGCTGGCTGAAAGTTCCAACCTTGGTTGCGGGAAGGTTCTGTGCCGGTCCGTAGGCATATTCGCGTTTGGCGTCGTCGTGCAGAACCAGCATCATCAGCCGCGCGCCGGAGCCGGTGTCGGTGTATTCGAGCATTTCGCGGTCGCCATCCGAATTTCCGAAAGCCGCGCACGGCCGACGGCCGATCATCAGATGAATGCCTTCCGGCTTTCCCGCCTTGTCGTCGTTCAAGAGCAATTTCGGTTCCTTGGTGAGAAAAGGCGTACCGTCCTTGCTGTATCCGAACTTTGTGCCGCCAGCGGTGCCCACCACCTGTTCGGGCGGGATGCCGTAAGTGCGATCGCTGTAAACGCGCACAAAGTCCTGGCCGCCACCGGTCACGATGTAGGTCCTGAAACCGTTGCCGCGCAGGTACTGCATGACTTCAAGCATCGGCTGATAGATCAGGTCGGTGTAGGGTCGCTTCCAGCGGCCGTGTTTTGCCGTCGTCAGCCACTTCTTGGCCTCGGCGTCGAACTCATCCACCGGCATCCCGGTCAGCGTGACCACGAGGATTTTTTCGAGATCATGCAGCGAAAGCCTGGCGATTGCCTCGCGATCACCGGACAGGACCGTCTTGAACGGCTCGACATTCCCGAGCTTCGGGTCTTTCGCGACCACGGCAGGTACGCGGTCCAGGCAATAGACCACCTGCGAGTAGATCGGCTGTTCGACCCAGAGCGTGCCGTCCTGGTCGAAAGTGGCGATGCGGTCCTCCGGAGGCACGAATTTCGAGCTGGCCTGGTCAGTGGTCGCGCGCACGAAATCCAGTATCGCTTGTTTCGCGGGGCCGTCGTTCCAGGAGCCCAACGAGCCATCCGGTGCGCTCTGCGTTTGCGCCATCGCGGGAGCGGAGACGTCATACAGCGTCGGAAGCACCGCGAGCCCGGAAAGCAGGACGCGCCGGTTGATCCGATGTCGCGAGCTGCTCGATTTCATCGCCAACGTCTCGCCATCCGTTCTGCCCTCTCGGCCACGCTCATCCAGAATTTCGCGAACCGGCACCGTCGTTTGACCCGCACCGCGTGTCAGTGGGCTCCTGAGGGCAGCCCGAACGAGCTGCCCCCAAGAATTTCCACACGGCCCGCTAGTCGCTGCCGTGACCCAGGCGGGATCGCTCGGCCGGTCGGCTCGCCTGGCCGGCGAGAAAATGGTCGAAGCTCTCGGAGAGCGCTATGCAGCTTCGGCAGATTTATTCCATCGCATCACGTTGCAGCGTGATGGACGGCAATTCACCGAAAATCGTGCGATATGTCACGGCGAAGCGGCCGAACTCGAGGAACTGATTGTCGCGGGCGACTTTCGCCACGCTGGCCGTCGAGGGGTCGGCCCGCCGCAGCGCGGTCCGCGCCCTGTTCAGCCGCCGCAGCAAAAGATATCGCGTGGGGCTTACACCGAGAACTTCAGCGCAACACATCCGCAACGTTCGCTCGGCCACGCCGATCTCGGCACACAGGGTCGGCATATCGAGTTTTTGATCGATGTGTTTCGCCAGAGCCTCCTCGAAGCGCACCACCACGGCGGCATGACGTTGTCTCGCGCCGGCAACGGCCTCGGTCTCGGCTTTGTCGGGCAGACAATGGACGATGGCGTGGAGTATTTCCTGCTCCAGCGCTCTTGCCACTTCGGAGCGTCCGATCAGCTCTTTTCCCGTTTCGGCGAGGCGGCAAGCCTGGCGAAACAAGCGCTGGAACCGCATCGCCGCGGCGCGCGCGGGGTAGCGGACCGTGCTCGCGTGCGGTGATGCGATCGGCAATCCCGTCAATGCCTCGCTGCAGTAGGCGAGTTGGTTTTCCGATAATGACATCAACCCCCATTGGCATTCGCCATCGCAGCGTTGGTGCACGCGCTCGCCGGGGCTGTGAAACAGGATGTCGCCGCTCCGCAAGGCAAGTCCGCCGACGATGAGCGGAGCGTTCCCGACCGAAAAGGACAGCATCATCCGCTCGGAGGAAAAGGAAATATAGGCGATACGCGGGAGGTTCTCGCGACACCGATAGATGTCAAGGTGCGGCAATTTCAGTCGGGTCAGGCGCGCCCTGAAATCTCCGGCGCCGGTTATCGTGAGATTGACGCGCGCATCGCCGAATGCGGCGGCATAGCTCTCTGGATCGCTAAACGTATGGATAGCGCCTTCTGCCATGTGGCTGTCCCGTCGAACGGCGGACGATTTCCCGCGACCGTCTTCCGTCGAGGCTCAGCATCAAACAGCCGGTTCCCCCCTGGCTATGCGATTTCGGAACTTCGGAGCCGATTTTGCACCGGATCGATGTGCGCAGGCGGTACCCAAGTGTTCGCCTGGTCCGCGCGTCTACATAGCGCGCCGCAAGGTCTCGGACGGCGACTCGCGGAAGTGAGAACGGTAGGCAACGGAAAAGCGGCCAAGCTCGCAAAAGCCGTGCTCCATGGCGACGCGCGTAACGGTCGTGTTCGAGGCTTCCGCGCACAACAGCGCCTGGCGCACCTGATGCATGCGGCGCAGCGTCAAATAGCGGATCGGTCCCATTCCGAGATGCTCTTCGCATGCGCCCCGCAGCGTTCGCTCCGCCACGCCAATGGCTGCGCAGATTTCGGAAAGATAAAGCGGCCGGTTGGGATGCGCGCTTAAGAATTCCAGAAATCGCACGACGAGTGCATTGTGACGGCTGCGGCCCGTCTCGGTGGGGCCGTCCACGCCGGTCAATTCGCATTCGAGCGGATCGATCAAGATACGCGCACTACTCAACGCCACTACAGGTCTCCGCACGCAAGTTTGCTGTTCCGGTCAAACCCAAGCAGAGCTACGTTGGAGAATTGGTTATGACAGCGCAGGCCAAGACTTGATCTAGATCAAAGCAGGCCGCCTGGCCGTCAGCAGCGGCTTGCAGATTTCTGCACGAGCTACACTGGAGTGGCGACAGGCTCGCGTTTGATCTGCCGCAAGGCTGTGCTCGTGCATCTCGGTCTTATCACTGATGTCGGGTCAACTCATCCCACGTGTCATGAATGTGTCATGAATCTGTCATGGAATCCGAGCAGGGAGACGCCTCGTGGTGGCGATGCCGCTGCGCATGACGACTTGCTTGCGGCGATCAGCCGCTTGTCGCCCGCACAAGCCTGCGAACAAGTTCGATCCACGTCGGAAGGATTGTCCGAGGCCGAAGCCGCCGATCGGCTGCGCGAGGCAGGCCCCAATCTCGTCGCTCGCGAGCGCAAGGCGACGATCCCCGAGGAGCTCTGGAGCCGTGCCCGCAATCCGTTGAACGCGCTGCTGCTGACGCTTGCGATCGTATCCTGGTCGCTTGGAGATGTCCGCGCCGCGGTGGTGATCGCAACCATGGTGGTGCTCGCGATCACCACGGCATTCGTCCAGGAGCATCGGTCCAACGAAGCGGCCGCGCGATTGCGCGCGATGGTTCACACCACCGCAAGCGTCAGGCGCGGGGCCAGCCAATCCGACGATCCCTTCAGCGAAGTTCCGATCGACTGCCTGGTGCCGGGCGACGTGGTGCGGCTGTCGGCGGGCGACATGATTCCCGCGGACCTTCGCCTGCTTGACGCCAAGGACCTGTTCGTCAATCAGTCCGCGCTGACCGGCGAATCCATGCCGGCCGAGAAACATGCTGACGCAACCCTTGCCGCTTCCGGCGACAGCCTCGATCTGCCGAACCTGTGCTTCATGGGGGCCAACGTCGTCTCCGGCTACGGCACCGGCGTCATTCTGCGCACGGGCGCGAAAACCTTTTTCGGGCACCTCGCGCACGAGATCGTCGGTCAGCGCGTGCAAACCGCGTTCGACCGCGGCGTCAACAGGTTCACCTGGCTGATGATCCGCTTCATCATCGTGATGGTGCCAACCGTTTTCCTGATCAACGGCCTGACCAAGCACGATTGGCTGCAAGCGCTGCTGTTTGCGGTCGCCGTCGCCGTCGGGCTCACGCCGGAAATGCTGCCGATGATCGTCACCGTCAATCTCGCCAAGGGCGCGATTGCCATGTCGCGCAAGAAGGTCATCGTCAAGCGCCTCAACGCGATCCAGAATTTCGGTGCGATGGACGTGCTCTGCACCGACAAGACCGGCACGCTCACGCAGGACCGGATCATCCTGAAGCGGCACATCGATATCGAAGGCAACGATTCCGAGCAGGTGCTGCAATACGCCTTTCTCAACAGCCACTTCCAATCGGGACTGCGCAACCTGCTGGACAAGGCCGTGCTCGCCCATGCCGAGCTCGATTCCGCGCTGCGCATCGACGGCGCTTACGCAAAGGTCGATGAAATCCCCTTCGATTTCACCCGCCGCCGCCTTTCGGTGGTGGTCAGGCGCGAAGACGGCAGGCATGTTCTGATCTGCAAGGGCGCGGTCGAGGAGATCTTCGCGGTCTGCTCGAGCTATTGCCTCGACGGCACGGTGAGCCGGCTCGACCAGTCGCATTTCGAGCGCGCCAAGCAAGAGACCATCGTTCTGAACTCCGACGGATTCCGTGTCGTCGCGGTCGCCTTCAAGGAGATTGAGCCGGCAAAGGCGGCCTATTCGATCGATGACGAGCGCGATCTCACGCTGCTTGGCTACATCGCTTTTCTCGATCCGCCGAAAGAGAGCGCGCGCGAGGCGATCGCCGCGCTGGGCCTGAAAGGCGTCCAGGTGAAGGTGCTCACCGGAGACAACGAGGTCATCACCCGCAAGATCTGCCACGAGGTCCAGCTCGCGCCGGGCGAGATCCTGCTCGGCAGCCGGATCGCGCAACTCGACGATGCCGAGCTGGCGGAGGCCGCCGACCGCGCAACCGTCTTCGCCAAGCTAACGCCCGAGCAAAAGGAGCGCGTGGTGCGGGCGCTGCACGCCAGGGGACACGTGGTCGGTTTTCTCGGCGACGGGATCAACGACAGTCCTGCGCTGAAAGCCGCCGACGTCGGCATCTCCGTGGATACGGCGGTCGACATCGCAAAGGAATCCGCCGACATCATCCTGCTCGAGAAGAGCCTGCTCGTGCTGCAGGAGGGCGTGATCGAGGGGCGAAAGGTGTTCGCCAACATCACCAAGTACATCAAGATGGGCGCCAGCTCCAATTTCGGCAACATGTTCAGCGTGCTCGGAGCGAGCCTGTTCCTGCCGTTCCTGCCGATGGCGCCGATTCAGGTTCTGACCAACAACCTGCTTTACGATTTCTCCCAGACGGCGATCCCGACGGACAACGTCGATGAGGACTATCTCGCCTCGCCGCGCAAATGGGACATCGGAAACATCTTCAAGTTCATGGTCTTCATCGGGCCGATCAGCTCGATCTTCGATTACGCGACCTACGCCATGATGCTGTTCGTCTTCGACAGCTGGACCAATCCCGCGCTGTTTCAGACCGGCTGGTTCGTCGAATCGCTTTTGACGCAGACGCTCATCATCCACATCATCCGCACGGCAAAGGTGCCGTTCGTCGAGAGCCACGCCAGTCCCGCGCTGATCGCCACCACCGTCATCATCTGCACGATCGGGATGAGTTTGCCATTCACATGGGCCGGCTCGGCCCTGGGATTCGTGCCGCTGCCATGGCCCTATTGGCCGCTGGTGGCGGCCATGATGCTGGCATACGGCCTCCTCACCCACATCGTGAAGGTGTGGTTCACGCGCAGATGGGGGCTTTGAGGGGGCCATCGATCATGGCCGAACCCGCACGGCACCGGCGTGAACGGGCGTCTCGGCGCACAAAGTTGCGCTTCCGAACCTCCAAAACACGATTTTGCCGGTCTTTTCCGTAGTTTTCGGGGTTGTCAGCCTCTGTTTTGTCGGAATCATTGCCAAAAACTTGCATTGGCGTCGCTGATTTGCCGCGCCATGGACGGCGTTTCGTCCGCGTTGCGTTCGGTTTTGGCGCAAAACGCTTGCCGCCGGCAGGCGGCTTATTGGAAGCCTCTTCATCGTTTGGACTTGCAATCGCATGACTCAGCCCAATCCGACCATCCTGCAGCCGCGCCGTACGGTGGCGCTGCTTGCCGAAGATGCGCAACCCAACAGCATCGCGCGCATCGGCAGCCAGCCCATTGCGCTCGCGGCAGGGATATTGCTGGTAATTCTGGCCGGTGCCGCCTCGATCACGCTCTGGCGCAGCTATACTGGCGCCGCCCCTGAGCTCGATCGTGTGGTGGCGGCGCGCCAGTTTCAGGCACGCGCGGTGCAGGTCGCCTCCGAACAGCTGGTCGAGAAGACCAAGGGACTGGAGGTGAGCCAGCAGGAATCGATCGACCAGCTCCAGCTTGCGCAGGATCAGCTTCAGACCGTGCGCCGTCAGCTTGCGGCCCAACAGGCCGATACCAAACGCCTGTCCGATCAAGTCGCGGCGCTGAGCGAAGCCGTCGATACCTTGCGGCAGTCCTTTGCGAGCGCACAATCCGCGGAATCCTCGCCGCCGGCCCGCAACAGGTCGATCCGCACGCGTGCGGTCCGGACCTATCAGAAGCGGACCAAGTCGCCGGGTTAAGACAGGCTTTCGTCAGAAATTAAATTTCGCGTCATCTTTGTGAACTGGCTCACATATGCCCGTAGGAATCCGGTGCATCGTGCGCTGTACCGGAAGGCGCGAGCCGATTTCAATTTCCGGGGCTGGCAAGGTCGTTGACGGTATACTGCGTCGACGGCCTTGTTTCTTTTTATTCCCCTCCTCATGAGATTTTATAGGCCGCTCCTCGCGGCCTTCTGACTTGCCTCCTATGCGCAATTCCAAATGAATGCGCCCGCGCGTTCGCGCAAAAATATCTTCAGGAGCAAGCTGATGAGTGCCGAACTTCTTCTCACATCCGATGTCATCGGGCTGACCAAAACCGCGCCATTGTCGCGCCGTGGCTTCATGACCGCCTCTGCCGCGGTTGCCGCCGGCTATACGCTGGCCGCGGGTCCCGTGCGGGCTGATGTGATCAAGACCGATTCCGCCGACCTCGATGTGGGTGACGCCAAAATCAAGGTCGCCGACGGCGAGATGCCCGGCTATTTCGCCAAGCCGAAGGGCGCCGGCAATCCGCCGGTGGTGGTGGTGGCGATGGAGATTTTCGGCCTGCACGAATACATCAAGGACGTGACGCGCCGGCTCGCCAAGCTCGGCGCGTTCGCGGTGGCGCCGGACTACTATTTCCGCAAGGGCGATCTCACCAAGATCGCCGATATCAAGGAGCTGCTGCCGCTGGTCAACGCAAAGCCGGATGCGGAGCTTCTGTCCGACCTCGATGCGACGGTTGCCTGGGCCAAGGCGCAGGGCGGCGATACCTCGCGGCTCGGCATCATCGGCTTCTGTCGCGGCGGTCGCACGGTGTGGGAATATGCCGCGCACGCGCCGGGACTGAAGGCGGGCGTCGCCTTCTACGGCCCGCCCGTGGATCCGCCTAATCCGCTGTGGCCGAAAAGCCCGACCCAGCTTGCCGGCGAGATGAAGGCGCCGGTGCTTGGCCTTTACGGCGATGCCGACACCGGCATTCCCGTGGCCCAGGTGGAGGCGCTGAAGGCCGCGCTCGCCGAAAACAAGAAGACCGCCGAGTTCAAGATCTATCCCGGCGCGCCGCACGGTTTTCATGCCGATTATCGCGCGAGCTATCGCGAGAACGCCGCCATGGACGGCTGGAACCAGATGCAGGCGTGGTTCAAGAAATACGGCGCGCTGGGCTGAGGCCAACCTGCTCGCACCATGCGGCATCGCGCTCGCTGGCGTAGCCCGAGCGCACGAAGCCGCATGGCTGCTCGGCTGTATCGCACGTCGGCAAGTTCTGCCATCCATGCATAATCTCGGGACCGAAGAACAATAATCGGTCACGAGGGGGAAACGATGAGCGACATTGATGGCGCCACCCTGATCGCAAGGAGCCTCAAGCAGCAGGGCATCAATCATCTGTTCGGGGTCGTCGGATTTCCGGTCACCGCGGTCGCGGTGGCGGCGCAGAAGGAAGGCGTCGCCTTTCTGGGCATGCGCAACGAGCAGAGCGCGGCCTACGCGGCCGGGGCCTACGGCTATCTCACCGGCCGCCCCGGAGCCTGCCTCACCGTCACCGGTCCAGGCGTGGTGCATGGTCTGGCGGGCCTTGCCAACGCCCAGCAGAATTGCTGGCCGATGATCCTGATCGGCGGCGCCTCGGAGACCTATCGCGGCGGCATGGGTGCGTTCCAGGAAGAGCGGCAGGTCTTGATCGCCTCGCCATTCTGCAAGTTCGCGCACGGCATCGAGAGCGTCCAGCGCATCCCCTACTATGTCGAGATGGCAACCCGGCAAGCGACCTATGGTCGCCCCGGCGCCGCCTATCTCGACCTCCCTGACGACATCATCAGGGGCAAATGCGATCTCGACCAGGTCGTCGAGGTCGAGCGCGTGGGCGAACCGCCGCGCATGGCCGCGCCGATCGAAAACGTCGAGGCGGCACTGAACCTGCTGCAACGGGCCGAGCGGCCGCTTGTTCTTCTGGGCAAGGGCATGGCGTGGTCGCGCGCCGAGAACGAGGTCCGCGCCTTCATCGAGCGCACGCAAATCCCGTTCGTGCGCTCGCCCATGGGCAAGGGCGTGATGCCGGACGACCATCCGCTCTCGGCCGGGGCGGCGCGCACGCTGGCGCTGCAGCAGGCGGACGTGATCTTCCTGATGGGCGCGCGGCTGAACTGGATCTTCCATTTCGGCCAATCCCCGCGCTATGCCAAGGACGTCAAGGTCATCCAGCTCGACATCGCGCCCGAGGAGATCGGTCACAACAAAGCGACGGAAGTCGCGCTGGTCGGCGACGGCAAGGCCATCGTCAGCCAGCTGAACAAGGCGCTCGACAATCGCCAGTGGTTCCATGCGAAGGACTCGGCGTGGCGGCAGGCGATCGCGAAAAAGACGGCCGATAATGCGGCGCAGATCCGACCCCAGATCGATGACGATCAGGCGCCCGCCGGCTATTACCGCGCACTGCGCGACGTCGCGGCGTGGATGCCGCGGAACGCCATCCTGAGCGCCGAAGGTGCCGGCACGATGGATATCGGCCTTACGCAATTGCCGAGCTTCAACCCCCGTTCCTGCCTCAACGCCGGCACCTACGGCACCATGGGCGTCGGCCTCGGCCAGGCGATCGCTGCGTGCGTGGCCCATCCCGACCGCCCGGTCATCCACCTCTCGGGCGAACTCGGCGATCGGCTTCTCCGGCATGGAGATGGAGACGCTGGTCCGCTACAATCTGCCCGCCAAGATCGTCGTCCTGAACAATGGCGGCATCGGCCCCGGCATGCCGCAGATCCCGGAAAATCCGATGTTCAAGCTGAAGCCCAACGCGCTGATCTGGGGCGCGCGCTACGACCGTGTGATGGACGCCTTCGGCGGCAAAGGCTTCCTGGTCGAGGACCCGAAGAACCTGCGCGGTGCCCTCGACGAGGCCATGAACTTCCGCGGCCCCGCCCTGGTCAACGTCGTGATCTCACAGGGCTCCGCCCGCAAGGCGCAGGAGTTCGCCTGGCATAGCTGATCGGAATGACACGTTAAAAAACGGCCGCGCATTCCCGGCGCGGCTCCGTATTGGGAGGTCGCCATGCAGGAACAGGTAGTGCAGCCGGAGATCGCGACCGCGACCCAGCCGGCGCTCAAGGGCATCAAGGTGCTCGACCTCACCCAGTTCGAGGCGGGACCGTCCTGCACCGAGGCGCTGGCCTGGCTGGGGGCCGACGTGGTCAAGGTGGAGGAGCCCCATCGCGGCGAGCCCGGGCGCTGGGGACTGAGCGATCGGCCCGACGCGGATTCCACCTACTTCATCTATTACAATCTCAACAAGCGCAGCGTGACCTGCAATCTCAAGAGCGACGAGGGCAAGGCGCTGCTGAAGCGCATGATCGCCAACGCCGACGTCCTGATCGAGAACATGGCGCCCGGCACCTTCGCGCGCCTGGGCTTCGACTATCCGCGGCTGAGCGCGCTCAACCCGCGATTGATCTTCGCCCAGGTCAAGGGATTTGCCCCCGAGAGCGAGCACGCGAACTATCTGGCGTTCGACATGATCGCGCAGGCGATGGGCGGCACCATGGGCGTGAACGGTCATCCGGACCAGCCCCCGGTCCGGCCGGGCCCGACCATCGGCGACACCGGCACCGGCATGCTCTGCGCGATGGGCATCATCGCAGCGCTCTACCAGCGCATGACGACGGGCCGCGGCCAGCACATCCAGATCGCCATGCGCGATGCGATGCTCAACTACTGCCGCACACCCATGAGCTACCAGGCCGCGCACGCCGAGCAACTGCCGCGCCGCGGCAACCTGGTGCATGGGACTGCGCCCGGGGGCCTCTACAAATGCGCGCCCGGAGGCATTGACGACTGGTGCTACATCTTCACGTCCCGCGGCAATGAGGACCATTGGCGGCGCCTTGTGAAGGCGATCGGCCGCGAGGACCTGCTCAGCGATCCGCGCATGGTGGACGGAGTCACCCGCGCCAGGAATCGCGAGGTGGTGGACGCGGCCATCACCGAATGGACTTCGAAGCGCACCAAGCATGAGGTCACGCGCATCATTGCCGGCGCCGGCGTCCCCTGCGGCGCCGTCCTCACCACGCTCGAGATCATGCACGACCCGGATCTGCGCAAGCGGGGCATGATGCAGACCATCGAGCATCCGGTGCGCGGCCCGGTCACGGTCGCGGGTTGGCCGCTGCGCATGTCGGACACCAAGGTGTCGCTGAAATGCGCCCCGCTTCTCGGCGCGGATTGCGAGACGATCTATGGCGAGTGGCTCGGCTGCTCGCCGGACGAGGTCAGGGACATGCGCCAGCGCAAGGTGATCTGAACGGACCATGCGAAAACTGATCGCCTTCGACGACGAGACCTTCGACAAGCTCAGGCAGCTCGCACGCGACCGGATGGCGACGTTTCAGGAGCTCGCCGACGAAGCGTTCGCCGACCTGTTGAAGAAGCATGGCGTCCCGATCGACCTCAAGGATGCGCTGAAAAAGAGCGCCGCGCGCGCGAGCGGCGGAGCCAAGGTGGTCCCATTGTCGAAGCCGAAGAAACGATGAGCCGATTTAGAGCATGATCCGGAAAGGTGGGCACCGGTTTTCCGAAAAGATCATGCTCAATCAAGAATCTAGAGCGCGATCGCGATATCCTAGCTGATCCTCTTCAGGCCCTTTCGATAGCGCGGGCCATTGCGCTGATAGGACTTCGGCATCGCGGCCGATGCCGGCAAGCTGATCGGGTCCGAGCGTGCGGATCAGCCGCGCCGGCGAACCGATGATCAACGAATTCTCGGGAAACTGCTTGCCTACTGTGACCACCGAGCCCGCGCCGACGATGCTGTTGCGGCCGATCTTCGCGCCGTTCATCACGATCGAACCCATGCCGACCAGCGCGCCGTCCTCGACGGTGCAGCCATGCAGGATGACATTGTGGCCGACGGTGCAGTTTTTCCCGATCGTGAGCGGAAAGCCGGCATCGGTGTGGCAGGTCGAACCGTCCTGCACGTTCGAGCCCTCGCCGATCTCGATCCATTCATTGTCGCCGCGCAGCACCGCGCCGAACCAGACGCTGGCGCCTTGCTTGAGCCGGACCTTGCCGATCAGGGTCGCGGTATCGGCAATGAAGTAATTGCCGTCGGAAGGAAGATCGGGCCCCTGCCCGTCCAGTTCGTAGATCGCCATGAAAATCTCCTGTGCTTCGGGCGACCTTGGCACGGCGAGCAGCGTATTTTCAAGCGAGGGGACGGCTGCGCGAACCGCTCGCGCGAGCGCACGAGAAACTCAGGCGAGCACCCCGGCGGCGCGCAGCGTCATCAGAAAGAACGTTCCCGACATCATGCTCCAGAACCCCGCGATCACGGTCGCCATCATCACGAACTCGAAACGGCGGCGCTCGACCTGCACGCCGAGCAGCGTGTTGCGCATGATGATGAAGGGGGCGGCAAACACCAAAAACGGCACGGCGGCAAATCGATGCGGCGCAACCCCTTCCTGCAGCAGCCCGAAGCCCGCAGGCCGTTCCGTAAAGGCCTGATAGCCGCTGGCGAGCGCGCCGGCGAACGCAAAGCCGATGCAGAGGGAAAACAGGGAATTCAACGCATCGGGCGACATGAGATGCTGACCTGACCGGAACAGATGACCACCCTGTTTTGCAAAATCGGCGGCGCGCCGCCACATCATCC
>CAVTYJ010000019.1:0-25345 GCA_963738845.1 uncultured Alphaproteobacteria bacterium | reverse complement strand
TTAAGGAAAGGTTAATGGGGCGCGCTGCAGCGCTCTCTTTCCGCGCATGGCTTGATTGTGAAATCCGGCCTCAAAGGCCGCGACGCATGGCATAGTCGCGTGTGATTCGACGCCAGCTTGCGACCATCTTCGATGACGGTGTTCTCGATAGCCCGGTTAACCCTGCGCGATGGGCATGGCGGCAGCCATCTGCTGCCGATCGCCCTCGCGGCCGCGACTGCTGCCCTCGCGGTGGCGCTGGTCGTCTATCTGCTGTGGCCGACCTGGGGCATCGAGGGATCGCGCGGCCCCGACCGCCTGCCGGTCTCGGTCGGCGGCACATTGTTCAACGTGCCGACGCCCGCCGTCCGCATGAAGATCCAGCGGCACAGCGGGCCGCAGGAGCGCGTCGACCTCTCCTTCACATTCCCGTCGCTTGAACCGCCGGCTCCGCAAGCACATGTCACCGCCGATGAGATCGAGGAAAAGCCTCAGCAGATCGACCGCATCTTTCTGTCGATCGCGGCGCATCACGACACGCTGGCGCCCGACATGCGCGTGCGCACGATCTATCCGCGCTATCTCGATTCTGCTTCCACCCCGCTTGCGGACGGGCTCGTGATGCGCGCCTTCCGCGAGGGCACGCCGTATGCCGGCGAGGATTTGTTTTTGGCCGGCACGCCCTCGTTCACCACGCGCTGCAGCCGCGATGCCGCGACGCCCGGCATGTGCCTCAGCGAACGCCGCATCGACGGTGCCGACCTTACTTTTCGCTTCCCACGGAGCTGGCTTGCGCGATGGCGCGAGGTGGCCGGCGCGATGGATCGACTTGGAGCGCAGCTGCACGGGCCAAATGATCAGGCCGCCATGCGCTCCAGCGAGGGAAAGCGATAGTCCGGAAGCCGGCCACGCGCCTGCCGGCATCATCGACGATCCGCAGCTCCCGCGCTCGATAACCACCGCGGGCACCGATCAGCCCCATGCGCTCCGCGATGTCGTAACCCAGGCCGCAGAAATCGATGACATAGCCGCCCGCGCGCGAGAACTATGAGAACGGCTGGCTACGACATGAATACGGAAAAACGGCGTAGACGGCGCACGATCCTGTGAGGCCTCAGCCTTGCTCGAGAAGATCGTCCTCGAGGATCGCCATCTGGAACTGGAACGAGCGGTCGTCGTCCTCATCATCGACGAAGAGCACGCCGATGAACTCCTCGCCGATATACACCTCGGCCGAATTGTCTTTCTTCGGGCGCGGCACCACGCGGATCTTGGGATTGCCGAACACGCGCTTGAGATAGGCGTCGAGCTTTCTGACTTCCTGAACGTCCACGGCGGTCTCCCGTCTCCCGGTCCTGAGGTTCGGGGTTTTAGGACGAGACGCGGCGCACGGCTAGTCTCCAGTTCAGCTAAAACAGCGAGCCGTGTCACGTATCTGTCAACGCGCGCAGGGCGCGGACAAGGCCATGATTTGGAAGGATTTTTCATGCAAGACAAAGGGCGGCCAGCGCACCTGCCCTTTTTCCAAGCAATCACGACGCGAAGCCGTTACAGCCCGATGGCGTTGATCATCTGATCCATGGTGCGCGACGGCTCGGCGCAGCCGGCCTCGCCCACGATCTTCGCAGGCACGCCCGCGACCGTGACATTATGCGGCACCGGCTTGACGACGACGGAACCCGCCGCGATGCGCGCGCAGTGACCGATTTCGATATTGCCGAGGATCTTTGCGCCGGCACCGATCATGACGCCCTGTCGGATTTTCGGGTGACGGTCCTCGTTCTCCTTGCCCGTGCCGCCCAGCGTCACGCCATGGAGGATGGAGACATCGTCCTCGATGACCGCGGTCTCACCGCACACGAAGCCGGTGGCGTGATCGAGGAAGATGCCACGCCCGATTCTGGCAGCCGGATTGATGTCGGTCTGGAACACCGCGGACGAGCGGCTTTGCAGATAATAGGCGAAATCCTTGCGGCCCTTCTGGTGCAGCCAGTGCGCCAGCCGATGGGTCTGCAGGGCGTGAAAGCCCTTGAAGTAAAGAAGCGGATCGATGAAGCGCGAGGTCGCGGGATCGCGATCGTAGACGGCCACGAGGTCGGCTCGGAAGATGTTCCCGAGGTCGGGCTCCTCGCGGAGCGCCTCGCTATAGGTCTGGCGGATCAGGTCGCCCGACAACGCCGAATGGTCGAGCCGGTCGGCAAGGCGATGAATCACCGAGTCTTCCAGCCGATTGTGGTGCAGCACGGTCGAGTAGATGAAGGTCGCCAGCTCCGGCTCGCGATGCACGATGTCTTCGGCTTCGCTGCGAACGCGATCCCAGATCGGATCGAGCGCCGCCAGTTTTCCACCCTGCAGATTGGTCTGATGCTTGGCCATTGGCCGCTCCCGGCAACTTTCCGACACCTATAGCATGGCGGCAAGACAGAGTCCTAACAGCCGCCTGCCAAGGTGAACGCTTCCTCGATGGGCTGCTTGCTGGACTTCAAACGTGGTCAGGCATTGAAGGAATTCAAGCGGAGCGACGGCGTGCATGAGCGGATTTCATGGCCCGGGTGAGAGAATATCATTCTCCGCACCGTTGGGGTGTGGACGCGGTTCGCCTCCTCAGTGGCGCCGCGCCAGGAAATCGGCGACCCCCGCCTTGTAGACCTTGTCGCCGACCGCGCGCATGTGGTCGCGATCGGGAATGTCGAGCACATCGGATCCCGGAATGATGTCCCCGAGCGCATGCGCGGAGCCCGCGACCTCGTCCCGGGTGCCGACCGCGATCAGCACGGGCACGGCGATGCGAGCGGCCTCCTGTTCGCTCATCAGGTCGCGCGAGCCGCGCAGACACGCTGTGAGCGCCTTGCGGTCGGATCGGGTCTGGTCGGCAAAGGCCCGAAACGTCCGGCCTACGGGATCGGTGACATCCTCGAGTGACGGCGCCTCCAGCGCCCGCGCGACATTCTCGCCGGGCCCCCCGCCCTCGATCATGGCCATGCCGATCCCTGCCAGAATGGCCGAACGCAAACGTTGCGGCCGGTTCAGCGCGAGCCACGCCGCCATCCGCCCGCCCAGCGAGTAGCCCATGATGTCGGCGCGCGGGATGTCGAGATGATCGAGCAGCGCCGTGATGTCGCCGGCCATGATCGGGATCGAATAGTCCGCGATCTCGTAGAGCTTCTCGGATTCGCCATGGCCGCGATTGTCGAGCGCGATGACACGGCGACCGCCCTTCCTCAGCTCCGAGACCCAGGTCGGATAGACCCAGTTGACGTTCTTGGTGGAGGCAAAGCCATGCACGAGCACGATCGGCTCGCCCTCGCCTTCGTCGAGATAGGCAATTTCGACTGGTCCGTTGTGAAAACTCGGCATTGGCGTATCCGTGTCCGTGAGAGAAAATGGTCGCAAGCCGGCCGCGTCAGGCTGTTGCCGCGGCCGCCTGCTTTTCCTCAAGCCGCCTACGCAGCCGCCGTGCCTTCTTGCGGTCAAGCCAGGCCTGCGTCGCGCGCTCGGTGGTCGACTTGATCGAGGACAATACTCCAAACAGCGCAAGCAGCGCCCAGAACAGCCACATCGCGAGCTGGAATGCGCCGGTCGCAAGCAAGAGCGAGCCGCGGCCCAGAATCTTCATGATGGCGCGGGTCTGCCCGCCCTTCTGTTCGGCAAGTCGCGCCGCGCGCGCGACGTCTTTCGGGCCCTCGGCAATCTTGAGCGAGTCCATTGCCCCGCGCGTGCCGGCCTTCTCGGTAATGCGGCCGACATCCTTCGCGAGCCGCACCAGCGCGCCGGCCTTCTCGGCGCGGAAGGCGGCGCGGATCGCATTCGCGCTGTCGACGGGCCGCCGCACGGAGGAGGATGCGACAGCCTGCTCGAGAAGCGGCGTGTCGACGATCTCCCGCGCCGAGCGGCCGGCCCATTGCGCAAGCCCCTCTCCCAATCGACCGACCTTGCGCGCGTCCTTGACGACGGTCAGGCCTGCCCGTACCGGTCCCATGCCGCCGACGGTCACATAGGTCGCGGCCGTCACCGCCAGGCCGGCAGTGGCGAGCCCAAGGACGAGGCGATCCGTTTCCTCGCCCATGGCGAGGTGCTTGGTCTCGCGCACCACGTCGCGCACGTCACCGATCACGAAGAGATCGCCCGCAACGGTGCCCGACAGGCTTGCGACGTCGTCGGCATTGCCCGTGACAAGGCCGGTGGCAAAGCGTTTTGCAAAATGCGAGGACGAATTTTCATCCGCAACCGCGTCCGCGACGCGGCGCGAGGCATCATCCGCCATCGCGACGTTCTTCTCGCGCGCGAGCTCGACAAAGCTGTTGGCAAGATCGGCGTCGCCGCGCGCAAGTGCGGCCTCGACATTCTCGGCGACGAGAGCCTGGTTGTTCCGCAGGGCAGACTCGATCTGCAGGTCCGACAGCGCGGCCGGGTCGTCCTGCCTGGCCAGGAGTTCGCCGGCATCGCGCGCATGCGGCCACAACGCGGAAAATACCGCCGCGCTGAGCGCCACGCCTACCAACGCCAAACCGACTCGCCGTCGTTTCATCCGAAATCCTCGGGTTTCCCCCGCTGCCAAGCATAGCTCCGCGTCGTTTCTCGCGTCACCTAAGGTAGTGTGCCGAATTTACGACACAACGGCCCCGACGAAAGAAGGGCTTCTCCGGAGCGACAAGATTGTGTCGAATTTGCGTGAGCAGATAAGTGGTCCGGACTATAGGAATCAATCGATCCGAAGCTCTTTGGTCCGCATGTCGACCGAGACTGTCGCGTTGATTGCGTCCCCAGTGAAGCGAATTCTGAACCGTCGCACTAGTCCGATACCACCCAGGGTGAACCCAGATGGCCGATAACGTTGTTCCGCACTTCCATAACGATGCCGGCGTTGCCGTCATCGAGATCGGCTCGCAGGAGTTCATGTGCGTTGGCGCCAACCCGCCGTTCGACCACCCCCACGTCTTCCTCGACCTCGGCAACGACAACGAGATCATCTGCCCGTATTGTTCGACGCTCTATCGCTTTGCCTCCGACCTCGCGGCCGGAGAGGCCCGACCGCCGGAATGCGTGTTGAAGGACGTCGCCTGACCCGGCCGTGGCTGGGTCTCGAACCATTTTCGTTGCCGGTGCGGGGATCGGTGGCCTGACTGCCTCGCTGACGCTCGCCGCGCGCGGCTTTCGCGTGGTCGTGCTCGAGAAAGCCGAGCGGCTCGAAGAGATCGGCGCGGGCCTGCAGCTTTCTCCGAACGCAAGCCGCGTACTCGTCGAGCTTGGCTTGAAGGAGCGGCTCCATCGGGCCGTCACGCCCGAGGCGGTCTGCATCATGAGCGCGCGGGCGGGAAGCGAGATCGTCCGCCTGCCGCTCGGCCAGATGGCGAGCGAACGCGCCGGCGCACCCTATTGGGTGGTGCACCGCGCCGATCTGCAGGCCGCACTCGCTGCCGCCGTCGGCGAGCATCCCGACATCGATCTGCGACTCGGCTGGCAGTTCGAAGATGCCGCGACCCACGCCAAGGGACTGACCATCGTCCAGCGCAACGGCAATGCGCGGCACCAGGAAGTGGCGATGGCGCTGATCGGCGCCGACGGCATCTGGTCGTCGGTACGCCATCATCTGTTTCCGCAGATGCAGCCGCAATTCTCCGGGCTGATTGCCTGGCGCGGCACGATCGAGGCGAAGCAATTGCCGCGCGAATACACCGCACCGCGCGTGCAGCTCTGGATGGGACCCGGCGCGCATATCGTGGCCTACCCGATTTCGGCAGCGCGGCAGGTCAACATCGTGGCGGTCGTGCCCGGCGCCTGGAATCGCCCGGGCTGGAACGCGCCCGGAGACGGCATGGAGCTGAAGACCATCTTCGACGCCTCGCAATGGCCGGGCCCCGCGCGGATGCTGATCGGCGCGGTCGATGCCTGGAAGCGATGGGCGCTGTATGCGATGCCCGAGGACGTCGAATGGACCAGCGGCAGCTTCGCGCTTCTTGGCGATGCCGCGCATGCCATGCTGCCATTCGCGGCTCAAGGTGCCGCGATGGCGATCGAGGACGCAGCCGTGCTCGCCAAGGTGTTGAGCGAGACCGCGCTGGATTCGGCAAAGCAGGTCGACGGCGCTCTGAAGCGATATGCCAAGCTGCGGCGGCCACGGGTGGCGCGGGTCCAGCGCGCCGCGCAACGCAACGGGCGAACCTATCATCTCAGTGGCCCGCTCGCGCTGGCGCGCGATCTCGCCATCCGCACCATGGGAGCGAAAGGCCTGTTAGCCCGGCAGAGCTGGATTTACGACTGGCGGGCCTGATGACCGCTGTTCAATAGACGGCGGTACCGGACTTCGAGGGTGGCCCCGGCCTGACATTGGCAGGCGCGGGCACGACCGGCGGCGGTGCGTCCCGGCATTTGTTGCGACGCCAGGCCTCGTCCGCATAGTGGGCCTGTCCGCGAACCGCGACATATTCGTTACGATAGGCAAGCTCGGCCACAACAGGCCCGGCGACGCCGGTCTCGGCCTTGGCCATCAACCCCTGAAGCTCGGCGGCGCGATCGGCAAGACGCTTGCGCTCGGGCTGGAGCTGGCTGCAGTCCCAAAGTTCGTATTTGGAGGGATCGGCGAACGCGGTGCTCACGTTCTCGCCTATGTCGGCGCAGCCGGACAAGGCAAAGCCAAGTGCGAGCAGCGCGCCGGCCAGAACCGGACGCGGCAATACGCTCCTGACGGATGCTGGACCGATCATAAGGCCTTGGTAAACCAACAAGACATTGAGATTGGCTAAAGCAGGCTGTCTTGTCCGGATTGAGGCCGGTCGCGCCCGTCCTGCTTCAATCGCAAACCCAGCACTCCGGCGATCGTCACGGCTTCATTTTCGGTCGTCAAAATATCCAACAAGTAATTGATATTACTGGATAATATTGTTCAACCAACCAGGAGCATGAAGCGTTCGAAGAAGGCCGCGAGCTGGCCATAGCCATCGAGCGGCAGGACATCGGCGACATATTGATCCGGCCGCACCACGACCATGCATCCCGCCCTGCGGTCGATGCCGCGCATGGCATAGATATCCTGGCCGCCCTTGAGATCGGGGCAGTACATCTTTTCATAGTCGCAAAGCCCGTAACGTCCCTTGCGCGGGAGAAGAAGACTGGGCATCGCGCCGATGGCGAGCTCGCGATGACCTTGCTGGAATATGGCGCGAAGATCGATCACTGAATCGATATCCGAATCTCTCGGGGTATAGCGTCGGATCGGCGACTCCTGCGCTTCGCCAAGGAAGCTGCACAACGCGCGTATGCCGGAGTTGGACGCGGCCGGATCGTCCGCGGCCGCGAACGCGAAGATCCGCCAGCGGCCATCGGCCTTGAGAACGTGGCCGAGATGAATGGGCTTCGCGTCCGCAAGGCGAATGACAGGCGCGGAATGAAAGCGCGTGCCGATTGCCAGTCCCTGCGCCAGATGCTGGTGGATCGGTTCGGCGCAGAGGAGCGACGGGCGATAATGCGTCGCGGTGCCTGCGGTGTAGCGTCCGTGTCTGACGAAATAGCTTTGTGTTTTGACTGGATCGAAACCGTCGCCCTCTCCCTTTGCCGAGGCAAGGATCGCCGCCCATTCGCGATCGAAGTCGATCAGCTCCTTCGCAACCGCCTGACGTTCCGCGGAATAGCTGTGCAGCAGTAGCGGCGCGCATTGCCTGCGCAAGACCGCGGCGAGTTTCCATCCGAGATTGAAGGCATCCTGCATCGAGACGTTCATGCCCTGCCCGGCCTTCGGGCTGTGGGTGTGGCAGGCGTCGCCGGCGATGAACACGCGCGGCAGCCTGGTCTTGGTCTCCGCCTCCGGCACGTCGTCGAACTTGTCGGTCAGCCGCTGGCCGATTTCGTAAACCGACCACCAGGCGACCTCCTTCACCTCGAGCGTATAGGGGGCGAGAATCCGCCGCGCCTTCGCGATCACATCGTCGACGGTGATGTTGCGGTTTGCGACCCTTTCGCCGACCTCGAGCTTGGCGAGCTCGACGTAGATCCGCACGAGATATCCGCCTTCGCGGGGGATGACGAGCAGGCTGCCGTCGTTGGCCGACTGGATCAGCGTCTTGAAGCGGATGTCCGGGAAATCGGTGACGGCCAGGACATCCATGACGCCCCAGGCATGGTTGGCGGAATCGCCGTGCAGCTCGCGGCCGATCGACTTGCGGACGGTGCTGCGCGCGCCATCGCAGCCGACCACATAGCGGGCCTTGACCGTCTCCACCTGCCCCTCGTGATCGGGATCGACCCGCGCAAAGCGCGCGGTCACCGCATGATCCTCGATGCCGGCCGCTCGATCAGTTTCCATATCGATCAGACGTCGGGAATAGTACGGCTCGAGCTTCGAGGACGATTTGCGCATCACGTCGAGAAAGCAATCATGCACCCGCGCCTGGTTCAGAATGACGTGAGGAAATTCCGAGAGCCCGTCCTCGACGTCCTGCACCCTGCCGCTGCGGACGATGTTCTCGGGCTTGTTGTCGTCCGGTTTCCAGAATGTCGTCTCGTTGACCCAATAGGACTCCTTCAGCACGGCTTCGCTGAAGCCGTACGCATGGAACATCTCCATCGTGCGGCAGGCGATGCCGTCGGCCTGGCCCACCAGCAGCCGGCCGGATTTCTGTTCGACGATCGCGGTCTTGACGTCGGGAAATGCAGAGAGCTGGGCCGCGAGATTGAGACCGGCCGGCCCACAGCCCACGATGAGAACATCGACCTCATTTGGAAGCGATCCGGACGCGCCGGACGCCTGATACCGTTCGGCAGGATCGAAGATCTCGGGATCGCCCGGCTGGAAGCCGTTCAGGTGAAACTGCATGAGATCCCTCCCTGATGGAACGCATTAGCTGCTTTTGGCTGCGATTTCGATATTGATCAGTATGCTGATCATCAGTATACTTGTCAAGGCCCCGACGATTGCGGAGAATTCGGTGAGAGACAACAACGACATGCCCGGACACCTGGCGCGCCGCTTCCAGCAGATTGCGGTTGCGGTGTTCCTGAGCGAGGTCGAAGGCGCAGGTTTTGACCTCACGCCCGTGCAGTACTCGGCACTTGCAGCGGTCAGGCAAACGCCGGGGATTGATCAAGTCACGCTTGCCGGGTTGATCGCCTACGATCGGACCACGATCACGGGCGTCGTCGATCGGCTTGTGCAAAAAGGACTGCTGGTCCGGCAGGAAAGCAGCCGCGATCGCCGAGCGCGCGAGCTACGGATCACCAATGAGGGATTGCAAACGCTGCGCCGGATCACGCCGGCCGTAGAGGCGGCGCAGCAAATCATGCTGCGGGGGCTGACCGAGAGGGAAGCGCGGGAACTCATGCGCCTGTTGCGGAAAGCGATCGCCGCCGGTAACGAGCTCAGCCGCGCACCCTTGAAACAAATGAGCCGCCACAGAAAGCCACCCGCCTGATCTTGACGCCCGCGGCGAGGCGCGCGTGAGGGTTACGCGGTCGACTCGTCGCTCTGCAGAGGCGGCTTCTTGCGAAACAGGATCGCGCCATCGGAGTAGCTCGCAACGCACACGTGACTTCTGGCAAAGTTTCGAAGTCGCGTCGCCGCAACGTCGTTGCTTCCGAACAGGCTCGCATAGTCCCAACTGGTGATTTGAAAGAGCGCGCCTTCCGTAAGTTCATCCAGCTTGCCCTCGAGTTCAGGCGACGTGAAATTCCGTCGCATCGGTTTCATGCTCAACGCTCCAGCAAGGGCTCGCCAGAACATCCGCGCCCCCATAGGGTTATCGCAAGGGCCGCCCTTGCGCTTGGTTCATGTCAACCGACGCCTCGCGAAGCGGAAACCGCCGAGACGTCAGGCACCGGGAGAGTGAATGACGCGCGGGTTCAACGGTATGGCTATCGTGCAGTGGAGGCCGGCAGGGCTGTAGTTCAACGTCGTTTGACCCTTCAGCTCGAAAGGCACCGTTTTTTCGAGCAATTCAGTACCAAAGCCCTTGCGGTTCGGCGGCACCACCTTCGGCCCCGCCCTCTCCCGCCAATCGAACACAAGCTGTACAGGATCGGAGGACCCGTCCAGACGCCAGGAAATGTCGATCCGTCCCTGGGGTTTGCTCAATGCTCCGTATTTCACGGCATTGGTCGCCAGTTCATGAATGGCAAGCGCGAAGGTCTCCGCCGCCTTGGGCTGGAAACGAACAGCGGGTCCGGCGACCCGAATCTGTTCGCCTTCCCGCGCCCGGTATCCCAGCAATTCCTCCACCACCAGATATTCAAGGTCCACGCCGCCGGCGGGATCGCGTGTCACCTGGGCTTGCGTCCGTGCAAAGGCATTCAGCCGACCGTCAAGGTGCGCGGCATAGTCTTCGACGGAGTTCGCGGTGTCGGCCGAACGCTTCGCAATCGATCGGACCACGCCCAGCGTGTTTCGCACGCGGTGCTGGAGCTCCGCCAGCAGCACGCGCTGACGCTCCTCCGCGCGCGTGATCGCGCTGACGTCGATGAAGGTGACCACCACGCCCGCGATGAAGTTGTCGATCGATCGGTAGGGTAGTATGCGAACGATGTACCGCGTTCCGCTGTCGGGCGCGGTCAGCTCGCGTTCGACGCTGGCCAGCGTGCGCAGCACGCGCCGCACGTCGTCATACAGCTGCTCGATCGGAATCCGCGCCTTGATATGGGCGATCGGCCTGCCCACGTCGGTCTCGACCAGATGCAGCACCTGGGTGATGGCCGGCGTGAAGTTCATCACCTTGAGATCGTTGTCGAGGAAGACGGTCGCGATCTGGGTGCTTTCCAGAAAGTTCTTGAGGTCGCTGGTGGCGCGCGTGAGTTCCTGCACGCGATGTGCCAGTTCGCCGTTAACGGTGGTCAGCTCCTCGTTGACCGATTGCAACTCTTCGCGCGAGGTCTCCAGCTCTTCGTTTGCGGACTGCAGCTCCTCGTTGAGCGACTGGTATTCCTCGTTGGAAGACTTCAGCTCCTCGTTTGTGCTCTCGAGCTCCTCGATCGTCGCCTGGAGCCGCTCGCGCGCGGCGCGCAGCTCGCTTTCCAGTCGCTCGACATGCTCGGTGCGGACCAGAGAATTGGCATCGCTGGCGGGATTATCGATGACGCGGACCGGGCCGTCCTTGAACAGCACGATGAAATGCCGGTGACCGCCGAGCCCATCAGGTACCGGCTCAACCGTGATGTCGACGAGCACGCGGTGACCGTTCAGTCCGAGCTGAACCTGGTCCGCATTGGCGGCCTCGTCGGTCTCGACCGCCCGGCTGAGCGCGGAACGCAGTTCGAGCCTGAGATCGCGGTGCACGAGACCGAGCAAATCGACCGTGGCCGTGCCGGCCGTGGGCTCGAGATAGCGGCCGGCACGTCCTGAAAAGTGCAGGATTTGAAAGTTTTCGTCGGTGATGACGTAGGCCGGCGCATATCGCTCGGCGATCCGCTGGGCGCGGCGTTCGAGGCCGACGTCGGGACCCAGATTGCGGACCGGCGTGACCTCGACGGTCGCACGGCTTGCCGCCGTCGAGATCGGAAATTCCGGCGGCAGGCGCGCGCCGGTATCGAGCTTGCGGAATATGCGGGCACGCCGATCAACCGGCGTGAACAGTTTCGGATGTCTTGTCACATTCTCGGAATTGCCGAGAAACAAGAAGCGTGCCGGCAACAGCGCGAAATGAAACAGCGGGATGACCCGGTTCTGCAGCTCCGAGTTCAGATAGATCAGAAGATTGCGGCAGGAGACCAGGTCGAGCTTTGAAAAGGGCGCATCCTTGATCACGTTGTGCTGGGAGAAGATACACATCTCGCGCAGCTCCTTGACGACGCAATAGGTGTCGCCTTCGCGCACGAACCAGCGCGCCAGCCGTTCGGCCGACATGTCGTTCTCGATGCTGGTGCGATACCGACCGACGCGGGCCGCGGCCAGCGCACGACCGTCGATGTCTGTCGCAAAGATCTGGACCTGCGGCACCGAATCCAGCTTCGCCATCTGCTCGCGCAGAAGAATGCCGATGGAGTAGGCTTCCTCGCCGGTGGCGCAGCCGAGCACCCAGACCCGGACCTGCTGTCCGGCGCCCTTGTCCTCGAAGATTTTCGGAATCACCTGAGTTTCCAGCACCTCGAATTCGCGCTTGTCGCGGAAGAATTCGGTGACTCCGATCAACAGGTCGTTGAAGAGATGCAGGACCTCATCCTTGTCATTGCGCAGAAAATCGACATAGGACGAGATTTCGTCGATCTGGACCACCTGCATGCGCAGCTGGACGCGTCGCAGAAAGGTGTTCTGCTTGTAACCGTGGAAGTCGTTGCCAGTCTTGTTGCGCAGGATGTCGGCGATACGGGCCAGCGATGTTGAGGCCGCGGCCAGAACCTCGTCGAAGCCCTGCTTCTCCTCGAGCCGGCGCAAATGCCTCGCGTAGACCTGGATGTGTTCGGGGATCTGATCCGCAGTCAGAACGAAGTCGGCAATTGCGGCCGGCGTGTTGCTGTCGTTCAGATGCCCGTCGCTGTCCGTTTCGATGCGTTCGGCGATCGCAAGCCCGCCCTGGTCTTTCAGCGTGGCAACCCCGAGCGTCCCGTCGCCGCCGGTGCCGGCCAGAAGGACCCCGATCGAGCTTTCCGCTCGCTCTTCGGCCAGCGAAACCAGAAAGCTGTCGATGGTGGCATGTTCTCCAGGTGCCTGTTCGGCCTTGCGTACCGCGAAGCGACCACCGTGAATCGCGGTGATCATGTCGACGGCGCACAAATAGATCGTGCCGCCCTCGATCTCGGCGCCATCCTGCGCTTCCGCCAGGAGAATTCCCGTCCTGCCGTTGCAGAACCTTGCGCAATTCGGCATCGGCTATCGCCTCCCGGTGCTGCAGGACGATCACCACCGCCTGATCGGGCGCAAGGACTAGCTTGTCGAAAAATCGACTGATGCTGTCCATCGCAGCCGCCGAGCCGCCAACGCCCACAATCAGGGGCGTGCGTCCGTGTCGATCCTCGCCCTTGTCTTGCGCTGCGTTGGCTTCAATCGTCATGGGCGTCGTGATCTCCCTTGCTCGAAAGATACTATTTTATCTGGGCCGTCCGCTTGCAAATGAAATAAGCCGTAGAGGGCCGCAATCACGCCGGCCCGGCTCGTAATGGCCAACTTAACGTGGGTCCGGTGTGCGTTGTAAGGCCGGTTCTGACGAGCCATACTCGGGCCATGGCACAGGAACCCGCGGGCGAGCTTTCCGACGAGTTGAAGGCACTCAACCACAGAGCCGAATTGGCAATCTCACGGGCGCGCCTCCTGATTGCTGAGAACGACAACTGGCGCGACCGCATCGAAAAGCAGCTCGACTACATGTTCGAGCTGGGGGCCGATCTCAGACGGGCGCGCCGCCCCCGAGGCTGAGCATCATGCGAGCGGCTGCTTCTCCAGAAAGGCGATGCGCTGCTCGATGAGCGCGCGGTGCCGTTCCCATTCGACCAGCGTCTGAATGTCAGGCATAATGACGCGATTTGGCTCCCTCCCAATTCGGGCTTGTGCCTGGCGGCTGCGACGTTGCTCTCAACGCCACATTGTCGGCACCGGGTTGACCGCTTTGCGAGTCGCCTCTGGCGAACTGTCTGCTGACGGACTGTCCTTGTCAGCAGCAGGCGGCGGCTTCATGGCCGTGCGGCGGCGCATATCCTTCTCGACCTGCGCCTCGCGCGAGAACTCGTTGATCAGCTTTCGCAGCAGCGAGGCAATTTCCGAATCAACCATCGCGGCCTCCTCGTCACCGCAACAACGCTAGCTCGATCCGGCGATCTACGATCTCACCTATGTTAATCGACGTTTCCGCGTCGGCGGCAACAGGCGCAGCCGCGGAGCCGTCGAGATCTTCATCGGATCTCGAGGCTTCGCGGTCTGCGCCTGTGTTTCTTCTTCCGCTTTCTCCTGCCGGTGTTACAAAACTCCCGGTCTCATCGCGCTCAGGCGGCGCGCTGCCACTGCTCTTCAACAGCCGCGCTGAAGGTTTCGAGCCCCTTCTCGTAGTTGCGTACGAACATCTCGACGTGGTCTGCCCAGAGCCGGAGCACCGATATTTGATACTGCATCAGCGGCCGAACCGCATTCAAGGCGACGGCGCTGACGGCGGCTATGCGGTTCTCCTGTTCGCGGGCGATGCGGCGTGCGTCGAGAGTTCTGGTCGGCCATCGGTGTTCTCCTTTATTGGGGCGTTCGGCCCTCCCGCTCGCATAACCGCCTGACGCCGAACCGGTTCGCGCGGAACAATGTTAAATCGCTCAAATTGCCGCTGCGTATCATTTGATCCAACTCGCTACCGTCCAGTCCGCTAATACGATCCGATGGATGTCCATCGGAAGACGCCAATGCAGGACATGGCTACTCAATTGGAGATGCTTCAGGTGCAGATGGCTGAATGTGAGATGATCGCAAGGCTCGCAACCGATAAGGCGAAGCGTGAGCTGTTCACCAGGCTTGCCGCGCATTACAAGGTCTTGGCCGACGAGGTCGTCGCACGTGCCATCGCCGTACAAGCCAATCGCTGACGGCGCGAGCGCCCTTCAGACCGGCGAAATCTTCTTCATGTGCAGATAGTCCGGGTTGAAATCGGCGAGCCGCTGCAATTCCCGCCATTTCAACACGACCAGCTCGCCGTCGTGAAATTCGATGCTGCCCGAGGCACGCAGCCGCTGAAGAGCCCGGTTGACGGTCGCGATCGCCATGCCGAGCGCTTCGCCGAGCTGGATCAGGCTGATGGGGACCTGGACTCTATTGCCGACATTGAGTTGCGCCACGCGCGCACGGTAGAACAGCTCGCAAAACAGATGCGCCATGCGCGCCAGCATCGGCTTGGCGCTGTTTCGCGTGATGGCCTCGCGAAAGATCGCAGCATCCATGAGAGTTTCCCGCCAGATCGCGAAGCCGAGCGTGGGCCGGCGCTTGAATGCCCTCAATAGCTCGCGATGCGGAATAAACGCAACCGAGGCCGCACCGATCGCGCAAAGCGCATGGTGGCGAGCTCCAGGCCAATCCCGGAGGAAGCGCCAGTGACGATCGCGAATTGTCGGGCTGGCATGCATTTTCTCCTGAATTCAACGGTTCACATCTCAATCGCCGGCGCGGCCCCGCGTTCCTATTCACCGTCTTCCCGCCGGATAGGAACCAGCGGCGCTCTCGACCGTATTGATCCGCGAGACATTGAAGGTTGAGGCCATTCGATGCGCGCACTCCCATGGCACGCTCCGCGGGTCGGACCTGCACGTTTCGGCGGGCGCCGCGCGCAAGCGCTCAAGCAGCCGTGACCGGCTGATGGCGCGCATTCTGATCGGCACGTCCGGTTGGGACTACGGCTCCTGGCGCGGGCCGTTTTATCCGAAGGCGGTGACGCTCAAGAAGCAGCTTGCCTACTATGCAAGCCAATTTCAGACCACCGAGCTCAACGGTGTCTTCTACCGCACTCCGACGCCGGAGGCGGTGAAAGGCTGGCGCCGCGATACGGGCAAGGAGTTCGTGTTCTCCTGGAAAGCTTCCCAGTTCATCACCCACTGGAAACGACTATCGCAAAACTCGGTCAACAGCCTCGAGCTGCTCGAGAGCCGGCTGTCGCTGCTTGGCGACAAGGCGGGACCAGTCCTGTTTCAACTACCTCCGAATTTCGCCCTGAACCACGAACGCCTCGCAAGCTTCCTGGAGCTGCTCTCGAACAAGCGCCGCTACAGCTTCGAATTCCGCAACCCGAGCTGGTATGACTCTCGGGTCTTTCGGGAGCTTTCCAGGCACAATATTTCGCTGTGTCTGTCGGATCACCATCAGGCTCCGGCGCCATGGAAGCGCACCGCCGATTTCGTCTACGTCAGGGGTCACGGCCCGCGCGGCCGATACAGCGGTCACTACACGGCTGCGACGCTGCGACAATGGGCGCGGCGCTTCAAGGGCTGGAAGAAGCAGGGCTGCGACGTCTTCGTCTATTTCGACAACGACCAGAAAAGCGCGGCGCCGGCTGACGCCGCCAAGCTGCGTCAGTTACTGGAATAAGGCCGGTGTTACGGCCGAAATCAAATTGGCTTGCCGCCGTCGAGCTCGGGCTCGTCAGCAGCACCTTTTCGACCATCGTCAGCCAGCTTGCGGCCGCGCGCCTCGGGCGTGATGCGTTCGTCGACTGGATGACCCGGCTGGCGTCGATTCCAACACCGGGCCAACGAACGTTGTTCCTGGCGTCCGATCGAGCCGGGACAGCGAAGCCCGCAAGCAGGGTCGTGAGCCACAAGCCCGGACATCGAGGCGTGCGCGTCACTGCGGGTCAACACGGAATTAGGAACGGTTCCGCTTCATGACATTGACCAACCGCTAACGCTGCGATTCTCCTGCCGCGAATGGCAGGTTCAGTCGAAAACGATCACGATCACCGACTGGCAGGCGTTTGCCTATCTTGCGGACTTCGAGCCCGGCCTGCCCGATCCCTCACCGGCACCGCGACGTCAGCCGATTTGCCCGGCCGCTGCGGCCGAGGCTGCGGAACTTTCGACCTCGCAATGAGCGGCTGGCCGGTGCTGCCCAACCGCCTCGCCAAGAGCAGACCGGACATCCTCCACGACCTCGCACCAATCGCCTGCTCGCCGTTGATGAAACAGACGGGCCGACGGATACCAAAACGTCGTGCTGCGCCGGGCGCGCCCTCGTCGAGGGGAAGCACCCGATCGACGCCGTCCACCGTTGGGCGCGCCTGCTTGCGACGAAGGCAAGCGCGCCGCTGAAGCCTTGATGTTCGACTATCATCGGGTTTTCGAGGTCGATGTGAAGGTCGCGCGCATCTTCAACACCTACGGGCCGCGCATGCGGCAGGATCGACAAACGGTCAATGCGAAGATCAGCGCGGCAACGACGCGCGCCCCCTTAGCGCCTGGTAAGCCCGAACATACTCTTCCGCCATCCGCGTTGCGGTGAATTGTTTTTCGAAATGCGCCCGCACGCGTCGACGATCGAGTTCGCCGAACCGCCTGATTGCCTCGACCGCCTCGCTTTCGCTTTCGACCACGAAGCCGGTGATGCCGTCGTCGACGACTTCCGGAACCGAGCCGGACCGGAACGCGATCACGGGTGTCCCGCATGCCATCGCTTCGATCATGACCAGCCCAAAAGGCTCGGGCCAGTTGATCGGGAAAACCAGAGCTGCGGCGCCTGCGAGAAACGCCTGCTTGGTCCGGTCATTGACCTCGCCGCACAATTGGACATGCTTGCCGTCGATCTGCGGTTCCAGGCGATCCTTGAAGTAGCCCCGTTCGCTTCGCGGCATTTTTGCAGCAATGCGCAGCGGCATTCCGGCTCCCCGCGCAATACGAATTGCAGCCTCCGGTCCCTTGTCGGCGGTGAGCCGGCCCAGAAAGGCCAGATACGATCCCTGCTCGTAGACCGGCCGAAGGCTGTCCTTCGGCAGACCGTGATAAATCGTGGCGGACCATTTGGCGCCTGCGAGCGGCAATCGCTGATTGTCGGATATCGAAACGAAAGGAGCATCCGGAAATTGTCGAACCACTTCGGCAAGGCCCGGCAGGTCCAGCCGGCCGTGCAGAGTTGTGAGGAAGCTCACGCCGAGCCTGCTGAGCAACGGCAGATGCAGCCAGTCAATGTGAGCATGGATCACGTCGAACTCTTGGGCGCGACTGGCCACGGCCTCCAGCAGTGCCGTTTGCGCGGCCATTGGATCGCTGCGTGGACGGCCAAGCCGAAGCGCGCGAGGCCAGACAGCGTGAAGCCTGGCGCGCGTGCGCGAGTCGCCGCTCGCGAACAGCGTCACCTCATGTCCGAGCTCGACGAGTTCGTCGACAAGCCAGGCAACGACACGTTCGGTGCCGCCATAGAGATTGGGCGGCACACTTTCGGCCAATGGAGCAACCTGAGCGATCCTCATCCTATTCCGATCCGGAATAACTGCCGAACAAGTCGAGCCAATCCTCCAGAAGGACGGCTCATCAGAAACTTTTCACGTACCGTTTCCCGGGCTTGCGAGCCCAGCACCTCGCGCAGGCGTGAATTCTTCAGCACCTGGACGATGCGCGCGGCGGCCTCGGTCGCGTTCATCATCAACGTCAACGGCGTCAGATTTTTCGTGACGCCCCCGCCGTAAAAGGTCGAGCTCACGTGCGTCACCTGCATCATGCGAACGCCATCAATTTTCTTGCCGATCCGTTCGATCGCGCTGCGACCTATGATCGGCTCGTACTGCTCGAGCGAATGCAGCCCGAGGGTCGATCGCTCCTGAATCGGCGGAGATTGAAGTCCGGGACATGTAACCTTTCGGCCGTCCTGGGGATCCTGTCAGACGGGCCCAAGATGCTCCAACCCAACCAGATGAGAGGCGGCGTCGTTCCAGATGCCGCATTGCGCAAATTCGGCGCACGCGCCTGAACTCAAGGAAGCTGGCTCAAGGAAGCTGCCTGTCGCCGATCTGATCGAGGCGAGGACGAATGTTGGACAAGGCGGTGTCCGCCCGGGCTTCCTCATCGGTCGAAGTGCCCCGCCGAAAAACCAGCGCGCAGCAGACAAGCGCGGCTCCGATCACGATCAAGGCGATTCCGAGCACATTCATTTGCGGGATTCCTGCAACGCGCCGCCATTCTAATCCGATTTTGCGAAGCAGCGCAGGATCGCGTGCAATTAACGGGATGAAAATGATTAACCCATGTTAGCGCGACCACCGTCGGGACGAAGCAACGTGCGTCGCGCGTTTCAAGATCTTTGCGGTCCTTCGCTCCAGCTCTTCCTCGGCAAATAGTTTGGCCGAGCGTTCGCGCTGCATGCGTTTCAGGCTATAGCGACGCGAAGGGGCATGGTTTCCGGACTTCAGTTTTTTCGAGATCGGCAAAGGCGGGGGCAGCAATTGCCCTACGCGAAGATGGCAAACACCCGTGCAACCCTCACTTCATGGGATGAATCTCCTCCGGGGACTCCGCGTCCTCCTCCCCGGACGAGAGCCACCGACTGATCTGGGCGGCCGATTCCGTCTGCCTCAGCTTTTCGAACATCGCATCGCGCTCTTGACCCTCGGCAGTGACGTCGCCTTCGCCCGAACCTGGTTCGAATGATTTGCCAGTCTTTCAATAAACGAGAGTGTGTGCCTGAACTTCCGCCGCTCCGCCATCCGAGGCTCCAGCGTTGGCCCCACCATCCGAGAACGTCCCGGCACCGAAGCGGGTCCTAACATTTACAGGGGTCGTGGCGTTAGCGTAACTCCCGTTAACATGACAGGCTTTATGTTCATCAGTGATTTAACTCATGTTACCCGAAATCGAGGAACCGTGTTCGAGGTGGCTCGTTAGGATATGCGAATTCATTCCAGGAGGTGGTGATGGACAAGGATCGAATTACCGGTTCAGCCGAGGATTTTGCCGGCAAGGTCGGGAATACCGTGGGCGGCATGACCGGCGATGCAAAGGCCCAGGCGGAAGGGCTCGCGCGCCAGACAGCAGGCAAGGCGCAGAATCTTTACGGGCAAACCAAGGATATGGCCCGCGAAGCCACGGACACCGCAACCAACTACGCCCGTCAAGCCTATGAAAACAGCGGCGATGCCGTCCGCGACGGCTCGCAAGCCATCGCAGAAAGAGTCAAGGAGAACCCACTCGGCTCGGTCATGATTGCCGGCGCGATCGGCTTTGGCCTTGCCCTGATGCTGATGCGTCCGCCGAGCCGTCCGTCCCGCCGTTGGCGATATTACGGGTAAGAGCGACAAGGAGATTGACGCCGTGAGTGACGAGATCCCGATCGCACCGGTCATGGACGACGGCCTGGATGCCGAGCCCAGGGCAAAACCTGCGGCAAAATCTGCGATGACCGAGGTCGCCGACGTGCTGACAGATGCGGCTCGCCAGTTGAACCGCGCGTTCGAAGCTGCCCAGAAGCCCGGCATGCCCTTGAGCGTCCTGAGCAACGTGGTGCGCGAAGCACCGTTGGGCTCGCTCCTGATCACTTTCATGCTGGGGGTTGTCGTGGGGCGCCGCCGAGCGCGATGATCCGCGGTTTGATTCAGCGCGTCGCGTCTTGCGATGGGTGGTGCCGCGCGCGGGATCAGCTGGATGGCTTCGGCGGCTGCATTTCAGGCGATGACAGCCATTCGTCAAGATGTGCGGTGACTTCGTATCGCCGCGCGGCTCGCAATAAGGCCTCGCGTTTGGGACCCGACGGCTGCTTCGCTGCCGCTTGCCTGCACTGCTCCGCCGCGCTTTGCAGGCGGCACCTGAGCGGCTGCTCCTGCTTGAAGCGCCTGCGCGTTCGTCGGACGTTTTCCACATTGGTCATCTGCGCCTCCTGTCCTCCTGTCCGGGTGCCTCAGCGCCACAATGATGTGCTATTTGAGCGGCGCAGTCGTTTACGCAGGATAAAAGGCGCGACAGAAAGAATATTATTCGACGGGGAACAAACGATCGGCTCGAACAGGCATCGTCGAGCCGGCATCACGTCGAGGCGTGAACGCCAAGCCTAACCCTGCCCCGATGGAACGATCGGCTGCGCGGGCGCGATGTCGTTGCCGGAAGCCTCGAGCTCACGGCAGGCGCGCGCAAACAGCTCGTTCAGGCGGCTGGAGAACCCGCGAAGTTGCGCAAGCACCATCTGGCGCTCCGATCCCGCCGGAAGCCGCGTTGCTGCATCCAGCAAATCATAAAGCAGGTGAATCAGATCGACGATGTCCTGGTTCCGCCCCACGATTGAGCCGCGCTGGGCCACGATTTGTCCTCCTGACTTGCGCCGCTTTTCGCATCCATCGCACCGACCAGACTTCGGAGCGCTAGACTCAGCGGTTGCAGCACTATCGTTAACATATGTATGCTCGATCATGCCGGAAAGGGTCGCGCGGGCAGCGCTGCCCGCGCTTTTGCTGCCGGGTTTTCGGTTCTCCGCATCGTCATTCGTCCACCATCGCATGTTAATGCGCAAGCTTCGGCGAGAGGCATAATGCTCCTTCTGATCAAAGGCGCCCCCCTTTTGATCGGGACGCAACTTCACTCATGGCCCCGGACAAAGAGCCGGGGCTTTTTTCTTCTCTGCTGCGCGCTGCCGCAAGCTGCAAAAAAATGGCCCCTTCGCGGGGCCATTTCCATCAGCACTCATCTCGGTCCATACTCGTCCCAATAATGACGCCTGATGATGTCGCCCCTGTCGCCGTAGTCGCGGTGATACCATCCGCGATGCCAACCGCGATCATGCCCGTAGAATTCGACTCGGGGGCCGCCGTAGTCACGGCTGCGATAGTAGTCGCGGTCGCCACCGACATACACGCCAAATCCCTCTGCGCTGGCGATTGTAGGCAGCGCGATTGTCGCCAATGCCGCCAGGACGTAAGAGAGCTTTCTCATGTTCCATCTCCATCGTAGCCACACCGGGGCAACAAATGTCGCTCGCATCTGTTGCAGGCATCGCCTCGAAACTTTCTTGAATGGATGTTCACCATCATTGCATCGCACCGAACAAAAAGCCGACCCGACTGCACGCGCCGCCACTAGCGCGACAGCTTGTCGATCGCCTTGATCGCGCGATTGGGTCCACGCCAGCCCAAGAATTCGATCTCCTTTTCCTCGAGCGCATTCGTCGCACGGAAAAAATGTTCTAGTTCATCGACCGCGCGCTTGGGCAGACGGCGGACGTCCTGCAGGTCACCCTCGAACGGCGAGCGGTCCGGCACGGCGAAAACGCGGTCATTCCTTTCGGACTTGCCGTTGGCCTTCTGGACGGCTTCGAGGATTCCGATCGGCTTGCAGCGGAGCACCAGGCCAGGATAGGTGGCGGAGTCGTGGATGACCAGGACGTCGAGAGGATCGCCGTCGTCGGCCTCGGTCGAGGGAATAAATCCCCAGTCATAGGGATAGGTCAGCCCCACCATCAACGGCTTCGACAGCGTGAACGCCCGCAGCTTCGGATCGAACTCCAGCTTGCAACTGCTCCCTCGCGGGGGGTTTCGATGACCGCGAGAACATGAGACTTGTCCGCCCAGGTCGGCAGCTTGAGCAAGTTGGTCATCCCGATCCTCTTTTCATGCTCAAAAGCCCGAAACGCTCCGTCAAGGAACTTCGTTCCTCCGGCTCGAGGCCGAACATGACAGAATTGCGAACCCGGAACTCGTTCGAGCGTTAGAAGTCGGGGCTTTCACCCAGAGGACGCAAGCCGTGGCTCTCGTGACCGTCAAACCGACCAGCACGGACGTCGCAATCGCCCGGGCGATCGCGAGAAACACCGAGCCCGGGCTCGAGCAAACCGCGCGCACCCTGACATGGGGAGCCGACGAGAAGATTCTTCTGGTGCTGGCTGCGGCCGGCTGGCTTGGAACAAGAGGCAAGAGCGAGCATCTGCGCCATATCGGCAATCACGCACTGCTGGTGACCATCACGGCGTCGCTGCTGCCGCATGCCCTCAAGCTGTGCTTCGACCAGACCAGGCCCGACCGCCGGACGGTTGTGGGTCACATCCACGGCATTTCTTTTGCAGGCAAACCCAAGGACGCTTTCCCGTCCGGTCACGCGCTGCATATGGGTGCGCTTGCTTCGGCGGCCGGATCACTTCCATCGGGCCCCCGCGCAGTAACCCGCGCGATAGCGGTAGGGCTCTCACTGACGCGGGTCGCCGTGCTGGCGCATTGGGCCAGCGACGTGCTGGCCGGGTTTGTGATCGGAGCCGTCACGGAACGGCTGCTGCGCCCTTGGACCGGGTATCCGGATTCCATCGAGACAAGACGACCCTGAAGCTTCAGCCTTTGAGCAAGGCAGCTTGGCGTGACTGAACAGGCCTCGTTCAGAAGCGCAAGCGGGTGTAACACAAAAGCAGGGAACTTCGTGCTCTCCCCGCGTTAACCCGAGCATACGACGGATGTGGGCAGGAGCTGGCATGCGAAATCTCTTTTGCCCACATTGCGAACAGCGGATCTTCTTTGAGCAAATCCGCTGCACGAACTGTTCGCAGCTTCTCGCCTTCGATTCGGCGGCGCTTGTCTTCCGTCGACTGGATCAGATGCGGCCCTGCTCCAACCGCGACTTGATCGGCTGCAACTGGTCTGCCGACGAGGGCAGCATCTACTGCCGCTCGTGCGCGCTCACCCGCACCATCCCGAATCTCGGATCCAACAAGAACCGGCTGCTGTGGAGCCGCGTGGAAGAAGCCAAGCGGCGACTGGTTTACGATCTCTGCCGTCTCAAGTTGCCGCTGGCGTCAGAGCACGGCGTGCGCCTCACCTTCGACATTCTTTCCGAAGATGCGCAGGAAGGTCCGATCCTGACGGGACATTCGGCCGGCCTCATCACGCTCAACCTCGCGGAGGCCGACGACGTCGAGCGCGAATCCCGGCGCGTGGCGTTCCGTGAGCCCTATCGCACCCTGCTCGGCCACTTCCGTCATGAAGTGGGTCACTTCTACTGGGACCTTCTCGTCGCCGATACCAGGCTGAAGGCGCCCTTCAGGCTGATCTTTGGCGACGAGTCCCAAGACTACCAAACCGCGCTGAGGGCTTATCACGAGCGCGTCGACCGCTCCTATGATCGCGCTGCCTTCATCAGCGAATATGCGAGCGCGCATCCCTGGGAGGACTGGGCCGAAACTTTCGCACATTTCCTCCATATCGTTTCCGCCCTTAATTCGATCGCCGGACTTCCGCTGTCGCTGCAATCGCGCGTCCTCGAGACTCTTCGGGATCCCTATCTCGAAAGCGATTTCAGCGCGCTGTTGGCGTCCTGGGCATCTCTTGCCTACTCGCTGAACGAGCTCAATCGCTCGCTTGGCCGGGACGATGCCTATCCATTCCATTTGTCCAGTGCCGTGTCCGGCAAGCTTCACTTCGTGCATATGGCAATACAAAATCATCAAAACCGGGCCAGCGCGCGGGACTTGCGGGCCGCTTGCGGCGCGTCTGCCCCGGCCTAGTCCGGCGACCACAGCACGCCCGGAAGTCCGCGGAAAAACGAGCGACCGAGCCGCCCAGGAGTGTGAACTGCTTCACCAAGACCTTCGGTCGCCGGGAATAAAAGCGCGAGTTGTTCGATCTGGCTCTCTCCGATCATCGCCGGCACGCGCGCCTGGCAATTGGAAGTGATCGGTACGGGCCGCCGGTCTTTGTTGCCCCCCGTTGGCCCTTCTTCTCCACAGTTCAGGCGCTGCAACGTAAGGCTCGCGTAAGTCGGTTAGGCTAGGTTTTCCCGAACTGGCCGTCCAAAAGTTTGTTTCGGGCAGGTTTTCTTGTGCGACTGGCTCATCAAGCAGTTTGCGTTCTGGCACATCTTTTTCCAGAACAGGGGCATGCCCGACCGACCGCCAGCCATCAGCTTTGCCGACATGCGATCGGCCGGCATTGGAGTGCTCTTTCTCCTCCTGAGCGCCTGCGCATCGGTGGATTCGCCGCCTTCGACCTACATGCCGCCGTCCGAACCGACGCGGGATGCCGTCATTGCCGGTCTCAAGACGGTAGCATTGGAGACCAAAGTCACCGCACCGTTGGAAGTCTCTGCGGTGCGTCCATCAGATCACGGTCCGGGCCGCTACTTTGTTTGCCTGAGGGGTACGTTGCCGGCCCCGGCGAGCGCTGGAGCTCCGACAGATATCACCGCGGGAGAGCCATCTTCGCTGTCTCAGCCCCCACCCTCGCCGAGCCCCGTGGCGCGACTCGCCTATCTTTCCGTTTTCTTCGACAACGACGTTTACAAGGGCGCCAGACAAGCCGTCATCATAGACGCCTGCGAGATTCAGCCGTTCATGCCTGTCGATCTGTCGCCACCGCCTCCACCTCCGACTTCTCCCGCAAAACGCAAACGTTAGGAGGCGAACGCCGCGAGCCCGCGCGGATGTTCAATTTGGCTCTTCGAAGGGAAACCATTGCCAGTTTATGCGCTTGAGCTTCGCCTCATCAGCAGGGGCCATCTTTTGCTTTTCCAAACACCGTTGCATCTTGCGAAGCAGCACCAGCCGCTCCTGCGCTTCACGAATTGCTTCCGGGCGCGAAATACGCACGCTTGCTTGCGAATCAGTGTTTGCCATGGCGTTCCCCCTCGCTGATCGGGTTAGTTCTTTCAGGCTACTTCCTGAGCATTCCGCCGGGACTAACACGCGTTAACTTCCAGCCAGTTTTAATTCTGAAGCCGCTGTTGGCTTGCTGCCGTGGCTCTGGCGTCAAACCGGAATCAGAGAACATCCCGTTTCGATGACGGCCGCTGAAACCGCGTTCCGCCCCGCCGCGCGCACCAACAAGAAGGTTGCATGTCCGACCGTGATGAAAGAGCTGGAGAACGTCATCACAGGATTGGCTTTAGCGCGCTGACTGATCACGTGCCAAGGGCGACCCATGCATCAGCATCGGGGCGCGCGCCAGGGACGCTCGGGGATGAACATGGATCTGCAAAACATCGGCGATTTCCGCCAAAACATTTGTCGGTAAAAATCAAAAAAGCTATACGAAATCAACGACGC
>CAVTYJ010000018.1:0-231330 GCA_963738845.1 uncultured Alphaproteobacteria bacterium | reverse complement strand
TGCCAACGGAGCTTTTCGTGTTCTGTGGCGGCCGCTTCGAGGCCATGTCTGACGATCTCCTGAGCAGGAGGTGCAACACCTGTTCTGGACGGAATACGCGGCAATGCCGACCCGCTTCATCCCCACGGAAAGTTGCGCGTTGCAGCACACGGCGTAATGCTCCGGTTCCGTCGCTGTATGCGCCGTGATCGCCAACGCCTTTTCGATGGGAAGCCTGGTTGCCAAGATTGCCGCCAGCGAAGACAGCTTCCAGGCCAACTTATTTAGCCGACTGCCGGCACGATCGCCACCACACGGCGAGTCTGTTGATCGAGGATCACCATCTCGTCGCCCACCAGGAGATAGTCATCTCCCTGATAACCGTTCATCACTTGAGTTACTTCGGGAGGAACGCCTTTGAGCGTCACTTGATTGGGGACTGCCGCCCCGATCATGAGCTCGAAAGGAGCTTTCTGAAGTCTTGGAGCGTCGGATTGATGGGCGAGGATATCCTTGATGTGTTGACGCTGTTGCGGATCGAGTTGCAGCGCGCGGGAACTTTGCTTGATGGCATCGACGCGGGCGCCGTTGGTGTCCTTTCCGGCACGGTTGTTCTTGCCGACGGTGCTCTCGGCGGCGCGCTGGGCCGGAGCGCCTACCGGTCTCGGCCATGGAGAAACTCCGCTTCATCGTCCGGTTTTCCGAAACGCCTGGCTTGCCGCGCCTTGTCAGGAAACATGACCTTGATCGATGGATTTCGGCGTCTTCTTTTCTCGCTGCGGCGTCATCTTGGCTGGATCGGGCGCGCCGGGAACGCCGCGCGGGCCGAGCTGCTCGCGTTGAATGTCGTCCTCCGAGAAGTCGGGCTCGACGCCATTTGGCTCGCGTTTCCTGCTCATGCAAATCTCCCTGACTTTCCTAGCAAACGCCGGGTTGGAAACGTCGTTCCTAGCTCTGACCGAAGCTCGGAAGAAGTTCGCGCGCTGCGGTATACTGTCGAGGCTGATGGCAACGAGCTTGCCGAGATCGCGGACCTCCTGGCAGGCCACAAGGTCAGCCGCACATTCAGAAGACGTTTCCGCTGAGGGCTGCGCCGGAAGCGCTGGGTCGAAGCGGGACACTCGGTCGGCAAAGTGGTGCTGGAAGTCGCCCGAAGGCAAATCGAATCAAGGAAGGATGGCAAAGGAGCAAGTCCGAACGGTTTGCTCCTTTGCCTGTCTCTTTCCTTATTTCTTCTCGGGAACCCAGGTTGTGCTGGCCTTGTCGTAGGTGAAGCCGGGAGCCTTCTTCAGGTCGTCCTTGGTTTCGTCGAGCGTAAGCCACCATTTGTCATTCTTCTTGGTGCTTTTCACGGCGGTAAAGGGAACGATGACGTCTTTCTCGCCCGCGCCCAAGAAGCCACCGACGCCCAAAACCAGTCCAGTCACTTTTCCGGACTTGTCGAGGAGAACATCCTCGACTTCGCCGATCTTGGTTTCCTTCGGATCGTAGACGGACTGCTTGTAGTAGTTCGTCACGGTCCAGCTTTCTGGCGGAGCCGAGGTCATCGTCGTCGCGGCGTAGGCGCCCGAGACGGCGGAAGCGGCAAGCACAAAAGCTAGAGCGGTCTTTCTCATGCGGATCTCCTCTGTCCAAAATGCATGCGGGTAAATCCGCGGCGAGCTTCGAAAGTTCCTCTCCCGCGCGCTGGAACTGGTTCCGCGCTACAAAATGCGTTTCGCCGACTCACGTGCGCTTGAAACGAAATCCGGAACGTCGATTGCGGGCTGTCAACGGCGCTCGAGCAGTCTCTGCGCTCCACAAAAGTGGAACATTCCTTTCCGGCGTCCATTAACAGGAACAATTGGGCAGGCTGAAGGAACACGACCATGGACGGAATCATCTATCTGATCGGTCTCATCGTTATCGTTATGGCGATACTGTCATTCTTCGGTCTTCGCTAGGAGCTTCCACGATGACGACGGAAGCAATGCCGATGACGCAGACACCCGTGTTGGGTAGCGTCGACGAACCCCCTACTTTGCAATGGAGCCCGATCGTCGCCGGAGCGTTAACGGCGACGGCGGTATCGTCAATACTCATCACTTTCGCTGCCACGGTTGGACTAGGCGTCAGCTCGTCAGCGCCAACCTGGCGCGACGCCTCGGTCGCGCTATGGCTGCTCTCCGGGATCTATCTGATCCTGGCCGCGCTTGTGAGCTTCGGATGTGGTGGGTATCTCGCAGCCCGCACCCGCACACCTCATGATGTCGACGAGGCCGAGGATATCCAGAGGCGCGATGGCTTGCACGGCATCGCGACGTGGGCCTTGGCTGTCGCGCTCGGTGCCGTCTTGACGGCGCTTCTGGCCGCCGCCGGAAACCGGCCCTCGAGCCTTGCGACGGCGAACTCCGCGACCGAACCATCGGCTCTCAGCTACGAAATAGATCATCTGTTTCGGGCTCCACGGCGGCCGCCCGGCACCGATCTCGCGCCGGCGCGCGCGGAGGCGGGTCGTATCCTTCTGACCTCTTCAGGCCACAGTGGGGTCAGCCAGGACGATCGGACCTATCTTGCTCAGCTCGTGACTGCAACCACGGGCGTCTCCGGCGCGGATGCGGATCGCCGCGTCGACACGGTCATTGCCGACTCGCGAAAGGCCATCGCGCGCACGCGAGCCAGCACGATCATTCTGGCCTTTTCGGTCGCCACCGCCCTGCTTCTCGGTGCCGTTGCGGCCTGGGCGGCCGCGGAAGCTGGAGGGCGTCATCGCGACGGCATGCCGCTGCCAAACTGGATGAGCCATTCCAACGCGTTCAGTCGTCGGCGCATTCCCTGGCAGAGGTCATCGACCCTTACGCCTTAGTAGAGGTCCTTGTTTGCGCGTGCCCGAAGCGCGGCTCGGCAGGAACCGAGCACGCGCGGCGGGCTTTTGCTTCATGTCAGCGCACGCGTGGGGATGCGCTCTTCGTCACGACGCATTGGTTGGACGACGCGAGTTGGGTGCATCCCAAGCGGCCTTGTTGAGCGGGAATGTCGGGAGCGAGCCGCTGAGGGCGGTCACGATCTGATCGGCGGCCGAACGCGCAAGCTGCAGCGTTGCTTCGACGGTGCCGCCGGCGATATGAGGTGACAGGGTGACTTTCTGGCTGCGAAGCAGGGGATGGTCGGCAGGCAATGGCTCCGGGAAGTAAGCGTCGATGCCGGCCGCGAACAGGTGACCGCTCTCCAACGCATCGTTCAAGGCGTCGAAGTCGAGAACCTGTCCCCTGCCTGTGTTGATGACGATGGCCCCCTTGGGCAGAGCGGCCAATTGCTTTGCGCCGATCATGCCGCGCGCCTGTGGCGTCAGTTCCGGCACCAGCACAAGGAAACGGCTCTCCGCCAGCATGGCATGAAGATCCGCCACGAGCTGCACGCCCGCGAGCCGCGCGATGCGGGGGTTGACAAAGGGATCGTAGGCCAGAACATGGCAATTGAATCCGTATTTCAATTTGCGCGCGATTTCGGAGCCGATGTAGCCGAGCCCGACGATCCCAACGGTTTTCCCCTCGAGCTCCCCGATCTCAAGTCCGGAGCGATTGTTCCAGGCCGATCCGTCCCTGACGCCGCGATCTCCCCAAAGCAGTTGTTTTGATGTTGCCATCATCATCATGATGGTGTGCTCGGCGACGGGCACCCGACCGAAGCCCTGATGGTTGACGACCAGAATGCCGCGCGCGGTCGCGGCAGGAATATCGATATTGTCGGAGCCGAAGCCGGAGGTCGAAACCACGACCAGATCGTTGGCCGAATCCAGGATGTCGGCCGTTACGCGCTCGGGCGTTCGGACCCACAGCGCACGTGCTCCATGAAGAACCTGCTTGACCTCGTCGGCGCGGGCGCTGTCGACGACGACAACATCAAGCCCCGCCTCAGCGAGCATCTGGTGTCCCTGCAGATTGTACATGGGACGCCAGAGCACGACCTTTCCATAAGACATGGCCAATCTCCCGGACGTTAATGGCTGCTCGCTCGAATGGTATTGCCAACTCCATTCTTCTCTACGAACTTGCCGAAGGCAATCCCGACTGCCTGCCCTCATATGGAGCAGCGCGGCGCGGCTGACGCAGCGCGGTAAGCCCGAGCAACTCACGCGGCCGAGTTTCACTGACGATTGAGACGACCACCGACTGTTCGATCTGGATCGCCACGCCTCAATTAAGTAGTCTTGTCTTTGAGGTCACTGACAGCGGAGTTGGACCAATGCTCGCTTATCAAACCTATATCGACGGAAAATGGGTCGATGCCGCCTCGGGCAAAACGTTCCAGACTTTCGATCCCTATACGGGCGAGCCTTGGGCCACTATCCCCGAGTGCGACAAGGTCGACGTGGACCGGGCGGTGGAGGCCGCTTCGCGCGCTTTCGAAACGGGACCGTGGCCCAAGATGACGCCAACCGCGCGCGGCAAGATCATGCGCCGCATTGCCCAGCTCATCGAGAAGCACGCGGAACATCTCGGGCAGATCGAGGTGCGCGACAACGGCAAGCTGATTTCCGAGATGGCTGCGCAGACCAGGTACATGCCGGAGTGGTTCTACTATTACGGCGGCCTCGCCGACAAAATTCAGGGTGCGGTGGTGCCGGTCGATCGGCCCGAGCACTTCACCTACATCCTGCGTGAGCCGGTTGGCGTCTGCGCGTTCATCACGCCGTGGAATTCGCCGCTGATGCTGGCCACCTGGAAAATGGCTCCGGCGCTGGCGGCGGGATGTACCATCGTGATCAAGCCCTCCGAGTTCACTTCGGCCTCGCTGCTCGAATTCATGAAGCTCGTCATCGAAGAGTCCGGACTGCCGCCGGGGGTCGTAAACGTGGTGACCGGCTACGGTGCGGTCACGGGCGAGCCGCTCGTCACCCATCCGAAGGTCGCCAAGGTCGCCTTCACTGGCGGCAGCGTCACCGGTGCCCGCGTCAACGAGCTGGCCGCCAGGACATTCAAGAAAGTGTCGCTGGAGCTCGGCGGCAAATCACCCAATATCGTGTTCGACGACTGCATTCTGGACGATGCCGTCAGCGGCGCGGTGTCCGGCATCTTCGCGGCGACGGGCCAGACCTGCATCGCCGGCTCGCGTCTGCTGCTGCAGGAGACAATTCACGACAAGTTCGTCGAGAAGCTGGTGGCCATGGCCAAGACGGCTCGCCTCGGCAATCCCGCGCTGGCAGAGACGCAGGTCGGTCCGGTGACGACCCCGCCCCAGTACCAGAAGATTCTCTCCTACATCGACATCGCAAAGGGAGAGGGCGCGACGTGCGTGCTCGGGGGCGGGCCGGCGACCAGGGAGGAGGGGGGCGGCAAGTATTTCGTCAAGCCGACCATCTTCACGGGCGTCAACAACAAGATGCGCATCGCGCAGGAGGAGGTGTTTGGTCCGGTCCTGTCGATCATCAAGTTCAGGGACGACGAAGAGGCGGTGCGGATAGCCAATGACATCGCATACGGCCTCGGCGCCGGTGTTTGGACGCAGTCCGTCAAGCGCGCTCACGTGATGGCCTCGCGCATCAAGGCCGGCACGGTCTGGGTGAACACGTATCGGGCGGTGAGCTTCCTGATGCCGTTCGGCGGCTACAAGGCTTCCGGGCTCGGTCGCGAAAACGGCGCAGAGGCGATCGACGGATATCTGCAGTCCAAGAGCGTGTGGATCAACAACGGCCCCGGCGGCGGCAATCCCTTCGTGATGAAGACGGCCGGTTGACGCAAGCGAGCATAGATGAGGGCGATCGCTCCCTCATCATCATGATATCGCGAATTGCAGGCAACGATTTCGGTCGCCCGCTATCGTCGTTGGCGCGTGCGCTGCCGCATGCGGCTGGGAGTCCGTCGCATCGCTGCCGGACGCGAAGCGAGGCGCGGCAAGGCGGAGGATAGGAACCCCTTATCGGCGGTACGCTTGAACCGAGAGCTCACCGGGACGCCATCGTTCCCGAACCTCGCCCAAAGAGGATGGCTGGCCATCCATGCGGCCCTGCATTGCGGCAACGTCGGCTACGCGAGTGCACCGCGGCGAACGCATCATGCTGCTCGCGATATCCACAACGCGTCGAAAAAAACTCCGGATAAGCCGGTTCGTCCTATTGCCCGCGCCGCCAACTTCGCTTTCCCTTGCGGGCGAGGCGGGGGCTTCATCATCATGGGCGCACACATCTGGTGGCGGCTGCTGGCCGCCTTGCCTGCTTTTGCGGGCACCTGGGCTCACGCGGCCTGCATCGATCCAGCGCAGTTTGCACACTCGACCATCAGCATCAGTCGGTATTTCGATGAAGAGGAGCGCGGTGCGCGCTTCGAGGTCATCGGCATCACCGGTACCGGCTGGTTTTTATCCGAGACGACGATCGTCACGGCTGCGCACGTCGCGGACGCCATGAAGCTCTCGGAGCGGGACTGGGAGATGCTGGAGATCTCGGGCGACAAGGGCGGCCAGCGCGTCGCCGCACGCCTCCTGCGCGTTGCGGGGGACCAGGTGGAAAGGCTGGCTGTGATCGAGCTTCAGCACGCCGTTGCTGCCGCACAGCCTGTCGCGATCAGGAAAGAGCCGCTCGTGCCGGAAGAGCGGGTCGTGACTTTCGTCTACGAGGAGGGTGTCCCGCACCCGGTGTCAGGACGGTTCGTCCGCTTTGGAGACGAGAGGCTGGCGGGCACCGCGCTCCTGGAAATGTTCGAGGGTGACAACCGCCTCGCCATCGATCACGGCGCCTCGGGCGCGCCGGTGCTCGATTGCGAAGGCCGCGTGGCCGCTGTCATCAGCAACGTGTTTACCCAAACGCTCGCTTTCGCATCGCGCCAAATCAGAATTTCGACGGCTTGGGGGACTCCCAACGTGGTCTCGGTGCCGGCGCTGCCACTCCAGGAGATGCCTCAAGGCCACTGAGCCTGCCACGTTGGCGGCGCATCATGTCGGTCGTCGCAGGCAAATGCCCGTCTCCAGTGGCGTGCGCCCGCGCGCAGCCGATCCGCCGTGCCCCAGGGGTCGGTGATCTGAAAGACGCTATTTTGCCTTTTCCGACAACATGCTACCAACAGACCTTTCCGTTGGAGATTTTGCATGATCAGGGGTCGTTTTAAATCGATTGTGTTGGCCGCCATTCTGGTCGGAGCGAGCCTTTCCATTGCGCCGCTTCGTGCCGCCTCGGATGACGACGCGACCATTGCCAAGAGCCTTGCCGACATGCTCCGGGCATCGCGCCAGGTGATTTCGAGCAACCAGGCCCGGATCAATGATCCCGATCTCGGCGACAAGGGCCTCTCCGGCCAGGCCGTCCTCGGACAGGCGATCGAGATCTACAAGAAGAACACCGGAACCGATCCGGCAAGCATCGATCCGGAATCCCGGCACGGCAAGCTTCTGCGCGCCCAGATGGATGCGATCGTGGAGGCGACCGACGCCAACCAGGCAACCATCAACGCCAAGGGCGTCGGCTTCAAGGCTTTCATTCCGGCCGTGTTTGCGCGCCTCGTCAACGAAGCGTTCGAAAACCGGGCCAGGAATGAGGCGCATGTGAAGGTGACGGCCCCCGAACAACTGGTCAGAAACCGGAAGGCGCGCCCGGACACCTGGGAAAGCGACGTGATCCGAACCAAATTGCTTCAGCCGGATTGGCCGCGCGGCCAGGCCTTCTCGGCCGAAACCCAGACCAAGGATCGACAGGCCTTTCGCATGATGATGCCCGAATATTACGCGACAAGCTGCCTGAGCTGCCATGGATCGCCGAAGGGAGAAACCGATCTCACCGGTTACCCCAAGGAGGGCGGCAAGGAGGGCGACCTGGGCGCGATCATCAGCGTGACGCTGTTCAAATAGCAATGCGCGATTGCGAGCCGGCGAGGATTGTCGGAAAGAGAGCCGCGCCTGGCTCGAGCCGCTCCGGCTTGAGCAGGGGGTGAAGCCATGTCGCACCTCAGCATCCGCACCAGGCTGATCATTCTTTCGGGGTTGCTGTTGTGCCTGTTGATAGCAACCAATCTGTTCCTGACCAGGAAGCTGGAAAACAATTCAAGCGCGGTTGCGACCGAGACCGAGCTGAGTGAGATCATCGAATCCGCGACCGGCGCCCGGGTCGCCTTTGGCGAGATGCGCTATTGGCTCACCGATCTCGCGGTGAGCCTGCTCACGCCCTCCGAGCGCAATGCTGCGGCGGCCCGCATGCGCATGGACGGCTATCTCGACCAGCTTGCAAAGCGCAAGCCGGATCTCGTGGCAAGGGTCCGCGCCGAGCGCGCGGCATTCGAACAGTCCGCCAACGATGCGGTCGACAAATACACAAACGAGCAGCGCGTTCTCGGAAACGCGCTTCTGGCCCAGGCGCGCAATCACAGCGTCAAGGTCGACGAGCTCCTGGCCGCCCTTGTCGATGAGCTTCGGGGCGAGCTCAGCGCGGAGCGCGAGCGAATCGTGGAGGAAGTCAGAGCTGCGACCAGGGGAACGATCGTCGCCGACCTGGTCATTCTCATTCTGGGCGTGCTGCTCACCTTTGCCATCCTGCGATCGATCGCAGTCCCGCTCCGAACGCTTGTCGGCGCCATCGACGGTCTCGGCGCCGGCGACCTGTCGGTCGCGATTCCGCCCGCCGGGCCGAACGAAATCGGGGCGATGGCGCGTGCGCTCGCGCTGTTTCGCGACAGCCTTCGCGCGCGGGATCGGTTTGCGGCCGAGGCGGAGGCGCAGCGCAAGACCATTGCCGCGGCAATCGCAACGATCTCCGAAGGTTTCGTGCTCTATGACGCCGATGATCGCATCGTTTTGTTCAACGAGCAGTTCCGCGCGCTCTATCCCGGGCTTTCCGATGTCATCAGGGAGGGCACCAGATTCGATGACGTGCTCGAGGCGGTGATCGGACGAAGCCTCGTGGACCTCGGACGCAAGACGCCCGAGCAGTGGATCGCCGAACGCAAGGCGCAGCACGAGAAACCCGGCGGGTTTGTCGAGTATCAATACCGCGGCCGCTACGTCCGCATCAGCGAGCGTCGCATCCATGGCGGCGGCTCCGTTGCCGTCTACACCGATATCACCGAGCTCAGGCAGCAGAACATCGAACTCGAGCAGGCCCGCGAAGCCTCCGAGGTCGCCAATCGCACCAAGAGCCAATTCCTGGCAAATATGAGCCACGAATTGCGTACCCCGCTCAACGCGATCATCGGCTACAGCGAGATTCTCCAGGAGGATGCCGCCGACAGCGGCCAGCCGCAATTCGTTCCCGACCTCAAGAAGATCGAGGGAGCCGGGCGCCATCTGCTTGGGCTCATCAACGACATTCTCGACCTTTCGAAGGTCGAGGCCGGCAAGATGGATGTCTTCATCGAGGAGATCGATCTTGCCTCGCTGCTTTCGGAAGTGAACGCGATCATTGCGCCGCTTGCGGCAAAGAACGGCAATGCGCTTGCGATACAATCATCCGAGGCGATCGGCAGCATACGCAGCGATCGCACCAAGCTGAAGCAGTGCCTGCTCAACGTGCTGAGCAATGCGAGCAAGTTTACCCATGACGGCTCTCTTGCCGTCACGGTGGAGCGGTTTGAGCGCTCCATGATACGCATGACGATTTCGGATACCGGGATCGGCATGAACGAGGAGCAGCTCGGTCGCCTGTTCCAGGCGTTCAGCCAGGCGGACGCCTCCACGACCAAGCAATTCGGAGGAACCGGCCTTGGGCTTGCGATCACGCGGCACTTCTGCCGCTTGCTCGGCGGAGATATCAGTGCAACGAGCACGCCCGGAAAGGGTTCGACCTTCACGATCGTTATCCGCGACCAAACAGTGCCGCAAGTGTCCGAACCGGCGAGGGGCGATGAGCTCGCGACCGCTTTGCCCGCGAAAGGTCGCTCGATCACGGTTCTGATCGTCGACGATGATCCCGCGTCCAGAGATCTGTTGAGCACCAGCCTCAAACGGGAAGGATATCACACTGTCCAGGCAAGTGGAGGCGACGAAGCCCTGCAACTCGCCCGCAAGCTCAGGCCGGACGCGATCACACTGGATGTCCTGATGCCCAAGACCGATGGCTGGGCAGTGCTGGCGTCGCTGAAAGCTGATCCCGAGCTGTGCAAGATCCCGGTCATCATGGTCACGATCGCGCCCGATCGCGCCATCGGCCTTTCGCTCGGGGCGGCCGAGGTGATGACGAAGCCGGTCGACCGCGCGGAGCTGACATCCTTGCTGCGACACTTGCTGTCGCGCGACGGGCCCATCCTGCTGGTGGAGGACGATCTCGCCACGCGCGATACCGTCCGCGCGACCATCGAAAAGATCGGCCTTTCGGTCGCGGAGGTGACGAACGGCAAAGAGGCGCTGTCGTGGCTTGCAGAAAATCCGTTACCCGCCCTGATTTTGCTTGATCTGATGATGCCGGAAATGGATGGTTTCGAATTCCTGGATGCCTTCAACCGCAACCCCGAATGGCGCTATGTCCCGGTTGTTATTATCACTGCAAAGCAATTGACCCAGGCCGAGCGGGGTCTTCTCTCGGTGCGAACGGTTATCGAAAAAGGTGTTTCCATCGACAGGGATATAGCGGCGATCGTCGGCAAGGCTATCGGACGGATTCCCTCTTCGGGTCGGACTGATGTCCGGTCCACGTGAGAGACGGAGATTTGATGAAGAAGATATTGCTGGTTGAAGACAACGAGATGAACCGCGACATGCTTTCGCGCCGCCTTATCCGGAACGGCTTCGAGGTGGTCATGGCCGTCGACGGCGAACAGGGGATCGTCATGGCAGAGAGCGAGCGCCCGGATCTGATCCTGATGGACATGAGCCTGCCCGTGATCGACGGCTGGGAGGCGACGCGTCGCGTCCGAGCCGGTGCGGCGACGTCTTCCATCCCGATCATCGCGCTGACCGCGCATGCCATGTCCGGCGATCGCGAGAAGGCGATCGAGGCCGGTTGCGACGATTACGATACCAAGCCGATCGAAATGCCCCGCCTGCTCGAAAAGATCAATGCTCTGCTCGCGCGCTCCTGAAATGACGATATCTCGGCTCTGACGCAACGTGACTGATCCAGACCAGCGCCTCCAACGTGTCCTTGCAGCCTTCGTACGCCAGGAATTTGGCGCGCCGGTCACCACCATCATCGGGCTAACCGAAATTCTGATGGAGGATGCGCGCCGAAGCGGTGATGAGACCTATGTCGCCGATTTCGGCAGAATCCGTTCGGCCGGGCTCCTGCTCCAGGAGCAATTGGGCAGCCTGGTCAATCTCGCGACGCAAGGGCCCGTCGGGGACGGTCAGGATCCTGCCGTATTCAAGGGCAGGCTGCGGCACAATCTGCGCACGCCGCTGAACGCGGTGAAGGGCTACAGCGAGTTGATCATCGAAGACGCGCGTGACAGCGGTCGCGTCGAGGTCCTGGTTGATGTTCGCAAGATCCTAGTTGCGGCCGAGGAGCTGCTTGCGCAGATCGACAGGCTTGTGGACCTGACCGACGCGCCCGAATCCAGCGCCGACCGTTCCGCGCTGGCGCCCGGCGCCTCGCCCTTGTCGAGTCAGATCGGCGATCTCTTGCGATCGATGCAACCCGCCGCCGCGAAGTCCCGTGACCAATCGTCATCCGGTCGGATTCTCGTGGTCGACGACACAGAAGCCAATCGTGACTTGCTGTCGCGTCGCCTCAGTCGAAATGGTCATCACGTCGACACCGTGGAAAATGGCAGATCGGCACTTCAGGCGGCAGCCAAATCCGCCTATGACCTCATCCTGCTCGACCTGATGATGCCCGAGATGAACGGTCTGGAGGTGCTGACGCGGCTCAAGGCCGATCCCGCCGTTCAGCACATCCCCGTCATGATGATTTCGGCGCTGGACGAAATCGACAGCATCGTCACCTGCATCGAGGCGGGTGCCGACGATTACATCCCCAAGCCCTTCGATCCGGTCCTTCTCAGCGCGCGGATTGAAGCCTCTCTTGAGCGAAAGCGGCTGCGCGATCGCGAGCAGGCGTTCTTGAACCAGTTGAAGGTGGAGAAGAGCAAGACCGAATCTTTGTTGTTCAACATCCTTCCGGAAACGATCATTCGCCGGATTCGCCAGGGCGAGGTCGCGATAGCCGACCGTTTTACCGAGGCGACCATCCTGTTCTCCGATCTGGTTGGATTTACGGGCCTCGCAAACCGCTGCTCGCCTTCTCGCATCGTCGAAATCCTCAATTTCCTGTTTTCGGCGTTCGATGCGCTCGCCAATCGCCTGAAGCTCGAGAAGATCAAGACGATCGGCGATGCCTACATGGTGGCGGGCGGGCTGCCGGAGGAAAATCCCGGCCACGCGATCGCGGTGGCCCAGATGGCGCTCGGCATGCTTCAAATCGTCGAAGAGACCGGAAAGCGTTTCGGTGAAAAACTCGAGGTGCGCATCGGAATTCATTCCGGTGAAGTCGTTGCAGGCCTGATCGGCCGGCACCGGTCGATTTATGACGTCTGGGGAGACACGGTGAATACCGCAAGCCGCCTCGAATCCTCTGGCTTGCCCAACCGCATCCAAATCTCGGATTCGACCTACCGGCAGGTGAAAGATCTGTTCGCTTGCGAGCTTCGCGGGCCCGTTGAGATCAAGGGCAAGGGCATGATGCTCACTTACTTTTTGGGTCAGAGATCGCAAGGCGCGTAAATCAAAGCCGCACCGGCTGGTTGCCGCCTGAATTTGATGCCCCGCTTTTCGACCCGAGCTGAAGCGACTCGTGCCGCTGCGCCGAAGGGGGACGCTGAACCCTGAGGAACCACATTGGAACGGCCCCGACCGGGGGGTGGTGCGGGGCCGCCCAACCTCTTGGGAGAGGTTGTGCTCCCGGGGGGTGGTAAGTGGGGGGCATCCCGAGAGCATAGAGTTGAGTCCGCTCCCGCCGTTTTGGTTCCAGTCAAAGGGTCGTCATCGGGCGCCGGCCCAACGTGTCGGTCATCAATAGATCGCCCGACATCGTGCGTGGTCGGCGAATGGAGGTTTGCCGGTTGGAACCGACTCGCGTTCGCCCTTTGGAGCGGCTGTGCCGGGCATCGGAAAATTCAATAAAGCTTTGCACAGGTTAGGTCGGCGAGGAACGCCGGCAGCGTTCTTCCGTTTGTCGGCCTTCTCAAAAATGGAGTCGATAACGATGAGCAATTTGAAGGTTTTTGGCGCCGCGGCAGCGGTGACGCTGATGCTTGCGTTGAGCCCGACCACCAGCTTCGCTCGCATGGGCGGCGGTGGCTTTGGCGGTGGCCACATGGGCGGGGCGGATTTGGCGGCGGCCATATGGCGGGCGGATTTGGCGGCGGCCGCATGGGCGGGGGCGGATTTAGTGCCGGCCGCCCCAACCGCGACCACCCCAACCGCGACCACGCCATCCGCCGCCCCAACCACGTCCGGCCCAGGCCGTCCGGCCTCCGACCCAGCCGCGATTTGCCGACCCAGCCGGTTCGACCGCCGACCCAGCCGCGGTTGCCAACCGGCGCATTTGCCGCCGGCCTCGGCGTTGGCTTGGCTTCGCCCTGGTTCGACAGCTATGCCTATGATGCCGGCCCCTGGTCCTACGCCTCTTACGGAGGACCCTGCACCTGCTCGTCGTGGACGTGGTGACTTGATTCCAGGAGGGGTTGATAGCGGTCGATCCTGACGCGGCGGCAATGATGCGTAGCCGTGCTTCGGGATTGATTGGCAAGCACCTCCTCGCGCGCCCTCGGCCGCCTCCGTGTGCCGGGGCGCGAGCTTGCGGAGCCCTGCGAACTCGATCCTGACCGCCTACTGCTCTTTCGGGATGGGCTCGCCTGGCGCGCGGTCGAGCGGTGGGTGCGGCTTCGCGAGCCCCGTCGTGCCGGGCACTGCATTGTCGCTCATCTTGTGAGTGTTGACGCGTTCCAGTGTGGTCACCGACGCGACCACGATCGCGATTGCCAGGGCGACAGCAAACAAGGCTAACGCCGTTCGATGCTCATTCATGGACAAGCCTCCGATGGCAACCGCGATAATGCCACCGATTGTTACGGCTTCAAGCCTCGACGTAAAGGCGGCAGTCGTTTTCAGGTATGCCGATTGCAGTTGCGGGCGCGAAGCGTCTGCTCGGGCAAGCGAACAGGCTCGTAGTGACCGGGCTGAAATATCGGGTCGCTGCCGCGATGTTCTCCCAGCATCTTGAGCAGCAGGTTGCGGTGCGCCACGTGTTCGGCCTGCATGCGTCGAAGCGTTTCCAACATTGCGCGCGCCAACACCGTATCGTGGCCTCCACGATCCAGGTCGGAAATCATTTGCTCCTCGCGTTCGATGTGGCGCTCGCCTTCGGCCACCGCCTTTTCGGCGAGCGCCAGGTGATCGAGTTCCATGTTTCGATCCACGATGCCTCACTCCCATATGGTATCTAGTATTTAAGTCCTGCCTCGCATCTCCATCCTTGATCTGCCGCAAGGAGTACGGTTGGAATATGGCCTGATCCTCTCAGCAAGCTTGCGGCCGCCCTTCGTCACTTCCACGCGTAAAGCTTGAACTCCGGCAAGTCACTTTCTCCGGGTTTTCTCAGCACCCACAGATTATAGGCCGCGAGGTCTCTCAGCCCTGCGGCATGCATCATGGTGTCGTAGACGTAGGATACCAGATAGAAGGGAACGAAGAATTCCAGATAGCTGCTGCTGTTGTAGCCAGGCAGGTGGTAGATGACCTTGAAACCCGATGCCCGCACCATCCTCAGAAACGCGGAATAGTTCGTCCTGTCATAATGCGCCAGAAAACCGAGGTGTTCGGCCGTCTCGCCCATCGAGGTGGCCAGCAACTTCTTTGACGTGGACTTGGGGAGCAGCCTGTTGGCGACGGCAAAGGGCGCATACCGCCCGGGAAACTGGGCGATCAGATATCCGCCAGCCCTCAACACGCCGTATGCATTCTCCAGAAATCTCTGATTGTTGCTGAAGTGCTCGATGCCAGAGCTTATCATGACGAGATCGACGGTCCCGGGGGGAAGCGGAATCTGCTCGACTGCATCGCATTCGATTTTCTCGTCGAGAAGCGGGTTGTCTCTCATTTCGGCACCATCGATATCGAGTCCGATGAGCTTGACGCTGTACCAGTTCTTGTAATGCTGCGGAAAATGCCACTGTTTTCCCGCTCCGACGTCGAGCACTGTTTTCGTGTTTGGATGAGACAACAGGATCGCTCCGATCTTGTGATACGCGGCGAAGACATTCGCCTCATGGAAATGATCCGGGGTGATTGCTCGTGAAAGCGTCCGGTTGAACGTGAAGAAAGATCGCAGCAGTCCCACTGAAAACCTCCGAGCAAGTTAGGCGGCCTTTTCGGTCACACGGTAGTCGGATTGGCGCTTTCGCTCCGGGGACGGAGCCGTTACGCCAGGAATCGAGGGGATCGATCTTGCTTTAATGCCGGGGGAACGCGCCGAACGGCGCCTGGTTCCTATCGCTCGCAATCGCCCAAGCGGGAAACGGCCCCGCATGGTGGGTGCGGGGCCGCCCAACCTCCCAACTTGGAAAAGAGGTTGTACCCTCGGGAGCAAAATAGGGGGGCATCCCGAGGGCAAGGAGTTGATCCCGCAGAAACAGCTTCGTTCCAACCGACAAAAAAGCCTGATGGATCAGGAGCACCGCGCGTCCATGCCGCGCATCGCTGCAGACGATGTTTGTCGGTTGGAACATGCCGCGAAGGTAGGCGAGCCGGGCGGGCAGGGGACCGAACGCGCCGCTGTCGCCCGTCGGAACCGCTTGGTCCTGAATGCCGAAAAACAGCAGGAGCGAAACCGGAGCTGCATGCCTCAAGAGCGGCCCAGCTAATCTCTGACGCGGGTGCTCGAATAGAACATGAGCGACCTGATAACAAAACCAACAGCGATGCCGGTCATGAATGGAAGGCTGGCCAAAATGGCCAGGTCATAGGGCGCGATCGTGTCCATTGAGTTGTCCCCCTCACCAGCGGCGCGTGTCGCTGTTCGCGTACAACATGGCTGCGCAACGATCGTTCCCTGCTTTTCTTTCTTTCCACTGCCGGCCGCTGGGCGAACGCCAGGTTCTCGTCGTCGCGCCGGCGGCTTCTGCAGTCGTGCGGCGCGAACGTGTGGTCCGACTTTAGTTGGAACGAAATGCTGAGTTCGGCGCCCGTCGACTGTGCACAGGTTCCGCGTCGGGAACATCAAAGCTTTGTCCCCACCGAAGCGAATCTTGTTTAGATCATCACACCGGGGCTGACGGGCGTTTCCAAGCGCGAATAGATTTTGAGCCCGGAGGCCGCTCGGCATATTGCGAGCGGCCTTTTGCTTGACGTGCTTACGGTCGCGGACTTTCCTCGGGAGACGCGAAGGCAGGGCCTTGAGGTTCAATACCTCGCGACAATTGGTCCGCCAAAGCGATAGTTGATGCCAATTTTGCCGGTGTGAATGCCCGGATCGGAGCTCGAGTTGCTAAAAGCGATGGGAACGCCGACGCCGCTCAGGCCAGTCTGGGTGTACGTGTTCTGAGTACCAAGATAGAGGTACTCGCCCTTGATGCTCCAGTTGTTCGTGAACGCGTATTCCACGCCCGCGCCGACTGCGTAAGTGACCAGGGTATTGCTGCTGCTGAGAAACAGCAAGTTCCCGCCGCAGCCGCCTGTCGTACAGGGGTCATTGAAGCTGTACGATCTTTCGACAAAAGCGACGCCGCCTTTGACGTAGAACAGCGAACGATTGGCGGTCCATCCCAGGCGACCTGCGATCACCCCATAGGCATCGCCCATATGTGTGCTGTTGATGCTGTCCGGCAGGGCGAGGCCGGCGTTGAAGGCGTTGATGTCCTGCCTTGAACCATTGAGGTGCAGGTAGCCAGCTTCACCTTCGATTCCCAGCACGAAGTTGGTACCCGGCTGTTGCCAGTTATATCCGATCGTGCCGCCGCCGATGAAACTGTTGCCCAGGCCATAGGAGGTGTTCAGGCCACCTCCATTGTAGAAGAACCCAGCGTTGGCACGGGGCTCGGTCGCCGACGCGTCGCTGCTCGGGGTCGCTCCGCCGACAAAACCGCCGATATAGAAGCCCGTCCAGTTGAACCCTACCGGCGGCGGTGGTGGCGCCTTCATGGGCAGGTCCGCTGCGATCGCTGATCCGCCGAACAGCGCCATCAATGCAGCGCTCGCAATTGAACGGATTTTCATAAAGCCCCCTTTGAATTCAGCCCGAGCAATATGAAATCATCTAACAGTTCGACAGCAGCATTTGGTTGCGAAAGAGAAACACTTGAAAGGTTTGCAACTCCCGCGCCGTTTTCGTTAAGCACAAGCAATCTCGATCTACGCCTTGACAGTCCGCCGAATCGTTCGAGCACGCGTGAATCGCACGGCGGCGGTGTGATCCAATGATTCAATTTACTTTCGGCGGCAAAACATCAAGCACAGCGCATCGCTGCAGAACCTGATCGCAAATGAAGTTGGTTCAAGCAATTCAGAGCTGCAGCTGAGATCGATTTGAAATCGAGAGCGCTTTGATGCGAAGGGTTACGTCGGCTTTGCGCCTATAGTGGCCGGAGTTGCCCGGCAGCGCAAAATGGCAGAAGCCTATTCGATAACGACGTCGGCGCGCGCCAGCACTGTAGGGGGAACTTCGATGCCAAGCGTGCGTGCAGTCTGCAAATTGATGACGAACTCAAATTTGGTTGATTGCAGAACGGGAAGCTCGGCCGGCTTTGTCCCCTTGAGAACGGTGCCGCAGTAGATGCCAATTTGGCGGAACATGTCGGCGAGGTTCGTTCCGTAACTCATCAGCAAACCGGCTTCTGCATTTTCGCTTGCAAAAGCGCTGGCGGGCAGTCGGCCACGGGTGGCGAGCGCGGCAAACTGTTTGCTGCGGCTTACAAAAAATGCGTCAGCGCCGAGGAAAAGCGCGTCCGCTCGGGCATTGGCAACGGCCGCAAAAGCTGCATCAATTTCAGCGGGCGTACTAGCGCTGAAGAAAAGCAGTTCAAGACCAAGACCGGGAGCGGCCTCTTTAAGGGCATTAGATGTCGCCTCGGTGGTTGAACAATTCCCAGGATTGACCAGCACAGCGATCCGAGCTGCTTTCGGCAGCAATTCGTGCATCAGTCCAAGACGCTTGCTATTGATCTCGCTGGCGAAGAAGTTAATTCCGGTGGCGTTGGTCTGTGGCTGTGCAAGGCTCTTTACCAAGCCTAGTGCCACTGGGTCGTCACCCACACCGAAAACAATTGGTATTGTTTCGGTCGCAGACTTTGCAGCCAGGGCACCGGGAGAATTGCCGGGCGTGGCGATAACAGCGACCCCACGCCGAACAATATCTTTGACTATCGTTGATAGCTGTTCGTAATGCCCATCGAGCCAATAGTACTCGACAACGACATCTTTGCCTTCCGTGAAGCCCGTTTGCCTCAATCCTTTGCGGAATTCAGCGTTCAACTCAACGCTGGTTTCAGCGGCTCTGGCACTGATAAACACAATAACCGGAAGCGCCGACGATTGCGCGCGCAGCACGAATGGCCGTGCCGAAGCTGCCAAGCCTAAGAGGGTGATAAATGCGCGTCGCCGCATGTGACCTTAGTCGATCGGTTCTAGATACAACTCCCAAGCGTCTACGGACACCTTAAGTTTCGGATCGGCATCGGAGCCCCAGAGATCGCGGGCATCGAACCGCACGGTGTAGAGCCACTGTGGATTCTCACCCTGACCGAGCGCGTTTGTGTCTGGGAAAACGTGGGTGCCACGCAACCGCTCAACCACCCCGAATTCGGCCTCTGACGTATCGCGGCAACCGGGTGTGCGTCGTCGGATTGATGTTCTTTGCTCTCACCCGGTCGCCGATGCAAAAACGAGCCGAAACGTTCGTTGGGCGCTCGGTCGGCCTTCCCCGAGAAAAAATCGCTTCCACACTATCGTGTCGCAGGATGCCGTCGACTTTCTTCGGCTCTCGCAACGACCGACCCGAACTCCAGTTCATCCGTAGACACCAGGCCGCGCTCGGTCAGGAGTTTCTCCAACCCCGCAAGCCAGATCTGATAGTAACTCTTGGAGAGGTAATCTGCCGGTGCTCGATTTTCGCGCGCAAACCGAACCATGTCGACGTTCCACTGGCCGACGCGACCCGAGGCCAAGACGAGGGCAAACACGCGCTTTTCCCATTCCGCGTGAAAGGTAGGCTTATTTGGTTCCGGAATCACCGGGCCGAAGCCATGAACTCCGCCCATGTCATGGATGCCATTCATGGCGCCATTTCACTTGCTGATCTCGGCAGGCCAGTGCCGATCATGGAGTCACGAGTAACGAGAGAGGCGAGTTGTTCTTCGTTCCAGTCTTCCGTTCCCACTGGACGCATGGGGAGCACCAAGTATCGCATTTCGGACGTCGAATCCCATACGCGAATTTCCGTTTCGGTCGATAGCTCGACACCGAAGTCACGGAGCACACCTCGGGGATCGATCACGGCACGGGAACGGTAAGGAGCCGCCTTGTACCACACGGGCGGAAGTCCGAGCAGCGGCCAAGGATAGCAGGAACACAATGTGCACACGACGATGTTGTGAAGCTTGGGCGTATTCTCGACGACGGCAATGTGTTCGCCCTGCGCACCTGTATAGCCAAGTGATGCAAGGGTCTGCACCGGCTCGACGAGGAGCTTTTGCCGGAACGTATTGTCATGCCACGCCTTGGCAACGACACGGGCCCCGTTTCGCGGACCGATTTTTTCCTCGTACCGTTGGATCAGGAGATCCAGCGCCGCCGGATCGATATATCCTTTTTCAAGCAGAACAGTCTCGAGGGCGCGCACGCGCAATTCCGTCTCGGACAATTCAGAGTGTTCATGATCATGCGGCATGGGGTGAGGTTAGCCGAACCGAGTTACGCCGGAAAGCATCTGGTCCGCTGTAACCGGGCTCCTGAAGCGTCCGCTATGTGCCCGTCATTTGCGACGGTTTAGCCGGGCGCGGGAGAGGTCCGGTCTTCACCGCCCCCCGTGAATTTTGCCCTCCTGAGGTTGGGCACCAGAACGAATTGCTGGCCTGCTCAACAGACAGGTCCGCCGGCTTCTCGCAGTTCTCAAATTGTTGAAATAGCTGGTGCCGGCGGAGAGGATTGAACTCCCGACCAACGGTTTACAAAACCGCTGCTCTACCGCTGAGCTACGCCGGCATCCCGTTGTTTTTGTTTGGTCTTCGCGTTTATGAGGCTCCTCGCCGGGCTCCGGGTAATCCAACGGGTAACGGTGACCGGGTGTCCCCGAAAGCACGGGCCTTTTAGCGGGGTAAAGGCCCACCCGCAAGCAAAGGGGTAAACAACTGCGTTTGCGCTGCTGGGGTCTGATCGGTCCGCTTGCGCGAGATTATCGCGACGGTGAAATGCTAATAATTGCGCAGGCCAAAAACGCGGTCGCAGCCTCCTATCGCGTTTCCCGTCAATGCGACCGAGATCGTCATACGCGGCTAAACCGGGCGACCAATGCAAGGGTGTAAAGATGAAGAACGGTGGACCTTGGTTTTGGATCAATATCTGCACTTGCCTATTGGCAGTACAGGCTTCTGCCCAGCCTGCATCCCAAAGCACGTCAGACGCTGGCATCGTCATCTACACGTCAGGGACCCAGCCATGCGACACATTTGTTCTCGCCTTTCAAGACGACAATGGAGACGTCCTGCGGACCCCCGAAGGCAAGTTCTACTATTCGCATGCCGCAACAATATCAGACTGGATCGGCGGCTATCTTACGGCCGTAAACATGCATGTACCGTCTGCAAGACAGACACACATTGATGTCGACGGACTGACGCGTTGGATGAAACGATATTGCGAAAGCAATCCCACGGTAACTGTCCTGGGTGCAGTCAATAATTATTTGCTCGCGAACGGATTTACCAAGGCAGATCTTTTCGGGCCTTGAATGAAGTTGACCTGAGGCGCCCCGGCTTGCAACGCCGCTGCCCTGCGCCGAGCTTGGCGGCGCCCGTCCGCTTGTTCACCGGCGAATATCCTGGCAATCGACGAACGGCCGCGGCGATTTCGGCGGCAGAGACCAGGCTGGCACACGGCGGACCCGCGGGCCCAAATCTTGCTCGGTTCTGCGAAACCGCTAGTTTTGGGCCAGGAGAGTGGAAGGCATATGTTCGGCATCTTGGGTCTGGGTTTTCTACTGGGCATGCAGCACGCGCTCGAGGCCGATCACATCGCAGCCGTCTCCTCCATCGCAGCACGCCGCAGCAATGTCGCCGATATCGTCAAGCACGGCCTGACCTGGGACTCGGCCACACCGTGACGCTGTTTGTGTTCGCGGGCGCGGCGCTCGCGCTCGGTCACGCTATCCCCGAAAACCTGTCACGCCCGCTCGAGACCGCCGTCGGCATCATGCTGATGGGTCTCGGGGGCCACGTCCTGTGGCGGCTGTGGCATGATCGCGTGCATGTCCATCGCCACAGTCACGGCGACGGCACTGGTCATATCCACGTCCACAGCCATGCGGGCGATACCAGCCCGCACGGGCTTGCGCCTCACGCGCACACGCATGGCTTTCGCTGGCGGACGCTGTTGATCGGGTTGATGCACGGCATGGCCGGCTCCGCTGCCCTGCTTGTGCTCACAGTGTCGCAGGCGCCCACGGCCGTGGCGGGGCTTGCCTATGTCGCGCTGTTCGGGATCGGCTCGATGATCGGCATGGGCGCGCTGTCCGCTGTGATTGCCGTGCCGCTCGCGATCTCCGCGCGCTGGCTCACCCTTGCCAATCGCGCGCTCCAGGGCGCGGTCGGCCTCGTCACGCTTGCGATCGGCCTCAACACCGTCGTGTCGACCACGCTCGGCTGACCCGGTTTTCACGTTAACCTTTCGCTCGTTTCCTGGAGCGCGTTTGTTGCGATCGGAGCCGAATTAACCTCGGTAAATGGCCCGCACATTAGGCTTACCTCGGTTTTTGGGCATTGCCTTAACCCTTACTATCGGAGCGTCCGGTAAACTGGCCCGGAGTAACGGACTTCGGCACGCATGCGTCTTTTATCGGCCCTGACCATCGTGATCGGCCTCTCGCCTTGCGCCTTTGCGAGCGAGGGGTTTGATCTTGTCATTCCCGGCCGTCCCGGCGTGCCCATTATCGTCAACGGTCTGGACATATCCTATGCCGTGATCGAAGGCGATTTCGGCCTGGGCAAGGGCGTGCACAACCAGCCAACGATCTTTGGCGGCCGCCTCGTCGATCCGGTTCCGAATGTCGGCCACTATTACCCGAGCCTTGGCCTGCGTCCCGGCTACGGCCGACTCGAGATCGAGCCGCCGGCGAACCGCAAGCTGCCGCAGCCGGCCGAGAGCTACCAGCGGTTCTGGGGCGCGCAATCGCCTCCGCCGATCATAGCGCCGCAAGTCGCGCCGGAAGTCCCCATGTACCCGCCGCCCGTCATTCTCGCCCCGCGGAGTGAGGGGCGGCGCCAGCAGTTCTCGGCACCACCGCAAGACTTCCGCGGGGGGCCTTGAAGCAAACAACCAGACCAGGACGTCAAGCAAAGGAACGATCACAGGAGAGACTGTAATGCGTCAGACGATTTCAGGATTGATCGCGGCGGCTGCCGTGATGACCGCGGGTGCTGCGCCCGCGCTTGCCTGCGGCTATGGCGGCTGCTCGCCATGCGGCTGGGGCAGCCCGTGCGCGCAGGTCGAATATGCGCCGGCCTACGTGCCTACCGTCACCTTGGTGCCGACGCCCATCTACACGGGTTGCGGCACTTGCGGAGGTTGGGGCTGGGGCGGCTGGGGGTACGAGCGCCTCGCCGAGCCCACGCGGCAATACTACTACGTGAACCAGGGCCCGACCTATTCCGGCCCAGGCCAATTCGCGCCGCTGCCGACCTACCACGAAGACGCACTTCCCTATTACGGCCCGAACTATTACGGCGCGGGTCGTCGTAGCGCGGCGGCCTATCGCTGGCACCACCGCTATCACTACTACCCGCTGCGCCGTTACAACTGATTGCGCGATCGGCTGAGCCGGTGAGGGCGCCCGTGCGGTCCGCGCGGGCGTCTTTTTTTGCGCAGAAATCAGCCCATCAGTCCGAGCCGGCTCGCGCCGATATAGAGCGCAAGCACTGCGGCGTTCGAGACATTGAGACTCTTGATCTCGCCGGGCATGTCGAGGCGCGCGACCACGCCGCAAGTCTGGCGTGTCAGCTGCCTCAAGCCCTTGCCTTCGGCGCCAAGCACCAGCGCGAGCGGCTGTCTGAGCGCGACGGCGGACAGGGTCTCGCTGCCCTCGCTGTCGAGTCCGACGGTCATGAAGCCGCGCGCGTTCAATTCTGTCAGCGCGCGTGCGAGGTTTTGCACCGTCACCAGCGGCACAAGCTCCAGCGCGCCGGAAGCGGCCTTGGCCAGCACGCCGGTCGCTTCCGGGCTGTGTCGCGCAGTGGTGACGATTGCTTTCACCGCAAAAGCCGCGGCCGAACGCATGATGGCGCCCACATTGTGCGGATCGGTGATCTGGTCGAGCACCAGCACCAAGCCGTCCTGCGCCAGCGTGTCGATCTCGGGCGAGAGCAAGGGATCGGCCTCGGCGAAAAGCCCCTGATGCACCGCGTCCGGCGTCAACAGCCGATCGATCTCGTTCGGCCGCACGATCTCGGGTGTGATCGGCGTCTTGATTCCATCCTCGGACAGCCGACGCGCCGCATTCTCGGTGAGGATGAGTTTTCGAAACCTGCGCTTCGGGTTCTGCAGCGCCATCGCCACCGTGTGCCAGCCGTAGAGAATGACGGGGCCATTGGGGTCGCGCTCGCGCCAGGGCGAGCGCGGCGACGAGGTGCGGCGTTCGGCCTTTCCGCCACGCCGGAACGGCGGCTTCGATGGGCGATCGGTCATGTCGGCGGTCCGGCCGTGGTTTGCGAATAATAATGGCCCGCCTTCGCAAAACAGTCCGTCTTCGCTTTCGCTACGCTCAAGCTACGCCGGACACGCTTCGTCTTTTTGTTACGCATGGCTTGGCCACGCGTAGCCCGAAAGGGCGAAGCGTGGTGGGGGAGGCAGGACTCGAACCTGCGAAGCCATGAGGCGGCTGATTTACAGTCAGCTCCCTTTGCCACTCGGGACACTCCCCCGCTCGATGGCAGGCGATCCGCAGCCGCAAAGCGGTCTGGACAGGGGCCATGGAGGGTGAAGACGCGCAATCCGGATAAGGGTTGCGGTCGGGCGCGTTTATGGGGACGCCAAGGCGCAAAGTCAACCAACGTGTCCCCTGAAATTTGAGCTCCGTCGGGGCCAAAAACGCTATTACCCGGAAACCTTTAGCCGGGCTCCCTCACAAAAGCTATGTCATACCGCCTCTAGCCCTGCGACAAAGCTCGCGATGTTGCCGATCGCCCGGCGCGCCTCGGGCAGCACCGGCACGCAGAGTTGCCAGCAATGGGGCATGCGCGGCCAGACTTCGAGACGGCTCTGAGGATTGTGAGGCTTCAATGCCTCCGCCATGCGGACGGCGTCGTCGCGCAGGATCTCGTCGCTGCCGACCTGGATCAGAACCGGCGGCAGGCCGGCGGGGTCGCCGTACAGCGGGGAAGCGTACGGCGTGCGCGGATCGGCGCTGCCGAGATAGAGCCGCGCAATGTCGGGCAGGTGGCTCGCATTCAGCATCGGGTCGGCAGTTGCATTCTCGGTGAGCGAGGGTCCCGTCAGCGCAAGATCGGTCCATGGCGAGAGCGCGACGGCAGCGCGGGGCAGCGGTCGGCCCTCATCGCGCAGCTTCATCAGAAGGCCGAGCGTCAGCCCGCCGCCTGCCGAATCTCCCATCACAAACAGCGCGTTTGTGCCGGATGCATGTTCGGCGAGACAAGTGTAGGCGGCGGCTGCATCCTCGATCGCGGAGGGAAACGGATGTTCGGGCGCCAGGCGATAGGCGGGCACCCAGACTGTGGCTGCCAAAGCCTCCGCGATGCGCCAGACAAAATGGCGATAGTGGGCCGGCCCGCCCGACACATAGCCGCCCCCGTGAAGATAGAGCACGGCCCGTCCGGCGCGGGACGCAGGCGTGACCACCCGCTGCAAGCTGAGCGCGCCGATCCTGACCTCGGTCGATCGGCTGCGTCGTGGCGGACGCGGCACGAATTTCTCGGTCGCGCGCATCCGTTGCCGAAACGCCTGGAGATCGAGATCCCCGCTGCGGTGCTTGAGGAAGGTGCGAAGCCCCGCGCGCAGGAGCTCGGCGCGCAGGCTCATGAACTCGTTCCCGGCCGCCGCCAGCGGGGGAAACGGGGCAGACTTCGGCAAGCGCAGCACCTCGGCCTCGCCGGTCGGCCGTTCGACGATCAGGCCGTCCTCGATATGAACGATGCGATCGGCAAACGGCAGGATCCGGGGATCGTGGGTCACCACCAGCACGGCCTGCCCGCGTTCGTGCGCGGCCTCGGCGAGCAAGCGCATGATGGTGCGCCCGTTGTCGCTGTCGAGCGAGGAGGTCGGTTCGTCCGCCAGCACGATCGAGGGGTTGGCGACGAGCGCGCGTGCGATCGCAACCCTTTGCTGCTCGCCGCCGGAAAGCTCGCCCGGCCGCGTCTTCACCTTGTGCGCGAGCCCGACCATGTCCAGCGCCTCGCGCGCTTTCTTTCTGGCGCGCCGGCCGCGCTCGCGGCGGATATCCAGCGCCAGTTGCACGTTCTGCGCGGCCGAGAGCGTCGGGAACAGATGATAGGACTGGAACACGAAGCCGACATGATCGCGCCGGATCTTTGCAAGCCCCTCCTTGTCCACGTTCGAGGTCGTATGGCCGCACACGCTCACGCTGCCGGAGCTCGGCGTCAGCATGCAACCGAGAATCAGCAACAGCGTGGTCTTGCCGCTGCCGGATGGACCCATCAGCAGCGTGAGCTCGCCGCGGCGAAGCGACAGGTCGATGCCGCGCAAGGCCTGAACCTCGTGGGCGCCGCGGCCGAGCGTCTTTTTCACGCCTGTGGATTCGATGATGGTATCGCTCATCGCATGAACACCGTGGCTGGATCGATGCGGACGACACGGAAGATCGCGCCCAGCGCCGAGGTCACGCACATGAAGAGGGTGAGGGCGGCGAGCGCTGCGACCAGCCAGGTCGTGATCATGATCGGCAGGGCGCTCTTGGCCGTCATTTGCACCACCAGCGCGCCGATGCCGGATGCGATCGCAAAACCGATCACCGCGTTGATCAGCGCCTGATAGATGATGACGTTGTAGATATAGCGGTTGGACGAGCCCATCGCACGCAGCGTCGCGAATTCGGTCAGGTGATCCTTGGTGCTCGAATAAAGCGTCTGCGCGACGATGACGGTCCCCACGATGACGCCGAGCAGGGCGCCGGCGAACAGAGCGGCGCCGGCTCCCGTTCCGAACAGCCAGAACGAGCGGCTGCGGTCACGGAATTGGGCCGTGGTGAGGACCTCGGCGTTGCCGACCTGGGCGCGAATGGCCTCCACCACCTTGTCGCGGTCGGCGTTCGGCTTGAGACGCACCAACAGATCGTTGGCGCGGTCGCCCGGCGTTCCCGTCAGGGTGCGCGCGTTCTTCAGGTCCACGAACACATAGGGCGTCGTGGTGAATGAGCGGATGCCGTCGGTCAGCGCCACCACCTTCACCTTCCTGCCGCGGATTTCCGCGCTCGAGCCGATACCGCTCACGCCGAGCCGGTCGAAATAGGAGCGATCGACCGCTACGCTGTAGCTCTGCGACAACGCCTGCACGTCGCCGTCGCTGACATTCCAGGGCTCCATCACGCGGTCGCGCAGGTCGGCGCCGACGATGAACACCGGCGTCATCTCGCCGGACTCCTGCCGCCAGTCGGAGAAGCCGATCACCAGAGGCACCACGGCCGCGACGCCGTCGAGGGTCGCCACCTTGTTGCGCAGCTTGAGATCGAGCAGCGAAGGGTCTTCGAAGCACTTCGCGCCCCTGGGTACGATCCAGAGATCGGTCGAGGCGTGGTCGATCATGGTGGTGACCATGTGGCCGAACCCCAGATAAAGCCCCATCTGCACCATGACGAGAACGACGGAGAACACGATCCCGACCATGGTCGCGACGAAGCGCAGCAGGTCGTGAAACAGGTTGCGCGAGGCAAGCGTTAACGTCAGCGACATCCAGTCCATCCATTCATCGCAGCATCGCGGCTCGGCTCTCGGCGTGTCGAAGCCGCGCGAGCAGCGCGCGCAAAAAGCCGCTCGCGGCCCAGCTCACGACAAGCGAAAGCGCCAGGACGACGATGCCCTTGGCAAGCGCGGGAAAGGCAAGCGCGAGCAATGCATATTGCAGCCAGACAACCACCACGTAGTGCAGGAGATAGATGCCGTAGGCATTGGCCGAAAGGCTGTCGAACGCGCGATCCTCGAAATGAAAGAACCGCAGCGCGACCGCGAGCCAGCCGAGAACGCCGCTGGCGCAGGCGAGCGGAAAGGCAAGCGCGGCGGCGAGCCGTGCGACAAGCGGGCTTGCGTTCCAGTCCGGCAACGTCATCGAGGTGAACGCGCCCCACAGCGCGAAGGCTGCGAATGCCGCTGACAGCAGCGCCAGCCAATGGCGCGCGAGCGGCCCGTCGCATTTCATCAGGGCGCGGTCGAGGCCGTGGCTGCCGAGGGCGATGCCTGCGAGGAAATACAGGAGATAGTGCAGCGGCCGGCTGAGCTGGACGGAAAACGGGCCGAGCGAGATCCAGTCCCAGGCCGAGAAGGCCATCGCCAGCGGCACGTAGGCGATTGCCGAGAGCGCTGCGAAGACGGCGAACGCCGCCATCGGACGATCGCCGGCGCGTCCGGCGATCTGGCCCAAAAGTGCGAGCGCTCGCGGACGGACGCGATGGAGCAGCGCTGCAAGCGCCGAGAGCAGCAGGAGCTGCCACAAGAACCACGCCGGGCCCGCGGGCCACATCGGCAGGTCGAGCCAGTGCCGTGCGAACGCCTCGAACGATGGATCGGCCGCCGTCGCGCGATAGGATGCGTAGTAGGCGAGCGGAGCAAGGATCGCAGCCCCGAGGCAAAACGGCAACCCGATCCGCCAGCAGCGATCGATCAGATAGCCAAGGCTGCCCTTGCGTCGGAGGCTGGCGGCGGTGAACAGGCCCGCCAGCAGGAACATCAGTGACATCAGGCTCACGTCCTGAAAGGCACAGAACAGGTCGAAGCCGAAGAAGCGCTCGCGGTCGATGATCGGAAACGCGACCCAACGATACGGCGCCACGTCGAACGGAAATGGCATCGAGGGCTGAGAGGCGAGATAGGGCAGCGCCGAATGAAAGGCGACGACGACAACAATGACGACCGCACGAAGATTGCTGAGCGGGACGATGACTCGAGGGACCACGGCGCACCTCATGCGGCGGATGATCGGCCACGATTGTGGAACCGGCAAGGAACCAACGTGGAACCGGCGTGGCCGTTCCCTGGACAGAGGCTACGGAGGAAGGGGCGCACCGCCGGCAAAAACGAAGTCGACCAACGGCTTGTCGGAATTTCCTGCTGCTTTTCCATTTCGCATGCCGGCAATTGGGAGATTGTGCGAGTAGATGTAGCTTGGCACCGAAAACGCCGGGAGGATTGATGTTCCGCAAGCAAAAGATGTTCTTGTGCCTTGCGCTCGCGCTGCTGCTCCATGCAGCGCCGCTCGGCGCGGCCAGCGTCCTCAAGACCGAGCCGCCGATGGGCGCGCTCAGAGAGGGCGAACGCGTTCTCGTCGATGACGGCAGTTGCGGCGCGGGACAGATCAAGGAGGTGATCGGCGGCAATCACGTCAAGGCCGGCGGCACCAAACAGATCGTGCGCGAACGCCGCTGTATTCCGAAATGACGTCCGAGCGCGGGGAAGTCACTTCGGCCGGACCACGCCTGGCGCTTCCGTCCGCGTGATCGCCTGGCCGGGAAGATAAAGCCCGACCGGGCGGATCTCGTAGACGGCGTTCGGATTGGCGCGGAGCAACTCGCGCGCAGCTTCGAGCGCGGCATCCTCGTCGGCACATTCCAGCACATAGAAGCCGAGCAGCTGCTCCTTGGTTTCCGCAAACGGGCCGTCGGTGACGCCGCCGCTTCCGGGTCCGCGCAAGGTCCGCGCGAGGCTGGTCGCGCCAAGTCGCGCCGCCGGCCCGAGCCGGCCCTCCCGGTTGAGCCGCTCATGCGCCCGTTGCAGGTTGGACATGACGCTTTCGTCCTGCTGCTTTGTCCAGGACAGCACGTCGGCTTCGACGTGATAGGCCAGAATGGCGTAGAGCATTGCGCGTTTTCTCCCTGAAACACCGTGCCTGGTCCGAGGACGTTGCAGCGCGGCTGGCTCCGACATTTGGCCGGGTGTTTGCGTCCCCTGTAAAAGAACGCGGCGGGATTGCTCCCGCCGCGCCAATCTTTGAAACTCGCTGGACCAGGGCTGAGACCGCCCCGATGCCGAGCCGTCATGCTCAGCAGGGAGTCCCAGCGAGGTGACAGCGCTTGGGATAAGACACTGGATCACCTCCTTTCGTTGTTGATGAGATGCTGACTATAGGAAGCCGATCCGCCCCTGTTAAGGCCGTCAGGCGTCAAAAAACGTGCCGGAAGGGGGGCGGCGAGGGCGTTGAGGCGGCCGCCCCGGCATGTTAGGTGATCCGGCGAGCGTGACCCTGAATTCCAAGGGGATCCCGCTCAAAAAGCGCGGGTGTAGCTCAATGGTAGAGCAGCAGCCTTCCAAGCTGAATACGAGGGTTCGATTCCCTTCACCCGCTCCATCCCCTTCGGGCGCTTGTCGCGGCAAAGCTGGAGCATGATCCAGAGGGCGCCGCCCGGCTCAATCAAGAATCTAGAGCGCGATGAGGACTGGTTGATCGGCCTTTGACCCGACTCGGACATCGAGCCGGCCGCTCCCACGGAGGGAGCGGCCGGTGTTTCGGAAGCGAGCAAGCGGGAATTACTGCGCTTTGTTCTTAGTTTCCTGGTTCTTTTGCTGCAACAGCTTCTCCTCAGCAGCACTCAGGAGAACCAGTTTGACCGTAAGCTTGTCAATCTTGCCGGTGAAACGGAAAGGTGGCTGGTAGTCGTTATCGTCCACACCCGTGCGGGTGTCCACTCCGACATCGAACGTCTCATAGATTGTTTCGACGAACGGAATGGTGTGCGGGATCGTCTTGCTGGCAACGGCCTTGCCGTCCACCGACAGGACGCCGGTGCCGCCCTTGCCGAAACCGGGGCCGTCGTACTTGAAGTCAAACACGACCGTGTGCTTGCCGGGCGCGAGCGCCGCCGGGCCTTCCCAACGGAATCGCTCCAAGTCAAAAAAGTTATAGACAAAGACTGGTTTGCCTTTGAGGAAGTAGAGACCATGGCCACCGCCACGGCCACCGAGTGTGTTGATCATGCCTTCCGCACCACCCGCGGGAATATCGACTTCGGCCGTGATCGAGTACGACTTGCCGGCGATGTCGGGGGCGTCGCTGTAAGGGAGGCCAGATGATTCACCCGAGTAGGTGAACACGGTCCGGCCGGCGGTCGCACTCGGTCGCGGCGTAGCTGCGCGTGCGGTGAAGCTGTTATCCAGCGGGAACACGTTGTATTTCGTCGCCTCGACAAGAAAGAGCTGCTGCATGTCGCGCAACCTGTCTTGCATCTTGGCGGCGAGGTCATTGTTCTCCGAATAATCCTCGGCGAGGTTGTAAAGCTCCCAGGTGTAACCGTTGACCACGTCGGGAAACTTGCCGAAGCCCAAATCCCAGGGCGGCGACGGCGGCGTTGTGGCGGCCACCCAGCCGTTATGATAGATGGCCCGGTTGCCGACCATTTCGAAATACTGCGTACTGCGGGTGGACGGGGCGTTCGCGTTGGCGTTGTCGAAAGTGTAAGCCATGCTCACGCCTTCGATTGGCTTCTGGGCAACGCCATCGACCATTACCGGCGCTTGGATGCCTGTGACCTCGAGGATGGTCGGCACAATGTCAATCATGTGGTGAAACTGCGCGCGGATGCCTCCGACATCTTTGATGCGGCCCGGCCATGAGATGGCCATACCTTGTCGGGTGCCGCCGAAGTGCGACGCCACCTGCTTGGTCCATTTGAACGGCGTATCGAACGCCCAGGTCCAGCCGACAGCCATGTGTGGCGTGGTTTGGTCCGAACCCCAAACGTCATAGAACTTCAGCTGCTCAGCGACCGGAATATTGACGCCTTGAATCGCGGCCATCTCGTTTGGAGTGCCGAGGATAGAGCCTTCGGCGCTGGTGCCATTATCACCGCTGATATAGATGATCAGCGTGTTGTCGAGCTTGCCCATATCCTCGACTGCCTGGATCACACGGCCAATTTCATGGTCGGTGTAAGCCGTATAGGCCGCAAAGACATCCGCCTGACGTATGAAGAGTTTCTTTTCATCGGGAGTGAGCGTCTCCCATTTCTGGAGCTTGGCTCCCCCATATTCCGCCTGTCCATCGGGCCAGGGCGTAAGCTGGGCGTTCGCTGGGATGACACCCAGCCGTTTCTGATTGGCGAAGATCGTCTCGCGCAGTTTTTCCCAGCCCTGATCAAACAGGTGCATGTCGCTGATCTTCTTGATCCACTCCGGGGTGGGCTGGTGCGGCGCGTGGGACCCGCCCGGTACGTAATAGAGAAAGAAGGGCTTGTCAGGTGCGGCGTTGTTCAGCCCCTTCATGTATTTGATGGCCTCGTCCGCCATATCGGTGGTGAGGTTGTAGCCGGGGTGTCCCACCCACGGAAAGATCTGTGTCTGATCGCGAAAGAGAAACGGCGTCCACTGGTCAGTCTCGCCACCCATGAACCCGTAGAAGTGGTCGAAGCCCATCCCGCTCGGCCATTGGTCAAAAGGCCCTGACAAGCTTAGTTGGTAGCTCGGAGTGTTGTGATTCTTGCCGAACCACGACGTGGCATAGCCGTTCTGCTTCAGAATAGTGCCGATGGTGGCACTCTCAGGCCCGATGACAGAGTCGTATCCGGGGTATCCAGTGGACATTTCGGTGATCACGCCGAAGCCCACCGAGTGGTGGTTGCGACCGGTGATCAGCGCCGCCCGCGTCGGCGAGCAGAGCGCGGTGGAGTGGAACTGCGTATAGCGCAGTCCCGCCTTCGCGATGCGGTCCATTGCCGGCGTCGGAATGACTCCACCAAAGGTTCCGGACACGCCGTAACCCTGATCATCAGTCATGATCAACAAGACGTTGGGCGCGCCTTTCGGTGGCACCACGGTTGGTGGCCAATACGGTTTGGAATCTTTGGCGTCCATGTTGATCGTGCCGCCGAACGGCGCGGGCGGCGGCGGAAGATATTTGCCATCAATCGTAGTCGTGGCGTTGGGTGAACCCGGCACGCCCGTAGTTTGCTGTGCGGACGCCGGAGCAAGGGTAAACATCATTGCCATAAGCACAAGAAGGGCGGTCTTCACGGGCCTGACCTCATCGGATGTGTGCTCGCAAACTGATGGACGCCCCCCTAATAAGCTATGCGATTTCGGCGGATGCCCAAAAGTGTTAGCGGACTGCGCTTCGAGAACTCGCTAATCATTTCGGCTTTTGGCCCATTCTCAGACCTGTGGGCATGTCCGCTTCTGCCTCACCGTTGGGGAGAAAGCACTTCGGTGGCGAGCTTGAAATTAGGGCCTATTGGGGCCTGACCGCTTTTGACATGCCCTTTTCGTTGGCAACAGAAATTGAATAAGCCCTTATTCGGCGAGGCTAGTGAGCCGTTTGAGACCGTGTAACAAAAGTGAACAATGAGGCGAGGAAGCCGTTCGGAAGGGGAGAAAGCGTCATTTGCGTAAAGCGCTGCCGGCCCTCGACCGTCGTGGTGACCGTTTGGCCGCCGAGGGCAGCCGCGATAGTGTCCTGGACGTCCTGGATTAGGATGCCGTAGCGAGCTAGCGCCTCCCGATCGGGGGCGATCTCAAGATAGTACCCGCCGATGCCGCGCTCGGCGTAGGCCGATGATGTGCCTGGGACAGTCTTGATCACCCGGTGAACATGCGCTACCCGCGCGATCTCAGGGACAATCCCAAAACCATCGCCAGCGACATCCTGGTGCCAATGCCGGCAGGCGGCGCTGTGCCGCTTGGCGAAGTCGCGAAAGTCGAGCCCACCAGGGGACCGACGTCCATTCGGACCGAGAACGGACAATTGGCGACCTACATCTACGTCGATATCCGCGACCGCGACATCGGAAGCTACGTCACCGATGCGCAGCGCGCGGTCAGGGACGCCGTCCAGTTTCCCGCAGGCTACTATGTGGTCTGGAGCGGTCAGTATGAGTACCTGCAGCGCGCCGCCGCGCGACTGAAGATCGTGGTGCCGGTTACGCTGACTATCATCTTCCTGCTGCTCTATCTGAACTTCCGATCCGTCACGGAAACCTTGATCGTCATGTTGTCCCTGCCGTTCGCGCTCGTCGGCGGGCTCTGGATGGTCTGGTGGCTCGGCTTCAACTTGTCGGTCGCCGTTGTGGTCGGCTTCATCGCACTTGCCGGGGTGGCCGCGGAGACTGGGGTTGTGATGTTGATCTACCTTGACCACGCACTCGCTGGAATGAGGGCAAAGCGGTCCGCTGAAGGGCGTTCGCTCACGCGCCAGGATCTCCAACAAGCCATCATGGAGGGCGCGGTCGAGCGCGTGCGTCCAAAGATGATGACGGTGGTCGCAATCATGGCGGGTCTGTTACCGATCATGTGGAGCACCGGAACTGGATCGGAAATCATGCAGCGCATTGCGGTGCCGATGATCGGAGGCATGATCTCCTCGACCCTGCTTACGCTCATTGTAATTCCGGCGATCTTCGGCGTAGTAAAAGGGCATCGGCTCGCGAAAGGCAAACCCGATCAGTACCGGCCGACGTCTGCCGGCTTTCGCGGGCTCTGGCAATCATCATTTTCGCATAAGGCCGAGTAGTTAGTCCGAGTAAAGATCAATCTCGATTACTGCAAGGGCTTGCGGACTCTGCGCCAAGGAATGCCCGTGCGGCGCAATTCAGGCGGGGCAATTGATCCCCTCATGCTCGTCTTCACTTCTTGGTCGATGGCGGCACCGGTTATTGCGAAGCGCTCAACGTCATGAACATGGTTCTTGCTTCGAGGGATGCCAGGGGGGGCGCCGGGGCCCGGGCCAAACGGAAACGAAACGAAACGAAACGGGTCATCGCCAAAGCTTTCTGGAAAACGGAAAGACCTTTTTTCTGACGTTGTCGAATTGCGGAGAGATCGAGGCGACGACTTGAAGTCCGCGCGAGCGCCATGGGCCTCGAAGCATAAAATAATTACCAAGCGATTAACGTTTCGATAACGATCAGGCCTTAACCGGTTGGTAAGCATTGAGGCAGGCGTTCCGAAATCGTTTCGGAATGACGGCGCCAAAGCGAAGCAATTCGAAGGTCGCAAGGCAATCCAGTCAAAGCTCAACCAGAGCCGGCCGGCCGCCTCGCAGATCTCGCGTGTGTCAGGAGTTGAGTAAAATGTCAAGGAAATGCAGCACCTGCCAGCATGTCAAGCGGGCCGAAGTCGACCGCCGCTTGGCAGCGGGCGAACCCGGTAGCGAGATCGCAAAGGACTATGGGATCAATACCTCAAGTCTGCATCGGCACCGGACCAATTGCCTGAAGCTTGCCTCCTCAAGCGCGATTATGAAGGAGGCCGCGCGGGGGACGGCCGCGGTCGCGTGCCTGCCCACGCGCGATCAACTCGGTGATGGCTATGCCGACCTAAAGCAAAGGATCGACCGGATCGTGTCTCAAGCCGAAAAGGAGGGCTCGCTCAAGGTCGCGCTCTCCGGGCTGAACTCGATCCGCCAGACGCTCGACAGTCTGTCGCGTCTGGCGGGTCACGATCAGGCCCAGGTCAACGTCGCCGTTCTCGCCGACATCGATCTCGATCTGGTGTTTGAGCGCGTCATCAAGCAGTTCGATCACGAGCCCGAGATCAAGTCGCGCGTTGCGCAAGCGCTGCTAAACATCGAGCACGAACCGGTGGAGAACGAGCATGACCAGGCTGCATAATCTCGCCTACAAACTTGACCCGGCCTTATGGGTTAAGAAGGTTCTCGGAATAGAGCCGGCACCCTGGCAACGAGAGTTCCTGTTGGCCCCGCAGGGCGCCTCCATTTTGGTGCTGACAGGACGACAGGTCGGCAAAACAACGACGGCGGCGTGGGCGATCGCGCATCAGATGATTTTCTGGCCGGGCAGCCTCTCGATCGTGGTCAACCCAGTGTCCCGTCAAAGCAAAGAGCCGCTCCGTAAGATCCGCGACGCCCTCGCTGCGACCGGCGCAAAGTTCAAAAAGGACAATGTGTGCGAGCTTGAGCTCCAAAATGAGTCGCGGGTATTGGCGCTGCCTGATGAGGAGGCTTCCATTCGCGGGTACACCGTGAATGGCTGGATCGTTGTCGACGAAGCGGCGAAGGTATCAAAAGAACTTTCTGCCGCGGTCCGACCCATGCGGGCCCGGCGACTGGAGGCGCGGCTTGCGCTGCTATCTACGGCGTGGAGCCGAACCGACCCGTTCTGGACGGCCTGGACCAACGAGGAGGCCGACTGGATCCGTTTCCAAATGACCGCGGACATGGTGGACTTCCCGGTCCCGCCAGAGCATGTTGAAAAAGAGCGGCGCGCCCTTTCTGACGACGAGTTCAAACGCGAATACCTCGGCATTCCCGCCGGCGGCGTCGTCAGCCCGTTCGGTTGGGAGCTGTACGACCGCGCCACTCGTGTTCTCGCGCGATCCCAGAGCAACGTTCCGGTATATAATGGGCGACCCTACAATGACACCGACGTCGCGAGCTGGCCCCTCTTCAAGCCAATCATTGCGCACGATGTGGGGCGAAGTCGGGACCGCTCGACAGCGGTGGTCGGCGGCAACAACCCGCATGGTCACCGGCAGCTCGGCATCCTCGCCGCGCATGAGCTGCAGCAGAATCTGTTCGGATCCGCGCGTGCCAATCAACTGGCGGCCATTGACCGGGCCTACAACTGCAGTTCGTTGATCGTCGCCGACCTCAGCTACGACCCCACTTACGCCGAGAGCCTCCTTCAGACCTTCCCCGGCCGCGTCGTCGGGCTTCATATCAGCCGGCACGGTGACGGACTGGGCTTCGAGCGACTTCACACGAACTATGGCTCACTTCCGGTCTATACGGTCGGAAGAAGCATCTTGTTCGAGCTGCTCCACCGCGAATTTGAGGCCGACCTGGTGCGCCTTGCCAACACCGCAGATGTTCGCCGCGGCTATGAGCAACTTGCAAACCTCGAACTGGAATACCGCGACGCCGCCACCATCTATCAATGCCCGACGGGGCAGCACGACGACCTCGGCATCTCCTTTGCGATGCTGGCGTGGGCGGCGCAGCACCAGCACCTGAAGGAGTGGATGAGGAGGGTCGAGGCGACCCACCGGCCCAAAGTCCGCCGTGCCCCCCGCTTTGGCTGGCCGGCTTTTACCTGAGGCCGGCCGCAAGCCTTCGTACCTTCTGCGTTCAGCCACGCTCCTCCTCGACATATCCTACGTCGTTTTGCCCGACGCGGCAGGGACCGGGGGACCCCTGTCATCCGCGTTCGCAAAGGAGATGTCGATGTCAACCATAGAGAAATCGCCGCACCGTTATTGGCGGCTCGGATGCCCGCATCATTATGGGACAGGATGAAGCCGAGCTCTTCCAGCTGTGGCGGGGAAAAGCGGGGAGAGGTTGGGCCCAAGGACCTCTCGGAAGACCTGATCATCCAGCTCGGCCGGGCAACCGAAAACCTGAACCGGCCCTGGTATGAGCGCTGCACCGCGCAGCGTCGCGACCAAACGGGGGCGAGATGACCCCGGCATCTCCTGCGATGCTGGCGTGGGCGTGGCGGCACCCGCCCTAAAGGAGTGGATGAGGAGCGTCGAGAGGCCGCCGGCCGCCCAAGCGCCGTGCCTCGGCAATGGTTCGGCCCCTCATACTTGAGGGCCGGCGGCACGCCTTCGCACCTTGTGCCTTCAGCCAGGCTCCTCCGCGATTTGCCCGACGCGGCGGGGACCGGGTGACCCCTGTCATCCGCGTTCGCAAAGGAGATGTCTATGTCAACCATGGAAAATCGAAGAGCATTTATTGGCGGCTCGGATGCCCGCATCATTATGGGACAGGATCAAGCCGAGCTCGTCCGACTGTGGCGGGAAAAGCGCGGAGAGGTTGCGCCCAAGGATCTCTCGGACGACCTCATCGTCCAGCTCGGCAGGGCGACCGAAGACCTGAACCGGTCCTGGTACGAGCGCTGCACCGCCCGGACGGTTACGGACTGTCAGAAGCACGTCCGCCATGCGGTCCACCACTGGATGGCCGCGACGCTTGATGGCGTGGTCGAGCCGACCGGAGCCGTGTTCGAGGCCAAGTTCATGCTGCCTTGGTCCTTCTCAGAAGAGGCCGCGGCCGAGAAGCACATGCCGCAGCTGCAGCACAACATGTGGGTGATCGGTGCCCGAACGGCCGTCCTCTCTGTGATCACCGGCGGCGGAAAATGGGTCGAGATCACGCTCCATGCCGATCCCCTCTACCAGCACCTGCTTTTGACCGCGGAGCGCAAATTCTGGCGCTGCGTGCAGTCGGGTGAGCCCCCGCGCCTGTTCGGTCTGGAGCCACCCAGACCCCGCGTGGAGGCCGTCCGCGTGGTGGATATGAGCGGCTCGAACAGCTGGGCCGAGCTTGCGACCGTCTACCGGCAGACCCGCACGGCCCATGAGGATCACGAGGCCGCCAAAACCAGCTTAAAGAAGCTGATGCCCGAGGACGCCAAGGAAGCGTTGGGGCACGGCCTGCGCGCCAAACGCTCCAAATCAGGGGCCGTCAGCTTCGAGCTCCTGGAGATCGCCGATGCACCGCTCAAGTGAGACCATCGGGGCGATCGCGACCGCCCTTGCCAAAGCCCAGATCGAGCTGTCGAACCCTGAGAAGACGCTCACGGGCACGATCCCGGTCCGGGGCGGTGAACGATCCTTCCGCTATGCCTCGCTCGCCAGTGGCCTCGACCTGGTGCGGAAATGCCTCGGACAGCACGAGATCGCCGTCATCCAGACCACGGCGGTCGATGGAGGACAGATCATGCTGACCACGCTCTTGGTGCACGCCTCCGGTGAATGGGTCTCCTCGATCTGGCCGGTCTGCGCGGCCGCCGAATCGTCGGCTCATCTCAAAGGCACAGCACTGACCTATGCGCGTCGGTATGCCCTCTTCACCTTGGTCGGAATCGCCGGCGAGGACGACCTCGACGCGCCGGAGCCGTTGCAAGCACCGCAGCCACCGGTTTCAGAGCCGCCTGTCAAAGCGAATGGCGGTCGTATGCCGCCATCGCGTCCACCGACCATTACCCCCAACGAATCGGCCATTCTGCGCGAGCGGCTCATAAACGAACTTCCGGCCGTGTCGACCGAGGAAGCGCTGGCTCTTTGGGCGCATCGGTCGCTGCCACTCAAGAACACACTGACGGCGGCGGATGCGCAAGCCGTGGAGATGGCTTACCTCGCGCAGCTTGCGACATGCTCCGACATGCTCGCGTCGGCCGAGCCATCTGATGCGTCAGGCCCTCACCCCGAGGAGGGGCCTGAAGTGGCAATCGCCATTCCCAAAACACTGCGCAAACGGAACAAGGCCCATCTTGCCTTCGTGGCATCGCAGGCGTGCCTGATCTGCCGCGTGACGCCCTGTGATGCGCACCATCTCAAAATCGCCCAACCGAGATCGCTGGGAAGAAAAGTGAGCGACGAGTTCACCGTCCCGCTCTGCCGCCGACATCATCGCGAGCTGCATCGGCATGGGAATGAAGCGAACTGGTGGGCGAACATGCAAGTCGCGCCGATCCCGGTCGCGAAGGAGCTGTGGGAGAAGAGCCAGGTGCACGACACTTCCAATCGATGGGGCGGATAACTTTCCCACCCGGCACTTGCCCAGGCATCACCCGGTCGCGGACCTTGACGTTGCAATCTCGCCGACTATTGAAGCGGCAAGCCCGTAGCAACCGTGTCAGAGCCGGTGGGTCACAGCTTGATCCCTGTCGTGCCCACCAGACGTGACTGGATTGTCGCTGCAGGCTGCCAATCTTGCCGGAAAGCGATTGGAAATCTTACGGGAATTGATTCCGCAGCTACAACGATTGGCCATCCTCTATAACGGTGGCAATGAGCAGACGGGGCTGGAGATGAGCGATACCGACGCCGACGCGCGCGAGCTCACGCTCGACGTTGCCCTTCTTGGCATCCGGAGGAGGGAAGACATCGCTCCGGGTTTCGAGAAGCTAAACTCCCAGGCAGATGCGCATGTGGTGGTCGGTCAGCTCATCGTAGCCAATTTTAACCGCATTCTGACCTTCGCGCTCAGTAGCAGGCTTCCTATGATTTACAGCACCCGTGACTTTGTCCAAACCGGAGGCCTCATGTCTTACGGGCCGAGCTATGTGGACCTTTTTCGACGTGCAGGTGATTATGTGCATCGCATCTTGAACGGTGCGAAGCCTGCGGATATGCCAGTCGAACAGCCGACGAACCGAGCCCCCTGCGCATGGGGGACCGGTTCGCGAGGCGGCAAGCGGTGCTCAGGTCGGCTTTTCAAACTCTTCCGTCGAATGGCCGAATTGGCTGAGCGCCTCTTCAAGATAATCGCCTAGAATCGGGATCCCCAGCAGGTATTCGGCTGTCCTGTCGTTGTGTGCGTGTTCGGCCTCTGCATGGAGGTCGTCCCAGTCCTCGACCCCTCCGTCGCCGCGTCCGAGCCACGTCAGGGCGACCAGGTCGATCTGCTCGTCCTCGTTCAACCCGCGGATGATCTCGGTCAGTTCGGCATGGACGGGGTCCCGGCTCGACGGATTGGCGATTACGTCATTGACGTCGAACTGTCGTGCCATCGCGAGAATTGCTGCGATCTTCGGGGCTGAGATCGCAAGATCCGGGAGTTTGCGCATGGGACTCTCCTTTGCGATCAAGGTAGCCGATTTGCGGGAACTGCCGTTGATGAAGATCAACCGATCCGACCGCGGCACGAGCGGCTGCCCCTCTCGAAAAATCCTCAAGTGTTGCCCGAAATCGACATGGGCGCCGTTCGCGGATCGTTACTGTGTGTCCCGACCACGGTTCATTCGAGTCCCGGGGGAGGGCATGATGAAGCGGTTTTCGATCGCAGGCGCGGCGCTGACTATGCTTGCGTCGGGGAGCGCGTTGGCGGCGGATTTGCCGGTGAAGGCTCCTCCCGTGCCGGTGGCCGTTTTCAGCTGGGCGGGGCCTTATATCGGCGTCAACATCGGTTACAGCTGGGGTCGCGAAACCGTCAGTGGCTTGGTCACAGGGGCGTCGCCGGCAGCGTTGTTCGGCTCTGGCTCGCTGAATGGCGCGCTTGGGGGCGGACAGGTTGGGTACAATTGGCAGTTCGGAAGCTGGCTGGTGGGTCTGGAAGGCGACATCCAGGTGACGGCCGAACGGCAGACGTACACCGTTTTTTGCACGGTTTCCGGAACCGTATGTCCGCTGGGCGCGGCCGTTAGGGCCGAAAACAGGCTCAGCTGGTTCGGCACCGATCGCGTTCGTTTCGGCTACCTGGCGAGCGAACGTGTCCTGCTCTACGGCACCGGCGGTCTGGCTTACGGCAGCTTCAGGGGCGAATCAGCAGGGCCGCTCTTCATTTCTCCCGGTCCTGAGTTCGGGACCTGGTCCAGCTTCAAGGCGGGCTGGACAGTTGGCGCCGGTATCGAGGCGGCCATCGACTACAACTGGACCTTCAAGGCCGAATACCTCTACATGGATTTCGAGGGGATCAACGGCCCAACAGTCACCGTCCTATCTCCTCCCGTCAGAACCTTCAGCTTCAACGAGCGGTTTACCGACAACATCTTCCGCGTCGGTTTCAACTATCGGTTCGCTCCGGCGGCAGTTGTCGCGAAGTACTGATCGCTTCGGCTCTTTCGCACCAAACTCGCTGAAGTCCAGGGAGATTGCGCAGGCGCACGCTCGATAAGTCTTCTTCAGATCGACGGCGCGTCATTTCGATATCGGCCCGGGTTCGCGTTGCCCGAACACCTTGCCGGTCTTGCAATTGATGAAGTGCACCTGGCCGCAGGCGGGGCAATTGACACCCTCATGCTCATCGTCAGGCACGTCGTCGTCGCGGGTCAGCCAGTGCTGGACCTTGAAGCCGGTTATCGGGCACGTGAAGATGAGGGCACGCATCTTGGTCTGCCGAGCCACGAACGCATCTACAATTGAGCCTCACACGACTTCCGGGACCATCTGGATTGCGCCGCACGGACATTCCTGGGCGCAGAGCCCGCAGCCCTTGCAGTAATCGAGATCGATCTGAAAGCCGTTGCCGGGCCCGAGCTTGATCACGGCGTTGTCGGGACATACCCCGTAGCAATTGTCGCACTCGAAGCAGTTGCCGCAGCTCAGACAACGGCGCGCCTCGTAGAGTGCGTTGCTTTCGTCCAGTCCCTTGACGACTTCCTCGAAGGTCGAGGTTCGTCGCACCGTTTCAAGGATCGGCCGCAACGTCTTCGGCGCCTCGCCGTAGTACCAGGTGTTGAGCTTATCGGCGCTGGCGATCTCGTGCTTGGGCGCCGGAACGTAATTGCTCTGGCGCAACCACGCATCGATGTAACGGGCGGCCTTCTTGCCATGGCCGACAGCCACAGTAACGGTCCGTTCCGACGGCACCATGTCGCCGCCGGCGAAAATGCCGGGAACGCCGGTCATCATGTTGGGTCCGACCTGCACCACGCCATCCTTCACCTCGAGCCCGGGCACGCCTTTGAGCAGGGACAGATCGACGTCCTGGCCGAGCGCGAGCACCACCGAGTCCGCCTCCAATATCTCGATTTCGCCGGTCGGTTGCGGAAAGCCCTTGTCGTCGAGCTGCATCTTCTCGACCGTGATCGATCCGGCCTCGATGTTCTTGATCGTCGAGAGCCACTTCATCATGACGCCTTCTTCCAGCGCCTCCTCGAGCTCGAAATCGTGGGCGGGCATTTTCTCGCGGGTGCGGCGATAGACGATGATCGCTTCCTCCGCGCCCAATCGCTTTGCAGTACGGGCGACGTCGAGCGCCGTGTTGCCTCCGCCATACACCACGACACGACGGCCAAGCAGCGGCCTGTCCTCGCCTTCCATCGAGCGGAGAACCTGCACCGCGTCCAGGATCTTGGCGGCTTCGCCGGCGGGAATATAGGCGCGCTTGGCGATGTGGGCGCCGACGGCGAGAAAGGCCGCGTCGAACCCGCCCGCCGTCATGGCCTCGGCGATGTTGGCGACTTTCGCGTTGTACTCGATGACGACGCCGAGATCGGCGATGCGCTTGACCTCGGCATCGAGCACGTCGCGCGGCAGTCGGTACTTGGGAATGCCAAAGCGCATCATTCCGCCGGGAAGGGGACCGGCTTCCTTGATCGTGACGCTGTGGCCGAGGCGAGCCAGGTGATAGGCCGCGGACAGGCCCGATGGCCCGGCGCCCACGACCAGCACCTTCTTGCCAGACGGCGCGGCCGCCATCTTGAACGACCAGCCATTCTTGATGGCGAGATCGCCCAGGAAGCGCTCGACCGAATTGATGCCGACCGCGGAATCGAGCACCGCGCGATTGCAGGCGCCTTCGCAGGGGTGATAGCAGACCCGCCCCATGACCGCGGGCAGCGGATTGTTTTCCGTCAGTGCGCGCCAGGCGGCTTCGTAATTGCCGCTTTCGGCAAAAGCGAGCCAGCCCTGGATATCCTCGCCGGCCGGACAGGCGTGATTGCAGGGTGGCAGACGATGTACATATTCGGGCCGCAGCGTGCGCCAGGAGCCGGTGTGATTGATCAGCGAGGTGCCGACGTCGAGCGTAATGGCAAAGGGATGATCCATCGTCGTAATCCTCACGCATCCTCGGCGGCAGCATCGACCAGGCCGTATTCCGCGATGTTGGCATCGCAGATGGCCTGAAGCCGCGCCACGCGGGGGTCTTCGTGGCCGTTCCTGAACAGGTGCGCAAAGCGTCGCTGCAGTTTCAGATAATCGGCGACTGGAACGGGGTGGCGGATCCTGCGCACCTGGGTGACCTTGCCGTGCTCGGCTTCGAAAATCGGATAAAGGCCACACTCCACCGCCAGCCGCGCCAGCCGGATCGTGTCGTGCGAGGCCGCGCCCCAGCCGAGCGGGCAGGGAACGTTGATCTGGATATAACGCGCGCCATGAATGCTCATGGCCTTCGTGACCTTGCGCTCGAGGTCGTGCAGGTCGGCCACGGTTGCCGTCGCGACGTAGGGGATCCCATGGGCGACTGCGATCTTCGGTACTGATTTGCCGGTGCCGAAGACATTGCCGGGCTCGGGCCCGACCGCGGCCGTGGTCGCGGTCCGTGCAGCCGGTGGCGTCGCCGACGATCGCTGCACGCCGGTGTTCATGTAGCCTTCGTTGTCGTAGCAGATGTAGAGCACGTCATCGTTGCGCTCGAACATGCCTGACAGGCATTGAAAGCCGATGTCGGTGGTGCCGCCGTCGCCGCCCTGCGCGATGACCCGGGTCTCGCCGCGCTTCTTGACGCGCATTGCCGCGGCAACGCCGGTTGCGACCGCGGCGGCGTTTCCGAACAGCGAATGCAGCCATGGCAACTGCCACGACGTCTCCGGATAGGGCGTGGTGAAGACTTCAAGGCAACCGGTCGCGTTGACGGCGATCATGTTGTTGTTGGTGGCGCGCATCGCCGCATCGATCGCGTAACGGGCGCCGAGCGCCTCGCCGCAGCCTTGGCAGGCGCGGTGACCGCAGGTCAATGCATTGGAGCGGTCGCGCGAGGCCTGCACGGACCGTTCGGCTTCAGCCACCAGCCGGTTCCCGACGGTGAATGTGCCCTTCTGGTAATATTTGAGCTTCTGGACCGCTTCACCGGGTGCGAGCGTCGCGACGGGATTGTTCATAACGTGTTCCTTCGCGTTGTCCTCATTCAGCGGCGGGCAGGCCGGTCGCGGTCGCGAGCTGGCGCAGGATGTTTTCGGCCGTGGGTCCGGAGCGGCGGCTCTTTCGCTTGCGGTGGATTTCGCGGCCGACCACCTTCTCGTTCAGGTCGAGGAAGTGCGTGCCTTCCCAGGGCTGTACGGTCGCCTGGCGGAACAGACGATGCAGCGAGGCGCGCGTGATCGGCCTGCCGCCGAGACCGGCGACGGCCGAATGCAGGCGAGGCGCGCGCGGCAGGTTGCGGAGCGCGGCGCCGACATTGTCGGCGAGCTGTCCGCCCATGCCGACAGCGACGCTCTTCTCGACGACGACGACGTCCTTGGCCGCAGCCAATGCCGCACGCAGCGCATCGACCGGGAACGGCCGGAACGAAACGATGGTCACCAGGCCGATCCTAATTCCGTCATCACGCATCTCGTCGATCGTGTCCTTGATGGTGCCGCAGACCGAGCCCATCGCAACCACGACCAGGTCGGCATCTTCCGCGCGATAGCTGCGCAAGAGGCCGCCGGATTCGCGTCCAAACCTTTTGGCAAACTCGCGGGCGAATTCCGGAATGAGCCCGAGCGCCTGCGTCTGCTTGTAATGCGCAAGGAAGCGCACTTCGGTGAACGCATCCGGCCCGACCATCGCGCCGATCGAGATCGGGGCGGCGGGGTCGAGCACCTGGACCGGATCGTAGGGCGGCAGATAGGCATCGACAGCGGCCTGATCGGGAATGTCGATGCGTTCCATGGCATGGGTCAGGATGAAACCGTCGACACACACCATCACCGGCATCGAAAGCTCTTCGGCGATCCTGAAGGCCTGGATGTGCAGATCGACGGCTTCCTGGTTGGTCTCGGCGAACAATTGCAGCCAGCCGGAGTCGCGCATCGACATGGCATCCGAATGGTCGTTCCAGATGTTGATGGGGGCGCCGATCGCGCGATTGCCGAGCGTCATGACGATTGGCAGGCCGAGGCCGGAGGCGTTGTAGACCGCCTCGGCCATGAACAGCAGGCCTTGAGAGGCAGTCGCGGTATAGGCTCGGGCGCCGGCAGCGGAAGCGCCGATCGCAACCGAAAGGGCAGCGAACTCGCTTTCGACGTTGATGTATTCGCAATCGACGAGAGTGCCGTTCTTGACCAGCTCGCCCAGCCCTTCGACGATGTGAGTCTGCGGCGTGATAGGGTAAGCGCAGATGACCTCCGGCCGGCACAGCGCGATCGCCTCGGCCATCGCATGCGATCCCTCGATCTGCTTGAGCATCCGTAACTCCCCTCAGGCCGCGCTTGCGGCGTGTTGCTGCGCCGAAACAAACTCATACGCAGCCGTAGCTGCAGCGATGTTGGCCGCGCCCACCTTGCCGGGAAACGCCGCTTCGATCGCGCGCTTGACGCTGTCGACATGGACGAAGTTCGTGAGCGCTGCGAAAGCGCCAAGCAGAGCCGCATTCGGCACCGGACGGCCGATATGCTTCAGCGCAAACTCGGTTGCCGGCACGATCACGGCGTGGCCCTTGGGCAAGCGATCGGCGGCCTCGCGAATATGCAGCTCCGAAAAGCTCTTGTTGGAGTTGACGAGGAGATAGCCGGCGCTTCGCAGCCCCGCAAAGACGTCGATCACCTTAAACAGCGTGGCGTCCTGAACGATCAGGCAGTCCGGCTCGAGGATCGGCTCGCGCAACCGGATCTCGCGGTCGGCGATGCGGCAGAAGGCAACGACCGGCGCGCCGGTGCGCTCGGATCCGAAGCTCGGAAAAGCCTGGGCGTGACGTCCTTCGAAGAAGGCCGTCATCGACAGCATCTCCGCGCCGGTCACCACACCTTGGCCGCCGCGTCCGTGGATACGAACCTGGAACATGGCAATTTCCTCAACCGGCCGATCTGTCCCGGCCTGTTGAGGAAGTGTGTGGCCTGTTTCCGCCTTGTGCTTTGCGCTCGATCAATTTTGCGCGGCGAGGGCGCGAAATCCGGCTTGCGGGAAGCGCGTGACCGGACGAGCAGTTTTGACGCCCAAGGCGTACAGATCGTGCTGAGCCCTCCACGCGAGTGGAGCGCTGGCGGCACTGAGGCCGAAGCTCTTAGTAGCAGGGGGGCACGCGGATAACGGATCGACGAATGTCAAAGCAGCGCGGGACTCTGTCGGCCGGAATATTGCTGTCGGGCACGACGACCGGCGCCGGCACCACCGCGGCCTGAGCGACGACCTTGCCTTTTTTCTTGGCGGCGAAGGCATCGGTCGGCGAAAGCAAGGCGGATGCGATGCCTACGATCGCAAACGCAATCAGTGGAAATCCGGGCGCAAGACAGCATGACCGAACCTTTCTCAGCAGATGAATCCCGTGCGCTTCGGGGCTCTGCTTCGAAGCTAGAACGGCTTACGCGCTGTCATCTATTGCATAAAAGCCACGGTTTGCGATTTTTGGCGGCAGGCGTTGCTGCGCAACGCCAATCCGCTTTGGCACTTGCGAGATAGGACCGTTGCTTCTCCCTCAATTGTCCTTGGCGCCCTCCCGGATCCAGGCTCGAATAAGGTCACGGTCGCAGGTCGAAAGCTTCTTCTTGCCGAGCGGCATGTGTGTCTCCGGGGCCCCGCGCCAATCCAGGAGCCACATCAGGTTGCTGCTGTCCGGGTCCCCAGGAATGACCATCCTGCCGGATTTCGTGCCCTTCATGACGCCCGCATAAGTGCTCAGGTCGAGCCCGCTCTTCTCGTTTCCTTGCCCGCCGGGTTGATGGCAACTGAAGCAATAAGCCCCGAAGATCGGCAATACGTCCTCCTTGAAACTGGTCTTTGCCTGAGCCGCGCAAACCTCTCCGGAGGAGTTCGCCATTTCCTCGCCGATCATCCCCGCGATCGCCAGGGATACGGCGCCGCCCAGAACCAGCAATTTCCGCCTCATATTCGATTGCCCCTTCTTGCCTCTACCCGACCTGTCGTCACCCGCGCAGGTTTCCGGGCCGATCGCAGGCGAATAAAACATAGCACCGAAGAGATGCAAACGCCGTTGCGCCAAGTCAAATTTTGACCGCTGCGCTGCAGCGCCGGCATGATCGCAACGCCATATGACGTAGTCTCAACTGCCTCCGAGTTGCAACAATCAGGTCTGGCAGCCAATTTGCAGACCCTTGACTTGGCTCAAAGCTCGTTGCTCTGGATGGCCCTAAAAGTAAAGACGAAAAATGGGTCTCCGCCGTCAGACCGACGGAATTTTTGGGCGCGTTCTTTGGCAGATATCGCTGATTCGCACTCACACCGCCTCCGTCGGAGCCGACGCGATAGTCGTGGAACCAATACTTTGACACGACCTGACGTCTGGTACGTCTCCTACCGCTCGAACATCATGCCGAAGCATGATGGCGAGGAGCGCGCCGTTCGCGCTACGCGTCGTTTCAAGACCGAGAACGATGCAAGACAATTTGCTCAGCAGATCATCGGTAGCGGATGGAGCGCGATCGCGGGGACGATAAATCCCCACACGCCGAAGAAGACGGTGTCTTCCACGAAGATTCTCGACTGGATTGCAGGCAGGATATGAGGCGACGCAGCGAGCATCTCGATTCTTGCTTCGTCACGAACTAGCATTCGTATGCGGGGGGCTTGCCATGCAATCGTTGACCGAACTCAAATCCCCCGCGTCGGGATCGGAATAGGTTTTTGCTGACTGCTATCAACGGAGATGGAAAATGAGCCTGAAATTGGTGGGAGCTTTAGTCGCGGTGCTGGCGATCGGATGCGCGTTTGTTGTTTCCGCTCCTCGCTCCGCGAGTGCGAAACCGGAATTCGCGGCTGCAACGGGCAAGCCCTGTGGGACCTGCCATCAAAACCCGAGTGGCGGCGGCGCGCTCAAGCCGTTCGGCGAAGCCTTCAAGGCGAACGGCTACAAGCTGCCAGGCAAGAAATAACCGATACATAACCGAGGCCTCCGGCGAATTCTCACCGTGGGATTTTTCATCTCACTGCGTTCGTTCGGCGGATTCTTAATGCTGGTCTGTGGCGCGCTTGCGCTGCAAGTCGCCGCGGGCGGAGTGTCCAGTACACTTCGCCCGGAGGCGACAGACGAGTGCGGAAGGGCTTAAGGGACAGCAAAAATAATCAATCAGAAAGCCAACTCGACTTATGTGGGGGCTTACATGAGCAAGGTTGAAAGTCGACAAAGACGCCGGCTGGTTCAAGCAAATCTGGTTGTTTCTCAAACGTCCGTCCTCGCTGGCCTGGACCGTCATCGCGGCCGGCGGTTTCGTCGTCGGCGTCATGTTCTGGGGCGGCTTCAACTGGGCGCTCGAGCTGACAAACACCAAGTCTTTCTGCATTTCCTGCCATGAGATGCGAGACAATGTTTATCAGGAACTTCAACACACGATTCACTGGTCAAACAGATCCGGCGTTCGCGCGACCTGCCCGGATTGCCATGTGCCGCATCAGTGGATCTACAAGATCAAGCGGAAGATCGAAGCCTCAAACGAGGTCCTCCATAAAATCCTCGGCACCATCGATACCCGCGAGAAATTTGAAGCCCACCGCCTGGAGCTTGCCGAGAAGGTCTGGGCGACAATGAAATCGACGGATTCGCGGGAGTGCCGCAACTGCCATGCCGTTCAGTCGATGGATCCTCACAGGCAGAAGCCTGAGGCATCGCAAACCATGCAGGAAGTCGCTCAAGGCCGGCCTGACCTGCATCGATTGCCACAAGGGCATCGCGCATCAACTGCCGAAGGATGAGGACGACACCGACGAGCCCGATAAGAAAAGCGACGAGCGCAGCAAAGAACTAACTTGCACTATTTCGCCTGAAAATCTTCGACTGTGACCTTTTAGCAATAGAGAAGCCTCGTTCAAAAAAAATAAAAAATCCGTTACCAGCGACGACTGGCATTTCGCGGGGGCGGGTTGGATGGGCAAGGCCGGGAATTTCGGGCGATATCGGAGCTCGGTGCGCACGCGGCTGAGGCGGCCCGTAGCTAGGCTTCTCAGGTTTTGCAAATCGGTTCTGGTCGGCGGCGCCGTCCTCGGATTGATCCAGCCAGCGTTCGCGGTCGGCGTTGAAGTCGCGCCGCCGGCGCAGGCGATTTTCCCGACGTCGGGACAAGGACTTTATGCTGCATTGCAGGATCTCGACAGGTCGACGTCGGGACCTGCAGAGGTGCGGCGGGCCCGCGATGAGGAGCAGTTTGCCGCGCTGTCGAGCTTCGCCAAGAGCCTCGGCACGGAGCCGCAATCGCGGCTAAGGCAACCCCAGGGCGAGCAAGGGCATCTACCAGGAGCTTGCGGAGTTTGCCCGCTCAGTGGGTGCAGGGCTGCCGAAATCGAATCTGCCAACCGTGAAAGTCGCCGAGGCCGACAACGCGGTTGACGCCTTGAAGGATTTCTTGTCGAGAAATTCCTCGCCGCCTGCGGCTGGTGCGCCGCCGGCCCCCGCGCCGGCACCTGTCCCGGTCAAGCCGTCCCGTCCGGTCGCCGACGCGCACTTCATGGGCGACAAGGTTTGCATGACCTGCCACGCGAGCCACGCCAAATCGTTCTCGAAGACGCTGATGGGCCGGATCTGGCGAACCCAGCCGGGAAAGTTTGCCTGTGAGAACTGCCATGGTCCGGGCTCTGAGCACGTGAAACTCGGTGGAGGACGTGGGGTCGGCGGCATCATTTCCTTCCGCTCCAACGATCCAACGCGCAGCGTGCAGGAAAACAATGCGATCTGCCTGAACTGTCACGAGCGGGGCCAGCGGACCTACTGGAGCGGCAGCACGCATGAAGTTCGCGCGGTAGCCTGCACCGATTGCCATACCGTCATGCGCAGCGTCTCGGCCAAATTCGGTTTGAAGACCGTCTACGAGCCGGAGACCTGCTTCCAGTGCCACAAGGAAAAGCGCGCTCAGATGGTTCGCACGGCGCACATGCCGCTGCGCGAAGGCAAGATGGTCTGCTCGGATTGCCATAACCCGCACGGCACCGCGAATGAAGCGCTGCTCTGGACGGCGACCATCAACGATACCTGCTACAAGTGTCACGCCGAGAAGCGCGGGCCGTTCCTGTTCGAGCACACGCCGGTGCGCGAGAACTGCCTGAACTGCCACGACCCGCACGGCTCGATCAACGAGTACATGCTCAAGGTCTCGCGTCCGCGGCTTTGCACGGAATGCCATGGCTTCGGCCACGGTCCCGCGGCCGGACTGAACAGCTATCAAATCATCGGACGCGCCTGCAACAACTGCCACACCCAGGTGCACGGCACCAACAGTCCATCGGGAGCTCTCCTGCACAGGTAGTCCTTCACATCCTCACGCACGGCGACGACGGTTCGAACCAACTGCCCATGGGGCTTAAGATGAAATCGCTTTCTGGAGTTTTTTTCTCGTGTGCCGTCGGGGCTCTGTTGGTTGGCCTCGGACCCGTCGTCCCCAGCGCGATGGCGGCCGATGCGGATCTGCCTGTCAAGGCGCCCCCGGTGGTCGTGGAGGAGACGCCCTGGTGGACCCATGGCTTCGTTGAGTTCGGCGGGCGGGGCTTTGTCAACGATCCGGCCTACGGCGGTCACATCTGGCAGGGGCAGGGCAGCCTTGCGAAATACTACGAGTACAGCACCCAGAAGCCAGGGCCGTTTGGGGATTTCTTCGCCACCGCGGGCAGCAAAAATGGGCTCTATGAAATCGATGCCTGGGGCTACAATCCTGGCTATAGCGATCAGAGCTACAACGCCTACTGGTCGAAGGCCGGCGAGCAGTATCTGAACTTCTCGTACGACCAAACGCCGCACATTTACAGCACCAGTGCTTCCACTCTGTTCACCGGGGTCGGGACGAATGTCCTGGTGCCCGCTAATCCACTCATCGGCACGCAGTTGTACAATGCCGGCGTCGTGGGCTGGCCCGCGGCCGTCACTGTAGCCAACATCCCCACGCTCAATGCCAAGGCCGCGGGCGTGGCCACCGTCATTAATAACAATCTCCTGCCGACCACGATCGGTATTCACCGCGATACGGCGTCGGTGGAGTATCGCTATACTCCGACCGACAACTGGGACATTCGCGCGAACTATTCCGATCTGCGAAGAACGGGGACACAGGTCGACAGCGTGCTGTTCACCGCGACCAACTCCGGCTCGCGTGTCGATGTTCCGAAGCCGGTGGACGATCAGACCCAGAACTTCGGCGTGAATGGCGAATACATCGGGACATCGCCCTGGGGCCAGAAATTCAACGCGATTGTCGGTTACAATGGCTCTTATTATCATGACAATTTTGCGTCCTACACTGTCCAGAATCCGTTCTGCGGCGGACCGGCTGGTCTCTGTGCAAACAATGCCAATCAGCCTCCCGCCGGTGGCACTGCAACCGCGCCGCTGGCGCAGATGTCGACCCCGCCCAGCAACAACGCGAATGGCGTGTCCGGCACGGTCGGCATGGACCTGCCGCTGAACAGCCGCTACATGGGAACGGTGGCCTACAACGGAATGTGGCAGAATCAGCAGTTCCTGCCTTTTTCGATCAACCCGGTCACGTTATCGACCGGCCAGCAGGGCGCATCTTTGGCTTCGCTTCCCGCCCAGAGCCTAAACGGGCAGATCAACACGCTGCTCGTTAATAACGTCGTCACCACCCAGATCAATCCCGATCTGAAGACGAAGTTCGGCTATCGCTACTATAACTACGACAACCAAACGCCCCAGATCACGATTTCGGACTGGGTCATCACCGATGCGACGTCGGCAAAGAATACGACCAACAACTACGCCCCGGTCAATCCCCTCATGGTGGGCTATATCAGGCAGGATGGCGTCGCCCAGGTCGACTGGAGACCGGTGAACACGGTCAATATCGGCTCTGCTTATAATTACGAACGCTACGACTTCACGCGATTCGACGCGAGCTCCACCACAGAAAACAGCGGCAAGATTTTTGCCGACTGGAAGCCGGAGCGATGGGTAACGTTTCGTGCGGACGCCTCCTACGGAGAGCGCCGCGCCGGCAATTACGATTATCTCGGCAATGTCGGTATGTTCCAATGGCCGGTGCCGAGGGCTCAGGCGACTGCAACCACAGCTGGGGTAACGACGACGACTTTCGCCGGATGGCCGAATTCGACGAATTACTCGCCATACTATCGGCAATTCTACCTCGACGACCGCGACCGCGCCCAGGCCCATTTCCAGGTCGATATTGACGTCCTGCGCAACCTGACGGTCACGCCGAACGTCACCTGGCGCGATGACGAGTACCTGATCAATCCAAACCAGCTTGGCCTGACACATGACAGATCGACGGCCGCGGGTGTGGAGGTGAACTACGTTTACTCGCCGAGCCTAAGGTTGCTGTTCTCTTACGTGAACGAGCAGCGCAATCAGTTCATGTATGGGTCTGGTACCAACATCTTTCCGTATACGACCAACACGCTCAATGGCGGTTTGGGCTACATCTGTCCGAACACCGCTTCCAACGCGATTGGTACTACGGCGACCTACTCGTGTCAGCTTTACAGTGCGAACATCAACGACCGCGTGAACACCTTCATCTTCGGGCTGAACTATGCGTTCGTTCCGCAGCGGGTCGAAGTGGGCGTGAACTATACCGCTTCGATTGGCAAGAACTCGTCGCCGTTGCTCTTGCAGAATGGCACAGGACCGGTCGTTTCGAACATCACCGGAAACAACGTTGCGGCACCGCAATTCCCGGATGTGACGACGAACTTCCAGCGGCTTGAGCTGAACGGCAAATATGTCCTCGATCCGGATCTCGTCCGAAGCGCGGGCATTAAGGGCGAGGTCTCGCTCAGGCTTCGCTACGCCTGGGAGCGAAACAGCGTCACCAACTGGAACAACGACCTGATGATGCCCTACATGTATCAGACGCTCGGTCAATCGCAGGTCCTATACTACCAGTCGATGGCGTGGAACAACCCGAACTACAACGTCCACCTGGTCGGCGGAACCGTCGCCTGGGCATGGTAGCGCCGAAGAATTCTGCGGACGGCCGGTCAAGTCTTGCCCGGCCGTAATAGCTTCTGATCTATGTCAAACTCGGGCTCCGCCCGATTGCTAGACAGGCCTGATCCGAAACAGGTTGCGCAGGGTAACGGCGTAAAAGTGATGAGATGATCCTGTGGCCTCTCTTCGCGTTGATGACGGCGGGCGCGATATTCGCTGTTTGCTGGCCGCTTGCGCGGCGGTCGCGTTCTGTCCGCTCGGGTAGCGATGTCGCTGTCTACCGCGACCAGCTCGACGAAATCGATCGCGACGAGGCAGCCGATCTCATCGGCAAGGTCGAGGCAGAGGCGGCGCGGGTCGAAGTATCGCGGCGCCTGATCGCGGCCGCGGAGGCCGTCAAGTCGCCGGCCGCGGCTCCTGCTCCCGCACGCATCTATCGCCGCGCAACGCTTGCGGCAGCGATCCTGCTGCTGCCGTTTGGCGCGGGAGCGGTCTATCTCAAGCTCGGATCTCCCAATCTTGCACCGGTCTCGATGGATGCGGAGGCAAGCGGACAATCGTTGCCCGAGGGGATCGAGCAGACCGTGGCCGAGGTCGAGGCCTATCTGGAGAAAAATCCGCGGAACGGTCGCGGCTGGGAATTGCTGGCGCCGGTCTATATCCGGCTCGGTCGCTTCGACGCCGCCGTAAAGGCACGGCGCAATGCGCTGGAGATCTTCGGCCCCGACGCGGCACGCCTGGGTGACCTCGGCGAGGCGATCTTCATGGCATCCGGCGGCGTGGTGACGCCGGAAGCCAAGGATCTTTTCAACCGCGCGGAAGCCGCCGACAGTCACGACGTGATGGCGCAATATTATCTTGGCGTCAGCGCGAAGCAGGAAGGCCGCAAGGACGAAGCCCAGCGACGGTGGCGTGCTTTGATCGATTCGGCGCCCGAAGGCGCCGAATACCTGCCAATGATCAAGAGCGCGCTGGCGCACATCGACGACAAGGGACCGCAAGCAAGCGCGGCCAGCCCGCCACCTGACCACAGCGGGACGGCGATCGAGGCGATGGTCGAGCGCCTGGCCGAACGGCTGAAGAAAGACGGCTCCGATGTCGCGGGCTGGGTTCAGTTGGTGCGCTCCTATCGCGTTCTCGGCAAAGCCGACAAGGTGACGGCTGCGATCGCGGATGCGCGTGCGGCTTTGGCCAACAATCCGGACAGCCTGCAGCAGCTGAACGACGGCGTTCGGGCGCTCGAAACCGAGAGTGGTTCAGGCGTGGCTGCTTCCAGTCCGGCGGGACCTGCGTCTCTTCCGCCAAATCATCCGCAGGTAGGGCCGAACGCGGACGACATGGCCGCGGCTGCAAAGATGACGCCGACCGAGCGCAACGGAATGATCGAGAGCATGGTCGCGCGCCTGGCGCAGCGGATGGCGGAGAACGGCTCCGACGTCGAGGGATGGCTTCGCCTGATCCGCGCCTATTCGGTTCTCGGTCAGCGCGACAAAGCGCTGGCCGCCGCAGCCAGCGCTCGCACCGCACTTGCCGGCGACAGCGACAATATTCGCCGCATCGGCGAGCTCACCAAAGAGCTGGGGCTGGAGGGATCATGACGCGAAAGCAGCGGCGTCTTGCTCTTATCGGCGCGAGCCTGGGTGTCCTTGCGATTGCGGTCGCGCTGATGCTCAGCGCCATGCGCAACTCGATCGTGTTCTTCAATTCGCCGACCGATCTGGTCGAGAAGAAGCTGGGCGTCGGAACGCGCGTTCGTCTCGGGGGAATGGTGAAACCGGGCAGCCTCGTTCGCGGCGACGATCTTAAGATCCGCTTCGAGGTGACCGACGGCAATGCCGAGGTACCGGTCAGCTATCGTGGGATCGTTCCGGATCTTTTCCGCGAAGGGCAGGGCGTCGTCGCCGAAGGCCTGATCGAGCCCGGCGGGAGCTTTAAGGCCGATACCATCCTTGCCAAGCACGACGAGAACTACATGCCGCGCGAGGTGGTCGAGACCTTGAAGAAGCAGGGGCACTGGCAGGAGACCGCAGCGCCGAATGCTTTCGGGCGTCAAGACCAGCGCAAGGTGAGCAGGGGGAATAATCGCAATGATTGCCGAACTCGGTCACTACGCCCTGATCCTGGCGCTGGCGCTGGCACTGGTGCAGTCGGTCTCGCCCGTGATCGGCGCGCGACAGGGCGATGTGGCCCTGATGAGGCTCGGCGAATCCACGGCGCTGGCGCAGTTCGCCTTTGTGGCGCTGGCCTATGGCGCGCTGACGGCCTGCTATGTCAGCGTCGGACTTTTCCGTCCAGAACGTCTTTGAAAATTCCCATTCGCAGATGCCCCTGATCTACAAGTTCACGAGCGTCTGGGGCAATCATGAAGGGTCGATGCTGCTGTGGGTGCTGATTCTTGCGATCTTCGGCGCGCTCGTTGCTGCCTTCGGCGTCAATTTGCCGATATCGCTCAAGGCCAACGTGTTGGCTGTCCAGTCCTGGGTCGCCTCGGCCTTCTATCTCTTCATCCTGCTGACCTCCAACCCGTTCAAGCGTATGGCCGAGGTGCCCGTCGAGGGCCGTGACCTCAATCCGATTCTGCAGGACTTCGGCCTGGCGGTGCATCCTCCGATGCTCTACCTCGGCTATGTCGGCTTCTCCATTGCGTTCTCGTTCGCGGTCGCAGCGCTTCTTGAAGGGCGCATCGATGCGGCATGGGCGCGGTGGGTGCGCCCGTGGACCCTGCTGGCGTGGATGAGCCTGACGCTTGGCATCGCAATGGGGTCTTACTGGGCCTATTACGAATTGGGATGGGGCGGCTGGTGGTTCTGGGACCCCGTTGAAAACGCCTCATTGATGCCCTGGCTTGCCGGAACCGCCTTGCTGCATTCGGCCGTGGTGATGGAGAAGCGCAACGCGCTCAAGGTCTGGACCATCCTGCTTGCGATCCTCACCTTCTCGCTCTCGTTGATCGGCACCTTCCTGGTGCGTTCCGGTGTTCTGACCTCGGTTCACACCTTTTCGACCGATCCGGCGCGCGGCCTCTTTATTCTGTTGATCCTGACGGTGTTCATCGGCGGCAGCCTCGCGCTGTTCGCATGGCGCGCTCCGGCTCTCAAGCAGGGCGGCTTGTTCGCGCCAATCTCCCGCGAAAGCGCGCTCGTGCTCAACAACCTCCTGCTTTCGACCGCCTGCGCCACCGTCTTTGTCGGCACGCTCTATCCGCTGGCGCTCGAAGCGCTGACCGGCGACAAGATTTCGGTCGGCGCGCCGTTCTTCAACCTGACCTTCGGTCCGCTGTTCGTGCCCTTGCTCGTGGCGGTGCCGTTCGGCCCGCTGCTGGCGTGGAAGCGTGGCGATCTCTATGGGGTCGTCGCAGCGCTTGCTCGCGGCAGGCGTCGTCGCCTTTCATCGGCGTTGCCGCGACCTTTGCGGCTGCGGGAACGAAGGCCGTGCTGGCTCCGTTCGGCATCGGTCTCGCGCTGTTCGTGATGGCGGGCTCGATCACCGACATCGCCGAGCGGGTCGACCTGCGCAGCCTGTCGCTTGCAACGATCAGCCGACGGGCCGCGGGATTGCCGCGCTCGGCCTGGGGAACGGCTCTGGCGCATTTCGCGCTGGGCATCACGCTCGCGGGAATTGTTTGCGAGACGACATGGAATAGCGAGCAAATCGTCGCGCTCAAGCCATCGCAGATGGTTTCGGTCAGCGGCTACGATTTGACTTTCGATGGCATCACCAACCGCGCCGGATCGAATTACAAGGAGCTGGTCGCGCGATTTTCGGTCCGGAAGGGCGGCTCACTGATCGCGACAATGGAGCCCTCGAAGCGGCTGTTTCCGTCGCGCGACGGGATGACGACGACGGAAGCTGCGCTGCTGACGCGAGGCTTCAGCCAGCTCTATCTGTCGCTCGGCGACAGCAATCCCGATGGCACCGTGACGGTGCGTCTCTATCACAAGCCGCTGGTGCTCCTGATCTGGGTCGGTGCGATCGTGATGGTGTTGGGCGGAGCGTTGTCGCTGTCCGACCGCCGCCTGCGGGTCGGTGCGCCAAAACCGGCGGCGCGACTTTTGCCGCAACCTGCCGAGTAGGGTGTGCAAATGTGGCGCCGCGCCGGATTAACGTTGTTGCTGTTGACGCTGTGGAGCGCAGGTCCTGCGCGCGCCGTTCAACCCGACGAAGTTCTTCCCGACCCTGCGCTTGAGAGCCGCGCTCGTGCGATCTCGCACGAGCTGCGCTGCATGGTTTGCCAGAACCAGTCCATTGACGATTCCGAAGCTCCGCTGGCGAAAGATCTGCGTGTTCTCGTACGCGAGCGGCTAAAGGCGGGCGATTCCGACCGCGAGGTGATCGACTTCATGGTGGCGCGCTACGGCGAGTTTGTCCTTTTGAAGCCGCGCCTCGCCTGGCACACGGCCATGCTTTGGGCGGCGCCCCTTGTCGCCCTGATCGCGGGTCTCGTGATGATCTGGCGTCAGATGCGGCGTCGGTCCCGAGGATTCGTTGAAGAAGCGACGGGGCTGACGGAGCTTGAACGATCGAAATTGGCGGCGATCGAACCGCCGCAAGAGGTGGCGCGAAGTCAGGGGTAGGGTCATGGAGTACGACGTCTTTTTCAATTCAGCGTTGAACCGTCTGCGGGACGAGCGTCGCTATCGCGTGTTCGCCGATCTGGAACGCATTGCGGGGCGTTTCCCGCATGCGATCTGGCATTCACCAAACGGCCGGCGGGAGGTCGTGATCTGGTGCTCGAACGACTATCTCGGGATGGCACAGCATCCGAAGGTGGTCGGCGCGATGGTTGAGGCCGCCTCGCGCATGGGGACCGGCGCCGGCGGCACCCGCAACATCGCCGGTACCAACCACCCCCTGATCGAGCTGGAGCGTGAGCTCGCGTCCCTGCACGGCAAGGAGGCGGCGCTGGTCTTCACCTCGGGCTACGTTTCGAACCAGACCGGCATCGCCACGATCGCAAAGTTGCTGCCGAACTGTCTGTTGCTGTCGGATGCGCTCAACCACAATTCGATGATCGAGGGCGTGCGCCAATCGGGTGCGGAGAGGCAGATCTGGCGTCACAATGACACGCAGCATCTGGAGGCCTTGCTCAAGGCGGCCGGTCGCGACCGGCCGAAGCTGATCCTGTGCGAAAGCCTTTATTCGATGGACGGCGACATTGCGCCGCTGCATCGCATCTGTGACCTTGCCGAGCACTATGGCGCCATGACCTATGTCGACGAGGTTCATGCCGTCGGCATGTATGGGCCGCACGGCGGCGGCATCGCCGAACGGGATGGCGCGATGCATCGCATCGATGTGCTGGAGGGAACGCTGGCAAAAGCGTTCGGCTGCCTCGGCGGCTATATCGCGGCCAAAGCCAATCTGGTCGATGCCGTGCGATCCTATGCTCCGGGATTCATCTTCACGACCGCATTACCGCCGCCGATCTGCGCAGCCGCGACCGCCGCGATCAGACACCTGAAGACCTCGCAGTCGGAGCGCGAGCGACACCAGGATCGCGCGGCGCGGCTCAAATCGGCGCTCCATGCGGCGCGCCTGCCCGTCATGTCGAGCGAGACCCACATCGTTCCCGTGCATGTCGGCGATCCCGAGAAATGCAAGCTCGCATCCGATATGCTGCTCGCCGATCACGGCATCTATATCCAGCCGATCAATTATCCGACCGTGCCGCGGGGGCTGGAGCGGCTGCGTATCACGCCTTCGCCATATCACGACGATTGCCTTATCGATCAGCTCGCGGGAGCGCTGGGGGTCGTCTGGGATGAGCTAGGGCTCGCAAGACGGCCAGATATCCTCGCTGCTGAGTGAGTACTACGGTAATGGCATGGACTGTCCGCCTACGCGGACATCCTTGCAAATTCTATCCGAGCTTGACGCAAGTCAAAGCAACGTTCGCGGCAACGGACCATCCTGCATAGTCCGGACAAATGCGGCGGTGGAATGTGCTTACATGCTCTTGCTGCCTCAGAAGCGTGCTGCTCTCGCCTTTCTTGCGGGCAACTGGTTGTAGCCGCGCAGGCCCAGGCCGCTTCGACGGCGAAATAAAATCAGCCTGCCTCGGCTGCCACAAGCCGATCGGGAGCCGCGTGCGGCCCCCGAGTCAAACCTGAGGGCCTTCCATGGAGCAGTTCGACGCGGATATTCTGATCTTGGGAGCAGGCGGCGCCGGATTAAGGGCTGCGATCGCCGCTGCCGAATTCGCGCCCGACATGACTATCGCGCTGGTTTCCAAGGTCTATCCGATGCGCAGCCACACGGTTGCGGCGGAAGGTGGTTCGGCTGGGGTCGTCAGGCCCAACGACAGCCTGGACAACCATTTCAACGACACGGTCGAAGGCGGCGATTGGCTGTGCGAGCAGGACGTCGTCGAATACTTCGTCAGCCACTGCACACGCGAGATGATCCAGCTCGAGCATTGGGGCTGCCCGTGGAGCCGTCAACCAGATGGTCACGTCAACGTCCGAAAATTCGGCGGCATGAAAATCGAACGGACTTGGTTTGCGGCCGATCGCAGCGGCTTCCATATCCTGCACACCCTGTTCCAGACGTCGACCAAGTTTCCGCAGATCAAGCGCTTCGACGAATGTTTCTGTGTCGATCTGCTGGCCGAAGATGGCCGCGTGCACGGTGCGGTGGTGCTCTCGATGTCGACCGGCGAGTTCACCACGATCTATGCACGTGCTGTGGTCATTGCAACGGGCGGAGCAGGGCGTGTGTTTCGTCAGAACACCAATGGCGGCATCGTCACTGGCGATGGCATGGCGCTGGCTTATCGCCATGGTGTGCCGCTGCGCGACATGGAGTTCGTGCAGTACCATCCAACCTGTCTGCCTGGTACAGGGATTCTAATCACCGAGGGCTGCCGCGGCGAAGGCGCCTTGCTCGTCAACAAGGACAATTATCGCTACCTGCAGGATTACGGGCTGGGGCCTGTAACGTCCGAGCCGCGCAACAAGTTCATGGAGCTTGGCCCGCGTGATCGGTTGAGCCAGGCCTTCTGGCACGAGGAGCGCAAGGGGCGTACCGTCTCCACGCCGCAAGGTGACGTGGTTCTGCTCGATCATCGTCATCTCGGCCGTGCGAAGTTGAACGAGCGGCTGCCACTGATCTGCGAGCTCGCCAAGCAATTCGTCGGGATCGATCCGGCGGACACGCCGATCCCGGTGCGCCCCGCGGTCCACTACACAATGGGCGGCATCCTTGTGGATATTAATACCGCCTCACCATTGCCCGGTCTGTTCGCGGCCGGCGAGTGTTCCAGCGTTGGGATTCACGGCGCCAACCGGCTTGGATCTAATTCATTGGCGGAGTTATCGGTGTTCGGCAGGGTCGCCGGCGAACAGGCAGCTTCGTTTGCGCGCCAAGCCTCCGCAGCGAAGAAGAGCGATCAGGCCAAAGCGGTTGAAGCGAGCGCGCTGACCTTGCTGCGGCAGAAGGGTGGCGGCGAGCGGCATGCGTTGCTGCGCGCCGAGATGTGCGCCAGCATGGAAAGCGGATGCGGCATCTACCGGCTTGGCTCCGAAATGCAACAGACCTGTGACACAGTGGCCAAGCTGAAGCAGCGTTACCAGGCGCTCTCCCTCGAGGATCACTCGCGGGTCTGGAACACGGACTGGATCACCGCGATCGAGCTCGGCTTTCAACTCGATGTCGCCGAGGCGATGGCGCATTCGGCGCTGTCGCGCACCGAATCGCGCGGCGCACACCAGCGGCTCGATGGCTTCGACAAGCGCGACGACGTGAAGTTCCTCTGCCACAGCCTGGCAAATTACCGGGACGGCGCGGCGCCGTTCATCACGACCATGCCCGTCACCATCACGCGCTCACCGCCCGGACAACGCGCATATGGCGCGCAGGGAGAACAACTCGAAGCAACTCGCAAAGATGCCGCCCATGCCTGATATGACAGTCTATGAGAAGACAATTGACTTGCGTGTCCTGCGCTATTGTCCGTCCAAGGACAGCGAGCCGGCCTTCGGTTCCTTTCAGGTCCGATACAGCGATGACATGTCGGTGCTGCAGGGACTGCAAGAGATAAAGGCTACTCTGGACGGCACCTTGGCCTTTCGTTGGTCCTGCCGCATGGCGGTCTGCGGAAGCTGCGGGATGATGATCAATGGTGAGCCAAGGCTCGCCTGCAACACCTTTCTGCGCGACCTGGCGCCCGCCCCAGTGACAATCGAGCCGCTGCAGAATTTTCCGATCGAGCGTGATCTGGTCGTCACAGTCGGCGATTTCGTCAAGAAGATCGAGAGCATCTATCCCTACATCATGCCGAAAAAGCCGAAGACGGTCGAAGAGGGCACCTATCTGCAGACGCCGGCACAGATGGCGGAATATGCAACGTTCGCTGACTGCATCAACTGCATGCTGTGCTACGCCGCCTGCCCGCAATTCGGCGCCAATCCCGACTTCATCGGCCCCGGCGCCATGGCGCTGCTGCAGCGCTACAACGGCGACTCGCGCGACAACGGTCGTCAAAAGCGCCTCGATCGTATTCGCGGCGAAGACGGCGTGTGGTCCTGCACCGCGGTCGGCGTCTGTTCCGAAGTGTGTCCGAAACTAGTCGACCCGGCGAATGCGGTGAACCAGAACAAGGGCAAGAGTGCGCTCGATTTTTTTCTAAGCCGCCTGCGCAAGGAGGCAGAGATGAGTGAACGGCGTCCCTATCTCCGGGCTCAGCCTCGAAACTGGTGGGCACAGCCGCGCTATCGCGCTTACACAGTCCGCGAACTGTGCGGGGTCCTTCTTGCAATCTACGCCGCGATTTTGCTGGTCGGGCTGATCTGCCTGGCGCGCGGTCCGGAGGCGTATGAGGCCTATCGGCAGTTCTTGGCAAGCCCGTGGTCCCTATGGATTCACCTTGTGCTGTTGGCGGCGATGCTTTGGCACGTCTGGACCTGGTTCCAGATTCTGCCGAAGACGATGCCCAAGCTCATATGGCACGGGATGCCGGTCCGGCAGACCACGATGACGAAAATTGCGATTCTGCTCGCGGTGGTCTGCTCGGTCCTGCTGTTGGCATCGGCCGTTGTTGTGGGAGGATGGACATGAGCGCGTCAGTAATCTCTGCGCTTCCGAAGCGTACGATTGCACCGGTGTTCTGGCTCCTGTTCGGTGCGGGCGGCATGCTGGCCGCGCTCTTTGGGCCGGCCCTCATTCTCTTGACCGGCATCATGATTCCACACGGTTGGGGCGTGCGGGAAGATCTCGGCAGCTATGCCAATGTGCTCGCCTTCGCGCGCAGCCCGTTCGGCAAGCTGATGCTGCTGGCAATTATCTCGCTGTTCTTCTGGCACGCCGCCGAGCGTCTGTTTCTGACGCTGCATGACATGCGCGCAGGTCCGATTCGGCTGTTGCGCTGGATCACTTACGGCTCGGCCGCGCTGGTAAGCGTGCTCGTCGCGGCCGTGCTTCTGAGCATCGGCTTCTGATGCCCTCGCGATTTCTCCCATACAGGTGACGTAATGCTCGACAGGACCTCTGCCGACACAACGCTGGACTTGCTGCCGGCCTATCTTCGAGACGTGTATAGGTGGGCCTATCTGACGCCATGGCTCGCTGGCTATCTGGACCGCCAGATCGTCGTGCAGACTATTCTCTGGGGCAACGCACAGCACTTAATTGGTGACGTCCTCGCCGAAATCGAGCCTGGTGACCGTGTCTTCCAGCCAGCGGCCGTTTATGGTGATTTCTCGCGCCGAGTTGCGGACAGGATTGGGCCCCAGGGAAGACTTGACGTGCGCGATATCGTGCCGTTGCAGCTCGACTTGACCCGCCGCAAATTAGCCGATCGACCCCAGGCGCTCGTGTCCTATGGCGACGCTGCCGACCCGAATCCGGACGAGCAGCGCGCCAACGTTGTCGCCTGCTTCTTTCTTTTGCACGAAGTACCGGACGCGGTGAAGCTGCAAATCACTCAATCGATGTTGCAGCTGGTAGCGCCGGGCGGCAAGGCGGTGTTTGTCGACTATCACCGACCACATCGTTTCCATCCTTTGAAACCGCTGATGCAGAGGATCTTCGTTTGGTTAGAACCCTTTGCGTCTAGCATGTGGTTGCGCGAGATCCGAGATCTTGGCGGACCAACGGGCAGCAACTTTCGTTGGCGCAAGCGCACACGGTTTGGTGGGATGTATCAGATTGTGGTGGCCGAACGATTTTGAGCCCGCGATCGCCAGCTCGGAGGATTGTCGGATTACATGATTGCGCAAACCCGGGCAGAGCGATAATGGTTTGCCGGCCAACCTATGGCAAATCTAGAATTTTAGGCGCAACGGGAGCGGAGACGGTCGCAAGAATTGATGTAGATTAAAGCGCGCGACGTGAAATATCAGATAAAGTCGTTTTGACTAAACGGCAAGGCAAGAACCATGGTGACTCAACGGGTGGACCGCCTGTTGCCTTACACCGCCGAGCAATTGTTTGACCTTGCTGCTGACGTGGAGAGCTATCCCGAGTATCTGCCCGGGTGGATATCTGCCCGCATTCGTAAGCGCAATAGCAACGAATACCACACGGACCAGGTACTCGGGCTTGGTCCTTTCCGCGTTGAGTTTGGATCGCGGACGATTTTGCAACGCCCCAAGCGAATAGACGTGATGTCGACCGATTTCCCTTTCCGCCAACTCAGAATCACATGGACGTTCGAGCCGCAACCAGGTCCTGCCTGCCGAGTGACGGCGCTTTCCGAATTTGAGCTCCGCCTTGCTACGCTTCAACGATTCTACGATCGGGTTCTGCCAAACGCTATCGGCGATATCATGGCGGCGTTTGAAAAGCGTGCTGCCCGGCTTTACGCGCAATGAGCCCGCGTTTTGCTGACCAGATGGTCAATGTCCGGCTTCCCTTATCCAGCGACGATGAAATAATTGGGCAGCCTTGTTCCGAGGTAAAGGCCTTTTTCTGAGGCCGCGCCAACATCGCTTTTTGCTGTTCGCGTTTGAGGGCAGGTTATTTCAGCATCGCGATATAGTCCGCCATGTCAGCAACCTCCGACCGACTCAGTGTCACACCCGGCATCTTGGGTTGTGGCTGAAGGAGGAGGGTCGATCCATAGTCACATCATAGGACGAGCCTCGGCCGTGTTGACGGCCATGATGCGGACCCGGCTCTCCAGTAGGAGATCAGATCAGTAGGAGATCAAAAAAACCCCCGCCTGTTTGCTCGCGGCAGGCGGGGGGCCGTCAACCACAACGGTTGCCCATCATGGCAGGGCATCACACCTCGATCGGGCAACCAACCAAGTTGATGCGGGTCAAGTCCAAATCAGCATTTAGTACCATTGTGCTTCGTTCAGCCGCGGTTGGCTCGGGCGAGGTATGCTCGCGCGACAAAGAGCGCTACGCGCGGCAACTTTCGATTGGTCACTAGGCTTAGTCCTCGTCATTCCATTACCAAACTCGTAAAGAATGGCTTGGTGATCGCGGTAACTGAGGGCTCCTGCTCGTCAGATGCTTCCAAGGTGACAAATTCGCTCTGACACTGCCAGCAATGCCAAAGGTCTTGGACTTGCTTTGGATTGACGCGTTCATCCCATTCGAGGCTGACTAGCCAAGAGCCACATCGAGGGCATGTTTCGAAATGTAGCGTTGACGCCGATACCATGTGAGACCTCCGTTTCCTTTTTGGTTCAGCATGCGCGGCCCAGCACTCTCCGAAATGATTTAGATCAACAATTAATATGCGGCTCCGCGCGAGTCGTTTGGCCCTGGTCCGCGAGTGCTTCCAAAAAATGGGGAGGACGTGAGTTTTGCTCGCCGTCAAAGCACCTGACAGGCGTTATTCATGGAGGGGCCAGCTTCCAACGCGTGCCAACCCTTTTGGAGCGTCCGCGATTGCTCCACCTTTATCAAGCCGCAAAACCGTTTGGCCGAATGCGTACCACGATGAATTTCGTCGGAAAGGCACCTACAGAGAGAGAGGCCGGCTTTGCGGCGGCCTCTCTCGCGCAAGGCCAGGGAAACGAATCGCTCCTGAAACCCCGCAACCTTAAACCAGCTAGCTGCGCTTTCAGAAGAGTTGGAGGACAACCCCAACGCGCGGAAGTTGATCAGCAACGTCAGGCTGCTTTGACCTCGATATTCTTCGCAGGTTCTGTGCCTCCGCGGTCAAACGGAAGGGACGTCGCCAGAAATCGTCACCAAAGTCGCGGAAGAGAGTGTCGATTTCTTTCCTCGGGATATCCAAATGGACGCCAGACGTCTTCAACAAGCGTTGGCTCGTCGCCGGCCTTCTATGTTGCAGGTAACTTGGTTACATTTGAATCATTGTCCTTTTGCTCCCCCCAGGTAACTATGGCTGGGGTCGATGCGGGTCGCCGGACCGGGTGAAATCCTCCCAGAGATTGACGAGCACATGCAGGAGCAGGAAGAAACCGCCGAGCGCAAGGCAGACAAACGACGCGTCCAGCAGGATCTCGGCAATCTCCGATGTTCCCATCAGCACTGCGAGAATGATACCTAGCACGCCAATGAGACCGAATAGCGAAGCAATCTTGGGCGCTGACATGATGTCCCTCCTATTGCTACAACTCCTTTTTCAGCCACTTGCTCGCGGCAAAAAGCTGCCGTTCGATTGTTAACGCAGGCCTGTCCAAGTCAATCCGCATTGATCTGCGTCAACGGCGCAGGCGCGAGTGCCGGTTTTTTATGCTTTGTTTGCTCCGCGGCGGCGCGTGAAACAGCACGCTCAATTCGAAATGTCGCCGAAACATACGCCTCGGCCTATCTCAGCTGCAAGAACGCACGCCTGCTTGACAGCAATGCCGTCGTCAGCGCGATGTTACTCGGAAGTCATCGCTGTCTGCGGCAGCCGGTTCACGCGTGGGGGCGCGGAATCCACTTCGTGTGGGATCCCGAGGTGCAGCGAGTTCTCGACCGAGGCGAATATGCTTCGATTGGAGAAGCTCACGATGTTCGGGGGCTTGTTTCAAAAGACAATCACCCACACCCCGCTTAAGCGGATAGGCGTTGCGTGTGATTGACTTTACTCGGCCGCTAATAAGCTCCGGCGGGACGGCGTTGGGCCTGATCCCCGTTGTCGCTGGGTTTCCTACGCCAGCCGATCAATTCAGCTTTTTCGGCAGCGATCGTGCCGCAAAGTCCATCAACGTACAACAATCTGCAACCAAGCTTCGGACCCGTGTCTCTATTGGCGGGCCGCGCCAATTGCTGCGAAGCGGCGATATGTCTCAGTGTCAAACCCAGCCATCGCGCAGAAACGGATGCTATTGAAAACCGATCGCTGAGATCTCAGCAAGCTGTTGTTGCACGCACCGGATAAATCAAAGCTATGGCCGAAGAACCGACAATGGAGTCAATTCTGCAATCGATCCGGGAAATTTACGCGGGGGAGGCGGTGACGAGCATCCTTAACGCAATGACCCCAGTCTACTTCGCTTGTTCGAACTGTGCTCTGCTCCACAGGACAATTCAGGTCCGTCGTTCTAATGCAAAGCCGGGCAGACTAGACTGTGTGGATTGCGGAGCACCAGTGCATTGCTGGTCCGGCCACTACGACTTCGTTAATCGGAAATCGGTCAGACCTGAGGTTTCATCACCCGCGTCATCGCCGGATGCTTCCGGGCGAGCAGTCATCTAAGCACCGAAAGCCGATCAAATCCGTTCTCGTTCCAAAACAGAAACGGCGCCGTTACCGGCGCCGTTCTAGTGCACTTACGCGGGATCGGCCCACTTCGTCTGGCACTGGCGGGTGCGACCCGCTCTGGCACTACTGGCGTGGGAGGCCTGCCGCGATCCATAAACAACGCTATACCCCATCCGTCGGCGCACTTTGATCTATCGCAAAAGATGCAGGAAACTTTGCCGAAAAAAACGTGCTTGTGCGAACCGTTTGGCGGACTGGGACGCGGCTCGTGCCGAGGCCGCTTACACTTCGAGCCAGTCCTGGCGCACCCTGCCGTTGGCAGAAAATTCGGCCAGGCTTCCCTCGAACACGATGCGGCCGTGCCCCATCACGTAGAGGCGGTGGCTGATCTTGAGGGCAATCGTCAGCTTCTGTTCGACGAGCAGGATCGAAACGCCGCGTCCGGCGATTTCGCCAAGCAGCTTGCCGACGAGTTCCACCATCATCGGCGCGAGCCCTTCGGTCGGCTCGTCGATCATGACAAGGTCGGGATCGCCCATCAACGTGCGGCACATGGTCAGCATCTGCTGCTCGCCGCCGGAGAGCACGCCGGCCATGGTGTCGGCACGCTCCTGTAGTCGCGGAAAGAGCTTGAACATATCCTCCATCGACCAGCGGCCGGCCTGTTTCATCGATTTCTGGCCGAGCAGAAGGTTCTGACGAACCGTCAGTGTCGGAAACACGTCGCGGTTTTCCGGCACATAGCCAAGACCGAGCCGCGCAATCTGGTGCGGTTTCAGTCCGGCGATTTCGCGTTCCTTGAATCGGATCGAGCCGACCGGACGGACGTCGCCCATGATCGCCTTGATCGTCGTCGAGCGACCGACGCCGTTTCGTCCGAGCAAGGAGACGATCTCGCCGGCATCGATATGGAAGTTGACCCCGTGCAGGATATGACTTTTGCCGTAAAAGGCGTGCAGATTGTGAACCTCAAGCAGCGCGCTCATGCGTTCGCCTCCTCGCCGAGGTACGCCTCGCGAACCGCCTGGTTGGCGCGGATCTCCTGCGGCTTATCGGATGCGATGATCTGTCCGTAGACCAGCACCGAAATCCGGTCGGCGAGACCGAACACCACGCTCATGTCATGCTCGACCATGATCAGCGTGCGACCTTCGGAAACCCTGCGTATGAGAGCCACCGCATGTTCGGTCTCGCCCTTGCTCATGCCGGCGGTCGGCTCGTCGAGCATGATCACGTCGGCGCCGCCGGCGAGCGTGATGCCGATCTCGAGCGCCCGCTGCTCGGCATAAGCGAGCACGCCCGCCGGCACATCGCGCCGGGCGGAAAGGCCGATCATGTCGGTGATCTCGTCGGCGCGCTTGTTGGCGTCTTTGAGACGATCCACAAAGCGCCAGAACGAATAACGATATCCGAGCGACCATAAAAGGCCGCAGCGGATGTTTTCGTAGACCGACAGCTTCGGAAAAATGTTGGTGACCTGGAAGCTGCGCGACAAGCCTCGGCGATTGATTTCGTAGGGCGCGAGGTGGGTGATGTTTTCGCCCTTGAGCTCGATCGAGCCGGAGGTGACGGCGAGACGGCCGCTGATGAGATGAAAAAGGGTCGATTTGCCGGCGCCATTTGGCCCAATGATGGCGTGGCGCTCCCCGGGCATGATATCGAGCGTTACGCCTCGAATGATCTCGGTCCGTCCGAAATTCTTGCGGATGTTCTTGAGTGAAACGGCTGGCGTCATGGCACAACCGCCTCTTTCTGTCCGCCCGCCGCCCGCGCAAAGGCGTCGGCGATCTTCGGCGCGACGGCGCGCAAGCCGAGCGCGCCGCCCATCAAAAGCACGAGCGCGGCAAGCCAGGGCAGGGGCTGCGCGCCGTCCATTGGCACATGGAACACCGACAGCATCGGGCCGTCGGTCTGCGCCTCGACCAGCATGTGGTGGGCGAGCTCGATCAGGACGATGCCGCCCAGGACAAGCGCGGCCAGCGGCACCAAAGCAAGTCCATAGGCCGGAATCAGGTGCAGGATCCTGCCACGATTCAACAACGGCCGGTGCAGCGCGAGCAGCCCAGCGATACCACCCGGGCAGAACATCACCACCACGATAAAAAGCAACCCGAAATAGAGCATCCATGCCTTGGTGACGTCGGACAATGAAATCTGCAGGAACGTAATGAGGACGGCGCCGATGATCGGGCCTGCAAAATGGCCGATGCCACCGACAAACGTCATCAGCAGAACCTGCCCGGAGGTGCCGGCGCCGATCGCCTGCGAGTTCATCAATTCGAAGTTGATCGCGGCGAGCGAGCCGGCGATCCCAGCGAACACCGAAGACAGCACGAAAGCCTGAAAGCGCACGCGCTGCGTCGAAAAGCCGATGAACTCCACGCGCTCCGGATTGTCCCGCACCGCGTTGCAAAGGCGTCCGAACGGCGTTCGCGTCAACGCGTACATAAGCAGGATGCATACGAAGCACCAGAACGCAATCAGATAATAGACCTGGATCTGGGGTCCGAACTTGTATCCGAAGAACGGAGCGAGCTTCACGCGGTTGGTCGCGATGCCCTCTTCGCCGCCGAAGAAGGAATGCAGCACCAGCGCAAAAGCCGTTACGAGCTCGCCGAGGCCCAGCGAAATCATCGAAAACACCGTGCCGGCTTTGCGGGTTGAAATGGCGCCGAAGATCAGGCCGAAGAACAATCCGGCGGCGGCACCAACCAGCGGGATTGCCGGAAGGACCACCGAGAGCTTGTTGGCTGCGATGATGTTCATGGCGTGGGCGGCGCAAAAACCGGCAAGCCCGTAATAGACGGCATGCCCAAAGGAGAGCAGCCCGGTCTGGCCGAGCAGCATGTTGTAGGACAATGCGAAGATGATCATGACTCCCATCAGGCTCATCATCGTGAGCGCAACGCCCGTACGGAATACGAAGGGCGCGCCCGCGAGCAGCACGGCAAGCAGCGCGAAGGCGAGCAGAAGGCGCCGGGCTTCGCTCATGCCACGGCCTCGCTCACGTTTCCCGGGTCCCGAACAGACCCGTCGGCTTGAAGATCAACACCAGCACCAGCAGGAGATAGGGTAACACCGGCGCGATCTGCGCCAGCGGCGCTCGGCCGAGTTCGCCGAACAGCGCTGCGGCGGACGGACCGATGGCGTCGGCGAGCGAGACATTGACTGCGACTGCGAAGGTCTGAATCAGTCCGATCAGGAGCGAGGCGACGAAGGCGCCGCCAAGCGAGCCGAGCCCCCCGACCACGATGACGACGAAGAGGATTGGCCCGAGAAGCGCCGCCATCGATGGCTGCGTGACGAGCGCCGGGCCGGCGATGACGCCGGCAAGGCCCGCAAGGCCGGCGCCGACGCCGAACACCATCATAAAGATCCGCGGCACGTCATGACCGAGCATCGCGACCATGTTGGGATGGGTGAGCGCCGCGCGAATGATGAGGCCGACACGCGTGCCCCGGAGGACAACGATGAGAAACACGAACATCGCGACCGCCGTCACCAGCATGAACAGCCGATAGGCCGGATAGGTGGTGCCAAACAGGCGGAAGGCGATGAAGTCGAGGGAGGGCGGCACGCGATAGTCGACCGGCAGCTTGCCCCAGACCATGTTCACGACTTCCTCGATGACGAAGGCAAGTCCGAAAGTAAAGAGCAGTTCGGCGACGTGGCCAAAACGATGAACCCTGCGCAGACCGTAGCGCTCGATCAGGGCGCCGATCACGCCCACCAGTACGGGCGCAATGAAAAAGCCGGGCCAGAAGCCGATGCGCCGGGATATCTCGAACCCGAAATAGGCGCCGATCATGTAGAAGGAAGCATGTGCGAAGTTCAGCACGCCCATCATCGAAAAGATGAGGGTCAGTCCGCTCGCCATCATGAACAGCAGCATGCCATATAGGATGCCATTCAGCGTTGAGAATACGACGAGCTCGAGCATGGGGTAATTAAGCCGGAATGATGATCGCGCGTGGCGAAGCCAGATGAAGAGGGGGGCCTGCTCCGGACATGCGCACGCCCTCGAGACAGGAGGGCGCGCGGATGGCGGGCTTCCGGCTAGCTCATGGGCGCTCCATCTTGCAAGTCGTCGGCACAATGGTGTCGGCGCCCGCAATCTTGCCCTTGACGGTCCAGCCCCAGCCGGTGCCTTCCTCGTCGAACTTCTGGCCCTCCGCAATCGGCCCGAAGGAGCGCAGATACATGTCCTGGAAGAATTGGTGATCGTCCTTGCGCATGGTGCCGGTGCCGCCGTCAAAGACGTCAGCGTTCATGCCTTCGAGCTTGTAGGCGACGACCTTGGGGTTCAGCGAATTGGCTTCCTTTACCGCCTTGGCAAACATGCGCATCTCGTTGACGGCGCGTGGATACCAGATGCTGATGCCGTATTTCTTGCGGAAGTCCGTCTCGGCGGTCTGGGCGGCGGGCTGTGCGGTGTTGGAATCGCCTTCAACGATGTCGTGAACCTTGTTGGCAAGGCCGGTCTGCTTGATCGCGGTCGGTCCACCCGCGCCGCCCGCATAATAGGTGTACCAGTTTGCCTGCAACCCGGCGTCGGCCGCGGCCTTGAGCAGCAGCGCCATGTCCTGTCCCCAGTTGCCGGTGATGACGGAATCGGCGCCCGAGGCCTTGATCTTTGCGACATACGGGGAGAAGTCGGTGATCTTGAGCAGTGGGTGCAATTCATCGCCGACGATCTCGATGTCCGGACGTTTGGTCTTGAGCATTTCGAGCGCAAGCTTGCGCAGGCCCTGTCCGAACGAGTAGTCCTGATTGATCAGGTAGACCTTCTTTACCTCCGGGCGGCCCTTCAAATAGTTGGTGATCGCCGCCATCTTAATGTCGGATGAGGCGTCCCAGCGGAAGTGCCAGAAGGAGCATTTGTCGTTCGTAAGGGAGACATCGACTGCGGCGTAGTTGAAGTAGAGAACTTCACTGCCGGGATTACGTTCGTTGTACTTGGTGACGAAGTCCGACAGCGCCGCGGCAACCGAGGAGCCGTTGCCCTGCGTGATGTAGCGGGCGCCGGCGTCGATCGCCTTCTGCGCCTGCACAACGGCCTCCTGCGGGTTGGTCTTGTTGTCGAGCGGGAGGATTTCGATCTTCTTGCCCAGCAGGCCCCCTTCGGCATTGATCTGTTCGGCCAGCCACTGAAAATGCTTCAGGCCACCTTCGCCGACGGAGGCGCCGCCGCCGGATAGCGGATCGATATAGCCAACCTTTAGGGTGTCTTCCGCCGCAGCCGCCCCCGATGCCAGGCATATCGCGGCCGCGACCATTGCTACCAGTTTCCGCATGACGATCTCCTCCCAAAGCTTCTTTGTGCTTGCAATCGACTGTTTATCGCCGCTGGTAAACTCGCCATTCGGATTGAGAGCAGCTTTCCGGAAAGGGGGCTTGATCTAGCGCAAAAGCGAATGAACGGGCCTTCAAGTCAGACCTGCACTCTGCGCGGTCCTGAAGCGACGTGAGCATCTGCGACGGACGAAGCCAGGAGGCAACAGATTCGGCGTCGGCGGCCCGGCATATTTGCTTCCGGAACAGACGGTTGGTGCCCCAGGGAGTACTTCCCGAGTTCATGACGAACCGATCACGAAGCAATGGCTGACCTGCCGGAAAGCCTCCATGAGGAGAGTTCATGCCCCCAGAGTGTCGATGATATCGTGTGGGTCGGCCATGACTTCCTGTTGATAGGGCAATTGGAAGTAGCCCCCCAATTTTAGGGAAATGGGGCGGTCCCACCCAAGAAAAAAGGCTTTCTTCAAAAACAAGGCCTGGACGGGCTGGCATGTTCAAGCCTCGCACCGGAACGGCCTTTTCGATTGGTCCCGTTATTCTATCCGAGATCAGGGACTCTTTAGCAGCACTTTCGTGCCTGCGACAGTTTGCTCTACAGTGAGACGCGTCGCCGTTGCCTGCAAAAGACGTTCTCGTACAGTTCACTTCCAGACAGAACGTACAAAGCTGCTTGCCTAGCGTGGCGGTGTAGGAAACTTCAGCTAGCTCCCCGTCCAGCCACCTTCCTCACTCCTGGGCGGGCTTTTTCCGCCTGCATCGCCAAGCGACGCGCTAACCGGATCAGAACCAAGTCCGCGCAGAGCCCGCGCGAGGGAAGCTTTGGAGAGTTAGTTCTTCGCCTTCAGCCCCGACTAGCAGCCCACGGATGCTTTGGACCAGGGGTTGGATGCTACTGCTCGCGTAAGCGCAGAGAAGCATCAGCCAAGTCGCGAGAGCTATGCACCACAAAAGACCTTCTAAAATCTCGGGCATCGCGCAGTTGACCTTCAAAAAACTACGCCGTCGGGCTCGAAATGTCGTGTCCCGGCGGCGCCTATAACTGGGCCCCTGAAATCCCCAGCACGGTTACGCTAACAGGCGGTGAGGCGAGCCAGTTGTGGACTGGTTCACAATCACGCCCATTCTTTCCGACCGGCGTGCGGGTTCGGAGGAATGCGTGGCCTGCATCGCCAAAGCAAGGCGCTAACCGGATCTCAACCAAATCCCGGCTATCGAGATACATCGCGGTTTCCGGTCAGCACCGCGACATACCGGACACCCGCCGCTCGTCGCTGATGGCAGCCAATAAGCTGATCGACGGGAATATGCAAAGCCTCGACCGGGCTATTGCCAATCAAATTTGCAATCGTCTTTGGGCTGTCAGGCACGCTCCTGGGTTTAGACCCGCCGGCATTGGTGGCGCTGCATGATCTGTCGTTCACGGGAATTGGGAGGGTTCATAATGTCAGCTTTTTCGCGGTACCAATCCAAGCTCGCGACATGCGATCCGTTCAGAGAAAGTCACGCAGGCGCGCGAGCTCAACGATTTGTTCTCCAGACAAAACAGCGCTCACCAAAGGCGGTTGAGGGACGGCGTGAATTTCATACAAATGGCGGGTAGCGGCTGGCTTTGCCATGAACTCTCGTATGCACTCGTCAATGGTGCCGTCGATGAGTAGATAGGCGCCGGTGCGCTCCGTCACACGCTCGTTGCGCAGCGAAGGCCATTTGCGAAGAACGGCCCGCGCATCGAAATCAACCTGAGCTCCAAGACCTCGCATTGGTTTAACATCCCTTCACCTTAGTCACGCCGCTGATCTTCAGCCAGGTAAGCGGCGCACGGTTTCCCCGCCGACTTGGAAGAGGCTGCGGCTGCACTGTCGTCGAGGCGTCCGCTTGAGCTGCGGAGGGTGCATCCTGACAATGATCGGCTTACCCTTGCCCGCGTTCGTTGCGCACGGCGATGGGGCAATGGTGTTAGGAAGAACGGCCGCCGCTACAACCCTCCAAGCGGCGGCCGAGTGCGGCCGGGTCGAGAATGGTAGTGGCCCAGCCGACATCGCCATAGCACGGATGGCCCCCTGTCATGGCGGATCCTTTGGTTCGTGTCCGGAGCCGGTGGAGAGCGGTGATACGTCAGCGCGGGCATCTTGACTAACTGGAGCACGGGGATTTTGAGCGTTTAGATCAGCAGAATTTTTCGGCCGATGACCAACAACCGAATCGTACATCAAATTCGATCACGTGATGCGCGCTGACGGCGCGATTCATCCCGCGTGTTGTGAATTTTTCACAGTTCGTCAGGCGAAGTCGTTCATCAAATAAAATCGATCGCGCCGGCGGTTTCATTGAGCGTCAGTTCGGCGCTCTGGAGAAAATTCTCGCTATCTTGCAAGAGCGCGTCGACGAGGCGGAGACTGACGAGGACCGGGAGAGGGCGGAGCGGGAGCTTCAGAAGATAGGATAGGGGATTCTACCCGCGATGAAAAACCAGCACGCCGCTCTTGCGGCCAAGACGGAAACACGGATCCTCTGGGTCGTTCTCAAGCTGAATGTCTTTGACGATTAACCCCATCAGGTTCGTTAGCTGCGCCGCCCACTCTTTGCGGCTGGCGATCAGCACGACCAGTTCATTGCTGTCGCCAGGTCCGAGCTGAAGTTCAACAGTCAGATCGAGGTCTGAATCCGGGCGAGCGCGGCCTGTTGCGCGACTGCCAATCACCCACATGCGGGTGATGTTTGGCTGTGCTCCCGCCCACTCTGCCAGGGCGAATCTCTGAGCGTCATTCAATGCGAGCGTTGTCATTGGTGACGTGGACCTACTAGCCGTGAAAAGCCCCCATGATACTCCATACAATGATCCCGACTAATAGTAGCGCTAAAAATCCCGCCATTAGAGACCATCCGATAACGACGACACCATTTCGGACCTTCTCCAATGGCCCGCGCTGCGTTTCTGTCGATGGCGTACTTTTTTCAGACTGATCGCGATTTGAATGGGGGTGCGCTGGCGGGTCTCTGTATTCAAACGAAGCGAGGTTGAGGCTCTCGTCATATTCGGCGCGCGCGGATGCGTCCGACAAAATCGAATGCGCTTCGCTGATCTGTCGAAAACGTATCAAGGCTTCGGCCGTCTTATCTGAACTTGAATCGGGATGGTATTACGAGGGTTCGATTCCCTTCACCCGCTCCATCCCCTTCGGGCGCTTGTCGCGGCAAAGCTACAGCATGATCCGGAGGGCACCGCCCGAAAAGATCATGCTCAATCAAGAATCCAGAGTGCGATCAAGATTTCGACCCAATCCGATCGCGCTAAAGCCGCGAGTGCAGCCGCGAGCGAAGATGGTGACAAAAGCCGTCGAGCAATTGCTGGGTGGCTTCGACGGTTTGCACCAGTTTCTCTGTCGTTGCCCGGTGCGCCGCTGACGGATCGATCGTCTCAAGCTTCTGTCGAAGATCGTTCAGCCGTTCGCGCCCCTTTGCGGCCCTGCTTTCCGCAAACTCGAGCTGCTCCTGGTAATGGCTGAGCCTGTCCTCCTCGGTCACGAGCAGCTTGACGATGGTCGCGCGCTTGTCCGGCGCGAGACCGGGATCGTTCAGAAGCCCGAGAAAGTGGTCGATATTGGCGCGATAGATGAAGTCGGGCATGACGCGGTCCCTCAGCTTATCCGTGCCCGGAACCCCCACCAGACTACCAGAATGTTCTCGCGGCGAAAACCGAAAGCGCGGCTGGAAAGGCAGGGCACAGCCTTGTGAGATCGTCCAGCGTGCGGATGGCCCGTGCTTGCCACTTGTCGTTACGCTGCTGACAAAAACTGACACTCGCCCGTGATAGCCCAAGGTGGCAAGCCAGACGGCACGCGGGAACGAGCGAGGTCTACATGCCACTTCCAACACACAAGAACTGGATCGCGGTGGCCGCGGCCGAGCACGTCCGGATCGGCCACGCCGGCGGCTTCATGCAAGTGAGCCATGGCAGGCTCGCGCCGTTGCGTCGGCTTTTTCCGGGCGATCGCATCGCCTATTACTCGCCGAGCGAAGCCTTTGGCGGCGAGGATCGCCTGCAGGCGTTCACCGCCATCGGCGTGGTGAAGCGGGGCGAGCCCTACCAGGCCGACATGGGGGCTGGTTTTCGCCCGTTTCGGCGCGACGTGCTGTGGAGCGAGGTCGTCGAAACGCCCATTCGCCCCTTGCTCGGCCTCTTGTCCTTTGCTCGAGACGATCCGAATTGGGGCTACCGGCTCCGCTTCGGCCTGTTCGAGGTCTCGGAGGACGACATGCGCGTGATGCGCCAGGCAACCTCGGTCATGCGCGCGGCCAGCGTGGCCTGAAATGAACGGATGCTCCTTTGGTCCTGCGCTCGAGCGAGCATCCGAATGCGCTTTCGAGAATCGCAAGGATATACAAACCGGAAATCATTTCGCGGGGGATGCAGCTATCCCTTGTGGCTGTTCGGGCCGCGGCTGAAAACGCCGAAATCGCTCGACTTCACCCCGGCGCCGGCATCGGTGGCGACTGCGTCCAAGCCAAATTTCAGGAGCTCTCTGACCGCCGCCGCCCGCGTCGGCATCCGATGCTTGAAACGGAAATCGTCAACCGCGGTCAACTCTTCCGGTGAGAGCATCACCTGCAGTCGTTCGCCACGCAGTTCGCCCATGGAAACCAAGCTCACTCTTGAGTTAAATGAGTAAGTCACTCAATATACCAAGTCGAGATAGTCGGCACCTTATTTTCACAGTTTTTGGAGTGAGTAAAATGAAAGACATTTCAATGCTTTACTCTGCATGTAGGTGCGATAGGATGGGCTAGGCGCGGCCAACGAAATGTAACGGAATGTGGAGAGGAGAGGGGAGGCTTACATGCAAGAATCCCCAATCGGATGTCGGGTCTTGATAGTTGAGGACGAATGGTTTCTCGCCAGCGACTTGCAGGCGGCGCTCAGATCGGCCGGTGCGGACGTTATCGCGCTTGTTGGCGATGTCGCTGATGCGCACGCTCAAGTCGCACTCGGCGGCTTCGACGTAGGCGTGATCGACATAAACCTGCGAGGACATGACGCATTTGGCATTGCCGACGAACTACAGCGGCAAGGGAAGCCCTTCTTGTTCTTTACCGGCTATAGCGCCGACTTGATTCCGAAGCGCTTTGCGAAAGTGAGCCGGGTCGAGAAGCCGTTCGATTCGCGTGAGTTGGCCGAATGTGTTTTGCAGCTCTGGCATCGCAGATCCGAAGCGGACGCCAAAAGCCCCTCCTCCTGTTGAGGGGCGCATTCAGGGTTGGGATCCGCAAGGCCCACGCGGCCCACCGCCTCGATTGTCCTCTGGCCGCATAACCGCTTCGCGTTTCGGTTGATTGCTTCGGCCGAAGCAAGGATTGCGACGCGCATATTGTGACAACGCGTTCTTTGTTATCCCAGTTAAGTTTCGGCGCGCGGAACTGCCGTTAGCGTGGCACATCACTTTCCGAGCTTCTTGCGAACTTTGGCGCGTGATGAGACATGGCTGGGGACTTCACGAGCTTCCTTAACGGCGGCGGACAGGTGGGAGCGCTGATGCGGGCGCACGACTGGTCCACGTCGCCGCTCGGCGAACCGGCGCAATGGCCGGACGTGCTCAAATCAGCCGTCGCAACCTGTCTCAATTCCCGCTTTCCAATGGTCGTCTGGTGGGGGCCGCAGCTCATCATGCTGTATAACGACGCCTGGCAGCCGATCCTCGGCGAAACAAAGCACCCCGGCGGCCTCGGCCGACCCGGCGCGGATTCCTGGCCGGACACCTGGCCGATTGTCGCAGAACAATTCGAAAATGCGCTGAACGGCGTCGCCAGCTGGTCGGAAGACCTGCTGCTGGCGAGCGATCGCGCCGGGTATATGCAGGAGTGCTATTTCACCTATTCGCACAGTCCGCTGATAGACGCGGCGGGCAGGGTCGTTGGCGTCTTGACGGCGGTCATCGAAACCACGCGGCGTGTCCTGACGGAGCGCCGCATGCGCGCGCTCGGCGCCTTGTCGAAAGCGACGATCGAGGCAGCGACCCGGGCCGAGAAGGTGCAGGATACCTGCCAGCATCTCCTCGATCTGCTTTGCTGCGACAATCCCGACATACCCTGTGCCATTCAGTACGCGATCGACGAGAGCGGGCATGCCCGGCTCGTCGCGGCGAGCGGGGTCAATCGGGACCTTTTTCCGCTCTCGTTATCGACCTCGTCGGCGGATGACGAATGGGGAATCCTCAGCGTGCTCAGGACGCACGCGCCGCGCATTGTCGAAGGCACCGAAGTGCCGGTCGCGCTTTCGGGCGGGTGTTGGCCGGAGCCTATGACACAACTCGTTGTGCTGCCTCTTCTGCGCAAGGGGCCGGCCAACGAACTGGTCGGCGCATTGCTCCTCGGCGCCAATTCCCGTCTGCGTCTCGACCAGGAGTATCTCGATTTTTTCATGCTCGTGGCCGCCGAACTGGCGGGCTCAATGTCGGCGATTCAGAGCATCGAGAAGGAGTTGCGCTCGGCGCGCTCCAATGAGCTCCTCGTGGCGGAGTTGCAGCACCGCACGCGCAATTTGCTCGCTGTGGTTCAGTCGATCTCGGAGCGGACACGCGCAACGAGCACGTCGCTTGACGACTATGCGGGCCAGTTCAACGGACGCCTCGGCGCGCTGTCTCGGGCTCAGGGGCTTCTTTCCCGCCAGGATTCGGAGGCGATCGGCATCGACGAGCTCGTGCGGCTGGAACTGGATGCTCTGGGCATTTCGGACTTCGGTCAGGTATCGGCAGGAGGCCCGAGAGTTGCGCTTCCACGGGACTTGGTGCAGATGCTTTCACTCGCATTGCACGAGCTGGGAACGAACGCGATCAAGCACGGCGTCTTCAATAGCTCCGGCGGCGCGTTGGAGATTTGCTGGCACCTGGTGAGCACCAATCATCCCGCTCTCCGCTTCGAGTGGAGCGAACACCCGCTCAAACGCCGCGAGACGATCACGCCGCATCGACGCGGGTTCGGTCGGGTTCTGCTCGAGCAGGCACTTCCGGCGCAACTCGGGGCTATGACGCGCTTCGATCTGCGCCCGAACGGCTTGCAGTGCGTCATCGAGCTTCCCTTTCCAGCCGCAACATGAGCGGTGGAGAGTCATGACCGCTCGATCCTGCGCCAAGGCCGCCGCGAGTTGAGGGGAGCCCGCTATTTCAGCGTCCTGATATAGTCCGCGATATCGCCGATATCGGCCCGGCTCAGCGACAAGCTCGGCATGTTCGGATGCGGCTTGAGCAGGAGAAACGCCAGCTTGTTGGCGTCGAAGCCGGGCATTTTCGCCAGCGAAGCAAACGGCGGCGCCTGATCGGTTGCAAGCTTCTGGTCCTGCTGCACCACGTGGCAACTGGCGCACCAGCGATTTGCAAGCGTTTTGCCATTGTCGGCATCAGCCGCGAACGCCGATGATCCGAGCACGACGTGGACCGCGCAACAGCCGACGAGAAGCAGCCTGCGCGACATGCGATCCGAAGCTCTCAGCATCATCTGCCCCAATCTCAAACGAAAGGGCCCTGTCCTTGCTTCACGATCCATTCTCTGGACCGTTGCGGGGCACTTTCGATTGTTTCAGATACTATCGGGCAGGGCAATTGGCAATGCGGTCGAGCGCGTCGGCAAGGTCAGGCGCCTCTAGCCGCTGGAGGAGCGGCAGTGTATCAAGCCGCAAGCGTCTGAGAGCGGGGACAAAGAGATGGCCGAAGCGGATTTGGATGTTGTCATTCGGTCGATTGCGAAGAAGCAGATCAAGCTCCTGACCGACGCCGCCAAGAAGCGCCACGGCCGCTTGATGGGCATGGCCGCCAAGGCCAAGGACCGGGAGGGCAGGGAACGCCACAAGCACCTCGCCAGGGCGACGCTGCTGTCAGCCGCCGCTGCCGCTCGGCGCCTGCAGATCAGCGCCGAGAACGCCGCCTATTCCTACGCGCGGTCGATCAAGAAGGCGATCGACGATCTGCCGGCCAGCAAGCCGGTCAAGAAAGCGGTCAGGAAACCCGCGAAGAAGACTGGAAAGAAAACGGGGAAGAAAGCGGCCCCATGAGATCTCCGACCGTCGATCCCATCACGCGCTCCGTCGTCCAGCATCGACTGAGCGGAATTGTGGCCGAGATGGGCGAAGCCATGCTTCGCACCTCCTATTCGCAGATCCTCAATTCAAGCCGCGATTTCTCGCTCGCGATCTGCGACGTGCAAAGCCGGCTGATCGCGCAAGCCGATCACATCCCCGTTCACGTCGGCGCACTGACATGGGCCGCGCGCGCGGTCGAGGAGCGGTTCAAGGACGTTGCGCCGGGCGACGTGCTGCTTTTGAACGATCCCTATCACGGCGGCAGCCATCTGCCCGACATCACCGTGTTCGTGCCGATCTTTTCGGGCGACAAGCGGCTGTTCTGGACGATCGCGCGCGCCCATCAGAGCGACATCGGCGGCGCAACCCACGGCGCCTACAACCCCGACGCCACAGAGATCTGGCAGGAAGGCCTGCGCATCCCGCCGATCAAGCTCTATGAGGCAGGCCGGCTTCGCGACGACATTCTCGACATGCTCGCGCTCAATGTGCGCAACGCCTATGATTTTCGCGGCGACCTGTTCGCGATGATCGGCGCCGCCCATCTCGGCGAGCGGCGGATGCAGAAGCTGTTCACCGAGCTCTCCGCACCGGTCGTACAAGCCGCGATCGAGGGCGTGCTGGACGCGGCGGAAGTCCAGGCGCGCAGCGTGGTCGAAACCTGGAAGGACGGCACGTTTTACGGCGAAGCCTTCCTCGACGATGACGGGCGCGGCCGCACCGACATCAGGATCGCGGCCAAGGTGACCAAGCGCGGCAGCGACATCGAGGTCGATCTCTCAGGCTCCGATCCGCAAGCCCAAAGCTTCGTCAATTCCTCGCACGCCAACATGCATGCGGCGGTTGCGATGGCGTTCTTCTATCTGATCGACCCCGAAACTCCGAAAAATTCCGGTGCGCTGCGGCCGCTGAAGGTGGTGGCGAGGCAAGGCACCATCGTCTGGGCCGATCCGGGACTGCCGGTGACGCTCTGCACCAGCCATCCCTCCAACGAAATCGTGGAAGCCGTCATCAAGGCGATGGCATCATGCTGCCCGGATCGGGTGATGGCCGGCTGGGGCCGCCGATTCCGGATCGCGATCAAGGGCGAGGATCCGCGCACCGGGCGAAGCTTCATCTGGCACTTGTTTCATGCGCGGCCCGGCGGCGGCGCTTCCGCCGGCGGCGACGGCTGGTCGTCGATCGGCGAGTGGCATTCGGTCGGCGGCTTGAAGTTCGGAAGCCTCGAAGTCGCCGAAGCGCGCTTCCCCTTGCATTTCCGTCACCACGAATTCCTGGCCGATTCCGCCGGCGATGGCCGGTTTCGGGGCGGGCTCGGGGTCGCACTCGACCTCGTGCTCGAGACCGAAAAGGTCGCGCTCGGCAACACCGCGGGCGAGGGTGCGCACCACGGCTCGGCAGGCATGCTCGGCGGCAAGGACTCCCGGCCGCATTGTTATCGGCTCGTCTCGAAGGACAAGCCGCCGCGCGAGCTGCGCACCAAGGAAACCGGCATCGAGATTTATCCCGGCGACTGCCTGGAAATCCGTTCAGCCGGCGGCGGCGGCTGGGGGCCTCCGGAACGGCGATCCGAACAAGCGCGGGCGCGCGACCGCAGCCAGGGTCTCGTCAGCACTGACGCGATGACGGCGCGTTGACCATGCTCGCCATCGGGGTAGACATCGGTGGCACCTTTACCGATCTCGTCGCCATCGACGCGGCGGGACGCACGGTGTTCGCCAAATCGCTGTCGACGCCGGATGACCAGTCGATCGGCGTGATGGCGGGCCTGGAAGAGCTGGCGCGCCGGCTCTCGCTCCCGCTAGAGGACATGCTGGCGCAAACCGAACGCCTGGTTCATGGCACGACGGTTGCGACCAACGCGCTGCTCGAGCGCAAGGGCGCAAAGGTGGCGCTGCTCACCACCGAAGGCCATCGCGACATTCTGGAAATGCGCGAGGGGCTGAAACCCGATCGCTACGATCTGCGCAGCCCTCCGCCTGAGCCGCTGGTGCCGCGCGAGCTGCGCTTCGGCGTGCGCGAGCGGATGCGGCCCAATGGCGAGGTGATGATCCCGCTCGATCCGGCGTCGCTGCGGGAGGCGATCGGCGCGATCAGGGCATCCGGGGCGACCTCGGTGGCCGTCTGCTTCCTGCACTCCTACCGCAATCCGGCGCATGAGCTCGCCGCGCGCGATCAGCTCGCGCGCGAGCTGCCGGATGCCAGCATCTCGCTCTCCAGCGACGTGCTGCCGCAGATCAAGGAATATGAGCGCGTCTCGACCACGGTCGTGAACGCCTATGTCGGGCCCATCGTCCGGAACTATCTCGCGCGGCTGGAGCGCCGCCTCATCGAAGCCGGGCTGAAGGGCTCGCTCTTCATCATCCTGTCCCATGGCGGCATGGCGCCGGTCGAGGAAGCCGCTCGCCTTGCGGCGGCGACCGTGCTGTCGGGCCCGGCGGGCGGCATGTCCGGCTGCCGGCGGTGCGCGGAGATGCTTGGGCTTCCCGATCTCGTCGCCTTCGACATGGGCGGCACCTCGACCGATATCTCGCTTGTGGCGGATGGGCGGGTGACGCTCTCGGCCGACGGCGGCCTTGCCGGCGAGCGGATCGCGCTGCGCAGTCTCGATATCGCAAGCATCGCGGCCGGCGGCGGCTCGATCGCCTCGGTCGCCGGTCATGGCATCTTTCGTGTCGGTCCGGAGAGCGCCGGCGCGATGCCGGGCCCCGCGGCCTACGGCCAGGGCGGGGAGGCTGCGACCGTCACCGATGCCAATGTCGTGCTCGGCTATCTCGATGCCGGGGCTTTCATGGGCGGACAGCGCGCGCTCGACGTCGCGGCCGCGGAAGCCGCGGTCGACCGCGTCGCATCGGCGCTTGGCCTATCGCGCATCGAGGCCGCCTTCGGCATCTTCCGCCTGGTCAATCTGAAGATGGCCGACGGCATCCGCTTGATGACCGTGCGGCGCGGCACAGATCCCCGCCGCTTTGCGCTGTTGAGCTTCGGCGGCGCCGCGGGTCTTCATGCCGCGGAGCTTGCACGCGCGCTCGATATCGAACGCATCATCGTGCCGGCGACGGCCTCGGTGCTGTCGGCCTGGGGCATGCTGACCTCCGACTTGCGCTACGAGCAGAGCCGCACGCATTTCGAGACCGGCGCGCGCACCACGGCCGCCGAGATCAGGGACATGTTCGCTGAGCTGGAAACGCGCGCGACCGCGCGGCTGAAAGCCTGCTTCGGCGGGGAGATCGCGATCGAGCGCTCGGCCGAGATGCGCTATGGCGAGCAGATCTTCGAGATCGACGTGCCCCTCGACGGCATCGACTTCAATTCGCCATCGCTGATTTCCGACATCGAGACGCGCTTCCACCAGCGCCACGAGGAGCTCTACACCTACGCCTCGCGCGACCAGGAGGTGGTGTTCGTCAATGCGCGCCTTGCTGCGATCGGCCGGGTCGCGGTGCCGGAGCCCAAGGCAATCGCGCTGACGCAAGCATCCCCTTGCACGTCGCGCGGACGCCGAAAAGCCTATTTCGGTGCTTGGCGCGAGGTCGATGTGTTTGCAATTCGACGATCTCAGGCCCGGCGACCGCCTGTCCGGCCCCGCGATCGTCGAGGCCGAGACGACCACGGTCGTGATCAACGAGGGGGACCGTCTTGCGGTGAATGCGCAGGGCTGGCTGGATATCAGTGTCGGCAAGGGTGCTGGAGCTACGAAGGGGATCTAGCCCAGCCAGCCCAGATAGATGATTGCGGCGCTGAGCGCGGTCGCGATCGACCACAGCGCGGGATCGAAGGATTCGGAGACGGCAATAGCCCTCGCATGATACCTGGCACGGCGTTGGCGCATGGTTTGTTCTCCGATCAGCGGATGAGGGGCGCGGCCGCGCTGGTCACGGCCAATGGCTTGCCAGCCTCGATGATGGCGACGGTCTCGGTGTTCGACATGGCTCGGGACGAAATCGCGAAGCTTGACGCCGCAATAGCCGCGACGAGGGCGACAATTACGACCTTCAGATGCGTGGTGCGATCGGCGCTGTAAATCGAGTGATTCATCGAAGCCTCCGAAATCTCTCGTCAGCTTCTTGGTAAAGGCGATTCTGAAGACGAAAAATTGCGTTTCTTTTCTTAAGGAGAGTTCCTTACGTAGTTTCCCGGAAGAGGCCGGCCGGCTGGCAGCGACCTGAATTCAAGGCACGAAGCACCCTGGCGCGGTCAGACGATCAACCGGCCAACCCGATCGGCGACCGTGATTTGCACCTCGGTCCCGGAATTGAAGTCGAGGCGATCGGTCTCGATGCCGTCGCTGAAGATGACGCCGTTCTCGGGCATTAGCGAGCGAACTTTAAGCCGTTCGGATCGCGTGATCAGTCCATAGACCAGGCCGACCTGCGATGTTTGGCTGGGAAACGGCTCGCGCACCGCAAATTGCAATTGGTTGCTGTCCCAGGCCTTCGGCTGATAGTCGTCCGTTCCGGCGGGCCTGCCGAACGCGCCGGCGATCGCGAGCGAGCCGGTGACGATGCTCTTGAACCAGGCGGTCGAGCCCAGGCCGGTCGAGACGATCAGTCCGCTCGATGACTGCGTCTCCTTCCGCTCGCCGGCCGCGATCTCGTAGATCGCCGAGGTGTGCGAGCGCGCGCCGATGAAGAGGTCATTGACGGCATGAAGGATTTGACCATTGGCAAGCGAAGCTCTTGCCATGGTGACGGTCTTGAATGGCCGCTTGTCGGCAGCGACATCCCGCAGCAGGACAGCAAGATCGGCCGATACAAAAGGCAGCAGGATTCCATCGTAGCGTCGCGCGTCCGGATTGAGCCCGATCAGCGGATGGCCATCCAGATACTTCATGGTGTTGGCGACCACGCCGTCCTGCCCGAGCGCGATCACGATGTCAGATGGACCGAAAATGAAGTTCGGCAAAAAGCTCCGCTCGATGATCTGGTAGTGCCCCCATTGTTCCAGGGTCTGCACGACGCGGTGCTGCTCTTCTTGATAGACGTCATGCTCGCGCTGATAGTCGGAGAAGTCGGCGCCGAGATGCTCGACGTAGAACCTGGCCTGCGCCGCGGTCAGATACTTTGCGATCAGATCCTCAAGCCGCGTCTTGCGGGTCACGAGGACGACCTTGCGCTCACCGGCGGCGGCCATTTGCGGGCTCCGCTGCGTTCGGCCGCTCGAGCAGGGTTGAGAGCAGGTCCGGTGAGACGTTGAGTTGGCCGATCTTTTCCGCCTTCTCCGCGATCCCGGTGAACGCCTGCGCGATCAATTGGCCGGGTTGCATGCCGGCGGCTGCAAGCGCCTGGATCAGTTTGGTATCGACGCCGTCAAAAATCTTCATCAAGGCGCCGACCCGGTAGGCCTCCGCATCGGCCAGGGTGCGCGTGTTCTCGGCATTCAGCGCCACGAAATCCTTCCGCTTGCCCTCAAGAGTGATGTCGGCGACCATGCCGGCTTCCCGCAATTCGTTGCGCTTGGCGACAACGCTTGCCTCGGCGTCCATCTGCGTCTCGCGGATCGCGCGCTTCTTTTGCTCGACGGCGATTTCGGTGTCGAGCTCGCTTTCACGGATGGCACGTTCCTGTTCGACTGCAAAATTGCGCCGCGCGAAGATTGCTTCGTCCGCGTTCTTGAGGATCGCCTCGCGCGCCTCCGCCTCGAGTGCTTTCGCCGTATCGGGGGTGGGTTTCACGCCGCGGATGGATACGCCGAGAACCTCGATACCGAGCGATGCAATGTCGGCGCGGTTTTTCAAGCCGCTCGCGATCAGATCGGCAATGCGATCGGAGGCCTGGAGGGCCTCCTTGAGCGTCAGCGCTTTCACGGCCTGCTGAGCCAAAACCTCCACCGTGCCCAGGATGCGCTGCGGGAGCTTCTCCGGATCGTCGGACTCATAGGTCTTGCCATCGGCCTTGAGGGTGAAATTGAGCATCGAGGCCGCCTTCTTCGGCTCGCTGATGCGGTAGGTGACATGGCCCTGGACGGTGAGGGCCTGAAAGTCGCGCGCGATCTGCTGGAAGATGAAACCGGCGTCCCGGCTTCCGATCGGAACAGCAACAAGGGATGTAACCGGCGCGTAATAGAACGCGGAGAGCCCGGCGCCTTCGCGGGACACCGCGCCGGCGCGGTATTTCATCAGATATGTGGTGGGCTGGGCCTTGACGAAGCGGATGCCGAACACGAGTCTCTCCGTTTCTAAGTGTGTCTGGACAACTAAGTAAGTTGTACAGTACAACTAAGTTTGGTATTGTCAAGCGCTCGAGATGCGATTTGATTAAAAGGAGGAGGGCCAACAATGCCCCCGACACGCGAATTGCCAGATTTTCCAAGGCCTTTGACCACGGTCGATGTCGTCATTTTCACAATCCGTGACGAGGTGCTGCACGTTCTTCTGGTGCGGCGGCCCGCGGGCGACGGCGAGCCATTCCCGAATCTGTGGGCGTTGCCCGGTGGCTTCGTGGATATTTCGCGCGACGAGGACCTCGAAGCCTGCGCGCTGCGGAAGCTCAAGGAAAAGACCGGGATGCTCAGCCCTTATCTGGAGCAACTGGGAAGCTGGGGAAGCGCATCGCGCGATCCCCGCGGGTGGTCGGCAACGCATGCATATTACGCGCTGATGCCGGCCGCTTCCGCTGCAACTGTGCTGGCCAGCGACGCACAATGGTTTCCGATCCAGTCGGGCAAGCTCAGGACCAAGCTTGCCTTCGATCACGGCGACATCCTGGAGGCGGCAATCGCGCGTCTCCGCAACAAGGTCGAATACACCTCCTTGCCCGCCTATCTGATGCCTCAGGAGTTCACACTGCCGGACCTGCAGCGGGTGTATGAAGTCGTGCTCGACCGTCCGCTGGAAAAGAGCGCGTTCCGTACGCGGATGCTGGCGGCGGACCTGATCGAGCCGGTCGCTCGGATGCGCCGGGGGCCCAATCGGCCGGCACAGCTCTATCGGCTGAAGAAGGCCAAATCTCCGGTCTATTTTGCGCGCACGTTCAATCCCCCCGGCTGAACTCGGCTTGCGCGGAGGCCGGCATGCCCGAAACGCAGTGCTCTCTCCGCCAAAATGGTGTATTCGCAATTTGTTGCGCCCCGGCAAACGACGCCCCGCGCGCCAAATCCCTTTTTCGGAGGAGCCTCATGTCGGCGCTGCCGCTTTCGGGCATCAAGATTCTCGACCTGACGCGGGTGCTCGCCGGTCCGTTGTCGGCGCAGATGCTGGCCGATCTCGGCGCCGACGTGATCAAGATCGAACGTCCCGGCAGTGGCGATGACGCGCGCGCCTTTGGCCCGCCCTATCTCGTCGATCCCGAGGGCAGGCAGAACAACAACAATTCCTTTTACCTCTGCGCCAACCGCAACAAGAGGTCGGTCACCGTCAATGTCGCAAGCGCGGAAGGACAGGAGATCGTCCGCGAGCTCGCTGGGGGAGCCGACGTGTTCATGGAGAACTACAAGGTCGGCGACCTCAAGCGCTACGGCCTCGACTATGAATCGATCAAGAAGGTCAACCCCGGCATCATCTATTGCTCGGTGACAGGCTTCGGCCAGACCGGGCCTTACGCGCCGCGCGCGGGCTACGATGCGATTCTGCAGGCCATGGGCGGCCTGATGAGCGTCACCGGCCACATCGACGGCGAGCCCGGGGCAGGGCCGATGAAGGTCGGCCCCTCCATCGTCGACTACATGACGGGGATGAACACCTCGATCGCGATTCTGGCCGCGCTGTACCACAAGAAGGTCAATGGCGGCGAGGGCCAGCATCTCGACGTGTGCCTGTTCGACACCGTGATCGCCTCGTTGTCGCACTGGCTGCAGATCTATCTCGTCAACGGCCAGACGCCGCCGCGCCGCGGCACCTGGGGCAATGGCGGCATGCCGGCCGGCGTGTTCCGCTGCACCGACGGCGAATTGATGCTGGTGGTCGGCAACGACGCGCAGTTCGTGCGCACCTGCCAGGTGCTCGGCGCGCCCGGGCTCGCGACCGATCCGAAGTTCATCAGGAACAACGACCGCGTGAAACACGGCAAGGAGATCATGGCGATCTATGCCGGTCTGTTCCTGAAGAAGCCGGTCGCATATTGGCTGGACGAGCTTGAGAAGGCCGGCGTGCCCTCGGGTCCCATCAACAATTTCGAGCAGGTGTTTGCCGATCCGCATGTCCGCTCGCGCGGCATGGAGGTCAAGGTCGATCATCCCTTCGAGCATTCGCTGTCACTGATCCGCAACGCGCTGACCTTTTCCGGCACGCCGGTGAAGGACTATCGCTATCCGCCGCTGCTCGGGGAGCACACCAGGGAGGTGCTTTCCTCAGAGCTCGGCTATGATAAGGCAAAGATCGCCGGCCTGAAGAAGCAGGGCGCGATCTAGCGGCGAAAGGCATCTGCAATGGCAAGCAATCCGCAAAAGACCTTCATCACCTGCGCGATCACCGGCAACCTGACCAGGCCCGAGCAGTCGCCCTATCTGCCGATCACGCCGGAGCAGATCGCAACCAGCGCGCTGGAGGCGGCGGAGGCTGGGGCGGCGATTGCACATATCCATGTGCGCGATCCCAGGACCGGGCGTCCCTCGATGGACATCGAGCTCTATCGCGACGTGATGGATCGCATCCGCGCGAAAAATCGCGACCTCATCATCAATCTCACCACCGGGCCGGGCGGCCGCTTCGTGCCCTCGGAAGAGGACCCCAGGGTCGCCGGTCCCGGCACCACGTTGCTGGTGCCCGAGAAGCGCGTCGAGCATGTCGAGATTCTCAAGCCCGACATCTGCACGCTCGATCTCAACACCATGAATTCGGGCGGCGAGGTCGTGATCAATACGCCGCGCAACGTGCGCAAGATGGCGGCGCGCATGCGCGCAGCGCGCGTGCTGCCCGAGATCGAGCTGTTCGACAGCGGCGATTGTCACCTGGCGCGCGACATGTTCGCGGACGGCTCGCTCGAGGGCCCCGGCCTGTTCTCGCTGGTGCTGGGCGTGAAATACGGTTTCAGCGCCACCTCCGAGACCATGTTCTATGCCCGCAGCCTGTTGCCTTCAGGAGCGATCTGGTCCGGCTTCGGCATCGGCCGCGCGGAATTTCCTATGGTCGCGCAAGCCTGGCTGCTCGGCGGCCACGTCCGCGTCGGCATGGAGGACAATCTCCATATGTCCAAGGGCGTGCTGGCGAAGACCAATGCCGAGCTCGTCACACGTGCCGCCGCCATTCTCAAGTGCCTCGGCGCCGACATCGCCACCTCGCGCGAGGCGCGCGCGATGCTGAAGCTGTCTTAAGCCTTCACGGGCGCCGCGGCGCGGCTTGCGGCCTTTTCTCTCGCGCCGCCCGAAAGCGCCATCGCGGCCACGCTGACCACGCGCTCGATCACGCCCTCGACATCGTCGAGGTCGCATTGGCCTTCCGACAGCTTCGTCAGCCGCTCGCTGTCGCGCACGGTCTGCTGCGCCATGGCGAGCGCGAAATGCAGGCCCCAGTAAAGCTCGACCTCGGCGCGCTCGGGCAGCGCGCGGCGCATGGCGGCGACGAACTTGCGCAGGTGATCGATCTCGCGATTGCGGATGCGGCGGATCGGCGGCACCGTCTCGATCGAGGCGCGGATCATGAAGCGTGCCGCGGTCGAGCGCTCGCGCTCCGGTCCCAGGCAGCCGCGCAAGCTCGGCCCGATCAGCGCGCGCAGGATATCCGAAAGCGCGGCGCATCCGCCGCCGCGCTCTTCCGCCGCGCGCAATTCCCGCAGGCGGTCGCGGTTCAGCGCAAGGCTGCGCGTGACGAACAGCTCCGCGATCAGGTCGTCCTTTGAGCCGAAATGATAGTTCACCGCGGCGAGGTTGACATTCGCCTCCGCCACGATGTCGCGCAGCGTGACATCGCCGAAGCCGCGGTCGGCATAGAGCCGCTCGGCGGCGGCAAGGATGGCAGATCTCGTCTGATCGCTCGGCATGGCTCTCTCCCGGGTCGGGAGTTGCTTTTCAAACAATTGTATGAAACTATCGTTTCAAGGGCCGGAATGTCAATCCCGCGAATTCCATCGCGCGGCGTCGCCGGCTTCCGTGCACCGGCGCAAAAACGCTTGCGGCGAGGAAAGCCCGGGCAGACAGTTCGGCCAACGAATTCAAAAGAGGAGGCGTCCCCATGGATTTCACGATATCGGCAAGGCAGAAGGAATGGCTCGAGCGCGTGCAGTCCTTCATGACCAAGCATGTCCGCCCCGCCGTTCCCATCTACAAGCAGCAGGACGCCGAGGGACAGCGCTGGAAGGTCATTCCTGTTCTCGAGGATCTGAAGAAGAAGGCGCGCGCGGAAGGGCTGTGGAACATGTTCCTGCCGCCGTCCGCGCATGAGGACGACGAATTTCGCGGCGCGGGACTGACCAATCTCGAATATGCGCTGCTCGCCGAGGAAATGGGCCACATCAGCTGGGCCTCGGAAGTCTTCAATTGCTCTGCGCCCGACACCGGCAACATGGAAGTCTTCATGCGCTACGGCACCAAGGAGCAGAAGCGCAAATGGCTGCGTCCGCTGATGGACGGCGAGATCCGTTCCGCCTTCCTGATGACCGAGCCGGCCGTGGCCTCTTCCGACGCCACCAACATCGAAACCCGCATCGAGCGCGACGGCGATTCCTATGTCATCAACGGCCGCAAATGGTGGTCGTCCGGCGTCGGCGATCCCCGCTGCAAGATCGCGATCCTGATGGGCAAGACCGACCCGAACGCGGCCAGGCACCAGCAGCAATCGCAGATTCTGGTTCCGCTGGATACGCCCGGCATCAAGGTCGAAAAGATGCTGCCGGTGTTCGGCTATGACGACGCGCCGCACGGCCACGCCCAGGTGTTGCTTGAAAACGTGCGCGTGCCCGCATCCAACATCCTGCTCGGCGAGGGCCGTGGCTTTGAGATCGCGCAAGGTAGGCTCGGCCCGGGCCGCATCCATCACTGCATGCGCACCATCGGCAAGGCCGAGGAGGCGCTGGAGAAGATGGTCAAAAGGCTGCAGTCGCGCACCGCTTTCGGCCGCAAGATCATCGAGTTCTCGATCTGGGAGCAGCGTATCGCCGAGGCCCGCACCGAGATCGAGATGAACCGCCTGTTGTGCCTCAAGGCCGCCGACATGATGGACAAGGTCGGCAACAAGACCGCGCAGCTCGAGATTGCCATGATCAAGGTGGCCGCGCCCAACATGGCGCTGAAGATCATCGACCAGGCGATCCAGGCGTTCGGCGGTGCCGGCGTTTCCGACGAGGCAGGCCTGGCGCGCGATTACGCCTCGATGCGCACCATGCGTCTGGCGGATGGTCCGGATGAGGTGCATAACCGCGCCATTGCCAGACTTGAACTTCGGAAGTATGCAAACGCTCCAGCGAAGTAAGAGAGCGCAGAGCGCTCTATGATGCCGTCATTCCGGGGCGATGCGAAAGCATCGAACCCGGAATCTCGACATTCCGGGTCTGATCCTACGGACCGTCCCGGAACGACGAACAACACGGAGGGAGCGTCATCGTGGCGGACGGCGTCAGGAAAGACGAAGAGTTTTCCGGCACCCAGCCCGTCGAGGAGCGGCATCGCATCAACGAGGCCAACCTCGACGCCTGGATGCGCGAGCACGTCGACGGCTACGCGGGTCCGCTGACCGTCCTGCAGTTCAAGGGCGGACAGTCGAACCCGACCTACAAGCTCGATACGCCGGCTCGTTCCTATGTCATGCGCAGAAAGCCGTTCGGCAAATTGTTGCCCTCGGCGCACGCGGTCGATCGCGAGTTCCGCGTCATCTCTGCGCTGTCGAAGCAGGGCTTCCCGGTCGCGCACGCCTATGCCCTCTGCACCGATGACGCCGTCATCGGCGCGGCCTTCTACATCATGTCGATGGAGGAGGGCCGCGTGTTCTGGGACCCGACGCTGCCGAGCCAGTCGCCCGAGGCGCGCCGCAAGATCTTCGAAAGCAAGATCGAGACGCTCGGCAAGCTGCACAATTTCGATCCCGAAAAAATCGGGCTCGGCGATTTCGGCCGCCCCGGCAATTATTTCGCGCGCCAGGTCGATCGCTGGACCAAGCAATACCGCGCCTCCGAGACCCAGCACATTCCGGAAGTCGAAAAGCTGATCGAGTGGCTGCCGCGAACACTGCCCGAGCAGAAACGCGTCTCGATCGTTCATGGCGACTACCGGCTCGACAACATGATCTTCCATCCGACCGAGCCCAGGGTGAAGGCGGTGCTCGACTGGGAATTGTCGACGCTCGGCGATCCCATGGCGGATTTCACCTATCTCCTGATGCAGTGGACCATGCCGGGCCTCGCCGGCGTCGATCTCAAGCCGCTCAATATTCCGAGCATGGAGGAGGCGGCCGAGCTGTATGGCAAGGTCACCGGCACCGCGGTGCCCGACCTCAACTGGTATTTTTCCTATAACCTGTTCCGGCTTGCCGGCATCACGCAGGGCATTGCCGGCCGCATTCGCGACGGCACCGCGGCAAACGCAAAAGCGATCGAATCCGCCAAGCGCACGGTGCCGCTGGCGCAGGCCTCGTGGGAATACGCGCAGAAGGCGGGCGCGCAATAAGCCATCGGCAACCGCCGCACCGGCGGCGCGGTTCGATCTACCTTCGCACGCGCCACGCGGATAGCTTGTGTGCGGGGTCGGCCTCGAGCGGTTCGAGGAAGTCGGGCGTTTCGCCACGGCGGAGCCGCGCCTCCAGGCCGTCCGGAGCGAGTTTGGCAAGTCCCTGCCCGGGATCGGCCGAGCAAATCACCACATAGTCCACACGACGATCCGACAGGATCTGATGCGCAGTCGGAATTGGTGCCAGCATCAGCTTGAGCATCGCGAGATTGCCGTCGTTGTTGCGATGGTATGGCGCCGCGAAGACCGCGTGATCGGTGTTGGCGAGAATCATCGGTCCGAGATCGATCGGTGCCATCACGCGTCCGTTCGGAAGTCGCGCCAGGGGCGCGACGTCGGACAAGGTCTGGCAGCTTGATGCCGGATCCGGCTCGGCGCGTATGATCTCCGGTTTGAGAATTGAGAAGATCACCGGCTTCGCCGCAAGGCCCACCGCTTCAAGGCCCAACGGCGACGCGGCGACTGCCAGCAGCAGCAGCCTTCGTCCGCTGACGAGCGTTGGCCACAACGTGGCAAGGCTCGCGGCAAAAATCGGGACCGCCAGCATCGAGGCCGGCGCAGCGCCGCGTAGTTCCCAGACAGCAAGCGCGATCAGGGCTGACAACGTCAGAATGGCGAGGACCCAGCGAAACCGTTCAGACGGACGGGAGCGGATCAGCGCCGCCGAGGCAAAGCCGAGCGTAATGAACGCAAAGCCATAGAAACCGAGGAGCTGTTGCGGCGCAATTCGCAGCATCGTGGCCAGCGACATCGCCTCGGCGACAGTGTCGATCCAGACCGATATCACGAGCGGATCGAGTTGTCCGTATGGCGAGGCAACGCAAGTCGGAAACGACCAGAGAAATCCGCCAACCAAAGCAATCGCCGCTGCCGCTCCCGATACCACGCGCGGGAGCAAACCGGATTGAACGCGATCTACTCCGACCATGATCATCAGAGCGATGCCGCCACCGCAGATCAACAGCAGCACCGGCCCGCCGAGCGAATTGCAGACCGGCGATGTCAGCGAGGACAGTGGAAGCAAGGCCGATGCGAGCAGAAGCGATGATGCCGCCAGCGCCGCCCCGAAGGCTGCGACCTGTCGCGAGACGGAAGCGCCGCGCCAGACAAAGAGGCCGGCCACCGCAAGACCTGTCGCCGCGATGGCGGGCAGCATTTCGACGCCTATGGCCAGCGATAGCGAGGCCATCAGGCCGCCCAGCGCGGCCTTGACCGCACTCCGTTCGATCTGCGCCGTCAGGAGAACCATGGCAAGCAGCAAATCGATCTGCGCATTGTGATGATCGATCGCACCCGGGCGGAAATGGATCAGCGCCGGCACACAGAGCACGGCCAGCATCACCGCCGTCATCTGCGAGTGAGCCTCGCCGCCATTCAGCTCACGCGCGGTTGCCGCCACCAGCGCAAGCGCAATGGCGAACAGCAGCAGCGGCCAAACAAACAGCGTCACGGCTTCCGCGCCGTGGGTTCCGATCAGTGGTCGCAGCAGCAGGATCAGTCCGGCCAGCGGCAAGTCGATGATGCGCGACCAGTGCATCGAGGCGCCCGGCGGATCCAGACGATATTGAAAGAGGTCGAGCCAGCCTTGCCCGTTGATGAAATCGCGAACCTCGACGAGCCTCATGGCATCGTCGGTGGACAGCGCATCGAACACGCCGCCTCTGATCGCGGGCCACGCGATTGCGAACGTGGCCGTCAGCCACAGCAGCGGAATCATGACTTGCGGGCTCATGTACGCTTGCTGTTTCGGCGCCGTCTGGGCCGAGGTCGAACTGAGAACGGACATGATTTCCTCGCTGCCTTAAAGCTCTAAGCTACTGATGTTACGGATTAATTAATGGCGGCCGTGCAACGCGGTCCGAGGGCTTAACGTCTTGTGAGTGGACGCAGCGATCGCTGCGCGGCACGAGCGCAGCCAAAGGTGACACGCCGCATTTTTCGTCCTTGCGAGCGAAGCGAAGCAAACCAGGGTAAACACAAAAGCTTCGCAACGAGGCCGGCGAGCCCAAGCTTTCACACAAAACCTTCGCCATCAGAGCCCCACACAGTCTCCATCCCGTCGCCATGCTTTGGTCAAACCGGACCGAAAGGTTGAGGTGCTGGGCGGGGGCTGGACCCGAGCGGACGGAGCGCCAATGCAGTCGACGCTGAACCCTGCGCACGGCGATCCGTGCGACGTGCTGGAGATCGCACCCGACATCGTTCTGGTCGCGCGCGCCGAGGAAGAATTGTCGAAGCTTGCGCGCGATGTGAAGACGCGCGCGAGCGCGCCGCCGCAGCCCAAAGCAGGCCCGACCCTCATCGAGGATTCCTCGGTGCCGCCGATCGACACGGCGTTTCGCGTGACCGCGGTCAATCGCATGCGGCCATCTGGCGGCCTGAAGTCGATGCGCCGCTTCGTCGGCGTGCTGCTTGCAGTTTTCCTCGGTATCGCCGTGCTCACCTTGAAGGTGAGCGGCGATGTGGCCCAGAAGCTGTTCGCGACCTGGATTCCCGAGTTTGCCTCAAGATCCGACCCGCCGGAAAGCCCTGCGCCTCAAGAGCAGAGCGCGGCGACGGCCCAACCGGCCGCGACCGCGGCCGCAGTCCTTCCGCCGGTCCAGCCTGCGGATGCCACCACTCAGAACGGTGTTCAACCCGCGGCGGCACCCGACCAGGCGCAAATGCTGCAGTCGATGGCGCACCATCTGGCGAATCTGCGACAGCAGGTCGAGGAGTTGAAGGGCCAGCTCGCGGAAATGAAGGCGAGCCAGGAGCAGATGTCGCGCGACATCGACAAGACCGCCGAGCAGAAGGCGATGAAACTGTCGGCGCTGCCGCCGCGGACCGCGCCATCGCGCAGGCCGCAGCCGACGTTCCGGGCAGCTCAGAGCGCTGCCGCTCCCGTCGCGCCGCCACCGCCCACAGCCTATGTGCCGCCGCCACCGGCTGCGCCTTACGGGGCGCCTCAGGCGACCACCGCGCCGCCAGCCGCCGCTTCGGCCTACCCGCCACCGCCATTCGATCCGAACGTGCCACGGCCGCCATTGCCGGTGCGGGAGTGAGCGGAAGGCTGTGACCTGATTTGCCCGACAAGTGAAAATCCGGCCTGCGGAGCGATGCTAAACCGGCTTGCCGGCATAGGGCATCGAGGCGGTAAGGCCGCCATCGACCGGGAACGCCTGGCCGTTGACATAGGAGGCCTCGTCGCTTGCCAGAAACAGCCCCATTGCCGCGATCTCGTGCGGCTGTCCCGCGCGCTTCAATGGGTTGAGCTGGCCGATCTTGTCCTGGGTGCCGCGGTCCTTGGCGCGATCGAAGATCGGCTTTGTCATGCCGGTTTCGATCAGGCCGGGACAGACCGCGTTGATGCGCACCCCGGTGCCGGAGAGCGAATAGGCCGTCGTCTGCACCAGGCTGATCACCCCGGCCTTGCTCGCCCCGTAAGGATGTCCGCTCGCGCCCGACTTCAAGCCGGCAACGGACGCGGTGCAGACGATCGAGCCGAAACCCTGGCGCGTCATGTGCGGGATGGAATGCTTGATCGCAAGGAATGGACCGATGAGGTTGATCCGCAGGATCTCCTGCCAGTGCTCGACCGTCTGCTCGGCAAGCGGCACAAGCCCGCCACTGATGCCGGCATTGGCCCAGATAGCGTCGAGCTTGCCGTAGGCGGCGAGCGCCTTTTCGATATAGGCCATGACGTCCTTCTCGGAACCCGCATCGGCTTGCACGGCCTCCGCCATGCCGCCCGCCTTGCGCACCATCTCGACGGTTTCATTGACGCCTTCGGTGCGATCGACCGCGATCAGCCTTGCCCCTTCGCTGGTGAACATCAGCGAGGCCGCGCGCCCGATGCCGCTGCCCGCGCCGGTGATGATGACGGATTTGCCTTCAAGGCGGCCCATGAGCTTCTCCCTGGCTTTCCCGCTCGGCGGAATTTCAAACGGGATTTAAAACGCCCAAGTCACTTGCAAGTCACTTGAGAGTATCAGGTCTCTTGCGAAGTATCTTGAGACGGCATTCCGTCTCACGTACAGCGACAGCACGGAGAAGGGAAGGGCATCGCGATGTCCAATGAAGATGAGCCGAAAGTCGTCACCACGCGATGGTGGTGGGTGCGTCACGCGCCCGTGCGCAGCGACGGTGGCAATATCTACGGCCAGACCGATATCGCCTGCGATACGTCCGATGTCGAAGTGTTCGAGGCGGTCGCAAAGATCCTGCCGCGCGATGCGGTCTGGGTCGCGAGCAGCTTGATGCGGACGCATCAGACCGCGGAGGCGATATGGGCCGCGGGCTTTCCGAAGCCTGGGACCCTTGCGAAGGAGGCCGCGTTCGCCGAGCAGCATCTCGGGCAGTGGCAGGGGATGAACCGCGCCGCATTCATCGCGAGCCGGCCGGTCGGCAGCCACTGGTTTGCCGACATCAACGAGCCCGCGCCCGGCGGTGAAAGCTTCATGGATCTCTACACTCGCACCAAGGCCGCGATCGGCCGCCTCATGAGCGAGCATGCCGGCAAGGACGTGATCGCCGTCGGCCATGGCGGCACCATCAAGGCCGCGGTCGGTCTCGCACTCGGGGAGCAGCCGGAGGCAGGCCTTGCCTTCGACATCGACAACGTGTCGGTTACGCGGCTCGATCATTTCGCAAGCCCCGGCCGCTCTGTGTGGCGACTGCCTTTTGTCAATCAGCAGCCCTGGATCGCCGATCCCAGGCACGCCGCCATGCATCAGCCGGCCGGGCCGGAGGTTACGACCAGCAAGCACGCCTGACCTGTCATTCCGGGACGGTCCGCAGGACCGGACCCGGAATCTCGAGTTTCCGGGTTCGATGCTTCGCATCGCCCCGGAATGACGAAACCACTACCGGCGTCGCCGGATCAATTCGGGAGGATGAAATGACCCTGTTCGACATGAGCGGAAAAGTCGCCGTCATCACCGGCTCGACCCGAGGCATCGGCCGCGCCATCGCGGAGCGAATGGCCGAGCACGGCGCCAAGGTCGTGATCTCCTCGCGCAAGGCCGACGTCTGCGACCAGGTTGCGAGAGAAATCAACGACAGATATGGCAAAGGCACGGCGGCGGCGATTGCCGCCAACATCTCGGCCAAGGAAAATCTCCAGAATCTGGTCGACGAGAGCAACCGCGCCTTCGGCAAGATCGACGTGCTGGTGTGCAATGCGGCCTCGAACCCCTATTACGGCCCGCTCGGCGCCATCTCCGACGATCAGTTCCGCAAGATCCTGGACAACAACATCGTGGCCAACAACTGGCTGATCTCGATGGTGGTGCCGCAGATGATCGCCCGCAAGGACGGCTCGATCATCATCATCTCCTCGATCGGCGGCTTGAAGGGCTCGACCATACTGGGCGCCTACGCGATCTCGAAGGCCGCCGACATGCAGCTCGCGCGCAATCTCGCCTGCGAATACGGCAAGCACAATGTTCGCGTGAACTGCATCGCGCCCGGGCTGATCAAGACCGATTTTGCGAAGGCCCTGTGGGACAACCCGGAAAACCTCAAGGCCTCGACCGCACGCTCGCCGCTGCTTCGTATCGGTGTCCCCGACGAGATCGCGGGCGCCGCCGTGTTCATGGGGTCGCGAGCCGGCGACTTCATGACCGGCCAGACCATGGTGATCGATGGAGGCGCGACCATCAGTTGATGGAGAAGGAAGAAGGCGCGTCGTCATGCCCGGGCTCGTCCCGGCCATCACGGCTGCGTTTGCAACGCGCTCTCATTCCACCGCGGCATACACGAGATCCCGCACCAGCGTGCGCGTGTATTGCCGCTGGCCGGGTGCCTGCGACATGAAGACCGCGAACAGGTCCTCCAACGGGTCGATCCAGAAGAAGGTGCCGCCCATGCCGCTCCAGAAGAACTGGCCGGTCGATCCGGGGAATGGCGCGATGCCGGCCTGCCGGCGCACGGCAAAGCCGAGACCGAAGCCGTGGCCGGCTGGAACCAGCGTGCCCATGATCTTCACCTCGGGCGACAGATGATCGGAGGCCATCAGCTCCAGGGTCTTGCGGCCGATGATCCTCGTGCCGTCAAGCGCGCCGCCGTTGAGCAGCATCTGGCAAAAGCGCGCGTAGTCCATCGTCGTCGAGACCAGGCCGCCGCCGCCGGATTCCATCGCCGGCCGATCCAGCATGTTGAAGAGCTGCACCGGCTCGCCGCTCCAGGGATCGGTCCGGAACGGCTCGGCGAGGCGGAGCGCATTCTGCTCGCCGGTGAAGAAGCCGGTCTCGGCCATCCGCAACGGCGCAAGGATGCGCTCGGTGAGGAAGGCGCCGAGCGTCTTGCCGCTGACGACCTCGATGATGCGGCCCAGGATGTCGGTGGAGCGACTGTAGTTCCATTCGGCGCCGGGCTGGCAGATCAGCGGCAGTTCCGCGACCATCGCCGCATGCTCGGCATTGGTGATCTTGCGGCTGCGCAGGCGCGATTGCTGATAGAGCTTTTGCACCATGCCGTTGCCGGTGTGATCATAGGTGATGCCACTGGTGTGGCGCAGCAGGTCCTGGATGGTGATCGGCCGGTGGAGGGCGGTGAGCTCGAGCCTGCCATTGTGCTCGATGCCGACTTTCTGCCTGGAAAACTCCGGGATGAATTTTTCGAGGAGATCGCTGAGCAGGAAGTGGCCTTCCTCGACCAGCATCATGATGCCGATCGAGACGATCGGCTTGGTCATGGAGAAAATGCGGAAAATCGTGTTGTGGGCCATCGGCTGAGTTGCTGCCGGGCTCTGTCGGCCAATGGCCTCGAAGAAACCGATCTGCCCGCGCCGCGCCACCATGATTGTCGCGCCGGGCAGGGTTCCCTTGTCGACCTCGCGCTTGAGGGCGTCGGAGATTGTCGACAGGCGGGACGGCGAGAGCCCGAGCGTCTCTGGTTTGGCCTGGGGAAGAGGCGGCGTTTGCGGGGCGTCGGCGGGCTTTGCGGCGACTTGCGCGTTCATAGGTTGCTCCCATGGGGTCTTGCTTGCTTGGAAGAAGTGTGGCGCAGAACGTCAGCCTTGAACAGCGCATTCGGGCGCTCGGCCCTTGCAAACAGGCGGCAGCCTATGCTTCAAACGGCGCGGATCGCGGGGCCGGCTTTGCAGCCGTCCCGGGATAGGAGTGTAGCTCAATTGGTAGAGCACCGGTCTCCAAAACCGGGGGTCGCAGGTTCGAGCCCTGCCACTCCTGCCAACGGTGCGGCCAAGCCATTGATCCCCAACAATCTGCGGCGCTTGGCGCCCCGCCGCCGCCTTGACCTTTGGACCTTCAGGCAGTACATAGCCGCCACCTGCAGCCGGCCCGCGTCAGCGGATATCCGGCGCGGCTTTTTGAAATCCCCGAACAAGCGAGCCCGATTTCCGGCTCATCCTTCAAACGAGGGTTGGGCGGCTTGAGCCTGTTCGGATCCCCTTAATCTCTCAGTCAGTTCGTCCGGCACCGGACGCGGAACCTCGATGGCTATCAGCCCGTTCAAATTCCTGCAGGAAGTGCGCTCGGAGACCGCCAAGGTCACATGGCCGACGCGTCGCGAGACCACGATCACCACCGTCATGGTGTTCGTGATGGTTGCGTTGGCGTCCATTTTCTTTTTCGCCGCGGATCAGATCATCCGCTCTTTGATCACCCTGATACTGGGCATTCACTGATGGCAACCGCCGCAACTCAGCTGATCGACAAGCGCTGGTACATCGTCCACGCCTATTCGAATTTCGAGAAGAAGGTCGCCGAATCGATCCGCGAGCAGGCCAAGCAGCGCGGGCTTGAGGATCTGTTCGAGCTGGTGCTGGTGCCGACCGAGAAGGTCACCGAAGTGCGTCGCGGCCGCAAGATCGACGCCGAGCGCAAGTTCTTCCCGGGCTATGTGCTCGTGAAGATGAAGCTGACCGACGAGGCCTTTCACCTGATCAAGAACACGCCCAAGGTGACGGGTTTTCTGGGCGCCGAAAACAAGCCGATGCCGATTTCGGAGGCCGAGGCGATGCGCATCCTGCACCAGGTGCAGGAGGGCGTGGAACGGCCAAAGGCGTCGATATCGTTCGAGATCGGCGAGAATGTGCGCGTGGCGGACGGTCCGTTCGCATCGTTCTCCGGCGTGGTCGAGGAAATCGACGAGGCGCGCTCGCGCTTGAAGGTCGCAGTCTCGATCTTCGGCCGTGCAACGCCGGTCGAGCTGGAATTCGGTCAGGTCGAGAAGGTCTGATCGAGCCGTCATGCCCGGGTCGAGCCTGGGCATGACAGAAGTGGAGGCGGCAACGCCTCACGAGAGAGGACGTGGGAGGAGAGAGCGGATTGCCAGCCGCATTCGTCCGAACCACGCAACCTGAAACCGCGGGCCGCAATGGCCGGCACAACAGGAGTGACAGATGGCAAAGAAAGTGACCGGTTTCCTGAAATTGCAGGTACCGGCGGGAGCGGCGAACCCGTCGCCTCCGATCGGTCCCGCGCTTGGTCAGCGCGGTCTCAATATCATGGAGTTCTGCAAGGCGTTCAACGCGCAGACCCAGAAGGAAGAAAAGAACACCCCGATCCCGGTGATCATCACCATCTATGCGGACCGGTCCTTCACCTTCGAGATGAAGACCCCGCCGATGTCCTACTTCCTCAAGCAGGCCGCAAAGATCCAGTCCGGCTCGAAGGCGCCGGGACGCGACAAGGCCGGCAAGGTGACCAAAGCGCAGGTGCGCGAGATCGCCGAGAAGAAGATGAAGGATCTCAATTGCGACACCGTCGAAGCGGCCATGAAGATGGTCGAGGGCTCGGCCCGCTCGATGGGTCTGGAAGTTGCGGGGTAAACGGCCATGTCAGTCGGAAAGCGTTTGAAAAAGGCCAAGGAAGGCGTCGACCGCGAGAAGCTCTATCCGCTCCCGGAAGCCATCAAGATGGTCAAGGAGCGCGCGAAAGCGAAATTCGACGAGACCATCGAGGTCGCGATCAATCTCGGTGTCGACCCCCGTCACGCCGACCAGATGGTTCGTGGCGTGGTCAACCTGCCGAACGGCACGGGCCGCACGCTTCGCGTCGGCGTGTTTGCGCGCGGCGCCAAGGCGGAAGAGGCCAAGGCCGCCGGCGCTGACGTGGTCGGCGCGGAGGATCTGGTGGAGAAGGTGCAGGGCGGCACGATCGATTTCGATCGCTGCATCGCAACGCCCGACATGATGCCGCTGGTCGGTCGGCTCGGCAAAGTGCTCGGTCCGCGCGGCATGATGCCGAACCCGAAGATCGGCACCGTCACCATGGACGTCACCAATGCCGTGAAGGGCGCCAAGGGCGGCTCGGTCGAGTTCCGCGTCGAGAAGGCGGGCATCGTGCAGGCCGGCGTCGGCAAGGCCTCGTTCTCCGAGGACAAGCTCGTCGCCAACATCAAGGCGCTGGCCGATGCGGTTGCAAAGGCGAAGCCGGCCGGGGCCAAGGGCACCTACATCCAGCGCGTCGCGGTCTCCTCGACCATGGGACCGGGCGTGAAGGTCGACACGAGCACGTTGCTCGCCTGACGGCGGCGGCAGCAGGTGTGAGATCAGGGCGGAATTGGACAACCAGTTCCGCCCTTCTCGCTAAGGCGGGGCAGAGACGTCTTCGATGCGCGAAAAAGTCCTGGTCTTTTCCCGCTTCCCCAAAGCGCTGATGCTGCGCATCGGCGAGCGTTTCGAGCTTCTGGATGCCGGCGGCAAGCCGCCGAACCAGATGTTCTCGGCCGAACAGCTCGCCGATGTGAGAGCGATGATCACCGCAGGCGGCACGCCGCTGCCGGGCAACATGATGGACATGATGCCCAGGCTCGGTGCGATCGTCTGCTACGGCACCGGCTATGACGGCGTCGACATGAAGGCCGCGCGTGAGCGCAACATCGCGGTCGGGCACAGCCCGGGCGCGAATGCGGCCTCGGTCGCCGATATCGCGGTCACGTTGATGCTGGCGGCAACGCGGCGGCTGCTCGTTGCCGACAATTATGTGCGCAGCGGTGACTGGGGCGCGGCAAAACCATCGCCGATGATGCGGCCGCAGGCTGGCATGCCGGGCCGCAGGGTCGGCGTCTACGGCATGGGCGAGATCGGACGAAAAATCGCGGCGCGTGTGAGCGCCTTCGAGGCCGACGTCGGCTATTTCAGCCGCAGCCGGCGCGACGTGCCCTATCGCTATTTCGATTCGCTCGAAGCGCTCGCCGACTGGTGCAGCGTGCTGATGATAGCGGTCCGTGCCGGCGATGACACGCATCACGCCGTCAACGCCGACATACTTCGGCGACTTGGCGAGGATGGTTACGTCGTCAACATCGCGCGCGGCTCGGTGATCGATCAGGCCGCGCTGGTGCAGGCGCTGACCGACAAGACCATTGCGGGGGCCGGGCTCGACGTCTACGCCAAAGAACCGCATGCGCCCGACGCGTTGACCGCGTTCCCCAACGTGGTGCTGACCCCTCATATCGGGGGGCATACGCTGGAGTCGCACGCGGCCATGCAGGACTGCGTGATTGCCAACCTGACCGCATTTTTCGAAGAAAAGCCGCTCGCCTATCCGGTCAGGGCTTAAATTGGGCGCGAAGACCCCCGGATTTCACGGGGAACCAGGTTGGCAAACTGGTCTGAATTTTGCCCTTGGCAAGCCCGAACAGACCGGCTAAAGAGCCGCCTCCGGGCGTGCTGGCCACTGCTGGCGCGCTCGTGCTCGCATTCCGAAAGCCCGGTGGATCAGGAGATCGTTCCTTTCTGAGGTTATCCGTTTGGATCACTCGAAGGGAAGGAGAGGCCTTTTCATTGTGGTGGGGTGCGGCAGGGGTTGTTCGGCATGCCGGATGACCTCGGTCCTGTCCGAGACTGCAGGCGCTCTGCGAGGAAACCCAAAAGTTTCTTCAAAGGCTTAATCGTATGGCCTGCATAGACGGGTGAAGACCGGATTTCTCTCACGCTGCCAAATGGGCAGCGCGAGGCCGATTTGGTTCGAACCTCGACACCCCGCAGGCCCCACACGGCTTTCGGGAGGGCAGGCTTCTTGAGAATGTCGTCTTGCCCGGCGTGTCCTGAGGACGGATGTCCAACGTTCACCTGTGCGGGACGATGGGTGCAACCCGGCGGTCCCGCTCCAAGGAAAAGCGAAGGCCGCCAACCGGAGAGAGCTTGCTGTGGAACGAGCGGCAAAAAAAGAGGCGGTCGAACAGCTCAATACGGTCTTCAAGACCACGAGCGTCGCGATCGTTGCTCATTATTCCGGCCTGACCGTGAGCCAGATGCAGTCGCTGCGAAAGCAGATGAAGCAGGCTGGTGCAGCGGTGAAGGTCTCGAAGAACCGTCTCGCCAAAATCGCTCTTGAAGGCACTGACGTCGCTGCCATCGGCTCTCTGTTGAAGGGGCCGACCGTGATCGCAACTTCCGATGATCCGGTCGCGGCGCCGAAGGTTGCCATCGAATTCGCCAAGGCGAACGAACGGTTCGTCATTCTCGGCGGCTCGATGGGCAAAACCGTCCTGAATGTCGACGGCGTGAAGGCCCTTGCCTCGCTGCCGTCGCTTGACGAACTGCGTGGCAAGATTGTCGGACTGATCGTCGCTCCGGCAACCAAGATCGCCCAGCTCGCCAACGCGCCCGCGGCAAAGCTCGCGCGCGTCATACAGGCTCATGCCTCAAAGGGCGAAGCGGCCTGACCCCTTCGCAAAACTCAAATCCTGGTTCGAACCAACTCTATAGGAAACTGATCAATGGCTGACTTGCAGAAAATCGTCGACGACCTCTCGAGCCTCACCGTGCTCGAAGCGGCCGAACTCGCAAAGCTTCTGGAGGAGAAGTGGGGCGTCTCGGCCGCGGCTGCGGTTGCGGTTGCCGGCCCGGCGGCCGGCGGCGTCGCTGCCGCTCCGGCGGAAGAGAAGACCGAGTTCACGGTCGTGCTGGCTGCGGCCGGCGACAAGAAGATCGAAGTCATCAAGGAAGTCCGCGCCATCACCGGCCTTGGCCTGAAGGAAGCCAAGGACCTCGTCGAAGGCGCGCCGAAGCCGGTCAAGGAAAGTGTCAACAAGGAAGAAGCCGACAAGATCAAGGCCCAGCTCGAGAAGGCTGGCGCGAAGGTCGATCTCAAGTAACGGTCGTCCCTTGACGCGAAATCCCGGGCGAGCAAAGCGCGACCCGGGACTCGCTCCAGGGACGTGCATGGCCGGGCCAAGCCAGCCATGACGGCACAGACAAGCGGCGGCCGGCCGGGTCCCGGCCTCTGCAAAAAGCGTGCAAAGGGTATGCCCCGAAGCATGTCGAACACGGAAATGTGTGGGGATCCTGGGGCTTGCCCCTCGAATCTCCATGATCGCCGTCCCATATGGAGGCGGCAGCACGAAAGGACGGCGGGCAGGTGCGGAACGGCGGCGTTTCCCCCGCTAAGCCGTTGGGAGAATAGGCAATTTCGGGCTTTTGCAGTCCGCGATAACATGGTTCGGACGGGCGGAGTGACTTAAGGTCGCCCCGCGCGTCGTTTTGCGTTTTGAAGGTCGAAAGAACAAATTCGGGACCTGGACCCGGGACTTGGACCCCGGACCTGGACCCCCTGAATTGGTCCTTGCGGCCTTCGAGACGGATCGAAATTCAAACCCGGAGCCGGCGGCAGCCGCGCTTTGGAAGGGTTGCCCCGCAGGGGGTGGCGATAACGAGAGGCCACGATGGCGCAGCAGACATTCACCGGTCGCAAACGCGTTCGCAAGTTCTTCGGACACATCAAGGAAGTCGCCGAAATGCCGAACCTCATCGAGGTTCAGAAGGCGTCCTACGACCAGTTCCTGATGGTCAACGAACCCCAGGGCGGGCGGCTCGATGAGGGTTTGCAGGCCGTTTTCCGCTCCGTGTTCCCGATCTCGGACTTTTCGGGGACGTCGATGCTCGAATTCGTCCGCTACGAATTCGAGCCGCCCAAATACGACGTCGACGAGTGCCGCCAGCGCGGCATGACCTTCGCCGCGCCCTTGAAGGTTACGCTGCGCCTCATCGTGTTCGATATCGACGAGGAGACCGGCGCGAAGTCGGTCAAGGACATCAAGGAGCAGGACGTTTACATGGGCGACATTCCGCTCATGACCATGAACGGCACCTTCGTCGTCAACGGCACCGAACGCGTCATCGTCTCCCAGATGCACCGTTCGCCGGGCGTGTTCTTCGACCACGACAAGGGCAAGACGCACTCCTCCGGCAAGCTGTTGTTCGCAGCCCGCATCATTCCCTATCGCGGTTCCTGGCTCGACATCGAGTTCGACGCCAAGGACATCGTATTCGCCCGCATCGACCGTCGCCGCAAGATTCCGGTGACCTCGCTGATGTTCGCGCTCGGCCTCGACGGCGAGCAGATCCTGTCGACGTTCTACAAGAGGATCGTCTACAAGCGCGCCAAGGAAGGCTGGCGCGTGCCGTTCGACGCTGCCCGTTTCCGCGGCTATTCGACGACATCGGACCTGATTGACGCCGACACCGGCAAGGTCGTGCTCGAAGCTGGCAAAAAGCTTACCGTGCGCGCCGCGCGCCAGCTCCAGGAAAAGGGGCTCAAGGCACTGCGTTTGGCAGACGAGGAACTGGTCGGCAGTTACGTTGCCGAGGACCTCGTCAATCCGAAGACCGGCGAGATCTACGCCGAAGCCGGCGAGGAAATCACCGAAAAGCTTCTCAAGGTGCTCAACGAGCAGGGCTACAAGGACCTGCCGCTGCTCGACATCGACCACGTCAATGTCGGCCCCTACATCCGCAACACACTTCATGCCGACAAGAACATGACGCGCGAGGACGCGTTGTTCGACATTTACCGCGTGATGCGCCCGGGCGAGCCGCCGACGCTGGAATTGGCGCAGGCGATGTTCCAGTCGCTGTTCTTCGATGCCGAGCGCTACGACCTGTCCGCGGTCGGCCGCGTCAAGATGAACATGCGTCTCGACCTCGATGCGCCCGATACCCAGCGCACGCTGCGCAAGGAGGACATCCTCTCGGTAATCAAGACGCTGGTCGACCTGCGCGACGGCAAGGGCGACATCGACGACATCGACCATCTCGGCAACCGCCGGGTGCGCTCGGTCGGCGAGCTCATGGAGAACCAGTACCGCATCGGCCTGCTCCGGATGGAGCGTGCGATCAAGGAACGCATGTCGAGTGTCGATATCGACACCGTGATGCCGCAGGACCTGATCAACGCCAAGCCGGCGGCTGCCGCGGTGCGTGAGTTCTTCGGCTCCTCGCAGCTGTCGCAGTTCATGGATCAGACCAACCCCTTGTCGGAGATCACCCACAAGCGGCGCCTGTCGGCGCTCGGCCCGGGCGGTCTGACGCGCGAGCGCGCCGGCTTCGAGGTGCGCGACGTGCACCCGACGCATTACGGTCGTATCTGTCCGATCGAGACGCCGGAAGGGCCGAACATCGGCCTGATCAACTCGCTTGCGACCTTCGCGCGTGTGAACAAATACGGCTTCGTCGAGACGCCCTACCGCAAGGTCAAGGATGGGCGCGTCACCGACGAAGTGGTGTACCTGTCGGCGACGGAGGAAGGGCGCTATTCGGTGGCGCAAGCCAATGTCCCGGTCGACAACCGCGGTCGTTTCACGGAAGAGCTGATCATCTGCCGTAATGGCGGCGCGCGCGAAGTGCTGCCGGTAACGCCGGACAAGGTCGACTACATGGACGTGTCGCCGAAGCAGCTGGTTTCGGTCGCCGCAGCCCTCATCCCGTTCCTCGAGAATGACGACGCCAACCGCGCGCTGATGGGCTCGAACATGCAGCGCCAGGCGGTGCCGCTGGTCCGCGCCGAGGCGCCGTTCGTCGGTACCGGCATGGAAGGCGTGGTCGCCCGCGACTCCGGTGCGGCGATCGCCGCGCGCAGGTCCGGCGTCATCGACCAGATCGACGCCACCCGCGTCGTTATCCGCGCCACCGAAGATCTCGATCCCACCAAGTCGGGCGTCGATATCTACCGGCTGATGAAGTACCAGCGCTCCAACCAGTCGACCTGCATCAACCAGCGCCCGCTGGTGAAGGTCGGCGACGTCGTCAAGAAGGGCGACATCATCGCCGACGGCCCGTCGACTGACCTCGGCGAGCTCGCGCTCGGCCGCAACGTGCTGGTCGCGTTCATGCCGTGGAACGGCTACAACTTCGAAGACTCGATCCTGCTCTCCGAGCGGATCGTGAAGGACGACGTGTTTACGTCAATCCATATCGAAGAATTCGAGGTGATGGCCCGCGACACCAAGCTGGGACCCGAGGAAATCACCCGCGACATTCCGAACGTCTCGGAAGAAGCGCTGAAAAACCTGGATGAGGCCGGCATTGTCTATATCGGTGCGGAAGTGCGCGCCGGCGACATCCTGGTCGGCAAGATCACGCCAAAGGGCGAGAGCCCGATGACGCCGGAAGAGAAGCTGTTGCGGGCGATCTTCGGCGAAAAGGCCTCCGACGTCCGCGACACCTCGCTGCGGGTGCCGCCCGGCGTGCAGGGCACGATCGTGGAAGTGCGCGTGTTCAACCGCCACGGCGTCGACAAGGACGAGCGTGCGCTGGCGATCGAGCGGGAGGAGATCGAGCGTCTCGCCAAGGACCGCGACGACGAGCAGGCGATCCTCGACCGCAACGTCTACAGCCGTCTCGCCGAGCTCCTCGAAAACCGCCAGGGCATCGCGGGACCGAAGGGCTTCAAAAAGGACACCAAGATCACGCGTGCGGTTCTGGAAGAGTATCCGAAATCGCAGTGGTGGCTGTTCGCCTCGCCGAACGACAAGCTGATGGCCGAGATCGAGGCCATGCGCAAGCAGTACGACGAATCGAAGAAGGGCCTCGAGCAGCGCTTCCTCGACAAGGTCGAGAAGCTGCAGCGCGGCGACGAATTGCCGCCCGGCGTGATGAAGATGGTGAAAGTCTTTGTCGCGGTGAAGCGCAAGATCCAGCCCGGCGACAAGATGGCCGGCCGCCACGGCAACAAGGGCGTGGTGTCGAAGATCGTGCCGATCGAGGATATGCCGTTCCTCGAGGACGGCACGCACGCCGATATCGTGCTAAATCCGCTCGGCGTGCCCAGCCGCATGAACGTCGGCCAGATCCTGGAGACGCATCTCGGTTGGGCCTGCGCGGGTCTCGGCAAGCGCATCGCCCAGACGGTCGATGCCTATTATGCGAAGCAGGACGTCAAGCCGCTGAAGGAGACCCTGAAGAAGATCTATGGCGACGACGACACGATCAAATCGTTGAACGACAACGAGCTGATCGAGCTCGGCCGTAACCTGAGCCATGGTGTGCCGATCGCAACACCCGTGTTCGACGGCGCCAAGGAGACCGACATCGAGGAGATGCTGAAGCTTGCGGGTCTCGACGCCTCCGGACAGTCGACCGTCTATGACGGCCGCACCGGCGATCCCTTCGATCGCAAGGTGACCGTCGGCTACATCTACATGCTCAAGCTGCACCATCTTGTCGACGACAAGATCCATGCCCGTTCGATCGGTCCGTACTCGCTCGTCACCCAGCAGCCGCTGGGCGGCAAGGCGCAGTTCGGCGGGCAGCGCTTCGGCGAAATGGAGGTGTGGGCGCTGGAGGCTTATGGGGCGGCCTATACGCTGCAGGAGATGCTGACGGTGAAGTCCGACGACGTCGCCGGCCGCACCAAGGTGTACGAGGCGATCGTGCGCGGCGACGACACGTTCGAGGCCGGTATCCCCGAGTCCTTCAATGTGCTGGTCAAGGAAATGCGCTCGCTCGGCCTCAACGTCGACCTGCACAATTCCAAGATCGGTCCGGCGCAGACCTCGGAGGCTGCCGAATAAAGTGACCAATCCATGCCCGGCGCCATCGCCGGGCATCGGCGCCTTGCCTTGCGAAGCCGGCAGGGCGCCCCCGCGACTAGAGAAGAGATTGTCGAATTTGCTGCCGGAGGCGACCGGCACGCGAGGAGAAGACGATGAACCAAGAGATTATGAATCTTTTTAACCCGACGACTCCGGCTCAGGTCTTCGACCAGATCCGGATTTCGATCGCGTCTCCCGAGAAGATTCTGTCCTGGTCCTACGGCGAAATCAAAAAGCCGGAGACCATCAATTACCGCACCTTCAAGCCCGAGCGCGACGGCCTGTTCTGCGCGCGCATCTTCGGGCCGATCAAGGACTATGAGTGCTTGTGCGGCAAGTACAAGCGCATGAAGTACAAGGGCATCATCTGCGAAAAGTGCTCGGTCGAGGTCACGCTCTCGCGCGTGCGGCGCGAGCGCATGGGCCATATCGAGCTCGCGGCTCCAGTCGCCCACATCTGGTTCTTGAAGTCGCTGCCGTCGCGCATCGGCCTTCTGCTCGACATGACGCTGAAGGATCTTGAGCGCATCCTGTACTTCGAATACTACGTCGTGCTCGAGCCGGGTCTCACCTCGCTCAAGGACCGTCAGCTCCTGTCGGAAGACGAGTATCTGAAGGCGCAGGATGAGTTCGGTCAGGACAGCTTCACCGCCATGATCGGCGCCGAAGCGATCCGCGAGCTGTTGAAGGGTCTCGACCTCGAAAAGCTCGAGGTCACCCTGCGGGCCGAGATGGCGGATACCGATTCCGACATCAAGCACAAGAAGCTCGCCAAGCGCCTGAAGATCGTCGAGGCATTCCGCCATTCCGGCAACAAGCCGGAGTGGATGATCCTGACCGTCGTGCCGGTCATTCCTCCGGATCTGCGTCCGCTGGTGCCGCTCGATGGCGGGCGCTTCGCCACGTCGGACCTCAACGACCTCTACCGTCGCGTGATCAACCGCAACAACCGCTTGAAGCGGCTGATGGAGCTGCGCGCGCCCGACATCATCATTCGCAACGAAAAGCGGATGCTGCAGGAGGCGGTCGACGCATTGTTCGACAACGGCCGCCGCGGCCGCGTCATCACCGGCGCCAACAAGCGTCCGCTGAAGTCGCTCGCCGACATGCTCAAGGGCAAGCAGGGGCGTTTCCGCCAGAACCTGCTCGGCAAGCGCGTCGACTATTCCGGCCGTTCGGTGATCGTGGTTGGACCGGAGCTGCGCCTGCATCAGTGCGGGCTGCCGAAGAAGATGGCGCTGGAGCTGTTCAAGCCGTTCATCTATTCGCGGCTCGACGCCAAGGGCCTGTCCACCACGGTGAAGCAGGCAAAGAAGCTGGTCGAAAAGGAGCGGCCCGAGGTCTGGGATATCCTGGACGAGGTGATCCGCGAGCATCCGGTGCTGCTCAACCGCGCCCCGACGCTGCACCGCCTCGGCATTCAGGCGTTCGAGCCGGTTCTGATCGAGGGCAAGGCGATCCAGCTGCATCCCCTGGTCTGCGCCGCCTTCAACGCCGACTTCGACGGCGACCAGATGGCCGTGCACGTTCCGCTGTCGCTGGAAGCGCAGCTCGAAGCGCGCGTCCTGATGATGTCGACCAACAACATCCTGCATCCCGCCAACGGCCAGCCGATCATCGTGCCGTCGCAGGACATCGTGCTCGGCCTCTATTATCTCTCGATCATGCGCGAAGGCCTTCCCGGCGAGGGCAAGATCTTCGGCGACATGGCCGAGCTCGAGCATGCGCTGCACTCGAAGGTCATCCACCTCCACAGCAAGATCAAGTATCGCTGGGAGGGAACCGACGAGGCGGGCAAGCTGGCCAAGCGCTGGATCGAGACCACTGCGGGCCGCGTCATGCTCGGCAACGTGCTGCCGAAGAGCTCGAAGATCTCGTACGACATCATCAACAAGCTGATGACCAAGCGCGAGATCTCCAACGTGATCGATCAGGTCTATCGCCACTGCGGCCAGAAGGAGACGGTGATCTTCTGCGACCGCATCATGGCGCTTGGCTTCTACAATGCGTTCAAGGCCGGCATCTCCTTCGGCAAGGACGACATGGTGGTGCCGCACGGCAAGTGGAAGATCGTCGAGGCGACGCGTACGCTGGCCAAGGACTTCGAGCAGCAGTACAACGACGGCCTCATCACCCACGGCGAAAAGTACAACAAGGTCGTCGACGCCTGGTCGAAGGCGACCGAAGAGATCGCCAAGGAGATGATGAAGGAAATCTCCGCGACCCGGAAAAACGCCAAGGGCGCGGATGCCGACATCAACTCGATCTACATGATGGCGCATTCGGGTGCGCGCGGCTCGCCGGCGCAGATGCGCCAGCTTGCCGGCATGCGCGGGCTGATGGCAAAGCCGTCGGGCGAGATCATCGAGACGCCGATCATCTCCAACTTCAAGGAGGGGTTGACGGTTCTGGAATACTTCAACTCGACCCACGGCGCCCGCAAGGGCCTCGCGGATACCGCGTTGAAGACCGCCAACTCCGGTTATCTCACCCGCCGTCTCGTCGACGTCGCGCAGGACTGCATCATCAACTCCGATGACTGCGGCACCAAGCTCGGCATCAAGATGCGCGCCATCGTGGATGCCGGCACGGTCGTGGCCTCGCTCGGGTCGCGCATTCTCGGCCGCGTCGCGGGCGAGGATGTCCGCGATCCCGCCTCGAACAAGGTGCTGGTGAAGCGTGGCACGCTGATGGAGGAGCCCCACATCGACGCCATCCAGCAGGCCGGCATCCAGGAGGTCAAGATCCGCTCGGCGCTGACCTGCGAGCTGGTCAACGGAATCTGCGCCAAGTGCTATGGCCGCGATCTGGCTCGCGGCACGCCGGTCAACCACGGCGAAGCCGTCGGCGTTATCGCGGCGCAGTCGATCGGCGAGCCCGGCACGCAGTTGACCATGCGCACCTTCCACATCGGTGGTGCGGCCCAGATCAACGAGCAGTCGTTCGTCGAATCGAACTTCGAGGGCAAGATCGCCATCAAGAACAAGTCGATCGCGCGGAACTCCGAAGGCCATCTCATCGCGATGGTTCGCAACATGGTGGTTGCGATCGTCGATGCCGATGGCACCGAGCGGGCGAGCCATCGCATCCAGTACGGCGCGCGCATGCACGTCGACGAGGGCGACACGGTCAAGCGCGGCCAGCGCATCGCCGAGTGGGATCCGTATACCCGCCCGGTGCTGTCGGAGGCCGAAGGTACCATCGGCTTCGAGGATCTGGTCGAAGGACAGTCGATCTCCGAGACGCTCGACAAGTCCACAGGCATCGCCAAGCGCGTGGTCATCGATTGGCGCACGACGCGGGGCGGGGCGGACCTGCGTCCGGCGATCGTGGTCAAGGGCAAGGACGGCAAGGTGCTGAAGCTCGCGCGTGGCGGCGATGCCCGCTACATGCTGGCGGTCGACGCCATCCTCTCGGTCGACGTCGGCGCCAAGGTCAGGCCGGGCGACATCCTCGCGCGTATCTCGACCGAAAGCGCCAAGACGCGCGACATCACCGGCGGTCTGCCGCGGGTGGCCGAGCTGTTCGAGGCCCGAAAGCCGAAGGATGCCGCGATCATCGCCGAGATTTCGGGCACGATTCGCTTCGGCCGCGACTACAAGAACAAGCGGCGCATCTCGATCGAGCCGATGGACAAGTCCGAGGAGACCCGCGAGTACCTGATCCCGAAGGGCAAGCACATCCACTTGCAGGACGGTGACGTCGTCGAAAAGGGCGACTTCATCGTCGAGGGCAATCCGGCGCCGCATGACATCCTGGCGATCAAGGGCATCGAGGAACTCGCGGCCTATCTCGTCAACGAGATCCAGGAGGTCTATCGCCTGCAGGGCGTGCTCATCAACGACAAGCACATCGAGGTGATTGTCCGACAGATGCTGCAGAAGGTCGAGGTCACCGATCAGGGCGATACCGACATGATCGCGGGCGAGCAGGTCGACAAGATCGAGTTCGACCAGGTCAACGCCAAGGTCAAGGAAGAGGGCAAGAAGCCCGCTACGGGAACGCCGGTCCTGCTCGGCATCACCAAGGCGAGCCTGCAGACCCGCTCCTTCTTCTCGGCGGCCTCGTTCCAGGAGACCACCCGCGTGCTCACCGAAGCCGCCGTCAACGGCAAGGTCGATCCGCTGGAGGGCCTCAAGGAGAACGTCATTGTCGGCCGGCTGATCCCGGCAGGCACCGGCGCCTCGATGACGAAGATTCGCGAAGTCGCCATGAAGCGCGACAAGCTCATTCTGGACGAGCGCGAGAAGCAGGCGGCGATCGTTCCGGCTGCACCGGAAGTCGAGCCGCTGGCGCTGCCATCGGCGGAGTAATTCCGTAATCAAATCGCGGTAAACGAAAAGGCCGGCATTCGCCGGCCTTTTTGCTGGTTTTCTTTTGCTTGTTGCGGCGCGGGAACCCGCTTTGTTCATCTTTCCTTCAGAGTGAAAAGCGCCTTTGTTTAGCTTGGGATTAGTCCGGAGGTTCCGAGCAGGGGCGCCGGTAACCACGGAATTACCATGCTCGATCTAGCGATTGTTGGCGGCGGGCCAGGGGGCCTGATGAGTGCCTGGTACCTGAAAAGGAAACTGGGCGAGCTCTGTCGCGTCACCATTTATGAGGCCACCGACCGGCTGGGCGGCAAGATCGTCACGCGCAAGTTCGACACGGCGCCCGCGATGTATGAGGCCGGCGTCGCCGAGATCTACGACTACTCGATGACGGGCCCGGACCCGCTGCGCGAGCTGATCCAGCATTTCGGCCTGCAGACCATTCCGATGGACGCGGAGCAGGTGCAGCTCGATGGCGAGCTGTTGAATGACGTGCCGGGTATGCGGCGCAAATACGGCGCGGGGACCGCTGAGGCCATCGAGTCGTTCCGCAGCAAGTGCGCTGAAATGGTGTCGCCCATCGAATATTACGAGGGTGTCGGCGCGCACGACAACGAGCACCCGTGGGCCTATTTGACCGCGGAAGAGGTGCTCGAGCGCGAGGTCGAGGATGCCATCGCAAAGCGCTTCTTCAAGGTGATGGCGCGCTCGGACGTCGCGACCGAGTCACACAACACCAACGGCCTCAATGCGCTGAAGAACTACGTGATGGATATCGACGGCTATATCGGCCTGTATTCGATCCAGAACGGCAACGAGCAATTGATCGATTGCCTGCAGTCGGAAGTCGAGGCCGACATTCAGCTCAATCATCGTGTGCTGAAGGTCGGCAAGACCGCCGCGGGCCGCTATCGGCTCAACATGATGAACGGCAAGGGACCGGAGACTCGCGACTTCGATCTCGTGCTCCTGTGTCTGCCGCATTCCTGGCTCGCGACCATGGGTTGGGACGGCGAGGAGCTGCGCAAGTCGATGCTCAAGCACGTCGCCTATTTCGACCGGCCGGCGCATTATCTGCGCGCCTCGCTGTTGTTCGACGAGCCATTCTGGGGCGAAAAAATCCCCGGCGCCTGGTTCATGTCGGAAGCATTCGGCGGCTGCTGCGTCTACAACGAGGGCGCGCGCCACGACGTCGGCAGGCATGGCGTGCTCAACTTCCTGATCGCGGGTTCGGATGCGCTCGCCTTCGCCAATCTGAGCGATCAGGAGTTGATCCAGGCTGCACTGAAATCGCTGCCTCCCTCGCTCGGAGATGCCCGCGCGCACTTCATGGAAGGCAAGGTGCATCGCTGGCTGTCATCGGTGAATGCGTTACCGGGCGGCCTGCCCGTGCGCGACGTCATGACCAATCATCGTCCGGAGCCGAAGCAGCACCCCGGGCTGGTGGTGGTCGGCGACTATCTCTTCGATTCGACGCTGAACGGACTGCTCGATTCCTCTGATGCCGCCACCGACATCATCTTGACCGAAATGATGCGGCTGCGTCGCGCCCGTGTGCAAGACGACAAGCCGATCTCCGACAAGATCGACCGCAACTATTTCGAGAATTATCGTGGCCTCGGACCATACAGCGAAGCGTGGCGCCATTTCAGCGATCCGGACTACCTGATGGAGCTGATCCGCATCGTCTGGGGCAAGTCGAAAGGCTACAAGCTCTTGATCGCGGGCTCGGCCTCGGGCGAATTGGTCGGCGCGCTGCGCGAGCGCGGTGTCGACGCTTACGGCATCGACAACTACCGCTACATCCATGCCAAGACGCCGAAGGCCTTGAAGAAGTTCAACAGGCTCGGCTCGATCGTCGACATGCCGTTCAGGGACAACGAATTCGATATCGTGTTCGAGACGAGCCTGTGTCATGTGTCGAAAAAGCAGGCGGGGCGCGCGATCCGCGAGCTCAACCGCGTGACCAAAGCGGGGCTCGTGTTCGGCTCGATTACGTCCGACATGGCGCCGGCGCTGATCGACCGCTACGACCTGCTGCGCGGGGTCAAGAAGCTCGGCACCTGGTGGGAGTGGTCCGAATTGTTCTTCGGCAACGGATTTGATCTGTCGATGCACCGCAACGACTGCACGGATGCTTTGTGGGCGGCGACGCTTGCGGCAAACAAGGGGCCCGGTCAGTGGTACGCGGACTCCGACAGCTTGCGCTACTCGTTCTTCGACAAGGTCATCGACGACGACTAGCCCCTGAGCGCTTGTTCGTTTGATCAATTGTTTCGCGCTGTGTCCCGGATGCTCTGACATTGCAGGCGGAGCCGGTTATAACGGGACTTGAACGTCGGACAGGCGCGCACGTGCGCCGTTCGCACAGCATCGGTTGATTGAATGGCGCCCAGGCCGCTCCCTTCGGATGACAAGACGCCCGCCGCGGCGCCGGATCAAGTGTTGCCCGTGTCCGGCAAGGAAGGGGCCGCGTCCGCCGGTATGCGCATCGTCCCCGAGAAGCCGCCTGCGCCGCCGGTCGATGACGAAGGCGATTACGAGGGCGATGACCAGCTCGAGCTCGGCGACGATGAGGAGGACGAGGACCTCGTCGTTTTCACGGCGAAGGAAGCCGCCGGCGCGCTTGCGACGATCTGGGCCTTCGTCAAGCCGCATCTCGTCAATTACAAGAAGATCCTGGCGTTTGTCGCCCTCGGCGTGCTGGTCGAGACGTTGTTCAACGTCATCATGCCGCTCAGCCTGAAATTCCTGATCGACGATGCGCTCGGCGAGGAGGATTTCCAGGCGCTTTACAAGATCCTCGGGGTGCTGGCGGCGGCCGGCATTTTCACCTCGATCGTCGCCGTCTGGTACGAGCGGTGGGACGCGCGGCTTGCGGCGGCGCTGATATCCGACGTGCGGACCCGCCTGTTCGACCACGTGCAGAACCTTCCCGCTGGCTATTTCGCGCGCACCAAGCGGGGCGAGATCCTGTCGCGCTTTTCCGTCGATCTTTCGGCTTTCGAGGGCGCGGTGAAGAGCATCGTCAACAGCGCCGCACTGCCGTTCCTCGAGCTGATCGCCGGCATCATCCTGATGCTGTTCCTGAACTGGCAGCTCGCCGCGATCTCGCTGCTGGTGTTTCCGATCACCCTGATCGGCCCTCGCATTCTCACGCCAAAGGCGGTGCAGGCCAATTACGAGCAGAAGCTGAACAAGTCCTCGCTGCTCGGCATGGTCCAGGAGAACGTCGCGGCGCAGGCGGTGATCAAGGCCTTCAGCCTGCACCGAAAGGCGTTCGGCTGGTTCACCATGCGCAACGCCGACACGCGCCACAAAATCGCGTCTGCGATGTTCCTGTCGACCATGGTCGAGCGCACGGTGACGATCGCCGTGCTGCTGCTGCACCTCGTGGTGCTCGCGATCGGCGCCTATCTCGCCACCAAGGGCCAGATCACGATCGGAACCTTCGTCACCTTCGAAAGCGCGTTCTGGGAGGTGTCCTACAACATTGCGCACGTGATGCACTTCATCCCGGTGTCGATCCAGTCGGCGGCGGCCGTGCGCCACATCCAGGAGCTTCTCGACGAGCCGACGCCCGGCGCCGATCGTCCGGGCGCACCTGACCTGCCGCGCATCACCAACGACATCAGCTTCGAGCATGTCACCTTCCGTTATGAAGGCGCGATGGAACCGGTGCTCGATAATCTGAGCCTCAAGCTCAACGCGGGCAAAAGCATCGCGATCGTTGGCCCGAGCGGCTCGGGAAAGAGCACGCTGCTCAATTTGATCCTGCGGCTTTACGTGCCGGATGAAGGACGGGTCACGATCGACGGCGTCGATATCCGCAAGGTGACGCGGGAGTCGCTGCGGCGGAGCATGGCCGTCGTGTTCCAGGAAAACATGCTGTTCAACATGTCGATCCGCGAGAACATCCGGCTCGGCAAGGAAGGCGCGACCGACAAGGAGGTCGAGGATGCCGCGCGCAAGGCCGAGATCCATCGCTACATCATGAGCCTGCCGCAGAAGTACGAGACCGCCGTGGGCGAACGCGGCGACACGCTGTCCGGCGGCCAGCGCCAACGCATTGCGATCGCGCGCGCGATCATTCGCAATCCCTCGGTGCTGCTGCTCGACGAGGCGACCTCGGCGTTGGACCAGACCACGGAAGCCGCAATCAACCGCACGCTGCTCAAGGTCGCGGCCGGCAGGACCATGATCTGGTCGACGCATCGGCTGACCTCGGTGGTCGAGATGGACGAGATCGTCGTGATTTCCGGCGGCAGGGTGATCGAGCGTGGCTCGCATGCCGAACTGCTGGCGCTGAACGGCGTCTATCGCAGGCTCTGGGACGACCAGAGCCATACGCCGCACGCCGCCGATCAGGCCGGCGCGGACGACGACGAAGAGGACGAGGAGGACGAAGACTGAGGCCGCAGCCTTTCCGTGCTCGATCGATCGGCATAAAGAAGACCGATGACAAAACTCGCCCCGTCACAGCAGGCGGCGCCGACCAAGGGGACGGCGCTCGAGGTGCTGCTGGTGTTCCTGCGGCTCGGAGTTTCCTGCTTTGGCGGTCCGATCGCACATATCGGATATTTTCGCGACGAGTTCGTCACGCGGCGGCGCTGGCTTGACGAGCAGGCCTATGCCGACCTGGTCGCGCTGTGCCAGTTCTTGCCGGGACCGGCGAGCAGCCAGACCGGGTTCGCCATTGGGCTGATGCGCGCGGGCTATCTGGGCGGGCTTGCGGCCTGGACCGGGTTCACCCTGCCGTCGGCGTTTCTGCTGCTGCTGTTTGCCTATGGCGTCGGCTCGCTGGGCGGCCCGCTCGGCAGCGGGCTCATTCATGGGCTCAAGCTCGTGGCTGTCGCGATTGTCGCCCAGGCCGTCTGGGGCATGGCCCGCTCGCTCTGCCCCGATCGCGAGCGCGCCTCGATCGCGGCGATGGCGGCACTGTTGATCCTTTTCAGCACCTCGTCGGTGGCACAGATCGCCGCGATCGTGCTCGGCGGCGTCGCCGGGCTCATTCTGTGCCGCGATGCGCCGCCGCCGACGGGCGGTCATGTCGCCATGCCGGTGTCGCGCCAGGCCGGAATCGTCGCGCTGGTCGCGTTTTTCGTCCTGCTGCTTGTCGCGCTGTTGCAGGGACATCTCTCGCAGGGGCTCGACCTGTTTGCGGCTTTCTATCGCTCCGGCGCATTGGTGTTCGGCGGAGGCCATGTCGTGCTGCCGCTGTTGCGGGAAGCCTTCGTCGCGCCGGGCTGGGTCGGCGATGACGCGTTTCTCGCCGGCTATGGCGCTGCCCAGGCGGTACCGGGACCGCTCTTCACCTTCGCGGCCTATCTGGGTGCCGTCAGCAACCTGTCGCCCAACGGGCTTGCGGGGGCCGCATTGGGGCTGGTCGGCATCTTCCTTCCCGGCATGCTCGTGCTCGTCGGCATGTTGCCGTTCTGGGATGCGTTTCGCGTACGTCCGGAGGCGCAGGCGGCGATGCGCGGCGTCAATGCCGCGGTCGTCGGGATTCTCGGCGCCGCTCTTTACAATCCGGTATGGACGACGTCGGTGAAGGCGCCTTCGGATCTCGCAATCGCTCTGGTCGGGTTTGTGCTGCTTGTGGCCTGGCGCGCGCCGCCGCTCGTCGTGGTCGTCGTCAGCGCGCTCGGCGGCATCGCGCTTGCGCTGGCTCACGCGTAAAAGGATTCGGTCGTGGTTGCGTGGATGCGGCAACATTTTTCGGGGCTGTCGCGCAATACCTTTCTGCTGGCCCTTTCCAGTCTGTTTGCCGACATCTCGACCGAGATGCTCTATCCGGTTTTGCCGGTCTTTCTGACCCAGGTGCTTCATGCCAGCGGTAGCATCGTCGGGCTGGTCGACGGCTTTGCCCAAGCCACGCAAAACATCGTGCAGGGCTTTTCCGGCGCGGTTTCGGATCATCTGCAGCGGCGAAAACCGGTCGCCTTGGTTGGCTATCTGATGGCGGCCGCCGCCAAGCCCTTGATGGGCATGGCGACGGTGTGGCAGGCGTTGTTTGCCGCGCGATTGCTCGATCGTATCGGGACCGGCACCCGCTCCGCGCCGCGTGACGCGCTGGTGGCCTCATCGGTTGCCGCGCAGGATCGGGGCAAGGCGTTCGGGCTCGAAGGTCTTGGCGACAATGCGGGCGCGTTTCTCGGGCCATTGTTTGCGCTGCTGCTGCTTCACGTTCTTCATCTCGATCTGCGCGCCATCTTCTATGTCGCAGTCATTCCCGGCCTGCTGGCAGTTCTGATGGTGCTGCTCGTGACCGAGACGCAGGTCGCCGTCGCGGCAAAATCGAAGATCGACATCCACCTCGGCCTGCTTCCGCGGCGCTATTGGAACTATCTCCTGGCAACAGCGCTGTTTTGCGCCGGCAGTTCGAGCAACGCCTTTCTGATCCTTCAGACCAGAGACATCGGTGCGACGCTGGAAACGACGATCCTGATCTATGCCGGCTTCAACCTTGTGGCCGCGCTCATCTCATATCCGGCGGGTGCGCTGTCCGATCGATTGGGTCGCCGCAATGTCTTGTTGGTCGGGTTCGCGGTCTTTCTCATCACCTATCTCGGGTTCGCGCTGTCACGCAATGTCGTGCTGATCGGTGGGCTTTTCGTGCTTTACGGACTATTCCAGGGCATCTTCCGCGCCGTCGGCAAAGCGCTTGCATCCGACCTCGTACCGGAGGAACTGCGTGCAAGTGGGGTAGGTTGGTACAGCACGACGGTGGGCCTCATGCAGCTCCTGGCCAGCATCGCGGCGGGCATTTTGTGGGATGGGGTAAGCCACGCCTCGGTGTTTTTTCTCGGCGCGCTGTTTGCGTTTGTCGGCAGTATCGGCCTGCTCGTTCTGATGCCCGGACAGGCTGAGGATCATTAACCGAATTAATACCCGGGTAAAATAGGGGCTTCGCAAGCTGAATTCCACGCCCAACTCCGATCGGCACATTGCAGTGGCAACCGAGGCGCCAGCAGAGCTCCCGAAGCGGGTAGTCGACAGCGCGCCAATTCTGCAATCGGCAGAAGCGTTTCGTGAGCGGTCTTGCAGCCTCGTTTCGGCTTGACTTGACTAGCCGCCGTCTATAAATAGCGCCCACTTAACGACAGGCGGTGAGCTACGCCAGCGTCGGAACGGAACACCCGGATCGCCTCATTGTTTCGAGAACGGCACGGGCACCAACCTCGACGAATGCCGCTCAAACGCTGTCGATCATAGCTAGGCAATGCCAGGACGATTTTAGTTCTCTTGAGCGCGTCCTCTTGAGATCGAACTCGGATGCATGACCTCGGTGTCGGGCTGAACAGCGGAAGCTGATCGGGTCTTGTCCGCGGTCCTCTGTGGCGTCGAAGCGCTTTCCGCTCAGCGATGGAGCGGTTGGCGCAATTTCGCTTTGCGCGATCGCTTTTTGCGTTTGCGCGCGGCGGCCCGGCGGAGCGGGGTGCTCCGAAGAGAAATTCGCGAAACCCACGGTGGTTTCGAGCGAACGTTTAGAGGGTGAAGGCCAAGATGCCGACGATCAACCAGCTGATCGCAAGTCCGCGCGAAGTGCAGAAGTCGCGCAAGAAGGTGCCGGCGCTGCAGCAGTCGCCGCAAAAGCGAGGCGTGTGCACGCGCGTCTACACGACGACCCCGAAGAAGCCGAACTCGGCGCTTCGCAAGGTCGCCAAGGTGCGCCTGACCAACGGCTTCGAGGTGATCGGCTACATCCCGGGCGAGGGCCATAACCTGCAGGAGCACTCGGTGGTGATGATCCGCGGCGGCCGCGTCAAGGACCTGCCCGGCGTGCGCTACCACATTCTCCGCGGCGTGCTGGACACCCAGGGCGTCAAGAACCGCAAGCAGCGCCGTTCGAAGTACGGCGCCAAGCGTCCCAAATAATCGACCGGAGCTTAGCGAGGGTCATCCCCGGGCGAACGAGGTGAGACCCGGGGACCTAGAGCAAGGAATTAAGTCGTGGGTGGTCGGGACAAGCCCGGCCATGACGAGGAAAGAAAAGACAGATGTCGCGTCGCCATTCCGCCGAAAAGCGTGAAGTGCTCCCGGATCCGAAATTCGGGAACATCATCATTACGAAGTTCATGAACTCGGTAATGTATGCCGGGAAGAAGTCGGTTGCCGAAGGTATCGTCTATGGCGCGCTCGGCATCATCGAGACCAAGACCAAGCAGAATCCGCTTTCCGTTTTCGAGCAGGCGCTGGAGAACGTGATGCCGACCATCGAGGTGCGCTCTCGCCGCGTCGGCGGCGCCACCTACCAGGTGCCGGTCGAAGTGCGCGCGGTGCGCCGTCAGGCGCTCGGCATTCGCTGGATCATATCTGCCGCGCGCGATCGTAACGAGAAAACAATGACGGAGCGGCTCTCGGCAGAGTTGCTGGATGCGTCGAACAACAGGGGGAATGCCGTCAAGAAGCGTGAAGACGTGCACCGGATGGCGGAAGCCAACCGCGCCTTCTCGCACTATCGCTGGTGAGCCGGCGAACGAACGGAATTTGAAGGAATAGCCACATGCCCCGCCAACATGCCATCGAGGACTACCGCAATTTCGGTATCATGGCGCATATCGACGCCGGCAAGACCACGACCACCGAGCGCATTCTTTATTACACCGGCAAGAGCCACAAGATCGGCGAAGTGCACGAAGGTGCCGCGACGATGGACTGGATGGAGCAGGAGCAGGAGCGTGGCATTACGATCACCTCGGCTGCGACCACCGCGTTCTGGAATGGCAAGCGGCTGAACATCATCGATACCCCCGGTCACGTCGACTTCACGATCGAGGTCGAGCGTTCGCTCCGCGTGCTCGACGGCGCGGTATGCGTGCTCGACTCCAACCAGGGTGTCGAGCCTCAGACCGAAACCGTGTGGCGTCAGGGCGACAAGTACCGCGTGCCGCGCATCGTATTCGCCAACAAGATGGACAAGACGGGCGCCGACTTCTTCAAGTGCCTGTCCGACATCGTCGATCGCCTTGGCGCCAAGCCGGTCGCGATCCAGCTGCCGATCGGCGCCGAAAACAACTTCAAGGGCGTCATCGATCTCGTGAAGATGAAAGGCATCATCTGGAGCGACGAATCGCTCGGCGCGAAGTTCGACTATGTCGACATCCCCGCAGACCTCCTCGACCAGGCCAAGGAATATCGCGAGAAGATGGTGGAAGCCGCCGTCGAGCTCGATGACGACGCCATGGGCGCCTATCTCGACGGCACCGAGCCCGACGAGGCCACGCTGAAGCGGCTGATACGCAAGGCCGTGCTGACGGCTGCGTTTTATCCGGTGCTGTGCGGCTCGGCGTTCAAGAACAAGGGTGTGCAGCCCTTGCTCGACGCTGTGGTCGACTACCTGCCGTCGCCGCTCGACGTCCCCGCCATCAAGGGCACCGACGACAAGGGCAACGAGGTCGTGCGCAGGGCCGACGACAAGGAGCCGCTGGCGCTGCTCGCGTTCAAGATCATGGACGACCCTTTTGTCGGCACCATCACCTTCTGCCGCATCTATTCAGGCATCCTGCAGTCCGGCACCGGCGTCATCAACTCGACCCGCGATCGCAAGGAGCGGATCGGTCGCATGTTGTTGATGCATGCCAACAACCGCGAAGACATCAAGGAAGCCTATGCCGGCGACATCGTGGCGCTTGCGGGCCTCAAGGAAGCGCGCACCGGTGACACGCTGTGCGATCCGTCCCACCCGGTGATCCTGGAAAAGATGGAATTCCCGGAGCCGGTTATCGAGATTGCGATCGAGCCCAAGTCGAAGGCCGACCAGGAGAAGCTCGGCGTTGCCCTTGCCAAGCTCGCGGCCGAAGATCCGTCGTTCCGGGTGTCGACCGATCAGGAATCCGGCCAGACCATCCTGAAAGGGATGGGCGAGCTCCATCTCGACATCAAGGTCGACATTCTCAAGCGCACCTACAAGGTGGACGCCAATATCGGCGCGCCGCAGGTGGCGTTCCGCGAGCGTCCGACCAGGCGCGTCGAGCACGACTACGTCCACAAGAAGCAGTCCGGCGGTTCGGGCCAGTTCGCGGCCGTCAAGATCGTGGTCGAGCCGAACGAGCCCGGAAAGGGCTACGAGTTCGAATCCAAGATCGTCGGCGGCGCGGTGCCGAAGGAATACATCCCCGGCGTCGAGAAGGGCGTCGAGAGCGTGCTGACCTCGGGCGTGGTTGCCGGCTTCCCGGTGGTCGACGTCAAGGTCGAGCTGATCGACGGCAAGTATCACGACGTCGACTCCTCGGCGCTCGCCTTCGAAATCGCATCGCGCGCGGCTTTCCGCGAAGCGCTGCAGAAGGCGAAGTCCGTGCTGCTCGAGCCGATCATGAAGGTCGAGGTGGTGACGCCGGAAGACTACACCGGCTCCGTCATCGGCGACCTCAATTCGCGGCGCGGGCAGATCCAGGGTCAGGACATGCGCGGCAACGCCAACGTCATCAATGCGATGGTGCCGCTCATGAACATGTTCGGTTACGTGAATAATCTGCGCTCGATGAGCCAGGGGCGCGCGACCTTCACGATGCAATTCGATCACTACGCGGAAGCGCCGGCGAACGTGTCGGCGGAAGTCCAGAAGAAGTTTGCCTGATTGTCGCTAGCTCGAGCTAGCGATTGAACGGAGAGTCAAATGGCCAAAGCAAAGTTTGAACGCACTAAACCGCACTGCAACATCGGCACGATCGGTCACGTCGACCACGGCAAGACGTCGCTGACGGCGGCGATCACCAAGGTCCTCGCGGAAACCGGTGGTGCGACGTTCACGGCGTACGACCAGATCGACAAGGCGCCGGAAGAGAAGGCGCGCGGCATCACCATCTCGACCGCTCACGTCGAGTATGAGACGCAGAAGCGCCATTATGCGCACGTCGATTGCCCGGGTCACGCCGACTATGTGAAGAACATGATCACCGGCGCTGCCCAGATGGACGGCGCGATCCTGGTCGTGTCGGCCGCCGACGGCCCGATGCCGCAGACCCGCGAGCACATCCTGCTCGCCCGCCAGGTCGGCGTGCCCGCGCTCGTCGTGTACCTCAACAAGTGCGACATGGTGGACGATCCGGAGCTGCTCGAGCTCGTCGAGCTCGAGGTGCGTGAGCTGCTCTCGAAGTACGACTTCCCCGGCGACAAGATCCCGATCGTAAAGGGTTCGGCGCTTGCCGCGCTCGAGGATTCCGACAAGAAGCTCGGTCATGAATCCATTCTCGAGCTGATGAAGAATGTCGACGAGTACATTCCGCAGCCGGACCGTCCGGTCGACCAGCCCTTCCTGATGCCGGTCGAAGACGTGTTCTCGATCTCGGGCCGCGGCACCGTGGTGACCGGCCGTGTCGAGCGCGGCATCGTCAAGGTCGGCGACGAAATCGAGATCGTCGGTCTGCGCGACACGCAGAAGACCACGGTCACCGGCGTCGAGATGTTCCGCAAGCTGCTCGATCAGGGCCAGGCCGGCGACAACATCGGCGCGCTGCTGCGCGGCACCAAGCGCGAGGAAGTCGAGCGCGGCCAGGTGCTGTGCAAGCCGGGTTCGGTCAAGCCGCACACCAAGTTCAAGGCCGAGGCCTACATCCTCACGAAGGAGGAAGGCGGCCGCCACACCCCGTTCTTCACCAACTACCGTCCGCAGTTCTACTTCCGCACCACCGACGTGACCGGTGTCGTGCACCTGCCGGAAGGCACCGAGATGGTGATGCCGGGCGACAACATCGCGATGGAAGTGCACCTGATCGTGCCGATCGCGATGGAAGAGAAGCTCCGCTTCGCAATTCGCGAGGGTGGGCGCACCGTGGGCGCGGGCGTCGTCGCCTCGATCATCGAGTAAAGAAGCGAATAGTGAGTAGGGAGTAGCGAGTAGAGCGTTTCTATTCGCTATTCGCTACTCGCCACTCACTAGAGAAAGACAGCGGCAATGAACGGCCAAAATATTCGCATCCGTCTCAAGGCGTTCGACCATCGAATCCTCGATACGTCGACCCGTGAGATCGTGAACACGGCGAAGCGCACCGGTGCGCAGGTTCGCGGACCCATTCCGCTGCCGACCCGCATCGAGAAGTTCACGGTCAACCGTTCGCCGCATGTCGACAAGAAGAGCCGCGAGCAATTCGAGATGCGCACCCACAAGCGCCTGCTCGATATTGTCGATCCGACCCCGCAGACCGTCGATGCCCTCATGAAGCTCGATCTGGCCGCAGGCGTCGACGTCGAGATCAAGCTCTAAGTTTTGGATTTGGTCCGCCCTTTGCGGACAGAGAGAACAGGAAGCACGAAGATGCGCTCCGGAGTGATCGCACAGAAGGTCGGGATGACGCGGGTCTTTACCGAGACCGGCGAGCATATCCCTGTGACCGTGCTGAAGCTCGGCAATTGCCAGGTGCTCAGTCACCGCACGACCGAGAAGAACGGCTACGTCGCGCTGCAGCTCGGCGCGGGCACCCGCAAGACGGTCTACATGCCCAAGGCCGAGCGCGGCCAGTTCGCGCTGGCCAAGGTCGAGCCGAAACGCGAGGTTGCCGAATTCCGCGTCACGCAGGATTCGCTCATTCCCGTGGGCGCGGAGATCCAGGCTGACCATTTCGTCGTCGGCCAGTTCGTCGACGTCACCGGCACCTCGATCGGCAAGGGTTTTGCCGGCGGCATGAAGCGCTGGAATTTCGGCGGCCTGCGCGCGACCCACGGCGTCTCGATCTCGCACCGCTCGATCGGTTCGACCGGCGGTCGCCAGGACCCCGGCAAGACCTGGAAGAACAAGAAGATGCCCGGCCACATGGGTGTCGACCGCATCACCACGCTCAATCTGCGGGTCGTGCAGACCGACGTCGAGCGCGGCCTGATCCTGGTCGAGGGCGCTGTGCCCGGCTCCAAGGGCGGCTGGATCAGGGTGCGTGACGCCGTCAAGAAGCCGCTGCCAAAGGAGGCGCCGAAGCCCGGCAAGTTCAAGGTTGCGGAAGCTGCGGAAGCGGCCGGCAAGGAGGGGGCGTGAGATGGAGCTGAAAGTCACCACCCTCGAAGGCAAGGCCGCAGGCTCGGTCAACCTCTCGGACGAGATTTTCGGTCTCGAGCCGCGTGCCGACATCATTGCGCGCTGCGTGCAGTGGCAACTCAACAAGCGCCAGGCCGGCACCCACAAGACCAAGGGCCGCGCCGAGATCTGGCGCACCGGCAAGAAGATGTACAAGCAAAAGGGCACCGGTGGCGCTCGTCACGGCTCGGCCCGCGTGCCGCAGTTCCGCGGCGGCGGTCGCGCGTTCGGCCCGGTGGTACGCTCGCATGCGACCGACCTGCCGAAGAAGGTGCGCGCGCTTGCCTTGAAGCACGCGCTGTCGTCGAAGGCAAAAGACGGCGATCTCGTCGTCATCGAAGCAGCCAAGCTCGAGGCGGCCAAGACCAAGGCGCTGGCCGGACATTTCTCGGGACTCGGCCTGACCAACGCGCTGATCATCGACGGCGCCGAGCTCAACAACGGTTTCGCCATCGCCGCCCGCAACATCCCGAACATGGACGTGCTGCCGATCCAGGGCATCAACGTCTACGACATCCTGCGTCGCCAGAAGCTGGTTCTGACCAAGGCGGCGATCGATGCGTTGGAGGCGCGCTTCAAATGAAGACGATCGATCCCCGCCATTACGACGTCATCGTTGCCCCCGTTGTGACCGAGAAGGCCACGATCGCCTCCGAGCACAACAAGGTGCTGTTCAAGGTCGCCGCCAAGGCGACCAAGCCGCAGATCAAGGAAGCGGTGGAGAAGCTCTTCGACGTCAAGGTCAAGAGCGTCAACACGCTGGTGCGCAAGGGCAAGAACAAGGTGTTCCGCGGCAATTACGGCTCGCAGTCGGACACCAAGCGCGCGATCGTGACCCTCGAAGAGGGCCACCGCATCGACGTGACCACGGGACTTTAGGGCTCAACGACGATGGCACTGAAGACATACAACCCGACGACGCCCGGCCAGCGCCAGCTGGTCATGGTCGACCGCTCGGCCCTCTACAAGGGCAAGCCGGTCAAGGCCCTGACCGAAGGCAAGCTGTCGACCGGCGGCCGCAACAATCTCGGCCGCATCACCGTGCGTTTCCGCGGCGGCGGCCACAAGAAGACCTACCGTGTGGTCGACTTCAAGCGCACCAAGGTCGACGTACCCGCGACCGTCGAGCGGCTGGAATATGATCCCAACCGCACCGGCTTCATCGCGCTGATCAAGTACCACGATGGCGAGCAGGCCTACATCCTCGCGCCGCAGCGGCTTGCTGTCGGCGACACCATCATCGCCGGCAACCATGTCGACGTGAAGCCGGGCAACGTCATGCCGCTCGGCAACATGCCGATCGGCAGCATCGTCCACAATATCGAGACCAAGATCGGCAAGGGCGGCCAGCTCGCGCGTTCCGCCGGCACCTACGCCCAGCTCGTCGGCCGCGACCAGGACTACGTCATTCTTCGCCTGAACTCGGGCGAGCAGCGCCTGGTGCACGGACGCTGCCGCGCCACCATCGGCGCGGTGTCGAACCCCGATCACATGAACATCTCGATCGGCAAGGCCGGCCGCAAGCGCTGGATGGGTCGCCGCCCGCATAACCGCGGCGTCTCCATGAACCCGATCGATCACCCGCATGGCGGCGGCGAAGGCCGCACCTCGGGCGGCCGGCACCCGGTCACGCCGTGGGGCAAGCCGACCAAGGGCAAGAAGACCCGCACCAACAAGTCGACCAGCAAGTTCATTCTCCTAAGCCGCCACAAGCGGAAGAAGTAAGGAAGCCCGGACATGGTTCGTTCAGTCTGGAAAGGCCCGTTCGTCGAAGCGTCGTTGCTCAAGAAGGCGGACGCAGCGCGTTCATCCGGCCGTCACGACGTGATCAAGATCTGGAGCCGTCGCTCGACCATCCTGCCGCAGTTCGTGGGGCTCGTGTTCGGCGTCTACAACGGCCAGAAGCACGTGCCGGTTTCGATCAACGAGGAAATGGTCGGTCACAAGTTCGGCGAGTTCTCGCCGACGCGGACCTTCCACGGCCACTCGGGCGACAAGAAAGCCAAGAAGGCTTGAGGATTAAGCGATGAGCAAACCTAAGCGCGAACGGAGCCTCGCCGACAATGAGGCCAAGGCGGTCGCCCGGATGCTGCGGGTGAGCCCGCAGAAGCTCAACCTGGTCGCCCAGATGATCCGCGGCCGGAAGGCATCTGCGGCCCTTGCCGACCTGCAGTTCTCGCGCAAGCGGATCGCAGTCGATGTCAAGAAGTGCCTGGAATCGGCGATCGCGAACGCCGAAAACAACCACGACCTCGACGTCGACGATCTCGTGGTCTCGGAAGCGCATGTCGGCAACGGCATCGTGATGAAGCGTTTCGCTCCGCGCGGCCGTGGCCGTTCGGGCCGTGTGTTCAAACCATTTTCGCAACTGACGATCGTGGTTCGTCAGGTCGAGGCGAGCGCGTAAGAGAGGCGCGGGAGGAAACGATGGGTCAAAAGATCAATCCGATCGGCTTGCGTCTCGGCATCAACCGGACCTGGGACTCGCGCTGGTTCGCCGGCAAGAGCGAGTACGGCAAGCTTCTGCACGAGGACGTCAAGATCCGCGAGATCCTGCACAAGGAGCTGAAGCAGGCAGCGGTCGCGCGCATCGTGATCGAGCGCCCGCACAAGAAGTGTCGCGTCACGATCCACTCGGCGCGTCCGGGCGTCGTGATCGGCAAGAAGGGCGCCGACATCGACAAGCTGCGCAAGAAGGTCGCCGACATCACGGCTTCCGACGTCGTCATCAACATCGTCGAGATCCGCAAGCCCGAGCTTGACGCGACCCTGGTTGCCGAATCGATCGCACAGCAGCTCGAGCGCCGCGTCGCGTTCCGTCGCGCCATGAAGCGCGCGGTGCAGTCGGCCATGCGGCTTGGCGCCGAAGGCATCCGCATCAACTGCTCCGGACGGCTCGGCGGCGCCGAAATTGCCCGCATGGAATGGTATCGCGAGGGCCGGGTGCCGCTGCACACGCTGCGCGCCGACATCGACTACGGTGTGGCCACCGCGTTCACGACGTTCGGCACCTGCGGCGTCAAGGTCTGGATCTTCAAGGGTGAAATCCTCGAGCATGATCCGATGGCGCAGGACAAGAGATTGGCCGAGGGCGACACCGGGCGGCCGCGCCGCGACGCCGCCTGAGAGACGAAGGTTTGAGGGCTTAATGCCATGATGCAACCCAAGAAAACGAAGTTCCGGAAGGCGCATAAGGGCCGTATTCGCGGCGTTGCGAGTTCGGGCGCAACGTTGTCGTTCGGCCAGTTCGGGCTGAAAGCGATGGAGCCCGATCGCGTCACCGCGCGCCAGATCGAGGCCGCCCGCCGCGCGCTGACGCGTCACATGAAGCGTGCGGGCCGCGTCTGGATCCGCGTATTCCCGGACGTGCCCGTCTCCAAGAAGCCGGCTGAAGTGCGCATGGGCTCCGGCAAGGGCACGCCCGAATATTGGGTGGTGCGCGTGAAGCCCGGCCGCGTGCTGTTCGAGATCGACGGCGTGCCGGTTGGTACCGCGCGCGAGGCGCTTGATCTGGCCGCGGCCAAGCTGCCGATCAAGACGCGCTTCGTCGAGCGCATTGCGGAGTAACGGTCATGGCACAGATGAAAGTCGACGACATCCGCGCGATGACGCCCGATCAGATGGACGATGCGATCCTCAACCTGAAGAAGGAGCGCTTCAACCTGCGTTTCCAGCGCGCCACCGGGCAGCTGGAGAACACCTCGCGGATGAAGGAAGCCCGCCGCGATATCGCTCGCATCAAGACCATCGCCGCGCAGAAGCGCGCTGCGAAGAAGTAAGGAAAAAGCCATGCCGAAACGAACCCTTCAGGGCGTGGTCGTCAGCGACAAGCAGCAAAAGACGGTGGTGGTGCGCGTCGATCGCCGCTTCATCCATCCGATCTACAAGAAGACGATCCGCCGCTCGAAGAACTACCACGCCCACGACGAGGACAATCAGTTCAAGCCGGGCGACACCGTTTGGATCGAGGAGTCCAAGCCGATCTCGAAACTGAAGCGCTGGACCGTGGTCCGGGGCGAGCACAAGAAGACCGCCTGACCGCCTGTCCGGCTCCGCCGGACGAGGTCAGGAAAATTTTGAGCGCGATTGGAGCGCAGAAAGAGGACGAGGTGCATCAATGATCCAGATGCAGACCAACCTCGACGTGGCCGACAATTCCGGCGCACGCCGTGTCATGTGTATCAAGGTGCTGGGCGGCTCCAAGCGCCGCTACGCTACCGTGGGCGACGTCATCGTCGTGTCGATCAAGGAAGCGATTCCGCGCGGCAAGGTGAAGAAGGGCGACGTCATGAAGGCCGTCGTGGTGCGGGTCCGCAAGGACATCCGCCGTCCCGACGGCTCGGTGATCCGCTTCGACCGCAACGCGGCCGTCCTGATCAACAACCAGTCCGAGCCGGTCGGCACCCGCATCTTCGGGCCGGTCCCGCGCGAGCTGCGTGCCAAGAACCACATGAAGATCATCTCGCTCGCGCCGGAGGTTCTGTAATGGCTGCCAAGATTTGCAAGGGCGACAAGGTGGTCGTGCTCTCGGGTCGAGACAAGGGCCGCACCGGCGAGGTCTTCGAGGTGCATCCCGACGAGGGCAGGGCGCTGGTGCGCGGCATCAACCTGGTGAAGCGCCACCAGAAGCAGACCCAGAGCCAGGAAGGCGGCATCATTTCCAAGGAAGCGTCGATCCATCTGTCGAACCTTGCCTATGTCGGCAAGGACGGCAAGCCGACGCGCATCGGATTCAAGATTTCACGCGGACGGCAAAAAGGTGCGCATCGCCAAGAGCACGGGAGCAGAGATCGATGGCTGAGACCGCTTACTTGCCGCGCCTTCGCGTCGACTACGACAAGCGCATCCGCGGCCAGTTGACCGAGAAGTTCGGCTACAAGAACGTGATGCAGGTGCCGCGGCTCGACAAGATCGTGCTCAACATGGGCATCGGCGAAGCCGTCAACGACCGCAAGAAGGCGGAGACGGCCGCGGCCGACCTGTCGCTGATCGCAGGGCAGAAGGCGGTTGTGACCTATTCGCGGATCGCGATCGCGACCTACAAGCTGCGCGAGAATCAGCCGATCGGCTGCAAGGTCACGCTGCGCAAGGTGAAGATGTACGAGTTCATCGATCGGCTGGTAAACGTTGCGCTGCCGCGCGTGCGCGACTTCCGCGGATTGAACCCGAAGAGCTTTGACGGCCGCGGCAACTATTCGCTCGGCATCAAGGAGCACATCATCTTCCCCGAGATCGACTTCGACAAGGCGGGCGAGTCCTGGGGCATGGACATCACGGTATGCACCACCGCCCGTACCGACGACGAGGCGCGCGCCTTGTTGACCGCATTCAATTTCCCGTTCCGGCAGTGAGACGCTGATCAGCCTCTCAAACGCGGAAAGGTAAGGAGCCAAGCATGGCAAAGAAGAGTTCAGTCGAGAAGAACAACCGGCGCAAGCGGATGGTGAAGAACGCCGCCGCCAAGCGCGCCCGTCTCAAGGCGGTCATCGCCGACAAGACCAAGCCGATGGAAGAGCGCTTTGCGGCGACATTGAAGCTCGCCGACATGCCGCGCAACTCGTCGGCGACGCGCATTCGCCTGCGCTGCGAGCTGTCGGGTCGGCCGCGTTCGAACTATCGCAAGAACAGGCTGTCCCGCATCGCGCTCCGAGAGCTCGGCTCCAAGGGCCTGGTTCCCGGGCTTGTGAAGTCCAGCTGGTAAGGAGGGTCGTCACGATGTCAACGCACGATCCGATCAGCGATCTGATCACCCGCATCCGCAACGCGCAGATGCGCTCGAAGTCGAAGGTGTCCTCGCCGGGCTCCAAGATGCGCCAGAACGTGCTCGATGTGCTCAAGGCCGAAGGATATATCCGCGGCTACGCCACCGTCGAGCATCCCTCGGGGCGCAACGAGCTCGAGATCGAGCTGAAATATTTCGATGGCGAGCCGGTCATCCGCGAGATCGAGCGGGTCTCCAAGCCCGGCCGTCGGGTCTACACGTCTGTGAAGAGCTTGCCGCGGGTCAATAACGGCCTCGGCATCTCGGTGTTGTCAACGCCGAAGGGAATCATGGCCGACCACGACGCGCGTGACGCGAATGTGGGCGGCGAAATTCTCTTCACGGTGTTCTGAGAAGGATTTTTCAGCCATGTCCCGTATTGGCAAGAAGCCGGTGACGATCCCGTCGGGCGTGACCGCGACCGTCGAGGGCCAGACCGTGAAGATGAAGGGGCCGAAGGGCCAGCTTCAGTTCGTGGTGCACGGCGACGTCGAGGTGAAGTTCGAGAACAACGTCGTCAAGGTTGCTCCGCGCGTCGAGACCAACCGCGCACGGGCGCTCTATGGCACGGCGCGCGCGCAGATCGCCAATCTCGTCGCCGGAGTCACCAAGGGTTTCGAAAAGAAGCTCGAAATCACCGGCGTCGGCTATCGCGCCGCCATGGCCGGCAAGAACCTGCAGCTCGCGCTCGGCTACAGCCACGACGTGATCTTTCAGATCCCGGAGGGCATCCAGATCGCGGTGCCGAAGCCGACCGAGATTACGATCACCGGCAGCGACGTGCAGCGCGTCGGCCAGGTCGCCGCCGAAATACGCGCCTATCGTCCGCCGGAGCCCTACAAGGGCAAGGGCGTCAAGTATGTCGACGAATTCATCTTCCGCAAGGAAGGCAAGAAGAAGTAACGGAGCCGGCCATGTCGAGAAACAAGGTTACGAATGCCCGGCGCAAGCAACGCGTGCGGCTGTCGTTGCGCCGCTCGGCCAACGGCCGTCCGCGGCTGTCCGTGTTCCGCTCCTCGAAGCATATCTATGCGCAGGTGATCGACGACACCAAGGGCGAGACGCTCGCCTCCGCCTCTTCGCTGGAGAAGGACATGCGTTCGGCCGGCAATACCGGCGCCAACATCGACGCGGCCAAGGCGGTGGGCAAGCTGCTGGCGGAGCGCGCGGCGAAGCGAGGCGTCAAGGAAGTGGTGTTCGATCGCGGCGGCTATCTCTATCACGGCCGCGTCAAGGCGCTGGCCGATGCGGCGCGCGAGAGCGGACTGAGCTTTTGAACGGAATTGTGAGGACAGAGGCGAAAACCTCTCTGGAGATTGGAAAACACCATGGCAGCTGAACGCGAACGCGGCGGACGCGATCGGAGCAGGGAGCGCGAGGAGCGCGACAGCGAGTTCGTCGACAAGCTCGTGCACATCAATCGCGTGGCGAAGGTCGTCAAGGGCGGCAAGCGCTTCGGCTTTGCGGCGCTGGTCGTGATCGGCGACCAGAAGGGCCGGGCCGGCTTCGGCCACGGCAAGGCGCGCGAAGTGCCGGAGGCGATCCGCAAGGCGACCGAATTGGCCAAGCGCAACCTGACCCGCGTTGCACTGCGCGAGGGTCGCACGCTGCATCACGACATCGCCGGCCGTCACGGCGCCGGTCGCGTCTATCTGCGCGCGGCTCCGGCCGGCACCGGCATCATCGCCGGCGGCCCGATGCGCGCCGTGTTCGAGACGCTGGGCGTCCAGGACGTGGTGGCGAAGTCGATCGGCTCGTCCAACCCCTACAACATGGTGCGGGCGACGTTTAACGCGCTGAAGAACCAGGACTTCGCCGCGCTCGGTCGCCGCGCGCCGCAACATCAAGGTATCCTCGCTGCAGGCCCGCCGCGTCGGCGGCGATGCCGAGGCAGCCGCAGACTAGGGACTTTCGGAGTTTTTTGACCATGGCCGCAAAGACGATCAAGATCGAGCAGATCGGCAGCCCGATCCGCCGCCATCACTCGCAGCGCTCGACGCTGATCGGGTTGAAGCTCAACAAGATCGGCCGGGTTACCGAGCTGCCGGATACGCCGGCGGTGCGCGGCATGATCGACAAGGTTCACCATCTCGTTCGCATCGTCGACGAGAAGTAAGCGAAGGCGCGCATGGTCCCGAAAAGCGGGCGCCGCTCTTCGGCGAAAATCATGCGCAACAAACAAGGAGAAGGGCGATGAAGCTCAGCGATATCGCCGACAATGCCGGCTCGCGCAAGAAGCGCATGCGGGTCGGCCGTGGCATCGGCTCAGGCAAGGGCAAGCAGGCCGGGCGCGGCGGCAAGGGCCAGACCGCGCGCACCGGCGTCCGCATCAAGGGGTTCGAAGGCGGCCAGATGCCTCTGCATCGGCGTCTGCCCAAGCGCGGCTTCAACAACGTGTTCGCGCTGGAATTCGTCGAGATCAACCTCGATCGCCTGCAACAGGCGATCGACGCCAGGCAGATCGATGCGTCCGCCGTCATCAACGCCGAGGCGCTGGTGAAGTCGCGCGTGCTGCGCCGCGCCAAGGACGGCGTGCGGCTGCTCGGCCGCGGCGAGATCAAGGCCAAGGTCGATATCGAGGTTCATGGCGCGTCCAAATCCGCGGTTGCTGCCGTCGAGAAAGCCGGCGGCACGGTCAAGATCCTGGCGCCTGCCAAGAAGGAAGAGGGCAAGGCGGCGTAACATCTGCGTCATCGGCCGCTTTCGCGGAAGGTTTGAAGGCCCCTGGACGTGGACTTATCGGAGCCGAGCGCCAAATAATCGGCGGGGGTCTGCCGGTCGCCCCAGGCGGCGGCACGGCGACGAAGGGCGGCGGGAGAAAGTCAAACATGGTCTCAGCAGCGGAACAACTTGCGGCGAACCTCAATTTCGGCGCGCTGGCCAAGGCCGACGAACTCAAGAAGCGCATCTGGTTCACGCTCGGGGCGCTGCTGGTGTACCGCCTCGGCACCTACATCCCGCTGCCTGGCATCGACCCCAACATCTGGGAACAGGTGTTCAAGACGCAAGCGGGAGGCATTCTGGGCATGTTCAACATGTTCGCCGGCGGCGGTATCCACCGCATGGCGATCTTCGCGCTGAACATCATGCCCTACATCTCGGCGTCGATCATCATTCAGCTTCTGACGACCGTGTCGCCGCAGCTTGAAGCGCTGAAGAAGGAGGGCGAGGCCGGGCGCAAGACGCTCAACCAATATACCCGCTACCTGACGGTGCTGCTCGCCGCGTTCCAGTCCTATGGCATCGCGGTCGGGCTCGAGGGCGCCGGAAACGTCGTCACCGATCCCGGCCTGTTCTTCCGCCTCTCGACTGCGATCACGCTGACCGGCGGCACCATCTTCCTGATGTGGCTCGGCGAGCAGATCACCTCTCGCGGCATCGGCAACGGCATCTCGCTCATCATCCTGTCCGGCATCGTCGCGGAACTACCGGCGGCGCTGGCCAATATGCTGGAGCTCGGCCGCCAGGGCGCGCTCTCGACGGGCCTGATCCTGATCGTGATCGTGATGGCGGTCGCCGTCATCGCCTTCATCGTGTTCATGGAGCGCGCACAGCGCAGGCTGTTGATCCAGTACCCAAAACGCCAGGTCGGCAACAAGATGTTCGAGGGCCAGTCCTCGCATCTGCCGCTCAAGCTGAACACCTCGGGCGTGATCCCGCCGATCTTTGCGTCCTCGCTGCTGCTGCTGCCGACGACGGTCGCCAATTTCAACGCCGGCAAGGGCCCGGAATGGTTCCAGTGGATCACCACCCAGCTCGGCCACGGCCGCCCGCTGTTTCTGATCCTCTATCTCGCGTTGATCGTGTTCTTTGCCTTCTTCTACACCGCGATCGTGTTCAACCCGACCGAGACCGCCGACAATCTGAAGAAGCACGGCGGCTTCATCCCGGGCATCCGTCCGGGCGAGCGCACCGCCGAATATATCGACTACGTGCTCTCGCGCATCACCGTGATCGGCGCGATCTACCTCGCGATCGTCTGTTTGATCCCGGAGATTCTGATCTCCTACGCCTCCGTGCCGTTCTATTTCGGCGGCACCTCGCTGTTGATCGTGGTCAGCGTGACCATGGATACGGTGGCCCAAGTGCAGGGCTATCTGCTCGCCCATCAATATGAGGGGCTGATCAGGAAGTCGAAATTGAGGGGCCGTCGTCGCTGAACCTGCGCCCGAGTGGGCGCATCTAACATTCGCAATTCGAAAGAGGTTCGTTGCGAATGTCGGACGGCAGATCGGTCTCGAATCCCGGATCCAATTCGCTCGCGCGCCGCATCGCCATCACGATCGGCGCGCTGCTCATTTTCAGATTGGGTACCCATATTCCGGTGCCGGGCATCAATCACGATGCCGTAAACGGCTTGTTCCAGACGGCGTACGGCCAGAGGTTTGGATTTTTCGTGAGCGACGAAGGGCTGCGCCGCTTGTCGATCCTGTCGCTCGTCCTTGTTCCCTATCTCAGCGCGGCCGTCTTCGTTCAAATGCTATCGATGGTGTGGTGGAAACTGAGTTCGCTTGAACGGTCGGGGGAGGCCGGCCGTCAGAGAATCGCGCGCTACACGCTGATCCTGACGATGCTGCTTGCCGCGCTCCAAGCCTTTTTCATTGCCTCCGCCTTGCAGGACGTTCCGGGCCTGGTCGTTGAACCCGGCGGCTGGTTCCTGCTTTCGGCCACCTCCTCGATGGTCGGCGGCGTCTTCTTCCTGATCTGGCTGAGCGAACTGATCACCCGCTACGGCATCGGCAATGGCCTCGCGCTCGTGCTGAGTGTGGGGTTCGTCGCGTCACTTCCATCTGAGGTGGCTCGTATCATCAATGCGGTGCAAAAGGGCGTGGTCTCCGCCAACCTCGCACTGTTCCACATCATCCTCTGGGTGGCAGTGGTCGCCCTGATCGTTTTCGTCGAAGGCGCGCGGCGCAATGTACGGCTCGAATTTGCCGAACGCAAAATTGGAATGCGCACGCTTCCCGCGCGGTCCGCGGTTCTGCCGATCAAGATCAACAGCGCAGGGTTTCAGGCCCCCGTCATACTGCAGTCGTGGGTGCTGACGGTGCCGTTCATCGTCGCCGGGTCCATGTTCGGCGCCACGCCCTGGCTCGTCGCCGCAATCAATCACATGAAGTTCGGCCAACCGGCCCATCTGGTCGTGGGATCAATTGCCGTCTTCGTCCTGGCATTCATCTATACGTCTTACGTGCTCGACCCCGAATATGCGGCCGAACGGCTGGGTAAGCAGGGCGGCTCGGTCCCGGGCGTGGTCCCGGGCGAGCCCACAGCGGACTATCTCGACGGCGTGGTGACATCGACGACCGTTATCGGGGCCGTCTACCTCACAGCGGTGGCGCTGATCCCGGAGGCATTGGTGGCCTCTGGCCACATGCTGCCCTATAATTTCCATGGTGGTGCGGCGCTGATTGTGATTTGCACTATTCTTGATATTCAAAAACAGGTGCGCGACCTCGCGCGCACCGATCGGGGGGCGGAAGCTAATGAGAATTATACTTCTGGGACCGCCGGGTTCGGGAAAGGGGACCCAGGCGCAGCGGCTGGTTGAGCGCTACGGCATCGTCCAGCTCTCCACTGGCGATATGCTGCGGGCGGCGGTGGCGGCGGAGACGCCGGTCGGTCTCAAAGCCAAGGACATCATGGCCAGTGGCTCGCTGGTGCCGGACGAGATCGTGGTGGGGATCATCTCCGACCGGATCGACCAGCCGGACGCCGCAAATGGCTTTATTCTCGATGGATTCCCGCGCACGGTCCGCCAGGCCGAGGAGCTCGACGAGCTGCTCGCGCAAAAGCATATGGAGCTCGATGCCGTGGTCGAGCTGCGCGTCAACGAAAGCGTGCTGTTGCAGCGCATCGAGACCCGCGCGGCAGAGACGCGGGCGCGCGGAGAGACGGTCAGGGCCGACGACACGCCGGAGGTGCTGATTACGCGTCTGGCTGCCTATCGCGCCCAGACCGAGCCGCTGATCCATTACTATTCCGACCGCCGCAAGCTCTTGACCGTCGACGGCATGATGAGCATCGAGGAGGTGAGCCGGGAGATCATCCGGATCCTGTCGGCGCTCGAGGCTGTGGACAACCACGCGGCGAAAAAGGCGCCCAACTCCCGCCGGAGTTCACCCAAACCCGCCCGGTCTGCCGCAAGAGGCGCCAAAACGGCCGCCAAGCGCGGGCCGAAGAGGGCCCAGGCGAGCCGGGGGAAGCCCAAAAAGGCTGCCAAATCGGCTCGCAAGGCCGGCAAACGGCCGGCCAAGCGACCCAAAAAGCCGGCCAGGGCCAGCCGCCGGCCTCCGAAGAAGGTCACGAAAAAGCGAGCGAAAGCCTAGCGGGGCGCGCTCCGAAGGTGCCGCGGGCCCGCGGTGGCCGCGTTGGGGAGGTTCGGGGTCAAAACCGCAGTGGTTTCAAGGGGTCCGGCTGCGCTTTTGCGTCCGAAATTCGCATGGGCTGTATCTTGAGAATTCAGGCGAATTTCGGATGCGGCGCACCGGAATCGGTTGACGAAAGCGCAGTTCATACATTAATAAGCGCCGCATCCAAGTCGGATAGTTTTCAAGACGATGCCGGGCCCCGGAGCAACAAAGGGGTGGGCGTCGTGTTCGCGTTTGCGGACACCTGCCCGAGACTTAAGAACAGACACGCCGCTCCCCGAAGGGATCGGCAACAGGAGAGAAATTCGTGGCCCGAATTGCCGGCGTGAACATCCCGACCAACAAGCGCGTGCTGATCGCGCTTCAATACATCCATGGCATCGGCCCGAAGATCGCGGCCGACATCGTGGAGAAGGTCAAGATCCCGCAGGAGCGTCGCGTCAGCCAGTTGAGCGACCAGGAAGTCCTGCAAATCCGTGAAGTGATCGACCGCGATTATGTGGTGGAGGGCGACCTTCGCCGCGAGACCGGAATCAACATCAAGCGGCTGATGGACCTCGGCTGCTATCGCGGCCTGCGTCATCGCCGCGGCCTGCCGGTGCGCGGTCAGCGTACACATACCAACGCGCGCACGCGCAAGGGGCCGGCCAAGGCGATCGCCGGCAAGAAAAAGTAATTGCGAATAGCGAATGGCGAATGGCGAGCAGGGCAGGCCCTATTCGCTATTCGCCACTCACCATTCGTCCATCGAGATGTAGCCGCTGGCATGACGGCGGCGTTTGAGATCTTTGAAAGGTTTTAGGAATGGGCAAGGAAGCCACCCGCGTCCGCCGCAGAGAGCGCAAGAACATCGCATCCGGCGTCGCGCATGTGAACTCGTCGTTCAACAACACCACCATCACCATCTCCGACGCGCAGGGCAATACCATCGCCTGGTCGTCGGCGGGAACGATGGGGTTCAAGGGGTCGCGCAAGTCGACCCCCTATGCCGCGCAGGTCGCGGCGGAGGACGTTTCCAAGAAGGCGCAGGAACATGGAATGCGCACGCTGGAAGTCGAGGTTGCCGGTCCCGGTTCGGGCCGCGAGTCGGCGCTGCGCGCGCTGCAGGCAGCGGGCTTCACCGTCACCTCGATCCGCGACGTGACGACGATCCCGCACAATGGTTGCCGTCCGCGCAAGCGGCGGCGGGTTTGATGATCTTCGCTTGCGGGTGGCATGGCCGCCCGCAACACGTTTTTACGAATATGTGAGCGGACTGATCCGCGCTTCTCCAACGCCAGACGGCATGCTGGCCCGAGGGTGAAACAGTGACGATCCAGAAAAATTGGCAGGAACTTATTCGGCCGAACAAGCTGCAGGTGACTCCGGGCGGCGATTCGACGCGCTTTGCGACACTCGTCGCCGAGCCGCTCGAGCGCGGCTTCGGCCAGACGCTCGGCAACGCGCTGCGCCGCATCCTACTGTCCTCGCTGCAGGGCGCGGCGGTGCAGTCGGTTCATATCGACGGCGTGCTGCACGAGTTCTCCTCGATCGCCGGTGTCCGCGAGGACGTCACCGACATCGTGCTGAACATCAAGGACATCTCGATCAAGATGCAGGGCGAAGGCCCCAAGCGCATGGTCGTGAAGAAGCAGGGCCCGGGCGTGGTCACCGCGGGCGACATCCAGACCGTCGGCGATGTCGTGGTGCTCAATCCGGAGCTGCAGATCTGCGCGCTCGATGAAGGCGCCGAGATCCGCATGGAGTTTACGGTCACTACCGGCAAGGGCTACGTGCCCGCCGAGCGCAATCGTCCGGAGGATGCGCCGATCGGCCTGATTCCGGTCGACAGCCTGTTCTCGCCGGTGCGCAAGGTCTCCTACAAGGTCGAGAATACCCGCGAAGGCCAGATCCTCGACTACGACAAGCTGACCATGACGATCGAGACCAACGGCGCGATCTCGCCGGAGGACGCGGTCGCCTACGCCGCGCGCATCCTGCAGGACCAGCTCAACGTCTTCGTCAATTTCGAAGAGCCGCGCAAGGAAGTCACCCAGGAGATCATTCCCGATCTGGCCTTCAACCCGGCCTTCCTCAAGAAGGTCGACGAGCTCGAGCTGTCGGTGCGTTCGGCCAACTGCCTGAAGAACGACAACATCGTCTACATCGGCGACCTCGTGCAGAAGTCGGAAGCGGAGATGCTGCGGACCCCGAACTTCGGCCGCAAGTCGCTGAACGAGATCAAGGAAGTGCTGGCGCAGATGGGCCTGCATCTCGGCATGGAAGTGCCGGGCTGGCCGCCGGAGAACATCGACGAGCTCGCCAAGCGCTTCGAGGATCATTATTGAGCGAATAGGGAGTGGCGAATAGCGAATAGGGAAGGACCACTCGCTACTCGCCATTCGCTATCAGGGCGAACGCAGGCGGCCCACCTGAGCAAGATGTCCGGCGAACCGTCGCGGCAACGAGAAAAGAAGGAATAGACCAATGCGCCATGGACGAGTTCACCGGAAGCTCAACCGCACCGCCGAGCATCGGCGCGCGATGTTCGCCAATATGGCCGCCGCGCTGATCAAGCACGAGCAGATCGTCACCACGCTGCCGAAGGCCAAGGAATTGCGCCCGATCGTCGAGAAGCTGGTCACGCTCGGCAAGAAGGGCGGCCTTGCCATGCGGCGCCAGGCGATCAGCGAGATGCGCGACGTCGACATGGTCAAGAAGCTGTTCGACACGCTCGCGCCCCGCTACAAGGACCGCCACGGCGGCTACACCCGCATCATCAAGGCGGGCTTCCGCTATGGTGACAACGCCGCAATGGCCGTGATCGAGTTCGTCGATCGCGACGTCGACGCCAAGGGCCAGGATTCCGGCCCGGTCGTCGAGAAGGCCGAAGCCGAGGCGGCGTAAGCGTTTCCAAGAATTCGGTCTTTGCAAGCGGCGCCTGTTCGGCGCCGTTTTTTATTTTGAGATTGAAGTCTCAGATTGGTATCCGCGCGCGCAGGTAGCGAACTCCGGCGCTTTCATTTCCGTGCCAGGACGGATTGATCGGCAGCAGGAAGCGGTCGAGTTCGCTTTGTGCAAGATCGAGTGCGGCGGTTGCTGCCGCCGCATCGGGCGTGGCGCGAAGCGCCGACCCGATTGCGCGCGCGTAAAGACATTGCAGGCGGACCAGCCAGAACTTGTTGTAATCGAGATACCAGCAGCTCTCCGCATTTGCCGGCAGCACCGAGAGCACGCGATCGGCCCAATGCAGCGCGGCCTCGGCCAATGCCTCCCTGCGAGAACGATCTTGCTCGTCGTCCGTGGCCAAAGATCGAGCTCTCACCGCCAGCGACATCAGCTTCGCATGCACTTCGCTGGGCAGAAATGAACGGCGCAGGTCGAGGGAAGAGGTCACCTTGTCAAGCGCTGCGATTGCTTCCGCGAAGCGCCGCTGATCGAGCTGGGTTTGAATGGCCTGCAGCCTTTCGCTTGCGGCGAGCTCAAATTCGGTTTTGCCCTCGATATGCTGGGTGCTGACAAAGGCTCGCGGAAGGCCATCGTAGAGCCGCGCCAGTTGCGCGCGGTTGAGGTCGGTGTAGCCGATGGCCAGATATTCGAACTTTTCGAACCCCGGCATGCGCTCCAGAACGGACCCGAGTTGCGCTGCATTGATGCGCGTCGCCAACGCGCGCAAGTTTCGGGCTCGCGACAGGCCGGCCGGAATGCCGTTCCTCAGCGCCGGCCAACTGGCGTTGAGGATTTCGAGATGCGGGTTGTTCCAAAGCTCCTGGCTGTCTCGGTAGACGAGCTCCTCGACGGTGTTGGTATCGTATCGCTGCTCGATGACGCGCAGCCAGGGAAACAGTGCTAGGTCGAGATTGGCGGTGAACTCCGGCGGACCCTGGTAGCTTCCATCGCCAATGCTGAGGATTTCGACCGAACGAAAGCTCTCGGGGCCGAACGGCAGGGACTTCAGCGGGTTGTCGATCAGCTCCAGTTGGCGAAGGCGCGGCAGTTGCGCGATCTCGCGCGGCAGTGTTCGAATCCCGCAATCCTGCAGCTGAAGGACCTCAAGGCCTTCGAAATTTCCAAGCCAGGGCGGCAGCGCGCCGACCCGATTGCTCGAAAGCAAGAGCTCTTTCGCGCCGGAAAATTCCTGCAACTCCTCGGGGACGAAGCGGAGGTCGCAGTCCTTGAAATCAACTTGCCTCACGTCCTCGCCGCGCGCTTTGCGGCCGCGCAGCTCGGCGACCCTGGCCGCTCCTTTTTGCGACAGCACCAATGGCGGCAGCGTCCCGATCTCGTTCTCGGGCCGCAAGATCGGTAACCCCCGGTGAAGGCGATCGAGCACGACGCCATCATGCAAAAAATTGGTCTCGTCCATGACCTCGGGCACGAGGATGAGGTCGAGGCGGTCGCGGTCGTAATCGATGGGAATATTGGTCCGCGCGGCCCCACCGCTCACCACAAAGTTCCGAGTGACCGGGCCCCCGAAGTTCAGGACATAGTCGGCCACAATGACGAGGCGTGCGCGCGTCTTGCCGCCGATCCGCATCTGCCCGTGATTGTAATAACCCATGAGCACGCCCTCGACCGTCACATCGCCGTCGATCTCGGATGCGCTACCGCCAAGACAAAGGTTCTTGGCAACGACATTGCCCTTGATCTTCAAGAGCGGCGACCAGTCGATATCCGGCTCGGCGATGGTGGCTTTGGGCGCAAGCAGCGAACCGGTGATGAAAAAGGCGCCGAGCTGGGCGTCGGCGAAGGCTGGTACCATCTCGTTGGTGTAGATGAGACCCTCTTTGGTCACCGTGAGGTCGCCCTCGACCACACCGGCCTTGAACTTGTCCAGTTTCGGTATCATGGTTCGCGCACCGACATTCCGAACGTCAGGCATGAAGCGCTGGAACGCCTCCGTCATGGGCAGAAGATATTCGGCCAAACGTTGCCTCTCGACGCTGATGTAGATGGTTTCGGCTGGCGATTAGACGCATCGGGATCAACTCCCGTTCAAGGCGTCTATTCCGCACTTCGGGAGGGAGATTTGCAGGTGGTACCGGCGGTCATTGCGAGCGCCAGCGAAGCAATCCGGCGCCGTGGACAAAACTCTTGATCGCTTCGTCGCTTGCGCTCCCTGCAATGACAGAGCGGTGGCTGAGTAGAGTGGGTTGGAGCAACGCACCATTTTCGTAAGGGGAAAGATGGTGGGTTAGGCCTGCGACTAACCCACCCTAGATCTTCGGTCCTTCACCTTACCACCCCTCCAGCACGATCTTGCCGCGCGACTTGCCGCTCTCGAGCAGCGCATGCGCGCGCTTCAAATTCGTGGCGTTGATGGTGCCAAAGGCCTGGTCCATCGTCGTGCGCAGCACGCCCTTGTCGATCAGGTCGGAAACATCGTCGAGCAGGTTGTGCTGCGCGATCATGTCCGCCGTCTGGAACGAGGAGCGCGTGAACATCGATTCCCAGTGCACCGAGATTGCCTTGCCCTTGAACACGCTCATGGTGAACTCGGCGGGATCGTCGATCAGCCCATACTTGCCCTGCGGGGCCATGAACTCCGCGATCGCCTTGTAGTGTTGGTCGGTGTTGGTGAGGCTTGCGACCAGTGCGACCGGCGGCACCTTCACCTTCTCGATCTGCTCCTTCAGCGGCCTGGCGTGGTCCACCACCGCATGCGCGCCGAGCTCGAGGCACCACTTTTGCGATTCAGGCCGCGAGGCGGTCGCAACCACGGTAAGCCCAGTCAGGCGCCGCGCGAGCTGGGTCAGGATCGAGCCCACGCCGCCGGCGCCGCCCACGATCAAAAGCGTGCGCGGATCGAGGCTCTTGCCGGGCACCGCACCGAGCCGATCGAACAACAGCTCCCAGGCGGTCAGTGAGGTCAGCGGTAGCGCCGCGGCTTGCGCGAAGGAGAGCGTCTTTGGCTTGCGGCCGACGATGCGCTCATCCACGAGATGAAACTCGCAGTTCGTGCCCTGGCGCAGGATTGAGCCAGCGTAAAACACCTCATCGCCTTGTCTGAACAGGGTGACGTCAGGACCGACGGCATCGACCACGCCTGCTGCATCAAAGCCCAGAATCTTGTATTCGCCTGCGGGAGGAGCTGCGCGCTTGCGGACCTTGTAGTCGACCGGATTGGCCGAGATCGCCTTGACGGCGACACGGATGTCGCGGCCTTTTGGTTCCGGCTTGGCGGTCTCGAAATCGAGGAGCGCATCCTTGTCCTCGATCGGCAGCGATTTCTGGTATCCGACGGCCTTCATGTTGTTCTCCCTGTGCACAGCGCGGAACACTTGTCGCCAATGCACCGCCTTGGCAAGTACGGTAAATTGAGGGATATAGTCCCTGTTTGGATACTATTGGAAAAAGGCCGCAAAAAAATATGAAACGCAGAGATTTCGCGCACCGGCCCGGTTGCGCGGTCGAGGCCACGCTCTCCTTGATCGATGGCAAATGGAAGGGCGTCATCCTGTTTCATCTGCAAAGCGGCACGCAACGTTTTGGCGAGTTGCGGCGGCGGATGCCCGGGATTACGCAGCGCATGCTGACCAAGCAGCTTCGTGCGCTCGAGGACGATCGGCTGATCATTCGCAGGGTCTATGCCGAGGTTCCGCCGCGGGTGGAGTACTGCCTGTCGGACATCGGCGAGAGCTTGCGGCCGGTGATCGATACGTTGAAGGCCTGGGGCGAGAGCCATCAGGAAAGGCTATCCTGCGGGGCACCCGAGGCCCAAGTCCCGCAGCACGCCGTATAACGTACGCCGCTTGCCAACCGTTTCCGGCCCGCTCCGGGCCATGCTTGTTAGGGATTTCGCATGAACTTGATTCGCTCCGTGGCCGTGTTGTTTCTTTCGGCCTATGCCGCAATGCCCGCATCGGCGCAGGACCGCCGCGTGCCGACATCGCCCGCCGACATCAGGCTGTCCTATGCGCCGGTCGTGCAGCGCGTGCAGCCCGCGGTCGTGAACGTCTATGCCGCGAAAATCGTGCAGAACCACAATCCGTTCCTGGACGATCCGATCTTCCGCCGCTTCTTCGGGCTGCCGGGCGGACAACAAGAGCAAATGCAGCGCTCGCTCGGCTCGGGCGTCATGGTCGATCCGGCGGGCCTCGTCGTCACCAACGTCCACGTCATCGAGGGCGCCGACCAGGTCAAGGTCTCGCTCGCCGACAAGCGCGAGTTCGAGGCCGAGATCATGCTCAAGGATCCGCGCTCCGACCTTGCGGTGCTCAAGCTGAAGGACGTGCACGAAAAATTCCCGACGCTGGATTTTGCCAACTCGGATGAATTGATGGTCGGCGACGTCGTGCTTGCGATCGGCAACCCCTTCGGTGTCGGCCAGACCGTGACCCACGGCATCATCTCGGCGCTGGCGCGCACGCAGGTCGGCATCACCGACTACCAGTTCTTCATTCAGACGGATGCCGCGATCAACCCCGGAAACTCCGGCGGCGCGCTGGTCGACATGACCGGGCGCCTGGTAGGCATCAATAGCGCGATCTATTCGCGCTCCGGCGGCTCGCAGGGCATCGGCTTTGCGATTCCCGCCAACATGGTGCGCGTGGTGGTGGCGTCCGCGAAGAGCGGCGGCAAGGCGGTCAAGCGGCCATGGCTCGGCGCGAAGCTGCAGGTCGTCACTCCCGAGATCGCCGAAAGCCTCGGCTTGAAAACGCCTTCGGGCGCGCTGGTCGCAAGCGTCGTCTCCGGCAGTCCAGCGGCGCGGGCGGGGCTTAAATCGTCGGATCTGATCATGGCGGTCGACGGCCAGACGATCGAGGATCCCAATGCCTTCGACTATCGCTTCGCGACCCATCCGCTCGGCGGCACGTCGCAGCTCGATGTGCAGCGTGGCGGCAAGCCGATCCGGCTCGCGGTGCCCTTGGAGACCGCGCCCGACGTCGGGCGCAACGAAATCACGCTCACCGCTCGCTCGCCGTTCCAGGGCGCCAAGGTCGCCAACATCTCGCCGGCGGTCGCCGACGAGCTGCATCTCGACGCCGACACCGAAGGCGTGGTCATCACCGAAATCGGCGACGATTCCACCGCCGGGCAGGTCGGCTTCCAGAAGGGCGACATCATCGTGGCGGTCAACAACACCAAGGTCGGCAAGACCGCCGACCTTGAAAAGGCGACCAGCCAGTCGGCGCGGCTCTGGCGGATCACGCTGGTGCGCGGCGGCCAGCAGATCAACGTCACGCTGGGCGGATGAGTCCGAAGCGACCACAACCAGGCAAAACCCTGTTCGCGGCCGCAGGGCTCGAACAGGATGCGCCGCGTCCGCTTCCCGACCGGTTGCGCCCGCAAACCCTTGGCGAGGTGGTCGGCCAGGATCACATTCTCGGTCCCGACGGCGCGCTGACGCGGATGCTGGAAACCCGCACGCTGGGTTCGCTGATCTTCTGGGGACCGCCCGGTACCGGCAAGACAACGGTCGCGCGGCTTCTGGCCGACGCCACGGAGCTGCATTTCGAGCAGCTCTCGGCGGTGTTTTCCGGGGTGGCCGATCTCAAGAAGGCGTTCGATGCGGCGCGCGCCCGCCGCGAGACGGGCAAGGGGACGCTGCTGTTCGTCGACGAGGTGCACAGGTTCAACCGCGCGCAGCAGGATTCCTTCCTGCCGGTGATGGAAGACGGCACGGTGGTGCTGGTCGGCGCCACCACCGAGAATCCCTCCTTCGAGCTCAACGCGGCGTTGCTGTCGCGTGCGCGCGTACTGGTGTTTCACTCGCTCGACGCGGCCGCGATCGAAAAGCTGTTTGCGCATGCCGAAAAGATCGAGGGCAAGAAGCTGCCGCTCGATGCGGAAGCGCGTGCCGTGCTGGTGCGCATGGCCGACGGCGACGGCCGCGCCGCGCTGACGCTGGCAGAGGAGGTGTGGCGATCCGCGCGCGGCGGCGAGATCTTCAATGCGGCGCAGCTTCAGGAGATCCTGCAGCGGCGCGCGCCGATCTACGACAAATCCGCCGACGGCCATTACAACCTGATCTCGGCGCTCCACAAGGCGGTGCGCGGCTCCGACCCCGATGCCGCGCTCTATTATCTCGCGCGCATGCTGGACGCCGGCGAGGACCCGCTGTTTCTGGCGCGGCGTGTCGTGCGCATGGCGGTGGAGGATATCGGGCTGGCCGATCCGCAGGCGCTGGTGATCGCGAATGCGGCCAAGGACGCCTACGATTTCCTGGGCTCGCCCGAGGGCGAGCTTGCGATCGCCCAGGCGGTCGTCTATGTCGCGACCGCGCCGAAATCGAATGCCGTCTACACCGCCTTCGGCGCCGCCAAGCGCATGGCAAAAGAGGCGGGTTCGCTGCTGCCGCCGAAGCATATCCTGAACGCGCCGACCCGGCTGATGCAGGAGGAGGGCTACGGCGCCGGCTATGATTACGACCACGACGCGCCCGATGCTTTTTCCGGCCAGGATTATTTTCCCGAAGCGCTGGGGCGGCACACCTTTTACGATCCGCCCGAACGCGGCTTCGAACGCGAGATCAGGAAACGGCTGGACTACTGGGCGAAGCTGAGGCGCGAGCGGAGCGGGAAATAGTCGGCTTTTCGCAAAACGCCGTGACGACCGCCCGCTTTTCCGCTAGTCACTCAGCATGAGCCGCCGGATCAAGAGAACGTTGTCGCGCGCCGAGCGCGGCGAGAAGCAGCGTCCCGATCGCCGCGATGGCGAACGCACGAAAGCCCATCGTGCGGCCGATCATCGGGGTAGCAAGCCTGCGCGCTTTTCCGAGCGGGGCCACGAGCCGCGCGAGGAGAGCTACAAGCCGAAGCGAAAGTCGTTCGCTGCCGAGCCTCCCAAGGCCAATGCCGAGCCGCAGCTTCCGACCAAGGTGCAGACGGTGGTGGTGACGCCGGACGAGGACAACATGCGCGTCGACCGTTTCCTCGAAGCGCGGTTTCCGGGGCTGTCGTTCTCCCACATCCAGCGCATCGTCCGCAAAGGCGAGCTGCGGGTCGACGGCAAGCGCGTCGACAGCAAGGACCGCCTCGATGCCGGCCAAAGCGTCCGCATCCCGCCGCTTCGGCTCGACGCGCCGAAGGCGGCAGGTGCGCTGTCGGAGGCGGAAAGAAAGACGCTGCAGGCGTTGCAGGACATGACGCTCTACGAGGACGACGATGTCCTGGTCTTGAACAAGCCGGCGGGGCTTGCGGTGCAGGGCGGGTCGGGCACCACGCGGCATATCGACCAGATGCTGGAGGTGATGCGCGACGCCAAGGGCCAGAAGCCGCGTCTGGTGCATCGGCTGGACAAGGAAACATCAGGCTGCCTTCTGGTGGCCAAGACACGCTTTGCCGCCACCCACCTCACGGGTGCCTTCCGCCATCGTTCCGCGCGAAAGATCTATTGGGCGCTGGTTGCCGGCGTGCCGAAGCCCAAGCAGGGGCGCATCTCGACCTATCTCGCGAAAGAGGAGGGCGAGGACGACACCATCATGCGCATTGCAGCTCACGGCGACGAAGGCGCAAGCCACGCCGTGACCTATTATGCCGTTGTCGAGGCCTCCGCGAGCAAGCTGTCCTGGGTGTCGCTCAAGCCGGTGACCGGTCGCACCCATCAGTTGCGCGCGCATATGGCGCATATCGGTCACCCCATCGTCGGGGATCCCAAGTATTTCACCAGGGAAAACTGGCAGCTTCCGGGCGGCTTGCAGAACCGCCTGCATCTACTGGCGCGTCGCATCATGATCCCGCATCCGCGTGGCGGCACGATCGACGTCACCGCGCCGCTGCCGCCGCATATGCTGCAATCGTGGAACCTGCTCGGCCTCGAAGCCGACCGCTTCGATCCGATCGAGCATGCGCCTGAAGATTAAACGCGACGCTTCAGTTTCTGAACTGCTCGAGGAACGCCCGCAGGGAATCGTGCGGGCTTTCGATGTCCGTGATCACCCAGCCGTCGCGGTCGTTGACCAGGATGAAATTGAGCGTCACCAAACGGCCCCGATTATCGAAGACGACCGCGACATAGGTCTTGTCGAACTGCTTGCGCAGGATGGAGATCGAGACCGGCCCGAGCCTCCAATTCGTGCTCTGCACCAGGAAATCGTAGGGCTCGTGGCGCGGCGCGGTCCATACCGCGCGGAGGCTGCTATCGAAGAATTTCCGTGCCGTCGCCTCGTCGCGCGGCAGGCCCTTGGAGAGGTCCGGCGCGCCATTGCCGTAATACGCATACACGTTGCGGACCAGCGATTCCGGCGTGCGGAATCCCGCTTCGGCGGCCAGTCCGAGGGCAACGAGGAACAAAATCGCGGCGGAAATCCTTTTCACGGCGGGTTCGCTTTATTCGGCCGCTGGCTTGTCGTAACTTTCGGCGCTCATGACGCGAGCGTTCGGTTCTGACATCCGCGTGAGGCTGCAGCAAGCAGTTTTGGCCGACGTCAGGTGTCGCTTTGAAGCCTTGCCTGATCCGCCGCACAAGAAAGGACGCAAATCGCCGATGCGTGAATTATTCGACGAGGTGGCAGGCCAATCGCCGCTCGATCCGCAGGAGGCGGCGCGGCGCAATACGCGCGCGCCGCAGCGCAAGCGCTTCTATGCCGAGGCTGGCGTCGCCGAGGCCGACGGCGGATTTGCGGTCACGCTTGACGGCAGGCCGATCAAGACGCCCTCGGGCCGCATCGTCGTCGTTCCCGTGCGTGAGATCGCCGACGCGGTCGCAGCCGAATGGCAGGCGCAGCGCGAGACGATCGATCCCTTGACCATGCCGATGACGCGGTTTGCCAACAGCGTCGTGGAGGCCGTGGTCGATCGCGTTCAGCTCGTCCGCGACGACGTCGCGAAGTATCTGCAATCGGATCTCTTGTTCTATCGCGCCGGCCATCCCGAGGCGCTGGTCGCGCGCGAAGCCAGGCACTGGGACCCCGTGCTGTTCTGGGCCGCCGACACTTTCGGCGCCCATTTCATCCTTGCCGAGGGCGTCGTGCATGTGCGCCAGCCGGAGCAGGCAGTAGAGGCCGCGCGCGCCGCGCTCCCGCAAAATCCCTGGTCGGTTGCGGCCACCCACGTGATCACGACTCTGACCGGATCGGCGCTGCTCGCGCTTGCGCTGGTGCACGGGCGGCTCGATGCGGAGAGGTCTGGGTCGGCCGCGCATGTGGATGAGGATTTCAATGCCGAGCAATGGGGACAGGACGACGAAGTCCTGAGCCGCCGCGCCGCGCGACAGGTCGATTTCCGGGCGGCGGTGCGCATTTTGCAGGCCTTCGCGCCGTCAGGTTAACGACGGGTTTACGGGGCGTGGGCTAGCGTCCCGTATGGCCCTGACCGTCAACCCGACGCTTCCAGTGATCGCCGCGCAGCCGGTGGGCGGCGCGCCGACAGGGGTTGTGCTGCAGCCGGGCACGGTGGTCGAGCGCGCAGGTGATAGCGGCTGCGGACAACCTGGTGCAGATCGCGATTGCGGGCTTGACGATCGACGTGCTCTCGGAAATTCCGCTAACGGCGGGGCAGAACCTGCAGCTTGCGGTATCGCAGGCCGACAGCGGAACGATCAGGCTCTCCGTGGTCGGGCAGGGCGCCGCCGGAGCCACGACGGCCGCTGACGTGCCGAGCCTTGCTCCGGACGCGCCGGTCCCGGCAGCTGCCGTGGCCGCGACCGTCGCACCCCCAAATGATCCGCTGACGCCGCTCGAGCGCATCGCTGTCTCCGTCGCTAGCGAAAGCGCTGCGACGGAGCAGGACAGCCTTGGCCCCCTGTTTGCCAATCTCAATGCGGTCGCGACTTCGACAAGCCTGCCGCCCGCCCTGCAACAGGCCGTCCTGCAGGTGCTCGCGCAACAGACAAGCCTCGATCCGAGCCTGACCGGCACCGACGTCCAAACCGCGTTTCAAAAGTCCGGCCTGTTTCTGGAGGCATCGCTTGCCGCCGCATCGACGCCGCCGCCCGCGGGTATTCCCGATGTGAAGGCCGCGCTCATCGTGCTGCGGCAGACGCTCGCTGCAACCATCTCTGCCCCGGAGACGGCGCTCGCGGTTGTGCCCGCGGTCGCAGCGACACCCGCAAGCCCCGCAACAGCCGCTGCCGTGCAGCAGACCGTCGCATCGCCCGAGCTGGCCCCCTCGCAACTTGTGGTGATCGAGGCTCTCGACATCCTTCCCCCGCAGGTGCGCGCGGCACCGTTCGATGAAGCGCCGTCGGGAAATACGACCAAACTGCTGTTGACCGAGGCCCTGCTCGGCGCCGCTCCGAAATCGGTGACCTCGGGCGCGGCGCTGAACATGTTGCAGGAGGCGTTCCAGGCGCTTCCGCGTGCCGCCGGCGGATCATTGAGCGCGACAGTCGTCCTGCAGGACGGCCGCAGCGCCGACGCAACCGTCCGTACCAACACTCCGCCGCCGCCCTTCCGGGGCGCGTTGCCGTCGGCACAGCCGGTGGCCGCGCCTTCGCTATCGCCGGCTGCGCCGCTCGCCGTGACGGCGCGGCATCTCCTCGACGACACCGACGCGGCGCTCGCGCGTCAAACGCTGTTGCAGGCGGCATCCCTGCCGGATCGTCCGGATGGCACGAGCCCGCGCTTCGATCCCTCGATGCGCTGGAATTTCGAAATTCCGTTCGCAACGCCGCAGGGCACGGCGATGGCACAGTTCGAGATCGCACGCGACGGCGGTGGCAACGAGGTCGACCCTGCCAAGCGCGTCTGGCGCGCGCGCTTCTCGCTCGACGTCGAGCCCGCCGGCCCCGTGCATGTGCTGATTGCCTATTCCGGCGAGCGCACCCAGGTTCGAATGTGGGCGGAACGGCCGCAGACCGCGGCCCAGCTCCGGGCCGGCGCAGCGGAGCTGACGCAGGCGCTCGCCAATGCCGAGCTTTCTCCCGGCGACATCGTGATCCGCCAGGGCGCGCCGCCCGCCGTGCAGCCGGCCAAAGCCGGCCATTTCCTGGATCGCGCGCTATGAGCGACGAATCCACGAACCAGCTTGCTGTCGCCCTGCATTACGACCGCAGCGGCGCGCCGCGCGTGATCGCCAAGGGCAAGGGCGCGATCGGTGCGAAGATCATCGAGGTCGCAAAAGCCCACGACATTCCGATCGAGGCGAACGAGGTTCTGGCCGGCGCGCTCTCCAACGTCGAGCTTGGCGACGAAATTCCGGCCGAGCTCTACAAGGCGGTCGCCGAGGTCCTGGTGTTCGTGCTGCGGTTGACCAAGCAGCGCCGCTAAAAGCGCGCTGCGCCATCGTTTCACCACGATGGCGCAGGCATCGTCGGCGCGGTGCCGCAATCTTTTCGGGATCGTCCTGTGCTCCATCGTCGTCATGCGCTCGGCCTCATGGCCGCGGCCAGCCTTCTGCCCGCCCGCAGCTTCGCCGACGTCGCGCCGCAACGCAGTGAAATCCGCGAGGGCCTCGGCAGGCACTTTGCCGACGCCGGTACGGAAGGCACCTTCGTCGGCTACAAGGTCGACGACTACCTGATCATCGCCAGCGACAAGACGCGCTCGGGCGAGGGAAGACTTCCGGCCTCGACCTTCAAGGTGGCGAATTCGCTGATCGCGCTCGAGACCGGCGTGGTCGAGGACCCCGACAAGGATGTCTTCAGGTGGGACGGCATCAAGCGTCCGATCGAGGCGTGGAACAAGGATCACACGCTGCGCAGTGCGATCGCCGCCTCCGCCGTGCCCGTCTATCAGGAGATCGCGCGCCGCATCGGCGAGGAGCGTATGCAGGCCTACGTGACGCTGCTCGACTACGGCAACAAGGACATCGGCGGCGGCATCGACCAGTTCTGGCTGACTGGAAACCTGCGCATCGACCCGGTGCAGCAGGTCGATTTCCTTGACCGCTTGCGCCGCGGCGTGCTGCCGATCTCAAAACGCAGCCAGGAGCTCGTACGCGACATCCTGCCGGTGACCAATGCGGGCGACAGCATCATCCGCGCCAAGTCCGGCCTGCTCGGTGCCGAGCGCGGCCAACCCTCGCTCGGCTGGATGGTCGGCTGGGCCGAGAAGGGCAGCGCCCGCACGGTGTTCGCGCTCAACATGGATTGCAAGGACGCGCGCCTGATCGGCGAGCGCATGCCGCTGACACAGGCCTGCCTGAAGGAAATCGACGCGATTTGACTCAATCGCCATTCATCGCCGGCTGAGCGCAAGCGTGACCTCGCGCACATCGCTTCCCTCCGGCTGGATCGACACGCTCTGGCGGTTGCCGCGCGTCGTCAGCGACAGATTCGCGGCAAAGTTTGCCCCTCTTGCGGTCGCCTCGATGCGGCCACCGGCCGCGCGACCTGAAAGGGTGCCCGATGCGTTGCGGCTTGCTTCCGTCCACTGGCCGGAAATCGCGCCGCCGCGGTCCTGGACTTCGCTTGTCAGGTCGAAATTGTAGCTCGCGCTGGCGCAGCGCAGATTGAGCCGAAGTTCTTCGCCGCCTGCGCCGGGATTGTAGTTGGCGCGACAGCGCAGGCTTTCCCTCTCGCCGTTAGCCAGGCTCAAGGTGCCGCCGCCGGACCATGTGCCGGCCATGGCGCGAAATGGGGACATCATGGCGTATTGTGCGTGCGCCGGCGACGCTGGAAGAGCCAGAGCCATCGTCATCAGCCCCGCGTGCAGAAATTTGGATGCGGTCATCGGGGACCTCCCTTGTTTGTCCGGCATGACAACTCGCAAATGCAGGGCAGGTTCGGTTCCAAGGCGTATGGTCCGCGCCGCGGCGCTCGATTAGGCTGTTCCCGATAACAGGAACGTCAGGGAGAAAACATGCACTCAACATCAATCTGGCTATCTTCAGTGGCGCTCGCAGCCGCCGGCGGCTGGTTTGCGGCGTCGACGTTCGCATCGCCCGCAACGGGCAAGGAGCCGCGCTTCCCGCAGGTCACGATGGATCAACTCGACGAGAGGCAGAAGCCGCTCGGCGAGCAGGTCATGAAGGTCTCGAGCGTCGGGCTCGGCGGGCCCTACAACCTGTTGCTGCGAAGCCCGGTGCTCGGCCAGAGGCTGTTCGACCTGTTCGATTATCTACGCTGGAAGACGTCGGTACCGACCAGGCTCAACGAGTTTGCGATCCTTGTCATCGCGCGGCAGTGGCGTTCGCAGGTCGAATGGTTCGCGCATGCGCCGATCGCGGCGAAGGCGGGGCTGTCGCCCGATATCATCGCGGAGTTGAAGGCCAGCAAGCGACCGTCGAAAATGGCCGAGGACGAGGCGCTTGTTTACGACTTTGTCACCGAGCTCACCACGACGCAAAAGGTCTCCGACGAGACTTTTGCGCGGGCAAGGAAGATTTTCAACGACCAGCAGATCGTCGATCTCTCCACTGTTGCCGGCAACTATGTGATGGTCGCGATGATCCTGGCCATGGCAGAGCAGAGCGTTCCGCCGGACAAGGAGGAGCCGTTCAAGCTCGGGGAGAAATGACGCGCAGGCGCGTCATTTCGGGGCGGCGCGCAGGTATTGAACCCGGGAATCTCGAGATTTTGGACCGCGCTTCGCGCCGACCGGGATGGCGGTGCTAGCTATCGGCGCCCGGGCCTGCAAGAGCCTTGTCGATCGCACAGGCGCCGACCTCACAGATGGTTTGCGAGACCAGGTCGCCGGTTCTTGCAAATCCCTCGGAGAGGAACGCGAACTGGTCGCGCGCGGTCTGCAACGCCTCGACGGGAACCACCGCCACAGTCTTGTCGACGTTTTCCGCCGAGCGGCGCAGCGCGTCGAGCGAAGCGTTTGCATCCTCGAGCCGTGAGTACAGCTCATTCACGGCGGCCTGCATCCGAAGTGTGGCGTCGGCAAACGTTTCGCGATCCAGCTCGGCCTGCGCCTTGCGCTCGGCAATCTCGTTTCTAAGCAGCGCGATCTCCGCCCCCGCTAAGCGTTCGTTTTCGGCGAGCTTTGCCTTCAGTGCAGCGACCTCGACCATCAGATTGTCGGAGGCAAGCTCGGCAACATCGCGCATCTCGATGTTTTCCGCGTGGTCCTCCTGCAAATCGCGAAACAGTTGTTCCGCGGAGCTTGCGCGCTGGGTCAGCCTTTCGATGAGGCTGGCCGAATCCAGGAGTAATTCGGCATTGCGGCCGCCGCTCATCATGCTGGCCAATCGGCGCAGGAAGTCGAGAACCTCGTCGGTATTGTCGGAGGAGAGAGGAGAGGAGACCGGCGCCACAGACATCAAGCGTGCTGCAGAGAGTTAGGCTGGGGTTCTTGGATGGGCGAATGCACGAGAGATGGGCAACTCGCAGGTGACGAGGAGGCGAGCTGTGCTGGCTGGCCAGGATTGACGTCGTCAGGACTTTGCACGATCTCCTCAGGGTTTTAAGGCCTTGCCGATGCTACCAAGATGAGTAACACCGAAGCCAGCTGCATATTTCAGGCCATAGCCGAGCGCACGGTCGATGCCGATATGGGCAAGCCAGATCATCGCAATGGACAGGGTGAGCGGCTCGGCGAGACCAAAGCCCAAGGTCATCAGCGCGACCGGCGCCAGATAGCTGTGGGCGGCGTTATAGACGATGGCGCCGGTCTTGGCGTCGGTGAGATAGGCGAGGAAGCTGAGGTCGGGCGCCAGAAACAGGACCGCAAACAGCCACCACGACCCGCCCCAGACCGCATAGAGCAACACCATGGCGGCAAACAGCGCAAGTCCTTCGAGCCGGAGCAGGACCTTGACGCCGCCGGTCACCATGCCGGCCGATGCGGGTGCTTCGCTCATCGTCAATTCCTTCTCGAAGCCCTCCAGCTGATTCAGACGAGGACGCCAAGTGGCATTTGTACCCTAAAAATCCGGCGCAAAGCCGGTTTCAGTTTGGCAAATGCCCGTGTTAAAACCTTCAAAACGGTCGGGTTTTGAAACGGGCGGGAGCCGATGAAGCACATTCTGGACAGCCTTGAGGAGCGCCGCGCGGGCGCCAAGCTCGGGGGCGGCATCAAGCGCATCGAGGCGCAGCACGCGCGCGGCAAATTGACCGCGCGCGAACGCGTCGAGCTTCTTCTGGACAAGGGCTCGTTCGAAGAGTTCGACATGTTCGTCGAGCACCGCTCGAGCGAATTCGGCATGGAGAAGACCAAGGTGCCGGGCGATGGCGTGGTCACCGGCTGGGGCACGGTCAACGGCCGCAGGACCTTCGTATTCGCCAAGGACTTTACGGTGTTCGGCGGCTCGCTGTCGGAAACCCATGCGCTGAAGATCACAAAGCTGCAGGACATGGCGATGAAGGCGCGGGCGCCGATCATCGGGCTCTATGACGCCGGCGGCGCGCGCATCCAGGAGGGCGTGGCGGCCCTGGCAGGATATTCCTACGTCTTCCGCCGCAACGTGATCGCCTCCGGCGTGATCCCGCAGATCTCCGTCATCATGGGACCCTGCGCCGGCGGCGACGTCTATTCGCCCGCCATGACGGACTTCATTTTCATGGTGAAGAACACGAGCTATATGTTCGTGACCGGGCCCGACGTGGTGAAAACCGTGACCAACGAGGTGGTGACGGCGGAGGAGCTCGGCGGCGCATCGGTGCACGCGACGCGTTCCTCGATCGCCGATGGCGCATTCGAGAACGACGTCGAGGCGCTGTTGCAGATGCGGCGACTGATCGATTTCTTGCCGTCGAACAACACCGATGGCGTGCCGGAATGGCCGAGCTTCGACGACATCGAGCGCGTCGACATGTCGCTCGACAGGCTGATCCCCGACAATCCGAACAAGCCCTACGACATGAAGGAATTGATCCTGAAGGTCGTGGACGAGGGCGACTTCTTCGAGATTTCGGAGGCGTTCGCGAAAAACATCGTCACTGGATTCGGCCGCATTGCCGGCCGCACGGTCGGCTTCGTCGCCAACCAGCCGATGGTGCTGGCCGGCGTGCTCGACTTCTGATGCGTCGCGCAAGGCGGCGCGCTTCGTGCGTTTCTGCGATGCCTTCAACATCCCGATCGTCACCTTCGTGGACGTCCCCGGCTTCCTGCCGGGCACGGCACAGGAATATGGCGGGCTGATCAAGCATGGCGCCAAGCTGTTGTTTGCCTATTCGCAATGCACGGTGCCGCTGGTGACCGTGATCACGCGCAAGGCCTATGGCGGCGCATTCGACGTCATGGCGTCCAAGGAAATCGGCGCCGACATGAACTACGCCTGGCCGAGCGCACAGATCGCCGTGATGGGCGCCAAGGGCGCGGTGGAGATCATCTTCCGTGCCGACATGAACGATGCAGACAAGATCGCCGCGCGCACGAAGGAATACGAGGACCGCTTCCTGTCGCCCTTCATCGCCGCCGAGCGCGGCTATATCGACGACGTCATCATGCCGCACTCGACAAGGCGGCGTGTCGCGCGTGCGCTCGCCATGCTCAGAGACAAGCATGTCGAAATTCCCGTGAAGAAGCACGACAATCTGCCGTTGTGAGCTGGCGAGAAAATGACCGGCGTCTTTGACCTGCCTGAGAGCCATGTCCTGCGCATGGCGCACAAAAAGAGCATTTATCACCGTGCCGAGGTGGAACGTAGTCGGCGATGCGGTTGCTTCCATTGCAGGAAGATTTTCAGCCCGGACGAAATTGTCTGTTGGACAGATACGTCCAAGCCACACTCGCAACAGTCGGCACTCTGCCCGTCATGTGGAATTGACAGCGTCATTGGAGACGCCTCCGGTTTTCCGATTGCGGAGGATTTTTTGGAAGAGATGCGGCGGGCTTGGTTCGCCGGTGAGTATGAGGATTAGAAAAGTGGATGGAGTAAGCGCAGTTTGCGATTAGTGCCGCTGATTTCCGCGCTGCTCACGTCTGTGCCATTCCCCACGCACGCCTATGCGTTGTCTCAGGCAAAGGGCGCCGTCATCATCAAAACGGACAATGGCACAGCTCAGCCGCTGACTTGCAAGGTCGATCGTACATTCAAGGCGCCCGAAAGACTGTTCACCGTGTCTTGCACCCAGAAAATTCCCGCCAGTGCGAAGAGCTGGTATGTCTGCGTGCGGCCGACCGGCGGCAAGGCGCTGGAATTTGCGGAAGGCAACGAGAGCTGCAAGTGAGCTGACGGCCAATTGAAGCCGGCGCGGGCCGCCCCGCTCATATCCTGTGCAGCTGCGGCAAACGCTGCTGCTGGTCCGATTGCCCGGCCAGTTCGCGTTTGCGTATCTGATAGAAGTTCAGCACGTCACGCGAGGTCTGCGTGTTCAACCGCGCGAACTCGTCCTTCAGGCTATCGAGCTGGCTGGACTTGATTCGGTGATCCTTGGCGCCGAGGAACAACAGCGCCATCGTGGTTTCCCACGCGAAATCGCGCGCCTTCGCCAGTATCAGCGTCATCTCCGGATCGGCTAGCGCGCGCTCCACGGTGCCGACCGGCAGCGCGCAGAGCAGCGACAGCCCGACCGTCGTTTCCTCGATCTTGTGCGCGCGAGCGTATTCGAGAATGCTGCTCTCGTTCAATTCGCCAAGCTGATGTCGGGCGGTGACGACTCTTTTGGCGTAGAAATAGGTCTCCGTTGCTGGTCCGAACTTGCCCTGCAGCGATTCGGCGACTTGCGAGACGGACGTCTGGATTTGACCGACCAGGTCCGGACGCTCCTGTTCGAGCTTGCGTTTGACATCGGCCGAAGCTTTCGCGATCAGCTGCTGGAACATCTGCCTCGGGATGTCCTTGCGCAGGCCAAGCTGCTCGGCGAGGATCGAATCGCCCTTGGAGCGCTTGATCGCATGCAGAAAGCCGAAATCCGACAGCACGGCGCCGCTGTTTGCGGCGACGGCGGTCACGACTTCCCGATTGCCGCGCGTGACCAGCTCGTCGGTGACGGCTGCAGGAATGGAGGCGCGCTTGGAGATCGCGAGCATATGCGGCTGGCTCTTGGTTCTGATATTGCTGATCAGGGTCTGGGCGTCGAGCCGCTCGCAATGTTGCAGGATCGGCCCCGCGACATCGATCGCATCATCGAAGGCGAGCTTCCGGATGACGTTCATCGGCGCGTTCGATGCGATGGCCAGGCGTTTGGCGAGCTGCGCCCGCGCCGCGACCTCGATCGCGTCCGCGAGGCGGCCGATCACCTCGCCGAACATCCAGATATCGTCTTCGGCATAGCGGCCGATCATCAGCATGTCGGTCGCGTAGGAAAGCGCCTTCTCGCGGCTTTCAGCCGATCCCCGCGAGACAGCTTCGTCCAATTCCTGCAAGAAAGATTTTGAATCGATCGTCATGGTCCCCGCGTCCAAAGTTATGGTGCTGGCCCCGGAAATCGCCGACGAATACACCCATACTTCTAAAGAGCCGCTCGCGATTGAGTGCTAATTTGAGCAAAGCGTGCAACCATTCGCTAACCAGTTTGCTGGAGAGCCTCGAACAATCGGATGGTCGCGGGCTTCTTGGCGGGCTGCGGCCTACCGCTTCGCAAATGTGACATCGCAGGGGCGCCCTTCGATCCGCTTGCCGCTTCCGTGCGTCCGCTCCAGTTGCGTTTCGACGTTGTAGGAGTAGGGCGTCCCCGGCTTCAGGCCGCCGCTGTAGACGCTCGGACCCGTCAGGCCAGTGGCGGTCAACATGGCCCTGCCGCTCTTGTTGATCTCGCCGTCGAGCTGGATCTTCGGACGTTCCGGATTAGGGTCATTGGCATGAAGTACGCCGTCGGTTATGGTGCCAACCAGCGCCCGCGCAAAGCCAAGCGCGTTGCCGAAGTTGCCGCATCTGACGACCACGTCCCATTTGCCGTCGAAATCCCTGGTCTTGCCGGTCGCATCCGAAGGCGAGGCCAGCGCGGTCTTCGTTTTCAGCTGCTCGATCCTGGTCTTGGCGAGATTGGCAAAGGCGCAGTTCGGAAATCTCGCCAGATGATCCTCGTAGGCGCCGCCCGTGCCGATGGAATCGGCAGCCTTCCAATGCAATTCCGCGCCCGCGCAGGGGTCGGGAGCCGACGCCGCCGGAGGGTTGATGGTCACCGACACCGGGCCGTTCAAATAGAACTTCCCGACAATGGACAGCGAGAGCTCCGGAAGCTGGACCTTTCCGCTCACCTCATACACATCGGACGAGATTTCGCGGAATAAATCGCCGATCTCCTGCCGCTCCTCGATGTGCTTGAGAAACGCGGCGGTGTAGGGACTGTTGCGGCCCTTGCCGTCATCGGCGGTCTGCCCGGCCTGGGTCGAGAACGAGATGATGGTGCCGAGCGGGGCCTCCATCTTGTTCAGCCCCCGCGGCATCGAGACGCCGCGCGTCTTTGCAATCGAGCGCCTCAGGTTCTCGGCCAGCGGATTGTCGCGGCAGGAATCGAGCACCAGGATGCGCAGATTCTTCGCCTGCTGCAGATCGGCGAGGATATCGTCGACCCTCAGGAAGCGCCTCAGATCCGCCTCGTCATCAAGCTTGGCATCGATCGGCATGAGATAGTTGATGCCGTTGAACTGCATGGCGTGCCCGCTGTAGTAGAACACCGCGACGTCGGCATTGTTGGCGGCACGCGCAAAGCGGATCTCGTTCTCCTGCATGTCGGCCTGGACGAGATTGCTGCCGGAGATGACCTCGAAGCCGCTGCGCTTGAGCGCGGCGGCGACGTCCTCGGCGTCGTGGGCCGGGTTGGGCAGCGGCGGCGCATAGGTGTAGGCCCCGTTGCCGATCACAAGCGCGACGCGCTTCTCCGCCAGGGCGGGGTTCGATCCGATCAGGCAGATAATGAGTGTCGCGAAAAAAATGTTTAAAAATGCGCCCATCGAAACAATCTCCGGAGCGGAAAAGTGTCATATCGGCGGGCTCTCGCCTTGTGAGGCTGGTCACAGACCGATTTGGCAATGAATATGCATCAGGCGAACCCAATCTAAGTCTGCACCAAGCCTGCGATCAACTCCGCTATTGGCGGAATAGCCGCCAATTTCGCGCGGCACGGCGCACAGCCCGGCTCGCAGGTTGATGTGGCCTGCATTTTGCTCGATAGTGATCGCATCACCCACAAAGCTCTGAAGGATACGAATGCTCAAAGCCGTTGACAAAGTCGAGATCAGCATTCTCGTCGATAATGCCACGGATGGGCTATCGTCGAATCCGCCCTTTGTCGAAGGCGAAATGGCCGCGCTCGGACGGCGCGGTCTGACGATGTCGGCACGCTGCCTGTGCTGTGCCGCCCACGGTTTGTCCTGCCTCCTGACCGTTCACAGCGGTGAAGCACGTCACACGGTGCTGTTCGATACGGGGCCTGAGGACTACGCCTTTCAGCGCAACGTATCGCGGCTCGGCATCGATCTCGGCCCGGTCGAGAGCATCGTGCTCTCGCACGGCCATTGGGACCACGCCGGCGCGGTGCTGCTTGCGCTTGGCATGATCCGCTCGGGCAATGGCGCGAAAAGCGTGCCGTTCTATGCGCATCCGGGCATGTTCGTCACGCGCGGCATCCGCCAGCCCAACGGCGCGGTGCGCCTGATGGACGATGTGCCAAGCGCAACCGAGCTTTCGGATTTCGGGGCGGAGGTCGTCGTGACGACCGAGCCGCAGTCGCTGCTCGGCGGGCTGTTCTATGTCAGCGGAGAAATTCCGCGCGTCTCGGGCTTTGAACGCGGTTTTCCCGGGCACGTGAAGCGCACGCCAAATGGCTGGGAGCCCGACGAACTCCTGATGGACGAGCGCTGGCTTGCGGTGAATGTCAGAGGCAAGGGACTGGTGGTGCTCTCGTCCTGCTCGCACGCCGGCATCGCGAACGTCTGCCGGCATGCGCGCGCGACCTTTCCCGACGTGCCGATCCACGCCGTGATGGGCGGTTTGCACCTGTCGGGCCCGAACGAGGAGATCATTCCGCAGACCGTCGAAGCGCTCGCGGAGTTCGGCATCAAGACCATAGCCGCAGGCCATTGCACCGGCTGGCGCGCGATGAGCGCGCTTGCGAATGCGTTTCCGGACGCGGTCGCGCCCACAGCCGTAGGCAAGCGGTTCACATTCTGAGCATCATGGGCCGGAGAGGGCGGGTTATCTCCAGGCCAGCCGTCCCCCGCGCCGGGCGAACCCAAGCAAAAGTTAGGATTGAGCCTCCAACTGGGCTATCATCGCTTCAAAGCAAGAGGGAGGAAGCGATGCCCGCAGCCTATTTCGTCGTCCGCGCCACCGTCACAGATCCCGAAAAGCGGCGCGCGTTCGACCGCTGGTACCAGACCGAGCATTTGCCGGATGCGGTAAAATCCTTCGGCGTCCTCAAGGCCTGGCGATTCTGGAGCCTCAGCGATCCCGCCATCCATCAGGCCACGTACGAGTTCAAGGACGAGGCCTCGCTCGATCGCGCGATGAAGGGCCAAGATGTGAAGCGACTGGTGGCCGACTTCGATCGCGACTGGCCCGGCGTCACGCGCACGCGCGAGACCTTCGTGCTGGCGGGAGAGCTGACCGGGTAGGGATCAGATCTGACAGCATGGCTCCGCGTCGGCCCCGGCAGCTCACTTGCCCAAAAAGCCGAGCAGCAGCGCGTCGTATTTGTCGCGCGCTTCCAGAAACACGAGGTGTCCGGTATTCGCAATCACCTCGGCGCGCGCGTCGGCCATGAGCTTGGCCAGTCCCTGCGCCAGCTCGGCGTTGTGACCCATCTTGGCGCGCAAGGCTTCGGGCGCGTTCGGCCGCCCCGGTGCGTTGTGGTCGTCGGCGCCCATCACAAAGAGCGTCGGTTGCGCCAGAAGCGGGATCTCGTGAACGACGGGCTCGCGGTAGATCATCTGGTAGGAGGCGACAAAGGCGCGCAGCCAGCGCGGATAGTCGGCACTGCCCTTGATGTTGAAACGGGAATCGATGAACGGGGTGACCTCGTCAGGTGCAAGCTTCAGCGCATAATTGGTCTCGAGCTGCTTGCGGTAGCCATCGGCCGTGAGCCTGTCCTCGGCCTCCAGGATCTTTTCGGTCGGCACGGGTGGCACGTAGAGGCGGTAGTCCTCGAGCCCGATCGGCGCCGTCAGGACCAGGTGAGCGACGCGATCGGGATAGGCGCGCGCGATCCGCACCGCGAGCATGCCGCCCATCGAATGCGCGACGATGTCGGCCTTGGGAACTTGCAAGGCATCGAGCAGCGCGATGGTGTTGCGCGCGAGCGTGTCGAAATGCAGCTCTCCGCTCGGCTTCGAGGATTTGCCAAACCCGATCTGGTCCGGCACCACCACGCGGAAGCCGGCACCGGCCAGCGTCTTGATCACAGGCGCCCAGTAGCTCGAGGGGAAATTGCGGCCGTGCAGCAGCACCACGACGCGACCGTTCGGCTGTGCCGGCACGACATCCATATAGGCCATGCGCAGTTGCTCGCCGTCATTGACGATCGGAAACAAATTGACCGGATAGGGATAGGGAAAGCCCTCGAGGTCGATGCCATAGGGCTCGCGCGCTGCGGTCTCGGCAGCAAGCGGTGCCGTCAGGGCGACCATAATAGCGAGCACCATCGCTACGACGATACGCATGATCCGCGCCTATTTTCGTTTGCCGAATTGATCCGAGTAGAGCGCAAGCATCAGCAGTCCGCCCAACCCGATTGCGCACAGAATCGCGTCCGCGCGAATGACATGTCTTGCGATCCCGAGATGATCATGAGCGAAATCGGCAAGCCAGATTGCGGCCGCTGACGCAGCCAGGATGAAAAGAATGGAGCCGAGAATCCTGCTGAAGTTTCTTCGCATCGCCACAACCTACGCAGACTTGCCTTCGGCCGCAAGTTGCCCGACGCGACGACGCACGTCGTCTCGAGACAGAATGAGCGCGCAATCACATAGGTGAATCCCGGCGTAAAACCGGCTCGCGCGAGTTCGCGTCCCGAGGAGAAACGGAGACGTCTTCTAGTGGCCTGAGTCTCTCCGCCAGCGAAACCCGAACGTTGCTGCGATGCGCTGCAGCTGAAGGCGTCGATCATGTGCGCTCACTCATTCGCGCAAGCCTCGCGCGCAAACTGAATGCAACCAAAGTGGCATTGACGATTATCGGTTGAGAGAGAGACCGTGTGCGGCGGAGATGGAAGAACGAGGCGAGTGAACGCTCGGTTCGCGCAACTGACGCGAGGTTCCGATCCGGCCAAGGGGTTTGGCCACGCTTGTGGGGCAGGAACGAATGCCACAAAGTGGAGGAACAAAATGCCCAGGCGAAATCGATCGGAGTTATCGGGACTCGGCGAACATCGGATCTCATGGGGGCTGTCGCGGCGAACGGTGATTCGCGCCGGCGCGGGCGCGATCGGCGGCATGCTGCTGCCGACGCCCTTCATCCTTCCAGCATGGGCCGCGGATCAACCGCCCATCGGCACCTGGCCGGCCGGCAGCGAGGGGACGACCGTGACCATCGGCGCCACCGTCCCGCGCACGGGTCCTTATGCCGTGCAGGGCGAGGACGAGATCAAGGGAATGCAACTCGCCGTCGAGCACATCAACAGCGGCGATCCTCTTGTTAAAAAAATTGCACCCAAAATCGAAAAGGGCCTGCTCGGCAAGCAGGTCGCGCTGGTGATCGCGGATTCCGCCGCCAAGCCGAACGAAGCGGTTCAGGAGCAGCAGCGCTTCATCGACGAGAACAAGATCGTCGCCATGACCGGCGCCACCTCATCGGCGGTTGCGGTCGCGCTCAACAAGTTCGCCGAGCGCGAGAAGATTCTTTACCTGGTGGCGATCTCCGGCTCGAACGACACCACCGGCAAGGACTGCGCGCGCTACTCGTTCCGCCAGTGCTTCTATGGCGAGAGCGCCGCGAATGCGATCGGCCCGGTGCTGGTGAAGAATTTCGGCAAGGGCAAGAAGGCGGCGTTCATGACGCCGGACTACACCTACGGCCACACCGTTACCAAGTCCGTCAACGACTACCTGACCAATAACGGCGGCTGGACCATGGTGACCAACCAGATCTCGCCGCTCGGTACCCAGGATTTCAGCCAGTATCTGACCAACATCGCCAATTCCGGCGCGGACGTCATCATCAACGTCAACTGGGGTCGCGATGCCGTCTTGTCTATTCAGCAGGCGAGCCAGTTCGGCCTGATCCCGAAAATGAAGCTCGTGGTCCCCTACCAGATCCCGTTCCTTGCGAAGGAGGTCGGTCCGGAGCTCACCGAAGGCGTGTTCGCGGCAACCGATTTCTGGTGGACGCTGGAAGACAAGTTTCCGCTCGCAAAGATGTTCGTCGAGGCCTTCGACAAGAAGTACGGCTACAAGCCCGAATGGGGCGCCAACAACGCCTACATGCAATTCGCGACCTGGGCGCGCATGGTCTCGGAAGCGGGCAGCTTCTATCCGCCCGACGTCATCAAGCAGTATGAAAAGGGCGAGACATTCCCGTCGACGGTCGGCGATGTCCACTTCCGCCCTGAGGATCACCAGCTCGTGCGCCCGGTCATCATCGTGCGCGGCAAGAGTCCGAAGGACATGAAGACCAAGGAGGACTATTGGGAGGTTGTCGACGTCGTCCCGGGCGAGCCGCTGATGCAGAAGCCCGACGCCTTCGGCTGCCACCTCGGCGACTACACCTGATCTCGATCCGCGAGAACGCGCGAGGTTGGCGTGGTCAACTGGGCGAATTTCGTGTCGCAGCTGTTCAACGGGTTGGTGCTGGGAGCTCTCCTGGCACTGATCTCGTCTGGCCTGACGATCATTTATGGAACGCTCGGTGTCCTCAACCTCGCGCACGGCGCGATGTTCATGCTCGGCGGCTACGCCGGCTGGTTCGCCTATAGATACACCGGCTCGTTCGTGATCGCTGTCATCGCGGGCTCGCTGTTCGTCATGATCGTCGGCGTGGTGATGGAGCGCGTGGTCATCCGCCACTTCTACGCCAGGCCGCACGAGGACCAGCTTCTCGTCACCTTTGGGCTCGGGATCGTTTTCGTCGAGACCATACGGTTCTTCTTCGGCAGCCTGTCCAGGACCGTGCCGGTGCCGCACGCGCTGGCTGGAATTACCCCGATCGGGATCATGTTCTATCCGACGTATCGGCTGGCATTGCTGGGCATCGTCCTCGCAGCGCTGATCGCACTTTATCTCGTGCTCTATCGCACCCGTCTCGGCCTGATCGTGCGCGCGGGCATCGAGGACCCGGCGATGGTCGATGCGCTCGGCATCGACACCCAGAAGGTGTTCATGGTGGTGTTCGGCATCGGCGCCATGGCGGCAGGCTTTGCCGGCATCGTCAATGCGCCGGTGGTCTCGATCGCCCCTGATGTAGGCGAGGCGATCCTGGTTCAGACCTTTGTGGTGGTCGTCATCGGCGGGGTCGGCTCGTTTGTCGGAGCTATCCTCGGTGGACTGATCGCGGGTGAGATCATCAGCCTGACCTCGATGTTCAACCCGGGATGGTCCTACGTCATGCTGTTTGTGGCGATGACGCTGGTTCTGGTGTTGCGGCCTTATGGGCTGCTCGGCGCGACGGGCCGCGAATGAGCGCGGTTCCGTCCATGTCCCAGCGACGTCCGCTTCTGATCGAGGCACTGACCGCGGCCGGGCTTCTTGCCGCGCCTTTCATCTTGCCGCATCTCGGCTTTTCGCCGACCACGATCAACCGAATCCTGGTCTGGGGTCTGTTCGGAATCGGCTTTGATATCCTGTTCGGATTCACCGGCCTGTTGTCGTTCGGCCAGTCGGCCTTCTACGGCACCGGAGGATTCGTCGCGGCCTATCTTCTCACGATCCTGAACTTCCCGAGCGTGATCGCGGCCTTGTTCATCGGCATGATCGCGGCCGCGATTGTCGGCTACCTGGTCGGACTGATCGCGCTCAGGCGAACCGGCATCTATTTTGCCATGATTACAGTGGCGATCGCGGAGGTGTTCTATTTCGTCGAATTCAATCCGCTCGCGGCCTATACCGGCGGAGAGAACGGCCTGCCCGGAGTGCCCACGCCGACGCTCTCGCTGGGCTTCACCACCATCAGGTTCAACACCGACTGGTCGCTCTATGCGTTTCTCGCCTTCTGGTATTTCGTCGGCATCGTGATCGCGCTGCGCATCGTGCGTTCGCCGCTTGGGGTGATCCTGCGCGCGATACGCGACAATCCTCTGCGCGCCGCTGCCGTCGGCCACAACATCCACGGCTACAAGCTCGCGGCATTCGTGATCGCGGCGGCCTATGCGGGATTTGCCGGCGGGCTGCTCGGCGTGTTGCAGGCTTTCATGCCACCGGATGCCTTTACCTTCGACACGTCGGGGCAATTGGTGATGCAAACCGCCATCGGCGGCGCCGGCACGCTGTTTGGCCCCCTCATCGGTGCGACCGTCTGGCTCTTTCTCAGCGATTTCTTTCAGACCACGCTCCACCTCGGTGCGACCTGGAAGCTCGTGCTCGGCATCGTCTTCGTGCTGCTGGTGTGCTTCCTGCGTCGCGGCATCGTCGGCGGGCTCGCCGATCTCGTCACCATGCTCGCCGCGCGCGGCCGGTCCCGCGAACCGCAATCGCAACCGGCGACGACTACCGCAAGCCACGGGGCGCCGGTGGTGCCGTTACCTGCACGGGACGGCGGCCCGAGCGGCGAGACCATCTTGCGGGCGGAAGGACTGACCAAACGATATGGCGGGCTGGTCGCCAACAACGATATCGATTTTTCGGTGCGGCGAGGCGAGCGGCGTGGCGTCATCGGGCCGAACGGGGCGGGTAAAAGCACGTTCTTCAAGATGCTCACTTGTGAGGTGAAGCCGAGTGCCGGCCGGATCGTGTTCGAAGGCCGCGACATCACAGGTTACGGCGTGACGCAAGTGTGCCAGCTCGGCCTGACCAAGAGCTATCAGGTCAATCAGCTCTTCACGCGCCTGACTGTGCGCGAAAACCTGATCATTGCAGTCCTGGCCGAGCGGCGCGGCCCGTTCCGCCTCGACATATTCAGCCGCCTGACCAGCGTGCCCGGCCTGACCGAGCGGGTCGCACAGATGCTGGCGCTGGTCCAACTTGCCGATCGGGCGGATCTGCCGGTCGGCGAGCTTGCCTACGGCGAGAAGCGGCGGCTCGAAATCGGCCTCGCGCTCGCGAGCTCGCCCAGCCTCTTGCTGCTGGACGAGCCGCTTGCCGGCCTGAGCCCGCGCGAGCGGATCGAGACCGTGCAGCTTTTGAAGGCGGTCAGTCGCGGCCGTACCGTGATCGTCATCGATCACGACATGGATGCCATTTTCGAGCTCGCCGAGCGGATCACCGTGCTGCACGAAGGCCGCATCTTGACCGAAGGTGCGCCGGAGGAGGTCAAGAACAACATTACCGTACAGGAAGCTTATCTCGGAGGGATGGCAGCCGCATGAGCCTGCTCGAGGTCAAATCGCTCAACAGCTACTATGGCGATTCGCATATCCTGTTCGACGTGGGATTGCGCGTCGAGCCGCACGAGGTCGTGGCGCTGCTTGGCCGCAACGGCGCGGGAAAAAGCACCACGCTGAAAAGCCTGATGGGACTGGTCAGGCCGCGCTCCGGCGCGATCATGTTCAACGGAGTCGATATCGCGGGCCGGCCGGCCCATTCGATTGCGCGCGCGGGAATGCAGCTTGTTCCCGAAGAGCGGCGCATTTTCGGCAGCCTCGACGTGGAGGAGAACCTGGTGCTCGCGGGCCTGACGGCGCCGAACGGCACGCGCCTCGAACGCATCTATGACACTTTTCCGCGCCTGAAGGAGCGCCGCCGCAGCGCCGGCGCCGATCTTTCGGGGGGCGAGCAGCAGATGCTGGCGATAGCGCGTGCCCTCATCCGCGAGCCGAAGCTCATCCTGCTGGACGAGCCGTTCGAGGGTCTGGCGCCGGTGATTGTCCGCGACCTGATGGCGGCTTGCCGCAGACTTGCCGAGGCCGGCCAGACCATCGTGCTGGTCGAGCAGAATCTGGCGGCCACGCTGGCGCTCGCCGATCGCGCCTATATCATCAATAACGGGCACGTGGTGCACGAAGGGCCCACGGCAGAATTGGCGGGCCAGCCCCAACTGCTTCAGCGCTATCTCGGATTGTAAGCGGCTTCGACCGCTTGCCTTCTCAATTGTGTCGGCGAAGCCTGGTGAGCGACGACCCGCGTCATTATTCGATCACTTCGTCAGCTCGTGCGAGCATTGACGGAGACAGGGTCAGTCTCAGCGCCTTTGCTGTCTTGTTGTTGATGACGAAATCGAACTTGGTGGGCTGCTCCACCGGCAGATCGGCCGGTTTTGCACCGCGCAGAATTTTGCCGACGAGATCGGCGGCATGTCGGAACAGATCGGGATAGTTTGGGCCATAGGAGAGAAGTCCTCCTGCCGAGAGATACTCCTTGCTGTTGTAGACGGTCGGCAACCGCGCGCTCAGTGCAAACGCGTTGATGCGATCCACATTACTGAGGATGAAGGGATCCGTGGAAACGTAGAGTGCTTCCGCGCGGCCGCCGAGCGCTTCAAGTCCGGGCGCGATGTCCTCGGCGCTGCGAAGCTCGAGGGTTGCGATATCGATTCCAAGACGGCCGGCAACGGTCGCGACCTCCTTGATCTCCAGGACGCTTGCTGGATTGTCGATATTGGCTGCTACAGCCAACGTCCGGAGGTTCCCCAGCGTCTCGCGCAAGAGCTCGATTTTCTTGCCGACGATATCGCTCTGTTGAAGAGACAACCCGGTCACGTTGCCCCCCGGCCGCGCCAGGCTCAGGACGAGACCGGCGCCCACCGGATCGGCAGCGGCTGCAAACACCACAGGAATGGTCGACGTCGCCTGCTTCGCCGCCTTGGTCGGGGGCGTTCCGTAAGTGACGATGACGTCGACATTCTGCCGAACGAAATCATTGGCGATTTCCGCGTAACGGTCGCTTTGGCCGTCGGCGAATTGATAATCAATCGTAATGCTCTGGTTTTCAGTCCAACCGAGCTCACCTAATCGCTTTCTGAAAGCGGCGATCCAGGGGCCCATCGCAGACGCGGTGCTTGAACCAATGAAGCCAAGCCGCGGCACGCTTGCTTGTTGCTGGGACCGTACCGCGACAGGCCAAACCAGCGCCGCGCCACCAAGGACCGTGATAAATCTGCGCCGCGACAATGTCGCCCCCAGAACGAGTTGGAACGAGAATGCTTTATTTCCTCGAGGTGGGGAAGGGTGCCCGTTGCACTCCAAACCAGGGAAGTCGCAGTCAGAGCATGCACACCCACTGCGTTCGGGAGATGCCGATCGCGCGAGCCGCGCCACTTGCGAGATCAAGTGTAACGCCGCGCGTAAATGGGCCGCGGTCGTTGATCACCACCGTCACGGACTTCCCGTTCTCGGGATTTGTCACCGTAACGCGCGATCCGAACGGCAGCGTGCGATGTGCGGCCGTATAGCCGCTGGCGTCGAATGCCTGACCGCTCGCCGTGCGCCGTCCCGAAACATAGTAGGTCGCAACGACAAACTGCCCCGAACAGGTCCCGCGCGGTTTGGAATGCGCGAAGAACCAGTCGAAGCCCCGGCTGTCGGCCTGTTGGGAGGACGTTATCAGCCAGGCCAGAGCCAATCCAAGGATGCAAAAAGATGGACGCATTGACCCCTCCGCCTTGCGTCCTTCCAGCTTTCCCAAGCGCGCGGGCTTATTTGTGACAATGAAGATCAGGCCTGTCGTCACTTGGGGGCAAAAGCCGGCCGGCGGCTTGCCTCACAGAAGCCCCCGTCAACCTGCTGGCGGCAAAGCGGCAGTCGCGAGGGCGGAGTGCGCAAATCCGCCCTTGGTCGACTTGATCAAGTCTGATCGGCGGTAGCGCTGTCCTGCTCGACCGTCTCAGCTTCCCCCTTTACCGCGGTATCGATAATTGCGGCCGACGGCATCTCGGCAGGCGAGCTGACGCGCTGGGCTCTCCGCAGCGCGACTTCCTTGCTGATGGCGGAAATCGAGTTTCCGATCCTGTCGACCAGCCCACTCAATTCAGCCTCGGAGAGGCGCAGGCGGCGCTTCACGACGCGGACCTGAACATGATCCGTCAGGTCGAGGCGGTTGCGAAAGTATGTCCGGGGTTGTCGTCGCATGATTGACCTTTCGGAGACTAGCGTCGGCGCGCAATGAATATGCCGAGGATGAAGGCGATCGTGAGCGCCTGAAGCGGCGATTGCCGGGTGCTTGCACGCAGGAGATCGAGCAGGCGCGCCGTAGCGTCGCGCGCTGGATCGTCATCGCCTTGCAAAACGCGATAGGCCTGGTCGGCCGCATCGCGGATGCGGGCTTCTTCCGCTGACAGGGGACCCACGCTGACATCGGTCATGCTGCTCTGCCTCGTGCTAGCCGGCGAGATGATGGGCCGCGGCAAAAATCGCGGCTGTCGACAGCACCATCATTGCAATCGAGCCGGCGGCAACCCTCGCCAGACGTGTTTTGGTCAGATGTCTCGCCAACGCTTCTCTCCGTGCCGTCGTTGTAAGCATTGAGAGCCCGCGCGGGTTCCGGGCTTAAATAGATTTCATGCGCCGGAGCCCGTGTGTCTCCGGCGCGAGCGACATCAGGCGGCTCTTGCAATCTTCGGGACGGTGCGGCGGCGGCGCAGAAAGCGTCCGAGCAGCCGCCGCTTGCCCTTGCGCGGAATGAGATCGACGTCGCTCACGAGTTTGGCGCCGCCCTTGCGGCGTTCCAGCGTGATCTTGCGGCTGTGGAATGCCTCCAGCTCCGCCCGGTGGGCCACGCTGATGATGGTGGCTTTCGGCAACTCCTTCGTCAGCATGTCCATTATCTTGTCCTGGCTCTTCTCGTCGAGCGCGGACGTCGCTTCGTCCAGCACCACGATATCCGGGTTGTGCAGCAACAGACGAGCGAAGGCGAGCCGCTGTTTTTCACCCCCGGACAGGGTCTGGTCCCATGGCGCATCCTCCTCGATCTTCTCCTTGAGATGTTCGAGGCCGACCTTGTGCAGAGCTTTTCCGATCTCGTCTTCGCTCCAGTCCTCGGCTGCACCGGGATAGGCGACCGCGCGGCGCAGCGTGCCCGATGGCACATAGGGCCGCTGCGGCAGCATGAACAGTCGCCGGTCGGGGTGGAAATTGACGCTGCCCGAACCCCATGGCCAGAGGCCGGCAACGGCACGCACCAGCGTGCTCTTGCCGGAGCCGGACTCTCCGGCAACCAGCAGACGCTCGCCGGGCTCGACCACGACCTCAGTCTCGCCGACAACGGCTGTGCCGTCGTCGAGCGACACCGAAAGATCGTTGAGGGTGAGCATGGCATCGCCCTCGGTCGCCCCGTGCTTGATGCGTCCGAAGCCGTCGGCTTGCTCGGCCCGTTCCAGGGCGTCGAGCGACATCATCAGCGATGCAGTGCGGCGGGCACAGGCGTTCCAATCGGCAAGTCGCGGGTAATTGTCGACCAGCCAGCCGAACGCGCTCTGGACAATGGTGAAAGCGGACGCCGCCTGCATCACCTGTCCGAGCGTCATGCTGCCGTCGAGGAATTTCGGCGCGCAGAGCAGGAGAGGGACAACCGGTGCGATCAGGCTGGACCCCTGTGAAACCAGAGTGGTGCGCATATGCTGGCCGGCGAGCCGTGCCCACTGGCGAAGCACGCCGGCAAAGGTCCTGTCGATGCCCTGGCGCTCTTCCTCTTCGCCGCCAAGCAGCGCGATGCTCTCGCCGTTCTCCCGCACGCGCGTCAGCGTGTAGCGGAATTCCGCTTCGGCCTGGTTCTTGTCTTCGGAAATCTGGACGAAGCGCCGCCCGATCGTCATGATCGAACCTGACGCGATCGCGGCATAGAGGATGGCGGCAATGACCAGAAAGCCGGGAATCGTGAGCGTGGATCCGCCGAGCGTCACGGTGAGCGCGCCGCCGATGGTCCAGAGCACGACGATAAAGGTCGACGCGGACAGAAACGCCGAGGTGACACCCGCGATAAAATCGACCGGCGAATCCGTTGCGATGCGCAAATCCTCGGCGATGCGGTATTCCGGGTTCTTGTGATCGCCACCGACCAGGTTGAGCTGGTAATAGCGGCCATTTGCGAGCCAGCGCGAGATCACTGACGTCGTCAGCCAGGAGCGCCAGCGGCGCTGGATGCTCATTCGCACGTACACCTGAGCCACCCCCAACGCGACACTCCCGATCGCGAGGGGGAAAAAAATCGCGGTCAGATGATACACGGTGGCCGAATCGCGCTTCTCGATCGCGTCGAAAATCGCTCGATTCCAGACATTGATGCCGTACTGGAAGCCGACATTGGCAACAATCAAGAGAAGGAGCCCGATCGAGAAAACCCAGGCAAGCCTGTCGCCGAGACGACCCCAATACCCGCGTGCGCTGATCCAGAACCGCTTCAGCAGATATTGCTTGCGGAGCTGCTCGAACTCCTCCGGCTTGAGATCAGGATCTGCCTCGACAATTTCGGGCGGCGGCGGCTCGACCTGCTCGCCATCCTCGGCGACGACCTCGACAATTTCGGCCTTCTTGTCCCGCGACGTTTCGTCGTCATGCGTCGTGGCGGTGCGCGACCTCTCGCCTTCCTGCGCTTTCGGCTTGGTTTCGGCCCCGGCCATGGAACCATAACGTCATCCGATTTGGAAAGTTCCATGGACGAAGCGCGGTAGTCACACGTACGACGTCGCATCAGATGGAACGATGGACGAGCGCTTCAGTGCTCGCCGTTCGGGAACAGCGTGGCGAAGCGCCTCTCGCCGATGCGCGTGAAATTCACCACGCGGCTGCCGGGCGCTGTGTCGCGAGCCGCCCATTTCAATTCGGCAAAGCGCGCCATCATGGCCGCGCCCAGCGTGCCGGCCAAATGATGGCGGCGCTCGCTCCAATCGAGGCAGGCCTTGCAGACGGGGCGGCGCGGATGAGCCAGCATCGTCTCGGAGATCTGCAGGTTCTTTTCCAGAAACCGCGCGCCCTCGACCGTCAGCTCGATATCCTGCTTCTTCTGCCGCACCAGCTTCTGCGCCTTCATGCTGTCGAGCATCTGCACACCGAGATCGCCGGCAAGATGGTCGTAGCAGATGCGCGCGCGGCGGAGCGCCGGGTCCTTTGGTCCCGTCCGCACGCGCATGTGGCCGGCGCGGGCGGCGAGCCCCGCAAGACCTTCCAGCACGCCGGCGACGTCGGGATCGGTGAGGCGGTAGTAGCGGTGGCGGCCCTGCTTCTCCGGCTCGATCAGCCCGCCGGCCTCGAGCTTTGACAGATGCGAGCTCGCGGTCTGCGGCGTGATGCCGGCCTCCTGCGCGAGCTCGCTGGCGGTGAGCGCGCGGCCGGTCATCAGCGCGGTCAGCATGTTGGCGCGCGCGGGGTCGCCGACGAGGGAGGCGACCATGGCGATATCCGGTCCTACTTTCATGCTTCGATGATAACCGAAGCATTGTCGTCGCGCAAGGGGTTACGTTTGCAATCGTCATCGGGAGCAAACGGAGCGCGGATTCGCGCGACCCGCTGGCTCCTTGCAAGGAGGGCGTCAGCAAGCAACGAGGTTTTCATGGCCGTCACCGTCTTCATCCGCTACCAGCTCGATCCGTTCAAGCGTGCGCAATTCGAGGAATATTCGAAACGCTGGCTCAAGATCATCCCGCGCTGCGGCGGCGATTTGATCGGCTATTTCATGCCGCATGAGGGCACCAACAACATCGCCTTTGCGCTGATCTCGTTCGAGAGCCTTGCGGCCTATGAAGCCTATCGCACGCAGCTGCGCGGCGATGCCGAGGCAAAGGCCAATTTCGATTTCGCGGAGGAAACGCGGTTCATTCTCGCCGAAGAGCGAACATTCCTGCGGCAGGTTGTGAGCTAGCCCGCCGATCGCTATCTTCAACCGCACACAACAACAACATGGGAGAGAGCGATGCCGCTGACAACTGCTGACAAGCGCGCCGGTTTCCGCAAGCTGCACGAGAGCGGCTGCTTTGTGATTCCAAATCCGTTCGATGTCGGCACCGCGAAAGCGCTGCAGCATCTCGGCTTCAAGGCGATCGCCTCGACCAGCGCAGGCTTTGCCTGGGCCATCGGCAAGGCCGACAATCACGTCACCGTCGACGATGTCTGCGAGCATCTCTCCCAGATCTGTGCGGCGGTCGATATCCCCGTCAACGCGGATTTCGAAGGCGGTTATGCCGTCGAGCCCGATGGCGTCGCGGCCAATGTCGCGCGCGCGGTGAAGACGGGGGTTGCGGGACTATCGATCGAGGACTCGACCGGCGACAAGTCAAAACCGCTGTTTGAGCGCAACCTCGCGATTGCGCGCATCAGGGCGGCGCGGCAGGCGATCGATGCGGACAAATCCGCTGTCCTGCTCACTGGCCGCTGCGAAGCGTTTCTGTGGGGTCAGACCGACCTTGCTCTGGTGATCGATCGGCTGAAGGCTTACGCGGATGCCGGCGCGGATTGTCTTTACGCACCGGGCATCAGGACGCGCGAGGATATCTCGGCCGTCGTCAAGGCGGTGCACCCGAAACCCGTCAACCTCCTGATCGGCGCCTCCGGTCTTTCGGTGAAGGAAGCCGGGGACATCGGCGTGCGCCGGATCAGCGTCGGCGGGTCGCTGGCGCGCTCCGCCTGGGCGGGCTTCATGAAGGCTGCAAAGGAGATGGCGGAGAAGGGAACGTTCACGGAGCTTGCATCCGGCTATCCCGGCGCCGACCTGAACAAGATGTTCGGCTGAAAAAAGCGCAACGGGCTTGTCGACCCGTTGCGCGGAGATTGGCCTGGATTCGGCTGCTACTTGTTGCCGGCCCCGTTGACCGGGCTGTTCACTGAGGGTGGCTCGGCAGCCTGAGGATGTGCGGGCGCGGCGCCTGTCGTCATGCCGGGCTGGGTGTTGGCGCGCGGCGCCGCGTTCTGCGATTGCGCGCTCTGAGCCGGCGGGTTTTGCGCCTGATGCGTGCTGGTGTTGTTCAAACCGTAGAACACCGCGCCCAGTATCAGCGCGATGGCGACCGCAAACAGCGCGACCTTTCCGCCGGAGGGGGCACTGTCAAAATCGCGGTCGAGCGGGGACACATCGCCGTCGGTGCGAGATGCGCGGGGAAAATCGCCGTCGCTGAGCCCGGAGCGATAGGGATCCTCGGGTATGCGTTCATTAGCCATGGCTCGGTTCCTCCTTTAGTCTTAGTCAACCGGCAGCGGCCGCGCTGGTTCCGCGAAACTCTGGCAACAACGGGTTCGCGATGGAACCGTGTGGCGCTGTTTGGGCCGGTTGAGGGGGATGATCGATGTGGAACCTCGCTCCAAGCGACAGCCTGCTGCACGCTTTGTCCTACGTCGCGCTCGCCGCACAGGCGATGACAGCTGCGCTTGCGGCGGGCCGGCGCAGCATGGACTGGGTCGGCGTCTGCATGCTCGGCTGCATCACCGCGCTCGGCGGCGGCACCATTCGCGACGTGCTGCTCGGGCACTATCCGCTGGTATGGGTCCAGAGCCCGATGTTGCTGGCGATCACCATCGTCGCGGCGCTGATGACGATACCGATCGCGCGATTGGTGCACCGGCTCAATGCCATGTTCCTGGTGCTGGACGCGATCGGGCTCGTGGTCTTCACCATGGCCGGCTGCGACGTCGCCTGGCAGATGGACGCCTCGCTGCCGATCGTGATCGTCGCGGGCATGATCACCGGCTGCGCCGGCGGCGTGCTGCGCGACATCCTCTGCAACGACGTGCCGCTCTTGTTCCGCTCGGAACTCTACGCCAGCGTTTCCGTCCTCACCGGATTGTTCTATGCGACCGCCTTCGGACTGAAGCTCAACGACGAGCTGTGGACGGCCCTGACGTTCGTGCTCGGCATCTCTTTGCGGCTGCTCGCGATCCGCTTCAAATGGGAGATGCCGAAATTCGTCTTCACGGGCGAGGAGAAGTGAAAGGGGCGAGTAGCGAATAGCTTGAAACTCCATTCGCTATTCGCTACTCCCCATTCGCCCTTTTCCTTGCTTTCGCGACCTGCTCGGCGGTCACCAGCGGCGCGGCGTTGCCCCAGGAATTGCGGATGTAATTGGCGACGTCGGCGATCTCCCGATCCGACCATTGCTTGGCGTAGGCCGGCATCGAGCCGGTGTTGGGTGCGCGCGGCGTGGTCACGCTCTGCGCGCCGTCGAGGATGATCCTCAAGGTCGAGGAGGGATCGGTCGATTGCAGCAGCGCATTGCCCGGCAGCGGCGGATAGATCCGCGGCGCGCTCGAGCCGTCCGTCTCGTGACAGGCAACGCAGGCATGGGCGTAGAGGGCCTTGCCCGAAGCCATCGCCGCCTCCGGCGGCGGCGTCACCTCGGGCTCAGGGGCGCTTGCCGGCAGCGACTTCAGATAGGTGGCGATCGCGCGCACATCGGCCTCGCTCATCTGCGAGGTCGAGTTGATGACGATCTCGGCCATCAGGCCGCCGGCATGGCTTTTTGCGTTACGCGCGCTCTGCAGGTATTCGACGATGTCCTCGACGCTCCAGGATGTCAGCCCGCTGCGCGCGGCGCCGTCGAGCCGCGGCGCGAACCAGCCGTCGATTTTGCCGCCGGCAAAGGCACGGTCGCGCCAGTCGGCGCCGAACACGTTCTTGGGCGTATGGCAGGCCCCGCAATGGCCGGCGCCCTCGACCAGATAGCGCCCGCGATTCCAGTCGGCGTCCTTCTGCTGGTCGGGTTCCAGAATGCCGGGCTTGAAGAAGATGACGTTCCATAACCGCATCAAACCGCGGAAATTGGCGGGAAAGCGCAGCTCCGGCTGCGGCGCCCTGTTCTTGATCGGCGTCAGCGTGGCGAGGTAGGCCCGGATCGAGAGAATGTCGTCCCGGGTGAGTTTGGTGAAATTGGGGTAGGGGAACGCCGGGTAGTAGCGCGAGCCGTCGGGCGCGACGCCATAGCGCAGCGCGCGGATGAAATCCGTATCGCTCCAGCCGCCTATCCCGGTTTCGCGGTCCGGCGTCAGGTTCGGCGCGTAGATTGCGCCAAAGGGCGTGGCGATGCGCTTTCCCCCGGCAAACGGTCTTGCGGGATCGGCGGTGTGGCAGCTTGCGCAGTCGGCCGCCACCACCAGCGACTTGCCCTGCGCCACCATCTCGTCCGATGGCTCGGCGCGGACCTCAAATGCCGCGAATGCACTGCACAAAACCAGGCCCGCCAGCAGAGACCGCATCGCCACCCATCCAGATTCCCGCCGGCCATTATAGGGGCGTTACGTCGTTTCGCGACAGCGGGGCGCCGCGACACAAGCGGAAATTCATTGGCGAGTGCCAAGCCACGAAATTGCGATCTGGGCAAGTCGGCTGCACCCGGCCAGAATTGTGGTGCGCAGCCTTAAAAAACCGACATAAACTGGCGCCGGACACCGGCATCGCTTAGCTGACAGCTTAGTTGAGAAGAGCCAACACCGCGCCATAAGGCAGGCCAAGAAGAAGGGCTGAGCATGGGAATCAACCAGGGACCGATCAGTCTCGATCAAAAATACACCCAGTCGACCGGCCACGTTTTCATGACGGGCATACAGGCACTGGTTCGGCTCCCGATGGCGCAGATCCGCCGCGACCGCGCGGCAGGGCTCAACACCGCAGGGTTCATCTCCGGCTACCGCGGTTCGCCGCTCGGCGGCTACGACCAGCAGCTTTTCGCCGCCCGCAAGCATCTCGAGCAGTACAACATCAAATTCCAGCCCGGCGTGAACGAGGACCTGGCTGCGACCGCAGTCTGGGGTTCGCAGCAGCTCAACCTCTCGCCGGGCGCCAGCTATGACGGCGTGGTCGGCATCTGGTACGGCAAGGGTCCCGGCGTCGACCGCTGCGGAGACGTCTTCCGCCACGGCAATACGGCGGGCTCGGCCAAGAACGGCGGCGTGCTCTGCCTTGCCGGCGACGACCACGGCGCGAAATCCTCGACCGTGCCCCATCAGTCGGACCACGCCTTCGTTTCCGCGCTGATGCCGTATCTCTATCCTTCCAGCATCCATGAAATGATCGAGATGGGGCTTTTGGGTATCGCGATGTCGCGCTACTCGGGCTGCTGGGTCGGCATGAAGGTGATCACCGAGACGGTCGAGACCACCGCCGAGATCGACCTCACCGACGAGATGACGCCCTTCATCATCCCGACCGATTTCGAGCTGCCGCCGGGCGGGCTCAACCTGCGCTGGCCCGACGACCGCTTCGAGCAGGATCGTCGCCTGCAGGACTACAAGGGTTACGCGGCAATCGCCTTCGCCCGCGCCAACAAGGTCAATCGCGTCACTATGGATTCACCGAACGCGCGCTATGGCATCATGGCGTCGGGCAAGAGCTACGAGGACATCCGCCAGGCGCTGCGCGAGCTCGGCATCACGCCGGAGGTCGCGGCCAAGATCGGATTGCGGCTTTACAAGATCGGCATGCCCTGGCCGCTGGAGCCCGAAGGCGTGCGCCAGTTCGCGGTCGGGCTGGAGGAGATCTTCATCGTCGAGGAACGGCGCGAGATCGTCGAGAACCAGGTCAAGCAGGAGCTGTTCAACTGGCGCGACGACGTGCGCCCGCGCATCGTCGGCAAGATGGACGACCACGACAAGCGGTTTCTGTCCTTTGCCGCCGAGCTTTCGGTCGCCTCGCTCGCAAGCTCCCTGACCGAACGCCTGCTTCGCCTCAACCTCAATCCCGAAATCGCCGACATGCTGCGCGCCAAGGCCGACTGGTTCAACGGCCGTGAGGCGAGCCAGATGCAGGCGGTGGCTCCAATCGCGCGTACGCCCTATTTCTGCTCGGGCTGTCCGCACAACACCTCGACCAAGGTGCCTGAGGGCAGCCGCGCGATGGCCGGCATCGGCTGCCACTTCATGGCGCTATGGATGAACCGCTCGACCGAGACCTTCACCCATATGGGCGGCGAGGGCGTGCCGTGGGTCGGCATCGCGCCCTTCACCAAGGAAAACCACATCTTCGCCAATCTCGGCGACGGCACCTATTTCCATTCCGGCATTCTGGCCATCCGCCAGGCGATCGCCTCCAAGGCCAACATCACCTACAAGATCCTCTACAACGACGCTGTCGCCATGACCGGCGGCCAGCGCCATGACGGCGACCTGTCGCCGCAGAAGATCACCTTCCAGCTGCACGGTGAAGGCATCCGCGAGATCTGGCTGGTCTCGGAGAACCCGAGCCTCTATCCGCCATCGGACATCGCGCCCGGCGTCAAGGTCGCCCATCGCGACGAGCTCGATGCGGTGATGAAGAAATGCCGCGTCTATCTCGGCACGTCCGCGATCGTGTTCGTGCAGACTTGCGCCGCCGAAAAACGCCGCCGCCGCAAGCGCGGCCTGATGGAGGATCCCGCGCGACGGCTGCTGATCAATCCCGCGGTTTGCGAGGGTTGCGGCGACTGCTCGGTGCAGTCGAACTGCATCTCCGTCGAGCCGCTGGAGACCGAGTTCGGGCGCAAGCGCGCCATCAACCAGTCCACCTGCAACAAGGACTATTCTTGCCTGAAGGGCTTCTGTCCGTCCTTTGTGACCATCGACGGCGCCAAGCTCAAGAGCCGCGCGCCCGCCGAGCTCGGCGAGATCGGCGCGTTGCCCGAACCCTCGTCAAAGCCGCCGCTGGACCAACCCTATAACATCGCGGTGGCCGGCGTCGGCGGCACCGGCGTGCTGACCATCGGTGCGCTGCTCGGCATGGCCGCTCACATCGAGGGCAAGGCCAGCATGATCCTCGACATGTCCGGACTGGCGCAAAAGGGCGGTGCGGTGCTCAGCCACGTCCGCCTCTCGGATCATCCGGCGGAGGTGACTTGTTCGCGCATCGTCACCGGCACCGCCGATCTCGTGCTCGGCGCCGATGAGGTGGTGGCGGCCTCGAAAGACACCGTCATGCTCTGCGATTCCAGCAGAACCTGCGGCGTCATCAACAGCCACGTGATCCCGACGGCGGATTTCATCCTGAACCGCGATTTCAACTTCCAGAGCCGCAAGCTCAACTCCGTCCTGGAAAGCGTGCTGCGGAAGGATTCCTCGTTCTTCGATTTCACCAGTCCGGCCGAAACCCTGCTCGGCGATTCCATCGCCACCAACATGATGATGCTGGGCTATGCCTATCAGAAGGGGCTGGTGCCGCTTTCGGCCGAGGCCATCGAGCAGGCGATCGACGTCAACGGCGTCTCGATCAAGATGAACAAGGAAGCGTTCCGGCTCGGCCGGCTCGCCGTCGTCAACCCGACGCGGCTGGCCGAGATGGCGGAGGGCAAGGAGCCGCCGGAGTCCAGACCGAAGACGCAGGATGCGATGTCGCTCGACGAGCTCATCGCGCATCGCACGGCGCACCTGACCGCCTATCAGGGCAAGCGGCTGGCCCGGCGGTATCGCAAGCTCGTCGATCAGGTCCGCGAGGCCGCGACCAGTGGCGGCTATGGCGAGGCGCTGCCGCGTGCGGTGGCCATCAACTACGCCAAGCTGCTCGCCTACAAGGACGAATACGAGGTGGCGCGGCTGTTCACCGATGGCCATTTCGAGCGCGAGTTGCGCGGGCATTTCGAAGGCGACTACAAGATCTCGTTCAACCTTGCGCCGCCGATCCTCGGCGGAGGCCTGGATGCGATGGGTCGCCCGAAGAAGCGCGCGTTCGGCCCCTGGATGCTGCCGGTGTTCCGCTGGCTGGCCAGAATGCGTTTCCTGCGCGGCACACCGATCGACATTTTCGGCTACAGCGCCGATCGCAAGCTCGAGCGCGATCTGATCGCAAGCTACGAGAAGGACGTCGCGGCCGTGCTGTCGCAACTCTCGCCCGTCACGATCGACACCGCCGTCGAATTGCTCTCGCTGCCGGATCGCATTCGCGGCTTCGGCCCCGTCAAGGAGAAGGCGGCGGCGGACGCGAAGGTGCGCCACGAGCAGCTCACGGCCGACCTTGCCAGCCCGCCGCCCGCGCCAAGGCAGATGGCCGCGGAGTAGGGGCGCACTGTAGGGTGGGCAAAGCGACCCTGTCCGCCGAAGCTCAACCAGGCGAAGTCGGAAGCGTGTCCACCGACCGGCGAGAGTTCGCGGACAGATGGGGGGCCCGGCGGTCACGCGCCTTTGCCCACCCTGCCGCGTCCATGCGCAAGCACTGATTTGCCCGACAAGCCAAGCGAAAACTGCGCATGCGTGTCATGCGACGAATCGCCTGTCGCGGCGATTGCTGAAAAGCAGAACAGATGCTACATGCGTCTCATCCCGGTTCGGCATGAGGGGCGTTGCGGCCAATCGTCACGAAACGTGAGCCGGGATGCGATGGACGCAATCGCATCGTTTGACGTTGCGATGCGAATAGCGGACGGCGAAGGCGTGTGGTCCTGGCGCCCCTGGGCTGGTGCTAAGTTTGCGGGACGACCGCAGGCGACGGTGACTAAAAAGTCATGGACACCGAGGAGAGCGCGCAGAAAGTCGTAAACCGTCGCGCAGGGAATGCCGGATCGATCCGGTGAACCTGTGGTGGCTAACTCGTATGCTTTTTTTCACTGCATGCGAGGCTGCGGGTGCATCGTTCACCCGGTATTCCCTGCGCCCTCATTGTTCACGAGGGTAGATATTTCTGACAAACTCGGGCGCTGCCGCGTCGCGAGAACGCTGTCTTTTGCCCTAACTTCAGTGTCGTCCCGGGCAAGCGAGCATCGCGAGCGCGACCCGGGACCCCTAACCAATGGGGTTTGTAGTTCGCGAATTGGAGCGACCAGCCACAGCAACAACGAGAGCCTGTGGTTATGGGTCCCCGCTATCGCGGGGACGACCTCGAATTTTGGAGGTACCCCTCTCGCCTAACGGAATATTCGCCGCTTGCCAAGCTCCTCCCGGCAGGCCAAGAAATCGTCAGGGAGTAGATCAAGGAAACGCGAGCGGAGAGCCAGTTGACCATCAAGGGCAAGGCCTACATTGCCGGGATTTATGAGCATCCGACCCGGCACGCACCCGACAAATCCACCGCGCAATTGCATGCCGAGGTCGCCAGGGGCGCGATCGAGGACGCCGGCCTCACCAAGAACGACATCGACGGCTACTTCATGGCCGGCGACGCGCCGGGCGGCACCTGGCCGATGGTCGATTATCTCGGCCTCAAGGTGCACCACATCGATTCCACCGATACCGGCGGCTGCTCCTATCTGATCCATCTCGGCCACGCCGCCGAGGCCATTGCCGCCGGCAAATGCTCGATTGCGCTCATCACACTCGCGGGCAAGCCGCGCACCGGGCCGATGCCGCCGCGCGCGGCCGGCGCGGAAGCCGATTTCGAGGTGGCCTATGGCGCGACCACCCACAACGCTTACGGCATGTGTGCCATGCGCCACATGCACGACTATGGCACTACATCCGAGCAGCTCGCCTGGATCAAGGTCGCCGCCTCCCATCATGCCCAATACAATCCGCACGCATTCCTCAAGGAGGTCGTCACCGTCGAAGACGTTCTGAATTCACCTATGATCTCCGATCCCCTGCATCGGCTGGATTGTTGCGTCGTCACCGATGGCGGCGGCGCGCTGATCGTGACGACGCCCGAGATCGCAAAGAGCCTCAAGAAACCTCTTGTGCGGCTGATCGGTCAGGGCGAGGCGATGAAGGGCCCGCGCGGCGGCAAGGATCTCGACCTGACTTATTCGGCTGGAGTCTGGTCCGGCCCGCGCGCCTTCGAGGAGGCGGGCGTGACGCCAAAGGACATCAAATATGCCTCGATCTATGACAGCTTCACCATCACCGTGCTGATGCAGCTCGAGGACCTCGGTTTCTGCAAGAAGGGCGAGGGCGGCAAGTTCGTGGCCGATGGCAATCTGATTTCGGGCGTCGGCAAATTGCCGTTCAACACCGACGGCGGCGGCCTCTGCAGCAACCATCCGGTCAACCGCGGCGGCATGACAAAGATCATCGAGGCGGTGCGGCAGTTGCGCGGCGAAGCGCATCCCAAGGTGCAGGTGAAGAACTGCGATCTTGCAATCGCGCACGGCACCGGCGGATTACTGGGCGTGCGCCACGCCGCCTCAACCTGCATTCTGGAGCGCGTCTGATGGCTGAGCCAAGAAAGTATCCGGCACCGGTGACGAACCCCGAGACCGCACATTTCTGGGACGCGGCCAGGCAGGGCAAATTCCTCATCAAGCGCTGCACAGCATGCGGCGAACCGCATTACTTCCCGCGGTCGATCTGCCCGTTCTGCTTCTCCGACCGGACCGTATGGGAAGAGGCCTCCGGCGAGGCCGCGATCTACACCTTCAGCCTGATGCGCAAATCCGCCAGCGGCCCGTACGCGATTGCCTACGTGACGCTGAAGGAGGGACCTTCGCTGCAGACCAACATCGTCGATTGCGACATCGACAAGATCAGCATCGGTCAGAAGGTGAGGGTGGTGTTCAAGCCGACCGACGGCGCGCCGCTCCCATTCTTCACGCCGGTGTAGCGGATTTCGTGGGGTGGGTTGAGCGGCTACGGAGCTGAAAAATACCTTCTCCCCTTGTGGGAGAAGGTGGCGGCGAAGCCGCCGGATGAGGGGTCTCTCTCCGCGAAAGGATTTCTCTCCGCGGAGCCAACCCCTCACCGAAGCGGGTTTGTTGCTGTCATAGGTGCCGCCCTCTTCCACAAGCGAACAGGGCACACCGATACGCGGCGAGAGTTCGAAGGAAAGACAGGACATGCCGATCAAATACGAAGAGCTGATGGCGCTGAAAAATCTCGGCCAGAAATACAGCTACGGCGATCGCGAGGTGATGCTCTACGCCTATGGCATCGGCCTGGGCGCGGATCCCATGGATGAGCGGGAACTGCAGTTTGTGAACGAAGCCTCGGCCTCGCCGCGTCCGCTCAAGGTAGTGCCGACCTTCGCCTCGGTTGCGGCCTGGGGCGCGGGTCCGGGCGAGATGAACCTCAACCGCGTCATGGTGGTCGACGGCGAGCGTGACATCACCTTCCACAAGCCGCTTGCGCCATCGGCGCACATCATCGCCAATTCATCCGTGCTCGCCGTCTATGACAAGGGCAAGGACAAGGGGGCGATCATCCGCCACCAGACGATCCTGAAGAGCGTCGATGGCGAGAAGCTCGCAACCCTGGTTGCCTCGCGCTTTGCCCGCGGCGACGGCGGCTTTGGCGGACCATCCGAAGGCCAGCCCGAGCCGCACCAGGTGCCGTCGCGCGCCCCGGACAAGACGGTGGATATCGCGACGCGGCCGGACCAGGCGCTGGTCTATCGTCTGTGCGGCGATCGCAACCCGCTGCATTCCGATCCGGAATTTGCCAAGAAGGCCGGTTTTCCGCGCCCGATCCTGCACGGCATGTGCACCTACGGCATCAGTTGCCGCGGCGTGCTGCAAACCTATGCCGACTACGATCCGTCGGCCTTCAGGCAACATGTCGCGCGCTTCTCCTCGCCGGTGTTTCCCGGCGAGACCGTGACGATCGCGATGTGGAAGGATGGCGACGTGATTTCATTCGAGGCGAAAGTGAAGTCGCGCGACGCGACGGTGATCAGAAACGGCAAGACGGTGCTGGGATGAGGAAATCGTCATTGCGAGCGAAGCGAAGCAATCCAGGGCCAAGCAGAAGAGTCTGGATTGCTTCGTCGCTTTGCTCCTCGCAATGACGGAAGCTGAGGGAGACAGACCATGGGACTACTCGACGGCAAGGTGGCGCTGATCACGGGCGCGGGCGGCGGGTTGGGCGAGGCCTACGCGAAACTGTTCGCGCGCGAAGGGGCCGCGGTCGTCGTCAATGACCTCGGCGGGCCCCGCGACGGCTCCGGCGCCGACCTGTCGATGGCGGAGAAGGTGGTGCGGGCGATCAAGGCCGAAGGTGGCCGCGCGGTCGCCAATGGCGCTGACATCTCCACCCTCGAAGGCGGACAATCCGTCTTCAACGACGCTATCAAGCATTTCGGGCGCGCCGATATTCTCGTCAACAATGCCGGCATCCTGCGCGACCAGACCTTTGCCAAAGCGGCGGAGGCCGATTGGGACAAGGTGATCAAGGTGCATTTGAAGGGCACCTTCTGCGCGACTTTGCCGGTGTTCAAATGGATGCGCGACAATGGCGGCGGCGTCATCGTCAACACGTCGTCGACATCGGGACTGATCGGCAATTTCGGCCAGACCAATTACGGCGCGGCCAAGGGCGGCATCTGGGGTCTTTCCAACGTGCTCGCGATCGAGGGGCGCAGATACAACATCAGGGTCTGGACGCTGGCGCCGGGCGCCCTGACCCGAATGACGGCAGACCTGCCTCGCTACAAGGAGAACCCGGGTGCCGCGCTCGGGCCCGACGGAATAGCACCCGCCGTGCTATACATGGTCAGCGGCCTTTCCGGAGACCAGACCGGAAAGGTGCTCGGCGTGTCCGGCCCGCGTGGGATCCGCGAAATGCGCATGATGGAGATGGAAGGCTGGACTCCGCCGTTTTCGGGATGGAAGGCCGAGGATATCGTCACCCACGCCAAGGACATCTTCTTTTCCGAAGAGGAGCTGAAGAAGTCGGCGCGGAGATTCAAATGATTCGTTATTCCGGGGCGCCGCGACGCGGCGAGCCCGAAATACATAACCTCGACCGTGGTTATGGATTCCGGCCTGGCCCTTCGGGCCATCCCGGAATGACGAAAGAGAGATAGAGGCATACAAATGACCAAACTCACCGCCGAGGCCAAAGGCACCTTTGCGATCGCGCCGACGCCCTTTCACGACGACGGCCGGATCGACGAGCGCTCGATCGACCGGCTCACGGATTTCTATGCCGAGATCGGGTGCGACGGCGTCACTGTGCTCGGCATCCTGGGCGAAGCGCCGAAGCTCGATGCCGCCGAGGCCGAGCAGGTCGCGATCCGCTTCGTCAAGCGCGCCAAGACAAGTGCAAAGACCATGCAGATCATCGTGGGCGTCTCGGCGCCGGGATTTGCCTCGATGCGCGCGCTGGCAAAGGCGTCCATGGATGCGGGTGCCGCCGGCGTAATGATCGCGCCGCCGCCACACCTGCGCACGGACGACCAGATCACGGGTTATTTCAAGCAGGCGCAGGAAGCGATCGGCAACGACATTCCCTGGGTGCTCCAGGATTATCCGCTGACGCTCAACGTCGTGTTCACGCCGCAGGTGATACGCAGGATAGTCATGGACAGCCCCTCCTGCGTGATGCTCAAGCACGAGGACTGGCCGGGGCTCGAAAAGATCTCGGCTCTGCGTGCGTTCCAGAAGGACGGGTCGCTCCGGCCGCTCTCGATCCTTACGGGCAACGGCGGTCTGTTTCTGGATTTCGAGATGGAGCGCGGTGCCGACGGTGCGATGACCGGCTATGCCTTCCCCGAGATGCTGATCGACGTCGTCAACCTTTCGAAGCAGGGCCGGCGCGATGCCGCTCACGACCTGTTCGACGCGCACCTGCCGTTGATCCGTTATGAGCAGCAGCTCGGAGCTGGGCTCGCGGTCCGGAAATACGTGCTGCAGAAACGGGGCATCATCGCCTCAAGCGCGCAGCGCAAGCCGGGGAGTGCAATATCGCCCACCGCGAAGGCCGAGGTCGACTATCTCCTGTCGCGGGTGGCGCGGTTCGACCGCCGCGCCAACCTCGGGCCACAATCGAGCGCGGCGGAATAAGCCATGGCCGAGCTCGTCACACCACGCCCGGCGTCGACCATCCTGCTGTTGCGCGACGCGCGGGCTGCAAATGAGATCGAGGTCTTCATGATGGTTCGCCATTATGAGATCGATTTCAATTCGGGCGCGCTGGTGTTTCCCGGCGGCAGCGTCGACAAGAACGATAACGAGATCATCGCGCGTCCCGAGCTCTACGCCGGCGGCGAGGGACTCGATACAGCCAGCCTGAGCTTTCGGATCGCGGCGATCCGCGAGACCTTCGAGGAGAGCGGGATCCTGCTGGCGCGGCCAAAGGGCTCCGATAGTCTGGTCGACGCACGGCGTGCCGGCGAGATCGAGGCCGCGCATCGGGGCGCACTCAACGAGCGCAAGACCACGTTTCTCGATGTACTCGCGCAGAACGATCTCTGGCTCGCACTGGACGAACTCGTGCCCTACGCGCACTGGATCACGCCGGAAGGCATGCCCAAACGCTTCGATACCTGGTTCTTCCTGGCCGCGGCGCCGCCGGACCAGCTCGGCGCTCACGATGGCCGGGAGTTGACCAACTCGATCTGGGTCTCGCCCCGCGAGGCGCTGCAAGGGGGCGAGAGCGGTCGATTCAAGCTGCCATTCCCGACCACGCGCAACCTGATCAAGCTCGGCAAGCAGGCCAGCGTGAAGGCGGTGCTCGATGACACGAAGGGCAGGGACATCGTCACGGTCATGCCGGTCATGACCCGCCTCAACGGCGGCCGTCAGCTCCGCATCCCCCTCGAGGCCGGCTATGACGGCGAACTGTTCGAGGTCGGTGCGCTCGGATGAGTGTTGCGCCTCTCGGCCGTATCGCAGGCGCGCTGCTGAGGCGGCGACCCGCAACCGTCGGTGCGCACATCGATGCGTCGCTCGAGACCGCGCTTCGGCCCGGCCGGGACGGCAGGCGCGTGCCATCCGCGGGCCCAAAACCGAAGGTAAAGCCTGGCGGTGCATGCGGTCGGTCCTGAAGCAGCGCGTTACGTTTCTGCTATGTTCCCTTCGGCTCTCGTATATATTGCCATTTTGATGTCGATTTTGACGTCCGGGCTCACCTAGACATGCCACCTGCGCTTTCGGCGATTTCTGGACGGATTCGATCGTTTTCGCTTTCGATCAGCCAGATGACCTTTGGCAGCTTCTTGCTGCTTTTGACGGTCATCACCGCAACCGGCATGGCGAGCGTGATCGCGATTCGCCATATCGATTCCACGTTTGTCGAGCTTCGCCGCCTGCAGGATGTCGGCGACGTCGCCGAGCAGATAGACCGCCGCGTCAACGAGCTGCGGCTCGCCGCGCGCGATTTCGTCACCGATCCCAATGCCCAATCCGACCGCGTCGTGGAGGTCGCCTCCGAGCTTGGCGCGCTCCTCAAGAAGACCAGGCTCGAGCTCGCGCCCGAACAGCAGGACATGATCGATGGCATCAGCCAGCGGCTGGCCAATTATCGCGACGGCATCGAGCGCGTCACCGCGCTGATCTCGCGACGTGCCGAGCTGCTCGCGGCGCTGCCGCCGGTGCGGGCGCGCTTCGAGCAAGCGGTCGGGGCAGCAACCGACCAGGCCGGTGCCAAGGCGTTGCTTCGCGCCCAGGACGAGATCGCATCCACGTTGCTCGCCAACGATCCCGCCGGCGCCGAGCGGGCGGCTGCGCGCATGCGCGCGCTCACCATCGACGATCCGGCGCTCCGCGGCGCCGCTGATGCCTACGCTGACGCGATCATGGCCATTGCCGGCACCGAAAGCGAGATCGCGAAGCTCGACAAGGAGGTGCTGGGCACCGAAGGCCGGCTGATCGGGCGGGTCACAGAATTATTGCGCGAGCTGAGCGCACGACGAGGCCGGATACTGGCCGGTGACTTCGCGCGCACGCTGAGTGAAACGAAGTGGCAGAGCATCATTCTCTCGACCATTGGCGTGCTGATCGGAACATTTGCGGCATCCTTTGTGGTTCGCCGCACGGTCGGCCCGCTGACCTCAATCGCCAGCGCGATCCGGGCGCTCGCCGGAGGCAAGAAGGACACCTCCATTCCCGGCACCGACGTCCAGAACGAGATCGGCGATATCGCGCGCGCGGCGGAAGTGTTCCGCCGAACGCTGGTCGACGCCGACACGGCCCGCGAGGCTGCGGTGCGCGCGCTGGCCGAGCAGCGCCTTGCGGAGGAGAGCTACCGCAAGCTGTTCGAGGCATCGGTCGACGGCATTTATGTCACGACGCCCGGCGGCAAGCTGCTCAACGCCAATCCGGCGCTGGCGCGAATGATGGAACATGAGACGCCCGAGCAGCTGATCGCGAGCATCGACGACATCGCCCGCAACGTCTATGTCAATCCCGCGGCGCGCGAGCAATTCCAGCGACTGATGCGGCGCGACGGCGTGGTGCGCGACTTCGAATATCAGGTGCGCCAGCGCGGCGGCGGCATCCTCTGGCTCTCCGACAGCGCAACCGTGGTGCGCGATGACAAGGGCGAGGTGGTCCGCTACGAAGGCACCGTTCGCGACATCACCGATCAGAAGCGCGCCGAAGACGCGATCGCCGAAGGGCGCAGGCTGCTGCAACAGGTCATCGACACCGTTCCCGCCGTCATCAACGTCAAGGACAAGCGGCTCCGCTATGTGCTGATGAACCGCTACATGTCGGGCATCTTCGGAATCGAGCCGGAGGACGCGATCGGACGCACCACGACGGAGCTGATGTCGCGCTATGGCGCGAAGAAGACCGACATTTTCGACAAGCGGGTGCTCGAAGGCGCCAACGAGCTCGGCTTCTACGAAGACGAATACGTCGACGCAAGCGGGCAGATGCGACAATGGCTCGTCAACAAGCTGCCGCTGCTCGACGCGGACGGCAAGGTCGATCGCATCGTGACCGTCGCGCTCGATATCGGCGAACGCAAGCGCGTCGAGCTCGAGATGCGGAAAGCCCGCGATGCCGCCGAAACGGCGCTGCGCAATCTGCGCGACACCCAGGCATCGCTGATCGAGGCGGAGAAGCTCGCAGCGCTCGGCAGGCTCGTTGCCGGTGTCGCCCACGAGGTCAACAACCCCGTCGGCATCAGCCTGACGGTTGCCTCCGCTTTGGAACGCAAGACGGCGAATTTTACGTCCGAGGTCGAGCGCGGCGACGTGCGCCGCTCGAGCCTCCACGAATTTCTTGCGACAAGCCGCGACGCTTCGTCCCAGCTCGTGGCCAACCTCAACCGTGCGGCCGAACTGATCCAGTCGTTCAAGCAGGTCGCTGCCGATCGCAACTATTCCGACCAGCGCACGTTCGATCTCGCCGATCTGACCGAGCAGGTGGTGATGAGTCTGCGCCCGGGGCTGCGCAAGCGGAATCTGACGCTCAACGTCGAGTGCCAGCCCAATCTCATGATGACGAGCTATCCCGGGCCCTACGGTCAGGTGCTCACCAATCTGTTTCTCAATGCGGTCGCGCATGCATTTCCCGACGGCAGGTCGGGCGTTGTCGACATCAAGGTGCGCGAATCCGGCAAGGATAACGTCGAGGTGCTTTTTTCCGACAATGGCTGCGGCATGTCACTCGACGTGCGGCGCCGCGCGTTCGATCCGTTCTTCACGACGCGCCGGGACCAGGGCGGCACCGGGCTTGGGCTGCACATCGTCTACAGCATCGTCACCAACCGTCTCGGCGGCCGGCTTGATCTCGATTCCGAACCGGGTGGCGGAACGCGAATTCAGATCATTCTGCCGCGCGTCGCCCCGCTCGAGCAGGCGGCCGAGTGAGCGATGGCGTTCACGCAGAGAGGAACAATGTCGCGGGAGAAAAGCATCCCAATGCGAAAGGTTGCTAGTCGATGTCTGCGAGCTTGTGCAGCGTGGCGCCGAAGATCTGGCTTGCCTTGCCGACGAGGGCGGTTCCATTCATCACGCCGCGCGCGTCGGTGAAGTTGCCTGAGACGCCGATGCCGACCGGAGCCGGGCCGCCGAACAGTGGATTGGCGTCGGGACTCGAGGTGTGGCGCTGGACCAGGACCTCGCCCTTGAAGCTGTCGCCCTTCACGGTGTACGTGCCAGTGTAAAAAAGATAAGCATCACCGCCGTAAATTTTGCCGTCGCAGAACACGACGATGCCGCTTCCTTTGCCGACGCGTCCGTCTTGCAAGCTGACGTGTATGGAATAGAGACCGTTCTTCATGTTCGCAATCGGGTTTCAAGCAACGAATCGTTTTTCGACGCACAACAATGAGCGTCAGCGCAATAGAGTCATCCACAGACGCGCGAACAAACTTTACGCGCTTTCCGTAGTCGCCCGTGATTGACTGCAGCAAGCCTGCGGATTGACTGATAGCAACACGAAAACGGGGGCGAATCAAATCGAATAGAAAGTTGGCCCACTAAATGCATGTCAGTTTTGCGCACCAAGGGGTAGGTGCAGGAGCAGGACGAGATGAGCAACTGGATCAATTCCGGCGGCCATGCGCCGCGTCAGTCGAGTGACGCGTATCTCAGAAACAAACTGGCAGCTTGCGACTCAGCGCGTTGGAAACTGCCGCTTCGAATCAGTTGTGCACTGTTGCTGGTAGCGTTGATTTCGGCATCCGGTCATGCGCGTGATGTTGACGGGCGCTACGCGGCGCAAAATCCCGAACTGCACCAGTGGTTCGAGAAGCTCCGCAGCGCGAAGGGGCCGTGTTGTTCCGATGCGGACGGCAGCGCGGTATCGGATGTCGATTGGGAGACTGCCGGCGGGCATTATCGGGTGCGAATCGACGGCGAGTGGGTCGATGTTCCCGATGAAGCCGTGATCACCGAGCCCAATCGGATCGGTCGCACGATGGTCTGGCCGATTCGCGGTTATCTCGGTCTGACAATTCGCTGCTTCATGCCGGGTTCGATGACGTAGCCTGGATTGCGCGACAAAGGTCACGCGTACTTCTTGTCGCGCTCCAGAAGCTCGATCGAGATCCCCTGGGGGCCGCGAATGAAGCAAATTCGCACGCCCGGGCGAATCGTCGTCGGCTCCCTGGTGAATTCGACGCCCTTGGCCTTGATCTCGGCTGCGACTGCATCGATGTCCTTCACCGTGAGGCCGAAATGATCGAGCCCCTGATAGGGTGCTACCGGCGGCGAGTTGACGCCGTCACCCGGTTCGACCTTGGCAATGAAGACGTTGGCGCCGCCGAGCTTGACGTCGATCCGGTTCGGCCCGCGGATGATGACGCCGCCCAGGATGTCTTCAAGCCACGCCGCGGTTGCCTCCGGGTCGGGACTTCTCAGATGTACGTGGTCCCAGGTGACGATCGGCATGTTGGCTCTCCCGTTGGTCGCTTCGAACCGGCCTGTCGACCGATTTCGCGCATTGGCTGCGACGCTGATAGCGGCGCGTCGATGTTAGCGGTCGCAACATGTCATAGCTATCCCGTCAGATGTCCTTTCTCGCATTACCCGAAAATCGCCGGCTTCGCATGCAACCTTTTCCTTACGGCGGACTTAGCCGCACGCCATCCCGATTGCGTGGTTGCAGTTTGCCGCGACCCGGCAGATTTTGATGCTGGCGTGTCGCTCGAGGGCCTTGCGATGAAAGGGAAAGCGAACTCCTTTTTTGGCCGTAGGAGAGGTCGCAGCCGCCCGGCGATGACGGCAGCGCTATTGCCGGTTGCGATGATCGCCGCGCTTTGCGTATGGGCGTTTGGACCACCGCGGAGCGCCGGCGGTCAATCGCTCGGGGATGCTGCGCCGGCCGCAACGGCGCAACAAGCAACTCCGGTCAATGCCGCGCCTGCTCCCACCGGCGCCGAAACGAATTCCACGCCGGCCGCACAGGCCACGGCTTCCCCCGAGGCGGTGCCGGTCAACGGTCTGAAGATTTCCTCACAGTCCTGGCGCAGGGGCGGCTTGGGGTCGAAAGCGCTGGTCACCTTCACCTTGCGCAACGACAACGATTATGCGGTCAAGGATATCGAAATCGCCTGCGTCTTCAGCCGCCGCGACGGCAGCCATCTCACCGACCGAAAGCGCATCCTGCCCGACATGGTTAACATGAAGAGCCGCAGGACTTTCGAGCGGCTGCATATCGGTTTCGTGAATATCTATGCCAACAAGGCGAAATGCACACCGATTGCCGCCAGCCGGGCCTGACCCACAGGTCGCAAAATCGTGACCTGCCGCGTTGAACCGAGCACGCCGCCCCAAGACCCACCATTCGAGAGCCCCCCGATCGGGTGGACAGGGAACCTCTGCGCGTTTTGCAGGTGGAGCGGTGTCATAATGCCTATTTTGCGGTATTTTCTCTATGTCGGCGGCGCGTTGCTTTCTTTGCTCCTGATTTCAAGCGTTGTGCTGCCGCAGGTGCCGCTTCCGAGCACGCTGACATCGGCTTCCGACCTGCCGCCCGTGCGCATCCATTCGGACCGCAAGCTTCCGGAGCGGATCGTGTTCGACACGCGCGCGACGGTTCCGCCAGATCCGGTCGCTGTGATCGCATCTGCGAAGGCGGCCCGCGGCGATCCCATGGCTGCGGCTGTCCCATTCGCCGAACCAGAGATTTCGCCGAAAGCGCGCGTGCGCGAAGCCTTCGCCCAACTCCCCGAAGCCGAAGCTGCCCGGGTCGCGGCTACCCAGCCGAAGATCGCCTCGAAGGCGCTGCCCAAACGGAAAATCGCTGCCGGGCCGCGGGCCGCCCAGCCCTCGATGCTGCTCGCCCAGCAGCCGCGTTTCGGCCAGACCACCTGGTAAGCAAGACTGACAATCCCCGGCCGCCGCGCGCCTTTGCGGCGGCTTTTGGCGTGCAACGTTCACCGCTCATTCAGCCCAATGCTTTCAATCTCCTTCATGGAGGGCCACCGATGAGATTTGTGGCGATAGCGATCGTTGCCGTGGGATTGCTTGCTCTGGCGCTTGCAGCCTTTGCGCAATCGTCCTCACCGTCGCCGGCGCCTGCAGCTCCACCCGTCCAACCCAACACTGCCGCCGCCGCGCCGGTCTCGCCGAGCAAGCGCTACGCTTGCCGTGCGGCGGCCCAGTCGGCTCAGGGGCAGGAGCGCGTGGATCAGATGCAGCTCTGCGTGGCGCAGGCGCGGCTGGAATGCCTGAAGCAGGCGATTGATCAGAAGATCGTCGGCCCGCAGCGACGGGATTTCATTCAGACCTGCGTTGGGCAATGACCGGAGATTTTTGCGATCGCTTCGGATGCGGCGACCGCCGCGATTGATTCGAAGGTCGCCGCTGTCCGCTTGGTCGTCAGCGCTTTGGGAGGGAGGCCAATATCGGTCCAGCCTCCGCATCTTCGACGCACGGCGTGACGGTGAGGTCCAGCACATCGAGCCATTGCGCATACCATTGATACATGGCTTTCGGATCAGTCGATTCAGAGATCGCAAATCCCTCACCATTCATGCCGTGCCAACGCCCCAGCATTTTCACTCCTTCAGGCGGCTTCCCACCCGTTTCCAGAAACCGCTTGATCGCGGCATTCACGGTCCCCTGAGGCAACTTCCAGTGCGATATGTATTTCATGAAATCACTCCCTACGAGATCGTTGCGCGCCCTCAAGGCGCGATTGCTCGGCATAAACTAGGTCTATTCAACCGGTCGATGGTTCATTCTGGGCGATCTTCCGGCCTGGACACGTGCTCGATCCCATGGTGGCGGACCCCATCCATGCGCGCCGTCGTGACGCGCTCGCCCAAGTTTCACGACCATTGAAGAATCGGATCAGGGGAGGCCGGGCGCCGTCGACGACGGCAAGCACCGGGCGATTAAGAGGAGCCCGCCATTTGCGACGGGCCCAAGTTCAGGGAGAAACCGCCGTGCCTAACGACGGCGACAAGCAAGCTAAGTTGATTCGGCCTTCCGCTGTGTGTTGCGATTCACACAACGAAGGGCAATTCGGCAAGTCGTCTCGGTCGCATCACATAGTGAAGGCGTTGGCAGGGGCAAAGCAGGATGCGGCCCATGTCTTTCGACCGGCAAATGATCTGCAAAAAGGGTGCACAACCCAGACAGGGCCTCGCCATGAAGTCGCCCCAAAGGAGCCCTTGGGCCGATTAACAATTCATTAACTATTCGAGACCATGCTACTCCGAGATGGTCCAACAATTGAGGCGCGCCATGCGTGGCAATTGGCTGATGACGCGGCTGGAGACGGCGATGTTCATCGCTGGAGTGATGCTCCTTGCCGGCGGGGCTGTGTGGGCAACGACGATCGGGTGATCGTCGCTCGGTCTTGTCCTTGAGCGGTCCGCATCGCGGCGACGTCCGCGCTCTTGTTTACATCTCCGCCCCGAGGGTGCGTCTCAAGGACGCACGCGTGCACCGCACGCATCGCGCATGCGAGTGACATCAGCTTGATCAGGATCAATGCTCCCCAAGCTTACGTACCATTTACGAGAAAGGAGATCGTGCGGAAGGGTGACGAGATGTCGGAGGCTCTGCAAAGGGTTGGCCCACTTGCCGGCATCCCGGCGCTTCTTAGAGAGTTCCAGGTCGAAATCGATGACGTATTGCACGGCCTTGATATCCGGCCTGAAGACCTCTCCGTCGATAATCGGATTCCGTTTCGATCCGCGCTGTCCTTGGTGGACCGGTGCGCAAAGGCTTGCCGCTGCGACCACTTCGGCGTGCTGCTGGGAATGCGTTTCAAGCTTGGGGATTTTGGCTCGATCGGGGAAGTGATCGACTGCGCGTCGACGCTCGGCGAAGCGATAGAAGATTTTGTAAGCGTTCAGCCCGGCTTTTCGCAGGGCGCGTGCTGGTACTTCGTTCCGTTTGGGGACTGCGCCGCGCTCGGCTTTGCGATTTACGATCGTTATCTCAGGGAAAACGATCAGGTCTACGGGGTCGGCATTGCATTCGCGGTCAACGCAATCCGCAGCTTGACAAACGGCGACGTTGGGCCGCTCGAGTTGCACTTCAATCATCGTCCTCCTGGTGATCCTGCCGCCTATCATGGTCTGTTGAAGAGCCCGATCCTGTTCAATCAGGATCAGACCTGTCTGCTGCTCTCGCGCGAAGACCTCGAATGGAAAAATCCTCGTGCCGATGTCGATCGTCGCGAGCAACTGCTGAGTGCCATAAGGGAGGCGATCGGTCTGGATCAGCTTTCGGCATCGGTGCGGCTAAGGCACGAGTTGCGACCATTGCTCTCTCGAGGCCTGCCTTCCCTCGAGGCCGCGGCGGCCCGGCTCGCTATGCATCCCCGCGCGCTGAACCGTCGTCTTGAGCAGGAAGGGACGACGTTCGCCGACGAGCGAGACCGCTCCCGCTACACAATGGCTGCCGAATTGCTGGGCGCAACTGATCTCCCCATCGGCGAAATAGCAGCGGCCGTGGCCTACGAAAACCACAGTGCCTTCGTGCGGGCCTTCCGCAAATGGAGCGGCTGCTCTCCTTCCGAGTGGCGCGGTCGTTCCCAGACAGCTTTCTATGCTGTCGATTAGGCGAAACCGGTGCCCGAAAAAAGTTCAGGTCGCGGTTCGCTGGTCGGTCTGGGCATTCGACAAACCCAGCGCCGCCCTTCGGTCGTGTATCAGGTTCTCAAGACGATGGGCGGCGACGTTCAATGTGGCGGCGTCGAGCGTGTTCTCATCCTCCGCTGCCGCTTCGGCCCGTTGCGAGCGGAGCACCTGGTCGATTTCATTTTCGATGGTCGACAACTCCGCTTCCGTTTGAGCGCCCCTGATCTTTCGGCCCAGCGTGTAAAGTGAGTTCGAGCGCTTCTTCTTTCGTAGCGGCTTGGCCATATCGCAGGAATTTCCAGGCTGCGGCAAGAATAGACGCGAGCGCGCCAAGAGCCATCGGGGTGAGAAAGATCACATTGCTCCACTTGTCCAGGAAGCTCTGCTGGTTGCCGTTGTAGAATTCCAGTGCTCCCGGATGAACCGGAAGATACGCACCGGCGTCCGTGTCTGGCTCCTTGACTTGCGCCAAGAGCGGCTCCTTTCCCAGCAAGTCTCGGTGTGCGCTCATCAATGATTGTGTAAAGCCGGCGACGAGGTCGTTGTCGAGGCTCTTCTTGGCGACCAAATAGAAAGTGGTCCTCAAGGTCGTGGTATCATCACTCGGAACGGGAGGAGCGCCACGGAGCGTGCCTTTGGGAATATCGAAGCTCTCATAGGCGGGCTCTTTTTCGGCAATTGCCCCCGCGTTCTCGATTGGAATCAGGATCGGTGCAGTCTTCGCGTTTTGCGGAAACAATCCCCTTACCAGCGTTAGATATTTCTCCGTGAGCGGGATCACCAGGAGCAGGGCGCGGACCTCCTTGGCCTCGAGCGCGCGGCGAGCGTCCGCCGGCGTGAGATTCTTGAAGGCGACATTGGCGCGATCGAGGTCGTACGATTTTGTGAGCACGCTCACGATCTTCTGGTTGACTTCGCCTCCTACGACGCCAACCGTCACACGCTTCAGGTCCGTCATTTCCGCAAGCGATGACCCTGGCGGCGCGACCAGCATGGCGACCGCCTGGCCCATGACGACAACGGCCTGCGCCTGTGTTAGATCGCCGACGTCTCCGCGAACGATTGCCAGGTCCGTCTTGCCCGAGGAGAACGCACTCGCCGATTCAAGCGGGCCCGAAGTTTCGACTATCTTCAGCCGGACAGGCGCGTTGGTTTCGGCCAGTCGGCTCGCGAGTGCCGATAGTGCTTTCGGCGCTTCGCCATCCAGCGAGCCGACAGCTATCGACAATTGTACCGGACGAACGTACCAGCGATACGCCAGAATGGCAGCGCTGCCGGCGAGAACAACGCTTCCAACGACCATCGCGATGCGCAGCCAAATCGGTATCTTGATTGCACGCATGCCCACTCGTCGTCATGCTGGAAAACCAACTCAACACTTACGTCAGGTGCGGGGCGCGTTCAAGCTTTGTCGGGATCGATGGAGGTCCAAGGCGCTCAGTAGTACAGCCGCAGGATGTCGGCCACGCCCGTCGTGTCGGGGAGCAGATTGAAATCCTCGGGGTTCACGTTCAGCATGGCACTGGCCTGGCTTCTGTAGTCCGCATCGAGGGGATCGGCACCAGCCGAAGGTCGGCCCAACATGTCGCGGTAGCTTTGATACGCGTCGCGTGTGCCGATGAAGATACAGACGCAGTGCTGCGGTTCCGCGAACAAATATCGTGCGTCGTCGCCATTCCGGTGCAGGACGAATTGATGCGGGGGAAGCGCGTGCATCGCCTTTTTGGTCGCCGGATCGTTCGCGATCTGGATGCGGAAACCAGCCGACGAAAGATAAAAGCTGTTCTTGTCCAGGAACGGCTTGCTCAACGCTTCCAGCGCGACCACGAGCGACGTGCACAGAAGCGCCCCGAGCACAACGGTAACTCCCATGGTTCTCAAGGCATGCTCGCCTGAGGGTCGTGAGTGACTGAAACCAGCTGGCCGGATTGCAAACAGGAACATCGCTTTCACCCAAACGCTCGCTCGCTATCGAGGCGATGGCCAGGCCGTCGACGAACTGGCACGGTTCCGGGCACCTTAACGAAGATGCTCCCGATCAGCAAAGAAGCTGCTCAGGTCGTTGCAATGCCAACGATGCAGACCGCCGAAGGTATTATGATGGTCATGTCATCGGCGAAACAGCTCCGAAACGATGCAAAATAGCCACAACGACGAAATTGCACCGGTCGCGTCAGGTTCTGCACAATGTCAATGACTGCGGCGGTGCACTGTGGGCCAATGCTGCGCGTGAACTACAAGGTTTGATGGCCCGATCGTTGCGAGATACTGATTAAGCGAAATCGGCCGGCCGCACCAGCCGGCCGCTTTCCGTCGTGACCGGCAAATTCGGCCGGAATTCCGCGGCGCCTTTCAAGGAGAGTGTTTGCAAATGAAGAAGATTATTTCAGCAGCCGCTGCGGCTCTATCGATGATTGGTTACGGTGCGGCAAGCGCGGCTGATCTTCCGACTGCGCCGGTCAAGGCTCCGGCGGTGGTGGCGGCGGCTTATAACTGGACCGGGTTGTATATCGGTGCCAACGGCGGCTGGAACTGGGGCAACCAGGATCCGCTCATCCTGTTCGGCAACAGGTTCGACCGCACAAGCATGAGCATGAGCGGCGGAATGTTCGGCGGGACAGTGGGCGCGCAGATTTAGCAGGGCTATGTCGTCCTCGGTGTCGAAGGCGATCTCGACTGGGCCAACATCAAGGGCAATTACGTCGTGACCCCCACGGTTCTGGGCGGGCCTATCTTCCAGGGGCAGAGCATCACGTTGAATGTAGCGTCCAATATCAGCGCGTTCGGAACGGCGCGGCTGCGGGCCGGCGTCGCCTTGGACAACTTGCTGTTCTATGTGACAGGCGGTGTGGCAACCGTGAAATCCAGCGCGAACGGCACCTCGATCGCGGGCGTGCCCTGCGGTACACTCAATGTATTCCCCAACTGCTCCGCTTCCGCATGGCGGCCCGGCATGGTTGCCGGTCTTGGTCTGGAATATGGCTTCACGCCCAACTGGTCCGTGAAGGGCGAGTATCTCTACACCAAGGTCATTGGCACAGGTGTAAGCACCGACAGCCTGAACACGGTGCGCGCCGGCATCAATTACCGGTTTTGAAAAATAGGTTTTCCCAAGCGCGATAGAGTTGCGTATGTCTCACATGAATCTCAAAGCGTTCATCCTGTCCGCGGTGCTGTTCGGTCTGGCGAGCCAGGCTGCAGGCCAGAGCCCGACATGGACCCAATCGGGCATGCTTACGTGCAAGCTCAATCCAAGCATCGGGTTCGTTATTTTCGGCCATCAGTCGATGGAATGCCGCTTCGTGCCGCCGGCGCCTCTTCCGCCACAAATCTACGAGGGCGCTCTCAACACCGTCGGCATCGATATAGGGATCGTCGGCACAGGCGGACTGGCCTGGGCGGTTCTGGGACCCGCCGCCGGCGTGCCCGCGGGTGCATTGGCGGGAACCTATGTCGGCGCAAGCGGAGACATCGCGGTGGGAGCGGGCGTAGGGGCGAACGTTCTCCTCGGCGGATCCAACAGGAGTTTCGCGTTGCAGCCTCTTTCAGTGCAGGGCTCGGTCGCGATGGACGTTACGCTTGGGCTGTCCGCCCTTCAATTGCGATGGGTGCGTTGAACCAATAGCGGCTGCGGTGTAGAGCGCCGTCGATCGCGAAGCGAGACGGTGAAAGCGCAAGTCGTGATCCTGGCGCGAATTCGGGCCCCCGCTTCGCCGGCTTTCTTGCTGTCAGTGCTGGCTCGGCGCACGGCCGCATTGCTATTCCAAATTGAAAGCGAACCCTCATTCGGCGCTGCGAACGCCGCTTGATCCTGCGACGTTCCGGCGCGGGTTCAAAAAAGCTATGTGCTTCAGCGTTCTGAAACCACCCCATGAACGTGGCATGGCCGTCGCGATCGTCCTGCCCGATATCTCGGTGCGCAACTGGATACCGAGCCGCCCGGAACTGCGGCGCCAACGCAGTGATTGGATGGTCGATGCTATGAAGCCAGAAACACCCGCACAGAGATTTCGTCGTGAGGCGAACGAATGCAAGCTGAACGCGCAGAGCGCGATGAGAGCAGCCGATCGTGAGGCATGGCTCAAACTTGCCTCGGACTGGATGAAGCTAGCGGAATCGGCCGATCTCAATCCCTTTTTGGAACGACTGCGCCATTGATCGGAGCCGATCCGGCGGGCGTACGCCCGGACCTTGCCATCCGGAAGCTGAGACTCGCGCATTCTTTGACTTCACTGAAGCTGCTCGGTCTGGCTAATATTGCCTTGCGCGCATCGCCTATTGTAAAGGGACAAGCCGATGACATCTCGGGCAACTTCGTGGCTGGCGGCATTTTTGCTCCTTGTGTCACCCGTCAGTGCCTCCATTGCGCAATCTCCCACGCCTCAAATGAAGCACGGGCAGGAGCCGGGGTACCACCACACGTTCGGCAACGCAGAGACCTGGGCGAAGGAATTCGACGACCCCAAGCGCGATGCCTGGCAGAAACCCGAGGCCATATTGGATGCGCTGCAATTGGCACAAAGCGCCCGCGTTGCGGACATCGGCGCGGGCACCGGATATTTCAGCGTGCGCATCGCAAAACGCGTGCCCGACGGGAAGGTGTTCGCAGCAGATGTCGAGCCGGACATGCTGCGTTACCTCGGTGAGCGTGCGCACCGTGAGCAACTCCATGTCTTGCAGCCCGTGCAGGCAAGTGCGGACACTCCGAATCTACCCGAACCGGTCGACGTGGCTCTGATCGTGGACACGTATCATCACATCGATGATCGGGTCGCATACTTTTCCCGATTGAAATCGTCATTGCGGCCTGGCGGCCGCCTCGCCATCGTGGATTTCAAAACAGATGCGCCTGAGGGGCCTCCGCCCGAGCGCCGTATCGCGCCCGAGAAGGTGATCGCCGAACTCGAGCAGGCTGGTTACGCACTTGTTGGGAGGCACGATTTCTTGCCCAGGCAATACTTCCTGGTCTTCCAAATGCGATGAATCGCGATGGCGCGCTTGCCTTGGATACAAGCGACGCCGGGTTTTGATGCTGACGAATTAGTCCAGCCTCAGCGAACGCCTGCATAAGCATCGTTCTCAATAAGTCAGGGCAAGCAGTCTCTGGACGATGGCGCCGAGGCAGACGAGCACCACGAGCAACTTGAGAAGGTTGGCCAGCTTCGCCTCCGGTGAAAACCGATCAATTGCCCAGAAGCAGATTGCTCCGACGACGACGATGATCAGGACACCGATTAAAACCGAGATGACGCCCATTCCAATGCCTCCGAAATTCCTACGATGCCGCCCTTCTGGATTTGGAGCTTCGCTCGATGCGAAGAAGCTCCAGCGCCCGCCACATCTCCGGCGTGAGCGACGGAGCAAGCAGCATGACCGCGCTGCCGATCTCCTCCGCCGTTCTTTCGCGCAGTTGTTCTAGCAAGCGAGCAACCCGCTGATCGTTCATCAAATGAATTCCGGCCTTCACCGGCGTCTCGAGCCACGGTGCCTAGCTGTCCAGAGAAACGCGTTGAAGGGCGTTGGGTTCCCGCAAAGGAACCGACCGGTGCGGGGTTCAGGGAAAAAATCCAGCGGGGACGGGGACTAGGCTCCAAATAAAGATCGGTGGATTTGCGATCGGCGAGGTCACGAGCGTGCACCGCACGTTCATGAGCAGGGCACAGTACTCGACGTCGTGTCGAGCCAAGGCCCGTGCCTCCAAGCATTGGCATGCGCGCCGCGACCTCTGGCGATGCGATTGCAGGGCCTCGCATAACATCGGAATGGCACTCAACGAGCTGGGTTGCTCGCAAACTCTGATCGCGACTTTGACGATCTAGCTCCTGAACCTTTTCTCTGGGCGGCGCGTTATTAGAAGGGGTCGCTGAGGGACGGTCACGCGACGACCATGCCAATCAATCGTTTGCTCACGGACGGCAAGTTCAAGCCGGAAGAGATCGAAAGGCTCAATCGAGCCTACGTGCTGGCGCTGCGCTCCCTCCATCTGGTTGAACGCAACGATCCCCTCACCGAACTCATCGCGAGAAAGGTCATCGAGATCGGCGCAACCGGCATGCTCGACCCTGTCGACATTGCCAAGATCGCGGTGAAGCGGACCGGTATCTCCCAACACTAAACTTGCAAAGTTGCACCGCGGCTACAGATGTGTGCCTGCAGGCTGGGGCGTCTTGCACCACGATGTAAGAAAGCCGGCTGTTGACCCGGAAACGCGGCGGCGGCGGTGAACCGGGCCGTGCCAGAAGGAGATTGACTTGCGGCATTACTCAGCAGGCAACAGAAAAGACCCCAGCTCCGCAACTGGGGTCTCTCACTGTGCCTGTGCCCCGTGAGGAGGTCAGGACACGAGCGTGCACTAGCCTGAACATCGGTGGCAAGACTGTCTGTACGAAATGGCGCACTCAACGACAACTTGTCGTGAGGCTTTGTGCATATCTGCGCTGACCGCGCTTGCTCGTGCGTCCTACGAGGCGGACCGCCTCTCAGGCGGGCATCAGCTCAAGCCAGGCGACCACAGTGACAAACACTACGAAGCTCGCCGCGGCCGCGACCAGAAAAGACCGCTCGATCTTATCCATGGAGAGCCCCCTCCATTACTCAGACGAGATTTGCACGGTACGCCTACGCGTCGGCGACCAAGGTACCAAATGATACTTTGGGGGAAATTTAATCGAGGCGCATCAAGACAGCTCCGCAGGAGTGTGCTTGGAGAACGGCTGGCAGCGGTAACGTTGTCTCGCTGCATCAGCGCCTGCTCATCTGCGGACATCAGCGGCGGTTGGCTTCCATGAATTCCAGGATCGCGTCCGGTACCTCACCGAACTCGACGTAACGTCGGCGCAACTCGTCAGCGATGTCCAGCGTCACATCGCGGGACCAGCCTTCGACAGTATTGAAGACGACGATGCGGAGCGGATGCCTGTACTGGCCTTCTACCAGATCGCGGATCAGCGTCTCGCGGTCAGCGTCGTCCGCGTCGGTTTCGCGCCAACGGCATCCGATCCGCCCGAAGTCATCCAGCACGAGATAAGTGTCCTGGTCAGCCCCGTCAGGCACAATCGATGGCGAGGTGCGCATAAGAAAACTCCTGGAGCCATAGTTTACGCCCCGATGATCCCCCGCATCAGCTTACCATTCGGCTCGTTCCATTCGGACGACTGCGCTGATCGGGCCATCCATCATGCTCGTCGGCCGAGCTCGCTGAGAAAGCTTACCAATCCGACAGCCGAGGTCGCGACGCCGACGGCGACGCAGACTGCCGATGCTCCCACGACAATCCAGACGACACCCGCAACGATTATCCCAAGAGAGACGAGATAGGCCAAAACCGTGTCGCTCATCCTGTCGTCCCCTGATCGGGTAAACCTTCGATACGGTCAGCGCGCTCTCCGCAGGACAGCTGGGCGCTTTTCGGTTCGTCCCAATGCTCGATGTTTGTTTGGCGCGCTCGGAAGGATTCGAACCTCCGACCCTCGGAATTGAAATCCGATGCTCTATCCAGCTGAGCTACGAGCGCGCGGGCGCCTCGGATAGCAGACTTGGCCGGGCAGTTCTACCAGGCCTTCAGAAGCAGGGATGCCGACGCCTGTCCTGGCCGATATAGGCGGCCGAGCCCTGATAGCAGAGATTGGTGGAGGGGCCGTCGTAATAGGCGAAGGTGCCGGGCACCGGACCGGGCCCATAATTGTGCATGTAGCTGATGGGGTAGGGCAGCGGGCGATAATCGGGATAGCCGTACTGGCTATAGTGATAGCGGTGGTGGTAATACCGCGCTTCCGCAAGACCGGGGCTAAGAGCCGCCGACAGCGCGATCGCGGCGACGAAAAGTTTGGATAGTGTCTTCATCTCGATTCTCCGGAAACCCCGCTAAAACGGCCCCATTTGAGCCGATTTCGTGACAATCTAGCCGAAAAGTCTTGCACATTGTGCAAATCTTCGCAGTTTGCGCCAAATTTTCGGCCTTTTCGCAATGCTTAACGAATTCCCAACACAGTCAAGCGACAGTTCGGCGGTCCGGCCTGGCCGGCCCTCCGGCATCACGGGTGACCCGGATCCTGTCTTCGCCATGCGCATTACGCCGCTTGTTCTGCTTCTTGCTTCCTCGCTGGCCGTGACACCGGCGCATGCGGTGCTGCACATTACCCGCGACCACGGCGGCTATGTCGAGGAATACAAGGCCAAATACAAGCAGATCCGTGACAGTGGCGAGCGAGTCATCATCGATGGCATCTGCAATTCGGCCTGCACGCTGGTGCTCGGCATCGTGCCCATGAACAAGATCTGCGTGACGCCGCGCGCGAGCATCGGATTTCACCAGGCCTATTACGACAAGGCGTTCACGTTCGGCGTCAAGGTGACGAGCGCGGAAGGCACCTCCGATCTGATGTCCTATTACCCGAGCACGGTGAAGGACTGGATCCGTCGCAACGGGGGGCTCACCACCGAGATGAAGAAGATCAAGAACGGCGAAGAGCTCTGGAAGATCGTCGATCCCTGTCCGGAAGAGTGGTAGCCGCTCCCGTCGTTCGCAAGTGGACTCGCCGCAAGCAGCTTTGATGGCTTGGACCAAGGCCTCCGGGCGTATCCCGTCCGGAGGTCTTGTGGTCTGCTGATGCCATCCTGGCAAGGTTCTCAGCGCTTCGATTTCTTTGCCTTCTTTTTCTTCTTGCCGGCCTTTTTCGCGGCTTTCTTGGCCGTCTTCTTCGCGGCTTTCTTTGCACTCTTCTTTGCAGCCTTCTTGGCCTTCTTCGCTGCTTTCTTCTTCGCTGCTTTCTTGGCCGCTTTCTTGGCCGCTTTCTTCTTGCGGACCTTGGGCATCGCAGGCGCCGGCTCCGGCATGGCAGGCGGCATGCTCATCTCATCAGCGGCCGGTTCGGTCTCCAGTTTCAAATCGTCCATGTGGTCCCCCAAAACTTCCGTATTTTACCGGCGATCACGATAGCGACATTTGAGTGTCTGTCAAAGCGCGGTGCGCGCCTGAGCTGCTCGCAGCTTCGCATAGGCGCTCAGCGCGCGTTCGCGCCCCGCCCTATGATCGACGAGCGGTGCGGGATAGGTCACGCCAAGCTCGATGCCGGCGCTTGCGAGCTCCAGCGGCGTCGCGCGCCAGGGCTCGTGAATGAGTGCGCTGTCCAGGCCTGCCAATTCGGGCACCCAGCGCCGCACGTAGCTTCCCTCGGGATCGAACGTCTTGCCCTGCAGGATCGGATTGAACACCCGAAAATAGGGGGCGGCATCGGCGCCGCAGCCGGCGACCCATTGCCAGTTGGCCGGATTGCTGCCGGCATCGGCGTCGACCAGCGTGTCCCAGAACCAGCGCTCGCCGCAGCGCCAGTCGATCAGGAGGTGCTTGACGAGGAACGAGGCCGTCACCATCCGGATGCGATTGTGCATGACACCTGTGGCCCAGAGCTGGCGCATGCCGGCATCGACGATGGGGTAGCCGGTCTTGCCGCGCTGCCAGGCCAAAAGCGCCGCGTCGTCCCGTCTCCAGGGGAAGGCATCGAACGCCGGCTGCAGATTGCGCGTCGCGAGATCGCTGTGGTCGAACAGGAGGTGACGGCAGAACTCCCGCCAGCCGAGTTCGCTCAGGAACTTGTCGATGCCTTCGCTCGCCGCCGCGGCCGCGGCAAAGCGGGCGGCGTGCCAGACCTGCCGCGGGCTGATCTCGCCGAAGCGCAGATGCGGGGAGAGAGACGAGGTTCCGTCGCGGTCTGGACGGTCGCGATCGACGGCATAGCCTTGCAGATCGCGCGCAAGAAACGCCTTCAGCCGCGCCTGCGCGCCTGACTCGCCCGGTGCCCATGTCGCCCGCAGACCGCCTGCCCAATCGGGGTGGCGGGGTTCGAGACCCCAGTCCTCGATCGTTTCGCTCGTAACTTCCTGAGCCGGATTGAGCGATTTCGGCGCAGGCCCGGGAAGGGGAGGGTCACCGCGCGCCAGAATGCGGCGCCAGAACGGCGTGAACACACGTGGGCCGCGGCCATCCTTGTTGCGGAAATGCCGGGGATCGACCAGGAGGTCTCCCGGAAAACGCTGCACGGCTATTTCGGATTCGCCCAGTGCGCGGGCGATCGCATCGGCGACCGCCAGATGCGGTCTCTCCGCGATCTCGTTCCAGATCACCGTGCTCGCCGAAACCTCGCGCGCGACTTGCGGAATGATGTCGACTGCTGCTCCGCGCCGCAAAACGAGGGCCGCGGCCGCCGTTCGCAGGCTCGCCTGCAAGGCACGCAGAGACTGCGCCAGCCACCAGCGCGCGGCCCCGCCGAGCGGACGCAGTCCAGGACTTGCTTCATCGAGAATGTAGAGACAGAGGACGGGCGCGCCCAACTCGCTCGCCGCCTGCAAGGCCGGATGATCGGAAAGGCGCAGATCGTCGCGAAACCAGACGATGACGGGTTGTTGGCTCGCCATGCTTACACCCTTACCTTCGACGATTTGCGCCGGCCGTTTCGGCTCACGCCAAAGCGCCGCGGCATTCGACCATTAATGCGATCGTAAGCAAAAACCATCAAACATGCTGTTTTTCGAGGGAGTTGATCGTGGTCTCCCATGCAATTGCAAAGTTCCTGCCGTCGCTCAGGCTCAGGCTCGGCACAAAGGCGGTCATCTCCGCGGTGCTGCTCATCGTCGTCAATACGGCGCTGGTGATCGGCGCGGCCTATTGGTCTTTGACCGCGAGCGTCGACGAACGGGCCTTGCGTGACATCGAGCTCAATCTGCGCACGTTGACCCTTGCGTTCGGCGAGCAGTTCAAGGATGCGAGGATCACGTTGAAGGACGGCGTGGTCAGCCGCGTCGAGATCGCGCAGATGCCGGAGCTCGAGGACCATGCCATTGTCGATCGCGCCGTGTCCTATGTCGGCGGCAATGCGACGTTGTTTGTATATGACGATGCAAGCAATCAGTTTGTTCGGCGCTCGACCAATGTGAAAAAAGAGAACGGCGATCGCGCCGTCGGCACCCAGCTTGCCCCCGACCACCCCGGGCAAGCTGCCCTGCGTCGCGGCGAGGCCTACAAGGGTCCCGCCATATTGTTCGGCAAATCCTACATGACGGCCTATTTCCCGGTCGCCAACCCTTCCGGGAAAGTCGTCGGCGTGCTTTATGTCGGCATCCCCATGGCGCAGTTCGAGGCGATGCTTGGGCATGCCATCCAGGCCATGGCGATTGCGGCCGCGTTCGCAGCCCTTCTCGTGCTTTTGCTCACCATGCTGCTCGTGCGGCGCGTGACGGGGCCGTTGAGGTCGGTCACGGGCTCGCTCACCGCGATCGCAAGCGGCAAGAACGACATCGAGATCGATTGCGAGGATCGAGCCGACGAAATCGGCGAGATCGCGCGCACGGTCGCGGTGTTCAAGAGCAATTCGCAGGAGCGTCAGCGCCTGCGGCAGCAGCAGGCAGCCGCGACCGCCGAGGCTGCCGAGCAGCGCAAAGCGGACCTGAAGCGCTTCGTCGACGAGTTCCAGGGCAGTGTGGGCGCCATCATCGACGGCGTGCAGAACTCGGCTTCCGACTTCGAGCGCGTGGCGCGGCAACTGACGGAAACGGCGCGCGCCACGGCTGCGCTCTCCGGGCAATCCGCCGAGGCTTCGGAGACGGCCTCCGGGCATGTCCGTGCCGCGGCTTCCGCCTCGCACGAACTGTCCAGCGCGATTTCCGAGATCGCCCGCAGGGTCCAGGAATCCAACGGGATCGCCGCGGAGGCCGTCAAGCAGGCGGCCGCGACCGACGCGCGCATGAGCGAGTTGTCGGAAGCGGGCAATCGCATCGGCGACGTGGTCAAGCTGATCACCACGATCGCCGAGCAGACCAATCTTTTGGCGCTCAATGCCACCATTGAGGCCGCGCGGGCGGGCGATGCCGGGCGCGGTTTTGCCGTCGTCGCTCAGGAGGTCAAGAGCCTCGCCGGCCAGACCGCGAGAGCCACCGAGGAGATCTCGAACCATATCGGCAACATGCAGCTCGCAACCGCCGAGTTGGTCGAGGCGATCAAGGCCATCGGCGAGACCATCGAGCGGATCAGCGAGATCGCGACCGCGATCTCGGCCGCGGTCGCCCAGCAGCATGCCGCAACCCAGAACATCGCCCGCAGCGTCCGCGCCGCCGCCGGCGGCACGGACGATGTCGCGCTCAACACCCGTAACGCGGCTCAGGGAGCAGGCGAAACCGGCGAAACCTCGAACAGGATGTTCGAATCCGCCCAAGCGCTTTCCGGCGAGAGCCGCCGTCTCAAGGCAGAGGTCCAAAAATTCCTCGCCGGCGTGCGTGCGGCCTGACCGGCGCCGTCACTTCGGCTGCGGCACGATCCGGATGTACGGCTTGGGCGCCTTCCATCCCTGCGGATAGATGGTCTTGGCCTCATCGTCGGAGACGGAGCCCGCGATGATGACGTCCTCGCCCTGCTTCCAGTCGGACGGCGTCGCCACGCGATGCTTGGCCGTCAACTGCAGCGAGTTGATCGCGCGCAGGATTTCCTGGAAATTACGCCCCGTCGTCATCGGGTAGACCATCACGAGCTTGATCTTCTTGTCCGGGCCGATGACGAAGACGTTGCGTACCGTCTGATTGTCGGCCGGCGTGCGCTTCAACGGATCGCCCGAGGTCGAGGCCGGCAGCATGTCGTAGAGCTTGGAGACGTTGTAGTCGACGTCGCCGATCATCGGATAGTTCGGCGCCGTACCCTGCGTCTCCTTGATGTCCTCGGACCATTTGGCATGGCGGTCGACGGGGTCGACGGACAGCCCGATCAACTTGACGCCGCGTTTGTCGAATTCCGGCTTCAATTTTGCGAGCGCGCCGAGTTCGGTCGTACACACTGGCGTGAAGTCCTTGGGATGCGAGAACAACATCGCCCAGCTGTTGCCGATCCAATCGTGGAACTTGATCTTGCCTTCGGTGGTCTGGGCCTCGAAATTCGGGGCCTCTGCGCCAATCGGAAGTGCCATAGGACGACTCCATGTTATTCAAGTTACAAGAGAAATTGCTGTCGCGAACATAATGCCGGGAAGCGAATTGGTGAATGCATGCCCGTCAAAAGAGCAAGCCATTCTCCTGAGCAGCATACCTCTAGCATTCCATTTTGACAGATGCAGTTGCGGCGAAAAGACCACAGCGGCGATAAAAGCTGGAATTGCCCAGATGTTGCCTTTTATCGCCTTCATCACGACGCCCCCATCGCCCCGAACGCTGTCGGGACATGATGCGACCAATCAGCAACCATTCATCCCCAAACATCTAAAGCTCTAACGCTGCGGGTTTCGAATCGTTAAGCACTCGTTTACTCGCAGGCGGAATGCTGGACCAGAACAAGAAACTGAGAACTTGAAACTATGAGTGCCCCGAGACCGAAGACTGCCGACGCCGATGGCGTCCCTGAACCTTCCTGCCGCGATACCGCTGCCATTGCACTGACGATCGTGCGCGATGGCGTGATCACCGGCGAGGGCCCGACCACCAAGGGCCGCGTGCATTTCTCCCGTTCGCTCGATGCCGACGATGCCGCCTGGTGCGCGCGCATCCTGACCGCGCGCGCGGTCGAGCACGAGCCGGTCAGCCGCGCCGAGGTCGAGGCGCTGTTTGAGATCAACGATGCCGCCACCGAGCGCTCGGACGAGGGCCGCTTCGACGACCTGCTCGCGAAAGCGGTTGCCCATCACGCGGCCTCCGTCTCCAATCTGCCGGTGCCCCCGCGCACGGTAGCGCTGTCGCCGGACACCGATATCGAGAGCTGGGCGCCCGCGCATGCCAACCGCGTGAACGCGGAAGTGCTGGAGTGGATCGCGAGCCAGATGCGCGGCAAACAGCGCGGCAATCGCAAGCTGATGGCAATGGTTGCAATGCTGCTCGGCGCCGCCGCTCTGCCCTTGGCGCAGCAACTGCCGGCCGTGATCGATGCTGTCGGAATGATGTGATTTCATCGCCCTGCCGGATGCCCGGGTCAAACCCGGGCCCAGGTCGGGTCGCAGCATAACCGATTGTGCTGCTTCCTCGACGGCGGGGTCATTTCCCCGCCGTTTTCTGTTTCGATGTCTCGGCCTCGAGGCCGACGGAGCGCCCGGGAAAACCGGCAACGTCGAAGTAGCGCTGGCTGCCGACGCGCTGATAGTTCAAGACGGTGCGCAGGCCGTTCGCGGCAGGCTCTGACCTGACGGAGGCCGAGACCGCCTTTGGTCGTGCGCCGTTCGGCATGGCTTCCGTCATCACGCGCCCGATCAGATTGCCGTTCGGCTTCTGCGCGAGCCCCAGGATGCGCGCGACGGTGGCGCCGACATCGGCATTGCTGACGGGCAGAGTGTCGACATAGCCCGCCTTGAAGTCCGGACCGATCGCCGCCATGAAGTTCATGGTGTCGCCGCGTCCGAAGCTGCCATGCATGCCCTGGCCCTGGCGGAGCACGGTGTCGGCGACCTCGACCGAGCAATTGGTCGGCTCATCACAGCCTTCGACATAGGAGCGGAAATTCACGACGATCGCGGGCTGCGGCGTCACCGCCTTGCCCTTGAGGTTGATCTGCGACATCGGCAACGTGCCGGAGATTTTGCCGAGCGCATCGTCGACAAAGAGCCCGCTGACGTAATCCTGCTCGAGCAGCGCGCTGACAGTGCGTGCAGCGAGCTTCTTGTCCTTGTTCGGCAGATAGATCAGATCCGATCCGCCGTTGGTCGCGACGACGAGATCCGGCTTGGTCGGATCCTTGCCGAGCACGCCATTGCCGGCCTTGGGATGGGCGCCTTGCCCCACCGCCGCGTTCTTGTCGTTGGGATCGAACAGCGGCAAGTCGAGTGCTTTTGCAAGGTCGAGCGCGACAAATCCCATCGGCAGGAAACCAGCCGGCGTATCGTCGTAGTTGACCTTGGCCGACGGGCTGGTCTTGCTTTGCTTGGAGATCGTCGAGAAGCCGTGATCGGCCGAGACGATGATGTCGGTCGTGGCAAGAAGCCCAAGCTCGTCCAGCGCCTTGCGCAGCTGTGCCAGATTGTTGTCCGCGTTCTTGATGCCGGCCATCGAGGTCGGGCCGTTGATCCCGGGCGTGATGATGTTGAGGCTGTCGCCGGTGTTGTGCTGGCTGCCGTCGGGATCGCGGGACCAGAACACCAGCACGAAAGGTTTCGCGCGCGCCTTGAACATCGGCAGTACGACCTTGGTCGCAACGTCAGCCATGTAGCCCTGCTGGGCGACATTGGCGACCGTCGTCCCGGGCGTCCTGGCGTCGCCCGCCTTGGCGTTGTCGCCGCGCGACGGGGTCGTGAGCGGCAGGCCTGCCTTGGCCAGCGCGTCCTTCATCTCGTCGGAGAGGGCGATGCCGTTCTTGGCGCCGGTGGAATCGTCGATGACGATCGTGGTCTTGCCTGCGTCGGTATGGTCAAAGATGTAGGTGGGACCGACCTTGCCGATCGCGGCGGTGGAAAATCCCTTGCCACGGGCGAGCTTCAGCACGGTTTCTTCGTCGAGATAGTCGCCGTTGAAATGCGCGTCGACGTCGCCGAGCACCGCATCGTTCTCGATGAAAGGCACCACCGTGTCGCCGGCCGGGGCGGAGCTGAACGCGGTGTAGATCGTGTTGGAGAAGGTGCCGGTATCGCCGAGATAGTGTCCGGTCGACATTGCCGACGCGTTCGCCATGGTGAAGGTCGGGAACATCGAATGCGGGTTCTTGAAGTTGACGCCCTTGTCGCGGATCTCGGCCATGGCGGGCGCGGTCTCCGGCGTCACCTTCAGCGCGCGCAGGCCATCCGGCACGAACAGGATCAGATTGTGGGGTGTCGCGTTCTCCGCCGATGCGGCGCCGGCAGCCAGTGTGAAAAGACTTGCAGATAGCAGCAGCATGGCGCGGCGCATGGAAATCTCCCTGGACGAAAGCAAAGCGGCTTTTTGCGAGCCTCGAGCCTTCTAGTTTTTGGATACGACAGATTTGTTACAGACGGAGGAGGTTTGAGCAATGCGCAAATCGGCGATCCCGCGGCGCCGTTGCGTCCGGGGTTATGGCAGAGCCGCCCTTGAACGAAGAGGGCGCAGGGAATGCCGGGTGTTGTGCTGCACCCGCAGCCTTGTGTGCAAGTTCAAGAAAGCACACAAGCGTAGTCGCTACAGGTGAGCCGCAACAAACGACATTCCCTGCGCGATGGCTTACGACTTATTGCGTACTCTCCCCGGTGTCCATGACCTTTTAGTCACCGTCGCTTGCGGTCTGTCGTCCGCAAACTTGACACCAGCCCAGGGGTGCCAGGACCACACGCTTTCGCCGTCCGCACCACATCGCACGTCTTACGCTGTGACCGCGTCCATCGCATCCTGCGCCCAACACTCGTGACGATCGCGTAGCGCCCCTCCTAGAGGGAGCAGGACGGCGCCAATGGATCACATGTTTCCGAAAAACGGAAGCAAAATATTTTTCGCGGGAGGGCTGGACATGCCTTCGCGAAAATCACTTGTCGGGCAAATCACCAGGCCGTGTACCCATAAACCCAGCGACGTGATGCGACGAACGCGAGAAGCTGGGGTATGTGATGGGATCGTGCGGGAGCGAGCGTGACTCGCTCGCATCACGCCGTGAAGCATGAACGCTGCTACCAGCCACTTCAATTCGTCGTGGTCTTGCCGCCCCGCATGGAGACGAGCTTTTCCCCACGAAATCGGAGAATGAGCCATGCGGTCTCATCGAAACCGTCTGCGAGCTTTCCGTGGTGAGAATACACCATCGGAGCAGTTTTTGACTTCGACGGCGGTCCCAGCGCCGCGACTACCTCCAAACGCGACATACCTAAATGCAGCTTGTCGTCGAAGACGAGGGGCGCGAACTTTTCCGGGATGATGGCGCAATCGGTCGAGGTGTCGGTGTCTTTCTCGGCGAGCTCTTCAACGATCTCTGTGACGAGATGGTCCGGGCCGCCCATCTCTCCGCTGGATACAACCCATAATCGATGCTGCGCGCGCCTATAACACAGCCAATAAATGCTATCTCCAGCGTCGCCCTGATGTTGGATGGTCCCTTCGCCCACGGCTTCGCGGACCGCGCCGAGCGGCGTCTCCTCGAAGCGGCCGGCGAATGCGCCCAGCGAAAAGCGGGTCGCCAATCTCTTCCCGACCGTCGGCGCCACGCGCTCGAACGCTTGTTCGTCGAGTGGGGGCGGCGGCGTCTGCGCGGAGCAGTTGTCCGCCGGGATCGCGAAAAGGAGAAGCAGCAAGAAGAGCGTCTTTCGACCATCAACTCCGAATTGCCTTACATTGGAGATTGAGCGCTTCTGGTATGGATCGTTTCCTTTGGCAAGGATGGCGTCAACATCCGGGTCTTTGACGGGGCCAGTCCCTCTGTCCGCCAGTCCCTGATATATTTCCCGCCTCAGCAGGTCGCGCTCACGCGTCGAGAGTGCGGGCGTCAGTTTCTGGGTGTCGGACACGTCAGCCTATCTCCTGCGAGGAAGAAAGGCACAACATATCACAGCTGACGTGTGGAGTAGCCTCCCTCACACCGCGCTCGCAACCAGGTCGAGCGGTTCTTCAACAGGATCAAACAAAGTAGTCGGGTGGCAACGCGCTACGAAAGGCGCGCCGCCAACTGTACGAACGATCCCCCGGCCGCGGCAGCTCGCGTGCCTTCAGCTGACGCCAAAAAGCAGCGCGATCCCCAAGAGAAGCGAGGCGCAGAGGATCGGGGAATACGACATGCTTTCATGTCCGGAAGGGTCACTACGCCCGAGATCGCGTGTGGCCCGGGGCCGGGCGCTGGGTTTGGTCCTGATGCAGGTTGCTGTCATGGAAGATCCGGAAAATCGAATGCTCGTGGGAATGTGAGCGAAAGCGCATTCGAATTCGAGAGGAGCTGCAGGTCGAAAAAATAAAGGATGCATAAGCAAGGTTCGCTTATGGCGCGCTTATGCGTTAGGCCCGCTCGACGTCTCGAATTCCTATGCCAAAGCAAGCATCTTCCTGACCATGGCGGCACACCCGCCAAACCCTGGAAGATCAAAGCGATGACCATGCTTCACGTGCGCCAGCCCGACATCTCCGGCTTCGTCCCGCTTGCCTCGATCGCCGGCCTGTTCAGACGGACCGGCGCGGCTCTTGGCCTGCTGCACCAGGCGGTCGTGAGCGCGAAACTGCGCTGCGCCCACAGGCAACTCCGGTGCCGGCACGATTATGATGAATTGCTCGAGTCCGAGCACGATCTGAGAAGATTGCCGCAGCGGCCCCTGATACTCGGCGACAAGTGGGACTTTTGATCGCGCGGCGCACGCTAGGAGAGGTTTTCGGTACAAACCGGCTCATAGAAATTCGGTGCGGTCTGGTCGACGGCGGGGACGCTCGCGCGTGTTTCCGTCTCGCGGACACGCTGCTTCGCCTCGACAAGCGCGCAGAGGATCGCCAGCGCGAGATCCATATGCCGGGTCTCGACGCATCGGTCGAGCCAGTCCGGCAGTTCGCGCTCCCGCGATAGTGCGCAATACCATTCGCCGCCATCATAGGCGAGCCGGCGAACCTGCCAGAGCGGCAATTCGAAATCGATGAGCGCCAGCGCCGCATCGATCCAGCTTCCACAGGTGATCAGCCGTTCGATATGGGCCGTCTTCTCGCCCCGCCTCAAGTAAGGAAGCCGCCAGCAGGCCGCGCGAACAATCTCGTTCAAAAGCTCGGGGCTCGGTTGCAAAGCTTCGCGGATACGGCGGCCGAGCTCACCAAGATCGGTTTTTTCGGAGCAAGCCATCGGGCTTCCGTCTCAATGGAATTGCAGCCAGTCTTCAGACCGCTCGTCCAGATAGGCCAAAAAGCCATTTGAAAGCGAGACGAGGAAAGCCTCCGAAATATAGGAATTGCATAAAGAATTTCCCCGGACGGGAGAGCAGGATAGCGGCAAAGGGAGTGTCAAAATTCCGAAAGACGAAATCTCCCTCTTTGCGTCTGGAGCTTTCGCAGAAGCCATTTGTCCGACTTGGCTTTCGCTGGACGGCTTGGGCCACGTTATGGAAGTATTTCTTCTTTCAGTTTGGTTTGGTCATCGGCCGGATAACGGGCGTATCTCCTCGCAACGGAGGGGTCCTATGTTGGCGACGCGGTTCACGGAGCTGGTGGGATGCACGGTGCCGATCCAGCAAGCGGGAATGGGAGAGGCGGGGAGCCCCGAGCTTGCGGCTGCGATTTCCGAAGCCGGCGGGTTGGGAATGTTGGGAGCTGCGCGAACGAGGGCCGACATCAATCTGAACACGTTTGCCGCCTTGCTCAAACAGACGTGCGAGCTCACCAACCGCCCCTTTGGCGTGAACTTCATCATGCGTCCGGAGCTATGGAGGAAGCCGTTCGAGCCGCTCATGTTCATCGAGGAAGCGGCGAAGACGTGCAGGGTCGTCGAGTTTTTTTACTCTGAACCAGACCGTGAATACGTCGAGATCGTTCACGATTACGGTGCGCTCGCCGCTTGGCAGGTTGGCTCGCTTCAGGAGGCGGTCAAAGCCGTCGCGGTAGGCTGCGATTTTATCGTTGCGCAGGGCATAGAGGCAGGCGGCCACGTCCGTGGCACGGTTGGAACATTGAACCTCTTGTGTGAAGTTCTGGATGCCGTGCAACACATCCCAGTCCTTGCCGCAGGAGGGGTGGGCACGGGGAGGGCAATGGCTGCCATGCTCGCGGCAGGTGCAGACGGCGTACGGGTCGGAACTCGCTTCGTGGCGTCCGAAGAGGCCTGCATGCACCCCATCTACACCGACGCTCTGATCGCCGCCTCCGCCGAGGACACCCTTTACACGCTCGCGTTCAATGTAGGCTGGCCGGACGCACCACATCGCGTGCTGAGAGGCGCGATTGCGGCAGCCCAGGCTCGTGAGGAGGAGATAGTCGGGAAGCTCGTCAGAATTGGCGGAAAGGAACACGTGGTTCGGCGTTTCTCGTGCGCGGTCCCGGATCGAACAGCGACAGGTCAGATCGAGGCGATGTCTCTTTTTGCAGGCCAATCCGTGGGTGGCGTGAAGCGCGTCATGCCGGCGCGAAAAATCATCGAGGAGCTGGTCACGGAGGCGGAGAATTTGCTGCGGCGTTCGCATTGAGCGTTACGCGCAGAATACGCTGCCCTCGTCACATCATGGCTCCCGGGATGAAACAACGGATGTCGATCCGCAATGGCTTGCCGAGCGTCCAGTGGTAGAAGGGCCAGACCATCGTGCGACCGGCGCGGTTCGGCTCCTTGATCACGGCCTCCTCCGGTACGTCCCACCATTGGCCCTTGATGCGCACGCGATAGTGGCCATCCCTCACGTCCCAGTCGGCCTCGGAGAGCGCCGTGCCGTCGGCGGCGGAACAGCATGGCCCCTTGCCACTCCTGAGACTCTCGAACCAGCGATCGAGTTCGGGGCGGCTGAGATCGTGCGCGTGTGCCGCGAAGAGGAAGACGAGCAATACGATCGCCACGCTCGTGGCCATCAAAAATATCTTTGTCACTGCAATCTCCTTTAAGCAAACAAAGAGATTTGCGTCGCGACTTCCGAAATGAGGATATTCCAAAGCGCTCGGGTCCCCATGTGAACCGCACTCCAGACGACTGGGCGGCTTCCTCAAATCCCGGGCTGTTGTTATGTCTCGGATGCGGACCAAAGGTTCAAGCGGCGCGGGGCCATCGGGGCCGCCCGACGTCTGTTTCAGGTCACTTGCAACTATTCGCCGAATTTCGTTAACCCGAAGCGACCTTCTTCGCGGGCAAGTGAGGCGGCGCGATGCGCCAGCAGAGACGTGGCCCTCCTTGCGGGCATTCCGGCAATCGGTGTAGCTTCTGTTTCGAGAGTTGCAACCGCATCCTGCGGAAATCCCGGACATTGCATACAGCGTTGGTATCGTCGCTGGCGTCCGTTCGTTGAATCATAGCCTGATTGCGCGGCCACCTTTGGGGACCGTCATGACCATTTCGCGTCGCAGGTTCTTGCGTCTGGCTTCGCATTCCGCCGTGGTCCTGGGCGTTTCGCGCGCAGCTATTGCGCTGGATTATCCGACCCGGCCAATCCGGCTCGTCGTGCCTTTTCCGCCCGGTGGTGCATTCGATGCGCTCGGCCGCCCCTGGGCGGAGAGGATGAAACCTCTGCTCGGCACGATCGTCGTTGAAAATATCGGGGGTGCCGGCGCTTCGCTGGGGGCGGCCGCTGTCGCGCGTGCGCGTCCGGACGGCTACACGATTCTCCTCGGCGGTACGCTTCCTCACGTCAACGAGGCCTTGCTCAAGAGCCGGCCACTCTATGACCCGGTCAAGGACCTGGACCCGATTGCGGTCATCGCAAACAATTTTCTCGGCATTGCCGTCAATCCCACAGTCCCGGCGCAGACCCTTGGCGAACTCATCAGCTATGCCAAGGCAAATCCCGGGAAGCTGTCCTATGCGCATACCGGGATCGGCTCGAGCAATCATCTGACTGGGGAGCTATTCAAGTTGCTCGCCGGGACGCCGGAGATCGTGCAAATACCCTATCGAGGCATGGGACCGGCTTTGGTCGACCTTATCGGTGGACAGGTCCAGATGGCCGTGGCCGGATTTACCGGACAGGTGCTTGAATTCCATCGCTCCGGCAAGATCCGCGTTCTCGCGGTGACGAGCCCCAAACGTCTCGCCGTTGCCCCGGAGATCCCGACCGTGACGGAAGCTGGCCTTCCGGACTTGACCGTGACGTTGTCGTTGGGAGTGCTCGCGCCGGCCGGTACACCGACGCCGGTCATCGAGCAGATTGCGCAGTCGTCGCGCACGGCGCTCGCGGAGCCCGACTACCAGCGGGTGTTGCTTGAGGGAGGCTTCGAACCCGTCCTCGATTCAAATCCGGAAAAATTTCGACAGTCCCTCGCTGCCGACGTCGCACTCTGGGCACCCGTGGTCAAATCGCTCGGGCTGAAGCTCGAGTAACCCTCGTGCCATGAGGCGCGCTCAAGCTGGCCGCCTGCTTTGCCACAGCGCGGCGGCTGTTTCAGCGCCAGTGGATCGCGGCGGCGAGAGCCGCCACCAGCGCCGGCGGGGTCACGAGCACGCCGATCTTCAGGAATTGCCACGCCGTGATGTCTATGTCTTCCCGCCGCAAGGCAACGAGCCACAGGATGGTTGCAAGCGAGCCCGTCACGGAAAAATTTGGCCCGAGATCGACGCCGATCAACATCGCGCCCACCACCGAGGGAGGCAGATGATCGTTGGCAACCACCGAGCCCGCCACCAGGCCGACAGGCAGGTTGTTGGCGACGTTATCGGCGGCCGCGATGATGAGGCCGACGGACCACGCCGCCGCCGATGGCGATCGATCCACGGCCTCGTGCAGCCATGAACCGAGCTGGCCGACCACTCCCATCCGCGCCAGGGCTTCAACCATGACGAACAGTCCGGCGACCAGTGGAATCACGCTCCATGTGACTCCCTTCAGGACCGGCCAGGGCGATTGCCGGCTGAGCGCGAGCACGGCGGCTGCCGTGACCACGCCGCAAATGAAGGTCGGCAGTCCCAGCCGAAGGTCGAGCGCGGATGCGCTCAGCAGCGCGACGCCGACGGCACAGATGCCGATGGCGGCAAGCTTGCCTTCGCGGCTCAGGGAAGGCGCGGGGACTTTCTCTTCGATGGTCTCCTCGTTCAGTGCGCGCCGCTGCGTCAAGCGCAGGACGACATAGGTCGCGAGGATCGCGGCGATCGAGGGCAATGTGAACTGACGGAGCCAGTCGAGGAGATGCGGCATGTGCTCGCCAAACACGACAAGATTGGCGGGATTTGAGATCGGCAGAACGAAGCTCGCCGCATTGGCAATGAAGGCGCAGACGAAGAGATAGGGTAGCGGGCTCGCACCGGCCGCGCGGGTGGCCGCGTAAACCGCGGGCGTCAGCACGATCGCGGTGGCATCATTCGACAGGAACACGGTCACCAGCGTGCCGACCCCGTAGATCAGGAGAAACAGCCGCTGGGGAGAGCCGCGCGCATGTTCGACGGCGAAGGCCGCCAGAAAATCGAACAGGCCCTCCCGTTGCGCGAGCTCGGCGATCAGCATCATGCCGATGAGGAAGAGATAGACATCGACCCCTTTGACGATGCCGCCGATGGCATCGCCGATCGGCAGCGGCCCGAGCAAAACCAGCGCCGCCGCGCCGGCGACGGCCCAGACCGCCTCGGGTAGGCGGAAGGGCCTGATGATCACGCCGGCGGTCGCAAGCGCGACAATGCTCCAGGCGGCGATGGTTTGGTGCGGCGGCATCGAAGGTGTGATCTCCGGGAACGTCGAATCTATTCGGCGACCATAGCGGATGCCGAGGCTTTGTTTTGCACCGATCCGCCGGAAGGCGCCTCGGCTTGCGCGCGCGTTTCCGGCAGAGCAAGCCAGCACACGGCAAAGCCGATCGCGGCAACTGCACCCAGCACCAGAAAGGCGGCGCTGTAGCCGGCCTTGACCACGATCAGTCCCGCCAGGGTCGTCGACAGTGAGGCGCCGATGCCCTGGGCCGTGATCACCGCGCCCTGTGCGACGTTGAAGCGGCCGGTGTCGCGCATGAGGTCGGCGACGATGACGGGAAAGATCGCGCCGAAAATGCCGGCACCGATGCCGTCGAGGAGCTGCACGCCGACCAGCCAAGCCTTGTCGTCGGAGAGCGTATAAAGCGCGCCGCGAATGGGAAGGATCAGAAGAGCGGCGAGAAAGAAGCGCTTGTGGCCCCACCGGTCCGCCCGCGCGCCAACCAGGAGCGCCATCGGCACCATGACGATCTGTGCGGCGATGATGCAGGCCGACATCAGGCTGGTGCCGAGATTTTTGTCCTGCAGCGCGAGCTTCTGGCCGACCAGCGGCAGCATCGCCGCATTCGACAGGTGAAACAGCAGCACGCAGAGCGCAAAGACGAGGAGGGGGCGGCAGGTCAGAAGCACGCTCAGGTCCGACGGCTTTTCCTTCGCGGCCTCCTGGTCTGCGGCATGAAGTCCGCGCGCAAGGTCGTGGTCGATCGCCTGCTCGGGGATCGCAAGCACGCTCGCAAGGCTCGCAAGGGCCATGAATGCCAGGAGATAGAACACGACAGTGGGGCCAAATCGATAGGCGGCCGCACCGGCGATGGCGGCGGCAGCAGCGTTGCCGGCGTGATTGAAGCTCTCATTGCGCCCGATCCGCGCCGTGAACGCCCGGTGGCCGACAATGCCGAGCGAGACCGCGGCAATCGCGGGCGGAAATACCGCGCCGGCCGCATGCGCGATCCCTTGCGAGAATGCCACGGCGAGAAAATTGGGAAACAGCGGCAGCGCCAGCGAAGCGATGGTGACGACCATCGCCGCGGCCGCCATGACCCGCCGCTTTGCCCTGGTCGCATCGACCAGCGCGCCCGCCGGCGTCTGCGCGACAATGCCGGCCGCCGTTGCGACCGACATCACCACGCCGATGCGGGCTTCGTCCCATTTCTGTTCGGTGAGGAGATAGATCGCAAGATACGGTCCAAGCCCGTCGCGGACATCGGCGAGAAAGAAGTTGGTCGCGTCGAGCGCACGATTGGCCCGTGCCAGGCCCGTGCCCTGTTTTGCTCCTGGCATGCACCCCTCGGTCATGTGCGCTTTTGCTGCCCGGGACAGAACAGGAGAGAGAGGGCACGGTTCCCCCGGTTGCGCTTGGGGATAAGCGCAGGCGGTAGCGCCGCACCCGCGAGGCTGCGGTTGACTTCATGGAGAACAAATATAGAACATTCCGGTGATGCCTCGCCTGATCGATAGGAGCCGCGCGCTCATGACCCTCAATTCGCAACCGACTCCCTTGGCCGAGGACGAATTGGAAGCGGCGATCGATCAGGCCATCGCCGCCTGCGACGGCGATCTGCGCGCGGCCATCCGCGCGCTTATCGTCGCCAATAACTTTCTCGAATGCGAGATCGGCGAGCTCATGAAAGCGGTTTCGCACGCTTATACCCGCGGACGATTTCACACCTATTCGGGCTGACGCTTCCTACCGCAAGTGCTAAGCGCGACAGCGATCATCTCGCTTCCGCACTGACGCTTGAACGCCTCCGGGCTGAGGTCCATCATCCACCGGCGTCATCGCGCACGCCTCATCGAAAGGGCCATCACCGTGACCGCAGACACCTCCGCCGCCGAAACGCCCGCGGGCGAAACGCTCCAGGTCGCAACCACCCAGAAGATCGAGCTCACGCGCGTCACCACGCGACGCGAGCACGATCTGCTCGGAGATCGCGATGTGCCGTCGGACGCCTATTGGGGTGTGCACACCATGCGTGCGGTGGAGAATTTTCCGATCACCGGCGTGCCGGTTGGTCATTTCTCGAATTTCGTGCGCGCGCTGGTCTACGTCAAACAGGCGGCGGCGCGCGCCAACAAGCGGCTCGGCTATCTCTCGGCGGCCAAGGCGGATGCCATCGAGCGCGCCTGCACCATCATCGCCGAGGGGAAATATCACGACCAGTTCGTGGTCGACGCGGTGCAGGGCGGCGCCGGCACCTCGACCAACATGAACACCAACGAGGTCGTTGCCAACGTCGCGCTCGAAGTGATGGGCAAGGGGAAAGGCGATTACGGGGTTCTGCATCCCAACGACGACGTCAACATGTCGCAATCGACCAATGACGCCTATCCCACGGCGCTCAGGCTTGCGGTGATCTTTGCCTCCGAGCCGCTGATGGCCGCGCTCGACGAGCTTGCCTACGCATTCAAGGCCAAGGCGGTGGAGTTTTCCGATGTGCTCAAGATCGGCCGCACCCAGTTGCAGGATGCCGTGCCGATGACGGTCGGCCAGGAGTTCGACGCCTTCTTCGTCACCATCAAGGAGGATGTGTCGCGGATCCGCGAGGCGGCCGCGCTGTTCCGCGAGATGAATCTCGGTGCCACCGCGATCGGCACCGGCATCACCGCCGATCCCCGCTATGCCGCGCTTGCGATCGAGGAGCTCGCGCGGATTTCGCGTCAGCCGCTGGTGCCGGCCTCGAACCTGATCGAGGCGACCTCGGACATGGGCGCGTTCGTGCTGTTCTCCGGGGTGTTGAAACGCGTCGCGGTCAAGCTTTCAAAAATCTGCAACGATCTGCGCCTGCTTTCGAGCGGCCCGCGCGCGGGCTTCGCCGAGATCAAGCTGCCCGCCGTGCAGGCCGGCTCCTCGATCATGCCGGGCAAGGTCAATCCTGTCATTCCCGAAGTCGTCAACCAGGTCGCCTTCATCGTGATCGGCCACGACCTCACCGTGACCATGTGCGCCGAAGGCGGCCAATTGCAGCTCAATGCCTTCGAGCCGACCATCGGCTATTGCCTGTTGGCCTCGCTTCGGCAGCTGACCGCTGCGATCACGACGCTGACCACCCGCTGCGTCAACGGCATCGAGGCCGACCGCGAGCGCTGCCGCGCGCTGGTCGAGGATTCGATCGGGCTGGTCACCGCGCTGAACCCGACGCTCGGCTATGAGGCGTCCTCGCGCGTGGCCAAGCGCGCGCTGAACGAGAAACGGAGGGTCGCCGATATCGTGCTGGAGGAGGGGCTTCTGACCAGGGCCCAGCTCGACGAACTGTTGAAGCTCGAAAGCATGACCGCGCCTTCGCGTCATCCGGCGAGAACGGGGTAGTGCCGGATCGGCGTCCGGCCATGCCGTATTGCGGCATATCGGGCATTGCCTCCCGCCGGTTTTGCTGTACGACGGAATTGTTACCTCCGCTCCCGCGTGCCAGATTGCGCGGGAGCAGCCCCGCCCAAGGTCATTAAGTCCAGACGAGCATGTTCAACAAGATTCTGATCGCAAATCGCGGCGAGATCGCCTGCCGAGTCATCAAGACCGCCCGCAAGATGGGGATCAAGACGGTCGCGGTCTATTCCGAGGCCGACCGCGACGCGCTGCATGTCGAGATGGCCGACGAGGCGGTGGCGATCGGGCCGCCGCCGGCCGCCGAGAGCTATCTGGTGATCGACAGGATCGTGGAAGCCTGCAAGTCGACAGGCGCCGAGGCCGTGCATCCCGGCTACGGTTTTCTCAGCGAGCGCGAGGCGTTTCCGCGCGCGCTGAAGAAGGCGGGAGTCGTCTTCATCGGGCCCAATCCGGATGCGATTGCTGCGATGGGCGACAAGATCGAATCCAAGAAGGCCGCGGCGAAGGCCGACGTCTCCACCGTCCCCGGCTTTCTCGGCGTGATCGAGGACGAGAAGCACGCGGTCAAGATTGCCGATGCCATCGGCTATCCCGTGATGATCAAGGCCTCCGCCGGCGGCGGCGGCAAGGGCATGCGCATCGCCTATTCCAGGGGAGAGGTTGCCGAAGGCTTCACACTGGCGAAGGCGGAAGCCAAATCCTCGTTCGGCGACGACCGCGTCTTCATCGAGAAATTCATCGTCGATCCCCGCCATATCGAGATCCAGGTGCTGGGCGACAAGCACGGCAATGTCCTCTATCTCGGCGAGCGCGAATGCTCGATCCAGCGCCGCAACCAGAAAGTGATCGAGGAGGCGCCGTCGCCGCTGCTCGATGAGACGACGCGCCGCAAGATGGGCGAGCAGGCGGTGGCGCTGGCAAAGGCCGTCAAATACGATTCGGCCGGGACGGTGGAATTCGTCGCGGGCCAGGACAAGAGCTTCTATTTTCTCGAGATGAACACCCGCCTGCAGGTCGAGCATCCCGTTACCGAGCTCGTCACCGGCATCGATCTCGTCGAGCAGATGATCCGCGTCGCCGCCGGCGAGAAGCTTGCGCTCGGCCAGAAGGACATCACCCTGACCGGCTGGGCGGTGGAATCGCGCGTCTATGCCGAAGATCCCTTCCGCAATTTCCTGCCCTCGATCGGACGGCTGGTCAAATATCGCCCGCCGCCGGAAAGCCGCGCCAACGGCATCACGGTGCGCAACGACACCGGCGTGCAGGAGGGCGGCGAGATCTCGATCTTCTATGATCCGATGATCGCGAAGCTCGTGACGCATGGCTCCTCGCGCGCAGCCGCGATCGAGGCGCAATCGACCGCGCTCGATGCGTTCTACGTCGACGGCATCCGCCACAACATCCCGTTCCTGGCGGCGTTGATGAATCATCCGCGCTGGCGCGCCGGCAAACTTTCCACCGGCTTCATCGCCGAGGAATTTCCAAAGGGATTTGCAGCGCGCGTTCCCGAAGGCGAGATCGCGCGACGCATTGCCGCTGTGGGCGCCGCGATCGATCATGTGCTGGGCGAGCGCAAGCGGCAGATTTCGGGCCAGATGATCGGCCGTCCCGTCAAGCGCGAAACCCGCCGCGCCGTCTGGCTCGATCACGACGAGATCATTCTGGATATCGCGCGGGATGAAGGGGCGATCGCCGTGCGCTTTGTTGGCGCCGACGGCAAGCCGGGCCAGCCGCACCATCTCGTGTCGTCCTGGAAGCCCGGCGATCCCGTCTGGCAAGGCACGATCGACGGAACCGTCGTGGCGGTTCAGGCGCGCCCGATTCCGAACGGCGTTCGCCTCGCCCATCAGGGCGTCGAGGTTCCCGTCTATGTCTTCACCGAGGCGGAGGCTGCGTCGGCGCGGGTGATGCCGATCGTGACCGCGGCCGACACCGGCAAGAAGCTGCTCTGTCCGATGCCCGGGCTCGTCGTTTCGATCGCGGTCGCCGAGGGGCAGGAGGTCAAGGCGGGCGAGACACTTGCGGTCGTCGAGGCGATGAAGATGCAGAACGTGCTGCGCGCCGAGCGCGACGCCGTGGTGAAAAAGATTCATGCCGCACCCGGCGCGACGCTTGCGGTGGACGCGTTGATCATGGAGTTTGCGTAACAACCGTCATTGCGAGCGAAGCGAAGCAATCCAGCACAGCCCATCGAACTCTGGATTGCTTCGTCGTTTCACTCCTCGCAATGACAGCGAGGGAACATCATGGCCTTCCGTCATCGGCGCGAGAAATTGCGCTCCATCCTTTCAAATCCCGGCTGCATCCGCCCGGGCTCGGTCTACGACGCGGTCTCGATCCGCATCGCCGAAGACCTCGGCTTCGACGTCGGCATGTTCGGCGGCTCGGTGGCCTCGCTTGCGGTCCTTGGTGATCCCGACGTCGCGCTGATCACGCTGACCGAGCTTGCCGAACAGATGCGGCGGATGTCGCGCGCGGCCAGCCTGCCGGTCCTGGTCGATGCCGACCACGGCTACGGCAATGCGCTCAATGTGCGCCGTACCGTGCAGGAGCTGGAGGCGGCAGGTGCGGCCGGCCTGACCATCGAGGACACCTTGCTGCCGCAGGCGTTCGGCGAAGCAAAGACCGAGCTGATCTCGCTGGAGGAAGGCATCGGCAAGATGAAAGCGGCGCTCGACGGGCGCAGCGATCCCTCGCTCGTGATCATGGGGCGCACGGGCGCGGCCTCGATCACCTCGCTGGGCGATGCGATCGAACGCGTGCGCGCCTATGAAGCCGCAGGCGTGGACGCGCTGTTTCTCACCGGCATCAAGTCGCGTGCCGAGCTGGACGCGATCTCGGTTGCGACCGAATTGCCGATTGTGCTCGGCGGCGCGCCGGAGGAGATGAGCGATCTTGACTATCTGCGCGAGAAGCGCGTGCGGATCGCGCTGCAGGGCCACGCACCGTTTGCCGCCGCAACGCAGGCGGTCTATGACACGCTCAAGGCGTTGCGCGAGGGCACGTCGCCAAAGAAGCTGAAGGGACTCGCTTCCTCGGAGCTCACCGCTCGCGTGACGCGCGAGGCCGAAACCAGGGCGCGGATCGCCGCGTTTCTCGGCTTGAAACCATGACCCAGAACCGTGCCGTCCTCCGTGTGAACGTCAGAGGCCGGGTCCAGGGCGTCGGCTACCGCGCCTGGGTCGAGTACCAGGCGACCGCATGCGGCCTCGAGGGATGGGTGCGCAACCGCCACGACGGCAGCGTCGAGGCGCTGTTTGTCGGGCGCGGCAAGGTGGTCGCTGAAATGGTCGCACTCTGCCGCCACGGGCCGCCGTCCGCTCACGTCGAGGCCGTGCTCAATGAGCCGACGGGCCCGGAGGATCTCGAACTGCGCCGGCCGGGCGAAAAGTTCTCGGTGCTGCCGACGGCGTGAACGCGTCGCGTGTAACGCCGAAAAGCCTGCCGCATCGGGGCTCTTGGCGCAAAACATTCCCACCGTCGTCCCGGGCAAGCGAGCGGGAACGAGCGCGACAGCGCAAAACTCCCACCTGCGCGGGGCGACAGCACGCTTGACATCTGCCCCGTTTTGTCTGAAATTTCTGTCATGACAGAAACAACGGATAAAAAGAAACTGCCGGCGGTCGTGCAAAGGTTCGTCCTGCATTGGGGCGACATGGGCGACGAATGGGGCGTCAACCGCTCGGTCAGCCAGATACACGGGCTCTTGTACCTGTCGGAAGCGCCGATGACGGCGGAAGACATTGCGGACGCGCTCGGCATGGCCCGCTCCAACGTCTCCAATTCCATCAAGGAGCTGCTCGCCTGGAATTTGATCCGGCGCGTGCCCGTCATGGGCGACCGGCGCGATCATTTCGAGGCCGAAACCGACATCTGGGAGGTGGCGGCGCGGATCGCCGCGGGGCGCAAGGAGCGCGAGATCGATCCCGCGCTCAAGGCGCTGCGCGCCTGTGTCACGGATGCGGCCGACGATCCGACCATCGGCGCGGTGGCCAGCAAGCGGCTGAAAGAGATGCTGGTTTTCACCGAGCTCGTCGACCGCTGGTACAGCCAGATGCTGAAAGTGCCGCGCCCGCGACTGATCGCGCTGATCAAGCTTGGCGAGAGGATCGTGAACCTCCTGCCGGGAAAATCGAAATAGAAGTCTCAGCAGTGCTGCGATGGCATCAGCAAGACAAAAAAACCTCGCAGCCTCCGATGACATCCTCCTCGACGATCGGCGGTTTCGCGCGCTGTTGTCCGATGACGATTGGGGACGATTGCCGCTCGCGACCTGGCGGCGCTTCTCGAAGCGTTTGGCAAGCGGCAGGACCATCGTCTATGTCGGGGAGGTTGAGGAGTGTTGTCACAGCCGCATCGGGTGGTGGATTGTCCAGCTCATGCGCGTGATCGGCGCTCCGCTTCCGACAGGCACCGAAACAAAAGCCCCCATCGTCGTCACCGTGATCGAGGACGCCGTTTCGGGCGGCCAGATCTGGTCGCGGGTTTGCGCGCGCAGCAGCAGATTTCCGCAGGTCATTCATTCCGCCATACGCTTCGCGGGCCCGACCGGGCTTGAGGAATATGTCGGTTTCGGGATCAGCATGGCGCTCCGCCTGCGCGTCGAGCACGGCGCGCTGCTGTTCGAAAGCGCTGGCTATTTCCTGAGCTTCGGGCGGCTGCGGCTCCCGCTGCCCGAATGGCTGACGCCCGGCGCGCTGACGGCTGCTCATATCGATCTGGGCGGCGGCACGTTTCGAGTCAGTTTGAGCGTCGTCCATCCCCGCTGGGGCAATCTTGTCCGTCAATCCGCCGTGTTCCGGGAGGCCTCATCATGACCCCGCTGCTTTGGACTCTCGTCGCGATCCAGATCGCGATGGGTGCATTCGACACTGTCTATCATCACGAGCTGACGGAGCGGCTTGCCTGGCGGACGTCGCAGCAAAACGAGCTCAGGCTGCATTCGATCCGCAACTTCTTCTACGCACTGCTGTTCCTCGTGCTCGGCTGGATCGAGCCGCACGGCATCTGGGCGATGGTGATCATCGCGGTGCTGGCGGCCGAGATCGTCATCACGCTGATGGATTTCGTCGAGGAGGACCTGAGCCGAAAACTGCCCGCGAGCGAGCGCGTCAATCATACGGTGATGGCGATCAACTACGGTGCCATTCTCGCGCTGCTGTTGCCAGCCCTGATCGACTGGGCCATGCGGCCGGCCGATGTCAGGCTCGCCGATCACGGTTATCTCGCAATAGCTGCGACGCTGGCCGCGATCGGCGCCGCGCTGTTCGGCCTGCGCGATGTGTTTGCCGCAAGCCGTCTTGCGCGCCTCGCGCGGCTGGCGATCAAACCTGCGGTGCTCGTCAACGGCTCGGCAATCGGCTGGTACGGCCTCTGGCAGGACCAGCCGCTGACCGAGTCGGCCAAAGCGCATGCCTGCTTCAGCCACGCGCTTTGCGAGGCCTGGGAGGGCGCAGCGCGCGCAGCGGAAGCGCATGGGGTGAGGGTGGTTTACCTGCGCACCGGCCTCGTGCTCGGCACCGAGGGCGGCATGATTACCCGGATGCTGACGCCGTTCGAGTTCGGGCTCGGTGGGCCCATCGGCTCGGGCCGGCAGTGGATGAGCTGGATCGAGCGCGACGATCTCATCCGCCTGATCGCCCATGTGATCGCGCACGGCCAAATGGCCGGTCCCATCAATGCGACGGCGCCGATCCCCGTCACCAACGAGAGATTCACAGCGGAGCTGGCAAGGCGCCTGCACCGGCCGGCGGTGTTTCGCATGCCCGATGCGTTGCTGCGACGGATCGGCGGGGATTTTGCCAGCGAGCTTTTGCTGGGAGGTCAGCGCGTGCTTCCCAACAAGGCGCTCAGCAACGGGTTCGTGTTCCGCCACGAAACGCTCCGCAGCGCCTTCGACGCGATCCTGTGAGGTGGTGATATGTCCCGTGCACTCAGTGGCTGGCTTGCCGGATGTAGCGTCGTGCCCGCCACCCTCTATGTCGTCGGCCTGGTCCTCCTGGCGATGGGACCCGGCGTGGGCGTGATCGGATTGTTCGGAGGCGCCCTCGCTCTGCTGGTGTTCGCATTGCTGGTTTTCGTCCTCACCTGCCTGCTGACGGTGATCCCCGCGGCCTTTGTCGTATGGTTCAGCGAGCGCTTTGAGACACGATCCCTGCTGTTCTTCGGTTGCGCCGGCGCTGCAATCGGCGCGACGACTCAGGCGCTGCTATTCGGGACATTCGCCTCGTTCAGCCTGCTGTTCGTCCTCACCGGATATCTGGCGGGGCTTGTTTATTGGCACGTCGCAGGCAAGCACGGTTCGCCGGCTCGCGGGTCGGACGCAGCGAAAGGATCGGCGTAAATTTAAGCCGTCGTTTCCGGCACCCGCGCATCCGTCGCGCCGAAGATCTCCTCGAACGCCGCGCGCAAGGCGACGTCGACATCCGCCATGGTCACGAGGTGGCCGAGATCGACCAGGGAGGTGACGCCATAGCGGGGATCGACCACGCCGCACGGCACGATCGCGGAAAAATGGCTCAGATCGGGTTCCACATTGATGGCAATGCCGTGGAACGACACCCAGCGCCGCAACCGGACGCCGATCGCTGCGATCTTGTCCTCAAAGCCGACGCCCTTGTCCGGACGCTTCACCCAGACGCCGACGCGGTCCTCTCGCCGCTCGCCGCGGACGTTGAAGGCGGCCAGCGTGCGGATGATCCATTCCTCGAGGGCTGCGACATAGGCGCGGACATCCGGGCGCCGCCGCTTCAGGTCGAGCATCACATAGGCCACCCGCTGGCCGGGACCGTGATAGGTCACCTGGCCACCGCGCCCGGTCGCAAACAGGGGGAAGCGGGCCTCCAGGAGATCCTGGGCCTTGCCCGACGTGCCCGACGTATACAGAGGAGGGTGCTCCAGGAGCCAGACCAGGTCGCCGGCCGTGCCCGCCGCGATCTCGGCCGCCCGCGATTCCATCGCGGCGACGGCCTCGAGATAATCCACGGGCCGGTCCGAAATCCGCCACTCCGCCGCTACGCCGGAAGCGCCTGCAAACGCGGTCAAATCAAGGATTTCGCGGGCATTAACCATTGCATAACCATAACGTGGTGATCTCTGAGCAGCGAATTTAGTCCCTCTGCGGCGGTCGGAAAGTGCCAACTCTCGATAAAGTCACGGTCGATCTCATGGTGGTCCTCGGCACCAGCTCGATGCCCATCCATCAGGTCATGCGCCTGTCCCGGGGCGCCATCATCGAATTGGATGCCACGGAGGCCGACGAGGTCAAGGTGCTGGCCAACAGCCTGCCGATCGCCTCCGGTGTCGTGCTCGTCGACCGCAACCGCATCGCGGTCGAGGTCAAGCAGATGCTGCCGAAACTGCCGGGCACGCGCTGAACCGCTGTCGCGGGTCAGCTTTGCTTGCATGCAAGGTCCAGGCGCGAGCTTTTCGGCGAGCGGATCCCCGGTTTCCGGATCGTGCGCGAGTGGGTCCAAAAGCCGTCGCAATACCGTGGAATTATGGGGCGGGCAGGTCTTGTCCCCCCAAGGTCGATTTGTTACATCCGCGCCGTTGATCCGGCCCTGATGCTTTGGCCGGAAAAACCCAAGCGCTCGTGGCGGAATTGGTAGACGCGCTGCCTTGAGGTGGCAGTGAGTAACATCGTGGGGGTTCGAGTCC
>CAVTYJ010000017.1:0-425315 GCA_963738845.1 uncultured Alphaproteobacteria bacterium | reverse complement strand
GCGACCGCGAGGAGCTAGAACGATGAAGTCCTTGCGGTGATCATGGCGCTGCTGGCGGTTCTGGCGTTGCCCGCACACGCGCAGATGGGCGGCGGCAAACGGGGGCAGCGGAGTAATGAGGATACCGAACGAGCGGCGGATAAGCAGAAGAAAGCGAAGGCCAAGCAAAAGGCTTACCAAGATGCCCTCAAGCGCATCCCCGACCCCGAAAGAAGATCTGATCCGTGGGGAGTGACGAAGAGCACACGGACGCAAGCAAGAACCCGGCAGAAGAATAAGGGGCGTGAAGTTGCCCAGGCGGGTGAAAAACGGAAGCATACGGCGATTGGCTTGCATGCTAATCGGCATGGTCGGGATGCCTCGGTTGGCCAAGAGCAAGAAGCGCCAAAGGCGCTAATGACCCCAAAGGAGATGCTATCCAGAACCAAGCTATAGGCGATCTACCACGGACACGAGCCATATGATCTTCAAAACCTAATCGAGGCCAAGGAGACTGACTATAGCATCAAATCGGCGCGACAGACCGAGCTCGCGAAAAGTGACGATATCTTAGGGCGAGGCCTGCTCAAGCGCGGCGCGCGGACCTGCGACCGGACTTCAGAGGCGACCGGTTCCGCCGCCGCCGTCGAAGAAGACTCGCGAATCTACTTGCATTGACCACCTTCTTGCGGTCGTTTATCGTGATCTGGCACCGCAGTTGCAGACCTGCAGACTCGTCCCGTCTTCCCCTTGCTACAGATGTCAATGCATTGCCGAGCTCGCAATTGACGGCCGCCAGCGGCGACGGCATGAAGTCAATCGACGGCTCATAAACGAACATTGCGCAAAGCAAGGCAAGTGACAGACGACGCGACATGGAAGTCTCCTTGCAATAATTTCTGGAAAAAGGTGTACGCTGACTCGAGGCGCGCAGCTGCAAAGTCCGCATCGTGAGCAAGCTGAGGGGCCTGCCTTCCGTGTGATTGGAGATGAAGCCGCTTGTCCGTTGTCTGCGTCCACCCGAGCCGACGGCGGTCCTGACGGGTTCTGCGCGTGTCTGAGCTTGGGGTTGAGCCCGCCCCTTGAGTGTGGCAGGGAGTGTTAGTCCTTGGACGTCCGCCTCCTGTCCAGATCTTGGTTCTTCAAGTCGACCTTGGTGCATTGCTCATCATGGCTCAGCTTGCACGATGGCATGTTTCCGACCATGTCCTACGCGGAGAAACAACAGCAGTCCGCCTTGGACGAGTTGTCAAACTACCAGCTGAAGCCGCAGCCTGTTGCTTTTACAGCTGGCATCGCCTGCGCCATCCCATGGTTCAGATACCGCGCAGAAGAACTTAATAAAACGATCTTGGGCAGTAGCTTGAAGGTTATTGGGGCACTCTTGGCGGCACGCCGCTTCGTACCTTGAAAGATTGCCGGAATCATCGTGCTAGCCTGTGTGGCGCTAGTTGTAATTAACTCGCGACAGCAGGTTGGGGGCCATGATGCTTGCACGAGCTTGCACTATTATTGGCATATGGACGATCCTGATCATGGCCCCATTGTGGGGCGCGGGAAGTCGCTGCGATCCGGACTACCCCGTGCGCGTGGAGGTCGTTGATACAGCGGGGGTCGCATCGAATGCCACTCGCGTCAATCAGCAGTGCAGGCAAGGGACCTTCGGCACGGGCGGCACCTGCTCAATAACCCGACTTACGTGCCCCGGCCTGCGGAGGTGGCCCCGGCGGAGACAGAGCCGGCGCCCGCACCCAAGCCCGGAAAGTCCGCAGGTCGCTACGTCATACCGACTACCCTGTTTGCATGGAAGTAGTTGATACGAGCGGGGTCGCGTCGAATGCCACTTCGCGTCAATCGAGCAGTGCAGGCAAGGGACCTTCGGCACGGGCGGCACCTGCTTCAATAATCTGACTTACGTGCCTCCTCCTCCGGAGCCAGCCTCGACGCAAACCGAACCTGCGTTGCCGGCCAAACCGAGCAAACCAACAAGCAGCGAAGTCAGCAAAATCGCTGCCATTGCCGGCGTAGCGCCGCAACCTTCGCAATCGCGCTAGCAGCGACCGCCTAGTCCGACTCGATCTTCGGACAATACAACAGGTACGAATGAACAGGCTTTATCGACTTCGTGATGCGCAAAACGACAAGCTCGTCAAATGGAGGAATATGGCTAAAATGCGCGCGCTGGCTGGCGTGATTTTTGGAACAGCAATAATCGTTAGTGCGGAGCCGACCTGCGCTCAAACTTCACGTCGAAACTATGCCGTTTGCATGGAAGCCGCCAATGGGGAGGGTAGTCAAATCGATTGCTCGTTTTCTTCGGATGGAGCAATGTAACAACGGTGTGAACAGCACCGAGCGCTGTTTCAGCAACCCCTATTATAAGCCACCGCCGCCCGAACCGGAGCCGGTTTGCCGAGGCTCCCCCTGCCCCACCTGTAACAAAATCAAAGAAGACGAAGAAATAATCTGATTGCGAAGGTGTTGTAAGAGGCACCGAACCGGCGCGACCACCCTCCCTAACAGCCCTGATTGGCTCGAGAGAACGTGCACCAGAAGTGCAGCCACTCGCAGGCGATCAGCGCGGACGGGTGGCGGATAACGTTCGGCTCTCGGAGCTACCGACATGCCGGGTATCCGAAGCGCTTGATGATTTCGCTTCCGGAAATCGGATGAAAGGCGAACGTATCCATAAGATGGTTGTTCGTGACGTACTGGCGCAAGGCAGCGTTATAACTGCCGAGCATTTGCTGAGTGGTGGAAGGGTTGATAATGTTATTTCTCATGGAGCCGCCAGCGTGAAACAACAAGGTCGCGCTGGGCGCGATGCAGACATTGCGTATCGAAAGAAACATCGTGCAGGCGGATTGACAGTGGGCGTCGATGCGAAAGCGCTCTCCCGACGCGTTATACTGCTCTATTACCGCCGAGAATTTCGCAAATGCTGCTTGGTCGCGCGCGCCGTAACCCATACCTAAGGATGATACGGAGCCATCCGCGTAGGCCGACTGCACCGCGAAACCGCAGAAAGTGCAAAAAAATGCAAGCGCGCGGACCAATCGCTGCCGGTTATGCAAGACGTCCTCCGAAAAGCGGCTGTTTTTTAATTGGCACCTTCGTATGGCGAAAACCGCGCGCAGCCATCATTGCCATGCAGCCTTCCAGCCGATCGTCCGGCTTGGCCGTCACCGGCTTGCCCGTCATCACTTGGCGCACCGGCGTCTCCTTCGCATCGAGCCCGGCGCCCTATCGCTGATTTTTTTCTCACGCGAACGACACACTGCGCGATGGCAGTGGTCTCCCTTGCGTTCTTCCCTGGTATGCTCCGCTTCTTCAAGGTGGCGCGTCAGCGATAGCCGTCACGCCGCATCGGCGGCCATGCGCGCCTTGACGATCTTGTCCGGGTTCTGCACCGGTTCGCCGCGCTTGATCTTGTCGACGTTCTCCATGCCCGAGGTCACCTTGCCCCAGACCGTGTACTGCTTGTCGAGGAAACGCGCATCGTCGAAGCAGATGAAGAACTGGCTGTCGCCGGAGTCGGGGCTTGCCGCGCGCGCCATCGACGCGGTGCCGCGCACATGCGGCTCGGCGTTGAACTCGGCCTTCAGCTTCTTGCCGGATCCGCCGGTGCCGGTGCCGTGCGGGCAACCGGTCTGCGCCATGAAGCCCTCGATCACGCGGTGAAACACGATGCCGTCGTAAAAGCCTTCGCGCACCAGTTCCTTGATCCGCGCGACGTGGTTGGGCGCGAGATCGGGGCGCATCTCGATGGTGACGGGGCCCTGCGTGGTTTCCAGGATCAAAGTATTTTCGGTGACAGCCATGCTCGTTTCTCTGCTTGGGGTTTGTGGGTGCGGAACTGGACCGCGAACGGGCGGCCGGCGGCCGCGGCGGCCATGGTCTCGGTAAATGGCATCGGCGTGCAGCGTTGCAATGCCTCCATCACCGCAACGCGATAGGCCAGGCGGTCGAAATCGGTGGCCTGCGCCGATTCATAGGTGATCCTGGGATGACCGAGGATCTGTCCCGCCCGGTTAAAGCTGACCACGACGGTAATGTCCATCGGATTGACGGTCGCAGCCTGCGGCGGCTTCCAGCAGCTGAAGAGCCTCTCGAAGACGTCCTTGATGGTGTTGACCTTGCCTTGCTCAGGCTGGCCGTTGCCTTGAGCGTGAGCGAGCGAGGCGATAGCCGCAAGCTGCAACGCGACGATGGTGCGCAAAGCTCTCCTGGAAAGCACCATCGCCGCTCCCCAGCGTCTCACTTGATGTCGGAAGCGACCTGCACCTTCACCATCTTGTCCGGATCGGTCACGGCGCCGCTGGAGGAACCCGGCGGCGACTTCTTCAGCTTGTCGACCACATCCATGCCGGACACCACCTCGCCGATCACGGTGTACTGCTTGTTGAGGAACGAGCGCCTCGTCGAAGCAGATGAAGAACTGCGAGTTCGCGGAATCGACACTGTCGCCGCGTCGCGCCATGCCGACGGTGCCGCGCTTGAACGGCACGTTGGAAAATTCCTGCTTCAGGTTCGGATATTTCGAGCCGCCGGTGCCGTTGCCGTTCTGCCCGTCGCCGGTCTGCGCCATGAAGCCGTCCATCACGCGATGGAAGGGCACGTTGTTGTAAAAGCCGTCGCGGGCGAGCTGCTTGATGCGCTCGGCGTGCTGAGGCGCGAGGTCGTTCCTGAGCTTGATGACGATACGACCCTTGGTCGTGTCGATCACGATCGCATTCTGCTTGTCGAGGCCCGCGGGAAGCGATTGCGCCAGGGCGGGAGCAGCAAAAACAAGTGCTGCGAGGAAGACGAAAAGACGGATCATGGAAGCTCCGGAGCAGGCGATGAATTGAGAGGTGTCGGGCCGCGCCGCAAATCGGATTGCAGCAACCGCTGCATACGTTTTGGGATCACGGGCTCAAGGAACGAATTTGGCTTTCAGGCTTGCGGCCACCGAGGCCGGCACGAAGGCGGAGACGTCTCCGCCCATCGAGGCGATTTGCCGTACCAGTGTGGCGGTGATCGGGCGGACAGACACGGAGGCTGGGACGAATACCGTGTGCACGTCCGGCGCCATGGTTTCGTTCATGCCGGCGATCTGCATCTCGTAATCGAGGTCGGTGCCGTCACGCAGACCCCGAATCATGATGGTCGCGCCGTTCTTTTGCGCCGCGGTCACCGTCAAATTGTCATAGGTCGTGGCGTCAAAGGCGCAGCCGGCCTTGGCGGCGATCGGCGCAAAGACGTCCCGCACCATTTTCAGGCGCTCGTCGATCGAAAACAGAGGTTTTTTGCCCGGATGGACACCGATAGCGACAACCAGCCGGTCGCAGAGATGCACGGCCTGCACGACCACGTCGGTATGGCCGTTGGTGACGGGGTCAAACGAGCCAGGATAGAGGGCGATACGGGGCATGGGACCGTCCTACCCTGCCCCGCAGGGGTCGGCAAGCCGCCGTCGGTTCCCTCCCGCTGAGGCGATTGATTCCATCCCGGGTTCGAACCCGGCGCCGCTTTCCCGCGTCTTTTTGAGGAAATGCCCGTTCTGTTTCGTCCCCGAGGTGTCGATGAAACAAAACGGGGTTGGAATGAAACCAATTTTCCTCTTGCGCGAAGGCAGGTCGAAACCGGTCATGGTTAAGACCTCGCCCCAACGAAACGACAGGCCGGAACGGCCGTTCAAATGGGGACCCGTCAATGATCAAAGCTCTTTCAGCCGTCGCTGTTGCCGCCTTCATCGCCGCGGCGCTGACTGTTCTTCCCGGCTTCGCCCCGACTGTCGAAGCCTCCACTCCCCCGGCGCTCGCCAAGGGCGACCGGCTCGATATCCACCCGGTCGGCGCCAACTGCTCCGAGCAGGCCTGGCCAAATTTCGAAGCCTCCTGCCTGCGCCGGGTCGGCACCAAAACCACGGTTCGCGAGGCGCGTCTGGTGACCGCCGCCCGCACGCCATAGGGGAGGATCTGAAGCCGAGGCGACCCAACAAAGGCCGGCCGGTTGGCGGCCTTTTTCAAATTGCAACAGTGCTCGCGCCCGTGTTCGTTCACTTGCCGGCGAAACAAGAACGCCCAGGAAGAGGACCTCAATCAACAGCTTCGCGTTTGATTGCCCGAGCGCAACCCTGTCCGGGAGCGGTTTGCGCCCCCCATGGAGCAGCTCCCCCAGTGTAATGGGCGAACCGCCGGCTCATTCACTTCATCAGCTCCTTCGCCACCGAGGCAAAAGCCGGAAGCGTGACTGGATCATTGGCGGCATTGCCGGCGTATGGATGCGAAGCGTAGCGCACGATCACCATCTCCGCTTTCGGATCGATGTAGATCGCCTGCCCGTGGATGCCGCGCGCTTCGAAGGCGCCGTTCTCGTTACGAGTTTGCCACCACATGTCACGATAGGACCAACCGGGCAAGGTCTTGTAGCCCGCCTTGGCGAATTTCTCCTTGTCGCCACCCTTTTCGATGTCGGCGACCGCTTCCGCGGGGATAATCTGCTGACCGTTGAAGCGACCCTTATTGCGGATCATTTCACCGAAGCGGGCGAGATCACGTAGCGTCGTGTTGAGCCCACCGCCTCCGCTTTCTGTGCCAATGCTATCGACCATGAAATAAGCATCGTTCTCGGCTCCGAGCTTTTGCCAGATCTGCTGCGACAAGAGATCTGCCATCGACTGGCCAGATGCGCGCTTGATAATCCACGCGAGTACCTCGGCGTTTGACGTCTTGTAGGCGAAGGCGGCGTCGTGCTCGCCCTCCTTCTGCAAAGTTACGAGGAATTCGAAGAACGTCTTCGGCCCGGAGTAGCCCGGCGGCTGCGGCACCATGCCGCCCGCGCGCGCATAGTCGAACACCTCGGCCTTGGGATCGGTGTAGTTTTCCGAATATTTGACGCCAATGGTCATGTCCATGACCTGTCGCACAGTGGCGTCGCCGTACGCGGAGTCCTTTAGCTCCGGCACGTACTTGATGACCAGCGTCTCGGGATCGAGCTTGCCTTGCGCTGCGAGCGTCGCCGCCAGCGTGCCGACGAAGCTTTTGGTGACCGAGAAAGCAATGTGCGGCCGGTCCGCGTCTCCCGCGCCGAAATACTTTTCGTAGATGATCCTGCCCTTGTGCAGAACCAAGAGGCCGTCCGTGTAGGTTAGCGCCGGCATGTCGCCGAAGGTGATCGATTTGCCGTCCAGAGTGGTGACGGGAATCTTGTCGAGATCGCGCTCGGCTCGCGGCAATTGCGCGACCGGACCGTCGCCGCGCCAGACATTCGCCGTCGGCCCCAGTTCGCGGATGTGACTGAACGCCCAGCGCGTGCCCGGGAATTTCCAGCTCGATCCGTCGTTGAAACGCACGATTTTGTCTGCCGGCGGCGGAAAGCCTTGCATCACGCTGTTAGCGACCAGATCCGTCTGCGCTGCGCTAGGTAGTTGCGACGCATCCTCGGCGCGGACGCCTTGGACAACGTTTGCGAGCGCGAAGAGGCTGGCGCCGGCAAGCATCGACATGCGGCGGACGCTGAGATGGGTCATGGCGTTTCCTCGTATCGTTTTTTGCCGTTGCCGCGATGGGGGCCTATACGCCGCACAGCGTAGCGAAAACAATGCGGGATAGGGAAGGCTCGATTGAACCATGCGAGGTTGTTTTCGCGACCTCGCTGACTTCTCCACGCACACGACCGGGGTATCCGGCTTTCCGCCTGGAAGCGACATTGCGTCCCAGCGGAAATCTCGCAGGCGCGTGGTTGCATACCGCTAGCGTGGGACGCTGAAATCCCGCAAATAAGCGATAGCCTATGAGGGCAATTGAGGAATATTCAGTTATTGGTTCTGGTGGGGTGCCGTTAAACGAGAGAACGCCGATGCAGCGACGTGAATTCATTGGCTGTCTTGGCGCGGCAGCGCTTGGCGCTATCTGCCGACCCAATCTGAGCTATGCGCAGGCCACCGGCAGCGTTGCGCATCGCACGATGCAAGCAAATGGGATTCATCTCCATTTCGTTGAACAGGGCGAGGGACCCCTGATCGTCCTGTGCCACGGCTTTCCAGAATTGTGGTACTCATGGCGATATCAACTTCCCGCGCTGTCGTCGGCTGGTTTCCATGCTGTCGCGGTCGACATGCGCGGCTACGGCCAGTCCGACCGGCCGGAGGCGATCGATCAATACACCCTACTGCATCTGGTCGGCGATATAGTGGGGCTCCTCGATGCGCTCGGTGCTCAACGGGCGGTCATCGCTGGACACGACTGGGGTGCGGTGGTTGCGTGGCACGCAGCTTTGCTGCGCCCCGACCGTTTCCGTGCCGTTATCGCCCTCTGCCAGCCATACTGGCCGCGGTTACCGGTGGCACCAACCTTGATGATGCCGCGGCGCAAGGATGCAGTGTTCTACCAGCTCTATTTCCAGGAGCCGGGCGTAGCCGAGACCGAGCTTGAGCGCGATGTTCGGCAAACTTTCCTAAAGGTGCTAGGCGGCTGGTCACTAGCGGGCAGGTTGCCCGGTGACCCTGTCGGCATGGTATCGCGGGACGGTGGATATCTCACGGACAGGGCAACCCTTGCCCCCCTTCCGAGCTGGCTAACGGAAGCGGACCTTGATTTTTACGTCCACGAATTTGAGCGCACGGGGTTTCGCGGCGGTCTAAACTGGTATCGCAACATTGATAGAGATTGGGAGTTGTTAGCGCCGCTTGAGGGCGCGAAGGTCACCGTGACGGCCCTTTACATGGCTGGCGATCGCGATCCGGCTTTGGCGTTCCCAGGTACGGATCGGGTGATCGCCAATTTGGCAAACAACGTGCCGCAACTGCGCGGCAAGGTCATACTGCCCGGCTGCGGCCACTGGACACAGCAGGAGCGCGCGTCAGAGGTGAACGCCGCGATGATCGATTTCTTGCGACAGTTGTGAGCGAGCTTACCGGGCGCCCGGCAACCGAATAACCGATGTCATTCGCGCGCACGTGAACAGCGATTGATCGTTCGGCGTTGGTCAATCGAAGTCTGTTGTCGCGGGCCGCCTTCTTGCTTCAGAAATCGGCAGGCCCTTTGATCTTGTCACAGTCGTAAGCTCGGGTGCGTTCATCGCACCATTCGCTTTTTTTGGCGCTCTTCCTTGGCACGGCAACATGTCATTGCGGCCACTTGTGCCAACGCTTGCGTCTGCCTACCCGCCGTTGCCGTTCTCGCCGTTCTCCGAATCCTCGCCGATATGCTCGACCGAGACGACGTGCTCGTCCTCGGCGGTGTCGAACACGATCACGCCCTGGGTCGAGCGGCCGGCGATGCGGATGTCCTCGACGGGGCAGCGGATCAGTTGTCCCTTGTCGGTCACCAGCATGATGTGGTCGCTATCCTCCACCGGGAACGAGGCCACGAGCTTGCCGTTGCGCTCGTTCACGTTCATCGCGACGATGCCTTTGCCGCCGCGGCCCGTGGTGCGGTACTCGAAGGACGAGGTGCGCTTGCCGTAGCCGTTCTCGCTGATGGTGAGCACGAACTGCTCGGCCGCCGACATTTCCACGTAGCGCTGCTCGCCAAGCTCGATCGCGCCGGACGCATCCTCCGCGTCGGTGCCGATCTCCTCCTCGGCGCCGCCGCGGCGCACCGCATTGGCCCTGCGCAGATAGGCCGCACGCTCCTCGGCTTCGACCTCCATGTGGCGCAGGATCGCAAGCGAGATCACCTTGTCGCTTTCTCCAAGCGCAATGCCGCGCACGCCCATCGAGGTGCGGCCGGTGAAGACACGGACATCGGTGACCGCGAAGCGGATGCACTGGCCCCCGGCTGCCGTCAGCAGCACGTCGTCGCGCTCGGTGCAGATCTGCACGTCGACGATCTCCTCGCCCTCATCGAGCTTCATGGCGATGATGCCGGAGCGGCGCACGTCGACGAAGTCGGAGAGCTTGTTGCGGCGGACATTGCCGCCCGTGGTCGCAAACATCACGTCGAGCTGCGCCCAGGACGATTCATCCTCCGGCAGCGGCATGATGGTGGTGATGCGCTCGCCCTGCTCCAGCGGCAGAATGTTGATCAGCGCCTTGCCCCGCGCGTTTGGCGCCGCCACCGGCAGCCGCCAGACCTTTTCCTTGTAGACCTGGCCGCGGGAGGAGAAGAACAGGACCGGCGTATGCGTCGAGGCCACGAACAGGCGGCTGACGAAATCCTCCTCGCGGGTCTGCATGCCGGCGCGGCCCTTGCCGCCGCGGCGCTGGGCGCGATAGGTCGACAGCGGCACGCGCTTGGCATAGCCGGCGTGCGAGACCGTCACCACCATGTCCTCGCGCTGGATCAGGTCCTCGTCCTCGACCTCGCCTTCCTGCTCGATGATGACGGTCCTGCGCGGCGTGGCGAACTCCGCCTTGATCGCGTTCAGCTCGTCCCTGATGATCGCCTGCACACGCGCGCGCGAGCGCAGGATGTCGAGATAATCGTTGATCTCGGCCTTCAGCTTGTCGAGCTCGTCGGCGATCTCCTCGCGGCCGAGTGCGGTCAGCCGCTGCAGGCGCAGATCGAGAATGGCCCTGGCTTGCTCCATCGAGAGCCGCGCCGTACCGTCGGCGGCGATGCGATGGCGGGGGTCATCGATCAGCGTCATCATCGCCGCCACTTCCTGCGCCGGCCAGTCGCGCGACATCAAGGTGTCGCGCGCGGTGGTGGGATCCGGCGAGGTGCGGATCACGCGGATGATCTCGTCGATATTGGCGACCGCGATCGCAAGGCCAACGAGGATATGGGCGCGGTCACGGGCCTTGCCGAGCAGATATTTCGTGCGCCGTGTCACCACCTGCTCGCGGAAGGCGACGAACAGCGTCAGCAGGTCCTTCAGGTTCATCGTCTGCGGACGACTGCTGTCGAGCGCCACCATGTTGGCGCCGAAGGTCGTCTGCAGCGGCGTGAACCTGTAGAGCTGGTTCAGCACCACGTCCGCCATGGCGTCGCGCTTGAGCTCGACGACCACGCGATAGCCGTCGCGGTCGCTTTCGTCGCGCAGGTCGGCGATGCCCTCGATCTTCTTCTCGCGGATGAGATCGCCGATCCGCTCGACCATGCCGGCCTTGTTGACCTGGTAGGGAATTTCCGTGATGACGATCGCCTCGCGCTCCTTGCGAACGGTTTCGATCGAGACCTTGCCGCGCATCACGATCGAGCCGCGGCCGAGATGATAGGCCGAGCGAATGCCCTGGCGTCCGAGAATGATGCCGCCTGTCGGGAAATCCGGTCCCGGGATGATCTCGATCAGCTGATCGATCGACAGCGACGGATTGTCGATCAACGCAAGACAGGCATCGATGACCTCGCCGAGATTGTGCGGCGGGATATTGGTGGCCATGCCGACCGCGATGCCGCCGGCGCCATTGACGAGCAGATTGGGAAATTTCGCCGGAAGAACGACCGGCTCCTTGCGCGTGCCGTCGTAATTGTCCTGGAAATCGACGGTGTCCTTGTCGGTGTCGTCGAGCAGCGACAGCGCGATCTTTTCGAGCCGCGATTCGGTGTAGCGCATGGCCGCCGGCGGATCGCCGTCGACCGAGCCGAAATTGCCCTGCCCGTCGACCAGCGGCTCGCGCATGGAGAAATCCTGCGCCATGCGCACCAGCGCGTCGTAGATCGCCTGATCGCCGTGCGGGTGATAATTGCCCATGACATCGCCGACGATGCCGGCGGATTTCTTGTGCTTCTTGTCGGGCGTGTAGCCGCTCTCGTACATCGAATAGAGAATGCGACGATGCACCGGCTTGAGGCCGTCGCGCGCATCCGGCAACGCACGCGCCACGATCACGCTCATCGCGTAATCGAGGTAGGAGCGTTTCATCTCGTCGAGGATGGAGACGGGGCGAATGTCGGATGGCGTCGGCTGGTCGCCGCCGGGTTTGTCGTCGTCGTTGTCGGCCAAAGGGGAAATCCGGGGTGCGTATCTAGTCGGGAATCATATAGCGCATCGAGGCGCTCTAAACCACCCTTTGGGGCCTTGGGAAAGCGGTTTTTCCCTTCGTTTTTCCAGTGACTTAGGGCATTTGTGACGGGATCGGCCGACGGGGACGCGAGGGCCATCTTGCGGGCCCCGATTTTCGACGGATTGAGGCCCTTGGCCGACCCCCGACTGGGGCGCTTGAAATGTCGCTTTCCGCAAACGCGTATGCGCCGCGCGCGCTCGCGCGACGAGCTGAGCGCCAGTCGGGCGGTTGCAACTAGAACGGGATATCGTCGTCCATGTCGTTGTTGCGCGCGCCAGTCGCAACCGCGCGCCGGGGCGCCGGCTGAGCACTTCCCGCGCCGAAGTCGCCGGCGGCATCGTCGGCAAATCCGCCGCCGCCTCCGCGTCCGTCGAGCATGGTGAGGTTGGAGTTGAAGCCCTGCAGCACGACCTCGGTGGTGTACTTCTCCGCGCCGCTCTGATCGGTCCATTTGCGCGTCTGCAGCTGACCCTCGAGGTAAACCTTGGCGCCCTTCTTCAGATACTGCTCCGCGACCTTGGCGAGACCCTCGTTGAAGATCACGACGCGGTGCCACTCGGTCTTTTCCTTGCGCTCGCCGGTCGCCTTGTCGCGCCAGGTCTCCGAGGTCGCGACGGACAGATTGGCGATCGGCCGACCATCCTGCGTTCGCCGGATCTCCGGATCCTTGCCGAGATTGCCGACCAGAATCACCTTGTTCACACTACCCGCCATCGCCGCTTCTCCACGCTGAAACCGTCGCCTTCGGGCGCGCACGCCCCAAAGTCAACCTGCTTGCTCGCCCATCGGGCTCAAACCTATACGCCTGCCTTCACACCGGCCTTGCCTGCAATTCCTGACTTTGCCGGTTATCCACATATAGCAACGATCGCCGAATCGTTCCAGTTTTGTTCCCGAAATCCGGCTCGATGCTTGCTACCCGGCTGAACGGAGCCGTTTTCGCCTCGGGAAACGCCTTTTGCGCATGGAGCGCGGCTCGCTCAGACGATGAAAAAGCGTCGGTAAATCATCGACTTCTGCACCTGCAAACTTCGTCGGCGAGTGTGGCATTTGGGACACGGCCTTACTCTTTGAATCGTCTATATTCGGCGATCGACATCGGCTTGCTTGGGCGGTCGTGCTGCGGAAAACGCTTCTGGGGACCAACGGAAGCGGAAGAAACGCCGGAGAATTTGGAATGAAGAGGATCGTGGTGGGTGCTGTTGGGCTGCTGGCGTGGGGCGCCGCAGCTCCCGCAGTCGCTGCCGATTTACCGGCGCAGCCCTACACCAAAGCGCCGGCGATGATTGCTGCCATCTACGACTGGAGCGGCTTCTACGTCGGCATCAATGGCGGCGGCGGATCGGCCCACAAATGCTGGGACCTCGCGCAGTCCGCGGAGCTTTCGGCGTGTTTACCCCGACTCTGAACGAGGGCTGCCACAACGCGACGGGCGGGACCGTCGGCGGCCAGATCGGTTATCGCTGGCAGTCGGGCGGCTTCGTGTTCGGCATCGAAGGCCAAGGCAACTGGGCCAATTTCAAGGGCAGCAACCTCAACCTTCTGGCAGGCGGCGGCTTCATCCCTGTCGGCCTCACCGACCAGTCGAAGGTCAACGGTTTCGGCCTGCTCACCGGCCAGGTCGGCTACGCCTGGAACAACGTGCTCTGGTACGTGAAGGGCGGAGCGGCCGTGGTTGGCGACAAGTACACGACCTATGTCGTGCCCGGCGCGCTCGTCAATTCCGCCAGCGAAAGCTCGCGCGGGCGGCGCGATCGGCACCGGCCTCGAAGTCGCCTTTGCGCCGAATTGGTCTGTGGCCGTCGAATACGACCACCTGTTCATGGGCACGCGCACTCTCACCGCGAGCACGCCAGCCGGCGCATTCCCCGCGACCGATCGAATCAAGCAGGACGTGGACCTCGGCACGGTCCGCGTGAACTATCGCTGGGGTGGCCCGGTGATCTCGAAGTACTGAAGAAATCAGCCGAATCGACGTTTCCTGGAAGGCCGGCCTCGCGCCGGCCTTTTGCATGAGGTGCAGCCGATCTTGCACCGAAGTGCAGTCGTGCGCGTCCGATTGCCGCATACGGTATCATTATCCGCCCATTCCTGCGCCAAAACGGCTCGATTCTTCATCAATGTTGCCATTGGGTAACGGTCTTGGGAGGCGATCTGGATTATCAACACACACGAGAATTGGAGTCGCCGGTGGGGCGGCTGATTTGAAATCGCCTGACGGCGTATTCGTCAGACGGCGACTAAGAGCGGAGAAGGAAAATGAAAAAGGTATTGTTGGGCGCGCTGGGATTATTGGCAATTGCAGCAGGCCCTGCCGCGGCCGCCGATCTGCCGGCAAGAACTTATACGAAGGCACCCGCCATTGTGCCGATGCCGATCTACAACTGGGGCGGCTTCTACATCGGCGCCAACGCCGGTTACGGCTGGAGCAATCGCTGCATCGACGTGACTGCGATTAACGGCCTAGGCTTCCTTGACGCTGAAGGCTGCCGCAGTGCTGGCGGTGGCGTGGTTGGTGGCCAGGTCGGCTATCGCTGGCAGTTCACCAACTGGGTGTTCGGCCTGGAAGCGCAGGGCGATTGGGCGAATCTTCGCAACTCGAACCGGAGCTTGTTCTTCACAAATGCGTTTCGGCGTCGCAGATACGTGGACGACCAAGACCCAAGCGTTGGGTCTCTTCACGGGTCAGGTCGGTTATGCCTGGAACAACGTTCTCTGGTACGTGAAGGGCGGCGCGGCCGTCGCCGAACAGAAGTGGACTCTTGTTCGATGGCACGACCAATCTTGGCGTCGTGCAGGCAGACCGGACCCGTTGGGGTGGCACGGTCGGGACCGGCATCGAATACGGCTTCGCTCCGAATTGGTCGGTCGCGCTCGAGTACGACTATCTCTGGAGGGTGAGCAACAGCAACAACTACGTCATACCAGCTGGTGTGCTCATCGGCCCGGTTGGTGTTGGTGGCGTCACCGCGTTCACTGCCAACACCCGCGCGGACGTCAACATGATCACCGCGCGTATCAACTGGCACTTCGGCGGCCCGGTCGTCGCGAAGTACTAAGTCCCATCTGGGGGGTTGGGACAGAAGGCCGGCCTTGCGCCGGCCTTCTTGTTTTTGTCCGGTGCAACTGTTCGATCAGCGCTAGGCTCGCCGCACTCCTCGCGTTCGCTCTCAACACGCACATTCGGTGATGCGGAACCCGTACAGGCGGCATCAGCCGCCGATCCATCTGCTGCCTCCTCCTGCCAATGCGCCGCGCCATTGTTGATGGCGCGAATCAGGCACTGGAAATCCGCCCCCGTTCTTCCTACGTTCTGAGCCTGCTCTCAATCGGCGTTCAGGCCCGGCTCCCGGGCGAGGTGCGCCCTGATTTGCGCACATCTGCGCCCGAAAGTGCCGCCATGGATGAAATCCTGAAAGCGCGACGCCAACCTAATGCCACGAGCTCGCGCGCCATCACGATCCGCGGCGCGCGCGAGCACAATCTCAAGAACATCGACGTGGAGATTCCGCGCGACAAGCTCGTGGTATTCACGGGGCTGTCCGGCTCGGGAAAGTCCTCGCTTGCATTCGACACCATCTATGCGGAGGGACAGCGCCGCTACGTCGAATCGCTTTCCGCCTACGCGCGCCAGTTCCTGGAGATGATGCAGAAGCCGGACGTCGACCAGATCGACGGCCTGTCGCCGGCGATCTCGATCGAGCAAAAGACCACCTCGAAGAATCCGCGCTCGACGGTCGGAACCGTCACCGAGATCTACGACTACATGCGCCTGCTCTGGGCCCGCGTCGGCGTGCCCTATTCGCCCGCAACGGGCTTGCCGATCGAAAGCCAGACCGTGTCGCAGATGGTCGACCGCGTGCTCGCGATGGCCGAGGGCACGCGGCTCTATCTGCTCGCGCCGGTCGTGCGCGGTCGCAAGGGCGAATACAAAAAAGAACTCGCCGAATACCTCAAGAAGGGCTTTCAGCGCGTCAAGATCGACGGCACCTTCCACGAGCTTGCCGAGGCGCCCGCGCTCGACAAGAAATTCCCGCACGACATCGACGTCGTCGTCGACCGCATCGTGGTGCGCCCCGACATCGGCCAGCGGCTCGCCGAAAGCTTCGAGACGGCGCTGAAGCTCGCGGAAGGTCTCGCTGTCATCGAATACGCGGACGCGCCCTCCCCCTCGCCGGCCGAGGAGAAGAAGAAGACCGCAAAAATCCACGACAAGAGCGGGCCTGAGCGCATCCTGTTCTCGGAAAAATTCGCCTGCCCCGTCTCAGGCTTCACCATCCCCGAGATCGAGCCGCGACTGTTCTCCTTCAACAACCCCTATGGCGCCTGCCCGGCCTGCGGCGGGCTCGGCGTCGAGCAGCATGTCGATGAAGACCTCGTCATCCCCGACAAGGAGCTGACCTTGCGCAAGGGCGCGATCGCGCCCTGGGCCAAATCGTCGTCGCCCTATTACATCCAGACGCTGACCGCGCTCGGCAAGTTCTACAAGTTCACGCTGGATACCAAATGGAAGGACCTGCCGAAGAAGACGCAAACGGCGATCCTGCTCGGCAGCGGCGAGGACGAGATCAAGTTCTCCTACGAGGACGGCGTCCGCTCCTACGACACCAAGAAGCCGTTCGAGGGCGTGATCACCAACATCGAGCGCCGCTATCGCGAGACCGAGAGCGAATGGGCGCGCGAAGAGCTCGCCAAATATTTCCACGACGTGCCCTGTGCGGCCTGCAACGGCTATCGGCTGAAGCCCGAGGCGCTCTCGGTGAAAATCGGCGGCAAGCATATCGGCGAGATCTCCAATCTCTCCGTCAAGGGCGCCGGCGAGTGGTTCGCCAATGTGCCGAAATCGCTCAATGCGCAGCAGAACGAGATCGCCGCGCGCGTTCTCAAGGAGATTCGCGAGCGGCTGACCTTCCTGATCGACGTCGGCCTCAACTATCTGACGCTCTCGCGCTCGTCCGGCACCTTGTCGGGCGGCGAGAGCCAGCGCATCCGACTCGCCTCGCAGATCGGCTCCGGGCTGACCGGCGTGCTCTACGTGCTGGACGAGCCGTCGATCGGCCTGCATCAGCGCGACAATGCGCGCCTGCTCGAGACGCTGAAGCGGCTGCGCGACCTCGGCAACACCGTGATCGTGGTCGAGCATGACGAGGACGCCATTCGCCTGGCCGACCATGTCCTCGACATCGGTCCCGGCGCCGGCATGCATGGCGGCAACATCGTGGCGCAGGGCACGCCCGCCGAGATCATGCGCAATCCCAGATTCGCTGACCGGAAAATATCTCACCGGCGAGCTGTCGGTCGCCATCCCCGAGCGGCGGCCGCCGAACCATCGCCGCACCATCAAGGTGGTGAACGCACGCGGCAATAATTTGAAGAACGTCACCGCGGAAATCCCGCTGGGTCTCTTCACCTGCGTCACCGGCGTCTCCGGCGGCGGCAAGTCGACGCTTCTGATCGACACGCTCTATCGCGCGATCGCCAGAAAGCTCAATGGCGCAAGCGAGGGTGCCGCCCCGCACGACCGCATCGAGGGGCTCGAGCATATCGACAAGATCATCGACATCGACCAGTCGCCGATCGGCCGCACGCCGCGCTCCAATCCCGCGACCTATACCGGCGCGTTCACGCCGATCCGCGAATGGTTCGCCGGCCTTCCCGAGGCAAAGGCGCGCGGCTACGAGCCCGGGCGCTTCTCCTTCAATGTCAAGGGCGGCCGCTGCGAGGCCTGCCAGGGCGACGGCGTCATCAAGATCGAGATGCACTTCCTGCCGGACGTCTACGTCACCTGCGACGTCTGCAAGGGCAAGCGCTACAACCGCGAGACGCTCGAGGTCCTGTTCAAGGGCAAGTCGATCGCCGACGTGCTCGACATGACCGTGGAAGAGGCCGCCGAGTTCTTCAAGGCGGTGCCCCGCGTGCGCGAGACTTTCGTCACCCTGCACCGCGTCGGCCTCGACTACATCCATGTCGGCCAGCAGGCGACCACGCTCTCCGGCGGCGAGGCGCAGCGCGTCAAGCTCGCCAAGGAGCTGTCGAAGCGCGCCACCGGCCGCACGCTCTACATCCTGGACGAGCCGACGACGGGGCTGCACTTCCACGACGTGAAGAAGCTGTTGGAGGTGCTGCACGAGCTGGTCGCGCAGGGCAACACGGTCGTCGTCATCGAGCACAATCTCGAGGTGATCAAGACCGCGGACTGGGTGATCGACCTGGGGCCCGAAGGCGGCGACGGCGGCGGCGAGATCGTTGCCTGGGGCCCGCCGGAGGACATCGTCAAGGCGCCACGCAGCTACACGGGCAAGTTCCTGGCTCCAGTGCTGACGAAGGCCGGCAAACGCAAGCGCAGCGGTGGTGGCGGCGCGAGCGAGGCGGCGGAGTAGCAGACGCCGCCAAGCGCATGCATCCGCTGCTGTAATTCGCAGGGCGGATTAGCGAGACGTCATCCGCCGCCTTCGTTTTGCTCGCCAATACGCGATTGCGCCCCCGCGTTCGCGCTCACCGCTCGCGCGCCTTGCGGGCCCGGAATGGCTTTGCATCGTGAATGCATCGGGACGGATGCCGGCTTCGACGCGCGGCCAGGTGACGGGTGCGGCGATCGGAAATCCTTCGCGAGCACGCGGCGAATAGGTGCCGATCGCGGTGGTGCCGCGACCGTTAGGCAGATAATCCAGAAAAATGCGGCCGGTGCGTTTGGCCTGGGCGGAGAGAAGATACTGGCGCGGAAAGCGCGCGGCGAGCGCGGATACGATCCCGCGGGCGATTTTGTGGGCCTCATCAAGGGTCAATCGCTCCGCAAGCGGCGCCATCACGTGGATGCCCTTGCCTCCGCTGAGCTTGGGCCAGGTTGAAAAACCTTCCTCCTTCATCAAGTCGCGGGTACGCAACGTCGCCTCGACCACCGCGTCCCAGGCGATGCCCTCGCCGGGATCAATATCGATGACGATGCGGTCGGCATGCTCGATATTCCCAACATGCGCGTTCCAGGGATGCAGCTCGACCGCGCCGACCTGAACAAGCCCGAGCAGGCCCTCAAGCAGAGTCGATCCAGAGCCGGGTGCCCTGCTGAATTGCGTCGCGCAAGGCCCATCGATTTTTTCAGGCCAGTGGCCGCAAAAAATGCATTCGTCCTCGGTGATCGGCTTCGTTGCCATGGCGTCCCCATATTGATGCGCAGAGGACGATGACTCTCAAAGAGCGAGGAACGATGTACATCAATTTTGTGACCTCACTCGGAGGGCCAGTTCCAGCTTGTCAATCTCAGCTGTGGCCAGTGCCATCGCTTTCTCTATGGCCTGCTCTCGCGTAAGTTTGTTGGGGTTGAACCGACGTGAAACTTGGTTGTGACACCAGAACGTGACCGACCCGTCCGCGAACCATCTTCGAAGCTCCTTGAAGAAGACCCCCCACGAACAAGGGCTCTCGCGTCCTTGACATGGCTCAAGCTGCTTCTCTCCCGCTCTGGTTAGACTGCGACCGGCCAAACAACGGAACCAAACAACGGAACACGGAGCCGAACATGCAAGCGCGGGACGTACCGGACATGCAAGCGCGGGACGTGATGGTTAGTGGAGTCATCTCGATTGGCCCCGACATCCCCGTTCGAAATCGCGGCCAATGCGATGGTCCGCAACTGCGTCAGCGCGCTCCCAGTCATCGATATCTACGCGAAGCTGGTCGGAATCGTGTCGGAGGGCGATCTGATCCGGCGCGTCGAGATCGGCACCGAGCGGCTCCGTTCCAGGGGGCGCGAGCGACTCCTCAGCGAAGGATTTCGTCAAGTCGCACGCCAAACGGGTTAGTGATGTGATGACGCGAGAGGTGATAACGGCCCAGCCGGAAACACCATTGCGGGAAATCGTGGATTTGATGGAAAAGCATAACATCAAGCGGGTGCCGATAGTTCGGGACAACCTAGTGCTCGGTATCGTCAGCCGTGTGAACCTATTGCAAGTCTTGGCCCGCATTAACGACAGTACGGATTCTGTTGAAAGCGACCGCGAGCTGCATCAACGCTTCGTCGCCAGCATCAAAGATCAGCCATGGTCGGGTAGACCCTTCAATATCATCGTCAATAATCGCCGGGCCGATCTCTGGGGGTTTGTCTACAGCGTGGATGAGAAGACCGCGGTTCGCGTAGCAGCCGAAGCAACGCCCGGAATCGAGTCGGTATCGGACCATTTGGGCATCGCGCCCGCGAATGTGCCGGACTAGAAGGACGGGCACTAAATCGCCGATCTTCGCGTGAAATTCGCTGCCTTTTTGGCCTACCTGCCGCAGACCGCGAAAGTTTCACTCGGCTTGGGGGCGAGGTTGCGCGCGGGATACAATACCGCGACGGCATTTAGTTCACCCCACGTTGCCTTCCCTGCCAATACGGATCGCGAAGACTGCGCTTCAGAATTTTACCGGCACCAGACTTGGGTAACGGCTCACTCCGGATCGCGACCGATCGGGGAAGCTTGTATCCGCCGATATGCTTCCTGCATACGGCCACGATGTCGTCGACCGTGATGGACGCGCCCGGTTTGGCGACGACCTCAGCATGGACCATCTCTCCAAAGCTCTCGTGAGGAATCCCGAAAACTGCGACCTCAAGAACGGCGGGATGGTGAAAAACTGCGTTCTCAACTTCAGTGGTGTAGATGTTCTCCCCCCTGAAATGATCATGTCTTTGGCCCGATCTACGACGAACAGGTAGCCCTCTTCGTCCGCCCAGGCGACGTCCCCGCTCTTGTACCAACCGTCACCGACAAGAGCATTGGCTGTCTCCTCCGGTCGCTTCCAATAGCCCAGCATGATATTCGGGCCGCGCACGTAGACTTCGCCGGGTTCGCGAGGCTTGCAAACCGAACCGTCAGGACGGCGGACCTCGACTTCAACGCCGACGACCGGTTGTCCGCAGCTGGCAAGGCGGCTTCTGGCCGGTTCAATCCCGCAAGCGCCGTCGCGGTTGTCGGTACGTTGCGTGGACGTCACCAGTGGCGATGCCTCCGTCATGCCGTACAGCTGGACGATGTCGCACGGCAACAGGCTGCAGGCTCGAAGCAGCAGTTCTATCGGCATTGGTGACGCTCCATACATGAGCAAACGCCATGCAGAAAAGTCCCGGCTTGCGGTAGCCGGGTGATTGAGCAACATGTTTATCATCGTCGGAACGATGAGAGCCACAGTGACTCTCTCCGTTTCGACCACCCTGCCGAATAACTCCGGTTCATAGCCGCGGATGCAGACATGGGCGCCTCCCACGAAGGTCAGTGCGAACGTCGTTGCGGCGTCAGCTGCGTGAAACATCGGAGCCGCATGGATAAAGCGATCCGTCGGTCTTAGTGGGTTGGCAAGCAGCATGTGCTTGGCATTGGCCAGCAAGTTGCCATGACTCTGCATCACGCCCTTGGGTAGGCCGGTCGTTCCGCCAGTGTAGGAAATTGCAGCAAGTGTATCTGCGACAATCGCGCGGAGTTCGGAGTGGCCCTCATTGAGCGGTTTTTCCGAGCACAAATCGTCCCAGTGGACCCATCCGCTCGGAGTGGACTCTATCCCGGAGTAAACAAGGTACTCGAGACAGGGACACCGTCGCTTCAACTGGAGCGCCACGTCCAAGTACGCGCTATCAGCCACAATGGCTCGGGCCCCGCAGTCCCTGATGATGAACTCCAATTCAGGCACCGCCAGCCGGTAGTTAAGATCATTGAGCACCATTCCGGCTGGTGGAATACCGACCCAACACTCCAAATGCCTAAAGCTGTTCTGACCGATTGATGCGACTACATCACCTGTACGGAGACCGAGGCTGCGCAGACCAGCAGCGAGGCCCCGCACTCTGCGGCTCCACTGCGCATAGGTGAGGCGCGTTTCGCCATCTATAATCGCTTCAGCGTTCGGGCGCGTCGCTACAGCACGCGCCATCGGCCAGTATAGGGTCCCGTCACTCGTCATTGCCCCCTCCAAAGCCTAGAGCGCGCCAAGCCTAACATCTTGCGATCGGGCGGCAATAAAAGAAGCAAGCTCAATGCTGTAACTCAATGACCAGTTGGATCACGAGTCTCGTCACATGCAAGGAACGACTGCCCGTTAACTTCCGCTATCCGCCGTTCGCGACCGGTCGATCAGCAGTTGGCGCAACGGGCCAACACCAAACTACGCCGCCCGTTGCAGCCGCTCATCAATCTCCTGGCGCAACAGTCCGAAGTCGATCGGCTTGGTCAGTAGCCCCGCAGCCCCGAGTTCAGCCGCCCTCCTCTTTGTCGCTTCATCGCCATACGCCGTAATCATGATTACGGGTACGCTTGGCCGCGCCGCCTTCACCTTCGGCAGCATCTCAAGCCCGGTCATGCCGGGCATGTTGATGTCCGACAGGATCAGAATCAGCATGGGATCAGCGATCGTTTTCGCGCGCTCCAACGCCTCAGGCGCGGACGTCGCAAACTCCATGACAAAACGTCCGTTGCGAATATCGCGCCGGAATTGCTGCCGAAACAGGTGTTCGACATCGGGTTCGTCGTCGACCACGAGGATGTAGGTACTCATTCTCTGTGCCCCTGCTTCGGTTTGCTAAGGCAAGACGCGCGGCAAGGTAATGATAAACTCTGTAAATGAACCGGGTTCGGTCTCAACCTCTATCGTACCTCCGTGCTGTTTCACGACGATGTCGTGACTCATGGACAGCCCGAGCCCGGTACCTTCACCCGCCGGTTTTGTCGTGAAGAACGGGTTGAAGATCTTTTCCCTGATATCAGGTGGAATACCCATCCCGTTGTCGCGGATACGGATCTCAACCTTGTCGCCGAGATTCCGCGTTACGGCCTTTAACTTCGGTTCAAAGCCATTGCCCGCCCCTCCGCGCTGGGTTGCGGCGTAAAACCCGTTCGATATCAGGTTCAAAAGAACGCGGGTGACTTCTTGCGGGTAGATGTCGGCAATCCCGACTGTCGGATCGAAGTCGCGTTCCAGCGTGATGTTGAAACCCTGCTTCTCTGCACGGGCGCCGTGGTAGGCGAGATTGAGGCTCTCGTCGACGAGTGCGTTGATGTCGGCAGTGCGACGTTCGGCGGAACCTTGGCGCGAGTGGAGCAGCATGTTTTTGACAATGGAGTCGGCCCGTTTGCCATGCTGCACGATCTTCTCGAGGTTAGACTTCAGGAGCTTTGTGAGTTCGGCGACCTCTTGCCGGATCTTCTCCGCGAACTCTGCCTGTCTCAAGAGGTCGTTGAGCTCATCAGTTAGCTCGACCGAAAGCGCCGAGAAGTTGTTGACGAAATTGAGAGGGTTCTTGATCTCGTGGGCGATGCCGGCTGTGAGTTGACCGAGCGAAGCCAGCTTCTCGGTCTGGATCAGGCGGTCCTGCGCAGTACGTAAATCGTCGAGAGATTTCGACAATTCCTTGGTTCGCTGCTGGACTTGTTCGAAAAGGCGAACATTGCCGATGGCGATCACGGCCTGGTCGGCAAATGTTTGAAGCAAGGCTACCTGTTTGTCGCTGAAGGGCTGGATTTCGACGCGGCGGAGCATAATGACCCCTAAGGGCTCATTTTCGCGCAGTAGTGGGACGCTTAAAATAGTTCGAACATGGTCCCGGATCGCGATTTCCTGGCCTTCGGGAAACTCCTTTCCTTCCGCTGAGAGATCATGCACATGGATCGGTTTGCAATCGGCAACCGCGCGACCGGCGGTCCAATGGCGATTTATCGGCCTTCGCGTCCAGACGACGGCAATCGATCCATGCTGCTCGTGGAACAGGAGATCATCGCCATCCTTCAACGCTACGACGGCATCGTTCGCCTCGCAAAGCTCGCAGGCACTTTTGACAATCGCCTTCAGAACCGGTCCGACCTCTGTCGGCGAGGACGCAATCACGCTGAGTATATTGGCGCTGCCGGTTTGGTATCGGAGCGCTTCTTCAATATCGCGGGTCTTGGTCTGCACCTCGTCGAACAGCCGGACATTGCTGATGGCGATCACAGCTTGGTCCGCAAATGACTTCAACAGCTCGATCTGCTTATCATTGAACGGCTGGACTTCGACGCGGCGGATCGAGATAACACCGATCGCCTCACCTTCTCTGAGTAGAGGCACGCTCAGAACGGTACGCTGACCCTGATGGCGCGCCAATTCCCGCCCTTCTGGAAAACCATCGCCCTCCGGCCCATGCAGGTCGTGAATGTGTTGCGTAGCCTTATCGGTCAGAGCCCGACCAGTGACCCATTGCCGATTGATAGGCCATCTGGGTACGTTAATGGGGATCGATCCATGATGCGCGGCGAACACAAGGTCGCTGTCCTGCTTCAGGAACACGACGGCATCATAGGCGTTGCAGATCTCACAGGCGCTTTCGGCGATAGCCCTGAGCGCCGGGCCGACGTCCGTCGGCGAGGAGGCGATCACCTTCAGGATGTTGCTGCTGCCTGTCTGATAGATCAGCGCCTCCTCGAGATCACGCGTTTTCGCCTGCACTTCTTCGAACAGCTCGGCGTTTTTGATCGCAATGATAGAGCCGCGCATTCTCGATCGCGATCACGGCCTGGTCGGCAAAACCCTGACCTCGTTCGACCTGTCGTTCGCTAAAAGGACCAAGCTCGTCACGTGTCGAGACGCGAAAACGCCGACCCCGCGTCCTTCCCTCATCAAGGGCACCGCCAGGAAGGACTTGAAGCCCATGAGCTGCTGGAATTTGCGGAGCTTCGTATGCGGATTGTTCTCGAAATCGCCTATGTTGGCGATGGTTCCGGTGAGGACCGCACGTCCCATGTGCGACTCGTCGTTAAGTGGCGCAGGGTTCGATCTGACAAACTGCTCGTCCATGATTTCGTGGGCAGCAATACCACGGGCCACCAATACGTCCCCTTCGCGGAAGAATAGCGCCGCCGTCTTAGATCCGCAGAGGTCGAGTGCCGAACGCGCCAGCGTGTTCATCACGGTGCCGAGATCGAAAGCTGAGCGGCTCATGACCTTGAGCACGTCGGCGGTCGCTGTCTGTCGCTGGAGCGAGATTACGCAGCTCGTTCAGCAAGCGGGTATTTTCGATGGCGATCACGGCTTGCGCAGCAAAATTACTTTACAAGCTCGATTTCTTTATTCGGTACAACGGGCGCACTTCCTGGCGATAGATCAAGATAGCTCCCAACAGTTCATTTCCTTTGACCATTGGGACTGCAAGAACAGTTCGGGCGCCAGCGAGCTGGAAGATTTGCGGCTCGACCCTCCAAATCCTTTACTTCTGCTAAGATGTCTGCAATCTGAACCGGCTGTTTGGTCGACAGCGCGCGTCCAAGCGTGGTCTCTGGATTTGGCCTGACAATTGGATTGCGCTGCCGCTCTTCAATGAAAGAGGATGGCGCACCATGCGTGGCGACAGTCCGAAGGGCGTCTCCCGAGCATCGATATAGAATTCCGCCACTTTGCGGCGCAGATGCGCGTGGCGTTTTCCAATATCACGTCGAACACCGGCTGCAACTCGCCTGGCGAACTGCCGATGACGCGCAACACATCCGACGTCGCGGTCTGCCGTGCCAGCGCTTCCTGCGTTTCATTAAAAAGCCGCGCATTCTCGATGGCGATGACCGCCTGGTCTGCAAACGTGGTCACCAGCTCAACTTGGCGCTGCGTAAATGGACCGGGTTCCTCGCGATAGGCCGAACGCGCCTATCAATTCTCCTCTCAGCATCAGCGGCACGCCAAGCATGGCGCGCGCCTTGGCTATGCGCGCTTCATCCTTTTCCTTGTAGTCGGGGTCTGTCCAGGCATCTGGAATGTACACCACCCCCTTTTCGAGGGCCACCCGACCAATTAGCGTGCCGCGATCGGCCCGAATGGCAGCTCTTTGCTCGTGCTCCATATATGCACGAGGAACATTCATTGTACTTGCAGCATAACGATATACGTCTCCTTCGCGGCGAAAAATCACGCCACCCGCAGCGCCGCAAAGCAAAATCGCCGACTCGGTTAGACTAGTAAGGATCGTTTGCAGGTCATTTGCCGAGCTAATGGCCTTGAGGATGTCAGCGGTCGCGCTTTGTTGTGCCAGTGCTTCGTCACGCTCAGAAAGGCTTGCATTCAGCTTTTGCTCGAGCTCTGCGACAGTTCGTCTTAGCTCCGACAGCTCATCAGCGATATGGGCGGTCATCTTGAAACGCCTCTACTCGAACTTTGTCTGAAGCTGACCTCAAATCAACCAGCAGTATCTCGATGCACGTGCCTCTTCAAATCGGGTCAGGAGCGTCGGCCGACAATCTGATTGACCAAAGCCGCCTTCCGCTGATTATTGGCGCGAGCTTGCCGCCTGGGCACCCGGCAAAGTCATCATTTCCCTTTCAGCCTAGTTACGGCTATGTTCTTTGGCACTGCCAGCCTTACGCGCGTCATAACGAGCTGTTTTCGATTTGCGCTGCGGTGATTTGGAGCGCTGTTTCATTGCTGCCGGCCCGCCGCTCGCCATATTCGCAATCACCAGTTTAAACGAGGCAATTAAAAGAGATAGGGGGAGTTATGCCAACGGAAAGTAAGAACCCGGAAACCATCGTCTTGCATGCGGGCAATTATCGTGCGGACCCCGCCACAACTGCAGTCGCAGTGCCCATTTATCAGACCACATCCTATCAGTTTCACTCGACCGAGCATGCCGCGAACCTGTTCGCGCTCAAGGAGCTAGGCAACGTTTATACCCGTATCATGAACCCGACCCAAGCCGTGCTCGAGGAGCGCGTCGCCGCCCTAGAGGGCGGTGTGGCTGCACTTGCTCTCGCTTCCGGCCAAGCCGCCTCGCTCTTCGCAGTGCAAAATGTTAGTCACGCCGGCGATAATTTTGTCTGTTCAACCGACATCTATGGCGGCACCTGGAATTCTATTTCAAAACACTTTGGGGACAATGGGCATCGAGTGCCGCTTCGTGGATCCCGCAGATCCCGAGAACTTCCGCCGGGCCTCGAACTCAAAAGACTCGCTGTTACTACGGCGAGACATTGCCTAACCCAAAACTCTCGGTGTTTCCCATCGCTGAGGTCGCAAAAATCGGTCGTGAACTCGGCATTCCGCTAATTATGGACAACACCGCGTGCCCCGTCCTGTGTCAGCCGATCAAGCATGGCGCTGCAGTGACCATGCACTCAACGACGAAATACATAGGCGGTCACGGCACCTCCATCGGTGGAATTATCGTTGATGGCGGAAACTTCGATTGGGAAAAGCACGCTGATCGGTTCCCGATGCTTAACAAGCCGGACCCGAGTTATCACGGCGCAGTGTGGACTCAGGCGGTCAAGCCGCTTGGTCCGATCGCCTACATTTTGAAAGCGCGTGTCACTCTTTTGCGCGACATCGGTGCGGCGATGTCGCCGTTCAATGCCTTCATGTTCATCCAAGGGCTTGAAACTCTGCCGCTCCGCATGCGCCAACATTGCAGCAACGCCAATGCCGTCGCGGCTTACCTGTCGAAGCATGCGAAGGTTACACGCGTGATCTTTCCTGGTCTCATGGAGGGCGAGCCAAAACGCCGAGCCGACACCTACCTGAAGGGAGGTTACGGCAGCCTGTTGGGTTTCGAACTCAAGGGCGCACGCGACTCGGGACGGAGGTTCATTGATGCACTGAAGATGCTTTATCATGTCGCCAACATCGGGGACGCGAGATCTCTCGCAATTCACCCCGCGAGTACAACGCATTCTCAGCTGACACCTGAAGAACAGCTGAAAACGGGCGTAACTGATGGATACATTCGCCTGTCAATCGGAATCGAGCACCCAGACGATATCATCTCCGACCTCGACCAGGCGCTTTCGGTGGCTTGATCTGTCCACATCGGCGTGTTTCCTAGGCGGAAGTGACGCCCTACTTACCGGGTCCGCTTAAAGCCGTGAAAGCTGATATCCGCGGCACGCGTACGTTTGTTCGCTAATGGCCAGACGCCGACATGGAGATTAAGGAAGTTCATCCCTTCAGCACTTGCGCGCTAGACCCAGCTGGGGACGCTGCTCGGCGAACCGTCGCTTGCAAAGTCTAGGAAGCCCAATGACCAAGGCGATCCCCGAACGATATCAACACCTCCGCCAGTTCGCTTTCGGCGACAATCCCGCGCTTGCGGATGAACTAGTCGAACTCGTGATCACGGGCATTAAGACCGCTACCTGTAGCACGGAGGACGAGCCAAACACCTCTACACTCGGAGAGCGCTGGATCGTCCTCGATGGTCGTGGCGAGCCGCGATGCCTGATCGAAACTACCGAGATCACCTATCGGCGCTTCAACGAGGTTGATGCCAGCTTCGCGCGCGACGAAGGCGAAGGCGACCGAAGTCTGGCCTATTGGCGTGACGCGCATCGAGCCTATTTCGTCCGGCTCGAAAGGTTCAGCGAGGAAATGATGCTCATGTGCGAACGTTTCCGCCTGGTCGAGGTCTTCGGCAATCAATAGTGCTGAACCCTAAAGAGGATACAGATGCGCGGTATCCGAGGTGGGTGCGCGCAAGACGCGAAGGGCCACTAACGGAACTCACAGGCTGCAGCCAAGCATGTAGTTGTAGTCGATCGTTCGTTATTCCCTTTGGATTTGAACGGGGGTTCCGTGGGTATCGGGAGTGCCCGGAAGGATCACCAGGTAACGACGCTGGGCCTTGTCCTCGCCACGCACCAACTGGCGGATGGGTCCGATTGCATTGACGATGGCGGCGCCCGCGGGATTTGTCATGAAGCCTTGCAGCGGCTCAAGAACGCCGGTCCCCGACGGCTCGCTTGCAAGCGCAAGCAGATATGGTTTTCCCGGTTCGAGACCGGTGACCGCGGCCTCCAGCACCTGCACCAGCCCCTGGTCGGAAAGCGAAACGCTGGTCGGCGCTTTTGCATCTTTTCTCGCGCCGGGCGGCACGAGCCACAGTTCCGTCGACTGGCCGGCAATGCCGAGTGGCTGCAGGTTGCTCGTTCCATGACCTTCGGGCACCACCATCATCCGCGTCATCGCCGCGTTGGATGCGCCGCTCACCGCGGGTACTGCGTCGGGCACGTAGACGAGGGCTTGCGGCGCCTGGCCGATCGGACTCGTCGCGATCACTTCGTTCTTCAGCGTATCGATTGCGGCGACCTTGTCCTCATTCTCAAGACCAACATAGACGCGCGTGCCATCCCCGGACGGCCAGATACCGTGCGGCAACTTGCCGACCGGGATGGTCGCGACCAGCTCGAAATTGTCTGTGCGAAACACCTTGATCTCGTTGAGCCCGCCGATCGTGATGTAGGCAAACATGCCGTTGGCATTCCGCACGATGTTGACGTGGTTGGTGATCGGACCGGTGTCCATGGTTTTCAACAGCGCAAAGGGCGGTTGCGCATCGAACACCTGGGTCTTGCCCGTGTCCTTTAGCGTGAACCAGACCTGCCTGCTGTCCGGCGTCACCGCGATGTTGGGACAGAACGGGCTGGCTTGCGGAACCCTTCCGACAATTCTGTGATCGGCAACCGCGATGACCTCGGTCTCCGGCGTGAACGAGGAGCAGACGTAACCGTATTTGCCGTCGGGCGAGAAAATCGTCATGCCCGGACCGTTGGGAACGATGATCCGCGTCGTCTCCTCGTAAGTCGTGCCGTCGAGAACGGAGACGTAGTTCTCGCCGCGAACGACGACCCAAACCTCTTTGCCATCCATGGTAAAGAACGCTTCGTGCGGGGAACGCCCGACGTAAGTGACGTGCTTGACGCTGTTGCTTGCGGTATCGATGAAGATCACCGCATTCGAGCCGATCGCCACGACCGCGATGGTGCGATGATCGGGCGAAAACCCCATGCCGTGCACCAGCAACTGGCCCCTGTAGAGCGGACTGAGATTGGCAGGCAGGGAATCGCCAAGGCGGATGGTGCCGACGAGCTTGTTGTCGACGGGATCGGTGACGGAAACCGTGTTGGAATACTGTTCGGCGGAGTAGACACGATCCTGATGGCTGATCGGTATATCGGGATCGGACGCGGCCGCGGGAGCCTGTCCCGCGAAAGCATGGCGCAAACCGAAAAGGCCTGTCGCGAGCAATAGAACGGCCAGTATGACGTTGCGTCGCATATCACGGCTCCTTCACCGGGGTTGCGCTGCCGAGTTTCCAATCATTGATCGCCGCAGGCTGAATTTGATCGGGCGCTGCGACGGCGCGGCAAGGCTTGACCGAGCGATAGGCGCATCGCGGTGATCTCCTGAAGCTGGGTGATGATGATTTCCTGAGCCATGCGTCGGAGCGGCTCATTGCGTCCGTAACGCAGTTCGGCCTGCGCCATCTCGATGGCGCCCCGATGGTGCGGCACCATCATCGCGACAAAGTCGGTGTCGACGTCGCCTGACGGCCTGATCCCCATATCGATCATCATCTTTGTCATCGCGCCGACGTTTTCGGCGAGGTACGGAGCCTCCGCGGCGGGCGCGGAACCGAATGCCGTCGCGCAGATCCCTGAGACGTAGTCTGCGAGCGATTGCCGGCTGGCTGGATAGACGGTCAGATATGCTGTGACGGCAACCGCGCCGATCGCTATCGCTGCCACATGCGAGATGATTGATGTGCGAAAGACTGACGACATGACTTCCCTCGCGCGGTAGTCTCAAACCGGCTTGCGCCTGATGTTCCGAGGAAAAAACTCGCTCGGCACTTATCCCGTGGCAAAAGCCAAACTGACAAACAACGCTAACAGTATGGCAATCAGCAGCCCAGGCGATCAGTTTGCCGGGATGACGATATCACATCACGCGGCGTGGACGGCCGAAATAAACTCCGCCGCGACTTCCCGCCAAACCAACGGCCAGACGATACATTGGATCGAACGCGGCCGGTCATGCTGGGCTTGACCCGCCAGCGCGTTGCTTCTGAGGAAGGGCATCAGGAGGGTTCCCACGCTGCGATCATCGTGCAGAGCAACTCGATGGTTTTCAGACAGCCGTTCGAATTGTATGATCATTCACGTTCGCGCTCGCAACAGCTAACGGCCTCTAACAACACATAACTGGCAGTTTGCGCCCTCTTGGGCGAACATCATCCCGAAGCGGGCTCCGGCTCGGTTCACACCAGGGAGCCCGACATGAGCAAAGTTAGGAGAGAAGCCACACTCAGTTGGATTGGCCTATTCGCCCTCGGCATGCTGTTGGGCATCCCTGCAGCCTCCGCGGCCGAAACTCCGTCGATTGCCGATCAGATCGCCAAGACCTACGGCCTCGACTCCTTCGGGCAAGTTGAAGCGATCCGCTACACCTGGACGCTGGAGGCTCCCAGTCTCAAGATTTCCAACAAGTGGGAGTGGAGCCCAAAGACCGACACCATCGTCTACGAGGGAAAGGACAAGGAAGGCAACCCGGTCAAGGCAAGCTATCAGCGCGCGCAGCTCGACAGCCAGAGCGATGCGGTCAAGAAGAACGTCGATCCGGCATTCTCCAACGATCAGTATTGGTTGCTGCTCCCGTTCCACATCGTGTGGGACGGCGCGACGGTGAGCGACGACGGGGTGCAGAAGCTTCCGATCGGCGATGGTTCCGCCAGGCGGGTCGTTGCGAAATACCCGTCCGAGGGCGGCTACCAGCCCGGCGATGCCTGGGACCTCTACATCGGTGACGACAAGCGAATCGAGCAAATCGTCTACCATCGCGGCGCCAACAATCCGCCCAAGCTCGTGATGGCGACCTACAAGGATTACAAGAAGGCCGGCCCGATCCTGATCTCGATGGATCATCATGGAACGGTCGACGGAAAGCCGTTTTCGATCTCGATTTCGGACGTGTCCGTCAAGCTGACGGGCTCCGACAAATGGATCGACGCGAAATAGCCGTCGACACGGCTCGTTCACGCCGCCGATGACCGATGCCGAGGCGCACCACTCGATTGGCTGTGCGGTGCGTCAGTTTATCGCCACGACCGCGTAACGATTCCAACGACGGCAACGTAAGGTAATTTTTGAATCCCTGGAGCATCGGTCCATGCCCGCAAATCCCTTTACCGACGCCTGGAGCTTCCTGACGGCCAATACGAGTGACTATCTCCATCAGGGAAGCTGGCGCTATCTGATCCTGGTGCTGTTCTGGGCGCTGCTGATCGTCAGCATCGTGGTTGCCATCCAGAATTGGCGGGAGGATCCGGCGCAACGCACCGGCCGTCATTTTGGAATCTGGCTGGTCCGCGTTCTGATCGGCTGCATGTGGTTCCAGGGCATGCTTTGGAAGTTGCCGCTTCCGGTATCGGACGGCTTGCAATACTGGACCGAGCAGGAATCGACCAACGCGGCCTTCGAGTTTCACCGCACCTTCCTGAAGGATGTCGTATTGCCTCACATGAACGTGTTCGGACCGATTGTCTTTCTGGCCGAGCTCGTCTTCGCCGGTTCGATGATTCTCGGACTTGCGGTGCGCTTCGTAGGCGTGCTCGCGATTGCCTATACACTGCAGCTCTGGCTCGGCCTCTATGACAATTCGTCCGAGTGGCCGTGGACCTATATGTTTCTGGCGCTCTTGATGTTCCTGTTCGCGCTGGAAGGCGCCGGCCGCAGTCTCGGGCTGGATGCCTGGCTGCGCCGCAAAGTGCCCGACGTGCGTGACGGAAAGGGTCTCGTTGGCTGGTTCTTTCACATCGCGGGCTAATGCCGTTGCGCGAAAGGCGCACATGATAGCGCGGACGCGCGCGGCGCTGCTTGTTGCGGCGCTTGGCGCAACTTGCACATACGCCGCCGATATTGGCTACATCGCTCCGCCCGGAGTTCCTGCAACGGAATTTCCCTCACCGCAGCGTCCCGTTGCCGAGATCGTCAGCCCCCGCCGCGCGCCCGAAGAGCACCGCGACGCGCTGAATGAGGCCGGCGAGATCGCCCGTTTGCTTGAACTGAAACCGGGCATGACGGTCGCCGACATCGGCGCCGGCAGCGGTTACCACACGGTGCGGCTCTCGCGCTTCCTCGGCCCGGCCGGCTCTGTGATCGCCGAGGACGTCAGGCCGGACTACCTCGGCGAGCTTGCAAGGCGAACGCGCGCGCTGAAGCTCGTCAATGTCAAATTCGCGCTCGGCGAGCCACACGACCCCCGCCTGCCCCCGGGCTCGCTCGATGCCGCAATTCTCGTGCACATGTATCACGAGATCAGCCAGCCCTACGCGTTCCTCTACAATCTCGCGCCCGCCTTGAAGCCCGCCGCAAGGATCGGAATTGTCGATCAGGAGCGGCCGACGCGGGAGCATGGCACGCCGATCAAGCTTCTGCGTTGCGAGCTCAACGCTGTCGGCTATCACGAGATCGCCACACATCAGCTCGCGGGAGATGGCGGATACCTCGCGGTGTTCTGCTCCGCCCGAGGAGGCAGGGCGAATATCTCCCGGCGACATCGTTGCTTGCGGCGCTCGCGATGGTGGGCGCTGATCGAACCGGCTTTCAGCTTGGGTCGGGCTTCTGACGCCGCAGCTCGATTGCGAGGCGCACGAACGTGGCCGCAATCGACCATGCCGCCCTGAAACCGGCGATCGGATTGCCCGAGACCTTCGAGACGCCGCCGATCCGGTGCCGCTGCCCGACGGCGATCTCGCGTGCCGGCAATCGCGCGGCCGCCACCCGCATCAGCATTTCAAGATTCCAGCCATAAGTCTCATCCTTCATGCCGAGGTGCTCGAGGTCACTCCGCCGGATGGCGCGAAACGGCGAAAGGTCCGTAAACCTTGCGCCATAGACGAGGCGCAGGAGCAGCCCACCGACATAGCCTGCTATGACCTGCTGTGGCGAAAGGCTGCCCGCCTCGCGCAAGCCGCGAACGCGCGAGCCAAGAACGAAGACGGCCCGCCCCTCGACAATCGGCGACACCAGATCGGGGATAAACTCGGCGGAATCGCTGCCGTCGCCGTCGAGAAAAAGAAGAATGTCGGTATCGTCCCGCACCTTGGCGATGCCCGCCTGGATGGCACGACCATAGCCGCGCCGCGGCTCGACGATCACGCGGGCTCCGGCGGCCTCGGCCCGCTCAACCGTGCGATCCCGCGAGCCGCCATCGACGACGACAACCTCGCTCACGTTCTGCGCAAGCACCGTGGTCACGACCCGGCCGATCGCCGCTTCCTCGTCGAGGCACGGAATGACCGCGGAGACGACCGCCACGGCGCTCACAGGCTCCAGCGCAGGCCGCAATTCGCGCAAGCCTTGGGCGGCTTGTCGGAAAGCAGCGCTGCACGAAACTCTCGATAGGCGGGCCCGTTCCAGATCTCCTGCAACGACTGCTGCCCTGCATGGCCAAGTGTATAATTGTCATAGCCATGCTCCGAGAACGGCGCGATGCAGCACGGCAAGGCGCGGCCATTGGCTGTGAAATACATCAATGACCATGGCCGCCGGCACAGCGACCACGGCGAACCCTCGCCAGAGCTCTTCAGGCTCAAGCCGGGCTCGCTCGCGGCTCCCGACGCGCTGAACGTCACGCCAAGGGAGCGCGCCAGATCCTCGGCCTGTTTCAGGCAGGCCGCCTCGCCTTCGGTGAGGCGCTCGAACAGGGCCTGATCCGGCTGCGCCTTGCCGATCGCGTTATCGGCGAAAAACACCAGACGCTGGAGATAGACCTCCTTGACGCCGATCTCGGCCGCAACCTTCACAAAGGCGGGAAGCTCCTGCACGGTTTCCTTCAGGCCCGTGAGCCAGACGGACACTTGCGGCCTTGCGTGTCCCTCGCGCTCCTGCAACGCGCGAAAGGCGCGCACATTGCGCAGGATACGACCGAAATAATCCCTGCCCCGGATCGCCTTGAAGCTCTCGCGGTTCGACGCATCGAGCGAGACGCGCAATTCATCGAGCCCGGCATCGATCAGCGCGCGGCCGTTTCGTTCGCTGAGCACCGTTCCGTTGGTATTGAAAAGGACGTAGACGCTGCGGTCCTTCAAATATCTGACCATCCGCGGCAGGTTCGCGACCAGCATCGGCTCGCCGACGCCGTGCAGAACCACGCGCGCGAGATCAGAAGCCTGATCGACGATCGACGTGAACAGCTCCCAGTCCATGTCCGCCGGCGGCTCGAGCTCCTCGTAGGTGCGCGGACACGTCGTGCACAACAGATTGCAGCGGTTGGTTACTTCCAGATAAAGGCAGACCGGCGGACGCTGGGCGAGTCTGGTGCGCTCGCCCGTGACAGACTCATGATAACGGCGGGGATCAAAAGACGTGCGAGTGCTTGGCGCTTCGCCGGAAACGCTCATGGCGATAACCTCAACTCTGCCGTGCGCTGCATGCGTCTCGTCCAAGTCACGAACATCCAGGCCAGCATGAGACCTCCGAACAGAACCGATTTTGTCAGCATTCTCGGAATGTAGAAATCCCAATCCAGCTGTTCGGACAGCAACAGCGCGCCGATCGATGCGACCCAATTCGGCGAGGAACCGCACAGGGCAACAAACGGCGCGATGACCAGAAAATACCAGGGATAATTGGGCGACACGAACAGCAGCGCGAGCAGTAACAGCTTATTGATACCGGCAAGTCTGGATTTGATAATGCCGTGAGGACTGCGGGCAACGGAGAAGCCCTTGAATAGCAAGACCACCGTGGCCAACCCGACATAGATGGCAACATCGCCACGATGCTCGCCAAACACAAGCCGCCAGAGCGACAGCAGCCAGAGATCGTTACCGGCGCTGATCCCCTCCTCCGTCAGGTAGCCCTTGGTCAGGAAGCCGAGAGCCCCCCAACCGACCGAGAAATAGGGAAGATAACAAAGCGCGACCACCGCAATCACGACCAGCGGCATCCTGAGATCCCAAGGACGCCAGATGCCGGCCAGCGCCGGAGCTGAAAATGGCTTGACCAATACCGACAACGCGATCGCGACCGCGCCGCGGAGCGCATGGCCGCTCAGGGCAAGCCAAAGACCGAGCATCATCAACGCAATCATCAGCGCGTCGACGTGGCCGCTGCTTGCAATTTCCCAGAGCGGAAGCGGATGCCAGATATAGGCAACCACGCGCGTCAACGGTAGGTTCATCCGCCGCAGCAGCAGCATGATCAGCACGACTATGACGGCCTCGCATCCCAACAGGGCAAGACGCATGATCGTCACGCTCTCGCCGATCCGCGTGACGATGAGGAAGAAGAGCTGCGCCACCGGCGGATAGATGGTGACGGCGGTATCGGCCCGATTGATATGGGGAAAGATCGCTCGATCGCGCAGAAACGCCAGCGCCGCGTCAGCCGGAACATAGCGATAAGGATTGATGCCGGCGGCCTGAACCCTGCCGTCCCACACGTAGCGATAGATGTCGCTGGACAGAAATGGATCGAACAGAAGCACATAGGCTCTGAGCGCGATGCCCAGTCCAAGGATGAGCCAGAGTGCGCGATCGGGCGGCGCGCGCTCCGCCAGGCGGGTCGCCGCGATCGTCAGGAGCCCCGCGCCGACCGTCAGCGCGATAAAGGCGTTATCGCCGTAACTGTCGAACGCGAAGGGAGTGACGGCGGTCACACCGATTAGCAAAAGACCGATGCCAGCCAATAAAGCAAGCGGAGACAGGTTGTTGCAAAAGCGAGCGAGCCGGGCAAATTGGTTGGCAACGGCTTCCAACATCGGTGTCAAGCGCTCGTTGGCGGGGTGGCCTTGAGAAAGGTCCGGCTCGCGGCAGCCGATCCACCGTCGCGAAAGCGGCTCGAATGCCCGGCTAGCTCTTGCTGCAGCCAACCCAACGTCTCGGCGTCGTCGACATCGTACCATTCGTCAAGAAGCGTCACGGCAAGCCCGATTTCGTCCGCGCGCTCGCAGGTTGTCCGCGCCACGCTTTCCGTTCCCCATGCAATCTGCGTGAACAGATGCGCATGCGGCCGTTTGAGCCCGATGAGGTAATAGCCGCCGTCGCTTGCCGGACCAAGCACCATCCTGTCTCCCGGCGCGCGCAGGGCTTGAAGGGCCTCGACCAGAAAACGGGGCGGCAGGGTCGGGCTGTCGCCATTCACAAGCAGCACGCAGTCATGTCCGCCATCCAGCAGTGCGCGCGTCGCGCCAATCAGCACGTGCCCGAGATCGTCGCCTGCCTGAAGCAGCAACCCGAATTCAGGCGGAAGCAGCCGTCGCATGATCTGTTCGGTGCCCGCCGGAGCATAGACGCCGTAGCCGCGCCTGCCGAGCGCCGCCGGGACCGCATCGATGTTGGCCGCGACATCGCGCAGAAAACAGGCGGACAGCTCGGACGCCGCATTGTCGCCGATCGCCGAGGCAAGCCGCGTCTTCGAGTGGCCGGGTTGCGGCGCCTTGCAGATGATTCCGATCGCCGCGACGCTCACGGCAGCCGGAACCGCAGGCGATCGGCGGCGATCGCGATCAATTGCAGAGCATCATGGCTTCCGTCCGCCTCGCCCTTCTCGAAATCCCCGTCGATGCGTCCCATCTGGTTGGTCACATGGGCAAAACACAGCACGGGCTTCTGCCGCGCTCGCGCGAACGCATAGAGAGCGGCGGCTTCCATCTCGACCGCCATCAGATTTCTCTCAACCATCGCATCGATCGCCGGCTGGGTTTCGCGGAACGGCGCATCCGTCGTCCAGGTCGCGCCCGTCAGCACCGGCACGGGAATCCTTTCGAAGGCACCATCGAGTGCCGCGATCAGGCCGGCGTCGGCATCCGAATACTCGGACGCCGCCACGTAGTGGTAGCTGGTGCCTTCGTCGCGCAGCGCCCGATCGATGATAATGAAATAAGGCGGGGGGCGGATCGGCACGATCTGCCCGGAGGACGTGACACTGATCAGAAGCTTGCAGCCCGATGCAAACATCTCCTCGGCGATCAATACCGCATAGGAGGCACCGACCGCGCAGCCGACGATCCCGAACTCGATGCCGCCACGGCTGAACGAATAGAGTTGCGTGTGGTAGCACGCCCATCCGCTTTCAAGCCGTGCCTCGCCGCGGGCGAGCAGACTGCGCACGATATCGCCGTCGGGATCGAGAATGCAGACGTCCGGGATGCCGGACACAGTCACGCGCTTTTGTCTGCGCGCTTCGCGCAGCAGGTTTTCCGGTGTGAACGCAGAGGGTTGGGTGTAGTGCTTCTGCGCCAGGATAGGCGGAATCCCGCCATCATTGACCGCCATGATACTTCACCGACGCAATAGACTGATGGGCTGCTCTTCGGGCGCTTCACAAACGTAACAAGATGGACTTCAATAGCGTATTAATCACGGAAATTGCCAGGTGAACAGGGACACTGTGGCAGAGGATCGTCCGACTGCCGCAGCGCCTTACCGCGAGGGTCGCCATGAATCACGAGTCCGCAGTTTCGAAGGCCAAGGAAATCGCCGATCGCATTCTCGCGCCCGCCGCCAAGCAGAACGACAAGGAAGCTCGATTTTCGTCCGAGGCGATCGCAGCTCTCGGACCCGCCGGGTTGTTGGGTATGACGCTGCCTACCGAGGTCGGCGGCGCGGCGCTCGGGCCCCGAACGCTTGCCGGCGTAATCGCAACGCTTGCCGAAGCGGATGCATCCGCTGCGATGGTTTATCTGATGCACCTGTGCGCCACCGCGACGATCGCGAGAGCTCGCCCGGCCGCCGCCGTGAGCCGGACATTGAAGGACATCGCCGCCGGCCGACATCTCAGCACATTGGCCTTCAGCGAGGCCGGATCGCGCAGCCATTTCTGGGCGCCGGTCTCGCGCGCGAAGCGCAACGGCGCCATCGTGCGCCTCACGGCCAAAAAGTCGTGGGTGACGAGCGCCGGTCATGCGCAAAGCTATGTCGTCTCGGCGCTTTCGCCCGACGGTGAGAATCCGACCGATTTGACGCTTTACCTTGTCGCAAGCGCCGCGCGCGGACTGTCGGTGGCGGGCCCATGGGATGGTCTTGGGATGCGCGCCAATGCGTCCGCGCCGATGAGCCTCGAGGATTGCGAGGTCGCGGCCGATCAGCAGTTGACCGACGACGGCGCGGGTTTCAATGCGATGCTGGAAATCGTGCTTCCGGTATTCAATCTAGGAACCTCGGCGGTTGCGCTGGGTCTTTGCCGGGCCGCCGTGGCGGGGACCGCTACCCATCTGAAGACCGCGCGCTTCGAGCATCTCGGCCAGACCCTCGGAGAGAGTCTGCCGACGCTTCGCGCACAGCTCGCGACGATGCAGATCGAGACCGATGGACTTGCGGCGCGCATCGACGATCTCGTCGATCACCTCGAACATCCCCGCGAAACCACCATGCTGCGCGCCCTCGAGAGCAAGGCGGCAGCAGGCGATACCGCCATCGCCGTCACCTCCGCGGCGATGCGGGTGTGCGGCGGCGCGGCGTTTTCCAAGCACATGGCGATCGAGCGATTGTTCCGCGACGCGCATGCGGGCGCGGTGATGGCGCCAACGGGCGATGTGCTGCGCGAGTTCATCGGGAAGGCCGTTTTGGGAATACCCCTGTTCTAAGTGCTGCGCGCATCGCCACGTTTGAACTTCAAGTCCGAGGAGCAACACGCAATCATGGGCCGGACAATCTGGGTAGGAGCCGTAGCATACGATCCGAAAGTGGTCGGCATCTGGGAGGGCATGCGGCGCTATTTTCATGAGGAGGCGCATCTGCCCGTCGAGGTCGTGCTATTTCAGAACTACGAGGCGCAGGTCGCTGCCCTCCTAGCTACGCCCGGCGAGCCGCTGCCGCGCATCGACATCGGATGGAACACAAACCTCGCCTTTATTCAGGCCGATTCTTGGAGCGACAAGCGTTGCCGACCGATAGCGATGCGCGATACCGATCTGGGTTGGACAACCAAGATCGTGGCCGTGACCGGCGGACCCGTTACCAAGCTTGCTGATATCAAGAACCGAACCCTTGCGCTCGGCAGTCGAGACAGTGGACACGCCGCGATACTCCCGGTGTATTTCCTCGAAGGCGAGGGATTGGCCGAAGGGAGAGACTACAGAAGCCTGCGCTTCAACACCGACCTTGGCAAGCATGGCGACACCGGTACCAGCGAATCCGATGTTATTCGCGCGGTCCTCGATGGCCGCGCGGAGGCCGGCGCGATCGGCAGTCCATTCTGGAACGCCGTTCGCAGCGAGCGACTGGTGCCAGAAGGCGGGCTCACCGAAATATGGACCTCACGCCCTTTCAATCACTGCATGTTCACGGCGCGATCCGACCTTGATCCTGCGCTTCAGCAGGCGTTCGCTAAGGCATTATTCGGAATGAGCTACGACAACCCGGCACACCGTCCCGTGCTCGAGGCGGAAGGGCTGCGTCAATGGATCGCGCCGCAGCTTGAGGCCTATGGCGACCTACGAGAAGCCTCGGCGCAACAGGGATTTTTGAAGCGGAATTAGCCCAACGTTAGGCGCAATTGAAAATCCTTGCCAGCCGGCGCTGATGGTCAGATTCTTGATCAAAAGCGCGCCGCACGGCTGCAAACGAGTCTGCAAGCGGGAAGATGTCGCGGCTGACCAGGAGGTCGTCGTCCTCGGCTCCAACCGGATGCCAAAACACGCCTTCCGCCGTGATCGTCACCTCGGGAACCAAGTCCGCCCTTGATAAAGCGATGCCCTCACCGGCTAATCCTCGTAGGGCAATTCGCCTGATGACCCTGTTCTCCTCGATGACGTGATGAGCATCAAGGAAGCCCCGAAACTCCTCGGCCTCGGCTTCTGTCGACACCGTCGCCGCCAATCGCACCCGGAAGCCTTCGGCGCGCGCAAGATTAATACCTTTCCAGGCGCGCGCCCAAGTCCCCCGCCCGCGATGGCTGTCATGGAGCTCTGGCGTTGGACTGTCGAGGCTGATCTGGAACGTTACGCCATCGCGCGGCAGTGAGCGCAGCGTTGCGAGCCCCTTCCCGGCAAACAGCATACCGTTGGTGAGGACCGTAGTCGGCGCCGTCGCAACGCAAACGGTAATAATCTCGCCGATATCGGGGAGCATGAACGGTTCGCCGCCGGTGACAAAAATTTCGGCGACGCCGAGTTCTGCCGCTTCTTGCGCTATCTGTCGCACCCGATCGAGACCGAGTGCCCGACGCGGCGCCTTGGGCGAAGAACGCACGCAGCAGTAGTCGCAGTTCAAATTGCAGTCGAAATTAGTGTAGAGCCACAGCCGTGAGCGCAGAGGTCGGTCTTCTCCGATATTCTGGGGCGGCTCGCCGCAGCGTAGCACCCAGCGCGTACGGCCCTCTTCGACGAATTTACCGACCAGACTGTTGCGGGTGAAACGACACCATGCCTCGAGCTCGGGACCGATGGCGGGATCACTGCTGATCACGGCCACCAAATCGCCCTCGCGACTGTGACGCAGCGCATCTATCAAGTCCGGCAGCAGGCCAGACGCAAATGTCTTAGTTCCGGCGTCGAGCTCAACGGTCGCGTTGGTCATGCACCAACCCACGGTTACCCAGCGATTAATCAACGAAACCGCAATGGGAACATAACAAGAACATTGTAAACCATCCGGCCCTAATTTAACCCAGCGCCTCCAGCACCAGCTCCATGGTCATCAGCACGGGGTTGTCGCCCCGAACCAGCCGCCCCTCGGCGAGCCCGCCGGTGTAGTCGACCAGGGCAACATCGAGGGTTGCTTCCAGCGCGCTATCGGCGCCCGACATGATCGTGCCTGAGGTGACCGCGAGTTCGGTCGCAAACGGCTCGACGACACTGCCGCCAATGAAGCGCGCGCCGATGGTCGAGCCGACGCCGCCATGAATTTTTGCAAGCGTGATGCCGTGCGCGCGGCAGAATCCTTCAAGGCTAGCCGCAAAGTCCTGGTTCGGACGCAGCCGCAGCGCAACCGCTGTGTTGGTGGTATCGGCCCCCCTCGCCGGCTTCGGCACCGGCCCGAACAGCTTGAACCCGGTCTCGGGGTCATGCTCCGCCGCAAACACCGCGCCGTCGATGCCAAAGGCCTGAACCTCGAACGGCTCGGCGACAACCGTCTCCTCCGGCAGCATGTGACCGCCGTTATCGCGGCCATCGGCCTCGCGCCACAGGCCATGACAATGGAAGAACGGTGCATCATCGCGCTCGCCCAATGTGAGCGTTGCGAGCTTCAGCCGCGTGATGCCGGCGGGCCGAAACGTGTCGCTGTAGAAGGCGGCATTCTCGCCGGTCTTCGACAGCGCCGGCATCACATAGGCAAACGGCCCGAGCGCCCCGCCCCTGATGTTGAGCGTGCCGCCGGCAAATCCCTGGGCCGCAAAGCCGCGGCGCGCGGCCTCCAGCAGCGGAATACCCGCCTCAAGCGTGAAGGAAAAGGCGCGGCCCCGCGCTTTCACCCACTGGATGCGCTCGGGCACGGGCGGGCCGGGTTGGTTGACGCTGCGCATCACTGCTTGCCGGGATCGAGCAGCCCGCGCGCTTCCAGCTCGTCACGCACCATGCGCTTGGGGATCTTGCCATAACCCGATTTCGGCAACGCGTCCCAGAAGAAGAAGCGCTTCGGCATCTTGTAGCGCGGCACCTTCGGCGACAGGAACGCGGCCATCTCAGCCTCGCTCACGGGTTTTGCACCCTCGCGCGCGACGCAGACGGCAACGCCCACCTCGCCCCACATCTTGTCGGGCACGCCGAGGACGGCGACCTCGCCGATCGCGGGATGGGTCAAAATCTTCTCCTCGATCTCGCGCGGATAGATATTGGAGCCGCCGGAAATGTACATGTCGGAGGCGCGGCCGGTGATGTAGACGAACCCCTGCTCGTCCATGTGGCCGAGGTCGCCGGTGCGGAACCAGCCGTCGCGAAACGCTTTCGCGTTGGCCTCCGCGTTATCGTAATAGCCCGCGAACACCGCCGGCCCGATCACGCAGATCTCGCCGGTCTCGAACGGCTTCAGTTCGCGACCCCGGTCATCCTGGATCGAAACCTGCATGCCCGTCCGCTCGAAGCCGCAGGTGCCGATCCGCGCCTGCGGTCCGTCTTCCTCTTGGTGATGTGCGGCCGGAAAAACCGTGATGTTGCCGGTGACCTCGCCGAGCCCGAAATATTGCACGATCACCTTGCCGAGCTTTTTCAGCGCGGCTTTCTGGTCCTCGCGATACATCGGCGCGCCGGCATAGATGACGTAACGCAGCGAGGAATGATCGAACTGGTCGGCGGCGGGATGCTCGACCATCATTTTGAGGATGGTCGGCACGGTGAAGAGATTGGTGACGCGATGCGTCTGGATCAGCCGGTACGCCTCGCCAATATCGAAGCGTTCGGTCGGCAGCAGGATCGTCTTCGCGCCGCGTGCGCTCTGCATCAACTGGTGCACGCCGGCCCCGTGCGAAAGCGGCGCGACCACGAGCGAGGCGTCCTGCTCGGTTGTGCCTGGGGTCAGGTCGGCAAGATGATTGGTGACGACAAAGGCCATCTGACCGTGGGTCAACACCGCGGCCTTGGAACGGCCCGTTGTGCCCGAGGTGAAGAAGAACCAGCAGGGATCGTCATACTCGACGGCGGCATTGTCGAGCTTTGCGCCAGCATGCGCCGCGATTGCCTCGCGCACCGAGCCTTCGCCGAACGCGCCGTCTGCGCCGATGCGCCAGGTGAAAACCGGGCCGGACACGGCCTTGGCATGATCGGGGAACTCACCGTGGCACAGAAACGCTTTCGCGCCGGAAGCCGTTGCGAGATAGGCGACCTCGTCGGGCATCAGGCGGAAATTGGTCGGCACCCACACCGCACCGAGCCGGAAGGCCGCAAACATCGACCAGAACATCTCCTCGCAATTCTTGGAGTGCACGAGGATGCGGTCGCCCTTTGCGATGCCGCGCGCGGCCAGCGCTGCCGCAAGCGCCGAGACTTCGGCGTCGATCTCGCGCCAGCTCCAGGACTTGTCGCCCCACACGAAACCGGTGCGCTCGCCGAGCCGACGCGCATTCTGGGTCAGCATATGCGCGAGATTCATCACCCGGCGCGACATGCGCAACTGTCCGCCGGATGTTGCCTTGTCGCTCACCTGCGTCCCATCCAGACGCCGGCGGCGAGCAGGATGATGCCGATCACGCCGGAGACCACGCCGTGCTTCACATGGACCCGCGTCACGCCGGCCTCATGGCCGGGCATGAAGCCGGGCAACTGGTCGGCCGGGACCAGGAAATAAACCGCGGCAATAACGAGCAGAATGACGCCGAGCAGGGTGAGCACGGTTTTCATGGCCTTCCTCGAATCGGTGCGCTTTCGATGCGCCTTGTCGAATATCCGCGCCAATTATCGCCATCGGGCGATCCGCCGCAAGGGCGTGCATCGATCGGCACATCGAGATTGGTGCGCGCGACATCGATTGGCGTTCGAGCCCACCGGTCGTCGAAGCGAAAATTTTGCGGCAGTCCGGGCAGGCGTTCTGATCTATAAAAGGCGCGGGAAATAGTCGAGGACAATGATGCTCACACGCCGCAACCTGGTATTCACTGGCTTGATCTCGCTGACCGCCACCGACATTCGGTTCGCGCAGTCAGAGCCACCCCCGCAAAAGGATCCGGTAGCGATCGTGACGGCGATCTACACCCGCGCCGCCAAGGGCAAAGGCGACGGCGGCGGCGGATTTGTCTACGAGAACAAGGCGGCGAAAGCTCAATATCTTTCGAAGCCACTGATTGAATTGTGGGCCAAGGCGGACAAGCATACCCCGAAGGGCGACGTCGGGCCCGTCGATTTCGACCCCGTCACCAACTCGCAGGAACCCGATGTGGCCTCATTCAAGGTTGCAGCCGAGAAAATGGAAGCGGATCGCGCGACGGTCGCCGCAACCTTCACCAGCCGCCACACCAAACGCAAATCGACCGACGATTTTGTCGTGCGCTACGACCTTGTGCGCGATGGCGCGACATGGAAGATCGATGATATCAAAGGTACGAGCGATGGCGAGCCTTGGTCGATCCGCGCCATGCTGGCCGATGCCCTGAAAACCTGAAGCAAGCCATGCCCGACGTCATCGACAATCGGCCCCATCACCGTTTCGAGCTCGAGGTCGATGGGCATGTTGCCAGGAGCTTTTACGAGCTCGCCGACGGCGTCATCACGTTTGTTCACACCGAAGTTCCGCCGGAGCTCGGCGGCAGGGGCATTGGATCGTTCCTGGTGCAGGGCGCGCTGCAAAAGGTGCGCGCGGAAGGATTGAGGGTCGTCCCGCAATGCCCGTTCGTCAAAGCCTGGATCGGCAAGCACCCCGAATACAAGGATCTCCTGAAGGCTTGAGCGGCGCAGAGGTACCGAATTCGCGGGCTTTGCAATGGCGGCTCCGCACGCCTACATGGGAGGCCTAAAGGCTTCCCGGAATTGTCCAGACCATGGCCGCTGTGCGAGACAACAAGGCAAAAAGCCGCTTCGAGCTCGATGTTGAGGGGCAGACCGCCTTCGCCAATTACCGATTGAGCCCGGCCGCGGTGATCATCACTCACACCGAAACGCCGCGGAGCCTGCGTGGCCGCGGCATCGGCTCGGAACTGGTCAGAGGCGCGCTCGAGATTATCCGCGCTGACGGCCAAAAAGTCCTCGGCGCCTGCGGCTTCGTGGCCGATTATCTCGACAAGCACCCGGAATATGCCGATCTCGTCGTTTAGTAGCACGCATTACACGATCAACGGGTTATCAGACGATCCGGATCGACATATCAGTGAGCCCATCGAGCTTGCAGGTGAGCACATCGCCCTTCACGACAGGACCGACATTCTCGGGCGTTCCGGAATAGATGATGTCGCCGGCCTTCAGCTCAAACGCTTCCGACAGTTTTTCGATCTGCTCGGCGACGCTCCAGATCATCTTGTCGAGATCGGAGCTTTGTCGCACGGTACCATTGATCGCGAGCGAGATTGCGCCCTTGGTGAGATGCCCGACCTTGGCGACCGGGTGGATCGGACCGATGACGGCCGCATGGTCGAAGCTCTTGCCGATCTCCCACGGCTTCTTCTCGGCGGCCATGCCGTTCTGCAGATCGCGCCGCGTCATGTCGAGCCCGACGGCATAGCCATAGACATGATCGAGCGCCTTTTCAGCCGGGATATTGGTGCCGCCCGACTTTAGCGCAGCGACCAACTCCACCTCATGATGGTAGTTCTTGGTGAGCGAGGGATAGGGATGATCGGCGACCTGCCCGATTGCGACATTCTGGATCGCATCGGTCGGCTTCTGGAAGAAGAACGGCGGCTCACGGTTCGGATCGGATCCGCGCTCGATCGCGTGCGCCGCGTAGTTGCGTCCTATGCAATAGATGCGGCGGACCTGGAACACGTCGCTCTCCCCAACGATCGGGATCGTCGTGATGGGGACCGAAAAAATCGGCTTCGGGCCGGCCTGTGCCGCAGCCGGCACGGCGGCAAGCCCCGTCAGCGCCAAAGCGCCGGTCGCAAGCACCGATCTGCGGTCGAAAACGTTCATGGCCATGTCTCCCGTCATTGGTCGCGAGCCCAGAGAGAAGGCCCGCGTCGCCACGGGCCTTTGACCGGTTTGCATCAGAAAATCAACTGGTCTTGAGGTTCAGAAATCCGCACCTGGAGGGTACGAAGCTCTGGTTCGCGACATCAGTGCTTGATCTCTGGCGGCAGCTTTCCGCCATTCGCGGCAAGCTTGGCCATCACCTGCTTGTGCAGCCAGACATTCATGCTGGCGGAGTCGTTGGTATCGCCGGTATAGCCGAGCTCCTTTGCGAGCTCCTTGCGCGCGCCGAGGCTGGAATCGATATCGAGCGCCTTCATCAGGTCGACAATCGAGGTCCGCCATTCCAGCTTCTCACGCTTGGCGGCGACCGCCTTGTCCAGGATCGGCGCGACGTCCACCGTTTTTGCCGGCGCAGCCGATGCTGCCCCGCCTCCGCCAGCCGGGGTGGCCGACGTTCCACCGCCAGCTCCGCCCGCAGGTGCAGCCGCGCCACCGGGGGGCGTTGCGGTTGCCGAGCTGCCGAAAATCGCGCTCATGATCTTTCCGAAAATGCTCATTGCTTGCTCCCAATCGACCTTGAGATTGCGTGAAGGCTGGAATGCGCCGGCCGCTCGCGGCCGCTCGCAAAACTTACCCGTCCCGGCTCCGCTTGCCAACGCGCCCCGACAGATGCGAATTCAACCTTAGCCGCGGCGAAATCACGGCGGAATGACGCCGTCACGATTGCGCTGCGGCAATTTTTTTCACTGAGGCGTGAGCGACGCAGGCGACATTTGAGAGTATGCTGATTCCACGGTTCGCGACGTGGCCCGATGGCGCTTCGTGTCTGGCCAACATCACGATCTTTCCATTGGCGGCCGCTCGCGCCGCGGCATGGCGCGAGTTCCGGCCGAGACGGCAAGGGAGCTTACGACCATGGCCATATCCTATCAGGGCAACGTCTCTACGCAGGTCCCGCCGAACACCGCGGCCGGGCCCACGATCAACAGCATCAGTTTTTCGGATCTCCAGGAGGCGCTGCGCCAGGGGTGGGAAGACTTCAAGGCGGTGCCAAGCCATGCGATCTTCCTTTGCATGATCTATCCCGTGCTCGGACTGGTGCTGGCGCGCGCAGTGCTGGGTCACTCCGTGCTGCCGCTGTTGTTTCCGCTGGCGGCCGGCTTTGCCCTGATCGGACCATTCGCCGCACTTGGGCTTTACGAACTGAGCCGCCGTCGTGAGGCAGGAATGGAAGCGAGCGCATGGGATGCGTTCGAAGTACTCCGTTCGCCGTCCTTCGGCGCCATGCTCGGGCTCGGCACATTGCTGCTGGCGCTGCTCGTCACCTGGGTTGCGACCGCGCAAGCCATTTACATTGCCGTGTTCGGCTATGAGGGTGCATCGGGCGTGCGCGACTTCGTTATGCGCGTGCTGACCACGCCGCAGGGATGGTGGCTGATCTTCGTCGGTTGCGGCGTCGGATTCCTGTTTGCGCTGGTGGCGCTCTGCATCAGCGTGGTCTCCTTCCCGCTCATGCTCGACCGCCATGCGGGAGCCGGAGAGGCGATGGTCACCTCGCTCCAGGTAGCAGCAAAGAACCCGATGGCAATCGCCGCCTGGGGCTTGATCGTTACGGTGCTTCTGGTCGTAGGCTCGGCGCCGTTCTTCCTGGGGCTGGCCGTCGTGATCCCCGTGCTCGGACACGCCACCTGGCACCTCTACCGCAAGGCCGTTGCGATCGATCCGAACGCGCCGCCTGTTCCGCCGCGACCGCCTCACCAGAGAAAGCCGGCCGCGGACTTCCCTGCCAACCTTTTTCCCTGGCGGAGGCGCGACGACATCTAATCGGCCGCCATTTGCACCGATGCGTGCAGACCGCCGGTTGCCCCGGCGGTCTGGCACTTTAGCGCCCAGCCTTGTTTTGGCCGCGGTTGAGGCCAAGATGTTGCGCTGCAAGACCATGATTTCATCGAACGGACCGGGGCAGTGTTTGCAGGAACGATATACCGTCGCCTGATTGAGGCCGTTGTCATTGGCGCCACTGCGATTTCGGCTGCCGCGCCGGCCCTTGCCGCAGCACCATGCGGTACGGGCAATTTCGACGGCTGGCTCGCCGGCATCAAAACCGAAGCTGCATCCAAGGGGATCTCGCAGGCGGCGATCACGGCTGGCCTGAATGGCCTGACGCTCGACCAGTCCGTCATCAACCGCGATCATTCTCAAAAGGTCTTCAACCAGACCTTCGAGGAGTTTTCCGGCCGCATGGTGCCCCCGCGCATGACGCGCGGCTCCAACATGCTCAAGCAATATGGATCGGTGCTGTCGCGCATCGAGCAGGCCTACGGCGTGCCCGGCGAAGTGCTGGTTGCGATCTGGGGGCTGGAGACCGATTTCGGCGTTAACACCGGGAAATTTCAGACAATCCGTTCGCTGGCGACGCTTGCCTACGATTGCCGGCGCGCCGACGAGTTCCGTGCCGAACTGTTCGACGCGTTGCGCATCGTCGAGCGCGGCGACCTCTCGCCCCAGGAGATGCGCGGCGCATGGGCGGGCGAGCTTGGCCAGACCCAGTTCATGCCGTCGTCGTGGCTGAAATATGCCGTCGACTTCGACGGCAATGGCAAGCGCGACCTGCTGCACAACGCGCCGGACGTGCTGGCCTCGACCGCGAATTACCTCGCGAGCTATGGCTGGCAACGTGGCAAGGAGTTCGAGCCCGGGAAGCCGAATTTTGCCGTGTTGCAGCAGTGGAACAAGAGCGAGGTCTACGCCAAGACCATCGCGTATTTCGCGACCCAGCTCGCGCACGCGCCGTAGCGTTCCACCTTTCAGACACTCGCTTATGTTGCGCGGTCGGCCCGAAGGGCCGAAGAAACTGTGCGCCGCAATATAACAATGGTCAAAAATTCACTTTTACGGCCTAAATAGCATGCGAATAACGCATATGGCGCTGGGCGAAATGTTCTCTACCCATGCCCCACGATGGTAGCTTGTTAGGGCATTTCCGGACCAAGTCCAAAAGGTGCGAAACCGACCTAATAATCTGATCTAACAGCACTTTTGTCTGATCCGTAAATCTGCGACTGAGGCGTCGGCAAGCACTGCCGAACGGTTAATCATTTACTGCCGCGGCATGCAATTTTGGAGTAGCTGCACCGCAACATTGGAACTACTGGATCGCTGGATGGTGCTCTACATTCACTTCAACGATTCAGTTTGCTCCAAGGGCTGAATCTGATTTCAAGGAGACTACCATGTTGCTCTCGCTCATCCGCATGATCCAGGCGTACCGGGACTATCAGCGCAATGTCGCTGAGCTGTCCCAGCTTAGCGATCGCGAGTTGGCCGATATCGGCCTTGATCGCTCGGATATTCCGCGCGTAGCAGCCGGCAACTACAACGGCTGATTCCGTTTCAGCCGACTGACTACGGACAACGCCCGCCGCATGGCGGGCGTTGTCGTTTTCGGGGCGCAATCGCGCAGGTGCGTTGGCGGGGAAAACGCGCTAACCCTGCGCCCATGACCGGGACCAAAGCTTCCCTTCGAACAGTTCACATCATCGGCGGCGGACTTGCCGGATCCGAAGCAGCCTGGCAGGTCGCGCAGGCCGGCTGCCGCGTCGTGCTGCATGAGATGCGGCCGCGCCGGATGACAGAGGCGCACCGGACCGAGGGCCTCGCCGAACTCGTATGCTCAAATTCATTCCGCTCCGATGACGCCGCCAACAACGCGGTCGGGCTGCTGCATGCGGAGATGCGCCGCTTGGGTTCGCTGATCATGCGGGCGGGCGATGCCAATCAGGTCCCGGCCGGCGGGGCACTGGCGGTCGATCGCGAAGGGTTTTCGGCGGCCGTAACCCGGGCGCTCAACGAGCATCCCGCAATCGAGATCGTGCGCGGCGAAGTCACAGGCCTTCCGCCCGCCGAATGGGACAACGTCATCATCGCGACCGGTCCGCTCACCTCGGCACCGCTTGCGGACGGGATCCGGACACTGACCGACGAGACCGCACTGGCCTTTTTCGATGCGATCGCGCCGATCGTGCACAAGGACACGATCGACATGTCGGTCGCCTGGTTTCAGTCGCGCTACGACAAAAGCGGACCTGGAGGCACCGGCGCCGACTACATCAATTGTCCGTTCACCCCGGAGCAGTACGACCGTTTTGTGGATGCGCTGCTGGCGGGCGAGAAGACCGATTTCAAGGACTGGGAGACCAACACGCCCTATTTTGACGGGTGTCTGCCGGTCGAGGTGATGGCGGAACGTGGCCGTGAGACGTTGCGGCACGGCCCGATGAAGCCGGTCGGGCTGACCAATCCGCATAATCCGGCCGTCAAGCCTTACGCCATCGTGCAGCTGCGTCAGGACAACAAGCTCGGCACGCTCTACAACATGGTCGGATTTCAGACCAAGCTCAAATACGGCCCGCAGCAGCAGATCTTCCGCACCATTCCCGGCCTCGAGAAAGCCGAGTTCGCAAGGCTCGGCGGCCTCCATCGCAACACCTTTCTGAATTCGCCTAAGCTGCTGGACAGTCAGTTGCGACTGCGCGTGCAGCCGCGGCTGCGTTTTGCCGGGCAGATGACCGGCTGTGAAGGCTACGTCGAATCCGCCAGCATCGGATTGATCGCCGGCCTCTACGCCGCATCCAACGCGCACGGACGAACGCTTTCACCTCCGCCCGCGACTACGGCGCTGGGAGCCTTGCTCGGGCACATCACCGGCGGACACATCGAGACCATCGAGCCGGGCGGCCGCTCGTTTCAGCCGATGAACGTCAATTTTGGTCTGTTCCCGCCTCTTGCGCAGACACCGACGAAGAAGCCCGACGGCACGAGGCTGCGCGGCAACGAGAAAACGGTGGCCAAGAAGCAGGCGCTCAGTTCGCGCGCGCTTTCCGATCTTGACCGCTGGATCGCCGATCATCTGCGCGTGCCGGCGGCGGCGTGAGTATCCGATGAAGCTGCCCAAGGAGGACGCCGCGAAACTGTCGGCCTACTGGATCGACGGGGTTCTGTTGAAGCGCGATGTGTTCTCGACGGTCGAGCGCGGACGTTTCCGCAGGGAAAGCGGCGACGTCGACGCCGTCCTGCGGCGGCTCGATCAGGTTCCCTGGTGGTCCTTCCTTGCGGCCCGTCATTTGTTTCTACGGGAACGGCGCGCGCTGGCGCTGGCCAAGGGCCTGCAGGTTGGCCCAGAACTGCTTTGGGCGGGACGACGCGCGCTGGTGCGCGGTTTCATCGACGGGGTCGCCCTGCACCTGGCAAAGCCGTATGGCGATGTCGCCTATTTCCGATCGGCCAAGCACGCGCTCCGCCGCCTGCATCGTGCAGGCATCTGCCACAACGATCTCGCCAAGGAGCAGAACTGGCTGCGCGGCGTCGACGGACGCGCCTACGTGACGGATTTCCAGCTTGCGGCCTGTTTCCGGACACGCGGCCGCCTGTTCCGCATCGCTGCTTATGAGGACCTGCGGCATCTTCTCAAGCACAAGCGCAGCTATGTGCCGGACGCGCTGACGCCGAAGGAACGGGCTATTCTTGCGCGCAAGTCTATCGTTGCAAGCGTCTGGCTACTGACGGGCAAGAAGGTCTATCGCGGCATCACCCGCGGGGTGTTCAACTTTACGGACCGCGAGGGCGGCGGCAGGCGGCTGGTCAACGACGCGCCGGTGCTCGTCGACCTCATCCGCAAGAACCCCGACGTGCGCGACACCGCTATCGTGGCCTTCGCGGATCGACGCTCCGGTGTCGGGCTCTACGCGTTCGTGGAAGCCGACAAGAGCGCGTTGGAACGGCAGTTGCGCAGCGAACTTGCCGCCGCCAGGGGACCGAAGCCGCCCGAGCACATCCAGGTGGTTCATGCGCTGCCGCGCGATGCCAGCGGCAAGCCGCGCACGGAAATCCTGCAGCTTGTGGCGATGAACCAGCTCGACCTGATCGAACCGATGATGGCGAACGAAAGCGATCGCGCCTTCCTGAAAGACATTCTGGAACAGCGTAAGAATCTGCGGGACCGGTTCAATTTCGAGGCCGCGGACGTGGACCTGCCCTCGCGCTGAAGATGCCGGCAGTGGAGCTCGAGTTGCGGCCCTCAGACGACGCCGCCGAGATAAAGCCGCTTGACCATGTCGTTGGCCTTGAGCTCCTCGACCGAGGCGGCAGAGACTGCGATCTCGCCATGGACGATAATATAGCCGCGGTCGGCGATGCGGATCGCCTGGTTGAAGTTCTGCTCTGCCATCAGCACGGTCAGGCCGAAGCTGCGCTTCAACTCGCCGATCTTGGCAATGGTCTGCGACACCAGAAGGGGCGACAAACCGACTGAAGGTTCGTCGACCAGCAATAGGCGCGGCGACGACATCAGCGCCCGCGCAATCGCGAGCATCTGTTGCTGACCGCCGGACATCGTGCCGGCGAGCTGATTCCTGCGCTCTTTCAGCACGGGAAAAGTCTCGAAGGCGAGCGACAAGTTACGGTCGATCTTCTTGCGGGCGGCCTTGCGGAACGCTCCGAGCATCAGGTTCTCGATCACCGTCAGCTTCGGAAACAGCCGCCGTCCCTCCGGCACCAGCGCGACGCCGAGGTCAACGATGGCTTCCGGGGACAGGCGCGTCAGATCATGCCTCTCGCCGTCGACCGAAAGCGACACGCTGCCGCGCTGCGGCCGCACCAGCCCCATAACGCATTTCATCAGCGTGCTCTTGCCGTTGCCGTTTGTGCCGAGCAACGCAACAGTTTCGCCACTCTTCACATCGAGCGATACGTGGCGCAACGCCCGCACCGCGCCGTAGCCGGCGTCGAGGTCCTTGATGGCGAGGCTAAGTGCCAAGATAGGCCTCCTGGACGCGGGGATTGCCCATCACCTCGGCCGGCGTGCCGAGGGCGATGATCCTGCCGGCATCGAGGCACATCACCCGTTCCGAAAAGCGCATCACGGCCTGCATGATGTGCTCGATCATGATGATGGCGATGTTCTCGCCGCCGAGGCTGATCAACAGGTCGAGCACCTCGTCGACCTCGGAGGTCGAAAGGCCTGCCATCGCCTCATCGGAAATCAGAAGCTTCGGCCCTGTCGCCATGGCGCGCGCGAGTTCCATTTTGCGCAGCTCGACCTGCGTCAGCGTAACCGTAGGCGAGTTGGCCTTCGCCGAAAGCCCGATGCGCGTCAGTACCGCCATGGCAGCGTCGCGGCGATGCGACGCAGATTCGAGGAGATGGCGTTGTGCGGCGAAGTCGAGCGCCACCATCAGGTTCTCGATCACTGTCATGCTTCGGAACGGGCGCGGGATCTGGAAGCTCCGGGCGATACCGCGATGCGAGCGCTGGTTCGGCGACAGTGCCGTGATGTCGTCGCCCGAGAACAGAACGACACCATTGCTCGGCCGCAGCGCGCCGGAGATGCAATTGACCAGCGTCGTCTTGCCGGACCCATTCGGTCCGATCAGACCGAAGCGTTCGCCTCCGCGGATCTCCACATTGATATTATCGAGCGCAACGAACCCGCCAAAGCTCTTGGTCAGAGCTTCGATGCGAAGCAGCGGCATCTGATCGGCTGCACTCATGCGCGCTTTCCCTTGCGCGAGAAGAAGCGCTCGAACAGTCCCAGGATGCCGTTTGGCGCGGCCACCACGAACAGCACCAGCATGCAACCAAGCACGAGCACATTGATTTCCGACGAAATCGTCACGGCGAGGAACTGCTGCGTCGTGCCGAGCAGAACCGCGCCGATCACCGGCCCGATCCAGTGCGCGGTTCCTCCGATCAGCGACATCGCCAGCACCGAAACCGAGTAATTCAGGTTGAAGGCGGATTCCGGGTTGGCATATTGCAGATAAAGAGCAGCAGGCGCGCCACCGGCGGAAATCAACGCGCCCGAAATCACGCAAGCCAGCAGCTTTAGCCGCAACGTCGGCACGCCCGTGCATTCGGCGGCGAGTTCGTCGTCCCGCAATGCCTGCAGGCCGCGTCCGATACGGGAGTTCTGTATTGTGCGCGTCGTCGCAACCGCTACCACCGTCAGGACCGCCTGCACGAAAACCAGCATTTTGACGTAGGAATTGAACGGCGGCATCACGGGTGGGCGCTGCAGCTGGATCCCGGCTGCACCACCCACAAAGCGCCAGTTGGTCACCGAGGTCTCGATGACGATCGCCAGCGCGATGGTGGCGATGGAGAAGAAGATGCCGCGCATGCGCAGCGTCAACAAACCGACGCCGAGACCGAGCAGGCTTCCGACAAGGGCTGCGACCGCGATCTGCACCAGGAGCGGTGCCTCGAACGCCTTGAGCAGCAGCACCGCGGTGTAGACGCCGACGCCGAAAAACGCATTCGTGCCGAAATTGACGTAACCGGCGTAGCCGCCCAGAATGCTCCAGGCGACCGCCAGCACCACGAATTGCAGGATCACATAGCCGGCAAAGAACGGATATTCATTTCTGACCGTCTGTGTCGACGCCAGCACGAGCGCCAGGAAAACCGCCGCTCCGCACCAGAACGCGATTGTGCTCTTCTGCATGCATCACCTGCCGAGCAGACCCTGCGGGCGAATGGCAAGCACGCCGAGAAGCAGCCCAAACGAAATCGCAGGCGCCCAGGACGCGCCGAACATCGTTTGCACGATGGTTTCGGCGACACCCAGAATAATGGCTGCGATCAGCGTACCCGTAATGCTGCCAAGTCCGGCCATGACCACAACGCAAAAGGCGCGCCCGATATAGACACGGTCGAGCGTCGGCTCGACCGGCGCCACCACGATCAGAAGCGCGCCGGCAAGGCCGAGGACCGCAGTCGCAATGCCGAACGCGAATTGCTTGACCCGAATCGGATTCGCGCCCATCAGGCGCAATCCCTCCTGATCCTGCGCCACCGCCCGGATCGCGCGTCCCATGAAGGTCTTCGACAGATAGGCCGCAAGCGAAACTGTCAACAACAGCGCGACGCCGAACGCGACAAGCTGACGGACCGGGATCCTGATGTCCAACAGCCGCCACGCCTTGCCGATATAGGGCGCTGTGACCGAACGCTGATCGACGCCGAACTGCAGGATGATCAGCACCTCGATGATAAAGGCGACCCCGAAAAAGAAAGCGATGCCGCGCACGGCGGCATCGGTGCCTCTTCGTTCGAAGGTCTCGTGATAGAGACGATAGGTGATCACCCCGAGCACGAAGAACAGCGGCATCATCAACACGCCCGCAACCAGCGGGTCGATGTCATAGCTGTCGTTGAGCAGATAGACGCCGTAGGCGGCGAGCACCAGGAAGGCGGGGTGGGCGACGTGCGGCACGTCGAGCAGCCCGAACGAGATGGACAGCCCGATGCTGACGGCGGCGTAAAAGCAGCCGAGCAGCACGCCGAGCACCACTGCGTCACGCAGCAACTCGAACGAAAACACCTGCGCGCCTCCTCCCCTCAGTCGAAGCCGACCGCCCCCTCAAGCGGCGCCGTTATTTACGAGCGGCCTCGAAGGGCGTGATGAGATCACCGGTCTTCAGTCGATCGGGGAAAAGGATCACCTGCTTGCCCGGCGAACGGAACTGATCGATGTCCTTGTCCTTGATGCCGCGGAACTGAGCTTCCAGGGTCGAACTTTCCTTCCACTCCCCATCCTCGGCATACGAGATCGGCCCGACGATCGTCTTGTGGGTGTTTTCGCGGATGTATTTCGCGAGCGTCTTCTGATCGAGCGATTTCGTTGCGTTGACGGCCTCTTCGATCATCTGACCCATCGCATAGCCGTAGGGCGCGATGTAGAAGCCGAGCGGATCGACCTTCGCCTCGACGGCGCGTTTAGTATATTTCTCGAAAAAATCCTTGGTGCCGTCGAAGTACATGCTCGGCTCGGGCAGCCAGGTGTTGTAATTGACCACGCCGTTCAGCAGCGATCCAAGGTTTTGCATGACGGCGGCAAATTGCAGCCCGACCATGGCGCCGCCGAAAATCTTCACGTTGTCGCCAACGCCGATCTCGTTGACGGCTTTCAGGATGGCCGCGGAATCCGGCGGATAGGATGCCACGAAAATAATATCGGGCTTGGCGGCATTGACCGTGCGAATGATGCTGGAGAACTCGGCCGTGCTCGGCGGATAGGCCTGATCGAACACGATGGGAATGTTGAGCTTCTTGGCGACCTCGCGCGCGGTGGTCGCAAGATTTTGAGCAAACTCCTGGTCGGCCGAGAGCAGCGCCATGCTCTTGCCGCCGGCCTTCTGTCCCAGCGTCAGGAATCCGGTCGCCCAGCTGTCGGCCGGGCCCCACGGCGCGTTGTTGAACCACATGTCGTGGTGGACCTTGCTGTTCACCTGGAAAGAAAAATTGCCCATCAGCAGCAAGCCGCGCTGCTTGACCAGCGGCATGATCGGAGCTGTCGGGACTGTCGCGTAGGGTGCAAAAATCAGGTCGACCTTGTCGACGTCGAGGAGTTTAGCGTAGATCGCCGGCGTCTCCGAGGCGCTAGACTTGTCGTCATAAACGACAAGCTCGACCTTCCGTCCGAGCAGGCCGCCCTTGGCGTTGACGTCGTCGCGCCAGATCTCGATGCCTAGCAGCGAGGCCTTGCCGCCGCCGGCAAGCCCCCCGGTTTGCGGCATCGACATGCCGATCTTGATCGACGGCGCCTCTTGCGCGTCCACGCCAGAGGTGAGCCCAAACAAGGCGACTGCCGCCGCCCAGCCGAAAACATTTCTCCAATTCATCATTCTCCCCGATCAGCAGTGTTGTTGGTTCTGACTTTCGTGACCCGAGATGTCCCCGGGCATTCAGCGCCCCCGTGCTACTGCGCGGGCGCAGCCTCCTTCAGGATCGCCGACGGATCGGATCCGACGCGACCGCTGGTCTTGTCGGCTTCGCCCTCGCGCGACACGCGCAGGTCGAAGCGGATGCTTGGCACTCCCGGAACAGGACAGTTCGGATCATCGGGCACGATATCGACGGCGAGATCGTCCGAGGAGCCGAACACGACGTCGTCGGCCAGGTGCGGATCGTCGCGCAGATAGAGCGCGGTGACCAATTCGCGATAGCCGGGCAAGCCGACCAGGAAATGGATGTGGGCCGGGCGCATGCCGTGCCGCTTCTGCGCTCGCACCATGCCCCCGACCGGACCGTCCATCGGGATCGAGTAGCCGCGCGGCTTGACGGTACGCACGACGTAGAGGCCGTCCTTGTCGGTGGAGAAAACGCCGCGATAGTCGGTAGCCGAAGGATTTTCCTGGATGTCGTAGAGGCCATCGGCGCTGGTTTGCCAGACCGAGACCGTCGCATTGGCCAACGGCTTGCCGTTGACGTCGGAAACGCGGCCGTACAGCACGCATTCGGTGCCAGGCTTGACGTGTTTTGCAATCTGGCTGCCGGGAGCGAGCTTGGGCGACGCCTCGCGATAGAACGGTCCGAGCAGGCTCGTGTGGGTTCCCTCCTCCAGGGCCGTCTTGTCATGCAAACCGTTGACCAGGGCCGACAGTCCAAGGGTATCCGACAGCAGGATGAATTCCTGCCGCGCGGGGGTGCACATCTTGCCGACCAGGGTCATGAATTCGATGCCCTTGATCCATTCGCCGGGCGTCAGAATTCACGTCCCGGGCAAAGGCGTGCAGATGCCTGACCGCAGCCGCCATGATCTCCTTCAAGCGCGGGTCCGGCGTGGTTGCCATCTGGTCCAGCACGGCGTCCGTGATGGTCTCAGGCGTTAACTCGCGCATGTCCGCGTCCCTCCCTTGCCGCCGGGCTGATATCCCGGTTCTGACGTATCGTGCCGCAGCAACGCGACAGTGGGCCAAACCTACCGCCCCCGCCCCGACAACGTCCAGAGCGCTGAGAGGCTTGGGGAGAATTTGCCTGACCTTCCGCTGCCTACTTTGGTCGCAATGCGGCGACACGTTGTCGTCGTGTTTCATGGGCCGCGGGCGCTCAATCCGGCCGCAGCGAGTTTTGCCAGCACCTCGTCCAGATGGGCGCGGTCGCGCGTCTCGATCACCAGTTGAAGCAACGTCGCCTTTGCCGGCAGATCGGAGAAGGTTCGCTGATGCGAGACCTCGATGATGTTGGCACCCGCGTCCGCCAGCAGGGCCGCGACCGTCGCAAGTTGGCCGGGCCTGTCTACGATGTCGAGAGAGAGCTGGGTCAGCCGCCCTTCCCGCGCGAGCTCACGCGTCAGCACGGAGGCGATCAGCCTGGTGTCGATGTTTCCGCCGGTCAGCACCAGGCCGACATTGCGCCCGGTGAAAAGCTCGCCGTTCGCAAGCACCGCAGCCAGCCCGGCTGCGCCCGCGCCCTCCACGACCGTCTTCTCGATCCCGATCAGGCTCGCAACGGCCCGCTCGATCTGATCCTCGGTCACCAGCAGGATCTCGTCGACCAGCCGGCGGACAATTTCGGTTGTCATCTTTCCCGGGGCCTTGACTGCGATGCCCTCGGCAAGCGTATCGCCGCGCGTCGGCAAATGCGTGCCGCCGACCGCGTTGTACATCGACGGATAGAGTTTTGCCTGCACACCGACCACGCGCAGGCTCGGCTTGATCGACCTTGCCGCGATCGCCATCCCGGAGATCAACCCGCCGCCGCCGATCGGCACCACCAGGGTGTCCAGATCAGGGACCGCCTGCAGCATCTCCAGCGCGACGGTGCCCTGGCCGGCGATGACCAGCGGGTCTTCATAGGGATGGATCAACGTCATTCCCTTGGTATAGCCGAGCCCGAGCGCGAAGGTGGCCGCCTCCTCCAGGGTGTCGCCTGAGATCATCACCTCGGCGTCATGATGTCTGGTGTTTTCCACCTTCACCATCGGCGTGCCCACGGGCATCACAATGGTTGCGGGAATGCCGAGGCGCTTGGCGTGATAGGCGACGCCCTGCGCGTGGTTTCCCGCCGACATCGCGATCACGCCACGTTTGCGTTCGTCGGCCGACAGCGCGCTCAGACGATTGAGCGCCCCGCGCTCCTTGAAGCTCGAGGTGAACTGGAGGTTCTCGAATTTTAGCCAGATATCGCAGCCGCCGATCTCGCTCAGCGTTCGGCTACGATTGAAAGCGGTCGCGATCACGGACCCTCCGATGGTCGCGGCCGCGGCCCGTATCTCGGCCAACGTGACCGGAAGGCCGTCCATGGCTGCGCCTTTGGGAGCTTTCGGCATCTCATCCAACCTTGAACGATTTTGACTTCGACGCCCGCCATAGCGTCCATAACATCTGGAAGCGGGAGGGAATGTGCGGCACGAACGGATCGCTATCGGCGCGCGACATCTGCGCGAGATCGCGCCGAACGATCGCCAACGGCAGAAAGATCGGCCTTGCCTCGGGAGCAATATCGTTCAACAAGCCGAACGCGGTATCGAGGTGGCGGCGCGCTTCGTCGATCAGTTGATCGAGGGCGGCGCGTACCGACGGCGTCTGCCTGGCCGCAAAAATGTGTTCGGCGCCGATGCCCTGCTTTGCCAGGAGCTGCGCCGGGACGAACAATTGCCGCCGTGCCGTGTCGCGCGGCAGCGCCGCAATCACCTGGGTGAACCCCTGCGCAAGGCCTGCGTGCCGTGCCAGATGCGCGATCTCGGCCGAGGGTGCCGCCGCAATGCGCGCGGCCAGCGCAAACAGCGCCGACGCGGTCTCGGTTACATAGCCTTCGAGCGCTGCAAGCGTGGGCATCGGGTCATTGTAGAGGTCGAACTGATGCTCGTCGACCAGACGCATCAATGGCTCGATCGGCAGTTGGAAATGGTCGATGGCGAGCTTGAGTTCGGACGCGACTGGATTGCCTTCGACACCGCCATGGCCCTCGCCTGCCAGCATGTCGGTCCACCATCGCAGGCGGATCTCGCCCGCCAGCGGTTGGGTGACGTGGTCGCGCACGCGCGAAATCTCCATATAGAAGGCGTAGAGCGCAAGCAGCGCGCGCCTTTGTTGCGCGTTCACAAAAACTGTCGACGCGTAGCGCACGAAATCATGGCTGCGCACGAGGTCGGCGCAAAACCTGGCCGCGTCCTGGCCGGCGCCGCTCATGGCACGGCGATCAGGGCTGCGGCGACGCGCCGCCGCTCGCCGACCATGATGTTGTAGGTCCGGATCGCCGGGCTCGTCTGCATCGTGTCGAGCACCACCTTGACCGCGCGCAAGGCGGCGCGAAGCTCCGCGGGCGGCAACCAGACCTCGGTCCCGGTGCCCACGATCAGGGTATCGATGCCGTTGGCAGCGTCAAACACCCGCTCGAGCGTATAGCGATCGATTTGCTGCGGTCGCGTGACCTCCCAGGCCCAAATCGCATCAGGCAGGCAGAGCAGCGAGCCGCGATGCGACATGCCGGCGAAGACGAAGCCACCCTTGCCGTAAGCATCGATCGGCGCAGACCTCGGAAGATGGGGGTCCGAGGAACCAGCCATCGCTATTTCTTCGTGGTCTTTGCCGGCTTTGCCGGCGTATCCGGCACGTCGGCCCGGCTCGTTCCGACGCCGAGATAGATCAGTATCGGAGCCGCGATGAAGATCGAGGTATAGGTTCCGACCAGCACCACGCCGAACATCATGACGGCGGTAAAGCTGTGAATGGCGTGGCCGCCGAACAACAAAAGCGCGAGCAACGCCAGCGAAACGGTCAAGTGCGTGATGATCGAGCGCGACAGGGTCGAGTTGATGGATTCGTTGAGAAGCTGCGGCATCGGCATTTTCTTGTAGCGCCGCAGCATCTCGCGGATCCGGTCGTAAATAACGACGGTGTCGTTCAGGGAGTAACCGAGGATGGTCAAGAGCGCCGCGATGCTGGTGAGGTCGAAATCGACCTGCGTGATCGACATGAAGCCGATGGTCAGCACGATATCGTGCACGTTCGCGATCATGGCACCGAGCGCGAACTGCCATTCGAAGCGGAACCAGAGGTAGATCAGGATCGCGACGATCGCGAGCATCAGGCCCACGATGCCGGAGGCCAGAAGCTCGCCGGATACGCGCGGGCCGACGACCTCGACGCGGCGATATTCAACGGCATCGCCGAGCGCGCCGCGCACCTTGTTCACCGCCTCCTGCTGCGCCGCATCGCCGCCCGGCTGCTCGGCCACGCGGATCAACACGTCTGACGGTCCGCCGAACTGCTGCAACTGGATGTCGCCGAGCCCGAGCGTGCTCAGGGTTGCACGCATCTGTCCGATATCGGCGACGCCGGACTTGGCGCGGACTTCCACCAGCGTGCCGCCCTTGAAGTCGATGCCGAAATTCAGGCCATGGGTGAAAAACAGCGTGATCGCGACAATCGACAGCGTCGCCGAGATCGGAAACGAGATGCGCCGGAACTGGGTGAAATCGAAATGCGTCTCGTCGGGAACGATACGCAGCGACGGAAGGATGCCGAGCGCGCTGACCACGGTCAGCACGGCAATCAACATGCCAAGCGAGATGAGAACGAAGTGAGTCACGGCCGGCTCAAAACTCCCTAGATCGGCACGGTCTGCGGCCGCTTCCAGCGCACCCACCATGCGACGATCAGCCGAGTCAGCGTGAAGGCGGTGAAAACAGTGGTCAAAATGCCGATGCCGAGCGTCACGGCAAATCCGCGCACGGGCCCGGTGCCGATATAGAACAGCACGGCAGCGGCGATGAAGGTCGTGATGTTGGAATCGAGGATGGTCGCCAGCGCGCGCTTGAAGCCGGCATCGATCGCGGAGATCGCGTTGCGGCCGCCGCGCAGCTCCTCGCGGATGCGCTCGTAGATCAGCACGTTGGAATCGACGGCAATGCCGACGGTAAGCACGATGCCCGCAATGCCCGGCAAGGTCAGCGTCGCGTTGAGCAGCGACAAAAGGCCGAAGATCATCGCGACGTTGATGACGACCGCGATATTGGCGAACACGCCGAACAGCCGGTAGGTCAGCAGCATGAACACAACTACCATGATCGCGCCGACATAGGCGGCTAGCTCGCCTTTCTCGATCGAATCCTGGCCGAGGCCCGGGCCGACCGTACGCTCCTCAACCACCGTGAGCGGCGCCGGCAGCGCGCCGGCGCGCAGCAGCACGGCCAGATCGTTAGCGGACTGCACGGTGAAGCTGCCGGAGATCTGCCCCTGGCCGCCCGGGATAGGCTCGCGGATCACCGGGGCGGAAATCACCTCGTTGTCGAGCACGATCGCAAACCGTTGGCCCACGTTCTCGGCTGTCGCCTGCGCGAATTTGCGCGCGCCCACCGAGTTGAACTTGAAATTGACCACAGGCTCGTTGGTGCGCTGGTCGAACCCAGGCTGCGCATCGGACAATTCGCCGCCCGAGACCAACACCTGCTTCTTGATGACATAATTCACTTTTGGGGGCGTGGCGCTCGGCAAGAGGTCGTCGTCAGGCGGCAGGCCGCCCTTTTGTGCCTGGTCCGGCGGAACGCTCTCGTCGACCATGCGGAATTCCATCTTGGCGGTCTTGCCGAGAAGTTCCTTCAAGTGGGTTGGATCCTGAAGCCCCGGCACCTGAACCAGGATGCGGTCGGCACCCTGGCGCTGGATCACCGGCTCGACCGTGCCGAGCTGGTTAACGCGTTTCTCGACGATCTGTATGGATTGTTCGATGGTCTGGCGAAGGCGCTCGGTGATCGCAGCCTGAGGGATAGTCAGGCGGATCACGCCGCCGCCGGCATCGGAAACCTCGAGCGATCGCTGTCCGCTGGTGCCCAAGAGGCCGCCGAGTGGCTGTGACAAGTCGCGCAACTTGGCAAGCGCCGTCTGGAAGTCGCTCTCTTTGTTGACGCGCACCTCGACAGCGTCATTGCGCACGACCGACGTATTTTGGATTCGAGCCTCACGCAGCGTCTTGCGGGCATCGTCGCGGAGCTGATCGAGCCTTTCCTTCTTGACGTAATTGGCATCGAGCGCGAGCAGCAGATACGAGCCGCCCTGCAGATCGAGGCCGAGCACGATGCGGCGCTGCGCCCAGAGCGGCCAGTTCCTGACGGTGGCTTCGGGGAAGAAGTTCGGCACGGCGAACAGGCACACGACAAGCGCCGTCAGGAGGATGCCGAGCGCCTTCCATCGCGTGAAATACAACATCGAGTTAACTCGTCAGGTCTCAAGAAAAGATGCGGGCGACAGGCGCGCGAAAGGGATCAGCTTGCCGGCGTCTCGGCGCTGTCCGCCTTTTCCTTCGCAGGCTCGCCCTTGGAGCGGACGCCGGAGATCATCTGCCGCATCTGCCGCACGCGCACGCCGTCCGAGATTTCGAATTCGATCTGGTCATCATCGACGACCTTGGTCACCTTGCCGACCAGGCCACCCGAGGTCACGATGGTGTCTCCACGACGGATGTTTTTGACCAGGTCGGCATGATCGCGGACCTTCTTCTGCTGCGGCCGCAGAATGAGGAAATACATGATCACGAAGATCAACGCGAACGGCAGAAGCGACATCAACATGCTGTTGGTATCGCCACCGGCCGCGGCCTGGGCATACGCAGGGGTGATCAGCATCAGGACAATCCTCGCGATACGGGAAGCGGCCGGCAGCGCCGTTGGCGCACCATGCCGGTTCGGGCAAATTCGCGCGGACTATAGCGGCCGCCATCCCAATTGCAACGCTGCCCAAGCCCCTCATTTGGCCCGCTTGCGGGACGTATCAAGGCCCGATAAGGCTGCACGGTCAGGAACTTGAGCGATGTCCAGAAAACCGCGCAAAACCGCCTCCAGAGCCGCTGCCCGCACCGGCGGCGACAAGGCCCTCAAACTCGCGGCAAAACGCCCCGCCACCGCGCCTGCCGACGATATGCCGCTGCGGATTGCGCGGGCGCTGGAGGCCATTGCGACCCATCTGTCGGCCAGCGCACCGGCGCCTGTTTTCCCCGAGTCGTTCGGCCAGGCCGACGCCTTTGTCTGGCACCCGAACGGGCGATTGACCGAAGTCCCGCGCGTCAGCCGCGTGGACATGGCCCTGCTCAAGGGGATCGACCGGATGCGCGATATCCTGGTCGAAAACACCGAGCGTTTCGCCGCAGGATTGCCGGCCAATAATGCGTTGCTGTGGGGCGCGCGCGGCATGGGCAAGTCGTCGCTGGTGAAGGCTGCTCACGCCAGCATCAATCTCGACCGCAAGGCGAAAGATCGCCTCAAGCTGATCGAGATTCACCGCGAGGACATCGAAAGCCTGCCGGCACTGATGGATCTCCTGCGCGCATCCGATTTCCGCTTCATCGTGTTCTGCGACGACCTCTCCTTTGACGGTAACGACGCCTCCTACAAATCGCTCAAGGCGGTGCTGGAGGGGGGCATCGAGGGCCGTCCCGACAACGTCATTCTCTACGCCACCTCGAACCGAAGGCATCTCCTGCCGAGAGACATGATCGAGAACGAGCGCTCGACTGCGATCAATCCGGGCGAAGCCGTCGAGGAGAAGGTCTCGCTTTCCGATCGCTTCGGGCTCTGGCTCGGTTTCCACCGCTGCAGCCAGGACGAGTACCTGGCCATGGTGAAGGGCTATTGCGCCCATTACGGGATCAGGATCGAAGACGAGGAGCTGGAGCGCGAGGCGCTGGAATGGTCGACCACGCGCGGCTCGCGCTCCGGCCGTGTCGCCTGGCAGTTCACCCAGGAATTGGCGGGGCGGCTCGGTGTGAAGCTGGCAGGGCGGTAACCAGCATCCGCCATTCGTGATCGTCATACGCGGGCTTGACCCGCGTATCCACCCCTCCTCGCAAAGTCTCCTAAGCGCCGTTCAGGAATTGAAGCGGGTCGACGGGCTGCGATCCCTTGCGGATCTCGAAGTGGAGCTGCGGCGACCCCACCTCCCCCGACTGACCCGATTTGGCAATCACCTGGCCACGCTTGATAGGATCCCCGCGCTTCACCAAAAGCTCACTCGCATGGGCATATGCGGTGACATAGCCGTTGGAATGCCGAACCAGGACAAGATTGCCGTAACCCTTCAGCTCATTTCCGGAATAGGCGACGACGCCGTCCTCGGCGGCCTTGATCGGCGTGCCCTCGGGCACGGCGAGGTTGATGCCGTCATTGGACTTGCCGTTGGTCTTGGCGCCGTAGCCCGTGATCACCTTCCCGCGCACGGGCCAACGGAAGGTCGGCAGGGCGCCGGTCGCTTCGCCTGGCCTGAGCGCCGAAGGAGTGGCTTCGACCGGATCGGGCGCGGGATTGGCTTGCGCCAGGCGCACGCTCTGCTGCGGGACCGCGGCCATAGCGACCCTGCTGGTCGCGGGAGCGGGCGCGATCGGTTGAACGGCAGGGGCTTGCGGCGCCACGGAAGCGGCGTCCGCGGTCCGTGCGCCCGGAACGGTCAGCCTGGTGCCGAGCTTGAGCTTAGCCGATGGCTCGATGTGGTTGGCCCGCGCGAGCTCGACAACCGATACGTGATTGCGATGCGCAATTCCCGCAAGCGTTTCACCCTGGTTGACGACATGCACCATCGGCGCTGCGGCTGCGAGCGGCCTGCTCGCGGGTGCCGCCGGCATCGGCGCCGCGGCTGCGACAGTGGCACGCGGAATAATCAATGACTGGCCCGGCGACAGTGTCCGCGGGCCCTTATAGCCGTTGGCCGCAAGGATCGCCGCAGGCGTGACGTGATAGCGCTGCGCCAGAATTTCCAGCGTATCGCTGGTGCCAACGATGATGGTGGTCGGACCTTGCGCATGGGTTGCCGCGACCGAACGCGGCGGCACGCTGCCGGTCGTCTCCAGTTTGGGCTTTACCGGCGGAGCATAGGAGGCCAGCCCGCGCCCACCCCCGGACACCCCGGTGCTGCGGGCAGGATGTGACTGCGGCGCGGACACGGCGGGCGGCGGCAAGGCCGAGGACTGGTATTGCGACTGCGGCCGGGCGTATTGCGGTAATTCCCGCGGCGCGGCCTGTTGAGCAGGCTGGGCTTGCTGGGCTGGCTGGGTCGAAACCGAGCCGGTCGATTCCGCCTGATAGTTGAAGGGATTTCCAAGAGAGCTTTGCGAGAACCGCGTCGACATGTCGCCACTGCAGCCGGCAACTCCGAACGCGATCAGCGCCAACACCGCAAGCTGCGGAGCGCGGCGCGAGCCAAACAACTTGGCAGCACGGGACATGGTTACTCACTTGTACGCAACGAAACGCCGCCTTTGAGTAAACACGTCCCCAGTAAACAAGCGCTTAAGCGCCCGGATAAGGCGTTGGCGAGACAAGCGATCCGGATTTCTGCCGCGCTCTTTTACAGTTCGCGCGCAATCCCCGGTAATGCCGGCACAAATCGGACGTCGACCAGCTCCTTGCGATCGAAGCCGCCATTGGTCCGGGTGACGCGGACAATAGTCTGGATGCCATGGTGCGGACCGACCGGAGCAATCAGGATGCCGTCCCCCTTCAGCCGCTCCAGCAGGTTGTCCGGGATCGCCTCCATGGCGGCGGTCACGATAATGCGGTCGAATTCGCCGAGCTCATCGGGAAGGTTGAGGCCGTCGGCAACCATGACCTCGACGTTGTCGTAGCCCAGCGCCTTCAAACGCTCGCGAGCGGTATCCGCCAGGGTTCGAAAGCGCTCGACGGTCACGACCCGGCCGGCCAACTGCGACAGGACTGCGGCCTGGTAGCCCGAGCCCGTACCGATCTCGAGGACGCGGTGGCTTTTCTGGATTTGCAGCTGCTCGGTCATATAGGCCACGACAAAGGGCTGGCTGATGGTCTGTCCGCAGGAGATGCCGAGCGCGCTGTCGCGATAGGCTTCGGCGCGGTCGGCGGGATCCACAAACGCCTCCCGCGGAACCTCCTCCATCGCCCTCAGCACCGCCTGGTCGCTGATGCCCCGCCGGCGCAGCGTGAGCTGAAACAGCATTTTTTCGGGCGCGCTGTGCTTGTGGGGCATTGTTGGATTCGCCATGAGCTTGTCCGAGCCTATCGGCCCTTCGTGCCAGTGCAATATCCGTGGTTGTCCTGGCCAGGTTTTTCCCTCGACCCTGTTCCTTGCTCGGAACCTTGCGAAACCCAGTTGCCCTCGGAATGCAAAATCCCCAATTTGCAGCTCTGGGCCATCCACACCGGCGTCGGGGGCCGGATCAACCTTTATCCTGTCGTTGCACCGCCGGGCGATATTTGCAAACCTCAAGCAAAGGATTGGGGCAAGGACCGATTTCATGATTGCGACGCGGCCGCCGCGCGGCTCCGTATTCCTCGTCGAAGACGAGGTCATGATCAGGATGATGGTGGCCGACATGCTGCAGGAGCTTGGCTACACGATCGCGGCCGAGGCGGGCGAGATCGGCGAGGCGATGCGGCTCGCGCAGACGACTTATTTCGATCTGGCGATCCTGGATGTGAACGTCAACGGCAAGGTGATTTCGCCGGTCGCCGACCTCCTGAAGGCGGCCAACCGTCCCTTCATCTTCGCGACCGGTTATGGCTCTTCCGGCCTGCCGGAAGAATATCGCGACCGCCCGTCGCTGCAGAAACCGTTCCAGATCGAGACGCTCGGCAAGGTGATCGAAGCCACACTGCGCAACGCCTGACGAGCTCCGGGGCGACATCACCTGAGCAGGTCGGTCAGCTCTTCTGCAAACGCTTCATCGGTGCGATCAAGCCGGAGCGGCGTCACCGAGACATAGCGCGCCGCCAGCGCCTCGAGATCGCTGCCCTCGGCCGGCGCATCCAGCATCGCCGCACGTTCGAACCCGATCCAGAAGTAGGGATTGCCGCGCCCGTCCCGGCGCTGATCGACCTTGAGGAAGCCCAGATTGCGTTTGCCCTGGTGCGTTACGCGGATGCCCTTGACCTCCTCCGGCGCGCAGGCCGGAAAGTTCACGTTGATGACGGTGTTCTTGGGAATCCCAGCCTGCAATACCTTGCGCAGGATATCGGGAGCGAATTTCAGCGCGGTTTCCCATAAGGGCTTTTCGCGCGTCTCCATCGAAAACTCCTGAGACAACGCAAAGGACGGCAAGCCGAGAATGGTGCCTTCGAGGGCGCCGGCAATTGTGCCGGAATAGACGACGTCCTCCGCAACATTGCGGCCCTTGTTGACGCCGGACAGCACGACATCGGGCAGCTTCGGCGTGAGGATGTGGCGTGCGCCCATGATGACGCAATCGGTTGGCGTGCCCCGCACCGCGAAGTGGCGTGGCCCGATCTCGCGCAAACGCAGCGGATCGTTCAGCGACAGCGAATGCGACACCCCGGACTGGTCGAGCTCGGGTGCCACGATCCAGACGTCATCGGACAGCGTGCGCGCAATCTCTTCGACCACCTTGAGGCCGGGACCGTGAATGCCATCGTCGTTGGTGCAGAGAATCCGCATTCCGCCAAAATCCGCTTTCAACCGAATCCCTCTTTGGCCATAAGCGGCCGTCTTATCCGCTGATCGGGGTTGACGCAAACAGCACGTTCTCGCGCAAAAACCCGCGATTTAGCGGCCCATTCCTGCCCAAAACTAACGCTTTTGCCCGGCTTGCGAAGCCGCTTTGAATGAGACTAATTTTATCGCGGGTTTTTCGATCGCGACGGGGTTTGACGATGACCCGCATTTCAGCCACTGCCGCAATTTTGATTGGCCTTGTTTTTTTCGGTTCGTTTCCAGCCAGCGCGCAATCTGACGAGGATTCCCAGTGCTTCCCCTGGCAGGAGTACCGGAACGGCCGCTGCGTCGCAAAGCCATCCCAGGCGGCGCCGCCGATGCCCGAGCCCTCGCCCGCACCGGCCGCGGTCGGCACGTGTGACGGTGGGACCCGAAGCCTCTCAGGCCAGTGCGTTTGCCCGATCAACACTCACCTCGATGCGGGCGGCCATTGCGCGGCCGATGTCGCCGCCCCACTGCCCCCGCCCGTGCCGCCGGTCGCAAGCCCTTCGCCTGCCATCAAGGCAGACGGCAATATCAGGTGCGATGGCGGCCGAGTGAGCAACGGCGAATGTCTTTGCCCCGCCGGCTTCAACGTCGTGGCCACGAGCGCCAGCGCAACTGGCGGCATGTGCGTCAGGACCAACGCGGAAAATTGTCTCGGCGGCGAACTGACCGTGAGCGGGACCTGCCTTTGCAACGGACAGGTCGTGATGTCCGGCGAGACCTATCTGCTCGAATATACCAATGGCAAATGTGTGCCCAGGCGTTGTCCCGTGCAAACGCAATTGCAGAACGGCAAATGCATCGCTGTGTCAGCGGTCTCGCCCAACTCCGAGCCGGAACAAAAAGACAAAGCTGGGGCGTCCAGGGACTCGTCGAAACAGTCCACCGAAGATGATGACGATCATCGTCCTCATTGCGGACGCGGCATGGTCCGCACCAGGAATGGTTGCGTCGCCGCTCGGCGCAAGCTTCCGGTCATAACAGCACCACCCGGTCTCGCGGGGGCGCCACCCAATCTCGGCAAGTATTATCGGACCTACCAAAACCCGGCGCCGATGCCGCAGTGACGGCGCGTGTCTCTCAGTGGCGAATGCGCCAGAACGGAACGAACTTTGCCGACGCATGCTCGATCTGCATGGCGAGCGCTCGTGGCCGCGCTTGCGGCGTGAAAGCCCCGATTTGGCTCGCTTGAAAACTCTCAGCCGGCTCTGCCGGTTTGGCGCCATCCGCGGGATTGGACTGGATCAACTCCAGCACGCTCTCCACCAGCGTGAGCTCCTTGCGAGGCTCTCGGGGAAACCGCGATCGCGCGATCTCCAGCGCGCGGTCGAAGTCGCCGTGGTTGAGCCATGCAAGCGCCCGCGTCTGCTGGACGAGACCATCTTCCCACAAGAGCGTGGCCTCGATATCGAACGCGCCATTCAGGCGTTGGTCGACCGCCTGTATTCCGAACCCGGTGACGGCCCATTGTCTTCCGACCCAAAAGATATCGCGATGCAGGGCCATCTGTACTCGTGCTCATACGCGGTGGGACTGCGAAGATGACCGGGAGAGCGTGGCTTCGCAATATCGACGCGCGTGAGGCGCGCCAAAAATTATTTGCCGCTCTCGATCATCTTCAGCCCTCCCATATAGGGCTGCAGCACTTCGGGGACCGCGATCGAACCGCCCTGCTGCTGATAGCTTTCCATGACCGCGATCAGCGCGCGCCCGACCGCGGTTCCGGAACCGTTCAGCGTATGCACGAAGCGCGGCTTGCCGTCGCTTCCGCGGTAACGCGCGTCCATGCGGCGGGCCTGGAAGTCGCCACAGACGGAACAGCTTGAGATCTCGCGGAAGGCACCGCCCTCACCCTGGCCCGGCATCCAGACCTCGATGTCGTAGGTCTTTTGCGCGGAAAAGCCCATGTCGCCCGCGCACAGCGTCATCACCCGGTAATGCAGGCCGAGCCGCTTCAACACCTCTTCGGCGCAAGCCAGCATGCGTTCGTGCTCGTCCCTGCTGGTTTCGGGCGTGGTGATCGAGACCAGCTCGACCTTGATGAACTGATGCTGGCGGATCATGCCGCGGGTATCGCGTCCCGCAGCACCCGCCTCAGCGCGAAAACACGGCGTCAGCGCCGTGAGCCGCATCGGCAGGTCCTTCTCGTCGACGATGAAGTCGCGGACGAGATTGGTGAGCGAGACTTCGGCGGTCGGAATAAGCCCGAGCCGTTCGTTCCTCAGCCGCTCGTCGGGGTTCGCGAGCAACTCGCCCTTGATGGCCCAGAACTGGTCGTCCTCGAATTTCGGCAATTGCCCGGTGCCGAACATTACGTCGTTGCGCACCAGCAGCGGCGGGTTGATCTCGGTATAGCCGTGTTCGTTCGTATGGACGTCGAGCATGAACTGTCCGATGGCGCGTTCGAGCCGCGCAAGCTGCTTCTTCAAAACGACGAACCGCGCCCCGCTCAGCTTTGCGGCGGTCTCGAAATCCATCAAGCCGAGCGCTTCGCCCAGCTCGTCGTGCGGTTTTGTCGCGAAGCCATAGTCGTGCGCTTTACCAAAAACGTGACGCCGAACGTTGCCATGCTCGTCGCTGCCGTCGGGCACCTCGGGCGCGGGCAGCGGCAAGTTCGGAATAGCGGCGAGCTCCCTGGCAAGGTCCTCATCCGCTCTTTTCGCCGTCTGCTCCAGTTCAGGCAGGGTGACCTTCAGGTCCGCCACCTCCGCCATCAGCTTGGCTGAGCGCGCCTCGTCCTTGGCCTTCTTGGCTTCGCCGATCTCTTTCGACGCGGCGTTACGGCGTGCCTGCGCCTGTTCCAAAGCCAGGATCGCCGAGCGGCGCCTTTCGTCCATTGCAAGCAGCCATGCCGAGACCGGCGCGAGCCCGCGCCGGGCTAGCGCGGCATCAAAGGCGTCGGGATTGTCGCGGATCGATTTGATGTCGTGCATGGCTCAGTCCCGTCATGGCCGGGCCTGTCCCGGCCATCCACGTCGTTGCCGCGTTAGATCAAGTCGGGGATGCCCGGGTCAAGCCCGGGCATGACGAATCATGGCGGCTGCGCCCTGATGATACGTGAAAAGGCGCGCCCTACTCGGCCGGATTGGTGGTCGGCGGGGCAGTCGACGATGCGGCTTTGGCGGCCGCCGCCTTCTTCTCCACCATGCTGACCGCGATGATCGAGCCTTCGTAGAGTGCAAGCAGCGGCACGGCGAGCGAGGACTGGCTCAGCACGTCGGGCGGAGTGAGCACCGCCGCGATGATGAAGGCGACCACGATGAAATAGCGGCGTTTTTCGCGCAGCATCTTCGAGGTGATGATGCCGACGCGCCCGAGCAGCGTGAGGATCACCGGAAGCTGAAAGGCGATGCCGAAGGCAAAGATCAACGACATCATCAACGACAGGTATTCACCCACCTTGGGCAGGAGCTCGATCTGCGCCGTCTCCGCGCCGCCCATTTGCTGCATGCCGAGCGAGAAGCGGATCAGCATCGGGAATACGACGAAATAGACCAGCATCGCGCCGAGCAGGAAGAACACCGGCGTTGCGATCAGATACGGCAGAAAGGCCTGGCGCTCGTGCCGATAGAGCCCCGGAGCCACGAATTTGTAGATCTGGGTCGCGACGATCGGAAAGGAGATGAAGCCGGCGCCAAAGAGCGCAAGCTTCAGCTGCGTGATGAAATACTCGAGCAGCGCGGTGTAGATGAATTTCGAATTCTCGGCGCCCGCGACCCAGACGAAGGGCCAGACCAGCACGTTGTAGATTTGCTTGGCAAAGAAGAAGCAGAAGATGAAGGCGATGCCGAAGCCGAGCAGCGCCTTGATCAGACGCGCGCGCAGCTCGATCAGATGATCGAGCAGCGGCGCCTTGCTGGCCTCGATATCGTCGTCGGTCATGACGCTTTGGCGTCCTTGAGCTCGCCTGGAGCCGCCGCTGCGCTGTCCTGCGGCGCTTCGCTCGATTGAACCTCAGGCGTGATCTTGGCCGGCTCGTCCGGCTTTTCGGCTTCCGCCGTCGCCGCGGCAGGCGGCTCGATCGCGGGCGCGGGCTTGTCGACGTCGTCGATCTTGAAGGCGTCGGTGACGTCCTTTTGCAGCGAGGTCATCAGGTTGCCGCCGGAGAAACCGCTCGCGGCCTCCCTGACCTCGTCGAAGCTCTTTTTGAGGTCGGCCATTTCGGCCTCGCGCATGGCCTCCTGAAACTGGCTCTGGAATTCCGAGGCCATCTTGCGCGCCTTGCCCATCCATTGCCCGAGGGTGCGCAGCACGCCCGGCAGCTCTTTCGGGCCGATGGCAATCAGTGCAACGACCGCAATGAGGACGAATTCGCTCCAGCCGATGTCGAACATCAAAGATACCGCTCACGCGAAGCCGCCGCCCATCGACTTGCTATCGGGCGTCGCTCCGTCTCCTTCCGGCGTTCGGTTCAGACCGCCTTGCTGCCGACATCCGATCGCGTCGTCTGCGACGGCGCAGTATTGTGATCGATGGACTTCACCGGCTCGGACTTGTCGACCGCGGTCTCATCATCACGCATGCCTTTCTTGAAGGCCTTGATACCCTGAGCGACATCGCCCATCAGATCCGAAATCTTGCCGCGGCCGAACAGCAGCAGGACGACTGCGATCACCACGATCCAGTGCCAAATGCTAAGCGAACCCATCCTGCAAACCCTCCTGAGTGACCGGCACTCGATCCGGCCCTGTCTTCGGCGGAAGGTAGGCCTCCAGGGTGTCAAAAACAAGCACCCGCCCGCCGGCAAATCGCTGTCGGGACTACGTATTATTGCTACCGTTAATCGACGGGTTTGCGTTTATTCCCGCCGTTTGCAATTAGCTGCCGCTGCCGTCATTTTCCGGCTCCACACGCGGCGCCAGCGCAAGTTCCAGGTCTCCAGGCTCGAGCGGCTCCTCGTCCTCACGCAGCGCCGGATCATCGGACGGCGTGGGCACGGAAAATCCCGTCGGCAGACGTGAATCGAGCAGTCCCGTCCCCTTCAGCTCGTCCAGCCCCGGCAGATCGCCGAGTGCTTCGAGGCTGAACTGCGACAAGAAGGCTTCGGTGGTTCCAAAGGTCAGCGGCCGGCCGGGAGTCTTGCGGCGGCCGCGCGGCCGGATCCAACCCGTCTCGAGCAGCACGTCAAGCGTGCCTTTCGACGTGATCACGCCGCGAATTTCCTCGATCTCCGCGCGCGTCACAGGTTGGTGATAGGCGATGATTGCAAGCACCTCGATTGCCGCGCGCGACAGCCGCCGTGTTTCCGTGCTTTCCCTCGTCATCAGCCACGACAGATCGCCGGCGGTGCGGAAGGTCCACTTGTTGCCGATGCGGACGAGATTCACGCCGCGCGGCGCATACTCCGCCTGCAACTGTGCGAGCGCAGCCTTGATGTCGACACCCTCGGGCATCCGCTTGGCCAGCGTCGCCTGGTCGAGCGGCTCGCTCGAAGCAAACAGCAGCGCTTCGAGGAGCCTGAGCTCCTCGGGCCGCGCTTGCGGATCGACGGGCGCGTCTTCGGCGTCGTCCATGCGTTTCTCCGCCAGGCCTGCCATGGCTCGGTCTCCTTCTTCCACTTACAGTTCCGGCGGCGGCGCGCCATCGGCTGGTGACGGCCGCTTCCGGAAATAGAGCGGCGCGAACGCCTCCCTCTGGTTCAATTCCATCTCACCCTCACGCACCAGTTCCAGAGCCGCGGCAAAGCTCGAGGCGAAAACGGTCGCGCGCTGCGATGGCTCGACGACGTAACTCAGCAGATATTCGTCGAGGCAGCTCCAGTCCTCCGCAAGCCCGATCAGGCGCTCAAGCGAGGCGCGGGCTTCCGACAGTGACCACACGGTGCGCTTGGCAAGATGCACGCTTGCAAGCACACGCTGCTGGCGCTGCGCCGCATAGGCGGTGAGCAGGTCGAACAACGTTGCGGTGTATTTCTGATGGCGTATCTCGGCGATGCTTTCGGGATTGCCGCGCGGGAAAATATCGCGCTGCAATTGCGGCCGGTTCATCAGGCGGTTGGATGCCTCGCGGATCGCTTCAAGTCGACGCAGCCGGTTGGCAAGCGCGGTCGCCATCTCTTCCGCGCTCGGACCATCCGGTGTCGGCGGCTCCGGCAACAGCAAGCGTGATTTCAGGAATGCAAGCCACGCCGCCATCACGAGATAGTCGGCCGCGAGCTCCAGGCGGATCCGCCGCGCCGCCTCGATGAACTGCAGATACTGATCGGCAAGCGCGAGAATCGAGATTTTCGACAGATCGACCTTCTGCTGCCGCGCCAATGCCAGCAGAAGATCGAGCGGACCCTCATAGCCCTCGACATCGACGACCAGCGACGGCTCGCCCTCGGCAAGCTCCGCCGGCCGGCCCGTCTCGAACGACAAGATCTCCGCGGTCATGCGCTTGCCGCTCCCGACCTTTCGATCAACGCGTCGAGCTCCGCCCGGGCCGCCTTACGATCGAACGGCACGGGTGCCTTGCGCGATGCCAGCGCACGCCTGGCGCGTTCGAGCGCCTTGCCCGACAATCCCGGCGTCTCACCGGCAACGTCCTGCATCTCGTCCATCCTGCCGTTGCAATGCAGGACGAGGTCGCAGCCGGCCGCGAAAATGGCCCGCGTCCGCTCCGCAAGCGAGCCGGTCAGCGCGTTCATGGACACATCATCGCTCATCAACAGGCCCTGGAAACCGATCCAACCCCGAATCACTTGTTCAATCATTGTCGCAGATGTCGTCGCTGGATGGGCGCTGTCATAGGCCGTAAACACAACGTGCGCAGTCATCGCCATCGGCAGGTCCGCCAACGGCCGAAATGCCGCAAAATCGCTGTTCTCGAGCTCGTTTTTGGGGGTATCGACCACCGGGAGCCTGAAATGGGTGTCCGCGGTTGCGCGTCCGTGCCCTGGAATATGCTTCAGGACCGGTAGAATGCCACCTTGAGCGAGGCCCTCGGTCACTGCCCGGGCAATGGCCGCGACCTTGCCGGGCTCGGTACCATAAGCCCGGTTTCCGATCACGGCGTCGGCCCCGGCAACCGGCACATCCGCCAGCGGCAGACAGTCGACGGACACGCCGCTCTTGGTCAGATCGTCCGCAATCAGGCGGGCGCTGAGCCAGGCCGCACGGAGGCCTGCCTGCGGATCACTCTCGTAGAGCTGTCCGAAGGCCGCGCCGGGCGGATAGACGGGCCAATGCGGCGGCCCAAACCGTTGCACTCGTCCCCCCTCCTGGTCGATCAGCACGGGCGCATCGGGCTCACCCACCGCAGCCCGCAACTGGCCAATCAGGGCAGCCACCTGGTTTGGGGTGTCGACGTTGCGCTTGAAAAGGATGAAGCCCCATGGCCGCTCGGAGGCGATAAACGCCCGTTCCGCCGCCTCAAGCGTCGGTCCGGCGATGCCCGTGATAAAGGCTTTTGTGCTCATGCCCGGCCGAATAGCCCGCGCCCAAGTCGAGGGTCAAGGAAACGCGCTCTAATTCCTTGGGACGAAACACTGCCCGCCGGCAGCCTTGTAGTCGACACAGAACTGTTTGGCCTCGTCCGCCGTGGCAAATGGCCCGACCATGGCGCGATAGACCACCTTGTCTCCGAGATCGGTGCGCCTGATGACAGGGCTGCGCGGTCCGAGCTGGGTCGGAAACTTGTTTTGCAGGGCGCGGTAGGAGTTCTGGGCGTCGGCCTCGCTCTGCTGCGACGACACGCTTACCAGAAACCCGCTTGAGGCGGCCGCACTGGGCGTCGTCGCGGGGACAGGCGCCGGACTGGCGGTGGTCGCGACGCGGGTTGCGGGCGCAGCCGGTGCCTGCGGCGCCTCAGGCGTCAACGAAATTGGCCCGCCTCCGCCTGCAGCAGGCGCTACGGACCGCGATGCCTTGGCCGCGGACTTGGCTGGCGCGGCCGCGGGCGGCGGGGGCGCGGCTGGCGGAGGAACGCCGACCGGCGTGGCCGCATTGCTGTCGGCCTGCTCGCCCCGCACCGAGAAGGTCTTGATCTTGCGCGGCTCGTTATTGGGCAAAGTACCGTTGGTCGGTATCGGGCCGTTGCTCGCTGACGTCATCGTGGTCGTCGCCACACTCGACGGCGTCGGCGGGCTTGTGTTCGGGTTCAGCGGCGGAAACACCACGCGGGGACCGCCGTTCCTAGCGTTGATATCGACGGGCGCTTCCTCGCGGGAGACGAGCTTTTCCGTGCCGTCCCCGCTCGGCATACGGTCCGCGGCCTTGGCGGTGTTGTCGACCGGCGCGGGCACGATCTTGGTCGGACTGTTGTCGGCCTTGATGATTGGCGGCTGGCTGCTGCCTTTGGATCCCACATAGCTGCGATAGGCGAGCGCGGAGCCCGTCCCCACCACGGCGAGGACGAGCAGTGCGATCAGCTTGACCAGCGCGCCGCGGCGCCTGCCGCTGCGCTCGTCGGCCTCCGCGTCGTCGTCGTCCTGATACGCGTAGGGATCGTCGGGATAGGCGGCTTCGCGCTCAAAGTCCCGTGCGCCCGTCTCGAGCTGACCATATAGCGCGTCGTCATACCGCGAGGGGTCCAGCTGAGGCTCGGGCTCGTCATAGGCCTGTTCGTCGACATAGTCCTGATCGGGCTCCGCCATCTGCGCGTGCCGGTAAAGCGGATGCGTCGGCGCCGAATAATCCTGCTGCGGAGGCAGCTCCGGCCGGATGTCCCTTGGGATGTCCCGTGCATACTCCCTGGGTATCTCCCTGGGTATTTCTTTCGGCGCGTCGCGTTGGACGGCCTTCGCATTGGCGCGCTGCATCCACGGCGGGGGGCCCGAGGGTTGCGGATCGTCCTCAAAGGAGGGCGGTTCGGGCTCGTACTGCTGCTGGTATGGTTCGCGCGGGATAGCGCGGGGCGGTGGCGCAGGCGCCGGAGTGGCACGCCCTTGCTGGCCGAACGGATCGGTCTGGCCGATAAGGCGGGCGAGCTCGGCCAAAGGATCGGACCCATGCGCATCCCCGCCCTGATCATAGCCAGCGGCAGGTAAACGTCGGTCCTGGTATCGATCAGCCATCGTGATAATGCGTCCCCTACGGGAAAAGCCGTCTCGATCGGGCTAAAACCCAGCGGTACCTCCGGATGGACCCGGAGCCCGAACGGTGCCGGCGGCCAGTTCCCACGCTACCGCATTTGCTCGGGAGCATGGACGCCCAAAATGCCCAATCCCGAGCTCAAAACCAAGACCACGGCCTGGACCATGGCCAGCCGTACCTTCGTCATCCCTGCATCATCTTTGATAATGAAGCGTAAATTGGGCAGATCGTTACCCTTGTTCCAGAGGGCGTGAAACTCGCTGGCGAGATCATACAGGTAAAACGCAATTCGGTGGGGCTCATGTGCCGTCGCCGCCCCCTCGATGACGCGGGGGTAAAGGGCGAGCCGCTTAAGCAGGTCCAGTTCCGCCGGGTCTGTCAGGCGTTCGACCTCGGCCGCGCCCAAATATGACAGGCGAGCCCCCTCCTCCACCGGCAGATCGGGCAGCACCTCCTCGCGTGCATTGCGGAAGATCGAATGGCCGCGGGCGTGGCCATACTGCACATAGAACACCGCATTGTCGCGCGACTGCTCGATCACACGGGCGAGGTCGAAATCCAGAACCGCATCGTTCTTGCGATAAAGCATCATGAAGCGGACGGCGTCCTTGCCGACTTCGTCGACCACTTCGCGCAGAGTGATGAAATCACCCGCGCGCTTCGACATCTTTACCGGCTCGCCATTGCGCAAGAGTCTCACGAGCTGGACGATCTTCACATCCAGGGCAGCCTCTGCGCCGGTCACCGCTTTCACCGCAGCCTGCACACGCTTGATGTAACCGCCATGGTCGGCGCCCCAAACATCGACGAGATCGCGAAAGCCGCGGTCGAACTTGTCTTTGTGATAGGCGATATCGGAAGCGAAATAGGTGTAGGAACCATCCGACTTGATCAGGGGGCGGTCGACATCGTCGCCAAATTCGGTTGCGCGGAACAGAAGCTGCTCCCGGTCCTCCCAGTCCTCAACGGGTGCACCCTTTGGCGGCGGCAGGCGGCCCTCATAGACATCGCCGCGGGAGCGAAGGAACTCGATGGTCTCGGCAACCTTGTCGTTTCCGCCCGACAACAGGGAGCGCTCCGAGAAGAACACGTCCTGCTTGATGTTGAGGGCCGAGAGATCGTCCTTGATCTCCTCCATCATCATGGCGATTGCCTTTTCGCGCACGATGGGCAGCCATTGCGCTTCGCTCATCCCACGCAATCCATCGCCATGTTCCGATGCAAGTGCCTGGCCCACCGGCTTCAGGTAATCGCCGGGATAAAGCCCTTCCGGGATCGGGCCGACGTCCTCGCCAAGCGCCTCGCGGTAGCGCAGATAGGCCGAGCGCGCGAGCACATCCACCTGCGCACCGGCATCATTGATGTAGTACTCCCGCGTAACGTCACGCCCGGCGAATTGCAAAAGGCTCGCCAATGCGTCGCCGAACACCGCGCCGCGGCAATGGCCGACATGCATCGGGCCGGTCGGATTGGCCGAGACATATTCGACATTGACCTTCGCCCTCGCGCCCTGAGCGATCCGGCCGTAGGCTGTGCCCTCGCGCAGCACGGTGCGCAGCGCATCGGCCCACGCCCTTGTCTTCAAGGTCAGATTGATGAAGCCGGGTCCGGCGACATCCACCTTTTCGATCAGGCCGTCCGTGCGCAGGCGAGTTGCGATGGCCTCCGCGAGATCCCGCGGCCTGGCTTTCGCCTCCTTGGCAAGCACCATCGCAGCGTTGGTGGCCATATCGCCGTGGCCGGCGTCTCGGGGCGGCTCGACCACCACGCGCGAAAAGTCGATTCCGGCCGGCCAGTTGCCTTCCGCAGCCAGCTGTCCGCAGATCGCATGGACGCGCTCGAGCACGTCTGCGAAGAGATGGAGGGAGGGCGATTTTTCAGCCATGCGGCGCCGCCTAACGCAATTCCGGGGTCGAGTCAAAAAGCCGCTGGTGCTCGGTCAGGGCGAAGCGGTCGGTCATGCCGGCAATGAAATTGCCGATGCGCCGCGCGCGTACGGCCTCGCCTTCGCTCTCCGCACCGTCGCGCCATTCAGGGGGCAGCTCGGATGGTCGTTGCTGGTAACACGCGAACAGCTCGACCACGATCTCTTCGGCCTCGCGCATCACGCGCATCACCCGTTCGTGGCGATACATGTGCTGCTTCAGGAACACCTTGATGCCTTTCTCCGCATCCGCAATGTCGGGCGAGAACGCGATCAGCTGCCGCCCGGCGTGACGGACATCGTCGGCCGATTTTGGCCTCGTGGTCTCAAGGCAACTGCGCGCTTCGGACACGACAGCCCCGATCAGGCAGGAGATCAGTTCGCGCACCAGTTCTGCGCCACGGCGGTCCTGATCGAGCCGGCCAAAGCGCCTGTCGATATCGGCGATCATGTCAGCCGCGAGCGGCACGACAATCAGATCGTCGATTTCGAACAGGCCGGCCCGCAGGCCGTCATCGATGTCGTGCGCATCGTAGGCGATATCGTCGGCAATCGAAGCCACCTGCGCCTCGAGCGAGGCAAAGCTTGCAAGCTCGAGATCGTAGACCTCGTTGAATTTGGCGATGCCAACGGGAATGCCGGGCTCGCGATCACGAGCGAGTGCGGCGCCGCTCGCATCCGCTAGCGGGCCATTGTGCTTGACGATGCCCTCGAGCGATTCCCAGGTCAGATTGAGCCCGTCGAAATTCGGATAGCGATGCTCGAGCGAGGTCACGACCCGCAGCGTCTGCGCGTTATGGTCGAAACCACCATGCGCTTTCAGGCAGGCGTCGAGCGCACGTTCGCCGGCATGGCCGAACGGCGGATGGCCGAGGTCATGCGCCAGCGCCAGCGTCTCGGTCAGGTCTTCGTCGAGGCCGAGCTGGCGCGCCAGAGCGCGGGCAATCTGCGCAACCTCGAGCGAATGGCTGAGCCGGGTGCGATAATGATCGCCCTCATGGAAGACGAAAACCTGGGTCTTGTGCTTGAGGCGGCGGAAGGCGGTCGAATGGATCACGCGGTCGCAATCCCTCCGAAACGGGCTGCGCGTCTTGCTCGGCAGCTCCACGAACTGCCTGCCCCGGCTGCAGTCGGGGTCGCAGGCATAAGGCATGCGGGGAGCAGCCATTCCGACCGACACGGTATATGGTCCTTTCCGGAGGTTTGATTCCTGGGCTCCGAGCACTTAACTATGCCGGGCGCGGGATACCAAATAACCGGGTAGGCCGCCAATCGGAGCTTTTGCCGTCATGACCAGTGCCGTCACCATCAGCGAGCGGGCCGCCCGCCGAATTGGCGAGATCCTCGGACAAGAGGGCGACGGCGCGATGCTGCGCATCTCCGTGGAAGGCGGCGGCTGCTCCGGCTTTCAGTACAAGTTCGATGTCGACCATGCCAAAGCCGACGACGATCTGGTCATCGAGCGCGACCAGGCCGTCGTTTTGATCGATCCCGCGTCGGCGCCGTTCCTGGCAGGATCGGAGGTCGATTTCGTCGACGATCTGATCGGAGCCTCGTTCCGCGTGCTCAATCCGAACGCCACCGCGTCCTGCGGCTGCGGCACCAGCTTTTCGATCTGACGTCTTTCGCGCATGCGTATCGCGACCTGGAACGTCAATTCCGTCCGGCAGCGCATCGAGCCGCTGATGAGCTGGCTCAAGGAGACCTCGCCCGACATCGTCTGCTTGCAGGAAATCAAGTGCACGGACGATGCCTTCCCGCGACTTGAGATCGAATCCCTCGGCTACAACGTCGTTACCCACGGCCAGAAGACGTTCAACGGTGTGGCGTTGTTGTCGAAGCTGCCGTTCGACGAGACCAAGTCCGGCCTTGCGGGCGATGACGAGGACGCGCATGCGCGCTTTCTGGAAGGCGTGGTCACGCTGAAGCACGGCGTGCTGCGCATCGCCTGCCTTTATCTGCCCAACGGCAATCCCCCAGACACGGATAAATATCCTTACAAGCTCAAGTGGATGTCGCGCCTTCTTGAGTACTCAAAGGCGCGGCTCAAGGCCGAAGAGCCGCTCATCCTGGCCGGCGATTTCAACGTGATCCCGGCCGCCGAGGACGTCTACAATCCCGCGGGCTGGACCAATGACGCCCTTTTCCGCACCACGACCCGCGAGAGCTTTCAGGCGCTCTTGGGCCTGGGCCTTACGGACGCATTGCGCGCCGTCAACGATGCGCCGGGCCAGTACACGTTCTGGGATTACCAGGCGGGCGCCTGGCAGAAGAACTGGGGCCTGCGCATCGACCATCTCTTGATGTCGCCGCAGGCGAGCGACCGACTGATCGATGTCGGGATCGACAGCTACGTTCGAGCCTGGGAAAAGCCGTCGGATCACGTGCCGATCTGGGCGGATCTCGATCTCGAGGCGCGATAGCGGTCGGGCGACGCGTTCAGTCGCGGCGGATCAATCCTTGCGCCCTTGCACCCAGTGCTCGAGCATCTGCAAGGCCATGGCGCGATCGGTCTCGGACGCGCTTGCGATCGCGCGGTTGTAGTTGTCCTTGATCCACGCCTCGTCGGGACCGGCGTTCTCGCAGGCGAGCGTCAGCCACATCAGGCCACGAGCGCGCTGCGGCGGGATTCGATCCCCGTTGAACAGCATCTGCCCAAGCATCGCCTGCGCCTGATGCTGCCCCTTCTGCGCGGCAAGCCCGAGCCAGCGGGCACCGTAGGTGAACTCGCTCGGCGTCGCGTTGGTGCCCTTCAGGTACAGCCGGGCGAGGTCGTACTGCGCATCGGCATTACCGAAGTAGGAGGCTGCATAGTAGAACATCTCGCGCGCCCGCTCGGGATCGGACTTGACCTTCGAGTTGGGGATGCCGCTGAGATAATAGCGGCCGAGCGCCACGAATGCGTTGGCGACGATCTGCGCCTGAGGCGCCGACGGGCTGTCCTCGGCATGCGCATTGGCAATGCGGCTGAAATAGTCGAAGGCGAGCAGGTCGTTCTGCACGACGCCGTTGCCTTCGGCGTACATGCGGCCAAGCTTCCACTGCGCCACGGGATGCCCGTCCTCGGCGGCATATTGCAGTGCCGAAAGCGAATTGGTCGCATTGGCACTCAGCGAATTATCCGGGAGCGCGGCGGTCATCGGCTTCTTCAGTCCGCCCTGCGCATTTGCCGACGGAGGCTGGACTACCGCCGGCACGGCGGGCTGATTGACCGGCGCGCCGTCGAACGCGAGCGCCGGGACAGCCAGCAACGCTGTGCCCAACACCAACGCCACAATGGTCCGGTCAGATGTCCGCATAGCACTGTTTCTCGTGCGCACCGCCCGGGTGGGTTACGGCCCCGGCGACTGCCGGCCCAACCTGTTGGGCATATTTCCACAGAACTCCCGACGTGTGATTCGTCTCGCGTGGGCGCCAGTTGGTTTTGCGTTCTGCAAGTTCTTTTTCAGTCAATTTTACGTTAAGAGCACCCGCGGCGGCATCGATCTCGATGATGTCGCCATCCTTCAGAAGCCCGATCGGGCCTCCGACCGCGGCCTCCGGACCGACATGGCCGATGCAGAAGCCGCGTGTAGCCCCCGAAAACCGGCCATCGGTGATCAGGGCGATCTTGCCGCCCATGCCCTGCCCAGTCAGCGCCGCCGTGGTCGACAGCATCTCCCGCATGCCGGGACCGCCGCGCGGCCCCTCATAGCGGATCACGAGGACCTCGCCTTCCTTGTAGGTACGCTTCTGGACAGCCTCGAAGGCATCCTCCTCGCAATCGAAGCAGCGGGCCGGGCCGGTAAACCTCAGATTTGACATGCCCGCGACTTTCACGATCGCTCCCTCTGGCGCGAGATTTCCCTTCAAGCCCACCACACCGCCGGTAACGGTAATTGGCTTGTCGGCTGGCCGCACGACGTCCTGGTGCGGGTTCCATTTCACGCTTTTGAGGTTTTCTGCGATCGTCCGGCCGGTGACGGTGAGACAATCGCCGTGCAGGTAGCCGTGATCGAGCAGGGTTTTCATCAGAAGCGGTATGCCGCCAGCTTCGAACATGTCTTTGGCGACATAACGGCCACCCGGCTTCAAATCCGCGACATACGGTGTCTTTTTGAAGATTTCGGCGACATCGAACAGGTCGAACTTGATGCCGACCTCATGCGCAATCGCCGGCAGGTGCAGCCCGGCATTGGTCGAGCCGCCGGAAGCCGCCACCACAGCCGCTGCATTTTCCAGCGATTTCCGGGTCACGATATCGCGCGGCCGGATGTTGGCGCGGACCAGATCCATGACCTTCTCGCCCGCGGTCATGCAGAAGGAATTGCGGATCTCGTAGGGCGCCGGCGCGCCGGCCGAATAGGGCAGCGCAAGACCGATCGCCTCGGACACCGTCGCCATGGTATTGGCGGTGAATTGTGCACCGCACGCGCCGGCCGAGGGGCACGCGACCCGCTCGATTTCGTCGAGATCGGCGTCGGACATTTCGCCGACCGAGTGTTTTCCGACGGCCTCGAACATGTCCTGAACGGTGACCTGCTGCCCACGGAAATTGCCGGGCAGGATCGATCCGCCATAGATGAAGATCGAGGGCACGTTGAGCCGCACCATCGCCATCATCATCCCCGGCAGCGACTTGTCGCAGCCGGCGAGGCCGACCAAGGCATCATAGGCGTGGCCGCGGACCGTGAGCTCGACCGAATCGGCGATGCATTCGCGCGACGGGAGCGACGAGCGCATGCCGTCATGGCCCATGGCCATGCCGTCGGTGACGGTGATCGTGCAGAATTCCCGCGGGGTGCCGCCGGCATGCGCCACGCCCTTCTTCACCGCCTGGGCCTGGCGCATCAGCGCGATATTGCAGGGCGCGGCCTCGTTCCAGCAGGAGGCAACGCCGACAAAGGGCTGGTGAATCTGCTCGGTCGTCAGCCCCATGGCATAGAGATAGGAGCGATGCGGCGCGCGCGCCGGGCCCTCCGTCACGTGACGGCTCGGCAGCTTGCTCTTGATGTCGGTCTTGGCGTCCATCGCGATTCCGTTTCCGCAGGACCCCGGATTTGTCAGGCGTAGGAACCGGAAAAGGTTCCTCTCCTGTTCGCGGACTGCGGCGATAATTCTTGAAACAACATTTCATAGAGGGGTGTGGCCAAAAAGCGGCGCGGACGCGAAGGGCCGGTGGCCAAGGGTCAAATGCTCGCCAACTGTGGCGTGGCCGCAACAAACGTGGCGCTGCAGTCACCATGAGGCCACAACCTGCCGTGGCAGGACCGGGCCAGATGGGGACGGCATGGCGATCGCCACCAGCCGCTGCGCCTTCCCCCAGCACGAGAGCAGTCGACGAGCCCGCAGCTATATTGCCGCTTCCGTCTTTGCGTCGAAGAGGTGGATCCTGGATGGGCGCATGGCAATGCGCAGCTTGTCCCGCACTTTCACACGCACGCCCGGCTCGACGCACGCCACCATGACGTCCTCACCCACCTTCATGTCGAGCAGGATTTCCGAGCCGAGCTGCTCGACCACCTCGATCACGGCATCGAAGCAGGGCGTGTCGGGAGCCGACGCATCAGCTACCGACAGATCCTCCGGGCGCACCCCGAGCAAAACCTCGCGGTCGACATGGCCGCGCAGCCGCCGGGCCGCCTCCTCCGGCAGCTTGATGCGCAAGCCCGAGTTTTGCGCAACGAGCGACCCGTTCGCCTCGCTCACCGTCACGGGGGCGAAATTCATGGCCGGCGAGCCGATGAAACCGGCGACGAACCTGTTGGCGGGATTGTTGTAGAGTTCGAGCGGCTCGCCGACCTGCTGCACCACGCCATCCTTCATGACGACGACGCGGTCCCCCAGCGTCATGGCCTCGACCTGATCGTGGGTCACGTAGATCGCGGTCGTGCCGAGACGCTGATGCAGCTTCTTGAGCTCGACGCGCATCTGGACGCGGAGCTTGGCATCGAGGTTCGACAGTGGTTCATCGAACAGGAATACGCGGGGATGACGTACGATGGCACGGCCCAGCGCGACGCGCTGGCGCTGGCCGCCAGAGAGCTGCCGCGGCTTTCGCTTGAGCATCTCGCCGATGCCCAGGATGTCCGCCGCCTCGCGCACGCGTTTCTCGATCTCCCCTTTTGCGAACTGGCGCATCTTCAACCCGAACGCCATGTTGTCGTACACGCTCATATGCGGGTAAAGCGCGTAGTTCTGGAACACCATGGCGATGTCGCGGTCCATCGGCGCGAGCTGATTGACCACATTGCCGTCGATGGAGATGTCGCCCGAGGAAATGGCCTCCAGCCCGGCAATCATCCGCAGCGTCGTCGTCTTGCCGCAGCCGGACGGTCCGACGAACACCACGAACTCCTTGTCGCGGATCTGCAGGTTGACGTCCTTGACGGCATGCACGCCGTCGTAGAACTTGTTTATTGCTCTGAGGACGACCTGTCCCATTGGCCTCACCCGCCTCCCAACTGTCAGCCCTTCACCGATCCGGTCAGTCCCGCCACATAGTGCTCGACGAAAAACGAATAGACGACGGCGACCGGGATCGATCCGAGCAGCGCGCCGGCCATCAACGGTCCCCAGAAGAAAACATCGCCCCGGATCAGCTCCGACGTGACGCCGACGGGCACGGTCTTCTCCTGCGGCGAGGACAGGAAGACGAGCGCATAGATGAACTCGTTCCACGACAGCGTGAACGCGAAGATGCCGGCCGACAGGATGCCCGGGATCGCCACCGGAATGACGATGTAGAGCATAGCCTGCCAGCGTGAGGCACCGTCGATGCGGGCGCACTCCTCGAGCTCCTTCGGCACCGCCTTGAAGTAGCCCATCATCAGCCAGGTGCAGAACGGGATGAGAAAGGTCGGGTAAGTCAAAATCAGAGACCAGGGCGTGTCGCCCAGCCGGTAGTTGCGGATGATCTCGGCCAGCGGAATGAACAGCAGCGTCTGCGGCACCAGATAGGTGATGAAGATGCCGGTGCCCAGGCTGCCTGCAAACGGAAAATTCAGGCGCGACAAGGCGTAGCCTGCGAAGACGCCGCAGACGAGCGAGATCGCGGTCGACGCGAGCGCGATGAAGGTCGTGTTCCACAGCCAGGTCGCAAACAGCGTCTCCTCGAACAGGTATCGGACGTGGTCCAGCGTCGGCTTCCAGGTCCAGAACGGATTGTAGTTGATCGAATTCCAGGGCCGGTAAAGCTCCCCGTCCGGCCGCATCGACGTGATCAACATCCAGTAGAACGGAAACAGCAGGAAAACGAGGAACAGTGCCATCGGCACGTAGAAGAACACCCATTTTCGCCACAGCGCGCCTTCGATCATGGTCAGCGCACCTCGACGCGGCGGATGTAGAGCAACTGGATGATGACGACCAGAAACAGCACCGGGAACATCGCAAGCGAGATGGCGGCGCCCTCGCTTAGAATGCCCGTCCCGATGCCGATCTGGTAGGCGTAGGTCGCAAACAGGTGCGTCGCGTTGGCGGGACCGCCGCCCGTCATGACGTAGACGATCTGGAAATCGGCGAAGGTCTGGATGACCGAGAACAGCACCACGACCATGGTCACCGGGAGCAGCAGCGGCCAGGTCACATACCAGAACCGTTGCCAGGGCCTAGCGCCGTCAATGGCGGCCGCTTCGTTGAGTTCGGGACTGATGGTCTGCAGGCCTGCGAGCAGGCTGATGGCGAAGAACGGCACGCCGCGCCAGATGTTGACGATGATGATCGAGATCATCGCAAGGTCCGGGTCGCCCAGCCAATTGATGCGACCGGTAATCAGGCCGAGATGATAGAGAAGCCAGTTCAGAACGCTGAACGTGGGATCGAACATCCACTTCCAGGCAAAGGTCGACAGCACGGTCGGGATGATGAAAGGCAGCAGGATGAATGCGCGCGTGAACGCCTTGCCGCGAAAGTTGCGGTTGAGCAGCACGGCGAGCCAGAGCCCGAGGGCCAGCTTGAAGACGGTGGTCACGCCCGTATAGAGGAAGGTATTGTAGACGGAGGTCCGGAAGATCCCGTCATTGAAGATCTTGTAGAAATTGGCGAGCCCGACGAAGTGGCCGGGCACGCCCACGCGCGCATCGGTCACCGCCAGCAAGATGCCGCGCAGAAACGGATAGGCGATGAATGCAGCCAGCAGCACCATGGTCGGCACCAGCAGCACGAATGCGAGCCAGCGCTCGTCCTCGAGCAGCCGCAGCTTGGGCCGCGGCGCCTTCGGCATATAGACCGTGGTCTCGACTTGGCTCTCTGCGATCGCCATTTCGATTCACCTCGCTGCGACCGGCCTGCGGCGGCATCTCGCCGCCGCGGGCCGCTCAGTGCCCGTTCAGGTGTAGATTTTCTTCAGTTCGTCTTGCGCCCACTTCACCGAATCCTCGGCGCTGCTGCCCTGGACGGCCTTGGCGTACATGTCGGTGATGATGTACTTGGTGAGCACTTCGGCCGGCTTCTTGCCTGATGCCGGCAGCGGATAGCCGGGCGTCTGGCCGAGGCGGCCGGCGATCTTGAACGGCGCCATCACCTTGTCCTCGTCCCACAATTTGTGCTTCTCCCACTCGTGGGTGGGCGGCGTCGAAAAGCCCTTTTGCGACACGAACCACGGCTCGTAGTTCGATTTTGTATGAATCCATTTCAGAAATGCTTTCGCGCCATCCTGATTTTTCGAATAGCTGGGAATGACGTGAGAGAAGTAGGTATGCATCGCGAATTGGCCTGCCTGTCCCTTGGGCAGCGGCGAGTGCAGGATGTCGCTCTTCAGCGGCGCGCCCTTCTCGGTCGTGTACTTGTCGGGATTGCGCAGCGCCTCGAGATAGATCGAGGCGCCGTTGAGCGTGGCGCAGATCGTTTGCGACAGGAACGCGCGGTTGTTGTTGGTGTCATCCCAGGCGAGCCCGCCCTCGTCATGCGCCTCTTTCCAGAAAGCGGTCATGAACTTGACGAACTCGATGACCTCCTTCTTGTTGATGTTGACGGTCTTGCCGTCCTTCTCGACCTCGGTGCCGCCCCATGACCACATGTAGGGATAGCTGAACGTCGGCGCGTCGCCGAAGGTGTGGGCCAGGGTCTGTCCGATCGGCCGGCCGTTGGCCTTGAGCTTCTTGCCGACCTCGCGATACTTCTCCCACGTGTCGGGGAAGGATGGAGAGCCGACCTCCTCGAACCAGGATTTCCGGTACGCGATCATGGCGCCGACGATGGCCCAGGGCAACGAGATCCATTTCTTGTCGTCGGCGGAATTGGACCTGCACAGATCGTAGTAGCCCTCCTCAGAACTCGCTCACGCGACCCGCGATGTCCGAGAGGTCGATGACGCTCTCCGAATAGATCTGCGGATGGTTGTTGAAGAGCATGATGATATCGGGACCCGAGCCGGACTGGATCGCCGATGTGATCCGAGGCTGCAGGTCATTGCCGTTCACCGTCTCCAGGTTGATCTTGAGTCCGAGAGCCTTTTCGGCCGCGGGCAGCAGCTCCTTGCGCAGGAGCTGATCGGAGGTCGGCACGAAGTCGTTCCAGCGCAGCCAATGGACGGTCGTCCCTTGCGCGAAAGCGGGTGCCCGGCCGCTGGCGAGAATGCCGGCCATGCCGCCGGCAAGCGCCGTGCCGCCCTTGAGAACCTGACGTCTGGTTACTCTCCTCATGCACTCCTCCCTGGTACGTGTCTGAGCTGACAACCTTCGGCCAATCTTGCGCTGGCTCGGGCTGGTTTCGGTCTATCGCGTCTCCATGATACGACGGCCGCGCATGCTGTTGCGTGCGCGGGATGTTGTCTTGGGATAAAGACGGCAGCGGCGGCGGCCCGGACGGTCGCGGCACTGCAAGCAGAGCACAAAGCTCATCACGGTCCCCTCCCGCGGGAGCGACGGGCCCAGGCCAAGCGGGTTTTCCCCGTCTTACACGTGGTTCGGCACCGAAGCTGGAACGCGTCATTGTCGCCCGCCGCAGCAGGAAATCAAGTGCTAGCTTTGACGCGCCGGGTCTACCTTTGGACGACGATCTGCCGCGCCGCCCTTTCCGGTCAGTCCTTCATTCCCGTGATGGATGCGGAGACCGCGCGAGGATCGCGCCGCGGCCAGCGGCCGCCATCGACTTGCGAGATGAAGTCTCCGACGATGCGGTTGTATTCGTCAGGCTCCTCCAGATTGATGGCGTGACCGCAATTTGGCATGACCGCGAGAGCCGATGACGGAATCGTCCGCTTCATGAGCACGCCCGGCACAAGACACGGCCAATCCTCATCGCCATGGATGATCAGCGTCGGCACGGTGATGCGCTTCATCTCGTCCGCGAGATCATAGAGCGACGGCCGCTCTTTCTGAACTCCCTGCTGCGTGTTGGCCGATCCGATCGCCGAATGCTCAGCCAGCATCGCCTTGAAATCGGCATGGCCTCGCGGGTCCTTGTTCTGGTATTGCACGCGGGTCGGCCCGTAGGCATAGCGCTCGGCAAAAGCTGCCATGCCCTCGGCCCGGATCGCCCTTGCGATCACATCGGCCTCGGCACGGAATTTTTCGCGCTGGTCCGGCTCGGCGCCGTACCCGCAACCGCCGATGCAGAGCGAGAGCGCGCGCGCCTGATGCCGAAAGCCGAAATGAAGCGTCGCAAAACCACCCATCGACAGGCCGACGATATGCGCCTGCCGCTCGCCGATGTGACCGAGCACGGCGAGGATGTCGTCGGCCGCCCGGGCTTGCGAATAGGAAGACACCTGCTCGGGCACGTCAGAAGGTGGAAAGCCGCGCGCGTTGAAGGCAATGGCCCGATAGCGCTTGCCGAAATGCCGCAACTGCGGCTCGAAGCTGCGGACGTCGCCGGCGAATTCGTGGACAAAGATCACCGGGCGGCCCGATCCCGTTTCCTCGATATAGAGGCGAACTCCGTCGTCTGTGGTCGCGTAAGGCATGGCTTGAGTCTCCTTTCGGCTAAGCGAGGAGCCAAACGAGGACGCAATGCAGAAGCTTGCGGCGCACCTCGCTCTCTGGATTGGCTGGTCCTATTGCTCCCAGCAATGACCTGACCTCTACTCCTCCTCCCCACCCGCAGTCTGCCTCAGCATGAAATGCCCGAAAGCGGAGGCGATCGGCTTTTCAGGATCATCCTGCCAGGCCTTCGCTTCGAAAGCGACGATACGCCGCCCCTGCTTGACGATCGAGGCGTTGGCGAAGCTGTCGAGCGCGCGACCCGAGCGCAGGTAATTGATGGTCAAGCCGATCGGCTTGGGCAGCGCGGAAATTTCGAGCTCACGCGTCACGCCGACGATCGCGGCAGTCTCGAGGAACGCACCCGTCACGCCGCCGTGAATGGCCGGTAGGATCGGGTTGCCGATGATCTTGGCCGAGAACGGCATGAACATGGTCGTGCCGTCTTCGCCGACACGGATGCCGAGACATCGCGCAAACGGGCTTTTTGCGAACGGACCGCACGGGTCGTCGGGCGCTTCGAGCGCCGGTGGCACCATTTGGCCCGCTTCGTCGGAAAGCATGTTGGTTCGGTTGGCGCCGACCATGAAGCAGGCGGTCGCAGTGGCGACCGGATCGTCCTCGGTGTCCTGGTAGGCGGTCGCGCGCACGAAGGCGATCGAGCGCGTCACGCGATAGCAGATCGAGTGCGCCTGGATGTCGAGACCCGGCGTCGCCGGCTTCTGATAATCGATGCGCAGATCAAGCGTTGCGATTGCGCGCGTGCCGTCGAGCGCAAGCTGAACCGCCATGCCGCAGCTCTCGTCGAGCATCGCGGTCACGACGCCGCCATGCAGAACGCCGGTCTCGGTGTCGCCGACAAATGCGGAGCGATACGGCAGGCTCGACCAGGCCTCGCCGGGCGCGGCGCGATCGAGCCGCAGCCCGCTGATCGCGCCATAGACGGAGCGGCGCGCCCCGATCGCCTGCAGGAGCTCGTCGAACGGCAATGGCGATGAATTCGACATGCCGAACGTTGTAGACCATCGAGGCGTGGGTTCAAATCACGAAGAAGCCGTGGGTGCCGTCGCGCCCAAGCTGCTCGACAAGCCCGAACTCCCAATCGAGATAGGCCTGCATCTTGGCAGCCGTCGCGTCAGTGCCCTCATAGGGGCGGCGATACCGGTGTGCCGGATCGAGCTTTGGCAGGACCGCCGGCGCACCCGTCTCAAGCGCGCCGTCATAGCCGCCGTCCAGCACGTAGACGTCCCATGCCATCTGCGCGAGCCAGGACGCCGTCATGTCGGCACGAATGCTCAGATTGTCGGTCAGCACGATGCGCGCACCGCGCACGGGCGCGGCCATGTCGATCTCCTGCACGAGCTGGCCGCCGGCGTAGTGGCGGAAGCCCGCGATGTGGCCGGATGCATACTCCTCGGCGTCACGCACGTCGAAACGATAGAGCGTGCGGTGCCGTTGCGCGGCGAGCGCTGCGAGATCGTCGACGCCGATTCGCCGGACGCCGGCACGATAGGCGACATCGCGTGCATTGCCGCCGGCATTCTCGAAAGTGCCGATGGCGCCGCGCCTGCCGGCCCCGTGCTCGAGCCGGTGCTTTGCCAGCGTCCAGCCGATGGTGCCATTCCTGAGCGCCACGACTTTGTTGGGAACGCCGGCATTGATCAGCGACTGCGTGCCGATGATCGAGCGGGTGCGCCCGGCGCAATTCACGACGATGGTCGTGCTCGCGTCGGGTGCCGCCTTGCCGGCGCGCAGCACAAGTTCCGCGCCGGGCACGCTGACGGAGCCCGGAATGTTCATCGTGGAATATTCGTCGAATCGCCGGACGTCGAGGATGGCGATGTCGGCGCCTGACGAGACCAGCGCGGCGACGTCATCGGCCGGCAGCGACGGAGTGTGGCGGCGCGCCTCGACTAGCTCACCGAAGGCTTTCGCGTAGGAGTTGACGTCCTGAAACAGCTCGTAGCCCGCCTCCCGCCAGGCTTTGAGACCGCCCTGGAGCTCGCGCACATCGGTGTAACCGAGCTCGGCGAAGGTCTGTCGCGCGGCCGCCAGCGCTCCCTCCCCTTCGTCATATGCAACGATAGGGACATCCCTGCGCGGCAGCCGATGTTCGGCCTCGATCGCGATCCGGTCGGCCGCCATGTTGGCGGCAAACAGCGGATGGCCCGTCGCAAAGGCCGACTCGTGCCGCAGGTCGAGCAAGGCAATCTCTTCGCGCGACAAAAGAGCGGTACGGACCTCGGCGGGCGTAACGGAAGCAAGCTTTGCCATCAGTCGACGCTCACATGCGCATCTTTGATGATCGGCCACCACTTTTCGATCTCGGCCTTCTGCCAGGCGCCGAGTGCATCCGGCGCCATCTGGTCGGCAGGCGGCATCTGCAGGCCCAGATTCTCAAGCGCCTTGCGCGTCGGCGGGTCGTTCAGCGCATCGACCGCCGCGGCGTTGAGCCTGGCGATGATGTCCTTGGGCGTGCCCTTCGGCACCCAAAGGCCCGACCACAGCGTCATATGAAATTCGGCGAGGCCCGCTTCGTCGGTGGTCGGAATGTCGGGCGCCTGGTCGCTGCGCTTGGTGTCGGTGACGGCATAGCCGCGGATCGTGCCGGCGCGCACCTGGTTGATCGAGTTCGAGAGCTGGTCGACGATGATATCGATCTGACCGGCGACAAGATCGTTGAGCGCAGGTCCAGTGCCGCGATAGGGCACGTATTGGAGCTTGACGCCGGTGGCCTTCTCGAACGCCAGCCCCGCGATGTGGCTGCCGGAGCCCGCACCCGCTGTGCCCGCCGTTGCCGGTTGGGGCCGCGATTTCAGCCATGCGATCAGGTCAGGCAAGGTCTTGGCCGGCACGCCGTTCTTGGAGACGATGATCATGGGATTGCTCGGCAACAGCACGACTGGCTCGAGATCCGCAACGAGATCGTAGCCGAGCTTGTAAATCGCGCCGTTCGCGACGTGAGTGCCGAGATGGCCGAAGCCGATGGTATAGCCGTCCGGCGGCGAATGCACGACGCGCCCGACCCCGATCGAGCCGCCGGCGCCGGTGGTGTTCTCGACCAGGACAGCTTCGCCGAGCGTCACCTTCATGCGCTCGCCGAGGATCCGCATCATCGCGTCCGATGGTCCGCCGGCCGAAAACGGCACGACGACGGTGATGGGATGCGAGGGGAATTTTTCGGCCAACGCAGGCGCAGCCAGCCAGCAAGCGGCGAGAAAGGCGGCGGCAACGAACCTCATCCTCATAACATCCTCCAACGCGCCGACGACGTCATTGCCAGGAGCGACGCGACGAAGCAATCCAGAGTCTCGCCGCGGATGAACTCTGGATTGCCTCGCTTGGCACGTCCTACAGACTTTCATAGTCGATCGGCTTGAAACGATCGAGCGCGCGGTTCACCTTCGGCAACGGGTATTTAAGCCCGGTCGCGCAGTTGAACAGCATCACGCGATCATTTTTTCCGACCCGGCCGTCGCCCAGGCTCTGCCGGTAGGCGGCATAGGTCGCAGCCCCCTCGGGACAGAGTAGCAAGCCCTCTTCGCGCGCAACGTCGTTGAGCGCGGAAGAAATGGCCTCATCTGTGACCGCAATCGCAAATCCCTTGCTCTCGCGCACCGCGCGCAGGATCAAAAAATCTCCGACGGCCTGCGGCACGCGGATGCCGGCGGCGATCGTGTGGGCGTCTTCCCAGCGCGGCGCATGTTCCCAGCCGTTCTCGAACGCGCGCACCATGGGCGCGCAGCCCGCCGCCTGCACCGCAACCATGCGCGGGCGTTTCTTTCCGATGAAGCCAATGGCCTCCAACTCGCCAAACGCCTTCCACATCCCGATCAGGCCGGTGCCGCCGCCTGTCGGATAGAAGATCACATCGGGCACGTCCCAGCCGAGTTGTTCGGCAAGCTCCAGGCCCATCGTCTTCTTGCCCTCGATCCGATATGGCTCCTTCAAGGTCGACGTGTCGAACCAGCCGGCCCTGGCCTTGCCTTCGCCGACGATCTTGCCGCAATCGTCGATCAAACCGTTGACGCGATACACGGTGGCGCCCTGAAGCTCGATCTCGCTGACGTTCACCTCGAGCGTGTCGGCCGGACAGAAAATCGTGCTCTTGATCCCGCAGGCGGTCGCATAGGCCGCGAGCGCAGCGCCAGCGTTGCCGTTGGTTGGCATCGCCATGTGCTTGATGCCAAGCGCCTTGCCCATCGACACCGCCATGACGAGGCCGCGCGCCTTGAACGAGCCCGTTGGCAGACGGCCTTCATCCTTGACGATGATCTCACCGCCGCCGAGCTTCTTGGCAAGTCTTGGCAGCCGGATCAGCGGCGTCATGACTTCGCCGAGCGAGACGATATCGGCGCATTTGCGCACGGGCAGCAGCTCGCGATATCGCCACATGTCGGGCGGGCGTTGTCTCAGCCCGTCTTTGGTCAGAGCCTTGCTCACACCGGCGAGATCGTAGCGCACGAGCAGCGGCTTGCTGGCCTTGGAAAGATTGTGAACCTGATCTGCAGGATAGCGATCGCCCTCCATCGCACATTCAAGATGGGTCACGAATGTCGGGCGTTCGATGGTCAGATTGTCGTCGTCGCGCACGTCTTGCTTCTTTCTTTGATCCGACAGCTTTTTCAATCGTCATTGCCGGCTCGACCCGGCAATCCATCGCTCTCAAAAAGGTTCCTTCTTGGATGGATGCGCGGGTCAAGCTCGCGCGTGACGAATGGAAATCAAAGGAATCAGATATTCAACACCCGCCCATAGGCGTCGAGCACGGCTTCCTTCATCATCTCCGACAGGGTCGGATGCGGGAAGATGGTGTGCATCAGTTCTTCTTCCGTAGTCTCCAGATTCATCGCGACCACATAGCCCTGGATCAATTCGGTGACCTCGGCGCCGATCATATGCGCGCCCAGCAACTGGCCAGTCTTCTTGTCGAAGACCACTTTCACGAGACCCTGGTCTTCGCCGAGCGCGATCGCCTTGCCGTTGCCGACAAACGGGAAGCGGCCGACCCGAATTTCGCGACCTCCCTCTTTCGCGCGCGCCTCGGTCAGCCCGACCGAAGCGACCTGCGGATTGCAATAGGTGCAACCGGGAATGAGGTTCTTGTCCATCGGATGCGGATGCAGGCCCTTGATCGCCTCGACGCAGATCACGCCCTCATGCTCGGCCTTGTGCGCGAGCATCGGGGGACCCGCGACATCGCCGATCGCATAGATGCCGGGAACGCTGGTCTTGCAAAGGCCGTCGATCACGATCGTGCCGCGGTCGGTCTTCACGCCGAGCTTCTCCAGGCCGAGATTTTCGATGTTGCCGACCACGCCGACCGCGGAGATGACCCGCTCGAATTCGACAACGGCCGGCTTGCTCTTGCCGTCGTCGATGGTGGCAACGACGCTGTCGGCCTTCTTCTCGAGCTTGGTCACCTTGGTCGAGGTGAGAATCTTGATCCCCATCTTCTCAAAGCGTTTGCGTGCGAGAGTTGCGATCTCCGCATCCTCGACGGGCAGGATCTGCGGCAGCACCTCGACCACGGTGACGTCTGAGCCCATGGTGTGGAAGAACGAGGCGAACTCGATGCCGATCGCGCCCGAGCCGACCACGAGCAGCGATTTCGGCATTCGATCCGGCACCATCGCCTCGAAATAGGTCCAGACCAGCTTCTTGTCTGGCTCGAGCCCCGGCAGCACGCGCGGCCGCGCGCCGGTTGCGATGATGATGTGCTTGGCCTGATAGGCGCCCTCGCCCAGCGCACCCTTCGGCCCTTCCACGGACGATTTCCTGACGGTGACCTTGCCGGGCGCATCGATGGTGGCATCGCCCCAGATGACGGACACCTTGTTCTTCTTCATGAGGAAGCCGACGCCGTCGTTCAGCCGCTTTGATACCCCGCGCGAGCGCTGCACCACGGACTTGGGATCGTAAGCGACCTTCTCCGCCGACAACCCGTAATCCTTGGCATGCTGCATATAATGAAAGATTTCCGCGGAGCGCAGCAGCGCTTTTGTCGGAATGCAGCCCCAGTTGAGACAGATGCCGCCGAGATAGGCCTTCTCGACGATCGCCGTCTTGAAGCCGAGCTGCGCTGCACGGATCGCGGTAACGTAACCGCCTGGTCCCGAGCCGATGATGATGATGTCGAAGGATGTATCGGCCATGGTTACCTACTCGTCCTCATCCTGCTGTTGATTGTCGTCATTGCGAGGAACTCAAGCGACGAAGCAATCCAGACCGTCGTGCGCTCCGGATTGCTTCTCGCAATGACTGCGTCACACCATCATCATCACCGGGTTTTCGATCAGCTTCTTGAACGCGCCGATCAATTCGGCGCCGAGCGCGCCGTCGATTGCGCGGTGATCGCAGGACAGCGTCACGCTCATCATGCTTGCAATCTCGATCTTGCCGCCGCGCACCACGGGGCGCTCCTCGCTGGTGCCGACCGCCAAAATGGTTGCGTGGGGCGGGTTGATCACGGCGGTGAAGTGATTGATGCCGTACATGCCGAGATTGGAGACCGCGGTGGTGCCGCCCTGATACTCTTCGGGCTTCAGCTTGCGTGTGCGCGCGCGCGCGGCAAAGTCCTTCATCTCGTTCGAGATCACGGACAGCGTTTTGGTTTCCGCCTTGCGGATGATCGGCGTGATCAAGCCGCCCGGCATTGCCACGGCCACGCCGATGTCGGAATGCTTGTGCTTGAGCATGCCGCCCTCGGTCCAGCTCACGTTGCAATTTGGAATCTGCTGCAGTGCGACCGCCATTGCCTTGATGACGAAATCGTTGACCGAGATCTTGTAGAGCGGCTTCTTTTCCTTGTCCTTGGGCGCGGCGGCGTTGATCTCCTCGCGTGCGGCCAGGAGCTTGCCGATGTCGCAGTCGATGGTGAGATAGAAGTGCGGGACGTTTTGCACGGATGCGGTCAGGCGCTGCGCAATGGTGCGGCGCATGCCGTCGTGCGGCACGACCTCGTAGGATCCCGGCTCGAACAGCGCAAGAATTTGCTTGTCCGACATCGAGGGCGCGATCGCAGGCCCGCCCGCCGGTGCCGCAGCAGGCGCTTTCAGCCCCTTGCCGGACTTCGCCTCTTCGACGTCGCGCGCGATGATGCGGCCGTGCGGTCCGGTGCCGATGATCCGCGACAGCTCGATGGAGGCCTCCTTGGCGAGGCGGCGTGCCAGAGGTGACGAGAAGACGCGGCCGTGACCATTGGCCTGGGACGCGGGCGATGCGGCCGGAGCCGTCGGTGGCGAAGCGACGACAGGCGCCGGCGCCGCGGCAGGCGCTGGTGCGGCAGCCGGAGCAGCGGCGGTAGCCGGTTTTGGGGCAGGTGCAGCGGCAGCCGGCGCCGGTTTCGGCGCGGCAGCGCCCGCCGCCTTCACATCCTCGCCGTCTCCCGCCAGGACCGCGATGACGTCGTTGACGGCGACATCCTGCGTCCCTTCAGGCACCAGTATCTTTGCAAGCGTGCCCTCGTCGACCGCCTCGACCTCCATGGTCGCCTTGTCGGTCTCGATTTCGGCGATCACATCGCCGGACTTCACCTTGTCGCCTTCCTTCTTGAGCCACTTGGCAAGGTTACCCTTTTCCATGGTGGGCGACAGAGCGGGCATCAGAATATTGATGGGCATCGTTAGTGACCTTGTTGCGATCGGGGCGAGGTGTTGCCCGTGTCGGTCGGCCGCTGGATCTCGGCCTCGAACATGTCGAGGATGCGCTCAAGCGCCTCCTCCTCGCTGTACTCGCTCTCGCGTGCAAAGGCGCGCGCGGCGTGACGGGCGATATCGACGAGAAGCAAGCCCCACATCTCCGGCTCTTCGAAAGCGCGGGTGAACGCGATCGAAAGGCCGCCGTCGACGACGAAGGCGCGCAACACCTCGGTTGCGTCCTCGCGGCCGATCACGTCAGGCGGCAATGGCTGCTCACGGGGTCCTGCCATGGGTCACCGATAACAAACGGCTTTGGCGGCGGCGACCACTTCTGCCGTCGAGGGCAGCGCGAGCTTTTCGAGGTTCGCGGCGTAGGGCATCGGCACGTCCTTGCCGGAGACGCGCAACACGGGTGCGTCGAGATAGTCGAAGGCGTGCTCCATGATCCGCGCTGCGACTTCCGCTCCGACGCCGCTCTGCTGCCATCCCTCCTCGACTGTCACCGCACGGCCGGTCTTCTTCACGGATGCAACGATGGCATCGGTGTCCATCGGTCGCAGCGTGCGCAGGTCGATCACCTCGGCTTCGATGCCTTCCTTCGCGAGCTCGTCCGCCGCCTTCAGCGCATAGCTCATGCCCATCGACCACGAGATGATGCTGACATGGCTACCCGGGCGCGCGACGCGTGCTTTGCCGATCGGGATCACGAAGTCGTCGAGCTTTGGCACCTCTCCGGTGTGGCCGTACAGAACCTCGTTCTCGAGGAAGATCACCGGATTGGGGTCGCGGATCGCAGCCTTCAAGAGGCCCTTGTAATCGGCTGCGGAGTAAGGCGCGATCACCTTCAGCCCCGGCACCTGCGAGTACCAGGCGGAATAATCCTGGCTGTGCTGCGCGGCAACGCGCGCGGCGGCACCGTTAGGCCCGCGGAACACGATCGAGCAGCCCATCTGCCCGCCCGACATGTAAAGCGTCTTGGCGGCGGAGTTGATGATTTGGTCCATCGCCTGCATGGCGAAGTTGAAGGTCATGAACTCGACGATCGGCTTCAGCCCGGCCATCGCGGCACCGACGCCGATGCCGGCAAACCCATGCTCGGTGATCGGGGTGTCGATCACGCGTCTGGCGCCAAACTCCTGCAACAGCCCCTGCGTAACCTTGTAGGCGCCCTGATATTCGGCGACTTCCTCGCCCATGATGAAGACGTCGCCATCGCGGCGCATCTCTTCGGCCATCGCATCGCGCAGCGCTTCGCGGATGTGTTGTGTGACCATCTCGGTGCCGGCGGGCACTTCGGGTTCGGGTGCCGCCACCACTGCAGGTGCGGCGGGCGCGGCTGCCGGTGCGGGGGAAGCGGGAGCTTCCGCCTTGGCCGCGGCCGGTGGCGCGGACTCTGCTGCCTTTTGCTGCTTCGCAGGCGCCGAAACCTTCGCAAGATCGGCGGCGCTTTCCCCATCGGCCAGGATGGTGGCGATGGGTGTGTTGACGGCCACGTCGGCCGTGCCTTCCGGGATCAGAATCTTGCCGAGCGTGCCCTCATCGGTCGCCTCGACCTCCATCGTCGCCTTGTCGGTCTCGATCTCGGCGATCACGTCGCCTGATTTGATGGTCTCGCCCTCTTTTTTCAGCCACTTGGCAAGGTTTCCCTTCTCCATGGTGGGCGACAGCGCGGGCATCAACACTTGAATGGGCATATCAGCTCCCGAAATTCACTCTCTCGTTTCTTCTTTGCGCGTTCTCACCAGAACGCGCCGGCGCTTGAACTTAGGTCAGTGCGCTCCGCTTAGCGGTAGATATCGGTCCAAAGCTCCGCCGGATCCGGCTCGGGATCGTGTTGCGCGAAATCCGCCGCAGCGTTGACGACCTCGCGCACCTCGCCGTCGATGTCCTTGAGTTCCTGCTCGCTCACTTTCGCCGCGAGCAGCCGATTGCGCACCTGCTCGATCGGGTCCTGATCGTGGCGGACCTTTTCGACCTCCTCGCGCGTGCGATACTTGGCGGGGTCCGACATGGAATGACCGCGATAGCGGTAGGTCTGCATCTCCAGGATGTAGGGCCCCTTGCCGGCGCGGCACCAGGCGACGGCCTTGTCGCCAGCGGCCTTCACGGCGCGCACATCCATGCCGTCAACTTGCTCGCCCGGGATATTGAAGGAGACGCCGCGTTTGGAAAAATCGGCTTGGGCTGAGGCGCGTGTCACCGAGGTGCCCATGGCGTAACGATTGTTCTCGATGACATACACGGCCGGCAGCTTCCAAAGCTCCGCCATGTTGAAGCTTTCGTAGACTTGGCCCTGGTTCGCCGCACCGTCGCCGAAATAGGTGACGCTCACGGAATCGTTGCCGCGATAGTGGTTGGCGAAGGCAAGCCCGGTCCCGAGCGACACCTGGGCGGCGACAATGCCGTGGCCTCCGTAAAACTGCTCGGCCTTCGAGAACATGTGCATGGAGCCGCCCTTGCCCTTGGAATAGCCGCCGCGACGTCCGGTCAATTCGGCCATCACGCCCTTGGCTTCCATCCCGCAGGCCAGCATATGCCCGTGGTCACGGTACCCCGTTATGACCTCGTCGCCCTTTTTCAGGGCCATTTGCATCCCAACCACCACGGCCTCCTGGCCGATATAGAGGTGGCAGAAGCCGCCTATCGCGCCCATGCCGTAGAGCTGGCCCGCCTTCTCCTCGAAGCGGCGGATCAGCAGCATGTCGCGCAGCGCTTTGAGTTCCTGCTCTTTGGTGAACTCGGGGGACGAGCCGTGCTCCTTGTCCTGTCCCCTGTCCTTGGTGTCGGCTTTTTTGGGAATGGCCATGGCAAATCCGGCTGCATGAGAGGCGATAAATCCTCTCTATCCCAAGTCAATCCGTGGTGGAAGGATTGCTTGACCGCCAAAAGCCAGCTTTGCCGCAGTGCAACGCCAAACGAAACATTAGCAAAGCCGATCGCGGTCAGCGGTTATTCAAATTGCTTGGGCTGAGTTCGGCGCACGCGCAAAGGAAAGCGCGGCGCCGAACGCGCCGCGCTGACTTGGAGCCGACTTCGAGCCGACTTGAAGGGATCGGGATCTCAGAAGAACCCGAGCTTCTTCGGACTGTAGCTGACCAGAAGATTCTTGGTCTGCTGATAATGATCGAGCATCATCTTGTGGGTCTCGCGGCCGATGCCCGATTGCTTGTAGCCGCCGAATGCCGCATGGGCGGGATAGGCGTGGTAGCAGTTGGTCCAGACCCGGCCCGCCTGGATTGCGCGGCCGAACCGGTAGCAGCGATTGGCGTCGCGGCTCCAGACGCCGGCGCCCAGTCCATAGAGCGTATCGTTGGCAATGGCGAGCGCTTCCTCGTCGGTCTTGAACGTCGTAACCGAGACCACGGGACCGAAGATTTCCTCCTGGAAGATGCGCATCTTGTTATTGCCGAGGAAGACCGTGGGACGGACGTAGTAGCCGCCCGCAAGGTCGCCCCCAAGACTTCGCGCGTTCGCCACCGGCAAGCAGCCTGGCGCCTTCCTTCTTGCCGATCTCGATATAGGACAGGATCTTCTCGAGCTGTTCGTTCGAGGCTTGCGCGCCGATCATCGTCTCGGGCTTGCGCGGATCGTCCTGCTTGATCGCGGCGACCCGGCCGAGCGCGCGTTCCATGAAGCGGTCGAAGATCGCTTCGTGCACCAGCGCCCGGCTCGGACAGGTACACACCTCGCCCTGATTGAGCGCGAACATGACGAAGCCCTCGATCGCCTTGTCGAAGAAGTCGTCATTCTCGGCTGCGACATCCCCGAAGAAAATGTTAGGTGACTTGCCGCCGAGCTCGAGCGTGACCGGGATCAGGTTCTGGCTGGCATATTGCATGATGAGCCGGCCGGTCGTGGTCTCGCCGGTGAAGGCGATCTTGGCGATGCGCGGACTCGAGGCAAGCGGCTTGCCGGCTTCGAGACCAAAGCCATTGACGATGTTGAGGACGCCAGGCGGCAGGAGATCGGCGACCAGTTCGATCCAGACCATGATCGAGGCCGGCGTCTGCTCGGCCGGCTTCAGCACCACGCAATTTCCGGCCGCGAGCGCCGGTGCGAGCTTCCAGCAGGCCATCAGCAGCGGGAAGTTCCAGGGGATGATCTGCCCGACCACGCCGAGCGGCTCATGGAAGTGATAGGCGACCGTATCCTGGTCGATCTCGGCCAGCGTGCCTTCCTGGCCACGGACGACACCGGCGAAATACCGGAAGTGATCGATCGCCAGCGGCACGTCGGCCGCGCGGGTCTCGCGGATCGGCTTGCCGTTGTCCCAGGTTTCGGCCACCGCAAGGCGCTCGAGATTGGCTTCCATGCGGTCGGCGATGCGATTGAGGATCATGGCGCGTTCGGCCACGCTGGTTCGGCCCCAGGCCTCCTTGGCGGCATGGGCGGCATCGAGGGCAGCCTCGACATCCGCTGCGTCCGAGCGCGCGACCTTACAGACGGCCTTGCCGGTCACCGGCGAGACATTCTCGAAATATTTTCCCGACTTCGGCGCGACCCACTGGCCGCCGATGAAATTGTCGTAGCGCTCCGCGAACGGAGACGTGGTTGTCGTCACGAATTCCGGCTTGTTCATTGTTCACTCCCGCTGTTGTGTTGCATTTGTCGTCGCCGGCGCTTGGCCATTCGCGGCGCGTTCGCGCTCGGGCGACTTGGCTGTAACGATCTCGCGTGAGTGAGCTTCTGTCAGCCCCGGGCAGGCAGGTCGCAGAACGCAACTGTCGCAGAGTTGCGACAGTTTTCGTGCGTTGCGAGCGCGATGTGCAGGTTTCGCGGCAGAAGGCGGCTGAAACCGCTCAATGCCCGAGCTCGAACCGCTTCAGCTTGCGGTGAAGCGTGGCGCGGCTGACGCCCAGCGCTTTGGCTGCCGCCGATACGTTGCCCTCGGCCCGCAGCAGCGCGCGGTGCAGGACGCTGCGCTGGACGTCGCCGAGCTGTTCGGTCGTCTCGCCCGGCCCGCCCAGCAAGTCTGCCGCCGGAACCGGCCGCAACGCGCTTTCGGACGCGAGACCCAAGGCGAGGCGCGCCGACCGCGTCGCGCCGATCACGAGGTCGTCGGCATCGATCGCCAGCAATCCGCCAAAGTGCCCGTCAGCTCCCGGCAGCAACAGCAGTCGCGCTGCCTTGAAGGCTTCCCTGAACAGGTCGGTTTCGATGCGGCGGACAGCTTCGCCGACCGCAAGCCTGATCAGGTCAGCAAACAGATCGGTACGGTCCGCGCGGCAGGACGACACGTCCAGCACGCCCGCGAGATTGGCCTCGTGGTCGTAGATCGGCGCCGCCGTACAACTCAATAACGTGTTGCGACTGAAGAAGTGCTGGTCGCGATCGATGGTGAGCGGCCGCCTTTCGACAAGCGCGGTGCCGATACCATTGGTGCCCTCCCGCTCCTCGCTCCAGATGGCGCCCGTCCACAATCCCCAGGATTCAAAGGTGGCATCGTCGCAGACCGAGCCGCGGCGCTCGACGGGAACACCATCATGGCCCGCGAGCAGGACGCAGCATCCCGCCGCGGCCACCGCCTGGTGCAGCCGATCCATTGCCGGTTGCGCGGCGCGAAGCAGCGAACCAGCCCTTTCGCGCGCAAGCAGCAGCTCGGATTGGGTGAGGCGGACCGGCGGGCGCGTGCCCTCGGGGTCAAGCTGATGCAAGCGGGCGGACCGGCACCATGACGCGACCACGGCCGAGCGCGCCGCCTGCCCCGATTTGATCGCGGCCTCGACATCGGCAGCATGGCGCGAGAGCTTGAGCTCTTTCATCGCTCCGGCTTCCTCCCTGCGGACGACAGCTAGGGCAAGGAAACCCGGATGCCTTGATCTGCGTCAAAATCGGACGCGGCAGGACGGATTCCGCGCGGGCGCGATCACGGCTGTTTCGAGTTGTTCATCCGCACCAGATCGTGCGGATTTGCATAATCGAGCTGAAAGCGCGCGCGCTCGTCGAGCAGGTCTGGATCGACTCGATCGGAGCGAAGCAGCGAGACGCGCAGCTCGCCCTCGGCGCGTTCGCGCTTCAGGCGCGCGAGTTCGGAAGTAAGCGCGATGATCTCCTGGTCGAGCTCCTGGCGCGCGTTCAATCCGTACTTGCCGGTATAGGCGTTGACGCCGAAATAGCCGACCAGCGCCGCCGCCATCGTGTAGAGGGCAACCCCGGTCAGAAAGGATTTCAGTCGGGAACGGGAGACCATGGCATAAGGATGCGACCGCGCCGGTTAACAAAAACCTAACGGCGTTGCCAGCCGTCAACCATGGCGTGTTGGCATTCAGCAGACGCCGCCGACGCGAGGCGGAGATCGATCATGTTTCCGAGCGTCGAAGTTGCGTTCCGGGATCGATCAACGTGTCGGAACCGGCAAGCGTTCGCGTATGAGCTTGAGATAAGCCATCCGAACGAGGGCATCACCGTTCGAATAGAGATAGAGGTCGAACAGTTGCGTCCGGTCTCCGTCGGCCGCCTCGATGCACTCGATATGGTAGTTCGTAGTGTTCTTGCCGTTGGTCTCGATGACGATGAGTCGCTCGACGGTCAGCGACGCCCAGGGGATCACCGCGTTGTCGAGCGTGAAGGCGGTCTCGTCAAAAGTCACCGACGCGCCGGCAGACGGAAGCGGTCCGCCACGGCTCAACCGGGCTTGCCGCCCCTCTCCCGTTGCGGCGATCCGCCGTAGGTTGACGCCGACGACCAGGGCCATAAAGAGCGCGGCGACGAGGAACATCAGCGCGGGCGACCCACTGTGGTGGCCGCCCCCGATGAACGCCGGTATGGCGACAGCGACCAGGAAGAGCGCCGCACTCCAAAGGACGAGCTTTTCGCGTTCACCCGTGGTCGCCCTTTCGGCCGCAGCTTTCGCTTCCTCGGCGGATAGCACGTGACCTTCGCTCGGGCCGATGTGCTTTGGGAAACGTACATGGCTGTCTTCTTTGCGCCCCCATCCCTCACAAGCCCTGCCGTTGATGAGAATGCGCAAATCTCGAGCTCCACGGGCCTCGCCTCAGGGCCTTATGAATGAGGTCTGTTTGGACTGATTGGTAGTTGGCGCCGCGTTCGCAACGCGCGTTCCGCCAATGTCTATGGCGCGCCGTGCTTGCGTGTCAGTGCCAGCAACTGGCTCTTCTCCGCAGCATCCAGTGCGACCACCACCGCTCGGCCTTTCGCCATTCCCGCCTCCTCGTCAACCGGCGAGAATGTAATTGATTTGCCGATCAGAACACTCGCTTACCTGTTCTGCTTCTCGACAAAGGCGGCAAAGGCATCGAGATATTGCTGCAAGACCTTCTGCAGGGCTTCCTTGACCAGTTCGCCCTTGTCGTTGAAGGCGTCGCCGACGCTGGTCAGATAGGTCTCGGGCTGGCCCATGATCGGCCCGGAGATACCCGGCAGGATGTTTTGCAAAGTCTTGGCGGCGCTGACGCCACCGAGCGGGCCCGGCGAATTGGAGATGATGCCGACCGGCTTGCCCAGGAATGAGCTCTTGCCATAGGGCCGCGAGCCGACATCGATGGCGTTCTTCAGGACGCCCGGGATCGCGCGGTTATATTCGGGGGTAACGAAAATCACGCCATTCGATTTCTGCAGCTTTTCGCGGAAAGCAACCCAATCGGCAGGCGGCGTGGCCTCCAGGTCCTGATTGAAGAAGGAGATCCCGCCCAGCGTGGTCACGTCGAGCTTCAACGAGGCGGGAGCGAGTTTTGCCAGCGCGTTGGCGATCTTGAGCGAAAAGCTCTCTTTGCGCAGGCTGCCGGCGATGGTGACGATGTGATGCGTGGCCATGGGATATCCTTCAATCAGGCGGAACGGGCTGAAGTTCAACTAGCTGCATCGCCGAAAAGATGCAAGTGCATGCACTGTCGAATCTGGAAACACAGCGTTTGCGTTCGCAGGCCCGAAGCAAAACAGGCCGCCACGCGGCGGCCTGCCTCAATCGCGCTGAGATGGCCAGATTCCAGGCCGGCAGTGAACAGCGCTTGCATCCTAGTCTTCAGGCGCCCTTGTTCGGATTGATCAAAAACTTCTCGCCGGTCGCGCGCTTGGCATAGACCGCAAGGTTTTGCAGGTCGAGCGCCTCCTGAAGCGACACCACCTTGGTGTAGTGGCTGGCAAAGGTGGTTTTGAGCTCGTTGACGACGCGCTCCCTGAGCTTCTGGCCGTCGGCCGGCCCGATCTTCATCAGGAACGGAAACAGCAGCCAGCCGCCGACACCCCAGGTCATTCCGAACGACCTGACGAGTTCGGTCGGGCGCAAGTCGAGGCCGCCATAAATGTAGACCTGCTTGTGCACGTTGGAGCCGTAGCGGCTATAGACCTTGGCGGTCTTGTTGATGGCTGCTTCCATACAGGTGAGAATTTGCCCCGCGAGCTTGCCGCCGCCGATCGCGTCGAAGGCGATGGTCGCGCCCGTCTCTGCCAGCGCATTGGTCAGGTCGTCCATGAACGTCGGTGACGCCGAGTCCACGACATACTTTGCGCCGATCCCCCGCAGCAAGTCCGCCTGCTCCTTGCTGCGCACGATATTGACCAGGGCAATGCCATCCTTGATGCAGATCTTGTTCAGCATCTGCCCGAGATTGGAAGCCGCCGCCGTGTGCACCAGCGCCTTGTGGCCTTCGCGCCGCATGGTCTCGGTCATGCCGAGTGAGGTCAACGGATTGACGAACCAGGATGCGCCTTCCGCGGCGGTGGTGCCCTCGGGCAGCGGCATGCATTCGCTCAGACGCACCGTGCGATATTGCGCGTACATTGCGCCGCCGATCATCGAGACCGTCCTGCCCATCAGCGCTTTTGCCTTATCCGACGAGCCGGTCCTGATCACGCGGCCTGCGCCTTCATTGCCGACAGGCATGGACTGATCGAGGCGGCCCGCCATGGCTTTCAAGCCGCCTTCCGGAACCTTCGCGGTGATGACGGGAAACTCCTTCGTGCCGGAGACTTTCACCGTCGATAGATCGGCGGCACCCGTGAGCAGGCCGAGGTCGGAGGGATTGATCGGCGTCGCCTCGACGCGGACGACGACCTCGTCCGGACCGGGCTCCGGCGTCGGCACGTTCTGAAGCGAAATCTCGAGCTCGCCGCTCGATTTGATCAGCGAACGCAGCTGCAGTCCGCTCCTGCCGTCACTCATGATAACCCTCCCTGCTTTTTCGTGGTTGATCGGTTCAGGCGAGCGCCTTCAGCGCGCCCCTCCCCGCATATTTCGCCTGCTTGCCCAGTTCCTGCTCGATCCGCAGCAGCTGATTGTACTTTGCCGTGCGGTCCGAACGCGCGAGCGAACCCGTCTTGATCTGGCCGCAGTTGGTCGCGACCGCAAGGTCGGCGATGGTGGAATCCTCGGTCTCGCCGGAGCGGTGCGACATGACGGCGGTGTAGCCGGCCTTGTAGGCCATTTCCACCGCGGCCAGCGTCTCGGTCAACGTACCGATCTGGTTGACCTTGATCAGGATCGAATTGGCGCGGCCGTTCCTGATGCCATCGGCGAGCCGCTTCACATTGGTGACGAATAGGTCGTCGCCGACCAATTGGCACTTCTTGCCGATCAAGTCGGTCAATTCCTTCCAGCCGTCCATGTCGTCCTCGCTCATGCCGTCCTCGATCGAGACGATCGGATAACGCGACACGAGGTCGGCGAGATATTTCGCCTGCTCGGAGCGCGAGCGGGTCTTATTCTCGCCGCCATAGACGTAATTGCCGTCCTTGAAGAACTCGGTTGCCGCGCAATCGAGCGCGAGCATCACATCGCCGCCAGCCTTGTAGCCGGCCTTGCCGATTGCGCTCATCACGAACTCGAGCGCCGCATCCGCCGACGGCAGGTTCGGCGCGAAACCGCCCTCGTCGCCGACATTGGTGTTGTGGCCCGCCTTCTTCAATTCGCCGCGCAGCGTATGGAAGATCTCCGAGCCGCAACGCAGCGCTTCGGCGAAGGATTTTGCGCCGACCGGCATGATCATGAATTCCTGGAAATCGATCGGGTTGTCCGCATGCACGCCGCCATTGACGATGTTCATCATCGGCACCGGCAAGGTCCGCGCCGAGGTGCCGCCGACATAACGGTAGAGCGGCATGTCGTAGCAGGCCGCCGCCGCCTTGGCGCATGCGAGCGAGACTCCGAGGATAGCATTCGCACCCAGCCTGCTCTTGTTCGGCGTGCCGTCGAGATCGATCATGGTCTGGTCGATCAGCACCTGATCCTCGGCCGGGCGGTCGCTGAGCGCCTCGAAAATTTCCTCATTGACCGCTTCCACGGCCTTGCGCACGCCCTTGCCGAGATAGCGGGCCTTGTCGCCGTCACGGAGCTCGACGGCCTCATGCGCGCCGGTGGAGGCCCCCGACGGCACGGCGGCGCGGCCGATCGAGCCGTCTTCCAAGACGACGTCGACTTCGACGGTGGGATTGCCGCGGCTGTCCAGGATTTCCCGGCCGATGATGTCGACGATGGCGGTCATGAGAGCTTCCCTGATGCAGTTTTCGAGTGATTGCGGGCGTCTTACACGGCGCGCAAGCAAATGTGAACGCTTGATCGGCGCCCGTGGCTTACGGGTACGACGCGAAAGACTATGCTCGGTGCCTTCGGAGGTTGCCCTTTCGAAGAGGTAACGCAATGAACCGCCGCCGGTTTCTCGCCTCCGCATCGGCAGCGATGGTGGCCTTACCCTTCGTGTCGCGCAAGCTCGTCGCGCAGGAAGGCCCGTTTCGGACGAGATATTTTCCGCTCCCCACAGGCGTTGGCGTGCACGACGTCGCGCCGGCGCAGGATGGTTCGGTCTGGTTCACCGGTCAGCGCAGCGGCACGCTTGGCCTGCTCTTGCCCGAGGACGGATCGACAAAGCTTGTCAATCTCGGCAAGGGTGCGGCGCCCCACGGCGTGACGATTGGCCCCGACGGAGCGCCCTGGGTCACCGAGGGCGGACAGAATGCGATCGCTCGCGTTGATCCCTCCGATCACAAGGTGACGCTGTTTCGTCTCCCCGAAAAAGCGGCGGACGCCAATCTCAATACCGGCGTTTTCGACAGGACCGGCATCTATTGGTTCACCGGCCAATCCGGTTTCTACGGTCGCCTCGAACCGAAGTCCGGCGACATCACGGTGTTCAAGGCGCCGAACGGCGTTGGACCCTATGGCATCACGGTCACGCCCAAAGGCGATATCTGGTACGCCTCGCTCGCCGGCAACTATATCGCCAGGATCGACATCGCAAGCGGCAACGCGACCGTCGTCGAGCCGCCGACGCCGCGTCAGGGCGCACGACGGGTTTGGTCGGACTCGAGAGGCCGTATCTGGGTTAGCGAATGGTACAGCGGGCAGCTCTCGGTGCACGATCCGGCCGATGGCTCGTGGAAAAGCTGGAAGCTGCCGGGCCGGCGCCCGAGCACCTACGCCGTCTATGTCGATGACAAGGACAAGGTGTGGGTCTCCGACTTCGGCGCCAACGCGATCCTGCACTTCGATCCCGCGGCCGAGACATTCAACGCATTTCCGAGTGACAAGACGGATGCCAGCGTGCGGCAGTTGAACGGGCGGCCGGGTCAGGTCTGGGGCGGCGAATCCGCCAACGACCGGTTGGTCCTGGTTCAAACGATCTAGCCTTGCCTTTCGGCACCTCTCTCGAGGTTGACGGCAACGCCTGCGTGGTTCATGTCGGTTTTCGACAGGACCCAAAATGGCTCGAAAACCTCTGCAGCTTGGCCGTGCCGTGCAATGGCCGGCAACACCGGAAGCAGCCCAGATCGACCGCGTGCCCAACCCGCAAAGGGGCACCGATTATCTCGTGCGCTTCACGGTGCCGGAATTCACCTCGATCTGCCCGGTCACCGGACAGCCGGATTTTGCGCATCTCGTGATCGACTACGCGCCGGCCGCCTTCCTGCTGGAATCGAAATCGCTGAAGCTTTATGTCGCAAGCTTCCGCAATCATGGCGCCTTCCACGAGGATTGCACGGTGATGATCGGCAAACGGATCCTTGCCGAGATCAAGCCGAAATGGCTGCGCATCGGCGGCTACTGGTATCCGCGCGGCGGCATTCCGATCGACGTGTTCTGGCAGGCCGGCAAGCTGCCGAAGGGCCTGTGGGTACCCGACCAGGGCGTCGCGCCCTATCGCGGGCGGGGTTAGTCGCCACTCGCGATTTGAACCGGATTCTGGACCCGACGAACAAAGGACGGTGCCGCTCGCCTGTTCGGGATCGAGATAGGCCCCTGTAACTTTGAAAACGGATCGGGTTTGCGTTGGGGAGAAAGCAGAAGCCCAAGGGGAAACGCGACCAGCAGCAGCCGTCGCGGAGAAGGGTCAAGCGGGCTGCCGCTGCAGAGATCACGACAATTGGCGCTGTTGTCGCCCGGCCCAAGGCCGCGCTCGATCTGTCCTATGATCGCTTTCAGCGGATAGCCGGTGCGAACGCAGAGAAGCTGGAAGCTCGGCTGCTGGAGAAATTGCCCAAAGCTTCGATTTCCGGCCAAGCCATCATTTGCCGCCTGCTTGCGAAGGTGGCACCCGCCCCCGCGCTCGCGCATCTCCTTGATCTCACTGCTCTGCCGAAGTTCGAGCGTATATCCGACCGCTTCAGCACCTGGTGGGCCATGTGGGTGGCGATGTTCGAGGTAAATCGGGCCAAACTCCCTCTTGATCGTCAGAAGGCGTTCGAGGCGCTGAAACCGCATGTGGGACGCGAGGACATCGACGAACGGCTGCTGGTGTTGCAAATGCTGGCGCTTTTGGAATTGCCCAAAGCGCGCGAACTGCTGCGAGGCATCCTGGACGATCCCGACATCAAAGTCAGAGCGCGCGCTGCCGAAGGCTTGGCCGAAAACAGGGACGCCGCCGGATGGGCTGTGCTGAAAGAAGTGCTCACCACCCATTCTCCAGATTACGATTGGGAACAAAGGAACCGGGCTCTTCTGGCTCTTCGAGAGCTTATCCAAATCCCCAATCCTGAGTTGCGCGAGCAGATATTGACCCTGGCGAGAAGCGAGACCGAACGCCTGCTGCCAAGGTCCAATGACGAGGATGCCTACAACCAACTTCTGCACCTGATCGATGTGGTCGAGGCGGGCGCGCCGGACTGGCTGGCGGAATTTCTCAGCCGCGTGGCAAGCGCGCAGATGCCGTTTATCGGGGAACATGCGTTCGAGAAGCTGCTCAAACTCGGCTCGCAATCGGCCCTTCCCGCGATTTCCAATGCGCTCCGCGAAAACGTCCACGTCGGAGCCGCCTTCAAAGCGCTCAATGCATTGGGTCCCTCCGCGGCAACACCCGAAATCGTTTCGGCCATCGATCGATTTCTTCGGGAATGCAAACCTGGTCGTCAGGCGGATATGGCCTATCGCGCCCTGGTGGCGCTCGGATGCGACAATCTCGATGTCGTCAAGCGCGTTCGATACAAGCTCTCTTCCTTCTATGTTTTTTTCGCGTCGATACGTCTGCGCGGACTTGATGGCGCGGGGGTGCTCGACTTGCTGCTGCGCATGGAGCTGGTCGATGCCAACCGCATAGCCAAGATCGGCCGCGAAGCCTGCATTCGGCTCCTCAGCCCACAACCAGCCGAGCTGAATTTGGTCGGCAGCGGATTCACCGAACTCCTCTACAAGTTCAAAGCGCTGCATACGTTTGACAGAGAGGGTAGCAAGAATTCCTCCGGACTACGTTTCGCTTCTTGCCGACCTTGCGGACCTCGCTGCGCCCCGCTTCTCGATCGTAGACGCATCATTGCAACCTGATGCCACGGACGAAGGACACCAAGTCATGTTCCTGTTTGAGGACACGCCAACGAGTTTCATCGCCCGCGACTTCGGCGACTGGTTCGACGTCGATCGCCTTCTTGAGCACTTGAACGGCCTCATCGCTGCGATGGGACGGCCGGAGCGCTTCGCCGCGCTAGATAGCGGGGACCAGATGTCTCTCATCGTATTAGGTCATGGCGAGCGCATGATGGATGCAAAACGGGAGTTTGGCTTTCCGCTCGCCGAGCCTCCTGATACTGGTCGCTTCTCTTCGCCAGCCCAACGCTGATCGATTGACAGAAATCGAAGCGCTAGGCCTCGACCTCCGGCCTTTCGGCCGCATCTGACGGTGGCCGGGGCCGCAGCAGTTTCGCGCAGACCAGGCCGAGCATGATCATGACGGAGGCCGCAGCCAGCAAGGTGGACATCTTGCCGACGCGATGCAGGGAGAAGCCGTAAGCCAGCGGCCCCAGCGTCTGGCCCAGGAAAAAGAAGAACGAGTGCAGCGACAGCGCTGTGGCGCGAGCTTCGACCGAGAGCTCGCTGGCAAACACCTGCAGGCAGCCATGGATGGTGTAGAAACCCCAGCCCATCAGCAGCAAGACCGCGAATTGGACCCTCCATCCCGGACCAAAGGCAAGCGCCGTGAGTTGAAGCGCAACAAGCGAAGCACCCGCGATCATCATGGCTCTCATGCCGAGCCAGGGCAGAACACGCGAGACCGTGAACGTATAGAACAGGCCGCCGACCGCGAACCCCGCGATCACGATACCCGCAAGCGACAGCGAGGTTTCTCCGAGCTCGAACAGGAAAGACGCGAGAAAGGGAAACAGTCCAAGCACGCAGCAGCCCTCGACAAAGACCGCCGAGTAGCAGACGCGAGCGTTGGGGTTCGAGAAGATGGTGCGATAGCCGTGCCTGAGCGCGGCCAAGCTCGTTCGCGGCGGCCGCGTCAGTGCCGCGCCGCGAAACCCTGCAGCCACCGCAGCCGAGGCCACCACCACGAGCGCGCCGAGTATCGCGAGCACGCCCCGCCAGCCGAGGAAATCGCCGATCAGGCCGGACGCGGTCGCGCCGAGCAGATTGCCGGACATCGAGCCCGCAAGTGTGCGACCGATCGCGACCTGCCGCTTGTCGGCGCCGACGAGATCGCTGGTCAGCCCCAGCGAGACCGGAAACACGCCGCCCGAGGCGATGCCGGCGAGCACACGCGTTGCGAACAGCATGTTAAACGAGGTCGAGAGCGCGCCAAGAACATTGGCGATACCCAAAAGCACCAGGCAGATGATCATCAGCCGCGCCTTGCCGAAGAGATCCGCGGCGGCGCCGATCGCGGGCTGCACGATTGCGAAGGTGAAGGCAAATCCGGACGCAAAGCCCGCGGCGGTCGCGATGCTCACGCCGAATTCCTCGGCCACGTGCGGCAACACCGGATCGAGCGCGCGCACCGACAGGCTTGCGGCAAATGTCGCGAGCGCAATGACGTTGATCGCCGGCGGCAGGCGTTGATCCTGCGGCGACCGCTGGACGAGCTTGTGCTTCATGTCAGGTCTTGCTCTTGGAGAGCGCGTCGAAGGCCATCAATGTTCGCACCAGACCCTCGAACTCGCGGAGCGGCACCATGTTGGGCCCGTCGGAGGGCGCATGGTCGGGATCGGGATGGGTTTCGATAAAGACGCCGGCCACACCGACCGCCACCGCGGCACGCGCGAGCACGGGCACGAACTCGCGCTCGCCGCCGGACGAAGCGCCCTTGCCGCCCGGCTGCTGCACCGAATGGGTCGCGTCGAAGATCACCGGAGCGCCGGTGGTGCGCGCCAGAATCGGCAACGCGCGCATGTCGGACACAAGCGTGTTGTAGCCGAAGGACGCACCGCGTTCGGTGACCAGCACGTTGGGATTGCCGGACCCGGTGATCTTGGCAACCACATTCGCCATGTCCCAGGGCGCGAGGAACTGCCCTTTCTTGACGTTGATGACTTTTCCGGTCGCGGCCGCCGCAATCAGAAGATCGGTCTGCCGGCACAGAAAGGCCGGGATCTGCAGGACATCGACCGCGCCCGCGACCTCTGCGCACTGGCCGGCGTCGTGGACGTCGGTCAGCACCGGCAATCCAAGCGAAGCGCGGATTTCGGCAAAGATGGGCAGCGATTGCTTCAGGCCAAGGCCGCGCGCGGCCGTGGCACTGGTGCGATTGGCCTTGTCGAACGAGGTTTTGTAGACGAGCCCGATCTTGAGGCGAGCAGCGATTTCCTTCAGCGCGCTCGCCACCTCAAGCGCATGGGCGCGACTTTCGAGCTGGCAGGGGCCGGCAATGATCGACATCGGCAATTGATTGCCGAACTTGACCGGGCCAACGGCGACGACAGGCGCAGCGGTGGTGGAGCTCAAGGTCCGATCCTTTCCGGCGCGACCTTAAGGTCAACGTCGGATTGATCAACCCATTCCTGGCGGCGAATGGCTGGATTGCGTCTCATTTCACCGCGGAAAAGGCCGTGGGGACCAAAAGCTGGCTCACGATGTTGCCGACGATCTGGCCGTCCTCTTCTGATCTGGCGCGCGCGCTGATCCATTCGGGATCAGCCTGGAACGCGGTCCATTTCTTGTCGCGGTCGGCAAGCGATTCCCAGGCCAGCATGTAGGTCAGTTCCTGATTGGATTCTCCGATCAGGGTGGTGAAGAACCCGGCCTGCTTGATGCCGTGCTTCTCCCAGATCTTCAGCGTGACGGTCTCAAAGCGCTTCAGCAGCGCCGGCAACCGGCCCGGCAGGCAACGATAGACGCGCAGCTCGTAGATCATCGAGACACTCCCTTTTTGGATTTTGTTCTTGGCGATAGCGGGAGCGTGTTGTCGCAACAATTCACGCGTCCGTCAAAGGCAGTCAGCTAAACCAGCCGGCTCTGCACCACCGCGGCTTGAATGAACGAGGCAAACAGGGGGTGCGGCTCAAACGGCCGCGACTTCAGCTCGGGATGGAATTGAACGCCGATGAACCAGGGATGGTCCTCGTATTCGACGATCTCCGGCAGGACGCCGTCCGGCGACATGCCTGAAAATTTCAGGCCGTGCTGCTCGAGCCGATCCTTGTAGACGGTGTTGACCTCGTAGCGATGGCGGTGGCGCTCGGAAATTTCGGTCGCATCGCCGTAGACTTCCGACACCCGGCTGCCGCGCCTGAGAACGGCCGGAAAGGCGCCGAGCCGCATTGTCCCCCCGAGGTCGCTGCTCTTCGAGCGCTTTTCCAGTTCGTTGCCGCGCAGCCACTCCGTCATCAGGCCCACAACGGGCTCGGTTGTCGGGCCGAACTCGGTGGAATTGGCCTGCTCGATCCCCACGAGATTGCGCGCGGCCTCGATCACGGCCATCTGCATGCCGAAGCAGATGCCGAAATAAGGTACGTCGCGCTCGCGCGCGAACTGCGCCGCCTTGATCTTGCCCTCGGCCCCGCGCTGGCCAAAACCGCCGGGCACCAGAATGCCGTTGACGTGCTCGAGGAACGGCGCCGGATCCTCGTGCTCGAACACCTCGCTCTCGATCCAGTCGAGATTGACCTTCACCTTGTTGGCGATACCGCCGTGCGAGAGCGCTTCGATCAGCGACTTATAGGCGTCCTTCATGCCGGTATATTTGCCGACGATTGCGATCGTGACGTCGCCCTCGGGATTGCGGATGCGCTCGTTGATGGTGTGCCAGCTTTGCAGCGCCGGCGGAATTTTCGCCAAGAGTTCGAATGCCGCGAGCACCTCATCGTCGAGGCCGGCGGCATGATAGGCCTCCGGCACGGCATAGATGTTGTCGACGTCGCGCGCCTCGATCACGGCGCTTTCCCGCACGTTGCAAAACAGCCCGAGCTTGCGCCGCTCTTCCTTCGGTATCTCGCGGTCGGTCCGGCACAGCAGAATGTCGGGCTGAATGCCGATCGAGCGCAGCTCCTTTACCGAGTGCTGGGTCGGCTTGGTCTTCAGTTCGCCGGCGCTCGGGATGTACGGCAGTAGCGTCAAATGAATGTAGACCGCATGGTCGCGCGGCAACTCGTTCTTGAGCTGGCGGATCGCCTCGAAGAACGGCAGGCCCTCGATGTCGCCGACCGTGCCGCCGATCTCGACGAGCACGAAATCGTACTCGTCATTGCCGGAAAGGATGAACTCCTTGATGGCATTGGTCACATGCGGGATGACCTGAATCGTCGCGCCGAGATAATCACCGCGGCGTTCCTTGGTGAGGATGTCCTGATAGATGCGCCCGGTCGTGATGTTGTCTGCCCTGGTCGCCGGCCGGCCTGTGAAGCGCTCGTAGTGACCGAGATCGAGGTCGGTCTCGGCGCCATCATCGGTGACAAAGACCTCGCCGTGCTGATACGGCGACATCGTTCCGGGATCGAGATTGAGATAGGGGTCGAGCTTGCGAAGCCGGACCTTGTAACCACGGGCCTGGAGCAAAGCGCCTAACGCTGCCGATGCCAGACCCTTGCCGAGCGAGGAAACCACGCCGCCGGTGATGAAGATGTACCGCGCCATGGGACTTTACCTTTAAGGCCAGCGGGCCGATTCGCCAAAACGATTCGTGAGCCCGAGCCAGGAATTTGCCGGACTGTGGGTGAAACGAGAAACAGGAGAGGTATCAGTGGCTTGATCAGGGTTACGAACGCAAGCTGCTAACCGCATTCCTGCATGGCCACCCTGCTTTACTGGGACCGTGGTGCCTGCGGTCCGCTGGGCGCCTGGTTTTGCTGCTCATCCGCTTTTTTAAGCGTGTCGAGGATGCCGCCTGAGGTTGGCGGCGCCACGGGCGTCGGTCCCCCGGTCTGGGCCGGCTGTGTCGGGGCGGGCGGCGTTTGGGTGGACAGGATGGAGGCGGGCTTGCGGTCAAGACTCGCGTGCCAGGACAGGAAAATGCTGGTGATGAAGAAAAAGAACGCCAGAACCGCAGTCGTACGCGTCAACAGATTTGCCGTTCCGCGGGTCGACATGAAGCCGGCGCCACCGCCCATGCCAAGGCCGCCGCCTTCGGACTTCTGCAGCAATACCGTGCCGATCATAACGACGACGATCATGAGGTGAATGACGACGACGACAGTCTGCATCTCGAATCTTGACCTTCCGTCAGAAGCCCACGCGCCGGCGTTGGCGGAACAGGGGGCCTTGCGGGATTAAAGGATTGCGCAGCCAGAGGGCACCTCTGAACCGGCACGCTGTTACACGATCGAGAGTGGCATGGCCACCCCCGATACCGTCTGACTGCTAGTTAGGGACAGCCTGCTGCAATCGCAAGGAAATCGGCCGCTTTCAGGCTGGCGCCTCCAATCAGCGCTCCGTTGACGTTGGCGACCCGCATCAATTCGGCCGCATTCTGTGGCTTGACCGAGCCGCCATAGAGAATGCGGATGCTCGCCCCCTCGCCTTTGAATCGCCTGGTCAGGGAATCCCGGATAAACCGGTGAACTTGCTCGACGTCTTGAGGCGTCAGCGTCAGGCCGGTGCCGATCGCCCACACCGGCTCATAGGCGACCACCAGATTACCGGCGGTGGCCCCGTCCGGCAATGAGCCAACAAGCTGGGTGCCACAGACGTCGAGCGTCTTGCCGCTATCGCGCTGCTCGCGGGTTTCGCCAATGCAGACAATTGCCGGCAGGCCCGCGCGCCAGGCGGCCTCCGCCTTTTGCCGCACCAGGGGGTCGGTTTCGCCATGATCGGCGCGCCGCTCGGAATGCCCGACAATGATCGCCTCGGCGCCCGCGTCCGCAAGCATCTCGGCGGAGATATCGCCTGTGTGTGCGCCGGAGGGTTTCGGGTGGCAATCCTGGGCCCCCACCCGCAATCCGGTCGAAGCTTTGGCCCGCTCCGCGAACGCCGCCACAAGGGTGGCCGGCGGGCAGACCAGAAGGTCCGCCTTGGCAGCCACGGCGGCTGCGCCCGCGAGCATCGCGTCAAGCTCGGCAATCGAAGCCTTGAGCCCGTTCATTTTCCAGTTGCCAGCAATCAGCGGCCGAATGGCGTCGGTCATATGAAATTCCGGTAAGATCTTGGATAGACAGCGCTAGCAGAGCCGGGCACGGAGTTCCAGATCGCGATCTTGAGGTTAACTCTTGGCAGCCTCGGCGGTGCCGCCCAAACGACAGTCCGCCCAAGGTTGCGACGGGCTGACCGCCACTTTATAAGCCTTGTCTATTCGGTGACGACCTTTTCGGCATTCGCTATAAGGCGCGCCCTATCTCCCAGAAAGACAAGTTGGACCCATGCTTCGAGGATTGCGCAAGGCCTCATCAAACTGGCTCGGCAAAGCCGTGATGTCGGTCGCCATGGGGGCGCTGATCGTCAGCTTCGGCATTTGGGGCATCGCCGATATTTTCCGCGGGTTTGGACAGTCGACCGTCGCGAAGGTTGGCAGCACCGAAATCACGCTCAACGAATTCCGTCAGACCTACACGGAACGGCTGCAGCAGATCGGCCGTCAGTTCGGCCGTCCGTTGACCATGGATCAAGCGCGCGCCTTTGGCTTCGACCGCCAAGTGCTGCAACAGACCATCGCCGATGCCGCGCTGGACGAGAAAGCGCGGCAATTGGGGCTTGGACAATCCGATGCCGAGACCATGCGCGTGATCCTCGCCGATCCCACGTTCAAGGGGATCGGCGGCACATTCGATCCGCAGCGCTTCCAGGCCATCATCCGCCAGCTCGGCTACAGCGAAGCGCGTTATATCGCGGACCAGCGCCGGGTCTCGTTGCGCCGCCAGCTCGTTGGCTCGATCGCTGCCGGCCTCGATGTGCCGAAGACGCAATTGGAGGCGCTCAGCCGTTTCCAGAACGAGCAACGCTCGATCGAGTATGTCAATCTCACCTCCGCGCAGGCCGGCCAGATCGATCCGCCGTCGCCGGAGACGCTTGCGGCCTATTTCGACGAACATAAAGGGGCGTTCCGCGCGCCCGAATACCGCAAGATTTCGTTCGTCGCGGTCACCCCGGAGGAGATCGGCAAATGGACCGATGTGTCCGACGAGGACGCAAAAAAGCTCTATGAGCAACGCAAGGACCGGCTCGGCACGCCGGAAAAGCGTCAGGTGTTCCAGATGGTCTTTCCTAGCGTCGAGGAAGCCGAGGCCGCGCGTAGCCGCATCGGATCGGGAACATCATTCGAGGACCTCGCCAAGGAACGCAACGTCAAACCTGCCGACTTCGATCTCGGCCTGGTGACCAAATCCATGATCCTCGACCCGGCGATTGCTGACGCCGCGTTCAGCCTTCCGTCCGGCGAGGTGAGCCAGCCGATCAAAGGCGGTTTCGGCGTCGCCCTCGTCAAGGTCGGCACCATTCAGCCGGCGGTTGAAAAGGACTATGCGAGCGTCGCCACCGATCTCAAGCGCGAGATTGCCGCCGAACGCGCGCGCGGCCAGGTTGCGACTTTGCGTGACAAGATGGAAGACGAGCGCGGCGGCGGTGCGAGCGTCGCCGAGGCCGCCCAGAAATTGGGACTTGCAGCCGTCACAGTGGAAGCGGTGGACCGCTCGGGTCTGACGCCGAGCGGGCAGCCCGCGGCCAACCTCCCCGCTGGCCTCAACCTGGTGTCCCAGGCCTTCAGCAGCGACGTCGGCGTCGACAACGATCCGATCGCCTACAAGGGTGGATGGGTCTGGTATGACGTCTTGGGCATCACGCCGCCGCGCGACCGGACGCTGGACGAAGTGAAAGATCAGGTCGAGACGCGCTGGCGCGAGGACCAGATCGCCAATCGCTTGCGGACCAAGGCCACCGAAATGGTGCAGAAGCTCGAGCATGGCGGCAATTTTTCCGACGAGGCGGCGAGCATGGGCGTGAAGGTGGAAACCGCGACCGGGTTCAAGCGCGACGCGTCTCCGCCGGGCGTCCCCTCGGGCGTCGTCACCGCGGCATTCCGGACAGCCAAAGACGGTTACGGCCAGACGCCCGGGGCCAACGGCACCGAATGGATCGTCTACAAGGTGACCGATGTCACGGCGCCTGCGGTCGACCTCGCCTCGGACGAGATGAAGAAGCTGAAAGATACATTGACGCGCGGCTTCAGCGACGAGCAGCTCGGGCAATATGTCGCCAAACTTGAGAAGGATCTCGGCACGTCGATCAACGAGGCCGCTGTAGCCCAGGCAACCGGCGCCAACAGCAGCAATTGAGCACACAGGCGATGGACGATCTCAAATCGATCATTGGCAAGGTCGCCACCGGCGCGACCTTGTCGCGCGAGGAAGCGGCCTCCGCTTTCGACAGCATGATGTCCGGGGAAGCCACGCCTTCACAGATGGGCGGATTGTTGATGGCGTTGCGGGTCCGCGGCGAGACGGTCGACGAGATCACCGGCGCGGTCTCGGCGATGCGCTCGAAGATGCTTCGGGTCACCGCGCCCGTCGATGCCGTCGACATCGTCGGCACCGGCGGCGATGGCTCGGGGTCGGTGAACGTCTCGACATGTGCCGCCTTCATCGTCGCGGGAGCCGGCGTTCCCGTCGCCAAGCATGGCAACCGTGCGCTGTCGTCGCGCTCGGGCGCGGCTGACGTCCTGTCCTCGCTCGGGGTCAAAATCGATATCAAGCCGGAGCATGTCGGCCGCTGCATCAAGGAGGCCGGAATCGGCTTCATGTTCGCGCCTTCGCATCATCCGGCGATGAAGAACGTGGGCCCGACCCGCGTCGAGCTTGCCACTCGCACGATCTTCAACCTGCTGGGCCCGCTGTCCAACCCCGCCGGTGTCAAACGGCAGATGGTCGGCGTGTTCTCGCGGCAATGGGTTCAGCCTCTGGCGCAGGTGCTGAAAAACCTTGGCGCCGAATCCATCTGGGTGGTGCACGGCTCGGACGGGCTCGACGAGATTACGCTGACCGGTCCAACCTTTGTGGCTGCGCTGGAGAACGGCGATATCCGCACCTTCGAGGTGAAGCCGGAGGAGGCAGGGCTTACCCCCTGCGACGGCGAGGCGCTCAAGGGCGGCAACGCGGACGCCAATGCGGTCGCGCTACAATCGGTGCTCGACGGCAAGCCGGGCCCGTTCCGCGACGTCGCGCTGTTGAACGCCGCGGCCGCTTTGATCGTGGCGGGCCGAGTCAAGTCGTTAAAGGAGGGCGTGGCGCTCGGCGCCAAGTCGCTCGACAGCGGCGCAGCCGCCGCACGATTGAAGCATTTGGTGAGCGTATCGAACCGCTGATGTCGGATATTCTCACCAGGATCGAAGCCTACAAGCGCGAGGAGATCGCGGCGGCCAAGCGAGCGTGCTCGCTGGCCGAACTGGAATCGCGCGCCAAGACCGCGCCCGCTCCGCGCGGCTTTGTCCGCGCGATCAGGCAAAAACACGCCGCCGGCGATTATGCGCTGATCGCCGAGGTGAAGAAGGCCTCGCCCTCGAAGGGATTGATCCGCGCCGATTTCGACCCGCCCGCCCTTGCAAAGGCCTATGAAGCGGGGGGCGCCGCCTGTCTCTCCGTCCTGACCGACGCCCCGTCTTTTCAGGGACATCTGGATTTCATGGGGGCGTCGCGGGCTGCGACCGCGCTGCCGGTCCTGCGCAAGGACTTCATGTTCGACACCTACCAGGTGGTGGAAGCGCGCGCCCATGGCGCCGACTGTATCCTGCTCATCATGGCCGCGCTCGACGACGCCGCAGCGCGGGATCTCGAGGACGCCAGCCTTGCCCAGGGCATGGACGTGCTGATCGAAATCCACGATGCGGCCGAACTGGAGCGCGCCCTGAAACTTCGTTCGCCGATGATGGGCATCAACAATCGCAACCTGCGCACCTTCGAAACCACGCTTGCGACCAGCGAGGCGCTGGCGCCGCTGATCCCGAGGGACCGCCTGATGGTCGGCGAGAGCGGCATTTTCACGCCGTCCGACCTGGCGCGACTGGCGCGCGTTGGCATGTCGACTTTCCTGGTCGGCGAAAGCCTGATGCGACAGGCAGATGTTGCGGCGGCGACCCGCGCGCTGCTGTCGCGCAGCAAGGCCGTCGGCGCTGCGGGTTCGCATTGATGACGCGCAAATCCTCCAATCCCGACCCTGCCCTTACCCATATCGATGCACGCGGCGAAGCACGCATGGTCGACGTGTCCGAGAAGCCTGCGACCGAGCGCGTGGCCATTGCCGAGGGACGCGTCGTTATGAGCGAGGCGACGCTCGAGCTGATCCTCTCGGGCGACGCGAAAAAAGGCGACGTGCTCGGCACCGCGAGGATCGCCGGCATCATGGCGGCCAAGCGCACGCACGAGTTGATCCCGCTTTGTCACCCGCTTGCCCTGGCAAAAGTCGCAGTCGACATCGAAACCGACGCGAAGCTGCCTGGCTGCGTGGTCCGCGCGACGGTCAAGGTAACCGGCCCCACCGGGGTCGAGATGGAGGCGCTGACGGCGGTGTCGGTCGCCTGCCTCACGATCTATGACATGATCAAGGCCGCCGAGCGCGGGGTGCATATCGAAGGCATCCGCCTCGTTGAGAAAACCGGAGGCAAGTCGGGCCTTTACCGGCGCTGATGGAAACCCGTCACGGGTGAGTGATCGGCGAAGGCGGGAAGAAGTGCGGGACGTCGGGTGTTGTTTGAGCGGGTGGCTTCCTGCATACCAACACGGATCAAGCCCATGTCGAGCATCAAGCTTTTTGGCGCCGCCCTCGTGGCGGTTGTCGTCGCATCGCCGGCGCTGGCGCAGGCGGTGATTTCCGAGCCTGGTTATTGCGCTTTCTTTTATCCCAACGCCAATTGCCAGAATAAGGGGCCCGGTAACCCCTATACCGACCCGAACTTCCAGCGCGGCCAGAATGCCGGAACCTGGTCGGGTGATGCGCCTGTGGTGGTGCCGAGGCGCCCGGCGCGACACCGGTCGGCTTCCTGAACGCCAGCGCGCCAGACGCGCGACGGTACGTCTGACGCGCGCAAAGGCTTGATCGACCTTGGCTTGGTGCCGCCCGGCGCCGAGCGCGCTCCGCTCTCGGACCGCGGAAGAGTTCGCCCCGCAAATCGGCGTTAACCGCGCATTAACCGCGCTTCCTAACGCCGCCTCCATTTCGGCGCCGTAGCTTCGCGCAACGCAACGTTCCAGCCGTCCGCCGCCGCAACCCTCAAGAGTACGATGAAACCCGCCAGCGCCCTCGCCGCCGTGAAGATTTCCGCGCGCGGCGGCCCCATCCGCTGGCTGGTTATCGGCGGTCTGCTGCTGATCGCCGCGATAACCCTCGGCACGACCATGATGGCCGGCACTTTCCGGGAGCGCGCCCTGGAAAGCACCGAGCGAGAGCTGGAGAACACCGTGCTGCTTTTGTCGCGGCACTTCGACCAGCAGCTCGAAGATTACATGGGCATCCAGAAAGACATCCTCGCGCAGATTGCGGCTGCTCACGTCTCCTCGCCCGAAGCTTTCAGGGCGCAATTGTCGAGCATCGAATGGCACGACATGTTGCGGCTGCGTTTGAGAGCCTATGCCGATATCGCCGGGGTCAATGTCTTCGATGCCAGCGGCGTCCTGATCAACTCGTCGGAACGCTGGCCGGTGCCGGCGGTCGAAATTGCCGATCGCGCGTTCTTCAAGGCGTTCAAGGCCGGCGCCGCCGAGCCGTGCAGCATCGAATTGGTGCAGGGCCGGTTCGTGCAAGGTTGGGCCACGGTGATCGCCTGCCAGATCAGCGGACCGAACGGCCAGATGCTCGGAGTCGTCACGCGCGCGATCCCGCCCACGACCTTCGAAACCTTCCTCCGCTCGGTGGCGCTTGCGGCCGACGCCTCGATTGCGATGCATCATCGCGACGGAACGTTGCTCGCGCGCTATCCGCATATCGGCGGCGCGCTCGGCCAGAATTTCAAGAACGGCCCTGAAGCACAGCAACGGGTATTCGAGCTCGATCGCTTCACGTCCCGCCTGACCAGTCCGATCGACGGTCAGAGCCGCCTGATCTCCTCGCATGCACTCACCAAATTCCCGATCGTCATCGTCGCCACCACCACGGCCGCGGCGGCATTGGCGGACTGGCGTGAGCAGATGGGATTTCTGATCGGCATCGGCGCGGGTTCGGTTGCGGTGGTGGCCATCCTGCTGTTTGTGGTCGTCCGCCGTCTCTCCCATGAGCATCGCCAGTCGGAGCAGCGGCTCAGGCTGGAAAAGCTTCGCCTCGATCGCGCCATCAACAACATGACCCAGGGCCTGCTGTTGTTCGACGCATCCGAGCGGCTGGTCGTGTGCAACGATCGCTATCTCGAAATGTATGGCCTGTCCCCGGATGTCATAAAGCCCGGCTGCAGCTTCCGTGACGTCATTGCGCACCGCAAGGCGACCGGCTCCTTCGCCGGCGATATCGACGAATACCGCGAGTCGATCATGCGCGAGGGCGGACTGAAGAAGACGCACATCGTCGAGACGCCCGACGGCCGAGCCATACAGATCGTCAACGAGCCACTCGCCGGCGGGGGCTGGGTGGCAACCCACGAAGACATCACCGAACGCCGTCGCGTCGAGCGGCGCATCACCCATCTGGCCCATTACGATCCGCTGACCGACCTGCCAAACCGCGCCTTGTTCCACGAACGCCTCAAGCAGGAACTGGCTCGCCTCGCGGAAGGCGGGCGCCTCGCGGTCTGCTACATCGACATCGACGAGTTCAAGAGCGTCAACGACTCGCTCGGCCACCTCATCGGCGACGAACTCCTGAAGCAGGTCTCGGTCGCCGTCAGCCGCGCGGTTGGCGCGTCCGGTTTCGTGGCCCGGCTGGGCGGCGACGAGTTCGCCGTCGTGCAGACCACGTTCAACTCGGTCGAGGACGTCGCCGAGCTCGTGGAGCGGGTGTTCGACGCAATCCGGATGCCGATCGAGTGCCATGGGCACCAGTTGACCGCGGATGCCAGCATCGGTATCGCGCTCGCCCCGGAGCATGGCATCGACCTCGAGCAGATCCTCAAGAACGCGGATCTTGCGATGTATGCCGCCAAATCCGCCGGCCGCCGGACCTACCGCTTCTTCGAGCCCGACATGGACGCGCAGGTCAGGGCGCGCCGCAAGCTCGAGGTCGATTTGCGCCAGGCCATCGCCAATGGCGGACTCGAGGTCCATTACCAGCCCTGCGTCAGCCTGCAGGATGGCCGCATCACCGGCTGCGAGGCGCTGGTGCGCTGGCGCCATCCCGAGCGCGGCATGATCTCGCCCGCCGAGTTCATCCCGATCGCCGAAGACACCGGCCTGATCAACCCACTCGGCGAATGGGTGTTGACCACCGCCTGCAACGAGGCTGCGAATTGGCCCGATCACATCCACCTTGCAGTCAATGTCTCGCCGGTCCAGTTCAAGAGCGGCACGCTGGCGCTCAAGATCATGGCGGCCCTCGCAGCCTCCGGCCTCACCGCGAATCGCCTGGAGCTTGAGATCACCGAGGCCGTGTTGATCAGCGACGACGAAACCGCGCTGTCGATCCTGCATCAGCTCCGCGCCATCGGTGTGCGGATCGCGCTTGACGATTTCGGTACCGGCTATTCCTCGCTGAGCTATCTGCAGCGCTTCCCGTTCGACAAGATCAAGATCGACCGCTGCTTCGTTGACGACCTCGCGGAGAGCGGCGGCTCTTCCTCGATCGTGCAGGCGGTTGTGAACATCGCGGCCGCCCGCCACATGACGACGACGGCCGAAGGCGTCGAAACCGACGCGCAGCGACAAGCGCTGCGTGCGCTCGGCTGCTCGGAAATGCAGGGCTACCTGTTCAGCGCGCCGAAGCAGGCGAGCCACATTCGTGAATTGTTCGCCCTTCCCCTCAATTCGGAACGGCCTGCTTCCGCGCGGGGCGCACGTCGGCGTTGACCGTGATGCCGCGCAGCAGATTGTAGGCGGCACTCAGGGCCTTGTCGTCCTTTTCGTCAGGCGGCACGTAGGACTGCGAGCCGGTCTGCTCGGCGCCGTCAGCCGACAGATGGCCGCGCATCCCGGACTCGCTCGTGACGTCGGCGCGGCCCTTGAGCTCGTCAGGCACGTCTTGCTGAATTTCGATGTCGGGCGCGATGCCCTTGGCCTGGATCGAGCGTCCCGATGGCGTGTAATAGCGCGCCGTCGTCAGCGCCAGTGCGCCACTGCCGCTGCCGAGCGGAATGATCGTCTGCACCGACCCCTTGCCGAACGAGCGCGTGCCGATCAGCGTAGCCCGCTTGTGGTCGTGCAGCGCGCCGGCGACGATCTCGGAGGCCGAGGCCGATCCGCCGTTGATCAGGACGACAAGCGGCTTGCCCTTGGTGAGGTCGCCGCCGCGCGCGGTGAAGCGCTGGGTTTCCTCGGCGTTGCGGCCCCTGGTCGAGACGACCTCGCCGCGCGAGAGGAACGCGCTCGAAACCGAGACCGCCTGATCGAGCAGCCCGCCCGGATTGTTGCGGAGGTCGACGACGTAGCCCACGATCTTGTCCTGCGGTATCTGTTTGGTGATATCGGAGATCGCCTTTCGCAAGCCATCGGTCGTCTGCTCGTTGAACGAGGTGATGCGGATATAGCCGATGTCACCGCCGTCGGTATGGTAGCGAACCGGGCGAACCCGGATGATCTCGCGCGACAGCACAACGTCGATCGGCGCGTCCTTGCCCTTGCGCAGGATCTTGAGCCTGGTCTTGGTGTTGACAGCACCTTTCATCTTGTTGACGGCCTGCTCGAGCGTGAGCCCCTGCACCTGTTCATCGTCGATCTGGCTTATGAGGTCGCCGGACAAGAGGCCCGCCCTGGCCGCCGGCGTATCGTCGATCGGCGCGACCACCTTGACGAGGCCGTCCTCCATGGTGACCTCGATGCCGAGCCCGCCGAATTCGCCGGTATTGGTCTCCTGCATGTCGCGCCAGGCCTTCTCGTTCATGTAGCGCGAGTGCGGATCGAGCGAGGTCACCATGCCGTTGATGGCGCCTTCGATCAGGTTGGTGTCGTCAGGCTTCTCGACGTAATCGGTGCGGACGCGCTCGAACACCTCTCCGAACAGATTGAGCTGCGTATAGATGTCCGTGCCGGCCGCAGCCGCCTTGGCTTTGGCGATCAGATGCTCGCCCCCAGGTCCGGTGACGAGAAATGTCAGGCATGCGCCTGTGACTGTGCCTAAGAAAAAAAGGAAATTCTTCCGCATCTTGCCTGCCACCTTGCCGCGCTTTTGTCAGGACCCAAGTAAGGCCGAAACAGAAAAGTCACAATAGCTTTCGGGTTTCTTCAAGGCCGACGTCCAAACCGGCCTGCCATGTCGAGGGATTCGTGCCGAAACCGCGCCTGGCGCGGGTGCCGAGCCAATAGCCGAACTGCGGCGGGACGTTACGGAATGGTCCATCGACGCCTAGTTTCAGGGCAGCATCCATCGGCCAGTTCGGATTGTTCAGGATTTCCCGACCCACGGCGATCAAATCAGCCTGACCCTCCTGCAGAATCCGCTCGGCCTGGTCGCCGTGAATGATCAGGCCGACCGCCATGGTCATGATATCGGCGTGGCGACGAACATATTCCGACAGGGGCACCTGATAATTGTATTTGATTTCCTTGCCCAAAATCGGCGCGATATCGGTAATCCCTCCAGAAGAGCAGTCGATCACGTCGACGCCCTTCGTTTTCAGGATTTTGGCAAGTCGTATGCTTTGTTCAGGACCCCAACCGGCTCCATCCTCCACCGATAACCGAACGAACAACGGTTTGTGATCGGGCCAGTGGGCCCGCACCGCCTCTGCAATCTCGATGATGAACCGCATCCGGTTCGATTCCGAACCGCCATACTCGTCGGTGCGTTGGTTGGAGCGCTCGGAGAGGAACTCATGGACGAGATAGCCGTGGGCGCCGTGCAGCTCCAGCACCTCGAAGCCCGCCTCCTTCGCGCGCCGCGCCGCCTCGCCCCAGGCGTGAACAAGCTCCTTGACCTCGCGCCGCTCCAGCGCCCGCGGCACCGGCCATTTCTCGCTATGGGCGATCGCGCTCGGCGCCACCGGCGCCCACTCGTCCCAATCGTCGATCTCGGGTGTGCGCACGAGCGGCCCGTCACCCTCCCAGGGACGCTTCGCCCGCGCCTTGCGGCCGGAATGGCCGAGCTGAATGCCGGCGGCCGCATTCTGCTCCTTGATGAATTTGACCAGCCGTCGGAGCGGCTCGACGAACTTGTCGTCCCAGATGCCGAGATCGCCCAGCGTTCCGCAGCCGCGCCGCTCGACCTTGGTCGACTCGACCACGACGAGACCGGCACCGCCGGCGGCAAACTTTCCGGCATTCATCAGGTGCCAGTCGGTCGGAAACCCCTTCAGCGCCGAATACTGATGCATCGGCGGCACGACGATCCGGTTGCGCAGCGTCACCTCGCGCAACGTCACCGGCTTGAACAGCAGCGTGTCGGCCATCGCCGTTTCCTCGTGGGCTTTCGGTCTTGATTGCGACAAACGATATCGGGCGATGCAAACCGCGCAAAGGCGGAAATCCGCGGCCTTCCATGCAATTTTGGGATGGCGTGAAGCCACGGGACGCGATAGCGAGAGATCAACAACCTTGAACGATCCGGGGGAGCACCATGAACGAAGGGATCCGGCCAGCGCGCAACGTCGAGCTCGGCGCCAGCAACGAAACGTTCCAGAATCTGCACGAGTTCGTCCGCAAGGCCCGCGCCAATCTCAATCAGAACGCCTGGGACTATATCGTCGGCGCGGCCGAGACCGAGACCACCATGCGCAGGAACCGGATGTCGCTCGACGAGATCGCGTTCCGCCCGCGCGTGCTGCGCAACGTGGCCAGGGTCGACGCCTCGGTCGAACACTTCGGCCGCAAGATGCGGCTGCCGGTGATGCTGGCGCCGGTCGGCGCGCTCGAGATTTTCGACCCCGCCGGCGCTGCCGCCGTGGTTCGCGGGGTCGGCAGATTCGGTGCCGCGCATATGCTGAGCTCGGTGTCCGAGCCCGGCCTGGAAAAGACCGCGGAGGCCGCGCCGGACGCGGTCCGTCTGTTCCAGCTCTATGTGCGCGGCGACGATGCGTTCGTCGAGGACCATGTCAGCCGTGCGGTCGCCAGCAATTATGCAGCCTTCTGCCTCACGGTCGACACCGCCCATTACAGTCGCCGAGAGCGCGACATCGCCAAGCGCTATGTCAGGGAAAGCCGGCTGCGCTCGACCGGCGGCGACTACCAGAAGGGGCTGGAATGGCGCACGGTGAGGCTGATCAAGGACAAGTTCAAGATCCCGTTGATCCTCAAGGGCATCGCAACGGCTGAGGACGCGCTGATGGCGCTCGATCATGGCGTCGAGTGGATCTACGTCTCCAATCATGGCGGCCGCCAGCTCGATCACGGCCGGGGCGCCATGCATGCGCTGCCGGAGATCGTGGACGCGGTCAAAGGCCGCGCGAAGATCATGGTCGATGGCGGCTTTTGCCGTGGCACCGATGTCGTGAAGGCGATCGCAGCCGGCGCCGACATTGTCGGTATCGGCCGCTTGCAGTGCTGGGCACTGGCGGCCGGCGGCGACAGCGGCGTGCTCAGGATGCTGGAGCTTCTGGAGGACGAGGTGATCCGCACACTCGGGCTTTTGGGTGCGACCTCGTTTGCCGAAATCGGCAGGAGTTTCCTCCACCCGGCCACGGCAACCAACGCGCCGAGCGTGTTCAGCGCGTTCCCGCTGCTCGATATCGAGCCCTATCGCTATTGACCGGTGCGGCGGGTGCTGCGCACAAGGCAGCGGCACCTGAAAATTCGAGCCGATATGACCGCTTCCCGATTGTCCCCCGGCGCAGCCGATGCCCTGCTGTTCGATCTTGGCCGCGTCGTGATCGACGTCGATTTCAGTCAGGCGCTCACCTGCTGGGCGCGCCATGCCCGCTGTGCGCCTGAAGACATTGCGGCGCGCTTCGTGCGCGACGAGGCCTATCGGCGTCATGAACTCGGCACCATCAGCGATGCCGACTATTTTGCAAGCTTGCGCAGTGCGCTCGGCATCGGCATTTCGGATGCCGCCTTTCTCGAAGGCTGGAACGCGGTCTTTGCGGGCGAGATGCCGGGCATCGCAGCCCTTCTGGCGCGCGCGGGCAAACAGTTGCCGCTCTATGCTTTTTCCAACACCAACCGGCCGCATGTGGCGCATTTCTCGCAAGCCTATGCCGACGTGCTCGGTCATTTCAAAACAGTGTTCTTGTCGTCGAGCATGGGGCTTAGAAAGCCGGATCGCGAGGCGTTCGAACATGTGGTCGAGGCGATCGGCGTGGCGCCGTCGCGGATCGTCTTTTTTGACGATCTGGCCGAGAATATCGAGGGCGCGCGGGACTGCGGTCTCATCACCGTTCACGTGACCTCGGCCGACGATGTTTCGGCCGCGCTCAAGGCGCTCGGGATCTAGTTTTTTCCGTCCCGCGAGCATTGGAAGCGAAGCGATCCGGATGGCGGCGGCGGCGAAAGTCTGGATTGCTTCGCTTTCGCTCGCGAAGACGATGTGGATAGACGCGACTGCGCGTTCTCGCGGCTCAATTCGCCCGAGGTCTTGCAAGCACCAGTCCCTCGGAAACTAGAGGGCGCAGGGAATGCCGGGTGTTTTGCTGTACCCGCAGCCTTGTGTGCGAGTTAGGAAAGCACACAAGCTTATTCACCACAGGTGAAGCCGAACAAGCGACATTCCCTGCGCGACGGTTTTAACGCTTGCTGCGTACTCTCCCCGGTGTCCATGACCTTTTAGTCACCGTCGCCGACAGATCATCATCTGCAGGCTTAGCGCCAGCCAAGGGGCGCCAGGACCACACGCCTTCGCCGTCCGCAAGAGCAATCGCACGTCTGACGATGCCTTCGCGTCCATCGCATCCTGCCTCCAACGTCCGTGACGATCGCGAAGCGCCCCTCATGTGGAAGCAAGACGACGAGAGACAATCACGATCTTCCGAAAAACGGAAGCCTTATTTTCAGCCGGCGACGGCGGGAGGATGCAAGCAGTTGAACGGTCAGGCCAAATTCGGTTTTTCGTTAACACTTCGATCTGAAGGATATTGCGTCCGGCGGGCGAGCGACGGCCAAAATCGCGCAATCGCCCGCCTGTCGGGCAAATCAGTCGAGCAAACCGATCGCCAGCCCTACAACGGAGCGAATTGTCAGGGCTTTTGCCTCAACACCCGCTCTCGGCTAGAAGGCGGGATCGCCTTATGGAGTTTCCCGCCGTGGCCTTGATGCCGGTTGCCGACGCCCTTGCCGCGATCCTTGCCGGCGCCGATCCCCTGGGCGAGGAGATGGTTGCGCTTGATGACGCCTATCATCGCGTGCTCGCGCGCGACGTGGCGGCCAGGCGGACCCAGCCGCCGCAGGCAATGTCGGCAATGGACGGTTATGCCGTGCGCGCATCGGACGCGGCGCAGGTCAACACGCGGCTTAAGGTCATCGGCGAGGTAGCGGCCGGTCGCCCGTTCGATCGCGCGGTTGGTGCGGGGGAAGCCGCGCGGATCTTCACCGGCGGTGTAATCCCCGACGGCGCGGACGCCGTCGTGATCCAGGAAGACACCGTCGTCCAGGGCGATACCATCACCATCACCGAGGCGGCCTTGCCGGGACGCCATATCCGCCCCGCCGGCGTCGATTTTCGCGAAGGCGACGTGCTTTTGAGGGCTGGCAGCCGCCTCTCCGATCGCGACCTGTCGCTCGCCGCGAGCATGAACTTTCCGGAGCTGCCGGTCAGGCGGCGTCCTAAGGTCGCGCTGCTTGCGACCGGCGATGAGCTCGTGATGCCCGGCTCGACGCCCGGCCCAGGCCAGATCGTCTATTCCAACGGCTACGCGCTGCGGGCGCTGGCGCGTGCGGAGGGCGCCGAGGTCATCGATCTCGGGGTTGCCGCCGACACCGTGGAAGCGACCTCAGCCGGAATCCGCCGCGCGCGGGCGAGCGATGCCGACATCCTGGTGACGACCGGCGGTGCCTCGGTGGGCGACCATGATTTGGTCAAGACCTCGCTCGAGGCCGAAGGCGTGAAAATCGCGTTCTGGAAGATCGCAATGCGGCCGGGCAAGCCGATGATGCACGGGCGGATCGACAGGATGCGGGTGGTAGGCGTGCCCGGCAATCCCGTCTCCTCCTATGTCTGCACCATGCTCTTCGTGGTGCCCCTGATTCGGGCGTTGTCGGGCGCAAGCACGGTCCAGCCCTTGCGCGAAGAGGCCGTGCTCGGCCGCGATCTCGACGCCAACGACGTTCGCGAGGACTATTTGCGCGCGCGGCTCGAGAGGCGTCAGGATGGCACCCTTGTCGCGACGCCGGTCACCCATCAGGACAGCTCGCTCCTGGCAAATCTCGCTGTCTCGCGGGCACTTGTCATCCGCCCGCCATTTGCGGCTGCGGCCAAGGCCGGCGATCGTTGCGCGATTCTGCGCCTGCCCGATTAGGAACCCGCACCTCCCCCCGTAATCTTTCTGGCGTTCACCTGAAATTAAGTGGTTGCGGAACACATATCGAACATATAGTGTCCGTTCATGATTTGTTTCGAAGGTCTATTGAGGTCTAGTGCTGGCTGGGTCCCTGGGAGCGCCGCTCCCGCAGGCCCCAGAGTTTTGCAGGTCTCAAATTTGAACGACATTTAGCAACCGGGGGACTGCTCGAGATGCTTACGCGCAAACAGTATGAACTACTGCGTTTCATCAACGAACGACTGAAAGAGGCAGGAGTGCCGCCGTCCTTCGACGAGATGAAGGACGCGCTGGATCTTCGCTCGAAGTCCGGCATTCACCGGCTGATCACGGCTTTGGAAGAGCGCGGCTTCATTCGCCGCCTGCCCAACCGCGCCCGCGCGATCGAGGTGATCAAGCTGCCCGAGCTTTCGCCCGGCGGCGGCGGTAACAGGCGGGGCTTCACCCCCTCCGTCATCGAGGGCAATCTCGGCAAGGGCCGCGGCGGCAGCGCCGACGACGGCGAACGGCCGGTCGCGGTGCCCGTGATGGGCCGGATCGCGGCGGGCACGCCGATCGAGGCGCTGCAGACCCGCAGCCACAACATCAGTGTGCCCCCGGACATGCTGGGCGCAGGCGAGCATTACGCCCTCGAAGTGCGTGGCGATTCCATGGTCGATGCCGGCATTCTCGATGGCGACATGGCGCTGATCCAGCGCAACGATACCGCCGACACCGGCGATATCGTCGTGGCGCTGATCGATGACGAGGAGGCGACGCTGAAGCGTTTTCGCCGGCGCGGTGCCTCGATTGCACTGGAACCCGCCAACACCTCGTACGAAGTGCGCATTTTGCCTCCGAACCGGGTGAAGATTCAGGGCAAGCTGATCGGCCTGTACCGGAAGTACTGACCTCCGCGAATTTTTTGGCGCCGCGCGTCGATGCGTGCGGCGCACTTATCAATCAGGATGCTCCACCAGGAACTTCTTGCGGAAGAGCTGAGTTGTGCGCACAGGCGTTGCGCGCTCGGCATTCTCAAACGCTTGTGATCGGCGCCAATAATGCAGGTCGCACAATTGCCTACAAGAGAGCAAAGGCTCACAATCTACTGTCCACTCTGATAGAGGCCTGCGCCTCCAGAGCCTGATTTTTTCGCGGTAAACGCGACGCGTTTCTCGCCCGAAATCGGTCTCGCAACAAGAGAGTGCGCGGGTTGGCTATCTCGAACGAGGGAGCAATCCGATGTGTGACTACAGTATGCACGCCGTGGCGACCCGCCCTGCTGTGGTGGGAGAGAAATTGGTGACCACGACGTTCCGTGGCACTTCGACCCGTGGCTTCGCATCCGAGAGCGATCTGAGCGTCGCTGTCTGCATGCTTCCTGGCACCGAGCTCGCATTCGAGAACGACGTCAGATACGATAACCGCTGGATCTGGACCCGCACCATCAACTCGCGCGTCGGCAAGTTCGGAAAGATCGACCCGCACGTTCCTGAGCGCCATCACGACGCGATCGAATTTCCGGATGGAAGCTATGTGCTGGTGACCCAGCTCGTCGAGGGCCAGCGCGCCACGGTGCTGCAACTGCCGGTCACAAAGCCGGTCAGCGTCCCTGCCCAAGCGGCGACAGCCACGCCAACATCGCTCCCGGTGGATTAGCTTTCCCGTTTCGAGAATGGCCAGCCGATCGCGCGCGATCGGCAGGCCTCTTCGAGGAAAAGGCCAAGCGCGGGCGAGCGGGATCAACTGGCAGAATCCCGATCGGATCACCTGGCCGGCCGTGCAGCTCGCGCCGCCGGTCCAAAGCGGTGGTTCGCGTATCTTTCGCGTATATCAAGCTTCCGAACGCAATGCGCCCTTGAGGCCAGCGAGGGCGGCAACGGACCCGGCAGATCGCCAGTTCGTGCCCGCCCGGCCTTGTTGTATCATTCATCGCCCTGCAGGTCGGTGTCCGAGGGGGTCGCGTCGATTGCGCGCGATGCCGCCGGACGCGCGAGCACCGCGTCATCGGCCTCGCGGTCGCCAGAGCCCAGCGGCGACCAGGGCCGGTCGTAACCTCTGGGTTTGACCGCATCGATCTCAAATCCCCGTCCCTTCCGCCACAGCGCCAGCGCGCCCTGCCGGTACAGGCGCGCCTGGTCGATGGTCGCAGCACCGCAATCGCGCGGCGGCTGTCGTGCGGTGACGATCAGCGCCGCACGCGTGCAGTCGTCCGCGAGCGCGTCGGATCGCAGCGCCTTCGCCACCAGGCCGCCATCGGCCAGCGGCACGACACAGCCTGCGTCGTCGCAGGACACGCCCTCCGCAAGAGATGGATCGTTGCCGGCGCGCGAATCCGCATCCGCCGCAAGCCACTCCTTCACCAGGAAGCCGTCCTTGCCGGCGAGCATCAGACGGAAGCGGCCATCGCGGCCGCGGACCGCAACGTTGCGGCCGTCGGCGGAAATCAGGATGTCGGGCTGCGCGACTGCGAGCGACCACAGGATCGAAACGCCCAGCACGAGCGCGCCCGACCATCGAAGCGGCGTGCGCAACAGGCCCATCAGGATGATGCCGATGCTCGCCGCAATCAGAGGCCCGGTGCCGAACGATGCGATACGGCCGATGGCGCCCGGCAAATTCGCGACCCATTGGGAGACCGCAATCATCCAGTCGATACCGACCCCCATCAGCGACCAGAAGAAACCGTCGAAGCCGAACGGCATGGCCAAAAGCCCGAGCAGGCCCGCGGGCATCACCAGCGCCGAGACCACCGGCATCGCGCCGAGATTGGCGAGCACGCCATAGGGTGTCACGCGGTGGAAATGAAAGGCCGCGTAAGGCGTGGTCGCCAACCCCGCGATCAGCGAGGCCAGCACCAGCATCGCGATCTCGCGGCCGCCCCAGAGCGCGATGCGTTGGGCAGTCGAGCTGTCGGCGCTCGCAAACATCCTGGGCATGCCGATTTGCACCAGCGCGACCAGCCCAAGCGTTGCCGCGAACGACATCTGAAAGCTCGGATGCACCAGCGCTTCGGGCGCGATCATCAGCACGATCATGGCCGCAACCGCCAGCGTGCGGAAGGTGATGGCGCGGCGATCGACCATGACCGCGATCAGCACCACCGCCGTCATGAAGAACGATCTTTGGGTCGCAACCTCCGCGCCCGAGAGCAGGAGGTAGAAGGCGGCGGCGACGAGCGCCACCGCCGCGGCCCATTTCTTGATCGGGAAGCTCACGGTGAGCGCAGGGATCAGCGCGAGCAGCGCCCGTACCGCAAAGAACACGACGCCTGCGACCACGGCCATGTGATAGCCGGAGATCGACAGCACATGGCCCAGGCCAGAGATGAACATGGCATCGTTGACCGGCTCGGAGATCGCATCGCGCCGCCCGGTGAGAAGCGCGGTCGCAATCGCCCGCTCGTCGCCATCGAGGCGGCTTCGGATGCGCGCGTCGATCGAGTCCCGCAGGCCCTGCATGAAGGCGGCGTAGCCGAGCGCGAGGCCGCCGCGTTCCGGCGGATCGACGCTCCTGATCGCGCCCATCACGAAGCCGGAGGCGCCGATGCCCTGGAAGAACAGATCGCGGGAGAAGTCGTAGGAGCCTGGTCTCAGCGGCGAGAGCGGCGGCATCAGCCGCGCCTTCAGTTCGACAAAGCTGCCGACGTCAGGCGCGGTGCCCTTTTTCACCGACAGCCGGACGCGCTCCAGTTTGGCCGCCATCCGCGGCGCGTCCATGGCGCTCACGCGCAGCACGAAGCGATCGGTGCGCTCGCGGATATCGCGCGTTTCGACAAAGCCCGACAGCGACACCGAATAGAGCGGGCGCGCCAGCACGATGTGCTGGACACGCGCGGTTCTCAGGGTCGCCGTGGCAAAGCCCGCGACAAGGGCTGCGCAGAGCACGGCGACCGCAAAGAACCTGCTCTTGCGCAGCAACAACGCCGCGCCACAGGCGGCGATGGCGGCGGCAAGGGCTGCGAACAGCAGCGGCTCGCGCGAAGCCGCAAAATAGAGCGCAATGCCGGCGCCAAATGCCACGGGGACCCAGGGGAGCAGTCGGCCCGCGCCTGCTTCGGCCCGGACCCAGGCGCGGAAGCGCTCGACAAACAGCCCCCAGGCGGCAAAGCCCGAGGGCGCAAAGCCTTTCGTTTGCGCGGCGCCGCGCGGCGGCCAGGTGCCTGCAATCCCGCCGGCAACACCACCGGCGGCAGGCCTCCTGCGCGGCCCGTCCGGCCCGACCATGCGACTACACCCTGCGCTACAACAAGCGGCGCAAGGCTACCGGAAGGTGCAACGGGCCGACTAGCGGAACAGAAGGAGAAACCCGGGAGGATCAAAGCAGGATGAGTTGAGGTTGAATCGTCATTGCGAGCGAAGCGAAGCAATCCAGGAGCCCCGGGAATAAGTTTGGATTGCTTCGTCGCTGTCGCTCCTCGCAATGACGGCCAAGCCGGTGATCGGACCTGAAATCATCAGGCTCTAGATCAACGGCGTCGTCGATGACACGTGATGGCTTGCGATCTTCCAGTCGCCGTCCTCGCGAACGATGACCCAGGTGATCTTCACGGACAGCGAAGGCGCATTCCCGCTATCAAGGAAAAACGACGCCGTGGCGGCCATGTTGACCACATCGGCGCTGACCTGGGCCGCGCTCACCTCGCTGAACTCGGCGCGTTGCGACGTCCAGCGCGGCAGTTGATCGAAATAGGCGTGAACGCCATCGCGTCCGCGATAAAGGTTCGGATTCGACCCGAAGAAAAACGCGTTTTTCGCATAGAGCGACGCGAGCGTGGCGCCGTCGCGCCTTGCAAAGCCGGCGGACCATTTTTCGATGATCGCCGAGACGATCGCGTCGGCTTCTGCGGTCATCCCACGGCTCCCGTCCTCAGCCCTTGCCGACTTCCTTGGCAACTTCCTTGGCAAACGTGTCGCGCAAACCGATGGTACGGCTGAATACCAGCCGATCCGGCGCGGAATCCGGATCACGCACGAAATAGCCCTGACGCTCGAACTGCACGGGCTCGCTCGAACTGCTGTCGGCGATCGCAGGCTCGACCCGCGCATCCCTGAGGATTTCCAGCGACTGCGGATTGAGATCGGCGGAAAAATTCGCCGCATCCGGATTGGGCTTGGCAAAGAGCTGGTTGTAGATGCGGATTTCGGCAGGCCTGGACTGCGCGGCCGAAAGCCAGTGCATGGTCGCCTTCACCTTGCGCCCATCGGGAGCATTGCCGCCCCTGGTCGCGGGATCATAGGTGCAACGCAACTCCACCACCTCGCCCGCCGCGTTCTTCACGACGTCAGTGCATTTGATGAAATAGGCGTAGCGCAGCCGTACCTCGTTTCCCGGCGACAGGCGGAAGAATTTCTTCGGCGGGTTCTCCATGAAGTCGTCCTGCTCGATATAGAGCTCGCGGCCGAAGGCGATGCGGCGCGTTCCCTTCGAGGGATCGTCGGGATGATTGACGGCTTCGAGCTCCTCGAGCTGGCCTTCCGGATAATTCTCGATCACCACCTTCAACGGCCGCAGCACGGCCATGCGCCGAAGCGCGCTGCGATTGAGCTCCTCGCGAATGCAGAACTCGAGCATGCCGACGTCGACCACGCTGTTGGCTTTCGCCACCCCGATGCGCTTGACGAATTCGCGGATCGCGGCCGGCGGCACGCCGCGCCGCCTCAAGCCCGCGATCGTCGGCATGCGCGGGTCGTCCCAGCCGGCGACATGGCCGTCGCGGACGAGCTGGGTCAGGACACGCTTGGACAGAACCGTGTAGGTCAAATTGAGCCGCGCGAATTCGTATTGATGCGGCCTGGCGGGCACCGGCAGCTTTTCGATGAACCAGTCGTAGAGCGGCCGGTGATCCTCGAACTCGAGCGTGCAGATCGAATGCGTGATGCCCTCGATCGCATCCGACTGTCCGTGGGCGTAGTCGTAGCTCGGATAGATCGACCATTTGTCGCCGGTGCGCGGATGATGCGCGTGCAGGATCCGGTACAGCACGGGATCGCGCAGATTGATGTTGCCCGATGCCATGTCGATCCTGGCGCGCAGCACGCGCGCGCCGTTGGGAAATTCCCCCGCCCTCATGCGGCGAAACAGGTCGAGGTTCTCCTCGACGGAGCGGTCGCGGAACGGCGAGTTCCTGCCCGGCTCGGTCAACGTGCCGCGGGTGAGACGGATCTCCTCCTGCGACTGGTCGTCGACAAAAGCAAGGCCGGCCCGAATGAGCCCCTCGGCCCATTCATAGAGCCGCTCGAAATAATCGGAGGCATAGAACAGGTTCTTGCCCCAATCGTAGCCCAGCCAGCGCACATCGGCCTGGATGGAATCTATATATTCCTGCTCTTCCTTGATCGGGTTGGTGTCGTCGAAACGCAGGTTGCACCGGCCGTTGAACTCCTGGGCGATGCCGAAATTCAGCGCAATCGACTTGGCGTGGCCGATATGCAGGTAGCCGTTCGGCTCCGGCGGAAAGCGGGTCACGATCTCCTTGTGCTTGTGTGAAGCGAGGTCGGCCTGAATGATGTCGCGAATGAAATCGCGTCCCGCCTCTGCCACCGTCTCTGCCGTCATCGCTCAAGTTCCCCGGAAGATCAGCGGCCCTTCTGCCAAATTCGCCACCCGCCGCCAAGCCCGCAATGCCGAGCCTGCAATACCCGGGCACGTTTGCCGAGCCGAGGCTTTAGTTATGCACGGTTCCTGCTATACACCAGCGCCCAGAAAGCCAGAGCCCTGCCCCGGCCATGACCGACCAGATCGTCACGCGTTTTGCCCCCTCGCCGACCGGCTTCCTCCACATCGGAGGGGCGCGCACGGCCCTGTTCAACTGGCTTTACGCGCGCGGCCGCGGCGGCAAGATGCTGCTCCGGATCGAGGACACCGACCGCGAGCGTTCGACGAAGGAGGCGATCGACGCCATCCTGGACGGGCTGAAATGGCTCGAGCTCGACTGGGATGGCGACGTAATCTACCAGTTCAGCCGTGCCGCGCGCCATCGCGAGGTGGCCGAGCAGCTGCTCGCGGCGGGAAAGGCGTACCGCTGCTACGCGACGAGCGAGCAATTGGCGGCGATGCGGGAGAAGGCGCGCGCCGAGGGCCGCACGCGCCTGTACGACGGGATGTGGCGCGACCGCGACCCGTCCGAGGCGCCGGCCGGCATGAAGCCGACCATCCGCCTGCGCGCGCCGCTCACCGGCGAGACCGTGATCGAGGACCAGGTGCAGGGCCGCGTGGTCTGGCAGAACGAAAACCTGGACGATCTGGTGCTGCTGCGCGGTGACGGCACGCCGACCTACATGCTCGCGGTCGTCGTTGACGACCATGACATGGGCATCACCCACGTCATCCGCGGCGACGACCATCTGATCAACGCCGCGCGCCAGAAGCAGATCTACGACGCGCTGGACTGGCCGATCCCCAACATGTCGCACATCCCGCTGATCCATGGGCCGGACGGCTCGAAGCTGTCCAAGCGGCATGGCGCACTCGGCGTCGACGCCTATCGCGCCATGGGCTATCTGCCGGCGGCGCTGCGCAACTATCTCGTGCGGCTCGGCTGGAGCCACGGCGACCAGGAAATCTTCTCCACCGAGGAGATGATCAAGGCTTTCGACCTGCCGGCCATCGGGCGTTCCGCGGCCCGCTTCGATTTCGCCAAGCTGGAAAACCTCAACGGCCACTACATCCGCGCCGCCTCCGATCAATCCCTGGTGACCATGTTCGAGGGCGTGCTCGACTATCTTCCCGACAGCCGGGCGCTCAAGGCCAAGCTCAACCCCGCGACGCGCGCCCAATTGCTCAAGGCGATGCCGCATCTGAAGGAGCGCGCGAAGACGCTGATCGACCTGATCGATGCCTCTTATTTCATCTTTGCCGACCGGCCGCTGGAGATCGAGCCGAAGGCCTCGGCGCTTTTGACGCCGGAAACCCGGCAATTGATCGGCCGGCTGCGTTCGGCCCTCGCGGACGTGACGCCATGGAGCGCCGAGACGACGGAAGCCGCCATGCGCGGTTTCGCCGACGAAAACGGCCTCAAGCTCGGCGCCGTCGCCCAGCCGCTTCGCGTGGCGCTGACAGGCCGCACCACGTCGCCCGGTATTTTCGACGTGCTTTCCGTGCTCGGGCGCGAGGAGTGCCTGGCCCGGCTGGACGATCAGACGTCATAGTGGCTTAGCCAAGCGGCCATCTTGCAGCGCACACAGCAATAAGCTACCCATTTGAGCGCTGCTCCCAGAATAGGCGTCCAGCACGGCCGTCTATCTCCCAATGGAGCGAACCAAGCCGCCGAGCCGCCGGCGTTTCAACGATTTCATCGGGGGACTTCACGATGGACGCACCCACCACGAAAACCGCAACTCTTACCGTCGGCAACAAGACCTACGATTTCCCGATCAAGAGCGGCACGATCGGGCCCGACGTGGTCGACATCGGAAAACTCTACGCCCAGTCGGGCATGTTCACCTACGACCCTGGCTTCACCTCGACCGCAAGTTGCAAGTCCAAGATCACCTACATCGACGGCGACGCCGGCGTTCTCGAATATCGCGGCTATCCGATCGAGCAGCTCGCCGAGAACGGCGATTTCCTCGAAACCTGCTATCTGCTGCTCTACGGCGAGCTTCCGACCGCCGCCCAGAAAAAGGACTTCGACTACCGCGTGACCCATCACACCATGGTTCACGAGCAGATGGTGCGCTTCTTCCAGGGTTTCCGCCGCGATGCCCATCCGATGGCGGTGATGGTGGCATGCGTCGGCGCGCTCGCAGCCTTCTATCACAACTCCACGGACATCAATGATCCGCAGCAGCGGATGATCGCCTCGATGCGGATGATCGCAAAAATCCCGACGCTCGCGGCGATGGCCTTCAAATACAATCTCGGCCAGCCCTTCGTGTATCCAAAGAACTCGCTCACTTTCGCCGAGAACTTCCTGCACATGTGCTTTGCGGTACCCTGCGAGGAATACAAGAGCAACCCGGTCCTCGCCGATGCGCTCGACAAGATCCTGATCTTGCACGCCGACCACGAGCAGAACGCCTCGACATCCACCGTGCGCATCGCCGGCTCCTCCGGCGCCAACCCGTTTGCCTGCATCGCGGCCGGCATCGCCTGCCTGTGGGGCCCGGCCCATGGCGGCGCCAACGAGGCCGCGCTCAACATGCTCTATGGCATCGGCAAGGTCGAGAACATTCCCGACTTCATCAAGAAGGTGAAGGACAAGAACAGCGAAGTGCGCCTGATGGGTTTCGGCCACAGGGTCTACAAGAACTACGATCCCCGCGCGCGCATCATGCAGAAGATGTGTCACGCGGTGCTGAAGGAAACCGGCCACGGCAATGACCCGATGCTGAAGGTCGCGATGGAGCTGGAGAAGATCGCCCTTCACGACCAGTACTTCATCGACCGCAAGCTCTATCCGAACGTCGACTTTTATTCGGGCATCACGCTGAAGGCGATGGGCTTCCCGACCTCGATGTTCACCGTGCTGTTTGCGGTCGCCCGCACCGTGGGCTGGATCAGCCAGTGGAGCGAGATGATCGAGGACCCGCAGCAGAAGATCGGCCGTCCGCGCCAGCTCTACACCGGCGTCGGCCGCCGCGACTACGTCCCGATCGACAAGCGGAAGTAGGCTCGCGCCCGGAAGATCGACAAGGCCGGATGCGGCCGCCGCAGTTCTTCGCAAGCGTACTGATTGCCAGCCCAGGCATCAGGTCGTTTGTTCATCGTCGCATGTTGACCATAGAGGTGGCGAATGAGCGACGATCGCACGACATGGCGGCGCGTCGGGGTCATCGTCCCGTCATCCAACACGACGGTTGAGGCCGATTTCGCGCGCGCATTGCCGGACAACACGAGCATTCACGCCGCCAGGATGTTTCTGGCGGAGACGACGGCGGCGGCAGAGCGGCGCATGATATACGATCATGTCCCGATAGCCGTTGCGGATCTTGCGACGCTACGACCACACGTAGTCGCGTTTGCCTGTACCAGCGGCGGAGCGGTGCTTGGGGCTGACGGCGAAGCCGCACTTGTCGGCAACATAGCGCGCCAGACGGGAGCGCCCGTCGTCAGCACGAATGAAGCGGTAGGGAGAGCCATCGAGCGGCAAACCGGAAAGCGGGTCGCCGTGCTCACGCCTTATGTCGACGAGCTGAACCAGGCGATCAAGGCGGGGCTGCAGCGACGCGGCCTGACGGTCGTGCACATCGCCGGAACTCGGAATCACCGATAATTTCGCAATCTGCAATGTGACGCCGCGAGAGATTGTCGCTTTCGCCGAGAGGGAGTTGGCCGGCGTAGACTTCGATCAACTGTTCGTTTCCTGCACCAACTTCCGCGCTGTCGAAGCCAGGCCTCTCCTGATCGAGCGGTTCGGCAAGGTGGTTGTGACGAGCAACCAGGCGACAATCGATGCAACCTTTGCTGCGATCGGTGTCACCGCAAACTGGGCGACCGCGGCTGCGGCCTGAGAGTTCTCAAAGCGAGCTCGACGCGATGATCCGCGAAGGGGCCGCGCGCTTTTGTGAGCGAAGGCACGGAGACAACGGCAAAAGCTCAAGCCGTGTCGTCGTCTTCGTACAGGCCGGCGATAAATCGGCCGAATGAAGGAGCCAACGGCAACACATAGCCCCAGTCCTCCGAGATCGCCTCGGCAAGTGTCCAGTCCTTGTCGTACTCGGCGACCTCATGGTCGACGAACCAGATTTCGCCGAAGTGTTCAGGATCGATGGTCATGCAGATGGGATTGCCGCCATGATCGCTCATGATCCAGAGCAACTCGTCCACGGTCGGCCACTGCGGAGCATCCCGCGTGTGAACCAGTGAATAGTCGGGACTGTCCTGCCGCAAGCCCCAGACTGTCTGGACTGCACCGGCCCAATGTCCCTGAGGCCAATTGAACTCCGCGGAGCCTCCACAATAGCCTCCGGCGCAAGCCAGCAGGAATTGGCGATAGTCGTCCGGCAATTTGCAGCCGATCCGCTTCTCAAATTCTTCCAGCGCGGCGGCGGTCGGCTTCGGCGCGGCACCGCGATCGATTTGGGCGATGAATTTTGCGACGTCCATGAGGTAACCCCACATCTGGCGCGCAGTTGCGCGCGCCAGGCGTTCGTCGCAGCCGCGCCGGAAATGGTTCGAAGGGAAGTACGCATCGCGACGACGCTTTTGTCGGCAAAGCAGTCCACTGTTCGACCCACCGAATCGCCCGGATCGCCAAAATGACGTCTTTCCCGTGATGAAGCGGACGACGACCTCGCCGGATCGTTCAGCCTGCCCGCCGGCCCTTGCGCATCGTCGCCAGCACGATGTCGGCGGCGCGAACGCTCGGCGGCACGCCTCCGGTGGACATGATGGACTCGATGCCGCCGAAAGCCTCGACCTGCCGCGCGCGCGCGGGCGTAGCCGCAAGCACTTCTTTCAAGGCGCGCGAAAGGTTCTCGGCCGTGCAGTTCTCCTGCAGGAACTCGGGCACCACGTCCCGGCCGATTACAAGATTGGCGAGGATCACCGACTGGACCTTGATGGCGCGGCGCAGGATGACAGCCTCGGCGGTGCCGACCTTGTAGGCTGCAACCATCGGCACGCCCGCAAGCGCAAGCTCCAGCGTCACGGTGCCGGACTTGGCAAGCGCTGCGCGCGCGACCCTGAACGCCGCGCGCTTTGCGCTCTCCTCCACGACGATCCGCGGCTCGATTGTCCAGCTCTTCACGCCGGCCCGGACGCTGTCCACAAGGTGCGGCATGGTCGGCAACACCAACTCGAACGTCGCGCCCTCGGCCTCTAGCCGCGACAGCGCCGCGCCGAAGATAGCCAGGTGCCGCCTCACCTCGCTGCGGCGGCTGCCCGGCAACACCAGCAACACCGGCGGCTCTTCCCAGCGGCGGACCACCTCCTGCTCGCTCGGCCGCAACGTGGCGAGCTGTTCGGTCAGGGGATGGCCGACATAGCTGCAGGGCGGCCCGTGCAGCCGCTGGTAGGCGGCTGGCTCGAAAGGCAGGAGCGCCAGCACGTGATCGATATAGGCCACCATCGCGCGCGCCCTGCCCGGCCGCCACGCCCAGACGGTCGGAGAGACGTAGTCGATGATCGGGATCGCTGGCTCGCGGGCGCGCACGCGCCGCGCGACCCGATGGGTGAAGTCGGGGCTGTCGATGATCACGAGCACGTCCGGCGCGGCCGCGATCACCGCGTCCGCGGTTTGCCGGATCAGCCGCAGGATCTTCGGCAGCCGCGCCACGACCGCGGTGAGGCCCATGATCGAGAGCTCTTCGATTGGAAACAGCGGCGACAGCCCCTCGCGCGCCATGGCGCGACCGCCGACACCATCGAATTGAACGGCATCGCCGAGCCGCTGCCGCATCACCTTCATCAAGCCGGCGCCGAGTCGATCGCCGGATTCTTCCGTCGCGATCAGGAAGATCCTCCGCACCACATGTGCGGCTCCGCGCGCCGGGCTCACGCGGCCACGCCCGCGACGAACAGGCTGGCGCGATCTGCCGCCTCGATCATGGCCTGCGGCTCGACCACAAGCGTATTGCCGGCGACGACGGCAATTCCCCCAAGCCGGGCGCCGGCAACGCCCTGGATCGTGCGAGGTCCGGTCGTCGGAAGATCGTAACGCAGATCCTGTCCGCTCTTCGGCGCCTTGACCAGCACGCCACGCCTCTCGGCAGCGCGGATGCGGCCCTGCTCTCGCAGCCGCGCGACCCGCAACAGCAGCGCATCGGTGCCCTCGATATCCTCGACTGCGACGACGTGCCCGTCGATGACCACAACAGCCTGGCCGATATCGAACGGGCTCAGCGCGCCAAGCACCTCTCGTCCCCTCTTGATGTCGGCCAGCGACTGCGCATCGGGTTCGGCGCGCGTGAGACACCCCAGCGGCATCAGCAGGTCCGGCGCGACATCCTTGATGCCGACCATGCGAAAACCATCCTGCTCGAGAATCCGGCCGATGCCCGATAGCAGGTGATCGTCGCCGCCCCGAAAAGCCGACCAGACCTGGCGCAGCGCCCTCAGCGTCCCCCAATCGAGACGGATCTCGGACAAGGCCGGCCGCACCAGCGAGCCAATGAAAACGAGGTCGTGGCAGCCCTCTGCGCGGAACAGCCTTGTCGCCCGTCCGAGCTCGCCGATCGAGATCCAGTGGTGGCGGAAGCGCGCGACCTTTTCGGCATCGCAGACGCCGCGAAGCGCGAACAGCACGGACTCCATACCTCGCGCGGCAAGCGAGTCCGCGACCGCAAACGGCAGGGCGCCACCGGCCGCGATCAAGCCGACGGGTGAGGATGCGCTCGAACCCGGCGAGCCCATGTCAGCGCCGGATGCCGCCGTCCGCCGGCAAGCACAGCGGACGATGTTTGCCGTCGCCGATGAACGTCAGGATTTGGGCGATCGCGGGATCTTCGCCGGCCAAAGGCTGCACCTGCGCGAGCCTGTCGGCGAAGATGCCGGGGCCAAGGAACAGCCTTTGATAAAAGGCGCGAACGGTGGCGAGCCGCTCGCGCGTGAAATTGCGCCGCTTCATGCCGATGATATTGAGGCCCTCGAGCACGGCGTATTGGCCATTGACCAGTCCGAAAGGAATGACATCGCCGCGCACGCCGCAGACCCCGCCGACCATCACCTGCGGCCCGATGCGGGTGAACTGGTGCACCGCCGACAATCCGCCGATATAGACGTGATCGCCGATCTCGCAATGGCCGCCGAGCGTGGCCGAGGTCGCGAAGATCACGTCATTGCCCACGACGCAGTCGTGGCCGACATGGCTGTTGTTCATGAAGAAGCCGCGCTCGCCGACGCGGGTCAGGCCACCGCCTTTCACCGTGCCGACATTCATGGTGACACCTTCGCGAATCGTGCAGGCCGCCCCGATCTCAAGGCGCGTCGGCTCGCCGCGATAGCTCAGATCCTGCGGCGCTCCGCCAAGCACGACGAATGGCGAGATGACGCAATTCGCACCGATCGAGGTGTGCCCCATCACATTGACATGCGAGATGAGCCGGCAGTTCTCGCCGATAGCGGCATGAGGTCCGACGATGCAGTAGGGCCCGATCTGGGCGCCCTCGCCGATCACGGCGCCGTCTTCAATCCGCGCTGTGGGATCGATCGTGGTCATCGAACCCTCGTCAGTCGGTCAGCATGGCGCCGACGTTCGCTTCCGCGACCGTTTTCCCGTTGACCCTGGCATCGCCATGGAACCACCACATGGTATTGCGCCGGCCCATGCTGCTCATGTGATATTCGATGGTCTCGCCGGGCATCACGGGCTTGCGAAACTTGCACTTGTCGATGGTGAGAAAATACACCGCGCGCGGCTTCCGAGTGCCCTCGACCGACTTGATGCCGATCACGCCCGCCGTCTGCGCCATGGCCTCGATCATCATGACGCCGGGATAGACCGGCCGCTCCGGGAAATGCCCGGCGAATTGCGGCTCGTTGATGGTGACGCACTTGATCCCGATGCCGCTGTAATCGGCGCGGATATTGATGACCTTGTCGATCAACAGCATCGGGAAGCGATGCGGAAGCGTTTTCAGGATCTCGTTGATATCCACGACCGCAAACTTGACCGGTGACTCCTCCATCACTCCTGCCCTTCGCCCTTCCCCTCGGCAGCACTATCCCGCACCAGGCGCTCCACTGCCAGAATTTCCCGGAACCATTGCTTGGTCGGCTTCGCGAAATGCCCGCCCCAGCGAGCGCCGGCGGGAATGTCGTCCTTGACCGCGCTCATCGCCGTCACCTGCGCTCCGTCGCCGATCTTGAGGTGGTTGTTGATTCCGACCTTTGCTCCCAACGCTACATTGTCACCGATTGTCAGGCTGCCTGCGAGCCCGATCTGGGCCGCCAGCAGGCAGCGCCGCCCGATCGTGACATTGTGGCCGATCTGAACCTGATTGTCGATTTTGGTGCCCTCGCCGATCACGGTGTCGCGCAGGCTGCCGCGGTCAATCGTGGTGCCCGCCCCAATCTCGACGTCGTTCTGGATCAGCACCCGCCCCGTCTGCGGGACTTTCAAATGGCCCTGCGGACCGAAAAACACGAAGCCATAGCCGTCCTGTCCGATGCTGCAGCCGGGATGGATCAGCACATTGTTGCCGATCAGGGCGCACTGGATCGCCGTGCGCGCGCCGACATTGCAGTCCCTGCCGATCCGCACCTCGGGGCCGATGACCACGCCGGCGCCGATCACCGTGCCCGTGCCGATCTCGACGCCGGGGCCGATCACCGTCAGGGGATCGACGACGACGCCGTCCTCCAGCCGCGCGGTCGGATGTATGATTGCGGACGGGGCAATGCCGTCGATGCCAAACCAGGTCTGGGGCCGCAACGCGTCGCGGTTGAACTCGCGCGCGACGGTGACAAACGCGTGAAAAGGCTGTGCCGCGCGCAGGACGGCGACATGGGCGGGAACGCGCGCCGCAAAGCGCGGACTGACGATGCAGGCGCCTGCCTTGGTCGAGGCCAGTTGCTCCGCGTATTTCAGGTTGTCGAAAAAGGCCAGATGCATCGGGCCGGCCTCGTCGAGCGATGCAAGGCCGCTGATCCTGACATCGGCCCTGGAGGCATCGTCCAATTGCGCGCCGGCCAACGCAGCGATCTCGGCCAGCGTCGACGGAGGCGGTGTTTCGAAAAATCTGGGTTGCGCCATTACGCTCCGCCGGGGGTCCCCTGTCCGAAGTTCGTGGAGCAAACGCAGCACCACGCCACACGCCAAAGGCGTAGCAACTTCAAATCGGCGGCACTAGAGCGCGATCGGACTAATCGCGCTCGCGAAGTCCTGAATGAGCACGATCGTTTCGAAGAACCGATGCCCACCTTTCCGGCTCATCCGCTAGAACGACGTGCCGCCGCCGAACTTGAACTGCTGCACGCGGTCAAACTGACCCTTGGTCAGGGGGATTGCGTAGTCGAAACGCAGCGGACCGAACGGCGAGGCCCAGATCAAGCCGACACCCACCGAGGTGCGCACGACATTGCTGTTATCATACACCAAGCCGGTGCAGGTCCCGGCGTAAAGAGGGTACGTGCCCGGCAGCGACGGCCTGATGCAGTTCGAGTTCTGCGGCGTGGTGAGCTCGCCGGTCTGGGCCCAGGTCGTCGGTCCCTGATAATCATACAGACCGCCGGCATCGGCATAGACCGCGCCCTTCAGGCCCACCTCTTTCGGCAGGAACCAGAACGGCATCTGCAATTCGTACGATGCGCCCCAATATTTGGTGCCGCCCAGCGCGTCCTGCGTGCCGAACGGATTGATGTCGCGCGGGCCGATGCCGTTTGGCGCAAAGCCGCGAACGAGGTTCGGACCCATCTGGAACTGATCGAGCATGCGCAATGGGGTATTGCCCACCTTGTTCAAAATGCCGGCTTGCACATGCACCAGTCCGACGATGTCGGACACCAGCGGCATGTAGTACTTGCCGTCGATCTGGGTCTTGAAATAGCTGACGTCGCCGCCGACGCCGGCAAAATCCTGACGCCAGTCGATCAACAGACCGTCGGTCGGGTTCTTGTTGTTGTCGAGCGTATTGTAGCTCAGCGAGTAGCCGATCGCGGACGTCAGCGTCTTGCCGCTCGCAAGCTCCTTGCGCACCGGCAGCGAGGCTTCGCCGTCGCTGTAGCACCACAGGCCGACCCCCGACGCGTCGACCGCACCCATCGCGTTCGCCTGGGCCGCGCCACCGGGCAGCGTATTCACGAACGCGGGCGACGGATTGAACGCGATCAGCCCGTTGTTGGGAGCGATGTTGTTACAATTGTCCAGATAATACGGCAGCGAGATGCTCTGCTGGTAGATCGAGTATCTCAGCTGCAGCGTGAGATCTTCGCGCAGCGCGAAGCCGAGACGCGGGCTGAAGCCGAGCGTCTTGGTACCGTACGAAATGTAGTTGTTCGGAAGCTGCTCGCGATAGAACGCGTCCAGACCGAGCGCGACCCGATAGTCCAGAAGATAAGGTTCGACAAAGGAGAACGAGAGACCCCGCGCGTATTGCCCATAGGTCAGCGCGGCCTTGGCAAACAGGCCACGGCCGAGGAAATTGCGTTCGGAAATGCTGACTTCACCCAGCGCGCCGTCCGTGGTCGAGTAGCCGCCCGACACCGAGAAGTCGCCAGTGGATTTCTCTTCGAGGTTGACGACCAGGATCACGCGATCGCTTGAGGAACCGGGCTCGGTCGTGATCTTCACTTCCTTGAAGTAATCGAGGTTCTTCAGGCGCCGTTCCGCGCGGTCGACCAGCGCGCGGTTGTAGGCGTCGCCTTCGGACACGTCGAACTCGCGCCGGATCACGTAGTCGCGCGTGCGGGTGTTGCCGCGGATAGTGATGCGCTCGATATAGGTGCGCGGTCCCTCCTCGATCGCATACACCACCGAGACCGTATGGGCCTCGAAGTTGCGGTCGCCGCGCGGACGCACCACCGCGAAGGCAAAGCCCCGACGCGACGCCTCGATCTGCATTTCCTCGATCGATTTCTCCAGCGCTTCGACGTTGTAGACCTGACCAACCCTGACGCGCGAGTAGTCGCGCAGCGCGTTGCCGTCCAGCGCCGCAATGCTGGACTGGAATTCGACCGAGCCGACCCGGTATTGCTGACCTTCCTCGATCTTGAAGGTGACCAGAAAACCCTTGCGATCCGGGTCGTATTCGGTCAGCGCGGCCACCACCTGCACGTCGGCAAAGCCGTGCTTCAGATAATAGCGGCGAATCAGGTCGCGGTCCGCCTCGATCCGGTCCGGATCGTAGACGTCGCTGCCGCCGAGAAAGCTGAGAAGGTTGGATTCGCGGGTCTTGATGACGTCCTTGAGGCGATAGGACGAGTAGAAGTTGTTGCCCACGAACTCGATCGATCTCACGCCGGTCTTCGAGCCTTCGACAATCGTGAAGACCAGATCGACCCGGTTGTTCGGTTGCTCGATGATTTCAGGATTGACGCGCACGTCGTAGCGTCCGGAGCGGCGGTAGATCTCCGCGATGCGCTGCGCATCAGCTTGCACCATCGGGCGGGACAAGGTGCCACGCGGCTTGGACTGGACTTCCGCCGTCAGTTGTTCGTCCTTGACCTTCTTGTTGCCCTCGAAGGCAACGCGGTTGATGACAGGATTTTCAACCACTGTGATGATCAGCTTGCCGCCGGGCCCACGGCTGATTCTGACGTCCTGGAACAGGCCGGTCTCGATCAGGGCTTTCAAGCCGTCGTCGATGCGTCCGGCATCCAGCGTGCCGCCCGGTCCCGGCTTGAAATAGGATCGAATGGTCTCGAGCTCGACGCGGCGATTGCCGACGACCTCGATCTGATTGATCGTTTGAGCGGCGGCTTGCGAAGACACAAGCATAGCGGCCAGTGAGGCAGCCACCGGCGCGGCAAACATGATCAAGGCGGCCAACAAGCCCCCCCGGACTCGCATTCCAAACTTCATGCGCTACGCGCCCTTGTCATTCCTTGGCCGGGCCGCACCCCCACGAACCCGGCGAATCTCACTTGCTGTCTACGCTTTTAGCCAATTCCGCCGGGGCGGCAAACGTTACATCACGAGCCGATTCCATTTTCATTCCAAGACGTTGCCGATGGGCAACGTCACAAAAAAGCCCCATCACGATGCAGCCAGATGCAGGATGTCGTTATAGGTCGCAAAAACCATCAACATCAGCACCAGACCGAGGCCAATCCGGAATCCCATTTCCTGGGCGCGCTCGGAGAGCGGGCGGCCCCGAACGGCCTCCACCGCATAGAACAAAAGGTGACCACCATCGAGCAGCGGGATTGGAAACAGGTTCAAAAGACCGATCGAGACCGAAAGCACGGCACATACTTGTATGACGAATTGAACGCCAAGGCTGGCCGCCTGCCCCGAGATCTGCGCAATTCGCAGGACGCCGCCCACGTCCCCTGAATTGCCGGTGCCAACAAACAGCGAGGCAACGAATCTCATCGTGGCTGCAACGATATGCCAAACCTGCTCGCCGCCGATTTTAAGCGCCTCAAGGACGCCGACGGGTATTGAGTTGGGTTCACCGGGCTTCGCGTTGTACTGGATCCCGAGAATGCCTTCGCGATGCTTGTTGCCGAAAACGTCCTTCGTTTCCTTTAACGCGGGGGTCGCTGTCAGCGTGACGATTTCGCCATCTCTCTTCAGCCGGAAAACCAAGGGCGAACCGGCATGTGTTGCGACGATCCGCTTCATGTCGCTAAAGCTTTCGACCGCACTGCCATCGATAGAGACAACGACGTCGCCGACCTTGAAACCAGCGGTCGGCCGCAATGCTGTCAGGCTGGATCGCGTCGACACGGGCGATTGAACTCGGTTTCCCGTAATACAGGGCCATCCCAGCGAAGATAAGCGCGGCCAGAATGAAGTTCGCGACCGGGCCGGCCACGACGATGGCCGCGCGCGGGCCCACCTTCTTGTGATGGAAACTGCCGGCGCGCTCCTGCTCGGTCATACCCGAGAGCGTTTCGGCCGACGGCGTCGAGGCCTCGGTGTCGTCGCCAAAAAACTTCACATAGCCGCCGAGCGGGACCGCCGAGAGCTTCCAGCGGGTGCCAGTGCGGTCGGTGAAGCCGAGCAGCTCGGGGCCGAAGCCGAGCGAGAAGGTCAGCACCCTGACGCCGGCCCAGCGGGCAACCAGGAAGTGGCCAAGTTCGTGGAAGAACACGATGACGGTCAGGACGCACAAAAAGGGGATCGCATAGCCGATCAGGCCATGGCTTAACGTATTGAAACTGTGGAGGAAAAACTCAGACATTCGATTCCCCTGAACCGGAGCCGCAAGGCTCCTCTCAACCGACTAGGATGCCTTTAAGGCAATTTGAGGCAAGAGGGCAGCCGCCTTATTTCGCGCGCCATGGTCAACGGCAATCGCGTCGTCCGCCGACGTCAAGGGCGCCAGATTGCCGGAGCGAATCCAGGCCTCGATGGTCGCTTCCACAAGGCGCGCAATCGCGCCGAACCTGATCTTGCCGGCGATAAATGCCGCAACCGCAACCTCGTTGGCGGCATTGAACACGGTGGTGGCGCCGCGGCCGGTACGCAGGGCCTCATAGGCAAGTCGCAGCGCCGGAAATCGTTCGAAATCGGGCGCCTCGAAGGTGAGCTGACCGATCTTTGCGAGATCGAGCTTCGCAGCCGGACCCTTGATGCGGTCCGGCCATCCCAGGCAATGCGCGATCGGCGTGCGCATGTCGGGACTGCCCAACTGCGCCACCACGGAGCAGTCGGAAAACTCGACCATGCCGTGGATGATCGACTGCGGATGCACGAGCACGTCGATCTCTTCGGGGGCGAGCGAAAAAAGATAGGACGCCTCGATCACCTCGAGCCCCTTGTTCATCATGGAGGCGGAATCGATCGTGATCTTCTGGCCCATGCTCCAGTTCGGGTGCTTGAGCGCCTGTGCCAGTGTCGCCTGCTCGATATCGGCCGCGGCCCATGTGCGGAACGGCCCACCGGAAGCGGTGATGATGACGCGCACGAGCTCGTCGCGGTTACCTGAGGAGAGCGCCTGAAACAGCGCGTTATGCTCGGAATCGGCAGGCAGGATGCAGGCGTCGGCCTTGGCCGCGCGCTGCATGAAGAAATCGCCGGCACAGACCAGGCATTCCTTGTTGGCGAGGGCAACGGTTGCGCCACGATCGACCGCCGCAAGCGCGGGCTTCAAACCGGCCGCGCCCGAGACCGCCGCCATCACCCAGTCGGCCGGCCGCGCGGCGGCTTCGATCACGGCGCTTTCGCCCGCACCGCATTCGATCCGCGTGTCCGCCAGGGCATCCTTCAGCTCATCAAGCCGGCTCGGATCGGCGACCGCAACGAAGCGCGCGTCGAACTCGCGCGCGAGCTTGGCCAACCCCTGCACGTTGCTGTTTCCGGTGAGCGCCTCGACGCGATAGCGCTCGCGGGCGCCGCGCAGCAGATCCATCGTGCTGTCGCCGATAGAGCCGGTTGCACCGAGCACGGTGACGCTGCGCGTGGCCGAAGCCGTCGCTCTGTTGTTACGCAAGGGAACGGCGCTCATTGTCTCACCAAACCATAAGAGCACGCCCGACGCCATCCACGCCGCCGCGCAAAAATCCGAAAATTGCCGCCACGACAATGGCGGCCACATAGCCGTCGAGCCGGTCCATCAACCCGCCATGGCCGGGAATGATGTGGCTGGAATCCTTCACGCCGAAGTGACGTTTGACCGCCGATTCAAGGAGATCGCCGAGCTGCGATGCAATCGACAGGCATGCCGCCACCACAAGCATGGGAACGATCCGACCGAGGCCCAAGGCCGCAAAGCCGGCCGCGACCAGAAGACTTGCGACAAATCCGCCGATCGCGCCGGCCCAGGTCTTGTTCGGGCTGACCCGCGGCCAGAGCTTTGGTCCGCCAATGCCGCGCCCCGCGAAATATCCGGCAATGTCGGTTGCCCAGACCACCAGCAGCACCAGGATCAACGCAACAAGTCCCTCGAGCTGGTCGAGCCGGACCAGAACCGAGGCAAGCAGCGCCGCGGCGGCATAGAGAAAACCCGCAGAGGTCCATCGCCGCCGCTCGGCCGACAGCGCGCCCACAGCGGCAAGCCCCAGCAGCAGAATGAGCAGCGCAGCATCGATTTTGCCCAGGCCGAGGCAAAGACCTGCAAGTGCGAGCGCCGCCACGCCGCCGGTAACCACACGTCTGTCGCGCGCAGCACCCGCGACCATCAGCCACTCCACGTACAAACCGGCTGCGCCGAGCGTCACGAGTGCGGTCCAAAGCAAGCCGCCCGCATAGGCGGCAGCAATCGCTGCCGGTGCGAGCACGGCGGCGGCCGCAATGCGCGCAAGCAGGTTGCGCGAATCCCCTCCGGCCTGGGCCGGTGCGGCTCGCTCCTCGCTCACGATCCGGTTTTCGCCGCAAGGCCGCCGAAGCGGCGCTCGCGCCTTGAGTACTCGGCAATCGCGCCCTCGAGCGCGACCTTGTCGAAATCGGGCCAGTGCATCGGCACGAACACCAATTCGCTGTAGGCCGCCTGCCACATCAGGAAATTGGACAGCCGCTGCTCGCCGCTGGTTCGGATGATCAGGTCGGGATCGGGAATATCGGGCGCATCGAGATATTGCCCGAGCGTGTCGGCATCGATCGAGCCCGGGTCGCGCCGGCCGTCGGCCACTTCGCTAGCGAGCCGCTGGGCGGCGCGGGCGATCTCCTGTCGCGAGCCGTAATTGAAGGCGACGATGAGGTTGAGACGCGTGTTGTTGCGCGTGAGCTCTTCGGCTTCGTTCAAAAGCGCGCAAATGTCGGGCTCGAGGCCCTCGCGCTCGCCGATCACGCGCACCCTCACGCCGTCGCGGTGCAGCGTCGCCAGATCATTGCGAATGAACCGACGCAAGAGGCCGAACAGATCGCCGATCTCGCTTGCCGGCCGCGACCAGTTTTCCGAGCTGAACGAGAAGATCGTGAGGTAGAGGATGCCGAGCTCGTGAGCCGCCTTCACCACGCCGCGCAAAGCCTCCACGCCGCGCCGATGGCCTTCCGCGCGCGCAAGCCCGCGCGCCGCCGCCCAGCGGCCGTTGCCGTCCATGATGATGGCAACGTGCAGCGGACCGTCGGATCGGTCCTGCTGCCTGGCGGCGGGAACGGCGGCTTTCGACATCGGTCGATCCTTAAACGGTCAGGATTTCTTTTTCCTTGGCCGCGAGCATCTGGTCGATTTCGGAAATAATGCCGTCCGTCGCCTTCTGCACGTCGTGGGCAAGCCGTTCCTGATCGTCCTCGGAAATCTCATGGTTCTTTTCCAGCTTCTTGACGACGTCGAGGCCGTCGCGGCGAACATGGCGCACCGCGACACGCGCGGCTTCGGCGTATTTGTGCGCGACTTTCACGAGTTCCTTGCGGCGCTCCTGGTTGAGCTCGGGGATGCGCAGGCGAAGCACCTGCCCTTCGGTCGCCGGCGACAGGCCAAGATTGGAATCGACAATCGCCTTCTCGACGGCCTTGACCATCGACTTGTCCCACACCTGCACCGAGATCATCCTCGGCTCCGGCACGCTGACAGTCGCGAGCTGGTTCAACGGCATATGCGTGCCGTAGGCATCGACCTGCACCGGTTCAAGCATCGACGCTGACGCGCGCCCCGTGCGCAGTCCGCCGAGCTCGTGCTTGAGCGCCTGGGTCGCGCCCTGCATGCGGCGCTTCAATTCGTTGATGTCGAACTTGCCCGTGGACATAACGCTCTCCTCCTCTTCAAGCTTTTCGCCGGAGCGCTCGGCCCTCGTGTTCAGCCGGCGACGATGGTTCCGCGGCCCTTGCCGCGCAGGATCGCGGCCATGGAGCCGGGCTCGGCGATCGAGAACACGATGATAGGCAGCGACGTCTCGCGGGCAAGCGCGAATGCCGTTGCGTCCATCACCTTGTAGTCGCCTTCGATCGCCTGGCCGTGAGTGAGACGATCGAAGCGCTTGGCGGACGGATCCTTTTTGGGATCGGCGCTGTAGATACCGTCGACATTTGTGGCCTTCAGAACCGCCTCGGCATCGATCTCGGCGGCGCGCAGCACGGCCGTGGTATCGGTGGTGAAGAACGGGTTGCCGGTGCCGCCGCCGAGCAGCACGATGCGGCCTTCGCCCAGATATTTGTGCGCCGCAGCGCGAGTGAACAGCTCGCAAATCTCGGGCATCACAAAGGCCGAGAGCGTGCGGGCTGGCGCGCCTTGCCGCTCCAGCGCGGCCTCCAGCGCGAGGCAGTTCATGACGGTCGCGAGCATGCCCATGGTGTCGCCCGTGGTGCGCGACACCCCGCGCGAGGACACCTGCACGCCGCGCACCATGTTGCCACCGCCGACGACGACCGCGACCTCGGCCCCGAGCTTTTGCGCCGCGACCAGGTCGCTTGCAATCCGGTCGACGGTCGGCTGATCGATGCCAAACGCCTGGCTGCCGGCGAGATACTCACCCGACAGCTTTATCACCACGCGACGATAGACCGGCTCAGCCATGCGATGCCTGCCCTCCTGAACGCGCGGGCGGCCGCCTGCGCGGCGACTACTTCTTGCCGCTGGCGGCCGCGACTTCCGCGGCAAAATCGGTTTCCTGCTTCTCGATTCCCTCGCCAAGAGCATAGCGCACAAATGCCGCGATCTTCACGCCCGCGCCGATTTTGCCCTCAGCTTCCGTGACCGCCTGGGCGACCGATTTGCCGGTGTCGTGGATGAAGGCCTGCTCCAGAAGGCAAACCTCCTTGTAGTAGGTCTTCAGGCCGGACTCGACGATCTTCTCGATCACATTCTCGGGCTTGCCCTGCTGGCGATATTTGTCGGCGAGCACGTCCTTCTCGCGCTTGATAAGCTCCGGACCGAGGCCGGCCGGATCGATCGCGAGCGGGTTTGCGGCGGCGACATGCATCGCAAGCTGACGGCCGAGATGGCTGAGCTCATCGACCTTGCCGCCGGACTCCAGCGCGACGATGACCCCCATCTTGCCGGCCCCCTCGATGACGGCGTTGTGGACATAGCTCGACACGACGCCCTTGCCGACCGCAAGCTGCGCGGCGCGGCGCAGGGTCATGTTCTCGCCGATGGTTGCGATCGCCTCGGAAATCGCGGTCTCCACGGTGGCGCTGCCGACCTTTGCCGCCTTGATCTTCTCGACGTCGGCGCCGACCTCGAGCCCAACCTGCGCGATCATCTTGACGAGGCCCTGGAACTGCCCGTTGCGTGCGACGAAGTCCGTCTCGGAGTTGACCTCGACCAGGACGCCCTTGGTGCCTGAGGTAAGCGCGCCGATCAGGCCTTCGGCCGCAACCCGGCCTGCCTTTTTCGCAGCCTTCGACAACCCCTTCTTGCGCAGCCAATCCTGGGCTGCCTGCATGTCGCCAGCCGTTTCGGTGAGAGCGGCCTTGCAGTCCATCATGCCTGCGCCGGTGGATTCGCGCAGATCCTTGACCATCGCTGCCGTGATCGTAGCCATTGCTGAACGTCCTTTTGCCTTTCCGGACCGATGCGGCGCGGCTCAACGGGCCAGGCCGCGTGTGCCATCAGGTGACTGACAGGGGAGAAAGGGACGGCCGGCTGATCCGGCCACCCTGTCGTGTTATTCCGCTTCCGCGGTGAGCGTCTTGGCGCGCGCGACCCAGGCATCGGCGCGCGAGGGCAGACCCAATTCTTCGCCGATCTTGTGCGCGGTATCGTGATCGAGCTCGGCGAGCTGCCAATAGTGGAAGATGCCGAGATCGTTGAACTTCTTCTCGATCGCACCGGAAACGCCGGGCAGCTTCTTGAGATCGTCGGCGGTGCCGCGTGGCCCGGCAAGTCCCTGAAAGCCGGCCTGCTGCGCAGCAGCCGGAATCTCCTCGGCCGGCTGGGCAGATGCGCCGACGTCGATCCCGGCTTCGCCCTGCGCCCGCGAGATGCCATCGATGGCCGCACGCGCGACGAGATCGCAGTAGAGCGAGATCGCGCGGCCCGCATCGTCATTGCCCGGGACCACGTAAGTAATCCCCTTGGGATCGGAATTGGTGTCGACGATCGCCGCAACGGGGATGTTGAGGCGCCGCGCCTCGGCGATCGCGATGTCTTCCTTGTTGGTGTCGATCACGAAGATCATGTCGGGCAGGCCGCCCATGTCCTTGATCCCGCCGAGCGAGCGATCGAGCTTGTCCCGCTCACGCTGCAAGGTGAGCCGCTCCTTCTTGGTGTATGGCGTGTTCTCGACGGAACCAAGCATCTCATCGAGCTGACGCAGCCGCTTGATCGAGGCAGACACCGTCTTCCAGTTGGTCAGCGTGCCGCCGAGCCAGCGCGAATTGACGAAATACTGCGCGCAGCGCTTGGCGGCATCGGCAACGCCGTCCTGCGCCTGCCGCTTGGTGCCGACGAACAGGATACGGCCGCCCTTGGCCACGGTATCGCTGACCGCCTGCAGGGCACGGTGCAGCATCGGCACGGTCTGTGCGAGGTCGATGATGTGGATGTTGTTGCGGGTGCCGAAGATGTACTCGGACATCTTCGGATTCCAGCGGTGCGATTGGTGACCAAAGTGCACGCCAGCCTCGAGCAGCTGGCGCATGTTGAAATCAGGTAGCGCCATTTTAGTTTTTCTCCGGTTGGTTCCTCCGGAAACGTGTGAGCAAACGAGCCTTATCGGCCCGGCTGCCACCGGACGGCCTCTGAAGCCATGTTTCCGTGTGAGATGGCGCGCTATATAGCCTGATTTGGGCCAGAAGCAAGGAAATAAGGCCGCTTTTCGGCTGATTCCGCCGCCCAAACCGCGCTTTTTTGCTCGCTCAGGCCACCATATCGACCTCGCCGCTCTTCAGGCGATAGATGCCACCAACCACCTTCAATTTCGCCTGGTCGACCGCTGCGTTCAGGATCGGGGTTGCCCCTTTCAGCTTGGCGACGTTGTCGACGACGTTTTGGCGAATGGCGTTGTCGAGGGCGTTGCCGGACGCTTGCGCAACCGCCTTCACCGCCGGCGCAATCGCCGTGACCAGCGAGGGCATGTGACCGGGCAACGGCTTGTCGTCCTTGAGCGACTTGATGGTCGCATCGACCGCGCCGCAGCTTTCGTGCCCAAGCACGAGAATGAGCGGCACGTTGAGCACGGCGATCGCATATTCCATGCTCGCCACGATGTCCTCGCTCGCGAAGTTTCCGGCCACGCGGCAGACAAAGAGATCGCCTCGGCCGCTGTCGAAGGCATATTCCGGCGCAATGCGCGAGTCCGCGCAACTCAGGATGGCCGCATAGGGATTTTGGCCGCCCGCCAGCGCCTCCCGCTCATGCTTGAAGTCGTGGCGCTTGGCGACACCTTCGACATAGCGTTCATTGCCCTGCTTCAACCGCGCCAGCGCGGCGTCGGGCGTGAGCACGTTTTGCGGCTTGGGCGGTGCTTTCGCTTCCTTGGCGAGGGCGGGATGGGCAAGCAGCAGGCCAGCCGCTGACGCGGTCAGGATGAAGCTTCGCCTGGATGGCTTAAACGAACGGTGCGCGCCTTGCCGGCATATCTCGCACATTGGCTCCCCCACAAATTTGTGGCGCCCCGGCGAATTGAGAACCGGGGCGCCTGAACAATTCGAGTTTTCAATGCGCCGAGCCTAGCACCTGGGCTGGTTCGGCGGACATTTTTTCGCAGCCGCCGGCTTTGGTGCCGCAGGGGCAGCCGGAGCCGGTCGCGGCGCTACCGGCGGCGGCGCGGGTCGCACCGCGGCGGTTGCGGGCCTGGGCGGCGGCGGCGCCGCGGCCGGCTTTGGTGCCGAAGGAGGCGGTGTGAAGCGCTTGGCCTCCTGGTTTGGTGGCGGGGGCGGCGGCGCATTCGCCCGCTTCAGGTCCGGCCGCGGCGCCGTATTGGCGGGCTTTGCCTCAGGCTTGATGTCGGGCTTGGCCATGGTCGTCGTCGTTGGCGGCGAGTTTCCTTTCCTCTCGTGCTCCTGCGGACCGGAGGTGGCCGGACCCTGGGTCGCGGTTGGCTTTCCGGATGTGGCCGGCGCAAGCTTGCCGCTCTCCGTGGGCGTGGTCAGCTTGGCACTCGGCGTCGTGCCGAGTGTTCCCGTTGCGCCGGGAGGCGACGCAGGCGCGCCCTTGGCGCCGGGCACCGGCAGCGCATTGGCCCTCGGAAGCGCCGCGTTGGGCGCGATGTTGGCGGGCGTCACGCCGGGCGTTCCAGGCTTGGCGGCCGCATTGATCGATGCGCTCGGCGGGGCCTGCAGCTTGCCCTCCTGAATCAACGAAGCGCGTTGCGCAACGTTGTTCGGAAGCGTCGGCCCCAGCGTGCCCGTCTTGGGACCTCCCGCAGCGGCGATCGCAGCGGGCGCAGGCGCAGGATTGTTGATCACGGTGTTGATGACCGTGGTGTTGTGAATGTTGTTGTAGATGATGTTGTTCGGCGGCGGCGCGACATAGACGGGTGGCCTGACGAACGCCGGGATCGGCACGAAGGCCGGTCGCGGCAGCACGAACAGCCCAACGCCGATGCCCACTCCGACGCCGACCGCGACGATGGGCGGCGCCAGCACCACGAAATCCGGTGGCGGCGGCGGCAGGAAATACACCGGCGGCGGTGGCGGCGGCGCAAAAGCGAACACGGGATCGCCGAAGTAGAACACCGGACGGTCGACAAACACCATTTCGTCGGGCGGCGGCGGCGGCAGATCGTAGTCGATCATCGCGAACGTCGGCGGCGGCTCCAGCGCCGCCGACAGGATCATGAGGCGGCGGCGCGCATCCCATGCGTGGGGTCCCTGCGGATAGCGCCGCATATACGACCAATAGCCGTCCGGCGTGTCGGCCAGATAGGTGCGGCGCCAGGTGATGGCCTCGCGGCGCGCGGCGACGATCGCCCTCACGCGCTTGGCCAGGGGATCGGTGGGATAGGCGAGAAGAAAATCTTCATATCCCTGCATGGTGTCGCGAGCCAGCGCTGCCGAAAATGCTTCCTGCGCGCCAAGATCGCGCATCGGCCGCTCGCGGATGGCCGCGACCTGGTCCGCGCTTCCTTGCACCGGCGGCGCATCGGGCGCGCGCTCGAAGAAGGCGAACGGCACCTGGATCTTCTGCGCATCCCAGGGGATTTGTCCGCCCTTGGTATTTTCGCTGACACGCAGGCGCACGCGATCGAACACGTCCGGCAGCGTGAGGCCGCCGGTGCGGATCATTTCAGCGAGTGCCTGCGCGTAAGCGCCGTAGGGTCCCGCTTCCGTCGGCGCCACGGTGCCGGGCGCGGCGTTGAACGCGATCAGCGTGTTCGGCGCGGGATCGACCAGCGCAAGACCGCTGGCGATCGGATTTCCACCTTCCACAAACGGCTGTTGTCGTGCGGCATCGAGCACGAAAACGCTGGCCTTCAGCGGCACGGAGGCAAGCTCGCGCGTGTAGTCGCTGAGGCGCAAACCTTCGATCGGAATGTCGGTGTCGCGGCTGATGGTCGAGTCCACGGGAATGTAATAGTTCTCGCCGGCGAGCTGAATGCCGTAGCCGGAGAGATAGATCATCGCGACCGTATTGGCCGGATCGCTCTCCGCCTTCTGCAAGAAATCGCGGAAGGTCTTGCGCAGCGAGTTGGCGTCGAGATCGCGCGCGCCGATCACGTCGAAGCCTGCCGCCTGCAGCGTCTGCGCGACGAGACCGGCATCATTGGCCGTCGTGGCAAGCGGCGCCTTGGCGTAGGAGCCGTTTCCAATCACCAGCGCGACGCGCTTTTCCTGCTGCTGAGCCGCAGCCGGATCAAGAGATGCCGAAATCGCCGACGTCAGAAACAGGCACAGCGAAAAAACAACAATTGGCTTGGCCAGTCGCATGGAGGTTCCGCCCATCGTAAAGGTTCCCGCGCGCATTCAGCGCCGCGCTAGCTGAACATTGTTTGAACGAATTGCGCTGCAATCAAGGCGATAATTCCGCGCGCGGAATTGCCTTTTAGAGCGCCTGTACGTCGACGACGCCTGCCACGGCCTTGATCGCTCCGGCGATCTGGGGCGAGACCTTGAATCGACCGGGCAATTTCATCTCGACCTCGGTGTCGAGGTCGAGCATCAGCACCAGCGAGACATCCCCGTCGGCGCCTCCGACGGCTTGAGCCGCCGGCCTGGCCTGACTTGGCTTGCCGGGCACAGCTGCAGCCTCCGGTCCCTGCAGCCGTTTTGCGATCGATTCCAACGGTTTGGTATCGCGCAAAAATATCCGCAGGCCTTTTTGCGTTTTGGCGGCAGCGTGATCGAGCGGTTCTGCATGGAGAACGCGTGCGCGGACATCCTCGCCCTGCAATTCGGCCCCGAGTTGCAGCAGCACCGCCGCACCCGGTTCCAGAATGTCGCGATATTGCGCGAGCCCCTCGGAGAACAGCACGGCCTCGAAATGGCCGGTCGGATCCGAGAGACCCATGATGCCCATCTTGTTGCCGGTCTTGGTGCGCCGTTCCATCCGCGACACCACGGTCGCGGCGACCTTTCCTGCGGTGGCGCCGGTTTTCACCGCGCGGGAGAATTCCGCCCAGGACTGCACCCGAAGCCGCTTCAGCACGGTCGCGTAATCGTCGAGCGGATGGCCGGACAGAAAGAAGCCGATCGCGTCATATTCGCGCCGCAGCCGCTCGGCCGGCAACCACGGCTCGATCTGCGGGAGCATGATGGTCGGCGCGTCGGCCGCGTTGCCGAACATGTCGTTCTGGCCGATGCTTTGCGCCTCGTGGCTGCGCTGGCAGGCGGCGAGGATCGCATCCGCGCCGGCAAACACGCGCGCCCGGTTTGCCTCCAGCGCGTCGAAGGCTCCGGCGGCCGCAAGAACTCTCGACGATGCGCTTGTTGATGGCGCGCGGATTGACGCGCGAGGCGAAGTCGGCAAGCGACGTAAAGAGTCCCTTCTTCCGTTCCTCGACGATCTGCTCGATTGCCTGGGGACCGACCCCCTTCAACGCGGCAAGCGCATAATAGATGGTGCCGTCGGCAACCTCGAAGCTCGCGCCCGATCGATTGATCGAGGGCGCCTCGACCTTGATGCCGAGCCGCTGCGCCTCGCTGCGAAATTCGGAGAGCTTGTCGGTATTGTTGAGATCGAGCGTCATCGAGGCGGCGAGAAACTCGACCGGGTAATGCGCTTTCATATAAGCGGTGTGGTAGGACACGAGCGCATAGGCCGCCGCGTGGCTCTTGTTGAAGCCGTAATCGGCGAATTTCGCGAGCAGCTCGAATATGGTTTCCGCCTGCCCTTTCGGCACGCCGTTCTTGACCGAGCCCGCGACGAAGCGCTCGCGCTGCTTCTCCATCTCGGCGCGAATCTTCTTGCCCATCGCACGGCGCAACAGATCGGCTTCGCCCAGCGAATAGCCGGCCATGACCTGCGCGATCTGCATCACCTGTTCCTGGTAGATGATGACGCCGAAGGTTTCCTTCAAAATGGGCTCGAGCAGCGGATGAAGATATTCCGGCTCTTCGTCCCCATGCTTGCGCGCGCAATAGGTCGGAATGTTCGCCATCGGACCCGGACGGTACAGCGCGACCAGCGCGATGATGTCCTCGAAACGGTCGGGCCGCATGTCGACCAGCGCGCGCCGCATGCCCTGACTTTCAACCTGGAACACGCCGACCACGTCGCCGCGCGCCAGCATCTGGTAACTTGCCGCATCATCCAGCGGCAAGGTCGCTAGATCGACGTGAATGCCGCGCTGCCTGAGAAGCTTCACCGCGACATCGAGCACGGTCAGCGTCTTCAGGCCGAGGAAGTCGAATTTCACGAGCCCGGCCGGCTCGACCCATTTCATATTGAACTGGGTCACCGGCATATCGGATTTCGGATCGCGATAAAGCGGGACCAATTCGCTCAGCGGGCGATCGCCGATCACGATACCGGCGGCGTGGGTCGATGCATGCCGGGTCAGGCCTTCGAGTCGTTGAGCGATGTCGAAGGCGCGCGCGACCACCGGGTCTTCGTCGCGAAACGCCTGCAGCTTCGGTTCGCCGGCAATGGCGGCCGCGAGCGTCACGGGCGCGGCGGGATTTTGCGGCACAAGCTTGGTGAGCTTGTCGACCTGCCCATAAGGCATCTGCAGCACGCGCCCGACATCGCGCAGCACGCCGCGCGCCTGCAGGGTGCCGAAGGTGATGATCTGGGCCACCTGGTCTCGGCCGTAACGCTTCTGGACGTAGTCGATCACCTCGCCACGGCGGTCCTGGCAGAAATCGATGTCGAAGTCCGGCATCGACACGCGCTCTGGATTGAGGAAGCGCTCGAACAGGAGCCCAAACCGGATCGGATCGAGGTCGGTAATGGTCAGCGCCCACGCAACCAGCGAGCCCGCGCCCGAACCGCGGCCGGGGCCGACAGGTATGTCATGCGCCTTCGCCCATTTGATGAAGTCGGCGACGATGAGGAAATAACCCGCATAGTTCATGCGGGTGATGACGTCGAGCTCGAAGGCGAGGCGCTTGTTGTAGTCCTCCTCGGTCGTCCTTTGCGAGAGGCCGTGAACCTTCAACCGATTGGCAAGCCCCTCCTCCGCCTGCCGCTTCAGCTCGGCGGCCTCGTCGCTTGCGGCACCCGAGCCAGAACCCGCGCCCACCGTGAAGCGCGGCAAGATCGGCCTGCGCGTCATTGGACGGAACGAGCAGCGCTCGGCAATCTCGACCGTCGAGCTCAGAGCCTCCGGAATATCGGCAAACAGCAGCGCCATTTCCGCGCGCGTCTTGAAACGGTGATCCGAGGTGAGCTGCTCGCGATCGGTCTCGGCGACAAGCCGCCCGCCGGCAATGCAGAGCAGCGCGTCATGGGCTTCGTAATCGTCCGAGGTGGCAAAGTACGGCTCGTTGGTCGCAACCAGCGGCAAGCCCTTGGCGTAGGCGAGGTCGATCAGGGCGCTCTCGATGCGGCGCTCGCGGTCCAGACTGTGGCGCTGCAATTCCACATAAAGCCGGTCGCCGAACAGGCCCGCCAGGCGCTCACAACGCGTGGCCCCGAGCGCGGCGAGATCGCCCTGAAACGCGAGCGAGATCGGCCCGTCCGGGCCGCCGGTCAGTGCGATCAGGTCCTCCGCGTCGTCCGTCAGCCAGTCGAACTTGATGTGCGGCGCCTGATGCACGGGCGTCTCGAGGAAGGCGCGGGAATTGAGCCGCATCAGGCTGCGATAGCCGCGCTCACGGGCGGCGAGCAGCACGATGCGCGAGGGGGTCGTCGCATGCGCGTTGCGCGCATTGGGGTCCTGGTCGCCGAAATCCACCGCAAGCTCGAGTCCGACGATCGGCTGGATGCCGTAGCCGGCCATCTTGTCGGAGAACTCCAGCGCCCCGAACATGTTGTCGGTGTCGGTCAGCGCCAGTGCGGGCTGGCGATCGGCTTTGGCAAGCTCGCCAAGCCTGGCGATCTTGATCGAGCCTTTCAAAAGCGAGTAGGCGGAATGGACGTGGAGGTGAACAAACCCGGCGCTGGACATAGCTCGTGAGGAACGATTGCGAGAGAGCCGATGCCTTGCGGCCGACTCGGTTCAGGATGGTGCTGGTTCACACTGACCAAGTCCACGTGGAAGGCGCCATTGTCCTAAGCCATCCGGCTTTTCCCCAATGCTCCATCACAACTGGGTGAGCAGCTGGGCCCACACCGCGATCATCCCCACGAACAGTGCAATGGACGTCAGCGCCGCCGCTTCTTCCACGAAAATCCGTAACATGAGTGCCTCCCGATCACTAGAACATAGAGAGAACATTGTTCCCTTTCTGTTCTGGCGTCAAGAGCGGTGCAGCCGCACTTTCGCGGCCGAGTTTCAGTCGGTTAAGAATTGGTTACGAGGGGTGCAGAGAGACCCGGCCGGAGGTGAGCAGCAGCAGGAACAGGGCGCGATTGCCCCGGTATTTGGCTCCCGGACGCGAATCCTCAAAGCCCTGCATGATCGCCTTTCCAGCGCGGTCGCAAACCTGCCATTGCCAGCGGTTGCGTCCACGACGCCTGAGCAGCACCTCGAACATCGCAGGCGCGAATTGGACGGATTTTTGCAACATGCCCTTCGATCCACCTCAGAAAGAACTTTCCCGCCGACCCGCGGCAGGCCACGCCAGCGATCCCCGGCGAAAGAAGCCGTCCCTGAATTAGTGCCGGAAACCGGCGAAAGGTCCGCAAAAAAAGCTTCTTGCGCAGCCGCGGGCGCTTTCCTGAGCCGCGAAATGCTTGAATCGGCACCAAGCGACCTCGAGCCGTGGGAAAACGGCCGCTCAACCTGACAATCCGCGTTTCCGGCACGAGGAAAATCGACTGATACAACAGACACTTACCTGATTTTTCAATCGGCATTCGACCCGGACTTGCCTGCCGATACGCACCCTGCGCTATCATCGCCGGCAGTCGCGTTTTGGGAATTATGGGGAGTTTCATGCGTCACTTCGTCCTCGGCATGCTCGCAGCATGTAGCCTTGCATGTCTCGGCGCCGGGCCGGCCCAGGCGGTCGGCAGCCGTCACCCCTTTTGTCTGCAGGGCGACGAATATCCGGGCCTGAGCGCTTGCACTTTCGATACCTATGAGCAGCGCGTTGCGACCGCGTCGGGGCGGAAAGTCTATTGCATCGCCAATCCGTATTTCACCGGCGCGAGCGACGATCCGTACGCCTATCAAAACCGCAATCGGCCGTTTCCGCAGGACTACTATCCAGTTCCACCAGGTTACTATCCACAGCGGTCCTGGCGATATTATTGATGCGCTGTGCGCGAACGTGAGTTGATCTCAGCGCACAGGACTTGCTGCAGTGGCCATTACAGCGCGGATGAAAGGAGGCCGGCGATGCAGCAGATTGCGCTTCCCCTACTCGCAGCGAGCGTTGGCGCCCTCCTCGCCGTGGCCGCGCCGGCGCAAGCACAAACCTACGCGCCCGGTTTTCCGGTTTGTCTCAGGGTCTATGGCCCCATCAACTATTACGATTGCAGTTACGCCTCGCTGGCCCAATGCAACGCGACAGCTTCCGGCCGCCCCGCGCAATGCGTTCTCAATCCGTATTTTGCAAGCGCAGGATATGACGAGCGCGCGTCTCGCCGCCCGAGACGCCGCGAGGCGTACTAATCGAGCTCGACAACTTGCCCGTTCGCCAGCGACACCCGGCGGTCCATGCGGCCCGCCAGCTCCATGTTGTGGGTCGCGATCAGCATCGCGACGCCGGTTGCCTTGACGAGCTGCATCAGCGCCTGGAAGACATGGTCGGAGGTGTGCGGATCGAGATTGCCGGTCGGCTCGTCGGCGAGCAGCGCGCGTGGTGCATTCGCAACGGCGCGCGCGATCGCAACGCGCTGCTGCTCGCCGCCCGATAACTCCGCCGGACGATGCTTCAGGCGATCGCCGAGGCCGAGATAGCCCAGGATCTCGCTGGAGCGCTTGATCGTTTCCGAGCGCCTCAGCCCCCGGATCATCTGTGGCAGCATGACGTTTTCGAGCGCGGAAAATTCCGGCAGCAGCCGGTGCGACTGGTAGACGAAGCCAATCTCGGTACGGCGGATCTGCGTGCGTTCGACATCGGAAAGCTGCGAGGTTGGCGCGCCACCCACATAGACCTCGCCCTCGTCGGGCGTCTCCAGCAGACCTGCAATGTGTAGCAGCGTCGACTTGCCGGAGCCGGAGGGCGCTACCAATGCGACGGACTGGCCGGCCCACAGCGCCAGCTTTGCGCCATCCAGAATGATCAGCGGCGCCTCGCCCTGCATGTACTGGCGCTTTATCTCGTGGAGATAGATCACCGGTACATCTTCCGCACCTTGCTCCATCAGGTCCTCACTCGTACCGGAGCGCTTCGACCGGATCGAGGCGCGCGGCGCGCCAGGAAGGATAGAGCGTGGCGAGGAAGGACAGCGTCAGCGCCATGATCACGACCGCGGCGGTCTCGCCGAAATCGACCTCGGCCGGCAGGCGCGACAGGAAGTACAGCTCCGGCGAGAACAGCTCGGTCGAGGTGAGCCAGGACAGGAATTGCCGGATCGATTCGATGTTGAGACAGATGATCAGCCCGACGAAGAACCCCGTCAGCGTTCCCACCACGCCGATCGCAGCTCCCGTGATCAGGAAGATCCGCATGATCGATCCCTGCGAGGCGCCCATGGTACGCAGGATCGCGATGTCGCTGCCCTTGTCCTTCACCAGCATGATCAGCCCGGAGATGATGTTGAGCGCCGCGACCAGCACGATCATCGTCAGGATCAGGAACATCACGTTGCGCTCGACCTGAAGCGCGTTGAAGAAGGTCGAGTTGCGCTGCCGCCAGTCCACCAGGAACACCGGCCGGCCTGCGGCCTCGGTCACGCTCTTGCGAAAGCTGTCGATGCGATCCGGATTGGTGGTGAACACCTCGATCGAGGACACGTCGTTCGGCCGGTTGAAATAGGCCTGCGCCTCCGGCAGCGGCATGAACACGAAGATCGAGTCATATTCGGACATGCCGATCTCGAACACGGCCGTCACCTTGTACGGCTTGATGCGGGGCGTCGTTCCCATCGGCGTCACCGCGCCCTTCGGCGACACCAAAGTGATGCTGTCGCCGGCATGCAGCGACAATTGATCGGCGAGCCTGCGGCCGATCGCGACGCCCTGCCCTTCGTCAAAGCCCTCGAGAGTTCCCTGCTTGATGTTCTTGGCGATCGACGTCAGGCTGTTCAAATCGTCGGCGCGGATGCCGCGCACGAACACGCCGGCCGCGTTGAACGGCGACGACCCCAATGCCTGCCCGTCGACGACAGGCGCCGCGAGACGAACACCCTGCACCTGGCTGATGCGCTCGGCGACATCCTTCCAGTCGGTGAGCGGCGATTCCAGCGGCTGCACCAAAAGGTGGCCGTTGAGGCCGAGGATCTTGTCGAGCAGCTCCTTGCGGAACCCGTTCATCACGGCCATCACGATGATCAGCGTCGCGACGCCCAGCATGATGCCGAGAAAGGAAAAGCCGGCGATGACGGAAATGAATCCTTCCCTGCGGCGCGCCCGCAAATAGCGTCCCGACAGCATCCATTCGAAGGGGGCGAAGGGCGCAGTTTGAAGCGGTTCGTTCATGGTTTCAGCCATCGCTCGATAATCCCATGATTCGGGGGCAATTGTGGCCGGATTGGCCATCGCGCAACACCGCGCCCGGTGGATAATTGTCGTTGTCCGCGCATGACCTTATCGCAAGCACCGACCCGTGCCCCGCATCGGTGCGAGGCGCCTTTTCTGGAGTCACCCGCTATCCGGCCAGCCGCGCCACGACGTCGGCCGCAGACAGATTTTCACGCGATCCGTCGGAGCGCCGCTTGAGCTCGAGCTTGCCTTCGGCAAGACCCTTCGGTCCCACCATGATCTGCCAGGGGATGCCGATCAGGTCGGCGGCGGCGAACTTTGCGCCGGCCCTCTGCTCGGTGTCGTCATAGAGGACGTCTACCCCTCTGGCCTGAAGTTCGCGATAGAGACTTTCGCAGGCAGCATCGGTGTCCGCGCCGCCCTGCTTCAGATTGAGGATGGTCGCCTTGAAGGGCGCGACCGCTTCCGGCCATTTGATACCGGCATCGTCATGGCAGGCCTCGATGATGGCGCCTGCGAGGCGCGACACGCCGACGCCATAGGAGCCTCCATGGATCGGCACCTCGACGCCGTCGGGACCGGCGACCAGCGCTTTCATCGAGTCCGAATATTTGGTGCCGAAATAGAATATCTGGCCGACCTCGATGCCGCGCGTGTGCACCCGCTTGTCCGCGGGCACCTCGGCTTCGAAGCGCGCGTCGTCGTGCACGTCCTCGGTTGCGGCATAGAGCGAGGTCCACTCCCGGATGATCGGCGTCAGGTCGCCGTCATAATCGACATTCTCGCCGGGGATCGGCAAATCGAGCACGTCCTTGTTGCAATAGACGGCGGACTCGCCGGTCTCCGCCAGCACGATGAACTCGTGGCTGAGGTCGCCGCCGATCGGCCCGGTTTCGGCGCGCATCGGGATCGCCTTGAGCCCCATGCGCGCAAAGGTCCGCAGATAGGCGACGAACATCTTGTTGTAGGAGCGCCGCGCGCCGGCCTCGTCGATGTCGAAGGAATAGGCGTCCTTCATCAGGAACTCGCGGCCGCGCATCACGCCGAAGCGCGGGCGCTGCTCGTCGCGGAACTTCCACTGGATGTGATAGAGATTGAGCGGCAGGCTGCGATAGGATTTGACGTAAGCGCGGAAGATCTCCGTGATCATCTCTTCGTTGGTCGGCCCGTAGAGAAGCTCGCGCTTGTGCCGATCGCTGATGCGCAACATCTCAGGACCGTAGGCATCGTAGCGCCCGCTCTCGCGCCAGAGGTCGGCAAGCTGCAGCGTCGGCATCAGAAGCTCCAGCGCGCCGGCGCGGTCCTGCTCCTGCCGCACGATCTGCTCGATTTTTTTCAGGACGCGAAAGCCGAGAGGAAGCCAGGCATAGATGCCGGCCGCCTCCTGCCGCAACATGCCGGCACGCAGCATCAACCGATGCGACACGATTTCCGCCTCCTTCGGGTTCTCCTTCAGGATCGGCAGAAAGAAGCGGGACAGGCGCATGACAGGACCTTGAAGAACTGGCGAAGCAGGCGGGAAGCAGTCAAACCGGATCGGTCGCCAAAACACAAGGGCAGGCGCTGGAAAATACCGCCAAGTGATCGGTTTTCCTGCGCCTTTGCGCAGATCACGCGATCGAGAATGAGAAGATGAATGCGTTCTCAGCGCCAGCCTATTGCAGGGGCAGGTCAAACTCGTCTTCGAGGGTGATCGTTTGGAACGGCGTTACGGCATCGATGCGCAGGTGCCAGCGCCCAGCGGCGGGAAGCAGGAGGTCGTCGATATGCCAATATCCGTCCGCACCCCTCGTCGCCTTGCGCGTGAGCGGCTCGGCCCCTGCCCCGGGAGGGCTCAGGGTCAGCGTCGCGTTCTTGACCGCGAGCAAGGTGCCCTCGCCCGTCATCAGTTGCAGGACAAAATTTTCCGCTCCGACGACGCCCGGCGAGATCAGAACCTGGAACATGGCTTTGTCGGAGTGGATGTGAACCGCCAGCGGCGTGGTCGCCGCCGACGGATCAGTTCCGAACGCGACAAGCGCGGCAGTAAGCAGCCAGAGCGCGGGCTTTGATACGTGCCTCACATCTTCATCCCCGGAGACATCTTCTTCATCTCCAAGCCGCCACCGGACGCCGCGCCGGGCCCCTGCGCGCCCACGGCCTGCACATCGAGCGTGACCTGCACCTTGCCGGCCTTTTCGAAATCGAGCGTGATCGGCAGCTTCTCGCCCTGCTTGAGCGGCGCTTTCAGATCCATCAGCATCAGGTGATAGCCGCCCGGTGCAAGCTTGACGGTCTTGCCGGGCTCTACGGCCAGACCCTTCTCCAGAGGACGCATGGTCATGACACCGTTGCTCATCGCCATCTCGTGTACCTCGACCTTGCCGGCCGCATCGGACGAAACGCCGATCAAACGATCCGGCGCGGTGCCCTTGTTCTCGATGGTGAGATATCCGCCGCCGACCTTGGCGCCACCAGGCGTGGCGCGGCTCCAGGCCTGACTGATCACGAGATCGCCGGCCTTGACCTCTTCGGCACGCGCAGACGGCGCGGCAAAGAGGCATGCCGCGAGCATTGCGCCGAGCACAAAGCGCGCAATCGATGCGGACGATGGTTTCTGCATTGAGTTTCTCCTGTTCTGTCTGCTTTCATTTGATGAGATGGGCCGCCGGATGCAGCGTGCCAAGCACGCCGACCACGGCGAACACGATCAGCGCAAGCACGATTTCGGCCGTGGTATTGCGCTCAAGCCAGCGAACGGCCACGCCGTTGGGCCGCAACGCAAGCCGCGGCGTGAGCCAGAAGCGGTTGACGGCGGCAAACGCGATCATGACAACGAACAAAGCGAGCTTCGCCGTCAGCACCGAGCCATACTCGGTCACAAACAACGCGCGGAACGAGCCGACCAGGATCCAGGCATTGACGATCCCGGTCACAATCAAGGTTGCCACGCTGAGCACCCCAAGCGCCGAAAATCGCCTGATCGCATCGAGCCGCCGCTCCTCGGCGCCGCTGTGCGCCAGAGCGTGAAGCAACAAAAGGAGCGAGGCCAGGCCGCCGGTCCAGGCTGCCGCCGCCGCGAGGTGCAGCGCGTCGGCGGCAAGGTGGAGATAACCGAGCCTGTACGGTGTCGAGCCCGCATGGCCGGTCCAGGCGATGGAGCCCACGAGGCAGACTGCTGCTCCAAGCGCGAGCCAGCGCCCTGTTCGATAGCGGTCGCAAGACAGGCAGAGCGCGAGCAGAACTACCAGCGCCAGCCGGATTTCCGAAACCTGCCCAAACTGGGTTTCGCCGAGCACGGCCAGTAACGTGCCCGAGACAATCGCCTCGCCCCAGGTCTGGCCGCTCATCGATGCCGCCAGCAGCAACAGCCACACGCCTCCGGAGATCAGGGATACCGCAAGGCTCATCCACGCGAGCCTCCGGATGCGCGCGTCGACGACCGCGCCTGACTCGCCTGCGCCGCGCAGGGCGGGATCAGCAACGACGGCACGAAAAACCAGCGCCCCGGCCAACAGCGCGGTTGCCGCGAAATGCACGGCGCGCGCGACCACAACGGGTCCGTCGATCTCCGCCCCAAGAAAGCCCATCGGCCGGTCCGTTCAATCTACTGGCCGACCTGGAAGGTGAAATTGCCCTCAGTCGTGTGGGTATCCACTGAAAGCACATGCCAGTTCACGTGGTAGGTTCCACTGCCGCCCGCCCGGAGCGAAACCGACATCTGGTTGCCGCTGACGCGCGCCTTGCCGCTGTCGACACGCTCGCCAACCGAATTGGTCACGGTGATCCCGGAGAAAGCCGGTTCAAGCTTCTGCGTGAACCACAGCGTGACTTCGCGCGGAGGCGCGGCGACCTTGTTGCCGACCCGCGGCTCGGCACGTTCGAGCATCGCGTGCGCGTTTGCCACGGCCATCGTGAGCAACATCAGAAGCGGAGCCAGTCCAATCAAAAGAAAGCGTCTCATGTCTCATCACCTTGGAAAGGGGCTTGCGGGTTGGACGGCACCGCCGAAGATCGGCTTGCCGATCCCCCGCGGATCGAGATCGTCGAGATAAAAATGTAACTGCGCGACCACACCAACGTTGCTGCCGCTCTGCCGATTGATCGGGATCAGCGCCTCGACCGCGAACTGGAAGGTGTTGCCGACATAGATCACGCCGGGATTGATGGTGCCCGTGGTCATCGTCCCCGAGGTGATCGTGTTCGCCACCGGCGTCTGCAAGGTGGCTTCGACCAGCGGGATCAGGTGATTGATGAAGTCCGGCAGGCCGAGATCAACCACCGAGGATTTCAAATAAGGCATGCTGTACTGCATCGTCCCGCCCCAGTTCAGCACGCGCGGATGAAACTCGGTGTCCGACGCGAGCGCGCCGCTGTCGGGATCGACGCTGAAGGTAGTGGTAAAATTCCGGGCGGGAATGGCGTAGCCGACCTGTCCCGTGATTGCGACCGGCCTGATCCAGGAGAGGCTGTCGGGCAGATCGCCGAGCCCTTTGCCGAAATAGATGGTCGGCGTGTAGGTGTGAAATGGATCGGCGCCGACGCTCGCGCTGCCGCTGCCGCCCCATTCGATGGAAAGTCCGGCCGAGAACACGAACTCATGTTCCGGGCTCTTGAACACGCGGTACTTGAACGTCGTTTCGAGGTTCTGGAAGCCGTTCGCCCCCGCCGCAGTCGGATCGGTCGGACCGAGGAAGGTATAGGTCGAGCCCAGGATGATCGCGAAATCCTCAGTGATCCGCTTGGAGAACTCTCCGGAGACGTCGCGCTGCCTGATCGGCGGATCATCGCCGGTCCTGAAGCTATCGACGGTCGGAAGGGACAGCTCGTCGTTGACGCCGGGATCGTCGATCCCGATCGTCGCAGGGAAGAAGCGGTTGCCGACGATCTCGTGCGCCGGACTTTGGCTGAGGGGAACAAGCGCGATCACGAGTTCGGCAAGACTTCGCGCCTACGGAATAGGAAGACATGAATTGCTCCGCAAATGTCGAAATGTGAAACACTCGACGGCTTGTGGCCGCCTTCGTTCACATGGACAGCGGAGGCGCGCGCGCCCAGGCATTGGAGCGGGTCGGAGAGCGCACCAAGGCGGAAATCTGGTCATGCCAGACCACGCGCGCGGCGGCGCGATAGGGCGGCGCCACGACGAAGGCCTGCGGCGAATCCAGCGCGCTATTTGCCTTCGCCACGCAGCAGATCGGACAAGCACCGTCATGCGCGCGATGATCGGCATCCTGATCGCCTTGAGTCGTATCCGATGGCGGCAGGCTGTGGCAGATCTCGGCTCCGCCGAGCGGATCGGAGGCGACCATCGCGGCCGCCCAGGACGCAGCGATTGGCGCCAGAATTTGCACCGTCAGCGCGATCAGGACGATCGGAAGATATTTTTGGAGGCGCCGTCGCATCGATGTGAGTCCACCCGCGCCCAACTAACCACCGCGCGTGCCGCGAGTTCGAGATTCCTGACCGGGCGCGGGCGCCACCGCGTCCGGACTCCGCAACAGCCTGCGAACTCGTGCGAAGCTCTTTGGCAAAAGTGATGCGTTCCTTCTCGAAGGAAAGCTGTATTATAATACCTTTCAACTAATTTGCTGCATGCAGGAGCCGACAGGCGTGACGCGTTTGCACTCATTTCTCAAACTGCTCGAAGTTTGAACAATCGTTGCTGAAATTGGTGACAAGAAGCAGAAGATGGTCTAGGAGTGCAGCCTCAGACTTGCCGCAAGGCCGGGTCTGGTGGTCCAAGTCTCGGGAGGAACCCTGACGCGCACAAGCAGCGTCGCCCCGCCAATCAAGATCAAACCGAATTAGCGGGTAAATAGGGTCGACACAATTTTTGGAGCAGGGCTTCGCGGCCCTGCTCTTTTTCTTGGGCCCAGGTTCTTTGGCCCAAGTTCTTGGGCCAAAGTTCTTGGGCCCAAGCCGATACGACCATTGGTCACTGCGCAATATGACAAGCGATCCGGTCATCAGAAGTTTGGAGCTTGCCGCCGATCGCTGTGCAGACCTGACGCCGCTCGTCTATGCGCGACTCGCGCGAGAGCACCCCGAGACGAATGCGATGTTTCGCAAAGAAGGCGCCGACCTCGTCAAGGGATCGATGCTGGCATTCGCCATCGAGGCAATCCTCGACTTTGCCGGCGAGCGGAAGGGCAAATTCCGCATGATCGAATGCGAGGTGACCTCGCACGACGCCTATGGCACGCCGCGCGAGCTATTTCTTTCGTTCTTCGGGCTTATCGCCGACACCTTGCGCGAAATTCTGGGAGCTGACTGGTCGAAGGAAATGGAAAGCGCCTGGCGATCGATGCTCGAGGAGATCGAGAGCATCGTCGCGCCCGGCGAGAGCTGAGACTATTCACGCTCCAGGAAGCTGGAGCCGATGTCGGCCTTTTTCTTGATCGGGTCGTAGTCGCAGAACACGTTGTCGGCCAGCAGCGTGTAGCTTGCGATCACCGTATCGCGGTCGAGCTTGACCGAGTTCAGCCCGATGACGGCGGTGTTGCGGCCGCTGTTCCATTTGAACGGCGTGGAACTCGGCGCTCTCTCGCAGGCTGCGACCGCGTCTGCGAAAACGAAACCCTCCACGAAGGCCTTCATCGTGCGGACCTGAATCGCAAGCCGCCAGTCGATGTAGAGCGCTGCGCCAAGCCCGACTGCGAGCAAAAGGAACAACGCAATCGCGATCCTCTGAAAAAACATGTGTGCCTGCCTTTGATTGCTAGAAGGGCATCCCCATCAATTTCGACAATCTTTCGATCGAGAGATAACCGCCGCGATAGGCAGCCATGCCAATCGCGAAAACGACGGCCGAGATGATCGTCGTCCAGATCAGCTTGCGCCCGAGCTGGGTCGCCACGGGCGCACCGGGATCGGTGCCCGGAGCACCCCCGCCCTCCTCGTGCAGGCTTCGTACGCCAAAGGGCAGCGTCACGAACAGCGTGACCCACCACAGCACGAAGTAGATCGCAGCAATCGTCGAGATGGTGTAGGCCATCGGCTGAGGTCCTCGGCTGCTGCGCGTTCAGGCCTGCTCGATTTCGACCAGCGCGCCCGAAAAATCCTTCGGATGCAGAAACAGCACCGGCTTGCCGTGCGCGCCGATCTTTGGCTCTCCATCCCCCAGCACCCGCGCGCCTTCGCTGATCAACTTGTCGCGCGAGGCGATGATGTCGGAGACCTCGTAGCAGAGGTGATGAATGCCGCCGTCGGCGTTGCGATCGAGGAACTTTGCGATCGGCGAGGCCTCGCCAAGCGGCTGGATGAACTCGATCTTGGTGTTGGGCAGCGTCACGAACACGGTGATTACGCCGTGCTCGGGCAGCGGCACGGCGGCGGAGATCTCGGCGCCGAATGCCGCGCCGTAGATTTTTGCGGCCTTCTCGGCATCCTTTACGGCAATCGCGACATGATTGAGCCGGCCCAGCATGGTTGCCTCCACTCAGACTTCGAGCACATGAACGAGACAAAGCGGCTTCTTGCCCCATTGCTCGTTCAAGATCGAGCGCACGGTCCGCCGCACCGATTCCGCAAGCGCATCGGGATCGCGACGCCGCACCCGCGGCAGGCCCTCGACGGTCGAGACCACCGCATTGAACACGATGTCGTCGAGTTCCTCACCCAGCCTATTCTTCTCGGGGATGCCGACGAGATCAACCTCGGGATCGTCCGCGAGCTCGCCATTTTCGGTCATGGCGAGGGCCACGAAAACGCAGCCGGCAAATCCCATGCGCCGCCGTTCGACGACGGCTCGCGATTTGGCATCCTCCAGGATCGTGCCGTCCTTGTAGAGACGGCCGGCGGGCAGTTCGTCGATAATACCGGGATCGCCCGGCCCGAGTTTCACCAGGTCGCCGTTGCGGATGGTCAGCACCCTGGGGACGCCCGCGGCCCGCGCGAGCCGGGCATGCTCGGAAAGATGCAGCGCCTCGCCGTGCACGGGGATCAGGATCTGCGGCCGCGTCCAGGCGATCATGTCGGCCAACTCGTCGCGCCGCGGATGGCCGGACACATGCACGAGGTGAGTGCGGTCGGTGATCACCTCGACACCCTGCATCACCAACCCGTTGATGATGGCGCCGACCGCCTTCTCATTGCCTGGAATGGTGCGCGAGGAGAAGATCACGCAATCGCCCTTGTTCAGCGTCACCTGCGGATGGTCGTCATTGGCGATGCGCGCCAGCGCCGCGCGCGGCTCGCCCTGGCTGCCCGTGCATAGCGCCAGCACCTTGTCGGCCGGGAAATGGCCGTACAGATCGGGTCCGCGAAAATTCTGGACGCCGTCGAGATAGCCCGTTTCGCGCGCGACCTGCACCACGCGTTCCATCGCACGCCCAACGATGACGACCTCGCGGTCGGCCGCCCTCGCCGCATCGGCTACTGCCCTTACGCGAGCGACGTTGGAGGCAAAGGTCGTCACGGCGACGCGGCCCCTGGCTCCCTTGACCAGTTCGGCAATGGTCCTGGCCACCTCGGTTTCCGAGGGTGAACGCCCCTCCCGCACCGCGTTGGTGGAATTGCCGACCAAAGCCAATACGCCGGCATCCCCGAGCTCGCGCAGGCGCCGTTCGTCGGTTGGCGCCCCGAGCAACGGAGTTCTGATCGATTTTCCAGTCGCCGGTGTGCAGCACCGTGCCGAGTTCGGTGTGGATGGCCAGCGCATGCGACTTCGGAATCGAATGCGCAACCGGGATGAACTCGACGTTGAACGGCCCGATGTCGACCCGGCCGCCGGACGGAATCACGGTGACGGGAATCCTGGGCGGGTCGCGCTCGGCCTCGCACTTGGCTTCGAACAGGGCGGCCGAGAATTTCGTCGCATAGACCGGGCATTTCAGCTTCGGCCAGAGATCGATGATGGCGCCGAAATGATCTTCATGCGCGTGCGTCAGCACCAGCCCGACCAGGTTCTTGCGCTCCTTTTGCAGAAATCCGATGTCGGGCATGATCAGGTCGATACCGGGAAGATGCTCTTCGTCGCCGAAGGAGACCCCGAGATCGACCGCGAGCCAGGTGCGCTGATGGCGATTGCCGAGGCCGTAGATCGACAGGTTCATGCCGATCTCGCCGACGCCCCCCAGCGGCGCGAAGGTCAATTCGTCCGGCCGCGCCATCAGCTCGTTCCCATCGAGGCGGCCGAGCCGAAATAGACGTCGCCCGCGGTGACCGGCACCAGCCTCCCTCCCGAGGTCCTGACGATCATGCAGCCCTGTGCGTCGATCGTGTCAAACGTTCCCTCGATCGCAGCGTCGCCGGATTTGATCGCAACCGCCTGTCCGAGCCCCGTGGCGCGCTCCAGCCACAGCCGCCGGATCTCGGCAAAGCCGCGGCCATCGTCCCAGATGCTGCGAAACTCGGCCCAGCCGTCTGAAAGAGCGGCAAACAGCGTTTCCGCGTCGACATCGACGCCCAGCGCTCGCAGCGACGTGGCGGGCGTCGGCGTTCCCGTGGGTGCCGCCACCACGTTTGTGCCGATGCCGACCACGACTGCGAGCCGGCCGTTCACGGCCTCGGCTTCCAGCAGAATGCCGGCGAGCTTTTGCCCCCCAGCCAGTACATCGTTCGGCCATTTCAGCGAGAATTTCAGATCGTTTGAACTCGGTGCACGCAGTGCGGCCTCGATGCACAGGCGCCGCAGCGCGTCCTCCAGTGCAAGCCCCGCCGCAAAGCCGAGCGTCGCCGCAAGCGCAGGCGCGGCGTCGATCATCTCCAGGATGCTGGCAGCAAGGTTGCCGCGCGGCGCGATCCAGGGCCGATGCCGCCGCCCACGTCCGGCGGTCTGCTCGGTCGTAACAAACCAGATCGGTCCGCGTTCGCCGTCGCGCGCGCGCACAATCGCTTCCGCGTTGGTCGAGCCGATGCGGTCGAATGCAACGAGACGATAATTCTGGGACGCGGCGCGTGGGCCTAGCCTGAATGGCATCTAAAACAGTGATTTTGCCGCGGATGCAGCCACGCTGACCAGCGGTCCCGGAAAAGCAAAGAACAGAATGTTGAAGACGCCCGTGACTGCGAGCACCGTGCGCAACTCGATGCGCACAGGATCAAGCGCGGCGAGCGGCTCGTCGAAATACATCACCTTGACGATGGAAAGGTAGTAGAACGCGCCGACCACGCTGGTCAACACGCCGATGACGGCAAGCGCGAACAGGCCCGACTTGATCGCCGCGACGAAGACGTACCATTTGGCGAAAAAGCCCGCGAGCGGGGGAACGCCTGCCAGTGAAAACAGGAACATCGCAAAGAAAAAGGCGAGCACCGGATTGGTGCGCGAGAGCCCGGAGAAATCGCTGATTTGCTCGACCGACTGGCCGTTGCGCTTCATGGCGATGATGATGGCAAAGGAACCGAGCGTCATCGCGACGTAGATCGCAAGATACACCAGCACGCCCTGCGCGCCCTCCGCCGTTCCGGCCGCAAGCCCCACCAGCGCGAAACCCATATGGCCAATGGACGAATAGGCCATCAGCCGCTTGATGTTCCTTTGTCCGATCGCCGCGAACGAGCCGAGCGCCATCGAGGCGATGGCGACAAAGGTGACGATCTGCTGCCATTGCGTGAGGATGCCCGGGAATGCGGTGAGCGTTACGCGGACAAAGACCGCCATTGCCGCCACTTTCGGCGCGGAGGCAAAAAACGCGGTAACCGGAGTCGGCGCCCCCTCATAGACGTCGGGCGTCCACATGTGGAACGGCACCGCGGAGACCTTGAAGCAGAGCCCGGCGAGAACGAACACCAGCCCGAACACGATGCCGATGCTGCCGGTTTTCGCTGCGGCCGCGATCCCTGCGAAACTGATGGTGCCGGTAAAGCCGTAGACCAGCGAGGCGCCGTACAGCAGCATGCCCGACGACAGCGCGCCGAGGACGAAATATTTGAGGCCGGCTTCGGTCGATTTGGCATTGTCGCGGTTCGAGGCGGCAACCACGTACAGTGCAAGGCTCATCAGCTCGAGACCGAGATAGAGCGTGATCAGGTCGCCGGCCGAGATCAGCACCATCATGCCAACCGTCGAGAGCAGCACCAGGATCGAATATTCGAAGATGCGCCGCGACGGATCGGCGAGAAATTCGCGCGAGAGGATCAGTGTTGCGATCGAGCCGATCAAGGCGACGATCTTCAGCAAGCGCGCGAAATCGTCGACGATGAAGCTGCCGCCGAAAGTCGTGAGCTTGCCGGGCGGCAGCATCAACACGATGATACCGGTCGCCGCAAGCAGGCAGACTGCAAGCCAGTTGACGAGCGTCGTCGTCCCCTCCCCGCGATAGGCTCCGACCATCAGGAGCACCATGGCGCCGATCGCGAGCACAAGCTCGGGAATCACTGGCAGCAACTGGTAGCCGGCGGTTTCAAAGCTCATGACGTCATCCCCAGGACCACCGATCTCATTGCAGCAGCGCGGCTGCCTTCACCGCGGTCACCGCTGTCGTGTAGTTGTTGACGAGTTGCTGGACCGAGGCCGCCGACATGTCGAGCACCGGCTTCGGGTAGACACCGAACAGAATGGTGAGCGCCACCAGCGGGAACAGCGTCACGCACTCGCGGAAAGTCAGGTCCTTCATGCTCATCAGCGACGGTTTGACCAGCGCGCCGAAGATGATCTTGCGATAGAGCCACAGCGCGTAGGCCGCCGACAGGATGACGCCGGTCGTGGCGAAAAACGCGGTCGGCACCGAGACCTTGAAGGTGCCGAGCAGCGTCATGAACTCGCCGATGAAGCCGGACGTACCCGGCAGCCCGACATTGGCCATGGTGAACACCATGAACACCATGGCGTAGAGCGGCATGCGGTTGACCAGGCCGCCATAGGCCGCGATCTCGCGCGTGTGCATGCGGTCGTAGACCACGCCGACACAGAGGAACAGCGCGCCCGAGACGATCCCGTGCGAGATCATCTGGAACACGCCGCCGGCCACGCCCTGCAGCGTGCCGGCAAAGATGCCCATGGTGACGAAGCCCATATGCGCGACGGAGGAATAGGCGATCAGCTTCTTCATGTCCTCCTGCATCAACGCCACCAGCGAGGTGTAGACGATGGCGATGACCGAGAGCCAATAGATCAGCGGCGTGAAATCGTGCGATGCCAGCGGGAACATCGGCAGCGAGAAGCGCAGGAAGCCGTAGCCGCCCATCTTCAGCAGGATTGCGGCCAGGATCACCGAGCCCGCCGTCGGCGCCTCGACATGGGCGTCCGGCAACCAGGTGTGCACCGGCCACATCGGCATCTTCACGGCAAACGAGGCGAAGAAGGCGAGCCACGCCCAGGTCTGCAGCGAGCGCGGCACAGCGGTGTGCATCAAGGTCGGGATGTCCGTGGTATTGCCGTTCCAGTACAGCGCCATGATGGCGAGCAGCATCAAGACCGAGCCGAGGAACGTGTAGAGGAAGAACTTGAAGGAGGCATAGACCCGGCGCGGGCCGCCCCACACCCCGATGATCAGGAACATCGGAATCAGGCCGCCCTCGAAGAACAGATAGAACAGCACGAGATCGAGCGCGCAGAAGGTGCCGATCATCAGCGCTTCCAGAATCAGGAAGGCCATCATGTATTCGCGCACCCGCGAGGTGATCGCCTTCCAGCTTGCGATGATGCAGAACGGCATCAGCGCGGTTGTCAGGATCACGAACGGCAGCGAAATGCCGTCCACACCCATGTGGTAGGTGATGCCCGAGGCGAGCCAGGACGATTTCTCGACGAACTGGAAGTCGGACTGCGCGGGGTCGAAGCGCCACACCAGGATCAGCGAGACCGCGAAGGTGATCAGGGTGACCCACAGCGCAATCCAGCGCGCGGTGCGGTCGGCGGCTTCATCACCGCCCCGCGCCAGCAGATACACCAATGCCGCGCCAAAAACCGGCAGGAACCAGGTGACGAACAGGATGGGCCAGGTTGTCATCACTGGCCTCCCACGCCGAACATGAACCAGGTGATCAGTCCCGCGACGCCGATCAGCATCGCAAAGGCGTAGTGGTAGAGATATCCGGTCTGGATCTTGACGACATTGCGGGTGATGTCGAGCACCCGCGCCGAGACGCCGTCCGGGCCCAAGCCGTCGATGAGCCAACCGTCACCATACTTCCAGAGGAAATACCCGATCCGCTTCGCCGGCCTGACGAAGATCAGGTCATAGAGCTCGTCGAAGTACCATTTGTTGAGCAGGAACTGGTAGAGCATCGGCTGCTGGGCCGCGAGCTCCTCCGGCAGATAAGGCCGCTGGATGTAGAAGACATAGGAGATCGCAAAGCCGATCACCATCATGACGAAAGGCAGCGAGCCGAGCAGGCGCGGCATATGCTCCATGTCCTCGAGAATATGCGGGTTCATCTTCAGCGAATCCCGGAAGAACTCCTCCACCCCGTGCGGACCGACGAAGATTTCCTTGAACGGGAAGCCGGAAAAGATCGACCCCAGTGCCAGCACCCCGATCGGGACCAACATCCAGAGCGGGCTCTCGTGAGCCGCCTCGTAGTGCTCCTGATCGTAGGGCTCTCCGAAGAACGTCTTCCAGATCAGCCGCCACGAATAGAACGAGGTCAGGGCCGCTGCCACGACCGTTAGAATGTAGGCGTAGCTGGCGACAGGATTATGCGATGCATAGGCTGACTCGATGATCGCGTCCTTGGAGAAGAATCCGGCGAATCCCGGAACGCCCGTCAGCGCCATCGTGCCGATGCACATCACGCCGAACGTATAGGGAATCTTGCGCCACAGGCCGCCCATCATGCGGATGTCCTGCTCGTGGTGCATGGCATAGATCACCGAGCCGGAGCCCAAAAACAGCAGCGCCTTGAAGAAGGCGTGCGTGAACAGGTGAAACATGCCGACCGAATAGGCCCCGGCTCCCATCGCCACGAACATGTAGCCGAGCTGCGAGCAGGTCGAATAGGCGACGATGCGCTTGATGTCGTTCTGCACGAGACCGATGGTTGCCGCGAAGAATGCCGTGGTCGCGCCGAAGAACATCACCACGGATTGCGCGGTCACCGACAATTCGAACAAGGGCGACAGCCGCGCAACCATGAAGACGCCGGCCGTAACCATCGTCGCGGCATGGATCAGCGCCGACACCGGCGTCGGGCCCTCCATCGCGTCCGGCAACCAGGTGTGCAGCAGGAACTGCGCCGATTTGCCCATCGCCCCCATGAACAGGAACACACAGATCAAGGTCAGCGCATCGACATCCCAGGCGAAGAAGTGGATGGTTTTGCCGGTCAGCCCCGGCGCGCCGGCGAAGATCGTCTCGAAGCTGACCGAGCCGATCATCATGAAGACGCCGAAAATGCCGAGCGCGAAGCCGAAATCGCCGACGCGGTTGACGACAAAGGCCTTGATCGCAGCCGCATTCGCCGAGGGCTTCTGGTACCAGAATCCGATCAGGAGATAGCTTGCGAGGCCGACGCCCTCCCAGCCGAAGAACAGCTGCACCAGGTTGTCCGCGGTCACCAGCATCAGCATCGCGAAGGTGAACAGCGACAGATAGCCGAAGAAGCGCGGCCGGTACGGATCCTCGTCCATGTAACCGATGGAGTAGAGGTGCACGAGCGAGGACACGGTGTTCACCACGACCAGCATGACCGCCGTCAGCGTGTCGATCCGAAGCGACCACATGACCTGCAGCTCGCCCGAATAAATCCAGGGGAACAGCGGGATGCGCGCGTCGTGATGCAGGAAGCCGACATCGACCAGCGCGAACCAGGACAGCGCGGCCGAGACGAACAGCAGTCCCGTCGTGATCAGTTCCGCCGGGCGCGATCCCCATGCCGCAGGCTCGCTGACATGATGGTCATCGTGGCCTTGATCGTGATCGTCATGGGCTTCGGAGGCATGAGCGGCCGCGCCATGCCCATCGTCATTATGTTCGACGCTGTCGCCGCTCGGGCAGCGCGCATGCGCGCCCAAGAGCGAGATGATGCCGGCGATGATGGCGCCCAGCAGCGGCAGAAAGACGATTGCCTGATACATACCGCCTCAGCCCTTCATCAGATTGACGTCTTCGACCGCGATCGAGCCGCGGTTGCGGAAATACACGACGAGGATGGCGAGCCCGATGGCTGCTTCCGCAGCCGCAACCGTCAGCACCAGAAGCGCGAAGACCTGGCCGACGATATCGCCCAGGAAGGACGAGAACGCCACCAGGTTGACGTTGACTGCAAGCAGGATCAGCTCGATCGACATCAGGATGATGATGATGTTCTTGCGGTTGAGGAAAATGCCGAGGATGCCAAGCGTGAACAGGATGGCGCCGACCGCGAGGTAATGCCCAAGCCCGATGGTCATTTCACCCACTCCGCCGAATTGGCATCCAGCAGTCCCTGGCCGGCAGCCACCTTGCGCACGCTCATGGCAAGCTCCGGCGTGCGAGCGTTCTGCACGTTGATGTCCTGCCGCTTGACGTAAGCCTTGTGGCGCAAGGTCAGCACGATCGCACCGATCATGGCGACCAGAAGCACGACTTCCGCGAGCTGGAAGTAATGGATGTATTTCGTGTAGAGCACGAGACCGAGCGCCTCTGTGTTGCTGACGTTGGCGGGGATCGCCGCGGTGATCGATTTGGCGGCACCGGGATTGATGACCCAGCCGCCCCCGACCAGGAGCAATTCCGCCAGAAACACGCCGCCGATGACGAGACCGATCGGCAGATATTCCAGGAAGCCCTCCCGCAGCTCGGTAAAATCGACATCGAGCATCATGATCACGAACAGGAACAGCACCGCGACCGCGCCGACATAGACCACGATCAGGATCATCGCCAGAAACTCGGCGCCCAGCAGCACGAACAGGCCGGACGCATTGACGAAGGCGAGGATCAGGAAAAGCACGGAGTGTACCGGATTGCGCGAGGCGATTACCATCACGGCCGAGCCGACGCAGACGCCGGCGAAGAGATAGAAGAAAAGGGCGGGAAGGATCATGCGGCGACCTCAGCGATACGGCGCATCGAGCTCGATCGACTTGGCGATCTCGCGCTCCCAGCGGTCGCCATTGGCGAGCAGCTTGGCCTTGTCATAATAGAGTTCCTCACGCGTCTCGGTCGCGAACTCGAAGTTCGGGCCCTCGACGATGGCGTCGACCGGGCAGGCCTCCTGGCACAGCCCGCAATAGATGCATTTCACCATGTCGATGTCGTAGCGGACGGTGCGGCGGGTACCGTCGTTGCGGCGGGGCCCGGCCTCGATGGTGATCGCCTGCGCCGGACAGATCGCCTCGCAGAGCTTGCAGGCGATGCAGCGCTCCTCGCCGTTGGGATAGCGGCGCAGCGCGTGCTCGCCGCGGAAGCGCGGGGAGATCGGCCCCTTCTCGAACGGGTAGTTCAGCGTCGGCTTCGGTTGGAAGAAATAGCGCATGGCAAGAAAGAAGGCGGAAACGAATTCCGACAGCAGGAGCGAGCGGGCTGTGGCGTTGATGTTGATACCCATTGGCGACCTCACTTCGGCGCGATTCCGGCGAAATGCAGCACGCCGGCGACGACGACCACCATCGCCAGCGACAGCGGCAAGAACACCTTCCAACCGAGCCGCATCAATTGATCGTAGCGGTAGCGCGGCACGATCGCCTTCGCCATCGCGAACAGGAAGAACATGAAGAACAGTTTGAGGGAGAACCAGATCACCCCCGGGATCCACGTAAACGGCGGCAGCGCGACCGGCGGCAGCCATCCGCCCAGGAACAGGATTGTCGCCATCGCGCACATCGTGGTGATCGCGACGTATTCGCCGAGCATGAACAGCAGATACGGCGTCGAGCCGTATTCGACCATGAAGCCCGCCACCAGCTCGGATTCGGCCTCGACGAGATCGAATGGCGGCCGGTTGGTTTCCGCCAGCGCAGAGACATAGAACACGACGAACATGGGCAGCAGCGGCCAGACATACCAGTTCAGGATGGTCAGCCGCGGCAGGCCGATCAGGCTCGCGAGCCCGCGGCTGTTCTGCGCCTCGACCACCGCCGAGAGATTGAGCGAGCCCGCGCACAGCAACACGGTGATGATGACGAAGCCGATCGAGACCTCGTAGCTCACCATCTGCGCCGCCGAGCGCAGCGCGGCGAGGAACGGATACTTCGAGTTCGACGACCAGCCCGCCATGATGATGCCGTAGATCGACAACGAGGAGATCGCGAAGATGTAGAGAATGCCGACATTGATGTCGGCGATGGCCCAGCCGAGATTGGTCGGGATCACGGCCCAGGCCGCGAGCGCGAGCACGCAGGAGACCAGGGGGGCGAGCAGGAATACGCCCTTGTTGGCGCCGGCCGGAATGATCGGCTCCTTGAGCACGAATTTCAAAAGGTCCGCGAAGGATTGGAACAGGCCCCAGGGCCCGACCACGTTTGGACCGCGCCGGATCTGCACCGCCGCCCAGATCTTGCGGTCGGCAAGCAGGATGTAGGCGATCGCGACCAGGAGCACGACGAGCAGCAGCACGCTCTCCGCGACCATGATGATCAGCGGCCAGAGAAAGCCGGTCCAGAACGCGCTTGTGAAGAAATCACCCATCATCGTCCGCCTACTCCGCAGCCGCTTCCATGCGCCCCGTGGCGAGGCGCGAACATTCGGCCATCACCGCCGACGCGCGCGCAATCGGGTTCGTCAGATAGAAGTCGTCGACCGCATTCCTGAATGGCGCCTTCTCGAGGCTGCCGCCCTTGGCCGCCAGCGCCTTGATGTCGTCGGACTTGCCCGCCTCGATCTGGTCCACCCGCATCAGATGCGGCACGGCCTTGAAGATCGCCTGCCGAAGCGCTGGAAGCGAGTCATACGGCAGCTTCTTGCCCAAAACCTCGGACAGCGCCCGAATGATCGCCCAGTCCTCGCGCGCTTCGCCCGGAGGAAACGCGGCGCGGCCGGTGATCTGCACCCTGCCCTCGGTGTTGACGTAGATCGCGGATTTTTCGGTATAGGCCGCGCCCGGCAGGATCACGTCGGCTCGATGGGCGCCGGCATCGCCATGGGTGCCGATATAAACGACGAACGTGCCGTCGGGCACCCTGATCTCGTCGGCGCCGAGCAGGAACAGGACATCGAGCGTGCCGAATGTCGTCATCTGCGCCGCGGTCAGCCCGGCGCCTGGGCCAAAGCCGATATCGAGCGCGCCGACGCGCGAGGCCGTATCCTGCAGCACCGCAAAGCCGTTCCAGCCGTCCTTGACCACATCCAGATCGATCGCGAGCTTCGCAGCCAGCGCCAGAACCGCCGTGCCGTCATGGCGCGAGCTGGCGCCGGCGCCCACCAACACGATCGGATGCTTGGCGTTCTTCAACACATCCGCGAATGCGCCCTTGCCGCTCGCAAGCTCGGCCAGCGAATCCGTGCCGGCGCCCAGATAGTCGTAATGATAGGTCAGATCGACCCTCTCGCCGATCAGGCCGATCTTGAGCTGACCGCTTCTCCAGCGCTTGCGGATACGCGCGTTGAGAACGGCCGCTTCCCTGCGCGGATTGGCGCCGACGATCAAGAGCGCGTCCGCCTGATCTATCCCGGCGATCGTCGGATTGAAAATGTAGGACGCGCGGCCCGCAGCGGCATCGAAGGCATCGCCGGCCTGAACCGCAAGGTTGACCGAGCCGTACTTGGAAAGCAGGTCCTTTAAGGCAAACATCTCCTCCACCCCGGCGAGATCGCCGGCAATGGCACCGATCCGCTTGCCGTCGCTGCGCGAGACCTTCGCCGCGATCGTGCCAAATGCCTCGGTCCACGAGGCCGCCCGCAGCTTGCCGCTCTCGCGGATATAGGGCCGGTCCAGCCGCTGCGCGCGCAGCCCGTCGACGACGTGGCGCGTCTTGTCCGAAATCCATTCCTCGTTCACGAATTCATTGATGCGCGGCAGGATCCGCATCACCTCGCGGCCGCGGGTATCGACGCGGATCGCGGAACCGACGCCGTCCATGACGTCGATCGACTGGGTCTTGCCGAGCTCCCAGGGGCGCGCCGCGAACGCATAAGGCTTGGAGGTCAGCGCACCCACCGGGCAGATGTCGACGAGATTGCCCTGCAGCTCCGAGCTCAGCGCATGCTCGAGGTAGGTCGTGATCTCCATGTCCTCGCCGCGACCGGTCGCGCCCATTTCCGGGGTACCGCAAACCTCCGCCGAGAAGCGCACACAGCGCGTGCACTGGATGCAGCGGTTCATCGAGGTCTTGACGAGAGCGCCCAGATATTTGTCCTCGACCGCGCGCTTGTTCTCGGCGAAGCGAGAGGTGTCGACACCGTAGCCCATCGCCTGGTCCTGCAGGTCGCATTCGCCGCCCTGGTCGCAGATCGGGCAGTCCAGCGGATGGTTGATCAGCAGAAACTCCATTACGCCTTCGCGCGCCTTCTTCACCATCGGCGATCGCGTGGAGATTTCCGGGGGCTCGCCTTTCGGGCCCGGCCGGCAATCGCGCACGCCCCAGGCGCAGCTTGCGACCGGCTTCGGGCCGCCCTTCACCTCGACCAGGCACATCCTGCAGTTGCCGGCGATCGATAGCCGCTCATGGTAGCAGAAACGGGGGATCTCGGCACCAGCGGCCTCGCACGCCTGCAGCAGCGTGTAATCTGCGGGGACATCGATCTCTTTGCCGTCGACGATAAGCTTGGTCATGCTGCTACTCCGCCGCGACCATGTTGACGGGATCGCGGACGCCGATATCGTCAATATCGGCCTTGTCCGAATACTGGTCGATCCGCGCTTCGATCTCATGACGGAAATGCGCGATCAGGCCCTGGATCGGCCACGCCGCGGCATCACCGAGCGCGCAGATGGTGTGGCCCTCGACCTGCTTGGTGACCTCGAGCAGCATGTCGATCTCGCGCTTGTGGGCGCGCCCTTCGGCCATGCGGGAGAGCACACGCCACATCCAGCCGGTGCCTTCGCGGCACGGCGTGCACTGGCCGCAGCTCTCATGCTTGTAGAAATAGGAAATGCGCGCGATCGCCCGAATCAGGTCGGTCGACTTGTCCATGACGATGACGGCCGCTGTCCCGAGGCCGGAGCGCAGCTTGCCGAGGCTGTCGAAATCCATCGGCGTATCGATGATCAGCTCGGCCGGCACCATGCGCACCGACGAGCCGCCTGGAATGACCGCCTTCAGATTGTCCCAGCCGCCGCGAATGCCGCCGCAATGGCGCTCGATCAGCTCGCGGAACGGAATCCCCATCGCCTCCTCGACGTTGCAGGGCCGCTCGACATGACCGGAGATGCAGAACAGCTTCGTGCCGACATTGTTGGGCCGGCCGATCGCGGCAAACCAGGCCGCACCCCGCCTGAGGATGTCGGGCGCGACCGCAATCGATTCGACATTGTTGACCGTGGTCGGGCAGCCGTAGAGACCGACATTGGCGGGGAACGGGGGCTTCAGGCGCGGCTGGCCCTTCTTGCCTTCGAGGCTTTCGAGCAGCGCGGTCTCCTCGCCGCAGATATAGGCACCGGCGCCGTGGGTGACATAGAGATCGAACGGCCAGCCGTTGACGTTGTCCTTGCCGATCAGCTTTGCCTCATAGGCCTGATCGACGGCTGCCTGCAACCTTTCGCGCTCGCGGATGAACTCGCCGCGCACATAGACGTAGCAGGCATGCGCGCCCATGGCGAAGCTCGCGAGCAGGCAACCCTCGACCAGAAGATGCGGATCGTGCCGCATGATCTCGCGGTCCTTGCAGGTGCCGGGCTCGGACTCGTCGGCGTTGACCACGAGATAGCTCGCGCGACCGTCGTTCGACTCCTTCGGCATGAACGACCATTTCAGCCCGGTCGGAAATCCCGCGCCGCCGCGGCCGCGCAGGCCGGAGGCCTTCATCTCGTTGATGATCCAGTCGCGGCCCTTCTCGATGATCGCCTTTGTTCCATCCCACGCGCCGCGGCGGCGCGCGCCTTCGAGACCCCAGTCGTGGAGCCCGTAGAGATTCTTGAAGATGCGATCCTTGTCCTCGAGCATGATGAAAAAGCTTCTCCGATCAGCGGATGGTCTGTCGCACGGTACGCATCAGGTGACTTCCTTCAGCGTGGTCGGACCGGTGATGGGCGCCGAAAACTGGCGGCCGTTCTGGGGACCTGGCTTTGGCGGGCTCCCGGACGCGAAGCCGTCGAGCACCTTGCCAAAACTCTCCTTGGTAAGATCCTCGTAAGTGTCCTTCCAGATCAGAACCATCGGGGCATTCACGCAAGCGCCCAGGCACTCGACCTCTTCCCAGCTGAAATTTCCATCCCTGGAAAGATGGAAGGGGTCGTGGTGGATGCGGCTCTTGCAGAGTTCGATCAATTCGCCCGCGCCGCGCAGCCGGCAGGGTGTCGTCCCGCAGACCTGCACATGCGCTTTCTTGCCGACCGGCGCGAGCTGGAACATGGTGTAGAATGTGGCGATCTCCAGCATGCGAATGTGCGGCATTTCGAGCAGATCGGCGACGGCGCGGATTGCGGCCTCCGAAACCCACCCCTCGTTCTGCTCCTGCACCCGCCACAGGATCGAGATCGCCGCCGACGCCTGGCGTCCCGGCGGGTATTTTGCGATCTCCTTTTTCGCAAAGGCGAGGGTTTCGTCCGTGAACGCAAAGCTCGCGGGCTGCAATTCCTTCGGGGCTAGACGGCGGACGGACATCTTTCGATCTCTCAATGCATGCGATGTGCGGCGCTCGCGTTGAGCGCGTCGATCCGGTCCTGCCAGAACGCGCTTGCGGTGCCGAAGACGTTGTAGCCGACATGGGAGGAAACCTTGATGCGGTCGAGGATCGACAGCTCGGTGACGGTTTCCATGCGGCTCGAGCGCGGGTCGTAGACGATCAGCTTGAGCGGGGTCTCCTCCAGGATATAGCGAGAGACGGTGTGGCGCGGATCGTTGCCGTGCTCCTCGCAGAGCACCACGCTGTCGGTCTGGAGCAGCCGCGTGCCGCCCTTGATCGCCTCGATCTCGACGCCTTCGACGTCGAGCTTGATCAGGTACTTGCCGCTCGCCGGCACCTTGCCATCGTCGATGAGATTATCGAGGGCAATGACCGGCACCTGCTCGCCCTCGGCCTGATCGCCGGCGATGCTGAATGCCTCGTGCTTGGTGCCGGAGAGGCGCGCGGTGCCTCGTTTGGCGCCGATTGCGTATTTCATCGTCTCGAAGCGGCGAGCATTGATTTCCGAGTTGTTGACAAGTTTCGGGAAGTTCTGTGTCGCCGGCTCGATCGCGATCGCCTTGTGGGCGCCAAACGGCGCACTCGAAACCAGAACCGACCAGTAGCCGTAATTGGCGCCGCAATCGATCAGGGTATAGTCAACGTCGGCGGAGTGACGGAACAGAAGCTCGAGCTCGTCCTCATAATGATAGGAACGGTCCAGCAGCTTGCTCCAATAGCCGTCACCATAGGGGAATTCGAAGGTCGCGTCCGGGTTCAGCTTGATTGCGATATTCCGCGCAGGCAACGTCTTGCGCAAAAGATTGGCGCAGGTGATGTAGCCCATATGCGAAAAGTGCGAGGAGATCCTCGACCCCGTTGCGAGCGCCAGCGCAGCCGTCCGCTCCCACAGGTTGGCGCCCTCAAGCGCTCCCGATGCGCGGTCGAACTGGATCGGCATCTGCGCCATCACCGATCGACCTCTCCGAACACGATGTCGAGCGAGCCGAGAATGGCGGAGACGTCGGCGAGCAAATGGCCCTTGCAGATAAAGTCCATCGCCTGCAGATGCGCAAAGCCCGGCGCGCGGATCTTGCACTTGTACGGCTTGTTGCTGCCGTCGGCGACGAGATAGACGCCGAACTCCCCCTTGGGCGCCTCGACTGCGGCATAGACCTCGCCGGCCGGGACGTGGACGCCTTCGGTGTAGAGCTTGAAGTGGTGGATCAAAGCCTCCATCGAGCGCTTCATCTCGCCCCGGCGCGGCGGGAAGATCTTGTTGTCGGTGACCGCGACAGGCCCCTGCCCGTCCGCCGCACGCAGCTTCTGGATGCATTGCTTCATGATGCGAACGGACTGGCGCATCTCTTCCATGCGAATGCAGTAGCGGTCGTAGCAGTCGCCGTTCTTGCCTATCGGGATATCGAAATCCATCTCGGGGTAGCACTCGTAGGGCTGCGCCTTGCGCAGGTCCCACGCCGCGCCGGAGCCGCGCACCATCACGCCGGAGAAACCCCACTCCCAGGCCTGCCGCAGGGTCACCACGCCAATGTCCACGTTGCGCTGCTTGAAGATGCGGTTGCCCGTAAGCAGACGATCGAGGTCGTCGACGACCTTGAGGAACGGATCGCAAAACGCCTCGATGTCGTCGATCAGTTTCGGCGGCAGATCCTGGTGCACGCCGCCGATGCGGAAATAGGCCGCATGCATGCGCGAACCCGAGGCGCGCTCGTAAAACACCATCAGCTTCTCGCGCTCCTCGAAGCCCCACAAGGGCGGGGTGAGCGCGCCGACGTCCATGGCCTGCGTGGTGACGTTGAGAAGATGCGAAAGCAGACGGCCGATCTCGCAATAGAGCACGCGGATCAATTGCGCCCGGCGCGGCACCTCGATCCCGAGCAGCTTTTCCGCCGCAAGGCAAAACGCGTGCTCCTGATTCATCGGCGCGACATAGTCGAGCCGATCGAAATACGGGATTGCCTGCATATAGGTCTTCTGCTCGATCAGCTTTTCGGTGCCGCGGTGCAGAAGCCCGATATGCGGATCGACCCGCGCAACGACTTCGCCGTCGAGTTCAAGCACGAGACGAAGAACGCCGTGGGCCGCAGGATGCTGGGGCCCGAAATTGATGGTGAAGTTGCGAAGGTCTTGCTCGTTCATCGTCAGGCTTTCGGTCCTGCCTTTTCGTCGCCCGGAAGAGGATAATCGGCTCCCTCCCAAGGCGAGAGAAAATCGAACTTCCGGAATTCCTGGTTGAGCCGCACCGGTTCGTACAGCACCCGCTTCTCCTGATCGTCGTAGCGCACCTCGACGAAGCCGGTCGTCGGGAAATCCTTGCGCAGCGGATGGCCGTCAAATCCGTAATCCGTCAGCAGGCGCCGCATGTCAGGATGACCGACGATGATCACGCCGTAGAGGTCGTAGGCTTCGCGTTCGAACCAGTCGGCGCCCGGAAAGACGTCGATCAGCGAGGGTACCTGCGTGGTCTCGTCGGCCTCGGCCTTCAGGCGGATGCGCGCGTTCAGGGTCGGCGACAGGAAATGATAAACGAGGTCGAAGCGCTTCTCTCGCCCGGGATAGTCGACCGCGGTGATGTCGGTGATGTTGACGAACCGGCAGCCGGGATCGTCGCGGAGATAAGTTGCGACCTCGACGATCTTCTCCACCTTCACCGTTACGGTCAGCTGATTGAATGCCACCGCATGTTCAAGCGCAGCGCCGGGAAGCGCGCCAACGATCGTCTGCCCCAGGGCGTCGAGCCTGCCATCGTCCATCACAACCAACCTTCAGCGTTCGATGGTGCCGGTGCGCCGGATCTTTTTCTGCAGCAGCAGCACGCCGTAGAGCAGCGCTTCGGCAGTCGGCGGGCAACCAGGCACGTAGATATCGATCGGCACGATGCGGTCACAGCCGCGGACGACCGAGTAGGAGTAATGATAGTAGCCGCCGCCATTGGCGCATGATCCCATCGAGATCACGTATCGCGGCTCCGGCATCTGGTCGTAGACCTTGCGCAGAGCAGGCGCCATTTTGTTGGTGAGGGTGCCAGCCACGATCATGACGTCGGACTGCCGGGGCGAGGCGCGCGGCGCAAAGCCGAACCGCTCGACGTCATAGCGCGGCATCGATACCTGCATCATCTCGACGGCGCAACAGGCCAATCCGAATGTCATCCACATCAGCGAGCCGGTGCGCGCCCACGTGATGAGATCGTCGGCGGCCGCCACGAAGAAGCCCTTGTCCGAGAGTTCGTGGTTCACCTCGAGGAAATACGGGTCATTTGCGCCAACCGGCTTGCCAGTCCTGGGGTCAAGGATCCCTGTCGCGGCCGGCGCGATCACCGGACGCGCTCCAGTTGGTGCGGCGGTAGGGCTCAATCCCATTCGAGCGCGCCTTTCTTCCACTCATACGCAAAGCCGATCGTAAGCACGGCCAGGAAAACCACCATCGACCAGAAGCCGGTCGCCCCCAGCTTTCCGAACGCCACGGCCCAGGGGAACAGGAAGGCCACTTCCAGATCGAAGATGATGAAGAGGATCGCGACCAGATAGAAGCGGACGTCGAACTTCATGCGGGCGTCGTCGAAGGCGTTAAAACCGCATTCATAGGCCGAGAGCTTTTCCGGGTCGGGTTGCTGGAACGCAACCACAAAGGGCGCGATCAGAAGCACCAGCCCGATGACCGCGGCCACGGCGATAAACACCACAAGCGGGAGATAGTTCTGCAGGATGCCGGTCATCGGCGCCACCTTTTCCCGCGGTTGTCGGAAGGGCCGCGGATTCGTCAATTTGGAATTATTCTGATGAGGCTTAGCGCAGCGCAACAGAGCGCGCAAGACAAGCTATTTTGACGCCATCCCGGCCATCCCGGCCATCCCAACAAAGATCGCGGGCGCATGCTCGACACGTGCAGCCGCCTGCAAGACAAGCATCTCGGCACGTGCGCGCGGCCCGATCATGTAGTCGGCCACATGCGTTCGGCGGCAATCATGTACTCGGCTCGCGGGTCAGGCGCTCGAGGTGATCCTTACTCCTTACAGCAGCGTCATGCAGTTGCTCCACGATCGCAAGTTGCGACCCCGCGCACCCGCCGCAATTCTGCAGCGGACCGCAAGGCCCTCCGGGTCCGGCTGGAGGGAGCTGAGGGCTGTCCTGGTCTCCGCCGGCCTGCCCGTCATCGGCCGGCTGCACTCAGAGTGAAAGCAAACGTCCGGGCCGCTGGAGCAGACTCGACCCCCCGGGGATCATCGTGCCGGTCCGCTTCTGACTTGTCCGTATGCGCCGCCAAGTACAATCGGAACCGTGGACGCGGTGGCTTTCCACGTCGGCCCATCCGTACGGACGCCAGACCGTGGTTGCGATAGAGCATTGCCGAGATCGGCCTCCACGGGGTGCCCAGGAACGCTTTTGCGGTGATGCGTCGCGCTATCCACAGCGCCTTGCTTGCTGCAGGCACGCTCAGGCGCGTCGCGTTTCATCCGCCTGGATGCTGCGTGTTACGATTGATATCGTTGGTATTTTCGTTGCGAACCTCGGCGGGCTCGGGCCCATCGAGGAACCTCCACCCGACCATGGTGGCCGGCTTTTGTCGCGTGACGAAACCATTTTGGGGAACCCACGAAACGGAGCGGAAACAAAGCGGGCGTAAATCGCTAACCAACAAAGGGGCGTCCAAGACGCCGGGAGGCGAGCTATGAACCACTCAATCCACTCGGCCGATCGTGCGACCCACCTGAAGATCGTGGTGCTGGCGCTTGTGGCAGGTATCGCCGTGGCAGGGTTCGGGATCGCCGCGCGCACCAACGTCGATTACACCCAGACCGCCCACGTCATAAAGGCCGGCAAGCCTGTCGTGGTGACAAGCTCGGATACCTCGGCGATCCGCTAAGCCGGAGCTGATCCGGAATCTGGGAAAGGCCGCCTGCGGGCGGCTTTTTTGCGCCCCGTCGCTGTCAGGCCATCGAGACCGTGAAAACCATGGCGCGAGAGACGGGGCTCGAACCCGCGACCTCCGGCGTGACAGGCCGGCGCTCTAACCAACTGAGCTACTCCCGCGTAAGGCTCAAAACCCAGCGGAGACGGTGGGACTTAAAGGTGCCACCATTGCAAGTCAAGGGATTGCAAATACCCCCGTTTGACGGGGCTTTTTGCAATGCCGATGCGAAAAATGGGCTGTTTACAAGGCCAATTGGCGTGTCCACTGTCGAGGCGAATCTTTTCAGGCCTGTTACGCCTTGGGTTCTTTAAGCCATTGATCACCACCGAGGAGGGCCAGTATGGCGAAGAAAGCATCAACCCCCACCACCATCACATTGAAGCACCTCGCGGCGGCGATCGCCGACGACCAGGAGCTCTCCAAGAAGCAGGCCGAAACCATTCTCAACGATGTGGTCGACCGGATCACAAAGCATCTGAAAAAGGGTGAGCGTATCCGCATCGTCGGCCTCGGCATCCTCCAGGTGCGCAAGCGGGCGGCGCGCATGGGCCGCAACCCCGCCACCGGCGAACCGATCCAGATCAAGGCATCCAAGAAGGTGGCGTTCCGCGCAGCCAAGGAACTGAAGGAAGCCATCTAAATAGGCGGCCTTACTAACATTTGAGCGCCATTCCGGCCGGTTTACGGCCTCCGGAGTGGCGCTTTTGTTATATCTAGAATGCAACATCAGTCCTAAGCCGCGGTTCAAACAGTGACATCTCTCCCAGAGTTCAAGCACACCGTAACCGAGCGCTTCCTGCGCTATGTGGTCATCGACACCCAGTCCGACCCCGCCTCTTCCACCTGTCCCTCGACTGAGAAGCAGAAGAATCTCGGACGCGTGCTTGCCGCCGAGCTGCAGGCCATGGGCATCGCCGACGCGCATCTCGACGAGTTCGGCTATGTCTATGCGACTATCCCGTCCAACACGAGCAAGAAGGTGCCGGTGATTTGCTTCTGCTCGCACATGGATACCTCGCCCGATTGCAGCGGAAGAAACGTCAAGCCGCAGATTGTCAGGAATTATCGCGGCGGCGACATCACCCTGCCGGCCGATCCCACTCAGGTGATCCGCGCTGCCGAGCATCCCGCGCTGAAGGACCAGATCGGCAGCGACATCATCACGACGGACGGCACCACGCTGCTCGGGGCCGACAACAAGGCCGGGCTCGCCGAGATCATGGATGCCGTACATGTCCTGACGCGAAATCCGCAAATCAAGCACGGCACGATCAAGATCCTGTTCACGCCCGACGAGGAGATCGGCCGCGGCGTAGACAAGGTCGATCTGGAAAAGCTGGGAGCCGATTTCGCCTACACCATCGACGGCGAGACCGCAGGCATGATCGAGGACGAAACCTTCTCCGCCGACGGCGCGACCATCACCATCGAGGGTGTCAGCACCCATCCCGGCTTTGCCAAGGGCAAGATGGAGCACGCGATCAAGATCGCGGCCGCGATCGTCGAACGCCTGCCGAAGCAGGGCATGTCGCCCGAGACCACCGAGGGCCGGCAGGGCTTTCTGCATCCGATCAGCCTTTCCGGCACGCTCGAGCAGGCCACGCTTTCTTTCATCGTCCGCGACTTCACCGAAACCGGCCTCAGGGACAAGGAGGCGCTGCTCGAAAACATCGTCAAGGACGTGATGAAGGACTTTCCGCGCTCGACCTGCAAGTTCGAGGTCAACGAGCAATACCGCAACATGAAGGTCGTGATCGACCGCCATCCCGAGATCATTGACCACGCGATGGAGGCGATCCGCCGCGCCGGCCTCAAACCTGTCCGCAACGCGATCCGCGGCGGGACCGATGGGTCGCGGCTATCCTTCATGGGACTGCCCTGCCCCAACATCTTCGCCGGCGAGCATGCGTTCCACTCCCGGCTGGAATGGGTGAGCGTCCAGGACATGGAGAAAGCGGTTCAGACCATCGTGCACCTTGCGATGATCTGGGAGGAACACGCGCCCGCCTGATCGGCCCGACAGATTCCCTCAACTTACCTGTGCCGTGACGACCCAGATCGACGCCGGCATCAGCACGCTGTCGCCGTGCAGGAATGGCTCCAGCGCCTCCCGGATGGAATGCGTCGCCGCGGTGCGAACGTCCTCCGGCTGCTCCGCCAGCGCGCGGCTTGCCGGACCGATTTCGAGCGCACCTTGAACCGCGGCCGCAAGCCCGCGCCCGATTGCAAGGTCGAGCGAAAGATTGCGTGGCTCCATCTTGATCCCAAGAAAACCGGCCTCGTGCAGAATGCGGCTTACGCGTTGCTCGTTTGCAAAGGAGAACGGGCCAGGGTCTTCCGGTCCAACCTCAGGCAGCTTCGGCACGTGCTTGTAGACTGCATGCAGCGGAGCCATCATCATCGGGTTTTCGCGCGGCTCGCGCCAGCAGACGAAAGCGAGACGCCCCGAGGGTTTCAGAGCGCGGCGCAGATTGGCAAAGGAAATGACGGGATCGGCGAAGAACATCACGCCGAAGCGGGAGGTGATGAGATCGAAGCCGTGCGGAGCAAAAGGATAGACGGTCGCGTCGGCCAGCACGAAGTCGACCGGCAAATTCCCGGGCGCGAGCTCCCTGGCGCGCGCCAGCATGGGCGCAGAGATGTCGACGCCGAGCACGAAGCCGCCCGGGGCGGCCAATTCCGCCAGCGCAATCGACGTCGAACCGCAGCCGCAACCGACGTCGATGACGCGCTCGCCGCGCTTGACGGTGCAGGCATTGATCAAGGCTTGAGAGACGGGCGCGAGCAGGACGTCCTGCACCGGCTGCCGTTCGGTCCAGTGCTGGCCGCCGCGTCCATTCCAGTATGCGATCTGGTCGGCGTTGCGTTCGTGGCCTGCAGGCACATCCATGGACAATTCACCGCTTGAGGGATCGGCAGCCTCGGAGTGTCCCGGAAATCTTTCGCCTTTGCAATTGCGGCCTTTACAGCATGATCCGGAAAAGTGGGCACCGGTTTTCCGAAAAGATCATGCTCAATCAAGAATTTAGAGCGCGATCGCGATTCAACCCAATCCGATCGCGCTCTAGGAACGCGATCGCGGCGCGATCCGCATCGGCAAGCCATAGGCCGGCCGCAGCGTGATTTTCTGTGTCGGCCACACCTGGGCGTCGGGCAGAAGCTCCATGTCGAAGCGCTGGACGAGGGTTGCGAGCACGATCGTTGCTTCCTGCAGCGCGAACGACGAACCGATGCAGGTCCGCGGACCCGCCCCGAACGGGAGATAGGCAAAACGTGCAATCCGGGCCGCCGCGGGCTGAAGGAAACGCGACGGATCAAACGTGTCCGGCCGGTCCCAGAGCCGGCGATGCCGGTGCAGCACATAAGGCGCGATCACGATCAGGGCGCCTGCCTTGACGGGATGTCCGCCGAGAACGTCGGGGCCTTCCGACATTCGGCTCAGCGCCGAGATCGGCGGATATAGTCGCAATGCCTCCTCGACCACGGCCCGGGTAACGACCAGGCGGTCGAGCAAGCCCTTGCGATCGGCTGACAGAACGCAGTCCGCCTCTTCGCGCACCCGTGCGCTCCACTCAGACGACTGCGACAGCAGAAATACCGACCAGGCAAGGGTGTTTGCAGTGGTCTCATGACCGGCCGAGAGAAATGTCAGGATGTTGGAGCGCACCTCGGCGAGGCTGATCGGCCTGCCGGTCGATGGGTCGAGCGCGCGCAGCAGCAATGTGAGGAGGTCTGGGCGCACATCGGCCTTCGGCGACGTATCGAGCCGGGATCGCCTGCTTTCGATGATATGGTCGATCACTTGCTCGAAGTAGTCCATGGTCCGACGCAGAGCCTTGCGGCCCGGTCGCGGCACGAAGTTCGGCACGCCCAGCAGGTCGAATGCGCCGATCCGCCCGATCGCGCTGAAATAGGCGTTCATTGCCGCGCGAAACTCATCGAGATCGCCGCCAATACCGTCGGAGAAAATCGTCAATGCCAGTACGTTCAACGTGAGCAGCGTCAGCTCGGCTGCGACATCGATCGTACTTCCCGGCACGAAGCCGCGCCACCTTTCGCTCAGGCGGTCCGCGGCCTCAAGCATTGCTTCGGTAAAGGGTGCGACGGCGCGGCAGGCAAACAGCGGGGCGAGCGTGCGGCGCTGGACGTCCCAACGCTCGCCCTCGACACTCAACAGACCGTCGGCGAGGCCGGTTGCGAGGATACGGCGCTGAATGGGGTCCTTGCGGTAATTGCCGGCGTTATCGACAAGGACGTGCTTGATCGCGGCAGGATCATGCACCAGGAAAGCCTCGGCGAACGGCAGCTTGACCCTTGCGATCGGCTCCTCAAAGAACTCCTCGCTCCAGCATTCGAGCGGGTTTCGCTTGAGCGTCGCCAACAACTGGAAAAGTCCGAGCCGGCCCTGCTTCGGTTTGGGTGCGGGCGGACGAAACGATCTATCGGCGTCTGCCTCGAAGCGCTGCAACATCAATGGACTATGTCGTCGAAAAAACCACACCTGAACGCGGAGACCGAGACAAGGTTCCAATGCATTCGATTATCACAGTCAAAAATTGTATTCGATGCGAAATAGCGCCTGCTGGCGGCTGAATTTGGTGAGGTCGAGCGCCCCCGGGATGGCGGCAGCACGCCCTGCCACCTGCACGCTCCAGGCACCGGAGACCGCGAGCGATTTCGACAGCCGCACAAAGAAATTCGGCCCGAGAAAGAAGGCCTGCCCCGCGAATGAATCGAGGTCGACCCCGTCATATCTGCGAAAATACCGCCCCTCGCCACCCACGAACACACCGGGCTTGACCTGCGTCGTGACCGAGGCTGAAAAGCCGAGCGTCGACTCGCGCTGCCACTGCGCCTGCGATCGTGCAATCTCGGGATCGTAGATGAAGTTCACCGCCGCAAACAGGCGGTCTTTCACAAGCTCCTTGTCGAGCACGAGCGTCAGTTCGCCGCCATAGCCGTCGATCCGCTCCCCGCTGATCTCGTCGGTGCGATTCCAGTGCGGCTCGGCGCTCACCATCAGCCCGAAGGGGGCGTGATCGCGGTCGAACAGGCGATACTTGAATTCGGCGACAACGCCGTTGAGAGAAGCCTGGTTGCGGTCGTCCAGTCCCGGAACACCTGAAATGTTGTAGTAGGCGATCGGCACGCCGATCTCGAAGCGGAAGTTTTGCACCGGCGAGGTCTCGTAGCGCAGTTGATCGGTCAACGCCCCGTAGCGTCCCTCGCGCTTGCCCCACTGCGCCGCTGTCTGATGCTCGAGCTCGCGCTCGCCGACCTCGCCGGTGTCGGCGCCGGCCGTGAAGCCGAAGATGAACTCGGTATCAACCCGCTCGCGCTCGCCTTGCTCTTTCGCTTCTCCCGCACGGGCAGGCGCGAGCTGCGCGGCCAGAAAAGCCAGCGCGAGACATGTCAGCCAGCTTCGGGTGCCCTGAGGGTGCGTCACGCTCGGCCTGATCCGGTAGGGGCGGCAAAATACAAGTTTTAGCTTCCCGGCGTAGATGATTCGAGGTTAATCGATCTTACCGCCCCTCCCCGGCCTCACGCCGCCAAAACCCGCAGGCAGAGGCACGGAAGCAAAAAAGGCGGAATGAAACCATCAAACTTGATCGACCCCATAAACCGCATCGCAGCGAGCTCCGGGCACAATGCTGGCGCTGTCTATGGAAGTCACGAGCCCGTCGTCATGGAACACCCGCGATTGTTTGCCCGACAGAAGCCGGGGGGACGAATTTCCGGCGTTGCGAAGCTGTTCCTTGACCCGAAATCGCCGAGATCGCCGGCCATCGAATGCATCCTGGTCGACTACTCGGCCGGCGGTGCGTGCCTGCAGCTTGCGAAGTTCATTCAGCTTCCCGAGCGCATCGAGATCATGTACGGCACGACGCGCAAACGCTGCAGGGTGGTCTGGAAGCGCGGCTTGCGCTTCGGCGTGGCGTTCTGATCACCCACTTGTCGCGGCTCGCCCAGCCGAAGCTCGCGCAGCGAGCGAAGGCTGGTGGGCGGTGAGAGGATCGAACTCCCGACCAATGGTGTGTAAAACCAGTGCTCTACCGCTGAGCTAACCGCCCGCAAGGCGCACTGTTTAGCCCCACCGCGCCCTGCGAAGCAAGCGAGCGCGTCCTACTTTGCCGCCATGGTCCCCGGGAGAGCTTAACCCAAACCGCCGCGAGGCCCCGGATTCGTGCCCTGCAGAAGAAAACGGCGCCCGAAGGCGCCGTTCTCGTGCGTTCAGGTTCGCTCAATGAGCCGTCAGTCCACCGCCAGCTTCATCGCCGGCGTCCTGACTGACCGAGACCTCCTTGGTGTCCTCTTCCCAGACGATCGGCACCGGCTTGCGCACCAAGGCGCGCGAGACGACGTCGTCGAGGCGTGCCACCGGGACGATCTCCATGCCGCCCTTGATGGCGTCGGAGATTTCGGTGAGATCCTTGGCGTTATCCTCGGGGATCAGCACCGTCTTGATGCCGCCACGCGCGGCCGCAAGCAGCTTCTCCTTCAGACCGCCGATCGGCAGCACCCTACCGCGCAGCGTGATCTCGCCGGTCATGGCCACATCGTGGCGCACCGGAATGCCGGTCATGACCGAGATGATCGCGGTCGCCATCGCCACGCCCGCCGACGGCCCGTCCTTCGGGGTCGCCCCCTCCGGCACGTGAACGTGGATGTCACGCCTGTCGAACATCGGCGGCTCGATGCCATAGGTGATCGCGCGCGAGCGGACATAGGAGGCCGCCGCCGAGATCGACTCTTTCATCACGTCGCGCAGGTTGCCCGTGACCGTCATCTTGCCCTTGCCGGGCATCATGACGCCCTCGATGGTCAGCAGCTCGCCACCGACGTCGGTCCAGGCAAGGCCCGTCACGATTCCGACCTGATCGTCGTTCTCGATCTCGCCGAAGCGATACTTAGGCACACCGAGGAACTCTTCGAGAGTCTTCTCGGTCACCTTCACCGACTTCTTCTTGGAGATCATCAGCTCCTTCACCGCCTTGCGGGCCAGTGTGGAGAGCTCACGCTCCAGGTTGCGAACGCCGGCCTCGCGCGTGTAACGGCGGATGACCAGCAGCAGCGCCTCGTCGTCGATCGACCATTCCTTGGAATCGAGGCCGTGCTTGGTGACCGCGTTCGGGATCAGGTGCTTGCGCGCGATCTCGACCTTCTCGTTTTCGGTGTAGCCTGCGATCCGGATGATCTCCATGCGGTCCATCAACGGGCCGGGAATATTCAGCGTATTCGCGGTGGTGATGAACATGACGTTTGAGAGATCGTAGTCGACCTCGAGATAGTGGTCGTTGAAGGTCGAGTTCTGCTCGGGGTCGAGAACCTCAAGCAGCGCCGATGAGGGATCGCCGCGGAAATCGGCGCCCATCTTGTCGATCTCGTCCAGCAGGAACAGCGGGTTCGAGGTTTTGGCCTTGCGCATCGACTGGATGATCTTGCCGGGCATCGAGCCGATATAGGTGCGGCGATGACCGCGGATTTCGGCTTCGTCGCGCACACCGCCAAGCGAGACGCGCACGAACTCGCGGCCCGTCGCTTTCGCGATCGACTTGCCGAGCGAAGTCTTGCCGACGCCGGGAGGCCCGACCAGGCAGAGGATCGGCCCGGTCAGCTTGTTGGCGCGCGATTGCACCGCCAGATACTCGACGATGCGGTCCTTGACCTTCTCGAGACCGTAGTGGTCGTTGTCCAGGATGGATTGCGCCTGCTCGAGATCCTTCTTGACCTTCGATTTCTTGTTCCACGGAATCGACAGGAGCCAATCGAGATAGTTGCGCACGACGGTCGCTTCCGCGGACATCGGCGACATCTGGCGCAGCTTCTTCAGCTCGTGCTGCGCCTTCTCGCGCGCCTCCTTGGACAGTTTGGTCTTGGAGATCTTCTCTTCGAGATCGGCGAGCTCGTCCCGGCCTTCTTCGTCGCCGAGCTCCTTCTGAATCGCCTTCATCTGCTCGTTGAGATAGTACTCGCGCTGCGTCTTCTCCATCTGGCGCTTGACGCGCGAGCGGATCCGCTTCTCGACCTGCAGCACGGAAATCTCGCTCTCCATCAGCCCGAGCACCTTCTCCAGGCGCTGGGTGACCGACAGCGTCTCCAGGATGCCCTGGCGGTCCGCGATCTTGACGGCGAGATGCGAGGCGACGGTGTCGGCGAGCTTGCCGAAATCGGTGATCGCCTGGACGACGCCGACGACCTCGGCGGAAATCTTCTTGTTGAGCTTCACATAGCTCTCGAAATCGGACACGACGGAGCGCCCCAAGGCCTCGGCCTCGACGGATTTCGCGTCGGCATCGGCGAGCGCGACCGCGGTCGCCTCATAGTAATCGGCGCGATCGGTGTAATTCTGCACGCGCGCACGTTCGAGCCCCTCAACGAGCACCTTCACGGTACCGTCGGGCAGCTTCAAGAGCTGCAGGACGCTCGCGAGCGTACCGGTCTCGTAGATTGCATCGGGCGCCGGATCGTCATCGGACGCATTCTTCTGCGTCGCGAGCATGACGAGCGCATCGTTCTTCATCACCTCTTCGAGCGCACGAATCGATTTCTCGCGGCCGACGAACAGCGGCACGATGTTGTGCGGAAACACGACGATGTCGCGAAGCGGCAGCACCGGGTAAGAGTGGCTTTCGCCGGGGACAATGGATGGCCGAGGTTTGGGGGTCGTCATGACCTGTTCCTTTTGTTGTGCCCCCTTGCTCGCAGCCCGCGAAGTTTGCGCGACCGCCACAAGGTGCCGAGATGATCCGGACGTCACATGGCCTCAAAATCAGAGCCGGGCCGCATCGGATCGCAACTTGGCGAATCTCGGAGTGCAAGTTTCGCCAGTCACATTAGGTGGCTATCGGGCGGGGGGGTGTCAAGCCCGGGAAATGCCCGCCAAATGGGGCTTAAACGCAAGATACGACTTGAGAAAAACCAGCCGCGGGAATACGCCCGCAGTCGTCAATCACTCGTGAAGCAACCGCGAAACGTCAGGCGGAAGCACTCGTCTCCACCGCACGATCGGACCGGTCGGCGTAGATATACAGCGGACGTGCCGTGCCTTCGACCACCTCGCGCGAAATCACGACTTCTTCCACGCCTTCCAGCCCGGGAAGATCGAACATGGTCTCCAGCAGGATGCTTTCGAGGATCGAGCGCAATCCGCGCGCGCCGGTCTTGCGTTCGATTGCCTTGCGCGCGACCGCACCGAGCGCTTCGTCGGCGAAAGTCAATTCGATGTTCTCCATCTCGAACAGCCGCTGATATTGCTTGACCAGCGCGTTCTTCGGATCGGTCAAGATCTTCTTCAGCGAAGCCTCGTCGAGGTCTTCGAGCGTCGCAACCACCGGCAGCCGCCCCACGAACTCCGGGATCAAGCCGTACTTCAGCAGGTCTTCCGGCTCGACGTGACGGAAGATCTCGCCGGTGCGGCGGTCTTCCGGTGCCAGGACCTGCGCGGCGAACCCGATCGAAGTCGAACGACCGCGCGCGGAGATGATCTTCTCGAGGCCGGAGAACGCACCGCCGCAGATGAACAGGATGTTGGTTGTGTCGACCTGCAAGAACTCCTGCTGCGGATGCTTGCGACCGCCCTGCGGCGGCACCGAAGCCACCGTTCCTTCCATGATCTTGAGCAGCGCCTGCTGCACGCCTTCGCCCGATACGTCCCGGGTGATCGAGGGATTGTCCGACTTGCGGCTGATCTTGTCGATCTCGTCGATGTAGACGATGCCGCGCTGCGCGCGCTCGACATTGTAGTCCGCCGACTGCAACAGCTTCAGAATGATGTTTTCAACGTCCTCGCCGACGTAACCGGCTTCGGTCAGCGTGGTTGCGTCCGCCATTGTGAAGGGCACATCGAGGATGCGCGCAAGCGTCTGTGCAAGCAGCGTCTTGCCCGAACCCGTCGGTCCGATCAGCAGGATATTGGACTTCGCGAGTTCGACGTCGTTGTGCTTGGTCTGGTGATTGAGGCGCTTGTAATGATTGTGGACGGCCACAGAGAGCACCTTCTTGGCGTGGCTCTGGCCGATCACATAGTCATCGAGGACCTTGCAGATTTCCTTTGGCGTCGGGATGCCGTCGCGTGACTTCACCAGGGAGGACTTGTTCTCCTCACGGATGATGTCCATGCAGAGTTCGACGCATTCGTCGCAGATGAATACCGTCGGGCCCGCGATCAGCTTGCGGACTTCGTGCTGGCTCTTGCCGCAGAACGAGCAATACAACGTATTTTTTGAGTCGCTCGCGCCGACCTTACTCATTCCCGTCTCCGTCCGCCGTTCGACTTCGTCCGCCCGATCGCTCCATTCCGGGCCTTAGCCGCCATGGAACCTTAGATAGAGCAAATTCCGTACCAAAAAAGACCTTACGCCTGACACACCGTTCGAATCACGGCCTTGTTCGAATCTCCCCGCGACTGGTCTATGACTTATAGCCAACCATGCTGACACCCGACTATCAAGAATTCGCTAACCGGGCTGGCCCTCGGCTCCGTGACAATACCGTGATTTCCAGCGTTAGCACGAGGTAAAGCTGTCGAAAACGCCGGAGCGTTGCGGGATTGCCACGCCGATACACCAGCACGAAAGTGGAACCCCGCGTCCCACTCGGGGCGTTTAGGGTTCAACCCCGGTAAACCACGGATAATGGGCGCCGCACCGCCGCCTTACGCCGCCTTCGCAGTCGCGGGATCTTCCGGACGCTTTTCGATAACCTTGTCGACAAGGCCGAACTCCTTGGCCTGATCGGCGGTGAGGAATTTGTCGCGCTCCAGCGCGTCCTCGATGGCCTTGAAGGTCTGGCCGGTATGCCTGACGTAGATTTCGTTCAGCCGCTTCTTGAGATTGAGGATCTCCTGGGCGTGCAGCATGATGTCGGTCGCCTGGCCCTGGAAGCCGCCGGACGGCTGGTGCACCATGATACGGGAGTTTGGCAGCGTAAAGCGCATGTCCTTTGCGCCGGCGGCGAGCAACAGCGAGCCCATCGAGGCCGCCTGACCCGTGCACAGCGTCGACACCGGCGGGCGGATGAATTGCATCGTGTCGTAGATGGCGAGGCCCGATGTCACCACGCCGCCCGGCGAGTTGATGTACATCGAGATTTCCTTCTTGGGATTCTCCGCTTCCAGAAACAGAAGCTGCGCCACCACCAGGGTCGACATGCCGTCCTCGACGGGGCCCGTCACGAAGATGATCCGCTCTTTCAGAAGCCGCGAGAAAATATCGTAAGCGCGCTCGCCTCGGTTGGTTTGCTCAACCACCATCGGCACAAGATTCATGTAGGTTTCAACGGGATCGCGCATAAGTCACCCAAAGGTTGGAAACGCAGGCAGACAGATAGGGGTCAGTTTCGCCGTGGCAAGACCTGGGTACAAGACCTAGGCACAAGACCTAGCCACAGGAGCAGGTCGTGCGTGGCCGAACCAGTTGAAGCCGATTCGGACAAAGCCGCCTAGCGGGCAATATCCCGCAAGGTGGCATTCGCCGTTCATCATTAACACGGGCTGACGAGATCAGGCCGCACTCTTTTCCGAATCATCGTCCTTGAACAGCTCGTCGCGGCTGACCTTCCTGTCGGTCACATTGGCGAGCTCAAGAATGAAGTCGACCACCTTGTCCTCGAAGATCGGTGCACGAAGCTGGGCCAGCGCCTGTGCGTTGCTGCGATAATAGTCCCAGACTTCCTTTTCGCGACCCGGCATCTGGCGCGCACGCTCGATCACCGCGCGGCTGACCTCATCGTCGGTCACCGTGATCTTGTTCTTCTCGCCGATCTCCGACAGCACGAGGCCCAGTCGGACCCGACGGTCGGCGATCTTGCGGTACTCCTCCTTGGCGGCTTCTTCGGTCGTGTTCTCATCCGCAAAGGTCTTGTTGTTGGATTCCATCTCGGCCTTGATCGAATTCCACATCAGATTGAACTCGTCGTCGATCAGCGTGGACGGCGCCTCGAACTTGTGGGTCTCGTCCAGACGGTCGAGCAGCGCACGCTTGACGCGCTGACGCGTTGCGGCGGCGAATTCGGCACCGAGCCGGCCGCGCACCGCTTCCTTCAGCTTGTCGAGCGATTCGAGCCCGAGCGTCTTGGCGAGCTCGTCGTTGATGTCTGTCGGCAGCGGCTTCTCGATTGCGCTCGCCGTCGTCTCGAACTCGGCGGGCTGCCCGGCGAGCTTCTCGCTCGCGTAATTCTTCGGGAAGGAAACTTTCAGCGTACGGGTTTCGCCGACGCCGATGCCGGTCAACTGCTCCTCGAAACCTGGAATGAACTGACCGGCGCCGATCACAACCTGGATGTTCTCGCCGGTGCCACCCTCGAACGGCACGCCGTTGATCGTACCCTTGAAATTGATGGTGACGCGGTCGCCGGTCTCGGCCTTGGCGCCCTCGCCCTTCGGGCCAAACGAGCGGTTCTGGTCGGCGATGCGCTGGATCGCTTCGTCAACCTCGGCGTCGGTCACGTCGGCAACCGGCTTTTCGAGGGCGAAGGTCTTGAAATCGGCGAGCTTGATCGTCGGCACCACCTCGATCGAAACGGTGTAGTTCAGGTCCGATTTGCCGGACAAAATCTCCTCGACCTCTTTCTCCTCGGTCGGCATGGTGACCCTGGGCTCGGTCGCAAGCCGGAAGCCTCGCTCCGTAAAGATCTGCGTGTTGGTGTCGCGAATGGTCTGGTCGATGGTCTCCGCCATGACGGAGCGGCCATAAACCTTCTTCAGATGGCTGACCGGCACCTTGCCCGGGCGGAAGCCATTGAGGCGAACCTTGCCCTTGAGGTCCACGAGGCGCGCATCCGCCTTGGCGTCGAGATCGGCAGCGGGAACGCTGATCTGGAATTCGTGTTTGAGCCCTTCCGAGAGGGTTTCGGTGACCTGCATGGCTCCAATCTTCTTCCGCTGTGGTCCACGACCTTTCGGCCAGGACGCTGACAATTGTATTTGGCGCGCGGCAGATGCGTTGCGCCGGTGTTGCTGTTCCGCGAACCTGATCCGCACAACTGCGGAGTCGGGCCCTTGTGATCCCTGGTGCAAACGCCGTTGGAAGCGCTTGGTGCGGGCGGAGGGACTCGAACCCCCACAACTTTCGTCACTGGAACCTAAATCCAGCGCGTCTACCAGTTCCGCCACGCCCGCCGAGAAAAGCATCAGGTCCAGCCGCGATGCCGCGGGCGGCGGCTTATAACATGCGCCAGTCCGTCCGCAGCAAAAAAATGGCCCTGCGAGCGCTTCCCCGCAACCTCAAGCTCGCGCTGGACATTGCCGGTCAAAAATGATCCGCATCGGCCTTATGGCAGAGCGGAATATCCTCACCAACCGGCGCGCCGTGCTCAGTGGATTAGGCCTCTCCGCGCTGGTCCCCGCGCTGCCCCCTCGAGGCGTTGCCGCACCAGCCCCGAAGGCTGTTTCGCTTCGGGCGACCGCGACCAGGATCGGCTTGCGGACCGGCCAGCCGGAAACGCCGATCTGGTCGCTCGAGGGCCCCACCCCAGGCATGCCGCTTCGGTTTAACCGTGGCGACGAGGTCGAAATCAGCCTGCAAAACGATCTTCCCGCGCCGGTCGCGCTGAGTTTGCGGGGGCTGGACGGCAACGCGGCCGCCGAACCTCTGACCGCGCGTCCTCCCCTTGGCTCTGGCGCAAGAACTACGCTCAACGTGTCGCTCCGCCAGGCCGGCAGCTTCCTCTGCGACATCAGGCTGCTCGCCGATGGCGCGTCCGCCGCAAGGTCTCTCGTGCTGGTGGTCGAAGGAGCCGGCGTCATCTCTGCCCGCGACGAGGTTTTGTTGTTCGAGGATTGGCGGATGCGCCCTGATGGCACGTTGCTCGCGCCCGGCTCGGGTCCAGACAACGCGGAGCCACTCTTTACAGTCAACGGCCGAATTATGCCCGATATTGCGGTGCGTTCAGGCGAACGGCTAAGGTTTCGCTTTGTCAATGGCTGCCAACGCCAAGTTATTGCTGTCAAAGCTGAGGGATTCGACCTCCGCGTCATGGCCCTGGACGGGCAGCCCTCCGAACCTTTCCTCGCCCGAAACGGGGCACTGGTGCTGGCTCCCGGCGGCCGCGCCGACGCCCTGATCGATGCGATGGGCGCTCCGGGCTCAAGCTCCGCGTTCCTGCTGCACGACGGTAAGGAGGTGCGTCCGGCCGCAAGGTTCGTGACCTCGACCGAGCCGCCAGTTCCTTCCCGACCGCTGCCAGCAGCCCTGCCCTCCAATGGCCTCCCGACACAACTCGACCTTCGGAACGCGCTCCGAATGGAGCTGCCGCTCTCCGGCAGCGAATGGGCGCTACCAGCGACCTTCGCGCCTTCCGTGCCACCCGCGTTCCGGGTAAAAAAGGGACGCGTGGTGGTGCTCGCAGTGACCAACCCGGCAGCCGTGGCAACGGTGTTCCACCTGCACGGCCATCATGTCCGCCTGCTGGACCGGCTGGACGACGGCTGGAAGCCCTATTGGCTCGATACGCTTGCGGTTGAACCCGGGGAGACCCAACGTGTCGCGTTCCTCGCCGAATACGCGGGACGCTATCTCCTGGAATCCACTGCGACAGATTGGGCCGCGCCAAGGCTCGTGCGATGGTACGCTGTCGAATAAGAACAAGAGGAAACGCATATGGGCAAAGCCACTCCCACGATCCAAGGCGTCAAGGCACGGGCCGTTGTCACGCCGATGGCGCGACCGGTGAAGAACGCGTTCGGCGTGATCGACGTTGCGCCATTGCTATTGATTGACGTCGCGACCGACCAGGGCATCACCGGACGATCGTATCTGTTTGCCTACAGCAAGATCACGTTGAAACCCTTCGTCCAGCTCGTCGAGGACATCGGCCGCGAACTCATCGGCAAACCCGTCGCGCCCTACGATCTGATGGCCGCGCTGGATGCAAAATTCCGGCTGCTCGGCTGGCAGGGACTCATTGGCATGGCGGTTGCGGGCCTGGACATGGCGTTCTGGGACATACTGGGCCACACCGCCGGCAAGCCGGTCGTCGAACTCCTCGGCGGTTCGCCCCGGCCGATCTGCTGTTATGACAGCTATGGCGCGGTGGAAGCGGATAGCGAAGAAAGAGCGCTGCGCCGCTCGCTCGACCAGGGTTTCAAGGGCATCAAAATCAAGGGCGGCGATGCCGATGCGGCCAATGACGAGCGGCGTGTCAAAGCGCTCCGCAAGCTGCTCGGCCCTGACATCGCGCTGATGCTCGACTTCAACCAGTCACTCGATCCGGCCGAAGCCAAACGGCGCATCACGCGGCTCGCGCCTTATGATCTCACCTGGATCGAAGAGCCTGTTCCCCAGGAGAACCTGTCGGGACATGCGCAAGTGCGCGAGACCTCCGAGATTCCGATCCAGGCCGGCGAGAACTGGTGGTTTCCGCGCGGCTTTGCCGAAGCCATCGCCGCCGGCGCCAGTGACTTCATCATGCCCGACCTGATGAAGGTCGGCGGCATCACCGGCTGGCTCAACGTCGCCGGCCAGGCGGACGCGGCGTCGATCCCGATGTCGAGCCACATTCTGCCGGAGGCAAGCGCGCATGTGCTGGCGGTAACGCCCACCGCGCACTGGCTCGAAGTGCTGGATTTCGCCGGCGCCATCCTTGCCAATCCGATCAAGATCGAAGCTGGCACGCTGACCGCGCGCGGACCGGGGCTTGGAATCGAATGGAACGAGGCGGCGATTTCAAAATATCAGGTGACCTAGCGGCCACGCGTTGGCAACACGGGCGCGCCGTGCGCGGCTGACCTAATAGTCCACGCCGAATTCGTCGTAGATGCGCCGGAAAACCGCGGGCAACGTCTCCGGGAGATCTTCGGCGATCAGTCCGGGTCCCGCTTCGCGCGCGGCTTCTCCGTGCATCCAGACGCCGATGCTGGCGGCTTCGAACGCGGCAACGCCCTGGGCCAGAAGGCCGGCGATGATCCCCGCAAGGACGTCGCCGGCACCGGCCGTCGCAAGCCATGGCGGCGCGTTGGCTGCGATCGTCGCGCGGCCATCGGGAGCAGCAACCGTCGTGTCCGGACCTTTCAAAAGCACAACCGCGCCGGACCGTTCCGCGGCCGCGCGCACACGCTCGAGTTTTGAGCGGCCCGGGGTCTTGTTGCTGAGATCGCTGAACAAGCGCGGAAACTCGCCCTCATGCGGAGTGAGAACCACCTGATGATCGTGCGAGGCCTTGATCGATTCAAACAGTCGCTCCGGCGCCTCCGCAAAGCTCGTCAGTGCGTCGGCATCGAGCACGACAGGCCGCTGCGCCGACAGCGCGGTGTGGACGAAATCGATGGTGCGCGGACCGATGCCGGCTCCCGGCCCGAGCACGCAGGCATTGAAGCGCCGATCCGACAGGGCGTCTGCGAATTCGACCGCAGTATCGAGCGCGCGCACCATCACCGCAGTCAGCGCGGCGGCATTGACGGCCAGCGCATCGCGCGGCGTCGCCAGCGTCGCAAGGCCGGCGCCGGCACGCAACGCGCCGCGTGCCGCAAGCCGCGCGGCACCCGTTGCAGCAATTCCGCCGGACACGATCAACGCGTGCCCGCGGGCATATTTGTGGCCATCGATCCGTGGCACCGGAAACACCTTGTGCCAGTAACGCGGCATGTTCTCGAAGCAACGCGGACGGATCTCATCCAGGACGCCTGCATCGATGCCGATGTCGGCGACGCGCACCCGGCCGCAATGCGCGCGGCCCGGCAACAACAGATGCGCCGGCTTTTTGCGAAAGAATGTCACGGTCTCCACCGCACGCACAGCGCTGCCCATGATGGCGGCCGAGGTACCATTGACGCCGCTCGGCAGGTCGACCGCAAGCACCGGCGCGCCGTTGGCGTTGATCGCCTCGATCATGTCGCGCGCCTCGCCTTCGATCGGGCGGCTAAGGCCGGCGCCGAACAGAGCGTCGATGATGAGGGCCGGCTTGCCGATCGCCTGCGGCGTGAACGGCAGCACCGGATGTTTCCAGCCGCGCGCCGTGGAAGCCGCATCGCCCTGCAGGCCGTCGCGCTCGCACATGAGGATGACGGACACCTCGCGCCCCTGCGCGGCAAGTTCAGCGGCGGCGACAAAGCCGTCGCCGCCATTATTGCCGGGCCCGGCGACGACAAGGACCTGCCCCTCCTCGACGAGGTCGGCGGCCGCCTCCGCCACGGCTTGCCCGGCGCTCAACATCAGCGCGAAGCCGGGCCTGCCTGCGGCAATCGTCAGGCGGTCGGCACGTTCCATCTCGGCGGTGGTGAGGACTTCCATACCTGCAACCTGATGTGCCTCGTTCGGACCCTTGAAACGTCATTTGGAAGCAAGGGCGACGCCTACCCTTACAAGTTCGATGCCGCACTGGAACCAAGCAGGAGAAACGCCATGCAACCAACTGCGGCAGCGCTTCGCCTCATCCTAAGGCATTCTCGGATCAGAGCATCCTGATGACTGCATACCTTTTGATCTATTTGCCTATTCCGCAGGCCCAGCTATTCTGCAACCCGTTCCGCAAGAGCAGCCGAAGGACCTTTAAAAGACTGAAAAGCCTCCAGAAATCCGGCTCGTAAACGAATTGGCATAGAGCCTGCTTTTGAGGAAGCCGTTTCTGCTCATCGACTGACCGATCCAGCGGCGGTTTCCAGCGCCGCCGATGGTCAGGCGAAGTCCGGTTCGACGATCGATAACTTTATCTATCACACGTGGCCTGACGACCTAGTTTTTCATCTGGAAATGCCCGGGAGGCGCTAAAGTGAAAAAAATCGAAGCCATCATCAAGCCGTTCAAGCTCGACGAGGTGAAGGAAGCGCTTCAGGAAGTCGGCCTCCAGGGAATTACCGTGACCGAAGCGAAGGGCTTTGGACGGCAAAAAGGCCACGCCGAACTCTACCGGGGCGCCGAGTACATCGTGGACTTCCTGCCGAAGGTCAAAATCGAGATCGTGATCGGTGACGATCTGGTCGACCGGGCCATTGACGCCATCCGGCGCGCAGCCCAGACGGGGCGGATTGGGGACGGCAAGATCTTTGTCTCCAACATCGAGGAAGCCATCCGCATCAGGACCGGCGAGTCCGGACTGGACGCCATCTGAGGGCGGGCTCGGTTTCGTCGCCGCCCGGCGCCCTGAGGGCCTGGAATCTGCTGAAAGTAGATGCAATTGCCGGTGTTGCCGGCATTGCAATATTGTCTTGGCCCCCACCCGACGCTATTGAGCATCTAGCCAGCGGCACGCCGCGGCAGGGAGACCTGTAGCCAAGAGGGGTATTCATGAAGACCGCCAAAGACGTCCTGAAATCAATCAAGGACAACGACGTCAAATACGTCGACTTGCGTTTTACCGATCCGCGCGGGAAGTGGCAGCACGTGACCTTCGACGTCGGCATGATCGATGACGACGCATTTTCGGAAGGCCTGATGTTCGACGGCTCCTCGATCGCCGGCTGGAAGGCGATCAATGAATCCGACATGTGCCTGATGCCCGATCCGTTGACCGCGACGATCGATCCGTTCTTTGCGGAAACCACGATGATCCTGGTTTGCGACGTGCTCGAGCCGACCACCGGCGAGCCCTACAATCGCGATCCGCGCGGCATCGCCAAGAAGGCCGAGGCGATGGTGAAGTCATCGGGAATCGGCGACACCGTGTTCTTCGGGCCCGAAGCCGAATTCTTCGTCTTCGACGACGTGAAATACGCCGCCGAGCCCTACAACACCGGCTTCAAGCTCAACTCTTCGGAATTTCCGACCAACTCCGACACCGAATATGAGGGCGGCAATCTCGGTCACCGCATCCGTACCAAGGCCGGCTATTTCCCTGTCCCGCCGCAGGACTCCGTGCAGGACATGCGCTCGGAAATGCTCGGCGCGATGGCCAAGATGGGCGTCAAGGTCGAGAAGCATCACCACGAGGTCGCCTCCGCCCAGCACGAGCTCGGCATGAAGTTCGACACGCTGACGCTGATGGCGGACCAGCTGCAGATCTACAAATACTGCATCCAGCAGGTCGCGCACATCTACGGCAAGACCGCTACCTTCATGCCGAAGCCGGTTTTCGGCGACAATGGCTCGGGCATGCACTGCCACCAGTCGATCTGGAAGGAAGGCAAGCCGGTGTTCGCCGGCAACAAGTACTCCGATCTCTCAGAGACCTGCCTGTCCTACATCGCCGGCATCATCAAGCACGCGAAGGCGATCAACGCCTTCACCAATCCGACCACCAACTCCTACAAGCGTCTGGTCCCCGGTTACGAAGCTCCCGTGCTGCTCGCCTACTCCGCGCGCAATCGCTCGGCCTCTTGCCGTATTCCCTACACGGCCAACCCGAAGGCCAAGCGCGTCGAGGTGCGTTTCCCCGACCCGCTCGCCAATCCCTATCTCGGCTTTGCCGCGATGCTGATGGCCGGGCTCGATGGCGTGAAGAACAAGCTCGATCCTGGTCCGGCAATGGACAAGGACCTCTATGATCTGCCGAAGGAAGAGCTGAAGGCCATTCCGACCGTCTGCGGCTCGCTTCGCGAAGCGCTGGAAAACCTCGACAAGGACCGCTCGTTCCTGAAGAACGGCGGCGTATTCGACGACGACTTCATCGACAGCTACATCGAGCTGAAGATGAACGAGGTGGCGCGGTTCGAGATGACGCCGCATCCGGTCGAGTTCGAGATGTATTACTCGGCCTGATCGCCTTTCACGATCACCGCAATCAACAATGCAAAAGGCGCCCCTCCTCGGGTGCCTTTTTCATTCGGCCCAGCTCGCTGCGCGCAAGCCTTATTCGACGACCACCTGTTTACTTCGGCATGGATCTCAACTCACGCGACGCTGTGTGGTCAGCGCCGTGCCAAACGCCCGGAACAACGCGCGGTTGATCGGATTTCGTTGCGGGTCGTACTCGGCGTGCCATTGTACCCCAAGCGCAAAGCCCGGCGCATCCGCGATTCGGATCGCCTCGATCGTGCCGTCCTCGGCGACGCCCTCGACGACGATGCGCTTGCCGGGCTGCAGGATGCCCTGCCCGTGCAGCGAATTGACGCGGATTTTTTCGCGGCCGAGAATGGTTGCGAACGTCCCGCCCGGCACCAGCGTCACGTCGTGACGATCGGCGAACACGACCCTGGGGTCAGGGTGGATCTCGCCGCTTTCAAGACGCGGCATGCGGTGGTTTATCCGCCCCGGCAACTCGCGAATTTCCGGGTGCAACGAGCCGCCGAAGGCGACGTTCATTTCCTGCAGGCCCCGGCAAATTCCGAACAAGGGGATTCCCCGCGCGACGCACGCTTGCGACAGCGCAAGCGCGACCTCGTCACGGGACACATCGTAAGGCTCGTGTTTTTCGCAGGGCTCGACGTTGAAGCGCTTCGGATGGACGTTGGCGCGCGCACCGGTGAGCACGATGCCGTCGACGACTTCAAGCAGAGCGCCGACATCGGTGATGTCGGGACAGCTCGCAAACATCAGAGGTAGCGCTCCGGCCACGTCGGCAATCGCGCGAAGATTGCGTTCACCAACCAATTGGGTCGCAAATCGGTCTTCCACACGATGGGCATTCCCGATCACACCAACGACCGGCTTCTTCTTCATACCTCTTTCCAACGATTTTCCGCCTGCCAAAAAGTGATCATGCCTGCGGCGCCGCGCCAGATCAATGTTTTGTGGTGCGCTTCCAACAACCTGCAGCTCTGCAGCTTGCTCAACCCACGCCTGCATGGCGCCATCGAAGTGGGCAGAAAGCACGGTTTTTCAGCTCTACACCCAGTTTTGCGGGGCACCCCTCGCCTGCCGCGATCAAGTCCAGCAATCGTTGCGCCGTGATAATCGGACCTGCGCGGCCACCACGCGGCTAGCGTTCGTCGTCGCCGCGACACGGACGGGCCGTGAATGCCAATGAGAAGGTGCGGAACGCCCGCTGGCCAGCGTCGTTGGAGCGGATGAGGATCATCGCTATCCCGCTTGATCCCGGATGCGTTTTGGCGAAAGAGTGATTTTCCGCAGAGCGGACGCAAGGGGACCATGATGCCGTCGAGCGACGAGCGCCGGTCGGCGCGCAACGATCTGACCTGGGCGATCGCGATCGGCGGCATAGCCATGGTGCTGTTTGCGGCACTGTTGTGGTTTGCGTGGCAGTTCGCAACCACCCTTTTCCTGATTTTTGCCGGCATCCTTCTCGGCGTTGCCCTCAACGCCATGACCCAGCTGCTCGGCCGCCTCGTCCGGTTGCCGCAGCCGCTAAGGCTGGCGATCGTTTGCGTTGCGCTCGCTACGATGCTGTCCGGCGTCTTGTTTCTCGGCGGCGCCACCATCGCGCAACAGGCAACCGTGTTGAGCAGCACAATCAAATCGCAGCTTGTCACCGTCAAAGGCTTTCTGGAAAAGAACGGCATCGACACCAGCTATTTCCAGCTCGGAGGATTGACCGCCGACCAGGGGGCGGAGCCTGCAAATTCCTCGCAGCCGTCCGCGCCGACATCGCACCTTCCGAGCCCCTCTCAACTGGCATCGAGCGGCGGGGCGATCGTCAGCCAAACCCTGAAGGTCCTGCTCGGGACCGTGAGCGTCGTGGGCAATCTCTTCATTGTCCTGTTCCTCGGCCTCGCCTTCGCGGCGCAGCCCGCCGTCTACCGCAAGGGCATGATCTTCCTGATGCCGGCAAAATATCGCGATCGCGCGATCGTGGTGATCGACCGCATCGACGAGACGCTCGAACGCTGGCTGCTCGCCCAGATGTTCACCATGTTCGCCGTCTTCGCCGTGACCTGGATCGGGCTTGCAATCATCGGAATCCCGAACTCGTTCATCCTGGGCATCCAGGCGGGGCTGCTTGCCTTCATTCCGACGCTCGGCGCCCTGATTGCCGGATTGATCGTCGTGCTGGCGAGCCTTGCCTCCGGCTGGGTCGCGGCCGCCAGCGCCTTTGCCCTGTTCCTCGGGGTGCATGCGCTCGAGAGTTACGTCCTGACGCCAATCATCCAGCGGCAGGCCCTCGACATCCCGCCGGCCACGCTATTCGCGTTTCAGATCTTGCTCGGGGTCGTGTTCGGCCTCTGGGGCCTGGCGCTTGCGCTGCCCCTGATCGCGACCGCGAAAGTCATCATCGACTATTGCAAGGAGTCGCCGTCAGTCGCAGCTTAGGCAGCCGACGTCACGACCTTCCTGGTGTGCTCCACCTCGGGCGGCGCGGCAAAATATTGTCCGACCAGCGCTCGCCACTCGGCGAAATTCTCGGAGCCGCGAAAATCGACGGTGTGGTTTTCCAAGGTCTCCCACTTGACCATCAGGCGGTAACGTTGCGGCTTCTCGATCGAGCGGTGCAGCTCAAAACCGTGGAACCCCTTTGAACGCCCGAACACGGCGCGCGCCTTTGCGACGGCTGCTTCAAAATCCTTTTCGCTGCCCGGCTTGATTTCGATCTGGGCGATTTCGATGACCATGGCTGCCTCCCATGTTGCCATCCCGCTTCTATCGGGCTGCAGCGGTCTTGAGAAGCGGCCCCGACCTGGGAGCAGCAATTCCCGTCCTGCATCGGCGAATTTGTGAGGCGTGAGTCTGGCGGCTCAGTGCCAGAGGGCGATTGCCAAGGCTGCCAGAACCGCGCAGCCGCAGAACGTCATGGTTGGCCAAACGCTGTGGGAGCGGCCGTATCGGCCCTGCGCGCGGCGCTGGCTGATCAGGGCCGTTTCGTACTCGTCCGAGGTCGAGAACAGGCACGCAAAGCCGCCGCGCGCGGACACCTCATCGGCCTCAAGCGCCATCAGCATGGCCTGCGCAACGCGATTTCGGACTCTGCTCATGAACAAATCTTAGAGTTGGAATGGTAAATGGCAGGTTTACCGCTTGCAGCCTATGCCGCGGCGGACTGCGTTCGGGTGGTCGGCGCGAACGCTGCGCTCTTGCGTCGAACGTTTTCCAGCGACAGCGGCAATTCCTCCGCCGCCTCGACCCGGTTCCGTCCGCTGCGCTTGGCCTGGTAAAGCGCAGTATCGGCGGCGGCGAGCAGTACCTCGAGCTCGGTGCCAGCCGGACCGCCCGCCACGCCGATCGAGACCGTCGTGTCGACCGGACCATCCTCGACCACAATCCCGGAAGCCTGGAAAGCCTCGCGCACCCTTTCGGCGGCGACCACGCCCTCATCCAGCGGACAGGGCAGCAATGCCGCAAACTCCTCGCCGCCGATCCGGCCCGACAGATCGCTGATGCGCAAATTGCTGACGACGACCGTCGCAAACAGCTTCAGCACCTCGTCGCCCGCTGGATGGCCGAAGCGATCGTTGATCGATTTGAAATGGTCGATGTCGCAGATCATCACCGAGACCGGGCGACCCGCCTTGGCCTCGCGATCGATGACGCGGGCCGACGCCTCGGCAAAACCGCGGCGATTGAACAGGCCGGTCAGGGGATCGGTCGACGCGGCGTTGCGATGCGCCGTGACGGTGCGCTCCGAAACCAGCATGAAGATCACGAAGACGGTGCCGACCGCATACAGCACGAGCTCGATCGAGAACACCGAAACCCAGACGCTGGCGCCCCATCTGACGTCGGCCGGGCGCAGCCAGTCGCCAAGCAGGATCGGCAGCATCAGCACAAAGCCATGCAGCGCCGGCACCGTCAGCGCCGGCCAGCGCTGCTGCAGGGTCCGCCGGCGTTCCGACCACAATTCGGAGGCGGTCAGAGCCGCGTAGGTGGCGACGATACCCGCGCCGATGGTCATGCGCAGCGCATGGGCATGCACATCGACCGTTATGACGGTCGCAATCCAGGCAAGCGCGCCGAGCACCAGCCCGGACAGGTTTGCCTTGCGGCCGTGGAACACGCGCGAGGCGTTCCAGACCATGCCGCAGGCGACGAAGCCGACGCAGTTCAGCGCTAGCGACAATACCTCGCCGACCCTGTTGAACTCGCCGAGCTTGTCGGCGGCGAGCGTCCACAGCGCAACCGAGGCCGCGCCGAGGAGATAGGCCGTGCCCCACCAGTTCAGGGCGGAGTTCTTCTCCTGGTTGCCGAAAAACAGCAACATGGCCCCGAGCATGGCTGCGACCATGGTGGCAAGGAAATAGAGCGTGATGCTGTCGAGCGACATATGTCACCCTCACCTTTGATGCAGCGAATCGACCTTCCCACGCGCGAATTCGCCATGAACGAGGCTGCACCTTATGGTACCCCCGTTCGAAATCCGTTTGTGCTCACACGCAAGTTTTCGCGAAAAACTGCGTCAATTTCTCCTTAATGCGCGTAAACAAAAAAGGGCGCCGCCGGCGCCCTTTGGATCTGCGTGAATGCCGGCTTGCGGCAAGTTTGAACGAAGCGATTAACGCTTCGAGAACTGGAACGACTTGCGCGCCTTCGCACGGCCGTACTTCTTGCGCTCCACGGTACGGGAGTCGCGGGTCAGGAAGCCGCCCTTCTTGAGGATGCCGCGCAGCTCCGGCTCGAAATTTGTCAGCGCCTTCGAGATGCCGTGACGAACCGCACCGGCCTGGCCCGACAGGCCGCCGCCGGCGACCGTGCAAATGACGTCATATTGGCCGGCGCGCGCCGCAGCGACCAGCGGCTGCTGGATCATCATGCGCAGCACCGGACGAGCGAAGTAGGTCTCGACCTCGCGCGTGTTGACCATGATCTTGCCGGCGCCCGGCTTGATCCAGACGCGGGCGACAGCGTCCTTGCGCTTGCCGGTGGCGTAGGCCCGGCCCTGCTTGTCGACCTTCTTGACGTAGTTCGGCGCCTCGGGGGCCGCCGGCTTCAGCTGCGAGAGCTGGTCAAGAGACTGCATCGTTTCGGCCATGTTATGCGGCCCTCATGTTCTTGCGATTCATCTTGGCGATATCGATTTTTTCCGGATTCTGCGCCTCGTGCGGATGCTCGGCACCGGGATAGACCCGAAGGTTGCCCATCTGCATGCGCCCCAGCGGCCCGCGCGGGATCATGCGCTCGATGGCTTTTTCGACCACACGCTCGGGGAAGCGTCCCTCGAGGATTTGGCGCGCCGTGCGCTCCTTGACGTGACCGACATAGCCGGTGTGCTTGTAATAGACCTTTTGTTCACGCTTGCGGCCGGTGAGGACAGCGTGCGCCGCATTGATGATGATGACGTTGTCGCCGCAATCGACATGCGGCGTGTAGGTCGGGAGGTGCTTGCCGCGCAGCCGCATGGCAACGAGAGAAGCAAGCCGACCGACCACCAGACCCTTGGCATCGATCAAGACCCACTTCTTGGTCACCTCGGCAGGCTTTGCCGAAAAGGTTTTCATGTGAGTGTTCCCAGGAAAAGGAAACGGCGCGTGACAGGCCGCGCCGAACTGACCGGCTTTCTAGAGACAGAGCCGGTGCGCGTCAACGCCCTGCGAGGATTTATAATACAGCAATAACAATAACTTATGAATATGGTGTAATAATACCTCAAAAAAGGCTACGTGTTTGGAATGGAATAGGTCGCCGTCGCGTGGGCAATGGGGTCCGGGGACTTCCCCGATAAGAGGTCGATTTCACCGATCGCAAGGCGCTTGCCGAGCTTCATCAGCCTCGCGGCTGCCAGCACGTCGTGGCCGGGCTCGCCCTTGCGAAGGAAATTGATATTGAGGCTGGTGGTGACCGCCAGCGCAACAGGACCGATCGCCGACAGCAGCACCACATACATCGCGCAATCCGCAAGGCCCATCAGCGTGGGTCCCGACACCGTACCGCCCGGACGCAGCATCTTGTTATCGTAGCGCTGGCGCAAGAGACAGGTGTTGCCATCGGCGCGTTCGATCGTGATTTCACCGGTGCCGAACGTCTGGGGAAATTCGTGGCGCAGGAACCCCGTCAGCTCCGCCACGCTCATTTTCGCTAGCCTCATGCTGTTCCTGCCCTCGCTTCGCTCTGCCTGTTACATTAGATTGGAAACGTCACCCAATGGAATCTGGTCATGGCTGCTCAACCCGCCCGTGCTCCGCTTGAAAGCGCCCCGCTCCTGCTGCGTGAAACCGTGGGCACAATTGCCGTGATCACGCTCAACCGCCCGGCGACGCGTAACACGCTGTCGGAAGAGGTGATCGCCGAGCTGCATGGCGTTTTTGACGAGATCGGCGCCGACAAGAGCATCCGCGCGCTCGTGATTGCTGCCAAGGGACCCGTCTTTTCATCGGGTCATGATCTGAAGCAGTTGACCGCGCATCGCGGCGATCCCGACGGCGGGCGGGCCTATTTCGCCAGGATTATGAGTGCGTGCAGCGCGATGATGCAGGCGATCGTGCATCTGCCAAAGCCCGTGATTGCCGCCGTCCAGGGAATTGCCACGGCCGCCGGTTGCCAGCTGATCGCGAGCTGCGACCTGGCCGTCGCGTCGGATGAGGCGCGTTTTGCCACGTCGGGAATCGACAGCGGACTGTTCTGCTCCACGCCGATGGTGGCGCTCTCGCGCAACGTCTCCCGCAAGCAGGCGATGGAAATGCTGATGACGGGCGAATTGATCTCCGCGCAGCGGGCGCTCGAGATCGGCCTTGTCAACCATGTGGTACCTGCCGGCCATGAGCGCGATGCCGCAATCGCGCTCGCGCAAAAGATCGCCCGCAAATCGGCTTACGCTATCAAACTGGGCAAGCAGGCCTTCTACCGCCAGGCTGAAATGAATCTAGCCGATGCCTATCGCTTCGCGGCAGAGGTCATGACGGAAAACATGATGGCGCGTGACGCCAAGGAAGGCATCGGCGCCTTCATCGAAAAGCGCGAGCCGAAATGGCAGGACGAGTAGTTCCGCCATTGCGAGCGGAGCGAAGCAACCCGATTTCAAAAGAGCGCCGGATCGCTTCGTCGCTGGCGCTCCTCGCAACTCGCAAGAGGCAGTTAGCAAATGAACCCCGATAGCGTTGCCAAATAAATCACGACGCCTACTCCGACGACTACATCCGCGGCATCCTCAACAGCGTGAAATCGATCGCGATGGTCGGCGCATCGCCGGTCGACGTCCGCCCGAGCTATTTTGCATTCAAATACCTCGTGCAACGCGGCTACGACATGATCCCGGTCAATCCCGGTCACGTCGGAAAGAGCCTGCTAGGCCGGCCCTTCGTCGCTTCGCTTGCGCAGATCGGCCGCGCCGTCGACATGGTCGAGATTTTCCGCAGTTCGGCCCATCTGATGCCCGTCGTGGAGGAAGCGCTCGAGCTCGATCCCCTGCCGAAGGTGATCTGGATGCAGCTCGGCGGACGGGATGACGCGGCGGCGGAAAAGGCGGAGGCGGCCGGAATCAAGGTGGTGATGAACCGCTGCCCCAAGATCGAGTATGGACGGCTGTCGTCCGAGATTTCCTGGATGGGCGTCAATTCGCGCACCATCTCTTCAAAGCGCGCGCCGATCCCGACGCAAGGCATGCGGCTGTCGCTGAACCGGACGAGCGTCGGCGGGGGGATGACCGCGGCATCCGACCGCGCCGCCAAAAACAGGAGCGACGCTTCCTGACGCACCTGCGAGACGATTGTTTCCAAACCACGCCCTGAGCAAGCACGATCATTGCCAAAGCTTCTGCGACGCACCGACGCGCCTTGACGGCGGGCGCGGCACCGATCAGCATGCCGCGCTTTTTTGAGTGATAGCAAAAAGAACAGGACAACGTATGACTGATCGTGTTCCCGGATTCTCGACGCTCGCCGTGCATGCCGGTGCGCAGCCCGACCCGACCACCGGCGCGCGCGCGACGCCGATCTATCAAACCACGTCCTTCGTGTTCAACGACGCCGACCATGCCGCTTCGCTGTTCGGCCTGCAGGCTTTCGGCAACATCTATACCCGCATCGGCAATCCGACCAACGCGGTGCTGGAGGAGCGCGTGGCGGCCCTCGAGGGCGGCACCGCCGCGCTTGCGGTCGCCTCGGGCCACGCCGCCCAGGTCATCGTGCTGCAGCAACTGCTCAAGCCCGGCGACGAGTTCGTCGCCGCGCGCAAACTCTATGGCGGCTCCATCAATCAGTTCACGCACGCCTTCAAGAGCTTTGGTTGGAACGTGGCCTGGGCCGATACCGACGACATCGCAAGCTTCGAGGCGGCGGTGACCCCGCGCACCAAGGCGGTGTTCATCGAATCGATCGCCAATCCCGGCGGCACCATTACCGACATCGAGGCGGTGGCAGCGGTTGCGCGCACGGCCGGCGTGCCCCTGATCGTCGATAACACGCTGGCGACCCCCTATCTGATCAAGCCGATCGACCACGGCGCCGACATCGTCGTGCACTCGCTGACGAAATTTCTTGGCGGGCACGGCAATTCGCTCGGCGGCATCATCGTCGACGCCGGCACCTTCGACTGGGCCAAAGACAACAAATATCCCATGCTGAGCGAGCCGCGGCCGGAATATCACGGCATCAAGATCCAGGAGACCTTCGGCAATTTCGCCTTCGCGATCGCCTGCCGCGTGCTCGGCCTGCGTGATCTCGGCCCCGCGCTGTCCCCATTCAATGCCTTCCTGATCCTGACCGGCATAGAGACGCTGCCGCTACGCATGCAAAAGCACTGCGACAATGCAAAGGCGATTGCCGAGTATCTCGCCGGTCATTCGGCAGTGTCGTCGGTGAGCTACGCCGGCCTTCCCCGCGACAAGTACAACAACCTCGCGCGCAAATATGCGCCGCGGGGCGCTGGCGCGGTGTTCACCTTCTCGCTGAAGGGCGGCTACCAGGCCGGCGTGAACCTCGTCTCGAACCTGAAACTGTTTTCGCATCTGGCCAATGTCGGCGACACCAGGTCGCTGGTGATCCACCCCGCCTCCACCACCCACAGCCAGCTCGATGACGCCGCCAAGGTGAGGGCCGGCGCGGGCCCCGACATCGTAAGGCTGTCGATCGGGATCGAGGATCGGGAAGATCTGATCGCCGATCTTGAGCAGGCGCTATCGTCGTAAGCTTCTTGTTAACCATTCGTGCGGCAATGCGTGTTATGGAAGAGCTACCGATAAATTGGAGCGCGCCCATGCTGCGCCGTGCCGCATTCATCCTGCTCTCGATTGCCTTGACCGGGCCGGCCTTTGCCGCGGACCAGGTGGTCCCCAAACGTGCGGCTGTTGCGCGCCCGAACCTGCCGGCCGGCCTGCCGCGGGCGCATTACAATTACCGCACCACTGTCGTGTACGGCAAAGCGCCGCCGCCGGTCTATGTCGAGCCCGAGCCGGAACCGCTGATCTCGTCCTTTGTCTGGACCACGCCGCTGCTGGCAGGCTCGTACACGCTGCCCGGCTACTACGGACGGCCGTTCGATTACTACTATCAGGGCGCCTATTACGGCGGCGAATACGGCAACGGCTACGAGACTTATTTCGTGCGCATGCCCTATGTCTGCGGCGTGATCGGCTATTGCTAGCCGGGCTGGGTCAAGGGTGCGGCGATGTTCCGCGCCCCGAATTCCGTCTCTTTGCCGAACATCCGCTCGGCCTGCAGCACCGCAAGCGTCAATACCGCGATCGCAACGGCCTGGTGCGACAAGGCGAGCGCAATCGGCACCTGGTTGAGCAGCGTCAGAATGCCGAGCGCGGCCTGCAACGTGATGGCAGTGAGCAGCCACAGCGCGCCCCGCAACGCATCACTCGCGCGCGAAAACGCCGCATCGCACGCATGAAGCGCGGCCAGCACAAACAGCGCATACGCCGTCATGCGATGCTCGAACTGCACGGTCAGCGCGTTTTCGAACAGATTGCGCCACCAGGGCTGCTCGAACCACAACCGCGCGCCAGAGGGAATGAAGCCGCCATCGATGTCCGGCCAGGTGTTGTAGATCAGGCCCGCGCGCAACCCCGCAACCAGCGCTCCCAGATAGAGCTGAACGAAGGTCAGAACCAGCAGCACAAGGCTTGTCAGCCTGAGCCGAGCCGACGCCGCAAGCGGCGGCCGTTCGTCGAGCCGCCGCAAGGTCCAGACGACCGCTGCAAAGATCAGGAGCGCCAGCACGAGATGGGTCGCGAGCCTGTATTGCGAGACCTCGACCCGTTCGGAAAGGCCTGAGGCAACCATCCACCAGCCGACCGCGCCCTGCAACGCGCCCAGACCGAAGATCAGCCAAAGCCTTCGCTTCATCTCACCACGGATCGCGCCGCGCCACAGGAAAAACAAGAACGGCAGGAGATAGACGGCGCCGATGGCGCGGCCGAGCAGCCTGTGGCTCCACTCCCACCAGAAGATCGTCTTGAACTGCGACAGCGTCATGCCGGCGTTGAGCTTCTGATATTGCGGGATCTGCTTGTAGGCCGCAAAGGCCTGCTCCCATTGGGCCTGGCCGAACGGCGGCAGCGCGCCGGTGACGGGCTTCCACTCGACGATGGACAGTCCGGATTCGGTCAGTCGCGTCGCTCCGCCGACCAGCACCATGATCGCGATCAGCGACGCGACGGCGAGCAGCCAGACGCGGACCGCACGTTGCAGAGGAGGCTGTGTGGCGGGAATAGCGTTCATCCGAACTATCGCTTGAACCGATTTCGGCGCCCCTTATAGTCCGCCCCTTCCTGCGCGCAAGCCGCGCATTCAAAGGAATTTTCCGGCAGTTCCGCCATGACCATTCGCACGCGCAAGTTTTTCGGAGCGATCGCACTGATCGTGCTGGCTGCGGTCTGGTCGTTGATGGGCATGGCGGCCGCACAAATACCGGTGATCGCGAGCTACGGCCTTTTGCAAGCGGTGTTCTACGTCGTGGTTGGGCTCGGCTGGGTGCTGCCTGCCATGCCGATCGTGAGCTGGATGTCGCGTCCGGACGCCGGGACGCGCTAGCGATACTCGGAAGCCTAGATCGGCGGTCTACTCGGGGTCGGCATCACCGGCTTGAACATCGCGCCCGACAGCAGCACGCGCATGGCGCGCAGCGAACGCGAGCGGCCGTCCCAGGACACGCGCGGCAGCGCGCGCAGATTGGTGCGCCCCTCGGCGTTGACGATGCCGGGGATCGTCGACACCGCGCTGTAAAATTCCGCTTCCTCGGCCATCCTCACGTGCGCGCGCCGGAACGAGGCGCGGTCGCCGAACGGATAGGCGAAGTGCGAGAGGTCGCGGCGCTGCAACGCGGTTTGCGCCACCGCGCGGCCCATGATCATTTCGCGCTGAGCATCCCCATCTTTGAGGGTCGATAGCGCGGGATAGTTCACGGTGGCACTGCCTATCGTGGCCAACGGATCGGCGGCGAGTTTCACAAGATCGCTCCAGTCCATCGAGGCCTCGCGCGACAATCTTGCAAGGTCGATGGCATAGCGCCTGCAGAGGTCGTTGATAGCAGCCGTCAGGTCGGCCGGCGCAAGTTGGCGTAACCAGCCCGAGAGGAACGCGAACACCGCATACTTCTCGCTTGCCGACCTGACGGAGAAGTGACGCTCGTTGCCGTCGATCATGAGACCGACCCGGCTTTCCCTTGCGATCATCATTTCCAACGCCAGCCACCACGCCTGTCCGACGCCATCGGGAAAGGCTGTCGGCACAAAGACGGTGAAGGGAACCCCATGGCGCGAGAGCACGGGATAAGCGCCCGCGACGAAATCCTTGTAGCAGCCGTCGAAAGTCAGGCAGACGAAGCGACGCCGCTGCGGCATTATCACCGCTCTCCGGCAAGCCTCGTCCATCGCGACGATATCGTAGCGCCAGCGCTTGAGGGCGCGGATGGTCCGGTCCAGGAATTTCGGCGTGATCTCGCTTGCTTTGAGCGGTTGAAAAAGGCCTGCGCGCCGCGGCCGCACACGCTCGAACCTGAGGATGACGCCGGCCCCGCCGACCTCGCGGCTTTGCCAGAATGCCTTGCCGCAGAAATAGGCGAGCTCGAGCTTGAGGCCCGTCAGGAAACTACTCTCAGCTAACACTCCGACGTCCCTTCCCGGCCGCCCAGGCGGCATTGTCATTACCCTTTGTTGACACTTCTTTGCAAAGGTCGCCGGGGCGGGAACAGTCTAAAATTTTCCTTTTAAAACAGGTTTTTGCGATGACCGTGGCTGCCGCGATCGAAAGCCGGAGGGCCGAAGCGCAAGCTTGGTCGACGGCAAGCCGCATCGCGCAGATCGATATCATCGACGACCTCGGCACAGCCGAGCCGATCTGGCGTGCGCTCGAGGATGGAACCGGCGTGTTTACGCCCTACCAGCGCTTCGATTTCCTGGCCGCATGGCAACGTCAGGTTGGCGAGCGGCAGGACGTCTCGCCCTTTATCGTCGTTGCCTATGACGCCGAGTGGCGACCGCTGTTGCTGCTGCCGCTTGCGATCCGACATCGGCATGGCGTTCGTAGCGCCGCCTTCATGGGCGACAAGCATACCACGTTCAATATGGCGCTGTGGGACAGGGCATTTGCAAGCGAGGCCGATGCCGCCGACCTCGAGGCGCTGGTCTCGAAACTGAGCGAACGGACAGATGTCGACGTGCTGGCGCTGACACAGCAACCCGCACACTGGCAGGAGATGAAAAATCCGCTTGCACTGATCAGGCATCAGCCTTCGGTCAATACTTGTCCGGTTTTGAGCATGACCCCGGGCGCCGCGCAAACGGCGATCAGCAACTCGTTTCGCCGGCGTTTGAAGGCCAAGGAACGCAAGCTCGAAAAGCTTCCGGGCTATCGCTATCGCCTCGCCAGCACCGATGAGGAGATTACCCGGCTGCTCGACTGGTTCTTCCGAACCAAGCCGTTGCGGATGGCCGAGCAGAAGCTTCCCAATGTGTTCGGCGAACCCGGCGTCGAGGATTTTATTCGCGACGCCTGCGGCGCGAGGCTCGCCGGCGGACGGCGCGCCATCGACATTCACGTGCTCGAATGCGACGACGAGGTGATTGCCCTGTTTGCCGGGGTAGCCGACAGCGCGCGGTTCTCGATGATGTTCAACACCTATACGATGTCGGGCCATTCCCGCTACAGCCCGGGCCTGATCCTGATCCGCAATATCGTGGATCACTATGCCGCGCTGGGCTTTCGCGCGCTCGATCTCGGGATCGGATCCGACGATTATAAAAGGTTCTTCTGCAAGGACGAGGAGTCGATCTTCGACTGTTTTGTGCCGCTCTCCGACAAGGGAAAGCTCGCCTGTGGGGCGATGTCCACGCTCAATCGCATCAAGCGCCTTGTGAAGCAGAATCAGGCACTGTTGGGCCTCGCCCACCGGCTTCGCAGCGCCTTGCATTGAGGCGTTTGCTCAAGAATCCGCCAGCATCGGCGGCCCGATAACGACGATCACCCGACACATACGCGAATGCTTGACGATAGCAGTCAGGCAATAGGCAAGACTGCGTATTTCTCCTCCGCTCCGGCCGCGAGACATTCGACGCCATAAATCCCGCACAAGTTTGTCCACACTATCAAAGCAGGACGGGACGATAAGTGCGCTTGAATGGACGTTCAGAGCAGGAGAAACACAGATGTGCGCGGGCGACGACAGGAACTGTCCGGACTTCGAATTGCACCATCACCAGTTCAAGGAAACCCTTGATCGGGAACGACGCTCCTTCCTGAGATCGAGCTTTGCAGCAGCCGGCGGTGCGGCGGCGATGACCGCTGGCGGCATCTCGCTCGTCACCCCGCAGATGGCCGCGGCCGCAGAGAAGAACCAGCCGGCCAAGCGGTCCTATCACCATCTGCCCGCCAATGCCGACACCGTCCATTGGGGCTATTTCAGCAAGAAACTGAAACCGGCGGTCGAAATCGATTCCGGCGACTTCATCACCATCGAGGCACTGACTCACCACGCCAATGACGACGCCGAACGCATGGTGAAGGGCGACCCCGGCGCCGAAAGCGTGTTCCTGTGGACCAAGGACAAAAAGGGTGTCGACCGACGCGGCGCCGGGCCAATGGATGCTTCGCTGTTCGGACGCGGCGCCGGCGAAGGCCTTGGCGTGCATATCTGCACCGGCCCGGTCTTCGTCCGCGGGGCGCAGGAAGGCGACGTGATCGAGTTGCGCATCATCGACGTCACTCCCCGACCCTGCGCCAATCCGCAATACCGCGGCAAGGCTTTCGGCAGCAACGCCGCCGCATGGTGGGGGTTTCACTACAAGGACCTGCTGACCGAGCCCAAGCCGCGCGAAGTGATCACGATCTACGAGGTCGACGCGTCCGGCGAACGCAACTGGGCGAAGGCCGTTTATAATTTCCAGTGGACGCCACAGACCGATCCCTTCGGCGTGGTGCACAAGACCATCGACTATCCCGGTGTCCCCGTCGATCACACGACCATCAAGGAGAACCACGGCATCCTCAAGAATGTGCGCGTGCCGATCCGTCCACATTTCGGCGTCATCGGTCTGGCCCCCAAGGAAGCCGATATCGTCAACTCGATCCCGCCGAGCTATACGGGCGGCAATATCGACAACTGGCGGATCGGCAAGGGCGCGACGATGTATTACCCGGTCGCAGTCGAGGGCGGTCTGCTCTCCGTCGGCGACTCCCATGCCTCGCAAGGCGATTCAGAGCTGTGCGGCACGGCGATCGAATGCTCCCTGAACGGTACATTCCAGGTCATCCTGCACAAGAAGGCCGATCTCGCCGGCACCGCGCTGGAGGCCCTCGATTATCCGATGCTCGAGACCAAGGACGAGTGGCTGGTGCACGGTTTCAGCTTCGCCAACTATCTCACCGAATTGGGCGACAAGGCGCAGTCGGAGATCTATGCGAAATCCTCGATCGACCTTGCGATGCGTGACGCGTTCCGAAAGATGCGCAAGTTCCTGATGACCACCAAGAAGCTGACGGAAGACGAGGCGATCTCGTTGATGTCGATTGGCGTCGACTTCGGTGTCACCCAGGTGGTCGACGGCAATTGGGGCGTCCACGCCGTGATCAGAAAGGATGTTTTTGCCGGCGGCGAGACCTGATCTTCAGGCCGCGACGACGCGCGGGGGCACTTCTGCGACATCGGACAGCCGCGCCGGCTCGCGCAGCATGTCGACCTCGCTGAACCCTGCGGCCCTGAGCTGGTCGCACATCAGCGCGCGGGAATCGTCATCCATCGAAGCCTCCGGCACGACGACAGCGCGTGCGCCGGTCGTCAGGAGCTCAGCCGGCAGGTCGGATGCGGTACCCGCATCGAGCAGCACGTGATCATAGACCCGCAGCAGCGCGTCGATCGCGAGCGCGAGCCGCGGCGATTGCAGCAGCGCGCGGTCGAACCCCGGCCGACCGGCGTTGACGATCTGGGCACGCGACAGTCGATCGCGGGAGATCACCTGCGAGAAGGACGCCTCGCCCTGCATCAATTCGGCGAGCCCCGGCGCGTTGGGATCGACCGACACCGCAGCCAGGATCGGCGAGCTCGCGGCGAGATCGACAATCACGACGCGCGTATCTCGCGCAATCAGTCGCGCCAGCGCCAGCGCCGTCAGCGTGACGGCATCGCCCGAAGCGGTGCCAAGCACCGTGACCTTGTGGGCGGCCTTCCCCAACTCGCGCAGCATCGTCGCGAGCTGCTCGATCTCGTCCATCGCCGGCTCAGCCTGAGGCTGCGCTTCTTGCGGCACGGGTTCGGGAGTGGCGGCCTGGGCGATGGTCGGCGGGGCGAAGTTCGGCTCGCGCGCCGGCACTGCGGCGGTCTCAGCGGTTGCGGCCGCTGCTTTGGAGACGACTGCGCCACCGGCACCGGGGGCAGTCATCGACAGGAGCTCGGCGGTCACGATCAAGCCGCTCGAGAGCAACAGCGTCGCCAAAGTCGCGATCAGCACGATCGGCAGCTTCTTCGGATAGGCCGGCGCGCTCGAGACGATCGCGCGGGAAATGATCCGGCCCTCGGCAGGCGCGGCATCGATGTTTTCGCGGGTCGTCGCCTCCCGATATTTCGCCAGATAGGTTTCGAGCAGATCGCGCTCCGCCTTGGCCTCGCGCTCGAGCGCGCGGAGCTGCACGTCCTGACCGTTGGTGGAGCTCGCCTGCTTCTTCGATTGATCGAGGCTCGCCATCAGGCTTTCGACCCGACCGCCCGCGATCCGCGCATCATTGTCGAGCGAGCGCGAAATCTTGCTGGCTTCGTCACGGATCTGGCGATCGAGATCAGCGAGTTGCGCCTTCATTTCCTTGATCCGAGGATGGTTGTCGAGCAGGGTCGACGATTGCTCGGCAAGCTGCGCGCGCAGCGTCACCCGTTGTTCGGACAAGCGGCGCATCAATTCGGAATTGAGCACCTCGGAGGCTTCGATCGGCCTGCCGCTCTCGAGCATCTCGCGGATCAGCCGCGCCCTGGTCTCGGCGTCCGATTTCAGCGCGCGCGCGTTATTGAGCTGCGTATTCAGCTCGCCCATCTGCTGGTTGGACAGCGTGGTGTTGTTGGTGCCGACGAACAGGCTCGATTTGGAGCGAAAGTCCTCGGCGCGGGATTCGGCGTCCGCGACCTTGCCGCGGAGATTGTCGATCTCGCCGGAAAGCCACTGGCTCGCCGACTTGGCCTGTTCCAGCCGCGAGGTCTGCTGCAGCGCCAGGTAACCGTCGGCGATCGAGTTGGCGACGCGCGCTGCAAGGTCCGGATCGCGCGACTGGAATTCGACGACGATGACGCGCGACTTGTCGACGGCATAGGCCGTAAGCCGGTCGAAATAGGCGTCGAGCACCCGCTCTTCCGGCGTCATCAAGAACGGATCGCGACCAATTCCGAACAGCGCCAGCAGCGATTTCAGGGGCGAGAGCCCCTGCAGCACCGGATCGAATTCGGGACGCTCCGCGAGCTTGTTCTTCAAGATGACCTCGCGCGCCAGGTCGCGCGAGAGCACGAGCTGCACCTGGCTCGTGACTGCCTCTGCATCAAGCGCGCTGCGCGCCTCGAAGCTGCGGTCGGCGTTCGGCCGAAGGAATACGTTCTCGCGCCCGTCGATAAGGATGCGCGCCTCGGATTTGTAGCGGGGCGCGATCAGGTTGACGGCAACCACCGACAGCACAAAGGCAACGACCGTTGGAAGGATGATCCAGCGCCGCCCGCGCTTGAGCGCATGGCCGAACGCGCGCACATCGATGTCTCCGGGGAACGCGGTCTTCGCGGGCAATTCGATTTCGGCACCGGCCGGCGCAGGCTGGGCAAGGATCGTCCCGGCGGGCGTCGCCTCCTTGCCCCTACGCCACAACGCAAAACGCATTCCCCCAACTCCCGCCGACGCTACGCCACCTCTTTCGATTACACGCCATTAAGGTTGCCGCCGGGTTAATTCGGGTCGTTTGGGGCGCGGAAGCGGGTGCGCGGAATAGCGGCGGTCATGTTTTGTTAACCATGAAAGCCCTTAATCGGAATCGAGATTTCCTTTCACGAGGTCACGATGCAAAGCGCTCGCGCCTTCGAGCTGATGACGCCGGTGCTGTCGGATGCGTCGAAGCATGCCTTCGTGGCGTGCCGTCCCCGCTTTGGTGAGCGCCGGTCCTGATCATGGGTGCGCCAGAGCAGCCGCTTCGGATCCTGCATGCGGTGCGCGCGCCGGTCGGCGGCATTATCCGCCACGTGCTCGACGTGGCCAGCGGACAGGCCGACCGCGGCCACGAGGTCGGCATCCTCGCCGACAGCCTCACCGGCGGTGAACGCGCCACTCGGGCGCTGGCCGAAATCGCACCGCGGCTGAAACTAGGCGTGCATCGCATCGCGATCCATCGTGAGCCATGGCCGAGCGATGTCCTGGCCTGGTTGCGCTTCAATCGCCTGGTCCACCGGCTGAAGCCGAATGTGCTGCATGCGCACGGCGCCAAGCCCGGCATCTTCGTCCGCCTGAGGCGGCGCGCGAGCAATGCGATCCGCGTCTACACTCCGCATGGCGGATCGCTGCACTACCCGCTCACGACACTCAAGGGCGCGTTTTATGCCCGTCTGGAGCGCGCCTTCATGAACTCGACCGAGCTGTTCCTGTTCGAAAGCGCGTTCGCCCGCGAAACCTATCAGCGCACGATCGGCTTCCCGAAAGTCATCATGCGCTGCGTCTTCAATGGCGTCACGGCCGACGAATTCGATCCGGTCCAGCGCGCTGTCGACGCGACGGATCTCGTCTATGTCGGTGAGTTTCGCCAGATCAAGGGCGCCGACCTCCTCCTCGACGCGCTGGCGCTGCTGCATGCCGACGGTAAACCCGTCACGCTCACGCTGGCCGGCGACGGCGAAGAGACGGCGGCGTTGAAGGCGCAGGTGGAGAGACTCGGGCTTGCCCATTCAGTCCGCTTCATTGGCCACGTCAAAGCGCGTGAGGGTTTCTCGAAGGGCAGGCTTCTGGTCGTGCCCTCGCGCGGCGATTCCATGCCCTACGTCGTGATCGAGGCGGGCGCCGCGGGCATTCCGATGGTCGCCGCCAATATCGGCGGCATTCCCGAAATCTTCGGGTCCCACTCGGATGCCCTGTTTGCCCCCAACATCCCCGGCGCGATGGCGGATGCGATCGAGACTGCGCTGGAGAAGCCGGACGCGGCGCTGGCGCGCGCCCGGGAATTGCGCGAGCGGATCTTCCAGCATTTCTCGCAGAAGGCGATGGTTGAAGGCGTGCTTGCCGGTTACCGCGAGGCGTTCGCGGCGGCTCGCGCAATAAACCATTAACCCTCATTTACCAAGCTAACAGAATATTCCGAATTGTCTTCTAAGCCGAACTTGGGGAGATTCCGCCTCGGCTCGCGCGCGCTGAATGCGCCCGCAGTACGGATTGAGGACAGTGGAAACGATCAACGCTCACGCGATGTTGGATGGCGCGACAGCGGGCGCGGTGACGATCGCCGATGGGCGTCCGCAGATCGAGCGCCGCCGCCGCTTGTCGCCGGCAGCCCTTGCGGTCAGCAATCAGAAGGTCCGGCCGGCCTATTCGCCGATCGTGATCGCAGGCGTCGTTCGTGTCATCGATTTCGCGTTGCTGAGTTTCGTGGGTATCGCACTGTATTTCGGCTACGTGGTGCGGACCGCCGGTTTTCACTGGGAATATGTCGCGGCCATTCTCGGCATGACCGCGGTCGCCGTGATCTGCTTCCAGGCGGTCGATATCTACCAGGTCCAGGTGTTTCGCGGTCAGCTTCGTCAGCTCACGCGGATGATCTCGTCCTGGGCCTTCGTGTTTCTGCTGTTCACCGGCGCTTCTTTTTTCGCGAAGCTCGGCAGCGAGATCTCGCGCCTCTGGTTGTCCGCATTTTTCTTCGTCGGGCTTGCCACGCTGATCGCCGAACGGCTCGTCCTGCGGCTGCTGGTGCGCCGCTGGGCTCGCCAGGGCCGGCTCGACCGCCGCACCGTGATCGTCGGATCGGACAGAAATGGGGAGGAACTGGTCGAGGCCTTGAAGCACCAATTCGACACCGACATCGCCGTGCTCGGCGTCTTCGACGACCGCAACGACAACCGCGCGCTGGAGACCTGCGCCGGCAGCCCGAAGCTCGGAAAGGTCGATGACATCGTGGAATTCGCCCGCCGCACCCGCGTCGACCTCGTGCTGTTCGCGCTGCCGATTTCGGCGGAAACGCGCATCCTGGAAATGCTGAGGAAGCTTTGGGTGCTGCCGGTCGATATCCGCCTCTCTGCGCACACCAACAAGCTGCGATTCCGTCCCCGCTCCTATTCCTACCTGGGCAAGGTGCCGACGCTCGACATGTTCGAAGCGCCGATCACCGATTGGGACCTTGTGATGAAATGGCTTTTCGACCATATCGCCGGCGGTCTCATCCTGCTGGCGGCGCTGCCCCTGATGGCGCTGGTCGCGCTCGCAATCAAGCTCGACAGCCCCGGGCCGGTGCTGTTTCGCCAAAAGCGCTTCGGCTTCAACAATGAGCGGATCGATGTCTTCAAGTTCCGCTCGCTCTACCATCATCAGGCCGATCCGACCGCGTCCAGGGTCGTCACCAAGGACGATCCGCGCGTGACCCGCGTCGGCCGTTTTATCCGCAAGACGAGCCTTGACGAGCTGCCACAGCTCTTCAACGTGGTGTTCAAGGGCAACCTGTCGCTGGTGGGACCGCGACCGCACGCGGTGCAGGGAAAGCTGCAGACGCGTCTGTTCGACGAGGCCGTAGACGGCTATTTCGCGCGTCACCGCGTCAAGCCCGGTATCACCGGCTGGGCTCAGATCAACGGCTGGCGCGGCGAGATCGACAACGAGGAAAAGATCCAGAAGCGCGTCGAGTTCGATCTCTACTACATCGAGAACTGGTCGGTGCTGTTCGATCTCGCCATCCTGTTCAAGACGCCGATCGCGCTCATGACCAGGAGCGAGAACGCGTATTGATTTTGCAATATTGCGTTGTCGTCATTGCGAGGAGCGAAGCGACGAAGCAATCCAGACTATCTCCTCGGTTGGCTCTTCTGGATTGCTTCGCTTCGCTCGCAATGACGATAGCCGGTGTTCGATGTCCAGTTGAGTTGCGTGAGTTGACGAGTAATCGATGGCGTATGCGGCGTCAGCCGGAATTCCTGAACCAGTAGCAGCGCCGGGCGTTCTCGCTCTGCAACGCGCGCTCGTATGGCTGGTCGCGGCCTCCGTGGCTATCGTCTTCATCGAGCCGAGCCCATACGAGATTGTGACGCTTTGCGCCTTCGTGCTGTTTGCAGCGACAGGCCTGCGGCTTCGGCTCGTGTTCATGCCGCTCGTCTTGCTGCTCGTTTTGCTCAACATCGGTTATTCCGTCGGTGCAATTTCCGTGCTCGACCAACCCAACGTCTTCAGCTGGGTCGTGACCTCATGGTACATGGCGATGACCGCGATCTTCTTCGCCATGGTCCTGTCCGAAGACACCGAGGCGCGGCTCGACATGCTTCGCCGTGGGCTTTTGGTCGGCGCGCTCGTCGCCTCGCTCGCGGCGATTGGCGGCTATTTCAACCTGGTGCCGGGCGGCCATGACTTGCTCACACTGTATGAGCGCGCGCGCGGCACGTTCAAGGATCCGAATGTGCTCGGCGCGTTCCTGATCCTTCCGGCCTTGTTCCTGCTGCAGAACGTCGTCACCGCACCCTTCGGCAAGGCACTGCGCAGCGCGATTGCGCTCGGCGTGGTGGGGCTTGCGATCCTGCTTGCGTTCTCGCGCGCGGCGTGGGGCGGACTGGTGCTCACCTCCGCCTTCATGCTGGCGCTGATGGTCCTGACCAGCCGATCGAACGCCGAGCGCTCGCGGATCGTGATCATGACCGTTGCCGCGGCTGTGGCTGCCGCGGTCCTGATCGCGCTGCTGCTGTCATTCGACAGCATTTCCGACATGTTTCAGCAGCGCGCCAGTTTCGACCAGAGTTATGACGAGGGCCGCTTCGGGCGGTTCGGTCGCCACATCCTCGGCGCAGACATGGCGCTCGACCTGCCGCTCGGGATCGGCCCGCTTCAGTTCCACCACTATTTCCCCGAGGACACCCACAACTCCTGGCTCAACGCCTTCATGTCGGGCGGGTGGATTTCCGGGATCGCCTATCCCGCGCTCGTGCTCCTCACGGTCGCAGCCGGCTTTCGCCATGCCTTCGTGCCCGTGCCCTGGCAGCGCGCTTATCTGGCGATCTTCGCGGCCTTTCTCGGAACCGTCGGCGAAGGCTTTGTGATCGACACCGATCACTGGCGCCACTTCTGGCTGATGCTGGGCGCGATGTGGGGCATGATCGCCGCCGCCCAGCCGTACAGGACAGCGAAGCAGCCACTCAATCTGCCGGCGCAAGCTACCTAGCCGCCTTTCCGTCAGGCAAACCCTTGCGCGGCTACGTCTCGATCTGAAACGTCAGGCCGGCATGCTCGACAAGCCGCTTGATCAGGCGGTCGCCCATCGCAGCCCCCGGAGTCCAGAAGCCGGGCGCGACCTCAGCAGCATCCCGCAGCAGGCAGATCGCGCATTCGGAGATCATCTTCGAGGTCGAGCCGTAGCCGGGGTCACGGTCACCCTTGATCGAAGCGCGAACCTGGCGGCCGTCGGGAGCGATCGCGACATAGAGAAGATCGTAAAGACCGTTCTCGCGTTCCTCCTTCGAGGGCCCCTCGCCGGGCTTGCGGGCGTTCGGGCCGGTCTTTTCGGTGTTTGCCGCCATCACGCGTTTCGCATTCGCCTCGCCCTTTTCGCCGGGGCCGGTCAAGACCATTTCGTCGTAGACGAAGTCACGGCCGTAGGGGAATCCCATCAGCATGTTGGATCGATGAACGTTTCGCGTATTGATCAGCGCCATCATGAACGGCGCGGCCCACGACTGCAGGTCTTCCTCGTAAAGGGGCTTGTTGCCCTTCGGCTGCTTTGGTCCGGCAAAGCCGGGCGTGAGCGCAAACGGGTCGTTCAGGATCGCGACCAGGCTCAAATCCTTGGCGACGGCATCGAACGTCGCCTTCGCGCTCGCCGCCGTGCCGCCGGAGAGCGTGCCGCGCATGTCGCGCAGCCGGCCCTTGACGCGCGGGGCTGGCGCGCCAAACACGCGCCTGGCCTCGTTTTGCACGAAGAAAGCGCCGAGCTCGAACGGCACTGAATCGAAACCGCAGGAGAAGACGATGCGCGCGCCGCTCGCCTTTGCCGCGGCCTCGTGCTTGTCGATCATTTGCCGCATCCAGATCGGTTCGCCGCAAAGATCGAGATAATCGGTGCCCGACGCGGCGCAGACCTCGACCAGCTCGTTGCCGTAGAACTGATAGGGGCCGACGGTCGATATCACCGACCTGGTCTGGTCGACCATGGCCTTGAGCGACGCGAGATTGCTGGCGTCGGCTGCGATCAGCGGCATCTCTTTGGGCGCGCCGATCGCATCGCGGACCGAGGCGAGCTTGTCGAGGCTGCGGCCCGCCATCGCCCATCGGAGCTCCCTGTCGCCTTGATAATGCGTGGCGAGATATTCAGCGACGAGCTGGCCGGTGAAGCCGGAGGCACCATAGACAACGATGTCGAATTTCGAGGAGGAGTTCATTCCGTCAAATCCTTGTAGCTCCGTCATTGCGAGCGAAGCGAAGCAATCCAGAATTTCGTCAAGCGGGCTGGATTGCTTCGTCGCTTGCGCTCCTCGCAATGACGGCGGAGCCCCTACTTCTTCCCGTAACTCACACCCATTCCGGCGCGCACGTCGCTCTGGATGCCATAAGGCGCGATCGGATAGCGCAGGCCGTTCTTGGCAAGCTGCTTCATCCCGACAATAGCCTTCGCCAGATGCGCAGGTTTGAGCGCCATTAGCATCTCTTCATCGGGAACGCCACCATAGCGCCGCTCGGCAAAACAGGGCAGCGACAGGCTCGGTTCGCCCGTTTTCAATGCCCGGCCCCAGGAATCCGCGCACGCGGTCTCGCCGACCACGCCCCACTCGAACTTCTTGTATCCGGTATATTGCAGCCCGTTGATCAGAATGATCATCTGTCCCGGCGTTGCATAGACGAGACAAATGTCGGGCGGATCAAGTCGGCCGCTCGTGAGCGGGCTCACTGCCATCGCCTTGTAGAGTCCGAACGGCACGACGTCGAGCGCCTCCTGACGCTTGCGCGCGTCATCAGCAGTGCCGTGCCAGATACCCACGTAATTTTCGCCGGCGAGCCACTTCTCGTCCTGCGGCGCAAGCCCGATCACCGCGCGGCATTGTGCGCCCACGAGATCGTCGCCGGTAATGCCGACCGTCCAGCCGAGCCGTGAGGCCATGCTGACGATCTGGTCCGTGGTGTGAACCGCCGTCGGCCGCCTGATCTTTTCGATCGCCAGCATGTCCTCGATGCGCGCGAACATTTTTATGCCGATCACCGTCGTCTTCAGGCGCAACAGCGCATTGAGGTCGGCCACGATCGCGTTGAAGTCGAAATGCTCTGCTGCTTGCTGTTGCATCGTTGCTGCCTTCCCGCATCCGGGCTCTCGCTTGAACAGAGATGAAGTCTAGGCCCTTCGCACAAAACTCGGATTGAGTTCGGAGATCGCCTTCACCCCGCATTGCTGCATAGCGGCTTTTGTCTCGATCCGCATCAGTTCCAGCACCCGCGCGACGCCCTCCTCGCCGAACGCGCCCAATCCCCAGAGGTATGGCCTTCCGACCCCCACACCCTTTGCGCCCAGCGCGAGCGCCTTGACCACATCGGTGCCTCGGCGAAAGCCGCCATCGATGAAAACAGGGATTTGCCCGTTCACTGCGGCCAGAATTTCCGGCAGCGCGTCGATGGTGGAGCGGCCATTGTCCTCGCCGCGACCGCCATGATTGGAGAGCAGGATGCCGTCGATGCCGTTGTTGACCGACAGCACCGCATCCTCCGACGTGACGATGCCCTTGAGCACGATCTTCATCCTGGTGACGTCGCGCATGCGCTTGATCGTGTCCCAGGTGAGATTGTTGGATTCGCCGCTCCCCTTGATGCTCGTCAGATCGATCCCATCGTAATTGTGCCGGCGCGCCGCACGCGCGGCAAAGCTCGAGCGGTCATGGCAGCCCGAGCATTCGCGCGTGTCACCCTTCATCAGGCGAAACAGCGTTTCCTGGTTGCGCCCGGCAACTCGATCGACGGTCACCACCAGCACCGGACAACCGGCGGCGTCGGCCTTTTTAATCAGCGCTGCCGCCACATCAAAGCTTGGAGACGCATAGAGCTGGAACCAGATCGGCGCGCCGCGCGCTTTCGCCACGTCATCCACCGGATAATTGGAGGACGTCGACAGCACCTGAAGATGGTTGCCGACGCGCGCGGCCCTGGCGACGGCTAGCTCACCATCGGAATGAAAGAACTGGTTGCCGCCGGTCGGCGAGATGAAAATCGGCGAGTCGTATTTGCTACCGAAGACTTCGATGCTCATGTCGAGCTTCGATACATCATTGAGTCGACGTGGACGCAGCTGGAATTTCATGAAACCTTCGCGGTTGGCGCGCAGCGTCACTTCGTCGTCGATACCTGAGGCCATATAACCGAAATGCGCCGGCGGCACGTTCTTGAATGCGGCCGGCTCGAAATCGAAAACATTGATCGCCTCTTTCGGGTCTTTGATCGGCTCCAGCCCCTGCGGCGCCCATACCATTGGATCGGGCAATTTGAGCGAGGGCTCCCCGGCCAGGGAAGGCCCGGCCATCAATGCAGCCAAGGGACTTGCTGCGAGATATCGGAGAAAACGGCGGCGGCTTGCGACGCGGATGTCGTCCGGGATCATGTCGTTCCTCTCCTGCATTCTTCTTGGTGCTTTGGAAGAAGCTAGCATTTCCCGCGCCTCGGCGTCTCCCGGCTATTTCCGTAAGGTCGCGTCGTTCTGCGGACCTGGAAACAGCTCGCTGGTCTTGCCGGTCAGCCAATAGGCAAACAGCCCCATCCATTCTCGCAAGGCCAAGTCTGTCTGCTGCAGGCCTTCGACGGCGAACGCGGAGAAGCGATAAAGGTCGGAGCGTCCTGCGAGCCGCCAATCGGTCGGATAGGCCTCGACCGGAAAGCCGAGCTTGCGAAAAATTCCGATCGAGCGCGGCATGTGGAAGGCCGACGTCACCAACAGCCAGCGCTCGCCCGGTTTCGGCGCGGCAAGCGCCTTTAAATCGACGCCGTTCTCGAAGGTATTGCGGGAGTTCCGCTCAAGGATCAGGCGATCCCTTGAGATGCCCAGCCCCTCGAACAAGGCCGTCGCGAAATCAGCCTCCCTGAGGGAGGTGCTCATCAAAACATTTGCATTTCCGCCGGAATAGAGAATGCGAGCCTTGGGATAGCGATGCGCGAGCGTAGCGGCGGCAATGATCCGCCCCGCCGAACTGTTGAACGCCGGGTCGCCATGGACCGCGGTCGCATCCGTTTCGATCGCACCGCCGAGCACGATGATCCCGTCCGGCGCGCCGCGCGCCGCATCCCAACGCGGAAACCGCTCCTCAAGGGGATAGAGCAGCAGGCTGCCCAAGGGAGAATATCCGAACAGCGCCAGCAACAGGATCGAGGTGACCATCAGCCTGCGACCAAAGGCATGAAACCGCGTCGCGCAGAGGGCCGTGCCGACCAGCCCCAGCAGGATCAGGAAATTCGTTGGCAAGGCGATGACGCCCAGCGTCTTGGACAGCACGAAAAACAACGGGAGACCTTTCAAAACAATCCAGATCGTCATACGCGGGCTTGACCCGCCTATCCATCCGACAAGAATGCTTATTCAAAATCAGGGATTGCCGGGTCAAGCCCGGCAATTACGAACACGACATTCAGCACCGAAGAAAGCGTGGGGTCATGGCCCATCATCATCTGCATTCCAGCCCCGAAACCTGCCATTGGGGCTTTTTCGAAGCCAGGCTCAAGCCGGTGCTGACGATCGAGAGCGGCGACGAGGTCACCATCGATACCATCTCGGGCGGCCCTGAGGTGATACCTGACAAGTCGAAATTTCACGTTCCACCTGAATTGTTCGAGGTGCACGCGAAAAATGAACGGATGGTACCGGGCCATATCCTGACCGGTCCGATTGCCGTTCGTGGGGCCGAGCCCGGCGATGTGCTGGAGGTCGATATCATCGACGTCGGACTGCGGCAGGACTGGGGCTATAACCTGATACGGCCGCTCGCCGGCACCCTGCCCGACGATTTCCACGAACCGCGTCTTCTTAATATCCCTCTCGACCGGGAGCGGATGGTCGGCCGCCTGCCATGGGGACTCGATTTGCCGCTCCTGCCGTTCTTCGGCGTGATGGGGGTGGCACCGCCACCGGCCTGGGGCCGCATCACCTCGCTGATCCCGCGCGCAATGGGCGGCAATCTCGACAACAAGGAGCTTGGCGCCGGCGCCAAGCTGTATTTGCCCGTCTTCGTGCCGGGCGCGCTGTTCTCCTGCGGCGACGGGCACGGCGTGCAGGGCGACGGCGAGGTCTGCGTCACCGCGATCGAGACCGCGCTCTCCGGACATTTCCGCCTGACCTTGCGCAAGGATTTGCGCCTCGACTATCCACGCGCCGAGACGCCGACCCATTATATGACCATGGCGATGGATCCCGATCTCGACCAATGCGTGGTGCGGGCCTTGCGCGACATGATCGTGCTGCTCGGCGAGAAGCGCAATCTGTCCCGCGAGGATGCCTATACGCTGTGCAGCCTCGCCGCCGACCTGCGGGTGACCCAGACCGTCAACGGCTCCAAGGGCATTCACTGCATGATGGCGAAGGCCGTCGTGCACGGATGACGGCGTCAGGCGCCAACGGCGCGTCCCTTAGCGCGCGCCCTGCCGCCACGCCGACGGCGGCACGCCCATCATCTTCTTGAATGCGCGACTGAACGCGGCCTCCGAACTCGTAGCCGATCTGGGCGGCAATGGTCGCCATGTTGACATTGCCGCGCTTGAGCATCTCGGAGGCCACCTGCATCCGCCATTTCGCAAGATAGTGCATCGGCGGGACTCCGACCAACTGCACGAAGCGCTCGGCCATGACCGTGCGCGACGTTCCGCACTGACGTGCCAGCCCCTCGATGGTCCAGTTGAAGGAAGGGCGCGCGTGGATCAGCGACAGCGCCTTGCCGATGGCGGAATCCTTCAAACCTGCGAGCCAGCCGGTGTCCTGCGGCGGCAGCGCCTCGATGTAACGGCGCACGACGTCGATGAACATCAGTTCGCTCAGCTTGGTGAGCACGCTCTCGCTGCCGGCGCGTTTCTCCGCGACCTCGGCAACCGCGAAGTGGATGAACTGTCCGAGCCAGCCGGCATCGTTGCGGCGGGGATCGCCTGCCTTCAGCATCCGCGGCAGCGCCTCCAGCAGCGGGTTGAACGGCCTGGCATCGCAGGCGAGATAGCCGCACACCAGTTTCGCCGAGGCCGTGCCGCCATTCATCAAGTTGACGTGGAAGGGCAATAGCCCGGCCTCGGCGATCTCGATCGTGTCCGCGTCGGGCGCCGCGCCGCGCATGCCGGCGCTGCTGGACATCACATGCGGATCGGCGTTGGTGAACACCACGACCTCGCCGGCCTCGACGGGAATGGCCTCGCCGCCGTCGAGGCTTGCGAATGCGCGACCCGAGGTTACCACGTGATAGGCGATCAGGTGATCGGCGCCGGGCAGGATGCGCGGCAGAATGAGCTCGCGCGCCGGCGAAAGCACCGACCACGGCTCCTGCGCGACGACGTCGAAATACGCCGCGCCCGTCAGCCGCACGGTCTTGAGCACATCAGAAAGAGTATCGGTCGCCACTTGGCTTGCTCACCGGATTTCGAGGGAGACCTCTCTTTGATAGGTCGCCAAAAGTGGTGATCCGTTCAACGAAATGCAATCGGCCCCGGCCGTTCCGGACGGCCCGTCATGCGATCCGGACGCCCGATCAAGCGGCCAGGAACGAACGCCGCATCAAGCAACAGAGACGCTCGATCATTCAATTCGCGGCCCAAACCGACGAAAAGCAGGACAACGCGGGCATGAGGCTCGTCGAGCAAACAAGGAGATCGAGAGATGACTACGCACAAGGGCAAGTGCTTCTGCGGCGCCGTGGAAATCGAGGTGAGCGGTCCGCCGGAAGCCATGGGCTATTGCCACTGCTCTTCCTGCCGTTCCTGGTCGGCCGCACCCGTGAACGCGTTCACGCTGTGGAAGCCGCAAAACGTGCGGGTCGGCAAGGGCGCGGAATCCATCGGCAAGTACATGAAGACGGACGCGAGCCAGCGTCAATATTGCAGGCGTTGCGGCGGTCACCTGATGACCGATCACCCGCAGCTTGGGCTCGTCGACGTGTATGCGGCCACGATCCCGACCCTGACATTTTCGCCGGGCGTGCACGTCAATTATTCCGAGACGGTACTGCCGATGAAAGACGGATTGCCGAAGTTGAGGGATTTCCCCGCAGAATTGGGAGGCTCCGGTGCTGTTGTTCCTGAATAGCCATGTGGTCTGGACCCTGATGCCGGTCGCGGTGTCGATGGCCCGTGTCATCGTGCACCACGTTCGCGTGCGAATGGAGCGTCGGCGAAATATGTCGACCAACAATTTCGCCGCCCATGTGCGTGCAGAGCCGGAGCCGGTTCGCTGCGCCGATCGGGCAAACTCGCCCTCCACGCAAGATCGCGCGAAAGAGCGGCAGCGCGTCGCCGCAAAGGATGCCGTACGAAGCACTACACGTCTGACCGTGGGGCCGGGTTGAGGACAGCGAACCCGGCCAATGCATCCGCCGAACTGTATTTCGACGTGGTGTGACGTTTGGCACAACGCGTTCCGGTGCGAAGGCGATGCTGCCGTTCCGCCTTTGGGCGGAATTACGTTCACATGATGGAGAATGCCCATGCGTAACTTGATCGCTACGATTATTTGTGCGGCTGTCATGGCACTGTCCTTTGCCTTGCCGGCTTCGGCCCTCCTTTCGGCTAACGTCCTCGCGGCAAATGCGCTTAGTCTAAACGGTCTCTCCGCGACGGCGGGACTCAACTCCAGCCAAGTCATTGGGGTTGAATTTCCGAGGCGCTGAGCGTCCGGGACGCCCGGCTTTGCCTCGCTGATTTGATCGGGGCTTGAATGTCGCTTGCTGCCTTGGGACCGCCGAACTGCTCGGCGGCCCCGAGGTTAGCAAATTTGCGATGGTGAGGAGGCAAGATGCGATCCCTCTTTTCTCTCGCGGCCATTGCTGTGCCAATTGCTTTAAACTCGACGTCCGTAGTAGCCGAGAGCGCGGGCGGCTCGACCGTATTCCAACCCGTCGACACCATTCGCGTTGAGGGGACGACTTTCACGATCGACCTGCCGGATGGTCGCGTTCTTCACTCGGTGGATTTGATCGGCGCAAACTTGTTGATCAAGAATGGTGATCGCCTCTTGCGGGTTCGCATCGATGGTATCGAAACGGACCCAGATTATCGTGCCAGCGAGGGGCAAAATGCCGTGGTCCTCCACAGCATGTCCGTCGAGAGAGAAAACGGCTCTTTTCAACCCTTGTGCGAGGCTGGTCCTGACGGGCGCAGACAAGCAATCCCTTTGCGGGGCAAGATGAACCTTTCGGAAGGACGGTTCGAGATCGGCGGGTCGAAGGATTTTGAGCTCGCCTGCACCGCCGGTGCCGAGGGAAAATGTGTTCGGTACGGTTACGGACCGTGGAACCAGCAGGACCCGTTGAGTTTCGATCGCTACAATGCGTGCATCAGGATGGTTCGAGCCGACTATGGCGGGATGGGCGAAGGAACAACCCGCAACGGCATGCCGATCGACGTTTACGACGTCGCAAATATCAATTCACCGGAGCCGGCTGCAAAGAGCGCAAATATGCATTTCGAAGCGGGCTGGACCGAAAACGGCGCAGTGTGCGTCAATCACGTACGCGTGGCAGAGAATATCTCTCTGGAAAAGATCGAGAAGCGTTGGCCGCGGCTTACAGGCCTTACGGGATCGATATGTACAGAAGAGTTTGCACGTAGCCATGGCGCCCTGATCCTCAACCGATCAATCTCACCTTCTGAGGACCGCACCGGCGTTAGGTCAGGCGGATCGGAGAGCGAGCGAGCACTCATGCAATAGAGCGAGTAGTCGAGCTGCGGGCCCATTTCGAAATTCCCCGTATCGCTCCGCATCTTGCGCCCAGGGCAACGACGGGTCTGTCACATCTAGCACAACGCACTGAGATTTCGTCTCGTGCAGCCGCGGCCTTTGCAGCGAAAGGTCCGAGAACCCGCGCCGCAGGGTGAGGTCGCAAAAGACGAAAGAGCTAATTCAATCTCAGCTCGGTGATGTGACGCGGATCGGGCTTTAGCTCGTGCTTCTCCACGCGCGTGACAAGGTCGGTCAGGACTGCGTTCGCGCGGCATGCGAGACCGACCTTCTCGCCTTCGCGCACCACGAGGCCGTTCATGAACTCGATCTCGGTCCGCCGACCCTTCTGCATGTCCTGTCCCATGGAAGGACGCTGTCCGCCGGAGATTTTCTTCCCATCCTTGAACCGCTGCTCGTCGCAACTTCGCATCGCCTCCTCGTCACCCTCGCCGGCGCGCGCGATCGTATCAGGCGGCAGATGCAGGATTTCCTCGAGTTGATAGCCATGCGCCTGTCCGACGCGGATCGCCTCGCTGCCGAGCCGGGTTGAGAAGCGGCGGATCGGCTCGCTCGCGAGCATCTCGCCGCCGGACAGGCCGGTGCAGGCCGAAAGCCCGTTGCCCATGACGTTGGCGACGAGCTTGGACCAGCGCTCGCCCCATAGATTGCTCGTGACAATGGCGCTATCGGCGAAGCCGACCAGCCGGCAGATCTCCTGCGCGCGCCCGGTGATCCGGCCGTGCACCTCGCCGGCCCTGAACACCGTGTGCGCCGCGCCGCCCTTGCCGGCGCCGCGATGGATGTGACCGGGTTCCGGCAGGTTCACGGTAATGCTGCTTGCGATGCATCCGAGCGTCTTGCCCCAGCCGACGACGCGCGCGATCGTTTCTTCATTCATGCAGTTCTGCAGCGATACCACAAAGCCATTCGGCGCCAGATATTGCTGGATCATCATGGTTGCCCAGGCCGTGTCATACGACTTCATGCACACGAATGCGATGTCGACCGGCTTCTCCCTCGCCAATTGCTGGAGGTCGGTGACATGCAGCGCCCGCACGGGCACCGTGAATTCCGCCACGTCTCTGGCATGGGTGACGCGCAAGCCGTGCTTTCGCATGTGCTCGACATGCTCGGGCCAGGGATCGATGAAGGTCACATCCTCGCCGGCCTGCACCATGTGCGCACCGACGTAACCTCCGACGGCACCCGCTCCCACGATCGCAATTTTCTGGCCCATGTTCTCTCCCGATGTTCTTGTTGGCGCCTTGAGATTGACGAAGCAGGCATCAGGCGGTCGCTGGGCGCGCGCGCTCCCACGGCAGCGCGGGGACGCGCAGCGCATAGGCGCCGTCGCCGAGCAGAGCCTGCGCGATCAGCATGACCACCCAGGCAAGTGGAAACTCCATGCCGCCATCCGCAAACCAGAAGCCTTTGCGAACCATCCAGTGATTGGTGACGGCAATCAGCACCGGAAGCGAGAGCAGGCTGACATAGCGGGTGTAAACACCAAGCAGCAGCAGCACGGCGCCGGCAAGCTCGATGGCGACGGTGTAGCCGAGCGCCGCTCCGGGATAGCCCTGCTTGAGCAGGCCGGTCCACCAGGGATCGAAGCCGATCACCGCAAACTTGCGGATCAGATGCGCGAAAAAGAAGAATGACAGCCCGAGCCGAAGAACGAGCGCCGCATAGGGCGCAGTGCGATTGTCGATCATGGACACCCTCCCCCTTATGGCTTTTGCTGCATTCTAGAGCGGCCAATTTGATCCGCGCAACGATCATTCGCGCATCGCAGCCGGTCTGGGACGAGTGCCGCCGCGGCCGTGCAGCTTGAGCAGCGGATCACACCGGCAGGGTCCGTTTCTGGTGGGCACGGCCCTTGCGCGCGGTCGCCTCGCTGTGCCCCGCGACCACGCGCACGCCCTCCTCGATCCGATCGATCACGTTCTCGGCCGTGCACATCTGCAGGAAGGCGACGCCGTTTGCGCGACAAGCCCCCAGCACACGGTCGCGCGCCTTCTGCATCTCCGCCGGGTAAGGCTCGCGCGGAATCGTGCGATAGCCGAGCGACAGGCTGAGGTCGCCCGGGCCGATCTCGGCAAATCCGAGCCCCGGCACGCTGAGAATCTCTTCGCAATTGGCGATGCCTTCGGGGCTTTCCAGCTTCACGCCCAACAGCAGTTCGCCCTTTGGATTGAGCGGCCAGGGATCGCATCGCTCCATGTAATCCTCGGTCGAAAGCCCCCAGATGGGCGCGGCGGTTGCTTCCGATCCGCGACCTCGCGCACCGATCCCGAGGAGCCTGCGACCGCCGCCATCGGTCCCGCCGTCAGAGGCGCGCCTTGCTCCCTCCATTCGCGCGAGCGGAGACGGGATTTGCGGATCAAGGCCCATCGTGTTGTGGGGATAGCGGCAGGATTCCACGAAGGCGCGCACGGCATCGGCACTTTCCGCCTGACACAGCAGAATGCCGTGCACGCCGCGGCCGAGGATCTGGCGGAATTGCCAGGCATTGTAGCGCACATGCGCGGCGTCGATCCCGTTCACCGGGGCCTCGACGATGACGGCCGGCGTGCGGTGGCCGGAGCGTGTCGGGCCGGCATCGACCATTCCGCGCATGTAGTCGGCAAGGCCCGTCATGTCGAAGCATCCGTGCTCCATTCCGACGTTCATGTAGTCGGCCCATGTCGCGGCGTCGGTGCGACCCTGCGCGTGGGTCAGAACATGCCCGCTGTGCGGACCATCGTAATAGATGGCCTGATCCCTCTCCAACAGCTCGATACAGCGATTGATGCGCTGACCCATGCAGGTGCACTCTGGACGTCTTTCGTGCGATCGACGGATGCTAGCATGTCACGGCTCCGTCGCGCGATAGCGAGCGGAGCGCTTGCGGCCATCCGGATCATGGCCTCATGCCGCGGCGCCTCTTTCGCAGGGCACCCTGATGGTCAGCCTGGCACCGCCGCCGGGCGCGTCGGCGATCTCGATCGTGCCGCTATGCTGCCGCTCGATGATCCCAAGCGCGATTGCCAGCCCGAGACCTGTGCCGCCGGTCGAGCGGTTGCGCGAGGATTCGGCGCGATGAAAAGCCGTGAACACGGCCTGGCGATCGGCAAGCGGAATTCCCGGGCCGTCATCGTCGACCACGACTTCCACCGCCCCTTTCGTCCGTTGCACCCATACGCGCGCCTGCCGTCCATAACGCAAGGCATTGCCGATGATGTTCGACAACGCACGCGACAGCGCCGAACGATCGCCTGCGACCAGGAATGGTCCGCTGCCCAGGCGATGGAGCACCACATCGCCGCCGGCGAGCCGCGCCGCCTCCGCTTCATGAGAGACGATCGCAAACAGGTCCACGGTCTCCTTGTCCTTCAGCGGATTGGCGTGCACGGCCACCAGCAGCGCGTCTTCAAGCAGCTTGTTCATGGCATCGAGATCGCGGCCAGCCTTTTCCACCTGGTTCGGATCGTCCAGCAGATCGAGCCGGAGCTTGATGCGCTGGACATAAGTCTTGATATCGTGCGCGATGGCGCCAAGCATGGCGTTGCGCTCCTTCAACAGCCGCGAAACCTGCTCCTGCATGCGAAACGTGCGCCTGCCGAGGGCTGCGATCTCAGGGGAGCCGCCGATATCGATCGCTTGGGGAACGCCGGACGCAGCGAACGCCTCGACCGAATTTGCGATGCGCTCGACCGCGCGGCCCTCGCGCAGAATCACCAGCAACACGCCGCTTGCAAGCAGCAACCCGACGACTCCGACCCAAAAGCCCGTCGGCAGCCCGAGAAAGCGGGGCAACAGGTCGCCGCGAACCTCGGCAACCAGCCAATTCCCCGTCGCAAGCCGCACATAGACGGAAACAGGTTCGTTGGACAGCGCCCAATTGATGATCGCACGTTGTTCACGGCCGAACGTCGGCGCGTGGATCAGCGCTACCACCGAGCCCGCATCGGCGATGCCGAGCCGCTTTCGAACGGCGTCCTCGATCTCGCGGACGTGGCCCAGATTTGAAGATGCAGGCGGGCCCTCCGCACTAACGTGGACATAGAGCCCCGCCCACGAGATCGCGCCGAGCACGTCCTTTCGCTGAAGTTCATTGAGGCCGGGCCAAAGATGGACCAGGGCCGCGATCTGGTCGGGCACAAGGCCGGCGGCGAGTTCGACACGCCGTTTATGCGCTTCGACGAAGGTCGACGTCAGCGCGAGCACCTCGACAAGAATGGCGATGACCGCGATCCAGAACAACAGGCGCCACAATCGTCGCGGTGCCTTCACGATTCGCCTTCCACTGGCAGCGCGAGAATATAGCCGGCGTTGCGCACGGTCTTGAGTTCGTCTTCCGGAAAGCCGGCGTCAATCAGCTTCTTCCGCAACCGGCTCATTTGGACGTCGATATTGCGATCGAATACGTCCGAAGCCCGCCCGCGCGTCCAGTCGATCAGTTGATCGCGCGACAGCGTTCGTCCGGCGCGTTCGATGAAGCAGCCGAGCAGGTCGAACTCGCCGGCAGTCAGCGACAAAGCCGCCCCCTTGCGGTCAAGTACGGCTCTGCGGTCGCGATCGATTATCAAGCCGCCGACCACGCATTTGCCGGAGCTTCTTGCAGCGCCGCCGCGCCGCAAGATCGCCTTCACCCGTGCCACGAGTTCGCGTCGCTCGAACGGCTTCGGCAGATAGTCGTCGGCGCCCGTTTCAAGACCGATCGACCGATCGACGCTCAACGAGCGCGCCGACACCATCAGGATCGGAACGTCCCGGGTTTCCCGCAGGCGCTGACAGAAAGTCAGCCCGTCCTCACCGGGCATCATGATATCGAGGATGATCAGGTCCACGGCATTGCCTGAGCCGAGAAGACGGCGCGCCGCGGCGGCATCCTTTGCCTCTCGCACGTCAAATCCCTCGCGCGTCAGCACGACCTGCAGCAAGGAGCGGATTTCGTCATCGTCATCGACGACGAGAATTTTGGCGGACGGCTTGCTCATCGCGGTCATTGTCGTTAGGCCGCAGCCGCTGGCAAGCACCAAGTCTGGCCTGCAACAAATTGCAATATTGGCTCGGGTCAGCGGCAACACCACGGCAAACGACGGCGCGCATTCTCGCAACCATCGTCGCCCAACCCCGGGCGGCCTATCAGTTGGAGGTGCAAAATGATGAAAGCATTGACCCTGGCGGCTTGCGCGAGCTTTGCGTTCGCAGTCTCAGCCATCAGCCCTGCCGAGGCCGGCAGCTGGACGACGCGCTGGACTGGCCCACATGGCGGGATCTACGAAGGCAGCGGCAACTGCGCCAGCGGCGCCTGCCAGGGCTCCGGAACGTTCACGGGTCCGAATGGCCGGGTCTGGCGTCAAACCGGCAATTTGCATCAGGTTGCACCCGGTCAGTGGGCCGGCGAGCGCACAATTGTCGGTCCGAACGGCGGCACCTGGCAGAACTCGTGGACCTGGCACAACCAATAGATGAACTGCGACTCGAAGGTGGCGACGGCGCCGACGTGAAGTGATCGCCGTGTTCGTGCGTCGTCCCCGCAAGCGGCTGCCTTGATGGAACTTCGGATGCTCCAGAATCAAACATCAGGGGGCTGAAAAGCTCTGGAATCGGGCCACGTTGCTCACAGGGCGAGGTCGCCTCGAGCCACACTTTGCTTGCCACCGCGTGCTTAAACCATCAAATTGGCAGCGCACAATTGCACGCGGATCGAATTTCATGAGCCCGGAAATATTGCGACCGGAAAGCCAGGAGGATGCCGTCCCGGCTCCCTCGCAAGAGGTCGAATTCGCGCTCATGCTGTCCCGCGTGATCGACTCCGTCAAAAGCAATCCGGACTATCTGCGCGCCACAGTGTACGAGCTCGCTCGACACAAATTGAAGGAGCAATTTGGTTCGGAAAGTTTCACGGACATGCGAAAGCTTTCCAAATCGCTGGAAATCGCCATCCAGGGCGTGGAGACTTTCAATAGAAAGAAGGAAGGGACCGAACCTGTCCTGCTACCGCCGCAAGCCGGGCAGGAGAACTCGGGCCTATCGGCGGATGCTCCGGGCCGCGACCTCATGCCCGTCGTGCAGTCGGGCTTGCCGCCTGCGAACTTCGCCGCTCCGAAAAACCACTCAGGCCTCAATGTGGCCTGGCGCTTCGCGGCGGTTCTGGCCATAGCCCTTGCGGTCATCGTCGGGACCACGTCGTTCAATCTTCTCGTGAAGAAGGGCGTGATCATCATCAACCAGCCAGGCTCGGCCCCGCCGCAAGCAGTCGCAGTTGCTTTGCCGCCGGCATCATCCGCGCAAACAGATACAAAGCCGGCGGCTCCATCGCCCACTGTTCCGACATCCTTTGGCATCTTCGCGGTGAGCCAGGACAAGCTCTTTGACCTCGACACCTTGCCGGGGCGAGCGCCGGACAGTCGCGTTGCGATTTCGGCCCTGATCACCACGCCGATCCGTGCGACGCTGCCCGATGGGCACCTCTCATTCGTCGTCTACCGGAGGGATTCAATGACCAATGCGGCCGATCGGGCCGAGGTTCGCGTCGTTGCCAGGATCGCCAGGGAAGTGAGCTTCGACAAGGACGGCAAGCAGGTCGTTACCGAGATCAACGACAATTGGGTTATACGGAATATTTCAATCCCGTACAGAACGGCACCGAAAAAAGACAATCCGGACATGTATGAGGTCCGCAGCGAGACTCCGGACCTGCCATTGCCGCCGGGCCGCTATGCGCTCATCCTCAAAGGTCTCGCATACGATTTCAATGTTGAAGGTCCTGTCACCGACCCCAGGCAATGCCTTGAGCGGCTGGCGGCAACCAACGGTCAATTCTATTCCGAGTGCAAGAAGCCGTAGTCGGTCCCTCCAGCGCGCGTGTTCAGTGCTGCCGGTGTCATAATCATCTCGCCGAGCGCGAGACTCAACGAATTGCAATTGCTAAGATCACGATCCGGCACGCCGATCGGGGGCCGAGCCCATCAGCGTCATCGCGCCGACATCGAACAACGACTTGGCCCGCGGAGATACCGGGCTGAGCGCAACAGGGAGGCATGCATGAATCGGAAGACTGCCGAAATGGTCATGACCGTGGGCGTTGCAGTTGCCGCGCTGGCCGCCACGGCCAGCGCCCAGGATTCGCCGGCCAGCGCTGCCCTCGATACGAGCCTGCGCGGTGCGATTGAGCACAAGGACGTGCCTGGCGTGGTCGCGCTCGTCACCGACCGCGCGCGTGTGCTTTATCAGGGCGTATTCGGCGTTGCCGATGTCGCTACCGGGCGCCCGCTCACGTCAGACGCATTGTTTCGCATTGCCTCGATGACCAAGCCGGTCACTTCGGTCGCGTTGATGCAACTCGTCGAGCAGGGCCGCGTCGGCCTCGATGACCCAGCGTCAAAATATCTGCCGGAGCTTGCCGAGCTGAAGGTGTTCGAATCCTTCGATCCGGCGACCGGCGCTTATCGGCTTCGTCCGGCATCGAGGCCGGCGACCGTCAGACATTTCCTGACGCACACGTCCGGACTGGCCTATCCGTTCACCAGCGCGATCTGGCGCGATTTCAAGCCAGCCGCCGGCGAAACCTATCCGTTCGGCGGACCGCTCCTGTTCGATCCGGGCGAGCGCTGGCACTACAGCACGAGCACCGATGTCGTCGGCAAGCTGGTCGAGGTGGTGTCCGGCCAGAAGCTCGAGGCTTATTTCCGCGAGCACATCTTCGCCCCGCTCAAGATGAATGACACCTTCTACAATGTGCCTGAGGACAAGGGCCGGCGTCTCGTTGCGCAACAGCAGCGCGCGGGCGAGCGCATGGACGGGGTGATTGAACTGCAGAACCCGCAGCCCGGGCTCACCATAGCGGCACCCGTCGGCGGCGGCGGCCTCGCCTCGACCGCCGATGATTACGGACGCTTCATGCGCATGCTGCTCAACGGCGGCGCGCTCGACGGCGTGCGTGTGCTCAAACCCGAGACGGTGGCGCTGATGAGCCAGAACCAGATCGGCGCGATCTCGGTGCCCGCGCTCAAGAGCGCGCTGCCGCGCAGCGCCGATTTCACGTTTATAGCGGACGGCCGCGACAAGTGGGGGTTGGGCTTCCTCATCACCGCCGATCAGGTGCCCGGCAAGCGCTCTCCCGGCAGCCTGAGCTGGGGCGGCATCAACAACACGTTCTTCTGGATCGACCCCACTCGCGGCATCGGCGGCGTGATCATGATGCAGTACCTGCCCTTCGCCGACGCCAAGGCGCTCGCAGTCTACGATACGTTCGAACGCGGCGCCTACAAGCTTGCGAACGGCGAGCGGTAGACAATCCTCGCATGTCCGGCCGGCTTCGGGCCGGCCGTACAGTGCGCGCAAATCTCCCCATACGCCAGGCGCTAAGCGCCGTCATACCACTGTCAAAACCCGCGGAGAGTTCTCGGGAGAGCGGACCACAGACAGGGGCACGAAATGGACAAGGCCGACGAGCGCACCATACGCGAGCTGATCAGCGCCGACCTGCGGGACAATCTCGACGAGGAGCTGGAGCTCGAGCTTGAGGATCATGAGCTCGCCCAATTTCACATTGCAAAACCGGCTCATGATGGGCCGCCGGCACTCGACCGCCACGTCTATTTCAAGGAGCTGTTTCGGCTTCAGCGAGAACTGGTGAAGCTGCAGGACTGGGTGCAGCACAAGCAAATGAAGGTCGTCGTGATCTTCGAGGGCCGCGACTCCGCCGGCAAGGGCGGCGTGATCAAGCGCATCACCCAGCGCCTGAACCCGCGGGTCTGCCGCGTCGCGGCACTCCCCGCCCCCAACGAACGCGAACGCACGCAATGGTACTTTCAGCGCTATGTCTCGCATTTGCCGGCGGGTGGCGAAATCGTTTTGTTCGACCGCTCCTGGTACAACCGCGCCGGCGTCGAGCGCGTGATGGGCTTTTGCAGCGAGGAGCAGGTTGAGGAGTTCTTTCGTTCGGTGCCCGAGTTCGAACGCATGCTGGTGCGCTCCGGCACGATTTTGATCAAGTACTGGTTTTCGATCACAGACGAGGAGCAGCAATTCCGCTTCCTGATGCGCGTTCACGATCCGCTCAAGCAGTGGAAACTGAGCCCGATGGACGTGCAGTCGCGCAGCCGCTGGGAGCAGTACACCACGGCCAAGGAAGAGATGCTGCGCCGGACGCATATTCCGGACGCGCCGTGGTGGGTGGTCGAGGCCGTCGACAAGAAGCGCGCGCGGCTCAACTGCATCTCGCATTTGTTACAGCAGATCCCCTACGGCGACATCGAGCGCGACCCCGTGGTGCTGCCGGATCGCATTCACGATCCCTCCTATCGACGCGAGAAGATCGCGAAGGACATGTACGTCCCGCAGCTCTTCTGACCGGGCTCTGGAAAATCTCGGATTTTCGCAAGTCATGGGAAGCCTGGACCGGCCGGCTCTCGCCGGAAGAGCCGCGTCGCTCCGGGCCAAATTTTGTTCGTTAGCAATATCAATGGCTTAATCAACGGAAATGATGACGCTATACAAAATCCTCAGAACTTAATAGAGTCTTAAAAGTTACTTTTCAGTACTCTTTTAACCGACTAGCTTTTTGTCATGGCCACAGAGAAAGCCGAGACCGACCGCGTTCCCGTAACCTTGGCGCTTTCGACCATTGCCTATCTCGAAAAGCTTGTGAGACAGGGCACCCACGGTACCAGCGTTCCAGGCGTTGCCAGAACGCTGATCGAGGAAGGCATCAGGCTCGCGATCAAGGACGGGCTGCTTTCCATCCGTGACAATGGCAAGGCGTGAAGATTTTGGGCGCGCGGCAGGTTCGGTCCTGCACAAGGCCAAGCGGATCCCGAAAGGATCGAACTTGGAAGCAAACCCATGCCCGCCCAGCAAACCAACTATCTGCCAACCTGGACCACCGAACGCGTCGAGATACTGAAAAGAGGTGTTGAAGCCGGCCTGTCTTGCCGCGAGATCGCCGCCCAAATCGGCGTCAGCCGAAACGCGGTGATCGGAAAGATTTCTCGGCTCAAGCTCGCGCGCGAAAAGACCGGACTCGTCCGCGCCGCGACAACAGAACCTGCGGGCGCACGTCGGCCGCGTGCGACGATGAAATTGCGCCAGATCATTTTGAGATCGGCGCCCGCCGAGCAGTCGACCGCGTTGGAGGAGCCGATCCACAACGGCCACACTTGTTCGCTCTTCGAATTGACCAAGGAGACCTGCCGCTGGCCGATCTCGACACCGGGCGCGGAAGATTTCTGCTTCTGCGGCAACCCGCCGATCGCGGGGCTGCCCTATTGCGCCGGTCACAGCCAACTCGCCTACCGTATCGGCTCGCAGCGATAGGAATGATCGGCAAAGCCCGCCCGGGCTCGAAGAGCAATGCTTGGGCGAGCGAAGCAACGACCACAGGAAGAACGGGGATCGTAGAGTCAGCCGATGCGCCAGCCGACCTCCTTGACGAAGCTTTCGTAGAATTCGGGCGTATAGGCCTTGTCGGGTGTTTGGCGCACGCGCGCGTCGAGCCTGTGGGCGTCTTCGCCGACCAGAATGCGCCATTGCCCGGCCTTGACGCCGTCGATGATGATTCTGGCCGCCTGGGCTGCCGTGGTCGGCGCTTCCTCGAGGAACGTGCGGGCGCGATCGAGCGCCCTTTGCTGGATTTCCGCATCCGACAGCGTGTCGGCTTCGATCCCCATGCCCTTCAGGCGCTGCCGCGTCTGAACGATCTCGTTTGGATTGAGCTGATCCGAGCCGTTTTGCACCACGCGCGTGTTCGACACGATCGAAGTGCCGATGTGACCGGGCATCACCACCGAGCATTTGATGTGGGGCGCATTGAGCCTGAGATCGGTGATCAGCGCTTCAGTGAACCCTTTCACCGCGAACTTTGCCGCGCTGTAGGCCGTATGCGAGACACCGATGCCGACGGAGGCCCAGAAACCATTGACGCTCGACGTGTTGACGATGTGCCCCTCGTCCGCCTTCATCAGCAGCGGCAGAAACGTGCGCACGCCGAGATAAACGCCTCCCCAGCAAATATTGAAGGTACGCTCCCACTGTTCGCGGGTATTGGTGAACAGGCTGCCGCCGCCACCGATGCCGGCATTGTTGAAAAGGAGGTGGATCTTGTCGGTCGCCTGCTGCGCGACCAGCTCGTCCCGAAACCGCTTGAGCTGGTCTTCAATGGAGACGTCGGCGACGTGCGCGGTGACGCGCAAGCCCTGCGGCAACTTCTCCGTCTCGCAAAGCCGCTTGGTCTCCGCCATGGCATCGGCGGACACATCGCACAACGCGACATTGCAGCCTTCGGCCACGAGCTGACGCGCCAGCTCGCGGCCCATGCCCGTGCCGCCTCCGGTGATGACGGCGATCTTTCCCGCGAAATCCTTCATGTGCCCTTCACCTGCCTTTGAATATGCCTACTCGGCCGCCTCGACGTGTCTGCTCCCAAGCGCGCCCAATCGCTCCAGCGCGCCCCTGATCGCGGCCTGTTGCGCAATCGAAGCATCGGGCATCGGCGCCCGGGGATAGGTCTTTGCCAGCCCTTGCAGGGTTTGCGCATGGCGCGTGCAGGCCGGCAGATTATCCGCAATCAACGCATTCCAAAGCGCAAGCAGCTTCTTGTGCAGATCGAGCGCGCGGACGTGGTCGCCTGCCTTCACCGCATCCCACAATTCGACCGAGGCGTGCGGCGCGGCCGTCAGGATGGCCGCGATCGAGCCGTGCGCGCCAAGCACGTAGGAAGGGTACATCAGCGCATCGATGGCGCTGTAGATCAGCCTGTCGGGCGCCATCATCATGAGATCGGCGAACAGCTTCAGGTCGCCCGCGCTCTGCTTGACGCCGATCACGAGCGGGACCTCGTTCATGATGCGCGTAAGCAGTGCCGGCGACAGATACGACCAGGGCACGACGTTGTAGATGATGATCGGCATGCCCGTTTCATCCGCCATGCTGCGGAAATGCGCGACCATCGCCTCATCGTCCGGCTTGAACAGATAATGCACGGGCGTCACTTGCAGCGCGGCGACCTTCATGTCGCGCACGAGCTTGCCGCGACGGATCGCATCGCGCGTGGAATCGACGATGATGCCGGCGATCACGGGAATGCGGCCCTTCGCGGCCTCCACGGTTGCCGCGATCAAGTCGCGATATTCCTCGTGATCGAGCGTATGCCCCTCGCCGGTCGAGCCGCCGGCCGCCACGCCGTGCACGCCGGCGCTGATCATCCACTTGATTTGCGCTGCAATCAGCTTGAGGTCGATCTCACCGTCCCTGCCAAATGGCGTGGTCATGGGCGGTATGACGCCCGTCGGACGTGTGTTCATGGCCCGCCTCCAGCTTCCATCCCTGATGATCTGATCGGCCCGCTCTTCGGCAGGCCTTTGCATCGACCCAGGATGCTAGCACGGTCGGCACCATGCCCGCCAACTCGCGAAAATGGCGTGAACCTAATTCGTCCGCGGCAGACTTACTGACAGTGGCAGACCGACAGGAGGCGCGGATGAACCACTGGCATGACACGATGGTCGATAGACCCGATCCGAATGGACCGGCCTATTTGACCGGCTGGACGATCAGCGGACTGGCCGTGATCGCCACCATTCTCGTCGTTTGGGTTTTGGGCATTTAAAGAGAAAAACTGGTCGGAGCGGCGGGATTTGAACCCACGACCCCTAGTCCCCCAGACTAGTGCGCTAACCGGGCTGCGCCACGCTCCGTTGCCGTTCCCTTAGCCGCGATCACGCCCTTGCGCAAGGCGGAGCGAGCAGCACTTGCGAAAAGGGAAACGGCCCCTACCCCTCTTTCATCACCCGGTCCAGCATCTGCCGGCAGGCGATAAGGTCCCGCAGCACGCTCTCCAGCCGCTCCCGGTCGATCGGGGGCTCGGTTGAGCGCGCGTGGCTGCCGCCGCTGCGGTAGGTCTCGAGGATCTCGTCTTCGCCTTGTACGAAGCGGAAATCGATCCCGTCCTCGTCGGACCCCTTGTATGCGCCGTTCTCGCCCTCGCTCTCGTTCTCTTCATCGAGCTCGACGCCGAGATCATCCCCTTCGGTTTCCATCAGGGTCTGACCGAGCGCCTCCTCGATCGCACCAAATGAGACGGCGGCGGAGCTGTCGGCCAGGCTTTGAACGGATTTGATGCCGTGCTCTTTCAGAATCCGCTGCACACCGCGGATGGTGTAGCCTTCGCTGTACAGGAGCCTGCGGATGCCCTTGAGCAGGTCGACATCGTCGGGGCGGTAGTAGCGCCGCCCGCCGCTCCGCTTCATCGGCTTGATCTGGGCAAAACGCGTTTCCCAAAACCGCAGCACGTGCTGAGGGATATCGAGATCGCCGGCGACCTCGCTGATCGTTCGGAATGCATCCGGCGCCTTGTCCAACCGCGCGCTTCCTTTTGATTCCGTCAAGATGCCTGATCGCTGCTCTCAGTGCCGTTCATCGGACGATGACCATTGATTCGTTGCTTTAAGATGGCCGACGGCTTGAAAACCATAACACGGCGCGGCGAGATCGGTACTTCAGTGCCGGTTTTCGGATTGCGCCCGATGCGCTGACCTTTCTTGCGCACCATGAACGAGCCGAATGATGACAGCTTCACTGTCTCGCCCTTCTCAAGGCAATCGGTGATCTCTTTCAATACCAATTCGACAAAGGCCGATGACTCCGTGCGCGACAGGCCGACCTTTTGGTAGACGGCCTCGCACAGGTCCACACGCGTGACTGTTTTTCCGGTTCCGGTCATCGCCTGCCCCACTCACGGCGAACAATTTGCATCTGAAATTAAGAGGTTAACCTGCAATGGTCAACAGCACGATCAAGACAATCACACTAAAATAGCGGTGGCGCACTACCTGCAGTTTTAGGAGGACTCTCACCAACGCACGAGCGCGGAGCCCCAGGTGAAACCACCCCCCATGGCCTCCAGCAGCACGAGCTGGCCTTTCTTGACGCGCCCATCCTTGACTGCGACCACCAACGCAAGCGGGATCGAGGCTGCCGACGTATTCCCGTGCAAATCAACGGTCAGCACCACCTTCTGCGGTGCAATATGCAATTTGTGCGCGGATGCATCGATAATTCGCTTGTTGGCCTGATGCGGAACAAACCAGTCGATATGTTCTGCCGTGAGGCCGGTCGCGTTGAAGGCATCCACGATGACGTCAGTGATCATGCCGACGGCATGCTTGAAAACTTCGCGGCCCTCCATCCTGAGATGGCCGACGGTCTGCGTCGAGGACGGTCCGCCATCCACGTACAGCTTTGACTTATGACGACCGTCGGAACGCAAATGCGTTGTCAGGATCCCCCGGTCCGACGATTTCCCCGATTGCTCCTGCGCTTCCAGCACCACTGCGCCGGCGCCATCGCCGAACAGCACGCAGGTGCCGCGATCGTTCCAGTCCAGGATTCGCGAGAAGGTCTCGGCGCCGATCACGAGCGCACGCTTGTAGGCGCCGGCACGCAGGAAATTATCCGCCGTCGCAAGCGCAAAAATAAAGCCGGAGCACACGGCTTGCAGGTCGAAAGCCGCGCCATGGTTGATGCCGAGCCCGTGCTGAACGGCGACTGCGGTCGCGGGGAACGTATTGTCGGGCGTCGAGGTCGCCAGCACGATCAAGTCGATCGCCTGCGCATCGAGGCCGGCATCCGCAAGCGCCGCCCTCGCGGCATTGATGCCGAGATGCGACGTGAACTCGCCCTCGGCAGCGATGTGCCGCTGCTTGATGCCGGTGCGCTGCACGATCCACTCGTCAGACGTGTCGATGCGCCTCGCCAGTTCGGCGTTGGTCAGTATCCGTTGCGGCAAATAGGAGCCGCAGCCGAGCACCACCGAACGTAACATCACGATACAGCCTCCTGTGCGGTCGGCACCGATGTCAGCGCCCCGCCATCGCGATTTAGCATTTGACTGATCTTGCTGAGGAGATCGTAGCGGACCATCTCATAGCCGCCATCGACAGCATAGGCAAAGCCTTCCGCGTCGGTTCCGCCATGGCTCTTGACCACGACACCCCGCAATCCCAGCAACACCCCGGCATTGGACTTTTTGGGGTCGAGCTTGTCGCGCAGTTCCCTGAAAGCTCTCCTCGCAAGGAGATACCCAAGCTTCGAAAGCCAGCTCCGCGACAGCGCAGCGCGGAGGAAGTCGTTGACTTGCCGCGCGGTGCCCTCGGCAGCCTTGAGGGCGATATTACCGCTAAAGCCCTCGGTGACGATCACGTCGGCAGCGCCCTTGCCAATCCCGTCGCCCTCGACGAAGCCGATATAGTCGAGCTCGCGAAGGTTCAAGGCGCGAAGCAGCTCGGCGGCTTCGCGGATTTCCTCGTGTCCCTTGATTTCCTCGACACCGATGTTGAGCAGGCCGACGGTCGGGCGCTCGAGATTGAACAGCACGCGCGCCATCGCACTGCCCATCACAGCCAGCGCCACGAGATGGTGCGCATCGCCGCCGATGGTGGCGCCCAGATCCAGCACGACGGAATCGCCACGCAGGGTCGGCCAGACCGCCGCGATCGCCGGGCGATCGACACCGGGCAAGGTCCGCAGATGAAATCGCGCCATCGCCATCAGCGCGCCGGTATTGCCCGCGGAGACCGCAACGTCGGCCTCGCCCTTTTTGACGGCGTCGATCGCAAGCCACATCGAGGAGGTCTTGCGCCCGCGCCGCAGAGCCTGACTGGGCTTGTCCTCCATGCTGACGGCGACGTCGGTGTGGATGACGCGCGAGGCCGCCTTCATGGCGGGATACAGGGCAAGCTGCTCGTCGATACGCGCGCGATCTCCGAACAGCAGAAATTCGGTATCGGCATGCCGGGACAGCGAAATGGCAGCGCCGGGAATGACGACGGGCGCGCCGACATCGCCACCCATGGCGTCAAGCGCGATTCGAACCTTTTGAGGCATGAATGTCCCGGAAACCTAGATCACAGCGGCTGCCGCTCAGGCGACGATCGACCAGGCGCGACGCTGCCGCCGGGCCGGGCCGCGACAATACCGTGTCCCGGTCCCGACACAACCTCTTGCCCACGGGAAATGGGAACCTCGGGAAAACGCGAGCAAGTCCAGTCCATTATCCACTGTTTACAAGTTGGCGGTGGCGGGTCGCGCGAGGTCGCGGTCGGGCCGTTCGCATGCGCCTCACTTATTCTTCTTTGTCGGACGGGGCCCGGGCTGGATCGACCTTGAGCGCTTTCAATGCGGCAAAGGGATGGTCGGCGGGATCGGTCGCGGCGATCTGCGGTTCGAACACCGCGCCCGCCTTGCGCGGATAGGGATCGATCGCGAGAAACAGAACATCGGTCGCAAGCCGCCCAAGATCGATCACGCCGTTTTCGATCGGCTCAAGCCGATCTGTCGCCTCGCCGCCATCCTCGTGTTCCTCATCGTCGGGCGCAACCAGAGCCGCGAGCTGGTCGGGTGGCGCGAAGATCAAATCGATGGTCTCGTCGATCTCGTTATCGATCGGATCAAGCGTCACCACGCAGGTCTGGCCGATTCGCGCCGAAAGGTTGCCCTGAACGTGCACCTTGCCTTCGCTCTCGGGCATGAGGTCGAACACAGCGCGCGCCGAAAGAACCTCTCGCAAGCCGGCGATCTCGGCCAACGCCGCGCGGATAGCCGGGTTGGCCTCGAGCTCCCGCCTCAACCCGCCTTCCGGAATCTGTCCCACGATGACCGGGGCGCGCCAGGGATCGGCGATGTCGCTTCTCTTCATGGTTGCGCACTCTCTTCCACCGGCAACGGAAATCTCCAGGATCCGTTCAACAGCGCGGCGTCTTCGAATCGGTCGAGAGAGGCGATGGCACTCTCGGCATAGGCGGCGAGCCGTTCGGCATTGAAGCTGTCCACACCATTCAAGATATTCCTGCCCAGCGCCGCCGCGAGCGCCTCTCCGCCCTCCGTCAAGGCAAGGTCGTAGGCGACGGAACGGCCGTAGAAGGCCTCGCCGAACGCCTGCATCCGTTTCGGAACAGCCAGGTCGCCGACCCCCATTTCGCGCAGATTGGCGTCCAGATCGGCGCAAAACCGGTCGAAAAGGCCCTGTCCCAGCTCCGTTCCGCCCGTCATCCGCCGCAGGCGGCGCAAAACCATCCACAGATGCAGGACCAGCAGGTCGAAACGGCCGTTAACCGTATCGGGCACTCCGAACTCCCGATAAAACAGGGGTTCTCGCGCCTGCGTCACGATCATGCCATAGATGGTCTCAATGGTGCCGCGCGGGGCCAGCCGGGGTTTCCTGAAGTGATTGAACGGCCAAAGCATTATGGGTTCCGCAAGCGGGCCCGTCGGTGCTGCGGGCTCGCGCATGTTGCAATCCGTGCCGCTGCTCCGACAAGTCGGCGGCTGGCCGGCCGGTTCTAGGAGGACGGGACCCGTTCCGCAATGACTGAGACGAGAAAGACCCGCAAGTGTCTGCGGCCCCGATGGTTTGCGCGCTGGCACGGCCTGCGCGCGGCAGCGGCGGCGACGCTGGTTTGCGCGGCTCTCGCCGCCTGCACCGGCGAGCAGTTCCAGAAGGGTTACATCCTCCCGCAGGGTGCCCTCGAGCAGATTCCGATCGGCGCGAGCCAGGACCAGGTTTTGATCGTGATGGGAACGCCGTCGACGGTGGCAACGCTCGACGGTGAGGTGTTCTATTATATCTCCCAGCGCACCGAACGCCCGGTCATGTTCATGAACCAGAAGGTCGTCGACCAGCGCGTGATCGCGATCTATTTCGACAAGAACAGGCAGGTGCGGCGGCTCGCAAATTACGGCCTGAAGGACGGCCGGATCTTCGACTTCATCAGCCGGACCACGCCGACCTCGGGTCAGGAGCTAAGTTACCTGACGCCGCTGTTCAAGCTGTTGAGCTTCAACTGACGCCAGACATTTCCTCTTCAAAGCGAACCCCGCGGCGTCGACCGCGGGGTTTTGTTTTCGTATCACCGCTCGCGCTTCAGTGCGCGAGGACCGCGAGCAGGAGCAGCGCCACGATGTTGGTGATCTTGATCATCGGGTTCACCGCAGGACCCGCCGTATCCTTGTAGGGATCGCCCACGGTATCGCCGGTCACGGCCGCCTTGTGGGCTTCAGAGCCCTTGCCGCCGTAATGGCCGTCCTCGATGTACTTCTTGGCGTTGTCCCAGGCACCGCCGCCCGAGGTCATCGAGATCGCGACGAAGAGTCCGGTGACGATGACGCCGAGCAGCATCGCGCCGACGGCGGAGAACGCCGCCGACTTGCCGGCCGCGCCGCCGCCCGCGATGAAGTAGATCAGGAAGTAGACCACGATCGGCGACAACACCGGCAGCAGCGACGGGATGATCATTTCCTTGATCGCCGCCTTGGTGAGGAGGTCGACGGCCTTGCCGTAGTCCGGCTTGTCCGTGCCCTGCATGATGCCGGGCTTTTCGCGGAACTGGCGGCGCACCTCTTCGACGATCGAACCGGCGGCACGGCCGACCGCCGTCATGCCCATCGCGCCGAAGAGATAGGGCAATAGGCCGCCGAACAAGAGGCCGACCACCACATAGGGGTTGTTCAGCGAGAAGTCCGGGCTGATGCCCTTGAAGTAGGCGTGATTGGCGGCATCGCCAATGAAGAACTTCAGATCCTGATTATAGGCGGCAAACAGCACCAGAGCGCCGAGGCCGGCCGAACCGATCGCGTAGCCCTTTGTGACCGCCTTGGTGGTGTTGCCGACCGCGTCCAGCGCATCGGTCGACTTGCGAACTTCCTTCGGCAGTCCGGCCATTTCCGCAATGCCGCCGGCGTTGTCGGTGACGGGGCCGAACGCATCCAGCGCGACGATCATGCCGGCCAGCGCCAGCATGGTGGCGGTCGCAATCGCAATCCCGAAGAGACCGGCGAGGCTGTAGGTGACCAGAATGCCGGCAATGATGACGATCGCTGGCAACGCAGTTGCCTCCATCGAAATCGCAAGACCCTGGATCACGTTGGTGCCGTGACCGGTCACAGACGCCGCCGCGATCGACTTCACCGGGCGGAAGTCGGTGCCGGTGTAATATTCGGTGATCCAGATGATCAGTCCGGTGACGACAAGGCCGGCGACGCCGCATTCGAACAGAGCAAGCCCCGTGTACTCGACGCCGGCGAGCTTGCCGAAGCCGACCAGCGCGTAGATGACGCCGGCAACGCCCACGAGCGAGAGAACGCCGGTTGCGATCAGGCCCTTGTATAGCGCGCCCATGATCGACTGGTTGGCGCCGAGCTTGACGAAGAAGGTGCCGATGATCGAGGTGATGATGCAGATGCCGCCAATGGCGAGCGGCAGGGTCATCATGTTCTGCAGGATCGGGGTCTTGGCGAAGAAGATCGCGGCCAGCACCATCGTGGCGACGGCGGTCACCGCATAGGTTTCGAACAGGTCGGCCGCCATGCCCGCGCAGTCGCCCACGTTGTCGCCGACGTTATCGGCGATGGTCGCGGGATTGCGTGGATCGTCCTCGGGAATGCCGGCTTCGACCTTGCCGACGAGGTCGCCGCCGACGTCGGCGCCCTTGGTGAAAATGCCGCCGCCGAGACGGGCGAAGATCGAGATCAGCGAGGCGCCGAAGCCGAGCGCCACCATGGCGTCCACGACAGTGCGGCTGTCGGGTGCCAGATGCAGGCTATAGGTCAGGAACCCGAAATAAAGGGTCACGCCGAGCAGCGCGAGACCCGCGACCAGAAGTCCCGTGATGGCGCCGGCCTTGAAGGCAAGCTCGAGCCCGCCGGCAAGCGAGGTCGTCGCGGCCTGCGCCGTGCGTACATTGGCTCGGACCGAGACATTCATGCCGATAAAGCCGGTAGCACCCGACAGGATCGCTCCAATCGCAAAGCCGACTGCGACGAGCATGCCGAGGAAGTAGGCCAGCAGCGCGAATATCACGATGCCGACGAGGCCGATCGTGGTGTATTGGCGGCGCAGATAGGCTTGCGCGCCTTCGCGAACCGCGCCGGCGATCTCCTGCATGCGCGGATTGCCGGCATCCGATTTCAGAACCGACATGGTCGCCCAGATGGCGTACACAACTGAAAGCGCTCCGCAGAGCACGATCAACCATAATGCTGTCATTGAAGTTGCCTCAGATCTTGGATGGCCCCACGCCATCGCCGCGGACGCGGCCGGCGCACAAAAAGCAGGCTCGCCCTGCCCAAAAGGGCGGCCTCAAATCGGCCGGGACCATGCCAAAATCGCTCCCCCGGCGCAACGTCGCGGAGGGCACAAATCGGCGATTTTCGGCAGGTTTTTCGCCTCACGGCGAATGTTTTCCTTCGATTTCTAGAAATGGCTGAAAGACAAGCGTTTGAGCTCGGTCTCCGCTCCCTGAGCGTCCAGAAACCGCGGCGCATCGTGACCCGCGATGACCGTGCCGATCGAGGTCAGCGCAACGCCCGCCCTCCCTGCTTCAGCCGCGAACGCGTCAAAACGCGCCTCGGACACGCAACATAGAATCTCGTAGTCGTCTCCGCCCGAGACCAGCGTCTCGATCGAGGTTGCACCCTGGCTCAAGAGCCTCGCTGCTGCAGCCGATATCGGAACGCTGGGCAGGTCGACAAGCGCGGAGACCCCCGATGCCGCGCAGAGTTTTCTCAGATCGCCGGCAAGCCCATCGGAGACATCCATCGCGGCGCTGGCAAAATCGCGCACCGCTCCGGCAAGCGCGTTGCGCGGTTGCGGGACGCGGTAACGGGCAATCAGCGTGTCCCTGCCCGCCCCGTCGTCGCGGAGCGCCCTGGCGATCTGGCCTCCTTTGAGAATGTCGAGCCCCAAAGCGGCGTCGCCGATGGTGCCGGTGACCAGAACGCGGTCCCCGGGCCTTGCGCCGGCGCGGTGGACCATCTTGCCGGCAGCGACGCGCCCAAAGGCGGTGATCGAAATGCTCAGCGGCCCTGGCGTCGACACCGTGTCGCCGCCGAGCAGCGGACAGCCGAAAGACGTCGCATCCTCGCCAAGCCCGCGCGCAAAGGCGGAAAGCCAGGCGTCGTCGATGCTTGTGAGCGCCAGCGTCAGCACAAAACCCGCGGGTTCGGCACCCTTGGCCGCGATATCGGAAAGGTTCACCCGCAGCGCCTTGCGTGCGACCGTGTCGGGCGGATCGTCAAGGAGAAAATGCACGCCCGCGACGATCGCATCCGTCGTCACCACGATCTCCTCGCCGCTCCCCGGCTTGATAACAGCCGCATCGTCATCGAGGCCGAACGCGCCGGGGGCAGTCGCGAGCGGTTTGAAGTACCGCGCGATCAGGGCGTCCTCGCCAGATGCCTGCCTGTCGTCGCTCACTGTCCTGCTCTAACCTCGCAGCTATCCTCGGCTGAACTCTTCGCCACGGAATTGCCGGGCAATCTGGTCCAGCACCGCATTCACCATGCCGGTCTCCTCGCCGTCGACGAAGGCATGTGCGACGTCGACATATTCCGACACGACGACGCGGCCCGGAATATCCTTGCGATGTTCGAGCTCATAGGCGCCGGCGCGCATCACGGCGCGCAGGATGGCGTCGATCCGTTTCAAGGGCCACCCCTTCGACAGCGCGTCGTCGATGATCGGATCAAGCCTTGCCTGATCGCGCACCACGCCGGAAACGACGTCCCGGAAGAAGGCGGCCTCGGCGGGGAGATATTTGTCGCCCTCGACCTCGCCGCCGAGCCAGTGGCTCTCGAACTCGGCGAAGATGTCGTTGATGCCGGCGCCGGCAATATCCATCTGGTAGAGCGCCTGCACGGCCGCGAGCCGTGCCGCGCCGCGCCGGTTTGCTTTCTTGTCGGTTGCCTTGGCCGATTTTTTCTTGCTCTCGGGCATAAGCGTCAGGCCTTGGCCAGCCGGCGCTTGATCCGCAGCATCGCGATTGCCGCGCGGGCGGCGTCGCCGCCCTTGTTGAGCTCGCCGGCACGCGCCCGTGCCCACGCCTGCTCTTCGGTATTGACCGTAAGGATGCCGTTGCCGAGCGGAAACTTCCTGGCGACGGAAATGTCCATCAGCCCGCGCGAGGACTCCATCGACACGATCTCGAAATGGATGGTTTCGCCCCTGATCACGCAACCAAGCGCGATCGCCGCATCGTAAGGCTTGCCGCCATGCTCGGCGGAGTCGATGGCCATGGCGATGGCGGCAGGGATTTCCAGCGCACCGGGAACCGTAATCACCTCGTAGGCAACGCCGGCCGCCTTGAGCTCGGCGACGGCGCCTTCCAGCAGCGCGTCCTGGATGTCGTCGTAGAACCGCGCTTCGACGATCAGCGCACGTGCGCCTGAAACGTTGCTCTGGTCCTTTAGCGGTGCACGCCGCGCGTCTGCCATCTGCTCAAACCCGTTCCACTCTGTGTCAGCGCGCTATGTAGTCGCCATGTGACGCCAGGCCAAGCTTTAAACTTACTGTCATTCCGGGATGGTCCGACGGACCAGACCCGGAAATCTCGAGATTCCGGGTTCGATGCCAGCGCATCGCCCCGGAATGACGCCTGCGCCATCACTTCATGTCCGTCAGCCGCGCCGCATAGCGCGCCATCAAATCGACCTCGATATTGACCTCACTGCCCGCGCGCCAGGCCGACAACGTGGTCACGTTCAGGGTATGCGGAATGATCAGCACGGAAAATGCCGTATCATCCACCGTATTGACCGTCAGCGAGACACCGTCGAGCGTCACCGAGCCCTTTGGCGCGATGAAACGCGCCAGCTCCCGCGTGGTCTTGAGCTCGAACCTCGCCATGTCGGGCAGATCGTTGCGACTGAGAACGGTCGCGATGCCGTCGGCATGGCCGGCCACGATGTGGCCGCCGAGCTCGTCGCCAATCTTGAGCGCGCGCTCCAGGTTGAGTTCCGTGCCGGCCTTCCAATGTCTGGCGGTGGTCATACCGAGCGTCTCGGCGGCCGCATCGACGTCGAACCAGGTCCTGCCGCCGTCGACGCCGGAGGCGACCACGGTCATGCAGACGCCGTTGCAGGCGATCGACGCACCATCCGCAATGGTCGAGCGGTCGTAGCCGCAGACGATGCGCAGCCGGTGCAACTGGCCCTGTGCGACCGGCTGGAGCGAGGTGATTTCGCCGATATCGGTGACAATCCCGGTAAACATCTCAGTCTCTTTGCTTGACCATGATCTCCGCGCCAGCTCGCGAGGGAAAAGCCCCATTTTTCCGGATCATGATCGGCGCTCGTAGATCGTCAGTGTGTCCTCGTCCAACGTCTCGCTAGCACGAACGCGATAAGCCGGCGACTGCGTGATATCCGACAACGGCAGTGCATCCAGCGCGGCGACACCGTCGGAGCCGACCGCTTTTTTTCCGCGCAACAGACAGAGCTCGTCGACCAGACCGGCGGCAACGAAGGACGACGCAACCCGGCTGCCACCCTCGACCATCAGCCGCGTGATGCCCTTTTCCGCGAGCGCGTGCAGCACGGCAAGGGGATCGAGCCCCTGCCCTTGCCTGGGCGGAAACCGGATCACCTGCGCGCCGGCGGCGCCCAATCTTGCCGCGGCCGGCGCGTCCGCCAGCTCGGAAGTCATCACCCAGAGCGGGACTTCGCGTGCGGTGTGGACCAGACGGCTGTCGCCGGGCATGCGCAGACTGTTGTCCAGGACCACCCGCACCGGCGAGCGCTTGGCCATGCCGGGCAAGCGGCAGGTGAGAAGCGGATCGTCGGCAAGCACCGTGCCGATCCCGACCAGGATCGCATCGCTCTGCGCGCGCAACAGGTGCACCCGCGTTCTCGCCGCCTCTCCCGTGATCGCAAGCGGCTTGCGGCCGGCGGCGCCGATCCTGTCGTCGGCCGACACCGCAAGCTTGAGGATCACATGCGGGCGCCGGTCGTGGACGCGGCGGAAATGGCCGGCATGATCATGGGCGGCCTCTGCCGCGAGCAACCCGGTCTCGACCGCGATCCCCGCGGCGCGCAACTTGGCCTCCCCCTGGCCCGCCACCTCGGGATTGGGATCCTCGATCGCGGCCACCACGCGCGCGATGCCGGCGGCGATGATGGCGTCTGCGCAGGGGGGCGACTTGCCGACATGCGAGCAGGGTTCGAGGGTCACATAAAGCGTGGCGCCGCGCGCGGCCGCTCCGGCGCGCCGCAGCGCCTCAGGCTCGGCATGCGGCCGGCCGCCCTGTTGGGTCCAGCCGCGTCCGACAATGACGCCGTCCTTGACCACCACCGCGCCGACCGCGGGATTGGGCCAGGTCCGCCCCAGCCCCCGCCGCCCCAGCGCAAGCGCAAGCTCCATGAAGCGCCGGTCGGCTTGGTCGGAGGCCCGGTATTTTTGCTTCAGCTGATCTTCCAGAATGCGGAAGATCATTTGCGTATCGTGACGATTCTCGCGTCGTCCTCGCCGGAGAGCTCGCCGAGCACAGCCTCGAAGTCCTTTGCCTCGCGAAAATTGCGGTAGACGGAAGCAAAGCGGACATAGGCGACGTCATCGAGCTGGCGCAGATGCTCCATCACCGTCTCGCCGATCACCTCCGAGGAAATCTCGGCTTCGCCCGCGCTCTCGAGCTCGCGCACGATGGAGGAGACCATCTTCTCCACACGCTCCGGCTCGACCGGGCGCTTGCGCAGCGAAACCTGCACGGAGCGCATCAGCTTGTCGCGATCGAACGGCACACGGCGGCCGTTGCGCTTGATCACGGTGAGCTCGCGGAGCTGCACGCGCTCGAATGTCGTGAAGCGGAAATTGCAGGACACGCAAACGCGCCGCCTGCGGATCACGGACGAATCCTCGGTCGGACGCGAGTCCTTCACTTGCGTATCGAGACTGTTGCAGCTCGGACAGCGCATCCGCCAACACCTCTATTGATAGATCGGAAACCGATCGGTGAGCGCCTTCACCCGTTCCTTGACCGCGGATTCGACCAGGGGCGCCTTGCCGTCCTGCGCTTGCGCGATCGCGTTCAGCACTTCCGCAATCAGTCCGGCAACCTGCTTGAACTCGGCCACCCCAAAGCCGCGCGTGGTCGCGGCCGGGGTGCCGAGCCGCAGCCCCGAGGTGACGAACGGCGTTTCGGGATCGAAGGGAATGCCGTTCTTGTTGCAGGTGATGGCGGCGCGCACCAACGCCTTCTCCGAGATGTTGCCCTTCAGGCCCTTGGGCCGGAGGTCGACCAGCATCAGGTGGTTGTCGGTGCCGCCGGAGACGATATCGAGCCCGTTGGCGCGAAGCGCTTCCGCAAGCGCCTTGGCATTCTCCACGACGTTCCTTGCATAGACCTTGAAATCCGGCCGCAGCGCCTCGCCGAATGCGACCGCCTTTGCGGCAATCACGTGCATCAGCGGCCCGCCCTGCAGGCCCGGGAACACCGCCGAGTTGAATTTCTTCGTCAGCGTCTCATCGTTCCACAGCATCAGGCCGCCACGCGGACCCCGCAGCGATTTGTGCGTGGTCGTGGTCGTCACATGCGCGTAGGGCACGGGGGAAGCATGAACGCCGCCGGCGACGAGGCCCGCGAAATGCGCCATGTCGACCATGAAGTAGGCGCCGACGCTGTCGGCGATCTCGCGAAAGCGCTTGAAGTCCCAGGCACGCGAATAGGCGCTGCCGCCGGCGATGATCAGCTTTGGCCGCACCTCGGCCGCCTGCTTTGCGACCGCATCCATATCGATGATCTGGTCCTCGCGCCGGACCGTGTAGTGCGACGCCTTGAACCATTTGCCGGAAATGTTGACGGGAGAGCCGTGGGTGAGATGGCCGCCGGCGGCCAGATCGAGGCCCATGAAGGTGTCGCCCGGCTGCAGCAGCGCCAAAAACACCGCCTGGTTCATCTGGCTGCCGGAGTTCGGCTGCACGTTGGCGAAGTTTGCGCCGAACAGTTTTTTCGCGCGTTCGATGGCGAGGTTCTCGGCGACATCGACCCATTCGCAGCCGCCGTAGTAGCGCGCGCCCGGATAGCCCTCCGCGTATTTGTTGGTCATCACCGAGCCCTGCGCTTCCAGCACGGCGCGGCTGACGATGTTTTCTGACGCGATCAGCTCGATCTCATGGCGCTGCCGGCCGAGTTCGCCCTGGATCGCGGCGGCAATCTCGGGGTCGGCCTGGGCAAGGCTCGCGGTGAAGAACGAGTTGGGTGCGGAAGTCGTCTTCGCGCTGGACGCGGATGCGCTGCTCTTGGTGGTCATCGGCGAAATATCTCCACCGCCGCAAGCCTTTACGAGTTGCGGGCGGTTCAGTGAAGGAAGCGGAAAGGTCGCCCGCGAATTAGCATATCGGCCTGTCCGGGCCAAGCCATTGCGGTCAAAGCCTTGGATTTATGCAAGATATGGTGGGGATTGGGCTGGAATAACAGGCTTCTCGGGGGCTCCTTGGCGGGCCAGAAAGCCCATAAGCCCAAGTGGGCATGGATTCCGGGCTCGCGACTTGTCGCGCCAGGGAATGACGAGTCTGAAGCAGCAACACGCAACCTCGCGTTCCCGCGACGCATGGCGCCCGGGTTTTGCATCAACCTCGTCCCCCTCAAAGAAAGAGGGCGCAGGGAAAGCCGGGTGTCTTGTGCACCCGCAGCCTCGCATGCATTGAAAGAAAGCATACGAGTTTAGTCCACTACAGGTACGCCGAAACAATCCGGCCTTCCCTGCGCGACGGTTTACGACTTTTTGCGTACTCTCCCCGGTGTCCATGACCTTTTAGTCACCGTCGCCTGCAAGATCATCACTTGCAGACTTAGCACCAGCCCAGGGGTGCCAGGACCACACGCCTTCGCCGTCCGCTTTCGCATCGCACGTCTGACGAGGCGTCCGCGTCCATCGCATCCCGCCTCGCGCCTGGTGACGAACGGCCGAAACGCCCCTCTTGTCGAGGCGGGATGGCGCGCATCATGCCGCTGATTTGGACATTTCTGCAATTCAGAAGGCCTGCGACAGATTGGCACGACGGGCAATTTGCACATGACGCCCATGCGCAGTCTTGCATTGGCTTGTCGGGCAAATCCGTGATTGCGGCCAAGGCCACATGCCGCTCTGCCCACCAGCACGGCTGCGAGCGCGCTATTGCAGCCGAACCGGCAGATTGAGCGGGCCGCGGAAGCCGAATCCGTGCCAGCGCACGCTCGCCGGATCAGGCAGGGTCATGTTGGGGAAGCGCTCGAACAGCATGGGCAGCAGGATAGCGCCGACCGTTCGCCGCGAAAGATGCGCGCCCGCGCAGTGATGCGGCCCATTGCCAAAAGCCTGGTGAGGATTGGGTTCGCGCAGCGCATTGTAGTTCTCGCCATCTTCGAAGACGTCCTCGTCGCGGTTTGCCGACGCCTGGATCGTCATGACGGTGTCGCCCTTCGGAATGAAGCAGCCGCGAATCTCGGTGTCCTCCGTGACCAGCCGTGAACTCGCCTGGATCGGCGCGACCCACCGCACACCTTCCTCGAAAGCGGAGCGCCATTTGCCGCCTTTTCGCACGGCTTCAAGCTGATCCGGATTGGTGAGCAAGCCGTAGAGGATCGTCAGCAGCGCGTCCCGCGGCTCGTTGATGCCGCCGCCGATCGCGATCTTTACATTGGCGATCATCTGGCTTTCGGGAATCGGATCCTCCGCGTTCACCATGAAGGAGAGCGCCGAGGAATCCGGTTCGGCCCGCACGCGTTCGGCGTTGGCGAGAATCGATTTGTCCATCTCCGCATTGGCAACGTCGGTGGCTTCGAAAGGCCCCGGCGTCCAGCCGAAATTGCCCGCGCCGTCGATCAGCGTCTGCGACCATCGCTGCATGTCCTGATCGCTCGCGTCCGGGACGCCCATTGCATGCGCCAGGATCCGGGCGGCAATCGGTCCCGCCAGAGCGGGAAAGAGATCGACCACCTCGCCGCGCGGCAGCCGGTCGAGATATTCTGTGGCCAATCTCGCATACAGCGGCGCCCAGACGGCTTCGATCGTCTTGGGCATCAGGGCCGGCATCATCGCCATGCGTTCGGTACGATGCTCGTCATGATCCTTGCGCATCAGCGTATGCGCCAGGAAGGCGCGCTTCATGGGCGTGTTGGGGTCGTCGGAGCTGAACAAGGCCGCGTTGTCCTTGACGTATTTGGTGTCGGCAGCCTTGGTCAGGAACGTGCGGCCCACGGACTTGACCCGCAACACGGGGGCTTCGCGTCTCAGCCGCCTGTAGATCGGATAGGGATCGCGCGTAAGCTCTGCGATCGTGATGGTCTCGTCGAGGGGCGCCAGGCCAGCGGTCGACATGGAGTTCATCCTGCTTGGTTGCGGGCCAGTGTTTGCCGAGCCGCACGATAATGGCAAGCGCGAAACGAACAACCCGGTCGCCCGCCAGGCCGGCTGGCGGGCTTCATTCAACCACTTCGTCGGCGCGGCCAATGAGAGGCAGCGGAAAATCCAATCCGAGCGCCTTGGCGGTCTTCAAGTTGATGTACAGTTCCAGCTTCGTGACCTGCTGGACCGGCAGGTCACCCGTTTTGTCGCCCTTGAGGATGCGGCCGGAATAGACGCCGGTCCCACGGAACGCTTCCGCAAGGCTGCCGCCATAGCCCATGAGGCCGCCAACTGCGGCGAACTCGCGAAACTGGTAGACCGTCGGAACCGCATTGCGGATCGAAAGCGCCGCGAGTTGCTCAAGCCTGCCACTGAAGAATGCATCGGTGCCGACCACAAGTCCGCCGGCCTGCAGCCGGATCATCTTTGCGAAGGCTTCCTCCAGATCGGCTTCGGTGCTGGCATACAGTATGTGAAGCTCCAGCCCGAGACTGCGCGCAGCACCTTGCGCATCTTCGATCGTGGTCTTGGTGAGAGTTGGACTGGTCGGGTTGACAAGCACAGCAACCGACCTCGTCCGCGGCGCGGCTTCGTGCAGCAGCTCCATACGCTTGGCCACCAGCGCGTGATTCAAGGTGGTCAGGCCGGTGAGATTGCCTTCAGGCCGGTTGAGGCTCGTGACAAGTCCAAGCTCGACCGGGTCGCCTCCTATCCAGAAGATGACGGGAATCGTCGACGTCGCAGCTTTTGCAGCGAGTGCCGCAGGCGTGCTGCCGGGCGCAGCAATCACGCTCACCTGATGCTGGACCAGATCGGCTGCCAGCGCAGGCAATCGATCGTTGTTGCCCTTGGCCCAGCGGTATTCGATCGTCACGTTCTTGCCGTCGACGTACCCGGTTTCGCCCAGACCCTGGTGGAACGCAAGCATGCGACTCGCCCACAGGTCCGAGGATTCGCTGCCCAGCAATCCAATCGTCGGGATGGACGGCTTTGAATGCGCCGCCATCGGCCAAATCCCGGCCGCACCGCCAACCAGGGTGATGAACTCGCGTCGTCGCATTCGACCTCGCCGAGGGCAACTGCAAGACGCAAACTCTAGCACTTTGCGGCCGGGCTGCGAGGGAGAAACGGCAAACGAGAGGCGTCAGAAGCTGGTCAGCTCCCACCTCTCAGGCAATTGAGAGGAGCAAGGTGAAGCGACCATTTCGCGTTATTCGAGCCAGCGCGATCGCCTGGAAGTTCCATGCGCGAGAACCCTGCTCCACACTTCCACACTCATTCGATGATCTCATCCGCAAGCGCCACCAGGTTCGGCGGCAGCTCGATGCCCGTGGTCCTTGCGGTCTTCAGGTTGATGACGAACGGATAGCGCGTCGGCTGCTCGAACGGCAGATCGCCCGGGTTTGTGCCCTTGAAGATGCGGGCGACCAGATCGCCGGCGCGCTCGAATGACTCATTCAGGTCCGCGCCATATGACATCAGGCCGCCGTCGCGAGCGAGGAAATCGTACTCGTACATCGCCGGCAGCTTCCGCTCGGCGGCATATTCGAACACCCGCATTCTGTTCAGCGTGGTGAGCGCGTCGGACACCATGAGAATGGCATCCGGCGGCTCGCGATCCATCGCGGCGAAGGCTTCCTTGAAATCGTCGGGCTCGCGCACGCCAAGCGGCATGACGATCATGTCGACGGATTGCGCCACTTTCGCCGAGGCCTCGTAGCGCTTCGACATGCCGAGGTCGTTCCTGTTCCAGAGCATCGCTACGCGCCGCAGCTTCGGATTGACCTGCTTGAGCAGTGACATTCGCTTTGTGGAGAGCTCGGTCGCGTTGTCCGAAATACCGGTCATGCTGCCGCCGGGCCGCGACAGGCTTTGCACGAGGCCAGTGGCCACGGGATCGCCGGCGCCAAAGGCCACCACCGTCGGAAGATCCAATGTCTTGGCGGCCAGGGCCACCGGGAAGCCCGTCACCACGCACGCATCGACATTCTGTGCCTTCATGTCCTGGAGCATTTGCTGCACGCGATGCATATCGCCCATCGCGCCGCGCGCGTCCAAAGACAGGTTCTGCCCGAGCGTGTAACCGTTCCTGGCCAGCACGCGAACAAGGATCGAGCCGAACCGGCTCTTTTCGTCGAACGGATCTCTCGGACCAAGCGTGCCGAGCCGGTAAGGGGATGCTTTCTCTGCCAGGGCGTCAAGCGGGCCTGAGACCGCAACGGCCGCAGCGCCGCCGAGAAGTGTGATGAGTTCTCGTCTGCGCATCCTCGGCTCCCCCTTGATGAGGCAGGGCGAAACCTGCACCCGGTTGCCCCTGAGAACCCGGGACCTTGGCTCAAATTCCCAGTCGCGGACTGACAAAAATCGATCTGGGCGTCGCAGGAATGGCGTCTCGCGGCCACGCGTGGAGCGCCACCCTACCCCTTCACCGCATTGACCTGGGCGCCAAAGCCGTCGCGGTTATAGATGTCGTCGCGGAATTGCACGACGCCGTCGGGCGTCGCCCATGCGGTGACATAGACCCAGTACAGCGGCATCGGCTTGGCCACCTTGGCATCCTTGCGCTCGCCGGATTGAATCACCTCGTCGATCTCGGCGCGCGACCAGCCCGGCGTCTCCTGCAAGATCCAGTAGACCAGCTCGCGCACATTCTGCACGCGCATGCAGCCTGAAGAGGCGAAGCGGAAATCTTCGCCGAACAGGTTCTTGGCCGGCGTGTCGTGCATGTAGACGCCATGAGCGGACGGGAAATTGATGCGGATGGAGCCGAGCGAATTGAAGTTGCCGGCGTCCTGCTTGAACTTGTAGTTCACCGCTTCCGTCGAGTACCAGTCGATCTGCGACGGCGGCTGCTCGTTGTTCTTCGCATCGTAAATGCGGATGTGGTTCTTCGTGAGATAATCGGGCTCGGCCTGCATCTTCGGGATCAGGTCCTTGCGGACGATCGACACCGGCACGGTCCAGAACGGATTGAAGTTGATCTGGATGATCTTGCTGTTGATGTCGGGCGATGGCCGATCCGGCTTGCCCGCGACCGCGACGTGACGGGTCACGGCAACACCGCCCTCGATCGCCTCGATCTGGGCCGCCGGAATATTGGCGACCACATAGCGGTTGCCGAGATTGCCGGTAAGCGTCTTCAGCCGCTGCGCGTTGACCTTGAGCTGAGCCAGCCGCACCTCGGCGGAGACGTTGAGCGCGCGCAGCGTGGTGTCGTGCACGATGCCGTCGGGATGCAAGCCGTGGCGCACCTGGAAGCGGCGCACGGCGGCATCGACATAGGAATCGAACACCTGCCGATCGCCGGAATTGAGCTCGAGATCGCCCGCGATGGACAGGCGCTGCCGCAGCGCCGGCATGGCCGCGCTCTTGACGCCGACGCGCGCGCCCTCCGCAATCGCCGGCACCTCGGGCCAGCCGCCCTTGGCGACGATCGCCTCGTAATTTGCGATCGAGCTTTCGGTGGTATGCGCCGTCAACGGCGACAAGGTCGGCAGCGTCTTCTTCGGCAGCTTGACGTTGCGCGAGGCGTTGTCGAATCCGCTGTCGAGGCTCGAGTCCTGATTCTCCTGGATCAGCTCGTCGAGCATCTGATCCGGCGTCTGCTGCTCGGCCGCATCGGCCGTGCGCGCAAGCGCGCCCGCCGCAAGGCCGGCCGAGACGGTCAGAAATTTCCGGCGTGTGAAAGCGCTCCCCATGCGCTTTCTTCTAGCAAACGCTTTTATGCCAGATAAGGGCGCAGACCGCGCTTTCGCAAATCTTTGATTTGGTTGATCTCTTGACCGGAACCGGCGAATTGAGCGGTTTGGGCGGGCTCAGAGCCCGGTATAACCGGCTTTGATCGGATCGCTGCGGCCGTCGAATTCGCGCAAATAGGCTATCCCGCACACCGCGAGCCGATGCGGATCGCGCTCGCCGGCCTCGAACAGCGTGGCCACGTATTGCGTCACCCTGGCGCGAGCCTCCGCGCTTGCCTCCGGCGTGCGGTTCATCATCAGATCGTATGTCTGCATGATGCGGTCGATAGCGGCTTGCATCGCGTCCTCCGGTCATCGTCAGCGTGCGATAACCGCGCGGTCGCAAAAAAGTTCCGCCAAAGAGAAAGCGCACCGGGCCGGAAATCCGGCCGGTGCGCCCAAAAAATCCGAGATGGCTCGCCGGTCTTGTTTTGGTATTGGCCGGCTTTGAGCCGAATGCTCAGAGACGATACAGGATCTGGTCGGTCCAGAACCGCTCGAGGCGATGCAGCGACTTGTTCAAGGTCGCGAACTCCTCGTTGGAGATGCCGCCGACCTGCTCCACCGTCTTGACGTGCTTCTGATACAGCGTATCGACGATGCGACGGATCTCCTGGCCCTGGGGGGTCAGGCGAATGCGAACCGAGCGGCGATCAACGCGCGAGCGCTGATGATCGAGGAAGCCGAGCTCGACCAGCTTCTTCAGGTTGTAGGAGACGTTGGAGCCGAGATAGTAACCGCGCGTGCGCAGCTCGCCCGCGGTCAGCTCCTTGTCGCCGATATTGTAGAGCAGGAGCGCCTGCACCGAATTGATGTCGGAGCGACCCCGGCGATCGAACTCGTCCTTGATGACGTCGAGCAGCCGGCGATGCAGCCGTTCCACCAGCGTCAAGGCTTCCAGATACAGCGACTGAACCGGCGACTGGCCGGGCGTGCGCTCGGCAGCTTCCGCCGCCGTAGCAACGGCTTTCATCATGACACTTCCCCTGTTGTCGTTTTATCGACTTATTCGACGAAACTTTTGTCCCGCCTGATCACGCCAACGTAAGGGGGGCCTTTGAACATCGGCTTAAATAAGAGAATAAAGAGAGAATGAATTTAAGACAGTGAATCGCGGATTAAGCCCATGAATAAAGGGCTTTTCGCAATATCCCGTTGAGCCTGTGCGCGCGATGTTCACGCTCCGTGCCCTTCCCATGTCGCATTCCAGAACAGGCAGGTCCGCACGCGAAACGGGGACGTAACAGATGTGGCAACGCGATTAAGACCGCCAAAACCTTAATCGGGATTTACCAGCGGAGGCCCGCTTCGCGGGCTTCGGCTAGGCAAGCCTTAATGGTTGCATGGGCCGCCGCGCCGGAATGCGAGGCCCGGTTTTCTATGGCGGCCGCTCGCGCGCTGCCATCCAGGCCAGCGCGAGATAAGCCCCGAGCATCAGCGCCTCGACCGCGACCACCAGAAGGCTGCCGCCATAGATTCCCGGAAACATCAGCTCGATGACCGCCATCGACACCACGGTCGTGAGCCACACGACCGCGCCCCATGGCGTCGCCAGCCAGAGGCCGACGGCGGCGACGAGCTCGATCACGGCGAAATAGACGGTTGCGGCCTGCCAGGCCATCGGCTGGTTCTCGAACGCCTCGTCCTCGCCGCCGACAAAGCCGGTCACCTGCGCCCAATGATAAAGGCCCTTGATGATCGAGAGCACGGCCATGACCCGCAGAAACAGCACGAGCCGCCGCGTCCAGACGTTTTCGTCACCGTCGATCCGTTCGGTCGAGAGCGCGGCCGCCATGGCGTCGCGCGCGCCGTCGCGCGACGAGGAGTTAGACATGTGGGCCGTCAATCATGATCGCAAGCGTGGTCCGGAGATTCGACTTTGCGGGGGTGTTTTGGCGTCTTGGCGGCGCAAAATCAATCCTCAGGCATACCTCACTTGCGGCGGATCAAGTGACGCCGCGAACCGCAGGTGCTAGAATTGGCCAAATTCCAGAGCTACCCTTGAGGAGATCCCGCACATGGCCATCAAATTCGGGCGTCCGATCGAGATGCGCAATGTGTCGCCGAAGGACACGACCAGCGCCCCTGCCCTCGAGCTGACCGTTCGCCCCCGCCGCAACCGCAAGGCCGAATGGGCGCGGCGGCTGGTGCGCGAGCATGTCCTGACGACTGACGATCTGATCTGGCCGCTGTTCGTCGCCGATGGCCATAACAAGCGCACCGCGATCGCATCGATGCCCGGCGTCGACCGCCTTTCGGTCGACCAGGTGGTGCGCGAGGCCGAACGCGCCATGAAACTGACGATCCCCTGCGTCGCGCTGTTTCCCTACACCGAGCAGTCGCTCCGAGACGAGCAGGGATCGGAGGCGGTCAATTCCGACAATCTCGTCTGCCAGTCGGTGCGCGCCATCAAGAAGGAGTTTCCCGATCTCGGCGTCCTCTGCGACGTCGCGCTCGATCCTTTCACGAGCCACGGCCATGACGGCCTGCTCGAGAACGGCAGGATCCTCAACGACGAGACGGTCGCCGTGCTGGTGCGACAGGCGCTGGTGCAGGCCGAGGCCGGCTGCGATATCATCGCGCCCTCCGACATGATGGACGGCCGCGTCGGCGCGATCCGCGCCGCGCTGGATCGCGCGGGATTCGTGGACGTGCAGATCATGGCCTATGCCGCGAAATATGCGTCGGCGTTTTACGGCCCGTTCCGCGACGCGATCGGCTCGGCCAAGACCTTGACCGGCGACAAGCGCACCTATCAGATGGACAGCGCCAATTCGGATGAGGCGCTGCGCGAGGTCGAGCTGGATATCGCCGAGGGCGCCGATATGGTGATGGTGAAGCCCGGTCTGCCCTATCTCGACATCGTGCGACGCGTAAAGGACGCGTTCGCCATGCCGACCTTCGCCTACCAGGTGTCGGGCGAATACGCCATGATCGCGGGGGCCGCCAACAACGGTTGGATCGACGGCGAACGCGCTATCATGGAAAGCCTCACCGCCTTCAAGCGCGCCGGCGCCGACGGCGTCCTCACCTATTTCGCGCCGATGGCGGCGGAAAAGCTGAAGGCGCAGGGTTAGTCGCCAGCGTCCTGAACATTATTACGTCGCGGGAAAATTGCGGTTCCCTTCGCTCGCAGGGGCTTGCAACCGGTTTCGCGTCTACCATGTCCTGTCGCGGGAATGCGCCGCTGACGGGTGCATGGAGGACGTCATGTCATATACCGGTTCGGGCAACACGGGCGGCGGTTGGCAAGGCTCCGGCGGCCCTGTCTATGAGCACGCCTTCGATCCCTTGCTGGAGCCGGATCTTTTCCGCGGTGTGCTGACACGACGCGTGATTGCCTTCATCATCGACCTCTTCATTCTCTCGGTCCCGATTGCGCTTGCGATCCTGTTCATCGCGGTGTTCGGCCTGGTGACGCTCGGCCTCGGCTGGGCGCTGTTCTGGCTGGTCTCGCCGGCATCGATCGTTTGGGCGCTGGTTTATTACGGCGCCTCCATCGGCGGACAGCATTCGGCGACCATCGGCATGCGGGTGATGGACCTGGAGCTGCGCACTTGGTACGGCGCGCCCGGCTATTTCCTGTTGGGTTCGATGCACGCGGTGCTGTTCTACATCTCGATCTCGGTGCTGTCGCCATTCGTGCTGCTGATCGGCTTCTTCAACGGTCGCCGCCGGCTTTTGCATGACTTCGTGCTTGGAACCGTAATTATCAACAACTCGGTCAGGGCCCAGGTGGCTCAAACGGCGCGGACTTATTAAGCCGAACTAAAGCGATTGACCGTTACGCTCCGCGGCGCGATGCTGTTTGCCGCATCTCGGCCCCCGGAGGTTTAACGGAAGTCCTTGACCCAGCACTCGCGCGATACCCCGCAATTCTACCTGACGGCGCCCTCGCCCTGCCCCTATCTGCCGGGCCGGCACGAGCGGAAGGTCTTCACGCATCTGGTCGGCGACAAGGCGGGCGATCTCAACGATTTGCTGACCCATGGCGGCTTTCGTCGCAGCCAGTCGATCGCCTATCGGCCGGCCTGCGACCAGTGCCGCGCCTGCGTGTCGGTGCGCGTGGTGGCCAACGAATTCCGCCCGTCGCGCAGCCTGCGCAAGATCCTGGCGCGCAACGCCGATATCGTCGGCGAGCAGCGCAGCGCGGTGCCGACCTCGGAGCAATATTCGATCTTCCGCGCCTATCTGGACGCGCGGCATCGCCATGGCGGCATGGCCGATATGACGGTGCTGGACTACGCCATGATGGTGGAAGACAGCCACGTCGAGACCCGCATCATCGAATACCGCCGCCGCGGCGACGACAGCGGTATTTCCGGCCGCGGCGAGGAGCTGATGGCGGTGGCGCTGACGGATGTGCTGTCTGACGGGCTGTCGATGGTCTATTCCTTCTTCGAGCCGTCCGAGGAAAGCCGCTCACTCGGCACCTTCATGATCCTCGACCATATCGCGCGCGCCAGGCGCCAGGGCTTGCCTTATGTCTATCTCGGCTACTGGATCGAGGGCTCCAAGAAGATGGACTACAAGGGCCGCTTCCTGCCACAGCAGCGGCTTGCGCCCGCGGGCTGGCTGCGCATCGACGCAGCAGACGATGCCGCAAGCGAGCCGCAGGATTAAATTGGCGAATAGGGAACGGCGAGTAGCGAACAGAGCGCTGCCATTCGCCACTCACCCGCTCACATAATCCCACACCAGTTTCGCGTTCAGCGTGATGATGGCGGCGGCCGCGAGCGTTGCCAGCACCGTGAGCCAGCGCGGCGCCACATAGGGGCCCATCTTGGCCTTGCTTGCGGTGAACATCACGAGCGGCACCACCGCGAACGGCAATTGCAGGCTGAGCACGACCTGGCTCAGGATCAGAAGTTGTCCGGTCGCCCTCTCGCCGGCATAGATCGTCACGACCACGGCCGGCAGGATCGCAATGATCCGTGTCACGAGGCGTCGTTGCCAGGGCGCGATGCGGAAGGTCAAAAATCCTTCCATCACGATCTGGCCCGACAGGGTCGCGGTGATGGTCGAGTTCAACCCGCAGCACAGAAGCGCGATCGCAAACAGGGTCGGCGCAAGCGTCGAGCCGAGCAGCGGCGCGAGAAACGCGTGCGCCTGGTCGAGCTCGGCGACATCGGTCTTGCCGGCATGATGGAATGTTGCCGCCGCAAGGATCAGGATCGAGGCATTGATCACGAAGGCAAAGCAGAGCGCGATCGAGGAATCGATCGTTGCAAGCGTGATCGCCTCGCGTTTCTCTTCGGGAGTGTCGCCGTAGCCGCGCGTCTGAACCAGGCCCGAATGCAGATAGAGATTGTGCGGCATGACCGTCGCGCCGAGAATGCCGAGCGCAAGATAGAGCATCTCGCGATTGGCGATGAGATCCCGGGTCGGCAGAAGCCCGCGGATCACGCCGCCCCAATCGGGATCGGCAAGCGCGATCTGCACCGCAAAGCACGCCGCGATCACGCCCAGCATCGCCACGACGAACGCTTCGATCCAGCGGAAGCCGAACGCCTGCAATGCCAGGATAAGCACCACGTCCAGCGCCGTGATGACGACGCCGATCTCGAGCGGGATATTGAACAGAAGATTGAGTCCGATCGCGGTGCCGATCACCTCGGCCAGATCGGTCGCGGTGATCGCGACTTCCGCCGACAGCCAGAGCGGAAGGGAAACCCAGCGCGGAAAGGAATCGCGACAGGCCTGCGCGAGATCGCGTCCCGCGCCAACCCCGAGCCGGATGCAAAGCGATTGCAGCAGGATCGCCATCACGTTCGAGATCAGCGCAACCGTCAAAAGCGCGTAGCCGAACCTGGAGCCGCCCGCGAGGGAGGTCGCCCAGTTGCCGGGGTCCATGTAGCCGACCGCGACGAGATAGCCGGGGCCCAGGAAGGCGAGCAGCTTGCGCCCGAACGATCCCCCGCGCGCGGTGCGGACCGAGCCGAACATACCCGAAAGCGAGGGCTCGCCGCGGCTGCCGCGCCAGCCGGGCGCCGAAAGCGACGGCCCGACAGCGGGCTCCGACGCGGGCAACAAATCAGAGGGTCGCGCATCCATGGGATACAGGATGCCTCAAACGTTCCTTTAATGCAACTCATTCGCAACAGCATCTGGTCGTAACCGTTCCAGCCGTCGCCCACGGAAAAGCGCACAAAAGGACCTCACCCGGCCGCCGGAAAGGAAAAATTAACCCATGATGGCGCCCTGATAGCGGTGCGGTGCAAAAGCACCGACTCGCCGCTAAAAACCCGCGCGGCGGCCATCTCCTTCAGCGCCATAGGGAGCGCTACCTCCGGGGGCTCAACATGCTGTCCATCGAACTCGGCCTCAGGCCTCCATCGCAAGGTCCTATCGCCTGCAAGACCTACGACAAAGCCTCCTCGCTCTACGGCGTCGTCGACCTGACGCCGACGCAGCCAGAGGATTTCGAGCGGCAGGGCATGTCCTGGTGGTTCGAGGGTCCGCGCAGCGGCCACATCTCGATCTTCAACAAGGAAGCCCTCGCTCTGGCCTCGGCGCGCCATGGCTACCGCACCGTCTCCTTCAGTTCCGGCACCCACATCGCCTTCGGTACCTTGCCGAAGGCTTGGGGCCTGACGGCGCTGCAGAGCTGATCAAGATGGAGGGCTTCATGATGACCGGGAACGCCGCAACCAAGATCGACCGCAACAGCCGTAACGGCGAGCTGCGGGTGCTCGGCGGCATCGGCGGCGGCACCGCGCTCTCGATGCAGCGCCGGGCGCATGACGCCCGCTTCGCGACCCGCTATTTCGTCGGCCACGGCATCGATATCGGCGGCGGCCACGATTCACTTGCGCTTTATACCGAGTTGTTTCCGCTGCTGCAGTACGTCATCGTCTATGACGCGCCGCAGGGCGATGCGCAGAAGCTTGCCAATGTCGACGACAGTTCCTTCGACTTCCTGTTCTCGAGTCATTGCCTCGAGCATGTGCGCGATCCCGTCGAGGCGCTCGGCAATTGGATCCGCGTCATCAAGCCCGGCGGCCATCTCGTCATCAGCGTTCCCGACGAGGACCTTTACGAGCAGGGCGTCTGGCCCTCGACATTCAACACCGACCACAAGATGACCTTCACGCTGTGCAAGGCGAAATCCTGGTCGCCGGTCTCGGTCAACGTGTTCGCCCTGCTCGCGCACTTTGCCGACAAGGTGAAGCCGCTGAGCGTGATCACCACCGATCACTCCTACCGCTACCGGATGCCCCGCTTCGACCAGACCGTGACGCCGCTGTCGGAATGCGCCATCGAGTTCGTGCTGAAGAAGCTCTGAACGCGAATTTCGAGGTACTTGTGCGCGCCGCCTTGCGACGTGCGCCTGTCGGAAATCGGGTGGGATCGGGCGTCCTCATTCCACATGTTGCGGACAACAACATGTGGAGTTGTCCGATGTCCGTTTCCGAATCCTTGCCGCCGACCTTCAACCGCCTGGCCTGGTCCAATCTCGCCGCGCAATCCGCCGAACAAATCGCGCTTGCGGCTGCGCCTATCGTGGCCGTCTTGTCGCTCGGCGTCGGCGAAGGCCAGACCGGCCTGTTGCAGACCGCCCTCACCCTCCCTTTCGTGCTGTTTGCGATCCCCGCGGGCCTGCTTACCGACCGTCTGTCGCGGCGCAGGTTGATGGCGGGCGCGGAAGCGCTGCGCGCCGCGGCGCTCGCGGCAATCCTGCTGGCGATCTGGCTCGGCTGGCTGACGCTGCCGCTGCTTGCGCTGCTCGGTTTTGTGGCGGTGTGCGGCACGGTGACCTATAGCGTTGCCGCGCCCGCGCTCGTGCCCTCGCTGGTTGCCTCCGAGCTGCTGCCGACCGCCAATGCGAGGATCGAGCTGGCACGCACGGTTGCCTTTGCCGGCGGCCCGGCAATCGGCGGCATTCTTGTGGGATGGATCGGAGCGGCGCCCGCTTTCGGAGCCGCCGCTGCGCTATCGTCGATTGCCGTGGTGCTGCTGTCAGGCATCTACGAACCTGTGCGCGCGGGCGCGCCACGCCGTCATCCTCTGCAGGAGATCAAGGAGGGAGCCGCATTCGTGCTTCATCATGCGCTGCTCCGTCCGCTCTTCGTCACCCAGTTCGTCTTCAATGTCGGCTGGTTCGTGATGCTTGCGGTATTTGTACCCTATGCAGTGCGCCATCTCGGCCTCACCGCGACCGGCGTCGGCGCGACGCTTGCGATGTACGGTGTCGGCATGGTCGTCGGGGCGCTCTTTGCAACACGCCTGATGCGCCATCTTGCCTTCGGTACGGTGGTCGGGCTTGGTCCGGTCACCGGCCTCATCGCCTCGGCAATCATGGCCGCCACCACGTTGATGCCGACGCCGCTGCTTGCGGGTTTGAGCTTCTTCCTGCTCGGTGCCGGGCCGATCCTGTGGGTAATCGCGACCACGACCTTGCGGCAATCAGTGACGCCGCCGCGGTTGCTTGGCCGGGTGTCCGCGATCAACATCCTGAGCTATGGCGCGCGGCCGCTCGGCTCGGCAATCGGCGCCGTGGTCGGCGGGTTCTACAGCGCCGAGGCCTGCCTCTATATCGCGGTCCTGATCTTCGGCGCGCAGGCGCTGGTCATTCTGATGTCGCCGGCGGTGTTGCTTTCAAAGCAGCCGGAGATGGTGGGCGATGCGCAGGCAACGCGGTGCTGAAGCGCGATGAGCACGGCGCGCAAACAACGACAGTATTCCTTACAAATGGCGCCTGTTGCATCAAACCCGGTCCGCTTCACCCCGCCTTGAGAGCGTCCGCGATGTTTGCGAGCTGACCGGACGAAGCCGGTCAGACATTGCTCGGCTTCGACGACGCTCGCCTCAGGCTGCGAGCCGTCCAACTTGCCACCACAGATATTTGCAATTAGAGTTTGAATAAGCGCGGCACAGCAATTCGCTAAGGAGAGCGGGACGGCGAGATCCCGGGTCTCCTTGATCAGGGAGAGCTGACCATGGCCAAGAAGGGCATCTTCAGGGACACCGCGCTAAACGACGAAGTGGCTGATTTCACCTACGCCCCAAACGACTCACTTGCGCAGATGATCGTCGATGCGTGGGTCAATCCGGATTTCAAGAAATTGCTATTGCATCATGGAAACGCCAAAGCGCTATTCGCGGAGCGCGGGTTCTTCTGGAACGGGACATCGAGGACCCCTGTCGTGATCTCGGAAGACGACTACGCCAACGGCTACAGCATGAAGGGCAACAATGAAATCGTCTTTGTGTTGCCGAACCATGACGGCACGTGTCCGCCGGGCCAGAATCTCCTGGACACGGCGCGCTTGCTGATGGCTGCTACGCCGCACGGAATCTAGCGCCGTCGCGACCCGGTTGAGGCGAGGCGGTGTGCCTCGAGCTTGAATCGAATTCGATCCGCACACCAATTCGCCTCCTCCAGGAAACAATCGCGGGCAGCGCTCGAGAGTGGGAGGTTTGAATGACTCGGTCGGTAACGGAGTGGGTCAACGTCACAAGCGATATTTCGATCGTCGCTCGCGAATCTGGAGAAGTCTGGTTTCATAATCCCATCGGGTCGAGAGGAGACATTGATCCGTTCGGGGACGCCATGACCGGTATCGGGTCGGCGGGCAGCACGGTCCTTTTGCTGGATGGTGCGATAAATCTCGGGTTCGCCACGATCGAAAGCCACCTCGCGCGCTCTGAGCCGACGCTCGCCGGCTACGTCGTGGCCCTGGCCGGCGCCTATCACACCTCCGTCAACACACCCCGCAATCTCCGGCGCGCCGCCAGCCGATTTATCGAGCTGGGCAGGCCCGAAGTGGCGGCCTACCTTGAAGAACGCGCGCGCGAGGAAACCGGCCACGACAGGCTCGCGCTCAAGGATCTTCATGCGCTTGGCGTGCCCGGCGAGCGGCTCGTCTCGCAGTTCATCCCGGAAGGCATCAAGCCGCTTTGCGAGCACTTCGACGACCTCTGCTCCCAGGACTATCCCATTGGCTGCGTCGGATATTCGTACTGCCTGGAGCGCACCGCCGCCCTCAAGCGGAAGACCGATATCGAAAGGGTTCAGGCGCTTTGTCCACCCGGCGTCGATACGACACGCTTCCTTCGAAGTCACAGCAGTCTCGGGAGCGAGGTCGCGCATGTCGACGAAACGATCGAGTTCGTCGCATCCCTTCCCGCCAACGACCGCATCCAGGTGGTCCGCGAGACCTACCAATCGGCGTTGATCATGGCGGAGGGATACAATCACGAGCTCCTCAAATCCGAGGCTCAGATGCGCGCCGAACTACAACAGGCGGTCGGAGAGCCGCTCCCGGTCTAAGAGGACGCGCGCCTGACCGCTTGCGTCGCCGTGGCAGGGCTGCGCGCTGCCTTTAGGCTATCGTGCACCCGGCCGACATGGCCGATCCGTGTGCCTCGGCGCGAGACCGTAAGCTTCGCCGCTCACCTTTGCGCCGGTCGGTCGCGCGACCGAATCAACATCAGAGACCAGCAGGACTCGCGTTTGCGCCATGATGCCGCGTGACACTTCGCGCGGGGGCGCGCGACCCCTCTGGTGACATCGGCAAACAAAGGAATATGATATCCTTTGATCTCCATCCGCAGCAGCAAGGGCAGCGAGATCGTGCGTAGCACCGGCTCCTTCCAAACGAACGCCTGCAGCAAGCAGGGGCCGCCACGATGAGCCAAGAACCCAGCGACTTGGCAGAGTGGCTGGATGGACTCGGTCTGGGTCAATACGCCCAAGCATTCGCGGAAAACAATATCGAATACTCCGTCCTTGCGGATTTGACGGAAAGCGATCTCGCGAAACTCGGGGTTTCTTCGGTAGGTCACCGCAAGAAGCTGCTCAGGGCCATCGAAGCGCTGACCGCAACCACCAGCTCGACCAGCTCTTCGAAGGCTGCAGCAACACCCCAGTCTCTTGTTCAAGCTCGCGAAGCCGAATTCCGTCAGATCACGGTGATGTTCAGCGATCTGGTGGGATCGACGCAGCTTGCCGAGCAGCTTGACCCCGAAGATCTCCAGAAAGCGATCGACGCGTATCGGAAAGAGTGCGGTGTGGCGATCCGCCGTTACGGGGGCGAGGTCGCCCGCTATTTCGGTGACGGCGTCATGGCATTTTTCGGTTGGCCCAATGCACACGAGGACGATGCCGTCCGTGCCATCAGGGCGGCGCTCGAGATCGTCGCCGGAGTTTCCAAGATTCCTGGGCCGGTCACATTGACTTGTCGCGTAGGCGTTTGCTCGGGCCCGGTTGTCGTCGGTGGATCTGGAAACGGCGGCGCGTGGTCGATGGACGCGGTGGGAGAGACGCCCAATATCGCCTCGCGCTTGCAGACGGTCGCCTCCGCCAACACGGTTCTCATTTCCGAATCGACAAGGCGTCTGGTCTCGGAGGCCTTCGATTTCCAGGACCTCGGCCTGCAGAAGCTCAAGGGTGTAACCGAACCGCTTCGTGTTTACTGCGTGCTCTCGGCAAAGACGACCGTCAGCCGCTTTGAGGCCGCACATGCAGGTTTGCTGACCCCGCTTATTGGACGCTCGAGCGAATTGAGCCTGCTGCTGGACAGGTGGCAAAAGGTCAAGGAGGGCGACGGTCAGGTCATACTTCTTTCGGGCATCCCCGGGGTCGGAAAATCGAGACTTCTCCACGAGCTGAAATCCCACGTTCAGCAGGAAGCGCACATCCTGCTGCACCATCAAAGCTCGCCCTATCACACCCAGAGCGCGTTCTTTCCGGTGATCGAGCAGATCACCAAAGCGGCCCAGCTCACGGCTCGCGAGCCCGACGCGGAGAAGTTTGCCAAGCTCGAGGCCTACCTTCCCCGCTCGGCCGACGGCTCGGTCGAGCCGGTGCTGCTGATTGCCAAGCTTCTGTCCATCCCACTGGACGATCGCCTCGAACTTTCCGGCCTCACACCGCAGCAAATCAAGAACAGGACGATAAGCACGCTGGTCGACATGCTCCTGGCGTTTTCCATGCAGCACCCCACGCTCTGCATCTTCGAGGACGCGCACTGGCTGGATCCATCGACGCTCGAGCTGATCGAACTGATCATCAGCCGGATCGGTCACGCCCGGGTGTTGCTCGTCGTGTCATGCCGGCCCCAGTTTCACCCGACATGGATCACCCATCCAAACACCACCATACATTCGCTTACGCGATTATCGCAGACCGAAACGAACGCGATGATCCGAAATCTCCTGAGAGGCACGAGCATACCTCAGCCGCTGCTTGACCAGATCATCGAAAAGGCCGACGGCGTCCCGCTTTTCATCGAGGAATTGACAAGCAGCATGTTGAGCACGCCCCTGCGCGGACGCGGAGCCGCCGCGGGGCACGCAGCGCAACCCGCCTTGCTCCGGGTCCCGGACACGCTGAGCGATGCGTTGATGGAGCGTCTCGATCGCGTTGCGCCGAGCCGCCGACTTGCGCAGATCGCAGCCGTGATTGGACGCGAGTTCTCCTACGATCTCCTGTCGGCCGCTTCGCGGATCGAAGAAGCCGATATGCTGCCGGCCCTGTCGTTGCTGGAAGAGGCCGATATCATTTATCGCGTCGACATTTCGCCTTTCGTTCGTTTCGCTTTCAAGCACGTGTTGCTGCGCGATGCGATCTACAACTCTCTCCTGAGGAGCAAGAAGCAACAAATCCACGCGGACATCGCCGCGATCCTGGAGCATGACTTTCCGGAGCTTGCCGAAAATCAGCCCGAAGTCGTTGCCCATCACTACCAGGAGGCAGGTCAGTACCAGAAGGCCATTCGTTGCTGGTTCGGCGCCGGCCAACGCGCTCTCGCCCATTCCGCCAATGTCGAAGCGATCGCAAATTATCGAAAAGCCCTTCAGCTTCTCAACGCAATGCCGGAAACGCCTGAGCGGACCAAACAGGAGATCGATATTCAGTTGGCGCTGGGAATACCGCTTATCGCCGTCCGGGGCTATGCCTCGGCGGAAACCCGCGAAGCGTTTTCGCTCGCGGGCAACTTATGCCTGCGGCTCGGCAACATCCCGGCATATTTCCAGGCGCTTTTCGGATTGTGGGGGCACTCCTGGATGGGTGGAAAGAACGACGAGGCGCTCCGCATGGCCGAGGAGTTTCTTGCACGCTCGAGCGCCCTGTCCGACCCTGTCCCTTTGATGGTGGCTCACAGGGTCATGGGCAGCACCTTATTGACGATCGGGGACTTCCGATCATCGGCCGATCACTTCGAGGAAACCATCGAGCTTTCGGTCAGCAAGGGAAAGCAGCCGCTATACAATCTTTACGTGGTGGAGCCGCAGGCAGCTTCACTCCTGCTGCTGTCCTGGGACTTGTGGTTCCTGGGCTATCCCGATCGATCCCTGTCGCGCGTTTCCGAAGCGCTTGCCCTGGCTCAGAACCTTGCGCACCCATACACTGTGGCGTTCGCCCACTACATGACTTCCGTCGTGCACCTGCTGCGGGGGGATGCCGCTCGCGCTTTCGAAAGCGCGCAAAAGAGCTTCGAAATGTCGCAAGAACAGCGCTTCTCGCTCTATGAGATCCTGTCGAGAATTTCGCGAGGCCGCGCGGCCGGCGAGCTCGGCCGGGTTGGAGAGGCACGCGCCGAAATAGCGCTCGGAATCGAGGAGGCACGGCGCAACGGCGTCGGATTCATGCTTCCGATGATGGAAAGCTGGTTGGCCGACATGCACGCCAGAGCCGGCGAAAAAGAACGCGCGCTGTCGATGGTCGAGGGTGTTCTGGCCAATATAGGCGACGTCACGGGCAGAGCATGGGAAGCGGAATTGCACCGGCAAAGGGCGCAAATTGTGCTTGCACTCGACCCATCGAGAGCGGGAGAAGCCGAATCTCATCTCAGGAGGGCCATCGAAGTGGCGCGAGGTCAAAACGCCAAGTCCCTCGAATTGCGCGCCACCACAAGCCTGGCAGAACTCTTGCGCACGCAAGGCAGGCCCGATGAGGCGCGCACACTGCTGGCGCCAATCTGCCGGTGGTTCGAGGAAGGAGCCGAAACATTCGACCTCAGGCGGGTGCGCGACGTTCTAAGTGCCCTGCACTGATCCGCGCTTGCAGACGACGCACAGACGCTAGCTCGCCAGATAGCGTTCGTAGCTCCCCGTCATTGCCTCGTTCGCGGCAATGTCCGGGTCGAGCGTGTAGAGGTCCTGGGCGCGGCCGATGCCGCGCAGCGCATAACGGCCGGTCGAGACAAGGTAGCGGCGGCCCGCGGCATCGAGGCCTGCGCGGAATTCGCTCGAAGCCAGGAACTCGCGGTCGATCGAGGTGCACATCGAGGCAATACGGCTCACCTCATTGACCGCGGGCCCCACCACGGTGAAATCAAGCCGGTCCTCGCTGCCGATATTGCCGTAAAAGACTTCGCCGACATGCAGGCCGACATAGGCCGTGGTGGCCGGCCTGCCTTCCCTGCTCCGGCGAGCATTGAGGGCATCGATGTTGAGGCGGAAACGATGTTCGGCGCGCAGCGCGGCGCGGCGCGCATCTGACATGTCCTCGCCTGCAAAGATCGCCAGGATGCCGTCGCCGATCAGCTTGAGCACATCGCCGCCGGCCTCGTGGATGGCCTCGATCGAAGCCTCCGCATAGTCGTTGAGGAACGGGATGATTTCGCCGGGGCCGATGCTTTCGGAAATCCTGGTCGAGCTGCGCAAATCGGAGAACCACAGCACGGCGCTGATGCGCTCGGTCACGCCGCGCGTGATGTGGCCGCGCAAGACCTTTTCCGACGCGTCGCGCCCGAGATAGACCCGTCCCAGCGTGCGCGCGATGTCGACCTGCTGCGCGGATTTGATCGCAAGTCCCAGAGCCGGCACGAGGTCGCGCAGCGCTGCGAGTTCGGAATTCGAAAATCCCCTGGAGCGGCGGGTCGTCCAATAGGAATAGAAGCAGTCCATCTGGCCGAGCGTGCCGGCATCGCCAAAGCGATGCACGAAAGCCAGGAAATGGCGGTGACCCTTGTCCGCGAGGTCGCCGATCATGGAAAAATCGTGCGAGTTGGTTTCGGCGAGGTCGATGACGAGCTCGTCATGGCCGTTTTCGAGCATGTGGTGGAATGCGGAGCGGCGCCAGTTCTTCGCGGCATCGCCGTCGCTGCTCGAGGTGTACTCGAACGTATCGCTCTCGTTGGATGGCGTATCGTTCCAGCGGAAGCCGCGCCCCTCGTAGATCGGGTGCAGCGTATCGATGAAAACGAGCCCGCGCGACAAATCGAGTCCGCCGGCGCGGCAGCGCTCGCAGAAGCCGCGAATCAGCTCGGTTTCCGGAAGACCTGTGAGGCCCTGGCCAACCAGCCAGTTCATCAGGTCGATGCGTTGGGAAAGTTCCATAAGCCATTATGCCGCGCAATCCCGCCAAGCGGAAGCAGGCAGCCGCTTCTTGACGACCGCGGCCCAACCGATGCAAATGCCCGATACATGCGCACGCAGCCACCAATGCCGTCCGACGCATGAGCGGGCGACAACTCCCCGTCATCCTGGCGCTCGGCACCACCCAGACATTGGCCTGGGCATCCAGCGTTTACCTGCCGGCCATTCTGGCCGATCCGATCGCGCATGATCTCGGCGTGTCCGCGAACTGGATCTTTGGCGCATACTCGGCAGCGCTCGCGGTTGCGGCCGTGCTCGGGCCGCGCATCGGGCGCCAGATCGATCGGGTCGGTGGCCGGCCGGTGCTCTCCTTATCCAACCTGACGTTGGCGGCGGGACTGGTGCTGCTCGGCTTCGCGCATTCGATATCGTTCTTGATGGTCGCTTGGCTCGTGCTCGGCGTCGGCATGGGGTACGGCCTTTATGATGCGGCCTTTGGCGCGCTCGGGCGCATTTATGGCGAGGCGGCGCGCGGACCGATCACGGGCATCACGCTGATCGCCGGCTTTGCCTCGACCGTCGGGTGGCCGCTGACGGCACTGGGTGTTGCGAGCATCGGCTGGCGCGATACCTGCTTTGCATGGGCGGCCGCGCACATCCTGATCGGTCTGCCGCTCAATCTGTTGATGCTGCCGGCCGTCACAGGCGCGAAGGCCGCAACCGAAAACGCGCTCAAGCCGCACGTTCCGCTCGATCGCACCATGATCCTGCTGGCATTTATTTTCGCGACCGCCTGGACCGTCACCGGTGCGATGGCGGCGCAGCTTCCGCGCATTCTGGAAGCCGCCGGCGCCACCACGGTGCAGGCGATCTCGGCCGGCGCGCTGGTGGGTCCCGCGCAAGTCGCCGCCCGTATCATGGAGGCCAGCGTTCTCAAGCGCTATCATCCGCTGGTGTCGACCAAGCTTGCCTGCCTGATGCATCCGATCGGGGCTGCAATCGTCGCGATCTTCGGAGGCGCGGCCGCAAGCGCGTTTGCGATCTTTCACGGCGCCGGCAACGGCGTGATCACGATCTCGCGCGGCACGCTGCCGCTTGCGATCTTCGGGCCCGAGAACTACGGCTACAGGCTCGGCATCATCGGCGCGGGCGCGCGGATGACGCAGGCCGCGGCCCCTCTCCTGTTCGGCTTCCTGATCGACGCCATGGGAAGCCGCGTGCTGATCGTGTCATCGGCGCTCAGCCTCGTTGCATTCGCCGCGCTGTTCATGCTGCCGGAACGGGCTCGCCCCGCATCTTGACGAATTGGCCTTCCCTTCGCCGCTTCTTTCGCGCACAAGCAGGGGATGGACAACAGAGCACCCGACAACGGCATCCGACGATTTCTGCGTTGGGCGACCACCCCGCCGCAGGCCTACGCAGTCTATCTCGTCTGCCTCGTGCTGGTCTGGGTGTTGTCGTTCTATGCGGGGACGCTGCGGCCGAAGAAGGCGGAAGGAACAGGCCCGCCGCCCATCACCGCGCCGCAGAGATGATAACCGACGGTCCCGATTATCGTTCGCTCATCCGCGCTACGCCGCCTTTTTTACTTCCGATGTCGCGATCCAGATTCCGGCGAACACTGCGACCAGGCCGAGCACGAGATTGGGCGTAATGGGCTCGCCGACGAGCTGCGTTGCCAGCAAGGCCGCAGCGATCGGATTGACGGTCATGGTGTTGGCGACACGGGTCGGGCTCGCCCGCTCCAGCGCCAGCACCCACAGGATAAAGGCGGCGGCGCCGCCACCGACACCGAGATAGATGCCGGCAATCCATTGCGGCGCAGAAAAGCCTTGCAACGCCGCGACGCTGCCGGTGAACAGTCCGACGATCATCAGCGCTGCGGCGCCTGTTCCCATGCCGACAGCGAGAAATCCGAGCGCGCTCGAACGCCGCATCAACGGGCGCGACAGCACATTGTAGAATGCCATGCAGAACACCGCGGCCATCATGATCAGCTCGCCGCGCCAGGCGCCTTCCGGGGCAGCCGACAGCCCCGCGGCGAGCGCGGCAACGACGCCAAACACGGCGATGCAGACGCCGAGCGTCTTGCGCCAGGTGAGCTGCTCGACGCGAAGGAGCGCGCCGACCACCATGGTCGAGAGCGGCAGCGTCGCCAGCGCCAGGCTTGCGCGCGCAGCCGTCGTGAGGCCGATGGCGATGTTGTAGAGGATGAAGAACAGCCCGAAAAAGCAGAGCCCGAGGAAGGCGACGGCCGGCAGGTCTTCGCGCGCCGGCCACTTGACCCTGAGCAGCAAGGCTGTCGGCAACACGCAGACAAAACCGATACCCCAGCGCAGGATTGCGAGCGCGATCGGATCGGCGCCGTGGACGAGATAGCGCGTGATCGCCGCCGCCGTGCCGCCGAGGCTGCTCGACACCAGCGCGATCGCAACCCCGATCCACTCGCCCACGTGATTCCATCCTCGGCACGGATCGCATCTTCAATGCGCGATCAGGCGCATCGTAGACGCAAATCGGATCGCGGCAAGACGCGGCGATCAGATGGCAGCAAGTTGGCAGCAGCTTCGCAGCGCTAACGATCATCCTCCGGATGGTTCGCATGCATCCGAAGCTTGACCGGCGAGAGCTCAAGCTCATGCTCGCCCTCGCGTTCAGCCTTGCGGGGGCGCGCAAACAGCCGGGTGAGGAATTTCATGATGCCGCGGCGATTGAAGTCGATGATGACCTCGTGATGCCGCATGCCCTTTCCGCCCTTGACGGGACCGAGGTCGCGCACGAAGCAATAATGGCCGTCGCTCATGCGAGCCAGCCGGCACTCCCGCAACAGGTCGCGCGAGTGCCCGGAAAGTGCGGACGTGGCGTGCGCGATCCGCTTGACGCGATTGCCGAAAGCGAACGTCAAACCCGAGCTCCACAGGAAACGCAATTCTGCTCGTTCGACTCCAACATTCGCAAACGGGGCTCTCAAGCGCGCTACAAACGTCGCGACCGGAGCACGCGCAGACGATTCCGTCAAACCTTGACGGCACGCGACTCATGCGCGTGGTCGCGCGTTCACTATTCGATCACCTCGTCGGCGGTCGCGACGATCGCGGGCGGAATTGTCCATCCCATCGCTTTCGCGGTCTTCAGGTTCAGCACCAGCTCGAATTTCGTGACCTGTTCGACCGGGAGATCCGCGGGCTTGGCGCCTTTCAGAATCTTGTCGACGAAATACGCGCCGCGGCGATACATCTCGGCGAGATTCTCGCCATATGACATCAGGCCGCCGGCCAAAACCCATTCACGCGCCACGAACATGCCGGGAAGACGACGCTGGGCTGCAAACTCGATGATCTCCTTGCGGTGCTGCAGCGTGAGCGCATCCTGCAGCACGATCAAGGCGTCGGGCTGATCCTGCACGACGGCCTTGAAGGCAAGATCGATATCCTCGGGCTTTCGCACCTCGAGCGACTCCAGGTTCAGGCCCAATGAATTTGCCGCGATCTGGCTTTCCTTCCAGGGATAAGCGAGCGCGGGGTTCGCCGCATTCCAAAGCACCGCGGTTCGCGACAGCGAAGGCAGCACCTCTTTCAGGATCGCAAGCCGCTTGGTGCTGAGAATCGCGGTCTGGGCGGCGCCTCCGGTGATATTGCCGCCCGGACTGGCGAGACTTGCGACGAGGCCGCTCTCGACCGGACTGATCGCATTCGGAAACACCACGGGAATCTCGGTCGTCGTCGCTTTCACGGCAAGTGCGGCCGGCGTCGTTGACACGACGATCACGTCGGCTTTCAGCCGAACCATCTCGGCGGCAAATTCGAGGAAGCGCTCCGGATGTCCCTCCGCATAGCGGCGCTCGACGACGAGATTCCTGCCTTCCACATAGCCGAGCGGGACAAGACTCTCGAACAGCGCGTCGTAGAAGGGCTCGTGGCCATGTGCGATGAAGCCCATGCGCCAGACCTTGCCCGACGCCTGGGCGCGCGAGCGAAGCGGAAACGCGACAAGCGCCGCCGTCGCAAGGCTCATGAAATCGCGTCGCTTCATTCGATCACCCGCGACGCCTGATTAACACGGATCAAGCGCAACGGCGACGGCTAAGTCAGGGGAAGACGATCTTCAATCCTTCCACGGATCGAATTCGCCTTCACCCGCCATGGCCACCGCGAACGGCCGCAGCGTGTGCAGCACCTTCACGGAGCCTGCATGATGGGCGAGCACCTCCGGCAGCCGACGATAGGCCATGGGGCTTTCGTCGAGATCGGCGCCGATCAGGGTCACGCCGCGCTCGGCGAGCCAGCGATCCATCTCGTCGCGCGCAAAACGGCGCTTGGCCTCCTTGCGGCCGAACAGGCGCCCGGCCCCGTGCACGGTGGAATAGAGCGAGGCCTTGGCCTCGGGACTGTCGACGCCCTCGAGAATGACGGCATCATCGCCCATCGATCCGCCAACGAATCCCTTCTGGCCCGGAAAGGCCGGCGTCGCACCCTTGCGCACGACCCACAGTTCCTTGCCGTCATGGGTTTCGCGCCAGGCGTAGTTGTGATGATTGTGCACGATCTCGCGGATATTGCCGCCGATGATTCGGCGGACCCGCTCTACCACCCATTCGCGTCCGGCGTAGGAGTAGCGGCCGGCAAGCTGCATCGCGGCGATGTAACGGCGGCCGAGCTCGGACTCCTCGTCGACGATGGCGGGCGCGACATTCATGCCATCCTTGCCGCCGGCCGCCTTGAGGTAGCGCGTTGCAGAGCTGTGACCGAGGCCGCGGCTGCCGAAATGGACTCCGATCCAGACAAAGCCCTCCTCGTCGCGCATCAGGTCGACATAATGATTGCCGGAGCCGACGGTACCGAGCTGGCTCACGGCCTTCTGCCGGTAGGCTTCCATGTCGCTTTCGCGCCAGGCATCGCCATCGTCGAACAGGCCATGCTCGACCTTCTCGGCATTGGCGCGGCCGATGCCGAACGAGATCGTGCTGGCGATATCGCGGATGATGGTCGGCGCAATCGCGCTGATGTCGTCGAAGGGCACGTCGAGTCGCGCTGCCATGTTGCCGCAGCCGATATCGAAACCGACGCCGGAGATCGAAATCTGCTTCTCATAGGCGATGACGCCGCCGACCGGCTGGGCGTAGCCGAGATGGCCATCGGCGCAGACCACGCCGGCGACGACATTGCCGACCGACATGCAATTGCGCATCTGGGCGATCGTCGCGTCGTCATGCTCGCCGAAGACCCTGAGCGGCGCGTTCTGGAAACGTGCTTCCTGGGGACGCAGGTTCGCAATCTCGCTCGCCGCCGATTCGGCCTCGCGCGCCAGATGTTCTTTTCGGGCGGCATCGCGATAGAGACACCAGGCCGGCTGCCCGCGGCCCTCGCCGATCCGCGAATCCGGATCGATGCCTGCTTCAAGGCAAAGCGCGCGGGCGCGCTCCTGATAGCGGTCGGGCCTCATCATGTCCCTCGTTCAACAATGATGACCGGCTTTTGCCGGAAATCAACGGCACAGGACGTGACGTGCATCACACGAAAGCCCCACGCGCGGCTGGTTGCAACCCTCAACCAGGCCAACGTGATCCCGGTCATGCACCGTCGGCGCGCGCAAAACTAGATTAGCCGGAGAAGGACGTAATTACCGCTGCAGAAGCAGGCAAGGGCAACCCAAATGTGGAAATTCGCAACAAGTCGGCCTCGACAGGAAAGCGCAGGACAACATCGGTCATTCGAGCAGGAGCGCATGACCTGGCTTTATGGCCAAGCCCTGAAAATTGCGCGCAGCCGAGCCGGCGCGGCACTCCCCCTGTCGGACGCGATCGAGCTCGATCCCGCATCGTCCGGTGCTTACGTCAACCGCGGCAACCTCCAGCTCGAGGCAGGCCGGCTCGACAGGGCCGTTGCCGATTATTCCAGGGCGATCGAGCTCGATCCGCAGTCGGCCATTGCCTACAACAATCGCGGCGTGGCGCGTGCGGTCGACGGCGACCCGCGCGAGGCGATCGACGATTTCGACCATGCGATCGCCATCGAGCCGCACAATGCCTGCACCTATACCAATCGAGGCGACGCCTATCGCGTATGCGGCGACTGCGAGCGCGCCGTCGCCGATTACACAAAGGCCGTCAGCATCGATCCAACCCGCGCTGAAGCCTATTGCGGCCGCGCGCTCGCCTATCAACACCGCAGCGAATGCGCTCTTGCCCTCGCCGATTACGATCGGGCGATCGAGCTCAATCCCGGCAGTGCGGATGCCCGTATCGGCCGCGGCCGCATTCACGCCACGCGCGGCGATTTCGAAGCCGCGATCGTCGACTTCACTGGTGCAATCGAGGCGAGCCCTGAGCTGGCGACCGCCTACAATGAACGCGGCCATGCCCATCTCGGCGCGGCGAATTTTTCGAGCGCTGCAGCAGATTATGCCAAGGCGATGGCGCTTGATCCGAACATCGCGCAGGAGCTGCGCGCGACGGAAGCCTCGCTCGAGCTCCGCCCGAGCAAGCCCGCGCGCACAATGGCTGCGAAGCCTGCGGCGCATGACGGCGTCACGATTTCCTTTTGCGATTATCTGCTGAAACCGAACGGCTTTTATTTCTGGCTGGTGCCGTTCGACCCCTCTGTCTTCGCAACCCGGCCGGCACCGTTGCAGGCCGATCTCAACGCGGCATTCGAGGCCTATCGGAAACAGCAGCCGCAGGCGATCCTGGGTGCCCTGAAGGATGCCGAAACGGATGCTCTGGTCGATTTGTTTAGGGGCATTGCATCGATCGCGAAGTCCGTCGGCGCGAGCGACTGTGCCAGCCTCGAAGCGGACGCGGAGCGCCATTTGCGCGCCGCGATGAGCGCCGGCGACAACAAGGCCAAGGCCATTCTCGCAACCCTTCTGTCCTCGAAAAAGCTCGGCATGACCCAGGACATCCCGCAGGCGCGCGAGCTTGCCGAGCAGGCCGCCCGCTCGAACGACGCCTTCGCCATCCGCCAACTCGCGGTGCTGGTGCTCTCCGGCGCGCTGGGGCCTTCCGACCACGAGCGCGCGGCCGATCTGATGTGGAGCGCCGCCGAGCTCGGCGAGCCTCTCGCCAATGGCATCCTGGCCGGATTGTTCCAGACCGGCACCGGGCTGCAGCAGGACAGCGTCAAGGCGGAGCGATATCTGAGCCGCGCCGCCGACCTCGGCCTCACCGACGCACAGCTCCTGCTCGGAGATCTGCTCTTCCGCCGCTACTTCAAGAGGACGCTGCCGACACCCGAGGACGGAGTCCGGATTTTCGAGCGTGCGATGAACAGCGGCGGTTCGGCCTGGGCGGCGCACCGGCTGGTTGGCCTGTATGGTTGCGACGGCCGCGAACCTCCGTGGCGCAATTTCAGGAAGGCGCGCGACCTGATGCCGAAGTGCGCGCCCTACTCCCATTCCGGCATCCACTTCACACTGGGCGCGATGTATCGCGCCAACTGCGATGTCGTGTCCTCGTGGGCGCACTACAACGTGTCGCGAGATCTCGGTTCGGCGGAAGCGGTCGAGCGCCTGGCGGCGCTCGAATCGCTTTTGACGAAAAAGGAGACGCAGCGAGCGCTCGAGCTGTCGCAGACGATCAAGGCCGAGCTGAAGCCGCTGCCACCCAGTTTCGTGCTGCAGGGCCCCGTGCTCCAGGGCCCTGCCCGCTGACTAGCAGGCCTTGGCCCGTTCGTGCGGGCAGGTCTCGACCTCGATCGTGACGTGGCTCAGTCCACGTAGCCCGGTCAGCCGGCGCTTGTAATGCGAGGGCGTCAGCGGATCGTCCGATATGAGCGAGATGACGGCCGCGCGATGGCCGGGGCCGAGCTGCCACACATGCAAGTCGGTCACGCGATCGCCGCGAGTTCTCGAGCCGCGCCCGGATCACCCTGCCGATATTGCTGTCGGCACTGACGTCGAGCAGCACGCTGCCGGCATCACGGATGAGCTGATAGGCCCAGCTTGCGATGACGACACTGCTGACGATGCCGATCGCCGGATCGGCCCAGACCCAGCCAGCATATTTCGCGGTCACGAGTGCGGCGATCGCAAGCACCGAGGTCGCCGCATCCGCCAGCACATGCACGTAGGCCGCGCGCAAATTGTTGTCGCGGGCGTGGCCGTGATGATGATGATGGTGGTCATGGTCGTCGTCATGATGGTGATGGTCATCGGCGTTGCCGTGGGCATGGTCGTGGCCGTGATGGTGATCGTGGCTGTCGCGCAGGATCCAGGCGCTCGCGACGTTGACGCAAAGGCCAATCGTTGCGACCGCGATCGCCTCGCCATAGGCGATCGCGACGGGCGACATCAGCCGCAGCACGCTCTCATAGGCGATCTGGACCGCGATCATCCCCAGAATGAGCGCGCTGGAGAACGCCGCGAGATCGCCGAACTTCCCGGTGCCGAACGCAAAGCGCGCATTGCTGGCCTGCCGTCGCGCGAACAGATAGGCCGCGCCGGCAATCCCGAGCGCCGCGGCATGGGTGCCCATGTGCCAGCCGTCGGCATACAGCGCCATCGAGCCGAAATAAGACCCGGCCACGATCTCCCCGATCATCATGACGACGGTCAGCGCGACCACGAACCAGGTGCGACGCTCGTTGCGCTCGTGGCTCTCGCCGAGAAAGACGTGGTCATGCGTCCATTGCTCGAGATGTTGTGAGTGCATGTCGGTCTCCGGCACTTCCGGTTGCCAAGCAGTCATATAGCGCAATCATCGCAGGATACTATCACGGCAACGCCAGCGCCGGGCCACGCAAATCCCGCCTCCCTAGACCACATGCGCGGGCGCGAGCCTGCAGGTTTCGGCGCTGACCTCGATCTGAAGCGTGGCGTGATGAATGCGGAAACGGCGCGACAGTTCCTCGCAGATCAGATGCAGGAACGCGTCATCGTGACCGCCGGGGCGCACGAGGTGGGCCGTGAGCGCAGTCTCATTGGTGCTCATCGCCCAGATGTGCAGATCGTGCACCTCCATAACGCCGTCGAGCCCCGCGAGATAGCGCTGCACCTGCGCCAGCTCGATTCCCCTGGGCACGCCATCCAGCGCAAGGTTGACGCTGTCGCGCGCCAGGCCCCAGCCGCTGAAGAGCACGACCGCGGCAACCGCGAGGCTCACCGCCGGGTCGACCCACAGCCATCCCGTCATCATGATCACGACCGCCGCGACCACCACGCCGAACGACACGGCAGCATCGGCCACCATGTGGAGATAGGCGCCGCGAATGTTGAGGTCGCCATGGCGGCCGCGCATGAACAAGAGCGCGGTGCCGCCGTTGACGAGAATGCCGAGAACGGCAACCAGAAGCACGGTCGAGCCCCCAACCGGCGCCGGGGCGCGCAGGCGATCGATCGCTTCCACCGCGATCCCTCCGACGGCAACCAGCAGCAGCCCGGCATTGAACAGCGCAGCCAGGATCGAGGCGCGCCGATAACCGTAAGTATGGGTTTCGGTCGGCTGCTTGCCCGCAAGCCACGCCGCCCCCCACGCCAGCAACAACGCCATGACGTCAGACAGATTGTGCAGGGCATCGGAGATCAGCGCGAGCGAGTTCGCGGCATAGCCGAAGGCGAGCTCAACCACCACGAAGGCGGTATTGAGCCCAGCGCCCAGCGCGAAAGCAAAGCCGAAATCGGCGGGCGCGTGGCTGTGGCCCGCATGGCCGTGAGAATGTGAATGATCGTGCTGATGCCCGTGAGTGTGCGCCATGCCGCTGCCTGATCGATCGACGCCAGCGGTTATAGCGCACGACAAAGCGAATACTATTACAGCCGTAGCGGACCGGGCTCTATTCCACCGCCTTGCCGAACCGGTTCGACTTCGGCAGGCCGTGAGCGAGGCGGCCGGCATCGGCGCGGTTGCCGCGCCAGTCCGCCAATTCCTTCATGGTCATGCTCTGGTCGCGGCCGGCGGAGTCCTTCCAGGCCAGCCCCTCCTTGGAGTCGAACGTGGTGACATCGGACAGCGTGGCCCCCTTGTATTTCTGCAACCGCACGCCGCGGCCACGCGCCATCTCGGGAACCTGATCGATCGGGAACAGCACCATCTTGTGGTTGCTGCCGATGACCGCGACCGTATCGCCGGCAACGGTTGCGATCGCGCGCGCCTCGTTCGGCATCTCGACGTTCAACACCTGCTTGCCTTTTCGGGTGTTGCCGACGCAATCGTCTTCCTTGACGACAAATCCCTGACCCTCGGCGCTCGCGATCAGGAACTTGCGGCCGCCCTTGTTGACGAACAACGAGACGATCGCCGCATCCTGATCCATGTCGATGAACATCCGGATCGGCTCGCCATGGCCGCGGCCGCCCGGCAGCTTCGCCACGTCGAGCGAATAGAATTTGCCGTTGGTGGCGAACAGCAGCAGCTTCGAGGTGCTCTCCGCGAAGAAGGCGTGATCGAGCTTGTCGTCTGTCTTGAACGAGAGGCCGGAGAGGTCGGCCACGTGGCCCTTCATCGTACGTATCCAGCCCTTCTCGGACACGACGACGGTGACCGGCTCACGCTCGACAAAGGCCTCCTCGATCGCCGCAAGATCATGCTCGGGCGCATCGGCAAACGTGGTCCGGCGTTTGCCGAGCGGCGTCTTGGGTCCGAACATGTCACGGACCTTCCTCACCTGCTCGCCGACCTTGGACCATTGCTCGGTTTCCGAGCCGAGCAGCGACTTGAGGCCCTTCAGCTCGCTTCGGAGGTTCTTGTCCTCGGTGCGGATCTCCATTTCCTCGAGCTTGCGCAGGTTTCGCAGGCGCATGTTGAGGATGGCATCGGCCTGGATGTCCGTGAGCTTGAAGGTCTTCATCAAGACCGGCTTGGGCTCGTCCTCGGTGCGGATGATCTTGATCACCTTGTCGATGTTGAGATAGGCGATCAGGTAGCCGCCGAGAATTTCCAGGCGGTGCTCGATCTGTGTCTTGCGGTACTCGCTGCGGCGGATCAGCACGTCGCGCAGATGGTCGAGCCATTCGCGCAGGCACTCCGCAAGCCCGACGACCTTCGGCACGCGGCCTTTCATCAGGACGTTGAGGTTCAGCGGAATTCGGCTTTCCAGCTCGGTCAGGCGGAACAGCGATTCCATCAACAGTTCCGGATCGACGGCGCGCGACTTCGGCTCGATGACGAGGCGGATATCCTCCGCCGACTCATCCCTGACGTCGGCAACCAGCGGCAGCTTCTTCTCGTTGAGGAGCTCGGCAATCTTCTCGACCAGCCGCGATTTCTGCACCAGCCACGGGATCTCGGTGATGACGATCACCCAGGTGCCGCGCGCGCCCTCTTCCTGCATCCATTTGGCGCGGGTGCGAAACGACCCGCGCCCGGTGGTGTAAGCCTCGGCGATCGCCTCCTTTGAATCGACGACGATGCCGCCGGTCGGGAAATCCGGTCCCTTGACCCATTTCAGCAGCGCGCGCGACTTGGCGGCAGGTTTCTCGATCAGATGCAGCGCAGCCTCGCAAAGCTCGGCGGCGTTGTGCGGCGGGATTGAGGTCGCCATTCCGACCGCAATGCCCTGCGCTCCGTTGGCGAGCAGGTTCGGAAAGCCGCCCGGCAGCACCACCGGCTCTTTCGACTGGCCGTCGTAGTTTGGGCGAAACTCGACGCCGTCCTCGTCGATGCCGTCGAGAAGCAACCGCGCAACGTCGGTCATCCGCGCTTCGGTGTAGCGGTACGCAGCCGGATTGTCGCCGTCGATATTCCCGAAATTGCCCTGGCCGTCGACCAGCGGGTAGCGCGATGAAAAATCCTGCGCCAGGCGCACCATGGCATCGTAGATCGCCTGGTCGCCGTGCGGATGGAACGAGCCCATCACGTCGCCGACGATCTTGGCCGATTTCTTGAATGCCGTGCCGGGATTGAGATTGAGCAGCCGCATGCCGTAGAGGATGCGACGATGCACCGGCTTCAACCCGTCGCGCGCGTCCGGGAGCGCGCGGTGCATGATGGTCGACAATGCGTATGCGAGGTAGCGCTCTTCCAGCGCCTCGCGCAGCGCGACATCGTGAACCTCGAACGGCTCCGGAGGAATGACCGTTTTTCCCATGGACCTTTGCTTTCAGTAGATTCGATTTCCCAATCGGGCCGGGGAAGCGACTCAGGCGCATATATACCAGCCCGCCTTGGTCGATGTCGCGTGTATGGGGGTAACTGTCCGCAGACACAAGCCCCCGGCGGCTTCGATTCGACCCGCGCCCGGGCGGCATGATGCACCCTGCCCTGCAGGCCATGCGGCGAAGCAAGTGCCGCCGGTCTGACGGCTGCCGGCCCTTGATTTGGATCAAGACCCTCCTGCCAGCCTCGCGCACACGAAAAGCTGCGCTTTCATTCCTGCGATGCTGAAAGGTTAGCCCATGGACAATGTCGCGGATTTCAAAACGCTCCGGGCTCGTGCCGAGGAATGTCGAGCACTCGCGCAAATGGTCCGGAACGCACAGGCCCGCGAGGGCTTTCTGCACGCCGCCCAGATGTACGAGGCCGCGGCCGCACATTCAGAGGCGCTGGAGCTCAGTCGATCCTCCAGACCAAGCGAGCCTCCGGGAAGCTCGACTCCATTATGAACGGCGAGCGCGCTGCAAAAATATCGGCTTCGCATTTTCAGATGAAACGAAATGGCATTGAAAGATGTTGATGCATGCACTGAAATTCGGAAACTGGAGTGAGCTATGCGTGTAACAAGATTTGCTGCAGTGCTTTCAATCGCGGGGGCGATGTCGTTGGCATCCTATGGACATGCGCAATCAGCGCCGCTCACGGCGCTTTCTGCAGCCGCGAAACCGATTGCCGGAGAGGCTGGCGCCACGCCAGTTCGCTTCGGTGGCTGGGGCGGTGGCTGGCATGGCGGTTGGGGCGGCTGGCGTGGTGGCGGTTGGGGCGGTGGCTGGGGCGTGGGCATAGGCGCACTGGCTGCCGGTGCGTTGATCGGCGCTGCGGTCGCGTCGCCCTATTATGGTTACGGCGGCTACGGCTACGGCTACCCGGCCTATGGCTACGGCTACGGCTATCCGGCCTATGGCTACTACCCGAGCTACGGCTACACCACGACATACTATCCGGCATACAGATACGGCTGGCATCGCCCGTACTGGCGCCATGCCTGGGGCTGGCACCGGCCCGTGTGGCGGCGCAGCTACGCTTGGCATCGGGGCTGGCATCGCTGGTAATGCCGATCGACGCTGGATGACGACGGAGCGAGGTCAGTTTGGAGCCCGGCCCCGCAACACAACACCTTCGCCGCGACGCGCGGAAGCGCTCGCGGCGATGCGCTGTTTGCCGTCAGAAATAAAAGCCGAACGCGGCGCTCGCGACCCGAGCCATCTGAATAGCCAAATCAGTATATTGGCCGTTGAATAAGAATTGGTCGAGTACGCAGAAGCCGCCCACGGCAATCAGCGTGGCGGAAAGTATCTTCATACGGCAAGGATGCGCTGGAAAAATTAATCAAAGCTGAAGCTGTCGGACGAGCAAAGCGGGGCGACTTCTTCGCCTCGCACCGCGTTCAGGGCCGCATGACGCGCGCAACGGCAAATTCCTTCGACCTGCCATCCGTTGGCGGGCCGATCAACGAGACCGCCAACACAAGCACCACGATGCTTGCATAGACGACGATGAGACAGATGCGATCCACGCACCGTTAATGACGGCGCATCCTCCTCCGTTCCGCGGGAACCTTCGGAACTCGAGAGTTTGCGCGTTCGCGCGCGCCGGCAGAGTGCTCGCGCCAGCCAGCACTCTCACCGGATCGTTGCGCTCTTCTAGAGGTGCTTTTCTGTCTGGGGCGAGACGATCAGAAAGCTGTCCAATCCTTGGCCGGATCGAAGCAGTGCCGTGAGCCAGCGGGGGTGTCTGCCGCGGCCGCACCAGGTCTCGGCTGGATTCTTCGGGTTTTGATATTTTGGCGGAACCAAGTGGAGTTTACGAAGTTTTTCCTCACGTCGGTGAAGTCTGGCCTTCTCTTCCGCCAGCTTGTTGGCCAGTTGCGCAGTCGCGGCCTCGTAGAGCGCCCACAGGTCTTCTGTGGGCATCGAGTTCAGGTCGTCCGTTTGCATTGGATCCACTCGCAAGTTTCGTGAATCGCGCTGTAACAATGCAACGCGCTCACCAAGCTTAGGTTCCAATCACGGATTTTGCAGCGCAAAACGATTCCACCCTCTGCTGGATGGAACCTGAAGCCGCGCTCCCTTCTATTGTGCATTCCAGCGGGCTGCCTGCGCCGTCTGGGCGGGCGCATCGTTCAAACACCGCCGGGCGGCTTCGATCTCCGCTTCGGTCGCGCCATGACTGCGCGCCCACATCTCCGCCGTGGAGGCGGAATATTTGGCGACGTAATAGCGAACCACCGCACATGAAGCCCGACGCACCAGACCCGTTTGGCTGCCCGCAGATGCGTCCGAGGTGTATGAAGACGAAAGAGATAGCGTCAGCGCCGCGGCGCCGATTGCACGCAACAACATAGTGCCCCCTGTCAGTGCTACCCCAGTCGCAGAGCATCACAGTCGCGCCGACTCTGCAAATGAATGTTGATTCGCGCGAGAATCTGTCACCAATTATTCGCAAGCAACCGCCGCCGCTGCAAGCGCGCCGTGATGGAACCTGCAGATATCAAGATGTCAGCAACTGCGCGCGTCGCTTCACCACCGCATTGATGAAGCCGTCGCGCGCGTCGGAATGGCCTTGCCCGCGCGGTTCGAGAACATGGCGCAGCAGGAACAGGCCGGTGAGTTGGAAGCCGTCGAGCAGGTCCTGATTCGAACAGACGTTGGCGCGGCTCTCGTCTTGCCGCAGGAATGGCGGCAACCGCAACAGGCGGTCGCGCCAGGGCTCGCCGGCCGCGCGCGACACCGCTCCGCCCGATTTCGGCGAGACGTAGACGAGATCGGCGGTCTCGCCGGTCGCCGCGCAATTGTCGAGGTCGAGCCCGAAGCCGAGTTCACCGAGCATCGCAAGCTCGAACCGCACGAGATGAACGGCGGCCTCGCCGGCGTCGTCGAAATCATCCAGCGCGCGTTCCAGCATCTTGTAAATGTCCTGATGCGGGTCGCGCTCCGGCAACAGCCGCGCAAGCGCGGCAAGATGCGTCACTCCATACACAGCGTGCGAAGCCGAAAGCAGGCTTGCCGCGCGCAGCCGGGTGCCCTCGATCGCATACATTCCGAGATGCTCGTCGAGCCGCGCGCGCCACACCGCGCGCACGCTGTTGCCGGGCTGCAGCAGCGGGCGCATCCTCGAGCCCGCGCCCCCTCGCACCAGACCGAGATGACGGCCATGCTCACGGGTCAGGAGCTCGACGATGGCGGAGGACTCGCCATGCCGACGCACTCCCAGCACGATGCCGTCATCGGTCCATTCCATGTAGCGCAGCTTACAGGATTCCGTGGCTCCGTTGGGCGGATTAGCGAAGCCCCATCACCAATTCACGGCAAGTTGCGGCAGGTCTGCCCTGCGCCCAAGCCGCCCTGCGCGCCTCACGCGTTGAACCAGCCCTTGGCGTCCCCAGTGAAGGAGAGATACAGCCCGGCCGTGGTCAGGATGCAGGACACGATCTCGATGCCGCTGTCGAGCTCGACGCCGTTCGCTCCGATCACCTCGATCAGCTCGATCACCGAAAGCACCAGGGTTGCCAGGAGCACCCAGCGCGGCCAGTTTTTGCGCTTGCGTGCCGCCAGATGGACGAAATAGACCAGCAGCAGGATCATGGCGCCGGCCACGACGCTTGCGGCCAAGATCATTTGCTCGGTCATCTCCCGGCTGGGCGTGCGGTCCTGGAAAGCGACCGAAAGCGCATCCAGCATCAACGAGGCGTAAAGCAGCACCTCGAACCAAAACACGTTTCTGGGAACGTTCATCGCATCAGTGTCCCGGTTCCGACGATCGTATCATGTTGCGGCAAGCCCTTTTACGGATGTCGCACCCGGGAGGCACCCCCAAACAGAGGATTCTGGCGCGGTTTCGGATTTGACATTCACCGTGAGGACTCGGGGCGATGCCGAAGCGGGTTCGCCGCACCAGCTTTTGTTATTGCTTGACACTCATTCCCTGGGAAACTCCAGCCCCATCTCGCGATAGCGGTCGGGATCGTCGCCCCAGTTCTCGCGGACCTTGACAAACAGGAACAGGTGCACGGGACAGCCCGTGATCTCGGCGAGCTCCTTGCGCGCCTCCGCGCCGATCGACTTGATGGTCGTGCCACCCTTGCCGAGCACGATCTTGCGCTGACCCTCGCGCTCGACGAAGATCGTCTGCTCGATCCTGATCGATCCATCCTTGCGTTCGCTCCAGCTATCGGTCTCGACCGTCGATTGATAGGGCAGCTCCTGATGCAGCTGCTGGAAGATCTTTTCGCGCGTGATCTCGGCTGCGAGCTGGCGCATCGGCGCATCCGACATCTGGTCTTCCGGATAGAGGAACGGCCCGGCCGGCACCATCCTCGCCAGCGCAGCTCTCAAGTCGTCGACCCCGTCGCCGGACAAGGCCGAGATCATGAACGTCTCCTTGCATGGCAGCCGCTCGTTGGCGGTCTTGACGAGCGCCAAGAGCTTTTCGCGCGGCACGAGGTCGATCTTGTTGATGACCAGGATCTTGTCGTGGTGGACGCCGGCCAGCTTCGCAAGGATGCGATCGGCCTCCTCGTCGAGCCCGACCTTGGCGTCCAGGAGCACGCAGACGAGATCGGCGTCGTGGGCGCCGCTCCAGGCCGTCGAGACCATCGCGCGATCCAATCTGCGCCTGGGCGAAAAAATGCCGGGCGTGTCGACCAGGATGATCTGCGCGTTGTCGACGATCGCGATGCCGCGGATCAGAGCGCGGGTGGTCTGCACCTTGCGTGACACGATGGTGACCTTGGAGCCGACCAGCGCATTGACGAGGGTGCTTTTTCCAACGTTGGGCGCGCCGATCAGCGCAACAAAGCCGCAGCGCGTCTCAGCCTGGGCGGCGTCAGTCATTGCCGCCGCCGGCAACGCCTTCGCGCTCGATCATCACGCTGGCGGCGACCTTTTCAGCCGCACGCTTGCTGCCGCCGACCCCTTCGGCCGAGGCCAACCCCGGTAATTCCACGGCAACACGGAACTGCGGATCGTGATGCGGACCCGTGCGCTCGACCTCGCGATAGACCGGCGTCGGCAGGCCCTTGCCCTGCGCCCATTCCTGCAGCACCGTCTTGGGGTCGCGTAGCGGCTGACGCGGCTTCTTCATCCGCTCGGTCCAGTTGCGTTCGACAAAGGAGGCCGCCGCGGAATAGCCGCCGTCGAGATAGACCGCGCCGATCACGGCTTCGCAGATGTCGCCGAGCACGGATTTGCGCAGGCGCACGCTGGCGCCGGCGCCGACCGCACCGAGCTTGATGTCGTCGGTCAGCCCGAGCGCCTTGGCGACCTCCGCGCAGCTTTCCTTGCGCACGAGATCGGCAAGCCGCTTCGACAATTCGCCTTCATCGGCCTCGGGGAAGGAGCGATAGAGCATGTCGGAGACGATCAGCCCGAGCACATGATCGCCCAGGAACTCCAGGCGCTGATAACTCTCGCCGCGCTTGCGCTGGGGCTTGAGTGCCGACACGTGCGTGATCGCCGTGGTGAGCAGGCTGGTATCGGCGAATTTGTGGCCGATGCGCGCCTCGATCGCCGCGGTCGCGGCCTTGCTGCCCGCCTTCGCAGCCCTGGCGCGCTTCTTCTTGGCCGCCTTCCGTCCGCTGCTGGCTGTTTCAGGCTTGTGCTCGCCTGCGATTTCTGCGGTCCGGATGTCAGGGGTATCGTCGTTCATCGCACGATTTTGAACAAGCGATTCCAGCGCACGGACGTCGGCCAGCGCCATATCGCCCAGACATGCTCGTTCTCGGCTATCGAGAAGAAGATCATCTGGGCGCGACCGACGATGTTCTCGAACGGCACATAGCCAACCGCCGACAGCACCCGGCTATCGGTCGAGTTGTCACGGTTGTCGCCCATCATGAAGAAGTTGCCGGGCGGCACGGTGTAGACATTGGTGTTGTCGTAAAAGCCGTTGTCGACGCAATCGAGCGTCTCGTAACTGACGCCGTTCGGCAGCGTCTCCTTCCACCGCTTCACGCGCGCCGTCGCATCCGACCCGCAGGGGTCCTCGCCGATGAAATCGCTCAGGCGTTCGCGCTGCACCGGCTTGTCGTTGATGTAGAGCAGCCCGTCCTTCATCTGGATGCGGTCGCCGGGCAGCCCGATCACGCGCTTGATGTAGTCCGTGGAGTTGTCCTTGGGCAGGCGAAATACCACGATGTCGCCGCGATCGGGCTCCGAGCCGAAAATCCGGCCCGAGAAGATCGGCGGCGACAGCGGGATCGAATAGTGACTGTAGCCATATGAGAATTTCGATACGAACAGATAGTCGCCGACCAGCAGTGTCGCCTTCATCGATCCAGAGGGGATGTTGAAGGGCTGGAAGAGGAAGGTTCGGATGACAAGCGCGATCAGGAGAGCGTGGATGACGACGCGAATGGTCTCGCCCTGGCCGCTCTCGAATTTCTCCCTCGATGTCACGCTCATCGCTTTCCCAATTCCAAAAAACGCCGGCCTGCATGGTGGCAGAACTCATTCCTCACGCGAACAGCAGGCCGCTTCGCGGTCGGAGAAATCGATCCTGTCTCTGATAATGGGAGCAAATTCCGGCGCAAACCCGAATTCGCTCCTGTGGATTCGGTAGTGAACTTTTAAACGTTTGTCCTCAACCGCGCAATAAACTGTCTTATCAAAACTATATAACCATATGATAAATCAGCTATTTTTTGTTCTTGCCGCGCGGGTCGAGAACGCCGCGGCTTACGGGCTGGTCAGACCTTTGGCCGGATTGACCGCCGAAATTATGACGAAGGCCTGCGCCAGCGGCCAATCGTCGGTGATGGAGAGATCGATCCTCGCCTCCAGCCCTTCGGGCGTCAGCGCCCTCAACCGTTCCAATGCCCCGCCGGTCAGTTGCATGGTCGGCCGTCCGCCCTGCAGGTTCACCACCCCCATATCGCGCCACCAGACGCCGTGCCGGATCCCGGTTCCCAGCGCCTTTGAGCAGGCCTCCTTGGCCGCGAAGCGCTTGGCATAAGTGGCTATCATCGCTTTCTCGTTCTTGCCGCGCCGGCTCGCGCGCGCCCGCTCGGCCTGGGTGAAGACGCGGTCGATAAAGCGGTCGCCGTGCCGCTCGATGACCTTGGCGACGCGGCGGATGTCGATCAGGTCGGAGCCGATCCCGATAATCATGTGCTCATGCCCTGCTCCGGCCCCGGTCCATTGCGGCCCGCATCGCCCGCACCGTCGCGCCAAGACCCACGAACAGCGCCTCGCCCATCATGAAGTACCCGATGTTGAGCTCGACGATCTCGGGCAGCGCCGCAATGGTTTCGGCGGTGGAATAATCGAGACCATGGCCGGCATGCACCTCCAGTCCGGCCGAGCGCGCGAGCTTTGCGCCGGCGATGATGCGCTGCCACTCCGATTCTGCCTTGGCGGCGTGACCGTCGACCACGGCATCGCACCAGGCGCCGGTGTGAATCTCGATGACAGGCGCCTTCAGCCTGGCGGCGGCCTCGATCTGGCGCGGATCGGCCGCGATGAACAGCGAGACGCGAATGCCGGCATCCCCGAGCTTCGAGATAAACGGCGCGAGCACGTTGTGGTGGCCGGCGACATCGAGGCCGCCCTCCGTGGTCAACTCCTCGCGTCGCTCGGGCACAAGGCACACCGCATGCGGCCTTGTCGCAAGCGAGATCCGCAGCATGTCGGCGGTCGCCGCCATCTCGAAATTCAGCGGCTTGGAGATTTCAGCCTTCAGCCGCGCCATGTCCTCGTCACGGATGTGCCGACGGTCTTCGCGCAGATGCGCCGTGATGCCGTCGGCGCCGGCCTCGATCGCGATAAGCGCCGCGCGCACGGGATCGGGCCGCAGCCCGCCGCGCGCGTTCCGCAGGGTTGCGACGTGGTCGACATTGACGCCCAGGCGGAGCGGAGGAGCCTTGGTCATGGGGAGCTCGCAAGATGCGATCGGACGCCGCTAGCCATTGACGCGCTCGACCCGTGCAACGACGGCCTTGGCGCGCAGCTGGGCGATGATCGCACTGAGATGCTTGAGATCGTAGACCTCGAGATCGATCGTCAGCTCGGTGAAATCGGGCGAGCGCCTGCTCATGCTGATATTGTCGATGTTGCCGTCATGCTCGGCGATCACGGTCGCGACCTGCGCGAGGCTGCCGGGCTCGTTGACATTGTCTACCAGGATTCGCGCCGGAAAGCGCTGCGGCGTGGTCTCGTCGACGTCCCAGCGTACGTCGAGCCAGCGTTCCGGCTCTTCCTCGAAATCTTTCAGAGCCGGCGACTGGATCGGATAGATCGTGATTCCCTCGCCGGGGGTGATGATGCCGACGATGCGGTCGCCCGGCACCGCGCCGCCGTTCGGAGCGAACTTGACGGGCAGCCCGGAATTGTTGCCGCGGATCGGAATCGCCGAGGGGCTCCGCACCGGCTCAGGCTTTTCCGCCGGCCGCAAGGTCTGCTTCAATTTGGCGGCAAGTCCCTTCTTGACGCCGTATCGCGCGACCCGCTCTTCCCTGTAGTCGGGATACATCGCGCGCGCGACATCGGACGCCTTCATCTCGCCGCGCCCGACCGCGACCATCACGTCGTCGATGGAGGCGCGCGCCAGGCGCGGCAGCGCGCCCTTGAGCTTGTCGTCGGCATAATCCATCTTGGCGCGCTCGAACAGCCGCTCCACGATGCGTCGCCCGAGCCCGGCATATTGGTCGCGCACGGCCGATCGCGTTGCGCGCCGGATCGCAGCGCGTGCCTTGCCGGTCACCGCAAGCGACTCCCAGGCCGAAGGCGGCGTCTCTTGCGCCTCCGAGGTCAGAACCTCGACCTCGTCGCCGTTCTGCAGCTCGGACGACAGCGGCGCGAACTTGCCGTTGATCTTGCAGCCGACCGCGCTGTTGCCGACGTCGGTATGCACGGCGTAAGCGAAATCGATCACGTTGGCGTGGCGCGGAAGGGCGATCAACTTGCCCTTGGGCGTGAAGCAGAACACCTGGTCATGGAACAGCTCTAGCTTGGTGTGCTCCAGAAACTCCTCCGGATTGGAGCTCTCGGAGAGCATTCCGACCGTGCGGCGGAGCCAGGCGAAAGCCTTTGATTCGCGCTTGAGCAGCTCGGTCGGCGAACCGATGCCCTCCTTGTAGAAAACGTGCGCGGCGATACCGAACTCGGCGATCTGGTGCATCTCCTCGGTTCGGATCTGCAACTCCACGCGCTGGTTGCCGGGACCGATCACGGTGGTGTGGATCGATCGATAGTCGTTCTGTTTCGGGGTCGAGATGTAGTCCTTGAAACGGCCGGGCACCACCGGCCAAGTCGTGTGCACGACCCCGAGCGCGCGATAGCAGGCCTCGACATCAGGCAGGATGACGCGGAAACCGAAAATATCGGAGAGCTGCTCGAAACCGACCGATTTGCGCTCCATCTTGGTCCAGATCGAAAACGGCTGCTTGCGCCGGCCGTAGACCTGCGCGGTCAATCCATTGTTGCGCAGGTTTTTCGAGAGCTGGCTCTCGATTTCCCCGATCAGGTTGCGGTTGCGCTCGGCGAGTGCATCGAGCCGCTGCTTCACCACCACGTAGGCCTCCGGATCGAGGCTGCGGAACGAGAGATCCTCGAGTTCCTCGCGCATCTCCTGCATGCCCATGCGGCCGGCGAGCGGCGCATAGATGTCGAGCGTCTCCTCGGCGATGCGCTGGCGCGAGGCCGGAGGAACAAACTCCAGCGTGCGCATGTTGTGCAGCCGGTCGGCGAGCTTGATCAGCAGCACGCGGACGTCGTTGGAGACCGCCAGCAGCAGCTTGCGCAGGTTTTCGGCCTGCTTGGCCTCGCGCGAGACCAGCTCCAGGCGCTTCAGCTTGGTGAGCCCATCGACGAGGGCGCCGATTTCGGGACCGAAAATCTGATCGATCTCGGCCCGCGTCGCCTCGGTGTCCTCGATGGTGTCGTGCAGGAGCGCCGCCACGATCGTGGCGTCGTCGAGCTTGAGGTCGGTCAGGATCGCCGCCACCTCGAGCGGGTGCGAGAAATAGGGATCGCCGGAGGCGCGGGTCTGCGAGCCGTGCGCCTTCATGGCATAGACATAGGCGCGGTTGAGCAGGTCTTCGTTGGTATCAGGGTTATAGGAGCGGACGCGCTCGACGAGGTCGTACTGCCGCATCATGCGCGGCCGCGGCGTCTTGATCGACGTCCTGACGGGCGCGGTCGGAGCCGCCGCGGCCGGTTCAGCTGCAGCCTGCATCTGGGGTGGGCTGTGGCGTCGAACCGCCATCGAATCACCTGCCTCGCGCGACGTGTTGAATGGGGCGTGCCGCATTGGAGCCAAGCTTAGCGCCAATCCAACGCCGCTCCGATCAATTCGGGGACAGTGCAAATAGTGGCGCGATGGCCGCGCGACCGCAAGCACCCAATGCTAACCATAAAAACATCCGCAAAAGCAAAGGCCCGGACGTCGATCCGGGCCTTAAACATTAACGGAACAGGTTTGGACCTATTCGTCCTCTTCGGGCTGCTCCTCGGGCGGCGCCAGGCCTTCGAGCCCCTTCAGGAGTTCCTCTTCGGTCATGCGCTCGACCGCCACCTCGGTGTCGTCGGCGTCCACGCTTGCACCGGCCGATCCGATCAGGGGAACGGTGTCAGGTTCGGGCTCGTCCACTTCCACGAACTTCTGCAGCGAGTGGACCAGCTCTTCCTTCAGATCCTCCGGCGAAATCGTCGAATCGGCGATCTCGCGCAGCGACACGACCGGGTTCTTGTCGTTATCGCGGTCAACCGTCAGTTGTGACCCGGACGAAATCATCCGGGCGCGGTGCGCGGCCAGCAGAACGAGGTCGAAGCGGTTGTCGACCTTGTCGATACAGTCTTCCACGGTGACGCGAGCCATCGGCGTTCTCCGTTGTTTTGCGGGGTAGCAATATCCGGAATTTGCAGGCTAGTTATAGGGGGAGACGCCCTTTCGCAAGGACGATTTTGTGATTTGGCGTCACAAATCCGCTCTGCTAACCCGACGCTGGGCCGGGCAGGCCGGAGTGTCTTAAACCGCCGGTTGCGGTCGGCAGACAAGAAAACGCTTCATTGCGTTATCATTACAACCTTTATTGCCCCAAACTCACCGAATTTGCGGTAATGTTTATTCCGGGGACACGTCCGCAGGGTATTGGGCAGCATTTTAAAAAGCGCGGTCTTGCTGCCGCCGCGCCAATAAACGGATAGCTAAACGCGAGAGTTGAATGTCATCTTCCTCCAACAAAATTGCGCTCTTTATCGACGGCGCCAACCTATACGCAACGGCAAAGACGCTCGGTTTCGATATCGATTACAAGCGGCTGCTCAAGGAATTCCAGGGTCGCGGAACGCTATTGCGCGCGTTCTACTACACCGCGATCATCGAGGATCAGGAGTATTCGTCGATCCGCCCGCTGATCGACTGGCTCGACTACAACGGGTACACCGTCGTGACCAAAGCGACGAAGGAATTCATCGACGCGTCGGGCCGGCGCAAGGTCAAGGGCAACATGGATATCGAGCTGGCCGTCGATGCGATGGAACTTGCCGAGCATATCGACCAGATGGTGCTGTTCTCGGGCGACGGCGACTTCCGCTCGCTGGTCGAGGCCATGCAGCGTCGTGGCGTCCGCGTCACGGTGATCTCGACCATCTCGAGCCAGCCGCCGATGATCGCCGACGAGCTCCGCCGGCAGGCGGATGTCTTCACCGATCTGGTGGAGCTGCAGTCGAAGCTGGGCCGGGATCCGTCGGAACGGCCCGCCCCGCGCGAGCCGCGTCATCATGCGCCGCAATTTTTGCAACGGGCGACGACTGTGGCCCCGCGCGGCGCAGGCGACGACGACTTCGACGACTAGTGTCGCCGACGTCAGCCGCGCTGCCCGTCACGGAGCCCGATCGCGACTGCCCGTTGTGTCCGCGGCTCGCGGAATTCCGCGCGTCGGCGCGCGCCAAGGAGCCAAGCTGGTTCAACGCGCCGGTGGCTTCATTCGGCGATCCGCACGCGCGGCTCTTGATCGTTGGCCTGGCGCCGGGATTGCAGGGCGCCAATCGAACCGGACGCCCGTTCACCGGCGACTACGCCGGCGATCTGCTCTACGCGACCCTGATCGAATACGGCTTTGCCAGCGGTCATTATCAGGCGAGGGTCGACGACGGGCTCAAGCTTGTCGATTGCCTGATCAGCAACGCGGTGCGCTGCGTGCCGCCGCAGAACAAGCCGCTGCCGGCCGAGATCGCGACCTGCCGCCGCTATCTTGCGGCGACCATCGAGGCAATGCCGCGCCTCGCGGCGATCGTCGCACTTGGCCGCATCGCGCACGACACGCTGTTGAAGACCTTGAAGCTGCGTAGCGCCGCAGCGCCCTTCGCGCATGGCGCGATGCATCGGGCGGGCCGGCTGAAGCTGTACGACAGCTATCACTGCTCGCGATACAATACCAATACCGGCGTGCTGACGCCCGACATGTTCCGCAGCGTGTTCGGGCGCGTGAAGGCGGAGCTGGATTGAATTGGAAAATGCAGGGCGGGCAAAGCGAGGCGTGCCCCCACTCTCGGCCGAACGCTCGGTCATTATGGTGGGCACGGCGCAAGAGCGCCTTTGCCCACCCTACAACATCTATGACGGCTTCGGATGATCCTTCAACCACGCAAGCACATCGGCGGCGTTCCGGTCGGGCGGAAACACCGGATAGAACACATGCGTGATGCGCGCGTCGTCGATGATCAGCGCCATTCGCTTGACCAGCGTCAGGCCAGCGACCTCCATGGTCGGCAGCCTGAGCGCGCGGGTCATCTCGAGCTTCTCGTCCGAGAGCACCGGGAACGGCAGATGCAGCCGCGAGGCCATCTCGGTCTGGTAAACATTGCTTTGTGTCGACAGCCCGAAGACATGGGCAGCGCCTGCCGCCTTCAAGTCGGCGAACAGATCCCGGAAGGCGCAAGTCTGCGGCGTGCAGCCGCGCGCGCCGGGGATCATGTCCCAATCGTCGACGAGCGCAATCTTGCCGGGCTCGCCGGTGCGGGGATAGGCGAACACGACGGTGCGGCCCTTCAGCGCCGAGAGCGTGACGCGGGTGTCATCAGTCGCAAGCAGGCTGACGGGCGGGATCGTCATGCCCTTCAGATGCGCCGTGCCGCCGTCGTCGCGCGGCGCAGGGATCTTGCTCCAGTCGACGTCCATGAGATTCGGTTGAGCCATTTTGTGCTCCCTAAAGTTTTGCGAATAGCGAGTAGCGAGTAGCTGTAGCGAATGGAGCGCCCTGCTCCCCTATTCCATTCGCTATTCGCCACTCGCCATTTGTGTCACGCTATCCCCTCGCCCGCAGCAGCCGGCCTTTCTCGCGCTTCCAGTCGCGCTTCTTCTCGCTCTCGCGCTTGTCGTGCAGCTTCTTGCCCTTGGCGACGGCAAGCAGAAGCTTGGCACGGCCGCGTTCGTTGAAATAGAGCTTCAAGGGAATCAGCGTCATCCCCTCGCGGTCCACCGCCCCCATCAGCTTGTTGATCTGCTTGCGATGCAGCAACAGCTTTCGCGGCCGCTTTGGCTCGTGATTGAAGCGATTGGCCTGCAGATATTCGGGAATGTTGGCGTTGATCAGCCAGATCTCGCCGTCGCGGGAATCGGCATAGGATTCCGCAATCGTGATCTTGCCGTTGCGGATCGATTTGACCTCGGTGCCGGTCAGCGCAAGGCCGGCCTCAACCGTATCCTCGATGGAGTAGTTGAACCGGGCCTTGCGGTTTTCCGCGACCACCTTGATCGCGCGTTCGCTTTTTTCCGCCACTTCAACCCTTCTTCAGGAGATCGCGTATCTCGGTGAGGAGCTGCTCCTCCCGCGACGGCTTTGGCGGCGCGGTCGGCGCTGCTTCGTGCGACCGCTTCAGCTGGTTCATCAACCGAATGACGATGAACAGCACGAAGGCGATGATGATGAAGTTCAGCGTCAACGTGATGAAATTCCCGTAAGCCAGCACCGCGCCCTGCTTTTTCGCATCCGCAAGGTTGGTGGCCGTTACCGACTTCGACAGCGGCAAGAAGTAGTTGGAGAAGTCGAGCCCGCCGGTGGCGGCGCCGATCAGGGGCATGATGACGTCGCCGACCAGCGAAGTGACGATGGCCCCGAACGCCGCCCCGATGATGACGCCGACCGCGAGGTCGACGACATTGCCCTTCATCGCAAATTCGCGGAACTCATTCAGCATTGGCATTGCTCGCTAACCGCCCGCCGCCGCTCAGTTGATCAGGCCGGCATGGACCATGGCGCTGCGGACGGCAACGCGGGTCGGCTCGGACACCGGCACCATCGGCAGCCGCAGCCGCTCTTCCAGCTTGCCGAGCAGCGACATCGCGTATTTGATCGGGGCGGGGTTGGACTCCATGAAGAGGTTGGTGTGCAGCGGCATCAGCTTGTCGTGCACCTTGAGCGCCGTGGTCACATCGCCCTTCTGCCAGGCCACATGAAACTCCGAGCAGAGCCGGGGCGCCACGTTTGACGTGACCGAAATGCAGCCGTGGCCGCCATGCGCCATGTAGCCGAGCACGGTCGCATCCTCGCCGGAGAGCTGATTGAAATCCTCGCCCATCGCGGCGCGTTGCTGGGAGACCCGCACCATGCTCGCGGTCGCGTCCTTCACGCCGGCGATGTTCTTCAGTTCCCACAACCGCTTCATGGTATCGACGGACATGTCGATGACCGAGCGCGGCGGGATATTGTAGATAATGATCGGAATTGCGATCGCGTCGTTGATCGCCTTGAAGTGCTGGTAGAGGCCTTCCTGGGTCGGCTTGTTGTAATAGGGCGTGACGACGAGCACCGCGTTGGCGCCTGCCTTCTCGGCATGCTCGGCGAGCTCGATGGCCTCCTTGGTCGAGTTGGAACCGGCGCCGGCGATCACGGGCACGCGTCCTTTGGCTTCCTCGATGCACCATTCGACCACGCGCTTGTGCTCGTCGTGGCTGAGCGTCGGGCTTTCGCCGGTGGTGCCGACGGGGACGAGACCGTGGGTCCCTTCCGAAATCTGCCAATTCACAAGGCCGCGGAACGCAGCCTCGTCGAGCGAGCCGTTCTTGAAGGGCGTGACCAAGGCGGTGAAGGAACCCCGGAATTTAGTCTTGGCGGCCATGAAACTCCTCCCGAACGCTTGAATTTGGCGCCCCGCACGGCTGAAACGTCATTCATATCGGGTCTGCCACGCGCGCGAAAGGCCTGCAACGCTCCCTCCTGCCGGAACCATCATCGCTGGCCTCGCGACGGAGGCCGTGATTTTGCCGCTGTGGCGACGCAATAGCTGGATTGCCGCCAGCACAATTTATGTATTTTGTCCGCGATTTCCGTGAACTAGACCTAGTCCTCGAGCTCCCGAAACAATTCGCCCGCGAAGGACCCGGTGACCCCCAGGTGACCTCCAAGAGCCGCGCAAAGACCAACGTTCTCCCGTCAGGGTCGATGGTCCCGTCGATCGTCATCGCCGCGTGCCTGACGCTGGCGCTGGGCGCGTCGGTATGGGCTGCAACGACGCCCGCGAAATCGAAAATTCCACTGCCGAAGCCGCGCCCGGTCGCGCGCAACGTGACGCCGAAGGCGAACCCGCCCGCAGCAACTGCGGCAGCCGCGCCCACGCCGATCGCTGCGGCCGCGCAAGCCGCCCCGCCTGCGGCGCGTCAGCGCCCGGCAGCATCGCGCAAGCCGGTTACGCCGGCCGCGGTTGCGGCGACGTCGTCGACCTCGCAGGCCGACATGGATGCGCTCGAAAACGTCATCGAGCTGATCCGCAAGCACAGGCCTGACGATGCGACCCAGCTCGAGGCCACGATCTCCGATCCCGTCGCCAGAAAGCTTTCCGAATGGCTGATCCTGCGCAGCGACAACAACAATGCCACCGTCGAACGCTACCGCGCGTTCCTGACCGCCAACCCGAGCTGGCCGTCGCAGACCTTCCTGCGCAAGCGGCTTGAGGCCGCACTTTGGGACGACCAGCGCGAGGATGCGGTGGCATGGTCCTGGTTCGAGACTGAATCGCCGTTGACCGCGAAGGGTCGGTTTGCACTGGCCAAAGCCATGCTCGCGCGCGGCGACCGCGCCAATGCCGAGCGGCTGGTGCGCGAGGCCTGGCGCAACGATCCGATGTCGGAGGATACCGAGAACGCGGCTCTCGACCTGTTCGGCTCATTGCTGAACGCAGGCGATCACAAGGCGCGGATGGATCTCTTCCTCTATACGGTCGAAAACGAATCCGCCGGCATGCGCGCGGCAAAGCGGCTCGGCGCCGGCTATGTGGCGCTGGCCAAGGCGCGGCTCGCCAGCGTCAGAAAGGCTGCGAACGCCAAGGCGCTGCTCGAGGCCGTCCCGCACGAGCTGCGCGGCGATGCCGGCTATCTCTTTGCGAAAATCCAGTTGCTCCGCCGTGACGAAAAGTTTGCCGAAGCCGCCCAGTTGATGCTCAGCGCGCCAAGGGATCCGTCCAGGCTCCACAATCTCGACGAATGGTGGATCGAGCGGCGGCTGCTGGCGCGCAAGATGATCGACACAGGCGAGTACCGCACCGCCTACCAGATCGCCCGCGACGCGGCGCTTCCGGCCAAGGACATCTACCGGACCGAGCAGGAATTCACCGCGGGCTGGATCGCGCTTCGGTTCCTCAACGAGCCGTCTGTTGCCGCGCAGCACTTCGCGCGGATCGGCGTGGGCAGCGTCAATCCGACCACGCTTGCGCGTGCCGGCTACTGGCAGGGTCGCGCGGCGGAAGCAGCCGGCCGGTCCCAAGAAGCCCGCGCGGCCTATGCCACCGCCGCCGAGCAATCGACCAGCTATTACGGCCAGCTCGCGCGCGCAAGACTGGGCCTGCCGCAGCTCGATCTGAAGGAGGCGCCGCGGCCCCGTGGCGTCGAGCGCCTCGAGATCGTGCGCGCGGTGCAGCTCCTGTTCGATCTCGACGAGCGCGATATCGCGGTGCCGATCTTTGGCGATGTCGGCGAGAACGGCGATGTCGATGCCCTGCTTGGTCTCGGCGAGATCGCCGCACGCCAAAACTATGCCCGTGGCGAGCTGCTTGTCGGCAAGGCCGCGCTCAATCGCGGATTGCCCTTCGACCACCACGCTTACCCCGTGAGCGGCATTCCGCACCATCAGTCGATCGGCCCGGATGTCGAGCAGAGCGTCATTTTCGCGATCGCGCGCCAGGAGAGCGCGTTCAATCCCGGCGACGTCTCGCCGGCGCAGGCCTATGGCCTGATGCAGGTGACGCCGGATGCCGGTCGCTACGTCTGCAAGCGTGCCGGCATCGGCTTCGACCTCACGCGAATGAAGACCGACCCGGCCTACAACGTCACGCTCGGCGCCGCCGAGCTTGGCGGTCTCATGGAAGATTACCGCGGCTCCTACATCATGACTTTCGCGGCCTACAATGCCGGCCGCGGCAGCGTGAAAAAATGGGTCGACCGCTACGGCGATCCCCGCGACCCCAAGGTCGACGCCGTCGACTGGGTCGAGCTGATCCCGTTCGCCGAAACCCGCAACTACGTGCAGCGGGTGATGGAGAACTTGCAGGTCTACCGCGCGCGCTTCGGGGGCGGCACCCGGCTGCAGATCGAGGCCGACCTGCATCGCGGCGCCAGCGTCGAATAGCGCCTCACTTCGGACAATCGCCGAGCCGCTCGCCCACCGCAGTCCAACAATTCGATGAAAATCCGGGATCGTGTCTCAGAATAATGGTGCAGCGCCGGTGTTTGGGGATGCACGCAGCATGCGGCGAACGTTTCGATCGGTTTTCGGGAAGTCACTATCGATGGCGGGCATTGTTGGATGAACAGGCCTCGCGTCGACCTTACCGCCTTGGCAAGGCTCCAGGTTGGCATGCCCTCCATGGCGCTTGAAAAAATTATTGGCGACCAATGGGTTCCGTTGAAGAGGGAAAGTGCCGGCCGTTTCGATGGGGAAAAGCTTGGCATCCCGCTCACCGTTCGGATCGACGTCAACGGAGTGATCGGAGAAATTGGGGTCAAGCACGAATTTCCCTCATCACTGGAGGTCGCAAGGCTGCGCGTTGGGATGACCCTGCCCGAAGCTATGGCGGCCTATCCCGAATTGCTTTTGCTCAAGATGTTCGAAGAGGAGCGACTGATCGCGAATTACGGCGCAACCTTGGCCGATGGAACGAAGCTCTTTGTCCGCTTCGAAGATCACAAGGTTCGGCGATTTGCCCTAAGTCGCCCAGGTTTGACTTATCCCGACCCGCGCCAATGGACACCTGCGCCTCCGGGAAAATATCCTGCGCCACGCGTGGCGCCGGGCGCCCCATTTCCGGACCCTAATTTCAAGCTGGTGGTTCTTGATGCCTTGCTCCGGGATGGTGTTATCGATCTCGGTTCGCCGCAGGAGCTGACGGATCACGTCATGGGTCGATACCTTGATCGGAAAACCGGCGAGACATTTCCGCCAGCCCGTGACTACCTGCTGCGATATCCGCTGACGGAAGAGCATCTTGCAGCGATAGACACGTTGATCTTCGACGGAGGCCTTGAGATCTACAACTACAGCGGATTGACCCTTGGCATTGACGGGACCGATTGCGATGTTGGCAGTCTTCAAGGGATTGAACGCCTCAAAAATCTTCGGCGTTTTCTCCATTCCTCCATGTTGCTCGATTTGGATTTGTCGCGTCTTGCCGGGCTCGATCGGCTTGAAAGCATCGACCTGGGTGATCGCTTTGCGAGCGCCCAAACGCTACTGAATCTGCCCAGGCTGAAGGAACTTGCTTGCTATCATCATTCCATCGCGGAGCCGAAGGTCGTCCCGGCGCTGGAGGCAAAGGGCGTCAAGATTACGCTGTGGTCCTGAGCCGGTCGCCCTCCCAACGGCGGCGCGATCGACCGGGTCGAGTTCATCCGTTCGCCGACGCACCTGGCTCATTTCGCGGGCCACATCCACATTTGACTCCGCAAGAATAGCGCCTCACTTCGGACAATCGCCGAGCCGCTCGCCCACCACCTCGGTCTTGATGTCGCTGATTAAGGCGCCTGCCATCCGGCCTTTGGAGGTGATGGTCGCCGTATAGTGACCCGGCGTGTCGAAGTTGAAATCGCCGGCGACGTCCATATCGAGCTGCCCCCGGCATTGCAGGCGCCACTTCAGCGTCTTGCCGTTCAACTCCGACAGCGGCGCCTCGCAGGTCGAATTGACGGTCCCCGACACCGGCCCGAACGTCTTTGCAACATCGTCAGCCTGCTCGGGCGTGATGCAGCGCGCTTTGGATTGAGGCGGCACGACATTGCCGTTCATCACCATGCTCTGCGTGACATTCCATTGGCCCGGCTCCATCAGGCCCTCGGCCATCGCCGTCGCGGGCATCGCCAAGAGCGAGCAGAGCAAGACAATGGCGCGCCTTTGCATCGGCCAATCCTTCCAAGTGCGAGAGGGATCGAAGTTCATTCTTGGCAAGCAGGGTGGCCTGCCACCCGAAGCCCCTAGGGGCGTAGGGTGGCGGAGACGGAGGGATTCGAACCCTCGATAGGCCTTTACAAGCCTATAACGGTTTAGCAAACCGCCGCCTTCAGCCACTCGGCCACATCTCCACTGAGGCCGATATGCCCGACGCAGCGGCGAGCCGCAAGCGGCCTGTTGCAAAGTCAGGGAATCGACGGGGAACCGCCGGTGAGGCGCCACGGGGCTGCGTGTTATTTGTGCAACACCCTCCGGCTGCGCCTTACGCGCTCTTCTTTTCCCGTGGCTGCCACCATTGCCGGATCATCGTCGCGCGCGTGGTTGCAAGGTCCAATGGCCGTTGCGCTTCGGGGATGGCCCATTCCAGCCGATCGATCGCGCGCGCCACCTGCACGGCGTGATCCTCGCCGTCGAAGCGCGCGGTCTCGATACCGCGGTCGTTCGGCATCATCTTTTTGAAGCCGAGATGAGCGAGCGAGGCGATCTCCAGCAATTCGTCGATGGGAAAGTCGAGGCGGATCCGATCCGGCTTCGGCGCCATCCGCTGCCGGCAGACATCATACCCCTTTCGCCAGCAGGCGGTGCCGACCGCGTCGCCAAAGGTCCAGAGTTTTGCGTGGTAGCGCTGGATGCTCTTTTCCGTCGCGGCTTGCGGCGTCATGGACTTGATGCCCTCGAGCGCCGTCACGATTCCCTCCGGCGGCGGCTGTCCGGCGATCTCATAGTGGGCGCGCAGCCCCCTGATGATCTCGCGCGTCGCCTCTTCCATGCCGGCCAGTCGTCCTTTGGCAAAATAGGAACGCGCCGAAGACAGCGAGGCGTAGGCAAGCGACAGCAGTAGAACGGCCAGAATGGCCAGAATATCCATGGCGGGCCCCCATCCACGATAACCCGCACGCCGCCCCAAGATCGATGGCAAGCACGAAGCGAGGCCGAACGTTCAAGTTCGGCAGCTTCCACTTCCGGCAAAGCGTGTCCCCAGGAGTGCGATCATCGCACCCTATGGTTACGACCGCGTATATCGGAGGTTTCCGTAAGGTTACGGAGGACGATGCTGCCGCCCCGCCGGTCGAGGCGCGGCTTAATGCGAGCTCATCCAGGCGCGGGCCTCGCGCTGGGCGGTCGCGATCTCCTCGTCCGACATCTGCTCGGCGACCTCGCGACGGAGCGCGATCGCATCGCTGCGGCCCTTCAAGGCCGCCAGGTTGAACCACTTATGCGCGGCGACAAGATTGACGACGCCGGCGCGACCGCTCGCCCAGTAAAGGCCGCGCTCGAACAGCGCGTCGGGAATGGCCGTTGCCGCTATCGGCACCGCGCCCTCCATATCGAAAGAACTCTGAAACATCCCCATCTCCCCCTGTCATCACGGCCGCTCCGTTCCCCCGGAGCGCGGCCTCTCACGTGTTGGGGGATTTATGGCGGATCAAATTTGAAGGGTGGCTTAAGCCGCGCGATGAACGTCCCGTAAACGCGCTGGTACCGCGCCGGTCTCGGCAGCGAGAGAAAGGCCGGCTTTTTTCAAAGGCTTGGGCAGGCGCTGCCAGCTTTGGTTTACCTTCGGCTTTGGCAGGCCGATAACCATCGGCGGCAACAGCGAAGGCTGCGCTCGCGCGGAATAGTCGGGCAATGATTTGGAAAAAGGGGTAGCCGAGCTGCGGACCCTGGCCGCTGGGAGCGAGGGCGTCGGCGAACACGTCAGGACCAGATTTCGCTCAAGCAAGAGAGCTTAAGTGAAATTGCGGACCGATTAAGGAACCGCACCGAACGAAGAAAACCCGTTTCTTCTGCCGAACCGCAACAACGATCCAGCCGTTTGACCTGATGTCTCGCCGACACCCTCTTTCGTCGCTCGGAGCTACCGGACCGCCCTCGAAGAAGCAAACCGGCCCGATCTCTCTGAACAACGCGCCGGCATCAAGCTCAGCCGGCGATCTTGGTCAGGCGAGACTACTTCTTCTTCTTGGAGACCTTGCGGGTCTTCTTCGCAGTCTTCTTCACTGCGCTCTTCGCCTTCTTCTTCGCTTTCTTAGCCATAGTGCCCTCCAATGTGAGATGGCTTCGTTCGCTGCGTGCATTCGGGAATCGAAATGCACGACATTCCGAATACACCAACATGTGGAAAAAAACAGGGGGCCCCTTAAGGAAGCGTTGACGCGACGACACGAGAGCGCGTGCGTCGCGTCGATCGACGCGAGAGCGAGACTCGCGAGCACGAATGCGGAGAAATCGCGTGTCGGTGGAGACGAGAATCGCAGGATTCGCTTCAACTAAAGTACTTTTGTGAATCGCATATCGATCGATCGATGCATGCGTGATGCGAAGTTGCCGCGCTGAGGATATCGAGAGCGCGTGTCGTGGACTCCGAGTCCGGCAATTTTGCAAGAAAAATATTTTCATGCTTAACGAGGAAGTGCGGCATTGTCGCGCACTCGAACGCGTCTCTTGATGCGAATCATCGCGAGACGATTCGCAACTAGCGACGCGCGCATCGTGCATCGATTGACGCGTGCAAGGAGCGATCGAGAGCCGATGAACGGCGCGATGAAGCTTTGTCAGACGCCGAGCTTGTCTTTCAGAAGCACGTTGACGGCCTTCGGGTCCGCCTTGCCGCCAGTCGACTTCATCACCTGTCCGACGAACCACTGGATCGCGGCGGGCTTGGCCTTTGCCTGCGCGACCTTGTCCGGATTGGCCGCGATGATGTCGTCGACCACCTTCTCGATCGCGCCGAGGTCGGTCACCTGCTTCATGCCGCGGCTTTCGACCAGCGCGCGCGGCTCGCCGCCTTCCTGCCAGACGATCTCGAACAGGTCCTTTGCGATCTTGCCGGAGATGGTGCCCTCGCCGATCAGGTCGATGATGGCGGCGAGCTGGACAGTCGAGACCGGCGATGCCGCGATGTCCTTGCCTTCCTTGTTGAGACGGCCGAACAGCTCGTTGATGACCCAATTGGCTGCGATCTTGCCGTCGCGACCGCGATCCCCGAGCTTTGCAAGCACGGCCTCGTAGAACTCGGCACTCTCGCGCTCGGCCACCAGCACGCCGGCATCATAGGGCGACAGCTGAAACTCGGCGATGAAACGCGCCTTCTTCTGGTCCGGCAGCTCCGGCAACTGCGCTTTCAAGCCGTCCACGAAGGTTTGCGAAAACTCCAGCGGCAAGAGATCGGGATCGGGGAAATAGCGGTAGTCATGCGCCTCTTCCTTGGAGCGCATCGAGCGCGTCTCGCCCTTGTTCGGATCGAACAGCCGCGTCTCCTGCTCGATTGCGCCGCCCTCCTCGATGATCTCGATCTGGCGCCGCGCCTCGTACTCGATCGCCTGGCCGATGAAGTTGATCGAGTTCATGTTCTTGATCTCGCAGCGGGTGCCGAGCGGGCCGCCCACCTTGCGCACGGAGACATTGACGTCGGCGCGCAGGTTCCCCTTCTCCATGTCGCCGTCGCAGGTGCCGAGATAGCGCAGGATCGAGCGCAGCTTCGTCACGTAGGCCTTGGCCTGCTCGGCATCGCGGATGTCCGGTTTTGAGACAATCTCCATCAGCGCGACGCCCGAGCGGTTGAGATCGACGTAGGACAGCGTAGGCGACTGGTCGTGCAGTGACTTTCCGGCATCCTGCTCCAGATGCAGCCGCTCGATGCCGACCGTCGCGGACTTGCCGCCGTCGAGCTCGAGCAACAGCTCGCCTTCTCCGACGATCGGCGACTTGTACTGGCTGATCTGATAACCCTGCGGCAGGTCGGGATAGAAATAGTTCTTGCGGTCGAACACAGAGCGCAGGTTGATCTTCGCGTTCAGCCCCAACCCCGTGCGCACGGCCTGGCGGATGCACTCCTCGTTGATGACAGGCAGCATGCCCGGCATGGCGGCATCGACGAGCGAGACATGGCTGTTGGGCTCGCCGCCGAACGCCGTCGAGGCGCCCGAAAACAGTTTCGATTTCGAGGTGACCTGGGCATGGACCTCCATGCCGATCACGACTTCCCAGTCGCCGCTCGCGCCCTTGATCAACTTGCCCGTCGGTGCCGTCATAGCAATGCGGATACGATCCGCTCCCATTCAGCTTCGAGTGTATCCTTGGCGGCAGGCCTGCCCGCCTGGCGGTACCAGTAGCCGGCATTGCCGAGGTCGCCCTCGACGCGATGCAGATAGGCGTGCACCCAGGCGGCGTCCGCCGTGTCCTCATCCTGCACGATCCTGTGCGCCGCTTGCCAGTCGCCCTTGGCCGCCCACCACAATGCGGCCAGCGGCGGCTTGAGGCCAGAAGCCGGGGCGGCCGCGGCAAGACTTGTCTTGAAGTCGGCGACGCTCACCACCAACGCTCCGGGGTAAACCGGCCCGCTTCCTGCTCGATCACCTGGCCAAGCGAGAACAGCGTTTCCTCATCGAACGCCCGGCCGATCAGTTGCAGGCCAAGCGGCAGGCCTTGCGCATCCTTGCCGGCGGGAACGGCGATGCCGGGCAGGCCCGCCATGTTCACGGTCACCGTGAAGATGTCGTTGAGATACATCTCGACGGGATCCGCACCGCCCTTCTCGCCGATGCCGAAGGCCGCCGACGGCGTCGCAGGCGTCAGGATCGCGTTCACGCCCGAGGCAAAGCAGTCCTCGAAATCCTTCTTGATGAGCGTGCGGACTTTTTGCGCGCGCAGATAATAGGCGTCGTAATAGCCGGCCGAGAGCACATAGGTGCCGATCATGACGCGGCGACGCACCTCGGCCCCAAAACCTTCGGCGCGGGTGCTTTCATAGAGCTCGCCGATCGAGCGGCCATCGACGCGCAAGCCATAGCGCACGCCGTCGTAGCGAGCCAGATTCGAGGACGCCTCCGCCGGAGCCACGATGTAGTAGGCCGGCAGCGCGTATTTGGTGTGCGGCAGCGACACATCGACGAGCTCGCAGCCTGCATCCTTCAGCCACGCCGCGCCCTCGCTCCAGAGCTTCTCGATCTCCTGCGGCATGCCGTCAAGACGATACTCGCGGGGGATGCCGATCTTCATGCCCTTCACGGACCTGCCGATCGCGGCCTCGTAATCCGGCACCGGCACGTCCACCGAGGTCGTGTCCTTTGGATCATGCCCGGCCATCGAGCGCAGCAGGATTGCGGCATCGCGCACACTGCGGCCGATCGGTCCGGCCTGGTCGAGCGAGGAGGCAAAGGCGACGATGCCCCAACGCGAGCAGCGGCCATAGGTCGGTTTGATGCCCACGGTTGCGGTGAACGCCGCCGGCTGACGGATCGAGCCGCCGGTGTCGGTCGCGGTCGCGCCCATGCAGAGCATCGCCGCAACCGCCGAGGCCGATCCGCCGGAAGAACCGCCCGGCACCAGCGTGGTGTTAGAGCCCTCCCGCCGCCAGGGATTGCCGACCGGGCCGAAGCAGGAGGTCTCGTTCGACGAGCCCATCGCGAACTCGTCATTGTTGAGCTTGCCGAGCATCACGGCGCCGTCGCGCCAGAGATTGGCGGTGACGGTCGACTCATACGTCGGCACGAAATTGCCGAGGATTTTCGAGCAGGCGGTGGTGCGCACGCCCTTGGTCGCGAAAAGGTCCTTGATACCGAGCGGAATCCCGGCGAGCGGACCACCCTCGCCCTTGTCGATCGCGGCATCGCTTGCGCGCGCCATGGCGCGGGCCTGCTCCGGCGTCTCTAGCACATAGGCATTGAGCGCGCGCGCGTGTTCGATCGCCTTCAGATGCGCGTCTGTCAGCTCCAGCGATGTGAATGTCTTCTTCGCGAGGCCGTCGCGGGCCTCGGCGAGCGTCAGCGATGTCAAATCGGTCATTTATTGATCGGGCTGCAGAAGAACGGGGACAGCGTCTTGTCGTTTTTCGGGTCGTCCTTTTTGGCGCGCGCCTTGTCGGCTGCCTCGAGACTATCGAGCACGGCATTGACGGCGGCGTCGGGATCGGCGGCCTTGCCCTGCCGCTCCAGCGCGTCGAGGTAGTTCATGTAGGCCTGGTAGGCCTTCTCATCGTCGCACAACAGGCACATCGGACGTCTCGTCCCATAGAGTGAAAGAGCTTACTCGACGACCTTCGGCACCAGAAAATAATGCCCCTCGGTCGCGGGCGCATTCCTGACGATGTCGTCGGCAATCTCGCCGTCATTGACCACGTCCCGCCGCTTCTTCATCTGCATCGGCGTGACCGAGGTCATCGGCTCGACGCCCTCGATGTCGACCTCCGAGAGCTGCTCGACAAAGGCAAGCATCGCGTTGAGCTCGCCCTGCAGATGCGGAACCTCGGAAGCGGTCACCTTGATCCGCGCCAGATGGGCGATACGGCGGACGGTTTCGGCATCGACCGACATTATATATAGCCTCGAACGGGGGTATTGAGTGCCCCTATAGCAGAGGGCGCTTTTGCGCCGCAACCGGCCAGTTCCCCGACAAAGGGAAGTTTCAGGGCTGGGTTGCCAGGGAATTGCGCCGTCCGGAGAGGATTTGGTCGGCTTCCGCCGCTATCCGCTCGACGATAACAGCAGCCGGCGGGATGTCATGGATCAGCCCGACCGCCTCGCCGGCAATGACCGCGGCGACATCGAAATTGCCTTGCGCCTTGGCGGCTGCGTATTCGGCGGCAACCGCGGCCACATTCTGCATCAGCTCGACTTCGCGCCCCATCCAGCGCCGGGCGTGGTCGTTGACCAGGCAGCGCCCGGTGAACGGCGCCGGCCAGACATTGTTGCGGGAGATATCGAAGATGATGCCGCGGATGGTGCTGCCGCTGCTCGCAGCACAGATCCGCTTCTTGGCCTCTTCCGCGCCATCGGCCTCGACGCTGGCGTAAAAGCGCGTGCCCACCAACACGCCGGCGGCACCCAGCATCATCATCGCCGCAAGCCCGCGTCCGTCGGCAATGCCGCCGGCGGCCACGACCGGCACCCGGCCTGCGGCGAGATCGACCACGGCGGGCACGATATCGAGTGTGGTCCTTGACGCGCCGTGCCCGCCGGCCTCGGTGCCCTGCGCGATGAGGACGTCGGCGCCGGCATCGAGCGCCTGCTTCGCCATGTCCTCAGTCTGCACCTGGCAGATAAGCCGCGCGCCGCCTGCCTTGATGCGGGGCGCGAACGGCGCGGGATCGCCGAACGACAGCATGATCGCGCGCGGACGCGCCTCGAGGGCGACATCCAGCAGGCTCGGCTGCTTTGCGAGGCTCCAGGTGATGAAGCCAGCGCCAAACGGCGCCTTGCATCGCTTGAGCGCGGCCGTCTCGCGTTCCAGCCAGACCTTCTCGCCATAGCCGCCGCCAAGAATGCCGAAACCGCCGGCCTCGCTCACGGCCGAGACCAGTCGGCTGCCTGAAATCACATCCATCGGCGCGAGCAGGATCGGGTGCTTGATCCCAAGCAGCGCGGTCAAGGCGGTCGCAATCGGCATGTGGTCCCCCAATTTTCCGCGACAGGATAGGCACCCCTTGCGTCAGCGGAAAATGAAAATTTGAGAACAATCCTGTTTCGTTTATGAAACACGTGTTATCCGGAACAACGCATGCCCGCGCCCATCCTTCCCCTGATCGAAGCGACCGCGCACTGGCCCGCGCGCGGCGCACTGGTCGGCCTCGATCTTGGCACCAAGACCATTGGCGTTGCAGTTTCCGATGCCGATCGCCGATTGGCTGCGGGGGTCGAGACCATCAGGCGCAAGGCTTTCAAGGCCGACGCCGCGCGGCTGCTTGCGATTGCCGGCGAGCGCAAGGCTGTCGGCTTCGTGCTAGGGCTACCCATCAACATGGACGGGAGCGAAGGCCCCCGCGCGCAGTCGACCCGCGCCTTTGCCCGCAACCTCGCAGGCCTCACCGAGCTTCCGATCGCGCTCTGGGACGAGCGGCTCTCGACTGCGGCGGTCGAGCGCGAGCTGATCGACATGGACGTGAGCCGCGCCCGCCGCGCCGAGGTGATCGACGAGCACGCGGCGATCTTCATCCTGCAGGGTGCGCTGGACCGGCTGGCCAAGGGGCCAATCTCGTGATCGTCGCCGATTGCTGGGCGGTACCAACCTCGCCCTCGGACACCTATTCTTTCCGCAGAACAAAAGTTGCGCCGGGCACCCCATAGTTTGGCCCCGCCGGATAGATCGTGTGCTTCGGATCCATCCAGTCACCCGACAACACATTGTTTGGGCCGAGCCGTGCCACATAGAGACCGTAGAGCACAACGTCATTGCCTTCGAGATAGTCGGTCTCCATCCACTTGATGAGTTCGCCGTCAATCACCCCCTCCACCACGGTCCTGCAGCCATTGAAGCTCGGCCAAGTCATGCTGCCCGTGAATTCATCACCGGAGATCGTATCGATCGTCAATTCGCCCGGCACGGTGTCGTAAATCTCGTGGGAAAACACATCCAGCGTTCCCAGCCATCTGCCTCTGATGTCCGACATGGTCTGCTCTCGTTCTTGGTCAGGAATAGGCCACGATCAGCGCGACCTCGATGGTGCTCAGCAGATTGGCGCAGCCGTGCACGATCACCGTCAGCCAGGTGGAGCCGCTGCGGTGGCGGAAATAGCCGAACAACAGGCCGATCGTGAAAATCTCGGTAATGTAGAACATGTTGTATTGCGTGTGGATGGCCGCCCAGACAGCCGACGACAGCACGATGGCGCCAAACGGGCCCAGGAAGCTCTGCGACCAGCCGCGAAACAGGAAGCCGCGGAAACAAAACTCTTCGGACAGCGGGGCGGCAACACAGATCGCGATGACGTACACATCGAGCTGGCCCGCGGCTCTCGCGCTCTTGTAGCTGTCGATTGCGAAGGCCGGTGTCGTCTGGCCGCTCAACCATCCGACGACAAACCAGACCAGAAGCAGCAGCGTGGTCACCGCAAGCGCCCTGGCGATCTCGGCGCCGCCGGGACGAGCCAGCGCGAGATAGAAGGTGAATTTTTGCCGCGCGATCCGGATCGCGACCCACAGCGTCGCGATCGTGAAGGGGGTGGTCGCAATGATCGCGAGTGCAAACCAGCCGCCCTGCTTCATCAGCGTCAGCATCTCCGTGCTCGGGGTTTCGTCCAGCGGGATGTCATTAGCGATGAACAGCGCGACGAACGTTGCCATCGCGACCGGGAGTTGGACGGCGTAGGCGATCAGGACGACAATGGTGCTGCCGACAAAATACCAGGTCCGCGGCGGACGCGGCGGTGCCGGTGTTGACGCCGGCAAGACGGGGGTGGCAGCGGGAAACGGCGGGGGAATGCTGTCTGGCAGCGACGACATTCACGATCTCCTCCGCCATAGTCGCGCCGAGGAGGAAAGCGGTTCGATCGCAAGTTCTCAGCTCGGGCCGGCGAGCCAGATCGTCTGCAGCACCGCACCGAAATTATTGAGGCCGTGGATCGCAATCGTCAGCCAGGTCGAGCGGCTGCGGTAGCGCATATAGCCGAGCCAAAGGCCGATGCAAAACACCTCGCCGAAGAAGAACCAGTCGTACTGCAGGTGCAGCCCGGTCCACACCAGCGACGAGAGCACGATCGCGCCGGGGACCTTCAGGAAGCTTTCCGACCAGCCGCGATAGAGAAAGCCGCGCGCAAACAGCTCTTCCGAGACGGGTGCGGCAACGCAGAACGCGAGCACGAGGAGCCAGAGCGCGCCGTCATTGCGCGCCGATTTCAACACGTCCACCATGAAGTCGGGCGTGACGTCGTGCCCTGTCGAACGGGACAGCGCGTCCCAGCCGAAAACCAGGACCGCAAGCCCTGCCACGCCAATCAGGACGTTGCGCCAGCTCGTCCAGCGCAGCGCCAGATAATCGGCGAATGGCGTGCCGGTAAAGCGGATCGCAAGCCACGCCGCCGCGAGCACTGCGGGCAGCCCCGCGATGACCGAGAGAGAGATCGCAAGCCCGTTGCCCGCCACGTTCCTGATCACGGAGCTAAAGTCGGCCGAACCGCCCTTGTCCAGCACAAAGACGGCGACGACCGCAATCTGCCCCGCGAACAGCGCCGCGAAGACCACAAAACCCCAAAGCGCGGTGCCCCAGAAACCCCAGACGCGCGGGTTGCGGGATGCAGGAAGAGCCGTGCCAGGCGGGAAGTCAGGATTGAATGAATCCATCAGAACGCTTTCGGTTAATTGGCTTCAAAGTCGTCATGGCCGGGCTCGACCCCCGCAGGCGGGTCAAGCCCGGCCATGACGACGGAGTGGCTGGTCAAGGCAGCGCCCGCTCGAGCAGGCCGCGTATGTCGGCCTCGGCAAGATCGATCGCGCCGTACATGCCGGCATGTATGTTGGCGAGCCTGGTCGCCGCGAACAGTCCGGCGTGGCGCGGCGAGACCCGGTTCAGCGCCGCACTCGCTGAAAGCAACGCCAATCTTTCGACCGCGAGCCGAGCCACACGCTCGCTGTCCGGCCGGCGGAAGGTTTTGCCGATGAAGGCGGCCGCCTCGTCCGCGCCCGGCAGGCCCTGACTGGCGTCCGCGAGCCCGCGCAGCACCGCAAGCGCGGCATCGGCCTCGCGCGACAGCGCGCGCAAGACGTCGAGGCACATCACGTTGCCGGACCCCTCCCAGATCGCGTTGACCGGCGCTTCCCGATAATGTCGCGCCAGGATCCCTTCTTCGACATAGCCGTTGCCGCCCAGGCACTCCATCGCCTCGAACAGGAACGGCGGCGTGGATTTGCAGACCCAGTATTTGATCGCGGGCGTCAACAGCCGCATATAGGCGGCTTCGAGGGCGTCTTCTCCCATGCGGTCGAAGGCATGGCAGAGCCGCATCACCAGCGCGATCGATGCCTCGACATGCAGCGCCATGTCGGCCAGCACCGCGCGCATCAACGGCTGGTCGGCGAGATGCTTCTGGAACACGCTGCGGTGACGCGCGTGATGAAGCGCGTGCGCCAGGCCCGAGCGCATCAGTCCGGCGGATGCGATCGCGCAATCCTGCCGCGTCAGTTGCACCATCTGGATGATGGTGCGGATGCCCTTGCCCTCCTCGCCGACGCGTAAGCCATAGGCGCCCGTGAACTCCACTTCCGACGATGCATTGGAGCGGTTGCCGAGCTTGTCCTTCAGCCGCTGGAACTGGATCGCATTGATCGAACCGTCTGGCGCAAAGCGCGGCATGAAGAAGCAGGTCAGCCCCTCCTCGGCCTGCGCCAGCACCAGAAAGGCGTCGCACATCGGCGCCGACATGAACCATTTATGCCCGGTGATACGGTAGCCGTCCGGCATCCGTTGCGCGCTGGTCATGTTGGCGCGCACGTCGGTGCCGCCCTGCTTCTCGGTCATGCCCATGCCGAGCGTCATGCCGCGCTTGGTCCACCATGGTGCGAAGGATGGGTCGTAGGAGCGCGTGGCGATGACCGGCATGGTCTTGGCGAGCAGGTCAGGCTGCGAGCCCAATGCGGCGACCGAGGCCCGAGTCATGGTGATGGGGCAGAGATGGCCGGTCTCGACTTGCGAGGCCATGTAGAACCTCGCGGCGCGCAACACTTCGGCGGCGCCGCCGGCGGGCTTTCCATCCGCCGTCCAGGTCGAATTGTGGACGCCCGCATGCGCCGAATGCGCCATCAATTCGTGATAGGCGGGATGAAACTCGACCTCGTCGCGACGGTTGCCGCGCGCGTCGAAGGTTCTGAGCTTCGGCGTATTCTCGTTGGCCGCGCGTCCCCGCGCCGCCATCGCCGCCGAGCCCCAATGCCGACCGAAGTCCGACAGCTCCTGCTCCGCCGACGCCCCACCGTAAGCCGCAACCGCTTCGCACAGCGGCCGATCGAGAGCGTAGAGGTCGACATCCTCGAACGGCGGCGACTGGTTGAAGACCTCGTGAGTGGCAAAGCCGGGTCTGGTCATGGCCAACCCTTTCAATTGCGGCGCGACGTAATCGGGAAATCATAGGCCGGCCCGGACGCGCCCGGCAGTGAAAAGTGCCACCATTCCTTCGAATAGTTCACAAAGCCTTGCCTGGCCATGGCGGCAACGAGTTCCTTGCGCCAGCGCCGCTGCTCCGGCGTGATCGAGGATGTCCAGGTGTGCCCCTTGAGATCGGTGCAGTCATAGCCCGTGCCCATGTCGATGGAGCCCTCCGGCGCGCGCGCCGCAACGGGCGCGGTGCAATCGGCATAGCTCCTGCCGGGTTCGAAAGCGGCCGAATTGTCGGCGGTGAGGTCGACGAGCGTCAGGTCCAGCGCGCCGCCGGTCGAATGCAGCGAATAGGTCGCGATGTAGCCGAGCCGGAACAGATCCTGTTTCCTGAACGCGGGACTGAAGCGGCGATCGTTCGCCGTCTCCCTGCCGTCGCGCGACCATCTGTACATATCGGCGACGGCGCGCGTCGGCCGATAGCAGTCGAGCATTTTCAAGGACAGCTTCCGCTTGGCGAGTTCCTCCTGAACGGCCTTCAGTCTGAGGCCCACCTCGCGTTTCACAATGCACTCCGCCGCCTGATACCCCGCAAGCGGCCGCCCGAGAAAATTGTTCGCCCCGGCGTAGCGCATGTCTTGGACAATGGTGGGATCGATGTCGCGCAGATAGACGAAACCGCCGGGCAAGGTGTCGGCATAGGCTTGCGATATGAAGGCCGCCAAGGCAAGCGCGGTCGCGATTGTTCTCAAATATCCCTCCACAGCCCACGACGACGCAGAACTTGGCGTCTTGTCAGACCCTCTCGGCCCCATTTACCGTAGTGCGGAACCAGCGGGGGATAACTTTTTCGCTCCCCTTTCGGCCTTGCCCTGCCGGAAAAGGCCGCCTATAGCTCTCGCTTTAATGACATCGCCATCGAAATCGACCTTTGTCCTCGGTCACCGGCATCTGCTGGGAATCGAGGGACTTTCGGCTGCCGATATTGGCGGCCTGCTCGATCTCTCCGAGGAATATGTCGAGCTCAACCGCCAGATCGACAAGAAGCGGACCTCGCTGCGCGGGCGCACCCAGGTCAACCTGTTCTTCGAGGCCTCGACGCGGACCCAATCCTCCTTCGAGATCGCGGGCAAACGGCTCGGCGCCGACGTCATGAACATGTCGGTCTCCTCCTCCTCGATGCGCAAGGGCGAGACCCTGATCGATACCGCGGTCACGCTCAATGCCATGCATCCGGACATCCTGGTGGTGCGCCACCACGCCTCCGGCGCGGTGGAGCTTCTGGCGCGCAAGGTCGACGGCTCCGTCATCAACGCGGGCGACGGCAGCCATGAGCATCCGACGCAAGCGCTGCTCGACGCGCTGACCATCCGTCGCAACAAGGGCCGGCTGGAGGGCCTGGTGATCGCGATCTGCGGCGACGTGCTGCATTCGCGGGTTGCGCGCTCCAATATTATCCTGCTCAACACCATGGGCGCGCGGGTGCGCGTGGTCGCACCCTCGACGCTGTTGCCGCCCGGCATCGAGCGGATGGGCGTCGAGGTCGCGCGCGACATGCGCGCGGGGCTCGAGGGCGCGGACATCGTCATGATGCTGCGGCTGCAGCGCGAGCGCATGAACGGCTCGTTCGTGCCCTCCTCCAGCGAATATTTTCACTATTTCGGGCTCGACCAGAAAAAGCTCGCCTATGCAAAACCCGACGCGCTCGTCATGCATCCGGGACCGATGAACCGCGGCGTCGAGATCGAATCCACCGTCGCCGACGGCGCGCAGTCTCTGATCCGCGAGCAGGTCGAAATGGGAGTGGCAGTGCGGATGGCGGTGCTCGAGGCGCTCGCCCGCAACCTGCCGAACGCATAAAATGCCGATGCTCACCGACCGCCGCCCGATCCTGCTCGCCAATGCGCGCGTGATTGATCCCTCGCGTGACTTCGACGGTCCCGGCGATGTCCTGATCGCCGAGGGCGCCATTCGCGACCTGAAGCGCGGGATTGGCGCGGCCGGCGTGCCCGAAGGCACCGACGTGATCAATTGCGCGGGCAAGATCGTGGCACCCGGGCTGATCGACATGCGCGCCTTTTGCGGCGAGCCCGGTCTCGGCCATCGCGAGACCTTTGCCTCGGCAAGCCAGGCGGCCGCGACCGGCGGGATCACCACGATCATCTGCCAGCCGGACACCCAGCCCGTGATCGACAATTCGGCGACCGTCGATTTCGTGATGCGGCGTTCCCGCGACACCGCCATCGTCAACATCCATCCGATGGCCGCGCTCACCAAGGGGCTTGCGGGCGAGGAGATGACCGAGATCGGGCTTCTGAAAGCAGCCGGCGCGGTCGCCTTCTCCGACGGCGGCAAGAGCGTCACCAATGCGCAGGTGATGCGGCGCGCGCTGACCTACGCGCGCGATTTCGACGCGCTGATCGTGCATCATACCGAAGACCCCGATCTCGTCGGCGAAGGCGTGATGAACGAGGGCGAGTTTGCAGCGCGCCTCGGGCTGATGGGCATTCCCGACGCCGCCGAAGCCGTGATGCTGGAACGCGACATGCGCCTGGTGTCGCTGACGGGCGGGCGCTATCACGCCGCATCAGTCTCCTGCATTGCCTCGCTCGAGATTTTGAAGCGGGCCCGCGAGGCCGGGCTTTCGGTTTCCGCCTCCGTCTCGATCAATCACGTCACGTTGAACGAGAACGATATCGGTCCCTATCGCACGTTCCTGAAGCTTTCGCCGCCGCTGCGCAGCGAAACCGATCGCAGGGCACTGGTGGAGGCACTCGCCTCCGGCCTTATCGATGTCATCATGTCCGACCACAATCCGCAGGACGTCGAGGTGAAGCGGCTTCCGTTTGCGGAAGCAGCATTCGGCGCTGTCGGGCTGCAGACGATGCTGCCGGCCGCACTGCGCTTGATCCATAGTGGCGAGATGGACTGGAAGAGCCTGATCCGAGCGATGTCGACGCGACCGGCCGAACTGCTGGGCCTGCCCGGCGGAACGCTGCGGCCCGGAGCGCCCGCGGACGTCATCGTGATCGATGCCGACACGCCCTGGGTTCTCGATCCCGCCGACCTGAAATCGCTCTGCAAGAACACGCCGTTCGATGAAGCGCGCTTCTCCGGGCGCGTGGTGCGCACCATCGTCGGCGGGCGGACCGTGTATGAGCATGTCTGATGCGCGGCAAATATGGGGAAGGAGCACCTGCGATGGGACCTGAAGCCTTCCTGCCGGTCGCCTTCGCCATCGGTTATCTGCTCGGCTCCATCCCGTTCGGGCTCGTGCTGACAAAGCTCGCCGGCACCGCCGATCTGCGCTCGGTCGGCTCCGGCAATATCGGCGCCACCAATGTGCTGCGCACCGGCCGCAAGGACCTCGCGGCGGCGACGGTGCTGCTCGATGCGCTGAAGGGCACGGTCGCGGTGCTGATCGCCGGCCATTTCGGCGGGCCGGTCGCGGCCATGGTGGCGGGGCTCGGCGCATTCCTCGGCCACATCTTCCCGGTCTGGCTCAACTTCAAGGGCGGCAAGGGCGTCGCGGTCTATATCGGCATCCTGCTCGGCCTGTTCTGGCCGGCGGCGATCCTGTTCTGCGTGATCTGGCTCGCGATGGCGGTCTCGTTCCGCTATTCCTCGCTGTCCGCGCTGGTCGCAAGCGTCGTCACGCCACTGTTCTTGTTCTGGATCGGACATTTGACGCTGGCTATGCTTTTCACAGTGCTGACGGTGCTCCTGATCTACATGCATCGCGAGAACATCAGGCGATTGCAGGCGGGCACCGAGGGCAAGATCGGAAAGACGTGACGCGCGCTTGCGCGGCTCATCCGGGGTGACTGCTTGCCCTGCAGCTCCCGGAAATGACGCCCTCAGAGAAGATTTCAACACCGGCACGAATCCTGTTCGCAAGTCCAGAGAAGACTTCTGGCGAAATCGTGACGCGCCTGCCATGTTCCCCGGCGGGGTAGATCGCGTAAGTGGGTTCGCCGACAGTGAGCGTGGACAATTCATCAGGCGCGCATGAGCGGCCGCAAGGCGAAGCCGCGCCGCAGCCTGCGCTTGCGCCAACGCGAAGCGCGGCGAGCGCGCTTTTGTTCGCGACCGACATCTGGTCGGCCAGGAAAGAGGCACCTGCACCGCCGGTTGCACCCGCTCCGCCGAAAATTCCCGAAGCACAAGGCATCACCGCCGAAATCGCACCGCAGCCCGAAGCCCCCGAGCAAGACGCGGCCGCGCCAAAGCGAAAATTGCGTCCATCAGAGCTCGTGGCGGAGGCGCGGTTTTTCAGCTCGAGCGCCAACCGACCGCCCGAGCCGGATCGCGTGCCCAAGCCGCTGCCGCCCCAAGCCGGTGCGGCCGAGTTCGCGCCCGCGCCGCGGATCGCGCCCGACGAGGAGGCCGCACGGCCAGTGTTCGACACGCGGCCGGACGATCTCGATCTGGCGCTCAGCCCGCCCGCGCGAAAACTGTCGCTTGCCCTGCAGGGCGGCGGCTCGCTCGGCGCCTTCACCTGGGGCGTGCTGGATCGGCTCCTGGAAGAACCGGATTGCGAGATCGAGGCAATCAGCGGCGCGAGTGTCGGCGCGGTCAACGCAGCGCTGCTCGCCTGCGGGCTCGCGACCGCCGGCCGCGAGGGCGCGCGACGCCAGCTCGCGCAGTTCTGGACGCGGATCGTCGAGGAAAGCTCGTTCCGCTCGCTGATGCTGATCGGCGGCTTTTCGCCGGCGGGCAGCTCGGTTGCATTCGGCCCGACCTTGCGCTCGGGACAATTCGAGCCGTTCGATCTCGATCCGCTGCGCGAGGCGCTTGCAAGAGATATCGACTTCGCAGCGCTCCGCGCATCCAGTTGCCCGAAGCTCATGATCGCGGCGACGCGGGTCCGGGACGGCCGGCTCAAGATCTTCGGCAATGCCGACATGACGCCCGACGTGCTGCTGGCATCGAGTTGTCCGCCGCTGGTCCACTGCGCCGTCGAGATCGCGGGCGAGCCCTATTGGGACGGCGGTTTCGCGGCCAATCCACCGCTGCTCGATCTCGTCCGTGGATCGGAGGCCTCCGACGTGCTGCTGGTCCAGCTCACGCCGACCCGCGACAGCTATATCCCGATCACCATGGCCGCGATCGATCGCCGTCTGGACCAGATCGTGGCCAATTCCACGCTGAATGCGGAATTGGCGGGGCTGGAGCTCCATTCCGCGACAAGCTCGCGTCAGATCTTCAGGATTTCCGCCGAGGACGAGATCGAAGGGCTCGCCCAGCGCAGCGCCGCCGATCTCGGGCGAAGCTTCATCGCGCTGTTGCACGGCCGTGGCCGCGCGGCCGCGGAGCGCTGGCTTTGCCAAGCCGAACCGGCAAAGGCGCCGCCGTCTCTTCTGGAGGAGCCGGTCGCGGCGCTAGCGCTGGAGCTTCAGCGCCGCCTCAAGGAATTGAGCGACGCCTAGCGCGCGGGCGTCGTCGCCATAATCGGCAACGACGGTGACGCCGACCGGCAGCCCGCCGGCGACAGAGGCTGGCACGTTCACGCAAGGGGTACCCATCAGGGTCCAGAGCCGGTTGAACCGGGCATCGCCGGTCGATCCGAGTCCCCTGGGTGCCACACCGGGCGCGGACAGCGTCAGGATAGCGTCGACCTCCGCGAACGTCTCGCTCAGCGCCGCCCGCGCGCGGACGGCAGTCGCGCGCGCCGCATCATAGTCGGACGCGCTGATATGTCTGCTTTCATCGAGCCTTGCGCGCAGCATCGGCGGCATCGCGTCGTAATTCTCGCGATATTCCCAGGCAAAAGCCTGGTGCGCTTCGAACATCTGCACGGTGGGCTGTATCCGCCAGGCCTGCGCGACGATATCGGCGACCTTGAGCTCGCGCACCGACGCTCCGGCGCGTTCGGCTGCGACCGCGGCGATGCGAAGCGCGTCCGCTCCCTCCTTTTCGGGCGCGCCGGCGAAATCCTGGGTGACGACGCCGATGCGCGGCGCACGCACCGCCGCTCCAGGCAATAGCTCAGGACGGCCCGTCATCGCCGCAAGGGCGCGCGCGAGGTCTTCGACGCCGGCCGCGTAGAGACCGACCGTGTCGAGCGTCCAGGAAAAGCATTTGACGCCGACGGTCGGCAGCAGGCGGTAGGACGGCTTGATCGCCGCAATCCCGCAGAACGAGCCCGGCCGGATCACCGAGCCGCCGGTCTGTGTGCCCAGCGCCAGCGGAATCATGCCGGCTGCGACCGCCGCCGCCGACCCCGAGGAGGAGCCACCCGGCGTATGGCCATGATTGTGCGGATTGACTGTTGCGGTGGGATCGTTGGTGGCAAACGCCGTCGTCGTGGTCTTGCCGACGATGGTCGCGCCCGCCTGCTTCAACAGCATCACCACCGAGGCATCGGCGCGCGGCCGATGCCCGCGATAAATCGCCGATCCCATCTCGGTCGGAAGGTCGGCTGTATCGATGATGTCCTTGATGCCGACCGCGACGCCGCGCAGCCGACCCACACTCTGCGCGCGCGGATTTTCCGCGAGGGAGGCAAACGCGCCGATCGTGCTTTCGCGCGCGGCGATCGCTTCTATCGACTGTTTCAGGGCGGCTTCGGGAGAAAGCTTGCCCGCCTCGATCTGGCGTTGAATTTCGACGAGCGAAATCATCGGAAACCTCCTCTCGATCGCGCCAACCGTCTTTTACAGTCATTCCGGGGCGGCGCGAAGCGGCAGGCTCGAAAGTGACGGCTGCATACCCCCTTCCCCACGCGCCAAGGTTGCTTCATGCTGGTGAGACAAGGAAAGCCAGCGTGGACGCCATCAACAACACAACTGAACTCACCGAGACCGAGCGGATCGATCGCCTGCGGCTAATCCGCTCCGACAATGTCGGGCCCCGCACGTTCCGCTCGCTCATCGCCCATTGCGGCAGCGCGCGCGCCGCGCTGGAACGGCTGCCGGAGCTCGCGCGTCACGGCGGCGGAGGCGGCCGGTTCAGGATTTTCGGCGAGCAGGAAGCCCGCACTGAACTTGAAGCCAGCACAAAGCTCGGCATCAGCCTGCTTGCTCCTGAAGAAAGCGGCTACCCGCCACGGCTCGCAACGATTGAGGACGCGCCTCCCCTGCTCGCCCTGCGCGGCGGCCGCGAGACGCTGATGCGGCCGATGATCGCAATCGTCGGCTCTCGCAACGCCTCGGCCGCCGGCCTGAAATTTGCGGCGCAATTGGCGCGCGAGCTCTCCGACGCCGGCTTCGTCATCATCTCCGGGCTGGCGCGCGGCGTCGATCAGTCGGCGCATCGCGCAAGCCTGTCGGGCGGCACGGTCGCGGTGCTCGCCGGCGGACACGACCGGATCTATCCGCCGGAGCACGAGCACCTGCTTGCCGCCATCGTCGAGGAAAACGGCGCTGCGATCTCCGAGATGCCGCTCGGCCATGAGCCGCGGGCGCGGGACTTTCCGAGGCGCAACCGCTTGATCTCGGGTGCCGCGCTTGGCGTCGTCATCGTGGAAGCCGCTCTCCGCTCCGGCTCGCTGATCACGGCACGGATGGCCGCCGAACAGGGACGCGAGGTGTTTGCCGTGCCGGGCTCGCCGCTCGATCCGCGCGCGGCCGGCACCAACGATCTGATCAAGCAGGGTGCGACTCTGGTGACGGTGGCCTCGGACGTCATCCACGCGCTCGAGCCGATCATGGCGCGCCCGCTCAGCTTGCCGCTGGACGAATCCGAGGGCGAGCCGCTGCAGGCAGACCCGGACGCAAGCGATCGCTCGCGCATCATCGCCCTGCTCGGCCCGAGCCCGGTCTCGATCGACGACCTGATCAGGCTCGCCGATACGTCACCGGCGGTGGTGCGCACCGTCCTGCTCGAGCTCGAGCTTGCAGGAAAGCTCGAGCGCCACGGCGGCGGCCTGGTGTCGCTGGTTTAGCAAGAGCGGCCGGCGCTCTCAATTCGCCGGCCGGATTTTGACTGTGATCTGATCAGAGCCACACGCCGGGCACGCCGGTCAGCACGGCAATCAATGATGCAAGGAAACCTATTCCGCAAAACAGGGCAATCGGGACGAACTCGTCTAAATCGGATTTGCGTTCAATGAACTTGCGGGAAGGAACCGTTGCGGGGAGCGAAGCGAAACGAACCACAGTCGGCATGTCGGGCTCTCCAATCCATTTGGTGCAATAAAAATCCCGGCCCTGCACAGCAGTCTTCGCAACAGCAACAGAGGTTCAACGCGCGATCGGAGTTCCCGAAAATACGTCCGGTGGACGAGCAAGCCGGGCCGCACAACTCTTGTGCGGGCCGGCTATCGTCCAGGTTCTGGTTTCAGGCCCGGAAGATCGGCGCGCCCGCAGGTGATCCGGTGGCGCCACCATCGACAAAAATTTCGGCGCTCTGCACATGTGCCGAATCATCCGAGGCCAGGAACAGCACGGTCTTTGCGATGTGATCGGCTTCCGCGATCCGGCCGAGCGGTGTCACGCCCGAGATGCGCTTTTCCAGTGCGGCAAAAGCATCGGCGTTGGGCGCAGCGCCGTTCCAGATCGGCGTCCGCGCGGCTCCCGGCGCCACGACGTTGACGCGGATGCCGCGCGGCGACAGTTCCGAGGCCATCACCCGCGCCATCGCGCGCACTCCGGCCTTGCTCGCGGCGTAAGCGGAATAGCCGGGATTGCCGAGCACGGAAATCACGGAACCGTTCAGGATGATCGAGCCGCCGTCATTCATGTGGGCGACCGCGGCCTGCACGGTGAAGAATACGGCGGTGACGTTGGTACGGATCACCTGCTCGAAGGCTGCGAGCGTGGTGCTGCCGACCGGCGTGCTGCCGGGTATGCCGGCGTTGGCAAAGACGATGTCGAGCTTGCCGAACTTGTCGACGCCTTTTCTGATCGCAGCTTCCGTCGCGGGGACGTCGGTCGCATCCGCCACGACCGCGAACGCGTTGGGCCCAAGCTCGCTGGCCGCGGCCCGAAGGGTCTCCGCGTTGCGGCCTGTAATGATGACGCGGGCGCCCTCGGCCACGAAAAGTCGCGCGGTCGCAAGGCCGATGCCGCTGTTGCCGCCCGTGATCAATGCCGTCTTGTTCGCAAGCCGTCCGCTCATATGCCGTCTCCAGTGGTTGCAATTTTAAACTAGATTGCCTACCTAAGCTCCGCGGTTTAATAATGCAACTGCACAAGGCCGTGATCGCTCGGCGCGCGGAACCCGAAGGGAAATCGCCATGGTGAAACGAACATGCCTGGCCAGCGATGGCTGCCCCGTCGCGCGCTCGCTTGACGCGATCGGCGACTGGTGGTCGCTCCTGATCATTCGCGACGCGTTGTTAGGCCGGCGCCGGTTCGGCGAATTTCAGAGGAGCCTTGGGCTGGCGAAAAACATCCTGACCCAGCGGCTGCGCAAGCTGGTCGAGCAAGGCATCCTGACCATGGAGCCGGCTTCGGACGGCAGCACCTATCAGGAATATGTGCTGACGAGAAAGGGTCGCGCCATCCACCCGATCCTCGTCGCACTCAGGCAGTGGAGCGAAGAGTTCGACGAGCGCCCCGAGGAGATCGCGACCATCCTGGTCGATCGCGAGCGCGGCGCGCCCGTGCGAAAGCTTGCACTTTATTCTGACGACGGCCGCTTGCTCGACCACGCGAGTACCGAGGTCAAGCCACGCCTTGCTGGACGCCAGCGGCGCGCCAAAACCGGTAGCAAAGTACCTGGAAAACACAACTAAAAGGCGGTAAATTACAACCCTCTGGATGTACCCCGGAGTGGGAACGGACGGGTTTCAACATCTGTCGATTTGACAGCGGGGCCCCCAGAACCCATGTTCGGGTCCTGGGTCAAACCGCGAATCCCGCGACGCCGCCCCAAAAATTTCCCGTAAGTCACTGGAATTACATGAATATCGTCATTGTGGAGTTGCCGGCGAAAGCCAAGACGATCAACAAATATTTGGGCTCGTCCTACGAGGTTCTGGCCTCGTTTGGGCATGTCCGCGACCTCCCCGCCAAGAACGGATCGGTCGATCCCGAACATAATTTCAAGATGATCTGGGAGGTCGACCCCAAGGCTGCCGGCCGACTCAACGACATCGCCAAATCCCTGAAGGGCGCCCAGCGCCTGATTCTCGCTACCGACCCCGATCGCGAGGGCGAGGCGATTTCCTGGCATGTGCTGGAGGTGCTGAAGGAGAAGCGTGCGCTAAAAGACCAGAAGATCGAGCGCGTGGTGTTCAATGCCATCACCAAGCAGGCGATCTCGGAGGCCATGAAAAATCCGCGCCAGATCGATGGCGCGCTGGTCGATGCCTATATGGCGCGTCGCGCGCTGGACTATCTGGTCGGATTTACCCTGTCGCCAGTGCTGTGGCGGAAGCTGCCGGGCGCTCGTTCCGCCGGCCGCGTGCAGTCGGTGGCGTTGCGGCTCGTTTGCGACCGCGAGCTCGAGATCGAGAAATTCGTGCCCAGGGAATACTGGTCACTGGTGGCGACGCTGTTGACGCCCCGTGGCGAGGCGTTCGAGGCGCGTCTGGTCGGTGCCGATGGCAAGAAGATCCAGCGTCTCGACATCGGATCCGGCGCCGAGGCCGAGGATTTCCGAAAAGCCATCGAGGCCGCAACCTTTACAGTCGCAAGTGTCGATGCGAAGCCCGCCCGGCGCAACCCGCAGGCGCCCTTCACCACCTCGACCCTGCAGCAGGAAGCAAGCCGCAAGCTCGGCTTCGCGCCGGCGCATACCATGCGGATCGCGCAGCGGCTCTATGAGGGCATCGACATCGGCGGCGAGACCACCGGCCTTATCACCTATATGCGAACCGACGGGGTGCAGATCGCAGGTGAAGCGATCACGCAGGCGCGCAAGGTGATCGGCGAGGATTATGGCAACGCCTACGTGCCTGAGGCCCCGCGCCAGTACCAGGCCAAGGCCAAGAACGCCCAGGAAGCGCACGAGGCGATCCGCCCGACCGACCTCTCCCGCCGTCCCGATGCGATGAAGCGGCGCCTCGATAACGATCAGGCCAGGCTCTACGAATTGATCTGGAAGCGTACCATCGCAAGCCAGATGGAATTGGCCGAGCTCGAGCGCACCACCGTCGACATTACCGCGAAGGCGGCTGCCCGCGTGCTGGAATTGCGCGCGACCGGACAGGTCATCAAGTTCGACGGCTTTCTTGCGCTCTACCAGGAAGGTCACGACGACGAGGAAGACGAGGATGGCCGTCGCCTTCCCGCCATGAGCGCGGGCGAGAGCCTAAGGCGGCAGGATCTGTCCGTCACCCAGCATTTCACCGAGCCGCCGCCGCGCTTCTCGGAAGCCTCGCTGGTCAAGCGCATGGAAGAGCTCGGCATCGGCCGGCCCTCGACCTATGCCTCGATCCTGCAGGTGCTCAAGGACCGCGGCTACGTCAAGCTCGAGAAAAAGCGTCTGCACGGCGAGGACAAGGGACGCGTCGTCGTCGCTTTCCTGGAAAACTTCTTCCGCCGCTACGTCGAATACGACTTCACGGCCGACCTGGAAGAGCAGCTCGACCGCATCTCCAACAACGAGATCTCCTGGCAGCAGGTCCTGAAGGACTTCTGGCGCGATTTCATCGGCGCGGTCGAGGACATCAAGGACCTGCGCGTTGCGGAGGTGCTCGATGCGCTCGACGAGATGCTGGGCCCGCACATCTATCCGCCCCGCGCGGACGGCGGCGACATCAGGCAATGCCCGACCTGCGGCACCGGCCGGCTCAATCTGAAGGCCGGGAAATTCGGTGCCTTCGTCGGCTGCTCGAACTATCCCGAATGCCGCTACACCCGTCCGCTAACCGCCGACAGCGCCGAGAGCGCCGATCGCGTGCTGGGCAAGGATCCGCAGACCGGGCTTGATGTCACGGTGAAGGCCGGCCGGTTCGGACCCTATATCCAGCTTGGCGAGCAGAAGGACTATCCGGAAGGCGACAAGCCGAAGCGCGCCGGCATTCCGAAAAACACCTCGCCCGCCGATATCGAGCTCGAGCTTGCGCTGAAGCTGCTGTCGCTGCCGCGCGAGATCGGCAAGCATCCCGAGAGCGGGCTACCGATCACGGCCGGCATCGGCCGCTTCGGCCCGTTCGTGCGCCACGACAAGACCTATGCAAGCCTCGAAGCGGGCGATGAAGTGTATGACATCGGCCTCAACCGCGCCGTGACGCTGATCGCGGAGAAGGTCGCGAAAGGTCCGGGCCGCGGCCGTTTCGGGGCGAACCCCGGAAAACAGATCGGCGATCATCCGACACTCGGTGCGGTGGCGGTCAAGAGCGGGCGCTATGGCGCCTACGTCACCGCGGGCGGCGTCAACGCCACCATCCCGAGCGACAAGGACAAGGACGCGATCACGCTTGCGGAAGCGATAGCGTTGATCGACGAACGCGCCGCCAAGGGTGGCGGCAAGACTGGCGGCAAGGCCAGGGCAAAGAAGGCCAAGGCGGAACAACCCGCGGCGACGGAGGCTGATACGGCGCCCAAGCCCGCCAAGAAAGCCGTGGTGAAAAAGGCGGCGAGCAAGCCGAAATCGAACGCCGCCAGCAAGGCGCGCGCGCCGGTTGCGGCGGCCGCCAAGACGTCGGCTGCAAAGCCCGCGCCAGCCGCCAAACAGTCAAAGAAGAGCGCCGGAAAGGCACGAGGTTAAGTGAAGCAAAAACACGACAATGGTTTTCCATCGCGGGATGCCATCGTCGCTTTCATCAGGAAGAATCCCGGGAAAGTCGGGACCAGGGAGATTGCGCGGGAGTTCGGTCTCAAGAACGCGGACCGCGCCGAATTGAAGCGCCTTTTGCGCGATCTCGCCGATCAGGGCACGATCAAGACGCACGGCAAGAAGATGGCGGAGGCGGCGATCCTGCCCGCGACCGTGCTTGCCGACATCACCGGACGCGATGCCGACGGCGAGTTGATCGCAAGCCCCGCCGAATGGGATGAGGTCGAGGGCGGCGAGCCGCCGAAAATCCGCATCCATGTTCCCCGTCATGCCCGCCCCGGTACGAGTGCCGGAGTCGGCGACCGCGCGCTGCTCCGCGTCGAGCGCCTTGATGATCAGGGCGCGGCTTATCGCGGGCGCGTCATCAAGGTCATCGATCACGCAAGACATCGCGTGCTCGGGCTCTTTCGCAGCCTGCCCGATGGCGGCGGGCGGCTGGTGCCGGTCGACAAGAAGCAGGCCGGCCGCGAGCTCAATATCGCCAAGTCCGACGCCATGGGCGCGCAGGATGGCGACCTCGTCAGCGTCGACCTGGTCCGCTCGCGCGGTTTCGGTCTTGCGTCCGGCAAGGTGCGCGAACGGCTCGGATCGCTCAAAAGCGAAAAGGCCATCAGCCTGATCGCCATTCACGCGCACGACATTCCGCAAGCCTTTTCGCAAGGGGCCCTGCACGAGGCGGACGAGGCAAAGCCCGTCACCTTGAAGGGACGCGAGGACTGGCGCGACGTGCCGCTGGTCACGATCGATCCACCCGATGCCAAGGATCACGACGACGCCGTTCACGCCGAGGCTGATCCCGATCCCAACAACAAGGGCGGCTATATCGTCCGTGTCGCGATTGCCGATGTCGCCTTCTACGTGCGGCCGGGATCGGCACTCGACCGCGATGCGCTGATCCGCGGCAATTCGGTCTACTTCCCCGATCGCGTCGTGCCGATGCTGCCCGAACGCATCTCCAACGATCTCTGCTCGCTGGTGCCGGGCCAGCCGCGCGGCGCGCTGGCGGTGCGGCTCGTGATCGGCGCGGACGGCCGCAAGCGGTCGCACAGTTTTCATCGCGTGCTGATGCGCTCGGCCGCAAAGCTGCATTATGCGCAGGCGCAGGCCGCAATCGACGGCAGCGCAGATGACACGACGGGTCCCCTGCTCGGTCCGATCCTCACGCCCCTTTATGCGGCTTACCATGTGGCAAAACGGGCGCGCGACGAGCGCGACCCGCTCGATCTCGACATCCCCGAACGAAAGATCCTGCTGAAATCTGACGGCACGGTCGATCGCGTCGTCGTGCCTGACCGGCTCGATGCCCACCGGCTGATCGAGGAGTTCATGATCCTCGCCAACGTCGCCGCGGCCGAGACTCTGGAGCGAAAATCGCTGCCGCTGATCTACAGGGTGCATGACGAGCCGACGATCGAGAAAGTTCACGCCTTGCAGGAGTTCCTGAAGACGCTTGACGTGCCCTTTGCGAAGAGCGGCGCGTTGCGGCCTTCACTGTTCAACCGCGTGCTGACGCTGGTTGCAGGCCAGGACTACGAGCAGCTTGTCAACGAAGTCGTGCTGCGCTCCCAGGCGCAGGCCGAATACTCGGCGGAAAATTACGGCCATTTCGGCCTCAACCTGCGCCGCTATGCGCATTTCACCTCGCCGATCCGGCGATATGCCGATCTCGTCGTGCACCGCGGACTGATCCGGGCGCTTGGGCTGGGCGAAGGCGCGCTCCCCGACAGCGAAACCGCGGAACATCTGAGCGAGGTCGCAGCCGAGATTTCCGTCACCGAGCGACGCGCGATGAAGGCCGAACGCGAAACCGCAGACCGCCTCATCGCCCATCACCTTGTCGACCGCATCGGCGCGACGTTCCAGGGCCGCATTTCCGGCGTCACCCGCGCCGGCCTGTTCGTGAAGCTTGATCAAACGGGCGCCGACGGGCTGATCCCGATCCGTTCATTAGGGTCGGAATATTTCAACTATGACGAGGCCCGCCATGCGCTCGTCGGTTCGCGCAGCGGTGCCATGCACCGGCTGGGGGACGTGGTTGACGTTCGTCTGGTAGAAGCTCAGCCGATCGCTGGCGCGCTGCGGTTCGAACTCCTATCTGAGGGGCAGATGCTGCCGCGCGGAAGGTCTCGTCCGTCCTTCAAGCGCGGTGTTTCAAACAGCAGGCAGCCGCCGCGGCCGGACAAGCAGAAACCGCGCAGAAAAGACAGGAAGAAGTCCGGCAGGTCGAAAAGAGGCAAGTGATGGACAGCGTGAGCACCGCCGCCAAGGTCTGGACTCGAGACACCGTCTCCACGGAAAAGCGTGACGTCTGGACCGCCATGAAGCGCGGTTTCCGCGGCCGCTGCCCGCGCTGCGGCGAGGGCAAGCTGTTCTGCGCGTTCCTCAAGGTCGGCAACAACTGCTCGGTGTGCGGCCTCGATTTCACGCCGCACCGGGCCGACGACCTGCCCGCCTATCTCGTCATCATCATCGTCGGCCACCTCGTCGTTCCGACCGCGCTCTGGATCGAGACCGATTATGCGCCGCCGGTGTGGTTGCAGCTTTCGATGTATCTGCCGTTCACGCTGATTGCCTCTCTCGCCCTGCTGCAACCCGTGAAGGGCACCGTCGTCGCATTGCAATGGGCCTTGAGGATGCATGGCTTCGATGACAATCCGCCCGAAGGCATTCCGCCGGTCTGATCGGGACGACAAGAGCACGATCCGGGGAGGGAGATGACAGACGCCGCCGAGGCTGCGACCGCCGACAAGGGGGAAGAGAAGGAAGCCGATCACCATCCCTACTACCGGCCGAAGGATGCGGCGACGCTGATCCTGGTGGATCGCTCGGGCGCGACCCCGAAAGTCCTGGTCGGCAAGCGCCACGACAAGGTGGTGTTCATGCCGGGAAAATTCGTCTTCCCGGGCGGGCGCGTTGACAAGTCGGACAACCGCGTGCCGGTCGCAGCGCCCATGTCCAAAGAGCTCGAAGATAACCTCTTGAAAGGCAGCCCGAGGATTTCGGTCTCGCGCGCGAGATCGCTTGCGATCGCCGCAATCCGAGAGGCCTGCGAGGAGACCGGTCTCTGCCTCGGGCGAAAGGCCAACGGCGCGCCTGCAAGGCTCGATGGCGCCTGGAAGCCATTTGCGGATGCCGGCCTGCTGCCCGATCCCTCAGGGCTGTTCCTGATCGCGCGCGCGATCACGCCGCCCGGCCGCGTGCGCCGCTTCGACACCCGTTTCTTCACGGCGGATGCATCCGCCATCGCCCATCGCGTCGAAGGCGTGATCCATCCGGACGCCGAGCTGGTCGAGCTTGTGTGGGTCGAGCTCGGCTCGCAGCCGCTCGCCGATCTGCATCCGATGACCAGGAACGTGCTGGGCGAGCTGGAGAAGCGGCTCGCCACCGGACCCTTGCGCCACGATGCCCCCGTGCCGTTCTTCCACTTCTTTGCCGGACGGATGCACAAGGATGTGCTGGGGGAGTAGCGCTTGGCCGATGCCGTCATTGCGAGCGCAAGCGAAGCAATCCAGAATGTCACCCAGGACCAATCTGGGTTGCCTGGTCGCCAAGCGCTCCTCGCAATGACATCCGCGGCTTCATTCTTCAGATGCTGTCCAAATTGCAAGATTCTTCTTCCAGGCCGGAATGGCATTGGAAGTCAGGTTTCCCATGTATTTGTGAACATCACCCATCGCGGAAGTGAGCCATGGCAGAACGTCAGCTGAAACTCGGCGCCTTCATGCGTCCGGTCTCGATTCACACCGGTGCCTGGCGCTATCCCGGGGCCTGGCCGGATGCCAACTTCAACTTCCCGCATCTGCGAGAGCTGATCCGCAAGCTCGAGGCCGGCAAGTTCGATGCGTTCTTCATGGCCGACCATCTGGCCGTGCTCAATATGCCGATCAATGCGTTGAAGCGCAGCCACACCGTCACCTCCTTCGAGCCGTTCACGCTGTTGTCGGCGCTTGCGGGCGCCACCGAGCGCATCGGCCTCGTGGCGACGGGATCCACGACCTTCGACGAGCCCTACCACATTGCGCGCCGCTTTGCCTCGCTCGATCACATTTCGGGCGGGCGCGCGGGCTGGAACATCGTCACCACATCCAATCCGGATGCGGCGCTGAATTTCGGTCTCGACGATCACATGGAGCACGCCGAGCGCTACAAGCGCGCCCGCGAATTCTACGACGTGGTCACGGGCTTGTGGGACTCATTTGCCGACGACGCCTTCGTGCGAGACGTCGAGCAGGGCCTGTATTTCGACCCGGCGAAAATGCATGTGCTCGATCACAACGGCAAATACCTGAAAGTGCGCGGTCCCCTCAACATCGCTCGTCCCGTGCAGGGTTGGCCCGTGATCGTGCAGGCCGGCGCCTCCGAGGACGGCAAGCAGCTCGCGGCCGAGACGGCGGAAGCCGTGTTCACCGGCGGCGGCAGCCTTGCCGATGGCCAAAAGCTCTATGCAGACATCAAGGGCCGCATGGACAAGGTCGGCCGCGATCCGGAGCATCTGAAGATCCTGCCCGGCGCCTTCGTGGTGGTCGGCGAGAGCGTCGAGGAGGCCCGGGAGAAGCGCGCGCTGCTCGACAGCAAGGTGCATTACGACTCGGCGATCGCCTCGCTTTCGGTGATCCTCGGCACCGATGCATCCGGCTTCGATCCCGACGGAGCGCTGCCTGAAATCCCCGAGAGCAACGCCTCCAAGAGCGGCCGCCAGCGCCTGGTCGATCTCGCCGCGCGCGACAAGCTCACCGTACGCCAGCTCGCCCAGCGCGTCGGCGGCTATGGCGGCCTGTCGTTCGTCGGCACAGCCAAGACCATCGCCGACCAGATGGAAGACTGGCTGATGAGCCGCGGCTCCGACGGCTTCAACATCATGTTCCCCTACTTGCCGGCCGGCCTTTACGATTTCGTCGACAAGGTAGTGCCGGAACTGCAGAAACGCTCGATTTTCCGTAAAGACTATGAGGGACGGACCCTGCGGGAGAATCTGGGCCTGCCGCGGCCGAAAAACCGGTTTTTCGAGCGCGGATGAGCCGTAATCATTAGAGCCATGCGCCCAAAACCTTGACTTTGGGCCGCGAGAAGCTAGGTTGCGCGCGAAATCCGGGCCGGTCTGGCCGGCGTTCTACCCCCCTTTATTTCGAGGTTCGAAATGGCCAAGGCGGTCACCATCAAGGTCAAGCTCGTGTCGTCGGCGGACACCGGCTTCTACTACGTCGCCAAGAAGAATTCGCGCACCATGACCGACAAGCTGGTCAAGAAGAAGTATGACCCGGTGGCGCGCAAGCACGTCGAATTCCGCGAAGCCAAGATCAAGTAAGATCGCGGAACGTTTGTGACTTGAGCGGGGCCGTCCGGCCCCGCTTTTATTTTGCGATTTTGTTGATGCGAGCAGCGCGAGCCTGGTCCAGCGCCCGCCGGCCCAGCCGAAGAACAGGCTGCTCTTACGCAGCCTTTGCCCTGACCGGCGGCACCGCGCGGAACGAGATGGCGAGCCGATTCCAGGCATTGATGGTGGCGATCAGCATGGTCAGGTTGACGGTCTCGGCCTCCGAGAAATGCGCGCGGACCTCGGTATAGACATCGTCCGGCGCGTGGGTTTCCGAGATCAGCGTGACCGCTTCGGTCCAGGCGAGCGCCGCGCGCTCACGCTCGCTATAAAGCGGCGCTTCGCGCCAGGCATCGAGCAGATAAAGCCGCTGCTCCGTCTCGCCATGCTTGCGCGCATCCTGGGTGTGCATGTTGATGCAGTAGGCGCAACCGTTGATTTGCGAGGCGCGGGTCTTGACCAGCTCGATCAGCGACTGCTCGAGACCGCTGCCCTGCACCTGCGTTTCGAGCGCGCTGAGCGCCTTGATGGTGTCGGGGGCGGCCTGGAAGAAGTTCATGCGGGGTTTCATCGTCGTTCTCCTCGTGATTGGACCATTAGTGGGCACCGCCGGCGTCGATGCGATCCGGCTTCTTCAGGAGCAGGCCGGCAACCAGCGCGACGATCAGCGCCGCACCGAGCGTATAGAAGGTGTCGCTGAACGCGAGGATGAATGCCTGCTTCTGGATGACGTGGCCGATCGCGACATAGGCGCGATGGACCGCATCAACGCGGTCGATGACGCCGTGGTTCATGAAATATTGCGTGAGCTGATCGATCCGGGTGCGGGTCGCCTGCTCGAACAGCGAGACCGATTGCGACAGCACGTTGGAATGGTATTGCTCGCGCTTGGTCAGGAGCGTCTGCAGGGCAGCGATGCCGATCGCGCCGCCGAGGTTACGCATCATGTTGAACAAGGCGGAAGCGGAGCCGGCGTTTTCCGGTTCGATGCCGCCGGTCGCGACCGCCGACAGCGGCGTCAGCACCAGTGCCTGGCCGATCGCGCGCACGACGTTGGGCCAGAACAGCTGATCGGCGGCATAGTCGCCGGTCATGTAGATGTTCATGAAATTGGAAGCTGCGAACAAGGCGAAGCCGATGCCAATCACGATGCGCGGATCGAGGCGCTTCATCAGCCGCGGCACCAGCGGAATCAATACGAGCTGCGGCAGCCCCGTCCATGCCAGCACCATGCCGATCTGTTCGGAATTGTAGCCCTGGACGCGGGAGAGATAGACCGGAAGGATGTACACGGAGCCGTACAAGGCAACGCCGAGCAGGAAGTTGGCGAGCACGCCGAAGCCGAAATTGCGGCGGAACAACAGTCGCAGGTTCAACAACGGCTTGCTGCTGGTCAGTTCGATTGCGACAAACAACGTCAGCGCAATCGCCGCGATGACGGCAAGGCGGACGATGAAGGGCGAGCCGAACCAGTCGTCCTTGTTGCCCTCTTCCAGCACGGTCTGCAGCGCAGAAAGCCCGATTGCCATCGTGACGATGCCCGGCCAGTCGCCCTGGCGCAGCAGCGACAGCTTCATCGACTTTGCTTCCAGCGAGAAGGAGAGCATGCCGATCATGATCGCGCCCGGCACGAGGTTGACATAGAAGATGTACTGCCAGCCCCAGTTCTCAGTGAGATAGCCGCCGATGGTCGGGCCGATCGCGGGTGCGAACGTGGCGGAGATCGCAAACAGCGCGAGCCCGATCGGCTGCTTTGCCTTCGGCAGCAGCGTGATGATGAGCGTGAACGCCATCGGGATCAACACGCCGCCGGTAAAACCCTGCACCGCGCGCAACGCGATCATCTGCGGCAGGTCCTGCGCCAGCGCGCAGGCCGCCGAGAACAACAGGAACAGAACGGCGTTGGTCAGAAGATAGACGCGGATCGAGAACACCTGCGCGAGCCAGCCGCTCAAGGGGATCACCACGATCTCCGCGATCAGATACGAGGTCGAGATCCAGCCGCCGTCGTCGATACCGGCGCCGATCGCGCCCTGGATGTCGGCAAGCGAGGCGTTGACGATCTGGATGTTGAGCACGGCCATGAAGGCCCCGAGCGTAGCGCCGATCACCGCAAGCCAGGTCGCCGTGGAGACCGCAGGGGCTGCTGCAGGCTGCGCGGCGTGGTTCGCGGCCATGGCGAAGGCGGGTTGTAGCGCAGTCATGCTCTGTCTCCTCATCGCGTCGACGCCAGCATGCATTGAGCGACCGATTTCGATAATCAGCCAAGATGCGGAAGGATCATCCAGCGAGGGTTCAAGATGCCTGCGCAATCCCGTTGGGTCAGCTCCGCGGCTCCGCGCCGCGCGAGGCCAATTGCTTTTCGGCTGCGCGCTCGGCAATGACAGTGGATTTGGTATCGATTGTCGGCACGGCCGACATGCCCGGCCGCAGCAGGCCGTTCAGGTTCTGATCGTCGAGCACGATCTTTACGGGAACGCGCTGCACGATCTTGGTGAAGTTGCCGGTGGCGTTGTCGGGCGGCAGCAGCGCGAATTCCAGGCCACTCGCGGGGGCAAGGCTGTCGACATGGCCCTTGAGCCTGGTCGAATGGAAGCTGTCGACCGAGAGCTCCACCGGCTGGCCGTGGCGAACATGGGTGAGCTGGGTTTCCTTGAAATTGGCGATCACATAGACCTGATCGAGCGGCACCACCGCCATCAATTGGGTCCCGGCCTGCACATATTGCCCGACCCGGAGCGTCCGTGCTCCGACCGTGCCTTCGACGGGAGCCGTGATCTCCGTATAGGACAGGTTCAGCGCGGCCTGCTGCTCGACCGCGCGGGCGTGATCGAGCAATGCGAGCGCCTTGGCGCGCTCGGTCGAGAGCACCTCGATCTTCTTGTTGGCGGCAGCAAGCCCCGCCCTGCCCTGCAGAAGCTGCGCGGTCTGTGCGCGCAGCGCGGCGTCTGTCTGCTGGGCGCGCTGCACGGTGCCGGAGCCCGATTTCATCAGCTCGTCGTAGCGGGTGCGTTCTTCCTGCGCGAATTTCAGATTCGCTTCGGCCCCATCGACCTCGGCCGCCTGTTGCTGAATCAGCGGCTCCTGCAATTCGATCTGCGCGTCGAGATTCTTGACCGCGGCATCCGACGCCGCGACGTCGGCCTGCGCCTGTTTCAGCGCGGTCCTGAAATCGCGATCGTCAATCCGCGCCAAAACCTGTCCGGCGGCAACCTTCTCGTTGTCGCCAACCAGCACCTGCGAGATATAGCCGGAGACCTTCGGTGCGATGATCGTGGAGTCGGCTTTGACATAGGCATCGTCGGTCGTCTCCAGGTAGCGGCCGGTCGTCAGATAGCCGTAGCCAAAATCCAGCGCGACCGCGGCAGCGACGGTCAGCGCCAGCGCCAGAACTATCTGCCTGATCGCCCGCCCTGACGGGCGCAGGCCGACCTTCGGCGTTGATTCACCGATGTAAGACGCATTCGACATGGCATCCTCTGAGATTTCAGCTCCCGGGCCTCGCTGGCCGGTGGTACCGCCGAAAGATGCAATGTCCCCTCTCTTGTGATAATCTCGAAAAAACTGGAAGGATTATCAAGTCACAGCCAACAATAGGCGCGGCCCATGGATCGCCTGACCAGCCTCACCGCGTTCGTCCGCGTCGTCGACAGCGGCGGGTTTTCCGCCGCCGGGCGCAAGCTCAACATGTCCACGACCATGGTGAGCAATCACATCCAGGCGCTGGAGGAGCGCCTGGGCGCTCGCCTGCTCAACCGCACGACGCGCAAGGTCAGCGTGACCGAGATCGGTCGCGCCTATTACGACCGCTGCGTCCAGATCCTCGCCGATATCGAGCAGGCCGACGATATCGCGGGCGCGCTGCAATCGACGCCGCGCGGCACGCTGCGTATCTACACGCACACCCATATGGTTCAGTTCCTTGCGCCGGTCGTGAACTCGTTTCTCGGCAGCTACCCCGACGTCAAGGTCGACGTCACCATCGGCGAGCGCAACATCGACATGATCGACGAGGGTTTTGATGTCGCTGTCCGCATGATCCCGCCGCCCGAACTCAAGCCTGATCGTTCGCAGCCTTGCGACCTGGCGGCACGTGCTGTGCTGCTCGCATGCCTATCTGGAAAAGCACGGGCAGCCGCGCGAACTGGCCGAGCTCGCCGAACGCAACTGCGTTCGCCACATCAATTACCCCTATGGCGAGGAGTGGCATTTCACCGATCGCAAGGGCATGCCGGCCTCGGTGCGGGTGTCGGGCAATCTCGTCACCAACAGCGGCGAAGCCTTGCAGGCGGCCGCGCGCGACGGTGTCGGCATCTGCCTTGCGGCCGGATTTTTGATCCGCGACGATCTCGAAGCCGGCCGGCTCGTTCGTCTTCTTCCGGAATACCGGCCCGTGGAGTTTTCAATGAACGCGGTCTATCCGCACCGCCACCATCTGTCGGCCAAGGTCCGCACCTTCATCGACATGCTCGCCCTCCACAGTGCGGAGCTGCACAAGCTGATCAACCCCTATTCCTGATCGCCCGACGCTGTTCAGCCTGTGTCCGCCTGGCCAGCGGCGGAATGAGCCGAGGCAGTTCTTTCATCGTGCTTTCGCACGATCTCCGTCATCAGATAGAACCGATAGATCAGATGAAAGCCTACAAAAATCCAGAAGATCCCGCCGATCATCGACCACAACGAAAAGCTGCCGATGACACCTTCATAGATGGTGTACAGGCCGAGAACTCCCATGATGTAGAGCGCGTACAGATAGGGGAGCGAAGCAAGCAGAACCCGGAGTGTTTTCCAGCTCCGTTTTCGCTCCGCCGACACGACGAAAAAATAGGTGAAAAGTCCCGCCGAGGCAGCGACGCCGCCCAGCACCGGGAGGTAAGTGAACAACGAGTAGTCCCTGGACCACCCCAACCGCACGAATTCGACGACGCCGTAAATCATCGTGACGAGAATCGGCACTTCAATTCTGGCCGCGATGATGTCGCCCTTGGTTCCCTGCAGCTCGGGAGCGACCGTAAAGGAATCCATCCGAGATCCCGTTCCTTCCCTGACCTGGATACACGAGCGTTGCGCTCGTTCTTGCCGCGTCGCGGTCATCGCCTGCGAAGCCAAAGCAAAAACTATCGCGTTTTCAGGCCGAGACAATGGGCTTTGCGGAGCGGTTCAAAGCACCACGGAATGTTGCGCGGGCGAAACGAATGGCATGACTTTGGTCGGCTAGTTACAAGCCGATCTTCTCAGCAAGCCAACGCAACTGCTCGAGCCCTGGAAGCTGAGACCGAACAAGGTGGCCGGCGGACCTCCGACCGAGCTTGACGGGACCATGCCGGACATGTCCGAGAGCGGTCGAAGCCTGTCGCTTGTGCCCGAGCTGGTGTCACGTTTTTTGGGCATTTGCGTCGCGCAGTAAGTTCCCTCCAGCATCGGATTGCAGGGCTCCTCGCTGACCGCGTCGGTGCCGGCAAGCAGGACACAAAAAAAGCTCACGAGAGCAGCGGTGCGCATAACGATGCTCGCTATTTGCCGGCTTTCACCTTGACCATCACGTCAAGCGCCTTTTCGGCGGGATGATCGAGACACTGGTCGACGAACGAATCCGTTTGAGCCTTGAGGAGATCGACGTCGAATTTCGACGTCCCGGATTTTCCGAGCAGATAGCCATGCAGGAACGCGATGGCAACCTCCCGGCTGGTGTTGGGTTCCCTCATGACGTCCTTGCAGGTGAACCGTTCGACTTCGCGCTCGGACGATCCCTGCGAGCGGGCCGGGCCGACACCCCAGACGGATGCCGAAAGCAATGCAAGCGCGATCGCGCCCGTTCTCTTCAAAGTATGCCGAACCCTCATTTGATCGCTCTCCCCCAATCTTCGAAAAATACAGTCACCTTACGGCGGACCTTCGATGCTATATCAAATCATGTCAAAGCCCGCACCGATGCAGCATGCCGCCTTGTCCGACTGCGTTCGGCGCCTCATCCCCAGGGCCCGCGCGGACGCGGCCAATTCCAGGGGCCGCGAGCGGAATCATCGGTTGCTGGGGAAATCGAAGGCGCCGCCTCGCGCGTGCCGAGTTCGGCTGCGAGCTGCTGCAGGGCGGCGATGCGGTTCTGGGTCGACGGGTGCGTGGCAAAGAGGTTATCGACCCCGCCGCCCGACAGCGGATTGATGATGAAGAGGTGCGCGGTCGCCGGATTATGCTCGGCTTCCATGTTCGGGATTTGATGAGCCGCGCCTTCGATCTTGACCAGGGCGGAGGCAAGCCACGTCGGCTGCCCGGCGATGCGCGCGCCGAGATTGTCTGCCGCGTATTCCCTGGTACGACTGATCGCCATCTGCACCAGCATGGCGGCAAGCGGCGCCAGGATCATCATGAGGATCGTGGCGATCGCGCCCTGCCCGCTGTTGTTGTTGCGGTGGCCGCCGAAAAACATGCCGAACTGCGCCAGCATCGAGATGGCGCCGGCGATGGTCGCGGTAATCGTCATCAGCAGCGTGTCGTGATTTTTGATATGCGCAAGCTCGTGGGCGATCACGCCGGCGAGCTCCTCGCGGCTGAGCGAATGCATCAGTCCGGTGGTCACGGCCACCGCCGCATTTTGCGGATTGCGCCCTGTCGCGAACGCGTTCGGCTGCGGATTGTCCATGACGAAGACGCGCGGCATGGGCAGGTTCGCCCGAGCGGCGAGCTCGGCCACGAGCGCGACAAGCTCGGGCGCGGAGCTGCGATCGACCTCGTGGGCGCCGTAGGTCGACAGCACCATGCGGTCCGAATTCCAATAGGCGAACAAATTGGTCGCAGCGGCAAACATCAGCGCGATGATCGCACCGGTGCCGCCGCCGATCAGATAGCCGATGCCCATGAACAGGGCCGTGAGGCCCGCCAGCAGAATTGCCGTTCGCAAATAATTCACAGGCTGCCTCCCTTCCGTCGCCACCGTGCGTCGCAATGGCTCTCATTCAGGTAGGGATCTGCCCGGCGCCATTGCAAGGCCGGGGCGCTGCGTCTTCGCGCCGCGTTCCCTGGGAGCCGACGGTTGCCGAAAAATAGGGCCGGCGGATCGCTCGCGGCAGCAAAGTCCGCGGCTATCCCGGTCCCAGACCCGTGCAGGAGTAGCGGACGCAATCCTGGTAAACGTTCTGACACTCGAAGGTCGGCACCTGGTTCTGCCGGCGACAGTCGTGATAGCGCGCGCGGCAGGCGTTGATGCATTGCTGCTTGGGCGTCTGAGCCGCCGCGACGCTCCGGTCTTGTGCGTAAGCCGGCGCCGGCGCGGGCAGCGACGCAATGCCGAGCATAGCTGCTGCCGCCATCGTCACCGCAACTTGATTGAGCACCCAACGCATCGTCGCCTCCCAGCTCGGACCGATTTTTTGGCTTCATGCAAGCGTAGTCGAAACCTGCGAGGACACAACGGGACGAGCTGCATAACAAGTTTGGGTCAGCCTTGCTGACCCTTTGATTTCCATCAAAACAGCTGCGGGGAAATGCAGGCTGCCGTGTCCCCCTAGTTCCTCAACAGGAGAAATCGATGTTCGCATGTCAATTGCGCGTTCTGATTATTGCCGCCGCCCTCACCACGACCGGGGCAGCATTTGCTCAGACCACACCGCCGCCTCACGTGCCGCTGCAGAAGACCATCGGCGCGGCCAAGCCCGAAGTGGTGCCTTCGCTCTTTGTCATCAACGCAAAGGGTGCGACGCTGCAGAACGGGAAGCTGACGCTGACGGGCGTTGCGCCCAACGCGATCGTGTTTGCCGACCGGCCGGTCCGATCCGCAGGTCACGATCTCACCAGCCGGATCGTGGAGGACTGGGGATCAGGCAGCGACAATTTCGCAAAGGATCCGCCGAATGCGACCGTGTCCGCCTTCCAGAAGGATGGCAACGGCGTGCGCGATGCCGTGGTTGTCTTGAAGAACCCGAAGCTTGAAGGTGAGAATCTCGCCTTCGATGTCGACGTGCTCGAAGGCGACATCAAGGGAGCCGATGGCGCGGCCGCCGTCTTCATCGACATCATCGGTCGTCCGCTGACGCCGATGTCGTTTGCCGGCGTGGCGCGGCGAACGGCCTATCGCGGCGCCTACTACGCGGGTGCGGCAGCCGTCGGAGCGGCCGCCGTCGGTGCCGCGGCTGCCTATGGCGCCTATGGGCCACGGCCTGTCTGCGGGTACTATCCGTATCCGCCCTGCTATTAGGTTGCTGTTTTTGAGGATCCCGACAGGAGACAAAGCGATCCTGTCGGGATCCTCGCGCTTAGCGCAGCGGCGTGAGTCTCGAGTCCGAAAATTCTGAGCCCACCTTCACAGTCATTCCGGGGCACCGCGAAAGCGGTGAACCCGGAATCCATAACCACAGCCGGTGATTATGGATTCCGGGCCTGCGCCTTGCGGCGCATCCCGGAATGACAACAGGAGAGATTTGCCCAAGGCTCCTTCAGGATGGGGGCGTAATGACTTCGCTCGGCGCATCGAACTTGCCGGTGCGATGACGATCCTGCAGGGTTTGCGCCGCCTATTCGACAAGGTCCGGGTCGATCTTCTTTGCGGCGGCAATGTCCGCGTCGCCGCCGGTCTTGTCACCGCTCAGACGTTTGACGACGCCGCGCCGGGCCAGGGCCTCGGCGTAGCCGGGATCGAGCCGGACCGCCTCGGAGTAGTCGGCGATCGCGCGTGCATAGTCCTTCTTTCGGGCGAACGAAGTGCCGCGATTGTTGTAGGCAAGGGAGAACTTTGGATTGAGGTGGATGGCCTCGCTGAAGTCCGCTATGGCGCGATCGAGGTCGTTCTTTCCAAGATAGGCCATGCCGCGATTGTTCAGGACCGGAATCAATCCGGGTTGAAGCCGGATCGCCTGATCGTAATCAGCAATGGCACGATTGTAGTCCTCCTTCATCGAGTAGACGACACCGCGATTGTAATAGGATTGGACCAAACGCGGTTCGAGCCGGATCGCCTGATCCAGGTCCGCGAGCGCATGGTCATAATCCTCCTTATCCGCGTAGGAACTCCCGCGGTTGGAATAGGCATGGGCAAGACCGGGATCAAGGCGGATCGCCTGATCGTAATCGGCGATGGCATGATCCTCATCGCCCTTGCTGCCGTAGAGGCTGCCCCGGCTGTCGTAGGCACTGGCATAATTCGGGTCGATCCGAATCGCCGCGTCGTAGTCGGCCATCGCGCGCTCATAGTCGCGCTTGATCTGATACGCTTGGCCGCGGTTGCGATAGGCCGTGGCGTAAGACGGTTTAAGGCTGATCGCTTGGTCATAGTCGGCAATCGCGCGGTCGATGTCGCCTTTGGTCTGGTAGACGGTGCCCCGATTGTTCAGAGCCTCGACGTAGTTCGGATCGAGCTCAAGCGCCTTGTCGAGATCGGCTACGGCACGATCGAGATCACCCTTGGCGCGGTAAGCGAGACCGCGGTTGCTGTACGCATAGGCGGCCGCCGGGTCGAGGCGGATTGCCTGACTGTATTCTTCTACGGCGTGCTCAGTGTCGCCCTTGGCCGCATAGACAGCACCCCGGCCATTATGGGCACGCGCGAAGTTCGGATCGATTCGAAGTGCAGTGTCGATGTCGGCTATGGCGCGGTCGCAATCCTTCTTGAGCCAATAGGCTGAGCCGCGGCCGAGAAACGCACTGGCTGAGCCGGGATCGATGGCAATTGCCTGCCCGTAGTCAGCGATAGCATGATCGGCATCGCCCTTGTCGTAATACGCTTTTCCGCGATCGCGGTAGGCTTCGGCGAGATCCTTGCCGGCAAACTTTCCAGACTTGATTGCCTCGCTACATCCACGGATTTCTTGTTCGCTCGGCGCATCGGACTTGCCGGTGCAATGACGGTCCTGCAGGGTTTGCGCCGCGACCGGCGCCACCATCCACTGCGGCGCCAGAACGAGCGCCAACAGAATCGCCGCGACTGCAAATATGCCCCGACCCGGATGCACTCTCAAACGCATGGAATCACCCTCGCTGAATTGACGGGACGATTATACCTCCCGACGCGGTCTTGAGAACGCAGCGTTAGATCGGGATCGGGTGTGGCTCGGCCGAGATGCTCAGATTGGTCGTAAGCGACAGCCGCCGCCCGCACCCCAGTGAGCGTTTTTTTGACAATGGCAAGAAGCCGGTCTTTGTCCGGCGTCGACAAGCAGACAATTTTCAATTCGGAATTTCGCATTAGCGGAGGTCTCGCAGCAATTTGCCCTATTCGACAAGGTCCGGGTCGATCTTCTTTGCGGCGGCAATGTCCGCGTCGCCGCCGGTCTTGTCACCGCTCAGACGTTTGACGACGCCGCGCCGGGCCAGGGCCTCGGCGTAGCTGGGATCAAGCCGGACTGCCTCGGAGTAGTCGGCGATTGCGCGTGCATAGTCCTTCTTTCGGGCGAACGAAGTGCCGCGATTGTTGTAAGCAACGGAGAACTTTGGATTGAGGTGGATGGCCTCGCTGAAGTCCGCTATGGCGCGATCGAGGTCGTTCTTTCCAAGATAGGCCATGCCGCGATTGTTCAGGGCCGGGATCAATCCGGGTTGAAGCCGGATCGCCTGATTCAAGTCCGCGAGGGCCCGATCATAGTCTCCTCTACCTGCGTAGGCCCCACCGCGGTTGGCGTAGGCGTTGGCAAGACCGGGATCAAGGCGGATCGCCTGATCGAAGTCCGAGAATGCCCGACCCTGATCGCCCTTGCTGCTGTAAAGACTGCCACGGCTGTCGTAGGCTCGGGCATAATTCGGGTTGATCCGAATCGCAGCGTCGTAGTCCGCCATTGCGCGGTCATCGTCGCCGGTGATCTGATAGGCTAGGCCGCGGTTGCGATACGCCATTGCGTAAGTGGGTTTGAGGCGGATCGCCTGGCCATAGTCGGCAATTGCGCGGTCGATATCACCTTTGCTCTGATAGACAGCCCCCCGATTGCTCGCAGCCTCGGCGCCGTTCGGATCGAGCTGAAGCGCCTTGTCGAAATCGGCGAAGGCGCGGTCGAGATCACCCTTGGCAAGGTAGGCGAGACCGCGGTTGTTGTACGCATTAGCGGCAGCTGGGTCGAGGCGGATCGCCTGATCGTATTCTTCTATGGCGTGCTCGGTGTCGCCCTTGGCTGCATAGGCACGGCCCAGGCCGTTATGGGCGGGAGCGAACTTCGGATCCAGTCGAAGCGCCGTGTCGAAGTCGATGGTGGCGCGGTCGTTGTCTTTTTTGAGAAACAAATAGGCCAAGCCCCGGTCATAAAACGAACGAGCCGAGCGAGGGTCGATTGCGATTGCCTGATCGTAGTCCGCGATCGCATGGTCGGCATCGCTCTTGTCGGAATACGCGTTTCCGCGATGGCGGTAGGCTTCGGCGAGATCCTTGCCGGCAAAATTTCCGGATTTGATCGCCTCGCTGCATCCAAGAATTTCTTGTTCGCTCGGCACATCGGACCTGCCGGTGCAATGACGGTCCTGCAGGGTTTGCGCCGCGACAGGCGCCAAAATCCAATTCGGCCCCAGTGACAGCATCGCAGCGGCGGCAAGTGCGCCCAGAACCAGCTTCGCATTTGAACGCATAGAAGTCAGCTCCTTAAATCCCGAAGACCTTCAAGCCTATCAACATCAGCAACAGAAACCCGGCAAGCGTGCTTGCGAAGCGCGTTGGCTGCAGCAGGGGCTTCCCATGAATCCGCCTATTCGACGAGGTCCGGGTAGATCTTCTTTGCGGCGGCAATATCCGCGTCTCCGCCGGCCTTGTCACCGCTCAGACGTTTGACGACGCCGCGCCGGGCCAGGGCCTCGGCGTGGCCGGGATCGAGCCGGACCGCCTCGGAGTAGTCGGCGATCGCGCGCGCATAGTCCTTCTTTAGGGCGAACGAAGTGCCACGATTGTTGAAGCCAACGGAGAACTTTGGATTGAGCCGGATGGCCTCGCTGAAGTCCGCAATCGCGCGTTCGAGATCGTTCTTTCGCAGATAGGACATGCCACGATTGTTCAGGGCCGGGATCAATCCGGGTTGCAGCCGTATGGCCTGATCGTTATCGGCAATGGCGTGATCGTAGTCCTTCTTGATCACGTAGACGAAACCGCGATTGTAGTAGGATTGGACCAAACGCGGATCGAGCCGGATCGCCTGATCCAGATCCGCGAGCGCCCGGTCATAGTCCCCCTTAGCTGTGTAGGCACCCCCGCGGTTGGCGTAGGCGTGGGCGAGACCGGGATCAAGCCGGATCGCCTGATCGTAGTCTGCGATGGCTCGATCCTGATCGCCCTTGTTGCCGTAAAAGCTGCCCCGGCTATCGTAGACACTGGCATAATTCGGGTCGATGCGAATGGCTGCGTCGTAGTCGGCGATGGCGCGGTCGTCATCGCCTTTAACCTGATAGGCCTGGCCGCGGTTGCGATAGGCGGTGGCGTAAGACGGTTTAAGCCTGATCGCTTGGCTATAGTCGGCAATCGCGCGATCGATGTCGCCTTTGGTCTGGTGGACGATGCCCCGATTGTTCGCGGCATCGGCGTCGTTGGGATCGAGCTCAAGCGCCCTGTCGAAATCGGCCACGGCGCGGTCGAGATCACCCTTCGCATGGTAGGCGAGACCGCGATCGTTGTACGCATGGGCGGCTGCCGGGTCGAGGCTGATTGCCCGATCGTATTCTTCTATGGCGTGCTCGGTATCGCCCTTGACCGCATAGGCAGCACCCCGGCCATTATGGGCACGCGCGAAGTTCGGATCGAGCCGAAGCGCCGTGTCGAAGTCGATGGTGGCCCGGTCGTTGTCTTTTTTGAGAAACAAATAGGCCAAGCCCCGGTCACAAAACGAACGAGCAGAGCCAGGGTCGATTGCGATTGCCTGATCGTAGTCCGCGATCGCATGGTCGGCATCGCCCTTGTCGTAATACGCGTTTCCGCGATAGCGGTAGGCTTCGGCGAGATCCTTGCCGGCAAAATTTCCAGATTTGATCGCCTCGCTGCATCCAAGAATTTCTTGTTCGCTCGGCACATCGGACCTGCCGGTGCAATGACGGTCCTGCAGGGTTTGCGCCGCGACCGGCGCCAAAATCCAATTCGGCCCCAGTGACAGCATCGCAGCGGCGGCAAGTACACGCAGAATCAGCTTCGCATTTGAACGCATAGACCCAGCCCTGCTAAAGTCCAAAAACTCTCAAGCCTATCAACATCAGCAACAGAAACCCGGCAAGCGTGCTTGCGAACCGCATCGCCTGCGGCAGGGCTTCCCAATAGCCCGCATATCCGTAGACCATGCAGATGATGCCGCCGCTCAGAAGGCCGGTGCCGATGGCGCTGATCCCGATCAGATAGCCGGCGAGCACCGCAACGAAGCCAGCAGGCGCCATCACGGTGAACAGCAGCTTGGCGTATTTGACTCGCGCCCGTCTCAGGTCTTCCTGTTCGCGTCGGATTTGCTCCCGATTGGCCTGCTTTGCCTCCTCCGACGTCTCCGGGACGAGATTGGTGCGATTGCTCGGTTTCGGTGGCGACCTGAATGTCGCCACGCCGGTGTAGACCAGAAGCGGAAACAGCAGCGCGATGCCGACGCCGATGACGAGCTGAAGTGCAAGCACTGATGTCTCCAAGTTTTGCGGCTGGGCGGATGCATATTGCAGTCCGCCGTCGCCGGGCCTCATCTGCTTAGTGCCGGCAACCGGCAAATCAGTTCGATGGTCCGGCTTCCCGGTCGCGTTAGATGACCGGGCGGCTGCGGGATTTGTTCGCGCCGAAAACCGAATTTCGTGAGCTTATTCAATACTTTTCGGCGTTCCGGTCGGCCGCAACGAAGATTTTGCTTCCGTTTTTCAAAATTTCTGCTTATCATAATCGGATCCCGCCTCGTTGCGAGGGGCGTATCGCGATCGTCACGACACGCGAAGCGGGATGCGATGGACGCGGTCGCGCCGTATGACGTGCGGCGCCGACGCGGACGGCCAAGTCGTATGGTCCTGGCGCCCCTGGGCTGGCGCTAAGTTTGCGGGTGATGAACTCGCAAGCGACGGTGACTATGAGGTCACGGACACCGGGGAGATTATAAGCAGCCGTTAACACCATCGCGCAGGGAATGTCGTTTGTTCGGCTTCGCCTGTAGTGACTATGCTTGTGTGCTTCTTCACTTCGCACACAAGGCTGCGGGTGCAGTCAAACACCCGGCATTCCCTGCGCCCTCTGCCTTCGAGGGATGTCAGTGCTGCACGACTCGGACGCATCGCGTCGCGGGAACGCGGAGTCACGCCTTCCATCGTCATTGCGAGCGCAGCGAAGCAATCCAGAAAGTCATGCCAGGGAGAAAGTCTGGATTGCTTCGCTTCGCTCCTCGCAATGACGGAGAGGCTTGCTGTTTGAAATTCGAATAGGAAAAGTTGAGAGCTCACGCCGCCTGGGAGACCACGCGGTTACGGCCGTCGTGCTTGGCGCGGTAGAGCGCGGTGTCGGCGCGTTTGAGGACATCGGCGACCGGCTCGCCCTTGCGCTCCAGCGTCGATAGCCCGATCGAGATCGTGACCTCGATGTGCTTCGTTCCCTTCTCGATGGCAAAAGGCTCGCCCGCAATCGAGCGGCGCAACCGCTCCGCCACCACGCCGGCGACATGCAGGTCCGTTTCGGGCATCACGATCACGAACTCCTCGCCGCCATAGCGGCAGGCGAGATCGATCCCGCGGATCGACTTGCGGATGCGAACCGCAAACTCGCGCAAGACGTCATCGCCGGCATCGTGACCGTGGGAATCGTTGATCGACTTGAAGTAGTCGATGTCCAGCATCATCAGCGCCAGCGGCTTGCCGCGGCCCGAGGCCTGCTCGGCCAACGTTGCGAGATGGCTTTCCATGTAGCGGCGGTTGTGCAGCCCGGTGAGCGCGTCCTTGATCGCGGCCTCGATCGAGTGCTGCACATTGTCCCGCAGGTGATCGGTGTAGCGGCGCTTTTTGATCTGGGTGCGGGCGCGCGCCAGCAATTCATGTTTGTCGACGGGCGACAGCAGGTAATCGTTGACGCCGATCTCGAGCCCGCGCAACAGGCGCGTGTTGTGCTCGGGGTCGGCGATCGCAAGGATCGGCACGTGGCGCGTGCGCTCGAGCGAGCGGGCTTGGCTGCACAGCCGAAGGCCGTCGAAATCATCGAGATCGAGCGAGATGATCAGAAGGTCGTAATCGCCCTCGGCGGCACGAAACAGGGCATCCGCAGGGCTGGTTTCGACGTCGACCGTGTGGTCCTGGCTCAACAGCGGTGCCAGCCGTTCAAACGACGACGGCCGGTCGTCGACGAATAGAACGCGTCCGCCCTTGCCGCTATCGGCGACCGCACTGCGCTCCGGCGCCTGCACGCCGATCTCGAGCGAGGTGATCGCCCGCATGCGCAGCTCGTCGGTCATCATCTTCAGCCGGGTCAGCGAGCGCACGCGTGCGATCAGCACGACGTCGGAGACGGGCTTGGTGAGGAAGTCGTCGGCGCCGGCCTCAAGCCCGCGCACCCGATCGGCCGGACTGTCGAGCGCGGTGACCATCAGCACGGGAATGTAATGCGTGGCCGGGTTCGACTTCAGGCGGCGGCACACCTCGAAACCGTCCATGTCCGGCATCATCACGTCGAGCAGGATGATATCGCATTCGGCCCGTTCGGCGATCTTCAGCGCATCGGCGCCGTTGGACGTGGTCCGCACGTCGAAATATTCGGCCGAAAGCCGGGCTTCCAGGAGCTTGAGGTTGGCAGGGATATCGTCGACGACCAAAATACGCGCGGACACTACAAACTCTCCCTACCCGATAAATCGACGCACCGTCTCGATAAATTTTCCGACTGAAATCGGTTTGGAAAGATAAGCCTCGCAGCCGCCCTCGCGGATACGCTCCTCGTCGCCTTTCATCGCGAAGGCGGTGACGGCAACGACCGGAATGGTGCGCAGCTCCGGATCGTCCTTGATCCAGCGCGTCACCTCGAGGCCGGAAACCTGCGGCAGCTGGATATCCATCAGGATCAGATCGGGGCGCATCTGGCGCACGAGATCGAGCGCCTCGTGTCCGTTGCTGGTGCCTGAAGTCTCGTAGCCGTGTGCTTCCAACAGATCGCGAAAGAGCTTCATATTGAGCTCATTATCCTCGACGATCAGGACGGTCTTTGCCATCCCGTCCTCCCAATCCCTGTTGTCCCCGGTTAAAATGCGGTGCGCCCCCAGCAAGCACCGGTATTTCAAACTAGCGCCAGTATCGCTCTAACCCGTTAAGCGGCTTCCTCTTTCCACGAATTGGTTTCAGCTTGCTTGAGCAGGTCAGAGAGACTCGGGCATGATGCTTTTGCAAATTAGAGACCATAAGTTAACGGAAAGGCAAACCGGCCGTTGAAAAAGCCTGTTCAAAACCCCCGGGAAGTCGCTGAATTCGTTGCAATTCAGGCCCTGAACTTCATTGCGGGCGATTCTGAGCGGTTGGGCCTGTTTCTGGCGGAAACCGGAATCGGTCCGCAGAACCTTCGGGCAGCGGCCGCCGACCCCCAGTTTCTGGCCAGCGTGCTCGATTTCGTGCTGCGCGATGACGCCACCGTCAAGGCGTTCGCAAAGGCCTCCGAGTTGCACCCGACCAACGTCGCCGCGGCGCGCGAGGTTTTGGGCGATCCGAAATGGGAGCGCGACGTGCCGTGAGCGCGCCCGGTGCGCCAAGCTGCTTCTGCCGCGATTGCCTCGGCGATCTCGAGGCCTCCGCCAGGCGATGCGGCCATTGCGGGTCCCCGCGCCTGGTCCGCCATCCCGCGCTGCCAAGGCTCGCGCTCGCGCATATCGATTGCGATGCGTTCTATGCCACCGTCGAAAAGCGCGACAATGCCGACATCGCCGACAAGCCGGTGATCATCGGCGGCGGCAAGCGCGGCGTCGTGTCGGCGGCCTGCTACATCGCTCGAACCTATGGCGTGCGCTCGGCGATGCCGATGTTCAAGGCGCTCGCGCTCTGCCCGCACGCGATCGTGATCCGGCCCGACATGGCGAAATACGTTCGCGTCGGCCGCGAGGTGCGCCAGGCGATGCTGGCATTGACGCCGCTGGTCGAGCCGCTCTCGATCGACGAGGCCTTTCTCGATCTGTCCGGCACCGAGCGCGTGCATGGCATGATCCCGGCAAAGGTGCTCGCGCGCTTCGCCCGCAGCGTCGAGCGCGACATCGGCATCACCGTGTCGGTCGGGCTGTCCTGCAACAAGTTCCTGGCCAAGGTCGCCTCCGATCTCGACAAGCCTCGAGGCTTTGCCACCCTCGACCAGGAGGACGCGGTGGCGATGCTGAAGGAAAAGCCGGTCGGCTTCATCTTCGGCGTGGGTCCGGCAACCCAGGACAAGCTCGCAAGCCGCGGCTTTCGCATTATCGCCGACCTGCAGCGCGCCGACGAAGCGGAGCTGATGCGGCAGTTCCCGACCGACGGTCGCAGGCTCTGGCGGCTCGCGCGCGGCATCGACGATCGCCGCGTGGTGCCCGACCGCGGCGCGAAAACGATTTCGAGCGAGACGACCTTCGAAAGCGATATCCGCGATTTCGCAACACTGGAGCGGCTGCTCTGGAAACTGTCGGAGAAAGTCTCCGCGCGGCTGAAGAACGCCGATCTTGCCGGGCTGACCATCACGCTGAAGCTGAAGACCGCGGATTTCCGTCAGCGCACCCGCTCGCAATCGATCGCCGCGCCGACCCAGCTCGCGGCCAAGATCTTTGCGGTCTCGCGCGAGATGCTGGCCAAGGAGATCGACGGCACCGCCTTCCGCCTGATGGGCACCGGCGTCAGCGCGCTGCGCAAGGGCTCGGAAGCCGACGATATCGACATGCTCGACCGCCGTGCCGCGCATGCGGAACGTGCGATCGACGATCTGCGCAAGAAGTTCGGTGCAGCCGCCGTGATCCGCGGTATCGCCTATGATGGGCCGGAGAAGGCGGAGTGAGCTCGTCATTCCGGGGGGATGCGAAGTATCGAACCCGGAAAGCTCGAGATCCCGTGTTCGCGCTCATGCCCCGGGATGACGGCCTTTCCGCCGTCACTTACAGGGCTTGGCGTCCTTGATGTCGAACTTGCCGAGCGCGCCGGAGATGACGAAATCGTTGTAGTCGAGCACGAGCTTGCGCGATACGCCGTTTTCGAACAGCTCGAACGACATGGCATAGACCGGGGTCTGCTCGCCCTCTTTGGACTTGGCATCGCGGTCGTAATAGCTCACCGTGACCGGCCAGCGGGTCATCTGTTTCATCTGATCGTTGGTGGTGGAGGGATCAGGCGATGCATTCGGCTTGTCGCCGGGTATCGGCTGACCGATCACGGTCAGCGTATTGTAGACCTTTTCTCCGTTGTCGGAGCCGTCATAGACGGTCAGCTCGAGCAGCGATTTGCCTTCCTTGGCTGCGGCGATGATGCGCTGGATCTGCTCGGTCGGAAACACCGTCGCGCCGTCGAGCGTGAATGTCTTCACCACGGGCTGCTTCAACTTGACCGTGATGTGATCCCCGCTTCTCTCGGCAATGCCGTCGACCGGACTGGCCTCGGCGTCGTTCATCCGCGTCTCGATCTTGAAGCGATAGCTCTTCCCCGCGCCATCTTCCCAGGAGGTCGAACGCAGGTCGGACAGGGTGACCTTGCCCTCGCCCACGTCAAGCTCGGAGACCTGGCGGAATTCCGAGGTGTAGCCCTCGCAGGCGCTGCCGGTGAAATTATAGAGGATGCGGCCGCGCGCGCTGTTGATCGGGCTCGAGCCGCGCGATTTGACGAGGCTCAATTCATAAAGCGCCTGATGCGGCAGGAACGGCGCAGTGGCCGCCGCCATGGCCGGAGCGCTTGCAAGAGCCGAGAGCGCCAGCACGGCAAGTGTCGTCGATTTGAGGCCGGGCACCAGTGATGTCCGCAACGTCTGCACCATGGTCGGTCCTTGCAACGGGGTGAGTTGCGACATTACTGGCGGTCAGATTGCGTCGCAACTGGGACCGCTTCACGGAAATGTGCGAGCTTGGCTGACACGGTGCTTGATTTTACGCCACTCAGCCGTCGCTTGCATGTGAGGGCGCGATGCGCCAAACAAGGCGGTCCGATGATGGGAAGAGGAAGAGAGAGCAAGAAGATGGCGGGCACGATCGAAGCAAAACTGGCCTCTCTCGGTATCGTCTTGCCGGCGCCCGCCGCGCCGGTTGCAAATTACGTGGGTTTCGTCCGCAGCGGGAACCTGGTGTTCGTTTCCGGCCAGCTTTGCTTCGACGCGCAGGGCAAGCTGACCTCGAAGGGCAAGTTGGGGGCCGGCGTCAGCATCGAAGAGGGCGCCGCCGCGGCACGCCTTTGTGGCATCAACTTGATCGCGCACGTGAAGGCCGCCATCGGCGACCTCGACAAGGTCGTGCGGGTGGTCCGGCTTGGCGGTTTCGTCAATTCGGTTCCGGATTTTATCGACGCGCCCAAGGTCGTGAACGGCGCCTCCGACCTCATGGTGGCGGTGTTCGGGGACAAGGGCCGGCATTCCCGCGCCGCGGTCGGTGTCGCCTCGCTGCCGGCGGATGCCTCGGTCGAAATCGAGGGCACCTTCGAGGTCGCTTAAGTGTCTGCCCCAGGCTGGCTCACGGCGCGGCCGGTAGCCCATCGCGGCCTGCACGACGGAGCCAATGGCATCATCGAGAACATGCCGGGCGCGGCCAAGGCCGCGGTCGCAGGCAATTTCGCCATCGAGTGCGACATCCAGCTCACAGCGGATGGCGAGGCGATGGTGCATCACGACGACGAGCTCGGCCGTCTTACCGAGGGCAGCGGTCCGCTCCTGAAAAAGACAGCGGCCGCGCTGAAAGCCGTAAGCTTCAAGAATACGCCGGAACGGATGATGACGCTTTCCGACCTCTGCACGCTGGTGGCAGGCCGCGTGCCGTTGGTGATCGAGGTGAAGAGTCATTTCGACGGCGACCGCAAGCTGGTGGCACGGATGGCCGAGGTCCTCTCCAACTATGATGGCCCGGCCGCCGGCATGTCCTTCGATCCGGATCAGGTGATGGCCTTGCGCGAGCTGATCCCGTCACGTCCCCGCGGCATCGTCGCCGAGCGCCATTACACGGCCGAGGATTGGCCGGATGCTTCGCCGGCGCAGCGCCGGGAAATGAAGCATCTGCACCACTTCTTTCGCACCCGACCCGACTTCGTCGCCTACTGGATCGATGAGTTGCCCTCGCCGGCGCCCTGGATCGCGCGCAACATTTTCGGCTGCCCCCTTTTGACCTGGACCGTGCGCACGCCCGCGCAGCGGGCGCGCGCCGCGCGCCACGCCGACCAGATGATCTTTGAAGGCTTTCGCCCGGATCCCTAATGTCCTGACTGTGACCGCGCCACCCTTGCAGTCGGTGCTGCAATGCACGATCTTTGGCATAGATGGCCTCGCCTGAAATCACCCTCGAAGCGGTCCCCTCGGTCGGAGATGTTCCGGCATCGGAATGGGACGCCTGCGCCAACCCGGTCACGCCGCATTCGGCGAGCAATGGCGCTCGCGCGGCCGCTACCTGCCCGGATCCGAAACCTTATTACAACCCCTTCGTCTCGCATGCGTTTTTCTCGGCGGTCGAAAACTCCGGATCGGCGATTGCACGCACGGGTTGGGGACCGCGGCACCTCATCGCCAGGCTCGAAGGCAAGGTCGTCGGCATCGTGCCCTGCTATCTGAAATCGCACTCGCAGGGCGAATACGTGTTCGACCGCGGCTGGGCTGATGCGTATGAGCGCGCGGGCGGCCGCTACTATCCGAAGCTGCAATGCTCGGTTCCGTTCACGCCGGCGACGGGCCCTCGCCTTTTGATCCGTGGCGACGCCGATCGCGAGCAGATCGGTTCAGCGCTTGCGAGCGGCCTCGTCGCATTGTGCGGCATCAGCAAGGCATCGTCCGCGCATGTGACGTTTGCGCGCGAGGCGGAATGGAAGCTCCTGGCCGGGCACGGCTTCCTGCAGCGAACCGATCAGCAGTTTCACTGGCACAACCAGGGCTTTACGAACTTCGACGACTTCCTCGCCACACTCAATTCGCGCCACCGCAAGTCGATCAAGCGCGAACGGCGCGAGGCGGTCGCCTCCGACATCAGCATCCACTGGCTCGCGGGAAAGGATATCACCGAGGAGGCCTGGGACGCATTCTTCGCGTTCTACATGGAGACCGGCTCACGCAAATGGGGCCGGCCTTATCTGACCCGTTCGTTCTTTTCGCTGGTTGGCGAAAGCATGCCTGACGACGTGCTGCTGATGATGGCCAAGCGCAACAAACGATGGATCGCCGGCGCCATCAACTTCATCGGTTCGGACACCCTGTTCGGCCGCAACTGGGGTGCAATCGAGCATCATCCGTTCCTGCATTTCGAGGTCTGCTACTATCAGGCGATCGATTTCGCGATCCAGCATCGCCTGCGCGCAGTCGAGGCCGGGGCACAGGGCGAGCACAAGATCGCGCGCGGCTACCTGCCGCAGACGACCTATTCCGCGCACTACATTGCCGACCCCGGACTGCGCCGCGCCATTGCCGATTATCTCAAGCGCGAGCGCGCCTATGTCGCCGAGGCTGGCCGCGAGCTCGCGGCTGCCGGTCCGTTCCGCAAGGGGGCCGACGAGGCGCCTTGACCGACGGCACCCTTTCGGGGAAGTTGCCGAAAATTTCTGAGGAAGCCGCCATGCCCGCCTATGACGCAAACAACGTTTTCGCAAAGATCCTGCGCGGCGAATTTCCCTGCTACAAGGTTTATGAGGACGACCATGTGCTGGCGTTTCTCGACATCATGCCGCGCGCACCCGGCCACACGCTCGTGATCCCGAAAGCGCCCGCGCGCAACATCCTCGACATCGAGATCGATGACTATCTTCATGTCGCGCGCGCAACCCACAAGATCGCCGCCGCCGCAAAAAAGGCTTTCGACGCCGATGGCATCACCATCCAGCAGTTCAACGAGCAATCGGGTGGACAGGTGGTGTTTCACCTGCATGTGCACGTGATGCCGCGCCATGAGGGCGTTGCGCTATTGCCGCCGGCAAGTCGCAAGGAAGACCCCAAGGTCCTGGAGGCCAACGCGGCCAGGCTGGCGGCGGCGCTGAACTAGATCATCGGCGCGCCCGCTCGCCGAACCGGGCAGGCAAGCGGGGGCGTTCGGTCTGGAAAAAGCTGTTGGCGGCGCGACCGCATTTCAGACCCGTCCGTTGACGGTCAGCAACGCGCCGGTAACGGCACTGGCGGCATCGCTCGCCAGGAAGAGGATGACGTCAGCGAGTTCCTTCGGCGCGACCCATTTGGCGGGATCGGCGTTCGGCATGCTGGCCCGGTTTGCCGCCGTATCGATGATCGAGGGCAGCACCGCATTCACTGTGATCTTGCCTTTCAACTCCGCAGCCAGTGACTCCGTCAGCTTATGCACGCCAGCCTTCGACGCCGCATAAGGACCCATGCCGGAGCCGGCCTGAAGTGCGCTCATCGCACCGATATTGACGATGCGAGCCGCCCGCGAATTGAGAAGATGCGGGATCGCCGCGCGCGAGGCATTCAGCGCGGTCTCGACATTGAGAGCATGCATGCGTTGCCAGGCCTTGGGATCGCCCTCCGAAATGGTCTCGAAGGTAAAACCGCCGGCAATATTGATCAGTGCATCGACCGCGCCGAAATGAGCGGCGGCGGCGTCGATCGCCTTTTTCGCCTGTGCTGGATCGGTCAAGTCGATGCGGCCGAGTTCGATCCGCTGGGCTGTCGCCGCGAGCTGTGAGGCGGCATGATCAACACCGGCAACTCGCGCGCCCCGCAAGAATGCTTCTTCGGCGACCACCTTGCCAAGTGCCCCCGACGCGCCGGTGATGACGACGACTTTACCCTTCATGGTAGTCTCCGCACGAATGCCAGTGAATCCGGGCCGCAGCCATTATCGTCAGACGTCACGCATCACGTCTTCCACTTGATCATCATCTGCAGGACGCTCATCGGGCGGCCGGCGTAGGGCGGCTGAAATAACATTTGGATCGGCGAGAGAGGACCCTGGTAGAAGACCGGGCGCAACTTTGAAAAGGTGTTGAATCCCTCACGCGCGTGGTAATGGCCCATGCCGCTCGCCCCGACCCCACCAAATGGCAGGTCGTGCTGGCCGACGTGCAGGAGAGCTTCATTGACCGATACGCCACCCGACATGACCCGGGAGATGTAGAAGTCGCGCAGCTCGGCATTGTGAGTGAATGGATAGATTGCCAGCGGCCGGTCGCGACTATTGATATAGTCGGCGACCTCCTGCCGATCAGCATACGTCTTGATCGGCAGGATCGGGCCGAAGATCTCGCGTTGCATGACAATCATGTCGTCCGTCGGATTCAGCACGAGATGCGGTGCAAATTTGCGACGCTTCGCGTCCGGAATCTGCTGTTCCGCAAGATTGACCAGGACCGCGCCCTTTGTACGCGCATCCTCCAGCGTCGCCTGCAGCCGCGTGAAAGCCCGTTCATCGATGATCGACGTGTAGTCCTGGCCGTTGATGTCCGGGAAGCGCTCGGCAAACAGTTGGCGGCAATGGCGGACGAACTCGTCCTCACTCCCTTTGGGCAGAAACATGTAGTCGACATTCGTACAGATCTGACCGGCATTGAACATCTTCACCCAGAGAATGCGCTCCGCCGCTGTTTTGACCGGGAAGTCAGGCCCGACAATCGCAGGGGCCTTACCGCCCAGTTCAAGCGTGACGGGGGTAAGATTGCGGGCCGCGTTGGCCATGACCGAGCGACCGGTAGCACCGGATCCCGTGAACAGCAGATGGTCGAAGGGCAATGACGAGAATCCCGGTCCTCGCCCGCCGCCATCCTCGAAAAAGGCAAGCTTCTCGATCGGAAAATACTTTGGTGAAACGCGCATCAGAACCTGTGCGAGCGCTTTTGAATTTTCAGACATCTTGACCATCGCTCGATTGCCGGCGGCCAGAATCGCTGCGAGCGGACAGAAGCTGAGATTAAGCGGAAAATTCCAGGGAACGATGACCCCAACCACGCCGAGCGGCTGCGGGATGACACGATTTCGCGCGAGCGGATAGGTCATGAAGTCGACGTGTCTGCGCTGCGGCTTCATCCACTTCTTCAAATGTTTGACTGCGTCGGCAATGGTCTCCAGGACAACGAAATATTCCGCAAACAGGGTCTCGAATTCAGACCGGTTGCCGTAGTCGGCGTTGATCGCTGCCACCAGCTCGTCCTTGTTGTCCTTCAGGAGACGCATCAGCGACTTCAGGTCAGCAATGCGCTGAGCATGGGATGGCTCGGGCGCCCCCAGGTACGCTGCACGCTGCCTCTCGAAGCAGCTCTGGAATTCAGCGGGAATGTCGATCGAACGGGAAGTGACAGGCGCGTTCATGATGTTCCCTTTCTCTTGGTTTTCGCGTGTCCTCCGAGCGAAAGAACGAGGGCGCGGGTGTGACCGTGACTGCATCAACCCCAAATCAGTGCATGCTTGCGTTCACATGTGCGGAGCCGGGCCTTTCATCCATGATCCGCTTGATAGCGTGAGCGCAGCGGCCGCACTGGGCACTGCATCCGAGGCAGGCATACACCTCGCTCATACGAGGCCGTCGCGCCTCTTTGACGACCACTGACCGCACCTGATGGTCGCTGAACACATTGCAGGAACAGACGATCATCGTCTTCTCCTAACCAATACCAGTGAGCTGGACGAAGACCGCCACAAGAGCGGCGCTCCACGCGACCGCAAGCACGATGGTTTCCATTCGGGTCATCTCGGCGTGGCCAAGAGGCCGCTCGCGGACTAGATGGTTACGCATTTTGGCTCCTTCCGAGGCATTGCGAACGCCTGCTGCTGCCCTTCGCTAACCACGCGGGCGAGAGCAACCGGCCCGTCGACCCTGGCGCGGTCATTCATGCGGCCTCCTGTTTAGCTTCGGTCTGCAGGTTGGCTTCGGTGAAACCATAGCCACCGGGGCGCAGCGCCGAATGCTCGCGGTTGGAGTGAACCAACGGGTAGAACATCTGTGTCGTCCAGCGCTCCGGGCCAAACAGGATGTCGTCCTGCAGGCCGATCTTGGCCGGATATTTGCGTGTGATGTGCGCGGTGCCGAACAGCACATCCCAGAAGAACAGCAGGTTGCCGAAATTGCCCTTGTAGTGGCCGATGCCATCTTCATTGGTGAGCGCGTGGTGTGCCCAGTGCGTGGCCGGCGTGGAGATGGTGCGCTCCAGCACCCACATCAGCGGATGCAGCGCGCGGATGCGATACAGCGGTGCATCCCACGCCCAGGCGCAGTGCGCGCCCAGGATGACTGCCAGCTTGATCACCAGGTACGCCGCGTAGACCGGGCCGAAACCAAGGTACACCGCCACGCCGCCGATCCACAGACCCGGCATCATCAGATAGTAAAAGAAGTTGTTGCGGTAGGTAATGCGCACGCTCATGTAGGCTGCGCTGTGGTGCGCGCGATGCAGCGGCCACAGCAGCGGCGTGTGCGAGGCGCGGTGCCACAAGTACTGCGTGAGGTCATCGCCGATCAGCAGCAGGCCGGCCATGACCCACCACGGCAGGTTGGCCCAGGCGTTGTGCTGCGCGGGCATGAGCCAGTTGCACAACGCGTTGCTGCCCAGCAGTGCGATCGGCTGGGTGATGGCGATCAGGCTGACGAACATCAGCACCTCCAGCCAGGCGTCGTTGGCCGTCGCGTTGTCGCGCACGTCGTCCTGGTAGCGTCGGGTGATGAACTCCATGGCGGCGAAGCCCAGGATGCAGGCGCCGATCAGGAGGTATTGCATTTGCGAGCTCATGTGGGGCGTCTCCTACCGCTCTCATGTTTTCTATTGAGAACGTTCTTAGTATTGGCGCCTTAATGCGTCCAATGCATAATATTCATTGATTTAATGCATAAAGAGCAACGCCATGAATCTGCGCCGCCTGAACCACGTGGTCGTCCTTGCCGACACTCTGCACTTCGCCCGCGCCGCCGAAGCCGCCCACCTGAGTCAGCCGGCCTTCAGCCGCAGCATCCAGGCCATCGAGAGCGAACTGGGTATCCGCCTGTTCGACCGCGACGTCGGTGATGTCCGCCCCACCCCCGCCGGGGAATTTGTCATCGAGCGTGCGCGCAAGCTGCTGTTCGAGGCACGTTGCCTGCAGCGCGACGTGGATCTTTATCGCGACAGCAAGCTCGGCGACACGCCCTTCGGTGTCGGGCCGCTGCTGACGGCCACCCTGATGCCGCGCGCGCTTGTGGCGCTGCGCCGCGAGCATCCGCAATTGTCGTTGCGCATGGAGGTCGGCAACTGGGTGCAGTTGCTGGAGAGCCTGCGTAGCGAGAACATCGAGTTTTTTGCCGCGGATGTGCGCGACATGCCTAACGATGCCGCGTTGGACATCCAGCTGATCGGGGGGCAGCCGGCCGACCTGTATGTGCGGGCAGGCCATCCGCTGGCCGGGCGCGCGCACACGCTGCAGGAAGTCTGGGCGTACGGTCTCGCGGTGCCGAAGCTGCTGAGCCCCTCAAAGGTGGAACTGGCCGCCCTGCTCGGACTGCCTGACGGCGAGGAGGCCACCATCGCGCTCGAGTGCGACAACTACGGAATGCTCAAGACGGTCGCGCTCACTACGGATACCGTTCTGGGTGCGACGAACGCGGCGGTACGGGAGGAACTGGAATCCGGCGCGCTCGTCCGCCTTGTCGTGGATGGCTGGCTGTCGCCGCCGTCGAGCACGGGCGTCGTACGTTTGCGAGGGAGAACCTCGTCGCCGGCGGCCAACGCAGCGATTGCAGCGATTGTGCGGGCAGCGGGCGAGATCAACGTGTAGGCGACAGAATGACGGCGCTCGACGCTCGCGCGCGCAATCAGTCGCCTCAAGACGCGGCGCTATTACTCCGTCTGGAAATCGCCCGCTTGCGGCGGCGCGAGCGGCGTGAATTCGCAGCGGTCCGGCTTGATGTCGAGCAGCGGCGTCTGGTCCAGACAATCGAGGCCGCGCACCAGGATGGCGTTGCCCTCGATCCCGACCAGCTTGACGATGGACGTTGCAATCGGGTTGGGCCGTACCGGTGACCGCAACGAAAAGGTGCCGCGGAGCTTGTTGTTGTTCTTCGGACTTTGCAGCACCAGGTCGCGGCGCGACTGATGCAGCCAGTAGATCACCTCGAGATTTTCATAGAAATCGACGCCCTTGATCGCGGGCACCCAGGGCTCGAAGATCTCGAGCCGGCAGACCGGTCCGTCATGACGGCCCTGCCGCGGCGTTTCCAACCGCGAGCTCCAGGGCGTGCGGATGCGGCCGATGAAGTACAATGCGGCATCGCGCGGCAGCGGAATGTCGACGGCGACCTCGCCCTCGCGGATTTCCATTTCTCGTACCATTCTCTCTTCTCTAGTCCAGGGATATGTTGAGCGTCTTTATCACGCGCGTCCATCGCGCGCGATCGTCCTCGATGAAGGCCTTGATGCCTGCAGCATCGCGCGGACGAAGCGGAACGAAGCCGACTTTCTCCAAGGAAGCGCGGAACGCCTCGTCATTCAAGCCGCGCGTCAGGCTTGCAACGATCTTTTCCGCGACATCGTCCGGTACTTTTGCGGGTGCCGCGACAGCATACCAGACGCTGACGCGATAATCGGGGTAGCCGCTCTCTGCAATCGTCGGCACGTCGGGCAGCTCGGCAATGCGCTCCGCCGAGCTGACGCCGAGCGGCCGCAACAGTCCCGCCCTGATCGGCTGCAGCGAGGTGCCGGGCGACTCGAACATCAACTGGATTTGACCGGAGAGCAGATCGGTCATCGCGGGACCGGCGCCCTTGTAGGGGACATGGACCATGTCGATGCCGGCCATCTGCTTGAACATCTCGCCTGCCAGATGGATCGTTCCGCCGGTTCCGGCCGAGCCGAAATTGAGCTTTCCCGGATTTTGCCTGGCATAGGCCACGAACTCGGCAATCGTCTTCGCCGGCACGGAGGGATGGACCTCCATGATGACGGGCGTATCGGTGAGGAGCGCAAGCACCCGGAAATCGCGCTCGGGGTCATAAGCCAGTTTCTTGTAGAGCAGCTGATTGAGCACCAGAATCGAGCCGGCCGGGAAAAACAGCGTGTAGCCATCCGGCTCGGCATGGGCCGCGGCATCCGCGCCGATCGCGCCCTGCGCACCGCCCTTGTTCTCGACAAAGACAGCCTGTTTCAGGTCGCGCGCCAGATAGTCGGCGAAGATCCGGCCGAGAACATCGGTCGGTCCGCCCGCCGGATAGGGCACGATCAGCTTTATCGGGCGCGCCGGATAATCGGCGGCTCGCGCAGATGTCGCCGCCAAGGCAGCCATCGCCAGACAAAGGAGAAGGGCCGATATTGCGCGCATGCGGTTCCCCAACGTTTGCTGGTTGGTGCCACAGTAGCTTGCAATCGAGCGGACGTCAGCCCAACCACCACTTGCCAGCGAGCATGGCGATTTCCCCGCAGGCGACGCCGGCAAAGATCGAGCGCCGCGTCAGCATGAAGGCCGCAAATCCCGCGGCCACCGACCCATAGCGCAGAAAGCCCGGTACACTCGCAAGCGCACCCGGCGGCTGCACGAGGATTTGAGCAATGACGCCGGCGAGTATTGCGGTCGCCACCGCCCTCACCCAGATCAGAAGCTCCGCGCCCTCATCCAGCCCGCCACCGAACCACAGGCCGAGCATTCGCCAGATCTGGTTCGGAATGACGCCCGCGACCAGAAGCACGAGAAGTGCATGCCAATCGCCGAAGAACCCGCTCATTTGCGCGCCCTCAGCCGATGAACGCCATAGGCGATGGTGCCCGCCCCGACGCCGCTGACGAGAATGTCGAGGCCGCTGTCCATCAAGGCGGCCACTGGATAGAGCGCAAGTCCGAGCACCAAAGCGAGCACGTCGGCGATTTCCTTCGAATTGCGCGCGGTCGAGAGCAGGAAGGCGAGCGGCGTCAGCAAAAGGATCGCTGCACCCAGAGTCCGCGAGAGATTGGCGGCGAGCAGGAAACCTGCGGTGTTGGCGCACAGGCTGATACACAACAGGCCGGTGCCGAGCCCGTGCACGAAAGCGATCCGCCGCTCGCGCGGCACTTGCGGCAGGAAACGGTGGCACTCGACCCACAGCGTCACCGCGGTGAAATGCGCGGCCAGGATCAGCTCCCGCCGTTTGGTCTGCGGGGTTCGCATCAACGGCAACACCGAGACCACCATCGGAAACAACCGGACCGCACTCATGGTCACTGCAATCGCCGCCTGCAAAATGGTGGCGCCCGACCCGAGCGTCGTGATCACGATGATCTGCGCCGGCCCCGCCCAGATCAGGGCCGTGGAGAGCAAGGTCCAACCCAGGCTGAAACCGCTGTCATGAGCGAGCGCGCCGATGCCGAGATAGGTCGCAAACAGGACGGCCGCGAGAATGGTAAAGCCGACCGACCTCATGCCCCAGAGAAAGGCACGGAACGAGCTATTCCATTGCGATGAATCGAGCGGCGGCAGCAACATCAGCCGCATAACGGGGATGAAAGGGCCGGAGGTCAATCGTCATCCCGGGCCGGCGACGAAATCACCCCCGCACAAACATGTTCTTGAGCACAAAACAGGCGCCGCCCGCCTTCCGGATCCTGTTGCAGAGATCGTCAGCCTCGGGCCGCGTGTCGGCGCCGATACGGACCACGTAGAACATATGGGAGCCGCGGCTGCGCTGCACCGTGCCCAGGATGCTGGGATCACGGCCGCCGACCACGGCGCTCAGGTTCTTGACGGCGCGCGCATACATCGCCAGCGCCTTGTTGCGATCGAAACCGGCCGCAAGCTGCACGCCCCAGACCTTTGCGGCCGCGACTGTCACGTGCTGCTCGAGCTGTTCGATGAAGGGATTGGGCGCGCGCTTGAGGAGGGCCATCAAATCGCGACATGTGGTCGGCGGTGCGCTCTCCGGCATCTTGCCGCCCTTCCCGGCCTTGGCCCAGGCGTCCACACTCGAGCCGGTGATGGCCGAGACGTAATTTCGGGTCTCATAGGGCATCGAACCGGTGCCGGCGAGCCATTCGCGGACGCGGCGAGGACCTGCGTTGTAGGCTGCGGCCGCAAGGCCGAGATTGCCGAACTGCGCGCGCAACTCGGCCAGAAACTCCGCTGATTTCGGCAGGGCCTGAACGGGATTGAGGGGATCGAGCAGTCCCCGTTCGCTGGCGGTGCCCGGCATGAATTGTGCGATCCCCTGCGCGCGTTGGCCGCTGCGGGTCGTCGGCCCGACAGCATCCGACTGAAAGCGGCTTTCCTGCCAGATCACGCGCGCGAAGTACTCCAGCGGCAGGTCGTTTGCCCGCGCCGCCGACTCGATCATGAGACAGATCGCCTCACGCGTGCTTTCGGGACCCGCATCGGCTTTCTGCAGCCCGCCATTGGGCATGGCCAGCTCTTCAACGCTCGGGATCGTCACGGTTGTCGGGAGCGAGTCCTCGGCCAAAGCGCGTGCCGCCGTTGTCAAGACCAGCGCAAGAGAGCAAGCAACCACACTTATCCGCATGGTTCTGCCCACGTGTGACCAATCCATCCTTGACTCCGGCCACTCGGCCTCTAGCAAGGCGTCAACCTATCCAACGCCGATCGGCTCCGATGCGCATCATTTATTTTGATCTTGACGGCACGCTGACCGACCCGAAACCGGGCATCACCCGTTCGATCCAATACGCCCTGGAACGACTCGGACAGCCCGTTCCGAGCGAAGACGATCTGGCCTGGTGCATCGGCCCTCCCTTGCTTGCGAGCCTGAAGAAGCTTGTCGGCACCGACGCGCTGGCGGGCAAGGCGCTGTTGCTCTACCGGGAGCGATTTTCCGAAATTGGCCTGTTCGAGAACGAGGTCTTTCCTGGCATCGAGGACACGCTGTCGGCGCTTGCCGCCTCGGGCCGGCGCATGTTCGTCGCAACGAGCAAGCCCGCCGTCTATGCCGAGCGCATCGTCTCGCATTTCGGTCTGGATCAGCATTTTGAAAGGGTGTTCGGCTCGGAGCTCGACGGCACACGGACCGACAAGACCGATCTCCTGCGTTTCGCGCTGGAAGCCGCCGACGTCGATCCGACGCAGACCGTCATGATCGGCGACCGCAGCCACGATATGGTCGGCGCGCGCAATAATGGCATGACCGCGATCGGCGTTCTCTACGGTTATGGCAGCAGGGATGAGCTCTTGGAGGCCGGTGCGCATCGCATCTGCGAGACGCATCGCGAGCTGATCGATCATGCCGATTAGGACCGCCGACCGGGCCGATCTTGGTAAACGTCGCGGTCGGGCGGTTTACGTTAACGCCAGTTCGCCGGACCGGGCGCCTTCCCTGCCGCAATAGCCTGCGTAAAGTCCACCGATCTGGCGGAGGACACCCATGCAGGACCGACGAACGAGCACGCGCGACAAGGTGCTCTATGGCGGGGTTGCCGAAATCAACAGCACCGCGACCATGGATTGCGTGGTCCGCAATTTTTCTGAAGGCGGCGCCTGCGTCGAGCTCGATGCCTCAGCAAGCATTCCGCGCGAAATCAACCTGACCATCTCCCGCAAGGGACGCTCCTATCTGGCACGGATGATCTGGCGGCACGCCAACCTGGTCGGGCTCGCCTTCAAGACGATGATGACGGATGCACCGGCAAGCGACCTCGACGCGCGGCTGCGCCGGAGCGAAAAAAAGAAGCGGCAGCTTCAGCGCCGCATCAACGAGCTGCTCGGCGAGGACTGACCTCCAGCGGGCGGTCGCGGCGATCCGTGCAGCGAACGTCAAATCCCAGACAATAGCGGGCATTGATCAGGCTTTGCGATTGACCCGCATGGGCGGATGCGGTCAGTGAAGGCCATGATGACGCGCTTGCCTGTCGCCCCCGCTTTCGCTCGCTTCTCGGCCGTTCTGCTCGCCATTGCCGTGGCGTTGTACGCCGTCCCGGCCGCCGCGCAGGTGAGCTGGAAGATGACGACCGAATATCCGCAAGACAACATCTCCGGAATCGGTCTCGTCACCTTCTCAACGCTCGTCGCAGAGCGCACCGGCGGCTTTGTCACGACATTCAACGCATTCGACAACGAGGTGAAGATCACCTCGCGCGATATGCCCAACGCGGCGCGCGAGGGTCGGATTGCCGGCGGCGATGCCTTTGCCGGCGGCCTTTCCGCGCTTGACCCGGTGTTCGGCCTGACGACCCTGCCCTTTGTCGTGCAATCGGTCGAGACGGCACGCGCACTCAATGTCCGCGCGCGCCCACTCTACGAGAAGGCGCTCGCGGGCCAGGGCCTGAAGCTGCTCTATCTGACGATCTGGCCGGCGACCGGCCTTTGGTCGGATCATGCGATCGAAAACGCGGATGATCTGTCGAAGCTGTCGATGCGTAGCTACGATGCGGCTTCCACCGCCGTGATGCGGGCCGCCGGGGCCAGCGCCGAGATCCTGCCGATGGATGCGACGATCGCAGGCCTGAGAGAGCACCGCCTCAATGCCGTCCTCACGTCCGGCGATGGCGGTTCGGGCCGCAAGCTCTGGGATTTCCTCCCCTGTTTTGCCGCGATCAATTATGCCATGCCGATCTCGCTTGCCTTCGTTCGCGAGGAGGCGTTCGCGGCGCTTCCGGCGGCGGTGCAGGAAAGCGTGCTGGCGGCGGCGCGCGAGACCGAGCAGCGGCAGTTCGAGCTTCTGGCTCATCGCACCGCCGACAATTACGCACGCATGCGCGAGAACGGCGTTCGCATCGCAGACCCGGCGCCGCCTGTGCTCGTTCAAGCTCTGAGGCAAGCTGCCGCAACGCCGATCGCCGCCTGGAAAGCAAAGGTCGGCGGCGAGGCGGCCGAAATCGTGCAATGGGCCATCGGACAGTGATTTGCCGCGCGGCCTTGCGCCCTTGATCTGGCTCAAGCCACGACCGCATCTGCAGCGCTATCGGACATATCGTGCACGATCAGGACATTTCGATGCGGCGCTTTGGAATGAAGGCCCTGTTTACGCTTCTCACCGTGAACAGGCATGCCGGCAAAGAGCACGATTGGGACCGCATCGTCATCATGGCATCGACCATGGTGACCGTCGGGCTTGTCGCGCTGTACGCCTATGGAAAGGCCACGTCGCGCTGGTAGAGGGAGAGAGTTGCCTTGAACAGAGTTTGGCCAGCGCTTTTGTCGATATGCGCCATCGTCGCAGGAGGCCATGCCGCGCAAGGCGCGACATCGCACGGCAAAGCGGTGCTGCAGACCATGTGCGGGCGCTGCCATGCCGTCGGCACGAGCGGGCGTAGCCCGCATCCGGACGCCCCGCCTTTCCGAACTTTCGGAGACGAGAAGCTCTACGATAGCGATTTTGCCGAGAGACTGGAGAACGGTCTGTCCACCGTGCATCCGGACATGCCGAGCTTCCACTTCAGCCGCGAGGATGCCGAGGCCGCCGTGGACTATCTCCGATCCATCCAGGTGAAGGACAAGCCGAAGCCAAATCGTTGAGCCCTGTTCACCCAAGCAAAAAGGCCGGCACTCATGCCGGCCGTTTGCTTTCATCCAGAATGCGCCTCAGACCTTGACCAGTGGTCCCTTGGAAGCGGGGCCTTTTGAGCCGCCGGGGCCGCCACCGCCGCTCGGGCCGCTCGGTTTCGGCTTGCGCTTGCGCGTGCCCGGAAGCTTTTCCGGCTTCGGCGTGACCGGCCCTTCGACGAACTCGAAGCCGATCTTGTCGGCATCCGCAGCCTCGTCCTTGACCAGCACGACGCGGACATGGCCGCCGCCCTTGAGCTTGCCGAACAGAACCTCGTCCGCAAGCGGCTTCTTGATGTGCTCCTGGATCACGCGCGCCATCGGCCGCGCACCCATCTGCTCGTCGTAGCCGTGCCTGATCAGCCAGGCCTTCGCCGGCTCAGACAACTCGATGGTGACATCGCGGTCGGCAAGCTGGGCTTCCAGCTGCAGCACGAACTTTTCGACGACCATGCCGATCACGTCGGCATTGAGATGCGCAAACGAAACGATGGCGTCGAGACGGTTGCGGAACTCGGGCGCGAACTGCCGATTGATCGCCTCGTGATCGTCCCCTTCCCGCTTCTGGCGAGTGAAGCCGAACGCCTGGCGCGCAAGATCGGCCGCACCGGCGTTCGTGGTCATGATCAGGATGACGTTGCGGAAATTGACCTGCTTGCCGTTGTGGTCGGTGAGCCGGCCGTGATCCATGATCTGCAGCAGCACATTGTAGAGATCGGGATGCGCCTTCTCGATTTCGTCGAGCAGCACCACGCAATGCGGATGCTGGTCGACGCCGTCGGTCAACAGGCCGCCCTGGTCGAAGCCGACATAGCCGGGAGGCGCGCCGATCAGGCGCGACACGGTGTGCCGCTCCATGTATTCGGACATGTCGAAGCGCAGCAGTTCGACGCCAAGCGTCGCGGCAAGCTGCTTTGCGACTTCCGTCTTGCCGACGCCGGTCGGACCCGAGAACAAATAGCAGCCGATCGGCTTCTCCGGTTCGCGCAGGCCAGCGCGCGCAAGCTTGATCGAGGCCGAAAGCGATTCGATCGCCTTGTCCTGGCCGAACACCACCCGCTTCAAGGTCTGCTCGAGATGCTTGAGCACCTCGGCATCGTCCTTGGAGACGCTCTTTGGCGGAATCCGCGCCATCGAGGCGATCGTGGTCTCGATCTCCTTGATGCCGATGGTCTTCTTGCGCTTGTTCTCGGCGACCAGCATTTGCGCCGCGCCGGACTCGTCGATCACGTCGATCGCCTTGTCGGGCAGCTTGCGGTCGTGGATATAGCGCGAGGACAGCTGCACGGCAGCCTCGATCGCCTCATTGGTATATTTCAGGCGATGATAATCCTCGAAATAGGGCTTGAGGCCCTTGAGGATTGCGATCGCATCGTCGACCGTCGGCTCGTTGATATCGATCTTCTGGAAGCGCCGCACCAGCGCGCGGTCCTTCTCGAAATGCTGGCGGTACTCCTTGTAGGTGGTCGAGCCCATGCAGCGGATGGTGCCCGAGGCGAGCGCCGGCTTCAGCAAGTTGGACGCGTCCATCGCGCCGCCCGAGGTGGCGCCGGCCCCGATCACGGTGTGGATCTCGTCGATGAACAGGATGGCGTTCGGATGCGCCTCGAGTTCCTTGAGGACCTGCTTCAGCCGCTCCTCGAAATCGCCGCGGTAGCGCGTGCCGGCGAGCAGCGTGCCCATGTCGAGCGAGAATACGGTTGCGGCGGAGAGAACCTCCGGCACCTCGCTGTCGACGATGCGTTTGGCGAGCCCTTCTGCAATGGCAGTCTTGCCTACGCCGGCTTCGCCGACGAACAGCGGATTGTTCTTCTGCCGGCGGCAGAGAACCTGGATGGCGCGGTTGATCTCGGAATTGCGGCCGATGACGGGATCGATCTTGCCGTCGCGCGCCTTCTTGTTGAGGTTGACGCAATAGGTTTCGAGCGCCTCGCCCTTCTTCTTGGAGTTGTCGTTGCCCTTGGTCTCGGTCTCCTCGTCGACGCCGCGCACGGGGCGAGCCTCGGAGACGCCCGGCCGCTTGGCGATGCCGTGGCTGATGTAGTTGACTGCATCGTAACGGGTCATGTCCTGCTCTTGCAGGAAATAGGCGGCGTGGCTTTCGCGCTCGGCGAAGATCGCGATCAGCACATTGGCGCCCGTCACTTCCTCGCGACCGGAGGATTGGACGTGGATCACGGCGCGCTGGATCACGCGCTGGAAGCCGGCCGTCGGCTTGGCATCGTCGGCGCCGTCGGTGACCAGATTTTCGAATTCGGTTTCGAGATAATTGACCAGGCTGGTACGCAGCTTGTCGAGGTCGACGCTGCAGGCGCGCATAACGGCGGCCGCATCGGAGTCGTCGATCAAGGACAGCAACAGATGCTCGAGCGTCGCATATTGATGGTGGCGCTCATTCGCAATCGCCAGTGCGCGATGCAAGGATTGTTCTAGGCTTTGGGAAAAAGTCGGCATTCGCGCTCCTGTGCCCCCTTCCATCATGATCGCCGTCGCCCCATCAGGCAACAACAACCTTTGTCACATATAGGTTTACCCGGGCGCGGAAAAAGACCGGTTCCGCGAATCCAGTATGCGTCACGGCTGCTTTCGATGCAAAACCCGTTCCGTTTAGCCGCGCGACCGTGCGAGACGCATGAAACCGGTGTTACTTTTTTTCCATCACGCACTGCAGGGGATGCTGGTGCTTGCGCGCGAAATCCATCACCTGCGTCACCTTGGTCTCGGCAATTTCGTAGGTGAACACGCCGCACTCCCCAATTCCATGATGGTGGACGTGCAGCATGATCTTGGTGGCCGCCTCGACGTCCTTCTGGAAGAATTTCTCCAGGACATGGACGACGAACTCCATCGGCGTGTAGTCATCGTTGAGGATCAACACGCGGTAGAGGTTCGGTCGCTTGGTCTTCGGCTTGACCTTGGTGATGACCGATGCGGCGGGACCGCCGGGGACCCCGGGACGGTTTTCGTCGTTCCCCATTCGGGGACGGGTGACGGCGATTGCGGCCGGCGCTTGCAAGTCAGGAGTGGAATTCAATTGCGACATGGCACGGGTATTTTCGGCACGGGTATCTTGGCACGGATAAATTTGCAGTGGCCTTCAACGTCCCGGGAGACCGGACGGCGCCATCGGATGATCTCCCGCAGGAGCCATCGTGGCCTCCCAACTTTCCAGATCGCCTATCCGGCCGGCCCGACCGATCGTAACTGATCGAATATGGGTCAGTCACCTGCCTCGCGCAAGCGCAGCAGTCGTCATGGCACCGCGTCGGGTCCGATTCCCGAACCATGCGATCCGACGTACGTTAATCAATTCTGGCGGATTTGACAAAACCGGGGCAGATCGCTCCGGCGATCGTCCTATCCAGCACAAAGTTCATGATGAATCGACGCCTCGACGGGCGGTCGATCCGTATTTCGCCGGTGTCGCGGCTGCGACAATGGCGGACAGCAACAAAAAAGCCCGGCTGCAATCAGCCGGGCTTGTTCAACGCAGAAGCTTATGCGCGTTAACGTGCGGCCGCTGGATTGAGCTTGACGATCAGGCTTTCAACCGGCTTGTAGGCCTGCTTCGCAAGGTCGCCGTAGAGGCCGGCGATCTTCTGCGAGTCGGCAACGAAGGTTTCATAGGCCGTCTTGGCGAATTCGCTCTGCGCTTCCATCGCCTTGTCCAGCGACTTCACGCCCGAAAGCTTCTCCACAAAGGACTTGGTGTCCTCATAGGACTTCTTGGTGTAGTCGCCGTAAGCGGCGGCGATCGCCTGGAGCCCGTTCTGCAGGCTGGTCGCCGCCGCGACAGCCGTCTCGTATTGCTCCTTGCCGTAGTTCTGCATGTCTTCAACCTTGAACATCGTGGATCCCTTTTCCCAGACTGCGCATCCGGGAGGCTCCCGGCTCCCTGCGCCATCGCCCATATAGTGCACTGCACAATAAATGTCAAGAATTTGTGCAACGCACAATGCGTCGAGTTTCGCGGGAATCGCGAGAGTTGGCGCAAGGGTTCTTTAATCTTTTGGCAACCTGCGCGACCTAACCTGATTCCAGGACTTGTTGGCCTTCCGGCAGGCGGTGAAAGTCCGTTTGCCTGCAACATCTTAGCTAGAACGGCAGCTTGAGCCCCGAGCCTGTCGCAACATTGCGCAGGGTTCGCGGGGTTCGAGCAGGGAATGATCCCCCGGCGAATGGGCACAATTTTGCCTCACGAACCGGTGATCTAGTCAGAAACTGGGACGGGGATTCATGCTTCGCAAAAACTTGGCTTCCTCGACGCTGCTGCGCATTGGCGTGTTCGGGCTGGTGACTTTTGCAGGGGCGGCAATCACGAGCGACAGCGCACAGGCGCGTCGCCATTATCGGCATCAACATACCCATCACGTCCGCCACCACGATTCCGACGACAGCTACAGTCCGCAATTCTCTTCCATTATCGTCGACGGCAATTCCGGCGCCACGCTCGCGGCCACCAATCCCGACGGCATTCGCCATCCGGCTTCGCTCACGAAAATCATGACGCTTTATCTGCTGTTCGAGCGTCTCGATGCCGGCAAGATGAAGCTCGAGACGGAAATGCCGGTATCGGCGCATGCGGCCGATCAGGATCCCACCAAGCTCGATCTGCGCCCCGGACAGAACATCAAGGTTGAAGACGCGATCAAAGGGCTGGTGACGCGTTCGGCAAACGATGCCGCGGTGGTGATCGCGGAAGCCATCGGCGGCAGCGAAGACGAGTTCGCCAAAATAATGACGCGCAAGGCGCGTGCGCTCGGAATGAGCCGCACCACCTATCGCAATGCTTCCGGACTTCCCAACGACGAGCAGGTCACGACGGCGCGCGATCAGGCCACCCTCGGCCGCGCGATTCAGGACCGCTTCCCGCGCTATTATCGCTACTTCTCGACCCAGTCGTTCACGTTCCGCGGCCACTCGATCTCCAACCACAATCATCTGCTCGGCAGCGTCGAGGGCGTCGACGGCATCAAGACCGGCTATACCCGCGCCTCCGGCTTCAATCTCGTGACGTCCATGCACCGCGGCAATCGCTTCCTGATCGGCGTCGTGCTGGGCGGCCGCAGCGGCGGCTCGCGCGATGCGATCATGCGCAACCTGCTCGCGGAGAATCTCGGCAAGGCCGCCAGCACCCGCACGGCAGTTGCAATCACCGAGCGCAATTCGACCGAGACGAACACGGAAATCGCCGATGCCGAACCGCAGCCGAAACCGGCGTCGGTCCCAGAAGTGCAGGAGGATGCAGCACCCGCCTCCGCCGACTCCTGGGCACCTGCGATGCGCGCACCCGCATCGAAGGCCGCGAAGGTTACGGCGGCATTCGCGGAAGCAACTGCTGCGGTACCTCCCGCCACGCCCAAGAATGAGGCCGTCAAGAATGAGGCCGTCAAGAACGAGACCGTCAAGAGCGAGCCGGCGCCGTTGACATCAGGCGTGATCCACACCGCGCCGATCGCCGCGATCCCCGGCGCGGCCGAACCGATGAAGCCGGTCAAAGTCAAGACGGTGCAGGTCAAGGCGGGATCGATGAAGCTTGCGTCCGCCGGTCCCTCGCAGCCCGCGTCCCACGTGACCAGCGTGGTCCCGCAGAGCCAGCCTTCCGTGCCGGAAACCTCAAACGCCGTGGTCGCAAAGGCGACCGAAATCGCAAAGCCAGAACCCATGAGGGCCGAGCCCGCGCGAACCGAATTGCCGCCGCAGCCGCCTGGTCACGGCACCGGTAATGGCTTGCTCGGCGTGCTGCCGGCGTCTCGCCTCGCTGCCGCCGCTCCTGCTCCACAGCAGAGCGCCGCGCTCACTGCTCCGCCGGTCATCCCCGCCGCTTCCCCCGCCCCCGCCCCCGTTGCCGTCGCGTCGTTGCAATCGCCGCCGCCCCCGGCGCCGCCCGCTCCAGTGGCGCAGCCGCAGATGATCCAGCAGAACGGAGCGATCAAGCCCGTCGTTCACACCGGTTGGATCGTCCAGGTCGGCGCGCTGGAGACTGAGGATGAAGCGCAGAAGCGTATCCAGGCCGCGAAAGACAGCGCCCGCGGCCTGCTCAGCAAGGCGGATTCCTTTACCGAGCCCGTCATGGCCAAGGACAATCGCAAGCTGTTCCGCGCGCGCTTCGCAGGCCTTGAGCGCGATCAGGCCGAAGCGGTCTGCCGCACGCTGAAGCGCTCCGACATTCCCTGCATCACCTCTCGCAATTAGATCGTTAACTTCCGTCAGGACCTCGAGGCCCGCGCCGCTCGGCTGGCGCGGGCCTTTCTTCGTCGGCACGAGGGCGCCCGCGGCGAGGCCTTGCAAACCTCTCGTCAAGAATTTGCGCTTAAAACTTTCTGGAAGATCAGCTGAAAACTCTTCTGGGTTTTAGCGTGTGAGCGTTGCCGGAGTTAACCGTTATGCGTTCGAAGCAAAGTATCCTTGGCCTCGTTTACACGGGCGGCGAGGTACGTCGACCCCCCCTGGTCGGGATGCAGTTTCTTCATGAGCGCACGGTGGGCTCGGCCGATTTCGTCGCGCCCCGCGCCCGGCTGCAGGCCAAGGATCTGATAGGCCTCCTCGTCCGTCATTTTGCCGCGCGACGGCGCACGGCGCTGCCCGCTTGCCGAGTTTCCCTGCGCGTTCTCACGCCAGGCGGGAAACCGGCGGTCCAGATAACTTTCAAGTAACGCAACGCTCTCGCCGTCGAAGCTCGGGATCATCGCGGCGAGCTCACCAAGATCGAACTCGTCCAGCAGGCGCCCGGCATGGGGGCCGGCCACGATGCGGCCGCTCAACGCGCCGCTGTCATGGTCGAGTGTCATTTCCAGAAAATGCGATCGGACCTGCGAGGTCTGCCCCGGCGAGCGGGCAGCCCCGCCCGAAAAGATTCCGCCGATATTGGGAAAGCCCGTCCCAGAAAACGGGGACCAGCCCAATAACCCGGCTCCGAAGATGCCGAGCGGTATGGCCACAGCGAGCTCGCCGCGAACGCCGACAAAGGCGGCAACCGCCAACGACACCACGCCCCCAACGATCTTGAGCGCGCGCGCCAGCACGACCGGGTTGGCCGCGCGGAACATCTGCAGCAGCAAGTACAGAACCAGGACGGCAACGGCGCCTGCAATCAGGGTCGGCATGGCCTCAATATAATGGCAGCCGCGCCGAAACGTGAGTGATCACTTCATTTGGCCCAGCAACCTGGCGGCCCCGCTTTCGCGGGCCGACAGCCGTTTCAGCGCGTCACGCCCGCCGGCGGCATAGGCTGCCGCCGCCCGCAGCAACTCGCGCAATTGTGCGGCCGCTCCCGGATCGAACCTGCACCAGGCCCCGCCGGTGAGACGGGCGATTTCGCGGAAGGCTTGCTCTGCGACCGCATCATGGCCTTCCTGGAACAGGAAAACGGGTACCTTGAGCATGCCGAGCTCGCCCGCCCGGGCGCAGAGATCGTCGACTTTTTCCTCCATTGCGTCGCCGACGAACACCACCGCGCGCACGCCGGATGTTGTGGCCTCGCGACGGGCTTCCGCCAGCACCTTCCCGATCTGGGTGTTGCCGCCACGGCAATCGATCTTGCTCATCAGCCGTGCAAGCTCACCGCTGTCGGAAATCCAGTTGGACGCGCGGCATTCGTTGAAGCCACGGTAGAACACCAGGCGGATGTCGAGGCTGCCCAGGGAGGCGGCCTCGCGGAACATGTCGGCCTGCAGGGCGCACGCCATGTCCCAGGTCGGCTGCCGGCTCATCGTGGCATCAAGTGCGAACACCAGCCGGCCCCGCGCACCCGCGGCATGCGGCGACATCGCCCGCGCCTTCGCGACGAAGGCTGCGATGTCGTCCGACTTGGAGGGCTTGGCGTCCGGCAATGACGAGGACTTCGCGCCATCGCGCGAGGTCACGTCGCCGGAACTGGGTTTGGTCGGTTCACCCGACATCGGCTCGCCTGTCGCTGCAAGCCCTCACATACGCCGGGACATGCCTTGACGTCTATTGTGTCGCGGTGTCCGCCGGCTTGGCCGGGTCGGAGGTTTTGGCTTGCTTCCCGGTCGGTACATAGGGCGCCACCGGGCCCGGGTCGAGGACCTTTGGCGTGGCGGTTTGAACCGGCTTGACGTCCTCGGCATCGGTATCGGCCAGGAACTTGTCCAGCATGCCCTGGATCGAGGCCTTTGCCTCTTCCGAGCCGGTATCGCGCATGTCGTTATGCCCGAAGGTGGTCTTCACTACCGTGATGCCGGCCTTCTCGCATTCCTCCTCGCTCGGGATCACGCCGGGATCGGTCTTGAACTGCGGATCCTTGGAGCGGAAGGTCAGGATCTTGAACTTGCCCGAAGTGGTGAAGGGGACGCGCAGATTGTCCAGCGTCACTACCTTCTTGACGTCCTCGGGATACTGCTTGGCGAAATACATCGTGATGTCGCCGCCCATGGAATGGCCGACCACGGTCAGATGGTCGTAGTCGGCGTTCGGCCGAACCTTCTTCATCTCCTCGACGGCAAAACGGATATTGGCGACGCCGCGCTGGATCTGCGCAAGCCGCCCGACATAAAGCTCGCCGTCCTTTGTTACCATCGGCGGATCGCTCGGCAGGTCATGCTGAATGCTCACCACCTCATAGCCGCGCGCAGCCATCAGATTTGCGAGGAATGAGTACTCGGTATTCTTGACGGTGTTGCCGTGATTGAGAATCGCAACCGGCAGCCTCAGGAGGCCGGCATCGGCCTGCATCTCCCTGTCACGGCGCACCGCGATGTCGATGGCAACCGGGCGGTTATCGCGCGAGGCATCATAGAACGTGATGCTCTCGTGACGAATTGCCCATTTGCTGACGGTGAAGTAGGCGGCGGTCGCAACCGCACCGACAGAAAGCAAGACGGCGATTCCACGTTTCATGCTCGTTTCGGGAACGGGCCTTCGCCCTAGTTCCAGCCTCCTCAGGACTTCTGTCCGCGGTTTCCTCAAATATATGTCACGCCAAGGTGACAGGAAGTCTAAATGTTGTGAATTGGCCGCCTGAACGTTGTGCGGCGCACCCAATCCTTGCGCAGCCCTTCAGCAGGCAACGACCGCGCGCACAATAAAGACGCGACGTGTCGAATTTAGGTTCAGATACCCCGGTAAATGCCTGTTGAAAACTCCGGAAAACTCCGGAGGTTCCCTTCAAGGCGCACCGAAGGCGGGTTTGTTTGTCTTTGGACTACCCTGGGTAGCAGTAACGGCCTACCGCTTGAGCGTTCAGACGCCGAGAATGTCGTGAACCTCGAGCGGCTTGTCGACCTGGCTGAACCATTCGGCGCGATTGGCCGCACGGCGCCGGCCCCGCTCATCCAGCGGCAGCTTCAGCTGGCGAAGCAGCCCGGTAACCTCTTCCCGTGCCGTGACATGACCGAGATTCGGCCGCGTCCCGAGTGTCGCCTCGTCGATGTCGTCGAGTGCGGTCAGGCCGCGCGGAAAGAATTCCCTGTAGACCACCCGTTCGGCAAAGCCGTCGATCGCCCGGAAGCCGAGCCGGAACGACAACTCCTTCAGGCCATCAGCCACCAGCTGCTTGTTGCGCGAGCCGATCATGGACAGGCGGTTGCGGACCACGATCCAGTCGGTGGTGGCGCCGTCGAGGTGGCGGCGGTTGCGGCGGGTTTCGCGCACCATCAAAGCGTAATGGCTCTCCCCGGTAACGGCGTAGGTCTGGGGGTCAACGGTACCCAGCACATCGAAATCCAGGAAACTGTCGTTGATCGGGGTGACCAGAGTGTCGGCCATCGAATGAGCGAGCCGCATCAAATAGCTGTCCGTTCCCGGCGTGTCGATCACGATGAAGTCGAACGTCCGCTCGACCTCGGCGACGGCGTCCATGAACTGCTGGAATTCGGAATTTTCATTGTCGGCGATCTGCATGGTGTCGCCGAGCTTGATGAGCCGATGGACAGGCAACTCGAGGTCGATGCCGGTCCGACGTGCCCAGGCGCTGCGGTTGTGGATGTAGTGGGTGAAGCTCTGCTGGCGACAATCGAGATCGATGGTGGCGACGCGCTGTCCAGCCTTCATGAGGGCCACAGCGATATGCAGGGCGGTGGTGGATTTACCGGAACCGCCCTTCTCGTTCCCCAAGACGACGACGTGCGCCGAGCCTAGCTGCCCTTGGCTTGCCTGCACCAGCATTTTATCGACCCCTCGATCATCTTCAAATTACGCGCGGCCGTGGTCAAGCAAAATGCGCTTGAGCGCTCTTAAATTGCTGATCATCGTGAATCCAAAACTGCGATGCGCGGTGCGTGACGATCCGCGATCGCTTTGGAGAGTGTTCGTGATGACGTTCAAGGGGTGTCTGCGCTTGGCGCGCGTCGCGCCGGCTTGATAGTGTGGAACACAGGCCACCAAAGCCGATCGCAACGCTCTCTCATCCCTAACAGATCGAGTCCAGATGCCCCGCAGTCCCATGATCGTCCGCACGGTCCCAGCCTTGCGCCGCGCCGTCGACGGCTTTCGCGCCAGAAAAGCCACAGTTGCGCTGGTTCCAACGATGGGCGCACTCCATGACGGCCATGTGTCGCTGGTGCGGCTCGCAAAGCGGCGCGCGAACAAGGTGATCGTCTCGATTTTCGTCAACCCGACTCAGTTCGCCCCCACCGAGGATTTTGGCTCATACCCGCGCACGTGGAAGACCGATCTGGAGAAACTCACCGCCGAAGCCGTTGACGTGGTCTGGCACCCGGACGTCAAGACCATGTACCCGGACGGCTTTGCCACGCGGATTGTTCCGGAGGGGCCGGCGACCGCAGGGCTGGAAGATCGCTTCCGACCGCATTTCTTCGGTGGCGTCGCCACCGTGGTCGGCAAGCTTTTCACCCAATGCCGCCCGGATGTCGCGGTGTTCGGCGAAAAGGATTTTCAGCAGCTTCGGGTGGTGACGCGGATGGCCGCCGATCTCGATCTCGGCGTCAAGGTGATCGGCTCGAGAACGGTTCGCGAGCGCGACGGGCTCGCGATGTCATCGCGCAACGTCTATCTGTCGAGCCAAGAGCGGAATGCGGCGCCGGCCCTCTATCGCGCCATGAAGGAGAGCGCGGCGCGGCTCAAGGCCGGCGAGAGCATTTCCGCCGCCATGTCGGCTGGCACGGACATCATCGAGGCCGCCGGTTTTGCATTGGATTATTTCGAGCTGCGCAACGCCGAGACGCTGCAGCCGACGTCGGCGCGCAATGGCCACTTGCGCATCCTCGTCGCGGCACGGCTCGGCGCCACCCGGCTGATCGACAATATCGCGGTCTAAAGCAGGCCGAGATCGCGCAATTCCCGGCGCATCGGTTCCGGCATCGCGGCAATCGTCCCTGCCGCAGCCTTGCCGAGGTCCGGAGGAGCGGAGTCCCTCGTAAAGTAGCGCCAGCCCTGGAATGGGCGCATCGGCCGCGGCGAGACCGCGATCACCCGGGGCTGCATGATCAGCCGGCAGCGACCGATCCCGTCCTTGTCGCGGAATGGCTCGATGGCGATGATCTTCTCGCGCGCGGCGATCTCTCCGCGGATCACCCAATACAGCGAACCGCCGTTGAGGATGTCGTCGATCCGCTTCGGCGTCATCCGCGTGACGTGAACGTGATGCTGGGGAAGGCCCTTTTTCTTCGCGGTCTTCATGCGTTCGGCCACCCAGCCTTTCAACTCCTTAACGGAATCGCAGCCAACGGCGAGCTTGATCAAATGAAGCGGCATGGGTCCATGTAACGCTCGGGATGAGGGAGCCGCGTTTTCCGCGACCTCACCCTTCCCTGTCAAATCGAAAAACCGAACAAAAAACAGATATTTGCCGAGGTGCCCTGGACCGCGGGCGATGCGGATCAGTCGTTTGCTGCAGCCGGCGCCGGCGCCGACGGCGCAGCCGCTGGTGCGGCAGGCGCAGGAGGCGCGAGCGCGGTCGGCGCTGCCGGCCGCTGTTTTGCCGCGGGCTGTTTCTTGACCGACGCCATCGCTGACGACGGCGGCGGCGCCGCAGATGCTGCGGGAGCCGCGGGGGCCGCGGGCGCTGCGGCCGCCGGCGGCTTCGCAGCCGTCTGAGCCGGGCGTTGTCCGCTGCCCGACCCCGTTCCAGGCTCCGGCGTCATGATGCTGACCGCGGGCGTATTGGCCGAGCTGGGGAACTCGGCGTTGGTCGGGCGGCCCGTGGGCACCGAGCCCGGCAGCGCCGCCATCGGAACTGAGGCCGCCGGAGGCGTGTTCCAGGCGGGCGAATATCGCCCTACCAGCAGCTCGTACACGCGGTCGTTCATGTTTGCCGCGACCTGGCGGCTATCCATCAGCGATCGAAATACGGGGCATTGCGCCGCGGTACAGCCTTCCCGCGCCGTCAGCACCTGGGCGACGAGCCCATAGCGGTCGCGTTCCAGCGCCCGGCGGATAGCAAACATCTCCGTGGTCATGTTCGGCTTGGCGGTCGACACGTCGCCGAGTGCGGTCAGGCGGCTGAGCAGCGAGGCGGTGTAGCTCACAGCGGCCGCCGTCGATTCCGGCGAGCCGAATACGACCTTCTCGCAGGCCGAACCGACGACTTCGCCGGCCAGATCGTCGATGCACGACAGCACCGGCAAGTTGGGCAGCGCCGAGGCCGCCAGGTGGATCTCGCCCGACGAACCCCGGTTTGTCGGACCATAGTTGCGGATCGTGCCGGCGACGGCAATACCAACGGCGAGCAAGGTGATGACGGTGAGCGCGCCGTTGGCGACCGATTTCTCGGCCCGCACGAGCGTGAGGAGGACGATCATCCCGAAGAAGCAGGCTGCCGCCAGGGTCAGCCACATCGGAAAGCCCGGCGAGCGCCAGATGTGATCGAGCGAGGTGGCCCAAGCCCAGTTCATGCGCGGCTCATCCCTTCACGCAGCATCATTGCGCATCTTGCGCAAGCAATGCCAGCCCGGCATTCAGCTCACGACATTCGCCCTGAAAACCGCCCCGGCGGTCGATAACGCTGCAAACCTACCGCGGCATGCCCATTGATGCGGTTTGCTCGCGCCTGACGGAGCGAGCGCGAATCGCTCAGGAGATCGCAAGCTGGCTTTCCTTGGCGACCCGCTCGAAGGCCTCGCTCGAACTCTTGATACGGTACTGGCAGTCGTCACCCTCGGTGGGAAGCTGTCGGATAACCTCATACGTACCGCTCGCAGCCGGCCGGGAGACATTGCTGGCTGTAAAGTAGACGGTCGCTCCAACAGGAAACTTATGCTTCAACGCCCTCTCCATCACACAAAAGCCGGTCCGCGCCCCACGATCCCGCATGGCTGTCGGCCGGCTGGAAACCCGGTGTGACTTATAGCACGCTCGCTCGCGCATTGGCCAGCATCATCCAAGCATGGCAAATACGCAATTTTTCAGGTTTTTCAGAACGATACGCGGGAATAGGAGGGCCCGATCCGCCGGGTCCCCAGCACCCTGTTGCGCCTGCCCATCCGACCCTCAGGCAGCGTGAGGCAACTTCCCATCAGGACTTGCGCGATCGACTGCGACGGGAAGCTGGTGTGCCAGAACCTCGGCGACCTGATCGATCGGAATGTTGTACTTGGCCGCAAGCTGCCGGACCATGTCGCTGCCGAGCACCTGCTTCAACTGGTCGGCCGTGATCGGCAGGTTCTCGCCGGTCCCGATCCAGGATTTGACCTGATCGCCGAAACCCGCCTGCTGCAGCTTGGCGACAATGGCATTCAGCCCACCCTGACCGCCACTCCCCATCATTTGGCCCAACACCGCGGGAAGCACGGCTGCTCCGAGCTGACTCAGCGCGCTCTTGAATGCCGGGTTGTTCTCCAATGAATTGAAGAATTCCCATGACCAATCCCTTTCTGACGAAATTGCTGCGCGCGATTCGACTGCTTTCGCGAAGCTGCGTCAAGCCGCGAGGCCGCTATTGCGATCAACTTCCGTCAGGCATTTTCGAATTTCTCGATCACGATCGTTTCGGCGAGCCCCGCTTCGGTCCACTCCTTGAAGGGGGGAAAGTCGATCATGGTTTCCATGTAGTTCTTCACCTCAAGCGACACCGCGATGGCGTAGGTGCGGAAGCGATGGACCACCGGCGCAAACATGGCGTCGGCTGCGCCGAAGGCACCGAACAGGAAAGGGCCGCGCTTGCCATAACGTTCGCGGCAATCGGTCCAGATCTCCTGGACACGCGCAATGTTGGCGCGCGCATCCTCCGACAGCGCAATCGCGCCGATCGGCCGGTGCAGGTTCATCCCGCACTCGTTGCGAAGCGGCAGAAAGCCCGAATGCATTTCGGCCGAGATCGAGCGCGCATGCGCCCGCGCGCTGCGATCCTCCGGCCAGAGGTTTGCCTGCGGGAAACGCTCCGCGACGTATTCGATGATCGCAAGCGAATCCCACACCGTGACGTCGCCGTCGATCAGGATCGGCACCTTGCCGGATCGTGCAAAGCCGAGAATACGATCCTTGTCGGCCTGGCCCGTATAGAGGGGGATGAAAATCTCCTCGAACGCGATGCCGCTGCCGCGCAACGCCAGCCACGGCCGCATCGACCATGATGAATAGTTCTTGTTTCCGATCACGAGCTTCAAGGCCATCGCGACAAATCCCTTGCGGTGCCGTCTTGCCACGCGCACCGCCGCGCTTTAGCACGCCAGCGGTCCGGATGCGAACGGGGGAATGAAGCATGCGCCCATACCTGGTCGACTGCCTGGCGGTCGCCTTCTTTGCCATCGAATGGCTGGTCTATGCCTACACGCTCGAGCGGAGCGACTATGGACGCAACAGCCTGTCGGCGCGCATGAACATCTATCGCGAGGTATGGGTCCGTCGCATGCTCGACCGTGAGGCGCGAATGGTGGACATGCAGATCATGGCAAGCCTGCAGAACGGAACGGCATTCTTCGCCTCCTCCAGCCTGATCGCGATCGGCGGCGGACTTGCGCTGCTGCGCTCAACCAACGATGCGCTCGCCGTGCTCTCGACGCTGCCGATCGACCTCAGTCCCTCGCCCGCGCTGTGGGAAGTCAAATGCGTCGGGCTGATCCTGATATTCGTCTACACCTTTTTCAAATTTGCCTGGGCCTATCGTCTGTTCAACTATGTCGCGATCCTGTTCGGCGCAATGCCGCCGGCCTCAAGACGCGACACGCCGGAAGCAGAGGCGCATGTGTTGCGCACCGCGCGCCTGTTCGAATTGGCCGGGCGGCATTTCCAGCGCGGACAGCGTGCGTTCTTCTTCGCGCTCGGTTATCTCGGCTGGTTCGTCAGCCCCTGGGTGCTGTTCGTCACCACGGCCGCGGTGGTCATTGTGACATGGCGGCGGCAATTCGCCTCCAACGCCTGGAAGGCGATAGGGACCTAGAGGGCGAGAATGAGCCGCTTACGATGAAAAATCGTCGGGCGTGAACGACAAATCGATCACCTTCCACTCGCCGTAGCGATCGGGGGGTAGCATCGAATAGGGCTGGCAGGCGTTGAGCGCCGCGATCGCGCCCTGCATCAGAAGCGGTCCTTTCGCCGATGCGCTCGCCTCCATCAGGATCGGATTGGTGGCGAGCCGACCCTGGGGTGTCATCACGATCCGGAGCTTGACCTTGACCTTGTCGGTGGGAGCGACCGAATCCGGCAGCTTCGAGCAGGTCTTCAGGTGGCGTCGAAACTCCTCGATGATGCTGGAGGACACGTCAGCCTTGGTGGAAGCATTTGCATCGCCGCCGTCACCGGATTTGTCATTGGTCTTGTCGCCGGCCGATTTGGGAGGCGTCACCGGAATGTCCGCGGGCAGGCCGAGCATGACGTGATACTTGAGGGTGATGTCAGGCTCCGGCGGCGTATAGCCCAGAGATGGCGAGGGCGCCGGCTGCGGCGGCGGCGCTTGTTGTTCGGCCTGCGGTTGAGGCTGGGGCTGAGGCGGCGGCGCCGCCTGAGCTTTGGCTTCCTGCTTCTGCTCTTGCTGCTTCTGCTGCTCTTGCTGCTTCTGCTCTTGCTGTTTCTGTTCTTGCTGTTTCTGCTGGAGCGCGGCCTCTTTCCTGGAAGGCGCGGGACGCTGTTGTGGCGGGGACGCGACGTTCTCGGCCTGCGCGGTCGCGGGCGCGGAGGCCTGAGCCCCGGACTGCGCCTCCCTGTTTGCGGCGGCAACATCCGATGACGGCAATTGCGGCTGAGGATCGGGCTCGACCTTGTCGCCGATCTCGTCAAGCCGCACGATGTCGACCGCGATCGGCTCGGCCGTCACGACACCGAACGGGTGCACCTCGGTGAACACGAACACGAGCAACAGCACCGACAAATGCGCGATCGCCGATGCCGCGATGTCCGCTCGTATGTACTGCCGAACGTTCATTGCCGCCGAAATTCAAAGCCAACCCCTGCCCGGCTCTAGCATAGCCGCACGGCGTTCGGACCACTAGCTCTTCAATCCCATTTCGGTGCAAACCCAAAATCGGTCAGCCGGCCTCGCGCGCTTCGAAGTGCCGAGATTTCGGCCATTTCCTGCTCCGACAGCTCGAAATCGAAGATGTCGATGTTTTCCGACAGTCGTTCGATGCGCGAGGTGCGCGGAATCGCCGACACGTTCTGCTGCACGAGCCAGCGCAGGCAAACCTGCGCCGCGCTCTTGCGATGCCAAAGCCCGATCCGCTTCAAGGTCTCGTCCTTCTTGATGGCCCCCTTTGCGATCGGGCTGTAGGCGACCAGGGCCATGTTGTTACCTGCGCACGCTTCCCTCACCTTGTCCTGATCGAGATAGGGATGGTACTCGACCTGGTCGCAGACCAGCGGTTCGGGACAGGCGGCTACCGCCTCCTCGATCAAGGCCACCGTGAAGTTCGAGACGCCGATGTGCCGCGCCAGGCCCATCTGCTTGGCGCGCGCCAGCGCACCCAGGGTTTCGGCCAGCGGAATCTGGGGATTGGGCCAATGCAACAGCAGCAGATCGACGTCGCTCATGCGCAGCCTGACGAGGCTTTCCTTTGCGGAACGCTCGAGCACGTGCGGCGTGAAGTTGCTGGTCCAGATCTTGGTGGTGACGAAGACGTCGTCGCGCCGAACGCCCGAGGCGCGCAGGCCTTCGCCGACCTCGCGTTCATTCTCGTAGACTTGCGCGGTATCGATATGTCGATAACCGAGCTTCAGCGCCTGCTCGACTATTCTTGCGCACGTACGGCCGCGCAGTTCCCAGGTGCCAAGCCCGATGCAGGGGATTCTCGCGCCGTTGGCCTCGACGAAAAGCATTTTTGCACACTCTGACCGACCGCCGCATTATGTCGCGCGGTGCGGAAGCTGCCAAGACGGCGCCGGCCGTCTTGGTTGATCAGGGTTTGGCGAGTGCGGCGAAAACCGTTTCCGGCGCGTGCGCAATCACGGCAAGCAGGGCCCGCGCCGGGCCCCGCGGCATCCGTTTGCCCTGCTCCCAGTTGCGGATGGTTTCGACGGGCACACCGAGCCTTGCGGCGAATTCCTGTTGTGTGAGGCGAGCGCGACGTCGCAGGTCGCGGACTTCGGGCCGAGCCTCCTGCGCCGGTTCCGCAAGGGTCTGCGGCGCGAGCGGGAACTCCTGCCCATCCCGCAATTCCACGATCCTTCCGTCCGCCTTCAACCGCAAGCGCTGCATGATCGGCCCCTCTCGGACGCGCATCATCGGCCAGCCCCGTTAAGGTCCGATTAACGATAAAAGCGGCCGGACCTAGCTCAGCCCGAACCAGAGCGTCGCGATGCCGAGAAAGGAAAAGAATCCGACGACATCAGTGACCGTGGTGACGAAGGTGCCGGAGGCGACCGCCGGGTCCGCCCTCACCTTTTCCAGCACCATCGGGATCAGGATGCCACCAAGCGCACCGGCGACGAGATTGCAGATGATCGCAAGCCCGATCACGATTCCAAGCCCGGGAATCTTGAACCACGCCACCGCGGCCACCCCCGTGATCACGGCAAAGGCCACGCCATTGACGAGCCCGACGAGGCCTTCGCGGAACACGACCCGGAGCGCGTTGCTCGTGCCGAGCTCGCGCGTGGCCAGCGCGCGCACCGCGACCGTCATGGTCTGGGTCGCGGCATTGCCGCCCTGGCTTGCGACGATCGGCGCCAGAACTGCCAGCGCCACCATCTTTTCCAGTTCCCCCTCGAACAGGCCGAGCACGGAAGACGCCAGAAACGCGGTGGCGAGATTGACCAGAAGCCAGTTGAAACGGCCCTTGGCGATGGTCCAGAAATTGTCGGACAGCTCTTCGTCGCTGGTGACGCCGCCAAGCGCCTTGATTTCCTCGTCCGCCTCCTCCTCGATGACATCGACCACGTCGTCGACGGTGATGACGCCGACGAGGCGATCGTCCGCGTCGAGCACGGGAGCGGCAACCAGGTTGTACTTGCCGAACAGCCGCGCCACCTCATCGAGATCGTCGCTTACCGATACGCGGCGACGGTCCGCATCGATCAGATCGGCGAGCGCCACGGGTCGGCGCGAGCGCAGCAAGACGTCGAGCGGGATCGCGCCCTGCCAATGCCGTGCACCATCGACCGCATAGATTTCATAAAACCGTTCGGGCAGATCGGGCGTGTCACGCATGTAGTCGATCGCCTGCCCCACGGTCCATCCGGGCGGCACGGTAATGAAGTCGGTCTGCATCCGCCGCCCGGCGGAGTTTTCGGGGTACTCGAGGCTGCGCTCGAGCGCGTCGCGCTCTTGCTGCGGCAACTTCTCCAGGATTTCGTCCTGGTCTTCCTCATCGAGCGCCTCGAGCAGCTCGACGGCGTCGTCGGAGTCGAGCTCGCGCACGCCTTCGGCGACGGTCTCGGGTTCGAGCTCTTCGAGAATCTCTTCCCGGACGGTGTCGTCGACCTCGTTGAGCGCCGAAAAATCGAAGTCGGCGCCTGTCAGCTCGACCAGACGGACGCGATCATCGGCCGTCAGCGCCGCAATGAGATCGCCGAGATCGGCCTCGTGCAGTTCGGCCACGATCTGGCGCAGGAAGGTCGCATCGCTCGCCTCGATGCGGCGCGCGATTTCGTCGACGAATTCGCGGCGAATCGCGCCATCTTCCGCGCGCATGGCAGCATGGTCGAACACCGAAGCCTCGGCGGAGGTCGCAACGTCCATTTGCTCGGCCATGGCGCGTCTCGCCGTTTGACAGATCGGTTGAAGGCGTTTGGTGCTGATGGTGCGGGTTTCGCAAGCCGCCACACTGGAGAGAGCAGGCCATACCCAATCGGCAACCGCAAGCGCAATGCCAGGATTCGGAGCGAGCCGCCGCGATCCTGCGATGGCCCGCAACGCAGCCGGCACATGCGGCGGCCTTCCGTGACAAGCTCTGATCGGCAGATTGGCGAATCGCGGCGGAGGGCCATACGATCGCCCCCACGCTTGGTTGCATTGCAGCCGACGCGAATCGAGCCGAGGCCCAAAGCCTTGCCAAAACGGAGGCCCCGGCCGGCCTTCCCGCGCTATTCGCGCGGCCGTCTGGTTCCCAGCGGGCCGACCAGGGAACCGGGCGATTGACAGCGACAGCGCCGATCTGAAACATATCGACATTCGAACGATTAATGCTGCGTTCATGCGGCAGCAGCTATTGAATGCGGAGAATGCGGGTGCTCCATGATGCGTAATCGTAGGGTCGGCGTTCTCGGGTCATTGGCCGCCATCTCGGTGCTTTTTGGCACCCTGGCGGCGCAGGCGGCCGATTGCCCCGGTCATCCCGATGCGATTGGCACCTCGCGAACCATTGTAGTCGACGCCCGCGCGCATCCGCGTCTCGGCACCATGCAATATCCGGAGACGCTACCGCTTCGGGATCACGAGGTGGTGCTGACTTTCGACGACGGTCCGCTGCCGAAGAACTCCAATCAGGTGCTGCAAATCCTCGCCGACCAATGTGTGAAGGCGATCTTCTTCACCATCGGCGAGCAGGCGATTGCCAATCCCGAGGGCGTGCGCAAGCTCGCGGCCGCCGGCCACACCATTGCCACGCACAGTCAAACCCATCCGTTGAACATTCCAAAGATGAGCCTCGAGCAGGCCACCAAGCAGATCGAGGACGGTTTTGCCTCCACCAGAAAGGCGCTCGATGATCCGAGCCTCGTGGCGCCATTCTTCCGCTTTCCCGGCCTGAACCGCAGCGATGCTGCCGAAGCCTATCTGGCGTCGAAAGGCATCCAGGTCTGGAGCACCGATTTTCTCGCCGATGACTGGCACCACATCTCGTCGGCGAAGGTCTACGACCTCGCCATGAGGCGGCTGGAAGCCATGGGTAAGGGCATTCTGCTGTTGCACGACATCCATGCCCGCACCGCGGGCGCGTTGCCGAACATCCTGCGCGACCTCAAGGCGCGCGGCTATCGCATCGTTCATGTCGTGCCGGCAACCGCAGAGCGGCCGGCGACGCCAACGGATCCCGGGGATTGGCAACTTTATCCGCCATCCGAACAAGTGCCGATCGCCCGCTGGCCAAAGGTTCCAAGCTTCGCGTTTGCCGAGACCGAGAGCCTGATCGCACCGGCGGTTTCCGATGTCGACAGTCCCGACGGAAAGCTGTTGCTATCGGGACTTTCCATAGCACGCGTGAAGCGGCAGGGCGTTCCGCTTCCGATGGAGGCGCCGTGGCCGCGCGTGGCAGAGCTGCCGGTCGAGACCGCAGCAGCCACGCTTCCCGTGCCGTCGCAGAGCATATTCGAGATGCCGGACGAGCACGCCGCCTTCCGCTCGTCGCCGCCGCCTCGCGTCGCGGCGACTGAGGAGTTGGAGGAGCGCGGCAAAGGCCGGCGCGGGCGTGGCGGGCGCACGAAGGTTGCGCATGGGGCGCACGGCGCAGCGAAGCATCACGCCCACGCGAGCGGCGGCAGCAAGAAGCCGGTCCATGTCGCGAGCCTGAAGAAGCGCAGAAGCTGAGGAAGCGGAAAGTTATCGCTGCGGCACCAGCGCCTCCGCGTTGCCTTTTACGAATTCCGCAGGCACGTCGAAGGTGCCATTCTGCAGGTCGTAACGACAGCGCCAGCCGTGCACCACGTCGGTCTGCAGCTTGCCCCCTTTGATGTCAGCGTCACCCCACAGGCTGATGAGAAGGTATCGGTTCGCCGGCCAATCGACCCCCAGCCAGCGATAGTTCTCCTCGGTCCCCTTCTGCAGGTTGGCCGAAATGTGATACTCGGGTTCCTTTTTGACCTTCCGCCATTCGGGTTTGGTTTTCAAATAGGCCCATGCCAGATCGCTGAGCGGCTTCCTTGTCGCCGCGACAAAACCCTTCGGGCCGAGCTTGTAAAGGTAGAGGCTGGCCTCGCCTGAGCCGGTCTTCTGCATTCGCACGAGCCAATTGGAATCGGCGGTGAAGCGGAAGCCGGCCGGGTAATCCTCCTGCTCCGGCCCAAGCAGCGTCATTGAATCGGAACGGCGCGCCCAGAACTGCCAGATATAGTTGTCGTCCTTGTCGGTCTTGAAATACTGCTCGACCGTGGTCGCACCATCAGGTGATCTGAAAGTGTGTTCTTCGTTGATCTTGAACTCGGCGCTCGGTCCCGCTGCCGTTGCCGCAGAGGCCGAGCCGATCGCGCAGGCGAGGAAAAGGACTTGCAAAAATGCTTTGAGGCTCATGTGGCAACCGCCGCTTGAAATGCCGTCGGCGGTTAGTAGCTTCCGCCCCTAATCCAGTTCAAAGGCCGAGCTATAGTCCTGCTTCAGCGCGGGATTTTGCTCCGCTTTCTTCAGCACGCAGCGGCCGACGACGAGCACATCGAGCTCATTGCCCATGAAGCAGCGGAATGCGTCCTCCGGCGTACAGACGATCGGCTCGCCGCGGACGTTGAAAGAGGTGTTCACCAGCACCGGGCATCCGGTGAGACGCTTGAATTCGGTCAAGAGCCGATGAAACAGCGGATTGGTGTCGCGGCTGACCGTCTGGACGCGCGCGGAATAGTCGATGTGGGTGACGGCCGGAATGTCGGAGCGCGACACGTTGAGCTTGTCTATGCCGAACAGCGCCTGCTCGTCCGCGCTCATGATGCGGCGCTTGTCCTTCCGGACGTCGGCGACGATCAGCATGTACGGACTGTCGCAATCGAGCTCGAACCAGTCCGCGACGTCCTCGCGCAACACCGCCGGCGCGAAGGGTCGAAAGCTCTCGCGATACTTGACCTTGAGATTGAGATTCTTCTGCATGGTGGGAGAACGGGGGTCGCCGAGGATCGAGCGCGCGCCGAGAGAGCGGGGGCCGAATTCCATCCGGCCCTGAAACCAGCCGATCGCGAGTTGATCGGCCAGCGCCTTCGCGGCCGCCGCAATGACGGCGTCTTCGGCGAGCACATCGAAACGCGCGCCGACCGCAGTCAACCTGCGCTCGATCTCGCTCTGCGAGAATTGCGGTCCGAGAAAAGCGCCCGACATGCCGTCGCTGGCGGCGAGCTGGCGCGGTTGGCCCTTGAACTGATGATAGGCGGCAAGGGCGGCGCCGACAGCGCCGCCGGCGTCGCCTGCAGCCGGCTGGATCCAGATGTTGTCGAACTTGCCGTCGCGCAGCACTTTGCCATTGGCGACGCAGTTCAGCGCCACGCCGCCGGCAAGGCAAAGGTTGCGCGCACCGGTCCTTGCCGCAAGGCCGCGCGTCAGGCGCAGCACCGCCTCGTCGAGCACGGCCTGGATCGAAGCCGCTATGTCCATATGAAACGCCGTGAGCAGCTTGTCGGGCGTGCGCACCGGTTGGCCGAACAGTTTTGCGAACCGCTCGTTGGTCATGGTCAGCCCGGTGCAATAATCGAAATACGACATGTCGAGCCGGAACGAGCCGTCCGGCTTGAGGTCGACGAGATGGTCCAGAATGAGCTTTGCGTATTTCGGCTCGCCATAGGGCGCGAGCCCCATCACCTTGTATTCGCCCGAGTTGACCTTGAAGCCGGTGTAGTAGGTCAGCGCCGAATAGAGCAGCCCCAACGAATGGGGAAAATGGATTTCCTGGAAGATCTCGAGCTTGTTGCCCTCGCCGATCGCAGCCGACGTGGTCGCCCATTCGCCGACCCCGTCCATGGTAAGCACCACGGCTTTTTCGAACGGCGATGGAAAGAAGGCCGATGCCGCATGGCTCAGATGATGCTCGGTGAAGAGCAAATTGTCCGACTGAATCTCTAGGTCGAATTCCTTCAAATGCTTGCGCAATAGGCTCTTCTGAAACAGCTTTTCCTTCAGCCACAACGGTATCGCCATCTTGAAGGAGGAAAACCCGCGCGGCGCCATCGCGATGTAGGTCTCGAGCAGCCGTTCGAATTTCAGGAACGGCTTGTCATAGAAGGCGATGTGATCGATGTCGGCGAGCCTTGTGCCGACCGCCTCCAGACAATAGCCGACCGCGTTGTGCGGAAAGGAGGCATCATGCTTCTTGCGGGTGAAGCGCTCCTCCTGCGCGGCGGCGACAATGCGGCCGTCCTCGACCAGCGCCGCGGCACTGTCATGATAGAAAGCGGAGATGCCGAGAATACGCATCGCTCAGAACAGCGTGTAAATGAACGGCGCGAACACCGATCCCTTGGTCAGCACCACGAGACCGCCGAACACGACCATCATGACGAGGATCGGCAGCAGCCAGAATTTCTTCCGGACGCGCATAAAGCGCCAGAGCTCGCTCAGGAAGTCCATCATCAGAACTGGTCTCTCATGGTTTCGGGCGCTGGCCCCGGCGTGCGCGCGATCCAGTAAGTGTCGGCCGCCTGATCACGCTTCAAGCGCAGCAGGTCCCTGCCCCGCATGCGCATGACAAGCCCCGTGGGCAGGACGGTGCCGTAGAACACCAGGCCCATCACGATGGGATTGACGATGCGATGGAGAACGAGGCCGAGCATCATCCACAGACGATTGAGCGGATGCAGCCATGATGGCCTGAGCAGGCTCACCGACAGGAACACCGCGGCCAGGGGCAGCAGCCACGGCCACAGGCGCCCGTGATGCCAGACGTTGACGATGCTGACGATGGCGAGCGCTGCGGCCATGACCAACCCGAACGTCCGGTCGGAGCCTGGCGCCGACGCCTCCTCCCGGACGAAGCTCTCGTGGGTTGACTGGGTCATTTCCAATCTCGACAAGACCACCTTCGATGTGGCTGCGCTTTAGCAGGTGTCGGCGCCGAGGTCGCGCTTTTTTTGCCCCAGGTTCTGCCGGGGTTGCGCTTGTGCAAAAGGGCCAATAAACGCGGTTTCACGATCGAGAAATGAAGGAAAAAATGTCTGATAGTCCCGCTTCGCGGCCGATCATCCCTTTCATCAAGGCCGCGTTCGCCCCGAAACGGGTCCTGCTCAATGCGGCAATGGTTGGCTATTGCCTTGCCTTGTTCCTGATCCTCGATTTCGCCTATTCGGCGCTGACCATGGGCGCCGAGCAAGGGCGCGCCGCGCGCATCTACGATCCCGTCTACGATCACGGCTTTTCCCCGAAGTTCGACGGCTACGACGTCTGGGGCGAGGTTCGCTACCGACTGATCACCAACAGCCTGGGCTTCAAGGACGCCTCGGCGCGCGACGTGCCGCTCAAATCCGATGCTCATCGCATTCTCCTGATCGGCGATTCCTTTGCGGAGGCAATAGGCCAGCCCTTCGAAAGCTCGTTTGCGGGCTTGCTCGCCGAGGCCGGCGCCAAGCGGTCCGACCGAATTGAATTCCTCAATGCCGGCGTCGCGTCCTATTCGCCCGCGATCTATTACAAGAAGATAAAGTACCTGCTCGATCGCGGGCTCAAGATCGACGAGGTCGTGCTGCTGTCCGACAGTTCCGACGTGGAGGACGAGGCGACGTCGTATTTCTGCATCGACGACGATCCGAAATATCGGGCTTACTGCACGACGCCGCCGGGCGTGGTGCCGCCTTCCTCTGCGCCGAAACGCGATTTCTTCATTGATCATTTCGTCATCACCAACCGTGTGCGCATCCTCCTCAAGCGCTGGGCGCAGTCGTGGCTTGGCAACCGGCGCCGCGCGATCGATTCCGATCACAATCGAATTGGCTGGACCACGGAAAATCCCGATCCCGCCCGCTACAAGCCGCTCGGCGTCGACGGAGGCATCGCACGATCGCTTCAGAACATGAGTTGGCTATCCGATCTGCTGACGAGCCGCGGCATCCCGCTCACCATCGTTGTCTATCCATGGGCGCAGCAGATCGCGCAGAACGATCGCGACAGCAGGCAGGTCGCACTGTGGCGTGAATTTTGTCGCACACGCTGCAAGGCCTTCATCGATCTTTTTCCGGTTTATTTCGCCGCCGCCGATCGCGACAAGGACTGGTACGAGCATCTCTATATTCTCGGCGACGATCATTTTTCCGCGGCCGGCAACCGCATGATGTTCGAGGAGCTCTTCCGGCGGCTGATGCCGTGAACGCCCGTCTCACGGAGGCCGGAAACCGAGCCGATTAAGGTTTGATTCATCTTAGTTGTTAGATAGCGATTCAAAGTTTACCGACATGATCTTCGCGCTTCTGCGCGAGATGTCGTTGTGAACAGCGCCGCGACCAGCCTCGCCTACACTTGGAATGACCAGCATGGCGATCACGGATCCGGCGCATGGTGCGGATGACGGCTGCGAATTGGCAAAATCGCAGCGGCGGCGGATTCATCCGGACTGGCTGCCCCGAAAATTCTTGACGTTCGTCGTCGCTGCCTGCGCAACGGCGTTGGCCGCCTGCGCACGCGATACAGCTCAGCACGAGCTTGAGCCGGTTCATCACACAGCCCGCGCGGCGCCGGTCTGCCCGCCGGCTCGTCCGCGCATCTATTCCGAAGTTCGGCGCGCCGAACCGCGCAGTCGCAGGCCCGACCCGGCGCTGCTCGAACCGCAGCTCGCACCCAGTTGCGAGTTCAAGAGAGCCGATATCAAGGCGGTCGACCCCGACGAATGGGCACGCCTGCGCAGCGAGTATGAGCGGCAGTGCTATCTGGATGCCGAAAGACTGGCCCGCGAGCGCTTGGGCCAGCTGCAGGACGCGGTCAGATAGAGCAAGTCGGCCTTTAGCAAGCCCAAACCTTGCGCGCAGGGCCGCCCAAGGCGCGTGTCAGCCGCATGACAAGGGGTCGGGGGGCGCTCCCAAATTTCAGGCTTTTTTCCGCCTTATTGACGCACACTTTTCCGCCACACCAAGGCGCCCTTTAGCTGCGAGGCTCGCGCCGATTTTTGAGTTTTTCGTTCGTCATTCTGAAACGGCGAAGGAGAATTCCGTAAAGCTGAAATTGCTGAGGAGCAGTATTTTCGAGGGTCCTTATGAAAACCCTTTACGATTTGCTTGGTGCACTTCCTGACGACGACGCCGATCGCCTGCGGGCGGCATTTCGCAAGGCCGCCAAGGCGAGCCATCCCGACAACAATCCCGACGATGCCGACGCGCCGCACAAATTCAGGCGGGTCGTCCGCGCCCACGGGATTCTCGGCGATGAGCGGCAGCGGGCGACCTATGACTGGCTCTTGGCTGTCGCCAACCAGCAGCGAGGCCTTGCTTCGAAGCGCAACGTTTTCGCCTCGGAAGTGCGCAACCTGCTTCCGAACGCGCTCGTGGGCGCTGCGATCTCGGTCGTCTCGATCGGTGCGTTCCTGGTATTCGGGTACATGTCCAGGGTCGACATCATTCCCGCGCGCGTGCAAGGATTTTCGGCGAAAGCATCGGCATTGGCCGCTCCGATGCCGGCACAACCCCTCGTCACGATCGGACAGGCGCCTCCAGCCAGCAAGCCCGATGATATCGCGCTCGCCGCCAAACCGGAGGCGGTCGACATCCCCAGGGAAACACCGGAACCGAGCCTGGCGCCCGCAGCGGAGGATACCGGGACCATTCCGGAAACCCTTCCCGAGGTCGGCGTCAAGGACGCCGGATATTATCGACAGCAGGGCGGCCGTGCCTATCGCAGCGGAGACCTGTCGCTTGCCTTGATCGATTTCGATCGGGCGATCGAACTCGATCCCGCTTTCTCCGACGCCTATATCGACCGCGCCATCGTCTTCCGCCGGATGGGCGATCTGAAGCACGCCTTCGCCGATATCGCCGAGGCAAGGCGCATCGACGACGCCGGCCGAACCCCGACTTCGCCGGTCGCGCCGAAGCAAGCGCAGTCGCAGCGCTAATCCGACACGATCTTGGCGACGCAGAGCAGCACCACGGCTGCCAGAAAAAACAGATCGATGTAGGATTTCACCTCGCCGTCGCGGCGAAGCACCACGACGTCGGCGACGGTCTGCTTTTTCAGCGGCGATTGCGCGCCGCCGTCGGTAAACAGCGCCATCACACGACGCGCCTCGACCTCCAGCCGTTCGATGCGCTGGAAGAAATAAAACGAGCGCAGCGCAGACGCCGCGCGCATGCCAGCATAGGACAGCACCAGGATCGCGAGGACGGCGCGATTGTTGTACTTGTCGATGTAGTTGAGGCTGACATAGATCGCCGCCAGAAAAGCGAAGTTGGTGATGAAGCGGTAGACGAAGCTCAAGGCTCTCATGCGGTGGCTCAGCTCGATCGAGGGTTCGGACAGTGTTGCGGTAAGCCGATGCGCCGGCTTTCTCCGTGACAAATCAGGCGCGCACACTGCGCTCGCGCACTGATTTCACGCTGACACGGTTACATCCGGGGATTGCTTGGCAGGCTTACCAAGCACTCGGTCAATATACTAGATTCTCGACCAACCGTACGACGCGCGAGTGGTGCCGAAACCGCCATTCTGGTGATGATATTTGCCGCGCGTCGGGGGCAGCCCCGGAAAAGGTCGGAAGCGACTTCAAAAGCGATCCGGCCGGTAGGCCGTGGGATCGACGAGCGGCTGTTCGCCACTCATCAGCTCCGCAAGAATCCGCGCCGTCGCCGGTCCCAGCGTGAAGCCCTGGTGCCCGTGTCCGAAATGCATCCAGAGGCCGCGATGGTCCTCGGCAGGTCCGAGCACGGGCAGCATGTCGGTCATGCAGGGCCTGGTGCCAAGCCATGGCTCCGGTTCGACCGCCGCGCCAAGATCGATCAACGAGCGCGCCGCCGCTTCCGCTGATTTGAGCTGGATCGGGGTGAGCCCGGCACCTGGCGCCGACAGCTCGGCCCCGGTGGTGATGCGCAGGCCCTCCGCCATCGGCGCCATGACATAGCCGAAGGCCGCATCCCGCAACGGCTGACGCAGCGGGCTTCCGCCGACATAGTGGCGATGATAGCCGCGCTTGCGCACCATCGAGAAACGGTAGCCGAACCGCTTCAGAAATTCCGGCGACCATGGTCCCAGCGCAACCACCGCGGCTTCGGCATCGATCCGCCCGCCGCTGCTCATCACCGACCAGCCGCCGTTCCGCGCGGCCAGCGTTTCGGCCTCGCCCACGAGAATCTTTCCGCCCTGCCGCTCGAACAGATTCGCATAGGCCGTCACCAACGCGCCGGGATTCGAAACCGTCCAGGGATCCTGCCATTGCACTCCGCCGAGCCCCGTCCCGATCAGACCCGGCTCGGCCTGGGCGAGATCACCTGCCGTCAGCACCTTGAACTTCGTGCCGAACTCGCTTCGCAGCGCCTCGGCTGCGGCAACATCCGCGTCGAACTCCGCCTGGTTGCGATGCAGAACCCGGTAACCGTCGCGCTGAACGAGATTGCCGGCACCGGATGCACGTATCAGCTCGTCATGCTCGGCAGCAGCATGGGCAATGATCCGCGCATAGGCGGCCGAGATCTTCCGGTGTCGGCCCGGAAGCGAATTCCACCAATAGCGCAGCAACGGGACCGCATGATGAGGCAGCGCGGCGAGGTTGTAGCGAACGTCATTGGTGCGGCCCATCGCGATCCGGGTGAGCGAGAGCCAATCATGCGGCATCGGATAGGGCTTTAGCGCCTCGCTCTGGATGATGCCGGCATTGCCATAGCTCGTCTCCTGGCCCGGCTTCTTGCGGTCGACCATCGCAACCGACCAGCCGCGACGATTGAGATGCAGCGCGGTCGCCACACCCACCATTCCCGCACCGAGGACGATTGCGCTTCGCATGTTGAACAGAACCCGATTGACGATCGCGAGACGGAGCGTTTCAGCTTGCCGCGCGCCCGCCAACGGCTACGTCATGCCGGACCGCTTGCCAACACTCGATGCGCTCGAGGCCGGCCTTTCGTCCGGGATTCTCAACCGCTAGGATGGCGCAAGTCGATGTCGGGGCGATCATGAGACGAAGAGATCTGCTGGGACTTGTCGGCGGCGCACTGGCGCTGCCGGCCCTGCCGCGCGAGATGTCGGCGCAAGCCGCCTATCCGGGCCGGCCCTCGCGCATCCTTGCCGGCTTTGCTCCGGGCGGCGGCGTCGATATCACGGCGCGGCTGGTCGGCCAATGGCTCTCCGACCGGCTGGGGCAGCCCTTTGTGACCGAAAACAGGACGGGCGCCGATGGCAACATCGCGACCGAGGCGGTCGTGAATGCACCGCCGGACGGCTACACATTGCTGCTTGCGACGCTTCCGAACGCGGTCAACGCCGCGCTCTATCCGAAACTGAATTTCGTCTTCCTGCGCGACATCGCACCCGTTGCCGGCGTCATTCGCGTGCCGATGGTAGCGCTGGTCAACCCGACGCTGCCGGCGTCGACGCTCGCCGAGCTGATCGCCTATGCGAGGCAAAATCCCGGCAAGATCAACATGGCCTCGGCCGGCACCGGAAGCGCGCCGCACATGGCCGGCGAGCTGTTTTGCTCGATGGCCGGCATCAGCATGCAGCACGTTCCGTATCGCGGCCAAAGCCCGGCGCTGTCGGACCTGCTGGGCGGTCAGGTGCAGATCCTGTTTGCGGCCGCGCCCGGGACTACCGACTACATCAAGACCGGCAAGCTGCGCGCGCTTGCCGTCACCTCGCCGACCCAGGCGGAGACGCTGAAGGACCTGCCCACGATTGCAAGTTCCCTGCCCGGCTACGAAGCGAGCCAGTGGTACGGCATCGGCGCGCCCGGAAAAACGCCAGCCGAGATCGTCGGGCGGCTCAACAGGGAAATCAATGCCTCCTTCGATGACGCCGCGATGAAGTCGCGTTTTGCCGCTATCTCGGGCGAACCGATGCCAGGAACGCCGGAGGCGTTCGGCAAGTTGATGGCAGACGAGACCGAGAAGTGGGCAAAGGTCGTGCAATTCGCCGGGCTGAAGATCGAGTAGCGCTGCATGGCGGTGTCGCAGCGTTTTCGCTACTATGCGACCCGCATGACCTCCTGAAAAATGCCCGCCTCATGCGCAAACGAGTGAGAGTACAGCCGTTGGAGTGAGCCGATGCCGAGGAAGGGAATCACGGGCCACGACGAATGGGTTGTCGTCGAAGCATTGGCGACCGCCTTCGTCGCGCTCGAACAGCTTCCTGAAAAGCACCAGCCTCGGACGCACATGGAGGATATCCGAAAAATCCTTTCGAACGGCCGCGAGCCCGAAACCGTGAGCCTGCATCTTGCCCAGGCGAAATGCCGCCTGTTCCCGGACCGCGATCCCCTCACGATCTATCAGGAGTATGGAATCAGTGACAGTTATTACGGCTGAGGCGCGGATTTGGATGGCAGGCGCATGACCCCGGATTTCTCGAAGTCGAAGCGCAAACCGGCGCGGATGCGGTCCGCGCATCTGGCCATTGCCGGGCTCGCCATGCTGATCGCGGCGCAAGATCATGCAGCCGCCAAAAGCCGCGCGAACGAGCGCGCAATCGAGTCCGTCGCGTCGCGGGCCGCCGGCGAGCCGATCCTGGCCATTGTTTCACTGCAGAGCCAGCACATCACCATCTATGACGCCAATGGCTGGATGCTGCGGGCGCCGGTATCGAGCGGACAGAAAGGACGGGAGACGCCCGCCGGCATCTTCAGCGTTCTCGAAAAGGAAGCGGAGCACTATTCGAACCTCTATGACGACGCGTTCATGCCCCACATGCAGCGCATCACCTGGTCCGGCATCGCGCTCCACGGCGGAGTTCTGCCGGGACACCCGGCATCGCACGGCTGCATCCGCCTGCCCTATGATTTCGCGGAGCACCTGTTCGACCTGACAAGGCCGGGCTTGCGGGTCATCGTGGCACCGACCGACGTGGCCCCCGTCGAGATCGCCCATCCGCTTTTGCCGCAGTCAAGGCCGGGCGCCGGCGCCCAGATTGCCGCGCGCACGGCGGAGGCGGACGAGGCGAGCCGGAAGGCGGATCAGGCAAGGCGCGCCGCGGGCGCAGCCTTTCGGGAATCGACGCAGGCCATGGGACCGCTCCGCATTGCGGAGAACTTGAAGCATAAGGCCGAAGCGCAGCTTGCGGCGGCCGAGGCTGCCCTTGCCTCCGCAAGCTCGGACGAGGCCAGGCAACAGGCCGAGGACGACAAGGCAAAGGCCGCCGCCCGCATTGCCGAGCTGGATGCGCAGTGGGCCGCGGCCAAGGCCGAGCAGCAGAAGAAGCTCGATGCGCTTGCGGCTGCGCGCGAGACAGTTGCCGCTGCCGATACCGCGCGGACCGCGGCCGCGGAGGCGGCGCGCCAGGCCGCGCGCGAGCTCGAGCCGATGTCGGTGCTGATCAGCCGCAAGACCCAGCGGCTTTACATCCGCCAAGGCTTTGAGCCGATCTATGAAGGTCCGGTGACGATCCAGGATCCCGATCGTCCGATCGGCACGCATATTTTCACCGCCATGGAGCTGGCGACCGGCGGCCCCAACATGCGCTGGAGCGTGGTCTCATTGCACGGGCATCCTCAAGCTGCCGCGATTCAAGCGCGCGGCGGGACCGCCTCCGCCAGTCGGCGCGAGGCCGAGCCGGCGCCGGCCGAGCCGGAGACGGCACAGGCCGCGCTCGACCGGATCGTCATTCCGCAGGAGGCGCTGGATCGGATCGGCGGAATGATGCCCCGATCATCCTTCATCGTCACGGACGAAGGACTGAGCTCGGAGACGGGCAAGCGAACCGATTTCGTGGTCGTGTTGAGCGGCGAGCCGCAGGGCGGGATCAAGTTCCGCCGACGCGGTCCGGCGATCGGGTTCGGTTACGCGCGGTCACGGACGTTCATGCCGTTTGGGCGTTCGCCCTTTGGCGGTTCATTCTGATGAGTGTGCGCGACCCTACTGCGTGTCGATTTCGGCCGAGATCGGCTTGCCGAACAATTCGCCATGCTCGCCGTTGAAGCGTGACATCTGCATCTGCTCGATCGGATAATAATCCGTCGGGCTCGTGTTGATCTTGATCCCCGGCAACAGCAGGCCGACCTCGAAATCCTTCAGATTCGTGGCCTGCCTCATGACGTTTTCGCGCGTCAGCTCGTCGCCGCATTGCTTGAGAACCTGAACCATGGTTTGTGCCAAGGCGTAGCCGTAGACGGTGAACGTCGAGCTCTTGTCGCCCTCCGGGAAATATTTGTCCATGAACTCCGACCACTGCTTGATGGCGGGGTCGTCTTTCCAGGTCGGATCGGTCGGATCCTTGATGTAGTTGGACGAGAGAATGCCCTTGGAGTTCTCGAGCCCTGCGGGCTTGAGCACGGCGCCGACCGAATTGGAGATGCTGGCGAGGAACAGTGTCGGCCGCCAGCCGATCTCGGCGGCCTTGCGGATCGCCTGGGCTGCGAATTTCGGCGAGGCCTCGTCAAAGAAGATGTCGGCGCCGATGGTTTTGAGCGCGACGATCTGGGAATCGATGGTCGGATCGGAGGGATCGTAGGGCAGCTCGGCGACGATCATGCGCTTGCTGGCCTCAGGTCCGAGCCCGTCCTTGAGGCCCTTGAGATAGTCGCGGCCGGAATCGTCGTTCTGGTAGAGGATACCGATCTTGCCGTTCGGCAAGTTCTGCAGGATGTATTTCGCGTAGATGCGGCCTTCGGTCTGATAGGTCGGCTGCCAGCCCATGGTCCATGGAAAGTTCTTGTAATCGCCGAACTTGGTCGCGCCGGTCGCAACGAACAGCTGCGGCACCTTCTTTTGATCCATGTATTTCTGGATCGCATTGTTGGTGGGCGTGCCCAGGCTCTGGAAGATCAGGAGCACCTCGTCGCTTTCCACGAGCTTGCGGGCCTGCTCCACGGTTTTCGGCGGGCTGAAGGCGTCGTCATAGGAAATGAAGTTGATCTTGCGTCCGTTGACGCCGCCCTGCTCGTTGATCATCCGGAAGAACGCGGCTTCGGTCCGGCCGATCTGCGCATAGGCGGACAGCGGACCGCTATAGGGCATGATGTTGCCGATCTTGATCTCGGTGTCGGAGGCGCCGAGGTCATATTTCTTTTGCGCGGAAGCGGGAGGCGATGACACCGCGAGGGCCAACAGAACGCACATCGGCAGAACGCATTTCCGCGTCATTTCGACCTCCCTTTTTAGCCGTCGGCTGATCGCCGATCTCAGGGCCAGTCTAGGTGCGGAGCGCGAGCGGAGTCCAGCAAAGGTTAACCCTGCGGCATTAAGCTTGAACCGGGTTTGGCATTGCGTCGAGGCCGCGCTGCGCCAGGCTTCGCGCTAGGCCACGGCAAGGCACCAAAATGGTCACGGTTTCGGAAGAGAAGTCTGTCGACTATGAGCTGACCGCCCGGATCGCGACCGAGGCGTTCGATACCGAAGGCGTTCATTTCTCCGCGGACCGGATCAAGTGGCTTTACGAGAAGAGCTTTGGCCAGGGCACGACCGTGCTGGCCGTGATGGATGACGGAAGGAAGATCGGCCAGATCGCCCTGATCGGCCAGAAGCTGAGCGTGAACGGCGAAGTGCTCCCCGCAATCCAGCTCGTCGACCTCTTCATCCTGCAACCCTATCGGTCGGCGCAGCTTCTGCGGCGCTTGTACAGGGAGGTGGACGCGATCTGCTCGTCGCGCGGAATCCGCTATCTTCTGGCGCTGCCAAACGACAAGTCGGTGCTGTTGAATGAGCGCTTCCTCAAGCTTGCGCCGCTGCTCTTGCTGCAAATCCGCGCCGGACTGTCGCTGCGCCCGCCGGCAGCCTCGAGGCTGCGCTATTCCGGCGCCTTCAAGGCCATGGCGAGGGAGCAAGCCGCGGCATTGTTCGCGCGGTTCAACTGCCCGGATACCGAGAACGGGCTGCACTGGGACGGCGAAACGCTCGCCAGCCGTCTTGCCGATCCGACCCGCGACTACGCCGTCCATGCCAGCGACAATCTGCTGCTGATCTCGTCAATGCGGACCACAAGCGGCGTTGCCTACACCGCGCTCTGCGCCTTCTTCGCGCGACCGCAGGCAAGCGTCGGCAAGGACGAGGTTCGCCAGCTCGTCCGCGCTGCCTGCCGCTTCTGGAAGAAGCCCCTCTTTGTGTATGCCGGCACCCATGATCGGCTGCCTGCCCTGCCCGGCCTGCCTGTGCCCGCGCGGCTGCGGCCGCCGATCCTGGTGCAGCTGCGCGATATCAGGAGCGGGACAAGCAGCATCCGCTTCGACCGTTTCCAGCTCATCGATTCCGATTTCGCCTGAGAAAACATCGAACAGGCGTGCTCGCGCCGATGTGAACGACGAAACCGAGATGAAACAGGCGGCGAAGCGCGCCGGAAACGCGTCGCAGGTAGGTTAGCTGCGGGCACATGAGTTCACGAGGGCCTTCGCCATGCGTAAGGTATTACTTTCGGCCGCTTCTCTCGCCGTCTCCGGGTTGATGTTCCACGGCGCCTTTGCGTGCGAGCTGAACCGCGAGGCGGGCCAGCCCCCTTCGGTCATCGTTCTTCCCGGTGCTTGCGGTGCATCAAGCTGTCTGGACAATCCGCAGGTTTCGCTGACCGCCGTTGATCCGGCTCAGGATTGCAGCGCCATCTATTTCGACCCCGGCATCTATTCGGGGAACGACGGCCTGCTTGCCTGGCTTGTGGCGTCCGTCAGAACCCAGGATCAATACAGGCCGGGCGGCGGTTTTGCTCCCTCGCCGATGGATGCCAACGCGCGGTATCGCTAGTTGCGCAAGACCGCGTGTTATCAAGCGTAGCGAGTTCTCCCCTGAGGTTCCCTCAAAGGAGCACACGATGCGCGTGGTGATCTGCGGAGGCGGCGTTATCGGCGCTTGCACGGCCTATTATCTGGCGTCGCGGGGCGTCGACGTCATCGTGGTGGAGCGAACCGAAGTAGCCGCTGCGGCTTCCGGCAAGGCTGGCGGATTTCTCGCGCTGGACTGGTGCGCCGGCACTCCGCTGGACCCGTTGGCGCGACGCAGCTTTTTGCTTCACGCCGCCCTGCTCGACGAGATTGCCGGTGACTGGGCGTACCAACGCCTGAGCGCTTACAGTGGCGTGGTCCTGTCCGATTGCGACCGAGATCGCCACCCGGCGGCCCAACTCGACTGGCTTTCCGAAGGGGTCGTGATCACACACCAGCTCGGGACGCCCGACACCAACGCCATAGTTCACCCCCGCAAATTCACGACCGCCATTATGAGCGCCGCTCAGAAGAACGGCGCCGAGCTCCGCCCTGGACGAGCCACCGGCATAGCTCGGAGCCCGGACGGAGCGAGGGTGAGAGGCGTTGAGGTCGACGGCCGTCTTGTCGAGGCGGACGCCGTGGTGGTTGCGATGGGGCCGTGGTCGCTCCTGGCCGCCGATTGGATGCCGTTACCCGCAGTGTTTGGGCAAAGAAGTCCGAGTGTCGTCTACGACACCGTCGCCGAAGCGCCAGCGGAAGCCCTGTTTCTGGACTATCGCGAGATGGACGGATCCGTAAGCTCCGTCGAAGTCTTCCCGCGCGCGGACGGGAGCATTCACGTCACCGCCTTCTCGGATATCGTCCCGCTGCCGCTCGATCCGGCGACCATCACCCCGGACAAAATTGCGATCGAGCGCCTTCAGGCGGTATGCGAACGGCTGTCGTCCATCTTCCGCGCCGACAGGATCATCGCGCGCCAAGCGTGCTTCCGTCCGGTCACCGAGGATGGGTTACCGCTCATCGGCAAAGTACCTGGCCTGCAAGGAGCCTACGTTGCCACGGGTCATAACGTCTGGGGCATTCTCAACGCTCCGGCCACGGGCGAAGCGTTGGCCGCACTGATCGTCGACGGCACCTCGCAGACAACTGATCTGACGCCCTTCGATCCGGCCCGGCTAAGGCCGCTCGAGCGCTCGCTTTTGCGGTCCAGCTAAGTGAGGTCGCAGTCGTCTGAGCTTCGGGCGCGCTCGGAGCCCCTCCTGTAAGGCGGCCGTAAGCTCGCGCTGCTATTCTCCTCTGCTCGGCATATTGCGCCGAATTCCTCCAAGACTATCAGCCCCGTCCCGCGTGTCTGCTGGGGCGGGGTATTTCTATGTCGCTGCCGGATTGTTTGCCTGCAAACGAGTGTGGCATGTCGGTCACGGCTCGGCGCAAAATGATCGAAGGCCGCGGATGTTTTTCCTCTGTTCATAACCGTGCGGTATCTTTGAGCAAAGAATGCGAATCGAGGAAGCTGCTCGTTTGGGGATTGCCAAATGCTGTTTTTCTGGCTGCCGCTCATACTATTCGAAGCCTGCCTGCCCAGCCCGCCCCAGCGCAAATCGGGCGACCCCCGACTGATCTTCAAATAAGCGAGCCGGCCAGCGGCGGGCGATCGCTGACGTTGCACCGACCGCGAAGAGACCTTCAACCACCGAGCTACGCAGCTCCGGGGCGCCTTGAAGTTTTGCGCCCAAAGCGCTATGTTAGACAGAATTGAAATTTGTCCAACATAGGCCGATGCCATGACAGACAGGAGCAAATCCTCGCCGCGCCGGGGCGGGCGCGCGGCCGGCGCGACCAAGGCCAGCTTACATGGAGCAAAAGCCGCGGATCGCGAGCCGGCGGCCGGCGAGTTTGTCGTGAGCAAGGCGCGGTTCGAAGCGGTTATGCGGGCAGCGGAACAATCCGGTCTCCTCAACGAAAAAGCCGGCCGAATCGGCGGCAGGGTGAGCCCCGCATTGGTCAGGCAGGCCAAACGGCAGACGGGCATCGAGACGGATACGGACCTGATCGAGTTTGCGCTGGCCACGGTCGCGCTTGAGGATAACTTCGCAAACGCGTTCAAGGAGTCTCGCGGCAAGATCGACCCGAAACTGAAACTCGGTTTTTGAGGTGGCGGAGTTCGATTTCGACGCTGCGCTGCGATGGGCGCGCTTCGATCCAAAGGGAACACTGACGCGACGAGATGACAGTGAGCTGCCGTTTGTCAATCCCGGCCTGATCGGCGGACAGGGACTTCTGCTCGATACTTCCGTTTACATCGATCAGATGCAGGATCGCTCCCCCCTGATCTTGGACGATCTGATCGCGCAGCGACAGGTCAATCATTCGACCGTCGCGATCCGGGAACTGATGCACACGGTGGGCGTGCTGGATCCATCCGACGCCCGAACCGCCACGGTGATTGACGTGATCGGCGTGCAGATCAGAGCAATGCCGCCACACCGCATCTTTGCGCCAGATACCGAGGTTCTCGGACGTGCTGCGCTCTTGTCGGGGATTCTCTGCCGTCTCCAGGGCTACGAAAAAGATGGCAAGCTGCGCGCGCTCCAGGACTGTGTGCTTTTCCTTCAAGCGCGCAAGCTGGGCTTGGTCGTGCTGAGCGCGAATGTGAATGACTATGATATTTTGCTTCAGCTCGTTCCAACTGGACGCGCGCTGTTTTATCGGCCCATTCGATAGGCGTTGAAGCTGGAGACGCAAAATTCGACTGTGGTTTTGCGGCCGGCCATTTGTCGTGGGCAGGCGCGGACAGCCCGTCAACGAAAAGGCGGCCGTGGGCGGCAGGTCGAGCCCCGAGTTGGTCGGTCGATCCGAACCTGAAACTCGGTTTTTAAGTCGCGGAGCGTATCCCGCCAATTGAACCTTCACGGACTGCCCCTGACTCACCTCTAGTAGGGCGAGCGCAAGCCCGACTTGAGGGGGGCATTCCGTCTGGAAACTGCAAAAGGAGGGAATTGCCATGAAATCCAGCGTTAAACTCGCACTGGTGTTGCTCGGCGGTGCTGCAATCGGCGGTCTTGCAGTTGAAGGGCTTCACGCCCAAGCCAAGGCGCCCGTCTACTACATCGCAGAAATCGATGTGACCAACCCCGAAGCCTACGCGAAGGAGTACGCTCCCAAGGCACAACAGATTATCAAGGCAGCCGGTGGTCGCTTTTTGGCTGTCGGAGGCTCCGCCGCCACAACGGGGGGAAAGGTGACGGCATTTGATGGCGACGCCCCGAAACGGGTTGTCGTTCAGGTCTGGGATAGCATGGACAAGATCAAGGCCTGGCGAGCCAACCCGGAATACATCGAGCACCGGAAAGTCGGGGACAAATACGCGAAATTCCGCTCCTATGCAGTCGATGGTTTGGCGGAATAGCAACTAACCCGCCGCAGCGGCATTGAAGGCTTCGCCCTCGGGCTCATCCCACCGCATTTCAAACCGAGGGCGCAACTCGGCCCCTTCGCGGGGCCGTTCTATTTTCAGCCTGTGTAGGAACTGGCCGCCGGGATTTGCCGGGGTCGTTCCGAGCCCCTTCTACCGCCCCGCCCAAACGCGATTGTCGCCACCATTTGCATTGCCACCGCCGTTCTGACGGACCACAGCGGAGCAACGGGGCGCGTGTGGAGCATAACACCCCGACCGCGGCACAAAATCGCAGTTGGCTGGCGTTGGCTGGGCGGAAAGCCAGCTTTAGCGCGCGGACGGCACGCAAGAAAAATTCTGCGCGGCCAGCAATGATG
>CAVTYJ010000016.1:0-512835 GCA_963738845.1 uncultured Alphaproteobacteria bacterium | reverse complement strand
CACATGCGCGCCAATGCGGCAGTCTCGACCGACAATCACGCCGCTTCCGATAACTGCGCAAGGCCCAATCCGGCAGCCGGGTCCTATCCTTGTTTCGGTCTCAATCACAGATAGTGGTCCGACCTCCGCCGACGGATCGACGAACGCCCCATCCGCCACAATCGCGGACGGGTGAATACCTGGAGACGGCGGTGGCACTGGATAGAACAGTGCAGCAACGCGTGCCCACGCCGCGTATGGTTCGCTCGTTACGATTGCCACCGCTGTTGTTGGCACTCGCGCTGCCATATCAGGATGCACGATAACAGCACCGGCCGTTGTCTGATCCAGTGCTGACAGGTAGCGTCGATTGTCGAGAAAACTCACTTCATTCGGGCCAGCCGTTTGCAAAGGGGCCACACCTTCGAGAAGCAGCTCGACTTCATCGGCAACGCCGCGTGCGGTGCTCGCAACAACTGCAAGTGGATAGGGCCCATTTCGGCGAAAGAACCTAGGGTCGCCTAAAGTCGCTTCGATCATCCCTCTTCTCGGCCAACAGATTGATTTCAACCACCGTTTACTTTGACCGTTTTCATGTCAAGGGCCGGCGTCTCCTTTGGGTTATTTTCGACCGACGCCGCGGGTTTCGCCGGCCGTTCGACGTCTGCTTTTCCTCGAAAGCGACCAATTCACTGCGCGGCAACGAAATGACGCGATGAACCATAACCCGGCTCAGGCAGCGCAATAATTATAGAGCTATTCGAGCACCTTGTCGGCCTAGGGCGAGCAACGCTGGGGGAATGATAACGCCAAGAGCCTTTGCAGTCTTCATGTTGATGGCGAACTCAAAATTGACAGACTGCACAACGGGTAGGTCGATCGGCTTTTGCGCCATTGCGAATTCTTTCGATTTCTGACGCCCGCTTATCTGGATGTCAGAGATGGGTCAAAGCGCCATTTTGTAAGTCTGTCGGTGATTTCTGGTCTAGATCGATGAGCAGATAATCCTCACAGCCGCACGAGACTTCGCATTGGCTAGCTTCACGAATTCCAGCAGGCAATCAGTATACTTTGACCTCTGGGGATAACTTGCGCACCGTCGGGACTCGCGGGCGCGATTCGTTGTGTGGCTAATAGGCAGCAAAACCGACCCTGAAATTGAGCCCTCGGGCGTTTGATTGATGTCAGCGGTTTCAGATATTCCCTTTGAGCGCGTGCTGGATCCGATGGAACGGATCTCGGAGACCTTGTTCGGCCTGATCATGGCTCCTCACCTTCATCTGCAGCCTCGGTGTCGCAACAACGGGCAACATCAATGTTCAAACGATGCTGATCGGTGCGCTTGGCTGCAACCTGGCTTGGGGCATCGTTGACGGCGGCCTTTATCTGTTGGCCCGCATCAATGACCGGGGAGCCCATATCCTGACACTTCGGGCAATACGGCAGGCACCGGATCCTGAAACAGCGCGACGCGTCATCGCCGACGCGTTGTCACCGAAATTGGTGTCGGCCTTGCCTCTCGGAGCAAGCTGGAACTGATGCGGCAAAAATTGCAGCAGTTGCCTGAGCCGTGCGTACGTCCGAGGCTGACGAAGCGCGACTGGATCGGAGCACTGGGTCTCTGCTTACTGAGCTTTGCTTCGACCTTCCCGGTTGTAATCCCGTTCATATTCCTGGGCGATGCCAAACTAGCGCTGCGCGTCTCGTATGCCGTCGCCATCGTAATGCTTTTCTTGTGTGGCTACGCGTTCGGATATCGTAGCGGACTTCGGCCCTGGGCAGCGGGTTTTGCGATGGTGGCCTTTGGTGGAGCGCTAGTCGGCGTCGCGATCGCTCTTGGAGGATAGCTAACAATGCGACTGAGAGGCGTTGCAACGGGCTTGCAGGTAAGCGGGGCCTCGATTGCTGCGTTCGTCGGTTTGTGGCTTGCGCCGATGACCGGCGGTTTGGTGCGCGCCGAAACCCCCGAGGCTCAGCCCGGGCGGCCCGATCGGCCTTGGCAATCGCGGTTGGTCCGCTGCCGCAACGAACGGCGCAGCGCCTGTGAATGAAGTCGAAGTCAGCGCCCGCGCGGGCTTTGCATCTGACTACATTTATCGCGGGACGACGCTGTCCGATCACGAGCCTGCAGCAGGGGCCGCCTTTGAAGCAAGTTTTAGCTCTCTCTACGCCGGCGCCACAGTAGCCACCGTCAAGCTGCCGACCGAACCGGTCGCCGAGTTCACCATGGCCGGCGGTATCCGGCCGAAGATCGCAGGTATCGATTTCGATCTCGGCGCGACCTATTTCGCGCTATCCCGGAGAGAAGCTTCCCGGCGCGACGAACGGCATCGATTATTGGGAGGCGATCATCCGCGGCGACAAAAGCATCGGCGAGTCGATCCGCGTCGCCGTGGGTACGCCTATTCTCCGAATGTCTCGAACACTGGCGCCTGGAGCCAATACGTGGCGGCCGGGCTGGGCTACGACTTGCCAAGTCGTCTGCTCCCGCAGAACCTCGGCGTATCGTTCACGACGGCTGCCGGCTATTCCTGGTTCGGTAATCAGGCTCCGCAGCTCGGCGGCTTCCCGTTACCTGCCTATCTCAATTGGCAGGCGGGCGTGACCTTCACCCACAAGTTCTTCAACCTCGATCTGCGCTACTACGGCACCAATCTGTCGAAGGAGAACTGCTTCGTCTTCACCGGGGATCCAACCGCGCGGCCCGGTGGCCGCGTTGATCTCGTGACCAACCCGGCTGGCCTGGTCTCGAACTGGTGCGGTGCAACGATCGTTGCCAAGGCCTGGTTTGCATTTTAGCCGGTTTAGCCCGATGCGCGGACGGAACCACCTCCTCGTGTCCGCCTCGGGTAAATTTCGACCGACGCGGCGGGTTGCGCCTGCCGCACGATGTCTGCTTCTCTAATCGGCCGTTTGAGGTCAAGCACTTTCAGACTATCCGCCTGTGCCTATCGTAAATCAAATGCGAGCATATTGATGATGTAGCCCGCCGAGAATGGGGCGCGTCGCATTCGACACAGTGCGGAAGCGTGTCGGGCGCGTGGTCTCGTAGCAAGGCAAGAAATTGAGCCCTTCAGTTCGGGCACTCAATCAGGACGGCGCGAGAATCATTCATCGCTCAAGGTCTCCGGGGATGCCAGGAAGGTGATTGACCCACGTCACCCAGATGCGCGGCAGGCGGCCTTGCCGAATTCACCCAAGCGTTTTTCTGGTTGGCCGCTACCCACGGCCCTCGGGGAAGGATCTGACCAGCGAGCTTCGCAGGCTGCGCGCGTGCTTGATCTAAATCAAGCGAACTCATGCTCACATCCACTTACCTGTGGATAGACTGCATGAGAAGCCGGGAGCGTTCCATGGAAACCGAAAAAGACCCATTCGAAGCCGTTCGAGCCATGATGCATGAAAATCTCGAAAGGGTGGGAGGCGCTACGCAGGGCTATCTTGATATGCTCGAGAAGACCATACGAGCCTTTCCAGGAGCCAATCAGGAGCAAATAAGCACCTTCAAGGCATACATTGAGCAGCAAGCTGCAGCCAACCGAGAGTTCGTGGAAAAGCTTTTGAGTGCCAAGGATTTTCAGGAGGCGCAAAGATGGCTGGCTCGTTCAAACAAACGGGTTGAGCCGCGAGCAATCATCGCCAGAAGTCCTTGAAACGATCCGGCGACAGCTCGCTGATTCTTCATTCCGCCCTCAGACGCCTGCCTGCGTCGAAAGGGCCCGTTAGCGCCCTCCAGATCGTCGGCTCGGAAACGCCATAGACCTCGGCAAGCTCTGCCATAGTCTCGTCCTTGGCATAGCGCTCGGCCGCAACGCGGACCATCTCAGATAAGCGTCGATCAAAAACGCTGCCTTATCCCGACCACGTTGGCGTTGTTGCCTTCTTTCATTGCTCCAAGCGTTCCATAAGCGCCAGAGCGATGCTGGACGCGAAAGACCAACTCGGTATCCGGCAAGCTGGCGAGGGCAAACGCCAGATCGAAGCTCAGATAGAAGAGCATCTTGGCGCTGCCGCGATGAGTGATTTGGTGCTCACCTTCCTGCGCGATCGGATTCGAAATGAAACTCAACAACACGATATGGTTGTTGTTTCAGGGCATCGTCATTTTCGGAGCTTGCGCCTCGAACATCTACTGGCGATGGACTGATAACTCTTGTTCCATCCGGCCTCGGCGTTCTGCTGGCCTGGCTGGCAACCAACGCCCAGCAACTTCTTTGTGTGTCAACGGCGCGGATAGGTCGCGGGACTCAGAAGCGGCCCGTGGCGCGTCACGATATCGCGTTGGGGGCGAACAGTTGCGCAATAACCACATCCGTATGGAATTCGGCGGGTTTGATCACCCCCCATGAAATCACGTGTTGATGCCGTGCCTGTTCACCACGGTTCTGCCCTCATTGCGGGTCGGGTTTAGGCCCGCGTAAGACCCGGGGGCGCAACATGGCTGGTGTTGATTGTTCGAACAGTTCGTACGTCGCTATTGAAGCGTGCTCCGTCTCGGCCGCTCGGACCCGGAACTTCGTTCAATTGCTTGTCGTCGTTCTCGGCGCTGCATCGCTTGCGGCCTGCGCGGACTCCACCGCGGTCCGAAATTCCAATGTTGTTAGCCCCAGTCGGCAGGCATCGTTGCCACACGATCGAACAGCATCATTAGCGCCCGACAAGCGTGTCACATACGTGAGGAAGCACACGCCATTCGCGCGTCACCATACGACCCCGACACAGGTCGCCTCGAAGGGAATTGCTAGCTTCTACACAGAGGACCAACAAACCGCGAGCGGTGAAAAGTTCAACACGCGCGATTTGACCGCAGCTCACCGCACGTTGCCGTTTGGCACACGGTTGCGGGTGACAAACGTCGCGACCGGACGATCCGTGACAGTGCGGGTCAACGATCGCGGCCCGTACATTCCCGGACGGGTGGTCGATGTCTCAGGTTCTGCAGCCAATGAACTTGGCATAACCGAGAGTGGGATCGCAAAGGTCAAGGTTGACGTTGTCCATTAGCTAGCTGGAAGTCAAAGCTGCCCGAGCAGATGTTTTCCGCTTACTGTAAGCAAGCAATGGCGGCGTTGTCTGAGCAATACACAATGATGCATGTCTTAGTACGAGTGCTCAAAACGTCCGGTTTTCTGTGCGCGCTGCTCTACGCCGCATGGCTAGATTTCGTTGACTTGCGTGACTTCCTGGCAGGCGGAGGGTCGCTCCCTGCACTCATCATCAGCGTCTTGGCTGGCATCCTCGGCACAGCTTTCGCGGTCCACTTGGCTCTCGACCGCACTGCGGGGGACGAACTGCAGCGACGCCCCAATTGAAAACCCGCCCCTCGTCGCAAAGTGGTATGTCATGCAGGCAGCAGCCAGGACACGAACCCCGCACGCCGATAGGAAAGAATTGGCCTTGACTGTGAACCAGTCGGCTCGGCACCGCGCCTGCTAGCGTAACGGTGCTGGGAATTTCAGGGGCCCAGTTATAGGCGCCGCCGGGACACGACATTTCGAGCCCGACGGCGTAAATTTTTGAAGGTCAGCTTCGCCCATGCCCGAGATTTTTGAAGGTCTTTGTGGTGCATAGCTCTCGCGACTTGGCTGATGCTGTTGTGCGCTTATGGGAGCCACAGCATCCGACCCCTGGTCCAAAGCATTCGTGGGCTGCTGGTCGGGCTGAAGGCGAAGACTAGCTCCCCAAAACCTTTCCGCGCGCGCCCTCTGCTTGGGCGGGCATCGAGAAACGCGACCTACTCGCTACAAAGGCCGCAGTTTGAAGTACCGCCGACCCGTTGAAATCCCGTTACCAGCCCAGGGCGACGGCTGTTTGGTCGCGCCTGGCGGCCCAGGCAACAACCTCCGCCGCCTCCCCAGTGCCAGCGTGACAGTGAGCGACGAGCCCACCTTCACCGAGATACGTTAATGGCCCGGCTGCGCGGAGCGGTCGAGACGCGGCGTCCTCATTGTCGAGCCCCCTGATTGGTAGGCTGGACAGCGTCTGCGTTCTTGGGCTTAGCAGCCGCGCTTCCTTGAGTTTTAGAGGATTGGCTTGGCGGTCGGGCTTTTGTTTTGTGGCCCCTGATCGTTGGTGCCCCGATCGGCGTTCTTGGTGCCGGACGCGCGTTCAATTCCAGGGGCGAGCCGATCAGGTAACGGATTGTTAAGAGCGAGCCCACGCAAACCAACACTGTCAAGCCGATGGAGAACAGAAGCCTGACAAGTTCAAATTGCTGGGTATCGAGGTGAGCGATACGCATGTTCATCCGCCACAGCAAGCTTCGATGACCGCGCTCCATCCTCAATCGGTGCGATGGCTTGCTGGTGTCATAACGGCCCGCGAGCGTCCCCACGGCGAGATGGCTCTTTTTGTCGGATGATCATACGCTGTTCTTGAACGCGACAGCGCTTACGAATCAAAGCCCGACTGTGAATTGGTGTGGATATCCCCGTCGGTGAGGCGAACGTGGGACCAAAGCCTGCGCCCGTTGTGTGTCCCGTGAGCCACTTGTGAAAGGTTCCGGCCCATCAAACCGCGATTTCGACTCTACAACGGGTGGGATGTGCGTCAGAGCATTTGACCGCGCGGGCTTTAGCACCATGACTCCAGTGCTGAACGCAAAAAGGGAAATAAGATGAGGCCACTGCTTACCGCTTTAGTCCTGGCCTGTCTCTCGACGGCCGCACTTGCCCAAACCTCAAATGCGAAGAAGCTGGCGGCTCAAGCAAGGCCGAAAGAACCGATGGGCTGCAGGCTCGTGGGAACGGTCAAAGGCATCAAGTTGTGGGCCGGAGATTGCGTTGCTCCCACAGAAATGCGAGGCGCTTTGCCGGCAGAAACGCCGCAAGAGGAAACCACAGGAGCCATACGGTCCGAGGACAAGCAATGAGGTGGTTTGGCGCACTTGCTTCCACGAGACAGCTCCACGATGCGCAGAATTACGGAGCCATCTCCTAGAACGCGACTGGTCAGCGGTTCAAGATGGACAGTCCCCGCCTTGAGGAACAGCTCTCAGGCTAAAGCCGAGACTTGCTTGCTTACTGTGTGTGAACAGACACAGCGGGTCGGCCGAATTGATGTAGCCTGTAACTCGCTGCGACTCGCGGCGACATTCTCCTCCCTGTGACTTGAGCCCGTCGCAAATGGCGGGCTTTTTTGCAGCTTACCCGGGGCTCCTCAATGATCGATGTTATTTTGCTTATCGGCACCGTGGTCCTGATGGCTGGAATTATCAAGCTCATCTGGTTGGCTCGCCCATCTCGCCAAGTTTCGTCAAACAGCAACGTCAGACGCCGCGCGTTTTGACATGAGCAACAGTCCTTTTCGCCTGCGAAACGCGGAAGCGACGAGCCGTCCGGCCCGGTCGTGGATAGCGGGCGGCATTCGCTCGACTGCGCGAAACACTGATCTAAGCTTTTGGTGATTCGGAGCGGACAAATGCAACGCGGTTTAGTAGAAGCCATGGTCGCCGAAGCCAACCGTGGCAGTCCACCGAAAAGAGACCAAGATAGCCTGGTAAAGGCCCGATTTGCCTCGACTGTTTTGCGCGTTGCTCAAACAACTGATCAACAAACAGCGGCTCGGCTAGTTCGTGGACTTGCCCACGACTTTCCTCATCCAGACGAGCATCGGGAAGTTGCTGATGCTCACCTCAGCGCCATTGAGGCATTCTTTCAATTGGCGGCCAACATGGAGAACGCGGTTGACTTCAAACAGCGGAATCTTTGGAGCAATGCATTAGTCGCGACCCATGATTGGCTTCGCGCCATCAGCCCTCAGGATGCCACAGCGAGACAACGATAGAAGCCCGCGCTCAAAAAACCCGCCTATGCGCGCGGCGGTTCGCTCTCGCATGCTGCCTGGATCAGAGCCGGACATTCAGAAAGCATTGCAGGCTTGGATTGATGCGGAAAGCCGGTGAAGCGAACACGCCCACAGGACTGGTCTGAAGCTGAGTTGAATCGACTGAACACTCTGGCATCTCGAAAAGTCGATACCCGCGACATTGCCATTGAACTTGGTCGACATGTCGCATCGGTCAAGAAAAAGATGCGCGAGCTGGGGTTAGTACCGCGGAAAAGGTCATATCATGAAACCTCCTAATTCCCGTGAGCGTCAGATCATGCAACATCTTCGAAACGCTGGCTGGGTGAAAGCCGAGGCATGCCGGACAGCCCAAAAACGATTGCAAATTTGATTGGCAAGGGTTGGGTCGAGGTTCAGCAGACGGAAGAAGGTCCTGCTTATCGTCTGACCGACCCGGGACTTCAAGCAATGAAAGCGCCACTTCCGGTACGGCCATCGAAGCCATCTACCTTCTGGTCGAGTTCGGGGCTGAGGGCGAAGAAATGAGCGGGCCCACATTGAAATTTGCTGCTAATCGTCCGTTCGCAAACCCCGACACCGCTGCGCGCAAGCTAGTCGAAATCGCGAACCACGTTGAGGCCGTGCAGGACGGACGCATCTATATCGAGCGGGTCAACGCGCCCTTTCTAGCGGCGGGCGGCACCGGTGCCGACTTCCGTCCCGGGATCGAGCGCGCCGTTGTCCTTGGTTGGCTTTGGCTACATGAGAGCGGGACCTACCTCAAGTTCACTGACAGCGGCGCCGCCTTGTTCGCTTGACACTGATCAAAGCTCCGGTGCAGCTTTGTGCCGAGCCATAGCCGTATGGCCTTAGCACGGCTCCGTAAAGCTTGGGCGGGCCCGTGCTTACTTTCAGTTGAGATGCATCCGTGTCGTGGTCGCTGAAATTCGACAAACCGATCGAACTCGGCAGAGGCAAAGCGCTGCACGGCCTTCGCGATGCCGCCAATCATATCCTTGCGCTTCCGCCGAGTGAGACCAAAAAAGAGCACTGGCAGACCGCCATGGGTTGCCTGCTCTTGGCCGCGGAAGAGGACGGGCCGCTTATGATGGCCCGAATTGCCATGGTGAAGGCGCTGGGCAGTGGAAAGGCGCCGCCGAACGGGCGCCTGAGATCAGCAAAGATTATAAGACCGCCGAAATCAGTTTGGTCTAGATCGAGCTGAAGGCAAAATGAAACACCGACCGATGCCCTGGACCTCTGAACAAGAAGCGATCCTCCGTCAAAGGGCGATAGATGGCACGCCTCTAGCTGAAATTGCTCGAGAGATAGGTCGTAGTGAAACCGCCACCCGATCGCACGCCCGCGTTCTTCGGATCACGTTCGCGCGGTCAAAATCGAAACAAGGTCTCAAATAGCCCGGCGCTGGATGACCCGGTTACACATCGGCCGTGAAAGGTCTCCGAATTTCGGGGCAGTCGCCTGAGTCTTAATCGGGGGGCGTGTCAAAAATGGTTCAAACAACGCCGCTCGGTAAGGGAGTACTGGAGATGCGAACTCATGCCAAAGATTTTGTTGTTTGCTGCCAGATATACGGTTCTGGGCAGCGACCTGTGTTGTGGTAGTCGGCGTTCAAAAATTCGTATGCCGATGATAATCTGCAGCACTGGCATTTAGTTTCGATCAAGCGCGGAATGGACGACGAACACCCCTGTCAGGCTGCGATCCTTGGACTAGCGTCTCTTCCGATCGATACTCACTTGGCGTCTTGCCAGTCCAACGCTTGAAGGCGTTGGTAAAAGAGCTGACCTCGCAGTAACCCAATAGCCAGGCAATTTCAGAGATTGGCAATTCGCGTTCGGAAAGATAGCGCTGAGCCAGGGCGGACCGCAGGTGTTCCAAGATGTCTGCGAACCCGACGCCCTCGGCACCGAGCTTGCGCGACAACGTTCGCATGCTCATACCGAGTTGCTGCGCCACTTCCGACATGCGGTGTTTGCCCTGCGGCAGCAGCTGCGGCACGGCTTGCTCAACGGCTGAATGGATTGGCCCATGCTGGCGAGGCAGACGCGCAACGGCTTCGTCCGCATATCGCAGGAGCAGATCGTTCAGATAGTTGTCACGTCTGACAACCGGCAACGAAGCCACAAGCGCCGGAAAGACGACCTCGTCGGCGTCGGCGCCAAACTCGACATCCATCCCGAAGAATGTCTTGAACTCCGCGGGTGTTTGGTGGCGACTATGTTTGAGCCTCAGATGACGCGGCGCCAAGCGGGTGTCCGTGATTTCGCGGCACACGCGCATCACCGTCACCAGCCAAAACTCGATTTGATGTCGGTCCGAGTTCCGGTCGACGTTGACGTAATCGAGAGCAATCGTGGCCGTACGCTCGTCCTGTCGGAAATGCAGGCGGACGCCCTCGTCTACAATCGTGCTATATCTCTCCGCGTTGCGAATTGCATCGGCAAGCCGCTCAGACGATGCGATCACATAATAAAGCAGCCCGATTTCACGCAGGTCAAAGCTGCGGCCCAGGTGAAATCCGAGCAAGTCATCCCTAAGTTCTTTGGCCGCGAGGGCTAAAATCCTGATTTGTTTCGGCACCTCAAGGCGTATGGAGTCATCATAAGCCTGTTCGGGGGTTGCCCCAACCTGGGAGAGAATGGACCCAGGATCTTTACCGAACTCGCGCAGACGTGCACAAGCCAACCGGGCGATTCCGCCGGTGGCACTCGGTATGGAGCTGAGCCCGTCAGCTTGGCCGAAACTCATGAGAGACGATCCCGCGTGACCCCGAAATCTTTGCTGCGCCCTTTCAGCGAAAACGGCCAGAAGAGTGGCGCGCGAGCACAGGTAAGGACTCCGTCCCTTCTTCCCTGATCAGCCGATCAAGCACTTCAGATTTTATCACATTCACGGTCTCAGAACCACCCGGCACGTCACGCAAATCTAGTGCGCGGCGGCGTCTCTTTCTCCCCCGACTGAGCCCGTCCCTAACGGCTGGCTCCTTTATTGTTTCTTCAGTGATGTAACCTCGAGAGCGGGACTGCGCCTGAAGTTTGTTGAACATCGCGCCTTAGCGCACCAATATCAGCGAGCGAATCGGCTCTGATTGTGGGCAGCCCGGACAATGGTGGGCGCGACTTGCTTCAGAAGCTCCAGCCTCTTGCCGCTCAGATTGAAGTCGAATTGCATGAAGCCGGTTGCATTGCCTCCCGGCTACGCAAGGCTTTCGACATAGCCCGCCCCGACCGGATCGACGGCATGCAGTTTAAACGCGGCCGACGTTCGATCCGAGCGACACGATGCCACCCAGCATCGCGGCAATCGATCCGAGGGCGGCGACCTGATCTGACGGGAAGAGGCCCAGTATCATGACGAGCAGCACTGCTGACCCGATCGCTATTGCCGCCTTGAGACTAAGAATATCTTTCGGCATCGCTCGGCGACCTCGGCAAGCTCCTCGAGCCGAGCTTCGATCAGTGAAATCTCATTGATCGGGTCGTCCGGGGGGACTGAATTTTCCGGAACTGGGTTCGTTCCAATTACGCAGACTTTCGGGCCAAACACCCTCGTCAGCTTCAAAGTCTGGACGGATGAACTGTTGTAGAAGCTCTCGCGGCGGTAAGCGCTCGTACATTGGCATAAGAATCCGATTTGCCTCGCTATTTGGAGAGGGGGCTGCTACACGTTAGACATCTTCACGCAATCTCGGCCTTTGACCTGCGACCGAGAGCCTTGCGCTCCCCGCCTCAAACAAAAAAGGATGAGATATCGGTTGGCTGCAAACCGCAGCCGTCATGAGTGGCTCTCGCTCCGACGCTGCTGTCGATCGTTGTTGCGCTGCTGATTCTCGACGTGGCCGTTATTTGCGCGATAGTTCCTCTCGATTCACCATGCGACGACGCGAATCGAGGGTGGCGTCACGATCTCTGTAACAAATCAGCGGGAGCCGCCGTGGCCCGACAGACAGCATACTTCGTGCAGGCATTCGACGCCGGTAAGGGCGGATACCTGAAGCCCAACTCTCCGATCGCCTGCAAATCGGCAAGTGGCGCTCTTCGAACCGCGGAGAGACTGGCACTGAGCAAGTCTGCCGTCGTTGCATACTCCTCCACCGGCCGATCCTGAGATGGGGGACTATGACGACGAGCCTACGATCTTCTTCCGGAAGGGCGAGCTTCCGGAGGCATTCGGCTGAGACGTCGGGTCCCCGAATTGGATAAAAGCAAAAGGAGCCTGAATGAGCGAGCGACTTGAAACGTTGAACAAAGCCCGCGCGCGTATGATCGAGGACAGGGATGTGCATGCGAAGGTGCTGGCCGCTCCTTTTGACCGGGACAAGGCGGAACGGGCACGCAGCAAATTTATCGAGATGCAGGCGCTTATCGACGCACTGGATCGCGCCATAAGCACAGAGCAAGTCGTTTCGCCAAAAACTGAACCAGGCGAACGCGCGCCAAACTGAACAATATCTGTCGCCAGTTGTTGAAAACACCATTCATGCGGTCTTTCAGCGTCGCCCAGAGCTCATTGGCGGATAGACTTAAAAGTGCACTGGTTCGAGAGCAACTTAGACATGCTTCAAAGCCCACCAGAAACCCGCGCGCTGGTGCGGCTGCTCGGCCGTTATCGAGAGCCGAACAGCACACGCAGCGGCTTCGAATTGCTGATCACAGCGTTGCCCCTTCTTGTCATCTGGGCTCTGATGTATGCGGCACTTGACTACGGCCATTACATCGGCCTGCTGGGGGCGGTACCTGCTGCGGGCCTGCTCGTGCGTCTCTTCATGATCCAGCACGACTGCGGCCACGGTTCATTTTTCCATGGTCGTCTCGCGAACGATTGGGTCGGTCGAGCCATCGGCGTCATGACATTGACCCCATACGATTACTGGCGACATAACCATGCACTCCATCATGCGAGTTCAGGAAATCTCGATCGCAGGGGCTTTGGTGACATTGATACGTTGACCGTGCGCGAGTTCCTCGCGCGGTCTCGATGGCGTCAGATCCTTTATCGTCTGTACCGGCATCCGATCGTGATGTTTGGCGTCGGTCCCACATATTTGTTCATCTTGCGGCATCGGTTGCCGATAGGGATGATGCGTGACGGTTGGAAGCCGTGGCTGAGTACAATGGGTACGAATGCTGCCATCGCGATTTTGGTCGCCGTGATGATTCGCCTGATTGGCTTTGGGCCGTTCCTGCTGGTGCATCTGCCGATCACGATTCTGGCAGCGTCGATTGGCGTCTGGCTTTTCTACATCCAACATCAGTTCGCGCGCACCTCCTGGTCCCATGACGAGGCCTGGAGTTTTCACGAAGCTGCGCTGCATGGAAGTTCCTATTATCACCTGCCGAGCGTCTTGCGCTGGTTCACGGCGAACATCGGCGTCCACCACATCCATCATCTAAGCAGTCGAATCCCGTGCTATCGGTTGCCGGATGTGTTGCGGGATCACCCCCAACTCGCTGCCGTCGGACGAATCACGCTGCTGCAAAGTTTGCGATGCGTACGGCTGGCTTTGTGGGATGAGGACGGGCGGCTACTTGTTTCCTTTCGAGACGCGGTTAGGAGCCAGTCGCCAGTTGAGGACAAGGACCGGCATGCCCGCACTTGTGGTGAATTGTGAGCGCGAAGGATGGAAGTGTGTCGGGGTGAAAACAAAGGCCGGAACCGGAGAGGCTTCGGGGCCGTTTGCATCACCTGTGGATGCACGTCGGCGGCGCGTTCGGAAGAGGGTCCGTTACTTTGATCGGGAGTATGCGTTTTTTTGCCAAGAGCAACAATTTTGGAACACGACTTAATGATGGCCGTTCTACAAAGCCTCGCTTCTTGACCACATCGGTTCAGGGATCTCCGGCACGGAAGGACCCCCGTGAAGTGGTTTGAACGGATGTTGGATTCTGACTGGGTCCTGATCCTCTATTGCACCATCAGCGGGACCATCGTCGCATTTTTGCTCTATACAATGGCCGCGCCCAACTGAACGCACTGGCCGCAAAAATCGACAGAAGTGCAACCCAATTGGGTGGATGAGCAGGCAAGTCGCCGTCCAAGCCGGCAAAAAACTCGAACCGCACGCCATCAAGGTTCTATTTCTTGCACTCTGGCTTCATCGTTTCGAAGACCCGCCGACCGATCAACGCTTGAGCGTGATGATTCCAGGTTCGATCGCCGCACTTGGTCGTCATTGCGAGGAGCGACAGCGACGAAGCAATCCAGAGGACTCCAATGGCTTCCGGATTGCTACGCTTCGCTCGCAGCGACAATTCAACCTCAACTCATCTGCCTTGGGTGCCGACGGGCTGGAGCGCGACCAATTGCGATATTCTTGATCGGAGAGTGAGCGCATCGCTTCCAACTCCTCTCGATAAAAATCCAGCGACTGCTGATGGATTTCAAGCACATCGAGGGCTGCGCGCGTATCCCAGCCGCTCCACTTGAAACGCTCAACCATAGCGCTGTAACGGTCCACACGCCGTTGCGCCAGTTCACAATTTTTTTGGAGCTGCGCCATTCGGGCGGCGCCGCTAACACTGGCACGACTACGGCGATCCGAGTAAGTCATGACTTGTGCACCCATGAGGCCGTGCCCCGGCCCGGAGGTGATCATCAGCGCTCACCGGCGCGGTGCAAGTGCTGCTCACTCGGCGGGACGTCGAAAGATATCAATCGATCGTCCGGCTTTTTCAACGGTGGGCAAACGGGCACCCCCCTTCCCCCAAGGATACCACCCTCACCAATCGTGAGATTGGGCCGCCCCAGAGCGCCCCTCGTGGCCGTTACCCGTTTGGAGGCATGCTCACATGACCACGGTCGGAAAGCTTTTCGTTCAAAAACAGGAGTTGATTGGGCGTCTTTTCAAAAAAACTCGGCCCGCACGAGCGTGACCTTGCCCCCAAGTTTTATCCGGTCCTGAGCTCGCTCTGACGGTTGAATTTGCCCGATTGGGCGGTGGTAGCGACGGGAGCTGGCGCGGAGCCTTCGGCATAGCGCGGCGCCAGATCCCGGCGCGGATGGTAGGTGACGGCGAACTCCGACGGGGTCTTCCATCCGAGCTGCGAGTGTGGACGCGCATTGGGACGAGGCCGCCCGGGGGGAGACGGATTTGGCCGGGATGCAGAGGACCTTAAGCATGCGTCCGAGATAAGGTGCGGCTATGGCGAACTGCTCGGGCCTTGATTTCGAAACACGCGCACTTCCCGCCTAACCTCCGTCTCCCACAACCCACCCGGATCAAGGTGTTCGACCCTCGCCGCTAGCGAGTTCCTCACCACGTGGTTCAGTTTGGGGGTGCCGTCCTCGATACCGAAAGAGGCTATGCGCGTACTTTTTGGGCTGGAGGCATTGTATCCACGAGCTCCTGCGAAGGCACCAAAGAAGAGGCATTTTCGGATTGAATCTCTTCAGTAAGAACCGAAAATCGGACGAGCTTCGCTGTCCCAAATGTTGTTGAAATAGCGACATCAGCAGCATCCCGCCCGCGAGCAATAATGATGCGGCCGATGCGAGGTTGATTGTGTCGCGCATCGAAGGTGTACCAACGTCCACCAAGAAAGGCTTCGAACCATGCACTGAAGTCCATCGGAGCTGGATCGCGGGGGACGCCAATATCGCCTAGATATCCGGTGCAGTATCGGGCCGGGATATTCATACATCGGCAGAGGGTGATAGCGAGATGCGCGAAGTCGCGGCAAACACCTACTCGTTCCTCAAGGCCCTCAAAAGCAGTTCGATCACATCGCGCACGTTGATAATCGAACTCGATGTGATCGTGAACATAGTCGCAAATCGCCTTGACGCGTTGCCATCCGCCAGGGGTCTGACAAGAGCGACCAGGCGCGTTCATTCAGCTTCTGCGTATCGCAGTATCGGCTCCCAATAAGGTAGACCAAAGCGTCATCTGGGAGTTGATCGATATCCCATTGCGGCACTTCAGCCGCTTGATCGTCGGGTTTCCCGGAATCGGCAATAATGAAACGATTTCGAATCTCAATCAAACCAGCCGGCGCGATCAATCTCGTACAAACGTTGCCGAATGCATCGAGGTAGTCGCGGGATCTCACGCGCGGAGAGAACTCAATGCGATGGCTAGAAAGAAGATCATGCTGCCGTGACGGGTGCACGGTCAGCATCAGTAACATCGGCACTTCCTGCGAACAATCAAACGCGATGTCGTAGCCAGCCTTAATCTGCACTGCTCAAACCTCCATTCCGACAAATTGAAAAAGCGCTGATTCGGCTCGGTGTTCCCGACAGCGCTCATTTAAAATGCTGAAATTACAGGCACGATGGCATGCTCTTCCGAAACTGGTTCAGCGAGGGCTACGAAAAACAAGAATTGGCGTTTACACTCTGCGTTTCGAGTTAAAGTCATGACGTTATTTGCTGTCCAACATACGACGACCTATCACTACAAGAACCCGATAAGACCGGGCCTTCATCAGCTACTGCTCCGGCCGCGCGACAGCTTCGATCAACGGCTGCTCGATTATCGCTTAGAGATCACCCCACCTCCATCGGTGACCAGATGGATCCACGATGCCTTTGGCAACTGTATAACCCTCGTGGAATTCAATACGCGGACGACCGTGCTACATTTCGAAACGGCGATTTGCCTTGATCACTCACCCGAGAATGCCCCCGATTTCCGAATTGAGGATTACGCTCGAACCCATCCCTTCCGCTATGCAGATGAAGAGCTGCCAGACCTCGCTCCCTACATTCGCCGCCACCACGTAGATTTGAGCATCGAGCACTGGCTGGCCAAGTTCGTTGTGACGGGAACGAACAGGCCCACTGGGCAGCTCCTGATGACCCTGAATGAGGCAATCGCTCAGGGATTTTCCTACAAGCGTCGCTCGTCGCAAGGCACACAGGAACCTCGAGAGACGATTGAGCGGCAGGAAGGCACGTGCAGAGACTTCGCTCTATTGATGATGGAGGCGGCGCGTTCGCTAGGATTTGCAGCTCGATTCGTGACGGGATACATCTATGTGCCCGATCGAGATGGTCCTATGCGCTTGGGAGGCGGGTCTACCCATGCGTGGTGCCAAATCTATGTACCCGGTTCGGGCTGGGTTGAATTCGATCCAACGAACGGCATCGTCGGAAACCGAGATTTGATCCGCGTAGGAGTAGCCCGCACGCCTGAACAAGCAATCCCGCTCTCAGGCAGCTACTGGGGCGATCCGGAGGATGAACTAGGCATGGAAGTTAGTGTAAATGTAACGACTCTAAAGATCCCCAAAAATCAGGATCAAGGCTAACTCCGCGCTCCCGAGCAGCCCACGCTGAACCTAGTCTCGGAGCTTTCGCTGCCGCGCATTGCACCTAAGCCTGCTCTCTCGGCGAGCACCTCACGCGAGCTGCCAATAGCTTGCGTTGCTTTTTTAGCGAGAGCTTGCGTTGCTTATTCAGCAAGGCTTTCCGCGCGATTTGTGCCTCGCTCGGTGGCGTGGCCGATTGCGCCGTTCGTGTTCTCCCTTTGGCCTTCATAGGAGATCCATAGGGATAGGCTCCCGCTCCCGGTGACCATTGCTAGGCTGCATGTTCATTGGGGGCGGCCCCTGTTTTGTAATCATCATCTGAGAGCCCTAAATCAATTGCGACGTGTACTCCATAGAAGACAAAGCGGCACTCAGCTGACCGGTCGAAGCCTGGGGCTACGGGCGCCTGCAGACCTCCTTAAAGGCATCGTCCGAAGACCATGCTAGCCACTCGGCGGTATCGTTTCTCCGGTCGGGACGTGGGCCGCACGTCGCCCTGCGTACGTATGATCCCGGTCGCGAGCTGGTAGCCTTTGCCTAATGGCCGAAGAACAGCCAGAGCAGAACAATCACTGGTATCGGCACGCCTAATAACCAAAGCAAAATCCCTCTTCCCATCGCAAGCTCCTAAAGAGATTCCCGTTCTTATGGTAACTGGCGGGCCGAAGCGGAGTTCCATGATGTGACCCTGCGCGCTGCTAGTTTGAAGTCTGACAAAGCGGCATTTTCCAAAGCGAAGGTGACCGCCGATCCATTGCGCGGCATAGGACCGAAAGCGCGACGAGGGCTCGGGCCGGCACCGTTCGAAATACGGATCGCCAGGAGTGCAGGAGAATAACGATTAGGTTGAGAGCAGTCGCTAGACCTTGAAGTTCCTTGAAAGCGAACCCCGGCTTGTGATCACCGGAGCTCGCAATATGATCAAGCGTTATCGGCCAGGACCAATTGTAATCCAAGCGCCGTCACGCCAATAGCCATGATCGTGACCCTCATGCTCACGCCATTCGTAACGCTCCTCGGGACGCCACCTCCAGTCATCCTCGTGAACGACGACACCCGCTTCCGGAGGATATTCGCGGACGTCCTTGACGTGCCAACATACATTGTCCCGGCAAACAACCGCTGCAGAAGCAGCAATCGAGGTTACGGCGAGCGCTGCCCCGCCAATCGCCAGGCTTGCTACAAGATACTTTATTGGTTTCATGCATAATCTCCGTGTCATCGTCTGGTGCATTTACTATCGGTCTCTCAACCTCGCCGGAACGCGCACCGAGGCAAAGATGTTCCCGCTAAAGCGTCTATGAGGCCGCACCGGTCGGGACCGGGGCCGAGAGCGTTGCTAACGGCGCGCGCCACCTTCGGAAGGCCGAGAACAAGGGAGGTTTGTTGAGCGCACGCCTGCGAGAGGCGCGCCGATCTCGCGGTGCCTGCGAAGGATTACCCCCTCCCGCTTGATGCGTTACGCGGCCCGTTTCGGACGTCGACGAAATACGTCAGTCGTCTTTTTCTTGACGCTGGCCATTAACACTCATGCGCAGCCAAGGAAAGTTTCCGCTTCTCTCGGAACAGACTGAGTGACTTACGTGTTTGTCACTTGAGGTCGGCCGACCACAGCACTTCGGCAAGCACATCCTTGCTGGTACTCAGTGGCTCGGCACGGCGGCTGTATCGATGGATTGGCAATAATCCTCAATGCGTATAGCTCAAATTGCTCCATTAGCTGAGAGCGTCCCTCCAAAGCTCTACGGTGGTACGGAGAGAGTGGTGGCTTGGCTCGTGGACGAGTTGGTCGCTTTTGGCCATGACGTTACGCTCTTTGCGAGCGGCGACTCTCGGACGAACGCAAAACTCCATCCGGTGTGGCCTCGCGCGCTACGGCTTGGACGAAAGGGAGCCGATCCGAATGCCGCCAGCGCTGTCTTGCTGGAGGCAATCGCGAAGCGTGCGAAGGACTTTGACGTCATTCACGCGCACATTGATTGGCTGCACCTTCCATTGCTCAGTCGGCTCGAGGTGCCATATCTCACCACCCTACATGGGCGGCTCGACCTGCCCTGGCTTGCAAACGTGATTGGGGCATTTCCTGAAGCCAGCTTTGTGTCCATTTCAGATCATCAGCGGCTGCCGCTCCCTGACGCGCATTGGATCGGCACCATTCAGCACGGGCTACCCTCGGGTCTTTTTCGCCCGTCCTACAAACAGGGGGCGTATCTGGCGTTCCTTGGACGCCTCACGGCGGATAAGGGTCCGGAAGACGCCATCCGCATCGCCCGCTCAGCGCAAAAGCCATTGCGCATCGCGGCGAAGACACCTCGCTCAGAAACCACTTACTTTAAGAAGCAGCTCGAACCTCATATCGATGGAGAGAAGGTCCAGCTCGTGGGCGAGATCAACGATGCGAAAAAGCGACCGTTCCTGGCCGATGCCGCCGCGTTGCTATTTCCGATCAATTGGCCAGAGCCTTTCGGCCTTGTCATGATTGAGGCGATGGCGTGCGGGACGCCAGTGATAGCCTACCGGTCCGGCTCCGTGCCTGAAGTCATCGAGGACGGAGTAACCGGGTTTATCGTCGAGAACGAGGAGGAGGCGGTTCTCGCGGTGAACCGTTTGGGAGAACTGGACAGAACCAAGGTTCGTGCCCGGTTCGAAGAACGCTTCTCCGCAAGCCGAATGGCGCGAGAATACGAAAGCTGCTACCGCCGGCTGCTCGCTGCGACTCCCGAACTAGATGCCGGAGCCTTTATCGCAAGCAAACTTTCCGAGCGCTTGGCGGCTGACTTGGCTGAAGCTAAGGGAGCAAGCAGCAAATCGCTGGCGGGCGTCCAGCGGAAAGCTAGGCAAGTGGCTTCGAAAATTGATGACATTTTCGGCTTCTGACCCCCTCCGACCGCCGCGGGTGATCAGCCGCAAGCGGACGCCGTTGCGCTTCAGTCGCAGCGGTAGCCGTCACTTGATAAACTTCACCGTCGAAATCGGCCATCGGCCCTCATGTCCTCGGATCGATATGCGAAGCCCATGAACGTCGTCGAGGTAGACATGTTCGACAGTCCCGGCTTTCGCGTCAGTCAGGACGACCGCTTTTTCGAGCAATTCTTCCTCGGCCGCATGCAATTCGCTGAGAATGTTCATGGCGCGTCTCTCGCCGGTGCTTGGGGCGACATCGCGAAATTCGCTGGACCGCCTTCGGAAAATCTTCGTGAAGCCAATGCGGTCCATGCGTGATTCTCCTCGGCTTCCGATCGGGCTCTTCGCTGCAATTGTGAACAAGGTGGCGACGAAATAGGTCCAGCTCGCGGCAGCCGAGGCAGGAAGCGTTATTCCGAAGTATGGCCAAACCTCACGTACAATACTCGCTCATACTGTGGAACGCGCTTTCCGCTCGTCAACAATCTTCATCATTGCGTTCATCTACGTGAACGCGCGGCGCGGCGACTCGCGTCAGCGAAGACAGACGGTTGGCTTACAAACACGTCTCAATGGAGCCTCCGGAACCCAACACATATGCCTGACGTTGAAGGTCTGGGAGGGTGTGTTCATCGATGGAGAGAATCATGAATTTGCGTGTTTCTGCTTTGGCAACGGCCGCATTGGTGGCTGTAAGCCTTCCCACTCTTTCGAATACTGCTGAGGCGCGAGGATTGGGCGGATTTGGCATGCACGGCGGTTTCGGCCACGTCGGTGGTTGGGGCGGTGGATGGGGTCACGGCGGATGGGGTCATGGCGGTTGGGGCTGGGGCGGAGTGGGTGTTGGCCTTGCGGCGGGCGCTCTGGTTGGTGCTGCACTGGCTACCCCGTACTACGGCGCTTATGGCTATCCCTACGCTTATGACTACGGTTATCCGGCCGCTTACGGCTACGGCTATCCGGTCGCTTACGACACTGGCTATGCCGTGGCGGACTATGGCTATGACTACGCTCCCGCGTATGGCGTAGGTTATGTGGGCGGACCGTATCGGTTCGGCTACGGCGGTTACCGCACGAGAGTCGCCTACGGCGGATACAGAGCCACTCATACCGCTTACCGTTCCTATGGCAGCTACAGGGCCGTCCATACGGCGTACCGCCCGTACGGTGGGTACATGGCGGCTCATGCAGCGTACCGCCCCAACGTGCGAACGGGATTCGCGGGAGGAGTTCATCACGCCCGCTTTCGTTAAGCAGCGCGCAGCGCAGGTTTGGCGGTGTCGCCCGGCGCTTCGAGCGCCGGGCTTTTTTACACATGCTTTCAAAGTGGGGCTACGGAATAGAACGCTTATACGCATCCAGGGGGGTTTGAATCCAATTGAAAAATCGACGGCAGTCGCCGTCCAAAGAAATTCAGATTGTTTCCGTCTGATTGCGGCTTCGCCTCGCAATGCCGCTGACAGCCTGAAGAAGTAAGTGCCGAGAACGGACGTCGTTCAGCCTACCGCCCCCGTCAGGGCGGTTTCTTTTTCTGCCGCCACCGATCAGTTAATGAGCAATCGGTGTCCTTTTTGCTAACCCGGGCCTCGGCGCCCACCTGCTCACTTGACGATTGCCGATATCGTGACGCCGTGTTCGAGGTCAATCGCGAGTAGCAGCGAAGCGACGAACAGCGCGACCGCGCAGCATATGAGGAAAAGGAACATGCGATCCATAAGCAGGGGCGGCTTGCGCGTTCAGCTTAAAAGCGATCTAGATCATTTAGTATCGCATCGATCTCAGCCAACTCGCGCTCGATATCTGCTCGGTCCTCTAGCGTCGGGTCGCCACGGAGACGTAGCATCAGCTCAAACTTGCGACTAAGAAGGTCTGTGAACTTGCGCTCTCTCGTTCGATCTCGCAGCACCGCAGCGCTTCCCTGCGCCTGCCTTAAACGAGCCAACTCCATGTCTCGCTGTCGGTTTCTAATGACCCGAAGATTTTTCGGCTTCAGCTGAGAAGGGCTGCCCTGGCAGGGTCCCTTGGTTAGCCGCAAGCACGCGATGTCCTTCCGACGTAAGCTCATATTTGCCGGTGCAATCTCGCAGCAATCCCAATCGGACGATTTGCTTAGAGAGCTGCACGCCACAAAGTGGACGCGTACCGCCCTATAGTACAGTTGGCCATGCCGGGCGATCAGGTATCCGTACAGCTCTGCCTGACGCAGCGCCTTCTGCATCGCCCTGGGTCCATAGTATGTCATTCGCTTTTCGCATCCGTGGGACCACCAAGACGAATTCGGGCAAAACTGATTTGGTTCCAAACCTTCGTCACTGCGCTGCATCGTGAGGAACATTGAAGAAGCTCACGTTGTTATTGCATGAGCGAGGTTGCTGCCTTTGCTGACCAACGCATACGCCGCCCCCACTGCAAGGCTTACCCAATGGTCTAGGGCGCAACATCCAGGGGTCCACTATCTCACCTTGCGCTGCACCCGCTGCGCTATCGTTTACGACGCGCAAGCGCCGTTCGCTCCCGTGCAGGTTTCTCAGCGACGGCTCGCGGCCGCGCAATCGAGTTGAAGTTCGGCCGCACGTCCAGGTCGACCTATCGCGCGAACGCTGCATACAAGAAGACGCCGGAGAGCAAGATCAGCCCAGAATATAAAACATCGAGAGCCATCCTTCACCGGCCACACTAAGTACAGCCCTCGACGTCGTTCGCGAATCGCGACCAGCTTGCGCGCGGCGTTCTCGCCCTGCGTTCGACCGTCCTGAAAGTCGTGTGGGATTTACGGACAAGCTGCGATGCGGTGGCCCCGTTCGCCGCAATCGCTATAAATTGTCGATCGGCTTCTAAGGTGAAGCGACCCTGTCGTCCTTTACCAGCCATCGAGCTACTTCTTTTTGGGCTGCCATCGAAGCGGCGCGGGCATGACCTTGATCGTTCTGGTGGGCCGATGTTTATCGGAGGAAGACCGATCAGATCTTTGCGCTGGTGCATAGGCTTTGACCGCAGCCCGAGCCTGTCGTCATATCTTTCAGCCAGCTTCAGGAGGCGGGCTTTGGTGAATGGGTCTGCCTTGTCCGCCATCAGGCGGATCAGTCTGACGCGCTCTTCGATAAACTGTTTAATTATGCAGCTTGCCCTCAGGAGCCATTAATACCGCCTTGCCGCAACTTGGGGAGTTAATCGGCAACGCCGCATCATCAGGAGAGTGTGCGAGGAGGCGCCGGCGGCAGAAGCCGTCTCTGATTCGCGCAGGGCCAACAAGCAATTGTGCTTCGAGCCTCCACAGGGAACTCGAAACGGCTACGCGGCCCCGCTAGTGGTCGCGCGGCGACCGCTGCTGGGTCCGCCTGAAATCTGGTCGCACCTCCGCACGGCGCTTGCCACACGCTTTGCAGACGAACTGCTGCTCAATGTCCGATAGCCGGAGATCGGCCGGAAGCAGCGCCGTTAGGGACGTGCTGTTTGTAAGCATCGAGGTCGGCGTTGTGCTGTTTGGCGGACATAGACCCGGCGGCCCGACTAAGAGCCTCAACAAAACTGGGAACAATGTCCAGGCCGTCTGATTGAAACATTGGTACGGCCGAGCTAACAGACAAGGAAGTTTCCTGGAGAAGCGTCTTTGCAGGAAGGAGCCACAAATGGCTGACGAACGAAAATCATCAAAAGCGGGGGAACGGGCTGCCGAAGGCTTGCGCCAAGCAGCTTCCAGGGAAGAAGCGAAAAACGAGAGCAAGACGGGGCACGATCTAGCTAAGGGCGCTGATCGCTTCGAAGAACGCTCCAAAAGCTCCGACGGAAAAAGCGCAGAAGAAAAACAAAAAGGTTAGATCCAAACAGCAGACCCGTCGCGGCACCTAGCAAACGGCCTACGCAATGACGCCGGAAGCCTTTACTCTCGCGGGGTAGATCTGCCTTTCGATCATTAGATGTCCCCTTCTGCCACGAAGTGGCGTTTATAGAACGTCTCCTCTTACGCCGGTGTTGGGGGATCAGCGGACATCCATTCCGCGCCGGAGTCTATGCAGGTCTGGCCGTGCGGCGCAAACAGCGCAAAGAGGATCACGCCCAATTCGTTGCTGCTCGGTGGCCCAACTTCGATTACTCGTCTAGTGCCGCGGAAGGAAACACATGAGCGGCTTCTCTAACATCAGCAATGGAGCATCTAGAGGGACCTAACGACCGCTGGCTTCAATGTGAAGTCTACCGATTTCGAAGGACGAGAATTTTCGCACATTCCGTATCGACGCGCCCCGCCGCGGAAACCGATTGCTGGGCGAGAGTGTTGATGTCTTCTACTTTAGGAGGAGTTCTCATGCGGCTCTCGACTTTGGCGATGATAGCCGTCCTCTTCGGCATTGCAGAAGCGACGACATCCCATCCTGCGCCCGAAAAAGGTACAGTGGGCTCCGCTTCACAGAATTTGCCGGTCCAGCAGCAGGACTCGTCCAACGTCAAGGGATTGCCAGGCAACAAGAGCGGCCCGACTGCCAAGCGTTGAGACGAAACGGGCCCTGGCGCGCGGGCGGCACTGTCGCTCGCAGTGGGTTTAATCTGCACAAGCGTTTGCGTGCACGCTTAGCCGTTGTCTCCGTTCTGGAGGGGTTTGGCTAGACGGCCAGCAGCGCCAATCGGTTCCTAGACCGCGCGGAACTTTTCACTCCATTTTCCCGTTCCCCATTACCGTCCCAGACGGCTACTGGAGAAGAGGAAAATGAACGTTAAGACCATTGTTGCGGCTTCGCTCATTGCCGCTTTCATCACGCCGGCCTTGGCAGCCGACGAGTTCTACGTCGTTCAGGACGTAAAAACCAAAAAGTGCACAGTCGTCGATAAGAAGCCGACTGAGTCCACAACCACCGTCGTCAGTCCCTCAGGGACCGTCTACAAAACGCGCTCTGAAGCCGAGACCGGAATGAAGAGCGTCAAAGTCTGTAGCTCGAACTGAGGATAAGACAATACCCGTAATCATTCTTTGGGCCGTGCCGGCCATCCTGGTCGTGGGCGGCGGCATCTACTTGATCGGCCACCTTCACTAAGTGAAAGGCCCGGCATCGCTGCCGGGCCTTTTTTATACGGGAGTCTAAGACGATTTCACCTCGTCACGTACGGCGTTTGCTGCATCCATCCCAGCTTGCTTCAACCGGCCGACCGCTTCCGCACCTGTGTCGCTGATCTCCGCCTTCAGCGTTTCCGAAGCCGACCTTACGCGCTGTGATACTGCTCCGGCTCTCGCGCTCAGATCCGCCTTCACCTCGTCACTGATGTCACCAAGCCATTCGTTTTCAACATCGGATGCGCGAAACGCGGCGGCAACTGCCGCTCCTATCGCGATACCGACCATACCCAAAAGGAGTGGCTGACGTTCGAGAACTTCTGCAAGCGACGATTTCGCTTGAGCAAGGGTCTCTTGTCCCGGAAGCGGATTGCCTAACTGGCCTACCTTCTGTCGCGCATAGGCGGTACTGTCGTTGAAGCGGTTTTTGATGATCTCGGCTGTCCCCGACACCGCATCGACTGCTGCGCCTGCTGCGCTGCGCATGCTCTCGGGCACGTCGAACGAAACATCGTTGTCCATTCCCGGAGCAGTCGGCGGCGCCTCGGTCCGCCGAAGCCCTGACGCAGTCGCCCTAACGTTTCGCGTTGCGACATCCACTATTGGGGACACAGCAGCAGTTGCAGAACCGGCGACGTCTCTGAGTTTCTCGTTGCCCAACAAGAGCCAGAGCGCACCGCCCCCGATGAGGGCTGCGGCCAAGGGATTTTCCCGGGCGGCCGAGGCTAAATTATCCAGAAACCCCGTTTCGGTAGTGGTCATCGCATCATTTCCTTTACCGTGTTCTTGTCCTTCTCGAACTGCCGCATCGTTTCACGCGGCGCCAGGTTGCGACTGTTAAGCCGACCAATGCCGATCCCAAACAGCACACCTGCCACCACGAAGGCGAGGATCGCAGAAACTAAGTAGGAAAGAGGTTGCGACCACCCCGCCGTCACCAGGGCGGCTGCCAACGCAAACAGCGCCATGACAAGTCCCGGCATCACCAGAACCACCGCGGCCCCGATGAACCCGACAGCGCCGCCTGCCTTCTGGACCTTTTCTCCGAGTTCTGCTTTGGCGAGATCCACCTCATTCTGCACAAGCTTGGCGAACTGCGATAGCGCGTCACCAACCAGCGTAGAGAGCGTGCGAAGATCGCTTTGAGCAGTTCGGATGTCTTTATCGATGCTCATCAGAGTATCCCGCGCGCTGAGAATTTAGGTTGCTTGGTACACTGAGGGAAGATTCCTGACTCCGTGTTTCAACGCCAGACCCGGCGGACGAAGCGGCCCACATAGGGTCTTCCTGCGTGTTGCGGGCTCCCGAAGATGAGGAAGGTTCTCCCGACGCTTTGAGGAAGCGGACGGCGGCAAAGCCAGCGAGCACAGATAAGCCTAAGAATGCGCTTGGTTGCCGCTTGGCGAAATCGGTAGCGCCATTGACAAGGTCACGAAAACTGCCGTTGCGGATTTTCTCACCGGCATCTTGAACGTAGTCCGCGGCGGAGTTTATGCCGCGTGCGGCAAAAGGCGCATCATTCTCAAATGCGTGGGCGGCCTCGCGGATATTGCCTGCGAGCCGCTCGATGAAATCGGCGCCCGAGCGCTGCTGCTCTCGGACGTGGTCTTGCAGATGATCTGCGGTCTCAGAACCCAGGTCCTTCGCGGCTTCAGCCACCTCCTTGAATTTGTCACGGGCCAGGTCTGTCGATGCGCGAAGTGCTTCGCTTGCGCGCTGTTTCATCTCGGCACCCGCATCTACTACCTGGTCCTTCAGGTTTTGCGATGAATCAGTATTTCTGTTCTGCGTAAAGTTGGCGCTCTTCGTGAGATCCAAATCGGACATGGCAGTCTCTTTCAAGTGTTCGGGATACGGGAAGGATTGAAGGCCGCCGATGCAACATCCTCGGCGCTGTCTTTGAGTGAGCCGGCCAAATTCTGAGTCATGCGGCTGGCGTGTGCGCCCAGATCGGATTCTGCGAGGCTCTTGGTCGCGGCGTCAGCCGCCGACATCGCTTTGTCCTTGACGGCCGAGAATCCCGATTGAGCCGCTTCGTCAACCGAGCGCTTGACGCTCTCGCTTGCGCTGCCCATGGCCTTCGCTTCGGCATCCGTTTTCGGAAGAGCCGCGGCGATGATCGCGCCGATAGCGATGCCGATACCGCCGATCAGGGCTGCGTTGTCCCCAATCATCTGCCGCGCCTTCTCCGGCGCAGCCGCGGCTGTGTCCCGGGCAGCATCAATCGTCTCTTCGGCAGCAGATCGCGCGCGGCTGACGGTTTCTTTGATGTTGTCGGTCAGCGCGCCGGTGGTATTCGCCGCTCGAGTGCTCACATTGTCGGCAAGGTTACGCGCGCTACTTCGTGCATCCTTGGCAAGGTCGGCAACCTGGTTCTGAGCCGAGGAAACCGTATCTCTAACCTGGCCGACGATTGCTTGGGCGCGCTCAGTCGCCTCGTTCATCATTTCGCCGGCCGTGTCTATGGCCGGAGATGCCGCTTCGGCTGCGCGGCCGCGCAGGGTTCTTGAGGTCAGCGCGAGACCGGCGGTGATCATCAGGAGCGGCGGCGGAAAGCCCCGCGCCAGCCGCAGCATGGGTACCGCTAGCGCGCTGCCGGCGGCGACTGCCTGCAACGGGTGATCCATCGCTTGCTGCTTCAAAGAGTCGAGCCAGCCATGTGTCTTTTCGCTGATGTAATCGGAAACCTCGGCTTTGATGTGCTGCGGCGAAACCTTCTGGCGCAGGTCTTCTGCCGTGTAAGATAAATGGGCCCTCAACTGGTCCACTGTGTTCGTCAAATCCGCCCGATTTCGCTCGGTCTCACGCGTCAAATCCTCTAAGGAGCGTGCCATGACGCGTTCCCTCTCCAATACTTTTGAACTGATTCCTCGGGAACGAACTCGCCGTCACCTCGAATGGTTCCCCTCGCGCGAGATGTCATGGAAAGAAAGCTGAAGGGTCGCTGGCGCGGCCAGTCTGGGTGACAGTGTCGTCGGCTCTCCCGGCCCAAAGGACCGCCCAAGTTGTCGTTCACCGGAACGTCGGAACGTCCTGCGGCGTTGCCCCCATCCTTGAGAAGGAGAGATCAGATCATGGGAATCTTCACGAAGGACATTAAAACCATGGAAGACCTGCTAATCCATGGTCTTCAGGACATCTACTACGCGGAGCAGCAGATTCTGAAAGCACTGCCGAAGATGATAAACATGGCCACAAACCGGGACCTCGTCGCCGGGTTGAAAAGCCACCTTGAGGAGACCAACAAACAGGTCGAGCGACTTCAGAAGGCCTTCTCAAAGTTGGGCAAGGAGCCCAGCAGCACGCATTGCCCCGCGATCGATGGAGTTATCAAAGAGGCCGACGAGACAGCGAGTGAAATCGAGGACAAGTCGGTGCTTGACGCCGCGATCATCGCGAACGCTCAGGCCGTCGAGCACTACGAAATGTGCCGTTACGGCACGCTCATCGCATGGGCTGAAGAACTCGGACACGATGATATCGTCCGATTTCTCACAACGAACCTTAACGAAGAGAAGGCAGCGAACGCCAAACTAAATAGTGTGGCAATCCGCAAGGGTGTGAATGCGAAAGCTTCGAAGACAGCGTGATTTCCCCTTGTCCAAAGTTGGCACAGCTTGCTGTGCTGGACTTCCGGTTCCTCCAAGTGCCTCGGCTGGTGTTGGCCGGGATCGCAGGCTGCTAGGGAACCAAGCTCCGCAATGCAGGTTACTTTCGAGGAGCCCTGCTGAGGAGGTTGCGATGGGACGAGGAATTTTGCTCTGGCTATTAGGCGTGCCGATTCCAGTCATTATTCTGCTTTGGCTTTTCTTTGGCCATTAGGATGGGAGAACGCGCGGTCGGCCGCTGAGGACGCGAGGTCGGAGCCCCGCCGCGACCCATACGTCCGCTCAAGGGCGGAGGTTTGCAAAATCGAAGTTACACATGCTGTCTCGGACGGCTTTCTCGGCCAGCGCTTGTTGAGCTACTACGGCGAGCTTGCCCAGAGGATTGGGCGGGATAACCAGTCCACAATCGCAGTATTCGTTCAATCGCTGCTCCGAGCGCGAATCCCACAATGACATCGCTAGCCATCGTGAACAATCAAGACGTGGTTGCCCGCTCATGGGCGGCGGTTAAATCGAATGCCAAACGGCTCGCCGAACCTCCGCGCACCTTAATGGGTTAGTGCGGGGAGCTTGTGTTCTTCGCGATCGTACGACCGCCCCGGACGGAGATCCCCTGCTTAAGAGGGCCGAGGCCTTGCCAACCATGATGTCATGTCAAAAATGCCGATAAAAGTGGTAGTCGTTGATGAGGAACACGGTCGGTTTCTCGTTCGGACCTATTCGGATGGCAGGGAGGAACGCGAGCCTATTCTGAAACGCCCTCGCAAGAAGCGTTACCCGGACCGACCCTATTGGATTTGGAAATTTGACTCCCGAGAGGATCCCCTTTGAAGGGAACCCCTTCCCCTCTTGCATCCAGGGCCTCGACGGGCGACTAATCAGCGGCACTCGGTCGCCGTCGGGTTCTGCCCAGAGGCGATAGCCGTCACATTCACCAGTCGGGATCTCCCGCTTCTCTGTGTCTGTGGGAAGCCTGCAATCATTTGACAGTTTGCCGCTTGCACACGGAGCTTCTGCAGCTGCCTAAATTAGCCGCGTTCCCGCAGAGCATCCGCTAACAACGGCTGTAGTTCATCCATCCTGAAGGGTTTCCGTAGCACAGCCGAATTCAGGGCGGCCTGCTCTATGGCCGCGGTGTCGGCATAGCCGCTTGCGAACACAATCGGCAGGTCTGGGCGCCGCTCGCGGACAGCCTTCGCCACTTCCGCCCCATTCATCCCTGGCATGGCGAAATCGACCATCATCAGGTCAGGTGACGCCTGTTCCACCATTTCCAGTCCATGAGGCCCGTTTTCCGCTTCAAGAACCTGTACCCTAGCGCCTCCAAAGAGGCGACGAGCACACGTCGGAGGTCGGGGTCATCATCCACGATCAGGATCCTGGCAGGACTCACAGGTTTGCTGAAGTCCCCAGTGTCTCCTCCGTACTCCACCGCGGCAGGTGCACTTGTACGCAAATAGATGCGTACCGTCGTCCCTTCGCCAACTCGGATGTCGATGCATGTTGTGCCGCCCGCTTGGCGTGCAATTCCGTACACTTGGCTCAACCCAAGCCCCGTTCCTCTCCCAGGCCCTTCGTCGTGAAAAAGGGCTCGAAAGCGCGCGCCACTACTTCGGGCGGCATGCCCCGGCCGCTGTCCTCCACCGCGAGTTCAAAGTACTCTCCAGGTTCTAGTCCCAAATCCTCAATGGCGTGGAGGACGCGCGTGCGGATCGTGAGGTCGCCGCCATCTGGCATAGCGTCACGAGCATTGATCGCAAGATTAAGGATGGCCAACTCGAGCTGTGTGGCATCCGAGAGCACCGCTCCCTGATCCTTCAGGTCGAGATCGAGGTGGACCATCGGTTCAGCGTCCGCTCCAGTAGATCGCGCATGCCATTGACCAGCACCGAAAGTGTCACCGGCCTGATCTCGAGCCGCTTCGCTCTGGAGAACGCCAGCAACTGGCCGGTGAGCTTGGCGCCGCGTGGGGAAACTCAGTCCGTCCCCCCTTAAGGTCTGCGTCGACGCCGACCACGATCACCGGCTGGGCAAGCATGCCGCAATTGCGATACCTGCCTAGAACCGCGTCTGCGGAGTCACTTGTCCCAGATGTTTAGAGGACCGTCAGTCTGCTCGGCAAGTTGACGATACTTGACCGCTTGGTCCCGGAAATAGTCAGGCCAGTCCATATCGTGACTTTAGCTCAGCGCGGTAAGCAGTCCACCGACCCCAAACGTCAGCATTGGCCAAAAATGAGTTTTGTCTCGCGAGGCTAAGGTGATACCGGCAGCACGCAAAACGTATGAATGGCCGCTGACCTAGCGAACGACGAACGGCGAACGAAAAAGGTGCCAACTAAGGGACTTTTCCCAGATGTTTTTCAAAACGCCACTCCGTGATTTGCCGAATGAAGTCTTCTTTGTCCTTGGCAGCAGCTATGAAGAGTCTTTCGATCTCGTCATCAGATGTATGAGGGCGCTCTTCCGCGCGCCGCTGCCACAATGCCTCGGGGGTAGCGTCGTCAGCCATTATCTCTCCTCCCAAGGTCGCGGCGAACGCGACCGTTTTCCGTATTCGAAGTTGCAACTGCGCAGAAGGAGACGGCGCTGCCGAAGGCGGACTGGTGGTAAGCAAAGAAAAAATCACTTCCCGGCAGATGCGCGCCCTCGGGCGTCCGGACTGTTATTGCGGCAGTGAGGTTTTAGTAGGGCTCTCTTCAAACCACGCCAAAGCAGCATTGCTTGCCGTCGGTGGACGCCTCTTCCAAAGTTTCAAAGGGGCCAATCCACGGATCATCGACTTCGGCTTGCCAGTAGAATCCGGTCTTAGCTTCTGTCTTTTTCTTGTCGCCGAAAGCGCGCCTTTGCTGTGCAGTGAGATACTTGACGATCATTCTCACCCTCGCCGTTTGGTCCCAAAAGTGACGGTGTCCTGCATTTTACTCTGTTAAGGTTAATTTTTTCTTAATATCTCACAGGAGCATGTAAATGCATCCGCTAAGGGGACGACGGCCGGTGGTACCTTCGTAATCAGGTGCACGCGACTATCAAGTAGCCTTACGCTGCCTATTGCGGCTCAAAAACGGGCACCGCCGCCGTCCGTTGATGAAGTGCGGGCCCGTTTGACCTCGCGCAATGTTCCGCATCCGGCCGGCCGCACCATGCCTCTCACCGGGAGGCACGCCATGAGTTTCGCAAGCCCCTCGGCAAGGGTGACGACTTAACTAGGATTTTTCTTTCCGGTCGGCCTCGTCACTGCGCGACCCGGGAACCCAGCTTCGCCGTTCCGGCCTCTCCGTGCAGACTGGGTCGAGATGCATAGGATCGATAGCGCACGCCGGCCTTGGGAGATTGAGAAACCCCAGTAACGCTCTCGCTTGTGAGAGCTAAAGCACCTCGGCGCGAACCTCCACGACACCGCGATCTATGATTCCGAGGTCGCGCGCGGCACCGAGCGAGAGATCGAGAACGCGGCCGCGAACCCATGGTCCGCGATCCGTGATGCGCACGACGACGGACTTGCTGGTGGAAACGTCGGTAATACGTACGCGCGTGCCGAATGGGAGGCTGCGGTGAGCGGCCGTCGGCAAATTACGATCGAATGAGACGCCGCTCGCTGTTTTGCCTTTCGAATAAGAATAGAAGGAAGCTTTGCCGGAAAATGTCTTTTTGACGGGCGTTGCCGCTGACTTGTTTGAACGACCATCGGGGTGAGCGGTTTCTTCACTGTCCTTGCGGGATTGCGGTTGCGGTGTCTGCTTTGATGAATCAGGTGCCTCGGGCGCCGGCTCCGCATGCGCTTTCGGAATGATGGACCATCGATCATCGAAATTCTGTGCGGCCGCGGTGTTCACATGTAACGCCAGCCAAGCCGGGACTGTCGCTAGGGCTACGAGGAAGAAAAGACGGTGCATGATCTCCTCACCGGAATAAAATCAAAAACGATTCGACAATGCGAATTCGTGAGGCTGCGTTCCGGTTCGTAAGAAGTTCCGATGCGAGGGTAAAAAGCACCCTCACCAGGCGAGAAAGGCTTTCGAATCCATCAGATTTTGCCGTGCACGTCCCTCGCCGCTTCGCAGCATTGGCATTGCTGATCAAGCAGGGCGGATATGACGGAACCTTATCCCGGCGGACGCACGGCGGCTTCTATGCGACGGCGCGCTGCAGTTTGAATGAGGAGGCCTGGAGAGATTCCCGGTTCGGCGATCTGGTTGGGTTGCCGCCACAAGAGTGCTAGATCGTCGACGACGAGTTCCGATTATTCGAAGGGAGCTGCGGCGCCCTGATTGAGGTCACTCTTTCCGCCGCGCTGTTAATACGAGGGATGTACATAGGGTCGTTCCCGATCGCAGAGATCGGTTAAAGAGGTGGTAGACCGAGCTGCTTGAACTGATTTGACCATACCAGCGGAGCGCGCGGCTGAGCGATGCCAATGCCGCCGTCCCTCGATTGCCGCCTTTCGATCGCAGCTGCGATGAAGGCCGTCGATAGTGTCATGTTGATCTGGCAGCCACTGCAGTTTTGCCGTCGAGCAAGGCCGTCGATCGAGGTTGTGCCTGCGACGATTTCGTCGAGCCATTGGCGGCCACGTGCAATCGAGCGGATCAGACCGGCACGTCGCTCCGCACGGATCGGACGGATGCGACCAGGGGACGATGACGGCGGGCTAAGTCGTGAACCCAATTTCAGTACGTCGGCTTGAAACTTCCGGTACGCCCCACCTCCTGCCTAGCTTTGGCCGCGTGCGCCGCTTCGAGTTCCTTGTGGAGAACTTCTTGTTGGCTCTGCTCGAATCGGAGACGCTTCTTCCGCGCGGGCGCCTACTTCCGTCGACACTCTCCTGATGATGCCGCCTTGCCGATTAACTCCCCAAGTTGCGGCAGGGCGGTATTATTTTTGCTCCAGGGAGACGTATGAATTATGGCCCAGGAAAGATGGCTCTCGATGATCTATATTTTGGGGTTGATCTTCCTAGCTGGCGTGTTGGTGTATGCAGCGTTCGCACGCTAGGTCCGCGCCGACGTGCGGCCGGACTGGCAGATCACGTGATCGCTCGCGCAGCTCGCCATCACTTCACTTCCGCGATCCAATACTGAATCCTTTTCGAGGAGATAGCCTTTTTAGGCTTGTAAGGATTTATCGTGCCTGCGGCGGCGCTGCGCCCATCGCTGATCATCTTGTGGGCGAATTGCTTTGCGTCGGCCTCAGATTTGAACCGACGGGTGGCCCGTGCATAGTGACCGGACCCGCTATTCGAATGATAGGAAACGTACCAAGTGTCGGGCTCAATCACGGGTTTGCTCCGACTGCGCCCAATCAACGCATGCGGCTGGTTGATCGGGTTCTGCGGGGAAGTAAAAGGCCCCGCTCGGGCTTGGGGCGCAAGGAACGAGCGGGGCCAGTAGCAAGGTTGCATCGCGTCGGCTGGGGGGCCGACGCCCTCAACTAATTCGCTAATTCGGGGGCGCCAATGCGGCGGCCTGTCCGCTCTTTCGGACTAACCCCTTGGTATCGGCGCGAGCGAAGGGCACCTCGCGTGTCGGCGAGGACGGCACAACACAAAATAGGGGTCGCCGACGGGGCTTGGAACCAAACGAGTTCCTTTGGAATCAACTTTGGTAGTTTTCCGAATCGGATGCGAAAGGAATGACTTACCTCGACGGCCCAAGGGTGACCCTAAAGGTGCTGCGCCAAGCACAGCTCTATGGCTACTTAATCGCCCGGCACGGTAGGCTGTACCATCCCGGCGGTGGTCGTCCGATATGCGGCGTGCAGTTATCCAAGCAGATCGTTCGATCCGGTTGGTTGAGATTTCGCACCGACAGGTATGAGCTTACGCCAGAGGGTTTGCGCGTGCTCGCGACGGAAGTTGAGCAGCAACAGAGCGAAATGCTCAATGAGTGATGCCGAGACCGCGGCCTATCTGCTTATAGCTGGTGGGCAGGTCTGGGTCATTGTGGGAATTGTTGGGCTTGCGTCTGTCTCCCGAAAGCTTCCTTCCGAAGAGTGAGCAGCCCCGCACACACTCTTTGCTTCGCCCATAAACAAAAGATCCGCCCAATCGGGCGGGGCAGTTGATCCACCGGAATGCGGCACAGGACAGTTTGGCGCATTGGAACGAAACTGTTTTTGACGGATCAACTCTCTGTCCTCGGCATTCCCCCGCGCAAACTGAAGCCGAGGACTCAGCCTCTCAAAAAAAGGGAGGTTGGGCGGCCCCCTGTAACTTCGGGGGGCCGTTCTATGTCGCGCCTATGTCAAAAATACAATGAGGATCAATCCGGCAAGCACAAAAGCTCCGAAAAGGCATAGGCCGTACAAAACCTCGTCCCGCACCATGTGGACGCCCTCCCTAGCCTGCATCCACGTTAGTTGCGGGAAAGACGGGTGCACTAACTTGGGTTGCTTCTGCTTAGGTGATCGTCGCCCTGGCAGCAGAGGCTCAGCAATGGCGCCATGACCGCGCGGCTTCCCCGGCCAGGGAATGCTGAGCGTCGTACCGAAACAACTTCAATTGCCGCGCTCCCCTGGGCAAGCTACCCGTTCGCGGTCAGGCCGATCAGCAGAAACTCCGCCAGGGTAGGCTTGCCCCGCAGTATGCCATGCCGGCATCCACCGTGAAGACGGATTCAAACGAAAGCGACCAGTTTCGCATTCGCTCGTGCGGGACCGAAGGCGCTTTAAGTGCGAAAAACTTCGACACACTTCGATCACCCCGACTTATCTCTTCACTCGGAATGTTCAGTGATTGTAGGAAGAAGTCGGCAAACTTTGCGCAGGTCTGCTGGGATAGCACTCTCTCGGTGGGATACAGGGCGCCGCGACTGCCGCGAGTAGCCAAAGAACGGGCTGGTTATCGATGTCGAACAGGAAGGCTAATCCGCTGGCGGCCGAAACGATAGATCCCTCAGCCCCGCTCCGACTAGATGTTGCCGCAAAGGTGGCTTTTCCGGACGGATCCATGACAGCGTCTGGTTTGCGAAGAGAAAGCGCGAGAGGTCGACTTGTTCTCGAACGTATTGCGAACAAAGACTATACTACGCTTGAGGCAATTTGGAGCATGAGGGAATTATGCCGCGTGCAAGCAAAGGAGCCCGGCTTTACAAACGGAAGGCGAGATACCGAAATGGAAAACTCGTCGCCCAATCCGTCTGGATTGTCAGAGACGGCAGCGAGGATCTCGCCACAGGCTGCGTTGCGAGCGCGTCTGAAACAAAGCCACCTCGGGAAGCAGAGCAAGCGCTAGCCGACTACATCGCCCGAAAATATCAGCCCGAACGCCGCCGACGGGACATTGAGGACATCAATTGTGCTGATGTGCTGTCGATTTACCTCGTCGATATCGGCGAGCCGGGCAACCAATTTGAAATAGAGGCCAGGATCGACCGCCTCAACAACTTTTGGGGTGGCAAAATGTTGTCGCAGGTTAATTCTCGAAGCTGCACAGCTTACGCCAGGCATCGCGGGCATCGCGGTGGTGCGCGACGCGACCTTGAGACGTTTCGCGCGGCAATCAACCATCATGCAAAAGAAGGCTTTCACCGAGGGGTGGTGCGCGTGTCGCTCCCGCCGAAAGGGGAAGCACGCGACCGGTGGCTCACACGCAACGAAGCGGCAGCGCTGATTTGGCATTGCTGGCGCTATCGGGAGAAACAGACAGTCCACGCTGGCGTCTCGAAGGGTCGTCCAATGCATACGGAGCGAAGACCGTTGCGACATGTTGCGAGATTCATTCTGATCGGGTTGTACACTGGCACCAGGGCGGGCGCGATCGCGTCGGCGTCGCCCTATGCGGAGCCGGGGTGTTCCTATGTCGATCTTGAACGTGGCATTTTCTATCGCAAGCCAATCGGCAAGCGAGCTACCAAGAAGCGCCAGACGCCGGCGCCGATACCGCCGCGGCTCAGTGCGCATCTGCGTCGCTGGAAAGAGCGGAAACTGATGGCGAGCTGCTTCGTCGAGTTCAATGGCAAGCCGGTCTCATCGGTGAAGAAGGGATTCAAGAGTGCGGTCAGGCTTGCGGGTCTGACGGGTAAGGTCATGCCGCACACCCTACGCCACACCGCCGCGACCTGGCTGATGCAGCGGGGCGTGCCGATCTGGGAAGCGGCCGGGTTCCTGGGCATGTCGCCTGAAGTCCTGCAGGACACCTATGGTCACCATCATCCCGACTACCTGCAGGGTGCGGCCGCAGCCATCGGCCGAAAAAGCCGGTACGTTTCTGGTGGTTGAATCGGTGTTGACTTGGGAACCGACCGCGATCAGAAGAAAAAGCCTAATGATTACTGGTCGGAGCGGCAGGATTCGAACCTGCGACCCCTGCGTCCCGAACGCAGTGCTCTACCGGGCTGAGCCACGCTCCGACTAAGACCGCGGCTTATAGCCTCGGGTTTCGCCCACCGCAAGAAGCGGAAATGAAGGAATTTCGGCCAGTGGAAACCGCCACCGCCATTCTGCCCGCCGGCGAGGAGGCCGTGCGCAAGGCCGCGCGCTGCCTCAGGCAGGGCGGCCTGGTCGCGTTCCCGACCGAGACCGTCTATGGCCTGGGCGCGGATGCCACCAATGCAGGTGCGATTGCCCGCCTCTATCAGGCCAAGGGCCGGCCGGCCTTCAATCCGCTGATTTCGCATGTCGGCGACCTTGCGGCGGCGCGGGCGGTCGGCCGTTTCGACGCGGCGGCGATCGCGCTTGCCGAAGCCTTCTGGCCGGGCCCGCTGACGCTGGTTGTGCCTCGGGCCGAGCCTTGCGAGGTCGCCGAGCTCGCCACCGCGGGGCTCGAGAGCATCGCCATTCGCGTTCCCGCCCACGCCGTGGCGCGCGCCATCCTGCGCGAATTCGGAGGCCCCGTGGTCGCGCCGTCGGCCAACCTCTCCGGTCATGTCTCGCCGACCACGGCCGCGCATGTCCAAAGCGATCTCGACGGACGCATCGACCTGATCGTCGACGGCGGCGCGGTCGAGGTCGGTGTCGAGTCCACGATCGTCGCCTGCCTGGAGGCGCCGATGCTGCTTCGGCCCGGCGGTTTGCCGCGCGAGGCGATCGAGCGCGTGATCGCTCGCCCGCTGGTCCGGCCGCCGGCGCATATGGAATACGACGGCACACAACCGCTCGCGCCGGGCATGCTCGCATCGCATTATGCGCCGCGCACGCGCGTGCGGCTCAATGCCGTTGAGGCGGAGCCCGGCGAAGCGCTGCTCGCGTTCGGGCCGCTCGCGCAGGAAGCGGATAAAGCCGCCGCCGTCATGAACCTGTCGGCGCGCTCTGATCTGAATGAGGCCGCCGCCAATCTTTTCGGCTATCTTCGCGCGCTCGACGCAAAAACGCCGCGCGCGATCGCTGTCATGCCAATTCCGTCCCACGGACTGGGCGAAGCCATCAACGACCGGCTGCGCCGCGCGGCGGTGGGACGGGAATGACCGGAACTGAACGATGAATATCGGAAAGGATTTTGTGCCGCCGCTCTCGGACGATCTGATTGCCCAATTCCGGAACATCGTCGGCGACAAATATGCGCTGACGGATGCGGCCGATATTGCGCCTTACGTGACCGAGGAGCGCGACCTCTTTCACGGCCGCTCGCCGCTCGTGCTGCGCCCGGCCTCGACCGCGGAAGTCTCCGAAATCTGCAAGCTCGCCAACGCAAACAGGATCGCGCTGGTGCCGCAGGGCGGCAACACCGGGCTGGTCGGCGGGCAGACTCCTCACAACGGCGAGGTCGTGATCTCGCTCAAGCGGATGGACAGGATTCGCGAGGTCGATACCGCGTCCAACACGATGACCTGCGAGGCCGGCGTGATCCTGCAGGTGGCCCAACAGCGCGCGGCCGAAGCGGAGCGGCTGTTTCCACTCTCGCTCGGCGCCGAAGGAAGCTGCACCATCGGCGGCAATCTCTCCACCAATGCCGGCGGCACCACCGCGCTCGCCTATGGCGTCGCGCGCGAAATGGCGCTCGGCGTCGAGGTGGTGCTTGCGGACGGCCGCGTGCTGAACCTGCTGTCCAAGCTGAAAAAGGACAATACCGGCTACGACCTGCGCAACCTCTTCATCGGCGCCGAGGGCACGCTCGGCATCATCACCGCGGCGGTATTAAAACTGTTTCCAAAGCCGCGGGCGATCGAAACCGCCTATGTCGGCCTCGCCTCCCCGGCGCAGGCGCTGAAGCTGTTGTCGCTGTCGCAGAACGAGGCCGCCGGCACATTGACGAGCTTCGAGTTGCTCTCGGACATCGCGGTCGACTTCTCGATCCGCCACGGCATCGACGTGCGCGATCCGCTGTCGGAAAAACATCCCTGGTATGTGCTGATGGAGCTGTCTTCGCCGCGCAACGACGCCCGCGCCACGCTGGAAGCGATCCTCGCAAAGGCCCTGGAAGACGAGATCATCGGCGATGCCGTGATCGCCGTGAACCTGAGCCAGCGCCAGGCGTTCTGGAAGCTGCGCGACGAAATGTCGGCGGCGCAGAAGCCGGAAGGCGGCTCGATCAAGCACGACATCTCCGTACCCGTGGCGGCGGTACCGGACTTCCTTGCCGAGGCGGACGCAGCGGTGATGAAGCTGATCCCGGGTTCGCGCTCCGTGCCGTTCGGCCATCTCGGCGACGGCAACATCCATTACAATATCAGCCAGCCGATCGGCGGCGACACCGCGGACTTCCTCGCCCGATGGCATGAGGTCAATGCCGTGGTATTCGACATCGTGATGAAACTCGGCGGCTCGATCTCGGCGGAGCATGGCATCGGGGTGCTCAAGCGCGACGAACTGCCCGGCGTGAAAGACAAGACGGCCATCGAGCTGATGCGTTCCTTCAAGGCGCTGCTCGATCCCAACGGCATCATGAACCCCGGCAAGGTGTTGTGACCGAGTCCAGTTCCACCATGGTTGCGGCGCTCGAGATCGCGCCGATCGAGGACGCCGATGTTTCGGCCGTGGTCGCGCTGTGGCAGGCCTGCGGCTTGACGCGGCCGTGGAACGATCCGGCAGCCGACATCGCGCTCGCCCGCGCTAGTCCAAACGCCGCGGTCCTGCTCGGCCGCGACGGCGAACACATCGTCGCGACCGTCATGGTCGGCCACGATGGCCATCGAGGCTGGGTCTACTACGTCGCGGTCGATCCCGGGCGCCGCGCCGAGGGCCTTGGCCGCGCCATCATGACCGCGGCGGAAGACTGGCTGCGGGGCTCGGGCATCCAGAAGCTGCAATTGATGGTGCGGCCCGAAAATACCCACGTGCAGGCGTTCTACGAATCGATCGGCTATGGCGAGCAGCCGCGCGTCATCTACGCCAAATGGCTCGATGGCCGCGAGAAGACGCCATAGCGCGCGGAGACAAGCCGGCATGAGTATTTCCGATCGCATCCGCGTCAAGGACGTTCGCCTGCTCTCCGACGAACACTATACCCTCAAGACAACGACGTTCGAATGGCGTCGCGCCGACGGCAGTTGGCAGACCCAGCACCGCGAGACCTATGACCGCGGCAATGCCGCAACCGTGCTGCCGTACAATCTGGCGCGACGCACGGTGATCCTGGTGAAGCAGTTGCGCTATCCCGCCTATATCAACGGCTATGATGAGCTGATGATCGAAGCGGCCGCCGGCCTGCTCGATGATGCGGAGCCGGAGGCACGTATCCGCGCGGAGGCCGAAGAGGAGACCGGATACCGGCTTGGCCAAATCCGCAAGATCTTCGCGGCGTTCATGAGCCCGGGCGCGGTGACGGAGAAGATCCATTTTTTCGTCGCCGCATACGAACCCTCGATGCGGATCGGCGCCGGCGGCGGGCTCGCACACGAAGGCGAGGACATCGAGGTGCTGGAGCTTGCGATCGACGAGGCGCTGGCGATGATTGCAGATGGCCGCATCGTCGACGCCAAAACGATCATGCTGCTGCAATATGCGGCGCTGCATGTTTTCAGGTGACTTGAGAAATCAGCCGTCGCGCTCGCTCTGCTCGCTTGCCCAAGACGACGGAGCTAGAACAAGCTCCCCTGCCCGTCATCGATCGCGCGCGGCGGTGTCTTGCGCGGCGCGGGGCGGCGCACCGGCTTGGGCGCAGCTTCGGCGGCGCGCTGCTCGTCCGTGATCGGCAGGATCAGTTGCGGATCGTCGTTGCCGGCGTGGTTCACCAGCGTCGATACCTCGTGCCAGGCAAATTCGCCGATATCGGGCGGGGCAAGCAATCCCATGACATCATCGGCGCTGTCGCTGCTGCAATCGAGCCAGCGCGCGAAATCCCGGTCCCTGATCGCCACGGGCACACGGTGATGCAAGGCCGCGAGATCGCGGCTTGCGGCCGTGGTGACGATTGCGACCGTGTCGAGCTCTTCACCGTTCGGTCCCATCCAGCTCTCGGCCAGTCCAGCCAGCGCGAACGGGCGGCGGTCGGCGCGATGAATGAAAAACGGCTGCTTGCGGCCGGCGACCGCCTGCCACTCGTAATAGCCGTCAGCGGGTATCAGGCACCGCCTGCGCCGGATCGCGTTCTTGAATGCCGGCTTGCCGGCAATCCCCTCCGATCGCGCGTTGATGATCAGCGTGATCGAGCGGGGATCCTTGACCCAGGACGGGATGAGGCCCCAGCGCATCAGCCGAAAGTGCCGCGCGCCGTTATCGACGATTACGACAGGCACAGGTTGGGTCGGCGCGATATTGTGCCGGGGCGGGAAATTCGGCTGCTCCTGATAGCCGAACATCAGCCGCAAGGCGGCCGGTGGCGAGGTGATGACAAAACGTCCGCACATTGTACAGCCTTAAGTAGGTATCCGTTCAGGACCTTTTAACCCCGACCGCGAACACTGGAACCGATGACCCTCGAGGCCTCAATATCCGCGCCGACGCAGCGAGTGCCGGGCCGCGTCGACGCGGCCCGCGCCGCCGAGTTGCGCGCCGCCAACATCAATCCCTGCACCGGCCTTGCCACCGATTATCTCAATCACTTCAACGAAGCGATCATGCTACTCGAGATGATTCCGGATATGCCGGAATGCGCCGAGGACTTTCTGCAGTGGCAACCCCTGTCCTACACGGAGCATTTTACCGCCTCCAATTTCAAGGCGCGGGACCTCGCAATCGAGGCCTATGAAATGGCCGACGAAAAGATCCGGGCCGAATTCGACCATGTCACGACGACGATGACGTCGATCCTGACCGCGGTTGGGGATGCGATGCGCGAGGCAACCCAGGATTTGACCCGCATCAGACTGGCCAAGCAGGCGACCGGCTGGGTCAAGCCCTTGGTATCGGCGGCCGGCGGCATTATCAATGGCGGGTCCGACACCGACATCGACTACATCATGAATCACTGATGCAGGAGGCAGCTCCACCCGCGCGCCCGCAGCTTGCGGTGAGCGCCGCGATCTTCCGCGACGGCAAGGTTCTGCTGGTGCGGCGCGCGCGCTCGCCCGGACGCGGCTTCTATTCGCTCCCCGGCGGCAGGGTCGAATTCGGCGAGTCGCTCCATACCGCGCTGCATCGCGAGGTGCGCGAGGAGACCGGGCTCGAAATCGAGATCGTCGGCCTTGCCGGCTGGCGCGAGGTGCTGCCGTCGGCGAGCGGCGGCGGCCACTACCTCATCATGTCATTTGCCGCGCGCTGGGCCGGCCGCGAGCCCATCCTGAACGACGAGCATGACGACTTCATCTGGATCGAGCCCGGGAATTTCGGCGACCTGAAGCTTACCGGCGGCCTTCCGGAGGTGGTTTCCGCGGCGAAACGCCTGCTCTAGGAAGGTTTTGCGCGCCTTGCTTCCATCGCAATGGACGGGCATACCACGCCCGTCCCGGACCCCCCGATGTTGAAACGCTGCCTCACCGCCCTGATGATTCTGTCCTGCCTGTGCGGCCCCCTGCGGGCCGAGGGCGCCGGCGATGCGCCCGCGCCCTTTGACGGCGACCTGCAGCGCTTGGCCGAGATCCTCGGCACGCTGCACTATCTCAGGGGCATATGCGGCAGCAATGAAGGCGGCAAATGGCGGAACCAGATGCAGGCGCTGATCGATGCCGAGACGCCGACCGGCGACCGCCGGGCTCGCATGATCGCCGGCTTCAATCGGGGCTATAACGGCTTTCAGCAGACCTACCGCACCTGCACGCCGGCAGCGATCGTCGCAATCCGCCGCTATATCGACGAGGGCTCGAAGATTTCCCGCGATCTCACCGCGCGTTACGCGAATTAGCACACGTCATCCGGAAACTGCCCGGCCGGTTTTCGCAACAAACAATAAGCCACCATTTTTCGAACCCCGTTAACCTTTCCTAAAGAACTGCACTAGGCCCGCGCGCAACCCGTGCTACACCGTGCCATTCGACCGATTCCGGCCTTTCGGAATCGGCATTGCTTTGCCGCGTTCATGAGCCATCCGACCTCATTCCACATCGCAAGCCGGCCGCTGCCCGACAACGAGCAGAAGCGGACAGCTCTCACCTATCTCAACGAGGCCTGGGCGGAAGCGCGCCATGACGGCGTCGATGGCGACTGTCTCGCGCAGGCGAGCCTGTTTGCAGCGCTCGCGGAGCTGGTCGGCACCTATGGCGAGGATGCAGTGGCGAAATTCGTCGAAGGACTGCCCACGCGCGTGCGCAACGGCGAGTTCTCGATCGCGCTCGCCAAGCAGTAACGTGGGCGACGACGGTCCTCGCGCGTGACCGCTACTGCCAGTTTTTGGCACGAAATCAAATCGTTGATTCAGGGTTTCTCAGGCTTGTGAGCAGCGGCCTGGCGGCTTAGCTTTTGATCGATATCCACCTACTGCGGCTTCAAAAAGAGCATCGACGGATTTGGCAATTCGCATGAAGGCAGCGTTTCTTCCCGACCGCGGCGTGGTGAAAGTGTCCGGCGAGGATGCACGCAACTTTCTCAATGGGCTCGTCACGACCGATGTTGCCGATCTCGAGAGCGGCTCCGGCCGGTTCGGCGCGCTGCTGACGCCGCAGGGCAAGATCATCGTCGACTTCCTCGTCACCGAGGCCCCTGCCGGCCACGGCGGCGGCTTCCTGTTCGACTGCCCGCGGGCGCTGGCGCAGACGCTCACCGACAAGCTCTCCTTTTACAAGCTGCGCGCCAAGGTCAAGGTCGAGAACCTCACCGATAGTGTTGGCGTGATCGCCGCCTGGGACGGCGAGCCTGCCGTCAAGCCCGAGTTAGCCTTTGCCGACCCGCGCGAGGCGGCGTTGGGCTGGCGCATTCTGGGGCCTGAAGCATCGAAGCAGGGGACCGCCGACCTGATCGGCGCCGATCTCGTCGACAGCAGCGTCTATGAGGCGCACCGCATCGCGCTGGGTGTGCCCCGCGGAGGGCTCGACTTTGCTTATGGCGATGCCTTCCCGCACGAGACCAACATGGATCGGCTCCACGGGGTGGACTTCGAGAAGGGCTGCTATGTCGGCCAGGAAGTGGTATCGCGCATGCAGCATCGCGGCACCGCACGCACCCGAACGGTGAAGATCCTGATCGATGGCCCCCGGCCCGAAACCGGCCTCCCCGTTCTCGCCGGCGACAAGACGATCGGCACCATGGGCTCGGCCGAGGGCGAGAAGGGACTTGCGCTGATCCGCACTGACCGCGCAGCCGATGCTCTGGCCGCGGGACTTCCGCTAACCGCTGGCGGCATTGTGATCCGAGTAGCCGACCTTGCGGAGCTGCGTCGCGCCGACGGACAAACCGTCGCATGAGCCGAACCGCGCGCCTGCACGCCGACGGCAAGATGCGCTGCCCCTGGCCGGGCGAAGACGCGCTTTACGTCGCCTATCACGACACCGAGTGGGGCGTACCGGAGCTTGACGACCGCGCGCTTTACGAAAAGCTGATCCTTGACGGTTTTCAGGCCGGCCTGTCCTGGATCACGATCCTGCGCAAGCGCGATAATTTTCGCCGCGCCTTCGACGATTTCCAGCCCGAGAAGATCGCGCGCTACAACGCAAAGAAGGTGCACGCGCTGATGAACGACGCCGGCATCGTCCGCAACCGAGCCAAGATCGAGGGCGCGATCGAAAGCGCGAAGTCCTATCTGAAGATCATGGACGAAGGCCCGGGCTTCTCGAAGCTTTTATGGGATTTCGTCGATGGCAGGCCGAAGGTCAACAGCTTCAAGACCACCGCGAGCGTGCCGGCGTCGACGCCGCTGTCGATCAAGATCTCAAAGGAGCTTTCGTCGCGCGGATTCAAGTTCGTGGGCCCCACCATCGTCTACGCCTTCATGCAGGCAACCGGCATGGTCAACGACCATCTCGTCACCTGCTTCTGCCACGCAACCTGCGGCAAGGTTCATCGCTCGCCGCGCCTCAAAATCAGATGACGGCAAATAAAGCGGCCGCAGCCGATGCGCGCGTCTGGCAGCGCATGCTGTCGGGGCGGCGGCTCGATCTGCTCGATCCGTCTCCGCTCGACATCGAGATCGAGGACATCGCCCACGGGCTGGCGCGTGTCGCGCGTTGGAACGGGCAGACCAGCGGGGCGCATATCTTCTCCGTCGCCCAGCACACGCTGCTCGTCGAGGCCGTGATGCGCGCGCAATCGCCGCGGGTCGACACGCGGCTCCGGCTCGCCGCTCTCCTGCACGACGCGCCGGAATATGTCATCGGCGACATGATCTCTCCATTCAAGGCCGTGCTCGGCGAAGACTACAAGGCGGTCGAGAAGAGGCTATTGGCCGCAATCCACGTCCGCTTCGGCCTGCCGCCGCAGCTCGATGCCGCCATCGTGCGACAGATCAAGTCGGCCGACCGCGGTGCAGCGTATCTGGAGGCCACCGTGCTTGCCGGTTTTTCGGAAACCGAGGCCAAGCGCCTGTTCGGCCGCGATCCCGGCCTGCCCCCCTCCGTCAGGGCCGATTACCTCTCGCCCTGGAGCGCGGCCAAGGCGCAGAAGCGATTCCTTGCTCGTTTCAAGTCCTTAATCGCTTGAAAGCGGCTGCCGAACCTGCTTTCACGGCGGTCTCCGCGCGCTATATTCGGCACGGAAAAACGCAGGACCGCCATGATTCACGTTTGCTCGCTCGCTGCCCTCCCCGAAACCGTGCGACGAACCGGCGCAAGCCATGTGCTCACCGTGATGGGCAATGTCGATCAGGTGCAGCGGCCGGATTCGGTCAAGCCAGCCAACCATCTGAAGGTCGCGATCGATGACATCACGGAACCGATGGACGGCTTCGTTGCGCCCTCGGAGGTCCATATCGCCCAGGTCCTGTCTTTCGTGCGCGGCTGGGACCGCAGCGCACCGCTTGTCATCCATTGCTGGGCGGGCGTCAGCCGTTCTACTGCGAGTGCCTTTGCGGCGGCCTGTGCGCTCAACCCGCATCGCGACGAGATGGAGATTGCGCTCAGGATCCGCGCCGCCTCCCCGATCGCTTCGCCCAACCGTCTGATCGTGAGCCTCGCCGACAAGGCGCTCGGACGCGACGGACGCATGGTGAGGGCGCTCGATGAGATCGGACCCGCGACGATGATGGTCGAAGGCAAGCCGTTCCTGCTCGAGCTCGATTGATGTCCGAGCGCCACGCTTCTGTCGTCGATCACCACCGCAATGATCGCGATGGGGGATAACCAGCCTCGCCAAGCCGACCTGGCGCCGCGTCCTGTTTGAAGTTTTGCCTTGCGAATTCACATTCACCTGAGCTGCTACGGTCCGACGAAGCGATTTCGGGAAGATATTTGCACAAGCACGATTTTCTCAGGCCGGTGGAAGCCGGCGTCCTGATCGAACCAACCGGCGAGATGTCGAGACAGAGCGACGGGCGGGCCGCCGCTTTGTTGCAACTCCGTCGCGAGGTGCTGCGGAAACGGCCAGGCCTCAGTCTGCGCGTGCGCGGACGATGTTGAACACACGAAAGCGAGCCAAATGTTCGATTCGCCGCCGGATTTTTTCTCGCTGGTGATTGCCATCGCGGCGCTGATCTTTGCCCGCAAGGCCTATGTCGATGCAGGGCGGTTGCGCGCGCGGCTCGACGCCATGGAGGCATTGACAAGCGCCTCTGCCGCGCCGAGTCCGCCGCCGCTACCGGATTTCGAGCAGGCTCCGATTGTGCCAGCCTCCGAGCCGGCTATCGAACCTGCGCCGACGCTTGTTCCCGGGGAAACGGCAGTCGCTGCCGCCGAAGCCTCCGTCGCATCGCCGCCGCCTTTGCCGCAACGACCTGCCGAGCCCGGCTTCGAGGAGCGCATCGGCACGCGCTGGGTGGTCTGGGTCGGCGGTCTTGCGCTCGCGCTCGGCGGCTTCTTCCTCGTGCGCTACTCAATCGAAGCGGGACTTCTCGGCCCGCGCGTGCGCACATTTTTGGGCGGCCTGTTTGCGCTGGCACTGCTTGGTGCGGGCGAATGGACGCGTCGCAAGGAAAGTATCGCCGATATCGCGGCGTTGCCGATCGCCAACATACCTTCGATCCTGACCGCGGCCGGTACCGCAGTTGCCTTTGCCACCGCCTATGCCGCCTACGCGCTCTATGATTTTATTGCACCCGCCACCGCCTTCATCCTGCTCGGCTTGGTCGCCCTCGGGACGCTCGCCGCGGCGCTCTTGCACGGGCCGGCACTCGCCGGCCTCGGCTTGATCGGCGCGTTCGCGACCCCGCTTCTGGTATCATCGCAAAGACCCGACTACTGGGCGCTGTATATCTATCTCGCCATCGTTACGGCGGCGGCATTCGGACTGGCCCGTATCCGGCTCTGGCAATGGCTTGCCGTCAGCACGATCGTGCTCGCGCTTCTGTGGACGCTGCCCTGCCTCGATTGCGGTCCCTCGATGATCGGCCCGCACGTCTTCCACGTCGTCGCGGGCTTGATCATTGCGGCGCTGCTGGTCGTTTGCGGGTTCATGTATGGCCCCGCAATCGAAGGGGGCCGGATCGAGCCGATTTCGTCGCTCTCGCTCGCGGCCTATCTGCTCGGCGCAACCGCAATCGTGATCGCAAGCCGCCACGCCGATGGCGCCATGATCGGCTTTGCGGTTTTGGTGGCGTCGACATTGTTTATTGCCTGGCGCGCACCGGCGGCAAGCGGCGCGATCGCCGCTGCGGCGGCATTCGTTTTCCTCGTGTTCGCCGAATGGGCGGTGCGCGGCAATCCCGACGTGCTGGTCGTGCCCGGGGGGGCGCTGCCGGGGATGGGCGGACCGGCGATCAACGATCAATCCATAACCTTACACTTGATCACGGCCGCGATCTTCGCGGTCGGCTTCGGCGGCGCCGGTTATCTGTCGCAGGGCCGCTCGACCAGCGCGATCATTCCGGTGGTGTGGTCGTCCGCCGGCGTGTTCACGCCGCTTGCGCTGCTGATCGCGCTCTATGCCCGCATAGCTCACCTCGATCGTTCGATCCCGTTTGCGATTCTGGCGGTCGCGCTCGCGGCCGCCTTTGCCGGCGCGACCGAGCTGCTCGCGCGACGCGACAACCGACCGGGCCTGATGATCTCGACCGCCCTGTTCGCCACGGGAGCGCTGGGCGCGCTGGCATTGGCTTTGACCTTTGCGTTGGAAAGGGGCTGGCTCACGATTGCGCTGGCGCTGATGTCGCTGGGCACGAGCTGGATATCACTGCGGCGGCCGATCCCGTTTTTGCGCACGCTTGCCGCCATCCTCGCCGGCATCGTGGTGTTGCGGGTCGGCCATGAGCCGCGCATTGCGGGCGATGCCGTCGGCACCACGCCGATTTTCAATTGGCTGTTGTGGGGCTACGGCATTCCCGCCGCATCGTTCTGGGCCGGCAGTTATTTTCTGCGCCAACGCGGCGATGACGCTCCGCTCCGCGCGATCGAGGCGGCGGCGATCCTGTTCACGGTGTTGCTGGCGTTCCTGGAAATCCGTCATGCCGTCTATAGCGGACGGATCTACAGCGCGGTGCCAACGCTGCTCGAATTCGCGCTCGACCTCTGCGTTTTGCTGGCGCTCGCAATCGGGCTGGAGCGGCTGCGCACCAGGACCGGCAGCATCGTTCACGATGTCGGCGCGGTGATGCTCACGGTCCTTGCCGGGCTGATCGCAGTGTTTGGCGTGCTGGTCCTGGAAAACCCGATGCTCACCCGGGTAGACATCGACGGAAGCTTCCTCAACCTGTTGCTCCTGGCCTATGCGCTGCCGGCCATCCTGATGCTGCTGTTGTCCTATGCCGTGGCCGGCCGGCGCAGCGTGCTCTACGCAAACACGATTGCCGCCGGCGCGCTGGTTTTCGCGCTGGCCTATGTCACTCTCGAAATTCGCAGGCTCTATCACGGCGCCAACGTGATCGAAGGACTGACCGGCGATGCCGAGCAATATACCTATTCGATCGCCTGGCTCGTCTTCGGCGTGGTGCTGCTCGGCATCGGCTTTCTCGTCAATTCCGAGCGGGCGCGACTTGCTTCCGCGGCCGTGATCGGCCTCACGGTCCTGAAGGCCTTTGCAGTCGACATGTCGGCCCTGACCGGCGTCTATCGCGCGCTGTCGTTTATCGGGCTCGGCCTCGTGCTGGTCGCGATCGGCTGGCTCTACCAGAAAATCCTGTTCCGCAGACGTGCGCCGCCGCCCGCGCCGGCGGCGCCGTGATCATTGAAAGGATGGTCGCCGCGCCTTGAAGGTCGGAACAGGCTCAAGCGGCCCGCACAAACTCCAGAAATCTTCCGACCTCGAGCTTCAAGCGGTTCGAGTCCGACGACAACGTTTGTGCGGCCGCGAGCACCTGCGAAGAGGCGGAGCCGGTTTCGCCGGCGCCACGCTGCACATCGGTGATGTTGGACGACACCTGTTCCGTGCCCTGCGCCGCCTGCTGCACGCTGCGGGAAATCTCCTGCGTCGCGGCACCCTGCTCTTCGACTGCAGCCGCAATCGTCGAAGATATCTCCGATAGTTTTTCGATGGTGCCTGAGATCTCCTTGATCGCACCGACAAATTCCTGTGTTGCCATCTGGATGCCCGCGATCTGCTGGCCGATCTCGCCGGTCGCCTTCGCTGTTTGCTCGGCCAAAGCCTTCACCTCGGAGGCCACGACAGCGAAGCCGCGTCCGGCCTCGCCGGCTCGGGCGGCCTCGATGGTGGCATTCAGCGCGAGCAGATTGGTCTGGCCGGCGATCGTGTTGATCAGTTCGACCACGTCGCCGATCCGCGTCGCAGCCTTGGACAACTCGCCGACGCGCTCCGTCGTCGAGCGCGCCTGTCCGACGGCCTCGCTCGCCATTCGCGCCAATTCCTGCACCTGACGGCTAATCTCCGCGATCGAGGAAGACAGCTCTTCAGTGGCGCTCGCGACAGACTGCACGTTGGTCGAGGCCTTTTCGGAAGCCGCCGCAACCATGGTGGTGAGCTGCTGCGCATGCTCGGCGGTCGACGTCAACGTGCCGGCGGACGCCTCGAGCTCGGTCGAAGCCGAGGACACCGTGTCGACGATCTCGCCGACCGCGCTCTCGAACTGGTCGGCCAATTTGTGCATGTCCGCCCTTCGCCGCGCGGCGGCGACCTTGTCCTGCTCGATCTTGACTTCGGCTTCGGCGCGCGCCTTTTCCGCAGCCTTGACCTTGAACTCTTCGACCGCGCCAGCGATGTCGCCGATCTCGTCCCTGCGGCCGAGACCGGGAAGCACGACATCAAAATTGCCGTTGGCGAGTTCGCGCATCGCACCTGTCAGCGATTGCAGCGGCCGGGCGATCATGAAGATGGAGAATACGCAGGTCGCGATCAGCACGAGCGCCACCACGGCCCCGATGACGAGCGCGTTTCGCTCCGCAGACGACATCGCCTGCTGCGCTGTTGCGGTCTCCTCCTCGACGCGGTGTTTGGCGAATTCGACGACCTTGCTGGCCAGTTCGTCCAGCTCCCTCGCAATCGGAAGGCCGACCTCACGCACAATGCGAGCCGTTTCACCGTGGAGCTTGACAAGTCGTCCCTCGAGTTCGGGGGCCAGATCGCCATTGGCGCCGCGCCTGACTTCAATTCCGACGCTTTCCTGCTGAACGGCCAGGATGTCCCGGGCGGCGCGATGGAAGTAGTCGTCGGCCAGCGTATTCATCTTCTCGAGCCGCGCGCGGTTTTCCGGCGACTTCGAAACGTTGAGAGCCTCCCCGATATACTGAACCGCGGACTTGTGCCGGTTGGCCAGATACTCCTGCGCAGCCTGCAGGTCGTCCGAAGTTCGCGCCAGACGAATGTCACGAACTCCGACCAGCATTCCGCGGACCGCGGCTTTTGCTTCGGTCGCGCGAATGGCAAGCGTCTGCTGGGCACCGGCGGCTTCGTCAGCCTGCCGAACGGCGCCGTTGCCATTCATCTGGGCGAAGATCATCACCCCGACGAGAAAGAGAGTAAGGAGCGACGTAACGGCTAGCTTTGTCCCGATCCGAAGATTCTGGATCCAATTCATAGGCCCCCCAGATGCAATAGCGACCAGCCGTGGCCGTGCCACCGGCTGCCCTCGCGCCCAGCATTCGCGCGGAAAAGGCATTCACGGGAAAAAGCCTAGTGCTTAGGTTCCCTCATTAAGGTTAACGTGCTCCTCCGTAGGATCACGGACCCACGTCTCGGTATCAATCGAACAACTCTGCAACCAGGCGGATGCGAAACACCGGGTTTTTGGCGTCGTCGAGAAGCTCCATATGCCACTCGGCATTCTGCTTGAGGTGTCTGGAAATTCCGCCAACCAGGTTGGCGCAGACCGCAGTCATCTCGGTCCAGGCCGCCTCGCGGTCCTCGAATTCATATGGCTGGTCGGAAGCGCCGGAATAGCGGCCATGGCTGATCCGGAAAAAGTACTGCTTCGGAGTCATGCGATGCGTTAGCTCCTCCTCCCAAGGACCAGAGAGGACTTGCTATTTACGCAGGAACTTGACCATCCGTATGACTACGGCAGTGCCCTGTCATGATGCCGGACCGAATTATTCGGTCGACCGGCGCAGTTCCGGCGCGTTTTCGGACTTTGCCGGTTCAGATCGCGGCTCCGACGTCAGCGGCCCGAGCTTTCCGCTTTCGACCCGCGGCGTTTCCACGCGCGCGGCAATTTCGGCTCGCGTCGAGTCCATCGCACTGCCCGGATCGACACGATGTGCGCGCGGCCGTGCGATCGCGCGCGCCATCAGCATCTGAGTGCCGCCCTGGTGGCGGAAATCGCAATAGGCGAAGCTCATGCCGGAGACGGAGCCGCGGAAGCTGACTTCATCCTTCTTGTCGAGATTGAAGCAGGGTTCGAACGGCATGCCGCGCAGCGAGGCGCACACCGCCTGCCCGCGGATCTGCAGTGTGTTGCCGGGCAGCCGAAGATGGCGGATCGGTCCGGAGCCGTTGAACTGCACCGCGCCCACCGCGCCCATATCGTCAAGGATGCGTCCTGCGCCGCGCGTGCCGTCGAAGCAGGTGAAGGCGAACACCTTGCCGGCAACGAATCTGCGCGCCTCTTCGGCTGTCATCATCCCGGCCAGCGCCGGCACAATCGTCGCGACAGCGGTAACGGTCCCCAACACAAAACGCGAGAACATGCTTCCACTCCAACTTCCAAGGCGCAGGTGGCGAGAGCCTTTACCCGCTGCTTACCATACTAACCGTGGCAACATTGGAGCAGCTTGGTTGGCAAAGTCTGAACGCCATCAGGGAATTTTTACCACGATCCGGCCACGAACCCCACCGGCAAGAATCTTGCCGCCCATGCCGATGACCTCGTCCAGGCCAATTTCGCTAGTTATTTCAGACAGTTTTGTCCTGTCGAGATCACTGGCCAGGCGCTTCCACGCGGTCTCGCGCGAAGGCAGCGGGCACATCACGGAATCGATGCCGAGAAGGCACACACCTCGCAAAATGAAGGGTGCCACCGAAGAAGGCAGGTCCATTCCCGCCGCAAGCCCGCAAGCCGCAATCGCTCCACCATATTTGGTCATCGACAGGAGATTGGCGAGCGTGGTCGACCCCACGCTGTCCACCCCGCCCGCCCAGCGCTCCTTGCCAAGCGGCTTTGGGGGCGCGGAGAGTTCGTTGCGGTCGATCACCTCGGATGCGCCCAGCGCCTTCAGATAAGGCTGCTCCGACATGCGCCCGGTGGAAGCGATGACTTGATAACCGAGTTTCGCCAGCACCGCCGTGGCTACCGAGCCGACACCGCCGGCCGCGCCGGTGACCACGACCGCGCCGCTGCTCGGCGACAGCCCGTGTTTCTCCAGCGCGATCACCGCGAGCATGGCCGTGAAGCCGGCAGTCCCGATCGCCATCGCTTCGCGCGCCGTGAGACCCTCCGGAAGCCTGACCAGCCAATCGCCCTTGACGCGGGCTTTCTCGCCGTAGGCGCCCAGATGGGTTTCGCCCATCCCCCAGCCGGTGCAGACGACCTTGTCGCCGGCTTTCCATTTCGGATGCGTGGACTGCTCGACGGTGCCCGCAAAATCGATGCCGGCGATCATCGGAAAGCGGCGCACCACCGGTGCCTTGCCGGTGAGCGCCAGGCCGTCCTTGTAGTTGAGCGTCGACCATTCGACGCGCACGGTCACGTCGCCGTCCATCAGGTCGGCTTCGTCGAACTGGACCAGTGCTGCGGTCGTGCCCTTGTCGGCCTTGTCGATCCGGATCGCCTTGAAGGTTGCCATGGCAAGTTCCCCTGAAAATCTTTCGTGTTCAGGGAATGTTTAGCCGATCAAGCGGGCTGCGCAACCGCTCTTGCAACCGGCTTCTCGACGATTGGCAGGTTGATCAGCGCCGACAGCACGCCGAACAGGACCGCCAGCCACCAGATCGGCGTGTAGGAACCGAATTTCTCGAACACGACGCCGCCGAGCCAGACGCCAAGGAAGCCACCGACCTGATGGCTGACGAAGGCGAATCCATAAAGCGTTGCGAACCAGCGTGTGCCGAACATCAGCGCGACCAGCGCCGACGTCGGCGGCACCGTGGACAGCCAGGTCAAGCCGCTGACCGCGCCAAACAGAATCGCCGACAACGGTGTGACAGGCAGCGAGATGAATGCGACGATCGACAGCGCGCGCACCAAATAGATCACCGACAGGATGTAGCGCTTCGGAAACAGGTTCTGCAGCCAGCCGACGCTGAGCGAGCCTATGATGTTGAACAGGCCGATGGCCGCAATGACCCAGCCGCCGGTTTGCGTCGAGATGCCACGATCGACCAGATAGGCGGGCAGATGCACTGTGATAAAGGCAAGCTGAAAGCCGCAAGTGAAGAAGCCGAGCACCAGCAGCACGTAGGAACGGTGGCCGAAAGCTTCACCGAGAGCCGTCTTGAACGATTGCTGGTCGGCGGCCGGTACATCGACCGCGCGTGCGGGCGGCGTGGCGATCGCAACCGATAGCGGCACGATCAACAGCATCAGCACCGCGAATATCGTGAGCGCATCCTGCCAGCCCAGTTGATCGATGAGTGCAACGCCGATCGGCGCGAACAGAAACTGGCCGAACGAACCCGCCGCGGTGCCCGCGCCAAGCGCGAGGCCACGTCGTTCAGGCGGGAGCAACTTGCTGAACGCCGAGAGCACGAGATTGAAGGAGCAGCCCGACAGTCCGAAACCGACCAGAACGCCCGCGCCGAGATTGAGCGACAAGGGCGTTGACGCATAGCGCATTGTCAGAAGACCGCCGGCATAAAGCAGCGCGCCGGCAACCATAACGCGGAAGGTGCCGAAGCGGTCCGCGATCGCGCCGGCCAGCGGCTGGCCCAAACCCCAAAGCAGGTTTTGCAGGGCAAGCGCGAGCCCGAATACGTCGCGTCCCCAGGCAAAATCCGCGCTCATCGGCTTGATGAAGAAGCCAAGACTCGAACGAGGACCGAAACTCAACAGCCCGATCGCACAACCGCAGGCGATGATGATGAGCGGCGTACGCCAGCTCGAAACGGCGGGCGCCGAACGAAGATGCTCTGCAGTGGTCGACATGCAATGCCCCTGGTTGTTGCTCGCGGCTCAAGGAGGCGGCCGCGTTCGTTACAGGGAGTTAATGCATTCGCATGGAAATCCAATCGGGCGATTGCAGAATAAGCTGACCGCATTGCAGCGTTGCAAAATGAGCCGGTCAGGTGAGACGAATGACGATGGCAGCGACTGGCGAAAGCCGAACATCGGTTCGTTTAAGTATCCTAATACCGATCGACTCGAATTGCCGCCGCGCCCGAAAGCTCGATGCGGCGCCTCAGCGCCGCACGGAGTTCGGGTACATCTCCGCTTCGCTCTTTGCCTCCTGCTGGAGCTGCTGGGATAGCGCAGCGGTCTGCGCCGGCGTTCCCCAGCTCGGCGCATCGCTGCCGTCCCCCCACGCCTTCGGGCGATAGAACGTGTGGACGCCGAACTTGTACAGCTTGGTCATCTCACTGACCCAGGACGGGTGCACGTAATAGGCATGATAATGCGTCGACTTGCCGACCTCGGGCAGCCAGATCTGGCCGTCAAGCATCGCCTTCGCGATCTTCTTGGCGCGGTCCCACATGTCGGGCTCGCGGATGACGTCTGCATTGTTGTCGCAGGCAAACGTGAACTGACAGGCAAGATGCCGGTGCTTGTTCTGGTAAACCACGCCGCATGCCGTTGTCGGATATTTGCCCGAGAAGGCTCGGTTCATCACCACCTGCGCGACGGCGATCTGGCCGCGGACGGCTTCGCCTCGGGCCTCGAAATAGACGGCCTCTGCGAGACACTTCTCTTCCCTGGCGCGCGATTTCTCGTCGTTGAGGCCGAGCCGCTCGGCCGGCGTCCTGCTGCGCTGGTCGTCGGTATTGACCTCGCCCTTCTGCGCGATGCTCTCGCCGCTCTCGATACCCTTGGCGCCATCAGCCCCGGGAGGCAGAGACGCGGGGGCCTTCATGTCGGGATCTGGCATCACGATGGTCGGCTCCTCGCCGGGCTGCCAGCGCTCCATGCTCTCCAGCGCGCCGCCCAGCGAACTGCTTCCGAAGAACAGGTTGGCGGTCTTGATGTGAAATCCGTCACGAGAGATGGACGGCTCGATCGTGGTTGCAGCCGGCGCCGTTTTCAGATCGTCGAGCGGCCGGGCTTCGAGCGACAGCGAAATGTCGTATTGCTTCAACGGCGGCGCGCTCATGGCGGCCTGCAGCTCCGGATCCAGCGGCGCACGTTGCGCCGCAGGGATCGCAGGCGCGACCACTGTCTTCATGTTCGGCACCGAAGCATTCGAGGCCGCCGGATCTTCAAGTCGCGGCCCCCTGTCCTCGGCGGGAGAGACGCTTTCGCTCGGCGGCGCGACCAGACGGTCGCCCTTCAGCGTCCGATCGACGATCGGAAAATCGGCCGCCTGATAGCGCGGCGGCACGACCATGATCGGATTGCTCGGGATCGAGCCGGTGATGTCCTCCTCGCGCGTGAGGCTCGCGAGCCGATAGGTCGCGCTCTGGGGAGCTGCGGTCCCGATCGGACGGCCGAAACTGTAGGTGGCGAGCTGGATCGTGGCGGCGGGGGTGTAGACGCGCTTCTGCCAGCGCTCGGCCACGCCCGGCTGCCGCGCCAGCAACGAGGCGATGTCCTGATAGCCGATCTCGTTCGGCATCAGCGCGAAGACCGAGAGAGCAAAGCCGAAGGACGCAATATATGCGCCCCTCGGCTGGTTACGCATGACTGACATCGTACGCCTACGCAACGCATACTCGGAAAAACAAATCGAACGCAGTACGTCCGTGCAATTCGATCTATTCCGGTCGTATCCAATTTAGGTTGCTGGGGCGTTAATCCGCGTGGCCCGCGCGACACAGGCAAGCCGCCATCTCGATTCGCGCGCTGACGTCGAATGGATTGGTAAACGAGCGCTGGAGAAGAGAGGTAAATATCCGGTCAACGAAGATGATGAAAAAACTCTGACGCCGCACTCGCGTCATGACAGGGACAGGTCCGTCACTGCGAGCTTCGAGCGCAATGACGGAGACAAGTCACGCCTGGCTTGTGACCTCCTTGCCGATCGCGGCTTGCGCGGCGGCAAGGCGGGCGATCGGCACGCGATAGGGCGAGCAGGAGACGTAGTCGAGCCCGATCTCGTGACAGAACGCCACCGACGCCGGATCGCCGCCGTGCTCGCCGCAGATGCCGACCTTCAGCCCGGCGCGCGCCTTGCGCCCGCGCGCCACGCCGATCTTGACGAGTTCGCCCACGCCTTCGCGATCGAGCGAGATGAACGGATCGATCTCCAGAATGCCCTTTGCGACATAAGCGCCGAGGAAGCTCGCCGCGTCGTCACGGCTGATGCCGTAGGTCGTCTGCGTCAGATCATTGGTGCCGAACGAGAAGAACTCGGCTGATTTCGCCACCTCGCCCGCAACGAGGCAGGCGCGCGGCAACTCGATCATCGTGCCGACCTGATAAGAAAGCTTGGCGCCGGCCTCGCGCATAACGGACTGCGCCGTTGCATCGATCCGCGCCTTGACGAGGTCAAGCTCGGCCCTTGTCGCGATCAGCGGCACCATGACCTCGAGGCCGATGGCCTTGCCGGTGCGCTTCTGCGCCTCGACCGCGGCCTCGAAGATCGCACGCGCCTGCATCTCGGCGATCTCCGGATAGGCGATCGCGATACGACAGCCGCGGAAGCCGAGCATCGGGTTGAACTCGCTCAGCTCGCGCGCGCGGTCGGCAAGATGCCGCGGGTCGGCGTTCATCGCGCGGGCGACCTCCTCGATCTCCGCATGGGTATGCGGCAGGAACTCGTGCAGCGGCGGATCGAGCAGCCGGATCGTCACCGGCAGTCCCTTCATGATCTCGAACAGCTCGACGAAATCGGCGCGCTGCATCGGCAGAAGTTTGGAGAGCGCCGCGCGGCGGACCTGCTCGTCCTCGGCAAGGATCATCTCGCGGACGGTACGGATGCGGGTCTCCTCGAAGAACATGTGCTCGGTGCGGCAGAGCCCGATGCCTTCCGCGCCGAACTTGATCGCGGTGCGGGCATCGTCCGGCGTGTCCGCGTTGACGCGCACGCCGATCTTGCGCACCTGGTCCGCCCAGCCCATCAGCGTGCCGAACTCTCCGGACAGCTCCGGCTCGATCATCGGCATGCGGCCGGCGAGCACCTGGCCAAGCGAGCCGTCGATGGTGATGACGTCGCCGGTCTTGAAGGTGCGCGAGCCCACGCTCATGGTGCCGCGGCCGTAATCGACGCGAATGTTGCCGCAGCCGGAAACGCAGGGCTTGCCCATGCCGCGCGCGACCACCGCCGCGTGCGAGGTCATGCCGCCGCGCGTGGTCAGGATGCCCTCGGCGGCGTGCATGCCGTGAATGTCTTCCGGCGAGGTCTCGATCCGGACCAGGATCACCTTGCGCCCGTCGATCTGCAGTTTCGCCGCCTCGTCGGAGGAGAACACGATCTCGCCCGATGCGGCGCCGGGAGAGGCCGGCAGGCCCGTTGCGATCACGTCGCGCTTGGCCTGCGGATCGATGGTCGGATGCAATAGCTGGTCGAGCGAGGCCGGGTCGATGCGCGACACCGCATCCTTTTTCGAGATCAGGCCTTCATTGGCGAGTTCGACCGCGATCCTCAGCGCCGCCTTCGCGGTACGCTTGCCGCCGCGCGTCTGCAGCATCCATAATTTGCCGCGCTCGACGGTGAACTCCATGTCCTGCATGTCGCGGTAGTGCTTCTCCAGCATGGTGTAGATGCGGGTCAGCTCCTTGAACGCGTCAGGCATCGCGGTTTCCATCGACGGCTTGTCGGAGCCCGATCCCCTGCGCGCGTCTTCGGTGATGTCCTGCGGGGTGCGAATTCCCGCGACCACGTCCTCGCCCTGCGCGTTGATCAGGAACTCGCCGTAGAGCTTGCTCTCGCCGGTCGATGGATTGCGAGTGAAGGCAACGCCCGTCGCCGACGTCTCGCCCATATTGCCGAACACCATGGCCTGAACGTTGACCGCGGTGCCCCAGGATTCCGGAATGTCGTGCAGCTTGCGATAGGTCACCGCGCGCGCATTCATCCAGGAGGAAAACACGGCGCCGATCGCGCCCCAGAGCTGGTCGTGCGGATCTTGCGGGAAATCCTTGCCGGTCTCGCGCGCGACGGCTTCCTTGTACTTGCCGACCAGCTCGACCCAATCGTCGGCCGTGAGATCGGTGTCGAGCGAATAGCCCTGGCGGTCCTTGAACGTATCGAGGATATCCTCGAAATGATGATGCTCGAACCCGAGCACGACATCGGAATACATGGTGATGAAGCGGCGATAGCTGTCATAGGCGAAACGGCGATCGCCCGACATCTCCGCAAGCGCTTCAACGGTCTCGTCGTTGAGGCCAAGATTGAGCACGGTGTCCATCATGCCCGGCATCGAGGCACGCGCGCCCGAGCGCACCGAGACGAGCAGCGGATTGTTGCGATCTCCGAAAACCTTGCCCGTGAGCTTGCCGATGTGGTCGAGCGCGCGCTCGACCTGGGCTTTCAATTCCTTCGGATAAGTCTTGTCGTGGGCATAGAAATACGTGCAGACCGAGGTCGGAATCGTGAAGCCGGGCGGCACCGGCAATCCGAGATTGGCCATTTCGGCGAGGTTCGCACCCTTGCCTCCGAGGAGATCGCGCAAGCCCGCTTTGCCCTCGGCCTTGCCGTCACCGAAGGTGAAGACCCATTTGCCGGCCTTCGGTGCCGCCTCGGCCGCGCTACGGCCCGACGCCTTGGCGGCAGGCTTGGCCGGGCGTTCCTTCAGCGCCTTTCGAGCGGCCGCAAGGCGGGCAGGCTTCGCCCGGGGGGCCGTGGACGGCTTTGATTTCGCTGAGATTTTCTTGGGTCTCGCGGCGGCTTTGGCCATGGGTTTCGATCGATCCGCTGAGGGTTGAAGATGAACGGAAATTGGGCGCCTTACACCATTTTGGGCCTGCTCGCGCAAGCAAAAGGGTTCCGATTTTTGCACATCACAGATGGAGCCATCTCAGAAGACCGAGCCCGATCAGGCCGTTGAGAATCAGGAATATGGCTACGATGAAATTCAACAGCCTGGGCATGATCAGGATCAAAACGCCGGCAACAAGTGACATGATCGGCGTGATGTGGGCGACGGTCAGAGTCATCTGAAAAGGCTCCGCTGGAGATGTGGGGGAATTCAATTCGGGCCGGCATCTTACGCGATAGCGGGATAGCAGACGCCCCTGGCGGGAACGAGTTCCCCAACCCCACAAAAATTGCCGCGGGATCGCGCGTTCGAACCGGCCTGTTCCCGGGAACGATCCCGCATGCGCGGCATTGGCAACGCATGATGCGCGGGGCCGTGAGCGGACCCGCTTCAAGTCGGAAGAGGAGTTGCCCATGCGAAACAGAAGGCATCGCAGGTGTCTTGGTCTTGCCGCGGCCGCCGCTTTCCTGAGCGTCCCTATGGCGGCTCAAGCTCAAAACGAATTGACCACAGGCGCTGCGCGCGGTGGCACCGTGATCATCAATGAAGGTGTCCCCGGTATCGCCGATGAACAACTGCCGGCGTTCCGCGAATATGTGATCCGCGAACGCGTGCCCAATTACAGCATTCCCGACCGCGTGTCGGTCGGCATCGTGCTGCCGGAGACCGGCGTTACTTATTACGACGTGCCGCAAAGCTATGGCGCGACGCCTTACCGCTACACCGTGGTGAACGGCCGCACCGTGCTGGTCGAGCCGCGCACACGTCGCGTGGTCCAGGTCGTCGAGTAGCTCTTTCAAAACCCCGTGTCCGGCGAGACCGCAGCGGCGTCCGGACATGGTGGCCCTGCCCGGTTCCCCCCGCCGGGCGGGGCTTTTCTTTTTGACGCCATTTCTCATGACGTTTTCCTAACCACGAGCCGGTGAATCGCTTTTCCCGAGGACGCGCTCACGACTTCCTCGTCGAGCAGCAGGCTCGCAGGCCCAAGTGCCGCACGAACCAGCGAGGCGTCGAAGGCGGCATAAAGCCGGCCCCGAGCATCGCGGAAGTCGACGCCGTCGGTGACGCGCCAGCTCAGATAGAAGATGCCGCCGGGCTTTGCGACGTCGAGCATGCGGCGCACGGAGGGCGCGACCAGCGCGCGATCGAGATGCATGATCACGGTTTCGCAGAGCACGTTGTCATAGCTGGCGGCGGCGATGCCTGACAATTCCGGCAATTCCGCATGCGCGAATGTGAGCGCCGGATGGCGCCGGCGCGCTTCGGCCAGAAGACCATCCGAGGCGTCAAATCCTTCCGCTGGAAAACCGTTGTCATTGAGCCAGGCGACCTCGCGCCCGCTGCCGCAGCCGATATCCGCCGTCTTGCCGCCCTTGATGAAGAAGCGCCGAACCGTTTCATGGAGATCGACCGGGGCGGGCTGCTCGTGCCAGTCCTCTGCATAGGCCGCCGCGTCCTTGTCATAGGCGCGGAGCGTCGGGTGATCCATCCGTCAGCCTTCGATCCGGGAAAAGTCGGCGACCGCACGCGTTGCGCTGCGAATCTCGTTCAAAAGCTTAAGACGGTTCTCGCGGATCTTCGGGTCGTCGTCGTTGACCTTGACCTTGTCGAAGAAGGCGTCGACCGCCGGCCGCAGCTGGGCCAAGAAACCCATAGCACTGGCGAAGTCCTCGTTCATGACCGCGACGCTGGCCTCGACCTTCACCAGGTCGATCGCGTCCGCAAGCGCCTTTTCTTCCGGAAGGCTGTAGAGTTTCGGATTGGGCGCACCATCGAAGGTGCGCTTGTCCCGCTTCTCCTCGATCGCAAGGATGTTGCTGGCGCGCTTGGTGCCGGCAAGCAGGTTCTTGCCATCATCGGTGTCGAGAAATGTGCCGAGCGCCTCGACGCGGCGAACGATCATCAACAGATCGTCCTGGCCTTCGAGCGCGAATACGGCGTCGACGAGATCATGCCGCGCACCCTGCTCCCGGAGCTGGACTTTCAGGCGGTCGGCAAAAAATGCGAGGAGGTCGCCCGCAAGCTTCTGCGGGTCGACCTTTCCGTTCGAACCCAAAGGAATCGAAGCTTTGACGATCTTGAGGAGCGAAAGGCGAAGTGCGTTTTCGGCGATCAGCCTGATCACCCCAAGAGCCGCACGCCGCAACGCATAGGGATCCTTGCTCCCCGTGGGCTTTTCATCAATCGCCCAGAATCCCACCAGCGTATCGATCTTGTCCGCAAGCGCGACCGCGACGCTTACGGGGTCGGTCGGCGCGCGATCGTTTGGCCCTTGCGGCTTGTAGTGTTCCTCGCTAGCCGCGGCGACGGATGCATCCTCGCCCTGCGCCCGCGCGTAGTATTTCCCCATTAACCCCTGCAGCTCGGGAAACTCGCCGACCACCTCGGTCAGCAAATCAGCCTTCGCAAGCTTCGCCGCACGCTCTGCCTTCGCAACGTCGGCGCCAACGAGCGGAGCCAGCTCGCCCGCCAGCCGTTCGATGCGCGCAATGCGCTCGGCCTGCGTGCCAAGCTTCTCGTGGAACACTATCTGATCGAATTTCGGCAGGCGATCTTCGAGCTTGGTCTTCAGATCGGTCTCATAGAAAAACTTCGCATCCGAAAGCCGGGCGCGGATCACGCGCTCGTTGCCGGCCGTGATGACCTTGCCGCCGTCGCTGGCCTCGATATTGGCGGCGAGGATGAACTTGTTCGCAAGCTTGCCGGTCTTCGGATCGGAAACCACAAAGCATTTCTGGTTGTTGCGGATGGTGGCGCGGATCACCTCGCTCGGAATCGAGAGAAAATCCGGATCGAAGGCGCCCATCAGCACGACCGGCCATTCGACAAGGCCCGCGACCTCGTCGAGCAAGGCCATGTCTTCGACCAGCTCGAAGCCCTGCGCGAATGCAAGCTGCTTCGCATCGGTCAGGATCGAATCCTTGCGGCGGTCGGGATCGAGCACGACCTTTGCGGCCAGAAGCTTTGCGTCGTAATCCTCGAAGCGGCGTACATTGATCGCACCCGGCGCCATGAAGCGATGACCGAAGGTGGTCCGGCCCGCCTCGATGCCGTCGACCGCAAACTTCACCACGTCGGTTTCCTCGGTCTCGAGCCCGAAGGTCGCGGTGATCGCATGCAGCGGCCGCACCCAGTTGAGCGAACCCGACTTGGCCGAGCGCGCGCCCCAGCGCATCGATTTCGGCCAGGGGAAGGTGCGGATGATCACAGGCAGCATCTCCGCGAGCACGTCGATGGTTTCGCGGCCCTTTTTCTCGATCAGTGCAATATAGAAGTCGCCCTTCTTGGCATCGCGCTCGATCCTGGCTTGCTCGATCGAGGCGAGCCCCGTGGCTTTCAGAAACCCCTGGATCGCCGCGTCGGGGCCGCCGACGCGCGGTCCGCGCCGCTCCTCCTTGAGGTCCGGCTGGCGCACCGGAATGCCGACGACGGTCAGCGCAATTCGTCGCGGCGTGGCAAAGGCCTTTGCGCCTTCATAGACCAGGCCCTCGGCCACGAGCTTGTCGGTCACCATGCGGCGCAGATCGTCGGCCGCCTTCGCCTGCATGCGCGCGGGAATTTCTTCGGAAAAAAGCTCGAGCAGGAGATCAGGCATCGCTCTTCACTCGCCGCGCAGGACCCTCCTCTTGAGGGAGAGAGCTATCGCATTTGGACACGCAAACAGACCTCTCCGCGTCGTCATGGCCGGGCTTGTCCCGCCTGCGGGACAAGCCCGGCCATGACGAGTTTGTGGCGTAATCTGCCGTCCAAGTCATACTGAATCTGGCCCGCGATCAATCATAGGCAACTGCCCTGCCCTCAAGGTGAAGGCGGAAGCGTCTTGTGCGAGCCGTCGCACAAGGGCGCGGTCTTGGTGCGCTTGCAGGTGCAGAAGAACACGCGCTTGGCCTCGGGCGCGATGTACTCCATCGGCTCGAACTCGGTGTCCTCGTGGCTGCCGTCGCAGAACGGCTGGCTCGACGAGCGGCCGCACCGGCACCACCACAATTCTTCGCCCGCTGCGACCTCGACTGCGATCGGAGCCCGGCCTCCGATGTTGGGTTCTTCGCTCATGTGGCCCTCCCTGCTTCGGTGTGAACCCAGGCTTCGCCGCAGGCCTTGGCCAGCTCGCGCACGCGCAGGATGTAGCTCTGCCGTTCGGTGACGGAGATGACGCCGCGCGCGTCCAGGAGATTGAACACATGGCTTGCCTTGATGCACTGATCATAGGCCGGCAACGCCATCAGATGTTCTTTCTGGTTGCCGCCCGGCCTTGAATTTTCTTGCCAGCCGGCCGCGAGATATTTCCTGCAGGCTTCTTCCGCCATCCGGAATTGCTCGAACAGCATCGCGGTGTCGGCGACTTCGAAATTGTGTCGGGAATATTCCTGCTCGGCCTGCAGGAAGACGTCGCCATAAGTCACCTTCTGCGCGCCCTCGCGGCCGTTGAAATTGAGGTCGTAGACGCGGTCGACGCCCTGCACATACATCGCAAGCCGCTCGAGCCCGTAGGTCAGTTCGCCCGAGACAGGGGCGCATTCGACGCCGGCGACCTGCTGAAAGTAAGTGAACTGCGACACTTCCATGCCGTCGCACCAGCATTCCCAGCCAAGGCCCCACGCGCCGAGCGTCGGGCTCTCCCAATCATCCTCGACAAAGCGGATGTCGTGCACGCCGGCATCGATGCCGATCGCGGCCAGCGATTTCAGGTAAAGCTCCTGAAGGTTCGGCGGCGACGGCTTCATGATCACCTGGAACTGGTAATAGTGCTGCAGCCGATTGGGATTTTCGCCGTAGCGGCCGTCCTTCGGCCGCCGCGACGGCTGCACATAGGCTGCATTCCATGGCTTGAGGCCGAGCGCGCGCAAGGTGGTGGCCGGGTGGAAGGTGCCCGCGCCCATTTCCATGTCATAGGGTTGCAGGATCACGCAGCCCTGCTCGGCCCAGAACCTTTGCAGCGCGAGAATGAAGCCCTGGAACGACCGTTCCGGGCGCATATGGTCGGGCAGAGCGTCCATTGTCGGATCAGGTCTCGCGAATGGGGGCGAAAATGCGCGGGACCGTATCGGCGGGCCGGACGGGAATCAAGGCGCGGCGGCGCGGAGCGATGTTTCGAGACACCCGCCTTGCGGCGGGCCCCTCTGCATGAGGGTCTTTCAGCCTGGCCGGTAGGCCCCGGTGACAGGATCGCGGCGCAGGGTCTTGATCTCTCCCGAGCGCGCGGATTCCGCAACATGTGCGAGGCGCTGCTCTTCCAGCTCCTGATTGACCCGCACGGCCGCCTTGTAGGCCCAGCGGATGACGGCCAGTCCCCCCAACACGCCTGCGAATGCAATGAACGGCGGCATCGGTCGATCCTTGTTTCAAGTCTCAGCCCCCAAAGCCATTCTCGCCGAACGCGACCTCGCCTGCAATCACCCCTTTAGGGGCAAAATGGCACGCCTGATGCCGCCGATTTGATGTCCCATGCACGCGCAATGCCCTCAGAAGCCGAATCTGGCCCAGATCGCCCGGCTCTCGAGCGCGGAAATGAGCTCATCGGGCAGGCCGGTAACCGCGTCCGCCAGAGCGAGCGACCCCGCGCCCGGCGACCTCCGGCCAAACAGCCCGGATAGAAGCCCGGTTGCCGGCGCGATCAGGGGAGTCAGCACCTTCTCGCCGTAGCGGCCGCGCAAGGTCGAGCGCAGGTCGCCGACCGCATCCGCGAGCCCCAGCGAGACCGCGGTCTCGCCCGCCCAATATTCGCCGGTGAACAGCACGTCATCGGCGCCCTTCAGCCGCGCTCCGCGGCTTTGTTTCACCAGCGCGATGAAGATCGCGTGGATCTCGCGCTGGATCGCCTTCAGCCGCGCGACATCGTCGGGATTTTCAGGAAGGAACGGATCGAGCATCGCCTTGTGCTCGCCCGCCGTATAGAGCCTGCGCTCGACGCCGACCTTTTTGATCAGCTCCTGCAGGCCGAAGGAGCCGCCGACCACGCCGATCGATCCCAGGATCGAGGAGGGATCGCAAAAGATCTCGTCCGCCGCGCAGGCGATCATGTAGCCGCCGGAAGCCGCGACGTCCTCGACGAAGGCGAGAACGGGCAGCTTCTTCTCCGCCGAGAGCTGGCGGATGCGCAAATAGATCTGGCGCGACTGCACCGGCGAGCCGCCCGGCGAATTGATCAGGAGCGCGACGGCCTTGGCGTTGCGATACGAAAATGCGCGCTCGAGCAGTCGCGCGAGCCCGGCAAGCGTCATGCCCTGGCGCAGCGGCGTCACCGCGCCGATCAGGCCCGCCAGACGGACCACCGGCACGACGACGGTTCCCCGGCGAAAGCGCGCCGGCAACCACTCCATGCCGCGATCGATCGCGCCTTGCCAACCGCTGCGATCACTAATTTTTTCCGTCATGCCCTTACCTCGAATTAACCATTTTTTATCACGCCACTGTCCATGCTCGGGTTGGAACGCCTCTTGCATTCTCTTCGTTTCAAGGCTGCGACGGTGCGCCGGAGAAAGACATGAAAATCTACCTGCTGATTTTGCTGATCGGTATCATTTTGACGGCGGTCCGCTTCACATCCACGCCCGAGCAGCAACCCGAATCGATTCAGCAGTAAAACGATCGTCTGTCCCCGCGTTCAGGACGTCGCCAACCGCAACACCCCCTTCCCTGCCAGGATCTCGGCAAGCTCTTTATTGGGCAGCCCTGACTCATCATTGAGCATCGCGCCCGCGAGAATCCGTGCGGGCGCCTTGCCGCCCTTGACCGCGCGCACCAGCACACGAATTGCTGGCCGCGCGGCATCAGCATGAACGGGCTGGACCGCAAGGCTGCCGAAACCGCGGCCAAGGGCTGCGAGCACCTCGGCGATGGCATCGGCGCGCCAGATCAATGTGAGCGCGCCGCCGGATTTGAGAAGTCGGCGCGCCGAGTCAACCCAGCGTTCCAGCGTGCCCTTATCGGCCATGTGCGCGCTGGCGCGGGAGGGGTCGGGCGAGGCACGGTGCCGCGCGCGATCGTTGAACGGCGGGTTCATCAGCACGACATCGGCGCTGCCGGGCGGAACGCCGACGGTTGCATACGCAGAACCCGGTGAAGCGGCGTCGATCTCCAGCACGCGCGCATCGATCGCGTTGCGCACCGCATTGTCGCGCGCCAGTCTTGCGAGCGCGTCATCGAATTCGACCAGCACGAGCGTGATGCCGCCCGTTCTTCTTGCGACCGCAAGCCCGGCCGCGCCGACGCCGGCTCCGAATTCCACAACGAGATCGCCGGGCCGCGCCGATGTCGCCGCCGCAAGCAGCATCGCGTCATGGCCGGCGCGATGGCCGGACTTCGGCTGGCAAAGGCGCAATTGTCCGCCGAGGAATAAATCCTCGGTCCGATCGTCATTCATCGGGACGCAATTCGTGCGACAGGCCGGCATCGGCGAGGAGTTGGCGCGCTTCCTTGTTGTCATCGTCATGCACCAGGATGCGCCGCGGCAGGATGCCGAGCGAGCCTTCGATGACGCTCATGTTCTGATCCAGCACCACATGGCGAATATGGGCGCCGTCCAGCAGCGCCCCGATCGCCGAGACCAGCACGATATCGTTGGTACGAACCAATTCCCGCAACTGAACTTCTCCTGATCGCACTGCGGCCGATGGCCTCTTGCCGCCATCGACTGCAGTTCCTATTGTCGGAACCAGCATAGCAAATGTGGAGATCGGCGTGGCGGTTATTGTACCCTTCGAAAGCCCCTCGGGTGCCTCGATCGATGCCCTCGTGGGCCTTGTCGCAGCCGACATGGAGCGGGTCAATGCCACGATCATCGCCCGCACCGGTTCCGAAGTGACGATGATCCCCGAAGTCGCCAATCATTTGATCTCCTCGGGCGGAAAAAGGCTGCGTCCGATGCTCACGCTGGCGATGGCGCATCTCGCCGGCTATTCGGGCGACGGCCATATCAAGCTCGCGGCGGCCGTCGAGTTCATGCACACCGCAACCCTGCTGCATGACGACGTGGTCGACGAGAGCGAGCTCCGGCGCGGCAAGCTGTCGGCGCGGATGCTGTGGGGCAACGAGGCGAGCGTCCTTGTCGGCGACTTCCTGCTCGGACAGGCGTTCCGCATGATGGTCGAGGTCGGCTCGCTTCGCGCGCTCGATATCCTCTCGGCTGCCGCGGCCGTCATCGCCGAGGGCGAGGTGATGCAGCTTGCCGCCGCCAAGAACACCGCGACCACCGAGGACGAATATCTCGCCGTGATCCGCGGCAAGACCGCCGAATTGTTCGCTGCCGCCTGCGAGGTCGGACCCACGATCGCCAACCGTCCGAAAGCCGAGCAGACCGCCTGCCGCTCGGTCGGCATGAATCTCGGCATCGCGTTCCAGCTGGTCGACGACGTGCTCGATTATGGCGGCAAATCCGCCAAGCTCGGAAAGAACGTCGGCGACGATTTCCGGGAAGGCAAGATCACGCTGCCGGTGGTGCTGGCGTTCCGCCGCGGCAACGACAGCGAGCGCGCGTTCTGGATCAGGGCGCTCGAGCGCGGCGAGATCGGGGATGGCGATCTGGAACATGCGGTCGGCCTGATGACCAAGCATCGCGCGCTGGAAGACACCATGAACCGCGCCCAGCATTACGGCGCGATGGCGGTCGACGCGCTGGCGCTGTTTCCCTCCTCGCCGATGAAGAGCGCGCTGGAGCAGGTGGTCGCATTCTGTCTGGCACGCTCGCATTAGGGATGCCGCCTGTGTGCAGGGTGGGTTGAGCGCAAGCGAAACCCACCTGCCAGCGAGATACGAGTCCACGTTCCCGCGGCACGTTGTGCCCGAGTCTCTGCTTCAAGCTCGTCCCCCGAGAGAAAGAGGGCGCAGGGAAAGCCGGGTGTTTTGTGCACCCGCAGCCTCGCATGCATTGAAAGAAAGCATACGAGTAAGTCCACCACAGGTACGCCGAAACAATCCGGCCTTCCCTGCGCGACGGTTTACGACTTTTTGCGGGCTCTCCCCGGTGTCCATGACCTTTTAGTCACCGTCGCTTCGCGGGCCATCGCCCGCAAAACTTAGCACCAGCCCAGGGGTGCCAGGACCACACGCCTTCGCCGTCCGCGCGCTGTATCGCTCGTCGGTCGACAAGCGCGCGTCCATCGCATCCCGCCCCACGTTCGTGACGACGCGTACGCCCCTCTCATCGAGGTGGGATGGCGTTACGATAATCATAAATTACCGATAAACGGAAGCAAAATATTTTTCGCGAAGGGGCTGGACACGCGCTTGCGGGATGCACTTGTCGGGCAAATCAGTTTCCGTCGCATCAAGCTTTTGCAGGGTGGGCAAAGGCGCGCAAGCGCCGTGCCCGCCGGAAACATGGCCATGTTCACGGTGGGCACGGCTTGCGCTTCGCCCACCCCTGCCGCCGAGAAGGTCAGCTCAACACGCCCGAATGAATCCACCAGTCACCATGGGCCTGCCTGATCCTGTCGGCGGCGGCCTGCGCCTTGGCGTGATCGCCGTAGATCGCAAAGCATGTCGCGCCCGAGCCGCTCATCCTTGCGAGCAGCGCGCCCTCGCTGCCGTGCAGCGCGCTCAGCACGTCCGAAATCGCGGGCTGAATGCGCATCGCGGGCGCCTCGAGATCGTTGCCGATGTACGACAGCGCCTCGACCCAGTCGGCAACCGACGCGCCGGCCTCGGGCCAGGCCGGCGATTCGATGACGTCGGTAATCCCGACCAGCAGCTCGCCGCTGCGCAAGCCGAGCTCGGAGAACACGTTCCTGGTGGGAATCGGAACGCGCGGATTGACCATCACGCATGGAAGCTCGGGCAGCTCGAGCGGCAGCAGGCTTTCGCCCACGCCGGTCATATCGCAGGCATGCGACAGCAGGCAGACCGGCACGTCGGCGCCGGTCTGGAGCGCCACTTCGGCGAGCCGCTTGTCGTCGAGCGAGAGATTGTTGAGCCGTGCGAGCAGCCTCAGCGCTGCGGCCGCATCCGCCGAGCCGCCGCCGATGCCGGCCGCGACCGGCAGCACTTTTTCCAGGTTGAACGCGCCGAGCTTCAACTCGGGCACGCGCGCCGCGAGCAGTGCCGCGGCCTTGAGCACCAGATTGTCGGCGGTCTCGCCGCAGGCGTTCGCCAGCGGCCCCGTGATCTCGAGCTTGAGGTCCGCGCCCGGCACAAGCGTCAGGCGATCGGCGCAGTCGGCAAACGCCACCACGCTTTCGAGATCGTGGTAGCCGTCGACGCGACGCCCCACCACGCGAAGGGTCAGGTTGACCTTGGCGCGTCCAATGTCACTCAGCATCAGCGAGAAGCCCCCTGCTCGCAACCCGGACCGCGAAAAGCGCGGTCAGGCCCATCCGTTTGCGCGCGGTCTCCTTATAAATGCTTTCCGCGTTCGTCGCGAGGGTCAAGCGGTACGCGCCTGTCCCCATCCAGCGCCGGCGGTCCCCATCCAGCATTCGCATCGCTTCCGGGCACGCCCTTTTGCGAGTGGCGGGACTCGAACGACCGCTAGCCGCCCTTGTTGCCTTCTTCCTTGGTATCCTCTTTCTTCTTGTCGATCGTCGCCGCCGCCGCCGGCGAGGGGTCGTCAGGCAGGCCGTTCTCGATCTTGGCCTCGATCTTCGGCAGATCTTCCGGCTCCGGCTTGAGGTCGCGGGCATGCGACCACTGGAATTTCGCTTCCAGCGTCCGGCCGATGCGCCAATAGGCGTCGCCAAGATGGTCGTTGATGGTGGGATCCTCGGGCTTGAGATCGATCGCGCGCTCGAGGTTCTTCACCGCTTCGTCGTAGTTGCCGATGCGGAAATAGGCCCAGCCCAGGGAATCCACGATATAGCCGTCGTCGGGACGCTGCTCGACGGCGCGCTTGATCATCTTCATGCCCTCGTCGAGATTGACGCCCTGGTCGATCCAGGAATAGCCGAGATAGTTGAGCACATGCGGCTGGTCGGGCTGCAGCTCCAGCGCCTTGCGCATGTCGGCTTCGGCCTTGGGCCACTGCTTGGAACGTTCCTCGCAGATGCCGCGATAATAGTAGTAGACGCTGTTGTTCTTGTCATTGCCGGGCGGCAGCACCTCGATCCCCTTGGAATAGGTCTCGGCGCAATCGGCGAACTTCTTGCGGCCGCGCTCGATGTTGCCGAGCGCCATGATGGCTTCGAGGTCTTTCGGATCGTCCGATATCACGCCCTTGAGGATCTTGATCAACTCGTCGCTGCGCTCGACGCTATCCAGATCGGTGGCGAGCTGAATCTGCGCGTTGCGCTTCAAGGGCGAGGACGCCGGCACGCGCTCGTAGATCTTGATCGCCATCTGCGGCTTCTTGACCAATTCATAGAGATCGGCGAGCGACAGCAGTGCCATCGGATGGGTGGGCTGCAGATAAAGCGCAAGCTGCAGATAGACCAGCGCAAGGTCCTCGCCGCCGCGCCGGATCAGCGTGGCGCCGATGCCGTACAGCGCTTCGGCCGCGCCCCCTTGCGCGGAATCGACCAGCGGCGGCAGCTTCTTGCCGGCGCGCGTCTCGCGCAGGCCTTCCTGCACCAGCGGATGGCGCGCGAGCTTCTTGTCGAAGGCCTCGTAGATCGCGGTCGCCTTCGCATCGTCCTTGTTGCGCGACAGCCAGCGCGCGTAGGCCTCGTTCACGCGCAGCATGGAGTCGTCGAGCTTGTAGGCGCGCTCGAAGCGCACGCCGGCGTCCTTGTCGCGGCCCGCCAGCTCGAAAATCATGCCGGCGTGCAGATCCTTGAAGATCGGATACCATTCCGGCCCGGTCAGCTTGTCGATATTGGCCACCGCGGTCTTGGCATCGCCCGCACCATAGCTGGCCCAGGCCGACAGCAAGGTCGCCACGAGATCGGTGATGGGGCCGCGGATCGACTGGTTGATGTTCAACTGCGCAGCCGCGTATTTCTTCAGCTTCAGGTCCTGCACGCCGACCACGAGCCGCGCGACGCGGTTCGACTTGTCGACGGTGAGGATGCGTTCGCCGAGCTTGACCGCCTCCTCGATGTCGCCCTCGGCGACGGAGGAGATGAAGGCGCGGTCGAGCAGCTCGTTGTTCTTCGGATCATTGCGCAGCGCCGAGCGATAAAAGGCGGCGGCCGAGGCGGCATCGCGCTCCACGCCGGCATGACGCGCGGCGAGATAGCTGCCCGACTGGGTCAGCGATTTCAGATCGTTCTTGGTCGGAAACTGCGACGCGCTGTCGTTGGCGTTCGGGTGATCGGGCGTTTGCGCGGAAACGGCCGATGGCGAAAGCGCGGCAAGCGCGAAAGCGGCAGCCACGGTCCAACGATTGCAACGAATGGAAAACATGCGCTTCGTTTCTCGCTTTTGTCTCAAGGAATTTTGCGGATCATCTCGCGACGCCGGACCGGCGTCATGCAAGATGCGTGACAATGCCGCTTTTGACGCTTGACCGCAAGGACAAGCGGTTACAATTCAGTTCACTTCGGCCGGCCGCGGAGCCCTGTCAATCGCCGGCCCTACCCCAAAACCGCTGCACTATGGCCGTATCGTGACCATCCCGCGGACCAACAGGGAGCGGACGTCAAAAGCGCAGCCTTGCCGACTCACGCAATCGTGCATTGTCCTACATTGCCTCGTAATTGGGCCCGCCGCCGCCCTCCGGGGGAACCCAGGTAATGTTGCCATTCGGATCCTTCACGTCGCAGGTTTTGCAGTGAACGCAATTCTGGGCGTTGATCTGGAAACGCGGCCCTGACGCCTCCTCCACCCATTCGTAAACGCCCGCCGGGCAATAGCGGTTCGAAGGTCCGGCATAGACGTCATGCTCGGAGGTCTTCTGCAGGTTCATGTCCTTCACCTTCAAGTGAATCGGCTGGTCCTCTTCATGGTTGGTGTTGGACAGGAACACGGAGGAGAGCTTGTCGAACGAGAGCTTGCCGTCGGGCTTCGGATAGGCGATCGGCGCATGCGTTTTCGCCGGGTCCAGCGTCGCGCGATCCGGCTTGGCGTGCGACTGCGTTCCGAACAGCGAGAAGCCCAGCGTGTTGCACCACATGTCGAGACCGCCGAGCGCGACGCCGATCACGGTGCCGAATTTCGACCACAGCGGCTTGACGTTCCGAACCCTGTGCAGGTCATTGCCGACCGAAGATCCGCGCCAGCCATTTTCATAATCGACGAGCTCGTCATTGGCGCGGCCGGCCGACAGCGCGGCCGCGACATGCTCCGCGGCGAGCATGCCGCTCCCCATCGCATTGTGAACGCCCTTGATGCGCGGCACGTTGACCAAGCCCGCCGCGCAGCCGATCAGCGCGCCGCCGGCAAAGGAGAGCCGCGGCACCGATTGATAGCCGCCCTCGGTGATGGCGCGCGCGCCGTAAGCGAGCCGCTTGCCGCCCTCGAAGGTCGAACGGATCGCGGGGTGGGTCTTGAAGCGCTGGAACTCGTCGAACGGCGAGAGATACGGATCGTCGTAATTGAGATGCAAGACGAAGCCGACCGCGACCAGGTTCTCGTCATAATGATAGAGAAACGAGCCCCCGCCGGTCTTGTTGTTCAGCGGCCAGCCGAAGGAATGCTGGATCAGCCCCTTCTGGTGCTTCGCCGGATCGATCTGCCAGACCTCTTTCAGGCCGATGCCGAATTTCGGCGGCTCGCTGTTGGCATCTAGGCCATGTCTGGCGATGAGCTGCTTGGTCAGGCTGCCGCGCGCGCCCTCGGCGAATAGCGTGTACTTGCCACACAGCTCCATGCCGCGCGTGAACGAGGATTTGTGCGAGCCGTCCCTGCCGATACCCATGTCGCCGGTGGCGATGCCGCGCACCGCGCCCTTGTCGTCATAAAGCACTTCGACCGCAGCAAAACCCGGATAGATCTCGACGCCAAGCGCCTCGGCCTTGGCCGCGAGCCAGCGGCAGAGGCTGCCGAGCGAGCCGATGTAGCAATGATGATTGTTCATCAGGGGCGGCATCATGAAGTTGGGCAGCCTGATCGCGCTGCCTGCCGTCATCCAGTAGAAGCGGTCCTCCTTCACCTGCGTCTTCAGCGGGCAATCGGCATCCTCGCGCCAGTCCGGGATCAGCTTGTCCAGCCCGACCGGATCGATCACGGCGCCGGAGAGAATGTGCGCGCCGACCTCCGAACCCTTCTCGACAACGACGATGTTGAGGTCGGCATTGAGCTGCTTCAGACGGATCGCGGCGGACAGGCCGGACGGACCGGCCCCGACGATCACAACGTCGAACTCCATGGATTCGCGCGGGGGTAATTCATCGCTGCTCATGTGGTGGCCTCGGGCGTTCCTCGATGACGTTTCGGCTTTCGCCCTTGTTTGCCGATTTTTGCCGGGAGGACAACCATGGAAATGCATTTCCGTGCGAGGCAATGCGGCGTAAAGAGACGCGATGTCGCAAGGTTTGCCCGAACCCACCCCCAATGTCGCGCAATTGCTGGCCTTCTATCTGGAGGCCGGCGTCGATTGCGCGCTTGGCGAGGACCCGGTCGACCGCCTCGCCGAGCCTGAGCCGCTGCCGGCGGCACCTCGCGCGGCGCAACCGGCGGCTACTGCGAGGCCGATTCCAACCCCCTCCCTGGCCCTTTCGCGTTCCGAGGCGCCGCCATCGCCGGACGCCGCCGTTGCGTCGGCGCGGGAAGCTGCGCGAACCGCGCCGACGCTGGACGCGCTGCGCGAGCTGATGCAGACATTCGACGGCTGCGCGCTGAAATCGACGGCGACGCAGCTCGTGTTTGCCGACGGCAACCCAAAGGCGCGCGTGATGTTCGTCGGCGAAGCTCCCGGCCGCGACGAGGACATCGAGGGGCTGCCGTTCGTCGGCCGCTCCGGAAAGCTGCTCGACCGCATGATCGGTGCGATCGGGCTCGATCGCACCAAGGTCTACATCGCCAACGTGATTCCATGGCGACCGCCGGGCAATCGCACGCCGACGCCGCAGGAGACGCTGGTATGCCTGCCCTTCATCCAGCGCCAGATCGAGCTGGTCGATCCGGACGTGCTGGTGACACTTGGCAATCCCTCGACCCAGACCCTGCTCGGCACCCGTGAGGGCATCATGCGCGCGCGCGGCAAATGGTTCGATTACGACACCGGCTCGCGCGTGATCCGCGCGCTGCCGACCTTCCACCCCGCCTACCTGTTGCGCTCGCCGGCCTACAAGCGCTTTTCGTGGCAGGACCTGCGCGCGATCGCGACGGCGCTGGCAGGGTGAGGTGCTGTCGTTTCGAGATGGTGCGCGCTCTCCGGACCGGGAATCCCGAGATTCCGGCCTTCAATGCCTTGCATTGCCCCGGAATGACTTCTGTCTTACTGCCCCTTGGGCCGCACGATACCCCAGCCGATCCGCAGCAGCGGTTGACGGCCGGTCACCAGCCACTCGAAGGCCCGCGGCACCTCCGGCACGAGCCCGGGAAAGCGCTGCGCGATGGCGGGGGGCGGCGTGCCTGAAGTGTCCGAGGCGCGCCAGACCACGACGCCGCCGGTTTCGTTGAAGGTTTGCCAATTCAGCCAGGGCGTGCGGTTCGGGCCGACGTCGACATACAGGTGGGGACGCGCGCGGTTCAACGCGACCAGGCCCGCGATCTGCGCGTCGCCCGCCACCGCGCGCAGCCGCTGATTGGTCCGCCGCTCGAAGCTTTCGCCGAAGAACTGCCCGATCCCTCGCGCGGGAAGCGAGGTCGCAACCTCGCTGCCGCCGGTCCAGGGCAAAAACAGCGTGCCGCCGACGACGACAAGGGCGGGCGCGACGATGACGGCCGCCCACACCGCGCGCAACAGGCGCTGACGACGCAAACGAATGAGATCCCCGGTCGCCACGATCGCGGCAAACCCGGTCATCAGAAGCGCGATGCCGGCCCCGCCGGCCACCCGATCGAAGTTGAACAGCGCCGACATCAGGCTCCCCGCGAGCGCGGGTGCGATCGCAAAATAATAGACGAAGTCACGCGCGAGCGGGTCGACCGGCGGCCTGTAGATGATCGGATAATCATCCGACTTGCGGCTGAACGGCGCCGAATTGAGCACGACCAGGATGATGATGCCGGACATTGCCAGCAACAGGCCGCCGACCAGCGCGATCCATCGCAAACCCCGCGCGCTCAACTCCGAGAACGCGGGCCACGGCCCCAGCGCAAGGCCGTCGGCGCGGATCAGCCAGATCAGATAGGGCAATGCCAGCACCGCGATCACGAGCAGAGCGAACGCCGGATCGAAGGATTGGAAGGTGCGGCGGCCTTGCGGGGTGGCCAAGGCAAAACCGGCAACGAGCAGCAACAGACCGAACGCGGCCGGCGTCGTCAGAAGCAGCAGCCCCGCCTCGATCGACCAGGCAAACCAGACGTTTCGCCGATTTTGGCCGACCAGTTGCCAGGTGTGGAACAGCAACAGCGCCCAGAGCGGGCGCGCCGCAACCAGCGGACCGAATTCGAGACTCGACGTGGCAAAGGCGTTGATGGTCATGGTCAGCAGCACGACCAGCACCGCCTGCTGGCTTCCGACGATGGCGCGCGCAAGCTGGTAGAGAAACCAGAAGGTTGCGATCGAACAGAGCTGCGAAAGCAGATAGACGCCGAACATGTGATTGCCGGCCGCGCGATAGGCGATGTCGGCCAGCCAGAACGCGAGCGGCGGGCCGAGGTCGGTGCCGACCTGATACTCCCGGCCGTAGGCGAGCACGGTGGCAAGATCGCCTGGAGGGCTCGCGTAAAACAGAAGCGACACCGTGAGCCAAAGAGCGGCCTGGAGCAGCACCACGATCCAGACCACCAGCCGTGGCCGGGCCCGGATCAACTCGATAACAAGCGACGTGAAACGCATGAAATTGTCCGAGACCCCGCATCTGCCCGGAAGGCGCCCTGTCAGTCTGATAAATCGCGGCGGCGGCGGAGGCAACTCCGCGCCTTCAACTCATGAGATCGCAGCCTGTGCCTCGTTTTCAAGCGACGTGTCGACTGCAAACAGGTCCGGTTCGCGCTTGACCGTCCATGGCTGATGCTTCTCGCGCGCCGCGAGCACGGGAGCAAAGAAGCTGCGATGATGGATGCAGGGACCGAGGCGGTCGAGCGCCTCGAGATGCTCGGGAACGGCATAGCCCTTGTGCTGCTCGAAGCCGTAACCCGGACAGTCCTGCGCCAGCGCGCTCATCAGGCGGTCGCGCGTGACCTTTGCGACGATCGAGGCGGCGGCAATCGACATCACGAGGCCGTCGCCGCCGATCACGGCGTCGCATTGGCAAGTGAGCGCCAGCTTGTCGCGGCCGTCGACGAAGACGTGCTTGGGCGCGATGGGCAATGCCTGCACCGCGCGCGCAAGGGCCCAGAGCGAGGCGCGCAGGATGTTGTCGCGATCGATTCGCGCGGGCGACGCAAAGGCGACTGCGAACGACGCGGTCGCACAGATCTTGTCGAACAGTTCCTCGCGCTTTTCCGCGCTCAGCCGCTTGGAATCGTCGATACCCCTGGGAATACGATCGGGGTCGAGCACGACCGCCGCCGCGACCACGGGCCCGGCCAGAGGTCCGCGGCCGGCCTCGTCACAGCCCGCGATCGGCCAGACGCCGCGCTTGATCAAGGCGCGCTCGCGCCGAAAGCTCGGCGGCGAAACCGCTATCACGCCCTTGGGCAAGCCCGCCTGACCCTTTGCCTGCGTCTTTCGAATCATGCCGGGATCGTGCGCAAGCACAGCCCCCGGCGCAACCGGGAACTTTCGGGCAATTCCCGTAATTCATCTGCCTTGTCAGCATCCTTCGCAGAAGGCTTGACGTTTTAGAACAAGCTGAGCTGCTGCCCGCTGGCCTTCGGTCGCGCGAAGTGATCCGTGGTCAGTTTCGAGCGGCGCTTGTTCAGGGAGAGCTTCTCGCATGCGATCTCGAACCTGCGGCCGATCATCCAGGCAATCGGCCCCGTGCCTTTCATCCGCGTGCCCCACTGCGAGTCGTAGTCGCGGCCGCCACGCATGTCGCGGATCAGGGTGAAGACATGACGATAGCGGTCAGGGTAATTGGCCATCAGCCATTCGCGGAACAGGTCGCGCACCTCGAGCGGCAGGCGCAGCAGAATGTAGCTGGCTTCCCGGGCGCCGGCGTGGGCGGCCGCATCGAGAATCCTTTCGATCTCGGCGTCATTGAGCGCCGGGATGACCGGCGCCACCATCACGGTCGTCGGAACACCCGCCTCGGACAGCTTCTTGATCGCCTCAAGTCGCCGCGCAGGCGCCGATGCCCGCGGCTCCATGGTGCGCGCGAGCCTGGGATCGAGCGTCGTGACCGACAGCGCGACCTTTGCGAGATTGCGTTTGGCCATCCGCGCCAGAATGTCGGCGTCGCGCGCGACCAGTGCCGATTTGGTGACGATGCCGACGGGGTGGCCCGCGCGCTCCAGCACTTCGAGGATGCCACGCATGATCTTCCGCTCCCGCTCGATCGGCTGGTAGGGATCGGTGTTGGTTCCGATCGCGATCATCCGCGGCTCGTAGTTGGGCGCTGCAAGCTCCTTTTCGAGGAGCATGGGTGCATCCGGCTTGGCGTAGAGCTTCGATTCGAAATCCAGGCCCGGCGACAGGCCAAGATAGGCGTGCGTCGGTCGCGCAAAGCAGTAGACGCAGCCGTGCTCGCAACCGCGATAGGGATTGATCGAGCGGTCGAAGGCGATATCGGGGGAATCGTTTCGCGTGATCACCTTTCGCGCGGTGTCGAGCGCGACGCTGGTCTTGAACGGCGGCAACTCCTCGAGGCTTTGCCAGCCGTCGTCGAACGCAACACGTGCCTCGGCCTCGAAGCGGCCGCTGGTATTGGACTGCGCGCCGCGCCCCCTCCGCCGCTCGCGGTCGATCGCAACCGCAAGCTCCGGGAAAGGCGAAGGCGCACCCGCCGGCTCGGAGGGCGCAGCGACCGGCGGGTGCTTGAGGGCATGAGAGGATGCTCGACTCATGGCTTCACGATAGATGGACCCATAGAACAAATCAAGAACAATCGCGCATGACCGTGGGCGCACCATCATGTCTACGGGCTAAGTTGCTATTTTTAATACAGTTTACGAAACGGATGCGGGGCGGCCGTCACAAGCGATGCAGACCATTCGCAAGCATCGATCGCAAGCGGCGGCCCGGCCAAGACGGCGGCAGCCAGGACTAAAAATACAAATCGGAAGGGCGATGAAGCTCCCCCGGCGGGGAGCTTGAGGACCGCATGCCATGCCTGCGTAACCGGACATTGCCGCAAAAAGCCGCAAAACTGCGGGCTGTTTTGATTGTGACAAGGTGATAACAGTGCGGCGCTTTTTCCCCTGCGTTGAGCCAACGAAGCCTCATTGATGCTGAGCATCATCATTCCCACGGAAGGCGTGGAACAAACCGCCGTCGCAACCCTTGCCGCGCTGGTGCCGGGAGCCGCCGCCGGCATCGTGCGCGAAGTTCTGCTGGTCGATCGGGCGGGCAGCGGCGTGATGGAGCGCGTTGCCGATGTCGCGGGCTGCCGCTTCCTTGCATTCGAAGGCTCGCGCGCTGCGGCGCTTGCCGCGGGCGCGAGGCACGCGCGCGGCCCCTGGCTGATGTTCCTCCGTGCCGGGGCGGTGCTCGACCCCGGATGGATCGAAGAAACCACCCAGTTCATCCAGAGCGTGGCGGCAAGCGGGCGGCCGCGCGCCGGCGTTTTCCGTTATGCCCGTTCGCCCTACGCGGAAACGGGGCTTCGCGACCGTCTGAAAGTTTTGGCACGGATGCTTGGCCCGACGACCGATCAAGGGCTTCTGATTGCCAGGGACCATTATTTCCAGCTCGGCGGCTACGCGCCGGACGCCCGCCGCTCGGAAGCGCGCCTGCTGCGCCGGCTCGGCCGCTCGTCCTGCACGCTGCTGCGCAGCCGCATCATCATGGTGTGATCGGCAAGATACTTGCCAAAGTCAAATAACTATTTGACAATGGCAATTATCAGGGCACACAGGGTCCTCAGCCATGTCGCCAAGCAATTCCGACGGCGAGATCGCGGCCGTCCGCGCCTTCAACCGCGCCTACACCAAAAAACTCGGGGTGCTCGACCAGCACATTCACGACAGCCCCTACTCGCTGTCGGAGGCGCGGGTGATCTATGAGCTCGCCCACCGCAGCGAGATCACCGCCAAGGAGATCGGCGGCGAGCTCGGGCTCGATCCAGGTTATCTCAGCCGCATCATGCAGAATTTCGAGGAAGCAGGCGTCGTCAGCCGCAAGGCGCTCGCATCCGACCGGAGACATTATCGCCTATCGCTGACGGCAAAAGGACGCCAGGCCTTTGCAAGACTCGATCGCGCCTCGCAGGACGAGGTCGCGGCGATGCTGGCGCGCCTGTCTGCCGGAGAGCGCGCGCGGCTGACGGAGGCGATGGCAACCATTGAGCGGCTGCTCGGCCTCGAGCACGCTTCCCCCCCGGCGACCCTGCGCGATCCACGTCCCGGCGACATGGGTTATGTGGTGCAAAGCCATGGCGCCCTCTACGCCGAGGAATACGGCTTCGACGCGACCTTCGAAGCGCTGGTGGCGGAGATTGTCGCGAAGTTCATCACCTCGTTCGATGCCTCGCGCGAGCGCTGCTGGATCGCCGACATCGGCGGCCGCCCGGTCGGTTCGGTGTTTCTGGTGCGGCACAGTGACGAGGTCGCAAAGTTGCGGTTGCTGCTGGTCGACCCTTCAGGCCGCGGACAAGGCATCGGCCAGCGGCTCGTTGCCGAATGCATCACGTTCGCGCGGGCCTGCGGCTATCGCCGAGTCACGCTGTGGACCCAGAGCATTTTGCTCGCCGCGCGAAAGATCTATCAGGATGCAGGCTTTAAGCTCGTGGCCAGCGAGCCGCATCGCAGCTTCGGGCAAAGCCTGATCGGCGAAACCTGGGAGCGGGAGCTCGTGTAGCGTTACGAAGCGATCCTCGTTGAGCGAATTGGCGACAATTGTGCCGACGCGCGCTTCGCTCCTTGTAAGCGGTTTCGCGCAGGAACAGGCGACATCACGCCGAAAACGGATCGAGCACCGACACACCCGTCGATGCGAAATCCACGATATTGCGGGTGACGAGCCTCAGACCGTGCACCTTGGCAGTCGCAGCAAGCAGTCCATCGATCAGCGGCAAAGGATTGGGAAGCCCAAGCAGCGCCCACGCCTCGGCCACCGGCTCATCGACAGGCAAAACGCGATCGCCAAGCCCTGCCCTCATCTGCGAAAACCATGCGTCGAGAGATGTTGCCTGCTGCGGATCGCCACGTCGCTTCAATTCGATACCGCGACGGATTTCGGCAAGGACCAGGACACTCGTCGCCATCTCGTTGACAGCGGTGCGGTTAACCCAGCGAACAACATTCGGATGGGCTCGGTCGCGCTTGCGGATCTCGGAAATGACGTTCGTGTCGAGCAGAAATTTCACAGATCGACCTCGCGCCAACCCTGGTGGCGCGCGTGGTCAAAGACACCGCCAAAGATTTCGTCGGGAAGATCCGAGCCGAAGATATCGAACGCGGTCTTGATCTCGGGATGCAATAAGGCGCCCGCCAGTGTGGAGCGCAGTGCCTCCGCCTGCTCGGTCCCACTGCGCAGAGTTTCCGCAAGCGCGCGGAGAAGGCCGGCGTCCTTTTTTGCCGCCTGAACTTCCACTCGCACAAGTCCCCGCGCCGCGGAGCGACGGCGATGGGCACGAGTGGCGTTTCTCTGGGATCTTGTGGCCATATCTCATCGAATAGTTATCTCCGGCTATATAACCGGAGATAACAGAGCCGTCAAGCCGACGTGCCTTTGGCTTTCGGGCGGCGCAGATGCTCGTCGAGACGTGGCATGATCTCGACGAAATTGCAGGGCCGTGTGCGATAGTCGAGCTGGGCAGCGAGAATACCGTCCCAGCCGTCGCGGCAGGCGCCGGGAGAACCCGGCAGGCAGAAGACGAACGTCGAATTGACGACGCCGGCGGTCGCGCGGCTCTGCACTGTCGAGGCGCCGATCTTGGCGTGGCTCAGCATGTGAAACGCGATGGAAAATCCATCCATCCGTTTCTCGAACAAAGGCTCGATCGCCTCCGGCGTGACGTCGCGGCCGGTAAAGCCGGTGCCACCGGTGGTGATGATGACGTCGACGCCTTCATCCGCGGTCCATTTCCTGACGACGGCGCGGATCGCATCGACATCGTCGGTGACGATCTCGCGGGCGGCCAACCTGTGGCCGGCGGCGGTGAGGCGTTCGGCAAGCGTCGTGCCGGATTTGTCGTCGGCGAGCGAGCGCGTATCCGAGATCGTCAACACTGCGATATTGAGCGGGATAAATTGCCTGGTCTGATCGATGGAGGACATTCGAACCTTTGATCTGTCACTCCGGACAGACCGAAAAACGGGCTGATCCGGAATCTCGAGATTCCGGGTTCGCGCTGTCGCGCGCCCCGGAATGACGGTGAATGTTACAATGAGTTCGCACCGAAGGTGTTGCAGGCTTCCACCGTGCCCTGCTGATAGCCGGTCATGAACCACTGCTTGCGCTGGGCGGCGGAACCATGCGTGAAGCTGTCAGGCACAACGCGCCCGGTCGACTGCCGCTGCAGCGTATCGTCGCCGATTGCCGACGCGGTCGTCAGCGCGGCGTCGATATCGCCGGGCTCGAGGAAGTTCGGCCGCTTCTTTGCTTCGCGATTGACCCAGACGCCGGACAGGCAGTCGGCCTGCAGCTCGACCTTCACCTGCAGCGCATTGGCCTCGGCCTTGCTGCCGACCTGCTGCTGCATCCGTGTCACGCGCGGGATAATGCCGAGCAGGTTTTGCACGTGATGGCCGGCCTCATGCGCGATGATGTAGGCGGCGGTGAATTTGCACGCGCTGCCGGAGCAGCCGCGGAACCGGGTTTCGACCTCGCGGAAGAAGCCGGTATCGAGGAAGATCTTCTGATCCGGCGGGCAGTAGAACGGCCCCATCGCCGACTGCGCCATGCCGCAGCGCCCGCCATTGGTGACGTTGCGGAACAGCACGATCTTCGGACCGACGTAATTCTGGCCGCGACGCTGGAACTCCTCGCTCCAGCGGTCGTCGATTTCGCCCAGGATGCCGGAGATCATGCTGCCCATCTCGTCGGTCGGGGCGCCTTTCTTGCCGGAGGAGCGATCGCTCTGATAGCTCGGAGCCTGGCTGCCGCCCGAGAGAATCTCCGCGCCGCCGATCAGGATGCGGGGATCGATGCCGAACGCATAGGAGATCAGGCCGAGCACGATGATGGTGCCAATCCCGAGCCCGCCGCCGCCCATCGGCAGGCCGATGCCGCCACCACCGCCGCCCATGCCGCCGCCGTCATCGCGGCGGTCTTCGATGTCATCGCTGCGGCGAAAATCATCGTAGCGCATGGCGTTTCCTCTCACTTGGCTTGCGCGGCGCGCCGGATCGCGCTGACGCGACAGCAAACGTAGACTTCGCAACCCGATAATCAATAACTCGCCCGGCAAAAATTGCCTAGCCGGCAAAAACTGATCGAAACGAGCAAGCGATAACTCGATGTTTACCTCGACAAGTCAATCTGTCGCCAGTCGGTTTGTTGGTCCCGCGTCGCCGGCAGCGTCGCCTGAGTCAGAGTTCTTGAGTCATGGTTGTGTCGCGTCGCGGGGCGTCTGCAAAGGCGCCCCGCACAAATTTTGAGTCCCAAGCCGGTTCGCGCCAAATCAGTTCGCGCATCGTGGTCGGCGACTGCGTCGCCGAAATGGCCAAATTGCAGGCCGCCTCCGTCGATCTCGTTTTCGCCGATCCGCCCTATAATCTGCAGCTCAAGGGCGAGCTCAAGCGTCCCGACGAATCCCATGTCGACGCCGTCGACGACGACTGGGACAAGTTTTCGTCGTTCGCGGCCTATGACGATTTCACCCGCGCCTGGCTGCTCGCCTGCCGCCGCCTCATGAAACCATCGGCGACGATCTGGGTGATCGGTTCCTATCACAATATTTTCCGCGTCGGCGCGATCATGCAGGACCTCGGCTTCTGGCTGCTGAACGACATCGTCTGGCGCAAGTCGAACCCGATGCCGAATTTCCGCGGCCGCAGGTTCACCAACGCGCACGAGACCATGATCTGGGCCGCGCGCGACGAGAAGGCCAAGGGCTACACCTTCAATTATGAAGCGCTGAAGGCGGCGAACGAGGACGTGCAGGCGCGTTCCGACTGGCTGATTCCGTTGTGCACCGGCGAGGAGCGACTGAAGGGCAAGGACGGCAAGAAGGTGCATCCGACGCAGAAACCGGAAAGCCTTTTGGCGCGCGTCCTGCTGTCGTCCTCGAAGCCCGGCGACCTCGTGATAGACCCGTTCAACGGCACCGGCACGACGGGCGCCGTGGCAAAGCGTCTCGGCCGCTGCTATATCGGCTTCGAGCGCGACGAGGCTTACGCCAAAGCCGCCGAAGCGCGGATCGCTTCGATCGCGCCGCTGCCGGACGCAACGCTCGCGCCCTTCATGACCGCGCGCGAGGCACCGCGCATCGCCTTCTCTGAACTGATCGAGCGCGGCATGATCCCGCCGGGGACAAAGCTCGTGGATTCGAAGAAGCGCGTCGGCGCGCTGGTGCGTGCCGACGGCGCCATCACGCTCGGCGACAAGGTCGGCTCGATCCACCGCATGGGCGCGGTGGCGCAGGGCTCGGAAGCCTGCAACGGCTGGACCTTCTGGCATATCGAGACAAAGAGCGGCCTGAAGCTGATCGACGAGCTCCGCGCCGAAATCCGCGCCGGCATGGCGGCGGGCTGAGAGCCTTTATTCTCTTGTCATTCCGGGGCGACGCGCACGCTCCGACCGAACTCGCCTAAACCCGAGTTCGGGCGGCGCATCGGCGAATGACAGCGTTGAGATCGCGCACACCAGCCCTCACAAACTCGTCGCTTGCGCTTTGCATCAAAATTTGCGCATGGAACTCGCAGCTGGCGGCGACGCCGCCGCCCCGAGCTTCGGGATCAACAAGGTGCAGGGAGATGTTCATGCTCAAATTCTACTTCAACGGCGCGCCGAACCCCAACAAGGTCGCGCTGTTCCTCGAAGAGTCCGGACTGCCTTTCGAGCTCGTGCCGGTCGACACCCGCAAGGGCCAGCAGTTCAAGCCGGAATTTCTGAAGGTGAACCCGAACGGCAAGGTTCCGGCGATCGACGATGACGGCACCTTCGTGTTCGACAGTAACGCCATCCTGCTCTATCTCGCCGAGAAGACCGGAAAGTTCCTCCCGCCCAACACGCCGCAGAACCGCGCGCAGACCCTGTCCTGGCTGATGTTCATTGCGAGCGGACTCGGCCCCTACTCCGGACAGGCCGTGCATTTCAAGACGGCCGCGCCGAAGGATCTGGAATACGCGCAGAACCGCTACCTCTACGAGGCGCATCGCCACTACAAGATTCTCGACGATCACCTCGCAAAGAGTCGCTACATGGTGGGCGACACCTACACCATCGTCGACATGGCGCTCTGGGGCTGGGCGCGGCTCGGCGCGTTCGTGCTCGGCGAGGAAGGCTTTGCCAAGTACAAGAACGTCAAGCGGCTGGTCGACGAAATCTCGGCGCGGCCCGCGGCGGCGAAGGCGATCGCGCTGAAGGACAAGTTCACCTTCAAGACCGAGATGGACGACGAGGCACGGAATTTCATGTTCGGGCACCTCAAGACCAAGGTGGCCTAATTTGCTCCGTCATTCCGGGACACGCGCCTTGCGCGTGGACCCGAAATCCAGACGTGGCGGCACGAGATTCCCGGCTCGACGCTTGCGCGTCGCCAAAGAACGACAGCGCCTACCCGTCGACGACGGCGACCGCCTCGATCTCGACGAGCCAGCCAGGCCGCGCCAGGCGCGTCACTGTTACCAGAGTTGAGGCCGGCGGACTTTGCACGTTGACATAGCGGTCGCGGATCGCGCGCAGTTTCGGCACCTCCGATTGCTGCACCTCCGCGACCAGATAGATGTTGAGCTTCACGATATCGGCCATGGTGCCGCCGGCCGCTTCCATTGCGGTCTTGAGGTTCTTGAAGACCTGCTCGACCTGGGCCTCGAAATTGCCCTCGCCGATCAGCGCACCCGAGCCGTCGCTCGACACCTGACCCGCAAGATAGACCGTGGTGCCGCCGCGCGCCTTTGCGATGTGCGAATAGCCGACCGGCGGGGTCAGCGTTTTGGGGCTCAGGAACTCCTTGGACGATGTGCTCATGATGGTCTCCCGGTTGCGTGGCCCACCTTCGTAAAGCGGATGTGCGGCTAGGCCTGTTCTTCCGCCAGCACCTTGAGCACCGCCGGGCGTTCCGACATCCGCTTGCGGTGCGCCATCACCTTCGGCAAGGTCTTCATGTCGACGCCGTCGCCCTCGAGCCACAGGCCGATGGTGAAAAGATAGGGGTCGCAGACCGTATACTGCTCGCCCATGACCCACGGTCCCTTCAGCATTCCGCTTTCGATCATTGCGAAGCAGGCGCTCATATTCTCCGGCAGCTTGCGCTTCATGTCGGCGAACGAGGAATCCTCGCTCGCCCAGCGATAACCGCGCAGCTTGTGGGCATGCGCGACATGCACTGTGGAGCAGAGATAGCTGTTGAAGGACTGCGCCTGCGCAAAGCCGAAGGGATCGGACGGCGCAAGCCTGGCTTGCGGAAAGCTCTGCGCGATGAGGGCAAGGATCGCGGGCGTCTCGGTGACGGTGCCTTCGTCCGTCACCAGCGCCGGCACGCGTCCCTTGGGATTGATTGCGAGATATTCCGGGCTGTTCTGCTGGTTGGCCTTGAAGTTGAGCCGCTCGGCCTTGTAGTCGGCACCGGCTTCTTCGAGCGCGATGTGCGATGCCAGCGCGCAGGTGCCCGGAGCATAGTAAAGCTTGAACATTGGCGGTCCCTCACGAGAAAGCCGGAAATTAGCGGCGCTGGGCCGTGCCGTCCATCCCGATCCCCGGCAGCAGCGGGCGCGTTTCGCAGTTGCCCCCTCGCCGCCTCTCATGCGAAGACGCCTGTTCCAGAGGGGTTGTTCATGACGGTTCTAATTGCCGGCGGCGGCATCGGCGGCCTCACGCTTGCGCTCAGCCTGCACCAGATCGGCGTTCCCGTTCGCGTGTTCGAAAGCGTCGCCGAGCTCAAGCCGCTCGGTGTCGGCATCAACGTGCTGCCGCATGCGGTCCGCGAGCTGATCGAGCTCGGCCTGCACGACCAGCTCGATGCGGCCGCCGTGCGGACCAGCGAGCTCGCCTATTTCTCCAAGCACGGCCAGCCGATCTGGAGCGAGCCGCGCGGCCTCGATGCCGGCTACAAATGGCCGCAGTTCTCGATCCATCGCGGCCAATTGCACAAGATCCTGCTCGATGCCGCGACCGAACGGCTCGGCCATGACAACATCCTCACCAGCCATCATATCGCGGATTTCACCGAGACCGACGGCGGCGTGCGCGCCGTCTTCGTCGACAAGGCGACCGGCAAGCCGGCCGGCAGCCATGACGGCGCACTGCTGATCGCGGCCGACGGCATTCATTCCGCCGTGCGTGAGAAGCTTTATCCGGAGGAAGGGCCGCCGATCTGGAACGGCCGTATCCTCTGGCGCGGCGTCACGGCGAGCAAGGCGTTCCTGTCCGGCCGCACCATGATCATGGCAGGCCACGAAATGACGAAGTTCGTCTGCTATCCGATCTCGAAGGAGGCGGATGCGAACGGCAATTATCAGATCAACTGGGTCGCCGAGCGGCACATGCCGCCGAGCTACCAGTGGCGGCGCGAGGATTATAACCGCACCGCGAAGCTCGAGGAGTTTTTGCCCTGGTTCGAGGGCTGGACCTTCGACTGGCTGGACGTGCCCGCGCTGATCCACAATTGCCCGCAGGCCTATGAGTATCCGCTGGTCGACCGCGATCCGCTCGCGCGCTGGAGCTTTGGCCGCGTGACCCTGCTCGGCGATGCCGCTCATCCGATGTATCCGATCGGCTCCAACGGCGCTTCCCAGGCGATTTTGGACGCGCGCGTGCTCACGCGCGAAATTCTGGCGCACGGCCTGACGCATGCAGCCCTCGCCGCTTACGAGGCCGAGCGTCGCCCGGCGACCTCGGATCTCGTGATGCTCAACCGCCGCAACGGACCGGAGCAGGTGATGCAGCTCGTGGAGGAACGCGCGCCTGACGGATACAAGGTCGTCACCGACGTCTTGTCGCAACAGGAGCTGGAAGATATCGCCGCCAATTACAAGCGCGTCGCAGGTTTCCAGGTCGAGGCGCTCAACGCCAAGCCGCCGATCGTGCAGCTGCCGCAGGCGAAGGCCGGCTAGCCTGAACCGCCCTGCCCGCCCAGGCCATGCGCGACGACCTTGCGCATGAGATTGGGCAGCGCCTCGTTTTTCAAATCTGCGATCTCGATCCAACGCATGCCGCGCGGAGCCCGGGCGCCGCTCCCGACGCGCGCCGTATAGACCGCAAGCTCCAAGGGAAAATGCGTGAACACGTGCCTCACCACGCCGGCGTTGCGGTGCCAGCGCGCGACGCCCTTCAGCAATGGCGCCTGCTTCAGGGCCGCCGCATCGTCCTGGCCCGCGAGCCACGCGGAGGTTGGCACCTCGGTCATGCCGCCGAGCAACCCTTTTTCCGGTCGCGTGCGCACCAGAAGCTGTTCGCCGCGCGTCACCACGAAGGCCGCGCCGCGGCGCAACGCGCCGGTTTTCTTCGGCGCCTTGCGCGGGAACGTCTCCTGAGTGGCGCAGGCGTGCGCGACGCAGCCCTTATTCAGCGGACACAGGGCGCAGGCCGGCTTTTTCGGCGTGCAGATCGATGCGCCGAGATCCATCAGCGCCTGCGCGCTGTCGCCGGCGCGCGTCGGTCCGAGCAAGGATGCCGCCAATTCCTGAATCCGCGGCTTTGCCTGGGGCAAGGCCTCTTCGATCGCGAACAGGCGCGACACCACCCGCTCGATGTTGCCGTCGACCGGCATGGTGCGGCGGCCGAGGGCGATCGCGGCGATCGCGGCGGCCGTGTAGGGGCCGATGCCGGGCAGGCCGCGCAATGCCTCTTCGCTGTCCGGGAACGCGCCGCCATGATCGCGCAGCACGGCGAGCGCACAGGCATGGAGATTGCGGGCACGTGAGTAGTAACCGAGCCCGGCCCACATCCGCAGCACATCGTCGAGCGAAGCGCGTGCGAGCGCCGCGACATCAGGCCAACGCCTGACGAATTTTTCGAAATAGGGTCCGACGGCTTTCACCGTCGTCTGTTGCAGCATGATTTCCGACAGCCACACCCGGTAAGGATCGGGACACACGCCGGGAGGCGCCCGCCACGGCAGCTTTCGCCGATGGCGGTCATACCAGGCGAGCAGCAGCGAGGGGCGGTCGTCGCCTTCCACAACCGGCATCTGTTGTTTTGCTCTGGAAGCTCGTCGTGCGGAATTCACAGAGGACCTTTACCGCAAATCTCTCCCCGTCATGCCCGGGCTTGACCAGGCTTGACCCGGGCATCCACGCCTTTCTTGCGGGTCCGTGGATGGCCGGGTCAAGCCCGGCCATGACGACGAGGTGCTGGCTGCTATCGAGACTTGCAACGTGATAGAAGCCTCCCATGCGCAAACCCGGTCCCATCGCAAAACCCCTGTCCCTCCTGCTCAGCGACGTCTTCTCCGACGCCTATGCCAAGCAGGGATTTGCCGCGCGCGAATTGGTGACGCGCTGGGCCGAGATTGCAGGGGCCGATGTTGCCGCCCATTCCGAGCCGCTTCGCATGCAATGGCCGAGGCCCGTGGAAGGCCAGCCCCAGGAGCCGGCCACGCTGGTGCTCAAGGTGGAGGGTCCGATGGCGCTCGAGATCCAGCACAAGTCGAGCCTGATCCTCGAGCGGGTCAACCGCTTCTTCGGCTGGAGCGCGGTGGGACGGCTGGCGTTGCGGCAGGCGCCGCTGTCGCGACGCCATCGCCGAAAGCCTCCCGCCCCGCCCGATCCCAACGCGGTGGCGCGGGTCGCCGAAAGCCTGAGCGCGGTCGAGGATGAACAGTTGCGCGCGGCATTGGCGCGATTGGGGGCCGCAATCAAGCGAAATTGAGCCTTTTGCCGCCGCGCGCGGCAAGGCGCCATTGCCACATCAGCCGTTTCAAGCTAGCGAACAGGCAACTTTTTCACGCGTCGTGCGCCAATCGGGGAGCTGAACTTTGATCATTACGCGTCGCGCCTTTACCGCCGCCTTGTCATGGACCGGCCTTGCCGCGGTTTTCGGTTTTTCGCCGCTACGGCTGATCAGCGAGGTCATGGCGCAGAACGCCGCCGACGTCGCCAAGCCCGTATCGCTGCCGGACATGGCGCTTGGGCCCGCGGACGCCAAGGTGACGATCACCGAATATGCCTCGATGACTTGCCCGCATTGCGCGGCTTTCAACGCCGATGTCTTCCCGAAGATCAAGGCGGAGTTCATCGACACCGGCAAGGTGCGTTACATCTTCCGCGAGTTCCCGCTCGACATCAAGGCCGCCGCCGGCTCGATGCTGTCGCGCTGCATCGCCAACGGAGACGCGGCGAAATATTTCGCGGTCACCGATCTGCTGTTCAAGACCCAGAGCGATTGGGTCATGAAGAACACGGCCGAGAGCCTGGCGCGGATCGGCAAGCAGGCCGGCTTGACCCAGGAGCAGGTGGAGGCCTGCCTGAAGGATCAGTCGCTGCTCGACAAGATCGCCGCCGACCAGAAATATGCATCCGAGGTGTTGAAAGTGGATTCGACGCCGACCTTCTTCGTCAACGGCGAGAAGATCAAGGGCGAGACCTCGATCGAGGAATTCGAGAAACGGATCAATCCGCTGCTGAAGAGCTGATCGCCGCTCCGGACATTCGAGACGAAATCGAGTCGCGGATTCTCGGCGATATTGCCGTCAAGAGTCATTTGCCCGGATAACCCCAGCAAAAGCCTTGGGAAAAGGCCGCCGGGCCGGTTGCCGAACAGGACCGACGCAGCCATGGTCGCGCCTCACCAAGGGCGCCTGAGGCCTCTCCCTCGACACCGAGATTGCCATCTATGGTATTGTCCCGGCAGGGAGATTCGCGCCCTGCCAAGAGAGAAACTGCTTTATGAAGCTCACGCGCCTTCGCCTCCATGGTTTCAAGTCGTTCGTTGAACCCACCGACTTCATGATCGAGCCGGGACTAACCGGCGTCGTCGGTCCGAACGGCTGCGGCAAATCCAACCTGGTCGAGGCGTTGCGCTGGGCGATGGGGGAGACCTCGCACAAGTCGCTGCGCGCCGCCGACATGGATGCCGTGATCTTCGCCGGTTCCGGCAACCGTCCGGCGCGCAACCATGCCGAAGTCGTCATGACGATCGACAACGCCGATCGCACTGCGCCGGCGGCGGTGAACGACAGCCAGATCCTGGAAATCTCGCGCCGCATCGAGCGCGAGGCAGGTTCGGTGTACCGCATCAACGGCAGAGACGTGCGCGCGCGCGATGTCCAAATCCTGTTTGCGGATGCCGCGACCGGCGCGCGCTCGCCGGCGCTGGTGCACCAGGGCAAGATCGGCGAGATCATCCAGGCCAAGCCCGAGCAGCGCCGCCGCGTGCTGGAGGATGCCGCGGGCGTCGCAGGCCTGCACGCCCGCCGCCATGAAGCCGAGCTGCGGCTGAAGGCCGCCGAGACCAATCTCACCCGCGTCGAGGACGTGATCGGCCAGCTCGCCGGCCAGATCGACGGCTTGAAAAAGCAGGCGCGTCAGGCGATCCGCTATCGCGAGGTCGCCGCCAGGGTGCGCAAGACCGAGGCCATGCTGTTCCATCTGCGCTGGATGGAAGCCAATGCCGAGGTGACGGAATCGGCGCATACGCACGATCTCGCCGTGCGCGAGCAGGCTGAACGCACCCGCGAGCAGGCCGAGGCCGCCCGCATCCAGGCCAACCGCGCCGCCGAGCTGCCCGCGATGCGCGAGGCGGAGGCGCGTGCCGCCGCCGGCCTGCAACGGCTTACCAATGCGCGCGAGCTGCTCGATCGCGAGGAGGAGCGCGCCAAGGAGCGCGTCACCGAGCTCGATCGGCGCCTGACGCAGTTTTCGGCCGACATGGCCCGCGAGCGGCAACAGGTGTCGGATGCGGATATCGCGCTCGCACGGCTCGACACCGAAGACTTCGAGCTCAAGGAAGAGATCAAGTCGCGCGTCGAAAAGCGCTCCGGGGTTGACGCGCGGGTGGCCGCGGCCGAGGCGACGCTGGCCGATGCCGAGCGGCTGTTCGGCGAGCTCACCACGGCGCTTGCCGACCTCACCGCCAGGCGCAATCAACTCGAAGAGAACGTGCGCGGTCACCGCGACCGTCTGGCCCGGCTCGACCAGGACATCGCGAATGTCCAGGCCGAGGAGCAAAAGCTCGCGCAGGAGACCGAAGGCTTTGGCGATCTCGCAACGCTGGCAGCCGCGATGGACAGTGCTCAGCGCGGCGTCGCCCAGGCCGAAGCCTCGGCACAGGCTGCCGAAGCCAGCCACTTTGCGGCACGCCAAAAGCTCGAAGCTTCCCGCGCGCCGCTTGCGGACGCGGACAAGCGCGTGCAGCGGCTCGAGACCGAGGCGCGGACCATCGCCAAGCTCGTCACCGGCGCGACGAAGAATCTCTGGCCGCCGATCATCGACGGCGTCACCGTCGCCAAGGGTTTCGAAAAGGCGTTGGGAGCTGCTCTCGGCGACGATCTCGACGCTCCCGTCGATCCGTCCGCGCCGATGCGCTGGACGCTCGCCTCCTCCGACGCCGCCGATCCGGCGCTGCCGGGTGGCGTCGAGCCGCTGGCAGCGCATGTGCAGGCGCCGCCGGAACTGACGCGGCGGCTCAGGCAGATCGGGGTCGTGCCGAAGGAGCGCGGCGCCGAGCTCGTGTCCCAGCTCAAGACCGGGCAGCGGCTGGTGTCGCCGGAAGGCGACGTCTGGCGCTGGGACGGCTTTGTCGCGGCGGCGCATGCACCGACCGGCGCCGCGCGGCGCCTGGCCGAGCGCGCGCGCCTTGTCGACATCGAGCACGATCTCGAGCAGGCCCAACTCGATGCCTCCGCCAAGCGACAGGCGCTCGAGGCCGCCGAAGCGGAGGTGAAGACCGCGTCCGCCGCCGAAACCGCCGCGCGCGAGGGCTGGCGCACGGCCCAGCACGAGGCCGATGCCGCGCGCGAGCGCCACACCGCGACCGAGCGCGAGCTCAACCGCCATGCCGCGCGCAAATCGGCGCTGTCGGAGGCACGCAATCGCCTCAACGCCGATCTCACCGAGGCCTATGTCGCGCATCAGAGCGCAACCGCTGCGCTCACCGAGCTGCCGCCGAGCCAGGAGACCGAAACCAGGCTCGCGTCGGTTCGCAGCGAGATCGAGGAGCATCGCCGCATTGCCGCACAAGTGCGCGCCGAAGCACAAGCGCTTGCGCGCGAGGCCGAGCTTGCCGACCGCCGCGTGCAGGCCATTCTCGCCGAGCGCGGCGATTGGCAGAACCGGAAAGCGAGCGCGGCCTCGCAGATCGAAACGGTGGAAGCGCGCATCGGCGAGGTCACAGCCGAGCGCGCGGAGCTGGACAACGCGCCGGCGGTGTTTGCGGAGAAGCGCAGCGCCCTGATCAGCGAGATCGGCTTTGCCGAGAACGAGCGCAGGCTTGCCGCCGACGCGCTCGCCGCGGCCGAGACCGCGATGGCGGAAACCGACCGCGCCGCGAAAGCCTCGCTGGAGGCGCTCTCGACCGCGCGCGAGGCGACCGGACGCGCCGAGGAGCGGATGGAGGGAGCCAAGCGCCGGCTCGCGGACGTCGAGCGCGAAATCCGCGACATGCTCGAGATCGAGCCGCACGGCGTTGCAACGCTCGCCGAGATCGAGCCCGGCACCGAGCTGCCGCCGCTTTCGGAGATCGAGGAAAATCTCGAAAAGCTGCGCCGCGACCGGGAGCGGCTCGGCGCGGTCAATCTTCGCGCGGAGGAAGAGCTGCGCGAGGTCGAGGCGCAGCACACCACGCTGGCCAACGAACGCGACGATCTGGTGGAAGCGATCAAGCGCCTCCGCCAGGGCATTCAGAGCCTCAATCGCGAGGCGCGCGAGCGGCTGTTGGCCTCCTTCGAAATCGTCAACAACCACTTCAAGCGGCTGTTTACCGAATTGTTCGGCGGCGGCGAGGCCGCGCTGCACCTGATCGAGAGCGACGATCCGCTGGAAGCCGGGCTCGAGATCATCGCAAAGCCGCCGGGCAAGAAGCCGCAGACCTTGTCGCTGCTCTCGGGCGGCGAGCAGGCGCTGACGGCGCTCGCGCTGATCTTCGCGGTGTTTTTGACCAACCCCTCGCCGATCTGCGTGCTGGACGAGGTCGACGCCCCGCTCGACGACCATAACGTCGAGCGCTTCTGCAACCTTTTGAACGAGATGACCAACTCGACCGAGACGCGCTTCATCATCATCACGCATAACCCGATCACCATGGCGCGGATGAACCGCCTGTTCGGCGTCACCATGGCCGAACGTGGCGTGTCGCAACTGGTCTCGGTCGCGCTCGATGAGGCGGTGAAGATCGTCGAGCAGGACGTGGCGTAGTGATCGACTGTCGTTCCGGGGCGATGCAGAGCATCGAACCCGGACTCTCGAGATTCCGTCTCGACGCTGACGCGTGTCCCGGAATGACGAGGGTGACGGCATGACCTTTCCGGGATTCCCCGTCCACCTCAAGGCCGTGCTGGAGGCGAAGCTCGAGGGCTTTTCGCGCAAGCACGCCGCCAGGCGGGCCGCGCTGATCTCGACGACCTATCGCAGCGGCGGCAACTCCGATGCAATCCAGTCGGAAGCCGATGCGCTCGCCTACGCGCTGGCGCGGATGCCCGCGACCTATGCCGCCGTGACCGCCTGCCTCGCAGCGCTGCAGGCGGCGCGGCCCGACTTCGCGCCGCAAAGCCTGCTCGACGTCGGCGCCGGACCGGGGACCGCAAGCTTTGCCGCGGCGGAAGCGTTTGCCTCGCTCGGCACATTCACGCTGCTCGACGCAAACCCGGCGCTGCGCGCGCTTGCCCTCGAGCTGGCGCACGCCAATGCGCGCCTGGGCAAGCTCAGCTATCACGCCGGCGACGCCCGCAGCCTGCTCGCCGAGGCCGAACCCGCCGACCTTGTCGTCGCGAGCTACCTGATCGGCGAGCTCAGCGAAGGCGAACGGCGCGAACTCGCCGCACTGGCCTGGGCGAAGACCGCCGACGTGCTGCTGATCCTCGAGCCCGGTACGTCCAGGGGTTATGACCGCATCCTCGCTGTCCGCGCGCAACTGATCGCCACGGGCGCGCATGTGCTGGCCCCCTGCCCGCATGATGCGCCCTGCCCATTGCAACCGCCCGATTGGTGTCACTTCGCCCAACGCCTGCCGCGCTCACGCGCGCACAAGCAGGTGAAGGGGGCGGATGTCCCGTTTGAGGATGAGAAGTTTTCCTATGTCGTCTTGGTACGAAAGCCCGTGGCGCTCCGCCCCGCGCGTGTGCTCGCGCCACCGCACCTGAGCAAGGTCGCGGTCACCGCAAAGCTGTGCACCGCAGACGGGCTCGTACAGGCAAAGATTCCCCATCGCAACAAGCCCGCCTACGCCGCAGCATGCCGCTGGCGCTGGGGCGACGTTGTGCCCGAGAAGAGTTGACCCGTTCGGTGCGCTCATATTGAACCTTCATCGGCTTGCGGCTCACCAAGGGATACCCACCTCGAGGCCAGCGGTCGGGTCTGTAGCATGCGCATCCCCTCATCGGCAGCGCTTGCACGTGTGCTGGCACAGCTATCCGTCACCAAGGTCAAGATTTCGGTCAAGCTTTGCACGCCAGACGGGATCGTGACCGAGAAAGTGCCCCACCGCGACAAGGAGCCTTACGTGCAGGCCCGTCGCTGGCGCTGGGACGACACCGCCGATTGATTTAGAATCAGGCCCATGAGCGAAAGCGCATCAACTGTCAGACCGTCGAACTCCGTCCTCAGATTCGAAGAAGCCAAGTCGCCCGTCATGTGGGTCCTCGCCATTTTTTCTCTTGCGATCGCTGCGTTCGCTGCCACGGCTGCACCCGCTTCATCCGCGGCTCCAGACAACGGCGTGGCCATTGGCGGTTTCGTGGGCGCGATTATATGTTTCTTAGCAGCGTCACGGCGGTGGATCGCCGACTTCGATATCAAAGCGCGGAGGTTCAGGCTATCCAGACGACTGTCGCCGATTGTCCGTTCGATCAATGCCGGCACGTCGGACGCATCGAGTTCGAACACGAAGGTGGCCTCACGTACTGGGTCTACATTGAGTTGGCCGACGGAACGCGGCACAATATCCCGTTGAAAAGACCCACATTTGTGGAGGCAGGAAGGGTAGCAACCGATTTGTCAGAAACCACTCGGATATCAAGGTTTGATACCAAAGTCTGACCTGAGGATCAGCCGTTCATGCATTTGCTCGCTCAACCAACCCCGCCTTGCGGCCGACCAAGAGTGTTGTCCCTCCAACTTGGCTAAACTGCTCTTTTCGCTGCTTATCAGGAGTTTTCCATGTCGTCCGGCTGGATCGTTCTCGGCATCATCGTCGTTCTCGTTATTTTCGTTTTCAGCACCTACAACCGTCTGGTCACGCTAGGCCAGCGTGTCAGCCAGGCCTTTGCCGACATCGACGTGCAGCTCAAGCAGCGCCACGACCTGATCCCGAACCTGGTCGAAACCGTGAAGGGCTATGCGGCGCATGAGCGCGGCACGCTCGACGATGTCATCAAGGCGCGCAACTCCGCGATGTCGGCACAGGGGCCCGCCCAGGTCTCGGCCGCGGAAAACCAGCTCTCCGGCGCGCTCGGGCGACTGATCGCGCTGTCGGAGGCCTATCCGGACCTCAAGGCCAACGCCAACTTCCAGCAGCTCGCGAGCGAATTGTCCGACCTCGAAAACAAGATCGCGGCGAGCCGCCGCTTCTTCAACAACGCGGTCCAGGAATACAACACTGGCATCCAGCAAATGCCGGCCGCGCTTTTCGCCGGCATGCTCGGCTTCACCAGGAAGGACTTCTTCGATCTCGGCGCGAGCCGGGCCGAGGTCGAGACCGCGCCGAGCGTGAAGTTCTAGCGAGAAGCTGGATCACCATCATGTCGCAACATCCTCGTCATTCCGGGGCGCCTCGAACGGGCGAACCCGGAATCTCGAGATTCCAGGTCTGGCCCTTCAGGCCATCCCGGAATGACGGTGCTTGATCATGGCCGCATACGGTCTCTATACGCACATCGCGGCGAACAGGACGCGTTCGGCCTTCCTGCTCGCCGGGCTGTTCCTGCTCGTCTATGTGATCGTCTATGCCGGCGCGCTGATCATCGAGGTGATCGGCAACGGCGATGCGAGCGCCGATTATTACCTCAAGGCGGCGCTTGCCGACGTGATCCGGACGCTGCCGTTCTCGACCGGCGCCGCGCTCTTGTGGATCGTGATCGCCTATTTCTTCCACCAGAACATCATCGATGCCGTGACCGGCGGCGAGACGGTGACGCGGCAGCAGCAGCCGCGGCTCTATAATCTGCTTGAAAATCTCTGCATCTCGCGCGGCATTCCGATGCCGAAGCTGAAGATCATGGCGAGCGACGCGCTCAATGCGTTTGCGACCGGGTTGAACCAGCGCCAATACGCCGTGACGGTCACGACCGGCCTCCTCGATGCGCTCGACGACCGCGAGATCGAGGCCGTGCTCGGCCACGAGCTCACCCATATCAGGAACGGCGACGTGCAGATGATGGTGATCGCCGTCATCATCGCCGGCGTGGTCGGCTTCTCCGGCGAGCTGCTCTATCGCGTGTTCTTCGGCGGTTATGGCTGGGGCTGGGGTGGCGGCGGATCGACCTGGTCCTCGCCCTCGTCCGGCTCCTCCTCGTCCTCGGATAGCGGCAGCAGCGACCGGAAGGGAGGCGGCGGTGCCGCGATCTTCATCATCATTGTCGCGGTCGTGCTGATCGTGCTGGCCTGGGCGCTGTCGCAGTTCGTGAAGCTCGCGTTGTCGCGCTCGCGCGAATTTCTGGCCGACGCGGGATCGGTGGAGCTCACCAAGGACCCCGACGCCATGATTTCGGCCTTGCGCAAGATCGAGGGACGCGGCGAGCTTCCGGACGCCACCTCAGCGGTGATGGAATTGTGCGTGGACAATCCCCGGGAGGGCTTCACCGACCTGTTTGCGACCCATCCATCCGTGGAATCCCGGGTTCAGGCGCTGGTGAAATATGCCGGCGGTCGCTACGAGGGGCCGCTCGCGCTGCCGATGCACCCGAAAGAAGATCAGGACGGTGCAACAGGCCCATCCGAGACTGACCAGTTGCCGCCGCATTCCGGCCCCTGGGGCGCCGATCCCGCCGGTTCTCCGCAAGGCGCGCCAAATCCCGAGCCAACAACGCCGTTGAACGCTCCATGGGGCAATCCGCCCGGGCCTTCTGCGGGTCCGTGGGGCCGGCATTAGGCGCAGCCGTGGGATGGATCTGACATTTGCTGCCACTGGCCTTCCGCCATCCTCCAGCCTTATGGAAATTCCGCGCCAGAAGGGCGCATAAGATTTGAGTTTTCCCTTGTTTCTGCCATGTTCGCGCCCAAAGCAGAGACGGGGATCAGCCGGGGCGCATTTTGCGGTTCCGGGGGCAGTTTCAAGGGACCGACATGGCGAAACCGGCAGTGATTGTGGTGGGCGCGGACAAGGGCGGGGTCGGCAAGACCACGGTATCGCGTACCTTGCTCGACTATTTCAGCGCCAATGCCGTGCCGACCCGCGCCTTCGACACCGAATCCCCGCGCGGCACGCTCAAGCGCTTCCATCCCGACGTTACCGAGATCGTCGACATGACGGCGACGGCGGACCAGATGAAAATCTTCGACACGCTGAACACGGTGAGCCCGTCGGTGACCGTGATCGACGTCCGCGCCGGCCTGATGTCGCCCTCGCTTGCCGCATTGCGCGATATCGGCTTCCTCGACGCCGCCAAGTCCGGCCAGATCACCTTTGCCGTGTTCCACATCCTGGGCTCCTCGATCGCCTCGCTGGACGAGATCGCGGAGACCGCGAATTTCATGGCCGGCGCCAAATACTTCCTGGTGAAGAATTTCATCAACAATACGAGCTTCTTCGAGTGGGACCAGTCGACCTACAACTCGTATTTTCACCGCATCAAGGACGCGACCGAGCTGACCATCCCGAAACTGAACGAGATGGCCTTCGAGCAGGTCGAGGTCGCCTCCGTCCCGTTCCTGAAGTTCGTCGCCAACAAGGGCATCCACGACGAGGCGGCAAACTATTCCTTCGTGCTGCGCGGCTATGTCCGCCACTGGCTCGCCAATGTCTGGAGCGAGTACGACCGCATCAAGCTGACCGACATCGTCGGCTCGGGCAAAGCGGCGGCCCGCAGCAGCGAAAAATAATTTTTGTGCCGAGAAGATGATTCGGCTGGATCAGATGGGCACTTTCGCCCGATAGTACCGCTGTCCCGGTCCTGACGTTCGCTGCCAAGGCGAATGTCAAATCCACCGCACCAGTGATGCCAGCTACCCCCGTCTACATCGTTGCCTCTCCCCGGCCGCAGGTCGGCAAGACGCTTGTCGCCCGGCTGCTCAGCGAATTCCTGCTTCTCAAGAACGGCAGCGTCACCTCCTTCGACATCAATCTCAAGGAACCCTCGCTGCTCGACTTCCTGCCCGACCTCACCGAGACCGCCGATATCAGCGACACCTTCGGCAAGATGGCGCTGATGGACCGCGTGATCCTCGATGACGGCATGGCCAAGGTGATCGATCTCGGCTTCCACGCCTTCGACGAGTTCTTCAAGATGTCGGAGGAGATCGGGTTCCTGAAGGAGGCGGCGCGGCGCAAAGTGGTTCCGATCGTGCTGTTCATGGCCGATATCGACCGCGCCTCGGTGCGCGCGCACGAAATGCTATCTGGACAGATTCCCGAACCGCAGCTGATCACTGTCGACAACGAGTATGTCGTGCGGGGCGAGCTGCCCGAGTCCATGGAGGGTGGCCGCATCATGCGGATCCCGGCGCTGCCGACGTTCCTCAAGACTTATATCGACCGGCTGACGTTCTCCTTTACCGACTATCTGCGCCAGGAAAGGGACTCCTCCACCGAATTGCACCAGTGGATCCGGCGGAACTATTTCCACTTCCGCGAGCTGGAATTGAACCTGGTTTTGCAGAAGTCGTAAGGCTCCGCCGGCACGGGGATTGACGCAGAACCGACCCTTCGGATGTCGACAGAAATGGTCGACTGTGGCAGGTTCCCTCTCCAACAAGCAGTCGCGGCTTCTCAAGTGCGGTCCTTTGGTCGCATCGGGAGGATGAGATGACGACGGCCAGGGACGGAATGGAACTGACGCGCATCGGGCCCGGCACGACCATGGGCGAGTTGATGCGCTGCTATTGGCTTCCCGCATTGATGTCCTCCGAGCTCGTGCCGGACGGACCGCCGATCCGCCTGATGCTGCTTGGCGAGAAGCTGATCGCGTTCCGCGACAGTCAGGGCCGCGTCGGCGTCATGGACCATCGTTGCCCGCATCGCTGCGCCTCGCTGTTCCTGGGGCGCAATGAAGACAGCGGGCTGCGCTGCATCTATCACGGCTGGAAATTCGACGTCGCCGGCAACTGCGTGGACATGCCGAGCGTGCCACCGCCCGATTTCAAGCAGAAGGTCAAGGCGAAAGCCTACCCTACGGTCGAGCGCGCGGGCGTGGTCTGGGTCTATATGGGCGCGCGCGCCGAGGCGCCGCCGCTGCCGGGCTTCGAGATTCTCGACATGCCACAAGACGAGATCCGCGTCAGTTTCATCCAGCGCGAATGCAACTATTTGCAGGCGCTCGAGGGCGAGATCGACACCTCGCATTTCGGCTTCCTGCATGCCGGGCACGTCGATCCGACCGAGCTTGCGGATGACGAGCCGGTGCGCCACACCATCACCGATCGTGCCCCGCGATATCATCTGCGCGATACGCCCTGGGGCACCCAATATGCCGGTTACCGCCCGGCCGGTCCCCACAGCACCTATTGGCGCTTCGCCAATTTCCTGTTTCCGTTCTGGACCCAGGCGCCGAACGGCGAATTCGCAAGCCACATGCATGCGCGCGGCTGGGTGCCGCTGGACGACACCCACACGATGTATGTGTTCATCTGGTGGAAGAAGGCGGTCTCGGCGATGTCGCTGCCGCAGCCGGCTTTCAGGGACGGTACGCCGATCGGCGGCACCGGCCGCGGCAACAAGTTTTTGCCCAACACGTCGGACTGGCTCGGCCGCTTCCGGCTCGAGGCGAACCCGTCGAACGACTGGAAGATCGACCGCGAAGCCCAGCGCAACGGCACGATCTACAGCGGCATCGACGGCATTCACCTGCAGGACCAGGCGATCACCGAAAGCATGGGTGGAATTGTCGATCACGAATGGGAGCATCTGGCGCCATCGGACCAGATGATCACGCGCACGCGCCGGCGCCTGTTGATGGCGGCACGCGCGCTGCGCGACCAGGCTATCGCGCCGCCGGGCGCGGAGGATGCGAGCGTCTATCGCGGCGCGCGCAGCGGTTATCTGATCAGCGACGACACTACCGACGACAACAGCCGGTGGCAGGAGATCTACGCCAAGCAGCTTTCGGCAGGCGTGCACCCGCCGCGGCTACACGCGGCTGAATGAAGTTACGGTTTTTTCAAAGGCGGCTTCGACCGGGAGATGAACATGCTCGAGCGAGTTCCTCAGCAATTCCGCGAACTGCAGGAAATCACCATGCAGACGGACACGCGCGACATTCTCGCGCATGCCACGCGGCAAGCCGAAAGCCATGAAGACTATTTCCTGGTCGACATCGACGCCCACGTCACCGAAACGTCGTTCTGGCCGGAAATCCTGGCGCTGATCGACAATGACGTGATCCGCCAGATGGGCGAAGCCAATGCCGCGCGCCCCGGCAATGCCAATCACTCGCTGCTCAATCACCAGCCGGGTATCCTGCACCAGCATCTCTACGGCCGCATCCCGCATCAGCAGGGGCTGATGGAGACGGTCGAGAAGAAAGGCACTCACCGCTTCGTCGAGCTTGCGCGCCGCGCCATGGATGCGCTCGGCCTCGACTACCAGATCGTGTTTCCGACCCCGATGCTCTCGCTCGGCATGCATCCGCAGGACGAGCTGGAGGTGGCGCTCGGAGGTGCCTACAACAAATGGCTGGTCGAGCGCATCCTGCCCGAGGAAGACCGGCTCAAGGGCCTGTTGTACTTGCCGTTCAACACGCCGGAGGCCTGTGTCGAGCAGGTCGAGCGTTACGCGCACAGCGATCGCGTCATCGGCTTTACCGTCTGCTCGACCCGCAACAAGCCGGTCCATCACAACGCCTATATGAGGCTCTACGCGCTGATGGAGGAGACCGGAAAGCCGTTCGCCTTCCACTCCGGCTTCAACTGGAACGACCCGTCATTCCTGCAGCTCAATCGCTTCATCTCGATGCACGCACTTTCGTTCGTGCATTACAATCTGATCCACATGACCAACTGGATCATCAACGGCATCCCCGAGCGCTTCCCGAAGCTGAAGACCGTATGGGTGGAGAGCGGGCTTGCCTGGATTCCGTTCTTGATGCAGCGGCTCGACCACGAATACCAGATGCGCTCCTGCGAGGCGCCGCTGTTGAAGAAGCTGCCGAGCGAATACATGCGCGACATGTTCTATACCAGCCAGCCGCTGGAGAAGACCCATCCGAAGCTGCTGCAGGCGACGCTCGAAGCCATGAAGGCGGAAACGCAGTTACTCTACGCGTCGGACTGGCCGCACTGGGATTTCGATCCGCCAAGCGCGATCACGACCTTGCCGTTCCTCTCCGATCAGGCCAAGCACAATATCCTGGGGCTCAACGCCGCACGCCTGTTCAATCTCGAAGTGAAACGCAAGCGGCCCAGGGCAAAAGATGTCCTTGCCGCGCGGCCGGGGATTTCCTGATGGCGATCGACGCGCCAGCCGCGGCACAATCGCTTGGCGCCGATTTCGTCGAGGCGGCCGAACGCGCGCTGGCGGCGGGCCGCCCCGCCGACGTCTCGAATGCCGAGCTCGAACGAGTGATGACGGCGGCGGTGCGGCTCTATGCCGCCAAGGCGGAGGTCGAGGAGTCGCAGGCGCCGCCGGTCAGGCCGGAGCTGGTCACGCCGACCGACGTGGTGGTGACCGTCAGCGCGATGATCCGCGCCGTCGGTCTCAATCTCTGGGACGTCTCGATGTGGTTCAATCGGCAAAAAAGCTAGCGGGTGGGAGCATGCGCGAGGTCATCATCGGTTCGACGTCGGAATTTTCCGATCCCGGCCGCAAGATCATCGGCTTCGAAAACTTCGAGGTCGCGGTGTTCAAGCTGGACGGCGAGTTCTTCGCCTATCTCAACCAGTGCCCGCACATGGGCGGGCCGGCCTGCCAGGGCAAGATGATCGCCAAGGTCGAGGAGATCATCGCGGACGATCGTACCAGCAAGGGCATGGCATTCTCCAAGACCAGGCTGCATGTGGCCTGCCCATGGCACGGCTTCGAGTTCGACATCCGCACCGGGGTTCATCCCGGCAATCCCCGCGCGCGTCTGCGCAAGATCGAGGTCGCGGTATCCAAGGGCGAGGTGATGATCACCGTTCCGGATGCGCGCGAGCGCGCGCCAGCCGCCTGAGATCCACGGGTCATCAATCGCGAATTCCTTCTCCCCTTGTGTGAGTATGGGGCTCAATACAACTCTATGATCTACTGAAGGAAATGCCAAGCGGCGTCCGTATACTGTCCCTGCCGCAAATGCCCTAGAAAGCCCGCCTGTGCGCGACCGGATGCACCGCTGCCGGACATCGGACCCGCAGAAATTTCGCACTGGCGGCCGCCGCTTCGAGGCAAGGGTCGCGGATCGCTCCAGTCCGCCCAACGGGCCCTACACTATAAATTTTCAGAACACTTAGGCCGCGTCGGTGCCATACAGGGCGAACGGACGTAGCTTCGACCATGTCCTGAAGCTGCCGGTCATTCACGCTTTGCTCGTTCAGATCGCGCGCGCTGCTTCACATCGCCGCGCATGATCCGCGCCTGGTCCTGCAGCTGTCGGCGGGCGCGCTTGAAGGCGTCGCCGACCGCAAAGGTAAGATCGGCGTAACGTTCGTCTTCCTTGGGCGTGCGCCCAATGTTGACCTCGCGACCGTCTGGCAGTGCGAGCCGAATGTTCACCTGGTAATGGCCACCGATCTGGTGACGCTCTCCGGGTCCTTTCACCACGACGCGACCTGCGGTGAGGCGGCCAAAACGGGTCTCGAGTTCCGCAATGTGCTTCTCGATGGACGCCTCGAATTCGGCTGAGCCCTGAACACCTTCAAATTCAATTTGAGCTGATGTCCGCATGACGGCCCTCCTCTCGTCCAGACTATTGGAACACGCACCAGGAGCGAGCCTTGAGCAAGATCAACCGGTCCTCGCGCGAGTTTCAGCACTGCCTCACGTTAGCGTGACAAGGCCGATAGCTTTCGGGGAAGCCCCGGGGCCGGATTGAGAAGCGCACGTTGCCGTTGATGCAAATCAACGCGCGGAAATCCCTGGTGCGAATTAAATACCAATATGCCTCCGAAATTTGGCAGGTCAGAAATGCCTCGAAATCCATCCGGCTCCAGCGCGAAGGCGGCCTCGACGGGGGGACATCCGGGCCATCCTTGGTGCTTTGAACGAGAATGATCTGCTGGAGTCACAACGCTCCGGCCGAGCATTCGCGATGTCGAGGAAGCAGCCATATGGCTCTCTGGAGGCCGCGATATCTTCGGTGCAGGCGAGCCCTTGAAGGGGATCGCTGCCGACATTGTCGCGGTCCTGGCGCCGGACGATTTCGACGAAACGCAGCGCCGTCGGTTTTGAGAAGGATCAAGCCGTCATGACGCGTTCGGGCAAGCATAGACAGAGGCTCCAACTGGAGAGGAGAAGATTATGGCAACCGAAACCAGACTACCCATTACCAAGAAGCCTGGCGAGCCAGCGCTCGCTGGGGAACCTTGGGGTCCGTTCGAGTCGCTGAGGAAGGAAGTCGATCGCCTGTTCGAGGATTTTGGCGGCGGCTTCTGGCGGCGGCCTTTCGCTGCGCTGGCCGGCTTCGATAGAAATTGGCCGCAGAAGTTCGTAGCCGCTCCGGCCGTCGATGTCGCCGAAACGGACAAGGCCTATGAGATCACGGCTGAGCTGCCGGGCATCGACCAGAAGAACGTGGAAGTGAATGTCGCCAATGGCGGGATCACCATCAAGGGCGAGAAGAAAGAAGAGACCGAAGAGAGGAGGAAGGACTACTACGTCTCCGAGCGCCGCTACGGCTCGTTCGAGCGCTATTTCGAACTGCCCGACGGCATCGAGACCGACAAGATCGAGGCGACGTTCAAGAACGGCGTTCTCAAGGTGACGCTGCCGAAGACCGCGGAAGCGCAAAAAGCTGCAAAGAAGATCGAGGTCAAGGCGGCTTGACGTCGAAGACTGCAGGTCGTGGGGCGCGCGATGCGGCGGCCCCACGATCGGTTATCATGCGCAAATGTGTGCCCCGTGCGGCTTGACTTCATTGCAGTTTCATCTCGCGCTCATTCTAAGGCCGGATCCATTGGATGATCTGCGGCTATCTGGCCTACGGAAGTGCAGAACAACGATCGCTCTACCCCGGAAAATGGCGGCTGATCCAGATCAAAGTTGACGCGGATCAATCCGCACCTTGCGAGGAGCAAAATATTAAGGACGCCGTACGTTAGCCAAGGGAGGCCGCTATGAAAGCACGAGATGTGATGGTTTCTCCCGTCGTCACCGCGAGCGAGAACGAGACCGTTCGCGATGTTGCAAAGCTCCTGATCGAGAAGCGCATTAGCGCCGTTCCTGTGGTCGATGGCGCCGGAAAGCTCGTCGGCATCATCACCGAAGCCGATCTGCTGCATCGCACGGAAGCCGGAACCGAGCGACCCGTGTCCTGGTGGCTGTCCCTCATTTCGGGCGACTTCGCCCTCGAGGATGACTACGTCAAGTCCCATGCGGCGAAGGTCAAGGATGTCATGACACGCGACCTCAAGACGGCCGATCCCGACACGCCGCTGGTTGAAATTGCCGATATCTTCGAGGAAGAGCACATCAAGCGCGTTCCAATCGTAAGCCAGGGCGGCGATCTGGTTGGCATCGTCAGCCGCGCCAACATCATACAGGCCATTGCAAGCACCCGACCCAAGCTCGAAATCAGCCCTTCAGATGCCGCGATCCGAAACAAGCTGATGGACGAATTGAAGAAGCAACCGTGGTTTCACGTGCAAAGGCTGAATGTCACGGTCAAAGCCGGAGTCGTAGACCTCCGGGGCTTTGTCGAGTCCGAAAAAGAGCGGCAGGCGATCAGCGTGGCGGCTGAGACGATTTCAGGAGTCGCTGGGGTCAATGATCACCTCATGCGCAGGCCAGCGTTCATCTATTAGGGCCGATCAAAGCATTGTACGCTCCGGCCCTGGGACTGTTGCGGCATGAAAGGCGTCGCCCATCAGGCCCAGATGCACGCTACCGAACCGGTAGCGTTGCATAGGTCCACGCCATCCCTCCCCGACTGTCAGGCCGCCTTCCAGAGGATCGCAAAGCGCTGCGCCAAACTGATCCGGGATCAGCGCAAGGCGGTGATTGCAGCAGATCCGGATGCAATTCACACGATGAGAATTGAGCTGACGCGGCTCCGCGCCGCAGTTCTTTTCTTCTCTCCAATGACCGACGACGACGCTTGGCCCGGGATCAACAAGGAGCTTCGGTGGTTGAACTCGGCTCTCGGAAAGGCACGTGACCACGACGTGACCGCAAACTATGCCCGGCGAAAGCGCTATCGTAAGTGGGCAAAAAGCTCTCGACAGGCGCTGCTAGACGCTCAGCACAAGGTAGATCGCAGACTGAGCAAGAAACTCGCCTCAGTTCGTTACGAGCGCCTCCTGACAACGGTAGATCATTGGATCGCGGACGGCCCTTGGCTGCTGACTGATTGCTCAATCCGATCTGAATACGCCGACGCGTACGCTCAGGCGCGACTGCATGCCTGGAGGGTGGCGATTTGGCGGGAGGGACGACATATTCGGATCTTGCACCGCAAGCAACTGCACCGCTTGCGGATCCGATGTAAGCGCTACCGGTACGTCGTAGCAGCCCTGCACAGCCTCGTAACCATTGCGCGGCAGGACCTGAAGTTTGCCGAGATCGCCAAACAGGTTCACGGAGCCTTGGGCGACCTCCGTGACCTCAAACGGTTGCGGAGGGTCGCGCCAAAGAGGCCTCCCGGCTATCGCAAGAGCAAGCGAAAATTCATCCAAAGGGCGGAAAACGCCTTCCGGTCTCCACCGTGAAGACCGGTGAAGTCCGAGCAGCAACGTGTCTGCACGCCACGACCCTCCGTCTCATTCCTTAAGGTGACGATCGGACTTTTTCCTCTGACCTTCTCGCTGTAAAATCCGGAACACGCGCGCCTTCACTTCGTCAAGAAAGAAGGCGAAGGCGACTGCTGAGCCGAAGATGCTCAGGATAGTCCGCAGCTGCAAGGGCGCCATCAGGATCCCAGCGTAGGCCATGGTCGGTACAATCAACAGGTCGGCGACCGAGCAGGCAAGCACGATGGTGCTTGGTCTGGATGACCAGATGCGGCGGCGTTCGCGAACGACGTAATAGATGGCCTGGCCGCTGCACACGAGGTTGACCATAGTAAGCGTTCGCAGGGGCTCAAGCTCCAGACGAAGATAGTTTTTGCCCACGAAAAGAACCCCGACGCAAAAGGCGAGGTCGATCAATCCGAGAATCACGCCAGCCACAGTTAGACTGCCAACCTCCCAAGTGTTGGGCTTTTCCGAGGGGCGCACATTGTCGGTCGTCGAGGACATCGCCAGAAAATCCCCAGTGATCATGGAGATGACGACCAGCATCGGCGTTAGGATCGCGTGACCTGTGATCAGCAGGCCGACACCCAGATATGTGACTTGGCGAATCTTGTGTACGATGGAGCGGAGCGTGTAGGTGAGGATGCGCTGGAAAGCCACGCGTCCTTCCATTACCGCGCCGAGCATGCTGGCAAGACCCGGCTCAGTCAGCACGAGCCCTGCCGCGGATTTCGCCACGTCAGTTGCGGTCGAGACCGCGATTCCAAGATGGGCCTGGCGCAACGCAGGGGCGTCATTCGCGCCGTCGCCACACATGCCCACGGTATAGCCGGTCCGCTGAAAAGCCTTAACCAGTGTGTACTTATCTTCCGGGAGCACGCCAGCAAATACGGCGAAATCGTCGGGCCGAACGGCCTCTGTTATCTGGTCGGCCGTAGCGACGGGGCCGTCCAATCCGATTGCGTGGGCAACGGCCGCAGCAGTTGCCGGCGCGTCTCCGGTCACCATCACGGTTCGTACACCCATCGACTTCAGCCTGGCAATGCAGCCGGCGGCCTCCGGACGGGGCGGATCGCTCATCGCAAGGAGGCCGACGACGTTCAACGCTGAGAGTGGTGGGCCGACCGCGACCGCGAGAACCCGGTATCCCTTCGCTTCGAGCTCCGTCGCCTTTGCGGCTGCCTCTTCGGATCGGTTTGCGGCGGCCATGACGTACGCGAATGCGCCCTTTACGACGCGGTGCTTGCGTCCCTGCTCGTCCGTGACGCTCGCCTCGGCCATTTTCGCCTCCGGGTCGAAGGGAACGAACTGATCGCGCCTCGGCATCGTTTCAAAGGGGAAACGGACGGCGGCGGTGCGCACGGCGGCATCCACCGGATCCAGTCCGCCGTCCGAACTCGCCAGGCGCGCCCACATCATGACCTCGGATTCCGTGCGCTCCGCCATGGGCGCGACCGCAGCGACCGTGAGTTCGCTACTGGTCAACGTTCCGGTCTTGTCCACACAAAGAACGTTCATGCTGGCGGCTTCATCCACCGCCGATAGCCGGGTCGGGAGCACCCCGCGCCTCCCGAGCGCCTGGGCGCCAATCGCCGTGGCCAGCGTAAAGGTAGCGGGCAGCGCGATCGGCACGGATGCCAGGATCGCAATCAATGCGAGCGGTATCGTCTCGGCGAACGGCAGGCCGAGGTGCCTTGCATATGCGATCAGGACCAGCGCGAGCACGCCATTGATCGCAGCAAGATAGAGAACAACCCGCAGCACGGCCTTTTGCTGGGTGCTGGTCACGTGCGCCGTCCGTACCAGTTCCGCCGTTCGTCCGAATTTGGTGCCTGCGCCCGTCGCGATGACCTCGCCCACGGCTTCGCCGCGCTTCACCAGCGCGCCTGCAAAGCTTTCATAATCGGGACCGGCCTCGACCGGCATGGACTCGCCCGTGAGCATCGATTGATCAAGCTGCACGGCTCCTTCGAGGATCCGGACATCGGCCGGAACCACACCGCCCAGTGTCAGCTTGACGACGTCACCGGGCACCACATCGGCTGCCTGCAGAACGGTCCAGCTGCCGTCCCGCAGCACGGAGGCGTTGAGCGCGAGCCGAGACTTCAGGGCCGCGAGCGTCGCCTTCGCCCGCCCCTCATGGAAAAAGCCGATGCCGGCATTGAAGACGAGCAGCACGCCGATAACGGACGCTTCCACGTATTCGTGAAGTATCAATTGCAGCACAATGGCGGCTTCAAGCAGGCACGGCACGGGGGCCACAAATTTCCTGACAACGGCGCGCCAAGTCGGTGCCGCGACGTCGACGGTCGCATTGGGGCCGTATCGTTCCAGACGTCGTGCAGCCTCGGCCGCAGAGAGGCCGAGCGGCCCACCAGTGCGGGTGGCGCTAACATCCCGGAGTTCTGTTGATTTCCCCTGAGTGATCGACATCGGACGCTTCGGCGATCGTCCACCAGTTCATTACTCGTATCTGAGGGCTTCGATGGGATTAAGACGAGCGGCCTTTTGCGCGGGGTAGTACCCGAAGAAAATCCCGACTGCCGCCGCAAACGCAAAACCGCCGAGCACCGCGGAGACTGAAATCGGTGCCTGCCAACCTGTCAGCATGGGCAGGCTGAGCGAAAAGATGACGCCGGATAGGATCCCGGCGACGCCGCCGCTGACGCTAAGAAGCACGGCTTCAGCGAGGAATTGAAGCAGCACATGGATTCGACGCGCGCCGATGGCCATGCGCAAACCGATCTCCCGGGTCCTTTCAGTGACCGACACCAGAAGAATGTTCATGATTCCGATGCCGCCGACCAGAAGCGAGATCGAAGCAACCGCCGCGAGCAGAATTGACATGGTCCGGCTGCTTCCTTCCGCAGTTTCCGCTATCTGGCTCAGATTGCGAATCGAGAAATCGCTTGGCTGACCTGGTCTTATGTTGTGGCGCCGGGTTAGCACGCGGCTCACCTGGGACACCGCCTCGGCCACCTCGCGCGAACTGGTGGCCTGAACATAGATCTGGTTCACGAAGCCCGTAAGGCGCGGCTGCAGATTGTAGGGGTTGGGATACGGCGGATAAACCCAGTTCAGGGGCGTCTGGTTCTGGGACGGAGCGGCCACACCGAGGATCTTGCGTTCTGCGGTCGTGAACGGGACCATGATCACATCGTCCTGATCCTGGCCATAGGCGGTCTGACCTTTCGGCGCGAGCAGCCCCACGATGCGCAGCGGCATGCTGCGGACCTGGATGATCGCTCCAACCGGGCTTTGATCGTCAGGGAAAAGCTGCCGGAAGGCGGATTGACCGATCACCGCAACCAAGGCTGTCGACCGGTCGTCGTCGGCCGTTATCCCGCGTCCGTCCGCGACGCGCCAGTTCGTGACGGGTGGATAGTTAGAGCTGACGCCCTGGATGACCGTTGTCCAGTTGCGGTTCATGTACTGGATTTGCCCGCTCTGCCGGATCAAGTAGCTCACGCTCCCGACCGCAGGGGCCTCGCGGCGGATGCCTTCCACGTCGGAGGTGGTCAAGGTAGAGGCGCTGCCGAATCCCGCTCGCGCGCCGCCAAATGCGGTCGCGCCGGGAACAACTACGAACAGGTTGGTACCGAGACTTTCGATCTGCTTTCGGACGGCTTCATTGGCTCCCTGCCCGACCGCCATCATCGCGATCAGGGCGGCGACGCCGATGTAGACACCGAGCATCGTGAGCAGGGAACGCGTGAAATTGCGCGCGAGCGCCTGGACGGCTGCCGCCGACACCATCCTCGCAAATCCCAGAGCGGAGTGCAGTGGAACCGGCGCTGATGAGGCTCGTTCGGGCTGGGGGGATGCAGGAACGTCGCCGGTCGGCGCCAAAGGGGAACGGCGTTCGTCGCTGATGATCCACCCGTCCCTCATCGTCAGGGTCCGGTTCGCGTACTTGGCGATGTCCGGCTCGTGAGTGACCATGACGATGGTGACGCCACGGTCGCGATTGAGCGACTTGAGCGTGTCCATGATTTCATAGGACGTTTTACTGTCGAGATTGCCGGTCGGTTCGTCCGCCAGAATGACCGCAGGATCGTTGATCAGCGCTCGGGCGATGGCAACCCTCTGTTGCTGGCCTCCGGAGAGCTGTCCCGGCGTATTTTCCTCGCGATTGCCCAGATTGAGCAGACGCAGCGCGTTCCGGGCCCGCTCGGTGCGCGCACCGTGGCTCGAAGGCGCGACCTCCGAGTAGAAGAGCGGCAAGGCCACATTCTCAATGGCGGACGTGCGGGCGAGCAGGTTGAAGCTCTGGAAGACGAATCCGATCCGCTGGCTGCGGACACGCGCGAGCTCCGGCTCAGAGAGATGCGCGACATCGACCCCTTCGAAGAAATACTGACCTCTGCTCGGCTGGTCCAGACAACCCAGGATTGACATCAGAGTGGACTTGCCAGAGCCAGACGATCCCATGATGGCGACGAACTCGCCGCGCTCAATAGAGAAGCTGACATCGCGCAACGCGTTGACATCGACATCTCCAACACGATAGGTGCGCCCAAGTCCGACCGCCTTGATGATGGGGATGCGCATCCTGGCCTCAAAGCCGCGGGGGCGGAGACGATCGAGCCGGCGCAGCGCGTTCGGCGACGATCACCTGATCGTTCGCCGCGAGGTCACCGCTCCGAATTTCGACGTAATCGTCATCACTCAATCCCGGTTCAATTTCGACTGGCACATGCTGCGAGCCGCGCAGGACCCAGACGCGCGGCTTGGCCGCGTCCGAGCGCGCAGCGTCCTGTGGGGTATAACGCAGAGCCTGATTCGAGACCCGCAGCACATCGTTGCGCTGATCGATGGTGACCCGGACGGCGGCTGTCATGCCCGGTTTCAACGCAAGATCACCATTGGCGACCCCGACCACCACATCGTAGGTGACGACGTTCTGAACGGTCTGCGGAGATTGGCGGATTTGCGTGACCCGTCCTTCGAAAACACGGTTCGGGAACGCATCGACTGAAAACTGGACCTGATCATCGAGCTTGATGCCGCCGATGTCGCCTTCGCTCACGTTGGTGTCGACCTGCATTTTGGTCAGATCGCTCGCGATCAGGAAAAGCGTTGGGGTCTGAAAGCTGGCGGCCACTGTCTGGCCGATTGTGATGTTGCGCGACACCACCGTCCCGTCGACGGGAGAGACAATGTCGGTGTAGCCCAGATTGACCCCCGCCGCATCGAGCTCGGCCTGCCGCTGCTCGATGGTGGCCTGATCATAGGCCACCTGGGCCTGTGCCTGCTCGTAAACGCTCTTGGCGTTGTCGGCAACATCGAGGCTCACGGCGTTGCTCTTGACGAGTGTCGCGTTGCGTTCGTAATTCACTTTGGCGTAGGCCAGCGCCGCCTGATCCTTTTGCAGCTGAGCCTTGCCGACCGCGAGATTGGCCTTGGCCTGGTCGACAGCAGTCTGGTACGGACGCGGGTCGATCTTCGCGCAGACCTGTCCGGTCTTCACCTCCGTGTTGTAGTCGCAGTACATGCTCTTGATGACGCCGGACACGTAGCTCCCGATGATGATCGTCAGCTCGGGATTAACCGTTCCCGTCGTGGAGACGATGCGCGTCACGGGCCCAATAGATGCGGCGGAAGTGACGTAGCGGATGGGCGAGCCGGCGTGGATTCTTTTCCAGATCAGGACGGCCGCACTTCCGAGTACGAGGATAACGGCCAGCGTCACCACCAGCCGCCACCAAGATCGCCCTCCTGCCTCGACCGGCGTCGCATCGACTTTTTGCGCCACCACGGCTGTGGTGCTAGTCGACGGCCTCGCTTCGGTCATTTCCTGTCTCCGAGGCGCGCCTTGGCGTCGGCCGACATTTCGAGGCAGGTCTGAAGCTCGACATAGCTCGGCGTGCCGTCACTGTTCGTTCCGCGAATACACATCGTCTTGTCTGCCTTCGCAAACCGCTCCCACTGCTGGGCCAGCTGGTCTTTCGCCTGCTGTTCGGCGCTGATGCAGGACTCAAGCGTCTCCCCAGCCACCGAGCCGCCGGTGACCTCGGCCTTGCAATTCGCGGCGATGTTGAACTTCGGTACCACGTCCGCTGCTCTGGAGACCGACGGCATAAGCGCGGCCGCGGTGGCAAGCGTTGAGATGAACACGGATAGGCGCATTTTGGACCTCCATGTTACATTTGACGGGCAATCCGCTGTGCCGAGATTGAGGGAGATCAACCGGATCGGAAGCGAGATCAGCCAATTGGATTAAATTCCGTTAATTGTTTGCGGCGGATTGATCCTCAGCGTGGGTCAGACCTAAAGGAACTCAAATTCAAAGAGAGTTCGCGAAGTAAAGCGAAACAAGCGATTCCCAAGTTCATGTCTTCTATCATCGTCCTGCCAACCAGCGAGGCCTTGGCCGCTCTCGGAAGCACCCCTCATGGGCTTAGCCCTGAGGAAGCGGAAAGACGGCTTCGCGAACATGGTCCTAACCGAATCGAACAGCTGAGACGCACAAGCTGGCCGTTGCGGCTCGTTGGGGAATTCTTCCAGTTTTTCTCGATTATTCTCTGGGTCGCCGCTGCGCTTGCTTTCGCCGCAGAAATCAGCAGCCCTGGTGAAGGCATGGCACGGATTGGCTATGCCATCATACTCGTTATCCTCATCAGCGGTCTTTTCTCTTTCTGGCAAGAATATCGCAACGAACAGACTCTCGCGGCGCTCGCCAAGCTGCTGCCGCAGCAGGTGAAAGTTCTGAGGGCTGACAGGTTCTACGCGATTTCGGCCGAGCGCCTGGTCGTCGGCGACGTCGTCCTGCTCGAAACTGGCGATAGCGCGCCCGCTGATTGCCGGCTCATCAGCGCGGTCGAGTTCAGAATCAACGATGCCGTCATTACCGGAGAGTCGCTGCCCAAAGTGCGTGTGTCAGAGCCGAGCGCGGAGTTGCAGCCATTGCATGCCCGGAACATTGTGCTGACTGGCTCGTCCGTTGTTTCGGGTTCCGGTCGCGGCGTCGTGTTTGCGACCGGCGCAAATACCGAATTCGGCAGGATCGCGCGTTTGACCCAGACAAGCTCTGCGGGCATCACGCCGATGCGGCGGGAATTGGCGCGCCTCAGCCACGGGATCGCGGCCCTCGCGATTGGCATCGGCGTCTGCTTCTTTGGGCTGGGTACTGTGATCGGCATCCCCTTCTGGCGCGACCTGATCTTCTCGATTGGCATCATTGTCGCCATGGTGCCCGAAGGCCTGCTGCCGACCCTGACATTGGCGCTTGTCCTTGCCGCTCAACGCCTCGCCAAGCACAAAGTGTTGATACGGCACTTGAGCTCTGTGGAAACGCTCGGTTCAGCCACCGTGATCTGCACAGATAAGACTGGAACACTTACCGAGAACAGGATGAGGGTCCGCGAACTGTTCGTCGGCTTCGACACCTACGACCTTCCGCCGGACAGCAACAATTTTGCGCTGGCCGAGCGCGAGCCACACTTCTTTACTGCGATGGCGCTGACGCATCATCTGCAGGAAGTGGAGACAGAACACGGTGTCGCATGGGACGGCGATCCGATGGAACGAGCGCTCGTCGACATCGGATGCAAGGCCGTGCCGAAAGTCGACGGCTTTCGCCGTGTCGATGAGGTGGCATTCGATTCCAGCCGAATGCGGCATTCGGTGGTGTACGAAACCAATTCCGGAAAACTGCTTTATTGCAAAGGAGCTCCGGAATTGGTCCTGCCACTCTGCCAGGTCATCTCTGGCCCGTCGATTACAAAAGCGCTCGACGATGGAACACGTCAACAGATCATCGGCGCGCAGGAAGCTATGGCCAGCCGCGGCCAGCGCGTGCTTGCCTATGCGATGCAGAGCCTGCTGCCCGAGACAGATCGCTCCGCCCTCGAACGGAATATGACGTTCCTGGGTCTCGTCGGCTTGGAAGACCCGCCGCGCCAAGATGTGCCCAAGGCTATCGCGCGCTGCCGACGGGCCAGCGTCAAGATCATCATGGTGACGGGGGACCATCCGGAAACTGCAAGAGCGATCGGACGGGAAATCGGGCTTGTCCGGTCAACATCGGCCAACGTCATCACAGGCCGGCAATTACAGGAGCTTTCCGAACAGGACCTCCGACTTGTGCTCGACCAGCCGGAGCTCATTTTTGCACGCGTCAGCGCGGATCAGAAGTTGCGCATTGTTGAAGCGCTCAAACAGAAACAGCACATCGTCGCGGTGACTGGGGACGGCGTCAATGATGCACCGGCCCTTAAATCCGCCAACATCGGCATCGCGATGGGTTTGACCGGAACTGACGTCGCCAAGCAGGCCTCCGACATGATCCTCCTCGACGACAACTTCTCAGGTATTGTTACTGCCATCGAAGAAGGTCGGACTGTCTTTCAGAACATTCGCAAATTTCTCGCCTATGTTCTCGTCCACAACGTTGCCGAACTCGTGCCCTTTCTCGCGTTCGGGTTATTCCGAATTCCGCTGGCTCTTACCCCCATCCAGGCCCTATCCATCGATATGGCGACAGATTCCCTCACTGCCCTGGGCCTCGGCGTGGAGCGCGCGGGTCCTTCGATCATGGAGTTGCCACCGCGAAAGCAGAGCGAACGCCTGCTGGATGCTTCCTTGGCGGTTCGCGCCTATTTGTTCCTGGGCGTGATCGAGGCGGCGGGCGCCATGACCTCGTTCTTTATGGTGCTTTGGCTCGGAGGCTGGCACTGGGGACAAGGGCTAGCGCCAGACGATCCGCTCTACATGCAGGCCACAACAGCATGTCTGAGCGCGATCATCGTTCTGCAAATCGTCAACGTATTCATCTGTCGCAGTTCTGTTCGATCGGTGTTCGCCATGAACCCGTTTGACAATCCGCTCATCCTTGTTGGGGTCTTGCTCGAAATCATCCTGTTGGTGCTCTTCAACTATTCGGCAATTGGAAACGCCCTGTTGCAAACGCTGCCGGTGCCTGCCGGCTTTTGGGCCTTGATCGCGCCGATCGCGATTTTGATGCTTGCCTTGGAAGAACTAAGAAAATGGCTGATCCGCAGCAAACTCCGCAAGCCGCTCAAGCCGCGCAGTCCCCCCGGATGACATCCATCAAAACGGCGCCTCGCTTCAAATGAAGTCAAGGTCCCGATGGCGCGGCGATTGCGCAATGCCTCCGGCGTACGCCCTTTGCTGGGTGACAGGCCCTGTCGAGGACGCAAGCCTGGGCATTGACCTCGTCGCTGCAAGTTATGTCTGTTCGAAATTCGGTTTGACGAAACTATCCTCCGTGCTCTTGAGAATTGTTTTAAGAAGCCGCTCCAGCTACGATTCCGACACACGCTCGTCCTAGAGATCGAAGGCCTCGCCCAAGAGCGGCATCTCGACGCGCTGGCCCTGCATCAGGTTGGCGAGCTGCTTCATCGTGGCTTCTTCGCCATGCACAAGAAACGTCGCCTCGCATCCCCCGATGTTAGATCGCCATGTGAGGAGCTCCCGCTGGTCGGCGTGAGCCGAAAACCCGTTGATGGTGTGGATTGCGCTGCAGACAGGGATATCTTCGCCGAACAGGTGGACATGTTTGGCACCATCGATGACCTGCCGTGCAACCGTCCCGGCAGCCGCGAATCCGACAAAGATAACTGCCGATTCTTTCCGCCATAGATTGTGTCTGAGATGGTGGCAGATTCTGCCTCCCGTGCACATTCCCGATCCGGCCATAATAATTGCGCCGCCGGTTATTCTGTTTATGGCGATCGAGTCGGAGGTTTCGCGTGCGAGATGCAGGTTTGCGACGTGCAGCGGACCGTCCCCTTCCCCGAACAGGCGCGCCGCAGCCGGATCGAGGCATTCAAGATGGCGCTTGAAAATCTCGGTCGCCGAGATCGCCATCGGAGAATCGAGAAAGACCGGCACTGCAGGCGGCAGCCTGCTTTGCTCAATGCCTTGGTGAAGCGCGTAAAGTATTTCCTGAGCACGCTCGAGCGCGAAAGTAGGAATGAGGACGTTTCCGCCACGCGCGAGGGCGCTGGAGGTGGCCGCATAAAACTCCTCGACCGAGGCGCTGAAAGACCGGTGAAGCCGATCCCCATAGGTCGATTCCATGACGACGAAATCGGCTTGGGCAGGAGGTGCTGGAGGGCGCAGCAGCGGGCGCCCGGCATTGCCGATGTCGCCGGAGAAAAGAATCGACCTGATCTTGCCGCCTTCGTTGACCTCGATCCGGATACTTGCAGAACCGAGAATATGCCCGGCATCGAAGAAGCTGGCGCGAAGCCCCGGCGCGAGGTCGACGGGCTGCTCGTATTGGACCGTTTTCTTGAAACGATTGAGACAATCGAGCGCGTCGTCAATCGTATAAAGCGGCTCGCGGCCGTGGTCCTCGCCGCGCCTACGGGCTGCCTGCCGCCGCGCCTCTTCTTCCTGCAGATGCGCCGCATCCACGAATACGAGTCGAGCCAGGTCGCGGGTGGCCGACGTGGCGATCACTTCGCCGCGAAATCCTCGCTTGACGAGGAGCGGAAGTCTGCCGCAATGATCAAGGTGCGCGTGGGTCAGTAAGACGCAATCGATTGATGCGGGATCGAAGTCGAAAGCCGCACCATTTTCATCGGCCAGCTCACGGCTTCCCTGGAACATTCCACAGTCGACGAGAATGCGCCGGTCCAAGCATTCGAGCATATGGCAGGAGCCCGTCACTCCTCGATCAGCGCCATGAAAAGATAGCTTCATGGTTTCGTTCTCTTTCTGACCGATTCCGGTCGCTTCCTATGAAGCTCGTTCCGCGGCTGGAACAAGGGGCCGGCCGACGCTCTCATACCAACCGAGAATGTCCCGCCACACGTCGTCGGCCGACTCGGCAAACCAGAAGAGATCGCGATCTTCCGCAGCGATAACACCTTCGTCGACCAGGAAATCGGGATCAAAAACATGACGCCAATACGATTCGCCGACCAGTATCACGGGTACCGGCGCAATCTTGCGCGTTTGCGCAAGCGACAAGACCTCGAACAGTTCGTCCAAGGTGCCATAGCCCCCCGGAAAGGCGACGAGCGCTCGGGCACGCATCAGGAAGTGCAGCTTTCGCATTGCGAAATAGTGGAAGCTGAAGCAAAGCTCGGGGGTGACATATGGATTGGGGTACTGTTCCCGCGGAAGCGTGATGTTGAGACCAATTGACTCCGCCCCAACGTCGTGCGCGCCTCTGTTGGCGGCCTCCATGATGCCTGGACCGCCGCCGGTCATGATCATGATGCGGCCATCAATGGTCTTTTCGCCTGCCGCTCCTACGATTTGGCCGAACCTGCGCGCCATGTCGTAGTAGCAGCTTTTTTCGGCGACTCTCCGAGCAATTTCGAGGCGGCGCTGCAAGGCCTCGTTGGTCGGGTCCGCAAAGAGCGCCGTGGCTGCCACGTCTACCGCTTGCCTTGCGGCTTCGGGTTCGTGAACGCGTGTGCTGCCGAACACGACAATAGTATGGGCGACCTGTCGCTGCTTAAGCAACGTTTCTGTTTTAAGGAAATCGAGTTGCAGACGGATCCCGCGGGTTTCATCGCTTCGTAGGAACTCAAAATCCCGATCGGCCTCTCGATAGCTCGGGGATTGTAAGATTGTCCGCAACGCTTCGGGCGCAATGGCATCGCCCTCGGCCTTGCGGTCGTCGCCCCCCGTCTCAGTTCTGCCGATGTGATGCGCAGACCCGCGCATCGGACCCGAGCGATGATGTTGCGAATCGGTCTCGTCCTTCATAGGACCTGCCCTCTTACTGCTCAAGCCCCGAAGCCCAAGCGCGCTAGCACACAATGGTGATGCCAATGGATGCCCCGGCCCCGGGCGCGAGATCACCATTGACCGCAGTGAGATCAGAGCGTCTCGGCTGCTTCCGCGATTGCTAAGTCGTTCTTCTTCGGACCCGACAAAATAGACAATTGTTTCGAAGCGCGGGCTTAAGTGTTGATCAAGATCAACATAGGAGTGCCAGAGCAGAATGATCGTTGTTTTGGAGGAGTATCATTCATGGATGTCAAGGAAGCAATTACCGGCCGTCGCTCGGTGCGGCAATACCTCGGCCAACCCGTCCGCGAGGAGCTAATCCTTAGACTGATCAATGCGGCTAGCCAGGCACCGAGCGCTGTAAACCAGCAACCATGGACTTTCACAGTCGTCCGCGATCAAAACGTGCTGGATCGGATTTCGCACGATGCCAAATCACATATGCTGACGACGATGTCTGCGAATGCAACAGCAGCGCATTTGCGGCCCCATCTCACAGATCCGCATTTTCACATCTTCTACCACGCACCCGTGTTGATTTTGATCTCGGCAAACGCGGAGGGATCGTGGATCGTCGAAGATTGCGCGCTGGCAGCCGAGAACCTCATGCTCGCCGCATATGCTGAAGGGCTCGGCAGCTGCTGGATTGGCTTTGCGCAGGGGTTTCTTAATACGCTCGAAGGGAAAGCCGCGCTGGGTCTTCCTTCGGCCTGGGTGCCGGTGGCGCCTATCATCATCGGTTATCCGCAGGCTTCGCCGAACCCCGTGCCGCGCAATGAACCGCTGATCCGTTGGGTTGGTTGAGCATCGTGTGCTCCGACCATTCCATCAGAAGACCTCGGCTGGGTGTGTTCTCAAACCTCCGCCGGCTAGATCGCAACAGTGAAGGTTTCCGAACCTACTTCAGCGGAATTTGCGTCCCGCGCATATGGATCGCTTGCTTGTCTAAAAGGTAGATTGACCGTGCGACGACTTGCCACTGCGACAGCGCTTTGCCTACTTTTGCTGATGCCCGCTCGGTCGCAGCAATTGACGAACGATGTTCAGCCTGCGCAACCGGGCTTGTCTGAGCTTATGACGGCGGTCCAGCTCCAGCACACCAAGCTATGGTTTGCGGGCAAGTTCGGCAACTGGAGACTCGCGGCTTACGAATTGGATCAGATCAAGGGAAATCTCAGTAAGGCGGCCATACGTCCGCCAACGGCACCGGTCCGAGAGCCGTCCGAGACACTGTCCTCGTTGCGAAAGTCCATTGAAGAAAAGGACGTCGCAGGGTTTACAAAGGGCTATACGGAATTGACCCATGAGTGCAACGCCTGCCATCGGGCGGTTGGTCGCGATTTCATCACCGTTCAGATTCCGCTAGCTTCGCCGTTCACTGATCAGGCTTTTCCCGACCAGGTGGCTGAGGGCCGGACCCTGGCCCATACGATCTGCGCAACCTGTCACGTCCTCACGGACCAAACCAAAGTGGCGCCTGCGCCAGGTGTTGTGGCGCCAGATTTCGCGGATCTGATACATCGCCCGTCCTTCTCGGAGGGGACCCTGCGGCAGCTATTGACATCCGGACACCGCCGCATCGGGCCCGAACAGGCCATGCTCAATCCACGCCTGAACGAAAACCAGATTGAGCAGATCGTGGCGTATCTTGAGGTGTTGAAGGCCGGCCAAAGCCCGTAAACCCCCGGCCCTCTGACCTCACTCGGATGAACGGCGGGGAGTTGCCCCTGGTACCGAGAGCAAAATGACCCTAATCGTCTGCCGTTCATGGCCTGGGGCTACAATGGTAGCAGCACGCCTGTTTGGCAATTGTTGGCACCGCGATATTGCTGCTGACGAATTAAGATGCATCCACGCGATGGATGACCGTGTAGCGATCGATCGCACCCAGGAGCATGTTGATCTGTCCGTTGCCCCACAATGGCAAAAGCACGCGGGAAAAACCGTACCCCGAGAGCTGCGTGAGATGAAGGAATGTCGGCGCGGCCGCTTCGAGTGTGGCGCTGCTCTGAGCGCGCACAAAGGCGAAATTGACGTTTGGCGATATCTCGTCGAGAAAGCTTCCAGGAACCGCCACCTCACGCAAGCTGTCACTCAGGAACTCGAAGCGACAACGCTCGGACGAGACAGATACGCTCAACAGGAACGGGTTTCCCGGCAACTTGGCCAAGCTCTGCACGCTGAGGTCATCGCCAAACGGTATGCCGTTCTCACCGCGCTTGAGCCCTTCCCAGAGGGCGACGACGGGTTGCAGTCGCGCATCGAGGCGATCGGGCAGCGGGAATGGATTGCGGCAGTGCATGATCCTGCTCACGAATAATTAGCTGCGTCGTAGACGCATCAAAATCCAGGTAGTTCGGCGCTCGCTTTGATTTTCATCAATCCACGGACGACAGGGTCTTCATTATTTTCCAATGGCGGAAGGGGGCGGGAATGGCCAGGAACAGTTCGCAAGGCGGTCGGCGGGTGGAAGTCGCGCCGAAGCCCGGTTTTCTCTGGGGCGCCTCGACCTCGAGTTTCCAGATCGAAGGCGCAGCACATCTCGATGGCCGCGGAGACAGCATCTGGGACACCTTTTGTCGGCAGCCTGGCCGGGTCAAGAACGGCGATAGCGGCGAGGTTGCTTGCGATCACTATCATCGCTTTGCCGAGGACGTGGCGCTGATGCACGATCTCGGCCTAGGCGCTTATCGCTTTTCCATCTCATGGCCGCGCGTTCTCCCCAGCGGCCGCGGCGCCGCCAACGAGCCAGGCTTGTCGTTCTACGACAGGCTGATCGATGCCTTGCTCGCGAAGGGAATCGAACCGTGGATCTGCCTTTATCATTGGGACTTGCCGCAGGCGCTCGAAGAACTCGGCGGTTGGCAAAACCGCGATATTGTCGGATGGTTCGCCGACTACGCCGCGCTGGTCGGACGGCGCTATGGCGAGCGCGTCAAACGATTTGCCACTTTCAACGAGCCATGCGTGTTTACGCTGTTCGGATATGGTTTTGGCTGGAATGCGCCGGGGATCGCCGAGAAGGCCGCGCTGCACAGGGCGATCCATCACGTCAATCTGAGCCACGGGACGGCCATCGACACGCTGCGCGCCTCGGTGCGGGACGCCTCGCTTGGTGCCATCCACAACCGGCAGCCCTGTTTCCCGTGCAGTGCCAGCGCGGATGACGCAATTGCCGCACAGCACTTTGCCGAATACTGGAATGATGCCTTTCCTCACCCCCAGCACTTCGGTTGCTACACCCCTGCCCTCGCTGAGGCGATCGAACCCTATCGAAGGCCAGGCGACATGGCACAAATCGCGCGCCGCGTCGACTGGTTCGGTCTCAACCACTATTCGCCGCATTACATCAAGGCGGATCCGAACCTGGTCGGCGCCACCTTCGGCGCCCCGCCGGACGACGTGCCGCGAACCGCGGTCGGCTGGCCGATCGTGCCCGGCGCATTTCGCGACACCTTGTTGGACATCGATCGTCGTTTCCGCCTGCCGATCTACGTGCTGGAAAACGGAACCGCCGCGAGCGACGACATCGACCCGACAGGCCAGGTTCAAGACACCAGCCGGATCGCTTATTTGCGGGCTTATATTGATGCGATGGGCGAAGCGATCTTGAAGGGAGCGGACGTTCGTGGCTATTTTGTTTGGTCACTTCTCGATAATTTCGAGTGGACATCGGGCTACTCGCAGCGCTTCGGCCTCGTTTACGTCGACTATCTCACCCAGAAACGCATTCCGAAGGCATCCGCCCGTTGGTATTCCGATCACATCGCGGCGAGTCGCATTTCGAAGGGTCCCGCAAGTGAGGCAGCTCCGCCGAACAAAATCGCAGCAAAGAGATGAGTAGCGGCTGAATGATATCACGCAAAACCAACGCGCGCTTTGCGCTGATACACGACGGCGAATTAGGCGCGATCTCCCATTTCAAGGTCGCCGAGTTTATGGAGGCGGCCGATGCAGTCAAAGCCTTGTTCCGCGATCCTGTGGTGCCGCCGTGAGCGACGTTGCAACGCTGACGCCCAACCCCGCCGTTGACCTGTCGACGTCGGTTGAGAGGATCGTTCCAGTCTACAAGCTCCGGGGCACCTCGCAACGTCGCGATCCGGGCGGAGGCGGAATCAACGTTGCGCGCGTGATCAAACGGCTCGGAGGCGAGGCCAGCGCGATCTATCCCGTCGGCGGCGCGACCGGCGACTTACTCTGCAAGCTGCTCGAACGCGAAGGCGTCGCCAGCCGCACGGTCCCGATCGCGGACGAAACGCGCGAGGATTTCTTCGTCAGCGAAATCAGCACTGGCCAGCAATATCGCTTCATCCTGCCGGGGCCGTACCTGACCGAGAACGAATGGCAACAGTGCCTGACGCTTTTATCTCGAACCGAGCCATTTCCGAGCTTTGTGGTTGCGAGCGGAAGCCTGCCTCGCGGCGTCCCCGACGATTTCTATGCAAGAGTGGCGCGAATCACGAAGCGGCATGGTGCCCGGATGGTTCTTGACACATCGGGACCGGCGCTTGCAGCCGCCGTCGCCGAAGGCGTCGACCTGATCAAGCCGAATCTGCGGGAAATGCGCGACCTGACAGGCTTCGAGCCGTCCGATAGCCGCGCCTGGGAAGACGCTGCCAGGACACTCACAAAAAGTGGAAAAGTCGCCGTGATCGCACTCACCATGGGTCACCTCGGTGCAGCGCTGGTGACGCGAGATCGGGTTTTGCGTGCACCACCGCTCGCCATCACGCCAGTTAATGCGGTCGGCGCGGGCGACAGCTTTCTCGGCGCGTTGATTTGTCGGATGGCGTCAGGCGCCGCTCTCGACGAGTTTTTCCGCCTCGCTGCTGCCGCCGGGGCGGCCGCCCTTCTCAACCCGGGCACCGGGCTTTGCCTGATGGATGACGTCAAACGACTTGCCGCGCAGGTGACCCTCACAACGGTGTCGTGACGGACTCGTCAGCGACAGCGCTCGTGTCGCGGACAGGCGGCGAGATACCGTGATTGAGCCGGTCAAGCGACAGCAGCAGCCCCCCCACCCTTTCGAGCGACGAGACCCAATCCGCGACTCGATTAAAATTGTCGACGAGCCAATTAAAGGCGCCCTGCACCAGCGTGAACGCTGCGGCCGCCTGGGTCAACTCGCCGAGCGTCATGCCGCCGGCGAGGAACTTCGGCGCGCAAAGGATCAGCCCGACAATCGGCGCCAGCAACGTATTGGACTGCGATACCAGCGTGGTCTGCATGAGACGCCAGCACAAGCGTCGCCACTGGACAAGCGCGTTCTTCAGGGCGTGATAGATGCCGCGCCTGATCTCGTTCTCCCGGAGCCTTGGGGCCACGCCTTCGCCGATATCGCGAAGCAAGTGCGCCGCTGTGATCAATTCGGCCTCGGCCTGGTTCTTGATCTGAATCACCCGGGTCAGGGGCGACCCCACCAGAACCACCGCCGCCGTCACGATGCCGGAGTAGACGACCACACTGACCACGAGGTAGCCGGGGACCCACACCCTTTGCCCAAACAGCGAAGCGGTAAAATCGCCGCCAACACCCCACAAAATCTGAATGAAGATGATCGCAGTCAGCAGCGACGACACCAACCCCAGCGCAAAATCGATCGGCGCATCGGTTGCGAGCCTCACATCCTCGGCAATGCGATACTCGGGAATCATCTCTTCCTCGCCCTGAACCTGCGCCAGGCGAGCATATCGATCGTTGTCGATCCAATAGTCGACGACTTGGGTGGTCAACCATCTCCGCCACATGCGCTGCATTGTCATGCGGCCCCACACCGAGGTAACGGCAAGGGCAATGCTCGCGCCGCACAGAGGTATCAGCAAGAGCGCCTGAGCCTGCAAGCGGGCAGAGTTGCGGTTCTCCAGCGCGTTAAAAAAGTCGCGATTCCAGTAGTTGAGGCGAAACTGAACGTAAAGCTGCAGGATGACGATCGCAACCAACGCGGCCCCAAGTAGCCAGACCCGCCACGCCGCTAACCCGCGCCAGAAACCTGACGCGCTTTCCCAGAAGCGGGACCACTCTTGATGGGATTCCCTTGCAGTGCTTTCGGTCATGATCGGATTTGATGGCTAATGCATATCATCGTTCTTCGCTTGATCTTCCGCAAAGCCTGCGGACAGCCGATCGGTGAGAGTTTCCATAATTAGGGCGGGGCAATGTTGCAGCGCGGGAGGAATTGCGATGAACTCCTCTGGTTACGTTCGCTGGTTCAAGGACATCCGTCTCGAAGACGTGCCGCTGGTCGGAGGCAAGACGGCCTCGCTTGGCGAGCTCTATTCCGCACTTTCACCGCAGGGTGTCCGGGTTCCGAACGGCTTTGCGTTGACCGCGATAGCCTATCGCAATGCCCTGGATGAGGCCCGCGCCTGGGACAAGCTCCGCGACCTGCTCGCCGGGCTCGACAAGCGACGCATTTCCGATCTCGCCAGGCGAGCCGCAGCGGCCCGTGCCATCGTTTATGCAGCCACTGACAGTGAGGATCTGCGCCGCCAGATCAGCGAGGCTTATCAGCAGCTCGAACGCGAATACGGCGCCAATGTTGCGGTCGCAGTGCGCAGTTCGGCCACAGCGGAAGATCTGCCGACTGCGAGCTTTGCCGGACAGCATGAGAGCTTCCTCAATATCCGCGGCGCTACCGATGTAGTCGACGCATGTCGGCGCTGCTTTGCCTCGCTGTTCACGGATCGCGCGATATCTTATCGCATCGACAACGGCTTCGATCACTTCAAGGTCGCGCTGTCGGTCGCGATCATGAAGATGGTCCGCTCCGATCTCGCGGCAAGCGGTGTGATTTTCACGTTGGATACCGAATCCGGCTTTCGCGACGTGGTCTTTGTGACCGGCTCTTATGGCCTCGGCGAAAACGTGGTGCAGGGAGCCGTCGATCCCGACGAGTTCTATGTGCACAAGCCAACCTTCAACAGCGGACATCGCGTCGTATTGTCGCGACGGTTGGGCTCCAAGCAAATGCGGATGGTGTATGCGCGGGGGCGCGCGAGCACGCGTAACGTCACGACGACCGAGCCCAATCGCAAACGGTTCTGCATCAGCGACGAAGACGTGCTTGATCTTGCGCGATGCGCGATTGTTGTAGAAAATCATTATTCCCGAAAGGCCGGGGCTCTCACGCCAATGGATGTGGAATGGGCAAAAGACGGCAGCGACGGCGCCCTTTACATCATCCAGGCGCGTCCGGAGACGGTGGCGTCTCGCCGCAAACCCGACGCCCTTGAGAGTTATGGCTTGAAATCGCCGGGCAAGGTCGTAGCCACAGGTCGCGCGGTCGGCGAGAAGATTGCTGCAGGCAAAGTCCGTCTAATCAGGAACGAGCGCGACCTCAAGGCCTTCCGGCCGGGCGAAGTGTTGGTTGCACCCGCGACAAGCCCCGATTGGGAACCGGTGATGAAACTTGCGGCCGCCATCGTCACCGACCGGGGCGGCAGAACCTGTCATGCGGCCATTGTCGCGCGCGAGCTCGGCGTTCCGGCAGTCGTCGGTACAGGGGATTTCACCAGAACATCGAAGACCGGGATGCCCGTCACCATATCCTGCGCCGAGGGCGACATCGGCCATGTCTACGAGGGCCGCCTGGCGTTTGAGGTGGAACGCGTCGCCGCCGACAGCTTGCAAAAGCCGCGCACTGAAATCATGGTCAACCTCGGCAATCCTGAAATCGCGTTCAAAACGGCGATGATGCCCAATGACGGCGTCGGGCTGGCCAGAATGGAGTTCATCATCAACCAGCACATCGGCATCCATCCGATGGCTTTGGCCCGGCCAGAAAAGGTCAAGTCCGCGCGCGATCGCCGGATGATCAAACTCATCACGAGCCGCTACAACCAGCCCTCGGACTTCTTCATCGAGCGCCTCTCGGAAGGCATTGGCATCATTGCCGCAGCGTTCTATCCGCGCCCTGTCATCGTGCGCCTGTCCGACTTCAAGACCAACGAATATGCCAAGCTGCTCGGCGGCGGCAATTTCGAGCCGAAGGAAGAAAACCCGATGCTGGGATTTAGGGGTGCGGCGCGCTATGCACACCCGGCCTATGCCAAGGGTTTTGCGCTCGAATGTGCCGCGCTATGTCGAGTTCGCAAGGACGTGGGGCTCACCAACCTGAAGGTCATGATCCCGTTCTGCCGTCGCGTCGAAGAGGCGCGGATCGTGATCGAAGCCATGGCGCAGCACGGCCTCAAGCGGGGCGAAGCCGGCCTTGAAATATTCATGATGTGCGAGATCCCCAACAATGTGATCCTGATCGATCAGTTCGCTAAGCTATTTGACGGCTTTTCGATCGGCTCCAACGATCTGACGCAGCTCACACTCGGCGTTGACAGGGATTCCGACATCGTCGCGTTCGATTTTGACGAACGCGATCCTGGCATGCTGGAAATGCTGACGATGGCTGTCGCGGGCGCGAAACGCAACCGGCGGCACGTGGGTATCTGCGGCGAGGCTCCGGCAAACTATCCGGAGATTGCGCGATTTCTTACCGGATTGGGCATCAATTCAATCAGCGTCAATCCGTCGAGCATCCTACGCACCATGAACATTGTGCGCCAAGCCGAACAGTCGACCGCCACGTCGCAGGTTGCGGCGAGCTGATCACTTCTGTCTTAGAGCCGTTTTGGCCGATCGGTCTGCGATCGCGGCAGCTCATCGTCGCTCCGGTTTCCTTTGTGCAGCGACTTCAAGGCTTCATATACCTCGTCGTCCTCTAAAGCGTCCTGGAGCCGGCGCCGCTCGGTCGCCTGCTGTTTGTTCTCCGGCGTGGCCGGGTCAACTGCATTGGCCGGTCTATCGGCCGAGTTCTTGATCATCTTGCATTCTCCGAGATCCATGAAGAGTGGACTCTCGGCGGGACGAGGCGTTGATCGAAGTCAATTCCTTCCGGACCGCCACTAAGCTAAGCGGCAGCTTGCGCGATGCGGTCGGCGTTTGAACGTAAGGGAGCAAACTGCTCCGCCGTTACTGTCTCCTGCGCCAACAAAAGCTCGACGCCCGCATCAAGCTCGGCACGCCTCTTCTCGAGGATTTCGCGCGCGCAGGCTTCGCCTCCCTCGACCAATTGTTGCACCGCAAGATCAATCTCTCGTCCCGTCGCCTCGGCGGCGCTTACGACAGCGTCCTGCATAGCTGGGATAAAGGCCTGCGGCTTCGGAGCATAGGTTCGTTGCCCGACCTTTGCGTCCATCCCGTATTTTGTCACCATCTCGATCGCAATTTCGGTTGCTCGCTGAAGATCGTCGGCCGCTCCGGTCGAAACATCTCCGTCGAAGATCAGTCGTTCGGACGCACGCCCCCCCATCAGCACTGCAATGCGATTCTTGAGCTCGCTTACCGTAAGCAAGAATCGATCCTGGGTAGGACGTTGGATCGTGTAGCCAAGCGCGCCGATGCCGCGCGGGATGATCGAGACTTTCTGCACGGGGTCGACGCCCGGCAGACTGGCCGCAACCAAGGCGTGCCCCATCTCGTGATAGGCGGTTCGCCGCCGCTCCTCGTTGCTGAGCACCCTGCTCTTCTTCTCGATCCCGGCAACAATCCGCTCCAAGGCAACGGCGAAGTCGTTGAACGTCACCTCTTCGGCATTGCGTCTGGTCGCAGCAATGGCAGCTTCGTTGATCAAGTTCGCAAGGTCGGCACCGGTAAAGCCCGCCGTGAGGCCGGCGATCTTGTCCAAGTCGGCATCCTTGCCAGTCTTAATCTTCTTGATGTGAACGCGGAGGATGGCCAAACGCCCCAATTTGTCGGGCCGATCCACCAGCACTTGTCGATCGAATCGCCCCGCGCGAAGCAGGGCGGGGTCCAAAATTTCCGGCCGATTGGTTGCCGCCAACAGAACAATGCCGGCGCTCGGATCGAAACCGTCGAGCTCGGCCAATAGCTGGTTGAGTGTCTGCTCCTTCTCGTCGTGGCTGCCGAGAACACTGGCAACCCTGCTGCGACCAAGCGCGTCCAGCTCGTCGATGAAAATGATGCATGGCGCAGCTTTTCTGGCCTGCTCAAAAAGATCCCTGACACGCGCTGCACCGACGCCGACAAACAGCTCGACAAACTCCGACCCGGAAATCGAAAAGAAAGCGACGCCGGCTTCCCCGGCTACCGCACGTGCAAGCAGCGTCTTGCCAGTGCCGGGGGGGCCCACAAGCAGGATGCCTTTTGGGACGTGCGCTCCCAAACGGCCATATCTCTTTGAATCCTTCAGAAAGGACACGACCTCCTGTAACTCGAACTTGGCCTCGTCGACGCCGGCAACATCGGCAAACGTTACCTTGGTGTCTTGCTCGACATAGACCTTGGCGCGCGATTTCCCAATCGCCATCAACCCGCCGAGGCCTTGACGACCGCCGATGCCGCTGCCGAGAAGCGACCAGAAGCCAAACAGGAGCATAAACGGCAAGACCCAGGCCAGAATACTGCCGAGGCCGCCACCTGACGCCGCTCCCGTTACCATGACGCCCTTCGCCCCGAGCTTTTCGGCCAGCGCCGTATCCACCCGGTTGGTGACGAAGGCGCTCTTTCCGCTCGGAAGCGGAGCCTTCAGCTTGCCCTCGATCGCGTCCGCACCGATCGTCACCTCGCTCACGGCGCCCTGCGTCACAAGCTCCTCAAATTTGCTGTAGGAGATCGTCTCAACGCTGCTGAGAGCACCCAGGAACGACAGCAGAATCATGACCCCGACTGCAGCCCCCATGAGGCTGGCGGTGAGCAGGCCCCGATCCCTTATAGGCCCCTTGTATTTCATACTTTTTCCCGCAGCATCGAACAACCTAAATTGGGTAGCCCGTCGTGCCTCGCGCCGAATTGCTATGGATCAAAGCTTTCGTTTCAGAGCGGTATTGATCCAGATCATAGGCGCCTGAGGCGTTTGGGTCTTGTAAGGTTTACGATCATACGGAGCAGACCATGCCTCATAAGCAGATCCTGTTTCATTCGGCCGCCCGCGAAAAAGTCTTGCGCGGCGCGACACTGCTTGCCGACGCCATTCGTGTGACGCTGGGCCCGAAGTCAAAATCGGTGCTGATCCAGAAAAGCTGGGGCGCGCCGATTGTTTGCAACGACGGCGTGACCATCGCCAAGGAATTTGATCTCAAAGACGCGGAAGAGAATCTCGGCGCACAGGTGCTCCGCCAAGCTGCGGAACGAACCGGCGACGTCGTCGGCGACGGCACCAGCACCGCCACGATCCTGGCCCATGCGATCCTGGCCGACGGGGTTAGAAATGTTGTCGCGGGCGCCAGCGCGATCGATCTGAAACGTGGGCTCGACCGCGCGGCACGCGCCACGATCGCAGCGCTGCACACGATGGCGCGTCCGGTGAAGACAAAGGCGGAAAAAGCACAGGTCGCAACCATTTCGGCACACAACGATCCCTCAATCGGCGCGTTGGTTGCCGACGCAATCGAAAAGGTCGGCGGCGAAGGCGTGATCTCAGTCGAGGAATCGAAAACCACCGAGACTTCACTTGACGTTGTCGAAGGCATGAAGTTCGATCGAGGCTTTCTCTCGCCGTACTTCGTAACCGACGCGGAGCGGATGGAAGCCGTGCTTGAGGATCCCTCCATCCTGCTGTGCGACCACAAGATCGGCGCTCTGCGTGACCTCGTACCGCTGCTCGAGCAGATCGCAAAATCCGGCCGGCCGCTGTTGATCGTCGCCGAGGATATAGAAGGGGAGTCGCTTGCTACGCTGATCGTCAACCAGTTGCGAGGTGTGCTCAAATGCTGTGCCGTGAAGGCACCCGGCTTCGGCGACCGACGCAAGGCGATGCTCGAAGATATCGCGATCCTAACCGGCGCACAGGTGATCTCGGACGACCTTGGGCTCAAGCTTGAGAACACCACGCCGCAGCAGCTCGGTCGGGCGGCTCGCGTGGTTGCCGACAAAGAGAATACAACTTTGATCGGCAGCAAGGGCGATCGTGCCCGGATTGACGCCCGCTTGCAGCAGATCCGACGCGAAATCGAAAGAACGACCAGCGATTACGACAAAGAAAAGCTTGAGGAGCGTCTTGCAAAGCTCTCGGGAGGCGTCGCCGTCGTCCGCGTGGGGGCGCCCACCGAAGCGGAAATGAAGGCGAAGAAGGAAGCGCTGGATGACGCCATCAGCTCCACCAAGGCGGCGGTGGCCGAAGGCATCGTGCCGGGCGGCGGCCTTGCGCTGCTTCGATGCATCGAGGCTCTCGGCAAGGAAGAAAGCCTTTGCGAAGGCGACGAGAAAACAGGTGTTCAGATCCTCAAGCGCGCACTTGAGGCGCCTGCACGCCAGATCGCAGAGAACTCCGCAACCGATGGCGGGGTCGTGGTAGCGCGGATGCTGGGCAGCCAGGGCAATTTCGGCTTTGACGCTTCGCGTAAGGAATATGTCGATCTGGTCGAGGCGGGAATCGTCGATCCCGCAAAAGTCGTTCGTACTGCGCTTGAAAATGCGGTCTCGGTTGCGAGCGTGCTGCTGTTGACCGAGGCGACGATGACCGAAATCCCGGAGCCGAAGCGCGAGCGAATACCGGAGCCAGAAATGGCGATGTGACGTCGATTGAGTTCTTAATAAAGTGGATAATGTAGTGGTCTTGCGACAGCGTCCGAGTGCTTCCTCAGAGGTCCATATTTGCCGACCGAAAGTGAAACTCTCTCTAGCCTTGAGCAACGGCTTGGACGGCTGCCCGCCCGCCAGCGCCTCGGAATCGAGGCCGACCACGAAGCCCAGATCTTCGGACAAGGCCTCAACTTCTTTCATATCGAGAACTGGTATTCGGTTCATTCCGTCATCCGGACCATCCTGAAGCTGAGCGGCCTTTACTGGCGCGGGCGCAGAAATGCCGAGCGGATAATCCTCAACACGAACCAGGTCCGCAGCGCGAGGCTGCCGCTCCGGTTCGACGGCTTCACCATCCTGCATATCAGCGACACCCATGTCGACATAAGCCAGCGCGCGATGCTGCGGCTTCATGAACTGGTCGAGGGTCTGCAATACGATATCTGCGTCCTGACCGGCGACTTTCGCGGCAAGACCTTTGGCCCCTACGACCCTGCATTGAAAGGCATGGCCAAGCTCGTGTACCAGCTCAAGCAACCCATCTTCGGCGTTCTCGGAAATCACGATACGATTCAGATGCTGCCCGGGCTCGAGGCCATGGGCATTCGGATGCTGCAGAACGAATGCGAGATCATCAAGCGGGACGATCAGTCGATCTATCTGGCGGGCATCGACGATGCCCATTATTTCAGGGTCGACAACATCGAGAAGGCGGCTTCCGAAATCCCCGATGATGCATTCGCGATTCTGCTGTCGCACACCCCGGAGATTTACCGGCAGGCGGCGCATGCCGGGTTCGACCTGCTTCTAAGCGGTCATACGCATGGCGGACAGGTCTGCCTGCCGGGATCGATACCGATCACGCTCGATTCGGTCCTGCCGCGGCGAATGGGTGCCGGCGCCTGGCGTTACGGCAACATGATCGGCTACACCTCGGTCGGCGCCGGCTCCAGCGTGGTTGCGGTTCGCTATAACTGCCCGCCGGAAATCACCCTGCACCGGCTAAGCCGAAGCTGAATAGTTTCAATAGGGCTCGTCGCGGACGCGCAACCTGTAGAGAAGGCGCGAAACGATCAATTCGCCGAACAGGAAGATGCCGACGCAAAGCGCGATATCGGTAAACGTCAGCGACAGCAGCCTTTGGCAAGCTAACAGTGGGAACAACGACTCCGGGATTTGGTCAAGCCCGATTGCCCGAGTGCTGGGTGCAAGTTTCAAGCGCCTCTTCACGAAGCTCGAGAACAGATCCCCGGCCATCGCCAGCGCTGCCACGAGGCCGCCTGCGACGACATTGACGCCGAGTAGCGGCGACAGCGCTGTAGTCACGACGATCGAGGACACAACGCCGCGAACGGTCTTCGACGACCCAAACAGCGGTTGCCCATCCCGGAATTGCTTTCCGGCATCGATCGGCCATGCCATATGGGATCCCGAAATTTTCTTGACGATAACGGGCACGCCATTAGCAAGTATCAACAGCACGAGCACTTGCAGGATTGGAAAGGCCGCCATTGCGATCCAGCGCCGCGGTCAATATCAGATGAAGCTAAGAAATCGCGCGCGGCGATCTTTGATGCAAATCAAGCCGAACTCGCGGGGCATGCGCAATCTACGCGAGGTTTTTTTCATAGACGGAGTTCATCATGAGCACAACCGGCGTTACGTCACTCGACCATACGGTCCAGGAGACCAATGTCTGGCTCAAGGGTGTGGAGGAAGAGCTGGAACTCGACAATCGCCAGCAAGCCTACAGCGCGCTGCGGGCAGTGCTGCACACATTGCGGGATCGACTGCCTCCGGAGGTCGCGATCAAGTTGGGCGCGCAGCTGCCGATCCTCGTGCGTGGCGTTTATTACGAAGGTTGGCATGCGGCGGGAACGCCGACCAAGGAACGTCATCTTGAAGACTTTGCCGAGCATGTTCTGTCGGAGCTCCCGCGAGAGTTTCCGATCGACGCCCTGACCGTCGCTCGCGGCGTGTTCGAGATTCTCTGGGAAAAGCTTGATCCCGGAGAGTTAGAAAAGGTGCTGAAGCACTTGCCGGCCTCGCTCAGGTCCTTGAAAGCCTAATCGCAACATGCGGCGGGCTACGATCCAGGTAACCTCTTCTGATGTGGCGATCCCACCGCTCGGCCTCGCCGGCACCTTGAATGTGCCAAAGGATGCGCTTGGGTTGGTCGTCTTCGCCCATGGCAGCGGGTCTAGCCGTCACAGCCCGCGCAATATGGCCGTCGCGAAGGCCTTGAACAGCCGAGGCTTTGCCACCTTGCTGTTTGACTTACTCACTCAACGCGAGGAAGCCGACCGCGCCAATGTCTTCGATATTTCCCTGCTCGCAGAACGCCTCGTCGACGCCGTGCAATGGTTAGCCAGTCAGGGACAATCGATTGCCGATCTCCCGATCGGATTGTTCGGCGCCAGCACTGGGGCCGCGGCCGCCCTTGTAGCCGCCGCCCGGCTGCCAGAGCGGATCGGCGCAGTCGTTTCCCGCGGCGGACGTCCTGATCTTGCCGGCGACGCACTTCCAATGGTCCGAGCGCCGGCCCTGCTCATTGTTGGTGGCGATGATTATGGAGTGATTGAGCTGAACGAGGAAGCGCTCCGCCAATTGCCGGCACCAAAGACGCTTGAGATCGTGCCCGGCGCAACCCACCTGTTCCCGGAACCTGGGGCGATGGAGGCCGTGATCGACTATGCTTCCCGGTGGTTCGAACGCTATCTCACAAAGATGCACAGCTCTCGCGCAAACCTGTGACCGTGAATGGCCGATGACGGTGCTATCGCTTCAGGAGCTTCTTTAACCTGGCAAGGGGCAGCGTGTTGATCACGTCATCCATTTGAAGCCAACCGCGGCGCGCTTGATCGACGCCGAACCGCATGTTGCCAAACCCGCCTGTTGAATGAGCATCCGTCGAGATCGCGATTTTGACCCCCGCCGACATGGCGGCATGCACATGGATATCATTCAGGTCGAGGCGATCGGGGTCGGAATTGAGCTCAAGGTAACATCCGTGCTCGCAAGCAGCGGCGATCACGGCTTCCATATCGACGTCGTAAGGGTCTCGCTCGCCGATCAATCGCCCGGTCGGATGAGCAATGATTGAGACATGGCGATCGTCCATCGCACGGATGATGCGCTCGGTCTGGGCCTTGCGGGAGAGGTCGAATTTGTAATGCACGGCGGCCACGACCAGATCGAGCCGGGACAGGACCTTGTCAGGCAGGTCAAGGCTGCCGTCGGCGAGAATGTCGACTTCCGTTCCCTTGAGCACCGTAAAGTCATCGAGTTTGTCATTCAGCTTGTCGATTTCATCGATCTGACGCGCCAACCGCGTCGCATCCAGTCCATGAGCAACCGTCACGTGCTGGCTATGATCGGTCAGCGCCATATAGGCGTAACCCCTCGACCTGGCGGCAGCCGCCATTTCGGCAATCGGAGCCGTGCCGTCGCTCCATTTGGAATGCACATGCAGATCGCCGCGGATGTCGGCAAGCGTGATCAGCTTCGGCAAGCGCCCGGTCCGGGCGAGCGCGATTTCGCCGCGGTCCTCGCGCATTTCGGGAGCGATCATTGAAAGTCCGAGCTTGCCATAGATCTCCTCCTCGCTCGCACCCGCGATACGCCGTTTGCCAGCGAACAGGCCGTATTCGTTGAGCTTCCAGCCGTGATCGTTCGCCAGGCCGCGCAGAGTGATGTTGTGGGCCTTCGAGCCGGTAAAATACATCAGCGCGGCGCCATAACTTGCCTTCGGTACGACACGCAGATCAACCTGGAGGCCCGAACGAAGCACGACCGTGGTCCGCGTCGAGCCATGGGCGAGCACGTTTGCGACATTCTCATATTTGGCCAGCATGTCCCCGGCGGCACTTCCATCGCGAGCGACCATCAACACGTCGAGGTCGCCAACGGTATCGCGCCTGCGGCGGTAACTGCCTGCGACTATCGCCTGGCCGTCGCTCGCGCCGGAGCGCAGATGATTCAGCAGCGCTTCCGCCTCGGCTTCGGCCTCCGGCAGCTTGAAACGTTTCTCGGCCCGGGGCTTGACGAGCGCGGCGGCAAGCTTCTGTTCGCTCTTGGCACCGAAGCCGCGCAACTCCCGCAGCCGGCCCGATTTGACGGCGCGCCGCAGATCCTCGAGCGACCGGATGCCGAGCTTGTCATAGAGCAACTTGACGCGTTTCGACCCCAGACCTGGAAGCGCGGCAATCTCGCCGAGGTCGCCCGGCAACTCGCGCTTGAGCTTGTCGAGCACATCGAAATGACGCGTGGCGACGATAGTCGCAATCTTGCCCGCGAGATCCTTGCCGATACCCGGCAGCTCTGAGAGATCCTCGCCCGCGCTCAACAGACTGGTGATGCTCCTTGGAAGACGCTCGATAACCCGTGCCGCGTTCCGATATGCGCGCGAACGAAACGGATTATCACCCTTGATTTCGAGAAGCTCGGCGGTCTGGTCGAACATCCCTGCGATTTCGGCATTTTGAACCGGCATCGATGCATCTCTCCCTTATACAAGGCTAGAGACGGAACGATTGGCAGATATTGATGCAGATCAGAAATTCGTCCAGTGGACCGTCCCGGGCGAACTTGCCTCGGCGGGCCTGACGCGGTTTGGAATGCGATCCTGCAGGTCAGAAAAAAGCCTCGAGGCCAACGATCGAAATGCCGGCTGATTTCAGGCTGCGATGGGTCGCGGCGACCGAGCCATCGAGGTCAATGCCGCGGCAAGCCTCTTCGATCACGAAAGCGTCAAAGCCCACTTTGCACGCATCCTCAGCCGAGTAGCGGACGCAGAAGTCGAATGCCAGACCAACGAAAAACAAAGTCTTTAACCCGCGGTGGCGCAGGTAGCCGGCGAGACCTGTCGACGTCTTGTGGTCGTTCTCATAGAAGGCCGAGTAGGAGTCGATGTCCCGGTGCATGCCCTTGCGCAGCACGAGGCTCGCGCGCGCGGTCTGCAACACACCCTGAAAGTCGGCACCGCTGCTGCCTTGGACACAATGATCGGGCCAGAGCACCTGCGGGCCGTAATTCAGCTCGATGGTGTCATAGGGGCGCTTGTGTGGATGGTTGGAGGCGAAGGACACATGGTCCTGCGGATGCCAGTCCTGCGTGAGTACCACATTTTCAAATTTCTCCGCGATGCGGTTGATCGCGGGCACAATCTTCTCGCCGCCCGGTACGGCCAAGGCGCCTCCGGTGCAAAAGTCATTCTGAACATCCACAACGATCAGGGCATCTTGGTTCGAAATCTTCATGGCTGGAACTCCGGTAAGCCCATCCTCTCGTCCACCACGACTGCCAAATGTTCCAGAGATGCAGAGACCTGCACAGGATAGGGCACGAGCGGGCTGATCTCTTTTAGTTCTGCCGGCAGCCGCTCCAGTTCATGACGCGCGTGCGCCCTGACGTCGTGAAGGGATGGTTCCGGGCCAATGCGTCGGCCACCTTCCATTACGGAACAGATCAGCGGTTCGCCTTCGTGAAGGTCTCCCTCAGTCGACAAAGTGTCCGCCATCATGCGGCCGTCCCTGTCATAGCGTCGCCACACCTGCTTGCGACCGGGCCAGGTTGCCTTTCCCGTCGAACGCTTGCGACGCGGCAAGCCGGCATATTCCTGCAATTTGTAGGCACAGTCGAGCGCGGGCGCGTCGAAGGATGTGACGAGGCTGGTGCCGATGCCGATGCCGTCGATCGGCGCATTTTGCCGAGCAAATCCGACAAGCGTCTCCTCGTCGATCCCGCCGCTTGCAAAGATTCCGGTGTCCGCGAGCCCGCCCGCATCCAGAATGCGACGCACGCTCTTCGCAAGTGCCGCCAGGTCGCCGCTGTCGATCCGCACCGCGCGCACGGCAATTCCCAATTCCTTCAGTCGCGGCGCCAACGCGACCACTTTTCGCGCAGCGGCTTCCGTATCGTAAGTATCGATCAGCAGGGTGAGGTTTTGCGGCCTGGCGCGCGCAAAGGCCGCAAAGGCTGCCGTCTCCTCGTCGAAGGACTGAATGAACGAATGCGCCATCGTGCCATAGGTCGGGATGCCGAACGCCTTCTCGGCAAGAAGGGTCGCCGTCCCCGCAAAGCCGGCAATATAGCTGGCTCGCGCGGCCATCAAACCCGCATCGGCGCCATGGGCGCGCCGCAAGCCGAAATCGACCAATAACTTGTCCGGCGCAAGCAGCACCATGCGAGCCGCTTTGGAAGCGATCAGCGTCTGGAACTGCAGGATGTTGATGAGACGCGTCTCGATAAGCTGCGCTTCCGGCAACGGAGCGGTCACCCGCAGAATTGGCTCATTGCCGAAGAACAAGGTGCCTTCCGGCATCGCATGAACCTCGCCGCAAAAGCGAAAATTGGCGAGATATTCGATCAGGCGCGCGCTAAAGCGGCCGCTGCTTTCGAGCCAGCTGAGTTCGTCGGCCGTGAAACGCAAATTTTCCAGGAAGCAGAGCGCCTGATCGAGCCCCGCCGCCATCAGGAAACCGCGCTGCGGCGGCAGCTTTCGGACAAAGAACTCGAACACTGCAGTATCAGTCTGACCGCATTCCAGATAGGCCTGGATCATGGTCAGTTGATAGAGATCCGTCAGCAGGGCACCTTGCATGGCGCTCATCAGCCACCCTCGTCGTTGCATCAAGACGAGCCGACATGCACCGCCCTGGTCGCTGGAAAGCGCTTCAAGGCGGCGATCACCTCCTCGTCACCGATCTGATGAAAATCGCGGTAGAAGTAACCGATCGCGCCCATGTCTTCGGGCGTATCTAGGCAGACGATCGCGTCAACCTCGGAGTGCAGTTTCTTCACCGTATCGAGCGGCGCCACCGGCACCGCAAGCACCAATTCCCTCGGCTTTCGGCTACGGACGGCTTGAATTGCGGCAAGCGTCGTTGCACCCGTAGCAATGCCATCATCGATGATGATTGCAACCTGCCCCTCGACTTCGGCGCGGGACCGATCGCCGATGTAACGGCTGCGTCGCCGCTCGATTTCGGCAAGTTCCTGATTGGCGACGGCATCGAATTCCTGCGCGCTGATACCGCAGATTTCGATAATTTCGCTGTTGCGAATAACGGTCGGCGCCTTGCCATCGGTGACGGCCCCCATCGCAAGCTCCGGCTGATTTGGCACCCCGATTTTGCGCACCAGCACCAAATCGAGGGGCGCCTCCAAGGCCGCGGCAACTTCGGCTGCAACCGGCACACCGCCGCGCGGAAGCGCCAATACCACCGGATGCAGGCTCTTGTATCTGATCAGCGCGCTCGCCAGCCGCCGGCCGGCATCGGTTCGGTTCTGGAACACCATATCGAAGGGCCCTCTGGGATGCCCTGACCGTACCCACCCCGACCAGAGAAGCGTTGATCAGCATCAAGTCGCAAGCCTGCTCGATTGGCCATAGAATTTTTATGCTCAACCGCCAGAACGAATTATTTGGTCCGGACGCCGGGGCTGACGATGTCTCCGATCTCGCTCGCAAGGTCAGCTTTCTGAGCCGTCCAGACAGCTATGTTCCGGCGCCCAAAACAATCATCGCGCGCGAGACCCATATGTCCTGGGTCTTTATGGCCGGCGACCACGTCTACAAGCTCAAAAAGCCGGTCCGGTTTCCCTATCTCGACTTTTCCACGCTCGAGCGTCGGGCCGACGCCTGTCTGGCCGAAGTGTTCCTCAACCGCAGGCTGGCGCCGGACGTCTATCTCGGCGTAGCGCCGCTCACATTGACCCCCGCAGGGTACGCGATCGGAGGCGGCGGCCCCATCGCCGACTGGCTGGTCGTCATGCGCCGGCTCGACGAAAGTCGAACGCTGGAGGAGCTGCTGAAGGCGCACCGGGTGTCGCGAGCCGAGGTCGAGAGATTGGCTGGCAAACTGCGTCAGTTCTATTCGCACGCGTTTCGACGCGCGATCAGCTCGGAGACCTATTTGTCATCGCTGCGGAGAGCTGCCGTTGTCGATCGGCATGTTCTTCTCAATCCGGCCTTCGACCTCAATCGGGGTACTGTCGAACGTGTATCCCATGTTCAGCGCCGTTTTCTGCGGCAACGCCGCCGCATTCTCGCCGAACGCGTCCATCGCCGTTTCATTCTCGAGGCTCACGGCGATCTCAGACCCGAGCATATCTGGTTGAGCGCCCCCTTTCCGATCATCGACTGCCTCGAATTTAATGCCAGCTTGCGGACGCTGGATGCCTTGGATGAAGTGGCCTTTCTGCACCTGGAATGCGAGCGGCTCGGGGGACGATGGGTTGGCGACGCGCTGCGGCGACGACTTGCGATCTTTCTCGACGATGATCCGGCAACCGGGCTGTTTCTATTTTATCGCATCAATCGAGCCATGTTGCGTGCGCGGCTGTCCATTGCGCATCTGATCGACCCCCATCCGCGCACGCCCGAAAAATGGCCACGCCTCGCGCGCGCCTACCTCGCCATTGCCAGGATAGACGCGAGGCGGCTTGAATGCCTGCTGCCCTGTCACGCCTGATACGGGAGCAGGTCGTCCACCGTCTCATTGTGGTGCAGCCGACGAATTGTCTCGGCAAAGAGAGGCGCAGCCGAAATAATGTCGAGCTTGGCAAGCACTGGCCCCGGAGCGAGCCTGAACGGCGGCACGCTATCTGTCGCGATGATCCGGTCGATTGAAGGATCCGCAAGCGCGCTTTCGGCCCCGGGCATGAACAGGCCATGGGCAACGCAGGCAATGACCTCCTTCGCGCCATGAGCGCGTGCAGCTTTTGCCGCCCGCACCAGGGTGCCTCCCGTGCTGACGAGATCGTCGACCACGACACACAGCGCGTTTGCCACCTTGCCGGCGAACAAGTCGCCGGAAACAACACCAGAGCTGCGATGCTTCTCGACCAACGCCTTGCCGATCGGCCGGCCAACGGCCTTTTCGAGCGCCTCGCGCAAGAGGTCGGCCCGCTTGCCACCACCGAGGTCCGGCGACACAACGCAGATCGCCCGATCGGCCGCGATTTCCCTGATCTTGCCGATCAGGAGTGGTGCCGTGCTCAGCGCAACCGAAGGACAGCGAAACGCATTTTCGAAGGCGGCTTCATTGTGAACCTCAAGCGTGACGATGGCATCGATTCCTGCAGCTTCGAACAGTGCCGCAAGGTAACGGATGGTGACCGGGTCCTGAGCCTTGGTCCGGCGGTCCTTTCGGGCATAGCAGAGATACGGCGCCACCGCTGTTACCCGGGCCGCACCGGCGTCCTTCAAAGCGCTGACGAAAAACAGCAACCGGCACAGCTTGTCGTTGGGACTCTCCTCGGGGCCTCCATGCAGGCTGTGCACGACATAGACGTCGCAGCCCGCCACCGTCTCGAGCGACCTGATCTTGTGCTCACCGTCCTCGAAGCTCCGTTCCTCGATGGCACACAGGTCACGGCCAACCAAACGAGCAATCTTCTTGCCAAGCGCCTCGGTGCCATGCAGTGCAAAGACACGCAGTCGTTCGACTGTTGTCGAATGTGTTGGCGACCAAGTCCTGAAGGCGCTGGTCATGACCGCTCAGCGCCGGAGCTGCGCGCGCCGCGTCTCGCGCAGCTCGCAACTGTTCTTCGGCCTTCTGGCAGGATCCACGTAGAGCATAATTATCGTAGTCGCCATAGAAGCATCTTCCGGTAGAAAAATGCATTTTTTGATCTAAATGACCGAATTGATTGACACAGATCAATTCTATGCAACCAAGGCCGCGAAAAAGTTTTTATATGGCTAGTCAAGAGCGAGCGTTCGCGTGATAAGATTATTTATGTATCAGTTCGTATAGATTATTGACCAGCCTGCTAGCAGGAAGAGCCTTCGACGGTCGATGACAAGCCGTGTGAGTGGTTTCCAGGCAACGGGCATTCTCATGACATGTATCATGGTCGCTACCGATGGATCAGGGGCAGCGAGCCGCGCTGTCGAGGTCGCGGCCGAACTCGCCAAAGGATTGGGATGTAATCTCCTGATTGTAACTGTTGCCGATCGTCTGCTCGGAGAAGAGGTGCGACAACTTGCCCATACCGGAGTGAGCGCAGCTGACGTGCTGGAATCCTGGACCGCACAAACGCTGAAAGCTGCAGAAGCCTCTGTTCGCCAGCTAGGCCTAGAACGGATCGAAGTCAGGACAGGTTGGGGCGACGTGAGCCAATTCCTCCTAAGTATCGCCGCGAGCAGCTCAACAAAAATGATCATTGTCGGCCGGCGCGGTCGCGGCCAACTGGCCGGCTTGCTGCTGGGCAGCGTCTCTCAGAAGCTCGTCAGCCTCGCTCCATGCCCTGTCGTCGTCGTCCCGTAGGATGCAAGCGCACCCACAAGCTCTCTGGCAATTAGGGGCAGCGGATTGATGCGAAATCCGCTGGAGCCCAGAGTATCACCGTCGGCCCCACAGAGTCCGATGGAGCTCTCGAAACGCTTCGGGCTCTAACACGTCGATTTCGCCTTACGCCGCGCTGGTGAGGCGCCTTTCGATCTCAGAGACCGGGTGCTTTGTGAGGTCCTTGTGAATTTCAGCGATAACCCGGGCCTGGACGTCAACATGGAACGCGTTGCGCAAATCAGCCAATGTCTTGGGCGGCGCGACGATAACAAGAGCGGGCACCTTCCGTGCACGCACAACCCCTTCCATGGCGGCCGCGACCTTTTCGCAAACCGGTGCTCTTCAATATGGCGCCAATCGACCGCTTCGACCGCGCTCCGCTGGCTTGCCGAGCTTTTGCCAATGCGCCCCGGCCGCTCGATTCCAGCCATTTTGGGCTCATACTATATTCGAATGCGACAAAACCCGTGACGTTGCCGCCCGGACGCGCCATGCTCGCAACAACGCCGGTGCCAACCGGATCAATGACGGACGCGAACACGATTGGTACTGCAGCGCGCAGCGTTCCTCAATCCACGCGCTTGCTACCTCGCAGCGACCATCCTGACGCCACCCATCTTGCGCTCTTGAACGAGGTCAACAAATCGGATGTAGGACTTATGGAAGGCATCGTGCCCCATTGGGGTACCAGCCTGTCGGGCTTCTTCACGCAGCACTTGATACATTGCCAGTCGTTCCTTCAGAATTGGTCCCCATTCTTCCGTCAAATCGCTTGTCGAAATCACTCTAAACCCCACGCTTTCGAGCAAACTGCGATATCCGGCGATCGACCGAAGAGGCTGAATAGCCATTCCTTCCCACATCAATTGCGCATCAGCAGCGGTAAGTGGCTGATTAGCTATCCAATCTGTGAATGCCAATCGGCCATCTGCCCTCAGAATACGAAAAGCTTCGGCAACCGCTCTCTTCACATCAGGAACGTGGCAAAATGCTTCTTGGCTGATGACGGCGTCCATGCTCTCGTTAGGAAGCGGCACGTCCATCACGTTGCCCTCGACAATCCGCGCAGTACGGTGAAGCCCAACGCGTCTGGTCAACTCCTGTGCGCCCGAGACGCGCGCTGGCGTCAATTCAATACCAGTGACGTCGGCTCCATATTTGTGAGCCAGATAACGCACCGTGCCGCCAAGTCCCGCGCAGAAATCGGCTACGCGCGATCCATTGCCAACCTGCGCTCCTCGCGCTAATTCGTCCGTAGCGGCGATGCCGCCATAATGATCTTGGTCATGGGGAAATAGCTCTTCAGGCCGTAAGCCGTCGAGATGGCCACGGCTTTTGCGTAATTTCGTAAGAATGATTTCGCATGAGATGGGATGGCGATTATAGAAATAGACAGTCTGGGAACTTGCGTCGCTCATGAAACTTGTCTCGCGCATGTTCTATTCGATCGCCCGGTCGTCGCCGACGGCAACGCGGTGGCACATCCGATCGATGTGCTGATGCAATGTTGATTTGCGTCAATGAGGAAACCCTGTGCTAGCTGAATTACTATGGGCTCCATTTGTTTGGACATTTTTCCATCAGAGCGGCACTTCTCATCTGTGTTCTGTTCCTGGGTGCAATCAACAGCGCGCTAGGCGCAATTGCCATTCAGCTTTCAACTCAGATTATGAATGTGAGTATCGATGGCGCCCAATTTGCTCTACCTGGCCAGTGTCAACAGCCCGGCCCGGGGTATCGGACCCCGGTCGGGAGTTACACACCCTACTCTCTCGGAACGCATGCACTGCTCTAAGCTCTACGATTACACACCGATGCCGCATTTAATCTTTTTTCATGGCGGAATGCTATCCACGGGACATACGAGCATCCGCAATCTTGGCCGGCCGGTCTCGCACGGCTGCATTTAGGCTGAGCCCAGATCACGCACGCTCTCTGTTCGAATTGGTTCAGACGCAGGGTCGGCAAAATACAGATTGACTGGCTTTACTGCGAGCCGCCGGCCAGAATAACGTCCGGGGCAGGTGCTACCAGTTCCTCGGCATATTCGCGTAGTTTGACGTTATTGCCGCCACTCCAGCGCGCCACGAGGTCCCCAATGATCGCGACTATTGGAATGCTGTGTGTCGCTGCCTTGAGGGCGATGGTCATAGGCCCGCCGGAGGTCAGGATTGCCTCTGGATTGCTGGTTACAACCGTTCGGGCTAATCAAGGATAACCGTCCATGTGGCCGCTTCCCGAATAGGGATCAATAATTAGGTTTTGCCTTCGGCAAAGCCAAAACGCGTTAGCTCATCGAAAAATGCTCGAAAAATCGGGTCTGTCTTAAGTTCCTTCTATTGGGCGGGAAGGTGCGACAATTGCGATCCGCCTCGGTTTTGATGAGAGCTGCGCACGGGACACGCAGGGCAACAGAACTGAACTGCCTACCTCCGATGAACTCCCGCCGTCGACCCTGCCCCCGAGGACCACGCACGGATTTCAGAATACGGTATAGGCGCGGACGATGGCCAATTCGGTGGCGCCTATCATGACGGCCGCCAGCAGCGAGTAGATCACTGCGGCGGCGCTAGCCGCGGCCCACGATTTCTTGGGTCGGACAGGAATTTGTGTCGGCATGGATACCTCCATGCTATCCGAAATCACAAACCTTCTCAGGTCTCAACAGACGCTCAGACAACGTGCGAGGCCCGAGGTTCTCGCACGTCGGCTTTTTTTAAGCCTCTGCCCGCTGCCCTTCATGCTCCCAGATGCTCATATGACGAGTCTCCGGCATCAGGAACAGGCTCAAGATCAGGCATATGGCGGGAACGGCGATCGGATAGATCAGCGCATAGGCGAGGCTGCCCGTGGCCTGATACGCGGCCGTGGTGATGAACGGCACCAGGCCGCCGCCCCAGCCATTTCCGATCATGTACGGCATGGACACCGCCGTGTAACGGATTCGGCTCGGGAAGAATTCGGCAAGGAACGCGCCGATCGGCCCGTACACCATTCCCACGTAACACACGAGAATGACGATGATGAGAACGGCGATCGACATGTTGATGTTGCCGGGCTGCGTGACCGAGCCAAGCCACGAATACAACGGATAGTAAGTCAGCGCCGCAAGCAGGAAGCCGCCCAGGATGACGGGCTTGCGGCCGATCTTGTCCGACAACCAGCCGAAGAAGACCAGCGAGGGCGCGCCGATCACCAAGCCGATTCCCACGATGAAGGAGCTAGTCAGCGTGTCCACCTTGGAAACCGTCTGCAGATAGAACAGCGCCCAGAACTGGCTCGAGTACCAGACCACGCCTTCGCCCAGGACCACGATGGTGGCGATGACGACGTATTTCAGGTTCTGGGGATTGAGGAAGGCATCGCGCCACGGATTCTTGCTGGTGATGCCCTTGGCCTTGATCTCGGCATAGACCGGCAACTCCTCGAAGTTGGCCCGCATGTAGAGCGTAACGAAAATCAGAAGGAACGAGAACAGGAACGGAATGCGCCACGCCCAGGCGTTGAACGCGGCCTCGCCGAAATAGGAGCGCGTCGCGATGATCACGATCAGCGACAGCACGATCCCGAGCGTTGGCGAGGTCTGCAACCAACCCGTATAATAGCCGCGGTGTTCGTCCGAAACGTGCTCGGCGACATAGGTAATGGCTCCGCCGTAGGAGCCGCCGAGGCAAAGGCCCTGCAGCATTCGCAGGCAGAACAGGATGATCGCGGCGCTCAGGCCGATCTGTTCGAAAGTCGGAATCAAGCCGATGGCCCCGGTGCCGAGCGCCATGCCGACGAGTGTCATGATGAACGTGTACTTGCGGCCGACGCGGTCTCCAAGCCAGCCGAATATGAACGCTCCCAGCGGACGGACGAGAAAGCCTGCCGTGAAAAGTGCGATGGTTGAGAGCAGCGCCGCAACCGGGTTACTTTTTTCGAAGAACTTGACCGACAGGATGGTCGCCAGGCTTCCGAAAATATAGAAGTCATACCATTCGATGATATTGCCCCCGGCCGCAGCCATGATGACGGTCCGAAAATTTCTGGGAACCTGCGCTTCCTGAGCCATAGCCATTTGAGCCATGTCTGTCTCCTTCATGGGTTCATCGCTTCGCGACGCCGCAAAGTGAAACGTCTGATAGCTTTGCATGGACTTGCTGAAATGATGCCAGCGAATGCTGCTTCGGGCAGGCTTGTCTTGATCGAGATCAAAATTCGTCACAAACTTTGGTAGCGTCTTCGCCGACCGGCGCCACGGCCGCATGACATCAGCAGGTTAGAACCATTCAGCGGCGAACCAGCGAGAGGGGCCGGTCCTGCAGGGTAAGTGGCGCCCTGCAAAAACCCCGAGGTCCCTATTTGGCCATTCAACCAGCTGTCCGCACAACCCCGGAGACTGCTGTAGCGAGATTCACCGTGTGTCGGGTGGGTCAATCACGACAGAGCCCGCCAGTACTGCCAACGCATTTATGTCTGCTTCGCCCCGTTAGCGACCGAGATCGCGGGCGATGCAATATGTCGCGAGGGCCAACAGCGGAAGGGCGCACGCGTCTTTGCTTTGTCGGCCAGCGCAAGCTAAACCGGCAGCGCGTTGATGTTCGGGCGGAACGATTACAGCACCAACATTGTTATGGACATTTATGGTAATGCGTCCACCTTACTACCTCGCTAAGGAATTGGCCGACATATTCAAAGCGCTTCCGGTTGCTACAGGTGGCGAACTCATCATTTCAAGGCCTGTTTTCACAAGGCTTGTTCTCATCACTGCCCACGCCAAGAACATCGATACGAACAGGCATATGATGGCGAACAGACCCGTGTACCTTGGACTTTGGCGGGGTGCCTTTTCATGCGAGTTGTATGCGTGCATAATCCGCCACTCCCTAGGGAGTTCGGTGGACTTTTTTAACAATCTTTGGTTCGTGCATTGATCCGGGTCAATATCATGTAAATTAGAGCTGTCCAGCTTCTCGGCCTTCGAGGAGATCGAAATCACGGCGTCGCGACCTTGATCCAGCTCCAACGACCAAATTTTGTCCGGCCAAACAAACCGCTCTCAGAAATCGAATTTTTTGTCCGCGCGGCACATCGTATCGCCAACGTGCGGGTCAGTCGCGTCGCTTTGGTCCGTAGACAAGAGTGCCCCGTCAGCCATCTCACAAGCGGTCAAAACCAGCGATTGGCATATTCGCAAGCCAGGTTTCTCTAGCGGGTCGTCAGCAGTCCGAGTGCCCGCGCTTTGACGCAGATCAAATCAGACTTAGCCAATAGTAGTAACCTTTGCGTATGGCGCGCAATCGAGGTGGAGAATTTCGATGACGGTCCGCCAGTTGCTCAATGAAAAAGGGCATGATGTTTTTACAATTGGCCCGGACAACACCGTCTTTGAGGCCATACAAAAGATGGCCGACCGGAACGCTGGCTCTTTGGTTGTAATCGAGGACGGAAACCCCATCGGCATTATTACTGAACGACATTACGCACGGAACGTGTTTTTGAAAGGACGTGCATCCCCTACAACTCGTGTCCGCGACATTATGGAGGGAAAGGTTATTTACGCTCACCTTGATCAAACCGTGGAAGAATGCATGGCCATTATGACTGAGAAGAGAGTTCGTCACCTTCCAATTATTGATCAGGGCAAATTGATCGGAATTGTATCGATTGGAGATCTCGTAAAAAGCATAATCAGTAAACAAGAGTTCGTCATTGACCAGCTGGTGCAATTTATTCACCGCTGATGCGGATCGCGTTTTTCGGCTCGTCTAAAATCTTCACGTCTCACCCTTTCTGATCTCCTCGTATTCAGACGAGTGACGCCAGTTGTTCAGAGCGTCTAGTCTTTTCCCATCGCAAGACCTCGCCAGGCGTCGGTGCCGCGGGGGGGGGTAAAATCGAGGGCGTTGCCTTGCGTGCGCAGGGCCGCCGAGTGAGCTTACCGGCGTGCGTCGTCCGGCTTCTCAATGGTCTGTGTGGCTGCTGGTGTGAATGGGACCTGAGCATCGTATACAATGCCACAAGAATGGCACCGTAAGGTGAGATATTCAACGCCGGGACGAAGCTCCGTTTCGCTCAGGAATTCAGGGCAAGCTCCGCATCGAGGGCAGCCTACTTGGTCGTCAGGGGTGAAGATGATCATCTGTTTGCTCCGCGCGGTCGGTTTTTGATGTTCATCAATGTTCGTGTGCATTCCTTGCTACGCGCCGGAATGAATCGCCTCTGCAGTTGCAACTCAAAGAGAGGGCCAACATGCCAAGCAACAATTCAAGCCTCGTGAACTGCTTTCGCTGGCAAAATAGTCGAGGCAGCCTTTGATCGAAATTCGGGTCGTTTGCTTAAGGGATTTTCCGGAAGATAGTTGCTTTCGCCGTCCGCATGACTCTCTCGGGTAACTGAACCGCGTGGCACAATGGTCGTCGATTGCTCGACACGACGGTGCCTTCAATCGCGCTAGGTCAATATCGAGGCCCGGTAAGTCGTCACAACTTCCACGACTGAACCGGGAGCAAACAGGGCCTAGATGTCTGCATGACGGCTACCGGAGTACTCGGACTCCACAAGGGAACCAAGTACAGGAGGATGTCCGGACCACTACAAAATGGAGAAGAAGATTTTGATCTAGGCCGAAGATCGCCGGAATTACAATGAGCCACAGCAGGGTTGACGAGATCATGCCGCCGATCATCGGCACCGCAATGCGCTGCATGATCTCCGATCCAGTTCCGGTGCTCCACATGATCGGCGGCAACAGACCCGCCATAATTGCTCGACGAGTCGACAATTACAGACCACTAGGTCATGCTGCCGGGCATAAAACAGCGGATCCACACGCCGTTATGGAATCCGTCATCTTGATAGCCGTCGACATAGACTGGCCAGACCATTGTCCGCCCGATCCTGTTCGGCTCAGTCACGACCGAACGGTCTGGCACAACAACCCACGACATGTCCTTGGAACCGGGAACGTTTGGTACGCGAACGCGATAGTGACCGTGTTTGGCCTCCCAATCGGCATCTTCCACGATACGGCCGTCGGAATCCGAACAGCAGCGTCCCCAGCCGCTTTCTAGTTGGTCAAACCAAGGCTTGAGTGGGGACTCCGCATAACGTCCGTCCAGATCGCGCCCGAGCGCCGCTACCAACCCCACAGCGAGGAGGAAACCGATTAGCGGCAGCCACAAGTACGGCACAAACCCACGCCGCCTCATGCACGAACTCCGGGCAAACCATCACTGTCATTAATCTGAGTCGTTGCGCCAACTGCGAGGTTCAAACGAAGTCGGGTGAGCCGAACGGGTAGCCGGGAGGCTGCGCCCGCGGGCTGCCCCCACCGAAGTGGATGGCCGCGTCGCTTCCAGAAGCGTCACTACCGTCCGATTAATCCCGCCCGAGCGAGTTGATATCATATCACTTTTCGCCAAGGGCGGCCACTAAGCTAAACGACTATCGAGATCGTTAGGCTTCGGCCCGTCGGACCAAAAGGAGACCGCACGCGCTACGACCGCGTGCACGACCGCTCCGGGTCAATCTCCACGGGGCCGGCCGGTGCTGCGAGCCATTTGAAGTCTGCCTCAACATGAATGCGGACTTTACCTCGCGTCGACGGCGGGTTGATCGTGCTGGCCTCCCGACAAAGGCAGCCGCCGGAAATCGACCGCAAGATCGAGCACTTCCCCGGGGGGTGTGTCGATGGAGCGGGCCTCCGGATCGTCCCCTAGGGTGACTGCCGGAATTTTCCGTCGACGCTTCGACTGCTAATCCACAGCTGCAGTTTTGAGGGGAAACGGAAGATGAGTGCGATCTATTTCCATTACTCTAATGGTCGCGGCGTATCGATTGATCGAAGCGGCACTGCGGTGGATGACTTGGTCGAAGCACGCGAGCGGGCAGATTGTATCGTCCGCTCTCTCCTCATGACACCAAGTGCTGAAGATTGGCGCGGCTGGATTTTGCACGTCACGGATGATCTTGGCGGTGAACTCTTTGACGTGTCGTTCGCAACTGTGCTCGGCAAGCTGCACTAGGTGGGCTTCATGATGCCGGAATCGTCGATGCCGCTCCGCCAAAGTGTGGATGCAATTACAATGTGCGGTGATGACCTGACCCGCGCCAATGTCATGAAACAGGCGTCATCACTCAAGAACTTCACCACAGACACGCTGCTTCCCGGTGTCGCGATCAATACTTCAGCCACCGACTTCGCACCGTTGTCGCAGCTGCAGATGATGCGGTTCAAGGACGAGAAATGGGAACTGTTCGGCGACATCATCAGCGGCGACGTCGTAACTAACTGACGAGCGCAACATCCGGCTTCAAGGCCGCTTTCGTGCGGCTTTTAAGCCGGATTTTGTAGATCAATTCCGCCGTGCCACAGCCTATGTTGATTGTATTGAACGCATAGAGCGTTCTTATTCGACCATTTCGTCCACACGAGGCCAATGCTCTTGGCCGTCTTTAGATTAACAACAAACTCGAACTGCCGAGCCGCAGTCCGACATTCAATAACGCAATCGCCCCAGGCGAAAGTTGCGTTTTGTACCTGAGTCCGATCTTGTTGTCCGTTGGGCGTCTCACAGCCTCATCATGCGAAAGATCATCCCACCAATACTGAAGCCATGATAGCGGCGATGATGGCGCGGCGGCGGTCCATCTCTGTCGTCTGCTAACGCATTGGTGATGCGGCTGCGTTCGGGGCCGATAGCGTCGAACGCTGCCTTCTGCTCGTCGGTCAGCGAATTATAGAAATTATCAAGTGCGGGGCGCACCGTAATGATGGCCTGGAGCATGGCATCAAGCCGCGTTGCAACCGCACCAAGCCTTGCGGGTGGAGTGCGTGCATCCGTTGGCGGACACGATGATTTCAGAATGTCTGCTGCTTTGACCGCGGCATCCTGCAGCGCCGTGAGGCTAGCGCGCTGTGCGTCGGTAGGTTTCACCTTGCGCTCTATCAGCTCGCCCGGCCAATCCGTCGCGCCTGCCTGCGTGGCGTTGCAGTTGCCGGGAGAATCTTCGCGCCGCGCCTGCTGCGGATCGGCGGCAATCGCAGTGATCCTGGCCTTCTGCTCATCGGTAAGAAGCCCGTAGAACTTGTCGAGCGCAGGCTGCACAACGATGACAGCGCTGCGCATTGCCTCGACGCGCTGCTCCATCGTTGCGAGACGGCTCGGCGCTGTCAACGCCACGTCGCCAGGGCATGAATTGCGAATGGTCTCGGCCGCCTTGGCCGAGGCATTGGCCAGATCCTCGAGTGCGGCGCTTTGCTCGCTGTTGGGCTGAATCGCATCGCGGAAGCGCTCGATCGGAAAACCGGCGACATCGCGGTTGTCGCTGCCGCACATGTCGGAAAGGTTTGTTCGCGCCTGCGGGTCTGCAGTGGCGCGCGCCCGCGGTGCCGGGCCGGCATAGCCGGGCAGATAGCCGGCATAACCGCTCAAGGCGCCATAGTCGTAGATGCCGAAAAGGCCGGCATAGAGGTCTGGATAGCCGTAGTCCCAGAAGAATGGGTCATAGCCCCAGTCCCACCAGACGTAGTCATAGAAATCATAGTACGCATAGGGCCAGAACACCGGGCCAACCCAGCCGAAGCCGCCATGGGCGTGGCGCCACCACAGGCCACCATTGTGGTGACTCCAGGCGGCGCCCGCGACCCCCGCCGTGAGGGCGGCGCGCGTCATCGGATTGCGCAACCCGCCGGACGTGTGCAATGCGCTCCTGATCTGACGCGAGGCCAGAGCCTGGCCCACGGCATTGGCGTTGCGCAGGGCCGCGCGGTTCGAGACGGTGCGGTTGGCTGCGACAGAGCCGCGCGAAATGCCGGACCGACCAAGATAGCGGCGGCCGGCACTGCGAGCGGCGTAAACGTGCGCAGAGTGGGATCGGAAGCCGCCTACCCTGTAACTGGGTCCCACGTGCGGCGCGACGCGGAACGAATGAAAGCCGCCACCACGAAACCCACCAGCAGAATGAAAGCCGCCGCCCCCGCCACCGTGGAAACCGCCCCCGCCACCGTGGAAACCGCCACCCCCACCATGGAAACCGCCACCCCCACCATGGAAACCGCCACCTCCGCCACGGCCCGCTTGAGCCAAATCCGTGAATGCTATCTCCATGACCGCGCCCGCGAGGATCCCAATGGCTGCGAACCTGATCCATTTGCCATAGACAACTCTAAGCATTTTTTCCTCCACCTTCATTGACAGCGGTTGGAAGGTCGGCGGCGCCAGAGGCTTCCTGAGCAGAACCCTAGGTCGTCGCTAGTTTCGCCAGCGGGATCAGCACACACCCCAATGTCAATTTTGGGGTTAAAGGCGGCTCCGCCCTTGGACGCTGGCTTCTTTGCGTTTTGCTCAGAACACCATCTCAATCTCGGTCAGCCTTCGCCTCACCATCCTCACGCCGAGGAGTGATTTGCCAATCGCGGCCCGGCTTGCGGTGGTCCCAATCAACGCCGGGCCCCAGCCGCTCCAAGGTACGTCTCTGGTCCTCATTGGCTGATTCTGGAACCTGCTTTGCCGAAGAGTCAACTTGAGCCTGCGCTGGTTGCGGCGAGCTGACAGGCGGCTTTCCTTGGTCTTGAGCCAGCAAGGGGAAGAGGCCTAACAACATCAAAAAGACCGTCGTGAAGACAAGAGCGCGCATGGGACAACCTCCTGTTGCCTACTGCTTCGTTCAGCCCCCGGTCCGCCTCGCCAGGTTCTGCCGCTGGAGCCGGCAGTACATAAGCGGGACCTATCGAGTTCCATGTTGATCGCAATACGCTGACACTGATTGATTTGGATCAGATGTTCTACCTCGCGACGCCCAACGGAGCGGTCCATTTCAGGTGTGAAGCCGGGCACGCCAGAGAGGCTTCAGCAGTTCTAGCGTGACAAGGATTAGCAGCGCTGACCCCAGGGTGATCGCAAGATCGTCCAAGTGCAGCACACCAAACCGGAAAAGCTCGCGCAACGCTGGAACCCCGAGACACAAGCCAAGCATCGCGCAAACACCAAGCAAGATTGAGAGCAGCGCCACATTTGGGCGAACCACCGCGAGTTTCAGCGACGAACTAAACGAGCGGTTCACGAGGATCAGGCTGAAGATGCCAAGGATGAGCGCCACAAACGTGAGCGCCCGCACTTCATCGTCGGGCATACCGTTCTTGTGCGCGAAGATGAAAATTGCGCCCGCCATTGCAAAGGCAAGGGCGCCCTGCAAGGCTCCCCAGCCGATCAACGTAAGCGGCAGCAGCGGCTCAGCGGGTGAGCGTGGCGGCCGACGCATGACATCCTCCTCCTCTTTTTCGGCCTCGAAGACCAGGGAGCAGACGGGGTCAATGACCAGTTCGAGGAAGGCGATATGGATCGGACTGAAAATGATGGGCAATCCGAGAAAAAGTGGCAGCAACGCGAAGTCCTGCAATCGGCACATGCACCGCAACAATGAAGCTCATCGCCTTGCGGAGATTGTCATAGATGCGGCGCCCCAGCCGGATCGCGGTAACGATCGATCCGAAATCGTCATCCAGCAACACAATGGAGGAGGCTTCGCGGGCTACGTCCGTGCCGCGGCCGCCCATGGCGATGCCAATATGCGCCGCTTTGAGTGAGGGCGCATCGTTGACGCCGTCGCCGGTCATGGCGACGATTTGCCTGTCGGCTTTCAGCGCTTCCACGATTCGGAGCTTTTGTTCAGGCACGATCCGCGCAAACACCGCCGAGTTCCGCGCGCGCGAGATCAGAGCAGCCGCATCCAGTTTGTTGATCGCCTCACCCGTCACCGCCTCGTTGACCGCGAGGCCAGTCTGGCGCGCGATGGCAATGGCAGTCGCCGGATAATCGCCGGTAATCATCACGACCCTGATGCCCGCCGATTGGCACTGCTGCACCGCGGCCGGAACGCTTGGACGCAGCGGATCGGCGAACCCGACCAGGCCGAGCAGCCTGAAGGCAAATCCGTCGGGAGTTTCAGGCAGGTCTGTTCCCCTATGACATGCCTGCGCGACAGCTAGGACACGCATCCCTTCCGCGGCCATTGCGTCCACTGACGCCTGGAAATCGGAGCTTTCAATCTCCGTCAGCCGACACAGCCGACCGACGGCCTCGGGAGCACCCTTAGCTGCTACAATCAGGGGCCCATCCTTGCTCAAGGCCCAGACTTGCGTGACCGCCAGGAGCTCCGGCCTCAGACCGTACGTATTCACGAGCTTTGCACCGGCGCCCGGCGAAAGGCCTTGCTGTCCAGATAGGCTGCTTGCGAGCTCGCGGAGCGCCCTTTCCATCGGATCGAATGCTTCGGGCGAGCTGGCCAGAACGCCAAAGGACACGAGCTCGTGAAAGCTCTGCCCGGCCGGAGAAGCGTCCCCGCGGCGCCATTTCCCCTCAGCTGTCCTCAGTTCAGCGACGGACATCCGATTTTCGGTCAACGTGCCTGTCTTGTCCGTGCACAGCACGGTCGCTGAACCCAGGACCTCGATCGCGCTAGAGCGTCGTGTCAGCACCCGTGCGCGCGAGATGCGCCAGGCGCCCATTGCCATGAAGACAGTGAGCACCACCGGAAATTCCTCCGGCAGCATCGACATCCCGATGGTGATCCCGGCCAGCAGGGCTTCAAGCCATCCGCCGCGAAATAGGCCGTAGAGCACCATGACGATCAAGCTGACCGCCGCGCCACCGATCCCGGCCAACCGCACCAGACTGCGGGTCTGGGTCTGGAGTCGGGGTGGCTCCGGCTCAAGGCGATGCAGCAGCTGACCGATCTTGCCCATCTGGCTGTTGACGCCGGTGGCGACGACTTCGGCGGTGCCATTGCCGCGAACCACCAGCGAGCCTGAATAGACGCAAGCCGAATCCTCGCCGCCCGGCGCAGCGATCGCGAGCGCCAAATTGGGCGATACCAGCTTGCGGACCGGAACAGATTCGCCAGTCAGCAGGGATTCGTCGGCCTGGAAGTCCTGCGCCTCGAGCAGCAGCGCGTCGGCCGGAACGCGGTCGCCCTCGGCCAAAAGGATAATATCGCCGCGCACCACTTCGCGTCCTGAGATCCTCTTACGCACGCCGTCCCGAATGACCAGAGCCCGCGGACTCGCCAGGTTACGCAGCGCTTCAAGCACGCGTTCGGTCCGCGTTTCCTGAACCACCGTGATCACAATCGACAGCAGGGCGAAGGCAAGCAGGATCAGCGCCTCCTTGATATCTCCCAACAACAGATAAATTGCGCCCCCACCGATCAAGAGCGCGAACATCGGCTCGCGTAGCACCTCCAGCACAATGTGGAGCGGCGTACGGCGATCCGGCGGGGGTACTTCGTTTGGGCCCTCGGCGCGTAGCCGCGCTTGCGCTTCGCTTTCGCTGAGGCCGATTAGGCGCACGGGAGGGCTGTCATCGCTTATCATAGCTAACGAAGTTAGGTCCCTTTTGCTACGCCCCTATCGAACCCGATGCGAGGCATTGCGCGAGCTCGCCAGCATAGGCGTCTTTTGAGGCGTCGACGGCATCGGAGTGTTTGATTGAGGTCAAAAGCCTCCGCCAAACAGCTCGCCCTTCGCGTCTGACACGCACTTCTGACAACTGGAGGAGCCGGCATTCGCCGACTCCTCCCTGAGTAGAACGTCTCTCGTTTTCCTCAGCCGATCTTAATCGCGATCTTCGTCCTCCTCACGTCCATACGCCTCTTTGTGCTCTTCGCGATGGCTCTTGCCGCTCTCGCGCGAGTGGGTCTCGCGAGTCGCCCCGACGCGTTCGCCGTCCTTGCGATTGCTTTCTGTCTGGGAACTCTCCTGGACTGATTTCGCCTTGTCTTCGCTTGCCTGAGCTGCGGCGAGCATCCCAGCCCCGGCTATCAAGGCAGTCACGATTAAGAGTTTGCGCACGTTACGTCTCCTTTGTTCGAGCCGGCCGAACCTTCGGCCGCGCCGGTCACCACTGTGGCGGAGACGCGCTGACACGAGCCTGTTGATCCATATCAGCAAAATGTCAGGTCGGTTCAAGCATAGTGGTTAGGTACTCTCGACCGGGAAAATACGCTTGCGTCATCTTTCACCCCTAGTCACGGCGGTGCTGGTTTCGGCTCTGATATTTGCAGCGCCCTTGAGATCCTTCGCCCGTGACGACGATCCCGAGCGTCGGGACGCGGTACGCCGCGCGGTGGAGGCTGGCGAGGTTTTGCCTCTTTCCAAAATTCTCGAAAAGTTTAGGGGCAAGGTCTCCGGCGACATTACTGGGATTGAGATCGAGCGCGAAGACGGCCGATGGCGTTACGAGTTCCGGGTTATTGACCGTGCCGGCCGCGTCCTCGAAGTGCACGTCGACGCGCGCAGCGGCAATATCGAAGGGATTGAGGAAAAGTAGATGCGCGTGCTTCTGGTCGAGGACGATGCCCGGATCGCGCCGGACGTAGCACGCGCGCTGGAAGCGGCCGGCTACGTGGTGGAAACCGTTAGCGACGGCGAAGAGGCTTGGTTTCGCGGCGACACTGAAGATTATGGCGCCGTCATTCTCGACCTTGGTTTGCCCGGGATGGATGGACTTTCGGTACTCAAGCGCTGGCGGGCCAACGCTCGCCACATGCCGGTCCTAATTCTGACGGCGCGGGGCAGCTGGGCCGAACGGGTTGACGGCATCGATGCCGGCGCCGATGACTATCTGCCCAAGCCATTTCGCACCGAGGAACTGCTCGCAAGATTGCGCGCCATCGTCCGACGGTCCTCCGGTCAAGCCTCTTCCGTTATGAGTGCGGGTGACCTGACACTGGATGAACGCCAGATGAAGGTCAGCTTGCGTGGGGTGCCGGTCGCACTGTCGCAACTCGAGTATCGCCTTATTGCGTACCTGCTACGGAACCGGGGTCGCATCGTGCCACAGCACGAGCTGGACGAGAACGTCTACGGTCCCGGGCAGGAGCACGATTCAAATGCGCTGGAGGTGCTGGTGCGCCGGGTGCGCAAGAAGCTTGGACAAGAGGTCATCGAAACGCGGCGCGGCTTCGGCTACTCTGTGTCGGAGACGTATCCGTGAGATGGGCGTCACTCCGGCTTCGCTTGGTGGCCGGTGGCATGATCGCCATCCTGGTTGCACTTGGCGTGGCAGGAGCAGGCTTGGTGTTGCTGTTTCAGCGTCACGTATCGCGCACGATGGCGGCTGATCTCGACGTCCATCTCCGGCAACTACTGGCTGGCATCGACGTCGATTCTGGCGGGCACCTTATCATTATCCGACAACCCGCCGATCCCCGGTTCGAGGAGCCACTGTCCGGCCTGTACTGGCAGGTAACCGACGATCGCGACCAGATGCTGCGATCACGTTCGTTGTGGGATACGACGCTCGGCCTACCGCCGGATGAACCCGGCCCAAGTGAAGTGCATCAGCACGAGGTAGATGGGCCAGGCGGCGCTCGCGTGCTCGTCGCAGAGCGTAGCGTGCTGATGAAAGCAGGCGAGCGGCGCGTCCGCGTGCGGGCGGCTGTCGCATCAGATTTGTCGCGGGCAGCAAGGGCGGTAAAGGCGTTTGCCAAGGATTTGTCCGTCGCGCTCGGTCTACTCGCGCTCGCGCTGGCAATCGCAACCTCGATCCAGGTCAGTCTTGGTCTTCGTCCGCTCGGGCTGCTCCGGCGCGGCATTTTCGAAATCAAGACTGGCCAGCGGAAACACCTTCCGACTGCCGTGCCGAGCGAGGTAGGGCCGCTCGTCGAAGAAGTAAATGCACTGCTAGACGCCCAGGAGCGAGAGATCGTGCGTTCGCGCGGCCGCGCGGCCGATCTCGCTCACGGATTCAAAACGCCGCTCGCGGCGCTCGTTGCCGACGCGGCCCGCCTTCGAGAGCGGGGCGACGTTAAGGTGGCGCAGAATATCCAAGCGGTAGCTGACGCCATGAGCCGCCTTGTCGATCGGGAGCTGGCGCTTGCTCGCGTACGCGGTAAGTCGCGCACTGGCGTGCCGGCGACCGAGCTTGCGCCGCTTCTCGACAAGCTCGTGGCGACTCTGGCGCGCACGCCAATCGGCGAACGCGTGCGGTTCGAGAGTGCGATTTCAGCGGAAACGCGGCTTCCCCTTGATCGGACCGACCTCGCCGAGGTGCTCGGCAATCTCCTGGAGAACGCCGCGCGGCATGCGAGGTCGAGGGTCAGCGTCGGTGAGACCGCCAATCCGCTTTCGGTCGTCATCGAGGACGATGGCGAAGGTATCCCGGATAGCCAGGTCGCGCGCGTGCTGGAGCGTGGCGGCCGCCTGGACGAGCGGTCATCGGGCACCGGGCTTGGACTGTCCATCGTCCAGGACGTTCTTGCAGCCTATGGCTGGCGGCTTGAGATCGGCCGCTCGAGGCTCGGCGGCGCGAGGGTGGCGATCGTTCCCGATGCCACCCGGTCGCTTCCCGTAACCGTGGCGCATGCGAACACCTTGGCCTGACACGCGCGCACCCTTCGCGCGAGGCGCCAGCCTTCCGCGATGTCAGCGGCCGTCAACAATCGTGCCCGTCGCGGGATCGACGAGCAGGACCAAGCGATCGCCCGTCTTTGCAGTGACATCGAACTTCGCGCAGGAACCCTCCAACTCAGCCTTTCGCACGCCGAAGCCGGTCATCTCGACCTTGCGCTGCAGAGTATCCAATGAGAGCCATTGATTTCGTGGCACCTCGGTACATGCCTTGGCCGAGCTGGCGGCATCCGTGACGCTGACAGTCATCATAAGCAGGGCGGCCGCAACACCGGCCGTGGTGAAACGCAGGGCGCTGGTCATCTTCGGTACTCCTTTGTTTGCGGTCCCCGCTCGATGGCGGACCGTGAAAGGAGTTTGCCTGAAACGCGCTGACGTCCACCTGTCGTTCCGTGTCAGGAAAACGTCAGCTACTTCGACGGGCTCTATTCTGACAATCCGCTGACTCTACCCGTCAGGAAGCTGACGGCGAGATCGACGTATCAGTCATCGTAGGCCGGTCCGCTTGAGCTGCGTCAACAGGGATCGACCGGCAGATCATCAACGTTTCAAGTGGAGGGTTCCATGCGCGTCCGAAACTCACCGCAGGGTTACGGCGCCATCGCAATGGCGCTGCATTGGGTGGTCGTGGTGCTGGTTGTTGGCGCGTGGCTCACCGGGCAATTCGGCGATGAAGTGCCGCGCGGCGCGGCGCGAGAGGCCGGACTATTTGCTCATGTCTCTCTCGGTCTTGCCGTAGTTGTTTTCGTGATCGCTCGGCTGTTCTGGCGCCTCAGCGATCCGCCTCCCGCGCTCGAACCGTCACCGCTCGGAGCTTGGGGCGGGCGAGCGAGCCAAGCCATGCACTATCTGATCTACGTCGCGCTTATTGCGGTACCGATCGCGGGAATCGTGGTGCAATTTGCGCGGGGGCATGCGCTGCCGATCTTTGGCCTGTTCGAAATCGCCTCTCCGTGGTCTGCCGATCGCGCCTTTGCGCACGATGCCAAGGAAGTTCACGAGGTGGTTGCGAATGTTACGCTGACGCTGATCGGTCTTCACGCCGCGGCCGCGCTCGCTCATCACTACGTTTTCCGGGACCGGACACTATTGCGGATGCTACCTGTCACCCGGTCTTGAAACCCTGACAGCTGCAGAGCGGCAGACCAATCGCAACTAAGGTATCTTTTTGGGCATTTCTCAAAGGTTGCGGCGCGCGCCGCCGCTAACTTTGAGCGTATTTTGAGTTTTCGATTTCCCGATTTCCGCTTCCGGTCGATGCTATTATCCTTTGTAAATGGAAATGGAGTTTCGTCATGGACGCCAATCAGACACAGTTGGCCCAAGCGTTGGGCCTTACCGACCGTCGTGTCCGGCAGCTCAAGGACGATGGAGTCATTGTTCGGCTGCCGAACGACCAGCTGATAACCGCGCTTGTTTAAAGTGCGTCGAATAGTTTTCGGCTTCGGTGGAGTTATTCTCCGGCTGTTGCACCAACGTATCGATCACTCTCGCGATCTCCTTTACGGCGCTTTCGGCGCCCACCAGTTTGGGCTCTGGTTTTCCCTCGGGCCAAATCTGATCCACGATGTCAGCACAGCGGCACTCCTCGGGGGTCAGCTTGTACAAGTGCTCCTCCACCTGCCGCTTCATCTCCAAGATCTCTTTAGCCAGTCGATCAAGGCCAGCAACGATCCGGTGTCGTTCGACAAAATTGACCCGTATCGAAAGGTCTGGGGTACATTTTGAGATCGAACGCACCTATGGAAGATTTCTGAACAGTGCGGCGGACGATCTGACGCGGAAGGCGTTGCTCGCCGATTCGGAGCAGCCGAAGCTGGACAACGTTGTCAAGGTAGGATGCGGCTCAATAAGGTCAATAATCTCCCCTTGTGGGAGAAGGTGGCGCGGACGAAGTCCGCGCCGGATGAGGGGTCTTTATCCGCGCTTGCGGAGCAAACCGCTCTAAACTTATCTCATCGGGTCTAATGCCCTTCGAAGGCCATCAGCGTGCGCACCGGCACGTCCATGGCGCGCAGCTTGTCGGCGCCGCCGAGATCCGGCAGGTCGACGACGAAGCAGGCCGCGACCACATTGGCGCCGATCTGGCGCAACAGTTTCACCGCCCCCTCCGCGGTGCCCCCGGTCGCGATGAGGTCGTCGACCAGGATCACGCGCTCGCCCGGATGAACGGCGTCCACATGCATCTCCATCTCGTCGATGCCGTATTCGAGCGAATAGGCGATACGTACCGTGGTGTGCGGCAGCTTGCCCTTCTTTCGGATCGGCACGAAGCCGGCCGAGACCTGGTGGGCGATGGCGCCGCCCAGGATGAAGCCGCGCGCCTCGATGCCCGCGACCTTGTCGATCTTCGAGCCGGCCCAGGGATGCACCAGCTCGTCGACCGCGCGGCGAAACGCGCGTGCGTCCGCAAGCAACGTGGTGATGTCGCGAAACAGGATTCCCGGCTTTGGATAGTCCGGGATGGTCCGGATGCTCGACTTCAGGTCGGTGTCGAATGTCATTGCCGTCCTCTCAATTGATGGATGCGTCGAGCCGGAACGCATTCTCGACGATCCGCAAACCCACATCTCCCGAGAGCGACATCAGCGACTCCGGGTGAAATTGCACGCCGCCGACCGGCAGCGTCTTGTGCTCGATCGCCATCGCGACCCCGTCCTCGGTGGCCGCCGTGACGTCAAGCACGGCCGGCATCGTCTCGCGCTCGACATAGAGCGAGTGATAGCGGCCGATCACGATCTCGTTCGGCAGGCTTTTCATCAGCCGCCCTCCCCTGACCTGCACGCGCGATGGCCGGCCATGCGCCGGCTGCGCGAGCTGTCCGAGCTGGCCGCCGAAATACTCACCGATCGCCTGCACGCCCAGGCAAACTCCGAAGATCGGCAGCTTCTTCTCCAGGGCGGCATCGATCGTACCAGATATGCCGAAGTCCTGCGGCCGGCCCGGTCCCGGCGACAGCACCAGCAGGTCCCATTTTTTCCGCCTCAGCATGTCGAGCGCATGCACATAACGGACCACCGTGACACTGGCTCCAACCTGGCGGAAATAATCCGCCAGCATATGCACGAAACTGTCGTCGTGGTCGATCAAAAGCACCTGCTTGCCGCTTCCGGTCGCATCCGGCGCGGTGCTCGACAGCGGCCTTGCCGGGTCGCCGCGCAGCGCCTGGAACAGCGCCGCCGCCTTGACCTGGCATTCCCGGTCCTCGGCGGCGGACTCCGAATTGAACAGGCAGGTCGCGCCGACCCGGACCTCGGCAATCCCGTCCTTCATGCGGATGGTGCGGATCGTCAGTCCCGTATTGATGCTGCCGTCGAAATTGACGCAGCCGATGGCGCCGGCGTACCAGCGCCGCGGCGAGCGTTCGTGATCCTCGACGAACTGCATCGCCCAGAGTTTCGGCGCGCCGGTGACCGTGACCGCCCAGGCATGGGTCAGGAACGCGTCGAGCGCGTCGAAGCCCGGACGGAGCATGCCCTCGACGTGGTCGACGGTGTGAAACAGCTTCGAGTAGGTCTCGATCTGCCGCCGCGCCAGAACCTTGATGGTCCCGGGCACGCAGACGCGCGCCTTGTCGTTGCGATCGACGTCGGTGCACATGTTGAGCTCGAACTCGTCCTTTTCCGAGTTCAGGAGTTGCCTGATCTGCTCGGCATCTCCGATGGCGTCGACGCCGCGCGCGATCGTGCCGGAGATTGGGCAGGTTTCCACGCGGCGGCCGTCGGAGCGCACGAACATCTCGGGCGAAGCCGAGACCAGAAACTCGCCGTCCCCGAGATTCATCAACGCCCCGTAAGGCGACGGGTTGATGCGGCAGAGCCGCTGGAACACCTCGGCCGGCGAACGCTCGCACGGCTCGCCAAAGAGCTGCCCCGGCACCGCCTCGAACAGATCGCCGCGCGCGAACGCCCCGCGCGCAAGCTCGACGGTTGCCTGGTATTCGCCAGGCGCGTGATCGGCAAATCCCTGCCGCGGGGTCTTGGCGTACACGCTTTCGCGGGTCTCGCGCGAAAGGCCCGCGGTGGATTTGCCTTTCCAGGAAAAATCGTACGTGATCACCGCGCCGCGGGAGGTGGCGCGGTCATAGGCGAGCAGCTGGTCGGGGACGTAGAGCACGATATCGCGCTGGTCCTTCTCGCGCGGACGCTTCTGCACGAGATCCTCGATCTGGAACACGAGATCGTAGGCGAAGGCGCCGAACAGGCCGAGCATGCCGTCGTCACCGGCGGCGAAGCTCGCGACCATGTCGCGCACCAGCGACATCACGCTGGCGCGCCGAGTGCGCTGGTCTTCCTCGACGGGCGCTTCGCCGCGGATGATATGACCCGCAAGACGCGCGGCAGACTTCTCCGTGATGACGACGCTCTTGTCGCGCAAGGTGTCGGCGAGAAACGCGATCAGCACCTCGCCGCGCGCATTCAGCGCAGCCAGCGAGAACTGGACGCCCGTGGTTTCGAGCACGAGCGGCGGATCGGAAAAGCCGAGATCAAAACTCTCGTAGCGGCCCGGCACCGTGGTGCCGGATGACAGCACGACGCCGCGCCGCCGGTCGAGCAGCTCGATCAGCCCGTCGAGCCGGCTCGCGCCGCCAAAAAAATGCTCGACCGAGCGCTTGACCAGAAGCCCGCCGCGGGTCGCGTATTCGAACTGCTCGGGCAGGGAGAACACTGTCCTGTTCATGTGATCCTCTTAACCAGACTTGCGAGGGAACGCCACACAGGACAAAGCAAGACCGCCTGCGATGGCGGCCCTTGAACGATGACGATGAATTCAAATCGCACCGGCCACCTATTGGAAGGTGGGCCACCAACGACGGAAGGGGCGGACGACGGTGCTCATGGCCACGTAGACACCATGGCAGGGCTGCGCCGTCAAGGGACCTCGGGCCATAGACGGGGCCCGAAATAAGGCTAGGATTCTGGACCAATGTCAGCCGGGAGCAACGCCGGCGCTTAACGGAGACGCGCCATGCTCAGGGGTCTCGGATATGCCGGGTTCGGATCGGACAAGCTCGAGGACTGGCGGCAGTTCGGCACCAATCTGGTGGGCTTTCAGGCGATCGAGCGCGGTAACTCGCTGCTCGCCTTCCGCATGGACGACCGCAAGCAGCGCATCGTGATCGACCGCGCACTCGGCGAAGGCGCCCGCTTCTTTGGCTGGGAGGTCGCCGATGGCGCAGCGCTCGATGCGCTCGCCGCGCGGCTGGAAAGCGCCGGCGTTGCCGTTACCGCCGAGCCGCAGACGCTGGCCGATTCGCGACGCGTCCGCGCGTTGATCTCGTTCCATGACCCCGCGGGCAACCGGCTCGAGGCCTTTCACGATCCCGAGATCGACGAAACGCCGTTCAGCCCGGGGCGTTCGATCTCGGGCTTTCGCACCGGCGCGCTCGGGCTCGGCCATGTCGTGCTGACGGTCGAAAACATTACGCCCATCATGGCGTTCTACGTCGATGTGCTCGGCTTCCGCCTCTCCGATTACATCGAAAAGCCGTTCCGAGCCTATTTCTTCCATGTCAATCCGCGCCATCACTCGCTCGCGCTGATCGAGACCGGCAAGAGCGGCATGCATCATCTGATGGTGGAGATGTTCTCGCTCGACGATGTCGGGCAATCCTATGACGTCGCGCTGGCCGAAGAGCGCGTCAATGTCACGCTCGGCCGCCACACCAACGATCTCATGACGTCGTTCTATGCGAGAACGCCGTCGTCATTCATGGTCGAGTGCGGCTGGGGCGGCCGCGAAGTCGATCCCGCGACCTGGCAGCCGGTCGAGATGACTCACGGCCCGAGCCTCTGGGGCCATGAGCGCGTCTGGCTGCCGGAGAAGGATCGCGCGGTCGCGCGCGAGATGCGGATGAACGCAGCGCGCGAGGGCCTGCGCGCACCGGTGCAGGTGATGGAGGGCAATTTTCAAGTGATGTCGGGGACGTGCGCGTGGTGGGACGAGGTGCGGGGAAATTGATCCCGTCATTGCGAGCGAAGCGACGCAATCCAGAATCTCACGCGGGGCTCTGGATTGCTTCGTCGCTTCGCTCCTCGCAATGACGACTCTCTCTTGTCAGAGCCCGCACTTTTTCCAAAGTGCGGTCATTACCTCGTCAGATGCAAATTCGCCGCGCTCGGCTTGAGCGAGCCCCTCAAGCATCGACGCCCTGTGCGCCTCCCGCATTTCGAAACGATCGTCGCGGGCGCCGATGTTCTCTTCCGCCCCTGGAGGCTGCTCGCGGCTCAACGGTCCCCTACCCCAGATGCTTCTTGAAATACTCCGTCGCGCGGCCCCAGGCGAGCTCGGCTGATTTGCGATCGTGCACGGTGAGCCGCTGCTCGTTGGCAAAGCCGTGGTCGGCATCATAGCGATAGATGTCCAGCGGCTTGCCGGCCGCCTTCATCGCTTTCTCGAAGGCATCCACCGCCTGCGGCGTGCACCAGTCGTCGCGGTTGGCGAAATGGGCCTGCAACGGGATTTTGACATCGGAGGGTTTTGCGGCCTGCTCCGGCGGAATGCCGTAGAAGACCACACCTGCGGCGAGCTCGGGGATCTTGGTCGCGCCGATGATGGTCACGGCACCGCCCAGGCAAAAGCCGGTCAGACCGACCTTGGCCCCGTTGCGGGCCAGATATTGTGCGGCGCCGCGCACGGTCTGCGTGGTCAGGTCCATGAAATCGAGCGAGTTCATCTCTTTGCCCGCCGCATCCGTGTCGTGATAGGGAACCACCTTGCCCTTGTAGAGATCGGGTGCCAGCGCATCGAAACCGGCGCGCGCAAAGCGGTCGCACATGCCCTTGATCTGATCCTGCAGGCCCCACCATTCCTGGATCACCACAACGCCCGGCGCGTCGCCGCGCGCGGCATTGGCGAGGTAGCCGGACGCTTCCTTGCCGTCAGGACGCTTGAAAGTGACGATGGTGCCCATGGTTTCCTCCGACGATTTTCCCTGGACGAATATTCTGTCCGTAGCGCGCGCGAGAAGCAATCCGTCTTGCTGCCATTCCGGGGGCGATGCGCAAGCCTTGAGCCCCCCGGAGATTCCGGGTTCGGTCCTTCGGACCGCCCCGGAATGACGGCACGAAAAAAGCCCCCATTCGGGGGCTTCCTCGTTATGCGCATCGCCGCGCGAAACTCAGTGCGCGTCGGCCCAGACCTTCTTCTTGGTGAAATACATCAGTCCGACGAAGATGATCAGGAACACGAACACCTGGAAGCCGAGCTGCTTGCGCGCTTCCATATGCGGCTCGGCCGCCCACATCAAAAAGGTCGTAACGTCCTTGGCATACTGGGCGACGGTTGCCGGCGCGCCGTCATCATAGGTCACCTGTCCGTCGGACAAAGGCTTCGGCATCTTGATGGCGTGGCCCGGGAAATATTTGTTGTAATAGGAGCCGTCGGGAATCTTCGCGTCGCCCGGCGGCTTGTCCTCGAAGCCCTGCAGGATGGCCGCGACGTAATCGGGCCCCTGCTCCTGGTACTGGGTAAAGAAGTCGACGATGAACCACGGGAAACCGCGCTCATAGGAGCGCGCCTTGGTGATGAGCGACAGGTCCGGTGGCGAGGCGCCGCCATTGGCGGCGCGCGCCGCCTGCTCGTTGGGGAATGGCGAGGGGAAATAGTCGGCGGGCCGGCCCGGCCGCTCGAACATTTCGCCCTGGTCGTTCGGACCATCCTTGACCTTGTATTCGGACGCCAGCGCCGCCGCCTGCGCGGTCGAATAGCCGGGACCACCGGGGTCGGCGAGATTGCGGAAGGCGATATACGACAGCGAGTGGCAGTTGGAGCAGACTTCCTTGTAGACCTTGAGCCCGCGCTGCATCGCTCCGCGATCGAACTTGCCGAACGGACCCGCAAATGACCATTTGTTGGCCGGCGGTACGTCCGCTTCCTCGGCGCGCGCGTTCTGGGCGCTGCCGATCACAACTCCGCCCGCGACCATCAGCGCGATCACGGTGGAGACCATCGGCGCGGCCTTGCCGCCGGTCTTCATCAGCACGTCCTCGGCGATGGAGTTGGGCAGCGGCAGCGGTTTCTCGATGCGCGACAGCAGCGGCATCAGCACCAGGAAGTAGGCGAAATAGCACACCGTCAGCACGCGGCCGGCGATCACGTAGACGCCTTCGGGTGGCTTAGATCCGAGATAACCAAGCAGGAGGCAGACGATCACGAAGATCCAGAAGAACTGCTTGGCCAGCGGCCGGTACTTCGACGATCTCGTCTTGGCGGTATCGAGCCAGGGCAGGAACACCAGGATCAGGATCGAGGAAAACATCACGACGACGCCGGCGAGCTTGTTCGGAATGCTGCGAAGCATCGCGTAGAACGGCAGGTAATACCATTCGGGCACGATGTGCGCAGGGGTCTGCGCCGGATTGGCCGGAATGTAATTGTCGGCATCGCCGAGATAGTTCGGCAAGTAGAAGATGAACCAGGCAAACAGCAGCAGGAACACCGAGACGCCGAACATGTCCTTGATGGTCGCGTGTGGCGTGAACGGCACGGTGTCCTTTTCGCTCTTTGGCTCGACGCCGGCCGGATTGTTCTGGCCGGCGACATGCAGCGCCCAGACGTGCAGCACCACCACGCCCGCAATCACGAACGGCAGCAGATAGTGCAGCGAGAAGAAGCGGTTCAGCGTCGGATTGCCGACCGAATAGCCGCCCCAGAGCAGCGTGACGATGAAGTCGCCGACATAGGGGAACGCCGAGAACAGGTTGGTGATGACGGTGGCGCCCCAGAAGCTCATCTGACCCCAGGGCAGCACGTAACCCATGAAGCCGGTCGCCATCATAAGGAGGTAGATGATGACGCCGAGAATCCACAGCACCTCGCGCGGCTCCTTGTACGACCCGTAATAAAGGCCGCGAAACATGTGCACATAGACCGCGAAGAAGAACATCGACGCGCCGACCGCGTGCATGTTGCGCAAGAGCCAGCCGTAATTGACGTCGCGCACGATCAGCTCGACCGAGCGGAAGGCGAGATCCGCATTCGGCGTGTAATGCATCGCCAGGATGACGCCGGTCAGGATCTGCATTCCCAGCATGAAGGAAAGAATGGCGCCGAAGGTCCACCAGTAGTTCAGGTTGCGTGGCGTCGGATAGGCCACGAACGAGGAGTGCATGAGACCAAAAATCGGCAGGCGCCGCTCGATCCATTGCAGTGCCGGATTGCTCGGATTGTAGTCGGAGGGTCCGCTCATGATGCGATCCTGAGGAAGTAAGACGAAAGGGCTGGAGGCCGGACGAGCTGGCGTCCGCGAGCCTCAGCCGATCTGGATTTTGGTGTCGGAGACGAACTGATAGGGCGGCACGGCCAGGTTGGCGGGCGCGGGCCCCTGGCGAATGCGGCCGGATGTGTCGTACTGCGACCCGTGGCAGGGGCAGAAGAAGCCGTCGTAGTTGCCTTCATGGGCGATCGGGATGCAGCCCAGGTGGGTACAGATGCCGATCACGACCAGCCACTGGTCGTGGCCTTCCTTGACGCGGGACTGGTCGGTCGCGGGATCCTTGAGGCTGTCGACCGGGACCGCGCGCGCCTCCTCGATCTGCTTCTTGGTCCGATGCATGATGTAGATCGGCTTGCCGCGCCAGAACACCTTGATGTCCTGGCCGTCGGCAATCGGCGCCAGATCGACGTCGATGGGCGCGCCGGCCGCAATGGTCGATGCATCCGGATTCATCTGGGATATGAACGGCCAGGCCGTGAAGATGGTCCCGACGGCCGCGGCCGCCCCGGTCGCCACGAAAAGAAAATCACGGCGTGTCGGATGATCTGCCGAAGACGCTGTCGTCACGATTCCAAACCCTTTCTTAAGCTCCGCCCCGGTGGAACCGCCTCGGAAACGCCCCAAGGGCACGCCCGAGGAGGGACCACGCCCAAGACGTGATCGGAGGTGGTCTGCCGGCGCCCGCGACCCCCGCGGCGGCAGAAAGACCGGCCTTTTCGGCCAGAGCGGCCGAACAAGCGGTCCAGAATGGTTCTATTGGCACCCTTGCCGTGAGAGCGCAAGCCGGTTATCGGCCCGCAAGCGTGCAATGCACGAAATCAGCGCAGACCGTTGTTCTGGTCATACAATCCGGCGAGTGTTTCAGGATGCAGATCGCGCTTTTCCAGCCCGACATCCCCCCAAACACCGGCACTATCCTGCGGCTATGTGCCTGTCTGGACGTGACGGCCCACATCATCGAGCCGGCGGGGTTTGCGGTCTCCGACCGGGCGTTCCGGCGCGCCGGCATGGACTATCTCGACCAGGTCACGCTGATCCGGCACGACTCCTGGGAGAAATTCCAGGAATGGCGGCACGAGGCGGCCTCGCGACTCCTCCTGTTCACGACCCAAGGCGCCCTCTCCTACCTTGATTTTCGCTTTTGCACGTCAGACATCCTGCTGTTCGGGAGGGAGACTGTGGGCGTGCCCGAAACGGTGGCCGCGGCTGCCGACGCACGGCTCAGGATCCCGATCAAGCCGGGATTGCGCTCGCTCAATGTCGCAATGGCGGCTGCCATGGCAGTTGGGGAGGCATTGCGGCAAACCCGGCAAGCGGGGATCGAATGATGAACGTGGCCGACGATACCGAAAGCCGCAAGGCGCGCGCGAAAGCCTGGTTCGAGGCGCTGCGCGACGACATCTGCGCGGCGTTCGAACGTCTGGAGGCCGAGGCGCCTGCTTCGCTCTATCCTGGTCTTGCCGGGCGGTTCGTCCGCACGCCCTGGCAGCGGACGGATGCGAGCGGCGCACCCGGTGGCGGCGGCGTGATGTCGATGATGCATGGCCGCCTGTTCGAGAAGGTCGGCGTTCACACGGTCGAGGTCCTGGGCGAGTTCTCGCCCGAGTTCAGGTCGCAGATTCTGGGAGCGACCGAAGACCCCCGGTTCTGGGCCTCGGGAATTTCGCTGATCGCGCACATGAAGAGCCCGCACGTGCCTGCCGTGCACATGAACACGCGCTTCATCGTCACGACCACATCGTGGTTTGGCGGCGGCTCGGATTTGACGCCCCTGCTCAACCGGCGTCGTACCCAGGACGATCCCGACACGCTGGCTTTTCACGCAGCGATGAAAGCGGCCTGCGACGCGCACGCCGCCGTAGCCCCCTACGACAGATACAAGGCCTGGTGTGATGAGTATTTCTACCTGCCGCATCGCAAAGAGCCGCGCGGGATCGGCGGCATCTTCTACGACCACCACGATTCCGGCGACTGGAACGCCGATTTTGCCTTCACCCAGGAGGTCGGCCGCGCCTTCCTGAAGATCTATCCGGAGCTCGTCAGGCGCAATTTCAAGACGCCTTGGAGCGCCGAGGATCGGGAGGAGCAATTGATCCGGCGCGGACGCTACGTCGAATTCAACCTGCTCTACGATCGCGGCACCCTGTTCGGCCTGAAGACGGGCGGCAATGTCGAATCGATCCTGTCCTCGATGCCGCCCGAGGTGAAGTGGCCGTGACCGGGTTGAACGGCTTGCCGCGCGCGATGCTGATCGACATGGATGACACGATCCTGTCGGCTTACGGCCGCCCCGAGATCGCGTGGAACAAGGTCGCGGCGGAATTTGACCGCGAGCTCGCGCCGCTGTCGCCACAAAAGGTCGCCGCCGAAGTCCTGGCTTTCGCGCGCCAATTCTGGGCGAGCGCCGACGCCAATTGGCGCCTGAAGCTCACAGAGGCTCGGCGCGAAGTGGTCAAGGGCGGCTTCGCGGCGCTGGGCGGCAACATCGGTGCGGCGCTGTCGGACGAGCTTGCGGTCCGGCTCGCCGACCGTTTCACCGCCTATCGCGACGAGGAAATGTTCGTGTTTCCCGGCGCGCATGAAGCGATCGACGCGCTGAAAGCTTGCGGCGTCCGGCTCGCGCTGGTCACCAATGGTGCAGCGGATACCCAACGGGCGAAAATCGAGCGGTTCGAGCTCGAACATCGCTTCGACCACATTCAGATCGAAGGCGAGCACGGTTTCGGCAAGCCGGAGGAACGCGCTTATCTGCACGCGATGGCAGCGCTGGGCGTCACCGCGCGCGAGACCTGGATGATCGGCGACAATCTGGAATGGGAGGTCGAGGTGCCGCAGCGGCTCGGCATCTATGCGATCTGGATGGACGTCCATGGCGACGGACTGCCTGCGGGCTCGACCGTCAGGCCGGACCGCATCATCCGTTCGCTCGCCGAACTGCTGCCGAACGCAACCAACTCACGATAGCTGCCGCGCGGCCGCCGAGATCATCACCGCCCCGCCTGTCATCACCGCGGCATCGAGGATCGCGGTATGGATATGGACGGGCATCCGCTCGACAAAGGCCCGTGCCAGGAATGCGCCGGGCAGCGCGATCGCGCCGATCAGGAGGGCGAATGCCAGGACCTGCGCGGTGATCACGCCGGCAAGACCGAACACGGAGATCTTGATCAGGCTGGTGACGACCGAGATCACCGCATCGGTCGCGATCACGGCTGCACCTTCGAGCCCGGCTGCCATCAAAAGCGACAACAGGATCACGCCGGACCCCGAGGTGCCGCCGACCACGACGCCGTAGCCCACGGCGCCGGCGGCCAGCGTGCGGTCGCCGATCCTGACCGCATGACGGCGCAAAAGCCGGCGCAGCGGCACGCTTGCGATCAGCATGGCGCCGATCACAAGAGCGGCGCCCGCATTCGTCAATCTGGTATAGCCGTAAGCGCCAAGCGCAGTGGAGAGAGTGGCTGCGGCGATGACGATCGCCGCCCGGCGGCGGTCGGCATAGCGAAGATAAGCTAGGCTGCGCGACAGATTGGTGAAGATCGCCGAGATCGCGATGATCGGCACCACGGGCTCGGCGCCGATCAGGGGCACGAGGACCAGCGGCATCAGCGCGCCGGTGCCGTAGCCGGCAAGCCCGCCGATGATGGCGGCGAACAGCGCGACCGCGGCCACGAGCAATAACTGAAGCAGCGAGATATCGGCAAAGCCCGAGACCAGCGTCACGGTTTGGGATCGCGGGCGAGGCGCGCGACGACCTGGTCGGCGATGGCATCCAGGGCAGATCGATCGAGCGGAAGATCGGCGGCAAGCCAGGCGTCTTCGGCAAGCGCCAGCACATGCCCGAGCAATGGTCCTTCCTCGATCCCGCGCGCGACGAAGTGGGACGCCTTCAGCGGGAATTTCGGCGCCGTGAAGCGGTTTGGCAACGTCGCAAGCTCGTGCCACTGCGCCGAGCCGGCGTCATCTCCCGATCGCGCCCACGCCAGCATCACGCGGTCGCGATAGGCGTCCGCGCCGAGCCGGTAGAGACGCCGCTTCGCATGCGCGTCGTCCATTCCGCCGAGCCGCCACCATCGATGGCCCATCGAATCCAGCCGCTTGGCCTCGACATTGGAGAGGCGCAACCGCGTGGCGATACGGCGCGCGTCCTCGGTGACGGCAACCCCGAGCGCCGCAAGGCGGCGGATCGCGTCGCCCTTCAGCGACAGCGCGCGCTCGGCCAGGATCATCGCCGAGAACGGCCCGGTATAGACGACGCCGCCGACTATCGACTGCAGGAGCCCACCATCCGTCATCGCCTCGATCGCGGTGATCGCGCCGTCGGCCACCAGCAGCTTGATCATTTCCGTCCGCAGCCGCTCGGCGGACAGGCTCGCAAGGCCTGCGCGCGCGCGGATACAGGCGAGATAGCCGGGGCGATCGACCTCGCCTGCGCCGAAGGCGGCGTGAATGCGAAAGAAGCGCAGGATGCGCAGGAAATCCTCTTCAATTCGCTGACCGGGATCGCCGATGAAACGCACGCGCCGCGCCGCAATGTCCTCGAGCCCGCCGACATAATCGTGCACCACGCCGTCGAGGCCGGCCGACAGCGCGTTGATCGTGAAGTCGCGCCGGTGCGCGTCCCCCACCCAGTCGCGGCCGAAGGCGACCTTGGCCTTGCGGCCAAAAGTTTCGGTATCCTCGCGCAAGGTCGTGACCTCGAACGGCTGCGAATCCACAACCAGCGTCACGGTGCCGTGCTCGATGCCGGTCGGCACGCTCTTGATGCCGGCGTCCCTGGCGCGGCGGATCACTTCGTCCGGCGGAGCGGTGGTCGCGATGTCGACGTCGCCGATCGGAATGTTCAAAAGCGAGTTGCGCACCGCGCCGCCGACCACCCGCGCTTCCTCGCCGTCGGAATCCAGAAGCTTGAGCACACGGGCGGCCGGACCCGAGTTGAGCCAGGGCGCATCACTCAATCCGCGCACATCGCTCATCTCTCGACTCCGGGAACGAGCTTGCCGTTCTCGACATGCGCGGGGACGTAGGTCGAAGTCGGCGCACCGCCCGAAAATTGGGCGAGCAGGACGAGGCTCGCGATGACCAGGAGCAGCGAGCCCAGCATCAGCCGGGCAACCATCTGGAACGGCCAGGAGGACTGCACCATGATTCCGGAACGGGTCGCGATCAGGAACAAGACGTAGATGCCGAACGGGACGAGAAAGATGCCGATCTCGGTCACCACTGGACGGATCATGGCAGATAGATCCGTTCATACATCATCCGCAGCATGCCGGCAGTCGCGCCCCATATATAACGCTCGCCATACGGCATGGCGTAATAGGAGCGCAGCATGCCGCGAAATTCCTTGCGATGAATCTGGTGATTTGCCGGATCCATCAGGAACGACAGCGGCACCTCGAAGGTGTCGTCCACTTCGCCCATGCTGAGCCTGAGCTCGAAGCCCGGCCTGATCCGCGCCACCGTCGGCAAGATACGAAAGCCGAAGCTCGTGCCGTAGAGACCGAGATAGCCGATCGGCTCGACGAAGTCGCGCGGCAGACCGACCTCTTCCTTGGCTTCGCGCAACGCGGTGTCGAGCGGAGTGGCGTCGGTCGGGTCGATCTTGCCGCCGGGAAACGCGATCTGCCCGGCGTGGTCGGCGAGAGTAGTGGCGCGCTGCGTCAGCAGCACGGTCGGCTGCGGATGGTCGACGATCGGAACAAGCACCGCCGCCGGACGAATCGGTTGTTCGCGCGCCAGGATCTCGAGCATGCGATCGGTGCCGGCATCGCCGCTTTCCGGAATGACGCTGGGATCGTCGAGCCCGGGCGGCACGTCAAAGGAGAGCCGTGCCTTGGCACGAGCAAAGAAATCCGCCGTGGTGACCTCGGGCGCGGTGCCGGGTGTGAGCTTTGGCTTCGGTTCGTTCAAAGCGCGGTCCTCACCTCGTCCGCATGTCCCATCGGAAAAAACCCGCCCGCGGACACCACGCCGAACAATTCCTCGCCGTCGACCATTCGCTCCTCGCCGAGATCGACGAGATCGTAGTACAGCGCGCGCGTCACCTTGGCCCACAGGTCCGCGCGCACGTGAAGATAGGGCGTCAGCCCGCCGTCGGACGCCTTGGTGAAGCGCAGGCCATGGCCGACGTCGCAATCCACCCAGTCATCGACGTTGGTGCGGAAGCGCAACAGCGGTCCGCGCGCGTCGCTGTCCTTCACCATCTCGACCGCCATGAACGGAGCATCGTCGACGCGGATGCCGACCTTCTCCACGGGCGTGACCAGAAAATGCTTGTCCCCCTCCCGTTTCAGGATGGTCGAAAACAGCCGCACGAGCGCCTGCCTTCCGATTGGTGTCCCCATGTAGAACCAAGTACCATCTGACGCGATTCGCATGTCGAGATCGCCGCAAAACGGCGGATTCCACAGGTGCACCGGGGGCAGCCCTTTTCCCACAGGCGTCTTGTTCATTGCCTCCCGCGCAGCGATCGTCAGGCTTTCCAGGTTGTTGCTCGTGTGCCCTTGCTTCGCCATGGTTTGCCTTGACGTTTGATCGCCTGAAGCTGGCACGATTGGTGCAAGCCATCGGTGGCGTCGAGTTCCCCGCAAAAGTACCGGGTTGGTCTCCATATCGTGATGCCGTTAATACCCCGAAATGCCGATATTGTGGGGATAGTTTAATTCAACGAATACATGGCCTTTGCACCAGTTTAGCATGGGTCGATGGCATGACGTCGAGGGCTCGGCGCAAAGCTTCAAGGAGCTGAAGGATGGCGGAAAGTGTGGAAAAGCTCGAGGACGTGATCGTTCGCTCTGCGGAACAGGTCTCGGGTCAGATCCGCGCGGCAAAGGAAGCGATTGCGGCGGTCATTTTCGGTCAGGACCGGGTCATCGAAAATACACTGGTGACGATCTTGTCCGGCGGACATGCGCTGCTGATCGGCGTGCCCGGTCTTGCCAAGACGAAACTGGTCGAGACTCTCGGCGTGACCCTCGGGCTCGACGCCAAGCGCATCCAGTTCACGCCCGATCTGATGCCCTCCGACATTCTGGGCGCGGAGGTGCTGGACGAAAGCACGAGCGGCAAGCGCTCGTTCCGCTTCATCGCCGGTCCAGTGTTCGCCCAGCTGTTGATGGCCGACGAGATCAACCGCGCGAGCCCGCGCACGCAATCGGCGCTTCTGCAGGCGATGCAGGAGCAGCACATTACGGTGGCCGGCGTGCGCCACGACCTGCCCAAGCCGTTCCATGTGCTGGCCACGCAGAATCCGCTTGAGCAGGAAGGCACCTATCCGCTCCCGGAAGCCCAACTCGACCGCTTCCTGATGGAGATCGACGTCGACTATCCCGACCGCGACGCCGAGCGGCGGATCCTGTTCGAGACCACCGGTGCCGAGGAGACGCTCGCCAAGGGTGCCATGCAGGCGGATGCCTTGATCGCCGCGCAGCGCCTTGTTCGCCGCCTGCCGGTTGGCGATTCCGTCGTGGAAGCAATCCTGTCGCTGGTGCGCTCGGCACGACCGGGCCCCGAAGGCGGTGAGGCCGGCAAGCTGATCGCCTGGGGCCCCGGTCCGCGCGCCAGCCAATCCCTGACATTGGCGGTACGCGCCCGCGCGCTGCTCGACGGGCGGCTCGCGCCTTCGATCGACGATGTGCTCGACCTCGCCGAACCCGTTCTCAAGCACCGCATGGCGCTGACCTTCTCGGCGCGCGCCGAGGGACACACGATTCCGGACGTGATTCGGCAATTGAAGACGCGGATCGGTTGATGGCGGAGGCGTCCAGGCAGCAGTCAACGGAGCTCGCAGCAATCCGACGTGCCGATGGCGAAAGCCGTACGCTCGCCGCTTCGCTGCCGCGACTGGTGCTCGAGGCCCGCCGCATCGCCGCCAACGTCATCCATGGCCTGCATGGACGGCGGCGCGCCGGTGCGGGCGAAAGCTTTTGGCAATACCGCCGCTTCGTATCGGGCGAGCCGTCACAAAGCGTCGACTGGCGACGATCCGCACGCGACGATCATCTCTATGTGCGCGAGCAGGAATGGGAGGCCGCACACACCGTGTGGCTCTGGCCCGACCGCTCGCCCTCGATGGCGTTTGCCTCTCGCGACGCGCGCGATTCCAAGCTCGAGCGTTCGCTGATCGTCGCTTTCGCGTTGGCCGAGCTCCTGGTCGCCGGCGGCGAGCGCGTCGGCATTCCCGGCCTGATGAATCCGACGGCGAGCCGCAGCGTCATCGACAAGATGGCGCAGGCGATGCTGCATGACGACGCCGCGCGGCTCAGCCTGCCGCCTTCCTTTGTCCCCTCGGCGCTCGCCGAGATCGTGGTGCTGTCGGATTTCTGGTCGCCGATGTCGGAAATTACGGCGATGCTCGCCGGGTTGTCCTCCTCCGGCGCGCACGGCACGCTGGTGCAGATCGTCGATCCCGCGGAAGAGACGTTTCCCTATTCCGGTCGAATCGAATTCGTCGAGCCGGAAGGGTTTGGCGTTATCACTGCGGGCCGCGCCGAGAGCTGGGCCAGTGACTACGTCGCGCGGGTCGCGCTGCATCGCGACCAGATCAGGGACGAGACCAACATGCTCGACTGGCTGTTCACGACCCACACCACCAACCGATCGGCCGCCGAACTGCTGTTGTTCCTGCACGGCGGCATGATGGTGAGCAAGATCGGTGGACGGGCGAACGTCAAGGCAGGCAGGAGCGCGTGATGTTTGGCCTGCCTTTATCCTTTGCCGAACCGATCCTGCTGCTGGGACTGCTGAGCCTGCCGGTACTGTGGTGGTTCTTGAGGGTGATGCCGCCGCGCCCGCGACGGATCGAGTTCCCGCCGACCCGACTGTTGTTCGACATCGCCCAAAGAGAGGAAACGCCGTCGCGCACGCCATGGTGGCTCACGGCACTGCGCCTTGCCGCCGCGACACTGATCATTCTTGCTGCCGCCGGACCGATCTGGAATCCGCAGACCGGGCTTGCCGGCAGCACCTCGCCATTGATGATCCTGCTCGACGACGGGTGGAGCGCGGCCGCAAGCTGGGATTCGCGGATCAAGGCCGCCGACGAACTGATCGCCAATGCCGAGAACGACCGCCGGGCCGTCGCACTGGTTCCGCTGTCTGAGCCCACGCGCGACATCACACTGATGCCGGCAGGCGCGGCACGTGTGGCGCTGCGGCAGTTGACGCCCAAACCCTATGCGGTCGAGCGGGTCGAAACGATTGCCATCATCGAGCGCTTCCTGAAGACCACCGGCGAGGTCGAGATCGCTTGGCTGACCGATGGCACCGACACCGGCCGAGGCACGGAATTCGTGGAAGCGCTCGGAAAGACGATCGGCGATCGCGCGCTGACCATCTTCGAAGGCGGCACGCCGTCGCCGCTGGCGCTGGTCGCCTCGGAGAACGCGGCCGCGAAGATGACGGTGAAGGTCTTGCGCACGGATACCGGAATAGCCGGTGGCGTGGTGCGGGCGCTCGATGCCAAGGGCTCGCCGATCGCTGAAGCTCGTTTCGGCTTTGCACCGCAGGCGCGCGATACCGATGCCGTCTTCGATCTTCCGGTGGAATTGCGCAACGACATCGCCCGGCTCGAAATATCGGGCGAACGATCGGCCGGTGCGGTGCAATTGCTCGACAAGAGGTGGCGGCGTCGCGCCATCGGCATCGTCAGCGGTTCGACCAGCGATACCGCCCAGCCGTTGCTCGCGCCGACATTCTATCTCACGCGCGCGCTGGCGCCCTTTGCAGACGTCCGGCTTGGCGACCGCGGCGCGCCGCAACAGGCGATCACCCAATTCCTCGACCAGAAGCTGCCGATGATCGTGCTTGCCGATGTCGGCACGCTGTCGCCGGAAATCCGCGAACGCCTCACGGCCTGGATCGATCAGGGCGGCGTGCTCGTGCGCTTTGCGGGGCCGCGCCTCGCGCAGGGCGACGACGATCTCGTTCCGGTCAAGCTCCGCCGCGGCGGCCGCAGCCTCGGCGGCAGCTTGACCTGGGAGAAACCGCAGCATCTCGCAGCCTTTACGGCTGATGGGCCGTTCGCCGGCCTGTCCGTGCCGAAGGATGTCACCGTAAACCGGCAAGTGCTCGCGGAGCCCGATGCGGTGCTCGCGACGAAGAGCTGGGCCTCGCTGGAGGACGGCACTCCGCTTGTCACCGGCGAGCGGCGCGGCAAGGGCCTGGTCGCGCTGTTCCACGTCAGCGCCGACATGCGCTGGTCGGACCTGCCGATGTCGGGTACCTTCGTCGAGATGTTGCGACGGATCGTCGATATCTCCGGCTATACCAGCACGCCGGGCGCCGGCGTTGCCAGCGAGGCGGGCAAGGAAACGCTGGCGCCCTTGCATACGCTGGATGGTTTTGGCGCGTTCGGACCGCCGCCCTCGACGGCAAAGCCGCTGCCGGCCGACTACTCCGACCGCGCGACGCCGGACCATCCGCCAGGATTTTACGGTCCGGCCGAGGGACCGCTCGCGGTGAACACGCTGGCGGCGGCCGACCGCATCGCACCGCTCGACACCTCGGCCCTGCGCGCGCGCCGCGCAAGCTACACCAATGCCGAGCCGCGCGATCTTCGCGGCATGCTGCTGTCGGCCTCCCTCGCACTGTTCCTGCTGGATGCGATAATCGTGGCGGTTCTCGGCGGCGGGCTCGCAGGGCTCTTGCGCCGTCGCGCCGCGCCTGCCGTGATCGCCTGCTTTATTGTGGCGGGCGCGCTGGCCGTGCCCTCGCATTTGCGCGCCGAAAGCAGCGATGATTTCGCCATGCGCGCGGTGTCGCAGACGCGGCTGGCTTATGTCGTGACCGGCAATAACGACGTCGATTCGATCGTCAAGGCCGGCTTGTCCGGCCTGACGCTGTTTCTCGCCCAGCGCACGGCTCTGGAGGCAGGCGATCCCGTCGGCGTCGATCCGGCGCACGACGAGCTTGCATTCTTCCCGCTGATCTATTGGCCGATCGTGCCGGGCACACCCAAACCGCCGCAGGACGCGCTGAACAAGATCGACGCCTATATGAAGCAGGGCGGCACCATCTTGTTCGACACGCGCGATGCGATCGAAGCCGGCCCCGGCGAAAACGGAGCGTCGGAGACGCCGGGCATGCAGACCTTGCGCGACATCCTGTCCTCGCTCGACGTGCCCGAGCTTGAGCCGGTGCCGCGCGAGCATGTGCTCACCAAGACGTTCTATCTGTTGCGCGATTTTCCCGGTCGCTTCACGAACGGCCAGACCTGGGTCGAGACGCTGCCGCGCGAGAACGAGGAGGAAAGCGCCTCGCGCCCGGCGCGAGGCGGCGACGGCGTCTCGCCGATCATCATCACCTCGAACGATCTCGCCGGCGCCTGGGCGATTCGTCCTGACGGCCAGCCGATGCTGCCGCTGACCCCCGGCGAGCCGAAGCAGCGCGAATTCGCCTTCCGAGCCGGCGTCAACATCGTGATGTACACGCTCACGGGCAACTACAAGGCCGACCAGGTGCACGCGCCGGCGCTGATCGAACGGCTCGGGCAATAGGTTTTCGCCATGAATTACGGCATCGCGTTTACGCCATTGGTCCCCTCGATCGTGCTTTGGGTCGCGATCGGCGCCATTGTCGTGATCGCCGCGCTCTTGTTGATTGCGCGTGCGCGCGGGGCCGCGATGCGCGTGGCGGCGCTGGCGCTGATCGCACTGGCGCTCGCCAACCCGTCGTTTACGCGCGAGGACCGCGAACCGCTGACCTCCGTTGCCGCCGTCGTGGTCGACAAGAGCCCTAGCCAGAATTTCGGAAGCCGCAACAAGGAGACCGCTGAGGCGCAGGAGGCGCTCGTCGACGCGCTGAAGAAGATAAAAGGGCTGGACGTGCGCGTTGTCGAAGCCGGCCAGGCCGACGGCGAAACCGACGGCACTCATTTGTTCGGCGCACTGGGATCGGCGCTGTCTGACGTGCCGGTCGATCGCGTCGCCGGCGCCTTCCTGATCACCGACGGTCGCGTGCACGACATTCCCGCCAATGCCGCAGCCGTCGGCTTCCAGGCGCCGGTACATGCGCTGATCACCGGCGCAAGGAATGAGCGCGACCGCCGCATCGCGATTACAGCGGCCCCCCGTTTCGGCATCGTCGGCCAGACCCAGACCGTGACCTACCGGCTCGACGACCAGGGCGTCAGCGGCGAGCGCGCCCGTGTCGCAATCCGCCGCGACGGCGAGGTGATCAGCGAGCGCACGCTGCAGAGCGGCCAGACCGCGAGCGTCGATATCGATATCAAGCACGCCGGTCCCAACATTGTTGAGATCGAGGCCTCCCCGCTCGAGGGGGAACTGACCCCCGTCAACAACCGCGCGGTGGTTGCAATCGACGGCGTGCGCGACAAGCTCCGCGTGCTGCTCGTCTCCGGCGAGCCGCATTCCGGCGAGCGCACCTGGCGCAATCTGCTGAAGTCGGACGCCAGCGTCGATCTCGTGCATTTCACCATTCTGCGCCCGCCGGAGAAGCAGGACGGCACGCCGATCAATGAACTGTCGCTGATCGCATTTCCGACCCGCGAGCTGTTCCAGCAGAAGATCAACGAATTCCAACTGATCATCTTCGACCGTTACGCGCGCCAGGGCGTGCTGCCGATCGCCTATTTCGACAATATCGCACGCTATGTGCGTCAGGGCGGCGCGGTGCTGGTGTCCGCCGGCCCCGATTACGCGTCCAACACCTCGATCTGGCGTACGCCGCTTGACGCGGTGTTGCCGGCCGAGCCGGTCGGCGTGACAGAGAAGCCGTTCTATGCGCATCTTTCCGATGCCGGCAAACGCCATCCGGTGACGCGCGGTCTGGACGGGTCGGCCACCGAGCCGCCGCATTGGAGCCGGTTCTTCCGCACGGTCGACACCCGCAACGCGACCAGCCCGCCCGTGATGACCGGCGCCGATGGCAAGCCGCTGCTGTTGTTGTCGCGCTTCGGCGAAGGCCGCGTCGCGCTGCTGCTCACCGACCACATCTGGCTGTGGGCGCGCGGCTATGAGGGCGGGGGACCGCATCTCGATCTGTTGCGGCGGATGTCGCACTGGCTGATGAAGCAGCCGGATCTGGACGAAGAGGCGCTGCGGCTGCAGGTGCACGGCAAGGATCTCGAGGTGATCCGTCAGACCATGGCCGACAGCGTGCCGCCGGTGACCTTGACCTCGCCCTCGGGCGCGACCCGCGAGCTGACGCTTGCGGCCGGCGAGCCCGGCGAATGGCGCACGACCGTCGCGGCGAACGAGCTTGGCCTGTGGCAGGCGAGCGACGGCACGCTGAAGGCCCTGATCAATGTCGGGCCGACCAACCCGAAGGAATTTTCCGAGGTCACTTCGACAACCGATATGCTCAAGCCGCTCGCGCAGGCGACCGGCGGCGACGCGAAACGCGTGGTCGACGGCGGCAGCCTCGATATGCCGCGCATCGTCGCGGTACGGGCTTCGAGCGTGTTCCACGGCGACGGCTGGATGGGCGTGAAGATGCGCGACGCCTCGATCGTCAAGGGTGTCGGCGTGCTGCCGATCTTCGCCGGCCTGATCGGCTTGTTGCTCCTGCTCGGCGCCTTCGCGGCCACCTGGCTGCGCGAGGGACGCTGACTTCATTTCAACCGCTGCACGGTTTTCGGAGCGCCGCTATCGCGCCATCTCCCAATCCGGCCGGACTACACCGGAAACTCCCTCGAAAGCGCCGTCAACGAGTTCGGCGACCAGGAGACGGTTGTAGTCGACCGGCCCCGGCATGGTTGCCCTGCCCTTCGGCACGCGCTTGAAACCGACGCGTCTGTAATAGTCCTCATCACCCACCAGAAGCACCAGGCGATGGCCTTTCGCCCTGGCGTCGGCGATGGCTTGCTCGAGCAGCGCGCGGCCGATACCGCGGCCGCGGAACGGCGGCTCGATCGTCAACGGTCCCAGCAACAGCGCCTTGGTCTCGCCGATCAGGATCGGAAGCAGTCGCACCGAACCCACCATGAGCGTGCCGATGCGGGCGGTGAAAGACAGATCGAGCAGATGACCGATCTGCTCGCGCAGCCGGTAAGCGCTCAGCACGAACCGACCGGGACCAAACGTGCGCTCATGCAGCCGCTCGATCGCATGCGCGTCTTCGGACGTCTCGTGAAGGATGGTAAGGGAAAGATCGCTCATACTCCGACGCGCTTAGCATTTGACGGCGGCGCGGTCTATCGTCGATGGCGTGCACACCGTCAACCGTATCAGTTTTTCTCAAGCGGCGGCTGGGACAGATAGGCGAGATGCTTCATCTCGCGCCTGCCGCGCGTGACGGTGTCGAGCACGAGCCCCGAGGATACCGACAGCACCGCGACGATCATCAACCCGGTCGACAGCACGGCGGTCGGCAGGCGCGGAACGATCCCCTCCTCGAGATAGGTCACGATCACCGGAATCGCGAGCCCGATCGACACGATTGCGAAGAACACCCCGACCACCGAGAAAAAGCGCAGCGGCTTCTCCGAGCGATAGAGCTTCAGGATGGTCGCGAGAATCCGCAATCCGTCGCGATAGGTGTTGAGCTTGCTGACCGAACCCTCCGGACGCGCGTAATAGGGCGTCTCGACCTCGGCAACAGGCATGGACAGCTCCAGCGCGTGCACGGTCAATTCGGTCTCGATCTCGAAACCGTCCGACAGCACGGGGAACGACTTGACGAAGCGGCGTGAAAACACACGGTAACCGGACAGGATGTCCTTGAAGGCCTGGCCGAACACCGCGGACAGGAAACCCGTCAACATGCGGTTGCCGAAGCGGTGGCCGAGCCGCCAGGCTTCAACCTCCTGATCCACGCGCAGGCCCACCACCATGTCGAGATGCTCATTGACGAGTTTCTCGATCATGCACGGTGCGCTCGGGGCATCGTAGGTGGCATCGCCATCGACCAGCACGTAGACGTCGGCATCGATGTCGGCAAACATGCGCCTGACCACGTGTCCCTTGCCCTGGCGACGCTCGGTGCGCACCTCGGCGCCGGCCTCGCGCGCGACCTCGGCGGTACGATCCTTCGAATTGTTGTCGTAGACATAGATCTCGGCTGCGGGCAGCGCATTGCGAAACGCGGAGACGACCTTTCCGACCGCCGCCTGCTCATTGAAGCACGGCACCAGAACGGCAACCCGCATCGATGGTGATGTCATCACGAATAGGCCCGTCCGTGCGCGCTATCAACTCATTGCCTGAATATCATGATCGGGCACGGGCCGCCTGCCCGCAAGTGCGCCGTCCACCGCTTCTGCCTCCTGCATCAACCAGGCGAACAACAGGCTCCACAGCGAGAGCATGGCAATAGGAATGGTGTAATAGGGCGTGAACACGGGATGGCTCAGGAAGAACGCCAGGTTCACCGCCAAATTCATCGCGGTCAGCAGCGCAACCCGGCGCGCTCTCTCCTCGCCTGTTCGCAGGAGATGGGCAGCGCCCGCGATCGCCAGCGCCAGCAGCACGAACTGCGTGTCGGCAAGATATTGCCCCACGATCGCCAGCGAGAATTCCGGCGCCACCACGTCGACCGCGCCATAGGTCGTGGCAAGCGGGCTGCCGGCATTGATCGCGTTCGACACCAGCGTCGGTGCCATGCCGATCAGAAACGCGAGCGTAAACAGCGCGCCCTGCAGAACGATCGATGGCTTGCGCGAAGACACAAGCGCCACGAGAAAGAACAGGAAATACCCCGCCGGCAGGAACAGGTTCGGCAAGCGAAAATCGACTGACAATCCGAGCAGAAAGCCGACCAGCAGCGTCAGGGGGACCTTGTAGGCGTGCTGCTTCTGCTTCAACCAATGCGGCGTGAGGAAGCCGACGAGCGCGCACACCACCATGGTCGGCGCCATCGAATAGCTGGCCTTCGAGGGGTTGATCATGAGATAGATGGCAAGCGAGCCCAACGCGCCGGCGATGAGTGTCGCGCGCCTCTCGCGCGCGGAAGCTATCGCAAGCAGCGCGAAGCCGAACACGACAATCGTCGATAGCGCATAAAGCGGCACCACCTGATGGCCTTGCGGAAACAGCGCCATCACAAGCCCGGTCCCGGGCGGATACTGAACGACGGACTTTCTCGCTGACGGCATCTGATTGTGACACGGGAAGGTTGCCGCGTCGTTCCAGGTCGGAAAACCGATCTCCTTCAACTTGTCCGTCAGATATCGATCGTCGTCGCGGGAAATATCGGTGTCGAAGCCTGAAAGCCCGAAGCGCTGGAACAGATGCGCCTGCCGCAGATAGCAGACGTCGTCATAGACGCCGCGGGCCTCGTTCCAGCGAGACATCGACCACAGATTGCTCGCCAGTATCAGCAGGCAAACCAGGACGCAGATGGCTTTCAGCGGGGTCATGTTTTCCGATTGTTGTCCCAAGCCCACTCCAGTGCACAGGCTGATCAGCGCCATGTCGCGATCGGCGCCTTGCCGTCGAGCACTTCGGCGATCCGCAGCCGGGTGCCCTCGGTGGTCCCGTCGGGCAATGCGGCGGCCTCGAAGAAACCACACGCCACGATCTCGTGGTTCGGCTCGGGCAGCCGATCCTGGGTGAACTGCCTCACGATAAAGACGGCCACGTGATCCCGGCGCGAGACGTGACTGTTGAAAAACACGCCATGCAGCTCGGCTTCGCCCGCAAGCGCGATGCGCCCCTCCTCGATCAGCTCGCGCCTCAGCGCTTCGTCGAAGCTTTCGCCAACCTCGACGCCGCCGCCCGGCAAATGCCATCCCGCCACGTAGCTGTGCTTTACCAGAAAAACTCTGTTGTCGCCGTCGAGCACCACGCCGCGGACGCCGAGCGTCATGCCGCGGGCCAGACGCCAATAGAGATGGAACAGGCGCCGCAGCACGGGCTCCAGCCGTTTTCGTAAGCCTTGCAGATCCATCTCGCTCGAATTTCTCTTTCCCTGATCCTTGCGCGGGGGCGGCCCGCTTGCCAATAGATGTTTGCGATGCCGGCCTTCACACTCGCCCATCTGTCCGATCCGCATTTGCCGCCGATGCCGCGGCCGCGGGTCCGTGAACTCGCCGGCAAGCGCGCACTCGGCTATCTCAACTGGACGCGCAACCGTCACAAATACCACCGTCGGGAGGTGCTGGATGTGCTGTTGGCGGACCTGAGAACGCAGGCACCCGACCACATTGCCGTCACCGGCGATCTCGTCAACCTCGCGCTCGAGGCGGAGTTTGCCCCGTCGCGCGCCTGGCTGGAGAGCGTTGGGCCGCCGGATCGGGTGACGGCCATTCCCGGCAACCACGATACCTATGTCCGCGCGACCCGGCACCTCTTCACGCAGGCGTGGGCCGGCTACCTGAACGGCGACGATGCCGCCCATCTCGTCACGTTTCCCTCGCTGCGCCGACGCGGACCGCTCGCCCTGATCGGCCTGTCGTCGGCGGTGCCGACCCTGCCCTTCATGGCGACAGGAACGCTCGGCCGCGCCCAGCTCGAGGCATTGGCGCGGCTTCTGAAAAGCCTTGGCGCCGAGCAGGCCTTTCGCGTGCTGCTGGTGCATCATCCCTTAAGCTCCGACTCGCGCATCAAACGGCTGACCGACTCTGCCGAGCTGATCGCGCTCCTCAAATCGCATGGCGTCGAGCTCATCCTGCACGGTCACGACCACGTCCACTCCACCAATTGGATCGAGGGCCCAAACGGCGCGATCCCCGCGATCGGCGTGCCGTCGGCCTCGGCGCTCGCCCATGGCCGCTATCCCGGCGCCGCCTATAACCTCTACGCGATCGAGCACGACAATGCTGCCTGGCGGTGCGAGCAGATCGTGCGCGGCATCGATGAGAACCTCAAGATCCGCGAGCTCAGCCGCGTGCGGCTGATCTAGGAGTTCTTCAGCGCCGCAAGCAGCGCCAGCACGAACAGGGCGGCGGCACCGAGAACGAAGCCGAGAGCAAACACCCAGAACGGGCGGTGGCGTCGCCTTTGTGGCGCCACCGGCTCGACCAGCGGTTCGGCAGCCAGCGCCTGCTCGCGCTCGATCATGCGGCGGGCGACATAATCGGTCACCGCATCCACGATCGCGCCGACCTCGTGCGATTCGGCGAGGACCTTGCGGCCGAACCGCGTGTCCTGCACGAAGCGGTAGATGCGCTTGTCGCGCCCCATCACGATATGCGCGACGGCATCGACCCAGAGCCGCGGCGTCTCGCCCTGGCTGATGCCGCGGTCAAGCAGGTCGACGCTGTCGGGCACCTGCTCGAACAACGGATCGAGCGCCTCGTTGAGGATCTCGAGCCGCGCCACCTCCGCATCGCGCAAATCCACCACGACGCCGGTGCGATCGGCGGCCTCGATCCGCGCCCTGCGCAGCGCATCGCGCAATCGCACTGGACGCTGCTCGCCCGCCCCGCCGTTTCCGGAGGTCTGCGCGTTTGACATCGGACCGCCCTCGTCCCGAAAAGGTTATTTGCCCGATTAACCTATCAGCAACCCCGGCCTCCGCAAACTTCGTTCGTTCTCAATAAGTTAGACCGAGGTGGAAAAGCCGGACGGCCCCACCCGGTCTGCACCGGATGGGGCCGCCCTTCCCTGGGCACTTTGTTATCGAGCATGAGCCTCGCTGATTTCCGGGATCATGCTCTCAATACCCGGCCTCGAAAAGCCGATCAGGCCGCGGAGCGATTGGGCTCTTCCACGATCGAGAAGCGCACGCCGGCCTTGTGGCGGTTCTCTTCCGACACCTCGCGCCAACAATCCTCGGCCTCCTTACGCGTCTTGAACGGACCTTTGACCTGGGCCGAGCCTTCCACGAGCTTGTGGAAGTTCATCGACCCGAACTCACCGCCAATCACCCAGAAATTGCTGCCTTTGCTCATTTCCGCAGTCTCCTGTTGTCCGATCGATTCCGGCTTAGCTGAACTGGTTCATCGTGTTGTGGGCGCCGCCCGCCTTCAGAGCGGCCTCGCCCGCGAAATATCCCTTGTGATCGTCGCCGATGTCGGATCCAGCCATGTTCTGATGCCTGACGCAGGCGATCCCCTGTCGGATTTCCTGCCGCTGAACGTTCTTCACGTAGCCGAGCATACCCTGCTCGCCGAAATACTCCCTGGCGAGATTGTCGGTCGACAGAGCTGCCGTGTGGTAGGTCGGCAAGGTGATCAGATGGTGGAAGATGCCGGCACGCTTTGCCGAAATCGGCCTGGAACGTGCGGATGCGCGCGTCGGCTTCGATGGCCAGCGGCGTGTCGTCATATTCCGGCTTCATCAGGTCGGCGCGATTGTATCTGCTGACATCCTTGCCGGCTTCCTTCATGGCGTCATACACCTGCCAACGGAAGTTGAGCGTCCAGTTGAACGATGGCGAGTTGTTGTAGGCCAGCTTCGCGTTCGGAACCACCTCGCGAATGCGGTCGACCATCTTGGCGATCTGCTCGATATGCGGCTTCTCGGTCTCGATCCAGAGCAGGTCGGCGCCGTTCTGCAGCGAAGTGATGCAGTCGAGCACGCAGCGATCCTCGCCGGTGCCGGCACGGAACTGGTAGAGGTTGCTGGCAAGCCGCTTCGGACGCATCATCTTGCCGTTGCGGTTGATGATGACGTCGCCATTCCTGGCGTTGGCGGCCGTCACTTCCTCGCAATCCAGGAAGCTGTTGTACTGATCGCCGATATCGCCGGGCTTGTGGCTCACAGCGATCTGCTGCGTCAGACCGGCCCCCAGCGAATCGGTGCGCGTCACGATGATTCCGTCTTCGACACCCAGTTCGAGGAAAGCGTGGCGGCAGGCCCGGATCTTCGCCAGGAACACCTCATGCGGCACGGTGACCTTGCCGTCCTGGTGCCCGCACTGCTTTTCGTCGGAGACCTGATTCTCGATCTGCAGGGCGCATGCACCGGCCTCGATCATCTTCTTGGCGAGCAAGTAGGTTGCCTCGGCATTACCGAAGCCTGCGTCAATGTCGGCGATGACGGGCACGACGTGGGTCTGGAAATTGTCGATCTTCTCGATCAGCGCCTTTTCCTTGGCCTTGTCGCCTTCCTTGCGCGCCGCATCGAGCGCGCGGAAGATATTGTTGAGCTCACGGGAATCCGCCTGACGCAGGAAGGTGTAGAGCTCTTCAATCAGCGCGGGCACCGAGGTCTTCTCGTGCATCGACTGGTCGGGAAGCGGTCCGAACTCGGAGCGAAGCGCGGCAATCATCCAGCCGGAAAGATAGAGATACCGGCGATCGGTTGTTCCGAAATGCTTCTTCACCGAAATCAGCTTCTGCTGCGCAATGAAGCCATGCCAGCAACCGAGCGACTGGGTGTACTTGGTGGGATCGGCGTCGTAGGCCGCCATGTCGCTGCGCATCAGCGCCGCGGTGTACCGAGCGATGTCCAGGCCGGTCTTGAAGCGGTTCTGCAGGCGCATGCGCGCCACGGCTTCGGCGCTGACGCCGTTCCAGGTCGGCTTGGTCTTGAGAAGCGCTTCGGCTGCCTCGACCTGGCTCTGATAGGACGCCGGCCCCTGGAGGCCCTGCTCGTTGATCCCGCGCGGTTGGAAGTTCATGTCCGTGATCCTTTCGGTGACGACAGACCGGCGTTTATTTCGCCATATCTCTCATCGACATTCGTGACAGTGCATTGCGAAATGCGTCCTGGAGCTAAACGCCAATCTTTCTGAGGAGTACAGGTGGCTTGCAATCGAATGGTGATGTCATGTAACATATAAACTTGTCATAGATGTCATGTTGTAAATTTTGTCACAAATAGGTCAATGAGGCTGCCATGCCCGCCGATAGCGGAAAGAAGCTGTTTGTCGGCCCGAGGTTTCGGCGCATCCGCCAGCAGCTTGGCCTGTCGCAGACCCAGATCGCCGAGGGGCTCGGCATCTCACCGAGCTACATCAACCTGATCGAGCGCAACCAGCGCCCGGTCACGGCGCAAATCCTGCTCCGCCTCGCGGAAGCCTATGACCTCGATCTGCGCGACCTTGCGACCGCGGACGAAGATCGCTTTTTCGCCGAGCTCAACGAGATCTTTTCCGATCCGCTGTTCCGCCAGATCGATCTGCCCAAGCAGGAGCTGCGCGATCTGGCCGAGCTTTGCCCAGGCGTTACCCATGCGCTGCAGCGGCTTTATGCCGCCTACACCGAGGCGCGGCGCGGCGAGACGCTGGTGGCCGCGCAAATGGCCGACCGCGAGGGCAGCCAGTTCGAGGCCAACCCGATCGAGCGCGTGCGCGAATTGATCGAGGCCAATCGCAATTATTTCGGCGAGCTCGAGCAGGCCGCCGAGACGCTTCGCGACGAGCTGAACGTGCCGCCCGAAGGGCTCTATGCGGCGCTCGCGGCGCGGCTGCGCGAGAAGCATTCCGTCGTCACCCGCATCATGCCGGTCGATGTCATGCGCGAGACGCTCCGCCGCTTCGACCGGCACCGCCGGCAACTGCTGATATCCGAGTTGGTGGACGCTCCCGGCCGCACCTTCCAGCTCGCGTTTCAGATCGCGCTTGCCGAATGCGGCACGCATTTCGAAACCATCTTGGGCCGCGCCGGCACGCTCGACGACGCCCCGCGGCGCCTTTATCGCATCACGCTCGCAAATTATTTCGCGGCCGCCGTGATGATGCCCTACCCGGCCTTTCTGGCCGCGGCCGAAGCATTGAGCTACGACGTGCACGTGCTGGCGCAGCGGTTCAGTTCGGGGTTCGAGCAGGTCTGCCATCGCCTCACCACGCTGTCGCGGCCGAACGCACGCGGCATTCCGTTTTTCCTGCTTCGCGTCGACAACGCAGGCAACGTCTCCAAACGCTTTTCCTCCGGCACGTTTCCCTTCTCCAAGTTCGGCGGCACCTGTCCGCTGTGGAATGTTCATTCGACCTTCGACACGCCCGATCGCCTGTTGAAGCAGGTGATCGAGCTGCCGGACGGCACGCGCTACTTCTCCATCGCGCAGATGGTGCGGCGGCCGACTGTGCCGCATCCCCTGCCGCAGCCACGCTTTGCGATCGGCCTCGGTTGCGAGATCCGCCATGCATCGAGGCTCGTCTATGCCGCGGGCATTGACCTCGAGAAGGCCGAGGGAACGCCGATCGGCGTCAACTGCCGTCTCTGCGAACGCGAGAACTGCAGCCAGCGCGCCGAGCCGCCGATCACGCGCACGTTGATCCTCGACGAGAACACGCGGCGGGTGTCGTCGTTCGCCTTCTCCAATGCGCGGGAGCTGTGAGGCGATCGAGGCTCCGGGCTTGCCGCAAACTGACTCCAATCTGGTCGCGATTGTGGCACTGGCCGCATGATATGGTGAACGCGAATCAGGAGAACATCGCGTGGCGGACAGCAACAGCAAGGTTGCCTGGCATCGGGCACAGCTCAAACGCAACCGCGAGGCGTTGAAAGCGCTCGAGGTATCGCGATTTACCGCCGGGCACGACAAGGGCGGCCGGACCGAGAGGGCCATCGCCGAATTGAAGCGAAAGATCGCCGAGTCCGAGACATGCGTCGCGGCACACGATCGCCAGACCCGCCGCCCCCTCGGCACGGACTTTAGCTGCCTCACCAATGTGAACTGGGGCATCTGGAGCGCGCACAAAAGCTGAGCCGGCGCGCGAGTCGTATTCACACACTCTCTCTCCCCTCGTCATTCCGGGCTCGCGCTTGCGCGCGCCCCGGAATGACGAGGAGGACGAAGTGGTCGTCCGGCGCGACTCCGCGGTCCCGCGACACGTTGTGTCCGAGTGCTTGCAAAGACCACGTCCTCGAAATCGCAGAGGGCGCAGGGAATGCCGGGTGTTTTGCTGCACCCGCAGCCCTGTGTGCGAAGTGAAGAAGCACACAAGCTTTAGTCACTACAGGTGAAGCCGAACAAGCGACATTCCCTGCGCGATGGTGTTAACGCTTATCCGCGTGCTCTTCCCGGTGTCCGTGACCTCATAGTCACCGTCGCCTGTCTCATCGACAGACTTAGCGCCAGCCCAGGGGCGCCAGAACCACACGCCTTCGCCGTCCGCAATCGCATCGCACGTCTGACGATACGAGCCGCGTCCATCGCACCCCGCCTCACGTTCGTGACGATCGCGAAACGCCCCTCATCTCGAGGCGGGACGGCGGAGTGATGGCATTGATTTGTGGTTCTGATAAAGCGAATTATTTTTGAGGGCGCGCCTTGACACGAATTCGCGAATTTCACTTGTCGGGCAAATCACTTGCCGAAAATGCCCGGCGCGAAACGCCTTTTCGGACCAGTTGACAGACGCCCCATATTTCAATATTCGTTGAAATATGGAAAAGACAAAGGCCGTCAGCGCGCTTGCCGCGCTCGCCCAGGACAGTCGGCTCGATGTGTTCCGCCTCCTGGTGCAGGCAGGTCCCGACGGGATGCCGGCAGGGGCCGTGGCGGACGCGCTCGATCTTGCGCCAAACACACTGACGTTTCATTTCGACCGGCTGCGAACCGCGGGACTCGTCAGCGCTCGGCGTGATGGCCGTTCCATCATTTATGCCGCGCGCTTCGAGTCCATGAACGAGCTGATCGCCTTCCTCACCGAAAACTGCTGCGGCGGCATCTCCTGCATGCCCGTTGTTCAATGCAAACCCGCGCGCAAGCGTGCAAAAGTTCCAGCCTGAAAGGACACGAGATGAAGCGCCTGCACGTCCACGTCTCCGTCGCCGACATTCCGCAAGCGATCCATTTTTACTCGTCGCTGTTTGCAACGAAGCCATCCGTGGTGAAGGCGGACTACGCGAAATGGATGCTGGACGATCCGCGCGTCAATTTCGCGATCTCGACGCGGGGCCGCGCCGTTGGTCTCGACCATCTCGGCATTCAGGTCGAAAACACCGACGAGTTGCACGAGGTCTATGGCCGGCTGCGCCAGGCCGGCGGCGACATCATCGAGCAGGGTGAGACCACCTGCTGTTACGCAAAGTCCGAGAAATCATGGACCAGCGATCCCGCAGGGATCTCCTGGGAGACCTTCCATACGACCGGCGAAAGCACGGTCTATGGCGACGGCAGCGGCGAGAACGCGGCGCGCGTCGCTCACGAGAAGCAGAGCGCCTGCTGCGCACCGCAGGCCGTGACAAAACCCGCATCCGCCTGCTGCAGCTGACAGAGCGTTATCATGACCGATCGTCTCTACAACGTCCTGTTTCTCTGCACAGGCAACTCGGCACGCTCGATCATTGCGGAGGCGATCCTCAACAAGGTCGGTGCAGGCAAATTCCGCGCGTACAGCGCCGGCAGCCAGCCGAAGGGACAGGTCAATCCGCACACGATCCAGCTGCTGCGGAGCCTCGGCTACGACACCACAGGTTTTCGCTCGAAATCCTGGGTCGAGTTCCTGAAAGAGCCGCAGTTCGATTTCGTGTTTACCGTGTGCGACAATGCTGCCGAGCAAGTCTGTCCGATCTGGCCGGGCCAGCCAATGACCGCACATTGGGGAATCCCCGACCCCGCGGATGCGACAGGCAATCAGGCTGAGATCGCGCTCGCGTTCAAGGAGGCGTATCGCCTCCTCAACCAGCGGATTGGCATCTTCGTTTCGCTGCCGATCCACTCGCTGGACCAGCTCAGCCTTGGCACAAGGCTCCGCGAGATCGGCGAAATGGAAGGCGCAACACGGGTGCCGGAACGTCACTGATGCCATCGCTGGCGCGCCGCACCGTCGCCGAATGGCTCGGCACCGCCTTTCTGCTCGCGGCCGTCGTCGGCTCGGGCATCATGGCGCAAAAGCTCGCGGGCGGGAATTTCGCGCTCGCGCTTCTCTGCAACACGATTCCAACCGGCGCGATATTGGTCGTCCTGATCCTCGTGTTCGGGCCCGTCTCTGGTGCACACTTCAATCCCGCAGTAACGCTCGCACTGGCCTGCCGCGGGGAGGTGCCGTGGCGCATCGTGGTCATCTACATCGCAGCCCAGATTGCCGGCGCAATTGCCGGTGTCTGGGCCGCGCATCTGATGTTCGAGCTTCCCGTGATGCAGGTTTCGCTGAACGAGCGTACCGGCGCCGGGCAGTGGATTGCGGAAGCGATTGCGAGCTTCGGCCTGTTGCTCACGATCTTCGGCTGCGCGGAGCGAACCCCCGCCGCGATCCCCTATGCCGTCGGTCTCTATATCACCTCGGCCTATTGGTTCACCGCCTCGACGTCCTTTGCAAACCCGGCCGTGACGATCGCCCGCTCGCTCTCGAACACGTTCGCCGGCATCGCGCCTGGCGGCGTCATCGCCTTTGTCGCCGCGCAATTGCTTGGGGCTGCTGCCGCTATAGCGCTGGCAGGCTGGATGTGGAAGACGAAACCGTAACGTTACACCCGGCGAAAGGCGATCGCGCCCCGTAGCGAACGCGCGCGCGTGCGAACGGCCCCGCCATCGTTTCCGCTGTGCACGAGCCATTCGCCATTGGGCGCCTGGCCGGTGATGATGCCGACGTGATGCGGCCACACCACGACGACGCCGATACCCGGGCCGCCGGCATTGCTGCCTTCCCTCGCCCATTCGCGCGCGAGCGCAAGGCGACGGTCATTCCTGCCGAGATACGCGCTCAGATAGGCGCCGCACCAGGCGCGTCCGTAGCGGCGGTAGGAAAGCCGGGTTTGATCGGCGGGCGTTTGATAGGCGAGACGCTGAAAAGTGCTGCGATGATAGCCGCGCGCGAAGTTCGGCGAGGCCGTGATGAGGCTATCGGACAATTCGGGCGCGATGCGCGGCTGCTCGATTGAAGTCGGGACGACCTGGCCCGACATCAGAACACGCGCACGCGCGCCTCGCCCCTGATACGCGTGAAGCTGATACATTTGGGGCTGATAGATTTGAGGCTGAGACATCTGCGGCTGATACAGCCGGGATTGATGAAATGGATTTTGATAGGCGTAAGGGCCACCCTGATAAACCTGCTGCTGACTGACGCGATGATAGAGCTGGCGATGGTATGGGCGAACTCCGTGCGCACTTGCTTCAGCCGAGAAAAGGCAAAGCGAGATCGTGGCCAGCAAAAGCGGCTTCGACATGGGGAACTCCGACGCTTGTTTTCGCGGGACTTACAAAGATCGCGCGTCAACCTGTTGCGTCGGGCATCGTTCCAATCTTTTTGCCGCATCGCAGCCATGCGCGGAGGTGCGCGGTTTGGAAGCGTTGCGTGTGCGGCGGGCTTCCTCACGATGACGCCATGAAGATGACACACGGCGGCCGTCATCTCTTCGTGGAGCATCATCGCTGAATCATATCCGACGGCTTCCACCGCGCTTCACCTGCCTTCGTCATTCCGGGCGCGCGCAGCGTGAGCCCGGAATGACGGTACTAAGGCGCGATTGCGCGATGCTTAACGGAGAGGCGTTGAATGAGCACCATGACGATCAACGGTCAGTCGCGGCCGCTTCCGGACGATCCCGACGCGCTGCTCGTCGACGTGATCCGCGATTCTCTCGGCCTCACGGGCACCAAGCTCGTCTGCGGCTCAGGCGTGTGCGGCGCCTGCACCGTGCTGGTCGACGGCGTGCCCGTCGCAAGCTGCCTGATGCCGGCGAACGCAGTTGCCGGAAAATCGCTGACCACGGTCGAGGGCATCGGCGCCACAAAGCTGCACCCGATTCAGAAGGCGTTCATGGCACTGGACGCGCTGCAATGCGGCTTCTGCACGCCGGGCTTCATCGTGGAGGCGGCGGCCTTTCACGATCGCTGGCGCGCGGAGAAAGGGGCTGCGACGCCGTCGCGCGAGGAGATCGCCGCAGCTCTCTCGGGACATCTCTGCCGTTGCGGCGCCTACGAGAACATTCTTCGCGCCGTCGCCGAGGCCTGCAGCGGCCGCTTCGATGGCGACAGCGTCACCGCGCCGCGCCTGGAAGCGCGCGACAAGGTGACGGGCGCGGCGCGCTATACCGTCGACATCCGCCATGACGGCCAGCTCGAAGGCGTGATCCTGCGCGCGCATGTGCCGCATGCCAGGATCACCGCGCTCGATCTCGCGCCGGCGCGCGCCATCCCCGGCGTCGCCGCCGCGATCTCGCTGTTGTCGGACGACAACATGGTGCGCTTTGTCGGCGCGCCGATCGCAGCGGTCGCGGCAAAGGATCGCCGCACGGCACTCGCCGCCATCGCCGCGATCAAGGTCTCCAGCGAGAGGCTACCGGCCGCGATCGGGCTTGACGCCGCACGCGAAGCGAACGCTGCCGTCGTGTTCGAGAAAGGCAATCGCAAATATGCCGGCAACGTCTCCGAGGGCGGCAGCGCGCCGGCGCCGTGGAAGGGCAATGTGCGCGGGCCCACGGCGGCGTTCTCGAATCGAGGCAAGCGCGCCAAGACCTGGCTCGGCGAGGCGCGCGCGGCCGGCGATCGTCTGCTGGTCGAAGAAACGTTTCGCGTCGGCACCCAGTCGCACGCCTCGCTCGAGCCGCATGCGGCGGTGGCGAGATTCGATGGCGAGGCGCTCACCGTCCACGTATCGACGCAAGCCGTGCATGAGCTGATGGGAAAGATCGCAAAGCGATTTCGCCTCGCGCCCGACAAGGTGCGCGTGATCGCCGATCATGTCGGCGGCGGCTTCGGCTCCAAGGGCAGCCTCGGCATGGAGGCGATCGCGGCCGTCGCGCTCGCGCGCGCGGCGAAGGCGCCGGTGAGAGTGGTCTACGATCGGGAGGAAGAGCTCTCGGTCACGGGCTACCGGCCCGCAGCCGAGCTCAAGATCGCGCTGCTGCCGACGCCGCAAGGCGCGCTGAAGGCGCTCTCGCTGACCGCGCATGCCGATACGGGTGCCGCGACGAACTCGACAATCGCCGCGCTCGCGCGGCTGATCTATCCGGCCGAGGCAAAGGAGCTGGTCGATTTCGATGTCGTCAGCAATCTGCCGCCGGGTGCGCCGTTCCGTGGGCCCGGCGGGCCGCCGATGGCGTTTGCGCTGGAGCAGGCGGTCGATGAAGCCGCAATCCGGCTCAATGTCGACCCGATCGCGCTTCGCAAGCGCTGGGATGGCGATCCCAACCGGCAACGGCTCTACGCCTGGGCCGAAAATCTCGAGGTCTGGCGCAACCGCAACCGCGCCCAGAGCGGCCGCTATCGCCGTGGCGTCGGCGTCGCCACCGGCTACTGGCTCTATCTGTGGCAGGTTGGATCGCGCGTCGAGCTTGCGATCCGCGGCGGCCGGATCGTGGCGAGCACCGCCGCGCAGGACATCGGCACCGGCACGCGCAGCGTCATCGCAAGCACGGTCGCCAAGGCGTTCGCTCTCGAACCAGAGGATATCGAGGTGCGCATCGGGGATTCGCGCCTGCCCGAGGGGCCGGGCTCCGGCGGCAGCCGCGTCACCGCGTCCGTCGTGCCGCCGACGCTTGCCGCGATCGAGAAGCTCAAGGCCGCGATCGTGCAGGCTTCGCGGCAGCCGCCGCAACGCGGCTCCAACGCGCCGTGGCGCGAGCTGATCGCTTCCTCGCCCGATCTCGTCGTCAGCGCGGAACGCCAGAAGGATGCAAAACCCCTGCCCGGCATTGCCTCGCCGATGAAGCAGGCCGGCTTCATGGGCACGATCTTCAGCTGGATGCTGCGCACCTTCAACCACATGGTGGTCGGCGCCGGCATGCCGAGCTCGGTCCAGGTGATGGAGGTCGAGGTCGACACGCTGCTCGGCCATGTGCGCGTGCTCGGCGCTTACACCGGACTTGCGATCGGCAGGCTCGCCGCGCCGGTTCTCGCGCGCAGCCAGGCGGCGGGCGCGGTGATCCAGGGCATCGGCTATGCGCTCTACGAGGCACGCGCGACCGATCCGCGAACCGGCCATGTGCTGAGCGGCAGCATGGACGACTATCGCATCCCCGGCATCGCCGACATGCCGCCGCTCGAGGTTCATTTCGACGAGACGGGATTCGATCACGTGCCCGGCGGCAGCGTCGGCATCGGCGAGGTCGCGACCGTGCCGACATCGCCCGCGATTGCGAATGCGGTGCGCGATGCGATCGGCATCAGGTTGACCGAAATTCCGATTCTGCCGGATCGGCTCGTTGCCGCATTGAGAGGGAGAGCCTTGGCATGAGCGCGATGACCGCAACATTGGCGGCGGAATTCCGCGCCGCCGGCACCGACCTGTCGGAGCGCCGCCGCAGCGGCGTTTCCAAAGGACCGCTGCTCGATATTCTTGGCAAGGGAGTTGCCTCGATCACCTGGAGCGCGGAGGGCGCAGCCAGCATCGGCGCGTTCGCGACCCTTGCAAGGATTGCGGCGGATGCGCGCATCGTCGCCGCCTACCCCGGTCTCGCCGCAAGCGCACACGCTGTCGCGACACCGCAGATCCGCAACCTTGCCACCCTCGGCGGCAACCTCGCGCAGCGCTCGCGCTGCTGGTATTTTCGCAATCCCCACATCGATTGCCTGAAGAAGGGCGGCAGCGATTGCCCGGCGCGCACCGGCAATCATCTCTATGGCGTGGCGTTCGATCTCGGCCCTTGCGTCGCGCCCCATCCCTCGACGATGGCGGCGGCGCTCCTGGCCTATGAGGCAAGAGTTGCGACCGACCGCCGCAGCGGACTTTCGATTGCGGAGTTGCTGGGCGATGGCAGCGACGGTCGCTCCGATCACGCGCTAGCGCCGGGCGAGATGATCCGGGAGATCACACTGCCTGCTCCCATGGCGAACGAAAGCGCGCGCTACAAGCGTGCGATCAGCCGCGCCCGCGCGGAATGGCCGCTGGTGGAGCTCTGCGCGCGCGCGAGAGTTGATGACGGCGTGTTCAAGTTCGTGCGCCTTGCCGCCGGCGGGATCGCGCCGGTACCGTTGCGCCTCGAAGCCGCGGAAGCAGCACTCGCGGGCAAGCGCGCGACCGAGGCGACCATCGCGGAAGCTGCAAGGCTTGCTACAGCGAATGCAAGCGCGCTGCCGATGACATCCTACAAGCTCGATCTGTTGCGCGGGCTGGTGCGCGATCTTCTCGAGCAGATAGCGGGGTAGAACTGCAGCGCCTGGTGGTGGGCACGCTGCGCTTTGCACCCTACCGCTTCGCTCGCAAGGACGGAGCAAGGCTCAATCGTCCTCGAACTCGTCTTCCTCGTTGATCCGCTCGCGCTTCTTGCGATGGGCTGCGCCGAGCGATCCGGTCGAATAAGGGTCGCGCGATGACGCGTAAGGGTAACGGTGCGAGGCGCGTGCCGCGATCTCCTCGCCGGAGACCGCGTCCGGCTCGCAGATGATGCTGCGGCTGGCGCGGCGCATCAAATCGACGTGGATGTGATCGCGGTGATAGACGTTCGAGCCCGGCGCGAGCACGGTGTTAAACTCGCGGCAGGCGGATGCCTGGATGTCGCGCAGAAAGCCCTGCTCTTCCGGCAACCCGCGCCAGCCGTCCTTGACCGTGACGCGGCGTCCATCCGCGAGCGTGAAGGCGGCGATATCGAGCGCGTTGCCGAAAGCATGCTCGGAAATATGCGCGTGCGGATTGCCGTTCATGCCGCGGCAGGAATAGGCGGAGATCTGCTTGATCTCGACGACGCGGCTGTTGAACCAGCGCTGTGCCGAGGGCTGCACCGAGGAAGCAAGCCAGCGATCCAGCACCGAGACGATCGGACAGGCGAGCGTCGCCGCGGGCCGCACCGCGACCGGCCCGACCGCGCCGACGCTATCGCCGCGCGGTCCGAGCCGCGGCGGCGAATAGGGCGCGCTCGCGGGTGCATTCATATAGGGCGCACGCGAATAGGGTGTGCCTTCCGCAGGCAGGCCGATCGCGTCCTCGTCGGTGCGAATGCCCGGCGCCGACAGCGAGAGCGGCGCGCCGGGAGCAGCATCATAACGGGGCTCGCGCGCTGGCGTCTGCGGGTAAGCGGTTTGCGGATATGAGGCTTGCGGATACGCGTTCTGCGGATAGGACGGTTGCCGATAGGCGGGCGGCGGCGGTTGCGACACCGGCCACCGCGGCTCCCTGCCGATCGGCGCCGGCGGTCGCAGATCCTCGTCGGCAAACCCGTAAACCGCGGAGCTCTCGCCGAGCGCTGCGACCTTGAGCGGATAGTCCGCGCCGCACATGCCGGGTCCGTTGATCGGCTCGATGCGAACGATATCGGCGCTTTCCCTGACCGCGCCGGATTTCAGGCACGCGGCCTCCGCCTCGGCTCGCCACGGCTCGCGCTCGGCCTGGAAAAATCCGCGACCGCAGCCTGCCAGCGAAACAAGGACGATGGAGCCGACGAGATACAAACGAACTCCGCGCGTCATCCGCGCACGTTCGATGAATTTATTTAAGGACTCTTCAACGCGTTGATTTCATCGATCTTTAACCACGCGGGCGAGCGTTGCTGCAGCGCACGGGAAGCACGGCTGTCTTTTCAGCATGCGCCGGCCTGCTATTTTCGCGATGTGCGGGCAGGATGGGAACTGAGGGAGCATTTCCCATGCCGTTGGTCTCAAGGCTGAGCGTTCTCGCCGCGTATGTCGCATTCGCATTCGTCGGTGCCATCGTGCTTGGCGTGTTCTAGGACACATCGACCAAGAAAAAGAGTTTAACGCCCGGCGGCTCGACCGCCGGGCGTTTTCGTTCGCAAGAATGGTCAGGAGTTCGGCTGGCTCATCGACTGCCGCGAGATGACCACCTCCGGCTTGTTCGGCACTCGCGTCCAGTCGTTGCCGGAGCAGAAGAAGCGGAGCACCGCACAGGCCTCGACATGCAGCGTGTTCGGCGCCTTCAAAGACATCTTGGCATAATAGCTGTTGCCGCTGGCGCGGCTGAAGATGTCGCCGGTCCACTTGTTGTCGCTCTTCGGTTTCATGTTCGAGAGCACGGTCTCGCCCTTGGCGCTGGTCTGCTCGTTGAGCACATAGCCGCAAAGCGACTTGCCACATTGCTCGATGCGCACCAGACCCTTCTTGCCCTCGGTCTGCCAATCCCCGAGCGGCGTGTTCGGGGCGACCTCTTCTTCCCTCGCTTTCGCGGGCGCCGCCGGTGTTGCGAGGGGCGCCTTCTCGATGGCAACAGTCCTCGTCTCCGGCTTCGGCGCCGGCGGCGGAACGGATTGCGTGGTCGTGGAGGCGAGCTCGATCGTGTTTGGAATCGCCGGCGTCGGGGCGACCGTCTCGGCCGCGACCTTGGTTGCGAGCGGCGCGGTCACGACCGGTGGCGGCGCAGGCCGCGCTTGCGGAGCCTGGATCTGCGAAGCCTGAATTTGCGGCGCTGGAGCAGGCGCGGGCTGTTGCGGCGGCAGCGCCGCAGGCGCCGGCTCGGCCGGAGCTTGCGGAGCCGCCGCCGGCTTGGCCGGCGTGGGATCGTCACCGCGATCGCGCCGGTTGCGCGTGGCTCCGTCGGACCACGACACGCAGGACAGCGAGCGGCAGCCTTGCCGCGCCTCGACATGGATGCGATGTCCGCCGATCACAAAGGAATAGGAATCACCCGCCTGCGCGGTCGACGCGGATGAACCGAGCACCATCAGCATTGCCAGATAGCTTAGTCGCCTCATCGGATCCTCCCCTTGAAATGCCGGAAAAGCTCAACACCGATCGTTGATGCTGACTGTGAGGTGAGTCACGTCGTTGGAACCGGCCCGCGCATGTGACTCCGATCACGGAAAGCCAGGGGCGAGCGGCCTAGGCTCCGCGACGAAATCCAACGATCCGTCGAGGGAGACTGAAATGAAGAGCCTCTATCTTGCTGCCGCCGCCGCGTTGTTGATGGCAAGCACTGCCGCACAGGCCGGCAACGGCATCTCGTTCCAGGTCGAGGGACAGAAGGTCCGCATCGAGCAGCCCCGCGGCTGCAACTCGCTGTCGTGCCTCCAGATCTCGGCGCCCGGCCTGTCGGCCAAGAGCTTCAACCTGAACAATGTCAATCTCAACGGCTTCAAGTCGAAGTCGGATGATGACGATGAGGTCGCAACCACGACCCCGGCCCAGCCCGCACCGCAAGCTGCGCCTGCCGCCGCGCCGGCGCCGGCCCCGGCCCCCGTGGTCAACGCCGCGCCGCCCGCGCCCCTGCCTCCGCCGCCCGCTCCGGTTGCGACCTATGCCGCGCCGACGACGCAGGCGCCCGCGGTGACACCGCCTCCGTTACCTCCCGCGCCACAGGTCGCAACCGCCGCGCCCGCGCCGCAGGTAGCGCCTGCCCCCGCGCCCGCCGCCGTCGCCACGCCAACCACGCCGGTCGGCATCTGGGCGACCGAAGACAACAAGGGCAACGTCCGCATCGAGAATTGCGGCCAGAATCTCTGCGGCTATGCCGAGAAGACGGGCGAGCACATCCTGATCAACATGAAGCCCGACGGCAACAAATGGACCGGCCGAATCCATGATCCCGATGGCGGCGGCAACTATGACTCGACGATCGCGATGAAGGGACCGAACGTGCTCAAGGTCCAGGGTTGCGCCTTCGGCGGCATGTTCTGCGGCGGCCAGACCTGGAAGCGCATCAGCTGATATCTTCACCATAGAGTCCGGGTCGCGCGGCGCGCGGCCCGGATTTTTGCGCGCCGGCTTTCGGCGGGGCGCGACGCCTGATCGTCCGGCGGCCGAAACATGAATGGCCACAGCCAGATGACGGCCTCGCAACGTATGTTCATTCGGCATTCAGCAAGACGCGGCTGAAATCCACCCCGCTTCCATTGGGGACCTCATCTTGGATTCGCATCGGCTTCTCCTGGCGCTGACGCTGCTCGGGATCGTTGTCGGCGGCGTGCCGCGGGCGCAGGCAATGTATTCGGTATTCGAAGGCGATCACGCCGCTTTTTCGAGTGACGAAACAGCGGCGGAGCTGACGCAGTTCGCCCAGGCCCAGCCGCTTCCGTCCCCCTCGCCCACACCTTCGACACAGCCGGCCGCGCAGCCATCGCCTTCACCCGCCTCCGCCGATGAGCCGATCGGAAATGTCGCAACGCTCACGGGCACGGCGACAGTCATCCGCAACAAGGATTCGATCGCGCTGAAGCTCAAGGACGACATCTTCCTCAATGACACCGTGCAGACGTCCTCGGGCGCCTCGCTCGGCATCACCTTCAACGACGACACCACCTTCCATCTTTCCGCCAACGCCAAGATCACCATCAATTCCTACGTCTACGAGGCGGGCGGCAGCAACAACACCGGCATTTTCGATGTCGGCAAGGGCACCGTCGCCTTTGTCGCGGCCGCGGTTGCGAAGACCGGCAACATGCAGATCAATACCCCTGCGGCCTCGCTCGGCATTCGCGGCACCACCGGTCTCGTCGAGGTGCCGGAAGATGGCACCGGGGCGAGCAGCGCTCAAAATATCAAGCTTTATCCGGACGCCGACGGCCGGGTCGGCCGCATCGAGGTCAGCGATCGGCAGGGCGCGCGGCTCGGCACGCTGACGCAAGGCGCGAGCGGCTTTGCCGTGCGGCCGGGCATAGCCGGCGCGCGCGCAACCGCGGCGCCGCTCAACATCTCGACGCAGCAGGCCGCGCGCGACCGCGGCTTTGTCAGCCAGGTGCATCAGGCCCAAACCGTCGGTCGCCAGATCGTCACCGAGCAGCGCGCCATCCGTCGCGCCAATCCGCCGCAGCCCGGGCAAGGACCGCGACAGCAGCCGCAACAGCGCCAGCCCGGTCAGCAGCAACCCGGCGCGCCCAAGACGACGCCCCAACCCGGCACGCAGAAGGGCCAGAAGCAGACGCCCGGCGTGCCGAACGGGCAGAAGCAGCCGCCGAAAGGACAGAAGCAGCCACCCGGCGCTCCCAATCGGCAGGGCCAGCAACAGCCCCGCACGCCTTCGCAGCCCGGCACGCTCCCAACGCCGAATCGCCAAGGGGCGCAGCAACCGGGCGCGCCGCAATCGCCGGCACAGCCGACTGGACCGCTCCATTCCGGTCAGGGCCAGCAGCCCGGCGTGCAAGGGCAGCATGCCAATGCGCCGCGGCCCGCGGCACAGCCTCGGTCGGGCAACTTGCAGCAGAACGCGCCTTCAGGATTGCGTGCACAGCCGCAGCGAGGCAAGCCGCCGCCCCTCGCGCCAAAGGGCAAGCAGAAGAAGCAGCAGTAATATTTGCTTGCCGCGAGACGATGAAGGGCGCCTAGGAAAGCGGCCGAAAGAGCGCGCTATCTACACCGGCTCGCGGTGAATTTCGGTACCGGATTCATCGACGACCACAATGAACCGATCCTTGTCTTGATCCGCGCCCTTGCTTCGCATGTCCTTGGCGAGGCCCTTGCTATGCTGGATGGCTTCCCGGCTTGTCGCGAACTCCAGCCCGGTATTGTCGCGGACGGGAACGCCGTCTTTGGTATCGAAATAATAGGTTCGCATCATCATCCTCAAATTACCTCATTTTCTGTACTTAAGGCTGAGCATCCCGGCTTGATATGGCTCAAGGCAGCGCCTTGCGGGTCATGGATTTGCGGGTAAGATCAATCTCTGCGCAGCAATATTGGCGCAGATCGGGTGGGCAGTTTTCGGATGCCGCAAGAAATCGCGAAGGCAAATATCGATCACTTCAAGAGATTGCTCGAAACGGAAACGGACGCGCAGAAGCGCGAGGTCATCGAGCGGCTCCTGGTGGAGCAACAGCACAAGCTTGCGGCCCTCAGGAAGCGGATCGACCGAAAAGAGGGCTGACTGCGTTTTGCCAGTCCCGCCAATGCGTTGGGTGCACGTTGACGGGTGCACTTGTCGCTGCCTTGACCCAGCCGCGAAGAACGCGACGGCACGGAAACACCAATGCGCTGACTTCGCCGGCTTCGATCACCGCCAACTCAAGGTCGCGGTCGAAAGGTGCGCTCGTGATGGGCTGCCATTCCATCGACAAATGGTCATGCCACTCCCTCCCATCGGCGTTGATCCTGATCAATCCGAACATCATAAACTCCTCGAGGCGCAACTTAGCCAAGGGCGCTTGTTTTCGAAATTCGGTTCAATTGCTTAAGGGAAATTCCGGAGGTCCTGCGAGAGGCGCGCTACAGTGACCTGCGCGCGCGCATCACGCAGCGCGGCCGAACCAGTCGCGCAGCCTCTCCACAAGGCTGCGGCGCGGGGCATCGCCTGGAACGCGCGCGGCATGATCGCGATCGTTGGCATCGGCCGAGGTCGCCCAGGTTTCGGGTTTGAGACTGGCCGGAGCGATCTCGGACGTTGCAACGCGTTCGTCGGCAACCGCATCGAGCGCCGCACTCATGCGCGGCCCGTCAATCGCCGCGGGCCTCACAAATTCCGGCGGCGGCACCGGCTCGACAATCGAGGGTTTGACCAGCGCCGGCTCGGGCGTCACGACCAGGCGGCCGCGGCGCTTCCGCGCGGCGGGCATCTTGACGGCGGATTCCCTGAGGCCCGCATCCCTCGCAACCGGCAGTTTCGCCCTGAGCCGCCGCGACAGCCCGTTCACCGCGAGCGGGCCGACCAATTCAAGAAAAACGCGCTCCGAACCGCGCGACAGCCGCTCGAGCGCCGCATCGAGCGGCAGCCAGTCGACGGCGCGGACATCGTCCATCAACTCGCGGGCCTGCTCGCCCGAGGCTTCCATGCTCCAGAAATGCACCACCTTGGAGCGGTTGCCGTTTTCATGGACCATTGTACCCAGGAATTCGTGCACGGTGACATTGTGCCCGGTCTCTTCCAGCACCTCACGCTTTGCCGCGGCGCGCGGCGTCTCGCCGTCATCGAGCTTGCCCTTGGGCAGCACCCATTCGTCGCGCTTGCGAAGGCGCACGACGGCAATGCGCGGCGGCTGCTCTCGCCGCAGCACGATACCCCCCGCCGCCTGCACCGGTGCTCTTGCCACTTCAATTCCCGCGCAAATTCAAACTTCAACCAATATCTATAACGACGTGCCGCGCGACGTGTCACGACAAAATCGAATCAGGCGGACGGAATCCGCAACAAGGCTTCGCCTGCGCGAATCCGCACGCCTTCCTTCACAATGTCAGAAAACCCGTAATGTTCCGGTGCGAGCATAATGATGGTCGAACCGTGCTCGAACCAGCCAAGCTCGTCGCCCTTCTTCACGTCGGCGTCGCAGGGAAAGATGGTCGGCCCCCGCGTGTCCGAGTTGAGCACGATGTCGAGAGCGTGCAGGCGGATGCTGGCGACCAGAATGGCAGCGACCGGCACCAGCGTCAGCGCGTCGCCGTTCGTCAGGCGGGTCTCGATCACGGCGCGCTCGTTCTTGCAGAACAGCTTTTCGACCCGCTTGAGCGCGATCGGATTGACGTTCCAGGTATCCCCATGGATGAAGGTCACGCGCGAGATATGCGCGTCATGGGGCGCATGGAAGCGGTGGTACATGCTGGACATCAGGCGGAGCGTGACGAACTTGCCGTTCCCGTGCGCCTCGGCGAGCGCCCCATCGCCGAGGAGATCGGCCAGCGAATAGGGCGCGCCCTTGATCTGGTAGAGTTCGCCTCTTTTTACGGTGCCGAACGCGCCGATGATGGCATCCGATGGGCTCGCGACCACAGCGGGGTCAGGATCGGGCGGGCGCAGCCCCGGCTTCAGCTCGCGGATAAAGCAGTCGTGAAGGCTTGCGAAACGGCTCTTCCGGGCCTCCGACAGGTCGAGGTCCGAAAACAGCTTCCAGCAGCCGATCGAGAGGTCCCGCACAAGCGGATTCTCGATCTTGGAAAACCAGCCCATGAAGCGGGTCAGGGCCGCGCGCGGGACGCGATTGGTCAGCAGGAAATTGAGATCCTCCTGCTGGGTCAGGGTCGAGATGAGGTTTTTGACTGTCATGAATCTGTCAGCAGGAGTGGTTAGCGCTTACGCCCATGGATTCGTCGATACCGATTCTTTCGCTCGCCGCCGTCGCGGTCACGGCTGCTGTGGCTCCGAAGGTGAAGGCCAGGATCGAGCTGTCGCGGGCAAAGCACCGCTCGCTGGCCGGGCATTCGAAGATGTCGCGCCGGATGGCGCGGCTGATCCCCTCTTACGAGTTCGAGATCGACGAGTTCTTCCGCGCGGACGGCGCGCCGCAGGAGATCGCGACCCGGCGACAGGACGGCTTCTTCCGTCTTGCGGCGCTGTTTTCGGAGCGTTTTGCCAAGGGCCGGCAGCTGACCAGGGAAGCGGCCGGCCAGATCTCGGACCTGCAATTTACCCAGGCATACCGCGTGCCCTTTCCGTTCAGCCGCCTGGTCCGCGAGAATCTCGGCGCCGGCTCCTTCATGCAATCGTCCTCGGGCGTGACGCTCACCGATCTCGACGGCAACGTCTTCTACGACCTGACCGGCTCCTACGGCGTCAACATTTTCGGCAACGACTTCTACAAGGAATGTATCGAGATCGGCGAGGCGCGCGCGCATGCGCTCGGCCCCGTGCTCGGCTCCTACCATCCTGCCGTCGCCGAGAATGCGCGGCGACTGACCGAGATTTCCGGGCTCGACGAAGTCTCCTTCCACATGTCCGGCACCGAGGCCGTGATGCAGGCCGTGCGGCTTGCGCGTTACCACACCCGCCGCTCGCATCTGGTGCGCTTTGCCGGCAGCTATCACGGCTGGTGGGGCGATGTGCAGCCCGGCGTGGGCAATCCGGTGTCGCCCCACGAGACCTACACGCTCGCCGAGATGAGCGAGCGCACGCTGCATGTGCTGCGCACTCGGCGCGATATCGCCTGCGTGCTGGTCAATCCGCTGCAGGCGCTGCATCCGAACGTGAACGCGCCCGGCGATTCCTCGCTGGTCGATTCGTCCCGCAATGCCGCTTTCGATCGCGCCGCCTATACCGAATGGCTGACAAGGCTGCGCAAGGTCTGCGATGAGCGCGCAATCGTGCTGATCTTCGACGAGGTCTTCGTCGGCTTCCGGCTCGCCCCCGGGGGTGCCCAGGAATATTTCGGCGTTCGCGCCGACATGGTCACCTACGGCAAGAGCCTCGCCGGCGGCCTGCCGATCGGCGTCGTCTGCGGCAAAAAGGAACTGATGCGGCGCTTCCGCGACGATCGTCCGGCCGACATCTGCTTTGCCCGCGGCACCTTCAACTCGCACCCCTACGTCATGACGGCGATGGACGAGTTCTTGAGCCGGCTCGCCAGCGACAATTTCCGTGCGGTGTATCACGGGCTCGACGAGATCTGGAACGGCCGTGCCCGGCTGCTGAACGACATGATGCAAAAGGCCGACCTGCCGGTCCGGTTTGCGAACCTGTCCTCGATCTGGACGGTCTGTTACGAAACTCCGTCCCGCTACAACTGGATGCTGCAATATTACCTCCGCGCCGAAGGCATCGCGCTGAGCTGGGTCGGCACCGGCCGATTGATCTTCAGCCTTAACACCACGGACGCCGATTTCGCCGAGGTGACAGGGCGCTTCCTTGCGGCCGCAAGCAGGATGAAGCAGGACGGCTGGTGGTGGCACACGCCGGAGCTCACCAACAAGGCAATCCGCCGGAAGATCATGAAGGAGATGATCGCGAGCCGCTTCAAGCGCTGAGTGCGTCGTTCTTTTGGCCGGCGCGCTCTCCACCGACATTCCGGGGCGATGCGGAGCGTCGGACGTGGAATTTCGAGATTCCGGGTCTGGTCCTTCGGACCACCCCGGAATGACGGCGCAAAAAGGTTGTTGCCCGGGCATAACGCAGCTCGAACAACGCAAGGGCCTGGCTTCACGCGTGCTGTTCTTCCAGCCCCTGGTGCTCGAGGATGTCGAGACCGGGATCGATCAGCTCGCCGCGCAGCAGCGCCAGCGGCGCGCTCTTGTAGAGCTTGAAGTCGTTGAAGGGGTCGGTGATGATCTTGGTCATCCAGACGAGACCCGTCTCGACATCGCGGATGAAGAAGAGCTGCACGGTGCGGAACAGGAGACCGCCGAGACCGACCGCCAGCCACAGCTTGGCGACATCGCGGACGAATTCGGCCGGCGACGTCCACGGGGTCATCAGGCCGAACAGCGTCGGGTCGACATAGAGAACGACCGGCACCAGCGCCCAGATCGTCATCAGCACGATCTTGCGACGCAGATTGTATCCGACCTTGATCTCTTCCTTGTGCTCATGGGTCGCCTGGTTGATGTGGTCATAGCCGCGCGGCTCGAAGAAGAAATGCCCGGCCTGACGCGAGGTCATCGACACCAGCCAGCCGATCAAGGCCGACACCAGTGGATCGAAGAACATCATGACGTAACCGATCATGAAGCTGACGGCGCTGACGAAGTGCAGGCTCTGATTGATTCGGCTGTGGTGATAGTAGCGGTGATCGTCCCAGCGCTGGATCCGCAGCTGCTCAACGAAGCTCTTGATCATTTCATTCCCCCAGAAGGTGAGTCGGATGACACCTATACGAATTCGATGTCCGGCATGTGACATCATGATAATGTCACATCGGTTTCGTGATCGCCGCGCGGTCACGCCAGCGAACGTTTCAAGCAGCCGCAGCGATCTCGGTTTTGCGGAAACGGACCAGCGAGAAATGGCCGAGTGGCGGGATCAGACGACGCTCGACCAATTCCATGCTGCTGGCGCCTTGCAGCCAGCGCGTATAGCGCGACCAGGCGAACTCGGCGGTGCGGAATCCGAGCCGTCGCACCAGCGGCTGCAAGCGCTGCTCGATGAAGCGTCGCATGCCGTCGTCGGCGCTGACTCGGGTCAGGATGATCAGTTCGCCGCCGGGACGCAGCACGCGGGCGAATTCGTCAAGTGCGGCCTCCGGGTTGGGCACGGCGGTGACGACATATTGCGCCATCACGACGTCGAAGGAATTGTCGGGGAAATCGAGCTTTTCCGCGTCCATGACGGCGAGGCCGTCGATATTCTTCAAGCGGAGCTCGTCGACGCGGCGCTTCGCTTTTTTCAGCATGGCTTCCGAAATGTCGGTGCCGAAGATGCGGACATGGGGCGCATACAGCGGCAGCGAGATGCCGGTGCCGACGCCGACTTCGAGGACGCGGCCGCCGAGCTTGTTGGTCGCCTGAATCGCCGCGTCCCGTCCCTTGGAGAACACGCCACCGAAGACCAAGTCGTAGATCGGCGCCCAGCGGTCATAGGCCTGCTCGACCATCTCGCGGTCGAAATCCAGCTGCCTTGCATCGTCGAGCTTCATTGCTTCTGCCATGATGATCTTTCGCTTTCGTTGTAATCAGCCGCGGACAGGGCTGCTGCCGGCGACGACCGGCGTCGGACGCGGCGCCCTGCCCGGCTGCAACACCGAGAGATTGCCGATGAACTGCCGTGCGCTGTTTTCCCATGAGCGCTCGAGCGCAAAGCTGCGACAGGCCTCGCGCGACATGGTAAGCGCGCGCAGGCAGGCGGCGCCGAGGTCTTGATCGAGCGCGCCGATCGGGTGGCCGGCGATCACGTCGAGCGGACCCGTCACCGGAAAGGCCGCAACCGGCGTGCCGCAGGCGAGCGCCTCGAGCTGCACCACGCCGAAGGTGTCGGTGAGGCTCGGGAACACGAAGACATCGGCGGCGGCCATGTGCGAGGTCAGGTCCGCACCCTTCTTTTCCCCCAGAAATTTCGCGTCGGGAAAGCGCCGCTCGAGCTCGGCACGCTGCGGACCATCGCCGACCACGACCTTGGAGCCCGGCAGGTCGAGCGAAAGGAACGCCTCGAGATTCTTTTCCACCGCAACACGACCGACGGTCATGAAGATCGGTCGCGGCAGATCGAGCTTTGCGGGATCGCCGGGATGGAAAAGCGTCGTGTCGACGCCGCGCGTCCAGGCCCCGATCCGCTTGAAACCACGCGCCGAAAGCTCCTGGCGAAGCGAGTCGGTCGCGACCATGATGGTTGAGGATGGGCCGTGAAAGAGCCGCATCACCGCATAGCCCCAACTCAGGGGAATCCCGGTCCTGACCGAGACGTATTCAGGAAATCGCGTCGTATAGGACGTGGTGAAGGGAAGACCGTGGCGGCGGCAATAGGCGCGGACGGACCAGCCGATCGGCCCCTCGGTTGCGATGTGGATCGCCTCCGGCGCGACGTTTTCGATCCGCTGCGCGATCTCGCCGCCATTGGGGATCGCAACGCGCAGGCTCTGATAGGTCGGGACCGGCACCGAGGGGAATCCGTTTGGCGTGAGGAATTCGATGTCGGATCCGAGATTGACGGCGGCACGGGCGAGCGAGGTCAGCGTGCGTACCACGCCATTGACCTGCGGATGCCAGGCGTCGGTCGCGATTAAAATCCGCATATTGGAGACCCGAGAGTTGGATTGATTCTCAGGTTCGGAAAATCGGGCACGGATATTTCAGGCGTATGACATCATGAAACTGTTGCAGACGCTTTTTTTGCCACCTTGCCCGCTTGGAGTCGCGAAACCGTCATGAAACAAATCGTTAAAGCCACGAAACCGTTTTGCTGAGTGGAAGCAAAGCTCCCGAAACATTTACCTTTTAATCACGTCCCAACGACAAGCGGACACGGCGCCAAGCCAGTCCGAAAGCCTGATTCAACAAGGCGAAACAGGGGACGAACAAATGCTCAGTCTGCACGCGGTCGCCGCGACGTCGTACCGTGCCGCGATTTTCGGTGCGTTGACGGTCGGCTCTCTCGCATTTTCCAGCGCGGCGCTTGCCGCTCCGCCCTCGCAGCTCTTCCCGCCGCCCTTCTTCCTCGTGCCGCAAACGCAAATGGCGCCTGCGCCAAGCGTCGAGGCCGCGCCACGGGACGAAGACCGCTCGACCTTCGAATTGCCCGCGCGCTTGCGCCGGCAGGTTGTCAATTACGCGAGCCGCGAGGCTGCCGGCACCATCATCATCGACACCCCCAACACCTATCTCTATTACGTGCTCGGTAATGGCCAGGCGATCCGCTACGGCATCGGGGTCGGACGCGACGGCTTCACCTGGTCGGGCGTGCAGTCGATCACCAGAAAGGCGGAGTGGCCGGATTGGGTGCCGCCGCCGGAGATGATCGCGCGCCAGCCCTATCTGCCGCGCCACATGGCCGGTGGCCCCGGCAACCCGCTCGGCGCGCGCGCCATGTATCTCGGCGGCACGGTATATCGCATTCACGGCACCAACGCGCCGGAAACCATCGGCACGCACGTCTCGTCCGGCTGCATCCGCCTCACCAATGAGGATGTCACCGACCTTTATTCCCGCGTCGGTGTCGGCGCCAAGGTCGTCGTGTTGCCGATGACGGATCGCCGCGCCGATCTCGGCTCCGCCGTCCGCTAAGGCTGCCCCGACGCCGCAGGGCCAATAGGAGGGTTCCGGTCTCCCGCCGGGGCTCCTTTTTGCTTTGAATTCCGCCTGGAACCGGCCGCTCCTGCCCGGTCTGGCGCGGCCCCGATCCGCCCTGTAAAATCAAGAACTTGATTCATGCAGGGGGGATGATGCACCTGCCGGCGCGGCTGAGGACGATCCTGCTTGCGATCGCGGTGGTCGCCGTTTCCTTTTTTGCGAGCCTCAAGGCGATCGACTGGATCGCGCCGCGGCCGACGACCTCGCCACCTGTGCTTTCAGAGCTGCCGCCGCTGGTCGCCGCGCCGCGCAGCTCGATCGTGGTCGCGCCGGTCGCGGTCGCGCTCTCCGCCATCCGCGAGACGGCGGACCGCGCGGCGCCGCGCGACTTTGCGGGCAAGTCGGACAATCCGGTGTCGCAGGTGCTGCAAAATGCCGATATCGGCTGGACCGCGGTGCGCGGACCGATCCTGGCAAGCGGCGCGCAGGACGTGCTGTCGCTGTCGACGCCCCTCACCGGCAAGCTCAATGTCACGGGATCGCTGACGGCAAGGGCGTCGGGTGCGGTCGGTGAAGCGATCGGCGGCGTGCTTGGCGCCAACGCCGCGGCCAAGATCGGCGCCGTCAACATCAAGCAGTTCAACGCCAGCGCCGCCATCAGGGGCGATGTCACCATCACCTCGCGGCCCAAGCTCGCGGCCGGCTGGCATGTCGAGCCGAATCTGGCGGCCACCGTCAATCTGGGCAACACCTCGCTCGCGCTGGCGGGTGCGAAGGTGAACGTGCCGGCGCAGGTCAAGCCGTACATCGACAAGACCGTCGGCGAGCAACTCAATGCGGTCAGCGAGAGGATTCGCGCCGATCCGACGCTGGAGCGCGTTGCGCGGGTGCAATGGGCCAAGGCCTGCCGCTCGATGCCGCTGCAGGGCACGGGCACGACGGCTGCGATGCCGCCCCTGTGGCTGGAGTTGAAGCCGATCCGCGCGATCGCGGCGCAGCCCCATGTCGACGATCGGGCGGTGACGCTCACCGTGGGTATCGAGGCGGAAACGCGGGTGACGCCGAGCGAAACCAGGCCGGACTGTCCGTTCCCGGAAAAAATCTCGATCGTGCCGCCATCCTCGACCGGCGTCTCCATCGGCGTGCCGATCGACATGCCCTTCACCGAGGTCAACAAGATCGTGGAGGCGCAGCTTGTGGGTCACACCTTTCCGGAGGATGGCTCGGGCGCCGCCGAGGTCACGATCAAGCAGGCCCACATCGCGCCCGCCGGCGAGCGGCTGCTGATCTCGCTGCTGGTGCACGCGAAGGAAAAGAAGAGCTTCTTCGGCTTCGGCGCCGACGCCACGGTCTATATCTGGGGCCGGCCGGTGGTCGATCAGGATCGGCTGACCTTGCGTCTTGCCGACATGGAAATGGCCGTCGAGTTCGGAGGCAGCCTTCGGGCTGTTGGGCGCCGCGGCCCGCGCGGTGATGCCGCATCTGCAGCGCGCGCTTGCCGAAAAGGCCGCCATCGACCTGAAGCCGTTTGCCACCAACGCACAGAAGCAGGTCGCGGATGCGATCGTCGATTTCCAGAAGAACAGCGACGGCGTCAAGGTCGACGCGAATATTACTTCGATCGGGCTCTCCGATATCGCCTTCGATTCGACGACGCTGCGCGTTATCGCGCAAGCCGCCGGCGCGATCACGGTCACCATAACCAAGCTGCCCGCGCTTTAGGCTCGTTTCCGGTCTGCAGCAGCGGCATGCGCCCACCCGCGCTTTGGCCTTGCCAAGGCGCGCCGATGTGGCAATACGCCTTCTTCAAGCCCGCAAACAACAACACGGAAGGAAGGGAGAACAACCATGAAACAACTCGCAACCGCGGCCGCCATCGGCCTCGCGCTTGCCGCGGCCGGCGCCACGGCGCAGGCCCAGACGATTTCCGACGACGTCGTCAAGATCGGCGTGCTGACCGACATGTCCAGCCTCTACGCGGACGCCACCGGCAAGGGATCGCTGGCCGCCGTGCAGATGGCGGTCGAGGACTATGGCGGCAAGGTCAAGGGCAAGCCGGTCGAGGTCATCTCCGCCGACCACCAGAACAAGCCGGACATCGGCGTCTCGATCGCACGCAACTGGTATGACAACGAGAAGGTCGACGCGATCTTCGACGTGCCGACTTCCTCGGTCGCGCTGCCGATCTCGGCGCTGACGCGGGAAAAGAACAAGATCAACATCAATTCCGGCGGCGGCTCGTCGGATATCACCGGCGTCGCCTGCTCGCCGAACACGGTGCACTGGACCTACGACACCTACGCGCTGTCCAACGTCGCCGGCCGAGCCATGGTCAAGCGGGGCGCCGACACCTGGTTCTTCATCACCGCCGACTACGCCTTCGGCATGGCGCTGGAGCGCGATGCCGCCAATGTCGTCAAGGAGAGCGGCGGCAAGGTGCTGGGCGACGTCCGCCACCCCCTCAACAACTCCGACTTCTCGTCCTTCCTGCTGCAGGCGCAGGCCTCCAAGGCCAAGGTGGTCGGACTGGCCAACGCCGGCGGCGACACCCAGAACGCGCTGAAGCAGGCGTCCGAATTCGGCATCACCCAGGGCGGCCAGAAGATGATCGCGCTGCTGCAGCAGATCACCGACACGCACTCGCTCGGCATCACCGCGACGCAAGGGCTGATCGTCACCGACGGTTTCTACTGGGACATGAACGACGAGACGCGCGCCTTCTCCAAGCGCTTCAACGAGCGGGTCGGCCACATGCCGACGATGATCCAGGCCGGCCTCTATTCGGCGACCATGCATTACCTCAAGGCGATCGAGGCGATCGGCACCGACGAGGCGCCGAAGGTGATGGCCCAGATGCGCTCGACCCCGATCAACGATTTCTTCGCCAAGAACGGCAAGATCCGCATCGACGGCCGCATGGTGCACGACATGTATCTGTTCGAGGTCAAGAAGCCCTCTGAATCCAAGGGCGAATGGGACCTCTACAATCTGATCGCGACCGTGCCCGGCGACGAGGCGTTCCGGCCGCTGGACAAGGGCGGCTGCCCGCTGGTGAAGACGAATTGACGTCGCTGCGACGCAGAAGCATAGGGTGGGCGAAGTGAAGCGTGCCCACCCTCTACCCCTGTTCGCGACGGGTGGGCAGGCGCTGACGCGCCTTTGCCCCCCTACGCTGGCTAAGTGCCCTCGAACTTGAACGAGACGTTGAGCTTGGCGCGGTAGGCTTCGACCGCGCCGGTCTCGTCCAGCTGCATGTCGAGCTTGACGACCTCGGCGACGCGAAGATCGCGCAGTGTCTTCGAGGCCCTGTTCACCGCGGTCGAGGCGGCCTTCTCCCAGAATTCCTTGCTGGTGCCGATCAGTTCGATGACCTTGTAGACGCTCTCGGTCATGGACGTCCTCCCTTTAGGTTATAAAAGCAGCAGGAAGCAGGTGCTCCCCGCTGCTTTTCAGCCTAACATCGCCACGTCCATGCCGAAAGGATGCGGCGCACCCTACTCGTTGTATTTGAACTCCGGCATCGCCTTCAGGTCGTCCTTGGTCGCGCTGAACATGGCGTGATCGGGGTACCAGGGGTTGGCCTTCGAGGAGCTGGTGCTCGCCGAGCCCGTGGTCGTGTTCTGCTTGGCGCCGCCGCTGTTGGGCGCGCCTCCGGCGCCGCTATAGGCGACCGGCTCGGTCGAGAACTTGATCTTGTCGAAGGGCACGGCGACATAGTGCGAGCCCATGCCCAGGAAGCCGCCGACGCTCAGCACGGCAGCCTTGATGTTGCCGCTCTTGTCCATCAGCAGTTCGTTGATCGAGCCCACGTCCTCATTGGCCTCGTTATAGACGTTGAGGCCCACGACTTTCGAGGCGCGCCAGTCGCCGTGCAGCGAGGACTCCGGCACTGTTGCCGGCGGCTCGGCAAATGCTACGCCCGCCATCAGCAGCGAGCCCACGGCACCGGCGGTGAGATATTTTGCGAACATGTGTTGTCTCCATCATCATTGAACTTTGGATGGAGAAAACATTTCGAAGGCGCGCGATGTTCCGCGCTTCGAGCACGGAACTTCATCCGGAAAGAGCGGGATGATCGCGTCGCGCGGGAACTTTCCCGCAAGACGACGAGTTTGCAATTTTCAGGCGGCGAGTTGCTCGCTCTCGTCGAAATAGGCAACGGCCTCGAAGCGGTAGTCGCAGGCAAAGCAGTGCCAGAGATAGGCCGCGCGGCCCGGACTTTTTTCGATCCACTCAGGCATCGCGATCGGTTTGCCGCACTGGGCGCAAGGATTCTGCCTTGGCAGATGGGGGAAATCTGCTCGCACCATGTCGTTCTCTCCCAATATTTTCTGGTTTCTTGATTTTTCAAAAAACGAATGCGGCAGGATTGTTGTCGCAACCGCACGCTCTTTAATCAAATATTAGATCAGGCCCGAGACATTTGCACGACATACTGAGCGGCGCGCCAAAACGTCGCTCTCCGGAGAATTTCTGCGCTTTGGCGCTTTTTCGTTTCTAGCTGTTCGGTTTGGCGTCGACAGCCGGCTCGCGCGTGTGCAGCGCGCCTGCTCTGCGCAGATAGATGGTTGCGATGTCGTCGGAATAGACCTTCTGCCAGCCGTCGACGTGATCGAGCAGCTTTGTCGCAGCACTCTGCGTGCGCATCAAGGTCGCCTCGATATCGTAATCGCGGAGCAGGCGGAACAGGTTTTCCGGTTCCATCAGGCCGGACGCGGCGTTGTGGTCGACAAAGAATTTTTCGCCATAAAGTTCGGTGCGGCCATCGATGAAGGGCGAAACCCCGCTCGCAATCAGATAACCGCCGAAGTCGTAATCGTTGAACACACGGCTGACGTTGAGCGTCTTCAGTTCCGCAACGGCTGCGACCGGCGCGCCGCGCATGTGCGGCGCAAATCGATGCACCGACGTGTAGGCGAAAGTCCCCATCGTCAGCACGGCCGCCATGCAGGCAACCAGCGCGCCGCGCGGAGGCGGCATCGCTGAGGCAAAGACGTCGGAGCCGCCGATCTGGCGCGCGAGCGGCGCGGCCAGGATGAGCGGGGCGACCAGCGCGAGGTTCTCGGCGGCGCGCCCTTGCGCCAGAGCCATGTGCAACAGGCCGAGCAGCAGCACGATCCGCATCGGCGGCAGCGTGATGCCGCGATGGAGCGCCAGCCCTAGACCAAGCAGAAGGCACAGCTCGAGCGCGCCGATGCTGCCGAAGTCCGCCGGCCTCCACTCCAGCAACAGCGGCAGCGCGCTGCCGAGGCTCAGGATCTTCTGTGCTGCCAGCATCGCGTTCCAGCCGTAGGGCGTGCAGCAGGCGGCAACCAGCGCAAGCAAGCCGAAGCCGGCCCAGCGCAAAAGGAGCGCCTTGCGTGCGCGCTCTTCCGCAGCCAGGACCGCATCCAGCGCAAGCGGCGCAACCAGCATCAAACCGAACACGAAGCCGCCGTGCAGATTGGCCCACAAGGCCATCAAAGGCAGGAGGCGCCATTGCGGCGCCTCGCGCGCGTCAGCCGCGGCCACAAGGCCCGCGACCCAGGCCACCATCAGCGGCAGCGCCAGCACATGCGGCCGCGCCAGAAGATGCGGCACGGTCAGCGCCAGTGCGGCTGCGTTGAAAACCAGCGTCGTGCTTTCGCTCAGCCGGCGGACCAGAAAGCGCGCGAGCAGCGCGAACGTCGTGGCGATGGCGGTCGCCGCCAGCACCACCGGCCCGCTCCATCCGGCGAGCGAAAACGCCTTGGCGTAAGCGACCTGCGCCAGCCATTGCGTCGAAATCCATGGCTGGCCGTTCTTGGTGAAGGAGTAGATATCGGTTTCCGGCACCGCGCGATGATCGATGATCCACTGACCGACCGTGATCTGCCACAGCGTGTCCGGATCGATCAGCAGGCGATTTCCAGCGAGCAGGAACAGCGCATAGGTGCCGACGCCGATCCACAGCGGCAAGAGCCCGCGCATTTGGCGGGCGGAGGTGTCGGCATGGCTGACTGACATGGTCATCGGCGGGTCCGGACGGCTTTTCCGGTCGCCATCGAAGCATGCCGAGGCATAATTTGAGGTAAACCCAGGCGCCTCCACCGCGCCGGCAACCTTTTGTAAAGCAAGTGTTCTTGCCACGGTGCCTTGCGAGTTCCACGGCTCTGCTTGGTACCGAGTGGAGGGCCAGCGCGTTGACAGCGCGCCCGAACGGCCTAAATTACCGTTGTTCCGAGGGGAGCTCCGAAGAGGAGCTGAGATACCGCTTCCTCCTGTCACGCGATTGGGCAAGAGACCGCGGTGACCCTTTGAACCTGATCCGGGTCATGCCGGCGAAGGGACAGGGATGTACCAGAACAGAAGGCCAAAGGGGGATTCCCCCGTAACCATCATCGGCGCAGGTATCGCCGGCGCTTGGCAGGCGCTGTTGTTCGCCCAGGCCGGGCACAACGTCACCTTGCACGAGCGTGGTGACGCGCTGATGACGGACTCCACGAGCCATTGGGCCGGCGGCATGCTCGCGCCCTTCTGCGAGAGCGAGCTTTGCGAGCCCGTGATCAGCCGGCTCGGCCTGCGCGCGCTCGATCTGTGGCGGCGCGAATTGCCGGAAACGCCGTTCAACGGTTCGCTGGTGGTGGCGCATGCCCGCGACCGCAGCGATTTCGAGCGCTTTGCGAGGATGACATCCGGACACCGGCGCCTCGACGCAGCCGCGCTCGCAGGGCTCGAGCCGTCGCTGGAAGGCCGTTTCCGCGAGGCGCTGTTCTATCCGGCCGAAGGCCATGTCGAGCCGCGCCGCGTGCTGCCGATGCTGCACGAGAAAATCGTCGCCGCCGGCGGCACCATACGCTTCAACAGCGATGTCGCGGCCGAGCAGCTCGACGGCGTCGTGATCGATTGCCGCGGGCTTTCCGCGCGAGACCGCCAGCCCGAGCTGCGCGGCGTCAAGGGCGAGATGATCCTGGTCAGGACCAGTGAGGTGAAGCTGTCGCGGCCGGTGCGGCTGATCCATCCGCGCTCGCCGCTCTACGTGATCCCGCGCGAGGACAATCTGTTCATGCTGGGCGCGACCGCGATCGAGGCCGAAGACACCGGCGTCAGCGTCCGTTCCGCGCTCGAGCTTCTGGGCGCCGCCTACTCCGTGCATCCGGCCTTCGCCGAGGCCCGCATTATCGAATTCGGCTCGGGCCTGCGGCCGGCCTTCCCCGACAATCTCCCGCGCATTGCGATCGAGGACGAGAAAATCGCGGTGAACGGGCTCTACCGCCACGGCTTCCTCGTGGCGCCCGCGCTCGCCGAGCTGACGCTCGCTTATGTCGAGCGCGGCCAGATCGATAATGAGGTGATGCGATGCGCGTGATCGTCAATGGCGAGGCGCGAGAGATCTCGTCGCAAAGCGTCGACGCGTTGCTGGGCGAGCTCGACTACGAGGGCACGCATTTCGCGATCGCGCTCAACTACGACGTGGTGCCGAAGAGCCGCTGGGCCGAGACGCGCCTGAAGAGCGGCGACGAGATCGAGATCATCACGCCGCGGCAGGGAGGGTGAGATGAGCGCTCTCGCAACCGCTTTCCACCCATCGTCCCCGCGAAAGCGGGGACCCACAGCCACAGGCTTTCGTTGTGAATGCGGGCGTCGCCCGGCGTGCCGACCAGTGGGATCACGCGGTATGGATCCCGGCTTTCGCCGGGATGACGAGACTGGGACTTAAGCCATGCTGAACTTCTACGCCAAAACCTTCTCCTCGCGCCTGCTGATCGGCAGCGCGCTCTATCCCTCACCTGCGATCATGCAGGGTGCGATCCGCGCGTCGGGCGCGCAGATCGTCACGGTATCGCTGCGACGGGAAGCTGCCGGCGGCAAGACCGGCGATGCATTCTGGAAGCTGATCCGCGAGCTTGGCGTCACGGTGCTGCCCAACACCGCCGGCTGCCGCACCGTGCGCGAGGCGGTGACCACCGCAAAGCTCGCGCGCGAATTGTTCGGAACGAGCTGGATCAAGCTCGAGGTGATCGCCGACAACGACACGCTGCAGCCCGACGTGATCGGCCTGATCGAGGCCGCCGGCGTTCTGATCAAGGACGGCTTTGAGGTATTCCCCTATTGCACCGAGGACCTTTCGGTCGCAACGCGGCTGGTCGATGCCGGCTGCAGAGTGGTGATGCCCTGGGCGGCTCCGATCGGCTCGGCGCGCGGCATCGTCAACCGCGACGCGCTGAAGCTGTTGCGCGACCGCCTTCCCGACATCACGCTGGTGGTCGACGCCGGCATAGGCGCGCCGTCGCATGCGGCCGAAGCGCTCGAGCTCGGCTATGACGCGGTGCTGCTCAACACCGCAATCGCCAAGGCCGCCGATCCCGTCGCCATGGCCGGCGCGTTCCGCCTCGGCGTCGAGGCCGGCCGCGCCGCGTTCGAAGCCGGGCTGATGGAAGCACGCGATTTCGCCTCCCCTTCCACCCCCGTCGTAGGGACCCCGTTCTGGCATGCCGTATCCTGACCGCTTTTATCCCGTCGTCGACAGCATCGACTGGGTCGCGCGCCTGACCAGGCTCGGCGTCGGCACGATCCAGTTGCGGGCGAAGAACCTGAACGATGCCGAGGCGCTTGCGATCGTCCGCGAGGGACTTGCCGTGACCCGCGGCACCGCCACTAAACTCGTCGTGAACGATTACTGGCGCGCGGCCATCGAGGCGCAGGCCAGGCACCTGCATCTCGGACAGGAAGATCTCGCCGACGCCGACGTTGCGGCGATCCGCAAAGCCGGACTGACGCTCGGCGTGTCGACCCATGACGACGACGAGCTTGCGGCCGCGCTGCGTGCGAAACCCGATTACGTGGCGCTCGGGCCGATCTTCTTCACCACGCTGAAATCGATGCGCTTCGCGCCGCAGGGCATTGCGAAGATCGCCGAATGGAAGAAGCGCGTCGGCACGATTCCGCTGGTTGCGATTGGCGGGATCAAGTTCGAGCACGCCGCCGAGATCTTCGCCGCCGGCGCCGATTCCATCGCGGTCGTTTCCGACGTCACGCAGAATGCAGACCCCGACGCGCGGGTCCGACAATGGCTTGGCGCAAGCGCGGAGGCCGCATGAGATGAAGAAGAACTCTCACCACCGTCGCCGTCATTGCGAGCGCAGCGAAGCAATCCAGAAATCTCTCTGGGAAGACGATCTGGATCGCTTCGTGGCTGCTCTCCTCGCAATGACGGCACCAACAAACCTCGAGAGTCCGGATCGGCCCGCCTGGTGCGCACCGTCCGGAATGACGACAAGATAGGGAGGACCCCATGAACATTCGCTCCAATCCCGAGAAGACCATCCCCGCCGTCACCACGGGAGCGCTGCCGGCGTCGAAAAAGATCTTCGTCAATCCGGACGCCGCACCGGACCTGAGGGTGCCGCTGCGCGAGATCATGCTCTCGGAAGGCGCGGGCGAGCCGAATGTCGTGGTCTACGACACCTCAGGTCCCTACACCGATCCTGATGTCACGATCGACGTCAATGCGGGACTGCCGCGCAACCGCACCGCCTGGATCAGGGAGCGCGGCGGTGTCGAGGAATATGAGGGGCGTGTCATCAAGCCCGAGGACAACGGCAACCTCTCCGCCGACAAGGCTGCGCGCGCTTTCTCCGCTCATCACAGGCCCCTGCGCGGGCTCGACGGCCACAAGATCACGCAGCTCGAATTTGCCCGCGCCGGCATCATCACCAAGGAAATGATCTATGTCGCCGAGCGCGAGAATCTCGGCCGCAAGACGCAGCTCGAGCGCGCGGAAGCCGCACTTGCCGACGGCGAGAGCTTTGGCGCCGCGATTCCCGCCTTCATCACGCCGGAGTTCGTGCGCAGCGAGATCGCACGGGGACGGGCGATCATTCCAAGCAACATCAACCACGCCGAGCTCGAGCCGATGATCATCGGCCGCAACTTCCTCACCAAGATCAACGCCAATATCGGCAACTCGGCGGTGACCTCGTCGGTCGAGGAAGAGGTCGAGAAGATGGCGTGGGCGATCCGCTGGGGTGCGGACACCGTGATGGACCTCTCGACCGGGCGCAACATCCACACCACCCGCGAATGGATTTTGCGCAACGCGCCGGTCCCGATCGGCACCGTGCCGATCTACCAGGCGCTGGAGAAGGTCGACGGCGATCCGGTGAAGCTCGACTGGGAGGTCTACAAGGACACGCTGATCGAGCAGTGCGAACAGGGCGTCGATTATTTCACCATCCACGCCGGCGTCCGCCTGCCCTACATCCACCTCACCGCCAACCGCGTCACCGGCATCGTCTCGCGCGGCGGCTCGATCATGGCGAAGTGGTGCCTCGCCCATCACAAGGAGAGCTTCCTCTACACGCATTTCGAGGAAATCTGCGATCTCATGCGCAAATACGACGTCTCGTTCTCGCTCGGCGACGGCTTGCGCCCGGGCTCGATCGCGGACGCCAACGACCGCGCGCAGTTTGCGGAGCTGGAGACGCTGGGCGAGCTCACGAAAATCGCCTGGGACAAGGGCTGCCAGGTCATGATCGAGGGCCCCGGCCATGTGCCGATGCACAAGATCAAGATCAACATGGACAAGCAGCTCAGGGAGTGCGGCGAGGCGCCGTTCTATACCTTGGGGCCGCTCACCACGGATATCGCGCCGGGATATGACCACATCACGTCAGGGATTGGAGCAGCCATGATCGGCTGGTTCGGCTGCGCCATGCTCTGCTACGTCACGCCGAAGGAGCATTTGGGGTTGCCCGACCGCAACGACGTCAAGACCGGCGTCATTACCTATAAGATCGCGGCGCACGCCGCCGATCTCGCCAAGGGCCATCCCGCCGCACAGCTCCGCGACGACGCGCTCTCACGCGCGCGTTTCGACTTCCGCTGGGTCGACCAGTTCAACATCGGGCTCGATCCGGACACGGCGAAGGCTTTCCACGACGAGACCTTGCCGAAGGAAGCGCACAAGGTCGCGCATTTCTGCTCGATGTGCGGCCCGAAATTCTGCTCGATGAAGATCACGCAGGACGTGCGCGACTATGCGGCTAGCTTGAACGACAAGGAACAGGGCATGGCGCAGATGAGCGCCAAGTTCAAGGAGATGGGCGGGAATGTGTATCTGGATGCGGACAAGGTGAAGGAGAGCAACAAGGTGTTGTGAGGGGAGCGTTCTCTTGTCCCTCCGCTGTAGCCCGAATGAGCGAAGCGACATCCGGGTCGATGACGCTGACGCCCCGCATGTCGCTCTGCTCATGCGGGCTACGCGCTGCTTTCAAATAAGGGCCGAGCGAAAGCCTGCCTCTTATTCGAATCGCTGAATGCGAAACACGAGCTTGTCAAACGCGGCATCGAAGCCGATGTCGTTGCAGTGATAGCGCCAGCCATCGGCGAGCGCCTCCACGCGCATGCCTGACGAGTAGGTCTGCGATCTCCGGCCATTGCCGTCGTTCCAAACGTTATAGAGATGCAGCTTGCCATTGCTTGTCCGGCACGTGAAGACTGCGGGCACGGGTGCGGTATCGGTCCACAGGTTAACGTCGCCATAGGCTTTGCCATCGATGTCGATGCCTCTGTCGCATTTGATCCAGACACCCTGCCGCCATGGCGAATTCGTCCCCTCGAAGAAAATGCGGAGCTTCTCGCGGTCAACGACTTGCAGGACCTCCCACTTCACGATGCCTGCGACACCCCGCTCGGCAAACGCTTTACTGAGAATTTCTATCGGTAATTTCTGGCAATGCGCGCAAGCTGTGAGCTCTCTGACGGAAGTCGGCGTTCTCCATCCGCTTCCTTGGGACAGCGTATCGGGGCGAATGGTTCACGGCATGGCTGCAGAGTACGCGAGACGACGCGATTTTGGCCATGTCGCGTTGAACCCGGTCACGACTTTGCCGCACCAAGGGCTGTCCGCGGCAACGCCCGGCGGATGCCGCTTCCGCGAGCCTGATGGCTTGCGGGGGACGGCTGGATTTTTCCCAACAGGAGTTAGACTTCATGCGTCGAGTGACTGCCCTATGCGCTGCGGCCTGTGTCGCGCTGTCCACGCTTGCGATCGTGAGGCCGGCCGAGGCCGCTTTTCACGTGGTCCGCTGGGACAACACGGGATACTGCGAGATCTGGGATGAGAGCTTCGGCTGGTCCCCGTACCATCACGGCGCCTGGGGACCGTGGTTTACCGACTACCGCGTGCTCAGCAAGCCTCAGCCCACCTTCTCCCGCGCGCTCGCCGTCAAGGACTATCTGCTCAAGCGCCACCACTGCGCGTTCTAGGACGAGCCTGGCCGCGATAAACCACCGGAGGCGCAAACCGCATCCGGTGGTTGATTCAAGCGGCATCCCATCATTTTCCGAAGCATCTTCGAAGCTTGTTGCCGGATAGCGTCACTACGCCTGGGGTCGCCGATGCACGCCACGATCGATAGGTCGGATCGGATGACGCGTTTGCGCGTCAAATCCATCGGAATGGGTTTGATGCTCGCTGTCGCGATGTTTACACCGATGTCCCACTCGGATGCCCAGACGAAGATGCCCACCCCTGCCGACCTGCCCAGCTCGTTCACAGCCATCTCCCCGATTTTCAGCCAGCTCGTGTCCTTTTCAATCCCCGCGAACTTCGTTGTCGTGTTCGAGAACACGCATAACGAACGCTACACGCGCGAGGCTGTGTTGAAAGGCGAAACGCTGCAGCAATGGAGCGAGATGATCACGATCACGGGCGCAAAGGGGCTCGCGAGCGCGCCGAACGCCTCGGCCCAGAATTTCGCGGGCTCGATCGCAGCGGGCTTCAAGCGCGCCTGTCCCGACAGTTTCGCGATCAAGCCCTTTGGAGCCACGACCTTCGATGGGCATGAGGCTTTTGTCGGCGTCGTGGGCTGCGGCCGTCTCGGGAACAACGACGCCACAACCTACAGCGAAACGACGCTGCTCGTTGCGGTCAAAGGCAGCAGCGACATGTACACGCTGCAATGGGCCGAACGCGGCGCCGCATCGGACAAGGCCAATGTCGGCGATGGCAAATGGCAGGACCGCCTGAAGCAGCTTCTGCCGATACGGGTTTGCCCGATTGTTCCCGGCGAAGCGCCGCCCTATCCGAGCTGCGTCGGAAAATCGTGAGAGTCCGTAAACCGGATCGGTGGCCAGCTCCGGAATAGTGGGTTGCGCCGCGCAAAGGAGCTTGCAGTGGGCCAAGCGAGGCCTCGACAACGTCAGCTCGCGCAACTATCTTGGGTATGTGAACCTCATACGCCGCACGCTTGAAATAGATCCCGGAACCGATGCGCGGCTCGACGCCATTGCTGCCGAGCGCGGACAAGATGTGTCCACAGTTCTTGCGGAGGCGCTCGCCTTGCTCGATTCGGTGGTCGATATCACGGAAGCCGACTTGGGCGAGGATCGCCGGCGGCTGGGAGAATTCATGCGCACGCGCGAGGCCATCCCGCTTGATGAAGTCAAGACATGGGTGGCGAGCTGGGATTCTGCGGGCGAATTAGCTCGTCCCACTTCCCGAAAGATTGGATGATCGTCTTATCGCCTGACGCGATCGCAGATATCGATCGAATGCGTTCCTTTCTCAACAACAAAAATCCAGGCGCGGCACAACGCGCCATGGCGCTGATCTTGTCAGCGATCGAACGGCTCCAGGATTTCCCCGATCGTGGTCTTCCGACTGGAGATGGCATCCGACAGATCGTGATCAAATTCGGCGCGTCTGGATACGTAATACGCTACGCCATCATTCCCGAGACGGAGGACATTCTGATCACGCGAATCTGGCACGGCCGCGAGGAGCGTGCCTAGTTCAGTTCGCAAGCCGGATTAGCGAAGCATCATACGCCGTTCCGTTTCACCTAGGTGGTGAGTCGCGTGGAGCCTGTCATCGGCCACTCTTTCGGACGGTTGGCTACCCTCCATCACCTCATTGTAATCGCAAGGCCGGAGAGATCGGCGTTCGCCATCAGGCCGACCTGGCGGCCGGAGAGCTCGAGCACCGCGCCCTTCTGGTTGGTGAGCACGATTGCGCGGGCGCCGCCGCCGACCGCGAGCCCCGCACCTGCAGCGCCATAGACGCCGGCAACGTCGGAGGGACGATTGATGTTGGAAACCGTGCCGTGCAGCACGGTCTTCGAGCCGCCGAAGACGAGGCCGTAGTCGAGACCGCCGGTCGAAAGCGCGTAAGTTCGCCCGCGGAAGTTCAGCACCCCGCCGCCACCGGACCCGCCGATGATCCATCCGGCCTTGTAGATCGTGAGCGTGACGGTGCCGCTGTCGGCCTGGGCGGTGCCCAGACCGAAGAGGGTCACGAGCGCAACGAGGGCGCCCCGAACGGCGGATGGCATTTTCATGATAGTCTCTCCAGGAGCTGTTGTGATGCGACGTCGCAAAACCCAAGCGAATCACCGTGGCCGAATCTAGCCAATGGCGCGCCTCGGCAAAATGCATTTGCGCGCCGGCGTCGGCCTGGAGCGCGTTCAAAAGCCGACTGGAAGGTCTATGAAGAAGCAAAGCGCCGGGCTCTTGCTGTTCCGTCGCAGTCGCGGGGCGATCGAAGTCCTGCTCGTTCATCCCGGCGGACCATACTGGGCCGGGAAGGACGACGGCGCCTGGTCGATCCCAAAGGGGCTGTTCGAGGAGGGAGAGGACGCGCTCGAAGCAGCCAAGCGCGAATTCCAGGAGGAGACAGGCGGGCAGCCCGGCGAGGCCTTCATCGAGCTCGGCAGGTTCAAGCAGCCCGGCGGCAAAATGGTCAGCGCCTGGGCCGTCGAGGGCGAATTCGATCTTGCGTCGTTCACAAGCAACAGCTTTGCGATGGAATGGCCGCCGAGGTCCGGACGAATGCGAGCGTTTCCGGAGGCCGATCGCGCCGACTGGTTCACGGCGCAGGAGGCCGCCATCAAGATCATCAGGGGACAACGCCCGATCATCGAAGCCCTGCTGGAACGGTTGCAAACGCGATAGCGAAGCCGGAAACTGTTCAGGAAATTCTGCGCAAGACCGGAGGTATCCAATGTCAGCGATCAAGCATTTTCCGCCGCCCCCAGGCATCAAGGCGCCCCCACTGTCCTTTGCCGCCCGTGTCGGGGACCTGCTCTACATCTCCGGCATTCCCGGCTTCGACGAGAAGCGCGAGCTGCCCGACGGTTTCGAGGCGCAGTTCAAGAACGTCGTCATCAACATCAAGCGTGTGCTGGACCAGGCGGGCGGCTCCTTCCGCGATCTCGTCAAGGTCAATGTGCTGCTGACCCGCGCCTCCGACGTCGCGACCATGAACGCACTTTACGCCGGCGCATTCGGCCCGCCGCCCTACCCGGCGCGCACCACCTGCGTGGTGCAGGCGCTCCCGGACCCGAAGATGCTGATCGAGATCGAGGGGGTGGCGTCGCTGGCGGGGCGGTGATCCCTTGCTCGTTGAACCTTCGCTTCGCGAAAAAGACCAATTCCTGTCAGAAGCCCCAACTCCTCGGCTTGAGGAGAGAACAGCATGCTCACGCTTTATTCCTACCCGGAATTGTTCGGCGTTGCCGATAACAATGGCTATGGGCTGAAGGTTTTTGCGTTCCTGAAGCTCGCGGAGCTGCCCTTCCGTCACGAGCATATTTTCGACGCCTCGAAGGCGCCGCGTGGGCAGTTGCCTTACATCGTCGACGACGGCAACACTGTGGGCGACAGCGAAACCATTCTGGCCTACCTCATCGACAAATACCGGCTTCCCATCGATGCCGCTTTGACGCAGGCACAGCGCAGCCAGAACCTGCTCGTCACCCGCATGCTCGACGACCTCTATTGGGTGATGTCCTATTCACGCTGGCAGGACGAGCGCTACTGGCAGCTGTTTCGCGATGCGCTCTTGCGCGAGCATCCGAGCGTAAGCGCGGAGGGGCTCGCCAAGGCAAAGGCGTTCAACGCGCAGCGCTATTACTATCAGGGCATCGGCCGCTTCGATCCGGACGCGGCGATGGCGCGCGGGCTTGCCGATCTCAAGGCGCTCGCCACGCTGATCCCCCCGCACGGTTTTGTGCACGGAGCGAAGCCGACCTCGATCGACGCCGGCATCTACGGCTTCATCGCCAACATCTATTTCTACGATATCGACACGCCGCTGAAGCAATTCGTGGTCGCGCACGACAACATCGTCCGCCACTGCCGCGCTATTCACGAGACGGTGATCAGGGGGTGATCAGGCCCACCTGACTGCGCGCTGCTGCATCGCTGCAACATCGGCCGAGGAAAGGGTGCGTTACGATCCACCCTGCCTTGAACCCGATGCCGATTTCCCATAGTCCAGTTGCGTCCGCGAGACAATGCAGCCCCCGGACGCCGCCTCCAGTCCAAACGGCCTTGCGAGGATGGCACCGCAACAAAACCGCCTTTCCGACAGGAGATCATTCATGCGTCGCGCCATCGCCCTTTGCGCTGCCGCCGGCATCGCGCTTTCCGCCATCGCCGTGACGAGCTCCGCGCAGGCCGCCCCGTGGCTCTTGGTCCGCTATGACAACACCGGCGTCTGCCAGGTCTATGACCAGCAGGCCCCGGCCGCGTTCAGGCCCTGGAATTGGCCGTCGAGCTACAAGACGGTCAGCAAGCCGATGCCCACCTTCTCGGCCGCGATGGCGGTCAAGGAGCAACTGCGGGCCAAGGGCACCTGCAAGTGGTGAGCTAGTTTTTCGACGAGCGGGCCGAGGCGCGCATGAGCCGCCCCGGCCCGCTTTGTCGTACGCGCTGCGACTAGACTAACGGCAACGGATCCCCTGCTTCATCAGGGCATCGCGCGCGGCCGACAGCTCCAGGAACGCCTGCGCGTTGCCGCCCGCGTCGGGATGCGCGACCTTTGCCGCGCGTTTGAATGCCCGATGGATTTCCGGCGCATTGAGCTGACGGTCGAGCGGCAATCCGAGCAATTGGCGGTAGCGCTCCTCGACGGTCAGCTTTTTCGGCGCGGCATCGCGCTTGCCGAAGCGCGGCGCGCTCGTGGCATGCAGCGCCTCGCGGATCACGAAAAGCCGCCTGCGTGCGGCCTCGCGCGCGACATCGTCGGCGGCCCAGAGCGCGGCATTGCGCAGCGACGGCAGGGCCTGCGAAGCGGCATGGCGCAACGTTTCGTCCTCGGCGCCGCCTGCGATCTCGTGCGCGAGCCGTGCGGCCTCATGCCAGTCGATCGCCGCCGCCGACGACAGGCGGTCGATGCACTGCTCCCATTTCTTCAATCGCGCGTCCATGGAAATGCCGATTGTAATAGCTGGCAGACGTAAAGAAAGCTTGGCGTCGGCGGCCGTTTCAATTTGAATGAACTTGTCGCGAATACTTCAAAACAACATTAGGGAGAAACCGCATGCCGCTTCTTGCAGGTCACATCGCCGTCGTCACGGGCGCCGCATCGGGCATCGGCCGCGCGATTGCCAAGGGTTATTCGCGCGAGGGCGCGCGCGTGGTGCTGCTCGACATCAACGAAGGCGGAGCACGCGAGCTGGCCAGCGAGATCAAGGACGCCGGCGGCTCCGTCGACGCCTTTCGGCTCGACGTCACCCGGCGCGAAGACTGTGTTGCGGCCGCGAGCGAGATCGCGAGCAAGGTCGGACAGGTCTCGATCCTCGTCAACAACGCCGGCATCAACCGCCGCAACGCCTTCACCGCCGATGCCGAAGCCGTGCTGAAAGACTGGCAGGACATCATGGCGATCAACCTCAACGGCGTGTTCAACGTGACCCACGCCTTCCTCGAGCCGCTGAAAGCTGCCCGGGGACGCATCGTCAATATCGGCTCGATCCAGTCCTTCATGCATGTGCGCACGCCGAACTCGCCGGCCTACACCACCTCCAAGCATGCCGTGCTCGGCTTCACCCGGGCACTCGCAGCCGAGCTCGGCAAGCACGGCGTGCGCGTCAACGCGATCGGCCCCGGATTGATCGAGACGCCGTTGAACGCAAGCGTGCGGGCCAACAGCCCGGATCTGGTCAAGATCTTCATCGACCACACGCCGCTCGGGCGCGCCGGCCAGGCGGAGGACATCGTGGGACCTGCGCTGTTTCTCGCATCCGATCTCTCGGCCTATGTCACGGGCACGATCGTGATGGCGGACGGCGGATACCGGACGATCTGACGGGCCGGCTTGGGTCGGTCGCGACGAGCTTGATGCTGATCAAACGCGCCCTCGGCAGGCGCTCAGGCCCGACCGAACCTGAGCCGCGACCGCTCACGCGCCTTTTCGGCTTCGACATCCCGGTCGCGCGTCGGCGCATGCGTGTGCAGGGAGGCGAGCAGCGTGCGCGCAGCATCGGACACCTCCGCGACGGCACGGTTGAAAGCGGCTTCATTGGCCTGCGAGGGCTTGTTGAAGCCGGAGAGCTTTCTGACGAATTGCAGCGCGGAGGCGTTGATCTCATCCTCGGTCGCCGGCGGCTCGAAATTGAACAACGTCTTGATATTGCGGCACATTGCTTGCTCCTCGGAGGCACGGGTGCACGTCTTTCAAAAGACGATCGCCGTCTCCAAAATCCTACAACCCCACGGCTTTTTTGCCATAAAATGTCAAGGCCCGCGCGATCCCAACCGATGAGCCCGCGATGAGTCACCTCACCTACAGAATCGTCCAGCACGATGGCGGCTGGGCCTACACCGTAAACGGCGTCTATTCGGAAGCCTTTGCATCGCATGCATCGGCGCTCGCCGCCGCCAGGCGCGCCGCCGCCGAGCAGCGAAGGCCGGGACGCACCGAGATGATCGAATACGAGACCGCCGACGGCAAGTGGCACACCGAGACGGCCGTTGGCAGCGATCGTCCCGAGACCGATGTGGAAGACGGTCCTTCATAGGAAGGTCATCCGCTCCACCACTTATTCCCCAGACAAGCCGAAAAAGTTCTTGCCGATGTCCGCGTCAGCCGCTTCTCACGATGTCCATGGGTCGTGCTAGAACCGCGGGCCTGGCGGCCGGCGCGCACATGGTCGCGACAAAGGAGAAACACATGCAAGGTTTGCGCGCGGCGCTCGTCGTCGCCTTTGCGTCTATATCGGTGAGCACCATGGCGGCTGACTATCCCGCGCCCAAGGAAGGCGACTGGGTTGCGAGGAACTTCAGATTTCACACCGGCGAGACCATTCCGGAACTGAAGCTGCACTACACCACGGTCGGCGAGCCCTCCGGCCAGCCGGTGCTGGTGCTGCACGGTTCGGGCGGCTCTGCCGCAACCATGCTGACGCCCACCTTCGCAGGCGAGTTGTTCGGACCGGGCCAGCCGCTCGACGCCGCGAAGTACTTCATCATCATCCCTGACGGCATCGGCCACGGCAAATCCGCAAAGCCCTCGGACGGCCTCAAGACTGCATTTCCGAAATACGACTATACCGACATGGTTGACGCGCAATATCGCCTGGTCAGCCAGGGTCTCGGCATCAAGCATCTGAGGCTTGTGATCGGCAACTCCATGGGCGGCATGCACGGCTGGATCTGGGCCGCGCGCTATCCCCACGCCATGGATGCTGTGGTGCCCATGGCCTCGCAACCGACGGCGATGGCCGCGCGCAACTGGATCCTGCGGCGGGTGATGATCGAGACCATCAAGAACGATCCCGACTACAAGAACGGCAACTACACGAGCCAGCCGCGAATGATGAAATATGCGGTCGCGGCCTATCGCTTCGCCAGCGCCGGCGGCACGCTGGCCTATCAGGCGCTGGCGCCCAGCGCGCCGAAGGCCGATGCCATGGTCGACGAGCAGCTTGCGTTGCCGGTGACTGCCGATGCCAACGACTTCATCTATCAATGGGATGCCTCGCACGACTACGATCCGTCCGCCGACATGGAAAAGATCGAGGCGACGCTGCTTGCGATCAATGCGGCCGACGACGAGCGCAACCCGCCGGAGACCGGCATCACCCAGGACGCGATCAAGCGCATCAAGAACGGCAGGCTCTATCTCATTCCGGCAAGCACCGACACGCGCGGGCACCTGACGACAGGCAACGCCAAATTCTACGCCGACCAGCTCAGGGAATTGTTGCAGACTGCGCCGCAGAAGACGATGTGAGGGCGCAGGTCCCCTCGCCGGGTTTCGCACCACATTAAGACATCGCTCAATATTTGAGCGTGCAACAGGCTGGCAGCTCGGGCTTAATTGCGAGAGTTGCTCGAATCGGCGTGCCACCACAAACGAGCGCGCCGGCGGGCGCGGTGGAAATCCTTGGCAGGAGGATCGCATGCGTGGGCTCGCACGGCTTGCCCTCGTGGCTTGCGCGTTCGCGCTGACCGGCGCGGCATTCGGCTTCGACAACGGGCAATACGACAACGTGCCGCCCGACATTCGTGCTTGGTTCAAAAGCGTGATGGCGCCGAACGGCGTGCCGTGCTGCGACATCTCCGACGGCCATCGCACGGAGTATGACGTCCGCAACGGCAGCTACTGGGTTCCGATCGAGGGCGAGTGGATGGCGGTACCCGAGCGCGCGGTGATCCGCGATCGCGGCAACCCGGTCGGACAGGCCGTGGTCTGGTATGTGCGCCACCGCGGCGCGATCGTGATCAGCTGTTTCGTCCCGGCGGACGCCGTGTGACCTTTTCACTACAATGACGGCTGGCAGCGCTGTCGGCGGATGATAATGTCGGCCGGTATCACAGCCGGAGATTCCGCCGTGCCCGATCTCGTCTCAAGCGATCTCACCGCGATCTACCCGAAACCCACCCCGCGCGTGATTGCAAAGGCGCGCCCATCGATCGATGCGCATGCGAAAAAGTTCATCGCGATGTCGCCGTTCTGCGTGCTCGCCACGTCCGGTTCGGACGGCAGCGTCGATGCGTCGCCCCGCGGCGGCAATCCCGGCTTCATCCATGTCGAGGGAAAGAACCTCCTGCTGATGCCCGACCGCTCGGGCAACAACCGGATCGATAGCTTCAAGAACATCGTCGAGGGATCCGGTTTCGTGCAACTGATCTTCTTCGTGCCCGGGATCGACGAGACGCTGCGCGTCGGCGGCCGCGGCTCGGTCACGACCGATGCCGAAATGCTCGCGCGAATGGTGGAATTCGGCAAGCCGCCGCGCGCCGTGCTGCGGATCGATGTGCGCGAGGCCTATTTCCACTGCGGCAAGGCCTTGATGCGCGCGAAGCTGTGGTCGAATGAACCGCGCGTGGTGCGCGCAAGCTTTCCCAGCATTGCCGAAGTGATCCACGACCAGACCGCGCTGGGCGAGCCGGAGAGCCAGGAGGCGGTCGAAGCGCGCTACAAGACGCAGCTTTGAAAGCGCAAATCCGTCGTTCCCGGACAAGCGAGCAAAAGCGGGCGATCCGGGACCAACAGTAAAACAGGCAGGAATCGTTACTCGGGCGATAGCTTGGCGTAAGTATAACGACCCGGGGTTATGGGTCCCCGCTTTCGCGGGGACGACAATTGGGCTTGCGAGGCTCAGCTCTCGTCGCCCTCAAGCCCGCCGACATGCTTCTGGGTGTAGAGCTCGAGGCCGATGCGCTGGATCAGATCCAGCTGCGTCTCGAGGAAATCGATGTGATGTTCCTCGTCCTTCATCAACCCTTCGAACAGGTCGCGGGTGACGTAGTCCTTGACGGCGTGGCAGTGGGTCGCCGCCTCCTGATAGAGGTTGCGGGCGCTGTGCTCGGCCGCCAGATCGCACTCGATGATTTCCTTGACGTTCTGGCCGATCCGCAAGGGATCGAGCACCTGCATGTTCGGAAAGCCGTCGAGAAAGATGATCCGATCGGTGATGCGGTCGGCATGCTGCATCTCCTCGATCAATTCCTTGCGCCAGACCTTGGCCATCTCGAGCAGACCCCAATTGGCGAGCAGCCGGTAATGCAACCAGTATTGGTTGATGGCGGTGAGCTCGTGACGCAGCGCTTTATTGAGGTATTCGATGACTTTGGGGTCACCCTGCATGATGAACTCCTTGCGGCCGGAGCGGCCGGCATGACTTTAGAATCTTTCTAGGGAAGAACAAGAAAGCGGGCAACCCCAGGCGGATGCCACGAGACGCTTATCGGGAGGTCGAAGCTATATCAGGACGCGGCGAGCGCGAATTCAGGCTCGCCCTGCTCGTCATTTGCGGCACGGCAATGCCGACAACCGGTCTGACAAGCCTCCGCGCATTCGCCAAGGGCCTCGTCGATGATGGTCTTGATGGTGCGCGCGCAGCGGCCGCATTCGGCGCTGCAACCGAGGCAGCCGTAAATCTGCTTGGCATTGCGCAAAGCGTCCTCGGCCGTGCTGACGGCGTGGCGGACATCGTGGTCGCTGAGGACGTTGCAGGAGCAGACGATCATAGAACCAACAAGAAACCTTCGGGTGATGCGTCGCCATCGATATGGGAGGGCGCCGCGCGTTGCAAAGGGAAAAGCCGGCTTTTGAAGTGATTCCAAATTGGCGCGAAAATTCCCGGCGAAGCTAGAATGGCTCCAATTTCCGGCACTTGCGGTAAATCAATCAAGCTGCGCCGGAGCGTCAAGAAAGCTAGTTACCGCCGCCGCTGTCTCCGCCCCCACCACCCCCTCCAAATCCGCCCCCGCCGCCGAAGTCACCGCCCCCGCCACCCCCGCCAAATCCGCCCCCGCCGCCGAAGTCACCGCCGCCCGTGCTACCCCCGCTGTCCCAGCCACCACTGACCCCGTGGCCCGAATTGTGACCGCCCTCGTACCCGCTGATCCAGTTCGCGAAGCCCAAGTTGTCGCTGTTCCCAGACCGGCCATTATCGCTCAGGTGAACGACCCTAGAGCGGCGACGGGAACCCCACCCCGCTCGCCTCTTCTTCAACCGCCTCGACAGAGCGAAGCCGAAGACTGAGACGCCGCTGACAGCAACCAGAAAAACCGACATAGCCCCGTTCATCGATCGTTCCCAGATCGGCCCTTTTTTGCGTCGCACAATACAACACCATCCGGCCATGATTGGTCGCCATCTGTCGCAGCGTCGTTCATTGATCGTTCAAGCGGCCTGTGGAACTTTCGGCCGGAGAGACGCAGTCATGATTGTCTTGGCATCGCAAGAAAGGGACTGAGATGAAGAAGTTACCAATGGCGCTCGCTACCGTCGCCATGCTGGCCGTTTCGGCGGCCTCGCCCGCACATGCCGGCGGCGGCTGGTGGGGGCCTGGTGTTGCGGCTGGAGTGATCGGCGGGGCCATCGTCGGCGGGGCGATCGCATCGAGCCCCTATAACTATGGTCCCGGTTATTACGGCCCGGGCTACTATCCCCCCGCCTATTACGGTCCGACCTATGGCGGTGGCCCATACGGCCCCTGCTACTGGCAGCGCCAGCGCTTCTGGGATGGTTTTGCCTGGCGGGTGCGTAACGTCCGCGTCTGCGGCTAAATCCTCCAATTCACTTGATCTGCAAGAGCGACGTCCCGGTTTCCGGGACGTCATGCGTTTTGGACGCTCTGAAAAACCGGGCTTTTCAGGCGGCGAGATCGCGCGCGTTTACCGGGGATTGACTGTTTTGGGGCTTCTCTAGGCGCAAGCCCAATTCCGTAACCGGCCGATAACCCGGCTCTGCCGGAAGGCGCGCCGCTCTTAAGGAGACGAAAGACCATGAAGAGGACCATTGCAGCGTTGCTTGCGGTCGCGACGATCGCCGGCTCGTTGGCGTCGGCACCCGCACAGGCCGGGAATGGCGGCGTGGCCGCGGGTGTGGCCGCCGGCCTGATCGGTGGCGCCATTGTCGGTGGCGCCATTGCCTCCAGCCGCCCCTATTACCCCTACGGCGGCCCCGTCTATGTCGAGCCCGCGCCGCCGCCGGTGCCGCCCGGCTGCTACTGGCAGCAACAGCGCTACTGGGACGGCTACGCCTGGAACTACCATCCCGTTCGCGTCTGCTACTGATTTGAAATCGGCGCATTGACCAAAGGTCCGGCCGAGATCGGCCGGGCCTTTTCCGTGTCATGACATCAGTGTGCTGTCTCGATCGACCGCAGCACGGCTTCGCTCGGCCAGCAATCGACCTTGAGCCCGGCGGATTTCTGATAGGCGCCGAGTGCTGCGCGCGTCAGCATGCCGGCCTTGCCGTCGAGCTTGTCCTTGTAGAGGCCGATCCGCGTCAGATGTCGCTGCATCGCCTCGACGTCGGCCGTGCGGAGCTGGGTCGACGCCGACCACGGCGTCGCAAACGGCAGCGGGCTCGTCATGCGGTCGCTGAGGTGGCCGACATAGAGCACGTAGAGATCGGAAAAATTGTATTCCTTGATGACGAAATAGTTTTTCGTGGTGAGGAAGGCCGGACCATAGATGCCTTCGGGCTGCAGGAGCGATGCCGGCTCGGCCTGCTCGGCCGCACTCAGTTGTTGCCCGCGCACCGGCACAAAGCCGGCGCGCAGCCACTCGCTGATCGGCCGGGTCACCTCCGGCACGCCCATGGTGCAGTCGACATTGACGGGCGCCTTCACTTCGTAAGCCCAGCGCACGCCTTTCTGCCAGCCCTTGTTGACGAGTTGCTGCGCGGCGGAGGCGAGCGCATCCGGCACCGAATGCCAGATGTCGACGCGGCCGTCGCCATCGAGATCGACGCCATGCTTGTAGTATTCGGAGGGCAGAAACTGGGTGAGACCGGTGGCGCCTGCCCAGGATGCGCGCATGTCCTTGCGGCTGACCGCGCCGTCCTGGAGAATTTTCAGCGCCAGCACGAACTCGTCACGGTATTTGTCCTTGCGCCGGCCGACATAGGCCTGCGTCGCCACCACGCGCACGGCATCATAGGGCAGCGTGTAGCGGCCAAAGTCAGTCTCGCGGCCCCAGATCGCGAGCACGATGTTCGCCGGCACGCCGAAGCGCGTCTCGATCGCGTTGAGCGCATCGCGATATTTCTGCATCAGCTTCTGCCCCTCGCCGGCAAGGCGCGCGATCGCCGCTTCCTTGATGTAATCGGCGGGCACCTGCACGAACTCGGCCTGCGCCGGCGCGCCGGTCGGCGGCCGTCCGGGCAGGATCAGATCGGGCAGCTTGTAGTCGGGCTCCAACCCAGCGGTCTCGCGATCGAAGGTCGCGCGCGAGACGCCGGCGGCTTGAGCCTCCGGCCAGAGCGAGGCGATGAATTTCGTAAAGGCGGGATCGGCTGCAGCGCGCAGCGGCACCGTCGTGCTGACGGCGATGACGATGGCAGCGATGAACGCCAAGCCCCTCATCGTTATCTTGTCAGCTTCTTGTACTTCAGCCGGTGCGGGATGATGGAATCCTGCCCGAGCCTGCGCATCTTGTCCTTTTCGTAATCCTGGAAATTGCCCTCGAACCATTCGACATGGCTGTCGCCTTCAAAGGCCAGCATGTGGGTCGCGATGCGGTCGAGGAACCAGCGGTCGTGGCTGATGATGACGGCGCAGCCGGCGAAATCCTCCAGCGCCTCTTCCAGCGCACGCAGCGTATCGACGTCGAGGTCGTTGGTGGGCTCGTCGAGTAGCAGCACATTGGCACCGGATTTGAGCATCTTGGCCAGATGAACGCGGTTGCGCTCGCCCCCGGAAAGCGAACCGACCTTCTTCTGTTGGTCGGCGCCCTTGAAGTTGAAGGACGAGCAGTAACCGCGGGAATTGACCTCGCGCTTGCCGAGCAGGATCAATTCATTGCCGCCGGAAATCTCTTCCCACACCGTCTTGGAGCCATCGAGCGCATCGCGCGACTGATCGACATAGCCGAGATGGACGGACTCGCCGATGGTGATCGTGCCCTGATCCGGCTTCTCCTGGCCGGTGATCATCCGGAACAGCGTGGTCTTGCCGGCGCCGTTCGGGCCGATCACGCCAACGATGCCGCCGGGCGGAAGCTTGAAGGTGAGACCCTCGATCAGCTCGCGGTCGCCATATCCCTTGCTGAGCCCCTCGAAATCGATGACGTTGGCGCCGAGCCGCTCGGCGACGGGGATGATGATCTGCGCGGCCTGGGTCTGCTTGTCGTTCGCCTGCTTGAGCAGCTCCTCGTAGCGCTGGTAGCGCGCCTTGGACTTGGCCTGACGCGCGCGCGGCGAGGCCGCGATCCACTCCTGCTCGCGCGCCAGCGTGCGCTCGCGCGCAGCTTCCTCGCGGCCTTCCTGCGCGAGGCGTTTCTGCTTTTGCACCAGCCAGGAGGAATAGTTGCCTTCATAGGGGATACCGCGGCCGCGATCGAGCTCGAGGATCCAGCCCGTGACGTTGTCGAGGAAGTAGCGATCGTGGGTGACGATCAGGATCGCGCCGGGATAATTGCGCAGATGCCCTTCGAGCCAGGACACGGATTCCGCGTCAAGGTGGTTGGTGGGCTCGTCCAGCAGCAGCAGTTCGGGCTGGTCGAGCAGAAGACGGCACAGTGCGACGCGGCGCCGCTCGCCGCCCGACAGCTTGGTCACGTCGGCGTCGTCCGGCGGGCAACGCAGCGCATCCATGGCCTGGTCGACCTTGCTGTCGAGATCCCAAAGGCCCTGGGCCTCGATCTCGTCCTGCAATTTGGTCATCTCGTCGGCGGTCTCGTCCGAATAGTTGGCGGCAAGCTCGTTGTAGCGGTCGAGGATTGCCTTCTGCTTCGCCACTCCCTGCATGACATTGTCGCGCACGGAGAGCTTGGGATCGAGCTGCGGCTCCTGCTCGAGATAGCCGACACGCGCGCCCTCGGCGACCCAGGCTTCGCCATTATATTCCTTGTCGATGCCGGCCATGATCCGCAGCAGCGTCGATTTGCCGCTTCCGTTGACGCCGAGCACGCCAATCTTGGCGTCGGGATAAAAGGACAAATGGATGTTATCCAGCACCTTGCGGTTGCCGGGATAGGTCTTTGACAGACCTTGCATGAAATAGATGAATTGACGGGCCATTGAGCTGCCTAACCTTAAGCCGCGCGATTTGTCGGAAATTTGCTGCGGCTCATGTAGCGGCATCGCCCGAGGCACGCAACGTTTTCCATCTGTTCACCACGGACGAATACCGGGCCTGCACCATGTCCACGGGAAATCAGTACAATTGAAACTATCTTTTAATGAATTGGGCCAAAGCTGGCTTTCGACGCGGAAAAACCGCGTCTCAACGCGGCCAGAGCCGCGAAAGAAAACAGCGAGCCCGCGTCATGGCCACGATCGTTTCAACCACCCTGCCCGCCCCGGCGGTCGACCGCGCCGGACAGTCCCACGCTGCCGGCGGATTTCGGGCGTTCTGGCACCGCTTCTTTGCCACCGCATTCAACCCCTATCGGCCGGAACTGCACTACATGCGCGGCCCGGGCCCGGCCTTTCGCGCCAAATACGGTGAGCAGGCCCTGTTCCGCCTGAAGTCCGGCGAGATCTGATCCGGACGCGCATCTTTCGATTCATATTTGGACGCGTGGACCGCTTGCGCGCCAGCCCTCGGCGCGCAACCATGGCTAGCTCCCGGACGGCCGATGTCGGCCCGTCACCCTTGCCATGAACGGACCACCCGATGACGCGGCTGCGCTGTGCAATCCTCGACGATTATTTCAAGCTGTCACTGACATCGGCGGACTGGTCCAAGGTCAAGGACCGCGTCGACCTGACTGTGTTCGAGAAGCCGTTCAAGACCGAGCGTGAAGCAGCCTCGGCGCTGCAAGATTTCGAGATCATCCTGGCCATGCGCGAGCGCACGGCATTCCCGCGATCGCTGTTTGCGGCGTTGCCCAAGCTCAAATTGATGATCACCTCGGGCATGCGCAATGCCGCAATCGACTTCGAGGCGGCCAAGGACCACAACGTCGTCCTGTGCGGCACGAACTTTGCCCGCGATCCCACCGCGCCGCTCACGATGGGCCTGATCCTGGAACTGACCCGCAATATCGGCCGCGAGAGCGCGCGCATGCATGCAGGCGAGCCCTGGCAGGCGCATCTCGGCGTCGAGGTCGAGGGGCGCACGCTGGGAGTCATCGGCCTCGGCAAGCTCGGCACCAAGGTTGCGAAGCTCGGCCAAGCGTTCGGCATGAACGTGATTGCGTGGAGCCCGAACCTCACGCCGGAAAAATGCAAGGAAGCCGGCGTGGGCCACGCCTCCAAGGAGGATCTGTTCAAGACCGCCGACGTCATCACCATCCATGTGGTGTTGGGCCCGCGCTCGCGCGGTCTCGTCGGCCGCGAGGATCTCCTGCGCATGAAGCCGACCGCCTTTATCGTCAATACCGCGCGTGGGCCGATCATCGACGAGACGGCACTGCTGGAGGTGCTGCAGCAGAAGAGGATCGCGGGCGCCGGCATCGACGTGTTCTCCGTCGAGCCGCTGCCGGTCGATCATCCCTTCCGCAAGCTTGACAACATGGTGATCACGCCGCATCTCGGCTACGCCACCGAGGAAGTCTTCCGCGGCCACTACGTCCAGATGGTCGAAGGCATCGACGCCTGGTTCAAGGGCGAGCCGCTGAGGCGGCTGGCATAACAGGCCGATCAGGCCGCCGATCTCGCGGATTGCCGCAGCACTTGCGCAAAGCCGTCGCGCCAGGACGGATGGGCCGGCCGCCAACCCAATTCGCGCTTGGCTTTTTCATTAGAGCCACTGCGCACCTCGGTCATCATCGCAACCATGTGCTCGCCCGCAAGCAGCCGGCCGATCCAGGCCGGCAGATGCCGTGGTGGCTTTGCGGATACCAACGCGGCAAGCAGCGGAAGCCAATCTCTCACCGCGGCGGGATCGTCGTCGACGATGTTATAGACGCTGCCGGGCCTGCCGCGATCGATCGCCGCGACGGTAGCCGCAGCCGCATCGGCAACATGGATGAACGACCAATAGCCGCCGCCATCGCCGACCAGCGGCATCCGACGCTTGTGCAACTGGTCGATCATGACCGGCGAAAGCACGCCGGTATTCTCCCCGTAGAATGAGCCGTAACGCAGCACGATTCCGATGGGCGCGGACGAGGCCGTGACAGTGCGCTCGAGATATCTGATCGCCTCGAGCGTGTTGCGAAATTCCCGAGGCGGGTTCTCATCGAGAGGATCGCTTTCGGTTTTGACCGCAGCGCCGCCGCGACCAAAGGTCCAGCCGCAATAGCTTTGCGCGATGAAGCGCTTTGCGCCAACCTCGCGCGCAGCCGCCAGCAGGATATCTGTGCCTTCGGTGCGCAGCCGGTTGGTGGTTGCAAAGGCGCGATCGAAGTGGCGCAGATCGGTAGCGCCGCCGAGGTCGGTCATCTCGTCGATCACGACATCCGGCTTGGTCGACCGCATTGCGCGCGCCGTCGCCACGTAATCCAGGCCGTCGGCGACGACCGCTTGTGCGCCCATCCGCCTGATGATTTCGGCCTTGACCGCGCTGCGCGTGGATCCCGTGACCTCATGGCCTTTCGAGATCAACAGCGGAACCAGTTCACGCCCGATGGCGCCAGTCGCACCAGCAACAAAGATCCGCATGTTCCAATCTCCCTCGCATTGCACCGGCGGCAGGTAGTTGGGTCAGGCGGAATTTCAAGCGGATGAAAAATGGCAACGGCTTGCGCAACCGCGCTTTCACTTTTCAGCGATGCTTTCGTCGCGCACTCAGTGGTTACGACGTGCGGACTATGTCGCGGCTAGCTTCACCGGACCGCTCTCTCTCGTCACGGCGCGCCTCAGCCTCGGCGAGCGAACGCAGTGCCGCAGGAGGCAACACCTTCGGCTCCGGCGGCACGTCTACAAGCTTGTCGCTGCCGGTTAGCTGCCGGGCGATGATCTGCATATTCGTAACCCATCGCGCGATTTCGAGAACGAAATCGACCAGACGAAGGATAAAGACCAGAGCGCCCGAGAGAAAATCAAGCATTTGTCGCCACGCTATCGCGTGCCTGATGGTCGCCGCCGGTTTGGTTCAGGTTCAAACGACCCGCGAACCGGCCGGCACCATAGCAGCGCTCGCCGCGTTTCTCTCAACGGACCGTGACGGGGGCCGGCAGCGGCGGCACGACGGTCGGCTGCATGCCCGGCACGGCGCCGGCTGCCGGCGGCGGTCCTGGTCGTGCCTGCGGTTGAGCCGCTGGTCCCGGCATCGGCTGCGCCGATGCGGTCGCCATGCCCGGCGGCGGGCCGCCCGGCAGCACCACGACGCGGGTGCCGACCTTGGCGTGCTCGAACAGGTCGGAGACGTCCTCGTTCAGCATGCCGATGCAACCCGAGGAGACGAACTTGCCGATGGTCGATGGCTGGTTGGTTCCGTGAATGCGATAAACCGTGTTGCCAAGATACATGGCGCGCGCGCCGAGCGGGTTGCCCGGTCCGCCGGCCATGAAGCGCGGCAGATAAGGCTGCCGCTCGATCATCTCGGTCGGCGGAAACCAGTCCGGCCACTCCGTCTTCTTCGTGATCTTCTGCACACCGGTCCATGTGAAACCTTCGCGTCCGACGCGGACGCCATAGCGGATCGCGCGTCCGCCGCCGAGCACGTAATAGAGGTAGGTGTGCGGCGTATCGACGACGATCGTGCCCGCCGGCTCCTTGGTGACGAAGGCGACCTCCTGCCGACGCAGGTTGGGCGGCAGTTGCGCCGGCGCGACCTCTGGCTGCTCTTCCGGCGGGAGGGCGGCGATCGTCATCGGCCTGCCGTCACCGCCTACTGGCGGCGCAACCGAGCCGGTGACGCCGGGCGGCGGCGCGCCGATCGCCTCCGGCGGACGCAGCGCATTCGGATCGCCATAGCCACGGACAGGATAGCCCTGCTGCGGTGGACCCTGCGGCCGGTCGGCATAGATCACCGGCGGCGGAGCAGCCGGGCGGCCATACCGCGGATCATCGGGGGACAGGATCGGACCGCTCGGAACCGCGCGGGCATAGCGCGGGTCGTCTGGCGACAAAATCGGGCCATTGGGAACCGGAGGACCCGGCGGCGGCAGCGCGACCATGTTGCCACCATCGTCATCCTCCAGCGCGTCGAAATCGGGCACGCCCGGGCCGTTACGGCGATAATCGCCCGGATAGCCAGCTGGCGGCTGCGGATAGGGCGCGGGAACCGGATAGACAGTGCCGGGTGGAGGCGCATAGACCTGTTGCGCTTGCGCAAACGAAGCTGCTGCCGCGCCCACCGTCACGGCAGCACAAAACGTCAGAAAGCGTGTGATCATCATCGTTCTTGTATAGTCCCCAAGGGCCACCGGACCGTTAACGGGGCAGTGACCCGAACATCGCGGCGCATTCAAGACCATCCGGCTGATTCGCTTCACATTTCAGCACATTGTGATCCCCTCGTGGTCCCGTTGCGCCGATGTCGCAGCTCCGGAAAATGTCTATTCGCGCACGATTGGGGCGATGTGGGGAGCCGATTTTTGGCATCCAGCGAACAAGGCTTGCGCTATCCTCGAATCGAGCCTGATTCGCTGCGGCGAACGCGGCTTATCCGTCCAAAAGCGTGATCACCGCGTTTCCCTCAGCCAAGGGCCTTCGCAGCGACCCTGCGAAGGCGGAATTTGCCTCGCGATGCTTCCCGGTTTCCGCTTCCTGCTCGCCGCGATCGTGCTCTGCACTTCGTTACTGGTGCTTGGCCTCGGGGCGGCCGCGCTGTTGCGGGCGGCCCACGAGGAGGTTGCCCAAAACCCCTCCTGGCGCGGAGTGCCCGAGCCGCGTTTTGCGCAGTCCGAGGAGCAGCCACGGACCGTGCTTGCGATGCTGGGGACCGAACCGGCCGCCGACAAACCCAAGACCGAACCTACAATCGCAACGGATGCGCCGCCTTCGGATGTTCGCGTGGCGCCCGCCGAAGCGGCGCCACCCACGTCGCCTCTCGCGCATGAGGAGAAAGCCGCGCCTTCCGCGCAGGAGAGTTCGCCGCCCGTCGAAGCCGCCAGCCCCGAGAACGAGACGTCAAAGACCGAGGCGGCAGAAACCGAGACGCCGAAGAGCGATATCGCAAGCGCCGAGACAGCGCAGGCCGAGCCACCAAAGCCGGAGATGCGACCTGAACCGACCGCGATACCGGCTCCCGTGGCGCCTTCGCCCGCAACGGAGACCCAAGCCGCCGCGAACACGCGGATTGCGGCGATCGAGCAACCCTCACCGCCGGCAAACGAGCCATCCGCAGCCGCCGTCACACCAGCGCCGCCAGCGCCTGCTGCGACGACGGTCGCAACGCGTGGCCGTCCGGCGGGCACCATCGAGCCGGACGCGCAGCTTGAAAGGGAAGCCATCGCCGAACAGGACCAGGACGAGGCCCGGCAGCGGCTGCGTGCCCAACGCGCCAAGGAGCGCCGCCGGCTGGCCGCTCGCCGCGCACGCCTTGCCAAGCAACAGCCGGTTGCGCGACCAACCACGCCGTTGTTCCAGCCGTTGCCATTGCCGCAGCAGATGCAACAGACACAGCTGCAACAGACGCAGGTCACGCAGACACAAATAACGCCGCAAACAGCGACCACACGGCGAACGCGCTAACGCGCGGCGTGCTTCAGGCGCAGCTTTCGTCTCGAACGCTAGGCCGGTCCGGTTGCGATCGGCGGACCGCCTGCCGCGCCCCATTCCGACCAGGAGCCGTCATAGAGCGCCGGGTTGTCGACGCCGAGCCGGTACAGCGCGAGCGTGAGAACCGCGGCTGAAACGCCGGATCCGCAGCTTGTGACAATCGGCGCGTCGAGAGCGACGCCGGCGCCCATGAATGCCGCGCGCAGCTCCGTCAATGGCTTCATCGCGCCGGTTGCGGCATCGAACAGTCTGCCATAGGGAACGTTGCGCGAGCCCGGGATGTGCCCCGCGCGCAAGCCCGGCCGCGGTTCGACCGCGCGGCCCTCGAAGCGCTCGGCTGCGCGCGCATCGATCACCTGCTCGGCCTTGCTCGCGAGATTGGCCATCATCTGCTTGATCGAACGCACGCGACGTTCATCGAAGGAGGCCTTGAACGTCGCAGGCTTTGGCGTCACCGCACCACTCTCGACCGGGCGTCCTTCCGCGCGCCACTTCTTCAATCCGCCGTCGAGCACGCGAACCCTGTCGTGGCCATAGGACAGGAACATCCACCAGGCGCGCGGGCCGGCCACCCAGCCGCCGGAATCGTACACCACGACCGTATCGTCATTTCCGATGCCGAGCGCGCCGACATCGCGGCCGAATTGCTCCGCCGTCGGAAACATGTGCGGCAGCGGGTTCGCGTGATCGGAGACGTCATCGACATCGAAGAAGACCGCGCCGGGAATATGCGTGGCGAGATAGTCGTCCTTTGGCAGCGGCAGAACGCCGGGCAGCTTGAACGAGGCGTCGACGACTTTCACCTGCGGGTCGTTCAGATGGGCGGCGAGCCAGTCGGTGGTGACGAGGGGGTCGCGATTGTCCGATGCCATGGATTTAATCTCCAAAATTTCTCAACTCGTCATTGCCAGGCTTGAAGGGGCAACCCAGCTTGCAACGAGATGCAATCAAGCCTGCGCGTGACGGGCCTCAGCCCTTCTTTTTCGGCTTCCATTTTTCCACGGGGCCGCCGGCATCGCGCCAGGCGGCAAACCCGCCGCCGATGTGCGCGACCGGCTTCAGGCCCATGTCCTTTGCGGTCTTGGCGGCGAGTGCGGAACGCAGGCCCCCGGCGCAATGGAAGATGAACGTCTTGTCCTGCTGAAACACCGGCTTGGCGTAAGGACTCGCCGGATCGACCCAGAACTCCAGCATGCCGCGCGTGCAGGAGAACGCGCCGGGAATTTTTCCATCGCGCTCGATCTCTCTGGGGTCGCGGATGTCGACGATGACGACGTCGTCGCGCTGCGATGCCTTGATCGCGTCCGCGGCACTCAAGGTTTCGATCTCGGCATTGGCCTCGTCGATCATGGCCTTGATGCCACGATGAATGGTCTGGGGCATTTGCTTCTCCCTCATTCGTTCCCGAGGCGTCGGTTCGTGCCTTAGCGCACCAATTCCTTCATGGCGTTTTCCAGACCCTCGATCGTGATCGGATACATGCGCTGCGAGAAGATGCGGCGGATGATGGTGGTCGATTCCGAATAGTCCCAGTGCTTCTGCGCCACCGGATTGAGCCACACGGCGTGCGGGTAGGTGCGGATGATGCGCTCGAGCCAGACCGAGCCGGCCTCCTCGTTGACGTGCTCGACAGAGCCGCCGGGCACCATGATCTCGTAAGGCGACATCGAAGCATCGCCCACGAACACCAGCTTGTAGTCGTGCGGATATTTGTGCAGCACGTCCCAGGTCGGCGTGCGGTCGGTGAAGCGCCGCTTGTTCTGCTTCCACACGCCCTCATAGAGGCAGTTGTGGAAATAGAAATATTCCATGTGCTTGAATTCGGTCTTCGCGGCGGAAAACAGCTCTTCGACCTGCGCGATATGGGAATCCATCGAGCCGCCGATATCGAAGAACACCAGAACCTTGACCGCGTTGCGCCGCTCGGGCCGCATCACCACGTCGAGATAGCCGTGGTTGGCGGTCTCGCGGATCGTGGTGTCGAGGTCGAGCTCGTCGGGCGCGCCGGTGCGGGCGAATTTGCGCAGGCGACGCAGCGCGATCTTGATGTTGCGGATGCCGAGCTCGACATTGCCGTCGAGGTCCTTGAACTCGCGTCGGTCCCAGACCTTCACCGCGCGGAAATTGCGGTTCTTCTCCTGGCCGATCCGCACGCCTTCCGGGTTATAGCCGTGCGCGCCGAACGGCGAAGTGCCGGCGGTGCCGATCCATTTGCTGCCGCCCTGATGACGGCCCTTCTGTTCCTCCAGGCGCTTGCGCAGCGTCTCCATGAGCTTGTCCCAGCCCATCGCCTCGATCTGCTTCTTCTCCTCTTCCGTCAGGTATTTTTCGGCGAGCTTCTTCAGCCACTCGGCCGGTATCTCCGCCTTTTCCATGGCGTCGAGCAGGTTCTCCAGCCCCTTGAACACGGTGCCGAAAACGCGGTCGAACTTGTCGAGATTGCGCTCGTCCTTCACCAAGGCGGTGCGCGACAGATAATAGAAATTCTCGACCGTCTGCTCGGCAAGGTCGGCGTCGAGCGCTTCCATCAAGGTCAGATATTCGCGCAGGGTCACGGGGACCTGGGCATCGCGCAGCGAGGTGAAGAATTGCAGGAACATGAGTTACAGATTGCCCGTCATGGAAGGAACGTCAAGGCCCGGACCGCAACGCAAGGTCTGGACCGATTGCCTTTTTCTACTAGAATTGGAACGTCGGGTTTTCAGGCAGGGGGCATTGTCCATGGGTATCATCGCGGCTCTCGTGATCGGCGCCATCGCCGGTTGGCTTGCCGGACAGATCGTGCGCGGCGCCGGCTTCGGCCTGGTAGGCAACATCGTTATCGGCATCCTCGGCGCGCTGGTCGCGAGCTGGGTGCTGCCGCAACTGGGCGTCGTCCTGGCCTCGGGCACGCTCGGCGCCATCCTCAACGCCACCATCGGCGCGGTTATTATACTCGTCATATTATCACTGGTCAGGCGTGCCTAGCGTCCCCAGTTCAGCGCATCGCCCCATTCCCGCAGCGAATGCTGTTTTCGCAGGAATTTCCTGCTAAGGCAGGCTGTTCGCCGCTCGAGAGCACAACAAGGCAAGGACTACATGAAGTTTACCGGCACCAAGGACTATGTCGCGACCGACGATCTCAAGATCGCCGTCAACGCCTCGATCGTGCTCGAACGTCCCCTGCTGATCAAGGGCGAGCCCGGCACCGGCAAGACCGTGCTCGCCGAAGAGGTGGCAAAGGCGATCGGGGCCCCGCTCCTGACCTGGCACATCAAATCCACCACCAAGGCGCAGCAGGGTCTCTACGAGTATGACGCCGTATCGCGGCTGCGCGACAGCCAGCTTGGCGATGCGCGGGTCTCCGACATCGCAAATTACATCAAGCGCGGAAAACTGTGGGACGCCTTCACCTCCGAAAAGCGCCCGGTGCTTCTGATCGACGAGATCGACAAGGCCGACATCGAGTTTCCGAACGACCTGTTGCTCGAGCTCGATCGGATGGAATTCTTCGTCTACGAGACCGGCGAGAACATCAAGGCAAAGCTCCGTCCCATCGTGATGATCACCTCCAACAACGAGAAGGAGCTGCCTGACGCCTTCCTGCGCCGCTGCTTCTTCCACTACATCAAGTTCCCCGACGTCGAGACCATGGGCAAGATCGTCGACGTGCATTTTCCCGCCATCAAGAAGCGCCTGGTCGAAGAAGCCTTGCGGATCTTCTTCGAGGTGCGCGAGGTGCCCGGTCTGAAGAAGAAGCCATCGACCTCGGAGCTTCTGGACTGGTTGAAGCTTCTGCTCAACGAGGACATCACGCCGGAGATGCTCAGGGAGCGCGACCCGCGCAAGCTGATCCCGCCGCTGCACGGCGCCCTCTTGAAAAACGAGCAGGACGTGCATCTGTTCGAGCGCCTGGCATTCCTGAGCCGGCGCGAGGTGTAGCCTCATTCGGCATGCCTGAGCGCGCGTCGCGCGTTCGTCGGTGCTTTGCTTGGCGAGGTGCCGTTCACTCCGCGGCGGTGGCCGTCATCACCGCTTCCGGCGCCACTCTCCCGCGGATCAGGTCGGAGGCCTTGTCCGCGATCATCAACGTCGAGGCGTTGAGGTTCGCCGAGATCATGCGCGGCATGATGGACGCATCGATCACGCGCAGCCCCTGCAGGCCGTGCACCCGCAACTGGTCATCGACGACCGCCCAGCTCGAGTCCGCCGGTCCCATGCGGCAGGTGCAGCCCGGATGGAAGGTCGTGGTGCCGCGCTGGGTCGCCGCGGCCAGGAATTCGTCGTCGCTCTGCACGTTCGGTCCGGGAAAATCCTCGTAAGCGTAGTATGGCGATAGCGGCTCAGATTTGAGAAGCCGCCGCGCAAGCTTCATGCCGGCCACGACGACGCGACGATCGAGCTCGGCGGTGAGATAGTTGGTCTGAATGATCGGCGGCGCGAACGGATCGGCCGAGCGAATCCGGACATAGCCCCGGCTCTCGGGGCGCTGCTGCCAGGACGCGACCGTCATGCCGGGCTGGTCCTCGAGCTGGCCCTGTACGCCTTCCTTGTAGCTTGCCGGCGTAAAGGTGAGCTGCAGGTCGGAGCTCTCCGTGGTCTCGCCCGAATGCCAGAAGCAATAGACCATCGTCGGCGACAGTGACAGCAGCCCGCGCCGCGTGGTCGCCCATTTCAGCGCTTCCAACCAGAGATGCCATCCCCGACGAAGCTCGTTGATGGTCCTGATGTTCTTGACGCGCGCGACCGAGCGCGGCGCATAATGGTCCTGCAAGCCTTCGCCAACGCCGGGCAACGCGTGCCGTACCTCGATGCCATGCGAGCGCAATAGGTCGGGCGAGCCTATACCCGACAATTGCAGGAGCTGCGGCGAGTTGTAGCTGCCGCCCGAGAGAATGACCTCCCTGCTCGCGCGTACCTCCATCGGCGCGCCGTTGCGGCCGCCCTTGACGTAACGCACGCCGACCGCACGTTTGCCCTCGAAGACGATTTGTGTCGCATGCGCATGCGTGCGCACGTGCACGTTCGCCCGTTTGCGGGCGGGATGCAGGAAGGCGGTTGCCGCGCTGACGCGCAGCCCTTTGCGGATGGTGCGCTGGGCGTAGGAGACGCCTTCCTGGATCGCGCCGTTGTAATCGTCGTTGCGGGGGATACCGAGACTCATCGCGCCCGCCATGAAGGCCTCGCACAGCGGATCTCTCCACTCCATCGTCGTCACGGTGAGCGGACCTTCGCGGCCGCGATAGGTGTCGTCACCCTCGCCCACGCGCCGCTCCATGCGCTTGAAGTAGGGCAGCACGTCCGCATAGCCCCAGCCGCGATTGCCGAGCTGCGCCCAGGTGTCGAAATCCTGGCGCTGCCCGCGATTGTAGATGTGGCCGTTGATCGAGGACGAGCCGCCAAGCGTCTTGCCGCGCGGCGCGTAGATGCTGCGGCCGCCGGTGAACGGGCCGGGTTCCTGCTGGTAGGCCCAGTTGACGCTCTTCATGTGGAACGTCTTGATGAAGCCCGCGGGCAGATGAATGTAGGGGTGCCAGTCGCTGGGTCCGGCCTCGAGCACGCAGACGGTGGTGGCCTGGTCCTCGCTGAGGCGGCTGGTGAGAACGCTCCCGGCGGAGCCGGAGCCGATGATCACATAGTCGAACGTTTCCATCGTGTTGGCTTCTTTTTCTTTTGGTTCTTGTGTAGCGCGACGCTCCCCACGCCAGCCGCCATCAGCGCGGCTTCTCGTTCAGCTGGAAGTTCAAATGGGCTCTCACCGTGGGCCATTCGGCGGCGATGATGCTGTAGACCACAGTGTCGCGCAGCGTGCCGTTCGGCGCAATCTGGTGGCTGCGCAGAATGCCGTCCTGCTTGGCGCCGAGCCGCTCGATCCCGCGACGGCTCTGGTGGTTGAAGAAATGGGTACGGAACTCTACCGCAATGCAATCAAGCGTCTCGAACGCATGTGTCAAAAGCAGCAATTTGCATTGAGTATTGAGCGCGCTGCGCTGCACACGCTTGGCATACCAGGTCGAGCCGATCTCGACGCGCCGGTTCGGCGTATCGACATTCATGTAGGTCGTCATGCCGCAAATCCGGCCCTCGGCATCAAATACCGTGAAAGGCAGCATCGATCCCGAGGCCTGCAGGCCGAGGCGGCGATCGATCTCCTTGCTCATGGTCTCGGGCGTCGGCACGAAGGTGTACCAGAGTTTCCAGAGCTCGCCGTCGTTCACGGCTTCCACCAGCCCCTCGCGATGCGCGTGCGAGAGCGGCTCGAGACGCGCGTGTCTGCCGCTCAGGGTCGTGGGTTCAAGCCAGGGCATTCATGCCTCCTCTTCCGCCCATTTCTTGAGGCGCGCACATGATAAGCAATCCATCCTCCGTCATTCCTGGAGGATGGGCCAGCGCCGGAGCCGGAATCTCGAGCTTCCGGGTTCGATGCTTCGCACGCTCCGGAATGACGATTGCGATCACTTGTTCAAGAAATTCAACGGCAGGCCGCCGCGCGGCCAATCCATCGCGATCAACTGGCCCTTGCCCGACAGCGTAATGTAGGCGGTTTTCAGGTCAGGACCGCCGAAGCCGATGTTGGTGGTGACGCGGTCGCCGGTTGGGACCTGCTCGACCAGCGTCCCGTCGGGCGCGATCACCGAGATACAGCCGGAAATCAGGGTTGCGACGCAGACATTCCCCGAAGCTTCGACCGCAAGCGAATCGAACATCTGATAGCCGCCCAGGCCCGCAATCGGCTTTCCGCGCTCGCCGCGATAAATCACGTCGCGCGGCTTGAGCGTGCCCGGCCCGGAAAGGTCATAGGCCCAAAGCCGCGCCGTCGGCGTCTCCGCGACGTAGAAGGTGGTCTCGTCAGGCGACAGACCAATGCCGTTGGCCGGCAACACGCCGAATACCACCTCCGCGATCTCCTTCATGCCCGGCTTCAGGTAATAGACCGCGCCGACATCCATTTCCCGATGCCGCCGTTTGCCGAGATCGGTGAACCAGAGACCACCCTGCCTGTCGAAGACGAGATCATTCGGCCCGCGCAAGCCATGCTCGCCGCACTTGTCGACCACCGTCTCGACCTTGCCGGACTGCAGGTCGACGCGCTGGATCGAGCCGCCGCGATAATCATCCGGCTGCGGGCCGGGCATGATCATGTTGCGGGTCGGGACCCAGGAGAATCCGCCGTTGTTGCAGACGTACATTTTGCCGTCGGGGCCAAGCGCGGCCCCATTCGGCCCGCCTGGAATTTTCGCCACCACTTCCTTGCGCCCGTCAGGATAAACCCGCGTCAGCCGCTGGCCGCGGATTTCGACCAGCACCACCGAGCCGTCCGGCATCGCGACCGGCCCCTCGGGAAATTCGAGATCAGTGGCGAGCACACGGACATCGGGCATCCAATACCTCCCACTTTTCTGGAAGCTGCTGGCGGATTTCAAAGTGCCCGCACTCGCAACATGTTTGTTGCATGCCGTTATCGCAAACCAGCCGCTGCTTGCCAAGCAAGCCAGGCGCGGGGCCTCGTTGCGGCGCGATGAGATCGAAAGCGCGGCAGGTCTCTGGCGAACGCGCCGCAGTTGATGCCGATTGCTCCGCCAGGGTGCGAGCCGCGTACCGACCGGATGTCGCTAGATGTTACCTGCCTTCTTTCGGCAGCGGTGCATCCGCCTTCTTCTTCAGGTCGTCCGATATCTGCTTTTGAGTTGCCACGAGATCGGCAACGGATTTCTGCAGGCTCGCCAGCTGAGCCTTCATGGCCTCGATCTGGCGGTTCGCGGCATCGATCTTCTGCTGATGATCCGCGGAGAGCCTGGTGATCGTCCGGTGCAGAAACTCGACATTGCTCTGCAGACAGGAGGTGCGTCGTTCCATGGTCTTTTCGACCGTGCAGATCTCGATACCCGGAATGTCCTGCGCGCGAAGTCTTGCTTGCGGCACGAACGGCAACGACATTGCCGCAATCGCGGCGAACAAAATCCTCAGCTTCATCAAATCCTCGTCCAAAAAGGCGCGCTCTTCACGGCAAATTGCTTACGCTCGAGGCCTATGAGGGGGAATACCATACTCATACCGCATTCCAGCAGTGTGGTTTTGAAAAACGATTTGAGAAAAGGGCGCGGGGAACAACGCGAGCGCGCGAGAGCGCGTCAAAGGGGAACATGCTATGGCAACGCGCGAACGACGACTGGCTGAATTCGATGGCGCCGGAAAACCGCCGCCGGGCTTGCCGGTCCAGGTGTTGTGCGAGGATCAGAGCGGGACTTATCAGTTGCCGTTCGCCTGCCACTACCTGGACGGTCAATGGCGCAATCATGAATCCGGCGGCGCGCTGGAGGCGACCGTGGTGGGGTGGCGGCTGCCGAGGTTTTCGCACGCCAGGTGAGCCTGGGTGTGCCAAAACGCGACGCCTGCAGGCGCGCACCTTAAGTTTTGGAACACGGCTCGAACGAACCGCGTCCGAATCAGCGGTTGCCTGCCGTCCGCATCTGTTCACGACAAGATATCGGCGCCGATCTGCTCCGGCGCACGATATCCAGCATGATCTCGAGCAGCCGCAGGCCGCGCCCGACCACGAAGATTAACTCTTCCTGCGACGACATCGCAGTCACTTCCACGGCGTGACGGGAGGCACCTTGTCGGTCGCTGCCGGCATCTCCACGGTTTTGAAGTCCGCGGGGCTCACGATCTCCAGATACTCCATGTCGGGCGAGTAGTCGTAGAGATAGTGCACGATACCCGGCCGCTGATGCACGACGTCACCGGCCGAGACCAGGGTCGGCTTGTCTTCGTACATGAAACGCGCCCAACCCTTCATCATGATCACGATCTGGAATTCGCAATCGTGACGATGCCAGCCGGTGCCGTCCACGGGCGGACAATCCGGATTGGCCTTGACCAGATGAGCGATCACCTGACCGCCGGTTGCGTTGGCAATGCCGAGATCGCGATAGAGGAAGAAATCACGCAGGCCTCCGCCGGTGTAGTCGGTGTCACCGGGTTTGACATGCGAGAATGTTTTGACGGCTGCGTGTTGATTCATGACGGTCTCCACCTCTGCAGGGTACGATCCGCAACCGTCACGAGCGTCCAAATTTTCGGCAGCGTCGCATCGTCGCGTTCGCTCTTGATTGTGCTATGCGAAAATCGCGCCAGCCGCGTTGCGGTGCAGCGATCCCCTCAATCGGCATGCAAGCTGAGGGAATCCGCCGGAAGTCAGCAGCAATCCGGGACAGCTGAGCAAGCCTCTGCGCCGGCTGATACGAGGCTATGCAAAACCTGCTTGAAGCTTGAGCCCCGCAAACAGGCAAAAGGCGGCGGCCGATTGCCTAATATTCGACCTCGAGCTCCTCGATCTCCTCGGGCTCAGCCTTCGCCGCCGCAACCCACTCGACCATTTCAGGCATGTTCATGATCATGCCGGCATAGGTCGCAAGCCCCGGCTCGAGCTTGACATCATAGGTCCTGAAACGCGTCACGACCGGAGCGTACATCGCGTCGGCCATGGTGCGCTCGCCGAACAGAAAGGGTCCGCCGGATTTGGCGAGGCATTCGCGCCAGATGGTGCAGACCCGGTCGATGTCGGCCTGCGCGCGTGTCCAGATCTTGAAGCCCGGGAAATGCCCTTTCAAATTGACCGGAAGAGAGGCGCGCAACGTCGTGAATCCCGAGTGGATTTCCCCACAGATCGAGCGGCAATGCGCCCGATGGATGCGGTCTGGCGGCAACAGGCCCGCGTGCGGCATGACCTCGTTCAGATATTCGGCGATCGCGAGCGTATCCCAGATGGTGGCGCCGTCGTCCCGCAGGCACGGCACCAGGATGGTCGGAGACAGCAGCAGGATTTCGGCGCGCGCCGACGGGTCATCCGGCGCGGTCACCACCTCCTCGAATTCGAGCCCGGAGAACTTGGTCAGCAGCCAGCCGCGCAGCGACCAGGAGGAGTAGTTCTTGCTGCTGATGGTCAGTGTCGCCTTCGCCATGTGGCCGTTTCCCTCGTCGCAAAACTCGTCCCAGGGCCATTCCGGCGCCCGCCTGCAAGCGGCCGCAACTGCCCCTAGTTTACGCTTCCCCCATTTTACGCAGCAAGCCATGTGCCAATTTTAGGGGCGGTTTGACCCGGCTTTGGCTTCGATATTGCATGGCAATACCGGGCAGGGGCGGACCCGGATGATGTCGATGCTGTATCAGGCCTATCAGAACCACATGGACCTGACCGCGCCATGGCGGACCGGGGCGGCGTCGGCACTGAAATATCTCAATCTCGTGCCGCAGGGCATGTCCGACAAGCTGGTGGGGCGGCTCGGCGCCGCCCTCGAACTGATCTCACGCTCGTCCCTGACCTATGCGCGGCCGCCCTATGGCATCGACCGGGTGCAGGTGGGCAACCGCGAACTCGCCGTGACCGAAGAAGTGACCTACGCGACGCCGTTCGGCTCGCTTCTGCGCTTCAAGAAGGACGATGGTCCCGAGCAGCCGAAGGTGCTGCTGGTGGCGCCGATGTCCGGGCATTTTGCGACGCTGTTGCGCGGCACCGTGAAGACGCTGCTGCAGGACCACGACGTCTACATCACGGACTGGCACAATCCGCGCGACATTCCCTGTGACGCGGGCCGTTTCGGGCTCGACGATTACACCGAGCACCTGATCGATTTTCTCGGCCAGCTCGGTCCGCGTCCGCACATGGTCGCGATCTGTCAGCCCTCAGTGTCCGCGCTCGTCGCAGCCGCGATCATGAGCGAGGACAATCATCCCGCACGGCCCGCGACGCTGACGCTGATGGCGGGACCGATCGACACGCGGATTGCGCCGACCAAGGTGAATGAATTCGCCAAGAGCAAGCCGATCAAATGGTTCGAGGACAATCTGATCAATTTCGTGCCTTTTCAGTGCAAAGGCGCGTTTCGAAAGGTTTATCCCGGCTTCGTGCAGCTCACCGCCTTCGTCTCGATGAACCTCGAGCGGCACATCAAGCAGCATCTCGACCTGCATAATCATCTGGTCAAGGGCGAAACGGAAAAGGCCGGGCTCATCAAGACCTTCTATGACGAATATTTCGCGGTCATGGACCTGCCAGCCGACTTCTATATCGAGACCGTGCGCGACGTGTTTCAAGAGCATTTGCTTCCCCAGGGCAAGATGACCTTCCGCGGCCGCCCGGTGAACCCGGCCGCGATCAAGCGCATGGGGCTGATGACGGTCGAGGGCGAGAAGGACGACATCTGCTCGATCGGCCAGACGCTCGCGGCGCAGGAGCTCTGCACCGGCGTGCGCGCCTACCGGCGCGTGCATCACATGCAGGCGGGCGTCGGGCACTATGGCGTGTTCAGCGGCAAGAAGTGGAACAACGAAATCTATCCGCTGCTCCGGGACTTCATTCACGTCAATTCTTAGCCGGTCATTCCGCGCGCGAGAACTCGCCACGTTGGCATGCGAATAAATCGCATAGACAGGCTTCGCCGGCTGTCGGATGCTTGCCCCCTTGGCAGGAGGAGGACGGCATGGCGGCACTGGAGAAAGGTATTACCCCCAATGGGCAGGGATACCAGGGCAAGACCTGGAATATTCTCGGTCAGGTCTACTATCCGAAGGCGGTGACAGACTCCACCTTCGCCTTCGAGACCAACAGCGCCCCCGGACAGTTCGTGCCGGTGCATGTGCACCCGACCCAGGACGAGTTCATCCTGGTGCAGGAGGGCGTGCTGGACCTGAAGCTCGACGGCGTCTGGGTGCAGGCGAAAGCCGGCGATCTCGTGCGCATGCCCCGCGGCATCCCGCATGGCTACTTCAATAAATCGGACAAGCCGGCACGTGCGCTGTTCTGGGTCTCGCCGATGCAGAAGCTCGAGGCGCTGTTCGACAGGCTGCACAATCTCACCGATCCCGCCGAGGTCGTGCGCATCTCCGCCCAGCACGAAGTCGACTTCCTGCCGCCCGAAGCCAACAATTAAATCGATTGACGTCGGTGGTCGGTTTTCCTGATCGGTCCGGACCATTTGCCTCGCAGGATCGTCCAAGATAAGACGGGGGACTTCGGGAGGAAACAATCATGAAACCGCAAAAGGTGAAATTGCGTGCGCTTTACGCAAGCCTCGCAGCTCTGCTGCTGTTTTCGACGGCTGCCAGCGCAGCCGAAGTTCGGGTCATGATCTCGGGCGGATTGACGGCGGCTTTCAATGCGCTGGTACCCGCATACGAAAAGCAGACGGGCAACAAGGTGCTGGTCGCCTACGGCCCCTCGATGGGCACGACGGCGAACGCAATTCCGGTCAGACTCGAACGCGGCGAGCCTGCCGACGTGCTCATCATGGTCGGCAATGCGCTTGCCGATCTCGCCAAGAAGGGCAAGGTCATTGCGGACAGCCAGGTCGATCTCGTCAAGTCGCCGATCGGCGTCGCGGTGAAGGCTGGCGCGCCCAAACCCGATATTTCTTCGCCGGAGGCGCTCAAGCGCGCGCTGCTTGCGGCAAAAACCATCGCCTATTCGGATAGCGCAAGCGGCGTCTACGTTTCGACCGAAATGTTCAGAAAGCTCGGTATCGAGGAGGGGATGAAAGGCAAGGCCCGGCAGATTCCCGCAACTCCGGTCGGCGAGATCGTGGCCAAGGGCGAGGCCGAACTCGGCTTTCAGCAGATCAGCGAGTTGAAGCCGGTTGCCGGCATCGACATCGTCGGCCCCCTGCCCGCCGAGTTGCAGAAGATCACGGTGTTCGCGGCCGGCATCGCGACGGTGTCGAAGGAGCCCGACGCCGGAAAGGCGCTGATCAAGTTCCTGGGATCCCCAGAGGCCCGCGCGGAGATCGTCAAGAGCGGCATGGACCCGATCCCGCCCGGCGCGACGAACTAGGGTTTTGCGATGAGCGCTATCGTCGGCGCAGCGGATGCGCCTGTCACCAAGCTGCCCTTGTGGCAGACCATCCGCCTCGCTTACGCGGCCTACCTTCGGCATTTCGGCGACGGCATGCGCATTGCCGCGCTCTGGCTGCCGCCCGTGGCGATCCTGGCTGCGATCGGCGGCTTCGTGCAGGCCGTCCTGCTCGCGGAAATGACGCAAGGCGCGCGTCCGCAGATCGGCGCGTTCCAGCCAATTCATCTATTGATGCTCGGCTATGCCTTGAACTTCCTGCTCACTGCCGCTGCGATCAGCAGCGCGGTGGCCTGGCATCGGATGCTGCTCGTGAAAGAGCAGCCGACCGCGAGCAGCGGTCGCAATATCGGCACGCGCTTCTTCTGGCGCTATGTCGGCGCGGGTCTAGTGATCGGCCTCATTGCGGCAATTCCGCTTGCCGTCGTGCTGGTGGCGATGGCGCTGCTCGATCTTTTGCCTGCGGCCGGCAGCGCACCGCCCGCCGAGATCGCGGTGATCACGCTTGCAGACATCGCCGGCATCGTGCTGATGCTTCGCTTCAGCCCGCTGCTGCCTGCACGCGCCGCCGGGAATTTTACACTCTCGCTGAAAGGCGCCTGGCAAAGCACGCGTGGAAATCTGTGGCGTCTTTTCCTCGGCATTGCAGCCTGCGCGCTACCGCCCTTCCTGCTGGTCAAGATCATCTTTATCGCGCTGACAATCGTGCCGATGGGAAGCGGCCTCTATCTTCTGCAATGGGCCGCAGCGAGCGCCATCGCGCTGTGCTGCTGGCTCACGCTCTGGCCGATCTGGATAGTTTTCCTGTCGCACGCTTATCGGCAGCTCGTGCCGGCAGCGTAGGCCGTGCCGCGTCATTCGGTGCGGATCGGCGCGTCCTTCAGGCCGTTGTTGTCATAGGCCTTGCGCAGGGTTCCATTGCTGCGCGCGTCCGTCATGAACTTCGTGACGAACGCGAGCGACTGCGGATGGTTGAGCGGGACAGCAACCGCGGTGACGGTCTTCTTGAAGGTCTCGTCCAGCACCTTCGTGCCCGGGATCCTCGTCGCAAGCTTGTTGAGCTGATCGCGCGACAGCGCGAACGCGTCGACCTCGCCGTTTTTCAAGAGATTGAAGATCTCGTCGAAGGTTTGATAGCCCGTCACCTTGGCGTTCTTCAGATGCGCCTGCGCGCCGCGCATGGTCGTGGTGTTGTTGACGGCTGCAACCTTGATGCCCGGCTGATCGAGTGTTGCAAAGTTCGTGATCGGCGAGCCCGCCTTGATGATATAGGTCGCATCCGCGACCTCGTAGATGGGGCCGAACGACATCCTCCTTTCGCGCTCCGGGTCCTTCGGCAGGAAGGTGACGTCCCAGGCGCCGCTCGAAGCCGCGTCCGTGATCTGGCCCGAGTTCGGATAGGCGACATATTCGACGGGCACACCGAGCTGCGCCGCCATTTCCCTGCCGAGATCGACCGGAACGCCGGAATAGCCGCCGGATTCGGTCTTGTTCGACCAGAAGGCACCACCCGCGGCACTGATCCCAAGCGCCACGCGCAACTTTCCGGTCGGCGCGATTTCGCCTTTCAAATCTTCGGCACGCGCCGGACCGGACATCATGATGGCCACACCCAGCAAGAGCGCAAGACCGCGCAGCGACCGAGCAAACATTGTTCTTTCCCCCTGATCGTCAAAGTCCCGTCTCCGTTTGCGGAGTTCTCGACTTCGGTATTGTGACTTATCGTCGATGGCATTGAAAAGTGCCTTTGCGGATCGAAACAAGCAAAATTGTCACTCCCATGAAGCAGGGATGCCGCGTGTCAATTGACGCTCTCATCGTGTTGCCGCTCTCAGGTTCCACAGAATGGGTATTGTTGCTATGGAGACCTTTGTTAGGCTTGCTCTCGAGGCTCGACAAGAATGGGACACCGCATGAAGCGCCCGCGACAACCTGAGCCGATCAACGAGGGCCCTCTGGGCAGGATCGCGCGCCTCGTCCTGCCTGCGCTGGCGGTTGTCGCGCTTGGCGGATGCGAGCAAAATACCTACTTGCCGCCGCCGCCTCCGAAGGTCGAGATAGCCGCTCCACTACAACGGCAGATGACGCGTTATCTGGAGGCCACCGGCAATACGGCGGCAGTGAGGTCGGTCGATCTGGTGGCGCGGGTGCAGGGCTTTCTGCAATCGATCGACTACAGGGACGGCGACTTCGTGAAGGAAGGCACGACCCTGTTCACGATCGAGCCCGACACCTACAAGCTGAAGCTCGAGCAGGCGAAGGCGGCGGAGGCCGGCGCAGAGGCAACGCTGAAACAGGCCGAGTTCGACTTCAGGCGCCAGACCGACCTGGTCGCACGCCAGGCGGTCTCGCAGGCAACGCTCGACACGTCGACGGCCAACCGCGACAACGCGCAGGCCGGCCTGCAGCAGGCCCAGGCCAACACCAGGATCGCCGAGGTCAACTACGGCTACACCAAGGTGACCGCGCCCTTTGACGGGGTCGTCAGCGCGCATCTCGTCTCCGTCGGCGAACTGGTGGGCGCGGCCTCGCCGCCGACGCAGCTTGCCACCATTGTCGCGCTCGATCCGATCTGGGTGAACTTCAACGTCAACGAACAGGATGTGATCAAGGTTCGCGCCGAGGCAAGGCGCAAGGGACTGACCGCAGCAGACCTCAAGAAGACGCCGGTCGAGATCGGGTTGCAAACGGAAGACGGCTTTCCGCACGTGGGCACCCTCGACTACGTCGCGCCCACGGTCAACCAGACCACGGGAACGCTTGCGGTGCGCGGCCTAATTCCGAATCCCGATCGGGTGTTGTTGCCCGGCTATTTCGTGCGGGTCCGTGTTCCCGTCGATCAGGACCCGAATGCCCTGCTCGTTCCCGACACCGCGCTTGGGACCGACCAGAGCGGGCGCTACCTCCTGGTCGTCAACAAGGACAACGTCGTCGAGCAGCGCAAGGTGCAGACCGGGCCCACCGAGGGCGAGCTGCGCGTGATCGAGAGCGGACTGAAGCCGGATGATCGTGTGGTCATCGCAGGCCTGCTCAAGGTCATTCCCGGCCAGAAGGTCGACCCGCAATTGCAGAAGATCGAGCAAGCGCCGCAAGCCGCCAAATAGGTCCCGGCATGATCTCCAAATTCTTCATCGAGCGGCCCGTCCTCTCCAACGTCATCGCCATCCTGATGATCCTGATCGGCGGCGTGGCGCTGTTCGAGCTCGCGGTCGCGCAATATCCCGACGTGGTGCCGCCGACCGTGCAGGTCACCACGCGCTATCCCGGCGCCAGCGCCAAGACCGTCATCGACACGGTCGCGCTTCCGATCGAGCAGCAGGTCAACGGCGTCGAGGACATGCTCTACATGCAGTCCTACAGCGCCGCCGACGGCACCTACAGCCTCACGGTGACCTTCAAGATCGGCACCGATCTGAACTTCGCGCAGGTGCTGGTGCAGAACCGTGTCGCGAGCGCGTTGTCGCAACTGCCGCAGGCGGTGCAGAACCAGGGCGTCACCGTCCAGAAGAAGTCAACCTCGATCCTGCTGTTCGTGACGCTGACCTCGCCCGACGCCAGATATGACAGCCTGTTCTTGAGCAATTACGCAACGATCAACCTGAAAGACGAGCTGGCGCGTCTGCCCGGCGTCGGCAACGTCACGGTGTTCGGCGCCGGACAATATTCGATGCGTATCTGGCTCGACCCCAACAAGCTGCAGGTGCGTGCGCTGATGCCGCAGGACGTGATCACGGCGATCCAGCAGCAGAGCCAGCAGGTCGCCGCCGGCCAGGTCGGCACGCCGCCCGCCCCGCCCGGCCAGGCGTTCCAATACACGCTCAACGTCAACGGCCGGCTTGCCGACGTCAGCCAGTTCGAGGACATCATCGTCAAGACCGGCTCGAATGGCGACGTGACGCGGGTGCGCGACGTCGGCTCGGTCGAGCTCGGCGCGCAGACCTACAGCCAGATCTTCTCGCTCAACAAGCGGCCCGCCACCGGCATCGGCGTGTTCCAGTCCCCTGGCGCCAACGCCCTGCAGGTCCAGCAGGCGGTCGAGAAGAAGATGGCCGAGCTTGCCAAGGCATTCCCGCAGGGCATCACCTACGACACGCCGTTCGATACCACGAAATTCGTCACCGCCTCGATCAACGAGGTCTACAAGACCTTGATCGAGGCCGGCGTCCTGGTGCTGATCGTGATCCTGGTGTTCCTGCAGGACTGGCGCGCGATGCTGGTGCCGGCCACTACGGTGCCCGTGACCATCATCGGCGCGTTCGCGGCAATGGCCGCGCTCGGCTTCACCATCAACCTGTCGACGCTGTTTGCGATCGTGCTTGCGATCGGCATCGTGGTCGATGATGCCATCGTCGTGGTCGAGGGCGCGGCGCACAATATCGAGCAAGGCATGTCCGGGCACGACGCCGCCATCAAGGCGATGGACCAGTTGTTCGGCCCTATCATCGGCATCACGCTGGTCCTGATCTCGGTGTTCCTGCCGGCGGCATTCCTGCCCGGGCTGACGGGACGCATGTACGCGCAGTTCGCGCTGGTGATCGCCGCGACGGCTTTGTTGTCCGCCATCAACGCCGCAACGCTCAAGCCGACGCAATGCGCGCTGTGGCTGCGCCCTCCGGTGCCGCTCGAGCAGCGTAACTGGTTCTACCGCGGCTTCAACGCGGTCTATGACCGTATCGAGCGCGGCTATGCGCGCCTGATCGGCTTCCTGACCCGGCATGCCGGCGCTTCCGTGATCGCCGCGCTGATCCTGATCGCCATCGGCGGATACGGCCTCTCGCGTGTGCCGACGGGATTTTTGCCGATCGAGGACCAGGGTTATCTGATCGCCGCCGTGCAATTGCCTGACGGAGCTTCGCTCGAGCGCACCCAGAGGGTGCTCGAACGGGTCAGCGAGGTCGTTGGACAGGCGCCGGGCGTGGCGCAGGTCATCACCATTGCCGGCATCTCCGCGCTCGACAACAGCGCGAGCCTGGCCAATGCCGGCGTCGCCTACATCATCCTGAAGGACTGGGAGGCGCGCGGCCCCGGCGAGGACCTGCGCTCGCTGGTCTACGGGCTCAATGACAGGGTCGCCGCCATCATGGAGGCGCGCACGCTGGTCCTGCCGCCGCCGCCCATTCAGGGCATCGGCAACGCCGCGGGCTTTGCGATGCAGGTCGAGCTGCGCGACGGCAACACCGATTACGTCAAGCTGCAGGCCATCACGGGAGCGATCGTCGCCAACGCGCAGAGCCAGAGCGCGCTGCAGCGGGTGCAATCGCCGTTCCGCGCGACGGTGCCGCAACTCGACGTCGAGGTGGACCGCATCAAGACCCAGACCTTGAAGGTCACGACCGACACGGTGTTTTCCGCGCTCGGCTCGTATATGGGCTCGTCCTATGTCAACCAGTTCAACAAGTTCGGCCGCGTGTTCCAGGTCTATAGCCAGGCCGATCCGCAAAATCGCCTGACCCTGCGCGACATCCAGAACATGACGGTGCGCAACCAGAATGGCGACATGATCCCGATCGGCACGCTCGCGAGTATCACGCCCTCGGTCGGCCCATCGCTGATCAGCCTCTACAATCTCTATCCATCCGCCACCGTCGTCGGCCTGCCGGCGCAGGGTTTCAGCTCCGGACAGTCACTGACGCTGATGGAGCAGATCGCCGACAAGACGTTGCCGCCGGGCGCCGGTTATGAGTGGACCGCGATGTCGTATCAGGAGAAGGCAGTCTCGAACCAGATCTACCTGACGTTTGGGCTGGCGATGCTGCTCGTCTATCTCGTGCTCGCCGGACAATATGAAAGCTGGTACACGCCGATCTCGGTGATCCTCGCCGTGCCGCTCTCGCTGCTCGGGCCGATGGCGGTGCTGCAGGGGTTAAAGATCGACAACAACCTCTATGTCCAGATCGGACTGATCCTTCTTATTGCGCTATCGGCCAAGAACGCGATCCTGATCGTGGAGGTTGGGGTTGAGCTGCATCGCGACCATGGCAAGCCGCTGCTGGAATCCGCGGTACAAGCCGCACGCGCGCGCTTCCGCCCCATCCTGATGACGTCGTTCGCCTTTATCCTCGGCGTCGTGCCGCTCGTGCTTGCAACCGGCGCCGGCGCAAATGCGCGCAAATCGATCGGCATCACCGTGTTTTCCGGCATGCTTGCCTCGACCTGCCTTGCGGTGCTGTTCGTGCCGGCATTCTTCGTCGTGGTGTCGCGGTTCGAGAGCTGGCGCAAGCAGCGCAAGCTGGCGGCTACGCCAAAAGCTGCGCCGCAATCCGGCGCCTAGGCCTCAAGCGCCCACGCGTGCCGCGTCAGCTTGCCTGCACGGCCGGTGTCCTGATCTCCCGCGGCAGGATAATCGCAGCCGCGATCGCAAACAGGCAGAGCCCCGCGAATGCGTGCAGCATGGTGACGAAGCCGCCGCGCTCGTAGAGCCATGCCACCAGGCCGACGGAGGCGCCGGCCGCGGTGAAGCCGACGAAATAGCGCACGGCATAGGCCCGCGAGCGCCACTCTTCCGTGGTGTATTTGCCGACCATGGCGTCGTTGACGGTGACCTGACCGAAAGCGCCCATCACAATACCGATCGAGACGAGGATCAGCGGCAGGTTCGACAACGTCGCCGCAAGATAGAGGAATGGCGCCAGCATGAACGATAACGGCAGCGCGACGGCCTTGAGCGAATGGCGATCGAGCAATCTGCCGATCGTATATTGCGTCATCGCCCCGAACACATAGACGCCGGCCGCGATCACGCCGAGCAACGCCGGACTCCTGGTCACCTCGACAAGCCGCTCGGCGAACAGCTTCGGCAGCGCCACCGTAACCGCGTTGAACGTGGTGGAGATCGCGATCACCACGATCAGGAGCGCAAGGATCACCCGCCACATGTCCCTTTTCGCAACGCGCGCTTGCGCGGCCGCCTGCCTCGTCCCCTTGCGATCCTCGTGCACCACCGTCAGCGCAAAGGCGAGGCCGATCAGTAGAGTTACCGCGCCGGGGACGATGAAGGCGAAGCGCCAGCCGAGATATTGGCCGATCACGCCGGTGACGAGCGCCGAGGAGGCGACGCCGAGATTGCCCCACACCCCGTTCAGCCCCATCTCGCGGCCGAGCTTGTCCGCATAGGACACGATCATCGCGGTGCCGACCGGATGATAGATGGAGGCAAAGATGCCGATTGAGAGTAGCGCGGCGCCGAGCTGCAGCGGCGTCTGCACGAGCCCCACCGCGATCATGGATGCACCGATCCCGAGGAAGAAGATCAGCATCATGTGGCGACGGCTCCAGCGGTCCCCCAGCCAGCCCGTCAGTAGTGAGCCGGCGCCGAACGCGACGAAGCCGGGGGTCGCATAGGGCAAAAGCTCCGAATACGCCATACCCAGGGCTGGCCCCATCACGATGACGGCAGCGGCGAAGATCAACATCGCGTAATGGTCGATGAAATGCGCGGCGTTGGTAAAGCCGATCACCCGGCTCGGGTTGTTCATGAGCGATTCCCTTGCAATACCAGATGAGGTTATATGGCCTCCAGCTTACGGGATGCAGCCAATGACTATCGTCGAAAAGCCACTCTCCGAGGTCCGCGGCAGCCACCGCGCGACCGGCAATGGCGTAACCATGGTGGCAAAGGGCTACAGGAAAGGCAGGCGGCTCGACACCCATATGCATCGCGAGGCGCAGCTCGTCTATGCCGCGCGCGGAACCATGCAGGTGACTACTCCGAAAGGTCGCTGGCTGGTGCCGCCGGACCGCGCCGTCTGGGTGCCGGCGGGCCTGCCGCACGCGATCGACGTGCTCGCCGACATCGACATGCGCACGCTCTATTTCGATATCTCCTGGCTGCAGCGCGAGCGCTGCGGCGCACACCTCACATCCGAATTCGTGGTACGGGTCTCTCCCCTTCTGCACCAGGCAATCCTGGCTCTGTTCGAGAAGAGCGCCGCGCCCGAGCGCACCGCACTTCTGATCAAGCTCGCGATGCTCGAGCTGCACCAGGCGGAGGATTCCGCGACCTTCATCCCGCTGCCTCAGGAGTCCCGCTGCCGCCGCGCCGCCGACATCGTGTTGCGCCGGCCCGCCGCCGCCCACGAGATCGAAACGCTCGCCCGGGAGGTCGGCACCTCGGCGCGGACATTGTCGCGGTTGTTTTCCGCGGAAACGCAATTGAGCTTCAAGAGCTGGTGCCAACGCGCCCGGATCGCCGCCGCGATCGAAAGCCTGTCAACGGTCTCCAATGTCTCGGTGAAGCAGCTGGCCGCCGATCTCGGCTACGCCAGCGTGCCGGCATTTTCCCATGCCTTTCGCCAGGTCACGGGCCAGACGCCGACCGAATTCGTGGTAAATAGGCCGAACAGATAATCGCCGCGGCGCGCGAAAACGGGTAATTCGGACAGGCTGGCGGTCGCTTGATTGTGCCCGCTTCCGCCTTAAATTGATCGGACAGTCCGAGCTCCCGAGATTCGATCCTGCGTTTTTAAGCATGGCCAACGCCTTCTTTTCCGATCTGCTTGCGACGATTTCAGAGCGGGGCCGCAATTTACTGCGCCGTGCCGACGCCACCGATGGCAAGCACGATGCGGACGGGCTGATCGAGCTGTGCGAGGCGTTGCTTTCCGGCCGGGGCGAAGCATCCGGTACCGCGATGGCGCGCGAGGTGCTCGATCGTTATCACGATCTCGACAGCGAAGGCCGGCTCGCGTTTTTCCAGACTCTGGTGCGCGATTTCGGACCGGATCGAGACAAGCTCGCCCAGGCGATCGCGACCTGGCAGGCTCAGCCCGGCGATGGCAACGGCACGCATCTGCATTTTGCTTCGGAGCCGCGACGGCAGGAGCTTATTCGCCGCCTCAATCGCGCGCCTGGAGGCACCGAGGATCTGGTGGAAATGCGCGCCGATCTCTTGACGCTGATGGACGGGCACGCCGATCTGGCCGCGCTCGATCGCGACGTCGTGCATCTCTTGAGCTCGTGGTTCAACAGGGGGTTTCTCGTGCTGCGCAGGATAGACTGGTCGACACCGGCAAATATCCTCGAGCAGATCATCCGATATGAGGCGGTGCATGAAATCCGTGACTGGGACGATCTGCGCCGCCGCATCGATCCCGTCGACCGCCGCTGCTACGCCTTCTTCCATCCGGCGCTTCCCGACGCGCCGTTGATCTTTGTCGAGGTCGCGCTGACCGAGACGATTCCGTCTTCGATCGCACCGCTGCTCGCGGTCGACCGCCAATCGGTGGCGGCCGAGCGCGCCCGTACCGCCGTATTCTATTCGATCTCCAACACCCAGCGCGGGCTTGGCGGCATCTCGTTCGGCAATTTCCTAATCAAGCAGGTGGTCGAGGAACTGCGGCGCGAACTGCCGAAGCTCGATACCTTCGTGACGCTGTCGCCGGTGCCGGTTTTCATGCAATGGCTGCAACAAGCCGACGATGTGCCGCTGACGGATGAGGACCGTGAGCTCCTCGCACATCTCGACGAGCCCAGGTGGTTCGAGAACGATGATGTCACCGCCCAGCTGCGCGCGGTGCTCGAGCCGCTGGCGGCGTATTACTTTCTGAAAGCGCGCAACCCCAAGGGGCGCGTGATCGAACTCGGTTGCGCGATTCCATCTGGGGAACGGCGCGCGGCTGGAGCGCATCAACTGGCTCGGCGACCTCTCGCCAAAGGGCCTTCGCGAATCCGCCGGCATCATGGTCAACTACCTCTACCGCCTTGACGATATCGAGGAGAACCACGAGGCCTTTGCCAACAATGGCGAAGTGGTCGCCTCGAATTCCGTCAAGAAGCTCCTCAAGAACGAGGGCCGCCGGCTGCTGGATATGCGGCTGGGCTAGCCGCTTTCTGCGATCAGGGGACTTTGGGAACAGGGCTCGGCCGGAGTTTTGAACGCCGCCAACCCACGACATTGATCACGATCCCCACGAGCGCCATCGGCAGGAATGCGATCAGCGGCATCAGCGGCGAGAGCGGCTTCGGCGTGATCACTTCGAGCAACATCACCGAGACCATCCAGAGCGTTGCGAAGCTCACGGCAAAATCGATCCGGGGAACCCGCAGCCAGTACAGGAGCGCCGAGATAGCGGTCGCTGGCGCGATCGCGGCACCGATCATGTAGACCGTGAGCTCCTTTGGAGTGGCGACGTCGATCACCATGGAGGCGAGAAGCCAAAGGCTCCCGAACATGGCGACCACATCGAGATGTCTCACGCCCGGCCTCCGGTGCGACAATCTGGCACAGGAGTTCTCACGCGAACGGAGTGGTTCGTCAAGGGTGAGGCTTACGGCCGCTTGTGCTGCAATCTTAACTCGCAAGCGCCTTCATCTCCGCGTAGAGGTCGGCTTTTCCCTCGAAGCCGATGCCGGGCAGATCCGGCATCACGATATGGCCGCCCTCGACACGGACGCCATCCGGGAAGCCGCCATAGGGCTGGAACAGGTCGGGATAGCTCTCGTTGCCGCCGAGACCGAGGCCGGCGGCGATATTGAGCGACATCTGGTGCCCGCCGTGGGGAATGCAGCGACTTGGCGACCAGCCGCAAGTGTGCAGCGCTGCGAGTGTGCGCTGATATTCGCAAAGTCCATACGACAGCGCGCAATCGAACTGCAGCCAGTCGCGGTCGGCGCGCATGCCGCCATAGCGGATCAAATTCCGTGCGTCCTGATGGCTGAACAGGTTTTCGCCGGTTGCCATCGGCGCGGGGTAGAACTCGGCCAGCGCGGCCTGCAACCCATAGTCGAGCGGATCGCCGGCTTCCTCGTACCAGAACAGGGGATAGTCGCGCAGCATTTTCGCGTAGGCAATCGCCGTTTCCAGATCGAAGCGGCCGTTGGCGTCGACCGCAAGTTGCGCATCCTTGCCGATCTCGTTCAACACCGCCTCGATGCGCGCGCGATCCTCGGCGAGCGGCGCACCGCCAATCTTCATCTTGACGACGTTGTAGCCGCGATCAAGATAACCGCGCATTTCCGCGCGCAGCATCTGAAGATCCTTGCCTGGATAGTAATAGCCGCCGGCAGCGTAGACGAAGACGCGCGGGTTGGCGGCGCGCTTGTGACGTTCGGCAAGCAACCGAAACAGCGGTTGGCCCGCGATCTTGGCCACCGCATCCCACACCGCCATGTCGATGGTGCCGACCGCAACCGACCGCTCGCCGTGCCCGCCGGGCTTCTCATTGGCCATCATGGCGGCCCAGACCTTGTCGGGATCGAGATTGTCGCCGGTCTCGTCGAGCAGCGTCTTGGGATCGGCCTCCCTCAGTCGCGGCGCGAAGCGCTCGCGGATCAAGCCACCCTGCCCGTAGCGGCCGTTGGAATTGAATCCGTAGCCCACCACGCGCTTGCCATCACGCCTGATATCGGTGACGACGGCGACGAGGCTCGTCGTCATCCTGGTAAAATCGATATAGGCGTTGCGGATCGGGGACGAGATCGGCTTTGTGATCTCGCAGACGTCTACGATGCGGACAGACATGACGTCGGCCTCTTTCCTTTGTCGCCATTCCGGGACGCCTCGAAGGAGCGAAGGCGGAATCGCGAGAGTCCGGCCCCATGCTTTGCATGGCCCCGGAATACGATCACTTCTTCTCTCTGAAATAAGGCTCGACCGGACCGTGCACCTTGATGGTCAACGGATTGCCAGAGCGGTCCTTGGCATTGCCTGCGGTCACGCGGACCCAGCCTTCGCTGACGCAATATTCCTCGACATTGGTCTTTTCGATGCCCTTGAAACGAATGCCGATATCGCGCGCGAGAATGTCCGCGTTGTAATACGGGCTGCGCGGATCGACCGACAAGCGGTCCGGCAGTTGATTGGGCGATTGGTCCTTTGTCTCTTCGTTCACAGCAGCGCCTCGATCTCTTTCTTCAGTCCGTCAGGGGTCGCGGTTGGCGCGTGTCGTGCCACCACCTTGCCCTCGCGATCGACGAGGAACTTGGTGAAATTCCATTTGATGGACGGACCGAGCAGCCCCGATTTCTCTTTCTTCATGTAATTGTAAAGCGGGTGGGCGTGGAAGCCGTTGACCTCGATCTTGGAAAACATCGGGAAGGTGACCTCGTATTTGCTTTCGCAAAAATCGGCGATCGCTTTGGCGTCTCCCGGCTCCTGACCGCCGAACTGGTTGCAGGGAAAACCGAGCACGGCGAAGCCTCGCGGCGCGAATTCCCGATGCAGCGCTTCGAGCCCCTGATATTGCGGCGTGAAACCGCACTTGCTCGCGGTGTTGACGATCAGCAGCACCTTGCCCTCGAAGCGCTTCAGCGGCACCTCTTCACCGGACAGGGACTTCGCCGAGAAATCATAGACGCCCGACATGAATGTCTTCACTCGATCTGGCTAAAGCGGATCGATCGGCGAGGGCGGCACGCCGCCCGCCTCGATCGCCTCGCCCGCCGCAAGGCAGAGATCCTCTCGGTAGCGGCCCGAGACGACCTGCACGCCGACGGGACTCTTGCCCACCAATCCGGTGGAGACCGTTAGCGCAGGCAGCCCCACAAAGGGAATAGCGATCTGCGTCAATTGCGCGTGCCAGACCCGCGCAAAGGAGGCCTCATCCTTGCGGTCGAGGTTGTCCGGAAACGGCAATTCGCCGGAGACCGGGATCAGCAGCACCGCATAGGTCTCGAACAATTGCAGCCACTCGCGCACGAGCGTTGCTCGGCGGATGAGCGCCTTCGAGAACGCCGCCTGGTCGAACGGAAACACCTTGGACCGATTGCCGCGCAGACAGGCGAGCGCACCGGGATCGCCCTCCTTCTCGGCCATTGCAAGTTGCGCCTCGTAGCCATCGCCCAGCCAAAGCTTGGTCTGCCAATCGGCGGCCTCGCGCAGCGGCGGGCTGTTGGAGATTTCTTCCACCGTCCAACCGGCGCGTGCCAGGCGCTTGCCGGCGTCCGCCACCGCGGCCTTCACTTCCGCTACCGGATCGAGCCCGTCGGGGTTGAGGCAGAGCGCCGCGCGTTTTGGAACCGGCGGCCCCTCGAGCGGCGCCGGAACCCACCAGGGGTCGCGCGAGTCCCTGCCGGACATCGCCGCCAGCGCAATCCGCACGTCGGCAATGGTGCGCGCGAGCGGTCCGGAGACAGCCGAAATCTGCGCGCCGATGCCGCGCTCCGGCAGCGCCGCGTTGAAGGCCGGCACGCGCCCGACGGTCGGCCGCAGCCCGTGCACACCGCAGGCATAAGCGGGGTAGCGGATCGAGCCAGCGATATCGGTGCCATGCGCGATGTGACCGATGCCGGCCGCAACCGCCGACCCCGCACCGCCCGACGAACCTCCGGGCGTGATCGATGGGTCGCGGGGATTCTTGGTATCGCCGTGGACCAGGTTGGTTGTGAACCAACGATAAGAGAACGCGGGGCAATTGGTGCGACCCAGGATCACCGCGCCTGCCTTGGTGAGATTGTCGACGACCGGGCTGTTGCTTTTGGCGATGGTGTCGGCCTGCAGCTTCAGGCCGTTGGTGGTGGCAAAGCCCTCCTGGTCGATATTGACCTTCACCGTAACCGGCACGCCGGCCAGCGGACCGGGATCTCCGCCACGGGCGATGATGGCATCCAGGGCCTGCGCCTGCTTCAGCACATCCTCGGGCCTATGGTCGATCACGGCGTTGAGCCTGGGATTGACCGCATCGAGCCGCGCCAGCGCTGCTTTTGCAGCCTCGGCGGCGGAAACCTTCTTCGACCTGATGAGAACAGCGAGGTCGGCGGCCGAAAGGCGCCAGAGGTCTTGCATGGCTTGCTCCGTGTGATGCCCGGGTGTTCTAGCGCCGCTGCAAGAGCAAGGCCAGCGCAAGCCCGCTTCCCCGCTTGTGCGGATAACGCGCGCTATCGCACCCGCGCGATGTAGTAAGCGAGATCGGAGATCTGCTCGACCGTGATCGGGCCCATCACGTCGGCCATGGTGCCATCATAGCCGTGGCGGGTGTTGTCCTTGTACTCTTTGAGCGTCTTGGCGAGATAGTCCTCGCGCTGATCGGCGATGCGCGGCACGTTCTCGCCGCCGGAAAAATCCGCCTTGTGGCAGAAGCCGCAGCGGTTTTGCGCCACCACCGCCTGGGCCCGCTGGATGCGGGCGGGGTCGCCGGCATCCGGCGGCGGCTGCGGCTTGGGCAAAGTGGCGATGAAGTCGGAAAAAGTCCGCAGATCATCGTCGCTCAGGGGTTTTGCTACCTCGTTCATCGGCTCGAACACGCGCAGTTTCTCGCGAAACATGAAGAGCTGGATCAGCGCGTAAGGCGCCTGCTGGCCCCCGAGCGAGGGCGTACTCTCAGTGACGGATTGCCCGTGCTCGCCATGGCAGGCGAGACAGACGACCGCGCGTTCGGCGACGGTTTCCGAACTTGCGGGCGAGGAGATCAAGGCAAGTACGAGCGCCGTGATCGCTTTTCGCATTCAGCCTGTCCTGATTTCTGAACTTTGGATCCCGGGAGCGATGCTTGCGCAACGCCCCCGGAATGAATGTGGCCTATTGGTGAGAAGCGACCTTCTGCTTGCCGTAGCTGATGCGGTAGACGGCGCCGTTCCAGTCGTCCGACACCAGGATCGAGCCATCCTTCATCTGCAGCACGTCAACGGGGCGCCCGATATAGGAGTTGTCGACGAGGAAGCCCGTGATCAGGGTCTCCATCGACTTCACCTTCCCGTCCTTGTCGAGGTGGACGACCTGGACGTCACCGCCGAATTTCCGGCTCCTGTTCCAGGAGCCGTGGCGCGCGACGATGATCGCGTTCTTGAAGCTCTTGGGGAACATGCTGCCGGTGTAGAAGCGCATTCCAAGCGAAGCAGCATGCGGTCCCATCAGGCCGACCGGGGCCGTGTAATCGCTGCATGATTTGCCCCAGCCGAACTCCGGATCGGGAAGGTTTCCCTGCCAGCAATAGGGCGCGCCAAAATGCTCGCCGACCTTGGTGACGCGGTTGAGCTCGTCCTCGGGCACGTCCTCGGACAGCCAGTCGCGGCCGTTGTCGGTGAAGTAGAGCTGCTTGGTTTCCGGATTCCAGTCGAAGCCGACGGTGTTGCGAACGCCATACGCGACCACCTCGGCGCCCGAGCCGTCGAGATTGATACGGCGAATCTGGCCATGATCCTTGTCATGCAGCACGTTGTTGCCGGGCTGGCCGACCGGGACATAAAGCTTGTTGTCGGGCCCAATCGCGATGAACTTCCAGCCATGCGCCTCGTCCTTGGGCAACTGGTCGTAGATCACGGTCGGCTTCGGAGGGTTGTCGAGGACATCCTCGACATGCTCGATCTTGGAGACCTTGGACAGCTCGGCGATGTAGAGCGTGCCGTTGCGGAAGGCGACGCCATTGGGCCGGTACAGGCCCGAGGCAAGAACCTTGACCTCGCGTTTGCCGTCCTTGTTGATGATGGCGTAGACCTTGTCGAGCAGGCGCGAGCCAACGAACACGGTTCCCTTGTCGCCGACCGCGAGCGAGCGCGCATTCGCCATGCCCGAGGCATAGACCTCGATGTTAAAGCCCGGTGCGAGCTTCAGCTTGCCGATCGGCAATTTGTCGGCGGCGGTCGGCAGCGGTGGCGGCGCAACCGGCGCAAGCTTCATTGCGGCCTCATTTTCCGGCCGGCCGATCATCGGCGAACCCGGCGGCAGCGGCGACGGCGCGGCCGCAACCATCGGCGCGGGAGCGGCGGACGGTGCCGGAGCAGCGGACGCGGCCGGCGATGGCGCGGGTGCCGGGGCTGCGGCCGGTGACGGCGCAGGGGCAGGCGCAGGCGCCGATGACGCGGCGGGTTCCGGCGCGGCTGTCGGCGGCGATGCCGGCGCATCCTCGGCAACGGCGGCGAAATTGAAAGCACTCAAGAAAACGCCGGCCAGCAGAACGCTGCGCGGCGACCGTATCACGATCATCAGGTCCTCCCCTTTGTGGCGGCCGCGCGCCTCGCGCCGGTCAGTTCAGTGACGGCAGGGAGCAGGCCTTTCCAACATCAGTTTGGAATATTCTCCCGCCTTCGCGCAATCGTAAACATGCAAAGGCATCGGTCCATCAAGTTGACCGGCTATGGAATAGATCTGCACCTGCGGGGTCACGGCCCGAATCGAGGCTGACGGCATTACGGGAGCGGCCGAAGCAGCCCCCGGGAGACGGGATCAGTGCCGCGTCATCGGCTCATCGGGCGGGTCGAGGATCGCTTCCGCAAACGGAAATTCCAGCACGACATCGCCGGCGACGTCGGTCACCTCGACAACCGCGTTGAGCAGGGCGGCGCTCGTGCCTTCACTCTTCAAGAGCTCGAGAATCATGGCACGGGCGACCTCCCAGGCGCGGTCGGGATTGCGAAGCTCCTCCCCTTCGGGATCGGCAACCAGCTCGTTACCGATCCTGGTATTGAAGAAATATCGGGGCATGCTCCATCCATTGGGGTCGCGGTCTCAGAATTGGAAGCGGTCCCGGTGTCACAAGTGCTTTATTCGTCCCTGAACGCGAACAGCCGGTCGCTGCACGGCTTGAGAACCGCAGCGGAACAGGCTTGAAACTGTTGATCGAATTTTGATTTGGACGTCAAAGCAATTCGATGCCGCGACCTTTGTTGCGCTGCAGCAAGGCGCCGCACATCGCTCCAAAAGATTTCATTGGCGAACTTTCAACCGCAGGATATTTTAACAGCCGAGGCGGAAATCAGTCCCCTTTTCAAGGAGAGCCAAAATGGCCTGGAAAACACCCAAGATCACCGAAGTGTCGGTCGGCATGGAAATCAACATGTATGCGTGCGCGGCCCGCAAGTAATTGTCGGCGACGATCTCGCATTCTCTCAAGTGAGGTGGACCATCGAATCGTACACGTTGCGGCCTCGCCGGCAGCGTGAACGGTCCGACGTACGCCTCAGCACTATGTGGATGAGATTTCCAGGGGACGGATCATGCTTCGCGTCGTCGTCCTGGGCGCCGCTGCAGGCGGTGGCGTTCCGCAATGGAATTGCGGGTGCGAGGTGTGCCGGAAAGCCCGAGGCGAACACCCGGAATTGCGAAGCACCCAGGCCTCGATCGCCGTCAGCGCCGACGGCGAGCACTGGTTTCTGATCAACGCCTCGCCCGACCTGCGCCAACAACTGGTCGCAACGCCGCAGCTACATCCAGCGAAGGGCCGGCTGCGCCACTCGCCGATCGCAGGGGTGATCCTGACAAATGGCGAGATCGATGCGGTCGCAGGTCTCCTGTCGATGCGCGAAGGCTCGCCCTTCACGATCTACGCTCATCCAAAGGTGCTGGCGATCCTGAAGGCGAACAGCATCTTTGACGTTCTGAGCGAGAAGAATGTGAGACGCGAGCCGATCGCCATCAATGTGGCGTTTGAGCCCGTGCTGGGGGACGGCAAGGGAAGCGGTATGGAGATCGAGCCTTTCACGGTGCCGGGTACGAGCGCGTGGTATCTTCGGGACAAGATGCATCCAGGCGGCAATGCGAGCGAGGGCGATACGCTCGGGCTCTGCATTCGCGACAAGGCAACGAACAGGCACTTTTACTTCATCGCGGCCTGCGCCGAGGTCACAGATGCACTGAAGTCGCGGCTTGCCGGCGCGCCGCTGGTGTTCTTCGACGGCACGGTTTGGCGCGATGACGAGATGATCGCGCAGGGCCTCGGCACCAAGACCGGGCAAGGCATGGGACACATTTCGATGTCAGGCACGTCGGGCGCGATCGAAAGTCTGGCCGGTCTCGATATCGACAGGAAGGTTTTTCTGCATATCAATAACTCGAACCCCGCGCTGCTTGCGGGTTCGGCCGAGCGCAAGGCACTCGAGCTCGCGGGCTGGCAGATACCCGCCGACGGAACGGAGTTCGTGCTGTGAATGCCCCTGCCCTGACCAACATGACCGCCTATTCGATCGGCAAGGGTGTTCCGCTCAACACGCCTGAGGAACTGGAGGCCGCGCTGCGCCAGATCGGCGCCACCCGCTATCACAACCTGCATCCGTTCCACCGCCTGCTGCATGGCGGCAAGCTCAACAAGGGCCAGGTGCAGGCCTGGGCGCTGAACCGCTATTATTATCAGAGCACCATTCCGCTGAAGGATGCGGTCGTGATCTCGCGCTTCCGCGAACGGAAGATCCGCCAGGAATGGCGGCACCGCATCGAGGACCATGATGGCGAGGTCGGAAGCGAAGGCGGTATCGAGCGCTGGCTGAAGCTGACCGAAGGACTGGGCCTCGACACCGCGTATGTCGAATCCACCGAAGGCATCCTGCCGGCGACGCGCTTTGCGGTCGAAGCCTATGTGCATTTCTGCCGCGACCGCACCCCGCTGGAAGCGATCGCCTCCTCGCTCACCGAATTGTTCGCGCCGAACCTGCATGAAGAGCGCATCAGCGGCATGTTGCAGCATTATGATTTCGTCAATCCCGAGATCATGAGCTATTTCAAGCGGCGACTGAGCCAGGCGCCGCGCGACGCCAATTTCGCCCTCGCCTATGTCAGGGAGCACGCCAGGACCCAGGAGACGCGCGAGGCCGTCTGCAATGCGCTGATCTTCAAGACCAACGTGCTTTGGGTGCAGCTTGATGCCCTCTATCATGCCTATGTCGAGGGCCACATTCCGCCGGGCGCGTTCGTGCCCAAGGCGAGCTAGGGAATTTTTCGATGGCAGCTACGCGTCACATCAGCGTCAGCGAGACCAGCCGGCCGGTGCTGCCGCGGCATGCGAAGCTGAAGTTCGACCAGACGCGGCAGGTCTGGGTGATCCTCGCGCCCGAGCGCGTGCTGTCCCCGGACGAGGTTGCCGTGGAAGTGCTGCAGCTCTGTGACGGCGTGCGTGATGTCGCCGCCATGATCGATCAGCTCGCCGCCAAATACGCCGCGCCGCGCGAGACGATTTCAGCCGACGTGATAGCGATGCTGCAGGACCTCGCCGACAAGGGCTTTTTGACCGAAGCGCGCGAGAGAACGTCATGAGCGATCCGAATGACGCACTGAACGTTCTGGAGCAGCGGTCGAAAGCCGAGACCTTCGGCATTCCGCTCGCTGTTCTGGCCGAACTCACGCATCGCTGCCCGTTGCAATGCCCGTACTGCTCCAACCCGCTCGAGCTCGATCGTGCCGGCGCCGAGCTTACGACGGAGGAATGGAAGAAGGTTCTCTCCGAGCTTGCCGAGCTCGGCGTGCTCCAGATTCACTTCTCCGGCGGCGAGCCGACGGCGCGCAAGGACCTGGTCGAGCTGGTCCGGCACGCGACCGATGTCGGGCTCTATACCAATCTGATCACGTCGGCCGTTCTGCTGACGCGCGACAAATTGGCCGCGCTCGCCGATGCCGGCCTCTGCCATGTGCAGATCAGCTTCCAGGGCAACGAGCCCGTGATCGCAGATCGCGTCGCCGGCTTGAAGGATTCGCACCGAAGGAAGCTCGAGGTTGCCCGCTGGACGCGCCAGCTCGATTTGCCGCTGACCGTCAATGCGGTGATGCATCGGCAAAACCTGCATCAGCTTCCCGATATCATCCAGATGGCGGTCGATCTCGATGCCGACCGGCTGGAAGTCGCGAACGTGCAGTATTACGGCTGGGCGCTGAAGAACCGCGCGGCGCTTATGCCCACCTTGGCGCAGCTCGAGGAGACTGACCGCATCGTCGCGGAGGCACAGGCGCGATTGAAAGGAATCCTGTCGATCGACTATGTCGTGCCGGACTACTACGCGCTGCGGCCCAAGAAATGTATGGGCGGCTGGGGCCGGCAGTTCTTCAACATCTCACCATCGGGAAAAGTCCTGCCCTGCCATGCCGCCGAGAGCATCACCGGCCTGCAGTTCGAATCAGTGCGCTCGAACCATTCCATTGCCTGGATCTGGCAGAACTCGGAGGCCTTCAACCGCTATCGCGGGACCGAATGGATGCGCGAGCCTTGCAAGTCCTGCGAGTTCAGGGAGATCGATTTCGGCGGCTGCCGCTGCCAGGCGTTCGCGCTGACGGGCGACGCCGGCAACACCGATCCTGCCTGCACGCTGTCGCCGATGCACGAAACGATCTTCAAGCAGGCCGAGCACGAGGCGGCCGAAGGCGGCGACCTCTTCCTCTACCGCAACTTTGCCGGCGGCACGCCGGAGAGAAGCGGCTGACATGGCGCCTGACGCCGACGCCGGAAGGCCAAAGCGCGCCGATCCCTTTGCGCCGCTGACCTCGGAGCAGGTTGCGGTCGGCGACGGCCACGAGCTCTATGTCGAGAGCATCGGCTGCGAGGGCGGAATTCCCGCTGTCTACCTGCACGGCGGGCCGGGCTCAGGCTGCCAGCCCGATCACCGCCGGCTGTTCGATCCCGAGCGCTTTCATGCCGTGCTGTTCGACCAGCGAGGCGCGGGCAAGAGCCTCCCAAAGGGCGGCCGCGACAACAACACCCTGCCGCATCTGATCGCGGACATGGAGCTGCTCCGCAAGAAGTTCGCCTTCGAGCGCTGGATCGTGGTCGGCGGCTCCTGGGGTGCCACGCTGGCGTTGGCCTATGCCGAGACGCGCCCGGAGCGCGTCTCGGGCCTCGTGCTGCGCGCGACTTTTCTTGGCACCTTCGCCGAGGTCGAAAGCGCGTTCTGCGCGACGCTGCCGCGCTTCCATCCGGGCCTGAACGCGGATTTTCTAGGCGTGCTGCCGCCGGAGGAGCGCGCAACACCGCTGCAATCCTATTGGCGGCGCATCCTCGATCCCGATCCGGCCGTGCACCGGCCAGCCGCGCGCGCCTGGCATGACACCGAACGAATTCTCTCGGAGCACAATCCGGCGCGGAGTCGCCTCGACCTCGCGTCGCTCGACTCGAGTGGCGCCCTGCCCGCAACGCCGTTCATGGAAGCGCACTATTTTGCCAACGACTGCTTCATGCGGCCCAACCAGCTGCTCGAGGATGCCAACAAGCTCACGGGCATTCCAGGCGTCATCGTGCAGGGCCGCTACGATCTGTTGTGCCCGCCCTCAACCTCGCAGGCGCTCTCTGCGCGCTGGCCCGAGTCCGAAATCCGCATCGTCGAGGGCGCGGGACACACGCTGTATGATCCAGGCATTCGCAATGCCGTGATGAAGGCGATCGCGGATGTGGCGTCGAAGGTTGCAAGATAACTGCGCTATCGCCTCATTCTGGAGGAGCGGTCAAGAAGCCGTTTCGAAAGATGAGGCCGTGAGCACGATCGGGGCCTTCTGGTATCGAGACGGCGCTTCGCGCCTCCTCACCATGAGGAACTGAGCATTGTACGAGACCAAGGGAGAACGACAATGCCACTCGCAGGACAAGGCATGCTGCTGACATCGATGGACATCGATGCCGCCGATGAGCCCGACTTCAACCGCTGGTACGACCGCGAGCATCTGGAGGAACGCGTCACGATCGACGGTTTCCTCGAAGCGCGGCGCTACGTCGCGCACACGGGCAGCCCGAAATACCTGTTCCTGTACTCGACCAAAAGCATCGATGTGCTGGACAGCCCGGCCTATCGCGCGCGCCTCAACAATCCGACCGACTGGTCGAAGAAGACCATGGCGCGCTTCAAGAACATGATCCGCCTGGTGGCGCGAATAACAGTAAGCCACGGCACCGGTCGTGGCGCGGTGGTCGGCATCGTTCGTTTGCGCCCGCAGGCTGGCAGCGAGAGCGCGTTGCGCACGGCATTGAAGGAAAAGCTCGATCCCGCGAAGGTCGACGGCATCATTTCCATGCACCTGATCGAGAGCGATCCGAAATTGTCGGGGCCGACCACGGAAATTGCCGCGGCAGGAAGCGCCGGCGCCGCCGACTGGCTTGTGTTGATTGATGGGACCAGCACGAGTGCGGTCTCAGCCGTCCTCGCGGCGCGCTTCACCGGAGCCGCGGCGCCGGCAGGAGCTTCGCAGGTGTCGTCGGGCATTTACCTGCTGATGTGGGACCTCGAAAAAAGCGATCTAGTCTAACTCCGGCGATTGAAGAAGGTCGCAGCGCAAAATCAATACGTGATTTCCCGCAACATGGTGTTTGTTGCAGCGCCACAATGTACAGAACATTACGTCGTCAGTTAACGCATTGCACCGATGAAATTTGGCGATCTCGCAAATTTGCCTTTGTGCGTGATCTGGATTGGCTCTAATAACGTAAGCCCATGATCTAAATCAAAAACCACACGAATGTTGCCTTTAGCGTGAGGCAAGCATTCTGCAGCTAAAAAGGCCGCGTGGGCTGGGCGTCGGCGCGGAATATAGGCAGGAATGAAACCGACTGATATCTCGGCCCCCGACTACTTTCATAAAGTGGTCGACTGCCAATGGGCCTGTCCCGCACACACACCGGTTCCCGAATACATCCGCTTGATCGCCGAAGGCCGCTACAGCGATGCCTACATGATCAATTGGAAATCGAATGTGTTTCCGGGAATCCTCGGGCGAACCTGCGATCGTCCCTGCGAGCCGGCCTGCCGCCGCGGCCGCGTCGAGGAAAATCCGGTTGCGATTTGCCGGCTGAAGCGTGTTGCCGCAGATTTCAAGGACGACATCAGGCAGCGCCTGCCGAAGCCTTCGGCAAAGAACGGCAAGCGCGTCGCGCTGATCGGCGCCGGACCCGCTTCGCTTACCGTCGCACGCGACCTCGCGCCGCTCGGCTATCACTGCACGGTGTTCGATGCCGATCCCAAAGCCGGCGGCATGATGCGGACCCAGATTCCGAAATTCCGCCTGCCCGATTCGGTGGTCGACGAGGAGACCGACTACATCCTCAACCTCGGCATCGAGTTCAAGGCCGGCCAGCGCGTCGAGAGCATGAAGAAGCTGCTCGCCGAGAATTACGATGCGATCTTCGTCGGAAGCGGCGCGCCGCGCGGCCGCGAGCTCGACATTCCCGGTCGCAAGGAAGCCGCGGCCAACATCCACATCGGCATCGATTGGCTCTCCAGCGTTTCCTTTGGCCACACCGATAAGATCGGCAAGCGGGTGATCGTGCTGGGCGGCGGCAACACCGCGATGGATTGCTGTCGCACCGCGCGCCGCCTTGGCGGCGAGGACGTCAAGGTGGTCGTGCGCTCCGGCTTCGAAGAGATGAAAGCCTCTCCCTGGGAGAAGGAAGACGCGATGCATGAGGACATCCCGATCCTCAACTTCATGGTTCCCATCGCCTTCGTGCATCGAAACGGCAAGCTGACCGGCGTGACCTTCCAGAAGGTGAAGGCGGAATACGACGCCAAGGGCCGGCGCAATCTCGTGCCGACCGGCGACGCCAATGAGACCATCAACTGCGACGACGTGCTCGTCGCAGTCGGCCAGGAGAACGCATTCCCCTGGATCGAGCGCGACTGCGGCATCGAATTCGACAAATGGGATATGCCCAAGGTCGACGCGAAGACCATGGGTTCGACCCATCCGAACGTATTCTTCGGCGGCGATGCCGCGTTTGGGCCGAAGAACATCATCTGGGCGGTGGCGCACGGCCACGACGCCGCGCTGTCGATCCACCAGCTTTTATCCGGCGAGGACGTCAACGAACGTCCGCTGCCGGAGGTGCAAGTCAGCTCGCAGAAGATGGGCATTCACGAGTGGAGCTACGACAACGACATTTCGCCCGAGAAGCGCTTCAAGGTGCCGCATCGCGAGAAGGTGGTCGCGCTCAAGGACATCCGCACCGAGGTCGAGCTCGGGTATGACGTCAAGCTCGCGCTCGGCGAAGCCCATCGGTGCCTGAACTGCGACGTGCAGACGGTGTTTGCGACCTCGCTCTGCATCGAGTGCGATGCCTGCGTCGACATCTGCCCGATGGACTGCATCACGTTCACGCAAAATGGCGACGAGGCCGACCTGCGCCAGAGGTTGAAGGCGCCATCGCCGCGCACGGACCAGGCTCTCTATGTCTCGAGCGACCTGAAGACCGGCCGCGTCATGATCAAGGACGAGGACGTCTGCCTGCATTGCGGGCTGTGCGCCGAGCGCTGTCCGACTGGCGCCTGGGACATGCAGAAATACCTCATCGATATGACTCACGCAGGAACTTCATGCCCGAGCAAAAGTCGATCAGCAGCGTAAACGACTTCGTCGTTCGTTTCGCCAACGTCAACGGCTCGGGCTCGGCCTCGGCCAACGAGCTGTTTGCCCGTGCCATCCTGCGCCACGGCGTTCCGGTGAGCCCGCGCAACATCTTTCCTTCCAACATCCAGGGCCTGCCGACCTGGTATGAGGTCCGCGTGACCGAAGCCGGCCATCTCGGCGCTCGCGGCGGCGTCGACATGATGGTCGCGATGAATCCGCAGACCTGGGACAAGGACGTCGCCTCGATCGAGCCCGGCGGCTATCTGTTTTACGATTCCACCAAGCCGATGCCGTCCTCGAAATTCCGCGGCGACATCACCGTGATCGGCGTGCCGCTGACCGCGATCACCAACTCGACCTACTCGGATCCGCGCCAGCGCCAGCTTTTCAAGAACATCATTTATCTCGGCGCGCTCTGCGCATTGCTCGAGATGGACCCGAAACTGATCGAGCAATTGATCGGCGAGCAGTACAAGGGCAAGGAAAAGCTGCTCTCCTCCAACGTCCATGCGCTGCATCTCGGCCGCGACTGGGCGCTGCAGAACCTGAAATGCCCGATCGGCCTCAGGGTCAGAAAGTCCGACAAGGTCGGTGACCGCATTTTCATCGAGGGCAACAGCGCAGCAGCGCTCGGTGCCGTCTATGGGGGCGCCACGGTCTGCGCCTGGTACCCGATCACGCCGTCGTCCTCGCTTGCCGATGCGTTTGGGACGCATTGCAAGCGGCTGCGGCATGATCCCAAAACCGGCAAGGCGAAGTACGCGATCGTGCAGGGCGAGGACGAGCTGGCCTCGATCGGCATCGTGATCGGCGCGTCCTGGAACGGTGCTCGTGCCTTCACGGCAACCTCCGGCCCCGGCATTTCCCTGATGACCGAGTTCATCGGGCTGTCCTATTTCGCCGAGATTCCCGCCGTGATCATGAATGTGCAGCGCGCCGGTCCCTCGACCGGCATGCCAACGCGCACCCAGCAATGCGACATCATCGCCTGCGCCTATGCCTCGCATGGCGACACCAAGCATGTGTTGCTGTTCCCCGAGGATCCGGCGGAAGCCTTCGAATTTGCGGCGCACGCCTTCGATCTCGCCGAGCGGCTGCAGACCACAATCTTTCTCATGCTCGATCTCGATATCGGCATGAACCACCGGCTCTGCCGTCCCCTGAAGTGGGACGACGCGCGGCAATATGACCGCGGCAAGATCATGTCGGCCGAGATGCTGGAGGAAGGCCGCGACTTCGGCCGCTACCTCGATGTCGACGGCGACGGTATCCCCTTCCGCACATATCCCGGCACGCACCCGACCAAGGGCTCTTACTTCACCCGCGGTACCTCGCGCGACCGCTATGCGCGCTATTCCGAGGAAGGCCCGGTCTACGCCGACAACATGCAGCGCCTCGTTCGCAAGTTCGAGACCGCGCAAGATCTGGTGCCGCGGCCGCTGCAGGCGAACGCTGCGAAGCCGACGAAATATGGCGTGCTCTATTTCGGCTCGACCGCGCCGGCCATGGACGAGGCGATCGGGCTTCTGGAGGCCCGCGGTCACCTGCTCGACCGCATGCGCATCCGCGCCTTTCCGTTCCATTCGTCGGTCGCGAGCTTCATTGCCGACCACGATTTCGTCTATGTCGTCGAACAGAACCGCGACAGCCAGCTCCGCTCGTTGATCGTCAACGAGAACGGCATCGATCCGGTGCGGCTGATCCCGATCGTGCACTATGACGGCACGCCGATCACCGCGCGCTTCATCGCCAAGGCCATCGGCGACCATCAGGACCGTCTCAAGGTCACTCCCCTCCGCAAGGCCGTGTCATGACCTACATCGCAAAACCGAAATTCCATCACCCCGGCCTGCCGAAGAACGCGCTCGGTTTCACCCACCGCGACTACGAGGGCAAGATCTCGACCCTGTGCGCCGGTTGCGGCCATGACTCGATCACGGCCTCGATCATCGAGGCCTGCTATGAGCTCTCGATCGAGCCGCACCGGGTGGCAAAGATTTCCGGCATCGGCTGCTCGTCCAAGACGCCGGACTATTTCCTCGGCAATTCGCACGGCTTCAACTCGGTGCACGGTCGCATGCCGTCGGTCCTCACGGGCGCCAACCTCGCCAACCGCGAGCTGATCTATCTTGGCGTTTCCGGCGACGGCGATTCCGCTTCGATCGGCTTCGGCCAGTTTGCGCATTCGATCCGGCGCGGCGTCAACATGACCTATATCGTCGAGAACAACGGCGTTTATGGTTTGACCAAGGGCCAGTTCTCGGCGACTGCCGACCGCGGATCCAAATCGAAAAAGGGCGTGCTAAACAACGATAACGCGATCGACCTCGTCGCGATCGCGCTGCAGCTTGGCGCGAGCTATGTCGCGCGCAGCTTTTCGGGCGACAAGAGCCAGCTCGTGCCGCTGATCGCCGGCGCGATCCAGCACAGGGGCTCGGCCTTCATCGACGTGGTGAGCCCCTGCGTCGCCTTCAACAACCACGCAGGCTCGACCAAGAGCTTCGACTACGTTCGCGAGCACAACGACGCGGTCAATCGCCTTGATGTCATCACCGGCCGCGAGCCGATCACCGTCGACTATGCGCCCGGCACCGTGCAGGTGGTCGAGCAGCACGATGGCACCAAGCTCGCGCTGCGCAAGATCGACGCCGATTACGACGCGCATGATCGCGTCGGCGCCATGGCATTCCTGTCCAAGCACGCGGCCAAGGGCCAGATCGTCACCGGGCTGCTCTACGTCGATCCGGAATCGGAAGACCTGCACAGCCACCTCAACACGGTGGACAAGCCACTCAATTCGCTGGAAGCGGACGACCTCTGTCCAGGCTCGGCCGCGCTCGACAAGATCAACGCGAGTCTGCGGTGATCCCTCTGCCATCGCCGGGCTCGACCCGGCGATGCCAGACTTTGAAAAGGATGTTTGAAAATCGACGGATGCGCGGGTCAAGCCCGCGCATGGCGAGTTGCTCTGCGTCGCTTCGGAAGACGGCTTACGCCGCGGCGGCGAGACCACGCGGGTTCAGCGTATATTCCTTCAGCACTTTGTCGGTCGCGTCGACCTCGACCAGCGCAACGTCGTAGCTCCAGAGATCGGCGAGATGCTGCAGCACGCGCTTGGCGTCGGCCTCGTTGATCTGCTGGCCGTTGACGACGTGATGGCGCAACATCAGGCGGCGGTCACCCGCCAGATCGACATCGACGACCTCGATGTTGGCGTCGGTAAAACCGATATCGTACTGGCGCGACAACTCGCGGCGAACGCGGCGATAGCCGCGCTCGTTGTGGATGGCGTCGACGCGGATGCCGGCGCGCTCCTCTGGATCGTCGTGCAGGTGGAAAAGGCGGAAGTGCCGGATCAGGCGCGGGCTCAGGAACTGGCCGATGAAGCTCTCGTCGCGATAATTGGCCCAGACGTCGCGCAGCACGCCCATCACGTCGCCCTTGCCCGCGATATCGGGGAACCACTCGCGGTCCTCGTCCTCGGGATTGGAGACGATGCGCTCGATGTCCTGCATCATCGCAAATCCCAGTGCGTAGGGATTGAACCCGGAGAAGCGCGGATCGTCGAAGTCGGGCTGGAACACGACGTTGGTATGCGACTGCAGGAACTCGAGATAGTTGCCGTCCGAAATCCGTTGCTGCTCGTACAGACGGCTCATGATGCGATAGTGGACGTAGGTCGCCGTCCCCTCGTTCATCACCTTGGTCTGGCCTTGCGGATAGAAATACTGCGCGATGTGCCTGACGATGCGCAGCAGCTCGCGCTGCCAGGCCGCAAGACGCGGCGCGGATTTTTCCAGGAAGTAGAGCAGGTTTTCCTGCGGCAAGCCGAGCAGCTTGCGACGCCGTTCGGCGTTAAGCACCGCATTGCTTTTGGCCGGTCCCGTAGGCACCGTGCGCCACAGGTCGTTGAAGGCTTCTTCCTCATGCTTGCGCCGCCGGCCGGCGCGCTGTTCCTCGGCGTGCAGGTCGAGCTTCTTCTTGCCGGGATAGCGATCGACGCCGTGCGACATCAGGGCATGGGCCGCATCGAGTGTCTGCTCGACCGCGAGCCGGCCATGGCGTTCCTCGCAATGGGCGACATAACGCTTGGCGAATTCGAGATAATCGAGAATGCCGTCGGCATCCGTCCATTGCTTGAACAGGTAGTTGTTCTTGAAGAAATGGTTGTGGCCGAACGCAGCGTGCGCGATCACCAGGGCCTGCATCGTCGCGGTATTCCCCTCCATCAGATAGGAAATACAGGGCGAGGAGTTGATCACGATCTCATAGGCGAGCCCCATCAAGCCGCGGCGATAGGAGGCCTCGTGGTAGGCGAAATGCTTGCCGAACGACCAGTGCTTGTAGAACAGGGGCATGCCGACCGAGGAATAGGCATCCAGCATCTGCTCGGCGGTGATGACCTCGATCTGGTTCGGATAGACGCTCAAGCCGAGCTCGTTCCGGGCGATCTCTTCGCAGGCATCATGGATGCGCTGCAGGGTCAGGAAATCCCAATCCGCGCCATTGAATAGCTTTTCGGCGGACGTACTCATGTCGATGCCTTCTCCTGCTGGCCGCGGCGCTGGAACAGGTCGTGGAAGACCGGGAAGATCTCGCTGCGGTCGTGCACCTTGCGCATCGACAGCGGCGCGCCCTGGGAACGCAGACGCTCGTACAGCGTCCAGAGCGACGAATCCGGCATTTCGAAGGAGTAGCCGCCGGCCTCGCCCACCTCGAGATAGGCAAAGAACTGGCTGACCGGCAGGATGAGGTCGGTGAGGATTCTCCCGGCCACCTCGCCATCGGAGCTTGAATTGTCGCCGTCGGAGGCTTGCGCCGCGTAGATGTTCCAGTCAGCGGGCCGGAAGCGCGAGCGCACGATCTCGTGCATCGCCTGCAACGCGCTCGACACCATGGTGCCGCCGGAGGCCGGGCCATGGAAGAACGTATCCTCGTCCACCTCCTCGGCGCGGTCGGTATGGCGGATGAAGACGATCTCGACGTGGCGATAGCGGCGCTTCAGAAAGACGTAGAGCAGCATGTAGAAGCGTTTTGCGAGGTCCTTCATGTGCTCCGACATGGATCCCGAAACGTCCATCAGGCAGAACATCACGGCCTGGGCGACCGGTTTCGGATAGGTCTCGAAACGGCGGTAGCGGATGTCGAGGGGATCGATGAACGGGATTCTGCGCAGCTTCGACTTCAGCTTCTCGATCTCCGCAATCAGCTCGCTCCTGCGCGCTTCGTCGCAAGTCTCCAGCTCCGCCTCGAGCTCGGCGATCGCTTGCGGCCGCGGCCGCCTGAGCGCGACCCGGCGCATCAGGGCATTGCTGACGGTGCGGCTGACCGAGATGTTGGCGGGCGAGCCGGAGGTGGTGAAGCCCGCGCGACGCAGGCCCTCGCTTTCGACGTCGGCCAGCTTGCGCTTGGTCAGATCGGGAAGCTCGAGATCGTCGAGGAACAGGTCGACGAACTCGTCGCGGCTCAGCACGAAGCGGAACGCATCCTCGCCATCGCCCTCGCCTGGATCCTTCGGTTTGCCGCCGCCGCCCTCCCCGGAGCGCGGCAACATGTCGCCCTCGATGAACTTCTTGTTGCCGGGCAGCACCATGTCGCGCGTGCCGCCCTCGCGGCGGAATCGCGGCTCGTGCATGCCATCGAGAGGTATCGCGACCTCCCCGCCCTCGAGGACATCCTTGATGTCGCGATCCTGCGAGGTCTTCTTCACCGCCGCCTGAACGAGCGACTTGGCACGCCGCAAGAACCGCTGCCGGTTCTCTAGGCTCTTGCCACCCGGATTCAGGCGCCGATCGACGATATGAATGACCACTGTACCATCCGCCTCAACCGGCCTGCTTGACGCGCATGTACCACTCGACCAACCGCCGGACCTGACGCTCGGTGTAGCCGCGCGCGACCATGCGGGCCACGAACTCGCCGTGCTTCTTTTCGGTCTCCCCATCCTTCTTGGAGCCGAACGAGATGACCGGGAGCAAATCCTCCACCTGGGAGAATATCCTCTTTTCGATCACTTCGCGGATCTTTTCATACGAGGTCCAGCTCGGGTTCTTGCCGCCGTTCTGGGCCCGCGACCGCAGCGAGAACTTCACGACCTCGTTACGGAAATCCTTTGGGTTGGCGATGCCGGCCGGCTTCTCGATCTTGGTCAGCTCCTGATTGAGCAACTCGCGATCCATCAATTGCCCGGTGTCGGGGTCCTTGAAGTCCTGATCCTCGATCCAGGCGTCGGCGTAATCGACGTAGCGATCGAACAGGTTCTGCCCGTAATCCGAATAGGATTCCAGATAGGCCTTCTGGATCTCGTGGCCAATGAACTCCGCATAGCGCGGCGCAAGGTCAGCCTTGATGAACTCGAGGTAACGCTTCTCGACCTCATCCGGCAGCTGCTCGCGACGGATCGACTGCTCCAGCGTGTACATCAGGTGGACGGCATCGGCTCCGATCTCGGTCGTGTCGTGGTTGAAGGTCGCAGCCAGCACCTTGAACGCGAACCGCGTCGAGATGCCGTCCATGCCTTCGTCGACGCCGGCCGCGTCCTTGTATTCCTGCACGCTGCGCGCTTTGGGATCGGACTCTTTGAGGCTCTCACCGTCATAGACCCGCATCTTGGCAAACAGCGTGGAGTTCTCATGCTTGCGCAGCCGCGACATCACCGAGAAGCGCGCCATTGTTTCCAGCGTTGCCGGCGCGCAGGGCGCGCAGGCAAGCTCAGAGCCCTGGATCAGCTTCTCGTAGATCTTCTGCTCTTCGGTGACCCGCAGGCAGTACGGCACCTTGATGACGCAGATGCGGTCGATGAAGGCTTCGTTGTTCTTGTTGGTCTTGAAGCTCTGCCATTCCGCTTCGTTGGAGTGCGCCAGGATCACGCCGGTGAACGGGATTGCGCCGATGTTCTCGGTCCCGATGTAGTTGCCTTCCTGCGTCGCGGTCAGAAGCGGATGCAGCATCTTGATCGGCGCCTTGAACATCTCGACGAATTCGAGGATGCCCTGGTTGGCGCGATTGAGGCCGCCGGAGTAGCTGTAAGCATCGGGATCGTTCTGGGCGTAGGTTTCGAGCTTGCGGATATCGACCTTGCCGACCAGCGAGGAGATGTCCTGGTTGTTCTCGTCACCTGGCTCCGTCTTGGCGATCGCGATCTGGCGCAGCCGCGACGGCTGGATCCTCGCCACTCGGAATTGCGAGATGTCGCCGCCGAATGCCTCGAGACGCTTGTAGCACCAGGGGCTCATCAGACCGGTGAGACGGCGGCGCGGGATGCCGTACTTCTCCTCAATCATCGGCCCGAGCGTTTCCGGATCGAACAGGCTGAGCGGGCTCTCGAATACCGGGCTCAGCTCGTCGCCGGCCTTCAGCACGTAGATGGGATGAACCTCCATCAACTGCTTGAGCCGTTCTGCAAGCGACGATTTGCCGCCCCCGACCGGGCCGAGCAGATAGAGGATCTGCTTGCGCTCCTCGAGCCCCTGAGCCGCGTGGCGGAAGAAGCCGACGATGCGCTCGATCGTTTCTTCCATGCCGTGGAAGCCGGAGAAGGCCGGATAGGTCCGCATCGTCCGGTTCAAAAAGATACGGCCAAGGCGTGGGTCCTTGGCCGTGTCGATCATCTGAGGCTCACCGATCGCCGCTAGCAATCGTTCGGCGGCATTCGCGTATTTCATCGGGTCGCTTCGACACGACTCCAGATATTCGGCCATCGACATGTCGCTCTGGCTTCTGGCCTCGAAGGATCGAGCGAAAGCATTGAACAGAGAATCGTTGTACATGACCTCTCTCCGCGCATGTGGTCGGCCTCACCGCCTATTCATTAAAAACATCGGGCCATCCGATGTTCCCGAATCGGGTGAGCGCATTCAACTTATTGGACACTCGACTGAGTTGTTCGTGCAATGCACAACGCAGGCATTGCGTGAGTTACGAACAGGCAATCGCCCATTTATTGGGCTAAAAGCTGCCCCAACGCACTGATTTTCAGCGGCTGTCACTCGGCCGCAACATGCGTAAACCTACGGAACAAGCCCAAAAAGTCTTGGGAACTCAATCGAAAGTATTGGGCACCGAATTGATTAATCAATCGTTAATAGGATCAGAATTTGGTCGCCGTGCGGCGCCTCGAGCGCCCGCCTGCGGAACTAAATTCTGCGGCGCGATAAAACCGGCAGGCCTCGAACAGTGCGTCGGCCCTGATCGAGAGCCCCGTAGGGCTGATCACGATTCCGTCAACGCTGAGCGCACGGTTTGCACCCTGCATCATCCTTTTAAAGATGGAGGCAAACAGCAGTTCTTCCAGCGCCGGCGATACCTTCAGCACGACAAACTTTTGTGAGCGCACCCGCGTGATCCGAAGATCCGTGACCGCGTCCCAGACGATCCATTGGTCGGCAATGCGCAGGTCGCGAATGCCGGTGCGGTTAATGAAGAGCACAGGTGCCTTGGCGGTCACAAGTTTCCACACGGCCGTGCAGGTCGCTGCGCCGAAAAATACGATCCCGGCATAACCGACGACGAGCTGAAGCACCCCTTTGACGGGAATCAGAAAGACCACCGCGCCACAGAGCAAGGTCATGATGATGCCGAGCCCGACCAGCTCGAGCAGGCGCCAGGTCGAATAGCCGATCGCAAGTTCGTCAGGAAGGTCGGGCTTCATCTGACGCGTCCCACCCCATTCGGCGGGTTTGTCGCCGGACATTTGCGATTGATCATGTGGCGGCAAGGCGACACGGTCGCGCGATCCGCCGTGTCAAGAACGAGCAAGAACGCTGATCTCAATTCTGTGCGACTCCTCCACTCTGGCGCCTTGGCGGCAGCGTATCACGCAACGCAGGCATGACATCAGGGCACGCTCGCGCGCAGGCCCGAATTACGCAGGGAATCGGGCCAAACAGCCGTTTTGGTGGATCGTTCTGGTGTGACTGTCGTTATGCTTTGGGATACTCTTGCAAGAACCCAAGCAACCCAAAAAAACGCAAGTCGGCCCCATGAACCCTGTCAAAGCACTCGAAAGCCGCGGCCAGGCCGTCTGGCTGGATTTTCTGGCCCGCGGTTTCGTCGCCAAGGGCGAATTGAAGAAGCTGATCGACACCGACGGGGTCAAAGGCGTCACCTCGAACCCTTCGATTTTCGAAAAGGCGATCGGCTCGTCCGACGAATATGACGCCCCGATCCGCAAGTTCCTCAAGACGAGCGACCGCTCGGTCGCCGATCTGTTTGAGCAGGTCGCTGTCGAGGACATCCAGAACGCGGCGGACGTGCTGCGCCCGGTTTACGACCGGCTCGATGGCGCCGACGGCTTTGTCAGCCTGGAAGTCTCGCCGTATCTGGCGATGGACACCAAGGCCACAATCAGGGAAGCCGAGCATCTCTGGAAAAAGGTCCAGCGCAAGAACCTGATGATCAAGGTGCCGGCAACGCCCGAGGGCCTGCCCGCGATCGAGCACCTGATCGGCGAAGGCATCAGCGTCAACATCACGCTTCTGTTTTCGCAAAAGGTCTATCTCGACGTCGCGGAGGCGTATCTCTCCGGCCTCGAGAAATATGTCGCCGGCGGGGGCGATCCTTCTCATGTCGCAAGCGTCGCGAGCTTCTTTGTCAGCCGCATCGATACCGTGGCCGACAAACAGCTCGACGAGAAGATTGCAAAAGCCAACGATCCCTCCGAGAAGGCGCGGCTTGCAGCCCTCAAGGGCAAGGTCGCGATCGCGAACGCAAAGCTCGCCTATCAGGACTACAAGCGCCTGTTCGCAGGCTCGCGCTGGGAGAAGCTTGCGGCCAAAGGCGCCAGGCCGCAAAGACTGCTCTGGGCCTCGACCGGTACCAAGAACAAGGACTACAGCGACGTGCTCTATGTCGAGGAGCTGATTGGCCCGAATACCATCAACACGATGCCCCCGGCCACGCTCGATGCCTTCCGCGATCACGGCAAGCTACGCGACAGCCTGGAGGAAAATATCGAGGACGCGCACCATGTGCTCGCCGAGCTGGAAAAATCCGGCATCTCGCTCGATCAGATCACCGCCGACCTCGTCACCGACGGCGTCAAGCTGTTCGCGGATGCCGCCGACAAGCTCTACGGCGCGGTGGCGCACAAGCGCGCGACCGTGCTCGGCGACGACATCGACCCGCAGGAGATTGCTGTCAGCGCAGCCATGGCGAAAGCGATCGAAAAAGGCGGCGAGAACTGGCGCGCCTCCGCGAAGGTTCGCAGGCTTTGGCACAGGGACAAGTCGGTCTGGACCGGCGAGGACGAAGACAAATGGCTGGGCTGGCTGACCAGCGCCGAGCAAGCCGACGTCGCCGATTACGAGGATTTCGCCGAACGCGTGAAGGGGCAGAAGTTCACCGATGCGGTCGTGCTCGGCATGGGCGGGTCCAGCCTCGGGCCGGAAGTGCTCGCGCAGACGTTCCCGAAGAAATCAGGCTTCCCAAGATTGCACGTGCTGGATTCCACCGATCCCGCGCAGGTGCGGGCGATGGAAAAGGCGGTCAATCTCGCAAAAACGCTGTTCATCGTCTCCTCGAAGTCCGGCGGCACCACCGAGCCGAACGCAATGAAGGACTATTTCTACGACCGCGTGGCCAAAACCATAGGCGCCGACAAGGTCGGCCATCGCTTCATCGCGGTGACCGATCCCGGCTCCTCGCTGGAGAAAGTGGCGAGGAAGCAGGGCTTTGCGCGCATCTTTCATGGCGAGCCGACGATCGGCGGACGCTACTCGGTGTTGTCGCCGTTCGGCCTCGTGCCGGCGGCAGCGGCGGGCATCGATGTCCGCCCCCTGATTACCCAGGCGCTTCACATGGTACGCTCCTGCGGTGCCGACGTGCCGCCGCAGGAGAACCCAGGCGTGCAGCTTGGGCTGGCGATGGGACTGGCCGGTCTCGAGGGCCGCGACAAGGTAACGATTCTGTCCTCGAAGAAGGTCGCCGATTTCGGCGCATGGGCCGAGCAGCTCATTGCCGAGTTCGACCGGAAAGGAAGGCAAGGGCCTCATTCCGATCGAGGGCGAGCCGCTTGGTGACATCTCGGCTTACGGAAATGACCGCTTTTTCATCGATATCAGGACGGAGGGCGAGAGCGACGCCGCGCACGAGGCAAGGCTGGCGGCGCTCGAGCGCGCCGGCCACCCGGTGGTGCGCATCGTCATGAAGTCGATCGATCATATCGGCCAGGAGTTCTTCCGCTTCGAAATGGCGACTGCGGTCGCGGGCGCGATCCTCGGCATCAATCCGTTCAACCAGCCGGACGTCGAATCCGCCAAAATCAAAACGCGCGAGTTGACTGCGGCCTTCGAGAAGACCGGCGCGTTGCCCGCTCAAACGCCGGCGATGTCGACCGCCGGGGCCGACCTCTACACCGATGAGGCCAACGTGGATGCGCTGCGCGAGCTGGGCGCCGACGGCAGTCTCGCCTCATGGCTGAAGGCGCATCTGGCGCGCATTCACGCGGACGATTACGTCGCCTTGCTCGCTTATGTCGAGCGCGACGCCGGTCATATCGAGGCGTTGCAGAGCATGCGGCTGAAGCTGCGCGAGGCGCATCGTGTCGCGACCTGCGCCGAGTTCGGTCCGCGCTTCCTCCATTCGACCGGCCAGGCTTACAAGGGCGGGCCCGATTCCGGCCTGTTCCTGCAGATCACGGCCGACGATGCCAAGGACCTGCCGATTCCGGGCCAGAAGGCGAGCTTCGGCGTGATCAAGGCGGCGCAGGCGCGCGGCGATTTCGACGTCCTGACCGAGCGCGGCCGGCGGGCATTGCGAATTCATCTGAAGGGCGATCTGGCAAAGGGCCTGGAAATGCTTGATGCCGCGATCGCGGACGCGCTCAACTAGGAAGACCAACATGCAGCTTGGGATGATCGGCTTGGGGCGGATGGGAGGCAACATCGTCCGCCGGCTGATGAAGCATGGCCACGCGACCGTGGTCTATGACAAGGATGAGAAGGCCATTGCGGCGCTCGCTGCCGACGGCGCGACCGGCGCAAAGACACTGGAGGATTTCGTTTCCAGGCTCGGCAAACCGCGAACCGCCTGGGTGATGCTCCCCGCAGGCAAAATCACCGAAGCGACCATCGAGGCGCTCGCCGGTGCGATGGAGGCCGGCGACGTCATCATCGATGGCGGCAATACCTTCTGGCAGGACGACGTCCGTCGCGGCAAGACGCTGAAGGCGCGCGGCATTCACTATCTCGATGTCGGCACCTCCGGCGGCATCTGGGGCATCGAGCGCGGCTACTGCATGATGATCGGCGGCGACAAGGCTGTGGTCGATCGGCTCGATCCGATCTTCTCCGCGCTGGCGCCGGGTATGGGCGACATTCCCCGCACGCCGGGACGCGAGGGAGGTGACGGGCGCGTCGAGCAAGGCTACATCCATGCCGGCCCGGTCGGCGCCGGGCACTTCGTCAAGATGGTCCATAACGGCATCGAATACGGCCTGATGCAGGCCTATGCCGAAGGTTTCGACATTCTCAAGAACGCCAACGTCGAGGCGCTGCCGCCAGAGCATCGCTTCGATTTCAATATCGCGGATATCGCGGAAGTGTGGCGCCGCGGCAGCGTGATCCCGTCATGGCTGCTCGATCTCACGGCGAGCGCGCTCGCCGAAAACCACATGCTGGATAATTATTCCGGCTTCGTCGAGGATTCAGGCGAGGGCCGCTGGACCGTCAACGCCGCGGTCGACGAAGCCGTGCCGGCGGAAGTTTTGACCGCGGCGCTGTTTGCGCGATTCCGTTCGCGCAAGGAGCACACTTTCGCCGAAAAAATTCTTTCGGCGATGCGGGCCGGATTTGGCGGCCATCGCGAACCGTCAAAGAAGGGTTGACGGCGAATGACTGACGCTCAAGTGCAGAGGAAGCCCGACCCCTGCTCCTTCGTCATCTTCGGCGTCACCGGCGATCTCGCCCACCGCCTCGTGATGCCCGCCCTGTACAATCTCGCGGCCTCCAATCTGTTGCCGGAAAAATTCTGCATCGTTGGCGTGGCGCGCAGGGCCATGTCGAATGACGATCTCCGGGCAAGCCTGACCGAGGGCCTGAAGCAATTCGCAACGCGCTCTGTAGATGACGAAATCGCCAAGCGGCTTCTGGAATGCGTCACCGCAATCGAAGCCGATCCGAGCGACCCCGCTTCGTTCGATGCCATGCGCGAGCGGCTCGACAAGCTGGAGGCTGCGCGCGGCACAGGCGGCAACCGCCTGTTCTATCTCGCCACGCCGCCCGATGCGTTCCTGCCGATCTCCAGGGAGCTCGGCCGCACCGGCATGTTGAAGGAAAACAGCGCGTGGCGGCGACTGGTGGTGGAAAAACCGTTCGGCACCGACCTCAGCTCGGCGCAGAGGCTGAACGAGGAGCTGCAGAAGCTGCTCGACGAACATCAGATCTACAGGATCGATCACTATCTCGGCAAGGAAACCGTGCAGAACATTCTGGTGTTGCGCTTCGCCAACGGCATGTTCGAGCCGATCTGGAATCGCAACCATATCGACCACATCCAGATCACCGTCGACGAGAAGCTCGGAGTCGGCCACCGCGGCAGCTTCTACGACGCGACCGGCGCGTTGCGCGACATGGTGCCGAACCACTTGTTCCAGCTCCTGTCGCTTGTCGCGATGGAGCCGCCGGCGCGTTTCGATGCGCATGCGGTGCGCTCCGAGAAGGGCGAGGTGCTCTCGTCGATCCAGACGCAGACCGAGGAAGAGGCACTGAAAAATTCCGTTCGCGGACAGTATCGGGCCGGCAAGGTCGGCGACGCCGACATCGAGGATTACCGCAAGACGCCTGAGGTCAAGCCCGGCAGCACGACGGAAACCTACGTGGCGCTGAAGCTCACGATCGACAACTGGCGCTGGGCTGGCGTTCCGTTCTATCTGCGCACGGGAAAGGCGCTCGGCGTCAAGCGCACGGAAATCGCCATCAAGTTCAAGCAGGCGCCGTTTGCGATGTTCCGCAACACGCCGGTCGATCGCTTGTCGCAGAATTACCTGGTGATCTCGACCGAGCCGACCGAAGGCATCGACCTGCAGTTCAACACCAAGGTGCCAGGCCCGACGATCCAGATCGATGGAGTCGAGATGAAGTTCCGCTACAAGGATTACTTCAGGGCCGAGCCGTCCACCGGCTACGAAACGCTGATCTATGACTGCATGATCGGCGACAACATCCTGTTTCAGCGCGCCGACAGCGTCGAGGCCGGCTGGCGCGCGGTGCAACCGTTCATCGACACCTGGAAGAAGGCGGGCGCCAGGGGCCTGAAAATCTATGACCCCGGCAGCGAAGGTCCGGAAGAAGCCGACGAGCTTCTGGCCCGTGACGGCCGCAGCTGGCGCAAGCTCGCCTGACCATGACCGCGTCCCGACAATTCGTCATCGTCGCCGATGCGGCGACGCTTGCCAGGCAAGCCGCCGAACGCGTGTTGGGGCAAATTGCGGCCAATGACGGTCGCGTCGCGATCTGCCTCACCGGCGGCTCGAGTCCCAAAAGGCTTTACGAGCTGCTCGCAACCGAGACATACGCCCCCCGAATTCCCTGGCATCGCCTGCACTGGTTCATCGGCGACGAGCGCTTCGTGCCGGCGGACAATCCACTCAACAACATGTCGATCGCACGAAGAATATTCCTGGATCGCTTCGCGCCATCATCCCACATCCACCCGATCCCGACCGACGCCGTGAACCCGAGCGAGGCCGCCGCGCGCTATGCGCACGAGCTGAAAGGCTTCTACGGCGGGGCGCGGCTCGATCCGGCGCGTCCGCTGTTCGATCTCGTGCTGATGGGCGTCGGTCCCGATGGCCACACCGCCTCGCTGTTTCCCGGCGATCCCGCCGTGGAGGAAAGCGAACGATGGGTGGTCGGCGTGGGGAGCGCGCCCGTCGAGCCGCTGGTGCCGCGGGTCACGCTGACGCTACCCGCCCTTGCCTCGTGCCGCGAAATGCTGTTCGAGGTCGCGGGAGAAGAGAAACGCGCGATCTTGACGCGGCTCCTTGGAGGCGAGAGCTTGCCGGCGAACCGCGCGCGATCCAATGGCGAGACCGTCTGGCTGATCGACAGCGCCGCGCGTCCGGAGAACTTTCGTGGCGTCTAGCATTTCACCTTGCGCACTTATCGTGATGGGCGTCGCCGGCTCCGGCAAGAGCACGGTTGGCGAGGCTCTCGCCCAGCGCCTGGGCTGGCTGTATGAGGACGGCGACAAGTTCCACCCCGCAAGCAACGTCGCCAAGATGAGCGCGGGCCATCCTCTGACCGACGAAGACCGCTGGCCCTGGCTCCGCGCGATCGCCGACGAGATCGATCGTCTCAGCGCGGCCGGTGTGCGTTCAGTCGTCGCCTGCTCGGCCTTGCGACGGGTCTATCGCGACATCCTCGTGCACGGACGATCGGATATCCGGCTGGTCTATCTCGACGGCACTCAGGATCTGATTGCGGACCGGCTTGGGCGACGCAAGGGTCATTTCATGCCGCCAGGTCTCCTGACGAGCCAGTTCGGCACCTTGGAGATCCCAGCCGCCGACGAGCATGCCGTGACGGTGTCCATCGATGCACCGGTCGACAAGATCGTCGACGAGGTGCTGCGCCAGCTTGACCTGAAACCTGCAAACGGGACCGCCGCATGAGCGTTGCACTTGTCGTGTCCGACGTCGACGGCACGCTGCTCACCAAGGACAAGATCCTGACCGAAGCCTCCATCAATGCGGTGCGGAGGCTCGGTAAGGCGGGCATCGCCTTCACCATCACCTCGAGCCGCCCGACTATCGGCATGCGCTTTCTTGTCGAGGCGCTTGGCATCGCGCTGCCGATCGGCCCCTTCAACGGCAGCTCCATCGTCGATCCGGCAATGAATCCGACCGAGCAACACCTGCTGCCGGCCGCCGCCGTCCGTCGCAGTCTCGAGCTGCTCGCTTCATTCGGGGTCGACATCTGGCTGTTCACCAACGACGCGTGGCTGGCGCAGAACGGCGAAGGCGCCTACGTGCCGCTGGAAAAACGCGCGATCAAGGCCGAGCCGAACGTGGTGTCGGATTTTTCGCCCTATCTCGCGCGCGCCTGCAAGATCGTGGGCTCGAGCTCGGACCCGGCGCTATTGATCCGTTGCGAAGAGGCTGTTCGCAACGCGCTCGGCAGCGAGGCGACTGCCGTCCGCTCGCAGAGCTATTACCTCGACATCACCCCGCCGGGCCATGACAAGGGCACCTTCGTGCAGGCCATCGCCGAGCGGCTCGGGATTGCCGCCGATGCGGTCGCCACCATCGGCGACATGCAGAACGACCTTGCGATGTTCGCGGTGAGCGGCATGTCCTTTGCCATGGGAAATGCGACCGACGACGTCAAGCGGCAGGCAACGCGCGTCACGGCCTCCAATCAGGATGACGGCTTCGCCAAGGCAATGGACGTGATTTTGCGAGAGATCGGAGGCGACTAGGCGGCGCCGTTAACCTCGTTCATCCGGCCGTTAACCCGTGCCACCTATTGGCGAAACCGCCGCAATTGGGCATTCTGGCGTCCTCAACCTCCGTGAACCCCAACCCCCATGAACTGGATTTTCCGTCCATCGATCAGGCGAAAAATCGTCGGTATCGCCATCGGATTGATCGTCCTGATGGTGCTGACCTCGGTGGTCTCGGTGTTCATGGCGCGCACGGTCGGCCATCTCCTCGACGAGCTCAACGAAAAATACTTCCCCGCCTACGACCATTTGGCTCAGGCGGACATCAAATCGCTTGAACGTGCCGTCGCGATGCGGCGAATGATGATTGCGAAGATGCAAATGCCGCCGGATGAGGAGGGTTATGCCGCCCGGCTGAAAAACTACCAGGAGGCGGACGCCGAGGTCGATGCGCATGCCCAAGCGGCACGCAAGCTCATCAATTCGATCATCGATGATGCGTCGACGCCATCCGACAATGCCGCGCTGGCACGCATCGACGATCGCATCGAGAACGCGACCCAGGAGACCCGCAAGCAGTTGCGCGAGGAATCGGCCCGCCTGCTTCGGCTGATCGATGCCAAGAATCTCGCCGAAGCCAGGCAATCGATGGAGCGCGTGGATGGGCTGCGCGACGAATTCACCCGCAAGATCGAGGCGATCCGCGCCGAAATGCTGAAACAGGTTTATGCCTCGAGCGCGGTCGTGATCCAGGATGAGTATCAGGCCATGCTGATTTCCGCGATCGTGACGACACTGGCCGCCATCATCGGTCTGGGTTTTGCGTTGTTCGTCTCGAGCGGCATTATCCGTCCCGTACACCAGTTGCTGCAAAGCGCACGCGATGTGGAGGCCGGCCATCTCGACCGCTCGATCAGCGTCTCCACGGCGGACGAGATCGGCCAGCTCTCAGCCGCGTTCAATCGCATGGTCGAGCGTCTGCGCCGCAACGAGCAGATCAGGGCGACGTTCGGTCGCTATTTCGATCCCAAGGTGATCGAAGGAATGATCGAGGACCCCGAGCAAGCGGCGAGCATCGGACAGCGCCGGGTCATGACCGTGCTGTTCTGCGACATGAAGGGCTTTACGGCGATGAGCGAGGGCGTGACGCCGCAAGGCCTGGTGAAGATCATCAACCATTATCTGTCTGCGATGTCCTCCCCGATCCGCGCCAACAAGGGAATCCTCGACAAATATATCGGCGATGCGATCATGGCCTATTGGGGGCCGCCCTTCGTGGTCGAGGACGAGCAGGCCAACCTCGCCTGTCTCGCGGCCATCGACATGATCGACGGGGTCGGGACACTTCGCAAGGAGTTGCCGGAGATCCTCGGCGTGCGTGCGATTCCGATGGAGATCGACATCCGCGTCGGCATCGCCACCGGCGAGGTGCTTGCGGGCAGCATCGGCTCCGAGCTCATGATGAGCTTCACCGTGATGGGCGACGCGGTGAACCTTGCCTCGCGGCTCGAGGCCGCAAACAAGGAATATGGGACGCGCTCGCTGCTGTCGGAAGCAACCGTTGCGGCCCTCCAGACTTCGTTCGAGCTCCGGGAAATCGACCGGTTGATCGTGCTCGGACAGACCCAGCCACAGGCGGTGTTCGAGATCATGGGCAGGGAGGGAAGCCTGACACCGCAGCAGCTGACGTTGCGAGACCGCTACGCCGAGGGGCTCGCGGCCTACAGAGAGCAGCGCTGGGGTGAGGCGCGGAAGGCGTTCGCGGCCGCGCTACAGGCCATCGACGATGATGGGCCGACATTGACGTTTTTGAAGCGCATCGATGCTTTCGAAAGCAAGCCGCCTCCTGCCGATTGGGACGGCGCCTGGCAGATGGAAAGCAAATAGCCGGCTGCGTCGGAGCGCTCTCCCCTACTTCGACCTTTGCAACGCCGGCTTGTCGCTGGACCGGCGAGCTTCGTCCAGATTGTGCGCCGTGTTGATCAGCGCGATGTGGGTCAGCGCCTGCGGGAAATTGCCCGTCTGCCGACCAACGGTGGGATCGAATTCCTCCGCAAGCAGGCCGAGATCGTTGGCAAGACCGACCACGCGGTCGAACAGCGCCTGCGCCTTCGCAATATCGCCCGCAAGCACATAGGCATCGGCAAGCCACAGGCTGCAGGCGAGGAAGGCGCCCTCCATTGGCTGAGTTTCGGACGTGGCCTCGCGCGGATCGTGGCGGAGCACAAAGCCGTCTCGCATCAGGTGCCGTTCGGTCGCCGCGATGGTGCCACGGACCCGCGGGTCGGATGGCCGGAGGAAGCCGACCGACGGCACCAGCAACGTGCTGGCGTCGAGCATCTTCGATCCATAGGACTCGACAAAGGAATTGAGCTCGGCGTCAAATCCCTTGGCACAGACATCGCGGTGGATCGTGTCGCGCAACGCGCGCCACTCATTCAGCGGCGCCTTGAAGCCAAAAGCCTCCGCGCTCTTGATCGCGCGGTCGAATGCGACCCAGCACATGACCTTGGAGAAGACATAGTGCCTGGCGTCGCCGCGCCGCTCCCAAATGCCGTGATCGGGCTGGTCCCAGACCTCGGCGAGATGCTTCAGCACGACACATTCCAGATCCCATGTTCCCTCGTCGAGCTTCAGCTTGGTCGCGCGCGTCTGATGCAAGGCGTCCATCAGTTCGCCGTAGACGTCGAGCTGCAATTGCGCGTGCGCGGCATTGCCGATCCGCACCGGCCGGGCACCCTCGTAGCCGGAGAGCCAGGGCACTTCCCATTCCAGCAGACGACGCTGGCCCATGATGCCGTACATGATCTGCATGTTCGCCGGCGCGCCCGCCACCGCACGCAGCAGCCAGCCGTGCCAGGCGGACGCCTCTTCGGTATAGCCGGAGTTCATCAGCGCGAGCAGCGTGAAGGTGGCATCGCGCAGCCAGCAGAAGCGGTAGTCCCAGTTCCGTGCCCCGCCGAGCTTTTCCGGCAGTGAAGTGGTGGGCGCCGCGACAATGCCGCCTGTCGGCGCATAGGTCAGCGCCTTCAGCGTGATGAGCGAGCGAACGACGAGAGGGCGATGGCAACCCTCGTGGTTGCAGCGGCCCGACCATTTGGTCCAGAAGGATTTCGTCTCATCCAGCGCCCGCGCAGGATCGATCGGTTCGGGCACCGGAAGGTGCGAAGGCCCATAGGTGAGCACGAAAGGAATTGAATCTCCCTCCCCCACCTCGAACTCCGCAACCGTGGTCATGTTCTCGCCATGCGTTTCAACCGGCGTGCGCAGCACGGTCATGTCCTGCCCGCAGATGGCGAGCAACGCGGCGCCGTCCTCGGTCCGCTTGACCCAGGGAATGTCGTTGCCGAAGCCGAAGCGGATCACAAGCTCCATCCGCATCCTCACGCGCCCCTTCACGCCGCGCACGATGCGGACGACATCGGACGCCTTGCCGCGCAGCGGCATGAAATCGATCAGCGCGACGGTGCCGCCGGCCGTCTCGAACCGCGTCTCCAGAATCAGCGTGTTGTCCCAATATCGGCGCGAGGAGCGCGCGACATCCCCCACGGGCGCGATCAGCCAGCGGCCATTTCCGGCGTCGCCGAGAATCGCTGCAAAACAGGCCTCCGAATCGAACGCCGGCCAGCACAGCCAGTCGATGGAACCGTCAAGGCCGACAAGGGCCGCGGTCTCGCAATCGCCGATCAGACCATAGTCTTCGATGTGCAATGGCACTTCGCATCACCACCTTTCATGAAACATCAGGGCGCGACGCGCGCCCGTTCACGCGTTGCCTCCGTGAGCGCAGCGACGTCGATCGTCGTCGCGAGAGATTTGAGCAGCACCGGCAGCCGACGCCGCCAGTTCGGATGCTCGTCAACGGTGCCGGGAATGTTGGGCTGCTCGGTCATGCCAAGCAGGTCCTCGAGCGACATCGCCATCAGCCGCGATCTGGTCCGCGCCAGAAAGCTCGCCACGGAATAGAGATCGTGGTGATGGATATCGTGTCGACGCAACACCTCATCTAGCATGCCGAGCGCGTGCCAGCGCGCTTCGTCGCTCTCGCCGGGATCGATGCCGAGCGAGCGTTTCAGCTTCAGGTCGGAGAAAGATCGCCAGCCTGCATAGGTCGAAAGATCATGGGTGTTGAAGGTGACGAGCGCATTGGGCTTGTAATGGTCGATGTCGCGGAAGCCGCCGCGATTGTCACGCTCGAACATCACGACCTGATATGACCAGATGCCCCAATCGGCCATCTGCTCGCGAAAGCCTTCCGGGACGGTGCCTAGATCCTCGCCGATGACGACGCAGCGGTGCGCGACGCTTTCGAGCGCGGTCGCCGCGAACAGCGCCTCGAGCGGCATCTGGACGTAGGCGCCGTTCTTGGCCGGAAAGCCGTGCGGCACCAGATAGAGCCGCTTCAGGCCGAGCACATGGTCCAGCCGGATTGCGCCGGCATAGCGCATCGAGGCGCGCAGCATCTCGCGGAACGGCGCGAAATTCCTGATCTCGAGGCCGGCCGCATTGAAACCGGCGAGCCCCCAGTTCTGCCCGAGCACGTTGAGAGGATCGGGCGGCGCGCCGACGCCGAGGAAGCGCGAAATCGCCTCCTGCTCGTTCCAGGCATCGAACCCGTCGGACTGCACGCCGACGGCGACGTCGAGATAAAGCCCGACCCTCATCCCGAGGCTCTCGGCGAGTTCCTTGCAGGAGCGCAATTGTCGGTCCGCGGTCCACTGCACGAACTCGACGAATTCGATCTCGCTCTTGTCGGGCCCCGCGCGCAACTCCGAGCAGCGCGCCGCATCCGGCCGCCGCCACTCCGCCGGCCACTCCCACCATGGTCCGCCGAAGCGGTGGCGCAGAGTCTCGAAACAGGCAAAGCGCGCAAGAAGCGATCCCTGTTCGGCGCGGAACGACTCGAAATCTTGTCGGCGCTCCGCACTCGCACGCGCCGAAAAAGCCGCGAACGCCGAGCGCAATGCGGACCATTTCTGCGCGGCGACGCCGACATAGTCGAGCATCTCGGTTTGCCGCAGCCCTGCGAGCGCCTCCTCGTCCGCGTCGCCCTGATACTCCGGGATTGCTTCCACATCGATATAGAGCGCGTTGAGGAACAGGCGGCTGTTGGGCGAGTACGGGCTGCAATCGCCGGGCCGGTCGTCGAACAGCGCATGCAGCGGATTGAGACCGATGCCGTCCGCGCCGAGGCTGGCAGCAAGCGCGATGAGCTTCTTCAGATCGGTGAAATCGCCCATCCCCCAATTGCGCGCCGAACGGATTCCGTAGAGCTGAACGGCGAGCAGCCAGCCGCGGTCGAAGTCGCCGCCGAAGGCCCGTGGCGGCGCCACGATCAGCGGAACTTCCTCCGTGAGGCCGTTGGCATCGGCGACATGCAGCCGATAGATACCCGCCGGCCAGCGATGCGACGGCCAGAGCACGTGACGATAGCCCGCACCCTTGCTCTCGGCGCCCCCTTTGGCGGTCCCCTCGGCGATCCCCTCGGCGATTGGGGCACGGTCATCTCCACCATCGAGGCGCCAGCGCACCGGCAGGCGGGTGACATCAGAGAACGTCGTCCACGCCGGATGACCACTGCGGATTACGACCGCCTCTTCGATAAGCCGCCGGGGCGTTTGCACCGGAAGGGCATTGATGATGATCTTGAGCGCGGTTAAGTCGGTGACGCGGCGCTCACCCTGACCGTCGACGAATTCGGTCAGGATTCCGAGATTTTGGGCGGTTTTGTAGAAGTCCATTCAGCACCTGGTGGTCCGACCCCGGCATCGCACCCATATGGGCGCACTTTTTGCGAATGCTTAAATCGAAGCACCCCTAGCAAATTATTGATCCCGGTGAAGCTTTGGATTGGACCTTCGCATCACGAAATCGCGCCATTGGCAAGCGAACGTCAAATCCGCAGCACTGGTTTGCGTCAATCCTCGCCCGCAGGCCGCGAAATTATCCAGATAAGGAAACAAGATAGCGCTCTTCAAGAGTTTGACCCCTGCAACGTTCCATCCGGGAACCAATGGCAAGCGAGCGGCTTTTTATAGGGTTGCGAAGCGCCTCCTTTCCTCCTTTAAAGGAAACGGGGCGTCCGTTTCATGTCAATGGCATCACCACCGTGACCAAAGAACCGGGAGCGTCTGGAAGCGCCGGAGGCGGCGCCGCAGTCCCTATCGAATGCGCCGCCGGTCGGGTCGTCCGCCTGGCGTGGTTGCGCGCGGCTACGGGGGCGGCATGAACATCCTGTCTTCTGTCGATGCTGCGCAGTCGCCCGCCACCGAGCTCGACCAGGACGAGCTCTGGTACAAGGACGCCATCATCTATCAGCTCCACGTCAAGGCCTTTGCGGACAGCAACAACGACGGCATCGGCGATTTCGCCGGGCTGACCGAGAAGCTCGATTATCTGCAAGGGCTCGGTGTCACCGCACTGTGGCTGTTGCCGTTCTATCCCTCGCCCGGCCGCGACGACGGCTACGACATCGCCGATTACGGCGCGATCAATCCCGATTTCGGGACGATGAAGGATTTCAAACGCTTCATCCAGGAGGCAAAGAAGCGCGGCCTGCGCGTCATCACCGAGCTCGTGATCAACCACACCTCCGACCAGCACGACTGGTTCAAGCGCGCCCGCCGCAGCCACCGCGGCTCGAGCGCGCGCAACTGGTATGTCTGGAGCGACACCGACCAGAAGTACCAGGGCACCCGGATCATCTTCACCGATACCGAGAAATCAAACTGGACCTGGGATACGGAAGCCGGCCAGTTCTACTGGCACCGCTTCTTCTCGCACCAGCCTGATCTGAACTTCGACAATCCACGCGTGGTCAGCGCCTTGATCCAGGTGATGAAGCGATGGCTCGATGCGGGCGTCGATGGGTTCCGCCTCGATGCGATCCCCTATCTTTGCGAGCGCGACGGCACCAACAACGAGAACCTGCCCGAGACGCACGCGATCGTCCGGAAGCTGCGCGCCGAGCTCGACGCCTATTCCAGAGGCAAGGTCCTACTGGCGGAAGCCAATCAGTGGCCCGAGGACGTGCAGGAATATTTCGGCCAGGGCGACGAATGCCAGATGGCGTATCATTTCCCGCTGATGCCGCGCATCTACATGGCGATCGCGCAGGAAGATCGTTTTCCGATCACCGACATTCTGCGCCAGACCCCCGACATCCCTGCCAATTGCCAATGGGCTTTGTTCCTGCGCAATCATGACGAGTTGACGCTGGAAATGGTCACCGATGTCGAGCGCGATTACCTGTGGTCGACCTACGCCAACGACCCCCGCGCGCGCATCAATGTCGGGATCCGGAGGCGTCTCGCGCCGCTAATGGACAATGACCGGCGCAAGATCGAATTGATGAATTCGCTGCTGCTATCGTTTCCCGGCACGCCGATCATTTATTACGGCGACGAGATCGGAATGGGCGACAACATCTATCTCGGCGACCGCAACGGCGTGCGGACGCCGATGCAATGGACGCCCGACCGCAATGGCGGCTTCTCTCGTGCCGATCCGGCGAAGCTTTACGCGCCGATGATAATGGATCCGGTCTACGGTTACGAGGCGGTCAATGTCGAGGCGCAGTCGCGCAGCCTCTCATCACTGTTATCAGCCACCAAGCGGCTGATCTCGGTACGGAAATCGACGCTCGCCTTCGGCCGCGGCACCATGACCTTCATCCGACCGATCAATCGCGCGGTGCTGGCTTATGTCAGGGAATACAAGGGCGAGGTTATTCTCTGCGTTGCTAATCTGTCGCGCGCCGCGCAGGCGACGGAGCTCGATCTCTCGGCGTGGAAGGAACGCATTCCGCTCGAATTGCTCGGCCGCACGCGTTTTCCGGCGATCGGCGAATTGCCCTACATGATCACGCTCGCGCCTTACGGCTTCTACTGGTTTCAACTGCTGCAGCGCGACAAATCGGAGCCGTTGGCGCCGCGTGCGGTGCCGGAATTCGAAACGCTGGTCGTGCCGCTCAATTCGACCTGGGTATCGCTCGCGCGCACGCGCGGCGTATTCGAGCGCGACGTGCTGCCCGAACACCTTGCGCGCACCCGCTGGTACCCGGAGCACGCACCGGATCTGATTCACCCGACCCTGGTCTCCGCCGTGCCGTTCTGCGACATCGGCGACAACCGGCCCTGGGTCGCCTTCTTCGAGGCCACGCAAGGGGCGGAGAGCGCGCGCTACGTGCTGCCGATGCAGATCGAATGGGTGCGCTTCGACCGCGAGCATTATAACCCGTATGCCTTCGCCGCGGTTCGCCAGGGCGCGCGCGAGGGTACGCTGCTCGATGTCGCAACCAATCCGATCTTCATCGGGCTGTTGTTGCGCAACCTGAAGCAGTCGCTGAACGTTCAGGAGAACGGCCTTCGACTCGAGTTCAGGCCGACCGCAAAATTTGCCGACCGACTGGTGCGGCAGCCCGAACATATTCGGGCAATCGAGACCGAACGCCCATCCAGCATTGCGTTTGTCGATAATGATTACGTCGTCAAGCTCTATCGAAAGCTGCAGCAGGGCACCAGTCCGGCCATCGAGATCGGCCGCTTTCTCACAGAGACGGGTTTTGCGAATGCGCCGGCGCTGCTCGGAAGCGTCGAGCTCGTCGAGGGCGGGCAGCGCTGCTCGATTGCAACCGTCCACGCCTTCGTTGCCAATCAGGGCGACGGCTGGACGGTGAACGCATCCTATCTCAATCGCTTCATCGATACCCAGCGCCTGCTAGGAGCCAGCGGTTACCGGGGCGAGAGCGAGGAGCAGGGGCTCTGCCTGCACTACATGTCGCAAGCCGGACGCCGCGCCGCCGAACTGCACCAGCTGCTTGCATCCAACTCCGAGGATGCGGCATTCGCGCCGGAGCCGGTTAAGCCGAAGGAGCTGAAGCGCTGGGCCGGCGAGCTTGCCTCGCGCGCGGCGCGTGTATTCGACGCGTTGAGCGAGCGCCGCGATATCATGAAGGGGCCAGAACGGCCCCCGCTCGACCGCATGCTGGCAGCGCGCGCCACCTGGGATGCACATCTCGCTACCTTGCTGAAACCCAGTAGCGATTGCCTGGCCATCCGCCTGCATGGCGACCTCCGTCTGGGCCAGCTCCTGATCGTCAAGGACGACATCGTCATTACGGGCTTCGACGGCGCACCCGGCAAGAGCCTGGCCGAACGGCGGCGCAAGGGGCCGGTGGCGCGCGATGTGGCGACACTGATCCGATCGATCGACTATTCGGTCGCGTCCGCCTTCGATCGCGCGCTCAAGATGGCGCCGGACGAGCTCGGCAACAGGCTGGCAACGGCGCTTGCCGAATGGCGCGAGCGCGCGACATCCGCCTTCCTGTCGGGCTATCGCGAAGCCATGACCGACAGCTGCCTCTGGCCGTCCGATCCACGCGCCGTTAACGCTATGCTCGACTTCTTTTTGCTGGAAAAAATCATCTCCGAGATCGAAGATGAGCTTGCCCACCGCGGCGAATGGCTGCGCGTGCCACTCGGCGCCATGCTTCGTATCCTGTCCGTGCCTGCAAGCGAGAGCTGATGACCAAACTGCCCGCCGAAGCCTATGCCATCGTCGAAGGCCGCCACTCCGATCCGTTTCGCTATCTCGGCCTTCATATCGAGGGCGACAGCACGATCGTCCGCGCATTTCTTCCGGAGGCTTCCAATGTGGAAGCCGTCGGCGAGCATGGCGAGACGGCGAAGCTTTCGCGCATCCACGATGCCGGGTTGTTTGCGGGCGCGCTGCCGAACGGCTCGCGGCGCTATCAGCTCCGCGCGCGTTTCGGTGACAATGTCGTCGAGCTCGAGGACCCCTACCGCTTTCCGCCGGTGTTGTCCGATTTCGACCTCCATCTCCTCGCCGAAGGCACCCATCGGCGCCTCTATGACAAGGTCGGCGCGCATCCTTTGCGGCTCGATGGCGTCGACGGCATCGCCTTCGTCGTGTTTGCGCCGAATGCGCGGCGGGTCAGCGTGGTCGGCGATTTCAATTTTTGGGATGCGCGGCGGCATCCGATGCGGGTGCGCGGTGCCGGTTATTGGGAGCTGTTCGTTCCGCGTGCCAGGCCCGGCGATCACTACAAGTTTGACATCATCGGCCCGCGCGGCCAGCATCTGCCGCTGAAGTCCGACCCGCTCGCCTTTGCGGCGGAAGTGCGCCCCAAAACCGCGTCGATCGTCTTCGACGAGACGGCGCTGCCCCGTCCGCGGCCCGCACCGTCCCACATCAACGCGCGCAATGCGCCGATCTCCATCTACGAGGTCCATCTCGGCTCCTGGCGGCGCAAGGGCAACAATGAGTGGCTGACCTATCTCGAGCTCGCCGACCAGCTTCCCGCCTACGCGCGCGACCTCGGCTTCACGCATATCGAATTCATGCCAATCAGCGAGCATCCGTTCGACGGCTCCTGGGGTTATCAGCCGACAGGGCTGTTTGCGCCGACCAGCCGTTTCGGCTCGCCGACCGATTTTGCAGCCCTGGTCGATGCCTGTCACGCACAGGGCTTGGGCGTGATCCTCGACTGGGTGCCGGGCCACTTTCCCGACGATCCTCATGGCCTTGGCCGCTTCGACGGCACCGCGCTTTACGAGCACGCCAATCCGAAGCAGGGCCGCCATCTCGACTGGGGCACGCTCATCTATAATTACGGCCGCACCGAAGTCGCAAACCTCCTGCTTGCCAACGCGCTGTTCTGGCTCGAGCGCTACGCCATCGACGGCCTGCGCGTCGATGCGGTCGCCTCCATGCTCTATCTGGATTACAGCCGACCCGCCGGCGGCTGGATTCCGAACAAGCATGGCGGGCGCGAAAACCTCGAGGCGATCGATTTCCTGCGCCGCTTCAACGCCGAGGTATTTGGCCGCTTTCCGCAGGCGACAACGGTGGCCGAAGAATCGACCGCTTGGCCGCAAGTGTCGCGTCCGGTGGAGCATGGTGGGCTCGGCTTCGGTTACAAATGGAACATGGGCTGGATGCACGACACGCTGAAATACATCGGCAAGGAACCAATTCATCGCAAATTCCACCACGGCGACATCCTGTTCGGGCTGCAATACGCATTCTCCGAGAATTTCATTCTGCCGCTGTCGCATGACGAGGTAGTCCACGGCAAACGCTCGATTCTGGGCCGCATGCCCGGAGACGACTGGCAACGCTTCGCCAATCTGCGCGCGTACTACAGCTTCATGTTTGCCCATCCCGGAAAGAAACTGCTGTTCATGGGCTGCGAGTTCGCCCAGGTGCGCGAATGGACCCACGACCATTCGCTGGACTGGCACCTGCTCGACGAACCCAGCCACGCCGGAATACAGATCCTGATCCACGACCTCAACAGGCTCTATCGCGAAATACCCGCGCTGCACGAGCTGGACTGCGAGGCGGACGGTTTTGAGTGGATCATCACCCAAGATGCCGATCACAACGTCTTTGCCTGGATGCGCAAGGGCCCTGACGCGCGCGCACGCTGCATCTTCGTCGTCAATTTCTCGCCGAATGTTCATCGCGATTATCGCGTCCGCGTGCCCTTTGGCGGCAAATGGTGCGAGATCTTCAATTCCGATTCCGCCCATTACGGCGGCAGCAACGTCGGCAATGGCGGCGGCGTCCAGGCTTCCGACGGACCCTCTCCCGAAATACGCCTGACCATCCCGCCGCTGGCCGCGATATTTCTGATCCCGGAGAACTAACGCCTTCGCTTCGAAGTTCCAAGGGACACTGCGGGAGTTCAAATCGAAGCGGTCCACGCAAAGCCCACGTCCTGGTGCTCCTTTGCTTCCGAAGTTCATGCAAGGAGATGCCTGCGATTGATCACGAACTTCGGAAGCGGAGCACGAGCCTGATGCGCCTCACGGCAGGAACCTTCTCGCGACTCGGTGCAAGCTGGGACGGCCGCGGCACCAATTTCGCGCTGTTCTCGGCGAACGCGCAGAAGGTCGAGCTGTGCCTGTTCGACAATCAGGGACGGCGCGAGCTGGAGCGTATCGAGCTGCCCGAGCGAACCGAGGACGTCTGGCATGGCTATCTGAACGACGTTTCGCCCGGTCAGCTCTATGGCTATCGCGTGCACGGGCCGTATGAACCCGAGCACGGCCATCGTTTCAACCCGAACAAGCTGCTGCTCGATCCCTATGCCAAGCGCCTTGCGGGACGGCTGGTCTGGAGCGACGCGCACTTCGCATTTCGCATCGGCAGCGCGCGCGAGGACCTCTCGTTCGATCGCCGCGACAATGCGCGCGGCATGCCGAAGGCGGTCGTGGTCGACGAGACTTTCAACTGGGGACGCCGCGAGATTCGCCCGCAGATCTCCTGGGAAGACACCGTCATGTATGAGGCGCATGTCAAGGGGCTGACCCAGATGCGCGACGACGTGCTGCCGAATTTGCGCGGCACCTTTGGCGGGCTGGCCGCACCCGCCATGATCGAGCATTTGAAGCGGCTCGGCGTCACCACGATCGAGCTCCTGCCGATCCACGCCTTCATCGACGACCGCATGCTTATCGAAAAAAAGCTCGTGAACTATTGGGGCTACAATACGATCTCCTATTTCGCGCCTGAAGCACGTTACGCGCAGGACAATCCTCTCGACGCGTTTCGAACGACCGTCGCGCGGCTGCACGATGCAGGCATCGAGGTGGTGCTCGACGTCGTCTATAATCATACCGCCGAAGGCAATCATCTCGGTCCGACGCTGTCGTTCCGCGGTATCGACAACGCCTCCTATTACTGGCTGAACCGCGAGAACCCGCGCTTCTACGACGACTTCACCGGCTGCGGCTCCTCGGTCAATCTCACCCATCCGCGCGTGCTGCAGATGGTGATGGACTCGTTGCGCTACTGGGTCGAGGTCTGTCATGTCGACGGCTTCCGCTTCGACCTCGCGACCACCCTGGCTCGCACCCCGAACGGGTTTGACCGGAACTCCGCCTTCCTCACCGCGGTGCGGCAGGACCCGGTGCTGGCAACGGTGAAGCTCGTCGCCGAGCCCTGGGATCTCGGCCTGGGCGGCTATCAGGTCGGCGGATTCCCATCGCAATGGTCGGAATGGAACGATCGATACCGCAGCGCGATGCGGCGCTATTGGAGCGGCGAAGGCAGCCTGATCGGCGAAGTGTCGAGCCGCATGACAGCCTCTTCCGACATCTTCAATCACGATGGACGAACCCAGCGCGCCAGCATCAACCACATCACCGTCCACGACGGCTTCACCCTCGCCGATCTCTTCAGCTACAACCAGAAGCACAATGAGGCCAATGGCGAGGACAATCGCGACGGCACCAACGACAATCACAGCAATAATTGCGGTCACGAGGGGCCGACCGACGATCCCGCCATCAATGCGCTGCGCCTGCGGCTGCGCAAGAATCAGCTCGCCTGCCTGATGCTGGCGCAAGGGCTGCCGCTGCTGCTGGCCGGCGACGAGGTCGGCAATTCGCAGAACGGCAATAACAATGCCTATTGCCAGGATAGTGAAATCGGCTGGGTCGATTGGAAGGGGCTTGGCCGCGAAGACGACCTGAGCGAGTTGATCGGCCAGCTTAGCACCCTGCGCAGGACCTTCAGGCAGATCCGGTCGCAGCGCTGGCTCGATGGACGCCGCGCCGACGGCAGTTACGGCGTGCTGTGGCTGACGCCCGCGGCGGAGGAGATGAAAGAAGCCGACTGGAAGTTTCCCGAGGGCCGGTTCTTGTCTTACGTGCTGGCGCCCGTCGACGAGGGACAGGCGGCGATCTTCATCGTTCTCAACGCAGCGCCCGAAGAGATCGCGTTCAAGCTGCCAAAGCTCGCCGAGTACAAGGGCTGGCGTTGCGTGCTGAACACGTCCGAAACCAGTGAGACGCGCGCCGAGTTCGCCGCAGGCAGCGACACCAACGCGCCGCCCCGCGCGGTGCTCGCTTTTTCAGGCGCAAGATGAGCGGCCGGACGTTCGGCCCGAGGCTCACGCGCACCGGCATCGCGTTCCGTCTCTGGGCACCGGCTGCGCAACGTGTCGACCTGCTCCTGGGGCGGGTGCCACATCCCATGCAGCGCCGCGACGGCGGCTGGTTTGCGGTCGACGTCGCCGGCGCGAAGGCCGGCGCGCGGTACAGATTCCGCATCGATGGCGAGCGCGACGTTCCGGATCCGGCATCAGCTTTCCAGCCGGAGGACGTGTTCGGCCCAAGCGAGGTCGTCGATCACGACGCGTTCGAGTGGCGCGCGCGCGACTGGCGCGGACGTCCCTGGGAACAGACGGTGCTCATTGAAACCCATGTCGGCACTTTCACGCGCGAGGGCAGCTTTCGCGCGATGATCGACAGGCTCGACCATCTGGTCGAGACCGGAATTACGGCGATCGAGCTGATGCCGGTTGGGGATTTCTCCGGCTGTCGCGGCTGGGGCTATGACGGCGTGCTCTGGTACGCGCCCGACAGCAGCTATGGACGACCCGAGGATCTCAAAACCCTGATCGACGAAGCACATTTGCGCGGGCTGATTGTGTTTCTCGATGTCGTCTACAATCACTTCGGCCCGGAAGGAAATTTTCTGCACCATTATGCGCCGAGCTTTTTCACCGACGCGCAGACGCCCTGGGGCAGCGCGATCGACTACCGGGTGGGCGAGGTGCGCGCGTTTGCGATCGAAAGTGCGCTGTCCTGGCTTTCGGATTATCGCTTCGACGGTCTGAGGTTCGATGCGGTCAACCACATCGTGACGGCGCCTTCCGAGATATCGATGCTGCACGATCTGAGTGTCGCGGCCGGACAACTCGCGGCCGAGACAGGACGGCACATTCATCTCGTGCTGGAAAATGGCGACAATATCGCAAGCCTGCTCGACGAAAGACAGGACCCGCCGCACGGGAAATTTCGCGCGCAGTGGAATGACGATTACCACCACGCCTTTCACGTGCTGCTCACGGCCGAATCGCAGGGCTATTACAGCGACTTCCAGCGCGGCCCGCTGCGCGATATCGCGCGTTCGCTGTCATCAGGCTTCGTCTATCAGGGGGAGTTTGCGGCCTTCTGGAACAAACACCGCGGCGAGCCGAGCGGTGCGCTTTCGCCAGCGACATTCGTCAACTTTCTGCAAAACCACGACCAGGTCGGCAATCGCCCGCTCGGCGAGCGGCTCGAGAGCCTTGCCGACCCTGCGGCGATCGAAGCCGCGCTCGCGATAACCCTGCTCGCACCCGCAATACCGATGCTGTTCATGGGCGAAGAATGGGGCTCGCGGACGCCGTTCCTGTTCTTCTGCGATTTTGCCGGCGACCTGGCGGACGCCGTGCGCCAGGGGCGCCGGCGCGAATACGACTGGGCGTATCGCACATACGGCGACATTGTCCCCGACCCGCTCGATGCCCGGACGTTCGAATTGTCGAAGCTTGATTGGGGCGGGTGTGACCGCGAGAGCGGCAAGGCGCGGCTCAGGCTGGTGCGGGAGCTGCTGTCGCTCCGCCGTCGCGAAATCGTTCCGAGGCTTGCGGGCGCAGCATTCGGTGAAGCTCACGTCAGCAACGATCGTATCGTCAGTGCGAGCTGGCGGATGGGGGACGGCACGCGGCTTGGCCTGCTCGCCAATCTATCCCCGAAAGCCGTCGCCCACGATGCTCGCGCAGCGGAGAGCACGCCGATCTGGGGCGGCGAGCCGGAAAGCGTTCTGCCGGCGTGGTCGGTGCACTGGCGGCTGGGTTGAGCGTCAATCCTTCTTGGTCAACAACAGCCTGCCGCGATCTCGGATCACGGATTGTGCCGCTTGCGCGAAGCGCTGCAGGAGCCAGGGCAGCACTACCTCAACGCGCACGTGATCTTCGGCAACGTCGATGTGACCCGATGCGGCGTGGCCCAGCGCACGAACGCGGAAGTCCATGCGATCACCTTCCCAGCGTTCCTCGTCAACCGAAAGGACCGGGACGGTTGCGGCAGCGCGCGACAGCCCGCCCTTTAGACGTCGCGTCGCCTCCTCGCGTCCGAGGTGATGCGGGATGGAGATGACGAGCGGAGCGGACATCGCAGACCTCGTGTGACAGCGCTGTATCTAGTTCCGCGTCAGAGCAAAAAGAAGGCCCTTGGAGAGGATTATCGCGGCGCGAATGCCGGAACTTTCAATCCTGCCACCGGTTCTCCCCGCGGAAGAGGAGACGACAAATGTCAATCGGCACGATCATCTTGATCATTCTCATTATTGCATTACTCGGCGGTTTCAGCGGAATCGGCGGCGGTCCATTCTACGGCACCGGCTATTACGGCGGCGGAGGACTCGGCCTCGTCATCATAATCCTGCTGATCCTGATATTGCTCGGACGAATTTGAGCGCGCGTTTTGGTTGAGCGGCGGCTTCAGGTCCCCGCGCCTGACCGCCGTTTCATGCTTTAGCCTCTCGGCAGCTTCTTCATCGCGGCCTTGATCGACGATGCCGCCTCATCATAGCCCTGCCATACCTTGCTCTTTGCCAATAGCGCCGGCACGCTGCGCAACGTGAAGCGCCTGGGGTCGAGATCGCCTTTGACCTGGGCCCAGCTCAGCGGCATGGAGACAGTGGCGCCGTCGCGCGCCCGCGGCGACAATACGGCAACCGCCGTCGACATCCGATCATTGCGGAGATAGTCGAGAAAGATTTTCCCCGTGCGTTTCTTTTTCGACATGTTGATGAGGTAGCGGTCTGGATATTCGCGCGTCATCAACTGGCAGACGTCCTGGGCGAAGCCTTTTGCTTCCTGCCAAGTCACATTCTCCCTCGCAGTCACGAGCAGCGGAACCACGACATGCAGGCCCTTGCCGCCCGTTGTCTTGCAGAAGCTCTCCATGCCAAGCGTCGAAAGATGCTGGCGCATCATCTTCGCGGCGTCGACAACCTCGGCAAAGGCGACATCCGGCGCGGGATCGAGATCGAACACCAGCCGTCCCGGCGTATCATACGCGTTCGGCGCGCAATTCCAGGGATGCAGCTCAACTCCGCCGGCCTGCGCGACCGCTGCCAGCCCCTCGACGCGATCGATCTGCAGATAGGGTTTGCGGTCGCCCGAGACCCTGACCAGGCTCAAAAGTTTCGAGGTGCCCTGCATGCCGTGGCGCTGAAAAAACTTCTGGCCCTCGATGCCGTCGGGGGCGCGCACGATCGAGCACGGCCGGCCCCTGAGATAGCCCATCATCCATTCGCCGACGCTTTCGAAATAATGCGCGAGGTCGAGCTTGGTCACGGCTTTACCATCGCCGCCATTCGGCCACAGCGCCTTGTCGGGGTTCGAGATGACGACCCCCATCACCTCGTTTGATCTGTCGGAAACGGATTTGCCGGCTTTTGCTGTCCCGGCCCCGGTCTTGTTTGGCTTCGATTTTGCGAACCTGGATCTGCCGGGCTCCGGCTTGCCGGATTTTACGGCCGACTTTGCGGCTGCGGGCCGCGCGAGAATCGCAGGTTTTTCCACTGTGATCTCGTGCGCCGGCTTGTCCTGCCGCAGGCCCTTGAAAGCCGCCTGGCGGATATTGCCGTCGGCCGTCCAGCCGGCAAACTCGATCTCCGCAACCAGCTCGGGCTTCAGCCAGTGCACGTCGCGCGTCTTCTTCGGGGCACCCTTGCCGCCGAACGGGCTTTTGTCCGACGCATTGGCCTTCAAGGCCGGCAGAATGCGGCGCACGGTATCCTGGCCAAACCCGGTGCCCACAATCCCGACGAAGGCAAGGTCATGGTCGCGATAGACGCCCGCCATCAATGAACGGAATTTGCCGTTGGTCGTCTTCCAGCCGCCGATCACGACCTCCTGCCCGGCTCGCGCCTTGGCCTTGGTCCAGCTCTCCGACCGCCCGGACTGGTAGGGTGCGCCGAGCTTCTTGGAGACGACGCCCTCGAGCAGCAGCCTTTTCGCCGAGTCCATCACCGCATCGCCATCCGCCTCGAAATGCTCGACATAGCGGATGTTCCGCGCCTTCGCCTTGCGCGCGTCGAGCAGCAATTTCAATCGCGCCTTCCGCTCCGCAAGCGGCAGGCGGCGCATGTCCAGCCCGTCGGCAAACAACAGGTCGAACGCGAAGAAGATCAGTCCGTCGGTCTTGCCGTCGGCGATCGCCGCCTGCAGGGCAGAAAAGTGCGGTACGCCATCCTCGTCGAGTGCGACGATCTCGCCATCGATCAGGACGTCGGGCAGCGCGCGCGCCTCATTTGCGATTGCGGAAAACTTGTCGGTCCAATCGAGCCCTTTGCGCGTCTTCAGGCTCACCTCGCCGTCGTCGACGCGCAGCTGCACGCGATAGCCGTCGAACTTGATTTCGTGGCCCCAAGCCGCGCCGCTCGGCGGCTTGTCGACCGATGTGCAGAGTTGCGGCGGGACGAACTCGGGGATCGCCGCGACCTTTTTAGGTTCGACGGCCCTGGAGGCCGCTGAGACGAGCTTGCTCGCGCGCGCGTCCGCCGCCGTGCCGCGATTGGAGTGCCAGACGGCGTCGGCGTTCATGCGGCGCGTCTTCGCCGTGATGAATGGCTTCGGCGCCTTGCCTTTGCCGGCTGCGATCTGCTCCATCGTCCGGCCCGATGCGGCCGAACGATCCTCATCCAGAACGTCGTTGGCCTCCCCCTCCCGCACGAATTCGTCGCGATGCTTGATCAGGAGCCAGTTGGTGCGCTTCTCACCACCGCGGTTTCGCATGCGCACCAGAACCCAGCTGCCATGGAGCTTGTCACCATTGAGCGTGAACTTGAGATCGCCTTTCTTGAAGCCGCGCCCGGGATCGTCCGAATCCCAATAACCGCGATCCCAGATCATGACGGTGCCGCCGCCATATTCGCCCTTCGGAATCGTGCCTTCGAAATCGCCGTAGTCGAGCGGGTGATCTTCGACCTCGACGGCCAACCGCTTGTCATGGGGGTCGAGAGAAGGGCCGCGGGTCACGGCCCAGGATTTGAAGACGCCGTCGAATTCGAGCCTGAGATCGTAGTGCAACCTCGTCGCGGCGTGCTTCTGGATCACGAACCGCCGCCGATTCGAGGGCGCGACCTTGGCTTCGCCCGAAGGCTCCGCGGTCTTGTCGAAATCGCGCTTCTTTCGGTAGGTGGACAATTTTCCAGCGGGCACGATCGATCCCAGAGTAGCGACACCTATTCTTAGCGCATGATCCGGAAAAGTGTGCTGCGGTTTTCCGAAAAGCACGCCCAGGGCTTGCCCGAGGGATCATGCGCGAACAAACAACTTGCGCCGGTTCTCCGTCTTCAAAGAACAATCCGCGCTGCAGGCGAAGGTTCCGGTCCCCCCTCTTCCTAATCCGGTGCCCGCAGGCGATAGCCGATGCCGGTCTCGGTCAGCACGAATTGCGGACGCTCGGGATCAGCCTCGATCTTCTGCCTGAGCTGACGGACGTAGACCCGCAAATATTGCGCGTCGGTCAGCTCGTCCCAGAGCTCGTTGAGCAGAAAGCGGTGGGTGAGAACCTTGCCGGCATGCTGCACCAGTACGCGCAGCAACTCGTATTCCTTCGGCGACAGCTTGACCTCCCTGTCGCCGACCTTGACGATGCGCCTGACCAGATCGACTGTGAGATCGCCCGAGTGAAACACGGGCCGCTCGCCGTGGACCTGCAGCTGGTGCCGCAGGGCCGCCCGCAGGCGGGCGAGCAGCTCCTCCATGCCGAAAGGCTTCGTGATGTAGTCGTCGGCCCCGAGGTCAAGCGCCTGAACCTTGCCGGTCTCATCGCCGCGGCTCGACAGCACCACGATCGGCACGCTATCGTTTCGAGCCCGGATCATCCGCAGCAGCTCGTGGCCCTGAATGTCAGGCAGGCCGAGATCGAGAATGATCAGCGCCGGATTTTGAGCCAGCAGCTCCAGCGCGAGCTTGCCGTTCGGCGCCTCCAGGGTCTCGTAGCCCTGGGTGGTCAGGCCCATCCGCAGCAATTTGCGAATCGGCGGCTCGTCGTCGATGACCAGCACCTTGATCGGAGGGGCGCTCATGCTGCGGTATCCAGTTTCCCGGCCGACGCCGGAATGGGCAAGCGGATCGTGAGCACCGCGCCTCTGCGATCGCTGCGGTTTGCAGCAAAAATCCGGCCATGCATGGCCTCGATGAAGCCGCGCGAGATGGCGAGACCAAGACCGGTGCCCGGACGAACATGATCGATCTTCTGCACCCGGTAAAACTTGTCGAACACGCTTTCGAGCTCTCCGGGGGGGATACCCTCGCCTTCGTCGGCGACCTGCAGCGAAACCGTGTTGGCTTCCCGCGTGCTCCGGATCGCGATCGTGGTCTCGGCCGGCGAATATTTGGCGGCATTGTCGAGCAGGTTGAAGATCACCTGCTCGAACAGCACGGCATCAAGCTCGAGCATCGGCAGATCGGCTTCGAGGTCGAGCGAGACCTTGTGCCGCGACAGTATCTTGCTCGCGCGACGGAGCGCGCTGCCTACGATCTCACCGATGTCATGCAGCGCCGTGTTGGGCACGATGGCGCCGGATTCCAGCTTGGTCATGTCGAGCAGGTTGGCAATGAAGCGGTTGAGTCGCTCGGATTCATCGATCACGGTGGCCAGCAGATCGCGCTTTTCGATATCCGAGAGGCCATCGGCAAGATCACGCATGGTTGAGGCCGCGCCCAGCACGGAGGCGAGCGGCGTCTTGAGGTCGTGCGAGATCGAGGTGAGCAGCGCCGAACGCAAGCGCTCGGATTCCACGGTGCGCTTGACCTTGTCCATGTCTTCGACGAGCAACACGCGTTCGATCGCGAGTGCCCCCTGGTCCACCAGGGCGTCGAGCAGACGCCGCTGGTCCGGCGTCAACAGCGGACCGGTGCGGTCATTATCGATGCCGATGACGCCGATCGAGCCGCGCCCGGTGCGCATCGGCAGGAACAGCCGCTTGGCGCCGGGCAGCGTATCGGAGCCGCGCCCCGCCGGACGGTCGTTGCTCCAGGCCCAGTTCGCCGCCGCGAGGTCGGCCTGGTCGAGTTGGTCCTCGGGCGGATAGCCCGCCTTGACGGTCAATGTGCCGCCTTCCGGCAGCAGCAACACCACGCGCACCTTCAGCATCAGCGCAGTCTGATAGGCGGTCGCCCACAGCACATCGTCAAGGGTCGCGGTGCCCGCGAGCTTGCGACTGAAAGCATAGAGCTGCTCGGTGGTCCGCACCCGGCTGATTGCGGTGTCCGCCTGCACGCGCACGCGTGCCGCGACGTTCGAGACCAGGATCGCGATCAGCATGAACAGGAAAAAGGCCGCGATGTTCGTCGGATCGGTGATCGTGAAGGTATAGATCGGGGGCAGAAAGAAGAAATTGTAGCAGAGCGATGCGGCGACGCTCGCGAGCAGCGAGGGCCACAGGCCATAGCGCACGGCCACCGCGACCACGGCCGTGATGAAAACGAGATCGACATTCTCGACGCCGAACCAGGGCTGGATCAGCGCGGCCGCGGCAAGACCGACCGCGGTCATCGCCAGCGCCATCAGATAGGGGCGCGCATTGAAGGGCTCCGGCCGGGCCGCCGTCTGCACCGACGCCATACCGGGAGGCGTAGCCGGCAGCTCGTCGCCCGCAATCACGTTGACGCTGATATTGCCGGCCCGTCGCACCAGATCGTGCACCACCGAGCCCCGCACGATCTCGAACCAGCGCGAGCGCGTCGATTTGCCGATGATGATCTGAGTGACGTTGTTGGCATGCGCGAACTGGATGATATCATCGGCGATACGCCGGCCAACGCCGGGAATGGTCAACGCTTCGGCGCCGAGCGATTCCGCAAGCCGCAGCGTATCGGCGAGCCGGTCGCGCTGCTCGTCGCTCAGCTGCAGGCTGCGCCGCGTCTCGATCGAGATTGCGGTCCAGGGCGCATGCACGCGGTCAGCGACCCTCTTGGTGTAGCGCACGAGACCGGCCGCGCGCGGATCCTCGCTGACACAGACCAGGATGCGTTCGCCGGCGGCCCATGGGCCGGCGATCGCATTGGCCTGCATGTGGGTGAGCAGCTGCTCGTCGACCCGGTCGGCGGTGCGGCGCAGCGCGAGCTCGCGCAGTGCGGTGAGGTTGCCCGGCGAGAAGTAATGCTCCAGGGCGCGTTCGGCCTGCTTGGGCACGTAGACCTTGCCCTCTTTCAGCCGTTGGATCAGGTCGTCAGGCGTGAGATCGATCAGCTCGATTTCGTCGGCGCGCTCGAACACCGAATCCGGCACCGTCTCGCGCACCCGAACATGGGTGATCTGCGCGACAACGTCGTTGAGGCTTTCGATGTGCTGGATGTTGACGGCGGTATAGACGTCGATGCCGCGGGACAACAGCTCCTCGACGTCGAGATAGCGCTTGGGGTGGCGGCTGCCTGCGACATTGGTATGGGCGAGCTCGTCGACAAGCGCGATCTGCGGATGACGTGCGATCACGCCGTCGAGGTCCATTTCCTCGACCATCTGGCCCCTGTACTCGAGCCGCTTGCGCGGGATGGCCTCGAGCCCGCGCAACAGCACTTCCGTCTCCGCTCGTCCGTGGGTCTCGACAAAGCCGACAACCACGTCGGCTCCCGCACGCAGCTTGGCGTGCGCGCTCTGCAGCATCTCGTAGGTCTTGCCAACTCCCGGTGCAGCGCCAACGAAGATCTTCAGGCGACCGACGCCGCCGTGCTCGCGCTTTGCTGCTTGCAGCAAGGCCTCCGGCAAGGGACGTTGTTCGGGATCGCGGCGTTGCTGAGCCATGCCTCAGTATAATCTGACCGGCGGATTCGGAAATAGCGGACCCTCTATTTGGTGTCGGCGGCATCCAGCGCCAGATTGAGCGCCAGAACATTGACGCGCGGCTCGCCTATGGTCCCGAGCAGGCGAGCTTTGGTGTTCTGCGCGATGAGGTCGCGGATCTTGTCTTCCGCCATGTTGCGCGCCTTGGCGACCCGTGGGGCCTGGAATGTGGCCGCCTCCGGCGAGATGTCGGGGTCAAGCCCGCTTCCCGAAGTGGTAACGAGGTCGAGCGGAACGGGCATCGACGGATTCTCCGCCTTGAGCTTCTCGACGTCCTCCTTGACGCGGTCGGCCAGCGCCTTGCTGGTCGGACCGAGATTGGAGCCGCCGGAATTGGCCGCATTGTAGGGCGCGGGCACGGTCTTGCTGGAGTCCGCCGGATCCGGCGCCGTGGTCGCCGAGGGCCGGCCATGAAAATACCTGTCGCTCTTGAACTCCTGGCCGATCAGCGCCGAGCCGATGACCTTGCCGTCGCGCTCGATCAGGCTGCCTTGCGCCTGCCTTGGGAAGATCGCGCCGGAAATTGCGGTCAAGGCGAGCGGATAGCCGAGGCCCGTGATCAGCGTAAGCGCGAGCAGAAGGATAATGGCGGGACGAATTTCTCTGAGCATTGTTGTCTCCTAAATCTCCTCGCGTTGCGATTTTCCGCGGTGATGGTTCTGGATTGCTTCGCTTCGCTCGCAATGACGGCGTCTGTTAAGCCAGATGCAAGGCCGCGACCGCGAGGTCGATCACCTTGATGCCGATGAAGGGAATGATAATGCCGCCGAGACCATAGATCATCAGGTTGCGGCGCAGCAGCGCGCCCGCCCCGATCGGCCGATAGCCCACCCCTTTCAACGCCAGCGGAATCAGCGCGATGATGATCAATGCATTGAAGATGATTGCCGAGAGAATTGCGCTTTGCGGGCTCGCAAGGTGCATGATGTTGAGCACGTTGAGCTGGGGATAAAAGGCCAGGAACATCGCCGGGATGATGGCGAAATATTTCGCCACGTCGTTGGCGATCGAGAACGTGGTCAGCGCCCCGCGCGTCATCAGCAATTGCTTGCCGATCTCGACCACCTCGATCAGCTTGGTCGGGTTGGAATCGAGGTCGACCATGTTGCCGGCTTCGCGGGCCGCCTGCGTGCCCGTGTTCATGGCGACGCCGACGTCGGCCTGCGCGAGTGCCGGTGCGTCATTGGTGCCGTCACCGCACATCGCAACCAGCTTGCCCTTGGCTTGCTCGTCGCGGATCAGCTTCAGCTTGTCTTCCGGCGTTGCCTGCGCAAGGAAGTCATCGACGCCGGCTTCGGCGGCAATCGCTGCGGCCGTCATCGGATTGTCGCCGGTGATCATGATGGTGCGGATTCCCATTCGGCGCAATTCGGCGAAGCGCTCGCGGATGCCGCCCTTGACGATATCCTTGAGCTGCACGACGCCGAGCAAGCGACCATCCTTGGCCACCGCGAGCGGCGTTCCACCCGATTTGGCGATCTCGTCGGCAATCGCCTGGACTTCCCGGCTCGCTTCAGACTGCGTGCTGGGCTGAACCACCCGCGCGACATTGCCGGACGCAACGGCCTGAACGCCGCCGCCGACATAGTCGAGGATCGCGGCAACCGCGCCCTTGCGCACCGACGAGCCGCCGGCATCGACGCCGCTCATGCGCGTCTGCGCCGTGAACGGGACGAAGTTCGCCCCGAGCTCCTGCATATCGCGCCCGCGAATTCCGTAATTCTCCTTCGCCAGCACCACGATCGAGCGGCCCTCGGGCGTTTCGTCGGCGAGCGAAGCGAGCTGCGCCGCATCCGCCAGCTCCTGCTCGCTCACGCCCCGCACCGGACGAAACGCGGTCGCCTGCCGGTTGCCGAGCGTGATCGTTCCGGTCTTATCGAGCAGCAGCGTATCGACGTCGCCGGCCGCTTCCACCGCCCGTCCCGACATCGCAAGCACGTTGAAACGCACGAGGCGGTCCATGCCCGCGATGCCGATGGCGGACAGGAGAGCGCCGATCGTCGTGGGAATAAGCGTGACGAACAACGCGACCAGGATCACCACCGAAATCGACCCGCCGGCGTAAGCCGCATAGCTCGGTATCGTCACGGTCGCGAACACAAAGATGATGGTGAGACCTGCAAGCAGGATGTTGAGCGCGATCTCGTTCGGCGTCTTCTGCCGCTCGGCGCCCTCGACCAGCTTGATCATGCGGTCGATGAAAGTTGACCCCTGTTCCGCCGTGATGCGGACGCGGATCCAGTCCGACAGCACCTGCGTGCCGCCGGTCACCGCCGAACGGTCGCCGCCGGATTCGCGGATCACGGGCGCGGATTCACCCGTGATCGCGGCCTCGTTGACGGAAGCCACGCCCTCGATCACCTCGCCATCCGACGGAATCATGTCGCCGGCTTCGACCAGGACGATGTTTCCGACTTTCAGGCTGGTGCCCGGAACGAGGCGATAGGTGCCGTTGGAGCCGGACAGGAGCTTCGCCTGGCTTTCGGTTCGCGTCTTGCGCAGCGTCTCAGCTTGCGCCTTGCCGCGGCCCTCCGCCACCGCTTCGGCGAAATTGGCAAACAACACCGTGAACCAGAGCCAGAGGATAATCTGGAACGTGAAGGCGAGATGCTCTCCACCGGTGGCGAGATCACGCAGGAAGATCACCGTCGTCAACGCGGCTACGATCTCGACAACGAACATCACGGGATTCTTGATCATCGCCCGCGGGTCGAGCTTGATGATGGCCGCGCCGATCGCCGGCATCACGATCCTCGGATCCAGCATCGTGGCAACGGGCATTCGCTTGTTGGGTTTATGGACGGGTTCCATGGATGTAACTCCGAAAAACATCGTTCAAAAAAGCGTGCCCGCGGTCATCGCGAGATGCTCGACGATTGGGCCCAGCGCCAGCGCCGGAAAGAAGGTGAGACCACCGATGATCAGGATCACGCCGACGACCAGGCCGACGAACAGGCCTCCCGTGGTCGGGAACGTGCCGGCCGAAGGCGGGATGGATTTCTTCCCGGCGAGCGAGCCCGCGATCGCCATGGCGGGGATGATCATGAAGAAACGGCCGACGAACATCGCCACTCCGCCGGTCGTGTTGTAGAACAGCGTGTTGCCGGTCAGGCCGGCGAACGCCGAGCCGTTGTTCCCGGTCTGCGACGTGTAGGCATAGAGGACTTCGGTAAAGCCGTGCGGACCGGCATTGTTCATCGAGGCGACCGCCGATGGCAGCACGACAGCGACGGCGGTCCATCCGAGATACATCAACGGCAGCACGAGGATTGCGAGCATGGCCATCTTGACCTCGCGCGCCTCGATCTTCTTGCCGACATATTCCGGCGTGCGGCCGACCATAAGGCCCGCGACGAAGATCGACAGCACGACAAACAGCAGCATGCCGTACAGGCCGGCGCCGACGCCGCCGACGATGATTTCGCCAAGCTGGATGTTGATCAGCGGAATCATGCCGCCAAGTGCTGTGAAGGAGTCGTGCATGGCGTTGACGGCCCCGCAGGATGCGGCCGTCGTGATCACCGCGAACAGCGATGAAGCAACGATACCGAAGCGGACTTCCTTGCCTTCCATGTTGCCGCCACTCAGGCCCAGAGCGTCGAGCGTGGTGGTGCCGCTGGCTTCCGCCCAATAGGTGACGACGACACCCGCGAGGAACAGCACGCCCATGATGGCGAGAATCGCCCAGCCCTGGCGCTGGTTACCGACCATGCGTCCGAACACGTTGGTGAGAGCCGCGCCCAGCGCGAAGATCGAGATCATCTGCACGAAATTGGACAGTGCAGTCGGGTTCTCGAACGGGTGGGCGGCATTGGCGTTGAAGAAGCCGCCGCCATTGGTGCCGAGCATCTTGATCGCAACCTGCGATGCGACGGGTCCGACCGCAATCGTCTGCTTGGCACCTTCAAGTGTCGTCGCTTCGATATAGTCGCCGAGCGTCTGCGGCATACCCTGCCAGACCAGGAACAGCGCGTAAACAACGCAGATCGGCAGGAGCACGTAGAGCGTGCAGCGGGTGACATCGACCCAGAAATTGCCGACGGTGCGCACCGAGGCGCGGGCGAAGCCCCGGCTCAGCGCCACAGCCAGCGCGATGCCGGTCGCCGCCGACAGGAAGTTCTGATGTGTCAGGCCGACCATCTGCACGAGATAGGACAGCGTGCTCTCGCCGCCGTAGTTCTGCCAGTTGGTGTTGGTGATGAAGCTGATCGCCGTATTGAAAGAAAGATCCTCGGCGACCGCGGATTGACCGGCAGGGTTGAACGGCAGAAATCCCTGCAGGCGCATCAGGCCGTAAATGATCAGAAAGCCGCCGACATGGAACAGCAGCATCGACACCGTATAGGTCAGCCAATGCTGCTCCCGCCTTTCATCGACGCCGCTGATCCAGTACAGGCCGGCCTCGACGGGCCGCAGGACCGGCGAAAGGAAGGTGCGCTCGCCGTTGAAGACGCGCGTCATGTACGCGCCGAGCGGTTTCGTCAGCGCGACGATGATGACGCAATAGAGAATGATCTGAATCCAGCCGATGACGGTCATGGGGCTCTCAAGTCATTTGAGGGACCACGCGGGCGGGCGAACGGTCAGAACCGTTCGGGCCGCAGCAGCGCGTAGGTCAGGTAAAACAGCAGGCCGAGCGAAACGAGGCCGGCGAGCGAATAGTCGAAGATCATGGGTGCCCCCTAAAGCCGCTCGCAGGCATAGGTGTAGCCGATCGCGAGAGCGAAGAAGGCGACAGCCGATCCGATCATGATAATGTCAAGCATGGGAACTCCTTCTCGTGCGCCTGTCTCGTCCGCATGCATCCATTGAAGCTGCGCAATGCTGCCGCCCAGTTCGGTCCGGCGGATTGCTCCAGATCAATGAACGCGGCGGTCGAGGCCACGCGTCGACCGAGTCCCAAGTGCCACTCAGGGCATAGGTTTTCGAGATGTCGGAAAGTGGAAAAGTATAGGAATTTTATAAAGGCCGGCCCATGGGCGCGGCTCCCACCGCGCCCACCAGTTCACGCCGCTACTCCGCCGCGGCGGTGCGGATTCCCACCGGCTCCGCTCTCACCGCGCAGAACTTGAACTCCGGAATCTTTCCGAACGGATCGAGCGCGGGATTGGTGAGCAGGTTTGCGGCGGCTTCGGCGTAGCAGAACGGCATGAACACCATGTTCTCCGGCACGTCGCCATCGGCGCGAACCTTGACCTCGACCGCGCCGCGCCGGGTCTCGAGCCTGATGAAGTCGCCCGGCGCGAGCTTCTTCCGCCGCATGTCCTTTGGCGACATGAAGGCGACGGCCTCCGGCTCGATCGCATCGAGCACGCTGGCGCGTCGTGTCATCGCGCCGGTGTGCCAGTGCTCGAGCACGCGGCCGGTCGACAGCACCATCGGATATTCGTCGTCGGGCAATTCGTCCGGAGGCAGCAACTTCGCCGGCACGATCTTGCCGCGGCCGCTGTCGGTCGGGAAACCCGTGGTGAAGATGATCTCGTTGCCCGGCTTGTTCGGATCATCAGCCGGATAGGTCACCGCGCCCTCGCGGACCACCCGCTCCCAGCTGATGTTGTCGAGCGATGGCATCAGCTGCGCCATCTCGGTGTAGACGTCGCCGGGTCCGGAATAATTCCAGGGCAGCCCCATCCGCTTGCCGATCTCCTGGATGATCCAGAGATCCTGACGGGCATCGCCGGGCGGCTTGATGACCTCGCGCGCCAGCTGCACGCGGCGATCGGTATTGGTGAAGGTGCCGGATTTTTCCGGCAAGGCCGAAGCCGGCAAAATGACGTCGGCATGGAACGCCGTCTCCGTCACGAACAGATCCTGCACGACCAGATGGTCGAGCTTGGCCAGCGCCTCGCGCGCATGCTGCAGATCGGGATCAGACATCGCGGGATTTTCCCCCTCGATATACATCCCGTGGATCTCGCCGGCGTGGATCGCGTTCATGATCTCGACCACGGTGAGCCCGCGAACGGGATCGAGCTCGCCCTGCCACAGCTTCTCGAAGGCTCCACGCAAATCGTCGCGTCCGACCGGCTGATAATCGGGCAGGAACATCGGGATCAGACCGGCGTCGGAGGCGCCCTGCACGTTGTTCTGGCCGCGCAACGGATGCAGCCCGGTGCCGGGGCGGCCGACCTGGCCGGTGATCAGCGCCAGCGCGATCAGGCAGCGCGCATTGTCGGTGCCGTGAACATGCTGGCTGATGCCCATGCCCCAGAAGATGATCGAAGCCTTGGCGCGCGCATAGACACGCGCGACCTCGCGCAGCGTTTCCGCGGGAATGCCGCAGATCGGCGCCATCTTCTCCGGCGTGAAATCCTTGATCTTGGCTTTCAGCTCTTCAATGCCCTCTGTGTAGCCGGCGATATATTGCTCGTCGGTGAGGCCTTCGGTGATGATGGTGTTGATCATCGCGTTCAGCAGCGCGACGTCGCTGCCCGGCTTGAAGGCAAGATGCTTGTAGGCGTGGCGCGACAGCGTCTGCCTTCGCGGATCGATCACGATCAGCTTGGCGCCCCGCTTGGCGGCATTCTTGATGAAGGTCGCGGCGACAGGGTGGTTCACGGTCGGATTGGCGCCGATCACGATGATGACGTCGGCATCGGCCGCGGCCGCAAACGGCGCCGACACCGCGCCCGAGCTCAGGCCCTCGAACAGCGCCGCCACCGAGGAGGCGTGGCAGAGCCGCGTGCAGTGATCGACGTTATTCGAGCCGAAACCGGTGCGCACCAGCTTCTGGAACAGATAGGCCTCTTCGTTGGAGCCCTTGGCCGAGCCGAAGCCTGCGAGCGCTTTGACGCCCTTCTCGTCCCGGATCTTCTTCAGGCCGCCGGCGGCGATATCCAGCGCCTCCTCCCAGGAAGCTTCGCGGAAATGCGTGTAGGGATTGGCCGGATCGACCTGGTCGTTGGCGTCTTTCGGAACGTTCGGCAGCCGCACCAGCGGTTTGGTGAGGCGGTTGGGGTGATGAATATAGTCGAAGCCGAAGCGGCCCTTGACGCAAAGGCGGTTGTGATTGGCCGGGCCGTCGCGGCCTTCGGCGTAGATCACCTTCTCGTCCTTGACCTGGTAGGTGACCTGGCAGCCGACGCCGCAATAGGGGCAGAGCGAATCCACCTTGCGGTCGGCATAGGTGACGCGCGTCTGCTTGTCGTCGAGCATGACTGCCGGCATCAGCGCGCCGGTCGGGCAGGCCTGCACGCATTCGCCGCAGGCCACGCAGGTCGAGTCGCCCATCGGGTCGTCGAAATCGAACACGATCTTCGCGCCGTGATTGCGATAGGCCATGCCGATCACGTCGTTGACCTGGACCTCGCGGCAGGCGCGGACGCAAAGCCCGCACTGGATGCAGGCATCGAGATTGACGCGCATCGCCGGATGGCTCGCATCGGTCTGCCAGCGCTCCGCAGCCGGGAAGCGGCTCTCGGTGACGCCGGTCTTTTCCGCCCAGTGCCAGAACTTCGACTCGGGATCGTGCGAGGTTTCGCGCTTGGGCTGGTCGGCGACCAGGAGCTCCATCACCATTTTCTGCGCGGCGGTTGCGCGCGCACTGGCCGACTTCACCTTCATGCCGACGCTGGGCGTGCGCTTGCAGGAAGCGGCCAGGACCCGCTCGCCCTCGATCTCGACCATGCAGGCGCGGCAATTGCCGTCGGGCCTGTAGTCTGGAGCGGGCGAGTAGCACAGATGCGGGATCTCGGTCCCTTGCCGGTGCGCGACCTGCCAGATGGTCTCGCCGGGCTTGGCTTCGACCGTCTTGCCATCGAGCTCGAACTGGATCTTGGTCATTCGGCAGCGTCCTTGAACTCGTCAGGGAAGTACTTGAGCACGCAGGTTAGCGGATTGGAGGCCGCCTGGCCCAGGCCGCAGATCGATGCATCGCGCATCGCCTGGCTCAATTCGTCGAGCAATTGGCTGTTCCAAACCGGACGTTCCATCAACAGCACGGCCTTTTCGGTGCCGGTCCGGCACGGCGTGCACTGGCCGCAACTCTCGTCCTCGAAGAAGCGCATCAGGTTCAGCGCCGCGCCCCTCACGCTATCCTGCTGCGAGAGGATCACGATCGCCGCCGAACCGATGAAGCAGCCATATTTTTCCAGCGTGCCGAAATCGAGCGGGATGTCGTCCATCGATGCGGGCAAGATGCCGCCGGAAGCGCCGCCCGGAAGATAGGCACGGAAGGTATGGCCATCGGCCATGCCGCCGCAATATTCGTCGATCAATTCGCGCACGGTGATGCCGGCCGGTGCCAGCTTGACGCCGGGATCCTTGACGCGCCCCGACACCGAATAGCTGCGCAGGCCGACGCGGCCGTTGCGGCCATGGCTCTTCCACCAATCCGCGCCCTTCTCGACGATGTCGCGAACCCAGAACAGCGTCTCGAGATTGTTGATCAGCGTCGGCAGGCCGAACAGGCCAACCTGGAACGGATAAGGCGGCTTGTGCCGCGGCAAGCCACGTTTGCCTTCGATGGATTCCAGCAGCGAGGATTCCTCGCCGCAGATGTAGGCGCCGGCGCCGCGCCTCAGGTGAATCTGCGGGCCGCCCGGCGGCAGCTTGGCGAACTCGATCGGCAACAGCTTGTGCGCGGCGGGATATTCGTCGCGCAGATAGATGTACACGTCGGAGGCATCGATGATGTGGGCGGCGATCAGCGTACCCTCGATGAAGCGATGCACGTCGCGAAGCATATAAAAGCGGTCCTTGAACGTGCCGGGCTCGCCTTCGTCGGCATTGACAGCCATCACGCGCGGACCGGGCTCGCCGAGCACCGCGCGCCATTTGCGCCCGGTCGGAAAGCCCGCGCCGCCGAGCCCACGCAGGCTCGAATCGTCGAGCGGCTTGAGGATGTTCTCCTTGCCGATCTTTCCGGCGCGCAAGTCGCCGAGCAGCTTGTAGCCGCCATCCTTTACGTAGGCGTCGTAGTCGACATAGTCCGGCATGATCGGGCTGGTTTCGCCGCGCGATGCGGTCGCGAGCACCTCCGGCGTGGTCGCGTTGAGCACGTAGCGGTGACCGACCTCGGCGACCGGCGCGCTATCGCAGAAACCGACGCAGGGCGCGCGCACCACGCGGATTCCGGGGCCGGCCTTGCTCTGCAGGTCTTCGAGCAACGTCTCGCCGCCGAGCATCGCGCAGGTGAGCGAGTCGCAGACGCGGATGGTGAGCGGCGGGATGTTCGGCTCGCCTTCCTTCACGATGTCGAAATGCGCATAGAAGGTCGCGGTCTCGAACACTTCGGCGAATGACAGCTTCATTTCGTCGGCTAGCGCGGCCAGATGCGCTGCGGAGATCTGCTTGTACTTGTCCTGGATCAAATGCAGATGCTCGATCAGGAGGTCGCGCCGGCGCGGGCGATCGCCGAGCAATTGCTCGATCTCGTGCGCGGCAGTCGGATCGACCTGACGACCCTTTGGAGTGGCCTTGGCCCGCTTGCGTCCCTGCCCCGGATGCTCGAACGAGCGAACCTCGTGCACGTTATGAGTCATGGAAACGTCTCGTTTCTCTTCATTCGGCCAAACTTAAGCTCTGGCATGCCAGATGCCAAGAGCGAAAGTTGGCGCGTCTCCAACTATTTAAGGGGCTGGAAGCAGTTCGCTACCAGCCCCTCACAGCGATCCCGATTCGGTCGGACCTCAGCTTTTGTCCATGCAATCCTCAATGTAGAACCAGCGTTCATCGCCGATCAGCCCCTTTTTCTTCACCTCGGCTCGGCAAGCCTTCAGCTTGGGCCTGTTGGCGGACCATTTGGCCTTCATCTCCTTCAGCCGCTCCACCGGGAGCTTCGGCTTGGACGGTTTGGCGTCAGTCGACGCGGGCGCCGTTGTGGTCTGGGCCGTTGCGGTGTGAACGGTGGCCACGAGCGACATGGCTACAAGGCAAACGCCCGTGCGAAGCATAGTATTCCCCCGAGTTCCATTTTCTGAATAAGGATAAAAGCGCAGCCGCGGGACCTTGGAAGATCCCGCGGCGATCAGGCGATTTAGAAGATCTTTGCCGCGCTCAGGAGCGTCTGGTAGACGCCCCATCCCAGGGGGACGCCGACGAAAAGCCAGAACAGCACCGCCTTGAGGTCGAGCCCGCCCCTGCCGATGCCAAACGAGCCGTGCTGGATCGCCGCCTCGCTCTTGGCGCTCGCGGCCTGAAGCCGCTTCACCTCGGCCTCGCTCATATACCATTTGGAATTGACCGGCTTGATCAGGAAGTTGCAGATCAAGCCGCCGACCAGCATCGCGCACAGGATGTACATGGTGCTGTCGTAAAGCTTGTCGCGGGGCACGCCGGCCGCGAGCTGGAACTCGCGGATGTAGTTCACCACGACGGGGCCGATGATGCCCGCGGTCGACCAGGCCGTCAGCAGCCGGCCATGGATGGCGCCGACGAACTGGGTGCCGAACATGTCGGCGAGATAGGCCGGCACGGTAGCAAAGCCGCCGCCATACATCGACAGGATGACGCAGAAGGCCGCGACAAAAAGTCCCTTCGAGCCCACATTGGCGAAATTCGGCGCCGCGGCGTAAAGCGCGATCCCGAGCAGGAAGAAGCAGTAATAGGTGTTTTTGCGGCCGATATAGTCCGACAACGAGGCCCAGAACACGCGGCCGCCGATGTTGAACAGCGACAACAGACCGGCGAAACCGGCCGCGATCGCAGCGATCGTCACTTTCTGTTCAGCGCTCAGGGCATTGAAGCCGATATTCGGCAGTCCGATCAGCTTGCCTGCGAAAATTTCCTGCAGCATCGGCGAGGCCATGCCGATCACGCCAATGCCTGCGGACACGTTCAAGCACAAGACCCACCAGATCAGCCAGAACTGCGGTGTCTTGTGCGCGTCGTTGAGATGAACGTGATGCTCAGTGATCATCGACTTCTTTTCGCTCGGCGGCGTCCAGCCCTCCGGCTGCCATCCGACCGGCGACACCCGATAGGCGAAGGCGCCGATCATCATGAACACGAAGTAGATCACCCCCATGGTGGCGAAGGTCTCCCAAACGCCGACGGACGTGGGCGTCTTGAAGTAATTGATCAGCAGGTTCGCCAGCGGCGCGCCGATCATGGCGCCGCCGCCGAAGCCGGCGATGGCAAAGCCGGTCGCCATGCCGCGATGGTCAGGAAACCATTTGATCAGTGTCGAGACCGGCGAGATGTAACCGAGGCCGAGTCCGACGCCGCCGATGACACCAGCACCCAGCCACATGATCCAGAGTTGATGCACATAGACGCCGAAGGCTCCGATCAGAAGCCCGCCCGCCCAGCAACAGGCCGCGACGACGCCGGCCTTACGCGGGCCGACGCGCTCGAGCCAGCCGCCCCAGATCGCGGCGGAGACGCCCAGCAGCACAAAAAACAGGGTGAACATCCAGCCCAGGCTCGCGACCTTCCAGTCGCAAGTGGTGGTAAAGAGTTCCTGCCACAGCGAGATATCGGGGCAGGCCTTCGGCGCGGTGAGCCCGATTGCGCGCGACAGCGGCAGCCAGAACACCGAAAAGCCGTAGGCCATGCCGATGCAGAGATGGATGCAGAGCGCAGCCGGCGGAACCAGCCAGCGGTTGAAGCCGGCCTTGGCAATGGTGTGCTCCCGATCGAGAATTCCCTCCGCGCGGCCATCGATCCTGCCAGCGGTGTCAGCAGTCGCCATTCAATCCTCCCCTGCAGCCGCCCGTGCCGGGCATGTCTGCCGTCTGCGATCCTGTTGTGCCCAGCCACGCGGCCCATCCCGCATTGCTGCTCTGCACCATCCTCATCCTGCGCCAGGATCGAAACGCGCATTCGAGAATGCAAAACACTTGTTGCGACGCGTTATGCCATCGTCGCCGCGCGGCCGATGCGGCCTCGCCCGATTTACGCGTGTCCAAGACACGACTTAACCTCCGCGCCGTGCGGAGAACTCGAATTGGGACAGAAGCCGCCCCTCATGTCGATAGGCAAAAGGTCGATTTTCGCGAAGGCTTTTGGATATGGGAAATGGCAGCTTTATGTCGGCTTCCCGGCCCGGGCGCGGCTGCGCCTGCGACCAAATCGCGCCTCGTTTGAGCACGTGCGTCATTGTTCTCGCAGCAGAATTCGCTCGAGTTTTACTTAAACTCAGTGTCCCTCAGCATGGAGGGCGCAGGGAAAACCGGGCGCCAATTGCACCCGCAGCCTCGCGTGGGAAAAGACAAACCACACGAGTAAGTCCACTACAGGTTCAACCGAAACGCCCGGCCTTCCCTGCGCGATGGGTTACGACTTATTGAACGCGCTCTTCCCGGTGTCCGTGACCTCATAGTCACCGTCGCCTGTCTCGTCGACAGACTTAGCGCCAGCCCAGGGGCGCCAGAACCACACGCCTTCGCCGTCCGCATTCATATCGCACGTCTGACGACATGATTGCGTCCACCGCATCTCCGCCTCGCGTTCGTGACGATCGCGATACGCCCCTCTTTGTGAGGCGGGACGCCGTTACGATAATCATAAATTTCTGCAAAGCGGAAGCAAAATATTTTTTCCGAAGGGGCTGGACACGCCTTCGCGGCAGTCCGCTTGTCGGGCAAATCAGTTCAAGCCCCCGAGATTACTTGACAACCAGCACCGGACATGGCGCGAGTTGCACGATGCGGTCGGCACGGCTTCCGATCAGCCGTTCATACAGCGCCGAATGGCCGGTCGCTCCGATCACCATGAGATCGGCGTCGATCTTCAATGCAAGTTCGCTGATCATGCGGACCGGGTGGCCGCTCAGGATGTGGACCTGCAGATCGAGCCCGCTTGCCCTGGCGAGATGGCGCGCGCGTTCCACGGCCGTATGAAACCGGCGTGCCGCGGTCCCCTTTGCCTCCCTGATCTCCTCGAGATATTCGGGCATTGGCGGGATTTCCTCGACACAAACAAGATGCAGCGCGGCCGCGTTCTGCTTTGCGATATCGATCGCCAACGCCAGGGCGCGAAAAGCCGGCTCCGATCCATCGTTGGCATGCAGCACGGTTCTGAACATCGGCGTGTCCTTCCTTACTTCGACCGCTCTGAAGCGGCGAGCGCCGCTTGCTGCGCGGGCGCGCCCGCTTCTTCCGCATCGGATCGCGGCAAGAGGTGCCGCGGCAGGTAGAAGGCATTTGCGATCAAGGTCGGAATGACGGCGCTGCCGATCACGGCCGCCACGAGCGCGGAATACTGCGCCTGATTGATGATGCCGTGCGACAGGCCGAACAGCGACGAGATGGTGCCGAAGGTCAATCCCGTCGACATCAGCAAGGTCGTGTACATCGCCTCGCGATCCGGCGCTGCAAAGAGCTTCGTCACGGGATAGACGCCGCCGATCTTGGTCGCGATCTTCACGATCAGGAAGAACAGGAAGGCCATGGGCGCCGCGACCAAGGACGGGATCGAGACAAACGATCCGGCCCGGATGAAGTAGAACGGCGTCAGCAGGCCGAAGGTCAGGGTTCGCAGCCGCCTGATCAACGCATGATCTTTTCCGACGGTGCCCGCCAGCACCATTCCGATCAGGTAGGCGGGCAGCACGGCCTCGCTATCGGCCCACCCCGCCAAGGCTCCCATCCCGAGCAGGCACAACAGAAGGAATTTGGCTTCAAGCTCGGACGGACGGTTGCCGTAGAGCTTGAAAAACCGCGGCGTAAGCCAGGGCAGCACGATAAAAACCGCGATTCCGACCACCAGAAAAATCACGGTCCTGAAAGTGAATGGCGCGAAGATCAGCCCGAGCGCCACCACGGTTCCGAGATCGGTGACAAAACAGGCCGCCAGAACGGTCTTGCCGTATTCGGTACGATTGAAGCCGAACTCGAGCATCACCGCATAGACCACGGCAACCGAGGTGGTCGACATGGCAACGCCGGCCAGCCAGCTTGGCATGGCCTCCCAGCCGAGCAGATAGTGCGCAGCCGCCGCACAACCCAGGAACGGGCCGAAGAAGCTTGCAAGCCCGACGGCTGCCGCCTCCCGCCATTTCAGCCGGAATACCGCCGGATCAAGCTCGGCACCGGCAAGAAACGTCAGCACGATCGCGCCGATGCCGGACAGAAATTTGACCCAGGATTTGTCGGTCCCGAGCGTGGCCTGACCGACCAGCGCGCCGATGATGAGCTGCGCGATGGTCCCGACCACGATTTCCGAAAGCGCGGTCGAGATCCTGAGCCAGATCGAGAGCAGGCTCGCAACCAACGCAAGGCCGAGCCAGAGTGAAGCGAGTGCCCAGACGCCGGTCATGACACGCTCCCCTGCCGAAGAGCATGACGGACGAGACGCGTGGTGGTGTTCGCAGCTGCCGGCCCATGATCAGCCATAAAAAACCTCCTGCTCGCGCATCAGGCGCGTGGCAGGAGTCATCAGCCGGGACGGCGGTTTCGGGGGACTCCATCCCCATCTGTAGTAAATCATAGCGGGCTTGTGAACGATCACAAGCCCAAAAAGGCTCTGCCGCTGATGCGGCCGCGCTCAGCTCTGGCCTTTGGTGCCGTATTGAAGGACCTGAACTTTCTCCATCGTGATCAGGCCGCTCGGCATCATGCCGTCCAGGACCGGCAGGAAGCTGTTGATCTTGTCTTCGCTGTCGACCATCTCGATGACCAGCGGCAGGTCTTCCGACAGCCGCAGCACTTTCGTGGTGTGAAGCCGTCGAGGATGCGCCAAAGCCCATCGGCCCGCGCAGCACCGTGGCACCGGCCAGATGCATCTCGCGCGCCTTCAGCACGATCGCCTCATAGAGCGGCGACCTGCCCGCCTTGTCGTCCTCGCCGATGAAGATACGCAGCAACACCGCCTGTTTCGGGATTTGCATGATCAGCTCCCTTTCAATCGATTGAGCCGGCTCGCCAGAATATGCCCGAGCCAGACGGCGACAAGCCAGGTCGGGACGGACACCGCTATATAAAGCAAGGCCGTCCCGGTCATTCCGCCGTGCAGCAGGCGAAACGTCTCCAGGCTGAACGCCGAGAACGTGGTGTAGCCGCCGCAGAAGCCGGTCATGACGAATTGCCGCTGTCGCGTGCCCGCGAACAACCTGCCATCGGGACCACTGATCGTAGCGTAGAAGCCGATGATAAAGGAGCCCGTGACGTTCACAAACAACGTCGCCCAGGGAAACCCCGCGACGACCGGAATCAAAAGCGAGGCCAGATAGCGCGCGATGCTGCCAAGCATGCCGCCGAAAGCAACGCAGGCGTAAAGAATGGGCGTATTCCACCGGTTCGATTTCGCGGCGCTGGTCATGATGTCCCGCTCATCCGACCGGCCAAAAATCCGAGCGTCACGGCGGCAAGGCAAAATGCGACGGAAATCGCCACGTAGCCGATCGCGCGGCGGCTCTCGCCATCCCGCGCCAGCGTCAGCGTCTGCAGGCTGAACGAGGAAACGGTGGTGTAGGCGCCGAGAAATCCGGTCACTGCGAACAGCCACGGGTCCGGAGATGCCAGGATCGAGGCATCATTCTGGGCGAGCCCGCCGAACAGGCCGATCAGGAAGGCCCCGCTGACATTGATGAAGAGCGTACCCCAGGGAAACGTCTCGCCGATCCGCCGCGCCACAAAGCCGGAAATGAAGTACCGCGCGACCGCGCCCAGAACGCTGCCCAAGGCGACACTGATCAGTCCGCTCATCGCTCACGCCTCCTTGCCCGCGCGGACGCCGTTCGGTCGGCGCACGCCAGTCGCACCAGTTGCTTCCGGTGGAGGAGTAAAGGCATGCTCCTACCGACGCAAAGCGCCTGGCAGGAGTCATCAGCCATGCGGCGGTTATCGGGGGACCCCATCCCCATCGCGTCGAAACGTTAGAGGGTGCCTCCGATGAACGCAACTGGTTTGAGACGGCGGCGCGCGAGGTTGCAAGATTCGGTGAACGATATCTGATCATGCCCGAGACCGCCGATCCGCAAAACCACGCATTGCGCAGAACCGTGATCGTCGTTGCGCTGCTCAACTGCGCCTATTTCGGCATCGAATTTTCGGTCGGTCTTGCGATCGGCTCGGTCTCGCTGTTTGCCGACAGCATCGACTTTCTGGAGGACGCGTCGGTCAACTTGCTGATTGCGGTCGGGCTTCGCTGGAGCGCGCAAAACCGCGCGCGGCTCGGCATGCTGCTCGCGCTCATCCTGCTCATTCCCGCCATCGCGGGGCTCTGGACCGCGGCCGAGAAGCTGACGTCGCTCGCGCCGCCGGCGCCCGTGCCGCTGACCTTGACGGGTCTCGGCGCGCTCGCCGTCAATCTTGTCTGCGCGCTGATGCTTGCAAGAGTGCGCGATCACGGCGGCAGCCTGACCAGGGCCGCATTTCTCTCGGCGCGAAACGATACGATCGCCAATGTCGCCATCATTCTGGCAGGCGCCGTCACCGCATTGTTGTGGCGCTCCGCATGGCCCGATCTGATCGTCGGTGTCGGCATCGCGATCATGAACGCGGATGCGGCGCGCGAGGTCTGGGAGGCGGCGCGGGGCGAGCACACGCGGGCCCAGGCGTAGTTCGCCGTCGTCATTCCGGAGCGCGCGAAAGCACGAGCCCGGAATCCATAAAACCGCAATGGCGTGATCTGGAACGGTGGTTGAAGGTGTGCCGATAACCAGGGTCTGTGGTTATGGATTCCGGGCTCGCTCGCGCGCGCGCGCCCCGGAATGACGAACTAGGCTTTTTCGATCACGAACACGATGCGCGTATCGCTGCGGTCGGTGATCTCGACCTTGTCGCCGGTTTCGCGAATCAGGTTCGGAATGTCGATCACCGACAGCGGATCGGTGCAGTGCACCTCCAGCCTGTCGCCCGGCTTCACGGATTTCAGCGCCTTGCGCGTTTTCAATGCCGGCAGCGGGCATTTCAGGCCGGTCAGATCGAGCTTGGTGGTCGTGCTCATGCGGGATAACGACAATTCCTAGATGAGGCTGGCATAGCCGAGAAAGCCAACGCTGTCGCCGGGCTCGACCCTGGTGACCTCTTCCGGAAGCTCGACCAGCCCGTCGGTATCGACCAGCGACGACAACAACCCTGCGCCCTCGCGGGGAAACTTCCTTGCCTCCAGCGCGCCGTCCGCCGCCTTGCTCAGGTTCACGCGGACATATTCGCGCCGACCGCTTTTTTTCTTGTAGGTGAAGGCCGAGCGAACCGGGATCGGCACCAACGGCGCCACGCGCGCGCCCGACAGCGCCAGCAGCGTCGGCCGCACCACATGCACGAAAGTCACGAAGCTCGCCACCGGATTTCCGGGCAGCCCGATCAACGGCGTGCCCTCGATGATACCCATCGCGACGGGACGTCCGGGCTTGATCGCCATCCGCCACATGACGAGGGTGCCCACGCTTTCGACACCGGCCTTGACGTGATCCTCCTCGCCGGTCGAGACGCCACCGGTGGTCAGGATCAGATCGTGGCCGGTCGCGACCTCCTTGAGCGCCAGCGCCAGCGGCGCGCGCGCGTCGCGCAAGATGCCGAGGTCGCTGACCTCGCAGCCGAGCCGCTTGAGCATCGCCGTCAGCATGAAGCGGTTGGAATCGAAGAGCTGGGCGGATGCGCGTGTTGTGCCCGGTGATGCAAGCTCGTCGCCGGTCGAAAACACCGCGACGCGCAGGCGACGCATCACCTCGATGCCCGTGAGGCCGAAGGCGGCGGCGAGCGCGACATCCTGCGGCCGCAGCCGCTGACCCGCTTTCAGCGCGGCATAACCCAAGGGAATGTCCTCGCCCGCAGGCCTGACATTGGCGCCGGGCCTGAGACCGGCCGGGAGCACGACGCGGCCTTCGCCATCGATCCGCACGTCTTCCTGCATGAAGACGGTGTCGGTGCCCTCGGGCATCGGCGCGCCGGTGAAGATGCGGACCGCATGGCCGCTCTGAGCGGCCTGCGCATCAGCCCCGGCCTGCACGCGCCCGGCGACGGGAAACGCCCGCTCCTTGTCGCGCGGCAGATCGTTTCCATGCACCGCAAAGCCGTCGACGGCGGAATTGGTGAAGGGCGGCAGCGGCAGGGGCGCTCTGAGATCGCTGGCGAGAACGCGCCCATCCGCATCGACGAGTGCGACCGTCTCGGTCTCCTTCACGGCCGTGACGCGCGATGTGATGAGCCGCACCGCCTCGTCCACCGACATCATCGGTCCGCCAAAGGCAAAGCAGTCGTCGGAAAGTTGCGCCATCTCGCTGTCTAGCTTGCGGCCGCGGCCATTGCGGAGAGATCCTCGATCGAGATCGCCAATCGCCGCATCATGGCGGCAACGGCGGCGATGTCGTCGAGATGGGCGGTGGGCAGATCGGTTTCAACCGCGATGTCGCAGACGATGCCGGCGATGGCGGGATCATCGGGGAACAGCCATGGCTTGCCATTGGCCGCGCGATGCACCTCGATCTTGCGGTGCGGCTCGGACTTGTAGCCCTCGACGATGACGAGATCGACACGCGAGAGTTTTTTCAACAGCTCGGCCAGATGCGGTTCGCGCGTGCCGCGCAGCTCATGCATCAAGGCCCAGCGCAGGCCGGACGAGACCAGCACCTCCTCGGCCCCGGCCTCGCGATGGCGCCAGGAATCCTTGCCGGGTACGTCGACGTCGAACTTGTGGTGGGCGTGCTTGATCACGGAGACGCGCAGGCCCTGCGCCCGCAACAGCGGAATGACCCGCGTCAGCAGGGTGGTCTTCCCCGCGCCGCTCCAGCCTGCAAGCCCGATGACTTTCATCCGGTCCACCGAAAGCTGATGCCGTCCCCGTGATTGCACGCGAAGCACGGCATTTCATTCACACTCCGCCATGCTTATATCGGCTTGGAGGTAATGTCATGCTAGCCTGCCCGTTATGATGAAGATCGAGAAAGCCCCCGTCCCCCTGATCGTTCCCAATCCGGACGATCCGAGGCTGACCGAGCACGTGGTCGGGGTCGACCAGACCGGCGCCAGGGCCGAGATCAAGGTTCCGGTGGAGCGGGCGCTGACGCTCTATCTCAACGCGCAGGAGATCGTCACCATGATGACGATCGGCGACTATCCGGAATATCTCGCGCTCGGCTATCTGCTCAACCAGAACATGCTGAAATACGACGACGTCGTCACCGAGGTCGAATATGACGACGATCTGCAGGTCGTGGTGGTGCGCACCGAGCATCACACCAACTTCGAGCAGAAACTGAAGAAGCGCACGCAAACCTCGGGTTGCGCGCAGGGCACCGCGTTCGGCGACCTCATGGAGGCGGTCGAGGCAGTGGCGCTGCCGAAGGCGGAGCTGCGCACCTCCTGGCTCTACCAGATGACGCATGCGATCAACACCATGCCCTCGCTCTATCTCGAGGCCGGCGCGATCCATGGCTGCGTGCTGTGCAGGCAAGGTACGCCCGTCTGCTACACCGAGGACGTCGGACGGCACAATGCGGTCGACAAGATCGCGGGCTGGATGTTCCGCCATAACGTCGATCCAGCCGACAAGATCATGTACACCACCGGACGCCTGACCTCGGAGATGGTGATCAAGACGGTGCGGATGGGAATCCCGATTCTCGTCTCGCGCTCCGGTTTCACCGCCTGGGGCGTCGATCTCGCGCGGCAGGTCGGGCTGACGCTGGTCGGGCGCACGCGGGGCAAGCGCTTCATCGCGCTGTCCGGCCAGGAGCGCATCGTCTACGACCAGGACCCTGCCTACGTCGCGGAGGAATCGGCCAGGCACAAGCGCAAGGGCGAAGCCCCCGATGACTGACGCGACGCCAGCAGGCGCGCGCGGCATCCCCGGCGTGCTGCTCGCCGGCGGACTGGCGCGGCGGATGGGCGGCGGCGACAAGCCCATGCGCACCATTTCCGGACGCACCATCCTCGAGCGCGTGATCGCGCGGCTGCGGCCCCAATGCGACGGATTGATCCTCAATGCCAACGGCGATCCGGCGCGCTTTGCCGCCTTCGCGCTGCCGGTCATACCCGACAGCGTCGGCGATTTTCCGGGCCCGCTCGCCGGCATCCTGGCCGCGCTCGACTGGATGGCGGCCCATCGGCCCGAAGTGACTTTCGTGCTGAGTGCGGCGACGGATTGCCCGTTCCTGCCGCGCGACCTGGTGGCGCGGCTCGATGATGCGCGCAAGGCGCGAGATGCCGAGCTTGCGGTTGCGGCTTCGGGCGGACAGAGCCATCCCGTCATCGGGTTGTGGAGCGTGGGCTTGCGCCACGCGCTGCGCGAGGCGCTGGTCAACGAAGGCATCCGCAAGATCGACCGCTGGACCGCACGCTACAAGCTTGCGACCGTGAGCTGGCCGGCCGCGCCGCTCGACCCGTTCTTCAATGCCAACACCGCCGATGACATCGCCGAAGCCGAGCGGCTCGCGGCGCTGGACGCCGGCTAGCTCGCCTTCTCCGCGTTCGGGAAGAACAGCTGCTGGCCGTCGATCCTGTAACCTGCGATCGCGGCCTGGCCATCCCTCGAGATCAGCCAGTCCACGAACGCCTGGCCGAGGTCCTTCTTCACATGCGGAAACTTTTGCGGGTTCACGAGCATGACGCCGTACTGGTTGAACAGGCGCTTGTCGCCTTCGACCACGATCGCAAGATCGCCCTTGTTCTCGAAGGAAATCCAGGTGCCGCGATCGGAGAGCACATAGGCGCCCATCGCATTCGCGGTGTTGAGCGCCGCGCCCATGCCCTGCCCGATCTCGCGATACCAGCCGCCCTTGGCGGATGAGGGATCGACGCCGGCCTGTTTCCACAGCGCTAGCTCGGCCACGTGAGTCCCGGAGCGGTCGCCGCGCGAGACAAAGGGCGCAGCCCTCGCCGCGATCGCTCGCAGCGCGGTCTCGATATCGTCGCCCTTGATGCCGGCCGGATCGGCCTTCGGACCGACCAGGACGAAGTCGTTGTACATCACGTCGAAGCGCTTCACGGCAAAACCCTCGGCGAGGAATTTCTCCTCCTGCGCCTTGGCATGGACGAAGACGACGTCGGCATCGCCCCGCCGCGCGGTGTCGAGCGCCTGTCCGGTGCCCTGCGCCACCACCTTCACCTCGATGCCGGTCTTTGCCTTGAAGATCGGCAGCAGATAACCGAACAGGCCGGAATCCTGCGTCGAGGTGGTCGAGGCCACCACGATGGATTTCTCCTCCGCGGACGCGCCTGCGGATCCGCCGAGCACAAGGAAGAGGCCCACGAGGGCGAGCGAGCGGAATCGGTAGCGCATCGAAACGTCCTTCAGATCACGAGATCGCCGCGCAGGAAGGCGGCGGTTTCCGGCATCAGCGGATTGTCCAGGAAATCGATCACCAGCCGCCGCTCGCAGACGCGTCCGCGCACGAGAAAGATCACGTCGCCGGCGAGGCGCCGCACCTGCCCGAGATCGTGCGTTGCCATCACGATCTTGATGCCGGACTGCGCGGCTCCGAGCACGATCTCCTCGACCGCGCGCGTCGCAGCCGGATCGAGATTGGCGGTCGGCTCATCGAGCAGCAACAATTCGGGATCGCGCGCCAGCGCGCGCGCAAGCGCCAGCCGCTGCTGCTCGCCGCCGGACAGACTGCGCGCGGGGCGGCTTGCGAGATTGGCAAGCCCGACCCTCTCAAGCAGCGCGAGAGTTCTTGCGTGCCGTTGGCCGCGGGGAACGCCGGCCTGCGCGAGCGCGAAATCGACGTTGGCGCAGACGCTCCGACGCAGCATCACCGGTCGCTGGAACACGATCGCGCGGCGCGTCGGCGCACGATCGGTCCGCCCACCCCAGGTGATGCGGCCGCTCGTCGGCGCGGCAAGTCCCATGCAGAGCCGCAGCAGGCTCGTCTTGCCGGCGCCGTTGGGACCCACGATCAGCGTCGGCGCACCCGGCGCGATGTTGACGTCGACGCCATCGACCAATCGCGTGCCGCCGATCTCGAGCGAGACGTTGTCGAACACCAGCGGCAGATCGCTTGTCGGCGCGCGCATGCTCTCAGCCCATCCGCCGTTCGGCCCACAGCCGCGTGCCCCACAGCGCCGCGTTGATCGCGATGACGATCGCGACCAGGATCAGCCCGAGGCCCATCGCCAGCGGCAGGTTGCCCTTGCTGGTCTCGAGCGCGATCGCGGTCGTCATGGTGCGGGTAAAGCCGTCGATATTGCCGCCGACGATCATCACCGCGCCGACCTCGGCCGCGGCACGCCCGAAGCCTGCGAGCAGCGCGGTGAGCAGGCTGAACCGCGCATCCCACAAAAGCGTCGCCACGCGGCCGAGCGGGCCGACATCCATTGCGGTCAGCTCGTCGCGATATTCGCGCCAGAGATCTTCCACCGTCTGCCGCGTCAGCGCCGCGATGATCGGCACGATCAGGATGGTCTGCGCGATCACCATGGCGCTGGGCGTGAACAGGATTCCCAACTCGCCGAGCGGCCCGGAGCGCGACAGCAAAAGATAAACCGCAAGCCCCACCACGACCGGCGGCAAGCCCATCAGCGCGTTGATCAATACGACCAGGAACGACCGCCCTGGAAAACGGGTCAGCGCAAGCAGCGCGCCGATCGGCATGCCGAAAACCGCCGCAAGCGCGACCGCCAGCAGGCTGACCAGCAGCGACAATCGCACGATCGCAAACAGCGTCGCGTCGCCGCCGAGAATCAACTGCCAGGCATTCAATGGGTCGGGCACATCCGCACTCCTGCGTCTGTTCGGCAAAAATTCCGCACTTTGTCAATATGTTGAAGGAGCGCAGAAATATGCATACAAATGCAGGATGGATTTCCTCACGACCAGCGAGGCAGCTGAATACCTTCGGCTCGGCGAGCGCAAGCTCTACGAGCTGGTCACCGAGGGCGCGATCCCCTGCAGCAAGGTGACCGGCAAGTGGCTGTTCCCGCGACATGAGCTCGATCTCTGGGTGATGTCGGGGTTGAGCCGGCCGACGGGGATGATGCGGGCAGAGTCGCCGCCGATCGTCGGCGGCAGCCAGGACGATCTGCTCGAATGGTCTTTGCGCGAATCCGGCTCCGCGCTCGCCTCATTGACCGAGGGCACCATGCGCGGCGTCGATCGCCTGCAGCGCGGCGAGGTGATCGCAACCGCGATCCATTTCCATGCCAATGATCATGCCGCGGACGATGCCAACCTGACGATCGTGCGCGAAACGCCCGGCCTGCACGACGCGGTGCTGGTCGGCGTCGCGAGGCGCGAACAAGGACTTCTTGTCGCGCCCGGCAATCCGAAAAACCTGCGGAGCCTGTCCGATGTTATCGGCACGGGTGGGTTGATCGCGGTAAGGCAGCCTGGCGCGGGCGCGCAGCTTCTGCTCGACGCGCTGCTTGCGCGTGCCGGCGCGAGCATCAAGGACCTGCACCGTCGCGAGCCGCCCTGCCTCACCGGGCCCGACCTCGCGGCCGTGATCCGCACCGGCGAGGCCGATTGCGGCATCGCCACGCGCGCCGCAGCGCAATCGGCCGGACTCGATTTCGTGCCGCTGCTCTGGGAGAATTTCGACCTGTTGATGCGCCAGCGCAGCTATTTCCGCCCGGCGATGCAGGCGCTGATCTGGTTTCTCGGCGGCAAGCGTCTGAAGCAGCGCGCAGCCGAGCTCTCGGGCTACGATGCCTCTGGCGCGGGGCAGATCCGGTTTGCGGCCTGAACGGTTTTTGCGTCGGTCTGGTGAGTGCCGGTCTCGCTTCGCTCGCCCGGGCTACGATGTCATCACCCTTGCCTGGTCGCCCACATGAGCGCAGCGACAGGCGGGTTCTATTCACGCAAGACTACGCCGCGAGCGGCACGCTCCAGGCGTCATAGGCATAGACCCAATCGGTATCGGTCTTTTCCTTCAGCCAGGTATTCCGCCGCGAGGTGTCCTGCACGCGCGTGGTGCGTTCCCTTCGCGTCGTCTCGAAACGGCGAAATGCGTCTGCCACGCCCTCGCGGGCGACGCCGTCGAGGCATCGCGACAGCACCGCGGCGTCCTCGATTGCCATGGCGGCGCCCTGCGCCATGTAGGGCGTCATCGGATGGCAGGCATCGCCGAGCAAGGTCACGTTGCCCTCCGCCCAACGCTCGAGCGCGTCGCGATCGACGATTGCCCATTTGTGCACCTCCGGGCAGGCCGCCAGCACGCGTTGCACTTCATGCGAGAAGCCGGCAAAGGCCTTGCGCAATTCCCTGACGTCGCCCTTGGCCGACCAGGACTCGATCCGAAAATCCGGCTCGGGCTGGCTGGTGACGAGATAGACCTCGCTGCGGTCGGGCTTGACGTAATAGATGACGATGTGGCGGTCCTCGCCCCACCATTTGGTGCAGTCGTCGATCTTTTCGCCGCCGAGCAGCGCGGCGGGATAGGTGGTGCGATAGGCGATGCGCCCGGTAAAATTCACCGAGGTGGCGCCGAACAGGATATCGCGCACGACCGAATGAACGCCGTCCGCACCGACGACGGCGTCGGCGCTGGCGCTCGTCCCATCCGCAAAGCTCAGCCTGATACCGTCGGCGGTCTCATCGAGACCGACGAGCTTGTGGCTCAGCTTGATGCAATGCTCGGGCACGGCGCTTGCGAGCGCCGCGTGGAGATCCCCGCGATGCGCCAAGAGATAGGGCGCCCCGAATTTGCGCTCGGCGCTCTCGCCGAAGATCATGTCGAACCTGACCTCGCCGGTGCGCCAGTCGCGGTTGTTCCAGGAGCGCGGATAGAAGGACTGCTGGCGCATGCGCGGCTCAAGCCCGAGCACACGCAAGACCTTCATCGCGTTGCAGCCGACCTGGATGCCGGCGCCGAGCCGGGCAAATTGTTGCGCCTGCTCGTAAACCTGCACCTCGATACCGATCCTTCGGAGCGCTGCGGCGGTCGCCAACCCGCCCATGCCGGCGCCGACGATCGCAACCCTGAGCGGCCTTGCCATGCTTTCCATTCCCTGATGGGCGCGTTTTTTTGTCGCGCGCTCGTTACCGAACTCTCTGGTTAATTGGGGCCGAATTGAAAGCTGAATACGATGAGCGGAAGCGGAGCGGCCCGTTGACGCGGCCCCCTAAATAGTTGCAATAGAAACCAATTAGCCGACCCGGTCAAAAGCAACAACAGCCGAGGTCAGCCATAACGGGAGGAGACATGATATTTGCCCGAAAACGACTGATGCTTGCAACACTCGCCGTCGCCATGCTGGCCTCGACCGCGGCGCTCGCGCAGATTTCAGACGATGTCGTCAAGATCGGCGTGTTGACCGACATGAACGGCCCCGCCTCGACGCCGACCGGCCAGGGCTCGGTGACCGCGGCGCAGATGGCCGTCGACGATTTCGGCGGCACCGTGCTTGGCAAGCCGATCAGCATCATCGTCGGCGATCATCAATTGAAGGCCGATGTCGGCGCGACCATCGCGCGGCGCTGGTATGACACCGAGCAGGTCGACCTGATCGTCGACGTGCCGGTGTCGGCCGTCGGGCTTGCGGTGCAGAACATCGCCAACGAGAAGAAGAAGCTCTTCATCACCCACTCGACGGGATCGGCCGACTTCCACGGCAAGTTCTGCTCGCCCTATGCGATCCAGTGGGTGTTCGACACCCACGCGCTTGCGGTAGGCACGGCGCAGGCCGTGGTCAAGCGCGGCGGCGACAGCTGGTTCTTCATCACCGACGACTACGCGTTCGGCCACGCGCTGGAGCGCGACGCTTCGGCCGTGATCACCGCCAACGGCGGCAAGGTGCTCGGCTCGGTCCGTCCGCCGCTCGCAACGCCCGATCTTTCGTCGTTCGTGTTGCAGGCGCAGGCTTCGAAAGCAAAGATCATCGGCATCGCGGCGGGGCCGCCGAACAACATGAACGAGATCAAGACCGGCTCGGAGTTCGGCGTGTTCAAGGGCGGCCAGCAGATGGCGGCGCTGCTTGCGCTGATCACGGACATCCATTCGCTCGGACTGCCGGCCGCGCAGGGGCTGCTTCTGACCACCTCCTTCTACTGGGACATGGACGACAAGACCCGCGAATGGTCGAAGCGCTATTTCGCCAAGATGAACCGGATGCCGACGATGTGGCAGGCCGGCGTCTATTCGTCGGTGATGCACTATCTCCAGGCCATCAAGGAGACCGGCACCGACGATCCGCTCAAGGTCGCGGCCAAGATGCGCGAGAAGCCGATCGAGGATTTCTTCGCGCGCAACGGCAAGCTCCGCGACGACAATCTGATGGTGCACGATCTCTGGCTCGTACAGGTGAAGTCGCCGGACGAAAGCAAATATCCCTGGGATTATTACAAGGTGCTCGCGACGATCTCAGGCAACGAGGCGTTCGGTCCGCCGAATCCGGATTGCGCTCTGGTGAAGAAGTGACCGCGTAGCGGTCATTCCGGGGCGCGCGAAAGCGCGAACCCGGAATCTCGAGATTCCGGGCCCGGTCCTTCGAACCGTCCCGGAATGACGATCGGTGATCAGCGCCGAATCAAAACGTCTCCGTCACCTTGCTGAGCCAAGGAGGGCGGTCGGGATCGAAGCTCCATGCGCGCGCGGTCTGTTCAATCATGCGATAGGCCGGAATCAGCATGGTGATCGCATCGATGGCGGGATCGTCATCGCCCAGCCACGGCACCGTGCTGTGCGGCCCGCCACACAGATGAACCGCGATCCTGCTCTCACGCAGCTCGCTTGCGAGGCCGTCGACGGTGGCGGCTGTTTCGTCCATCAGGCGCAGCATGATCACCGGCGTGCTGGACGACAAGGCCGCGCGCGGGCCATGTTGCAGCTCGGCCGCGCTGAACCCGAGCGCCGGCAGCCGCAGGATTTCGGCAAGCTTCAGCGCGGTCTCGCGCGCCGAGCCGAGGCCGAGGCCGCGAGAGGCGACGAACACCGCGGACGCGCCTTCGAGATCGCGGCCCATTGCGGACCAGTCGAGTGTCAGGGCGCGCTGAAGACGCCCCGGCAGCCGATCCAGCGCTGCCTGCAGAGCGGCATCCTCCGCGAGCTCCGCGACAAGCCCCGCGCCAACCGCCATCGAGGCGATCACGGTCTTGGTCGCTGCGACCGAATGTTCGAGCCCGGCCGAGATCGGAAGCACGAATTCCGCGGCATCGGCGACCGGCGAGGGAACCGCGTTGACGATTGCAACGGTACGGGCCCCCGCCTGCCGCGCCGATTGCGTCGCCGCCACCAGATCCGGACTTCGCCCGGACTGCGAGATCACGATGAACAGGGCATCGCGCAACGCCAGCGGCTTGCGGAATGCGGTGATGACGGACGGCGCACTGGCCGAGACCGGCAAATGCAGCCTGGTCTCGATGAGATAGCGCAGGAACACGCCGACATGGCCGGAGCTGCCACGGCCGCAGATCACGACAAGCGGCGACGTGCCGATCTCGAGGCGCCTTGCCACCTCGGCGATTGCGTGGCGGTCGACTGCGATGCGCGCGACGACGTCCGCGCTCTCGCGGATCTCGCGGGCCATCGCTGAAGACGCTGGTTCAACCATCATATCACCGTCGATTGTCGCCGAATGCGCGCGGACTTCAATGACTGTTGCCGGCGGCAAGCGCGGCGAGCACGCGGCGGAGATTGCCTTCCTGTTGCGCGAGAATGGCTTCGGCTTCCGCCTTGTCGTAACCGAGCACCACGAGGGCTGCGATCTTGATGTCCCCCTGGGTCTCCTCGAGCGCGGCCGCGGCCTTGGCTTCGCTGCAGCCTGCGATTTGCGCGACCATGCTTTCGGCGCGTCGCCGGAGTTTTGCGTTTGTGGGCGGCATGTTCACCATCATGCCGCGATAGACCCGACCGAGCCTCAGCATGATGCCGGTCGAGATCAGGTTGAGCACGACCTTCTGCGCCGTGCCCGCCTTCATCCGTGTCGATCCGGCGATCAGCTCATGGCCCGTCTCGATCAGAACGGGATATTTTGCCGAGGCAAGCAGCGCAGTGCGGGAATTGTTGGCAATGCCGATGGTCACGGCGCCACGCTCGCCCGCCCGCTGCAGCGCGGCGACGCTGAACGGCGTCGTTCCGCTGGCCGCGACCGCGATCACGACGTCATGGGCCGAAAGACCCGCGGCGTCGACCTGCCTGACCGCATCGTCGACGTCGTCCTCGGCGCCTTCGACACTGGTCGCAAACGCCGTCTCGCCGCCTGCGACGATGAAGCGGAGCCGCTCCTGCGGCCAGGCGAAGGTCGGCGTCAGCTCGGCTCCATCCTGCACGGCCACTCGGGCCGAGGTGCCCGCCCCGACATATACCAGCCGCCCGCGATCGCCGAGCGCGCGAACGGCCGCATTCGCGGCTGCGGTGATCGCGGGAATGGCGTGCCCGACCGCTGCGACCGCGGCGAGTTGTCCCTCCCACATCGCCTCCATCGCCGACGTCAGCGTCCATGCGTCAAGATCGGCAAAACGAGGGTCGACGTCTTCGGTGGCCATGCGTGAAGTCCGTTTTCATGACGGAATTGAGCGCGGAGCTCCGGTTCATCTTTCGGTGGCAGGTTCGACCCCGACAAATCGCCTCCGCGCCACCAGCAAGGCGCCCCCGACCGCGTCGTCATCCGGCGGCTTGAGGCGGTCCCGCAAATCGGGCGTGAGCCAGCCGGTGATCGGCTCGGACAGCCCGCCGACCAGCGACAGACGTTCGATGCCCCGGCGCAGGAACAGGTCGAGCAAATCCCCGATCGCATCGGCCGCGCGCTCGAAGATGCGCCGGCCGATCGGATCGCCCTGCATGGCGTGCCGCAGCACCATCGGCGCAAAGGCCGCGAAATCGGTCGCGGTGGCCTGCTCGGACCACGCCACCGCCTGATAAGCGTTCTGGTCGAAGGCTGCGAGAACCTCCTCGAGCAAGGGCGAGGTCTCGCCACGTCCGTCGGCGGCACGAAGCGCAAGCCTGATCGCCTGCAATCCGATGTCGGCCCCGCTTCCCTCGTCCGAGATCGGAAAGCCGTATCCGCCAAAACGGAGCTCGCGGCCGCCGAACAGACCGACGCCGATCGAGCCGGTCCCGGCCACGACGATCGCACCGTCCGCGCCACCATGAGCGCCAAGGCAGGCCGCCAGCCCGTCGCTGACAAATCGAAGCGAAGCGAATGGATGCGTGATCCCGTTGAGTGCCGCCTCCGCTCCGCGCCGCCCAAGTCCGGCAATGCCTATGCCCGCGTGCACCTTCGCAAGATCCTCGCGCGCCAGCCCCGCCTGCTCGGCCGCGGCCGTGCAGGCGTGCATGATCGAACGCCAGGCCTTGTCGACGCCAAGCCGCGTGGTTGCCGGACCCGAGTGACCCTCGCCCAGCACGGTGCCGTGCTCGTCCTCAAGCCGCGCGCGGCACCGGCTGCCGCCGCCGTCGACCCCGAGATAGATTGTGTCTTGCCTCACCATCCCAGTTCCAACGCAGTGGTCCATGTTTCGGTTCAACCAGCATACACTCTGCTCAGCGCTACCGAACCCCTCACGTCCGCGTTATCGGTGCTAAAATCGACGGGACCGCAAACGATCACAATCAAGGGCCATGGCTCAGCGAACTCTGCACCAATTTACCATCGCCACACCGCAACTCTTTGACGGGTCGGTCCTTCTCGGACCGTCGTGGGTCACGGTGAGCGGCGGCATGATCGAAAATGTCACGGTGGGGGAGATCGCCCCGCGCGGGGCGATCGCACTTCCGCCCGATACGATTCTCGCGCCCGGATTTATCGACGTTCAGGTCAATGGCGGCGGCGGCGTTCTTCTCAACGATCGACCGACCGAGGAAGGGGTGCGCGTCATCGTCGAGGCCCACCGCAAGAGCGGGACGACGAGCTGTCTTCCCACGCTGATCACCGACCGTATCGAGGTCCTGGAACAGCTCGCTGCGGGCGCAAAGGCTGCCGTGCAAGTTCCTGGCGTGCTTGGCTTTCACCTGGAGGGACCGGCACTTAACAAGTCACGTAAAGGCATTCATCTGGAATCCGAAATTCGAAAGCCGGATGCCCGAGATCTCGCCGCGCTGAAGAGTTTCGGCGATTGCGGTCGCTCTCTCGTGACGCTGGCCCCGGAATGCGTACCGCCAGGCCTGATCGACGAGCTTGTCGGCGTGGGCTTGCGCGTCTCGGCCGGCCATAGCGAGGCGACCGCCGCGCAGCTCAAGCAGGCGGCAGACCGCGGATTGACCGGTGTCACGCACCTGTTCAACGCCATGTCACAATTGACCCCCCGCGAGCCCGGACTCGTCGGTGCGGCGCTCGATGACCCGCGGCTGTTTGCCGGATTGATTTGCGACGGCCTTCACGTCGATCCCGCGAGTTTGCGCATCGCCTTTCGTTGCAAGGGACGCGATCGTCTGATGCTGGTCACCGACGCGATGCCGCTGGTCGGCACCGATCAGCGGGAGTTTCTGCTGCAGGGCCGACGCATTGCGCTGGACGGCGGCCGCTTGTCGGGTCCGGACGGCACGCTGGCCGGCGCCCACCTGACCATGATGGAGGCGGTCCGCAACGCGGTCACGCTGCTTGGTCTCGGAATGGACGATGCGCTGACCATGGCTTCGCGAACGCCGGCGAGCTTTCTGGGCCTGCAATCCCGGCTCGGATCGATCGCGCCGGGCTATCGCGCCGATCTTGTCGCGTTCAACAGCAAGTTCGAGGTAGTGGAGACCTGGGTGGGAGGTCGAGCGTCCGGAGTGAGTAACTAGCCGTCATTCCGGGGCGGTCCGCAGGACCGAACCCGGAACCTCGAGATTCCCGGCTCGCGCTTTCGCGCGCCCCGGAACGACCGTCGTCTAGGCGACGGTCACTTCGCGACTCCAATCTCGCGCAGATATTTCAGCACCCCCGGATGGATCAGCGAAACATCAGGCGCGGCGGCGACGGTATTCGCGGCGGTGGTCTCGCAGGCCTGCGCGAGCTTCTTGCAGAAGGTCGCTTCGATGCCGTGCAGCGTGCGGGCGAGATGATAGGCCACATCGTCGGGCAGGTTTTCGCGCACGAGAATGAAGCTCCATGATCCCATGGAATCGATCGGCGCGGTCTGCCCGGGATAGCTTCCGGCCGGCACGGTGAGGGGCTTCAGAAATGCATGCTTGGCGCGAATGCGCGCGATCTCGTCTGCCGTCGGCGCAATGAACCGTGCCCCCGAGGGGCTTGAGGCGACCGCGGCAAAGCCGGGCCAGCCGATGCCGGCACCCCATAGCGCCGCGGCGCGGCCGTCCTCGACCATCGCGGGCCCATCGCCTGCGCGGTCGAGATAGATCGACTTGAAGTCCTCGTCCTGCTTCAGGCCAAGACCATCGAGCATGTAACGCGACAGAATCGGCAGACCCGAGCCCTTCGCGCCGAAGGCGACCGGCTGGCCGACGAGATCGCGAATGCTCCTGTAAGGGCTGTCGGCGCGCACCACGAACATCCCGGGCGAGGAGTACATCGCAGTCAGTATCTTCGCGCTGGTCCTGGTTCGGCCGCCGAGCCCCATGAAGGCCTCATAGGACGGCTCGCCCGCAACAAGGCCGATGTCGAGCTCGCCTTTCTCGAGCATCGGGATGTTCTCGTTGGAGCCCTTGGTGTTGCGCGGCTGGATCGACAAGGTCGGATCGGCCGCGTTCATGATTTCGGCGAAGGCATCGCCATAGAGCGGAAAGCCGCCGCCCGGCGTCGCCGTGCCCAGGCTTATCGTGGTCTTGGTGATGGCCTTGTCTCCCTGTTGCGCTGCGGCACAGTCGGCCAGCAGCAAAATGCCCGAGCAAACGATCGAAGCGTATGTCGTGGTCTTCCTCAAGCGCGGCTCCTGGCGGTCCGAGTAAATCCTCGCGCCCTTTCGCGACGGCTTCTTGCGATGTCACAAACAACCGACTGGCGCGGCAAAGGGTATCAGATCATGCAGCAAGCGGGCGTGTAGGCAAGTCCCCGGTTTTGTGGAAGCATGCCGCGAAACAACGTAACGAAGGACGGGAGGATTCATGATCGTGTTATGGCGCGCCGCCCTGCTCGCCCTGGTCTGGCTCGGCGTGACCGCCGGGGCGGCCAGCGCCGGCGATTATCCGAACCGGCCGGTGCATTTCATCAACGGCTTCGCGCCTGGCGGGCCGGTCGATACCACCGCGCGGATCATGGGCCAGTGGCTGTCGGATCATCTCGGCCAGCAATTCGTCATCGAGAACCGCACCGGCTCGGGCGGCAACATCGCGGCCGCGGCCGCGATCTCCTCGCCCGCCGACGGCTATACGGTGCTGTTCGTCGGCGCCAACAATGCGATCTCGACCTCGCTCTACAAGCACCTGCCCTTCGACTTCATGCGCGACACCGTGCCGGTCGCGATGTTCATGCAGGTGCCCAACATGCTGGTAGTGGCGAACGCCATGCCGGTGAAGACGGTTCAGGAGCTGATCGATTACTGCAAGGCCAATCCCGGCAAGATCTCCTATGCGTCCTCGGGCAACGGCACCTCGGTGCACATGACGGCGGAATTGTTCAAGGCCGTCACCAAATGCGACATGCTGCATGTGCCCTATCGCGGTTCGGCGCTGGCCTATCCCGATATCATCTCGAACAAGGTGCAGCTGATCTTCGACAATCTGCCCGGCGCACTGGAGCAGGCAAAGGGCGGCACCGTGCGCGCACTCGGCGTCACCTCGGCAAAACGCTGGCCTGGCGTGCCCGACGTGCCCGCGATCGCCGAGACCGTGCCGGGCTATGACGCCACCGTTTTCTACGGCATGTCGGTTCCGAAGGACACGCCGCCGCAGATCGTCGATCTCCTCAACAAGGCGGTCAATGACGCCCTCAACGACCCGAAGCTGGTGGCGCGATTGTCCGAGCTCGGCGGCGTTCCGAAGCCGATGAGCCCTGCCGAGTTCGGAAAATACATGGCCGACGAGACCGAGAAATGGCGCAAGGTGGTGGAGTTTGCCGGGGTGTCGGTTGATTAACCTGACGGAGTCATCCGGCATTGCCGGATCGCCGGCCACCTAGTAAACGAAAGCCGCACCGTTGCCTCGCCGCCTGACGCGGCAGCCCGCGGCGGGGCCTGTAGCTCAATGGTTAGAGCCGGCCGCTCATAACGGTCTGGTTGCAGGTTCGAGTCCTGCCGGGCCCACCAGAAATCACGCTGCTTGTGAGGCCACTTTTAGAACGACTCGATTTGGCCTTTTAGAGCGACTCGATTTCGTTTTAAGAACGACTCGATCTTAGATCCCACTGAGTCGACTGCCGAATTTTCCCTCGTTTTTTTCTGCGATTTTTTAGCTCGAAAAAACCGAGGGGGGTGCCTCCAGGAAATCTGCCTCATGAAACCAGATGGTCGACGTGGCACCACTGCCGGCGATCCTGGCTGGTCGAATTGCGTCTTCTGCGGCACGGCGGTTGGCAAGTCTGCCCGTTCCCGCGAACACATCATCCCGATGTGGCTCCTGCGCGCCACGGGAGACCCCAATCGCAAAATCAAGATCGAGAGCGACCCCGTAACCGGCGCCGACATCGTGAGACCAGCGTCCACGTTTCACTTCCCCGCCTGCGAACCTTGCAATGAGAAGTACGGGAAGACGCTCGAAAGGCGGGCCAAGAAGGCGATCGAATCCCTTATGGCGGGCAAATCGATCGAGGTGTCTGAGTGTTATTGGCTGCTGGATTGGCTCGACAAAGTGCGCGTAGGTCTTTGGCTCGGATACAACATGCTGCACAAGGAAGAGTTCGCGCCGAAGTTTCGGATCGACCAGCGGATCGGGATCAAAGATCGGATCGCAATTATCAGCGTGGATCCGGATGACACCACGAAGGGCTTTGGGCTCAGCGGCTTGGACAATCAGATATTCCGGACAAGCCAGGCCGGCATGTTCTTCAAAATCAACAATATCCGGATCTTATCGCTGTCGTTCGACGGCCTGATCTCCCGTTTCGCCGGAATGCCGTTCCCGAAGGAGATGCTCGTCACGGGCGACGATCCTGACCGCCACATCGCGGTAATGGGTCGGACCGATTATCAGATCAGACAAGACTGGAAGGAGTTTCAGATCCCTGGCGCGACTTTGATTGCTCAGACCAGCTTCTGGTTGGGAAGCTGCGTCGATGACGAAAGCTTCGCCATGTGGATCAATCAAAGCACGATCCCACGATTTAGGAAAATTCCAAAGCTGCGCACGCCGGCCGATCTGAACCAGTTTATACAGACCCAGTTGATCTCCAACGCTACCGGCGAGTTTCGTTACCATCGAAGCAGCAGGCAGCGGTTGCGTTTCGGCAAGGCCAAAGAGAACAGCGATTGGGCCTTCGTCAGAACGCTATACGTTTTGTTCTGGCAGCATGTTTTAGCGCTCAATCCGAAGAAGCAGATCGAGACCGACGGTCGTCGCCACAGTACAATCTTGCTCGCCATGCTCTGGATTGAAAAATCGGTGCAGATGGTCCTGCGCTTCCGGGAGATCGGCATATCGGACGACAAGTTATTTGGACCTGTCGTGGAGGAACTCCAAAAGGTTTATAGGGCTTGGGAGGAGCTACGCGCCAATACGCTCGGCGACTGGGCGCGAGACGCGTCCGCGAACCCGGTTGTCGCCGCTCTCGAAGGAGAAGCGGTCGCGCTTCGCCGGCTGCTCTGAAACCACGAAGCAATTGTTACACCGACGGACCTTACTTGCGGACGTCAGCTGTGCTGTCCGTAGACCGAGCGGATGTCGAAGCCGGGATCGCCACGCTCCTCTTCCCGATCGTGGGGACACGGCCGAGAAAGCACGTGAGCCAATCGCTGGCTCGGCGAAACAGTGCCGGTGTTGCCGTCGTATTCGAGATAGGCAGTGGCAACCGAAGCGCGATGCCACGGCGTGAGGAGCCGCATAAGCAGTCCAACGGCCGTGGAAGCCAAGACTTCATTCGGCCAAACGACTTGCGGATTTCCTCCTGCAACGCCGTAGCGGCGACCTTCCTGCTCGAGCCGCTGGTCCGTTACGATATGGAAGCAACGCAAGCACGGCTTTCCTGGTGACGAGAGGACGACCTGTCCGGCGATCAGATAGTCGTTCGTGGTGCCGTGCACATCCATGCCCATGTCGAGGTATGGGATAAGATGCCGGCGACAAAAGGAGTTGAGTTCATCCTTTGCGCGAACCGAATCCAAGCCGCCCACGATGACGTCGCACAGCTTGAAGGCGTCGCTTGCGGCCTGCCACACGTCGCCGACCGTTTCCACATCGGCGTCCGGCCGCACGCCCTGGATTACCCGACGCGCGATGTCGACCTTGCGCAACCCGTTCTTGACATCCTCTCGCGTGCCTCCGACCAAGCGGTTGAGGTTGGTATCTTCGATGATGTCGGGATCGGCGAGCACAAAGGACCGAACACCGACGTGCGCGAGTTGCTGCGCGACGTGCGACCCGCCGCCGCCCAGGCCGGCGATACCGATCCGAGCCTCCTGCAGAATCCTATCGCTGTCCGCCCCCAGGAAGCTCTGTCGATCAAGCCAGTTCATCAGCGGTCTCCGAATTTCATACGCGGGGCGCCAACGGCGATGATGCTCGATGCATAGGTCCCGTGATCGCTTTCATCCAGCCAGACCTTCGTCGTCGCCGAATCTTCGCTCAAGACCATCATGCCGTGAGGCATGCGCGGGATCGCATGAAAGAAACCGGGAACAAACTCCGCGCCGCTCCGGAGATCGACGCCGCTGAACTCGGGGCGACCGCGACCGCCGTGCGCATGAACGTGTAGCAGGGCGGACCGCGATTGGTAGGCAAACTGCAGTCCTTTGCGCATTGCGCTTCCGCCGATTCTGGCGCCGACGAGCGGATCTCGCTCGTAATCCTCGTCCGCGACCGGCTGATAAGCGATCGCGAACAGCAGCAGCGTTCCGTCCGCCAGGGACGCGCCAGCCTTAAGAAAGCCCACCCGCTCATGAGCGAACGCGTGGCGCCGCCGAAGATCCGCACGAATGGATGTCAGCAGCTCACCTGCGATCTTGATAATTATCTTCATCGGAAAGCCCGCAGGTGGTTCGCGAGGATCTCGATCCACGGCAAGTGCGCCGGCACGCCCTGCCATGAGCACGCAAACCACTGTCGACCGCAGATGCTGAACGAATTCCAGTTCTGGGCACCGGGAACCTGGGCTGACAGGAACAGCCGAGTGGCGTAGCCATCGCGCGCCTGCGGCCAGAGGAGGGCGTCGCGGGTCTGCGCGCCACCCTGCGCCTTGAACTGCAGCTTGGGCATGAAGACGGCGGGATGACCGCCGTCGGTCCAGATCTCAGCTGCGGGGCAGAGATCCCGCAGCTTCAGAAGCTCGGAAGCCGGGTCGCTCATGACGACTGACCACAGGGCGGATGCGAGACGAAGTGCATGCCCTCCTTGATATCGACCGACTTGGTCGGCTCGATCTCTTCGAACTCGCCGTTGGGCTTCACGAGATCAAGCTGATACTGCGACGGGACGCCGAAGATCGCCGCGAGCTGAGCTCCGGTATACTTTCCCGGCTTCAGTTCGAAAGGCTTGTCCTTGTAGAACACGGTGATCAAGCGCTTGGCCGTGCGCAAGTGCTCCGTTCCGGCCGCGGCGAGGTCGACGCTGGAGCTTCCTTCCAACACCAAGTCCTCTTGGTCGTGGCGATCCAGGAAGATCACCTTGTTGGCGGGCACTTCGGCGATGTCGCGCAATTCGGGCTCGGTGATCGCCGCGCTGCCCCAGGCGTAGCCGATCTCATCAACCGTGAAGTTGAAGGTACGGTCAGTCAGGAAGGAGCGAAATTCGCGCGTCTCGGTGCTGTCCAAGTCAACATCTTCGTCCAGGCCGATGATGCGGGCGCCCGGCCGCAACAGCTCGATGAGGACGTAGTCATCGGCCGGAGCGAGGCCGGCCTTCTGCAAGAGCTTGCGCGTATCCTGGATCTCGTCCGAGGTTTCGAACCGGTTCCCGTCGATGGTGTAGAAGTAATGATGTTTGCCGGCGTGATCCGGCGGGGTTTCGTGAACTTCCATGGTCGTTTTCTCCTTGCATGAGCGCTGCTCTTGCGGCACCGTATAGTTATATCGAACGGCTCGGCCGACGTCAAGATATAGTAAACGTGGCGTTCGATATACCTATATATATTGAAGGAGTTGGGATGCCGCTAGGCGACCGAATAAAAGAGCTAAGAGTAAGAAAAAACAAGTCACTCCAAGAGGTTGCAGACGCTATTGGCGCGAGCAAAGCCCACATCTGGGAGCTTGAGAGCAACAGGAGCAAGAACCCTTCGCTTGACCTTCTCAAGAAACTTGCCTGGTATTTTGATACCACCGTGGCGTTCTTGATCGACGAACAGGGCACTCAGAGCCAGGCGGAGATGTTCTTTCGGAGGAACAGCGACAAGCTCGGCACTCTCGAGGAAGAGCAGTTCAAGGTGCTGGAGGACCTCCTGAACGTGATCGCGAAGAAAAAATGACAACCGACGTTCCCGAAATTACGATCGATTTGATGGAGCTTGCCGATCTGGGCCAGCCGCTGAAGCTGGCTTTCGAGCTCCATCGACAGATCCGCGCACAGCTTGGCGCAGTCCCCGTGCGTGTTCCTCTGGAGCAGATCGCCAAGGCCCTCGGCATAGTTGGCATCCGTGAGTACGATACCGACAACTTCGAGGGCACGCTCGTCATATCAGACGGCGTTGGCGCGGTCGGGCTTCGCAAGGGGATGCCCCCTGGGCGGCGAAATTTCACGCTCGGGCATGAAATCGGCCATTTCGCGATCCCCTGGCACAGGATATTGAAGGCCAAGTTCGAATGCTCGGCAAGTGACCTGCGCCGCGCCCGACCCAAGGACCAATGGGAGACGGTGCCACACGAAGAGCGGATCGAGATCGAAGCGAACGAGTTTTCCGCGGCCTTGGTGGTTCCGATGCCGGAATTTCGCGCGGAGCGTCGCAAGCTGAGCAAGGCGTGCGACCTCGAACAAGTGCGCGCGCTGGCGCGGAAGTTCGACGTCTCCCTCGAAGTGATGGCCAAGGTCTACGTGACCAGCGCCGACGAACTTGCCGCCATCGTGATATCCAAAGATCGGAAGGTGCAGAGGGTCATACCGGCACCTAATTTCCCCTATCTTGGCCTTCGTGCGGGCGCTCCGATTCCTGAGCTCTCTCTCACCCGTCGCTGGCCAGGTCCGTCTACAATCGGCACCGTTTCAGAAATGAGGGATGTGCCCACTCACGCATGGCTAGAGAAGCGTGGCCGCGTCGAAGCCCTTTACGAGCAAGTTTTCGCGCAGAAGAACGGTTACACCACGACTCTGTTGACGGTCGATATGAACGAAGACGACGGTGAAGACGATGACCGTCACTGGAACAGGCGTTAGGGCGTAAGCTAGAGTGCAATCGGATCCAGTGCCTCCTGCTCAAGGTGGCGCACGTCCGACCCAAACGCCAACCACTCCGCCAGATCGCGGATCGCACTGTCGGATCTCGCGACGGAAGCGAGGCTCGGATCCGAATCGGCCGGTTGACCGCACTTCTCGGCGAGCTCCTTTGTCATGAGGTGCGGTCGCGGCCCCCGGGGCAGGCTCTCTTCCAGGTACCTAAAAATGCGCACCCCGCCGGCGTCCACGTCACCCCAGTGGAGGAACGGGACCTCGTCCGGCGCGACCGTTAGGACTGCGGCCTGCCAAGAATTGACGCCGCGCTGCATCAACCAAGTCGGTGCAGCGCTCTTGCCCGCAAATGGGGCGAATATCAAAGTGACGCTTCGGAGTCGCTTTCCGGGAATTTTAGTCGCTCACGGCTGGTGGATTTCAGAAGCAGGTACTGAATGGATTTGACGAGTTGTTCGGCGGTGTAGGGCTTTGGCAGAAAAAGAAACGGCTCGACGAATAGAGCCTTCATTCCGGCGTTTACGTCCAATCCTGAAGTGTAAAGGACGGGTATTACGGGCCGCCTTTCTCGTGCCTTCTGGGCGACCTTTAATCCAGCTTCCAAGTCCTGCCCGAGAATAACGTCAATGAACAGGAGGTCAATCGACTGATCCGTTTCTAGTAGAGCTAGGCTGCCATCGAGAGCCGTTGCAGCAATGACGTTATAGCCAGCGTCTCGAAGTATTGACTCCGAGAGTACGCGAACTGGATCATCGTCCTCAACAATCAGGATCGTTGCCATTTTGCTTCCTTTGGCAATTACTCTCAAGCAGCAGGCAGCCTATCAGTATCGAGGGGACGGGGAACTAAAATGTTTCCTGTCGTACATTTCTTACGTCCACGCTGCTTGTGCGGCTTGGCGAGGCACCGCCTCTTGGGCGCTTGGCCCCCAAGATGGATGAATTGAAGGTGCTCGAAATCTTGCTTGTGCCTCTAATGGGTGATTGGAAGACAGCGAGCATTCTTCCGATTCCTGCTCCTAGCGGTGGCGCCGGAGTCCCGAGTGGTCAGTTGACTAGGCGTCCCCCACCAGCTTGATTCTGGCGATAGTCCACCACAGATGGGACGAAACTTAAACGAAGGTTCAATCTTGAACAGTCCGACTACGCTCGTCGTCCACTCGATCAGGAGGCCGCCTTCACCATCTTGCCGGGGCAATGCTCAGCTATCTGCCGCTCAGTGAGAGGCTGATCCGAGTAACAATGTCATCCCAATCGCGCTCTTCCCTTGCGGGATAGCTCATGATCACGCAGTGGACTAGATCGCCTGAGAAATTACAACGAGAGTAATAAACCTTGTCTTGCTTGTAGCCAGACACCGCAACAAACCGAGACGTGACCCTCTTGTATTGGATGTGCTTAGGAGGATGCTGTTTTTCGAGGAAACTTGCAGGTGTATCGTGCTCGAAGTTCGGCGCAGTTTGGACGGTTAGGACTGCCCTTCCATCAACAGTGTTGAATGTTTCTCCAGACCCGCCCGGGAGCGCGGACTTCTCCGTAAAGATGGAGATTGGGACATCGACCGAAGTGCCGGTCTTTGCGATGGAGTAGGTTTCCCACTGCACCTGCTCCGGTGAGGGCGCAGCCATCGCTACCGACGTAACGAGCGCAAGACCCGAAGATGCGAGCATTAACTTCATCAGATGACCACAATGAGATTGGTGTTGGTCAGGTCAACTTGATTTGTCGTGCCTTCGTTCCTCGCGTAACCTCAATCGTGTGCCATGCAACAAGTTCTATCTATTCGTTTTCTTCACCCATCAGCTTACCAGTTTTCGAATTGACGAAATGTAATCGGGAACAAGCTTCACAAACCACGCCCTCGTATTGGTCCTCAGGCGCATCATCGTCTTCAGACCAATGAAGACTTTTACTTGCGTGACCGGGCAAGTGAAAAGAACGGGCGCGCGCGAAAGCTCTGGTTCTTTGCTGCTATTCGGCATCAATCGAAGCGCCTCGCGTACGCGGGGAACGCGCGCCAGCGCAGGCCGGACCCGACCACATTGCGCAATTGAGCCCGCTCACAGGAACTTAATGCCTCTCGGCGCGTAGCCAACCGGAAACCGGCTCGTCGGAGGATTTGCAATGAGCGGAGATGCGCCACTGAGTTGGCTGATGTTCTTTACTTTGGCGGCGGGCATCGTCGTCGGCGCGGGAATTTTTCTGGTCTTTCTGCGATCGCGTCACAATCGGGAGATCGCGGCCTATGCGCTCGAGAGTGACGGGCGAACGCGCGGTGTTGAGGCCTCGGGCGCCGGCGCCGAACTTCTCGGATTGCTCGTGGCGGCACTCGTCGCGATGGCTCTTTTGACGTTCGGCTATCGCTCGCATTCAGGAACCTCCGTTTCAGAGGGAACGCAAGCCAATAATCAGTTGGCAACGGAGCGAACCGATCCAAACAAGCCGAAGCCCTATCAACCTCAAAATCCCTCGCCCGATACGCGCACGGCTCCTACCGGTTCTTCGAGCGGATCAGGCCCCGATAGCGGAGGTCACGCGGAAGGACAAAAATGACGGCCGTCACCATCGGGCACTGCCGACATACTCTCTCGCTTTGACGAATCAGTCCGGAAGACTTGTGAGACGCGGCCGCCATATGCCGAGCATGACGTTTGCCGCGGCAACGGCGAGCAAAACCCATAAGGAGTTGCGCTCTGCGCCCAGCGATGCCGCGAGTGCGCTCGCATCCGTCTCCCCAGCGAGCACGCGCGCGCTGAGCTCGGCCTCCTCCTGCATCGGCCCGAGAATGGCGGTAAAACCCCATTCGAAAATCAACACGCCCGTGGCGAGCTTTGCCCAGGCCCAGCCGGCGCTGTGATAGGCACGATTGAGAGCGATCGCCAGCAAGCCGGCAATCAATGTCAGCCCGAGCGATGGCAGGAAAATCCACGTGACGATGCCGCCCATCGCGGCCGTCATCATCGCATACTCCGATAGCAATGCCGGCTTCGGCAGAAATCCGAGCAACACGACAAGGCACGCCATCGCGCCCATCAGACCGACGGCGCCGATCGTGTGGAGAAATTTCATCAGCCGTCGCATGACATTCCAATGCCGAAAGCCCAGCTGCTAGAGCCAGCTCACCGCCGGCGGCATCGAGCTCAGAATGGTTTCCACATTTCCGCCGGTCCGAAGCCCGAACATCGTGCCGCGATCGTACAGCAGGTTGAATTCGGCATAGAGGCTGCGACAGGCGAGCTGTTGCCGTCTTTGCTCCTCGCTCCAGGGCTCGCTCATCCTGCGCATGACAAGCCGCGGATAGACGTCAAGCAGGGCAAGGCCGACGTCGCGCGTAAAGGCGAAATCGCCTGCGAAATCTCCTGTATTGAGGTGGTCGTAGAAGATGCCGCCGACGCCTCTCGCTTCGCCGCGGTGGGGCAGAAAGAAGTACTCGTCCGCCCATGCCTTGAATTTCGAGTAGTAGGCCGGATCGTGCGCGTCGCAGGCCTGCCGCATCGCGCCGTGAAACTCCAAAGCGTCTTCGGCGGCTTGCGAGCGGTGTTCGGGGAGCATCGGAGTCAAATCGGCGCCGCCGCCGAACCACCACTGCGACGTCACCAGGAAACGGGTATTCATGTGAACCGCAGGCACGCGCGGGCTGCGCGGATGGATGATCAGGCTGATGCTGGTCGACAGATAGTCGAGCTGCTTGCCGTCACCCGGCAGCGTCTTTGCGATCTCCGGCGTCAGATGGCCGTTCGCGGACGAGACATGGACCGCAGCCTTCTCGAACAGGCGCCCGTCTGTGAGGAAACCGCCGACGCCACCTCCCTCTCCCGACGAACGTGTCCAGGGCTTGCGCACGAAAGTGGCCGGCGCCCGCGGAAACAGCTCCGCCGGCGCCTGTTGCTCCAGAAGCTCGATCGATGCGCATATCTGGTCGCGAAGTCTCTCGAACCAGACGCGCGCCAGCGTTCTCTGCAGCTCGGCCGAAATGGCGGCGTGGTAGGTCATCGCCTTGGGCTCAGGCCGCCTTTGCCAGGCCCATCTCCGCCCAGATGGTGGATAAGGCTGCGACAAGTTCCTCGATGTCCTCATCGGAATGATGCGGCGATGGCGTGATGCGCAGTCGCTCAGTCCCGCGCGCCACTGTCGGGAAATTGATCGGCTGCACATAGATCCCGTAGCGATCAAGCAGGACGTCGCTGATCTGCTTGCACAGAACGGGATCGCGCACCATGACCGGAACGATGTGACTGGGATTGTCGAGATGCTGCACACCCGCTTCATCCAGCCTGCGCCGCAGGGTCGCGACGCGATCCTGGTGACGCTCGCGCTCATGGGAGCTCGCCTTCAGATGACGGATGCTTGTCAATGCTCCGGCCGCCACCGCCGGCGGCAGCGCGCTGGAGAAGATGAAGCCCGATGCGAAACTGCGCACGAAGTCGCAGACGGTATGCGAACCGGTGATGTAGCCGCCGATCACCCCGAATGCCTTGGCCAGCGTTCCCTCGATGACGGTCAGGCGGTCGCTGAGTCCTTCGCGGTCCGAGATGCCGCCGCCGCGCGGCCCGTAGAGACCGACGGCATGAACCTCGTCGAGATAGGTCATCGCATTGTGCTCATCGGCGACGTCGCAGATGTCCGATATCGGCGCGATGTCGCCGTCCATCGAATAGACCGATTCGAAAGCGATCAGCTTCGGCACGTCGCGATCGAGGTCGGACAATTTCCGTTTCAGGTCGGCAACATCGTTGTGGCGGAAGACCCGCGTGGCGCAGCGACTGTGCTTCATGCCCTCGATCATCGAGGCGTGGTTCAGCTCATCCGACAGGATGACGCAGCCGGGCATGCGCGAGGCAATGGTGCTGATCGACGTCCAGTTGGAGACATAGCCGGAATTGAACAACAGCGCCGCCTGCTTGCCGTGAAGGTCGGCCAATTCCCGCTCCAGCAGGACATGATAATGATTTGTCCCGGCGATGTTGCGCGTGCCCCCGGCGCCGGCGCCGCATCGGTCAAGCGCCTCGTGCATCGCGGCGAGCACTTTCGGGTGCTGTCCCATTCCCAGATAATCGTTCGAACACCACACCGTCACCTCGCTCGGACCGGAGGACGCGTGATGCGTCGCCTTTGGGAAGGCGCCAACCTTGCGCTCGAGGTCGGCGAAGACCCGGTAACGTCCCTCGCGGCGAAGACCATCCAGCTGACGACGAAAATAGTCTTCGTAATTCATGGTGCTCTCCCATCTGCTTGTTCAATTGGTGCCCGCTGTCGTGTCTCGCTTCGCGGCGCGCTCAGCCCCGCGTCAGCAACGGCTTTTTGCTCGCGATAGGCCTGACGAAATTGCTCCTCGAGCCGCTGCCGCGCCAGGAAGGCCTCGCTCTTCGGGGCGACCGCCCGTACCGCCGCCGCGCCACCTGGGATCACGGAGAGAAGCGGCCGTTCCACCGGCTCGGTTGCCGGGACCGCTTCGGCAATTGGCTTGCGAACACTCCAGCGCCAGAGGTCTGCAACCGGCACCGGCAACACCATGAACCAGTGCTCGAGCGCCCCGAGCGCAACCAGTACCGCGAGCAGCGAATAGCACACCGCATCGAAGTTCGAGTTCGCGGCGATGGCGGCAAGGGCGAGGAACGCGGCCGCCGCAGTCGCCAGCGTCACGGACCACGGAAACAGCGCGTTGATCGGTCTGCGCGCGAAATAGCTGCGCAGGAAGCTGACCTGTGCCGGCAGAAGCTCATCGTTGAGCGTGCGCACGCCCAGGAAGAGATTGATCTTGGCGCTCTGCCGCAGCACCAAAAGCGCCAGGAAAGTCCACCAGCCCAACTGGTTGGGCGCATCTCGCGTCACCGCAAAGATGAGACCCGCAGTCGCAATCAGGGCGAACTCGTGATAGGCGATCGCCTGCAGCGCAAACCAGACGCGATCGACGCCACTGCAATCGCGCGGGCAGGCTTCCGGCCGCGGGCCTGTGATCCAGCCTGCCAGCAGCGATATTTCGATGGCGCCCCACAGCAGGATCGCGCAGGCGAAAACGCAAAAGGCGCCCGCGGTGCTGGTCGCCTGACTGCTGGTCGCAAGACCCACGAGCGACGCCACGAACAGGATCGCGGTGCCCGCCTTCAACAGCGCGCCGTGTCGCGATGACAAGCCGACCAGGAACAGGACCGTGCCGGTCGAGAACCACCAGACAAAAAGGACGTAGGGGATTGCGACTGCAAGTGCGCTCATGGCCGCGCTCCCCTCACCAGGCGGGTTGAAGCCTTATTTCCCGCGGCAGCTCGTTCCTCTTCGCCGGCAGCAGGAAAAGCCGCACGAAGGCCGCTCCCGCCGCGAGCGGCAGGATGGCGCGCTTGAGGCGCGCCACTAATCCACCTCGCGCCTTGGCCTCGGCGATCGCTTCGGCAACCTTGCGCAGTTGTTCGAGGCCGGCCAGAAAGCGCGGATCGTCGATGTCGAGCACGACCGGAAACACCTGGCGCGAGATCTCGGAGGTGATCCGGAACACCCGCATGTCGTAATCGGTCGGCTTCATGCCGAGCGCCTCATGAAACGCCGGCCGCATGTGATCGCGCACATACATGGTCGCAAACACCGCGAGCAGGAAGAACTTGATCCAGAGCTTGTTGTGGCCGCTCAAAAGTTTGGGGTCCGCGCGCATCAGCAGCGCAAAGGCCTCGCCGTGCCTGAACTCGTCGTTGCACCACTTCTCGAACCAACGGAAAATCGGATGGAATTGCCTGGCCGGATTGCGCTCCATCTGCCGGTAGATCGTGATGTAGCGCGCATAGCCGATCTTCTCGGACAGGTAAGTCGCATAGAAGATGAACTTGGGCTTGAAGTAGGTGTATTTCTTGACCTTCGTGAGGAAGCCGAGATCGACACCTATGCCGTGATCCTTCAGGATTTCATTGATGAAGCCGGCATGGCGCGCTTCGTCGCGGCTCATGTACGTGAACAGCTCGCGGATGTCAGGGTTCTTGATCCGCTTCTTGATCTCGGCATACAGCACGCAGCCGGAGAATTCCGCCGTAAGCGAGCTGACCAGGAAGTCCTTGAACTCGTTGCGCAGCTTGGGCGGGAGCGCGTCGAGGTCCCTTTCGAATTCGGCCGTCTTGACGAAATGCTTGCGGTTGAAATCCGCGCGCAGATCGGAGAGCACGGCATCCCATTCGTTCCGCACCAGATCGACGTTGAGCCGATCCATCGCCTCGAAATCGGTGGTGTAGAATCGCGGGCTGAGAATGGTGTCCTCCCGCGCGATATCAGTGCTCGAAACCGCCCGAGTGCCGCCTTCGATCGCGATCATGATGCCCTCCCGTCCGAGAAGCTGACGTCGTAAAGTTCGGTCAATTCGAGATAGCCTGCGACTTGCGTCAACAGCCGCTTCATCGGGCCTGCGCGAACGACGGTTGCGGTGCGGCGCAGGTTGACGCAGTCGCCAAAGGCGATCCGGACCGGCGCGCCATGGATGGTCACCTCGTCGCCGGGACGAATATCGATGTCGCCATCCAGGCTGACATGGGCATGCAGGCTCTCGGCCGTCTGCTCGATCTCGATCGTGCACCCCACGTCGAAGCGCCGGGGTCCCGCTCCGTGCAGCCGGGTCATGGCTTGTCACCTCGCATTGCGACCAGATGTTCGAAGGCCTGCATGTTGACGACGCCGAATGCTGCGAGATCGACACGGCGGCCGGTGGCGGGATCGTCGATGGTCGTATGTCCGTCCGTCCATCTGGCAATGACAAACTCGGGCCCTGCGCCCACGCCGTGGCGCTGGCGGTCGAAAGCGAGGCTGCGCAGCACGGTGCGGACGAAGCCATCGGTGCCGGCGGGCACGACGCCGATGGTCGCGCCGCTCTCGGGTGCAATCACCGAGATGCCGCCATCGGCGCGGTCCTCGAACCGAAACGACATCCTTTGTTCCGTGCTTGCGTAATCCGCGCGGACCGTGCCGACGCCCGTGAGACGGCCGAGGCTTGCCGCAACGAGCGAAAATCCGATCAGCGCGGACGCTCCGAGGATCGCGCCGCGAGGGACCATTCTTTTCACAACGGCTGCGCTCATCGTTTCCTCCTAAGCCGCGGTCGCCACAGCAGTGGTCAGCTCTGCCGGCCGAGGCACCGGCATTGCGACGACGGCCGGTTCGGGCGCTTTCGGCGATGCGGCCAGCAGCGCCTTCGCGAGCAAATCGGCCACCTTGCGCGCGTCCGGTACGCAACGCAGCATTGGCTCGACTTTCGTGAGCCGCCATGGCCGCACGTGCGGCCACAACAGCAGAAACGCCAGGCGTTGCTCGCTGATAACAGCCAACGGCAGGTCGCCGCTGCCATCGGCATATTCCTTTACGGCGGCGCTCGCGATCTGCCCGAAGGGAATATTGAGCGTCATCGGCAGAACCGCGCCGAATTGCAGCAGCACGCGCCGATTGGTCACGGCGTAGCGCGTGGTGCGGCTGTAGAGCATGGCCAGTCCGCCCAGCAGCACCAGGACCATGGCGAGCGGTATGGCGAGCCGCGCCGCTGCGGCTGTCGAATTGAGCCAGGACTGCCGTTCGAAGATGCCAAACGCGATCCGCATGGCAAACAACATGACGAAGTAGATCGCAACGAGGCGCGCATGAAACACCCGGACTGCCAGCGCCCGCGCGCTCGGCCTGCCCTGCCAGATCAGGCGTTCGCCCTCGGGAAGATCGAGCGGCTCAAGCTGGAAAATCCGCACGCTCACAGCAAAGGCTCCTGGCGCGCGGGAGTAGCGTACAGATTGCCGCCACCGAAATAACCGACGATCCTGTCCTCTTCGAGCTTGGTAACCAGATCAGGGTTGGCCAACACCGGCGCATCCGCGAATTGACGGCCAAGGATCGATTGAACCAGCACGCGGCCCTTGCCCCAGCGCATCTTGACGCGCGCCATGGTCATCGGCAGCAGCACATTGCGGCCGGCGGCGCCCGCCACCTGGACTTCGAGATACCGGATCAGCATTTCGGCGCGGTCGACCCATACGTCGCGAACCGTTCCGCCGACCTCGCCGTCGGCGCCGATCACCGGCATGCCGCGTGGATCGGGATCGCGCTGCTCGATCGTGATGGTGCTATCGGCGCGCAGCGGCACGATGGCCGGTATGTCGTCCATCGTGAGTTCAGGAACGTCCTCACGATCGGCATAAGAGGCCGGTCCGACGCCGTCGAGCATGGGATTTCCGGTGGGCACATAGGGCGATCCGGGCCAGGGCGCCATCGGGGCGACGGCCGCGTCTCGGCGGTCGTTCTTCCAGTTGGGCAGGGTCGCAACCCGCCCGTGCCGAATGAGATATTTCTTGAAGCCCGGATAAGACGGGAAGCCCACGCCACTGCGGCGACCGCCATCCTCATATTGCAATGGATAGCCCTCGCGTTTGTCTTCGCGCCGGAGATAGAAGATGAGGCAGGCGAAGAAAATCCAGAACGCGTACAGCGTGACCTGTGCGACGTCGAGATAACCCGTGAGATCTGAGCGCATGACGTCCTCCCGAATGGACTAACCTGGAAATTCCGCTAGACCGAACTTCAGTTCTTGTTGGGGCGCCGCGTTCCGCGATCGTACCAGCGGACCGATCACGGCGAGCGTTGCGAACAGGAGTGCGATCTCGATGTGATAGACGATGCTGTAGCCGGTCGCGGGATTGGCGAGCGCCACCCCGAGATGGCCTTGGGCAGCCAGCGCCGACATCAGGTCGCGAATGGCGCCGCCGCCGGCGATCGCGGCGCCTGCCGAGGTTGCCTGCACGGCGCCCCAGGTGCCGAGCGCAAGGCCGCTCGCACCATCGCGCGCCAGCGCCATCGCCGCGGTCAGCGTGCCGACTGCGAACAGCCCTCCGCCAAATCCGATCAGCGCAGTGCCGATCCGGAACAGCAAGGTGGACATCATCGGCGCGGAAAAGATGACTGCTGAGAATGCAATTAGTCCGACGAGCGCGCCGATCGCCGCCATCCGGTAAGGATCGGATCCGTTGCCGAGACGCCGCGCGGAGATGGCGAAGCCGGTCAGCGTGCCGGCGGCAAACAGCGCGGTGAGTGCCGTGGTCTCGCCGACCGTCAGGTGCAGGATCTCGGCGCCGTAAGGTTCGAGCAGAATGTCCTGCATGGTAAAGCCCGCCGTGCCGAGCCCAACCGCAAGAAGCACGCGCAGCGAGCCGCCCGCATTCTGGAACTTGCGCCAGGACTCTCGGAACAACGGCCGCTCGCGCGCTGCCGACGTGCGGGCCGGATCCCGCGCCTCCTGCTTCCATAGTGCGACGATGTTGAGGGCCATTTCGGTCAATGCCGCGCCCTGGACGACCTGGATCAGGCGCATCTCGCTGAAATTGGCGAGCAATGCGCCAAAGGCGAGCGCGCTTGCCATCATGCCGAACATGAGCATGACGTACAGGAATGCCACCACACGCGGGCGCGATTGTTCTGGCGCGATGTCGGTCGCGAGCGAGAGTCCGGCGGTCTGCGTCGTATGCAGTCCGGCCCCCACCAGCAAGAACGCGATCGCCGCCCCGATGCGGCCCGCGACGATCTGCCCGGGGGCGTCACCGGACAGCACCAGCAGCGCAAAGGGCATGATCGCAAGCCCACCGAACTGCAGCAGCGTGCCCATCCAGATGTAGGGTACGCGGCGCCAGCCAAGCACCGAGCGATGATGATCCGACCGGAAGCCGATGAGCACGCGCAACGGCGCGAACACCAACGGCAGCGCGACCATCAAAGCTACCAGCCAGCTCGGCACACCGAGCTCGACGATCATCACGCGGTTGAGCGTGCCGTTCAGCAGCACGACGGATATCCCGGCCGACACCTGAAACAGCGACAGCCGCATCAGTCGTGGCAAAGGAAGCTCACTCGTCGCGGCATCGGCAAAGGGCAGGAAGCGCGATCCCAATCGCATCCAGCCCTGCACAAGCGATGGAGCGAGCCTGGTCATCGTCGCAGCAACTCCAAGGCATGGGACTTGTAGAAGCCGCTCGTGACCCGACGGCTTCGGCCAAATGACCATTCCTCGAGGTCGGGATGGCCGGTGATCAACGATCTGAGATATTGTTCCGTGATCGGCTCGATGGCGGGTGCCCGGTTCTCGCGCGGGAACGCGCGTCCGACTGTATGCATCAGCGCGAGCGCCGGTGTCCTTGGCGCGAAGGTCACCAGCAGCGAATGCAGCGTGCGCGTCGCAAGGCCGGCGAAGATACGGACGACATCGGCCGGGCGATAATGGATGACGAAGTCCATGGCGACCACGAAATCGAACTTGCCGAGAGTCGGATCCAGCATGTCGCCGGCCACGAAGCGGATGGCGCGCGGGCTGATGTCGACGGGAAGCCTGCCGCTTGCGATCTGAATCAGTGTCGGCGAAATGTCGACGGCGACGACATTGGCGCCACGGCGTGCTGCATCGATGGACAACGCGCCGGTTCCGCAGCCGGCATCGAGCAGGCGTGCGCCGCGCAGATCCTCCGGCAGCCAGGACAACAACGCCTGCCGCATCTCGTCGCGACCGGCGCGCACGGTGGCGCGGATGCGTCCGACCGGCGCATCCGAAGTCAAACGCGTCCAGGCCGCGACCGCGGTGCGGTCGAAATAGGTTTCGAGCTCGCTGCGCCGTTCAAGATATTGGGCTGTGGTCATCAATCGAATCCCAACAAGTCGAAGATGTCACGGTCTTTCAGTGGAATTGCATTCAGAGGCTCGGCGCCCGCCAGCAACGATGCGGCAAGCCGGAGATATTCGTTTTGGACGGCCTCGACCTCGCCAGACGGCTCCATCTCGAAAAGCGTCGACTTCTTGAGCCGGCTCTTGCGGATGACGTCGAGGTCCGGGAAATGCGCGACCGTCCTCAGTCCCGTTTTTTCGTTGAACTTGTCCACCTGATCGGTGCCCGCGCTGCGATTGACGATGACGCCGCCGAGCCGGACCGGATAATTGCGCGACTTGGCCTGGATCGCCGCGACGATGCGGTTCATCGCGAAGATCGAGTCGAAATCGTTGGCGGCGACGATCAGCGCACGGTCGGAATGCTGCAGCGGCGAGGCAAACCCTCCGCACACGACATCGCCCAGCACGTCGAAGATCACGATATCGGTGTCGTCGAGCAAATGATGCTCCTTCAGGAGCTTGACGGTCTGGCCGACGACGTAGCCGCCGCAGCCGGTGCCAGCCGGCGGTCCGCCGGCCTCGACGCACATCACCCCGTTGTAGCCGCGGTAAACGAAATCGTCCGGGCGCAACTCTTCTGAGTGAAAATTCACCCGCTCGAGGATGTCGATCACGGTGGGCACCAGGCGCTTCGTCAGCGTGAAGGTCGAATCGTGCTTGGGATCGCAGCCGATCTGCAGCACGCGCTTGCCGAGCTTGGAAAAGGCCACCGACAGGTTCGACGAGGTCGTGCTCTTGCCGATGCCACCCTTGCCGTAGACGGAGAACACCTTTGCCGCACCGATGACGACGTTGGGATCCATTTGAACCTGCACGCTGCCGGCGCCGTCGGGGCGGCGCAGCGGTGCAGATACGGCAGCTTGGCGGATCGGAATGTTCATGCGGCAACTCCCACGCCTTCGAGGCGATCTTCGAATTGTTCTCCGGCCTTGCGCAGGATTTCGAGCATGGCCTGGTCAGGTGACCAATAGTTGCGCTCGTGTGCCTCGATCAGGCGGTTGGCGATCTTGGCCGAGGCGGCAGGGTTCAGCGCGGCGAGGCGCTCGCGCATGGCCTCGTCCACCACATAGGTCGTGGTGATCTGCTGATACACCCAAGGCGCGACCTGCCCGGTGGTTGCGGACCAGCCGACAGTGTTGGTGACATGCGATTCGATCTGGCGGACGCCCTCGTAGCCGTGCGCGAGCAGCGCCTCGTACCATTTCGGATTGAGCGTGCGGGTCCGCGTTTCCAACGCGACCTGTTCAGAGAGCGTGCGAACCGTGCCCTCGCCCCTGGTCTGGTCGCCGATATAGACGGGAGCAGCCTCGCCGCGCGCCCTCTTCACCGCACGGCTGATTCCGCCGAGCGTATCGAAATAGTGGTCGACCGTGGTGACGCCCAGCTCGACGGAATCGATGTTCTGGTAGGCAGCATCGACGCCGGCAAGAACGTGGCCGAGCAACGCGTCACGGCGAACCGGACGTCCGTCGGTGCCGTAGGCGAACCCCTTGCGCCGCGTATAGGCCTCGGCGAGTTCCTGCTCGTCGGTCCAGGCACCGCAATCGATCAAATGATTGACGTTGGCGCCGTACGCGCCCTCGGCATTGCCGAAGACGCGCAGCGCGGATTCGGTGAGGTCGCCGCCATGCCTCGCCTGATAGTCGAGCGCGTGCTTACGGACGAAGTTCTGGTCGACGGGTTCGTCCGCACTGGCGGCGAGCCATGCGGCTTCCGCCAGCAACTTGGTCTGCAGCGGCATCAGATCGCGGAAAATGCCCGACAAGGTCATGACGACATCGATGCGCGGCCGGCCGAGCCGCTCGAGCGGGATCAATTGCGCGCCGGCAAGCCGGCCATAGCTATCGCGGCGCGGCTCGGCGCCAAGCAGCCACAGCGCCTGCGCGATCGGGGCGCCCTCGGTCTTGAGATTGTCGGTGCCCCACAGCACCAGCGCTACGGTTTCCGGCAAGGCGCTGGCTTCGCTCGCATGGCGCGCCAGCATGCGGTCCGCCTGCCGCGCCCCATCCAACACCGCAAACGCACTCGGGATGCGGAACGGATCGAAACCATGCAGATTGCGCCCGGTCGGCAGAACCTCGAGGTTGCGCAGAAGGTCTCCGCCAGCCACGGGATGGATGTATCCACCATCGAGCGCGTGGATGACGGCGGGAGTTTCATGATCCTCAGCCAATAGGCTGTCGATCGAGGCCCGTTGTTCGTCATCGGTGATGCCCGCGGCATCCAAAAGCTCGCTACGCTCCGCGGCTGATGGCGGCGCTCCGACGACATGCAGGCCGTGCGGGATCAGCGAATATTCAAGCTCGAGCACACTCTCGGTGAGCGCCGAAATGCGCGCGGCGGCATCGTTGTCCCAGGCAGGCTCCGCCTCGGCAAGATCGACGGCGGCGGCCTGCGCTTGAATGAGTGCCAGCGCGTCGGCCCGCTCTGCTTCTCTCACATTTGGCGTCATCGCGCGCCAGCTATCGAGCGAGGCTTTCAAGTCGGCGAGACCTTTATAGAGGCCTGCCTTCGCGATCGACGGCGTCAGGTAGCTGATGAGGGTCGCTGCGGCACGGCGTTTGGCAAGCGTGCCTTCCGAGGGATTGTTGGAGGCATAGAGATAGAAATTGGGCAGATCGCCGATCAGTCGGTCGGGCCAGCATTCGCCGGAGAGGCCCACTTGCTTGCCGGGCATGAATTCCAGCGCACCGTGCGTGCCGAAATGCAACACTGCGTGCGCGCAAAAATCTTCCCGAATCCAGCGATAGAACGCCGCGAAGGCGTGCGTCGGCGCGAAACCGCGCTCGAACAATAATCGCATTGGATCGCCTTCATACCCGAAGGCAGGCTGCAGGCCGACGAACAGGTTGCCGAACTGCTCGCCGAGCACCAACAGATGACCGCCATCGGTCTGGTGCTTGCCCGGCGCGGCTCCCCACTGTTTCTCGATGTCCGAGAGCCAGCGTTCGCGACGCACATGATTGTCCACGGGTATCCGCGCGGCGACGTTTGCATCAGTTCCGAACCGCTGCGCATTGCCCTTCAACACGCGCGCACGAAGCTCGTCTACTGTCGACGGGACATCGACCCTGTAGCCGGCTGCCTTCAGCGATGTCATCGTGTTATGCAGAGACTCGAACACCGAGAGATAAGCGGCCGTGCCGGCACTGCCGCCATTCGGCGGAAAGTTGAACAGCACAATCGCCAGCTTGCGCTCGGCGCGTGCGCTTTTGCGGAGCGCCACCAGCCTGGCGACGCGCGCCGCCAGCATGGCCGCGCGCTCCGGCATCACAGCCATGTCGTGGCCGGCGTCGACGATGGACGAGCGGCCTCCGAACGTCATCGGCGCAATTGCGCCGTCCAGTTCCGGGATGGCGACCATCATGGTTGCTTCCACCGGCGTCAGCCCGCGGGAATCCTCGTGCCATTGCTCCACGGTCTGAAATTCGAGGGGGTGCGCAGCGATGTAGGGAACATCCAGCCGCGCCAGCATGGCCTCGGCGGCGCGGACATCGTTGTAGGCGGGACCGCCGACAAGCGAGAAGCCGGTCAACGATACCACCGCATCGACGGTCGTCACTCCATCCCTGATAAAATACCGTTCGATGGCGGGTCGCGAATCGAGACCGCTTGCGAACGCAGGGATAACGTTGAGCCCCCTCGCCTCGAGCGCGTCGAGGACTCCATCGTAATGCGCGGTGTTGCCGGCCAGCAGATAGGACCGCATCACCAGCACGCCGACGCGTCCCTTGGCGCGGGATGAGGCCGGCAACTCTTCGATGCGCGCCACAATTCTCTTCGCGAGCTTGTGGTGATAGAGCCCGAGCTCCGGATAAGCAATGGGCTCCGGTCCATGGACCTTTCCGCGTAACGGAGCACGCGGCCCATCGGCATAGCGGCCGATGAGAAACTTCACGAGGCCAGCGAAATTCTGCTCAGAACCGGCGAGCCAATATTGAAGGGTAAGGAAATAGGCGCGCAAATCCTGCGCCGTACCCGGAATGAAACGGAGCAGCCGCGGCATCTGCCGCAACATCTTCATCTGTCCCGCTCCGCTGGAATCGCCGGTGCGACTGCCGCGCAGCCGCTTCAACAATGAGAGCATGCCGCTGCTCGAACCGGACATTGTCAGCCTGCCAAGCCGGGTCAGCCGCACCACCTCACCGGCCGACAGGCAGCCGATCATGGCATCGCAATGGTCGCGGCGGGCGGCGAGCGTCGGCAGCACCGCCTGGATGTGTTCATCCAGGAACAGCATGGTCGCAATGACGATGTCGCCTCGCGCGATATCCTCCCGGCAGTGCTCCAGCGCTGCCGGATTGCAGCTCCATTCGTCGGCCGCGTAAATCGCAAGATCGAGCCCCGGCAAATCGGCGCGCAAACTCGCACGCGCACGCGACGCCGCCGATGCGAGATGGCTGTCCATCGTCACGATGACGACCCGGATGGGCGTCCGATCAGCGGCCGAAATGCGCTTTGGCATCGTATAAGGTCTCGAGTGTGATCAGGCCAAGGTTCCGCTCCTGAGCGAAACGCTCTGTGTTGCGACGCGCCTTGCCGCGCACGAAGAAGGGGATCTTGTGGAGCTCCTGCTCGGCCTCGGCCGACCATGCGGCGGCCGTAACCGACTGCGGCAACTCGATCTGGCGATGAACCGGTGCTTCTACGGCAAGAGCTGGTTGGCGCCCGAGGTGCGACGGAGCGGTGTCGTTGAACTCGATGTCCTCGCGGAACATGCCGAGCAGATGCTCTTCAAGGCCCATCATCAGCGGGTGAACCCAGGTGTCGAAGATCACGTTGGCGCCTTCGAATCCCATCTGGGGCGAATAGCGCGCGGGGAAATCCTGCACGTGGGTGGGCGCGGAGATAACCGCGCAGGGAATGCCGAACCGTTTGGCGATGTGACGCTCCATCTGGGTGCCCAGCACAAGTTCGGGCTGGATCTCCCTGACCTTGGCCTCGACCTCGAGATAGTCGTCGGTGATGAGAGCCTCGACGTCGTAACAGGCGGCCGCCTCGCGAACGTCGCGGGCAAATTCGCGGCTGTAGCTGCCGAGGCCGACGACCTTGAAGCCAAGTTCGTTCGCTGCGACACGCGCGGCGGCGATAGCGTGGGTGGCATCGCCAAAGACGAAAACGCGCTTGTCGGTGAGATAGGTCGAATCGACCGACCGCGCGTACCATGACGAACGCTGCTCGCCGCGGTCCAGCGCACTTGCGGGATCGACCCCGGCGAGCTGTGCCACCTCTTCAATGAATTTCCGTGTCGCCGCCACGCCGATCGGCACGGTCCTGGTGAAGGGCTGGCCGAAATTCCGCTGCAGCCACTGCGCCGCCGTCAAGGCAATCTCGGGATAGAGCACGATGTTGAAATCGGCCTCGGGCAGGCGTGCGATGTCGGAAGGCGTCGCATTCCACGGCGCGACGACACCGATCTCGATTCCCATGTCCACAACCTGCCTGGTCACTTCCGCGAGGTCGTCGCGGTGACGGAACCCAAGGGCCGTCGGACCAAGCAGATTGCAGACTGAGCGTGCACTCGTCCGTGCTCGCGGGCCAGGGGGGCTTTCCCGGAAGGGTTTGGCGAGCGCACGCACAAGGGAATAGAAAGTCTCGGAAGCGCCCCAGTTCTCCTTGCGCTGGTACGAAGGAAGTTCGAGCGGCACGACCGGAATCGGGAGTTGCAGGGCCTGGGCGAGACCGGCGGGATCATCCTGAATCAGCTCGGCCGTGCAGGACGCGCCGACCAGCATCGCGTCGGGCGAAAAGCGCGCATAGGCCTCTTGCACCGCAGTTTGCAGGAGCTGCGCCGTATCGCCGCCGAGATCACGGGCCTGGAACGTGGTGTAGGTAACAGGGGGACGGCGGTCGCGCCGCTCGATCATGGTGAAAAGCAGATCAGCGTAGGTATCACCCTGCGGCGCATGAAGAACATAATGGACACCCCGCATGGCGGTCGCGATGCGCATCGCGCCGACATGGGGAGGCCCTTCATATGTCCAGACCGTGAGCTGCATCTAGGCCACCAATCTCATCCTGCGCACCAGGGGTCGCGCGAACAGTTCGGCGAGGTCGCCTGCCTGCTCGTAGCCCTGGATCGGCGTGAAGATCAGTTCGATGGACCATTTCGTCGCGATGCCTTCCGCCTCCAGCGGATTGGCGAGACCGAGACCACAGACCACGAGATCGGGACGCGCCTTGCGGCAGCGCTCGAGCTGCCGCTCGACATCCTGTCCTTCGCTGAGAAGAACCGCCGACGGAAGCAGCGCAAGTTCAGTTGCGAGGTGATCCCGATGCAGATAAGGCGTGCCAATTTCGACAAGATCCATGCCGAGCTCGCGCGCCAGGAACCGCGCCAGCGGAATCTCTATCTGCGAGTCCGGGAAGAGGAAGATGCGCTTGCCGGCGAGCTGGGGCCTGTAGCGCGCAACTGCGCGATCGGCCCGCTCGCGAAGCGGCGCGGTTACCGCATCAAAGCGGCCATCGGCGACGCCGAGTCGTGCTCCGGCAGCGCGAAGCCAGCTTGTCGTGCCTTCGCTCCCCAGCGGAAATGGTGCCGCGATCGGCTTGCAGCCGCGTTGCTCGAGCGCGCGCGCGGTTTCGCGCAGGAAAGGCTGGGCCAACAGGAAGTGCGTGTTCGGCCCCACCGCCGGCAGTTCGGATGAGCGCCGCGGCGGCAGGAACGAAACTGAGGAAATGCCAAGCGCTGCGAACAGGCGGCGAAACTGATCCTCCACGACATCGGCGAGCGCACCGACGATCAAAAGCGAGGGCGGTGATTTCGGATCGGCCTCGGGCAGAACCGGCACCAGCGAGGCAAGGCAGGCGTCCTCGCCCTGGGTGAAGGTGGTCTCGATCCCGCTGCCGGAATAATTGAGCACGCGAACGGCCGGCGAAAATCTCTGAGACAACCGCAAGGCGGCGCGGGACAAATCCAGCTTGATCACTTCCGACGGGCAGGATCCGACCAGAAACAAGAGCTTGATATCGGGGCGACGCGCCAGCAATTGCGCAACGATACGATCAAGCTCGTCATTGGCATCGACGAGGCCGGCAAGGTCGCGTTCCTCCATGATCGCCGTGGCAAACCGCGGCTCGGCGAAAATCATCACACCAGCCGCCGACTGTATCAGGTGCGCGCAGGTGCGCGAGCCGACGACAAGAAAGAAGGCGTCCTGGATCTTGCGATGCAGCCAGACAATGCCGGTGAGGCCGCAAAAGACTTCGCGCTGACCGCGTTCACGCAGCACGTTGTCGCCTGCCGAACAGGGTTTTGTGTGTATGTTCATTTCGCCCCCTCGACGGCGAACGGCGCAGAGGGGCCCGCAGCCTGATCCTGCAGACGGGCGGCGCGGAGCTTGAGCAGGAACTGCGTGGCATTGATCGCATAGGAGCCGTAGGCCGCGAGCACCAGCATCATCTGCTGGTTCGGACTTCCGATATCGGCGATAATCGCGACGAGGTAGGCTGTGTGCAGCGCCAGCACCAGAATGCTGAAGACGTCCTCCCAGAAGAAGGCGCGCGCAAAGAGATAGCGGCCGAACACCACGCGCTCCCAGATCGAGCCCGTGATCATGATCGTGTAGAGCAGGAGGGTCTTGACCACGATCGAGCAGGTCGCGATCCAGAGCCCCTCACCGGTCGCGAGATAACGCAGCACCAGGACGAGACTCACCGCGAAGGCAACGAACTGGACGGGCGCCAGAATGCCCTGCACCAAAGTCCACCCTGTTGCGTCGCGCCGGCGCTTTTCTTCAGCCGAGTAAAGCGGTTGGCGCGCGGGCTCGGACTGCGACGATCGCGGCCCACACAGCGTCTTGAGATTTAGCCAGACGGACGGATCGGTCGGGAATGTGAACTGTGCATCACAGCAACTGTAAAGATTGTTTGACAATCCGCCGGAGCGATGATGCGATGGCTCGGGGAAGCGGGGCATCAGCACAACATCATGGCCGGCAGCATCGCCTTCAGATCGAATGGCCCTGAGCTGATGCATCGCTTGACCCCGGAAGTGCGAGCCCGATGCAGAGAGGCTAGACCTCTCAAAAAGAAGTGTCAATAAAAACTGACGTCAATACTACTTGACGATCCATCGGGCTTTCGTTCAAATGCTAAGGGAGGCATTCGATGACCGAGCTCAATGAAACCGCCCCTCCTCCGGCCGGATTCGGTGTCCGATCCGGCCGACCGGGCTTTGAAACTGGTCTTCACCGCAAACCTCCTCCCCTTGTCATCCGCGGTACGACGCTGTCGCACCTCAGTCGGACCGTCGAGGTCGAGATTATCCCGCGCCTCGTCATGGTACACGGCAAGGCGGTGCAGCCGATCGCTCGATCGAACATCGGCGGCGACGACGGGGGTGTTGCAAGCTTTGCCGCGTTGGTCCTGGGCACCGAAAGCCATCGCGCCGCCGAACTCATTCAATCGTATCGCGATCAAGGCGTACCGCTCGAGACGATCTATCTTGAGCTGATGGTTCCGGCCGCGCGCCATCTGCGTCATCTCTGGATGAATGACGAGTGGGATTTTGCCGAAGTCACGCTCGCGCTTTGGCGCATGCAGCAATTGCTGCGCGAGTTCAGCCCGGCCTTCTGCGCCGATGCCGCCGTCAGATCGGCCGGCCTGCGCGTCCTGCTCACGCCGGGGTCCGGGCAAAAGCACGACATCGGACACATGATGTTCGGCCTCGTTCTGGCCGGAGAATTCTTTCGGCGCGATGGATGGGACACGTGGATCGAGCCCGATCCTGCAAGCGCCGCCTTCATTGAAACCATCCGCACGCAGTGGTTCGACGTGGTCGAATTCTTTGCCAGCAACGACAAGAAGCTGGACGACCTCGCCACGAACATCCGCATGGTCCGCCGCGAGTCCTCCAATCGGAATATCGGCATCATGGTCTGCGGCCCCGCTTTCACCGAACGGCCTGAACTCGTCCTGTTGGTCGGTGGCGACGCCGTCGTCTCCGATTTCAGTCAAGAAACCTTGCAAGCCCAGAACGTCGTCAACCTGCTGACCGAGCGGCGATAGGCTGGCCTTGTGAAAACCGACCCCGGGACGAAACTCGCCGCGAGAGGACTGCTGCTGTCGGAGGGTGATTTCGTCCGTGAAGGGTTTCAGGGCTCCGAAAGAATCGCTCGGCGATCTCGATGCGGACACCGTGGCCACGCTGGTCGTCGCCGCCTCCGATCTTGCGCTTGCCATCGACAGCGAGGGGGCGATCCATGACGTCGCTTTTCAGCGCGCGGACCTGCCGCTCGAGTTGAAATACAGTGACCAATGGGTAGGCCGCTCCTGGCAGGCGACGGTTGCGGAGGAAAGCCAGGGGAAGATCGAACAACTCCTCGAAGAAGCGGCGGCGCGAAAGGTCTCGCGATGGCGCGAAATCCGCTATCCGGCGACCCGCGGACCCGACATTCCGATTCTCTATTCCGTGGTGGCGACCGGAAAGCAGCGCTTCGTCGCCATCGGCCGCGACGTACGCGCGGCCGCGGCGCTGCAGCAAAAGCTGGTCGAGGCCCAGATCGCCATCGAGCGCGATTACTCGAAGATGCGCAACGTGGAATCGCGGTACCGGATCCTGTTTCAGATGTATTCGGAACCCGTGTTGATCGTCGATGCCACGACCCATCGCGTGGTGGAAGCCAATCCGGCGGCGTCCATCCTTCTGGGCGAGAGCCCGACGCAATGGATTGGAAAGCTTTTTCCTGACGCTCTCCTGATCGACGACCCGGCGGCCACCCAGTCAATTTCTTTCGCCATGCGCACGCAGGGGCGCGTTGAGGCGCTGAAGTTGCGGCTGGAAAACGGACGCGAGTTTGTTCTCGACGGAGTTTTCTTCAGGCAGGACCTCTCGTCGTTCTTCCTGTTGCGTTTTGCTCCCGAGACCCCTGCGCTCGTCTCTCTGCCTGCACACCAGGACGCCACGTCGCAGATGCTGCAATTCATCGAGGAGGCACCGGACGGCTTTGTTCTCACCGACCGCGACGGCCGGCTGCTCCGGGCCAACGCCGCCTTCCTGCAACTCGCCCAGATCGAGACCGAGAAGCGCGCCCAGGGTGAAAGCATCGATCGCTGGATCGGCAAGTCCAGCGTCGACTTCGAAATTCTGCTCTCCAATCTGCGCCAGCACAGGTCGCTCAAGCTGTTCTCGAGTGTGGTTCGCGGCGAGCACGGCTCGCCTGTCGACGTCGAAATCTCGGCGGTCGCCCTCGGGAGCCAGGACGGTCCCAGCCTCGGCTTTGTCATCCGCAATGTCGGACGACGGATCGGCGCCGCCTCTGCCTCGCATTCCGAGCTACCGAGGTCGCGCGAGCAGCTCACCGAGCTGATCGGACGCGTTCCGTTGAAGGAGCTGGTGCGCGAGACCACCGACGTCATCGAGCGCATGTGCATCGAGGCGGCGCTGAAGCTGACCGGCGACAACCGCGCCACAGCGGCCGAAATGCTCGGCCTCAGTCGCCAGAGCCTCTACGTCAAGCTGCGGCGCTTCGGCTTGGCGGACGCCAGTGAATATGACGAAAGCAAAATCGAGTACGACCCATGACGGATATCGCTCCGGTTTCCTCGCTGCGCCGACCCTCCCCGCTGGTGGTGCTCGAACTGCTAAAGCCGATTACCTGGTTTCCGCCGATGTGGGCGTTCGGCTGCGGTATCGTATCGTCGGGACAGAGCGTGGGCGGACGCTGGCCCTCGGTCATCGCCGGCGTTGTTCTGGCCGGACCTCTGGTTTGCGCGACGAGCCAGGCGGTCAACGACTGGTTCGATCGCGAGGTCGACGCCATCAACGAACCGGGCCGGCCAATACCTTCCGGACGCCTGCCGGGCCGCTGGGGTCTCTATATCGCGCTGGTCTGGACGGCATTGTCGCTCGAGGTCGCCTCGCACCTCGGTCCCTGGGGATTCGGCGCATCCGTGTTCGGACTGACGCTGGCCTGGGCTTACAGCGCGCCGCCGATCCGGCTCAAGCGGAATGGCTGGCTCGGCAACAGCGCCGTCGGTCTGTGTTACGAGGGACTTCCCTGGTTCACCGCGGCGGCAATCATGACCAATGGCGCGCCGAACTGGCGGATCGTGTTTGTGGCATTGCTCTACAGCATCGGCGCACACGGCATCATGACGCTCAACGATTTCAAGTCGATCGAAGGCGACCGCAGGATGGGCATCGCTTCCTTGCCGGTGCAGCTCGGCGCACATCGTGCTGCGCTGCTTGCCTGCGTTACGATGGCGCTGGCGCAGGCGATCGTGGTCGCGCTGCTGCTTGTCTGGGACCGGCCGTTTCACGGAGCAATCGTCGTCGCGATGCTTGCCGGCCAGATCGTATTGATGCGGAGATTGCTGCAAAGTCCGCGCGAACGCGCGCCCTGGTACAACGGGACCGGCGTCAGCCTCTACGTCCTGGGCATGCTCGTCACGGCGTTTGCGCTCGGGAGTATCGGGGCATGATGCGGGAGACCGTGCAACCGCTTTCGTGGTTCGGAATTATTCGCCTCGGCCTTGTGCAAGCCGCGCTCGGCGCGATTGTCGTGCTCACGACGTCGACATTGAACCGCGTCATGGTCGTCGAACTCGCGCTGCCGGCGATGCTGCCCGGGCTTCTGGTCGGCCTTCATTATGCCATGCAGGTATTTCGTCCCCGTCTGGGCTATGGCTCCGATCTCGGCGGCCGCCGCACGCCATGGATCGTTGGCGGCATGGCGGTGCTTGCGACAGGCGGCGCCACCGCGGCGGTCGCAACCGCCTGGATGGCAACATGGCTGTTGGCTGGGATCATCCTGGCCGTCATCGCTTTCATCATGATCGGCATCGGCGTCGGTGCTGCCGGGACATCGCTTCTGGTGTTGCTCGCCACGCGCACGTCGCCCGCGCGCAGAAGTGCTGCCGCTTCCATCGCCTGGATCATGATGATCGCGGGCTTCATCGTGACCACGGTCGCGGCGGGTCATGCGCTCGATCCGTACTCCGGAAGCCGTCTGGTGATGGTATCGTCGGCGGTCTCGGTGATAGCCCTGCTCGTCGCGCTTGTCGGCATATGGAACATCGAAGGCGAGACGTTGCCGCGCAAGCGCGATAGCGCCGCGCCTCGCGCAGGATCTTTTTTGGGCGAGCTGAAGCATGTCTGGACCGAACCAAAGGCCCGGCGCTTTGCCATCTTCATCTTCGTCTCGATGCTGGCCTACAGCGCTCAGGATCTCATCCTCGAGCCGTTCGCCGGGGCGGTGTTTGGCATGACGCCGGGCGAGACGACGAGGCTCTCCGGCCTCCAGCACGGCGGTGCACTGATCGGCATGATCATTGTCCCTGTCGTGAACATGCTGGTGCCCTCCTTGCGGACGCAAACCCGGGCCTGGATCGTCGGCGGCTGCATCGCCTCGGCGCTAGCCTTGTTCAGCCTCGCGCTTGCGGCACTGACAGGTCCGGCATGGCCGTTACGCCTGTCGATATTTGCGCTCGGCGTCACCAACGGCGTCTACGCGATCGCTGCCATCGGCGCGATGATGACTTCTGGTCGATGCCGGCCAGCGGAACCGCGAGGGCACGCGCATGGGGCTGTGGGGCGCATCACAGGCGATTTCGTTCGGACTTGGCGGATTTTTGGGAACGCTCGCCAGCGACGGCGCGCGGCATATGCTGTCGTCACCTTCCCTTTCATATTCCTTGGTCTTTGCCGCCGAGGCCGGCCTGTTCGTGGTCGCTGCCTATCTCGCGGTCTGGATCGGCAAGCCATTGGGCGAGCAGGAATCCGAGCAGCCGATGGCTTTGGCCAGCCAAGCAGGGAGCATGACATGATGATTTCCGAGACATTCGACGTGGCGGTCGTGGGAGGCGGACCAGCCGGCGCGACGGCCGCCAACGATCTGGCGCGCCTCGGCTATCGCGTCCTGCTGCTCGACCGCGCCGGCCGGATCAAGCCGTGCGGAGGCGCTATTCCGCCGAAACTCATTCAGGAGTTCGAGATACCGCATGAGCTACTCGTCGCGCGGATCGCGTCGGCCAGGATGGTATCGCCTACCGACAAGACGGTCGACATGCCGATCGACGGGGGCTTTGTCGGCATGGTGGATCGCGATGCCTTCGACGAGTGGCTGCGCGAGCGCGCCGCGCGTTCAGGTGCCGAACGGCGCAGCGGCACCTTCAAGGATTTCACCCGTGACAGGGACGGCATGGCCGTGCTGCTCTACGAGCCTCGCGGCACCACGAGCGGCGTGCAAACGATTTCGGTGCGCGCGCGCGCCGTGATCGGCGCCGACGGCGCGCTGTCGGCGGTCGGCCGGCAATGTATTCCCGGCGCGGAAAACATTCGCTACGTCTTCGCCTATCACGAAATTGTCCGCTCACCCGACCGCGGAAAGGCGTCCTTCGATGGAACGCGTTGCGACGTGATCTATCGCGGCAAGCTTTCGCCCGACTTCTATAGCTGGGTTTTTCCTCACGGTGCCACCACCAGCATCGGCACGGGCAGCGCCTGCAAGGGATTTTCGCTGCGCGGTTCGGTTGGCGAGCTGCGGCAGACGCTTGGTCTCGACCAGGCCACCACATTGCGGCGCGAAGGTGCGCCGATCCCGCTCGAGCCGCTCAAACGATGGGACAACGGCCGCGATGTCGTCCTTGCGGGTGATGCAGCGGGAGTCGTGGCGCCGGCGTCGGGCGAAGGCATCTACTATGCGATGGCTTGCGGACGCTTCGTGGCCGATGCCGTCCATCAGTTTCTGCGCACGGGCGATGCGCGAGAACTTGCGCGCGCGCGCAAGCGCTTCATGCGGTTGCATGGCAGCGTGTTCTGGATCCTCGGTTTGATGCAGCGCTACTGGTACACCAACGACCATCGCCGTGAGCGCTTTGTGGCAATCTGCCGGGACCGTGACGTTCAGCAATTGACCTGGGACGCCTACATGAACAAGGCGCTGGTGCGTGCCAGGCCGTTGTCTCATGTGCGTATCTTTTTCAAGAACATCGCTCATCTGGCCGGGCTTGCACGCGCGACCTGACAAGGGATGATCAATCGATGATCGATTTCCTTTCGAGCGTCCACGCAGTCGACCTGATCCTGGTCGTGGTCGGCGCCGAAATCGTCGCGATCACATTGTATTGGCACGTGACGCGGCGTGGCATCGCGCCAGCGCAATTGCTGCCGAATTTACTGGCGGGCGCGCTCCTGTTGCTCGCACTGCGCCTGTCCCTGAGCGATTATTCCTGGCCATGGTACATGGCCTGCCTGACCTTGGCAGGCCTCGCCAACGTCGCCGATCTGAGGCAACGCTGGCGTTGACAAGCCCGCCTACTTCTTGTCCGGAGAGAATGTGTTGATGTAGGCGATGACGTCCTTGCGTTGCTGCTCATTGGCGAGCTTGAACGCCATCTTGGTCGTGCCGGTCGCCAGGTCGGCCTTACCCTTGTCGGTGAGGAATTTCTTCAGGAACGCGTTCGGATCGGGCAGATACTGGAAGATCAAATCATCGCTCCAGACGAGACCGTTTTCTCCTGCATGCTTGTTGAGCTCGGAATAGGAGAAGCCCGGCGCAGTGCCCGACTGCCGACCGATGACACCCGTCAAGACGGGGCCGACCAGGTTCTTCGCGTCGGGACCGATGCGATGACAGGTCATGCACTGCTTGAAAACCTGCTCGCCTTTCGCGGGGTCGCCGCCCGATCCTTCGCCCGCGGCGAAGCTTGCGAGCGGAACCACGGCCAGTACAGGCATCAAGGCGGCCGTGAAGATGGCCACTTTTCGGATTGTCACGATTTCCTCCCGGACAGGTTCAAGGTTTGTTATGATTACTTAACATACATAAGTGTCAATATTTCCTGTCATTAATAATATGTCGAACATTGGTTTGTTCCTGTCTGGCCCGAACCATATGCTCGAAAGGGCTGAATCGGGACTAAATCAGTTCAGGCGTAAATTTAGCTTGACACCTTCTCGCCTGCGAGAGCAAACCAACTTGACTGGATTCTCAAGGTGTTAACGACGGTTCACTGATTGGCGCGTCCGGTCGGCCGCGCGATGCAGTGGTTGAATAAACTGAATGGCAGAGTGCGATGTCGGAGTTCAACGCTCCCCAACCCGACGTGACATTGCTTCTCGATATGGACGGCGTCATTCGCGAGGCGACGCTGTCTGCTTCCATGTCCAGGGAAAACATCGACGCTTGGCTCGGACGTCCGTGGTCGGAGGTCGTGGGCGGCGCAGCCGAGAAAATCCAGCGCATGATGCAGGACACCCAGCGGACCGGCATCTCGGCGTTCCGGCAAATCACGCAAAAGTTTCCGAGCGGCCTCGAACTGCCGATGGAATTCACGACGGTGCTGCTCGGCGGTCGCGCCGGAATGCTCGCCATCGGCAAGAACCTGCAGGCGGTCGCCGAGCTGCAGGCGCGGCTGATCTCCGCCCAACAGACCATCGAGCGCGACTACTGGAAGCTTCGCGAAATCGAGAACTCGCTATCGCCTGGTGATTGAAGACTCGAACGATGCGGTGTTGCTGGCAAAGGTCGCCGATCTGCGCATCGTTGAAGCAAATCGGACCGCCGCCACCGCGCTGGCCGGAGCGGCGCGGCGAAAAGAGGGGCTGGTGGGCCGCGATCTGCTGCAGGAACTCTCCGCAAAAGATCGCGAGCCGGTCGAATTGATGCTGCGCCGGGTGCGGGACCAGGGCAAGGCGCCGGGCATCGTGATTTATCTCGGCACGGAAGGCGCGCCTTGGACGTTGCGCGGCTCCTCGATGACACATGAGTCGACGCCGGTGTTCCTTTTGCAGATGACGCCGATCGGAAAAGCGATCGGGACAACGGCCCCGGAACACGAAGATCTCGAGGGCTTGCTCGATCGCCTTCCCGACGCGGTGACGATCGTCGACGAGAACGGCGAGATCAAACGGGCCAATCGGGCCTTCACCGAGCTCGTGGAGATCGGCTCTACCGCAGCCTTGATCGGCGAAAATCTCGGCCGCTGGCTCTCGCGGCCCGGCGCCGACCTCAGCGTGCTGATCTCGAATATCCAGCGACACGGCATGGTGCGGCTGCTGTCGACCACGGTGCAGGGCGAGCTTGGCACCGAAACCGAGATCGAGATCTCCGCGTCCGGCTATCAGCATGCTGGCCACAGCCGCATCGTCCTCGTTTTGCGCAACGTCGCGCGGCGGCTTTCGTCGAGTCCCGAGAGCGACAGCCTGCGAACGGCGCTCGCGACCATGAACGAGACGGTCGGCAAGACGCCGCTGCGGAAATTGGTCAAGAGCACTGTCGAAGTTGTCGAGCAACATTACATGCGTGCCGCGCTGCAACTTGCGGACGGGAACCGGACAACGGCGGCGGAAATCCTGGGATTGAGTCGGCAGAGCCTTTACGCCAAACTTGACCGGTATAATCTTGAGAATAAAGAACCGGATAGAGAGGAAACGTAGGGGGGTTAGTTGACCTCGGTCCCTCTTGCATCGCCCGCCTTCGGGCAGGCAACGCTTGCCAACTGCGAGCGCGAGCAGATTCACCTCGCAGGATCGATCCAGCCGCACGGCGTGCTTCTTGTTGTGCAGGAGCCGGACAACGTCGTCATCCAGGCAAGCGCAAATGCCGCCGCGACCCTGAAGATAAGTCCCATCGTCGGCCGTCCGCTGTCCGAGTTAGACGGCAACCTGCTACTCCAGATCCTGCCGCATCTGGGAGGTCCGCTGCATTCGAAGCCGATGACTGTCCGCTGCAGCCTCGGCAGCCCGCAGCAACGATTCGACTGCACGATCCATCGCCCGTCGAATGGCGGTCTCATGCTCGAGCTCGAGCCGGTCGCACCATTCTCAAATCCAACACCCGCGCTGGAGGGCGCCTTTCACCGCATCACGTCCTCGTCGTCGCTGCGCAGCCTTTGCGATGAGACGGCCACCATTTTCAAGGAGATCACCAGCTACGACCGCGTGATGGTTTATCGCTTCGACGAGGAAGGCCATGGTGAGGTCTTTTCTGAACGTCGCCGTGAGGACCTCGAAGCCTTTCTCGGCAACCGCTATCCGGCATCCGACATTCCGCAGATCGCGCGCAAGCTGTATGAACGGAACCGCGTTCGACTGCTGGTCGACGTCAACTACACGCCCGTACCCTTGCAGCCGCGGCTTTCACCCCTGAATGGCCGGGACCTCGACATGTCCCTGAGCTGCCTGCGCAGCATGTCGCCGATACATCAGAAATATCTGCAGAACATGGGCGTCGGCGCAACGCTTGTCTGTTCCTTGATGGTTTGCAACCGCCTGTGGGGACTGGTCGCGTGCCACCATTATGAACCCCGCTTCGTGCCGTTCAACATCCGTGCCGTTTGCGAGGCTTTGGCCGAATCCTGCGCGATCAGGATCGCCGCACTCGAAAGCTTTGCGCAGAGCCAGTCCGAACTGGTCGTCCGCAGGCTCGAGCAGCGCCTGATCGAGGCGGTATCGCGCGACGGCGACTGGCAGACCGCCCTGTTCGACGGCGCGCAGTCGCTGCTCCAGCCGCTCGGCGCTTCGGGCGCCGCGCTTCTGTTCGAGGGACAGGTCACCACGACGGGCGATGTGCCCGCCACCCAGCGCATCCGCGAGATCGGCGGCTGGCTGGACCGCAAGCGAAAGGAGCGGACAAGCCCCGCGCTGGAAAATGTCGTGACGGCTTCGCTGACGATCGACGAGCCTTCCTTCATGGACGTGCGCTCGACCGCGAGCGGCCTCATCGCAGCGCCGCTTTCAGCCAGTCCCGGTGAATATCTGATCTGGTTCAGGCCTGAACGGGTTACGACCGTCACCTGGGGCGGCGATCCGCTCAAGGCCGTCATCATCGGCGATGATCCATCCGATCTCTCGCCACGACGTTCGTTTGCGCAGTGGCACCAGCTTGTGGAAGGCAAGTCCGCTCCCTGGTCACCGGCGGAGATGTCGTCCGCACGCATGATTGGCGAGACCGTGGCCGACGTTGCGCTGCAATTCCGCTCGGTGCGGATGGTCATTGCCCAGCATCAGCTCGAGACCATCAGCCGCCAGGTCACGCTTTCGGAACAGCCCGTCATCATTGCCGATGTCGAAGGCCGCATTCTTCTCTTGAACGAAGCCTTCGAACAGCAGCTGCGGGCATCGCACCCGCATTTGCCTCATCTTCGTGACCTGAGCAGCTATTTTGCCTCGCCTGCCGAGTTCCGCACAAAGCTTGAGGACCTGCTTCGCAACAGACGGAGCTGGCGCGGCGAGCTGCAGATCGAGGGAGCCCAGCCACGATCGCTCATGGTCCGCGCCGATCCGGTCATCGGCCCACACGAGCGCGTGCTGGGCTTCGTCATGATTTTTTCCGACCTGAGCGATCGCAAGGCTGCCGAATCCGCAAGGACCCGCTTTCAGGAAGATATCGCAGGGGGACGACGGCCGAGCCTGCGTCTCGATTCAAACGCCAGTGTCCTTTACCAGGAGCTCGCGGCGTCAGCGGTGGAAAATGCCCAGCTCGCAGCACTCGAAGTCACTCATGGCGCCGAGATCAGCCGGATGCCGGAAATGCTCGACAGCATCCGCAGCTCGACCAGCCGCACCCTCGATATTCTCGAGCACCTGGTTTGGCACACCTCGCATTCGGACAGTTAGAGTGTGATTGTCCACGAGTGGAGATTTCCAGCAAGTAGGGTGGGCAAAGCGACCACGTCCGCCGTAGCTCAACGAGCGAAGGCGGAAGCGTGCCCACCGCTCGCGGTGACATCTTTCAAGGAGGTGCGTGGCGCGCCTCCGCCCACACTCCGAATCCGCGAAACGCTGGTTCAGGCGCGAAGCGCACGCGCGGCTTCCGCCTGAACCGCCAGCGAAAGATCGATGTTCAGCTCGAACGCCAGCGCGCCCTCTTCGACGACGGCGTCGAAATTTTCGCTTTCGTCGCCTGCGCGATCGATCGCGGCCCGGTATTCCGACTTGAAAGCCGCAATGTCGGCGATGGCAAGAAAGTCATAGAAGGACAGCGCGGCCGGCGGAAGATTGAGCGACCGGGCGAGCAGACGCTTGACGATCTGGCCGCCGCTGAGATCGCCGAGATAGCGCGCGTAAGCGTGCGCGACCAGGAGGCTGCCATCGCCGCGTGAAGCCGTCATGATCGCGCTCACATATCGCGCCGCCGCTGGCGACACCTCGACCCCCGCGACCTCGGCCGCGAAGTAATCCAGATCCGCGGCAATCGCGCCGGCTCGCTCAAGCTCGGGACGGACAACTGATCCCAGCTGCTTCGATCCTGCATGTCGCGCCAGTTGCTGCTCCAGTGCCCGGTAAACCGGAAGCAGATTTCGGAGCAGAAGCGCATAGCCTTCGCGCCTGGCACGGCCGTGAAGAATGTCGGCGATGATCCCGGATCGCTCTGCTCGCGTGTGCAGATCCCGCGTCCGCCCCCTCAGCGCTTGCAACAGGCTCGCCGGGCGCAACACGTGCCCGGCGCGATCAGTTCGTTCGAGCATGCAACCTCATCCAGCTAAGGCCTATCGAGGCGGTGCCAGGCCGTGCTTCACACCCCAGTCGAACCAGTTATCGACGACCGTTCCCGACAGTAGGATACCGATGCCGCCGGTCAAGGGGCAAAGCACCGCGAACCACCAGGCCCATCGGTGAATGGATTCGGCAGTCGCGTTGAACCCCATGGTCCATCGCCAGAACAGCGCACCGCGTTCGAATGCCGTGCCGCGGTCCACGACCTGCTCGATCTCACGCTCGCCGCCGTAACGACTGATGGCGAGCACCGTTGCGCCGTGCATGGCAAAGAGCAGCGCCGAGCCGTAGAGGAACGCGATCGAGAGCATGTGAAACGGGTTGTAGAACAGGTTGCCGTGGGTGATCGAGAAATTGTTGGTCCAGTCCAGATGAGGGAAGATTCCGAAAGGTACCGCCTCGCTCCAGCTCCCCATCAAGATCGGGCGAATGAAGCCGAGCACGAGATAAAGCCAGATCGCGGCCGCAAACGCCCAAGACACGTGCGTGCCAAGGCCGATCGCCCGTGCCCGGCGATATGTTCGAACCCACCACAGCAAAATCGACGTCGTCAGGAAGAAGCCGGCCATTAACCACCAACCGCCTTCCTGCAGCGGTGGGAAAATCTGCAGGCCATATTCGGGCGCCGGAGGCTGCAACGCGAGCCACGGGAATTGTCGGATGAATTCCAGCGGACTCCAGTTCACCGAAGCGAGCATGTTGAGGCCGATGATCTCGATCGCTACGAAACCCGACAGCAGCGAGGCGAGACCGAAGAAGCCAAGATAGACCGGTCCAATCTGGGCGTCGCCGAGCTTGCCGAGCCAATAATAGTGGCCACCCTTGCCTATTCGCTCCCAAATGCCCGGCTCGATCGGGATGCCGGGATACACGGGGCTGCGGACCTGAACCTGCGTGAAGATATTCTGATATTCGACCATCATAACCTCCCGTCATCCATGCGGTGACCAGATCGGAACGCTACGCCACCATTCCCACCAATCCGACCAGGGCGCGCCTTCCGGCCTCAACCAGGCCGGCCCGCTGATCACGATGCAGACGGCACTGAAGAACACCGCGGAGAGCGCCAGGAAAAGGCCCAAGCGATGTATTCCAAGCGTGCCGATCGAGTAACCAATCAAATCGCGGAACATCGTGTTCTCATGTTCCGGAGATTTCACCTCCTCGCCGCGCCCTGGATTGGTCGATGACAGTATGAGCGAGCCGTGTAGCGCCAGCGCAAAGCAAGTGGTGAAGAAGAAGCTGATCGCGATCATGTGCGCGGGGTTGTAGTGGAAGTTGCCGAACTGATAGCCGGTGTTCGACACCCAATCGAGATGGGTAATGATGCCGTAAGGGAAGCCGTAGCTCCACGAGCCCATCAGCACCGGACGGATCACCTCGAGCGTGAAATAGGCGAAAATGGCGAAGCTGAATGCAACCGGGACGTGATAGCCAATTGCGAGCTTTCTGCAGATCTCGGCCTCGCGCAACGCCCAGGAAATGAAGGCACCAAGCGCGCATACGGTGATGAGCTGCCAAAAGCCGCCTTCCACGAGCGGCGCAAAGGCCAATCCATATTTGGCATCCGGCGGATTGATGCTGATCTGCCAGATGTTCCAGGTCGGCCCGAGAGAAGCGGCATAGAGAATGAGCGCCACGCCGACGAACGTGAAGAAGATCGTCGTGACTCCGAAGAAGCCGACATAGAACGGCCCAACCCAGAAGTCGAAAAGGTCGCCGCCGATCAGCGTCCCGCCGCGGACCCGGTACTTGCGTTCAAAGCTGAGCATGGCCATCGGTCTTTCCTCCGGTGCTTACGATGCGGCCTCGCTGTTGGAAGAGGAGCGGGCGAACCCGGTCTGTCGCTCGGTTTCGTCCGCTTCCCGGTATCGAGCCCTAGCCGAGCTTGAGTGGAGTCGCCGGTTCGGAAATGGACGACGTCTTTGCCGGACGAGGTCCTTCCAACCAGTTGAACCGGTTCGTGCTGAGCAGGATGAAGTGAATCACCAATGCCAGCGCGAACAGGAACGTGAACAAGGCAACCAGCGTCCTGCGCGGATCGAACAACAACCACAAGCGCCACATAGTCTTCTCCTTCTTCTAGGTCAGGTAGGAGCCAACAATGCTGGCGTAGTGGATTGCTCCATCCATCGCCGCCTTATACCCACCGGGGCCCGGCAGCCAGGGACGCCACATCCAGGCGAGAATGTGCGCGATGACCGCAATCACCGTGAAGATCACAAAACTCGTCATGAAGATGCTGTGGAATTCCTTGGCTTCCGCTTCGGTCAGCCCCGACAGAGAGCCTCCCTTGTTTGGTCCGTCCACCATGTGTGGTACCTCCTGTGTTGGCCTTTCGGCCGAATGCCGCCCGAAAGCATGAGCGGCGTCGAAATGCCATCCCGTTGCCGGCATGGCCACCCGTGCGGCAAGCCGCACGAATTCCCTGTCACAAGCCCACGAACGACGACGCCGCGCAGTTCGCAGCCAGCGCGTTGGTCTCACCGAGGACTGAATTGCGATGTTGCGTCCTGACGCCTGTCCACACGTTGACGCGCCGGACCGCGACCGGAATGAGGAAGGCAATGAAGCAGGCCGAATAGACCACAAAATATTCCAGGCCCGACTTCGAGCCGGAAGCTGCGTTGCGATTTGTGCCTTCATACAGCGACATCGCCCTCTCCTTCGCGGTTGAAATTCGACTGCGTGCTCATGCGGCCCGCTCGTGCAGCAACGTGCTTGCTTTGACGAGGACGTCCGCCGTCACCCGATCCAGGCCCGATCGGCGGGCGCCGGATTCGGCGGCGTCGCGCAGGCGCTTGGCGGCGGAGATCCGCACCAGCACGGGCTGACTATCGACCATGCGGTCGAGCGCGAGCTTGGCATCCTCATCCCAGGCGAGTTCGCGATGCACGCGCGACGGTGTGGCCTCGATCTTGTCGAGGCTGGTCGCCAGCGGAAGAATGTGAAACAGCGCATCGAACAGCGCGTTGCAGACTTCCTGCACCACGTAGGTTGCGCCGGCATATCCCATGAACGGTGTTCCCGTGTGTCGACGGATCACCGCACCGGGGAACGAGGCCGGAATGTAGATGGCGCGACCGCCGGTTTCGGACGCGTACATGCGCTCGTTGTAACTGCCGAACAGCACCAGCGGCGTCTTCTCATGCACTGCCTTGCGGATCGCCTCGTTATCGGTCTTGGCCCCCGCCGTGCGCGCAAAGGCAAACATGCAAGGCAGCCCCATCTCGACTTCCAGGAAGTTTCGCAAGCCGCGCATGTAGGTCTCGTTGGCAACGATGCCGAAGCTTGCAGTGCCGAAAAAATCCTGGGTCACCGAACGCCAGAGATCCCAGAGCGGCTTGATCGTCGTGTGCTTCTCGCGCTCGATGAAGGGCTCCGGATCGAGGCCGAGAATGTCACCGAGCGAGCGCAGGAACGCGGTAGTCGAATGCAAGCCGATTGGCGCCTGCAGATAAGGCCGTTCCAGCGTCTCGCACAGCAAGCGCCCGAACTCGCGGTACATGCAGATGTTGGCGTCCGCGTTGACGAGTTTCGGGACGTCGGCGAGATGGCTGCCGAGCGGAAACACCATGTTGATTTCTGCGCCGATTCCTTCGACCAGACGGCGGATCTCGGCCAGGTCGGACGGCATGTTGAACGTGCCGTAGATCGGGCCGATGATGTTGACGCGCGGTTTCGTCCCTTCGGCGCGCGGCTTGCGTGCGGGGATCTTCCGCAGGCCAAATTCGCTCCACAGCCACGACATCGCGCGATTGGCGCTCTGCCATTGATCCTCGTCGATCGTTCGCGGCAGGAAGCGCTTGATGTTGCTGCCCTCCGGCGTCACGCCTCCGCCGATCATTTCGGCGATCGAGCCCGTCACCACCACCGCGGGCAGGTCCGGATCGAGCACGGCGCGGGCGCGCTTCATCGCATGCTCGGTCCCTTTCTGGCCGAGCTCTTCCTCGGCGAGACCGGTGACCACGATGGGCAGCTCATGCGGCGGCAGGCCGTCGGTGTAATGCAGCACCGAGGTCACCGGCAGGTTCTCGCAGCCGACCGGCCCGTCGATGATCACTTGCAGGCCCTTGATTGCCGTGAAGGCGTAAACCGACCCCCAATAGCCGCCAGCGCGATCGTGATCGAGGATCAGCATCACATCATCTCCTCGGACTTGCGCTTCTTCGCCTGCGCGGCGGCGGCTTTGCGAAACTTCTCGCGGAAATCGGGCCTCAACGTCGGCATGTCCTGCCAGATGCCGGCCCTGTCGCCCTCGCCGACGCCCTCGAAAAATTCGCGCATGGTGTCGAAGCGCGCCTTGCCGGCGATGGCCGCATTGACGACCTGCGCCAGCGAGCCGGCTCCGGCGACGCCGAACAACGGACGGGCCGAGATCAGATTGGTGAAATACAGCGCAGGAATTGCGTTTGCTTTCGCCTTCTGCACGACCGGCGTGGTGCCTATGGCAAGATCCGGCGAGAACTCTTCCATGGCCGCGAGATCCTGCTCGAGCGACGCGCGATACTGGACGCGCACGCCCTTCGACTCGAGCCATTCGCGATCAGTATCCGACCATGGCGTCCGCGGACAGGCGCTGCCGACATATCGCAGGTCAGCGCCGCTTTCGAGCAGCAGACGCCCGACCAGCAGCTCCGAGCCTTCGTAACCGGACAACGTGATCCGACCCTTGATTGGCGTGGCAGCGAGTGCGGCGCCGATTGCGGGCAGCACGGCGTTCTTCGCGGCATCCACGGTGCTGCGCGCGATCCCGCAGACAGCACCGATTGAATCCAGCCACGCCGCGGTGCCCTCGCGCCCGACCGGGGCGGAGCCGACGATCGAACGCCCGGCCGCTTCGAACTCCCGGATCGACGCCCGATAGAACGGATGGATCGCGGCAACGGCGGCGCAATCCAGCGCGCCGTATAGTTCACGCCATTCGCGCGTCGGCACGGTTGGCCCCGCCGCCAATCCGAGCGGCGCGAGCAACATGCCAATCCCGACGGGATCGGCCGGGAACATCTCTCCGAGCAGGGTCACGGTCGGCCGGTCACCTGGGGCCAGGCGCGGCGCCTGCACCGGACCCTGCTCGGCCTCACGTCGGGCATAGTTGAGCATCGCGGCTGCGAGCACGTCCTTGGCTTCCGCATGCGTGGGCACGCCGAAGCCTGGCACGTCGATGCCGATGATGCGAACGCCGTTGATTTCCTTGGGCAGGATTTGCAGCGGCACGCCCGACGCGGTCGGAACGCACAAGTTGATGACGACGATCGAATCGTAATGGTCGGGATCAGCGAGCTTGAATACCGCCTCGCGGATATCCTCAAACAGTTTGCCGGTGACCAGCGTCTCGGAATTGAATGGCACGTAGCCCACACTGCGGCGGGCACCATAGAAGTGCGACGTGAAGGTCAGCCCATAGACGCAGCAGGCGGAGCCCGACAGCACCGTGGCAGTTCGGCGCATGCGCAATCCCACCCGAAGCGATCCGAAGGCCGGACACATGCTTTGCGGCTGATCGTGGGGACCGACGGGATAATCCGTCGCATAGCGCGCGAGAGTCTCGCTCTTGCCTGCGGCTTCCGCGGCCCTCTTCAGTTCATCCTTGCCGGCGTGACAACCGAGCCCGTCACCCGCCTTCACCGATGCAGCGATCGTGGCCGCCTCCCCGCGTGATGCAGGCGCGGGGTTGGCACCTTCCGCTCTCGTGGCCTCTTCCGCGCGAATTGCGTCGGTCATCGCATCAATTCCCGCTCAGACATGGTCGTAGATCACTTCAAGCGACGGCTTGGCAGTCACCTGAGCGCCGCACATATCTTCCAGCGTGGCCTGCTCGAGCACGACGTCGCGGCCGACATCCGAGCTCTTGAAGAGGCCAAGCAATCCGTCATGGGTCAGCGTGCGCGGCTGTCGCGGCGGCGCTTCGGCGACATTGGTCGCGAGATTTTCAAACAGCGGAGCCCATGGCGTGCCAGGCTTGCCGATGATCTGATAGCTCGCGCTTTTGCGGCGGATATCGTCATCGGCGGGAATCAACGACAGGACGGGGATGCCGACCGCGTCGGCGAATGCGGTGGCCTCGCCGGTGCCGTCGTCCTTGTTGATGACGATGCCGGCGACACCGACGTTGCCGCCGAGCTTGCGGAAATATTCGACGGCGGAACAGACATTGTTGGCGACGTAGAGCGACTGCAGGTCGTTGGAGCCGACGATGATCACCTTCTGGCACATGTCACGCGCGATCGGCAGGCCGAAGCCGCCGCACACGACGTCGCCGAGGAAATCGAGCAGCACATAGTCGAAGCCCCAGTCGTGGAAACCGAGCTTCTCGATCAACTCGAAACCATGGATGATCCCGCGCCCGCCGCAGCCGCGACCGACTTCCGGGCCGCCGAGTTCCATGGCGAACACGCCATCGCGCTTGAAGCAGACATCGCCGATCTTCACGTCCTCGCCGGCGAGCTTCTTCCTGGACGAGGTTTCGAGAATGGTCGGACAGGCTCGCCCGCCGAACAGGAGCGAGGTCGTGTCGCTCTTGGGATCGCAGCCGATCAGGAGCACCTTCTTGCCCTGCTGCGCCATCATGTAGGAGAGGTTCGCAAGCGTGAAGCTTTTGCCGATGCCGCCCTTGCCGTAGATCGCGATGATCTGCGTCTTTTTGGTCGGCGCCGCCGTGACCGGCGCATCCGGCTCGATTGCGGCTTCCGCGCGCAGATTTTCCGTCATGGCGTTGAGCTTCGGATGGACGTTCATGCGCATGTTCTCCAGTCGAGACTCATCTTCAGACATGACGGATCGTCGAACGCCGTCCGATAGGCATCGGGTGCCGCAGCGGCGGCCGAGCGATGGCTGATCAGTCCGTCGAGCGACAGCTTTCCGGAATCGATGAGGTCGCGTACCGCGACCAGATCGTCGTGGCGCCATTCAGCGGCGATGCGGATCCGCGCTTCCCGCATGAATGCGGGCGGAAACACAAAACTGAGCGGCGCGCTGTAGAAGCCTGCGAGCACGATCTCGCCGCCGGGCGCGAGGTGGGCGATCAACGTATCGAGCAGGGAGGAATCGCCGCTGACGTCGCAGATCAAGCGATAATCGCGCCGCGTGTTCTCCGCCGGATCGATGACGCTGTAACCGCAAGCGCCATCGACGCGCTCGGCATTGCGTTCCCACACCACGGGCGGCTCGCCGCCGAGCGCGATCGTCAGGCGCGCCAGCAGGCGCCCGAGAATGCCATGACCGACAATGCAGTCCGGTTTGGCATCGCCGCTCAAACCAAGCGCGTGATGGGCGGTCGCCGCGAGAGCAAGAAGCACGCCACGTTCGCCGAGTTCGTCATCGAGGGCGACGACGCGCTGCGCCGGAACCACGAGATGGGAGGCGGCAGCGCCGAACAGGCTACGCACCTCGCCGAAACAGCCGGCCGCGCCGGGAACGAACACGCGCTCGCCTTTGCGGAAGCCTGAACCAGCATCGCACCACCGAACGCGCCCAACCGCCTCGTAACCGGGAACCAGCGGATAGCCCATGCCGGGAAACGGCGGCATTCGTCCTTCAAACAACAGACGTTCGGTGCCGGTGCTGATCGCAGTCCATTCAATCTCGACGCCGAGATGACCGTCCGCGACCTGGGCGAGCGGGAGCGTTCGCAACGCGAGTTGCCTTGGCTGCTCCAGCACTACGGCTAACGCGTCCATCGGCTGATTTCCTCGGCAGGGCCTGCAGAATGGAGTGTCAGGTTATCCTGACTTCTTTTTGTGTCAACCAAAATTAACACTATGGCGTCCAGAACGCGCGACAATCACACTGGCGATCGTCGGAATGCGTGTTGGCCGCTGCTGAATGTTGGAAAAGCCCGATGTTACAAGGAGCTTCTGCAGTGCGGCAAAGCTCCGCGGGCGGCCGCTGCCCATCGCATGCAGATACATGGCGAAGTAGGCGGTGATCGAATCGATGCCGCTCGAAGCGGACATCGGCTCACCGATCACGAGCACGCCGTGCCGAGGCAACGCCTCGCGTACCCGGCTGAACAGGTTAAGCACTGCCTCGTCGTCGTGATCGTGCACCACCCGGATGAGCGAGACGATGTCGGCGCCACGCGGCAGCGGATCGTGCAGGAAGTTCCCACCGCTCGTTTCAGCTCGCGCGCCAAGCTCCGCCGCTGCGAATTTCTCCCGTGCGATGGCGACGACCTCCGGCAGGTCGAACAATTTCAATCGCAGTTTCGGTGCACTGTGGCCGGCCGCGATCAGGAAACTGCCGTCGCCGCCACCGACGTCGAGCAGGCAGTGATGCCGTCGGAATGGATAGGCGCCAAGCACCATATCGGCGACCATCGGCTGCGAGGCGGCCATCAGGTCGGTGTAAGGCGACACCGCTTCACGCGAAAGATCCGACGGAGCGGCCGCGCCCGCGTAGGGCCAGTACCGTTCCAGTCTGGAATTGCGGGCTTCGCCGCGCAGCAGCGCAATGGGATCGGCGAGATCGGCGTAAAGCTGCTCATGATGTTCGACGAACGCTGCAATTCCGGGATTGCCGAGCATCGCGCCACCCAGCGGTCCGAGCCCAAACCGCTCATCGCCGCGCCGCTCCAGGAGGCGAAGCGCGGCGGCCGCCTCGAGCAACGTCCTCATTGCGTGCAACGGGACCGACGATCGTGCGGCAAGCGCGGTGGCGGTCTGCGAGCCCGCCTGGAGCTGTGCGAACAAGTTGAGCCGCACACAGGCAAACAGGATCTGCGAGTAGACGAAGCCGGCGCAGAGATCGAACAAATCAGCCGCGCGGCGCCGCGCGATTGGCCTCGTCAGCGGAAATGCGGCGGCCCAGCGCTGGAATTGCTTGCTTGCCAGCAGGGAATCGCGAATTCCGCGCCAGCCGTCGGTCAACCTGGCACCGAAGTCCGTGTCATGGCAGAGGACCATTGCTGGCCTCGCAAGAGTTACGCGGCGAATTGCGCCAGCCGCTTCGGAACCAGGCGACGCGCCTCCTGCTCCATCAGGGTTCGCAGCTCATGCGCATTCGCGCAGGGCGGCATGGCGCGAATGCCGTCCGCGACGAGATCGTGCAGATAGGAAATCGCACCGGTGATGCCGTAGCGCGCGACCGCGCTCGGGCGGCCGAGTGCGGCGTCCTTGCCGACCGGCTTGCCCGCCTCCTCCTCGTCGCTTGCGGCATCGCGAATGTCGTCGGCGACCTGATAGGCCTCGCCAATCTTCTCACCGAGGCTGCGCCAGGCTTCCGCGTTGTCGACGCCGGCAGCGGCGGCGCCGCATACGGTCGAGGCGGCGAACAGCGCGCCGGTCTTTGAGCGATGATAGTGCGACAGATCGATCTCGGGCTCGCATTCCCAGGCTTGCCCGGCGACAATGCCATGCGACACACCCACGGCGGTCCCCACGGTCGCGATCAGCGTGGCCATCCGAACCGGCGAGCACGACGCGCGCGCCATGGTCTGGAACGCGAGCACGATCAGCGCGTCGCCGGCGAGGACCGCGAGCGGAACGCCGAAAGCGGCGTGGACCGACGGACGTCCGCGCCTCAGCGCGGCGTCGTCGAAACAGGGCAAATCGTCATGCACCAGCGATGCGCAATGCAAAAGCTCGATCGCGGCACCGGCGGCATCGGTTGCGCCCGGCTGGTCATCGCCACAGGCACTCGCCACCGCGTGGCACAATCTCGGCCGCACTCGCGCACCCTTGGGGAACACGGAGGCCCGCATCGCTGCGGCCAGCCGGGGCGGACATCCCGCCTTGTCGGCGAGGCCGACCGCGTCATTCAGGGCTCTTTCGATCCGGGTTGCGACGTCCATGCCAACCTCCCCGCGCTTCTGGCTGCAATGTCAGAAATAATTGACATTTGACATGTCAATCAGAATAGACAGATATTTCCGGACTGCAAGCGGATTGTTCGAGGCCCATGAGCAGGCAGCGGGTGGTCGTGATCGGGGCGGGAATCGCGGGCTTGACTGCGGCGCTCGCGTTGTCGGCACGCGGAGTGGACGTCACCGTCATCGAGCGGGCGGAGCGGGCGGGCGGCAAGCTGCGCGAAATCGCGATCGACGGGGAACGAATTGATTCAGGTCCGACCGTCTTCACCATGCGCTGGGTGTTCGACGAATTATTCGAGCAGATCGGCGAGCGGCTGGAAGATAACGTCAGTTTGCACTCACTCGACGTGCTGGCCCGGCATGCCTGGACTGACGGCACACAACTCGATCTCTTCGCCGACCAGGAACGATCTGCGGACGCTATCGGCGGGTTCTCCGGTCGCGCCGACGCCGAAGGCTACCGCGCCTTCTGCGCGGACACCAAAAGGATCTTCGATGTGCTGAAAGCTCCCTTCATCTGCGCGCCGGCTCCGAGCATGACGGCGTTGCTGCGCAGTTCGGGCTTTCGCGACCTCACCGCGATCAAGCCGTTCCAGACGATGTGGAAGGCGCTCGGCACTTATTTCGGCGATCCACGCCTTCAGCAACTGTTCGGGCGCTACGCCACCTACTGCGGTTCATCGCCATTTGATGCTCCCGCCACCTTGATGCTGGTCGCGCATGTCGAGAGCGCCGGCGTCTGGCTGGTGGAGGGTGGAATGTACCGGCTCGCCGCCTCGCTCTCGCAGATGGTGGCGAGGCGCGGCGCGCAGCTTCGCTTCGGCTGCGAGGTACGCGGTATCGCAACCGCTGCGGGCCGCACCGCCGGTATCGACCTGTCCAGCGGCGAACGCATCGAGGCCGATGCAGTCGTGCTGACCGCCGACGTCTCTGCTCTCGCGCTCGGCCTGTTCGGCAACGACGCGGCAAGAGCCGGGGCACGCATGCCCGAAGCCGCACGTTCATTGTCCGCGATGACCTGGAGCTGCGTTGCCAAAACGAGCGGGTTCCCTCTGCTGCGTCACTCCGTCTTCTTCTCGCGCGACTATCGCGCCGAGTTTGAGAGCCTGTTCCGCGATCGCCTGATGCCGCACGAGCCGACCATCTATGTCTGCGCCCAAGATCGCGACGATCGATCGACGGACCGTGTCGCTTCCGAGCGCCTGTTCATCCTCGCCAATGCGCCGGCCATCGGCGACCGCCATCGATTCGAACTCGCGGAGATAAGTCAATGCGCGCGACGGACATTCGCTCTCCTGGAACGATGCGGCCTGACCATCCACATCACGTCGAAACAAACTCAAGTCACGACCCCGACGGACTTCAACCGGATGTTTCCGGGAACGGGCGGCGCTCTGTACGGCCGCAGCTCGCACGGCTGGATGGCGTCGTTTCAACGGCCGGGGGCGCGAACCAAGCTGCCGGGGCTTTATCTGGCGGGCGGCAGCGCCCACCCGGGACCTGGCGTCCCGATGGCGGCGCTGTCGGGCCGGATGGCGGCAGCGAGCGTGATCGAGGACCTTGCTTCGACCGCGATGTCCCGAACAACGGCTACGCGTGGTGGTATGTCGACGCGTTGAGTGATGACGGCCTGCTAGGCCTCACCATCATCGCTTTCGTCGGCAGCGTGTTCTCGCCCTACTACGCCTTTGCGCGACGGCGCGGCGCGGCCGATCCGCTCGATCATTGCGCGCTCAACGTCGCTGTCTATGCGGCGAAGCGGAAACATTGGACCATGACCGAGCGTCGACGCAGCGCCGTCTCGCGCAGCGAAACCTCGTTCACGGTCGGCCCGAGCAGCCTCGAGTGGGACGGCTACTCGCTCACCATTCGGATCGACGAGACCACCAGTCCGCTGCCCTCTCGGCTGCGCGGCACGGTGAAGGTCCATCCCTCGGGACTGAACACGCGGACGTTTCTGCTCGATGCGGCGAGCCGCCATCGCTGGTGGCCGATCGCGCCGTGCTCGCGGGTCCAGGTCGACCTGCAGCAGCCGCGGCTGCGCTGGCTCGGCGAAGGTTATTTCGACATCAATCATGGCGACACACCGCTGGAGCGGGATTTCTCCGGCTGGGAATGGTCGCGCGCCAACACCCGCAAGGGAGCGGTGATCTCCTACAACACGCGCGCGCGCGATGGCGCAAGCACCAGGCTTGCGCTACGTTTCGACCGGAGCGGTGCCGTCGAAATGATCGAGCCGTTGCCGCGCGCCGACCTTCCGCCGACGCGATGGCGTATTCCGCGCTCCGCACCTGGCGACGCCGAGCAAGCCATCAAGGTGAAGCGCACCCTCGAAGACGCGCCGTTCTACGCACGCTCACAGCTCTCGGCTCGATTGTTCGGCGAGACCGTCGATGTCATGCATGAGAGCCTTTCGCTCGATCGCTTCCGCCGTCCGATCATACAGGCGATGCTGCCCTTTCGCATGCCGCGCTGGTAGCTACGCGACCTCGCCATCTTTCGTCTCCGCCCGCGCCTCGCGATCGGCGCGCTTGCGATCGAGCCTGCGGCCTTGCCATTCCAGCAACAGCCAACCGAGTGCAAACATCGCGACAAGCGCAAGTTCGACCATGCCGCCCATTCCCGTCACGACGCTTGTCCGCCGCGCAGTACTTGGTCGCGGCGCTCCAGGCGCTCGAATAGATCGAGTACCCAGACCGCTCGATCAACGACACCCCTGCGCGGCTGCCTAGCTTTCGAAGTCGCCACCTGTGCAATCGATGACGCGGCGACCGCCTCAACCACACAGCGCGCGGCGGGATGCACGTCGTCTGTGATCGGCGCATGCGGAGCAAGTGATGCGGCGCACGCGTCCGCCAGCAGGCGAAGCTTGCGTGACGGGGCAACGATCGCACGCCGCGTGATCGAATCGAAGCCTTCGCGTTCAACCTCGCGGCCGATTTCGGCATAGATCAGCCGCGCGGCGTGAATGCCCGGACGGCATGATCTCGGCAGCGCGCCAATTCCGGCAATGGCGCTCTCGTAGAAATTGTCCGCCGTCGCAAGCAAGCGGCGAACGAGGCCGCCGATCCCGGCCTCAAATCGCGGATCGGCAAGCCAGGCCTCCGGATCGAAACCGGCCTCCCGCATCCATTGCAGCGGCAGGTACAAGCGCCCGGCACGCGCGTCCTCGCCGACATCGCGGGCGATATTGGTGAGCTGCATCGCCACCCCGAGGTCGCAAGCGCGCGCGACCACATTCGGTTCGCGGCGTCCCATCAGCAGCGACATCATGACGCCGACGGTTCCGGCGACACGAACGGCATAGGCCAACAGATCATCCAAAGTGTCGTAGCGGCGGCCTTCGACATCCCACGACAATCCATCCAGCAAGGCTTCGGGCAGGTCACGCGGGATCGCAAAGCGCGCGACGACGTCTGCAAAGGCGCGATCCGCCGGCAATGGCAGCGGGTGACCGGCATATGCGCGAGCAAGGCGGCTCCTCAATGTTGCAACAACTCCCGCGCGGGTCTCGCTCAGATCGACCGCATCGTCGGCAAGACGGCAAAAGGCATAGAGCGCGATGGCTGGATCGCTGACGGATCGCGGCAGCACCAGGGAGGCCGCGAAGAACGTGCGGGAACCGCCGCGCAGCAGCTCCCGGCAAGCCGCAATGTCGGTATTGGCCGTCATCTGATCCTTTCCAGGCAATGCGCATCAGGCACGATGTCGTCGAGCACACGCGCCGACGACAACACGCCAGGCAGGCCGGCGCCGGGATGCGTACCCGCGCCGACCAGGTAGAGTCGTTCCAGTTCCTCGCTGCGGTTATGCGGGCGAAACCACGCGCTTTGGGTCAGGATAGGCTCGAGTCCGAAGGCGGCGCCTCGGTAAGAGGACAGCCGATCCTGAAAATCACGAGGCGTCATCGTTCGCGAGGTCACAACCTCGTCTGCAAGACCGGGGAGGATGACGTCACTGAGCGCCTGCTCGATTTTCCTGCGATAGGGCTCGGCTTGCTTCGACCAATCGACACCACTCTGCAGGTGCGGCACCGGCGACAGCACGTAGAACGCATCGCAGCCTTCCGGCGCCAATGACGGATCGGTCGCGGTCGGCCGATGAAGGTACAGGCTGAAGTCCTCGGCCAGCACCTTGCGCTCGAAGATGTCCTCGAGCAGTTCCCGATAACGCGGACCGAGCAGGATGGTGTGATGCGCCACGTCCTCGTAGCGCCGCCGCGTGCCGAAATACCAGACGAACAGGCTCATCGAGTAGCGCGCCCGCGCGATCCGGCGATCGGTCCACCGCTTGCGCACGACACTGGGCAAGAGGCTCCTGTAGGTCCAGGCCGAGTCGGCGTTTGACACCACGATATCGGCGTTGACGGTTTCCCCGCTCGCAAGCCGCACGCCGGTGGCGATGCGATTTTGCGCGAGGATTTCGGTGACCTCAGACGCGCAGCAGAGCGAGCCACCCTGCTCTTCAATCAGGCCGACAAGCCCCTGCACCAGCCTGCCTGTGCCGCCCATCGCAAAATGCACGCCCCAGCGCCGCTCGAGGAACGCGATCAGGCAATAGATCGAGGTCGTGGTGAAGGGATTGCCGCCGATCAGCAGCGGATGAAAACTCAAGACAACCCGCAGCCGCTCGTCGCGAATATAGGTTGAGACGAAATCATAGACGGTGCGATAGCTTTTCAGCCGCAACATCGCCGGGACGATGCGCGCCATGTCGGTCCAGGAATCGAACGGCACGTCGCCGAGCTCTTCGAAGCCGACCTTGAAGATGGCCTCGCTGGCTTTCAGGAAGCGCTGATAGCCCTCGACGTCGCGTGGAGAGAACGCTGCGATCTGCTCGCACATCGCGTCTGCATCGCCGGAGCAGTCGAACACCACGCCGTCATGGAACCGGATCCGATAGAACGGCGTCACCGGCTTCAGCGTGACATCATCGGCAAGTCGGCGGCCGCACAGCCGCCAGAGTTCCTCAAACAGGAACGGGGCGGTGACGATGGTGGGGCCCGCATCAAAGGTGAAGCCGTCCTGACGATGGACATAGGCGCGACCGCCTGGCGCTTCGAGCTTCTCGAATATGGTGACACGATAACCCTTTGCGCCAAGCCTGACCGCGGCGGCAAGGCCCCCGAAGCCGCTGCCGATGACAACCGCATGCGCCCGGCCGTCGCGGGCAGACGGACCGGTAATCAGGCGGGACGACGCGTCGAGCATAAGCCCAACGTAAATTGGATTTGACGATCCCGCCAGCCAAAAACGTCAATCTAAGTTGACATTTCATGTTGCATCGCGATGAGACCCCTCGCACGCGCAGCCTCCACGATGAGGGCCGCAATTTTCTCCGGGGCCTCCTCATGGGCGAGATGGCCAACGCCTTCGACCGTCTCAATCGTTGCTTTCGGCAGAAGCTCACATACGCGCCACGCCACATCGGGCGGAATGGCCCGATCTTTGGAAGCGGCGATCAACAGCAGCTCACAGTTCAGCCGGGGCAAGTCGCGCACCAGCGGCCGTAAATCCCAATTGGCCATCATCTGCAGGGCAGCGGCGACATGGCCGGGACTTGCGACAAGCTTGCCATAATACCGTTCACCGTCGGAATCGATGTTCGAGCCCGTTCCCTTGATCAGGCGATGCACCGCCGCCGGATCACGGCCACGCCACGCGAACAGGCGCGGCACGAGCGGATTGAACGTCATTGCTTTGGCAAGTGGCGAAAGGAATTGGGCAGCGATACCGCCGAACGGCAGGAAAGCGCCATTCAGGCTGACGATCAACTTTGGTTCGATCAGGCCGTCGAGTGCCATGCGCACCAGGATCGCCGCGCCCGCGGAGTGACCAATCGCGATCTGCGGCTTGAGGTCGAGCGTTCTGCAGAAGGCAGCGAGATCCTGTGCCATACCCGACAACGACAATCGATACGGCGGTGGCGATGCCGTGAATCCATGTCCCGGCAGATCCGGCGCGACGATTGTGAAATGTTCCGCCAGTATCGGCGCAAGCGTGCGCCAGGAATGCGTGGCAGCTCCCGTGCCATGCGCCAGCAGCACGGTCGGTCCCGCTCCCATCGTCTGCATGTGCCAACGATAGCCCGCAGCGTGGATAAAACGGCTAGCCTCGCGATTGGGCCAGTCGGCGCCGTCAACACTCCAGGACAGTTTCGCACTCATCGTGCCGACACCGCGTCGAATTAACAGCCAGGACTTTCAACTATGCCCCGAAAGGAAGTGATCAAGGCTGAGCCGCGCGCCGCAGGAAAGCCTCGTAGAGCGCGATGAACTCGGCAGGCTTTTCGAATTGCGGCATGGCGCCGGTCTGCAACACATCGATGTTCCAGTTGGGCAATTGCTCCACCACACGCTTCTGCTCATAATCGACAAAATCGCCGCGGACGCCGTGAACCATCCAAACCGGCATCCCCAGGGACTGATAAAGATTGATGGCATCGACGCTGAAGAGATAACCCGAGACGAAATAGTACGGCGCGTTTTCCGCGCCGGGCTGATGGGTCGTCACGTAATCGTAGTCCAGCAATCCCTCGTCGATAGTCTTCGCGCCCCAGGTCTTCTGCAGGAAAAAACGGATGCTGGGGCGCGAGGTGAGCGCGGAAAAGAAACCGCTCTTCCACAGCGGGAAGTTCAAGAACGCATGCAGCCACGGCATGGCGCGTGTTCGGTCCTGCCCCGGATGCCGAGCTGCGCGCTCGGCCCGCCGATCGAATCCCGTTGGACTGATCAAGCCGACTGTGCGGAAGGCGTTCGGCAATTCGCTCGCGGCGCGCGCGGCAAATTCACAGCCAAGCGACAGGGCCAGGATGTCGATAGCGGCATTGCCATGTCGGCGCTGGATATCGCGCACCAGCGCAAGCACGGCGTCCGTCATCAGCTCCGGAGTATATTTTCGGTCACTGCGATCCGACAGGCCGAAGCCGGGAAGATCGAGCGCATAGACAGCGCGCTTTTGCGCATAATGCTCGAACAGCGGCTTCATCTCGTAGGCGGTCGCCGCCGCATTGACGCTGTGGACCAGCAGCAAGGGCGGTGCCGTACCGTTCGGCGCCTGAGGTCCCTCCGCATAGCAGGCGATGCGGCCAGCGCGGCCGTCGAGGAGGTCGAAGCGACGGCCAGAAACCGGCGCCGGCATCGTTGCTTCGCGCGTGAAGGTCGTGTTCGCAACGGCAGTGGATTGCTGCATCGACGGTTTCTCCGGCGCGGTTCTGGCTGGGCCTTGGCCAAGCCGCTCCGCTGGGGTAAGAACATGACAAGCTAACTTGTCACCAATGTATGAAAACGCAAGTTGACTATTCGTTCCATGAAGCCCCTGCTCGCAGTATTGTCCGGCCAACGTCAGGCCAAGCCTCCGGTCTGGATGATGCGGCAGGCCGGCCGCTATCTGCCTGAATACCGGGAGGTTCGCGCCAAGGCGGGCGGTTTCCTCAATCTGTGCTTCACGCCTGAACTCGCCGCTGAGGTAACGCTGCAACCGGTACGCCGGTTCGGCTTCGATGCCGCCATCCTTTTCTCGGACATCCTGGTCGTGCCGCACGCGCTCGGGCGCAAGGTCAGGTTCGAGACCGGCGAAGGACCGAGGCTTGATCCGATCGAACGCGTTGAGCAGATCAACGCGCTGCCCTGCAATCCCGACTCTGCGGTGTTCGCGCCGGTCTACGAAACCCTGCGAAGGGTCAAGGCCGAGCTCGATCGGGAAGTCACGCTGCTCGGATTCTGTGGCGCCCCTTGGACCGTTGCGACCTACATGATTGCGGGCCAGGGCACACCGGACCAGGCACCAGCGCGGCTGTTCGCCTATCGCGAGCCGGAAGCGTTCGCGAAGCTTGTCAACATCCTTGTCGACGCCTGCATCGACTATCTCTCAGCGCAACTCGAAGCCGGCGCCGACGCTGTACAGTTGTTCGATACCTGGGCCGGCACGTTGCCGCCGGCCGAATTTGCGCGCTGGTCGATCGAACCGGCAAGGAAGATCGTCTCCGGCGTGCGTGCGAGAGTGCCGAACGCCAAGATCATCGGGTTTCCGCGCGGCGCCGGCGCGCTGTTGCCCAGCTTCGTCGAAGCGACTGGCGTCGATGCTGTCAGCATCGATTGGGCCGCTGAGCCTGGTCTGGTGCGCGAACGCGTGCAGAGCAAGGTCGCCGTGCAGGGCAACCTCGATCCATTGGCGCTGATTGCCGGCGGCGACGCGCTCGACAGCGCCGTCGATGGCGTGTTGGCGAGCTATGGCCAGGGCCGCCTGATTTTCAATCTCGGCCACGGCATCCAGCCGGAAACGCCGATTGCCCATGTCGAGCGCATGCTCAAGCGCGTCCGTGACTTCAACGGATAGCTACCCGCCCTGCATATTCGCCTGGACGGCGCGCGATAGCCAGGCGGCATCTGCATAGGGCAGCGCGACATAGCGCGCACGCATTTCGCTTGCGATTTTCTCGGCCTGCTGATGCGGACGTGGCGAGGTGTCGATGACCACAGCCGGGATTCCGGTCGCGCGCAGTTGCCGCGCCGCCGCATGCGCCTCAGCCTCGGCGGCCGCCCGGCCGGCACTACCGTCGCGGCTGATATTGGCGCGGCCGTCGGTCATCAGCACGATGGTCGGTGAGTGGCCCTTGCTGCGAACCGCAAGCGCCAACGTCGTCGCCGAGACGATCGCGGCAGACAGCGGCGTGCCGCCGCCGCCGGGAAGCGCGCCGAGGCTGCGCTTGGCGCGGGCGAGCGATCGCGTCGGTGGCAGGATCAGTTCGGCGCTTTTGCCGCGAAATGCGATCAGTGCCACCTCATCGCGTCGCACATAGCAATCGGCCAACAGCAATTCGACCGCGCCCTTGACCTCGGCGAGGCGCTGCAGCGCCGAGGACCCTGACGCGTCGACCACGAAAATCGTCGATGTCGCGCTCTTCTGCTTGAAGCGCGTCAGCCGAAAATCGTCCTTGCGGATCAGGATCCGCATGTCTTGCGCGTGACGTCCCTCTGTACGCCGACGCAACGGCTGCCAAGGTGCCGCAGCGCGCAATGTTTCCAGCACATTCAGTCGCGCGCCGGCGCGCAAATCGCCACGCCGCGTCCCAATCGGACGGCCGCGCGTCGGGCCCGCCTTCGACAGGCCTTGCCTGCCCCTGCTCTGGCTTCGCTGCCGGCTGAGCCCGCCCTCCTGCAGGCGTTTCAGCAGATCGGGCGGGATCGCGGCCTTGGCGGCCTCGAGCACGAGATCGTCGAGTTCGCCCTGATCCTGGCGGTCGTCGTCGACATTGCCGGGCTCTTGATCCAGGGGCCGCTCGGTCTGCTCTTGTGGCGGAGCCGGCAAAGTCATCGCACGCGGCGCCAGCACCAGCCGGGCGGCGAGTTCGATGTGGCGAGGCTTCACGCTGTTTTCGTCATCCAGCGCCGCCGCCGCCCGCGCAGCGCGAAGCGCGAGCAGCGGTGCCCGGAGCGAGGCCACACCAAGCGAGGCGGCGGTGAAGCAAATCGCCTCGACAGCAGTGGACGGCACCGTCACGCGGCTCAAGCGAGAACAGGCCAACTCAATATCACCGCGGTCGAGACCGAGATCCGCGACGTCGGCGAGCGCCACGGCGCCGATATTGACAGGGAACGCCAGGCGCTCGCCAAGCGACGCCGCAACATGCTCGTCATCAATGCCCTCGTCGAACGCAACGACCCCAAAGCATGAAGGCAGCCGCAGCGATAGTCCGTCGCGCTCGACGGCGACTTCGCGCGAATCAAGCGCGGCATTCAGATGTGCCACTGTCGACGCCGACAACCGCTCGGCCATCGCCGCCAAGAGGATTCCGCCGTCGATCTCGGCCAACAGGCCGCGCTCGGCCACAGGCCTGCGCGATTGCAATGTAGCAACCAGATTGATACCGCCGAGCAGGCGGCCATCGGAAATGCCGAGCGGAAGCTTTCGCACGAACGTCTTCGCCGGCAAAAGCCTCATGAGAAGCTCCAGCCAGCGATCGCGAACGCCACCGGCGCCGCTACGCACCAAGATGCCGCGCGTTCCGGCCGGGTCGACAGCAAACAAGCTGGCGGCCGCGGCCGCGTCCGACCAGAGGTCCACGTCCCTGCTCATCCGGAAAAACACTCGGCAAGAGCGCGTTCGACCCGAACGCTGGATCCGGAATCGTCGAGCGGGTTGCGTCGCAGCCGATGGCGCAGCGAGGCCGGAGCCACGCGCTTCAGATGCGCATCGTTGACGGCCTTCGAGCCCTCGATAGCTGCGAGCGCCCGCGCTGCCCGCACGAGGGTCAGCTCGCCGCGCAAACCGTCGGTGCTGAGCGTCATGCAGAGCTGCGCCGCCTTGGCGAGCGCGGCTTCCGGCACCGACACCTGGTTGATCCGCTCGCGCGCCGACACGATCCGCTTGCGTACCTTTGCCTCTTCCTTGGCCCATTGCGCGACGAAGGCCGAAGGATCGCTCTCGAAGGCGTCCCGCCGCTTGACCACTTCGATCCGGGTCGGCAAGTCGTCCGGCGTCTTGACCTCTATGGAGAGCCCAAAGCGGTCGAGAAGCTGCGGCCGCAACTCGCCTTCCTCCGGATTTCCCGTCCCGACCAGCACGATCCTCGCCGGGTGGCGAATGCTGAGGCCGTCGCGCTCGACGACGTTCTCGCCCGATGCGGCGACGTCGAGCAGGAGATCGACCAGGTGATCCTCGAGCAGATTGACCTCGTCGATATAGAGAAAACCGCGATTGGCGCGCGCCAACAATCCGGGCTCGAACGACTTCTGGCCATGCACGAGCGCGCGTTCCAGATCGAGCGCGCCCACCACGCGATCCTCGGTGGCGCCCAGCGGAAGATCGATCACCGGAACCGGGACCTGATGCGACTTGAGCTTGCTGCCGCTCGCGCGACACCTTTCGCATCGCGAGGTCGCATCATCCGGATCGCACTGATAGCGGCAGCCGGCGACCGCTTTCATCTTCGGCAGCAGCGCAGCCAGAGCGCGAACCGCGGTCGACTTTCCCGAACCTCGATCACCAAAGGCCAGAACGCCGCCGACTTTCGGATCGACCGCCGCGATGGTCAGGGCGAGCTTCATCTCATCCTGACCCACGATCGCCGAAAATGGGAACGCGACAGCCATGGGCCAGAAAACCTCCCCTCGAATGCGCGCAAGGATCTCGGCCGCGCCCTTTGCGAAGCGTCAATCTAAGTTGACGTTATGTAGACTTTACGCGCCGGTCAACCCATGGGTATTCGGCCCTGCGCACAGCCTCATGTCTCGGTGTGCAATGCGGGAAGACATTGGCTCTCATGATTTCTTTTGAGGCGAGGCGGTGAGATCTTCAGACCTCGGAGAACACGAGCAGATCGTCGACGGCAATCAAGGCGTTCGAAAAAACTTCATCACGGAAATACACGCTGCGGGTGATCACGACGGGAATGCCGGCCAGCGCAGCGGCGACAACGCCGTTACCGGAATCCTCGATTGCGATGCAGTCGCTTCCGGCTAGCGCCAATCTCGCCAATACCTCGAAATAGACGTCAGGAGCCGGCTTCTTCAGGGGAACATCGTCCCCGGCGACGATCGCGGCAAACCGGCTCGCCCAATCCTGACCCAAAGCCACGCGCAGCAGCGCATCGATATTGGCGCGCGATGTGGTGGTCGCGATCGCAAGTTGCTGGCCACGCTTTTCTGCTGCTCGAAGGAGAGCTTCCACGCCGGGCCGAAGTGGGCAACCGCCGGCGGAGATCAGTTCCACGTAACGCTCGGTTTTGACGCGATGGAGTTCCGCGATGTCCAGGTCCGACAGAGGAGCATCGGTCTGACGCATGCGATCGAACGCACGAATACGCTCCTTGCCTCCGGCGACGCGCAATAATTGCTTGTAGACGCTGCGACCCCAGCACCAATCGAGGCCGCTCTGCGCAAAGGCGTCGTTGAACGCCTGACGATGCGCTTCCTCGGTTTCCGCCAGAGTACCATCGACATCAAGGATCAGCGCACGCGCACGCTCGAGCCGATCCTTGACATGACGGACACGCAGGACCTCCGTCGACCGCAGCGTCACGTTGACGGCCTTCCTCCCGGAGCATCCGTCCCTCCAGAGAAGACCCGGCTTGCCAATACGTCACCGGCTTCGATCCCCATGACATCCTCGCTTGTCAACATGCGGTCCAGCCTGGAGACGAGCCGATTGGCCTGGCGCAATCGAATTCGGTCAAGCGCGTTGCGGATCGAGCGCGCGTTGGAGAAAAGCGGTTGCGTCTTGCGGACGGCGATGTAACGGATGAAAGCCTCGCGCGCCTCCTCCGAGAAGCGATAGTTCTGCTCGTTCAGCATAAGCTCGGCAATCGCCAGCAATTCCGCGTCGGAATAGTCGGGAAAATCGATGTGGTGGCCGATGCGCGAGCGGAAGCCCGGATTGCTCTGGAAGAATTTCTCCATGCGGTCGCCATAGCCGGCGAGGATCACCACCAGATCCTCGCGCTGCGATTCCATGACTTGCAGCAGGATTTCAATCGAACTCCTGGCCGTAGTCGCGCTCGTTCTCGGGCCGGTAGAGGTAATAGGCCTCATCTATGAATAGCACGCCCCCCATTGCCTTCTTGAGGATCTCCTTGGTCTTGGGCGCGGTGTGACCGATATATTGGCCAACGAGATCGTCGCGCGTGACATTGATGACATGACCGCGGCGGACGAAACCGAGCTTGTGCAGGATGCCGGCCATGCGCAGCGCGACGGTGGTTTTGCCCGTGCCGGGATTGCCGGTGAACGACATGTGAAGCGTCGGGAAGGTCGTCGCGAGCGCCATTTTCTGGCGAATGCGCTCGACCAGCAACAACGAGGCGATCTCCCGGATCCGCGTTTTCACCGGAACAAGCCCGATCAACTCGCGGTCGAGTTCCGTGAGCACCGAGGCGATGTCCACCGCCTCAAACTCCTTGCGGAGATCGATGGTGTCTACGGCATCGCCCGGCGCAGACTCGGTCGCAGGTTTCGTCATCCGCCGTACCGCTCACCTTCGGGGCGGTCGACCGCGTAGGCCCTTGTCGTGTAGCGGATGCTGCGGCCACCGATCTCCTGCCGCTCAAGCCGGAATCCGGGCTCCTCCTTCGGCCGATTCACGATGAAGGAGATCCGTACCGACTCCCAACCGTGCGACGAATCGAATCCGCTCATGCGGATGTAACGGTCACCATAGACGCGCCGGCATTCGCTCAGTTCCCTCATGATGCCGGCGGCATCACGCAGGTCGAACATCGGCAGTCCCCACATCTCCCAATAGGTGTTGCGGGGATGCGGATCGTCCGTGAACTCGATGTTCACGGCCCAACCTTTTTCGAGACAATATTGGACCTGTGCCGTGATCTGCTCGTCGGTCAGGTCGGGAAGAAAGGAAAAGCATCCTTGAGTCACTCTCATCGCGGTTCTCCCGTTGCTTCCGTCACATCGCCGGCGTCGCGGTCGGCACGAAGTCCGGCGAGTTCGTCGAACTCGTAATTGAAGGTAACGTCCTTCCAGACCTCCAGCGCATCGCGCAGCGGCGTGCAGGTCTGCGCCGCCTTGGCAAGAATTTCCGGCCCTTCCTGGACGTAGTCACGGCCTTCGTTGCGCGCGAGGATCATGGCTTCGAGCGCGACGCGATTGGCGGTCGCACCAGCCTGGATTCCCTTGGGATGCCCGATGGTGCCGCCGCCGAATTGCAACACGACGTCCTCGCCCAGATGATCGAGCAGCTGATGCATCTGGCCGGCGTGGATGCCGCCGGATGCGACAGGCATCAGCTTGTTGAGGCTCGCCCAATGCTGATCGAAGAACACGCCGTGCTCGAGTGTCATCGGGTTGAAATCCTCGCGGCAGATATCGTAGTAGCCGCGCGTGGTCGCCGGGTCGCCCTCGAGCTTGCCAACCACGGTTCCGGCATGAATGTGATCGACGCCGGCAAGCCGCATCCACTTGGCGATGACGCGGAACGAGACGCCGTGGATGCGCTGGCGCGTATAGGTCGAGTGCCCGGCGCGATGCAGATGCAAAATCATGTCGTTGCGGCGCGCCCACTTCGCCATCGACTGGATCGCAGTGTAGCCGATCACGAGATCGATCATGATGATGACAGAGCCGAGCTGCTTGGCGAACTCGGCACGCTCGTACATGTCTTCCATGGTTGCGGCGGTGACGTTGAGGTACGTGCCCTTCACCTCGCCGGTCCCGGCTTGCGCGCGGTTGACGCCTTCCATGCAGTAGAGATAGCGATCGCGCCAATGCATGAAGGGCTGCGAGTTGATGTTCTCGTCGTCCTTGCAGAAATCGAGCCCGCCTTTCAGCGCCTCGTAGACGACGCGGCCATAGTTTCGGCCCGAAAGGCCGAGCTTGGGCTTGACGGTCGCGCCGAGCAGCGGGCGGCCGAACTTGTCGAGCCGTTCGCGCTCGACCACGATGCCGGTCGCCGGACCCTGGAACGTCTTCACATAGGCGACCGGCAACCGCATGTCCTCGAGACGCAGCGCCTTCAACGGCTTGAAGCCGAAAACATTGCCGATGATCGAGGCGGTCAGGTTGGCGATCGAACCCGGTTCGAACAGGTCGATATCGTAGGCGATATAGGCGAAATAACTGCCCGGAGAATTCGGCACGGGATCCATGCGGTAGCACTTCGCACGATATTTCTCCGCCGCAGTCAACCGGTCGGTCCACACCACCGTCCAGGTCGCGGTCGAGGATTCGCCCGCCACCGCCGCGCAGGCTTCTGCAGGATCGACGCCGTCCTGCGGGGTGACACGAAATAGCGCGATGACGTCGGTATCCTTGGGCTCATAGTCCGGCTCCCAATAGCCCATGCGCTTGTATTGCATCACCCCGGATTTGTAGCGATCCTTGCCGCGCACGGTCATCGACTGATCGTTCATGATTTCCTCCTTCGAAATTGATTGCGCCGCACCGGCTTATGCCGCCGCGGTGATGTCGCCGATGCGCGGATCGAGCGCACCCGAGCGATAACGCCTGGCCATTTCCGCCAGCGGTATGACCTTGATCCTCGAGGCGTTGCCGGCGGCACCGAACTGCTCGAAGCGTTCGCGGCAAAGGTCGCGCATCGCATCCATCGCCGGTTTCAGGAACTTGCGCGGGTCGAACTCACTCCTCGTCTGCGCGGCCACCTTGCGGAACGCCGCCGTCATCGCCAGCCGGCAGTCGGTATCGATATTGACCTTGCGGACGCCGTGTCGGATGCCGCGCACGATCTCTTCGACCGGCACGCCCCAGGTCTGCGGCATCTCGCCGCCGAACTGATTGAACATGTCCTGCAAAGGCTGCGGCACGGATGATGAGCCGTGCATCACCAGATGAATATTGGGCAGCCGCCGATGGATTTCCTCGACGACATTCATCGCGAGGATTTCTCCGTCGGGCTTGCGCGTGAACTTGTAGGCACCATGGGAGGTGCCCATGGCGATCGCCAGCGCATCCACCTTCGTGGCGCGAACGAAATCGACGGCCTGGTCGGGATCGGTCAGGAGCTGGTCGTGGCCGATCTTACCTTCGGCACCGTGGCCATCCTCCTGCTCGCCGCCGCCATGCTCGAGCGAACCGAGCACGCCGAGTTCCCCTTCCACGGATGCGCCGATCCAGTGCGCCATCTCGACCACGCGCCGCGTGATGTCGACGTTGTAGGTGTAATCGGCAGGCGTCCTGCCATCGGCTTTCAAGGACCCGTCCATCATGACCGAGGTGAAGCCGTATTTGATGGCGGTCGCGCAGGTCGACTCCTCGTTACCGTGATCCTGGTGCAGGCAGAGCGGAATCTGAGGATGCATCTCCTCCAGTGCGTCGATCATCTTGGCGAGCATGATGTCATTGGCGTAGGACCGCGCACCACGCGAGGCCTGTATGATAACGGGCGCATCCACCGCGGCGGCGGCCTCCATGATCGCGAGGCCCTGCTCCATGTTGTTGATGTTGAAGGCCGGCACGCCGTAGCCGCGCTCGGCTGCGTGATCCAGCAACTGACGCAATGTGATCCTTGCCATTCGACGTCTCCGCTCAATTCGCTGTCACGAGGTTTCGCGCACGCGCGCGGCTGACCGCCCGGTTCGCCGCCGCGACCACCGCGTCCGCGGTGATGCCGAATTCGCGATAGAGCACCTCCGCGGGTGCGGAGGCACCGAAGCCGGTCATCCCGACGAACTCGCCATCGTCACCGAGCCAGCGCGCCCAGTCGCCTTCCACGGCGGCCTCGACGCCAACCCGCGGTGCATTGCCCAGGACCATGGAGCGATATTCGTTCGGCTGGGTGCGGAACAGATCGAAGCACGGAGCGGATACGACTGCGGCCTGCACGTTTTGTTGCGCAAGCAGTCGCGCGGCATCGAGTGCGATGGACACTTCCGAGCCGGTTGCGATCAGAGTTACGTCGCGCGCGCTTTGGGGTTCGATGACGACGTAGGCGCCGAGAGCAACCCGATTGCCCTCGTCTGCGTCGCGAAAAGCCGGCAGAGCCTGCCGTGACAGGCACAGGATCGAAGGCGATGTCTCCGCACGCAGCGCGCAGTCCCAGGCTTCGGCCGTCTCGACCGCATCCGCCGGTCGGAACACGAGTAGATTCGGAATGGCGCGAAGTGCTGCCAGATGCTCGACCGGCTGGTGGGTTGGGCCGTCCTCGCCGAGCCCGATGGAATCGTGGGTCATGACATGGATGACCCGGATCCCCATCAGCGCCGCAAGGCGAATCGCGGGACGGCTGTAGTCCGCGAAGGCCAGGAAGGTTCCGCCATAGGGAATGAACCCGCCATGCAGGGCGATGCCGTTCATCGCCGCGGCCATGGCGTGCTCACGAACACCGTAATGGATGTAATTGCCAGCCGTCGCACCCCGCCGTACCGAACGTTGTATCCTGGCGAGGGTCAGATTGGAGTGCGTGAGGTCGGCCGAACCACCAAGCAAATTCGGCAATGACTCGGCGATCGCATCGAGCACCTGTTGTGAGGCCTGTCGCGTTGCGAGCTTGCGTTTCTCCGCCGCGAAGCTTGCGCGAAGCTGTTGCATGGCAGCGTGGTAGCTGCAGGGAAGCTCCCTGTTCAGCGCATCATGGAACAGCGACTGGCCCGTTCCGCAAAGCCGTCTTGAGCGCTCGAGCCAGGACCGCCGGGCCCGGCGGCCGCGTTCTGCGGCCCCTCGCCATGCATTGACAATCTCGCTCGGAATCTCGAAGGGCGGATGCGGCCAGCCCAACGCGTGTCGTGTCTTCTCGGCCTCCTCCGCGCCAAGCGGGGCACCATGGGCCTTTTCGCTGCCTTGCCGGTTCGGCGCGCCAAATCCGATCACCGTTCGGCAGGCGATCAGGGAGGGACGATCGCTGGCGCGCGCCTCCTCAATGGCCGACACGATTGCCTGAGAATTATGGCCATCGATTCTGGCGGTGGACCAACCGGACGCCCTGAAACGCGCAAGCTGGTCGTCGGAGCACGACAGAGACGTCGCGCCATCGATCGAAATCTGATTGTCGTCAAACAGCACGATCAAACGGTTTAGCCCGAGGTGCCCCGCGAGCGAAATCGCCTCGTGGCTGATGCCCTCCATCAGGCAGCCATCCCCCGCAATCACGTAGGTGAAATGATTGACGAGGTCGTCGCCAAACCGGGCATTCATCAACCGTTCCGCCAGCGCCATGCCGACGGCGGTGGCGATGCCTTGCCCGAGCGGCCCCGTCGTGGTCTCCACGCCCGGGGTGTGGCCATATTCGGGATGGCCGGGCGTCTTGGACCCCCATTGCCGGAATGCCTTGAGCTCATCGAGGCTCACGCCCTCGTATCCGGTCAGATGAAGCAAGGCGTACAGCAGCATCGAACCGTGGCCGGCCGAGAGCACGAAGCGGTCCCGATCGGGCCATGCCGGATCGGCAGGGTCGAATTTCAGGAAGCGCGAGAACAACACGGTCGCCACATCGGCCATTCCCATCGGCATCCCCGGATGACCCGATTTCGCCTTCTCAACCGCATCGATCGCGAGGAAACGCAGCGCATTGGCCATCTCGGCGTGACCGCCCTCGCTTCGATCGGTCATCGATACAATCGCGTTCATATCGTGCGCCTCTTCCGTTCCATCAGTTGCAGGATCAGCGGGGTGAGGATGAGTTGCATCGCCAGATCAAGCTTGGCGCCGTGGATCACGATGGAGTTGGCGCGCGACATGAAGCTGTGCGGGATCATCGAAAGCAGATAGGGAAAATCGATTCCGCGGGGATTTTTGAGGCGGATCACCACCATCAATTCGTCGGGTGTCGGGATCCATCGCGCGATGAAGGGATTGGAGGTGTCGACCGTCGGCACGCGCTGGAAATTGATGTCTGTCTCGGCGAACTGCGGGCAGATGTAATTCACATAATCGGGCATCCTTCGCAGAATCGTGTCCGTCACGGCTTCGGTGGAGTAGCCGCGGGCCTGGCGGTCGCGATGCAGCTTCTGAATCCATTCCAGGTTGATGACGGGGACCACGCCGATCTTGAGGTCGGCGTGCTGCGCGACGTTGACCTTGTCGGTGACAACGGCGCCGTGCAGTCCCTCGTAGAACAGGAGATCCGAATTGTCCGGCATCGACTCCCAGGGCGTGAACGTGCCGGGCGGCGCGCCGTAAAGCCTCTCCTCATCCTCGTCATGGACGTAATGGCGCGTGCGTCCGGTGCCGGACTCGCTGTAGTCGCGGAAGAGCTTTTCCAGTTCCTCGAACAGATTGGTTTCCGGGCTGAAGTGACTGAAGTGCCTGTTGCCCCGCTCGGCCTCCTCGACCATCTTCCTGCGCATTTCGGTGCGGTCGTAGCGATGGAAGGCGTCGCCCTCGACATAGGCCGCCTTCACGTTCTCGCGCCGGAATATGTTTTCGAACGTCTTCTTGACCGACGTCGTGCCGGCGCCCGATGAACCCGTGATCGAAATGATGGGGTGTCGGCGGGACATGGACGCACCTCACCGAAACAGGCCGCGGCGCGTGAACAAGGGTGCGTCCCCGCTCTCGTACAAGGGCTCAACCCCTTGGTGAATGACGTCGATATCGTGCACGGCGCGCGATGATCCCATGATCAGGGGTACACGCTGATGCAGCGCGCGGGCCGAGAGTTCCAGGATACGCCCGCGTCCGCTGCTGGCCTCTCCTCCCGCCCACTCCATGATCAGTGCGATTGGATGGGCTTCATAGATCAGGCGCAGACGACCCTCGCGATAATCGGGGCGCGCGTCGGCTGGATAGAGGAAGACGCCACCGCGAACCAGGATGCGGTAGGCTTCCGCAACGAGCGAGCCGATCCAGCGCATGTTGAAGTTCTGGCCGCGCTCGCCGTTCACCCCGGCGATGCAGTCGTCGATATAGGCACGGACCGCACTGCTCCAGTGGCGGCGGTTGGAGGCATTGATGGCAAATTCCGGCGTGTCGACCGGGATTCGAACACCGCGCCTGATCAAAAAGAACTCGCGCTTGTCCTGGTCCAGAATGAAAAGGTCGACACGCTCGTCCAGGGCAAGCACCAGGACTGTTTGCGGTCCATAGATGAAAAATCCCGCAGCGCATTGCGCACTGCCCGGCTCGAAAAAGGTCGAAATGAGATCCCGGCCGCGCGGGCGAATCGAGAAGATGGTGCCGACCGAGACGTTGTTTTCAAGATTGGCCGAACCGTCCAGGGGGTCGATCGCGACGCAAAGCGGTGCATCACGATCCAGTTCCTCGGGCAGTTCGGCCTCCTCGGACAGAACGGCTGCGACGGGCGCCGCCCGCAAGGCGGCACGCATGATGCGATCGGCCGCGAGATCGATGTCCTTTTGATTGTCGCCATCAGAATTCATTCCGCTGACCGCGCCCGTGATGCCGACGAGCGGTCCTGCCGCGATGCTTCGCGATAGCTCGGCTGCCGCGCGGGACAAAGCCTCGATGACGGCCACGGCCGCGGTCCGGTTACGGTCTTGCCGCTCCGCCTCGCCGAGACAGGCGTGCAGTGAAGGACTTTCGCCCACGGTGCTTCCTCGCTGACGCCCTTTTATGACGGGGCCTTGATCCGGCGGACCGCCACTTGGGGAGGCCGGGCCGTCATCAGCGCGCAAATTGCACCCTTAGTGAAATTTAATTATCTTGTATCAGACCAAAGAATTTCTTATGGAGGCCTTCCCATGGCGGGTCATTTCTCGAAGCGGCTGACAATCCGTCAACTTAGAGCGCTTGCCGCCGTGCAGACCACGGGCTCATTCACGTCGGCGGCCAATCACCTGCACGTCACTCAACCGGCGGTAACGCTTCAACTGCGCAATCTGCAACACCTCACGGGATTGCCGCTGATTCAGCGCACCGGAGAAGGGATATTGCTGACCGACGCAGGCCGCGAGCTCCAGCGTTTGACGGATCGGATCGAAGCAGCCCTGCTCGATTGCGAGCAATCGCTGGATGTGATTGCAGGCCGGAGCGGTGGACGCGTGTCGATCGGCGCCGTCAGCACGGCGAAATACTTCGTGCCGTTCGCCATTGCGGCGTTCTCGCGGCGATTCCCAAAAATCGACGTGATGCTGCAGATCGGCAATCGCGAGGACATACGTGATGCTCTGCGCGGCTATGACCTCGACATCGCCATCATGGGACAGCCGCCCGCGGACGTCGAAGTTGAAATGCGGCTGCTCGGCAAGCATCCGCATATCATCGTCGCGGCCGCCGGCCATCCGCTAGCCAGGAAGCGGAAGCTTACCGCCGCCGACCTCGCCCAAGAGACCTTCATCACTCGCGAGCCCGGATCGGGGACTCGCATGTTGATGGAACAGTTCTTCCAGCGCAGCAATCTCAAGGCCCGGATCGGCATGGAGATGGACAGCAATGAAACCATCAAGCAGGCAGTCATTGCCGGATTGGGCATCGCCTTCATTTCCCGGCACACCGTTGCGCATGAGCTGCAAGGGCGGCGACTGGTCGCGCTCAAGATCGCGGGCTTGCCCGTGATGCGGCAGTGGCATGCAATCCGGCGCGCAGACAAGGTGTTGCTGCCTCCCGCGCAAGCCATGCTGGACTTCCTCGGCCAGGAGGGCTCGCGGTACCTGCCGGGCGCATGATCTTCGCGCGTTCTTTCCCGCAGTTCGATCGGCGCGGGCCGCGCACGCCTGAAGTTCATGCGCCCGGAAGTGGCGCTCCTGTCGTGCGTGGTCGAACTCGTCTGTAGTGTCAGAAAAAGTTGACAGTCCTTGCCGAGTCAGCGAGCCGATTCGTTGCAACTGGTGCCGGGCTCGTGACATAGGAATAAATGTGGTCTAGGATTTTCGCATCTAGTGCAGCCAAATTCAGCGAAGTGACGTCGATATCTCAAGATATGGTCGACGAGAATGGTGCGGGATCGAACGCACTGGCGTTGACTGCCCAACCTTTGCTGTACGAAGAGAAAAATATGCTCGCTTAACGGGAGGTGTTCGCCGTGACCAAGTTTGCGTTGCTTATCGTCTGTATCTTGGCCCTTTTTTCTTATGCGGTCACATCGCAATCGAATGATTCACCATCTGAGTTGATCGAGCAGGGAGCGCAGCCGAGTCAAAAGCTCGCGGAGGCCGACAAACCGGAGCAGAACCGGGAACAGATGCCGGCCAAGACCGTCGACAACGTCAGTACAGAGTCGCAGCGGTCGTTCGAAGATGCCAAGGCGAATAGCGAAAAGATTGCTGACACCGCTGCGCTTCGTTCCGATCTGGTCAAGATGATACAAGACGTCAAGGTGAATAGCGAAAAGGCTGCGCAGAGCATGCTCGACCAAATCAATGCCCTGCGTACCGATCAGTTGAAATCGCTGAAAGATGCAAAGGAGACCAGCGACAAGGCGACGCAAGCGCTGCGTGAGGAGGTCTTGGCCTCTCAAACCAAGCTTGTCGCCCAGGTCGACGAAATGCTCAAAGCGGCCAGTGCCAGCTCGGAGGCCACAGTGCAACGCGTTGATGCGATGAAGAAGGACTTTGACGACCTGAAGAGGAGCTTCGACGAAGAGCGCCAAAGCACATCAATCATCTCGCCGAGTGTTGCCTTCTTCGCCGCGTTGGCCGCGCTTATACTCGGCCCCTTTGTAGCGTATCAGTTTACTTCGAACCAGCTTGCGCGTTTTGAACAACAGCCATCTGCTGCGGCGCAGCCTCAAGCCAATGCGGCCGAAAAGGAGCCGCCGCCTGTCGCGCATGCCGCGGCCGACGCGCGGGAGGAGACCGTCCTTCATCATGAAGCGCCCGCGCTCGGCGAGGCAGTCACCCCGCACGATAGCGCCGCCGAGGTCTGGCAACGAGGCTCTGATCGGGAAAAAGTTTGATCCCGCGCCTCCGAACGGATGTGGCCTAACCTGCACGAAGTGTGCGACAGCGGGCCGATGCTCTGGTCGGCTGGCGAGCGAGCGGGCTCCGCGGTCACCTCAAGACGAGGCGCGCGCTTTCGCGCCGGTTCGGACATTGCTCGCTGGACGGGGTACGAGCGGTGCGCCCTTCACCCAAAGTCGAAGCGCCTCCCAGTGGATAGCGGCGACGACCTTGAAGGTAAGGAGAGGGATTGCCAGGAAAGCGCGCAACAATGTGCGGGTGGTGAGGGCGCATCGCCGCCCGGAAAACCCGGCAGCAAGCACGGGACCGGCCTCGTCCGTTTCGAGGATCCTCACCTTCAACTGCTCGCCGGGCAGCGAAATCCGGAAGTGATAACGCATTCTCATTTCAATGAACGGCGAGACGTAAAATTGTTTTGTCTGGGTTTGCCGGAACACGGGGCTCACTCCGTCGCCGCCCTCCACCTGCAGAACGTAATGATGAATTTGCCCGAACGTATTGCGCACCTCGTAAATCAACAACGCGAGCTCGCCCGACGCGCCATAGCAAAGGTAAATCGAAAGCGGATTGAAGGTGTAGCCCAACAGTCGCGGATAGCACAGCAGTTGAATACGACCGCCTGAAAGGTCAATGCCGCGTTCGCCGGCCAGGCGTCTTACATATGCGCTTAGTGATCTGCCCTTGCGCTCCCCATGGTCGATCTCGTGGAAGGCGAACAGCCCGGCGCGATTGACCGCAAACAAGCGAGATTGCCGGTCCGCTTCATCCAGCCGGTCCAGATCGATCAGCAGGCTCATGACGCGATAGTTGAAGCGATGGCGAACAGGGCGCAAGCGCGCGTGCATCACTCTGCCGACATAGAGAACCGCAGCGCTTTCCTTTCCTGTTGGGACAGGCGACACGGGGCTACTCCGCGGCTTGAGCAAGGGCGCTTTCGGATTGGCGCCAGGGCACGACAGCGCCGAGCGCTTCCGCAACCGCGATGCCGGAGCGCAATCCGTCTTCATGAAAGCCATACCCGGTCCAGGCGCCGCAGAACCAGGTTCGACGACGTCCCTGAATTTCGGCCAGGCGTTTTTGCGCGGCAAAGGTATCGGCGTTGTATTGCGGATGGGCGAACCCATATTTGCCGAAAGTGAGATGTTCGGCCGGCTCGAACGGCGGATTGAGGCTGACGAACAGCGGCTTGCTGTCGTCGAGACCCTGGAGCCGGTTCATCCAATAGGTCACGGCAACGTCGTTCTCAGCGGCTCGCTCCCGTTCCCAGCGCAGGAAATTCCACGACGCCCAGGCATTGGCGCGTTTGGGCATGAGACGGCAGTCGCGATGCAAGTAGGCCGTGTTGGGCGCATAGGCGATCGCGCCCAGAATGGCGCGCTCGCGGGGATCCGGATCGGACAGCAGCGCCAGCGCCTGGTCACTGTGGGAGGCGATAACAACGGCGTCATATCTCTCGTGATTTCCAAGGCTGTCCACGATCGACACTCCGCTTTGGTTGCGTTCAACCGAGACCGCGGCACAACCCAGTCGGATCTGGCTTTTGAACCCCGCGGTGAGCTTCTCCACATAACGACGGCTGCCGCCTTTCACGGTCCGCCAGCGCGGACGATCGAGGTGCAGCAGACGATGGTTGTCGAAGAACGTGACGAAATTATCCGCGGGAAAGGCCAAGATCTCGTCCGGGGGCGAAGACCAGATCGCGGCACCCATTGGTGCGAGATAGTCTTTCAACAGCCGCGGCGCGAATGCCCTTGCGCGAAAATAATCCCCGAGCGTCAGTCCGGTGAGACGGCCTGCCCGCAGATCCCCAACACTTTCCCGGTTAAATCTCAAAATTTCCGTCAGCATACGCAAATATGACGGTGAGAGCAGATTCCGGCGCTGAGCAAACAGCCCGGACGCCGTTTGAAACGCGCTGCCGCCTCCGCCCCGCCATTCAAAGCGGCCGGCGTCCGCAGACACCGAAAAGCTCATGCACGATTCGACGGTTTGGACGTCCAGATGCCCGAACAGAGCCGTCAATTCCGGATAGTTCAGCTCGTTAAAGACGATAAAGCCAATGTCGACGTCAATTGGCTCGCCATCATAATCAATTCGCACGGTGTGACTGTGTCCGCCTGGACGCAGTTCGCGCTCGTACACTGTCGTTGGATATCTTTGCGACAGCAGCCATGCAGCAGCATTACCAGCAATTCCCGTTCCGATAACCGCCAATCGCATCCTTGACCGCCCCCCCGCCCTGCGCCTCGAACTGCTGCTCCAGGGAAACTTGGTTTCAAACTGCCCATTGCTGCTTCCCCGCGCCCGGACATGCCACTGATCCGACCGTGCAGCCGTGACGTTCTCATTCTGTAAACGCTGGGACCACCGATCCGGATCACACTCCGGAAATACCAACGTGTCGCCGGCCCCAGGTTGAACGGCACAGGTTGTCGCTTTCGAGTCGATGCCATGACGCAGATGCATATTCAGGTTTTGGCGGCGATTGGGCTGTCGCTTTCGATTTTGATGATGCTCGCCTGGATCGTCCAGCAACGCACCGGCAATTCCGGCTGGGTCGATGCGATCTGGACCTATTCAGTCGGGCTCGTCAGCGCGGGCGCTGCTGCATGGCCGGCCCACGGCAGCTTACCGGCGCGCCAGGCGCTTGCCGCCGGTCTCATCTTGCTCTGGTCGGTCAGGCTCGGCACGCACCTCGTCCTTCGCTCGTTGGGCGGAGCCGATGATCCACGTTATGCGAGCTATGCTCAGGAATGGGGGGCGGCGGCGCCGCGGCGGATGTTTGCCTTCCTTCAGTCGCAGGCAATGGCGTCTGTGCCGCTGGCGTTCGCAGTATATATTGCCGCACATGCCCAACAACCCGCCCTGCGGGTACAGGATTATGCGGGTGCCGCAATCGCGCTCGCAGCCATTGCGGGCGAGACCGTCGCCGACGCGCAACTACGCCGCTTCAAAGCCTATCTCGCCAATGCAGGCCGCGTCTGCGATGTCGGCCTGTGGCGATGGTCTCGCCATCCGAATTACTTCTTCGAATGGCTGGGCTGGCTTGCCTACCCCATCATCGCGTTCTCGCCCGCCTACCCTTTGAGCTGGGCAAGCTTTGCGGCACCGCTGCTCATGTACTGGATTCTCGTGCATGTGACCGGGATCCCTCCGCTCGAGGCGCAAATGCTTCGGTCCCGAGGCGAGCGCTACCGCGTCTACCAGGCAAAAACCAGTGCCTTCTTCCCTCTTCCTCCACAAAGGATTCCCTGAGATGAGTCTGACGTCCGCGTTGATCGGCATCGCCGAGCGCGTGCCGCTGCCAGATGTTGTGATTCGTACCGCGATAGAACGCCTGTGCGCGAGAACCGCGGCGGTGTTGTCGGGACAAGGAACGGGAGCGCCTGCCGATTTTGCCGGCGCGACCGCATGCCGACGTATCGCCGAATACACGGATAAGGCCAACTCGCAGCATTACGAGCTGCCGGCGGCCTTCTTCGGCCACGTATTGGGACCGAAGCGGAAATATTCGTGCTGTTATTACCCAACTCCCGACTTCACCCTGGAACAAGCGGAAACGAAGGCTCTGCAAGAGACAACCTCGCATGCCAGACTGAATGATGGACAATCCATTCTCGAACACGGTTGCGGTCGTTTTGACAGAAATCGCTGCGCCATCGAGACCATTTTTCACAGCGTTTACGGCAGCGAGACCGAACGGTGGATGCGCCGCTGGCGGTGGTTTTTCCTTGCCACGGCTGGATTGTTTGGATTTGCCGGCGGAAGCGAATGGGGCGTCAGCCATTTTCGGCTGAAGCCGATCAGCGCAGGAAGCGCGTGATTCAGGTTCGTCAGAACCGGGTCGCGCGCGAGGAAATCAACCAAAGCAAGGGTAGTGGAGCAGCGGGAATGAACATTATCGTCACCTATTTGTCGGTCACAATCGCCTTCGTGGCGTTGGACAGTATTTGGCTCAAAACCATGGGAGAACGACTCTATCGGCCAGTGCTGGGCGAGCTCTTGCGCACTGAGCCGAACCTCACCGCGGCAGCGGTTTTTTACCTGATGTACCCCATAGGCCTGATCGGATTCGCCGTGCTGCCCGCGCACTATGACAACAGCGCGGTCCGCGCCTTTGTATCCGGCTCCATGTTCGGTTTTTTCACTTACGCAACTTACGACCTAACCAACCAGGCAACCCTGCGAAGCTGGTCGACGACGCTCACTGTCGCCGATATTTCCTGGGGCTCGTTCCTCGCAGGATTAAGCGCTTGGCTGGGCTACCTCGTCGTGCAACGCGTGGGATCCTCGCCATGGTGAGCACCGAGGCTGGTCGTGCCGAAAGGCGCGCCGTCACAACCTGACGAACGGATTGATGAGCCGACCGAAGAAGCCATTCATGCGGAGCTCGCCGGTCATGGCCACGAGACAGAGGCAAGGTCCCTCGTCACCCACGATCGGACGATGGTCCACATCGTCATCGCCATAGTCGAAATCGCCCGGCCCATAACGGCCACCCTGATGGCTGAAGCTGCCTTTCAGCACGCAGGTCAGTTCGGTCCCGGTATGGCTGTGCTCGAGCATGCGCGTCCCGGGTGCAGATCGCAGCAGGAATGCCCGGGCCGTTCCCCTGCCCGAGAGCTCGATCGGCTGCATACTTACGCCGGGCGCCACCCGCCTGCGCTTGCCGATCCGGCAGCGGCGCAGGAGCTCGGGCAGCTCCGGATCTTCCACTGCCATGCTCGCCATCGCAGGCCGCGGCCTCTCGGCTACCGGACCTTCATGAATGCGCGACATCACCATATCGAATGCGTCGGCCGCCATCGGCACAGGTCGGGCATCTTCGAGAGCCGCCGCGGCCAGCATCTCCATGGCGCGCACGAAGCGGCCGCACGCCGCGCAACATGCGACATGCACGGCGACCACGAGGTGCTCGGCCTCGTCGAGCGCGCCCGTCGCAAAGCTCGCTAGCAGATCCTCCGGCGGATGGTGGCTTACGCTCATTGCTCTTCGTCCAACAGGTCTCTCAGGTGATTCATTGCCAGTCTGATCCGCGACTTCACCGTGCCCAGCGGTATGCCCAGGAGCCTGGCGATTTCCGGGTGCGGCCGCTCCTCAATAAACGAAAGCTGAATCACTTTGGATTGATCCGCCGAAAGCCGTCCGACCGCAGCCTCGACCCGCGAAACGTCCTCGGCCCGCGAGATCATGATGTCCGCAGATTCGGCGGAATCGGGTGCGTCCGCCAATTCCGTGTCCTGACTTGACGGTCCAATCCGCGCGATCCGCCGCACGGAATCGATCCGAAGGTTCCTGGCAATCGTGAATATCCACGCTGCGACTCCCGTGGTGTTGGGATCGAACTGGCCGGCCTTCCGCCAGACCGCGATCAGCGTGTCCTGAGCGACCTCCTCCGCCTCGTCTGCACCGCATCCCGCTTTGAGCATGAATCCCTTGATGCGCGGCGCAAAGTGCTCGAACAGCCTCGTGAAGGCTTCGCGGTCTCCATCGGAGCCCACTCGCCTGATCAAATCAGCCCATTCCACTTTCGATTTGGGTGCCTTTTTCAATTCAATCGATTGCCCTGCCTCGCTCCTCCGAGGAAATCCAAACCCCGACCGGTTCGGCATTCTAGCAGCTCGGATAGCAGCGGTCATGGAACCTCGGCAAGGGACGACTTTTGCCTAAACGAAGACAATTGGCCGCCGGATCACCGAAGCTGGCGCATTTACGCAATTTAAGTGGGCCTGCAGCCAGGCCGATCCTCATTCAGCATGGCTGAGGAACTTCTCGCCGTGAGGGTGTTCGGCTAAAGCATAAGCGTGGACGAGCCTTGCAGGGTCTCGAAAATCCAAAAGCGATCCATCCTCCGCTCCATGTCGTTTCCTTGGAAACAGGAAATCAGGCTCGCCGTGGTCTACGTATCGATGACGGGATTTCGTCCTAAAGGTATAGGACAACTGCCGATGTTCTGGTGGCGAACGATCCAATCGATCAGGCAGGCACGACGCGCGCCAGGTAATCTCGCGGTCACGGCGAGGATCGTTGATGGAATCTACCACACCATGACCTCGTGGTCAGACAAGGCCAGCATGAGCGCCTTCGTTGCGAGCGGCGCCCACCTTGCTGCCATGAGGGGTTTTCGCAGCTTGGGCGACGGGTGGGTCTACGGTTGCAATCGCGACGAATTGACAGACTGGGACACTATGTACCGGCTTTGGAAGCTTCACGGCCGGGTCGCAGGCGGCCCAGCCGTCTCACGATCCGGAAGCGCTTGAGTCGAGATCACTCTGACAGCATCTCTGCTCAGACTGGTTTGTAGCCCCGCCGATGGAGTTTCGCGATGAAGATAGCGATTATCGGGATCGGTACTGTCGGTAGCGCACTGGCGCGAGGGCTGAAAAAAACATCGCACATGGTCGTTCTCGGCGCGCGCGACATCAACAGCAAGGCCGCGCAGGACCTTGCCACCGAGGCCACTGCCCGACTTGCGACACCGGATAAGGCTGCTGCATCTGCTGAACTGGTCATTCTTGCCCTTCCCTGGAATGCCGCGGAAGCAGCGATCAAGGCTCTCGGCGATCTTTCAGGCAAGGTTGTCATCGATTGCATGAATCCGCTCGGGACAGTTGCTGGCGGTCTTGGACTCACAGTCGGTCATACGACGAGCGGCGGCGAAACCGTGGCCGCCTGGTTGTCGGGGGCCCGCGTGGTGAAGACGCTCAATCAAGTCGGCGCGGAGATCATGCAAGACAATGCCCGGATGCCGCATCGACCGGTCATGTTCATGGCCGGCGATGATGGCGAGGCGAAGGCCATGGTCGGGACGGTGTTGACCGATTTGGGTTTCGAGCCACTCGATGCTGGCGACATTACGAAGTCGAGGCTCCTCGAGCCCTTCGGAATGGTCTGGATCAACCAGGCGCTACTAAGGGGAAAAGGTCGAAGCTGGGCGTTCGCAGCTGTGGACCAAAAATGATCATCCTCTTGGCGGCGAAGTGATCCGAGCGCAATGGATGGCTCGGAAAACGGCGCAGCCTTCGCCCATCAGGACGCGTTGTTCGCAGGCCTGTAATAAAGGCTGGGGCGGGTAGAGAGCTTCCCGCCCCCTGCCCTGATCAGAGATCGATGCCGACCGCAATATTGCGGCCGGTCAATTCGCTGAGCTCCATTGTCCGTGCCCAGACTTTCGCGAAGTCAGGGTCTTTCGCCACGGCCTCCTGTACTTTGCCGTAGACTTCCCAATTTGGGTATCGCGTCGTAACCAGCCATTCTCCGGCCCACGAGCCCGTGTGGAAGCGTGACAGCCGGAGAAATTCGGCCCCGTGTTTCTCGAAGATTTGCTTGGCTACCCTGGCATTCTTGATGAGTTGCTCGGAATCGCCGCCCTTGAAGCGTGTAAACTGTACAATAGACATTTCAATTCCCTCCTTGCCAAGTCTTGGTGTGAGAAGTGAGACGTAACCCAAGTTAACTTGCACTGAAGGCGTAACGAGCGTCGTCGAACGCGATCTCGCTCGATCTGAATATGTCTGGAACGACACAAGATTGGTTCAAGCAGGAGATTTTCAAATCACCTCCCGCTCTGGGCGGCTTGGCGGAGCGGCCCCGTCGGTGCACCGTATCGGGGTAAGCAAGCCCTGATGATGCGTTATCCACAGGGCTGTTTTGATTGTCGCAAACACTTAGTCTAAAGTTGCTACATACTCAAAAAGACATTTTGTAAGGGGCGTTTCCTATGGACGAGAGAATTGCCCGTTTGCGCACCCATATGCGGAATATCAGCCGCTACGAAAACATGCTCAAGACACGCTTGTCCGAGATCGAGCTGCGTTTCGTCGAGAAGCGCTTGTCAGAAGAGCGTTTCAAGATCGCGATGCTGGAATTCATGAGCCCACCGCAGTCCCAACTCAGGACTATCGATCTCGCAGCGCGCAAATAGGCTTCAAGTCCAAGCTCCGAGCCCGGCGCTCAAGTCAGGCACAACATTGCGTCGGCTTCGTTTGCCAGCCTGATCCATTCGGCTGAAAGCCGCAGCCATTCCTTTTTCTGAGAGCTGCCGGCCAAAGCCGCCATTCGCCGACACACCTGCGCCTCCCTGCGGTAGTTTTCCGCCAATTCCTCGAAGCCGCTGGGCGCGTCGGTCTTTGTCATCGCGACGCGCATTGGTGCACGAAACCGCCCGCTCGGACATTTACCTATGTTGCTGATACCCATGTTGCTGACCTGGATCGACCGATGCGTCGCATTGCCACGATCGCGCGGAGGGTCGCGGTCCTCAGCGACGATTGATTGGAGCAAAGCCCCAACAAAAAGCCAACCGCTGCGGAACACGCAAAATCCCGGGGGAAGCCCGACGCCTCGCCTTGGCAAGCTGGACACCGCCCCCGTATGCTCCCGGATGGCGTGCACCGCCGATAGCTGGCATGCTGTATCCGTTCCTGTCGCACACGGCCAATGAGGAACAGTCCCAATGCTCACCGCTGCGATCGAGTTATGGCTCCTGCCCGCTACGTTGTTTTTCGATGCTTTCTCCCCGCCCAAAAGGCGCGCAGCCGGTGAGGTTGTCCCGTTTGCTCCCACCGCGCGACGTATCAGACGCAAGCGCAAGGTGATCCGCTCGAGGCGGGGCGACTGAACAATAACAAGCGAAGCGTTCGCCGCTTCGTCTGCCGCAGGACTTTCTTAAATCTAGAAGCTGTCCTTCCACTTCCGCAGCGCTTCGAAATTTTCGCTGCGCGTACCTCCGGCGAGACCGGTGTGGGCACGGATCGATTTGACGATATCCGGTTCGAGCGACCGCAAGAAGGGATTGGTCGCCTTTTCCAGCGCAATCGTGGACGGCACGGTCGGCAGACCGCGATCGCGCTTGGCCTGTTCGGAGCGCTGGCGGGCAAGCAACACCGCGTTGTTCGGATCGACCGTTATCGCAAATCGCAGATTGGACAGCGTATATTCGTGCCCGCAATAGACCTCCGTGTCCTCCGGAAGGCTCGCTAACCTGTCCAGCGACTGCGCCATGTCGGACATCGAATCGAAAACCCTGCCGCAACCGCCGCCAAACAGGGAATCTCCGGTAAAGACGCGGCCGCGCAGTTCGTCCCAAAACGCCAAATGACCGCGAGTATGTCCGGGCGCGGCCAGGACGGCGAGATCTGCTTGCACGGCAGTCAGCACCAGGCGGTCGCCGGGGGCAACTGGATGTGTCACGCAATCCAGTGGAACGGTGCCGGGCTTTGGGTGCGGCGGATGCGTTGCGCTGTCATAATCGTTGAGAACCGGCCCATATACCGGCACCGGCCATCGCTCAAGCAAACCCGGCACGCCCCAGGTGTGGTCGTAGTGCAGATGCGTGAGCACGATCGCGCCGAGACTCAATCCCATCTCCGCCAGAGCCTTCTCAACCGGCTCGCTCGCACCGGGATCGATCACGACGGCATTGCTGCCGTCGTGCATCAACCAGATGTAGTTGTCCGCGAACGCCGGTATGGCGTGAACCTGCAGCTCGGTTTTCATGTCGGTTCTTCCAGGTGTTCTGGTCGGCGCGCGTGCGCCACTGTCGGGCGGCAATACTCCCCTTGCGATCAGGGCAGCTCCGGCCCGGGCATCGTGCTGCTCCAGGCGTCAATGGCGTTGAGCCGGGTCCACCAGGACTTGACGTTGGGATAGTCGGCGATCGGAATGCGGCCGCGGTCCATATAGGTCGCGGCACCGCCGACGATGAAATCGGCCAGGGTCACATCGTTGCCCAGCAGGAATTTGCGGCCGGCCAGATGTTCGTTCAACATGGCGGCCAGGGGCCGAAAACGCTCCTCGGCCTCGGCCACCTTCTGGGGATCGGGCACGCCAGTACCCAGCATGGGCTTGCGGACATTTTCGTTGGTGAAAACGCCGACCACCGGCGACCAGGTTCCTGCTTCCCAGAACAGCCATCGCGCGATGTCGGCGCGGCTTTTGGGATCGGCCGGGAAGAACGAGGTTTCGCCGGCGTGATCGGCAAGATACTGGCTGATGGCATTCGACTCCCACAGCAACAAGTCGCCATCACGAAGCGCCGGCACCTTGCCCATCGGGTTGATAGCCAGATAGTCCGGATGGCGCTGCTCGCCCTTGTGCAATCTCACCAGTACGTGCTCGACGTCCTTGAGGCCCAGATGAGCGACGACGGCGGCCGCCTTGCGGGCGTTGGGTGAAGGAGGAAAAGTATAGAGCTTCATGGTCAGCTTCCTTGTTGGTCGTTGTTGACTTGCGCCTGCCGTGGACGTCGCAGCCGACAGGCGCCGCCGCGACGCATCGGCCGCGAACAGCGCTACGCCGCGTCCTCGGCAGGGGGATAGGTGATGGGCAGACGAGCCGTCACGGAACGAACTCTCGTTGCGGGGCAATTCGCGAGAGCAGGCTAGGCGGCCGTCCGCCTTCCGTGTGGTACGAAATCCAGACCGACGGTCGCGACAGCCTCAGGACCGCGACCCGCCGACAGCGGTCAGCGCGCGGGTCTTGTCCGTCTTTCGCCGAACCTGGGCGACATGGGCAAAGGAGTAGAGATCGAACCAATGCGGGAAGGCGCGCGTAAAGGCCCTCGGCCCTTCAATCGCGAGCCCCGCTCTCTGGGCCGCGACGAAGCTCACGTCGCCACGCCACCAGGCGACCAGGGCCGCGAGCGGTCCCCGTACACATACCGGCTCTGGAAAGCCGGGATTTTGATGACAGAGCGAAGCCTCGGACTTCCTGAGCAGCATGAAGCGCGGGTGGTGTCCGCGCAATTCGAACCGCACCACCAGCGGCTCCTTGGGAAGGGCCGCGAAATTCACGCGCCGCTGCATTTCGATCAGCAATGGATCGAGATCGAGATCCTCCTTGGCAGGCTCTCGCGCCAGCCAGCGCTGGCCCCACGTCGCGAGCGTGCCGACCAGGCTGGCCAATTCCCTGCCAGCCTCGGTAAGAGCGTATTCCGGACCGTGAGGACCATCGCTCCTGACAATCGCGCCGCTCAGGACGAGGGCATGAAGCCGTTCGGAAAGCACCGTGCGCGAAATGCGGGGAATGCCGCGGCGGATGTCGTTGAAGCGGCGACTGCCGCACAGGATTTCCCGCACCACCAAAAGGGTCCACCGGCCGCCGAGCGCTTCATGCGCCCGCGCCATCGAACAATACTGTCCATATCCAGCCATGCACGGACGATAGCATAGCGGGTTCGGCTATGCAGTAGGGATTCCGGACCTGCCCGCAGCAGTTGCACACGACCCACGACATGAACCCACGCAATCTTCGACGCGACCAAGCAGCAACTTGGCGGGCCGCCAACGCCTCGCGACTTCAGGCGTGCGCACGCGATCTTTCAGTCGACATAGCCGCGCAAATGCGTGCCGCAAACCTCTCTGACAAAGTGAGTGGCGTCGCCGCCCCAGGCTCCAGCCGCGAAGCGGCTTATGACCCGCAGCGGCGATTGGCCTCATCGGCTGTGTCTTTCGAAGGGCTACGATAGCCTCTGGCTCCGCCAGACTTGGATACCGGCGGTCCTTCTATTGAAAGTTGCCGCGCGCGTCTTCGGAAGACCGCGGCGTGCGCCTCGCCCTTCGATACGGCTTCAGCCTATCTTGCATGGCGCGCAAATTCTGACGAAACTGACCGGGCAGGGAGATGCAAAGTTGCCCATGACAAGCATCACCGAGTGGCTCGAGTCGATTGGCTTGTCAGAATATGCCCAGCGTTTTGCCGAGAACGGCATCGACCTCTCGGTCATGCGCGACCTGACAGATCAGGACCTCAGGGATCTCGGTGTCCTGCTGGGTCATCGCCGCAAGATACTTCGTGCCATCGCAGAGCTTGACCATTCTCGCCCCGAACCGGCGAAGACTGCCGCCGAGCCGAGGCGACCGAGCGAAGCCGAACGGCGCTATCTGACGGTGATGTTTTGCGACCTGGTCGGCTCCACGGCGCTTGCAGCGCAAATGGACCCGGAGGACATGCGCAACCTGATCGCGGCCTACCATGGCTGCATCACGGAAGTCATAGCCCTGCATCAGGGCCGGATCGCCCGCTACATGGGCGACGGCGTGCTGGTCTACTTCGGCTACCCGCAAGCCCATGAGGATGACGCCGAACGGGCCGTGCGCGCGGGGCTCGCGCTGGTCGCTGCCATCGCCAACATCAGGGATGTCGCCGCCGCGCTGGAAGTTCGCGTCGGCATCGCCACGGGCACGGTCGTGGTGACCGAGCTCACGATCGAGAGGACCCCGGCCGAGCAAGCCGTCGTTGGGGACACACCGAACCTCGCCGCGCGCTTGCAGACAATGGCCGAGCCGGGGGCCGTGCTGATCTGCGCGAACACACGCCGCCTCACCAGGGGAGAGTTTCGTTATCGCGACCTCGCCCCCGTTTCGCTGAAAGGCTGGGCGGAGCCGGTTCGGGCTTACCAGGTCCTCGGCATGAGCGGCGTCGAAAGCCGCTTCGAGGCCTTGCATGCCGCCCAGTTGCCGGCGCTGTTCGGGCGCGAGGAAGAAATCGAGCTGCTGTTGCGCCGCTGGCGCCAGGCGAGCCAGGAAGAAGGCCGCGTTGTGACCCTGACGGGAGAGCCGGGCATCGGCAAATCCCATATCGCGTTGGCGCTCAACGAGCGGCTCCAGAGCGAGTCACACACCACCTTGCGCTATTTCTGCTCGGAGCATCACACCCAAAGCGCATTGTTTCCGTTCATCAACCAGCTCGAACGCGCTGCCCGCTTTGAGCACAACGAGCCAGCCGATGAGAAATTATCAAAGCTCAGGCGCCTGCTGGCGCAATCAACCCAAGACCCCCAACACGTGGCCATTCTGGCCAACCTGTTGTCGCTGCCGACCGATGATTGTTATCGACCGGAGGACTTCACGCCGCAAAAACGCAAGGAAAAGACCTTTGCCGCGTTGCTGGCCCAGCTCGATCGGCTGGCGGCAAAAGAGCCGGTGTTGCTGATCTTCGAGGACGCGCACTGGATCGATCCCACCTCGCTCGAGCTGCTCGCGGCAATCGTCGAGCACCTACCGCGCCTTCGGGCGTTGCTGCTGATCACGGCGAGGCCCGAATTTGCCCCACCATGGCCGAGCTATCCCCACACCACGACCATCCCGCTCAGCCGTCTCAGCCGGCGCGACGGCACGGCATTGATCCTGCGGGTGACCGGAGGCAAGCCGCTCCCAAGGGAGGTGATGGAGCACATTCTCGCGCACACCGACGGAGTGCCGCTCTTTGTCGAGGAACTGACGAAAATGGTGCTCGAAGGCGGGTTGTTGCAAGAGCAGGCCGGAGAATACGTCCTCGAGGGCCCCCTGCCCTCGCTTGCGATCCCGACGACGCTGCAAGCCTCGCTGATGGCGCGCCTGGACCGATTATCGCCGGTGCGGGACGTCGCCCAGATCGCGGCGGTTGCGGGTCGCGAATTTCACTACGAGCTTGTGAACGCGGTCGCCGGTATGCCGAAGCAGAAGCTGGATGAGGCGCTCGAGCAATTGGTGCACTCCGAGCTGATGTTCCGCAGGGGCGAAATCCCGCACGCGGTCTTCACGTTCAAGCACGCGCTGGTGCGCGATGCTGCCTATGGTGGGCTTTTGAGAAGTCGGCGCGTGCAGTTGCACGCCGCCATCGGCAAGGCGATCGAGCAGGAATTCCCCGAAATCCTGCACGCTCACCCCGAAATCGTGGCGTACCATTACACCGAGGCGAGAAACCACGAGAAGGCCCTGCACTACTGGTATGAAGCAGGAAAGAAATCCGCGGCGCGGTCCGCGTACCACGAGGCGGTGGGTCATCTGAGACAGGGATTGAACCAGCTTCCCCATGTCGATGATCCCGTGTTGCGCAACAAGTCGGAGTTGCTGCTTCAGACCGCGCTCGGCAACGCCCTGAGGGCGTTCAAGGGCTGGAGCGCCGATGGCGTGAAACAGGCCTACACGCGAGCTCTTGAATTGTGCAAGGTGAGCGGCCTTGATGAACATCTGCTACCCGCGATGTTCGGCCTATGGACCTGGAATTTCGTTCACGGGTCGGTCGGGGAAGCGCAAGCGCTTGCCGAGAAGTTGCTGCACAGCGCACAGAGCGTGGAGAATTCGGTTTGCAAGGTTCTTGCCCATGAAGCACTGGGCTTTACCCTTTTCGCAAAAGGACAGTTCGCCGCCGCCCATGCGGAGCTCGAACGCAGCATTGGCCTGTGTGAAGACGGCAAAGGTGCTTCATACATCGAACTGTCGGGGCAGGATCCGAGAGTCCATGTCAGAACATATGACGGCATGGCCCTCTGGATGCTCGGCTATCCGGACCGGGCGTTGCGAATCTGCACGGAGGCACGCCGATGCGCGGATAGCTCTCAATACCCGTTCAGCGAGGCGATCGCACGAACGATAGTCCTGCGCGTCCATCAGCTTCGAGGCGATGTCGCCGCTGTTTGGGATCAGGGCAACGCGGCTATCACGTTCTGCGCCGAGCACGAATTTGTGCATTATCTCGGCATGGCCCTGATTTTGCGCGGATGGGCGAGTGCCTGTCGGGGCGACTTTGAAAAGGGCGCATCCGATATTCAGGAGGGTTTGGAAAAAGTGCGGGCGACCGGCGCCTTCCTCTTTAAATCCTACGCGCTCAGCCTGTTGGCTGATGCATGCATCAAGAATCGTCTGCACGAGCATTCTCTCGGCTTCCTGAAGCAGGCGCAAACGAGCCTGGATGAACAGACTTCCGCGCGCTTTTACGCCGCCGAGACATATCGGTTGCTCGGCGAAGCGCATTTCAGATCTGATCCAGAATCGAAAGAAGGGGAGCGGTATATCTTCAAGGCCATCGAGCTCGCGCGCGAGCAGCAGGCCAGGTCGTTCGAGCTGAGGGCCTGTCTGAGCCTGCTTGACCTGTACGAATCGAGACGAAATGCCGGGAAGTGTCTTTTGCAGCTCGAGCAAATCTACCGGCGCTTCGACGAAGGCTTGGATACCGCAGATCTGCTTCGGGCCAAAGCAAGGTTGCGAGCCCTTTGATTGAAAAGGCGGCTGCCCTGTCGTCGCTCATCGGCTTCTCCCGGCATACCTGACCTGCGTTTCGTCAGCGTAGCAACCTGCACGAACGCGTACAGAATATAAGAATGCTCGTATTCTCCGTGACCGACATTCCAATCCTTCATAACGGTACCACAAACTCGGCCAGGCTTCGGAGGAACAGTGATGCAGTTGCGGGTCTTTGGACGGACGGAGATGCAGCTCTCGGTGCTGGGCTTCGGCTGCGGCGCGGTGGGCGGATTGATGGTGCGCGGCGACCCCGCCGACCAGGAGCGCACGGTGGCGCGAGCAATCGCCGCCGGCGTGAACTACTTCGACACCGCCGTGCAATATGGCGATGGCGAATCCGAAAAGAATCTCGGCCGCATTCTGCACAAGCTGAAACCGGCCAAGGTGGCCGTCGGCACCAAGGTACGGCTGCAGCCTGAGCAGTTCGGCCGTATTGCCGACGCGGTGGCGTCGTCGCTCGAGGCGAGTCTTGTGCGTCTCCAGCTCGAGCGGGTCGACATCTTTCACCTGCATAATCCTATTACCGAAAAGGAAGGCGGCTCGGCGCTGAGCGTCCGACAGGTGCTCGGCGAGGTCGTGCCCGCCTTCGAGCGGCTGCGGCAGCAGGGAAAGATTCGCTTCCTCGGGATGACGGCGATCGGCGACACGGCGGCGCTGCAGCAGGCGATCAACTCGCGCGCCTTCGACAGCGCGCAGATCGTCTACAATATGCTCAACCCCTCCGCGGCCGAGGACACGCCGGCGAATTATCCCGCTCAGGATTATGGGCGACTGTTCGACCGCACCCAGCGAGCCGGCGTCGGAGTGGTCGGCATCCGCGTGCTGGCCGGCGGCGCGCTGTCGGGCTCGGCCGAACGTCACCCGATTGCAAGTCCGCCGCCGGAGCCGATCGGTTCGGCGATGAGTTACGAGACGGATATCGATCGTGCACGCCGTCTCATGCCGCTGGTGAAGGAGGGGTTCGCGGCCAGCCTGACCGAAGCCGCGACGCGATTTGCAATCTCGCACCCGGCGATGGGCACGATCCTGGTCGGCATGGCAACGCCGCAACAATTCGAGGATGCACTCGCGGCGGTGCAAAAAGGCCCCCTGCCGAAGGCGGCGCTTTATCGGTTGTCGGAGCTGCGCAGCACCTTTTCGGGCGAGCCGCGCTGAGCGGATGGACCGAGCCGGAGGTCTTTGGCACTCCCATCGGCTACAGCTGCGGGGCGCAGGTGTTTATGGCACGAATGTTGCTCTTTTTCCCTGCGCAAACACATGGAGAAATCGCTGAGCACCATCCCACTCATCGACGTCGCGCCGCTGCTCTCGGGCACGCCGGATCAGGCGCGCGAGGTTACCCATGCGCTGGGTCGTGCCTGCCGCGACGTTGGTTTCTTTTATGCCGTCGGTCACGGCGTCACGGCGGACCTCAGGCGGCGCGTTTTTGATTGTGCTGTCGCCTTTTTTACCGGTCCAGCTTCGATCCGCGAAGCTGTCCGCTTTGAAGGACCCGGCAGCAACCGCGGCTACATCCGGCTTGGAGGAGAGGCGCTCGATCCGGGCAAACCCGCCGATGTCAAGGAAGCCTTCAACATCGGTCTCGAACTCGCTCCCGACGATCCGGAGCTGCTCGCGCGCGCTCCCTTTCGTGACGCCAATCTGTGGCCGGATATCCCCGACTTTCGCGACACCATGCTCGCCTATTTCAACCAGGTCTGGCGGCTGGGGCGCGACCTGCATCGCGGATTTGCGCTCGACCTCGGCCTTGAAGCCGACTTCTTCGAACCCAGGCTCGACAAGCCGCTCGCCACCATGCGCCTGCTGCATTATCCGCGCGTGACTGCGCCCCTTCCCGAAGGGCAACTCGGCGCGGGCATACATACCGACTACGGCAATGTCACCTTGCTCGCCACAGATGCAGTCGGAGGCCTGATGGTCAGGGATCGTTCGGGCCGCTGGCTCGAAGCACCCGTGATACCCGATGCCTTCATTTGCAATATCGGCGACTGCCTGATGCGCTGGTCGAACGACGTCTACGTGTCGACGCCGCACAAGGTCGTCAGCCCGCCGGCAGCGGACCGCTATTCCGTGGCGTTCTTTCTGGACCCCAATCCGGACGCCATCATCGCCTGTCTGCCGACCTGCACCGGCGAGGGACGCCCAGCCAAATACGAGCCGATCAGTGGCGCCGACTTTCTTCGCTCGCGGCTCGAGCCGACCTACGCCAACAGACCCGCGTCTTGACAAGGCCAGGACGGAAGCCGACCGCCGCGGAGCGCAGGCGTTTGTCCGATCAATACACCCTTTCCTTCGGCGGAATCGACGTCACGTCGTTGGACAGAGGCTTGAGGTGCACGGGCCGATAATCGAGCCGCACGCGGCCGTCTTCATCGAGCCAGGACAGGGTGTGCTTGAGCCAGTGATCGTCGTCCCGCTTGGGAAAATCCTCCCGTGCGTGCGCGCCTCGACTTTCGGTGCGGCCGATCGCCGAGTGCAGGCTGACGCTTGCCTGCGCCAGCATGTTGTCGAGCTCGAGCGCCTCGGCGAGGTCGCTATTGAACCTCATCGAACGATCGGCGAGCACGAGGTCGTTGCCCATCATGCCGATGACGTCGTCGAGTTTGCGCGCGCCCTCCTCCAGAAGCGCTCCGGTGCGGAACACCGCGCAATGACGCTGCATGGTCCGTTGCATGGCAAGCCGGATTGCGCCGGCTCCGGTCTTGCCCTTTGACCATCTAATGCGGTCCAGCCGCGCGATCGCGCGTTGCGTGGCCGCTTGCGGAGCGGCCGCATGGCCCTGGCCGGGCCGTAGCGTCTCCGTCAACCGCTGCGCCGCGGCGCGGCCGAACACGACGATGTCGAGCAGCGAATTGGATCCGAGCCGGTTCGCGCCGTGCACGGAGACGCAGGCTGCCTCCCCGATCGCCATCAAGCCGGGCACGACCGCCTCCGCGTTGCCGTCGCGCCTGGTGATGGCCTCGCCATGCAGATTGGTGGGCACGCCGCCCATATTGTAGTGGACGGTCGGCAGCACCGGGATCGGCTGGCGCGTCACGTCGACCCCGGCAAATATCCTTGCAGTCTCGCTGATTCCGGGCAGCCGCTCGCTCAGGGTCGCCGCACCGAGATGCTCCAGATGCAGCTCGATGTAGTCCTTGCGCGCCCCGCAACCCCGTCCCTCGTTAATCTCGATGGTCATGGCGCGGCAGACCACATCGCGTCCGGCCAGATCCTTGGCGCTCGGCGCGTAGCGCTCCATGAAACGCTCGCCCTGCGAATTGGTGAAATAGCCGCCCTCGCCGCGCGCGCCCTCCGTGATCAGGCAGCCCGAGCCGTAGATGCCGCTTGGATGAAACTGCGTGAACTCCATGTCCTCGAGCGGCAGCCCTGCCCGCAGCACCATCGCGTTGCCGTCGCCGGTGCAGGTGTGCGCGGCCGTGCAGGAGAAGTAGACGCGCCCATAGCCTCCGGTGGCGAGCACGGTGCAATGGGCGCGGAACAGATGCAGCGTGCCGTCCTCAAGGTTCCAGGCGAGCAGGCCTCGGCAGGCCCCGTCGTCATCCATCAGGAGATCGAGCGCGAAATATTCGACGTAGAACTCGGTGCTGTGCTTCAGGCACTGCTGATAGAGCGTGTGCAGGATGGCATGGCCGGTGCGATCGGCGACGGCACAGGTGCGCTGCGCCATCTGCTTGCCAAACCCGATGGTCTGGCCGCCAAAGGGGCGCTGATAGATCGTTCCATTTTCAGTGCGCGAAAAGGGAACGCCGTAATGCTCGAGCTCCAGCACGGCGGGCACGGCCTCGCGACACATATATTCGATCGCGTCCTGATCGCCGAGCCAGTCTGAGCCCTTGACCGTATCGTACATGTGAAAGCGCCAGTCGTCGCCGTCGCCCATGTTTCCGAGCGAAGCCGCCATGCCGCCCTGTGCCGCCACGGTGTGACTGCGGGTGGGAAACACCTTGGTGACACAGGCCGTGCTCAGACCCGAGGCGGCCATTCCGATCGCGGCGCGCAGCCCGGCACCACCGGCGCCGACGATCACGACATCATAGCTGTGCTCGATGATCTCGTAGGCCTCTGTCATCCTGAAATCTCCGGCGTCCGCCCGTTCAAACTCTAGCCTGAGCGCGGGGCTTTGTCCGCGGCAACATACTGCAGCCTCACATTCGCGCAGCTTCAGGCAAATGGCTCGTTATGTGTTGTTAGATGCCGTTAGCAGCCGGCACAGCGGCGCGGCCCCAGAAATTCGTTCCGCGCGGCCATCGATACAGAAAATGAATTGATCGATGCTCAATACGATGTCGATCCAGGCCCGGAATGTCATTTACATACATTTCAATCATCCGCGCACGCGAGCGAGGCCCATGGAACCACTGGATCGCGCCGGAGGCGAGCGAGATGCCAAACAGCAATGATTGGCGACTTATACAGCTGTTTACTGCAGCCGAACGCTCAGGAGCGGACAAGCCATGACCAAGGTTGCACTGTCCGGCGCCGATGGACAGCTGGGGCGATTTTTGCGTCGAAGATTGCTCGAGCAGGGAGTCGACCTTCGTTCCGCCGGGCGCGTCCCCCTGGAGCCGCTTCGTCCGGACGAGGATTTGACGCACGGCGATTTGCGCGATCCCGAAAATGCCGGTCGCCTGGTGCAAGGTGCAGGCGTGCTGATCCATCTGGCGGGCACGAGCATCGAGCGGCCGTTGCCCGAAATCATCGAGAACAACCTGGTCGGGCTGCACACTCTGTACGAGGCGGCGCGGCGACACCACCTGAAACGCGTCGTATTCGCAAGCTCCAATCATGCGATCGGCATGCACGACGCAGGTGAAAGGCTGGAGCTGAGTTGCGATTTCCGCCCCGACGGCCTCTACGGCCTGAGCAAGATGTGGGGCGAAGGGCTGGCGCGTCTTTATTGGGACAAGCACGGCATCGAGAGCGTGTGCGTGCGGATCGGCAGCGCGCTCGAGCGGCCGACCGAAGCGCGCCACCTCAGCACCTGGTTCGGCCTCGAAGACCTGACGCAGTTCATCAACTGCTGCATCAGCACGCCGAACGTGGGGTTCCTCACGGCATGGGGCGTGTCGAACAACACGCGGAGCTATTGGACGCCCACCGGATGTGCGCGCCTGGGTTACCAGCCGGTGCAGAACTCCGAAGACTTCGCGGCAGATATCCTGCGTCAAAGGAACCCACTCGACGCAATCGCCCAACGTTATCAAGGCGGAAGTTTTGCCGCGCTCGATTACACGCGTCGCGATCGACGGCCGCACACCCTCTGACGGCGCCCCACGCGACCATCATCCGAGGGAACACACCGCAAAAAGCCAATACCCGGGAGGACGAAATGAAAGTGTCAAACCTGCCAGCTTTCGCGAAGGGCACAACTCACTACCGCTGGGTGATTTGCGCACTGTTGTTTCTCATCACAACCATCAACTACATGGATCGCAATATCCTCGGCGTGCTCAAGCCGACGATTCAGAATGACCTGCACTTCAGCGAGACGGATTTCGGCAACATCATCTTCTTCTTTTCGATTGCCTATGCGATCGGCTACGCGGGGATGGGCTGGCTGACCGACAGAATCGGGATCCGGCTTGGCCTTGCCGCCGCGGCTATCCTCTGGTGTGTTGCTTCCTCGGCGCACGGCATGGTCGCCTCTGTCACCGGGTTCATCATTGCACGCATCGTGCTCGGGCTTGGCGAGGGAGGGAATTTCCCGACCTGCATCAAGACGATCGCCACCTGGTTTCCCGTTCGCGATCGCGCGCTGGCGACCGGCATCTTCAACAGCGGCAGCAACATAGGCGCGATGCTGGCGCCGCTGATCGGCGCACTGGTCGTCAGCTTATCCGGCTGGCAAGCCGCGTTCTACGTGACCGGCGCGATCGGGCTGGTTTGGGTCGTGTACTGGCTCGCGAGCTACCGCAGCCCCACCGAACATCCTCGCGTATCGCCGAGCGAACTCGCCTACATCAACAGCGATCCGGAAGTCTCGGCAGAAAAGGTGCCCTGGGCCAAGTTGCTCGCCTATCCCGGTACGTGGGTCTACATCATCGGCGCGGTGCTCACCAATCCGGCCTGGTGGTTCTACAACAACTGGGTGCCGAGCTTCCTCAACAGTAAGTTCCATGTCTCCCTGTTTGCCGTTGGGTTGCCGCTGTTCCTCATCTACCTGCTCACCGACGTCGGCTCGATTGCAGGCGGCTGGGTCTCTTCGACGCTGATCAAGCGCGGCGTGGATGTGTTCAGCGCCCGCAAGCTCACTCTGCTCATCTGCGCAGCCTTCACATTGCCGGTGTTCCTGGCGCCACAGTCGAGCAGCATGTGGGCGGCGGTAGTCCTGATCGGGATCGCCATGGCGGCGCATCAAGGTTTTTCCGCGAACCTGTTCACGCTGGTGTCGGACACCATGCCGCGCGGCGCGGTTGCTTCAGCCGTCGGCCTTGGCGGAGGCATCAGTTCTTTGGCGGGAGCATTTTCCGCGGCGGCGATAGGTCGCGTGCTCGACGCCACCGGCAACAATTACACCATCGTGTTCTTTGCCTGCGCCAGCGTCTACGTGATCGCAACCGCGGCCATCCACTTCGTCCTGCCGCGTAGCAGGGCATCGATGCTCGTGGGCAATGACAGGCTGGTGTCGGTCGGCTGAGGTCGAGGCCCGGCGCGCATCGAGGATGGCGACATTCTCAATGCGCGCATGGACGGGCGGGAGCCGAGGCCCTACTTGCCGTCGTTCCAGATATCGGTCGCGAGCTTCCAGTCGTTTCCGATCTTTTCCCAGACCACGACATACTTCCCGGTCACTTCCTGCGGTTTCGCCGACTTGGTCATCAGGCTGAAGGTGCCGATCTCCCGTGCCGCGGATGGGCCAAGCGGCTTGACGTCGAGGGTGGTGAGCTTGGGATCACCGACTTGCTGGGCCATGCCTTTCCACATATCCCCAATGGCGGGGGCGCCCTTCACCATGGGAGCGCCGGGCGGAAATGCCGTCGCGTCGGCCGCATAGAGCGAGGCAATTCCGGCGAAATCGCCCTTGTTGAAATAGTCGATCCACTTCGCGTTGGCCGCCTCGATCTCGGCCTTCTGGGCCGAAACCGGCGCGCTCATTCCGGCCACGAACGCAATCACGAGTGCAATTCTTCGCATGACGAACTCCATTCGCCTGGTTCGATAAGCAAGTCAGGTTATGGCAACTTTCCGAAAAATCGCCGGTCACGACCAGTCTATCGCGGTCGCGGTCGTTTGGCCATTGTCGCGCCGCGATGACATCCGCCATTCAAAATGGAAGCTCGCTCCGGCCGCGCAAGGACGTGCTGATTATGGCTTGACGTAAATGCTCTCGAACCTTCCCGCGTATTCCTCCTTCCAGCCCCTCTTGTCGACAAGGAACCGCCTCAACTGCTCATGGGCCTTCACCCAGAGCACGCTATCGATGTGGTATTTCTCGATCACAGCGTCCCAGGCGGCTTCGTCGACTTCCATGCGAACGAGTCTGAAATAGTCGCGCAGCAGATCATCGGGATAAGCGGTCGCCGCCCGACCATCCACAAACACGGGGACGCCACCATGGGTGCGGAAAATCAACAGTCCGCCGGCATTCCAGTGATTGAGAAGCCGCGCATGCGAAAAGTGCGACTGCAGATAAAGCGCATCCTGCTCCGACAGCATTTGCGGAAGGCCTAGAGCCGGTTCGACTTGCATGAAAGTCAATGGCAGCGCGCATGCTCCGATGATTCCGGCAGCAAGCAACGAGCTTTGGATTTCGAGCTTGTTCAGCCTGCTTGGAAGAATCCGATCGAGGTGAAGCGCCAACGGGACCGTCGAGAACAGGAAAAAGAAGGCCATGTATCTGAACTGATAAAACCCGAGACACAGAAACAGCCAGGAAAGCAGCCGCGCTTCAAGGGGAACGCTATTGGAGCGTGGGTAGCGGAGCTCGAGCCCGACAAATGCAATAATATAAATGATGCCGGGAATGCTTCCCGGGATGCTCATATTCTCATAGTAAGACAACCACTCGCCGATATAGGCTTGCACGAAATGGCCCAGCGTGGCGAAGACGCCGTCGTAAATGTGCCAGCCCAGAGGATTGATAAGCGTCGCAACAAGGCAACCGATGCCGGCAAGCACCAGGGTCTTGAGACCTGCCCAATCCCGCCGGAACAACGCCGTGCCGCAAAAAATTCCGACAATAAGGAAACCGAGCAAAAAGCCGCCATGCAGATTGGCCCACAACAGCATCATTGCAGGCAACAACAGGCATCGCGTTCGTTTCAGGCATTCTCCGTAGAAAATGACGCAGAACAACATCGTGGCCGTATTCGGCGAGGCGGCGAGATAGATGTTTGGAGGCGTCGCAAAGGATGGATAAAGCAGACAGGCGGCGAAGACCGAAATACAAGCTGCAAGCGGCGAGGCTCCCCTGCTCAAGCAGATCGAGGCGAGATATCCGGCGATGGCCGCGCCGCATGCAACGACAAACAGCGTGAGACCGCTAAATCTCGTATATTGAAACAGAAGGCTGGCGATCACGTCCCAAAGCCAGGAGAGATTGAACCATTGCCGGTCTCCAAGCGTGAATGACCACGGGTCCTGGAACGGAACGCTGCCGCGATCCCTGATCAAGTCGCCGGCGGCCAGGTGCCAGCCCAAATCATAATGGCCCAGCAGGAGCGAGGCGTTGGAGAGGTAATACACACATGCGAACGAAATCAGGAAGATGTAGATTCCGGCGCTCTGCAGGTAGGGCCTGATCGACTTGGAATAGCCAAAGAGCCTGGCGTCGGCCCAAACCTCCTGCGCGTCCATTTGATTGACTCCCTTTCCGATCGGGGCGAGCCTCTTGCGGACGCTGCACGGTTTTGGTCGCATGCCCGATACGAGTATCAAGCCGCTTTAGAGCGAGCCGGTCTAAAGTTGAGTAAATATCAATCATGCCGGCCGATGACGGCCTGCCGAAGGGGTTTTCTGGTTAATAACTTTCTACGGGACACATGTCGGCATCCTCGTGCCCCGCATGCGTTTCTGACCGCTACCGTTCTCCCTGTCCGATGAGGAGTTCGATCATGATGACCATCCCGGAATTGACGGCCCAGGCACTGGGCACATTCCTAGCTTCCGAGACAAAGGGCCGGTTCGGGGCATCCCATTCGAACCTTCCCGAGTTGCTGCCCTACGCGGCAAAGCTTGCGCTTGAATGCATCGGCAACAGCGACGCGTTGTACCACAACATCGAACACACTCTGCTTGTCACCCTGGTCGGTCACGACATCCTGGTGGGGCGCGCGTTCCAGCGACAGACCACAGCAAGCGACTACGCTCATTTCATTCTTGCCTGTTTGATTCACGACATCGGCTACGTTCGTGGAATCGTTTACGGCGACGAAGATGGATCCTATGTAGCCGATGTCAGCGGTGGAACGGTTCAATTGCCGGTCGGATCGTCTGACGCAGCGCTCGCGCCATATCATGTGGACCGCTCGAAGATTTTCGCTGCCGAACGATTGGATCCGGTCGACGAAATCGATGCGGCTCGGGTCGCGCGCGCGATCGAATACACGCGATTTCCCTATACGACCCCGCCAAGGCAGGACGCGGATGATCTTGAGGAGGAGGAAGGCCTGCTGCTGCGCGCGGCCGATCTCATCGGGCAACTCGGTGATCCGAATTACATGAAAAAATCGAACGCGCTGTTCCACGAGTTCGAGGAAATCGGGCTGAACAAGAAACTCGGCTACAACACGCCAGCAGACGTCGTCTACAAATACCCGCAGTTCTACTGGACCAACGTCGCGCCCCAGATTCAGGTGGCCATTCGCTATCTCAACGTGACCTCGAGCGGACGACAGTGGATAGCCAACCTGTATAGCAATGTCTTTCGCGCTGAGCGGGAGCTTAACCTATCCGGTCCGCAGCTTTAGATCCGCGCGAAACACTTCGCCCCAGTGCGCCCCTGCCGAAATCGGCGGCGGCGGGCACGGAAAACTGAAGTTTCTGTGTGTTGCACACAGGGGCCCGTCTTGGAATTGCGAGACCCCCGGGCTACTTTGCAGCCGATTCTGGGAGGAACTGGTGCTCACCAAGAGGGGCGACCGGGCTTGATCGGTGCGATAGTCGCTCGCTGCGGCCTCGCCGCGGCTGCATTGGGATTGTTCTCGATTTCAGGACCCGCCGCGGCGGTCGAGCTGACCGCCGCGCAGGCTGACCTTTATACCACGGTCTCGATTTTCCCGCCGTCGGCAGCGTCGATGACGGTGTGCTATGGCTTTGTCTGCCGGCGTCGCGAACTTCTGGACTTCACGCCGGCCGACCGCAACGCACTGAGCAAGATCCTCGGAACCGGGCGCAGCTCGGCCGCAGCGGAGCGCGCCGCCGTGCAGAGAGCCGTTATCTGGTTCGATCGCCGCATGGGGCCGATCATCGGCACCGAAAAGCGCGTCGCAAATGCCGATGTGCGCGCGCTCGACGACGGCCACAATTTCGACTGCTGGGACACCACGCGCAACACGACAAGCTTGCTGCTCGTTCTGCAGGAGTGGGGCCTTCTGAAATATCACAGTGTCGGCGACCCCCATTATCGCGGCAATGCGCTCGTCCTGCAGTTGCCGCACAACACGGCGGTCCTGATCGACCGCGCGACGAAGACCGAGTGGGTCGTGGACATGTGGCCGCATGCGTATGCGGAGCCGCCCGACGTCAAGCCGCTCGCGGAATGGATCAAGGAGAACTGAAAAGGCCAAGCAGCGAGGCAGCGCCCGCCGCCGGGGGCGTGCACCGCAAGCCGTGGCCGTGGTCCTACTTCTTGACGTCGAGCAGCGCGCCTTCCTTGAACAGTAATCCCGCCACGCCCGCGCCGATCAGCGGCGCAACGATGAACAGCCATAATTGCCCCATGGCTTCGGGATGACGCGCCACTCCGACCAGGGCCGGGCCGATCGAACGGGCGGGATTGACCGAGGTGCCGGTGATGTTGATCCCGACAAGATGAATCACAACCAGGGTGAGGCCGATCGCAAGGCCCGCGAAGCCCAGTGGCGCAAAGGGATGCGTGACGCCGAGAATGCAGACCAGGAAAAGGAACGTGCCGACCACTTCGAACACGAAAGCCGAGACCACGTTGTACTCGCCGAGATAGCCCGCGCCCCAGCCGTTCTGGCCGAGGCTGCCGCTCCACCCTTGCGACTTGCCCGACAGGATGAGGTAGAGCACGGCCGCGCCCACGATCGCGCCGAGCACCTGTGCGATCCAGTAGCTGATCATTTCGCCCGCGCTCATGCGCCCGGCGACGAACACGCCGAAGCTCACCGCCGGATTGACGTGGCAGCCCGAGACCGGCCCGATGCCATAGGCCATGGCAACGATGGCGAAGCCGAAAGCGCTCGCGATTCCGAGCAGGTTGACCGCCGTCGGGCCCGAGCCCATGCCTCCGACGACCGCCGCTCCGCAGCCGAAGAACACCAAAGCGAACGTTCCGATGAATTCCGCGATCTGCTTGTTCATTGCGTTCCCTCCACTCGTGCCCCCGCCCGCTGCAGTGAACGATAGTCCAATGCAGACGAGACGGCACTGACTTTCGTCGTGTTGAGCCGCGCGAAAAACGCACCGCAACATTCAGCCCAAGCATTCGTTTTGCTCGCGATCGCGGACACACCGACAGCGCAAGGCTGGGTGGCGCGATTTAGCGGCTCTGCTGCCGCGGATCGTCGTGCGGATCCCTGTAGTCCAGGCCGAGCGGGCCGATAGCGGTGACCTGCGTGACATATTCACCGGCCTTCGCCCAGTGGAAGTGCCAGGTTTCGCCGGGCAGCACGATGACGCTTCCCGGCGGATAGGCCTTCATCTTGTCGCCGTCGAACATCTCGCCGAGCCCGATATAGAAGACGCCGGACATAACGGTGTAGATGCGATCTTCCGGATGCTTGTGCGGCATCAGCTTCGTGCCGCCGGGCACTTTCACCCTGACCACGTAAGGGCCGGGTTCGTTGGGGTGACCGACCAGGACGGCAAGACGTGCCGCCGGCGGAAATGCGGCGAATGATTGCCAGTTGATCTCTTCCGGAAGGATCGATTTGAAAGTCGCCTCATCCGGCTGATGTGCACGGACCATCGCGGATTCTCCTTGACGAGCGAAGGCTCGAAACGAGCCACGCGGGATCACTGGACCAGCTTGGCATCCAGCGTGATGGTGGCGTTGAGGACCTTCGATACCGGACAGTTCTTCTCGGCTTCGCCGGCCAGCCGTGCGAACTGGGCCTCGTCAATGTTCGGCACCTTGGCGCGCAGGGTGAGCGCGGAACGGCTGATTCGAAATCCCTGTCCTTCCTGATCGAGCGACAGCGCTGCTTCCGTCGCGAGCTCCGTTGGCGTAAACCCTGCGCCCTGCAACGCAAACGCCAGCGCCATGGTGAAGCACCCGGCATGGGCCGCAGCGATCAGCTCCTCGGGATTGGTGCCCTTCTCGTTTTCGAAACGCGTTTTGAACGAATAGGGGGTCTGGGCAAGCACGCCCGAATCGGTCGTGAGATGGCCATTGCCTGCGCGGCCGGTGCCGTTCCAGAGTGCCTTTGCCTTGCGGATCATGTCGCGTCTCCTTTTTTCTAGGTCTGCTCAGAGAGAGTTTGGGCGTAGGTCTTGCCGTAGGGGTGGAACTGCTCCTTGCGGCCCTGCTGCCATGCAGCCTTCAGCTCGGGCGTGGAGATGTCCCAGTCCGGCCGGCACTTTCTGGTGACGGCGCGCAGGTCCTGGCGGAGCTCCTCCATCGTGGGCCGGCCGAAGTACCAATAGCCATTGTAGATCCTGTAGACGACAAGACCTGGCTCGAGCACAATCACATGTGGGATCATCGGATTGTGCCCGGGATCGGTGTATTCGGCGATGTCGAGGTCCTGCTGAACGATGCGGCGCGGATCGGAAAGAAATGGCCAATGCGCCCCGACAGCGCTGCGATTTTCGTTGGTCTCTGTCAGGTTGTCGGTCGAGATCGTCACCAGGCGGCAATAGCCCACCTCCATCTCGCGGTGGAGCTGGACCAGTCCTTCCGACTGCCGGCGATCCTTCGGACAGTAGCCGCCGCGGCTCAGCACCAGGATCATCGGATCCTGGTGCTGCAGCTCCGACAGCTTTCGGCGCTTTGCCGTGTGGTCCGACAATTCGTAGTCTGGAAAAGCCGCCCCTGGAACCATGTCGGACCGCATGTGAACCTCCAACGCATCTTGGCTTAAATCTGCTTCAGCAGGCCGGGATCGACCGGCATCTTGCGCAGGCGTTTCCCTGTGGCGGCAAAGATCGCATTGGCGATGGCGGGAACGATGCCGGACGTCCCGGTCTCCCCCATGCCGCCCGGCGGCTCCGCGCTTTTGACGAGATGAACTTCGATCGCCGGCGCCTCGTTCATGCGGATCATCTGATAAGTGTCGAAATTGCCCTGCTCGACACGGCCGTTCTTCAGCGTGATCTCGCCATAAAGCGCTGCCGTGGCGCCGAAAGTGATTCCGCTCATGAGCTGCGCCTGGACGGTGTCGGGGTTGACGACCGTGCCGCAATCCATCGCACAGGTGACGCGGCGAACGCGGACATTGCCGTCGTTCGACACCTCGACCTCGGCGACCTGAGCGAGATAGCTGCCGAACACGAATTGCAGCGAGACGCCGCGTCCGGCGCCCTTCGGCAGCGGCTGCCCCCAGCCGGACTTTTCGGCGGCCAGATCGAGCACCGCCTTTGCCCGCGGCGATTTGCCGAGCAGCGCACGTCGATAGGCGACCGCATCCTGCCTGGCGGCGGCCGCGAGCTCGTCGATGAAGCTCTCGGTCACGAAGACGTTGTGCGACGGACCGACGCTGCGCCAGAACCCGGTCGCAACTCCCTTCGGCTCCACGCGAGAATATTCGACGTGGAAATTGGGAAAGTCGTAGACCAGATCGATCGCGCCCTCCGTCACGTCCGGATCAAGCCCGTTCTTGAAAGCCGGCGGCAACCAGCGCGCAATCACCGATGAGCCGGCATAGTTGTTTTTCCAGGCGACCGGCCTGCCCTGCTGGTCGAGCCCCGCGGCGATGCGGTCGAACCAGTAGGGTCGGTACACATCGTGCTGGATGTCCTCCTCTCGGGTCCACACCACCTTCACCGGTCCATCGACCTGCTCGGCGATCTCGACTGCGCGGACTGCGCCGTCGGCCTCGAGTCGCCGTCCGAACCCGCCGCCGATCAGATGGTTGTGGACGATGACCTTCTCCGGCGGCAGCCCGGCCGCCTTTGCGGCGAAGGACTGCACGCGCGCGATCGCCTGGGTGCCGAGCCAGATCTCGCATTCGTCTCCGCGGAAGTGCACGGTGCAATTCATCGGCTCCATGGTGGCATGCGCGAGGAACGGGCACCTGATAGATTGCCTCGACCCTGGTGACCGCGTTCGCCATCGCCTTGTCGGCATCGCCGATGTTCTGCGCAACCGCACCGCCTTTGAGGGTCGCCTGCTCGAGCTCGCCGGCGATGTCTGGGGTGCCGAGCCCGGCGTGCGCGCCCTCGTCCCATTCGATCTTGAGTGCCTCCAGTCCCTTCTTCGCTGCTCCCATATGGTCGGCCACGACGGCTACGGCGTCGTCGAGCCGGACGATCTGGCGCACGCCCTTTACCGCCTTCGCGGCAGTGTCATCCACGCGCTTCAGCTTGCCGCCGAAGACGGGCGATTGCGCAAGCGTTGCGAACTTCACACCCGGCGGGCGCGCGTCGATGCCATAGATTGCACGTCCCGTTGACCTTGCCCGCGGTGTCGAGCCGCTTGGCCGGCGTACCGATCAGCTTGAATTCGTTCGGCGATTTCAGCGTGACGCTTGCGGGAATCGGCATCCCGGCCGCCTCGGCGGCAAGCTCGCCATATCCGAGCGTCCGACCGGTCGGTCCATGAATCACCTCGCCATTCTCCGCACGGCAGGCCTGTCGCCTCGACGCCCCAGCGCTTGGCGGCGGCGGCAACAAGCATGATCCGCGCCGTGGCACCGGCCTCGCGCAATCGCTTCCAGCCGCCGCGAATAGCATTCGAATTGCCCGTCGCCTGCACGCCCAGCAACGGGTTGGCATAGAGCTTTTCGTTCGGCGGCGCGTGCTCCAGCTTGACTTGCGCCAGGCCGACTTCGAGCTCTTCGGCGATCAGCATCGGGATCGAGGTGTAGGTGCCCTGCCCCATCTCGACATAGGGCATGGTGAGCACGACCTGCCCGTCGCTTCCGACGCGGATAAAGGCGTTCGGCACAAAACCATCACCGGCGGCGGCTTCGCTGCCGCCGAACGGCAGGCTGAGGCTCAGCACCAGACCGCCGCCAAGAGCGGCGCTGCCGACCAGGAAGTTGCGGCGGGAAAGGTTGGTGTCGGAGCGAGAGGCGATGCGATCGGTGATCATGCTCAGCCCTCCTTTGCACGAGATTGCGCGGCGAGCTTGATCGCCTCGCGTATACGCATATAGGTCCCGCACCGGCAGATGTTGCCGCTCATGGCGTCGTCGATGTCCTGATCGGTCGGGTGCGGCTTGTCCGCCAAGCAGCGCGGAGGCGGACATGATCTGACCGGACTGACAGTATCCGCATTGGGGGACCTCGTGCTCGAGCCAAGCCTTCTGGATCTTCGCTCCAACCGGCGTTGCGCCGATCGCCTCGATAGTGGTGACCTGCGAGCTGCCGATGCTGTCGATCGGAGTGATGCAGGAGCGCGTGGCGGTGCCGTCGATATGCACGGTGCAGGCGCCGCACAGCGCCATGCCGCAGCCGAATTTCGTGCCGGTCATGCCGAGCACGTCGCGCAGCACCCAAAGCAGCGGCGTGTCGCCATCGACATCGAGGCTGTGCGTTGTCCCGTTGACGTTGATGGTAAAGGCCATGTGCCCTCTCCTTTGTCTTTGTCTTTCTCTTGGGTGGCCCCGCGACGTGACGATCGCATCAGGCCTTCGTAATTGCGAGCGACGCGCTCACCTGCACGCAACCCGCTGGTTTTATGTCTTCGGTTGCCCGCCTCCCCTCCGCTCATCGCTTCCCATACGCAGTGAAAACGTAGTCTTTGGCCTGCACGATGGTGTGGCAGGCATATCCGCAATCGCTGCCGGTGCCCTCGGGCGCAAACGCGTCGGACGCCGCGTCGTAGTTGAACTGCGCGTATCCCCACGAGCCCGTCGCCGCGAATCTCTTGCTGTCCCTCGCCATGAAGTCGATGTCGTGCAGCGTGTCCGGCACAGTCGTTGGAGCAGGAGCTTCGGCGCTCTTTTTCACCTTCCAGTGGATCTTCGCCATTTTGGAGCCATCCGGGAAAGCCTGGCCTTTGCCGGGAGCGCCAGCCCGATAGGCTTCGATCATCGTTGGATTGGCGAGGATGACCTCGATTGTATCGTCGGTCTGACTGACGGCGACAGTCGGCCAATCCTCAAATCCCCTGAACTCCGAGAAGGCAAGTCCACCGGGCACCTGCGCGGTGTATTTGTCTTCCGCGGAGATTGCCCTGCCGCTCAATACCGTGAGCACGATTGCGACGATGGCGCCCGCAGCGATGCTTGTCACGATGGCGCGCCAGAGATGCCTCCGTTCCTGATTGCGCGCCTGATAGGTCACTTCGGAGCCCTGCATCATCAATCTCCCTGCCTGGATCGAATGCGTGGACCGGGTCTCAACTGGCCGCGGTTGACGTGTCCCAAGATTGGAGCAAAGGCCCGAAAATTGCCCGTTATGTCTTGTTAGACGCTGTTAGCCGCTGCGAGTCGCAGCAGTTCCCTTTGAGAGAGGCAGATCCCTTCTCTTTCGCCCGCTAGCGTGACAGCAAATTCGTCTTTGCGAGATCGACCACCTCGTCGCCCCGGCCGTTCATGACCGCGCGCAGGATCCAGAGACTGAAACCCTTGACCTGCTCGGGTTCGATCGTCGGGGGCATCGACAGCTCCTGTTTGGCGGTCAGGACATCCAGCAGCGCCGGCCCGTTATGGCCCAGCATTTCCTTCATCGCGCCCGGCAAATCGCCGGGGTCTTCGACCCGGCGCGAGAAGATCCCCATTGCCCGCGCCATTGCCGCGAAATCCGGATTGTCGAGATCGACGCCGGTGTCGACGAACCCCGCGGCTTTCATCTCGAGCGCGACAAAGCCGAGCACGCCGTTGTTGAAGATCACGATCTTGACCGGCAGCTTCATCTGCGTGAGCGTGATCAGGTCGCCCATCAGCATCGAGAAGCCGCCGTCCCCCGAGAGCGAGATCACCTGGCGTCCGGGTTGCGCCGCCTGAGCGCCGATCGCCTGAGGCATGGCGTTCGCCATCGAGCCGTGCACGAGCGAGCCGATCAGGCGGCGGCGTCCGTTCATTTTCAGATAGCGCGCCGCCCAGACCGTAGGCGTGCCGACATCGAAGGTGAAGATAGCATCGTCCGCCGCCTCTTCGCTGATGATCCTGGCGAGATATTGCGGATGGATCGGCTTGCGCCCGGGCGTCCCCTGCGCCAGCGCGTCGAGGCCCTCCCGTGCCTTGTTGTAGTGGGCGATCGCATTGTCGAGATGCCGCGTTTCGGCTTTCGCCTTCAACAGCGGCAGCAAGGCTTCGATGGTCAGGCCGACATCGCCGACAAGGCCGAGGTCGAGCTTGCAACGCCGGCCCAGGTTTTCCGGGCGGATATCGACTTGCGCGATCTGGGCATCGGTCGGAAAAAACTGCTTGTAGGGAAAGTCGGTCCCAAGCATCAACAGCACGTCGCAGGCGTGCATGGCGGCATAACCCGAGGAGAAGCCGATGAAGCCGGTCATTCCGACATCGTAAGGGTTGTCGTATTCGACATGCGCCTTGCCGCCGAGCGCATGTACGATCGGGCTCTTGAGCGTTTCGGCAAGCCGCATCAACTGCGCGTGGGCGCCGGCGCAGCCCCTTCCGCAAAACAACGTGATCTGCCCGGCATTGTTAAGCATCGACGCCAGCGCCTTCAGATCGGCTGGCTCGGGCGCAACTTTTGGCGCGGACAGCGCAAGGCCGCGCGACGTGGTGATCGCGCGCTGTGGCGCCTTGCGCAGCGCGACGTCGCCGGGAATGGCGACGACCGAGACGCCGCGAAGGCCGACGGCGGCGCGAATGGCGTTCTCAAGCACATAGGGCAGCTGGCTCGCGTCGGACACGAGCTCGCAATAATGGCTGCATTCCCGGAACAGAATCTGCGGATGCGTCTCCTGGAAATAGCCGCCGCCGATTTCGGCCGAGGGAATTTGGGCGGCAATCGCCAGCACCGGCACGCGGCTTCGGTGCGCGTCGAACAGCCCGTTGATGAGATGCAAATTGCCCGGCCCGCAGGACCCCGCACAGACGGCGAGATTACCGGTGATTTCCGCTTCGCCCGCGGCCGCGAAAGCCGCAACTTCCTCATGGCGCACATGCACCCATTCGATGGTGCGTCGGCTTCTGATCGACTCTGTGAGGCCGTTCAGGCTGTCGCCAACGATGCCGAAAATGCGCTTGACGCCGGCCTGCTCCAGCGTCGCCACGAAAAGATCGGCTATGTTGCTGATCGCCATGACATTCTCCCCGGATTCGAAGAGCTGGGTCGAGCCCTTCGCGCGCCAGTCTTGCGCAGCGGAAGCATCCTCGCCAGCCGACGTCGCATCAACCTTCCGTGCGCACGATGATTGGAATCCAGCATCGCAAATGCTTTTCTGGAACGCGAGGTTACTCCGCCAGGGTAAGCAGCGGCTTGCCTTTTTCGACAATGTAGGTGGCAAGCTCGCTCGCAGTGCTATCGCCGACGTTTTTTGCGGCATGGATTGTTCCGGCGGGGACGAAGAGGACGTCGCCGGCCTTGAGCTTGATCGGCGCCTTGCCATCGACCCGGTACTCCAGCAACCCCCCGAGGACGTAGATGATCTCCTCGCCCGGATGCGAATGCCTGGGGAATGCCGCCCCGGGCGCGAAATCGACGCGCACCTGCACGGCCTCGCGGCCTGGCGCACCGAGATCGTGCCGTTGCAAGTCAGTTCGCGTAATACCCGTGGGCTGCGCCCGCGAGGCGTGTTGCACCAGAAGGCCTCCGACGATCAGCGCGGTCGCCACCACTAATCGCACAATCCTCAACAGTCTCGTGCTCATTGCGGCAACTCCTTGCCGGCCTGTTCGCGCACGATGTACTCGGCGTACCAGTCCGGCCAGTTCGTATCCTGCTGGCCGCCGTTCCGCTTCTCGTGCTCGCCGTGGGCGGCCGACGCACGCCGGAGTGCGGCCGCAAGCTCGGTCGATGAGGCGAATGTCGTGTCCGTCTCCACGCGTCCCGGCAGCCGCTGGGTGATCTCCTGGAACAGCCAGCCATTGCCGTCGGGGTCGCTGAACGATGCAAAGGACTGATAGCTCTGACGTTGAGGATCCGGCCCGGCCTTCCGACGGCGTCCAAGCAGATACGGTTCGTCCGCGCCGATGAACTCGCCGCCGGGATGAAAAATCTCGCTCACCTTGACGCCGCGCTCGAGCAGCTCTTTGCGGGCAGCCAGAATGTCTGCCACGGCGAGGTACAGGCCCTGTGCAGAGCCGGGAGCGGCTTTGGTGACGTTCTTGCCGAAGATGATCGATGCGCCCGAGCCGGGCGGCGTGAACTGGATCACGCGGTAGTCGTCGCCCGAGGCGAAGTCTGCGTCGAGCCGCCAGCCCAAATTGGCATAGAAGCGTTTGGCACGATCGACGTCCGAGACCGGAATGACGACGACCTCAAACTTCATGTCGAGCCGCGGCGCGGGTTTGGTCTCGGTCGTGCGCGTCTCGCTCCGTTCCTTCTCCACAGCATTTGTCATCGTTTTCTCCGGCTCTTGCAGTCCCCCGTTCACACGCAGGATGGCGCCAAACCCGGCAAATTGCTCGTTATCGATTGTTAGACGCCGTTAGCTGTTGCGAGCCGCGGCACGACTTTGGCGCCACTAAAGGACGACGATTTCAGGTCGCGTTGAATGACGCTTTATCCTGTTGTTTGCACGTGCTTTTTGCCGAAGCCCCTCCGGGTCTGTGCTAGCGAGCACGCTCGCGGAGAAGCTCTCGGGCGGCGCGGAGATCGGCCGTCCGCGATCCTTCCACGAACCTTGCATAGGTCTTTTTGAGCTCGGCGTAAGCCGGCGCCGCATCCTTTGCCCTTGCAAGGCGCGCACGACTGATCGCCGCCCGAAGCTTCCAGGACAAGGCCGATTGCCGCTCCGCCATATCCAGTGCTGCGCCTAGATCGCGCTCGGCTCCGGAACGATCACCCTCGCGCGCGCGCAATTCGCCGCGCAGGCGTAACAGCTCCGGCATTTCCCAGCTTTCGCCCTGCGCTGCGACCGCATCGATCCGCGCCTGCATCGAGGCGAGCGCTTCCGCCAACTGCCCCTTCGCGGCGAGCCCCTCGACCAGCGCGCTTGCCGCTGCTCCCGTGTAAAGCTCGGAGCGATCGGCAAGCATTCGAGGCAGCGACTGCTGCAGCAACTGGACGCCTTCGTCCACTGCGCCTCGCGCGACCTGCAGCTCGCCCTTGAGCGCGATTGCGATGGTTTGAAATGGGCCGAACGCGTGCTTGCGCGCATGATTTGCCAGCCGCTCGGCGGCTTCCTGCAACAGCGCGAGATCCCCCACCCATCGATAGACCCGCCCGGCGAAACAAAGTCCGCCGCAATACATCGTGAGGTCGGGATTTGCCCTGGCGTCCATCAGACGATTTGCGACAGCGATCGCCTGGTCCGACAAACCCAGGAGCCAGAGATTGGTGCACGACATGATGTTCGTGCCGCGAGGGGACGCAAAATGATCGACCGGCAGGCTGGGTATCGCCGCGTCGCCGGCGTCGCCCGCCTGCAGCCGCTCACGCGCGAGCCTCTGATCGCCGTTCAAATGATGGGCGACCCCGAGATAGGTGTGCACGCGGGTAAGCGCGGCCGGATCTCCAATCTCACCGGCAACGGCCTCGGCGCGCAGCGCAACCTCCATCAACTGACTCCGCTCTCCGGTACGGCGATACAAGGCATGCAGTCGACTGAGGAGCCGGAATTCGTTCTGAAGGTCGCCAATCTGTCGGGCCAACTCGCGGCCGCGCCGAAGCGCCGCCTCGCACTCGACGCTGTTCCGGTCCGTGAACATCGACGCGTGCCCGTAAGCCCAAAGCAGCTCCACGCGAGCACGCTGGTTTCCACGCACGTCGTCCGGCGCGGCAAGCGCGCGACCCGCCCAGACACGACATTCCTCGAGCAGGTTGAGCTCCACGAACAGCCGCGTGCACGCCGCCGAGAGCGCGATCTGCAGGGCGGGATCGCCTGACTGGGAGAAGGTGCAGGCCAGCGCAGCGCGCGCATCGGCCAACAGCTCGGCACGATGGATCCAGCCGCCCGGCCGCTCGCCTCCCGCCTCGTAGCTGCGGGGCGTCAACGCCTCAAGCACGTATCGTGCGTGCCTTCGGCTCGCCTCTGCTGCCGCGCCCGCTTCCGAAAGCTTTTCGCTCGCGTAAGCGCGAGTTGTCTCCAACAGCCGGAAACGCGCCTGTCCGGCCTGAGGACGGCTCGTCACGATCGATTTGGAGACGAGCTGCTCCAGCGTCCTCAGGACCGCGTCCGGTTCGTCGAGATTACCGGCAACCGAGAGGACTCCCTGAAGCGTGAAAGGGCCGGGGAAGATGCTGATATATTCCAGCAGGGTACGCTCAGCCTGCGAAATCTGCTCGCAGCTCCAGTCCAGTGCCGCACGCAGCGACTGATGTCGCGCCGGCGCGGTGCGGCGACCGCGCCATGCCAGGCGAAGCCGCCCCTCGACCAGCTCGTTGATCTCCATCACACCATGCGCCGAGAGTCGGCTTGCGACGAGTTCGATGGCGAGCGGAATGCCGTCCAGCTTGCGACAGATCTCCGCCACTAGTCTTGCATCGGAGTCGTCAAAGCTCGCGTTGTATCCCGCAGCCGTTGCGCATTCGATAAAGAGCTGCGCCGACGAGTAGCTGGCCAGCCCGGCTTGGCCGGCGAAATCCCGCGGAGGAATCTCGAGCGGGGGGAGTTCATGCACGAACTCGCTCGCCGCCTCGAGGGATTCACGGCTTGTCGCCAACAGCGAGACGCCCGGAGCACGCTGATAGATCTGTTCGGCAAGACGCGCGGCCGCCTCCACGACATGCTCGCAGCCGTCGAGCACCAACAGAAGTTGTAAGTCGCGAAGAGATTCGATCAGTCGCGGCGTTGGATCCTCGACCGGGACCACCAGCCGAAGCGCCGACGCGGCGGCCGTTGCAACGAGGCGCGGGTCGCTGAGGCTTCCGAGGTCGATGAAACGGACGCCGTCCCTAAATCGGCCCTCAAGCTCGTGGGCGAGCGCGAGTGCGACCGTGGTCTTGCCGATGCCTCCTGGCCCGCGAAGCGTGACGAAGCGGTGGGCCGACAAGCGCTCGGCCAACGCAAGCACGTCCCGCCTCCGCCCGATCGTTCGCATCGGCAGCGGCGGAAGCGAAGTATTCGGCGATAATTCCGCCGCACCTGCCGGCGTCGGCGAAGCAACACCGCGCCCGACCGGCGCGACAAAGCAGTAGCCTCGTCCCGGAACATTCGACAGATAGCGTTCGCCGGCCTGACCGTCGCCGAGCGCACGGCGAAGCTGAGCGATGTGGAAGCGCAGATTGCTCTCGTCGACCGTCAGGTCGGGCCACGCTTTGGCCATAAGCTCGGCCTTGGCGATGACCTCGCCGGGGCGACTGACCAGAAGACAGAGAAGGTCGAAGGCGCGACTACCGAGCTGAAGCGGTGCGCCGTCGCGTTCGAGGCGGCGCTCATGCGCGATGATGCGAAATGGCCCGAAGGATAGGACTTCGGGCATCGGAACGGCATTTCTGGGTGGGCTTTCCTGGTCGCGGCTCGCCACAGATCACCCATGCACCCTTCATTGGGTCGAGCCACTTTACACAAAACTCTGGGCAGGGAGACCTGGAACCAACGCGGGCCTTCCCTGCAATGTGACAGTGCAATGACATTACAAATCGTCTTGATAGCGCGAGCGTGGATCACAATAAATTCTTATGATATCAAGAGCATACGTTGTGAGATCGCGACCGTTGACCGCCGGGCCGGTCCTACTAATCTAGCTGTATCGGAAACTCTCGCCAAAGAAGAGACAGAGCGCTTGGCTCGCGATCGCACCGAAGAAACGGCAATCTCTTTCGGCCCGTTCCGGCTACTTCCAAAAGCGCGGCTGCTGGAGAAAAACGGCGCTCCCGTCCATATTGGAGGCCGTGCGCTCGACATTCTGATCTTCCTTGCGGAGCGACCTGGCGACATCATCAACAAGCGGGAGTTGGTCGAGCGGGTCTGGGCCGACGTGAACGTCGATGAAGGCAGTCTTCGATTCCATATCACCGCATTGCGCAAGGCGCTTGGCGATGGCGCCTCCGGCGCGCGATATGTGGTGAACGTCCCTGGACGCGGCTATTGTTTTGCCGCGCCGATCGAAGGAAACGGCGCTCCGCGCGCGGCGCCGTCGAGGACCGTAAACCCGACCGCTCCTTCCCTGCCTGCTCTGCTCGGGCGGATGATCGGACGGGCGGAAGCGATCGACAAGATTGCGGCCGAGCTTGAAATTCATCGCTTCGTCGTCATCGTCGGTCCAGGCGGCATCGGCAAGACGACGGTCGCGGTCGCGGTCGGACATCGACAGCGCGCAGCGTTCGACGGCGCCGTCGTGTTCGTCGATTTCAGCGCCGTCAGGGACATGCAGTTGGTCCCGAGCGCGATCGCCTCGGTGCTGGGCCTCGCCGTCAGTTCCGAGGATCCCGTTCCGAGCTTGCTCACATTCCTGCGCAACAAACGCATGCTTTTGATCTTCGACAGTTGCGAGCATGTCCTGGATGCGCTGGCGCCGCTTGCGGAAAGCATCGTCCGGGAAGCGCCCGCGCTCCACATTCTGGCGACCAGCCGCGAATCCTTTCGCACAGAAAGCGAACAGGTGCGACGGCTCTTCCCGCTCGAGTGTCCGCCCCAGCGCGCAGGCCTGAATGCCGTCGACGTTCTCAACTATCCCGCCGCGCAGCTGTTCGTGGAACGAATCGGGGCAAGCCTCGGCGAGTTCAAGCTCGACGACGACGATGCGCCACTGGTTGCGGAAATCTGCGCGAAGCTCGACGGCATCGCGCTCGCGATCGAGCTTGCGGCTGGAAGGGTCAACACCTACGGTATTGCCGGCATCGCTTCACTGCTCAACAGCCGCTTTTCATTACTGTGGCAAGGCCGACGCACGGCAGTGCCGCGGCATCAGACGTTGAGTGCCGCACTCGGCTGGAGCTATGACCTGCTGCCTCCGGCCGAAAGCGCCGTGCTGCGTCGTCTGTCCGTGTTTGTCGGCCCGTTTTCGCTGGACGCGGCGGTTGCCGTCGCATCCGGCGAGGGAGTTGGCGAAGCGGAGGTCATCGATGCCATCGCCAATCTCGCGGCCAAGTCGCTGATCGCAACACCTTCCTCCGCGCGGCCGTTGCGTTATCGCCTGCTGGACACGACTCGCGCGTTTACGGCGGAGAAGCTCAAGCAATGTGGGGAATCGGACAAGGTGTCGCGCGCTCACGCGATGTTTTTCATCGACCTGTTGATGGACATTCCCGAGCAAACCGGCAGCGTTCCGACCGGCGACAGCTTCCTGCCCCATGCCGAGCATCTTGCAAACGTGCGCGCGGCGCTTGACTGGAGCTTTTCGCAAAGTGGCGATCGCCGGATCGGCGTGGAACTAGCCACCGCGGCCGCGCACTTTTTTCTCGAGCTCTCGCTGCTTACCGAATGCAATCGCTGGACTCAGCAGGCGCTCGCCTGTCTGGAGGGCAAGGAGACCGGATCCCGCCAGGAGATGGAGCTTCAGGCGGCGCTCGGCGTGTCCATCATGTTCACGCAGGGCAACACCGAAGCGGTGCGTTCCGCCTTTACGCGCAGCCTTGCGCTCTCCCAGTCGCTTGGGGATCTGCATTGGCAGATATGGCTCCTGCGCGGACTTCACATCTATCTCACGCGGATCGGAGACTTCCGCGGCGCGCTCCGCATCGGCGAGCAAGGCGTATCGGTCGCCAGGGCACTGAACGATCCCGCCAGCACGCTCAACGTCGAGTGGATGCTCGGCGTCGCCCATCATCTCATCGGCAATCAAGGCGAGGCCGTCCCGCTCTGCGAAAGCGCGATGACGCAAAATCCGAGCTCGCAGAGACTCAACATTCTCAGGCTCGGATATGACGATCGCATCGTTGCGCTCGTGGCGCTCGCGCGGGGCCTCTGGTTGACCGGCCATCCCGATCGGGCCGTGGCGGCTGCACGCTACACGGTCGCCGAAGCGGAACGTCTCGAGCAGCCGCTGACGCTTGCCATTTCCCTGATCTGGACCATCTATGTCTTTCTCTGGATCGGCGACTGGGTCAGCGCCGAAAGCCTGATCGAAAGACTGATCGATCATGCGGGCCATCATTTTCTCGGGCCTTACCATGCGGTCGGAATCGGCCAGAAGGGGGAGCTGTTGATCCGGCGCGGCGAGGTCGAAAGCGGCATCGAGCACCTTCGTCGCGGCCAGTCGACGCTGTACCAGACGCGCCACCGGATCATGACGACGGTGTTTGCGACTGCGCTCGCGGAAGGCCTCGCCACGCTGGGTCAATACGAAGAGGCCTTGCGCACGATCGATGCCGCGATCGCCCAGATCGGCGACGGCGAATCCTTCGATCTGCCCGACATGTTCCGCGCCAAGGGCCATGTCCTGGCTTTGTCCGGCCGTGCTGGCGAAGCGGAAAGCCATTTGCTTCGATCGATCGACATCGCCCGCCAACAATCAGCGCTTGGGTGGGAACTGCGGGCGGCGCTCACGCTCGCTCGGCTGTGGCAGCAAAGCGGGCGCGCCGCCGAGGCCCGTGCGCTGATCGCGCCGCTTCATGCGCGCTATACGGAAGGCCTCGACAGCATTGATCTCACCGCTGCGAGCGCCCTGCTTCGCGGAAAGAATCGCAAGCCGCGCCAATGAGATGCGTTCATGCGACAACCTCGCAAATCCTAACAACTTCTAACACGCCAATTGGCAAGCTTCTCGCCATTGTCAAACAAGGCCAGACGGGTTGGCCGGATGACGGATCTTGCGAACGATGGCGCTGCTCGACGAAGCGATCGAGGCCTCCGGCGGAATGGCGCGCTGGAGTGGGCTGAAGCAATTCACGCTCCAGCTTTCGATCGACGGAGCGCTGTTCTCCCGCGTCGGCCAAGATGGCGGTCTCAAGGACATGGTCGCGGAAGGCTCGACGCGAAATCAGTCGGTGCGATTTACCGGATTTGCCGATCCCGGCAAATGCGGCCTCTACCAGCCGGGCTGCGTCAGTATCGAAAGCCCCGAGGGGAACGTTCTGAGGTCATGGCGCAATCCTCGGCAAGCGTTCCTCGATCACGCTGGAGATACGTCATGGGACGAGCTTCATCTTGTCTTCTTCTGCGGCCTTTCCATCTGGAATTATCTGAACACGCCGTTCCTGCTGGCACATCCCGATATCCGGATCGACGAGTTGCCACCTTGGCATGAGCATGGGCAGCTCTGGCGGCGGCTTCGGGCCGTATTTCCGTCAAACCTCGTGACGCACTGCGCCGAGCAGACATTCTATTTCGATGCGGCTGGGCTGCAGCGGCGGACCGATCACGATCTTCTTGACACAAAGGTCGCGCAATATTCCTGGGCGCATCAGGAGTTCGGCGGCATCGTCGTCCCGACCCTTCGACGATCGCTGATGCTTCAATCCGACGGAACCGTGATCGCGAAGCCGGCTCTCCTCGACGTGGAGATCTTCGACGCGGCGTTCGAATGACAAAGCGCATCCAGGCACTGATTATCGCTCGCAACGTCTAACAACGCCTAACGAGCGGGGTGGGCGCTTCGGGTGCAGAGTGAGATCGAGCATTGCAAACGCGTCCAATCACGCATCGAGGATTTTCGAATATGACAAGGTTCATCTTGCTCGCGACCATCGTTTCGCTGTCGATTGCCAGGGCTGGGGTCGCTCACGCGCAAGCAGCGATCTCCGAACCGGGCGCTTATGCCTTCTATCACCCGAACGGCGACGTGCTGCGCGCCGGACCGCAATCCTTTGCAACAAATCGTACCGCCAACGCGCTGGCGTCGGCGCCGGCCGTGCGCAGGGCGAGGCACGGACAGAGGCGATGAAACACTCGGCCTGAAGGGCCACGCAGTCTTTGCAGCGGAAACGAAGCGTTACGAACGTTTGACCAAGGACAGTGGGCAGCAATGAGAGGAGCTGCGAATGACAGATAAGATCAATGAGCCCCGCCGTCGCTTCCTTGCGACCGCGGCCATCGGCATCGCCGCGAGCCGGCTTGCGCTTAGCGGGTCGGCGCAAGCGCAGCCGACCACCACGAGGCGGCTGGAGACGCAGAGCTTCAGGCCGGGGACCAACACCTCCTTTGCTCAGCTGAAGCAGATCGACGCCGGGCGTCTCAACGTCGGATACGCTGAAGCCGGCCCTGCCGACGGCGAGCCCATCATCCTGCTGCACGGCTGGCCCTACGACATCTACAGCTTTGTCGATGTGACGCCATTGCTGGCGTCGGCCGGCTATCGGGTGATCGTTCCTTATCTGCGCGGCTACGGCAGCACGCGTTTTCTGTCCGATGCGACGGTCCGCAACGGGCAGCCGTCGGCGCTTGCTCTCGATACCGTTGCCCTGATGGATGCCCTCAAGATCGAGAAGGCGACGCTAGCCGGCTTCGACTGGGGGGCGCGGACGGCCAATATCGTGGCGGCGCTGTGGCCCGAGCGCTGCAAGGCCATGATCTCGGTGAGCGGTTATCTGATCGGCAGCCAGCAAGCCGGCAGGAAACCGCTGCCGCCCAAGGCCGAGCTGCAATGGTGGTATCAATTTTATTTCGCGACCGAACGCGGCCGCGAAGGTTATGACAAAAATCGTCACGACTTCGCCAAGCTGATCTGGCAGCTCGCTTCGCCGAAGTGGGAATTCGACGATGCGACCTTCGATCGCAGCGCTGTGGCATTCGATAATCCTGACCATGTTGCGATCGTGATCCACAATTACCGCTGGCGGCTCGCGTTGGCCGAAGGCGAGCCGCGATACGACGAACTGGAAAAGAAGCTGGCTCAAAGCCCGGTTATCACCGTGCCGACAATCACCATGGAAGGCGACGCCAATGGCGCACCGCACCCGGAGCCTGCGGCTTACGCAAGGATGTTTACCGGCAAATATTCGCATCGAACCATCAAGGGCGGCATCGGGCACAATCTGCCGCAGGAAGCGCCTCAAGCCTTTGCCGAAGCGGTCGTCGACGTCACGAACGAAAGTTGATCGGCGCTCGGGACCTGCGGACTGGCCACGCGCAGTCCGCAGGTTGCCTGTCTTCGAGCCAACCGGACCATGCAGCAGCGCTTTGCTGCATTTGACGGACGCGGCCGGCAAGCTATCATCGCGCAAAAATGGGAGCCGATGATGGAGGAAACCGCCGCCCGGCGCGCCGCCGAGACGTTGCTTGCCGAGCACAAGGCCGGCATCAAGTTCAAGCCGTTTGGCCCGAAAGACGGCCTCGTCACGATCGCTAATGCCTACGACATTCAGGACAAATATGTCGACCTGCTGCGCAGGGAGCATGGCGAAACGGTGGGCTACAAGGTCGGGCTGACGTCGGCTGCGATGCAGACCTTCTGCGGGATCGATCACCCGATCGCAGGCGTCGTACTGGCCAGGCGCGTTCTGGCGACGGGCGCGACCGTCCGCCGATCCGATTACGGACGGCTTGGCCTCGAATTCGAGATCGCGGTCCGCATCAAGTCGGCTATCCCCGCCACGGCGCAAACGCCTGCAGCAATTGCGCCCCATGTCGATGGCGTCTGCGCGGCCTTCGAGGTCGTCGATGACCGCGGCGCTGATTACACCAATCTCGATGTGCGCTCGGTCGCCGCCGACAATTCCTGGAGCGCCGGCGTGGTGCTGTCGAATTTTGTCGCGAGATGGCCGGACCTGGAGGCCATGGCGGGAAAGGCCACCAGGGACGCCTCGCCGATCGGCGAGGGCCGTGGCCGCGATATCCTCGGGCACCCCTTCAACTCGGTGGCCTGGCTCAACAGCCAGCTCGCCTCCCGCGGCGGAGGAACTCAAGGCCGGAGAGATCGTGATGACCGGGAGCGTCATGAAGACCGTATTTCCGACCGAGAGCGCCATTTATCGGTTCGAGCTCGAAGGGCTCGGCGCCGTGGACGTCCGCGTCACCGGATAGCGTGCCTATCCGCCTTCGAGCTCCTTGAAAGCCTCGCGCGCGTTGCGGAAGGCGTCGATGCCCGCCGGCACGCCGCAATAGACCGCCACCTGCAGCAGGATTTCCTTGATCTCGTCCTTCGTGAGCCCGTTCTTCAGCGCGCCCTTGACGTGGAGCTTCAATTCGTGCGGTCGGTTGAGCGCCCCCAGCATTGCGAGGTTGACGATGCTGCGGGTGCGCCGATCCATGCCCGGACGCGTCCACAGCGCGCCCCAGCAAAATTCCGTCGACCATTCCGCCATGGTCCGCGTGAACTCGTCCGCGCCTGCGATCGACTTGTTGACGTAATCCTCCCCGAGCACTTCCTTGCGGACCTTGAGGCCTTTTTCGAACAGCTCGCTCTTGCTCATGTTGTTCCTTCCTTGTAGGCGGGCGACTTCCGCGATCTTGTCGGACAATCCTAATCCGGCCGCCGACGAACGTCGACGGGCCGCTGCTGCCGCCCTGCCATGTTTCGCAGCGATCGAAGACATCCGAATCTAAACCGCTCGATCGATACAAAACCAGTATCGATCCATACCGGCTTGGGCTTGGACCTGCCGCCGTCATGTCTTTAGGAATGGCACCGAGGAAACATTCTGGGAGGTGCGCATGAGCGCGGTGGCGTCCGCCGTCGTCGCGAGACGATCTCGCGTCAGGCTCTTTATCGTGACCATGCTGTTCTTGGTCACGACCGTTAATTACGCCGACCGCGCCACGCTGTCGATCGCCGGGCCCGCCTTGTCCAAGGAGCTCGGTCTCGACGCGATCGCGATGGGCTATGTGTTCTCGGCCTTCGGCTGGTCCTATGTGATCGCGCAGGTGCCGGGCGGATGGCTGCTCGACCGCTATGGCTCGCGCTGGGTCTACGCGTTCAGCATCATGATCTGGTCGCTGTTCACGATGATGCAGGGCTGGATCGGCTTCTTCAGCGGCGCAAGCGCTATCGCCGCGCTGTTTGCCTTGCGCTTCCTGGTCGGCTTTGCCGAAGCGCCGTCCTTTCCCGCCAACGCACGCATCGTGGCGGCCTGGTTTCCCGGCAACGAGCGCGGCACGGCATCGGCCTTCTTCAATTCGGGACAGTATTTCGCGACCGTTATCTTCGCGCCGCTGATGGGCTGGATCGCGCACGATTTCGGCTGGCGCTACGTGTTCTACATGATGGGCGCGATCGGCGTCGTCATGGGCCTCATCTGGATCAAGACCGTCTACGCTCCGAACGATCATCCCGGAATCAACGAAGCCGAATTCGACTACATCAAGCAGGGCGGCGCGCTGGTCGACCTCGACGCGCCCGGCGCAAAAAACGCCGACACGCGGCCGAAGTGGAACTATGTGAGCCAGCTTCTGTCCAACCGCATGATGCTCGGCGTCTATATCGGGCAATACTGCATTAATACGCTGACATATTTCTTCCTGACCTGGTTTCCGGTCTATCTGGTCAAAGAGCGCGGACTGTCGATCCTGCAGGCCGGCTTCGCCGCCACCCTTCCCGCTCTGTGCGGCTTTATCGGCGGCGTGCTCGGCGGCGTCATCTCGGACGCGATCCTGCGGCGAACCAGATCGCTGACGCTTGCGCGAAAAATCCCGATCGTCGGCGGTATGCTGCTGTCCATGGCGATCATCGGCTGCAACTATGTCGACACCCATGCGCTGGTGATCGGCTTGATGGCGCTCGCCTTCTTCGGCAAGGGCATCGGCGCGCTCGGCTGGGCTGTCGTGTCCGACACCTCGCCAAGGGAGGCCGGCGGCGTCTCCGGCGGCCTGTTCAACACGTTCGGCAACCTCTCCAGCATCACGACACCGATCATCATCGGCTACATCGTGGCCGTGACCGGATCTTTCAGCGGAGCGCTTGTCTTTGTCGGCGCCAACGCGCTGGTGGCAGCGTTCGCCTATCTCGTGATCGTGGGCCGGATAGAGCGCGTGCAGCTGAAAACCACATGATTGAACGGTCGCCTTCGATCTGAGACACGGCGGCGGCGCACGGCCGCCGTCTTTGTTTTGCGGGGGATCGATGCTAGAAATCACGAATAATCGCCTCGTTTATTCCGGCCACGCATCGATGTTCGACCTGAACCAGCTCCGCTGCTTCGTCACGGTCGCCGAAGAGCTGCATTTCGGACGGGCGGCTGCACGGCTGAACATGACGCAGCCGCCGCTGTCCCGGCAGATCCAGGTTCTCGAGCACATCATAGATGCAACGCTTCTGGAGCGCACCAGCCGCTCGGTGCGGCTCACGCCTGCGGGGCGCAGTTTTCTGCCTGAGGCGCGGCGCATCCTCAAGCTTGCCGAAAGCGCCTCCCAGGTCGCCCGCCGCATCGCGCTCGGAAAGACCGGCTCGCTCAAGATCGGATATACGGCGGCGGCCGCCTACGGCTTCCTGCCGGAGTTGATCGCGGCCTGCCGCGCGCGCCTTCCGGAGGTCGATTTCTCGCTGAAGGAGATGGTGTCCGGCGACCAGCTGGAAGCGCTCGCATCCGGGCAGATCGATGCGGGCCTGCTGCGGCCGCCGATCGCGCGGCCGGAGCTTGCAACGCGCCGCGTCGTCGCCGAGCGCCTGCTCGCGGCGATTCCGAAGAAGCATCCGCTTGCGAATGCGCCGACCATCTCGATCAAGGACTTCGACGACCAACCGTTCGTGATGTATTCGCCCTACGAGTCGCGCTACTTCCACGATCTCCTGGTGGCGCTTTTTACCCGCGCCGACGTGCGGCCGCGCTACATGCAGCACATCAGCCAGATTCACTCCATTCTCGCCATGGTACGCGCCGGTCTCGGCATCGCCATCGTGCCCGAGGCGGCAGCGAACCTCCGCATCGCCGACGTGAAGATGCGGCCGCTGAAGCTTCGTCCGCCGGCGCCGGTCGAATTGTTTTTGGTCTGGCGGCGCGATCACGAGAACCCCCTGTTGCCCTCGCTGGTCGAAGTCGCAAGCGGGCTTGCCGCCAGGAGCAGCGCGGACCATTGATACGGTTTTGGCATCATTCGATGCCGTGTTTGGCTTGGACCTGCATCGACCAATTTTTTAGAAAGCGGGCGTGTCGACGCGAGCGACAGGCCTCGCTGACCCAAAGAAATTGGAGGAACGACCCCATGAGCAGGATGACCCCGCAGGAGATGGCGAGACAGATCGGCGGCGGTCTCCTGTCCTTTCCCGTTACGCCGTTCAAGCCGGACTATTCGTTCGACGAAGCGACCTACCGTGCCAACATGGATTGGCTCTGCGGCCATGACGTCGCCGGCCTGTTCGCCGCCGGCGGCACCGGCGAGTTTTTTTCGCTGACTCCCGCCGAGGTTCCGCAGGTCGTCGCGATTGCGGTCAGCGAAACCCGCGGCCGCGTGCCCGTGCTCGCCGGCACCGGTTACGGCACCGCCATCGCGCGCGAGATCGCTATCGGAGCCGAGAAGGCGGGCGCCGACGGGCTGTTGCTGCTGCCGCCTTATCTCACCCATTCGGAACAGGACGGGCTCGCCGCCCACGTTCAGGCGGTCTGCGCCTCGACCAAGCTCGGCGTGATCGTCTACAACCGCGACAACGCGATCCTGCAGCCCGATATGCTGGCGCGGCTGTGCGATCGTTGTCCCAATCTCGTCGGCTACAAGGATGGCATCGGCGACATCGAATTGATGACCCGCGTCCATTCGAAAATCGGCGACCGCCTGACCTATATCGGCGGCCTGCCGACCGCGGAGACCTTTGCGCTGCCCTATCTCGACATGGGCGTGACCACCTATTCGTCCGCCGTCTTCAACTTCGTGCCGGATTTCGCAACCCGCTTCTATGCCGCGGTGCGGCAGCGGGATCACGAGACGATCCACGCCGGCCTCAGGGATTTCATTCTGCCGCTGATCGCGATCCGCAACCGCAAGAAGGGTTACGCCGTCTCGATCATCAAGGCCGGCATGAAGGTGATCGGCCGCAATTCCGGCCCGGTGCGACCGCCGCTCACGGACCTGACGGAACAGGAAATCGCGGAGCTTGCAGCGCTCGTGCAGAAGCTGCCGGTTGCGGCAAGGGCGCAAGCTGCGGAATGAACGTGGCCAAGGGCCACAAACTATCGAAGGGAGGAGCAGGTGACCGGAGAAGCGATGCGTGTCGGAGTGTCCGGCGCGCCGGTTGTGACCGACATGGAGGTCGTGCCTGTCGCCGGCCATGACAGCATGCTGCTCAATCTCTCGGGCGCGCATGCACCCTTCTTCACGCGCAATATCGTCATCCTGACGGATGCGTCCGGACGTACCGGTCTCGGCGAGGTGCCGGGCGGCGAGAAAATCCGGCGGACGCTGGAGGATGCGCGCGAGCTCGTGGTCGGACACAGCATCGGCGCGCTGAACAATATCCTGGGCTCGATGCGGCAAAAATTCGCCGACCGCGACGCCGGCGGACGCGGCAAGCAGACCTTCGACCTCCGCGTCACGATCCATGCGGTGACCGCGGTCGAATCGGCGTTGCTCGATCTGCTCGGACAGCATCTGTCGCTCCCGGTCGCAGCGCTGCTCGGCGAAGGCCAGCAACGCCACGAGGTCGAGACGCTCGGCTATCTCTTCTTTGTCGGCGATCGCCGCAAGGCCGGCCTGCCCTATCTTGCAGGCGAGAACGAGAAGACCGACTGGTTTCGTCTGCGGCACCAGGAGGCGATGACGCCCGAGGCCGTCGTACGGCTTGCTGAAGCAACGCACGACCATTACGGCTTTGCCGACTTCAAGCTGAAAGGCGGCGTTCTCAACGGCGAGCAGGAGATCGAGGCGGTCAGCGCGATCGCCCGGCGCTTTCCGAAAGCGCGCGTGACGCTTGATCCGAACGGCGCCTGGTCGCTCGACGAGGCGATCCGCCTCTGCAGGAATATGCACGGCATCCTCGCCTATGCCGAGGACCCCTGCGGCGCCGAAGCCGGCTTCTCGGGGCGCGAGATCATGGCCGAGTTCCGCCGCGCCACCGGCCTGCCGACCGCGACCAACATGATCGCGACCGACTGGCGCCAGCTCTCTCATGCGCTGCGGCTTGGGGCCGTCGACATCCCCCTGGCCGATCCGCATTTCTGGACAATGCAGGGCTCGGTTCGTGTCGCGCAGACTTGCCGCGACAATGGCCTGACCTGGGGCTCGCATTCCAACAACCATTTCGACATTTCGCTTGCGATGTTCACGCATGTCGGCGCCGCCGCACCCGGGAATGTCACCGCGATCGACACGCATTGGATCTGGCAGGACGGCCAGGCGTTGAGCAGGGAGCCGCTCAGGATCAAAGGCGGCAAGATCGCCGTTCCCGACCGGCCCGGGCTCGGCATCGAGATCGATCGCGGGAAACTCGAGGCGGCGCACGCGCTTTACCGGCAGCACGGGCTCGGCGCACGCGACGACGCGCTTGCGATGCAGTTCCTGATTCCCGGCTGGACTTTTGACGACAAGCGTCCTTGTCTGGTGCGATAGCGCATGATCGGCACAAGTGCGCACCGGACTTCGATTTGATGGGAGAGAGACATGACCGCGGTCCTGAAAAATTTCGTCGGCGGCGAATGGGTCGATGGCACCGGCATCAACAAGAACATCAACCCTTCGAATACCAGGGACGTGGTCGGCGAATATGCCAAAGCCGACCGCGCGCAGACCGAGAAGGCGATCGCCGTCGCCAAGGCCGCCTTCCCGGCCTGGGCGCGGGCAACGCCGCAGGAGCGCTATGATGCGCTGAACAAGGTTTCCGCCGAGATCCTGGCGCGGCGCGAGGAGCTCGGGCGTCTGCTCGCACGCGAGGAAGGCAAGACCCTGCCCGAGGGCATCGGCGAGGTCGCGCGCGCCGGACAGATTTTCGCGTTCTTCGCCGGCGAGGCGCTGCGGCTCAATGGCGAGAAGGGCCCATCGGTCCGTCCCGGCCTCGAGGTCGAGATCACGCGCGAACCGCTTGGCGTCGTCGGCCTGATCACGCCGTGGAATTTCCCGATCGCAATTCCCGCCTGGAAGATCGCGCCAGCGCTTTGCTACGGCAACAGCGTCGTGTTCAAGCCGGCCGAGCTCGTGCCCGGATCGGCGCATGCGCTGTCCGAGATCATCACCCGCTCCGGCCTGCCCGCCGGCGTGTTCAATCTCGTGGTCGGCTCGGGCTCGGTGGTCGGCCAGGCCCTGCTCGACAGCCCTGATGTCGACGCGATCTCCTTTACCGGCTCGGTCGCGACCGGCCGCACCATCGCGCAGGCCTGCGTCGCCTCCAGACCGTTGAAGAAATTCCAGCTCGAGATGGGCGGCAAGAATCCGCTGGTCGTGCTCGACGACGCCGACCTCAAGGTCGCTGTCGAGGCCGCAACCAACGGTGCCTATTTCTCGACCGGCCAGCGCTGCACCGCCTCTTCGCGACTGATCGTCACCGAAGGCATCCATGATCGCTTCGTCGCCGCGATGACGGAGCGCCTGAAGGGCCTCTCGGTCGACGATGCGCTCAAGCCCGGCGTGCAGATCGGCCCGGTGGTCGACCAGAGCCAGCTCGATCAGGACCTTCGTTACCTCAAGATCGGCAAGGACGAAGGTGCCAGGTTGCATTGGGGTGGAGATCTTCTCAACCGCGAGACGCCGGGCTTCTACCTGCAGCCTGCGCTGTTCACCGAAACCACTAATTCCATGCGCATCGCGCGCGAGGAAATCTTCGGACCCGTGGCCTGCGTCATTCGCGCCAGGAACTACGAAGAGGCGCTCGCGATCGCCAACGACACCGATTTCGGCCTTGCCGCCGGCGTGTGCACCACCAGCCTGAAATACGCCTCGCATTTCAAGCGCAACAGCGAGGCCGGCATGGTGATGGTCAACCTGCCGACCGCCGGTGTCGACTACCACGTGCCGTTCGGCGGACGCAAAGGCTCGAGCTACGGCGCGCGCGAACAGGGCGCCTATGCCCGCGAGTTCTACACGACGGTCAAGACCGCCTATACGAACCCCGGTTAATTCGCAGCGCGCGCACGCGCGGGAAGGCCGCAAGCTACAGAGCAAACGATCGATAGACGAGGAACGACCACGATGGGCAAGAGGGAAGTGATCGAGCAGCCCCGCTACATCAAGCTCAACGCGCGCGACAATGTCGCGATCGTCGTCAACGATTTCGGCTTGCCGGCGGGCTCGCGCTTTCCATGCGGCCTGACGCTCCGCGCCTTCGTGCCGCAGGGTCACAAGACCGCGCTGGTCGACATCGCCGAAGGCGCGCCGATTCTTCGTTATGGCGAGACCATCGGCTACGCGGCCTCCCCCATTGAGGCCGGCGAATGGGTCGACGAGGCGCGCATTCAGATGCCCGACGCGCCCTCCCTCGACACGCTCGAGATCGCGACCGCCGTGCCGGCGCCGCAACCGCCGCTCGAAGGCTACACTTTCGAAGGCTTTCGCAATCCGGACGGTTCGGTCGGTACCAAGAACATCCTGGGCATCTCGACCTCCGTGCAATGCGTCAAGGGCACGCTGGAATATGCGGTGAAGCGCATTCGCAGCGAGCTTCTGCCGAAATATCCCAATGTCGACGACGTCGTGCCGGTGACCCATGCCTATGGCTGTGGCGTCGCCATCAACGCGCCGGATGCGGTGGTGCCGATCCGCACCCTGCAGAACATCGCACTCAACCCCAATTTCGGCGGCGAGGTCATGGTGGTCGGCCTCGGCTGCGAGAAGCTTTCGCCCGAACGGCTGGTGCCGGAGGGCCTGGGCGATGCCATCGTCCGCATGCAGGACGAAAGCTTCGAGGGATTCGGCGCCATTGTCGACGGCATCATGGCGATGGCTGACAGGCGGCTTGCCGCGCTCAACCGCCGCAAGCGCGAGAGCTGTCCCGCGTCCGATCTCGTGATCGGCCTGCAATGCGGCGGCAGCGACGCCTTCTCCGGCGTCACCGCGAATCCCGCGGTCGGCTTTGCCGCGGATCTTCTGGTGCGCGCGGGCGCGACCGTGATGTTCTCCGAGGTGACGGAGGTGCGCGATGCGATCGAGCTGCTGACCCGCCGCGCGATCAATGAGGACGTCGGGCGCGCGCTGGTGCGCGAGATGGCGTGGTACGACAGCTATCTTGCCCGAGGCGGCGCCGACCGCAGCGCCAACACCACGCCCGGCAACAAGAAGGGCGGGCTTGCCAACATCGTCGAGAAATCGCTCGGCTCGATCGTCAAATCCGGTTCGAGCGCGATCGCGGGCGTGCTTGCGCCGGGCGAGAAAGCGCGCACCAAAGGCATGCTGTTCGCGGCGACGCCGGCAAGCGACTTCATCTGCGGCACCCTGCAGCTTGCCTCCGGCATGACGCTGCAGGTGTTCACCACCGGCCGCGGCACGCCCTACGGCCTGGCGGCCGCGCCCGTCATCAAGGTCGCGACCCGCAGCGAGCTTGCACGGCGCTGGAACGACCTGATCGATTTCGACGCGGGCCGCATCGCCACCGGCGAGATGACCATCGAGGAAGCCGGCTGGGACCTGTTCCGCCTGATCCTCGATGTCGCGAGCGGACGGACCAAGGTGTGGGCCGATCGTTGGGGCATTTACAACGACCTCACGCTGTTCAATCCCGCGCCGGTGACTTAGTCTAATTCCTGATTGAGCAGGATCTTTCGGAAAACCGGTGCCCACTTTGGATCATGCTCCAGGGAGTGCACGCTGACGCATTGCCCACCCTACTGCCCGCGCCGCTACTTCATCGAGGCCTGCACCTTCTGCTTCCACAAGCCCCAGATGCGATCGATCACGGCGAAGTTGACGGTGTCGGCGTTCTTGCCTTCTTCAGCGCTGAGATAGGTGATCTCGGTGCCGAGCCCGATCGCTTGCGCCTGCAGCTTCGCATTGACGTCGGTGTAATAGGCGCGGAACACCGCGATCTTGACGGACGGGCCGACGGTCGCGTCGCCATGACCGCGCATCAGGACGACCGACCTGTCTCCAAGCGTCCGCGCCAGCGACTTCCCGATGCCGTTGTCGCGTACCAGCATATCGGTCGGGCCGAACTCCCTGGCGATATCCCAGACCGGCACGCCGGCCGCGAGAAACGCCGCATTGTGAAACAGTGGCCGCAGCGGCGTCTTGCTCACGGAGAACGGAATGACGCCCGGCGAATGCGTGTGCACCACGCTCATCACGTCCGGACGGGCCCGGTAGATCTCCGCATGGATGAAGCGCTCGAGGAAAACGCTGCGGCCTTTCGCATCGATCGCGTTGCCGTCCTCGTCGAACTCCATGATGTCGTCGGCCGTGACCAGCGCCGGCGCGAGCGAGCGCGACATCAGGAAATGCTTCGGATTGGACGGATTTCGCGCGCTGACATGGCCGAAGCCGTCGACCACGCCGAACTCGGCGAGAATGCGGCTGCCGACGACGATGTCCTCGAGCAGGTCCGGCGGCACGCCCGGGAGCGGCTGTGCGTGCGCCACGGGAGCGGACAGGCAGGCTGCGAGGACGAGAGCGAATGCGGTGCGACTGAACATGCGAGGGATCATCTGGCTGGGGTGGGTGGGATATGCTCGGTCCACCCTACAATCGGATTTGAATTTCAAACAGCCCCCGCCTGGCGATCGGGGCCTCATGGTTCGAGACGGAGCTTCGCTCCTCCTCACAGCTACTCACGCCGATGCGAGTAGCGATTTGACAACTCTCTCCTCTGGTCATTCCGGGATGCGCCGCAAGGCGCAGGCCCGGAATCCATAGCCACAGTCCGGGGTTATGGATTCCTGGCTCGCGCTTGCGCGCGCCAGGGAATGACGACGGCGGCGCGAGCGCGGCGTCTCGACGGGTGGACGGCGACAAGATTGGCGACACAACTCCGCATTCCCGCGACGCGGTCGCGCCCGGGTTGTTGCGTCGGCCGCCCCGAAAAAACAGAGGGCGCAGGGAATGCCGGGTGTTATGCTGCACCCGCAGCCTCGCGTGCAGAACAGGAAAGCACACGAGCGTAGTCACTACAGGTGAAGCCGTAACAAGCGACATTCCCTGCGCGATGGTTTTAACGCTTGCTGCGGGCTCTCCCCGGTGTCCATGACCTTCTAGTCACCGTCGCCTCGCGATGAGTCTCGCAAGACTTAGCGCCAGCCAAGGGGCGCCAGGACCACACGCCTTCGCAGTCCGCGGAAGGCATCGCACGTCTGGCAATGCTTTCGCGTCCATCGCATCCCGCTTCCAACGTCCGTGACGATCGCGAAGCGCCCCTCATGCGGAGGCGGGACGGCGCGGAATGTGCCGGTGATTTGGGCCGCAAGTCAAGCGTTATTCTGAAAATCGTAATTTGCGAGACAAATCAACAAGCTCGCATCATTCCGGGACGCGCCGCAAGGCGCCCCGGAATGATCATGTATCATTGCCAGCCCGGATCGGTTCGCTCCCTTACTTCGAGATGTAATTGCGATGCACCCATTCGGCCGCCGAGGCGTCGGCGGGGCGGGATTCGACCGAGATCATGTCGGCATTCTCGCGCACGCCGACCGTGGTGTTCTCGATGTTCTTCTCCACCACCCTGGCCGTCGCGGCCCGCGCGATGAATCCGTCGACGTCGGCAACGGACGGCATGGGCGGCGGCGGAGCCTTGTCGTCGCGCTCGCCGATCGCTTCCGTCACGCTGGCACGCAGCAGCTTCGGCCACATTTTCCTGAACAGGCCGTTGGAGGGATAGATGTCGGCGCTGTTGACCTTGCCGTTCACGGCAAAGACGTAGCCCACGATATCGTCGCCCTCCTCGCCCTTGCCCTGCAGTGCCGCGATATAGGCCGCCTGCTCGTCGGCCAGATGGTCGTTCTCGAGCGCAAGCTGCAGGCTGGACTGCGATTTCGGCGCGGCAACCGGCTTGCCCAGGCTGCGCGTCAGCTTGCTCTGCACCTCGGCGACGCTCTTCCAGATCTCCTGCTGGTAAATGCCGACCGCGGCCGCCGCGCCGTCCGGCTTCGGCGCTGCCGCGCCCGCCATCTCGAGCTTGGCGATCCGCGACGGCACCGCGGCGTCGGCACTGGAAAAGGTTTTCGCATCTTCCCGGCCGCGCGCCGACCAGCGCCCGCGCTCGACGCAGAAAGACGCGATCGGGATCGGACCCGAATGCGGCCGCAGCAGCAGGCTGACGCTGAGCACGCGATCCTGCTGCCCGCCCTTAACGATGTCTCCCGACTGGATGAATATCGCCTCGTCTCCGGTATTCTCGATCCTGAGCGCGTTGACCTCGCCGGTCTCGCTCACGGTGACGACTTTCCTCGCGAGTGCCTCCTGCAGCGTCAGCGGCACCGGTCCGCCGCGCGAGGCGCCGTGCACGAAGTAGATGCCAAGATTGCGAAACGTCACCGGCTCGGACAGGCGGTACGCATTGCCGTCGTCGGCATAGGCCGGGGTGATGCCGGCCAAGCGCCAGCATTGCGATACAAAAATGAGAAATGCTTTCCATCGTTTGGTCATCGGATGTTCCTTCGTCGCCAGCCGCCCGAGCCCTTAGACGGACAGCCGAGGAAATTTTGCTCGGATCAAAAAACATGCGGGGGACTTGAAATTCGCCGACACTTGCCCGACTAGTTTTGCGTGACCGCACCGACCGATCCAGAACGCGAGCTTCTCGCAGCGGCCCTTCGGGGAGACGCCGCCGCGATGGCCAGCCTCACACGCTCGCTCGCCGACCTCGTGTGGAATGCATGCCTTCACATCTCGCAGGACAAGCCCGACACCGAGGCCGCCTTTCGCGACGTCATCACGGCGCTGCGCGCCAACAATTTTGCGCGGCTGAAAGGATTTGACGGACGCGCCCGCTTCCGTATCTACGCGACCCTCGTCGTGCGCGACCTGTTGACGGAGCGCGTGATGAAACTGCTCGCGCTCGATGCCGCGAGCGGCTGGCGAAGTTTCGAGGCCTTTTTCTCCGGTGACATGCGGCGCATCATTCTGCGCAACTTGCCCGGCGCGAACCATCGGCAGAACCGCGAGGATGCCTATCAGTCGGTGTGCGAAGCCCTGCTCAAGGACGACGGACAGCGGCTCAAGGCCTATTCCGGCCGCGGCAGCCCGTCCGGCTTCATTCTGCAGGTGATCGAGAATCTCGTGATCGATCATGTGCGTACGATCGTGCCGCGCCGACGCCTTCCGGCCTCGATCCAGCGGCTGTCCGCGCTGGAACAATCGGTGTTTCGGCTTCTTTACTGGGAGCAGTTTCCGCCGGATGCAAAGGCGCTGCTGCCTCACGTCGTGCGGGAGGAGCCGCAGGTCACGCAGGCGGCACTTGCCGATGCCATTGCAAAAGTTCGCGAGGCACTGCCGGCATCCTACTCCGCGGACGCCCATGGGCCGGACAAGATGGTCGATCTTTCGGCCGCCGACGAAAGCCGGCTTGGCGGCGATGGCGATCTTGCGGTACCGACCCCGGAGGACAATCTGCTGCTCGAGCAACAGGCCTCCCTGCTGGAACAGGCACTTGCCGTGGTCAAGCAGGCGTTGCCCCGGCTCAACGCAAGCGAGAGGCTCTATCTGCAATATGCGCTCAACGGTCACCCGGCGCGGGAGATTGCGCGCCTGGCCGGCCTTCCGGTCGAAACGGTGCACAAGCTGGCGCAGAGGGTGAAGAAGCAATTGCGCGACGAAATCGGTGACACGGACGCGGTCAGAAAATGGAAACTGTCCGTCTAATCCAGGGCTAGGAGTATTTGACGTTGGACAAGAACGAGATGGCCCGGCTGGTCGAGGCTTTGTGCGAGGCCCCGATGGACGGTGCGGCGGAGCCCTCCGCCGAGCTCGCGGCGTTGCGCCGCGAGGCCGCAAAATTGCTTGCCGAGGCCGGCGATAATCCAGGCGATGCCGATGCCCAGATCGCAGCCCTTGCCGCCTCGCTCTCCGGCTCCTTCGGCGAGGTCGCGCCGGACACCTTTGCCGAATTGGTCCCACGCTTCGCATCGGCGCGACTGGACGTGGAATCCGCGACCGCCTTTGTCGAGATCATGGAGCGGTCGGCCGGGACCGCGCCTGCGGATCTGGTTGCGGAGTTTTCCGGAGCGGAAGCGGCAGCGGGCTTACGCCCCACCGAGAATGTCTGGTCGCGGATCGCCCACGGACTTCGTCCTGCACGCCTCTCGCGCATTGCGGCGGCATGCGCCATGATCGTGGTGGCTTCCGCGGCATCATGGTCGGTGTACTGGCACGAGCATGACCATGAACAGCTCGCAGCCCCCCCTGCGCCCGAAGCGAAGACCGAATCCGCAGCGCCCGCGTTGGCCAAGACGAAAAGCGAGGAGATGGACATCCGCAAGATCGAACGCGCGGCACCAGAAAGCACAGGGCCAGCATCCGGCTTGGCCGCTCCGCCTCCGCCGGCCGCGCAGTTGCCGGCTCCGGCGGCGATACTGGAGCCGGCGGCAAAATCGGCGTTCGCGAAACGGCAGCCCTGCGAAGCGAGCGCGTTTGCGCTCGAGTTCGTCCAGGATGAGAAGCGACGCGTTGAAGAACCGAGAGAACGACAAGAAAGTCGGCGCAGGCCCCACGCACCTCGACTGCGACGCCGCACCCGCAGAGAATGCCGACGCGGCGATGAAAAGAGCATTCGAGGACATCGGGCGGAGGCCGCAAAATGCGACTGTTCCGGCAGATGCCGCGCCGCCATCTGCCGCTGCGCAAATCGAGGGCGCGCCAGCGCAGGGCGATTCCCCCGCCGGGGCCGCCAGCGGTCCGGCGGCGACGACGTCTTCACAGCCTGCCGCCAAGCCCGCGACGCGCCCCCAGGCGCCGTCGCGCTAGGGCTTGCCGTCCATTTCAGCCGGCGGGCCTACTCACCCTTTGCCATGATCGGTGCCGCCTGCCAGTTCGACGCAATCCGATCCGGAGACCCCAGGAAGCTCAGAGAATCCCGAGCTATAGCCAGCGTCGTTCCAGTCCTGCCAGAAGTGATACCACCGAATTCACCGCCGCTGGCGTATTGCTGCGCGACCTCAAATGCGGTGCCGGTCCGCGGAGGATCGATCGCGTGAGCTGTCGAGAACAAGGCGGGAGTCACTGCGAGGGCCGTCACGAACGCGAAAGCAGAAAGTTTCATTGTCGTGCTCCTGGTCTGCGGATGCGTTTAAAAGGATTGCGCCGTCAACAGATGGGGCGGCTCCGGGCGCACTCTCGGCCCACGCCGTAGTTTCATCTGCGACCTGGATCACACTGGACGGATCGCCCGTCCGGGCGGCCTCATCAAGGATTTCGTCGGCTCGGCGCTGGCAGCGAATGCGGCACGGATCCCCTGCAATCTCGCCGGCATGCGTTTATTCCACTCCAACGCACAAAAATAAGCCGTTGAGCATCCGGTGCTTTTGGTCGAGCTTTGCAAGCAACGCCTTGCTTTGAAAAAGGGAGCGCCAGATGAAAGCAACAAGCGTCGTCGTATTCCTCGCGACTTTCGCCATTGGCATCGCGTCCGCAGCGGCTCAGAACGCGCCGCAAACTTCGACCAAAAAGGTGGACGGCACGGAAAACGTCTATGTCTTCCGCTATGGCAATCACCAGTCGATGTTTGTCGTGACCTCGCAGGGCGTCATCGCGACCGATCCCATTTCCTATCTGCGTCCAGCCAAGCCCTATATCGACGCGATCAAGGCCGTTACGGACAAGCCGATCAAATACGTCATCTACAGCCATCATCACTACGATCACATCGCGGGCGGAAAACCGTTCAAGGACCTCGGCGCCACGTTCGTAGCGCATCGGCGGGCCAAAGAACGTCTCCTCGAATTGAAGAAGCAGAACGCGCTCCTGGCGGACGTCGTGATTCCGGATCAAACGGTCGATACGAAGAAGACCATCAAGCTGGGCGATACCAGCCTCGAACTGATTTTCGTCGGCCGCAACCATTCGGACAACTCGCTGGTGATGCGGCTGCCCAAGGAAAAGCTGGTGTTTGTGGTGGATTTCGCGCCGATCGAATCGGTTCAGTTTCGCAACATTCCCGACAACGCCTCCCCGCTGGAATACATCGCCTCACTGAAGGCGCTCGACGCACTTGACTGGGATCGACTGATCCCGGGTCATCCCTATGCGGGCGGACGGTTGGGGACGAAGAAGGATGTCGAGGACGATATCGCTTACATGGAAGATCTGTCCGCGGAGGTGAAAAAGGCGGCCGACGCCGGAAAATGCTTCGACCCCGCGATGAAAGAGGTCAAGCTGCCGAAATACGAGAAGTGGGCGAACTACGAAGCGAGCCTGCCTGCCAACGTGGAACGGTTCTGCTATTGGTGGGGACGCGGCTATTGAAGCAGGCCCATCGCCGCGGTCGCTCGCATACGGTCTAGCCGGTTTTCACCTTCGAGGCCTTCGCGGCTCGTTTCGCCGAGCCGCGATCGGCCCGCGCATGCTTGCGCTGCTTCGTGTCCGATGCCGCGTGCGAAGCCGTCGCCCCGCGATGGCCGAGATATTCCTTGCCATCGATCGGCGCCAGGTGCGGCGGATCCCTGTCTAGATAGGGCCTGCCTATGCCAAACTCCTTGCCGTGCGCATCGATCCAGCTCCAGAGGATATCGCTGGACGCCTGTCGTTGCGCGCGTGTGGCGCCCTTGACGCTCACCACATCGGCCGCAAGCCCGTGGCCATAGCCGCCGCGGAAACTGCCGCCATGGTAAGACCTGTCGGTCGCGGCCTTCAGCCCGCTCGCGATCGATTGTCGATAGTCATCGCGGAACGCGCTGGTGATCCCGGGCGACAGGCCGGCCTCCTCGGCGGCATGAAGCGCGTGGAACAGCCTGAGCTTGAAATCCCGATCCATGCCGCCGATCACGTAGTCCACCATCGGCATGCCGGCTTTTTCGGCCGCCTTCGGATCCTTCCATGCAAAATTCTCGTCGACGAGCTTGGTGAAGGTTTTGGTGACGGTGACCATCTTCTTCTTTCTCTTGACGGTCACCATGCGCTGCTCATCGACCTTGATCGTGTCCTCCTTGGGGGTGCGCTGGTAGAGCTCCCATAAATATCGATCGATGCAGATGTCGACGACGAGGCACTCATCGACAATCTCGAGAGAGCCGACGGCCGGACCGGCCCCGCCCACCACCGACTCAGGCGTGCTCGCGGGCGCCGTTCCGATCGGCGGCGCTTCCTGCGACAACACTTGCGACGGATCGGCGGATGCGAGCCTGAGCACCGGTTCCGGCTCGGCGGGAGGCGCGGTGGTTTCGGTGGTCGTCACCGGCTTGGCAAGCCTCGCCGTATCGGCGTTGGCGACTGCGAGGCTTTCGACAGCGGCCTTGTCTGGCGCGGCGCGATCGGTCTCGACTGCGCGCATTACATCCGCAGCGAGATAGGGCAGGACCCGGTCAGCCGTCGGCGCAGTCCCGATGTCCTCGGTCCCGGTCTCGGTGGAAACCAAGCCAACGATGCAAGCGACAAGCGCCGTTTCACACAGCACGGCCGTCATTGTCGCAAATCGCCGCGGGTTCATGATCCCAGCCTCCAGAGGCTCCATTCGAGCCAGCTTGCAGTGCCAAGCATGCGACGCCCCGAGTTTTCGGGCCGCCATGTGACGACGCAATGGCGAAACCTGCAACGCATCAACGTTTCCGGACGAGTGTGACCCTTGTGCAACGCTGACGCAAGACGCCCGGCATGACCCGATGGATTCATGGTTGACCTCCTTGATCCTCACCTCGGAGGTTGTGTCGATTGCGACCGCGGGAACGTATCTTGCGGTATTGTATTCTCGATGCGCCTGCCGCTCATATTTTCTGCCGCAGCGATCGATGCCGATGCTACGCTCGCAGCATCGAACTTCGTCCATGAAAGACAAATCATGTCCGACCAGTTCTCGAACCTGCAGCAGATCAGGAAACCCGCTGTCCGCTCCAACGGCGGCATTGTTGCGGCGCAATCGCGCAAAGCGGCCGAAATCGGCGCCGAGGTGCTCGCGGCCGGCGGCGACTGCGTCGACGCCGTCATTGCCACGGGCTTTGCGCTCGGCGTTCTCGAGCCCTGGATGAGCGGGATCGGCGGCGGCGGCGCGATGGTGCTCTACCGCGCGCGAGAGAACAAAGTCGAGGTGATCGATTTCGGCACGCGCGCGCCCAAGAGCCTGCGCCTCGAGGACTACCCGATCGTCGAGGGCGAAGCGTCGGACATTTTCCCGTGGGCGCGCGTCAAGGACGATCGCAATATCGCCGGCCCCGGCTCGATCGCCGTGCCCGGCGTGGTCGCCGGCCATGAGGCGGCCCACCAGCTTCACGCAAGGCTGCCGTGGAAGGATCTGCTGGCGCCAAGCATCGCCCTTGCGGGCGAAGGCCTCTCGGTCGACTGGTGGACCACGCTCGAGATCACGAGCTCGGTGGCGGAGCTGCGAAAATATCCGGCGAGTGCCGCCGCCTATCTGCAGGACGGGCTGGCGCCCAACCCGCAATGGAGCATTCGCTCCAAGGTCCGACTGCCGCAGGACACGTTGAAGGCAACGCTTGCGCATCTCGCCGCAACGGGCCCGCGCGACTTTTATGAGGGCGAGCTTGCAAAAACCATCGCGGCCGACGTGCAGTCGGCCGGCGGCTCGCTCTCGGCCGGCGATCTTGCCGCCTACAGGGCGCAGTTGCGCCATCCGCTGGAAATTCCCTACCGCGGCGGCATGGTCTATGCGACGCCCGAGCTGACCGCCGGTCCGACGCTTGCCCACGTGCTGCGGCATCTGGAAAAGGACCTGCAGGTCCATCGCGACGGGCCCGAGCTTGCGATCACCTATTCGGCCTATGTGCTGGCGCTGCAATCGGCTTATCGCGAGCGGCTGAAGGATATGGGCGATGCCGAGGGCCGCCGCGCGCTGGGCGCGGAGCATCTCGCGCCGACCTGCACCACGCATTATTCGGTGGTCGACCGCGAGGGCAACATGGCCGCGGTGACGCAGACCCTGCTCTCGACCTTCGGCTCGAAATTCGTGACGCCGCAGAGCGGCATCACCATGAACAACGGCATCATGTGGTTCGATCCGACGCCGGGCAAGGCCAACTCGCTTGGACCGGGCAAGCGCTGCCTGACCAACTACACGCCGGTGGTGGCGAGGACCGCCGACGGCAGGACACTTGCGCTCGGCGCTTCCGGCGGCCGCCGCATCCTGCCGGCCGTGACCCAGATCCTGTCCTTTGTGATGGATTTCGGCATGGACCTGGATGCGGCGATTCACCAGCCGCGCATCGATGCCAGCGAGGGCGACATCGTGATCGGCGACGTGCGCCTTCCCGGCGAGGTCAGAAAGCTCCTGCGCGGCCATTTCGAGTATGAGGAGGCGCGCGTGCAGACGTTCCCCGGAAAGTTCGCTTTCCCCAGCATCGTGATGCGCGAGGGCGAGGCAAATTCCGGAGCGACCCAGATCTTCCATCCCTGGGCCGACGTCGTTGCCGAGGACCAGGCTAAAGCTTGAGGGGAACGCGGCTGTCCTCCGATAGGCACTCCTCCAGCGAACGTGACGCCCTGCCCGCCTTGTGGCAGAACAGCGATCCCGCCTCTTGCAGACCATTCGCGAGGTCCAAATGCCCGCGCCGAAATCGCCCGCTTTCGAAACATTGAGCCTGTATGCGGGCCAGCACCCCGATCCGGCAACCGGCGCCCGCGCGGTGCCGATCTATCAGACCACGTCCTACGTGTTCCATGATACCGAGCACGCCGCGGCGCTGTTCAATCTCGAGCGCGCCGGCCATATCTATACCCGCATTTCCAACCCGACGACGGCCGTGCTGGAAGAGCGCATCGCCGCGCTCGAGAACGGCGTCGGCGCGATCGCGACCGCAAGCGGCATGGCGGCGATGCACCTTGCGATCGCAACGCTTGCCAATGCCGGCGACCACATCGTCGCCTCCGCCTCGCTCTATGGCGGCACCATCAACCTGCTCGCGCACACATTGCCGCGCTTCGGGATCACCACGAGCTTCGTGAAGCCGCGCGACCTCGATGGCTTCCGCAACGCGATCAGGCCAACCACGCGCCTGGTCATCGCCGAAACCATCGGAAATCCGGGGCTGGAGGTGCTCGATATTCCCGCGGTCGCTGAGATCGCGCATGCGGCAGGGATTCCGCTGCTGGTCGACAACACCTTTGCGACGCCCTATCTGTCGCGGCCGATCGAGCTCGGCGCGGATATCGTCATGCATTCGGCAACCAAATGGCTCGGCGGCCATGGCATCGCGATCGGCGGCGCGCTCGTCGATGGCGGCCGTTTCGACTGGCGCGCGTCGGGAAAATTCGCGGTGCTGACCGAACCCTATGCCGGCTATCACGGCATCGTTTTCGACGAGCAGTTCGGGCCGGCCGCCTTCATCATGCGCGCGCGCACCGAGGGATTGCGCGATTTCGGCGCCTGCCTGTCGCCGACCAATGCGTTCCACCTGCTGCAGGGCATCGAGACGCTGCCTGTGCGCATGGAGCGGCACATGCAGAACACGCTGGCCGTGCTGGAATTCCTCAAGAGCAACAAGGCGGTCGAGTGGGTGCTGCATCCCGCCATGGAAGCTCATCCGGATTATCAGCTCGCCAAGCGGCTCTTGCCGAAGGGGGCCGGCTCGATCATCAGTTTCGGCATCAAGGGCGGACGTCCGGCGGGCAGGAAGTTCATCGAATCGCTGCGGATGATCAGCCATCTCGCCAATGTCGGCGATGCCAAGACGCTGGTGATCCATCCCGCTTCGACCACGCATCAGCAGATGGATGCCGAGCAGCTCAAGGCCGCAGGGATCGGCGAGGAACTGGTGCGGCTCTCGGTCGGCATCGAGGCAGCGACCGACATCACCGACGATCTCGCAGTTGCGCTGCGCGCCTCCCAAAAGGTCTGACGCGATGGATTTTCTTCTCAATGGCAAGAACGCCTTCGCCGCGACCGGCGGCCGCGAATTCGATCCCGTATTGCCGTGCGTCGTGCTGATCCATGGCGCCGGCTTCGACCACACCGCCTGGGCACTGCACAGCCGCTATTTCGCTCATCACGGCTGTTCCGTGCTGGTGCCCGACCTGCCCGGCCATGGCCGCTCGCAGGGACCGGCTCTGCGAACCGTCGCCGAGATGGCCGACTGGATCGCGGCGCTGCTCGAGGCGGCACGGGCCACCAAGGCACGACTGATCGGCCATTCCATGGGCTCGCTGATCGCGCTCGAAACGGCGGTGCGACATCCCGAAAAAGTGTCGGCGCTCGGCCTGATCGGGACCTCGGCGGCCATGACCGTCGGCCCCGATCTCTTGAAGGCGGCGGAAGCCAACGACCAAGCCGCGATCGACATGGTCTCGATCTGGGGTCTCGGCTTTGGCGCCGAGCTGGGCGGCAGCCTCGCGCCAGGCCTGTGGATGCATGGCGGCGCACAGCGCGTGCTGCAGGCTTGCGCGCCCGGCGTGCTGCATTCGGACCTTGCCGCTTGCAATTCCTACGCGGACGCGCTGGAGGCGGGCGCCAAAGTCACCGTGCCGACCACTTTGGTCCTCGGCGAACGCGACATGATGACACCGGCCAAGGCGGGCAAGGCACTCGCCGCCGCCATTCCGAATGCTCGAACTGTGGTGCTGCGCGGTGCCGGCCACATGCTCATGAGCGAGCGCCCGGACGAATTGCTGGCGGCGCTGACGGGTTGAGTGCGGCGCCTGCTTATGCAGGCGACCTGCCATGCAGGTTTAACGCCGATCCGGCTGACCTACCGCTTCAACGAGCCGTTGTTCGTTCCGTTGGTGCGCTTGTCGGCCCAGCCGAGCACGATCGCAAGCGTCGCGAACATCATCGTAACGGCAATCATGACCATAATGGTGTCGAGGGTCATTGGTCGTCTCCTATCTCATGGAAACGACCCTACGGCGTTGGAACAACAGCATTTTGCGCTAGATCAAGAACCAAGCCGGCGCGTTGCGACGGCAAGCGCGACGGTTTAAACTTGGTTAATCCGAACCATCGATCCGAAACCACTCTCATGCGCTTTGTGACTTTGTTCCTTGCCGCGTTGCTGCTCTGCGCTGGCTCGGCCGCGGGCGCCGATGACATCGCTACCGCCCAGAGCGTGATTCGTTCGCAGGAGCAGGCGTTTTCCCGGGATGACGCGACAGGCGCCTATTCCCATGCCGCTCCCGGCATCCGCGAGTTGTTCCCGGACGCCTCCCTCTTCATGTTCATGGTTCAGCACTCCTACGCGCCGGTCTATCGCCACAGGAGTTTCGAGTTCGGCGAGGCGCAGGCGGCGGGAGATGCGATCGCGCAGCACGTCCATATCGTCGACGAGAACGGCGAAGGCTGGGAAGCGCTCTATACGCTGGAGCGGCAGGCCGACGGCACCTTCCAGATCACCGGCTGCACGCTGCTGAAGTCCGGACAGGCGGTCTGATCATGCACTAATTTAGCTCACGGCAAGTCGGGAGCTCCGCTCCCCCTCGCTTGTGTATTGCCGGTTACTGTGCGTCAGCGCGGCCGAAATGGCATCGGCGAGCTCGCGAACGTCGAAAGGCTTTCCGATGGTTTGCGATTCGCTGACCCCATCCAGCAGGGCACGGTCCGCATAGCCCGTGACAAACAGTATGGGCAGCTTCGGAAAACGCGTTCGGACTCGACGCGCGACCTCGGCGCCACTCATTCCGGGCATGGCGAAGTCCAACAGCAGCAAATCGATTTCCCGGGAATCCAGCACGTCGAAAGCCGCGCCGGCGCTGCCGACCTCCGCCACCTCGTATTGCAGCTCGCGCAGCATGTCGGCGGTCACTTGCCGAACGGCGTCATCGTCATCGACGAGAAGAATGCGCGCGTGACAATCCGTATTGGCCGCCCGCGGTTGCGGAGCGTTCGTCTCGGGCGATTGCATCGATTGCGAGCGCGGCAGGAAGATGCGGACCGAGGTGCCGCTGCTTTCAGCCGTATCGATCCGCAGTCCGCCGTTGGATTGTTTGGCGAAGCCCAAGACCTGGCTCAGACCCAATCCCGAGCCCTTGCCGATTTCCTTGGTGGTGAAAAATGGCTCGAACACCCGTGAGCGGACGCTCGGTGTCATGCCCGAGCCGGTATCGGACACGCAAACCTCCACATACTCGCCGGCGGCCGGCTCTTCCGGCGCGCTCGGGTCATCAAGCGAAGCATTGCACGTCGACACCTTCAACAGCCCGCCGACACCCATCGCGTCGCGGGCATTGATCGCGAGATTGAGCACGGCAAGCTCGAGCTGGGTGGGGTCGACCAGCGCATGCCAAAGCTCGCCCGCAAGCGAGGTCTCGATCCGGATGCTGCCGCCCATCGTGCTTTGCAGAAGGTCGCGCATGCTCGCGATCGTGCTGTTGAGGTCGAGTACCTTGGGCTCGAGGCGCTGCCGACGCGAAAAGGAAAGGAGCTGATCGGTGAGCTTGGCGCCACGCTCGGCCGCGGTTCGCATGAATTGAAGCCGCTGGAACATCTTGCCGTCAATGCCGCGAGCGGCAAAATCCCTCTCCATGAAAGCGATGTTGCCGAGAACGACAGTCAGGAGATTGTTGAAATCGTGGGCAACACCCGACGTCAATTGCCCGATCGCCTCCAGGCGCTGCATCTGGCGCAACGTGCTCTCGACGCGTTCGCGCTCCTCCATCTGTGCCAGAAGCTGGCGGTTCGCCGCGGCGAGCTCGTGCGTGCGTTCCTGAACCCTGAACTCGAGCTCTTCATTGAGCCTTCGGCATTCGTATTGCCGGCGTCGGCCGCGCAAATGGGTGCGGACGACACTGATCAGCGTCGTCGGATGAAAGGGACGTTCCAAAAAACTGACGCTGCCGAGCGCTTCGGTCAGCTGCGCAGCGAACGGATTGCGCTCAATTCCGCCGCCGTGCTCGGTGAGCACGATGAACGGAAAATCCGACCAGGCCGGCTGTTGCATGACCCACTCGGAAAGGCTGAGTGTGTCGATGCCGCGAAGGCATTCGTCGGTGACGATGGCCAGCTCGCAGCCGGACTTTATGCCGGCAAGAAGCTCATGCACGGACTTGCAGATGTCCGCGCGCAAGTTGGCGTCTCGCAGAATGGATTGAGCCAGGAGCGCGTCCCGCCCCCGCGGCGCCAATATCAGTGTCCGCTCCGCCCCGCCCGAATTCTCGGCCTTGTTCACTGGCTCTCCATCGCCGGCGCCTTGTTGCCGACATAGGTCGGTATCCCGCGAAGCACGCCTTGGAACTCCACCAGCGGCGCGCCGAGGCTGATCCCCCGCCCGCTGATCGTCAGTTCGCGTATCGTATCCTCGTGCGAGCCGGTTCGCTTCTTGATGACCGAGATGGCCCGCCGCACGCGACCCGCGGCCTCGAAATAGCGCAGCATGATCACGGTATCGGCGAGATAGGTCACGTCTATCGGCTGCTTCATATCGCCTATCATGCCGTGCTGGGCGACCGTGAGCAGCGTCGCCGCTCCCCGACGATTGAGGTATTGCAGCAGTTCATGCAAATGGAGAACAAGGAACTGCTCCTCGGGCATCGAGGCCTGGTAGCCGTTGAGACTGTCGATGGCAACCGTGCGAATATTCTGTTTATCCACGCAATCGCGAACGCGGTGGCTGAACTCGCCAGGCGATAGTTCGGCGGCATCGAGCTGCTCGACAACCAGCTTGCCGGCGTTCCTCATGGATTCCAGATCGATCCCGAGGGTTTTCGCGCGCGAAAACAGCAGCCCAAGCTCCTCGTCGAAGATGAAAAGACCGGCGCGCTCGCCGCGCTGGATGCTCGCCGTCAGGAATTGCAGGCAGAGCAGCGACTTTCCGGTGCCCGCCGGCCCCAGCACGAGAGTGCTCGAGCCGCTCGTAAGACCGCCGCCCAGCAGCTTGTCCAGCTCGGCGTTGCCGCTCTCCAAGACCGATCCCGCGAAGCCGAGCCGGTGCTCGGCGGCCACCAGCCGCGGAAACACCTGCACGCCGCCGGTGCTGATCACGAAATCATGGTAGCCGCCCCGGAAGCTCTGCCCCCTGCATTTGGCCACGCGCAAACGCCGGCGCTCCCCGCCATAGTTCGGCGCGAGCTGATCGAGGTGTATCACGCTGTGCGCGATCGAATGCACGGCTTTATCCATGCTCTCGGTGGTGAGATCATCGAGCGTGATGACAGTGGACTTGTTGCGGGCGAAAAAATGCTTCAGCGCCAGAATTTGGCGCCTGTATCTCAGCGAGCTTTGCGCGAGCAGCCGGATCTCCGACAGGCTGTCGATGATAATGCGCTGCGGCCTGTTTTCCTCGATAGCCGAGAAGATCCGCTCGATGGTCTCACCGAGCTCGAGATCGGATGAATAGAGCAGGCTTTGATGCTGCTCCGGATCGAGCACACTCTCCGGAGGCACCAGCTCGCATATCTTCACTAGCTTATCGATGGTCCAGCCATGCGACGCGGCACCCTCCCGCAATTCCTGCTCCGTCTCGGCGAGACTGACGTAGAGTCCGGTCTCGCCGTCCTCGGCTCCCGCCAGCAGGAATTGCAGCGCCATCGTCGTCTTGCCGGTCCCTGGAGTGCCTTCCAGCAAATGCAGACGGTTTCTGGCAAGGCCTCCTTCGAGAATGTCGTCCAGGCCGCCGATGCCGGTTCGGGCCCGCGGCAGAGGTTGGCTCGTTTGCATCATCCGCTCGGCAAAAAAAGTGAGGGGTGAACCACAAAAACACTTTGGAACCCGTTTGGGTTCCGGTTCCCTGAGCTATATACAAGTCCTGAAGTCCATAAATTCGCCCCCGCTTCGTCGGCAGCAAGCCCCGGAACAAGTGCTCCGGCCCGCAGTTATCGTGCGGATTGTTGATGGAGGAGCACATGAAGAGGTATTTGACCGCGGCTGCGATGCTTGCCGTGGTGGCGGCGCCGGCGTTTGCGGATGATGTAGGGGTCAGAGTTGGCCCCGTTGGTGCCGGCGTGACGACCGGCGAGTCGCACGAGTATCGCGAACCCGACCGCGACCGGACGACCGTGATCAAGGAACGGGAGCCCGCCGACCGCAAGACCGTGATCAAGAAGGAAGATGAGTTCGGCAATCGCGAGAAGACCATCATTCATCACGACAGGGACTAGGCGCTGGTCTTCGCGCTGTCTTCGCCCGCTCCGCTCAAAACGGAGCGGGTTTTTTTGTGCGAGCACTGCTACGCCAGCGCGAGCCTCTGGCGCGAGCGCCACAGCAAAGCGAGCATGATCGCGATGTTGAGCATGTTCCAGGCAAAGCCGTTGGCGAAGGCTGCCGCATAGGATCCGGTGGAATCGAAAATCACGCCCGACACCCAGCCGCCGAACGACATGCCGAACACCGAGGCAAAGATCACGATGCCGACGCGGGTTGCGGCTTCGGAGGCCGGCATCGCCTCGCGCACGATGATCGCGTAACTCGGCACGATGCCGCCCTGGAACAGGCCGAACATCGCCGAGATCAGATAGAGCGAGGTGAGGCTGTCGAAGAACAGATAGAACAGCAGCGCAAAGGCCTGCGCCGCGGAGCCGATCAGGAGCGTGCGGATGCCGCCGACCTTGTCGGCCAAAAATCCCGACGCGATGCGGCTGACGATGCCGAAGCCCATCATCAACGACAGCATCTCGGCCCCGCGCGCCACGCCATAGCCGAGATCCCCGCAATAGGCGACGATATGAACCTGCGGCATCGCCATCGCCACGCAGCAGGCGATGCTGGCGATCGAGAGCAGCACGGTCAGCGCGTTGGTCGAGAGGCGCAGATCGACCCGCGGCGGCGGCGCATTCGCGTGATCGCGCACGCTTTCGCCACCGATCTGCGAGCGCAGCACCAAAAGCAGCAGCGCCATCGCAGCCGTGCAGAAAACGCCGATGGCGAAATGGGTTTGGCGCCAGCCGATGCTTTGCACGCCCCATGTGAAGACCGGCGGCCAGATCGTGCCCGCGACATAATTGCCGCTCGCCACGACCGCGACCGCAAGGCCCCGGTAGCGCTCGAACCAGTGCGAGGCCTCCGCCATCAGCGGCGCGAAGGTGGCCGACGTTCCGAGCCCGATCAGGAAATAGATGATGACGAACTGCCAGAGCTTCGGCGCCAGGCCCGCAAGCACGAAGGAGACGCCAAGCAGCGCGATCGAAATCGCCATAGCCGGGATGATGCCGAAGCGATCGGTGATCCGCCCGGTGATGACGCCGCCCAGACCAAAGCCCATGAACATCATGGTGGAGGCAAGCGACACCGCGCCGCGCGTTGCCGAAAACTCGCTCTGCAGGATCGGCAGCATCACCATCACCGACCACATCCCAGCGGCGCCGACGGCGCCCATCGCCAAGGCAATGGCCAGCCGCAGCCAGGCCTGAGCGGAATCAGGGGCAAAATGCGATGATTCGGGGGATCGTCCGGCAGGTGCGTGCACGGCGGCAAAGTCGTCGCAAGCTGCCTAAAGGTCAACCCACGTTGGCGCGATAATAGGCATGCAGAGTCACCGCCCGGAACTGTCAGTCCAGGATGGGCCGAAGGGCCAGGGCCGGAATCCCATGACCACGATTGGGGGTTACGGATTCCGGCCTCGCCGCTTCGCGGCGCCCCGGAAGGACGACGGATATTCGGGAATGCGCGCAACCCCTCATTAACCCTTTCCTAACCATACACCGGGCAAAAATTGCCTAACTGAAGTCGAGTGTCGTCGGCCGCGTAAGACGGGGAAATCTCCGTGGACGCCAGTGCGGTACCTCACTTTCGATCCGGTGGCCCAACAGCCGCCGCGCAGACGCTTGGGGCCCGAGGACGGCAGACACGGGGGGATTCGGCGAGCATGGTCGACGTCACGGCTGGTCAGGGCACGGCTGGATCGAACGGTTTTCCGTCGCTCAGCGACATCGGCAACCTCATCAAGCGCGGCGATATCGCGCTGGCGCTCGGCGTCCTCACCATCCTGGCGGTGCTGATCCTGCCCCTGCCCCCGCTGGTGCTCGACCTCTTCCTGGCGATCTCGATCACGCTCTCGATCCTGATCCTGATGACCTCGCTGTTCATCCAGGCGCCGCTGGAGTTCTCGTCGTTCCCGACCATCCTGCTGATCTCCACCATGTTGCGGCTTTCGCTCAACCTCGCCTCGACGCGGCTGATCCTGTCGCGCGGCCACGAGGGCACGGATGCCGCCGGCCACGTCATCGAGGCCTTCGGCAATTTCGTGATGGGCGGAAATTTCGTGATCGGCATCATCGTGTTCGCGATCCTGGTCACCGTGAACTTCGTGGTCATCACCAAGGGTTCGGGCCGCATCGCCGAAGTCGCCGCCCGTTTCCACCTGGACGCCATGCCCGGCAAGCAGATGGCGATCGACGCCGATCTCTCCGCAGGCCTGATCGACGAGAAAATCGCGCGCGAGCGGCGCAAGGCGCTGGAGGACGAAAGCGGCTTCTTCGGCGCGATGGACGGTGCCTCGAAGTTCGTGCGGGGCGATGCGGTCGCGGGCCTGCTCGTCGTCTTCATCAATATCATCGGCGGAATCATCATCGGCGTGGCGCAGCAGAGCCTCTCCTTCGGCGAGGCCGCACACACCTACACGCTTTTGACCGTCGGCGACGGGCTGGTGACGCAGGTGCCCGCGCTGATCGTCTCGACGGCGGCGGGCTTGCTGGTATCGAAGGCCGGCGTGTCGGGTGCTGCCGACAAGGCGCTGATCAAGCAATTCTCCGGTTATCCGCAGGCGCTCGGCATGGCGTCCGCCGTGATGTTCGTGCTGGCTCTGCTGCCGGGCATTCCAACCATTCCGTTCCTGGCGCTTGCGGGAAGCGCAGCCGGGCTCGCCTGGTCGGCGCGCAAGCACAAGCACCAGAAGACGATCGCCGACGCCAAGGCCGCCGCGGCGCCCGCGCCCGCGACAGCCGCCGCCGAGGAGCCGATCGCCAATGCGCTCAAGATCGACGACCTCAAAATCGAGCTCGGCTATGCGCTGTTGCCGCTGGTCAATGGCCCCGATGGCACCGACCGCCTGACCGAGCAGATCAAGGCGCTGCGCAAGTCGCTCGCCATCGAGATGGGCTTTGTGATGCCCTCGGTGCGCATTCTCGACAACGTGCAGCTCGAGGCCAACACCTACATCATCAAGATCAAGGAGGTCGACGCCGGCAGCGGAAAGATCTGGCCGAACCAGTTCATGGTCATGGATCCCGGCGGCAGCCAGGTCGCCGTTCCCGGCATCCATACCACCGAGCCGACCTTCGGGCTGCCCGCGACCTGGGTCGATGCCAGCCTGAAGGAGGAGGCCTCGCTGAAGGGCTACACCGTGGTCGACGCCGCCACCGTCCTGTCGACCCATCTGACCGAGCTGCTCAAGAACAACATGTCGGACCTGTTGTCCTATGGCGAGGTGCAAAAGCTTCTGAAAGAACTGCCCAAGGAGCAGGGCGAGCTCATCAAGGACATCGTGCCGAGCCAGATCTCGGTGTCCGGCATCCAGCGCGTTCTGCAACTGTTGCTCGGCGAACGCATCTCGATCCGCGATCTCTCGACCATCCTGGAAGGAATTGCGGACGCGCTCGCTTTCTCGCGCAATCCCTCGACCATGGTCGAACATGTCCGCGCGCGGCTGGCGCGGCAGATCTGCGCGCAGAACACCGCGCATAACGGCTATCTGCCGCTGATCGCGCTGTCGGCCAAATGGGAGCAGGCTTTTGCGGAGTTGCTGGTCGGCACCGGCGACGACAAGAGCCTTGCCATGCAGCCGTCGAAACTGTCCGAGTTCATGGCGGCGGTGCGCGATGCGTTCGAGCGCGCGGCGCGCGAGGGCGAGGCTCCTGTGCTGGTGACGTCGGCGGGAATCCGTCCGTTCGTGCGTTCGCTGGTCGAGCGCTTCCGGGCGCAGACGACGGTGCTGTCGCAATCGGAAATCCACCCTCGCGCCAGACTGAAGACCGTCGGCAGCGTCTAGACGGGCGGAACGCGAAGCAGTTGGTCGCTGTGCCTTTTTGCCACAGGCAACTGATTTCTTAATTTTCGTTTAGCCTGAGCGCCCGCATCCATTCGAGACAGGAATTTCAACTAAGTAATTGTTTTATATTGCGAAATAATACTGTCGTACTTGTTCCGATCGCGATTTTTCAAGTTTAATCACTGAGTTGTGATCGTCCCTTTCGAACGAAATACCTCATCTCCACGTTGAGGAGCGCGTAAGGTTTGAACCGGCAGGCAGGCCCGACAGACCAATTCATAAGACCAGATAGACGTCGGAGGCGTCGTTATGAACCACTCGATCTACAGCGCAGATCGCTCGACCCACCTCAAGATCGTGGTCGTGGCGCTCGTTGCTGGCATCGTGGTGGCCGGCCTCGGCATCACTGCTCGCGCCACTTCGGACGACGGCTACGCGCAGACGGCGCATGTCATCAAGGCCGGAAAGCCGGTCGCGGTGACCAGCGCGAATGCAACGATGGTCAGATAGGAGTTTTTAAGGAATTCACGCGGCTCTTTACCAGCCCCCCAAAGTCGCTGCGTGGATATGTAGAAGACCCAACTACCCCCAAGTCGACTACGTGAAAACGCCCGCTCCCCACGGGCGTTTTCTTTTTCTGCGGTTGCCTGAAGATTTGCAGGGTCGGGAGAGCGAAGCGAAACCCACCGTTGTCTTGATTGGAAAGATGGTGGCTTTCGCTTCGCTCTACCCACCCCCGCAGCGTTCGCGCCCCTACCCCGGCGGCACGGTCTCGATCAGCTTTCCCGCAAACACCGGCGTCGAGTGCGGCGCGCCGTCGGGCGAGCCGCCGGCCTGCTCGACGGTCACCGCGTAGGTGCCGCCGGTGACCACGTCGGTGTCGTAGCTTGCAAGCAGCGGACGCGCGGTGAAGTCGCTCGCCCCGATCACCCCGAGCGAGCGCGGCCGGCCGCCGAGCTTGTCGGAGATCAACCAGAGCTCGTAGCTCTTGCCGGCATCGATCGGCGGCGCGCCGAGCTTGCGGACGGTGAAATTCCTGGTCCCGCCGTCGACGGTGAGAATGAACGCCGGCCCGCCGGCCTGTCCCTGCAGCAAGGCGACGTATTGCGCCGCCGGCGGAGGCGGCTGCGGCGTTGCCGCCGGCGGCGCCTTGACCTCGACGATCCGCGTGCGCGTCGGCGGCCGCAAGGCATCCGGCAAAAGATCGGGCCTGAACAGTTGCAGGCCGATGGTCGCGACCAGGACCGCCGCGAGCGCGGTGACGGCGGAGGCGAAATTGCGCCAACGCCGCGCCCGCTTCGAAAGCCTCACCACATTGGAGCTGTCCACGATGGGCGCAGCCACCACCTCAGCGAGCTCGGGAGGCGGCGGAGGCGGAGGTGGCGAAGGAGGCGGCGGCGCGGCCTCGTCAAGCAACAGCGGCTCCCGCGGCATCTGCTCGCCGATCGCGCGCTTGATGTTGTCCCAGACCACCGGACGCGGCTCGATCGAGCCCACCATCTGATTGAGCACGCCGAGCCGGAATTCCCAGGCCCGCACCATGTCGGCAAATTCCTTGTCGAGAGCCATCATGCTCTCGACCTGCGCGCGCTCGTCGGCATCGAGCGTGCCGAGCGCATATTCGGCTGCGAGCGCGATTTGGTCTTCGCTGTAGTCCATGATCTCAAAGTCCAAACGTCATAACTACAGACCCAGGCACTCGCGGATATCCATCATGCTGCGGCGCAGCCATGTCTTCACCGTGTTCACCGGCGCCTCGAACTTTTCCGCCAATTGCTCGCGGCTCCAGCCGTTGTAGTAGGCGAGGAGCACGAGCTTCTGGCGATCCGGCTCCAGCCGGCCGACACATTCCAGAAGGCGCTTGAGTTCTTCCGTCATCTCCCTTCGCGCCAGGGGATCGGGGCTGTCGGCGGCCACTTCCGCCGCCTCCGGTTCTTCCTCGATCGAAAGCTCGGTCTTCTTGCGCACGAGATCGATGGCCCGGTTGCGGGCGATCGAGGCCATCCATGTGATCGGCGAGGACAGCGCTGGATTGAATTGTCCGGCGCTGTTCCAGATCTTGACGTATGTCTCCTGAATGACCTCCTCCGCGAGATCCTGCCTGTGCAAGATACGCAGCACGACGCCATAGAGTTTCGCGCGCGTGGCGGCATAAAGCCGCTCGAACGCGGCCTCATCCCCCTTCGCAACCGCGGCAAGCAGCCAGACCAGCTCAGCCGGCGTCAGCATTCACCTTCCTTAACAATCGCGACCCCCATCGCGTCCTGCATCTTGGCCGCGGTCCCGATCTTGCGTAGCACATTTTGCGGCAGGCGCGTCCACCCCGTTCCCCCGACACGACTTTGTAGCATTGGCCGAAACGGTCGCGCGAATCTCAAATCAAGGTTTGAACAACGAAAAACCCGGGCCGAGCGGCCCGGATTTTGGACAGTATCGCGTTGGCTTGAGGGTCTGGCCGATGATCCGGAAGAGCGCGTACCGATTTTCCGACAAGATCATGCGCAGACAAATTCGCGCGGAGGGAGCCCCAACCCATGAACGCGACCTGCGCCTTTGACGACAAAATGGCAGCGGCAATCTCGCCGAGCGACCGAGAAAGTTGAACCTGGCAGCGTGGCTGCTGCGAGCCGCCTGAATCACGTGAGTTGGCTCTGTTGGCAGTGCCTTCCATTCTTCATCGCGACACGAGGGAGACGGTCGCGTGCAGCGATCAATCACTGTTGCGTGTGGAGATCAATCGAACGCATGGTCACTGCAAGTCTTGTCGGATCAGGCTCGAGATTGCGCCGTCTTCATTTTCCAACCACTCCCGCAGCGGCAGCCCAGGCCCGAAATGAAACAGAAATACATCATCAAGGACGACTACGTGGCTTACCTGGACGGCTATTTCTTCCACGATCCAAAGCCGATTCCGGTGGCTGACGCCGCCACATTCGAACAGATCGGACACTGGTTTGCGCGCGACAAGGACCGCGTCTATTTTCTGCACAACGTCGTCGAAGGCGCAGATCCGGCGACCTTCACCGTGCTCGGCGGCTACAACGACTTCTGGGCCAAGGACTGCATCCGTGCCTATCATTTCTGGCCGAGCATGGCCGCGCGCAACATCCGCCTCTTGGAGAGCAAGAGCCTCGATCGTTTCGCAATTTTACCGGGCGCGCGCTTTAGCGAATATGCGGCTGATGCGGAGCGCGTTTATCGCCGTGGCAGGCTCATTCGTGGAGCCGATTCCTCGACATTCCGGGTCTTGGAAAACGCCTGTAAGGGCGAGGACGAGGGCACTCCCAGCTTCAATTTCGCGCGCGACAAGGCGCGAGTTTACTATGAGGGAAAGCCTCTCGCCGACATCAGTCTCGAAAATTTTGCAGCAATCCGTCTTCCGGGTATTGGACATAATGAATACGGCGCGGACGGGGTGTGGGGCTTCTACGAGAGTTACAGGGCCGGCGGCAAAATGGTCCGAGTTCTCATTCGCTGAACTTCCCGAAGCGGTGCGCGACGCATATCTGGATCGATCCTTCCGATAGCCGCAGCGCAAGTGTGGGCAAAATCATACGATCAAGGCCTAAGCGATGACGCCGAGCCGCGCGCGCATCAGGCCGATCGAGTCGAGATCCGCCTGCTCGCGGGCGCTCTCCTCGGCGCGCTCGCGCGCCTGGTCGCGTTCGTCCAGGAGTTCGACCTTCTTCAGCTCCTCGTAGGCGTCGGCGAGCAGCGTCTTGGCATCCTCGAGCTGCACGCGCAGCTCGTCCGCCGAGCGCGTCAGGTTCTCGCGGCGCTGAATTGCAGCCTTGGCATAGGTCGGATAGGCAAAATGCGAGGGGTCATTGATCCCGGCGCGCTCCTGTTCGCTCTGGATCTCGCGCTCGAGATCGACCGACATCCGATGGAAGTCGGCGATCATATTCTCGATTTGGGTAACCCTTCGGCGCTTCTCGTCGACCTGAAACTTCTTCAGGCGGATGAGTGTTTCGCGTGACTTCATCGACTCATACTCCCCAGAAGTCCCGCTGCACAGACGGGACGACGCCGGCTCCCGAAAAGGGCCCCGCCGGCTTTTCTACACGGTCGAGCGATCATGGACCGACAAAGTTAGCGTTCCGTTTCCAAACCCCTCAGGATTTGTTCAAGCCGGCCATAGCCTTCGGCGAGCGTCGAGACCTCGTCCTTGGCCTGACGCAGAAATGCTTCCAACGGTTCGTGCAGGGCGATGGCCTCGTCGACCTCGGGGCTCGAGCCCGTCCGATAGGCTCCGAGCCGGATCAGTTCCTCCATGTCGGCGTAGGTTGCCATGACCTGCCGCGCCTTGGTGATGGTGCTCAGATAATTTCGATCGGCCGATTTCGGCATGGTGCGGGACACCGACCTGAGAATGTTGATGGCGGGATAGCGACCGCGCTCGGCGATGGAGCGCTGCATCACCACGTGGCCGTCGAGAATGCCGCGCACGGCATCCGCGATCGGCTCATTATGATCGTCGCCGTCGACCAGAACCGTGAAGATGCCGGTGATGGTGCCAACCCCGGCGCCGGGACCGGCGCGCTCCAGCAGCTTCGGCAATTCCGTGAACACCGTTGGCGTATAACCCTTGGCGGTCGGCGGCTCGCCGGCCGAAAGCCCGATCTCGCGCTGGGCCATCGCAAAGCGCGTCACCGAGTCCATCAGACACAGCACGTCCTTGTCCTCGTCGCGAAAATATTCCGCTATCGCAAGCGTCAGGTAAGCGGCTTGCCTGCGCATCAGCGCCGGCTCGTCGGAGGTTGCGACCACCACCACCGAGCGCGCAAGGCCGTCTTCGCCAAGATCGTCCTGCAGGAATTCCTGCACCTCGCGGCCGCGCTCGCCGACCAGGCCAATCACCGAAACCGCCGCATCGACATTGCGCGCAAGCATCGACAGCAGCACCGATTTGCCGACGCCGGAACCGGCGAAGATGCCGAGCCTCTGCCCGCGGCAGCAGGTGAGAAAGGTATTGAGCGCGCGGACGCCAAGGTCGAGCGGCGCGCCGACCCGCTGGCGCGAATGCGCCGGCGGTGGGGTGTTGCGGAACGGCATGGGAGCGGCCCCCTGCTCAAGCGGTCCCTTGCCATCGATCGGCTCGCCCATCGCGTTGACTACCCGACCAAGCCAGGCCGGCGACGGCCGGACCTGGCTTGCCGCATTGGCAATCACCGCCCGGCAGCCGCGCCGCACGCCCTCGAGACCGGCAAAGGGCATCACGACGGCATTGCTGCCGGAGAAGCCGATTACCTCGCAGGGGATGAAACGGTTGCCGCCGGTGTCGATGACGATGCGCGCCCCCACCGACATTGCATGGATGGGGCCTGCGATCTCCACCATCAGGCCGCGGACGCCGACCACGCGGCCATAGATATTGACGGCATCGATGTCGCCGATTTGCTCCGCCAGCGCCTTCATCGGCAAAACCTTAAGTTTCGCCGAATTTCTGTTCCAAGCTTAACTTCGTGTTTACCCGCATCGTTAATCATTGCGTCACTGTCTTTTGGTGACTGAGGGGCTCGGCTGCTCAGAAGGAACAGCGAGTCCAGAGAGTCGGTTAGTCCCGTCTCTTAATGCGAAACTTGAGGGAAAACGGGTAGGAAAAGCTGCTTTAACGCAACATCTTAGGGCGATTCGACAAAAATTGCACCGGGGGACCTTGCGGATCAGAATCAGTTTTTGTTAACCATGTCCCGTCAGGATCCGAATCAGTTGTTCAAAGGCGTTTTGAGTGCCGCAAGTGCTGCGGCCGACCTGACGCCCGGAGCGGCGACTATGGGGAACTGGCATGCGCGTTTTGCTGATTGAAGATGACAGCGCCGTCGCGCAGTCGATCGAACTTATGCTGAAGTCCGAGAGCTTCAACGTCTATACGACGGACCTTGGGGAAGAAGGCGTCGATCTCGGCAAATTGTACGATTACGACATTATCCTGCTCGATCTGAACCTGCCCGACATGTCCGGCTACGACGTGCTGAAGCAGCTCAGGGTTTCCAAGATCAAGACCCCGATCTTGATCCTGTCCGGGCTTGCCGGCATCGAGGACAAGGTCAAGGGTCTCGGCGTCGGCGCCGACGACTACATGACCAAACCCTTCCACAAGGACGAATTGGTCGCCCGCATCCACGCGATCGTGCGCCGGTCCAAGGGCCATGCCCAGTCGGTGATCCAGACCGGCGACCTCGTGGTCAATCTCGACACCAAGACGGTCGAGGTCGGCGGTCAGCGGGTGCACCTGACCGGCAAGGAATATCAGATGCTGGAGCTGCTCTCGCTGCGCAAGGGCACCACGCTGACCAAGGAAATGTTCCTGAACCACCTCTATGGCGGCATGGACGAGCCCGAGCTGAAGATCATCGACGTCTTCATCTGCAAGCTGCGCAAGAAGCTCGCCAACGCCTCCGAAGGCCGCAACTTCATCGAGACCGTCTGGGGTCGCGGCTACGTGCTGCGCGAACCGCACGATCTCGACGAGCGCATCCCGGCCTGATCCGTTCTGCCGCGAGCCCGCAAGGCTCGCACCTCCCGAACTGGCCCCGCCGCAAATGGCGGGGTTTTTGTTTGTGGGGATGAACCGCCAATGCCGATGCGCCGATGGACGGATCGTGCGAATCTTGCCGGTGCACGACTCAAGGGCGCATCCAGGCCATGATCCTTCAATCGCTTGCCGGCCTGCCGGCCTTCATTGTCTACTTCTGCACCGCGATCATCGCGGTCGTGGCCTATCTCGTGGTCTACACCCGCATCACCCCGCACAACGAGTTTCAGTTGATCCGCGAGAATGATCCCGCGGCGGCGATTGCGCTCGGCTTGAGCCTGCTCGGCTTCACGCTGCCGGTCGTCAGCGCAATCGCGCATGCGGCGAATGTGGCGGATTGCCTGATCTGGAGCCTGGTCGCGCTGATCGTTCAGGTCATCGTGTTCTACATTGTCAAAATCCCGGTGCCGAACCTGTCGCAGCGGATCGCCGCCGGCGAGCTTGCGCCCGCGATCTGGCTCGGCCTGTCCTCGCTCGCCGCCGGCGCGCTGAATGCAGCCTGCATGATCTCCTGACATGAGCGGCAAGCCTCCTGCCCACGAATTCGGCAAGCGCCGGCCAATCGTGCAGCCCTCGCCGCAGCCGCAAGCCAAGCGCTCCAACCACGTCGCGCTGCTGGTGATGGGCACGCTTGCAGTGGGCGGCGGCGCCTATGCGCTCATGCCAGGCGAAAGCTGCGTCTCGCCCGCACCCGTCGCACCCGGCATGGCGGCACCCGCGCTGGCGCAAACGACTCCCTGCACATCGCGCAGCTCCTCCTATGGCGGCAGCGGCCGCTCCTGGAGCTTCTCCGGAAGGGAATCGGCGGCATCGTCCGAGTCCTCCGGCGGTGTCACGCGCGGCGGCTTCGGCGCGATGGCGCACGCCTTCGGTTTCGGCGGGGGATGATTGTTCCTCTTCAGGTGTTCTCCTTTCGATGCCGCGAAATCACCGCCTTTGCCTTGCCTGATCGCCACCGAAGAGGAGACCGCATCATGAAGCGCTCGCGCCGTGTCGTGCTGAGGATGATGGGCAGCGCCGCCGTCGGCGCCGCCACGATGGGCTTCGTCCCATACGGCGACTGCGGCCCCGGCCGTTATGCCGTGCGGACCATCGACGGCCGGATCGTCTGCTATGCGACCTATGGCGGTTTTGGCGGCACGTTGCACCACTTCCATGGCCATGGTCATGCTCACGGGCATGGGCACGGCGGCTGAGGCGAGCGCGCATGCAGCGCATCGCCTGCCCAGAGCGCGACGACTGGCGTCAGACCGCGCAAGCCTGCGGCTTCGATTTCCACACCATCGACGGCGAGCGTTATTGGGACGAGCGCGGCTATTACGCGTTCACGCTTGAAGAGATCGAGCAGAAGATCGAAGCGCCGACCGCCGAGATCGAGGCGATGTGCCTCGAGCTTGTCGATCGCACTATCGGCGACGAGCAACATCTGAGACGGCTGCAGATACCGGAAGCTTATTGGCCGCTGATCGCCGAGAGCTGGGAGCGCGACGACAGGAGCCTCTACGGCCGGCTCGATCTCGCTTTCAACGGCGAGGGGCCGGCAAAGCTGCTGGAATACAACGCCGATACGCCGACCTCGATCTTCGAATCCGCGGTGTTTCAATGGACCTGGCTCGAGCAGGCGATCGAGCGGCGCATCATCCCGACGGCGGCCGATCAGTACAATTCGATCCACGAGCGGCTGATCGAGGCCTGGAACACGCTCGGTGAGGGCCGCCATCTGCATCTGACCGGGACCACCGGCAACGAGGAGGATTTCGGCACACTCGCCTATCTCGAGGACACCGCGGTCCAGGCCGGGCTCACGACCACGCTGATCGATATCGAAGAGATCGGCTGGCGCGACGAAGGCGGCTTCGTCGACCTCGAGGGTCGCGAGATCGCGCTCGCGTTCAAGCTCTATCCCTGGGAGTGGATGTTCTGGGACGAATTTGGCCTCAAGCTCGCCGAAGCAAGGACGCGCTGGATCGAACCGCCCTGGAAGGCGATCCTGTCCAACAAGGGCATCCTCCCCCTGTTGTGGGAGATGTTTCCGGGCCATCCCAATCTGCTTGCGGCCTACTTCAACGACGATCCGGCCGCAAGAGAGCTCGGTCCCTCCTACGTGCGCAAGCCGCTCTATTCGCGCGAGGGTGCCAATGTCGCGATGATCAGCGAAACCGTACCGTTTGCCGAGCGCGAGGGACCTTACGGCGCTGAAGGCTTCATCTGCCAGGCATTTGCGCCATTGAGCAAGTTCTCCGGCCAATATCCGGTGATCGGAAGCTGGCTGGTCGATCACACGCCCTGCGGACTCTCGATCCGCGAGGACGAATTGCCGATCACCGGCAACAGCTCGCGCTTTCTGCCGCACGCGATTCTGTGATTTGCCGTCGCGCACCCTCCGGCCGTTTACAGCCCAAAATGAATTGCCCCAGTCGCAAATAACCCTGTTCGGCCTCCGCTGGCGCTGGGTCACAGCTTTGTTCGCTCGAATGGCATTGTTCTTGTTCCCAGCCTGGAACCCATCTGCGGGGACGCGAGTTTACGTCGCTGGTCGACCGCACGCACAGCGGTTGAACGGACTGCTGCAGTCTCAGACGTCCTCGAAATGGCCTTGAAAGCGACCCGGCGGCGAACGCTTGGAGTGTCGCCGCTGCCTCGAAACGATCATGTGGGGTGAAATCATGAAAATCGTCGTCATCGGCGGCACGGGCCTGATCGGCTCGAAGACTGTCGCCATTCTGCGCGAGGCCGGCCACGAGGTCCTCGCCGCCTCGCCCAAGAGCGGCATCAACACCATCACCGGCGAGGGGCTCAAGGGCGCGATCACTGGCGCGGAGGTGGTGATCGACCTCGCCAATTCGCCGTCATTTGAAGACAAGGCGGTGATGGAGTTCTTCGAAACTTCGGGCCGCAATCTTCTCGCGGCGGAGGCCGCAGCCGGCGTCCGGCACCATGTCGCGCTCTCCATCGTCGGAGCCGACCGAACGCGCGAGAACGGCTATTTCCGCGCCAAGGTCGCCCAGGAGAAACTGATCGAGGCTTCCGGCATCCCCTACACAATCATCCGCGCGACCCAGTTCATGGAATTCCTTGGTGCTATCGCCGCTACAAGCGCGGATGGGAATTTAGTGAGGCTCTCGCCGGGCCTGTTCCAACCCATCGCCTCAGACGACGTTGCCGCCATCGTTGCTGATGTGGCGCTCGCTGCGCCGCGAAACGGCATCGTCGAAATCGCCGGCCCCGAACGAGCGCCGTTCAACCAGATCATCGCCCGCTATCTGAAGGCGATCGGCGACCCCCGTGAAGTCGTGAGCGACCCTGAGGCCCGATACTGGGGAGGTCGGGTCGAGGAGCGGTCGCTTGTGCCGCTGGGCGAAGCGCGCCTCGGTCGGATCGGTCTCGACGAATGGCTCCGCCGCACGCGGACAAAAACCTGATCCGGCAACGAGACGGAGCTGACGATCCCGCTCGGGAAATGAGGAGCGATGTCCCTTGTCGGAGGCAACAGCGCGATGGCGAGAACCTACCGTGAGATTGCGATAGAAGACATGCTGCGAACCATCGAAGAAGCGATGAGCCGCGTGACTGGTTGGTGGGGAGACCTGCCGCCATCGATGAAGGAATCGATTGAGCAGTTTCGCACCCAGCTTGGGGCGGCAATCGATTCCGTGGAATTCGTCAAACGGGCGCTCGACAGACAAGTACCCGAGAATGGCGGTGGGGAAGGCCCGGCCTGAGCTTTCGGCGCGCCACGATCTAGATTCTTGATTGAGCATGATCTTTCGGAAAACCGGTGCCCACTTTTCCGGATCATGCTCTCTAGCGGATCGCGACCACCTTCAGCGCGGGCGGGGACATTCCGCCCGTGGCGGGTCGCGCCCCGCGAACCGGATTCGGCTGATAGAGGCCGCGCTTGTCGGGGAAGGGCCGGAATGCGTCGGTGATGCCGACGACGGATTCGGCCGCGCCCAGCACCAATGCGCCGTCCGGCTCCAGCGCCTTGTTGAGCCGTTCGAAGATACTGATCTTGGTATCCTGGTCGAAATAAATCAGCACGTTGCGGCAGAAGATCACGTCGAACTTGCCGAGATGGCTGAAATCCTGCAGCAGGTTCAATTGGCGGTGCTGCACCATGCCGCGGATATCGGCGTTGATCTGCCAGATCTCGCCGGTCTGCGTGAAGTATTTCACCAGAAGCTGAATCGGCAATCCGCGCTGCACTTCGAACTGGCTGTAGATGCCGGCCTTCGATTTCTCCAGCACCTCCTGCGACAGGTCGGTGCCGACGATCTCGATGCGCCAGCCGGCAAGCGCCGCAGCCTTTTCCTTCAGGCACATCGCGATCGAATAGGGCTCCTGGCCGGTCGAGCAGGCAGCAGACCAGATACGCAGCGAGCGGCGGCTGGCGCGCGACTGCAGCAGCAGCGGCAGAACGGTGTCGCGCAGATGCTCGAACGGGATCTTGTCGCGGAAGAAGAAGGTCTCGTTAGTGGTCATCGCCTCGACCACGTCCGTCGTCAGCGCTTCCGCGCCGCTCTTCATCTTCGAGACCAGTTCGGGGATGCCGACGAGCCCGGCCTTGCGCGCAAGCGGCACCAGGCGGCTTTCGACCAGATATTGCTTGTCGGCAGAAAGGTCGAGACCCGAGCGCTCCTTCAGAAGCTTACGCAGATACTCATAGTCGAGGGGCGTCACGAACGATCTCCTGCAAACAACCGCACCAGTTTCGGCGCAATCTGGTTGAGCGGCAGGACGGCTGCGCAGATGCCGGCATTTGCCGCGGCACCCGGCATTCCCCACACCACGCTCGTTGCTTCATCCTGGGCGATCACGCTGCCGCCGGCTGCGACGATGTCCTTGCCGCCGCGCATCCCGTCCGATCCCATGCCGGTCAGGATGACGGCAAGGATGCCGCTCTGCCAGACGTCGATGGCCGAGGTGAACAGCGGATCGACCGCCGGCTTGCAGAAATTCACGGGCGGGCCGTCATCGAGCACGATCGCAGCCTCCGCGCCGTGGCGGACGACGCGCATGTGACGCCCTCCGGGCGCGAGATAGATCGCACCAGGCTTGACCGCCTCGCCGTCGACGGCCTCATGCGCGGACCTTCGGCTGGAGCGGGCCAGATGCTCGGCAAGAATCGTGGTGAAGGTCGGCGGCATGTGCTGCGTGATCAGCACGGGAAAGCGGTCGATCACAGCACCAAGCTCGGCGACAAGCCCGATCAGCGCCTGCGGACCGCCGGTCGACGAGCCGATCAGGAGCGCGCGTGGCGCATGCGGGCTGAAGGAGCGAAGCGAAAGCGGCGGATGAGCGGCGTGCGCAGCAGGCGGCCGAACCGATATGTCGCGCGGCTTGCCGTGAGCGGGCGCGTGCGAGGGCGCAAGCGGCGGGCTCGGCATCACCGGCGCGTGGCGGCGGGCGCGCGCGCCGAGATGGCGGATCTTCTGAATCAGGTCGTGACGGAAGATGTCGGCGGCCTGAGGCTCGCGCGTCGTCTCCGGCTTTGGAATGTAGTCGGATGCGCCGAGCGAGAGCGCCTTGAAGCTGATCTCCGCGTTGCGGCGGGTCAGCGTCGAGGCCATGATGATGACGAGATTGCGCTTCTTGGCGAGCAGCTTCGGCAGCGCGGAGATGCCATCGAGCTCGGGCATCTCGATGTCGAGCACCGCGACATCGGGGTTGATGCGCTCGATCTGGTTGACCGCATCCAGCCCCGTGCGCAGCGAGGCGGCGACCATCATGTCGGGCTCGGAGGAGACCCAGCGCGAAATCAAGCCTCTGATGACAACGGAGTCATCGACCACCATGACCCGCAAAGGCTCGGAACGAGCAGAACTTGCGGTCGACGAACTTGCTAACGCAACACTCATTGTTCACCAGAAGCACTACACGAAACCAAGGCCGGGGGCCGCTCGGCCTCCGGCCGAAAACGGTCAGATCAGGCCAACTTCCTGGAACTTCGCCGTGACGATGTCCTTGTCGAACGGCTTCATGATGTATTCGTTGGCACCCGCATGCAGCGCGCGCGCGATATGCGCCACGTCGTTCTCGGTGGTGCAGAACACCACCTTGGGCTGGTCGCCGCCCGGCATGCGGCGCAGGTTGCCGAGAAATTCATAGCCGTCCATGACGGGCATGTTCCAGTCGAGCAGCACTGCTTCCGGCATCGCGCGCTTGCAGACATCCAGCGCTTTCGCACCGTCTTCCGCCTCGACGATCTGGAAATCCAGGCCTTCCAGAATGCGCCGCGCCACCTTTCGGATGACGCTCGAGTTGTCCACCACCAGGCATGTTCTCATGTGAGCCTCTCACTCCCCATATCCCCAAACGGGATCGTTCCAATAAAAAATCCTAACCGCGGCCCGAACCGATCACGCCGCCTTGGCTTCAGGCGCCAGTTCGAGGACGCGATCGACGTCGAGCACGACCATCAGCTGGCCGTCGAGACGATGCACGCCGCCTGCAAGCTTGGTCATGCGCGGGTCGAGATTGACCGGGTTTTCCTCGCGGCTTTCCTCGGGCAGCCGCAGCACCTCGCCGATCTGGTCGATCAGGAGGCCATAGGATTCGCCGCGCAGGTCGACGCCGACCGCCATCGGCGGCTTTCCGTCGGTTGACTTCGGCAAGCCGAGACGGGCGCGCATGTCGACGACGGTGACGATACGGCCGCGCAAATTGAGCACGCCCGCGATCTCTCCGCTCGACAGTGGGACCCGCGTCAGCCGATCGGGCATGAACACGTCCTGCACGCGGGAAATCGGCAGGCCGAACAACTGGCCGCCGATCATGGCGGTGACGTATTCGGCCATCGCGCCCTCGCTTGATTCGGTCTTGCTGGTCATATCCCCTTATTCCCTCAGGCTGCCTGGCCCAGACCGGTGGCGTGCGCGGTCTGCTCTTTCAAAGCCGCGATCAGGCCGGGACGGTCGAATTTGGCGACATAGTCGTGAAACCCCGCCTGTCGTCCGCGCTCGATCGCCGCGGGCGATACCAGCGACGACAGGCCGATGATCGGCATGTGGTTCAGATGCTGATCGCCGCGGATGGTCTCGGCGAACTCGAAGCCGTTCATCTCGGGCATTTCGATGTCGGTGAGCACCACGTCGAAGGATTGTCCCGAACGCAGGACCGAGAGGCCTTCCTCCGCATTGGGCGCGACCCGCACGCGGTAGCCGGCGGCCTTGAGCACCGGCGCCAGCATGTTGCGGAAGAACGCGCTGTCGTCGACCAGCAGCACCGATTGCGAGGTGGCCGAGGGCTTCATCTCCTTGCGGGTGAACCAGTCGGCAAACGCCATCGGCAGGAAGTGGCCGACGTCGATCACCTCGGTAGCCTGCCCCTTGATGACGGCCGAGCCGAGAATCCCGGGCTGGGAACCGCCGACCTCGATGTTGAGCCGCTCCTCGACGATGTCGATGATCTCGTCGACCACGAGACCCATCGAGCGGCCGTCGTCGGCGAACACCAGGATCGGTTGCGAGCCGGAGGTCTGGACGGCGACGCCCTCCATCTGCACCAGCGGCATCAGCTGCTCGCGATACTGGACCATGTAGCGTCCGTTCGAGAGCTCGATCTTCTCGGCGGCGATCTCTTCCAGACGCGTGACGAGGCCGAGCGGCACCGCCTTCGGCTGGGCCGTGCCGGCGCGGAACACCAGAAGCGACGTCATCTGCTCGCCCGAGGCGGCATGATGGCTCGCATTCTCGTCGGCGAGCTGCTGGTGCGCCGCCCCGGAGGCGCCGAGCGCCTTCGCGATCCCGTTCGGATCGATGATCATGATGACGGCGCCGTCGCCGAGGATGGTATTGCCGGAGAACATGTCGATGTGGCGCAGTTTCGTGGACATCGGCTTCACGACGATTTCCTCGGTATGGAACACGCCGTCGACCACGATGCCGAAGGTCTGGCTGCCCACCTGCGTGACCACGATGAAGCCGTTCTCGGGATCGGATGATGAGCCGTCGTCGATCTTGAGCAGCTTCTTCAGGTGCATCAGCGGCAACAGCTTGTTGCGCAACCTGAGCACCGCGGTGTCCTTGATGCGCTCGATGCGGTGCTCGGAATTGGCGCGCGCCCGCACCAGCTCGACCACCGACAATTGCGGGATCGCGAATTGGTCGCCACCGGCTTCCACGATCAGCGCCGAAACGATTGCAAGCGTGAGCGGAATCTTGATGGTGACGGAGCAACCCTCTCCGGCCACCGACTTGATGTCGATGGTGCCGCCGATCTGGTCGATATTGGTGCGCACCACGTCCATGCCGACGCCGCGGCCGGAGACCGAGGTGACCTGCGCGGCGGTAGAGAAGCCCGGCGCGAAGATGAACTTGTGGATCTGCGCTTCCGACATCTTCTCGAGCTCGGCGTCACTGACGAGACCGTTGGCGAGCGCCTTGGCCTTGATCCGCTCGGTGTTGAGCCCGCGCCCGTTGTCGGCGATGCAGATGATGATGTGGCCGCCCTCATGATAGGCGGAGAGACGGATGGTGCCCTGCTCGGGCTTGCCGGCGCCGGCGCGCTCGGCGGGCGTCTCCAGACCATGGTCGGCGGAGTTGCGCACCATATGGGTGAGCGGGTCCTTGATCAGGTCGAGCACCTGACGATCGAGCTCGGTGTCGGCGCCGTGCATCTCGAGCTCGATCTGCTTGCCGAGTTCGCCCGAGAGATCGCGCACGATGCGCGGCAGCTTCTGCCAGGCATTGCCGATCGGCTGCATGCGCGTCTTCATGACGCCTTCCTGCAGCTCGGCGGTCACGTTGGAGAGGCGCTGCAACGGCACCTTGAACTCGGTGTCCTCGTTGCGGCGGGAGATTTCGAGCAACTGATTGCGCGTCAGAACCAGCTCGGACACCATGGTCATCAGGTGCTCGAGCGTGTCGACGTTGACGCGAATCGACTGGTTGGCGACGCGATCGCCGCCCTCGGGGGCGTCCGCGTCGGCGGCCGCCTTTCGTGGCGCCTTGGCGTCCTTGGCTGCCTCCTTGGTAGCGGGCTTTGCTTCGGTCTTCGAAGCCGCGGGCGCGGCAGCCGGCTTGGGCGCGGGTGCCTTGGCATGCGCGGGCCCGACCTCGATCGAGGTCTCGCGGAACGCGCGCTCGAGCTCATCAAGCGACACCTCGCCCGGACGCAGCGCTCGTTCCAAGGTCTGGCTGATCAGCGTGCCCTGGGTGTGGACAGGCGCCGGCGCAGGCTGAGGCTCCACTTTGGGCGCGGCTTGGGCCGCCGGCGCAGCTTCGGCAGCTAACGGTAACGGCTCGGCCGAGGCGGACATCGCCGCCATGCCGCGTTCGACCATCGCTTCGAGCTGATCGATCAGGTCGCGGTCGTTGCCCTCGGGTTCGGTTTCCGTGGCCTCGAGCCCCGCGAGGATTTCCTTGATGCGGTCGATCGAGGAGAGGATCAGCGTCACCGCTTCGGCCGTCACCGGCATGCCGTCGCGGAACTTGCCCATCAGTGTTTCGCCGGCATGAGCCAGCGCTTCCAGCCGCGGCAGGCCGAGGAAGCCGCAGGTCCCCTTGATGGTGTGAACAAGGCGAAAGATGTTGTCCAGGATCTTGGCGTTGTTCGGTTCCTGCTCGAACCGAACCAGCTGATTGTCGACGGTGTCGAGAACTCTCGCTCGTCTCCGTCAGAAACTCACGCAAAAGATCATCCATGAAGCCAGCCTTCGCTCACTGCGGCACGTGCGACGCACCCCAAACAGAAGTTCGGCCAGCTTCCCCGCAAAGCGTTTAAGTTTGGTTGAGTAACCGGAAATGAATGGTCTCAACAAAGAGATAAGCCGGCGCGCGAGCTCCGCGGCACCGGCTTTAATCCGCCGTTAAGGCTGTTTGTTAGGACGTCGTTTACGAAGCGGTCGCAACCACCGCTTCGCCCTGAACCGCAAGCGCGACCTTCAGCCCGCAGGCCTCGGCAAGCAGCCGCGTGTAATAGGGCTGCACCGCATGCGCATCGGCACCGGGTGCGTGCGACGAGTTCAGGAGATCGGCGATGTTTTGCGGCAGCCGCGCGTTGAGACCGGTCGCCGTCAGGCGAAAGCCCATCGTCTCGCCCTCGCCGATCGGATCGACCGCGATGGTGCCGCCGCGCGGAATGGTCTGCTGGGCGATCACCAACATGTTGAGCAGGAGCTTGACCCTGTTCTTGGGCAACAGCAGCCGCGGCAGGTTCCAGGCGATCGTGCTCTTGCCGTCCTCGATGTGACCGCGCGCCATCGCCTGCGCATCGCCGAGATCGATCTGCGCACCCGCCGAGCCGGCGGCCCCGAATGCGAGCCGGCAGAACTGCAGGCGGGCCGAGGCCGTCCTGGCGCTCTTTCGGATCAGCTCCATCGCGAAGTCACGATCTTCAGGCTTCGGATTGTCGTCCAGGACCTCAAGCCCATTGACGATGGCCCCGACCGGGCTGATGAGATCGTGGCAGACCCGCGAGCACAGCAGCGCGGCAAATTCGAGGGCGTCGGGAGCGGGACCTGGTGATGGAGTGCCGGACATAAGACCTTCCCAAAAATCCGAATCTTCGCGGAAATCCAAATCTCGGCGGAATACGAGCGCCGCACGACATGCATTCGCGCGTGCGAATCATGCATGTTCGGAAGGTTGATACACCGCACTGGCGCCGACTACCACCCGGCAAACCGAGGGCGAAACGGGTTTCCCAGCGCATGTTCCGGGAGTATGCAAGGAGCCTGGCGAGAATTGACGAATGACTGAGCCGGCAAGCCGCGTGATCGATTGCGATGAAGCGGCCACGCTGACGGAGCCGCTCACCGATCTGGTGCGCGAGGCGGGGAACGCAATCCTTGCAATCAACCGGGGCGCCATGAAGGTGCAAGGCAAGGTCGACGGCTCGCCGGTAACGGATGCCGACCTCGCCGCCGACCGGATCATCGGCGAGGGCCTGAAGCGGATAGCCCCGGAGCTGCCGGCTCTCTCCGAGGAACGCCTGAGCGAGGCGAGACCGCCCTACCGCGGCAGCTTCTTCCTGATCGACCCGCTGGACGGAACCAAGGAGTTTCTGGCCGGACGGGGCGAGTTCACGGTCAACCTCGCTCTGGTCACCGCTGGGGTGCCGTTGCTCGGCATCATCAGCGCGCCGGCACTCGGCCTGATCTGGCGCGGGCTGGTCGGTCGCGGGGCCGAGCGGCTGCGGCTTGAACAATCGGGCGAGACGGCGCGTGAGGCGATTCGGACCAGGCCGGCGCCCAGGACGGGCGAACCCTGGATTGCCGCGGTCAGCCGCTCCCACGGCGATGCCGCGACGGAGGCCTTCATCGACGCCCGGCCCGGAGCGATCCGCCAGATGCTCGGCTCGGCGCTCAAATTCGCCAGGCTCGCCGAGGGCGCGGTCGATATCTATCCCCGTCTGGCGCCCACCTCGGAATGGGACGTGGCCGCAGGACACGCGCTGGTCACGGCCGCCGGCGGCAAGATCACCGACGGCGATGGCAAACCCTTGCGGTTTGGCGAGGGACAGGGCGGGTTCGTCGTGCCGGCCTTCATCGCATGGGGTGATAAGGGTGCCGCCACGTGAGCTCCGACTACTCTGCCAGCGTCTCCACGAGCGCCGGCCAGCGCTGTCTCGCCTGCTCCAGAAAGTGGCCGGGATCTCCGGCAAACGCCTCACGATTGGCCTCGAGCGAGAACAAATACAGGCGCTCGCCCGTGATCAGGAAGAAGCGGGGATTGCCCGCGACCACCACCCCGCGGGCAACGTCGGTCGGGTCATAGCCGCCGAACTGGGGTCCATAGACCTCGGGATGGGCGACAAAGGAAGCGCGGTTGCCTTCGTTATGAAAGCGCCAGACCGCACCCGCCTGGCTCGCCTCGAAATCCGGCAGGCCCTTGACCGGCTCGCCCACGACAAAATAGGCGACCGGGTCATACCCCTCGATCGCAAGGCCGGAGAAGCGGTTGACCACCACCCGCTCGGTGGTGGTGGCAAAGGCGGCCAATGAGCCGATGCAGAGGACAACGGCTCCAAGCGCGATCAAGGCAATTCCGGGGCAGCGCGCCCGTGCCGGCCACATGCCGTTCCTTTCTTGCCGTTGTACGGTCATAGTTGGTGCGGATAAAATCGAGTCGGGGAAGAATCCGGTCAGAAGCTTACGATCTTGCTTGTTGGCGTCAGGTTAAGGCGACCGGATTTCGACGTCAGGGGTTCTTGATGAATTTAGCTTCACGCCTTGCCGCGGCGGCGCTCGCGGCACTGCTGGTCGGCTGGTCGCTCCCGGCCTCGGCCCAATCGGCGCCGCCACCGTCCAATCTGCCGCCGCCGCAGCGTGCGCCGGGTCCGGAGTATTACGGCCCCGACGAATTGGTCTCGGCGGGGCACCGCTTCTTTGGCAACGTCTCTCGCGGGCTTGCATCCGTGATCGAGCGCGCGGTCAGCCAATGGGGGCTGCCCAACGGCTATGTGCTTGGCGAGGAAGGCTCGGGGGCCTTCGTTGCGGGGCTGCGCTACGGCGAAGGCACGCTCTACACCAAGAACGCCGGCGACCTGCGCGTGTACTGGCAGGGTCCCTCGGTTGGCTTCGATTGGGGTGGCGACGGCGCGCGCACGATGACGCTGGTCTACAACCTGCCGTCGACGAATGCGATCTACCAGCGCTTCGTCGGCATCGACGGTTCGGCCTATATCGTCGGCGGCTTCGGCATGACGGCGCTGACCTCCGAGGGCATCGTGCTGGTGCCGATCCGCTCCGGCATCGGGCTGCGGCTTGGAGCCAATATCGGCTATTTGAAATACACCCCGCGCGCGACCTGGAACCCGTTCTGACGCCTGCGGCGAAGGATCGTCACGGATGAAGCGCTCTGGGCGTCACCCATTCACGTTAACGCCGCAACACGCTGGCGTTCTGCCCTCTGCCCGTGGCATGGTGAACGCGAACACAACTCATCATTCTCGGGGGAGTAGCGCTTCATGATCGAACCGATCATGTACCTTGCGATCGGCTTTCTGCTCTCGATGCTGTGCGGGCTGATGATCGTGCCGCTGGTGCATAACCGCGCCGTGCGGCTGACCACCCGGCGGCTCGAAGCGGCAACCCCGCTGTCGATGGCGGAAATCCAGGCCGACAAGGACCAGCTTCGCGCCGAGTTTGCGATGTCGGCGCGGCGGCTCGAGATGAATGTCGAGCAGCTCAAGAACAAGACCACGAGCCAGCTTGCCGAGCTCGGCAAGAAAACCGACGCGATCAACCGCATGAAGATCGAGCTTGGCGAGAAGAACGCGACGATCTTCGCGCTGGAAGCGCGCGAGAAGGCGATGAAGGAGCAACTGCGCGCCACCGAGGAGGAGTTTGCCCACAAGACCGAAGCGCTGCGCGCGGCCGAGCTGGCGTTGAGCGAAAGGCAGGGCGACCTCTCCAAGCTCAACAACGAGTTGAGCGACCGCGTCACGGTCGCCGACAGCCGCCAGGTGGAGCTGGTCGCGGTGCGCGCCCAGATCGAGGAGCTGAAGGGCCGGGTCGTCGATGCCGAGAAGGAATACGCGGCGACGCAGACGCGCCTGACGCAGGAGCGCCGGGATTCGGAAAATGCAACGCGCGAGCTTGGCGAGGCGCGCGGCCGGGTCGAGAATTTGAGCCAGCGCGTCACCGATCTCGACCGCCAGCTCATCATGCAGGTCAAGGAAACGGAAATGCTGTCGGCCCGGGTCAACGACCTGGAGACGCGGCTCGCCACCCAGGGCAAGTTGCTTGCCGAACGCGATTTCGAGAACACCCAGCTACGCAAGGCCAACGACGCCGCCGAGCGCAGGCTCAAGGAGCTGAGCGACCAGATCAATCTCACCAATAGCGGCAAGTTGCCTGAGCTGGAGAAGCTCAAGGCCGAGAAGACCGCAATCGAGGAGCAGTTGCGCGCCGCCCGCGACGAGCGCGCCAAGCTGCAGCGCGAGATCAACGCGATCCAGCAGCAGGCCGAAAGCTCCTGGGCGAGCGAGCGCATGGAGAATGCGCTGTTGCGCGAGCGCATCAACGACATCGCCGCCGAGGTCGCCAAGCTTGCGATGCAGCTCGAAGGCCCCAATTCGCCGATCGAGGCGATGCTGGCCTCTGAACCGGCCAAGCCCGCCAGGGCGACCAATGGCGTCGGCGTCGCCACTGGCGCCACGAGCACCCCGCCGCCGCAGGGCGGCACGCTCGCCGAGCGCATCCGCGCGCTGCAAGCGCACGCCTCGCGCGCCCGCCAGCAGGGGGCGTGAAAGCGCTACTTTTGCGCTCAAGCCGCGCGGATCGCTTGACCTGAGGGCACAGCTTCCGTAAATCGCTGGCTCTGACCTGGTACGGGTCGCGTGTTTCCGGGGGGCTCTTTCGGCCTTCCCATCGATGCACAAAATCCCGGGCGCATAGCTCAGCGGGAGAGCGTTCC
>CAVTYJ010000015.1:0-270662 GCA_963738845.1 uncultured Alphaproteobacteria bacterium | reverse complement strand
GACCCAAAGGCGACTTTAATGATTCTAGCAGAGATCGTCCCAGGAGGACGCACCTTCTTTATCGCGATGACCGCCTCATCAACCTCTCGAAAGGCCTGCCACCACCTGCAGTAGCGGTTGTGGCCCGACCGAGACCTGCCCAAGGAACGGTTCGTCGTGGGCCAGGATTAAGAGTACGGATGCGGCGACGCCGGTGGCAAAAGTTCCCATGCTGATCGCCGATGCGAGCCGGTCCCCACTGTGAACGACCGCAATCGCGAGAAACGCGCAGGCGGCCTGGAGCAAAAGACAAGCCCATTTCGTGACATTAACATGAGATCGGCTGAGCAAAATGCGCTGGCGGCGTGCTTCCAGGGCATTTTCAAATGACGTGACGATCTCGCGCTGTGCAATTTGCTGACCAGGGTTGTTCGGCGATAAGGCAAGGGTTTGCTGGAGGGCTTCGGTGAGTGGCGTTGGGCTGATGCTCAGAGTAACTTCGTGCCGAACCATCATCTGCCATTCATTTTGGGTGGCCTCTTCAATGTAACGCCGAATGAGAGTTTGCATTCGCACCTCTGGTTCACCCGGAAAGGCAGCGGCAAGAACCAAAGCCGATTTCAGGGCGCTGGCCTCCCGATTGACGGCCGCGCTTGCGTGATCATTGTCACTCCAGACCTGCGCCGCCGTAAACGCCACAAAAAGCCCGAAGATCACACCCAGCGGCGAGAGCATTCCGGCCGAGACAGCCTTGAATGCACGCGCACGCTCGCCGGTCGCTAGCATCCCAACGATCGCCAACACTACAACCGCAAAGAGATAGGTTGCGCCGAAGACAATAAATGTCATCCAAATCAATGGAAGACTGTGAAGCCAGTCGCTCATAGACCCTCCTGTTTGAAGGCGCGAAACGGTTCGCTGTGGCCTCCGACGGCAATCGGTCATACCGGAGGTTCTGGACACGTGCTCGGTGTTAGGCGTACGGATCGGTTGGGTATCCCGAATAAATCAAGCTGGTACTAGCGATTAGAAGTCCCTCCATCTTGCTAACCGTTTGAACGATCGCGCTCTGCGGCTCGCCGGCCAAAAGTTGGTGCTTTAGCTCAACGAGAGCGCGGTTCGCACCGTTAAGTCGGCGGGCCAGCGTCGTCGCAACATAAAGCACGGCGATCGGATTTTGCGTGAGAAGCGTGGTCGCATCAGCCACGTGAAACACGGAGGGCTCAAGCGTGCGCACGTCAGCCGCGTGCGGCTGGTCTAGTAAGACCGATAGTTCACCGAACACCGCGCCGGGTTCCGCGACCCGCGCAATCTCGTGTCCTTCTTTGACGATTGCGACGTTTCCTTTTTTTAAAATCAACAGTCGACCGGTCCTGGAACCATCAGCGATCACGGTTTCACCGACTTGGTAGGACGTTAGCGGGAGTGTGGCGAGACTATTTCGAAAGGCATTGTCAGGAATAAGAGACATGTCACGCTCTCCAATCGTTTAGGCCTTGCCTGCTCGAACCGACACCGAACACCTTCAAAGTGACAGCAAAATTGATCGACCGTAAAGGGGGCGGGGCTTCGGAAAGCTCAGCACCGCCGGCGTGTGCACGAGGTCAGTGGGGCTTGGAGTAACGTGCAGCGGAAAACACAGTCAGTGCGGCGCTTGAAAGTCGCCTGTTGGCCCATAGCGACATATTGCGGACGCGCAGAGAGCGTCGCTTTCAGGGTGAAGCGGACATCCGATAGCTGGCAGGATCGGAAGAACCAGTCGCGTTTGACCCGAAGCCGGCGTCAGCGGAGTAGGCTCTATTCTGCCGAAACGATCATTCCCGCACATTCACCGAAACCGATCCGCCGCGCGTCGTCGTGTCGGCACCATCCTCGTAAAGTCAGTGTGTCTCCGTCTTCAAGAAAGACGCGTGTCTCTCCGTTTGGCAATTTCACGGGCGCCTCCCCACCCCTCGCCAATTCGAGCAGCGAACCTGCTTGATCTGGCTCGGGCCCTGAGAGAGTTCCTGAACCGAGTAGGTCGCCGGGGCGGAGATTACAGCCGCCGACGGTATGATGCGCGACGAGTTGCGCTGGCGTCCAATAAGCAGCCTCGCTCGCATTGCTACGCGATACGAGAACGCCGCTTTCACCCGCTTTTCGCATGCGTGAAGTTTGCAGCCAGACTTCTAGATTAACGTCTACTCCTCCATGAATCCGGTTCGTTGCGCAATCAAGATAAGGCAACGGCTGCGGGTCTTCGTGAGAGCGCGCGAAAGGCGCGCGAAACGGCGCGAGCGCCTCCAGTGTCACAATCCACGGCGAAACCGTACTGGCGAAATTCTTCGATAGAAACGGGCCAAGAGGTTGGTATTCCCACGGCTGGATGTCGCGTGCCGACCAGTCGTTGAACAGACCGATCCCAAAGATATGCGCTTCGGCCTGATCGATTGCTATCGGTTCGCCCCGATTGTTTCCTGGCCCGACATAAATGGCCAGTTCGAGTTCATAATCGAGTTTTTTGCTGAGACCGAAATGCGGTGTGTGACCTTCGCCCTTCGTCTGCCCGCGCGGTCGAACAATGTGCTCTCCGCTGACGACAATCGAGGATACGCGGCCGTGATAACCAATCGGCACCCATTTGTAGTTCGGCATCAAAGGTTGGTCGGGACGAAACATCTTCCCGACGGCCGTTGCGTGATGCACGCCGACGTAAAAGTCAGTGTAGTCGCCAATCTGCGCAGGCAAGGCGTATTCGACGTCTGCTTGGGCAACCAGGCAATGCTCTAGCATTGTCCGTTCAGCAGCGCCGATCCGCAGTGCTTTCGATAGTGCAAGACGCAGCGCCGACCAGACACGCGGTCCGAGCGACATGAACGAATTCAGATTTTTGTCGCTGGCCGCGCGAACTCCTTCTGCGGCAAGCGACGAAAAAGCCCCTGACTTGCAAGCAGCCGCAAGATCGAGAATCTGGTCGCCGATGGCAACACCGCCACGAAAGACCTCTGACGATGAGCGTCGACGAAATACGCCGAATGGCAAATTCTGAATCGGAAAGTCCGTTTCCGGCACATTGGCGGATTCGATCCAGCTCCGGAGAGCAGGGTTGTGCGTTTCGTTGATCAGGCTCATGTTACGCCTCGTTGGGCTTGTCCGCAGCCATATCGATGAGCTGCTGAATAACCGCGCTGTCACCGATCCGCGTCATGGCGAGCAAAGCGAAACGGGCCAGGAACAGCGGCGACTGCGGTTCGCCGATCTGTGTCATCGTCGTGCAAAAATGCGTGTAGACGGCGTCGAGCTCGGACTCGGTTAGTTGGCTTGCATGGTTCATAGCTATATCTCGATCTAGTTCATGAATTGAGCATGTGGTCTAATGCGGCGCGCGCCGCTTCGACGTCAAACCGACGCCAGCGCCCGAGCACGTGTCCGTCTGGCCGCACGAGGTACAGGGTTCCTGGCGTCGCGCCATACATATCGAATAGCCGACCGGTGTGATCCCAGCCGTGCTTCTCCAAAACATCCACGAATAGATGTTGAGTCAGCGTGGTAAGCATGAAGGGAACACCGCGCTCGCGCATGCCTGTAGCAAGAGCAGTCAACGCCGACGGCGTGTCACCGTCGTCGGCGAAATACATGGCTGTGACGGCTGGCGTGATGAGATCAGTCAAATGTCCTTCACGGGCGGCGCCTTTCTCGACGATCGTCACCGGACACTCTGACAGCGGCTGGCCTGGAACCGGTCCGCGTTCGAACTCGTCCGCACGACCGACGACATTCAGCGGTGACGTCACATATGTTATTGCCGAGGTCTGCCGCGGGTTAATGAGCGAGCTCAGGGTTGGATGTTTGACGGCGAGGCTGAGCACGGCCCTGCGCATGAGATCGAACGCGAACGAGGGCGGCGCCATGAATTCCGTGCTTTTCGTGCCATAGCTCAGATTTTCGTGGGTCGCGGCCACGCGCTCGACCGAATAGCTGTCGAGGAGTTGCTCCGATGCCAGTCCCTTCACGACGAATGCGAGTTTCCAGGCAAGATTGTCAGCATCATCGATTCCCGAATTCGCGCCGCGCACGCCGAAGATCGGTACAAGATGCGCCGCGTCCCCGGCAAACAACACCCGCTTGTGACGGTAGTTTTCGAGCGTGAGGGCGTTGGCCTTGTAGATTCCGATCCAAATCGGGTTCCACGACGCCGTCTCGCCCATCATGTCAAGCAGGCTACGAACGCGCGGCATGACGTTCTCCGGCTTGATAGCTTCGTCCGGGTCCTCGCCGTCCCGGAGTTGATAGTCGATGCGCCAGACATTGTCTGGCTGCTTGTGGACGAGGACGGTCGAGCCGGGATTGCAGGCGGGATCGAAATAAGCGAGCCTTTCAGTTGGCCGATTGCTGTCGAGCAGGATATCGACAATGACGTACCGACCCTCGTAGCTGGTACCTTTCAATTGCAAGCCGAGCGTTTCGCGCAGGAAGCTGCGGCCGCCGTCGGCAGCGACGACCCAGTCTGCCTCCATCGTATAGTGACCTTTTGGAGTGTTGACGGTCAGCACCGCGCCGTTTTCCCGCACATCTATTGCGCTTAGGCTGTTTTGCCAGCGGATCTCGATGAGATCGCTGCGCGCCTCGGCGGCATCGAGCAGGAATTTCTCGATGCTGTATTGCGCGAGATTAACCATGGGCGGCAGCTTTTGGTTCTCATCTGCCGGCATTTTGAAATGCAGCACCTCCGTATCGCGATAAAAGCTGCGCCCGCCGGTCCACGGCAGACCGACGCTAAGAAATCCCTTAATCGCGCCGAGACGTTCAACAATTTCCAGGCTTCGACGGGAGATGCAGATTGCGCGGCTCCCGAAACACACTGAATCGTCGGCTTCCAGCAAGACCACAGGCACGCCGTAGTTGGCGAGCCCGAGCGCGACGCAATAGCCGACTGGGCCTCCCCCGACAACGACCACCGGGCGCCGACGCCGATCGGCGCCGTCCTTCAAGGCTGGTAGCGAAGCCGGATAACGTTTGGCTTCAAACGGATAGGGTTTGAATTGCGGGTTCAAGGTTTCCTCCTCGTGGCATAGACTTCTTGTGGCTACGCATTCGCGATTGCGGGGGCACGCTTTTCGGAAGCCGCTACGGGCACGATCAGCATGATTGCACAGCCGATCGCCATCATAATCGACGCATAAATCAGACCGGTGCCAAAGCTCTGCGTCAAATCTTTCAGCCAGCCGACAATGAGTGGGTTCAGAGCCGAACTAATGTTGCCAGTCGCGTTTATGACTGCGATGCCGACCGCCCGCGCCGCAAAGCTGAGCGCGTGATCGGGCATAGTCCAGAAGATCGACATGGCCGTATAGGCGCCAGTCGAGGCCAGGCAAAGGCCCGCGAGCTGTACCCAAGGCTGCGATGAATAGGCCGTCAACAACCACCCGACGGCTGCCGCGAGCATGGGAACGATTGTGTGCCAACGACGTTCCTGAGTTCGATCCGAGCGTCGGCCCCACAGGATCATGCCGACAATGGTGCAGACCTGCGGCACCGCCGCCAGAAGACCGATCGACGTTTTGCTGGCACCTGCCACAAAGCTGTTGACGATGAGCGGTGTCCAGATTGCGACCATCGCAAGGCTGTTGACCAAGCAGAAATATGCCAGCGCGTACTTCAGAATGGTCGGAGACAGTATTTCTAACGCGACGCTTTTCGTCTTTCGCACGTCCTGCTTAACGGGATCGTTCGTATGCTCGGCAACAATCATATTTTGCAGCGTAGTCTTTTCGTTCTCCGTCAGCCACGAGGCTTGCTGCGGCCGATCCTGGAGATAACGATAGACGACCAATCCCAGCATTAATGACGGTAGGCCCTCGAGTAGAAATAGCCATTGCCAACCTTTAAGTCCCGCTGTGCCGTCCAGCCCGAGAAGAAGCCCCGACACGGCCGACGCGGCCGCCGCTGTGACCGGCATGGCGATCATGAACAGGGCGTTCGCACGGGCGCGATACGCTGTCGGAAACCAATAAGTCATGTACAACAGCATGCCGGGGAGAAAGCCGGCTTCGGTGATACCCACCAGGACGCGAAGCCAATAGAGAGTCTTTGCATCCGTTGCGAACATTGTCGCTGCGGATGCAAGGCCCCACGCTATCATGATCGAACCGATCCAGCGGCGCGCGCCGACGCGCGAAAGGATCATGTTGCTCGGAATACCGCAGGCGATATAGGCAACATAGAAGAGCGTTGTGGCCAAGCCGAACTGGGTACTCGTTAGCCCCAGATCCTTCATCATCGTCAACCCGGCGAAGCCAATGTTGATTCGGTCGAGAAAGGAGACGACAAACAGCAAGAATAGGAACCAGAGCAGGTGACGCGATATTTTCTTGATGACCTGCTGTTCGGAACTTATTGGATCGGTAATCATCAGCGCTTCCTCGTTGTGCGTGCGGACGTTGTGTCCGAGTCTTGTCAGTGCGCGCGTGCCGCGGCGGGGCGGCGCTTTTATCGTTGGTTTGGATTGAAATGCTTCTTCACGTTCTTCCAGCAGTCGACATAGTCGTGCTGCAACGTGGCTAGTTCCGCAGCGTGCTTGGTCACCCGCTGCGGGAAGCGTGTTTCAAACATGAAAGCCATCGTATTCGACTGCCGTTCGGGCTTTAGCGGCATGTTACTGGCATGCTCGAAGGCTTCTGCATCCGGCCCGTGCGGCAGCATGGTGTTGTGCAGGCTCATCCCGCCGGGAACGAACCCATGCGGCTTTGCGTCGTAGGTGCCCTGAACCAGTCCCATGAATTCGCTCATCACGTTCAAATGGTACCAGGGCGGGCGGAACGTGTTTTCGGCAACCATCCAGCGATCACAGAAAACCACGAAGTCGATATTCGCGGTGCCCGGCGTCTCCGAAGGGGAGGTCAGCACGGTGAAGATTGATGGATCAGCGTGATCGTAAAGAATGGGGCCTACAGGCGCGTAGTGGCGCAAGTCATACTTGTAGGGTGCGTAGTTGCCGTGCCAGGCGACGACATCAAGTGGCGACGCCTCAAGCTCCGTCTGCCAGAAGCTGCCACCCCATTTGACAGTCATGGTGCACGGCCCGTCCCTATCTTCATAGGCGGCGACAGGGGTCAAAAAGTCGCGCTGATTTGCCAAGCAGTTGGCGCCAATTGGACCGCGTTCCGGAAGCGTGAAGGAGCCGCCATAGTTCTCGCACAGATAACCGCGCGCCGCTTTCGAGTTCTTCAATTCGACAGCGATTTTCACACCGCGTGGAATGACGGCGATCTCACAAGGCTCGATATCGATGACGCCGAACTCGGTACGGATTCTCAGTTCGCCCTGCTGGGGCACGAACATCATTTCACCGTCGGCATTGTAGAAATATTCGTCCTTCATCGACCGCGTGATCAGGTAGACATGCGCGCCCATACCCGCCATCGACCCGGCGTCGCCCGCGGTCGTCATCGTCTGCACCCCGTGGACGAAGCTGAGCTTGTCCTCCGGGACCGGTGTAGGGTTCCAGCGCATCGGCGCGATCGGAAGTTCGTGTTCTAGGCAGGGAGCGGTGCGCCACAGGCCGCTCTCAACTTTCTTAAAGCGCCCCCAATGTTTCACCGTGGGGCGAATCCGATAGAGCCACGACCGCTCGTTGGCGACCCGCGGCGCTGTGAACGGCGAACCCGACAATTGTTCAGCGTAGAGGCCGTACGGGCATTTTTGAGGGCTATTGCGGCCAACCGGCAAAGCTCCGGCTAAGGCCTCGGTCTCGAAGCCGTTGCCGAAACCTGACATGTATCCCCTGTTTCCTTCGGAAATGGATTTTGAGCTGTCGCGTTGCGGACGACCGGTAAGCGCCTGGGTCATGCTTTGCCTCCTCGTTTCTGTATGCTAATTTGCATGCAAAATTGCATGCAGTCAAGTGGCTTGCCAGAATCATTTTTGAACACCATTTTGCATGCAGGTTCAGGAGCCACTGATGATCTCAATTTCCTCAATAGAAACAAACGACAATGCTGGAGAGGGGCGTGGAGGGACGACCAGCGAGGAGGTCTATGAAAAGCTGCGCCTCGCTATCGTCACGGGCGAAATCCGGCCGAATGCCCCGTTAATCGAGGTCGATTTGGCCAATACCCTGAAAGTGAGCCGGACGCCGATCCGTGAAAGCTTGCAGCGGCTTGGCGCCGATGAACTGATCGTTCCGCGCAAGCGGGGCTGGGCTGTACGCGAATACTCGGCGTTAGAGATCCAGGAAAGCTACGAGGTGCGTGCGGCGCTCGAAGGTTACGCTGCGGGTCTGGCAGCTGAGCGAGGAAGCGATGAGGAAATCGCCACGATCGCGGAAATTCAAAAATTGCGAAACGTAGAAACGAACCCGTCGCACGAATTTCGAGTCACCACAAACCGACAATTCCACGACGGCATCATCAAGGCCGCCCACAACAGGCGATTGGCCGACGCAGTCTATCGCAGCGGTCGATTCTATTTTAACGAACGAATTGCGGCAAACACCACAAGAAATGACTTCGCGTCTAATCAGGCTGACCACTCGCGCATTGTAAGCGCTCTCCAGGCGCGCAATTCGGATGCCGCTGAAAAAGCCATGCGCACGCACATTCTTAACACGTTCCGCGCGTTTCAGCGGTATGGGGCGATGTGAAACTGGTCTGCGCTAGTCCCGAAGAGGCGACGACAGGTTTCAGGCGGGCGCCGACATGTTCCAACGTTGGTACCGGCACCTTGGTTTCGTCGGATGCTCAAGTCACAGCGGTCGGCGAACTTTCATCACGAACGCGGCGCGGAAGATTTCGACGGTCGGCGCGTCATTGAAGGATGTCCAAGAACTCGCCGGGCATACGAACCTCCGGATGCGCTGCCGAATCAGCACTTAATGCGTCAGCTCTTCACCCTTTTCTCTCCAAGGATAGCGATCAGCCTCGAAGGCGAGCTTGTCGGCGGCATCGCACAGGGCGTTCAAGATCGGCATGAAGTCCTCGCCATAGACGGGCGTGGCCAAGTGCTTGCGGATCAGTTCGTCGAGTTCGCGGGCAAAGGTCATGGTGCGTACCCTCCCATTGTACTGCGGGTTGCCGTCGCGGGGCGGACGATTTGCGCCAACCGAAATTCACTTGACAGCAGTCCATCAGAGCGCGGACGCAAACGTTTCCGCGCGACGAGCAATCCGCAGTCGAAATCCTTCAACACGCACCGATAGGTCGGCCAACCCACTTGCGTCTTAGCGTCACTCTGCGATTGGCCTGCCAAGATCGGCTTCGTAAGGATCTTCCTGGGCCACTGTGAAACCTGCGGCTTTCGTGCCGGGCATGATTTCGAAACGGGGGTCGAATTCGACCATGGTCGATGCGAGTTGCTTTAGCACACCTGCATTACCCTGGATTTTGGCCGTCCCGTCCGCGATCTGGGCTTCGAGCGTTTTTGTGCCCATCATCGTTAGTTCCAGATCGCTGCGATTGATTGTGAGCGTGAGGTCGGGTTTGTCTGCCAGGAATCCCTTGATGTTCGTAAGCGTTGCGCTGTCCACCTCAACGATGAATTTCTCGCCGTTGTCCGGCGTGACGAGGTTAATCGTAAATTTCATCCCTTCGGCCTTGCGGCTGTCCATGCGGATGCCGAGGAAGTTGAGGAACAACTCGGTCGACATCGCGCGCACTATGTCGGGACTGCTTGAATTGGCCGTCTGCCCTTGAGGAATTCCGGTGCGGAGTTCGTAGGCTCCGGCCAGGAAGCTGTTTCGGAGTCCGGGATTTTCCTGCTGATAGCCGATCTGCTCAAAAATATCCGCCAACAGATCCTTGGCCGCTTGGTTTTGTGGTTGAGCCTGGACCAGCTTATTCACGATTTCCGAAGCAAGAAGATATTTCCCCTCGTTATGCAGTTGCTGGCCGCGGGCGATGATTTTCTCCGCCCCACCCATCATCTCGACATAGAGCGGCGCGGAATCGCGCGGAGAAACTGGAATGAGCGTGGTGGGGTTGCAATCCCAAAAACCGAGATAGCGCTGGATCACCCCGCGGCTGTTGTGCTCGGGAGAACCATGATAGCCACGGCAGTACCATTTGGACTGCAGGCCTTTCGGCACTTCATAGACGTTGTGAATCTCGTTGATCGTTACTCCCTGATTGGCAAGGTGCAGAACCTGATTGTTCATGTGAGCGTAAAGGTCGCGCTGGCCGCGCAGAACTTCCTGGATCCTGGCGTTACCCCACCGCGGCCAATGATGAGAGGCAAACATGACTTCAGCCTCGAGGCCGAAGCGATAGAGCGCCTCGCCGATATATTTCGACCAGTTCAGCGGATCGCGTACGGGTGCGCCGCGTAAGGTGTAGATATTGTGAAGCGACGCGATGACGTTTTCGGCCATCCATAAAGCCTTCATGTCGGGAATGTAGGTGTTCATCTCCCGCGGCGCCTCGGTGTTTGGCGTGTTCTGGAAGACCATCCTGATGCCGTCGACCTCGAACTCCTCGATAGGCTTTTCGACGTAACGGGTGGGCGCAATCAGGCCGGTTGCACCCGCCGACACAGCCTGACCGAGACCCTGGCCGACATAGCCGTGCGGACTGGCCGGTAACAGCAGACCATATTGAAAGAACAAGCGCCGGTTCATGGCATTGCCGGCATACACGTTCTCGGAAATCGTAAACTGCATGAAGTCGATGGGGGCGATCAGAGGGACTTTGCCTGACCTCACATCGGCTTCGTCGACAATGCCGCGTACTCCACCCCAGTGATCGCCATGCGTATGGGAATAGATCACGGCCGAGACCGGAAGGCCCTGGCCGACGTGCTGTTGGAACAGCTTCCATGCGGCGCGAACGACTTCCTTGCTCACGAGGGGATCAAAGACGATCCATCCGGTCTTGCCGCGCACGAACGTGATGTCGGAAAGATCGAAGCCGCGGACCTGGTAGATGCCCGGGATTACCTCATAGAGCCCATAATTGTTGTTGAGTTTGGATTGCCGCAATAGCGAGGGATGAATGCTGTCAAAGTCATCTTGCTTGTCCAGGAATTGAAACCGCTCCATATCCCAAGCGGCGTGGCCAGCGTCCGCCATGATCTTGAGGTCTTGCATGGGAGCGATAAGCCCCTTCTTCTGCTCTTCAAAATCCCTTGTATCTGTGAACGGGAGACCGCCGCGTGCCTGCTTCAACACCTCCAGGGTAAATTTAGACGGCGCTTTCCCCTTTGGATGGAAGTGCCCGGCCATGGGGGCCGCCGCTCCCTGAGCCTGCGCAGGACCGTCGTCCAACACCAGGCGGCCTCCAATCGCAAACGCGGTGCCCACTGCTGGAAGCGCTTGTACAAATTCTCGCCTAGTGGCCATCACACTCTCCTAGCTTGGTGGCTTGCCCTTGCCCAAATGTGTCAGCTACTCAAGCGGGCGGCTCAAAACGTTGACCTAACTCAAGGCAGCTCTGCCAAACGCCGCCTCAATTTTCCGAGACAACGCTGACGACGCTTATAAGAAGATCGCCTTGAGGTTTGCGGTACCAGTATAGCTGACCGCACGGTGCACCGGCTGTGCAGATCACGACGCCAATTTTACCGCCCGATAGCCGTTAATGGTGATAAGGAGTACAGGCGATTTATGTGGGGGAAACTAGAGTTTGCGCCTTAGCGATTGGTCAGCGAAAGGGGGAAGCTGGTGTCTACCGCGGGTGCTGCCGGCATTTCTGCGTGTTTTCGGCATTCTGAGTCTTGCTCTCCTCTGCTGGTCCTGCGTAGGACGTCCATTACAAGGCGTGCTTGTGCCGATCGCTGAATCCGCGGAGGGGGCTTCGCGCGTGCCTATTTTGATCGCGACGACCCGACAGCGCTCGAGCGACGATCCCGGGGCAATGTTCAATCACGAGCGCGCGTCCGCGATGTCCTACGCGCAGCTCGCCGTGTCGATTCCTCCCGAAGAAGCACGCAGGGTTGGTGAAATTCAATGGCCGATTTCACCTCCCGGGGATCCGTACCGACATTTCGTAACCCTATCGACCGAGCTTCTCGATAAACGTGGTTTCAGTGCCGCCATTTCTGACGTCAGCAAAGCGACCCGGCGCAGCAGGGCGATGATCTTCGTCCACGGATTCAACACCCGTTTTGATGCCGCTGCTTACCGCCTGGCGCAAATTGTCCAGGATTCGAATGCTCCTGTCATTCCGGTTTTGTTTTCCTGGCCTTCATTGGGTGTGATCGGACTACGCGCCTACGAGTACGATCGTGAAAGCGCCATCCAATCTCGCGATGCGCTCGCGCAATTGCTCGATACCGTCGCCCTCGGGCAGGGTGTAAAGGAAGTCCTCGTGCTCTGTCATTCGATGGGCTGCCTGCTCACGCTTGATGCTCTCCGCTCGCGCTCGATCCGCACCGGCAATATCGGCGCCAAGGTCACAAATGTGCTGCTTGTTGCCCCCGACGTCGATGCAAACGTCTTTCGGGAGCAAATGGAGCAGATGGGCAAAGCTCGTCCTCGCTTTGCATTATTTCTGTCGCAGGACGATCGTGCGCTCAGGCTTTCCAGATCGTTGTGGGGGGGCGGAACGCGGCTCGGAGATGTCAACCCCGAGGACGAGCCCTACAGAAGTGACTTAGAGCGGGAAAAGATCGTCGTATTCGATTTGACTCACCTGGGAGGCAGAGCGCATTCGCGAGCTTTCGACGAGGTGACGTCGGTCATGGGAATGATTGAACGCCGGTTCGCGGCGGGTCAGCAACTTTCAGATGAGACATCAAGCGCGGTGAACGCGAGCCAATAACAAAAACGCTCTTGACGCGGAGAGATTGAAGCCTGCTTTAAGGTGCAGTTTCGCAGTCTAAATGTTGTAGGAAAATAAAATCGGAGACTTGTATGTGGAAAATCTGTCTTTGGACCATCATCTGCGGCGCGATGATCGCCTTCACGCCACCGGCGTTCGCACAGGCGCAGCCTGCGCGTGTCGGTGGATTGACCTGCGATGCCGCTCCGCGAGTTGGAATGATCGTCGGGTCGGTGCAGCATTTGCGATGCGTTTTTAATTCGGATGCTGCGGGACGCTGCAGTTACAGCGGAAGCATCGGCCGGGTTGGACTTGATGTCGGCGTAACGGGCGGAGGGCGGCTCGTCTGGGCAGTCTTCGCGCCAACCTCGCACGTCGGATGCGGCGCGCTCCGCGGAAGCTATGTGGGAGCAAGCGGCAGTGCGTCGATTGGTGTTGGCCTTGGGGCGAACGTCCTCATCGGTGGTTCTCACCGCACGATTTCATTGCAGCCGCTATCGGTTGAAGGCCAGCTGGGAGTGAATTTGGCGCTCGGCGTCTCAAGGCTGACGCTTCGGTAAGTTCAGTGTTGCTATTCCGCCAGCACTGCATTCGCATATTGTGAGATCCAGCGGATTTGACCAAAAGTCGTATTGGAGAAAAAATGTCGGCACTTCGTCGCGCAGGAACGTTGGTACTGCTACTAGGGATAATGACAACAATGCTGGAGGATGCGTTTGCGCAAACTGCGGTGGGTGGTGCAATCGTAGGTGGCGCGATCGGCGGCCGCCGCGGTGCGGCCATTGGCGCAGCCACCGGCGCAGCTTTGGGTGCTCACAGGCGAGCATACTGGCGCGGCCACTACGGTCATTGGCGGGGCCATAATTTCTACTACTGGAGCCATGGCAGTTGCTGGGTCCGCACGACAAGCGGACGGTCGCATCCAGTGTCGCATCGATACTGCCATTGATCGGATTATCAGCATCTATCACCCCAACCTGAAAGCTGTGGCGACGCAAAAACTATAGCCCCCCCTTTAGCGCGTGCTTTTTAACTGGGTTCGAGAAACCGCTGACAGAACTAAGCACGAACCATACTTCGGATGTATGTATCTGCGGAGATCGCACGTTATGGCACGATCGGCAGGCGTGTCTGCATGAGCCTTAGTATCGCGAAGCTGGCCCCGGCTGCAGCAAAGTGTTTGAGCGTATGTCCACTCACGACCTCGCCGATCGAATAAATCTGCTCGTCTAGAAATTCGAGAAGCTTGGCGAGGGCGTAAAACGCGGCCGCCGCCACCCAATAGCGAGCACCTGTATATTTTGGCGGGAAGAACTGCAGGATCAGGACCAGGACAATGAAAGGAAAAAACTGCGCCCACGCGTAGAGCCTCAAATCATCGGTCCAGCGCCAAAGCAGCAGGCTGAAAATGCCGATCGCCAATAGGGGCCGCAGCAAAATCGCTCCGGCCCGCGCGTCCACTCGCTCCTCGACGACGGCAGACAAAATCGCCGCGAAGCAAAGCGTCATCGGCAGCCGGTCCCAGAACAGAGTGCTGTCGTTCGGATTCAGGTGATAATAGGAAGAACCGAAGCCAGTCAGGAATATACCTGTAAAGAGCACGAGCGTAATTGCATCGCGATGAAATCTCAGCAAGCCGACTGCGCCAATCACGATGAAGGGCAGATTCGAGGCCACATTCCAGAAATTCGGTATGCCGAACAATCTGCGCTGATCAGCAAATTGGTGGTAGTCCTGGTTCTGCAATAGCGGCGGAAGCGGCAATAATGCGATAAGCGAGACGATCATCAAGCAATACAGAACCGGGATAGGCCGGCTTCTAACCAGGCTGCTAATCGTCATCTAGTCATACGCCTTGTCTGGTTGTGCGTCTTTCGTCAGCGATAGTCCGCCGGGCGATCGGTGGACATGCGCGAAAACTAAGTAGAAGCTCATGCACTCTACTGTTTAACAAAATACGTGTGCCTTGGATACCTTGCCTGCCATCCCATGGGACTTGCAATGTAGATCATGCTTCTATCATCCGCGCTCCGGGCAACGATGTCGAGCAAGTGAACAACCAAGACGAAATTTGAGTGAGCTTCTGTCAAAGATCAGCTCTGATCTACATCAACTCGCCGCTGTCCTTTGCGCCAGTCCGCCTCACCAATCTGGTCTCAATCAAGATCGACGAGAACCTGACCAAGCCGGGCGGATCGAGTTCGCCTTTCTGGCTGATCTTCCCACACCATGACGTAAAAACCGGATCGGACTTGAGTTTACCTTCGACGAAACGTTCAAGAAAACTGAATGCCAAATCGACGCCATCGGTCATTTTCGACCGAAGCTGCAGGCTGCGCCTACAAAGTCGAGGATAGCCTCCGGTCGCCATGACGTCGGCGCAGCTCTGGCGAGGTCAGGAATGGACAATCCCGCCAACTCGTGGCGAGGGCCTATTCAGAACCAAGTAGTCGCCTCAGACCAACCAACTAGACTTTGGACGTCGCGTGATGTCCTGCATCGCCTTCATTCCCACGTTCTGAAAATCCACAGCGTACGCCGTCCCAACTTCGCGGATCAGCGTCTGGCGGTCGGGGCTGTCCGCATCGGTCTCGCGCCAGCAGCGACCAATCTGTCTGAGGCCGTCCAGCACGAGATAGGTGTCCTGATCGGCCCCGTGGGGCACAATCGATGGCGAGGTACGCATAACAAATCTCCCAGACCAGAGCGAAGCAGCCTACGCGGCAAAATCTGCCACGCGCCGCAGGCCCTCCGGCGTAAGCTCGTACTTGCCGCTGCCAAATCTCAGCCATCCGGAGCGGACGATCTGCTTGGAGAGCTGCACGCTGCATAGCGGTCGGTTACCCCCTGGATGGTACAGCCGACCGTGCCGCGCGATTAAGTAGCCGTAGAGTTGTGCTTGGCGCAGCGCCTTCTGGGTCGCCCTCGGCCCGTCGAGGTAAGTCATGCACATCCCGTATCCAAGGAACCACTCAAAGACGATGCGGTAGAAATGATTTGGTTCCGAACCATCGTCACTGCGCCGCACTCGGAGGAACGTTGCGGAGAGCTCAACGTTCTTCCCGCATGAACGAGATCGTTACCTTCGCTGAGAAAGACATACACTGTCTGCGCTGCGCCGCTAACCCGTTAGTGCAGAGCGCAACGGAGCTTCGCCCTGGTGTCCAATATCTCACATTGCGCTGCCCTTGCTGCCTCATCGTCTACGATGCGCAGGTAGCGTTCGCTCCCCAGGCTCTCCGCGATAGCGCGCTCTCATTAGCTTCGCATCCCAGTTGAAATCATCGGACCTTCTAGCCCGACAGTGCTTCCGAGTTGCACTCCACCCGAGCCGGGCCAACTGGGAATTCCTTCTTTTGAGGCGTCTCCGGGTGCCAGACCTTCGGAACCTCGCGACTGAGCAAATCCTGCGAAATGGCGATTTGCTCGTAGGAGCAGCTCTGGGCCAGCACCTTGTAGTGCTCGGCAAGCATGCTAAACAAATCACGCTTTGCCTTTCGCCCGATTGCGGATCATTTCGCATTCCGCGGCCTAGACGCGAAGCTTCTCCAAATGTGCCAGCATGTCCTGCATTGGCTCCTCCTCGACACATCCGTCGGCTCAGCTCATCTTGGTTTGCGTACGCGCGTTCATCGCCGACTCCATTAGCCCGCGATGAAATGGCGACCGTTCAAAATGCCTATTTGTCAGACCCGTGATCTGCTAGGTCGCGCACCAAGTACTTTCTAGGTGAATTTGGCATACGCTCTTTGGGCGAAGCCGGTTCATTGTGAGCGACGGTCCTGAGGGCAGCGCATTGCGGTCGGTCCGGATGGTGTTTGATTTCACTCGCTATCTTCCGCGAATGAGTGCAGAGTGCCGACGGGCCCGCACAAGGAGATTGGTCTTGGCAGGTGATATATTCAACAGCAGGGGCGATCACGTCGCTGTGGAGATTGGTCAGGAAGTTTTCGATCTTGAGGGCAACAAGCTCTATGACGTAAAGGGCGCGAACATATACCGACCATCAGGAGAGTTGGTCGGACATTTCAGTAGTGCCACTGGCTCGGTGAAGCGGCTTGACCGCTTTGGGGATCGCCTATTTCCGAAACCTACCTGAGAGCGGACCAAGTTTTTTCCCGATGATTGGAGAACGGATGTTGATGGAGTTTGATCAGAGGACAATGGCGGAGATGATCTCGGCGCTCGGCTCTGTCTGCTGAAGGATTCCCGCAGACAAGGATTGCTACGAGCTGCGTAAGCGCATTGCCGACGTGATGGTCACCTGCGCAAACTCTCGACGATGCACCTGGCCGATTTCCAGCGCGTCGGCTCGATGACCTTGGAGGAGCTCACACGGCCTTCCAGATTCAGCTGTGTGAGCTGGCTGCGCGGTTCGAGATCCAGGACAAGTTGAGCTCCCCTGTTCCAAAAAGGTCGCCGTGCACGACGTTAGCGGCTGCGAAGCAGTTCACCACGAGGTATGAGGTCTCGTCGGTGCCGTAGGGTGCGATCGCTAGTGACCATCCGCTGGAGCATCCCGCGGTTAGCGATTGATCTAAAATACTGCTACTGCGACTTGCCCGCTATCTTGTATGTCGATCCCGCGGAATACGATCCCGCGGAGCGCCAGGCCCATCAATGTTGGGTTGACATTCCGGGTAAGCACAGGAATCGGAAAGCCGCCTGGGATGCCATTCATGACTCGATGGCGGCTGTGCTCCACTAGTCGGAAAGGCGCGCTGCCTTAATTGGACAAATGCGCGCATAGCGCCACAAAACGATAGCTATTTCCCGTGATAGGGCGCACGCTTAGGCATGCTCGAAAATCTGTCTCTCCTCGGATGCAGAAGCGCCGGTCAGTCAATATGATCACGCGCACGCGACGGGAAACGGTTCATTTCAAGCACCCCTTCCTGATCAAAGGCGTCGATCGGCTGCTGCCGCCAGGCGCATATGAGGTGATCACGGACGAGGAAATGATTGAAGGGCTCTCATTTCCGAGCTTCCGCCGCGTCGCCACGATGATCATGGTCCCCGGTGCAGCTCCGCGCCATTCCTCGGTGGAAATGATCTCAATCAGCTCGGTCGATCTGTCCGATGCACAGCGTAAGGACGCGAGCGCATCCGATGCATGAAAACCCGGTCGATCTCGACAAGCATCGCGGCATGGCGGCGCAAAAGGCCACCGATATCCGTCGCGTGCTCGCCGACGTCGAGGCCAACGCAAAACTGTTGCGCGATCATCAGGCGGCTGTCGAGCTCCAGCTCCTCACCGTCCCGGCCAACTCCTGGCCGGAGGCAGTCGCAAAGGCGCGTTACGTCCTGAATCTGTATGCTGCTGACCTCGCCCCCGCCGATACGCATCACCGCGACCTCGTGACGGCGGTACTGGCCGACCTCACCCGGCTCGCCGGCGAGAGTTGAGCGATTTATCCCGAACGACTGAAAGCCTCACCCCGTGCGTTCGATGGAGCATCGAGCGAGCCAACTGAAAGCAACGACGCAAAATCTCTCCCCCCGTCACGTCAAGGTTGAAGAGTCGCTTCGCCTCGGTGTGGTGTCCGGTTGGTATTCCACGAAGGTGAGCGGAACGTTCGTCTCAGGACCGCACGATACCGAAGCCGATTGCCTGCGCAGGATTGCAGAGATCAATTCTCCGCAGGTCAGGGAGAAATGACTACTATGGAGCGCGCGATACCGCCGCTGCATCAGCCGCAAGGCGCATCAAATGATGCTCGCGCGCGGCAAGATCGGGAAATATGAGTTCAATCGCATGGTGGTGCTGTTTTCGATGATGGACGGCGCCAGGGAAATCCCATGCGCCGTCAGCGCCTCGGCGATGGACGAGATCGAACAACATTTCTCGTGGACGACGCCGGACCAACGCGAGCAAGAATTCCTGCGGTCGCGTGATCGGATCGAACAATGCGCGTCGCCGAAATTCCTTGCTCGCGAGTTCAAGCGCGTCTCGACTCACCGCTAACCTCGGAGTCAAGAGGATGAAAATTGCCGCTAGCGAGCTGGCAACACGCGCAATCCGCCGTTCACTCAAGGACCGAAATTGAGTTCAAACCAGATTGTGATCGCCGTCATCGATATAAACGATCTTTGACAAGCCTGCAGGTCAGCCAAGCGTCCGCTTGGGTCAAAATCGCACTCCACCCCGTTGAAGCAGACTCACAGCCATGCTCCGTCAGGTCAACGTTGAGCCTAACCAAACTGCCGTATCCGCGCCGCTTGCAGCCCAGATCGCGATCGGCCTCTGGCGCTCAAGCAGCGGTGCTTATCATTGTGCGTACCGGGTGAAGACAAGGTCACGCGCTTTGACCTCGTTGTGGCAAGGGAAGCAGGGTTTCATGAACGCCTCGTCGGCAGGTTTGCCGTCCTGGAAGTGAGCGAAGCCCCAACCGCCCGTTGCGGCGTACTTTTTTATGTCCTTGACCATAAATTGGATGTTCGTTGGGGTGCCGGGTACGAAAGATTGGGCTTGGCCAAAGACTTTGTTGTTTTCCTCCGCCGGCACGTGGCGGTAATGCAGAGCGGCAATGATCGCGCCGTCTGGGAACGGGAGCTTCCCTTCGCGGTACGCCTGCATCGCTAAATCGTTGCCCAACACGGCAGAAAAACTATGGAAGTTGCCCTCCTCGTGGGCCACGGAGATCAACCTCCAGTCGCGGTATCCAGGGGGAATATCGGTAACGAAGCTCGGCGCGCTCTCTTGATTAGCTGCGGGCGCCGTCAAGGCGACAACCCCTGCCACGGCTGCAACTCCAACCAACGCGAATGCGATCAACTTCATTTGGTTTCTCCTTTCAACAGGATTACCGTTTTGGCCCTTCCAGCCGTTGCATTATACACGCGCGCTCATTTCATCTTCCATCTATTGGCAAGCGTTGAGCGAAGCTGCTGCAGCGCCAGTACCGAATAACAAACGAGTAGCAGCGAGCATCCTTGCCGAGGTCCGCTCCGGGTCATGAGCGTCGCCCTCCGCGATAGACCGCGGCCTGTCGATTTCCGCTTTGCCCCATTAGCGATCAATGTCTTGGGGCTGTACAATATGTTGCGAAGGGCCAATGAGCGACATCGGGGCTTATTTGATCACGCTGTAGCAACTGCCGATTGCGGACACCGCTCTACTCTTCGGCGGCACGCCGGGCTGGCGCTGTAAGCGGCAAGATGATCTGGATTTTCGTTCCTCTGCCGGGCGTGCTGTCAACATTGAGCTGCCCGCCCAGACGATTGGTGACCATGTTGTGGACGATATGCAGGCCGAGCCCAGTGCTGCCGCTCTCGCGGCGCGTCGTGAAAAACGGATTGAAGGCCTGGCGCATGACGTCAGCGCTCATTCCGCGGCCATTGTCGGAAAACAGGATTTCTACTTGGTCGCTGCCCGACGCCCGCAACTTGATGTCGATCTCGCCTCCCTTTCCGTCTGGAAACGCGTGCATGACCGCATTGAGAAAAAGGTTGGTGAGTGCCTGTCCGTAAGGTCCTGGATAACTGTTCATCTCAAGATCGGGCTCCCACTCGACGTTGAGTACGATATTTTTTCCGCTCAATGACGGCCGCAGGCCAGCGAGAACCTGCTCGGTCAGATCGCCGGCAAAGAAACTGCGCCGATCCAGATAACCCTCATCGACCGCGACTTGCTTGAATGACTGGATCAGTTCCGCGGCGCGGTTGAGATTTGATGCCAGCAACGAGGAAGCGTCCTCGACGACTTCGAGGAACTCGTTGAGGGTCGATCGTTTCAGTTCGCCGCGCGCGACATCGGCCGCGAACGCGGCGCGCTTGAGTTCCAGCGCGGATGCGACCGTCAGGCTGGTGCCGACGGGGCTGTTGACCTCGTGCGCTACACCGGCCACCAGCCGTCCAAGGGCGGCAAGTTTCTCGGCTCGGATCAGCCGGTCTTGCGCAGCTCGCAAATCTTCTAGCGACTTTGCAAGTTCCAAAGCGCGCGCTTCCTCGCTTTCAAACAGTTGGGCAAGCTCATCTGTTCGCTGCCGAAGCTCGTTGAGCAAGCGCGCATTCTCCATCGCAATCACGGCTTGATCGGCGAAATTCTGCAACAACGAAATGTGTTCGTCGGAGAAGGCTCGCACTTCCCGACGGTAGAATAGGAAGCCTCCGAGGAGCTTATTATCCTTGAGCAGCGGCACCAGTAGCCACGTGCGGATACCGCCAAGTTCGACAGCCTCTACAACGGTCGGAGACCGCCGGCGATAGCTTTCGTCATCTTTCAGATCAAGAATATGAATGACTGATGGTGTCTTGAGCGTAGAGCCGAACAGGGCTGACCGCCGATACCGCTTACTGGTGATCAATTCGGCATATGGACCCGTAATTCCGCGAATAGCGACCAATCGGCCAAATTCTCCATCGGGAACGGCCAGGCCGCCGAATGAGGCCTCGGACAGTCGCATCGCCTTCTCCAGAATGGCATCGAACACGGGAGTGAGATCGCCGGCCGATGCATTGATGATCTTCAGCACCTCCGAAGTGGCCGTCTGCTGCTCTCGTGCTTCGTTCAGTTTCTTGATCAAATCGGAAACCGTGAGACGCTTGCGCAGCGTGGTCGCTGGAGCAACGCGGCGCCTGATCTTGGTGGTTTCGCGGGCCGTCGGTTGACTTGTCTTGCCCGCTTTCGCCTTGCTTGCGTTGCCGCCCCTCGAACGCCGCGCCATATCCGCCCCTAAGTTTTCGAACGGAACGGCATCTTATCGGGCCAAACCATCGTTCTGGAAGCGCTGAATTCGACTGGGTCGAAGGTTGCCAACTGGCTGGCCGATGTCGCAGATGGTCACGAGCGTCGTCCTCTGCAATAGAGGATTGCCCGTCCACTTCCCCTATGCTCCGTTTGCGACCGAGGTTGGGCGGCGCTGCAATATGTAGCGAAGGGCCATGAGCAGACTCCCTTGAACCAAAGACCTGGGCGCAAAAAGCTCTATGGCAGGCGAGTGAGGACCGGCGGCTTCCACTGCCCATCGAGGATCGGCTTGTTCGCCCAGTACGCGCGGATGTAGAGCGAGAAGTCTCCAGATGGTGCCGGCAGCCAATTGCTTTCCTTGTCCTTGCCCGGCGATTTGCTGCCGGCATAGAGCGTCAGCGAACCATCTGCGTTGTACTTGAGGTCCTTGTTCTTAGTGCCCAGGGAGTAACGGTTCAGTGGATTGGGGTGAAAGAAATGTTCCGCATCATATAATGTAACCGACCAGAAGCCGTTGACCGGGGGCACCTCGCCCTTGGCAAACGTAACTACATAGGTGTTCTGGCCATTCAATTGTTGCCCTTGGTTGTCATCGTCCCTGTAGATGTATTTCGTTTCCTCGGGGCTATTGTCATACATGTTGGATTTGGCAGTGGCAGTGCGATTGAGATAGTCGCTGCCCCACTTGGCATTGTTGACTGGCGAGTTCCAGCCGTTGCCAGCGGGACGGCCATTGTTACGCCACTGTAGGAATAGCGGGATCATCTCGCGCTCCGCCTCCGCAGCGGTCTCTTGGAGGGTCTTTTTGATTTCGGGGTCCTTGGCGGCGGCGTCCAGCACACTCGTGATCCAAGCGTAGAGGGCCTCTTCACCTGGAAGCGGCGGCACCTGCTTCATGACGGCCGGCAACTCATCGAAAAAACTGTCCGGGTTCACCCACTTGGTTTCACCCTGGCCATCGGATTTCGGTGAGGGGAACTGCGGAAGTTTGCTCCAATCCACCACCTTCATCTTCCCGTCGAACTCGGACAATGGATAGCCATTGATGCTTGTCAACACGGGCTGAATGGCCGCATGATCCTCAGGAGTATCGTCCATAAAGATGCGCGGAACCACGAACGCAAACCGCGTCGAGGAACGTACCACCGCCGTGATGTTTGCTGGCGTGTCGCCCTTCCAGTTCGGGCCGACCATCAGGTAGAAGCCGGGTTTAGTGCCGTATTGTTTGCCGATTTTCGCGAACGCGTCAGTGCGGCCGTCGTAGAGAGCGTAGACCCAAAAGCGATTTCCGAAGTCCGGTACTTGGAGGACAGCCGGCCCCTGATCAAGATCAAAGAAACCAGCACCGTAGGTCACGTCCTGGTTCGGGCAGGCGATGAAGTGTTGGTCCGGGGCGATGTAGCCAGTGAGCATTGCAAGGTGGTTATAGGCCACAGGAACGACACCGCCCATGAGCCCCGGTTCCGGTGCCTTGGAAAAGGCCACAGCGCGATTGGCGGCATTCACCAAAGCCCAGCCCCACACGTACGCCATGCGGCCCACTGTCTGTACATAGGGCTTGGTCATGGCGGTACCGTGTGGCGGGCCAGGGACTTCCTCCGCAGTAGTTGGTTGGGGCACCTGTTGGGCCTTAACCAGGGTCATCGTCGCTACGCATGCAATGCTAGCCCCGATCATTGTTCGTAGGAGGATCGGCTTCATTGGGTGCTCCTTCGCTCATTTCCTCTCTTCGAGGTCACTGGAAACTGTCGCGGACGATAGAGGATAACAAAGTAGCCCTTGCGCGTTATTTGAGTTCCTCGATGTCCGGCAATATCCAAGTCTTGTCGAAAAACGCTTTCTCCGGGCCGTACAGACGGAAGAGGATTTCGAAATCGCGACCATTCGTTGGTACCCAGTTCGACTCCTTGCCTGCGGGCGCCCGCGGCCCGAAGAACACGTCTAGCGATTCGTCGGCGTTCTGCTGCACGCCGGCGCTATTCGACGCGCGGCTTGAGCGCGATGTCTCGCGGATCAGCGCGTGCGTTTCGCGGTCGTACGCGGTGGCGGACCAGTACAGCTTCACTGGCGCGTTCGGCGGGACGCGCAGCCGGTAGGTCTTCTCTCCACCAAACGGTTGGCCGGATTTGTCGTCGATCGCCAGGAGGTAGAACTGGCCGGCACCCAAGTGCTTGGCGCTGAAGTAGGCGACGGAGAAATAAACCGCTCGGCCGTCGATCGGATAGCTGTCGGGGTCGACGAACATCGTGGACAAGCCTTCGATGGTTTCCTTCGATACCGGCAACGCCCAGTGCGTGCCTTCGAAGAACGGCTGACTAAAGCCCCGCTCGTACCACTTGTCGATAGACGTCCCCGCTTCGCGTGCCGCTTGGTCGAGGATCGATCGCGTCTTCGCATCCGCGTTGAAGGGTTTGCCCTTTGCAATACCGACCGCTTTGAGAGAATCTATCATCACCTTGTCGCGCGTCAGCCACGGCTCGGCCTGAACGAAGCGATTCAGCGATTCGAAGAAGCGCGCGTCGTAGGGAATCGTCGCGTCGAACATCTTGTCATAGACATCCACGTAAACGGCCTGGTCCGCGTTTCCGGTTAGCGGGTAGATCTTCATCCGCTTCCCGTACGCTACCGCAGCGGCGATGTCGGCATCGCTGCCACTCTTGAAGTTCGAGCGCAGAATCGCGAATCCCTGATACGTATCCGAAGGCACTACAATGTATCCAGCGGGCGGAGTTTCTTTGTATCCCGGCGGGGTGATGAGGTATTTGCCGCCATTGCCCTGATCGACACCCGCGGGGCCCACATCCTCCAGCGCGCATTGCCAAGCGTCGTCGATGCTGCCAGTGATCGAAGACTCTCCCTCGACGGGCGGGATCTCCAGCACCACCGGGCCCTTGGTCGTGTCGTAGAATGGGTTGAAGTAGATCGTATTGGGGTTGGGCGTGAGGGCCTGATCCTTCCAGTTGACCGGGCGCGACCAGTAGAGCATCTGATTTGAGGTCCCGCCGTTGGTGATCAGCGCCTGAAGCATGCGCTCAAAATTGACCGCTGGCATGCCCCAGACGGCCACCTCGACTGCGCGGCGGTGGATGCCGCGATTGATCAACTCCTCGGATGGAAGAAGTTGTTGCTTTTGCTGCGCCTGCGCCTGAACTCGCCATCGCCATTGGGAGACAGCAGAGGGCGACGAGAAACAGTCTTTTCAGGATCGTGGGTTTCATTGGGCTGCCCTGCTTGACGATGATCCCATTTGGTAGAACCCTAACCAGTGCGGTGCGCCGTGGCGCTATTGTACCTGGGCTCAACATCATTGCTGAGCCGAGAATCATGACCAGGCCGCGCTGGAGCTTCCTGGCAGGGTCGATCTTGAGCCAAGAAGCGCTTGCCGTGCTATGCACTTCCGGCACCGCTGGTGATGACGGCTTTGGGTCAATCGCGACTGGAGCCGCCGATCCCGCAAGCCACTTGTTGTCCGGTTTAGTCCGCAAGCGACCTCACGTTGTGCAGCAACAAAATGACCTGAAGAGCCAGAAGCAGACTGGGCTCGTGAGATTGGCCTCCTGAAGCGGGGTGCAGGAGGCCAAATTCGGACGCATCGTTTGAGGAGCTAATTGCCCGCAGGCAATGGGATGCCGATGCCCTCCTTCGGCCTCTTCGCGAGTCAGCCGACTTTCCCATTGGCCGCGACCTGCTCCGTTGTTAGCCGGTAGGTCGACGCGGCCGTGTCATGGAACAGACATTGCTGCTCGGAGGGGGTGAAGCGCTCGACGATCTCCTTGTATGCCTCATACACATCGCCCAGGCCGCGCGAGAGTGCGGCGATCGGCATATGGCTTGCGAACATGCAGCGGGCCGGCCCGAACAGCTCGATTGTCTCCAACACCCATGGGCGGATTTGCGGCACCGTCCAGTCAAGTCCAAAGATGCACTCGGCGCCGAAAATCTTGACCGCGACGTTCTCGCAGCGAGCAAGCCTTGCCATGTCGCTCCGCCAGGTCTGAAAACCCTCCGCTGTCAAGCCGATCGGCCACCCCATCAACGGCAGAACGAGCCTGAGATCGGGGAAGCTGCTGGCCACGGAAGTGAGGTCGGCAAGCTGTGTGGCAACGATCTCGATTTCACAGGCGAGATCGTATTTGCGCAGCGACGTAAGGCCCCGACGCCAGCCGGAGTCGGCCAATAAGTCCGGCACAGGCGCAAAACGCAATAGCTCGTTGAGGGGATGCCAGGCGAGGTGCTGACGCACCGCGCGGACACCGTTTAAAGATCGATACGCCTCGATCTTCTGCTCAATATCCGGGGCTTGAAAATCGACGCTGGCAACCATCCCATTCGGGAAGCCGGTCGCCTTCGCCAGCGATTGCGCCCAACGCAGCTCCTCGAGGGGCGTGTCGGACATAAATTCGGCGAACACCGTCTGTTCGATCTGCAGTCCGCATGCATCCGCGCGATAGTTCTCCGGCAGATAACGGCGCGGCAGCGCGCTGTAGTCGCCGACCAGTTCCTCAAATCCAGCACTGTGCTGGGCAAAGATCGGATAGCGGAAGCGATTCGCATCGACGAAATGCACGTGGCAGTCGATGATTGGAATCGCATGGTCTGTCATGGCCCATCGCTCCACAGCCGGACTGCTCGGGGGCAAAATCGCGGCTCAAGCCACCGACAGCCGCACGTGGAATTTGCTGCCGGTTGCCTCGGCATAGCGCAGCAGCGTCTTTGTGCTCGGTAGCGTTTGACCACTTTCAAGTCGGGCGACCGTGGACTGGCTGGTCCCCATCCGGGCGGCCAATTCGGCTTGCGAGAGACCTGCGCGCCGACGAGCCCTGAGCAACTCGGCGGCAATCTCGAACTCTGGCACAAGTGCGTCGTACTCCGCCTTGACCTTCGGGTTGGCGAGGAGGCGAGCTTTGAGCTTGTCGAACGAAATTGTCATGTGAACTCCTTTGCTCGCTGTAACGCGAGCTCGATCTCGGAGCGCGGGGTCTTTTGCGTCTTTTTCACGAAAGCGCGAACCACGACCACCCTTCGGCCAATAGCGTGACATAAAGCGCACGAGCAATTCCGTCGCGACCTGTCAGCCTCAACTCCCACAACTTCTCTTCCAGATGCTTCACGTGCGGCTCAGTCAGGCTTTCCAGTCCCTGCCGAGGTGATGCGCTCCGCTAGCCGCAGAAACCGCGCCTGCATGTCGGCCGGAAGGGCGGCGATTTCCGCGGCGACCGTTTCGGTAAGGACTTCTACCCGCCAAACCATGAATGCCTATATCTCATTTTTGAGATAATCACAACGGCGGTTTCGAGTTCGGTGCCGACTTCGAAATACTCGCAGTATTGAAGCTCGGCTGAGAGTTGCTAACGTCGGCACATGGAAGTTTTGTCCTCACTCGAACAGGCGGTGCTGGACGCCATTGCGCTTCAGGTACCCGCAGTCGCAAATGCGCTTGCTGGTCAGCAGGGAAAGGTGCGCGTCACCGCCCGAGAGAACACGGGAGCCGGTTTCTACACCACGCTCGATGTCTCACATCGTTTGCCAATCAAAGATATCGCCTCGCCACTGGGTGATGTCGGAGCGACTGTCGCCGGTCTTGAAAACGGAATGGGATTTTTGCTCTGGCTTCGGGATGGCCATTTTCATCAGCTGGAAGGCTTCTCATATGGAGAGAGCACGTCTGGCATCGATTTCGAGCGAGTAGCGTTTGGGGCAGTCAGGCCTCGCAGCCTTTGATCCGTCCGCACCTGTTCGCCCCAGCACCTCATACCAGCATGGTCTCCTCACGCGACAGTGCGCCAGGACCGGGTTCGCGTTACGATGCCATGGCGCGATAGTGCCTCACTCGGAGTTCTTGGCTTTCCGCCGAGCACCCAATTCGAAGCAGCCGACCAGCATTGCGCCTGCTGCACTTGACCCCACAACTCCCCAGACATTCATGCTCGGCCACCAGCCTGAGGGAAATAGCGAGTATACGGAATAGAGGAGTAACCCAAAAAGGACTCCGTTGATTGCACTGGCGAGCATGCGGGAAATCCACCGGGGCCCGCCCAGCACGATTCCGGTCAAAAGCAGCAGAAGCTGCAGGCCATCGCTGCCGGTCCGGACATCGCCCGTCCTGGTCCAAAAGGGCGCCAAATTCACAACGATGAGGTAATATTGGGCGAACACGACCGGTCTGAGATAGTCGTGACCCAGGGTCGGCCCGACCGCCGGATCGATCGCGTTGACAAGGCCGATCAGCGCGGCATTCCCCAACACTCCGCCGAGCGTAACGAGCAGCATCGAAAACCTGCGAACGATCGGCTGCGGATCGCACTGCATGAGTTCCCCACAAGGCACTGCACGCAATTCAAACCGGGTTTCACCTATTCGGCCGCGCCACAGCATAGGCCCGATTCCGATTGAAACCATTTTGACAGGAACCGAGAGGAGCACAGCGCACAGCATATGCCCAAGTTCGTGGCATACGATACCGGCCACCAGCCCGACGGCCGATGAAGCGAGCATGGCGGGAATCCAGTAGTCGCGAGTCAACACCCATGTGCAGATCAAAACGACCAAAAGGCAGAGGAACGCGACGAGCACGATCCATCGGGCCAGACCGTCCGTCCGCTCATGTGCTGCAGTCATTCTTGCTTCCAGTACCGGAGGTTTGCGCCTCACCGTCGAAGCTGCCTGGACCACCAGACGTTTGAAGCGAATTGTTTGAGTCAGCCGTCGTACCTTGGACGTTGTGACTTTCCAAAGGGTTCAACATCGGACGCGATCAACACCAGGACATCAAGCGGGCGCAGAAACTGGGGGACATTGTGAAGCCCAGGACGACACGATTTGACGCCGCCGCCCATCTCGACACGGATGCGGCTCAGCGTCCTCGTTGCAAACGATGTGCAGGCCCACTATCCTGCCTTTGCAAGGGGCGGCTTTGGCACAGAGAGAACTACCCGTCATCGAGACGGCCGCAATTGCCTGGAGGGACGCCTTTCAGGCGATTGACGTCATGCCGGTTGTGGCCGGCATCGCGTTCGTGCTCTACCTTGTCGTATCGCTCGCAGTCTCTGCGCTCGCAATCTCTGCGATTAATCCCAACCCGTTCGCGCTGATCGGCAGCCCGTGGCTTCCCATTATATCGATCATTGCCGGCATCGTGCAGGCGGCACTGCTCGCGCCGCTGGCAATCGCGGTGCACCGCTTCGTACTTCTGGGCGAGAAAACAAACCGCTATCCGCTCGAGCCGAAGAGCAGCCGCTATCTGCGTTTCGTCGGCTTCTCGATCCTGGTCAAAATTCTCTGGCTGATCCCGTTCATCGAGGACTTACTTCCCGCCGCCCGGGACTATGGACTCGGCGTCGTCACCGCCGTCCTGTTCACCACGCTTGTCATCATGCTGGTGCGGCGGGCCATCCTGTTTCCCGCGATCGCAATTGATGCGCCCGGTGCGACGTGGCGCAAGGCTCGGCTCGATACAAAGGGAAGCTCCTGGCGCGTGGCCTTCATATTCGTTCTGACGGGATTGCCCGTTTTAGTCATCAATATCCTTCTCGGCCGGCTCTGGTTTCTGCCCGGGCAGGCGCAGCCGAACGCAGGGGGATTTCTGTTTTTCTCCGTGATCGAGGCACCGATCGCGATCGCGGCACTATGCGCCTACGCGGCGGCCGCGTCGCACATTTATCGGGCCCGCGCGAACAGCATGACCGAGCCAGGGTAGCTTTCGAGAAGAGCGGTCATCGGAGGTAATCCGACCAATCGGCGATCTGCAACGACCTGTGAACTTCCGCAACGCACGTCGCTCCCGATTGTAGCGCGTCGCAAGCAGGGACATTCTGAGCATTATCGCGCCCGGCTTGACTGAGCCAAGAGACAGGAGCCCTCACCCAGGTATCTCGCGCTGTGGCGCCGCGAACACGACCGCGATGCCATACTCTTGACCTGATGCGATCGGTCCAAAAGCAGCATGGACCACCGCAATCCACGGCTCACATTCTCGGGTTTACGAAATCGGACGGGTGAGCCGCCACATAACGCCGCAATAACGCGTCCACGTTCTCCGGCCAGTCGGTCAGACGATGGCCTAGATCGCGCCACGTCGGCTCTGCCGTTGGAATGAGCGCCTCGATCTGCCTGAGCCGCTCGTCATCCGGCCCGGCGGGATGCGCGTTCGGGAAAAACGCCAAGATCTCCGCGACAATCCTCGCGCAGACGTCTGCGCCGATCTCGTGTAGAGCCGTGACTGTTTCGCGCGCGTGCCGCCCCGAGCTGTTCGTCAACCACTGCAGCGCTCCGCCCGTTGTCATCTCGAAATCAAGCTGCGCAACGAGATACACGACCTGAACAGGGCGCGACACGCGGCGAACTTCGAATCCTTGAGCCCTGACCGCATCATCCGCAAACCGAAGCGCGCTCATGTATGAATCCGTCATCTGATGTATTCCGCAACCGGTTGTAGTCTCGAGGGCACTGGCGAGAGCGATGGACTTTGCAGTTTCGAGTGGGTGTTGTAGGCTTTGGCCTCGTCCAAGTCGACTATCTCACCACGAAGCGCATTCCCAAACCGTCCGCGCGATGATATTCCGACCTTATCGCGGGGACCGGCGGCGCAGTTCCGTCGAACACGAGCGCGGCAAAGGGATGAGTAGCGGCTGAATGTTGCCAGGCGAACGGATTCTTCTCGCCGATATCGGCGGAACCAACGCGCGCCTTGCGCTCATGCAGGACGGCGAGATCGGCGCGATCGAGCATCTCAAGGTCGCCGACTTTGCGAGCGCGGCTGATGCAGTCGAAGCCTTCCTGTCCCGTCACGCCGGGAAGGCGCGGCCCGTCGCGGCCGTGCTCGATGTCGCCGGGCCAATCGAGAACAACCGCTGCGTCCTGACCAACAGTCATTGGATCATCGATGGCTTCGAGCTGGAGCGCGCATTCGGCTTCAGCTCGGTGCGGCTGTTGAACGATTTCGAGGCGATCGGCTGGTCGCTTGCGGATTTGCAGCCGGCTGACCTGTTTCCGCTCGGCGGCGAGGTTCCGGCGGCGCTGGGTCCGCAGCTCGTGATCGGCCCCGGCACCGGATTCGGCGCCGCATGCCTGTTTCCCGGCGCGCGCCCACTGGTGGTGGTGACCGAGGCTGGTCATGCCACGCTGCCGGCGACCTCGACGCGGGAGGCCGAGGTGCTTGCGGCGATGCGCGAACGTTTCGGCCATGTCTCCATCGAGCGGGCGTTGTCGGGGATGGGGATCGAGAACGTGTACCGGGCGATCGCTGCAATCGACGGCGTGACGGTGCCCGAGCGCGATGCCGCCGCCATCACGCAAAGTGCGCTCGACGGCAGTTGCCCGACAAGCCGCGCCACGCTCGACATGTTCTGCGCCTGGCTCGGTGCGGTGGCGGGCAATCTCGCACTGACTTTTTGCGCCAGCGGCGGCGTCCATATCGCGGGCGGCATTCCGCCGCGCTTTCCCGATTATGTCGCCCGGTCCGACTTGCGCAGGCAGTTCGAAGCCAAGGGACGCTACGAAGCCTATCTGCGCCGGATTCCGGTCAGTATCGTGCTGAAGCAAGACATCAGCTTCGTGGGCCTGAGGGCGTACTTCAACCTGACCAAAACAGTCGGTGCCAGCGCGGTGTCGCCGTGAGCAAGGCAGGTCCATCCCTGCCGGGCGAAACTGAAACTCTCTTGACCCTTGAGCGACGGCTTGGACGGCTGCATGCCCGCCAGCGCCTCGGAATCGAGGGCGACCACGAAGCTCAGATCTTCGGACAAGGCCTCAATTTCTTTCACATCGAAAATTGGTATTCGATCCATTCCGTCATCCGGACGATCCTGAAGGTGACCGGCCTTTACTGGCGCGGGCGCAGAAACGCCGAGCGAATAGTCCTCAACACCAACCAGGTCCGCAGCGCGCGTCTGCCGTCGCACTTCGATGGCTTCACGATCCTCCATATCAGCGACACCCATGTCGACATAAGCCAGCGCGCGATGCTGCGGCTTCATGAACTGGTCGTGGGTCTGCAATACGATATCTGCGTGCTGACCGGCGACTTTCGCGGCAAGACCTTCGGCCCCTACGACCCGGCGCTGAAAGGCATGGCCAAGCTCGTGGGCCAGCTCAGGCAACCCATCTTCGGCGTTCTCGGCAATCACGATACGATTCAGATGCTGCCCGGAATGGAAGCCATGGGCATTCGGATGCTGCAGAACGAGTGTGAGATGATCAAACGGGGCGATCAGTCGATCTATCTCGCCGGCATCGATGATGCCCATTACTTCAGGGTCGACAACATCGAGAAGGCAGCGTCGGAGATCCCCGACGATGCATTCGCGATCCTGCTGTCGCACACCCCGGAGATTTACCGGCAGGCGGCGCATGCCGGGTTCGACCTGCTTCTGAGCGGTCATACGCATGGCGGTCAGATCTGCCTGCCGGGATCGATACCGATCACGCTCGATTCGGCCCTGCCGCGGCGCATGGGTGCCGGTGCCTGGCACTATGGCGACATGATCGGATACACCTCGGTCGGCGCCGGGTCCAGCGTGGTTGCGGTTCGCTATAACTGCCCGCCGGAAATTACCCAGCACCGGCTGAGCCGCGGCTGAACAGTTTCGCCGTAAACGCCGCCAGGCCTGTCGGCTTCACGACCCCCCGGCTCGCGATCGCGCGCGGTGCTTGATATCGCCCCGCATGACTCGCGCCTGGTCCTGCAATTGCCTGCGCGCCCGCTTGAAAGCGTTGTCGACCGCAAATGTCAGGTCGGCGTAGCGGGCATCTTCGCTCGGCGTCCGCCCAATGTTGACCTCGCGACCGTCGGGCAGCGCGAGGCGGATGCTGACCTGGTACTGGCCACCGCTTTGGTGATGCTCGCCGGGCCCTCGCACCACCACGCGAGCCGCGGTGACGCGGCCGAAGCGCATCTCAAGCTCGGCCAGATGCCGTTCGATCGTGCCCTGGAACTCGGCTGAGGGCTGAACACCTTCCAATTCGATCTGAGCTGCCGTTTCCATGCGTGCCTCCGAATGATGGTTCCACATTCGACCATGCCGCGTGACATGCGTTTTGAGCGAAATCAAACCCGCCCGGTTGATCCGGATCAAGCGGAGAATGCGCGACCCGACTACATTGTGCTTGCATGTGGAGAGCTGCTTCATGCGCGCCCACGAGATCATGTCGCGGCACGTCGTCACGATCGGCGCCGACGCGCCGGTGATCGACGCCCTCAAGACGCTGATGTCTTATCGCATCAGCGGCCTGCCCGTCGTCGATTGCGGCGGCAGGCTGGTCGGCATCCTGTCGGAAGGCGACTTCCTCCGTCGCGTAGAGATTGGCACCGAGAAAAAGCGAAGCCCCTGGCTCACGCTGCTGGCCGGTGCCGATCAGGCCGCGCTGGATTTTGCGCGGCAACACGGCCGCACGGTCCGCGAAATCATGACACCTGACCCGATCACGGTTGGCGAGGACACCACGCTCGAGCAGATCGTGCGGCTGATGGAAGCGCGCAACGTCGGGCGATTTCCGGTGATGCGCGGCGACACGATCGTCGGAATCGTGACGCGCGGTGACTTCCTGGCGGCGGTCGCAAGCTTGTGGCTCGACAGGCATGGTACGTCGGGCGTCGACGATGACATACGGGCATCGGTCGTCGCAGCGATGTCGCAGGCCTCGTGGCGGCCATGCGCACTCAACGTGGGCGTTCGCGACGGGGTCGTGACCCTGAAGGGCACTATCAAGAGCGAGAGCGCCCGCAAGGCCGCGATCATCGCCTCGGAAAACGTTCCCGGCGTCAAGAGGGTCGACGATCAGCTCGTAAGAATGGCTCGCCCGGCGGCCGAGGAAGACTACGGAGGCGGCGATTTCGTCTCCTTGCAGGAAGAGACGTCGACCGTCGATGACGAGCCATTGTGATCCGCAAGCGAGGGAGGTCCGCATGAAAGCACGCGACGTGATGGTTTCTCCGGTCATCACCGTGGGTGAAAACGAGACCGTTCGCGATGTAGCCAAGCTGCTGATCGCCAAGCGCATCAGCGCCGTTCCCGTGGTCGATGGCGGCGGCAAGCTCGTGGGCATCGTCACCGAAGCTGACCTGTTGCACCGCGCCGAAGCCGGCACCGAGCGCCCGGTCTCCTGGTGGTTGTCGCTGATTTCCGGCGACCGCGTGCTTGCGGACGAATACGTCAAGTCGCACGCACTGAAGGTCAGGGACGTCATGACACGCGACGTCAGAACGGCCGCGCCTGAGACGCCGCTCTATGAAATCGCAGACCTTTTCGAAGAGGAGCACATCAAGCGCGTTCCGGTCGTGAGCGGGGGCGGCGATCTGGTCGGCATCGTCAGTCGCGCGAACATCATTCAGGCGATCGCAAGCGCCCGCCCCAGGCTCGAGATTAGCGCTTCAGATGCGACGATCCGGAACAATCTCATCGACGAGTTGAAGAAGCAGCCGTGGTCCCATGTGCACCGGCTCAATGTCATGGTCAGCGGCGGCGTGGTCGATCTCTGGGGCTTTGTGGAGTCCGAAAAGGAGCGCCAAGCCGTGACTGTGGCGGCCGAGACAATCCCCGGTGTCACGGCAGTCAACGATCACCTGATGCGGGAGCCTGCGTTTATTTATTAGGACGGATGCCACTCGGCCAACGATCCCTCCTCCAGCCCGAAGGGAGAGTTGGGACGACATTTTGCCTGCAACACCGACCTCCTGACTTGATTCTTTGGTGAGTCCTGTCGTCCCTGCGCAAGCAGGGACCCATACCGCGGAATCTCTCATGTGCTTGCGGTGGTAAATGGGCGGCGTTCAGCCGTCGCCAAACGACCTGTTGTGGTTATGGGTTCCTGCGTTCGCAGGGACGACAGGAGCGCTTGCAGCCAATTCTTTGCGCGATCCCCCCGCCATTGTCGTCCACACCCCCGGCGACACGGCCGCTTGACCTTTACGCGGCGGCAACCATGTCCCAGCGCAGGTCGGCGCGGCCGCCAAGTTGCGGCGGCAGGTCGCAAATCGCTTCTTCGTGGCCCTCAAAATAGGCTTCGAGCTCCACGACGGCGCGATGCTCCCATTCGTCGGCCTGGTCGAGTAGCGACCATTTCTGCAGCGGGCGAAACGCCGCGGTCTGACGATACAATGAAGCGATTGCGCGGTATTGGCGCACGTTTTGAAGAACGATTTCCCTGTTCACGCACATGAGCTTCCCCTGTCCCTGGTCGCTCTCGACTTTGGGCCAGGCGATTTTCGAAATCGTTAGCGGGCTCAAACGAACGCGGAGATAGTTTCCAGAACTCTCTATACGCTGCGACCGGGCGGCAGGACGACGACGGTCGTGCCCATCTTCACGCGGCTGAACAAATCGATGATGTCGCCATTGGTCATGCGAATGCAGCCCGACGAGATCGCGCGGCCGATATATTCCGGCTGGTTGGTGCCGTGGATGCGGTACAGCGTGTCCTTGCTGCCCTCGTAGAGATAGAGTGCCCGCGCGCCCAACGGATTGGCCGGACCTCCAGGCACACGTGCCGGATAAGGACCAAGCCGCGCCTGGATCTCCGGCGTCGGGACCCAATCCGGCCATTCGGTCATGCGGCCCACGGTTGCCACGCCGGACCAGGCCATCGCCTCCTCGCCCACCGTCACGCCGTAACGGATCGCCTTGCCGCCGGGCAGAACGTAATAGAGATAACGCGAGTCGGTATCGACCAGGATCGTGCCCGGTCGCTCGCGGCGCTGGAAGTCGACGATGTGCCGCTGATATTGCTCGGGGATGGCCGCCTGCGCGTAAGGCGGATGCGCGAGCAATTGCCGATCCCTCGAGGTCATGCTCGCTTCGGACGACGGCGCAAGGGTTGCTTGCATGCAACCGGAAAGCAGGAAAAGCCCCGCAAAAACCAACGCAAGTCCCGACTTGGGCATTGTCAGGCCTCCAATCTACAAAATACAAAGTCCGCCCGCGTCAAGTCCCCCCGTTTGCAGACTGGAACGAGGACTGTCGTGCTGCCGATCCGGTGAAATTCGACACCACCGCGAGACGTTTGAAATCGCCCTTCTGATAGGCGGCCAGGAATCTGTCGTAGTCCCTGACTGATACGCAACCATTGGAGTCCCCGTTGGGACCGAGCATGTAACTGTGGACCAGCAGCCCGGTGCGGCCGAGCGCGCTCCCTTCAACGGGAAGCATCCGCAACGCCTGCACGCCATGAAAGAGAGCCTCGCGAGGCTTGAGTTCATAGATCGCCGGCGGCGTCGACCCCACCGCTCGCTCGCTGACGCGGCGCGGGTCGTCGCGGCTGTCGCCCAGGCCAGAGTGAGCCTCGAGCTTGGAGCCGTTCGGCAGATAAACCACGTGTGCCGTGATGTCGTAGACAGCGGTCTCTTTGTCGTATCCGAGCGCCGCAAGATCCGGCGAGCTGGCGAAAATTCCGTCGCTCGGGGTCAGCGACGCCAGCGTCAGGCGATATCGAAACATCCCTGACAGCTTCTGCAGCAGCGTCGGATCGTCGGGATGGGTGCTGTCGCCGTCGCTTGCGGAAGCCTTGTCGCCCGCAGAAGCCTTGTCGCTCGCAGGAGCTTTCTGGTCGCGCGAGGCCAGGCTTACGTCCGTGGGTCGCGAACGAGGCAGCGGGACCCCAGGCGCGAGCGTCTCCGCTGCCTTTGCCTCGGCCTCCCCCGGTTTGGATTCGATCGCCTCGTCCGGCAGCGCGCCATGCAAGCCCTCGCCGCTGAACCCGTCATAGGTGGGCTTCTGGGCAAACAGGACGTTGGCCATTTGGAGCTTGGCCTCGGGGCCGGAGGACCGCCTTGCCTGGTGGACAGAAAACCGGAGATCGAAAAAGGACTGCTCTATTCTCGAGACCGGCGCATCTGTCGAGGCCGTCGCGGCAGAGATCGGCAGAGAGGAATCATCGACCCATGCGGCGACCGCGGTCGCAGCGGCGAGCGCGGCCACGACTGCGACCGTGGGCCCCGCCCATCGGCGCCGCCTGCCACGCGCATCAGCGATCATGCTGCCGTGATGCATTCAATCCCCAATGGCTTCCCGAACACGAATCCCCAGTCGGGAAAAAGCCAACAGGATCATGCGGATCGAACTGCGGCGAATTATGGGCGGCAGGCCCGCGGAGATGCAGAAACGCGCGGCAAATTGCGGCATTTTGGCGAATTCAGAGGGGGCGGCTCTGATTGGCGGGTCCGATTTGCGATTTCAAGCAGCCGATCTTCCGTGGCCGCCAAGTTTGCGATGCATCCGTCGTTCCCGCGAAACTGGGACACATGGGGGATCCGTCCGGCGCGACGGGTGGCTGTTTGTCCTCTGCAGCAATGAAGTCCTGTGCTTATGCATCCCGGCGTTCGCCGGGACGCCTGAGATTGTTCAGGCAGGCATTTTGCCGGCATCAGATCGGTTTTGTCCCCTCACATGGCTGTCAAATGCCTCTCGATCTCTCCGACCGGGTGCTTTGTCAGGTCCTTGTTGATCTCGGCGATGACGCGCGCCCGGATATCGGCGTGAAATGCGTTGCGCAGGTCGGCAAGCGTCTTGGGCGGGGCCACGACGATGAGCGCGGGCACCCGCCTCGCCCGCATCACGTCCTCCATGGCGGCTGCGACCTTTTTGGCGAACCGATGCTCCTCGATATGATGCCAGTCCACCGCCTCCACGGCGCTGCGCTGGCCGGCGTCCAGGGCCTTGCTGAGGCGCCCCGGCCGATCACTTCCCTGCTCGTGCGTCGGCGGATTGTCGTCCTGGAATACGCTTTCCGTCTTCAGGTTCGGGAATTTCTCGTCGCCCTCGTTCCTCAGGAACAGGGCCTTGCGGCCATCGCCTACGAAGACGAAGGCGTCGTGCGGTATTTTCAAGCCGGTCATCTCTCATGCTCCACGAACATCTGGAAGCCACAACCTAGAGCGGGAGACCGAAGAGAAATTGACGGAGGTCAACCCGGAACGGGGCTGGTCCGCGGCAGGCGCCCTGTTGATCCAGGTCGGCTGATTGATCCACGTCAACCAGCGAATCGGCCGCCGGCGCGATTATGCAAGACGTGAAAGGAGGCTTGCGATGCGTATCGCACCTTTCAGTCGCGATCTGCGATTGTGGTTCAGGGGGCCAGGCGACCGCTCTGAAGCCGAGGGGTCAGGCCGGCGCGAACGCGGCGCCGTGCCATGGCATGAAAGCCTTCTCCTTGCCGCCCTGCTGCTGGTGGTCGCAGGCTGGATCGTTTTACGATTGCTGCTGGCGCTGCTCGCTGCGCACTGACGTCCGGCGATCGCGGTGGCTGGCAGCGAAACGCCAAATCGCTCCGCTTGCTCTTGACGCAGGTCAAGGCCGTGAGTTCGAAACCCCGCAACGATGCGCCGAGCATCCCGGAGGGAGGCGGACATGATCAAGGACATTCTGGTACACATCCCGACCGAGCGGTCCATGCGGCCCGTGATCGATGCGTCGATCTCGCTGGCGCAAGCTTTCGGCGCGCATCTCGACGCGCTTGCAATCGGCTATGTATCGTCGAGCACCGCCTACGTCATGGATGGAAGCGCGGCGGCGGCCGTTGCCGCGGTGTTCGAAATCGAGCAGGAGAAGGCAATCGAACGCGCCAGGACCGCGCTCTCGGTGTTCGAGACCGAAGCCCGTCACGCCGGCATCTCCTACGCATGCCGTTCGCGCGCCGACATGCCGGGCGATGCCGCCGCCTCGATTGCCGCGACCGCGCGGCTTTACGACCTCACCGTCGTCTCCCAGCCCGACCCGGAGGTGCAGACCTTCGATAACAGCATCGCCACCGAAATCATGCTGCAGGCCGGCGGCCCGGTGCTGTTCGTGCCGCACATTTTCCGCGGCAGCTTCAGGCCCAAGCGCATCGGCATCTGCTGGGATGGAAGCCGGCTTGCCGCCCGCGCGCTCAGGGATGCGAGGCCCTTTTTGGCCCAGGCCGACGTGCTCTATGCCATTTCGATCAACGGCGGCGAGAGTGTGCCGGCGGACGCCTCGCAAGATAGCCTCGCAAGACATCTGGCGCGTGTCGGGCTTCCGATGAAGCTCGTCGATCTGCCGGCCTCGCGCGCGGACATTCAGCCCTCGATCCTGTCTCTCGCCGCCGACGAGAATCTCGACATGCTGGTGATGGGCGCCTACGGCCACTCGCGCCTGCAGGAGGGAATTTTGGGCGGCGTCACGCGCGAGATGCTGCGCACCATGACCGTGCCGACGCTGATGTCCCACTGAAGCGAGCGGCACATCGCGGAACGACACCGGAACAAGCGCCGCCCTCGACTGCCTCAGGCCGCGTCACGCATGCCGACCCGCCGCTCGGGGCGGCTGGCCGTCATCGATCAGAGGCCCGCCGATCGCAAGCAGGCCGAGCGGCGGCAAATGGTCATCCGGAATCCGGCTGCCGATTGCCGGATGCGGCACGTTGACGAGCAGAATGCGCACGATTTGCCGACCCGTCTCAGAAACTCGGCGCAGGCTCTAACGCAAGCGCTTCCAGGCCGCCGAAACGGCGCTCGCGGCGATGGAACGAGCCGAGCGCCTCGGCAAGATCGTCGGCATCGAAATCCGGCCACATCCGCTCGGTGAAATGCAGCTCGGCATAGGCGCTCTCCCAGAGCAGGAAATCGGAGAGCCGCTTCTCGCCGCTGGTGCGAATGATGAGATCGACGTCGCGCAGGCCCGCTTCGCCGGTGACGAGTTCGGAAAATTTTTCGCGGCTCGGCGCACCTTCGCCCGCGAGCCTCATCGCCGCATTGAGGATCGCATCGCGGGCGGAATAATCGACCGCGATGCGCAGATGCAGCGCGCCGCCGGAAAGCGTCGCTGCCTCGGCATCCCCGATTGCGGCCGCAATCCCGTCAGGAAGGCGGTCGCGGCGGCCGATCACGGTCAGGCGAACGCCGTTCTTGAACAGCGCCTCGACCTCGTTTGCGAGATAATATTTGAGCAACGCCATCAGGCCTGCGACCTCCCCCTTCGGCCGCCGCCAATTGTCGGACGAGAAAGCATAGAGCGTCAGCGTCCCGACGCCCTGGTCGGGCGCCGCCTCGACGATGCGGCGGATCGCCTCGATGCCGGCTTCGTGCCCGCGCAGACGCGAAAGCCCGCGCCGCTTCGCCCAGCGTCCGTTGCCGTCCATGATGATGCCGACATGAAGCTTGTCGCAAAGCGACGATGTCGGTTTGGCGAAGAGACTACTTTGCATTACAAAGCTCCATGGCAAAAAAGGGGGCGATCAGGTCGACAGGATGCCGAGGCGCGCGAGTTGCGGGCTCTCCTTGCCGGCGGCCTTGGCGGCATCGCGCACCAGGCCCTCGAGCACGGCAAGGTAGTCGATGAAGCGCCGGCGCCCCGCCCTGGTCAGGCGGCAGCTCGTGTGCGGGCGATTGCCTTCGTAACCCTTGGTAACCTCGATCAGGCCGGCTTCCTGCAGCACCTGCAGATGGCGGCTGAGATTGCCGTCGGTCAGGCCGCAGAGCTGCTTCAAGTCGGCGAAGGCCAGTCCCTTGGGATGCGCCATCAGCGAGGTCAACATGCCGAGCCGTGCCTTTTCATGGATGACACGGTCGAGCCCGTCATAGGCGTAGGGCGCGTGAGCGGCGTCAGTCTTCGACATCGGTCTCTCCGGACGCAAAATAGATGATCGCGGCCATCAACGCCTGCCCGATCGCAAACGGCAGCCCCATGGTCCAAGGCGAGAGGCTGTGGCTCTGGCTTGCAAGCACCAGCACGACGAAGCCCGCGACAAAGTACCAGCCGCCGGCAAACGCCACCGTGCGCGGCAGCGAGCGAACCGAGGCGAACACGCCGAGCGAGGTCAGGACCTGCCACAGCCCTGGCAACAGCCACAGCGCCTCGGGCGCGAACTTCCAGAGCACGACGGCAAGCAGCACGCCGGCGATGGCGCAAGGCAGAAACTGCTCGATCGCCTGATACAGCATCGCATCCGCAAGGCCCGAATGATGCCGCCGCGTGCGCGCCACCATCTCGATCCAGATCATCGCGCCCGACAGCGCGGCGGCGGCTGCCCAGCCGAAGAAGAAGGTCAGCGGATTTTGCGTGGGCTGGGCAAGCAAGAGGTGCTGCAGCAGCGCCGTGACCAGCGCCACGCCGCCCGTTGCCGCGATCGTCGCGGGGCCATAGCCGCGAAACGCGGTGCCGGCGGCCAGTTGGCTGCGAATGGCGATGATGTCCGCCAACGCCTTGTCGAGATCGCGCATCACTGTCTGCCCGCCCGATTCACTTTGCGATACAAAGTATACGGGAACGGGAGCCGAATTCAAGCCGGCATCGGAAGCGACCCTGCTTCGCGGGTAAATATCTGAAAACATGATTCTTTTTGTTCAATTCCACGGCCGCGCCAGCGCGCGACGCCGGGCCATGTGACCACCTGCGGTTGCTTTTCCGAGTTGCGGTTACGTAGAATGCAGGCTGTTGGGGCTGGGAGGCTGCGTGACATGTTGAAGAAGTTTCTGATCGCCTGCGCCATTCAGGCGGCGATCACGGCGGCGGCGCATGCCGCCGGGCCCTTCGGCTCGATCCATGTCGGCAACTGGGTCGGCGGCGCCTTCAGCGACGACAACACCGGTGGGTTCTCGCATTGCGCGGCGACCACGAACTACGCCAGCGGCGTCTCGCTCGTGGTCGGCCAGAACGCTGCGAACAACTGGCTTCTGGGCTTTGCGAGTCCGTCGTTCAAGCTCAACAAGGGCGAAACCGTTCCGATCGACGTGACCTTCGACGGACAGTCGCAGGCCAGGCTGTTCGCAACGGCAACTTCCAAGATAATGGCGACCGCCATTCTGCCGCCCAACGTCGCGCGGACGTTTCAGAAGGCAAGCCTGATGGTGGCGGTCACCGGCGCCGGCGCGCTGAACTTCAACCTGACATCGACCGGGCCGCTTCTGAGCGTGCTCGCCAACTGCGTCAGCAAGGTCAAGGCCGAGGGGCTCGACAAGGCCGGCGATTTCACCGCGCCTGTGGCGACGGCAGCCAGGCCGGCAGAGACGCCGAACGCGACACCCAGGCCGGCAAAGACCCTGAGCGCCAGCGGCACCGGCTTCGTGGTTTCTGCCAGCGGCCATATCCTCACCAATCACCACGTCGTCAACGGCTGCAGCCAAATCAGGGGCAATCTCGGCGGTCAGGCGCCGACAACACTGCGGGTCGTCTCGAGCGACGAGACCAACGATCTCGCCGTGCTGCAGGGACCGCCGGACCTTTTCAAGGATTTTGCGAAAATCCGCGATCGCTCGATTCGCTCGGGAGATACCGTGGTCGCGATCGGCTATCCCTTCCACGGCCTGTTGAGCTCGGATTTCACGGTGACCACGGGAATCGTGAGTTCGCTGTCCGGCACGATCAACGATACGCGGATGCTGCAGATCAGTGCCGCGATCCAGCCGGGCAATTCCGGCGGGCCGCTGCTCGATACCAACGGGCTCATCGTCGGCGTGGTCGCCGCCAAGCTGAACGCCTTCCGCGTCGCGCGCGCGACCGGCAACATTCCCGAAAACATCAACTTCGCAATCAAGACCGGAGCGATCCGCGATTTTCTCGACAACAGCGTCGTGGCCTACGAGACGGCAGCGCCCGCCAGCGAACTCAAGACCACCGAGATCGCCAACAACGCGCGGGCCTATACCCTCCTGATCACCTGCACATTGAAGGAAACGGCGGAGCCGAAGCGTTAGTGCGCGTCACGTGCGGCGGGTCCAGTCGGCCCATATCCGGGCCGACCGCGGATCACTCCACCTTGAGCCCGGCAAATTCGACCACCTTCTTCCACTTTTCGGTTTCGGCCTTGATGTTGTCGCCGAACGCCTCAGGTGTCTGGATCAAGGGCGCGCCGCCGAGTTCGACCAGGCGCTGCTTCATCTCCGGCTCGGCAAGAACCGCGTTGACCTCCGCGTTGAGCTTGCCGATGATGTCCTTTGGCGTGTTCTTTGGCGCGCCCATCCCGAACAGCGCGCTCGCCTCATAGCCCTGAACCGTCTCGCCGATCGCCTGAATGTCCGGCAATTGCGCCGATCGCTCCGCCGTGGTGACGCCGAGCGCGCGCAACGCGCCGGAACGGATGTGCTGGATGATCGAGGGCATGTTGTCGAATATCACCTGCACCTGCCCGCCAAGCAGGTCGGTGATGGCGGGCGCCGCGCCGCGATAGGGCACGTGCTGCATCTGGCAGCCGGTCATCGCCATGAACATCTCGCCAGACAGGTGCACCGACGTGCCGTTGCCCGACGAGGCCATGTTGATCTTGCCGGGATTCTTTTTCACATAGTCGATGAACTCGGCGACCGTCTTGGCCGGCACCTCCTTGTTGACCGTCATCACGTTGGGCACGCGATTGAACGACGCCACCGCCGCGATATCGCGCACGAAGTTGAACTTCAGATTGGCGTAAAGCGTGGTGTTGATGTAGTTCGCGGGATTGACCAGCAGCACGGTATAGCCGTCGGGCTCCGCATTCGCGGCGGCCTCGGTGCCGATATTGTTGCCGGCGCCGGGCTTGTTCTCGATCACGAATTGCTGGCCCATCCTCTCGGACAGGCGCTGGCCGATCAGGCGGGCGATGATGTCGGTTGCGCCGCCCGGAGGATAGCCGACCAGGAAGCGGATCGGCCGCGTCGGATAATCGGCGGCGGTGGCACGGCGTGCCGGTAGCACCAGGCCGGTCAGTCCCGTGGCCATCATTCCGATAGCGGCGCGGCGTGAAAGCATCTGCGATATCTCCCCGATCTTGTTGTTGTTGAACCGACAAGGACGTGCGTTGTAACAAGCCATGCGCAAGGCGGAAAGTGGCTCGTGCGGCTGCTCATAAGGTCCATTATCAGGGCGCTCATTGCGACGAAAGGATAAGCCATGGCGGTCAAGGTCAACGCAATCGATCATATCGTGATCAACGTCAGCGACGTCGCGCGCTCGGCCGAGTGGTATGCAAAAATCCTCGGCATGGAGGTCCGCGTGTTCGATCCCGGCGAGGGCAGGAGCAGGCGCACCTCGCTGGTGTTCGGCAACCAGAAGATCAACGTGCGGCCAAAGAATGCCGACAAGATCGAGTGGTTCACCGGCGACGAGGTCGCCGCCGGCAGCGATGATCTGTGCTTTCTGACGACAAGCACCCCGGAGGAAGTCGTCGCGCATCTGAAGGCGAACGGAGTGAAAATCGAGGAAGGCCCGTCCAGGAGGCAAGGCGCCCGCGGCACGCTGCTGTCGGTCTATTGCAGGGATCCCGACGGCAGCCTGATCGAGATTTCGTCATATGAGACGTAGTTTCCGCCGTCATTGCGAGCCGAAGGCGAAGCAATCCAGGGGGCGGGTAAGACTGGATTGCTTCGTCGCTTACGCTCCTCGCAATGACGAGCCGGGGGCCTACTTCACCTCGAGCGGCTGGCCGGTCGCTTCCATGCGCGCGGCGACTTCGCTGTGCGACCAGCCGGTCAGGTCCTCGAGATTTCGCGCCTCCCGCGCAAAGCGCAGAGGCAGCTCGTTTCGGTACGCTGTCGCGGCTTTGCACTCGGCCGTCCCCTTCCAGGGATGGCGCTGCACATAGCGGCCCTGAAAATTGGCGCGGTCTCCCGTCTCCATCAGCACGATGTCCTCGGGAAAGCTCGTTGCGTCATAGCGCACATGAAGGCGGGTGACGAACGCGTTGGAACCGCCGCCGTAACGACCGCTGCGGAATGCGTCCGGATCGTCACGACCGATCCAACGCGCGCCGAGCTCGACCAGTTCCTTGCCGCTCAAGGGCTCGGCGGCGCAGGGATCGCACCAGCCCATGTCCCAGGCGTATTCGACAAACACCGCGTGCATGTTCTCGCGCGCGACGGCGCGCTCGAACATCGCCTTGTAGAACGGCCCGAACTCGTCCTTGACATAGAGGGGAACGTCGACGTCGGAGGGTATCTTGACCGTACGATAGTTCGTGCTCTCGATCCGCCCGCCCCTTGTCAGCGCAAACACGATGAGGTCCTGCGGACCCCTCGCATTCACCGTGCCAAGACGCAACGGCACCATGAACTTCGCGCTTTTGTAGCGCACCTGCAGCGGCCGCAGGTAGCGGTTGCCGATCGCATTCATCCGCTCGACATTCACCTTGGCGACGAAGAAGCGCATGTTCTGCTTGATGTAGCTGCCGAGCACGCTCTCGGCACCCTGCGGAATCCGGTAGCGGTTGTCGACCAGCCAGTTGACGAGGCCGTCGCTTTCCTTTGCCGACAGGATCAGAACGTCGTATTCGCCGACGTCGTAGCTCGCCTCGATGGTGACGCCGTAGCTTCGTGCTCGGTCTGCGTGGTTCGACGCTTGCCATGCCTTCGAGGCCGGCTGCGCATCCACCATCTCGGCCGACATCGGCGGCCGGCAGGGATCGAGATCGCTGTATTCGACCAGCCGCGGCGCGGTGTAGCGATCGATGTGGTCGATGGTCCTGGGGTCGACCACGCCGATCTGCTTGCGTTCGATGAAGGTCGGCACTGGCACCACGACCGCGAATTCCTTTGCGTCGCCCTCGAAATCGCTCGCCATGGTGATGGCGGTCTGATCGCCGTCGCGCGCCAGCACGACCTTTGAGGAGCTGTTGAACAATTTCGAACCGGCCTGCGCGACATAGAAGCCGCAGAACGCATCGGCCGGCGCGACCGCAAGATTTGCGAGAATCGCCAGGGTCGCAACCGAGGTGTTCAGGACATGTTTCAGGCGTGTCATTGCAAAGCTCCTTGGGGGGCGCCGTCGCGCCAAGTGAAAGGTTGCGCCGGAATCAGGCGGTCGATCAGGATTGTCGCGGGCGACAGCAGGATGAGCGCGACATAGAGCGCCGGCCGCATCTGCATGAAGAAGGCCATGTAATGCGCGAGAGAGGCGACCGCGCAGGCGAACAGCAAGCGCCCAAGCGCGGAATCGGGCGAGGTGCGCGGATCGGAGATCATGAAGAAAGCGAAGATCAACAACGAGCCGCTCTGAAGCTGATGCAGCGGGATCGCGAGGGGATCGCCGAGCCAAAGCGCCCGCGCCAGCAAGAGCGCGGCATGGCAGCCGAGAAAGTAGATCGCGATATCGGCGCGCCGCGCCGCCGACAGCACCAGGATGGCCAGGCAGCCCACCAGCGCCGCGAACCAGATGTCGGTGCCCCATTGGCCCGGCGAAATCCATACCCCGCTGGGCGTGCGCAGGAGGAGCACGATCGCAAGCCCCGCCGGATTGAAGATATGCTTGCCGTTCAGCCGCAGGACAAATTTCGAGGAAATCGCAATCACGCCCGCAACCGCATAAAGCCAGAGCGCGTCGGCACGCAGCAACAGGCTGAGCGACAGCCCGGTGATCAGCGGCGAGCGGAAGTCGACCGGCGCGCCGTAAAGGCGCGCGCAGACGAATTGGGTCAGCAGGCTCGATCCGATCGCGACTGCGCTCGCAAGCGGATTGGCGCCGAAATCGATCCGCCAGAAATTGATCAGAAGCAGGCTCGCCAGCGCACCGATCTGGAAATAACGCGCGTCGGGCATTCGACAGGTTGGCACCGGCTTCTGTTCAGGCATAAATCCTCCGGATCGAAACCGCGCGGGCACGCGCTGGCGGCGATGGACGCGCGCCCCATCGGCCCGCATCGTCGTTAGACGGACGCGAGGAGATTTTCGTTCGAACAATTGCTGGCGGCCACCGGCGATGGCAAAACGCTGTCCCGGAAAACACAAAAGCAGCCAGCCGCCGGCCCAGGGAAGGAAACCATCAATGCCCCGCTTCGACCTCGCAACTCTCCTCGCAAGCCTCGCGCTGGCCGCCTGCATTAACGCCGCCGCGGCCGAGAGTGCCGATACCGTGCTGTTCAATGGCAAGGTCGTAACCGCGGATGGGGAGTTCTCCGTTCGGGAGGCGATCGCGATCGGCCATGGCCGCGTGCTCGCGACCGGCACCTCCGAGGACATGAGAAAGCTCGCGGACAAGGACACGCGGCTGATCGATCTCGACGGCCGCACTGTCATTCCCGGCCTGACCGACGGACATATCCACGGCATCCGCGCCGCGCTGACCTTCGGCACCGAGGTGAACTGGATCGGCGTGAGGAGCCTCAAGGAAGCACTCGATAAAATCCGCGAGGCCGCGAAGGCACAGGAAGCCGGCTCCTGGATCGTCGTCGCCGGCGGCTGGACCGAGGAGCAATTTGCCGAGAAGCGACGGCCGACGCCGCAGGAGGTGGCCGAGGTTTCCGGCGGCCATCCCGTTTATATCCAGCATCTCTATGATTGGGCCCTGCTCACGCCGCATGCGCTCGAGCTTCTCGCCATCAGAAGCGATGCCGACGTCGCGCCCGGCGGCAAGCTTCAGATGGAGGGCGACAAGCCGACAGGCGTGATCGTCGCGGCCGGCGTGGCGCTCGGGAAAATCTTCGACAAGCTTCCAAAACCGACGCTTGCGCAACAGGTCGACGGCTCGAAGAAGTTCTTCCGCGAGCTCAATTCACTCGGCATGACCGGCATCGTCGACGGCGGCGGGGTCAGCATGTATCCCGCCAACTACCAGGCGCTGTTCAAGCTGTGGCATGACGGCGAGCTCACCGTGCGCGTCGCCTATCACCTCTGCGCGCCGAAGCCGGGCAGCGAGCTCGCCGATCTGCAAAACCTTACGCAGCTTCTGCCGCAGAATTTCGGCGACGACATGCTGCATTTCAACGGTCCCGGCGAGATCCTGATCTGGGCCGACTGGACCGACGGCGACATCAGCGCGGACGGCAAGGCAAGGCTCGCCGAACTTCTGCGGTGGGCGGCGTCAAAGGGCTACAGCATCCAGCTGCACTGGAATCCGGACCGTACCGTCCACGACCTCCTCGACGTCATCGAGGACATCAACAAGGATTTTCCGGTACGCAAGCTGCGCTGGACCGTGCTCCACCTCTACAACGTATCCGAGCCCAATCTGAAGCGGATGCAGGTCTTGGGGCTGATCTGGGGCGTGCAGGACGGGCTCTATTTCGGCGGCGAGCGGCTGCAGCAGGAGGTCGGCGTCGAGGCGGCGCGCGATATGCCGCGGATTGCGACCGCGCTGAAGCTCGGGCTCGTGGTTGCCGGTGGCACCGACGCGCATCGCGTGTCGTCCTACAATCCGTTCGTGTCGCTGCAATGGTATCTCGACGGCACCACCGTCGGCGGCGTCAAGACGCGCGGCGAGGCGGAAGCACCCTCGCGTCGCCAGGCGCTCGAAATGTACACCCGCAACCCCGCCTTCATGGCCAATGACGACGAGAAGCGCGGCACGCTCGAGCCGGGCAAGCTCGCCGATCTCGCCGTGCTCTCGGCCGACTATCTGAGCGTGCCGGTGAGCGAGATCGGCAAGATCCGCTCGGTGCTCACTATGCTCGGCGGCAATGTCGTCTATGCAGATGCGCCGTTCGCAAGCCTCGAGCGGCAGGCGAAGCGATGACTGTCATTGCGAGCGCAGCGAAGCAATCCAGGAATGTATCCGCGCCGATGGTCTGGATTGCTTCGTCGCTTGCGCTCCTCGCAATGACGGGAGAAATCAATAACACCCGAATGCGACCGGACGGAACGCCTGCAGCAGCTGCTGGTCCAGCTTCTTGCCCATTCCTTCCATGATCGAGAACGCCTTGGAATGGGTGAACGGCACGCGATAGGCGCGGTTCTCGACAAGCGCCGCATAGATGTCGACGAGCGTCGTGAGCCGCACAATGTCGCTGATCTGGTCGCTGCGCAGCCCGTCCGGATAGCCGCTGCCATCCAGCAATTCGTGGTGATGCAGCACCACGTCGAGCATTTCCGGCGGAAAGCCGCCCTGCTTTGCCAGCGCCTCATAGCCGCGGCGCGGATGCTGGCGGACCTCGGCGACCTCCTCTTCCGACAACCGTTCCTTCTTGTCGAGGATGGAAGTCGGGACAAACGCCTTGCCGACGTCGTGCAACAGCGCCGCACGGGTCAGGCGCCGCTGGTCGTCCTCGCGCATGCTGAGATGCTGCGCGAAGGCGACCGCAAAGCCGGTGACGAACAGGCAGTGACGATAGCTGTCGGTGTGGTGGCAGCCGACCACGGTCATCCATTCGCGCAACGACGAATGCTTGATCGCCCTGATGATCTGTGTCTCGGCCTGCGTGATATCGCCGTAGGTCAGGGGAACGCCGGCCGGCAGCTTCTGGAAAATCTTGACCATCACCGCATGCGCGGCCGCGACGCCCTTGTTGAGCGTCTTGCCGCGCTCGGTCGCATCATAGCCTTGCGAATCCGGGAACGCGGCGTGGATGCGGCGCAGGATCGCTTCCGCGCTGAACGGCCGAGAGATGGTGTCGGTCGCGCCCAGCGCCCAGGCCTGCATTGTGGCGTGATGCAGCGCATCCTGCAGCACGAACAGGCGCGGCACGTCGCTGTAGACATCGGCCCGCAGGCGGTTGCGCACCACCTGCACGCTTTCCGGCGAGCGCAGGTTGATGTCGACCACCACGCCCGAGATATTGCCCTTCGGAAACGGCGGGATTTCCGAGGTGGCGATGGTGTCGACCTCGCCGACCGATCGCAGGATATTCGCGAGCTCGCTCGAGCGGTCGCTGCGGTCTGAGGCGAGCAGCAGCCTGCGTTTGGACGGAGTTGCTTTCGGAGCAGCGGTCATTTTGGTTGGGCTCGCATGTACAGCGTTCGCACCATATTACCCGCCGATGCGTTCCACTCGCCTTAACAGTCATGCTCAACATCACGATGCCGAAGAAGCTACAATTTTAACGAGCGCCGCACTGAACGCTCCGCGTCCGCATTGACTCGTCTGGCAGGCTTCGGCCGAAATGACCGCCGCCATCGTTGATACGGGACCGCTGGTTGCGCTTTTCGATCGGGCGGAGCGACACCATCGATGGGTCGCGGAATGTTTTGATGAGCTCGAAGCGCCGTTGCTCGTCTGCGAGCCGGTGCTGGCCGAGGCGATGCACTTGCTCGCGCGTTATCCCAAGGCGCAGGACGCCCTTCTGGAACTGGTCGCCAATGGAGCGCTGCAAGTGGCCTTCAGGCTTGACGAGCATGTCGGCGCGCTGCGCAGATTGCTCCACAAATACCGGGACACGCCAATGTCGCTGGCCAATGCCTGCATTGTCCGGATGTCAGAGATTCATGACCGGCACGTGATTCTGACCCTGGATTCCGATTTCTTGATCTATCGGAAGCACGGCCGGGCGTCCCTGACACTCAAATACCCCGAAGCGCGCTAAAGCAGGATGAGTTGAGGTTGAATGGTCATTGCGAGCGAAGCGAAGCAATCCAGGAGCCCCGGGAATAAGTTTGGATTGCTTCGTCGCTGTCGCTCCTCGCAATGACGGCCAAGCCGGTGATCGGGCCTGAAATCATCAGGCTCTAGCTCTCCGGTCGCTAGAACCAGCGTTCGCCGACATAGACCGTGTCGCCCGGCGACAGCGAGGTGCCGAGCGGCACGGTCGTGCGCGCCCCAACGCCGGCATCGGTATGGGTCAGGGTCACGGCGTCGCGCTTGGCGCGAGGCGAGAAGCCGCCGGCAATCGCCACCGCGCTCTCCACGGTCATGTTGGGAACGTAGGGATATTGGCCCGGGGCCTGCACTTCGCCCAGGATGAAGAACGGCCGGTAGGCCTCGACCTCGACGGCGACCGAGGGATCGCGGATATAGCCGTTGCGCAGTTTTGCGGAGATTTCCGCAGCGAGCGCCGCGGGGGATCGCCCGCGCGCGGGAACCTGGCCGATCAGCGGCATGGTGATCGAGCCGCCGGCATCGATTGCGTAGGTGTTGGTGAGGCCTTCCTGGCCGTAAACCACGACGCGGAGCTTGTCTCCGGCGTCCAGCCGGTAGCCCGCGTCATAGCGGACCGGCATCGGCGCCGCAGCGCGCGCCTCATAGCTCGCTTGCGCGGGTGCGGGCGCGGCGTCCACATAGCTCCGCTGCGAACTCATGGTCGCATTGCGCAGCGCGCTGATGGCGCCGCCTCCGCTTGCGTCCGCGACGCGCGCGGAACGTGTCGCGGGCGGCGGACCATACGCCATGGAATCCAGATCGCTCGGGGGCTGCGCCATCGCAACAGGAGATGCCGTCTGCATGCAGCCCGACAGGGCAAGCGCAGCGACTGACGCGATGATCGGCAGGAACACCGCGCGGCGCGAGGGTACCGCCGCCTTGAGGTCGCCCATGGTTGCGCGCGATTCGCGATCAGCTATTGCGGCGATAGATCGCGAACTTCGGAAAGCGCGCACGAGTGCCATCCTCGAAACCAGACAGCCTCAGTCTTGCACCCGCTATGGTTAACAAAGAGTTGTCATTTGGCGTTTTGCGCCGCAGGCGCCTTGGCGGGCCGCGCGAGTCCGAACGAAGACTCGCCGGCGCAGGCGCTCAGGCGGATACGCCGACGCCGATCGGACACGACACGCCGGTGCCGCCAAGACCGCAATAGCCGGCCGGGTTCTTGGCCAGATACTGCTGGTGATAGTCCTCGGCAAAATAGAACTCGCCACGCGGCGCGATCTCGGTGGTGATCGCAGGCAGGCCCTTGGCCGAGAGCGCCTTCTGATAGACCGCTTTCGACGCCTCGGCCGCCTTACGCTGCGCGTCGTTGTCAGTGTAGATCGCGCTTCGATACTGCGTGCCGACATCGTTGCCCTGGCGCATGCCCTGGGTCGGGTTGTGATTTTCCCAGAACGTCTTGAGCAGGCGGTCGTAGGAAATCTTCTTCGGGTCGAACACCACGAGCACCACTTCGGTGTGGCCGGTGCGTCCCGAGCAGACCTCTTCATAGGTTGGATTGGGCGTGTGGCCGCCGGCATAGCCGACGGCGGTCACGTAGACGCCATCGCCGAGTTCCCAGAACTTGCGCTCGGCGCCCCAGAAGCAGCCAAGGCCGAACACGGCCTGTTGGAGGCCCTCGGGATAAGGCGGGTTCAGCCGATGACCGTTGACGAAATGGGTCGACGCGGTCGGGATCGGTTGCGCGCGGCCCGGCAGCGCCTCGGCAGCACTCGGCAGTGTGGTGGTCTTGCGCATGAACAACATGGATCTCCTCCGGGCGGCGGGCAAAGAGGGAAACGAGATCGTTTCAGCCGCAGCCTTTATATAGGGCCTTACGCAGGCGGCCGCAGCCCCGTTACGAGAGGCTTGGCGGGATTCAGTCCCGGGAATAGCCGATCAGCGGTTTTCGCGGGCGGAACAGCAGCATGAGCAGCAAGCCGAGCACACCGAGCACGGCAAAGACCGGCTGGTCCAGGATCACCTTGACGACGCTGTTCCAGAGCCAGGGCACATTGGTTTCGACCCAGGTCCGGAAGGCCTGCTGGCTGGACTGGTTGATGTCGTTCCAGAATTGACCGAAGCGCGTGAACTTCAGGCTCTGATCGGCAACCCAGCGCGCGCCGTCGTAGACCATGAAGACAAATCCGCCCGCGAGCAGCAGCAGTCCTATCAGTCGGAAAAAGCCGCGGATCATGTCACCCTCATCCCTGTGCCGCCCTCGAGGCCCGACCAGCCCTAACCGTCCATGGGCGGAAATTCAACCTCATCAGTACTTTACCGGCGCCTTGCAGCGCCCGGGCCCGCCGCCCGGGGAGCGGAAGGCGTTGACGCTGCAAAACCCGCACTCTATAAGGGCGGCGTTGGCGGCGGGCGCAATCCCGCCGCCGCTGTTCTTTGAGCGCGGCCTGTCCCGTGAGCGTCTTGGCTCCGGCAAACGCGATCTTGAGAGACGGCCCCTGGAACATCAAAAGCGAACCCGTGCTCAAGAGGCCGGCGCGCTTATTCGCGATCAAGAGCAAGCGATCACCTGAAGGGATATTCGAGACCATGGCCAATACCACCTCCGCCAAGAAGGCGACGCGCAAGATCGCCCGCCGCACCGTCATCAACAAGTCGCGCCGCACGCAGATGCGCGGAGCTGTGCGTAACGTCGAGGAAGCGATCAAGCGCGGCGACCGCGATGCTGCGCTGAAAGCATTGACGAGCGCCGAGCCCGAGTTGATGCGCGCAGCTCAGCGCAACATCATTCACAAGAACAACGCGAGCAGGAAAGTGTCGCGTCTCGCTCATCAGATCGCGAAGCTCGCCAAGTAGAGCGGCGGACTGCTCGTCTCGCGTGATCCGGGACAGAGTTCAACCGAAAATCAAGCCCGGCTTCGCCGGGCTTTTTTCTTTTTTTCCGTTTCGATGACAGTTTGCGCGCGTCGCAAACGCGACGTCACAATTGTTTCTGCGTCCGTAATTTTACTTGATGCAAATTTAGCGCACCCGAAACTCCTGCCGATCGCGAAAAAGCGCTGCGCGATGCCTGTAAATTGGCGTTTTGCAAGAGCTTTTTGCGTCGCCGCGAGCGGGAGTTACCCTGCAAAAGCAATCGCGAAAAACTCCGCTTCGCTAATCACTTATCCCCATAGTGACTTCAAGCACTTCGAAAACGGCTCTCGACCAAGCGAACTTGTATGAATTGTGAAAATTTTTTGCGAGTGCGGCCGATTTTATGACACACGCGATTCCTTGCGGCGATTCAAAAACTTGCTCTCAGGATAGGCAGCGGCAGCAATGCAACAGTGACGCAGACTCGCAACGCGCGTGCGATGAACCGGATTGCGAGAAATCGCGCATCGTGTATTTCTTAAATCGCTCGCGGCGCCCACGATCTTGAGACCAGCGCGGTTTTAGAAACGGGGTGGACGTGCAAATCGGCGGCGGTGTGCGCGTTGGCGACGCTTTCCAAAGCGATTGTCGGGACGATGCCTATAGCAATATGGGTAGCGGAAAAGTTTTGTCGAAATTCTCAGGACGAGCCATCGCTGTCTCGTCGGGGGGAGAAAGAGGCAAAGAACCCCGACCAGAGCGCGGAGGGAGCGGGTAAGTTGGTTTTACGAAACGGCATAACGTGCGGGCGAATTTGGCCTGGACGCGGTCCGAATTGGAAGGACGTTGGATGACAGCTTGCCGTGGGCGATCGCGGTAAGACGGGGAGGTTGCATGCTTTACGCAGACATCGGGGCATTTCATCTACTGCCATATTTAACTCAAGCCGCTCTTGGCCACTCTGGTCCCACAATGCGGCCACCGACGCGCACTCAGGCTGGTCCCTCGAGTACGCGCTGACTTCGCGGAGATAGTCCGCTCCACCACCGCAGATCTCTTCGCGGCGTTTTCGCCGAACGGGATTCTCATGCCTGGAGTTGACGTCGCGCGAGGTCGCGCCGTGGCAGGAAAGCTGCAACGGCAGTCGCAAACAAATCTCATTCGTCGGTTTTGGAAAAAAAGCTTTAGCACAATGACAAATTCGGAACAGGATCGTTGGTCGCGCGTCAAAGGCAGGCTTCGCTCGAGCGTGGGCGAGGATGTCTATTCGAGCTGGTTTGCACGGATGGATCTGGAGAGCGTGCAGGATGAAAGCGTGCATCTTTCCGTCCCCACGCGCTTCCTCAAGAGCTGGATCCAGGCGCATTACGCCGAGCGCGTGCTCTCGGCATGGCAGGCGGAGATGCCGGAAGTGCATCGGATCGATCTCACCGTGCGCACCGCGATGCGCTGTGCGATGCCCGCCAAGGAGGCAACGCCTGTGCTCGATGTGCGGCGCGTCCCGGAACGGATCGAAGGCCGAAGCGCGCTGGAGTTGCGCTCGTTTTCGAGCGCACCAGTATCGGCCAATCATGACGCGCTTGGCGGCTCGCCGCTCGATCCGCGTCTGACATTTGCAAGCTTCGTCGTCGGCCGTTCCAATACGCTGGCGCATGCCGCCGCGCGGCAGGTGGCCGAAGGCCGCCGCGGCGATCCCGTGATGTTCAACCCGCTTTACATCCATGCCGGCGTCGGTCTCGGCAAGACGCATCTGCTGCAGGCCGTGACCTGGGCCGGCAATTCCGGCGGCGAGCGCAAGGTGCTGTATCTCACCGCGGAAAAGTTCATGTACGGCTTCGTCGCCGCGCTCAAGACGCAGACCGCCCTCGCCTTCAAGGAAGCGCTGCGCGGCATCGACGTGCTCGTGATCGACGACCTGCAGTTCCTGCAGGGAAAATCGACCCAGGCCGAGTTCTGCCATACGCTGAACGCGCTGATCGATGCCGGCCGTCAGGTCGTGATCGCGGCGGACCGTCCGCCGTCCGATCTGGAAAGCCTCGACGACCGCGTGCGCTCGCGGCTGGCCGGCGGGCTCGTGGTCGAGATGGGATCGCTCGGCGAGGACCTGAGACTCGGCATCCTGCGCTCGCGCGTTGCCGCAGCGCGCACCCATCATGCAACCTTTGACGTTCCGGACCTGGTGCTCGACTATCTCGCCCGCACCATCACTCATAATGGCCGGGACCTCGAAGGCGCGATCAACCGCCTGCTCGCCCATTCGAAGCTCAACAACCAGCCGGTCACACTCGAGATGGCCGAGCGCGAGGTGCGCGACCTGATCCGCCCGCAAGAGCCGAAGCGGATCAAGATCGAGGACATCCAGCGCGTGGTGGCGCGGCAGTATAATGTGAGCCGCTCCGACCTGTTGTCCTCGCGCCGCACCGCCAACGTGGTCCGGCCACGCCAGGTCGCGATGTACCTGGCCAAGACGCTCACCCTTCGCTCCTTGCCTGAGATCGGCCGGCGCTTCGGCGGCCGCGATCACACCACCGTGCTGCACGCGGTGCGCAAGATCGAGGCCCTGGTCGCCAAGGACACGGCGCTCTCCGAAGAGGTGGAATCGCTCAAGCGCCAGCTTCAGGAATAGGCGCGCGCTCCCGCAACTTGACCGGTTTTTTTCCCGAGTGGGACCTTGCTCCCTCCCCTGTCGAAAGGCGGGGGAGGGGTCGTTTTTTCCGTGGCGGGAATTGCGCGTTCCAGGGCCCAAAACCTTGAAAACGGGCCAGCGGTCCCTTGAACTTGCGGCCCATCCGCGCCACCTTACGTGCCCCCGAAAGCCCCCTTGACCGGCTTGCCGGGAGCCATCGGCCGCGGCGCTCGAAGAGCCGCCCGGCATTCCCATGACATGCCTTGCTGGATCGAGCGGATATTAGAATGAAGGTCACCGTCGAACGCGCGCAACTCCTGAAATCGCTCGGCCACGTCCACCGCGTGGTGGAACGCCGCAACACCATTCCGATCCTCGGCAACGTGCTGTTGCGCGCCGACAACGCGCGGCTGGCGCTGAGGGCAACCGACCTCGATCTCGAGGTGACCGAGACACTGCCGGCCGAGACCGCGACCGGCGGCTCGACCACGGTTCCCGCCCACATGTTCTACGACATCGTGCGCAAGCTGCCTGATGGCGCGCAGATTTCGCTCGAGGGCGATGGCGACCGCGCGGTGCTGGCGATCCGCGCCGGACGGTCGCGCTTTACGCTGCAGACGCTGCCCGAGAGCGATTTTCCCGATCTCGCCGCCGGCGAGATGACGCACTCTTTCACGCTCGCGGCCGCCGACGTGAAGCGCCTGATCGACCGCACGCAATTTGCGATCTCGACCGAAGAGACCCGCTATTATCTCAACGGCATCTATCTGCATGCGGCCGGCAGCGCGAAAGCGGCAAGCCTGCGCGCGGTCGCAACCGACGGCCACCGTCTGGCGCAGGTCGATCTGCCCCTGCCCGGCGGCGCAACCGGCATGCCCGGCGTGATCGTGCCGCGCAAGACTGTCGGCGAAGTCCAGCGCCTGATCGAGGACAATGAGGCGGAGGTCGCCGTCGAGCTCTCGGCGGGCAAGATCCGCTTCACCATCGGCAATGTGGTGCTGACCTCGAAGCTGATCGACGGCACCTTCCCCGATTACGGCCGCGTCATTCCCCAGCACAACGACAAGGAACTCATCGTCGACAAGGCCGACTTTGCCGCGGCCGTGGATCGCGTGTCGACGATCTCGAGCGAGCGCGGCCGCGCCGTCAAGCTCGCTCTCGTCGCGGGCAAGCTCGTGCTCTCCGTGACCAATCCGGACTCCGGCAGCGCCACCGAAGAGCTCGAAGTCGAATACGCCTCCGACCCGCTCGATATCGGTTTCAACTCCCGCTATCTGCTCGACATCGCCGCCCAGATCGAGGGCGAAGTCGCGGTGCTCAGACTGGCCGATCCGGGATCGCCGACCCTGATCCAGGACAAGGACAACAAGAGCGCGCTCTATGTCCTGATGCCGATGCGGGTGTAAGGGACCCTCTCCCCTTGTGGGAGAGGGTGGCGCCGAAGGCGCCGGGTGAGGGGTTCGTGCCGCATACACCTAGCCATCGACCGGTCGCCAAATGCATCCGCGACTTCGCCAGGAGAATGCGTCGGGAGCCGACCGACGCCGAAGCCCGGATGTGGCGATTGCTACGTGATCGGCAGCTCGCGCATTTCAAGTTTCGTCGCCAGGTCCCCTTCCAAAACTTCATCCTTGATTTCGTCTGCTTCGACAAGCGCGTCGTGATTGAGATCGATGGGGGCCAACACGCATCGTCGCGACGCGACGACGCGCGGGACGCTGCTTTGGCCGCCCAGGGCTTCCGCACCTTGCGCTATTGGAACAATGACGTTTTGCAAACGCCTGTCGCGATATTGGAGGACATTCTCGCAAAGCTCGCCGAGCTGTGAGATACCCCTCACCCGTCGCCTCACTTCGTGAGGCGCCACCCTCTCCCACAAGGGGAGAGGGAAGAAAGATCGACCGCTGAAAATGACCCCTTCCCGCATTCATCGGCTGACGCTGACGCATTTTCGCAATTACCGCGCGGCCGGCATTGTGACGCGCGGCGACATGGTGGCGCTGGTTGGGCCGAATGGCGCGGGCAAGACCAATTGCCTCGAGGCGATCTCGTTTCTCTCGCCGGGCCGCGGACTTCGCCGCGCCACGCTGGAAGACGTCGCCGACAACCAGGGCGACGGCTCCTGGGCGGTCGCCGCCGAGATCGAAGGCGCGCTCGGCCTTGCCACGCTCGGCACCGGCATCGAGCCGGCGGCGGCAGACGCCCAGGTCACCCGTCGCTGCCGCATCGACCGGGAGAGCGTGAGCTCGGCATCGGCCTTCGGCGATCATCTGCGCATGGTGTGGCTGACGCCGGCGATGGACGGACTGTTCCTCGCCGCGGCATCGGAGCGGCGGCGCTTTTTCGACCGCCTCGTGCTTGCGATCGACAGCGAGCATTCAAGCCGCGTGGCGGCGCTGGAGCGTTCGTTGCGCTCGCGCAACCGCCTCCTGGAGGTGCGCAATTTCGACGATCACTGGTGCGACGCGATCGAGCGCGAGACCGCCGAGCTTGCGGTCGCGGTCGCGGCCCAACGCGGCCAGACAGCGTTCAAGCTGGCGGCGATGCTGCGAGCGCGGGGCGCGGCAAGCGCTTTCCCGTCCGCCGAGATCGCGCTCGACGGCTGGATGGAGAACGCACTGCTGTCAGAGCCCGCGACCGCGGTCGAGGATCGCTACCGGATGATCCTGCGCGACAACCGCGTCCGCGACGCCGCCGCCGGGCGCACCCTCGACGGTCCGCACCTCACCGATCTCGATGTGGTCTATGCCCCGAAGAACATGCCGGCTCGTGACGCCTCGACCGGCGAGCAGAAGGCGCTCCTGATCGGGCTTGTGCTCGCGCATGCGGCGCTGGTCGCGGAGACGACCGGCATCATACCGCTGCTGCTGCTGGACGAGGTCGTCGCGCATCTCGATCCCAACCGCCGCACGGCGCTGTTTGGCGAGCTTGCAAAGCTCGGCGCACAGGTCTGGCTGACCGGCGCCGACCCGCTGGCCTTCGCCGAGATCGGCGCGTCCGGCGAGCTGTTCAACGTCGAGAACGGTCGCATCGCGAGCGCCAGGCGGACCTAGGTTCTCGATTGATTTCGAAAACAGGCGCCCACTTGTCCAGATCATGCTTTAATTCACCGCCCTCGCGGTCGATGCTCTCGGCCCGTTCAGCACGCGATCGATCACCGCATCGATCAGGAACTCCGATCCCTTCTCGGTCAAATGGATCATGTCGCTGGCCGAAATGTCGCTGGCCTCGTCGCCCAGCCGCGCCAGGCAGCCCTCGGCGTTGCACATCACGTCCCAGGCGGAAATCACCTCGGCACCCAAAGGCTCGAGCCTGGCCCGCAGCCTTGCGTCGACCCCGTTGGAGCTGACGTCGTCGTTGATCCTCTCCGGAATCAGGTGGCGGTGCAGCATGTAGTACCTGAGCACGCCGTTCGGCAGCCCGCGTTTCCAGAGCGGCTCGGGACCCAGCACGACCACGCGCGCCCTGGTGTTCTGCTTCAGCGCCGCGACCGTGTCGGCCATGTTGTCGATGAACTTTTCGTGGAAACCGTGCAGCAGCACGATGTCGGGCTGCAGCTCGCGCGCCAGCGCCAGCACCCTGTCGTTGACGGCCCGGCAGCGGGGCACGCCTGGAACATCCACGTTGAGCAGGGCAGCGCAGGAGCTCGCGGTGTACTGGGCGATGGCGAAATCGCGACTTTGCTGTGCTTTCAGAAGTCCCGGCATCAGCGAGCCCGCGGTCGAATCGCCCCACACAAACAGCAGTGGCCGGCGGCCGCGATCGACGCATGTGTCGGCAAAGCTGGTATCGCCGTTGACGAGATCGAGCATGCACTGGTGCACCCGCCATTTGGCGGCCTGCGTCGTGACCTGTGCCATCGCGCGAATTTCCGGCGGCAGGCGCAGGTCAAAACCGTCATTCCTGACGACGACTACGCCGAGCAGCGCAACCAGCGCCATCGCGCCGGCAAGCGAGGCGACCTTCAACAGTCGCGGACGTCCGAAGCGGAACGGGATTTCCACGAAGCGCCAGGTGACCCAGGCGAGCAGAATGCTCAGCCCCACCACCAGCAGGCGTTCGATCGTGGTGAGGTCCTTGAACTTGATGATCGAGAAGAACACCAGAAGCGGCCAGTGCCAGAGATAGAGCGGGTAGCTGATGAGCCCGAAAAAGACCATCGACCGGCTCGCGAGCAGCCTTCTGCAGCCCCAGGCCATAGGCGCCGACAGGATCAGCGCGCTGCCGGCGACGGGAAGCGCCGCCCACCAGCCAGGAAAGGCGCGGGTCGGATCGAGCGCCAAAATCGCAATCGCGATCAGCACCGCGCCGGCGGCAGCGCGCAGGTTGCTCGCGCCCTCGCCCTGATCGATCCGGCTCCAGGCGCAGGCGAGCACGCCGCCGGCCAGAAGCTCCCAGGCGCGGGTGAACGGCAGATAGAAGGTCGCAACCGGATATTTGTCGATCAACGCGACATTGAGTGCGAACGAGATGAGCGCGCCGGCCAGTGCCAGCCGGACCAGGCTGAGCCGCAGCCGCGCGGCGAGCATCAGCACCAGCGGCCAGATCAGGTAGAACTGCTCCTCAATCCCAAGCGACCACAAATGCAGCAGCGGCTTTTTGGCGGCTTCGACATCGAAATAGCCGGATTGCAGCCACAACGTGATATTGGCCGCGAAAGCAGCGCTTGCGAACACGTCGCTGCTCAATTGCGCGTAGGGACCCGGCAGCATCCAGAGCCAGCCCAGGATCAGCACGGCGATCAGCACCACGATCAGCGCCGGGAAGATCCGCCGCACCCGCCTTGCATAGAAGGTCGCAAGGTAAAACCGCTTCTCGCCGAGCTCGCGCGCAACGATGCCGGTGATCAGAAAGCCCGAAATGACGAAGAAGATGTCGACGCCGACGAAGCCGCCGCGCACAGTCTCGGGGAAGGCGTGAAAGGCGACCACCGCGAGCACGGCAACGGCGCGCAGGCCGTCAATATCGGGCCGATAGCGGTCTGAAGCAGGCTGCAGCATCGGCCAATTCTTGGGTGAGACAGCAGAAATGCGAAAAATCCCTTTAGCAGGTCTTGCCGAGGCCGCCATGGCGGCCTTGCGCGTTGGCTTTTGGAAGACGACGTCCGGTCTTCCGAGCTGCCCGAAGAAAAGCGCTCGAATCAGGCTTTTTCCGCATCCAAAAACGGGTCTCCACAGGGCTTGAAAGAGGGCGCAAAAATCCTACCTTTTCAATGCCTTACACACCGCCACTTTGCGCTAGGCGCATGGCGTCTTTCATGGCAGAAATAACGCTGATCAGCGCCTCGTCCCGCGCAAGCTGATCGAGACATCCTCAAAGGGCTCACATGACTGAACCAGCCCGGCAACCACTTGCCGACACCAATCATTCCATTCCCGGCGAGTACGGCGCGGAATCGATCAGGGTGTTGAAGGGCCTCGATGCCGTGCGCAAGCGCCCCGGCATGTATATCGGCGACACCGATGACGGTTCGGGCCTGCATCACATGGTCTATGAAGTCGTCGACAACGCAATCGACGAGGCGCTAGCGGGCTATGCCACCCGCGTCGAGGTCATTCTCAATCCCGACAATTCGGTGACGGTGCGCGACGACGGACGCGGCATCCCGGTCGATATTCACAAGGGCGAAGGCGTGTCCGCCGCAGAGGTCATCATGACCCAGCTTCACGCGGGCGGAAAATTCGACCAGAACTCCTACAAGGTGTCCGGCGGACTGCACGGCGTCGGCGTCTCCGTGGTCAATGCGCTGTCAAGCAAGCTCGAGCTGCGGGTCTGGCGCGACGGCAAGGAGCACTACATCGAGTTCGCCGATGGCGACCCGGTGGCGCCGCTGAAAGCGGTCGGCGAGGCCAAGGGCCGCCGCGGCACCGAGGTCACCTTCCATGCCTCGGCGGAAACCTTCAAGAACATCGAATATGATTTCCCGACGCTCGAGCACCGCCTGCGCGAGCTCGCCTTCCTCAATTCCGGCGTCAACATCGTGCTCTCGGACATGCGTCACGCCGTCGAGAAGCGCGAGGAGATGCACTATTCCGGCGGCGTCGAGGAGTTCGTCAAATACCTCGACCGCAACAAGAAGGCGATCGTGCCCGCCCCGATCATGGTGCACTCGGAAGCGAACGGCATCGGGGTCGAGGCGGCGCTGTGGTGGAACGACAGCTACCACGAGAACGTGCTGTGCTTCACCAACAACATTCCGCAACGCGACGGCGGCACCCATCTCGCGGGCTTTCGCGGCGCGCTGACCCGCCAGGTCAACGGCTATGCCGAGGCCAACGCCAAGAAGGAAAAAATCGCGCTCACCGGCGACGACTGCCGCGAGGGGCTGACCGCCGTGTTGTCGGTGAAGGTTCCGGACCCGAAATTTTCGTCGCAGACCAAGGACAAGCTGGTTTCCTCCGAAGTGCGCCCGGTGGTGGAGAACGTCATCAACGAGGCGCTGCAGGCCTGGTTCGAGGAGCATCCCTCGGAAGCCAAGGTGATCGTCGGCAAGGTGATCCAGGCCGCCGCGGCTCGCGAAGCCGCGCGCAAGGCACGCGAGCTGACGCGGAAAAGTCCGCTCAGCATCTCCTCGCTGCCGGGAAAGCTCGCCGATTGCCAGGAGAAGGATCCGGCAAAATCCGAGCTCTTCATCGTCGAGGGCAACTCGGCCGGCGGCAGCGCCAAGGGAGCGCGCAACCGCGAGTTCCAGGCGATCCTGCCGCTACGCGGCAAGATCCTCAATGTCGAGCGGGTGCGCCCGGACAAGATGCTCTCGAGTGAGCAGATCGGAACGCTGATCACCGCGCTCGGCACCGGCATTTCCGACGATTTCTCGATCGACAAGCTGCGCTATCACAAGATCATCCTGATGACCGACGCCGACGTCGACGGCGCCCACATCCGCACGCTGCTGCTCACCTTCTTCTATCGGCAGATGCGCGAGATCATCGACCACGGCTATCTCTATATCGCCCAGCCGCCGCTCTATAAGGTGTCGCGCGGCAAGTCCGAGCAATATCTGAAGGACGAGCGCGCGCTGGAGGATTATCTGATCGAAACCGGAATAGACGATTGCATATTCACGCCCGGCACCGGCGAGCAACGCACCGGCCTCGACCTGCGCGCGCTGATCGACGATGCCCGCGCGATCCGCACCGTGCTCCGCAACCTGCACAGCCGCTACAACCGCGGCGTGGTCGAGCAGGCGGCGATCGCGGGGGTGTTCGGCCAGGGGATTTATGGCGATCCGGAAAAGGCCAGCGCCGCCGCTGATTACATGGCCGCCCGGCTGGACCGGCAGGCCGACGAGGTCGAGCGCGGCTGGAGCGGACGCTTCGCCGAAGGTCAAGGCTTCATCTTCGAGCGCACGGTGCGTGGCGTCAAGGATGTCGCCGTCATCGACGAGGCCCTGCTCGGTTCTGCCGAAGGCCGCAAGCTCCACGAATACCGGGAGAAGTTGCAGGACGTGTACGCCCGGTCCGGCAAGATCCGCCGGAAGGACTCGGAGGCGATGATCTACGGCCCGATCAGCCTGTTCGAGGCGGTGATCGAGGCCGGCCGCAAGGGCCTGAGCTTGCAGCGCTACAAAGGCCTCGGCGAGATGAATCCCGACCAGCTTTGGGAAACCACGCTTGACACCGAAGCGCGATCGCTGTTGCAGGTCAGGGTCAAGGAGGTCGACGAGGCCGACGACATCTTCACCAAGCTGATGGGCGACGTCGTCGAGCCGCGCCGCGAATTCATCCAGGACAACTCGCTGCTCGCCAACGTCGACGTGTGAGCGACGAGGTCACCGATGGCGCCCATCCAGTATGTCGTTGAGGGCGGTCACAAGCTTCGCGGCGCCGTCGAGCCCTCCGGAAACAAGAACTCGGCGCTGCCGATCATCGCGGCGGCGCTGCTCAGCGACCAGCCGGTCACGCTGGAGAACGTCCCGCGCATCCGCGACACCGAGACGCTGGTGGAATTGATCCGCTCGGTCGGCGCATCCGCCGAATGGCGCGGGCGCAATCGCCTGGCGGTGCATGCAAAACAGATCCGCGCAGCCGACCTCGATCCCGGCCTCTGCGCGCGGATCCGCGCCTCGATCCTGCTTGCGGCCCCGCTGCTCGCCCGCTGCGGCGAGGTCACCTTGCCGCCGCCCGGCGGCGATGTGATCGGCCGACGGCGGCTCGACACCCATTTCCTCGCGCTGGAGCAATTGGGCGCGACCGTGCTCCAGACCGACCGGCTCGAGTTCAAATGTACGCGGCTGAAGGGTGCCGACGTCTTCCTCGACGAGCCCAGCGTGACCGCCACCGAGAATGCGTTGGTGGCGGCGGTTGCCGCCCACGGCACGACCTACCTGCGCAACGCCGCGTCCGAACCGCATGTGCAGGACCTCGCGCATTTCCTGGTCGCGCTCGGCGCGAAGATCGAGGGCATCGGCACCAATACGATGGTGGTGAACGGAGGAGCCACGCTCGGCTCGGCCAGCTACTCGATTCAGCCCGATCACATCGAGGTCGGCTCGCTGATCGGGCTTGCCGCCGTGACGCGCTCGCCCTTGCGCATCGTGCGCGCGGGCGTCGAGCATCTGCGCTCGATCCGCATGGGCTTCGAGCGGCTCGGCATTGTCTGCGAGGTCGCCGGCGACGATCTGATCGTGCCCTCGGACCAGACGCTGAAAATCAAGGACGATTTCGGCGGCCACGTGCCGAAGCTGGAGGACCAGCCCTGGCCGGCGTTTCCGGCCGATCTGATGTCGATTGCGATCGTCACCGCGACTCAGTGCGAAGGCGTCATCCTCATGTTCGAGAAGATGTTCGAGTCGCGCATGTTCTTTGTCGACAAGCTGATCTCGATGGGGGCCCGCATCGTGCTGTGCGATCCGCACCGCGCCATCGTGGCCGGGCCGAGCAAGTTGCGCGGCGCCTCGATGATCTCGCCCGATATCCGCGCCGGCATGGCGATGCTGCTCGCCGCGGCTTGCGCCGAGGGCAGGAGCACCATCAACAATGCCGACCAGATCGAGCGCGGCTATGAGCGGATCGACGAGCGGCTTAACGCGCTGGGTGCGAGGATCTCGCGCGTGCCGGAGCGCGGCCGATAGAGCGACTTCAAAGGCAACCCTCGTAATAATTAATGGCGGGATAAAGCGCCGTCCAGAAAGCGGCGACTTTGCCTGCGTAAAGCGCGAACGTAATCCCTCGACCCTCTGGGGAGCTGTTGAGTCTCATCCAGACCAAGCGGCCATCTCCCGGGTCGTCGGTGGGCACGACGGCCGCTCGGTCTGCGTACACTCGGCGGATTTCGCTTGCGGTCGAATTGATCCCGATTGCCCTGGGAGTCTTGATTGGGCTGACCGGCGATTTGGAGCTCGGGTCGACATCAATGCGGGTGAGCTTGCCCTGCTCGAACAAGTAGAATAGTTCGGGCTCAACGCCATCCGCGCGGCGTCCGATCCAGCAAGACTTCTCGTCATCGCCGGATCCATGGCCGGATATGTCATCGACCTTTTTGAGCCGCGAGCCGAGCGCTTGCTCGGCCGCGACGGCCGTCATACCGAGTCGAACCGAGCCAACACCCTGGAACGTAAGGACGGGTTCAGCCAAGATGACTTGTGAAAGCAAACACAGGACTGCCGCACTGGTCGCGACCGGGACAATGCGCATGAACTTTACCCGATGAAAGGAGCCCGACCTGACGAGCCCTGGAGTTGGTGCGGGACGCGGCCTGGTAGGTTCAAGCCACGATCAGAAATGCCGTCTTTGTCATGCCGAAGCACTGTGAGGTCGCAGCGCCGATCGGAACGGCGCCGCAGCCAAAGATCGATGGCGGCGAGGGGAATGAGCCACGATATCCACGCGATCACCGCGTAGGCCAGATCGAAATGCGCCGGCCAGTCGGTGACAGCCGACACCATCAATCGCAACAGGACGACACCGGACAGCAGGGAGGCTGCCCGCAGCATCGCGCGCTGATGCCGCAGCATCTGGCCGCGTGAAACGGCAGTCACGGCGCGGATGAGCAGCACGAGGCTGAGCAGTCCCTGCGTCATAAAACCGGCGCGGGCGGCCGGCAGCGCCGTGCTCATCAGCGCGCACGGCAGCGATGCGGCAACTCCGATGATCAGCAACGCCGCCGCGGCGCGACCGACAATGCGATGGGCAGCATGGTTGTGACGGAGCAGCATCGTCCAGGGCAGCAGGATCAGTCCGAGGCCCGATGCGATCATGTGGAGCCGGAAAATGCCCGGCAGCCGCACGTCGAGAAGCCACAGCGCGTGCGGCAGGCGCAAAAGGCCAAAGGCCGACCCCAAGGCGGCGATCCCGGTTGAGGTCGCCATGAACGCTGCGGCGAGAACGAGACACAAAGCCAGGGCAACAGTCAGGCGGCTCTTGATCGTGCTTGACGTCGAACCGTTGGAGATTGATTCAATGCGAGCTGGACGTGGATATGCTGCGAAGCTTGCCGCACGGGCTGTGTTTTTAATCATTGCATCATTCGCGTTCGCTCTCGGCCCGATTCCAGTTCAAGCGCTCGAAGCGAACGCAATCGAGGGACGCTGGCAAGTTCCCGATGATCTGTCCGTGCTCGACGTCACGCGCTGCGGTCAGGATTATTGCGGACAGCATGTCAAATCGCAAGATAAGGAAAATGCGTGCGATCGCACCATTCTCAAGATCAAGCCTGCGCTCTCCGATGCCGGGTCCCCGACTTTCGAAGGCCTGCTGGACCTGGACGACGGGGCCGGCCCCTATCCCGTCTCGGTGCGTCTGTCCGAGGACGGAAATACCTTGACCATCCTCGGCTATAAAGAGAAGTCTCCGATCTGGAGCCGCGTCATTCCATTGAGGATTCTAATGGCGCGCAGCGGCAATGCCGCATGTCTTCCGCCGCCGACGAGTTGATCGTCGGCTTCAAATGAGGCAGCGGGCAAATCATTTACGCGATTTTTCCGCGGGCGCGGCGCGCGAATGGTAGAAACAGCGCAAAAATCGCTGCGCGAAAAATCGAAATTCGCCAGCGGATTCAACGCTGATTTGGCTGTCCAGTCGTTCGCGCCAAAATATTTTTGTTTGCGAAAATCGGAAATCGTGCATAACTTGGTCCCATCCCGCCTCGATGCGAGGGGCGTTACGCGTCGTCACGAACGCGAGGCGGGGTGCGATGGACGCGAGCCGCCGCCCGACGAGCGGCACGGTTGGCGGACGACGAAATCGTGTGGTTCTGGCGCCCCTGGGCTGGCGCTAAGTTTGCGGGTGATGATCCCGCAAATGACGGTGACTACAACGTCACGGACACCGGGAAGAGCGCGAAGATAAGCCGTTAACACCATCGCGCGGGGAAGGCCGGATGATCCGGTTGAACCTGTAGTGAACTTACTCGTGTGGTTTTCTCATTCCACGCGAGGCTGCGGGTGCAGCCAGCATCCGGTCTTCCCTGCGCCCTCCGCATCGAGGGACCTCTCGGCGAATAACTCGGACACATTGCGTCGCGAGAACGTGTAGGCGTGTGCTCGATCCGCACGACCATGGTTCCGTCACACCTGTGGCTATGATGCGCGTATGACCTCCCTCGACAAGATGGACCGGATTGCAGATCGAAATGTCGCGCGCGGTGGCGCGCACCATTTGTCGCGCGAGCTTGCCGAGACCGTCCGCCTTGCCGCGCCAATGGCGCTGACGCAGCTGTCCCAGATCGCGATGATGACGACCGACCTCGCCTTTATCGGCCGGCTCGGCGGCGAGGCGGTCGCGGCCGCGGCCTTGGCCGGCACGGTCTATTGGGTGAGCTTCACCTTCGGCATGGGGCTGATGTCGGCGGTCGCGCCGCTTGCCGCGCAGGCTTATGGCGCTGGCGAGCCCCTCCTGGTGCGCCGTTCTTTCCGCGTCGGCCTGTGGGTCGCGCTGGTGGTCGCGCTGCCGATCATGGCGTTCTCGCTGCGCGGCGAGCAGATCCTGCTTGCGCTCGGCCAGGCGCCGAGGCCCGCATACCTTGCCCAGCAATACCTGTTCGGCCTCGCCTGGGGCGTCGCTCCGACGCTGTGGTTCATCGCCGTTCGCGGCTTAATGGGCGCGGTGAACCGGCCCGAGCCGGTGCTCTGGATCACGCTGGCCGCGATCCCCGCCAACGCGCTGCTCGTCTATCTCCTGATCTATGGCGAATGGGGCCTGCCCCGGCTTGGCCTGTTCGGCGCGGGGCTCGGCACCACCCTGGTCAATTTCGGCACCTTCTTCGCCGGCCTGTGGTTTGCCACCGCGCGCCGGCCCTTCGCCGAATATCGCGTCCTGAAGCGCTTCTGGCGCCTCGACTGGAACCTGACCCGGCAGCTTGTCGCGATCGGCGCGCCGATTTCGTTCGCGCTGTTGCTCGAGTTCGGTCTGTTCTCGGCGGCGGCGCTGTTGATGGGACGGATCTCGACGGCAGCCATTGCCGCCCATCAGATCGCGTTGCAGGTCGTGGCGATCCTGTTCATGATCCCCTATGGCATCGGGCTCGCCGCCACCGTGCGCGTCGGCCACGCCGCCGGGCGCAACGACGCCGATGGCGTCCGGCGCGCCGGCATCGTCGCCATGCTGCTCGGGATGACGCTCGGCGCGGCGCTGACGATCATCGCGATCGTGACGCGGTTTGCGATCGCGCGCTTCTTCCTGGGCGAGGACGCAAGCGAAGCCGACGCGACGATCCAGCTCGCCGCGAGCCTGCTTATGATCGGTGCCACTTTCTTTGTCACCGACGGGCTGCAGACCATTGCCGCCGGTGCACTCCGCGGCATGAAGGATACCACCGTGCCGCTGCTCTTTGCCGCCATCGGCTATTGGCTGATCGGCTTCAGCCTGTGCTGCTGGCTCGGTTTCTACACCCCACTCGGCGCGGCCGGCATCTGGATCGGCCTGTCGATCGGCACGTTCGTCTATGCCATGCTCCTGGTGTTTCGCTTCCTCCTGCTGGCGCGCAGACTGGGCGCAAGGTGAGGGCATCATGAGGTTGTCGGTCGATCTCTATTATTCCTTCCGCAGCCCCTATTCCTACCTGGCGCTGCCGAAAACCATGAAGCTGGTCGCCGACTACGATTTGGCCGTGAACCTGCGCCCGGTGTATCCGCTCGCCGTCCGCGAGCCCGGCTTCTTCAAGAAGACCAATCCGAAGTTTGCCCGCTACGTCGTGCTCGATGCGAGCCGGGTCGCGCAGCATGACAACGTACCGTTCCGCTTCCCGCGCCCCGACCCGATCGTGCAGAACATGTCGACGCTCGAGGTTGCACCGGAGCAGCCCTATATCCATCGCCTGACGCGGCTCGGCGCGCTGGCCCAGAGCGAGGGCCGCTCGCTCGTTTTCGTCAATGCGATTGCGAGAGTGTTGTGGGACGGGACGGTCACGGGCTGGAACGAGGGCGATCACCTGGCGCGCGCCGCCGAGGGCGCCGGCTTCGATCTTGCCGCCATGGACAAGGCCGTGGCCGCCGATCCCGACCGCTATGAAGCCGTCATTGCTGCCAACGAAAGGGATCACGCAGCCTCGGGCCATTGGGGCGTGCCGACTTTCGTGTTCGAGAACGAGCCCTTCTTTGGCCAGGACCGCATCGACCTCCTGATCTGGCGCATGGAAAGCAGGGGGCTGACCCGCAGGAAGTCAGGTTGACGACGAATTTGGGCCGCCGTACCAAACTGATCAGGGATCCAAATAACCCCGTCATTGCGAGGAGCGAAAGCGACGACGCAATCCAGCCTTTTCTCCGTGTGGATCAGGGTTGCTTCGCTTCGCTCCTCGCAACGACGACACAAATCGAGGCAAACGCCATGGCCCATGAAACCGAAACGCTGGCAGCCTATGTCGCCGGGTTGACATACGAGGACATTCCGCCGGAGGTGCTGGAGCGGGCAAAGATGCTGACGCTCGATTTTCTCGGCAGCGCCATCCGCGCCCGACGCGATGCGGAATCGACGCCGTCGCTGCTGAAGATGCTGGAAGCGCTCGATCTCGACGGCAAGGGCAATTCCACCGTGTTTGGCGACGGCAACACCTTTACGCCGGCGATCGCCGCACTGCTGAACGGCGCGCTCGGCCATTCGCTTGATTTTGACGACACGCATGCGGATTCCTCGCTGCATGCGAGCGCGCCCGTGGTGCCGGCGGCATTCGCGGTCGGCGAAATGACCGCTGCATCGGGGCGCGACGTGCTGACCGCGATCGTCGCGGGCTATGAGGTCTGCTGCCGGCTCGGCAATGCGCTCGATCCGACCTCGCACTACGCGCGCGGTTTTCATCCGACCGCGACCGCGGGCACCTATGGCGCCGCCGCCGCGGCCGCAAAGCTGTTCGGCCTGTCGCAGGCTCAGATCGTCTCGGCTTTCGGAGTCTCGGGCAGCCAGGCTGCGGGCTCGTTGCAATTTCTCGTCAATGGCGCCTGGAACAAGCGCTACCAGGTCGGCGCAGCCGCCATGAACGGCGTGATTGCCGCGACGCTGGCGCGCAATGATTTCGTCGGCTCGACCGAGTCGATCGAAGGCAAGCACGGTCTTCTGGTCGGCTATAGCGACAATGCTCATCCCGACAAGGCGGTGGCGGGCCTCGGCTCGACCTACGAGACCATGAAGATCGGCATCAAGCCCTATCCGAGCTGCCGCTATACTCATGCGGCTCTGGACGCGATCATCGCGATGCGCCGCGAGCACAATCTCACCCCCGACCAGGTCAAGCGCGTCGAGATCGGCTTGCACCGCAACGGCATCACCTTGACCGGAGACGCCGCAACCAAGCGCCATCCGACCTCCATCGTCGGCGGGCAGTTTTCGATGTTCTTCACCGGCGCGGTCGCGCTCGACCAGGGGCGCTTCGGCTGGGACGATTACGAGCGGCTCGGAGATAGCGCCATCGACGCGCTCGCCGACAAGTTTTCCGTGGTTCAGGACGATCGGCTGGAGATCGGCCGCAGCCATCCGTTCGGCGCACGCGTCTCGATCACCACCGACGACGGCATGCATGAGCGGATCAATGCCGATCCGTCGGGCGAACCCGATTTGTTTCCTGACATGCAGGCGATGCAGCAGAAGTTCCTGACGCTCGCGCGTCCGGTGCTGAACAACCGCGCCGAGCAGCTTGCAAACGCGATCCTGTCACTGGAGCGGTTCGATCGCATCGAGCAGGCGACGCGGCTTGGACGACAATAAAGACAGGAGCCGCTTGATTCCCGACTGCCTCTTTCGGGCGAACGCGATTTGCCGCTTCGCCGCTTCAAGCATACCAGAGCCCGCGCGCCGTGACCCAGAGATCGACCGCGTGGCCGAACAGCTCGGCCTGCCCCTCCATGGACGCGCCGAGCCGCTCCGCCACGGCTCGCGAGGCGGTGTTTTCGGGATCGATGCAATGGACGATGCGGTCGACCTCCAGGTTCTCGAACACCCAGAGGATGGACGCCCGCGCCGCTTCCGTCGCGTAGCCCTTGCCGCGAAATTGCCTTGCGATGCCCCAGCCGACCTCGAACCCCGGCCATCGCGGCGGGCACCAGGGGCCGACGCGGCCGACATAGGAGCCGGACGCCTTCTCCTCGACCACGAACATGCCGAAACCGTGGAGCGCCCAATGGCCGGACATCACCGCCGCATTGCGCCAGCCGTTCAGCTCATCGGTCACCGCCTTGCGATCGGCGGTGATGTAGCGCGCCGTTTCGGGGTCCGACAGCATGGCGGTGTTGGGCGTAATATCGGCCTCGCGCCAGGTCCGCAGGATCAGCCGCCTGGTTTCGATCATCGGCCCGTGCAGCTGTGCCAGCACGACGCCGCCTTTGCGCGGAGTGATCATTGCTTGTTACCCCCGAAGGCGAGCCGCAGTCTTGGCAATGCCGCCACGACGGATCGTACAATTCCTGTTATGGTCTCGGCAAAACACAATGCAAAGCAATTTGAAGCACAAGGAGGCCTCTCATGAGCTGGCTGCCTGATATTGACCCGGTCCTTGGCGATCCCAAAACCTGCGATGCGCTCGAGCTGATCATCGTGCCGCGCACCCGCGACCTCGGCGACGGCTTTTCGGTACGGCGCGCGCTGCCGCACGGCAGGCGCCAGATGGTTGGCCCCTTCATTTTCTTCGATCATTTCGGCCCGGTGCAATTCGTGTCCGGCAAGGGCATGGACGTGCGGCCTCATCCCCATATCGGGCTGGCCACCGTCACCTATCTCTTCGACGGCAGCATCATGCACCGAGACAGCGAGGGCAATATCCAGGAGATCACGCCGGGCGCGATGAACCTGATGACCGCGGGCCGCGGCATCGCTCATTCCGAACGCACGCCGGACCTGCAACGTCAGGCCGGGCAGAAGATGCTGGGACTGCAAAGCTGGATCGCGCTGCCGGCGGCCAAGGAAGAGATTGCGCCGTCGTTCCAGCACTATGCGGCCGGCGATCTGCCGATGATCTCGGAAAGCGATTTCACTGCGCGGGTGATCGCGGGACGCTCATTCGGCATTTCGTCGCCGGTCGAAATGATCTCGCCCTGGTTCTATACCGAGGTCGCGGCCGCGGCCGGCGCGCGCCTGCCGCTCGACCCCGATCACGAGGAACGCGCGATCTATCTCGTCGACGGCGAGGTCGAGATCGCGGGCGAACGTTATGAGAGCCCGCGTCTCCTGATCTTTCGGCCAGGCGACCGCATTACGGTAAAGGCGGTTCAACCCACGCGGATGATGTTTCTGGGCGGCGATGCGCTGGAAGGCCCGCGCCACATCTGGTGGAATTTCGTCTCCTCCAGCAAGGAGCGGATCGAGCAGGCCAAGCAGGACTGGAAGAGCGGGCGCTTTGCAGCTGTGCCGCAAGAGCACGAGTTCATCCCGCTGCCGGAATAGGATTGTCTTGTCGATGACCACCATGCGCATGAGCGACCTGCCGCTGCCGAAAATCGGGCGCGGCAAGGTGCGCGATATCTACGCCGTCGGCGAGGAGCGTGTGCTGCTCGTCACGACCGATCGTATTTCGGCGTTCGACGTGGTGATGGCCGAAACGATCCCGATGAAGGGCGCGGTGCTGACACAAATCTCCGCGTTCTGGTTCAGGAAGCTCGAGGGCACCGTGCCGCATCACATGATCGCGGCGGACGCGGATGCGATCATCCGCGATGTGCCGGCCCTGAAGGACCATCGCGCGGACATTGCGGGCCGCGCCATGCTGTGCCGACGCACCACGGTGTTTCCGATCGAATGCGTGATCCGTGGCTATATCTCCGGCTCGGCGTGGAAGGAGTACGCGGCCAGCGGCACGCTGGCGGGCGAGAAGCTCGCAACCGGCCTCGTCGAGAGCGCAAAGCTCGAGCCGTCAATCTTCAGCCCGGCGACCAAGGCCGAGACCGGCCATGACGAGAACATCACGACCAGGCGGATGCGCGAAATCGTGGGCGACGAGGTGACGGAGACGCTGGAGCGCATGACGCGCGCCATCTACGCGCTCGGCGAAAGCCAAAGCCGCGCTCGCGGCATCATCATCGCCGACACAAAATTCGAATTCGGCAGGGATCGCGATGGCGGCATCATCCTGATCGACGAAGTGATGACGCCCGACAGCTCGCGGTTTTGGGCGCTCGACGCCTACAAGCCCGGCCAACCCCAACCGAGCTTCGACAAGCAGCCGCTGCGCGACTACCTCGATGGCGAGCGCAGGGCCGGCCGCTGGAACGGCGACGCCCCGCCGCCGCCGCTGCCCGCGAGCGTCGTGGAAGAAACCAGCCAGCGCTATCTCGAGGCTTTTCGAAGAGTGACGGGCGAAGAGCTGAAGATTTGACACTCATCATTCCGGGATCGTTCGTAGGACGAGACCGGGAACGCGAGATACCGGGTCCGCGCTTCGCGCGTCCCGGAATTGACGAAAGAAAGAACCGGGAGAAACAAATGTCCGAAGCCGATGCCGTGCTGATCGAGCGCGATGGGCCCGTGACCATTGTGTCCATCAACCGTCCGCATTGTCGCAACGCCGTCGATGGCGCCACCGCGCGGAAGCTCTATGACGCATTCCTCGCCTTCGATGCCGACAAGGACGCATCGGTGGCCGTCTTCACCGGCACCGGCGGCTATTTTTGTGCCGGCGCCGATCTCAAGGCGGTCGCAGCCGGCGATCCGAACAAGCGGCGCGAGATCGGCGGGCACGATTCGATCGCGCCGATGGGCCCGAGCCGGTTGCGCCTGTCCAAGCCGGTGATTGCAGCCGTCGAAGGCTTTGCGGTCGCAGGCGGCATGGAGCTTGCGCTCTGGGCCGACATGCGCGTGGTCGCAGAGGATGCGACCTTTGGGATTTTCTGCCGCCGCTTCGGCGTGCCGCTGATTGACCTCGGCACCATACGCCTGCCGCGCCTGATCGGCCATTCGCAGGCGATCGACCTGATCCTGACCGGGCGGCCGGTCGGCGGGCCGGAGGCGCAGCGCCTGGGACTAGCGAACCGCCTTGTGCCCAGGGGCGAGACTTCGCGCCCATGCGATCGCGCTTGCCCGCGAGATCGCACGCTTCCCTCAGAACTGCCTGCGCGCCGACCGCCTGTCGGCGCTCCGGCAGTGGGACCTCTCGGAGGACGAGGCGATCGCAAATGAAATGCGCGGCGGGCTCGAGGTGATCGCATCGGGCGAGACGCTGTCGGGGGCGACACGTTTTGCCTCCGGCGCGGGGCGCCACGGCAGCTTCGGCGACCAGAGCTGAGACTTGGCTGCTGGCGCGGATGACGACGATGCGACGGATTGACCTCGTCCTCTCGACCGGATCTCCGATCAAACGCCCGCCATCATGACATATTTGATCTCGACATATTCGTCCATGCCGTGATGCGACCCTTCGCGACCAAGCCCGCTTTCCTTCACGCCGCCGAACGGCGCGACCTCGGTCGTGATGAGACCGGTGTTGACCCCGACCATGCCGGATTCCAGCGCTTCGGCGACCCGCCAGACGCGGCCGAGATCGCGGGCATAGAAATAGGAAGCGAGCCCGAACGGCGAGTTGTTGCACAGCTTGATCACCTCGGCCTCGTCCTTGAAGCGGAACACCGGCGCAAGCGGACCGAATGTCTCCTCATGCGCGACCAGTGCGTCGGACCTCACATCGGCGAGCACGGTCGGCTCGAAGAAGGTGCCGCCGAGCGCATGGCGCTTGCCGCCGGTGATGACCTTGGCTCCGCCCTTGACAGCGTCCGCGATGTGCCTCTCGACCTTGTCGACCGCTTCCATGTTGATCAGCGGCCCCTGCACGACGCCCTGCTCGGTCCCGTCGCCGATCTTCATAGCCGCGACCTTCTTCGAAAGCTTCTGCACGAACTCGTCGTAGATCTTGTCCTGGGCGTAGATGCGGTTTGCGCAGACGCAGGTCTGACCCATGTTGCGATATTTCGAGACGATCGCACCGTCGACGGCGGCATCGATATCGGCGTCGTCGAACACCACGAACGGCGCGTTGCCGCCGAGCTCGAGCCCGAGCTTCTTCACGCCGACGGCCGCCTGCTGAAACAGGATCTTGCCGACCTCGGTCGAACCGGTAAAGCCGACGAAGCGCACGGCGGGATGCTCGCAGAGCACCTTGCCGATGGCCGACGAATTGCCGGTCAGGATATTGAACACGCCCTTTGGAACGCCGGCTTTTTCCGCCAGCGCAACCAGCGCCAGCGCGGTCAGCGGCGTCTCGTTGGCGGGCTTGAGCACCACGGTACAACCGGCGGCGAGCGCGGGCGATACTTTGCGGGTGATCATCGAGCAGGGGAAGTTCCAGGGCGTGATCGCGCCGCACACGCCGATTGGCTGCTTGATCGCGAGCAGCCGCGCATCCGCCCGCTGGGTCGGGATGGTCTCGCCATAGACGCGCCGCGCCTCCTCGGCGAAGAATTCGACATAGGCGCCGCCGATATCGATCTCGCCGAGCGCCTCCGCGAGCGGCTTGCCCTGCTCGGACGTCAGGATCAGCGCAAGATCCTCGCGGTTCGCGGCGATCAGCTCGTACCATTTGCGCAGGATGTTGGAGCGCTGTTTTGCGGTGAGCTTCGCCCAGGCCGGGAACGCACGCTCGGCGGCCTCGACCGCCTGCGTCGTTTCCGCGGTGCTCATGACCGGCACCTTTGCGAGTTCCGCACCGTTGACCGGGTTCGTGACCGGCCGCGAGGGCGTGCCGACCCATGCGCCTTCGATATAACAGCGGTCCCGCAGCAGCGATGCATCCTTCAGGCGATCGCGCAGCGACGTTGCTGGGGCTTGCGCGCGTGCGGCGGCGGTCGGGGTCATGGCATTGCTCCTCGGATGATTGCGGTCATTGAGCCGAATATAGGCTCAGTGATGCCACAATACACCGGGAGGCAAGCCGCCTCGGCCTCAAGCATTTTTGAGAAACCGAGCGGCGGCCGGTCAGGCCGCACCGCTCATATAGGTTTCGCGACGGCCGATCATGCGTTCGGCTGCCGCTTTGGCGTCCGCCTTGCTGGAGGTCGCGCAGGTGCGGTACTCGAGATCGGGCGAATGGACGCCCTCGCGCCGGCCGAACCAGGACTTCGGCGCGATCGCCAGCAACGACAGCGCCTGAGCCACGTTGTCGACGGCACCGAACGAGTGCAGTGCACCCGTCCCTGCAAAACGCACTTCGTAGATGCCAGGCGAGATCGGCGCTTCGATGTTTTCACCGCGCCCTGGCCGCGGATAGCGCTTCCATTCACTCCAGGTGGAGATCATTTCTTACCTCTCGCGGCCCGCCGGCCGCCTAACGTCTCAATCAAAGGGATTCGATTCGTCAGCGGTGATTCCGCTGTGTTCAGAACGCGTTAGTACAAAATAAGTTCAATGTACAACTTTGCAGCAAGCATAGCTCCGATGCCATCGGGGGTCATCGGCAGCGGCCGCGATTTCCCCGGAAATTATGGCAAGTGTGGCAGCTCCGTATCGTTTTCATGGCAGCCGTCCACGCCCGGCCACGGCCAACGGGAGACCGCGACGCTAGACCGGCAGTCCGTGCTGCCGGGCGAGGTCCTTCAACGAAACCAGCGGTCGCGCGCCGATATGCTGAATGACCTCGGCGGCGGCGAGCGCGCCAAGCCTTCCGGCGTTCTCATAGCCGGCATTGCGCACGAGGGCGAACAGGAAGCCGGCGGCAAACAGGTCGCCGGCACCGGTGGTATCGACGATCTGATCGACCGGAAACGCCGGCACTGCGACCACGCCGTCGCGCGCGACCACGATGCACCCCTTTTCGCTGCGGGTGACGACGCCAAGCCTGGCGTCATTGCGCAGGGCCTTCAGTGCGGTGTCGAAATCCGAGGTCTGGTACAGCGAATGCAATTCTCCCTCATTGGCAAAGATCACGTCGACGGCGCCGCTCTTCATCAGCTCGATGAATTCGCCGCGATAGCGATCGACGCAGAACGCATCCGACAAGGTCAGCGCGACCTGTCGGCCGGCCTCATGCGCAATTGTCGACGCCTTCATGAAGGCGTTCTTGGCCTCCTTCGGATCCCAGAGATAGCCTTCCAGATAGACGATCTTTGCAGCGGCTATCTCGGCCGGGTCGATATCGGCCGGCGACAAATCCTGCGCGGCGCCGAGATAGGTGTTCATCGTGCGCTCGCCGTCCCCGGTGACGAGGATGTAGGAGCAACCGGTGGCGGGTCCCGCGGATGCGGGCTTTGTCGCGAACGCAACCCCGGCGGCACGAATGTCGTGCACATACATCCGGCCGATCTGGTCATCCCTGACCTTGCCGACATAGGCGGTGCGGGCGCCCAGGCTCGCAAGCCCGACAATGGTGTTGGCGGCCGATCCCCCCGACATTTCGGTGGCGGGGCCCATGTCGCGATAGATCGCCGCCGCACGTGTCTCATCGATCAGCGCCATGCTGCCCTTGGTCATGCCGTGGGACGCGAGGAAGGCCTCATCCGTCTTAACCAGCACGTCGAAAATCGCGTTGCCGATGCCGAGAACGTCGTATTTTGCGTCAGCCATCCAGAATCGTCCCTGTGTCCGGCCAGGAGCTTTCGACCAATTGCGAGGTTCGCGGCCTATCACAGCAAGCCCCGCACCAGCAAGCGACCCCTAATAATGAGAGGCGAATGATCCGCTCCTTCCTCACGGTATCTTCAGGGACGCTCGCCTCCCGCCTGCTCGGATTCCTGCGCGACTCCATGATCGCGGGTCTCCTCGGCACGGGCGCGGTGGCGGACGCGTTCCTGGTCGCCTTGCAGTTCATCAACGTGGTGCGACGGCTATTGACCGAGGGCGCGCTGAACGCAGCGCTGGTGCCGGCGTGGATGCGTCTGCGCGACACGGAGGGCGCAATGGCAGCCGCTGCTTTCGCCGGCCGCGTGCTCGGCACGATCAGCGCCGCCTTGCTCGCAGCGACCCTGTTGATCGGCCTCTTGATGCCGCCGATTATCGCAATTCTCGCGCCCGGGTTTGCCGGAGAAGAGACGTTCAGGCTTGCGGTCAACGACGCCCGGCTGATGCTGCCCTATCTGGCGTTTGCCGGACCATCGACGGTTCTGCTCGCGCTGTCGACCGCGCAGGGCCGTTTCGTGCTGCCCGCTTTCTCGCCGCTTCTGTTCAATATCGCCCTGATCGCCGCGATGATCGCGCTCCTGCTTGCGCACGCGCAAGCAGGCCTTGTCGCGTCGGCGCTCGCCGCCACCGTCGGCGTCGCCGGCCTTCTGCAATTGCTGATCCTGGCCGTGCGGCGGCATCGCGAGACCATCGCAACGCCGTTGCGCCTGTCGTTGGATGCCGAAATGCGCGGCTTTTTCGCGCGCGCCATTCCCGGCATGGTGGCCAGCGCCGGGCCGCAGCTCCTGATGGTCGCAGGCGCCATCATCGCCTCCTCGGCGCCATCGGCAGTGTCCTGGCTCTATTTCGCCAACCGCCTGATCGAGCTGCCGCTCGGAATCGTCGGCGTCGCCATGGGCACGGTGCTGATCCCTGAATTGACGCGCGCGGTCCGCGGCGGCGACGGCGATGCGATCGCGCACGCGCAATCGCGCGCGCTCGAACTCGCCGTGGGGTTGGCGCTTCCCGCCATGCTGGGCCTGATCGTGCTGAGCGCGCCGATCGTGCGGCTTCTGTTCGAGCATGGCGCGTTCACAGCGGCCGATACCGAAGCGACCTCCCAGGCGCTGATCTTGCTTGCGTTCGGCCTGCCCGCACAGGTGCTGGCGAAAGCGCTGTCTCCGGCGTTCTTTGCACGCGAGGACACGCTTACCCCGATGCTTGCGACATTGAAGGGATTCGTCTTCGCCATCGCCGCGGCAATCCTGTTCGGCCATTACTTTGGCGTCGCCGGCATCGCCGCGGCCCTTGCGTTCGGGGCGTGGAGCAACGTGTCGTCGCTGATCAGGCAGGGAGGCCCGACCTTCGGCCTGTCCCTCGATGCAGCGGCGCGGAGGCGGCTGCCGCGCATCGCCGCAGCGGCGCTCGCCATGGGCGCCGTGTTGTGGTTCGCCGCAACATTCGCCCTGCCGCTCACCCACGGGGTGGTGCGGGCCATCACGCTGCTTGCCTTGATCGTCGGCGCGGTCGCGCTCTATTCCCTGCTCCTCTCCACACTTGGAGTCACCGGCTGGCGCGAGACGGTGGCCGCGCTTCGGCACGCCGGGAGCCAACATGCCTGAGCGGCGAGCGTTGCGTTTTGACCGAGCGAGAGTCTATTGGCCCTTGACGGCGCGGGCCGGCTGTTGGCAAACGAGCCGCACATTGATGTCAGCGGGAAATGGCAATGACCTTCGTTGAACGGGTCTTTTCGGGCGTCCAGCCGACGGGCAATCTGCATCTCGGCAATTACCTCGGCGCGATCGTCAATTTCGTCAAGATGCAGGAGACGCACAACTGCATCTATTGCGTCGTCGATATGCACGCGATCACCATGCCCGTCGATGTCTGGGGCGGCCCCCTCGAATTGGCGCGCAACACCCGCGAGGTGACGGCGGCATTCATCGCGAGCGGCATCGATCCGAAGAAGCATATCGTGTTCAACCAGAGCCAGGTCTCGGGGCACGCGGAGCTCGCCTGGATCTTCAATTGCGTGGCACGGATCGGCTGGCTCAACCGCATGACGCAATTCAAGGAGAAGGCCGGCAAGGACCGCGAGAATGCGTCGATCGGTCTCTACGACTATCCGGTCCTGATGGCGGCCGACATCCTGCTTTATCGCGCCACCCATGTCCCGGTCGGCGAGGACCAGAAGCAGCATCTGGAGCTTTCGCGCGACATCGCGCAGAAGTTCAACAACGATTTCGGCGAGTTGATCCGCAGCCATGGCGGCAATGACGGGATGTTCTTCCCGCTGCCGGAACCGCTGATCACGGGACCGGCGACACGGGTGATGAGCTTGCGCGATGGCACCAAGAAGATGTCGAAGTCGGATGCGTCGGATTACTCGCGCATCAACCTGACCGACGATGCCGACACCATCGCGCAGAAGATCCGCAAGGCGAAGACCGATCCGGAACCGCTCCCCACGGAAGAAAAGGGCCTGGAGACGCGACCCGAGGCCGACAACCTCGTCGGTATCTACGCGGCGCTCGCCGGCAGGAGCAAGGACGACGTGCTGAGGGAGTTCGGCGGCGGTCAGTTTTCGAGCTTCAAGAATTCGCTGGTCGAGCTCTGCGTCTCCAAGCTGTCGCCGATCGCAGCCGAGATGCGGCGGCTGATGGCCGACCCCGGTCACATCGATGCGGTTCTGATCGACGGCGCCGATCGCGCACGCACGATTGCTGCGGAAACGATGCGGAAGACCAAGGACATTGTCGGCTTCATCCGCAAGTAAATTGCTGCAATGCGATGCCCTCTCCCAAATGGAGAGGGCTTGTGGCAGCATGGCTGTTGCGCTTGCGCAGCACCGGGACATGCATGAGCACCCAGCGACGAAGCTACGAGACGGGTCACAAGCCGAAATGCCTGGTCATTGTTGATGACACCGCGGAATGGGACCGCGCGGTTTATTATGCGAGCCGTTGGGCGATGCGGGCCGGCTGCGGCGTGGTAATGCTGCGGATTATCGAGACCGAGGACCAGAACCAGCAATGGCTCGGCGTCGCCGACATCATGCGCGCCGAGGCCGAAGAGAACGCCAATGCCGCGCTCGATCGCGCGGCGGCGCGGGCCAAAGCGATTGCGGGTATCGCGCCGGAACGCGTCATCCGCGAGGGGGACCCGACCGAGCAGATTCTCGAGGTGATACAGCAGGACCACGACATCAGCATGCTGGTGCTTGCGGCCAACCCCGGCGCCGAAGGGCCCGGCCCGCTGATCACCACCATCGCCAAGACTGTCGGCTCCTTCCCGATTCCGGTCGTCATCGTGCCGGGCGAGCTTGCCGATGCCGACATCGACGCGCTCTCATGAAACATCGCCGCGGGTGCGGAACCGATCTGAAAACCCCATGTTTTACCGCCTCTTGATCGTGCGTTTCGCATCGCCATCTGTTATGAAGCGCCCAACGCGCCGGCCTTGAACCGGCGATGTCGGAGAAAATCATGTTTATCCAGACCGAAGCCACTCCCAATCCCGCGACCCTGAAATTCATCCCCGGACGCGTTGTGCTCGATGGCGGTACCATGGAGTTCGCCGACCGCAATGCTGCCGCGCGCTCGCCGCTCGCCGAAAAGCTGTTCGGAGTCCCTGGTGTGACCGGCGTGTTCTACGGGTCCGACTTCATCACCGTAACGAAGGAAGGCGGCGACTGGCAGCATCTGAAGCCCGCGATCCTCGGCGCGATCATGGAACACTACATGTCGGGCGCGCCGCTCCTGGCCGACGGCATCGCAGCCAGCGACGAACTTTCCGACGAGGAGGACGAGTTCTACAGCGAGGCTGACGCGGACACGGTGGCGCAGATCAAGGACCTGATCGAGACGCGGGTGCGGCCTGCCGTCGCCAATGACGGCGGCGACATCACGTTCCGCGGCTTCAAGGACGGCGTCGTTTATCTCAATATGAAGGGCGCCTGCTCAGGATGCCCGTCATCGACCGCGACGTTGCAGCACGGCATCCAGAACCTGCTCAGGCATTTCGTGCCCGACGTGGTTGAAGTCCGGCCGATGTAACAGGGGGCGCGTGGTGAACAGCGAATGGCGAGTAGCGATCCGACCTTACCAACGCTCTGCTATTTGTTCCCTCCTCTTCATCTGTTCATGCTGATCCTCGCCATCGATACCGCGCTCGACGCCTGCGCGGCCGCCGTGCTCGATACCGGCACCAGCAAGCTGATTTCGCTGGAATCGCAGGCGATGAAGCGTGGTCATGCCGAAGCGCTGATGCCGCTGATCGGCCGCGTGATGAAGGAAGCGGCGCTGCCATTTGCAGCGATCGACCGCATCGCGGTCACCACCGGCCCGGGCAGTTTCACCGGCTTGCGGGTCGGACTTTCGGCGGCGCGTGGACTGGCGCTGGCTGCGGGCAAACCGGCCGTTGGCCTCACCACGCTTTCGGCCTACGCAGCACCCATCGTGAGCGAAGGCGGCAAAGACCCCGTCATTTCGGCGATCGATGCGCGGCATGACCAGGTGTATTTTCAGGTTGTCGGCGGCGATGGCAGTTCGCTGGTCCGGCCGCGGGTCGCCAGGATGGAAGAAGCGCTTGCGGCTTCGCAGTTTGGCGCGCCGCATCTGGTCGGAAATGCCGCCAACATTCTTGCCGAGCGCTGGCCCAAGGATGCCCCGCCGCCGGTCAAGGTCGACGCGCAGCCCGCGCCCGATATCTCGTGGGTGGCCTGGCTCGGCGCAGCGGTCAGCCCCGACACCGCTCCCGCGCGTCCGTTTTATCTGCGCGCCCCCGACGCCAAGCCCTCGCGGCACGTCGAGCCTTCGCACGACCACAGCGCGGCCCAGCCTGCCTCTTCATGATGACCTGGTTATCCGAGCTGTGGGGCGGCGGCACGCCGGCGATCGAGTTGGCGACGGTCCGCGACGCTCCCAAGCTAGCCCAGCTGCACGGCGCCTCGTTTCATCGCGGCTGGGGCGAGAGCGAATTCGAAAGCATGCTCTCCGAGCGTAATACGCTGGTGCATCGCTTGCGGCTCGGACGAAGAACAATCGGTTTCGCCGTCTCGCGCTTCGGCGCGGACGAAGCCGAGATCCTGTCGATCGTCGTCGATGCCGGCCATCGCGGCAAGGGGCTCTCGCGCAATCTGCTGCTGACCCATCTTGGCCACCTCGCCGGCCGCGGCGTACGCACCATCTTTCTGGAGGTCGAGGAGAATAACCAGCCGGCGCGCCGGCTCTATGATCGCGCCGGCTTCGCGGTTGTCGGACGCCGCGAGCGCTATTATCGCCATGACGGGGAACAGCTGAACGCGCTTCTGATGCGCCGCGACTTGTCGTAAGATGCAGTTGGTGGCAAAAGAGCGCTCCAGGGCAACTCTCATGACCATATTGAAGTCTCCGTCCGTACCCAAACCGTCAAGCATCGAGTCGCGTTGCGCTGCGACCGGCATGCGCATGACCGAGCAGCGGCGCGTGATCGCGCGGGTGCTCGCGGAAGCGGTCGACCACCCCGACGTGGAAGAGCTCTATCGGCGCTGCGTCGCCGTCGACGACAAGATTTCGATCTCGACCGTTTATCGCACGGTGAAACTGTTCGAGGATGCCGGCATCATCGAACGGCACGATTTCCGCGAAGGTCGGGCGCGTTATGAGCAGATGCGCGACAGCCACCATGACCATCTCATCAACCTGCGCGACGGCAAGGTGATCGAATTCACCTCCGAGGAAATCGAGAAACTGCAGGCCGAGATCGCCCGCAAGCTCGGCTACAAGCTGGTCGACCATCGGCTCGAGCTCTATTGCGTCCCGCTCGACGACAACGGCTGAAAGCGCGCCGCGCTCCGATGGCTTTCGGGCTCATCATCTTCGATTGCGATGGCGTGCTTGTCGACAGCGAGCTCATTTCCTGCCGCGCGCATGCCGAGACCCTGACCAGGCACGGCTATCCGATCACGGCTGAGGATGTGCTCGATCGGTTTCTCGGCGTCTCGGATAGCGAGGCACGGCAGATCGTCGAACGCGAACTCGGGCGCAGGCTGCCCGACGATTTCGAGCAGGAGGTGAAACGGGCGACGCTTCAATGCGACGCCGGCGAGCTGAAGGCGATCGCTCATGTCGGCGACGCGATCGCAGCCATCGATCTGCCGATATGCGTGGCCTCGAGCGGCACGCCTGAAAAAATCCGGCACGGGCTCACCTCCGCCGGACTCTATGCGCAATTCGCGCCGCGCATCTTCTCGGCGACCCAGGTCGAGCGCGGCAAGCCGGCACCGGACCTGTTCCTGTTTGCGGCAAGGCAGATGAACATGTCACCGGCACGATGCCTTGTGATCGAGGACAGCGCCCCCGGCGTGACCGGCGCGGTCGCAGCCGGGATGACCGTGCTCGGCTTTGTCGGCGGCAGCCACTGCGGCCAAGGCCATGCCGCGATGCTAGAGGCTGCGGGAGCTGCGGATATCTTTGCTGATATGCGACAATTGCCCGCGCTGATCGCGCAAATCGAGGCCGGCATTCCTGCCTGACGGCTCATTTCACGCCTCGGGGCGGAACCCCCGCGATTTCCGGCTCGTTGCCAGCGCGCGTATCTCGAGAATGGCCCCTCCCAAGCTGGAATTCCTGCGCAATAGCCTATATTTGAGCCGGGCGCCGCCGTGGCGCCATGTCCGCCCCTCAGGTCCCATGAAGTCGCCGCGCAAGCTGCATATCAAGTCCTATGGCTGCCAGATGAATGTCTACGATGCCCAGCGCATGGCGGACACGCTGGAGCGCGAAGGCTTTGTCGAGACCAATCGCGCGGAAGACGCCGATCTCGTCATCCTCAATACCTGCCACATCCGCGAAAAGGCTTCCGAGAAGGTCTATTCCGAGCTCGGGCGGATGCGGCTTGCGAAAGAGGAGGCAGCGCGCGATGGCCGCCACATGCGCATCGCGGTTGCCGGCTGCGTCGCGCAGGCCGAGGGCGAGGAGATCATCCGCCGCGCGCCTGTGGTGGACGTTGTCGTCGGCCCGCAAAGCTACCACCATCTTCCGCAGCTTCTGGCCCGCGCCGAACGCAACGGGCGGGCGGTCGAGACCGAGTTTCCGGCCGAGGACAAGTTCGCCTTTCTTGCCCAGCCGAAGCCCGCCGCGATCCGCGGACGCGGCGTTTCCGCCTTCGTCACCGTGCAGGAAGGCTGCGACAAGTTCTGCACCTTCTGTGTCGTGCCCTATACCCGTGGCGCGGAGATGTCGCGGCCGGTCGACAGGATCGTGGATGACGTGAGGCGGCTTGCCGACAACGGCGTGCGCGAGATCACGCTGATCGGACAGAACGTCAACGCCTATCATGGTGAAGGTCCGGACGGGCGAAGCTGGTCGCTCGGCAATTTGCTGCATCGCCTGGCAGAAATCCCCGGCATCGGGCGGCTGCGTTATTCGACCAGCCATCCAAACGACGTCGACGACTCGCTGTTGGCCGCGCATCGCGACTTGCCGTCGCTGATGCCCTTCGTGCACCTGCCGGTGCAGTCCGGTTCCGATCGCATCCTCGCCGCCATGAATTGCAAGCATACCGTCCGCGATTACCGCGAGGCCCTCGACCGTTTCCGCAGGGCCCGCCAAGACATTGCATTTTCATCAGATTTTATCGTTGGCTTCCCCGGCGAGAGCGAACAAGATTTTTCCGCCACCCTCGCGCTTGTCATGCAAATCGGATACGCTGCCGCGTATTCGTTCAAATATTCGCCGCGGCCCGGAACGCCGGCGGCGGAGATGCAGGAGACGGTGTCAGCGACAGAGATGGACGAGCGATTGGTGCGGCTCCAGGAAGTGATCGACAGCCAGCAATCGGCCTTCAACAAGGCTGCGATTGGCACCACGGTCGATGTGCTGTTCGAGCGTGCCGCGCGCAATCCCGGCCAGATCGTCGGACGCACCGCATACCTGCAGCCGGCGCATGTGCTGGCCTCGCCCGAGATCATCGGACAAGTATTGCCCGTGAAGATCCACAGCCTCGAGCGCTATAGCCTGCTCGGCGAGCTTGCCATGCCCGATATTCCTCGCGGCGATCAGCCGCCCGCTTTTTCCGCCAGCATTGGAGCCTGAAAACCCTTGCCCAAAAGTGCATCGGATTCGCCTTCGCTCGCTCCCAGCCGCAAATTTGACCGCGACATGCAAGTTCCGCCCGAGACGCAAGTCGTCATCGACTTCGACGACAATCGCGCGGCGTCCGCCCTGGTCGGACCTTACGGACAGAACCTGGCGCAGATCGAGCGCCGGCTCGGCGTCGTCGTCGATTCGCGCGGAAACCACATCACGATCGGCGGCACCCGCGATGGCTGCGACGCCGCGCGGCGGGTGCTGGAAGCGCTCTATGCGCAGGCCGTCCAGGGCCACGATCTGACCCAAGGTGACGTCGAAGGCGCGATCCGGGCCGTGATCGCGCAGGGCTCGCTGTTCGAATACGATGCGAAGGCGGCAAAATCGACGTTCGAGATCATCAACCTGCGCAAGCGCCCGGTACGCGCGCGCACGGCGGCGCAGGACTCCTACATTCGCGCGCTCAAGCGCCACGAGCTCGTGTTCGGCGTCGGCCCCGCCGGCACCGGCAAGACGTGGCTTGCGGTGGCGCATGCCGCGCAGCTGTTTGAGCGCAAGGAAGTCGACCGCATCATCCTGTCGCGGCCGGCCGTCGAAGCCGGCGAGCGCCTCGGCTTCCTGCCCGGCGATTTGCGCGAGAAGGTCGATCCGTATCTGAGGCCGATCTACGATGCGCTCTACGATCTGATGGATGCACGGATCGTCGAGCGCGCACTGCAGACCGGCGAGATCGAGATCGCGCCGCTCGCCTTCATGCGCGGCCGCACGCTGACCAATGCCGCGATCATCCTGGATGAGGCGCAAAACACCACGTCCATGCAAATGAAGATGTTTTTGACCCGGCTCGGCGAGAACAGCCGGATGATCGTCACCGGCGACCCTTCCCAGGTCGACCTGCCGTACGGCCAGACTTCGGGCCTTGCGGAAGCCGCGAAGCTGCTCGAGGGCGTCGAGGGCATCTCGCAGGTGAAGTTCACGGCCGAGGACGTCATCCGCCACGAGTTGGTGGCGCGCATCGTCGCGGCTTATGAAGGGGCGCCGCAGAAGTCCGCGCCCGCCAAGTGATATCGTTGCCGCGCCAGCACGCGGCGTGCAGAAGCTTTCTGAAGACACCATGCCGCATTTCATCCTACCCATGACCGAGGTCCTCGTGGTCGCCGATTGTTGGCAGGATGCGCCCGAGGCCGAGGCTGTGATCCAGCGGGCGATCGCCATGGCGGCCGAAGCCGTCGACGCCGACGTCGGCGAGGCCGAGCTTGCGATCATGCTGACCGACGATCCCGGAATCCGTACCCTCAACAGCAATTGGCGCGGCATCGACAAGCCGACCAACGTGCTGTCGTTTCCCGCGCTGCAACCCACGGCGCCGCCGAAGCCCGGCGATGCGCCCCGGATGCTCGGCGACATCGCGATCGCCTATCAGACCATGCGCCGTGAGGCCGACGACGAAGGCAAGCCGTTCGACCATCATCTGAGCCATCTTGCCGTGCACGGCTTCCTGCACCTGATCGGCTACGATCATGAAGACGAGGACGATGCCGAGGCGATGGAAGCTCTTGAAACAGAGATTCTGGCGCAGCTCGGGATCCCCGACCCCTACGCGGACCGCGAGCGGATGGATTGAGATGGCCGACTCCGAGCCGACCCACGACAATCCGCGCAACACGCGCAACCTGCCGGCGCTCGTTCCCAAGGGCGATGGCGCGCGCGCGCCGGCAGACAATTGGCTGGTGCGCGCCATTCGCACGCTGTTCGGGTGGAAGGCCGGATCGGTGCGCGACGATTTGCAGGTGGTGCTCGATGCCTCGCGACCCGACGAGGTCGGCTTCTCGGCCATCGAGCGCACCATGTTGCGCAACATCCTCGGCCTGCACGAGCGGCGAATCGCCGACGTGATGGTGCACCGCGCCGACATCATCGCGGTGAAGCGCGAGATTCCGCTCGGCGAATTGATGGACCTGTTCGAGCGCGCCGCGCATTCCCGGCTTGTGGTCTATAACGAGACCCTCGATGATCCCGAGGGCATGGTGCACATCCGCGACCTGTTGGCGTTCATGACCGCGAAAGCGCGGGTCGCCGAGGGCGCGCGGACCCGCCGCAAGAAGCCTTTTCCCGCCGGGCTCGACCTGCGCGCGGTGGATCTTTCGCTGCCGCTTGCGGACGCAAACATCATCCGCAAGCTGCTTTATGTGCCGCCGTCGATGCGCGCCATCGACCTGCTCGCGCAGATGCAGGCCTCCCGCATCCACCTTGCGCTCGTGGTCGACGAATATGGCGGCACCGACGGCCTGGTTTCGATCGAAGATATCGTCGAGCAGATCGTCGGCGAGATCGACGACGAACATGACAGTGACGAGCCGCCGGCGATCGTGCGTCAAGCCGACAATTCGTTCATCGCCGATGCGCGCGCGAGTCTCGAGAATGTCCGCTCGGTGATCGGCGAGGAGTTCGTCACCGGGGAGGCCGGCGAGGAGGTGCAGACGCTCGGCGGTTATCTGGTGAGCCAGGTGGGTCGGCTGCCGGTGCGCGGCGAGGTGATCTCCGGTCCGGGCAATTACGAGATCGAGGTGCTGGATGCCGATCCGCGGCGAGTGAAGCGCCTGCGAATCGCCACGCGACGAGAGCGTCCCGCACCGCGAACGCAACGTGAGAGCCGCCGTCGCGAGGCCCCGCCCGACACGCCCCCCGCGCAGGCCAACGACAATGCGAGCCCGCCCGGCGACGGAGCCGGCTCCTAGTGATGATGTCGGACAAACTCCGCGGGCTGGGCCTTGCGATCGTGCTGTCCTGGGGATGGAGGCGCGCCTTCATCGCATTCGCGGCCGGAGCGGTATCGGCGCTAGCGATGGCGCCGTTCAACGCCTGGCCGGTGCTGTTCCTGACCTTTCCGGTTGCGGTTTGGCTTGTCGACGGGGCGGGCGCCGGACGCCTCCGCGGCCTGCCTGCGGCAGGCTTCGCCGGCTGGTGCTTCGGGTTCGGCTATTTCGTGCCGGGACTTTACTGGATCGCAAACGCCTTCCTGGTGGATGCCTCGACTTTCGCCTGGCTGATCCCTTTCGCGATCCTCGGCCTGCCGGCCTATCTTGCGCTGTTCACGGCTATCGGCTTTGCGCTGGCGCGGCTGTTCTGGCCGCGTGATGCCTCGCGCGTGCTCGCGCTTGCGGTCTGGCTGACGCTGAGCGAATGGCTGCGGGCCCACGTCCTGACCGGCTTTCCCTGGAACGCCTTCGGCTATGCGCTCTCGGAGCCGCTGGCGCTGGCACAGGCCTACGCGCTGATCGGGCTGTGGGGGATGACGTTCCTCACGGTCGCGATCTTTGCTTCACCCGCGGTCCTGATCGATGGCCCTTCCCGCGGGCGCGGGAAATGGTTTGCTCCGGCCGCCGCGGTTGCGCTGCTCGCAGCCATGGGTATCTATGGTGCCGTTCGCCTTTCGCTGAACCCGACCCGGATGGTCAGCGACGTCAAGCTGCGCATCATGCAGCCCAACCTGCAGCAGGACGTCAAATTCAACTACTCCGCAAAGGCGGAGGTGATGAAGAAATACCTGACGCTGTCCGATCGCGCCTCGGGACCGCAATCGACCGGCGTGCGCGATGCCACTATTCTGATCTGGCCGGAATCGGCATTCCCGTTCTTTTTGACCCGCGAGCCCGATGCGCTCGCAGAGATCGCGGACCTCCTGCCGAAGGGCACGGTGCTGATCACGGGCTCAGTGCGTGCGCCGGATATGACGCCCCCCGGCGTGCGTATCACGCGCGCCTACAACTCCATCTATGTGATCGACCACGATGGCAGCGTGCTCTCCGTCTACGACAAGCTGCACCTGGTCCCGTTCGGCGAGTACCTGCCGTTCCAGGACTGGATGGAGCGGCTGGGCATCGAGCAGCTGACCAAGGTCCAGGGGGGCTTCATCCCGGGCACCCTGCGCCGCTCGATGCACGTCCCTAATGCGCCAAGCGTGCTACCCTTGATTTGCTACGAGGCGATCTTTCCCGGCAGCGTTGCGACGTCGAACGATCGACCCGGCTGGATCATCAATGTCACCAATGACGGCTGGTTCGGCATATCGACCGGTCCGTATCAGCATCTGCAGCAGGCCCGGATGCGCGCGATCGAGCAGGGTCTGCCCATCGTTCGCGCGGCAAACACGGGCATTTCAGCCGTCATTGATCCGCTCGGACGGATTGTCGCCCGGCTCGGCCTGGGCATCGAAGGCGTGCTTGACTCCGGCCTGCCATTGGCGGCCCCCCCAACCATCTATGCCCGGGTCGGAGATTTTCCCACCGCCACGGTGGCCGCCATTGCCCTCTTGATCGTCATTCGCCGCCGCGTCAGCAAACGAAAACCGTAATGCCCCGACTTCGGCCCGGCGCATTTGTCTGACTTTGGATTTCAGTAGAATTCGGGTTCCAGCAGTTGACAGACTGACGCGACAATTCGCATTCTCCCTCCACCTCCACTAACCAGTCAGTTCATTGCTCAGATTGCCGGCCTCCGAGCAAGATTTGACGGTGTTGGCATCGGAGGCGGGCGCGGTCCGCCCGTCTCTATCCCCGCCCGATCCCGAGGAGAGTTGGCGATGTCGAGTAAGGCCCCGGACCCTGTTGACAAATATGTCGGCAGTCGGGTGCGGATGCGGCGCATCATGCTGGGCATGAGCCAGGAAAGGCTCGGCGAAGCCTTAAGCCTCACGTTCCAGCAGGTCCAGAAATACGAGAAAGGCACCAATCGGATGGGCGCGAGCCGCATCCAGCAGATCTCCGAAATTCTTCAGGTGCCGGTGTCGTTCCTGTTCGAGGGCGGCCCGAGCGGCAGGGCCGGCGCGCAAGGCTTCGACGGCGTCTCCCCCTCCCCCACCTACGTCTCGGACTTTCTGGCGACCTCGGAAGGGTTGGCGCTGACGCGGGCCTTCACGCGTATCGCCGACGCGAAGCTGAGGCGCAGCATCGTCGACCTGGTCGAGCAGATCGCCGCCCGCGAGGACGCCGACAAGCGCTGATTCGTTGCTGTTGAGGGTTTGGGCAGCCGCATATCCCGACTATGTCAGCGCCGAGAAGGGCTGTGACCACCCATGACAGCGACAAACCCGTTCGATTCCAAAGCCATCCTCGAGGGCATCCGCCGATGGGTCGAGATCGAAACGCCCACTGAGGCGCCCGAGCAGGTGAACAGGCTCGCAACCGTTGTGGCCGAGGGCTATCGCGACCTGCCCGTCACGATCGAGCGCGTTGCCGGCAAGAACGGCTGCGGCGATCATCTGGCGGTGCGCTCGCGCTGGGGTCAGGACCCGCCCGGCATTCTGGTGCTCAGTCATCTCGACACCGTGCATCCCCTCGGGTTCATCGCGCGTTTGCCGTTCCGGATCGAAGGCGACAGCGCGTTCGGGCCCGGGATCTATGACATGAAAGGCGGCGCCTATCTCGCCTACCACGCATTCCGCCGGCTTTGCGCCGATGGCGGCGGCAAGTCGCTCGGGGTGACCCAACTCTACGTTTCCGACGAAGAGATCGGCAGCCCGACCTCTCGCGCGCTGATCGAGGCCGAGGGCGCGAAAGCGAAGTACGTGCTGGTGACCGAGCCCGCGCGCGACGGCGGCAAGATCGTGACAAGCCGCAAGGGCGTCGGACGCTTCGAGGTATTCGTGACGGGCGTGCCGGCACATGCGGGATCGCGACCAGAGGACGGACGCAGCGCGATCCGCGAACTGGCCAATGTCATCCAAACACTGGAAGCCATGAATGACCCAGAACGCGGCATCACCGTCAATGTCGGCGTGGTCAAGGGCGGCACGCGCCCGAACGTCATCGCAGAGGAAGCCTATGCGGAAGTCGACCTGCGCGTTCCCACTATGGCCGACGCCGACGAGCTCGTCGCCAGGATCCTCGGCCTGAAATCGCGGAGCGAAGGCGTCAACGTCCGCGTCACCGGCGAGCTGAACCGGCCGCCCTACGAGAAGGGCAATGCGGGCGCTGCGCTGTTCGAGCATGCGAGGACGCTGGCTGCGGAGATCGGCTTCGAGCTTGTCGACACCTTCACGGGCGGCGGCTCCGACGGCAATTTCACCGCCCCGCATACCGCAACGCTCGATGGCCTTGGTGTCGACGGCAAGGGTGCGCATACCCATTACGAGCAGATGTTCATCTCTTCCGTCGAGCCGCGCGCGCGTTTGTTGCACCGACTCTATCAGACGCTGCGATGACCCCCGGCAGCCACAACTCCGATGCGGCAGACGGCGAGGCGCGTGACAAGCGCGGCTCCTTTTTCGGACGACGCAAGGGACACAAGCTCCGCGCCCACCAGGCCGGCTTGATCGAAAACCTGCTTCCGCAGCTCGCGCTCGATCTCAGGGAAGCGGCACCTGCGGGCCTTGCCATGCTGTTCGGCCCCGACACGCGGCATTTCAGGCTCGAGATCGGCTTCGGCGGCGGCGAACATCTGGTCGCGGAGGCGCGCAACGCACCCCTGACGGGCTTCATCGGCTGCGAGCCCTACGTCAACGGCATGGCGAAAATCCTCGCGCAAATCGAGGCGCACGGCATCGGCAATATCCGCCTGTTGGCCGGCGATGCCGCTGAACTACTGGCTTGGCTGCCGCCGCGCTCGCTCGAGCGGATCGATCTGATCCATCCCGATCCCTGGCCGAAGCGACGGCACTGGAAGCGGCGTTTTGTGCAGGACGCGACCATCGCCGCGATGGCGCGCGTGCTGAGACCCAAAGGCGAGTTCCGCTTCGTCAGCGACATCGCCGATTATTGCGCCTGGACGCTGTGGCATGTTGCGCGCTCGAGCGACTTTGTCTGGCTGGCCGAGCGCGCCGACGACTGGCGATTGCCGTGGCCGGGCTTTACCATGACGCGTTATGGCAAGAAGGCCGAGCGCGAGAGGCGCGTTGCGAATTATCTCCGGTTTGCGCGCCGCGGATAAGCTGTCATTCCGGTGCCGTGCGAAGCACGAGCCCGAAAATCTCGAAGTGGCGCGGCTTCAATAGGCCGCGAACCGCGTCTTCCAGAAACCTACCACACGCGCGGCGGTCGACGGCATCAGGCGTGAGAAATTGCCGCGCGCTATCTCGATGTCGGCGGGGGCCGGCATGCGGTTCGGTCCAAGCCGCAGCAGGATCAACGCGCGCACGGTCGCCCATTCGAGGCCGATACACTTGCCGACGATCAGGATCGGATCGAGGCGATCACCTGATATGAGATTGTCGAGCGTTGCGATCTTCACACCCGACATCGCCGAAAGCGCCGCGACCGATTCCTCGTAACGATAGGCCCTTGCGAAATTGAGCAACGCTGCTTCCGAGAGATTGCCTGCCTGGTGCAGCGACAGGATCGTGCGTTGCGCCGGCACGAAATCGCGCTTGCTCTCGAAGCGCTCGGGAATGCCGGTCAGCTCGGCAACGGCTTGCTTGATGGCAACTTGCCGCTCCGGCTTGACCACGTCGAACAGGCGACGGCGCACCACATCGAGCGACCCGGCGAGCAGCTGCTTCAATCTCTGGTTCGAGAGGTCATCGCGCTGGCCGACAGTGATGGTCAGCACCCCGTCCTGGCTCGCGCGTTTGATCAACTCCGAATATCCGCTCTCGGAGAACAGCGCGCCATTGTTTCCGGCGGTGCGGCGGACCACGTCGCGGTCGCCGCGGCGGAGCATCACGTCGGTGAGATCGGGCGAAAGCGCAGGCCGCTCCGAGATTGCCAGCAGGTGGCCCTGCCCCTCGGCCTCCGCGATATCGAGCAGGGCCTGCTCGTCGAGCACGGTCGACCGCCGCAGCAACGGTCCGGCAACCAGAAGCTCGCTCTCGCGGGCGAGCCGGTCCACCAGCACGCGCGGCGCGTTATCAAACAACGACAGTCGCTCGGCAAGCTCGGCGCGCGTGATCAGCTCGGCCTTCGGAACCAGGTCGACCAGGATTTTGTCGAGTAGTTCGACCTGCCTCGGCTGCAACGTGGCCGCGTCCTGGAAGAACAGCTCGGCGATGCGCCGCGCGGCCTCGGTCCGTCGTTTGGGATCAGTCCCCTGGACAATGTCGTCGAGCCCGGGGACCAGCGATGTGGCGACTGTCATCGAACCTGCCCTGGTGCCGGGTTTCGGAAGTTCGTGGTGGCCCCCACTGCCGCTCGCCGAACACATGGCTTCGAGCCCGGACCTTTGGGGACACAGGCGCGCTCTCAGGCAATCTAGAAGGGCTTGGTGAAGGAAGGGTTAGACGCTAAAATTCGCGCTTCCGAGCAAGCTCCCGGCCTTGCCGCCTACCCCGAAAGGGGCTATATCAGCGGCAACTTAACGTCTCATACGACACGCGTATTGAGAGTGGGCCCCTCGGGACCCGCTCTTTTTTATTACCTGAGCCACTCCGAGGCCGACCTGGCGCGGGCCGGCTTCGGGTTCATGAGCCGGAGCCGACGTGGTGGGTTCGGGCTAACTCCATGCAAGTAGGGCGAATTTGGCGCTTGCGATGATCGATCCTGGTTCCCAGTCCGCGGACGCCGATCTGCTGGCCGAACCGCGCCTTGTGGTCGAGCCGGGCGTCGCGGCGCGCGTTTCTGCGATCGCAGGCCCCGTCCTGCATCAATTGGGCTACCGGCTGGTCCGCGTCAGGGTTTCCGGAGAGGCCGGCTGCACCGTGCAGATCATGGCCGAGCGGCCGGACGGTTCGATGCAGATCGAGGATTGCGAAGCGGTTTCGCGCGCGCTGTCACCCGTGCTCGATATCGCCGATCCGATCGAGCGCGCCTACCGGCTCGAAATTTCGTCGCCGGGAATCGATCGCCCGCTGGTGCGCCGCTCCGATTTCGAACGCAATAAAGGCCATCTCGCCAAGATCGAAATGGCCGTCGCCCATCAGGGTCGCAAGCGCTTCCGCGGCACGCTTGACGGCGTCGATGGCAATGCGCTGCGGCTCGTCTGCAACGACGCGCCCGCGGGCGAGGACGCCGATGTCCTGCTCGCGATGGAAGACATCGCCGAAGCGAAGCTTGTGCTCACCGACGAGCTGATCGCCGAATCCATGCGCCGTGGCAAGCAAGCCGAGCGCGAGCTGAAGCGCAATCTGGGCCTCGAACCGCCGCTTGCGCCGCACGCGATACCACATGAAGCCAAGTCGAAGCCGCCGAAGAAGCAGGCTCCGATCAATACCAAGCAACACCGCCTCGCCGCCGACAAAGCGCGCAGGGGCGACATCGATCCCTAGGAGGAGCCAAGCCATGGCAGTCAGTGCCAACAAGCTCGAACTGCTGCAGATCGCCGACGCGGTCGCGCGCGAGAAGTCGATCGACCGCGGCATCGTGATCTCCGCGATGGAGGACGCCATCGCGAAGGCCGCACGAGCCCGTTACGGCAGTGAGACCGACGTGCACGCCGAGATCGACGCCAAGAAAGGCGAGCTTCGGCTGTCGCGCCATATGCTGGTCGTCGAGCACGTCGAAAATTCCGCCAACCAGATTTCGCTGGAGGACGCGCGCCGCGCCAATCCCGGCGCGCAGATCGGCGACACCATCGCAGACACGCTGCCGCCGCTCGAATATGGCCGCATCGCCGCGCAATCGGCCAAGCAGGTGATCGTGCAGAAGGTGCGCGAAGCCGAGCGCGACCGCCAGTACCAGGAATTCAAGGACCGCATCGGCGACATCGTCAACGGCATCGTCAAGCGCGTCGAATATGGCAGCGTGATCGTCGATCTCGGTCGTGGCGAAGCCATCATCCGCCGCGACGAGATGCTGCCGCGCGAGGTGTTTCGCAACGGCGATCGCGTCCGCGCCTATATCTTCGACGTCCGCCGCGAAACCCGCGGACCGCAGATCTTCCTGTCGCGGACTCATCCGCAATTCATGGCCAAGCTGTTCGCGCAGGAAGTGCCTGAAATCTATGATGGCATCGTCGAGATCAAGGCGGTTGCCCGCGATCCCGGCTCGCGCGCCAAGATCGGCGTGATCTCGCGGGATTCCTCGGTCGACCCGGTCGGCGCCTGCGTCGGCATGCGCGGCTCGCGCGTGCAGGCCGTGGTCAACGAGCTGCAGGGCGAAAAGATCGACATCATTCCCTGGTCGCCCGATATCGCAACCTTCGTGGTCAACGCGCTGGCCCCCGCCGAGGTCGCCAAGGTCGTGATCGACGAAGACCGCGAGCGCATCGAGGTCGTGGTGCCCGACACCAACAACCAGCTCTCGCTCGCGATCGGCCGGCGCGGCCAGAACGTGCGCCTCGCCTCCCAGCTGACCGGCTGGGATATCGACATCCTGACCGAGCAGGAAGAATCGGAGCGCCGCCAGGCCGACTTCGAGAACTCGACCCGGGTGTTCATGGAAGCGCTCAACGTCGATGAGGTCGTCGGCCAGTTGCTGGCATCCGAAGGCTTTACCTCGGTCGAGGAATTGGCGCTGGTCGACGTCAAGGAACTCGCCGGCATCGAAGGTTTTGACGAGGAGACCGCGGCCGAGCTGCAGAACCGCGCCAAGGAATATCTCGAGCAGCAGGAAGCCGAGCTCGAGGCCCGCCGCAAGGAACTCGGCGTCGAGGACGCTCTTGCGACGGTTCCCGGCGTCACCTCGAAGATGCTGGTGAAGCTCGGCGAAAGCGACGTCAAGACGGTGGAAGATCTCGCCGGCTGCGCCACCGACGATCTGGTCGGCTGGACCGAGCGGAAGGAAGGCAGCGAGCCCGTCAAGCATGCCGGCCTGCTCGACGGCATCGATATCTCGCGCGACGACGCCGAGGCGATGATCATGCAGGCCCGCGTCAAGGCCGGCTGGATCAGTGAGGCCGATCTCGCCAAGGAGGAAGACGCGGCAGGCGAGCCCGCCGAGCAGGCTTCCGTTTAAGGTCGCAAGGGAGATGCCCGCCGCATGCTCGCCTTGGCTGACCCCGATCTCGACAACGGACCCCGGACCGGAAAGTCCGTGCGGTCGCGCATGTGCGCCGTCAGCCGCGAGGTCAAGCCGATCGACGAGCTGATCCGCTTTGTCGTGTCGCCCGAGGGCGAGGTCATAGCGGATGTGAGGCGAAAGCTTCCCGGGCGGGGGTTGTGGATTTCAGCATCCCGTCAAGCGGTTGCGGAAGCGGTGCGGCGTCACCAGTTTGTCAGGGGGTTCAAGCGTGACGTCCGCGTCGCGCCCATCCTGGCCGCGGATACCGAGGAGCTATTGGCCCGCAGCGCCATCGAGGCGCTGGCCATCGCCGCCAAGGCGGGCCAGGTGATCTCGGGGTTTGCCAAGACCGAGGCCGCCCTCCAGAGCAGGCAGGGCGGCACCATCGCCGCCCTGATCCACGCCTCGGACGGGTCGGCCGACGGAATCCGCAAGCTGGATGCCGTGGCGCGGCAAAATGCCGGGATTCGTGGTGAATTTGCGGAAATTCCGACGCTCACGCCGTTGACGTCGGCACAATTGGATTTGGCACTGGGCCGGTCAAATGTGGTACATGCTGCGCTGCTCGCGGGCCCGGCGAGCAGGACATTCCTGTCGCGCAGCCAGATCCTGGTCCGATACCGGTCGGCCGACGACGACAAGACTGCCGGAACCGCGGCCAGGAATTCGAATTCGAAATAGCGTTGCATCAACGGCGCGCCCCGCGCGCCCACAAGATTAGGACTAGTGAATGGCCGATAAGACGACTCCCGGCGACAAGAAACTGAGTGTCCCGACCAAGACCTTGACGCTCAAACCGCGCGTCGAGACGGGAACCGTACGCCAGAGTTTTCCCCATGGCCGCACCAAGCAGGTCGTGGTCGAGAAGCGCGGCAAGCGCCGCATCGGCGTCGATGGAGCGGTCGAGGTGCAGCACGCGACCCCCGAACCGGTCGCCGCCAAGCCGGCGCCCGTCGCCACGGGACGCGCCGGAGCAGGTCCGTCGCCGGCCGCCGCCGCCCGCAACACCTCGGGCGTGGTGCTGCGCACGCTGACGGAGGACGAGCACGCCGCGCGTGTCAGCGCACTCGCCGACGCCCGCGTTCGCGAGCAGGAAGAGCGGCGGCACGCCGAAGAGGAGGCCAAGCGCCGCGCCAGCCGCGAGAGCGTCGAACAGGCCGAACGCGAGGCCGCCGAAGCCCGCCGCAAGGCTGAGGACGAGCGCCATCGCGCCGATGAGGAGGCCAAGCGCAAGGCCGAGCTCGAGGCCAAGAAGCGGTTCGGCGAGGGCGAGACTCCGGCCCCCGCTCCCGCGGCTGCGCGCCCGGCGACCGCCACCGCGCCCGCGGCGGCACGTCAGCCCGCACAGACCCGGGCGCCGAGCATCGCAGCCGAACCTGATGATGACGAGGGTCCGCGCCAGATCCGTCGTGGTCACGGCGGCGCTGCACGTCCGGCTGCAGCCCCCAAGACGACCCACAAGCCGTCGCCGCAGAAACAGCGCGGACGCCTGACGCTGGTCACCGCGCTCGATGCCGACGACGTGCGCGAGCGCTCGATCGCCTCGTTCCGTCGCCGTACCCAGCGTCTGAAGGGCCACGCCTCCAACGAGCCGAAGGAAAAGCTGATCCGCGAGGTGATCATTCCCGAAGCGATCACGATTTAGGAGCTCGCCAACCGCATGTCGGAGCGAGCCGTGGACGTGATCCGCCTGCTGATGAAGCAGGGCGCGATGCACAAGATCACCGACGTGATCGACGCGGACACCGCCCAGCTGATCGCCGAGGAGATGGGGCACACGGTCAAGCGAGTTGCGGCGTCCGACGTCGAGGAAGGCCTGTTCGACGTCGTCGACGATTCCACCGACACCGAGCCGCGCTCGCCGGTCGTGACCGTGATGGGCCATGTCGATCACGGCAAGACCTCGCTGCTCGACGCGCTGCGCCATGCCAACGTGGTGTCCGGCGAAGCCGGCGGCATCACCCAGCACATTGGCGCCTATCAGGTCACCTCGCCCGAGAGCGGCAAGAAGATCACCTTCATCGACACGCCGGGCCACGCCGCCTTCACCGCGATGCGCGCGCGCGGCGCCAAAGTCACGGATATCGTCGTGCTCGTGGTTGCCGCCGATGACGGCGTGATGCCGCAGACCGTCGAGGCCATCAACCATGCGAAAGCGGCCAAGGTGCCGATGATCGTGGCAATCAACAAGATCGACAAGCCGGACGCCCGGCCCGAGCGCGTGCGCACCGAGCTTCTGCAGCACGAGGTTCAGGTCGAATCGCTCGGCGGCGACGTCGTCGACGTCGAGGTCTCCGCCAAGAACAAGACCAATCTCGATCGTCTGCTGGAGATGATTGCACTGCAGGCCGATATCCTCGAGCTCAAGACCAATTCGCACCGTCCCGCCGAGGGCACCGTGATCGAGGCGAAGCTCGATCGCGGTCGCGGTCCGGTGGCAACCGTGCTGGTTCAGCGCGGTACGCTCAGGGTGGGTGATATCGTCGTGGCCGGCGCTGAAATGGGCCGTGTCCGCGCGCTGATCTCCGACCAGGGCGAAACGGTCGAGGAGGCCGGTCCCGCGGTGCCGGTCGAGGTACTCGGCTTCAATGGGCCGCCGGAGGCGGGCGACCGCCTCGCCGTGGTCGAGAACGAAGCCCGCGCCCGTCAGATCACGAGCTACCGCGCCCACCAGAAGCGCGAGAACGCTGCGGCCTCGATCTCCGGCATGCGCGGCTCGCTCGAGCAGATGATGTCACAGCTCAAGACATCGGGCCGCAAGGAGTTTCCGCTCATCGTCAAGGCCGACGTGCAGGGGTCGCTCGAAGCGATCCTGGGCTCGCTGGAAAAGCTCGGCACCGAGGAAGTCGCTGCGCGCATCCTGCATGCCGGCGTTGGCGGCATCTCCGAATCCGACGTGACGCTGGCCGAAGGCTTCAATGCCGCGATCATCGGCTTCTCCGTGCGCGCCAACAAGGAGGCGGCAGCCGCCGCCAAGCGCAACGGCATCGAAATCCGCTACTACAACATCATCTACGACCTTGTGGATGACGTGAAAAAGGCGATGAGCGGCCTGCTTGCGCCTACTTTGCGCGAAACCATGCTGGGCAACGCCCAGATCCTGGAAATCTTCAACATTTCCAAGGTCGGCAAGGTTGCGGGTTGTCGCGTCACCGACGGCACCGTGGAGCGCGGCGCCAATGTTCGGTTGATCCGCGACAACGTCGTCGTGCACGAAGGCAAGCTCTCGACGCTGAAGCGCTTCAAGGACGAGGTCAAGGAAGTGCAGGCCGGTCAGGAATGCGGCATGGCTTTCGAAAGTTATCACGACATGCGCGTCGGCGACGTGATCGAATGTTATCGCGTGGAGACGATCCAGCGCTCGCTGTAAGTCCAAATCTTACGAAGCGCCGGGCTTTCGGCCGACCGCATGCTCCGAACGGGGCATCAAGTCGCTGGCTTGCGGAAGAACAAAGGCTGGATCACCCGCTGCCTCGGCGGGTGACCTATCGATCGGATTTTTGAATGCCTCGCCATCACCAGAAGAAAAGCTCCGCAAGCGGCGGTTCACAACGACAATTGCGCGTCGGCGAAGCGGTGCGCCATGCTGTTGCCGACATTCTTGCGCACGGTAGCGCGCGCGACGCGGACCTCGAAGGTCACATCATCACCGTCCCGGAGGTTCGAATGTCGCCGGACCTCAAGCTTGCCACGATATATGTCATGCCGCTCGGCGGACGCGACACGGAGATCGTGATCACGGCGCTCGAGCGCAACAAGAAGTTCCTGCGCGGCGAAGTCGCGCGCCGCGTTAACCTGAAATTTGCTCCCGATATCCGCTTCCGCGTCGACGAGCAATTCGACGAAGCGGAACGGATCGAGAAATTATTGCGAACGCCTGCGGTGCAAAGAGACCTTGCGCCGGATTCGGACGAAGACCGATGACCGCTACCCCCGCAAAGAGCGCGATCCCGTCGCAAGATGAGCTGGAATCGCGCGGCCCTGAAAAAAATATTCCTGAACTGCAGGCCAGCGGCGGGCGCGGCAACAATGACCCGCGCGCAACCAGCAGGCCGCACACGAATAACCAGCCGCGGCGCGACAAGCGCGACATCCATGGCTGGATCGTGCTCGACAAGCCGATCGGCATGACGTCGACGCAGGCAGTCGCGGCAGTGAAGCGGTTGTTTTCGGCCAAGCGCGCAGGCCACGCCGGCACGCTCGATCCGCTCGCATCCGGCGGTCTGCCGATTGCGCTCGGCGAGGCGACCAAGACCGTGCCTTTCGTGATGGAGGGCCGCAAGCGCTACCGTTTCATGGTGCGTTGGGGCGAGGAGCGCGATACCGACGACACCGAGGGCCGCGTCACCAGGAGCAGCGATCTGCGGCCGACACCGGAGGCGATCGGCGCCCTGCTGCCGCGGTTTACCGGGCTGATCGAGCAGACCCCGCCGCGTTATTCGGCCATCAAGGTCCAGGGCGAGCGGGCCTACGACCTGGCACGGGACGGCGAAATCGTCGAGCTGGCGCCCCGCCCCGTCGAGATTCACCAATTAACTCTCGTAGAACAGATAGATAACAATCTTTCCGTTTTTGACGCCGAGTGCAGCAAGGGAACCTATGTCCGGGCGCTTGCCCGCGATATGGGGCGGATTATCGGCTGTTTCGGTCATATTTGCGCGCTTCGGCGGACCCTGGTCGGCCCATTCGGCGAAGAGGACATGATTCCGCTGGAACAGCTGGAAGCTTTATGCAATAGAGCCGCGTCCGGCGAGGGCAGCCTCGCCGACGCGCTTTTGCCCGTTGAGACCGCGCTGGACGACATCCCGGCACTGGCCGTCACTCGGGCTGATGCGGCAAGGCTTCACAGGGGCCAAGCCGTTTTGTTGCGCGGACGGGATGCGCCCACTAGTAGCGGCACAGTCTATGTCACGGTGGCAGGCCGGCTTTTGGCGCTTGCCGAAATTGGCAACGGCGAACTCATCCCCAAGCGCGTGTTCAACCTGACCGGGCTGACTGCCAGCTCCGGTCGCAACGAAAGAGTCTGACGATGTCGATTACCGCGCAACGCAAAGCGGAAGTCATCAAGGCAAATGCTACGAAAGCCGGCGACACCGGCTCTCCCGAGGTTCAGGTGGCGATCCTGTCGGAACGCATCAGCAGCCTCACCGAGCATTTCAAGACGCACGTGAAGGACAATCATTCGCGACGCGGCCTCCTGAAGCTCGTTTCGACCCGCCGTTCGCTCCTCGACTATCTCAGAAAGACGGACGAGGCGCGCTACAAGGCGCTCATCGAAAAGCACAACATTCGTCGTTGAGCTTGGTTTGAAGTGCACGCGCGCGACAAGCGCGCGTTTTTTGCATGGTCTTTCGAAAATCCGTTCGCGGCTCGAAGGGCTCATGCACCGGGCATGAAGGCGCAAGAACTCGTGCTCAAGCGAAAGCGTCCAGCAGCAATCCGGCGGCTGGACTCGACGGGCAAGGTGCCCGTGATTTGACGACAAGGATGGACGCCATCCGAAAGACGAAACCATGGCAGGATCGCCGGACGCTGATCTCGAGGCTCGATCAGCGTCCCGCCGTCTTGCGCATGGTTTTTGTTTTTGGAGCGTCCGTTCTTTCGTGAACCATGAAAGAAGAACCTATGTTTAAGATTCATTCGGTCGAGATCGACTGGGGTGGACGTCCTCTCAAGCTTGAAACCGGCAAGATGGCGCGACAGGCCGATGGCGCCGTCGTCGCGACCTATGGCGAGACCGTGGTGCTGGCAACCGTGGTTGCGGCAAAATCGCCGCGCGAGGGCCTCGACTTCCTGCCGCTGACCGTCGATTACCAGGAAAAAACCTATGCCGCGGGACGCATTCCCGGCGGTTATTTCAAGCGCGAAGGCCGGCCTACCGAAAAGGAAACCCTGGTCTCCCGCCTGATCGACCGCCCGGTCCGTCCGCTGTTCGTCGACGGATGGCGCAACGAGACCCAGGTCATCGTGACGACGCTGTCGCACGACATGGAGAACGATCCGGACGTGCTCGCAATGGTGGCTTCGTCGGCAGCGCTGACGTTGTCCGGCGTGCCTTTCAAAGGCCCCATCGGCGCCGCGCGCGTCGGGTTCGCCAATGACGAGTATGTGCTCAACCCCACGCTGGACGAGATGACGGACACCCAGCTCGATCTCGTCGTCGCCGGCACCACTGACGCCGTGCTCATGGTGGAATCGGAAGCAAAGGAGCTGAACGAGGACATCATGCTGGGGGCCGTGATGTTCGGCCACCGGCACTTCCAGCCCGTGATCGCGGCGATCATCGAGCTTGCGGAGAAGGCCGCCAAAGAGCCGCGCGAGGTCCAGCCCCTGGACAACAGCGCGCTCGAAAAGGAGATGCTCGGCGTCATCGAGCAGGATCTGCGCAAGGCCTACGCCATTCCGGTGAAGCAGGAGCGTTACGCCGCGGTCGGCGTCGCCAAGGAACGAGTGATGGCGCACTTCTTCCCGGAAGGGCAGGAGCCGAAATACGACAAGCTCAAGGTCGCCGACGTCTTCAAGGAGTTGGAGGCCAAGATCGTTCGCTGGAACATCCTGGACACCGGCCGCCGCATCGACGGCCGCGACGTCAAGACCGTGCGCAACATCGTCTGCGAAGTCGGTGTGCTGCCGCGAGCCCACGGTTCGGCGCTGTTCACCCGCGGCGAAACCCAGGCGCTGGTCGTGACCACGCTCGGTACCGGCGAGGACGAACAGTATGTCGACGCGCTGTCGGGAACGTACAAGGAGACCTTTCTGCTCCACTACAATTTCCCGCCCTTCTCGGTCGGCGAAACCGGACGCCTCGGCGGCACCAAGCGCCGCGAGATCGGTCACGGCAAGCTTGCCTGGCGCGCGATCCATCCGGTGTTGCCGCCGCATCACGAGTTCCCCTACACGGTGCGCGTGGTCTCCGAGATCACCGAATCGAACGGCTCGTCCTCCATGGCGACCGTCTGCGGCTCCTCGCTGGCATTGATGGATGCCGGCGTGCCGTTGAAACGGCCGACCGCGGGCATTGCCATGGGCCTGATCCTGGAAGGCAGCCGTTACGCGGTGCTGTCTGACATTCTCGGCGACGAGGATCATCTCGGCGACATGGACTTCAAGGTTGCCGGCACCGACCACGGCATCACGTCGCTGCAGATGGACATCAAGATCGAGGGCATCACCGAGGAGATCATGCGGGTGGCGCTCGGTCAGGCCAAGGATGGGCGCATCCACATCCTCGGCGAGATGAGCAAGGCGCTGACCGCGGCGCGCGCCGAGCTCGGCGAGTACGCCCCGCGCATCGAGACCTTCAAGATCCCGACCGACAAGATCCGCGAAGTGATCGGCACTGGCGGCAAGGTGATCCGCGAGATCGTGGAAAAGACCGGCGCCAAGATCAACATCGAGGACGACGGCACCGTGAAGGTCGCCTCCAACGATGGCGAAGCCATGAAGGCCGCGATCAAGTGGATCAAGTCGATCACGTCGGAGCCGGAAGTCGGCCAGATCTACGACGGCACCGTGGTCAAGGTGATGGAGTTCGGCGCGTTCGTGAACTTCTTTGGCGCCAAGGACGGTCTCGTCCACATCAGCCAGCTCGCGGCCAACCGCGTGCAGAAGACCTCTGATGTCGTCAAGGAAGGCGACAAGGTGAAGGTCAAGCTGCTCGGCTTCGACGACCGCGGCAAGACGCGGCTGTCGATGAGGGCAGTCGACCAGACCACCGGCGAAGACCTCGAAGCCAAGCAAAAGGCCGAACCTCAGGCGCCCCGCGAAGCCGCCGGCGAGTAGGCACCGTCCATCGGTTCAAATGCAAAGGGCGGCCCAGCGGCCGCCCTTTGTTTTTTGCGCGAAGTGTTCCGACTCTCCGGCCTCACGCCCGGGCGATATCGAAACGATCCGCGTTCATGACCTTGGCCCAGGCCGCCACGAAGTCCTTGACGAATTTCTCCTTGGAGTCTGACGACCCATACACCTCGGCAAATGCGCGGAGCTGCGAGTGCGATCCGAAGATCAGGTCGGTACGCGTTGCGGTCCACTTGACGGCATTGGACTTGCGGTCGCGTCCCTCGTACACGCCCTCGGAGCCGGCGACCGGCTGCCAGTAGGTGCTCATGTCGAGCAGATTGAGAAAGAAGTCGTTGGACAGGGTCTCCGCCTGCTTTGTAAAGACGCCGTGCTTCGACCCGCCGGCATTGGCACCGAGCACGCGCAGCCCGCCGACGAGTACGGTCATATCCGGACCGGTGAGCCCCAGCAACTGCGCCCGATCCACCAACGCCTCTTCCGCCTGCATGAACTGCCGCTTGGCGCTAATGTAGTTGCGGAAGCCGTCGGCACGAGGTTCGAGCGGCGCAAAGGACGCGACGTCGGTTTGATCCTGCGAGGCGTCCGTGCGTCCCGGCGTGAACGGGACCTTGATGTCCACGCCGGCGGCTTTCGCCGCCTTCTCGATGGCAACGCCGCCCGCGAGAACGATCAGATCGGCAAGCGAAACCTTCTTGCCGCCGCTGGCCGAGCCATTGAACTCTTTCTGGATGCCCTCGAGCTTCTGCAGCACGGTTTTCAGCTGAGCCGGCTCGTTCACCTCCCAGTCCTTTTGCGGGCTCAGGCGGATGCGCGCGCCGTTTGCACCACCGCGCTTGTCGGAGCCGCGGAATGTCGAGGCCGACGCCCAGGCGGTCGAAACAAGTTGCGAGACCGGTAGCCCGGATCCATTGATCTTCGTTTTCAGGGCAGCGATGTCCTGTTCGCTGACCAGTTCATGATTGACCGCAGGAATCGGGTCCTGCCAGATCAACGTCTCCTTCGGCACGAGCGGCCCCAGGTAGCGCGCGATCGGCCCCATGTCGCGATGGGTCAGCTTGAACCAGGCGCGGGCGAACGCGTCTGCAAACTGGTCGGGATGTTCGTAGAAGCGCCGCGAGATTTTCTCGTAGGCCGGGTCGAACCGCAGCGACAGGTCCGTGGTCAACATCGTCGGCACATGTTTCTTCGACTTGTCAAAGGCATCGGGGATCGTTGCCGCGCCGCCCTTCGCCCGCCACTGCTTCGCGCCGGCCGGGCTCTTGGTCAGCTCCCATTCGTTTTCGAACAGGTTCTTGAAGAAATTGTTGCTCCATTTCGTCGGCGTTTGAGTCCAGGTGACCTCGGGTCCACCGGTGATGGCGTCGGCGCCGATACCGGTGCCATACTTGCTCTTCCAGCCGAGGCCCTGATCCTCGATCGCGCCGCTTTCCGGCTCGGGTCCGACCAGCGATGGATCGCCGGCACCGTGGGTCTTGCCGAAGGTGTGGCCGCCGGCAATCAGCGCGACGGTTTCCTCATCGTTCATCGCCATGCGGAAAAACGTCTCGCGGATGTCCTTTGCCGCCGCGAGCGGATCCGGGTTGCCGTTCGGGCCTTCCGGATTGACGTAGATCAGCCCCATCTGCACGGCGCCGAGCGGCTCCGCAAGCTGACGCTCGCCGCTGTAGCGCTCGTCGCCGAGCCAGGTGCCCTCGGGACCCCAAAAGAGCTCTTCCGGCTCCCACACATCGGCGCGGCCGCCCGCGAAGCCGAACGTCTTGAAGCCCATGGATTCCAGCGCGACATTGCCGGCTAGGATCATCAGGTCGGCCCAGGAGATCTTGCGGCCGTACTTCTGCTTGATCGGCCACAAGAGCCGGCGCGCCTTGTCGAGATTGGCGTTGTCAGGCCAGCTGTTCAGAGGCGCAAAGCGTTGCTGACCCGCGCCCGCGCCGCCGCGGCCGTCGGTGATGCGATAGGTGCCCGCGCTGTGCCATGCCATGCGGATCATCAGCCCGCCGTAATGGCCAAAGTCAGCCGGCCACCACTCCTGCGAATCCGTCATCAAGGCATGCAGGTCCTTGATCACGGCATTCAGGTCGAGGCTCTTGAACTCCTTTGCGTAGTCGAACCCCTTGCCCATCGGATCAGACGAGCCGGAGCTCCGATGAAGAGGCTGAAGGTCCAGCGCGTCGGGCCACCAGTCGCGGTTCGTAGGCGTGCGCTTACCGCCCGAAAAAGGGCACTTCGATGTGTCATCCATGATTGTCTCCTCTGGTGGTTAGGGAGTTACGCCCTGAACCAGTCCCTTGCAATCTACGCAGCGCATTTCATCAGGTAAAATTGACTTTAGTGATTGCTGCGATAGGATATTCTTATGATCAATGTCACGCTACGGCAGCTTCGCTATTTCGATGCGCTGGCGCGTCACGGGCATTTTGGGCGCGCGGCCGAGGCCTGCGCCATCTCGCAGCCCGCTTTGTCCATGCAGATCAAGGAAATGGAGGAAGCGCTCGGCGGCTTGCTTCTGGAGCGAAGCGCGCGGCAGGTCGCGCTCACCAGATTCGGCGGAGAGCTCGCCCAGCGTGTCCGCGACATTCTGCGTTCGGTCGATGAGCTCGGCGATTTCGCGCGCGCCTCGCGCGACCGCCTCGCGGGTCGACTGCGCATCGGCATGATCCCGACAGTTGCGCCCTATCTGCTGCCCAAAATCATCGGAAACCTCTCGCGCTTGCATCCCGAGCTCGATATCCAGGTCCGGGAAACGCTGACATCGAGACTGATCCAGGAGCTCGCAGAGGGCCGCCTCGACACCGCGATCCTCGCGCTCCCGGTGTCCGAACCTGCGCTGACCGAGGTCGCCCTGTTCACGGAAGATTTCCTGCTGGTCCGGCCGCCCACGGACGAGGGAACGCCGGTGCCAAGCCATGAGATGCTGCGCGAAATGCGCCTGCTGCTCCTCGAGGAGGGGCATTGCTTCCGCGATCAGGCCCTTTCGTTCTGCAAGACGCAATCGTCGCCGCCGCGCGAGATGCTTGATGCAAATTCGCTTTCCACTCTGGTTCAGATGGTCAGCGCCGGCATCGGTGTGACCTTGATTCCGGAAATGGCCGTAGAGGTCGAGACCCGCTCGGCATCGGTGTCGGTCGCGCGCTTCAGGAACCCGCAACCTTCGCGAACGATCGGCATGGTCTGGCGCAAAACCAGTCCGCTGGCCAGGCAGCTTCTCCAGATCTCCGAGGTGGTGTGCCTGTCCGCTGGCAAAGCGCGCGGACGACATGCCAACGGCTCGTTGCGCAATCCCCGGGGCTGAAGTTGGATTTCGTCCTCCGCCCGGCCCGCGCGGACGAATATGACGAGATCGCCCGCATCTGGATGGAGAGCTGGGTCTCGACCGGGCTGGAAGAGGCCAGCAATTTCCTGCTCGCGAAGTTGCGCGCCCGCATACCCCAGGAGGCCGAGAAGGGCTGGAGCCTGTTCGTCGCCGACGATGGCGGCCAGCTTGCGGCCATGCTGGCGCTGCATCTGCCGGAGCTTTATCTCGACCAGCTTTTCGTCGCCCCGCGCTATCAGGGCCGCTCCTTGGGCCGGAAACTGCTTGCCTTCACGCGAACGTATTTGCCTGATGAAATCGTTCTGCGCTGCGTGCGCGAGAACGACAAGGCCTGGCGCTGGTATGAACGCGAGGGATTTGTATTCGAAAAAGAACAGGTCGAACCAATGACCGGATTTGTCATGAAGCATTATCGGTGGAAGAGACGGGATTGACACATGATGCAGCTTTACTGGTCGCCGCGCTCGCGCTCCTTCTCGGCCATCTGGCTCATGGAGGAGACCGGACAGCGCTATGAGCGCGTGCTGACGGACATCTCCAGCGGCGCACAAAAGCGGGCGGAATATCTCGCCATCAACCCGATGGGCAAGGTCCCGGCCTTGAAGGACGGTGAGGTCACGCTCGCGGAAACGGCCGCGATCTGCGCCTATGTCGCCGAGCGCTATCCGCAGGCGAAGCTGACGCCGCCGATCGGCGATCCCTTGCGCGCGAGATTCCTTTATTGGCTGTTCTTCCTGCCTGCCTGCATCGAGCCGGCGATGGTGCAGATCGCAACCAAGCTCGAGATGAATTCGGTTGCCGCAGGTTGGGGCGATGCGCAGCGGGTGTTCGACGTGCTCGACACGGCACTTGCCAAAGCCACCTGGATCCTCGGCGAGAATTTTTCGGCCGCCGACGTGGCGATCGGCGCAGCGCTGAATTTTTCGGTGCGGCTGTTCAAGATGGTGCCGTCGCGCCAGTCGTTCGAGACCTATATCGACCGTTGCCGCGCGCGGCCGGCGTTCCAGCGCGCCGAGACGATCGCGGCGGGCTAATTGGAATTGTTGCCCTTCAAATCTTCCGGCCGCGGCATCGAGATGACGTTGTAGCCGCTGTCGACATAATGCACCTCGCCGGTGACGCCGCCGGAAAGCTCGGAGAGCAGATAAAGCGCCGAGCCGCCGAGCTCGTCGAGGGTGACGCCGCGCCCGAGCGGCGAATGCTTCTGCTGAAAAGCGAACATCGTACGCGCATCGCCGATCCCGGAGCCCGCGAGCGTTCGGACGGGTCCGGCCGAAATCGCATTGACGCGGATGCCGCGCGGACCGAAATCTGCGGCGAGATAGCGCACCGAGGCTTCCAGCGCCGCCTTCGCCACGCCCATCACATTGTAGTTCGGCATCACCCGCGTCGAGCCGCCGAACGTCAGCGTGACCATCGCGCCGCCACTTTCCGGCATCAGTTCGGCCGCGCGCTTGGCAAGCTCGGTGAAGGAGAAGCAGGAGATCAGCATGGTGCGCGAGAAATTCTCGCGCGTGGTGTCGGCGTAGCGGCCTTTCAGCTCGCTCTTGTCCGAGAAGGCGATGGCATGGACCAGAAAATCCAGCCCGCCCCATTGTTCGCGCAGGCTGGCGAAGACCGTATCCACACTGTCGAGATTCTCGACATCGCAAGGCAGGACCATGTCGACCTTGAGCTGTCCGGCCAGCGGCCGCACCCGCTTGCCGAGCGCCTCGCCCTGATAGGTGAAGGCAAGCTCCGCGCCGTGAGCCGCAAGCGTTTTCGCAATACCCCAGGCGATCGAATGATCATTGGCGATGCCCATGATCAGACCGCGCTTGCCCTTCATCAGGTCCTGCATCCCGAGCACGCCGATCAGGTTATGCGTCCAGGCGCCTGAACACCAGCGTGGCGTTGGTGCCGCCGAAGCCGAAGGAATTCGACAACACCGTGCCGATCTTCGCGCGGTCGATGCGCTTGCGCACGATCGGCATGTCGGCGAAGGCCGGATCGAGCTCGGTGATGTGCGCACTCTCGCAGATGAAGCCGTTGTTCATCATGAGCAGCGAGTAGATCGCCTCCTGCACCCCGGTGGCGCCGAGCGAATGGCCGGTGAGCGCTTTGGTCGCCGAAATCGGCGGGCACTTCTCGCCCGTGCCGAACACCTTGCGGATCGCCTCGATCTCGGGCGGGTCGCCGGCCGGGGTCGAGGTTGCATGCGGATTGATGTAATCGATCTTCGTGTTGACCGTCGACATCGCCATGCGCATGCAGCGCTCGGCGCCTTCGCCCGATGGCGCAACCATGTCGTAGCCGTCGGACGTCGCGCCGTAGCCCACGATCTCGCCGTAGATGCGCGCGCCGCGCGCCTTGGCATGCTCCAGCTCTTCCAGCACCAGCACGCCGGCGCCACCTGCGATGACGAAGCCGTCGCGGCTGACGTCATAGGGGCGCGAGGCGGTCGACGGCGTGTTGTTGTATTTCGACGACATTGCGCCCATGCCGTCGAACAGGACCGACAGCGTCCAGTCGAGCTCCTCGCAGCCGCCTGCGAAGATCACGTCCTGCTTGCCGATCTGGATGGTTTCGTAGGCATTGCCGATGCAGTGATTGGAGGTCGCGCAGGCCGAGGAGATCGAATAGTTCACGCCCTTGATCTTGAACCAGGTGGCGAGGGTCGCCGAGGCGGTGGATGACATCGCCTTCGGCACCGCAAACGGACCGACGCGCTTGGGTCCCTTGGAGCGCGTGATATCCGCAGCGTCCACGATCGCGCGCGCGGACGGACCGCCCGAGCCCATGATGATCCCGGTGCGGACGTTGGAAACTTCCGACGGCTCGAGGCCGGAATCCTGGATCGCCTGCTCCATTGCCACGTGGTTCCACGCGGCACCCTCGCCGAGAAAGCGCATCGCGCGGCGGTCGACGACATCGGACGGATTGAGCGTGGGCGCGCCCTGCACCTGCGAACGAAAGCCCAACTCGGCATATTTGTCGGCGCGCGTTATGCCGGACTTGGCCTCGTGGAGGCTCGACAGCACCTCCTGGGTGTTGTTTCCGATGGATGAGACAATCCCCATCCCCGTGATGACAACCCGCTTCATGTTCGCCTCGCCATATAGGTTTGTCTTTGTGCGGCTGTTTCAGTTCAAGTCGGCGCGGTGCCCTGCTTGAACAAGCCGACCTTCAGATCCTTGGCGCGATAGATAATCTTGTCATCCACGGAAAGCCACCCGTCGGCGATGCCCAGCACCAGCTTTAGGCGCATCACGCGCTTGATGTCGACGTTGTACACAACCTTGCGGGCATCGGTCAGCACCTGGCCGCCGAACTTCAATTCGCTCAAGCCCATCGCCCGGCCACGGCCCTCGCCGCCGATCCAGCCGAGATAGAAACCCACCATTTGCCAGAGCGCGTCCAGGCCGAGGCAGCCCGGCATCACCGGATCGTTCTTGAAGTGGCAACCGAAAAACCAGAGGTCCGGCTTGACGTCGAGCTCGGCGCGAACCAGACCCTTGCCGAACTCACCGCCGGTTTCGCTGATCTGGGTGATGCGGTCGAACATCAGCATCGGCGGCAACGGCAATTGCGCATTGCCGGGGCCGAACAGTTCGCCCCGGCCGCAAGCCAGCAAATCCTCGTATTCATAACCGCCGCGTCGATTCAGCATACCCAGAGGTCTCTTTCACAATCTAAGATAGAGTGTTTCAAGCGGAATGGACCTGTTTGCGCTGGAAGCGCACCGAAAAATCGCAAGTCGGCGCGAATTCCTGAGGGTGGACACCCCCGCGGCAGGCCTCTCGCCGTGCCGAAATCGGCTAACCGGGTCCGGCGGACCTCTATCATAGCCTCTGCGAGCGGCAAAGCGTCGAGACCAGCCAAATCGACGCATTTGGCCCTATTCCACGCGGCAGGGCTGCTCTGCGCTAGTTGCGACAAACTTGCATCTGCGTCATTTCCTCCATATATTCCGCTGAGATAGTCTGGGAACAGAGTGCCGTGGCGACCTCGGGAACAAATGGCAGCCTTTCGGCTGCGAACGAAGAAACGACCTCGATTGCCTCTCCGCATTCGGGACGGCAACCCGCATTGACCGGTTGCCCCTGGCACGATGTCAACGAAATGCTTCAGGCCGCGGGCCTTCGCCCGACCCGTCAGCGTATGGCGCTGGGCTGGTTGTTGTTCGGCAAGGGCGCGCGCCACCTCACCGCCGAGATGCTTTACGAGGAGGCAACGCTCGCCAAGGTGCCGGTGTCGCTTGCAACCGTCTACAACACGCTCAACCAGCTCACCGATGCGGGCCTGTTGCGCCAGGTCTCGGTCGACGGCACCAAGACCTATTTCGACACCAACGTGACCTCCCATCACCACTTCTATCTCGAGCACAATCACGAGCTGGTGGACATCGCCGACCCGCATCTGATGCTGTCGCAGGTCCCCGACGTGCCGGAAGGCTACGAGATCTCGCGCATCGACATGGTCGTGCGGCTGCGCAGGAAGCGCTGAGTTGAAGGCTTGTCATGCGCGGGCTCGACCCGCGCAGCCATCGATCTTCACAATTCGAGTCGGATGGATTGGCCGGGCAACCGGGCAATGACCGTCGGAATCTACTCCACCTTCTCGTCGGCGTAGACGCCCCATAACCGCCGCTGCTCGATCCAGCCGTCAAAACCTTCACCAGCGATACGGCACCAATGCTGGTCGCACTTCTTCACCTGGGCGATGACGCCGGCTTGTAGCCGCGCGGTGACGGCACCATCCGCGTCGGCGCTGTCGTACAACGGCGCGAGCTCGTCCTTGCTCTTCATCGTCACCACGGCGGTGCGGCGGCCGGACAAAAGCGAGTGATAGACCCAGCCCTCGGCCCCTTCGGAATCCCGCACGCGGCGCCAGTTCTCGAACTCGGCGGTGATCTCAACCGGCAGCCCCGAACGCGTGTAGACCCAGGCCACGTCGTTGTCCTTGGTCGGGCCGGCCCTGACATTCACATGATCGGATTTGAGGCTGACATAGCGGGGAATGGGAAGACCGCTGGTGCTGCCGGGCGCATCCTTGGCGGCGTATCCGGTCGAGAGGCAGGCACCGAGCCAGCCGCACGCAAACACCACCACAGCACAAAAACGCCCCGACGCCATCAAATCCGTCTCCCGCCAGGCTCGCCCCAACTCCGAAGCCCTCGAGCTGGAGAAACGAAACCCGCGCCCTGATCCCCTGCCCCGGTCACCCCACCCTTGGGATATGCCGGAGTTCTTGTCTTGGCCCGGCCTTCTGCTAGAGAGGACGGAATGCCAGCGGCCAAGACGCGCCCAAAAACCCTCCGGCGTATCCTGAAAGGGAAGCAACGGAACCCAAGGAAACGCCGGGATGGAGCGGCAACGGCAGTGTCGAACACCCGGGTTAATGAGGTCTGAATGCCTCATGAGAGCAGAACATGTCGGTTAAGAAAAAGCCTCTCGTCGTCGTCACCCGCAAGCTGCCGGATTCGATCGAGACGCGCATGCGCGAATTGTTCGATGCGCGGCTCAATCTCGACGACACACCCCTCACGCCGGAGCAGATCGTCGAGGCCGCGCGAACGGCCGAGGTGCTGGTTCCGACCGTCACCGACGAGATCACCGAAGAGGTGATCAAGCACCCCGACTGCAAGCTCCGGATGATCGCCAATTTCGGCAACGGCGTCGACAACATCGACGTCACCGCGGCCCACGCGCGCGGCATCACCGTGACCAACACGCCAAAGGTTTTGACCGAGGACACCGCCGACATGACCATGGCGCTGATCCTGGCGGTGCCGCGGCGGATGATCGAGGGCGCCTCCATCCTTACCGAGGGCAAGAACTGGGCGGGCTGGTCGCCGACCTGGATGCTCGGCCACCGGATCGGTGGAAAACGGCTCGGCATCATCGGCATGGGCCGGATCGGACAGGCGGTGGCGCGCCGGGCGCGCGCCTTCGGCCTGCAGATTCACTATCACAACCGCCGCCCGGTCGCGCCGCAAATCGCGGAAGAATTGGGCGCGACCTATTGGGAAAGCCTCGACCAGATGCTGGCACGGATGGACATCATCTCGGTGAATTGTCCGCACACGCCGGCGACGTTCCATCTCTTGTCGGCGCGTCGGCTGAAGCTGATCCGCAAGGAGGCCTACATCGTCAACACCGCCCGCGGCGAGGTGATCGACGAAGACACGATGATCAAGCTGATCGAAACCGGCGAGATGGGCGGCTGCGGCCTCGACGTGTATGAGCACGAGCCTGCGGTCAACCCGAAGCTGGTGCGGCTGGCGAAGCAGGGCAAGGTGACGCTGCTGCCGCACATGGGTTCGGCCACCATCGAAGGCCGCGTCGAGATGGGCGAAAAGGTGATCATCAACATCCGCACGTTCCTGGACAACCACAAGCCGCCGGACCGCGTGCTGCCGAGCATGCTGTAAGCAGAGCCGATAGTGGGTCAGCTTCGCTACCCACCCTGCAGTTATGATTCGAATTTCAAACAGCTGGAAGCCCGCGACTGCGCGTTCTCGGGAACGTTTGTGCCCGAGTTGCTCGTGTCGCTCACCCTCGGAAATGAGAGGGCGCAGGGAATACCGGGTGCGAAGCCCGCACCCATAGCCTCGCATGCAGTTAAAGAAAGCATACGAGCATAGTCACTACAGGTTCGCCGCTTCGCATCGGCATTCCCTGCGCGGTGGTGTTAACGTTTCCTGCGTACTCTCCCCGGTGTCCGTGACCTCATAGTCACCGTCGCCTTCGGGATCATCACCCGAAAAGCTTGACGCCAGCCAAGGGGCGCCAGGACCACACGCCTTCTTCGTCCGCGTCGCGACGTTCGCCTCGTGTCGCTCCGCGTCCACCGCGTCCCGCACCCGACGTTCGTGACGATGGCGAAACGCCCCTCAATGCAGAGGCGGGACAGCCATGGATGTGCAGCATGTTCTGATTTTCCGCAATAGCGGCAGCCTGCGACAGATTGGCACGACGGGCAATGTAAGCTTCATGGCGCAAACATGGCGCCGTCGAAAGTCGCAGAAATTTTCTCTGTCCGACCCGCAGGCCTCGTCGAAACCGGTTCCGGATGGTTCTTCGGAGACATTGACCTGAATCAACGGTCGATGCGCGCCGCTGAAATTAGCTCGCGCAAGGGAATCGCGTTCGAAGCGGGGGTCAGCCTTCCCGGAGAGGAGCCGAAACATGCAACACAGGCACAATAAATACCCAGGCAGCTCGACGTCGATACTGGCGTTGGCCTTCCTGGTTGCGAACATTGCCGGTCTGACGGCCGCGCGCGCCGACGATCCAAAGGCGATGTTCAAGGAGATGTCGGACTACCTGGCCGCGCAAAAGGCGATTTCGTTCGATTTCGATTCGACGCTCGAGATCGTCACGGATCAAGGCCAGAAACTTGGATTGGCGAGTTCGGGAGCCATGACCGTGAATCGTCCGGACAAGCTTCACGCGAGGCGAACCGGCGGATTTGCCAATATCGAAATGGCGTACGATGGCGTAACGCTCACGATGTTGGGCAAGAATGCGAACATTTACGCCCAGGCCAAGGCATCGGGCACCATCGATAATCTGGTCGAGGAGCTGCGCAACACCTATCACCGGCCGCTCCCCGCCGCCGACCTCTTGATGTCCAATCCCTACGAGCAGCTCATTCCTCTCGTCGTCGATGCGAAGGATCTCGGTAGCGGGGTGATCGGCGGTGTCGAATGCGATCACCTGGCCTTCCGGACCGAAGACGTCGATTGGCAGATATGGATCGCGCAGGGAGCTCGCCGCTACCCGTGCCGCTATGTCATCACCAGCTCGAAGATCGCGGGCTCGCCGCAATACACCATCGATGTCAGGTCGTGGAAGACCGGCGATGAGGTCGCAAAGGACAGCTTCCAGGTCGCAACCGACGGAGCCAAGGAAATGAAGCCGGGAGAGCTTCCCGATTTCGACGAGTTGGGCGGCATCTACAAGACCAAGGAGAAGTGAGCATGTACAAGCGCATTGGAATGTTCGTCCTCGCCATCTTCGCGGTCGCGATCGTCCTTGCCATCGGTGACAACGGGTCGAGAAACGGTCAGCTTGGGGTCTCCGGCGCCCAGGCGATCGTCGGCCGGCCGCTGACACCCGTCAGCGTGGCTGGTGTTGCACGCAGAACGGCACGGCGCTGCGCCGTCGGTGTCTATTATTGCTAGAGCATGATCCGGAAAAGTGGTCGCCGGTTTTCCGAAAAGATCATGCTCCATCAAGATTCGAGAGCGCGATCGCGATCGCGCTCTAGACTAATTGATCGAATGTGGCCCTCTCCCGTGACGGGGAGAGGGCCTACTTGTGTCCGCTGAGATCGGTGATGGTCAGCGCATCGCCGTTGAGGATGTTCAAGGGATCGCGCGCATAGCGCAGCGTCTCGAAGCGCATGTTGCGCGTGTCGACCATCAGAAGCCTTCCGACCAGCCCTTCGCCGAATCCGACGATCTCGCGAATCGCCTCCAGCGCCATCATCGAACCGAGCACGCCTGCGAGCGCGCCGAGCACGCCGGCTTCCGCGCAGGTCGGCACCATCCCTGGCGGCGGCGGCTCCGGGAACAGGCAACGATAGGTCGGATTGAACTCGCCCTTGTCGTCTTTTTCATGAGCGCGGATCGTGGTCAGGGAGCCGTCGAAGGTGCCGAGCGAGGCCGTGATCAGCGGACGGCCGGCGAGGAAGCACGCGTCGGAGACGAGATAGCGGGTCTCGAAATTGTCGGAGCCGTCGAGCACGATGTCATAGCCGCCGATCAGCTCCATGGCATTGGCTGCTCTTATCCGCGTTGCGTGCGCGGCGAAACGGACGTGCGGATTGAGCGCCCAGACCCGGTCGGCCGCGGTGTCGGCCTTGCGGCGGCCGATGTCGGGCGTGGTGTGAATGATCTGACGCTGCAGGTTGGAGAGCGATACGTTGTCGTCATCGACCACGCCGAGCTGACCGACGCCGGCGGCAGCGAGATACATCAGGGCCGGCGCGCCGAGCCCGCCCGCGCCGATCACGAGAACGGACGCTTCCTTCAGGGCCTGTTGCCCCGGTCCGCCGACCTCGTGCAGCACGATGTGACGAGCATAGCGTTCGAGTTCGTCGCCGCTAAACATCAGCTTTCTGCCTTTACGCTCCAATCTAACGGTCATTGCGAGCGAAGCGAAGCAATCCAGAATCTTTCCACGATGACACTCTGGATTGCTTCGTCGCTTCGCTCCTCGCAATGACGGTGATCCTGGCCTTTGTTGATTTCGGGCCTGAACCCCGGCGCCGATGTTGCCGACCAAACAGATGTGTTTCAATATAAGACCATTCAATCGCCTCCTGGATTTGTCATGAGATTGCTGGGCGCAGCAACCCTGATATTCGTCGCGGCGGCGTGTCCCGCGCATGCGCAAATGACGGCACCGTCCACGGCGGGCGCCAAAGCCAAGCGGGTCACGACCACCTCGATCAAGCCGCCGCCCTTGCAGAGCGCGGCGGATACCGCCAACGGCTTGGCGCAGGCCGAGCGGCTGGCGTTGCAGTCCGATCTTGCCTGGGTCGGCGAATATAACGGCGCGATCACCGGCGAGGTCAGCGACCGCATGGTCGCGGCGATCAAGGAATACCAGAAAGTCAAAGGCGGCCGCCAAAGCGGCGTGCTCAATCCGCAGGAGCGCGCCGTGCTGGCCGAGACCGCGCGGCGGCGGCAGGACAATGTCGGCTGGAAGATCGTGACCGACCCCGGTACGGGCGTCCGGCTCGGCATCCCGACCAAGCTGGTGCCGCAGCAATCGAGCGACGCCGGCGGTGCCAAATGGAGCTCGCCGACCGGGACCGTGCAGGTTGTCCTGACCCGGCGCAAGGAAGCCAATCCCACCACCGCGAAGCTTGCGGAGCGCGAGAAGAAAGAGCCCGCCGGTCGCCAGGTGGACTACACGGTGGTGAAGCCCGATTTTTTCGTTCTGTCGGGCCTGCAGGGCCTCAAGAAGTTCTACCTGCGGGGCACCTTCAAGGGCGACGAGGTGCGGATCCTCACGATCCTCTACGATCAGGCGGTGGAAAACACCGTGGAGCCGGTGGTGATCGCGATGTCGAGCGCGTTCACGCCGTTCCCGACAGGCGCGCAGGCGGGCCCGCCGCCAAGAAGGACGGTCGATTACGGAACCGGCATCGTCGTCAGCGAAGACGGCGCCATTATCACAGACCGCGAGGTCACCGATGGCTGCCTCGCGCTCACGATTGCCGGCTACGGCCCCGCCGATCTCGTCGACGACGACGAAGATAGCGGGCTTGCGCTGCTGCGTATCTTCGGCGCGCGCGGCCTGAGGCCGCTCAATCTCGATGGCGGCGCGGCGAAAGCAAGCGTCGAGCTCGTCGGCATCGCCGATCCCCAGAACCAGGGTGGAGGTTCGTCCGCCTCGAGCACGAAGGCATCGGTCGCGCCGGCCGGGAGCGACGGCAATCTCGCCTTGTCGCCGCCGCCGGTGCTCGGCTTTTCCGGCGCCGCGGCGATGGATGAGAACGGAAAATTTGCCGGCGTCGCGCTGCTGAAGCCGGCGATCGTCGCAACGGCAGGACCGGTCGCCGCGCCGTCGGCCATACAGGCGGCGCTGGTTCAGCCCGGTACGGTGCGCGCCTTCCTCAGGGAAAACGAGGTGAGCACGACCGGCACGTCGAGCGAAGCCAAGGCGGCGCTGGTGCGCGTGATCTGCGTACGGAAGTGACAGCGCCAGACTTTGTCGCGCAACGATCCGGATCCGGACCTCGAATTGCTCCACGAAAAGATTTTCAGATCGTTAAATTCCGCCCACGTAGTGCTACGGGGTGGAAAAGACCGAGCAACCTGCCGATCCTCGAAATACAAGTGATTCGGACCACCGCGATCCGCGTTGACATGGGTCGGGCCGGAACGTCCTGAGCGAGAATGGCTCGGCATCGCAAAACGATGCAGGTCAGTGCAGCGTCATGCTCAAAACCAGCTCCAGGGACAACTTAAGATGCACACGATCGTATTGGCCACCCAAAAGGGCGGCAGCGGCAAGAGCACGCTCGCCATCGGTCTCGCGGTTGCCGCCAAGCAGGCCGGACACAATGTCCGCCTGATCGAGACCGATCCGCAAGCCACGTTGTCCAACTGGCAGAGCCGCCGTGGCCTGGCCGAGCCGTTGGTCGAGAAGGTCTACAATGCCGACGACGTCGAACACCGCCTGCAATCGCTGCGTCGCGGGGGCGTCAGCATTGCCGTGATCGATACGGCGGGCGGCCTCAGCGCGGCGACAACCGCTGCGATCCGACATGGCGACCTCTGCCTGATTCCGGCCCGTCCGACCGTTGCCGACATCGAAGCCTGCGCCGCGACGGTTGGCACCGCGCGCGCCTGGAAAAAGCCGTTTGCCTTCATCCTCAACCAGACGCCGATCCGCGGGGCCCGCATCGACGCCGCCGCGACCACGCTGGGCCATGAAGCGGCGCGCGATCTCGCCGAGGTTCTGGCAAGGCCCTTCATCGCGATGCGCAACGATCACCAGGACGCGCTCGCGGCGGGGCAAGCGGTCGGCGAATACGCCACGCACGGCAAGTCGGCCGAGGAGATTCGCCTGCTCTGGCACTGGGTCGAGACGAAGCTGGGCGCCGATGTCGAGGCGGAACTTGCCGCCGGAGCGATCGAGTTTCCGATCATGCTGATTCCGGAACCGGGTCCGGTGACGCAGGAGTTGTTTCCGTTGCTCGAGAGCGCCAGCACGTGGGACGCGGGCTTGTAAAAGCCCCGCCCTGAACGCGTCGCGCGCGGTTTCATTTCTGACACTTCGGGCACCAGAAGGTCGAACGGCCGTTCTGGGTGAAGCGGCGGACCACGCCGCCGCAGCCCGGAGTGGCGCAAGGCTCGCCCTCGCGGTCATAGACCTTGAACGAGTGCTGGAAATAGCCGAGCTCGCCCGAGGTCTGGCGGTGGTCGCGCAGCGACGAGCCGCCGGCCCTGATCGCCTCGTTCAACACCGCGTGAATCGCCTCGACCAGGCGCCTGGCGCGATCATTCGGCTCGGCCGCGGCAATGCCTTTGCGTCGTCCGCTCCTGACTGCGAGCGTCGAGGCCTGGCGGCGCGGCGACAAATGCGCGCGAAACAGCGCCTCGCAGACATAGATGTTGCCGAGACCGGCCACGACGCGCTGATCGAGCAGCGCCGCCTTCAGCGTCGTCGTTTTGCCGACCAGCGATCGCGCCAGCATGCGCGCATCGAACGCGTTGCCGAGCGGCTCCGGCCCGAGCCCCTTCAGCAACGGCTCCGCCTCGAGCGCGTCGCGCGCGATGATCTTCATGTAGCCGAAACGGCGCGGATCGTTGAAGACGATGTCCGCGCCCGAGGACATGTGGAAGACCACGTGATCGTGCGCGCCGTTCTTGCCGCGCGGATGATGGAATTGACCGGGCACATGGGCTTCATCGGCCTTCCGGACGCGGAACGAGCCGGACATGCCCAGATGCATCAAGAGCACATCGCCGGAGGCGAGATCGGCCATCAGGTATTTGGCGCGGCGGCCGAGCCCGGTCACGGTCTGGCCGGTCAGGCGGGCCGCGAAATCCTTCTGAAAGGGGAAGCGCAGGTCCTTGCGGCGAGCCTCGGCTTTCAGGATTTTCGCACCCTCCATGACGGGCTGCAGGCCCCTCCGGACGGTCTCGACCTCGGGCAGTTCGGGCATGTGGGCCTGGTAACCTTGACGTCATTCACCTTACGCAAGTGACGTGATAGCTCGATTGCGCCGGGCACGCTATGGTTCGGCGTCAATCAGACGCCGTCATTGGCGAGCCAAGGCCATGGGAAAGGCCGGATTGTGCACCGCCAAGGTGCCTCGCAATGGGCTGTGAAATTTCCTATGTCCTCTCCAGCGAGAGGACCGTTGGGACCGAGAGTATGAGTAACCAGCCGGACGAGACCACCCATTTTGGCTTCCGCGACGTTGCCGTCGAGGACAAGCAGACGCTGGTCAATTCGGTGTTTCACAGCGTTGCTTCGCGCTATGACCTGATGAACGACCTGATGTCGGGAGGCCTGCACCGGGCCTGGAAGAACATCATGGTCAACATGCTCAATCCGCCGAAGAGCGACCGCCCGTTTGCGCTGCTGGATGTCGCCGGCGGCACCGGGGACATTGCATTTCGCGCGGCAAAGGCGGCGGGGAGCGGCTTTCGAGCCACGGTGTGCGACATCAACGAGGACATGCTGCGGGTCGGGCGCGAGCGCGCAGCGAAAAGCCGTCTCGACGACCGCGTTGCCTTCATCGAGGGCAATGCGGAAGAGCTGTCGTTCCCGGCCGGCAGCTTCGACGGCTACACCATCGCGTTCGGCATCCGCAACGTACCGAGGATCGATCGCGCGCTCGCCGAGGCGTTTCGCGTGCTCAAGCCCGGCGGCAAATTCCTGTGCCTGGAATTTTCCACGGTCGACGTGCCCGGGCTCGACCAGCTTTATGACTTCTTCTCCTTCAACGTCATTCCGCCGCTCGGCCGCGTCGTCACCGGCGATGCGGAGTCCTATCGCTACCTCGTCGAATCGATCCGGAAGTTTCCGAGGCCTGCCGCATTCGCCGACATGATCCGCGCGGCCGGCTTCGCCCGCGTCAACTGGCAGACCCTCTCGGGTGGCATCGTGGCGTTGCATTCGGGCTGGCGTTTGTGATTTCGGCTTTTACCCACATTGCAAGGCTTGCGCGTGCCGGCTTCGTGTTTGCGCGCGAAGGCGTGTTCGGCGTCATTGATCCCATGCTGGTGCCGCCGCCGGCACAGCTTGCGATCAGGATGGCGCGTCTGATCGAGCGGCGGGGCGCCAAATCGGGCCCGCGGCTGTCGCGCGCGCTGGAGCGGTTGGGACCGGCCTATCTGAAGCTCGGACAGTTCCTCGCGACACGACCGGACGTCGTGGGCGTGGCGCTGGCGCGCGATCTCGAGGCGCTGCAGGACCGCTTGCCGCCATTTTCAAACAGCGAGGCGGAGGCTGCGATTGCGGCCTCGCTGGAACGCCCGATAACGGAGGCTTTCGCCAGCGTGGGACCCGCGGTCGCCGCGGCATCGATCGCGCAGGTCCATCGCGGCGAAGTACTGCACGAGGGCGTGCGCGGGCCGGTCGCCATCAAGGTGCTGCGGCCCAATGTGCAGGCGCGCTTCCGCCGCGACCTCGGCGATTTCTTCTTCGTCGCCGAAAAGGCCGAAGCCTATTCGGCGGAGGCGCGACGGCTTCGCCTCGTCGAAGTCATCAACACGATGTCGCGCTCGGTGGCCATGGAGATGGATCTGAGGCTGGAAGCGGCCGCGCTGTCCGAGATGGCCGAGAACACGCGCGACGATCCGGATTTCCGCGTCCCGCTCGTCGACTGGGACCGCACCGCCCACAATGTGCTGACCATGGAATGGATCGACGGCATTCCGCTGTCCGACCATGCGCGGCTTGTCGAGGCGCAGGTGGACCTGCGCGATCTCGGGCGCAAGGTGATCCAGAGCTTTCTGCGCCACGCGCTGCGCGACGGCTTTTTTCATGCCGACATGCACCCCGGCAATCTCTTCCTCGATCCCCAGGGCCGGCTGGTCGCGGTCGATTTCGGCATCATGGGCCGGCTCGGAATGAAGGAGCGGCGCTTCCTTGCCGAAATCCTGCTCGGCTTCATCACGCGCGACTATCGCCGCGTCGCCGAAGTGCATTTCGAGGCCGGCTACGTGCCGGGCCACCATTCCGTTGAAAATTTCGCGCAGGCGCTTCGCGCCATCGGCGAGCCGATCCACAAGCGCACGGCCGAGGAAATCTCGATGGCGCGGCTGCTCACGCTGTTGCTCGAAGTGACCGGCCTGTTCGACATGCGCACCCGCCCCGAGCTGATCCTGCTGCAGAAGACCATGGTCGTCGTCGAGGGCGTGGCGCGCACCTTCGATCCGAAGCTCGACATCTGGACCACCGCCGATCCCGTGGTGCGCGAATGGATCGAGCGCAATCTCGGCCCGGTCGGGCGGCTTCAGGGCGCGATGAGCGGCGCATCCGACCTTGCGCGTGTGCTCGCGGGCCTGCCGGTGATCGCAAGCCGCGCGGTGACCGTGCTGGAACAACTGGAGACCATGACCCGCGAGGGCCTGCAACTCGCGCCCGAGACCATTGCCGCGATGGCCCGGACCGACGCCAGGAAGAGCCGCTGGCGAACCCTGGCGCTCTGGATCATCGCCGGGACGTTCATTGCCATCCTGTTCGCGGTGCGGCAGTTGTGATTGCATTGCAATCACATAAGTGATATCATTGCAATCATACGAGCGGGAGGGCATCACCACGTGGCCAGCCTGACCATCCGAAAGCTGGACGACGCCATCAAGGTCTATCTGCGGATGCGGGCCGCAAGAGCAGGCCGCTCGGTGGAGGAGGAAGTCCGCGGTATCCTGCGCGAGTACACGGACGGACGGCTGCAGCCCGCCTCGCCGGCGCCGCCGGCGGCCCCTTCCCGGGCGCCGCAGCGCGACCTGAGCCCCGTCTCGGCCGAAGCGGGCGTCACCCTGATCATCGGCGGCGGCATCGCGGCCTACAAGGCGCTGGACCTGATCCGCCGGCTCAAGGAGCGCCATATCCGCGTCCGCTGCGTGCTGACCGAAGCCGCAACGCAGTTCGTGACCCCACTTGCGGCGAGCGCCCTCTCCGGCGAGCGCGCATATACCGACCTGTTCGATCCCGACAGCGAGTTCGACGCCGGCCACATTCGCCTCGCCCGCGACTGCGACCTGATCGTGGTCGCACCCGCCACCGCCGACCTGATGTCGAAAATCGCGCATGGCGCGGCCGACGATCTCGCCAGCGCCATTCTGCTGGCAACCCGCCGCCCGATCCTGCTCGCGCCCGCGATGAATCCGATGATGTGGAGCAATGCCGCGACCCGCCGCAATGCCGCGCAACTTGAGCGCGACGGCATTGCCTTTGTCGGCCCCAATGCCGGCGAGATGGCGGAAAGCGGCGAAGCCGGCATTGGCCGCATGGCGGAGCCTCACGAAATCGCCGATGCCGCCGAGCGCATGCTGCGCCCGGCCGGGCCGCGGCCGCTGTCGGGCAAGCGCGTGCTGATAACGGCCGGGCCGACGCACGAGCCGATCGATCCGGTGCGCTACATCGCCAATCGCTCCTCGGGCAAGCAGGGCTTTGCGATCGCCGCGGCGGCCCAGGCCGCCGGCGCCGAGGTGGTGCTGATCGCGGGTCCGGTCGAGCTCGACGATCCCCAGGGCGTGCGGGTCGCGCATGTGGAGAGCGCGCGCGACATGCTCAAGAAGGTGGAAGCCGCCCTCCCCGTCGATATCGCGATCTTTGCCGCCGCGGTGGCCGATTGGCGCGTCGCCAATGAAGGCGAGCAGAAGCTGAAGAAGACCGCCAATGCCGCAACGCCCCGGCTCGAGCTGGTGGAAAACCCCGATATTCTCGCAACCATCGCCAGACTGAAGGACCGCCGGCCGCAGCTCGTGATCGGCTTCGCCGCCGAGACCGAGCACCTGATCGACAACGCCTGCGCCAAGCTGCAGCGCAAGGGCTGCGACTGGATCGTCGCCAACGACGTGTCGGCGTCGTCAGGCGTGATGGGCGGAGACCGCAACACTGTGCACCTTCTGACTCGCAATGGAGCGGATGTCGCGGTCGAGTCCTGGCCGGTCATGACCAAGGAGCAGGTCGCCGTCGAGCTTGTCGCAAAGATCGCCAAACGCTTCGGGGGAGACACGGGGATGGCAAGGTGAGCACGCCGGTCAGGATCGAGATCAGCCAACTGCCCCATGGCGAGGGCCTGGCGCTGCCTTCCTATCAAAGCGCGCATGCGGCAGGCCTCGACCTGCTCGCCGCGGTTCCGCAGGATCAGCCGCTGGTGCTTGCGCCCGGCGCGTACGCGATGGTGCCGACCGGGCTTGCGATTGCGCTGCCGGAGGGCCTGGAAGCGCAGGTCAGGCCGCGTTCCGGGCTTGCCGCAAAATACGGCGTCACCGTGCTGAACGCGCCGGGCACGGTGGACGCGGACTACCGCGGCGAGATTTCGGTGATTCTGATCAATCACGGCCGCGAGGCCTTCGTGATCCGCCGCGGCGAGCGCATCGCGCAGATGGTGATATCGGCGGTCACGCGCGCGGAGCTCGTGGCGGTCGACAAGCTGACATCGACCGACCGGGGCAGCGGCGGTTTCGGCTCCACGGGACGGTGATCGGCCGAACGCTTTCGAATGAACTGCGCAAGATGCGTCTTACTCTTGCTTTTTTCCCCAGCGACCCTGCCGTTCACGGTCTGGACTCTTACCCCCCGAGTCCCCTTGGCGATATTGTCGTTTGATTCGCACTCGGTGGGGAAATGACCGGGTGTAATGACGTGCGGTTTTTTGGGGCGAACGATGTCAGGCGTGATCGTGGCGATGCGTCGGACACTGCTGTCGTGCACGGCGCTGGTGCTGCCGTTCGACCGCCCGGCCGCAGCCGGCGAGCTCAAGCTCTCGCACGCGGTATCGACCCTGCTCGATTTCAATCACCAGGAAGTCGCCGTTCTGACCACGGCGCTCGCGCTGCTCGGCTTCTCGGTGCTGGCGGCGATCCTTCTGATGCACAACCGCGTTCGTGCCGCGCGCTCCGAGACCAGGCTCCGCGCCGAGGTCGCCGAGCTGCAGGCGCAGGCCGATTCGTACCGCGCGCTGTTGTTCACGGAACCGCAGATCCTGATCTCCTGGGAGGCCGGCGGCAATCGCCCGAAGATCTCCGGCGACACGCAGCTTCTGCTGCAACAGGACTCGCCGCAGCAGATCCTTTCGTTCGCAAGCTGGCTGTCGGCTGAGCCCGCGCGGCGGCTCGATCACGCAATCCGTGCGCTGCGCGAGACCGGCGAGGCCTTCCTGCTCAACCTGACCGCTGCCAACGGCCACGCCATCGAGGCGATGGGCCGCGCCATCGGCGGCCAGGCCATCGTCCGGATTCGCGAGCTGTCGGGCGTCAGGCGCGAGCTCGCCGAAACCAACCAGCGGCTGAGCGCGCTGATGGAGGAGACCGAGATGCTGCGCGGCTTTGCCGCCGCCGCGCCTTGGCCGATCTGGGCCAAGGGCGCCAAGGGCAATCTGGTCTACGCCAATCCCGCCTACGCCCGCACGGCCGAAGCCAACAATCCGGCGGAAGCCATCGAGCGCAATATCGAGCTGCTCGACTCGGCCGACCGCACCGCCATGGAGCGCGCGCTGACCGCGACGGCAGCCTTCAACGCGCGGTTGCCGATCGTGGCGCGCGGCGAGCGGCGGATCTACGATGTTCGCGCCGTCAATGTCGGCGCCGGCAGCGTGGGTGTCGCGGTCGACGCCAGCGAAGCAGACGCCTTGAGCTCGGCATTGGTGCGGATGGCTGAGGCGCATCGCCGCACGCTCGATCAACTGTCCTCAGGCGTTGCCGTGTTCGACGGCCAGCGGCGGCTCGCCTTCTATAATGATTCCTATCGCAGGCTGTGGGACCTCGATCCGGCGTTCCTCGACGCCAACCCCGACGATACGAGCGTGCTCGATCGCCTGCGCGCCGCCCGAAAGCTGCCCGAGCAGGCGGATTTCCGCGGTTGGAAAGCCAAGCTGCACGAGGCCTATCGTGCGATCGAACCGACAAAGGACACCTGGTACCTGCCGGACGGGCGCGCCGTCAGCGTCGTGACCACGCCCAACCCGGAGGGCGGCGTCACCTATCTGTTCGACGACGTCACCGAGAGCCTCGATCTTGCACGTCGCTTCGACCGCCTGATCCGCGTTCAGCGCGAGACCCTGGACAGCCTCGCGGAAGGCGTTGCGGTGTTCGGCAGCAACGGCAGGGCGCAATTGTTCAATCCGGCCTTTGCCCGGATGTGGAAGCTGTCGCCGGACGCGCTGCGCGACGAGCCGCACATCGATATCGTTGCGGCCTGGTGCAAGCCGCTGTTCGACGATCCCAGCGCCTGGCGGACCATCCGCGAGGCCATTACCGGCATCGAGAACCGCAACGACGTGCCGCTCAAGCTCGAGCGCAAGGACGGCAGCGTGCTCGACTGCATGAGCCGCCCGCTGCCCGACGGCGCCACGATGCTGACGTTCCAGGACATTACGGATACCGAGAATGTCGAGCGGGCGCTGCGCGAGAGCAACGAGGCGCTCAGGGCGGCCGACCAGATGAAGATCGATTTCGTCCACCACGTCTCCTACGAATTGCGCGCGCCGCTCACCACCATCATCGGCTTTGCGCATTTCCTGTCCGATCCTTCGACCGGCCCGCTGACGCCGAAGCAGACCGAATATCTCGACTACGTCACCAAGTCGACCAACGCGCTGCTTGCGCTGACCAACAACATTCTCGATCTCGCCACCATCGACGCCGGTGCGATGAAGCTCGAGCTCGGTCCGGTCAACATCGGCAAGGCGATCGGCGCCGCTGCCGAAGGCATCCAGGACCGCCTCGCCACCGATCGCATCCGCCTCAAGATCGACATCGCGCCGAATACCGGCAGCTTCGTCGGCGATGAGCGGCGCGTGGTACAGGTCCTCTACAATCTGCTCGCCAATGCGGTCGGCTTCTCGCCGCAGGACGCCACGGTCGTCGTCAGCGCCCGCCGCACCGAGGGCAGCGTTGTCTTCACCGTGACCGATTCCGGACCCGGCATCCCGCCCGACGTGAAAGACAAGGTGTTCGACTGGTTCGAGAGCCACTCGCAGGGGTCGCGGCATCGCGGCGCCGGCCTCGGCCTGTCGCTGGTGCGCTCCTTTGTCGAGCTGCATGGCGGCAAGGTGCGCGTCGATTCCATCGTCGGCCGCGGCACGACCGTCACCTGCGATTTTCCGATCGACCAGGCCGCGCAGCGTAACGCCGCGGAATGACATCGCCCGCGACATTCTCCATTGCGCTGTCGAACGAGGCCGCGACCGCGCGCCTGATGGCGGATCTTGCGCTCCTGATCGGCCCGGGCGATGTCATCACGCTGTCCGGCGACCTCGGCGCCGGCAAGACCGCGGCGGCGCGCGCCATGATCCGCTATCTCGCCGGCGACGAGGGGCTCGAGGTCCCGAGCCCGACGTTCACGCTGGCGCAGAGCTACGATCTGCCGTCGTTCGCGCTGCTGCACGCCGACCTCTACCGCATCAGCGACCCATCCGAGCTGGATGAAATCGGGCTGTCGCCCTTGCCCGAAGGCACGGTCGCCCTGGTCGAATGGCCCGAGCGCGCCGGCAACGCGCTTGGCGCCGATCGCATCGACGTTGCGCTCAGCCATCGCCCGGCACTGGGCGCGACCGCGCGCAGCGCCGAAATCACGGGCTATGGCAAGAGCGCGGGCGTGGTCGAGCGCCTGCGGAGCTTGCACCGGTTCCTCACCGATGCAGGCTTTTCCGACGCGCGGCGGCGGCGCATGGCGGGCGACGCCTCGATCCGTTCCTATGCCCGCCTGATCCGCGACGACGGCGTCTTCATCCTGATGAACATGCCCAAGCGACCGGACGGACCTCCGATCTATGGCGGCAAATCCTATAGCGCGGCCGTCCATCTCGCCGAAGACGTCAAGCCGTTCGTCGCCATCGCAAACGGCCTGCGCGGACGCGGCTTCTCGGCGCCCGCGATCCACCACGCCGACCTCGATGCGGGCTTCCTCATCACCGAGGACTTTGGCAACGAGGTATTTGTCGCAGGCGATCCGCCCGCACCGATTGCCGAGCGCTATGAGGCCGCAACCGACATGCTGGCCGCGCTGCATCGGGAAGAGCTGCCCGAGACGCTGCCCCTCGCGCCGCAGGTCGACTATTCCATTCCCGTCTTCGACGTCGACGCCTGGCTTACCGAGATCTCGCTGATGCTCGAATGGTACCTGCCCGATCGCGGCGCGCCGGTGACCGACGGGCTGCGCAGCGAGTTCATGGGGATGTGGCGCGAACTTCTGCAGAAGCCGGCGGCGGCCGCGAGGACCTGGGTGCTGCGGGACTTTCATTCGCCGAACCTGATCTGGCTCGGTGACCGCGAGCACGTCGCGCGCGTCGGCGTCATCGACTTCCAGGACACGGTGCTGGGGCCGGCCGCGTACGATCTGGTGTCGCTGTTGCAGGACGCACGGATCGATGTGCCGGAAACGCTCGAGCTGACGCTGGTCTCGCGCTACGTCAAGGCGCGTCTTGCAGCGGATGCCGCGTTCGATCCCGCCGCTTTCGCCGCGCTCTATGCCATCATGTCGGCCCAGCGCAACACGCGGCTGCTCGGCACCTTCGCGCGACTCAACCGCCGCGATGGCAAGCCGCAATATCTAAGGCATCTGCCGCGCATCTGGACGTATCTCTCCCGCTCGCTGGCCCATCCTGAACTCAAGCCGGTGCAGGCCTGGTACGCGGCGCACGTACCGCCCCCAATTCCCTGATTTACTCCTTGTTAGCCAACTATCCCTAGTCTGCGGCGGGCCACGCCACAACCAGGCGTGGCTACGCAAAGGAGCGTGGGTGCGACCATGGCAAGCGGCGATTGGGGCAACGGCGAGCGCGTGACCTTCGAGCGTGGCATCCCCGCGCAAATGATGGGAATCGACGGCACCTGGCGGCGCGATTGCACCCTCGAAGACGTGTCCGAGAGCGCTGCGAAGCTCTCGGTCGTGGGGTCGGTCGAAGGACTGCACCTGAAGGAATTCTTCCTGCTGCTGTCGTCGACGGGCCTCGCCTACCGCCGTTGCGAATTGTCCTGGGTCAATGGCGACCAGATCGGCGTCACCTTCCTCAAACAGGGCGACAAGAAAAAGAAGCAGCCGCGACGCGCGCCGACGGAAGCCTGACCCTTGTTGCGGCCTGCCTGTCGCACGGGCGTCATCTGGGCCCAATATGGCGTCAAATCCATGCGCCGGGCCAAAGCGCATGATATGATTCGGCCCCACGGCACGACCGCTTGAGACATCTGCAACATCCAGGACAAATGCCCGTCAAACCAACCAAAGCCATGGTCCTCGCCGCAGGTCTCGGCCTGCGCATGCGGCCGCTCACCGACCACATGCCGAAGCCCCTGGTGAGCGTCGCCGGCCGGCCGCTGCTCGATCACGTCCTGGACAAGCTTGCCGCCGCCGGCGTCAGCGAGGCCGTTGTCAACGTGCACTATCTGCCCGACCAGATCATCGACCATGTCGCCTCCCGCAGAAGCCCGCATGTCGTCATCTCCGATGAGCGCAACCAGGTGCTCGGCACCGGTGGCGGCGTGGTCAAGGCTCTGCCACGCCTGGGCCCGGCGCCGTTCTTCCACGTCAATTCGGACACGCTGTGGATCGACGGCGTGCGGTCGAATTTGATGCGGCTCGCCGAGGTCTTCGATCCCGCGCGCATGGATATTCTTCTGTTGATGGCGCCGACCGCAAGCAGCATCGGTTACAGCGGCCGCGGCGACTACGCCATGCTGCCCGATGGCGCCCTGCGCAAGCGTCGCGAGCATCAAGTCGTGCCATTCGTCTATGCGGGCGCAGCGATCCTGTCGCCCCGGATTTTTGCCGGAGCGCCGAAGGGCGAATTCTCGCTGACACGAATGTTCGATGCCGCCAACGAGCAGGACCGGCTGTTCGGCCTGAGACTCGACGGCGTCTGGATGCATGTCGGAACGCCCGATGCCGTCACCGCGGCGGAAGAGGCGTTTCTGGAGAGCGTGGTGTAGGGCGAGATCGTCATCGCCGGGCCTGACCCCGCGATCCATCCGTTTTCGAAGAATTTTTTGCGATGGATGCGCGGGTCGAGCCCGCGCATGACGGCCCGAGAAACCCTATATTCCCGCCTGACTTTCTCGAATCAGGCAGGTCCATGCGCGTCTTCACCATCCCGCTCTCCGTGCCGTTCCTGCGCAGCGTGATTGCCGCGCTGATCGAGGGCAGGCTTGTTGCGGGATTCGAGGCGCGCGCGAATCCCGCACGACTTGCGGACGCGACGCTTTATCTGCCGACGCGACGCGCCGTGCGCGTGGCGCGCGAGGTGTTTCTCGACGAACTCAAGACCGACGCCGCGGTGCTGCCGCGCATCACCGCGCTCGGCGATATCGACGAGGACGAGCTGTTCTTTGCCGAGGACAGCGAGCAATTCGCGGACAGCGCGCCGCTCGACCTTCCGCCGAGGCTTGGCGAGCTCTCACGCCGCCTCACGCTCGCACGTCTCGTCGCCGCCTGGGCGAAGGGCCCCGTGCTCGCGCCTCTCGTGGTCGGAGGACCCGCATCGACACTGGCGCTCGCCGCCGATCTCGCACGGCTGATGGACGACATGGTGACGCGCGGCGTGTCCTGGGACGCGCTCGATGATCTCGTGCCGGATCAGCTCGATCAATATTGGCAGTACTCGCTCGAGTTCCTGCGGATCGCGCGAAAGATCTGGCCCGATCATCTGGCTGAAATCGGCAGGATCGAGCCCGCGACGCGGCGCGACAGGCTGATCGAGGCAGAAGCGGCGCGGCTCTCCGGGCACCCCACAGGACCGGTGGTCGCCGCCGGCTCGACCGGCTCGATGCCGGCTACGGCAAAATTCCTCCATGCGGTGGCGGCTCTGCCGCATGGAGCCGTGGTGCTGCCGGGGCTCGACACCGATCTCGACAAGGAAGCCTGGCGGGCGATCGGCGGAGAGACAGACGCGCAAGGCAAGATCGTCGCGCATCCCGCCTCCAACCACCCGCAATTTGCGATGCACGCGCTGCTGCAACGATTCGGTCTCGCGCGCGACGAGGTCGAGATCCTCGTGCCACCCGCCCCGCGCGGTCGCGAGGTGCTGCTGTCGGAAGCCATGCGTCCCTCGAGCGCGACGGCGCAATGGCATGCACGCCTGGCGCGCCCGGAGATCGCCGCAAGGATCGACGAGGGGGTCAACGGTCTCGCGCTGATCGAGGCCCCCAATCCTGAGATGGAAGCGCTTGCGATCGCGGTCGCGATGCGCGAGGCGCGGCATCTGGACAAATCGGCGGCGCTGGTGACACCCGACCGTGCGCTGGCGCGGCGCGTGATGGCCGCGCTGGAGCGCTGGAATCTGGACTTCGACGATTCCGGCGGCGATGCGCTGATCGAAACGCCGGCCGGCGTGTTTGCCCGCCTTGCGGCAGACGCGGTTGCCAATGGGCTGGAGCCGCCGACGCTGCTTGCGCTGCTCAAACATCCACTGTGCCGGCTCGGCCGCGCGGAAAACGCCTTCAAGAGCGCGATCGCTTCGCTCGAGCTTGCGCTGTTGCGGGGAACGCGGCCGCAGGCGGGAACGGCGGGGCTCGCCCTCGAGCTTGCGCGCTTCCGCAGCGAGCTTGGCAAATTGAACCGGGGCGAAATTTCCTCGCTGCACCGCGCAGAGCGCCGCGCGCGGCTAGATGAAGGGCAGATCGACCGCGCCGAGGCGCTGGTGGCGGCGTTGCGTGCGGCGCTCGCGCCGCTCGAAAGCCTTGCAACGACAAAGCCGTACGATTTCGCCGAATTCGCGGCGCGGCATCGCGAAATCCTGATTGCGCTGTCGCGTGACGAGAGCGGCGTTGCCGTTGCCTTCGAAGGACCGGACGGGCTGGCGATGGCGGCCTCGTTTGACGATCTGCTGGGGGCGCAAGAGCTCAGCGGGCTTGCGGTCTCGCTCGGCGATTATGGCGACGTGTTCCAGGCCGCGTTCGCCGATCGCGCGGTGCGGCGAGCCGACACTCCCGGCGCGCGGCTGCACATCTACGGCCCGCTGGAATCGCGGCTGATGCAGGCCGACCGCATCATCATGGGCGGATTGATCGAGGGTGTCTGGCCGCCGGCGCCGCGCGTAGACCCCTGGCTCAGCCGGCCGATGCGGCATCAGCTTGGGCTCGACCTTCCGGAGCGACGCATTGGCCTTTCCGCGCACGACTTCGCGCAACTGCTCGGCACCGCCGATGTGATCCTCAGTCATTCCGCCAAGGCCGGCGGCGCCCCGGCAGTCGCCTCGCGGTTTCTGCACCGGCTCGAGGCGGTTGCGGGCCAGGAGCGATGGAAAATCGCCAAGCTGAACGGCGAGACGTATGTACGCTGGGCGCAAGAGCTCGACCGACCCGAGGAAGTCAAGCCGGTCCCGCAACCCGCACCCAGACCGCCGCGCGCGACGCGCCCATTGCGTCTCTCCGTGACCGCGATCGAGGACTGGCTGCGCGATCCCTATACGATCTACGCCCGGTATATCCTGAAGCTCGACGCGCTCGATCCCGTCGACATGCCGCTATCGGCCGCCGACCGAGGATCCGCGATCCACGAGGCGGTGGGCGCGTTCACTCGCGAATTTGCCTCGAAGCTCCCCGACGATCCCGCGCGCGCACTCAAGGAGATCGGACAACGTTATTTCGCGTCGCTGATGGAGCGCCCGGAGGCGCGGGCGCTGTGGTGGCCGCGCTTTCAGCGCATAGCGAACTGGTTTGCCCAGTGGGAAAAGGCGCGGCGGCAGAGCATTGCGGCGATCGCGGCCGAGATCAACGGCGAGATCGCGATCCAGCTCGAGGATGGGCGCAGCTTCGTGCTTTCCGCACGCGCCGACCGCATCGAGCGCCGCGCCGACGGTACGTTTGCGATTTTGGATTACAAGACCGGGCAGCCGCCGACGGCAAAACAGGTGCGCCTGGGGCTGTCGCCGCAGCTCACCCTGGAAGCCGCCATCCTGCGCGAGGGCGGCTTTGCGGGAATCGAAGGCGCCGCATCCATCGGCGAGCTCGCCTATGTCAGGCTTAGCGGCAACACCCCGCCCGGCGAGCACAAGGCGCTCGAGTTGAAGATCAGGCCGAGCGACACGCCGCAGTCGCCGGACGAAGCCGCCATCCATGCGCGCCAGCAGCTCGAGGCCCTGATCCGCACATTCGAGAACGAGGACGAGCCCTATCGCTCGCTGAACCTGCCGATGTGGACGAATCGCTACGGCACCTATGACGACCTCGCGCGGATCAAGGAATGGTCCGCGGCTGGCGGGCTGGGGATCGAGGAATGGTGAAGGCCCCACGGCAAATCCCTGCGGCGGTCCGCGAGACCCAGGCACGCGCGTCCGATCCCGCCGCCTCGTCGTTCGTTTCGGCGAACGCCGGCTCCGGCAAGACCCATGTCCTGGTGCAGCGGGTCATCCGCCTTTTGCTCGACGGCGTAAGCCCCGAAAAGATCCTGTGCATCACCTTCACCAAGGCGGCGGCCGCCAATATGGCCGAACGCGTGTTTTCGACCCTCGGCCACTGGATCACGCTCGACGATGCCGCGCTCGATAACGCGATCCGCGAGATCGGCATTGCTCATCCGACCGCGCGATTGCGAAACGAGGCGCGCAAGCTGTTTGCCAGCGCGCTGGAGACGCCGGGCGGACTGAAGGTGCAGACCATTCACGCGCTCTGCACGCGCCTGTTGCAGCAATTCCCGTTCGAGGCCAACGTGCCGGCCCGCTTTGCGGTGCTCGACGAGCGCGACCAGACCGGCATGATGGAGCGCGCGAATCTCAAGGTGTTTCTGGAGGCCTCGCGCGACCCCGAGAGCACCATCGGCCGCGCGCTGCAGACCGCGATGGCAAGCGCCGCCGACGTCACCTTCAAGGATGTCGTCCGCGAGGCGTGCCTGTCACGCGATCATTTCATGGCGTGGACCGACGAGGTGGGCGGCGCCGCGGCTGCGGCCGCCCAGTTATCGGCGCTCCTGAGCCTCAGCGAGAAGGACCGGATCGATGATATCGAGACCGATATCCTGGACGGGCCCTATCTGCCGCGCCGGCGCTGGTCCGAAATCGCGAGCGCGCTGACATCAGGCGCCAAGACGGACCGCAATCAGGGCCATCAGCTGCGCGAGGCGATGGCGTCTGCGGGCAGCGCCCAGGTCGACGCGTATCTGTCGGTGTTTCTCACCGACGAGAAACTCCCGCGCAAGACGGTGCTGACAAAGGCCTTCGGCGACAACAATCCATCGGTGGCACGGCTGTTCGACAATGAAGTCGTCCGCCTTGGCCCGCTGGTCGAGAAGCGCCGGGCCGTGATCGCACGCGACCGGACCGAAGCGCTGCTTCATATCGCAACCTCGGCGGCGACCAATTACCGCCGCGAGAAGGAGGATCGCGGACTGCTCGACTATGACGACCTGATCGACAAGACGCTTTCGATGCTGAAGCGCGTCTCGCCGGGATGGGTGCACTACAAGCTCGACCGCGGCGTCGACCACGTCCTGATCGACGAGGCGCAGGACACGAGTCCGCGACAGTGGGACATCGTGGCGCATATCATCTCCGAGTTCACGGCGGGCCGGGGTGCCCGCGACGGCGTGCTCCGCACCGTGTTTGCCGTCGGCGACGAAAAGCAGTCGATCTTCTCGTTCCAGGGCGCGGCGCCCCGCGAGTTCGACCAGCGTCGCCGCGAATTGCAGCGGAAATTCACCGACGCGGGCCTGAAATTCGATCAGGTCGCGTTCACCTATTCGTTCCGGTCGGGCGCGGCGATCCTGCAGTCCGTCGATCACGTGTTCCGCGACGAAGCGATTTATCGCAGCATCCATTCCGCCGACATCGGCTATCCGATCCACCACTCGCTTGGCGATGCCGGCCCTAGCCTGATCGAGCTTTGGAGTTCTCGAGGAGGCCGACGACAGGAAAGACATCGAAGGCTGGCGCGCGCCGTTCGACGGCGTGTCCGTGACAAGCCCAGAAGTCAAGCTTTCGCGGCGTATCCAGGCCGAGATCAAGCGGCTGATTGCAAGCAGAACCATGACGGGGCCTGCGACGAACCGCAGGCCGCTCGCCTACGGCGACGTGCTGATTCTGGTGCGGCGGCGCGGCAATATTTTCGACGCGGTCATCCAGGCGCTGAAGCATGCCGGCATTCCGGTCGCCGGCGCCGACCGGCTGAAACTCACCGAGCACATCGCAATCATCGACCTGATGAACCTGGCCGACGCATTGCTGCTGCCGCAGGACGACCTTGCGCTGGCGACTGCGCTGAAGAGCCCGCTGTTCGGTCTCGATGACGACGATCTGTTCACGCTCGCCTGGGGACGCAAGGGTTCGCTGCGCAGGGCGCTCGGCGAGCACGCGGCCGCGAACGAGAAATTCGGACACGCCGAGGACCGCCTTGCGGAATGCGAGCGGCGCTTCGCACAGGCAACGCCGTTCGCCTTCTATGCCTGGCTGCTCGGCGGCGACGGCGGACGCGCGCGAATCCTGAAACGGCTCGGGCATGAGGCCAACGACGCGCTCGACGAATTTCTGGAGCTTGCGCTGAATTATGAGCGCAAGGCGCCGGCCTCGCTGCAGGGCTTCATGGCCTGGCTGCGCGCGGCCGACACCGAGGTGAAGCGCGACATGGAGATCTCGCGCGACGAGGTTCGGGTGATGACGGTGCACGGCGCCAAGGGGCTGGAAGCCTCCGTGGTGTTCCTGGTCGACACCACCTCCTCGCCTTCGGATACGCAAAAACTGCGGTTGATCCATCTGCCGCGCGGCAATGGCGGCGAGGTCGTGGTCTGGGCGGGCAGGAAGGCGGACGATCCGACAGCCGTCGCGCAAGCTCGCCAGGCGATGCTCAACGACACCGAAGACGAATACCGGCGGCTGCTCTACGTCGCGATGACCCGCGCCGCGGATCGGCTGATCGTGGCGGGCTGCAAGCCCGGCAACAGGAACAATGTGCGGGACCTCTGCTGGTACGACTTGGTCGAGAAGGGCCTGAAGGCATCAGGCCTGCGGGAAGAAACGGTCGAGACGCCGGCGGGTCCGGTGAGGCGGTTTGCGCAACCCAACGAGGTCGCCGAACCGTCCGCTTCCGCCACGATCGGGACTGCGGATGCAGGCAGCGAGCCGCCGGCGTGGTTGCATATGCCGCTTCCATCGCGGGGCTTCGCCGGCACGCTGCTGCGGCCCTCGGATGCCGGCGCGGCAGGCCATGGCGCAAGATCAGGCGAGCCGCTCGAACTGCGCGCGCGGGCACTGCAACGCGGCACGCTGGTGCATCGCCTGCTGCAATCGCTGCCGAACGTCGAGAGCGCGCGCCGTCGCGACGCGGCACTCGCACACCTTGCGCGCAATGCGGCGACCTGGAGCGCGGCCGAACGCGACGCGCTCGCCGCAAGCGTGCTGGCGTTGATTTCAGACCCGCGATTCGCGGCCGTTTTTGCCGCGGGCAGCCGTGCGGAGGTCGCCATTGTCGGCCGCCTCGCGCTGCCCGGACGTCCGCAGGCGCTGGTGTCGGGGCAGATCGACCGGCTTGTCGTGACCGCAAACGAGGTTTTGATCGTCGATTTCAAGACCAATCACGTGCCGCCAAAATCGGTCGCGGATGCGCCGAAAGCCTATGTCCGCCAGCTCGCGCTTTATCGCGCGGTACTCGGAAAGCTCTATCCCCAGCTCCCTGTCCGCGCGGCTCTGCTTTGGACCGAAACGCCTGAATCGATGGAGATTTCTGCTCCCGCGCTGGACGCGGAACTGGCATCCTAGGAGGCGAGCTTGACCCGGCATCGCGGCGTTCATAGGTTTGCATCCATGATCGTCGGGTGCGATTCTTCCGAATCGGCGTCCGTTCTCCAACCAAACGAGGTATCCCATGGCTGTTGGCAAGGTCTCTGACGCCAATTTCGAAGCCGAGGTTCTGAAAGCTCAAGGCCCGGTCGTGGTCGATTTCTGGGCCGAATGGTGCGGCCCCTGCCGCATGATCGCTCCCGCCCTCGACGAGATCGCCGGTGCAATGGGTGACAAGGTCAAGATCGTGAAGCTCAATGTCGACGAGAGCCCGAAGACGGCCTCGAAATACGGCGTGATGTCGATTCCGACCCTGATGATCTTCAAGGGGGGCGAAATGGCCTCCCGTCAGGTCGGCGCCGCGCCGAAGCAGAAGCTGCAGCAGTGGATCACCGCTGCGGTCTGATCGATCTTTCTGCGATTTGTTTGCTGACGGCCGGCGAAATGCCGGCCGTTTGCGTTGTCAGGGCAGGAATTTTCCCGGAGGGATGTCCTCTTGCCAACTGCCCGCGCGACAACCGGTTCGCACAAGGCCGCGATCGCGGCGATGGAGGCGCGGTCCGTCGACGCCATCCCTCATGGCAAACAATGGCAATACGAGCCCAAATGGGACGGCTTTCGCTGCCTGTTGTCGCGCGGGGGCGATGAGGTCGACCTGCGCTCGAAATCGGGCGAGACGCTGGCGCGCTACTTCCCCGAACTGGTCGAGGCCGCCCGAGAGCTGAAGGCGAGCTCCTTCGTTCTCGACGGCGAAATCGTGGTGCCCTCCGGCAAGTCGTTGTCGTTCGACGACCTCCTGCAACGGATCCATCCTGCGAGCAGCCGCATCGACAAGCTGTCGCAGCAAACCCCGGCGCTGTTTCTCGCCTTCGATCTTTTGGCCACCGCAAAGCAGGATCTCGCGGCCCAGACGCTGCTACGGCGGCGGCCCGCGCTGGAAGCCTTTGCGAAAGCCAATTTCGCCTGCAGCTCGCGCTTTCGGCTGTCGCCGGCGAGCACGGCTTACGCCGTCGCCAAAAAGTGGCTGGCACGATCCGGCAACGGCTTCGACGGCGTCATCGCCAAGCGGCGGGACCTTCCCTATCAGTCGGGCAATCGCGACGGCATGCAGAAGATCAAGAAATTCCGCAGTGCCGACTGCGTGGTCGGCGGCTTCCGGTACGCGAGCAACACGATCGCGGGACGTCGCGTCGTCGGCTCCCTGCTGCTCGGCCTCTATGACCGATCGGGTTTGCTGCACCATGTCGGCTTCAGCTCCGCGATCAAGCAAGGGGAGAAGGCTGCGCTCACGGCGAGACTGGAATCGCTGATCGGAGCACCCGCCTTTACCGGAAGTGCGCCGGGCGGCCCCAGCCGATGGTCGACCGAGCGCTCGACGCAATGGTGCCCGCTCAAGCCGAAGCTCGTGGTGGAAGTCTGTTACGACCACTTCTCCGGCGATCGCTTCCGCCACGGCACCTCGATCCTGCGCTGGCGGCCCGACAAGGCGCCGAGGCAATGCACCTTCGATCAGCTCGAGCAAAAGCTCGCCGATCCGATGAAGCTGCTGGCCTGAGAGCTTAGGCGGGCGGCGTGCCGTTGACCGCCAGCACGTGGCCCGCCAGATAGAGCGAGCCCGCGATCAGGATTCGCGGCGGAACCTCGTAGGCGAGCTTTGCCAGGCCGGCTAGCGCCGCCTCGACCGAGCCGGCGATCTCAACACGCATGCCGAGCGCGCGCGCGGCATCCGCCAGGCGATCGGGCGGCATGCCATTGTCCGTGCCCGGAATTTCCACTGCCACGATGTGGCGCGTCAGCCCGGCGAAATTCGCAAGAAACGCGCCGGCATCCTTGTTTCCCATCATGCCGACGATCAGCACCGACGGGCGCGACACGCGCTCTTCGAGGTCACCCAGGGCTGCGGCCGCGACACGGCCGCCTTCGCCGTTGTGGCCGCCGTCAAGCCAGATCTCCGACCCCTGCGGTCCCAGCCCCGACAGCTTGCCGGTGGACAGCCGCTGCATTCGCGCCGGCCATTCGGCATTGACGATGGCCTCATAGGCGGCGTGACTGATCCTGGGCGCATCGATCGCGCGCAGGGTCGCGATCGCAAGCCCCGCATTTTCGAATTGATGACGGCCGAACAGCTTTGGAGCGCCCAGATCCATCAATCCACGCTCGTCCTGGTAAACCAGCCGCCCGCGCTCGACACCGACATGCCACTGTTGACCCGCCGCATGCAGAGGCGCCTGCTGACGCCTGGCCTGCCGCTCGATCGCAGCCATGGCCTCGGGATGCTGCTCGGCCGTTATCACCGGCACATTGCGCTTGATGATCGCGGCCTTCTCGCCGGCGATCGCGGTGAGTGTGTCGCCGAGATACTCGGTGTGGTCCATGCTGATCGGCGCGATCACCGAGGCCAGCGGCGCCTCGATCACATTGGTCGAAATCGAGCCGGCCGCCGAGGCCGACCTCGAGCAACAGCACGTCGGCCGGATGTTGCGCGAAAAGATGGAAAGCCGCCGCGGTCTTGGCCTCGAAAAAGGTGATGGGCGCACCCGCATTGACGCGCTCGCAATAAGCAAGCGCGCGCGTGAGCTCATCGTCGCCGACCAGCCTGCCACCGACACGAAATGATTCGTTCAGTCGCACCAGATAGGGCGAAGTATAGGCGTGGACCTTCAGCCCGGCGGCTTCGAGGATCGCGCGCAAATAGGCGACCGTGGAGCCCTTGCCATTGGTGCCGGCGACATGGATGACCGGCGGCAGCTTTCGCTCGGGATGACCGAGCCCTTCCAGCAGCCGATGCATGCGCTCGAGCGAAAGGTCGATGCGCCTGGGGTGCAGCACCGACAGCCGCGCGACCACCTCGTCCAGCGGTGCGCGCGGATTGGCGGCCGGCGCGTTCACGTGTGCTGCACGGCGGGCGCGACGTCGGGCGGCGCCACGATCGGTTCCGCGGCCGGGACCAGCGGCGCCGCCTTGGGCGCGTCGAGCGCGGGCGATTTCGTCAACAGCCTGCACAGCCGCGCCAGCGTCGGACGCAGATCGTGTCGATGCACCACCATGTCGACCATGCCGTGCTCACGCAGATACTCCGCGCGCTGGAAGCCTTCGGGCAATTTCTCGCGGATGGTCTGCTCGATCACGCGCGCGCCGGCAAAGCCGATCAGCGCGCCGGGCTCGGCGATCTGGACATCGCCCAGCATGGCGTAGGAGGCGGTGACGCCGCCGGTGGTCGGATTGGTGAGCACCACGATATAGGGCTGCTTCGCCTCGCGCAGCATCTGCACGGCGACCGTGGTGCGCGGCATCTGCATCAGCGACAGGATGCCTTCCTGCATGCGTGCGCCGCCAGAGGCTGCAAACACGATGAAGGGCGACCGCTTCTCGACCGCAAGCTCGAGACCGCGCACGATGGCCTCGCCCGCGGCCATGCCGAGCGAGCCGCCCATGAAATCGAAATCCTGCACCGCGATCACGACGGCGGCGCCTTCGAGCTTGCCGTAGCCGATCTTGATCGCATCGTTCAGTCCGGTGCGGGCGCGCGCATCCTTGATGCGATCGGCGTAACGCTTCTCGTCGCGGAATTTCAGCGGATCGGCGGTGACCTCTGGCAACGCGACGTCGAACCAGGTCTCGTTGTCGAAGATCGATTTCAACCGCGCCACCGCGCCCATGCGCATGTGGTAGTTGGAGCCGGGGATCACGAACTGGTTGGCCTCGACATCCTTGTAGAACACGAGCTGCCCGGAATCGGGGCACTTGATCCACAGATTCTCCGGCGTCTCTCGGCGCAGGATGTTGCGGATCTTCGGCCGAACGACGTTGGTAAGCCAGTTCATGTTTCGCTCCGAATTGCGACCGCATGGGCCGCCAAGGATATATGGCGGCTCGGGCAATCCCCGGCAAGCCGGGAGTTCAGCACGTCTTTGTGCCGCAATTCGCGGCTATTCGGCGGCCTGTTTCGCGTTCTTCACACCCTGCGACAGCGACGCCGCGAGAGTGGCCACTGCGCCGACGGTCCTTGCCGTGGCGCGTCCCTCCGTATCGAGGCTCGCGCGAAGGGCGTCGACCAGCGCCGTGCCGACCACCGCGCCGCTGGCGCGCTCGGCGATGGCTCGCGCGGCGTCCGGCGTCCTGATGCCGAAGCCGACGCAGATCGGCAGGCTGGTGTGGCGCCTGATGCGGGCAACCGCATCACCGACCGCTTTCGAATCCGCTGCAGCGGCGCCCGTGATCCCGGTGATGGCGACGTAGTAGACGAAGCCCGAGGTATTGGCGAGCACCGCCGGCAAGCGCTTGTCGTCCGTCGTCGGCGTCGCCAGGCGGATGAAATTGAGACCGGCCTTTAGCGCCGGCAGGCACAGCTCGACATCTTCTTCCGGCGGAAGGTCGACGATGATCAGCCCGTCGACACCGGCCGTTTTCGCATCGTCAAGGAACCTCTCGACACCGTAGATATAGATCGGATTGTAGTAGCCCATCAGCACCAGCGGCGTCGTGTCGTCGCTCGCGCGGAAGTCGCGGACGAGCCCCAGCGTCTTTTTCAACGTCATGCCCGCCTTCAGCGCACGCAGGCCCGCGGCCTGGACCGACGGTCCATCCGCCATCGGATCGGTGAAGGGCATGCCGATCTCGATCAGGTCGGCGCCGGCGGCCGGCATCGCCTTGATGATCGCAAGCGAGGTGCCCGGGTCGGGATCGCCGGCCATCAGGAAGGTGACGAAGGCCGGGCGGCCCTCCTTTTTCAGCTGCGCGAAGCGCGCGTCAATGCGGGTGGTCATGTTGTCGCGGATGCCGTGCTATACCTCTCCTTTGTGAGAAGAGGTCCGATCGCATCGAAAGATGCGATCGGGGTGAAAGAGAGGTGCAGGAGACACCGCTCGCAAGTCATGTCGTCCTTGCCTTCAGGATGTCGCCGACCTGCGGCACGTCCTTGTCGCCGCGGCCGGAGAGATTGACGACCATCAGGTGATCTTTCGGCCGCGCCGGCGCGAGTTCCATCACCTTGGCGATGGCATGCGCAGGCTCAAGTGCCGGAATGATGCCCTCCAGCCGCGACAGGAGCTGAAACGCCGCAAGCGCCTCGTCATCGGTTGCGGAGAGATATTTGACGCGGCCGATCTCGTGCAGCCAGGAATGCTCCGGCCCGATGCCGGGGTAGTCGAGGCCGGCCGAGATCGAATGCGCGTCCTGGATCTGGCCGTCGTCGTCCATCAAGAGATAGGTGCGGTTGCCGTGAAGCACGCCGGGCCGGCCGCCGGCGATCGAGGCGGCATGCAATTGAGTCAGCCCATGCCCGGCTGCCTCGACGCCGAAAATCTCGACGGAGGGATCGTCGAGGAACGGATGGAACAGTCCCATCGCATTGGAGCCGCCACCGATGCAGGCAACGAGCGAATCCGGCAGGCGCCCTTCCGCCGCCTGCATCTGCTTGCGGGTCTCCTCGCCGATCACCGACTGGAAATCACGCACCATCATCGGATAGGGATGCGGGCCGGCCACGGTGCCGATGCAATAGAAAGTGTTGTGCACGTTCGTGACCCAGTCGCGCAGCGCTTCGTTCATCGCGTCCTTCAGCGTGCGCGTGCCGGACTGAACCGGAAACACCTTTGCGCCCAGCATCTCCATGCGAATGACGTTGGATTGCTGCCGCGCGACGTCGACCGCGCCCATATAGACCACGCATTCGAGCCCGAACCGTGCGCACAGCGTCGCGGTCGCAACCCCATGCTGGCCCGCGCCGGTCTCGGCAATGATGCGCTTCTTGCCCATGCGCCGCGCCAGCATGATCTGGCCCAGCACATTGTTGACCTTGTGCGAGCCGGTGTGGTTCAGCTCCTCGCGCTTGAAATAGATCTTGGCGCCGCCGAGATGCTCTGTCAGTCGCTCGGCGAAATAGAGCGGCGATGGCCGGCCGACATAATCGCGCAGGTGACCGTTCATCTCGGCCTGGAACGCCGGATCGGCCTTGGCGTCGGCATAGGCCTTTTCCAGGTCCAGGATCAGCGGCATCAGGGTTTCCGCAACAAAGCGGCCGCCGAAAATGCCGAAATGCCCGCGCTCGTCGGGACCGCTGCGAAAGGAATTTGGCCGGAGCTTTGTCATCGGACGCCCAACTCTTGAGACGCGCGTGCGGCGCGGATGAAATCGCGGATCATCTCGACGTCCTTTTCGCCCGGCGCGCGTTCGACACCGGACGAGACATCGACGCCGCCTGCACGCGTGAGGCGAAGCGCCTCGGCGACATTGCCGGCGTGAAGGCCGCCCGACACCATGAAGGGCAGCTTGAGATCCACGTCTTCCAGAAGCTTCCAGTCGAACACCGCGCCCAGGCCGCCGGGGCGGGTCGCGCCCCTCGGGGGACGCGCATCGAACAGGATGCGATCGGCAACTGCGATGTAATCCGGCAGGTGGGCGAGATCGGCGGCGCGCTCGACCGGCAGCACCTTCATCACCTCGCGGGAGAATTTCCGCTTGATGTCGGCAACGCGCTTCGGCGTCTCATGGCCGTGCAACTGCAGGACATCGGGATCGAGCACATCGATGATGCCGGCAAGCGTCGCATCGTCGGCATCGACCGTCAGCGCCACTTTCACGGCGCGGCGCTTGACCGCCTGTCCAAGTCCGCGCGCGGCATCGAGCGCCAGATGCCGGGGCGAGGGCGGAAAGAAGACGAACCCCACCATGTCGGCGCCGGCATCCAGCGCCGCGTCGAGCGTCTCGCGCGTGGACAGGCCGCAGATTTTGACAAGCAGTGACATGGTCTCACGAAGTACGGAAAAGGGAACCGAGAGGGCGGGTTCTACAACGTCGCGCCCTGCTTGTCTCGCCCTGTGGCCCCGCCGGAAGCACCCAGCGGAGGGTATGGAAGCCGCTGCGGCTCACCCCGTCCGCCCATGGCGGAGGCACGGAAATCGGCCAGTTGCTCTCTGGCCGCTCGCGCCTCGGCCTCGTGGCGGCGAGCGGCCCGCCGCCAGCGGCGCTGGCCAAGCCACGTCGCCGAGCCACCCGCAACGACGCCGAGGATCGCGATCAGGATGATCAGCACGAACAGCGGCAGGGAAACCGAAACCGACGGATTGGTCGAATTGAACGGGTCGAAAGAAACCGTGACGAAGTGACGGTTGGCGACTGCGAACACGATGAAGATCAGCGCCAGCGGAACGACGATCAGGGTCGTGAGGAATTTCCGCATCAGGATTGCCCGCGTAGGATCAAATCGGCTGCTCTTCACAAGCGAGACACGGCCGCGTCCGTTGGGCCGGCGCCGCCAACCTAGCCGGCTTCGGGGTTGTCGCGGTTCAGCCGCTCGCGCATTTCCTTGCCCGTCTTGAAGAAGGGAACGCTCTTCTGGTCAACGGGGACGTGCGCGCCGGTGCGCGGATTGCGGCCCGCCCGCGCGGGCCGATGCTTCACCGAAAATGCGCCGAAGCCGCGCAACTCAACCCGGTCGCCGCGGGCCAGTGCAGCCACGATTTCATCGAGGATCGCGTTGACGATGTTCTCGACATCCCGCTGGTAAAGATGCGGGTTGTGCTCGGCAATACGCTGAACAAGTTCGGATTTAATCATGAAAGGATCGGGCCCGGGGGAGCATCTGCCATCCATTTCCGTGAAAATACCCTGAATTGTCAAGACGCTAAATGAGGTTTGCGCGCCGTGAAAATGCGTGACAATGGCATGGACCCGCGCCTGTCAGCGTGCCTGCAGTGCGGGACAAGACGGCCATGATCGGCTTTGCCGCGTTCAATTGCTCGTCGCAGGGTGCCAGAGTGCGAGCATTCCATCGAGCGCGAGACGATCGACCGCCTGGGCGACGCCGGCCTGCTCAAGCTGATGCGCGATTGCGCTCAATCCAAGGGCGTCGAGCACCAGCGAAGCAGCCGTTCTCAGGAAAGTCAGATCGCCAAAACGCGGGCTCAGCTTGTAGTCGCGCACCGGCAGGTCCTTCTTGACGCCCTTCTGCTCGACGAGCCACGCAACCGCCGTCTTCTCATCGCCAAGCTGGTCGATCAGCTTGAGATCGACGGCTTGTCGGCCGGTGAAAACGCGGCCGTCGGCGACTTTCTCGAGCAGCGCATCGTCCATGCCACGGCGCTCTTTCACCAGCCCCTTGAACCAGGAATAGGAATCCTTCACCAGCGCGTCCAAAGCCTCGCGCGCCTCGGGGCTGGTCGGTTCAAAGCCGTTGGGCGCCGCTTTCAGCGGCGAAGACTTCACCTCCTCGACCTTCACGCCGACGGTCTTCAGGAGCTCGCTGACGTTGGGATACTGGAACAGCACGCCGATCGAGCCCACCAGCGAACTCTGCCGCGCCACGATGTGATCGGCCGCGATCGCGGTGATATAGCCGCCGGAAGCGGCAAGGCCCTCGACCACCACCACCAGCGGCTTCTTGGCCTTCAGCCGCACCAGCGAGTTGTAGAGCTGCTCGGAGCCGGCCGTGGTGCCGCCAGGCGAATTGATGTGCACGATGACCGCCGCAGCCTTCGACTTCTCCAGCCGCTCCAATGCCTCGACGCGCTCCTGATCGCTGCGGATCAGCCCTTCGATATTGACGCGCGCGATCGAACCCGACGCGGCGAATGTGCCGCGTCCGCCCGGCGTCGCAAGCAGTCCGATAACGGCGATCGCGGCAATCGCGATCGCGACAGCCGCAACGCGCCAGAACGTCAGCTTGCGGCGGATCCTGCGGCGATCGACGATCACATCGGATTCCAGCGACATTGGGGTTCTCCTGAAAGCCATCCAGCCGCGTTTTGAGAGCCGCGGCGTAATCCACTTATCCGACAGCATCAATTGCGGTGCAATATGTAGAAATCGGGGCCCATCCGTCGTGCCGGCGAGCCAACCCCCGCAACGTGGGCAAAGAACGGCGTGCCCACCACTGTTTTCAAGATCGGATCGGATGGTTGGCACGGCACAAGCGCGCCTTTGCCCCCTGACGACCCCTGCAAGCAAAAGGCCCCGGTCGAAACCGGGGCCTTGGGAATGCAGGGAACGACTTACTTGTCGGTGCCGCGATTCTTGAGCGCAGTGCCCAGGATGTCACCCAGCGTCGCCCCCGAATCGGAGGAGCCGTATTGGGCGATGGCCTCCTTCTCCTCGGCGACTTCCAGCGCCTTGATGGAGACCTGGACCTTGCGCGCCTTCTTGTCGAACTGGATCACGCGCGCGTCGACCTTCTCGCCGACCGCGAAGCGTTCGGAGCGTTGATCGTTGCGGTCGCGGGCAAGCTCGGAGCGCTTGATGAAGGTGGTGAAGTCGGAACCTGCGATCTTCACTTCGATGCCGGCATCCTTCACTTCCAGCACCTCGCAGGTCACAACGGCGCCCTTCTTGACGTCGCCGGGCTCGGCGAAGGGATCGCCCTCAAGCTGCTTGATACCGAGCGAGATCCGCTCCTTCTCGACATCGACGTCGAGCACGACGGCTTTGACCGTGTCGCCCTTCTTGTAGTTGTCGATGACCTGCTCGCCCGGAAGCTTCCAATCGAGGTCGGACAGATGGACCATGCCGTCCACGTCGCCGTCGAGGCCCAGGAACAGACCGAACTCGGTCTTGTTCTTGACCTCGCCCTCGACCACCGAACCGACCGGGAACTTCTCCACGAACACTTCCCAGGGGTTGCGCATGGTTTGCTTGAGTCCAAGCGAAATGCGCCGCTTGACGCTGTCGACCTCGAGAACCTGCACTTCGACCTCCTGCGAGGTCGAGACGATCTTGCCGGGATGCATGTTCTTCTTGGTCCACGACATCTCGGAGACGTGGATCAGGCCTTCGATGCCGGGCTCGAGCTCGACGAACGCGCCGTAGTCGGTGATGTTGGTGACGCGGCCGCGGAAACGCGCATTCAGCGGATATTTCGCCTCGATGCCTTGCCACGGATCGTCGAGGAGCTGCTTCATGCCGAGCGAGATTCGATGCGTCTCGTGGTTGATCTTGATGATCTTGACCTTCACGGTCTGGCCGATGGTCAGCACCTCGGTCGGATGATTGACACGCCGCCAGGCGATGTCGGTCACGTGCAACAGGCCGTCGATGCCGCCGAGATCGACGAACGCGCCGTAGTCGGTGATGTTCTTGACCACGCCGTCGATGACCTGCCCCTCTTCGAGGTTTTGCACCAGCTCTTGACGCTGCTCGGCGCGTGTCTCTTCCAGGACCGTGCGGCGCGAGACGACGATGTTGCCGCGCCGGCGATCCATCTTGAGGATCTGGAACGGCTGCGAATTGTTCATGAGCGGAGCGACGTCGCGAATTGGACGGATGTCCACCTGCGAGCGCGGCAGGAAGGCCACGGCGCCGTCGAGGTCGACCGTGAAGCCGCCCTTGACCTGGTTGAAGATGACACCCATGACCTTTTCGTTGTTCTGGAACGCCTTTTCCAGCTTGCCCCAGCTCTCCTCGCGGCGCGCCTTGTCGCGCGACAGCACGGCCTCGCCCAACGCATTCTCGATACGGTCGAGGAAAACCTCGACCTCGTCGCCGACCTTGAGCTCGGCGTCACGGCCGGGGCCGGAAAATTCACGCAGGGCCACGCGGCCCTCGGTCTTCAGGCCGACGTCGATGACGGCCATGTCTTTTTCAATCGCAACCACCTTGCCCTTGATGACGGAGCTTTCCTGAAGATTGCCGCCGGCGAAGGACTTGTCCAGCATCGCGGCGAAATCGTCGCGGGTGGGGTGGTAGGAACTTGCAGTCGCGGTACTCGAAGCCATTTGTTCTCCACTTGCGATGGTCTTGCCGGCCGTTCGGGGTTGTTGGGCGTATCGGGCGCGCAGTGTCGGTGGTCGCAAATCCCACGACGACCGCTTGTTGCATGGAATGCAAAAGCGGGCCGGCAGATGCCTGCACGTTCGTTACGTTGAGCTAAAGGTCCGGAAACTGGCTGTCTCGAGAAATGCTCGAGATATCGACGCTTCAAGGACGGGAGCGGGCTTTCCTCCAATGACGGCAGGGGTTTTACACCGGCTGCCGGCCCGCTCGAACGGCCTCTACGATATCGATGGCGGCTCGGACGCCGGCCTCTATATCCAAATCGGTATTATCTAGCAAGTAAGCATCGGGAGCCGGTTTTAAAGGCGCAACCGGCCTGTTCCGGTCGCGTTCATCGCGGACAAGGATATCCGCAAGGATGCTGGCCTCATCGGCCTCCTCGCCCCGCCCGCGCGCCTCGAGGGTGCGCCGATGGGCCCGGACTTTGGGGTCGGCCACCACGAAAATCTTCACGTCGGCGTGGGGACAGATCACGGTTCCGATGTCGCGGCCATCCAGCACCGCCCCGGGCGGCTGCTCTGCGAACCGGCGCTGGAAGTTGACCAGCGCTTCCCGCACGCTTGGGATGGCCGAAACCACCGAGGCGGCGTCTCCCACCTTGTGGCTCTTGAGCACGGGGTCGTCCAACTTTGCGGGATCGAGCGCGTGTGCCGCCGAGACCGCAAGCATCTCGTCGCGCAGATCGGCGCCGGCCTGCAAGAGGGTTGACGCCACCGCGCGATAGATCAGGCCGGTATCAAGGTGACGATAGCCGTAGTGCCGCGCGAGCAGTCTGGCGAGCGTACCCTTTCCCGATGCGGCGGGGCCATCGATGGCGATGATCATGATCGTCTATGTCTTGACAGGGTGGGAGCCGCGGGCGCGCTGCAGCGGCCGCTCATCGGTGAAGATGTTGCGGGAGGCAAACTCACCGGGGCTCGCATAGGTCAAATATTCTCTCATGGCGGGGGATGGCGAGTTGGCGGTGAACCAGGGGTTCGCCAGGCGGCGCGCGGGATTACCCGCCCATGACGGAACCCGGCCGAGCCGGCGCTGTTTGGCCAGGTATTCGGCGACCGCACCGACCAGGGCGTCCAGACGTTCGTTACCTGTGAGCTTAGGCTCACGCGCGATGGACGAGTAGCGTTCATCGTCGGTCTTGGCCAGGTCGAACCGATCGACGAATTCGGCCAGCACGACATCCTGTGGTGCCCCGCCCGCGATGCTCTCCACGGCTTCAGCGAGGGTATTTGGGCGCATCGATTCCTCCCTCACGGCTCATATTCTTCAACAGAAAACGCTGCTTCTCGGATGAGGCCGCACTCATCGGAAAATAACGGCCGGATCGCGATCTGCAGTTTGGCCACCGCCTGCGCTGTCGCGCTGCCGATTTCGATCGAACGCATCGAGCAGAGCGTCTCGCGTCATGCCTGCACTGGATGGACCTTGGTCAGGCAAACTCAGCCCCCAGCGAACGCATCATCGGAATGAAATCCGGAAAGCTGGTGGCGATGAAGGCGGTGTCGTCGACCTTGACCGGCCTGTCGGCGGCAAGCCCCATCACCAGCGCCGACATCGCGATGCGGTGGTCCATATGAGTTGCGACAAGGCCACCGCCGGGCACGTGACCCCTGCCCTCGACAATGAGGTCGTCGCCGGCGATCTCGACGCTCACGCCATTGACGCGCAGCATCGCGGCTGTTGCGGCCAGGCGATCGGACTCCTTGACCCTGAGCTCGTGCAGGCCGCGCATGATCGTCGTGCCTTCGGCAAAAGCCGCCGCCACCGCGAGCACGAGATATTCGTCGATCATCGAGGGCGCGCGCTCGGGCGGCACCTCGACACCCCGGAGCTTCGAGGCGCGGACGCGGATCCGCGCCATCGGCTCGCCGGCATCGCCGCGCGACTCCATTTCCTCGATCGCGCCGCCCATTTCGCGGAGCGTCGTGAACAGGCCGGTGCGCAAGGGATTGGTCATGACGTCCGACAGAAAGACATCGGAACCCTTGACGATCAGCGCGGCGACCATCGGGAACGCTGCCGATGACGGGTCGGCGGGGACAACGACGTCGGCCCCGCGCAATTCCGGTTCGCCCGCAAGCTCGATCCTGCGGCCATGCGGGCCTTCCCTGGTCGAGACGATGTCGGCGCCAAAATGCTTGAGCATCAGCTCGGTATGGTCGCGGCTTGCCTCCTGCTCGATCACGGTGGTGAGGCCGGGCGCTGCGAGGCCTGCGAGCAGCACCGCCGACTTGATCTGGGCGGAGGCGACCGGCGTGCGATAGGTGATCGGCACCGGATAGCGCGCGCCGGACATTGTGAGCGGCAATCGCCCGCCCTCGCCGCTCGACTGAGTCCTTGCCCCCATGAGTTCGAGAGGATCGAGCACCCGCCGCATTGGTCGGCTGCGCAATGACGCGTCGCCGTCGAACACTGCCGTTATGGGACAGCCCGCCACCGCTCCCATGACGAGTTCGGCATCCCGTGCCCGAATTGCCGAAATCGAGCGCATCTTGCGGCTGCGCGAAGCCGCCGACCCCAACCCCCTGCACTTCCCATGCAAAATCACCGGTTCGCTGGACCTGCGCGCCGAGGGCTTGCATCGATTTGGCGGTGTTGAGCACATCCTCGCCTTCGAGCAGGCCGGAAATACGGGTTTTGCCGACCGAAAGCGCGCCCAGGATGAGCGCGCGGTGGGAAATCGATTTATCCCCGGGAACGCGGACCTTTCCGGTCAGGCGGCCGGCGGAACGCGCCTCGAGAGGGGTCGGATGGTCGGATTTGGTCAACTTTGGGTCCTATATGCAGGCCGCAGGTAACACAGAGGTCGCGCGGCGTCACGGCCCCCTGTTTCATGCGCAAAGCGCTATTGACAGCCGGCCCTCAACTAGCCAAGTGAAACACCGCTTTTCAGACATTCCCAGGATTCCGCACGTGGCCAAATCCGATCTCGGAACCAAACGCATTTGCCCGACTACGGGCAAGAAATTTTACGACCTGAACAAGTCTCCCGTGATCTCGCCCTATACCGGCGAGGTCGTGCCGATCGCGCCCGTCGCACCGGCGCGCGCCGCTCGCGGCGAGGCCGCCCGAGCAACCGCTGCCACGGCTGAGGTTGCGCCGGAGCCCGCGGAGGCCGAAGAGTTGGTATCGCTCGAGGAAGCCGACGCCGAGGAGAACACCGGCAAGGTCAAGGCCGTCGTCCCCGAGTTCGAGGAGGACATCGAGGTCGACGAGACCATCGAGGACGATGAGGACGATGATTTCCACCTTCATCGCCGACGAGGAGGAAGGCGACGAGGACGTCACCGACATCATCGGCGACGTCTCCGGCGACGAGGAGACTTGAGATCGACCCTGATCTGTGATCAGGGTCTGTCGGGCTGACGCGTCCCCCAGACGTGCCAGCAATTGCGATCCGTCGGGATCGAAGCGGAAAGTGCTAAGGGGCCATAGCTCAGCTGGGAGAGCGCTTGCATGGCATGCAAGAGGTCGGCGGTTCGATCCCGCCTGGCTCCACCAGCCTTCGCTCGCTTCGCGAGCTTCGGCTGGGCAAGCCAGCGCAAATCTCTCGTAGCGAAGCCAGCGAAGGCTGTCCCGCCGAAGCCCGAAGGGCGAAGGCGGACTGTTACCGGAGTTCGCCTGGGCAACCGGTGCAAAGCTCGCATGGCGAAGTCAGAAGGCCCGATCCCGCCGAGCTTCGGCTGGGCTCGGCAAGCGGGTGCCATGAAATACGTCTACATCCTGGAAAGTCTCGACGGTGAGCATTTTTACGTAGGAATCACCGATGACATCGCTGCACGTCTGGCAAAGCACAACGCCGGCGAGGTAATTCACACCGCGAAATACCGGCCTTGGCGTCTCAGGACCTACGTCGCATTCACGGATGAAAAGCTTGCCTTCGCTTTCGAGAAATACCTGAAATCCGGCTCCGGCCGCGCCTTCGCGCAGAAACGCCTCTGACCTGCGTCGATTTTTCATGCAAACTGACGGTCATTAAAACCACCAACAAAAGGGAGATCGCCATGTCCGTGAATGTGCTCTACAGGACCTCAGCCAAGGCCACCGGAGGCCGCGACGGCCGCGCCGCGACACTCGACGGCGCGCTGGAGGTGAAGCTCACCACGCCAAAAGAGCTCGGCGGGGGCGGCGGCGAAGGCAACAACCCCGAACAACTGTTCGCGGCCGGTTATGCGGCCTGCTTTCTGGGTGCGATGAAGTTCGTCGCCTCCAAGAGCGGCCTGAAAGTTCCGCAGGACACGACTGTCACCTCGACCGTCGGTATCGGCCCGCGCTCGGAAGGCGGCTTCGGGCTCGATATCGACCTTGCCGTGTCGCTGCCCGGAGTTCCCCGCCACGAGGCTGAAGAGCTGGTGGAAAAGGCGCACCAGGTTTGCCCCTACTCCAACGCCACGCGCGGCAATGTCGACGTCCGCCTGAAGGTCGCCTGAGCTTTCGCAAAACGTCGCCCGGCCGCCGGGCGGGCGATATGCCTTGCGGCATGCAGCGGGCGAACGAGGCCCCGCAGCTTCGCGTTTGCACGGCCGCGTCGGGGATGCTTAATGGCTTTTTCCCAGTTTTGTCCTTGAAGCCAGGTTGAGCCATGACCGCTGAAACTGCTCCCGGCGCAATGTCCGGCCTGCGCGTGATCGATCTTTCGCGCGTGCTCGGCGGCCCCTATTGCACGCAGATCCTCGCCGACCACGGCGCCGACGTCATCAAGGTCGAGCCGCCGGCCGGCGACGAGACGCGCGATTGGGGCCCTCCGTTCCACGAAGAGGATGCGGCCTATTTCGTCGGCATCAACCGCAACAAGCGCTCGATCGGGCTCGACCTTGCGAGCGAAGGCGGACGCGCGGTGCTGATGAGGCTGCTCGAAGGCGCCGACGTGCTGATCGAGAACTTCAAGCCGGGCACGCTCGACAAATGGGGCATCGGAAACGACGTGCTGCGCGGGAAATTCCCACGCCTGGTGCATTGCCGGATTTCCGGCTTCGGCGGCGACGGCCCGCGCGGCGGCAATCCGGGATACGACGCCATCATCCAGGCCATGACCGGCATGATCGCAGCGACCGGATCGAAAGACAGCGGCCCGATGCGTATCGGCGTTCCCGTGGTCGACATCACAACGGGCCTCTACGCCACGATCGGCATCCTGATGGCGCTGGCGGAGCGGCAGAAATCCGGGCTCGGCCAGTTCCTGGAAACCACGCTCTACGAGACCGGGCTTGCGGTGATGCATCCCCACGCCGCCAATTACTTCATGCACGGCAAGCCGCCCTCGCTCACCGGCAACGAGCATCCCAATCTCGTGCCTTACGCGATCTTTCCGACCAGGACCGACGATATTTTTATCGGCGTCGGCAACGACGGCACCTTCCGCAAGCTCGCCAAGGAGATCGGCAAGGAGCAACTCGGCTCCGATCCACGCTTTGCCCGCAACAAGGACCGCATCGCCAACCGCGAAGCCCTGCGCGCGGAGCTTGCCGCGGTGTTTGCGCAGCACGAGGCCGAGCCGCTGTGCGATCGGCTGCTCGCGGCCGGCCTTCCCGCCGGCCCCGTGCGCAAGATCGACCAGGCGCTCACCAATGAACACACGCTCCACCGGGGCGACGTGATCGCGAAGGACTGGTACAAGGGCGTTGCCTCGCCGATCCGCATGCAGCGTAGCAAGCCGAGCCTGCGCCGCACGCCGCCGAAATTCAGCCAGCACACGACGGAGGTGCTGACCGAGTTCGGCTATTCGAAAGCCGAGATCGAGAGCATGATCGCCAAAGGCGCGGTGTGCGGCTCGCAGCGGCGGCGATAGCTGAGCGGATTTTCGTTGGCGCATTTGCCGCGCGGGTCCGCGTAACACCGGTTGCGGACGCGATGCAACATTGCGGCCTCCGGGAAAATTCCGGCTTCCCTTCGGCGCGCCTTCCCCCGTACCATCCGCCAGCTGACACGCGCACGTCATCGGGCGCTGCTAACGCGCAATCAATCTGAATGACGGTCCAACGGGAGGAATTTGATGGCTTTTCGACAATTCGGTGCTGCCGCGACGGTCGCGCTGGCGCTTGCTTCGTCACCGGCCCATGCGGTGACGGAAATCCAGTGGTGGCACGCAATGACCGGCCCGAACAACGACGTCGTGGTCAAGCTCGCCAATGACTTCAATGCTTCGCAATCCGACTACAGAATCGTTCCGACGTTCAAGGGCAGCTATGCCGATACGCTCAATGCCGGCATCGCCGCATACCGCGCCGGCAATGCGCCGGGCATCATGCAGGTATTCGAGGTCGGCACCGCGACCATGATGGCGGCCAAGGGGGCCGTGAAGCCGGTGTTCGAATTGATGAAGGAGCAGGGCGAGGCCTTCGATCCCAACTCCTATCTGCCGGCGATCACCGGCTACTACTCGACCGCGAAGGGCGAAATGCTCTCGTTCCCGTTCAATTCCTCCAGCATGGTGCTGTGGGTCAATGTCGATGCGCTGAAGGATGCCGGCATCGTGGAGGCGCCGAAAACCTGGCCGGAACTGTTCGAGGACGCAAAGAAGCTGCACGCCAAGCACCCGACCTGCGGCTTCTCCTCGTCGTGGATCACCTGGGGCTTCATCGAGCAGTTTTCCGCGTGGCATAACGTGCCGATCGGGACGAAGGCCAACGGGCTCGATGGTTTCGACACGGTGCTCGAGTTCAATACGCCGCTCGAGACGAAGCTTCTGGAAAACCTCGTCGAGCTGCAGAAGGACAAGAGCTACGACTATTCCGGGCGCACCAATACCGGCGAAGGCCGCTTCACCTCCGGCGAATGCCCGCTCTACATGACTTCCTCGGCGTTCTATCCCAGCGTCAAGGCCAACGCCAAGTTCACCTACACGGCGGTGCCGATGCCCTATTTCGCCGACGTCAGCGGTGCACCCCAAAACTCGATCATCGGCGGCGCTTCGCTCTGGGTGATGGGCGGCAAGTCGGCCGACGAATACAAAGGCATCGCGAAATTCTTCAGCTTCCTTTCCAACACCGACCGCCAGGTCTATCTGCACCAGGTCTCCGGTTATCTGCCGATCACCAAGGCCGCCTATGACCAGACCAAGGCCTCGGGCTTCTACAAGGAGAACCCGATTCTCGAGGTGCCGCTGAAGGAATTGACCAACAAGCCGCCAACCGAAAATTCGCGCGGCCTGCGCTTCGGCGGCATGGTGCAGATGCGCGACGTCTGGGCCGAGGAGATCGAGGCGGCGCTTGCGGGCAAGAAGTCCGCGAAGGAAGCCCTTGATACGGCCGTGTCGCGCGGGAACCAGATGCTGCGCCAGTTCGAGCGCACCGCGGTCAAGTAATGCGGTGAGATCGTGGCCGGGGCCTGCCTCGGCCACGAGCTTGCAACGGGGACTCCATGGAAAATCGCGCGATCTTTTCGGGCAAGCTGCTGGCCTATCTTCTGGTCTTGCCGCAATTTGCGATCTCGCTTTTGTTCTTCTACTGGCCTGCCGTCCAGGCACTGTGGCAATCGTTCCTGGTGCAGGATGCGTTCGGGCTCTCCACCGAGTTCGTCTGGTTCGAGAACTATGTCGCGCTGTTGAAGACGCCGGAGTATTACCACGCGATCGGCGTCACCTTCGTGTTCTCGGCGCTCGTGGTGTTCTTTTCGCTCACGATCGGCCTGTTGCTGGCAGTGATGGCCAACCGCAACGTCAGGGGCGTGCAGATCTATCGCACGTTCCTGATCATTCCCTACGCGGTGGCGCCGGCGGTCGCGAGCGTGCTCTTCATCTTCATGTTCCAGCCGGGACTCGGGATGATCGCGCGCGCCTTGCAGCGCGAAGGCATCGACTGGAATCCGGTGCTCAACGGCACGCATGCCATGATCCTGGTCGTGATCGTCGCGGTCTGGAACCAGATCAGCTACAATTTCCTGTTCTTCCTCGCCGGGCTGCAGTCGATCCCCAAAAGCGTGATCGAGGCGGCCGCAATCGACGGCGCGCGGCCGATGCGGCGCTTCTGGACCATCGTGTTTCCGCTGCTGTCGCCGACCACGTTTTTCCTGATCGTGGTCAACATCACCTACGTGTTCTTCAACACGCTCGGCATCATCGATACCGCGACCGGCGGTGGGCCCAACGGGGCGACGCAAACGCTGGTGTACAAGGTGTTTCAGGATGGCAAGGTCGGCGCCGATCTCGGCGGTTCGGCCGCGCAATCGGTGATCCTGATGGTGATCGTCGTGGTCCTGACCGCTTTCCAGTTTCGCTACGTCGAAAAGAAGGTGCACTACTAGCCGCCATGATCGAGCATCGCCGCTTCGGAAACCTGTTGCCCCACCTCGTGCTGCTTGCCGGCGTCCTGGTCGTCGCCTTTCCGGTTTACCTTGCCGTGATTGCCTCGACCCAGGACAACGCCGTGATCGCCAACGGCCAGATGCCGCTCTATCCGGGCGGCCACGCGCTCGAGACCTACTGGAACACCATCGTGTCCGGCACCGGCAAGACCACGCGCCAGCCGGTCGGCGGCATGATGGTGTCGAGCCTCATCATGGCCATGGGCATTGCACTCGGCAAAATCGCGATCTCGATCATCTCGGCCTACGCGATCGTGTTCTTTTCCTTTCCGTTTCGAATGACCGCGTTCTGGACCATCTTCATCACGCTGATGCTGCCGGTCGAGGTGCGCATCTATCCGACCTACAAGATCACCAGCGACATGCACATGCTGGATTCCTATTCGGGGCTGATCCTGCCCCTGATCGCGTCCGCGACCGCGACGCTGCTGTTCCGCCAGTTCTTCATGACCGTGCCGAAGGAGCTGGTCGAAGCATCGAAGATCGACGGCGCCGGCCCGATCCGGTTCTTTTTCGATACGCTGCTGCCGCTGTCGGTGACCAACATCGCCGCGCTGTTCGTCATCCTCTTCATCTACGGCTGGAATCAGTATCTCTGGCCATTGCTGATCACCACGCGCGACGACATGCAGACCATCGTCATCGGCATCAAGAAGATCATCGACGTGCACGACGCGCTGACCGAGTGGTCGGTGGCGATGGCAACCGCCGTGCTCGCGATGCTGCCGCCGGTCGCCGTCGTCGTGCTGATGCAACGGCTTTTCGTCAAGGGCCTGATCGAAACGGAAAAATGAAAGGGGCGAGTAGCGAATGGCAAGTAGCGAATAGAATGGCTGGACAGCGATGCGCTGCCCTATTCGCTACTCGCTATTCGCCATTCGCCATTGCAACCAATGGCTAACGTGACCCTCCGCAACGTCCGCAAGGTCTACCCAAACGGTTTCGAGGCCATAAAGGGCGTCGACGTCGATGTTGCCGACGGCCAATTCTGCGTGCTGGTCGGCCCTTCCGGCTGCGGCAAATCCACGCTGCTTCGGATGGTCGCCGGCCTCGAGACGATCACGGCAGGCGAGATCGACATCGGCGGCCGCGTCGTCAATCAGGTCGAGCCGGCCGATCGCGACATAGCGATGGTGTTCCAGAACTACGCGCTCTACCCGCATATGAGCGTCTACAACAACATGGCTTATGGCCTGCGCAACCGCGGCATGCCGAAAGGCGAGATCGAGACGCGCGTGCAGGAGGCCGCCCGGATCCTCGAGCTCTCGGCCATGCTTGAGCGCAGGCCCGGGCAGCTTTCCGGCGGTCAACGCCAGCGCGTGGCGATGGGTCGCGCCATCGTGCGTCAGCCAAAGGTCTTCCTGTTCGATGAGCCGCTGTCGAACCTGGACGCGAAACTGCGCATCGCGATGCGTGTCGAGATCCGCAAGCTGCAGCGCCGGCTCGGCACCACCTCGATCTACGTAACCCATGATCAGCTCGAAGCGATGACGTTGGCCGACATCCTGGTCGTGATGAATGGCGGTCAGGTCGAGCAGGTCGGCAATCCGCTCCAAATCTACGAGCAGCCGGCGACAACCTTCGTCGCGGCGTTCATCGGCGCCCCCCCGATGAACCTGCTGCCGCTACGCGAGCTCGACGCCCAGCTGCCGGGCGCGCCCGATGGTGCGGGTATCCTCGGGATCAGGCCAGAGGACTTGCAGCTGTCGAATGGCGGAGCGCCGGACGGCGGCCTCGGGCTTGATCTCACCGTGGAGGCGATCGAGCGGGTCGGCGCCGAGACCTATGTTTACGGCCTGCGTTCGCAGGGCAACGGACAACCCGCGGTCAGCGCCAAGCCAGGGGATCTCACGCCAGGCGAAGTTCTCGTGCGCATCCCCGGCCAATCCGGCCCCGCAATCGGCGAGCGGATCAAAGCTGTGGCCGCCCGCCAAAAGCTGCATCTGTTCAGCGCGGACGGCCGCAAACGAGTGAATCTCTAAATCGATTAATGGTTTCGTGCGATTTCGGGGCGCTTGAATGCCTCCGCGAACGTGCCCATATTGGGTCGCAAGGGGTGCCGATCCGGGCCCTGAAACACCAAAGTCGCTTCGAGAGGACTTTGTAAACTATGTCTCGTGTTCCTTCGCTCTCCAGTCCGTTTCTGCTGGGCTTCGACGAGATCGAGCGCGTGCTCGATCGGGTCGTCAAAGGCGCCGACGGCTATCCTCCCTACAATATCGAGAGGTGCGACCGCGCCAATGGCCAGCCCGAGCGGCTGCGCATCACGCTGGCGGTTGCGGGATTTACCCGTGACCAACTCGATGTAACGACTGAGGAAAACCAGCTGGTGATCCGGGGCCGTCAGCAGGACGACAAGAGCCGGCAATACATCCACCGCGGCATCGCCGCGCGCCACTTCCAGCGCACCTTTGTGCTGGCGGAGGGGATGCAGGTGCTCGGCGCGGATTTGAAGAACGGATTGCTGGCTATCGACCTTGCCCGGCCCGAGCCGGAGAGGACCGTTAAGACAATTGCTATCAATGAACACGAATAATGGAACGAGTAGCGGACTCGACCGCTTAAGCTCAGTAGGAGTCGAGACCATGAATGAAGGTAATGTGACGGCAGAGCCACGCGTCTCTCTGGAGGCGCTGGCGACCCTTGGCGAGGGCCACATCGCCTATGTGAAGCAAATCCGCTCGGAGGACGTACCGGGCCTGTTTCCCCAGGCGCCGAAGATCGCGCCGGGACTGAAACTGTTCGCGCTGCATGCGGCCGACGGCACACCGATCATGCTCACCGATAGCCGCGAGGCGGCGCTCGCCAACGCCTGGAGCAACGAGCTCGAGCCGGTCAGCGTGCACTGACGCTTTAGGACCTGTCACCGCGGTGAAGCTACCGCCGCCGCCCTTGCCTTTTGGCCAGGAATTGTCTCCGGGTTTCCCAGCCAGAAAACCACTTTGGAGATCGGATCGCCAATCTCGATCCGGTCTCGCTAGGCTGCCGGGCTCGCCCAATCTCCGCAATCTCCAAAGTAATAGCAGGTGCGGTTGATACACCGACCGGCCGCCGAGCCGAACTTGCCGCCAATCGCTTCGCAAGCGGTCCTCAAGCGCCCGAGGGCATAGCCGAAGCGCGCCTCCTCGGCGAACAGGATTGCAGCGCCCGCTATCATCAGAATGAGAATCGGTGGAGGACGCCGAGCGATCCGCACGGCTGACGTCATCGGGACTGTCAGGCCGCGCTCGCCGGCGGCAGCGCCAGCACGGAATAGATCGCCTGAGCGTCGCGCGAGGCGCGCAGCTTCTTGGCGACATCCTGGTCGCGCAACAGCCGCGCGATCCTGGCCAGCGCCTTGAGGTGGTCGGCGCCTGCGCCTTCCGGGGCAAGCAGCAGGAACACGAGGTCGACCGGCTGGCCGTCCATTGCCTCGAAATCGATCGGACGCTCGAGCCGCGCGAACAGGCCGAACAGCTTCTCCAGCTTGGGCAGCTTGCCGTGCGGGATGGCTACTCCGTAGCCGACCGCGGTGGTGCCAAGCTTCTCGCGTTGCAGCAGCACCTCGAACACGGCGCGTTCGTTCTGCCCGGTCAGCTCTGCCGCCTTGGCGGAGAGCTCCTGCAATGCCTGCTTCTTGCTGTTGACTTTCAACGCCGGGAGAATCGCCTCAGGCGCGACCAGATCGGTTATCGTCATAGGGCATTCCGCGTTGAACCGTCAGGTTGCGAGATAGGCTTCGGTGGGCCTGCGTCAAGGAGAAGAGCGGGAGGCGGGCTTGGTCCCGGGTCCGGATTCGGCTCGGGGGGCTTCTACTCCAACACAACGGCGGTGCCAACACCCGCAAGGGCGTTCCCGCTCGCTATCCTTAAAAACGATGCACGGCCGTAGAACCACGGAAAACCCTTAAATAATGCTCACCCCGGTCATGGTTTGAGGGCTGGCGGGTCGACCCAGCCGATATTGCCGTCGGAGCGGCGGTAAATGATGTTAACCCGGCCGCTGGAGCCATGCTGGAACACCAGACATGCCGCGCCGGTCAGGTCGAGCTCCATCACGGCCTCCGATACCGATAATCGTTTGAGCGATGTCGTGGCTTCCGCGATGATGACCGGGTTGTAACCGGTCACCTCGTCGTCGCTCTCGGCCGGCGCCTCGATCACATAGCTGGGCGCATCCAGCGTTGGGGCTACCAGCTCGGCCAGCGCGGCCGAAGCCGCGTGCGCCTTCCGTGCCGAGCGATCCTTCAGCCGGCTCTTGTAGCGGCGCAGGCGTTTTTCGATCATCAACAGCGCCGCATCCGCGCTCGCATAGGCATCGCTGGCGTTCGACTCGGCTTCCAGCGTGATTCCCGAATCCAGATGCAGCGCGCAATCGGTCTTGAAGCCGAACCCATCCTTGGACAGCGTGATGTGGCCGGAATAATTGCCGTCGAAATATTTGCGCAAGACCTCTTCGGTGCGCTCGCTGACGCGGCCACGCAGCGCCTCGCCGACGCTGATGCTTTTTCCCGAGATCCTGAGAAGTCATGAAAGGCCTCGATGGGATAACCTTGGGAATGCCGAGACTAGCGCGATTTGAGGCTGACGCAATCCGGCCGCCCGGCGTCGGGGCGTCGCAGGCAGAGGACTTAAATCGGCAGCGCCAGCGCGCTCTGCTTGTCGCGGCGACGCTGCACCGAGGACGGGATCCGCATCGCCTCGCGGTATTTCGCGACGGTGCGGCGGGCGATATCGATGCCGGATTCGCGCAATCGTTCCACGATGGTGTCGTCGGAGAGAATCGCGGACGAGTCTTCCGCATCGATCAATTGCTTGATGTGGTGGCGAACGGCCTCGGCCGAATGCGCCTCGCCGCCGTCGGCGGACGCAATCGAGGCGGTGAAGAAATATTTCAGCTCGAACGTGCCGCGATTGGTCGCCATGTACTTGTTGGCGGTCACCCGCGAGACCGTGGATTCGTGCATCTGAATGGCATCCGCCACCGCCTTCAGATTCAGCGGACGCAGGTGCGCGACGCCATGGGTGAAGAAACCGTCCTGCTGACGCACGATCTCGGTTGCGACTTTGAGAATGGTGCGGGCTCGCTGGTCGAGCGCGCGCACGAGCCAGGTCGCGTTTTGCAGACAGTCGGTGAAGTAGGATTTGTCGCCGTCCTTGCGGATCGTTTTCGACAACTCCGTGTAATAGGTCTGGTTGACCAGCACGCGCGGCAGTGTGTCGCTGTTGAGCTCGACATGCCAGCCGCCGTCCGGCCCCGGCCGCACATAGACGTCGGGCACCATGGTCTGCATGCGCGAGGTACCGAACTTGAGCCCGGGCTTCGGATCGAGGCGGCGAATCTCGCCGATCATGTCGGCGATATCCTCGTCATCGACCCCGCAGAATTTGCGTAACGAGACGATGTCGCGCTTGGCCAGAAGATCGAGGTGCTCGACGAGCGCCTGCATCGCCGGATCGTAGCGGTTCAGCTCGCGCAACTGGATCGCCAGGCATTCGCTCAAGTTGCGCGCGCAGACGCCGGGCGGATCGAACTTCTGCAGCACCCCAAGCACGGCCTCGACGTCCTCCTGCGAGGCACCGAGCTTTTCGGCGGCCTGACCGAGGTCTGCCGGCAGATAGCCGGCCTCGTCGACGAGGTCGATCAGATACTGGCCGATCATGCGCTGGGCGGGCGCCGCCAGGGCGACCGCCAGTTGCTCGGCCAGATGATCGGACAGCGTGATCTCGGCGGCGACAAAGGCCTCGAGGTTATAGTCCTCGTCGCTCGAGGCACCGCCGCCCCATTCGGTATAGGTGGTCGGCGCGGCGTCCTGGGCATTGCGCGCGGCTGCCTCCGCAGGCTCCTCGGAAAACACGTTGTCGAGGCCGGTATCGAGCGTCTGCTCGATCTCGGTGCGGCTGCCAAGATCACGGCTGAGCCAATCCTCGGGCGTGGGCTCGAACCCGTCGGCAGCACCGTTGGCCCCCTCGGAATGGCTCGCCAGAGGCCCCTCGCCCTGGCCGGCTCCGCCGTCGTCGGAATCGGCAAACTCGGCCCGTTCCGAGGCCTGCTCGCCGGCAACCGGCGGTTCATTGCTGTCGCTGGCCCGCTCCAGCAGCGGATTGCGCTCCAGCTCCTCCTCCACAAAGGCCGATAGATCCAGATTGGACAGCTGCAACAGCTTGATCGCCTGCATCAATTGCGGCGTCATCACCAGCGACTGGGACTGGCGAAACTCTAATCTCTGCGTCAGCGCCATGGAGGCAAGAACGATCCGTGAAAGTTGGTCCGATTCTTGCTTATCTTAGTCCAGAGCCGATGTACACGGCTTGACGGATCGGAAAATCTGACTAGAGGCGAAATTCCTCGCCAAGGTAAAGGCGCCGTACATCGGGGTCGTTGACGATCTCTTCCGGGCTACCTTCGGTCAAGATCTCGCCCGCATAGACGATGTAGGCGCGGTCGGTCAGTCCGAGCGTTTCGCGCACATTGTGGTCGGTGATGAGAACCCCGATACCGCGGTTCGTCAGGTGGCGAACCAGGTCCTGGATGTCGCCGACGGCGATCGGATCGATGCCCGCGAAGGGCTCGTCGAGCAGCATGTAGTTCGGACGGGTGGCAAGGGCGCGCGCGATCTCGACGCGCCGCCGCTCACCGCCGGACAGTGCGATCGACGGCGTCTTGCGCAGCCGCGTGATGTTGAATTCGTCGAGCAGCGAATTGAGCTCCGCGTCGCGCTTTTTCCTCGACGGCTCGACGACCTCGAGCACGGCGCGGATGTTCTGCTCGACGGTGAGGCCGCGGAAGATCGAGGCTTCCTGCGGCAGATAGCCGATGCCGAGGCGCGCGCGCTGATACATCGGCAATTGCGTGACATCGTGGCCATCGAGCTCGATCGCGCCGCGATCGGCCTTGATCAGACCGGTGATCATGTAGAAGACCGTGGTCTTGCCGGCGCCGTTCGGGCCCAGCAGGCCGACGGCCTCGCCGCGGCGGACATAGATGCTGACGCCGCGCACGACCTGTCGGGAGCCGAAACTCTTTTCCACGCTATGCACAGCCAGGTAGCCCGGCCGCCGGAGCATCTGTGGTCCGCCGGCGCCGTGGCCCCTTGCGGGTCTTCCGGGCCTTTGGCGGGGCTGTCGCTCCGCTTTCGACATCTCCCTCGGTTGATCCCGCGGCAGGTCCCTCGCCTGCTCCCTCGCCTGCAATGGCACCGTCGGGGCGATGCGGGACAACGGTAGCCCCGTCATCGGCGCATCCCGGGCGACCGGAGGGGCGTCAGGCACCGGACTCGTCAGCATGTTGCCGAGCGAGCCGCCGAGCGCGGTGATGTCCTCGCGCAGGCGCGCAAAACCCGTCGTGCCGCGTTTTGCGGAGCGCCGCCGGAACATGCCGAGTAAATCCACCATCCCCGCTTCGCTTGAACTCTTGTCGCGCAGCCCGCAAAACTCCGCGGGTTTGATTCGATCGCCCAGCATGTCGCAAGGGATGCCCCTTGCCCAGCAGAACGCCCCAAGGCCAGAAGCGTAGATACAGGCTCACGCCGGGCGCTTCAACAGCGCCGCCTCGAATTTGCAATTAAGTGATTGTTGTTAATGCTGTTTCGCGGGCCCCAAAGCAGGTAGCGGCGAACCCGTGCCCGGTCCGGCGGAGCTGCATCCCTGGCCGGATTGCGTGAACAGGCCCTGCACCTTGCCGCTGTCGGACTCGACCCGCGAGACGCCGGTCGTCATGTCGACGAGCAGCCGATCGCCGCGCAGTACATTCTTGCATTGCGTCAAAACCACGCCCCCCAACATGGTGATCAGGTTGGTCTTGGTGTCGAACACGGCTGTATCACCGGTCACAACCTGATCCTTTTGCGTGACGACGACGTTGCCATGGGCCTCCAGCCGCTTGATTTGCGAGCTGCCCCCGGGACCGGGCGTCGCCGATTGCATTGACCCCGACTTGGCCGTCTTGGTGTTCGCAGGCGGCGGCGCGGCACCTTGCGTCTGGCTCTGCTCGTAGAACACGACCAGCGTCTTCGAGGTCATGGTGGTATCGCCCTGCACCACCTTGACGTTGCCGGAGAAAGTCGCCTCCTTTTTCTTGTCGCGCATCTCGAGCGAAGCGGCCTCGATCTGGATCGGCTGATCGCGGTTCTGCGTAAACCCCTGCATCGCATTGGGCACGCCTTGCACCGAGCTCTGGGCCCAGGCCAGCGACATCACGCCCAATGCGGTTACGAGCAACGCGGCCGCGCAGAGCGGCACGAACACCGCGCCGGAAATCCGGAGGTGGTGCACGGGAAAGATCATCTTGGGCTGGCTGATTTGGTTGAGGTCGAGCGTGGCTTCACGGGCTCAGCCGCTGCATTCGCCTGCGCGCCGTCATCAGTTTCAACACCGTCGAGATGCATCACGACGTTGCCCTCGAAGCGCATGATCGCGCCGCCATCGATGATGTGGAGCCGGTCCGACGACAGCGTGCCGTTGGGCAGCTTGACGTCGACATGCTCGTTGGAATCCACCGTGTTCTTGGCCATGTCGACGAAAGCCTGGGTGAGGCGCGCCTCATAGCCGTTGCTGGTCTGCAGGAAGATATCCTTGTGCAGATCCAGCGTCTGCGCCTTGTTGTCGAACACGCCGGTGCGCGCGTCGAGGAACACCGTCGAGCCGTCCTGCATCAAAAGCTTGGTCCTGAGCTTGTTGAGCTCGACATGATCGGAATCGGTCAGGTCCTGCACCGCCGTTTTCGCCCAGAGCTCGTAGGGCCGCTGATCCGGCGTGTAACCGGACAGGTGCGGCGATTCCATGGTGATCTTGGAGCCGGAGACGACGAGATTGCCCATGTCGAGCGGGAGCTTCGGCATCAGCATCCGGAACGGATTGAAGATTGAAATACCGATGACCCCGGCCATCGCAACGAGCACCGCCGCCGGCACCGCGATGCGCAGGATCCGCACCATACGGCTATGGCGCGCAGCCACCGCAAAGCGCGCCTCGAGGCTCGCTTGATAGGCTGGATTCTGGACCGAATTCACGACGGCTCCCGGGCGTTTCCGCCGGTGGCGGCCCACCGGCGCGGCATATTACCCGGGCTTGCCGGATTGTGCAGCCACGGACTGGCTTCCAGGACTGTGACCGAAACAGGGCGAGAGCGCTCGCGGCGGCGTTAACCGAAATGAACGCGCCTGTTCACGAATGCGCGAAGATATCCTCGAGCTCCCAGCCGCCAAGATCGAGCTTCGCGCGGGTGGGCAGGAAGTCGAAGCAGGCCTGCGCCAGATCCGTACGCCCCTCGCGCACCAGCATGGCATCGAGGCGTTCGCGCAGCGCATGCAAATGCAGCACGTCTGATGCCGCGTAGGCGAGCTGCGCCTCGTTGAGCTGCAAGGCGCCCCAATCGCTCGACTGCTGCTGTTTCGACAAATCGACGTTGAGCAATTCTCGCACGAGGTCCTTGAGCCCGTGGCGGTCAGTGTAGGTGCGCGTCAGCCGTGAGGCGATCTTGGTGCAGTAGACCGGCTGCGGCATGACGCCGAAGGTGTGGAAGAGAGCCGCGAGATCGAACCGCGCGAAGTGGAAAATCTTCGTGATCCCTGTATCGGCGAGCAGCGCCTTCAGGTTCGGCGCGTCGCTGTGATCCTTCGGGATCTGCACGACGTCGGCGCTGCCGTCGCCGTTCGACAGCTGCACCACACAGAGCCGGTCGCGATGCGGATTGAGCCCCATGGTCTCGGTATCGATCGCAACCGAATCCGTGTAGCGGGACAGATCCGGCAGGTCGCCGCGGTGCAGCCGTACGGTCATGAAATCCTGGCCTTTGGTCGATTCGAGGTCACAGTAACGTCCAAAATAGCTGGAAGCGAGCGGTCGATCTCAGGCGAGAACAGGAGTTTTCGCTCCCGACGGCGCTCAATACTGCTTTGCGCCCACTCATTCAAATGCAGGGGGTCAGGCACCAATGGTGCCCAGGAAAGGACTCGAACCTTCACGGCTGTTAGGCCACTGGCACCTGAAGCCAGCGCGTCTACCAATTCCGCCACCTGGGCCCGGGGCGGTTAGTATTGGTCGGTCGCGCGGTTGTCAAATTGACCCGATCGCAGCCGATTATCCTATACAGCGCCACAGGGATGGCGTAGGCGAAATCCATTGAACAGGCTCGTGATCTCTCAAATCCAGGGCTCGGGGAAGCTGGCGGCATGGCATCGAATCAGGACACATTGGTCACGGTTTTCGGCGGATCGGGCTTTATCGGCCGGCACGTGGTCCGCGCGCTGGCCAAGCGCGACTACCGCATCCGCGTCGCGGTGCGGCGGCCGGAACTTGCCGGTCACCTCCAGCCGCTCGGGCGGGTCGGGCAGATCCACAGCGTTCAGGCCAATGTGCGCTACCCCGCCTCGGTCGAGGCCGCGATGCGCGATTCCGCCGTCGCCGTCAATCTGGTCGCGATTCTGGCGCAGAGCGGGGCGCAAACCTTCGATGCCGTGCAGGTCAGGGGCGCTGAGGCGGTCGCCAAGGCGGCAGCCGCCGTCGACGCGTGCATGGTGCACGTGTCCGCTATCGGCGCCGACGCCAATTCGCCGTCGCACTATGCCCGCGCCAAGGCCGAAGGCGAAAAGGCCGTCCTCTCGGTCCTGCCCTCGACGACCATCATGCGCCCGTCCGTGGTGTTCGGTCCGGAAGACGAGTTCACCAACCGTTTCGCGGCGCTGGCCAGATTGTCGCCGGCGTTGCCCCTGATCGGCGGCGGCGCGACGAAGATGCAGCCGGTCTATGTCGGCGACGTCGCAACCGCAGTGGCAGATGCTGTCGACGGCAAGACCAGGGCGGGCGCTGCCTACGAGCTTGGCGGGCCCGAGGTGCTGAGCATGCGCGAGATCATGGAATTGATCCTCGCAATCACCGATCGATCGCGGATGCTGGTCTCGCTGCCGTTCGCTCTGGCGAAGCTGCAGGCGCTCTTCCTGCAATTCGCGCCCGGACCGTTCAAGCTGACACCGGACCAGGTCGAGCTCTTGAAGACCGATAACGTGGTCTCCGATGCCGCCAAGGCCGCGTTCCTTACGCTGGAGGGACTCGGCATCGCGCCGGATTCGATGGAAGCGATCGCCCCGCAATATCTCTGGCGCTTCCGCCCCTCGGGGCAGTTTCAGCGCAAGAACGCCTGAACCGCGCGCCAGATCCTCGTTCGGAGCTCTCTCTTCAGCGTCCCAGCGCGAGCGCGACCAGACCGAGCGTGCCCACGATCACGCGCCACCAGGCAAACAGCGCAAAACCGTGGCGCGTCACATATTGCAGGAAGGTCTTCACCACGATCATCGCGACGATGAACGACACCACGAATCCGATGGCGACGATCCCGAGGTGATCCGTGGTCATCTCGCTACGGTTCTTGTAAAAATCGTAAGCAAAGGCGCCGACCATGGTCGGGATCGCCAGAAAGAACGAAAACTCCGCGGCTGAACGCTTGTCGGCGCCCAGCAACATGGCCGATACGATCGTGGCGCCCGACCGCGAGACGCCGGGGATCATCGCGAGGCACTGTGCGACCCCGATCCAGAAATACATCGGCAGCGGAAATTTTGTGGCGTCGTGCTCGTGCGGATCGAGATCGAGCTGATCGACCCAGAGCAGGATCGCACCCCCGACAATCAAAGTGAAACACACGACCCAGGGGTTGAAGAGGAACTCCTTGATGTATTTTCCGGCGATCAATCCAATGACGACAGCAGGCAGGAAGGCGACCAGGACGCCGATCACGAACCGCCTCGCGTACGGATCGGTGAACATGCCAAGCGCAATCCGCCACAACTTGTGAAAATACAGCGCGACGATCGCGAGGATGGCGCCGAGCTGAATCAGCACGATGAAACTGTTCCAGAAGCTTCCCTCGCCGAGACCGAAGAAGCGTGCGGCCAGCAGCAGATGGCCGGTCGAGGAAACCGGAAGAAATTCGGTGACGCCCTCGACAATGCCGAGGATCACCGCCCGTACAACGTCCGACAGCATGCGCTATTCCGTTATGAACCACTTCGGCCGAAATGCCGCGCTCTTCTCGCTTATTCGTTCCGTCGCCGCAATCGCAAAAAATGCAAAACACGCCCTTGCCACGCGCGGCCGCTTGGTTAGTTTGGCCCCGCGAAGGGCGTTGGTGGTTTCTTAAACACGACGCAATATTCAAAAGCTTCATGTACACGCTGTTTCATCACCCGTTCTGTCCACATTCGCGCTTCATCCGCCTGGTGCTGGGTGAATACGGGTTCGAGCAGAAGCTGGTCGAGGAGCGGGTGTGGGAGCGGCGCGAGGGCTTTCTCGCGCTGAACCCGGCCTGCACCACACCGGTGCTGTTCACCGAAGGGCAGCCGGCGATCCCGACCGCCCCGATCATCGCCGAGTTCATCGACGAAACCCGCGGCGCGGAAATGGGCGAGCGGCGGCTGTTGCCGACGGCGATGGGCGAGCGCATCGAGGTGCGCCGGCTGATGGCGTGGTTCAACGACAAATTCTTCGAGGAGGCATCGAGTCCCCTGGTCACCGAGCGCATCTACAAGCGCTTCATGAGCGGAGAGAACGGCGCGCCGGCCACCGATGTGATCCGCGCGGCCAAGGCCAATGTGCGCTATCATCTGGCCTATATCGGCTGGCTGGCGCAGCGGCGGAACTATCTCGCCGGCGACCGTCTCACTTACGCGGACCTCGCCGCCGCGGCGCATCTTTCGGCGATCGACTATCTGGGCGACGTGCCATGGAGCGAGGACGACGCGGCAAAGGCGTGGTACGCGCGGGTGAAATCCCGCCCGTCGTTCCGTCCGCTGCTCAGCGAATGGCTCCCGGGCGTGCCGGCGTCGCCGACCTACGTGGACCTGGACTTCTGAAGACTCCGTCGCGCTGAAAAGCCTGCTCGCTCGCGAAGCGCGCGCGCTCGGCTTCGACTGGGTCGGCATCGCCGCGCCGGATGCCATTCCGCGGGCGGCAGCAAACTTGAGGGCATTTCTGCAGTCCGGCGCGCATGGCGACATGGATTGGCTGGCGCGCGATCCACAACGGCGTGCCGATCCGCGTGGCCTGTGGTCGGACGTCAGATCGGTGATCATGCTCGGCGTCAATTACGGACCGGACCAGGACCCGCTTGCGATTCTGAAGCAGCGCACGCGGGGCGCGATCTCGGTGTATGCGCAGGGAAGCGACTATCACGACGTCATCAAGCAGCGGCTGAAGGCGCTCGCGCGCTTGTTGGTTGCGAGCGCACCCTGCGAGGTCAAGGTATTTGTCGACACCGCCGCGGTGATGGAGAAACCGCTCGCGCAGGCGGCGGGGCTCGGCTGGCAGGGCAAGCACACCAACCTCGTCTCGCGCGCCTACGGCTCCTGGCTGTTTCTGGGAGCGATCTTCACCACGCTCGAGCTGGCGCGCGATGAGGCGGAGAGCGACCATTGCGGCACCTGCCAGGCCTGCCTCGACATCTGTCCCACCGCCGCCTTCCCCGCCCCCTACCAGCTCGATGCGCGCCGCTGCATCTCCTATCTCACGATCGAGAAAAAGGGACCTATCCCGCACGAATTCCGCAAGGCGATCGGCAACCGCATCTATGGCTGCGACGATTGCCTTGCGGCCTGCCCCTGGAACAAGTTCGCACAACAGGGACGCGAGAGACGGCTCGCCGCGCGCGACGACTTGCGCGCGCCTGATCTTGCGGCGCTCGCGCGGCTCGATGATGCGGCGTTTCGCAGGCACTTTGCCGGGTCTCCGGTCAAGCGCACCGGCCGCGTCCGTTTCGTTCGCAACGTGCTGATCGCGATCGGCAACTCGGGGGACCCGGCTCTGGCCACCGAGGCGGAGCGGCTGTTGTCGGATGCAAGTCCGCTGGTGCGGGGTGCCGCGGTGTGGGCGCTGTCGCAATTGATCGACCCGGAGTCATTCGCGGCAAGGGCCATGCTGGCGATGGCGGCCGAGGCGGATGAAAGCGTGCTTGCCGAATGGCGCGCTGCATCGGCGACTTGCGCTGCGCGCGCTTGATTTCATCGCGCGAAACCCGTCATGGTCGCGCATCATGACCGACGCACCGATAAAGACCGCAAGCAAACAGCCGTTCTTCGCCCCGAGCGGCGACGGATTCATGCCGAACGAGATCGCGAACGGCCCGTGGGATCCGAAATCGATGCACGGCCGCGTCATCATCGGCCTCCTTGCCCACGAGCTGGAGCAGCGCCACGGCGGCGAGGATTTCGTGCCGGCACGGCTCACGGTTGATATGTTCCGCCTGCCCAACATCATGACTCCGGTCCAGGTGAGGACGAAGCTGATCCGCGACGGATTGCGCATCCGCGTCGTCGAGGCCGATTTTTTCTCCGGCGCCGTCGCGATGGCGCGGGCTTCCTGCCAGCTTCTGCGCCGCACGGAAAATCCGCAGGGCAGTATCTGGTCGCCACCGAATTGGGACGCGCCGAAACCGGCCGAGATCGCCGCACCGACCGATCCCCGGCTCGGCATGCATGGCAAATGGACGACGCGCCCGATCATCGGCCATATGGGCTCGCTGGGCCCAAGGCGGCTCTGGATGAGCGAGGTGCGCGAGCTGGTCGAGGGTGTCGCGCTGACGCCATTCGTGCGCGCGGCCCTTGCAGCCGATTTTGCCAGTCCCTTTGCCAATGCCGGCGATCGCGGGCTCGGCTTCATCAACAGCGACGTGACGCTTTATCTGCACCGCCTGCCGGTGACGCAATGGATCGGCCTCGAGGTCGTCAGTCACCACGCAACCGCCGGCATCGCGATCGGCGAATGCTGGCTCTATGACGAAGAGGGCGCGATCGGAACATCGACCGTGGCGGCGCTGGCGCAACGCAAGCCGATGGCACAGGCGAAGACGCCGTAGGGGAGCAGCCTGTACCCACTCGTCATATTACTTCAAATGCCGCGCCATCTCCGGGCGCGCCTTCAGTGCGGCGCCCTGCCGCGCAGCGATCTTGGCGATGCGTTCGGGCGCAAAGTTCATGTCGACAAAGCTGGGCGCGGTGTTGGCGACCTCATGGTACTCCGCGATCAACCCGTCGCGCAGGCGCATGATCGACACGCCCTCGAACATGGCGCGGGCGCCATCGGCTTCCGGCAGGGTCGAGCGATAGCTGAAGGTGTAACGCGCATAGAGCGTCGTGCCGTCAAAGACCGGCTCGTGCATGTCCCAGCGGAAATCGGTCGCATTGCGATAAAACCAGTCGTCGATCAGCTCGGCGATTTTGGCGCGGCCTTTGAATGCGCCGTAGAACACGTCGTGATAAACGCCGTCCTCCGTGAACAGCGCGGCAAAGGCCTTGCCGTCGCGCCGCTCAACCGCGTCGCAGAAGCTGCGAAGCATGCCTGGCAGGTCCATGACAATTCTTCTCCCTGTCTCATCCGATTTCGGCCACCGCAGCCATGATGCGGGCGATATCCTGCGGCCGCGACAGACGGTGGTCGCCATCCTGGATCATGGTCAACACGACGTCCTCGGCCGGCAACCGCTGCGCCAGCCTGAACGCGTGCTGCCAGGGCACGTCCGGATCCTGCGCACCCTGCAGGATGCGCACGGGACAGCCGACATCGATTGCACTGCCGAGCAGAAGGTGATTGCGGCCCTCCTCGATCAGGGCACGTGTGATCGGGTAGGGCGCGCCGTCGCCATATTGCGAGGGCCTGAGCCAGACGCCCTCTTCTTCGATCTGGCGGCGAATCTCGGGCGAAAAGCCCTTCCACATCAATTCCTCGGTAAAATCGGGGGCCGGCGCGATCAGGACCAGGCCGGCAAGCGAGGAACGCTTCCCGCGCCGCGCAATTTCCCGGGCGAGCAAGAGCGCCATCCAGCCGCCCATGGAGGAGCCGATCACCACCTGCGGCCCCTGGCAAAACCGCTCGAATACGGCGAGGCCCTCCTCCAGCCAGCGGCCGATGGTTCCATCGGCAAACTTGCCGCCGGATTCGCCGTGACCGGAATAGTCGAACCGCACGCAGGCTCGGGCATGCGCTTCCGCCCACGCATCGAGTGCGACCGCCTTGGTACCTTTCATGTCGGAATTAAACCCGCCAAGCCAGAATAAGCCGGGCGAGGCGCCTTCGCGGGCACGCACGGCGATCCGCCGCGTGGAATTTGTGCCTCCCACCTCGATAAAGGCGGGCTCGGGACCGCCAGCGGGGGAATCGGTCATGGTTTGTCGCTCCCGTTCGGCGAGGGCAAAGCTGCGCGCCCGGATAATTGCCGCAGGGGCGCTCCGCGCACTTGCGGAATAGCACGTCGCTGGCTATGTCGCAGGCCGTGACCGAAATGTCTCGCATTTGTCGGTTTTGCTGCGCAACCTGCGAGTTCGCTTGCTCGTTGCCGCGTATTGCTTCAAAATATCGTCTTCGTTCACAACCTTGGAGAAGGACCCATTCGCCGTCCAAATAGAGCCCCGCCCGCTGCCGCCAAAGACGGGCCGCGCGTCAATGATGATATTCGCAATGCGCAGATCCAGCTGATCGATCAGAACGGACAGAACCACGGCGCGGTCGAGACCGTGCTCGCGATCAAGATGGCTCTCGAAGCCGGCATGGATCTGGTTGAGATTTCGCCGAACAACGTGCCTCCCGTCTGCAAGATCATGGACTACGGGAAGTACAAATATTCGGCGCAAAAAAAAGCCGCGGAAGCCCGCAAGAAACAAAAGGTCGTCGAGATCAAGGAGATCAAGCTCCGGCCGATGATCGACGATCACGACTACGACGTGAAGATGCGCGCCATGCAGCGCTTCTTCGAGGAGGGCGACAAGGTCAAGATCACCTTGCGCTATCGCGGCCGCGAAATGGCCCACCAGGAGATCGGCACTAAGCTCCTGGACAAGGTCAAAGCCGACGTCGCCGAGTTCGCCAAGGTCGAGCAGGACGCGAGATTCGAAGGCCGCCAGGTCGTTATGGTGCTGGCGCCGCGCTGATTCGCTTTTGATCGAGAGATGAAATTGGGCCCGCCGGTCGCATCCTGGCGGGCCCGGTCGTTTTGACTGGGCCGATCAGCTTCGCGAGGCTTGCCAGGTGCCGCTGCAGCGATCGCCGGATATTATCCCGCTCCAGGAACCGGCACCGCTGCTGCCGGCAAGGCGACCCCCGCCGCTCGCCCGGGAGGCGCCGACCGATACGCTGACCGCGACGCGGCCGTTGCCGGCAACCGAGCCGGCGACGCGGCCGCCACCCGCAGAGGAAACCCGGCCACCCGTCACCATGAAGGGAACGCTATAGCCGGAGCGGCAAGTGCCGCGGGTGGTCGCGAACACGACGTTCCAGACACCATCATAGGAGCCAGCCATCCGCCTCGCATCCGCGCTGCTCGGCAAGGCGACAGCGGCAAGGGCGGCGGCAACGAGCAGGCCACGCAGGCCGACAGAGAACGAGGAACCGACGGCTGTTTCGGGCGAAATGCGCATTTTTCATCCTGCTTGCATATGTTTCTGGGGGAGTCGGACATTCGTCGACCAAGTCTTGCGCGCGGTTCATCGTTGCCATTTCGCTTCCGCTCTGCCATAAGCGCAGCCTTCAATCGCCCGGCTGATCAAGGGCTGCCGTGGCGGTTTTGGTGCGGGTTCGCCCAGTTTTGGAAAACCTTCGCACTTTCAACGCTCTAACGAGCATTTTGCCGCACAAGCGCCCCGCCGGGCGCGTTTTTGCTGCGGCCAACAGGAGAGCCAAATGCCCAAGTTGAAGACCAAGTCGGGCGCCAAAAAGCGCTTCAAGGTGACTGCTACCGGCAAAGTGATGCATGCCCAGCGTGGCAAGCGCCACGGCATGATCAAGCGGACGAAGAAGCAGATTCGTCAGCTCCGGGGCACGCGCGTGCTGTTCAAGACCGACGGCGACAACATCAAGAAATACTTCCTGCCGAACGCCTGATCGCGCGCCTCGCGCCAAACCAAGCCGGGCCGCGCTTTTCACGCGGCCATTCCGTCACCTCTCATTCCGAAGGATCATCGTCATGTCTCGCGTCAAACGCGGTGTGACCGGTCACGCCAAGCACAAGAAAGTCTACAAGGCCGCCAAGGGCTATTACGGCCGCCGCAAGAACACGATCCGGATCGCCAAGCAGGCCGTCGAAAAGGCCGGCCAATATGCGTTCCGCGACCGCAAGCGCAAGAAGCGGACGTTTCGCGCGCTCTGGATTCAACGCCTGAATGCGGCGGTGCGCCCGTTCGGCATGAATTACAGCCGATTTATCGACGGGCTGTCGAAGTCGGGCATCGTCGTGGATCGCAAGGTGCTGTCGGATCTCGCCATCAACGAGCCGGCGGCATTCCAGGCGATCGCCGAGAAGGCGAAGGCTGCGCTCGCGGCCTAGCGCTTGGCCTTGAGCGCCTGCCGCGAGTAGCGCTGGGCGACCTCCGCCCGGCAGAAACGCTGTGAACGAACGATACATGGTGCCGGGCTCGTCTTGAGGCGGCCACATCCGGCCGCCCGCTTAGCAGGATAGAACCGTGTCCGATCTCGCAACGCTTGAACAAAAAATCCTGAGTGACGTCGCCGCCGCCGGTGACGAATCAGCCCTCGAAGCTGTGCGCGTCGCCGCGCTCGGAAAGAAGGGCTCGATCTCAGCGCTCCTGTCGACCCTCGGCAAAATGTCGCCCGAGGAGCGCAAGACGCAAGGCGCCGCAATCAACCTCGCCAAGGACAAGGTCACCGAGGCGCTGGCCGCGCGGCGCGATGTCCTAAAATCGGCGGCGCTCGATGCGCGCCTCGCCTTCGAGACCGTCGACGTCACGCTGCCTCTCCGGGAGACACTCGCCGAAACGGGCCGCATCCATCCGCTCAGCCAGGTTACGGACGAACTCACCACGATCTTCGCGGACATGGGCTTTTCCATCGCCGAAGGGCCGGACATCGAGACCGACGATTATAATTTTACCAGGCTGAATTTCCCGATCGGCCATCCCGCGCGCGAGATGCACGACACCTTCTTCTTCCAGCCGAAGGAAGATGGCTCGCGCATGCTGTTGCGCACCCATACCTCTCCGGTGCAGGTGCGCACCATGCTGGCGCAGAAGCCGCCGATCCGCGTGATCTGCCCGGGCCGTACCTACCGCATCAATTCGGATGCGACCCACACGCCGCAATTCCATCAGGTCGAGGGTCTCGTGATCGACAAGGAATCCCATCTCGGCCACCTCAAATGGATTCTGCACGAGTTCTGCAAGGCGTTCTTCGAGGTCGACCACATCAACATGCAATTCCGGCCGTCGTTCTTCCCCTTCACCGAGCCCTCGCTCGAGGTCGATATTCAATGTCGCCGCGACAAGGGCGAAATCCGTTTCGGCGAAGGTGAGGACTGGCTGGAGATTCTGGGGTGCGGCATGGTGCATCCGAACGTGCTGCGCGCCTGCGGCATCGATCCCGACGTCTACCAGGGCTTTGCCTGGGGGATGGGCATCGACCGCATCGCGATGCTGAAATACGGCATGCACGACCTGCGCCAGTTGTTCGATAGCGACGTGCGCTTCCTGTCGCATTACGGCTTCAAGCCGCTCGACGTCCCGACGCTGGCGGGAGGGCTCAGCTCGTGAAAACGAGTACGTGCGGTTCGTCGGCCCGAAGGCTCGGACTCCCTCCCCCGCTTGCGGGGGAGGGCTGGGGTGGGGGTGCCTCCGCATCGGAGGTTTCGATGTCCGAAAAGAAACAGCCAAGCTGGAGGGTATCATCCACGTTGCGATCGAACGCGCGCGCGCTCCGCAGGAATTCGACAGACGCTGAACGAACCCTGTGGTCGGAGTTGCGCGGTCATCGATTGGGAGGGGTTGGCTTCAGACGCCAAGTGCCGATCGAGAACTACATCGCCGACTTCGACTGCCATGCAGCGCACCTGGTGGTCGAAATCGATGGCGGACAGCATTTTTCGGACGAAGGTGAGCGAGCAGATGCTGAACGCTCTGCCGTGATCGAATCGAAGGGCTTCAAGATTATTCGTTTCAGCAACCATGATGTGATGACGAATCGCGCGGGCGTGCTCGAAACGATTGCCACCGCTGTTGCGGAGAGAGCCCCCACCCTGGCCCTCCCCCGCAAGCGGGGGAAGGAACAGAACGGTCGCTCGGGGGAGCCGCAGCCATGAAATTCACCCTTTCCTGGCTGAAGGAGCATCTGGAGACCGACGAGCCCCTGGAAAAGCTTGCCGACAAGCTCACCATGATCGGGCTCGAGGTCGAGAGCATCGAGGACAAGGCGAAGGCGCTTGCGCCCTTCACCATCGCGCGGGTGATCTCGGCCGAGCAGCATCCGAATGCCGATCGCCTGCGCGTCTGCATGGTCGATACCGGCGACGGTGCGGCGACGGTGCAGGTGGTCTGCGGCGCACCGAACGCGCGCACCGGCATGATCAGCGTGTTCTCGCCGCCCGGCACTTTCATTCCCGGCAAGAACATCACGCTCGGCGTCGGAACCATCCGCGGCGTCGAAAGCCGCGGCATGCTTTGCTCGGCAGCCGAGCTGCAGATTTCCGACGATCACGACGGCATATTGGAGCTGCCGTCGGATGCCCCGATCGGCAAGCGCTATGCCGAATGGGCCGGTCTCGGCGATCCCGTGATCGAAATCAACCTGACCCCGAACCGGCCGGACTGCACCGGCGTGCACGGCATCGCGCGCGACCTCTCCGCGGCCGACATGGGCAAGTTCAGGGATCCCGCGATCAAGCCGGTCAAGGGCGAATTCCCCTGCCCCGTCAAGGTGACGGTGGAGGACGCGAGCCTGTGCCCCGGATTCGCGCTGCGGCTGGTGCGCGGCGTCAAGAACGGCCCGTCGCCGAAATGGCTACAGCAGCGACTGAGCTCGATCGGGCTCAGACCCATCAACGCGCTGGTCGATATCACCAACTTCATGACCTACGACCGCGCGCGGCCCCTGCATGTGTTCGACGCCAAAAAGGTGAAAGGCAACCTTGTCGTTCGGCGCGCAATGGACGGCGAGACATTGCTCGCGCTCGACGGCCGCACCTATGCGCTCGACCAGAGCATCTGCGTGATCGCCGACGAGCACGGAGTTCGAATCGCTCGCCGGCATCATGGGCGGCGAGGCCTCCGGCTGCGACGAAAACACCGCCGATGTTCTGATCGAATCGGCGTTGTGGAACGAGATCAACATCGCCCAGACCGGCCGCAAGCTCGGCATCAATTCGGACGCGCGCTATCGTTTCGAGCGCGGCGTCGACCCTTCTTTCATGGTGCCGGGCCTTGAGCTCGCCACGCGCATGGTGATGGAAATCTGCGGCGGCACGCCGTCGGACAACGTCGTCGTCGGCAACGCGCATGGCGAGGACCGCGTGATCGATTTCCCCCTGAGCGAGGTCAAGCGCCTCGCCGGCATCGACGTGCCACTGCCGCATATTCGCAGCATCTTGACGCGTCTCGGCTTCATGATGGCGGGTTCCGGTCCGGTGCTGAAGATCGCTGTCCCCTCATGGCGCAGCGACGTGCACGGCAAGGCGGACATCGTCGAAGAGATCGTGCGCATTGTCGGAGTCGACAATGTGCCGGAGACGCCGTTCGAGCGCGGCGAGGCGTCACGCAAGCCGGTTTTGACGCCGATCCAGTTGCGCACTCGCCGTGCCAAGCGCGGTCTTTCGGCGCGCGGCATGGTCGAGGCGGTGACCTGGTCGTTCATCTCGAAAGAGGCGGCCGAGCTGTTCGGCGGCGGCAAAAGCGAGCTCGTGCTCGCCAATCCGATCGCTGCCGACCTCTCGGACATGCGGCCGAGCCTTTTGCCCGGTCTCATCGCCGCTGCGCAGGCCAACGGCGACCGCGGCTTCGCCGATGTCGCCCTGTTCGAAGTCGGACAGATCTTCAAGGGCGATCGGCCGGAAGACCAATTGATTGCGGCGAGTGGTGTTCGTCACGGCTTTGCCTCGTCAAAGGGCATTGGACGCAGCTGGTCGGGTTCGGCGATGGCGGATGCATTCGATGTCAAGGGCGATGCGCTCGCGGTGCTCGCGGCGGCCGGGGCGCCGATGCAGGCGCTGCAGATCGTGCCCGGTGGCGCAAGCTACCTGCATCCGGGACGCTCCGGCACGATCCAGATCGGATCGCAGAACATCCTGGGTCATTTCGGCGAGTTGCACCCGCGCACGCTCCAGGCGCTGCGTGCCGATGGCCCGCTTGTCGCCTTCGAGGTCATCCTTGACCGCATTCCCGGGGCGAAGCCGAAGCCCACGCGCGCCAAGCCGCCGCTGGAGCTCTCACCGTTCCAGCCGGTGTCGCGCGATTTCGCCTTCATCGTCGAGCGCGCGGTCAAGGCCGGCGACATCGTGCGCGCGGCGCAAGGCGTCGACAAGAAGCTGATCACCGCCGTCAGCGTGTTCGACGTCTATGAGGGCAAGGGCATCGACGAAAGCAAGAAGTCGGTCGCGATTGCCGTCACCATGCAACCGCGCGAAAAGACCATGACCGACGAGGAGATCGACGCGGTGGCCGCGAGGATCGTCGCCGAGGTAACGAAAAAGACCGGCGGCGCGTTGCGCGCATGATGAGCCTGGCGGGGCTCATCCCGGCGGAAGTCTCAGCCAGTGCTGCTGCCGCGATCTGCGCGATCGCTTTCGTCTCGGCGACCGCGCGAGGGTTCTCCGGTTTCGGCTCGGCGCTGATCTTCATGCCGCTTGCCAGCAGCGTTGCGTCGCCGCGGCTGGTCGCGACCCTGCTTCTCATCATCGATTTCGTTGCGGCGGCACCGCTTCTCCCGGACGCGTGGCGGAAAGCGGACCGCAAGGCCACCGGGATCATCGCCATCGGCGCGATGGTCGGCGTGCCCATCGGAACCTACCTCCTGAGCCGGCTCGATCCCGTCACCACGCGCTGGATCATTTCTGGCTTCGTGGCCGCGCTGTTGTTGCTGTTGCTGTCAGGCTGGCGCTATCGCGGCAAGGATCATGTCGCGCTTGCAATCGGCATCGGTACCCTGTCGGGGTTCTGTTCGGGACTGGCGCAGACCGGAGGGCCGCCAATCGTCGGCTATTGGCTGGGCCGGCCGATCGGCTCCGCGCTCGCGCGTGCCAACATCGTTCTTTTCTTCGGCGCGGCCGACTTCTTCTCCGTCGTGAGCTACGGCGCAAGCGGCCTGATCACGCGCGATGCACTGCGCTTCGCACTGGTGGTCGGTCCGGTCTATGCGCTCGGCATCCTGTTCGGCACGTCCTTGTTCGGCCGCGCCAGCGAAGCCCTGTTCCGCGCCATCTGCTACACGCTGATCGCGCTTGCGGTTTTTTTTGGGCTGCCGATCCTCGACGGTGTGCTGCGCGCGGGCTAGGCTCATTGCAACGAAAAAATACGGCGGGAGGATTTCATGGTCGATCGGCGCGGCATGCTGAGGCTCGCGGTTTCGGGCATGGCGCTGCTCGCGGCGCCGCGCGTGGTTGCGCAGGCCGCAAAGGCCCGCACGCGCATCGTGTTCCTGGGCACGAAAGGTGGCCCGCGCGTGGGCGTCGGACCCTCCAATCCGGCCAACCTCGTCGTCGTGAACGACACGCCGTTCGTGATTGATTGCGGCATGGGCGTCAGCCATCAGCTGGTCGCAGCCGGCGTGCCGCTGGAGAGCGTGAAGTACATCTTCATCAGCCATCACCATTCCGATCACAACCTCGAATACGGCAATCTCGTCTACAACGCCTGGGCCACCGGGCTTTCCACGCCGATCCATTCGTTCGGCCCGAAAGGTCTCGAGGCGATGACCAGGACCTATTTCGACCTGAACAAGTTCGACATCGAAACCCGGATCGAGGACGAAGGCCGGCCCGACCTGCGCAAGCTGCTGATTGCCCGGGACATCGTCGAGGATGGCGTGGTGCTGCAAACTGCCGACGTGAAGGTCACGGCCTTCCGTACTCCGCATCCGCCGATCACCGACAATTTCGCCTACAAGTTCGAGACGCCGGACGGCGTGATCGTGTTCTCCAGCGATACCAACTACAATCCGAAGCTCGCGGACTTCGCAAAGGGCGCCGACGTGCTGGTGCACGAGGCGCTTTACCTGCCCTGGGTCGATCGCCTGGTGACACGCATCAAGAACGGCGCGACAATGAAGAAGCACCTGCTCGAAAGCCACACCGCAGCCGAGGATGTCGGTCGCATCGCCGATGCCGCGCAGGTCAAGATACTGGTGATGAGCCATCTGGTGCCGGGCGAGCTCGACGTCAACGACGACGAGTGGCGCGGCGAAGCGAGCAAGACGTTCAAAGGCAGGATCATCGTAGCGAGAGACTTGATGGAGCTGAAGCTGCCGCTCTGAGGCGGTTCAGTTCATCGGCGCACCTCGGCGCTGCGGCCTGCGCCCAACCGCCGCCCCCGCCAGCGGCGCGGTGTCCTTGATCGCCCCGATCCGGCGCAACGCCGCGTCCGCGGCGCGTTCGCCGCTTTCCCAGGCGCCATCGACTGTGCCCCACAGCGTCTCATGGGTCGCTTCGCCCGCGAGAAAGACCAGGCCGATCGGTTCGCTCAGGATTTTCCGCGCGGCTTGCGCGCCGGGGGCCGCGGCCGATATCGCGCCGAGCACGTAGGGCGAGGCGTTCCAGTTCGTCGCGCTCGATTTCTTGACTGCCGCCGCGACCTCGCTGCCGAACAGCTTCCCCAGCCACTCACGGGCAAACGCCACCATGGCCGCTTCGCCCTGCTCCGAAAGATCGCGGCCGAAGGAGCCGGCAACGTCGATCGAGCACAGCGAGCTTCCGCCGATGTTGGCGTAGAGCAGCGCGGTCCGCGTCGAGTTGCTCTGCTCGATCAGGACGTCGTCGCGCAATAGCCCGAACGGATTACCCGGAATCTGCAGCGCGATGTGGTCGTAGCTGCCGAGGCTCAGCTTTGCCGCCGCATCCAGCGTGCGCTTGGGAATTTCTGACAGGAACTTGATGTTGCCCGCCGTCAGGACGTTGGTCGACATCGTCAAGATGGCCGCGCGCGCGACGATCTTGCCGGCCGACGTGTCGACCATGACCTCGCGCTTGTTCCAGTCCAGCCGGGTCATGGGTGTCGACAGCGCGACGGGAACCTGCTCGCCGAGCTTTGCAATCAGCGTTCCCAATCCCTGGCGGCAGGCAAACACCGAACCGCGGTCGCCAGCGCGCATCTTGTCGACCACCGAGAGGTCCTTCAGATCCTTGCCGGCAAAGCTGGCACCGAACGCAAATTCGATGGTCCCGGCCCAGTCCCCGAGATCTTTCGGCAGGACCGACGCACAGGACACATCCAACCTGCGCGACGCATCGTCCAGCGCGCGATTGGCACGAACCGATGTCGCCAGAAAATCCTCGACTTCGCTCGCGCGCGCGTTGCGACGCCCGATGCGAATCTTCTGTGCAGAAGGCGCGGCTGCAGTGTCGAGCCCGGAGGTGCGCGTGAGCTGCATGAGCGGGCTAATGTCCGGATTGTGCAACCAATGGGCGCCGCGGTCGAACGGAACGCCAAATGTCGAAGCATCCGTGATGCAGCGGCCGCCGACCTGACTGGCGGCCTCGACCACGATCACCTTGCGGTTGGCGGACATGATACGCCGCGCCGCGGCAATTCCCGCAGCTCCAGCGCCGATCACGACAATATCCACATCGCGCGGCAATCCCGCACCCCGCGCAACTCCGTGAAACAGCGCAGATGAGGCCAGCGCGGCGGACGCCGATAGAAAGCTGCGCCGCGTCATTGTCATGTCATGGTTTCCGAGTCTTGAAAGTCGATAGAACAGCAAGCGAACCTTGCCGTATTCGCATGCCCGCGGCAACCATGATGGTGAATCAATCATGATTGATCCCGATCCGCGCATGAACCAAATTGCAACGGCTTTCGAGCATGATAAGAGAAGGGAAAAAGCGGCTGCCAAGCCGTTTCCCGGGGGGAATCCTGCAGATGGGCATGATGCTCGACACGATCGGCAAGTGGATTGCCGGCTATCTCCAGAAGGAGCTGCCGGGCTACGAGCCGTTCACGCCGTCCGATCCCGAATATCTGCGCAGCATCATCGAGCCGGGCGACGTCCTGCTGGTCGAAGGCAACAACCGCATCTCCGGCATCATCAAATATCTGACGCAGTCGACGTGGTCGCACGCCGCACTCTATGTCGGGCCGATCGACGGCGCACAGGAAGAGGACGGCGAGCAACATGTGCTGATCGAAGCCAATGTCGGCGAAGGCGTCACCTCGGCGCCGCTGTCGAAATACTTCACTTACCATACCAGGGTCTGCCGCCCGGTCGGCCTGTCCTATGAGGATCGCACCACGGTGTGCCGTTACGCCATCAACCGGATCGGCTTCGGCTACGACACCAAGAACATCCTCGATCTGATGCGCTTCCTGATCCCGCTGCCGGTGCCGCAGCGCTGGCGGCGGCGCATGATCGCGCTTGGCTCCGGCGACCCGACCAAGATGATCTGCTCGGCGCTGATCGCACAGGCCTTCGACACCGTTCGCTACCCGATCCTGCCCAAGATCACGCGGGCGGGCTCGCGGCAAGCGCGGCGCGAGATCCTGCACATTCGCGATTCTTCGCTCTACATGCCCCGGGACTTCGACATCTCGCCCTATTTCGAAATCGTCAAACCCACCATCGTTCGCGGGTTCGACTACACGACCCTGCACTGGGCCGACAGACAGAAGCCGCTCCAGGAGGTAGCGGGCGAGTTCGGACCGTTTCCGGAAACATTTGGTTCGCCGCCGCTTGTTCCTGAAGAGATTGACGCGGAAGCGCCGGTTTGCGCTGAGGAAGTGAGCGTCGATGCCGAGGCCACCATGTTGATCGAACGCTTCACGGTGGAGGAGCATTTTCTGCGCGTCGAATATGTCGCCGCGCGCCTGCCTGAGCGCCGCGGCAAGCAGCGCGAAAAGCTGATGGTGGCGTGACCCGCCCGCTCGTTCCGTGGCCAGGCGCAGCCTCAAAGCCCGAAGTGTCCGTTCCTTCCAGTCGCGCACATCGAAGGGCCGCGCGGACGAGCATTAGCGGTCCGAACGACCGATGACATCCATCAATTCCGCGATCTTTTGGCGCTGATCGGCCTTGTTGCCGCTTAAGATCGCGTGCTCCACGCAATGCGCCACATGGTCGCGAAGCACCTCCTCCTCCACCCGTCTCAGCGCGGCACGCACGGCAGAGATCTGCGTGACGATGTCGATGCAATAGCGGTCCTCGTCGACCATCTTGGAGAGGCCGCGGACCTGGCCCTCGATCCGGCCGAGACGCTTTTGAACGGATGACTTGATGTCCTTGCGCATGCATCCTATATACCCCTACAGGGTATAGGTTTCAAGGCCGGAGTTCATCGATGGGCGACGCAGGGCACGCGGACGACGGGAGGGCCTGCTGCGACGGACGCGGCGGACATCATCACCATGCCGACACCGCGGAAACCGTGCGCGATCCCGTCTGCGGCATGAGCGTCAATCCTGCGACTTCGAAGCATCGCTTCGAACACAGGGGTGAGACCTTCCATTTCTGCTCGGCCGGCTGCCGTACCAAGTTCGCGGCCGAGCCTGTCAAATATCTCGACATGGCCAGCGCTGGCGCGAAAAAGGCCGACGTCCCCGCCGGCACCATCTACACCTGCCCGATGCATCCGGAGATACGCCAGGTCGGACCGGGCACCTGTCCCATCTGCGGCATGGCCTTGGAGCCGGAGCTCGCGAGCCTCGACAGCGCACCCAATCCAGAGCTTGCGGAAATGACGCGGCGCTTCTGGATCGGCGCCCTGCTCGCCGCTCCTGCGGTGATACTGGAAATGGGAGGCCACCTCGCCGGGCCGCACAGCTGGATCGACCCGACACTGTCGAACTGGATCCAGCTCGTGTTTGCGACACCGGTCGTGCTGTGGGCCGGCTGGCCCTCCTTCGTCCGCGGCTGGCAATCGCTGGTGACGCGCAATCTCAACATGTTCACGCTGATCGCGATCGGCACGGGCGTGGCCTATTTGTACAGCCTCTTCGGCACGATCATGCCGCAGGTTTTCCCCGCGACCTTTCGCGGCCACGGAGGCGCGGTCGCCGTTTATTTCGAGGCGGCCGCCGTCATTACTGTCCTTGTCTTGCTCGGCCAGGTGCTGGAGCTGCGCGCCCGGGAAGCAACGTCCGGCGCGATCAAGGCGCTGCTGCAGCTCGCCCCCAAGACTGCGCGCCGCGTCGGCGACGATGGCACAGACCGAGAAGTCGAAATCAGCGAGCTCATGGTCGGCGATCGGCTTCGCGTGCGCCCGGGCGAAAAGGTTCCCGTCGATGGCGTGATGCTCGAGGGCCGCTCCTCGCTCGATGAATCCCTGGTGACGGGCGAATCCATGCCGGTTACCAAGGAGGTGGACGCCACGGTGATTGCCGGCACGCTCAATCAATCCGGCAGCTTCGTGATGCGCGCCGAAAAGGTCGGGCGCGACACGCTGCTTGCCCAGATTGTGCAGATGGTCGCGGACGCGCAGCGCTCCCGCGCGCCGATCCAGCGGCTGGCCGACAAGGTCGCGAGCTGGTTCGTTCCGGCCGTGATCGCCACGGCTGTTGCAGCCTTTGCCGCGTGGGCAACGTTCGGACCGGAACCGAAGATGGCCTTCGGCCTGGTCGCCGCCGTGAGCGTTCTGATCATCGCCTGCCCGTGCGCGCTCGGACTTGCGACGCCGATGTCGATCATGGTTGGCGTCGGTCGTGGGGCACAGGCGGGCGTTCTGATCAAGAATGCCGAAGCGCTTGAGCGTATGGAAAAGGTCGACACGCTGGTCGTCGACAAGACGGGCACGCTGACCGAAGGCAAGCCCAAGGTGACGGCAATTGTGCCGGCGGCCGGATTTGCGGAAAACGAACTGCTTCGTCTTGCCGCAAGCGTGGAGCGCGCGAGCGAGCATCCGCTGGCGGATGCGATCGTGCGCGCTGCCAACGAGCGCGGCCTCGATCTCGCCGAGGTCAAGGCGTTCGATTCGCCGACCGGCAAGGGGGCTACCGGTGAGGTCGACGGCAAGTCCGTCGCGCTTGGCAACGCCAAATATCTCGCCGCAACGGGTATCGAGACCATGGCACTCGACAGCGACGCCGAGCGCTTTCGCGCGGGCGGCGCCACCGTCATTCACATCGCCATCGAGGGCAGGTTAGCCGGCTTGTTTGCGATGGCCGATCCGATCAAGTCCTCGACGCCGGAGGCGCTGGGGGCGCTGGCCGCCGAAGGCGTGAAGGTCATCATGCTGACCGGCGACAACCGCACCACCGCCGAAGCGGTTGCGCGTCACCTCGAAATTACCGAGATCGAGGCCGAGGTATTGCCGGACCAGAAGAGCGCGGTCGTACAGAGGTTGCGCGACACCGGCCGGATCGTCGCGATGGCAGGCGACGGCGTCAACGACGCGCCGGCGCTCGCCGCGGCGGATGTCGGCATCGCCATGGGGACCGGGACCGACGTCGCGATGGAAAGCGCGGGCGTCACACTGCTCAAGGGCGACCTTGGCGGCATCGTTCGCGCGCGGCGATTGTCGCAGGCCACCATGGCCAATATCCGCCAGAACCTGTTCTTCGCCTTCATCTACAACGCCGCCGGCATCCCGGTCGCGGCCGGCGTGCTCTATCCCGCATTCGGACTCTTGCTGTCGCCGATCATCGCTGCGGCGGCGATGGCGTTGTCGTCGGTCAGCGTGGTCGGCAACGCGCTGAGATTGCGGGCGGCGAAACTCTGATCACGCCGCCTTCGCTGCTGTCGCGCAGGGCAGGCCCGCCCGCGCGAGCCCGCCATAGAGCGGTTCGTTCGGCATGGCCTCTTTCAGGATCGCGCGCACCGCGATCACCTTGTCGAGATCGATGCCGGTGGCAAACCCCTTGCTCTCGCACAGGAACACCAGATCCTCGAACACGACATTGCCGGTCGCGCCGGGCGCGAACGGACAGCCGCCGAGCCCGCCAAGCGAGCCGTCGAGAATGCGCGCGCCCTCGTCGAGGGCAGCCGACGCATTCGCAATGCCCATGCCGCGCGTGTCGTGCAAGTGCACGCAAATCGGTTTCGTGCCGGCGAGCTTGACTGCCGCACGTGTGAGCTCACCCACTTGCCTTGGCCCGGCGTAGCCGACGGTATCGGCGATCCCGACCGCATCGACACCGGCTTCGAGGCATTTATCGACCAGGCGCAGCACTTCGCTGGGATCGACCGGCCCGGCGATCGAACAACCGAGCGCCATCGAGATCGCCGCATGCGTAATGGGTCTGTGCGAGCTGGCATCGCGCATCTCGCAAAGCCGCCTGACATTCGCAATCGCCGACTCGCGCGAACGATTGGCATTGGCCTGACTGTGCTCTTCGGTCGCCGAAACGACCGTCGCGATCTCGCCGACGCCCGAAGCCAGCGCCTCGTTGACGCCGCGCTCGTTCAACGCCAGCGCCACGCCATGTGCACCGGGCAGCGCCGCAACCGTCGCCACGATCTCGCGCACGTCGGCAAATTGCGGAAACGTCTTCGCCGGCAGGAACGAGCCAACCTCGAAATGGCGTACACCCGCGGCGTGCTCGTCGCGGATCCAGCGCTGCTTGGCGGCTGTCGAGGGAAACGTCTTGACGAGCTGCAGCCCGTCCCGAAGGCCGACTTCGCGCAAGCTGACGCGCCCCTCGGGATAGATGGCTTGAACGTTGGTCATGCGCGCTTTCTCTCTTCATTCGTTTTCTTGTCGACGGCAAGCTCGGAGCGGATCGCGGCACCATCGGCGCCAAGCGGCGGTACTCTCAGCCCTTCGCCGATGTTCGCGCCGTTCCACTCGATCGGCAATGCCGGAACCCGGAACGGGCTGCCGTCGGCATTGAAATTGTTGACCAGTCCCCCCTGCCGCAGCACATGTGGATCGCCGAACAGGTCCTCGGGACGGTTGATCGGCGAAAAGCAGATGTTCAGATCATCCAGCGTTTTGGACAGTTTCGCCACGTCCCAGCGCTTGATCACCTCGGCCACGCGCGGGATGATTCTGTCGCGCGCCAGGATGCGGGCGGTCGTCGTGTCCAGGCCCGGATCGTCCAGAAACTCGCGCAGGCCGAATTGGTCGCAAAAGCTCTGCCAATGGCCCTCGGTGACGACGCCGATGAAGATCCGGCTGCCGTCTGCGGTATCGAAAATGTCGTAGATCGGCCAGGCGTGCTCGCGTTCCGGCATCGAGCGCGGGCGATTACCCGTCATTTCATATTCGACCATATGCTGAGCGACGAGGAACAGGCAGTTCTCGAACAAGCCGATGCGGATGTTGGCGCCGTCGGTCGCGCCGCAACGCTTTTGGTAGAGCGCGGCAAGGATCGATATCACCCCGAACATCCCGCCCATGATGTCGTTGGCGGAAGAGCCCACGCGCTGCGGCTTGTCCTGGGTGCCGGTCATGGCGGCAAGCCCGGACATCATCTGCACGACCTCATCCAGCGCGGGCCGATGCTCGTAGGGGCCGGACAAGAATCCCTTGTGGCCGGCGACGATCAGCTGCGGATAACGCTTGCGCAACTCGTCGGAGCCCAGGCCTTGCTTCTCGAGCTGGCCGTCGCGAAAATTTTCAAGGAACACGTCCGCGGTTGTGAGCAGCCGGTGCATGGTCTCGCGATCTTCCAACTTGGTAAAATCGAGCATGAGGCTGCGCTTGCCGCGGTTGAACAGGGGGAAGAACGAGGTTCCCATGCCGCCCAGCGAGCGCGTCTTGTCGCCGGCGGGCGGCTCGACCTTGATCACCTCCGCACCGAGCTGCGCCAGAATCATGCCGCAGGTCGGGCCCATGACCATGTGGGTCATTTCGACCACCCGCACCCCCTCCAGCGGCAATCCTGTCCCCGGCATCATCACTCTCCCGTGGTTCGTTCGGCACTCCCGCCGCGCTCCGAGACTAGGCCTTCACCCGGGTTCAGGAAAATGCAATCTTTGAATCGATGCAATCGCCTTTGCATAGCGCAAATGCGAGAAAGCAGCGCCTTCAGCACGAGCCTCGTCAAGCAGGCCGGCGAACGTCACATCGCTCGACGAGCGATGGGGAGGAAACGGCATGAGTTCGGTCGCCGCGGATGCCGGCGCTGATGTCGCGGCCGCGACCGGCGGACCGACCGATGTCTCGCGACGGCTCGAAAGCCTGCCCGCGTCCGCTTATCTTTGGCGGCTCGTGATCCTGCTGTCGCTCGGCGGCTGCTTTGAGATCTACGATCTGTTTCTGACCGGCTATATCGCGCCCGGCCTCAACCGCAGCGGGCTCCTGACCACGACGACCGAGTCGTTCTTCGGCTTCTCGGGGATCGGCGCCTTCGTTGCGGCGACGTTCGCGGGACTGTTCGTCGGGACCTTCTTCCTCGGCTTCCTCGCCGATCGCTTCGGCCGGCGCTCGATCTTTACCTTCGCGCTGCTCGGCTATACCGCGGCCTCCGTTGTGATGGCCTGCCAAACCAGTTCCGGCGGACTGCTGCTGTGGCGGTTCCTCGCCGGCATCGGCATTGGGGTCGAGATCATCACCATCGATGCCTACATCACCGAGCTCGTGCCGAGCTGGATGCGCGGGCGGGCATTCGCGGTAAATCAGGCCGTGATGTTCCTTGCCGTGCCGATCGTCGCCCTGCTCGCTTGGCGTCTCGTGCCGCTGTCGCCCTTTGGCGTCGACGGCTGGCGCTGGGTGGTCCTGATCGGCGCCGCCGCCAGCATGGTGATCTGGATCTTGCGGCTCTTTGTGCCGGAGAGCCCGCTCTGGCTCGCGCGTCACGGCCGTTATGCCGAGGCCATGGAGGTCGTGCGCAGGCTTGAAGCGGCAACCGGCGCCGATCCAGCCGCAATGCCGCTCGCCGTGCCACGTCCGTCCGTCGGCATCAAAGCCGTCGGCTTCGCCGAGCTGTTGAAGCCACCCTATCTCTCGCTCGTCATCCTGTTCATGGTGTTCAATTTCTGCCAGGCGTTCGGCTTCTACGGCTTTGCCAACTGGGTGCCGACATTGCTGGTCGAGAAGGGCATCACGGTCACCAAGAGTCTGCAATACTCATTCATTCTTGCCTTTGCCTATCCGATCGCACCGTTTGTTGCCGCAAGTTTCGCCGATCGTCTCGAGCGCAAATGGATCATCTGCAGCGCGTCCGCCGCAATCATCCTGTTCGGGTTCGCGTTCGCGCGGCTCGAGGAACCCACGCTCGTGATTATTTGCGGCGTGCTGCTGACGGCAGCGAACGTGACGATGTCGTATGCCTACCATGCCTACCAGACCGAGGTGTTCCCGACCGTCGTTCGCGCCCGCGCCGCCGGGCTCGTCTACTCGATGAGCCGGATCAGCGCCACCTTTTCCGGTTTCATGGTCGCCTACATGCTCAGGCAGAGCGGCGTCGGCGGCGTGTTCGCCCTGATCACGGCCGCGATGCTGATCGTCATCGTCACGCTTGCGGCATTTGGTCCCAATGTGCGCGGCAAGCCGCTCGATGCGTGAATTCGGCAACCCTTGCCGAACGCTTTCTGCGTGTCTAACTCTCCGTGACCTGTTCCGGAGAGGCAATCCATCATGATCGACGCCGCCGTCAAGGCGCTATCGCAAATCCTGTCGCCGCCGATGCGTTCGATCCTGTGGCGATCGATCGGGCTTGCGCTGGTGTTGATCACGGTGCTTGCGATCGGGCTCCAGCGATTGTTGAGCTGGTTTGCGACCTATGGCGAAGGCTGGGCCGAGGCGATGCTCGGGCCCAGCTCGCACACGCCGCTGAACGTGCTTTCCTGGGCCGTGTCGATCGCCGCCGGCCTTGGCGTGGTGCTCGGAAGCATTTTCTTGATGCCGGCGATTACCTCGTTCGTCGCAAGCTTCTTCGTCGACGATGTCGCGGACCTCGTCGAGCGCGAGCATTATCCCGCCGAACGCCCGGGCATGGCGCTTCCGATCGGGCTTGCGATCAGCGAGGGGCTGAGGACCGCGCTTTTGACGATCGTGGTCTATCTGATCGCGCTGCCGTTCGTGATCGCCGCCGGGGCCGGCTTTATCATCTTCTTCATTGCAACGGCGTGGCTGCTGGGCAAGCAATATTTCGAGCTCGCGGCCATGCGCTTCCGCACGCCAGAGGAGGCGCGGCTGATGCGGAAAGACAACGCCATGATGATCTTCACCGCAGGCCTCGTTATCGCGGCCTTTGTGTCGATCCCGATCGTCAATCTCGCAACGCCGCTGTTCGGCATGGCATTCATGGTCCACCTGCACAAGCGCCTGTCCGGCTCGCACCCCGAGCTGATCGAGCCAACACGCCGCAGCGGCCTGCCATCGCGCTAGGTTTCGACATCGCGCGCCAGCGGTATCAGCAGCACCGCCGCGATTGCAACGCAAGCCAGCATCAGCCAGGCCTCGTTGACGGAAAGCGCAAGCGCCGCGCGTTCGACAAAAGGACGCGCGTAGGCGATTTCGGCGGCGCTCGGCGGCCCCGACGCACGGTCGAGCAGCAGTTTCGGATCGATTCCGACCGCAGCCGCGGCCGAGAGATCGCCCGCGAGCAGGCGAACGCGCAGAGCCTCGCCGTAGACGACACTGCGGCCATACAGGATGGTGTCGATCAGAGCGATGCCGATCGCACCGCCGAGGTTGCGCATCAGGTTGAACAGCCCGCTGGCGTCGGCGACCTCGCTCTCCGGCAGATCGCCAAGAGCGATATGCATCGGCGGCAGCAGACAGAACATGATCGCGATGCCACGCACGATCTGGGGCCAGAACATCTCGCCGAAATCGGCCGTGCGCGGCTCGAAATAGCTGAGAGCGAGCCCGAATGCGAACAGTGCAAAGCCGAGCGCCGTGAGGCGGAGTGGACCGATGCGCTTTTCAAGGATCGCGGCGAGCGGCGCGGCCGCAAGCTGCGCCAGGCCGGTCACCAGCATGATGGTTCCGATCTCGAAGGCATCGTGACGGCGAACGAATCCGAGAAATACCGGCATCAGATAGACCGAGCCGAACAGGCCGACCCCGAGGCAGAAGCTCAAGGCGCAGGCCACGGCAAACGACCGTCGCTTTAATGCCTCCAGCCGCAAGACCGGATGCTTGGCCCGCGACGTCCGCCGCAGAAAAACGAAAAGACCAATGACGCTTGCGAACAGCAGGCCGGCGCAGGAGAGCGAAAGCCAGCCGCGTTGCGGCGCCTGCTTCAATCCGATCTCCAAGCTTGCCAAAGCCAACGCCATCACGGCAAGCGTCCCAAGATCGAGCTGCCTGAGCTCGCGCAGATTAGTCTTGTGGCGCGGCAGCAGAAACGGCGTTGCCGTTGCCGCGGTCAGGCCCGGAATGACATTGATCAGGAACAGCCACGGCCACGACCAGGTCTCCGTGATGTATCCGCCGACGACAGGACCGATCGTCGGCGCAAACACCGCGACCACGCCGCCGATGGCCTTGGCCACGCCATAAAGCCGCGGCGGGAACAACAGGAAGGCCGCCGAAAACACCGCAGGGATCAGCACGCCGCCGGAAAAGCCCTGAATGACGCGGAACATGAGCAGGGTCGCAAAGTCCTGGCTGAAGGCGCATCCGATCGAGGCCAAGGTAAAAAGGCTGACGCCGCAAGCGAACAGCCATCGCAAGGTCAAGGCGCGCGTCAACAGCCCGGTCAACGGGATCGCGATCACCTCGGCGATCAGATAAGCCGTCTGGATCCAGCTCATCGCGTCCTGGGAAATGCCGAGCGCCCGCTGGATGGTCGGCAACGACGTCGCCACGACCTGGATGTCGAGGATCGCCATGAACATGCCGAGGCACATCAGGAGGAAGGCGGCCCAAGTCGCAATATCGGGCGCAACATCGGGCGCGATATCGGTCGCAACATCCGCCGCGGCAAAGGGCGCAATGGCTCGCAGATCGTCGGGCGCGCTCATGAGACCGCATGCTGAGGCTGCGTGGGCGCCGCCGAAAGCGCCCGCGCTTCGGCTCGAACGCGGACGACCAGCACCGCTGCGTTGAGAAGCGTAAACAGCAGCGCAACCACGGGCAAATGCAGCGCGAGGGGCAGCAAGGCGATTTCCCCGATCACGATGGCGTAGTTGGGATGGGACATGTAACGATAGGGCCCGCTCGCGATCAGCGGCTCGCCCTGCAAGATGATGATGCGCGTGGTCCAGCGCGGGCCGAGCGTTGCAAGCACCCAGACGCGCGCGAGCTGCAAGAGCACAAAGCCCGACAGCGCGAGAAGATTGACCGGCTGATCGCGGCCGAACACCCAGAGCGCGATGAGCCAGGCCGCGTGCACCGCGACGATGAAGGGATATTGCGAGGCGCCGACCTCGAACGCGCCCCGCGCGAGCAAGGCCCTGGTATTGCGGCGCGCAAGCAAGAGCTCGCCAAGACGCTGCAGCGTCACCAGCGCCAGGATGAAGGCGGCCAACGTCACGCGGCGTGCCGCAGCGCCACGCAGCTCGCCGTGAAACCGGGCCCGAGCGCGGTCAAGAGCGAGCGCTGCGGCAGGCCTTGCGCGCGGGCCCGCTCCAGCACGAACAGCACGGTCGGCGCGGACATGTTGCCATAATCGGCAATGACCTCGCGTTCGTGGTCGAGCGCGCCTTGGTCGAGCGACAGCGCGCGCTCCAGCGCGGTGATGACCTTGGCGCCGCCGGGGTGGCAGATGAAGCGATCGATATCGTCGATGGACAATTCCATGCCGGCGACGATTTCGGCGATCGCCGGCTGCATGTTCTCGCTGACGAAATCGGGAATGGTACGCTGGAACACCGCACCAAAGCCTTCGGGATCGACGGTCCAGCCCATGATGCCGAGCGTATCGGGCCAGAGCTTCTCGCCGGCCGCCTCCACCCGCGTCGCGCCGCCATCGCCGGCGCGCAGGACGACAGCGGCGGCGCCATCGCCGAACAGGCTCGCGGCGACGATATTGGCCTTGGTCAGCGTGTCGTGGCGCACCGCGAGCGTGCAGAGCTCGAGCGCCACCAAAAGCACGTTGGTGCCGGGGCGAGCCTGCGCCATCCTTGCCGCAATCGCCAACCCCGACACGCCACCGGCGCAGCCCAGCCCAAACACCGGCACGCGCGCGATGTCGCTGCGAAAGCCCATCTGGCGCGCGACGCGCGCTTCCAGCGTCGGCGTCGCAATCCCCGTCGAACAGACCGTCACGATGGTATCGATATCGGCGGCGGCAAGCCCGGCGCGCGCGATGGCCTTGCGCGCGACTTCAAGAAACAGGGCTTCGGCTCCCTCCAGAAAGGCGCTCGTACGCTCCGGCCACCCTTTCGGCTCGAGGTACCAATCCATCGGCTTGACCGCGTAGCGATGACGGATGCCGGTGTTCGCAAACAGGCTCTCGACCGCCTCGAACTCGCTATATCGGCCCGACATCACGCCCAGCGCGGCGGATAACACCTGCTTCTGATCGAACTGGTGGGGTGGGACCGAGGTCGCAAGCGAAAGCAACGCGGCCGTATTTGTCATGAAGCTGCCCCTGCCACTGACGTCCCCTGCTTGTTGAACAGCACGGGCACGCAAATATTTCAACCGCTCAGACGTAAGCCGGCTTTTCGCCTTCACTATAAGTTGAAATGCGGCCGGGGTGAGTCACAAGGAAGGCCAAGCCAAGACTCCAGGCCAGGACTCAGTGCGCCACCAGCGGACAGCCGCCTTCGGCGAGCGGCCGAAACGCTTGATCGCCGGGGATCGCGGCCAGAATCTTGTAGTAATCCCATGGCTTGCTGGATTCCGCGGGCGTCTTGACCTGCGCGAACAGCATGTCGTGGACGAGCCGGCCGTCCTCGCGCACATGGCCGTTCTTGACATAGAAGTCGTTGACCGGCAGCTCGCGCATCTTCGCCATCACGGCCTTGGCTTCGTCGGTGCCCGCGGCCGCTATCGCCGCGATGTAGTGCTTGACCGCCGAATAGACGCTCGCCTGTGCCATGGTCGGCATCCGGCCCTGCTTGTCGAAGAAACGCTTCGACCAGGCGAGCGTATCGTCGTCGCGATCCCAATAGAACGCGGTGATGAATTTCAGCCCCTGTGCCGCCTGCAGCTGCATGCTGTGAACATCCGAGATGAAGATCAGAAGCGACACCAGGCTCTGCTTCTTGCCGAGCCCGAACTCGTTGGCCTGCTTGACCGTGTTGACCATGTCGCCGCCGCCATTGGCGAGCGCCACGACTTTGGCGCCCGAGGCTTGCGCCTGCAGCAGATAGGAGCTGAAGTCGGACGTGTTGAGCGGATGACGCACGCTGCCGAGCACCTTGCCGCCGGCGGCCTGCACCGCTGTCGTCGCATCGGCCTCCATCGAATGGCCGAAGGCGTAATCGACGGTGATGAAGAACCAGGTGTCGCGGCCTTCCGCGACGATCGATTTGGCAAGGCTCGTGGTCAGCGCATAGCTGTCATAGACCCAGGACGCCTCGTTTTTCGTGCAGTTCTTGCCGGTGAAGGCCGTGCTTCCCACCGCGCCCGCGATCGCGATGCGATTATGCTCGGCGGCGAGCTGCTCGACCGCGAGCGCCACGGACGAATTGTCGAAGCCGATCGCCATATCGACGCCTTCGGTCTCGAACCAGCGCCTTGCCACGGCGACGCCGATATCGGCCTTGTTCTGGTGGTCGGCAAAGACGATGTCGATCGGCTTGCCCAGCACTTTGCCGCCCGCGTCTTCAGCCGCCATGCGCGCTGCGGTGACCGAGCCGGGCCCGCCGAGATCGGCGTAAAGGCCGGATTGATCGTTGAGCACGCCGATCCTGACGACGTCATTGGAAATCTGTGCGCCGGCCAGCGACGATGACAGACAAAGGCTTGCAACGGCCACGACGAACGCGGACAGCAATCGCACGACTTACCTCCCGATGATTTTCTTGATCCCTGACCCGGATCTTGCCGAGGAGCCTAGGGCCGGCGCCGCCGGCGCACAAGCGCGCGAGCGGTGCGGCGAACGCGACGCCGCATGGGGCGCGCGCCCACGTCACACCGTTTTCTCGGGCCAGCGGCAGAGATCGTTGATCAGACAGGCCTCGCAGCGCGGCTTGCGCGCGAGACAGGTATATCGGCCATGCAGGATGAGCCAGTGATGCGCGTGGAGCATGAACTCCGCCGGGATCACCTTTTCCAATCCCAGCTCGACCTCGAGCGGCGTATTGCCCGGCGCAAGGCCCGTGCGATTGGCGACCCGGAACACGTGGGTGTCGACCGCCAGGGTGCGCTCGCCGAAGGCCATGTTGAGCACGACGTTCGCGGTCTTGCGGCCGGCCCCGGGCAGCTGCTCGATCTCGGCGCGGGTGCGCGGCACCTCGCCACCGAAATCGCGGATCAGCATGTCCGACAGCGCGATCACGTTTTTCGCCTTGTTGCGATAGAGGCCGATGGTCTTGATGTAGTCGCGCAATTTCTCCTCGCCGAGGGCGAGCATCTTTTGCGGGGTGTCGGCAACCTTGAACAATTCGCGTGTTGCCTTGTTGACTCCGGCATCGGTGGCCTGCGCCGACAGCACGACCGCGACCAGGAGGGTATAGGGATTGATATGTTCCAGTTCGCCCCGCGGGTCCGGATTGGCCTTGCGAAAGCGCTCGAAGGCCTCGCGAATTTCCCGCGGTGTCCAGGGCTTTGACGCTCTTGCCCGTTTCGGCTTCTTTGCCGAGGGCTTGGTCTTGAGCGTCGGCTTGAGCCTCGGCTTTGCCGTTGTCTTCGGCAGCGTTCGAGCGACGGCTTTTTTGGCGCGCAGCGCGCGGGTGATTTTCGCCATGATCAGGATATACTGACACGCCATGACGACAGGCAACGATTTTGATCCCGACGCCGCCGAGCCGATCCTGTTCTCGGCGCTTCTGACGCCGCACCGCTCGCTCAATCGCACCGGCTTTGTGCTGGTGATGGCATTTCTGAGCGTGATCAGCTTCGCCGCCGGCGTGCTCTTTCTGATGCTGGGCGCCTGGCCCGTGCTCGGCTTTTTCGGGCTCGACATCCTTGCGATCTATGTCGCCTTCAAGATCAATTTCCGTCGCGCGCGCGCCAGCGAGGAGATCCGGGTGACGCCGTCGGAATTGCGGGTGCGCCGGGTCAGCCATCGCGGCCACGCCGTCGAGTTCGTGCTCAATCCGCTCTGGGTCAAGCTCGACAAGGTGGCGCATGAGGAATTTGGCATCGAAAAGCTCTATCTGGTGTCGCGCGGCAGGAGCCTGTCGATCGGCAGCTTTTTGAGCCCGGACGAAAAAGCAAGTTTTGCCAATGCGTTGCTCGGCGCGTTGCAGGCCGCGCGGCGCGGTCCGACCCACAATCCACTGACCTAGACGACGTCGGAAATCGGGTGGTTTCGCATGCCTCGCCGGCCTACATCGAAGGGCATGATGACCCTTGCCATTCATGACCTGCGCCTGGCCAAGCCGGGCTCCCAAAACGCCGCGCTGCGCGACTACGATTCGGTGCGCCGCGCGATTGCCTTCATCTCCGAGCGTTGGAGGGCGCAGCCCACCATCGAGGCGATGGCGGATGCGGCCGGCGTCACGCCGGACGAGCTTCACCATCTGTTTCGACGCTGGGCCGGGCTGACGCCAAAGGCCTTCATGCAGGCGCTGACGCTGGATCACGCCAAGAACCTGCTCAGGGATTCCGCAAGCGTGCTCGATGCTGCCCTCGACTTCGGCCTGTCCGGTCCCGGCCGGCTGCACGACCTGTTCGTGACCCACGAAGCGATGTCGCCGGGCGAATGGAAGAACGGCGGCGCCGGCATGACGCTGCGCTATGGCTTTCATCCCTCCCCGTTCGGGACCGCGATCGTGATCGCAACCGAGCGCGGGCTTGCGGGACTTGCCTTTGCCGACAGCGGCGGGGAGCAGGCGGCGCTTGCCGATATGCGAGGACGCTGGCCGAATGCGACCTATGTCGAGGATTACCTGAGCACAGCCCCCCTGGCACAACGCATCTTCGTCCCGAAACTGTGGCGGGCGGACCAGCCGCTGCGGGTCGTGCTGATCGGCACCGATTTCGAGGTGCGCGTCTGGGAGACGCTGCTGAAGATCCCGATGGGCAAGGCGGTGTGCTATTCCGACATCGCCAACACCATCAACGCGCCAAAAGCCTCGCGCGCGGTCGGCGCGGCCGTCGGCAAGAATCCGGTGTCGTTCGTGGTGCCCTGCCATCGCGCGCTCGCCAAGGACGGCAAATTGACCGGCTATCACTGGGGCATCACCCGCAAGCAGGCGATGCTCGGCTGGGAAGCCGGACGGATCGGCGGCACGAAAGCGGCGTGAGGGCATGCCTCAGAGCGAGCAAGTGCCACGTTTCTGATTCGAATTTGAAACAACCCATCGTCATTCCGGGGCGCGACGAAGTCGCGAGCCCGGAATCCATACCGCGGAATCTCTCCGTGGAATCCGGCACGAGTTGACCTTCGCCAAATGACGGCCTGTGGTTATGGAATCCGGGCTCGCGCTGATGCGCGCCTCGGAATGACGATGGGGGACGAGTTTTCGCGTTCCCGCGGCACGTTTGCGCCCGAGTGATGCGATGTCGTTGCGCCCAAAGATAATGAGGGCGCAGGGAATGCCGGGCGCTTTGCTTGCACCCGCAGCCTTGCGTGCGAAATAGAGAAAGCACACAAGCATATTCACCACAGGTAACAGCCGAACACCGACATTCCCTGCGCGATGGTTTACGACTTATCTTCGCGCTCTCCTCGGTGTCCATGACCTTTTAGTCACCGTCGCTTGCGAGGTCATCGCCTCGCAAGCTTAGCACCAGCCCAGGGGTGCCAGGACCACGCGACTTCGCCGTCCGCCGCGCGCATCGCACGTCTGACGATGCCGCTCGCGTCCACCGCATCCCGCCTCGCGATCGTGACGACGCGTTCGCCCCTCATGGTGAGTTGGGATAATCCGAAATAGCACGACTGCTGAAAAAAAGAAAGCAAAAATTGGCTCCGCAACCACCGGTGCCAATGACCCCTGAATTTGTTGATGAAATGCCATTCATGGCTCGGCCGATTCGATTGTCATGGTCCACAGCCGAGCGACCTCCGCAGCCCTGATGCCCCGCGATTTATTCAGGGTACCGCCGATATGACCACGATGCGGTCGGCCTCCCCTAACGCGAAACGGCCGGTTTTTGCGTCCACCGCCAGCCATGGAGGAGCCGGTGCCGCCATCCTGACGCCCGGCTGATGGACACCGGCGCCACCATCCAGGTCTTCGAACCGCTTAATGATCCTGCCGGTCGACAATTGGAGCACCCGGGGCTGGCCATCGAACAGCACGACGTGATCATGGTCGAGCAGCATTAGTCGTGTACCCGCCGGTTCCGAAAGTTTGATCGTGCCCTCGTGGCATCTCGCTCTGAGGTCGTAAATGCCCAAGGCGTAGCGGCTCTCCTCTCCCCCACTGCAGATGACGCGGTGACCGATGAACGTCGCACCCCATATTTCGTAGTCCCAGTCCGCGCCGAAATAGAGCGGCTCGCCCCTGGTCGATAGATACGCCGGTTCTGCAATCGCCCGTGCCAAATCGTAGACGCAAACGACGTTGCACGGCTGCCATATCCAACCGTTCGAAAGCAGCCACCGACCGTCAACACTCGCCTCAAGCCGCGAGTGAAAAACATCTTCAGCTTCAGTGGCGGAACGTGGCGTTAGGCATTTTCCGTCGAGCTCTTCAAGATCGATCACGTTGTAGCCACGTGGACAGTGCGCGAGGATACGCCGCCCGTCGTATAAATCAAACAATGCCACGGGGTACCAATAATTGTCGGCGCGATAGTCGCTTCGATCGATTTCCCTAATGACGTCTACGGTGAGTGGAGTGCGTTTGTCGCTCGGTCGTTTCCCGTTCTCCCGCAACAGGAGTCCCTTGGTGCCATGGGCCTCGAACACAACGCCATACGAGCCAAGTCCCACGGCAGCGTCGAAGCGCGACGAATTGCTGTTGCCCGTGTTGAGAATCTCGGTCTTGCCGTCGAGGCGATAGCGGCGGCCGGCAACCCAATCGACCAGCCCGTCACTGTCAAACGCAAGTGACTGCAGGCGAGAGGCCGCGATCTCAGTACGATGGAATGATGGATTGATTCCGCTCACGCCGCCAGATCGAGCTTGGAAGCAACCGTCGAATCCGCGTTGAGGCGGTAGATGATGGGCACACCGGTGGCGATCTCGCGCTTCAGGATGCCCTCCGGCGACAGCTTTTCCAGAACCATGATCAGCGCACGCAGCGAATTGCCGTGAGCCGCAACCAGCGTGCGCTCGCCGCGCAGCACGCAGGGCAGGATCTCCTGCACGTAATAGGGCAGCGCGCGCGCCAGCGTATCCTTCAGGCTTTCGCCGCCGGGCGGCGGCACGTCGTAGGAGCGGCGCCAGATCAGCACCTGCTCCTCGCCCCATTTCTTGCGGGCGTCGTCCTTGTTGAGACCGGAGAGGTCGCCATAGTCGCGCTCGTTCAGCGCGAGATCCTTCATCGTCCTCAGTCCGGGCTGCCCGATCTCGGCCAGCATCAGGTCAAGCGTGTGCTGCGCGCGCTTCAACACCGAGGTAAAGGCAATGTCGAATGTGAGCCCCTGCGCCTTCAGCTTGCGGCCGGCATCCTTTGCTTCCGCGATGCCCTGCTCTGTCAAGCCGACGTCTCTCCAGCCGGTGAAAAGATTCTTCAGATTCCATTCGCTCTGGCCATGCCGCACGAGAACAAGAAGGCGATCGCTCATTTCCAAATTCCGTTCCGGATCATTGCTAGATGTCGCTCAGGCCCAGCACGTCGGCCATGGTGTAGAAGCCCGGCGGCTTGCCTTTCGCCCACAGCGCCGCCTTGAGCGCGCCATGCGCGAAGATCATGCGGTCTTCGGCATGGTGCGACAGCGTCAGCCGCTCGGAGGGTCCGGCGAAGATCACGCTGTGATCGCCGGCCGCCGTGCCGCCGCGCAGGGAAGCGAAGCCGATGTCGCCGGAACGCCGCGCGCCGGTGACGCCGTCGCGCCCGCGCATCGAACGTTCGGCGAGCGCGATCTTGCGGCCTGCGGCTGCGGCTTCGCCGAGCATCAACGCCGTTCCCGAGGGGGCGTCGATCTTGGCCTTGTGATGCATTTCCAAAATCTCGATGTCGAAACTCTCGTCGAGCGATTGGGCCACGCGCTTGACCAGCGCGGCGAGAAGATTGACGCCGAGGCTCATATTGCCCGACTTCACGACGACGGCGCGCGCGGTGACGCTCTTGATCACGGCTTCATCGGACGCGGACAGGCCGGTGGTACCGATGACGTGAACCAGGCCGCGCTGGGCGGCGATCGCGACATTGGCGATGGTCGCGGCCGGCACGGTGAAATCGAGAATGCCGTCGGCGTCCGCCGACAACGCCCAGAGATCCGCGGACAGTTTGACGCCGTTCTCGGCAACGCCCGCAAGCGTGCCGGCATCCTTGCCGAGCAGCGCGGAGCTCGGCGCTTCCAACGCGCCCGTCATCACGGCGCCGGGAGTCTCCGCAATCACGCGCGTCAGCGTCCGGCCCATCCGGCCGCCGGCCCCCGCTACGATCAGACGCATGTCAGCCATGGCTTACCCTCTTGGCCTCCTTTAGCGGGAGCAGGCCGTTCCGGCAACCGGCCCGGGTCTCTCGTCGCGCGAGGCCCGCCTCGTGCCGGATGGCCGGGTCAGGCACGGCCATGACGATAAGGAGAGGTCGACCTCACGGCTGCGGGCCGTCATAGCCTTCGATGATGATCAGATCGGCGATCGAATGCGGCTGCCGGACCTTGATGTTCTCCTGATATTCCGGCGAGCGGTAGCAGGCGAGCGCGGTGTCGTAATCCGGAAATTCGATCACGACATTGCGCGAGCGGCTTTGACCTTCGACCCCCGTGAAGCGGCCGCCGCGCACGACGAACCGGGCGCCCCATTTTTTGAAGATGGCGGCATTGGCCGCCATGTAGGGCTTGTAGCCTTCCTCGTTGTGAACGTCGACGCGGCCGACCCAATATGCTTTTGCCATCGCTTTTTCCTTCCCGTTCGTTGTTCGCGCTACGCCGCGAGCGGCGGCTTGATCTCGGCCAGGATCGCCTGCGCCACCGCTCTGGGATCGGGAGCCTCGATGATGGGCCGGCCGACCACAAGGTAATCGGCACCGGCCGCGATTGCGCGCGCCGGCGTCATGATGCGCTTCTGATCGCCGGTGGCGGAGCCGGAGGGGCGAATGCCCGGCGTGACCAGCGGCATCTGATGGCCGACGACCTTGCGCAGGGCCGGCGCCTCCTCGGCCGAGCAGACGAGGCCGTCGATCCCGAGCACCTGCGCCTGCTGGGCGCGTGCTTCCACCAGATCGGAGACGCCGAGCCGGTAGCCTGCGGCATGCAGATCGTCATCGTCATAGGAGGTCAGCACCGTAACCGCGAGGATCTTCAGGCTCGTGCCGGCGCGCGCCTCGGCCGCCGCCTTCATGGTCTGCGGATAGGCGTGCACGGTGAGGAAGGTGGCACCAAGCTTGGCAATGCTCTGGACGCCGCGCGCGACCGTGTTGCCGATGTCGTGCAGCTTCAGATCGACAAACACCTTCTTGCCCTGGTCGGCGAGCTTCGCGACGAGGGGCAGTCCGCCGGCAAACGCGAGCTGATAGCCGATCTTGTAAAAGCCGACGCTGTCGCCGAGCCGGGCGATCATGGCTTCGGCGCGCTCCACATCGGGCAGATCGAGCGCCACGATCAAGCGGTCCTTCAGGGCAATCTCGGCGCGCGTCATGGTCACCTCACATCATGCGTTGGGAGACGTCGATCAACTGCCGCACCAGCGCGTTCAGAGCTTCGATATCGGCCTCTTTCCTCAATCTGTCCATATCGTCATAGGCCTGATCGGCGAACGACAACGCAAGCTGGTTGGGAATGACCGTCGCCCGGCAGGCGGACAGGATCAGCCGCAGCGCGGCCAATGCGCGGGTTCCACCCAGCCGGCTTTCGGACGCCGCGGCAATTGCAAAAGGTTTGCCGAAAAACACCTGCCCGCGCGCTTCGTGGGCGTCCTGCACGCGCGTGACCCAGTCGATCGCGTTCTTCACGAGCGGCGGCACGGAGGAATTATACTCCGGGCTCACCAGCAGCACGCCGTGGTGGGCGCCGATCATGCGCTTGAGATTGACCGCGTTCTTCGGCATGCCGGTTTTGGCCTGCAGGTCGCCGTCGTAGATCGGCAGCGGAAAATCGGCGAGCGAGATGCGCGTCACCTCGGCACCGGCCTGCGCAAAAGCGTGGGCGGCCGCCGCCGCAAGCTTCGCATTATGCGAGCCGGTGCGCAGCGAGCCGGGAATGACCAGGATCTTGAGCGCAAGCATGAGACGCATTCGGGGCTCGAATGGCCCGGCGAATGCGCCGGGCTGGATCAGTCCTTGCGATACACCCAGACCCGGGCGGGCGGAAGGTTCATCCAGATCCGCTCGGAGGCCTCTGTGGACACGCCGGGCAACGATTTCGGAATTGGCGGCGCCACCGAATAGGTGAACTGAACGAAGGGCGCACCGGGCGCAAGCGCGACGAACGCGTCGCGGATCAGCCTCAGCCGCGTCATCATCGGCTTTGTCACCAGCGGCAGGCCGGAGACGACGGCAGCCGCAGGCGCGCTCAGCACATTCCAAAGCGTGTCGCGCAGCCGATAGGCATCGCCCTGCACGATCTTGGCCTGCGGATAGCGGTCGCGCAAAAGCGCGCAGAAGCCGGGATTGTATTCGATCAGGACCAGACGCTTCTGATCGACGCCGTGATCGATCAGCGCGCTGGTGATCGCGCCGGTGCCGGGGCCGAGCTCGACCACGGGACCCGTGGCGCGGGTGTCGACATATTGCGCCATGGTGCGGGCCAACAGCCGTCCCGACGGCATCACCGCGCCGACATGCAGCGGCTTTTCGATCCACGACCGAAGAAAGCGCACCTCATCGTCAAGACGGGGAGGCCTCTTCGACGCACGCACGGACGATTGCAGGGGCATTTCGCTACCAGACGGGACCGCAATTCTGCGGTGGATGTCAGAAAACAGTCATAAAGACGTATAGGCAGCAGACGAGGCGGTCAAGCCGAACCGCTTGCGTGGGCCAGTGCGCGCGCAAGCTCGGCGATTTCAAGATAACACCATGCGATAACTGAATTTTTTCGCGCGGCCGGTGCCATGAAGCGCGTTTTGTCGCCATCGCACTAGTTGCTGGCGCGATTGCCAAAAAAGTCCTTGACCTTGGCAAAGAAGCCCGCCGCTTCGGGGTGCGTTGCGCCGGACGAGAGCTTTTCGAACTCGGCCAGCAATTCCTGCTGCTTCTTGGTGAGGTTCTGCGGCGTCTCGACCACGACCTGGACATACATGTCGCCGGTCTGACGCGAGCGGAGCACCGGCATGCCCTTGGAGGCGATGCGGAAACGCCGGCCGGATTGCGCGCCGGCGGGGATCTTCACCTTGGTCTTGCCCTTGTCGATGGTCGGCACCTCGAACTCGCCGCCGAGCGCAGCCGTCACCATCGAGATCGGCACCCGGCAATGCAGGTCGGCGCCATCACGCTGAAAGAACTGATGCGCCGACAGCGACAGGAAGATGTAAAGATCGCCGGAGGGCCCGCCGCGAAAACCCGCTTCGCCTTCGCCGGCGAGGCGGATGCGCGTGCCGTCCTCGACACCCTGGGGAATGTTGACCGACAGCGTCCGTTCGCGCGTCACGCGTCCGGAGCCGCTGCAGGAGGGACAGGCGTCCTCGATCATCTGGCCGCGGCCCTGGCAGCCCGGACAGGTACGCTCGAGCGTGAAAAAGCCTTGCGCCTGCCGTACGCGCCCCTGCCCGCCGCACATCGCGCAGGATTTCGGCTTGGTGCCCGCCTTGGCGCCGGTCCCCGAGCAGGAATCGCAGGTGACCTGGACGGGAATCTCGATTTGCGCGGTCTTGCCGGCAAATGCCTCCTCGAGCGTGATTTCCATGTTGTAGCGCAAATCCGCACCGCGCTCGCGACCGCCGCGGGAGCGCTGGCTGGCCATGCCGAACAGGTCTTCGAAGATGTCGGAGAAGGAGGAGGCAAAGCCCGCGCCGAAGCCGGGACCCGCGCCACCCATGCCGCCATGCTCGAACGCAGCATGGCCAAAGCGGTCGTAGGCGGCGCGCTTGTCGCCGTCCTTGAGGACCTCATAGGCCTCGTTGATTTCCTTGAACCTGATCTCGCTTGCCGCATCGCCGGGATTGCGATCCGGATGCCACTTCATCGCCAGCTTGCGAAACGCCGCCTTGAGCTTGGAATCGTCTGCGTTGCGGTCGACTTCGAGAGTTTCGTAATAGCAGCGCTTGGTAGACATCCGTCAAACCCGCCCGACTTCCGTTCTCACCCCGAGGCAATGCAAGAAGGATGCAGGCCTCGGCTCAATGAAAAATGACCCTCACCCATCGAGACGCCGCATCCGCGCTCTCTGGCATGAGGGTCATGGTTGATTTCCGCTCTCAAGCAGACTTCTTGTTGTTCTTGTCGTCGTCGACCTCGGTGAACTCCGCATCGACCACGTCATCCTTTGCAGCATCCTTGGCGGCATCGCTTTCGGCCTGCTGCTTGTACATGGCCTCGCCGAGCTTCATGGAGGCCTGCGCCAGCGTGTTGGTCTTGGCCTTGATCGCCTCGGCGTCATCGCCCTTCAGCGCTTCCTTGAGGTCGCTGACGGCATCCTCGATGGCGCGCCGCTCGGTTTCGGCGATCTTCGAGCCGTGCTCGGCCAGCGCCTTCTCGGTGGAATGCACCAGCGCGTCGGCATGGTTCTTGGCGTCGACCGCCTCGCGGCGCTTCTTGTCGGCCGCCGCATTGGCTTCGGCGTCCTTGACCATCTTGTCGATGTCGGACTCCGACAGGCCGCCTGAGGCCTGGATGCGGATCTGCTGCTCCTTGCCGGTCGCCTTGTCCTTGGCCGAGACGTTGACGATGCCGTTGGCGTCGATGTCGAAGGTGACCTCGATCTGCGGCATGCCGCGCGGCGCCGGCGGAATGCCCATCAGGTCGAACTGACCGAGCATCTTGTTGTCGGCCGCCATCTCGCGCTCGCCCTGGAACACGCGGATGGTCACCGCGTTCTGGTTGTCCTCGGCGGTCGAGAACACCTGGCTCTTCTTGGTCGGAATCGTGGTGTTGCGCTCGATGATGCGGGTGAACACGCCGCCCAGCGTCTCGATGCCGAGCGACAGCGGGGTCACGTCGAGCAGCAGCACGTCCTTGACGTCGCCCTGCAGCACGCCGGCCTGGATCGCCGCGCCGATCGCAACCACCTCGTCGGGGTTGACGCCCTTGTGCGGCTCCTTGCCGAACAGCTGCTTCACGACTTCCTGGACCTTCGGCATGCGCGTCATGCCGCCAACCAGCACCACTTCGCCGATCTCGCCGGCGGTGAGGCCCGCGTCCTTGAGCGCCTTGCGGCAGGGCTCGATGGTCTTCTGCACGAGATCGTCGACCAGCGCCTCGAATTTGGCGCGCGTCAGCTTCATCGTCAGATGCTTCGGCCCGGACTGGTCCGCGGTGATGAACGGCAGGTTGATCTCGGTCTGCGTCGTCGAGGACAGCTCGATCTTGGCTTTCTCGGCAGCCTCCTTCAGGCGCTGCAAAGCGAGCTTGTCGTTGCGCAGGTTGATGCCCTGCTCCTTCTGGAATTCGTCGGCCAAATAGTTGACCAGCCGCATGTCGAAATCCTCGCCGCCGAGGAAGGTGTCGCCGTTGGTCGACTTCACCTCGAACACGCCGTCGCCGATCTCGAGGATCGAGATGTCGAACGTGCCGCCGCCGAGGTCGTAGACGGCGATGGTGCCGGACTTCGACTTGTCGAGGCCGTAGGCGAGTGCTGCCGCGGTCGGCTCGTTGATGATGCGCAGGACCTCGAGGCCCGCGATCTTGCCGGCGTCCTTGGTGGCCTGGCGCTGGGCATCGTTGAAATAGGCTGGAACCGTGATGACGGCCTGCTCGACCTTCTGCCCGAGATGCGCTTCCGCGGTTTCCTTCATCTTCTGCAGGATGAAGGCGGAGATCTGCGAGGGCGAATAGGTCTTGCCGTCGGCCTCGACCCAGGCATCGCCGTTGGAGGCCTTGACGATCTTGTAGGGGACGAGCTTCTTGTCCTTCTCCACCATCGGGTCGTCGTAGCGGCGGCCGATCAGGCGCTTGACCGCAAAGAAGGTGCGCTCGGGATTGGTCACCGCCTGACGCTTGGCCGGCTGCCCAACCAGGCGCTCGCCATCATCGCTGAAGGCGACAATCGACGGCGTGGTCCGCATGCCTTCGGCGTTTTCGATCACTTTGGCATTTTTGCCGTCCATTACGGCGACGCACGAATTCGTGGTGCCGAGGTCGATCCCAATGACCTTTCCCATGGTCCTCACATCCTTCTTTTTGCGGCAGGTCGGCAGGGCCCAGAAGGCACCCCGTCATCAACCCCCTTAGATCAAATACTCGCGATATGCGACGGTGAGCCTCATATAGGAGGGGGGTATCGGCCCGCAAGGACCGGGCTGCAATCCAAGCCCCTGAAATGTCCCGTCATTGAAAGATAATGACGCTGGACGCTGGCTGCGCGCCTCGCGGCCGCCCAGGCTTTTGTTAAGAAATGGGCGCGGTTGAACCAGGCCCGCGGGTCTTCTCCGGGTAAGCCCGCCTGCCCTGTTGCGAGGTCGACAAACCCGCTAAAAGCGTGCCGATCAAATCAGGCCGCGCCCCGGCCGGGCAGCGCCCCGGACGCCATCGAATGGCCTCGACGCAAACCCACGGGATCCTTCATGAAGTCCATTCGGCTCCTGACCGCCATCGCATTCCTTGCCGCCGCGCAGTGGCCGGCCCTTGCTGCCGACGTGGTCTTCCCGCAAGGCGTCCGGGTCGGCCTGACGCCACTTGTCGGTCTGGTCCGCGCCAGCGCGTTCTCCGGCTTCGAATCCGAGGACCACAGCGTCAAGGTGCTGGTGACCGAATTGCCGGCGGATGCCTATGGCGAGGTGAAGACGGCGTTCAGCGGCAATCCGCAAAGCACGGGCGGCATCAAGCCGGAGAGCATCGAGACCCCGGCGGGGCTGGCCTATTACACCGTCGAGACCGGCAAGGACGGCAACGCCATGGTGCGGCGCTATTCGATGATCGTGTCCGGTGGCACCTTCTCCGGCTATGTCGCGGTGCAGGTCCCGGAGAACGCCAGCAAGATCTACTCCGACGATGCCGTGCGGGCGATGTTCGCTTCGGCCACGGTGCGCAAGGAAGTTCCGGTCGATGAGCAGCTCGCGCTGATGCCCTTCAAGGTCTCCGAGCTCGCCAACTTCAAGAATGTGCGGACCCTGGCGCCCGGCGCCGCCGTCGTTCTGGCTGACGGCGACGAGCACACCGGTTTTGAGCCGGCGCCCTACATGGTGATCGGAATCATCGGCTCGGTGCCGCCGCAGCCCGAGGATCGCGCGCGCTTCGCGCAGCAGGCGGTGACCCAGATTCCCGGCGTGCGCGAAGGCCGCATTACCATGTCGGAACCGATCCGCATCGACGGCATGCCCGGCTTTGAAACGCGGATCGACGCAACCAGCGGCAAGGACAACACGCCCGTGACCATCGTGCAGTGGCTGCGTTTCGGCGGCCCGGGCACGCTGCGCATGATCGGCAGCGCGCCGCGCGACCAGTGGTCGAACGCCTTTCCGCGTTTCCGCGCGGTGCGCGACGGCATCCAGCCCAAAGGCTGATCAGCGGGCTGATCGGCGCTGAATTCGGAACACGCAGACCGCCGAAATTTAAGACTTTCGCCCGCAGACAAGCGTGGTTACGCTTTGCGCCGACTGGTCAGGCGATCATCGGGAGAAGCATCATGTTGAAGCGACGGCACCTTCTCGCAGCTCTTGGTGTTGGCGCGGTTGCGTCCCTTGCAGGCAGGCTCGCGGCGGCCAAGACCATCAAGCCCGACGATGCATCGGTCCTGCTCGTCATCGACGTCCAGAATTGCTTCCTGCCCGGCGGCAGCCTCGCCGTGAAAGACGGCGAGCAGGTCATTCCCGTGATCAACCGGATCGCCAAGGGATTTGCCAATGTGGTGATGACGCAGGACTGGCACACGCAGGGCCATGTGTCTTTCGCCTCGACCCATTCCGGCAAGAAACCGTTCGAGACTATCGAGCTGCCCTACGGCAAGCAGGTGCTGTGGCCCGAGCATTGCGTGCAGGGAACCGACGGCGCCGCGCTGTCGAAGGACCTGTCGATCCCGCAGGCGGAGCTTGTGATCCGCAAGGGTTTTCACAAGGACGTCGACAGCTACTCCGCCTTCACCGAGGCCGACGGCAAGACCACGACCGGGCTTGCCGCCTACCTGAAGGCGCGCGGCATCAAGCGCGTGTTCGTGGCCGGGCTCGCCACCGATTTCTGCGTTGCGTGGACTGCGCTCGACGCGCGCAAGGCGGGTTTCGAGACCTATGTCGTGGAGGATGCCTGCCGCGGCATCGATACGCAGGGATCGCTGGCGAAAGCCTGGGCCGACATGGCCAAGGCCGGCGTCAACCGCATCGCCTCGGATGCGCTGGAGTCGTAAGCCAATGCTTGACCAGATCGCCGCGCCCGCGGTGTGATCACGCGATTTTACGCTGCGCTGTCCGGCTCGTTGCCATTGGCGGGCGCGGGTGTTGCCTTTGCCCCGCCCTTGGACACCGCGACCAGCGCCGGCCGCAACACGCGATCACCGATGGTGTATCCGGCCTGCACGACCTGGACCACGGTCCCCGCTGGAACCGACGGGTCCGGAACCTCGTACATCGCCTGATGAAAGTTCGGATCGAACCTGCCGCCGCTCGGATCGAGCTTTTTCACGCCGTGCTTCTCCAAAGCGTTGAGCAGCGAGCGCTCCGTGAGCTCGACGCCCTCAATCAGGGCCGTCAGGCCGGGATCCGCCGTGGCCTTGACCTCGGCCGGAACCGCATCCAGGGCACGTTGCAGATTGTCGGCGATGTCGAGGACGTCGCGAGCGAAGCCGGTGATGCCATAGGTTCTGGCATCCGCCACCTCACGCGTCGTGCGCTTGCGCAGATTCTCCATCTCCGCCAGCGTCCGCAGCATCTTGTCGCGCGCCTCGAACGCTTCCTTCTTCAGCGCCTCGGCCGACCCTTCCTCGGGATCGTCGGGCATGATGTAGGGTTTCGACATCGCGGGCTCGCCGGTCTGCCCCGGGTTCGCCGGGTCTTTCTTCTGCAGGTCGGGATCGGTCATGGATGGCCTATGTTCGGAAAAAACGCGACTGGACTGACAGGGAAATGTTGTCGGCCGCCATATCGTGCTTCGGGCGGCGAAAATCAAGCGCCCGTGATCGACTGGGAGGCCTGCCTCAGCCGCCGAGCATGCGGCTCACGACACGCGCGGCATAATCAACCGTGGGAATGACCCGCGCATAATTGAGCCGCGTCGGCCCGATCACGCCCAGCACGCCGACGATATGACCGGCCGCATCGCGGTAGGGCGCGACGATGGTGGACGAGCCCGACAGCGAGAACAGCTTGTTTTCGGAGCCGATGAAAATGCGAACGCCCTCGGCCTGCTCGGCGCGACCCAACAGGTCGATGACGCCGCGCTTGGTCTCGAGATCGTCGAACAACAGGCGCACCCGTTCGAGATCGTCAAGCGCGTGCAGGTCTTCCAGGAGATTGGCGTGCCCGCGGACGATCAATTGCCGATCTTCGTTCTCGCCGCCGGACCAGCTCGCAAGCCCCGCCGCGACGACTTTCTGGGTGAGCTGATCGAGCTCGGCGCGATCCTGCGCCAGCGCGGTTTCGAGCTCGAGCCGCGCCTCCGCCAGCGTTCGCCCGCGCATGCGTGCGTTGAGATAATTGGAAGCTTCGGTCAGAGCCGAAGGCGGAACGCCGAGCGGCAGCGTCAGCACGCGGTTTTCGACCTGGCCGTCCTCGCCGACCAGCACCGCGAGCGCCCGCTCCGGTTCGAGGCGAACGAACTCGATATGCTTCAACCGCGCGTTCGACTTCGCGGTCAGCACGACCGCGGCCGCGCGCGTCAGCCCGGACAGGCGGGTCAAGGCCTCGCCAAGGGCGGCCTCGACCGACTGCGCACGGCCGACGGAGGCAAGCTGGCTCTGGATCGAAGCCCGTTCGGCCTCGGTAAGGTCGCCCATCTGCATCAGCGCGTCGACGAAAAAGCGCAAGCCCCGTTCGGTCGGCAGCCGGCCGGCCGAGGTATGCGGCGCATAGATCAGGCCGAGATGCTCCAGATCGGCCATGACATTGCGCACCGACGCCGGTGACAACGGCACCGCGATCAGACGGGAGATGTTGCGGGAACCGACGGGTTCCCCGGTCGCCAGATAGCTCTCCACGATCTGGCGAAAAATATCGCGCGAACGCTCGTTCAGCGCTGCAAGGCCAGCTTGCGGTGCAATCAAGCCGATCGGATCGTGGTGGGCCACCGGCTACTCCTTCGAACTGCGTCTAATGTGTCCGTCCGCGGCCCGACTGACAAGCGCCAAGAGCCGGACGAAAAGCATGGTTAAGGGCCTTGCCGCCCTCCGCTCCCCCTCCTACAAGCTGCGCCGACGTTCTTTTTTCCCATCCCGTTTCCATCCTTGGAGGACCTCATGCGGCCAAGCCGCCGTGCCCCGGACGAATTGCGCGCCGTCTCGCTCGAGCGCGGCGTCGTCAAATATGCGGAGGGGTCTTGCCTGGTGAAATTCGGCGACACCCATGTGCTGGTCACCGCTACCCTGGAGGACCGGCTGCCGCCGTGGCTCAAGGGCCAGGGCCGGGGCTGGGTCACGGCCGAATATGGCATGCTGCCGCGCGCCACTCTGGAACGCACGCGGCGCGAAGCCTCCGCCGGCAAGCAAAACGGCCGCACGGTGGAGATCCAGCGGCTGATCGGCCGCTCGCTGCGCGCCACCATCAACCTTGAAGCGCTCGGCGAGCGGCAGATCACCGTCGACTGCGACGTGCTGCAGGCCGATGGCGGCACCCGCACCGCCTCCATCACGGGCGCCTGGGTCGCGCTTGCCGACTGCCTGGGCTGGATGAAAGCCCGCAACATGGTGAAATCGGACGTGCTGCGCGACAATGTCGCCGCGATTTCCTGCGGCATCTACAACGGCACGCCGGTGCTCGATCTCGATTATGCCGAGGATTCGGAGGCCGAGACCGACGCCAATTTCGTGATGACCGGCGATGGTCGCATCATCGAGGTGCAGGGTACCGCCGAGAAGACGCCGTTCTCGCAGGAGCAGTTTCTGGCATTGATGGCGCTGGCGCAGAAAGGTGTGGCGCGGCTGGTCGATCTGCAGAAACTGGCGATCGCCTGACATGCATCGCCACATCACCGGCAAGCTCGTCATAGCGACCCACAATCCGGGCAAGCTCGCGGAGATGCGCGAGCTGCTATCGCCGCATGGCGTGCAGGCGATCTCGGCGGGCGAGCTTGGCCTGCCCGAGCCCGAGGAGACCGGCGATAGCTTCGACGCCAATGCCAGGATCAAGGCGGTCGCCGCAGCGAGGGCCGCGCAACTGCCGGCCTTCGCCGACGATTCCGGTATCGTGGTGGATGCGCTCGATGGCGCGCCCGGCATCTACTCGGCGCGATGGGCCGGCCCGAACAAGGATTTCAACGCCGCAATGGCACAGGTCGAGCGGCTGCTCAGGGAACGTGGCGCGACCACGCCGGACAAGCGGGGCGCGCATTTCCTGTCCGCCCTGTGCGTCGCCTGGCCCGACGATCACCTCGAACAGGTGGAAGCGCGCGTCGACGGCACGCTGGTCTGGCCACCGCGCGGCACCGCGGGTTTCGGTTACGATCCGATGTTCATGCCGGACGGTTTCGACCGTACCTTCGGCGAAATGACCAGCATCGAGAAACACGGCCTGCCGCCGCTGGGATTGGGGCTCTCGCACCGCGCCCGCGCCTTTGTAAAGCTCGCCGAAATCTGTCTTGACGGCCGCGCATGAGCATCTTGCAAACAGGTCCAGGCGTCGGGTCTTCGCCGCAAGCGGAGAAGAGAATGGATAGGCCCGCGTTCGGCGTCTACGTGCACTGGCCGTTCTGCCTGTCGAAATGCCCCTATTGCGATTTCAACAGCCATGTCCGCCATGCCGCGATCGACGAAGACCGCTTTGCCCGCGCGTTTGCGCGCGAGATCGAGACCACCGCGGCGCGGGTGCCCCGACGCGAGGTCTCGTCGATCTTTCTCGGTGGCGGCACGCCTTCATTGATGCGGCCGGCGACGGTCGGCGCGGTGCTGGATGCGATCGCAAGGCATTGGCGCGTGGCGCACGATGCCGAAGTGACCCTCGAGGCCAATCCGACCAGCGTCGAAGCGACGCGCTTTGCAGGCTACCGCGCAGCCGGCGTCAACCGCGTCTCGCTCGGCGTGCAGGCGCTGGACGATGCATCGCTGAAGCAATTGGGACGGCTGCACACGGCGCGCGAAGCGCTCGACGCGGTCGCGATCGCGCGCAAGGCCTTTTCGCGTTATTCGTTCGATCTGATCTATGCGCGACCCGGCCAGACACCGCGCGCCTGGGGAAACGAGCTCGACCTTGCGATCGCCGAAGCGGCCGAGCATCTGTCCCTTTATCAATTGACGATCGAGGAGGGCACGCCCTTCTTCGGCCTGCACGCCTCCGGCAAATTGAAGACGCCCGACGAGCAGCTCGCGCGCGCGCTCTATGACGTGACGCAGGAGGTCTGCGGCCGGCACGGCCTGCCGGCCTACGAGATTTCCAACCATGCGCGCCAAGGCGCGGAGTGCCGGCACAATCTGGTCTATTGGCGCGGTGACGAATATGCCGGCATCGGCCCGGGCGCGCACGGCCGCCTCGACGTCGATGGCACGCGGCGTGCTACCGCAACCGACAAGCGCCCCGAGGCGTGGTTGATGCGAGTGGAGGCAAACGGCCATGGCCTCATCACCGATGACGTGCTCTCGAACGCCGAGCGCGCCGACGAGTTTCTGCTGATGGGGTTGCGCCTTGCCGAGGGTATCGATCCCGGACGCTACGCCGCGCTCGCGGGCCGTCCCCTCGATCCGCGGCGCATCGCGCTGTTGCGCGAGGAAGGCGCGATTGCCATCGACGCCGACGGGCGTCTGCGCGTCACGCAGGCCGGCTTTCCCGTGCTCGATGCGGTCGTGGCGGATTTGGCTGCGTAGCTAGTCTAAGCCCCAAAACTCTTCGGCGAACCTGCGACGGGCACGCCGCCGCCGGTTGCGACCCGCATGACCGCGAGCCCGCGCTCATTGGTGCCATCGGGGCGGAAGCGGAATAGCCCGTCGATGCCGGCAAAACCCGAGGGATTGGTGAGCTGGTCCGGCGAGAAGTGTTGCGCGCCTTGCGTTCGCGCGAGTGCGGCGACGAGCGCCACCGCGTCATAGGCAAGGGTCGCGGTCCTGACCGGCTCGCCGCCGTAGCGCGTCCGGTAGCGGCCGGCAAACGCACGGAAGCCGGCCGGGTCCGGCGCGGCATAGAGGCCGCCCTGCAAAGAAGAGCTCGCGAACACGTGCGGATTGTCCCACAGCCCGGTGCCGAGCAACTGGATGTTGCGCAAATTGGCACCGGCCGCGGTGAGCGCATCGGCGGTCGCCACCACGGAATCCCCGTCATCGGCAATCAACAGCGCGTCGGCCTGGCCCAACGCCTGCGCCACCGTGCGCGCCGGCGTCGCGCGGTCGGCGCCATATTTCTCGAAGGCTGCGATCCGTCCGCCCCTGCGCGCGACCGCGGATTTGAAGGCTGCTTCCACCACATTGCCATAGGCATTGTCGGGCAAAAGCGCGGCAAAGGATTTTTTGCCGATGCTTGCGGAATATTCGATGATGCGATTGACGTCCGACTCCGGCAGGAAGCTCAAGAGATAGACGCCGCGGCCGGCGATGCTGGAATCCGTCGAGAACGCGATGACGGAGACGCTGCGCGTGCGGGCGACCTGTGCGGTCGCGGGCACCGAAGCCGCGAACAGCGGACCCAGGATGATCTCGGCGCCCTCCTCGAGCGCCTGCTGCGCGCCCTGGCTCGCGCCTTGCGGGCTGCCGCCATCGTCCTTGATGAGAAGCTGGATATTGGGATTCTGAAACTCCGCGAGCGCCATCTCGGCCGCGTTCTTCATGGATTGCGCGGCGACGCCGGCGTTGCCCGACGCCGACAGCGGCAGGATCAGGGCGACCTTGTTCTGGCCGGTGCCGGCGACCACCGGCTGCTGCGCTGGTCCCGCAGGTCCAGGCGTCTCCGCGCTCGCGAACGGGTTGGAGAACTGGCTGAGGCTTTGCTGAACGCCCGCGCAGGCCGACAACAGCGGCCCACAAAGCAACAGCCCGACCGCCGTCCGCCGGGTGGTGGCCAGATGTTGCGAACCCGGGGAGCCCTGCGCTGCAGTTCCGGACCTGGGTCTAAGCGGGTCCACCATCCATATCTCTTCGCTTGACCGACCGGTGGCCGGTCAGGACTGCCCCCACAAAAAGACAGGGAGGGCGAATTCAGCACGTTGTCGGCGAATGGTTAACCGAGACAAAAGGATGTGGCCGCCGCCGATCGGCCGCTCATGGTCCGATTCCCGGATTCGCACCCTTTCAGGCTGGCACATTCGCCGCGAATACTTAAATCAAAAGACCCTTAGCAAATTCAAGTTGCCAGTGGAGCGGATTTGACATTCGCATCGCCAGGCGCGGCAGGCAGGTCACGACACGTCAAATCCGCTCCACTGGGTGCACCACTTAAGTCTCCTCGATGCTGTACGCCGCCTGAACGGGAGGCCTTGCAATGGTGGCGCCGGGGCTGTCTCCCCCTTAAGGTGGCATTATGCGCATAAAACCTGCCCCGATAAATACCGAAGGCACGGCTGACCGCAGCTTTTCCGTGGGCGGCCAACTCGTGGCGGCGCCAAAGGCCGAAGCCGGCCTCTATCTGGTGTCGACCCCGATCGGCAATCTCGGCGACATCACGCTCCGCGCACTCGAAACGCTCGCCGGCGCCGACATCATCGCCTGTGAGGACACCCGAATCACCCGGCGGCTGATGGAGCGGTACGGCATTGCAGCAGAGTTGATGACCTATCATGAGCACAACGCGGCGACGGCGCGACCGAAGATCATGCAGCGGCTGGCCGAGGGCCGCTCCGTTGCGCTGGTGTCCGACGCCGGTACGCCGCTGATCTCGGACCCCGGCTTCAAGCTGGTGCGCGAGGCGGCTTCCGCCGGGCACAAGGTGGTGGCGCTGCCCGGACCATCCGCGGTGCTGACGGCGCTCGCGGTGGCAGCGCTTCCGACCGACCGGTTTTACTTCGAGGGCTTTCTACCGGCCAAGCAGGCTGCGAGACGCGCGCGCCTGTCGGAGCTCGCCCGGACGGATGCGACGCTGGTTCTGTTCGAATCCGGAAACCGCGTGCAGGAGGCGCTGGTCGATCTTGCCGAGCTTCTCGGTTCGCGCGAAGCCGCGATCTGCCGCGAGCTGACCAAGCTGCATGAAGAGGTCGTGCGCGCGACGCTGCCCGAGCTTGCCGCGCGTGCCGGCACGCTCGAAACGCGCGGCGAGTTTGTGCTGGTGATCGCTCCGCCGCATGCGGATGCGCAAGTGCTGGCGACCGATGCGCTGGACGAGCTGTTGCGCGATCAACTCGGCCATCGCAGCGTCAAGGACGCGGTGGCACATGCCGTCGTATTGTCGGGCCGGCCGCGCCGCGAGGTCTACGCCCGCGCGCTCGAGCTTTCGGCAAGCATGCGTGCAAGGGATCGCGATGACCAAGGCTGACGGCCCCCGGACCGATCCGGCTACCCCCACGAGGGAAGCTGCGCCGGCACGCGTGGCCGCATTCCGCACCGGCCTGTCGGCCGAGGCCCGCGCCGCGGCCTACCTCATGGCTAAGGGTTATCGGATCCTCGCGAAGCGTTTTCGCACCCCGCATGGCGAGATCGACATTGTTGCGAAACGCCGCAATCTGCTGGCGTTTGTCGAGGTCAAGGCGCGTGCGACGCTGGATGATGCCGCCTTCGCGGTGACGCCACGCCAGCAGGCGCGCATTATCGATGCGGCACAAGCCTGGCTGATGGCGCACCCCGAGCATGCGGAATTCGACCTGCGGTTTGATGCTATCCTGATTGCGCCGCGCCATTTGCCGCGCCATCTGTTAGCTGCATTCGACGCCAGCTCTTGAGAGAGATTCCTTGAACCCCGGGCCTTTCAGATGAAATTGAACGTCGTCGTCCAGATGGACCCCATCGCTCGCATCAATATCCGCGGCGATTCGACCTTTGCGCTTTTGCTTGAGGCGCAGAAACGCGGGCATGGGCTGTCCTATTACACGCCCGAAAAGCTGTCGCTGGTTGGCGACGAGCTGGTCGCGCCGGTGCAATTGCTGACGGTGCGCGACGAGCCGGGCGACCACTTCACGCTCGGCGAGCCAAAGCGCGAACTGATCTCGTCTTTCGATGTCGTGCTATTGCGCCAGGATCCGCCCTTCGACCTCGCCTACATCACCTCGACGCATTTTCTCGAACGCCTCCACCCCAGGACGCTGGTCGTCAACGATCCCGCAAGCGTGCGCAACGCGCCGGAAAAGCTGTTCGTGATGAACTTCCCGGAGCTGATGCCGCCGACCCTGATCTCGCGCGATCTCGACGAGATCAACGCATTCCGCGATACCCACGGCGCCGTGGTGATGAAGCCCTTGCACGGCCATGGCGGCGCGGCCGTGTTCCGCGTCATGCCGCAGGACATGAATTTCGGCTCGCTGTTCGACATGTTCTCGGTGAGCTTCAGGGAGCCTTGGGTGATCCAGCGCTTCCTTCCCGAGGTCAAGCATGGCGACAAGCGCATTATTTTGGTGGATGGCGAGTTTGCCGGCGCGGTCAATCGCGTGCCGGCGCCGGATGACCTGCGCTCCAACATGGTGCGCGGCGGCGCGGCGCAGGCGACCGACCTCACGCCGCGCGAGCGCGAGATATGCACGACCATCGGGCCCGCGCTGCGCGAGCGTGGTCTGCTGTTCGTCGGCATCGACGTGATCGACGGCAGCCTCACCGAGATCAACGTGACCTCGCCGACCGGCATCCGCGCCATTGCGCGGCTCGGCGGCCCGGATATCGCCGCGAAAATCTGGGACACGATCGAGAAGAAGCGGGGATAGTGTGCGACGCGCGGCCGCGCGACGCGTCGGCTTGCGGGACAGCTCGCCTGGCTTTGCGGGGCCGACATATGCGAATTCGTCGGGGAGACTACGGAGATTTGACATGTGAACGATAACGCCTCGTTCACCATGCGCACGAATCCCTTGCCCGCTTTCCCAATCTCACCGCCGCTTCAAGCCGGCTTATACCTTTGCTGCTTTAGTCCTGCTCTGGGTTGGGGAGTAGAGGTAGCAGTAAGCGTATGTATACCGCCCGAATTGTGGTGCTGATCATTGCTCTCGGCGCGGGCGGCGTTGCCGCGTATCTGGTGAGCGGATCCGACAGCAAGCCCGCCGCCCCGGTCCAACCCGCCGCGCAATTGCCGACGGTGGACGTGCTGGTCGCGAAAACCGAGATCGGCCTCGGCCAGACCGTCAAGCCGGACGACCTGCAATGGCAGACCTGGCCGGCGGCGACCGCAAGCTCGAGCTTCATCCGCCGCAACGAACGTCCGGACGCGCAGACCCAGATCGCCGGGTCGATCGCGCGCGGCAGCTTCATTGCGGGCGAGCCGATCCGCGAGCAAAAGCTGGTGAAGGCCGATGGATCCGGCTTCATGGCCGCGATCCTGCCGAGCGGCATGCGCGCGGTCTCGACTGAAATCTCCGCCGAAACCGGCGCCGGCGGCTTCATCCTGCCGAACGACCGGGTCGACGTCATCCTGACGCGACGCCTGAAGAACCCGGTCCCGAACCTGCCGGATGTCGTTCTGTCCGAGGTTGCGCTCGCCAACGTCCGCGTGCTCGCGATCGATCAATCGCCGAAGGAAAAAGACGGCCAGAACACGGTGCTCGGCAGGACCGTGACGCTGGAATTGCGGCCCCAGCAAGCCACTGAGCTCGCCCAGGCGCGCCAGGCCGGCACGCTGTCGCTGGCGCTGCGCTCGATCGCCGATGCCAATGCGGTCGAGGTGACCAATGACGAGCAGGCGAGGCGCGGCGTAGCGGTCAATGTCGTTCGCTACGGCATCCCGAGCCAGTCAACCGCACAGAAGTGACGATGAAGGTACCCCCATGAGAAATCTGGGCAAAAAAACCAACAATGCGGGTATCTCCGATCCGTGCGCTGTCTTATTCGACCCTGCTCGCCGCGTTGCTTGCACCTGCAAGCCTTCCGGTTCTCGCCGCCGATGATTTCTCAGTCGCGCCTGCGAGCACCGCCGCGGTTGCACCTGCGATCGCAACCGCGCCTTTGGCGCCAGCCGGCTCGGCTGCTGCAGCCGCTCCGGCGAATTCGGCTCCCGCTGCGTCAGCTTCCGCGGCTGCTCCGGACTACACCGGAAGCATCCCCGTCAAGACCCGCTTTCTCCCGCTCGGCATCGGCAAGTCGGTCGTGCTCAACCTGCCGCGCGACGTCAAGGACGTGCTTGTGGCCGACCCCAAGATCGCCAATGCCGTGATCCGTTCGCCGCAGCGCGCTTACATCATCGGTTCGGGCGTCGGCCAGACCAACGTCGTGTTCTTCGATGCCGCGGGCGATCAGGTCGCCGCCTACGACATTGCCGTCAAGCGCGACCTCAATGGCATTCGCTCCGCGTTGCGGCAGGTGCTGCCGGGCGTGCAGATCGAAGGCCTCGGCGAAGGCGTCATCCTGACCGGCTCGGTCGCGAGCCCGGTCGAGGCGCAGCAGGCCGGCGAGATCGCAGCAAGGCTCGTCGGCGGCGCCGACAAGGTCGTCAACTCGATCGTGGTGCGCGGCCGCGACCAGGTGATGCTGAAGGTGCATGTCGCCGAAGTGCGGCGCGACATCGTCAAGCAGTTGGGCATCGACCTCTCCGCCAACATGAACTACGGCACCGCGGTCGTGAACTTCAACAACGCCAACCCGTTCACTGCGTTGGGTACCCCGCTGGTTGCCGGCAACGCCTTTTCCGCCTCGTCGGTGCTCAAGGGATTGCCCACCGTCACCGCCACCATTCGCGCGATGGAAACCGCCGGGGTGGTGCGCACTCTGGCCGAGCCAAACCTCACCGCAATTTCCGGCGAGGCGGCGACCTTCATCGCGGGCGGCGAATTTCCGGTCCCGACCGGCGTGGCCTGCACGACGACGCAAACCGGCGCGATCGGGCAGTGCGCGCCCTCGGTCACCTTCAAGAAGTTCGGCATCTCACTGAATTTCACGCCGGTTGTGCTGACCGAAGGCCGGATCAGCCTGAAGGTGATGACGGAAGTATCCGAAGTCTCCAACGACAATTCGATCAATCTGAACAATCTGATCGTCCCGTCCGTCAAAACCCGCCGCGCCGAAACCACGCTCGAAATTCCCTCCGGCGGCTCGATGGCAATGGCCGGGTTGATCCAGCAGCAGACAAAGCAGGCCGTGAACGGCATGCCGGGCCTCGACCAGTTGCCGGTGCTGGGCCAGCTCTTCCGCAGCCAGGACTTCGTCAACAACGAGACCGAGCTGATGGTGCTGGTGACGCCCTATGTCGTGCGCGCGGTCGCCCAGAAGGAGCTCTCGCGTCCCGATGACGGCTTTGCGCCATCCTCCGACGTGCAATCGGCACTGCTCGCCCGCATCAACCGCATCTACGGCGTGGCTGCCCGCATTGATGCAGTCGGCGGCTATCAGGGCAATTTCGGCTTCATTATCGACTGAGGCGATGTTTCGCGGGGGCGGGGACATGATCATGATACTGAGACAAGCAGTCGATCGGCACCGCAATTTGCGCCTGCTCGGCCCGCTCGCCGGACTTGCAGTGGCACTGGGTGCGTGTAGCTACGCGCCGGATGCCATTATCACCGGCGGCACTCCCGATGATTATCGCCTGCGCCATCCGATCGCGATCACGGAGGCCAGCCACTCGATCGTCATCTTCGTGGGACACGCGCGCGGAGGGTTGACGGTCGCGCAGCGATCGGACGTGCTGGGATTGGCGCGTACCTGGGTCAATGAAGGGACCGGCGCGATCGCCGTCGAGGTGCCTGTCGACACGCCCAATGCCCGGGCCGCCGAAGCCACCTATGGGGAAATCCGCAGCCTGCTGTTGGCGGGAGGCGTGCCCGCGCGCGGCATCGCGATGCATCGCTACCATCCGGCCGACCCGCAGACGCTTGCCACGATCAAGCTGACCTATAGCAGGATTGCGGCCGTCGCAGGCCCGTGCGGCTTGTGGCCCGAGGACCTCGGTCCCTCGATATCCAATCCCGCCTACAACGAGAACAAGCCCTATTATAATCTCGGCTGCGCGACCCAGCGCAATCTCGCGGCCATGGTCGACAATCCATCCGATCTGGTGCAGCCGCGTTCGGAAACGCCGGCCTACACGCCACGGCGCAGCGAAGCCTTCGAGAAGTATCGCAAAGGCGAATCGACCACGACCACCTATCCGGAAGCCGACAAGGCGAAACTCAGCGACTCAGGCAAATGAGCAGGCAGTCCCAAAAAGATTCCGAAGAGCTGTCCGACGCCGCGCCTCCGCAGGCGAACGACTATATTGCCGCGGCACCACGCATCTCCGTGCAGGCGTTCTGCGAGACTGACGAGACCGCGGCCGCAGTGCGGTCGGCCGGCGAGGATCGCCGTCTCGCCAAGGCTCATCTCACGGTCAAGATGGGCGGCATGGCCGCTGCTGTCGAGTCGTACCACAATGCGCCCACGCCCAACGTCATCGTGCTCGAGAGCCAGGGCCAGGGCGATATCCTCAACGGCCTGGACGAGCTCGCAAGCGTCTGCGACCCCGGCACGCGCGTCATCGTCGTCGGCACCGACACCGACGAGGTGCCCTATCGCGAGCTCGTGCGCCGCGGCGTCAATGATTATGTGATGGGACCGGTCAACCCGATCGACGTGGTGCGCTCGATCTGCAGCCTTTTTTCGGCATCCGAAGCAATTACGGTCGGCCGCGTCATTGCCGTGGTCGGTGCCAAGGGCGGTGTCGGTGCCTCCACCGTCGCCCACAACGTGGCCTGGGCGATCGCCCGCGACCTGAAGCTCGACTCGGTCGTGATCGATCTCGACCTCGCCTTCGGCACCGCCGGCCTCGATTACAATCAGGACCCGATGCAGGGAATTGCCAACGCGGTGTTTCAGCCCGACCGCCCGGACAGCGCGTTCATTGATCGCCTGCTCGCCAAGTGCACCGACCACCTCAGCCTGCTGGCGGCACCGGCCGCGCTCGACCGGGTCTATGATTTCGGCGCCAACGCATTCGATGCGATTTTCGACACGCTGCGCATGACGACGCCGTGCATCGTGCTCGACCTGCCCCACCAATGGTCGGCCTGGACGAGGCGCGCGCTGGAAGGCGCCGACGACATCCTGATCGTCGCCGAACCCGACCTTGCCAACCTGCGCAACGCCAAGAACATGCTGAGCGTTCTGAAGGCGTCGCGGCCCAACGACCGCGTGCCGCTCTATTGTCTCAACCAGGTCGGCATGCCGAAGCGCCCGGAAATCGACAAGCGCAGCTTTGCCAAGACATTGGAAAGCCAGCCGGTTGCCGCCATTCCCTTCGATTCGCGACTGTTCGGCACCGCTGCCAATAACGGGCAGATGATCGCCGAGCTCTCCGCCAACCACCGCGTGAGCCGGATGTTTTCCGATGTCGCGCAACGGCTGACCGGCCTTGCCGACACCAGCAAGAAGCCGCGCAGCTCACTGCTGGCGCCGATCCTCGGCAAGTTCCGGACGAGAGCGCGGGCCTGACCGCGGGACATAGGGCTATTTCGTCAGCCCTCAGTTGAGGCGCGCTGCAGCAGCAGGAGTTGCGCGTTCGCCAGGCGAGGGGCGCGCGGCTTCCTTGCGGGCCAACAAGCGCTTCAGCTCGGCAACGTTCGCGTTCGCTTCGTCCACCGGAAGGTCTGCCTTGGCAATGCTCTCCGCCTCCGCCTGGCGGCCTTCCAGACCCAGCACGACGGCGAGATTCAACCGCACGCGCGGGTCCTTGTCCGGGTTGTTGTAGGCCTTGCGCAGGACCTCTTCGGCCTTGGCGAGGTCCTTTGAGAGCACGTAGGACAGGCCGAGATTGGAAAGCACCGAGGGTTCATTGGGCGCGATCCTGAGCGCACTCGCATAATATTGCCTTGCCTCCTCGTAGCGGCCGAGCTGGTCGAGAGCCGCGCCCTGCACCGACAGGATCCGCCAGTCCGGGTCCTCCGGCGCGTGCGCCTGGCTCAGCACGTCGAAAGCCTGCTGAAAATTGCCGTTGTCCATCAGCGCCCGCCCGTAGCCGGCCAACAGCGCCTTGTTGGAAGGATTGGCGATGGTTGCCTGCTCGAGCACGGCAACCGCCTGCGATCGCTCGCCGGCGGCGCGCAGCGCCTTCGCGTAATTCAGCGCGAGCTCCGGATCCTTTGGATTGGCGCGGTAGCGATCGCGCAGCGCCTCGATGTCACGTCGCGGATCGGAGGCGTGGCTCGCCGTCCTTGCGCCGATCGAGCCCGTGACGTCGGTTGGGTCGGTCGTTTGGCAGCTGCCAAGGCAGAGCGCCGACATCAGGGGCGATACGAAGAAAACGACCAGCCGCAGCGCGCGACCCTGTCGAGGGGATTGCCGAAACATTTACCTTGGCCTGTGGTCGACGACTGGCCAGGAAATGCTTACAGCTTAACCCTAAATTCCGGTTAATTGCGGCCACGCTTCCGCCGCGCCCGCGGCGGAGATGCGACGGTCCGATGTCTCGAAAGAGGCGCGCGCTAGGCGACGAACTCGGCGCCGAACTCGCAGCCGATGCGCCAGACCAGCCGGCATTGGCGCGGACGACCCTCCGAGAAGATGAGGGTGAACTCCGAAGGCGGCTCGAGATGTTCGGCGACAACCTTCACGCCGCCGTCCGAAATGTCGGTCACCACGCAGTCGCGCGGCAAGCCGCCCGTGCCGAATTGAATCTTTGCAAGGCTCCTGCAAATACGACGTTCGCTTCTACGACGGTTCGCTGCCAACATGTCGATCTCACCCGTTCAATGCCCACGCAATCGGCATCGGCTCAGGCTTACAGAACAATCCTTGGGATATGCTGAGCGGCAATCCTCGCAATCTATCGATCGTTTTAGCGCGCATTTTATCGATTGGATTAACGCGCGCGTCGGCGGTCAAGTCGGGCGCGCTTTCAAGCGATACGCCTTCCAAAGGCCCCAAAGCGATCGCAACCTGTCGTTGTCGGCGCAGGCAATCATGTTGCGCGGGCAAACCCATGCAATGGCTAACAAGAGGGGAAGAAACCCATGACTCCAGCCGTTTCCCGGCGGTCCCTGCTCGCGCTTGGCGCCGGACTTGCCGCATCGAACCTGCTCGGCGGCAGCGCCGTGGCAAGGGCGCCGAAACTCGGCACCCAGTCGCCCTACTTCCATCGCTTCATCATCGGCGCCGCAGAGGTGACCGTCGTCTCCGACGGACCGCTGCCGCTCGGTCCCCCCAAGGGCACCTTCACCGGCGCATCCGATGACGAAATCAAAAAAATGCTGACCGACAACTTCCTGTCGCCGGACAATATCGTGCTCGAGCAGAACTCGCCGATCGTCAACATGGGCGACAGGCTGGTGCTGTTCGACACCGGCATGGGCACCGCAAAGGCCTTTGGGCCGACCACGGGCCGTCAGCAGAAGAGCATGATGGAGGCCGGCATCAAGCCTGAAGACATCGACGCCGTGGTGTTCACGCATGCCCACATCGACCATATCGGCGGAGTTGTCGACGACAAGGACAAGGTGCTGTTCCCGAACGCGCAGTTCTACATCGCCCAAAGCGACTTCGATTTCTGGACCGACGAGGGCAAGCTCGGCGGCCCGCTGAAGGATTTCGTGCTGCACGCCCGGAAGAACCTGATGCCGATCAAGGACCGGCTGGTGTTCGTCAAGGACGGCCAGGAATTCCTGCCCGGCATTCAGGCCATCGCCGCACCGGGGCACACCGTGGGCCACCACATCTTCATGATCTCCTCCGACGGCAAATCCTTCGCCTTCCTCGGCGATCTCACCCATCATCAGATCCTGCCGATGGAGAAGCCGAGGATGCAGTTCTCCTACGACACCGATCCGGCGCAGGCAGCCGACAGCCGCGTGCGCTTGCTCGACATGCTCGCGGCCAACAAGGTCCCGGTCCTGTCGTACCACTACCCCTGGCCGGGCTATGGCCATGTCGTCAAAACCGGCGAGGGCTTCCACTACCTCCCCGAACCGATGGTGATGCTGCTGTGAGGCAGCCCTGCGGTGGGATGGCCCGCCAGCGGGCCTTCCCGTCGTTCTCTGGAGATCTTTGAGCGTTCCTGTAATGTTCTTGCATCTGCCACCCTCTTCCGTTACCTTCGGCTGGCGGAATGAGGGGTGGCAGGGGCGGAATGGTTCAACGGGTTTCCACCGTAGCCTTTGAAGGGATCGAGACGCGGGCCGTGGACGTCCAGGTCCAGGTCTCTCCCGGCTTGCCCGCCTTCCATGTCGTGGGGGCTTGCCGACAAGGCGGTGTCGGAAGCGCGCGAGCGGGTGCGTTCCGCGCTGATCGCTTCGGGGCTTGCGCTGCCGGCGCGGCGCATCACCGTCAACCTCGCCCCCGCCGATCTGCCAAAGGAGGGCAGCCACTATGATCTTCCGATCGCGCTCGGGCTGATGGCGGCGATCGGCGCGATCCCTCCGGACGCGCTGACAGGCTTCACCGTGCTCGGCGAGCTTGGCCTCGACGGATCGATTGCGCCTGTCGCCGGCGTGCTGCCGGCCGCGATCGGCGCCAATTCGCGGGAGGAGGGATTGATCTGTCCGGCAGCGTGCGGGGCCGAGGCGGCCTGGGCCAGTCCCGACATCGAGATCATCGCAGCCAATTCGTTGATCCAGATCGCCAATCATTTTCGGGGCACCCAGGTGCTCTCGCGTCCGCAGCCCAAGGTGCGCCAGGCGCCTTCAAACCAGCTCGATCTGCGCGACATCAAGGGGCAGGAGAGCGCCAAGCGCGCGCTCGAGATCGCCGCCGCCGGCGGACATCATCTTCTGATGATCGGCTCGCCCGGCGCCGGCAAATCGATGCTGGCCGCGCGCCTGCCCTCGATCCTGCCCCCGCTCTCGCCCGCCGAACTCCTGGAAGTTTCGATGATTGCTTCCGTTGCCGGCGAGATCGAGGGCGGTGCACTGACCGCGCAGCGGCCGTTTCGTTCGCCGCACCATTCCGCCAGCATGGCCGCGTTGACCGGCGGCGGCATGCGGGCAAAACCCGGCGAAATTTCACTGGCGCATCAAGGCGTGTTGTTCCTCGACGAATTGCCGGAATTCGATCCGCGCGTCCTGGATTCGCTGCGCCAACCGCTCGAGAACGGCGAGGTCTCGGTGTCGCGTGCCAACCACCGCGTCACCTATCCCGCGCGGTTCATGCTGGTCGCCGCCATGAACCCGTGCCGCTGCGGCCATGCCTTCGAGCCCGGCTATTCGTGCAAGCGCGCGCCGGTGGACCGCTGCACCGCGGACTATCAGATGCGCATCTCCGGTCCACTGATGGATCGCATCGATTTGCGCATCGAGGTGCCCGCGGTCACCGCCGCCGACCTCATCCTGCCTCCAGCAACCGAAGGCTCGGCCGAGGTGGCCGCCCGCGTGGCGGCTGCGCGCCATCTCCAGGCCGCCCGCTATGCCGCCGCGGGGCTGGCGAATATCCGCACCAATGCCGAGGCGCCGTCCGCCCTTCTGGAAGAGATCGCTCAGCCGGATGCGCAAGGCCAGAAGCTGCTGCGCGACGCCGCCGAAACCATGCGCCTGTCGGCGCGCGGCTATCATCGCGTGCTCCGCGTTGCGCGCACGCTTGCCGACCTCGACGGCGCCGACAAGGTCGGCCGCCTGCATCTTGCGGAGGCATTGTCCTATCGCGCGCTCGCCGACGACGTCCGCCGCGCGGCTTAGCCTGCCTCGATCAGGCGCATCAGGCGCTGCAGTCCCCCCGCTAACCCTGCATTAACCACGTTCGCATCGCACCCGGCGTGCGGGCGCGGCTTCAAATACTTTGCAAGGACAGCACCGCATCGTTCCAGACCGAAGCGCGGAGTGAGTCGAAAGCCTAAAAGGGTCTGAGATGGGATGGTTCTTCCGCGTCAAGCTGCATTTTCGCCGCCTCTCCCGCCGTCACCCTTGGCTGACTGCCGCAATCCGGACGTTCACGATCTTTTCCGCGACCTTCGGCGGTGCTTATGGCTTCATCGCCGGCAGCCGCGCCGAACGGTCAGGCTATGACCCGCACGCTTTCGCGATCGGCGCGAGCTTTCTGTTCGCCATCGCCTGCGTGGCGCTTGCGACGCTGAGCATCCGCCTCAGGTTCCAGCGCAAGAAGCTCCGCAAGATCGCGCTTCACAATGAAGCGCTCGCCGATCGCAATTGGGAATTGCAGGAGGCAGAGGAACGCGCGCGCAGCCTGTTCGAATCGCAGAGCGACCTGATCGTCATGCGCGACGCAAGCGGCGCGATCACCTTTGCCAATGACGCCTACTGCCAGATGGCCGACCGGACGCGCGAGGCCCTGATCGGCAGCCGTTTCAGCTTCGAGATCATCGAGCAGGGCGACAGCGCCCTGGAAGACAACGGCACGCGGGTCCACGACCAGAAGATCAAGAGCCCGCTCGGTCCGCGGTGGATCGCCTGGCGCGAGGGTTTCGTTCGCTCGGATGCCGGGCAGCCCGCGGAGCTGCAATGCGTGGGGCGCGACGTCACGGACCGCACCGAGACCGAGCGCGCGCTGGCGGAAGCGCGCGACCAGGCCGATGCGGCGAGCCGCGCCAAGTCGCGTTTCCTTGCGATGACAAGCCACGAGATCCGAACGCCGCTCAATGGCATCATCGGCATGAGCGGATTATTGCTCGATACCTCGCTGACGCCGGAGCAGACCACCTATGTCAGGGCGATCAAGACCTCCGGCGACGCGCTGCTGTCGCTGATCGAGGAGCTGCTCGACTACTCCAAGATCGAGGCCGGCAAGATCGATCTCGAGCAGCGGCCGTTCGCCCTTGTCGCCCTCGTGGAGGATGTCACCGAATTGCTGGCCCCGCGCGCGCAGGCCAAGAAGCTCGAGATAGCGGCCTATGTCGACGAACGCCTGCCGCAACAGGTGGTGGGCGACGCCGCAAGGCTGCGCCAGGTGCTGCTCAATCTGGCTGGCAATGCCATCAAGTTCACCGCGAGCGGCGGCGTGGCGTTGATCGTCGAGCCCGGAATCTGGCCCGACGAGATCAGCTTCCTGGTGCGCGACACCGGCATCGGCATTGCGCCGGACGCGCAGATGCGGATTTTTCGCGAGTTCGAGCAGGCCGACGAGCGGACCGCGCGCAACTATGGCGGCACCGGCCTCGGCCTGAGCATCTCGGATCGCATCATCAAGCGCATGGGCGGCCGCATCACGCTGGAGAGCCAACCGGGCGCGGGATCGACCTTCGAGGTCGCGATCCCCCTCCCCGCGTCCGGCAGCGAGGCGCCAAAAGCGTTCGCGACACCGGAGCTGAGCGGTCAGTCGGTGATGCTGGTCGCGCCGCAATCGATCGAGACCTCGCTGGTCGCGCGGCGGCTGGAGCGCTGGGGCGCCCAGACCTGCCTGGTTTCCGACGGGGCAGTCGCCGAGGCCCTGCTGCCCGAACGCGTCTGGCACGCCGTGCTGATCGATCGCGCGCTCGGTCATGACGCTGTCGAGGCGCTTGCGGAAACCGGGCGGGCGCATGCGAGAGAACGGATCGTGATGTTCACGCCGGCCACGCGGCAGGAGCTGAAACCATCATCCGCCCTCACCGGCTATCTGGTGAAGCCTTTGCGCGCCGCCTCGCTCGCCGCACGCCTGTCCGTCACGCCCGAGATCGCCGCACCCGCGCTCGCGGACGATGCGCTCGACGCGTGCGAGGCGCCATCCGCCGCAGCCGACACGACGGTTCGCGGGCTTGCCGTGCTGGTCGCGGAAGACAACGAGATCAACGCCTTGTTGATCCGCTCGCTGCTCGCTCGTCTCGGCCACCATGCCGTGATCGCAACCGACGGCCAGGCCGCGCTTGAATCCTGGCTCGCCGCGAAAACCGCAGGCACGCCCTACGACCTCGTGCTGATGGACATCCAAATGCCCGAGCTCGACGGCATCGAAACGGCCAAGCGGATCCGGGCAAACGAGTTCGGGCGGGCAGCGCACGCCGATCCTCGCCCTGACCGCAAACACGCTGGTGGAGGACCGCTATGCCTGCTTCGAGGCCGGCATGGACGGATTTTTGATCAAGCCGCTCGATCGCGACAAGCTCGGCGAGGCGCTTGCGGGTCTTGCCGCCGCGCGTCACGTCATGGCGTGACTACAGGCGCCGCAACGCCACCATCTGCACCAGGTGATCGGCGCCCTTCTTCAGGATCAATGTCGCGCGCGGCCTTGTCGGCAGGATGTTGTCCTCGAGATTGGCGAGGTTGGTCCGCTCCCAGATCGCGACCGCGGTGGCAATCGCCTCGTCGTCCGAGAGCAGCGCATAGCGATGGAAGTATGACTTGGGGTCCGTGAATGCGGTGTCGCGCAGTGCAAGGAAGCGCTTGACGTACCATTCCCGCAAGATCGGCTCGTCGGCGTCGATGTAGACCGAGAAGTCGAAGAAATCGGAGACGTAAGGCACCGCCTTGCCGTCGCGCGGCAGGCGGCCGGTCTGCAGCACGTTGACGCCTTCGACGATCAAAATGTCCGGTTGATCGATCTCGATCCACTGGTTGGGCACGATGTCATAGGTCAGATGCGAATAGACCGGCGCGCGGACCGGGTGACGCCCCGCCTTGATGTCGCTCAGGAACGCGAGCAGCGTCGGCAGATCGTAGCTCTCGGGAAAGCCCTTTTTCTGCATCAGGCCCTGCCGCTCCAGCACCGCGTTGGGGAACAGGAAACCGTCCGTCGTCATCAGGTCGACCTTGGGCCGCGGCGACCAGCGCGCGAGCAGCGCCTGCAACACGCGCGCGGTGGTCGACTTTCCGACCGCGACCGAGCCGGCGACGCCGACGATATAGGGCATCTTGCGATCGCGGATGCCGAGGAATTCCCGCTGGGCGTGGTAGAGCCGCTGCGCCGCGTCGACATAGATCGACAGCATGCGCGAGAGCGGAAGGTAGATGTCCTCGACCTCCTGCAGGTCGAGGCGATCATGCATCGAGCGCAGGCGGTCGAACTCGCCCGGCTCCAGGGTCATCGGCGTATCGTCGCGCAGCCTCGCCCACTGCTCGCGCGAAAAGATGCGATAGGGATTGTATTGCTGTTCCGGTGCCCGAATATCCATGGTGCAGACCCGATTTCTCAGTCCTTCTTGCGCGACGCCTTTTCTTCCAATCCCGACATCGATGTACGCTGCGCGAGCGCGACCTCAACCTCTTCGAGGGTGACGCCGCGCGCCTTAAGAAGCACAAGAAGGTGATAGAGCAGGTCGGCGCTTTCGGCGATCAGATGACTGCGGTCGTTCTCGACCGCGGCGATCACGGTCTCCACCGCTTCTTCGCCCAGCTTCTTGGCGCAATGCTCCGCGCCCTTGTCCAGGAGCTTCCTGGTGTAGGAGGCCTCTCCCCCCGATGCCGCGCGGGCATCGATGGTTGCGGCAAGATCGTGGACGGTAAAACGCGGCATTCAACTCAACTCGACACATGCGCCCGCGGACTGCGCGGGCGCTCACGCTCGTCATGTAGCACTTTTGCGACGGGGAGTCTTCGACGACGAGCGTTAAGGATCGAGCCGCATCGGCAGACCGGCGCGGACCATGTGGTCCTTGGCCTGGCGTATGGTGAATTCGCCGAAGTGGAAGATCGAGGCCGCCAGCACAGCGGTGGCGTGCCCCTCGCGTATACCATCTACCAGGTGGTCGAGGTTGCCGACGCCGCCGGAGGCAATGACGGGGACCGGCACGCTGTCGGCGATCGCCCGCGTCAGGGGGAGATCGAAGCCCTGCCGCGTGCCGTCGCGGTCCATCGAGGTGAGCAGGATTTCGCCGGCGCCCAGCGAGACCACCTCCTGGGCGTATTCGAGGGCATCGATCCCGGTCGGCTTGCGGCCGCCATGGGTAAAGATTTGCCAGCCCGAGCCCCCGGCACTGCCCACCCGCTTGGCGTCGATCGCGACCACGATGCACTGCTCGCCGAACTTTTCCGCGGCTTCCTTGACGAATTCGCGCCTGGCCACGGCGGCCGAATTGATCGAAACCTTGTCGGCTCCGGAACGCAGCAGCGTCCTGATGTCCTCGATGGTGCGCACGCCGCCGCCAACCGTCAGCGGCATGAAGCAGGCCTCGGCGGTGCGACGGACCACGTCCAGCATGATGCCGCGATTTTCGTGGGTTGCGGTGATGTCGAGAAAAGTCAGCTCGTCGGCGCCCGCGGCGTCATAGGCGATTGCGGCCTCCACGGGATCGCCGGCGTCGCGCAAATCGACGAAATTGACGCCCTTGACGACGCGGCCGTCCTTGACGTCGAGGCAGGGAATGACGCGGACCTTGAACATTGAACTTCTCCTAGGCCGCCGCGCGCGCGTTTCGGATCAGCTTCAGCGCCGCCGCGGCATCGAGCCGTCCGTCATAAAGCGCGCGACCGGCAATGGCGCCGGCGAGCTTTTTCGCCCGCGGCGTCAGCATGGCCTCGATGTCCTCGATCGAGGCGAGCCCGCCCGAGGCGATCACGGGAATCGCGATGCGGTCGGCGAGCGCGATGGTCGCGTCCAGATTGAGGCCCTTAAGCAGGCCGTCACGCGCGATGTCGGTGAAGATGATCGCGGCGACACCGGCGTCCTCGAAACGCTGTGCGATCTCGAGCGCGGTGACCTCGGAGGTCTCCGCCCAGCCCTCGACCGCAACCTTGCCGTCGCGCGCATCGAGCCCGACCGCGACGCGGCCCGGGAATTTTTTTGCAGCCGTCCTGACAAGATCGGGATCGCGGACCGCGGCCGTGCCGATGATGACGCGCGCGACGCCCTTTTCGAGCCAGGCCTCGACGGTCGCAAGATCGCGAATGCCGCCGCCGAGCTGCAGCGGCATGGTGACCGCCTTGAGCATCGCCTCGACCGCACCGGCATTCATCGGTTGGCCGGCAAAGGCGCCGTCGAGATCGACCACATGCAGATATTCAAAGCCTTGGGCGGCAAAGCTTTCGGCTTGCGCTGCCGGATCGAGACTGAACACGGTCGCCCGCGCCATGTCGCCCTGCTCGAGCCGCACGCATTGTCCACCCTTCAGGTCGATTGCAGGAAAAAGGATCACGGCTTCCACTTCAGGAAGTTCGAGATGAGCGCCAGCCCGAAGCGCTGGCTCTTCTCCGGGTGGAACTGGGTGCCGACGGCGGTATCCCTGGCGACAACGGCCGTGACCGGCCCGCCATAATCGGCGCGCGCCAGCACGTCCGCCTCGTGAGCGGGGTTGAGGTGGTAGGAGTGCACGAAATAGGCGTGGCGGCCTTTCGGTCCGAGTTCGAGACGATCCAATAGCGGGTGCTCGCGCAGGACTTCGAGCGTGTTCCAGCCCATGTGCGGGATTTTCAGGTTTTCATCGCGCGGCACGATCTTTTCGACGTCACCCTCGATCCAGTTGAACCCTTCGGTGACGACGTGCTCCTTGCCGCGGGTTGCAAACAACTGCATGCCGACGCAGATGCCGAACAGCGGACGCGCCTTCTTGCGCACGGCTTCGGTCAAGGCCTCGACCATGCCGTCGAGCGCATCGATTCCCCTGCGGCAATCGGCAAATGCCCCGACGCCGGGCAGGACGATGCGATCGGCACGGTAAACGGTCTCGGGGTCGCGCGTAATCACCACCTTCTGCGGCTCTTGCGCGCTGCGCGCGGCGCGCTCGAAAGCTTTTGCCGCCGAGTGCAGATTGCCCGAGCCGTAATCGATGACGGCAATGCTCATCGCCGGCCTCCCGGCTCGGGAAACAATCCAATGACGCCGCCCTGCGGCAACGGCGGTGGCTCGGAAAAACGCTGGCCCGGAATGCTGCGGGTCGGCGGCGGGCCGCCGCGGTCGACCATCAGCGGATCGTAGCTCACCCCGCCCTGGCTCGCGGTCCAGCGATCGAAAAAGCGGCGTTCGGCAGCTTCCTCGTCATCGGCGACCACTGTGTCGAGCTGGCGCCATTTGCGGCGCGACAGCGTCCAGCGCTGCAGGCTGGCCGCCTCGAACCCCATCAACAGCGCAAGCAGCGCGGCAGTCGACCAGATCGCCGCACGTCCGGCGCCGAGCCGGGCGAGCCCGACCTCGAGCGTGACGATCACGACGACCCAGAGGATCGCCGCCAGCCACAGCCGCTTCCAGAGCAGCCAGAATGGCGCAAGGATCATGGCCCAGACATGAAAGCCGTCGCGCACGAAGACGAACTTGTCCGTGGCGCGAAGATCCGCGCCCGAAGCGGAAGGAGCGTGAACCGTATAAACCGGCATGGGAATGCCTCGAAACCTGTTATCAGAACCGCAAGAGCTTGCAGCGATCGATCAACCGCCGAGCGAGCCCTTGGTTGACGGCACCTCGCCCGCAGCCCGCGGATCGATCGCGACCGCGGCGCGCAGCGCCCGTGCCAGACCCTTGAAGCAGGATTCGGCGATATGATGACTGTTCTCGCCATATAGGGTCTCGACGTGCAAAGTCACGCCGGCGTTCATCGCAAAGGCGTTGAACCATTCGCGCACGAGCTCGGTGTCGAACTGCCCGATCGTGTCGCGCGGAAACTCGACCTTGAACACCAGCACCGGCCGCCCGGAGATGTCGATCACCACGCGCGACAGCGTCTCGTCCATGGGCATGTGGACCGAGGCATAGCGCGTGATGCCGGCCATGGTGCCGAGGGCCTGCTTCAACGCCTGGCCGAGCGCGATGCCCACGTCTTCGGTCGTGTGGTGGTGATCGATATGGAGGTCGCCGACCGCCTTCACCGTGAGGTCGATGCGGGAATGCCGCGCCAGCAGATCGAGCATATGGTCGAAGAAACCGATTCCGGTCGCGATGCTGGAGGCGCCCGTCCCGTCGAGGTTCACCGAAACCTCGATGTCGGTCTCCTTGGTCTTGCGCTTGATGTTGGCCGTGCGCATGAAGAAATCCGGTCTTGTTTGCGCATGAACCGAAACCGATGTCCACTTTTCCGGCTCATGCCCTGAAAAACGCGGCCCTTTTAACAGGACGGTGCCACCTTCGCTACTGCGGGATCGCCTTTCCGGCGCCGAACTTCCACCTATGGTGAGCGGATTGCCGCAATTGTAACCGGGGGCCTAAAACCCTAAATCTGGCCGGACGAAAGGGTATTTCATGCAAGTCTCCCCAAATGAAACGCAGGTCTGGCACGGCACCACCATCTTGACCGTTCGCAAGGGCGGCCGGGTCGTGATCGGCGGCGACGGCCAGGTCTCGATCGGCCAGACCGTGATCAAGTCGAACGCCAAGAAGGTCCGAAAGCTCGGCAAGGGCGACGTGATCGGCGGCTTTGCCGGCGCGACCGCCGATGCGTTCACCCTGTTCGAGCGCCTTGAAAGCAAGCTCGAGCAATATCCGGGACAATTGACCCGCGCCGCCGTCGAACTGGCCAAGGATTGGCGCACGGACCGCTATTTGCGGCGGCTGGAAGCAATGATGATCGTCGCCGACAAGGACGTCTCGCTGGTCCTGACCGGCACCGGCGACGTGCTGGAACCCGAAGCCGGCGTGATGGCGATCGGCTCGGGCGGCAATTACGCGCTGGCGGCTGCACGCGCGCTGATCGAGACGGACCAGGATGCCGAGGCTATCGTGCGCCGCGCGCTCGATATCGCCGCCGACATTTGTGTGTTCACCAACCGCAATGTCACCATCGAGATGCTGCAGGGTGGCTGAGCCCTATGCTTTCCGCGACATGTCGAGCGCCGATCTTTCGCTGATCCGGCGCTGGCTCGCCACGCCCGAAGTGGTGCGATGGTGGGGCGAGCCCGACCAACAGTTCGAGCTTGTCAGCGGCGACCTCGATGACCCCGACATGGACCAGTTCATCGTTTCGATCGGCGGCCGCCCGTTCGCCTACATCCAGAGCTACGCGCTGTCGGCCTGGAATCAGGGTTTTGGCATTCAACCGGACAAGACGCGCGGCGTCGATCAATTCATCGGGGAGCCCGACCTGATCGGGTGTGGACATGGATCGCGCTTCATTCGCGGCTTTGTTGATGAACTGTTGAGTACGGGAATCCCGCGGATCGTGACTGATCCCGATCCGGCCAACACGCGGGCCGTGCGCGCCTATGAAAAGGCCGGGTTCGCCCGTGATCGCATGGTCGCGACGCCGCAGGGACCGGCGCTTCTGATGGTTCGCAACCGGTGACGCTGCTCCGCGCCGATAAGCACAAGCGGCTCGCCGCCCGGCAATGGGTGACGATCGCAATCTCTCTCCTCGCGCTGCAAGCGACCATCCTCTACGCGATGGGGCGCGTGCCGATCTGCACCTGCGGTTACGTCAAGCTGTGGCACGGCGTGGTGCAAAGCTCGGAGAACTCGCAGCATCTCACCGATTGGTACACCTTCTCGCATGTGATCCACGGCTTCTTGTTCTATGCCGCGACCTGGGCTCTGTTCCCGAGCCTGTCCTGGCCCGGCCGGCTGATCATTGCGATGCTGGTGGAAGGTGGCTGGGAGATCCTCGAAAATTCCAACTTCATCATCGAGCGCTATCGCTCGGCCACGGTGTCGCTCGACTATTTCGGCGACAGCATCGTCAATTCGGTCTCCGATACGCTGGCGATGGTGACCGGCTTCCTGCTTGCCAGAACGCTTCCCGTCGCGTTTACGGTGACGCTGGCGCTTGCCTTTGAAATTCTGGTCGGACTTCACATTCGCGACAATCTGACGCTCAATATCATCATGCTGATCTACCCGTTCGAGGCGATCCGGCACTGGCAGTCGGGGCCGCCGATCATCTGACCGTCAGATTTATCTTGTCTCTGCGGCGTTCCATCCCTAGCTAGGTGCCATGACAGACTTCTCCCCGCGTGAAATCGTCTCCGAGCTCGACCGCTTCATCGTCGGCCAGGCCGAAGCCAAACGTGCCGTCTCGATCGCCTTGCGCAACCGCTGGCGAAGGTTGCAGCTCAATGGCGGCCTGCGCGAGGAAGTGCTGCCCAAGAACATCCTGATGATCGGACCGACCGGGGTCGGCAAGACCGAGATCGCGCGGCGGCTGGCCAAGCTCGCCGGTGCGCCGTTCATCAAGGTCGAGGCGACGAAATTCACGGAAGTGGGCTATGTCGGCCGCGATGTCGAGCAGATCGTCCGCGACCTGCTCGAGGTCGCGATCGCGCAGGTGCGGGAGCGCAAGCGCAAGGATGTGCAGGCGCGCGCCCAGCTTGCGGCCGAGGAACGCGTGCTGGACGCGCTGGTCGGACCGAATTCGAGTGCCGCCACGCGCGAGTCCTTCCGCCGCAAGCTGCGCGGCGGCGAGCTCAACGACAAGGAGATCGAGGTCGAGACGCAGTCGTCCTCGGGTTTTCCGATGTTCGAGATCCCCGGCATGCCCGGCGCGCAGATGGGCGCGATCTCGATCGGCGACATTTTCGGCAAGCTCGGCGGCCGCACCAAGACGCGCCGCCTGACCGTCGAAGGCTCGCACGAGATTTTGGTCAACGAGGAGTCCGACAAGCTCCTCGACAACGACCAGCTCGTCCAGGAGGCCATCGGCGCGGTCGAGAACAACGGTATCGTGTTCCTCGACGAGATCGACAAGATCTGCGTGCGCGACAACCGCGTCGGCGGCGACGTCTCGCGCGAGGGCGTGCAGCGCGATCTTCTGCCGCTGATCGAGGGCACCACGGTCTCGACCAAGCATGGCGCGGTCAAGACGGACCACATCCTGTTCATCGCCTCCGGCGCATTCCACATCGCAAAGCCGTCCGACCTTCTCCCGGAGCTGCAAGGCCGACTTCCCATCCGGGTCGAGCTGCAGGCTCTGAGCCGCGACGACATGCGCCGCATCCTGACCGAACCCGAGGCCTCGCTGATCAAGCAGTATGTGGCGTTGATGAAAACCGAGGGCGTCACCCTCGACATCACCGACGGCGCGATCGATGCGCTTGCCGATATCGCGGTGGCCGTCAACTCGAGTGTCGAGAACATCGGCGCGCGGCGGCTGCAGACGGTGATGGAGCGTGTGCTCGACGATATTTCCTTCACCGCGCCCGACCGCAACGGCGAGACCGTCCAGGTCGATGCCGAGTATGTGCAAAAGCACGTCGGCGACCTCGCCAAGAACGCGGATTTGAGCAGGTTTATCCTGTGACCCGGTCGCAGACGCGTGGATTTTTCGGCGCTATCCCGCGCTATCCTTTTGTTTGACCGTTATCTTTTCGAAAAAGCGCGGCGCTCGTCTCCAGGTTGTGGCGTAGGATTGTAGCCGTCGCGATTGCGCGGTAATCTTCATCGGCTTTGGGGGCTGGATGAAGCAGCGCGCATGGGACAATCCGTGGCGGTTGATGCTTGTCGTCAACGTCGTCGCCATGCTCGGTGTTCTCTGGCACAAGCTCGGGCTGCCGCCCTACGCCCCCTACGTCCACCTTCTGGTCGATTACCAGTTCGGCTTCATCAAGCGCGGCCTGATCGGCGCCGCGGTCGCGCTGTTCACGGACAAGGTACCGGTCTGGCTGGTGTTTGCGCTTGCGGGCGCCACGTGGCTGGTCACGCTTGGACTGTTTATCGAGCTGTTCCGCCGAACGTTCGGGTTCGATGAAAGGGAGCTGCCGCTGTTTGTGTTCACCGCGGGCTCGCCGTTCTTTTTCAAGAATTTCATGTTCACGCTGGGGCACTTCGACATTTTCGGATGCCTGTTTGCGATCTGCCTCTTGCTGGTGCCGGCGCGCTCCGCGCTCTTCGTCGTGCTGGCCGCGCTTTGTGCGGTCACCCTGCTGCTGATCCACCACATTCATGCACTGATGTATGTGCCGACCATCGCCGTGATCGTGGTGCTGCGCCATTACCTGGTCGCGGGCTTCAAGTGGCAAAACAGCGCCATCGGTCTCGTCGCGATCTCGCTGCTCGCGGGCCTTTTTGTCGTCACGCAGTTCTGGGGCACCGTGCCGCTGTCGGAAGCGGAATTCATTGCGCATTTGCGCACGCGCATGGTCGATCCGTCACGCAGCGACCTCCTGATTTTCAGCTATATCTGGTACCAGCCGCTGTCGAAGGAGATCGCCGACACTTGGCAGCGCTTGCCCTCGAACCTGCTCGGGATGCCCATATTCGCGCTGTTGCTCTGGCTGCATTTGCCATTGTGGCGCTATCTGACGCGGGCCATCGGCACGCTGCGCGAGCATTGGCATCGGCGCGTCGTGATTGCGGGCCTGGTCGGGATCAGTCTCGGTTATCTCGTGATGTTCGCCATCGTGTTCGATTATTCACGATGGGTATCGAACTGGGCGGTCTGCATGATGCTGATGCTGCATGCAATCAAGGCGCTGCCGGCCGAGCGCGAGATCGCGCCGATCCCCTCCGGCGGAACCACGAGACGTTTCGGACTGGTAGTGACGCTGAATTCCGCGCGTCGGGATCGTGCGGCCGTTCTAGCGCGATCGGATTGGGTTGAATCGCGATCCCGCTCTAAATTTAAATTCCTGATTGGGCATGATCTTTTCGGAAAACCGGTGACCACTTTTCCGGATCGCGCTCTAAAATCTTGCCCGCCTGACCCTCACGTAAAGCGCGCCCTCGCCGCCATGGCCGATATGCGCCTGCTCGAACCCGACGATGAGCGAGCGAAACTCGGGAAGCCCGAGCCATTGCGGCACTTGCCGGCGCAGCACGCCGCGCTCGGCCTCGGCGCCGACCTTGCCCTTGCCGGTGATGACGAGCACGAAGGTGAGGCCGTCCCGGTGCGCGCGCTGCAGAAAGCCGAGCAAGGCCCGGTGCGCTCTGGTCTGGGTCATGCCGTGCAGGTCAAGTCGCGCCTCGATCTCGTTCCTGCCCCGCGACAGCCGCGCGCGCTCGCGGCGGCCGAGCGGCGCCAATTGCGGTGTGGCCGGGGGCGACACCGCCGGCTTGCTCGGTTTTGCCGGCTGCATGGCCGTGACAGGACGCGGCACGGCTCCGGATTTTGCGATGTGATCCGGCGCATGCGCCACCGCCGGCCTTGCCGCGCGTGGCTTGCGGTGCAGCGGCTTCACCTGCCTGGCGACGCCCTCCCACAGCGTGCGCTCCTCTTCGCTCAGACTGCGCTTGCCGCGCGCCGGTGCGTGTTCAGGGATCACCGGCGGTCGTTTCATCGGCTGCCGCGGTTGCGCTTGAGACGCGTGTCGCGGCTCGGCGCCGACGCGGGCCGCGCTTCCGGCAGCGGCACCGGCGCGGCCACCGTCGTCTCCGTCGCCTGGGCCTGGGTCGCCCTGGAGGCGCGAGCCGGGACCGTGTCCTTCTGATCCTTTGCCGCATCTTTCATCGCGAGCGTCTGCGGGAACAGCTTTGCGATGGTCTCCGATGGGCGCGGGTCCGGCAGAGGCATCTTGTGAGCCCGCTGCTCCGGATCGAGCGATTTCGGCACCAGGATCACAAAACGCACGTTCTGCTTCAGCCGTCCGGCGACTTTCCCCGCATCAGCGCCGGCACCGAAATAGAGGTCGGCGCGCGCGGGACCGACAATCGCCGATCCCGTGTCCTGCGCGATCATCAGCCGCCGGAACGGCGTCTTCGATCGTTCCAACTCGATCGGCAGCTCGCCCTCGATGAAGAACGGCGTGCCATACACATGCAGCGACTTGTCAACGGCGATCGAGCGCCCCGGCGTCAGCGGAATACCCTGGGCGCCGACGGCTTCGTCCTTGTCCGAGAGCTGCACCTCGCGGAAGAAAATGTAGGACCTGTTTTGCCGCCGGACATCGTCGGCAGCATCGGGATTGGCATCCATCCATTCCCTGATCTTCTGCATCGACATCTGCTCGCGCGGGATGGTGCCGCGTTCGATCAGCACGCGGCCGACCGGCGTGTACGAATAGCCGTTGTAGAAATCGTAGTTGATCCGCAGCGTCGAACCGTCATCGAGCTCGACCCGTGCCGAGCCCTGGATTTGCGCAAACAACAGATCGGTCTGGCTCTTGAGGAAGCAGATTTCGAGGCCGCGGCCCTCGATCGCCCCGTCCTCGATCTCGGCGCGATCGTAATAAGGCACAAGCTTGCGGCGGCCGATCTTGCGATACACGGCGCCCTTGTTCGGCAGGTCGGGCGAAGCCTGGCTGTAGCCGCGGACGAACAGGTTGGAGGGACGCCGGTAGACCGGCACCGGGTAGATCTCGTTCTGCGTCCGCGATCCTTCGATGACAGGTTCATAGTAGCCGGTGACGAAGCCGTCGCCCTCACCGAGCCGGGAGATTCGCAGCGGCGTAAAGTTGTCCTCGAAAAAGCTCTTCGCTTTGGCGCTGTCCGCGTTGTCCAGCGCGCGCGCCGCACGACAGGGATCGCGCAGTGAGGCACCCAGTGCGCGCGCATCCTGCACCTGCAACGACTGCGCGGCGATCGGTTTGCAGCTCTCGCGGAACGTCTTGAATGCGGCAAGATGATCATCCTGCCCCCAGCCCGGAATGTCGGCAAAGGCCAGCGGCACATACTGGCTGCCGGCAATCTCGAGCGGAAACTCAAGTCGCGGATAGGGAAGCGTTCGCGAATGGACGACCGGCGGCGGAGGGGGACGGGAACGCAGGCCGCGCGCAGCCAATTCGGCAAGCGAGGCCGAAGACAGCACCACCACGGCGACAAGCAATGAAGCCGCAACGTACCGCCTGCAGAGCTTCACATCAGTGGGCGCTTCCCGTTCCAACCAGCTTCCAGTTCGGATCGCGTGAGGTGGTGTCGCGGGCAAATGTCCAGAGGTCGGTGATATCGGCGACCTTGTCCGGATTGCCATCGACAATGGTGCCAGCCTTGTCGCGGGTGACGGAAATCATCTGCGACACAAACTTCACGGTGAGCTGGGCCATGCGGTCGCGCAGCTCGGCATTCACAAGCTCGGCCTTGTCGATCGAGACGAACCGCGTCTCGGTCTTTTGCTCGTGCTTTTCACGATCCTTGATGACCGCGTCAAAGCTTTCGAAAACCTCCGACGACAGGAGGTCGCGCAGGGCACGGCGGTCGCCATTGGCGAAGGCCAGCACGATCATCTCATAGGCCGAGCGCGCACCGGACAGGAAGTGTCGCGGATCGAACGATGAGTCCCGCGCCACGATCGCATCGAGCCCCTGGGCCAACGCGGTGCCGGTCTCGGCGAGACCCTTCCAGCGATCGGTGGGCGGGGCGACCTCGGCGGTCGGCGCCAACGGCGCCTGGTCGATCACCTTGCCCGGAATAGGAACAACGTTGTTGTCGGGCGCGCCAGGAATCGTGTTGCGCGCAGCGCGATCGAATGGCGGCCGCTCGCTGCCGGTGCGCTGACCGAGCACGTTGCGCAGGCGCAGGAAAATGAACACCGCCAACGCGAGGAAGATGATCGTATAAATGTCCACGTCGTTTCCGCTTTCTGGTCTCAGCCGGTAACGGGTCCGGCATTTACGGCGTTCCCGATCTCGGAAGGGAACGGCTCACACTACATCATCGATTTAAGTCCGCACGATGTAGGCACGAAATCTTGCCGGGCCAATGGCGCGCTTTGGCACATAGCGAATTGTAGCGCGTTTTCGGCCCGAGGGGAAACCCGATCGTGGGACAGAAATCGCGTATATTCAATCGTTTAAGATAGGCCCAAGGTTTCATGCCGGCCGCCCTTCGCCGCCTCAAAAACATGTTTGGACGTCCGATGGAGGGGCGGCGCGGTCGTCCTTGTGGAACGAGGCGCGGCTATGTTAGCCACTCGCCCGGCAACCGCCTTTTTTCGCGCGAGGAGAGTTTTTCATGACCAATGGCAATGGGAGCCCTCCCGAGGCGGCACCTCCCCAGCTCAACGTGCTGGCGCAATATACCAAGGACCTGTCGTTCGAGAATCCGAACGCCCCCTCCTCGCTGGGGCCACAATCCCAGCCGCCCCAGATCAACATCCAGATCAATGTCGGCGCCAACGCGGTCGCCGAAACCGACTACGAGGTCACGCTGACCGTCGAGGGCAAGGCCGAAAATGACGGCAAGCTGATCTTCTCGTTCGAGCTCGTCTATGGCGGCGTATTCCGCCTGCTCAACATTCCGCAGGAAAACCTGTCGCCGATGCTCCTGATCGAGTGTCCGCGGCTGTTGTTCCCGTTCGCACGCGAGATCATCGCGACCGCCGTGCGCGACGGGGGTTTCCCCCCGCTGTTGCTGGATCCCGTCGACTTCGTGGGCCTGTTCCGGCAGAACATGGCGCGTCAGGCCGCCGCAAGCCAGGCCCCCGGCATGAAGCCGAGCTAGACCCGACCATGAGAGCATGACCTGGAAAACTGGACGCCGGTTTTCCGACGGCACAAACGCGCAGCCTTTGCGCGGGGTTGATGCTCGATCAGGACTCTAAGAGCGCGGGCAGGTAGTCGTTCCAGATCGGCTTGTCGCCCAGCGTTGCGACGAACGCCCGGTGCGCTTCGCGGTCGTCGGCAGTGATCCGCGGAACAAGCGGCAGCGGACGCTGCCTGCGCGGTGTCTCGCCCGACAACCCGATCCGGATCTCGCGGGTTTCGGTCGCCAGGATCAGCTGCGACTGGCGCGCCCCGATCAGGTCAACATAGACTTCGGCCAGCAGCTCGGCATCGAGCAACGCGCCGTGCTTGGTGCGGCGGGAATTGTCGATGGCATAGCGCGAGCAAAGATCGTCAAGCCGGTTCGAGACACCGGGATGCTTGCGCCGGGCCAGCAACAGCGTATCGACCAGCCGCTCGCGCTGGATCGCCGGCCGCTTGATGCGATCAAGCTCGGCATTGATGAAGCTGATGTCGAACGATGCGTTGTGAATGACGAGCGGCGCATCGCCGATGAAGGCGAGAAATTCCTCGACCACCTCGTGGAAGAACGGCTTGTCGGCGAGGAACTCGGTCGAGAGGCCGTGCACGGCAAAGGCTTCCGCCGACATCTCGCGTTCGGGGTTCATATAGCGATGGAAGGCCTGGCCAGTCGGCATCCGGTTGAAAAGCTCGATGCAGCCCAGTTCGACCAGGCGGTCGCCGCGCAGGGGATCAAGGCCGGTGGTTTCGGTATCGAGAACGATTTCGCGCATCGGCGTCCGGACATCATCGCGCGGCGAATCAGGCCCGCCGCCGCGGCATCTTAACAGCCTGATCCAGGATGTCGCGGATGCGCTCCCGAACAGGGTCGAGCCCGTGCGATGTATCCACGACGAAATCGGCACGCTTGCGCTTTTCGGCATCCGGCATTTGCCGGGCGAGAATGGAATCGAGCTTTTCGTCATCCATCGAGCCCCGAGCCAGCACGCGTTCTCGCTGGAGCTCCGGAGCGGTCGTCACGACGACGACCGCGTCGACGCGCTTTTCCCCGCCGGTCTCGAACAGGAGCGGCACGTCGACCACCACCACCGGCGCACCGGAGGCCTCAGCAGCCTCGAAAAATTTCCGGCGCGAGGCGCCCAGCATCGGGTGAACGATGTCTTCCAACTGCTTCATCGCCGCCGGATCATGCACGACGCGCGCGGAAAGTTTTGCGCGGTCTACCTTGCCGTCTGCCGTCGTGCCGGGGAATGCGGCCTCGATCGCCGGCGCCGCTTCGCCTTCGTATAATTCGTGGACCACCGCATCCGCGTCGTAGACGGGGACGCCGGCCTCCGCGAACAGTTTCGCGGTGGTCGATTTGCCCATTCCGATCGATCCGGTCAATCCGAGGACAAGCATGGTCTGGTCTCTATATCGCAAGCCAGGACTGGCTCCGCAGAAAGCCGATCAGGGGTAGCAGCGGCAGGCCGAGAATCGTGAAATGGTCCCCATCGATATGCTCGAACAGATGCACGCCGAAGCGTTCAAGCTGATAGGCGCCGACGCTCGACGTCACAATGTCGCCCGCGGCATCGAGGTAGGCCGCGATATTGTTCTCGCTCAGCGGGCGCATGGTCAGCCGCGCGACGGCAACATGCGCGTACATGACCCTGTCATCAAGCGCGACCGCGACACCCGAGAAAAGCTCGTGCGTCTTGCCTGCGAGCGCGCGCAATTGCTCCGCTGCCTGGGCGCGTCCATTGGGCTTGCTGAAGAGCCGCTGCCCCAGCGCCAGCGTCTGATCGGCGCCGATCACGACATGGCCAGCCCTGCGGCTCGAGACAGCAAGCGCCTTTGCTTCTGCCAGCAGGCGCGCAATATCGCCCGGTGCCGAAACGCCGGAACGTGCCTGGATGCCGCGCTCATCGATGTTCGCAGGCATGGCCTCAAAGGCGATCCCTGCATGGGCCAGCAGCGTTTGCCTCGCATGGCTCTGCGAAGCCAGGATCAGTGAATTTTCTCCGCGCCAGAGCGTCATCAGATCATCACTCCGGCAGCCGTTGCCGCTGGCGGTCGGTATAGAGCTTCAGAACCGCGGCCGCAGTCTCCTCGATCGAGCGCCGCGTCACATCGAGCTGCGCCCAATTGAACTTGGCGCTCAGCCGACGCGCGAAGGCAACCTCATCCGTTACCGTCTGTCGATCGATGTAGTCCTCGCTGCTGGGTCCCGCGCCCATGCTGAGCAGCCGGTTCTGCCGCACCTGGATCAGCCGTTCGGGCGTGGCGTGCAGGCTGACCACCAGAGGCCGCTTCAAATGTTCGAGCTGGTGCGGCAGCGCTATCCCGGGCACCAGGGGAACATTGGCGGTCCGAATGCCGCGGTTGGCGAGATAGATCGAGGTCGGGGTTTTCGAGGTACGGGATACCCCGACCAAAACGACATCGGCCTCTTCCAGTCCTTCGACGTGCTGGCCGTCGTCATGCATCATCGTGTAATTGAGCGCGTCGATCCGCTTGAAATATTCCGCATTCAGAACGTGCTGCGCGCCGACCCGACCGGCTGTCGCCGTACCCAGATAGGCCTCGAACAGCTGCATCACCGGGCCGATGATCGACAGGCTCGGCAGGTTGATTTCCTTGCACTTGGCTTCGAGCCGCAGCACGAGATCCCTTTCGAGCAACGTGAACAGCACGATTCCCGGCAATTCCTCGATTTCGTCGAGCACGCGGTCGAGCTGCTTCTGGCTGCGCACCAGCGGATAGACGTGCTCCACCGGCGTGATGTGGGTGTATTGCGCGGCCACCGCGCGCGCCACGGTGATCAGGGTTTCACCCGTCGAGTCCGAAACCAGATGAAGATGAAAATAATTTCCTGTTGTTGGCACCCAGCGTATCCTGTGAATCCGTGTGGAGCTCGGTGATGAGTAAAGCGGGCGCCGCTCGCCTTGCGTTGATAACCCGCCTCGTTCTTCACACCACCTCGAAAAAGGAAAAGTCCGTTCCGGCCGGTAATGATACTGGGGTTATGTGGACTTGTCTCTGCATAAGCCGCCGGTTGTCCGGGTCAAGCTACTGACTCGCGGCGATTTATCCGGATCGCCCCTTGTCGCGTGGAAACTGTCGGGCGATGTGAACAACACCGTTCGAACGATCGAACCGTTTTGCATGAGTCAAATCCACCGAGAACTAAGACTTCAAACTTTTAAGAATCTAAGATTTGTTTAGGGAAGGCTTGCCTGCGGACAAGTCTTGCCGCAAAGCGATCCTGGAAATTCCGGACGGACCTGCAGGCGTTGCTGCACTGATGAAACGAATGATCGCCGATGTATGAGTGGATCAAGGCTCTGCATGTCGTCGCCGTGATCGCCTGGATGGCGGGAATGCTCTATTTGCCGCGCCTGTTCGTCTATCACTGCGAGGCCGAAGCCGGCTCGAAACAATCCGAGACATTCAAGATCATGGAGCGGCGTCTGCTCAAGGCGATCATCAATCCGGCGATGATCGTGAGCTGGCTCGCCGGATTCTACCTGGCGTGGGCCGGCCATTGGTATGGGTCGGCGTGGTTTCAGATCAAATTCCTGTTGGCGCTCGCAATGTCGGGCGTCCATGGTTTTTTGGTACGATGGGTGAGGGCCTTCGCCGCCGACAAAAATCTGCACAGTCAAAAATTCTACCGTATTATCAATGAAGTGCCGACCGCTTTCATGGTCCTGATCGTGATCCTGGTGGTCGTCAAACCGTTTTCTTAACCATTTCGGCTGTTGGCAGTCTTTCGAAGGCTGCTTGCGAAGCGCGGATCGATTTTCTATATTGGAGCGATCCCACCCCACGCAGGCGGATGTCGTTGCGTTCCGGTCCAGACCGGCCGCCGCATCAGGTCTTAAGCCCGTCCGGCTTTCCTTGCTTTGAGCTAGCGGATTTTCCTATTCGCGTCCGCTTTAAAAGCCACCTCGCATCCCTTCTCTTTTCAAATACTCCCACAGGACCACCCCAATGCGGGAAATCAAACTCCAAGACCTCAAATCCAAGACGCCGGCGGAACTCGTTGCGTTCGCGGAAGAGAACGGGGTCGAAAATGCCAGCACCATGCGAAAGCAGGAGCTGATGTTCGCCATCCTCAAGCAGCTCGCGATCGCGGAAACCGATATCGTAGGCGAAGGCGTCGTCGAGGTTCTGTCCGACGGCTTCGGCTTCCTGCGTTCGCCCGACGCCAATTATCTCCCGGGGCCGGACGATATTTACGTTTCGCCCTCGCAAATCCGCCGCTTCGGTCTTCGGACCGGCGATACCATCGAGGGCCATATTCGCAGCCCGAAAGAAGGCGAACGCTATTTCGCGCTGCTGAAAGTCAACACGCTGAATTTCGAGGATCCGGAAAAGGCCAAGCACAAGGTCAATTTCGACAACCTCACGCCGCTGTTCCCGAACCAGCGGTTCCGGATGGAAATCGACGATCCCACCAGAAAAGATCTCTCCGCGAGGGTGATCGACATCGTCGCGCCGATCGGCAAGGGCCAACGCGCCCTGATCGTGGCGCCGCCACGCACCGGCAAGACCGTGCTGATGCAGAACATCGCGCACTCGATCACCGCCAATCACCCCGATTGCTATCTGATCGTGCTCCTGATCGACGAACGGCCGGAGGAAGTCACGGACATGCAGCGGTCCGTCAAGGGCGAGGTCGTGTCCTCGACCTTCGATGAGCCGGCCGTGCGCCACGTCCAGGTCGCCGAGATGGTGATCGAGAAGGCCAAGCGCCTGGTGGAACATGGCCGCGACGTCGTGATCCTGCTCGATTCGATCACCCGCCTTGGCCGCGCCTACAACACTGTCGTGCCGTCATCCGGCAAGGTGTTGACCGGCGGCGTCGATGCCAACGCGCTGCAACGCCCGAAGCAATTCTTTGGTGCCGCGCGCAACATCGAAGAGGGCGGCTCGCTCACCATCATCGCGACCGCGCTGGTCGACACCGGCAGCCGCATGGACGAAGTGATCTTCGAAGAGTTCAAGGGCACCGGCAACTCGGAGCTCATTCTCGATCGCAAGGTGTCCGACAAGCGCACCTTCCCCGCGATCGACATCTCGCGCTCCGGCACGCGCAAGGAAGAGCTGATCACCGATCCGCAGGTCCTGAAGAAAATGTACGTGCTGCGCCGGATTCTGAATCCGATGGGCACGATGGACGCCATCGACTTCCTGCTCGACAAGCTTCGCAACACCAAGAACAACTCCGAGTTTTTCGAATCAATGAATACCTGACGCCCTGCGATTGCGACTGAATGGGGCGCCTCAAGCGGGGCGCCCTTTCTTTTTGCTGCAATGCAGCATAATCGCTTCCAGTAACGAAGGCACCGGCGAATTGGCGTTGTCGTCTCAACGGCCGCGCTACTATGACCTCATGCATCCACGCGACCAGACCATCTACGCGCTGTCATCAGCACGCCCGCCGAGTGCGATTGCGATCGTGCGCGTGTCGGGGCCGCGCGCAGGGGACGCGCTGAAGTCGCTGATCGGAAAGTTGCCGACGCCGCGACTGGCGACGCGAGCGCTGCTGCGCGACGCCAGGGCGCAACCGATCGACGATGCCGTGGTGCTGTATTTTCCTGGACCTGCAAGTGCGACTGGTGAGGACGTCGCGGAGTTTCATGTTCATGGCGGACGCGCGGTGCTGGCCTCGCTGCTCGCCGCACTTTCAGCCATGGAGAATTTTCGCGCGGCTGAGCGTGGCGAGTTCACGCGCCGCGCTTTCGAGCATGGCAAGCTTGATCTCACCGAAGCTGAGGCGCTCGACGATCTCATTCACGCCGACACGGATCGACAGCGCCGCCAGGCGTTGCGGCAGCTAAGGGGATTTCTGGGTGACAGGGCACGCGACTGGCGCGCACAGATCATCGAGGCGTGCGCGCTGATCGAGGCGGGCATCGATTTCTCGGACGAAGCCGATGTGCCCGCCGAGCTGATGGCGCCAGCGACTTCGAAAATAAAATCGCTGCTTGGCGAGATCCGGGACGTGCTTGCAGCGGAAGGCCGGAGCGAACGGCTGCGTGAAGGGCTGGTGGTTGCCATCGCCGGTCCTCCGAATGTGGGCAAGTCGACGCTGATGAATCAGCTGGCGCGGCGCGAGGTCGCGATCGTCTCGCCGCACGCCGGCACCACGCGCGACGTCATCGAGGTGCAGCTCGATCTCGACGGCTATCCCGTCACCCTCATCGATACGGCGGGTATCCGCGACACCGATGATCCAGTGGAGCAGGAGGGTGTCCGCCGCGCGCGGGCCAGAGCGGCCGAGGCTGACCTCGTCCTTTGGCTCACCGAGGGCGATGGCGCGCAACCGCCTGAGGAGAGAGGGGTGCCGCTCTGGCTGGTGCGCAACAAGATCGATCTCACAGCGGCCGATATGCGGACCGCCGGCGGCCCGGATGTGCTTGCGATATCGGCGAGCAGGGGCGACGGCTTGCCCGAGTTGATGTCGGCCCTGGTCGAATTCGCGGAAGCATATTTTGGAGCATCGGAGGGAGGGCTGATCACCCGGGTGAGGCAACGCGAGCTGCTGGAGCAGACCGCAACCTCGCTCGCGCGCGCCCTGTCGGCCATTGACCGAGCCGAGGAGCTGGTTGCGGAGGATTTGCGTTCGGCCGCGTTCGCGCTTGGGCGATTGCTCGGCCACGTCGACGTCGAAGATATTCTCGAGGTGATCTTCCGCGAGTTCTGTATCGGGAAGTAAGTGCTACTGCTTCGTTCAACCGATTGATCAATGGTTAAGGAAGATGGTTAACGCTGTTTCACGTGAAACAGTGCGCCTCGCGTGATTGAGTGCCGCTGTTTCACGTGAAACGTCTTTCCGGTTTCACGGCCTCAGGATAGAAGTCCGCGCCATGATCTCGAGGTCAGAATCGTTCGACGTTATCGTCATCGGCGGCGGGCACGCGGGTTGCGAGGCCGCCGCGGCCGCTGCGCGCGTGGGCGCACGAACGGCGCTTGTGACGCATCGTTTCGCGACCATTGGCGCCATGTCCTGCAACCCCGCGATCGGTGGGCTGGGCAAGGGTCATCTGGTCCGGGAGGTCGATGCGCTTGACGGGCTGATGGGCCGGGTCGCCGATGCCGGCGGCATTCAGTTTCGTGTGCTCAACCGACGCAAGGGTCCGGCGGTGAGGGGGCCGCGTGCCCAGGCGGACCGCAAACTCTATGCGAGCGCGATGCAGGCTGCGATCCGCGAGACCGCCAATCTGAGCGTGATCGAAGGCGAGGCGGACGAGCTGATCATTTCGGGCGAGGGGGTCACGGGCATCAAGCTCGCTGATGGGCGCCATTTGAAAACGGGCGCGATCGTCGTCACGACGGGCACGTTCCTCCGTGGGCTGATCCACCTCGGGGAAAAGAACTGGCCGGCGGGAAGGGTCGGCGAGGCGCCCGCAATGGGATTGTCCAAGTCTTTCGAGCGCGCCGGCTTCAGGCTCGGGCGGCTCAAGACCGGGACGCCGCCGCGCCTTGACGGCACCACGATCGATTGGGGCGCGATCGAAATGCAGCCGGGCGACGATCCGCCGGAGCCGTTTTCGGTGCTGACGGAGCGGATCATCACGCCCCAAATCCAGTGCGGCATCACCCGCACCACGTCTGCGACCCACGACGTCATTCGCGCCAATGTGCACCGCTCGCCGATGTATTCCGGCCAGATCAAGAGCACCGGGCCGCGCTACTGCCCGTCGATCGAGGACAAGATCGTCAAGTTCGGCGATCGCGACGGCCATCAGATTTTCCTGGAGCCCGAAGGGCTCGACGACACCACGGTCTACCCCAACGGCATTTCAACCTCTCTGCCCGAGGAGGTCCAGCTTGCCCTCCTGGCGTCCATCCCGGGGCTTGAGCGGGTACGGATGGTTCGTCCGGGCTATGCGATCGAATATGATCACGTCGACCCGCGCGAGCTCGATCCGACGCTGCAGACCCGCAGACTGCCGGGTCTCTTCCTTGCCGGGCAGATCAACGGCACGACCGGATATGAGGAGGCGGCCGCGCAGGGAATTGTCGCCGGCCTCAATGCCGCGCTCACGGCTGGGGGCGCCGCGCCGATCGTATTCGACCGGGCCGATGGCTATCTCGGCGTGATGATCGATGACCTGGTGACGCGAGGCATCAGCGAGCCCTATCGCATGTTCACCTCGCGCGCCGAGTATCGCCTGACACTCCGCGCCGACAATGCCGATCAGCGCCTGACCGACCGCGGCATCAGGCTCGGCTGTGTCGGACAGGAGCGGCGGCGTCGCCATGGCGCCAAGATGGCGGCGCTCGAGGCGGCCAGGCACCTTGCGAAGTCGCTGACGCTGACGCCGAACGAGGCCGCAAAATACGGTCTCGCTTTGAACAGGGACGGCCAGCGCCGCTCGGCATTCGAGCTATTGGCTTATCCCGAAGTCAGCTGGGAACAGGTCAGGGCGATCTGGCCTGATCTGTCGGCCATTGAGCCAGGGATCGCCATACATCTCGAGATCGACGCGAAGTACGACGTCTATCTCAGGCGCCAGTCAGCGGATGTCGAGGCTTTCAGGCGCGACGAGGGATTGGTTCTGGGCGAGGTCGACTATGATCTCGTGCCCGGGCTCTCGAACGAGGTGCGCGCAAAGCTGAAGGCCGCGCGGCCATGGACGGTGGGGCAGGCCGGCCGTATCGACGGCATGACGCCAGCCGCGCTCGGGATCCTGGCTGCGTATTTGCGGCGGGAGTCGCGGCGGAAAACAAACGAGGCGAACCGTGCCCCAGCCCGCGCCGAAGGACTCTGACAAGGCGGCCGCGCTCTCGCTGACACCTGTTTCACGTGAAACAGAATCGCGCCTCGACCGCTACGTCGAGCTGCTGCGGGAGTGGCAGGCGAAGACCAATCTGATCGCGCCCTCGACGCTACCGACCCTCTGGACCCGACACATCGCCGACTCGCTTCAGCTCCTGCGTTTCGCCCCTTCGGCCAGAGTGTGGATCGACATCGGCAGCGGCGGAGGTTTTCCCGGCGTGGTGCTTGCCTGTGCGCTGGCGGATGTGCCCGAAGCATGGGTCCATCTGATCGAACGCAACGCCAAGAAGGCTGCGTTCCTGCGCGAGGCGCTGCGGGTCACAGGCGCGCCCGGAGTGGTGCACGCGAAGGGAATCGAGGATATTGTGGATAGCATCCCGGAGCGAATCGATTGCGTGACCGCGCGGGCCGTCGCTCCGTTACACCAACTGCTAGGCTTCGCCGAACCGCTGCTGAGACGGGGTGCAAAAGCCTTGTTTCTCAAGGGTCAAGATGTTGAGGCGGAATTGACCGAGGCTACTAAATATTGGAGTATCAAGCCTATTCTTCATTCCAGCCTCACGGGCGGACAAGGCTGGATTGTCGAGCTCGATCGGATCGACCGGCGCCATCCCTGAGCGGTAACCAGCATGACACAAATTGATCAAATATATCAAGAAGATAGAGCGCCAATCCCGGTCGGTCACCCACGCATTCTGGCGCTTGCCAACCAGAAGGGCGGGGTTGGGAAGACCACGACCGCGATCAACCTGGGCACGGCCCTGGCTGCGATCGGCGAGCGCGTGCTGATCGTCGATCTCGATCCTCAAGGTAACGCCTCGACCGGGCTTGGCATCGATCGGCGCAGCCGCAGCTGCTCGACTTACGACGTCCTGGTGGGTGAGGCGCAGTTGCGCGAATCGGTGGTGCCGACCGCGGTGCCGCGGCTGCATATCGCCACCTCGACGATGGACCTTTCGGGACTCGAGCTCGAACTCGGCACGACGCCCGGTCGCGCGTTCCGGCTGCGCGATGCGATCGCCGCTCTCAACACCAACGTCGCGTCCGACAACGATTACACCTACGTGCTGATCGACTGTCCGCCCTCGCTCAATCTGCTGACGGTCAACGCGATGGCGGCATCGGATGCGATCCTTGTCCCGCTGCAATGCGAGTTCTTCGCGCTCGAGGGTCTTTCGCAACTTCTGCAGACGGTCGAGCAGGTCCGCGCCACGCTGAACCCAAATCTGTCGATCCACGGCATCGTGCTGACCATGTTCGACTCGCGCAACAACCTGTCGAACCAGGTCGTCGCCGACGTTCGCCAGTTCATGGGAGCCAAGGTCTACAAGACCATGATCCCGCGCAACGTGCGCATTTCCGAGGCGCCGTCCTACGGCAAGCCGGTGCTTGTCTACGACCTCAAATGCGTCGGCAGCGAAGCCTATCTCAAGCTCGCCACGGAGGTGATCCAGCGTGAGCGCGAGCTGCGCCCGCAATAATACCCAGCGCCACCCCGACGTCGGTCTCGAGTAACAACGCAAGAAATTGGAGTGGCGTAAGTGAATCCAAGGGAGCTGGCGACGATGGCCGATGAAGCGCGTTCGCGACTGGGCCGCGGTCTTGCAAGCCTGATCGGCGATGTTGGCGGCGAGGCCGCCCATGTCGACCGGCCGCGGACGCAACGCAAGGTTCCGATCGAGTTCCTGAAGCCCAATCCGCGCAATCCGCGCCGCGCTTTTTCCGAGGCGGAGCTCGCCGAGCTCACCACGTCGATCAAGCAGCACGGCGTGATCCAACCGATCGTGGTGCGGCCGGTGAAGGGGTCGCATGACCGCTTCGAGATCATCGCCGGCGAGCGCCGATGGCGCGCCTCTCAGGCTGCAGGCCTGCACGAGGTTCCGATCATCCCGGTCGATGTCAGCGATTCCGACGCGCTCGAGTTTGCCATCGTCGAGAACGTGCAGCGCGAGGATCTCAACGCGATGGAGGAGGCGCAGGGCTATCACGCGCTCGCCAACGAGTTCAAACGCAGCCAGGACGACATCGCCCGCATCGTCGGGAAAAGCCGCAGCCATGTCGCCAATATGATGCGGCTGACGAAGCTGCCGGCCGAGGTGCAGGCCTTCATCGTCTCCGGAAAACTTTCCGCCGGCCATGCGCGCGCGCTGATTGGCGTGCCCGATCCGCTGACCGCGGCCAAGAGGATCGTGGCTGAGGGCCTCAATGTCCGACAAGCCGAGGAACTCGCGCATATCGAGGGTGTACCGGAACGCAAGCCGCAGAAATCGCGCGGCGGCGGCACGACCAAGGATGCCGATACGCTGGCGCTGGAGAAACGCGTGAGCGATGCGCTCGGTCTCTCCGTCAGCATCCAGCATCGTGATCCCGGCGGCACGGTCCAGATCAGCTACCGCAATCTCGAGCAGCTCGACGACGTGCTGAAGCGGCTGGCGAAGGGCGCTTGACGCACGCTGTCGTGGCTCGGCTCCGCGCAGTGACGGAGCCAGTCCTTACCCTTTCCTCCGCGCATTCACCGCGATCGAGAGCAGCGTCCGCTGCGCGATCACGGCTGCAAGCGACGGCTGCTTGCGCATGTCGAACGCCGCTGTCGCAAGCTGATCGATGATCGCGACCAGCCGTGCCGGGGAGAAACTGCGCAACGCGATTTCCACCATCGGTTTGCGCGAGAAATGCACGCGCGGGTAGCCGCTCTCGAGCAGGCTCGACGCCGGCGTGCCGTCGGCAATTGCGAGCGCCGATTTGTGCAGCCACGCTGCCTGCCGCTGCGCCGAGGAGATGATCACGCCCGGATAGGTCCCGGCGACCATCGCCTTGGCGAACTCGCTCTCGACAAGCTCCGGCTTTCCGGCAAAGGCGCCGTCGACGATCGGGTCGAGTTTCAGCTCGGAGGCATCGGCAACCACGGCCATGACGTGATCGAGCGTCACCTCGCCCTTGCCAAGGGCAAAAAGCGTCAGCTTTCGCACCTCGTTGCGGGAGGCCTGGCGGTCGCCCCCGAGCAGCGCCATCAGCGAGGCGCGGGCATCGAGCGCGATCTTCAAATTGGCCTGCCGCAATTCGTCGTCGATCAGTTTCGCGAGATCGCGCTCGGTGTCCGGATAGCAGCCGATCGCGACCGCCGTCTTGGCGCGCTCGCAAGCTTTTCGCAGCGGCGATTCCGGGCGAAGGTCCCCGGCCTCGATGACGACGCGGCAATCCTTGAGCGGCATGTCGGCAAGCGTGTCGATGCCGCTTGCGAAGCTGCGTGAGCCGGCGCGGACGCGGATGGCGCGGCGGCCGCCGAACAGCGGAACCGTAAGCGCCTCATCCACCAGCCGCGACGGCTCGGCGGACAGCTCGTCGCCATCGAGCTTGACCATCGAGAAAGGATCGTTGGGATCGTCGACGGCCGAGGCCAGCAAAGCTTCGGCGCGCTCGCGCACGAGGCCCGCGTCAGGACCATAAAGCAGAATGATGGGACGGCCCGGATCGGGGCGGGCAAGAAACGCGTCGATCTCTTTTCCGCGCAGCGCGACCAACTAGGTTCCAGCGGAGAAGAAGGAAGCTACGCGCGTGCCGATGTTCTCCGCGATTTCCTGACAGGCGCGATCCTCGGCGTCGCGTAGCGCGCGCGTGCGAGCGAAGCGCTGGAGGGAGCCCGGCATATCGTAGGTCACCCGTGAGAAGGTGGTCCCGGTCATGACCGATTTGTCAGTCGCGATATCGATCAGATTGAACTGAGCATCGATGCCGTAGTTTTCGCTGGTCGGCAGCGCGGTGTTGGGATCGACCATCAGCGACGAGCGCGAGGTATTGAAGCGAATCACCAGGCGGTGCGTCGGCGGCATTCCGGTGGCGTTGCCGTAGAGCTTGAACGCCAGCGCATTGCGGATTTCCACCCCGAGCCGGGCGTCGCGCGATCCGTTCGGCTTGTCGACGGGCGGCAATTCCACGCCCATCAGCTTTTCCCGCAACGCCGGCGTGCCGTCAGCATGCTCGGCATACATCGGCTGGAAACAGCCGGCCGTCAGCGCCGCGAGGGCGGCCACGACCATCAGCCGTGCAGCGATGCGGGTCCTAGCCAACGACATTCACGATCCTCTTGGGAACAATGATCACCTTGCGGACGGTTTTACCGGCCAAGGTGGATTTTACCGCATCGAGCGCCAAAACGGCAGCCTCAATTTCCGGGTTCTGGGCGGTGTTCATCACCGTCACCTCGCCCCGCTTCTTGCCATTGACCTGAACGACCATGGTGACCGTGTCTTCAACCAGCAAATCGCGTTCGATTTGGGGCCAAGCGGCTTCCGAAACCAGCCCCCCCTGCCCCAGCACCTGCCAGCATTCTTCAGCCAGATGCGGCATCATCGGGGCAACCAGCTGAACCAGGATCAGCGCGGCCTCCTTGACTGCCCAGGCCACATCTGGCGCCGGCTCGGCCGCTGGCCGACCCTCACTCGCCAGCACGTCGGCCAGGGTGTTGGAAAATTCCCTGATGTGGGCGAGACAGACGTTGAAATGCAGCCGCTCGATGCCGCTCGAAACCTTGTCCAGCGCGCCATGGGCCGCCTTGCGCAAGGCCAGCGCATCCTCGCCGAAACCAGCCGGCCGGTCGGCCGGCGCGTTCCTGGCGACCTCGGCCAATTCGTTGATCAGGCGCCATAGCCGCTGCACGAAGCGCGCGGCGCCCTGCACCCGCTCGTCGCTCCAGATCACGTCCCGGTCGGGCGGCGAGTCCGACAACATGAACCAGCGTGCCACGTCGGCGCCATAGGTCGCGATGATGTCGTCGGGGTCGACGGTATTCTTTTTCGACTTCGACATCTTCTCGATCGGGCCGATCGTGATCGCTTCCCCGCCATAGATCATCGTGGCGAACCGTTCGCCGCCGATGGTCTCAACCTTCACCTCGGCCGGCGTGACATAGGTGCCGTCGCCCTTCTGGTAGGTCTCGTGCACGACCATGCCCTGCGTGAACATGCCGGCGAACGGCTCGTCCATGGCGATATGGCCCGTGGCTCTCATGGCACGCGTGAAAAAGCGGCTATAGAGCAGATGCAGGATCGCGTGCTCGACGCCGCCGATATACTGGTCGACCGGCATCATCCGGTTGACGACCGCGGGCGTGGTCGGCGTCATGTCGTTCCAGGGATCGGTGAAGCGCGCGAAATACCAGGACGAGTCCACAAACGTATCCATGGTGTCGGTTTCGCGCAGCGCCTTGCCCCCGCATTGCGGACAGGCGACGTGCTTCCAGGTCGGGTGGTGGTCGAGCGCGTTGCCGGGCTTGTCGAAGGTCACGTCGTCCGGAAGCTTGACCGGCAAGTCGGCATCCGGCACCGGCACGACGTCGCACCTCGGGCAGTGAATGATCGGGATCGGGCAGCCCCAATAACGCTGGCGCGAGATGCCCCAGTCGCGCAGGCGGAAGTTGACCTGTCGCTCGCCTATGGGCGCGTTGCCGCGCATCTCGCCCTCGAGGCGTTTGGCGACCTCTTCCTTGGCCTGCGCGATGGACATGCCATTCAGGAAGCGCGAATTGATCATGCGGCCGTCGCCGTCATAGGCGACATCCGCGATCACAAATGTCTTTGGGTCCTGCCCATCCGGGCAGACCACCGGCGTATTGCCCAGATTGTATTTGTTGACGAAGTCGAGGTCGCGCTGGTCGTGCGCGGGACACCCGAAGATCGCGCCGGTGCCGTATTCCATCAGCACGAAATTCGCGACATAGACCGGCAGCGTCCAGGAGGGGTCGAATGGGTGGATCGCGCGGATGCCGGTATCGAAGCCCTGCTTTTCCGCGGTGTCGATGATTTCCTGCGCGGTGCCGATGCGTTTGATCTCGGCGATGAACTCCGCCAGCTTCGCATCCTTCGCGGCCGCGGCCATCGCCAGCGGATGATCGGCCGAGATCGCCATGAACTTTGCGCCGAACAGCGTGTCCGGTCGCGTCGTGAAAATCTTCAGCTCGGTCTCGCCGGCCGGCGTTGTCTTAGGGTCCAGCGCGAAGCGGATCAACAGGCCCTCGGAGCGGCCGATCCAGTTCCGCTGCATCAGCCGCACCTTGTCGGGCCAGCGGTCGAGCGTATCCAGCGCGTCGAGCAAGTCCTGCGAATATTTGGTGATCTTGAAGACCCATTGATTCATTTCCCGCTGCTCGATGACGGCGCCCGAGCGCCAGCCCCGACCGTCGATCACCTGCTCGTTGGCAAGCACGGTCATGTCGACGGGGTCCCAGTTCACCTTGCGCTGCTCACGCTCGACCAGGCCTGCGCGCAGAAAGTCCAGAAACAGCTTTTGCTGGTGCTTGTAGTAAGAGGGGTCGCAGGTCGCGAATTCGCGAGACCAGTCGAGCGACAGCCCGATCGAGCGGAGCTGCTTCTTCATCGCGGCGATGTTGTCGTAGGTCCAGGCTTTCGGCGCGACCTTCCGCTCGATCGCGGCGTTTTCCGCCGGCAGCCCAAAGGCGTCCCAGCCCATCGGGTGCAGCACGTTAAACCCCTTGGCGCGCATGAAGCGCGCCAGCACGTCCCCCAGCGTGTAGTTGCGGACATGACCGATATGGATGCGTCCCGACGGATACGGGAACATCTCAAGCACGTAATATTTTGGCCGCGGATCGTCGTTTTTGGAGGAAAAGATCGCCTTTTCATCCCAAATGCGCTGCCAGCGGGGCTCTGCGTCGCGGGCGTTGTAGCGTTCGGAGACCATGGAAATGCTTAAAGCTTTTGTCAATTTGGGGGTCGGCCTTGCACTTGGGCTTAGGCCATAAAAGACGGAACGCGGGGGGTCAACCGGCACGCCCGGGCCGAGGGCCCCGAAGACCTTTCCATCCCGTTTGAGGCCGGATTTGAGAGGCACTTAACTATTTCGTGAGAGCGTAGCCGACCAATAACAAGAAAACGAATTGTCGGGAATGAAATAGGCGCCCGGATATTGGCCGACGCATTCGAACAGCTGGATTACGAGTTCGCGACTGACGTGGCCGAAAAGGCCATGCAGGCCATTGCGGCACAGCGCGTGCCGCCCACGCCCAGCAATTTCCACGTCTGGTTCAAGTATGCCCTGGGGGCGCCTCCGGAGCTCAAACGTACCATCGACATCCTGATCGGCAACAAGCGGGGTTTCGATGCCGCGACCAACCGCGAGCTGTTCACCACCTATGTCGGCTCGAAGGGGTTCGACGAGGCGGTCGCCCATAACGTCTCGCAGCAGCTGCATGGGGTCATGGAGTCTGCGCGGGGATATCTGAAGACTGCCATTTCCGAAAACCGCTCTCAGATCGCTGAGATCAACAAAGTTGCCGCCGTCGACCTCGACCCGAAGATCCTGGTCGAAACGCTGATGAACGAACTTGCCAAGGCGACGACACGGGCTGAAAGGCTCGAGGCCAGCTTCGCCGAGAAGTCGCGCGAACTGGACCTGATCCGCGAATCGCTCACCAAGTCGGAAGAGCGGGCCAAGACGGATATCCTGACCGGGCTCGCCAACCGTCGCGCGCTGGAGGAGTTTTTTCGTGCCGCCCAGACCAGCGCGATGGAAAAGGGCGAACCGCTCAGCGCGTTGCTGATCGACATCGATCACTTCAAGCAGTTCAACGACAGTTTCGGTCACGGGGTCGGCGACCAGGTGCTGCGGCTGGTGGCGCAGGCGCTTCGTGAACGCGTCAGGGAGATCGATCTGCCCGCCCGGTACGGCGGCGAAGAGCTGATTGCCGTGCTTCCCGGCGCCGATCTCGCCGCCTGCACTGCGACCGCCGAAAGGATCCGCCGCTCGATTTCCGAGCGCAAGATGGTCCGCCGCTCGACCGGCGAGGCTCTGCCCGGCATCACCGTCTCGATCGGTGTCGGTCAATTCCAGCTTGGCGAATCCATGGATGATCTGATCGACCGCTGCGATCGCGCGCTCTATCAGGCCAAGAAAAGAGGCCGCAACCGGGTCGTCAACGAGGCCGACCTCGTCCACGAACGCGCGGCCGGTTAGACGGGCGCCCACGCGCGGTCCTGCACGACCGCCTTTCTTGGCCGAAGCGGAATCGCTAGCATCATTAAGGCCGGAAGCGGTAGGACACTACGAGACGCCGCTGCTTGGTCCCGCCGTTAACGCGCCCACAAACATAAGCGGTCGCCGTCCGCGGGAAGCGAAACAGGAGCCAGCATGTCCAGGGACAACAGGCCTGAAATCCGCCGTGCGCCGCCGAACATGCGCTGGCCGCGAGACCGCAATGTGGCCGTTGTCTTCAATGTTGCCTACGAAGCCTGGACCGAGACGGGCGCCTCCGCGATCGGTCCGATGGGCAATCCGTTGCGTCCCGGAGTGTTTGACGTCAACGCGGACTCCTACGGCCGCTACGGAGCCAATGTCGGCATCCGCCGTTTGATGGGAATCCTGGACCGCGCGGGGATTTCGGCGAATGTCTATGTCTCGGGGGTACTGTCCGAACGCGATCCGGACCAGGTTCGCGCCGTCGCCACGGCCGGGCACGAGATCGTGACGCATGGTTATGCCCAGGATCTCGTCCCCGCATCCCTGACGTCGGAAGAGGATGAAGGGTACGTGCGTCGCGCGACCGCCGGCATCGCCAAGGTCATCGGCGCGCAACCGACGGGATGGATCAGCCCGCGAGCGACCGCAGGCGACGACACGTTTCGGCGCCTCGTTCGACATGGTTACAAGTGGCAGGGAGACGCGCTCGATGATGATCTGCCTTACCTGCAGACATATCAGGAGGGAGATCTCGTCGCGGTGCCGCTTACGATCGAGCTCAACGACCTTTCGCATTCGATGCGATGGGGGCGGACGCCCCGGCAATTCGTCGAGATGTTTGACGAGGCCCTGAGTCACCTGCTGGCCGCCACGCACGACGTCGTCATCCTCGATGTGCTCTGCCATGCGCATTGCTATGGCCGTCCGGCCGGTGCCTGGGCCTACGAAGAGATCGCCAGAAAATGTTGCGATCGCCGGGACATCTGGGTGACCACGCGCGGAAAGATCGCGGATCATTTTCTGTCGTCGCTTTGAGCCTTGCTCTTCCGATCAAGGTCGACGCGTCGTTGAGACCGGTTGCGCCCGTGCTATGATCGCGACAGCCTCGAGAATGATGCCGGCCGATGCGGGATCGCATGAAGCTTCCTCGCCGCCAGTTCCTGTCTCTTGCCTCGATCGCGCTCGGCACGCCCGCCGTTTCGCGCCTCGCGCATGCCCAATCCTATCCGACGCGGCCGGTGCGCATGCTCGTCGGCTTCGCGGCCGGCGGGGCGCCTGACATCGCCGCCCGGCTGGTGACGCAATGGCTGTCCGACCGGCTTGGGCAACAATTCATCGTCGAGAACCGGCCCGGCGCCGGCGGCAATGTCGCGACCGAAGCCGTTGTTGACGCGCCTGCCGATGGCTACACGCTGCTCATGGCGGGCCTGCAAAACGCGGTCAACACGACGCTGTATCAAAAGCTCAAATATGATTTTGCCCGCGACATGGCCCCGGTTGCGGGGGTGAGCCACGAGAACTACGGCATGGAGGTGCACCCCTCGTTTCCCGCGAAGACGGTCCCTGAATTCATTGCTTACGCCAAGGCCAATCCGGGCAAGCTCAACATGGCTTCGCCGGGCTACGGGACGGGGCCGCATATGGCGGGCGAGTTGTTCAAGCTGATGGCCGGCGTCGATATGGTGCACGTGGCCTATCGCGGCTCGCCGCCGGCGTTGACGGACCTCCTCGCTGGCCAGGTACAGATGATGTTCAGTCCGCTGTCCTCGTCCATAGAATATGTGAAAGCCGGCAAGCTTCGGGGGCTCGCGGTGACAACGGCCAAGCGTTCCGACGTGTTGCCGGATCTTCCGAGCGTGGGAGAGTTTGTCGCAGGCTACGAGGCGGCCGGCTGGTTCGGTGTTTGCGCGCCGAGGAAAACGCCCGCCGAGATCGTGGACCGGCTCAACCAGGAGATCAATGCGGGGCTTGCGGATCCGAAACTGAAGGCGCGATTTGCCGAGCTTGGCGCTACGGTTTTTGCGGGCTCACCGTCCGATTTCGGAAAGCATATTGCCGAGGAGACCGAAAAATGGGGCAAAGTGGTGCGGGCCGCCAATCTGAGGGCTGACTAGCCGGCTCGGTTGGCTTGCATCAACTCGCGAACGCGACGCCATCGGCGGTGTCGGTAGCCCGAACAAAGCCGTGCTCGACGACCGAGTTGCGGCCGCGATGTTTGGCGGCATAGAGGGCGGCATCCGCCGCCTCGATCAGATCGACGGGGCGCAACGCTTCGTTCGGGCGGGTCGAGGCCACGCCGACGCTGACGGTGACGCATTGATAGCTCGAGGTCCGGTGCGGCATCCCCATGGCCTGGACCGATGCGCGCACCGTCTCGCCGATGTCGCGGGCGCGGGCGGCTGACGTGCTGGGCAGCAGCAGACAAAATTCCTCGCCGCCATAGCGGCTGGCAAAAGCGGCGGTTTCCGCCGCGATGCCCGACAGGATCTCGCCGAGCCTCGTGAGGCACACATCGCCCTCGGGATGGCCGTAGGTGTCGTTGAAGAGCTTGAAGTGATCGACGTCGATCAACAGCAGCGACAAGTCGCAGTCGCATTGCTGCGACTTCATCCATTCGAAATCGAGCCGGCTCTGAAAGCCGCGTCGATTGGCCAGACCCGAGAGCATATCGATCGACGCAATGACCGTCAGGCGATCGTTGGTTGCGACCAGCTCGCGCTCGCGCTCGCTGAGCATGGCCGCCATGGCATTGAAGGCGCGCGCCAGCGGTACGAATTCGGACGGCAGCCGACTGCGCACGGCGCGTGCCGAGCGATCGCCCTGGCCGAAGCGATGGGCCATTGCGGCCATCATCCGGATCGGCTGAATGATGAACTTCTCCGCGGCGAGCCATCCGCCGATAAGCACGAAGAGACAAACAAATCCAAGTTGCACGTACGCGGTGCGGATCTCGCGGTTGATGGCGGCCGTCACCTTGTCCTCGTCGATCGAGGCGATCAGGCGCGCACCTGTGCCCGCGATTCGCGCGAAGCTGAGTGCGCGATGCGATCCGTCAGCGGCGGTAAACGACAGCGAGCCGTCGTCCTGGTCGGATGTGAGCGCCTTCTCGGCGATGGACGACAACAGCGGCACCCGGTCGAGTGGCTTGCCGATCAGGCCGGCTTGATCGCCGGGAAGCGCGAGCACGACCCCTTTCGAGTTCGACCAAGGCAGCCGAGATGCCGGGCCGGCCGGCAAAATTGCTCATCACCTTGGACATCCAGTCGAGATTGATGCTGGCCAGCACGACGGCGTCGGCATCCGTGTTGATCGCGGACACCGGGTAGGCGGCCATCGCCATCGGCTTGTTGGTGGGTTTCGCCAGCAGAAAATCCGAGAAGACGAATTCCCTGCTCTCCTGTGCGTTCTTGAAATAGGGACGGTCGGAGAGGTCGAGGCCGATATAGAGGTCGTTGGTCGAGCACTGGATCCGCCCGTCGCCGCCGGTGATCATGATGTTGCGAATCCAGGGCAGATTGCCTGGCAGGCTTGCACGCAGGATATCGCAACTCTTGCCGATACCGCCGGCTGAGGCGCGGATATAGGCGGCCGACTTCAGCACCGTCTCGACCGATGAGATGACCTCGCGCTGTGCGTCCGCGCTGTGCCGGGCGAGGTTGGAGAACTCGGCGGTCGCGAGCGCGATCTCCTTGGCGCGGGCGTCTTCCAGCGAGCGGGTCCGCTCCAGCATCAAGGGCGCGACCAGGACCACCGCCAATAGCGCAAGTCGCGCGCGAATCCCCAAAACCTGCTTGAGTCTCTGCCCTTTTGCGGTTGAAACTGAAGCGCGACATGGTTCTTCCCCTACCCCCGCGCCGCAGGCTAGTGGGAATGGTTCAAGAAGCTTTTCTTGAACTGGGTACAATTAGAGCTACCTGCGCAAGAATACCGGGCCAGCCATGACCAGCGAAAGTTCCGCCCCCGAAACCTCGCATTCACCACACGCGCTGGCCGCGGTGGAAGCCGAGATCGTGCGCGCGTGCAGGGACGCCAGGCGGGATCGCGCAGAGGTGACCCTGATTGCGGTCTCCAAGACTTTCGACGCGGCCGCCATTGTGCCGGTGATCGGGAGTGGACAGCGGGTGTTCGGCGAAAACCGCGTGCAGGAGGCCAAGGCCAAGTGGCCAGCCTTGATGCAGGCTTACCCTGCTCTCGCCTTGCATCTGATCGGACCATTGCAATCCAACAAGGCCAAGGACGCGGTCGCGCTGTTCGATGCCATCCATTCGGTGGATCGGCCGAGCATTTGCCAGGCGTTAGCCAAGGAAATCGAATCCCAGAAACGACGGCCGCAATTGTTCGTCCAGATCAACACCGGCGAGGAGCCGCAAAAGGCCGGCATCGCGCCGCAGGAAGCAGATGCGTTCATCGCCAGTTGCCGCGACACTTATGGTCTCGCGATTTCAGGCTTGATGTGCATCCCGCCCGTCAACGAGGCGCCGGCGCCGCATTTCGCGCTGACGGCAAAAATCGCCGCGCGCAATGGCTTGAAATATCTGTCGATGGGCATGAGCGCCGACTTCGCGATTGCGATCCAGTTCGGCGCCACGCATATCCGCGTCGGTTCCGCGATTTTTGGAAGCCGCCATTAACTCCGTCATTGCGAGCGAAGCGAAGCATTCCGGATCCGAGGGGACGAAGACTGGATTTCTTCGTCGCCGGCGCTCCTCGCAAAGACGTCCAGGTTACACAAACCCCACTGACACCTTTCCCAGCACGCCGAAATCCGCTGCGACATGATCGCCTGCCGCTATTGCAAGCGGCGGATGGCAGGTGCCCGTTGTCACCACCTCCCCTGCCCTCAAGGTCAGCTTGAGCTCGCGTAACTCGTTCACGAGCCAGGCCAACGCAATGCGGGGATCGCCGAGCACGTTCTTGCCGCGTCCGATGTAGCGTTCGCCACGCAAGGTGATGACAGGCCTTTCCTCGATGAGGTCGCGCGCGCGCCAGTCTGCCGAGGTAGCCGGGCCCAGCACGAAGCGATGCGCGCAGGCGTTGTCCGCGATCAACTGGGCCTCCCCCGCGCCGACGAAATCGGCGAAGCGCGAATCGGGAATCTCGATTGCCGGATGCAGCGTGTCGACCGCCTCGAGCACCTCTTGCACGGTGTAGGGCGAAGCTCGCGGCGGCAAATCCCGCGCCATGCGGAAAGCGAATTCCGGCTCGGCGACCCGCATCTCGTTGCCTTGCATCGATGCCACGGCGCCATCGGCGATGACGGTCTCGCGCAGGATGCGTCCGGCCATGGGGCCTGCGACATTGATGTGCTTCTGTCCCGCCTCGCTGGTTGCCGCAATTTTCCAGCCGAACAGGCTGGCCTTTGAGCGGCGCTCGAGCTCGGCCTGAATGGCGTAGCCTTCGATTCGGTCGCGCGGACGCAGCGGCGCATCAAGCCTCACGAGTTTCGTGCCGGCATCCCAGTGCTGTTGGAGTACGTGCGAGGCCTCAGCGATTTGATCCTTGTCGAGCATTGGTGCTCCCTCACCCGATGACTATTTTCGTTTTCCGGCCGAGGCTGCGCAGCAGATGCCGCATCGCCTCTTTCGTCATCGAGACGCAGCCGGCGGTCGGCCCGAAATTATCGCGCGCCAGATGCAAGAACACCGCGCTGCCCCGCCCTGAAACCCGCGGCGAGGTGTTGTGGTCGATCTCGACGATGAAATCATAAAGATGGTCGGCACGCGCGAGCCGATCTCCGGCCTGGTCTCGGTCCATTCGGACTGGCCGATTGTAATGGCGATCACGCGGATTTTCGCACCATGCATCGTCTGCGCGGATCGCACGGGTCGGCAGGAACGTGCGCGGACGCGGATGCCGGTCGGCCCGCCACCATAATGTCCGCGGATGAAAGCTGCCCTTCGGAGTCCCCCGTCGCCCTCGCGCTTGTTGGCCAGAATGCCCGCGCGCCCGAGAGCGACCGGAATGGAGCGGCCCGCCACCGTCAGCCAACCGCGGCGGGAATTTCCGGCTTTGGCGCGAATCCTGATCAGGGAAAGCGGGCGATTTAGCGCGCTCATGCTGTAAGTCTTTGACTTGGCTTTTCTTTTCATGCGCGTCCCGATGCTCGCCCAATCTGCGCCCTCATTACAGGACATTCATCGAAATGGCCGGCATTTCTGAGCTAGACTGTCTCCAAGCTTGTGAATCGGTAACGATTCCCTACTTCAAGGCGAAATTGGACTAAAACCAACCTCGGCTGAAGGCAGCCCTGCTGCACCCCCGCCGCCAATAGGATTGTACCCATGGCCAATGCCCGCAAGATCCTGATCGTGGATGACGACACCGATCTGCGCGATACGCTGGTGGAGCAATTGTCGCTGCACGACGAGTTCGAAGCCTCTGCCGTCGACACCGGCGCCAAGGGCGCCAGCGCCGCAAAAGCCAATTCGCCCGATCTGGTTCTGATGGATGTCGGTCTGCCCGACACCGACGGCCGCGAGGTCGTGCGTTCCCTGCGCAAGGGCGGCTTCAAGGCGCCGATCATCATGCTTACGGGGCATGACACCGATTCAGACACGATTCTCGGGCTCGAATCCGGGGCCAATGATTACGTCGCAAAGCCGTTTCGTTTTGCGGTGTTGCTGGCGCGGATCCGCGCACAACTTCGGCAGCACGAAGCGAGCGAAGACGCGGTGTTCTCGGTCGGTCCTTACAGCTTCCGGCCGGGATCGAAGATGCTGACCGGCGCCAACGCCCGAAAGGTGCGGCTGACCGAAAAGGAAACCGCGATCCTGCGGTTCCTTTACCGCGCAGGCCAGCTCCCGGTTTCGCGCGAGACGCTGCTGCAGGAGGTCTGGGGCTACAATTCGGGCGTCACCACGCACACGCTCGAAACCCACATCTATCGCCTGCGCCAGAAGATCGAGAAGGATGCCGCCAACCCGGAAATCCTGGTCACGGAAGCCGGTGGCTACAAGCTGGTGCCATGATACGGTTCGGGATGGCGAATCGGTTTAGCGCATGAACGGAAAAGCCTGCCGCGCATTCGGTGCGGGGTGTGGGGCGGTTTCGATAGTATCCTGCGCCAATCAAGGGCAAGCCCTCCCCGTGATCCGTTAGCAATGTCGATCGAAGACGATGTGGCCCTGTTGGAACGTGTCCCGACCTTGCGGTTATTGGGTGGCGACGCGTTGCGGATGCTTGCGATCGGCTCCGAGCAGCGCAATCTCGCGCGAGGCGATGCTCTCTTCTTTCAGGGCGACGAGGCGGACTGCGGCTTTGTCGTGCAGCGCGGCGCGTTCCGCATCGACGACGGTGCCGGCGCCGAAACCATCGCGGGTCCCGCCACGCTGATCGGCGAACTCGCGCTGGTCGTCGCCATGAAGCGGCCCGCGACCGCGGTGGCGCTCGAACAGTCCACGGTCGTCCGCATTGCGCGCTCCCTGTTCTCGCGCGTGCTGGAAAGCGATCCGGCCGCGGCGCGGCGTTTGCGCGACGAGTTCGCCAACCGCACGAGCCAGATCGCCAGCGATATCCTGATGGCGGGCGCGAAGCTCAACACCTGATTGCCCGCGAAGACTTGCGGGCGCGATTTGATCACAGCTCCAGCGTCACCGTGACCGGAACGTGGTCGGACGGACGCTCCCAGCTCCGCGCGTCGCGCAAGATGTTGAAATCGCCGACCCTGTCCCGCAATGCGCGCGAGACCCAGATGTGGTCGAGACGGCGGCCACGGTTGCCGATCGTCCAGTCGGCGGCGCGATAGCTCCACCACGTGTAGACCTTTTCGGAAGCCGGAAACCGCTCGCGCGCGACGTCGAACCATTCGCCCTGGGCCTGCACTGCGAGCAGCTTCTCGCATTCGATCGGCGTGTGCGAGACCACTTTCAGGAGCTGCTTGTGCGACCACACGTCGTTCTCATGCGGTGCGACGTTGAGGTCGCCGACGAGGATGTGGCGATCGTCGCCGCGCGGATGCAGCGGCTCGAAGCTCTTCATCTCGTCGAGGAATTTCAGCTTGTGGTCGAATTTCGGATTGAGCACGGGGTCGGGAACGTCGCCACCGGCCGGTACGTAGAGATTATGCAGCGTGATCGGCTTTGCGAGCTGGGCCTTCTCGCCGAACGCGACCGAGATGTGCCGCGAATCGCCCTTCTCGCAAAAGCTGCGAATGTCGGTGCTCTCGAACGGAAGCCGCGAAATCACGGCGACGCCGTGATAGCCCTTTTGTCCGTTCAGCGCGATGTGCTCATAGCCGAGCCGCTTGAAGCGTTTCCTTGGAAATGCGTCGTCGATGCATTTGGTTTCCTGCAGGCACAGCACGTCCGGACGCACCGCCTTGATGAATTTGGCAACGAGGCCGATGCGCAGCCGCACCGAATTGATGTTCCAGGTTGTCAGGGACAGACGCATCGAGGCAGTTACGATGGTCGTTGCGAGGAGCGCAAGCGACGAGACGATCGAGCAAACAGGAATTTGCCGATTGCTTCGTTGTGGCGGCGACCTGCATACGTCGCGGGGTGGTTAGCCAGTCGCAACCCGCGTTCTGCAAAGGACGAGATCAGCCCGGTGGAGTCTGGTAGTTGGTGAAGTCGATCTTGAACAGGCTCGGATCGACCTTCTTGGTGGAATCGAGGTTGTAGACCGCAACCGTGGTGTCATAGCCCTGCGGATCGGTGACGGTCCATTGCTTGAGCTGGCCGTCCTTCGCGCCGACCATCAACATCAGCCGGCTGGTGCCGATCAGCGCCTGCTTCTCCTCGATCGTGACGGTGACGAAGAGGTCATCCGCCGTCACGTTCACAACGTTGGTATCCTTCAAGAGATCGATGCGGTCCGAGAGCAGGAATCGCAACGGCGTCTGCGACAGCGGATAGATGTCCTGAGTGGCCAGGTTGCGGTCGCGAACCGCGAGCGACGAGCCGTCGGCAATGATGTCGATCGGCGTCGGCGGGTCATAGGCGAAGCGCACCTTGCCCGGCTTCTGAATGACAAAATCGCCCTTGGTCTTGGTGCCGTCGGGCCCGACCTGCACGAAATTGCCGACAAGGGTCTGAAGCGAGGAGAGATAGCTGCTGACCTTGGCGGCCTGCGCTTTCTGATTGGCGTCAAAGGATGCGAACAGGTTGGTCGGCACATTGCGGCGCGGATCGGGGATGAAAGGTTCCGGCGGCACAGCCGCTGTCGTTCCGGTCGTCAGCGGCGGCCGCTTTGGCGCTTCCGATGCGCTCATTTGCGTGTTGTCGCGCGCCATACTGTCCCGAGCCTTGGGCGCGGGCTTCGGCACGGGCACGGTCTGCGCCAGCGCGAACGTCGTTGCGCCCGCCATCGAGACAGCGACTACAAAGACCAACGCGGCCCGCGTGCCGGTAACCGCGACTGATCCGGCCGGTCGGAATTTCCAATGTCTATTCAACGCAACGTCCTGATTTGCCTCGACACAGTGTATCGCGACCGCCGGGCCGGGAGATATCGTTTTTCCGTGAAAATGTCAGCCCGCCTCCGGCTTTGCCCTGGTTCGACTTTTTGTATCAAAAGCCGCCTTCTTCCTCGGCGACCAGAATCTCGCGTTTTCCGGCGTGGTTGGCCTGCCCGACGATGCCTTCCAGTTCCATCCGCTCCATCAGCGAAGCCGCGCGGTTATAGCCGATTTGCAGCCGGCGCTGGATATAGCTGGTGGAGGCCTTGCGGTCGCGCTTGACGATGGCGACCGCCTGCGCGAACAGGTCGCCGCCGCCATCGGCGCCCATCCCGCTCTGGTCGAAGACGGCGCCGTCCTCGTCGGTCGGCTCTTCCGCGGTGACGGCCTCGAGATATTCCGGCGCACCCTGAGCCTTGAGATGACGGACCACCTTCTCGACCTCCTCGTCCGAGACGAAGGGGCCGTGCACACGGCTGATGCGCCCGCCACCGGCCATATAGAGCATGTCGCCCTGACCGAGCAGCTGCTCGGCGCCCATCTCGCCGAGAATCGTGCGGCTATCGATCTTCGAGGTGACCTGAAACGAAATGCGGGTCGGAAAGTTCGCCTTGATGGTGCCGGTGATGACGTCCACCGACGGTCGTTGGGTGGCGAGGATCACGTGCAACCCCGCGGCACGCGCCATCTGCGCCAGGCGCTGCACAGCGCCTTCGATGTCCTTGCCCGCGACCATCATCAGGTCGGCCATTTCGTCGACAATGATGACGATGTAGGGCAACGGCTCGAGATCGAGCTTCTCGTCCTCATAGATCGCCTTGCCGGTCTCCTTGTCGAAACCGGTATGCACCGTGCGCGTCAGCTCCTCGCCCTTGGACCGCGCCTCGGCAAGGCGGGTATTGTAGCCGTCGATGTTGCGCACGCCGAGCTTGGCCATGCGCTTGTAGCGCTCCTCCATCTCGCGCACCGCCCATTTGAGCGCGACCACCGCCTTCTTGGGATCGGTGACCACGGGCGTCAGCAGATGCGGGATGCCGTCATAGACCGACAGCTCGAGCATCTTCGGATCGACCATGATCAGCCGGCACTGATCCGGCCGCAGCCGGTAGACCAGGCTCAGGATCATGGTGTTGATCGCGACCGATTTGCCCGAGCCGGTGGTGCCGGCGATCAGCAGATGCGGCATGCGCGCGAGATCGACGATGATGGACTCGCCGCCGATGTTCTTGCCGAGGCAGAGCGGCAGCTTGGCCACCAATTCGCTGGCCTCCTTGGCAGTCAGGATTTCGCGCAGATAGACCTTCTCGCGATGCGCGTTCGGCAGCTCGATGCCGATCGCGTTTCGGCCCGGGACGACAGCAACACGCGCCGACAACGCGCTCATCGAGCGCGCGATATCGTCGGCAAGGCCGATCACGCGCGAGGACTTGATGCCGGGTGCGGGCTCGAGCTCGTAGAGCGTGACGACGGGTCCCGGATGAGCCTTCACGATCTCGCCGCGCACGCCAAAATCCTGCAATACGCCTTCGAGCGCGCGCGAATTGTTTTCAAGCTCGCTCCTGGAGAGCGGCTGGCGGTCGGAGGCCTTGGGTGCGGCAAGCATCGACATGGGTGGCAGATCGAATTTTTCCGACGATTTGCGCGAAGGTGCGCGCGCAGCCTGCTTCTTCCGCGGGGCGCGGACGGGCTCGTCCTCGTCCTCCTCCTCCTCCTCTTCCTCCTCGTCCGAATCTTCGTCCTCGTCGGGGGCGATCGAGGGGGCCTTGCGGCCGCCGAGATTGGGCTCCTGGCGCTCGAACGCGGTGGGACGCGGCTGCGGTCCGCTGGACACCAGAGAGCGGTAGGCCGTCACCAGGAACCAGACGAGCCGCGCCTTTGCGCTCATGATCGCGTGGAACGCCCAGCCGAGCTTGATGGAGCCGCTGTCCTCCTCGTCTTCATCGAACGGCGCATCGTCATCCCTGATCTCGGACGAATTGTCTTCGTCAATCGGGCGCGAACCGAGCCCGCTTGCGATCAGGAAGGTCGCGATCATCGCGGCCGCGAGCACGATTCCGAGCACGAGCCGATACGCAAAGCCGGGCGGGCCGAACACGACGGCGGGCGCGCGCACCAGGGCGTCGCCGACCACACCGCCGAGCCCGGTCGGCAACGGCCATGACGCGCTGCGCGGCCAGCAGCTCGCAAAACCGGCCGCGATCACCATGCAGAGCAGCCAGCAGCCAAGCCGCAAGGGTTCGCGGTCGAAATCGCGGTGTGTGACCATGCGCCAGCCCCACACCGCGACAGGCAGGACCAGCATGATAGCGCCCAACCCCAGAATCTGCATCAGCAGGTCGGAAAAAATCGCGCCGGGATAGCCGAGCATGTTCTTGATCGCGCGCGAGGTGGCGTGGCTGAAGCTCGGGTCCTGCACCGACCATGTCGCAAGCGCGGCGGTCGCAACCATTGCCGCCGCGATCAGGCCAAGCCCCATCAGTTCGCGCAGCCGCCGAACGAGCGCGTCGCGGATCGTGCTCGGCAGGTGGCCGACCAGGGGAATGACACGTTCGATCGCCGGCATGTGTTGTGGGCCCCGCGGCTAATCCAAGACTTCGACCAGCCGATGCAATGCCTCGGCGGTTGATTCACTGTCCGACACCAGCGCGAGGCGGATATAGCCCGCGCCGGGATTGAAGCCGTCCGCCTGTGGCCGCGCCAGATAGCTGCCGGGGATCACGCGCACCCCGGCATCGCGGTAGAGCTTGATCGTCGCCGCCTCGTCGCCGCCGTGCTTTGAAACGTCGAGCCAGACGCAAAATCCGCCGGCGGGTCGCTTGTAAGCGTAGCGATTGGAAAGAATCTGGTCCGCGAGGTCGAACTTGATGCGGTAGAGCTTGCGGTTGTCCTCGACATGCGCCTCGTCGCCATAGGCCGCGGCGGCAACGTGCTGCAGCGGCATCGGCACCTGCGGGGCCGCGACATTGCGCAGCTCGTGAAAGGCGGCGAGGAATTTCCTGTCGCCCGCAACGAAACCGACGCGCATGCCCGGCAGGTTCGAGCGCTTCGACAGCGATTGAAACACGACCACATTGCCGAAATCGGACCCTGCGGCTTCCAGCATGCTGCCCGGTGCTTCGCGCGTATAAATCTCCGAATAGCACTCGTCGCTGAGAATGACGAAGCCAAAGCGATCGGCGAGTGTCTTCAGACGCGCGAAATAAGCGCTCGAAGCAACGGATCCTTGCGGGTTGGCGGGCGAGGCGATGTAGAACGCGACCGTTCGTGCAAGCGTCGCCTCGTCGATGGCATCGAGATCGGGCAGGAAGCCGTTGGCAAGCGTGGTCGGCAGGTAGATCTGCTCGCAATTGGCGGCGCGGGCGCCGGCGCCATAGGCGGGATAAAACGGATTGGGCATCAGGATTGCCGGGCGGCCCTTGCGTTCGCCGACATAGCTTGCGGCCGTCAGGGCCGCGAAGAACAGGCCTTCGCGGCTGCCGTTCAGGACTAGAATCTCGCTATCGGGATCGACCGGCCGCGGCAGCTTGAAGCGAGTGGATAGCCAAGCCGCCGCGGCTTTGCGGAACGGCTCGATGCCTTTGGCGAGCGGATAGCGGCCGAACTCGGCGATGTGCTCGGCGAGCACGGGCCCGACAAAACCGGGCACGGGGTGCTGCGGCTCGCCTAGCGAGAGCGTGATCAACGGCTTGCCGGGCGTGTAGGGCGCCAGCAGCTCGGTCGTCCGCGCAAAGGGCGAGCGTTCGCTGTCCTTGTGGCCGGCGCCGTGGGGCACGCGGGATGGAGCGGTCATTGCCATACGTCAGGACGCCAGCACTTTTGATGTCACGGGTCGTACGAGGCGACCCGCGGAAGCGGACAAATCACCATAGATAGGGCGAGGTT
>CAVTYJ010000014.1:0-197817 GCA_963738845.1 uncultured Alphaproteobacteria bacterium | reverse complement strand
CAAATAATCCTTCTAAGTCAATGACTTAGAAGGATTTTTTAGGTAGCAATCCTTCACGGCGCGCGTGTTTTTTCCTAGGTTCGGACCGCCTCGTCGATCTGGTCCCAGCTCGCTGGCCCTGAGGCCATGGCGGTAGGCGACCACGATCATCGTGCCATCCCGGCGACCCCAGCGGATCCAGTCCAGTTCAGTAGTCTCATAGCGCGAACAGGTCCCGGGGGTACGTCAACGAACATCGGATCAGCTTGGCGTCGCCGAACTCGCCGGGTCGCGGGTTCGGCTGAAGGCGAGCGCGCCGGCGCAGTAGGGTTTCCGCGAGACGAGTGCTGCTGGGCTGGCCAGGATCGGCTTAGGCAACTCTTGAAAACTGACCACCCGTTACCACCTACCATCCGCCAACCATCCCATGGGATGGATAAACTGGGGGAGTTCCATGACTGACAACGTTCGCGAACTGCGACCAAAGACCTCCGACACCGAGAAGATCACGATCAACCTCGGCTATGTCGATCTCGGTCAGGTCGATTTGATGGTGCAGGAAGGGTTCTATTCCAACCGGACCGACTTCATTCGGACTGCCATCCGCAATCAGCTCGAACGCCATGCAGATGTCGTGAAGAAGTCGGCGGTCCGAAAGAGCCTGGATCTGGGACTGCGGACCTATAGCCGCATTGATCTCGAAGCGGCGCGACGCGCCGGCGAGATGCTCCACATCAACGTTCTCGGCCTGGCGACCATCGACCAGGACGTCACGCCGGATTTGGCCCGCGCGACCATTGCTTCGGTCTCGGTGCTCGGAGCCCTCCATGCCACTCCCGCGGTCAAGGCCGCTCTCGCCGGCAGAATGAGGTGATACGATGTTGGATCAAAGGATAGTTCGCGAGGCCACTCGCCTTACGCGTGCAGGTCAACTGGTCGAAGCCACCGCGCTCCTGCAACGCATGCTGCGGGGCGAGAGCGTGTCGAAACCGTCCGGGAGCACTGCTGATGTCGCAGCCCCGAGGCTCGAGCCGCCAACCATCGACGTGAAGGCCAACGTCGTCGAGGAGAAGGAAAGACAAACCACGCAGGCCACTTCCGTTGAGCGGCGCAAACGCCGCGCACCGCTTGACGGCATGCGGGAGTTCTCCGGGCTCGGCCTGCGCGGCTCAAGGAAACGCGCTCCGCCCTCCACGACGGATATCGCACCCGAGGGCACAAGGTTCGTCGCTGGCACCTTCCGCAACGCAGCCGGCAGTCGAAGCTACAAGCTTTTCATCCCGAGCCGCTCTCGGGGACGAACGCTTCCTCTCGTCGTCATGCTTCACGGCTGTACTCAATCGCCGGACGATTTCGCGGCCGGCACCCGGATGAATTTCTTGGCGGAGGAGCTGAATTGCTTCGTGGTTTATCCGGAGCAATCCAGTGGAGCCAATCAGTCGAAATGCTGGAACTGGTTTCGCCCGGGCGACCAGCAGCGGGGAGGTGGCGAACCTTCGCTGATCGCGGGCATCACCCGACAGATCATGCGAGACCACGCGGTCGATCCGAAGCGCATCTACGTCGCAGGCTTGTCAGCGGGCGGGGCGGCCGCCGCCATTATGGGGGAGACGTACGCCGATCTTTACGCGGCTGTCGGGATCCATTCGGGGCTGGCCTGCGGTGCCGCCAGCGACCTTCCTTCCGCCTTCGCCGCGATGCGGCAGGGAGGAGGGTCCGTTGCAGTCGCCCGATCGCCGGTGCCGACCATCGTTTTCCATGGCGACCGGGACACCACGGTGCATCCGAACAACGGCGATCGAATCGTCGAGCGGTCCCTCAATGCCGCAAGTCAGAAATCGAGGGTGATCCATGGACGAGTGCCTCAAGGGCACGCCTACACTCGCACGATCCTGACCGACGCCGGCGGGCGCGCCGTGTTCGAGCATTGGAATATTCACGGGGCCGGCCACGCCTGGTCGGGAGGCAATCCCGCCGGCTCCTACACCGATCCGCGAGGGCCGGACGCGACGAGAGAAGTGCTGCGTTTTTTCCTTGAACATTCGCTCGGGGGATAAGCGGACCTCACAGCGCGCTCAGATTGTCCCGCACGTCGCCTACCTGCGCTCTCGGCTCGGAATGCGGCCAGGGACCGAGAGCGATGGATTGAAATGCAAAGGCGTTTGATCAGCGCGTGTCGTCAACGTCACAGCCGCAAATCCGGAGAGAACCGTGTTCACGCGCTTCGTTCCGGCGCAGAGGATTGTCACTGGTGCGAACTCCAGTCGCGCGATAAACAGGAGCAGCGGTCGATGCCTCACGGCTGCGCCGGACCCGCAGCCCTTGCTTTAGCCCAGGTTTGGCATCACGTAAGCCGTCCCGGCGGGCCGCCCACGCGAACGTCGGCGTTGACCTCCGATACCGTTCGGCCGACGGGATGGTCCATTGCCGCATAACCGCCCGGGCGGAGTTTGCGCTTGGCGTTGGGCCTGAAACTCTGCGGTCGCCGGCTGGCCAGACCTGGCATCAGGGCGCTTCCAGTGCCTCAACGAACTGCTGCCATCGCTTCAGCTGCGACAGCGCAATCTTGTTTCTTTCTTCCTTCAGTTCAGCGTTGCGCTCAAGCGCAGCGGTCATGGCCCTGGCCGCAGCATTGTAGCGGTTCGCCGTCGGCTGCAGCGCAAATATGAACTGACCGTTTGTCACCTTGTAGCTGCCAAATTCGCGGATGAGGAGCCCGACACACTCGTCGTAGGCGCGGTAAAATTCGACCCGCGCCGACAGCATTTTGGCCACGAGGTCCGTGGCCTCCGCCTGCCGTTTGTCGACATTGTCCAGGAAACGGTTGATGGTGTCCTTGTCTGCGTTGAGCGCGCGCGCGTAGCTCTGAAGCTTCTCCCGCTCTGTCTTGAAGAGCGCAACGTAACGCGGCATGAAGCTCGCCGAATTGGTTTCCGCTGTCTTCACATCGCGTTCTATGGCCTCGAGCTCGTCGCGACCTGCCGTGCCCAGATTGACGTTCTTTGCGAGCCGCGGCGGCTCGATCTCATTCGACAACTTGTCGATTGCGTCGTTCGTCTCATTGGCCGATTTGGTCTCTGCCGCGATCAGCTTCAGAAAGCGGTTCCAGGGATAGCGCGCCAGTGCCTGATCGAGTTGCCCGGGCTCGATGATCCCCTGCATTGCGGTGCGGCTTTCCTCGGCGGCCGTCGTTTGCTGGAATCTTGCGAGATCGCCGATGTAAAGGGCGCCGGCCAACAGCGCGATCACGACGACGAAAAAGAGCGAGAACGTTATTCGTCCGCGCCAGTCCGACAGTATTTCCACGATGTCTGTCCCCAACGAGTTCGGGTCAGTTTACTCTCCTCTCCTTTTTTGGCGATTGCCGGGGGCCGTGCGAACCCGTGGAACCCACGGCCACCCGATACTGTTAGAGCCAAAGGCAAACAGGACATCTGACATGGCAAGAAAGCAGACCAGCCGCGGCCGCAAGCAGGACCGCGCCCGCGTGGCCGGCGGTCAGGATTATGAAGTCGGCTATGAGTCGGGGAAGACCGGCAAGTCTCGAGCCGCCGTGAAGAAGGCCGTAAAAAGGGTCGGCAACAGTCGCAAACGTGTTGAGAAGCGGCTCGCGAAGTGAGGGAGGACTGTTGTGCCGAAGGAAAATGACCTCGAAGGCATCCAGGACCAGGGTGGCAAGCACGGCGGCCAGGCTGGCATGCCGAAGCCAACTCGGCGCCCGCGCACCACCGCCAAAGACGATGACGTGCTTGCAAAAGAGAACGCGCACGCCGCTTCCGACAAAGCGGGCAAACCAAAAACGTAATTGCCGATCAAGTTCGAGCAGAAGTAGGCCAACAAATAAAATTGCTCGAGCCGCAAATAGCTGCGGAATTGCACCGCGCCGCTCGCCAATGCGCCCAAATCTTCGCAAGCGCGAACGGGTTTCAAGCCACTCCGCAACAGTTTTGCGGCGCTGTCGCGTCGGTCTGCCGCAAAACGAGCTCCGCCGCGATCGCTTCACGAGCCCGCTTCCGTGGAACCTTTGTACCCGGCCATAGTTCATGTTTCGAGATGCCCGGGATGCTCGAATGGCACTCGTCAACGACATCGGAGTTGAGTGCATGTGCAGTCCGCGCCGCCGAGCGCGCGCTGCCGATCCCGGACGCAATCGTGCTTCACCGGCAATACGAGAGACACTCAACGACGGAGCCATGGCATGCCAGTGCAAATCGTGATGGATCATATGGGAGATACCCGACACTTCTTCGACACCGACAACGCCGCGGCTTTGGCCAAGGCCGAAGAGAGGTTCAAGAGGCTGACCGCCCGTGGTTTTACCGCTGCCACCCGCACCGGCCCCGGTGAGGTCACCAAGGTGACGTCGTTCGATCCGGCAGCGGAGGAAACGGTGTTTTTCCCGAGACTCGTCGGCGGCTAGCTCATCGAGATCACATGTTTCTGGTTCGCCAGATAAGGCGAATACGCCTTCGTCGCCTGCGCGCGCTGTATCGGAAGTATCGTGGACCGAATACTCCCGAGGCGCGTGGCCGCCGCCTGTTGCGGGACTGGCTGTCGGCCTCTCAGCGCAGGCAGTTCGATGCCAACGAGCACTTCGACGTGATCGGCTGCGACACCGGCAAGACGTACCGCATCTACTACGATCGTGCCATGAACGTGCACGAGCTCGACGAAGCGGGTCGTCCCAAGATGGGCTGGTGTTTTCTTCCCAAAGGCTACCTTGTGGCCGGGGACGTGATGCTCGCTCAAAAGATCGCGCTTGAGACCTGCGAGACCGGCGCGCTCAGGGTCGCCATGAGGTTTCCGCCAAGCGAGAAGGCGTTCAGGAGGATCTTGGCTCAAGGCACGTGACGACATGCGTCACGAACGCGACAAGGGGCGGGCGGGCTGTGCTCAATTCACCTTTCTGCGCAGCGCCTCGAGCGTTTCCTTTTGGGCGTTGGCGTAGTCCTCGATCAACTGGCGGAGTTCCTTGGAGCGCAATTTCTTGCAGTCGCGGATCACTTCCTCGCAGAGTGCGAGCGCATCGGTGATGATTTTCATGGCGGCCCCCCGGATCGGAGTGCGTAACCCTATGGCGGCCGCTCCCGCGCCGTTTTGATCTACCGCAATCGGCTCGTCTGAAGGCCCGCGCTGCGTTTGGAGGCCACTGGACGCCCAAACACGCGAGAAAATCCTTTCACGAAAAATCGAAACTATTGAACGATTTCAACGCCGAGTCGGCTGTCCAGTCCCCTGGCTAAAAATAATTTGCTTCCGTTTTTCGGAAGGATGTGATTATCTGCCGCCCATCCCGTGCTCACAAAGAGGGGCGCTTCGCGATCGTCACAAGTGTTGGCGCGGGATGCGATGGATGCGGCCGCCGCGCGCGACGAGCGCGGCAGGTCGCGGACGACGAAATCGCGTGGTCCTGGCGCCCCTGGGCTGGCGTCAAGTCCGTGGGTGATGATCCTGCGGGCGACGGTGACTAAAAGGTCATGGACACCGGGGAGAGCGCGAAAATAAGCGTTAAAACCATCGCGCAGGGAATGTCGATGTTGCGGCTTCGCCTGTAGTGACTACGCTCGTGTCCATCCTAAGCTACGGACGCGAGGCTGCGGGTGCAGCTCAACACCCGGCATTCCCTGCGCCCTCTCCTTGAAGGGCGTACCTGTTCTCGACCTCGGGTGCGGCATCGCGCCGCGGGAGCGCTAAGTCGCGTTTGCCAATGCCACGATCCTTTCGCGAAAAATCGTTGATGTGCATCAGCGAGATCGTTCCGCTTTATCGCACCGCGATCGGCACCCAGTCGTTGCCGATCTTCTCATAGCTGCGCTTCACCGCTGCCCATGCCGTGCGGTGAGCGATCTCCTCCTGTCGTGCATCGGATGCATGCGCAGCGAAGGAATGATTGAAGGCCTCGCGGTAGATGTCCTGAGCGTGCGCCGGCAGATGGTTGCGCACCGAGGGCGGCAGATCGGCGTTTTTGCGATACGGCATGATGACCTCCGGGCGTCCGCTTGGCGCCAGCTTGGCGCCGCAGCATGGCGCAGTTTTGATGAGGATCAAACGAGGGCTGCAGTAGAGTGATGCAAATTGTGTTTTGCGGCGGGATTGGAAACGTGCCACGGCAAATCATGGAACAGGACCAACCGAACGCAAGACGTGGCCCGCGAACCGAGGATATTTTGTTCTGGCCGTTTGCCGGTGCAAGGTTCATGTTCGAAAGCTGGCTCGGTTGGCTCGGCGAGAACAGTGAGCCGCCCCCTCAATCGCAGCCGGCGCTTGACTGGACGACGTCGCACACCATCGCGCTCGAGCTTGCCACCATGCGCTTGCGCGATTTCTCGACGCAGGCGAAAGGCCGGCCGGCGCTGATTTGCGCGCCTTATGCGTTGCACAGCGCAATCATTACCGACTTTGCGCCCACGCACAGCATCGTGCAGGCGTTGCAGGAAGGCGGCCTGCGCCGGCTCTTTGTCACAGACTGGCATTCGGCCGACATGCGCATGCGTTACCTTTCGATCGACAGCTATCTGGCCGATCTCAATGCTGCGATCGACACGATCGGGCCGCCGGTCGATCTCATCGGCCTGTGCCAGGGCGGATGGCTTTCGCTGCTGTTCGCGGCGCGTTTCCCGCAGAAGGTGCGCCGGCTGGTGCTGGTGGGCGCGCCGGTCGATATTTCGCATCGATCGCCACTGTCGCAGACGGTCGCGAGCCTTCCGCCGGGGGCCTTCGAGGCGCTGGTCGAGCCGGCGACGGGCCTCGTCAGCGGCAAGCATCTGCAGCCGACCTGGCCGTCATCCCTGGTGGCGTCGGCCGAGGAGGCCTTGCAACGCACCCTCGCCGAAGAGTCGGATCGCGACCGTGAGCTGCGCGATCGCTTTGCGCGGTGGGACGACGATACGCTCCACCTGCCCGGCTCTTATTTCGTCCAGGTCGCCGACTGGATCTTTCGCGAGAACCGGATCGCCGGGGGGCAATTCGTCGCGCTCGGCCGCAGCATCGACCTGTCGCGGCTGAGATTGCCTTTGTTTCTCCTCGCCGGAAGCGAGGATCAGGTGGTGCCACGCGAGCAGGCGCTCGCGACGGCGCAGCTCGTGGGCACGCCGAGGTCCCAGGTGAGGATCGCGGTCGAGCCGTCCAGCCATCTCGGCCTGATGATGGGTCGACAAACCATGAAAAATGCCTGGCCGCGGATTGCAGAATGGCTCGCCGCCGACGTTGAGGCCTCCGATCGTCCATCGGCCGAGCGGGCCGCATAAGCAACAATCCCGATCTTGCAGCAACGCCGTGCTTCACCTAAATACTTCGCATGCGAACTAATTCGACCAATCGCGCCCCCGAGCGGCGGCTGATCTTCCTGCTCAATGTCGCGCAGCGCCGCCTGCAGCGATACCTGGCGGGCCAGGCGCAAAAGGGCGGTGTGAGCGCCGCCCAAAGCGGGCTTCTATTAGTGCTCGGACAGCGCGACGGCATGTCGATGGGGGATGCGGGGGCGGCCCTCGACCTCGGCATGCCCGGCATGTCGGGCCTGGTCGAACGGACCGTCGCGGCCGGCCTGGTCGAGAAGCGCGCCGATCCCGACGACGGCCGCGCCTGGCGCTTGTGGCTGACGCCCTCGGGCAGGCGAGCGCTGACGCGGGCAAAAAGCGGCGTCGCCGAGCTCAACGCGCGCCTTATGCGCGGCTTTTCGGAAACTGAAATCGACGTCGTCGCGCACTGGCTCCGCCACGTGCAAGCCGAATTTCCCAAAGGAGACGAAGAATGACCGAGCACATCAAGATCGAGAAGGCAGACAACATCCTGACGCTGACAATGGCGCGGCCGGACAAGAAGAACGCACTGACCAATGACATGTATGGCGCATTGGCGAACGCGATTGCTGGGGCCGAGACCGATCCCGCGGCGCGCGTGATCGTGCTCCGCGGCGAGGGTGACATGTTCACCGGCGGCAACGACGTCGGCGAGTTTGCCGCGATGGCAACCGGCGCAGCGAAGGGAGAGCCGCATGTCGGCCGCTTCCTGCAGAGCATCGCGCGCGCGTCGCGGCCGCTCGTCGCGGCCGTGCAGGGGCGCGCGGTCGGGATCGGGACCACCATGTTGCTGCATTGCGACTTCGTGCTGCTTGCGGAGAATGCCTTGCTCTCGACGCCGTTCGTCAATCTCGCGCTGGTGCCGGAGGCGGCCTCGAGCCTGTTGATGCCGCTGCGGATCGGCTATGCCCGTGCCTACGAGATGTTCGCGCTCGGCGAACCCATGGACGCCAGGACCGCGCAACAGCTCGGCATCGCCAACCGCGTTGTGCCGCTCGAAAAACTGCATGCGGAAACCGCGATGGTCGCCGCGCGGCTTGCAAGCCGGCCGGCGGGCGCGCTCGCCGCGACCAAGCGCTTGATGCGCAATGCCGACCTGCTCGCCGCCCAGATCGCGGCCGAAAGCACGATCTTTGCCGAACGGCTGAAGACCGCGGAGGCGCGCGAGGCTTTCACCGCCTTTGCCCAGAAGCGCCCGCCGGATTTCACGAAGGTCGCAAGCGAGAGAACGCGCTAGGGATGCACCCGCTTCGCGCTGTCGGCTCGCCGCTCTCCAGCGCTTATTGGCTGACACCGCTCGCGCCCTCGATGGCGCGGGCCGGGACGCGATCCTGCCGGCGCGACCACGAGACGTAGTAGGCAACCGCGGTCATGATCGCGATACCGGCGCCGCTGACCAGGATCTGGACCGAAAGGGAATTGCGGCTCGTGATCAGGACGAAGTGGCCGGCAAAGGAGAGAAAGACGCCGACGCAGAAACAGGGCAGCCATTCCTCGCCGCATTTGAGCAGCGGCTGGATCGCGTTGCTGCGCAGTCCGCCCCAGTCCGCGGGGATCCATCGGCTCGCCACGAATACGAGGGCCAGCAGGTGGAGCACGCGATAGGGCGGCAGGTTTGCCCGGTCGTTCGGCGTGAACGCGCTGGTCAGGACATCGGGCAGCAATGCGTCGAGTTGCGGGACGTGGGGAGCGATCGTGACCAGAAGCGCAAACAACAGATAGGCGAGCGCAAGCTGGCGCAACAGCGCGATCTCCTGCAGCGCGCGAATCCGGCCCGTGCCGTTCAGCGCGAGCCAGGCTCCGAGCACGAACAGGAGCTGCCAGCAGAGCGGATTGAAGAACCACCGTCCCTCCGCCGCGACCCACAGGTGCAGGTCGAAGTGCCGGGCCGCGACATAAAGCGCGAGCGAGCCGGCCATCGTCAAATTGGGCCAGCGCAACAGCGCGGCGAAAACCAGGGCGAAGGCGGCCATCAACACGATGAAGAGCTGCAGACCGTCGAGATTGAGCGGGACGGCCTTCAGCAAAAGGCCGTGCAGCAAGGTCCGGGTCGGGTCGTCGACGATGCCGATCACCTTGTATTCGTCGATGATGTCGGGCACGGCATATTGCGCGGCCACCGATCCGATGACGCCGATATAGACCACGAGCAGCACCACAAAGGCGGCATAGAGCTGTCCGAGCCGCTTGAGGATGCGCGTCACCGCGACCAGCACGCCGCGTTCAAGCGCCTTGTTGCCGTAAAGCATCGCAGCCGCGTAGCCGGCGACGAAAATGAACAGGTCGGCGGCGCCGCTGAAGCCGAAATTCCGGATTGTCAGCAGGCTCACCGCGTTATGCGGGATGTGGTCGAGGAAGATCGACCAGTTCGCGATGCCACGCACAAGATCGAGACGGTGATCGCGGCGATGGGCCAGGAGGTTGGCCTTCGTCGATGGTGTCATTTGAAGGAAGCTTTGCCGAACTTGAAAAAATACCAGAACGAATCAGGCCTTGAATCTAGGCCCTCGGGCGGCACGCTCCGAATAGCGTTTCTGTGAAAATGGTTACTCGCGAGCGACCGATGCAGGCCCCCCATGCGATCACAATCGCGAAAGCGCGCCTTAAATTGCAAATTCACGTGTCCGATGCCTCAGACGCGCGCCCGGAGCGAGCGCTGCATATCCATGGTGTAGGTGTAGCGTCCCTCGGGGTGGGTGGTCACGGTGACCTCGAACAGCTCTTCGCCGGCGCCGTAAAAGCGGCGCACCACCGTGAGCGCCGGAGAGCCTGCTTTGACCTGCAGCGCCCTGGCAAGCGGCGCGGGCATGGCGCGGGCGAAAATTTCCATCTGGGCGTATTCGGTCGTCTGCCCGTACATCTTTGCGATCTGCTCATGGACCGGGGTTCGGCCGTGGTCGCTGCGTTTGACCACGCCGGCGAATTTGCGCAGCACATAGATCTCGGTCCATCCGAGCGGCGCCGCGAAGCGGCCGGACCGTCTCACCGCTTCGATCAGAAACCAGCGCTTGCCCGGCTCGCATTTCAGGATCGCGGCAAGCTTGCGCTCGGTGACGATGTCGCGGTGGCCCACCACCTCGCGATAGGTCTCGTTGGAATAACGCAGCCATTCGCCGAGCGACTTGACACTGTGGGTGAACAGCACCGGCGGCTCGGAGGCGATCACGACCGAGCCGAGCCCGGCGCGCCGCACGATCAAGCCCTGATCCATCAGGATACGCAACGCCTCGCGCACGGTCTGCCGGCTTGCCGAGTGTCGCGCCATCAGCTCCGTTTCGGTCGGCAGCAGACCGCCGATGGGATAGTGGCCGAGCCGGATCTCCTTTTGCAGGCGCGCCGCGATGTCGCGATAGCGCGTCGATTTCCTCTTTGCGCTCTCACCGGACATTGCAGTCCACCGGTTGACCGCAATGTATCGAGGCAAGAGCGGCCTCGAAAGCTGCAAGGGTTGCCAACACCTCGGCTTCCGACACGGGATACGGACGTATTCCCTCGATCGCGTCGGCAAACGCATCGAGCTCGGCGGCGAGTGTGTCGATGGCCGGACATGTGATCGGCTGCGCATGAGCGGATTTGCGAACAACCAGCGTGACCTCGTCCAGCACCTCGGCGGAGCCCTTGCTGCCAAAGACATGGACGCGCCAGTAAAACGGCGTCGCCCGGACGGTGGCGAGCGTGCCGGTGACACCGCTGTCGAAATCGATCGCAAGCATGACGGAATCGATCGGCGGCGGACCCGCTTCGCGCGCCGACAAGCGCGCATAGACCTGACGCGCCGGTCCGACGAGGCTCGTGAAGGCATCGAGCACGTGGAGGCCGGCGCCGGTCAGCCCGCCACCTGGCGATTCCTGCGGGGACAGCCGCCAGCCCGCCAAGATGCTGTTCGAGTTCTCGTTGCTGTTATGGCCCTCGATGTGAAGGATGCGGCCGAGCTCCCCGCTCGCCACGATCGCGCGCAGCCTCTCCATGGACGGCCAGAATCGTCGGTTGTGTCCGACCGCGAGCAGGACATGCGCCTTGCGGCAGGCCGCAAACATCGCTTGCGCATCGATGCCGCGCAGCGCCAGCGGCTTTTCGCAGAACACCTGCTTTCGTGCCGCGGCGGCCGCGATCACCTGGGCCTTGTGCTGCGAATGCGGCGTCGCCAGCAGGACGGCGTCGATCGCCGGGTCATCAAGGATCGCCTCGAAATCGCCGGTCAGCGCGATGCCGTGCGCGGCGGAGAAATCGCGCGCGCGCTCGAGATCGGCTTCAACCGCATGCAGGATCTGCAGTCGCGGGTTGCCCCGGGCTGCTTCGACAAGGGCGCGGCCCCAGCGGCCGAGGCCGGCGATCGCGCAGGTGATCATGGAGCAGCTCCCGACTTGTTTTCCGACGGCCGGATCGCCTCGATGATCGCGGCACTGTCGCAGTCCTCTCCGAGACGCGCGATGGTCTCGCGCAGGAGGCCGGCTTGAACCGACGTCACCGGCAGCATCTGTCCGCATCGGGCGCCTTCCTGGAGGATCAGCTCGGCATCCTTCAGGGTTTGCGCAATGTGCGACTGCGGGGTGAAATCGCGTGCGACAATTCTCTCGCCCTTGCTGTCCATCACGCGGGAATAGGCGGCGGACTGTTTTGCGATCGCAAGGAAGGTCGCGCCGTCGAGCCCTGTCGCTTCCGCGAATGCGATCCCTTCGGCGAGCGCTGCGCGGTTGGCCTGCAGGATCAGATTGATCGCGAGCTTGGTGCGCGCGGCATCGCCGATCCGGCCGACCCGCATCTGCCTCGGGCAGAGAACGTCGAGGAGGGAGCCAGCGGCCTCGATCGCAGGCGGCCGGCCGGCCACCAGCGCCGTCGCACGTCCCTCGCGCACCTCCGCGCTGGTGCCGGAGAGCGGCGCCTCCACGAGCGGAAGGCGTGCGGCTTCGGCGCGCTCGGCGACCGACGCGATCTCGTGCGGTGCGCAGGTGGTGACGCAGATCATCAGCGCATGCGAAAGGTCGGAAGCCGGGCCGATCTCGTCGAACAGGGATCGCGCTTGCGCACCACTGTAAACCGCGACAATGATGGTGCGGCATCGCGCCATCACGTCCCCTATGGATGCTGCCGGCTCGCCGCCGATTTCGCCAAACGCGCTGCATCTGGCGGGATCGATATCGAAGCCGAACACGGGAATCCGGGCGTCGATCAGTCGCGCGGCCAATGCGGTGCCGATCAGTCCGAGCCCGATCATTCCAACAGGTGCGTGAGACGTCATGTCTTACTGCGGTTCGATGCCCGCGGCCTTGCAGTCCGCGGTCCAGCGCACGATCTCGCTTGCAATGAACTTGCCGAATTCGGCTGGCGTCTGGGTCGCGACGATGACGCCGACATTCGCCAGCCGCTCTCTGGTTGCCGGCAGAGACAGGAATTTCTCGCTCTCCTGATAGAGCTTGTTGACGATCGGTTCAGGTGTGTTGGCGGGCGCGAGCAAGCCATACCAGATCGTGGCACCGAAGCCGGGCATCGCCTCGGACAGCGCAGGAAGATCGGGCAGGAGCTCGTTGCGAGTTGGCGAGGTCACGCCGATGCCGCGCAGCGTGCCACCCTGCATTTGCGGAATCGAGACGGAGAAGTCGCCAAAGGTCAGATCGATCACGCCCGCGATCACATCGGTCATCGCCTGCGGCACGCCGCGGTAGGAGGCCGCTACCAGCGACAGACCGCCGCGCGACTGCAACTGCGCCACCGAGATTTGCGAGGCCCCCGAACCATAGCCCGCAGTCAGATTGCGGTTGCGAGCATATTGCAGGAAGCCTGCAAGATCCTTTGCCGGAAAGTCAGGCTTGACCAGCAGCACCATGGCCGTGGTTGTCGTGCGGATGATCGGCGAGAAGTCCTTGGCGGGATCGTAGGCGAGGTTTTTGAGCGTCGCGACGTTGCTGGCCTGCGTCGTGTTGGTGCCCATCAGCAGCGTATAGCCGTCAGGGGCGCTGTGAGCGACCTCGGCGGCGCCGATGCTGCCGAGCGCGCCGGCGCGGTTCTCGATGACCACGGGTTGACCGAACGCGTCCTGCAGATGCTTGCCGAGCAGGCGGGCGACCTGATCAGGGCCGGCGCCGCCCGGAAACGGCACGATGATCTTGATCTGGCGCTTGGGGTAATCTTCATCGCCCGCGAAGGCCTGCGGCGCCGTCAGCCCGATCACGCATGCGAAAAGCAAGCCCAGCCGCATCGATGCTCCCTCCCGATTTTTGTTGCAAATTTATACGGACAAATTGGGAAGAAAGGCAAGCGGCCGCCTTTTGTCAGCGGATCGGCAAAGATTGTGGCTGTCTCTATTTATCCGTATAAAGTTATCGACGGCGGAGGTGCGACATGGCGGATATCAGCGAATTATACGCGCGCGGGCTCAAGCGGCGCAAAAGGATGTTCGGCGAGGCCGAGGTCGAGAGGCGGATGGCGGCCTCCGGGGATTTCGGCGCGCCGTTGCAGGACATCATCAACGCCTACGTCTATGGCGACATCTGGGAGCGCCGTGGCCTGCCCGATGCTGTCCGGAGCCTCGTCATGCTGGCGATCACCGCCGCCGCCAACCGGCCGGCCGAGTTCCGTGTCCACGCCAGGGGCGCGCTGGAAAATGGCTGCACGGCGGCCGAGGTGCAGGACGTGCTGCTGCTGGTTGCAATGTATTGCGGGATTCCGGCCGCGATCGAAACCCATCAGATCGCTGCGGAAATTTTTGGCAAGCCGGCCCCCGGCGCGGCGCCGCCGTAATCGCCACCTGGACCGGGTTTGCGCATTGGAGCACGCCGGCGCGTCGTGCATCACATGTCAGAAGTCGGATTCGCCGTTCGTCTTCAAGCCAGGAGACGAATAAGGAGAGTGGCATGACGTCCTCTTATCGCTGGGTGATCGTCGCGTGCGGCGCGCTGATGACCTGCGTCGGCATCGGAGCGATGTTCTCGCTCGCGGTGTATCTGCAGCCGATGTCGGAAGAAACCGGCTGGTCGCGCACCGGCATCTCCAGCGCGATGACGCTCGATTTCCTGGTCATGGGGGCCGCGGGATTTGGCTGGGGCGCGCTGAGCGATCGCATCGGACCGCGCGTCGTGGTGCTCGTCGGCGCCGGGCTGCTTGGCCTCGGACTCGTGTTGGCGAGCGGCGCAACCTCGCTCATCCAGTTCCAGCTGACTTACGGCTTGCTTGTGGGGCTTGCCGCCGGCGCCTTTTTCGCGCCGATGATCGCGGCGGTGACCGGCTGGTTCGTGGACAACCGTTCGCTGGCGGTGTCGCTGGTCTCCGCCGGCATGGGCGTGGCGCCGATGACCATTTCCCCTTTCGCGCGCTGGCTGATTTCGGCCTATGACTGGCGCACCGCAATGATGGTGATCGGCATCATCGCCTGGCTCCTGCTGATTCCGGCGGCGCTGCTCGTGCGACGCGCACCGGCGCCCGCAAAGGGTGGGACCGCGGCCGCTGCGGACGCCGAGCCTTCGCTCTCTGTCGGCGAGGCGCTCCGGACGCCTCAATTCATCGTGCTGGCGGCCGCCTTCTTCCTGTGCTGCGCCGCCCACTCCGGACCGATCTTTCACATGGTGAGCTATGCGATCGGCTGCGGGATCGCGCCGCTTGCCGCCGTCTCGATCTACAGCATTGAGGGATTGTCGGGGCTCGGCGGGCGACTGTTGTTCGGCCTGCTCGCCGACCGGCTCGGCCCCAAGCGCGTGCTGATAGCGGGACTGCTGATGCAGGCATTTTCGATCGCGAGCTATCTTGCGGTCGGCAGGCTCGGCGAGTTTTATCTGCTCTCTGTCGTCTTTGGCACGGCCTATGGCGGCGTCATGCCGCTTTACGCGGTGCTGGCGCGGGAGTCCTTCGGCCAGCGGGTGATGGGGACGGTCTTCGGCGCCATGACCATGATTTCGGCGCTCGGCATGGCTTTCGGCCCGTGGGCAGGGGGCACCATTTTCGACACCTTCAACAGCTATGCCTGGCTTTATGTCGGCAGCGCGACGATAGCGCTCGCAGCAGTCGCCGTGGCCTCGGTCTTCTCGCGCCGGCCGCTGGCGCAGGCTCCGCTGGCCGCATGAGAGGCCCTGAATCGATCGGCTGCGCGGGTCTCAACTCCATCTTGCGGCCCGCGACGCCATTGCTATATCGGGCTTTCCTGCTCCGATTTCGATCCCATGAAAAACGAACATGACCACCGCGACCGATACCACCCCCGTGTCCCAACCCTTCCAGGCCGAGGTTTCCGAGCTGCTGCATCTGATGGTGCACTCGGTCTATTCGGAGACCGACATCTTCCTGCGCGAGTTGATCTCGAACGCGTCTGATGCGTGCGACAAGCTGCGCTATGAAGCGATTGCGAGGCCGGAGTTGATCGGCGACGGTGAGGCGCCGAAAATCAGCATCACTCCGAACAAGCAGGCCAACACCCTGACGATCGCCGATACCGGCATCGGCATGGACCGGCAGGAGCTGATCGACAATCTCGGCACCATCGCGCGATCCGGCACCAGGGCGTTCGTGGCAAAGCTTGCGGAGGCCAAGGACGGCGCCGGCCTGATCGGTCAGTTCGGCGTCGGTTTCTATTCCGCCTTCATGGTGGCCGAGCGCATCGTCGTCACCAGCCGCCGCGCCGGCGCAAGCGAGGTCTGGACCTGGTCATCCTCCGGCGGCTCGGGCTTCGAGGTCGCAGCGGCGAATGAAGCGGAGGCGAGTCGCCTCGCGCGCGGCACCGAGATCGTGCTGCACCTGAAAAAGGAAGCCGCCAAATATCTCGAGACCCATGAGATCGAGCGCATCGTCGGCGCCTATTCCGACAACATCCAGTTCCCGATTCTGCTCGTTCCCGAGGAGGGCGAGCCACGACAGATCAACTCGGCCAGCGCACTGTGGCAACGCCCGAAATCCGAGCTGAAACCCGAAGATTACGCGCAGGCCTACAAGCAAATCGCGACTGCTTTCGACGAGCCGGCGATGACGCTGCACTATCGCGCCGAGGGCCGCTACTCGTACGTCGTGCTGTTGTTTGCGCCCTCGACGAAGCCGTTCGACCTGTTCGAGCCGGCGCGCAAGGGCAGGGTCAAGCTCTATGTACGGCGCGTCTTCATCACCGACGATGCGGATTTGCTGCCGGCCTATTTGCGCTTCGTCCGCGGCGTGATCGACAGCGAGGACCTGCCACTCAACATCTCGCGCGAGATGTTGCAGAACAACCCGCAGCTCCTTCAAATCCGCAAAGCTGTGACCGGTCGCGTGATCGGCGAATTGGAAACGCTGAGCGAGAAAGAGCCGGAAGCGTTCACCAAGATTTGGGACGCGTTCGGTGCCGTGATCAAGGAGGGCATCTACGAGGATTTCGAGCGGCGGGAGAAGCTGTTGGCGCTGTCGCGGTTCACGACGACGGTCGGCGAAAAACGGTCGCTGAAGCAATATGTCGGCGACCTCAAGCCGAATCAGACCGATATCTATTTCCTCGTGGGCGATAGCCTCGAGCGGCTGAAATCCAATCCGCGGCTCGAGGCCGCGGCGGCGCGCGGCATCGAGGTGTTGCTGCTGACCGATCCCGTCGACGCGTTCTGGACCTCGATGCCGCTCGATTACGACGGCAAGCCGCTCAAATCGCTGAGCCAGGGCGACATCAATTTCGATCTCATTCCCCTGACCGAAGAGGGCAAGGACAGGAACGAGCCCGCAGCGGACGAGGCCTCGACCGTTGCGGTCATCAAGGCCAGTCTCGGCGACCGCGTCAGCGACGTGAAGGCGTCGACCCGGCTCACCACCAGCGCATCCTGCCTGGTCGCCGGCAGCCACGGGCCCGACCGCGAGCTCGAGCGGATCTTGTCGCAGCAGGCGCGCGGGACCCGCACCAAGCCGATCCTGGAGGTCAATTTGCGCCATCCGCTGGTCGCGGCCATCGCCAAGGCCGGCGGCGACGCTGCCATCGCTGACGATTTGTCGCTGCTCCTGCTCGAGCAGGCGCAAATTCTCGATGGCGAATTGCCGGAAGACCCGGCTGCCTTTGCCGCGCGGCTCAATCGGCTGGTGCTGCAAGGCGTGGCGAGGGTTTAAGACACATCATTCTGCCGCGTGCTTGAGATCCTCGGAGTCCTCCGACGCGTCTTGCGAAGGCCTGCTGCGCGTCCAGCGCGAGAGTGCGTTCGAAAGGTTGTCGAGATAGAGGTACACCACCGGGGTCGTGAACAGCGTCAGGGCCTGGCTGACGAGCAGGCCTCCGACCATGGCATAGCCGAGCGGCTGGCGAATTTCCGATCCGGCGCCGGTTCCGAGCATCAGCGGCACGCCGCCGAGCAAGGCCGCCATCGTCGTCATCATGATGGGGCGAAATCGCAGGATGGCCGCCTTGCGGATCGATTCCTTCGGCGACAGATGCTCCTCGCGCTCGGCAACGATCGCGAAGTCGACCATCATGATCCCGTTCTTCTTGACGATGCCGATCAACAGAATGACGCCGATCAGCGCGATCAGGCTGAAGTCGAATCCGAACGCCATCAGAATCGCGAGCGCGCCGACTCCCGCCGATGGCAAGGTCGACAGGATCGTCAGCGGGTGAATATAGCTCTCATAGAGGATGCCCAGGATCAGATAGACCACGACCAGCGCCGCGAGAATGAGGAGCGGGACGGTGCCGAGCGACTGCTGGAAGGCTTGCGCGGTGCCTTGAAAGCTCGACGTCAGCGTCGCCGGGGCGCCCATGGTGGCCATCGCCTTCTGCACCGCCGCGGTCGCCTGCCCCAGTGCGACCCCTTGCCCAAGGTTGAAGCTGATCGTGACCGCCGGAAACTGGCCCTGGTGCGCGATTGCGAGCGGGCGAACCGGGACGTTGGTCCATTTGCAGAAGACCGACAGCGGCACCTCGGTGCCCGTGGTCGGCGAGCGGATGTAGAGCTTGTCGAGCGTGTCGATCCTGCCCTGCAGCTCGGGCAGGATTTCCAGGATGAGGTGATAGCTGTTGAGCTGGGTGAAATACTGCGTGACCTGACGCTGGCCGAAGGCGTCGTAAAGCGTGTCGTCGATCAGCTGCGGCTGAATGCCGTAGCGCGAGGCGGTATCGCGGTCGATCGCAAGCTGCAGCGTCGTTCCCTCGGTCTGCTGGTCGGTGGCGACGTCGCGGAGCTCCGGAAGCTTCTGCATGGTGTGAAGAATCCTCGGAGCCCACTCGTTGAGCTCGGCAAGATTCGCATCCTGCAGCGTGAATTCGAACTGGGTTCGCGTGGCGCGCCCGCCGAGGCGCACGTCCTGGGCGGCCTGCATGTAGAGGCGCGCGCCCTCGACCTTTTCCAGTTTCGGCCGCAGCCGCGCGATGATCTGCTCGGCGTTGGCGCGGCGCTCGCCATGAGGCTTCAGCGTGATGTACATGCGCCCCGAATTGAGCGCGGTGCCGCCGCCGCCGATGAACATCGCGATGCTGTCGACGGCCGGATCGGCCTGCACGATGACATTGAGCTCTTCCTGCTTGCGTTTCATGTCGGCGAAGGAGATATCCTGCGACATTTCCGATACGGCGGTCAGGAAGCCATTGTCCTGCTGCGGGAAGAAGCCCTTTGGGATGATGACGAAAAGATAGACCGACAGCGCAATCGTCGCGAAGAAAATCAAGAGCGTCGTCTTGCTCCAGTTGAGGGCGCGATCGAGGCCGCGCTCGTAGCTGTGCAGCATCGCATCGAAGGCGCGCTCGCTCCATCGATAGACTTTGCCATGCCTGGTTTCGCTGTGGGCGCGCAGGAAGCGCGAGGCCATCATCGGCGTGAGCGACAGCGAGACCACCATCGAGACGAAAATCGCCATCGCGAGCGTGACCGCAAATTCGCGAAACAGCCGGCCGATGACGCCGCCCATCAGCAACAGCGGGATCAGCACCGCAACCAGCGAGACGCTGATGGAAACGATGGTGAAGCCGATCTCGCTTGCGCCCTTGAAAGCCGCGGCGAGCGGCTTTTCGCCGTGCTCGACATAGCGCGTGATGTTTTCCAGCATCACGATGGCGTCGTCGACCACGAAACCCACCGCGATCGTCAGCGCCATCAGCGACAGATTATCGAGGGTGTAGCCGAACACCCACATCAGCGCGCAGGCCCCGAGCAGCGCGAGCGGCACCGTTACCGCCGGAATTACGGTCGCCCAGAAGCTGCGCAGGAAGATGAAGATCACGAGGATCACGAGCACGATGGTGATCAGAAGCGTGATCTGCACGTCCTCGACCGCGGCGCGGATGGTGAGCGTGCGGTCGCTGATGACCTTGATCTTGATCGCCGGCGGGATTGCCGCGATCAACCTCGGAAGCTGCGCCTTGATCCTGTTGACGGTGTCGATGACGTTGGCGCCGGGCTGCTTGAAGATCACGAGGAACACGCCGCGCTTGCCGTCCGCCCAGGCGGCCTGCTTCGTGTCCTCGGGCCCGGCGATCGCCTGCCCGATGTCGCGAACCCGCAAGGGGCCGCCGTTCCGGTAGGCGATGATGACGTCGTTCCAGTCCTTGGCGTTCAGGAGCTGGTCGTTGGCGTAGATCGTGTACGCGCGCCTTTCGCCGTCGATATTGCCTTTCGGGCCGTCGACAGTGGTGATCGCGAGCTGGTTGCGCACGTCTTCCAGGGAAAGGCCCTTGGCCACGAGCTTGGCGGGGTCGATCTGGACGCGGATCGAGGGCTTCTGCTGGCCGCCGATGAAGACCTGAGCGACGCCCGAAATCTGGCTGATCTGCTGGCCGAGCTGAACGTCGATCGCATCGCTCAACTGGATCAGCGGCACCGTATCGGAAGTCGCCGACAGCAGCATGATCGGCGAATCCGCGGGGTTGACCTTGCGATAGGTCGGCGGGGAGGGAAGGTTCTTCGGCAACTGCCCGCTCGCGGCGTTGATCGCGCCCTGCACGTCGTTGGCGGCGCCATCGATGTTGCGGTTGAGATCGAACTGGATCGTGACCGAGGTCGAGCCCAGCGAGCTCGTCGAGGTCATCTGTGCGATCCCGGGAATCTGCGCGAGCTGCCGCTCGAGCGGTTGCGCGACCGAGGAGGCCATGGTCTCCGGGCTGCCGCCGGGCAGGCTGGCGGACACCTGGATGGTCGGGAAGTCGACCTGCGGCAAGGGGGCGACGGGGAGCAGCGGATAGGCAACGAGGCCGACGAACAGGATGCCGGCCATCAACAGCGACGTGCCGATCGGGTAACGGATGAAAGGTGACGAAATGCTTTCGTTCATGCCCGGTCGCGTACGGCTGGCGCATCTTCTCCCGAAACAACGGGAGCCGCGCCCGAACATTCGAGTGCGGAGGTGCGTTTCCTCAAGACCCTCAGGCGGTGCTTCAGGGAACACGAATTCCCTCAAAGACCCCTGTTGCCCTCAGCATACTCATTCAACAACGCGCTTCGCGAACGGAAACGCAGCAAGGTTTCATTCAACCTTCGTCCTATCGGGTTCAGATTGCCCTCTGCGGGCCGGATGGTTTATCGCCGCGGACCGGCCTCTTAACTGTCCGGGTTAACCCTCGGTCAGGCCAATCCACCTATAGAGGGATCATGACGATCGGCCTCATTGAAAAGGCAAACGAGCAAGAGCCGCGCTCCGACAAGGCGTCGGCCGCGAAAAGCTGGCTCAAGGCCATCGCGCTGACCTCGCGCATCGAAGCCGACCCAAGCCGGCTCTTTGCAGACCTGGTGGATGAGTTTGCGAAGCGGCATGGCGAGCGTACAGCGTTGGTCAGCGACGTTGAGACGCTGAGCTACCGCGCATTCGCCGCACGTATCAACCGCTATGCGCGCTGGGCGCTGTCGGCCGGGATCGAGCCTGGCGACGCGGTTTGCCTGATCATGCCGAGCCGACCGGATTACCTTGCCGCCTGGCTTGGCATCAGCCGGGTCGGCGGTATCGTTGCTTTGATCAACACGAAGCTCGTCGGGCCGTCGCTTGCGCATTGCATCAACGTCGCAAACGCCGATCATATCATTCTCGCAGGCGAGCTGACGGACGTGTTCGAGACGGCGCGGCCGCATTTGGCGCCGCACGCAAAGCTCTGGATCAGCGGCGAAGATCTGGATCAGGCGCTTGCCATCCTCGACGACGGACCGCTTTCTAACGCCGAACGGCGCCACGTCACCATCGCCGATCGCGCCCTCCTGATCTACACGTCGGGAACCACGGGCCTGCCAAAGGCGGCAAGCGTCAGCCATCGCCGCATCCTCAACTGGGGCGGCTGGTTCGCCGGCCTCACCGGCGCGACGCCGGACGATCGGCTCTACGATTGCTTGCCGGTCTATCACTCCGTCGGCGGCGTCGTGGCGCCCTGCAGCATGCTGTTTGCGGGCGCTTCCGTTGCGCTGGCCGGGAAGTTTTCCGCAAGTCACTTCTGGCCGGACGTCGCGCGCTTCGATTGCACGCTGTTCCAGTATATCGGCGAACTCTGCCGCTATCTTCTCAAGGCGCCCGTCTCCGAATTCGAGCGCCAGCACCGGCTGCGGCTTGCCTGCGGCAACGGCCTGCGCAGCGATATCTGGGAGGCGTTCCAGGCGCGCTTTGGAATTCCGAAGATCCTCGAATTCTATGCGGCGACCGAGGGCAACTTCTCGCTCTACAATGTCGAGGGCAAGGTCGGCGCGATCGGCCGCGTCCCGCCGTTGCTGGCGCATCGCTTTCCGGCAGCGATCGTCAAGGTGGACGCCGAGCGCGTCGCGCCCTTGCGCGACGAAAACGGCCTGTGCATCGCCTGTCCGCGCGGCGAGGCGGGTGAAGCCATCGGACGGATTGGGACAGCCGATGAAGGCGGCGGCCGTTTCGAAGGCTACACAGATGCCGTCGAGACCGAGAAGAAGGTTTTGCGCGATGTGTTCGCGAAGGGCGATGCATGGTTCCGTACTGGCGACCTGATGCAACAGGATGCGCAGGGATTTTTTTATTTCGTCGACCGGGTCGGGGATACCTTCCGATGGAAGGGCGAGAATGTCGCGACCGGCGAGGTCAACGATGCGGTCCGTGGCTGTTCCGGCATTCTCGATGCCGTGACCTATGGCGTCACGGTGCCGGGCTGCGACGGCCGCGCCGGAATGTCCGCTATCGTCATCGGCGCGGGCTTCGATTTGAAAACGCTTGCCGCTCATCTGGCGCAGCAACTTCCGTCTTATGCGCATCCGCTGTTCCTGCGCATCAGCGAGACGCTCGAGACCACCGAAACCTTCAAGCAGAAGAAGCACGATCTCGCGCGCGAGGGATTTGACCCCGCCGTGATCAGCGATCCACTTTATTTCCGAGATCCCCGGTCCGGCGAATATCGTCCGCTCGACAAGCCGGCTGTCGGCGAGATCGCGGCCGGTGCGATCAGGCTTTAGGCTTGGCAATCGTTTCGCAAATTCAGGCAAGCCGAACATTTACCAACGGGCGCGAAATTTGGTCTCATCGGCTCTGCTCCTTCACCTTTGCGCCTTATCATGGCCGCCAAGGCGTCCAGCGTAAATGGCGAGTGAATCCATGTCGGTAAGGTTAAAGATTTTTGCAGCGATGAAGCAGGTGGCCGACGAGCAGCAGGTCACGCTGCCGCGGCTCGAAGACAACCTTTCGCTGCATGAGACGGGGTTCGATTCGCTCGCATTTGCAATCCTCGTGGCGCGGCTTGAGGACGATCTCGGTATCGATCCGTTTACCATCTCCGAGGATGCGGCGTTTCCCCTGACGGTCGGCGATTTCGTCCGGGTTTACGAAAATGTCCCCGCGTGAGAGCTTTGCGCTCTGCGACTATCTGAGTCCCGAGCTGAAGGGCCGCGCGATCTCGGATGCGCGGCACAGCGTGTCGCTGACCGATATTCTCGGGCACGCCTGCCTGATCGGCGGCGTTCGCAAGCTGTCCGGTCGTTCGGTGCTGCTGGCGACCTCGACCCAGCTTATGTCCGCGCTCGCCATGATCGAGCTCGATGGCATCGCGAGTCGAATGTTGCTGTGTCCGCCCGATCTCAACCCCGATCACCTGCAGTCGCTGATCGAGGATGCTCAAATCGATACCATTGTGAGCGACGAGCCGGCGCGCTGGTCGGATTGCGGCATTTATCAGATTGTCGGGGCCCGGCTCTGCGAGCCCTCGACCGGGCAGTCCAGGACCGAACGGATCACCGAATGGCTGATGCTGACCTCGGGAACCTCGGGCGTGCCAAAGATCGTCGGCCACACGCTGGAAGGATTGGCCGGCGCCATCATCGCGGACGGTGTTGCGCGCGACACGCCACCGGTCTGGGCGACGTTCTATGATATCCGCCGCTACGGAGGCCTGCAGATCTTTCTTCGCGCGGTCATCGGCGGCGGCTCGATGGTGTTGTCCGAGCCCGGTGAACCGCTCGCCGATCACCTGGCGCGTCTTGTCAAGCGCGGCGTGACGCATATGTCGGGCACTCCCTCGCATTGGCGCAAGCTGTTGATGAGCGGATCGGCCGCAGGATTTGCGCCGCGCTATGTGCGGCTATCGGGCGAGATCGCGGATCAGGCGGTGCTTGATGGTCTCGCCGCGGCTTTTCCGAATGCGTCGATCGGCCACGCTTACGCCTCGACCGAGGCCGGCGTCGGCTTTGCGGTCAACGACGGCCGCGAGGGTTTTCCGGCGAGCCTGATCGGACCCAGTCGCGACGGCGTGGAGATGAAAATCGTCGACGGCTCGTTGCGAATCCGCTCGGGGCGCACCGCGCACGCCTATGTCGGCGAAAACGCGGTTGCGCTCACCGATGCGGAGGGATTCGTCGACACGGGCGACATGGTCGAACTGCGCGGCGAGCGCTATCACTTCGTCGGTCGCCGCGGCGGCATCATCAATGTCGGCGGGCTCAAGGTTCATCCCGAAGAGATCGAAGCCGCCATCAACCGCCATCCTGACGTGAGAATGTCGCGCGCCAGATCCCGCCGCAGCCCGATCACGGGCTCGATCGTGGTCGCCGATGTCGTGCTCGCGGAGGCCGCGGCTGGGCGCGCCAAGGATGTTCGTGACGAGATCATCCGCGGTTGCCGCGCCTCGCTCGCCTCCCACAAGGTGCCCGCCGTCATCCGCTTCATCGAGGCGCTGGATGTCACGCCGGCCGGAAAGCTCGCCCGCTCCGATGCGTAACGTCCTCGTCACCGGCGGCAGCCGCGGCATCGGTCTTGCGATCGCGCGAAAGCTTGCGAGCACCGGCTACAATGTCATCGCGGTGGCTCGGCGCGAAAGCGACGAGCTGCGCGAGGCCGGCAAGCAGGGCAATATTCATTTCCGCGGCTGCGATCTCGGCGAGATCGAGGCCATCCCCGGCTTCGTCAAATCCCTGCGCGACGAGTTCGGCGCGATCTACGCCCTCGTCAACAATGCGGGAGTCGGCACCGAAGGCCTGCTCGCCACGATGAAAAATTCCGATATCGAGGGGCTGGTGCGCCTCAACGTGTTGTCGCCGGTGATCCTGACCAAATATGTGGTGCGCCACATGATGTCGGATGGCGAGGGGCGCATCGTCAACGTCTCCTCGATCATCGCTTCCACCGGCTATAGCGGTCTCTCCGTCTACGGCGCGACCAAGGCGGCCGCGACCGGCTTCACGCGCTCGCTGGCACGAGAGGTCGGCAAGCTCGGCATCACGGTGAATGCAATTGCGCCGGGTTTCATCGCGACCGAATTGACGCAAGGCCTCACCGAGGAAGATCGCCAGCGCATTGCTGGACGCAGCGCATTGCGACGTCTGCCGGAGGCGGACGACGTCGCGCGCATGGTGGAATATCTGATCGGCGAAGGCGGCCGCAACATCACCGGTACCGTGGTGACGATCGACGCAGGCAACACTGCGTAATTTGATTCTGGTCAATTCATTTCGCGCTCGAGAAGTGCTATGTGGATCGCGCTCGATCGGCAGCACTAGGTCAATCGATCTGCCCTTTCTCGAAGGGAGTTGTCCATGCCTGCTTCAAACATGGGCTCAAGCTCGCGTTCAGCGTCTGTCGACCTTCCCGGCAAAAAGGCCAGCGGCAATTGCGGTCCGATGTGCCAGCAGAGCCCGTTGGGCGCGCACGGCCACGACATGTACCCGCAGGAATTTATCCGGCTGGTCGGATGCAGCGACAAGCCGAAAGAGAAGGTGGACAAGATCGAGCATCTGCACTGAGGCGCCGCTCGCCTCACTTCTTGTGACGCGGCAGGTCGATGCGCTGCTCCGTAAACTCCGGAGGTCCATCGACAAGCCTGCGAATTCGGCGCTCGCGCTCATCGACAGGCAGCGACGGATCGAGCAACGCGCGGATTTGGCTGATCGCTTCGTCCTCGATTTTGAACGTTTCGCTCTTGATCGCCTGATGCGATGTCGAAACCGGCGCAATCTTCAATCCGAGCTCCACCAGCTGACGGATCGCGTCCGATCGAAACATGTGATGCGCTTCGGCCCACGCATCGACCTCGGCGACGAGGCTTTCCGGCAGTTGCACCGAGCTGACGGGGTCGCGACCTTCATCAGGGCTTTCATTTTGCCTTTGATCTTTCTTGCCGATGTCGGACACGGCTGAAATCCATGCGCGCGGTGTGATTGGCTATCAGCTAGGCTGTTTCCGCAAGCCCCGATTTGACGGAGATCAATAACGCGAGATGGCCGGCTTGTTTGCAGACGGTATTTTGCGGTACATCCCGCAGGCGCGATCGAGGTGTGGCCTTGAATTTCGTCAAGACATTTCAGCTTTACGATTTCCTCGACACGATCGTGAGCCTTCTGGTCGCGTTTGTGTTCGGCACCCTGATCGGGGCCGAACGTCAGTACCGCCAACGCAGCGCCGGCTTGCGGACCAACGTGCTGGTCGCGGTCGGGGCCGCCGCTTTCGTCGATCTGGCCGATCATCTCAACGGCGCTGAGGGGGCGGTGCGCGTGATTGCCTATGTCGTATCCGGCATCGGCTTTCTGGGCGCAGGCGCCATCATGAAGGAAGGCATGAACGTGCGCGGCCTGAACACTGCGGCCACGTTGTGGGCATCTGCTGCGGTCGGCTCCTGCGCCGGTGCCGACATGGTCGCGCAATCCACGGCGCTCACGCTGTTCGTGTTGGCTGGCAATACGCTGCTGCGTCCGCTGGTGAACGCGATCGACCGCATCCCGCTGAGCGAGCAGTCCTCCGAGGCGACTTACCAGATCAGCGCCACAACCGATGCGACCCATGCCGGCGGAGTGCGCGACGTCATGAACGAGCGCCTGGAGGCTGCGAGCTACCCGGTGCGCGAGAGCAAGGTCGTTTATCGATCCAACGACAATGTGGAGGTCGCGGCCATCCTGGTTCCGCTCGCGGTCGAGCCCGGCGATCTTGATGCCGTCGTCAGCGAGCTTTCGAAATTGCCCGGCGTCAGTCACGCGACCTGGAGCATCAGCGCGCTGGAGTAGCGGTTCAAGCTTGTCCGCTTGCCTGGCCGGGCGCAGTATCGGCTCAACCCGCCGACAAGCGCGGATACAAGCAGGGAGGCCCAAATGGCAACGCGGCGGGAATTCATACTGGGCGCGGCCGCGGCAACGCTTCCGCGGTTTGTCACGACGGGGATCGGCGGCCCGGCCGCAGCGGCAGAGGGCGCACCACACGAGAAAGACTGGGACAAGGGCGAGGTCCAGCACCTGATCCCGACCGCGAGCCACGACCGCTTCCTGATCAAGGCGTCATTTAACCAGGTTCAATCGGCGGCGCCCGAACTCGATATCGGCATGACACGCGTGCGCGGGCAGGCCAACACGGCCGCCGGAGATTTCTGGCAGTTCGACGTGCCCGGACTTGCGCCCGCAACTCCCTACAAGCTGTCGCTCGTCGGCGCCGGTGGGCGCGCGCTGTGCGAGCCCTGGACTCTGTCGACTTTTCCCGCGCCCGACGCGATGCCGGAGCGCTTGCGGCTGATGATCTATACCTGCGCCGGCGGGCATGACGGGCTTAATCAGGGCTTGCCCGAGGGCAAGATCAACTGGCTGCCGTCGGCGCTGCGGCGCCGCCTGCTGGCGCGCGGGCTGTCGTTCAAGCCGGACGCGCTGATCGCCAATGGCGACCAGATCTACTGGGATTTGCGGGCCCCGCAGGCCTCCAAAGGCAGCGGTGCCTCGCAGCTCGGCAAGGAGCTTGCCGGTACCTTCGATCGCTCGTTGCCGGTGTTCGGCACAACGAACGAGGCGGTGTTCCGCCGCGCCACGGCTGCGCAGATCATCCCGCAATACGGCGCGCTTTTGCGCTCGACGCCGGTCTTCTTCATGCAGGACGATCACGACTATTTCGACAATGACGAGGCGACCGACGAGATCATCACCTTTCCGCCGGATTTCTTCATGCTGCAGATGGCGCGCGCCACGCGCCTGCTTTATTACCCGGAATATCTGCCCGACCGGAATCGGCCGCTCGGACTTGCCGGTGCTTCGGCGCCCGACCGTGCGCCCGGCGTGGCCGAGGCCTTCGGCACCTTGCGCTACGGCAAGCTAGCCGAAATCCTGCTTTATGACGTCCGCCGCACGCAGACGCTCGCAGGTCCGAGCGCCGTATTCGTCGACGGCACGGTGGAGGCCTGGCTGAAATCGCGCATGACCGACCGCGAGATGATCCATGTCGTCAACATTCCCTCCAATCCGCCGGGATGGAGCGCTGGCAAATGGGGCGAATGGTATCCGGACATTCTGGGCAAGGACGGCAAGCTCACCATCGACGTGCCGAAACCCTATTGGCAGAGCGGCTGGCTCAAGCAGCACGATCGCCTGATGGCCGAGATCGCGGCCATGCCGGGACGGATTCCGCTGGTCGTGTCCGGCGACTTGCATGCAATCGCCGAGGGACGGATGATGCGATGCGGCGCCCTCGATTTTTCCAGAAAGCCAGTCAATGTGGTCCTGTCGGGACCGCTCGGCACGGGCGACCGCGGCTGGCCTTCGACCTTCCGCGGTATCGGCGCATCGCCGCCCAATCATCTGACGATGGAAGAGGACTTGAAGCCGATCGAGGAGAACGGTTTTATTCTCGCCGACTTCACGGCCGAGAGCATCACGCTGCGCTACTTCCGTTTCAACTATCACAAGCAATCGGCCGATGCGATCGACGGCCTCGAGCCGTTCCGCGTCACCGAGCTGAAGCGCGGCTAAATTAGCCTGTCTCAGTGTCGCGCGAAAATCTCGTAGGCCGTGACCACGATCTCGAATGCGATCAGGAAGATCACGATCAATTCCAGCCGCACCGCGCGTTTGGTGTCGACGATGTCGGCAAGCGCCGAGGCGGTGTCGGCGATCACCGCGAGCTTGCGGTTCAGCGTCTCGACGCGCTCGCTCAGCTCGTATTCGTCCTCCAGGCGCGCGTAGAGCCGCTCCAGATCAGGCCGGTCCCAGAGCACGTCCGGCTTTTCCGCGGCGGCGACACGACCCGAGACGCGGGTTTGCACCAGAAGCGCGTTGCCCAGCAGTTTCAAAAGATCTGTGCGGCTCTTCGAGGTTCGTCCGAACCGCGCAAGCTCGCGCGCGAACGGCTCGATGACGTCGAAGACGTTGGTGACTTCCTTTTCGTCGCGCGCCAGCACGACGCTCTTGGCGAGCGCGTCCGCGACCACCAGAAGCCGTTCGACCGACATTTCGCGCACCGAGATCGGGCCACCGGCCGGGATCGGCTCATCGGATTCGCGGGCGACCTGGATTTTCGCCCACTCCTCTTCGTAAGGCGCGATCTTGCCGAAGGTGCGGGAGTGCAACCGCTCCAGAAATACGGCTTCCTGGTCCGCGGTGAGGTTAAGGAGCACCACGGCGCCATAGCGGAACACGACGGCCAGTCCGCTGCTGCCGATGCGGAGCGCGACCGGCGTGTTCGAAACCACCTCGCCCTCGAAGCCGGCCGTGTTGATGCGGTCGCCGACCTGCAACGCGTGCGCGCTGATCTGTTGCGGAATCTGGTCCGGGGCTGCCATTGCCGAAAGCTAACAGACAGCCGGCCATTTTTCGATTGCGTGCGCCAAGATTTCGCGAGCGCGCATTCGACCCCGGCTCGATAATTTTGTATGAACCTCTCCGCCAAGTCGGCCGTATCTTGAAGAAAATCCGGATATCACAGCGATGACCACGCCAGGCGGTAGCGACACTTTCTATGGCAGCATTCCGGTGTTCCGCGGCTTCACCCGCCTGATGGAGCCTTCGCTTTATCTGCCGCTGCCGGACGACTGGACCGTTGGTGTCGCCGATATCGTGGAATCGACCAAGGCGATCGCGGCCAGGCGCTACAAGGCGGTCAACATGGCCGGCGCTGCCGTGATCGCGGCGGTGACCAACGCGCTCGACGGCAGGGAATTTCCCTTCGTTTTCGGCGGCGACGGTGCGAGCTTTGCCGTTTCGAGTGATGATCTCGTCCGAGCCCGCGAGGCGCTGGCTGCGACCGCGACCTGGGTCAAAGAGGATCTCGATCTTCTCATCCGCGTGGCGCTGGTGCCGGTTTCGGCGATCCGCGCGCACGGCGCCGACGTTCGCGTGGCGCGGTTCGGGCCATCGGCTAACCTGTCCTATGCGATGTTTTCCGGCGGCGGGCTCGGCTGGGCGGAGGCCGCGATGAAGCGCGGCGAGTTCGCGCTCGATCCGGCGCCGGCGGGAACGCAGCCCGATCTGTCCGGGCTCAGTTGCCGCTTCGAGGAAATTCCCACGACGCGGGGCCTTATATTGTCGGTGCTGGTGTTGCCGGCAGCCGGCTGCGATCCGCTCGCCTTCCGCAGGGTGATCGAGGACATTATCAGTCTCGTCGAGAACAGCCCGGACTCGGGGCGGCCGGTCCCGCCGGGCGGTCCCCCGCTGAAATGGCCGCCGCAGGGCATCGAATACGAAGCGCGCGCGGCACGGCGCGGTCCGCTCGCCCTACGGCGCGCCCTCGTGCTCGGCTTGACGCTATGGGCCTATGTCGTGATGCGCTTCGGCATCAAGGTCGGCAATTTTCAGCCGAAGACTTATGTGCGGCAGCTGGTCGAGAACTCCGACTTCCGAAAATATGACGACGGTCTGCGCATGATCCTCGATTGCAGCAAGGAACTGCAGGACGCGCTGACCGAGCGCCTTGTCGCTGCTGCTGCCAACGGGATCGCGCGCTACGGACTGCATGCCCAGGATGCCGCGATGATGACCTGCTTCACGCCGTCGGTGATGCGCGCCGACCATGTTCATTTCATCGACGGCGCGCGGGGCGGCTACGCCTCGGCCGCCACCGCCTTGAAGGCGATGGTTGCCTGATCCGCTCGCGCGCTCGCCGGAGTGATCACCACGGCAACCCCTTGAGATCGATCACGCCCTTGCGCGGCGCGGGCTTGATGTCGAACACGAATGGCGCCATCAGCTCGAACTTGATGCGGCCGCTCGGCTGCTCGCAATAAAGTTCGCCGTCGAATGCATGCCAGCCGCGCTGGCGATAGAACGAGAAATTCTTCTCCTCGCAGACCAGGAGCGCGAAGCGGGCCGCCTCGTTGGCCTTGATGGTCTGAATTGCCGCATCAAGCGCCAACGTCGCGTAGCCGCGACGGCGACAGTCCTCGCGCGTCATGACGCCGCCAATTCCGCCGATATGGATATTGTGTCCGTTCCAGACGATAGTGCGGAAATAGATACCGACGTGGCAGGCGAGCCCGCCCTCGGGCGCATCGATCAGCACGCGCAGATCGGCATTGGCCCATTGAATATGTCGCCACGGCTTGTCGGCCGCCTCGCGCGGCCAGATCGCATCATGCAGCGGTTCAACCGTCGTCCATGATGCCGCACCGTTCAGGACCTCGATTTCGATGCTCATCGGAGAGGCTTTCTTTTTGCCAATTTGCGGTGTCTTAGATGGCAGGAACCTTCTATAAGGACTCCCGTTAAGTCACGTCTCCCACAGTTCTCGGACACATCCCATGACCTTTACTCTTCCCCCCCTGCCTTACGCCTATGACGCCCTCGGGCCTCATATGTCGAAGGAAACGCTGGAATTTCACCACGACAAGCACCACCAGGCCTATGTCACCAACGGCAACAACGCGATCAAGGGGACCGAATTCGAAGGCAAGTCCCTCGAGGAGATCGTGAAGGGCTCATTTGGCAAGAATGCCGCGGTCTTCAACAATGCCGGCCAGCACTATAACCACATCCATTTCTGGAGCTGGATGAAACCCAATGGCGGCGGCAGCAAGCTGCCCGGGCGGCTGGAAAAGAAGATCAACGAGGACCTTGGCGGGTTCGAGAAATTCAAGACCGATTTCGCCGCCGCCGGTGTCGGCCAGTTCGGCTCCGGCTGGTGCTGGCTGCAGGTGAAAAACGGCAAGCTCGAAATCTCCAAGACGCCCAACGGCGAAAACCCGCTGGTGCATGGTGCGACCCCGATCCTCGGCTGCGACGTCTGGGAGCACTCCTACTACATCGATTATCGCAATCGACGTCCCGATTATCTGAAAGCGTTCGTCGAGAACCTGATCAACTGGGAGTATGTTGATCAGATGTTCGGCAAGGCGACCTGATCGCCGAGGATACCTTGCGAGGAGCGCAGGCGTCGTAGGGTGGGCGAAGGCGCGCTCGCGCCGTGCCCACCGATGTCTGACGACATGTGCGAGTGAATGGTGGGACGCTTCGCTTTACCCACCCGGATTTCGATCCCGAAAGGGCGGTGGCGCAAGCTGCCGCCCTTTCTGGTTTGACGACGCTGCAATCGCGCATGGGCCTCTCAAGTGCCTGCATGGATGATGCGGCACTTCCGTTTGCATCGTGTCTCGAGCGCGACTAATCAGGTCGGGCCAGCTTCGTCAGACCATTATCCTTGTCGAAAGACACTTCAAAATACCCGGCGCAAATCTCTGACGCCGCGGAAGTCGAGACGCGCCCGCCGCGCGCCCGCAAGCCCGTGGGCTGGTCCATGATTGCGATCGGCGTGCTGGTCGCCGTCAGCGCAGCGCTGGTGTGGCGGCGCGACGGCCTCTCCGGCGTGCTCGATATTCTCTGGCATGATGTCTCGCTGTTCGGCGGCATTCTGCCGCGCGTGCTCGCCGGCTGCCTCCTGGGCGCGTTCATCGCCGAAATCATCCCGCACGAGAAGGTCTCGCGCGCGCTCGGGCCCAATTCCGGCCTGATGGGTCTTCTGATCGGCGCGGCCTTCGGCGCAATCCTGCCGGGCGGGCCGTTCACCGCCTATCCCGTCGCGAGCGCGCTGCTCGCGGTCGGCGCGGATTTCGGCGCCACCATCGCGATGGTCGTGAGCTGGACGCTGATCGGCTACGGCCGGGCGGTTGCCTGGGAGCTGCCCATCATGGGCACCGACTTCACGCTATGGCGTATCGCGATCTCGCTGCCCTTGCCGGTGCTCGCCGGAGCACTCGGGCGCTTTGTCTATGTGCGCATGTTTCCGACCAAAGCCAAAAGCGAGGGCGAGAGCGAATGAACGCGGCGCTCCTCATCGATGTCATCCTGTGGGGTTCGGTCGCAGCCGTTGGCCTCATCGCCTACCGGCGCGGCCCGAAGGTCATGACAGCATCGCTTCGCGAAGGGACGATGGATTTCATCAACATCGTGCCTCGCATCGCGCTCGGCGTGATCGGATCGGGCTATATCGCCGCCGTCATTCCCCAGGAAGTCATCACGGGATGGCTCGGCCCGGACAGCGGCTGGTCCGGAGTTGCGGCTGCCGTGGTCGCGGGCGCGGCAACTCCTGGTGGGCCGGTGATCGGTTTCTCCATTGGGGCGGTCGCCCTGAAATCGGGCGGCGGCGCGCCTCAGGTCGTGGCCTACGTGGTCGCGTGGGCACTGTTCGCCTTCCAGCGTCTGCTTCTATGGGAAATCCCCTTCATGCCGGCGCGATTCGTATGGTTTCGGGCCGCCGTCTCCATTCCGTTTCCGTTTCTGGCCGCGGCCATGGCGATGCTGATCGGTAAGCCCTGAATTGGACAATTGTAATGTTATAATATAACATCCCCGCATGGTGTCCCCCCATTCCCATCACCCCGGCCACGATCACGGGCATTCGCACGCCCATAGCCATGGGCCGGCCGCTCCGCACCCGGCCCAGACCGCGACCTGGTCGATCCTGCGGATGCCTGGTGTGGCAAGGCTGGGCGCCGCCGCCATGGTGTCCGTTGCGCTGTGGGTCGTGGTCTGGGTGTCGATGCGATGAGCATGCCGGCGCAACTTCAGTTTCAAAACGTTACGCTCGGCTATGAGCGCCATCCGGCGGTGCATCATCTCTCGGGCGAAATCGCGCAAGGTGCGCTGCTGGCCATTATCGGACCGAACGGCGCCGGCAAGTCGACCCTCTTGCGCGGCATTGCCGGCATCATCAGGCCGCTTGCGGGCGCGATATCGCTCGTGGGGCTCCATCACCGGGATATCGCCTATCTGCCGCAGACCTCCGAGATCGACCGCAGCTTTCCGATCGCGGTGTTCGATTTCGTTGCCACCGGGCTGTGGCGCAAAACCGGCATTTTCGGCGGCATCGGCAAGGCCGAGCGTGCTCGGATTGCGCAGGCGCTGGCGGCGGTCGGGCTCACCGGCTTCGAGAATCGCGGTATCGGCACGCTGTCGGGCGGGCAGATGCAGCGCCTGTTGTTTGCACGCGTGCTGCTGCAGGATGCGCGCCTGATCGTGCTCGACGAGCCCTTCAATGCCATCGACAGCAGGACCGCGACCGACCTGCTCGCGCTGGTCAGGCACTGGCATGGCGAGGGACGCACCGTGCTGGCCGCGCTGCATGATCTCGACATGGTTCGCGCCACTTTTCCGGACACGCTGCTGCTTGCGCGCGGACCTGTCGCATGGGGCCCGACCGCACAGGTGTTGACGGCGGACAATCTCACCGTGGCAATGCGGATGTGCGAGGCTTTCGACGAGCGCGCCGCCGCGTGCGACGTCGACATGCCCTCGCGCGCCGCCTGACCACCATGTTTGCGGACACGCTGATTGCGCCCTTCACCGAGTTCGAGTTCATGCGCCGGGCGCTCGCCGCCATCATCGCGCTGTCGCTCGGCGGCGCGCCGATCGGCGTATTCCTGATGTTGCGGCGCATGAGTCTCGTCGGCGACGCCATGGCGCACGCGATCCTTCCCGGGGCCGCAATCGGCTTCCTTCTGTCCGGTCTCAGCCTGCTCGCGATGACGACGGGCGGCCTGATCGCGGGCTTTCTGGTTGCGATCATGGCGGGGGTCGTTTCGCGCTCGACCGGGTTGAAGGAAGATGCCTCGCTTGCAACGTTCTATCTCGCTTCCCTTGCGCTTGGCGTGACCATCGTCTCGATCAAGGGCACTAACATCGATCTCTTGCATGTGCTGTTCGGCAACATCCTGGCAATGGACGACCAGACGCTGTTGCTGGTTGCGACCAACGCCACCATCACGATGCTGGTCCTGGCGGTGATCTATCGGCCGCTGGTGATCGAAAGCGTCGATCCCTTGTTTCTCCGCACCGTGAGCCGGAGCGGCGGCCCCGCCCACCTTGCCTTTCTGGCGCTCGTTGTGATCAACCTCGTCAGCGGCTTTCAGGCGCTCGGCACGTTGCTTGCGGTCGGCCTGATGATCCTGCCGGCGGGAATCGCGCGGTTCTGGTCGCGCGACATCACGCCCATGATCTGCATCGCCACCATGAGCGCAATCATCTCCGGCTACATCGGCCTCGTGCTGTCGTTCCAGACGAGGATCCCCTCCGGCCCTGCGATCATCCTGGTTGCCGCGGTGCTTTATATCGCCTCGGTCCTGTTCGGCAGCGTCGGCGGGGTGCTGCGCCAGCTCTTTCCCGGCCGGCATCTCGAGGCCTGAACACGATGTACCGGCTCGCGATGTGGTCGCTCGTTCTGGCGCTTCTGGGCTCACCAGCGCACGCGGAAGATCGTCTCACCGCGGTCGCGAGTTTCTCGATTCTCGCAGATTTCGTCAAAAATGTCGGCGGCGACAAGGTCGATGTGACCGCGCTGGTCGGCCCGAACAGCGACGTGCATGTCTATACGCCCGCGCCAGGCGAGGCAAAGACGGTCGCGAGCGCAAAGCTCGTCGTCATCAACGGCTTCGGCCTCGAAGGCTGGCTGCCGCGGCTGTTGCAATCCTCGGCAAGCAAGGCGCCGGTCGTGGTGGCGTCCAGGGGCATCACGCCGCTGAACCTCGGCTCCCAAGCTGATCCCCATGCCTGGCAATCGGTCGCAAATGCAAAGATCTATGTAGCCAACATCCGCGATGGCCTGATCGCGGTCAATCCTGCTGACGCCGAAACTTTCAACGCCAACGCCAGGCGCTATCTGGCCGAACTCGACTCGCTCGATGTCGAGGTCAAGGAGGCGATCGCGAAAGTCCCGCCAGAACGGCGCAAGCTGATTACGACCCATGATGCTTTCGTCTATTTCGCCAAGGCCTACGGCCTCGATTTCATCGCACCGCAGGGCGTCTCCACCGAGACCGAGCCCAGCGCGCGCGATATCGCGGCCATCATCGCCCAGATCAAGCGGGACAAGGTCCCGGCCGTATTCCTTGAAAATATCAGCGACGACCGGCTGATTGGGCGGATCGCGGCCGAAACCGGCGTGAAGGTCGGAGGCAAGCTGTTTTCGGACAGCCTGAGCGACGAAAAGGGGGACGCGCCCACTTACATTGATATGGTGAGGCACAATATAAGGACCCTCAGGGAAGGATTGCAGGGCGCAATCCCGATCGTGCGCTGAGTCCGTTTTTTCGGAGTTGTTATGGCTGACGTTTCCAAAATTCCCGTGACCGTTCTGACCGGCTATCTCGGGGCCGGCAAGACCACGCTTCTCAACCGCATCCTGTCGGAAAATCACGGCAAGAAATACGCCGTCATCGTCAACGAATTCGGCGAGATCGGCATCGACAACGACCTCATCATCGGCGCCGACGAGGAAGTGTTCGAGATGAACAATGGCTGCATCTGCTGCACGGTGCGTGGCGACCTTGTGCGCATCATGGATGGCCTGATGAAACGCAAGGGCAAGTTCGACGCCATCATCGTCGAGACCACGGGGCTTGCCGATCCGGCGCCGGTGGCGCAGACCTTTTTCGTCGATGAGGACGTGCAGAGGAACGCGCGGCTCGACGCGGTCGTTACGGTTGCGGATGCCAAATGGCTTTCGGACCGCCTGAAGGACGCGCCTGAAGCCAAGAACCAGATTGCGTTCGCCGACGTCATCGTGCTGAACAAGACAGATCTCGTCTCGAAGCCGGAACTCGCGGAAGTCGAAGCCAGGATCCGCGGCATCAACCCGTATGCCAAGCTCCACCGCACCGAGCGCTGCAAGGTGGCGTTGTCCGACGTTCTGGAGCGCGGCGCCTTCGATCTCGACCGCATCCTCGATATCGAGCCGGATTTCCTCGAAGCCGACGACCACGATCATGACCATGATCACGATCATCATCATGGCCACGATCATCATCATCACGATCACGGCCACGGCATGAAGCACTATCATGACGAGGACATGCAATCCTTGTCGCTCAGGACCGACAAGCCGCTCGATCCGGCCCGGTTCATGCCCTGGCTGCAGAACCTGGTCGCAGCCGAAGGTCAGAAGATCCTGCGCTCGAAAGGCATCCTGGCCTTTGCGGGCGACGACGACCGCTACGTGTTTCAGGGCGTGCACATGATGCTGGAGGGCGACCATCAGCGCAAATGGAAGGAGGGCGAGCCTCGCGAAAGCAGGCTCGTTTTCATCGGACGCGAATTGCCGGAGGACATGATCCGCGCCGGCTTCGAAAGCTGCATCACCTCGTGACGAGCGATCTTCCAGGCGGAGGCGAGCAGGGCTCGATTGCGTCCGTGACCGATCGCGTGCGCAAGCTTGCGATCGGCGCGCCCGTGACCTCGGTGCATTTCCTTGGCGACCGCGTTTTTTTCGTGGGCGTCGAGGAACGCGTCTCGATCGCGGACGGGCAGGGCGATCTTTCCAGGGTCGATGTGCTCGACGGCGGCATTTTGTGCTCGGCCTGCGACGGGGCGCGCATCGCGATGGGCGGTGACAACGGCAAGGTCGTCGCGCTCGATGACGGCGGTGCGGTCACGGAGCTTGCGGCCGATGCCAAGCGGCGCTGGATCGACAATGTCGCGCTGCATCCGGACGGCGCCTATGCATGGTCGGTCGGCAAGTTCGCCTATCTGCGCGGCGGCAGGAACGAAGAGAAGTCGCTCGAAGTGCCCTCGACCGTGGGCGGGCTCGCCTTTGCACCGAAGGGCTTGCGCCTTGCGGTGGCCCATTATGGCGGCGCAACGCTGTGGTTTCCCAACATGACCGCGACGCCGGAATTTTTCGCCTGGGCCGGATCGCATCTCGCGGTGACGTTCAGTCCCGACAACAAGTTCCTGGTCACCGCGATGCACGAGCCGGCGCTGCACGGCTGGCGGCTTGCCGACAACCGCCACATGCGGATGTCGGGTTACCCCGGCCGCGTCAGATCGATGTCCTGGAGCGTCGGCGGAAAATTTTTGGCGACCTCCGGCGCCGACGCCGTGATCATGTGGCCGTTCGCGAGCAAGGATGGGCCCATGGGCAAGGAGCCCGCCATGCTGGCGCCCTTGCAGGCGCGCGTCACCGTCGTCGCCTGCCATCCGAAGCAGGAGGTGCTGGCGGCCGGTTATGGCGACGGCACCATCCTCATGGTGCGGCTGGAAGATGGCGCGGAAATCCTGGTGCGGCGGAACGGCACGCCTCCGGTCGCAGCGCTCGCCTGGAATGCCAAGGGTACGTTGCTGGCCTTTGCCGACGAAGAGGGCGAGGCTGGCCTGCTCACGCTTTGAACCGGGTCAATTCGGCGCGGGGAGCCCGCAATGTCCGCCGTTCGGGGGTATGAATCGGCGGCTACCCGGAAATGACGATCCCGGTATGACAGGCCCACGACGCCTGCCGCTTTTACGGTCTCGCCTGTCGGCCCCTTCACCCGCATAATGGCGGGCAGCGGGGCTGCAGCAAGAGGCGAACCATGAAGATCAACGACGTCAGGCGAACCGCCTATTCGATGCCGCTGACCAACCCGGCGTTCCCGCCGGGTCCTTATCGATTCTTCAACCGCGAATTCTTCGTCATCACCTACAGGACCGATCCTGAGGCGCTCGCGGCCGTCGTGCCTGAGCCGCTGGAAGTTGCCGATTCCGTGGTGAAGTACGAATTCATCCGCATGCCCGACTCCACCGGCTTCGGCGACTACACCGAAACCGGACAGGTGATCCCGGTTCGCTTTAGGGGCGAGGAGGGCGCCTATGTGCATTCGATGTATCTCGACGACGAAGGTCCGATTGCGGGCGGCCGCGAGCTCTGGGGGTTTCCCAAGAAGCTCGCCAAGCCGAAGATCGAAATCGAAAGCGACGTTCTGGTCGGCACGCTGCATTATGGCTCGGTGCTCTGCGTCTCCGCGACGATGGGATACAAGCATCGCAGCGTCGACCACGAGACCGTGATGAAGTCGCTGAAGGCACCAAACTTCATGCTGAAGATCATCCCGCATGTCGACGGAAGCGCGCGGGTCTGCGAGCTTGTCCGCTACTACCTCGAGGACGTGACGCTGAAGGAGGCCTGGACCGGACCCGCCGCGCTCGGGCTGTTTCCGCATGCGCTTGCAGATGTCGCTCGCCTGCCGGTCCGCGAGGTCATTTCCGCGCTGCATTTCAGGACCGATCTCACGCTCGGGCTCGGGACGGTCGTGTTCGACTATCTGGCGAAGTGACCTAATTTAGTTTTGTAGCCCGGATGAGCGAAGCGACATCCGGGAATAGTGTGAGACCCGCATGTCGCTGCGCTCACGCGGGCTACGTCTGCACGAAACGGTGACGCCTCAGCGCACCAGCACGTTGCGGAACTGCCAGGGATCGCTGGTGTCGATGTCCTCCGGGAACAGCCCGGGGCGATCGGTCAGGGGAGTCCAGTCGGTGTAAAAGCCCTTGACCGGGCCGAGATAAGGCCGCTGGATTTCCAGGCAGCGATGGAAATCCATCTCGTCGGCCTCGACGATGCCTGCCTTCGGATTCTCCAGCGCCCATACCATGCCGGCGAGCACCGCAGATGACACCTGCATGCCGGTCGCGTTTTGATAGGGCGCGATGCGGCGCGTTTCCTCGATCGAGAGCTGCGACCCGTACCAATAGGCATTCTTGGCGTGCCCGTAGACGAGCACCCCGAGCTCGTCGATGCCGTCCTCGATCTCGTTCTCGTCGAGGATGTGCCATTTCGGCTGCATCCGCCCGGTCGCGCCGAACATCTCGTGCAGCGACAGCACGGCGTCGTTCGCCGGGTGATAGGCGTAATGGCAGGTCGGGCGGTAAAGGACCTTGTCGCCGTCTCTGACCGTGAAGTAATCCGCGATCGAGATCGACTCGTTGTGGGTGACGAGGAAGCCGTATTGCGCGCCGGGCGTCGGGCACCAGGAGCGCACCCGGGTATTGGCCCCGGGGTGCTGCAGATAGATCGCAGCGCCGCAGCCGTCCGGATGGATACGGCCATTGTCAGGCATCCATCTCTCGTGCGTGCCCCAGCCCAGCTCGGCCGGTTGCATGCCCTCGGAGACAAAGCCTTCCACCGACCAGGTGTTGACGAAGACGTTCATCGGCTTCGGTCGCTTGGAGCGCTGAGTGTCGCGCTCGGCGATGTGGATGCCCTTGACGCCGAGCTTCTGCGCGAGCTGGCCCCAGGCCTCGCGGCTCTTCGGCTCGGCAAACGAGGTGCCGGTGTCGCGTGCGATGTCGAGCAGAGCCTGCTTGACGAACCAGGAGACCATGCCCGGGTTTGCGCCGCAGGTGGAGACAGCCGTGGTGCCCCCCGGGCTGTTGCGGCGGGCCTCCAACAGCGTCTCGCGCAGCGCGTAGTTCGAACGCTTCTCCGAGCCGATATTCTTGTCGAAATAAAAGCCGGTCCACGGCTCGATCACGGTGTCCACATAGAGCGCGCCGATCTCGCGACACAGCTCCATGATGTCGACGGAGGACGTGTCGACCGACAGGTTGACGCAAAAGCCCTGACCGCCGCCGGCGGTCAAAAGCGGCGTCAGGAACTGGCGATAATTGTCGCGGGTGACCGCCTCCTTGATGAAGCGCACCCCATGTCGTTTTGCGAGCTCGCCGTCCTCATGCGGATCGATGATGACGAAGCGCGACTTGTCATAATCGAAATGCCGCTCGATCAGGGGCAAGGTGCCTTTGCCGATCGAGCCGAAGCCGATCATGACAATGGGGCCGGTGATCTTGGCGTGGATCTGCGAGGCGGGGCTCATGGGTAAGTCTCTCCGACAAAGTGCTGGCGGTCAGGGGAAATGGGGTTATGCGGTACGTCGCTTGGCGGTCACTTCGATCTCGACCTTCATCTCGGGCTTCAACAGGCCTGCCACGACGAGCAAGGTTGCGGCCGGGCGGATCTCGCCGAGGATTTCGCCGCAGACGGCGAACAGGGCCTCCGCGTGCTTGATGTCGGTGACGTAATAGGTCGCGCGGACGATATCGGTCAGCGCGAAGCCGCCCTCCTGCAGCGCGGCGGCGATGGTCTTGAAGCAGTTCCGTGACTGGCTCGTGACATCTTCCGGCATGATCATGGTGGCATAGTCGTAGCCGGTCGTTCCGGCCACAAAGGCAAAGTCGCCATCGATGACGGCGCGGCTGAAGCCGGCACTCTTCTCAAACGGCGAGCCAGTCGAAATCAGACGGCGGGTCATCTCTTTAAACCTCGGCAATGGATGTCTGGGGCGAGCCCCCCGGGGACCCTGCAGGGATTGGCTAGCTTACCGGGAGCGCCCTGTCACGTCCGGGGCGGGCGGCGTCGCGGCGCTGAAGCGGCGCACCACGATGTCACGAACGACCAGGACGGCAAGGCCGATCATGAGCAAGCTGGTCACGATGCTGCGGGGTGGGCTTTGAGGCCGCCGCGACCCCGGTCGGCTCGGTTGCTGCATGATGCTTAGCTCATGCCGCTTGCGGAACGAGCCGCACGCTTTTCCGGGCGCGTGCGGGCTTTCGCGTGGCGGCGCCCGTCGGCACGATCATGCCCCAGGCCCCATCAAGCGCGCCGTCTTCAAGCTCGACGGCGAGGAGCCGCTCCGGCTCGAATGCGCCGGGGAGCGCGAGCGCGTCGGTCTTGGCGGCCGAGAAGCCGAAGCGCCCGTAATAGGATGCGTCTCCCAGCAGAAGAATTGCGCGATGGCCCCGCGACCTGGCCGCGGCGATTGCCTGCCCGACCAGCGCGGCTCCGACCCCGAGGTTGCGGCTCTCGGGATCTACCGCAAGCGGGCCGAGCACGAGCGCCGACACGCCGCCGGCGCTGACGTGCCACAACCGCACCGTACCCACGAGCTTGCGCTTGCGCACGGCCGACAGGGCAAGGCCTGCGGCGGGCGTACGTCCGTCGCGCAGGCGCTGGCAGGTGCGCGTATGGCGGTTCTCGCCAAAGCAGGCATCGAGCAGCGCTTCGCGGGCCGTGACGTCGGAAGCCCGCTCCGCACGGATCGCGAACGGAGCGGCTTGCGAGATGAAGCTGGCATCGGTGGTCCAAACAGCGGTCATGGCACGTCAGTCCTCGCTTGCCGCTGGCCGCGAGCGGCCATGCAAGCGTCGTCAGGTCTTGGAGTGTGGGAGGGAGCCGGCGCGCCGGCTCCCGGTTCAGGCCTCACCGGAGGCCGTTCAGATGTGGTACGTCTTCAGCGGGGGGATGCCGTTGAAGGCCACCGACGAGTAGGTCGACGTATAGGCTCCGGTCCCCTCGATCAGCACCTTGTCGCCGATCTCGAGTGTCACCGGAAGCGGATACGGCAACTTCTCGTACAGCACGTCCGCGGAATCGCAGGTGGGACCCGCGAGCACGCAGGGCGCCATCTCCGCCCCGTCATGCGGGGTTCGGATGGCATAGCGGATCGACTCGTCCATGGTCTCGGCGAGACCGCCGAACTTGCCGATGTCGAGATAGACCCACCGCACCTCGTCCTCGTCGCTCTTCTTCGAAATGAGCACGACCTCGGACTCGATGATCCCGGCATTGCCGACCATGCCGCGTCCCGGTTCGATGATGGTCTCCGGGATCTGGTTGCCGAAATGCTTGCGCAGCGCACGGAAGATCGAGCGGCCGTACTGCACGACCGGCGGAACGTCCTTGAGGTACTTGGTCGGGAAGCCGCCGCCCATGTTGACCATGGTGAGGTTGATCCCCCGCTCCGCGCAGTCGCGGAACACGGTGGACGCCATCGCCAGGGCACGGTCCCAGGCCTTCACCTTGCGCTGCTGCGAGCCGACGTGGAAGGAAATGCCGCAGGGCTCCAGGCCCAGCCGCTTGGCGAGATCGAGCACCTCGACCGCCATTTCCGGGTCGCAGCCGAACTTCCGCGACAGCGGCCATTCGGCGCCGGCGCAGTCGTAGAGGATACGGCAGAACACCTTCGCGCCCGGGGCGGCGCGCGCGATCTTCTCCACCTCGCTCGCGCAATCGACCGCGAACAGGCGAATGCCGAGCGCGAAGGCGCGCGCGATGTCGCGTTCCTTCTTGATCGTATTGCCATAGGAGATGCGGTCGGGTGTCGCACCCGCAGCCAAAGCCATCTCGATCTCGGTCACCGTCGCGGTGTCGAAGCAGGAGCCCAGGGACGCGAGCAGCGACAGCACTTCCGGCGCAGGGTTGGCCTTCACCGCGTAGAACACGCGGCTGTCGGGCAGCGCCTTGGAAAAGCTCTGGTAGTTCTCACGCACGATTTCGAGATCGACCACGAGGCACGGCTCGGTGTCGAGGCCTTCGCTGCGGCGGTTACGCAGGAATTCCCTGATGCGTTCGGTCATAGCACCCTCCAAACGGTCCAACGCGGGACCCGTTCAAATTGTTCTCGGTCACAGGTGCATTGGCGTTGTCGCACGATGGAGACGCGACGCGGCCTCGAACCCAGAACCGAATTGTGCTGCCGTGGATTGGTTGGGAATTTTCCCGCCCGCTCACCTGGCAATGAAGGACAAGCCTTTTCAGTAGCCCGCGCCGGCGTTGGACTGCCGGTAGAGACCAAAAAAGCCCGATCCGTCGTTGCTTTAAGTCGCGTCCCCCGTTGAGAGCGGGGTGCACCGGTTCGCCTCCGGCTGCCAGTCACGGTTGCAAGGAGCAGAGAGACCTTCAACGGCATCTCTTGAGAGAGATGCTGGCCTCCTGAGTGTCGGTCTCATCGACCTTGTCTCAGGCGACCCTCGGTTCTTCCATCCCTTGGCGGCTGTCCGGCCTCTTGTCCGGATACCTACCGACTGACACACGACCACAGGCACGTGCGAAATTGGGCAATTGTGGAAATAAGCTGTTTGACTCTGCTTCGCAAGAATTTTTTTACGGCGTGGACAAGTTTGCCTAACAGCTGATTGCGAGCCGCGCGCTTGAAGCGTGCGCGAGGCTCGAAGATGAACGGTCGTTAAGTTTTTCCGAGATCGCAGCGTGCGAGTTGAGCCTGTGCCGCAGGCACTTCTTGCTTCGTCTGCCTCACGCGCGCTTGAAGAAGGGCTCGACGCGCTGGGCAGCGCGGATGAACGCCACCATCACGATGACACCGAGCGCGAACAACACCGCCTGCACGATGTGAGCGCCGGTGTCGCCGAGGTCGAGGATAATCGCAAGTGCCCAGCCGCCGGCGAAGGCTGCGCCAAACACCTCGGCGCCGATCAGGATCGCGGCTGATATGACGGTGATGACGCTTGGCCAGACGATCTGGCGGGACGCAGCGGGGGCTTGCTCTGAGCTCATGGTCGGGTCCTGTTGGCGGGCGCAATCTCTCCGAAAAGGGAGCTGCTATCAAGCTTAAAAGGCCCAAAAAAGCCCTATGGGTGCTATAGCAGGTGCAAGCAAAACAGGCGGAAAAACGGACCATTCCGATGTCAGAGATCCTGCAGACGACGTTGCTTCCTCAAACCGACAGCAACCCGCTCCTCAAGGCGTGGGAGACGCCGCATCAGACACCGCCCTTCGCCGAGATTGAGCCCGAACACTTCCTTCCGGCCTTCGAGCAGGCCTTCACGGATCACGCAGCCGAGATCACGGCCATTACCCACGATCCGACCGTGCCCGACTTCGACAACACCATCACGGCGCTGGAGCGCTCCGGCAGGCTGCTCGCCAAGGTCTCGGCCGTGTTCTACGACCTCGTTTCGGCGCACTCCAATCCGGCGATTCTCGAGATCGACAAGGAGGTCTCGCTGAGAACGGCCCGGCACTGGAACCCCATCATGATGAACGCGGTGCTGTTCGGCCGCATCGCCATGCTGCACGAGAAGCGCGCCAGCCTGAAGCTGACTGGAGAGCAGAGGCGGCTGCTGGAGCGCACCTATACGCGCTTCCAGCGCGCCGGTGCCGGCCTCTCGGATGAGGCCAAGGCGCGGATGGCCGACATCAACGAGCGGCTGGCGCATCTTGGCACCACGTTCAGCCATCATTTGCTGGGCGACGAGCAGGACTGGCATCTGGAGCTCTCGGAAGAGGACCGCGCCGGGCTTTCCGACAGCTTCGTCGCTTCCGCCAAGGCCGCCGCTGAGGAGCGCGGCATGCCCGGCAAGGCTATTCTGACGCTGTCCCGTTCGTCGGTGGAAACGTTCCTCAAGACGTCAACGCGGCGCGACCTGCGTGAGAAGGTCTTTCGGGCCTTCATCGCGCGGGGCAACAATGGCAACAAGAACGACAACAAGGACATCATTGTCGAGGTGCTGGCGCTTCGCGAGGAAAGTGCCAGGCTGCTCGGGTATCCGACCTATGCCGCTTACCGCCTTGCGGACTCGATGGCCAAGACGCCGGAAGCTGTACGCGGGCTTCTGGAGCGGGTCTGGACACCCGCGCGCGAGCGGGCGCTCGCCGATCGCAACGAGCTGCAGGCCCTGATCGCGGAAGAGGGCGGCAATTTTGCCCTCGCGCCCTGGGACTGGCGCTACTACGCCGAAAAGCTGCGGCAGGCCAAGGCCAACTTCGACGACACCACCATCAAGCCCTATCTCGCGCTCGATCACATGGTCGAGGCCGCCTTCGATTGCGCCACGCGCCTGTTCGGGATCACCTTCGCCGAGCGCAAGGATATCCCGGTCTGGCACCCAGACGTCCGGGTCTGGGAAGTCAGGGATCGCGAAGGACAGCACAAAGCGCTGTTCTATGGCGACTACTTCGCCCGGCCCTCGAAACGCTCGGGCGCCTGGATGACCTCGCTGCGCGAGCAACAGAAGCTCGATGGCGAGGTCGCGCCGTTGATCATCAATGTCTGCAATTTCGCGAAAGGAGCGGAGGGCGAACCCTCGCTGCTTTCGCCTGACGATGCCCGAACCCTGTTCCACGAATTCGGTCACGCTCTGCATGGCATGCTCTCCAATGTGACCTATCCCTCGCTGTCGGGAACCAGCGTGTTCACCGATTTCGTCGAGTTGCCTTCACAGCTCTATGAGCACTGGCAGGAACGGCCGGAAGTTCTGCAGAAGTTCGCCCGCCACTACCAGACCGGCGAGCCGCTGCCGGAAGAACTGCTCAAACGCTTTGTCGCTGCGCGCAAATTCAACCAGGGCTTTGCCACCGTCGAGTTCGTCTCCTCGGCGCTGCTCGATCTGGAGTTCCACTCCCAGCCCGCCTCTGCGAGCCGCGATGTCGACGCCTTCGAGCGTGCCGAGCTCGACAAGATCGGCATGCCTCAGGAGATCGTCATGCGCCACCGTCCGACCCAGTTCGGGCACGTGTTCTCGGGCGATTACTATGCCGCAGGCTATTACAGCTACATGTGGTCGGAGGTGATGGATGCCGATGCCTTCGGCGCCTTCGAGGAGGCGGGCGATATCTTCGATCCCGCGGTCGCAAAACGCCTGCACGACGATATCTATTCCACCGGCGGCTCGGTCGATCCGGAACAAGCCTATATCGCCTTCCGCGGCCGCGAGCCCGAGCCCGACGCGCTGCTCCGCCGACGGGGATTGCTGGACGCTGCAAGGGCGGTGTGAGGTGACGGCCACGTTGCGCGGGCTTTCATTGCTGCTGTCGCTTCTGCTGCTCGGCACGCGCGCGGCCGAGGCGCATCCCCATGTCTGGATCACGGCGGTCAGCGAGTTGCTCTACGCGCCCGACGGCGCGCTTACAGCCGTGCGGCATGCCTGGACCTTCGACGACATGTTCGCCTCCTACGCGTTGCAGGGGATCGACGCCAAGAGCAAGGGAACCTACAGCCGCGAGGAGCTTGCGCCGCTGGCCGACACCAATGTCGAGGCATTGAAGGAATATGCCTATTTCACCTACGCACGCGCCGACGGCGGCAAGAAGGAGAAGTTTTCGGAGCCGGTCGACTACTTCCTTGACTATAGCGATGGCCAGCTCACGCTGCATTTCACCCTGCCGCTGAAGACGCCTTTGAAGTCAAAGCAGCTGTCGCTTGAAGTGTTCGACCCAACGTTCTTCGTCGATTTCCAACTCGCCAAGACCGATCCGGTCAAGCTCGTGAGCGCGCCCGAAGGGTGCAAGATGGCCTTTCAGCGCCCCAATGATGGTTCGGCGACGGCGCAGACTCTCAACGAGCAGACATTTGCCAATGGCGGCGAGAACGCCAATTACGGGGCCATGTTTGCCAACAAGATCACGGTGGACTGCCCATGATGCGGCAAGTCTTCCCGACGCGCGCACTGGCGGCGTTGGCCCCCGTGCTCGTTGCGATTGTCGCGCTCGACGCGGCTATCGAGGCGGCGGCACAGTCTGCTTTCGGCGGGGCGCGGCCGCCGGTCCAGCCTGAGATCGGCGGCATCGTCGGATGGCTGCTTGCCAGGCAATCGGAGTTCTATCGCGAGATTTCCGCGACCATTCGCAGCGCCAAGTCCGACGGTTCCGCGGTTTGGACGCTGATGGCGATCTCGTTTGCCTACGGGATTTTTCACGCCGCCGGCCCTGGCCACGGCAAGGCGGTGATCTCTACCTATCTCGTCGCCAACCAGGAGACCGCGAGGCGCGGCATCGCGCTGTCGTTCGCGTCGGCGTTGATGCAGGCGCTGGTGGCGGTGTCCATCGTCGCGATCGGGGCCTGGCTCCTGAATGCCACGGCGAAGACCATGTGCGGCGCCGAGCGAGCGATCGAGATCGCGAGCTACGCCCTGATTGCAGCATTCGGCGCCCGCCTGGTCTGGACCAAGGGTGGCAGCTTCATGCGCGCGTTGCAGGCAAATCGGCCCGAGCCCGCGCTCGCCATCGCGGCCGGCGCAGGCCATCGTCATGATCCGGATCATGACCATGCACATCATCATACTCATCATCACCATCACGAGCATGGTCACCGCCACGACGAGCATTCGGGCCATTCCCACGGACCGGACCCGAGCGAGCTTGCAGGCCCCGGCGGCTGGCGCCGGGGACTGGCTGCGATCATTGCGGTGGGGCTGAGGCCCTGCTCGGGTGCGATCCTCGTGCTCGTATTCGCGCTGGCGCAGGGCATGTTCTGGGCCGGCGTCGCCTCGACCCTGGTCATGGGAGTGGGCACGGCGATCACGGTTGCGACCATCGCCGTGCTGGCAGTCTCCGCCAGAGACGTCGCGCAGCGCCTGGGACGTGCCAGCGAAGGCTCCGGAACGCTGATCATGCGCGGCATCGAATTCGGCGCGGCTGGTCTCGTCCTGCTGCTCGGCGCGGGTCTGTTGTTCGGCTACATCGTGGCCGAGCGCACGACCTGTTTCTAGCTAACCCGGCAGAAAACGCCGGAGCAGCGGCAGGAAAAAGATCGCCACATTGATCGTGAAGCCGATGTTCCAGAGGATGGAACGCAGCCGCGGACGATTGCCGATATAGGTCAGGACGTAGGCGATGCGGACGATCACGAACAGCACGGCCAGCTCGTTGATCAGGTTCTGCGGCGCGGCGCGGAATTCGGCGAGCAAGACGGCGACGGCGAAGAACGGAAAGGCCTCGATGCCGTTCTGGTGGGCGCCGAGCGCGCGGGCGCGGATAACGTCCTCATAAAAGGCGGGGTCGCGGGGCTTGGCATTGTCATATTGCCCGGACCCGAGCCTTTTGACCGAAACGATCGTGAGCAGATAGATCGCCACGCATGCGAAGATGCAATATTCGGCGACCGTCATGCTTGCTCCCGGCTTTGCTGGTCATGAGACTATCGAAGCGCCAGCCAGCTTGACAAGGACGGTCGCGCGCGCGAAGCCACTCACGACATGACCAAGCCAGTCGCCATCGAAAGCCTGACAGCGGCGGCCGCGGCACGCCAGCCGCGGGTCGGCGTGCTGCTGGTCAATCTCGGCACCCCCGACACTGCCGACACAAGGGGCGTGCGCGTCTATCTCAAGGAATTCCTGTCCGATCCGCGGGTGATCGAAAACCAGGGGCTGCTGTGGAAGCTCATTCTCAACGGCATCATCCTGCGCACCCGACCGCGGCGCAAAGCGGCCGACTACCGCAAGATCTGGAACGCGGAGAAGGGCGAATCGCCGCTGAAGACCATCACCCGTGCCCAGTCGGAGAAGCTCGCGCGCGCCATTGCCGACCATGACCACGTCGAGGTGGACTGGGCGATGCGCTACGGCAATCCCTCGATCCGTGCCGGCATCGAGGCGCTGACGGCGCGCGGCTGCGATCGCCTTCTGGTGGTGCCGCTCTATCCCCAATATTCGGCGGCGACGTCGGCAACGGTCTGCGACGAAGCATTTCGCGTGCTCTCTTTGCTGCGCGCGCAACCGACGTTGCGGGTGACGCCGCCTTATTACGACGACCCTCATTACATCGAGGCGCTCGCCCTCTCTATCAACGCGCATCTTGCGAGCCTGCCGTTCAAGCCGGACCTGATCGTGGCCTCGTTCCACGGCATGCCGAAGGATTACGTCGACAAGGGCGACCCGTATCTTAACCAATGCATTGCGACGACGGAGGCGCTGCGCGCGCGTCTGGGGCTCGATGCCTCGAAACTTCTGCTCACGTTCCAGTCGCGATTCGGCAGCGACGAGTGGCTGCAGCCCTATACCGACAAGACCATCGCGACGCTCGCCAAGGATGGCGTGCGCCGCATCTCCGTTGTCACGCCCGGTTTTGCCGCCGATTGCCTGGAAACGCTGGAAGAGATCGCGCAGGAAAATGCCGAGCTCTTCAGGCATAATGGCGGCGAGGAGTTTTCGGCAATTCCCTGCCTGAACGACAGCGAGGCCGGCATCGACGTGATCCGCCGGCTCGTGCTGCGCGAGTTGCAGGGATGGATTTGAACGGCTGTATTTCGTGCATTTGCATGGATGCGTTGCAGCGACGGCGCGCAATCGCAACTCATTCGCAACCGCGATTAACCACACGCCGATTTGAATCCGCCGTTTCCGTGAGGCGGACAAGCCACTTGGCTGTCAGCACGATGGTCGGATCTGGCAGTCATCAAGCCGCTACCTAGGTATGTGTGCGATAACGACGGGGTGAACCGGCGCGGCCGGCAGCAAGACCAAAGCAAGCGGCGGCCGCGCGCAAATATCCGGCGGGGATTTTGCGCCGATACATCGTCACCCGCCTTGGAGGATTTATGTTCGGTTTCGATATCTTCGCGATTGTGTTCGCGCTGCTCGTCGTCGTTACGTTGTTTTCGGGCATCAAAACGGTGCCGCAGGGCTATGACTGGACCATCGAGCGATTCGGCAAATACACGCATACGCTGCCGCCGGGCCTCAACATCATCGTTCCTTTCTTCGATCGCGTCGGCCGCAAGATGAACATGATGGAGCAGGTGATCAACATTCCCTCTCAAGAAGTGATCACCAAGGACAATGCCACCGTCACCGCTGACGGCGTCGCGTTCTTCCAGGTGTTCGATGCCGCAAAGGCGAGCTACGAGGTCGCCAACCTCGCGCAGGCCATCGTGATGCTGACCATGACCAACATCCGCTCAGTGATGGGCGCGATGGATCTCGATCAGGTGCTGTCGCACCGCGACGAGATCAACGAGCGCCTGTTGCGCGTTGTTGACGCCGCGGTCTCGCCGTGGGGCGTCAAGGTCAACCGCATCGAGATCAAGGACATCGTGCCGCCGGCCGACCTGGTCGAGGCGATGGGCCGGCAGATGAAGGCCGAGCGCGTCAAGCGCGCCGACATTCTGCAGGCGGAGGGCCAGCGCCAGTCGGAAATCCTGCGCGCCGAAGGCGCCAAGCAGAGCCAGATCCTGCAGGCCGAGGGCCGCCGCGAGGCCGCCTTCCGCGATGCCGAGGCGCGCGAACGCTCGGCGGAGGCCGAGGCCAAGGCGACGCAGATGGTCTCGGAGGCGATCGCCAAGGGCGATGTGGCGGCGCTGAACTATTTCATCGCCGACAAATACATCAAGGCGTTCGGTCAGTTTGCCGATGCGCCGAACCAGAAGATCATCATGCTGCCGATGGAGGCGGTCAGCATGCTCGGCTCGCTGGCCGGCATCGGCGAGATCGCCAAGGCGACCTTCGGCGAAAGCGCCGTTTCGGCGGCAGCCGCGGCCCGCCGCGCCACGTCGGTGCCGAGCACGGCTCCCGGCGCGCCACCGGCCGTGCCGCAGTAGGAGCAAGGGTGAGGTCATCATGACCGAGATGTTCACGACGCTTGGCACCTGGAACTGGCTGATCTTCGGCTTCGTATTGATGGCGCTGGAGCTGGCAGCGCCCGGCGTCTTCCTGTTCTGGTTCGGATTGGCCGCGCTCCTGGTCGGCCTGGTATCGTTTGCTGCGCATCCCTCCTGGCAGACGCAGCTCTTGATGTTTGCGGTGTTCGCCCTGATCGCCGTGCCGATCTGGCGGCGGCTGGCCAGGAGCCAGCGCGAGGCAAGCCCGAGCAACCCGTTTCTCAACAGGCGCGCGGCCGCCCTCGTCGGCCGCGAGTTCACGCTGGAGAGGCCGATCGTGGATGGCTTCGGCACGGTGCGCATCGACGACACGATCTGGCGCGTGGCCGGCCCCGACGCGCCGGCCGGCAGCCGGGTGCGCGTGGTCCAGGCCGACGGCGCCAATCTCACGGTGGCAGCGGCCTAGGCCGTCTCCTGCCGCCTGCGCCACCTCTCGGCAAAACGGTGCAGCGGCAGGAAGGTCTCGCACAGCTCGCGCCCGAGCGGGGTGAGGCGGTAGCCGCCGGCCTCGCCGAGCGCAATGAAGCCGGCGTCGCGCAGCTCGCCCAATCGCGCCTGCAGCACGGTGGGAGAGGCCTCATCGCATGCGGCGCGCAGTGCGCGCGAGGTCAGCGCCTCCTCGCGCAGTTCCCAGAGCACGCGCAACGTCCAGCGGCGGCCGAGCAGGTCGAGCAGCGCCATGATCGGCCGGCCCGAGCGCGAGCCGCGCACGGCGGGCTTTCGCAACGGCTGTCTGGACAAACGAACCTCCTTGCAAGGTGCTACAGATAGTGTAGCGTAATGCTACGATTAATGTAGCAACGGGAGCTCGCCATGTCACGGATCGCGCCGCTCGGCCCGCCCTATGCGCCCGAAATCCACGCGCAGTTCGACCGCATCATGCGCGGCGCGCCGCCGTTGATGCTGTTCCGCGTCATGGCGAAACACGCGCGCGCCTGGGACAAGTTCCGCGCCGCCAGCCTGCTCGACCCCGGGCCGCTTTCCCTGCGAGAGCGCGAGATCGTGATCGACCGCACCTGCGCGCTGAACCGTTGCGAATACGAGTGGGGCGTGCACGTGGCGATCTTTGCCCAGGCGGCGCGTCTCAGTGAGGAGCAGGTCCGCGCCACGGTGCTGGGTCCCGCGGACGCGCCGTGCTGGACAGAAGCCGAGCAGGCGATGATCGCGGCGGTCGACGCCCTGCACCGCCGCGCGACCCTGAGCGAAGCCGAATTTGCGACGCTGTCGGCGCACCACGACGAGGGCAAGATCCTGGAGATCATCATGTTGTGCGGCTTCTATCGCACCGTGTCCTGTCTCGCGAATGCCCTCGCTCTGCCGCTGGAGGAGAAGGCGGCGCGGTTTCCGCATTGACTGTGTCGTTGGCAGCGTCAGGCCACTCCGGCCCTCAAGAGATCGTGCAGGTGAATGATCCCGACCGGCTTGTTGGCCTCGGTCACGATCAGGCTCGTGATCTTCGAGGCATTGAGCATCTCGATCGCTTCGCTGGCGAGCGAATTGCGGTCGATGGTCTTCGGATGTCGGGTCATGACGTCGTCGACCAGCGCGGTCATGAGGTCGGGCCGCATTTTCCGGCGCAGATCGCCGTCGGTGATGATGCCCGCAATCGCGCCGCGCGCATCGACGATGGCGACGCAGCCAAAACCCTTGGCCGACATCTCGACCAGCGCGTCCGACATTCTGGTGCCGAGCGGCTTGATCGGCACCGCGCTGCCGGTATGCATGAGGTCGCTGGTGTGCTTGAGCATGGCGCCAAGCTTGCCGCCGGGATGGAAATTGGCGAACTGCAGCGCGGTGAAGCCGCGGCTTTCCAACAGCGCGATCGCGAGCGCATCGCCGATCGCGGCCTGCATCAGCGTCGAGGTGGTCGGCGCCAGATTGTGCGGACACGCCTCGCGCACCTTGGGCAGCTCGAGCACGATCCGCGCTGCCGCGCCCAGCGAGGATTCCGCGTTCGAGGTCGCCGCGATCATCGGAATGGCAAAGCGCGCCGAATAATTCACGAGGTTCTTCATCTCCGGCTGCTCGCCGGACCATGACAGCGCGAGGATCACGTCGTCGGGCGTGATCATGCCGAGGTCGCCATGGCTTGCTTCGGCGGCATGGACGAAGAAGGCCGGCGTGCCGGTCGAGGCCAGCGTTGCCGCAACCTTGCGCGCGACATGGCCGGACTTGCCGAGACCCGTGACGATGACCCGCCCGCGTGCGTTGCGGATCAATTCGACCGCCGCGGCAAAGGGCGCGCCGAGCGGACCTTGCAGCGCGCTCGCAAGCGCCGCGATTCCCTGGCTGCCGGTCTCGAGCGTGCGCAGCGCCGACTGAACGGACACTTCGGAGCCGGGCGACGTCGCCATCAGCGGTTTGGAATGGGGCATGTCGATTTCCAGGAGAAGGCCGGCGGGGCCGGCGGCCGTTAGCGAATCCTTAACATGTGCCGTCGCGCGAGGCGACCTGCGCCACCCTCTCTCAACGGCTCATTAACCACAATTGTTTTAACTCCATTAACGACATTCTCCGCATCCGCAAAGTTCCGAAAGATGCGGGGGGTGGCCAATGAAGTATCTGAATTGGTTGGAGTTTCATCGTTGTGACGGCGAGGCCAGCGAGAGGCCGAAACAGGCGCGCGCTCATGCACTGCGCCTTTTCGGCATGTCTTGCGCTCAGTGTTTTCGATGCCGTCACGGCGAATGCGCAAACGCTCGATTCCGGGCTCCTCAATCCCGTGCGCGGCGCCTTTGTCGCTGCGCGCGACCTGCCGTTGCGCAAGACCAGCGAGACCGGTCCTGACGGGCTGCCCGCGCCGCCGACCCCGCCGGCGCCGCCCGATCCCAGCCAGGCGAGAAGCAGGGATCAACCGGCGCCATCGCGGCTCGGCCAAGTGCCGACCTATGGGCTTGCGCCTGCGAGCGGCGCGGCCTCGTCCGGTTACGACTCGTTCAACCGCAAGCGCATCAAGCCGAAATATTATCCGGCGCAGGCGCGGCCGAAGCCGCCGCCGGGGCCCGGCTCGTTGCCGCCGCCAGCGCCGCCGCAGAACCTCGCGGGACAATTGCGGCTGTCGATCCCGCCATCGGAGACCGCGAACAAGCATCCGCTTCCGCCCGGCATGGCCGGCACCGTGCAGGGCCAGCCGGCGCGGCGGCGACTGACGATCGACCAGGATCCGTTCGGCGCGGTCGGCGACTATGCGGGGCCGTTCCTCGTCAAGGCGGCGGTCGAGCTGTCGGGGGGCTACGACACCAATCCCGGCCGCACCTTCGAGCCGCACGGGCTGCCGACCTGGGTTGTCGCGCCGGAATTTCTGGCGGTCTCGAACTGGGAACGTCACGCGCTGGTCGCCGATCTGCGCGGCTCCTTCACCGGCTATGGCGGCTCGCTGCCGCAGACCATCGATGGCCAGATCAATCCGGCGCCGACCACGCTCGATCGACCGGATTTCACCGGCCATGTCGATGGCCGCTTCGATATCACCAATGACACCGACGTGACGGCGCAAGCGCGCTTGCGGATCGCGACCGACAATCCCGGCAGCCCGAACATCCAGGCCGGGCTCGCCCGATATCCGATCTACCAGACGCTCGGCTCGACCCTGGGCTTCGACCAGCGCTTCAACCGCCTGCAGATCTCCGCGGGCGCGACCGTCGACCGCACCACCTATCAGAACTCGGTGCTGACCGACCGCACGCTCGCAACCAATGACGACCGCAACTTCAACCAGTATGGCGGGGTGGGACGGCTTTCCTACGAGGTGCTGCCGGGGCTGAAGCCGTTCGCGGAGGTCGAGGGCGACACGCGCGTGCACGATCAGCCATTCGACCGCAACGGCTTTGAGCGCAATTCCTCCGGCGGCTATGCCAAGGCCGGCACCTCGTTCGAGTTCTCGCGTCTTCTGACCGGCGAGCTCGCGGTCGGCTGGGCCGAGCGCAACTATGTCGACCCGCGGCTGAGCCGCCTGCAGGGCTTCCTGACCTCGGGCTCGCTTCTGTGGAGCGCCTCGCCGCTGACCACGTTGAAATTTTCCACCGATACCCAGATCAACGAAACCACCCTGCTGGGTAGTCCGGGCGTGCTCGTGCACACCTACACGATCGAGGTCGATCACGACTTCCGCCGCTGGCTCACCGCCATCGGCAAGTTCACCTACGCCACCTACGACTATCAGCAGACCATCAGAAACGACAAGACCTACACGGTCGAGGGCGACCTCATCTACAAGATGACGCGCAACCTCTGGATCAAGGGCACGCTTCGCTACGAGGTTCTCGATTCCAACGTGCCGCTGTCGAGCTCGCAGGCAACCGTGATGCTGCTCGGCGTGCGGCTGCAGAACTAGGCTGCGCATGCGGCGTCTCCCGTACGCACCGCGCGGTGCTCGCTTTCGGATTTGCCTGTCAAACAGCCACTCGAAGCAATCCAGGAATGTTTCCGCGATAAAATTACTGGATTGCTGCGCTTCGCTCGCATCGACACTGACACGTGACTCCGCATTTCCGCGGCGCATCTGCGCCCGGGTCATGCAAGACATCACGCGCCTCGAACAGAAGAGGGCGCAGGGAATGCCGGGTGTTGTGCTGCACCCGCAGCCTCGCGTCCGATAGAGATAAGGACACGAGCGTAGTCACCACAGGTGAAGCCGCAACAGCGACATTCCCTGCGCGATGGTGTTAACGGCTGCTTCGGGCTCTCCCCGGTGTCCATGACCTTTTAGTCACCGTCGCCCGCGGGATCATCACCCGCGGACTTGGCGCCAGCCCAGGGGCGCCAGGACCACACGACTTGGCCGTCCGCGACTGCATCGCACGTCTGACGATGCGTTCGCGTCCATCGCATCCCGCGCCCAACACTCGTGACGATCGCGAAGCGCCCCTCCTAATGGGTCGCGGGATACGCTTATGATAAGCAGAAATTTCTGGAAAATGGAAGGGGAATTTTTGGTCCCGATGCTGGAATGCCGATAAGCGGCTGAATCTGCTCGCTAATTCCTCGTCGAATTTTTGGTTTTCAGGCCACAAGACACGCTCTCGCGCGGCAACTCACCCCCCCGCTTGGTTCAGGGCCGCCGCGCGAATCGACATCGTTCTGCGATTGACGTCGTCTTGAAAGCCTAGCCGCCCGGAGGCGTATAGGACGCCTTGAGCTTGCTCGCCTTCTGGCGCACCGGGGTGATCTCGTCCTGCGTGAACAGGCGGGTCAACGAGACATTCTGAATGGACCCGGAGGCGACCACCACCCCACTGATGGCGGGTGCCGCGTTGGGATCGGACACATCGAAGATGACCATGACGCCGGGACCATCGGTGGCCGTGCTGTACATCGAAATCAATTTGCCGCCGGCCGCCTCGATGAGCTTCTTGGCCGCTTCGAAGCGATTGGTCGCGGGATTTTCCATGATGCTGTTGAGGGCGCGAGGCGTGTATTGACCTGTGAAGCAGAAATGCATGGCAATGCTCCCTGGTACGCGTTGTGAAATATGTGAAAGGTTCGTGAAAAAAGCCCCGCCGTGGGCATGCGACGCCGTCGATTGTCTCTTAGCGGAATTTCGGCACATTCCGGTCGCGGCTTGGAGCGCAGCGTATCGCAGTCGAACGAGGTCGGAAAGATGCAAACGTCCGTCTCGCGTCAAAGCGCCGCTCATCACTGCGATCGCGCGCGAAAAGTCCGCGATTTAGGTCAGCCCTCTTGATGCATCGCCGCGCGCCCGAGCACGCGTGCGACAACAAAGCAACCTACGAGCGATTCAATGCCTCGCTCGCGCGTTCGGAAGCGACGGACGAGGCAATCTCGCGCTGCCACGGCCAGCATCCGTCGATCTCGAGCACCAAGGTCCAGCTCAGGAAGGTTCTCACGACGACGAGACCGGCCAACAGGCCGAGGCTTGCAAACGTCAGCTCGATCGCAATCGTCTTCACGATATCGGCCGCAACCAGGACCTCCAGCCCGAGCAGAAGCGAGCGGCCGATGCTGATCTTGTAGCTGTCGTAACGGCTGGCGCGCGCGCCGGTATAGATGTAGCGGCTGGACCAGATGATGCCGACCACGATGATGAAGACGCCAAAGACCTCGATGCAAACGCCGACGAGATGAATCCACTGGCTCGTCGCCGTCTCGAAGACCGGCACGGACTCGATGCCGGAGGTCATGTCCTGGATGTTCATGGGTTCACCGCACCACTTGGATGAACCATATTTTGGCGCCGGTGATTGACGAGAATCAACGCAATGTCGGTATTTAGGGGTCGTTGATCGCCCAGAAGACTGCGATGGCGAGTGCGTTTCCTATTGAGCTGCGTGATCTGCGCGCGATGCAAGGGGCTGTCTTCTCCGCCACAAGTGCCAGATCAAATAGCCAAAGGCGATGAGTGGAGCCGACACGTAGAAATACGGAACGCGGGTCTCGGTATGGCTGAAAAGGGCCATCGGATAGCGAAAGGCAAAAATCGGAATGACTTGGCCTGCTTGATTGCCATAGGCCTCCATCACCCAGAGCTGTGCGGTATTCCAATTCACGGCAACAGTAGGTGTAAGCCCCAAAGGCATCGAGACGATGAGCGCCCACCTGCGCCAGCCCGTATGCCGCCTGAAGGCAACAATGATTGCGAACGCGGTGAGTCCGATTACAGCGATCCAGCCGGCCAGAAACAGGTATTGCACCGGCCCTTTGCCGAGGAAGTGAAACGCATTCAGCCTGCTAAGCGGAAGGGCATTGGGTGCGAGGTAGAGGTCGGTAAGCCGCTTTGAGGAGGCCTGAGTCCTGATGACCGCGTCCACGACGACCCATTTGCCAGTCAACCCATATTCCAACAGGATGCGACTAACACTGTCTCCGGTTTGATTATTGTGGGTTCCGGTCGCCGAGATCGTCTCGATCGAAACAGGCTCGTTCGGACCCACCAGGTCCGACATCTGACGCAACCTGTCGTCAGAGACCTGGCCTATTTTCGGATCGAGCCGCTCGCGGACGGCCGCAAAATCCTTTGCAGCCAGCAAGGATACAGTGGCTTTCGTCAGCGCGACGTCATCGGCAAGCCAGGAATTTGGCGCTTCGGCGGCCAGCGCCGGAACGGCCCAGCAAAGCGTTATCGCTATCATTGATCTGGACATGCACTTTAGTATGCTTGTCCATAGCTTGTTTCTCGCCTTTTGCACCGCTCGACGACTCCACGATCCGCCGCGCCTCGCGAGGTCGCGTCGAACTTCGTCGCCTGCAACGAAGCGGCGGTTCAAACCAGAAGCTACGGGATCAGCTTCCCCAGAACGGATGCCAGGAGTGTCACACCGGCGACGGTTCTCACCGCGGCAGGTTCGTCACTCCCATCAGAAAGCGGTCGATCGATTGCGCGCAGAGGCGGCCCTCGCGGATGGCCCAGACCACCAGCGATTGTCCCCGCCGCATGTCGCCGGCGGAGAAAACCTTGGGCCGCGAGGTCTGGTAGTCCGCCAGGTTGACGCGGACGTTGCCGCGCTGGTCGAGATCGACGCCGAGCTGCTTCAACAGTCCCTCGTGCACCGGATGCACGAAGCCCATCGCCAGCAGCACAAGCTCGGCATCGAGCTCGAACTCGGTGCCGGGCAGCGGCTTGAACTTGTCGTCGACCTTGACGCAATGCAGCTTCGCGACCTTGCCGTCGGCGCCGGAGAATTTCTGCGTCAGCACCGCGAACTCGCGATTCGCGCCTTCGGCCTGGCTCGAGGACGTGCGCATCTTCAACGGCCAGTTCGGCCATGTCTCGCCCTTGTTCTCGCGCTCGGGCGGCGCCGGCATGATCTCGAGCTGCGTCACCGATCTCGCGCCCTGGCGGAACGAGGTGCCGATGCAGTCGCTTCCGGTGTCGCCGCCGCCGATCACGACCACATGCTTGCCGCCCGCGAGAATCTCGGACACGCCGTTGAGCGGCTCGCCGGAGAGGCGGCGGTTCTGCTGCGGCAGAAAGTCCATCGCGTAATGGATGCCCTCGAGATCGCGGCCGGGGATCGGCAGGTCGCGCGGCGCCTCGGCGCCGCCGGTCAGGGCAATGGCGTCGTAGTCGCCAAGCATGGAGCGCGGGTCGAGGCCGCCCTCGCCGGTGCCGCCGACATTGACGCCATAATGGAAGGTGACGCCTTCCGCCTGCATCTGTGCGATGCGGCGGTCGATGATGCCCTTCTCCATCTTGAAATCAGGGATGCCGTAACGCAAAAGGCCGCCGGCCTTCTGGTATTTCTCGAACACATGCACGTCGTGGCCGGCGCGCGCGAGCTGCTGGGCGCAGGCAAGCCCGGCAGGGCCCGAACCGATCACCGCGACCTTCTTGCCGGTCTTGTGCGCGGCGATTTCCGGCTTCACCCAGCCGTTCTCGAAGGCGCGGTCGACGATCGCGCATTCGATCGTCTTGATGGTGACCGGATTGTCGTCGATGTTGAGGGTGCAGGAAGCCTCGCACGGCGCGGGGCAGATGCGCCCGGTGAACTCCGGGAAGTTGTTGGTCGAATGCAGGTTGCGCGCGGCTTCCTGCCAGTTGCCCTGATAGACGAGGTCGTTGAAATCGGGGATCTGGTTGTTGACCGGGCAGCCCGGCGTGCCCGGCGTCACCGCGCCGGTGCCGTGGCAATAGGGGATGCCGCAATTCATGCAGCGCGCGGCCTGCTCGCGCGTCTCCTTCTCCGAGAGCGGGATGACGAACTCGTTGAAATGCTTCACGCGCTCGGCGACCGGCGCGTACTTGCGATCGTGCCGTTCGATTTCCAGGAAACCTGTGACCTTGCCCATTTAAAACCCGACGTCCCTGCAAAATTCGTTAGTCGTGTTGTTTACCGTCATTGCGAGGAGCGAAGCGACGAAGCAATCCAGACCTTTGCCGCGGAGTTGCTGGATTGCTTCGCGGCGCTCGCAATGACGGCTCAAATCGCTACGCCCCGATCGCGATTTTCGGCTCGGCATCGGCGTTGGCCTGCAATTCGCGGAGCGCGCGACGGTACTCGACCGGCATCACCTTCCGGAATTTCGGCAGCCAGTCCTTCCAGTTCGCCAGGATCTCGGCGGCGCGCTTCGATCCCGTCGCCTTGGCATGGCGCGAGACCAGAACGTGCAGCCGTTCGACGTCGGCGTCCAGAAGGTTCTTGAAGACGTCGACCCGGCCGTGGGCTTCGAGGTCGCCCGAGGCGTGATAGATGCTCTCGTTGACCATCTCCTCGCCCAGCACCGGCTCGAGCTCGACCATCGCGAGATTGCAGAGCTTCGAAAAGTCCCCGCTCTCGTCCAGCACATAGGCGATGCCGCCCGACATGCCCGCCGCGAAGTTGCGCCCGGTCTTGCCGAGCACAACCACGATGCCGCCGGTCATGTACTCGCAGCAATGGTCGCCCGCGCCCTCGACCACGGCGACCGCGCCCGAGTTGCGCACCGCGAAGCGCTCGCCAGCGATGCCGCGGAAATAGCATTCGCCGGAGATCGCGCCGTACAGCACGGTGTTGCCGACGATGATGCTCTCTTCGGGCACGATGCCGCCGTTCTTCGGCGGCTTGACGACGATCTTGCCGCCGGAGAGGCCCTTGCCGACATAGTCGTTGGCTTCGCCTTCGAGCTCGAAGGTGACGCCGTGTGCAAGCCAGGCGCCGAACGCCTGTCCGGCGGTGCCCTTGAAGCTCACCGAGATCGTGTCCTGCGGCAGTCCGGCATGGCCATAGATTTTCGCTACCGCGCCCGACAGCATGGCGCCGGCGGAACGATCGGTGTTGTTGATCTCCGCGTCGATCCTGACGGGCGCGCCGCGATCGAGCGCCGCCTGCGCGCGCGCGATCAGCGTGCGGTCGAGCACCTTCTCCAGATGATGGTTCTGCGGCTCGGAGTGATAGATCTTCTGGCCCTTCTCTTCCTTTTGCCGCACGAACAGTTTCGAGAAATCGAGGCCCTTGGCCTTCCAGTGCGCGACCAAACGGGTCTGGTCGAGCAGCTGGGCCTGGCCGATCATCTCGTTGAAGGTCTTGAAGCCAAGCGAGGCCATGATCTCGCGGACTTCCTCGGCGACGAAGAAGAAATAGTTGATGACGTGCTCCGGCTGGCCGGTGAAGCGCTTGCGCAGCACCGGATCCTGGGTCGCAACCCCGACCGGACAGGTGTTGAGATGGCACTTGCGCATCATGATGCAGCCCGCCGCGATCAGCGGCGCGGTGGCGAAGCCGAACTCGTCGGCGCCGAGCAGCGCGCCGATGACGACGTCGCGTCCGGTGCGGAAACCGCCGTCGACCTGCACCACGATGCGGCTGCGCAGCCGCTCGCGCACCAGCGTCTGGTGGGTTTCGGCAAGCCCGATCTCCCAGGGTGAGCCGGCATGCTTGATCGAGGTCAGCGGCGAGGCGCCGGTGCCGCCCTCGAAGCCCGCGATGGTGACATGATCGGCGCGCGCCTTGGCGACGCCGGCGGCCACCGTGCCGACACCGACCTCGGACACGAGCTTCACCGAAACCAGCCCGTCGGGATTGACGTTCTTCAGGTCATAGATCAGCTGCGCGAGATCCTCGATCGAATAGATGTCGTGATGCGGCGGCGGCGAGATCAGGCCGACGCCCGGCGTCGAGTGCCGCACCTTGGCGATGGTGGCGTCGACCTTGTGGCCGGGCAACTGGCCGCCTTCGCCGGGCTTTGCGCCCTGCGCCATCTTGATCTGCATCATGTCGGAGTTGACGAGATATTCCGTCGTCACGCCGAACCGGCCCGAGGCGACCTGCTTGATCGCCGAGCGCATGGAATCGCCGTTCGGCATCGGCTTGAAGCGATCGGATTCCTCGCCGCCTTCGCCGGTGTTCGACTTGCCGCCGATCCGGTTCATGGCGATCGCAAGCGTGGTGTGCGCCTCGCGCGAGATCGAGCCGAAGCTCATCGCGCCGGTGGCGAAGCGCCTGACGATGTCCTTGGCCGGTTCGACCTGGTCGAGGGGAATGGGCTTGCGCTTTTCCTCCTCCGCATTCTTGATGCGGAACAGGCCGCGCAGGGTGACCAGCCGCTCCGACTGCTCGTTGAGGATCTTGGCAAAGGCGCGGTAGCGCTCCCTGGAGTTGCCGCGCACGGCGTGCTGCAGGGTCGAGACGGATTCGGCGGTCCAGGCGTGATCCTCGCCGCGCGTGCGGTAGGCATATTCGCCGCCGACATCGAGCGCCGTCTTGTAGACGAGCGCATCTCCGAACGCGTCCTGGTGACGCCGAACCAATTCTTCGGCGATCTCGCCGAGTCCGACGCCCTCGATGCGGGTGTGCGTGCCGGCAAAAAACTTTGCGACGAAGTCGGCCTTCAGCCCGACCGCATCGAAGATCTGCGCGCCGCAATAGGACTGGTAGGTCGAGATGCCCATCTTGGACATCACCTTCAAAAGCCCCTTGCCGATCGACTTGATGTAGCGCTTGACGATCTCGTAGTCGTCGAGCGAGACCGGCAGGCGGTCCTTCATCGCGATGATGGTTTCGAAGGCGAGATAGGGGTTGATCGCCTCCGCGCCGTAGCCGGCAAGGCAGGCGAAGTGATGCACCTCGCGCGGCTCGCCCAATTCGACCACCAGGCCGACCGAGGTGCGCAATCCGGTGCGGATCAGATGATGATGCACGGCGGCGCAGGCGAGCAGCGACGGAATCGGAATCCGGTCGGTGCCGACCATGCGGTCGGAGAGGATGATGATGTTGACGCCCTCGCGCACCGCCCCCTCGGCGCGCGCGCAGAGCTCGTCGAGCACCTGCTCCATGCCGGCCGACCCCAGCCCCGCGTGGAAGGTGGTGTCGAGCGTGCGCGACTTGAAATGGGTGTCGGCGAGATCGGAGATCGAGCGGATCTTCTCCAGGTCCGCATCGGTCAGGATCGGCTGGCGCACTTCGAGCCGCTGGGTCGATGCCAGTCCCTTGAGGTCGAACAGGTTCGGCCGCGGCCCGATGATCGAGACGAAACTCATCACGAGCTCCTCCCGGATCGGGTCGATCGGGGGGTTCGTCACCTGCGCGAAGTTCTGCTTGAAATAGGTAAAGAGCTGCTTGGGCCGGTCCGACAGCGCCGAGATCGGCGTGTCGTTGCCCATCGATCCCGTCGCCTCTTCCCCCGTCGAAGCCATCGGCGTCATCAGGATGCTGATGTCTTCCTGGCTGTAGCCGAACGCCTGCTGCAGGTCCAACAGCGGCAGGTTGGAGCGTACGCCCTTGGCCGGAACGTCGGGCAGCTCCTCCAGCACGATCTGGGTGCGCTCGAGCCACTTCTGATAGGGATGGCTCCTGGCGAGGCTCGCCTTGATCTCGTCGTCGGGAATGAGACGGCCCTGCTCGAGGTCGACCAGCAGCATCTTGCCGGGCTGCAGCCGCCACTTGGTGACGATCTCGTCCTCCGGAATCTTCAGGACGCCCATCTCTGACGCCATGACGATGCGGTCGTCCCTGGTGACGAGATAGCGCGCGGGCCGCAAGCCGTTGCGGTCCAGCGTTGCGCCGATCTTGCGGCCGTCGGTGAAGGCGATCGCGGCGGGGCCGTCCCACGGCTCCATCATGGCGGCGTGATATTCGTAGAAAGCGCGGCGCTTCTCGTCCATCAGCGGATTGCCGGCCCAGGCTTCCGGAATCATCATCATGACGGCATGCGGCAGGGAGTAGCCGCCCTGCACCAGGAATTCGAGCGCGTTGTCGAAGCAGGCGGTGTCGCTCTGGCCCTCGTAGGAGATCGGCCACAGGCGGTTGATGTCCTTGCCGTAAAGCTCCGAGGAGACGGAGGCCTGGCGCGCCGCCATCCAGTTGACGTTGCCGCGCAGCGTGTTGATCTCGCCATTATGCGCGATCATCCGGTAGGGATGCGCCAGCGACCAGGTCGGGAAGGTGTTGGTCGAGAACCGCTGATGCACCATCGCGAGCGCGCTCTCGAAATCAGGCTCGTGCAGGTCGGCATAATACTTGCCGAGCTGGTCGGCGAGGAACATGCCCTTGTAGATGACGGTGCGGCACGACATCGAGCACGGATAATAGCCGGCCATGCCGCGGTCGCGGCGCTGATAGATCGCCTGCGAGATCGATTTGCGCAGAATGTAGAGCTTGCGCTCGAACTCCTCCTCGGTCCTGGTCGCGCCGTTGCGGCCGATGAAGACCTGCATGTGATAGGGCTCGGTCGGCTTGACGGTGACGCCAAGCGAGGAGTTGTCGGTCGGCACGTCGCGCCAGCCGAGCAGCATCATGCCCTCGGCCTTGATCTCGTTGGCGATGATGCTCTGGATGACCTTCCGCCAGGCGGTGTCCTTGGGCATGAACAGGGCGCCGATCGCGTATTCGCCGGGATCGGGCAACAGGAAGCCGATCTCGGCGGCCTTGCGCTTGAAGAAGGCATGCGGGATCTGCACCAGGATGCCGGCGCCGTCGCCGAAGCGCGGGTCGGCGCCGACCGCACCGCGATGCTCGAGATTGCAGAGGATCGAGAGCGCGTCCGAGACGATCTGATGCGACTTCTTGCCCTTGATGTTGGCGATGAAGCCGACGCCGCAGGAATCCTTCTCCAGCGCGGGATCGTAGAGGCCTTCGGCCTGCGGACGCCAGGTGTGCTCCGGCGTGTGCAGCTCGCGCTCGGCCGGTTTCGAGTCCGCGCTCGCCTGCAGCGATCCTGCCACGATGTCTTCGCGCTCGATTTCCGACCCGCTCATCTTTCGTCCTCTCCAGTGACGGCAAGGGCCTCGCCGCCGTTCTTCCCGGCCTTTTCCGGCGCACCTTGAGCGTCCCGCGGCACCTGCTTAAGGCCACCGCTCGTCCGCAAGCCGAGCCGTATGTTCAGAAGTCAGGCTCAGCGTTCACGTCCCGCGAGAACGTCTTTGCCTGGTACCGCCTCGGCGCAAGGCGCCGAACTTTCGTTGCAATCCCTATGCCGGTTTCGCAACGAAATTTGAGACAGTCATACTGTCCTAACTTCCACCATGCCTTATTTTTTTCTACCACACAAGCGCGTGAAAGTCGCTTCCCGCCTGCTGCAATCGCATCCCCCACCGCAGGTGCCGCGGATTTGAAGTCGACGCGCCGCCATCTCGCCCCGAGCGCGCCGGAATTCGCACCGAGCTTTGCGGCCAGCAGCGGGCACGACGCTGGAACACAGAACAAAGGTGATTCTCTTGGGATTCTCTTGGATTTTCTTGGGCGCTGGGGTGTGACAGGAGCAGTTGAGACGATGAAGTTTTTCGCAAGTGTTGCCGTGTCCGCCGCTTTGATGGTCGCGGCCGAGGGCGCCAGTGCCCAGATGCTCGGCGCCAATGGCGTCGGCCGCGCCCATTACCAGGCCGCATCCGATTTCGACGGACCCTATGGGCCGCCGCCGCTGCCGCCGGCTCCCGCGCCGCGCCCTTATGGCTACGACTATGGCCCGCGCTACGGCGAGGGACCGCAATATGGCTACGGCCCCGCCTTGATGCCGTTGCCGGATGTCTATGCGGTGTTGCGCGAAAACGGCTTCTCGCCGCTCGGAATTCCGCATCAGCGCGGCGTTATCTATGTGATCGCCGCAATCGATCGTGCCGGGCAGGACGGGCGGCTCGTGATCGACGGCCGCAACGGCCAGATCATCCGCTTCACGCCGGCGTGGCGCTGGGGCTCCGCGGACGTGCCCATGCACGCCCCACCTCTGCCGCTTCCGCCTTATGGTGCGCAGGCGGCGCTGCCGCCGCCGAACGTGATCCGCGGAGCGCCGCCGCCGGCGCTGCCGCAGGTCGCAACCCGCAATGCGCCGGTAGCTGCCTCGAAGCCCGCCTCCTCAGGCAGGTCCGCCGAGCCGTCGCAACAAGCGGCCGCGGTCGAAACCAGACCGGCTGCCGCTCCGCCTTCGAACATGACGACAGGCCAGACGAGCCCCCCGCCGCAGATCCGGCCGACCCAGGAGATGCCGAAAGCGCAGGGGCTGGAATAAGAGCCGTTATACGCGCAAAGAAACGCCCCGGTTGCCCCGGGGCGTTTTCGCGTAATTCGACGCTACGAAGAGGACGCTTAAGCCGCGGCCTTCTCGCCCTCGATCACCTGCGCGGCGGGCGCGCTGGAACCGATCGGAATGCTGCGGGGCTTCTTGGCCTCGGGGATCTCGCGGACGAGATCGACATGGAGCAGGCCGTTCTCGAGCGAGGCGTTCTTCACCACGACGAAATCGGCAAGCTGGAAGACGCGCTCGAAGGTGCGCGAGGCGATGCCGCGATAGAGCACTTCGGCTTTATCCTTGCTGTTCTCGTTGGCGACTTTCTCGCCCTTGATCGACAGCGTGTTCTCCTTCGCGACGATCGACAACTCGTTCTGCGCAAAGCCGGAGACCGCGACCGAAATCCGATAGGCGTTCTCGCCGGTGCGCTCGATGTTGTAAGGGGGGTAGCCGGGGCTGCCGTCGGAGGTCACCTGGTCGAGCAGGGAGAAAAGACGGTCAAAGCCGACGGTGGAACGATAAAACGGGGTAAGATCGTAGGTACGCATAGGGTAGTCCTCCATTGAGCGACTGTTTCTGTTAACCCGCCCGCCAAACCGGGCCGGGCCGTTCTTCCTGTGCAGCCTGATGTCCGGAGTTTCCCGAAACACTGGTAGCGGCCTGCACGAAAATGATATGGGATCAGGCGAGATAGCGTTCAAGTGGGCGCGATCACCGGCCTTTTCGACAGTCACGCCCTTGCTTTTCCGCGACTTCTACCTATTCGACCTCGCCCCATGACGCTTGTCTCGATTCCCGCAAATCCCGTCCCTGACAATGTCGTCTCCGGCACCATCCGCACACCCGATGGCGCCGAGTTGCGCTTTGCGCGCTGGGCGCCGCCCGCCGGCCGCAAGGGCACCGTCTGCATCTTCGCCGGGCGCGGCGAGCAGATCGAGAAGTATTTCGAGACCGTGCGCGACTTGCGCGATCGCGGTTTTGCGGTTGCGATGATCGACTGGCGCGGGCAGGGCCACTCGTCGCGGCGGCTGCGCGACCCGCGCAAGGGTTATGTGCGCGATTTCTCCGACTATGAGGTCGATGTCGAGACTTTCGTGCAGGAGGTTGTGCTGCCCGACTGCCCGCCGCCGCATTTCGCGCTCGCCCATTCGATGGGCGGCGCGGTGCTGCTGCGGCTCGCGCACGCGGGAAAGCGCTGGTTCGACCGCATGGTGCTGTCCGCGCCGATGATCGACCTGCCGGGACGCACGACTTCGTTCCCGGTGCGGGCATTGGTGAGACTCATGCGGCTCACGGGCCAGGGCGGCCGCTACGTGCCGGGCGGCAGCGATCGCCTCACCGGAACCGATTTCTTCGTCAACAACGTCGTGACCAGCGATCCCGTGCGCTATGCCCGCAACGCGGCGATCCTGGAAGAAGACCCGACGCTCGGCATCGCCTCGCCGACGGTGGCCTGGGCCGATACCGCCTTCCGCGCCATGCGCACGTTCAAGGGCTACGACTATCCCTCGCGCATCCGCCAGCCGATCCTGATGCTTGCGGCAAGCAACGACATGGTGGTGTCCACGCCTGCGATCGAGGAGTTCGCCTATCATTTGCGCGCCGGTTCGCACCTCGTCATCGCCGGCTCCAAGCACGAAATCCTGCAGGAGCAGGACCGCTACCGCTCGCAGTTCTGGGCGGCATTCGATGCGTTCGTGCCGGGCACGCCGCTGTTCGGCTGAAACGGGCTCAGGAGTCCCTGGTGCCACGCGGCGTGGACTCGGCGAACGCCTTGTTGAAGGGGACGCCGGCCTTCAACAGCCCGTCGCGGTAGTGGGTGACGTCGGCCGGATTCTTCCAATGAAAGTTCCTCAAATGCCGTTCGACGGTGAGGTCCGGATAGTTGCTCAGCAATGTCTGGCAGGCCTTTCGAGCTTCCTCGCCGCGCCCTGACTGCGCCAGCGCCGCCGCGCGGATCGCCAGCACCTGAAGATGGTTGGGATTGAGATAGAGCGCCTCGCGCGCCCAGGACAGCGACGCATCATATTGCCCGATCAGGTAATGGGCGAACGCGCTGGAGCCCGCCCATTGGTAGCGCGGATCGCTGTTGCCGCGCTGCACGGCCATCGACAACAGCTCGATCGCCTCGCGATGCTCGCCCGCGATGAGCCGGCAAATACCCTGAACGCCGCGCGCGCCCATGTCACAGGGGTTCAGCTCGATCGCCTTCCTGATTGCCTCCTCGGCCGCGTCGTGGCGGCCCTGCATCGCATGCAGATAGGCCAGGATCGAGAACGCGAAAGACGAACGCGGGTCGAGCCGGACGCTGCTTTCGGCCAGCTTCATCGCCAGGCTCCACAGCTCGTGCGTGCTCTGGAGCCAGCCATAGTGCACGCCCTGGACCATGATGGTCGCAAGATACGCATGCGCGATCGAAAGTCCGGGATCGAGCGCAATGGCTTCCTTGAACAGCTCGATCGAGGTTTCGAAATCCGTCTTGGTCTCGCGGTAGTAATGCGACAGTCCGCGCAGGAAGCGATCCCATGCGGTCAGGTCCGACGATCGCGCCGGCGCGGACGCCTCAGCGCGATAGATCTCGGGCGCGATCGCAGCCGACAGGCTAGTGGTGATTTCGTCCTGCAGCGCGAACAGGTCGCCCAGATCGCGGTCATAGCGGCCGGTCCAGAGCTGCTCGCCGTTCTCCGGCGCGATCAATTCGGCGGTCACGCGGATCTTCGAGCCCGAGCGCCGCACCGAACCCTGGATCAGGTAGGTCGCGTCGATCTCGCGCGCGATCAGGCGTGCGCTCAGGGCCTTGCCCTTGAACGGGAACGTCGAGCTTCGGCTCAGCACCCGATAGAAGGATTGCAGCGACAGCGCGTGGATCAGGTCCTCGGTGAGGCCATCGGCAAAATATTCGTCGGTGGTGTCATTGAGGTTGGCGAAGGGAAGAACGCCCACGATCGCGGTTCGGTACTGGGCCGGCACATCCGATGCGGTGCGGCCTTCCTCGCTTCCCGGATCGCTCCCGCTCGGCTTCCAGGTCCAGACGTGGATCGGGTCCTTGATGTTCTTGAAACGGTAGTTTCCGGCATCGACCAGCGGCACGCTGAGATATTTGGAGGCCTCGTGATAGGCCTTGGCCGAGACCGCGAGTCCACCGGGAGCCGCGACCGATTCCAGGCGGACCGCGATGTTGACGTCGTCCCCGAACAATTCGTCCTCGTCCGCGATCACGTCACCCATGTGTATGCCGAGCCGAAAGTGCATGGCGCGGTTCTGGGGAAGGTGGTTGTTGCGCTCGGCCATCAGCGCCTGCATCGCAATGGCGGCCTCGGTCGCGCCGACGACGCTGGGGAACTCGAGCAGGAACCCGTCGCCGGTATTTTTGACGACGCGGCCGCCGTGATTGAGAATGATCGGGTGGATCGCGCTGCGATGGGCCTTGAAGGTGGCATGAGTCCCCGCCTCGTCGGTACCCATCATGCGCGAGTACCCGGCGACGTCAGCGCAAACGATGGCGGCCAGTCGTCTTTCCATGCCCTTCAGGATTTAATGAACCCCTTGGCCCAATAATCTGGTCCACCGCGCAATAAAGCGGTGTATCCCAATCCATCCTTATCAAGGAGATGGTCGCAGGCGGAAGCCTGATTTCGCGCTTGCGGCAATGTGATCCGTGCAGGGCGGCGGATCGCCGCTCCGGCTCGAAATCGGATCATCGCTTTCAGTTGTGCTCGATGCCGTAGACCGCGGTCGCGGCCAGATAGATCCCGAGCAGGATCATCGACAGCAGGAACCAGCGGCGAAAAGCCTCGGCCGGCATCTTCGATCGCACCGCCTGGCCGATGAAGACGCCCGCAAAGGAGCAGCCCATGGCGATCGCGCCCGGTAGCGCGGTAGCGCTGTTGACGAGGCCCGCGCGCGTGAGGGTGAATCCCAGGGCGAGGGTTGCGACCGTGAAAAACACCCCGAGCGCCTGCACCAGTTCGTCCTTCTCGAGCCCTATCGCCTGCATGTAGGGCACGGACGGAATGACCTGCACGCCGGAGGAGGCCGAAATCACGCCAGTCGCGAGGCCGACGATGCCACCGATCCATTTTTCCTTGCCGCGTGCGACGTGGAAGCTGAATTTTGCAAGCCCCGTGACGGCGTAGATCACCAGCAGGATGCCGAGCACGACGGTGCCGTAGCGTGCCGAGGGTCCGGCGAGCGCGTCGGCGTTCAGCCGGATGCCAATGGCTGTACAGAGCAAGAGCGGCCACAGCCTGCGGAGGATGTCGCGCAGATACGGCCCGACGAATGTCTGCCAGATATTGGTGACGATGGCGGGCACGATGACGATCGCGAGCGCCTTGCCGGGCGGCATCGCGATCGCGAGCAGGCTCACCGAGACCGTCGGTAGCCCGAGGCCGAGCACGCCCTTGATGAATCCCGCGAACAGGAAGATTGCGGCTATCGCAAGCAGGAACGGCTGGATTTCGGTCATGGACGCACATTGACTGATCCCCACCGGCGGCACAATGTGGAGGTTACGGAGCCAGCCTTCGCTTCAGCCGAAGGCAGAACGTGCGCGGAGAGGGGCGTTGATGCGCTTCGACCTGGTCGATTTGCAGCTTTTCGTCGCGGTTGCCGACGGCCGCAGCATCACGCGCGGTGCCGACCGCGCCCATCTCGCGCTCGCCTCGGCGAGCGCCCGGATCAGGGGGCTCGAGGAAGCGCTGGGCGTCGTCCTCTTCAAGCGCGGGCGTCGCGGGGTCGAGCTCACCGCGGCCGGCGAAAGCCTGCTCGATCATGCGCGGCTCATCATGCACAGTGTGGAAGCGATGCGCGGCGACCTTGCGCGTTTTGCTTCAGGCGTTCAGGCGCGCGTGCATCTGCTCGCCAACACGTCGGGGCTTTCGGAGCACCTGTCGAAGGCGCTCGCTTCCTTTCTGCGCGCCCATCCCGACATCGACGTCGACGTCGAGGAGCGCGAAAGCACGGATATCGCGTCCGCGATCGCAACCGGCGCGGCCGATCTCGGCTTTGCCGCCGAGAATGCACTGCCTCAGACGATCGAGCGTTTTGCCTTCAGCGAGGATCGCCTGACGCTGGTCACGGCGCGGCGCGGGCCGTTCGTCGGCCGCCGCCTGGTCGATTTCCAGGAGCTTGGCGCCCAGAGCTTCGTCGGGCTGACGAGCGAAACCGCGCAGCAGCTCCACATCGCAAAGCACGCCGCGCGGCTTGGCATGCGGCTGCATTTTCGCGCGCGATTGCGCGATTTCGACGCGATCTGCCAGATGGTGGCGGCTGACGTCGGCGTTGCCGTCGTGCCGGAGGCCGCCGCCAGACGCTGTGCACGTTCGATGCCGCTTTCGATCGTGCGCATCCGCGACGCCTGGGCCAACCGCAAGCTCGTGATCTGCGCCCGCAGCTTCAAGGCGCTGCCGCGGCCGACCAGGCTTCTGGTCGACCATCTGCGCGCCGCGGCGTAGTGCATGAATCGGGAAGACTGGCCCGCACCTGGTGCGCGGTGCGCGACAGTTTCTCAGAAAAATCAGGCACGCCAGCGTCTATTTTGTCCTCTCCACGCCGGCGTCCCTTATCACCTTCCCCCACTTCCGCGTCTCGGCATCGATCAGCGCGCGAAACTCATCCGGCGTTTGCGGTTCGAGCGTCAGGCCCTGGTCGGCGAGCTTCTCCTTCACGGACGGATCAGCCATCGCCTGCGTCGCGATCCTGTTCAGCGCCGCGACGATCGCGGGCGGCGTCGCCGCCGGCGCGATCATGCCGTACCAGTTCTCGATCAACAGATCGGGCATGCCGACTTCGGCGGTGGTGGGCACGTCGGGCGCGGTGGAGACGCGTGCCGGCGCGCCCAGCGCAATGCCGCGCAAGGTGCCGGCCTTGATGTGCGGCAGGATCACCGGCAGATCCAGAAACGCCATCTGCACTTGCTGGCCCAACAGGTCGTTGATCGCGGGCGCCGCGCCACGATAGGGCACATGGACGATATCGATCTTTGCTGTCAGCTTGAACAATTCGCCGGCAAGATGGGTGATGCCGCCGGTACCCGCCGAGGCAAAATTGAGCTTTCCAGGTTGCGCCTTGGCCAGCGCGACCAGTTCGCTCATGTTCTTTGCCGGAACGTTGCCGCCAACGACCAGCATTTCCGGCACGGTGGCAACCAGCGTGATCGGCGCAAAATCTTTTGCCACGTCGTAGGAGACCTTCTCCATGGTCGGGCTGATCGACAGCGCGCTCGAGCTGACGATGCCGATGGTGTAGCCGTCGGGGGCCGATTTCGCGACTGCGTCGGTCCCGAGCACGCCCGCCTGTCCGCTGCGATTATCGATCACGACCGGCTGGCGCGCGATCTCCGACATGCGCTGGCCGACCACGCGCGCGATGATGTCGTTCGGGCCGCCCGGCGGAAACGGCACGATCAGCTTGATGGGCTTTGCCGGAAATTCCTCCGCCGGGGCCAAGCCAGGCCACAGCAACAACAGCGCCGCCAGCGCGGCCTTGCCGAGCATTCGCATGCAACCTCCCTGCCGAGGCGTTTCCCCTGATGCTGACGAGGCGCCTGCCGGTTTGAGCCGCGCTTTGCGTGGATACGGTCGGCAGCCTCCTCGCAAAGAGGAGGATGTCTCAGCCATTGAGCAGCTTGAGCGCTGCCTCGTGAACCCGCGGGTCGCCGGCTGCGATGATGCGGCCGCCGGTTTGCGCGGGGCCGCCTTCCCAATTGGTGACGAAACCGCCGGCGCCACTGATGATCGGGATCAAAGCGGCGATGTCATAGGGTTTCAATTCTGTCTCGACCACGAGGTCGAGATGGCCGGCCGCAAGCATGCAATAGGAATAACAGTCGCCGCCATAGCGCGACAGGCGCACCGCCTTTTCGATCCGGCCGAAGGTGGCGCGGTCGGCGTCGTTCATCAAAAGCGGGCTCGTGGTGTAGGAGGTCGCTTCCTTCAGCGATGCACAGCGCCTGACCGCGAGTCGCCGTACGCCTGACGGGCCGCGATAGCTGGCCGAGCCGTTGTCGCCATAAAAACGCTCGCCGATGAACGGCTGGTGCATCATGCCGAACACCGGAGTGCCCTTGTGCAACAGCGCGATCAGCGTGCCCCAGATCGGAAAGCCGGCAATGAAGGATTTGGTGCCGTCGATCGGGTCCAGCACCCAGACGTAGTCGGCGTCTTCGCGCTCGTTGCCGAACTCCTCCCCGACGATCCCGTGCTGGGGGAAGTTGGCCTTGATCAGCCGCCGCATCACCGCCTCGGCGGCGCGGTCGGCTTCGGTGACGGGATCGAAGTCGTGCGTGGTGCTCTTGTTGTCGATCGAGAGCGAGGTTCGGAAGAACGGCAGGATGGTTTCCCCGGAGGAAGTCGCCAGGCGCCCGATGAAGGCGGAGAAGTCGATGACCGTCACTTGTCTAAGTTCCTTGCGCCGCCTGAACCGGAGAAGGGCGGTCCTGCCTTGAGCGCGATCGGATGAGGATGAATCGCGATCGCGCTCTAGATTCTTGATTGAGCGTGATCTTTTCGGAAAACCGGTGCCCACTCTTCCCCATCATGCTCTAGCTTAATCCGGCAGGTCGCGCACCGCCGATCCGCCGAATCGAATTGGTATTTTGCATACCGGCTCGAGGGCGCCGAACGCCGGTTTTCTGATCAGCGGGCCATTCACAAAATCGGGAAGGTTAAGGATTTCGTCTTCAAGGTGCTCAAGGCGTCGAACTAAGTGCCTGAAATGTATGTAGAATATTGCCTTCGGAGCGAAGTGTTGCCGTCTTGCAAGGGTCGTGAAATTCAGCGGGGAAATGTTTCAAAAACCCTTGCACTTTGTGCAGCGCGGTCGCATATTGTTGCGGTGCGGTAGCGCCTCGCGCTATCGCTGCCCTCCTTGGGCGTTTCCTCCCTAGACTTGGGCCGCTTGCTCATCGCAAGCGGCCCTTTTTTCTTCTCAAGTCGGGAGAAGACGCGCGTGCCGAGTTGGGAGAGCGAAAGACCGACCCGGCCGGCAGAACAATCGAACGAAGTTGGCGCGATTTTATTCCGCGGCCGCCTGGAATGGACCGAGATCGCCGAGCGGCGCCGTGGCGAGCGCGTCCGCCAGCGCCGCGAAATCTGTCGCGACCTTAGCAAAGCGCGGACCCTTCTCTCGCCGGCGCTCATCCATATAAACGGCCCTATTCAGCTCGAGCTGCACCACGTGCAGGCCGCTCGCGGGATTGCCGTAATGCTCGGTGATGAAGCCGCCGGCATAGGGCTTGTTGCGGCCGACCGAATAACCAAGCCGGCTCATGATGTCCTCGACGGTGTCGGGCAGCAACGGCGCGCAGCTCGTGCCATAGCGGTCGCCGATCACGACATCGGGCCGGCGCGGCTCGTCGCGCGAGACGCCGATCGACGGCATGGAATGGCAATCTACCAGCACCACCGCGCCAAAGGCCTGGTGCACGCGGTTGATGAGCCGCCGCAGCGCGCGGTGATACGGCTTGTACAGCGTCTCGATCCGCGCAAGCGCGTCATCGACCGCGAGGCGCTCCCGATAGATTTCCTGGCCGTCGCCCACGACCCGGGGGATCGTGCCGAGGCCGCCGGCCACACGCATCGAGCGCGTATTGGCGAAGCTCGGCAGGCGGCCGGCGAACATCCGCGGATCGAGCTCATAGGGCTCCCGGTTGACGTCGACATAAGAGCGCGGGAAATGGACCCGAACCACGGCAAAGCCGCGGTCCGACAGGCCTTCGATCAGCTCGTCCATGAAGGAATCTTCGGAACGGCGCAGCGTCGGCAGGTCGATCCGCGATGCGCTCAAGAACGCCTCGGAATAGGCCGAGCCGGAATGGGGCGAGTTGAAAATGATCGGCGCCCGCCACGCGGCGGGCTCGACGATTTCGAACGCTGGCGACACTTCGCCGTCAAAGCGGGTCATTCCTGGGCGCTGTCCCTATCGAATCCTTAAGCGCTGGAGGGCTATCCTGCCAGAACAACGCTGCATTTATCAGTGTTCATTGTCGATAATCGCAACCATTCTGCCAAGCGAAAAAGCTTTTCGCCAACATGGAACGTCTCTGAGACACCCACAAAACGCCTGCTCTCGTTGATTCGCGCCGTAATCCGGTCCAGAAATAGCCTTTGCCGACACGGATTGTCGCGACGCGCTTTTCACCCGATATTTACCGTCTATCGGGCTTAGTGAAACATCAGTGGTCCGCCGAATTCGGGATTTGTCTTCTCGCCATGCACAAGATCCTCCTTGCCGAAGACGACAACGACATGCGCCGGTTCCTGGTCAAGGCGCTGGAAAATGCCGGTTTTCAGGTCTCTCCCCATGATAACGGCATGTCGGCCTATCAAAGGCTGCGCGAGGAGCCGTTCGAGATGCTGTTAACCGATATCGTGATGCCCGAGATGGATGGCATCGAGCTGGCGCGCCGCGCCTCAGAGCTCGATCCCGACATCAAGATCATGTTCATCACGGGCTTTGCTGCGGTCGCGCTCAACTCGGACTCGGAAGCGCCGAAAAACGCCAAAGTGCTGTCCAAGCCGGTACACCTTCGCGAATTGGTCAGCGAAGTGAACAAGATGCTGGCGGCCTGATCGGGGAACGTCCGGTCAAGGACCATCGGCGGAGGTTGCGCCATCCGCCGTCGGGGCCGCTGCTGCGCTGGCCCTATGCCGTCCGAAACCAGGCCCGCGCGTCCTTGCCTGCACGGCACGGAGCCGATATAGGGACCGCAACCCCACCTCTGGCGATACCGGGCACGTAGCTCAGCGGGAGAGCACTACCTTGACATGGTAGGGGTCACAGGTTCGATCCCTGTCGTGCCCACCATCTCGCAAAATGAGGTTTGATTCCGCTAGCCTTTTTGCTCTGGCGCCCGCACCAAATCCTCAGGTGCGGGAATAGAAGTTCTCGTTTCGTCTAACGTCGCCATGGCCTGAGCCGCGAGCCTCGCGCGCTCTGCTTCGCGCGTGTAGAGCTCGGCCTGCCTGATGTTCGTCCATCCAAAAATCGCCATGAGCTGATTTGCCGTAGCGCCGTTCTCAGCAGCAACGGTAGCTGCGATCTTGCGCACGCCATGCGCGCTCTTCTCGATGCCCGCGACGCGCGCAGCCTCCGCGAAAGCATTACCAAAGCTTTCCTTGGTGAACGGCCCGCCACGCTCCCCACAAATCCAAGCCAGATCCCCGATGGGGCCTGCTGCAAGCGTTCGCTGCAGCACCGGCAGAATCGGCAGCGTCACCGTGACCGTCTCGCCGCCCTTCTCGTTGCGAAGTGTAATGACACCGTTGCGCGCGTGCTGCTTGCCAACGCGGTGCGCATCTCCGCGCCTTAGCCCCGTGAACAGCAGGACGTCCAGCCAGACGCGCTGTCGCGTACCGAGCGGCCATCGCTTGTAGTACGTGGAGACGTCGTCTCGCGTCCATGGCTGGAAGCCAGCGCCCTTTTTGGGCTTCGGCATCTTCACCAAGGCGCTCGGATCCACCTTGATGTGCTCGCGCTCGACAGCCCACTTGAAGAGCCCGCGCAGCGTTTTCAGAAAATTGCGGGCTGCCGCTGGCGTTTTGCCGCGGCGATCCAGGCCGGCGACGATGTGTCCTTTCGTGATATTTGCGAAAGGTGCAGTGCCGCTCTCCTTCAACACGCGCTCCATGATCTTCTCACGCTGATATCGTGTCGCTTGGGAGAGACTGAGCCAGTGGCCGGTCTGCCGATAGTTATCCCACAACCATTGTAGGGATTGCGGCGAGACGGCGTGCGCGCGCCCGCCACTAGCCCCGCCGGCCAGGGCGGCCTGATACTCAGAACTGAACGCCTCGCTTCCGTAGGTCGTGCGCAGCCGGATACGCGGGCCTTTGCCAACCCGCACGTACCATACCGCCCTCCCATGGCGGGAGATCTCGCGGTGAAGGTGTGGCGGACGCGGACGTGGCATGCTCATCATCACAGGACAATCTCCCGCTCCAATTCAACTGCTTTTTCGATCTTTTCCCCTGAGGGCGCGGTTAAATCGATCTGGATCGTTCCATCGAGCAAGATCCGCACTGAAGCCGCGCCGGCCTGCTTTGCTGCCCTGACAGCACGAGCAACATCGGCCTGAGTAATGCGGGCGCGTGTGCGGCTCATTGTCGTTCTAAGCCCTAGATCTCGCGAGCCGCGATCGGGGCTAGCCCTTCGAGGGATCTGACACCGGCGAACTGAGCTGGGTAGCCAGGATCGCGTTCAACAATCTCGCTTCTGGGTATAAACATCTTCACCATTCGACATTCGCGCCTTGGCTGGGCGCGGAAGAGCAAGCCACAGTCAGAGCTCGCGGCATTGGTTCTCTTCTCTTCGCCTGTCTCGCTAAGTGACCGTCCTTGATGATCCTGTATCCTTGTCGTCCTCCAGCACTTTCAGGACGTAGCGATTTGCACGCCCGGGATTTGGCTCTAGGTCCAACCGTAGGCCGTCAAAAACCTTGCCGTGGATTTGCTGCAACCACTTGCCCAGTCGCACCTTGTCAATTCCGTCGCCGCGCCGGTCGCCTGCTTGTTGCAGCAAGAGCGCGCGAAACTTTGGCCATTCGTGTATGGGTGGTGAATTCGATATCAACGCGTCAGCAATCTGAATGATTTCGGCAGCCGTCCGCGGTTTATTGGGGCCAACCCGATTATGAAGCCGCTGCAAAAACTCGCGCGCCGCGCCACGTTCCGGATCGAGCGTGTGGGCAATCTCCATGCTCTTTACCGGATCGGCGCACCCAAGCCAGATCAACGGCTCCCGTACCCATCTCGACCAGTCGGTGAACCCTGCCAGTGGCGTCACCTCCTTGGGTCGATTGGCGGCAAAATACGCCTTTGCGATCACGATTGCCGATCCAATGTACTTGCCCCGCTCAGCTCCGACCCGTTGGATGGGATCGAACTTGAACTTGCGCAACTCAGGGCGTTCCATGTTCGCGTCGAGGTAGCAAGACAAGGTGCGGCGTACGTTGTCTCCAACCACGCGCACGTTGTTGCCGGTTGCGTACAGCACGCCAACCCAATCGCATTCCGGCATTTCGCTCGTTCCTAGGCGGCGAACTTTCACGGGGTTCTGCGTCAGCATCTGCGCCAGCAGATCGCCAGTAAGATCGTGCGAGAGATTGTCGAGGGAAGCTAGCGTCCCGCCTTCCAGTAGCAGAGCGCCCAGCCGCTTCTCCATTTCCTCCGGTGTTTTGCTGCCGGTGCCACATTTCCTGAATCCCGTTGAGCTTCACGATGAGCTTCACGAATTTACCGCACATCGACTGAGTCATTCGTGCAATGCACAACGCAGGCATTGCGTGAGTTACGAATAGGCAATCGCCCATTTTGTGAGCAAAAAAACTGCCCGCAGACGAATTTGTGGAGGTGACTTTGCATGAGGCGGACTCCGTTCTCTGCGCCAGTTCTGAAGATTTCCGATGATCGCCTGTGCGTCCGGTCGGGGATTGCCGAATCGGTGTGGCGCATTGAACTAGCCGGACGCTCGATGGAGTGGTTCGTGCAAACGCGCATCAGGACGGTGAGGACTGATTTTGCTCGCAAATTTGCCGTACGAACGCGGCTGCCAGCAAAGTCTCGATCCAGAAATTGCCGGAGCCCTTTAACTGTCTTTGGGCACCGAATTGGTTGGATGAACCAAGCCAAAGACCCGCCAACAGCTGAAACGGGCGTCTCGGCATCCTGCGCTTCTACTTGAGCCGAAGTGAACCCTGCTCTGTCCGCCCGGGGACTTGAGATTGTCGCAGCAGATCTTTCGTTCGCGTTCGATTGCCTCGCAGCCCGCGAAAACTCTGAGCCGAATTGGAAGAATTGTATTGGCTAAACCGTATAGATTATCGTTCCAACGACTTCGATGCTTGCAATTATCTCGTTTAGATCCGGCAATATGCAAAATGGGCCGGGAGAACTCTCTCATTTACCCGAGCAGAACGCCCCCGTCGCTCCGGGCACGAGCACAACGTGCTACTACAATTCCAATGATCTAGCCTCATGCTGAGGTCGTGATAGTCGCAAGCATTTCTGAGACAATTGCAAGCAAGCCGCCGCTGACGGGGACAGGACACGGTCGCGCACGGCGCTGGAGCTGGTTGTTGGGGTGTTGGGGTCGCTGGGGTATTCAGCTCCTTACATGTATCATTGTAGCTCTCTCTGACATTTTTTTGCTTTGCTTAGAAAGGACCAACCACCCCAACGACCCTAACAAAACCGACTTCAATGTAATCGGGTAATTCAGTCTCCACCTCTCCCTCCGGCCGCCTCTGTGCTCGAGCCGTTTGCTGATCGCCGGATCTCAAACGAGATAATTGCAAGCATTGCAGCAGTTGGAACAAAAGACGGCTCGCAAACAATTCGCCGCGCAGAATGAAGGCTCCGCGAGATTACGCCGAAGGATTTACGGACGAGGGCAGTAGATGTCACCTGCTAAAACAGCCAGAAAACAGGGGGGACAGTTCGCGAAAGGGAAATCCGGCAATCCAAACGGAAGGCCAAAGGGATCCCGGAACGCAGCGACCCTAGCTCTTAAGTCTCTGCTGGATGGGCAAGCTGAAGCGCTGACCCAAAAGGCGATCAAGCTTGCGCTGGGTGGCAATCTGATGGCGCTTCGAATTTGCATGGACCGCATTCTTCCACCGCGCAAGGACAGGCCAGTCGCGTTCGAAATTCCGGCCATCACCGGCATCGAGGATAGAAGTCTGGCTTATACAATTCGCCACTCGCACGCTTGGCCGGCGTGTCGCGGCCATTCGCTCCGCCCACAAACTGGCGCGGTTTGACACTCCGACTGACTCTGAAGCCGTTAAGGCAACCCTGCGGGGTATCAGGCGCACGGTGGGCACCGCCAAGGCGCGAAAGGCTCCTGCGGTTGCCGACAAGGTAAGGGCGATGGTTGCGCTTGCCCCTGACAGCCTCGCTGGCCTGCGCGATCGAGCGCTCTTGCTGTTGGGCTTCGCCGGGGCGTTCCGCCGATCCGAGCTAGTGGCCCTTGACGTGGCCGACATCGCAGAAACCAAGGCGGGCCTGCTGGTCACGATCCGGCGCAGCAAGACCGACCAAGAAGGTGAGGGTGCCACCATTGCGATTGCGCGGGGCGATGTTGCATGCCCCGCTAGGGCTCTTCTGGAATGGCTGGGTGCGGCCGGTATCAAGGCAGGTCCATATTCAGGCCAATAAATAGGGCAGGCAAGGTGGCCGCGGAGCGGCTGTCGGATCGATCCGTGGCTAATATCGTAAAAGCCTACGCAAAGCGGGCAGGCTTCGACCCGAATCCGGCAAGGCGCTTCGGTACCGGATGTGGTGAAGGGGACCGGCCCGATCCAGAAACGCAGCCAGCACGCGCCTTTCCTCGACAGACCAGTCCTTTCGACGAGACGATTGAATATAATTGCAAGCAACGACTGAAGATAATTGCAGGCAAAAAGCAAAAAACGAGAAGCTCGCGGAAAGGCCTTTTTGCTTGATGTTTCAAAAATCGCAAAATTGCAACTTACCCTTGCGGCAGTGGGGTTTCTTGAATTTGTAGGGGGTGTTGTTTTTTCCACCGAGTTGGCGGTCCGGTGCCGACTGCTGTTAAGGTGTATTAGCCGCAACTTGATCTGACAGCTGGTGCCTGGTTGAGCGGTCGGTCTTTGTTGTCCGACGTGATTCGCTGCACTTTGCATTTGTGCTTCTCAGCACCCTGCTCACAGCGCGCGTGCTGCTGCCCTCACGATCAATCGCAGCGACCTTGAGCAGACGATGATGGGCGCGAAAACGCTTGAAGCCCAGCTTGCAGACGGAACCGCCAAGGTGCAAGGCGACGTAACCATCCTGAAGCAGCTCGCTTCGACTATGGTCGAGTTCGACCCCCGCTTCGAGATCATGCCAGGTACGAAAAGCAAGACCGTCGTGGCGAAGGAGGATCCGTACGAAGCAGCAGATATGGGTCAGCCGATCGCCGAATAGGTTCCTTAAGGCCGACCAGGCAGCGATGTCTGAGAAGGGTCAATCGCTACAGGCGCGGCCGGTCCTGCTTGCCCATTAATGTCCGCTTTCAGTTGAAAGAGACCTGATCCTAACCCGCACGCGAAATGACGTGATCGGCCAATTCCGGCTTTCGGTGCTTTTGATGTGCATCAACGGGGGCAGCGGTCCCGGTGACATTCTTGCAAACAAAGTAAACGAACAGACAGCGTCATCGGGCGAGTGACCGGCTCATTGATCGAAATTTCAGACAATGATCATCGCAGTTCCCAAGCAGGCACTGAGCAAAACGGTCATGCCGGAGGCAACACCAATCGCCGTAATCGTGGATGCTGCTGGGGTGTTCCCGTTGACCACCGCATCCTCGGCGCAGGAGCGTCTGGCTGCGACAGCATTCTGCTGGCTCGATATTTTCGGTGGCAATGACACAGAGCGAAAAACACTTTTGGCTCAGATCGGGCTCGAAGAGACCGATCTCGTCTGGGTGCAGCGGTTTGGGCAAGCTGCGCGCTTGACGATCGGGCAGAAAAAGTTACGAGCGGTGACCTGGATGGCCGAAGCCACCGGGAAGCTCATAGAGGTGCATCTGCTTTGCAGCCGCCAGCGCATCGTGACGGTCTGGAGAGGCGATATTGCGATACTGGACAATCTTCGCCAGCATTTCGTCGAACGGATTGGTGAGGTCGGCAAAAGCCCGTTTCAGGCTACCGGCATCCTTCTACAATTGTTGCTAAGCACATTGGACCATGCAATTCGCGGCTTAGACGAGCAGTTGGATCGTCTGCGAGAGCAGCTTGATGACCGGACCAGCAGCGCCGACTATGCTCGATTTGCCAGTCAACACAAGGAGCTGCAGACTGCCTGGCTCGGTTTCGACCGATACGCCAGCGCAGTACGTACAGCGATGGTCGGGGTCGAAGCCGTACCCGAGATGGACCCGCGCGGCGCAGAAGAATTGAACGATTACGCGGAGCAAGTGGAAGACGTCCAGGAACAACTGCAAGAACGCCGCCGATGGATGTCGGACATCGTGCACGACGCGGCAACCACGCTGACTCAACGGCAGGGCGAGCAGATCAATCGGCTGACATTGGTGTCGTTGGTCTTTCTTCCGGTCACGGCAGTAACTGGCTTTTTCGGGATGAACTTCAACTGGATGATAAGTGCGCTCGACAGCAAGGCAGCGTTCTTTGCCCTTGGAATGCTATTGCCGATCGCGATGGTGCTGCTCACGGTAGCGTGGTTCATCCAACGTGGGTTCATCCAGATCGGGCGCCGTCGGCTGGCGCCGCCTAGGGACGGTGCCCGGAAAAAGGACGGCTAGATTGAGACGATTTGCAGCAAGGATGTTTTTTCAACTCCGAGGCGCTGCTAAGAGAAGCAAGCGCGATGAAACCCGCAATTGACGAACTCGGCGCGGAAGAAATCTGGACGGAGCCGCTTGATCGGCTTCTTTCACGGCTCGCGACGACCGCAGCGGGCCTTGATGCCACAGAAGTTCAATCGCGGTTAAAAACCTTCGGACCCAACGACGCCGCCGTAGTCAAGCGATCCCCGCTTTGGCTGCAATTTATTTCCCGCTTCCGCAACCCGCTGGTCATCATCCTTCTCGTGGCGAGCGGACTGTCGGCGGCGACTGGCGACGTCGCGAGCTTCTTGATCGTTGTAACAATCGTCACGATGAGCATGACGATTGATTTCATCCAGGAAGTCCGCGCTCAGAATGCGGTTGAAGCGTTGCGCCGGTCGGTAGCGGTTCAGGCAACGGTTCGGCGCAACGGCACCAGCGTCTCGATGCCGATCGACCAACTTGTGCCCGGCGACATTGTCGAATTGATTGCCGGCGATCTCGTGCCGGCGGACTCGCGGCTGCTCGAAAGCCGCGACCTTTTCATCAACCAGGCACTCCTGACCGGAGAGCCTTACCCCGCCGAGAAGCAGGTCAGCGATGCGCCTTCGGGCTCGGAAAACCCCGCGGGAGCGTCGAACGCCGTCTTCGCCGGCACCTCCGTCATCAGCGGCACCGCAACTATTGTCGTTTGCCGAACAGGCGGGAAGTCGGCTCTCGGCCATCTTGCGACGAGCCTGGCCGAAAAGCCGCCGGCCACCGATTTTGCGGTCGGCATTCGTCGTTTTGGCCTGCTGATCATGCGCCTTACAGTGTTGATGGTGCTCTTCGTGCTGGTCGTGAACATCTCATTTCACCGACCGGTGCTGGAGTCGCTGATGTTCGCGCTGGCGCTGGCTGTCGGATTGACACCGGAACTGTTGCCGATGATCGTGACCGTCACACTTGCGCGGTCGGCATTGGAGATGTCGAAGCGAAAGGTAATCGTGAAGCGTCTGACCGCAATCCACGATCTCGGTGCCATGAACGTGCTGTGCACGGATAAGACCGGAACGCTGACGGAAGCCACCATCAAGCTGATGCGCGCCAGCGATGGACGCGGCGCCGAAAGCAAGGCCGTTTACGCCAACGCCTATATCAACAGCCAGTTCGAGACCGGGATGAAGAGTCCGCTCGACCAGGCAATCCTTTCTGCCCACCCGTTCGATATGACGGGCTGGAAGAAGATCGACGAGGTGCCGTTCGATTTCGAGCGAAGGCGCGTCTCGGTCCTGGTCGAGCACGGCGCCGAGCGCCGTTTGATCGTCAAGGGCGCACCGGAGGATCTTCTGCGGCTGTCGCGGCGATACGAGGACGCGGATGGCAAGGTGCTTCCCCTCGACCCTGAGACACGCCGCTCCTTCGAAGCCACGCTCGATGGACTCGGTGCTCAGGGATTCCGCGCCCTGGGCGTGGCCAGCCGCGTCGTCGATGTGAGCCACCTGACTGCCGCGATCAGCGATGAAAGCGACCTAGTTTTTTCCGGCTTCGCGGTCTTTCTGGATCCTCCGAAAGCAAGCGCCGGCGCCACTATCCAGGCCATGACCGCCGCCGGCATCTCCGTGAAGGTGCTGACGGGCGACAACGAACTCGTGTCGCGCCACGTCTTCGCCGAGATCGGCGTGCCTGTCACCGGAGTGCTCACGGGCGACGCACTGACAAATCTCTCGGAGGAGGCGCTGATCGGGCAGTTGCCGCGGGTCAATCTGTTCTGCCGCGTCAACCCGCAGCAGAAGCTTCGGATCCTGCTGGCGCTGAAGCGGCTCGGCAACGTCGTTGGTTTCATGGGTGACGGCATCAATGATGCTCCGGCGCTCCACGCGGCCGATGTCGGAATATCGGTCGATGGCGCCGCCGATGTCGCGCGCGCAGCCGCCGATCTGATCCTACTCGAACACGATCTTTCCGTGGTGCGCGAAGCGGTGGTCTGCGGGCGCGGCACGGTTCAGAACGTTTCCAAGTATGTTTTGATGGGCTCAAGTTCGAATTTTGGCAACATGTTCAGTATGGCCGGCGCCGCGCTGATTTTGCCTTTCTTGCCAATGCTCCCGATTCAGATTTTGCTGAACAACCTGCTCTACGACATCTCGGAGATTGCGATCCCCTTCGATCAGGTCGACGAGGAGGCTATCGCCGGTCCCGTGAAATGGGACGTCAAGTTCATCGAACGGTTCATGTTGGTGTTTGGGCCAATCAGCTCCGTCTTCGATTTTCTTACATTCTATGTTCTGCTGTATTTGTTCGGCGCTGGCGAGACGCTGTTTCAGACGGGTTGGTTCATCGAGTCGATCACGACCCAGGTTCTGGTGGTCTTCGCGATCCGGACGCGGCGGCCGCTCTTTCTGAGCAAGCCGCATGTGTTCCTCGCCGCCATGGCGCTTGGAGTCGTCGCTGTCGCAATCGCTCTCCCGTTTCTCCCCGTCGTCGGCCGGTGGTTCGGGTTCGTGGCGCCACCACCACTGTTCTTCGTCTTCTTGATCGGCGCAACGTTGGTCTATCTTGCAATCGTGGAAATCACCAAGCGCATTTTCTACCGTGCCATCTCGGTCGCAAAACGTTAAGTTCTGACGAAGATGCAAAAGATCTAATAAGCGAGTGTCAGCCTCTGTGGTATCTAGTGGACGAGCAGGAAGCCGCACTTAAGTCGATTTACTTTGGTACAATGGGGTCTTTCCCGCAAAGTGAATTGGAGCTGGTCGCCATTCAAGCCAATGGTTGGGGCAAGGACGGCTCGTCGCTTGTCCCGATTTTCAACTGTCCCTTTGTCGGTAAAAAATCAAATAGGACTCTACCCACAGTAGGGTTGGCAAAATGACCGAAAAACAAAGGCTGATACGCGACATCATCACCCTTAGGGACTCGATCAATCGGGATTGGGCTGACCTCACATCTTTATCATCACTCAGCCACGATGAGCGCACCGCGATTAGGGGGCACATTGAACAGTGTGTTCAGGATCTTCAGAGCCTAACCGAACGACTTGAACGGTTGCCGCCGGGTTCTGGTTAGGACACTACCAAAAGCCGACATTAATTCGCTTTGAGACTGAGCATATTTTTGAAATTGAGCGGCTAACCAGGAAAAACCCAATTTGTATCCCCCATAGGTCCGTTGTGGGGTCAAACTGAGACCTCGGTCCGTGTGACAAGGATGTCCGTTCCACCTCCCAGGAGCAGACGTCACCCGACCACACCCTCAGTATAGTCGCAACCGCGAACAATGAAACCAGATCGATCAATTAGTGACGAGCTGCTAGGATGTTGATGCGGAACGGGAGGACTGATCATGTTCGGAACGTTGGAGCCATGGGGCTACGGCGGATATGGACAATTTCACATGGTTGTCTGGATCATTCTCGCCATCGCCGTCGTGGCCGGGCTCGTCTGGCGCCTGCGATCAGGCTCTTCGTGATTCGACCGTTGCGCGGGATGCCTCGACCCATCCCAAGCGATACTATCGCCGGCCGCCGGCGTTAGCGTCTTGGGCGGCTAGATTGCCGCGCGGCTAGGGTCCAATGTCGGCTCAGGGTCAAAAGCGTCGTCCTGTGCAATAGAGGACTGCCCGTCCACTTCCGCTATGCTCTGTTTGCGACCGAGGTTGCGCGGCGCTGCAATATGTAGCGAAGGGCCAACAGCTGACTCATGCGCCGCGGCAAATCGCGCCCTATAGATCAGCCTGTCGATGCGGACGAGCACGGCTTATTCGGGCAACCCCGCTTTGCGAAAACCCTCAATCATCAGCTTCGCATTTATTGATAGCCGGCTCCGAGCGATCCACGACGATATTGTGAAAGCGGGGTCGAACTCAAGCACACCAGCTGTCGCTTCACGGGCTTCAGCGTCCCGTCCGAGATGGGCGAAAGCAGACGCGAGGCAGCGGTATGGTCCTGGATAGGAAGAGTTCTGACGCAGGGCTTTCCTCCCTGCAACGATGGCCTCGTCAAAGCGACGAAGCTCAATAAAGGCAAATCCCATCCCGGTTAACGCTGTGAATTGTTGCGGGTCTACCGGGCTCATTCGCATGGCGCGTTCAAAGCTCCGGATCGCTTCCTCCGGCTGCCCCGCAATCTTATAGACCCAGCCTCTGCCGTGCCACGTGTGATATGAATTCGGGTTGAGCGCAACCGCCCGGTCGGACATCTCGATCTCGGTCTCACAATCGCCGACCAAAAGTGCCGAGATTTGTGCAGCTGTTGCTAACGTGTCTGGATCATGATCGTCGAGGCTCAATGCCAAGCGCATGAGCCGAACGGCTTCCTTGCGTTCGAATTGAGGATCGATTGTTTAGTTCCTTAGCACGTTTTCCGAGCGACAGGCACCTGCCAAAGCTGCCGCAGCAGCAAACCCAGGGTCAAGCTCCAAGGCGCGTTGGACCAGTCGGAGCGCCTCGGCCAAACCTTGGCGGGTCGATCGGACGGCTTGCTGTACAGCCCGGAGATAAAGATCATACGCGGTGAGGTCTTCCGGTCGCCGCCGCGTCGTCAGTGCAATTTCTGCTTGAAACAACTTTGGCTGGATAGCTGAGATAACGGCGAGCGTGACTTCGTCCTGCAACGCGAAAATATCTGTAATGTCACGCTCGAACTTGTCCGCCCAGATGTGTGCGCCCGTAGCCGCTTCAATCAACTGGCCCGTGATGCGACCTTTCCCCGACGCCTTGCGCACCGCCCCCTGAAGGACATAGCGCACGCCAAGCCTGCGCCCGACTTCCTTGATGTCGACGGCTTTGCCCTTGAAGGTGAAACTCGAATTTCGAGCGATCACGAACAACCATTTGAACCGCGAAAGCGCGTTAGTGATCTCCTCAACCATCCCGTCCGCGAAGTACTCCTGCTCGCGATCGCCAGACATGTTCGCGAACGGCAGCACGGCGACGGAGGGCTTGTCGGGAACTGCAGGAGCGCTCTCGGGCGCATCGTTGGGATTTGGGCCCGCAGCTTCTCGCGACTCGCGCACCTGTCCGACGAAGCGGAATCCCTTGCGCGGCAACGTCTTGATCAGGCGCTGTTCCTCCCCGGAATCGCCGATTGCGCTTCGGGCGACATTCAGCCGGGTCGTCAGCGCTGCATCCGAAACGCTGCGCCCATTCCAAATGGCTTTGATGAGGTCGTCCTTGCTGACAACGCGCTCCCTGTTGCGGATCAGGTAGTCGAGCAGGTCGAATACCTGTGGCGCGACGGAGACGACGTCCGCCCCGCGATGCAGCTCGCGCCGGTTGGTGTCGAAGGCGTAATCCTCGAAGAGATAGCGCAAGCTGCCAATTCCTCAGGCGGCCTCCGATCATCGGGGCTCCAGTAGCGGTTGCAACGCAAAGAATAAGCCGCCGGTGAGGAAAATGTAAGCCGGATGTCAAGCGCGCTCCCTCATGCCTTGGCATCCTCGTCTGGGCAGAACAACACCCAGGAGATGCCGCGATGAGCACGACCTATGGTGCAACACGGTTGGGACAGGCGGCCGCCAAGCGGCAGGTCTACTACAGCCCTCTTGAAAAATATTGGGATGCGTTTCTGGAGTGGCGCAAACGCCAGAGCACCTTGTGCGACCTTAGTGACAGGGAGCTAATGGACATCGGTACTACGCGCGGCGAGATCGACTACGTCGCCTCGAACCGAGATATCGACCCGCGAGGCATCCGATCCGCCGAATGGGCCCGATATCTGCCAACGGTGGACGGCCAAATTGTGAACTTCCAGACGCACCCATGCCCAGAAACCGACTTCCAATAGGGGTCAAAAGCGTCGCTTTCGGCATATCCGCGTGATGTCCGGTTAGGGGGTAATCTCGGAAGTGCGGAGACGCGCGTGAACGGTGGGGGTTTAATTCTCTCTCCGGCATCCCCATGTATTTACGATGCAATGGAGACCGATGCCGCGCCAGCCGGCCAAGACCAAAGTCCAGCTGCGCGAGATGCTGGCTGAGGCAGTCCGCAACACAGTGCCGCGTGAACCTGATCCTCAGCCGCCTAAGGCCAAGAAGGCTCGCGGCTAAAATCGGATGGCACCCATTGAGCGTTTCTTCGTCGCAATGGCAGTCGTTGGATTTTTAGGCCTAATCGCATCCGCGACTTGGATGTGGTTTAGTTGAGCGTTCATCATCCCTCTTACCCTTAGACACGCAAAAGCCGCCAAGGTTTCCCTCGACGGCCCGTGCTCGTTGCGTTTTGTATAGAGTACGCTGCGTCGAGGGATACTCGAACGACAGTGCCTCTTATTATTTGGACGCACTACCTCAATTAAGGGCGACTACGTTACCAATGTGTCGGGCCAACGATCCCCGATCATCTCTATGTGGGATTGACGACGATGTCGAACAAGCCAGCGCTGCTGTCCTAGCCGCGTTATTTTAGGGCGCACCGACCGTCCGTTTCGGGGCCACGGGCGCCGAGGTGTGGCCCGCCGACTGCGACGGTTGCCGTCGCCTCTGTTAAGTCATCATTGTGATAATATTTTCCCACTTAACGGTTGCCCGACCGCAAAAACGGGAGCGGACAGCAGCACTCCGGTCTCCGGGCCTTATGGCCTGATCCGACGGTCGTTTTGCACCGTTTAACGAGAGAGCCGTAACTTTCTCCCAACGCTTCCGTGACGCGCACTTCGCGCACTCGCGCGCGAACAGCGCTGCCATCTGAAAATTGGAGTTGTGTGATGACCACAGAAGAACTCAGTCAATTTTTCGAGGACTGGTGTGCGTGCATAAGTGATGATGAAGCTTGGGAGCGTAGTAGTGCGCTCATGCACGAACGATTTGAAGCGGCAGGGGTGGACAGCCCCGCAAAATGTCGCGAGTGGTTGCTTGCGTGTTTTCACGCTGATCCAGCTGCCCGGGCCTCTCAACCGTTGATGATGACCAGGGAGGAAATCAATCAGCTTATCCGGACCATGGTGTAACAATCGCGAAAAACATCATTTGGTACTTGTGTTTTTATCAGGTTCGATGTCGCAGTCGGGTCATTAGCGTCGCTTTGAGCGTTGGCCGATCACTTCCGGTCCGCCCCCTATTCCGGACATTCTCAGCGCAGGTCGGCGTGTCTCAAAGGTGCCATCACGAAACCTTCATCGGTTGACGTGCGACACCCACTCGCCTTTGTTTTGGAAGAGGGGGCCGCCGGCGACGTTCGCCCATATGCCGCTGCCAAAAAGCAGCAGAGCGAGACTCAGTCCGAATATTTGTATGTACGTCATTCCGAAACTCCGTGTTGGGCTTCCATTGCCCATGGTCGGTTTTCAGACTGCGGAAGCAGGAGTTGGCGTTCTTGCGTCCGCCATCGGTTGCGGCGCCAAGATGGTTGCCGAGGTGATGATCAATGCCTCTCCTCAGAACTGGCTGATCAATTCCGAGTGCGGTGCTGGCTTCGACAGAGCCGCCGTCCTTGACCAAGATCTTCGACAGCACGCCTGTGACGGACGAACGGACTTCAAAAGTGACGTTGTCGGTATCAATCTCGCGGCTCACCAAGGTGACGGGATCTCCGGCGCTCTTGAACCATCGTCCGATCGTCAGGGGGTGACTACGACCCGTCTTTTCGAGGGACTGCGCGCCCGCGTGGCGGAGAGATAGGCGCCGACGATCTGAGGGTCGATGTCGATCTCGGCGCGTCGGAGGCGGAAGAAGTACCCCTCAGCCATGTTAGTGCACGCGCCGTCGAGGCTGTACGCCTCCTGATGATTAATTCTCTTAATCTTGAAACGCTCATGAAGGTTATCCCAAAACGCCGCTTCGTCGGCGTGGACGACGACCGTGCCCTTCGCAATCCGAGCGCGGATGAATGAAGCGGCTTGGCTTTCCGTGTCAGAAACTGCCGGGAGCGAATTGCCGCCTCCCGAACTGTCGCAATGCTACAGAACTCTCAGTCACCGCTAGATGCCGTGATGGGCCGGTGATGGGAATAGTCTTCCACGCCCGCGCCCCGACCTACTGGTCAATACAGATCACCTCTCGGAAAAGTTCGGTCCGGAGCTGGTGGTCAATATTGCTCACATCGCCGAACTTCCTGATCAGCCTATACGATGAATTTAATCTGCGTCCGGAACGTTACACTGCACAGCATGTTGTCGCTGCGCACGAATGACCGTTGTGGTCGCCCAATCATCCCTTGGAGTGTCAGATGAGCAAACGTAAACCGGCGACGGCGTCAAAGCACGCCCACAGCACGAAAATAGCCGCCCTACAGGCCAATCAGGCTATTATTAGAAGCCCGAAACGCAGCCCCCTGCGCTCGGTTGCGGCAGGTTCGACTGAATCGCCCCCTGAGAGTCATAACAACTCAAAACAACAGGCTCCCCTTGTTGAGAAACCGGAGGCTCCCCTTGTTGAGAAACTGGAGGTTCCCCTTGTTGAGAAACCGGCGACAGCCTTTCAAGATGACTGCAAACAGACGATGACGGATAACGATTCAAAGAAGGGGTTTGTTTTTTCGTCACCCACGGCAAACGTGCGGGCTTATCAAGCAAAGCTGCTTGAAATGGCACAAGCCAACATGCAATTGGCTTTTGAATTCGCCCAGAGGCTTGCGACGATTAGGTCGCCCGTTGAAATTCTCAGCGTCATTGCTGAATTCACAAGCAAGCGGATCGCAATGTTCCAGAAGTTTTCGATAGAAATGGCTGAATTAGGTACCAAGCGGTGAAAAAGCATCCGTGACGGAATCCAGCGAGTCGATGTCAACAAATAAGCGTGGCCAGTCGGACGACAAAACGACCCTTGAGAGGACCGAGGGTCTCATTGCGGAATGCGTCGCTGAAAAGATCGGATTTCATTCTAGGCCGGCCCGCCCCGGGTGATCAGGCGCACGCGGTCGCCGTCGCGCTCCAGCCGGAGGCGGTGGCCGTCATATTTCACCTCGTGGAGCCAATCACGGCTGGCGGGAACAGCGGTCGCTCGGGTGGGGATGCAAAAATCAAACATGCGGCCAAGATAAACGTCAGCGCCGCATAAAAAAGACCCCGGCAGGCGGCACGGGGGGAGCCGGGGCTGGGTCTTTTCCGCCGATAGGGCCTCCTTCGGGGGGCGGGGAGGTCTCTCCTTAACTCCGACGGACCCAAAGCGTTCCCACCCCGTCGCTGTGCTGGCTCAGGCGAGTTGTAGGCACCACGTTCCTTATGAGGACTGAGCAATACGGTACAGCCGCCAGATGACTTTGGTGCCAAGTTGAATGCATCACCGACCCATCCCGGTAACTACCGGTGACTGAGAGTATTGTGCTCCCGCCTGATGTAAGGGACGACATCATGAGCTGGTTTTCTTACAGGCCACCAAGTCCGCACTGCAAAGCAATAGCGAAGCTGGCGCGTATCACCTCCGGCCGCTCTGGCTTTGATATCCGACATTCGAACGCCCGACTTTGCGATCACGTTTATCAGCGCCCAGCGGCACTAGTCGATCCGATGAAATCCCGCGAGGCAGCGGGCTGGCTCCGGGGTGAATTGCGAGCGCCGACGTAAAGGAGGCTCCTGTGGGGAATCCAGCCAAAAACGAGTTCGATCCCAAAGCTTTTCTCGCCAAGATAGGGGCGGGTAAAACGATGTTGAACATCAAAAAGAATCAGCACGTCTTCGAGCAGGGAGACGTGGCGGATATGGTTTTTTACATTCAAAAGGGCAGGGTCAAGCTCACTGTCCGGTCCGAGCAAGGCAAGGAAGCGGTAGTTGGAATTTTAGAACCGGGCCAGTTCTTCGGCGAGGGCTGCCTCAATGGCCATCCATTGCGCATCGCGACCACGACGGCGATGGAAGAATGCGTGATCACCTCAATAACCAAAGAAGCGATGATCGCCACCCTTCATACTGAGCCGAAATTTTCCGAGTTGTTCATGGCGTATCTCTTGACGCGGAACAGCCGCGTTGAAGAGGACTTGATCGACCAGCTTTTTAATTCCAGCGAGAAGCGGCTCGCCCGCCTTCTTCTGCTGCTCGCGCATTACGGAACGGACGGCGTACCTCAGCCTATTCTAGTGGATATCAGCCAAGAGACATTGGCAGAGATGATTGGAACGACCCGATCCCGCGTGAGCCACTTCATGAACAAATTCCGCAAACTTGGGCTCATCAGCTACAATGGAAAGATAGAAGTTCACAATTCGCTGTTGAACGCCGTTTTGCATGAAAAGCCCGAGATAGAGCGGGATGATCCATCAAGCAGCAGTCCGGAAGTGGTGGCGTCAAACCGCCGCTTTTGACCTTTCCGTCTAGATTAGGTGTGATCTTAACGCTTCAACTCGAACACCCGCAGCGCGGCCCCTGACTTTGGTGGGCGAAGGCAGGACCGTGCTGGGGTCTGGCACTGCGCAAAGGTCCGTTAAGCGCAGGCAAGCGTCTAGCTTTTTAGCGACTTGTTCGCCTTCGTAGTTTCTTCGGCAAGCAACGTAAGAAGCATCGCATGCCGATCCTCGTCGCGCTTTGGGTTAAGCTCACTCTCGGCGATCAGCTTTCGGAAAAGCGCGATATTTTCGTCGTAGACGGATAGCAGCATTTCGACCTCCTATATGGCGGGTGTCCGCAGCGGCAACGACCAAATTCCGCACCGAAGCGAAACGTGACTAGGTGCGAACTTGTTGTCTGTGCAATTTAGCTCACCAAGGACAGCTTTTTCGAATGAGCATCGTCGATCCACGCGCGCCCGCGATGGCCCTGAAAGTGTTTGTCCCTTGCTCGGGGCCGCCCTCTTCTCAACTTCAGTCGCTTGTGGATGTGCACCATCCTCGGCCAATCTGGTTCTGGCGATGCCTCCTCATGACGTTCATTGCTCGCTCGCATCGCAAAGCTTACGACAGCAAGGTGACAACGAACGCGACGCCGCAAGCGACAATTGCGCCCGCTGCCGCAAGATAGAGAAGATTTAGCTCGCTGGTCATCTACGTTGGCGCTTGCAGGCCCCGGAGCCAGCCTGCTATCTCGCTGGATTTTATCGGATCGCCAAGCTCGCGCTCAAGCTGGTGGGCGTGATCGCAATCGGGGCATTCGAACGTTCGGAAATCAAAGCCAGGGCGGCCGGAGGTGATCCGTGCCAGCTTCGTTATTGCTTTGCAGTGCCGACATGGTGGCCCGTAAAAAAACGTGCTCATGATGCAGTCCTGACATCAGGCGGAAGCACAACACTCTCACTCACCGGTAGTTGCCGAAGTGGGGCGGTGATGAAGTCATCCTTGCACCAGCGCCATTTGGCCGCTGTCCCGTATTGCTCAGTATGAAAGCAATTCATAAAACATTAGCGACGTGTCAGATTGTAGGCCGGGAAATCGTCAGAGAGCGCCGATTTAACTCCCGGCCGATGACATCCGGTCCACCCACATCTACAGACATCGGAAGAAGCGCAGGCGAAGATTCTGGCTAAGCCCGTTTTTCGCATGCGAACTTACGCAAAGTACCGCGAAGATCGTTCTCGCTGGCCATCGCCTTCGACTGCAACAGCTTGCGATGGGTCAACAGCATCTGCAGTTTCTGACTGCGGAGCGTCCTCAAATGCACCGGGCGATATAGGCCCGCCCGCATCATTTGCGCAATGCCGCGCCCATTTTTGCATCTTGTTGATCTGCGCCTTGAGTGCCGCCCGCATATTCCGGCTTTCCACACAGACCACCACCCGGTACGAGGTCAGGCGAGACTATTTGCTGTGAACAGGATCGAGCGGGGTTGTAATCCGCTTCCAGCATAGCCAGTTAGAGGTTTGCGCAAACCGGATCCCTCCAGCGTCCCTCATTTGCGTTAAGCTTTGGCTACGGCCCATCTTATCAGCGTGTCGACGCGTTGCACGCGAGTGCGTCGGTAAGGAATCGGCTATCGCCATTGAATATGCCGCGACAAATCGCGTGCAGCCGGCACCGAGGTGTGGTGCAGCGACAACTGATCGGTCTCGCCACATGATTGAGTTCCCGAATCATAGCCGTTCATATGACCGCACGCGGCATGCCGTGCGATTTTGGGGACATGACAGCGCTATTGAGGCATCGTTCTTCATAGAGGAAGACGCGCTGAAGCGAATTCAACCAGATGCTGGTTACGACGAGTCGGGTTTTCTGAAAGCCTTCGATTCCAATCGTGACTTGATATGCGCCGCCGCTGCGAAGGTGTACGTCCGCGGCAGCAGGGGCTCTTACGATCTGGTCGCCGCAAATTTTTGAACCGATCATGCGTCTCGCCGTCGCTACTAGCGATCCCATCTTCTCGATCACTTATGGCGAAATGCGCGCGTCAGGTGTCCGGGGCGTTGACGTTTAGCGGAACTACTTTGAGCAAGGATCGTTGACAGTGATGCATCTGAGGAGCATCAGCGACATTCTGTTCGTCGCGCCGTTGATCGCGTCCGTTGGCTATGCTTACCAGCGGCAACCGCTGCAATCACCGCATCCGCGGCAAATCCCCCGCCTACGACGGCGATCCCCGTAGTACTACTCTTGAGGCGAAAACAATGGACAGCAATGTTGCAACGAAACGCGCCGCGGCGCGAACGCAGCGGCCGTTTATTTTGACCTACGCCGAACAGGTGCGCGCATGGTCGGCGTACCGTGGTGGCTCGCAAGGCGCCGCCGGGCCATGTAAGCGAATCAGTCCGGTGACCGACGAGGTGGTCGAGGTCATCCAAGCGAGGTAAGGCCGAGCCTAGTATCGCGAGAGGCTTTCCTTTTGCGCCTCATTCGCCCGAAATGCGCTCGTCGCACTGAATGCAATAGTACAAGTGCACGGTTTGGCCGCGCCGAGGGTCCAGAGATTGTGCGTGAGCGTTGTAGGCCAGCACAAGGTGGGCCGGCGGCGGGTGTATCTTCCGGACAAGCTCTGAACGCAATGCAGGGGGTCGCCGCAAAAACGTTGCCTCGGTTATGCGGGTGAATGGACCTATACCGCCTTCCAGGAGAAGCGCGCCGAGGGTAAAACGGTCATCATTCTCTGATCGCCCTTCTGTTTGCGCACCTCTTCCTGGTAGCGCTATACGAAAGCTGGACGATCCCGGTGCCGGTGCTGCTTTCGGTGCCGGCGGCTCGGGCGTCGCGGCTTTGCGGACGGCTGGCTCTGCCAACATCTCGCACAGCTCGGCCTTGCTCTTCGCCGGCTCGCGCGGCATCGGTTTCCATTGGGTGATGATCGTCATATGGGGATTGAGGTCATTTCATCACGAGCGTTTTAGCAGCCCCATTGCAGTCGTTTTGTAATCGCGCGCCCCTCTCGGCGATCAGCTTTTGGTGAAGCACGACGGTCGTTATGCACGAACGACTGCATTTCGACCCTCCATAGAGGTCGTGAGCAACGTCTGCCGCCCGACATCAGCTGCTGCCCTTTCCCGACACAACGCAAGGCCTGTTAACGGATCACAGTCACCTCCGCGTTACTCGGCCAACCCACGCAGGTTGCGGTCGAACTTCACAGGGATACATCTATTGGGATGAGGGGGGTGGGGCTCACCGAAGACCAAAGGGATTAGACAGCATGGCTGAACAAACATTTGACGCACGCCGCATGGCGCACGACCAAGAGAGCCGTATGGCAGCCGCCGCAGCCGTTGGGCTCCATGCGATCAAATACCAAGCCTCGTTTCTGAGGATGTGGGCGGACAATGCCGAGCTGCTTGCGCGCAATTATGAAAAAGATCTGGAGATCTTCAGCGCCGCTGTTGAGGAACGGCGGAGACGTGCGGCCTAGTGGCTTCGCTTTCGGTCTTCCCGACTCTCCCGGAACCATTCCCAGAAGAGTTCGACGGGCCCTGAGCGATTGTCGCTTGGGGCCGTTTCGTTTACTTGGCCGCTGATGTTCTCATCGAAGCGCAAGCTGTCTCGCTGATAAGAACGGCCATGCTGCCGGCCCCTTGAAGTTAGGAACTTAACGAACGGCCGCGCTTGATCAAAACAAGGGGGCAGTGCGACGGATTCCATGGCCAACCGCGATGATTGTGGTCGGTGGTTCGGCGGGTGCGACAGCTCCGTTGAAGGAGATACTGTCCCGGCTTCCCGCCACGTTGCCAGCCACTGTATTCATCGTGTTGCACATCCCCGCCCGAGGCATCGGCCTGCTCGCGGCCATCGCGAAATCGGCCAACAAGCTATCGGTGGTTCAGGCGCAAAATGAGCTGCCGATCGAAAACGGGCATATCTATCTCGCGGCACCGGACCACCATCTCCTGATTTTTGACGATCGGATATTGCTCGGGCGGGGACCGCGAGAGAACCTAGTGCGGCCGGCGATTGATGCTCTGTTTCGTTCCGCCGCCCTCGGTATGGGCCTCGGGTCATCGGCGTGGTGCTCAGCGGACTACTATCCGACGGCGCGACTGGCCTTAATGCCATCGAGCGTTGCGGCGGTGTGACGCTTGTTCAGGATTCCGTGGATGCGATCGCGAGCGAAATGCCCGAGCGCGCCTTGGAGGCCACGATCGTCGACCATTGCGTACCCAGTTCGCAGATCGCAGACGTGCTGCCGGACTTGGCTCGGCAGACTGCCGGTGCACGCCTGCCGGTGCCTCCCGAAATCCGGCTATCGCAGATACGCCGACATTATTCGGCGCGCTGTCTTAAGCTCGCTCGATCCCTAGGCTTCCGGCTTTGAGGGGAGCCAGGCAGGGTGTGCCACATGCCGGAGCTCCCTCAAACCGTTCCGGTCCTTCTGCCCGGCCGCCTCATCAGTCGTCCCGTTTTATCTCAGGCTTATCGTACAAGACCGCGTTCAGGAGCGAATTATGGACTTCGATCTTCCCGTTGTAGGTAATGAAGCCGAGCTTGCGGAACTTGTTCATAAAAAAACTGACGCGGGAGCGTGTTGTGCCGATCATTTCGGCCAACGTTTCCTGGCTGACGTGTGCCGCGATGGGCTGTGGAGTACCTTCCTTTCCGAAATTTGCCAGGAGAAGGAGAAGGCGCGCGAGCCGCTTTTCGCTCGAATTGAATAACTGGTCGATCAGGTCTTCTTCGATGCGGCTGTTCCGACTCAGGAGATACGCCATGAACAACTCGGAAAACTTTGGCTCGCTTTGAAGCACCGTCAGCATTGCACCTTTCGTGATCGACGTGATCAGGCAGTCTTCCATCGCCATCGTTGTCGAAATCCGCAGGGGGTGGCCATTGAGGCATCCTTCGCCGAAGAACTGTCCGGGTTCCAGCATTCCGACCACGGCTTCCTTGCCCTGTTCGGAGACAACGAGAACCTTGATCCTTCCCTTTTGAATATAGAAAACCGTATCTGCGGCGTCCCCTTGCGAAAACACGACCTGGTTCTTGGTAAAGTATCAAGATGGCTTTGCCCTCGCCGACCTTGGCGAGAAAGAGCTTTGGATTGAATGAGCTTTTCGCCGCTTTTGGCATGAAGTCGTCAAGGCTGGATGGAAAAGGCGGAGTTTAGCAGGTCCAGCACCCGGCGTGTTAGTCAAATTTGCTTCTGCCCTGGACTAATCTGAAGTCGGCACCAAACCGATTCGAAGCAGCTCTTTCGGTCTCGCGAACGTACCTCCGGGCCCGTCTCGCAAATGCTGGTTTCGATTTGCAAACGGACCGAGGAAGCCTCCTTTGTCACGCCTAAGATGTGGTCCACGAACGAGCGCGGCACAAAGCGCGCTGCGGGTCACTGCGCTCAATGCACGACGATGGTCTGATTCCGGTCTTTCATGATCGCAGCGTCCAGATCTGTTTGGCTGATCGAAAAGGACTAAATCAGTCGTTTCGAGGCAGAAATCGCCGGCGTCTGAAACAGCGTTGCCACTCGCCGGTATGCAACCCTTGATAGTCCTTCGATCAGTTCGTCGTCAATGAGGACGACATACTCACCGGCAGGCTGGACGCCCTCCAGGTTTTGAAGGGTGAATGGACGACTGAACGAAACGGTGGTCCGCGTTGTTCTGATGGTCAAGGTGATTTCTCCTGAGCCAATTTCCAAGCGAACTCGTTCCGCATGCGTCCGGGGCGCCGTCTACAAAAACTTTATCGGTTATCGTCGACCGTCGCTGAGCAAAATTGCACAGGTTTTGCCGAAGTGGCCAATATTTATTAGTGAGCAGCACGCCGCTCCACCGAGTGACCTCTGAGCAATTTTGCACAGGATCCATCCTACTCAGGGCTAAGCTGAGAACCGCCCGGTGGCGGCGCCGCCTGACGGTCCGTCCGTGGAGGACGCAAAGATGAGCATATCAGCGGAAATCCCGCGTTATTGGTGTCGGCCTCATCGCGCTGGCCTACGGGCCAGATCGTGCAGGGCACTGGCTTAGCGGGTGCTTTCAACTGCCTAGCATAAGCAAAAGTCGCCAAGGTTGCCCTCGACGGCTCTCACCGTTGCGTTGGGTTTGCAGGAGGTGTGGGCCTCGTTCGCGATCTCGTCGTGGGGATTAGCGGGTGCTTTTTTCAGCTGCGTAGCACAAGCAAAAGCCGCCAAGGTTGCCCTCGACGGCTCTCACCGTTGCGTTGGGTTTGCAGGAGGTGTGTCGCGCGTCGGGCGCTAAACCTATCCTGCCATGGCTCTCGCCGTTAAAGGCGCTCCAATGTGTCGGGACAACGATCCCCGATAGGGTGGAAATCTGTTACCCGCGATGTGCTTATCAAGCCAGCGCTACGGTCCTAGTGCGGAGCCTACCGGGCGAAACTAGCGCTCTGAAGTTTCATCTTCACCGGTAGCGTCAAGCTGGCGGGCTCAATGGTCGACGCTGAAGCGATCATGAAAATGATCCTCTACTAGCTTCATGAAAGAGCTTGGTCCGTCATTCGCTGGGACCAGCAAGGACAAGCCGATGGCGGCTCCAGTTCGCCCTGATTCCGCTGGGCCAATGTCCGCGTTTGGTCCGTCAATCGATCGGCCTCCTCAAGTCGTTTGTTTCAGGCCGATAAAGTTATTTGATGCCTAGACCATTCAGGGACTGTCTGGTCAGCTTTGCGATATTCGTCCTGACTGGACGAGATGCGGACCTGTCGAGAGCCTGCGTGTCGGCGCTGGATTTCGCCCGAGGGCGCGATTTGCCTGACTATCTGCGGAGATCCGCGGCTTTCTCGCGACCGAGGGATTCGGCACACGCCTTTGCAACTGATGAGTTTGGCTCAGTACTTCCCGGCATCGTGGCCCAGCCGCCTTTTTCGACGAACTTGCTCTGGTCCCACGCATAAGTCGCCTTCTTCATTTCGGCTAGGTTCGCAGTGGCATCAGCGGCCTGTCGGAACTTCTCAACACAGATGGGTGCGAGAGCTGCGACGACAGCCGTCGCGGCACTATTCTTTGCGAGTGTCTCGGCTGTTCCACTGGTCACCCAACCGCCCCAGTTGAACCCCACGATTGCCAGAGCAATTGCCCCGGCCGCAGCTCCCCACAGTGCGGGCTTCACGGTAGCTTTTGTCTCCTTTGAGATTTCCATGATTTTCACCTTGACCTAAAGTCATAGACAACCTCACCTGAATAGACACGTCGGGCCGTTGCGTCTGTACAAAATTGCTCACCTTCAGGATGAGCAAAGTTTGAAGCGGCGGTGAGCCGCTAAATTTGCGTCGCCGGGTGCATCGGCGGCGCCCAAAAGATCCGACTACTTGAAACGGACCGTCAACAACTTGCCGCGGCCCGCAGACGCAACGCAAACGCCTGCTGAGTTGAGTAAGCCGGCCTGGTCGGAACAGGAATGCAAGCGAGTGGCGGTGCAAGTGCGGTGACAGTTCTGGCTTTCGGAGAAGCCCGGCGAGTCGCGCTGAAGTCAAGGGTCCCGCTTAGGGCTGGCGCATTTCTTACTAAGTGAGCGCTACCCAGCTGAGCGCTACTGCTTTGTTTGCCAAATGTAGAAACCCGCGTCCCCTTTTTTATCGATCACGATCATCTGCGTGGGATATTCCTTGTCTTCGACATAGATCACTGTGGTGGATTTGACGTCTTTCCCCGTCCGGTCTTTGCCGATAACTCGCATGGAGCTGTCAGGGCCGATGTCATATGTGCCGTTCATCGAGAAACTCGAGGTCGCTCGAGACCCCGTCGCAGAGCGGTAGCTGCCCGCGCGAATATCGCCCTTCACCTCAAGGCAGCCAAGCGTTATCGTTTCGTCGCGATCCCAGTCATTCCAAACGCCTTCAAATACACAGAAGGGTCCGGGATGCTCGGCCAAGTATGTCTCTGTCCTAGTGTCTGCAACCGCGCCTTTGACCGGATCGATTCTGTAGTCGTAAACGGTCTTCCCCGCCACAATGAGCAGCGCGGCCATCGCTACGGACATGACGTAGCTAAAGCCTTTGCCCTTCATATCGATAAACGAATCCAAGGTCACCCTCCGTCACCGGATCGAAAACTCCGAGCATTGCCGGCGCGCGTCCTGAAACACCGGGCGAGTGGCTGAGAGCGTACGGGGGATGGGCGGCGATGCCGCCGCCCATCTTTCGTTGCGCTTTGCCGGTGAGGATTAATATTTCGGCCAGTCTCGTCTCTTTGACGAAAGTTCGCCATTGAGCCAACCTTTGGCGCGGTCGTTAAGCGGCTCAGACTTATAACGAAGCCATTTCAAGACCAATCTCAACAGACGGGCCATACACTGCACCTCTCTGGCCCCCAGCCAGAGGTGCGGATATGATCGGGTGATAAGAGTTCCGTCTGCTCAATATTGCTCATGTCCCAACCCCGGTGCCCAGTCAACCAACTAATCTGAACATTCGTGACTCATTCAGCCGTATGTCAGCGAAAGAGAGCGGCCGCGAGTATCAATAGTCCAAAAAAGATCGGCAGCACTATTGGCGGGACAAGCCAGTCGCGCAGCCCGTGATCGTTGTCTCCCATTTTGTAATCCTTTCATGAAGAAAATCCGTTCCGGGATTTTGAGTTGGTCACTACAAGAGGAGCCAGCACGAAAATGATGAGCACGGCGGAACGGGAGCCACGGGCGATCTCATTCAGCGCCCGCCGCATGAGAACAACCGTGGACATATTTTAGCTCTGTCAATACTCAGGTGCTTGCAGCCCGGGCGAAGTCAGCCACCCATTCAGGATGTCAATCTGGCTGGCCTTCCGCAGAAGTTCGTCACGCCGAACGCCATGGCGCATGCCCTCAGCTTGCCTGCGAAAGCTAATTGCCTCTTCCTCTAAGCTGTATTCGAATTTAGATAATTGCTTAAACATGACAGTGCTCCCCGTTCGATTGGCCGGGAGCGCAAACTGGCGTTCTCATCACCGATAGATGCCGGGCGAGCCGCGCGGTGACATTCTTAATATGGGGACTTGATCACGTCCGAACTAGGTCATGTCAAAATTAATACCAGCTGGTCCAGCGTTCGCATGGAAAGGCAAAGATAAACCAACAAGCGACATTGGACAGGAGACGAAAACAAATCCTGTCTGTCAGGAACTTTCGTGGGCTGAGTCTGTTTGCCCTTCGTCCCGTCTCGGATGGTTTTGAATTCTGACTTGCGCCACAAGCCGCTTGAGGCTCCCCAAAACGAGAGGATGCGGCTAATGAACAATCAGACAACGAAATGCGCGCTCGCCATCGCGGTCGTCGGTGCGGTGATGCTCGGCTCGGTGCCCCCTTCGCGGGCCGCTCCGGTCTCGAGCTCAACTATGTTGAAAAATACGACTCCATCGTCTGGAGTAACTGAGGTCCGCTATCGCTATCACGGTCACCGCTATTACGGCGCTCCGGGCGCAGCGGTTGGCCTTGGTATCTTGGGTGCAGCGGCGGGGGCCGCCGCCTTGGGGGCCTACGGCGCCGTTGGGCCTGGCTATTATGGGCCGGGTTATGGGCCCGGCTATTACTCCGCGCCAAGCGACTACGGCGCCCCTTATCCCTACCGCCGAAGCTATTACTACCCGTATTGAAGGCGCGATTGGCATCGTTTGGGCGTGCCAATCTCTGTCACAGACCAGTCCCACTCGACGCACGCAGGCTTCAGCGCCGGCGAGGCCGCGTGCTTAACCCGGTTAGCCGCATAAAACGAAGACAACGAAGATCTCGCGTCGTGTGTATTCTGAATACGGAGATGCACCACGGACTGGAATCGAGTTGAAGGACACTGGAAACAGTTTCGAGGCAAAGCGAGGAAAAATGGGGCAAGCTTGCTGATGACGATCTCACTGCAATTGACGGCAAACGCGACCAGCTAGAAGGCCGGCTTCAACAGCAGATACGGTTTTTCGAAAGATCAAATTCGTAAAGATATGATAGTTGGTTTTCTACCCTCAAGTAAGCCGATCGATTATGAGCGGATTCAACAGCGGATTTCGCTTGAAAGAGACGCCACGTAACGTCTCGCTTGAGCAGTTATTAGGTTTGATGCTCGCCGTTTTTCAAGCCTGGAGATCGTGATGCTTCGGGCGTTCAAACCGATTATATTTATCTTGGCTGTGATCTACTTCGGGATCGACGAGCTGTTTACAGTCCTTGCGAGGCCGATCGCGGCCTGGCTGGCGCGGCAACACATTTTCCATCTGTTCAGAAACTGGTCGCTTTCGTTGCGCCCCTACGGCGCCCTTGCCTTGTTTGCTATCCCACTGCTCATCCTCGAGCCAGTGAAGCCGATCTCGGCATATCTTGCCGCGACGGGACATCTTGCCGCTGGAGGGGCGCTGTTCGTTGTAGGCGAGATTCTAAAAGTTGTACTGGTTGAACGGCTGTTTCAACTCAACCGACGCAAGCTGATGTCCATCCCGGCGTTCGCATGGTGTTACGTCCACCTTTGCGCGGTTTGGAGTTGGCTCGAAGTCTTTCGCGATTTGGCAGAGCGTTCGCCGAACAATTCTGAGCCTGCAGAGACAGCACCGGCCTTTCTCCCGAATTTGAATGACCATGACGAGTGTCCTGGTTTCCGTGGTGATCGATTTTGACCAAAGCGCTCGAAAGCGCAACTCGCTCTGAGCTTCGGGTCCGTCTCAGCCTCGGCTAGCGCCTGGAAGTGCGTCGCGCGCTCGATACAGTCGTTCATCAGCCGCATAGGCATGGCCCACCCTGCACGGCCGCAGCCTACCACAAGTCCATTTTGACCGCACCAACGGGCTTCCCAAAGGCTGCTTTATCGCCGCAGAAGGAAGACGGCTAGCAGCAGAAGGACCACTCACGCATCCTTTGTCGCACTTACCCGCTTCGGAAGCCGTCACGGACGTAATTGACCCAAGGGCAACTCACTCATGGCCGAAGGCGACCCCGTCCGCATCATCCCCCACCCTGGCGCAGATAGTGAGTGCGGAAGCTTCGAAGTATGGTTCGCGGACGGACGGAAATCGGTCAGGTTCTATTGGGACAACCAAGTCTCACGTCGGTTCGACCCCAACTCCCTGACGCGACAGCAGGCTATCGAGAAAGCCACGGCACTGGCCAAAGCTGAGATGGACAAGCTGAACCCAGAGTGAGCCGAGACCTCCACGAGGCCCCGGTGATGGCTTCCTTTGCGAAAGACCGATCAGCCCAAGCGCAAACCCCGCCAGTACTAGGCGCAAGCAGGAGGCGGGACCGTGTCGGGCCACGCAGGGAGGTTATCAGGTGACCCGGCACAACTCGGCGCGCGCGAATATCTTGGCCGCCCGCTCGGCAACTGCCGCTTCGACCGGGCGGGAGCCCGGTCCCTTTTCGCTCAACGGACCACAATGCTTAAGGCGGCCGACAAGCCTCATCTGTGCCGACATGCCGAACGCTAACTGGCTCACCCTCGGGATCATGGCGATGGTTGCCGAGGAAGAACGCCGCATGATCTCGGAAAGAACCAAAGCTGCACTCGCCGCCGCGAAGGCCCGTGGGGTCGTCATAGGCGGAAATCGCGAAACGGTGGCAAGCAGACGGGCCCGTAAACTCGCTGGCGAGTCCGTAGAGAGGTGGACATAGCGCCCATCATCAAGAAGCTACGGGAGAGCGGCGCTGAGTCACTGAGGGCCATCGCGACAGGCCTCTATGATCGGGATGTGCCTACGTCATCCGGTATTGGCCGGTGGAATGCTGAAATGGTGCGAAGGGTATTAGAACGCCTTTAGACGAGCACGGTTAGAACAAATAAACGAAAACGCGAGAGGCGGGCTATCGTAACGCGGTCAATGCGCCTATTGGTGTTGATCGCACCTTTGCGGGAGAGCGCCCATGGTTGATCTAACGATTTTATGTAGCAGGACCGACACGTTTGTCGTGGTCGATGGAGTCAAGATTGCCCGGCGTGCTTATTCCGATACGCCGGAGGCCGGGACTTGGATTTCGCTTTCGCCCGGTTGGGAAGTCGTTGATGACGGGCGTTGGAACACAATCGCTCTCAAACACAACGGCGTCAGCGTCCATTTCACCGTCCATTAGGGCGCGGACGCCCTACCTAAGCTATCCCGTCGGGGTGCCTTTGGGGTGGATCGATAACCGCATTTCTGCGCCATGCGTTTGAGTACTCAGCAATAAGCGCGTACCCCGGGGTCAGGCAACCACCTTTGTGGGTTCTGATCTAGAAGTGAGCTGCGTGAGGATTTCTTTCGCGGCACTGGCAATGTAACCATGCAATCCTCCATTTCTAATTCTTAGCCCCCTTTCTTGGCCACGAACCGGCGTCCCGGTAGCTTCCCGCGCCAGCCGCTCTGCCTTGAGGCGCTCCCGGTTTGCATGGAACGCCTTCTGATCGGTCTCGTACTCAGTCATCGCCTTTTGGGCATCGATTTGGCGGAATGCCTTACGCGCTTGCGCGCTCCGCTCTGGTGATCGGCGTGGGTCCCTCATGCTCGCGCGGTGTCTTTGTCATCTCTTCACCTTCCGCCCGACCTCGACTAGCGGCGGGATCGTCTGTCGCTCATTTTGGCTTCGAGCGGTCGCGTCGTACGTTCCGAAATTCCTCCGGCCCTCCAATGAGCCCGCGCTTTCGGCTGACTTGATCGTCCGCGCTCGCTGTTGCGTCGGACATCCGATCGATCGCGCTGCCGGCCAATTCGCGTGCGCGTTGTTTCGTCTCTCGGCGCGGTTTCGTGCCTTGGCGCGATTTCCTGTCGTCGCTCTTCGGGCGTCCCTTGGCCTGCAAAAGCTGCCCATGAGCAGGATCCTGCAGCCCGAGCTCGACCAGCCGGCGGATGGCTTCGGCGCGCGACGGCGCGTCTTCCTGTTTAAGGCGCCATTTATCGACCGCCTTGAGGAAAGCTTCGGTTACGCGCATCTGAAACGGGCGATCTTTTACTCGCCCCGGAGTTCGCCCCATAAATGTATTGACCTTTTACCTAGTAACCTACGGATCACCCGCCAGATAGGACATCGCGGAGATCAGGCTGCCTTTTTGCTTGGGCCAAGCGTCTTTCGAAGATGCGCGACGGAGGCCGCCCCAAAAACGGGAAGGCTAAGCAATGCCTCGTCCGACGTTTCGCGCACCTCTCCGATAGTCTTCAAGCCAGCCGCGAACAGCGCGTTCTTTATCTGAAGCGCAAAATGAACTTCACGGGTTGATGTCATATCCGGAAGCTCTAGCGTCGGCTCAAGCTCGCTCATTTCTTTCCCGTCAGATCGACCTCCCGTCCGGGCGGACTGGTTCAAGCTGCGCCTTTCGGGCGGCAATAGCTAGAGAAATCGCGCCAATCGTCCTTCTGGTTGCGTCGCACGTTCTGAAAGTCCTCCGAACTCTTCAGCAAGCGAGGCTTCACCGTCAGCCTATCCATCGCCTTTGACGCGAGATCCACGAAACCGGACGGTCGCGGCGGCCACCGGCGATTAACACACTTCCGTGACAGTTTGGCTGCGCGGCTGGAATAAAGGGAGATCATCATGACCCGCCTGTTTCGCGCAATCCTCAAATGGTTTTCCTACGAGCCGCCCTGTAAGCGACCGCGCCAGAGGCTGGCTCGATGGTGAGCTGGCCTCCAAGGGAGAGGACTGGCCGTGCTATTAGCTCATGTCCTCGCATTCCCCAGCCGAGGGCACAGGCGGCCCCGCAGCGTTCCGGGACAGTGGTCGGGGCCGCCGCTCTTCCGCGTCACTCGTATGCGGGTGCGGGGCTTCTAGTAGTTCGTGAGCAAAAGAATAATCCCAAGTCCTACTAAAATTTCTATGCCCGCAACCGTCACGCCGAGGCAAATTTCAGACTGAACTTTTGCAGATTGGAGCTTTGTCTTGAGGCCCACCTGTTTGGAACAACGGCGCTTAAGCATGGCGCTGCTCCCTATTTGAGTTGGGGCGGGAGCGCGAGCGGCGTTCTCATCACCGATAAATACCAAACGGCCGAGCGGTGATACCCTATAACGCTGCGGGTTGGATAATGGTTCAAGATTAAAAAGGCACGAGCAACGCCGGCCCATTCGGCTGGTCGTTTTGCTGTTCCCAAACTGGGGAAGTTGGCGCGGGGCCCGCATTTGAAAGTGAGCAATTGTGCTCAGACTGCACACTAGAGATATGCAATTTGTGCCGTCACCGGGGGATTGCTCCGTCCGGACCTAATCCGACGCCACTGGGGACTATTCGGCCCGGTCGCGTCGTGAGGCTGCCTCCGATCTTCGGGCCGATTGTTGTGCTTTCCTGACCCGGTCGCGTAACCCAATTAATTCGCGTAGCTGAGCTTTTAGATTAGCTGCCGTGTCGGTGATGATTTCAAGGCGCATGTCAATAGTAATGCGCTGCTGAAGAGAACTCATTCAGACCTCCAACAACTAAAAAAAATGCGACGCTATGACGACAGTATGCGTTCCCTAGCGGGGTTGCTGGTCAATATTGCTCACACTTGAAAAAAGCTAACGAAGGCGAATTAGGACACTGACACAATTCCAATTCCTTCCCTCACCGCTCGATCGCGGCGTGCGTCCTGACCAGTGCGGCCGGCTGCGTGCTGCCCTCGGTCAAAGCCTGGTACACGCCGCTCGCGGCTACTTGATCTCGCAGCAACATCGAAACCGCGCCCCCCACGCGTCTGCTAAGATTGCGGGTTAAGCAGAAACTTGGATCCTTACTCGGCGTCGAGCCGGAGCGATGTTGAAAGGCGTCGAGCCGGGAGCGAACTTGAAACGCTCGGCGGGACTCGCACGTTGTACTATTAACCGTGGGACGACAGGCATTTTATCGTTTGGGCGAGGGAATGAAGCAGTGGGCGCATTGCTTGCAATTGTGCAACTCGTCTTCGGGATCGTATACCAAAGCGGTTTCGGCCGTCGTTATACAACCGGCGTCAAGGCGCTGAATCGGTACGGAGCTGAAAGGCGCCTGAATCAGAAAGGCACTTGAATCGTTTCGTCGAAACGGACTGAATCAGTGGCGGCTTTGCTTGCAATTGTACAAGCCTGTTCGGCTGATTCCGACCGCTCTGTCTCCGACCATCTAATCAAGCAAAGGGTTTTCCACCGACTGTCGTTTGCCGTACTTTTTTAGCAAGTCGTTAAACGCTTCGATTGCCAAGGCGTTGAGAGTGATATCTCGCTCAACTGCCAGCAACCGAAGCGCACGCCAGCCATCAACTCCCATCCGGGTCAGAACCTGCCTGAAAGCCTCCGGATTATTCCGGGCGGTTGGACCTGTTGTCTTTGGCTTGCGTCCCATGTGATTCCCTCTGAATCCGCGTCAGGCTAGTCCCAATAAAGTGAAATTGCGATAATGCTATTTTGTAGTTGCGTGATAGCACAAAACCTGATAACTTCCGATAACCGATCTTCTCGGAAGTAATGAAGCACCGGCATAGATCAGCATCACTTACCCTTATCGAGACTGCCCGAGAGCTGCCCGCCGCCCTTGGTTACGATCTCTGCGCCGCCGTTGATCTGGCAAAGGCGGAGAAAGCGCTCAGCACCCGCAAGGCGTACGGGACGGATTTTCGCTTGTTCAAGGCGTGGTGCGAGGCCAAGGGTGTTTCCCCCTTGCCGGCACGCCCTGAAACGGTGGCTGCCTTTTTGGCGGCTGAGACGGGCAACGGCATAAAGCCTTCCACCCTTGGCCGGCGCGTCGCTGCCATCCGCTACGCCCACAAACTGGCGCATCTCGAGAGCCCGACTGATTCTGAAGCCGTCAAGGCAACGCTGCGGGGTATCAGGCGCACCGTGGGCCCCGCCAAGGCGCGCAAAGCTCCTGCGCTTGCCGAAAAGGTGCGGGCGATGGTTGCGCTTGCCCCTGAAAGCCTCACTGGCCTGCGCGATAGAGCACTCTTGCTGTTGGGTTTTGCCGGGGCGTTCCGTCGATCAGAGCTAGTCGGTCTTGACGTGGCCGACATCGCGGAAACCAAGACCGGCCTGCTGGTCACGATCCGGCGCAGCAAGACCGACCAAGAAGGTGAAGGCGCCACCATTGCAATCGCCCGGGGCGACGTTGCATGCCCGGTCAGGGCTCTTCTGGAATGGCTGGATGCGGCGGAAATCAGGGCAGGTCCGATATTCAGGCCCATTAATAAGGCGGGCAAGGTGGCCGCGGAGCGGCTGACGGATCGATCCGTGGCTAATCTCGTCAAGGCCTACGCACAGCGGGCGGGCTTCGACCCGACCCTGTTCTCCGGTCACTCGCTGAGGTCCGGTTTTCTGACATCGGCAGCTGCCAAAGGCGCTTCGATCTTCAAGATGATGGACGTGTCTCGCCACAAGTCGGTCGACACGCTCCGGGGCTACGTTCGCGACGCGGAGTTGTTCAAGGACCATGCTGGCGCCGGACTACTTTACCCTCGCCGTTCAAACAAGCCGCTTTGAGTGCAGGCCGCCGCCTGTGGGAACGTCGCCTGTGCGGTTGAAGATCCTGCGCGCATCAAAGGCCCGCTTGCGCGAACGCGCATCAGCGCGGCTCCTGCTCGGATCTGCGGTCATTGCGAATGTCCGCGCGCGTAACCATTTCTGTAAAGGAGGATGAGTGGCAAACCTACACGAAGTTGAATTACGCAATACGCCGAAGCATCGGCAGTCACCGACATCGATACCGCCCTACGTATTCGGCTCTTGGGAGGGGAAGCCGTTGCTCTGGTCGCGCGGCGAGGCTTGGTTATGTTCCGAGAAGAACCGCAAGTGGCTCCGCGTCGACTCCACCGAGACCGGTTTTTCCCGCCTCGACGAACTCTCGTTCCGACGCAAGTTCGGCAGATTGCCGCCGCTCCCTCGCGACGCTTTCCTTCCTGCCGATCCAGACGAGGTTAAAAACAAGCTCCTGCTTGAGACGCGGGCCCGTGATGCTCTGGCTGAGAAGGGCATTGGCGGCTACTACAACCGCGCCAATCCCTCGTTTGTGTTCGTGTACGCCATTGCAGCCGCCGCTGGCGGGAAGTTTTCCGCGTTTCGGGTTGACGGACGCTGGAAGCGGCCTTCAGGGCCTGTCACTTGCGGCGATCTTGAGGAGGACTTCCTTCCAATCCTCAACGTACGCGACGTCGAGGCCCTGCTCGCGGCAGCTCGAAGATCGCTGCCCTGAGCCCGTAAGTTGTAGCGTCAGCTTTATCTAGAGTGACGCCGCCGAACCAATGTCGTCGCGATTTCATCGGCCGCAACGCCAGTGACGCCCAGCGCCGAGATCGCCAACATCATAAGAAGGATTGTATCCAACATCTCACGTCTCACCGAACTGACAACGAAAGATTGCACGTTGTTCCGGTTGTTCGTCTAGAGATTTTCAACTACTAAGAAATAGCGGGTAAAACTCCTCAGCGAGAAACGGTCGGCGGGCGTTACGCCGCCGACCCTTCCTTGCGACTGCCGGTCCGGCCTTGCCCGGTTCCGCCGCATTCCGGATGGAAGGCTGAACCCAAGATGGTTAAGGAAGGGTTAATGAATTTTTGCCGCGAACGCCTGTTCGCTTTTCACTGCAAGGCCGCACGGGAACGACATGGACTAGCCTGACTATCTCCGGGACCAAGCGGCCAAATATCGGCAACTTGCCGAGCAGACTGACGATCCCCTCATCAAAGTCGAGATGCTTGAGTTGGCATCGGTGTGTGAAGAGGTCGCCAATAATATCGAGGACCACCTCACAGGCGGGTAATTGGTCCAGTAGCGCTGCCGCACGCCGATCCGCCAGAACGTGACCAATCGGGCAAGGGGTGAGCGATGCTTGAAGCATTGAAAATTCAGTTCGGACGGGCCGTCAAAGAATACGCCGAGTGGCGAGCCGTCCCTGATCACGAGCGTTCCGATGCACCGGCTTGGTGGTGGGGCACTGCGATAGATGCGCTTGGTCAACAGGCAGCGATGCCGCCTGAGTGGTGTTCGATCTTAGGGGTTCGAGCAGGGACTTCCTTCGCGGAAGGCGCATTGGTCCTTATGGCACCGATTGTTCGTCAGACGCATTCACCTTGGCCAAGCGAGTTTCCCCGGAAGTTTGGTCAAAGAGGACCAATTCGTAGCGCGAAAGATGTGGGTGCTTGAAAATTGCATTTCGGTCCGAGAGCGAATTTTGGCTCCCGGGCTGGTCGGAACCCTTTGTTCCATTTGCGGGCATGCAAAACACTTACATGCGAGCACCCGGTTTGCGAGTCCAAAGGGTCCACAGCGGGCTTGGTCAGCGACTCAGACCTGTGCGGTTTAAACTTGATGAATCGAACCGATGGGTGTTTTCCCATGGCCAACGCGGCTTTGGGGATAGATGATGAACGATACGGTCTGGTTGGCAACATCAATCGCGTGGATTCTCGTTTTGCTCGGGCGGTCCCCGTCCACCTCGGCCAGAATAATGCGGAAGTTTCCCCGACTATCACTTTGTTCCTACCAAGCCGCCCGATTCGGTCATGGATCCGGGTGTGGTTGTGAACGCTCTGCCTCCACTTAGGCGGCGAGCAGTGATTGCCAAAACGAACAGATGAGCAGACGGTTCCTTGGGCCTGACGCTCGCGGCGGCAGCGGTTTTATGCCCGCTCCCCGCTTAACGCGGGCTTCTTCTTCGATCCCTTTCCTGTTGTCAGATCGATGCTGGAATAAGTACCAGCGTCGACGCCCTTCTTCATCTGCTCCCGAGTTAATAGCTCTCCATTGGAGCCGCCGCACGACGGGCACGTTTTGCCCACATCATCGAGCAACCTAAAAACACGCTTACAATGGTTGCAGCTAAACCAATCAGTCATGGGTGCCCGCCATCAGTTCAAGCCTGAAATGTTGCGACGGCTGCGCGCCGCCGAGATCTTTAGGAGGATCGAAGCCAAGATGTGAACCCCCGTCTATCGTCCGTACAAGCCACAAGGACGAGCGTGAGGGCGAGAGTGGATGAGCGCCGTCGCAGGCAGAGGGTGCATTATTGTAATGAGAGTGCGCGCCCACACTTATACGATGTGAGCGTCGTGCCTCAACCTATCGAGCCCGGCTTTAATTACAGCAATTTCCGCATCGATCTGATCGACGAGCAAACTGAAATTGAGGCCGGACTGAGCCTTCAGAAGGAGTGCCAATTCTTGTCGGTACCGCATCAAATCTCCGAGCGCGCGGGTGTCGTTTAGTTCGACATACGTGTCCACGATTTTTTGAACTGCGTTCGACATAGCTTTCCGTCGCCATCGCATTGGCTGTGCAAACTTCAATGGTGCGTTTAATTGTGCATATGGCGTTTATAGCGCGCGCGTGTTTCACGGTTGCTTCATCAACCCGACGAAATGGTTTCGCGCCTACGTTAGCGGCGCCGTCCGCGACCAACCCCAGTGATCGCATTTAGCTTGTAGGGCCATTGGAAATCCCTCTAGCTGGTCCGTGCCGAGCCCCGTAAAATGTCTTGCCCGTTGCATCAGCCCGTAGGGTACCTCGTCCGCGCATACATTGACAGGGCCGCTTGGGTTTCGAAAAAAGGGGTTCGCCGTGGAAACCACACCGCCTTATGAATTGGCCTACGCAAATGCTGCACTCATGCTGGCTCTTTTCGATGTGCTGGCGAGTAAAGGTATGCTCAATCGTGACGACTTCGACAATGTTTTGACGGCCGCTATTAGCAAGCTGGAGCCGAACCTAGGCGTCACCTCGACAGCCGGTGCCATCAAATACATCAAATCCCTTCTGCCGGAAGTTCGCGGGCAATCTGCCTAATCTGCTATGCCATTCATTGACGTTCTCAGAAGAGAAATCGTGCGCATGCGTGCACAAGCTAACCGGCACCGCCATCACGTCAGGCAGCTTCAACGCGCGGGAATACCCACCGCTTCCGCCGAGGCGCTGCTCCACCGCATGCTCAACAAGATCGATGAACTCTGCGCCGAGCGTGATCGTATGAAGTCTGCGCAGCCCTTGCGGAGAGGTCGGTCATGGTGACGTGCCCTGTCATAATCTACGACTGCGACGCCTCTGGCCTTTTCGCGGTTCTTTTGTCAGCGGTTGCGACAGCTGCACCGAAATGAGTTCGACACTGCTGGGACCATCGATGAAGCTTTGATAGGAGACTTTCATGAAAATCTCAAATCTTTGGGTGCTGTTGGTACTTCTCGTCACACAATCGGCCTCAACACAGGCAGCGGATCTAACTGGAGCTTGGGCGATCAACACCGCGCCCTGCGATCAAGTGTTTACTAAAAAGAATAACAAGATTGCGTTCAAGGAAGACGCCGATCTCAACGCGGGCGGTTTGATCATTCAGGGAAAGCAGATAACCGGCACAATGGGAAAATGTACTATCAAATCGTTGCACGATGAAGGCTCGAATGTGAAGCTGATTGCGGCCTGCTCGGATGGCGTCATGGTTTCAGACGTAGCATACGACGTGAAATTCTCCGGAGAGAATAACATAACACTCAGTCAAAAGGAGCCGGTGTCAGTAGAAATGCAGTATGTTCGCTGCCAGCCATGAGGTGCGGCCGCGAGCGATATTCAGATGTCTGGACATGGCCCGATTGCGACATGGAGGGGGCCAGCCAGATCAAGCGAACAGCTCCGGTGCATGCGGTGGTGGCGTGGGCGCTCCGGCAGGCAGAAGCAACTTCGCGCCACTCTCCGGACCAATTTAGCGACGGGCGGCGCTCTTCAGCGTGGCGCGTGGCGCGTTGAATCAAAAACAGCGAGACAGGCGATGGCGACAGTGAAGCTGCTTTCCGACGATGAACTCTCCCCCGAGGCGCGCGTGATCTTCGATGACATTCGAAGAACGCGGCAGTCCGATTTCGTCAACAACTTCTGGCGCGCACTCGCGCACGACCCGAAGACACTTGGCCGAACTTGGGAGAGCGTCAAGCAGGTTATGGCCCCGGGCGCCCTTGAGCCCAAGGTGAAGGAAATGCTCTACGTTGCCGTTTCGATTGCCCATGGTTGCAGCTACTGCATTCATTCTCATACAGCCAGCGCTCGCGCGAAGGGTATGACCGATCAGGAATATGCTGAGATGATCGCCATTGTCGGCATGGCTGCCGAGACAAACCGGCTTGTCACCGCATTGGGTGTTGCCGTCGACGACGCCTTCCTTGTTGATGTGCCGAAAAGCGGCGGCCAGAACCGTCGGGGGTAACATGCTCATAAGGATTGTGTGCGCCGTAGCTGTGACAACCGCGTGTGTGATCACATGGGGCGGAAATGCGCGTGCAGAAATACTCATCACTACTGCCGCCATATCGCGCGGCGAGCTAACAATCGTGGGAAGGGTTAGACGACCGCGCGAGCCCGCCGTGCATATTAAGATCAATCCAAATAAAACAGTGCAGGTCGAGAGCAGTCCAACTGGTGGATTTAGGTGGATTGGGACAGAGTTTCCTTCCACTTGCTCGGTCGAGATTACCTCTGGGGAGGACAGGAGAGAGGTACTAATACAAAACTGCGGCCTTCCGGGACCTGCAGGTCCTGCAGGGCCAGCCGGTCCCGCGGGGCCTATAGGACCTGTGGGCCCAATGGGTCCGCCCGGACCCAAGGAGGATCCCGGCGCAGCCGTTAAGTAGTAGTAGATTGGATATGTGAGCGCGGGATCGACTGGCTGACCGCCCTTATGCCGGCAGATTGCCGCCGCTCCCTCGCAGCGCCTTCCGGCGCGGTTCCAGATGGGTCAAACCCGGAATCGCTCGCGATGAGAATAACGAGTTCCCTTTACCCCGAACAGCCGACCTAAGTGCTGACATTGCGGAAGGTCTGCGTCGAGCCAAAGGCAGACATTTACTTGCCGGCAGAGCGCGTGGAGCGCTTAGTCCTATTTGGATTCGGCCCTGAAGAAGGGATACCCCTTCTTCTGCCATTCGGCCAACTCCATCACGACTGCCGTAACGTTGGTGAAGCCTATATCCTTGAGTTGCTTGGCTGCCAACGTGGCTCGACCTCCGCTGGAGCACTGCACGTACATCTTGCGGTTCATGTCGACTTTATCAGGATAGCCGAGCAGCTTCCAAATCCGGAACTCCAGACGTCCGCGGGAAACGTTGATTGTGCCGGGCACGTGTCCGGAAACCAACTCGTTTTCATCGCGCACGTCGAGCAACAGGGCGCCGTTTGGGTTTTTGACGACAGTCAGATAGCCGTCCAAATCGATCGTATCGATTGTCTTGCGCACCTGCGCGACATATTGATCCACGGAGTTCGGGCCAGTCTTCGGCTGCGAAGCCCGGCAGCAAATGACGAATGTGCCGAGAAAAACTAGGGCGATCCCTAATCCACGGTTCATCACTGAAAGCCTCCTTACTAGCTAACTTGCTGGAAGTCCTCCAAGTAAGACTGCTGAGAATAGTTTGGCACATGCGCTCAGACGTCAATCCGCGCCGTGATTTCCGCGCAGCCACCGCTATCGCTCTTCCGATTTCGGACCGACTGTTTGATCGATATTGGGCGAATCCGGCGGCTCGGGTTCGGCGTTCGTCTGCACGAACTCTGTCACGACGTATACTCCCGGAACGGGCTCCTCGATTACGTCGACAATCGTCGTTTCGGTCCGGGGAGTTCTCGACAATCATCATTTCGGGCTGTGGTGTCTCTTGTTGGGTCGGCAACCTCCGTCGTCTCGACTTCCTCGCCCCCAATCGCCCCGACTTGGCGCTTTTTTTCTGCCATTTTGCTTTTGTTTTGGTCTTGAGGGGGCGTTTCGCGGCTTGCTTCTTTGGTGTTTTCGCTTTCTTGGCGACCTTCTTCGTTGCCTTTTTAGGGGCCCTTGCCTTCCGCGCTGCTGCCCGTTTGGTCCGTTTAGCCATCACACACTCCATTTGGTCAAGCGCACTACCGAGCCGCGGTACTGCGCCTTGCGTCGCCCAACGAAGACGTCCCTTGCACATACTTGCGTTGCGCGTCTTGATGGAGATCAAGCGTTTGGAAGAGTCCACCGGTGCGTGCCAAGTCGTCTATCTCCAGACGGTCGGACACGTACTGAGCAATCAAAAATTCGGCGGCACCGCGCTCGCGCATGGTATCGTCATCGTAATAGTCGGAGAGTGGTTTGCGGGAGATGAACGACTACGCTGAAGAGCGTAGCAAAATCTCTAAACTGACGCAGACCAATCTTCACGATTTGGGCCTCGCAATGAAAAACGGATTGTATCGGTTACTACGAAAGGCTTCGATGGCGTCGAGTGGCAGCGTCGCTGTTCTTTTGAACGGGGTGATGTTGGGAGGCGGCCCGTACATGTACTACACCGGCTCGTACTCTTCCAAAAGCGGTGTCTTCAAAGGCGAGCTGGTTCTCAAACAGCACATGCCTCCCCCATCCGGTCACCTGTTCTTCAGTGCAAGGGAGGTCGGCATGGGTGTAACGGGCACCTATGAGGCTGATCAGGCCGAGCTGACTGGCACTGCACTTGTTGGGAAGAGAAGCCTTACGGTTCAGCTGACCCTTCGGAAATTGGCGGATATTTGAAAAACGCTCAGCAACTTCGCGGACGGCGGTCTTGCCAATCTCGACGCTGACGCATGCTTTGTCGAAACTTGGGATGCCGATTGGACCCAACACAAATGTCTGCGGCGGGGCCCGGGCCAAAATGCGCGGCCTCGGGTCGGGCCAGATTGGTTTGAGCAAACGATGGAACAAATATCAGGCAGCTCGCCGGTCACCGCGTAGACAGCGAAATACCCAACTTAGCGGCCTTGACTGTGGTCGCACCCGGTGTGCGCTTCAATGACTTTGCAATCTTTTTCACGCCAGCTTTCGCCTTTGCCATCGTCCTTAATTGTCGCACGTCCTCTTTGGTCCACTCGCGGCGGAAGATCTTCTTTTTCTTAGCCATTGTTTTACAATTATCTCGCTTTCAAAATGCTTCGCAGGAACTTATCAAGAGCTGCCGCTCTTAATTGGCACCGACTAAACGGTCAAGGGCTTCTGGCGCCAATTGCGCCACCGAAGAGGTAAGGCAATGAATCTACTGGCTCAATATTTTGATCGCGCGGCGCATTTCCAAACCCTGTCCGAAGCCGAGACCAACCCGACACGGAAGATGCGGCTGAAGGATCAGTCGATGGCCTATCTCAAATTCGCGGGTAGACGAGCCCGCGAGTTAAAAGCGCTGTCGCCCAAACCCCTGCGACGGGAGTTCTCGCGCATGATTGCGGCGTCGGCGTCTCGAAAATATGATCGGTAGCGCGGGCCACCTTTACGTCACCCCTCATAAACCGCATATAGCGTTCCAGTGAAGTCGGCTCACCGGCCGCCGGCTTTCGAAACACTACCGTGCGCAGGTAAATCTGGGGAGGAGAAGAATGTTTTTCTTTCAAGAAGGCTTCACGTATCGAAATTTCCTGATGGATATGCTTGCTGTGTTCGGATTTGTCGTGTGGTTTTGGCTGCTCGTCGTGATCTACAGTGACTTGTTCAGACGTCACGACATCAGCGGCTGGGGAAAAGCCCTATGGGTGCTGGCTCTAGTTCTAACCTCCTACCTCGGTATCTTTGCCTACCTAGTTACTCAAGGGAAAGGCATGGCCGAGCGCAATGCTCAGCAGGCTCAACAGGCTCGCGATGAATTGCGCCAGATTGTTGGCTTTAGTGTCGCAGACGAAATTACTAAACTCGATCAGCTAAAAAAGTCGGGATCAATAACTGACGCCGAGTACGCACGTCTTCGTGCCAAGCTGGTCTAACAAGCAGCCTGCCGAAACCGTAACCTCAGAAAATGAAGACCTACCTTCTTGCCATTGGTGCACTCATTGTAATGCTGGCTCTTGCGGCAACGCCTGTCGATGCCCGCTATTGCCTTCGTCGCACAGGATCGGTAGGCCCGGGTCGTTGCGATTTCAGCACGCGCGAGCAATGCATGCGCGTTGCAGCCGCGCTACCGGCGACTTGCCGTCGTCAAAATCCGACATTTCACCACAGTCCATCCCGCGTGCGTGCAATAGATCGCGGTCCGTTTTAAGGGGGCGGGACGCCGACGCCAATCATGGAGCAGATCGCGCAGGCCACGCGCACGGCCCTCGCATTAAACGGCCGGACGTGGTATAATTGTAAACGGCATCAAGATGACTTCGGAATTGCAACATTTCGAGCCCTGCTGCAAGGACATGTCAACCGCGATGTCGTTTCCGAGCGGTCGGCATTTCTTTGTCGAGGACGGCGTGCTGAAATGCTTGATCGGGATAGAGGCAGGCATGGGAACGCACTATGTGACCCGCGATCTGCTCGCCCTCGACCACGACGTAAGACAAGTGCCGCCGGTCTACGCCAAGCCTTTCCGGCAGACCCACAAGAACGACTTTCGCGATGCGCATGCGGTTGCTGAAGCCGTGCAACGTCCCACGACGCGGTGCGTACCACCGAAAACGGACGAACAGCTCGACCTACAGGCGCCGCACCAAGTTGGCGCGTCTTAAGACGAACGGCGATTTCGGGGACACTGCTTCAGGCATTTGAGGTTTGTCGGACAGATGGTCCGCTTCGGAATTGAGTGGTTTGTTCGTCTGGGCGATTGCCAAAGGCTTTCGGAGCATCTGCCAATCGATCTTATCAGTCGCCTCCAAATAAGCCGCGAGCAGGCCGTGCTGCTTTCGCAGCGCTCCGATCACCGAGCTCATATTTTGGCGAGTTTTCATGACGGGAGATGGTGCGCCAGCATGGTTAAGTCGAGGTAAAGCTCGCAAGCGCGAACGGCACTGGCATTCAGCCACGCCCGCGACTCACGCGACTTGCTCATAACAGAGCCGCGAGATCGTGCTGTGGCTCACGTTGTAGGACCGCGCAATGTCGGCCAGGTTCTCGCCGGCGTCGCGCCGTGCAATGGCTTCCCGCTGCTGGTGAGGCGTCAATTTCGGCTTGCGGCCCATCACCACGCCCTTGGCCCTGGCGCGTTCACGGCCCTCGCTGGTGCGGCTGTGGATCAATTCCCGCTCGAACTCGGCCAAGCCACCCAGCACGGTCAGCATCAACCGGCCGTGCGGCGTCGTTGTGTCGGCCCAGACGTCCCGCAGCGACTTGAAAGCAGCCTTCTTGTCGCCGACCGCAGCGAGCGTGTTGAGCAAATCCCGGCTCGACCTCGCCAGCCGATCCAGCCGCGTCACGACCAGGACATCGCCTTCGTCCAGGCGCGCGATCAGCCGCGCCAGCTGCTTGCGGTCGGACTTCGCGCCACTTTCCTTCTCTTGGAAAACCTCGGTGCAGCCGGCCGCCTTCAGCTCGGTCACCTGTGCCGTCAGGGACTGCCCGTCGGTCGATACGCGCGCATAACCAATCTGTGCCATTGGCCCCCTCCATTTCGCACGTCATTTATGCACAGAATAAACGTAGTGGAATCAATGTCAAAAATTTTGTGCAAATCTCACGGATTTCGCACAAAGTGTTGCGTGTCTTATTTGCCGCAACGCAGCGAAAATTGCGCCTCTGCCGGCTGTTGCGCGAGACGATCAGGCTAACGTGCTGATATTTTCGGATGGGCGTTCACACGGCGGGGGCTCGCATGAACGAGGCGTGGTTTATCGCACTAGCAATGACCGGGCTGGTCGGCTTCCTGGCAACTGTCGCCTGGATGATCGCCGGAGGGTGAGAGCATGCCCAAATTGAACCAGCGGAAGGGGCCCGATAGGCTTGGTCGAAAAGGAATCCTGAGGGATGGTGAGGACGGGCCAGCGGGGCTAGGGGAAATTGCTGGGCAGGGGCAACGCCCTGACCGACTCGTCCTCGGCGAAAAAACGCGCTTCAACAAAGAAGGTTCCCGGCGGCGGGACGGGCCGACGCATCGATCGGCCCGGGGGGCTAGGGGGCTTAGGTACCGCGCGACGGCCAACCCGTCCCGAAGGGCAACACACCACGAAGGCCGACGTTCCGCAGCAATTTCCGGAGCGTCTGGGCGGCGGTGATGCTTCGATGGGCATCGAAATTTATTGTGAGGGGCGCGCGTGCGTGGGGGAGCGGATGGATTGACAAGGACGGCAATGTTCGTTGCTGCAGGCATCAACTCGCGCAGCAGCTATAGCCGCTTTTGCCCCACCTCAACATTCAACTTGGTCAGCCCGTCAACCTCCATGTACCCTTCCTCTTTCAGTTCTTCGAACGCGGGCAGACGGTCCGCGTACACACCTGAGGCGATGTACTGCTGAGGAAGGCGATCACCGGCATAGCGCGCTGCCAGTGGCCACGTCGCCGCGGCCTTACCGAGAAGCGTGATGAAACTGGCGCCGCTTCATGGTTCGGCTGCTTAAGGGGGTGACCACACTGGGATGGTCCGGCCGAGCATGCCGGGCGTGGTTACGTTCGAGCGGGGGCGGATGCCTGGTCGGACGTTAGGTCGACGAGAACGCCATCCTGAAGAACGCTAATTTAGACTAGGAAGCCACGAATTTTTTGTACAACCAATGCCGACCGTTGTGGCGCCGCCAAACTTGTCCGCGCACAAGCCGACCGGTGATTGTGCGTCTCGGCATAATGACGCTGCACAGATGCCAAGTCGTTGCCCTCGACTGGAGCCGGTTCAATCCGAGTATCCGGCTGTTGATCGCTGTGAAGGTAATGGAAGTCATCGTGGCCCCGTTAGCTCAAACCCCGCATTCCCCTTAAAAGAAAACGGGGCCACAGTGGTCAACAGAGTGCCGTTTTTCAGTCTGATTTGCGACCAATGCGACATTTTTGCCGCTTCGACCACGGGTGACGGAGGCGTTGTCGTGGTGTGAGGCGGGCCCGCGAAGTCGATACAAGGACGCTGCAGGCATTCAGGGGGCATCGCTCGATCGCGAACACGGTTGTCTACACCGCGGTCGCCGACAAGCGGATACGAAACATCTGGGGCAAGTGAATGGGCATCATCGTCGAGTAGATGCGGGTGTGTGTGAACAGACACAGTGGATCGGTCGAGTTGATGTAGCCTGCGATTGCTGCGACTCGCGGCGACATTCTCCTCCCTGTGACTTGAGCCCGTCGCCAATGGCGGGCTTTTTTCCCAGCCTGCCGGGATTCTTCGATGACCGAGGTTATTTTGCTTATCGGCACCCTCGTCCTGATGGCGGTGGTCATCAAGCTCGTCTGGTTCGCTCGCCCATCTCGGCCACTTTCGTCAAACAGCAACGTGAGGCGCCGCGCGTTTTGACAGGCCGCGCTTGCTCGCGCGCTTGACCTAGATCAAGCCCATCGCCGTGGATAAGCCTCTGCTCGCCTCATGTGGCGATGGTGGCTGTGCAGGCGTTCGTGGGCCATCGCTCGATCGCCAACACTGTGGTCTACACTGCGGTCGCGACAAGTGTGTAGGCGTTCACACTTCGTGGAGTTGTGTTTCATGCGTCGGTTATTGCTTGTTGCGGCGTTGATTGCGCTGATGTCTTTGCAGGTCGCTGCTCAGACACCAAAATCCTATTTCTGCGAAATTCGCCAATTTCGAAAGACCGTGCTCGGTAGCGCCAGATATTTTGACATTGGGGTCACTCGACCAAATACGACGAAAAATGAATTTTATGGCTCGGCACGGTCGTGTTTCCTTGAAAGATCAAGCCAGGATTTGAGCTACCGCAAAGTCTGATCCGGCGGATTGGTGCTCAATTGTTGGTCATAGGCCGCCAATGGCGCCGGCAAACGTTACGCGTCGTAGATTCGTATGATCGCGACGGCCTGACGTGCGAAATCCCTTTTATTCGAGAGCACCGCGCGCCGCTAAGACAGCGGCACCAGTGATGTTTGACGTCTAGAAGGGGCCGGAATGGAGGAAAACCCTTGAAGGGACACGAACATGACCGCGCCATCGCCCGCCGATCTGGTTATCGCTTCCCAAATTCCGGTATTTTCCGGATTGAAGCGGGAGGCGCTCGAAGTCCTCATGGCTCAGGCAAGGGTCATCAACCTTCGCCCGGGCAGCATGTTGTTCAGACAAGGTGAGCCGGCTACCTCATTTTTCATCATCGTCGAAGGCTGGATCAAGCTCTATCGCATAACGCCCGCCGGCGATGAGGCGGTCCTCAATGTCTTTGCCGAGGGCCAGAGCTTCGCGGAAGCTGTCACTCTCACGTCCGGTCGTTATCCGGCAACAGCGAGCGCGGTGGCGCGCACGCGCGTCATCATGATTCCCGCCGATCACGTCATCGACTGCATCCGCAAGATGCCGGACGTCGCCATCGCCATGATTGCCTCGACCTCGCAGCACCTGCATCTGATGGTAAGCCGGATCGAGCAACTCACAGCGCAGAGCGGCATGCAAAGGGTCGCGGATTTCCTTATTTCGCTTGCGCCCTGCATCAAAGGGCCTTGTACGATCGCGCTCCCTTACGACAAATCGTTGATCGCGGGCCGGCTGGGGTTGAAACCGGAATCGCTCTCCCGGGTCTTTGCAAGGCTGAGGACGGTCGGCGTCAAGGTGCGTGCGTCCGACGTTGTCGTGGATGATGTGGCGACGCTGCAAAATCTCGTCGCCAGCGCGCGCATCCGGCCTCACGGAGCCTTCAATCACACCGCCTGTGAAGGTGGGCCCGTCGCAAGGAAGTTGGACTCGATGGGCGCCCGGATCGGAGGCCGCGCCTAGCGTACGTAGACTCTGATTTTCGGCAGGATCTTGCTGCGCCACGCGGCAGCACCGAAGTCCTGCGCCACGACTTTTTCACCCGAGACGATGAGCCACAGCGGCACACCATCGCTTTGTTTCAGACGGTCTCGGTAGCCGCGAATATCTTCCGGCCAGTTCGCATCTTTCAGCACGTCTCGCAAAAGTGGCGACTTTACCTCGCGATAGGCGAGGCGGGCAAAATCGGCCGAGCTTTGGAAGGCCGCTCCGTCGCCGCGCTGCCAGGCGCGACACGGCGCGCAATCCTCGGCACCGACATAGATCAGCAAAAGACTGGCGGCCCGGGCTGGTGACCGCGCCTGCGCGACCAAGTGCGTCGCAACGATCATAGCGACCGCGGCAACAGCTCCCAGGCAAAGCCAGACAACTCTCGCGCGACGGCAATCGCTATCGAGCGTGGCCAAATCTTCCATGACCCAATTATTTCTCTCCCCTGGCGTCGCGTCCTTAACCGCGGTCAAGGATGCCTGCGACGCACGCGGTAAATTTCCCTGCCGCAAATCAAGCCGGGAGTGTGCCGATGCCGCCGACCGAACAGACTGCGCCACCGCAAGAGCGCGTGCCCGCGATGCAGCGGATCCTCGATAATCCGTTTCTGCTGCTGTTTCTCGGCGTGACGCTTCCCGCCGTTCTCTATCTCATCTGGGGCGTCATGGAAGTCGCCTCGATCCCATTGGCGAAGTGAAGGTCGCAGTCTGCGCATTTCGATGCGCGCAGCGCAACGCGAGGGGGAATGGAAATGGCTGTCACACCTCCGGAACGTCGTATCTGGTGGAATGAGCCGATCGAACGAGTGGAACTGGTCTGGATCGTCATCGCCTTCCTCTGGGGCCTGTTCATGTTCGTGTTCATGATCGCCTGGCACTTCATCGGCCAGCAGAACCTGAGCAAGGAAGCCTATCGCGTGCTTCCTTCGGCCTATGAGGAAAAGGTCGAGGGCTTTGCCAAGAAATATCAAGTGCGCGAGGAGCAGGGGATTCCGGTCGTGAAACCGCAAGCGGGCAGCGACGTCTATCTGCTGGCGCGGCTGTGGCAGTGGTGGCCGATCCTGGAGCTGGAGAAAGGCGTTAGCTACCGAATCCATCTCTCATCGCTGGACTGGCAGCATGGTTTCTCGCTGCAGCCCACCAACATCAACATTCAGGTTCACCCCGGATACGAGCACGTCATTTCGCTGACTCCCACCCAAAGCGGCGAGTTCGGGATCGTCTGCAACGAGTTCTGCGGCATCGGTCACCACACGATGACCGGCAAGATTTACGTCACGGAGCAGAAACGAGCAGGGGCCGACCAGCGCCTGACCGAGGGGAGGTAGGGTCATGACTGCAGAAACCGTCATCGGCGCCGTTCCGGTCAGGGCCGAATTTCGCACCTGCCAATATACCGGGCTCAAGATCGACGTCGCAGCCCAGGCTCTGATCAAGGCCAATGCGGTGGCCGCCGTGGTCTTCCTGCTGATCGGCGGGCTGATGGGCCTCTTGGTGGCGCTCACGCGCTGGCCGGCGGTGCATCTGTTGCCGGCCGAATGGTTCTATCTCGTGCTGACCGGACACGGCGCCAATGTGCTGTTGTTCTGGATCATCTTCTTCGAGATTGCCGTCCTCTATTTTGCGTCAGCGGTTCTGCTCAATTCGCGCATCGCCGCCCCGAAATTCGCCTGGCTCGGCTTCGTCCTGATGGTGGTCGGCGCGCTCGCCACCAACGTTGCCGTGCTGCAAGGCGATTCGAGCGTGATGTTCACGTCCTATCCGCCGATGCAGGCGAAGCCGCATTTCTACCTCGGACTGATCCTGTTTGCGGTCGGCGCCCTGATCGGCTGCATGATCTTCTTCGCGACTCTCGTGGTCGCGCGGGAGGAAAGAACTTACGAGGGCTCGATTCCTCTCGTGACGTTTGGCGCAGTTACGGCCGCCATCATCGCGGTGTTTACCATCGCCTCCGGCGCCATCATCCTGATTCCGACCTGGCTCTGGTCGCTCGGTTTTATCTCCTACATCGATCCGCTGATGTACAAGGTCGTGTGGTGGGCGATGGGGCACTCCTCGCAACAGATCAACGTCTCCGCCCATGTTTCGATCTGGTATCTGATCGCCGCGCTCCTGGTCGGTGCAAAACCCCTGAGCGAGAAGGTGAGCCGCACCGCCTTCCTGATGTACATCCTGTTCCTGCAGCTTGCATCCGCGCATCACCTGCTGGCCGAGCCCGGTCTCGATGCGAGCTGGAAGATCGTCAACACCAGCTACATGATGTATCTGGCGGTGATGGGCTCGATGGTCCACGGCCTCACCGTTCCGGGTGCGATCGAGGCGGCGCAGCGCCGCAACGGTTACGATCGCGGCATTTTCGAGTGGCTGCGCAAGGCGCCATGGGGACATCCGGCCTTCTCCGGCATGTTCCTGTCGCTGATCTTCTTTGGCTTCATCGGTGGCATCTCCGGCGTCGTGCTCGGCACCGAACAGCTCAACGTGCTCATGCACAACACGATCTATGTGCCTGGCCATTTCCACGGCACGGTGGTTGCGGGAACGACGCTGGCGTTCATGGCCGCCACCTACATCGTGCTGCCGCTGATCTTCCAGCGTGAGATCATCTGGCCGACGCTTGCCAGGGTCCAGCCCTATCTGTTCGGAATCGGAGTCGCCGGCATCTCGCTGTTCATGATGGGCGCCGGCACCCTCGGCGTGGCGCGGCGGCACTGGGACATCACCTTCAGTGATGCCAATCTGTCGTTTGCCTATTCGGCCGGTGCATTCCTGATGATGGGGCTGAACGGCATCTTCGCCATCATCGCAGCTCTCGGCGGCGCGCTGTTCGTGCTGGTCGTGGTCGGTACCGTGCTGTTTGGCGAGAAGATCACGGGCGGACACAAGCTGACATTCCCGCTGTTTTCGGGCGGCGGCGCGGTGGCCTCGCATTATGGCAGCGAGCGTGCGCCCAAACTTCCCGGCACCATCATCCTGGTTGCGATCTTCTTCGTCTGCTTCGTCCTCTACTACTTCATCAACTGGAAATATCTGTCGGAACTCTGGCTGTTCCGGTGATTGCTCGCGAGCGATAAGGAAAACACCATGCGCGCGACAATTGGAATGGCGATCTCGCTCTTGAAGCTCAGGATCGGCGTCGCGATCGCGGCGAGCGCGCTGGCCGGCGTCGCCGTCGCGCAAGGCCCTGGGCTTGCCTGGTGGCAGCCAATCGGTCTAGCGCTCGCGATCCTGGGAGCGTCCGGCGCTGCCGGTGCGTTCAACCACTATTACGAGCGCGATCTTGATCGTCTCATGCAGCGCACTTGCCGGCGTCCGTTCGCGAGCGGAGCCTTCAAGGAGAGCCCGTGGTGGCCCCTTGCATTTCTGGCGTTGCTGGCGATTTCGCTCGGGCTGGCTTCGCTAAGTGCCGGCCATATCGCGGCGGCCTATGTTTTTCTCGGCGCATTCACCTACGGCATCGTCTACACCGTCTGGCTGAAGCGCCGCAGCACCTGGAACATCGTCGTCGGAGGGCTTGCCGGCAGCTTTGCCGTGCTTGCAGGTGCTGCGGCGGTCGATCCGACGCCGCAGGTCGTCCCGACGGTGTTGGCCGTCGTGCTGTTCCTGTGGACACCGCCTCATTTCTGGAGCCTGGCAGCGGCCAAGGGGCAGGACTACGCAAAAGCCGGCGTTCCGATGCTGCCGGTTGTTGCCCCGGCCCACGCCTGGACCATGGCAATCCTCGCGCATGCGTTGGCGCTACTGGCGATCTCGCTGGTGCCGCTTTGGTTTGGCGAAGGCCTGCTTTATGGGTTCGGCGCGGGAATAGGCGGCGGGTATTTCGTGTGGAAGAGCATCAAGCTCTACCGTGAGCCGACAAAAGCAAATGCGATTGCCAATTTCCTTGCTTCTCTCCTGCAACTTGCACTGCTCGTCGCGGGCGCGCTGCTCGAGAGCGCGGCCGCGTGGGTCTTGTCATGATCCGCCGTCGCGCCACAGCGAACGCGGCTGCTGTGCTCGCGCTTCTCTTGATCAGGCCGGCGCAGGCAGCTGAGCCAGCGACGCGCGAGCTTGATCCTGCTGCGGCGATAAGTGTGGGGGAGCGGGCGCTGGGGCGCGCCTTGGGCAATTACACGCTGATCGATTCCCGGGGAACGCCGTTCTCGCTGCGGGAGTATCGCGGCAAGCCAATGGTCATCAGCCTCGTTTATTCGTCCTGCAGCTCCGTTTGTCCAGCGACGACTCAGCATCTGATTGAAGCCGTGACCGAGGCGGAACGGGTGTTTGGCCTTGATCGCTTCGCAGTGCTGACGGTCGGGTTCGATGCGCGCAACGACACGGCGCCGCGGATGGCGCAGTTTGCCGCGGTCCAGGGCATCAAATTTCCGAATTGGCGGGTCGCCAGCGGCGATGCCGCGACCATCGAAGCGGTGTTGAAAGATCTCGGCTTCAGCTATCGCGCAGTTGCCGGGGGCTTCGATCATCCGACGCAAACCACGATTCTCGACCGTGATGGCAGGATCTATCGTCACGTCTATGGCGATGACTTTCCGCTTCCGATGTTCATGGAGCCGATGAAGGATGTGATCTACGGCACGACGACGCCGTTCTCGTTCCGTGGAATCATCGACCGCATCAAGTTCATCTGCACGGCCTACGATCCCGGCGCGCGCCGCTACCGTATCGATTTTGGCCTGCTGTTCGGAGCCGTGATCGCGGCCTTCTCCCTGCTCGCCATGGCCGGATTGATCCTGCGGGAATGGATTCGATCGGCCAGGGCAAGAGCGGCCTGAGCGAAAGGACGGGAGATGACATGATCGGCGCAATCCGCAGCGCGCTCCGCACCGGCTTTGCGCTGATAGAGCAGCCGTTCGACCGCCTGTTCGGCCCGGCGCTCAATCCGGTCGCACAGCTCGGTGCGCTCGGCTTTTTCTTCTTCTGGATCGTGGCAGTCAGCGGCATCTACCTGTTCATTTTCTTCGATACCGGCATCGAGCGCGCCTACCAGTCGGTCGAATATCTCACGCGGGATTATTGGTTCCACGCCGGCGTGATGCGGAGCTTCCATCGCTATGCCTCCGACCTGATGGTGGTGATGGTCGCCGTTCATCTGCTCCGGGAATTTGCCAACGATCGTTACCGCGGTGTCCGCTGGTACTCGTGGTTCACCGGCCTGCCGATCATCTGGCTGCTCTATGCATCCGGAATTACCGGATACTGGCTGGTCTGGGACCGGCTTGCGCAATATGTCGCGATCGTCTCCTCCGAGCTTCTGGATTGGTTGCCGATCTTCGGAGAGCCAATCGCGCGCAACTTCATTTCGACGGGCACGCTCACCAGTCGCTTCTTTTCGCTGATGGTGTTCATGCATGTCGCCGTGCCGCTGTTCCTCCTGTTTATCATGTGGGTCCATATCCTGCGGATCTCGCGGCCCAAGGTGAACCCGCCGCGCGCGCTTGCGCTGATGTCGCTTGCGGCGCTTGTCGCGGTCTCGATCTGGAAGCCGGCGATCTCACAGGGCTCCGTCGATCTTGCGAAGGTGCCGGCCGAAGTCGGTCTCGACTGGTTCTTCCTGCCGCTCTATCCGCTCACCAATATCTGGAGCAATGGGAAGGTTTGGGCCTTGCTCGGCGCCTTTTCGCTGATGATCGCACTGATGCCCTGGCTGCCGCCGCTGCGGCGAGCAAAGGCCGCCGAGGTCGATCTGCCGCATTGCAACGGCTGTGCCCGATGCGCGGAGGATTGTCCCTACGAGGCGATCCGGATGGTTGGCCGGACCGACGGCATGCCGTTTCCGACGCAGGCGCAGGTCAATCCGTCGCTCTGTGTCTCCTGCGGCATCTGCGTCGGTGCGTGCCCGTCCTCGACGCCGTTCCGCCGCACGCGGGATCTGCGAACCGGAATCGACCTGCCCGAGTTCTCGCTGAAGGAGTTGCGTGAGAAGGTCATTGGAGTCGCTGGGGGGCTCAAGGGGTCGGGACGCGTGCTGGTCCTTGCTTGCGAACATGGTGCCGCCGCCGGCCGGATCGGCGACACGGTTGTCTTGCCCTGCGTCGCGATGGCGCCGCCGTCGCTGATCGATTTCATCCTCAGCCGTGATCTTGCCGACGGCATTGTCGTTGCGGGCTGCGCGGAAAGTGCCTGCTATAACCGGCTCGGTGTACGATGGACCGAGCAACGCTTCGCAGCCGAGCGCGATCCTTATTTGCGCGCGCGGGTCCCGCGCGAGCGTATCGCGACGGTCTGGGCCTCCGCACTGGCCATCAGCAGGGCCGAAGGCGAAATCGCGGGCTTTGCGGCGCGTGTCGCCTCGTTGCCGCCCAAGCGGCTGCGCTCGCCGTTACCTGTTAGTGCGGCCTCGCGCCCCCCGAAAACCTTCGAGACCGAGAAGGGGACCGCATGAGAGCGTTGCGCCTGGCAGGACAATTTGCGGTCATCGTTGCGTTGTTCGCGGGCGTTGCGGCGCTGTCGGACTGGCCGACTTACCGTCAAATCCCTGGAAATTCCGGGGTCATGATGCTGACCTTCGTTCACGGTGCCGACCGCAAGGGGGAGTGTCGGCGTTTGACGCCGGACGAAATTGCGAAGCTGCCGCCCAACATGCGCAGGGTGCAGGATTGTCCGCGCATCCGGCGCCCAATTTACGTCGAGCTCGATGTCGACAGTCGCAATATCTATCGGGCAAGCCTTGCTCCCACCGGGATAGCCGGCGACGGTCCATCACGAGTCTATCAGCGGTTCGTCCTGCCTGCCGGCAAGCACGATGTGGCGGTGCGCATGCGCGATACCGCGCGGACTGAGGGTTTTGATCATGAACGACAGGAGAGCGTTGAGCTCTCGCCCGACCAGATGTTCGTCATCGACTACCGGCCGGAAAGCGCAAGCTTCGTGTTTCGGTGAGGGATGAGCCGTTGAGGGATGAGCTATGGGCCTGCTGCATTGGGAGAACCGCTACAGCGTGGGAATCGAGGCGGTCGACCACGAGCATCGCGAGCTTGTCGATCTCATCAACCGCCTTTACGAAGAGGCCCGGGCGCACGGGTCGAAGGTTGCCGTCCTTGGCTTCTTCGGCGATCTGTTCAAGGCGATTTCGGCGCATTTTGCGCTGGAAGAGCGGGTCATGCGCGAGCGCAGTTACGACCAGCTCACCCAGCACAAGAGCGATCACGAACGCCTGCTCGACGAGATCCGCGACATCATGGAAGATTACGAGATGACGGATCTGTTCGACGAACGGCTTCTGGCACAGAGGCTTGATGCCTGGTTTTCGCGACACTTTGAAACTCACGATGCGCGGTTCCATCATGCGCTGGACCGCCACTGAACGGGATTTCGACGGACCAACAACAACGGGAGACAAAGATGAAGAGAATATTGGTTGCGGCGGCGGTTTCCATCATGTCGGTAGGCGCCGCCGGCGCGCAGGATATGGCCGCCGGCGCTACCTCTTTCAAGAAGTGCGCGCCCTGTCATGACGTCGGCCCGACCGCGAAGAACAAGGTGGGTCCGGTGCTGAACGGCCTCGATGGTCGAAAATCGGGAACGGTGGCTGGGTACAATTATTCCGACGCCGGGTTCCGGCATCACCTGGAACGAGGCGAGCTTCCTCGAATACATCAAGGATCCCAAGGCCAAGATTCCGAGCACCAAGATGACCTTCGCCGGCATCAAGAGCGAGGACGAAGCAAAAAGCCTGTGGGCCTATCTCAAGCAGTATGACGCTGACGGCAAGACCAAGTAGCCGCCCGGGGTTATCGCCGCCTCGGCGGGATGCGCGTCAGCTCAGGTCTTCAAGCATGATCATCGACCGGAGGCTTATACCAGCGCCACGCGCGGTCGTTTTGATCGCGCGCCCACACCGCTGTTCCGGCGAGGTTTGGCAACATCGCCTCGATCTCGTCGATTGAGGCGATGTAAAGCGCGGTCGACAGCGCATCCGCGATCGCGGCCGAGCGATGATGAACCGTGACGCTCTTCCATCGCGCCGCACTGCGGCCGGTGCGGGGGTCGAACAGGTGATGCGCGGCGCCACCGGCACCGAGCACGCAGCCCGAGCCCTCCGAGGTTGCGAGCGCGCCGCGCAGAAGATGGATTGGCGTGGCATCAGCGCGAGCGATCAACCAGGGTGCCCCACCTCGGCGCGGGGCCAACGCCCGCTGCTCGCCGAGATCGACCAGAATATGTTTCAAACCTTGTGCAGAGAGCAGATCCGCGACACGGTCGGTCACATAACCCTGGCCGAGACCGTTGAGCGTCAGGCGTTGGCCCGCTCCGCTGCGGATCGCCCCGGCCTCAAAGCTGATCCTGCGCCAATCGACCGCCGCGCGCGCCGGCGCGATGATCGAATCCGGTGGTATCCCGGCATCCGGAGAAGCCGTGAACCAGTCGATATAGGTCTCCCACAGGGGTTGAACGCTCGGATCGAACAGGCCGTTGCTGATCTCTGCAATGCCGAGCGCAAGGACGAGCGCGCGCCGCAGGTCGCTGCTTGGGTGAGGCAGGGTGCCTTCACGATTGAGCCGGCACAGTTCGGAATCCGGCCGGTACAGGCTTAATGCGCCCTCGAGCCGGTCAATTTCTGCCTCTACAAGCGCAATCGTGGTTCGCGCGGCGTCCGGTTCGATCCCGTTGAACAGGATCGTCGCATCCGCGCCCATCGCCACTCCGCGCCATTCGAAATCTGCCATTGCGGTGCGCGCAGGGCCACCTGTGACGGCACCGGCCGCCGCGGCGGCAAAGATCGTGAGGGCGCGGCGTCGTGTCGCTCGATCGAAAGGCATTTGCTTCTCCTACGCTTGGGGCGCCTTGCCGTTCGCAGGTTGCGGCGTGATCGGAAGCTGCCGCCGCTGCGCACGCTTCTTCAGATGCAGGCAAATTTCGTGATCGAAGTAGTTGGCCTGGCACTTGAGGCAGTAGATGCATTCGTTCGGATTGATCTGCCCCAGCGGATGAATGGCTTGCACGGTGCAGCGCCGGGCACAGACCTGGCATTCCGAGCCGCATTCGCGATAACGCTTGAGCCATTCGAACATCCGCATGCGCGCGGGGATGGCCAGTGCCGCGCCGAGCGGACAGAGGTAGCGGCAATAAAACCGCTCGATGAAGAGCCCGGCGAATACCAGAAGTCCCGCGTAGAGAACGAACGGCCATTCCCGCGCGAACTTCATGGTGATGGCCGTCTTGAACGGCTCCACCTCGGCGAGCTGGAAGGCGAGCAGGATCGAGCGCAGCGAGAGCGCGAGGATGCCGACAAACACAACATATTTGATCATCCAGAGTTGCTCATGCAATCCGAACGGGATTTCGATCTGCTTGATGCCGAGCCGCTGCGCGAGATGATTGGTCAACTCCTGCAGCGTTCCAAATGGGCACAGCCAGCCACAGAAGACGCCCCGTCCCCAGAACAGCATGCTGACCGCAACAAAGCTCCAGAGAATGAAAACCATTGGATCGAGCAGGAACAGCTCCCAGCGAAAGCCTGACAACAAAGCGTGAATGAAGGTCAGCACGTTGACGACCGACAATTGCGCGTTGGCGAAGAAACCAAGAAAGAACAGCGTGAGCAGCATGTAGAATGTGCGCAGTCGGTAGTAAAAGAACTCCATGCGCGGTGACCGTGTCCTGAAACACCAATATGCCGGCAAGAACCGTGAGCATCGCGCCGAGAACAGCGATCTCGTAGCGCCGCGCCCACCAGATTTCCTGCCATAGCGGTGGCTGGGCAGAGGCGGCAGCAGCTGATGTCGCGGCGCGTTCAGGTGCGGCCGGCGTCGGAGCGACGGTGGAACTGATCAGGTATCGATCCGGTATGCGGTAATCCAGCGTCACGACGGCAGGCCCCTTGGCCGGCGTGGGAGTCCCGAGATCGAGTTCGAGCCGGAATGGTTTGGTCGAATTCGAAGCCGCTCGAGTGCGGGATCCGAAAGACCGCAATCTCACGAAGTTCGGGTGCACCGGCCGCGTGCAGGGCTTCGATCGGCGTATGGTTGGCCGCTTTCAGGCGGATGGTCCGGCTGCCCTGGACGATCTCGATGCGCTCGAACGACCCGGACTGGCGCCATTCCGTTCCCTTGAAGGAATAGAGCCCGGATGCACCGATCAGCAACAGATCGTCGTCGCCGCCGATCTTCCCAAGTTCGCTTTCGTAAATGCGCTGGCCGAGCAGACTCTCGCCGATCGGCGGCGGCGTGGCGAGCGCTAGCCAGAGATCAATGAACGGCTTGTCCGGCTCGTTGTCCTGGGTACCGAGCAGCTTTGACGCCTCCGCGCGCAAGACCAGCCGATGTTGCAGGGCACCTTCGGCGAGGAGGGACTGCCATGACGAGCGGCGCAGGGTTTCGCGATCGAGGCGCACGGTGCCATCGGGTGCGTTGGATCGGCTGCGCAACACCGCACGCGATGAGCGAACGATCGCATCGCGAATGACGGTAGAGGTGATGGTTGCGCCGGCGACGGCATGCGGGCCGCGGGCGAGGTCGGCAGCCGGCTGGAGCCCGGCGCCGGCACGGACATCGAAACCTTTGAAAGCCGCCACATACGCGGCAAGCGCGTCGCGCGGAATGCCAATCACGAGGATTGGTTCTTCATGGGCGACGATTCTGGCACCTGCGACGTTGCCTTCCGGCGTGATGGCGGCGACAATGTCGAGTGGACGCCCGGCGTAGCCGACCGAGCCGGACACATCGAGCGTCGAGAACGCGTAGCCGAGAACGTGGCCGTCCGGTGCCCGCACGATTGCGCAAGGGGGGCTTCCCTGCGGGGGCTCCACGACAGCCCCAGAGGACGAAAAGAATTGGGAGGCAATCGTGAGATCGGCCGCCTGCGCCGCGCCAGCCGTCAGGATGACGATTGCGAGAAGCCGCAGCAGCCCGCGTATCGCGAAAAATCCAGCCCGCCGGACAGTGCCTTGCATGGGCGGATCAGGCAGCGTCTTGCTTCCGCTGCATTGAGATAGGTCAAGTCGCTACTTAACCGCGGTCAAGGCAAGCAAGCGTTCTTTGCGGCATAAGCCGGTCTACGGAGTCTCATGCTGGAGGGATGCGATGCGGAGTCGCGCGGTGGTGCTTGCAATGCTCACGGGCGGCATCGCCGTCGCGAGCGGATTCTATCTGGCGACAGGGGGGACAGCATACGCGCAGGCGCAGCCGGCGGCGCCAAAGCCCGCCGACATCGAACAGCACAAGACGACCCCGGGCGGCCAATATCAGCCGAGCCTGGACGTGCTCGGCGAGAAGCCGACCGAGCAGCCGGGCACCAAGCCGGGCGACCCGAATCTCACCAAGGCTGAGTTCGACCAGGCGAACCGGATCTACTTCGAGCGTTGCGCGGGATGTCACGGCGTGTTGCGCAAGGGCGCGACCGGCAAGCCGCTCACGCCAGAACTGACGAAAAAGCTCGGCTACGAATATCTGCGCGATTTCATCACCTATGGTTCGCCCGGAGGCATGCCGAACTGGGGAAGCTCGGGCCAGCTCTCGGAAAACGAAGTCGCGCTGATGGCGCGCTATCTCCTCAACGAACCGGCGCAGCCGCCGGAGTTCGGCCTCAAGGAGATCAAGGAGAGCTGGAAGGTGCTGGTGCCGGTCGCGCAGCGCCCGACCAGGAAGATGAACAAGCTCGACATCGACAATCTGTTTTCGGTGACGCTGCGCGATGCGGGCGAAGTTGCCCTGATCGACGGCAACACCAAGAAGATCGAATATATCCTGAAGTCCGGCTATGCCGTGCACATCTCGCGCATGTCGGCTTCGGGGCGTTACCTCTACATCATCGGGCGTGATGCGAAGCTCAACGTGATTGATCTCTGGATGGATCCTCCGCAGACGGTCGCCGAGCTGAAGATCGGCACCGAGGCGCGTTCGGTCGAGACGTCGAAGTTCAAAGGATATGAGGACAAATATGCGATCGCCGGGGCCTATTGGCCGCCGCAATACGTGCTGATGGATGGTGCGACGCTCGAGCCGCTCAAGGTCGTCTCGACGCGCGGCATGACCTACGACACGCAGGAATATCATCCCGAGCCACGCGTCGCATCCATCGTGGCCTCGCACTACAAGCCGGAGTTCGTCGTCAACATCAAGGAGACCGGGCAGACGCTCTTGGTCAACTATGAGGACGTCAAAAACTTGAAGACGACTGCGATCGAAGCCGAGCGTTTCCTGCATGACGGAGGCTTTGACAAGACGGGCCGCTACTTCCTGGTCGCGGCGAACGCACGTCATCGCATTGCGATCATCGATACCAAGGAAGACAAGCTGGTCGGTGTGATCAATTCGGGAGGCCAGACTCCGCATCCGGGACGCGGCGCCAATTTCGTCCACCCCAAATACGGGCCGGTCTGGGCCACCAGCCATCTCGGCAACGAGACTATTTCCTTTATCGGCACCGATCCGGAGAAGCACAAGGAATTCGCCTGGAAGGTTGTGCAGACCGTCGACGGTCAGGGCGGCGGATCGCTTTTCATCAAGACGCATCCGAAATCGGAAAACCTTTATGTCGACACGCCGCTCAACACCGATGCGGAGATTTCTTCCTCGGTGGCGGTATTCAAGATCAAGGACCTCGCAAAGGAGAAGCCCGAGTACAAAGTTCTCCCGATCGGTCAGTGGTCGGGGATTTCCGAGGGCGCGCGGCGCGTGGTGCAGGGCGAGTTCAACAAGGACGGGACCGAAATCTGGTTCTCCGTGTGGAACAACAAGGCTCAGGAGTTGGCGATCGTCGTGGTCGACGACAAGACGCTGGCGCTGAAGACTGTGATCCGCGACAAGCGGCTGATCACGCCGACCGGAAAGTTCAACGTCTACAACACGCGGAACGACATCTATTGAGCCGCTTGGCGCATGGCGCGGCCTGCCGCGCCATGCCGATCCGATCATGAGTGAAACGGCTGGAGCGGTGATGGGTGCCGGAAAGGTCTATCTCGTCGGGGCAGGTCCGGGCGATCCCGAGCTCCTCACCGTGAAGGCGGTGCGCGCAATCGGCGAGGCGGATGCGATCGTCTACGACCGCCTGGTGCCGCAAAGCGTGCTGGCCACGATCCGCGACGGCGTCACGCGGATCAATGTCGGCAAGCGTGCAAACTTCCATCCGGTGCCGCAAGCCGAGATCAACGACATCCTGATCCGCCTCAGCCGCGCCGGTCGCACCGTGGTGCGGCTCAAGGGCGGCGACCCCTTCATCTTCGGCCGCGGCTCGGAGGAAGCGGCCGAACTGGAGGCCGCCGGCATACCCTATGAGGTCATTCCAGGCATCACCGCGGCGCAGGGCTGCGCGGCGTCCGCGCGCATTCCACTGACGCATCGCGGGCTCGCCAGCGGCGTACGGTTTGTCACCGGGCATTGCAAGGCCAACGAGCCGCTTCACCTCGACTGGGACGGGCTCGCCGATCCCGACACCACGCTCGTCGTCTATATGGGGCTCGCCAATATCGAGGACATCGTCAGCAATTTGATGGCGCGGGGATTGCCGGTGGACACGCCGGTTCTTGCGGTGTGTCAAGGCACGACGGCGCAGGAGCAGCGACTATGCACGCGCCTGGACGCGGTGGTCGGAGCACTGCGCGAGGCGGCTTTTGGCAGTCCGGTGCTGTTCATTATCGGCCGGGTCGTTGCCATCGCCATGGAGCGGAACAATGCGGCGGATGGCGATGCGATCGCGATTGTGGCGTAACGCTGCGCTCATCTTCATCGCCGCGATGGCTTCAGCCTCCGCGGGCGACGTCGCGCCCGATGCTACGAGATTGTCCAGTCTGGTGCGGCAGGATTGCGGTTCCTGCCACGGGCTCACCTTAAAGGGCGGGCTCGGCAAGCCGTTGACGGCAGAGCATTTGCGCGCGTGGAGCAGCGAGCAGCTTGTGAGCATCATTCTCGATGGCGTGCCGGGCACCCCAATGCCGCCGTGGCGGCCGCTGATCAGCGAGGCGGATGCGCGCTGGATCGTCGACCGGCTTCAGCAAGGAAATATGCCATGACCATGGCTGCGCGACTCCTGTTGGTGCTCCTGTTTGCGTTGCCTGCGCTCGCGCATGCCGACAGCTTGCACGGCACCGGCAATCTCGGGCTCGTGGTCGAGCGCGCAACGGGCTCGGTTCTGATCGTCGATACCACCGGCCGCAAGGCGCTTGGCCGGGTGGAGGGACTTGGCGATCTGTCACATGCGTCGGCGGTGTTCTCGCCGGATCAGCGCTACGCCTACGTGTTCGGACGCGATGGCGGGCTTACGAAGGTGGATCTGCTCACCGCGACAATAGCAAAGCGTGTGGTTCAGGCGGGAAATTCGATCGGTGGCGCGATCTCCGACGACGGCGAACTGATCGCGGTTTCCAACTACGAGCCGGGCGGGGTGCGCATCTTCGACGCCCAGACGCTTGACGCGATCGCCAGCATCCCAGCGATCGGCGCGGACGGAAAAGCCTCGAAGGCGCTCGGCCTCGTCGATCTTCCGGCGCGGCGTTTTGCCTTTGCGCTTTATGACGCCGGCGAGATCTGGGTTGCGGATCTTTCGGCGCCCGAGACGCCGGCGATCACCAAGCTGACCGGCGTCGGCAAGCTGCCTTACGACGGCAATGTCACGCCGGATGGCAGGCACTATCTGGCCGGCCTGTTCGGCGAGGATGGCGTCGTGCATGTCGACACCTGGCAATCGCCGTTGAAGGCCGAGCGCATTCTCAACGGCTACGGCCGCGGCGAGGAAGCGTTGCCGGTCTACAAAATGCCGCACCTCGAGGGCTGGGCCGCCGTCGGCGACAAGCTCCTGCTCCCGGCGGTCGGCCATCACGAATTGATCGCGGTCGATCTGCGCAGTTTTGCGGAGGCCGGACGGGTCGCGACCTACGGCCAGCCGGTGTTTGCGGTGGCGCGGCCGGACGGGCGCCACGTCTGGGTCAATTTTGCGCATCCGCTCAACGATACCATTGAGATCATCGACACGGAGAGCCTCAAGGTCATCCGCCGTTTCGCGCCGGGACCGGCAGTCCTGCACATGGAGTTCACGCCCCGGGGCAACGAGGTCTGGGTCTCGGTGCGCGACGCCGATCGCGTCGATGTCTATGACGCCTCGACGTTTGCGAAAAAGGCGGAAATCCCCGCGCAAAAGCCGTCCGGAATCTTCTTCACCGCACGCGCGACGAGGATTGGACAATGACGCCGAGCCCGCTTGAACTGGCCTTGATCGACCGCTGGCAGCACGATTTCCCGTTGGTCGAGCGGCCATTCGAGATCGTCGGTCGCTCCGCGGCGCTGAAGCAGGACGAGACCATCCGTATCTTCCAGAGCATGCGCAATCGCAAGGTGATATCGCGGATCGGAGCGGTGGTCCGACCCAATACCATGGGCGCCAGCACCTTGGCTGCATTGGAGGTCCCGCCGGAGAGGCTGGAGGAGGTCGCCGGCCTCGTCAGCCGGGAGCCGCTCGTCACCCACAATTACGAGCGCGCACATCGCCTGAACCTCTGGTTCGTGATTGCGGGCGCCGACAAGAAAGCCATCGCCTCGACGATTTGGCGAATCGAGGAGCGGACGGCGCTTGACGTCATCGATCTTCCGATGCTGCAAGCCTATCATCTCGGTCTTGGTTTTTCGCTTCACGGCTTAGCAACGCGGCGACGCTCGGCAAGTTGCGGCCTCACCGATTACTCTCCGCAAGCGCGGGACCGCAACATCCTCGCCGCGATCGAGGATGGGCTGCCGTTGGTCGAACGGCCCTATCAGTCCGTGGCGGAAGACCTGCAACTCCATGAGAGCGACATCATCGCCCGGTTGGAACATCTTGTCGCCTCCGGGATCGTGACACGCTTCGGCTGCGTCGTGCGTCACGACAAGCTCGGCTACAGGGCCAATGCGATGGCAGTGTGGGACGTTCCGGATGACATGGTCGATGCCGTTGTCGCGATGTTTGCCTGCCATCCGCACGTCACACTTTGTTATCGCAGACCGCGGCGCCCGCCGATCTGGCCCTACAACATCTTCTGCATGGTGCATGCGAAATCGCGCAGCGACGCCTATGCCGCGATCGACGAGATAAATCTGCAGGCCGATACGGGGCTCAAGAAGCAGGCCGTGCTGTTCTCGAAACGCTGCTTCAAGCAGCGCGGCGCCGTGTTTTCGGCGCGGGGAGGGATGAACTGATGTCGTTTGTCGATCCGACAGGGAGGGCGATCATCAATGGCCTGCAGGGAGGCTTTCCCCTGACGCATCGGCCGTTTCGCGATGCAAGCGCCAAGCTTGGTCTCAGCGAAGGCGAATTGATTGAAGGTGTCGGCGACCTGCTCGAAGCGGGACAATTGAGCCGCTTCGGACCGCTGTGGAATGCCGAACTGCTCGGCGGCGGCGTTTGTCTGGCTGCCATCGCGGTTCCGCCCGAGCGCTTCGATCAGGTGACCGAACAGGTCAACGCCCATCCCGAAGTGGCTCACAATTATGAGCGCAGCCATGCGCTCAACATGTGGTTCGTCGTAGCGGCCGAAAAGCCCGGGCGGATCGATGAGGTGATCGGGGAAATCGAACGCGAAACCGGCCTTGCGGTCTATGCTATGCCCAAGACGCGCGAATTCTTCGTCGGCTTCCGTGTGGAGGTATGAGCATGCTTGACGCAATCGACCGCAGGCTGATTGCCGCCACGCAGGCCGGACTCCCCCTCGCGTGGGCGCCCTATCGTGCGCTTGCCGATGAGATCGGCGTGGATGAAGCCTGCGTGATTGCGCGTCTCAAAGCTCTGCTTGCGAATGGCGCGATCCGCCGTATCGGCGCGATCCCCAACCATTATGCGCTCGGCTTCACCGCCAATGGCATGTCGGTGTGGGATGTAGCAGACGAGGCCGTTGCCGGCATCGGGGCCAAGGTTGGCGCGCTCGACTTCGTCACGCATTGCTACGAACGCCCGCGTCACCTGCCGCTCTGGCCGTACAACCTGTTCGCCATGGTGCATGGCAGAAGCCGGGGCGAGGTCGGGGACAAGGTCGCTGAGATCGCCGAGATGATCGGTTACGCGGCCCGCGCGCACGATGTGCTGTTTTCCACCCGGATACTGAAGAAGACCGGTCTGCGCATTGCCGCGTGACCAACGGAGACAGTCATGTTCCGCCTGAGTCAGTATTTGCGCGAACTGGATGAACCGCCGCCGACCGGTCCGGTCCGGCAACCGCCGGGGCCGGTCGTGATCTGGAACCTGATCCGCCGCTGCAACCTGACGTGCAAGCATTGCTATTCGATTTCGGGCGATGTCGACTTTCCCAATGAACTGTCGACGGCTGAGGTCTTTCGCGTCATGGACAATCTGAAGGCCTTTCGCGTGCCTGTATTGATCCTGTCGGGCGGCGAGCCGCTGATGCGGCGCGACATCTTCGAGATTTCCGGACGCGCCAAGGCCATGCGGTTTTATGTCGGCCTGTCGAGCAACGGCACCCTGGTCGATGCCGCGATGGCCGATCGCATCCGCGATGTCGGCTATGACTATGTCGGCATTTCCCTTGATGGCATTGATGAGACCCACGACCGATTTCGTCGCAAGCAGGGCGCTTATCAGGAGGCGCTGGGCGGGCTGCGGCTGTTGCGTGATCGTGGCATCAAGGTCGGCGTGCGCTTCACTATGACGGAGGACAACGCGGCTGAACTGCCACGGCTGCTGGATCTTGTCGAGCAAGAAGGCTTTCCAAAATTCTACCTCTCGCACCTCGTCTATGCCGGGCGCGGCAACAAGAATTGCGGCGACGATGCCGCCTGGCAAACGACGCGCGAGGCCATGCACATGGTGATCGATCGCGCATGGCGCTGGGCGAAAAGCGGCAGCGAGATGGAGTTCGTCACCGGAAACAACGACGCTGATGCGGTTTACCTGCTGCACTGGGCCGAACGGAACGTGCCACACGCGGTGGAAGGATTGCGCGCAAAGCTGGTCCGCTGGGGCGGCAACTCCTCAGGCGTCAACGTCGCCAACATCGACAACCTCGGCAACGTGCATCCTGACACCATGTGGTGGCACTACAGCCTCGGCAATGTGAAAATGCGCCCGTTCTCCGAAATCTGGTCCGATCTGTCCGATCCGATCATGGCAGGCCTGAAGCGGAAGCCGCGCGCGGTCGGCGGCCGCTGCGGCGCTTGCGCCTATTTCGACATCTGCAACGGCAACACGCGTGTGCGCGCCCAGCGGATCACTGGCGATCCCTGGGCTGAAGATCCCGCCTGCTACCTCACCGATACGGAAATCGGCCTCACTGAGCCGGGAGAACGGGTGAAGACCCGTGTTTACCGCGGAGCACGCCATGAAGCGCCGCTCGCTATTTGAAGTGATCTGCATCGCTGTCGTGTTGGCAGGATCGCCTTTTCAGGCATTCGCCGAACCGGATGCCGCGAAACTCTTTGCCGACAACTGTGCCGAATGTCACGGCGCGGACCGGCTGGGTAGGCTCGGGCCAGCGCTGCTGCCGGAAAATCTCGGCCGCATGATGGGCGCAAAGGCCGCGTCCGTGATCGCCGATGGCCGCGCCGCCACTCAGATGCCGGGCTTCGCCGCGAAGCTCACCAAGGAAGAGATCGCCTTACTCGCCGCCTATATCGCCGTCCCATTGCCATCCGTGCCGGTCTGGGGCGCGCAGGAGATCGACGCCAGTCGCGTTGTTCACGCCTCCGCACCGACGCTTGACCGGCCGCGCTTCGATGCCGATCCGATGAACCTGTTTGTCGTCGTCGAGGCGGGCGATCACCACGCAACAATCCTCGACGGTGACCGCTTCGAACCGCTGGTGCGTTTCCCGACGCGTTTTGCGCTGCATGGCGGTCCGAAATTCACGCCGGACGGACGCTACGTGTTCTTCATGTCGCGCGACGGGTGGGTCAGCAAATACGACCTCTGGACGTTGACCATGCTGACCGAGGTACGTGCCGGCATCAACTCCCGCAACATCGCGATTTCCCGCGACGGCAAGCACATTGCGGTTGCGAACTATTTGCCGCACACGCTCGTGATTCTCTCCACGGACGATCTGTCGATCGAGAAGAGTTTCGAGGCCAGGGACAAGCACGGCAACTCCTCGCGGGTCTCGGCCGTATACCAGGCGCCGCCACGCGATAGCTTTATCGCCGCACTGAAGGACGTACCGGAGATCTGGGAAGTCGCGACCGATCCGAACGCGCCGCCGGTCTACGCCGGTTTTGTGCATTCGCACGAGAAGGGCATGATCGAGGCCCTGCCATCGTCGCAAGGCCTGTTTGCCTTGCGGCGCATCGAGGTGCCGGAGCCGCTGGATGATTTCTTCTTCGATCCGCCGTATCGCAACCTGATCGGCTCTGCCCGCGAGGGCAGGGCGGTCGTCGTCAATCTCACCGTCGGGCGCGACATCAAGCAGCTGGATTTGCCGGGCCTGCCGCATCTCGGCTCCGGGATTTCCTGGACCTGGAACGGCCGTGCAGTCATGGCGACCCCGCTCCTGAAGACAGGCAAGATCAGCGTGCTCGACATGCAGGACTGGACAGAGGTCAAGTCGATCGATACGCCGGGACCGGGCTTCTTCATGCGCAGCCACGATAACACGCCTTACGCCTGGACCGACAGCATGATGGGAACGAAGAAGGATACGCTTTCGGTCATTGACAAGCGAACGCTGGAGGTGGTCCGCAGTGTGACGCCTGAGCCCGGCAAGACGGCGGCTCACGTCGAGTTCGACAAGGACGGCCGCCATGCCCTGGTTTCGATCTGGGACGACCAGGGCGCCCTGGTAGTCTACGATGCGGCGACCTTCGCCGAGATCAAGCGCATCCCGATGTCGCGCCCCTCGGGCAAATACAATGTATGGAACAAGATCACGTTTTCCGACGGGACCAGCCATTGAACACGCCTGACGGCGTTGCACATACGGCGCTGCTGCTCGCCGCCCACGGCGAAAGGCGGCCGGGCGCCGACAACGAAGGCGTGTTTCGGCTCGCGCGGGCGTTGGCCGAACGCGGCCTGGTATCGGAGATTGCGGTCGGCTTCGTCAACGGCGCGCCATCCATCAACGATGCGATTGTAAGCCTCACGGCGCGGCGCATCATTGTCTATCCGCTGTTTGCCTCCAGCGGATATTTCACACGCGACCGCCTCGTGCAGGTGCTCGACCAGGTCGATCGGCAGGACTGCACGATTCAAATCCTGCCGCCGCTCGGTCTTGATCCGGGATTGCCGGACCTTGTGGTGGCGTTTGCCAGAAAGGCCGCGGCTGCGTACGGATTTGCGCCGCGCTGCTGCACCCTCATCTTCCTGGCGCATGGATCGCGGCGCAACCCGGCCTCACGCCAAGCCACCGAACAGGTCGCAGGAAAGGTCGAGCGGCGCGCAGCCTTCCGCAAGGTCCGGTTCGCGCTGCTGGAGGAGAGGCCTTTCCTTGATGAGACAGCCGCATGCGTCGACGGTCCCGCCATCGTGGTTGGACTGTTTTCCGGCGAGGGCATGCACGGCGCGAGGGACGCACCAAAACTCACGGCTGATTTGGGACGCGACGATTTCGTGTTTGCAGGCGTGATCGGCAGCGCCTCCGGCATCGAGGATCTCGTGGCACGGTCGGTTGGAGAAGCGCTCTTGGGGGATATTCGACAGCGCACTCTGTTTTCGGGTGCTTGAGCTGGTTGAATAAATAGAGCGTTTTCGTCCGCACGTCTCAAAGGTGCCGATTTTGTTGCAAAAGCCGATTGAGAGAGGCCACGAAGCGTGATTCCGTTGTGTTGACGCGAATCGCGGCGAGGTCGATCCATGATGGGCCGTCTGAAGAGTGACCAAGGTCAACTGTTCTACGAGTTTCATCTTGGAGACGCAATTCCCGAAGATCATCTGGTGCGGAAGATCGACGCAGCTCTCGATCTTTCCTGGCTTCGCAGCGAACTCGCATCTCATTATTCGCCCATGGGTCGCCCGTCGATTGATCCGGAGCTGATGGTCCGGATGCTGGTCGTGGGTTATGTCTTTGCGATCCGCTCGGAGCGGCTGATCTGCCGTGAAGTACAGGTGAACCTCGCCTATCGCTGGTTTTGCAAGCTCGGCATCGAGGATGCTATCCCGGATCACTCGGCGTTCTCGCGTGCGCGCAACGAGCGCTTCCGGGAGGGAGATGTTTTCCGTCGCGTATTCGTATGCGCCTCACGCTCGCTTCGAGATTGCAGACTCGCGATCATCGAATAGCGCGGAAAAGATATCCGCTCTTTCGTTGCGTCTGCACGAACTCGGCACCTTGATCTAAGTCAAGGCGGCTTGTTCAAAACGTCGCACCGAAGATTCGTGGGCGTTGTTACTGCGCCATAAATTTGCAAGCTATGATCAGCGCCACCATGATTACGAAAACTAGCAGTGCCGAAAGCGATTTCCGGATCATTGGCTGAGTCGAATGGCGCGCAGCCGATAGGCCGGGCTGACGTTTATGCCGTCTTTGCACCCCGCCCATTTCGCTGTAATAGGCGCTGTAGACCTCGCAAATGGCCAAGGCAGTGGACTCGGCCTCGTTCATCGTCTCCAGTCGAGTTCGATAGTTAGTCAGAAAGCCTTGTGCATTTGACGGAAGGTCATCGAAACCACCAAGCTTGGCCATCATGAGCCAAGTGGCAAAATCCGCCTCAGCCTTCTTGCGCGCTTTCTTGGCGGTACTGGTGTTGGAGCTAGAGGACATGGTGGTCCGATCGGTTCGCCCGTCCAGGCTCGCCGACCTTCATGGCTATGATTGGACGGTTGGGTTAGCTATTTCGAGTTGACGCAGGTGTCCCGCCTACTTCCTGCCTTGTCGCGAGGCTTTGCCCTTGCCGCCGGGCGCTTGACTACTTGCGCATCCGGAGAGCGCCGAAGCCAGCCTAGCAACGCCGACCTTGAGTTGTTGAAACGAAGCACACTGGATGACGCGGTCGTCAAGCAGGGCGATTAACCGTGACCCAAGCGCGATGTGCGAGGCGACGGCCGGCCTTGCACCGGCGGTGCTTGCTTGCCCGCAATTTCGGCATTAACAGCGTCGCGCACTCTATATTGATCTAGCGCAAAGCACTAGTTCGACAAAGGCGCATGTAGGGTTTCACAATTCTGCGGGTCGGCGCAAGCCGTATCAGGAAGTAGCAGCGATCATCTTCAAGGCGAAGACCTAGCCGACGTCGATGAATCGCCTTAGCTCGGTAGACCGTGCCGGGCCCAAAGTAAAAAGAATAATGCACTTTCTTGCTTTGATGGACTGAGAACATGACGACGTTTGATAAACGGGAACAAGCATTTGAAGAAAAGTTCGCGCATGACGAAGAACTCAAATTCAAAGCGCTGGCCCGCTGCAATAAGCTCGTTGGTAATTGGGCGGCAGAAAAGCTTGGTCTCAAAGGAGATGTGGCTGTGGCATATGCAAACGCATTGGTAACGGCAGACTTGGAAACTCAAACCGTTGAAGATACGTTGCGGCGGGTTTCTGCAGATCTTGCATCGCGGGGAATTTCGCAGTCGCAGGTTGCGCAAAAATTACAGGAGTGCATGCACATCGCCCTAGAGCAAATTGGATCTGACAAAACGCACACATGAAATCGACTATTCGCGGGTGAGATGCCCGCAGTTGCGCGGTTTAGACAAGGTTGGAAGCAGGTCCACATAGTTCAAATGAGGCGCATACGACAAGTTGGAGGAAAGGGGGAGCATCCATGACCAGTTTCCATACGATTGAAGTGCAAGCGCCTCCGGAGCTAGTCCATTATTGGGGTTGGCTATTGGCGTTCGGCGCGGGTCTCGTCGCGCTCGGTATTGCCGCAATAGGCCGGGCCGTGACCGCCACGGTCGCAACCATGCTGTTCTTCGGTTGGATGCTCCTACTCGCCTGCGGGATTGAGGTCGCGCAAGCCATTCTTGTCGGACATTGGGCTGGATTTTTTCATCACCTGCTTGCCGCTATCCTGTTTGGCGTCGTAGGCGGACTTCTTGTCGGCAGGCCTCTGCTCAGCGCCGAGGCCCTGACGATCGTCATGGCAACATTCTTTTTAATCGGTGGCCTCTTTCAGGCGATCGGGTCCATCGTCGTTGGCCTGCCGGGCTGGGGTTGGCAATTACTCGACGGCGTGATCACGTTTGTGCTCGGCGTGCTCGTGTATCGCCAATGGCCAGTCTCCGGCCTCTGGGTAATCGGTCTTTTCGTCGGCATAGACCTCATATTCTACGGTGCAGCTTGGATCGCTTTCGCGCTTCAGCTACGTTCTTCCTAAGCGCCGCGACAAACGAACCGGGAGCGTGAAAAGTGCCTCGCATAGCTTGCGCGCGCCTGAAATGCGGTCAGATCGGTGATCTTTGCTTTCGAACAGGCCGAGAAAAACTGCGTGTTCTCAGGCTACATAGTTCAGTTCGGCGCAACCTGAATGCGGTTCAGCGCATTCTGGCAGGAAGATCGATCTCCGAGGGCCTTCGATGCAAAAAGGTGATGTTACCCGTGACGCGTAGGTCCGCCTCAGTAGGCGCGTAGGTCCACCATGTCCGTTCCCTCTGATAACGCGGTCATGGAGAACCCACGTCATCCAAGCTTCTGGATCAGAGAGCTTCCGTTCTTTCTGGTGCTGATCCTCACAGTGATAGGCGTGGCGTATACGAGCTTCTCCAATCAACCTATCATTCTCTATTGGGAACTGCTTGCGCCGATGATCGGGATCGTCTGCGTAGCGGCCGGCTGGCACCACACGACAGACAGCGCCTCCAGGTGGAGATTGATTGTAACGCAAGGCATGCACTGGCTTGCATTCCTACTTGTCATGAATCTGCTACTGCTGCCGAGCGTGCAACGGTTATTCAACGCGGGTTCGATCGGATTGGCTATCTTTGTCCTCCTCACGCTTGGAACGTTTACCGCAGGCGTTCATGTTCTTTCATTGCATGTTTGTTGTCTTGGCTTGATCATGGCGGTGAGTATTCCCGCCATTGCCTTTATTCAGACTTCCGCGTTGATCTCGGCGATTGTCGGAGCTGCTATTGTGGCCGTCGCAGCGATCATCTTATGGCATCGGCGTCCAAAGCGCCCACCGCCGAAGTCCGAAAGGCCGTGACCGGATCGCGCTCCTTTTGATCCTGGGCGCGTAAAATTGCACGCAGGCAGTCTTCGAGGCAATTGCAGCCTCGGTAAGTCCACCTGTGTTGCGAAAGGACAACCAATCAGGCTGCAAGACTGCCGACGAATTGTCTGATGCTGGCCAGCAGCGCTCGCTGATCGCCCGCGAAGGCCCAGTGATCGGCGCCGTCGAGCTCGACGAATCGCGCTTGCGCGATGTGACTGGCGAGATGCCGGCCGGCGCCGATCGCGAACGGCGCGGTCGCCGCGACGGTGGAGCACCAGGGTCGGCGCGGAAATTCGGCCCAGAAGATGCCGCACATCCGTATCGCGCAAGCGCCTCGAGCACGCCCTTGATGGCTCCCGGGCTCGACGCGGCCCGCAGCAGGCCTGCCCACCAGGCTCTCGCCTGAGCATCGCCAGCAGAGGCTCGGCGCGAACGTCTCGATGCCGGCAGGCCCGCCCCAGCCGTTGACGAGCTGCTGGAGCCATCGTGTCATACTGATTGGCCTGCAGCGCGTGCGGATAGTCGGGTGTCGCGCTTCCCTTCGCCAGCGAGGCGAACAGGATGAGGCCGGCGACACGATCCGGATGATCGGCCGCGAACTTGATGCAGGCCGGTCCGCCCTCGGACGCGCCGAACAGCACGACCCGGCGGCTGCCGACGGCATCAAGCACGGTGCCGATGTCCTGCGCGGTTGCGTCGACGCTGGGGCTGGATCCGACCCGGTCGGAAAGGCCGATGCCGCGACGATCGAGCAGGATGAGACGGCCCATCCCGGCGAGGGAGGACAGGAACGTCCGGCAACCGCGGCTCCTCCCAGATCCGTTCGACGTGGGACACGAAGCCGGGCAGCAGCAGAATATCGATGCGTCCCGGCGCCGTAGGTCTGGAACGCGAGATGCACGTCGCCGCCGCTCGACATATCGCGTCGGCGGCGGATCCGCGGCCGGCATCGTTGCGCCGGCGTTCAACAGCGCGCGGGTCTCGGCTTCGGGCGCCACGTCGAGCTCGTCGCGAAGACGCTGTGTCAGGGCCTTCAGGTGGCGCTCGGCCGCGGCCCGATCCCCGGCGAGCAGGAGATTGCGGATGAGGTGCCGGCCATACACTTCGCTGAGCGGATCGAGCGCAACGAGACGGCCGGCATGCGCGGCTGCGGCGGCGTAGTCGCCGGCCGCATGCTTGTCGTGCACCACCCGCTCGAGCGCCTGGATCGCCCGGCCCCGCAAGGCCTTCACGGCGAAAGAAGGCCCACTCGTCGAACTGCGGGCAGTCGCCGGGCGAAAAGCCCTCGAGAAAGTCGCCGCGATAGAGATGGCAAGCGCGCTCGAACTCGCCGCGATCGCAGGCCTGCTCGAACAACCGAGAATCGACCTGCAGGTCGATCGCTGACGACCATCGAACCGTCGAGCGGTCGGATGTGAGAACGTCGCCGAGCGTGAGCTGGAGGCGATGCAACAGCCGCCGCAGTCGCGCCCTTACGACCTCCTCGGAGCTCTCCGGCCACAACATGGTTGCGACCGCGTCGCGCCCGACAGGGCCGTTCGCTTCGGCCAGATAGACCAGCAGGGCCAGGCCTTTGCGCAACGCGAGCTCGGCAGGGCTGGTCGTCACGACGGATCTCCGGAAATCCAAACGTCCGTACGCTGAACAGAACCATTGTGATGCGATCCGCAATGACGGCGTCCGGGGACGCCCAGGGGACGAGGCGATGCTCAGCAGCGACGCGTGCAGATGCATCGTCGCTCGGCGCTCGATCGCGGATCGCACGCACAAACCGGTGAGGAGTACCTCATGATCGGACGTGTCGCCGCCCTCATCTATGGCCTTGCGAGCTATCTCGTCTTCTTGCTTTCTCTTATCTACGCGGTGGCTTTCATCGGCAACTATCTGGTGCCGAAGTCGATCGACGTCGGGACCCGAGGGCGGGCTCGTCGCAGTCGATCCTGATCGACGTGGCTGCTGCTCGGCGCTGTTCGCAGTCCAGCACAGCGTCATGGCGCGTCCGACCTTCAAGCGTTGGTGGACGACGATCGTACCGGCGTCCTGCGAGCGCAGCACCTATGTGCTGATCTCGAGCCTGCTTCTGATCCTCATCTTCTGGCAGTGGCGTCCGATCGCCACGACGATCTGGCTCGTCGAGGGCTGGCCGGCGGCGATGTTGACGGCGATCTCCTGGATCGGCTGGCTGACGGCGCTGGCGTCGTCGTACATGATCGACCATTTCGAGCTGTTCGGGCTGCGTCAGGTATTCGACGCGGCGCGCGGAGCCGCAGCTCGCGTGCAGGCGTTCAAGACGCCGCTGCTGTACCGGCTCGTGCGTCACCCGCTGATGCTGGGGTTCCTGCTCGCCTTCTGGGCGACGCCGCACATGACCGCCGGGCACCTGCTGTTCGCCTTCATGACCACCGGATACGTCCTCGTCGGCGTCAGGCTCGAGGAGCGGGATCTGGTAGCGCAGTTTGGTGCGACGCTACGAAGCAGTATCGCCGACGTCGTCCCGATGCTGATGCCGCGCCTGCTTCGCCACAGTTCGCGGATGCCGCTCACGGCTGACGGGACCATCGTTTCGAAGACAGAACGCGGAGGCTGAGATGCGCGCGATCTTTGCAATGCCTTCGAGGGCATCGAGAGCCCTAAGCCTCGCCGATGCGCGCCGAACCGCGCCCGGCGTGCGGATGAGGTCCTGATCGATGTCCACGCCGCGTCCGTCAGCTACATGGACTACCTGATGACCTGCGGCGGCTATCAGATGCGGCCGACTCTCCCCTATGTTCCCGGGAACGGACGCCGCCGGCGTCGTGGTAGCCTGCGGCGACCAGGTCACGCGCTTCCGTCCCGGCGACCGGGTCAGTTGCGAAAGCTGGTTCGGTGGTTTTGCGGAACGCATGGTCGCCAAAGGTCGAGACCGTGCTTCTTCCGGCCAACGTGGATTTCATCGTCGGGTCAACGATCCTGCACGCCTATCTTACGGCTTGGTATGCCCTGATCGAGCGGGCACGGCTGCAGGCAGGTGAAACGGTCCTCGTGACGGGAGCCGCCGGCGGGGTTGGCTTGGCTTGCGTCGAGCTCGCGCATTTGCTCGGCGCGCGAGTCATTGCAGTCGTGGGCAGCGCCGCGAAGGCGGCCATCGTCCGCGCCTATGGCGCTGAGGAGGTCATCGATCATTCGCTGCGAAGATGTGCGTCAACGTGTGAAGGCCCTCACGGGCGGCGAAGGTCTTGACGTCTGCGTCGACAATGTCGGCGGAACTGTCTTTACAACCCTGGCTCGGCTCATGCGCTGGAACGGCCGACTGATGCCGATCGGATTCACCAGCGGCGAGATTCCGTCCTTGCCGATGAATTTGCCACTGCTCAAGAACTATTCGATTGTCGGCGTCTTCATCGGCTCCTGGAAAGAACGCTTTCCGCAACATGCGGCTCGCGCGGCCAAAACCATCATGGAATGGGTCGGCGAGGGCAAGCTGTGCCCGCACATTGACCGCGTGCTATCTCTCGAGGATGCTGCCGAGGCGATGAGCGCTATCGCGAACCGGACTCCGCAAGGGCGGATCGTGCTACAGGTTAGGTGAAATTGAAGAGGCACCAATGCCATCCGTCCTGATCAACAAGCGCTTCTGCGGTCCGCCAAAATCGGCCAATGGCGGTTATGTTTGTGGACTCTTCGCCGCCCACATTAATGGCGACGCGGAGGTCACCTTGCTGGCGCCGCCGCCGATCGATCAACCCCTCGATATTGTGGCGCGCGAACAAACCGTGGAACTAAGGAAGGAAGAGACGACACTGGCCATAGGTCGCGGAATCTGCATCGATGTTCCCAGGGTTCCCTTAGTTACTTTCCGCGAGGCCCAAGACGCGGTTCGCCGATCGCCGTATGACGAAAGCCGCCATCCTTTGCCGACGTGCTTTGTATGCGGACCGACGCGTATGGATGGCGACGGTCTGCGCATCATCGCGTGTGCTTTGCCGCCGCGCCCCGACCGCGAGAACGGGACGCTCGCGGCACCATGGGTGCCCTACGCCAATCTGGCGAGTAACGATGGTGCCGTTGCTCGCGAGTTCATCTGGGCTACATTGGATTGCCCAACTGGATTTGCTTGTGTCGGCGCGCGGCATTTGGGGATGACTGGCGCCGAGCCAATTCTCCTCGGGCGCATGAGTGCGCGCATCGAACGGCGACCCTACCCGGGCGACCAATGCGTCGTTCTCGCGTGGCCGACGGGCAGGAATGGCCGCAAACTGTTTGCAAGCAGTGCATTACTGAGCTCGGGCGGCGAACTCTTGGCGATTGCCCAGACTACGTGGCTTCTGGTAGATCGACACATTCAGCTCGGCGAACGATAGAGCGGTTTGCCGATATGCGCCCTGGGCCGAGTATACGCCCTCGGAAAGTTTGGGAACTCCGAGCGAAGTCATCCAATGTTGGCCCGGTGGACCGAGCGTAGTCGACATGATCACCCGGCGATTGGCCGACCCAGCGGCGGAAAGAGAGGTTGGAGTTGGCCTTCGCTTAGGTCAGCGAAGAGCGCGCAAGGTGACACGCAAAGGTGCCCGCTACGACCCCCTCCGGAGGACCATCTGATGGAACGGCGGGGCGACGATGCCGAAGATCGACGAGATATTGACGAGATGCGCCTGCTTGTTGCTGAACTGGCCCAGTTCCGGCATCGCCGCGATCACAGGCTTGCGGAGGTGATCTCGGCAAGCCCCGGCACTCTGCACTTCGCCGACGAAACGGATGCCTTTGCGCGAAATGGTGCGGATCAGCCGCTGCTCCTCGCCGGACTCGCCGACCGCCTTGCGTGCCGCGTTGATGCGGCTGACGAGCGTGGAGTAAGAGTACGATTCGGCCGACCGCCCCAGATCGCCGCGATAAGGTCATCCTTGCTCACGACACGATCAGGGTTCTGCAAAAGATAGGTCAGCAGATCAAAGACTTGCGGCTCGACCGCAACCGGGTTGCCGTCGCGCAACAACTCGCGGCGCTCGGTATCGAGCGAATGGCCGGCGAAGAAAAATTGCACAAAGCCCTCCGAGCCGACGGGTCCTTCTCGCTAAAAGATCAAGCATTTCTGACGCAAAAATAAAGCAAACCGCAAAGTTTTTGCCTTGCAGTCCAGTATCTCGGTTCGGCGCTCGAAACCGAACAACTGCCATGGGCGTTCGTCCATGTTGTTTTCCGCTACTTCCGATCCGCTCGACCGACGTACAGCGTCATGCAACCGGGGGACGCGCAGGGGACGGCCAGGTGATAACGGTTAGGCGCAATCGAGCCGCTCTCTAGATGATTCGATGATCAAACGGCGCGTAGGCATTGTGAGATTTCCCCGTGAGTGAGCGATTTAATCCCGTTGGAAGGGCATACCCGGCGTTTGCGCTCTTTTACCAGGAGCGACGCGGCCTCCTTGCGTCATTCATCGACGTCTTGCATCACTCGCGGCGCCGGCAAGCTCGACGCATTGTTCGGCAATATCGGCATTCGATCGCCAGCTCCGATCAGCGCGCCGCCGTCAGTCAAAGATCGAACACGGTACCGACAATGGCGGTCGATAAGAGACCTTTCCTCACATCTTTTCAGTTGTCTTTGCGCGGCCCCAGCATACTGGTCGCCATCCTGCTCGCTGTATTTATCATCCTCCACATCCTGGCCGGCGCGATTTTGCGAGACGCCACTCCGCCGACCGGCGCGGCGCCAACGCAAAACGAGTCAAGAGCCTCCGCGTACGACTAGCCGCTTCAAGGTCGAAACAAGCCAGCTCAACCGGAGGATCGCTCGTGAACGACGTTGGACGCACAAAATGATGAAACAGGTTTTTCCAAGCAGCAAATTATCGTTCGACCACTCGGACGGTCCGAGCTTAGCTGGTATAATCAGCATCGGGGTGGTCGGCGTGGCTTTCCTTTTCGCGGAAGGCGCGATGCTGTCCTCACAAAGCATCCATGGCGCGGTCTATGCCTTGATCGCGATCTTTGCCGCCGCCACCGTCTCGAGTATCGCTGGCTTTGCCTTCTCTGCGCTATCCGGGGCCTTGCTCTTCCACCTTATCGAGAGCCCGGTCTATGCCGTGGAAGTCATGGTCGTTTGCAGCATTGCCATCCAGATGCTCAGTGTTGCCGCGCTCTGGCGTTCAGTCGACTGGCGAAGTCTGGGCACTTTCCTGATCGGCGGCTTCCTCGGTGTGCCCGCCGGCGTGTATCTCCTGCTTCACCTTTCAACAAGCACCTATCGGATGATCATCGGAAGTATGCTCATTGTCTATGGCTGCTATCTTCTCTTGCGCTTGCCCGTTCGCGGTCTCCGGAGCGGATCGTTGGCCGACGCATGCGCCGGATTTTTGGGTGGTGTCACAGGCGGCCTTGCCGGATTTCCCGGTGCGTTCGTCACTATCTGGTGCGGACTCAAAGACTGGGACAAGGCCCACCAACGCGGCGTGTACCAGCCGTTCATTCTTACCATGCAGCCCGTGACACTGGTCGCGATCCAACTGATGCGCCCGGTAGCAACAACGCAAACGCAGCTGGACTGGAAGCCGTTCGCCTTTGTGCCTGCCGCCTTGCTTGGCGCATGGTTGGGCCTCCGTATCTTCAAGCGACTTTCCGACCGGCAGTTCGAGATCGTGGTCAACGCGCTGCTCATCGTATCCGGCATTGCTCTCGTCGTTTGAACTGCCTCCGCTAATCCTTAATCGAGTCTCGTCAACATACGTAGGAGAACAAGCATGAAGCGAGGAAGAATCCATGCACACACGCGGCTGCTTCTAGTAGCTGCAACGCTCGGATCCGTGTTGTGGGCTCTTCTGATGTTTAAGCCAGTAATGGCCAGCAGCCAACCTTTGCCAGTTGAATTGATCAACAATCTACGTTTGGGTGGGTACGTGATCGTCTTTCGCCACGGCGCGACCGTTTCGGATCAGTCGCACATCGACTCGATGAGCAGGAACAACGGCCCCGCGGCGCGCCAGCTCAACGAACAGGGGCGCGCGCAGGCAAAATCGATCGGGGAGTCGATGCGCAAGTTGAAAATACCGGTCGCATCGGTTCTGACCAGCACGATCCAGAGGGCCCTTGAGACCGGGAAGCTGCTGGGCTTTGGGCAGGTAACCGCGACTGCAGATCTAGCTGAAGGGGGGCCCGAGGCCTCTCCGGACGAAAACGATCGCCGTGCGAAAGCGTTTCGCAAGCTCGTCGGGGAGCTGCCCCCGGCCGACAACAATGTTGTGATTGTTTCGCACAAGCCGAACATCGTGGACGCCTTCGGGAAAGACTGGTCCGACGTCCGCGAAGGCGAGGCATCCATATTTGAGCCGAACGGCGAGGGCGGTTACAAACTCGTTATTCGCGTCCAAGCGGACGCGTGGACCGAGCTGGCCCGAGTATCGAACTAGGTCGGGATTAGGAGGGGTTCAACCGCAGCCGGATTCGATCACCCGATCGATCGCCCGATGCTGCCTGTTCTTGATCTTTGCCGATACGTTCGTCCGATCCAATCTGTTTCGCCGATGTCCCGCCCTCTGGCCGAAACGATCCTAGGACCTCGTGATGCAGATATTATTACGGTTATGGCTACTCCGGGCCCGGCTACTATTATGGCGGACCGTATTACTACGGCCGCCGATATTATCCTTTCTATTAGGGTACGTGGCAACGACGTTCAGGGGCAACGGATATCGGCGCTGTTACGCACTTTCGTCAATTGCCGTGCGCGGTCGAGCTTAATGCGCGCGCAACTGCGGCTAACAGTTCGAGCCGGCTGACGATGCCGACCACCGAGCCGCCACATACGACGGGAAGCTGCGCAATATGGCGCATATCCATCAGTGCGACGACCTCGTCGAGGCCCGCCTCGTCATCGACGCAGACCGGGTCGCGCGTCATAGTTTCACAGACCAAATGGGCACACATTCGCCGGCGGGCGGGCGAGTCTTCTTCGATGCCAAGCAGCTCTTCCAGGAAATTTCCGGGCGGCGGGCTGATATCGAGCTCCGTCCGGTGCAGGAAGTCGCCCTCCGAGATAACGCCGACAAGCGCACCCTCGCCGTCGATCACGGGCAGACCACGCTGATTGGTCTCCAGGAGCAAATGCGCGGCATCCAGAAGCGGCGCGTCTGGTTTGATCGTTGCAAACGAGCGGCGCATGATATTGGAAACGTTCATGGCATATTCCTCAGAGGGCGGCCTCACGAGGCCTGAAATTCAAGGAAAGGTGCGTTGCGCGATCGCAAATAACGCATCGCGCTTTGCACGGATTTGCGCGGCGTCGACCCCATATCCGGCGAGGTCGAGCACAAGCCTGTTCAAGGCCGCGTCGGGATCGATGGATACATCGGCGTCGATCAAGGCGCGGAAATATCCTTCCGCAGCCGTTCCGGTTTCACCCCGTTTTTCGGCCGCCCATAGGCCCAGCATGCGCAAGGCGCGCGCCCTTGCCTTGAAGGTCAGCTCTTGATCATGCGCGAATTTCGCCTCGAAGGCTTCTTCTCTTCGGTCGAAGCTGGTCATCGCTTCTCTTCTCATCGTCTTGTCGGTCTCACGCCATCGTCAATGGGACAACGGAAGCAGATCGGCTTGAGGTCAGCGTTGCACAGGACACGGCCCATCCTCATTCTTGAAGGACAACGCCATATGCCCACGACAGTGGTGCAACTCCGTTTGATCTGGCCGCACGATCAATCTTCAGGCATCGCTCGTGAGATGCCTTTCAATTTCCCAGACCGGGTGCTTGGTCAGGTCCTTGTGGATCTCGGCAACGACGCATGCTTTGACATCGGCATGGAATGCGTCCCGCAAGTCTGCGAGCGTTTTTGGCGGAGCTACAACGACAAGGGCCTTCGCCTTGCTGGCGCGGACCATTTGCTCCATCGCAGCGGCGACCCTTCGCGCAAAGCGGTGCTGTTCGATGTGGTGCCAATCGGTCGGCTCGACCGCACTTCTTCGGCCTGTTGCCGCGGACTCGGCGACGCGCCCCGGCCGGTCGGTGCCCTGCTCGTGGCTGGAGGGATTTTCCTCCTCAAAGACTTTCTCGGTCCTAAGATTTGGAAATTTCTCGTCGCCCTGATTTCGCAGGAACAATGCTTTCCGTCCATCGCCGACAAATACCAAAGCATCGTGTGGAATTCTTAGCTTGTTCATAAGCTTCTCCTTAAAAAAGGGCTCCCGCGCACCTGCCCGCTCAAGGTTTGCGTCAAACACCGAACGGATAAGTATCTGGAAGCCCCTTGATCTCGGCCGTATCAAGCGGCGTCACCGCGCTCGTATCATCGAACCAAATATATTCATCGAATTGCTGCGGCAGATTGGCCTCAAAGTAGTGACTGGCACGTTCAGTTTCGGGACGATAGATCACGCCAATCGCCCGCTCGAGGCGTGGTTTGCCAAGACCCTTTGTTCCGAATAATTCGCCGCGGCCGCGCAGACCCAGAATAAAGCGCGCGAACCCCGTCGCGTGACACAGCTGCTCATAGCTGTTGGGAAGCGCTGGCTGAATATTCTTGATTTCCATCGCGCCGCCCCATTCGGATGCCGCGGCGACTGTACCGCCATGGGTACCGAACCCGACCAGATAGGCCTGATCACCAAACTCCTGGCGACAGAGTTGACCGATATTGTATTCCGCGCGGCCAGCCATCTCGGTTGCTGCGGCGTTGCCAACATGCGAGTTGTGCGCCCAAACGACGGCCTTGCTGTCCGGGCCGTGAAACGCCAGCAAATTCTTCAGCGTTTCGAACATATGACTGTCGCGCAGATTCCATGACGCGCGCGAGCCGTAATACATGATGCGATAATAGCGCTCTGCATTGGCGACTAGACGCGCATTCTGCTCGGCGTCGAGAAACCGTTCACCGTCATGCTCGGCGTAAACGCGGCGCTTTGCCAAGAGATCCGTAAGCGCCCGCACCACATGAGGTTCGCACGTCGGATAGGATCCGGTGAGGGCGGCATGGCCGTAGGTCGCGGGATCGCGTTGCCAAGGTGTGAGGCAACCATAGCGTTCGCGAGCGACCCTTGCGGATTCCGGGTCGACCTCGTCGAGATAGTTCAGAACCGACCGGATCGAGTCATAGAGACTGTACAGATCGAGGCCGTGAAACGCGACGCGCTTGCCCCTTTCTACAGTGCCGTTGTGCTTGCGCAACCAGCTCACAAAATCGCGCACCTCGGTATTCCGCCACATCCAGGTTGGAAACCGTGCGAACGCAGTCCACTCTGAGGGTGGATACTGGAAATGCCGCACATAATGATCTACCCGCGCGGCATCCGGCCAGTCCGCCTCGATTGCAACAAAGCGAAAACCTTTTTTGACGATGAGATCGCGGGTGATGCGTTCGCGCATCTTGTAGAATTCGGAGGTGCCGTGGGTCGCTTCGCCGAGCAGCACGATGCGCGATGACCCGATGCGCTGCAGCAGCGGATCAAGATCAACGGCCTCGATCGACGGAAACGACTCTGCGGCGTCCACGAGGTTTCGAACCAGCGTCTCCTCATCCGCCGGAACAGGATGGAGCGCCCGCCGGACCCGAGAGCGAGTGTCTCGTTTCCCCGCCGACGCCCATCCTTGTTCGCCGATTAATGGAACGAAGCGAACATCGGCAATATCTTCGTTGCGATATTCGTTTTGCGAAACGCGGGTGACCCGGACCAACTCCTGGCTGCGCTGATCGGCGCCAACCGGGATCACAAGGCGGCCGCCAACCTTGAGCTGCTCTTTGAGGGATTCCGGAATCTGCGGCCCGCCGGCGGCCACAACAATGGCGTCGTAGGGTGCGTGTTCGGGCCAGCCCTTCGTGCCGTCGCCATGAAGGACGTGAACGCTGTCGTAGCCGAGATCAGCCAGTGTCGCCGCGGCCTTGTCGGCGAGCTGGCCGAGCCGTTCGACCGTGTAGACGTTGGCCACGATCTCCGAAAGCACCGCGGCGGCATAACCAGAGCCTGCGCCGATTTCGAGGACTTTCTCGCCACCCTTGAGCATCAAGGCTTCGGCCATAAAGGCAACGATATAGGGCTGGGAAATAGTCTGCTCCCCGGCGATTGGGAGCGGGGAATCTTCGTAAGCAAATTCACGAAGGTTTTTCGGCAGGAACAGTTCGCGCGGTACTTTGCGCATCGCATCGAGAACTAATTCGTCGCGCACCCCACGCGCGGCGATATGTCGCTCAACCATCTCCTTGCGGAGCGATGGAAATGCCGTCGCTCCATCCGGACGAAGTTGTTTTGAGGCTGGATATCCCATCACGACACTTCCGCAGGATCGAACAGTATCGCCGTCGGCAGCAATTCGAAACCGATAAATTCAATCAAGTCATCGCTGCCCTGGCTTGATCGAGATCAAAATCCCCCCTTCATGACGTGCTTTCTTTGAAAATTGTTGCGGTAGGAGAGATGGACGTCAGAGAGGCGATTTATGGTCGGCGGGCCGTGCGTGAATTCACGTCGGAGCCGGTGGACGAAAAGATACTTCGGCAACTCATTGACGCGGCAATTCAGGCTCCTAGTGCCGTCAACCACTTGGCTGTTTACCATCGTAAGGGACAGAGGGCTGCTCGCGAGCATTTCAGGCGAGGCGAAAGCACATATGCTCAGAACTTCGCCGGCGGCACTGGCATCGCATCATTTCCAGCACGTTCTGAACGACGCGAAGTTCGACATCTTCTACGGCGCACCCGTGCTGATCGTCATTTCGGCGGGCGCAGGTCACTGGGCTATCGAGGATTGCGCTCTCGCTGCAGAGAACATGATGCTGGCGGCTCACGCTTCGCGGCTGGGCACATGCTGGATTGGATTTGCGCAAGGCTGGCTCGGAACCTCCGAAGGAAAATCTGTCCTGAAGCTGCCTGAGATCGATGTCCCTGTTGCTCCCATCATCGTCGGACATCCCAAGTCCGTTCCGCCGGCTGTCTCGAGGAAACCACCGAGGATTGACTGGATTTCGTAGCGACTCGTGGGCCATCATCTCATCCTTTTGGACCAAGCATCCATGACGACACTTTCTTCCGAACCGTCGCGAGTGATCAAGGTGGCCGGTGAAATACAACCGCTCCAGACAACGAAGGAGGCAAACTCCAAACAGCCAGGCCGACGGAAAATAGCTGCGGTGTCGTGGTATGGCCGCTTCTTGATCATCGCCGCGCTGTTCGTCGGGCCCGTTGGGAGCCTTTCCGGTGGGTCCTCATGATCATCACTCAAGACTGAGCGCGGCAGTCTTCGGCCGCGGCTAAGCGCGGGTTTGACGCGGATCACAACCTGGCCGCCGCGCGGACAAGTCGGGGAAGATTGACGGCTGGAGCGTCCGAAAACTTAAGCTCGCGCGTAATGTGATGAAGTCCGCCCAGGATGGCGCGTGAACGAATGACACCGGCGCGCTTTACCGAGCGAGAGATCGGCGCATTGCACGAGCGACTCGTGCCGGATGATCGTGAGAACCTGCAGGATTGATGGAAACCAGCAACACAGCTGGATAAAGAACCAGCGATAACTGTTCGTGAGCCGCACGCGACTATGCAGCCTGCGCCTCAAGACGTTCAACTGATGTCGAAGCACCACGTTCTCAGCCTCAAGCCGCAACTTCGACTTGAATGGCGAGGCCAGGACGGCCAGGACGAAACAGAACAGCCCGATCATGCCGCCAGCTTAGGTGATTCCATCACGTCATCAACTCGGTTGAGGGTTTCGGTACACACAGGGCCGTACACATATCGAACGACGTCTGCCCAAGTGATCTATGGCTTAGCTCGTGCCTGATCCTCAAACGTTTGGGCGGTTGTGAGCTGAATGGGCACCTGCGCGTCGAATACAATGCCGCAGGAATGGCAGCGCAACGTGAGATATTCAACGCCGGAACGGAGCTCGGTTTCACTCTGGAGTTCGGGGCAAGCTCCGCAACGAGGGCAGCATATGTGTTCGTCCGCAAACGTAGTGAAGGGAATCATCTGTTAGCTCCGCGGTTGGCTTCTATGTTCGTCGTAGTTACCGCCGGACGCCTCTGCAGATGCAAGTCATAGACGTGGCCGCCGAACAGACCGAGGCTCATCAAGCCAAGAAACAATTCAAACATAGTGAAATCCTTTCGCTCGCAAAATAGTCAAAGGAGCCGTTGATCAAAATTCAGGTCGTTTGCTTAAGGAGTTTTCCGGAGGGCAAGTGGCTTTCGCCGTCGATAGAATCTAGCACATGAAGTGCGCGCCCAGCAGCTGGCTTTTTCTGTGCGGTGACCAAGGAACGTCATCGCGAGCAACGCAGCAGGAGAGTCGTGGGTTCCTCCCCCGGAACAACCTCTGACCGACCTTTTCATTGTACATTTTGGTCGGCGATTCGCCTTGAACGGGAAAGGAGACACCTAAGTGGCTTTGGGAATCGTAAAGTGGTTCAATCCGACAAAGGGCTATGGCTTCATCAAGCCAGACACAGGAGGGCCAGACGTATTTGTTCACGTCTCGGCCGTTGAGAAAGCGGGCTATACCAATTTGGCTGAGGGGGCCCGTATCAGCTACGAGCTTTTCACGGGGCGCAACGGTAAGGCTTCCGCAGAGAACCTCCGCCTGGGCTGATAGCCCCGCCGAATAACTCGGTCTCGGGTCCTTAGCCCGCCATCGTTGGCGGGTTTTTTTCCTACTTATGCGCGGAGCAAGGCGCGTCGACGAATACGAAAGCGCGAACGATTGCGCCTCTTCAACAACGCCCGCACCGCAACTCGCAATCTCGCTCTGCCACTCGCCATTGGCGGCCCTCTCTCTTGCCCCAAGTCTTGCTAGGCAAATAAGTGGGTTCCGGCCAGTGCGTGGTGGCAACATGCTGGAGTAAGTGGCTTACAGGCGCCTTACACTGTCGAAAGCCTGCCCCCACCGGCGGGCTTTTTTATTTAAGAAAAGGCCCGGACTCAGATCGAGCCCGTAGGAGGCGCACATGAGTAACACCGTGAGACCGAGTGCGGAGAACATCACAACGGTTTTCAGAATTCTCAAAATCAATATGAAAGCCGGTCGCTCGGCTGATCGACTTAGCAAAAGCTGTCATTTCAGATTCCCAAAATCTCGTCTTCCGGCGGGGAAAGCCTAGTTCGATTCGGACTGGACTGTTGTGAAACTGTTCACGCTTGTTGCCGCCCAGTTGGCGGGCTTTTTCCTTTCACAAAGAGAGCCGCCGCGGGGGGCGATGCGGCGGCTCTCTAAGTCTGGAATAGGATTGATGCCACCGATGACATCGTCCCGAGACTACGCTTACCGCCTCGGCGAATTGATGCGTCCGATCGCCGCCGATCTCGACAGGTGCCGCCTTCGCGGCGGGCGTTTTTGTTTCATCGGCTCGCCCAGAAAATCTCGAAAGGGTGGGAGGCGCTACGCAGGGCTACCTTGATATGCTCGAGAAGACCATGCGAGCCTTTCCAGGCGCCAATCAGGAGCAAATAAGCACCCTCAAGGAATACATTGAGCGGCAAGTTGCATCCAACCGAGACTTCGGAGAGAGGCTTTTGCGCGCCAAGGATTTTCCGGAGGCCTTCCGCATTCAGGCCGAATACTTTCAGTCCCAGTTGAGGGCCTGCGCGGAGGATGCAGCTCAGATTGGCGCAAAGATGGCTGGCTCGTTCAAACGAACGGGTTGAGCCGACTGAAATCAACGCCAGAAGTCCTTGAACCCATCCGGTGACAGACAGCTGTAGCGCTCCGTGTGCTGGATGTTCTTGCGGCCCATAAAGGCCTGCAATAACGCTCCAGACAAGTCAGGGCGTCGTGAGCTGAGGAGCCGTGAAGTCCCTCAAGACAGCGAGGACCGTCGCAAACTGGTGGTGTTGCGCGTTTGGTGGCCTATTGCGAGAGCCTAATTTAGCCGCGGGGCTTCTATTCTCGTCGCCTCGCCTGTGATGAATCGGCAACGCTGATATTGTTTCGTTGATCGGAACCTCGTTTTTGACTTCCACAAGCTGCCTACGGTCCGCCACAGTTGTGGCATCAGCACCGGGGCTGGGGGCATTGCAAATCGCGAAGTTATATTCCCGGGATTGGCCGCTGTTTCGCGGCGGCCATTTTTATCAACGGTTACGAGAACGAAGCGGCCTGGCCCAGAACGTGTGGGCGTGCCGGGGCCGCTCGCCTCCGACGGGCATCAGCTCTGATGGGCCTCCATAAAGTCGAGGATCGAAGGCAAACGACTTCCTGAAATTCTTCAGGCGCATCTTCATCGATGCTCGACTTTCATCTTGGTCGTCGGACAAGTGAAGAGGAACGGAGGCATGCCCCATGATTGCGCCAATCGGGGCCGGCGTGAAGCCGCTAGATACCATGGCGCACTGACGAACCCTGCGCGACTGCTGGATAGAAGCTGACGGTGGCTTTATGTCGTTCCCGCCGTCGCCGTCGGCGGTCCCAGCTTTTTCGTCCAATTGAAGCTGGGACCGATCGCCGCAGCAAAATCAAAGATTTGCCGCTGTCGCGGCAAATGGGCCAGATACGCTGCAAGTCCAGATACGCTCGAAGTCTAGATACGCTCCAAGTGATGAGTATTTTAGTGCGAGTGCTCGAAAAAGTCGGGATTTTGTGCGGGTTGGTCTACGCCGCCTGGCTGAATTTCATTGACCCGATGTGTGCCTACTTGGCGGGCGACGGGTGGCGCCCCGCACTCATCGTCAGCATCTTGACTGGCTTACTCGGCACAGCCTGCGCGGTCTACTTGGCTTTGGCCGGCCCGCGGCGGACGGGCCACGGCTCTTAGGATTAGTCCAAAGGCAGAAGAGGCTAGGCCGCGCACGCCTTGCTCGCGCAGCTCCGCGAAGGTGATCTTCCTCCCGTAGGCCTTGCGTTTGAAAAGGCACTTCAACAATACGAGCGCCGGTTTCCGACGCGCGAAATTGAACAGTACGATAACGACGATTGACGCTCGCGCGAGATTGACGGCAGGGTTATACTGGCAGCACTATTGATATGGATTGTGATCGTGAGGATCAGACTTTTCGATGAGGCAGCCCATAATTAGCTCATCTCCAAATTGGCCGGGCAGAGACTCGTGATGCCCCGTGTGTTTGGGCAGGACGCAATCAATTGGTCGTGACTAGCGGCATAGATACTGGCGTCTTCTCCTCCTTGGTGCAGACGACATTCAACGGAGGAATTTGCGGATCGTCGTGATTGTCCACAATATCCAGTCGCGACGACCGCTCGCCGTGCCGTTCTTGCTGCCCTTCGTTGAGCATCGCGAGCTGCGCGGATCCGCTGCGCGCGGAGAAGAGCTTCCTGTAAATATCCAAGTAGTCATGCGCCATCCGCTCGGCGGTGAAGCGGCGTTCGAATTCGGCACGCACCAGAGCTCGATCCAAGCGTATTATTCGTCCGACGGCCGTCACTGCCTCGTCGATCGTATCGACGACAAACCCCGATACGCCTTCCTCCACTATCTCGGGAACCGAGCCGCGCCGGAACGCGATCACCGGCGTGCCACACGCCATCGCCTCGATCATGACCAGCCCGAAGGGCTCCGGCCAGTCGACCGGAAACAACAAAGCGGCGGCGCCACCAAGGAAGGCCGCTTTGTCGCCTTCGTTAATCTCGCCGATGAACTCGACGTCGGGATTGGCCTCGATCATCGGGCGGATTTTCTCGTCCCAATATGCCTGATCGGCGCGATCGACCTTGGCCGCAATCCTCAACGGCATCCCAACTCGTGTTGCGAGCTTGATCGCGAGATCAGGCCGTTTCTCAGGCGCGATACGACCAAGGAATGCGAGGTAGCGCCCAGCGAGTGGCTGGAACGCAAGGAGGTCGCGCGGAAGACCATGGTAGACTGTGCCGAGCCAATTCACGTTACGCAAATATCGCTGCTGATCGTTCGACACCGAGACGAGGGGGAGCTCTCGAAAGGTCTTGTAGAACGCTGCGAGATCCGGCAAGTCCAATCGGCCGTGCAGCGTCGTCAAAGTCCGGTTTGCGATGGTGCGAACTAGCGAGCTGTGAAGCAGATCAATGTGGAAATGCAGGATGTCGAACTGATCGAGTCTCTGACGCACCTTTTCCAGCATGATCATGTGGTAGGGCAAATGGTCGCGCACGGAGGGGTTGAGGCGCAACGCCATCTCGCAGCAAGGCACGAGCCTTGCCGATGTCTCGGAATCTCCGCTTGCAAAGAGCGTGACATCGTGCCCTTGGCGCACCAGCTCCTCGGTCAGGAACGAGACGACTCGTTCCGTGCCCCCGTAAAGCCGCGGCGGAACGCGTTCGTGAAGTGGGGCGATTTGAGCGATCCTCATCGATAAAATCCCCTGGACAAAAAATAGCATAAGATCCAGAAGGAGAGACGGTCTTGATTTGCCTCAATAGCACAACGACTAGAAAGCCGGACACGTATGAGCGAGCTTCTCCTCTCGCCTTGCTGCGAGCCGGATTGGCTCTTGATCGAAGAAGGAATCGATCCTGCGCGAGAGCATGAGATCGAGTCGATTCTTGCCATCGCCAATGGATATCTCGGGGTCAGGGCCTCGATTGCCGAAGACGGTAGATTTTCTCATCCATCGTCCTTTATCGCAGGCATCTACGTAAAAGATGTGGGCCTTGAGCTCGGGCCAAGGCTTGCTGTGCTTCCGAACTGGTGGCGCGTCGAAGTCACAGTGGAGGATCGGCAACTGGCACTCGAGGCTGGCCGCATACTTCAGTATCGGCGTCTGCTCGACCTGCGTCAGGGGGCGCTGTGGCGTGAGTGGCGGCATCAGGATCCGAGCGGGCGCATCACCCGAATGATCCATCTCCAGTTCGCCTCCCTCGCTGATCGTCATATCCTTGTCCAATCGGTAGCGGTAACGGCCGAAAACTATGCGGGGAAGATTAGTCTCGCCTCACATCCTGCTCCTTCTGTAGACGCCCGCACGGATACCACTCTGATAGCGGTTGAGCCAACGGTCCTACGGGTACGCGGATCAGAGACCGAGATCGCCATCGCCAGCTTGTCCGAGTTTCGAGGCTCGGGGGCGCCGAGCCATCAGCGAGCAGCCGCGAGCGGCGAGCAGCAGTGGTCGTGGCATGCGGGACTCGGCGACACCGTGCGTCTGGACCGCGCTGTCACCGTCTTCACGTCACGCGATATTGCCAATCCCGCGAAGGCGGCGGCGGATCATCTCACTGCAATCCGCGCATACGGCTTGCCGGCCGTGGCGCAGGCACATATCGACGCCTGGCGGCGGAAGTGGGAAATGGCCGAGGTTCGGATCGTGGGCGACGAGCGGGCGCAGCATGCACTCCGCTTCGCAACTTATCACCTCATCGCAGCGGTCAATCCCGCCGACGACCGTGTCTCCATCGGTGCGCGTGGTCTGACCGGCGAAGCGTATCGGGGCCATGTTTTCTGGGATACCGAGATCTACATGCTGCCGTTCTACGTTTTTACCGATCCGTCGGCTGCGCGGGCTCTCCTCATGTACCGCTACCACACTCTTGACGCAGCACGGTGCAAGGCCAAGGCTCATGGCTTCGAAGGGGCCCTGTATGCTTGGGAGTCCGCGGACACCGGTGACGAGACCACTCCGCGGAGCACCGTCACGTCAGATGGTCGAGTGGCGATCATCCATTCAGGAGAGAGGGAGCACCACATCAGTGCCGATATTGCATATGCGGTGTGGCAGTATTGGTATGTGACCGGCGACGACGCCTTCATGTTGGCAGCTGGCGCCGAGATTCTCGTGGAGACAGCGCGTTTCTGGGCGAGCCGAGCGGCAGTCGAACGCGATGGTCGCGCCCATATTCGGCAGGTGATCGGTCCCGACGAGTATCACGAAATGGTTGACGACAATGCCTATACGAATGCGATGGCGATTTTCAATCTTGAGCGTGCTGGGGACATTGTCGAGCTCCTGGGCCTGGAGCGGATCGCTGACTGGAAAGAGCTATCCGCGCGCCTCGGCATCACAAAAAAAGAGTCCGGCGCCTGGCGAGCGCTTGCGGCCGCGCTGGTCACGGGCTTTGATCCCACAACCAAACTCTTCGAGCAGTTCTCCGGCTATTTCCAGCTCGATGAAGTCGACGTTGTTACCATGAGAAGCTATGCGATCCCGATTGACGTTAGCCTTGGACCGGAGCGCACGCGCCGCTCGAAAGCGATCAAGCAGGCGGATGTGGTGGCGCTCAGCGCGCTCCTGTGGAATAAATGGCCAGCCGCGGTGCACGAGACGAACTTTCGCTACTACGAACCCCGGACTGCGCATGGCAGTTCCCTGAGCCCGGCGCTCCACGCTCTTGTGGCCGCTCGTCTCGGCGACGTGGCGCTTGCGCAAACCTATTTTCGCCAGGCCACAGAGATTGATCTGGCCAACAACATGGGTAACGCTGCAGGTGGTGTACACATGGGTGCGCTGGGCGGTATTTGGCAGGCTGCGGTGTTGGGCGCAGCCGGTCTGCGCGCGCTGAGGGACGGCGTTGCCATCGATCCGCATCTGCTTCCCGGTTGGACCGAGATGTCATTTCCGGTGCAGTGGCGTGAACGTTCGCTCCATCTGCGCCTTGTTGCCGATCCTAGCCGGATCGAGGTCGACGTCCGGAATGGTGAAGAGTTGACGCTCGCGGTACCGGACGGGCCGGCGTGCCTTGCGCGTTCTGGTCGGTGCTACGTCGTGCGACATGACGGTTCGGGATGGGGGGCTTGGGAAGAGGTCGGCTGATGACATCCGGGACGACAGTGCTGGTTCCTCTCGACGGCTCCATCCACGCTACGGTGGCTGTGCCCGTCGCGCGTGGACTTGCGGAATTGTATCACGGTACTCTCGCGGTTCTCCACGTCACCGACGAGGTCCTGGTATCCGCTGCGCTTATCGAACGCGTGAAGCTTTCGTCCGAAGACGTGCGCGGGCTGGTGGTCGAGCGGCGCTCAGGGGCAGCCGCGGCCGTCATCGTGCAGGAGGCTGCCGAGCGGGGCGCTGCTCTCATCGTGATGTGTCCGCAGGTCAGAGCAGACGTCGGGCTGCGTGCACTCGGCAGCGTGGCCGCAGCTGTTCTCCGCACAGCTCGGTGCCCCGTCGTCCTCGTTCCACCGGCTCGCGGCCGCAAACCTTGGGCTTTGCGTCGGCTGTTGGTCCCGCATGACGGGACGCCGACGAGCGCCGCTACGATCGGCCCTGCAAGTCACCTCGCATCGATAGCCACGGCGGAACTTGTGGTACTTCACGTTGCGACTCCAGGTGCGGAGCGGCCCTCCGAGCCCGGGACGTTGGTGTCCCCGCGCTACGTCGACCAGCCCCAGCACGAGTGGCAGGCCTGGGCTCTAGAGTTTCTGGATCGGCTGCGTGCTGTTGGCGGTGTCAGGAACAGAGTCGAGATTCGTCTCGCGGTTGCTCAAGGCGAGGTCGGCTCGGCGATCGTCGACTTCGCGCGACACAACGAGTGCGACCTCATCGTTCTTGGCTGGCGAGGTTCCCTCGAGCCCGACCGTGCACAGGCAATGCGGCGCGTGATCCGCGAGACCAGATCTCCGGTGATCGTGTTCCGCCTGGACCGTGATGATGGCGAATCGGTAGCGATACGATGATCACGATCGTTGTCCAGCGCTTCGACGCCTTTATCTTCGACTTGGACGGCGTGATCACGCAGACAGACTCGGTCCACGCACGTGCTTGGAAGCAACTATTTGACGAATTCCTTGGCAAGAGAACGACCCAAACCGGGGCCCCATTCGTCGCCTTCGATCTAGAGACTGACTACCGTCGCTATGTCGATGGCAAACCGCGCATCGCGGGCGTGCTGGACTTCCTCGCCGCCCGCGGCATCGACGTGCCCATGGGAAAGCCAGGGACTGACGCGGAACCCGACACCGCTCATGGACTTGCCAGATGCAAAGATCGCTATTTTCTGGAGATTCTGGAGCGCGAGGGCGTGCAGGTATTTGACTCCGGGGTGGCTCTTCTCCGTGATGCTCGGAAGCGCGGCTTGCGCACCGCCGTTGCTTCATCCAGCCACCATTGTGCAGAGATTTTGCGCGCCGCCGGCCTGACGACGCTCTTCGATGCACGCGTTGACGGTATCGATCTTGATCGTCTAAGCCTCGCCGGAAAACCGGCGCCTGATATGTTCCTGGAGGCGGCGCGCCGTCTCGGCGTGCTGCCAGCGCAGGCTGCGGTTTTCGAGGATGCTACTGTCGGCATCGTCGCGGCTCGCGCGGGTGGCTTTCGCCTGGCGATTGGCATCGGGCATGGCGCGCACGCCGCAGATCTTCTTAACAGCGGCGCGGATGGTGTCGTAGCCGACCTGAGCGAGGTGCATCTGGCGGGCGGTCGCGAACTTGCGAAGCGAGAGGGATGAGAAACTTGCGGTACAGTAAGCTGATATTGGCCGAGACTTGGCGATTATCCGCCGACGCGGCTTCGGCGTTTCGTTTCCTTTTCGAGTGGTTTCGGTGGGTTGTTAGGCCGCTGTGGGTGGTTCATGGGGGCTGCGATCCACCCAAGCGGCGGCAAGACGGCGATAGAGGTTGCGACGGCGGGCAAGCGGCCACAAAGATCTCGAGAGATGGCAGGCCGCAGCTACAGCGGCACGGCAATCGAGCTGCCGATGTCGCGCCAGGAACGCCCGCAGTACTTCAGCCTCGGAATTTCCGACAAAGACCTTCAGGGCCGGGGCCTTGTCGGAAATTCCGAGGCCGACCGCAATGGATCAGCCACATGCGATAAGCGGAAGTCCGATTTAGCGGTCGTCTCAGGGCAGTATTCGACAACGGACTCTGACCGCCTGCTCGAGAAACTATGTGACCAGACCCCATTTGACCCTTCCGTGAAGCTCAATTTAGCCGCTAGGGATGCCGCCTCCTAAAGCAAGAGGGCGGCATGAGGCGGCGGGAATTTCTCGGTGCCATAAGCGGTGGGATGTCCCAACAAGCGGTCAAACTCTCTCTTGCTAACCGAATAGCACTCGCATGCGCGTCTTTCGAGGCCGGATCGATTTAAGATCGCTACTCGTCCGCGACTGTAGTTGATAAATTTCCGTTGCCTCAAACCGCGAGGAGCGCGAACGTGCTCTGGCGTTCAGGTAGGCACGACCTGCAACGTGAGGAGTGCGGAGGCCAGAATGGACAGTTTCCTCCATCAAATGAACCTTGAGCTTTTACAGCGGCACCTCGCCGAGTCTGACCCGACGAAAACTCCGCAACGGCACAAGATGCTATTGAGGCTACTGGCCGAAGAAGAAGCCAAGGAAAAGAAGTAGGCGTAGCCAGTTAGATAAGAGCTTGCCCGACGCCTGAACGGGCCACTCCTTTTTGCGTCACGTGCGAGAAGAGAGCACGGCCCCTTTCACCGCCGGGTGCTTGCGGTTCTTGACCTTGTGACCTTGATCCAGTGCTTCGAGCGGCCCGCCGCGCGGTATGGCATGCTTTGGCACCAGACCCTGAAGCCTGACGATTTTGCGGTGACGTAGTCGCCATCCTTTACCCCCACTTTGTTGATGGGCACCCGCGCCGGCGAGCAGCTCAAAAAAGCTGCCCGAAAAGTGATACCAAAGAAGGCCGCGAAGAAGTCCTGGAAGAAAGCCGCTAGAAAAGCTCTCCACAAGAAGGCCAAGAAGAAGTTCGAGGGCTGTGCTGGGCTGCTCTGGGAAGCATAGGCTCTATCCCAGCCGGACTCATTCGTCATCTTTACCGTACCGTCCTCCTGTTTTGTCAGCTGCTGCGAAAATGACACCAAATGACGGACTATTTCGACAACGCCGCGAAGACCGCGATGACTGACCTAACTTCTGCTCGATCTCACTGAACAACCAACACCGGAATTTTCGTGTGCGTCAGTACTTTGTTTGTCACACTGCCAAGCACGATTGCGGATAGCCCGCTGCGTCCGTGCGATGCCATGACGATGAGATCGCAGCCCCGGTCCGTGGCCGTTGCAATGATGGCTTCATAGGGTTGCACGTCTTGCGCCTGCATCGTATCGCAAGGCACACCGGCCTGCTTGGCCGCATTTGCCACGCGATCCAGCACGCTCGCGTTATGTTTCTTGATTTGCTCGGTATATTTGGCGAAGGGTTCTGCGACGATAATGACAGTTACCTTGGTCCCTACGAATTTCGCCAGCGACAATCCATGCGTCACTGCACGCTCCGCCAACTCGGACCCATCAGTTGGAATGAGAATATGCCGGTACATGCTCCACCTTTTGATGATGTGAACTTATGACCCTGAGACGAACGGCAGAGACGAGGCGAGTCTTGAGATGGGTCAACACTTTGCCGCTCTGAATGCGGCAGGTAGCTCACTTGTGCGAGAGCACGACGAACATCGAGCGAGTTGCCAACGCCAGCATCACGGCGCGCGGTTGTCTATCGACATCCTTACCAGTACCAGTTCTACGCCGGAACCGTCACCCTTGATTCCCATAGCGCATCGACGCACCACTCCGTCCGGGAGAAAACCGTTTATGTCTCGAATTGGCTTCAGCTTAAACACGGCATTTCTTACAGCGGTTCTGTGCAGCGCCGCCATCGCGCAAACCGCAGAATCACCTCCGCCAATAAAGCCCGCACCTGCGGCGTCCGCTACAGATTCATCGAAAGCTTTCATGTCGACGCAGGTCGAAACCTGGACGGAAGCTCAATGGGAGGCGGCGAAAAAAGTGGGCCAAGGACACATCGAAATGGGCCGATTGCCAGAAGAAGTGGAACAAGCAAAAACTCGAAGGTCGGAAGAATTGGCCATCCCTCTACACCTGCATGACGAATTGAGACTAGAAGGGGGGTTGTGAAACTCGTTCTGCGGTTTTGCGCGGCTCAGAGCCCGAAAAGATGTCAAGCTTCGAGAGTGGCGGAATGTATCGAAAACAGAACGTTCGACGCTGGCGGACAAGCGGAACATTATCCAGAACGCAATCGATTTGGCGCACGCCCTGGGCATGCCGGAGCCGCGTGTGGCAATCTAAGGACCATATCGTTCAAGAGACCGTGCCGGGCGGCCATATGGTCATGGGAGCGAACACGCTGAGGGATCATTGGCCACAGTTCGCCCTGTGGATTGGTGGCCCGTAGATGGTTTCATCGTTACAATACTCCAAGCCGCCTAACCCACGGTCTTGTCCGCTGTAAGACTAGAAGCGGTGAGTTGCAGTCGTCTGTGCGGATAACTCCGAATGAATATCTGATTGTCGCTCGAGCTGCCCGTGTGGTCTTGAGGCTGCGGGTAGCGAACTCGTGAGGGATGTCGCGGTGAACGCAATCGACGAACCTGGCGCAGAAGAAATCTGGAAGGAGGCGGTTGATCGGCTTCTTGCACGACTCGGGACCACCGCTGCGGGCCTCGATGCCGCAGAAGTCCAGTCGCGGTTGAAAACTTTTGGACCCAACGACGCCGCAGTCGTTAAACGATCGCCGCTCTGGCTGCAATTTCTTTCCCGCTTCCGCAGCCCGCTGGTGATCATCCTGCTCGTGGCGAGCGGTCTGTCGGCGGCGACCGGCGACGTCGCAAGCTTCTTGATCGTTGCGACCATCGTCACGATCAGCATGACGATTGATTTCGTCCAGGAAGTTCGTGCTCAAAATGCGGTTGAGGCGCTGCGCCGGTCGGTAGCGGTGCAGGCGACCGTACGGCGCAGCGGCGCAAGCGTCTCGATACCAATCGATCAACTTGTGCCCGGCGATATTGTCGAATTGATTGCCGGCGACCTCGTGCCGGCAGACTCGCGGCTGCTCGAAAGCCGAGATCTCTTCATCAACCAGGCACTCCTGACCGGAGAGCCGTACCCCGCCGAGAAGAAGGTCAGCGATGCGCCTTTGGGCGTGGAGAACCCTGCGGGAGCGTCGAACGCCGTCTTCGCCGGCACCTCCGTCATCAGCGGCACCGCAACTATTGTCGTTTGCCGAACAGGTAGGAAGTCTGCTCTCGGCCATCTTGCGACGAGCCTGGCCGAAAAGCCGCCGGCCACCGATTTTGCGGTCGGCATTCGTCGTTTTGGCCTGCTGATCATGCGCCTTACAGTGTTGATGGTGCTCTTCGTGCTGGTCGTGAACATCTCATTTCACCGGCCGGTGCTGGAATCGCTCATGTTCGCGCTGGCGCTGGCTGTCGGACTGACACCTGAACTGCTGCCGATGATCGTGACCGTTACGCTTGCTAGGTCGGCATTGGAGATGTCGAACCGAAAGGTAATCGTGAAGCGTCTGACCGCAATACACGATCTCGGCGCCATGAACGTGCTGTGCACGGACAAGACCGGAACGCTGACGGAATCCACCATCAAGCTGATGCGCGCAATTGACGGGCGGGGCGCCGAGAGCAAGGCCGTATTCGCCAATGCCTATATAAACAGCCAGTTCGAAACCGGGATGAAGAGTCCGCTCGATCAAGCAATCCTTTCTGCCCATCCGTTCGATATGGCTGGCCGGAAGAAGATCGACGAAATCCCATTCGATTTCGAGCGACGGCGTGTCTCGGTTCTGGTCCAGCACGGCCCCGATCGCCGTTTGATTGTTAAGGGTGCGCCAGAGGACCTTCTCCGGCTGTCGGGACGATACGAGGACGCGGATGGCAAGGTGCTGCCGTTTGACCCTGAGACGCGCCATTCCTTCGAGGCTACCCTCGATGAACTCGGTGCTCAGGGATTCCGCGCCCTGGGTATAGCCAGCCGCGTGGTCGACACGAGCCAGGCGACCGCCGCAATCAGCGATGAGTGTGACCTTGTGTTTTCCGGATTTGCCGTTTTTATGGATCCTCCGAAAGCAAGCGCCGGCGCCACTGTCAAGGCGATGACAGCGGCCGGCATCTCCGTGAAGGTGCTGACGGGTGACAACGAACTCGTGTCGCGCCACGTCTTCGCCGAGATCGGCGTGCCTGTCACCGGAGTGCTCACGGGCGACGCACTGACTAGTCTCTCGGAGGAGGCGCTGATCGGGCAGTTGCCGCGGGTCAACGTGTTCTGCCGCGTCAATCCGCAGCAGAAGCTTCGGATCCTGCTGGCACTGAAGCGGCTCGGCAACGTCGTTGGTTTCATGGGTGACGGCATCAATGATGCTCCGGCGCTCCACGCGGCCGATGTCGGAATATCGGTCGATGGTGCCGCCGATGTCGCGCGCGCAGCGGCCGATCTGATCCTACTCGAACACGATCTTTCCGTGGTGCGCGAAGCGGTGGTCTGCGGGCGCGGCACGGTTCAGAACGTTTCCAAGTATGTTTTGATGGGCTCAAGTTCGAATTTTGGCAACATGTTCAGTATGGCCGGCGCCGCGCTGATCTTGCCTTTCTTGCCAATGCTCCCAATTCAGATTTTGCTGAACAACCTGCTCTACGACATCTCGGAGATTGCGATCCCCTTCGATCAGGTCGACGAGGAAGCTATCGCCAGTCCCGTGAAATGGGACGTCAAGTTCATCGAACGGTTCATGTTGGTGTTTGGGCCAATCAGCTCCGTCTTCGATTTTCTTACATTCTATGTTCTGCTGTATTTGTTCGGCGCTGGCGAGACGCTGTTTCAGACGGGTTGGTTCATCGAGTTGATCACGACCCAGGTTCTGGTGGTCTTCGCGATCCGGACGCGGCGGCCGCTTTTTCTGAGCAGGCCGCATCTATTCCTCGCTGCAATGGCACTTGGTGTTATTGCCGTCGCAATTGCTCTCCCGTTTCTCCCCGTCGTCGGCCGGTGGTTCGGGTTCGTGGCGCCGCCACCACTGTTCTTCGTCTTCTTGATCGGCGCAACATTGGCCTATCTTGCAATCGTGGAAATCACCAAGCGTATTTTCTATCGCGCTATGTCCTCCCCATGATCTCGTGCCGGCCTTGGCGGAGCCGACTCCGAATTGTTGCGGGTTCTCGTGCAACATGCTGGAAAGGTTCTCACCCACAAGTTTCTGATCGGCGAACTTTGGGATGAGACAGTCGATGCCCAATACCTCAGGGTCTACGTTGGCCAGCTCAGGAAAAAAGTCGAAGCCGATCCGGAGCGGCCACAATACATCCTGACCGGAACCGGGATTGGTTATCGCCTTCGGTCTTCTTGACTTCGCGCATAGATTACCTCGGCAAGCACGGCCCCACCTGCAGGGCCGGGGGGCGTTGTGAGGCAGGACCGTGCAAGGGCCAAGGGGCATAAACGTGGCCCAATCACGATGATTGCAGAGATTGCGCGGGGGTTCCCCTTCAGCGTGATGGTGCCGATTGCAATCGGTGCGAATTAAGGGAACTGTATCGCGCGGCAAGAAAACACACAAAATTATGGGAGACTCACGCCATGGCTTTTTCGCTCTACGACGCAACCGTCGCCAACTACCTCCAGATTCTCGGCGCCGTCGACGGCTTCCTTGAGAAGAGCCTCACACATTTCCGCGAGAAGGGCATCGATCAGGCCGAGGTCGTCGAGACTCGACTTGCACCAGACATGCTGCCGCTCCGTTTCCAGATTGTCTCGGTCGCACACCATTCGCGCGGTGCAATGGAGGCGGCGAAAAACGGAGTGTTCGCGCCGTCGTCGGGTAAACCAAACCTCGATTATGCCGCACTTCAGGCGCTGGTGACGGAGGCGCGCAATGAACTCTCAGTGCTGACGCCAGAGGCCGTCAATGCGCTTGTTGGCCGCGACGTCACCTTCAAGCTGGGCGACCGCGCGCTTCCGTTCACGACGGAAGGCTTTCTGATGTCGTTCTCGCTGCCGAACTTCTTTTTCCATGCGACCACGGCTTACGACATTCTCCGCCACAAGGGCGCGCCTCTTGGAAAACGCGATTTCATGGGCAAGATGAAATTTAAGGGCAGATAGAGCGGCTTTTATGGCACGAGGCTGACCAACCGGGCCTACCATCTCCGACATCACCCCTCCGGCACCGGGCCGCCTTAATACGCCGACAAGACCTTCACGGTCAGAACCGGCCGACCAAGCACGTCACGAAATCCGGATTGATTTGCATCAAGCAAGGCAAGTTGATTTAATTACCTTGTATTCCAGCCCAGATCGGTAAAAGCAGGGCCGTTCTCAGCGGCCATTACTTGAGCTGTTAATGATAGGGGCCGCCCTGTGGTCGAGAAGGAAAGCGAGAATAGCCAGACGCATGTCATCGGCATCGCATCCATTATCTGGGCCAGCTCAATCTTCCTAAGCCGCGTGATGGGACTGCTTCGCGAGCAGATCATCGGCCGTACTTTGGGGGCGAGCCGGACAGCTGATCTGTATTTTGCAAGCTTCACGTTGCCAGATTTTCTAAATTATTTGCTCGCGGCAGGCGCCCTTTCGATCGTCTTCATCCCGATGTTTCTTGCCCATCTCGAGCGGGGCGATCACGACCGTGGCTGGGAATCCTTTAGTGTCATTGCAAACTTTATCCTCCTGGTCGGAACTGTCGGCATCGGGCTGCTTATGGTGTTTGCTCGACCGCTGGCCGCCGTTTTCGCCCCAGGCTTCACCAATGGCAGCGATATCGATACGCTCGTTAGGCTAACACGGATCATCTTGCCGGCTCAGTTCTTCCATGTGATCGGGGGCTTGCTTTCGGCAGCATTGCAGGCCCAAAATCTGCATGCCCTTCCGGCGATGGCTCCGCTGGTTTATTCGGCCGGCATTATTGCGGGTGGCCTCATTGGGGCCCACTACCCCCAGCTCGGGGCCGAGGGCTTTGCTTGGGGAGTGCTGGTTGGTTCTATCGCCGGACCGTTCGGGCTTCCCCTCTACGGCTGTCTAAAGACCCGGATGCGCTGGGTGCCACGCTTGACTTTCCACGATCCAGATCTGAGACGCTACCTTTGGCTGTCGGTACCAATAATGATCGGGTTTTCCATCGTGGTGGTCGACGAGTGGATCGTCAAAAACCAGGCGTCATATCTCGAGGCTGGTAATCTATCGTATCTACAATACGCCCGGACTCTCATGAAAGTCCCGATCGGCATGTTCGGAATGGCGGCAGGCGTGGCAGCATATCCGACAATCAGCGCGTTAGTTGCGGCTGGAAACGTGGTCCGAGCCTATGCTCTGCTATGTCGCGCGGTTCGGTTGATGCTAGTACTAACCTTCGGAGCGCAGGTTTGCTTGACGATCGCTGGCTTTGAGGCGGTTTACCTGATCTGGGGCCTCTTCACTGATCGTTTTACCGTCGCGGACGCGCAGAAAACGGCGACTGTTCTATCTTATCTCTGCCTCGGTCTCAGCGGCTGGGCCGCGCAGACCGTGATCAGCCGCGGCTTCTACGCGCTGGAAAGTACGTGGCTGCCGACCGTCGTCGGAACAGCTATCGCCGTCATTACGGTCCCGGTCTATGTGGTGTTGCGGCGGCACCACGGCGCCATTGGTCTCGCGGTCGCCAGCTCAACGGCAATCATGGTCTACGTGATGCTACTCGGCTGGTTGCAGCGTCGTCGCTTTGGCCGCGAGGCCACGGCTAGAGGCGTTGCCCTGGAAGGCTCGTCGAAGATGCTTGGCACGGCAGTCCGCCTCGCGTTGGCGGCAGCTATTGCCGCGAGCTTGGGTTTAGTGGCCCGCACTTACGTAATGCAATGGCTGCCAGGTAATCATATCACGACGATCATGCCTCGCGCAGCACTCCTTTGCACGCTCGGGATCGGCGCTTATGGGGTTTTGGCGTGGCTGTTTGGTGTCGGCGAGATAAACGGGTTCAAGAATGTTTTGCTGCGAAAGCTTAGATTTAGTTGGGAGCAATTTGGAGGCGGTTCATGATCAAAGATGTCATCCTCAACCTAGAGCGCAACAAATCGCGGGACGTTGTTCGCGATTATGCGATTACGGTTGCTAGGACATTCGACGCGCATCTGGTGGGAGTGGCTTTCGCTGGCACGAACATTCCTGCTCCCATCATGTTGGAAGACTTTTCGGTAGGATTACCCCCCGACGTCGTTGCGGACTTAATCGCCGAAAATAAAGAGGTAGCGCGGAATGCGATCGAGCGCTTCGAGGCTGCGGTCAAGGGAAGCCTTCTTTCAGTTGAGCATCGACTGATTGAAGCGCCCGATTTATTTTCGGAAATAGCGCGACGCTACGACCTGAGCGTCGTCATGCAATCCGATATTGAGGGTGGGGTGAACAATGACATTTTAATCGAGGCGACGCTGTTTGGGTCCGGAAGGCCTGTCATCGTGGTCCCCTACATTCAGAAGGAAGGAATGATCCTTGATCGGATTGTGTGCTGCTGGGACGGGAGCCGCGCCGCGGCGCGTGCCATCAATGATGCACTGCCGCTGCTGCAAAAGGCGCGCGCCGTCGACCTGTTAATCGTCGCCAATGAGAAAACCGGAAACGCACGGGAGATTCGCGGCGTCGAAATCGGCAGTCATCTTGCCCGTCACAGCATCAAGGTCGAGATTGTAATACTTCCGGCTGCCGATATCGACGTGGCCAATGCCATTCTGTCGCGGGTCGCAGATTGTTCGGCGAGCATGATCGTTATGGGCGGCTACGGGCATTCTCGGTTACGAGAATTCATACTTGGCGGCGCGACGCGTGGCGTGCTGACCACGATGACCGTCCCCGTATTCATCTCGCATTAGCCGTTCATCGGTTGCTACTATGGCGAGCGGCTGGCTGACGACTATCTCGCTTTTCTGCTGCAACTATAGTCAACAATGTCACTTGTCGGCACCAAACGGTCATGGCGGAGCATTCACCGCATGTCTGTTGTCGGGGGCACAGCGGAAAATATCTGCTCGTATGGAGTATTTCGCAGTTTGACCCTGAGCCGACGTCTGTGAGCGTGCGCAGATTTAGATCCGATCCTCGACTTCACCGTTGCCCTCTAGTCTGTTTCGCAGCGCGGTAACCACACGATGGACGGTCTGTATGTCTTTGGCCGATAGGCCGTCTGACATTCGGTTGATCCAAGGAGCCTGTAATTCCATTGCGGCCTCGAAGGCCCGTCCTCCTTTGTCAGTCAGCACAACGAGTTGCGCTCGCCGGTGATGCGGGTTCACCTCGAAGGCAACCAGCCCATCCTTTTGCAAATCATTGATGATCCGCTGCACGTTCTGGCGATTGGCACCCATGTCGCGGGCGAGCCAAGCGACCGGTTGTGGTCGCTCGGCGGCGATTATAGCTCCAAGGATTTGCCAGCGTGCGCTCGTTAGCCCGAGCCCCGCAACGAGCCGATCCCCGGCAGTCAGGAGCAGGCTGGTCAGCCTGAACAGGTCTAGGACGAGGCCGGTCAAGGCTTCACCCGCGGAGGTTCGTTTTGTCTTCCTCATTGGTCACCATAAGCCATAATTGACACCATAATGTCAATGTGGTAAGGCTTCATCATACCAATTTGACATCGTGCGGCCAACTCATGGAGACGTGTTATGTCGCTGCTGCGCCCTCTGGACCCCGCTTTTCCCATTGAACGGCAGATCAGGATCGACGCGAGCCCGGTCGTGCTGGCCAACCCGTTCTTCCTTGACAAAGCAGATGAAACAACCTTTCTCAAAATCTGGCAGGACGACGCGGCATTCATGAAGCGGCAGCCCGGCTTCATCTCCACTCAGCTTCACCGCGCAATCGGCGAGAGCCCGACCTACTTGAACTATGCCGTCTGGGAAACGACCGCCCACTTTCGTGCGGCATTCACCCATCCGGAATTTATCGCGAAACTCTCCGGCTATCCGGCCTCGGCCGTCGCCTCCCCGCATCTTTTCAAGAAGGTCGCGGTGCCCGGCATCTGCGTGGCATAGACCGCCGCGCCTCAAGCGTTGCAGGAAAGGCGGAAAGCCATGACCAAGTTGATCCATCCAGTGGCTGGCACCATCGCAATCATTACCATTGCGAGCTTTTGGCTCTCGACCGCGCTAACAGAACTGTTCGCTTCTCATGCGGTCGTTACGTCGGTCAAAACCGCCATACCGTGGGGCTTCTTGTTGCTGATCCCCGCGCTTGCATTGGCCGGAGGCTCGGGCGTGATCTTGGCAAAGGGGGGCGAGTTGGACTGATCGGCGCAAAGTTCAAGCGGATGCCGTACATAGCCGCCAACGGCATCCTAATTCTCATTCCGTCCGCGCTGTTCCTCGCTTCCAAAGCCAAAGCCGCAGAGTTCGATACCACCTTCTATGCCGTGCAAGCGCTCGAACTCATTGCGGGTGCAACTAATATTGCACTGCTCGCGTTGAACATGCGCGATGGGCTCAGGATGAAAGGCTGGTTCCGCCGTAGTTCCGCGACGTCGGTCGAGGTCGAACCTCTCTGAGCGGCAAGGTCAGCTGGTGGCCACTGAACGGACCTGAGCGTGTAGCCAGACGATGTTCGGGGGTAGACCGGACATGCCGGGCGGGCGCGCCGAGGTCTGGTCCGGCCGTGCGTTGCAAGAGGATTTCGTCGATCCGGCAGCTGCGGTCTTGCATCAATGTATCCGGCCTCTGCTTGGAGCGTGTTGTGCTCCGGGCCATCATGGATATCAGCGCGCATGCGATCTGATTAGCGGACAGGCCTCGAGCGGGCCATTGGGGTCACCAGTGTTTGCATGCGCCGGGAAGACCGATCTCCATCATCGTCTCATCCTCTCGCAGACCTCGGCGGGCAGACTAAGCTACGTCATCGATAGCTCCTTAATTTGTGCTGTTCCTTTGTTCGTGCCTGGCGGCCGTTCCTTCGTCCCGGCCTGTGGGTTACGGACGCGCCGCGCGCAGGGGCGGTCAAGGCTGGCCGTCGGGCAGGCCCTTCCCCTCGCTTCCATGCTGCCAGGCCATGCCTTGATCGGACCGAGCACGGCGCGAGGATTACACTGGACGGGACGCCATTGCATTGATCTCGACGCACACGAAAGCGCGCCCCTTGTTGAGAACCGCCCATGCGATGCGCGCGAGCTTGTTGGCCAGCGCAATGGCGAGCACATTGTGGTGCAGTCGTTTCTTCGCCGCCTCGATCCAGGACTTGAGCCCATAGCGTTCCCACTGCTTGGGCCCGAGCTTGACCAGCACGACCCAAGCAGCCTGGACGAAGAGAGCGCGCAGATAGCGATTGCCACGCCTTGATATGCTGCCAAGGATAGTCCGGTCTCCCGTCGAGATTTGTTTCGGTACCAGCCCGAGCCAGGCGCCGAAGTCGCGGCCCTTCGCGAATACATCACCGGTGCCGATCGCGGCCACCATCGCGCTCGAGATGATCGGGCCAATGCCGGGAACCGTCATCAGCCGCTCGCAGTGCTGATCCTGACGGGCGATCGATTCAATCTCGCCGGAAAGGTCCTCGATGCGTGCATCCAGGTGGCGCCAGTCTCCGGCCAACTCCTCGATGATTCGCGACATGCGGGGCGAGAGAACATCGGTTCGCGTCGCCAAGATGCCCGGCAGTTCGACCCGCAGGAAACGCAGTCCCTGCCGTACCGCAACACCCCGCTCCAGCAGGAAGGCGCGGATCTGATTGATGACGCCGGTACGTTGACTGACCAGGCGCTCACGGACGCGGTGCAGGGCCTGCAGGTCGAGTTGATCTGCGGTCTTGGTCGGAACGAACTTCATGGTCGGGCGTTGCACCGCCTCGGCAATCGCCTCCGCGTCGCGGAAGTCGTTCTTCTGTCCCTTACTATACGGCCGCACGTATTTGGCCGGCATCAGCCGGGCATTGTGGCCGAGTTGCTGTAGCTTGCGGCTGAGGTGATGCGCGCCGACGCATGCTTCCATCCCAATTAGGCACGGGGGCACGTTGGCAAGTCGCGCTTCGACCTGGCCGCGCGACCATTTCTGCCGAAGTACGATTGCTCCACGGCGATCGTGCCCCACGATGTGGAACGAATTCTTGCCGATATCGATGCCGACCGCGGTGATTGCGCTGCTAGATTTCTGAGACATGGCGTGCTCCTTTTCGGTGCCCCGAACCAGCTTCGGTCACCGGCGGGGCTGGAGCACGGCCGGGCCATCCCATTCTGATGTCCCCAGTCAAGCACACAGCGCACGGTTTCCCATCTCCACGAGGACTCATCGTGAAGTTCTTGCGCCGATGGATCGTGCAGGGGAGAAGGCGGGACCCAAAGACGTCGGTGAACAGGCTCTGATGCGCGGGTTGGATACCGCATTTCCGTTTTTTCGTCTGGGGCTGTCCCTGGTCTAGCGTCGGGCGTCGATCGGATGATCGGCCACATAATGGGTTTCAGGATTTCCCCTGCCGTGGTCCCACCTTCACCTCTGCACGATTGATGTCTGCGACCGTCCTCCTGATCCTGATTGCAACAAAAGGGGGGCTGTGGGCCGGTCGAGCGCACCTCACGAACTCGAGCGGTCCACAGCCCCCGACGACGTTACGCCTGTCGAGGTGGCATGAGCTCGCGATTGATTGCCCAAATGAAGGCGGATAGCTCTCGGGCAATCGCGGTGACGATTACGGTTCGCCGCTTGCCCTTCCGCTCGAGTGAGCGGAATCGTCCGCACAATCTGGTTTGCGCTTTCCACGCAATCTCTCGCGCGCGTCTCGGTGCGGCCTCCACCTTTGGCTGCTTGTCTCGGCTCACGCGCGGCGGATATCGATAGCTCCAGGCCGCCTCCACAAGAATACGTCGCGCCCGCCCATTACCGGCTTTGGTGATGCCGCCTCGCTTGACCTTGTCGCCAGTCGAGTTTTCCGTGGGCACCAGACCGAGATAGCCCATCAGCTCGCGCGGATTTTGAAAGCGGGAGAGATCACCGATCTCGGCCAGCACCCCCACAGCCGCAATGAGATCAATCCCCCGCATCGCCTGCAGGGCCGCGACAACCTCGGCAAGCGACCACTCGGGTACTACCTCGCGGATGGCATCTTCCAAACGCTCCATCCGCTCACTTTCCTGGCGTATCCCCTCAAGTAACTCTTCGAATGCGATGCGCTGCTCGCGATGCTCGAGCTTCTGCGACATCAGCCATCTCATGTGGGCTGGTCCCCACGTTGTCTTGCCCGGATAGATGCGTCCCAGCCGCAGCATCAATGACGAGATCTGTTGACGCTTGCCCTGGAGGTCCTTCATCACTGCCTGACGGGCGCGCGAGAGATCGCGCATAGCCTCATGGCGCTCGTCCGGCACCCACACCGCGGTGAGCTCGCCCGCGCGCAACAGCTTGGCGAGGCTTACCGCATCGCGTCGGTTCGTCTTCACTCGATCGCCGGCCTTCTTCGGAACGAGCGAGGGGGCCACCACCAGGCAGTCATGGCCGAGGCTCTTGAGCAGTCTGTAGAGGCCATATCCTGTCGGCCCTGCTTCGTAGCAAAACGTCAGATGACAGCATTTCGCTGCAAGCTTTGCCACCAGCTTTCGGATCGCTGCCTCGGTGGCAGAAAACTCCCCGAGATATCGTACCTCGCCGCCACGGCCGTCATCGGCAACGGCGACTGCATTACGCAATTTTGACGTATCGATTCCGACAAAGACCTCGGTATGATGACCCACGACTCCCCCTCCTTGTTTGAGGCTCTGCCCGGTCCCATCCAGGCAACCCTCGTCGCAACATCGAGGGTGAGTCGCCTCATTTTGTGGAGGGGACATACAGTCTAGCGGAAGCCGCCCCTAGCCCGACGGCAGCTGGGCATGCTTTCATGCGCTGGGCAAAAATTGTAAGTCCGGGAGGTGTTCTTTGACCGCCGAGCGGGTGGAGCGGCGACTTGCAGCGGTGCTGGCGGCGGATGTCGCCGGGTATTCCCGGCTCATGGGTGCCGACGAGATCGGCACTCTAGCTGCACTGAACGCAATTCGGCGCGAGATAGTTGATCCAGAAGTTGCAAAACACAAGGGGCGCATCGTCAAGACCACCGGGGACGGTCTGCTATTGGAGTTTGCCAGCGCCGTCGATGCCTTGACCTGCGCAATGGCGGCGCAGAAACGGATGGCGGAGCGTACGGGTGAGGGCATTGCAGCTCTGATCCAATTCCGAACAAGACGCGGAGATATAGCCCCCGTCCTTTCGTGGCCCTCCAAACGAGATGGTAACGCAAATATTTCCGAAATATGTAGGGATTGTTTAGTCCAAACGTATTTTGGTGGCGATCACGAACAGCGCCTGTTGGCGCAGACAATGGAGCCACCTCTTGCAAAGTCACATTCATGAAATCGCTCGCCTATCGGATCTCGCGGCTTACAGCGGTCTAAGCGTAGCCAGATCGATGAGATGATTGCGCGCGGCTGCTGATAGAGCTGCCAATAGGCGCCCGCCGTCGTGGATCACCGAACGCGCGGCCACCGCGATCGCTTGCAAGCCGGAGGCGCATTGTCGGTCGATGGTAGTGTGTTGCGCAGCGCGCGCACGACTGCATTGCCGAGAACGCGCGGCCAATAAGACGTCACAGCCATAGACCACACGACCGAAAAAATCGCTGCAAGCTACCATCCGCGCGTTCCGGCACCCCCTTTGAACGGACCGACAATGCGAGAGGTGATCCAGCCACCGTAGAAGTCACCTTCTTGGGGCTCGACACGCTTGTCATCGACCCAGCATTCGTCCACGCGTGACGCGTAAAACGCAAGATATCCGGCGATCTCCGCAAATCCTGGCGATGGGTCGGGATAGCTCCACGCAGCGTTGCCGGACGTCTTGCCATTGACGTCGAGGGACCAATATTTGGCTTGGCCTTTAAACTCGCACCAGGAACTGCCCTGGGCTGCGTGCAAATATTGCTGCGCGATGTCTTCGGGCGGAAAGTAATAGACGGGTGGATGGCTGGTTTCCAACACACGATAGCCCGAAATCGTATCGGCAATCGGTTGACCGTTGAAGATCACGCGAAGGCTTTCCGATACCTTTTCCAGTCGCGGTGGACGCGGATAATCCCAGACCGATTCCTGTCCAGCCAACGGCTCGATGCGCTTGGGCGTCCAGATCATAATTGAATTCCTTAGCCGGATGCTCATCGTATGATCATGGGAAACGTGACCGCGATCGCCCAAGCGAAGATAGCGGCATTGGCTAGCGCGGCCGGCAGCGGATGACGAATAGCCGCATAACTCCAGCGGCTGATCAACCCGAACGCCAGGAACAGCAGCAGTATGGCGGGAACGATGATCACGAGGAAGAACAGCTTCGTCGGATTGAGTGTGACCGCGACTGCGAGCGAGAGCAAGAAGCAGAACTTCGTCAATGCGTATGCACCGCGCCGGCTTGGGGTGCCCCGCGTCAGCCATTCGTCTGCGACGAAGTAAGGCAGGGTTCCGCAGGCGATCGCCGCGATCAGGGGAATCCGCGCCGGTATTGGAAAGAATGAAAGGACGTAGGCTTCAATAGGGAGGCCAAAGGCGATAATGCCGTAGGCGGCGACGGCGGCGGTACCGATCGCGACGGCTGTCCACGATAGGAATGCGTTCGGCGCTCGACAGGCGTGTCGACGAAGATACAGCAGTGCTGCTCCGGTCAGTGCGCCATACAGCAGAAAGTGTAGCGTCAGATAGTCACCGAGCAGAATGGGCAGGAAGTCCGTTGGCATTTTCCATAGCAAAAGCGGCGTGAGAATCGCGGGGACAAACGAGGCCAGCAGAAGGGGACGCCACCCGAGGTTCGCTCCGGCAGATATGTCGCTTGCTACCGGCAACCAAGTCGACAACGGCCACGCCAGCGTGACTATGCCGGCAAACACCAGCGCCAGCCATCGTCCGCGGCTATCAATAAAGCCTTCCTGCCCTTTGTCGAACGCAAGATTCATCCAGCGTAGCGCTTCGACCATGCTATCATGGCTGTAGAGCACACCGATATGCTCGACACCGCGAGCCAATACGAGTTTGCGCGCGGTGCCATCCGGAAAAGCCCCGTATGTTTTCCCGGCGACGGCGGTACCGCCGGCCGCAAGGCCGACGATCCGCAGGCCTTCGTTTCGGAGCATCGCAGGCTCGATCGCTCCGACGATGACAAGCAGGTTTCGCGGACTGGTCGGCGTCACGACCGGCGAAAACACCGATACCGCGACGGTTGCCTGTACATCGGGATTGGCCTGCGCGAACCGCACCACGATGTCCGACGCCATCGAATGTCCAAGCAAGGCAATGCGGCCATCGCTTCCGGGCAACTTGCGTGCTGATGCCGCAACTTCTGCGAGTTCCCCGAGCAATGCGCCGGTGATCGTCTTGCCCTCGTTGATTTCGCCGCGCATCGGCCGCGGATTGCGGCCGTGGCCGAGAAAGTCAAACGTAACGGCGATATATCCGTTTTGCGCCAGCGTTTCTGCAAACGGTTGCATAAGCTGTTGCGATCCAGCGAAGCCATGCGCGATGACGACGACGGGTGCAGGGAGGTCGGATGACGGACTGAATATCGTGACCGGGGTCTCGCCGACCGTTGTTCGCGTGACGATCAGGCCCTCGATCGCCTCGCGCAGTTGAAAAAGCCCGATCAGAATCGCGATAGCAGCCATCATCCCGACGATGATTTTCATCATTCTTCGCCGGCGATGTGCTTCTTGCGAATGCTGCGAAAGGTCCACCAGATCGACAGCGCCGCCGCGGGATGCCGCTTTCATGCGACAATAGTAAATCAGAGTTGCGCCGATGTTCCGGAATGGGATAGAGCCGAAGATCACCGTTCGGACTCAAGCGCGGCAAATCTAGCAACGACAAGGAGCCCGACCAGAGCAGTCAGTGTTCCGACACTCATTGCATTGACGGCGATGACTGACCAAAGTTGTCCGGGTGGAGTCGGCATTATCGGGGAGCCCAGCCATGAATCAACAAGAAAATATGTTGCGAAGGGCAAACCGAGGATGGGAAGGGTCGATAGTCGCTCGGTCGGCCGGAAGAGCACAGCGCCGAGAAGGGCGCAGGGAATGAGGAAGAGCTCGACGCCGGATGAAATCCCGAAAAGCTTCACGCATGCCGTCGTGTTCGTCACTCCCACGGCCGGCAAGATGATCCTTCCCACCAGCGACGAGCGCCGGGCGATAGCTGGGATCGACACGAAAAACGGTGTCGAAAACAGTGTGAGCCAAGCGGGCCACGCCCCGACGCCCAGGATTGCGTGAAGATAAAGGGGATACAAGGGCTGGTTGAAGGCGACGACGAGCGCGACCTTGCACGCCACATCCGCGAGCGGATCACGACAGGCCGCATAATTGCCAACGATCGTGGAAATTCGCTTCAACATTAGGATAGATCGATATGTTGGCTTTCAGCAAATAAACGATCTCCGCATACATCCGGATCACATGAGAGCTACTGATCATGTTGCGAGTTTTGAAGAGGCACCTGTATTGGGGTCGGTGAATTCTGCCTGTCCCTGTCGGAAATCTGATCCGGCTGGCAGGTGAGACCGAATCGCGCGATGCTTCCGTCTTATGAGAGAAGCTCTGGTCGGTGGTGGTCTTATTGTTCCGGTCGCCGGCCTCGTTGGAAGCTGAGATCCTGATCCTTCGTCATCAACTTAACATCCAGCGCCGGCATTTGCCGAAGAGATTGACTTTCGGGGCCCTGGATCGCCTGTTCGCCGTACAAACGGCCGCTCGGCACAGCGCTTGCTATTTTGGTCGCTGGGGATCTCAGGGGTCCAGTGATAGGCGCCGCCGGGACAGGACATTTCGAGCCCGACGGCGTAATTTTTTTCGTCGACCCTGCACGGTCCTAACGAGGCCAGGCGCGCAACGCCGTGAGGCCACCGTCGATAGGCAGCAAGATGCCTGTCACCCAGCGCGACTCGTCGGAGGCAAGATATACCGCGCCGTAGGCGATGTCCCAGGCAGTGCCCTCGGTTTGCATCGGAACCATCGTTCGGCGGCGCTCGCGGGCTTCCGGGCCGAGATGGGCGACCATCGGCGTGTGCACTGAGCCGACGACGATGCAGTTGGCGCGAATATTCTGGGTGGCGTAGTCGGCAGCGACGGACATCGTGAAGCCGTGCAACCCCGCTTTAGCGGTTGAATAGGCGACGGCCCCTGGACTGCCCATTAGCCCGAGCGCGCCGGCGACCGACGACACCATAATGATCGATCCGCCGCCGTTTTTCTTCATCCACGGAAGACAAGCTTTGGTGCACAGCATCGTGGTCGTGAGGTTGGCTTCGAGCACATTGTTCCAGTTTTCCAAAGTCACCGTCTCCGGCGTCCCTCCGGCGCCGAACCCGACGTTGTTGTGCAATATATCGAGACGGCCATATCTTTCGACTGCGAAGGCGGCCATTTGCTCGGTGACGTCCATCTTGGTGACGTCTCCTGCGAACACTGCTGCTTCTCCGCCTTCGTCCCTGATCTGCGCCAGAAGCTTGTGAGCTCGCTCGGCGCTGCGGTTTACCAGCACCACCTTCGCACCCTCGCGGGCAAAGAGAATCGCAGTTGCCATGCCGTTGCCAACTCCTTCTCCGCGGGACGCTGCACCTGTCACCACTGCGACCTTGTTATTGAGCCGTCCAGTCATACGCTTCTCCTTTGATGCTGACGTGCGGCGCATTTGATCGGCAGAGCATCGGCCAAGGCCTCCACGGTGGTGGAGCACCAAAACAGCACTACTGTCTGGATAAAGAAGAAGTCCTCATTTCCGCATTGCGAAAAAGGAGCCGATCTCGGGCGCCGGCGACTTGATCTCGACCACAATGGAATCTTCGATCGCCTCCAATCCGTGAAGGACTCCTTTCGGGTGCCGGCAAACATCGCCGGGTCCCATGATGAATTCGTCGGACCCGACAGCTGATTTCACTTTGCCCTTCACCAAGTACGCAATTGATTCATGCGTATGGGTGTGGAGCGGGGCGCCGACTCCCGCCGCATAGTGGATCTCGAGGAACGTCATCTCGTCACCCTTCATAAGCGGCTTGATAAGCATATCGCCGCCGTACAACGGCTTACCCTCGACGGCGCTTACCGCCACAGCCTCCACGTCAGCATTTCTCGACTTGATCATGTTGGTCTCCAATTTTGTGTCTGACAGCCAGAGAGTTTAGCACCGGCGGATGCTCTCTGCGCGATTCTCGGACTCTTCCTGACCGTTGGGTCTCCATTGAACAGCCGCCGGCGCCCTTGACGGGGGCCTCTCCGAGCGCGACGGCGCGGTCCATGCCGCTCTCAAATCTGCGGCGCAACTGCGGTCGGCGGACCAGTTTGGTTCGACCAAATCCAACGCTTTGCCTTCAGCGGTCTTAAAGGATTTTGAGCTATGAACGGACCATGGAAAGACGTGCCAACCCTCGCAACCCTGTCTTAATGTCCGGAATGATCCAGTTCGCGGACACCAAGATTGGCTGCTTAGTTCGCAACATGTCCATTGCGGGGGCGGCCCTCGATCTTACCAATCCACTCGACGTCCCCGAACGGTTCGACCTTGCGTTTAAGCAGCACGACGCCCGCATTCCGTGCCGCGTTATCTGGCGCCAAGAAGAGCAGATCGGCGTAGCCTTCGAGTAAGCGCCGGCGGTTTGAGGGTCAACGCAAAGTCAACTTCAGCCAAGTGCTACTGCCGGCCACCACAACAGTCAGAGGTTTGGCGGCTTCCCTAACTGACTACCCTCCGCAATTTCGTCCCAAGTGCTGCAGGCTCGGGCCACTTCTGGCGAATTTGGTACTCCTGAGAGGCGCGCAGAATGATGGTTGCTCTTCCAATGATCCGGGGAAAAAGGATTGTGCGGAATGTCGAGCGCCAGTGCATCGCTGGTCCGGCTTCTACGACTTTATCGATTGGCAGCCGGTTAGGCCGGAACGTCCCCGAGCGTAATCACTGTCTGGCGCCGCGACGCCTTTACCTGCCGCATGGAAGACCACGGAGCGCCACTTCGAAGTAAGCTAGCATAACAAAGCGCCGGGCCCTGGTCCCGGATTGAGTTTGGGGTGAGGGCGGCGTTGAAAATAGCGTTTTGCCTTCAAAGGGCCGATAATTCCCGCACCTTGCTGCAAGCGATTGATTTTGCTCATTTATGATGCCCCTGTCGTGCCCACCAGCCTTGTATGGCTTCCAGCCTGCCCGCCTGCCCGACCCAAGCTGAGCAGGCTACCGAAGCCGTCAAGCCGAACGCGCCGCGTGGCTTGCGTCGTGCAGCATGTCGCCCTCGATGATTGGCTCAAACAAAGCGGCTCCCGTTTTTTTCATCAGCGCTTTGGCCCGGTCCAGCTCCTCGGTTCCCTCAGCTTTTTCATCGGCCCCGGCCGCGTCCAGTAAAAGCTTTCCGCGAACAATGCGGGCCAGACATTCGGGAACGCGGGCGTGACGCTCCGTCGCAACCCTGATGGCCTCGTCGACAGTGGCGAGGGCGGTTACAGCATCGCCGTTCAGTCTGTAGGCGTTTGCCAGATCGGCGAGTATCCGCGGCTCGGCTTCCAGCCCCGCCCTTCGTGATCGGGCAAAGCCAAGCACATCGGAGAAATCCTGAATGGCCGAGGTCAGTCGCCGTGCGACAACATGGGCAATACCACGGCACGCCTGACCGTAGACACGCAGATAGGGGTTCCCGCTTTTTACGGCGAGATGATAGGCACGTTCGGCATGCTCCTGAGCCAGACCAACGTTTCCCTCCACCCACGCGAGATCGACATAGGCCCAGCTCGGTATCACGTGGTGGAGAGTGTCGATCTGGCCTTCCTCCATTTGAATGATGCGATCAAGGAACGGGCGCGCCTCGTCTTTTCGACCGAGCATCAACAACGTCTGGCCCCGCATCACGGTCAGCCAGAGCTCGACGTCGAAGCCCAGCATCTGTCTGTCGAACTTCACGATCTTGTCTGCCTCTTCCGTTGCCTCGATATTCATTCGAAGCGCTTCGGCCATGAGGCCCGACATTCGAAGGGCGTGGCAGAGCACCGCCTTGAGCGTGATCTGCACGCTCGTGTCATGACTGCTGTCGGCGATTGTCTTTGCTTCGCGGATCTTCTCGACATACTCATCCGCCGATCCGCCGTTCGCCAGGATTCGTCCATAGGCTGCGTGTATCAGCGCATTGGCCCTCACGTCTCCCAGCGCCACCGCGAGCTGCCTGGCCTCCTCGAAGTAGATCCGGGCATCCTGCGCCGAGATGCCCTCCCGCCAGCCGAAATTCACGATTTGGCCGGCGGCCATCATTTTCAGATAGTCGATCGGTTGCGACGAGGGCAGATTGGACAACAGCTCGCGCACCTTTTTCCAGGTTCGCATGGCCTGGTTCGGATCGTTCGCCCCGATCCAAACGGCGGAGCGCATGTTTTGTTGTGCCGCTTTCAGGTTTTCACCGGCCTGCTCCAGATGATAGGCCAGCAGAGCCGCTCGCTCGTCAGCATGATCCTTGAACAAGCTCTCGATCGCCAGAGCGACTTTCGAATGAAGGTCGCGGCGACGCTCATGCAGGAGTGATCGGTATGCAACCTCTTGAATGAGAGGATGACGAAATGCAAGAAGCCGCTGCTCGAAAGGCGGCACGTCGTAAAGCAGCTCGGCCTGTCTCAGCTGCTGCACCGCTTCCGACAGTCCGCTCTCGTCCATGCCCGCTACGCGATCCAGGACCAGAAGCGAAATTTCGCGGCCGATCACCGATGCGATCTCCAGGACCTGTTTTGCGTCCTCTTCCAGGCGATCGATGCGAGCGGCGATGACGGCCTGCACGGTCGACGGCAGAGGGATCGCATCGATCCCGCCCTTCAGGCGGAATGCACCTCTGTCACCCTCGAAATCGCCACGCTCCACGACCGCATTGATGAGCTCCTCGAGAAAAAACGGATTTCCCTGCGCCCGCTCGACGATGTTCCTGCTCAGCAACGCGAGCGAGGGGTCGGTGCCGACGTGATCCTGCACCAGGGCTGCCGATTGTGCGACCGACAGGGGACGCATGTTGATCTGCCGGTAGTGCGATCGCTGCATCAGAGGGGCGGCGAACCCGGGCCTGAAGTTGACGATCAGAAGCGTCGTGGTTCCGACGACTGCGTCGGCCAGGGCCTCGACGAACTCTTCGCTTGCAGCATCGATCCAATGCAAATCTTCGACGATGACAACAGAGAGCGGCTCGGTCGGCGAGTGCGGCACGGTCCTGACGAAGTCGAGGAGCAGCGTTTTTCTCGCCTTTGGATCCAGCTTGATTGCCGGCTTGTGCGGATCCGACAGGCTCAGGAAATCCAGCAACACGGCCGGCAGCTGTTCGGAGACGGGCAGGGCGGCCAACCGCTCGAGGACCAATTGGCGCGAGACATCCGCGGGCTGCTTCAGTCGAACGCCGAAGTAGTCGCGCATCAATTCCAGCACCGGTTGAAAAGGGGTCGACCGGCCATGAGCCAGCACCCGCGCCTCGAAGACGCGAACTCCCTTCGCACGGCAATCCTCGGCGAATTCATAACAGAGCCAACTCTTGCCGATGCCGGCCTCACCGACGAGGCCGACCACATGACCCTCGCGCCTGATCGTATTTTCGAGCTCCTCCTCAAGGGCGCCGAACTCGCCGGTTCGCCCCGTGAGCGGGCTCAAGCGAACTCTGCTTCGAAAGACGCCGCTTGAGGGCGCATGCAGAAGGCCTCTTATCCTGAAAATTTCGACCGGCGCCGCAATTCCCCGGACAGCCTGCGGCCCCAATGGTTCGACGTCGACGAATTGCTTGGCACCCGCGTAAGTCTCCTTGGAAACGAGAATGGATCCGGCGTTCGCCATTTGCTCCAGTCGATTGGCCAGATGCACGTTGGCTCCGGCGGCATCGTAAGTCTGGTAAATTCCGTGCTCGATCATTTGAACGACGACTTCGCCGGTGTGAACGCCGACGCGGATCCGCAAATCCGGATCGTTCAGGCGAGCGACCCCGTCCTGCATTGCCAGAGCCGCAAGGCAGCCGCGGACGGCATGATCCTCATGCGGCTGCGGAGCGCCGAAGATCGCCATCACGCCGTCACCCTGTGACTTGTTGACGACGCCCTCGTATCGCGTGACGGCTTCCCGCATCAAATCCAGAACGGGCTGAAGGCGCCTCATTCCGGCTTCGGGGTCGCCGAGGCTGTCGATCAGCTCGGTGGAGTTGCGAACGTCCGCAAACAGAATGGTAAGCCGCTTGCGCTCGCCCCCTTTGGTGGTCAGCGATTTCAGGACGTGCTGCCAGGATTGAGCGGGGGCTTCGGCGGCCGGTGTTTTCAGGGCCGCGCTGCAGCGCCCGCAAAAGCGCGCCGTCGGCCCGTTCAGGTGTCCGCAGGCGCTGCACTCAATGCCGAGAGCGGCCCCGCACCCTTCGCAGAAATCATTGGTCGCCTTGTTCTGGTGACCGCACCGCAAACATTGCATCAAACGGCCCCCTTCAAACAACAGCGGAGCGCGACTGCAAAAAAATCATAATCGTGTTTGCGGATCAATTCTATACCGCTGCGCAACAACCTGCTCGGGCCGCATCATTGCGCGCCGGCGATCCTGGGGCGCAAGGCTAGATCATCGACCGTCCAGACAAAAACATGCGTGCACCGCGGCAATTGCGGCCCTGCCTCCGATCCCGGAATTTCTTCGTAAATCGACACTTACCGGTTGAGTATGAGCTATGTTACATTTCGCGAAGTTTCTTGTGGAAGTGCGCAACGCGAGGCGGCCACATGAGCTTTTTGAACTGGCCTACGGAAGAGGTGCTTCCGACCAGGCGCTCTCAGCGGCATCGTCGACGCGTGATGGCGGCGTTGTTCGAGAAGTTTGGAAGCGCATTTCCCGAAGTGACCTACGAATTGCTTTGGGAGTCGCCCACCGTCAATGCTCAGGCCTGGAGGCTTGGCTCGGCGCGCTTCGTGCGGGTTTATGGAGGTTTGGTCCGACACCCCGCCATCACAAAATATGGGCTGGCGTTGATGCTGGCGCACGAGACCGGTCACCATTTGGGAGGATTGCCGCGCGATCCGGCCATGCCGTGGCTGACCTGGCAAGGTCAGGCGGACTATTGGGCCGCAAGCGTTGCGATGCCGATAATTTGGGGGCCGCGTGCGTCGGTGGCGACGGTGAGGGCGGCTCGGGAGATCCTGAAACTGCACAGGATGCTGGAGAGCCGGATCGAGGACGACGAGCCGGATCTATCTGCGGATTGCCGATATTCTATTTTCCGTTCAGGGGCACTCGGCCAGGGTATGCCAAGCTGCGCGCTGAAGGCTTTCGCGTCGATTTCGCGTGACGGTCGTTCGCAGGAATAGGCTTTTGCAATTGGGCCAAGAATTTTCAAACCAAACGATTGATGGAGGCGACAATGGGCGGACTGATACAGACGAAGGGAACGCAGCGGCTCGCGAGGTTGTTCAACAATTGTTTTGACAATACGGCGACTGGTATCGGCTTAGCTCGAAACATAACCGGATCGACTGGCCTTCTCTCGGACGCCTTCGCAGCAAATGTAAATCTTGACTTTATATCTGACAACTTCATCGCACAGCACGCCGTCGCAGGATCTTGGACAGCTGACCTAAATGATATTTTGTATCCCAGCGCGACCCTAATAGCCAGTAGCGCCACCGTTGGCGCTAACGTTCTGAATTTTACGCTTCCTGTCGGATATGCGCTTCCCCTTTCAGCCAATTGCGCAATTGCGCAACACTCGACAGTCTGCAATCTCGGCCCCAAAAACACAATTCCCACAGGAACTTTCGTCGGCGCTGTGGCGGTCGGTCCTGGTGGGGGCAGAAACATCACCGTGAGCCTCGTGGACGGAGGTGGAGCTAATGTAAACGTGAACGTAGCCGCGGGTGATATGATTAATTTCGCGATCGGTAAGCATCAACGGCTTGTCCGACGTTGGCGCTGGTACCTGCAACATGACCTAAGGCCAGAAAATCATCAGGCTATACGACTGGCCATTTTCGACGCCCTCAATGACCAATCCTTCACAAAAATAGTCTTTCAGACGGTCGAAGATGAGCAACATGTCGTGGTCACTCCTTATTCAAAGGTGGACAACAATGACGAGTTCACGAACGATATGATTATGCACATTTTGCTGCTCACGCGATCGACCACCGCGCCGGATAAGCTGGACCCGCAGTAGCCAATTTCTCTGATTTTCCGCAATCTGCGGTTGAGCCGAACGAATCACCGCGGGCGTTCGCCGGCTCAACCGCGATCACTTCGGCTGCGAGGAGCAGTAACCCGCGCATTGGCGATCGGACCATTTGCGCTGGCCGTCAGAGCCCTTGGCTTGATGGCAGCACCCTATGCGGGTCGCATAGCTTCCGACCTTGCAACTGTCGTTTGCGGTGGTAATTCGACCGCGCGCATCGTTCGCGGTCCACTGCGCTGCTAAGATCGGAGTAGCAATCATGGTGACAAAGCCAAAGACAAGGGCAGCCAATGCGATCCTCACGAAATCCTCCCAATTCGAAAACATAACGCGTACGACGCAATTTGGCGTTATCGTCAAAAGTATGCAATCGCTGGCTGCCGGGGATCGCTCCCCACGCTAGCTCCGCATGGTCCGAAACGTGATTGAATAACGCTGCTGCTCGACCGGCGGAATGCTGTGCTCCCAGCTTTGACGCGCCTCGCCATCCATCAGGTAAAGCGAGCGCGGTTCAGCCAAAAGGGTGAAGCGCTCCCATGTCTCGCTTCGCTTGCGACGGAAACGGAAGCGGCAGGGACTGCCGAGCGAAAGCCCGAACACCTTGTCGTAATGCGGCTTGTCGCGATGCCACCCGATGCCGACGCCGACGTCATATTCGGTGCAGAGGATCTGCCGCACACTGCCCTCGCGCAGATTGCCGAATGCTTCGACGGCGCGCGCGATTTCGGCGAGCCAGTCCGGGATCGGCTCGGCCTCGGTCAGCTTCTGCAGCGTATAGTCATAGCGATGGCCGAACGATTTCACGCGGCGGTGGCCTTCGAACGCGCCGAACTGAAATGGCTGCAACGGCAATTCTGCAATGCGCGCGATCAACGCGCGCCCCGTCTCCTTGGAGACGAAGTCGGGCGCATAGCGCAGGCCTTTCGGGCCGCTCATCTGATCCTCAAAGAGCGCGAGCTGCGACACTGGCTGCCTTCGTCATGATCTAGTTTCCGGGACAGCTCATGTGGTGCGGCGGCGACGAATTGAAAGGGTCCGGCCGGCTAGCAACCCCTAACGGTGCCTTGCGTTGATATGGTCCAGTGCCTTGCGATCAACAGATCGGACCATGGTCAAAACATTCAAAATAGGCGATCACGTCAGCTGGAATTCGGAAGCCGGCAGGGTGCGCGGCAGGATTGTCCGCGTCCACACCAAGGACGTGACCTACAAGGGCTACGTCCATCACGCGAGCCCGGATGAGCCGCAATATGAGATCAAGAGCGACAAGACCGCTCACATCGCCCTGCACAAGGGCAGGGCGCTGCGCCATCTTGCGCGCTGAACCACAGAGCGCCACCGGCACGCGCGGGAGGTTCGGATGACGAATCCGTTCTACACGATCGGCCATGGCACGCGGCCGCTCAGCGAGTTCGTCGACCTCCTGCGTGATGTGCGCATCACCTTGCTCATCGACGTCCGAACCGTGCCGCGCTCGCGCACCAATCCGCAGTATAATCGCGAGACCTTGCCGCAATCGCTTTGGCCGTTCGGGGTCGGCTACGAACATTTGGCTTCGCTCGGCGGCCTGCGCGGCCGCGCCCGCGATGTGCCGCCAGCGCTCAACGCGTTCTGGACCAATGACAGCTTCCACAATTATGCCGATTACGCCATGAGTGCTGCCTTTCGCGAGGGGCTTGCCCATTTGCGCAAGCTCGGCGACGCGCAGACTTGCGCCATCATGTGTGCGGAGACTGTGTGGTGGCGATGCCACCGAAGGATCATCGCGGATTATCTGCTCGCCGCCGACGAGCGCGTGTTCCACATTCTGGGTCCGGGGCACGTGGAAGAAGCGCGCATGACGGAGGCGGCGCGGCCGCGGGGCTCCGGCGGTCTGACCTATCCACCCGAGCAACCGGGCTTGTTCGAGTAGAAGCCAGCCGCCCTTTGGCACACAACCGGTTGCGGGATTTTCACGGCAGGCCGCGCATCTCGATCTGGTCGATGAGCTGCTTGGTGCGCTCGGCCAGGCTTTTGCCGGCGCCGTCGAGGTCGAACACCGACGCGGGCGTGTCCGGGTCGGTCAATTCGGCGACGCGCGGGCAATGGCCGGCCTTGCAAAGCTGCTGGCGCAGCATTTCGGCTTGCGCGATCATCCGCGGCGGATCCGCCGCCGACCAGGCAAGCACGATCGGCAATTCCACTTCGAGAAGGCCGGGCAAGGCCGAGCGATCCTGATACTTGCTCGCATCCGCGCCGAAATAGGCGCGCCCGCCGTCTCCTGTGTCGGTGTCGGCCTGGTACAGACCGGAGACCAGCACGGCCGCGGCTATTCCGGAATCGCTGTCCTGGAACTCCCGATGCGCGAGGAAGGTTGCGAGATGAAACGCGCCGACCGAGTAGCCGACCGCGATCAACTGGCGCCTGTCGCCGCCGAAGAGATCGATGTTCTGGTGGATCCACGAGGTCGCCGCGGCAACGTCCTTGGCGCCCGCCGGCCAGGGAAATTGCGGTGCGCGGCGGTAGGCCATGGCGACGCCGACCAAGCCGTTCTTTGCGGCCAGGCACATGGCCTGGTCCCGCAACGTCCAATCGGAGGCGGTTCCTTCGTTCGTGAAGTTTTCGCCGGCCACGAACAGCAGCACCGGCCGCGGCGTCGAATCCTTGCTGCCCATGGTCGCGACGTCGACGAGGTTCTGCTCGCTCTCGCCGTATTTCAGGCCGCGCGACAGCGAGACGTCCTTGCAGGCGTCCTCGGCGGAGGGATTGGCGTCGTCGACGAGCCCGGCCTTGGCCACATCAAGACGCATGCCGGGCGCAAGATACACCGCCATGGCAACGACCAGAGTGAGGAGAAGGCTTTTTTTCATGTGTGCGCACGCGCCGCTAACGCCTCGAGCATCGACCGACGGTTAGGCGATTTCACGACACTATCAAGTCAAACTGTCGCGTGCGGTTCCCGTCACATGCCAGCCATGTGCTTTGCGGCGATATAGCCGAAAGTCAGCGCCGGCCCGAGGGTGATGCCGGCGCCCGGATAATTCCCGCCCATGATGCTCGCCATGTCGTTGCCGGCGGCGTAGAGGCCGGCGATGACGCGGCCGTCGGCGTCGAGGGCGCGCGCATGGGCGTCGGTCTTGATGCCGGCATAGGTGCCGAGATCGCCGATCACGAGCTTGATCGCGTAATAGGGCGCATGCTTAAGCGGCGCGACGCAGGGGTTCGGCGCATGAAGTGCATCGCCCATGTAACGGTTGTAGGCGCGCGATCCCTTGCCGAAAGCCGGTTCGTGGCCGGTGGCGGCGTCCTTGTTGAAAGCCGCAACGGTGCTCTCGAGCGCTTTCGCTTCGATCCCGAGCTCCTTTGCGAGCGCGGCGAGATCGGCGCCTCGCTTGAGATAGCCGCTGCGCAGAAATCGCCCGAGTCCCATCGGTGCCGGCGGCACGCAGCCGAGACCATATTTGCGCAAGGCGCGGTGATCGCAGACGAGCCAGGCGGAAATCTCTTCGCCGGGCTTCGCCGTCCTCACCATGTCCTGCACGAAATCGTGGTATGAATTTCCCTCGTTGGCAAAGCGGGTTCCCTCGCGCGTGACCGCGATCACGCCGGGTTTGGCGCGGTCGATGAAATGTGGCATCACGCCACTGCTGCCGTCCTTGCGCGTCGTGATCGAGACCGGCACCCAGGCGGCTGCGTTCGACAGCGTATCGTCGATCAGGCCGCCCGCGCTTTCCGCAAGACGCAAACCGTCGCCGGTGTTGCCGATGGGGCCCGGCGACCAGTGCCGGGTCCGTCGGCGGAATGAGGAAACAGCCTCTGCCGTCGCCCGACATCATGCGGAAAACCGCCGCAGGCCAGCACCACGCCGCGCCTTGCCAGCACGCGAATGTCGCGTCCCTCACGCGCGACGATCGCCCCCTCGACCTCCATTCTCCACGATCAATTCGCGAACCGGGGAGGACAGCCAGAGGGGGATATCAAGATCGAAGGCGGATTTCGCCAGGCGCGCGACCAGCGCATTGCCGTTGGTGAGGGTCATGCCGCGGCCAAACCGCATCACGTCGAAAAAATGCCTGGAGAGGCGTTTTGCGACATAGATTGCCGATGTCAGCGAGCGCGTGGCGCGCATGAAATGCAGGATATCCTTGCCGGAGCCGAGCATGACGCCAAACAACGTCAGCTCGGGCAGCGGACTGCCGAGATCGCCGATCCGCTCGCCGAGCTCGCGTCCGTCGAACGGACGCGTCACCATGGAACGTCCGCCCTGCGCGCCGCCCGGCGCCTCCGCGTGATAATCCGGGAACGTCAGCGGCATGTCGAAGCGCACCGCGGTCCTGGTGGTAAAGAAGTCGACCGCCTCCGGGCCTTCCGTCAGAAACGCATCGACGCGGTCGGCATCGAAACTGTTGCCTGCCTCGTGCCTGAGATAGGTTCGAGCCGGGTCCGGACTTTCGACAATGCCCCAGGCCTTCGCAAGCGAGGTGCCGGGAATCCAGAGCCAGCCGCCCGAGCGCGCGGTGGTACCGCCAAAGCGCGGCTCCTTCTCCACGATCAGGACCTTCAGGCCACGATGGCCTGCGGTGACCGCGGCCGATAGGCCTGCCGCACCGGTGCCGACCACCAGCGCATCGCATTCGTAAACTTCAGTCGCGCCACTGCTGCGATCTGCCATCGGCGTTTCCCTGGCGCATGATCCGGAAAAGTGTGCGGCGGTTTTCCGAAAAGATCATGCCCAAATCAACAAGGTCCTGTCATTTGGCCGCGCGCGGGGTCCCGCGTCAATCCGGTGTGCACGCAAGGAGCTCTTGCGCGGCCGTGTTGCTTGGGGGCACTCTTGCCCGACGGCGGCCGAACCGCCCAACAACAATGATGCGGGAGAGGTCCATGGCCGCGTGCGAGGCGCTGCAGTTCGGCATCTTCGATCAGAACGACCACGGGCCGTATCCGCTCAGCGAACAATATGAAAACCGGCTGCAACTGATCGAGTTCTACGACCAGGCGGATTTCGCACCTACCACATGAGCGAGCACCATTCGACGCCGCTCAACCTGACGCCGTCGCCGAGCGTGTTCCTCGCCGCCGTCGCGCAGCGCACCAAACGGCTGCGCCTCGGCGCGCTGGTCTATGTGCTGCCGGCGCATCATCCGCTGCGGCTCGCCGAGGAAATCTGCATGCTGGATCATCTGAGCCAGGGCCGGATCGAGGTCGGCATCGGTCGCGGCGCCTCGCCGCATGAACTGCATTATTTCGGCGTCGATCCGGATGTGGCGCAGGCGATGTATGTCGAGGCCTACAAGGTCATCATGCAGGCGCTGACGCAGGACGAGGTGAATTTCACGGCAAGCACTATCGGTTCGAAAATGTGCCGATCGACATGAAACCGGCGCAGCTGCCGCACCCGCCGCTGTGGTACGCGGTGCCGGTGCCGGAAGGCGCGGCATGGCCGGCGCAGAACAGGATCAACATCGTCTGCGGCGGGCCGCTGCCGCGGGTGCGCGAAATCACCGACCGCTACCGCGCCGAATGGGCGGCGGCGGGGAATCGCCCGGCGGCGTTGCCGCTGCTCGGGATCAACCGCTTTGTGGTCGCGGCCGACACCGACCGCGAGGCGATGGC
>CAVTYJ010000013.1:0-20818 GCA_963738845.1 uncultured Alphaproteobacteria bacterium | reverse complement strand
GTGCAGCGCCGCCATGGTGCGCTCGACCACAAGCAGCCCGGGCGAGCAATTCGCCCATCGCGATCCGGCATAGCTCGTGCGCAACAGGGAGTAACTCTCCCCGCGCCGGATGCCCAGCGCCGTGGCGACGACCTCTTCACCGCAGCCGAGCGCGGACACGACGGCAAAGCCGGAGGCGAGGCCACGCACAACGATCTCCCGATAGAATTTCGCGTGAGAGGCATCATCAAGCACGAAGGGAAAGCCGAGCTTGTTCATGCGCTCGCGCTGCTGGGCGTCCATGGCATCAAGGACCCGCAATGCATCCTCGATATCCGTGACCATTCGAAACTCGGCGCCGGGATTTCGGGTGAAAACGCGCCAGCATCGCGGCAACTGCATACGCTTGATCGAGGCCTGGTAGGATTGGTAGTCGTCGCCGATCGTCACCAGATTGCCGTTGAGCGAGCACGATCCGATTCGGCCGAGTTGCGCCAGTGGATTGAGCCTGCCTTCGATATCGAGCGGCATCTTCTGCATGCGCAGAAGATCGAGCCCATCTGGCAAGTCGCGCAACGCGGCCAGAAGTGCCCGGCACATCTCGCGCGCGGCGGCGGGATCGGCGGGCGCTGTCGGCGACAGGATCGGCGCGTTGTAGTCGGACAAGCCAAGATCGGCGAATTCCGCCAGCCGCACGCCCCGCCGCACCCGCCGGATCAGCGGCACGATCGCAAGGTCGCGTCCGCTTGCGGTCTCGGAGACGACCGCAATCAGCGGAGAGGCGTCTCGGAAGGTGTCGTACCAGGCACCAAGCCAGGTGCCGTCCTGAAACGTCGTGCGATGAGCGGATCCGCGCAAGCGCGAGGCGGCCAGCCGCCAGTCGCGCAGCAGCTCCACCTGAATGGCGGACACGCTGGCAACCGGTTGCACCAGCCGTTCGACCTCAAGGAAAGCCATCTCAAAGCCATTCCGACGCCAACCGCGGTTGACGTGCCCACATCGCGCGCGCCGAGAATGCGTATGTTTTGCCGCGCGCCACAAGTTTTACCGTTGCTTATCGTTAAGCCCAACCTCGCTGCCTGTCCCGATCCGGAACGGCTCTATCGGCGTACCGCAAACCGCGCGAGGAAATGCAATCCGCCGACCGCGAGCACGAACATGAACCAGGTCGGATTTTGCCGATCGAGCAGGAAGGTCTCCGTGACGCCGAAATACAGGCCGAACAGCCAGATGGTCAGAAGGAATCTTGCAAGCGACCCGTTTCGCCCGGCAGCCTGGATGACGTGGAAATTCTTCAGCGGCGCGACAACGAAAACGAGAATGGCGAGCGCGAGCCCGGGCAATCCGATGGTTACCGCGAGATCGAGATAGCTATTGTGGCTGTGAGCCGCCGTCACCGCCCATTCCGCGCCGAAATTGGTCTGCCGGCCGATCGCGGCGGCGCTGTCCCAGAACGCGGCAAAGCCGTGGCCGATGACCGGCTTCTCGGCCGCCGCGGACAGCGCAAGCTCCCAGATGTCCGTGCGGCCGGTAAACGACGGATCGACCGGGAGCTGCGTTGTCAGCGCTGCAAGGCTTTCGCTCGCAACGCTGCCGACGGTGAGCAGATTGAGGATCACGAGCGGCACGAAGCAGAGGATCCGCTTGAGCCAGAGGGTACGCGTTGCGCTGACGAGCAAGGCCAGCGCAAAGATCACGAGACACAGTGCGCTCGACGTCTTGCCGCCGGTAAGGGCCAGGAAAATGCCGGCAAGGACCAGGATCGTCGGGCCAGCAAGGAAAGCGCCGCTTACGGTGAGGTAGACACCAAGATAGACCAGAATGGTCATGACGGGCGCAGCGACGTTCTTGTGCGCAAAGGTGCCGCGCCAATCGCCCGCGAGCGAGGGCTCGCCGAAATCGCTCGCGCCGTGGATCGAAAGCTCCGGCGCGACCGCGACGCCGAGATAGCACAGGGCCAGCAGGATTATCGCGCAAGCGCCGAGGCATTGATTGAACGCGGTTTGTGTCGGCAGCAGCAAGGGCATCATGATCGCAAGCGACGTCACGCTCACGGTCAGTGCAAATCGCTGCAGGGACACTGCCGGGCTTTCGGACAAGGCGATGTTGACGATCATCCAGGCGAGGAGGCAGAGGTGGATCGGCCTCGCCAGCGTCTTGAACGCGGAGACGTTGTCGGAGACCGAGAGCAGCAGGGCAAGTGCTGCCAGCGCGCCGAAGCAGACATAGGTCAGAGCCAGGCGGCCGTCGGGCGCCCCGGCGCCAGCGGCGTTCCGCAGGTCCTGAAACGGCTCGAGCGTCACCAGGACGCAAAGCAGCGCCGCCGCCGCAACGAGAAAGCGCGCGCTGTCCAGGAGGTTCAGGCCGGCAAGCAGGGTCTGCAAGGAGTTGCCGTGCGGCCGATGCGATACATCGGTCATATCAGATGCTCCGCGGCCGCGGCCATGCCGACCCGCCCATCACTGCGCCTGACGCTGCATGACGGCTTGGGCGATCTCGTAATATCGGAGCGCCTGTTTCTCGAGCGTGAGATTGTCGAGAATGTAGTCGCGCGGCGCGAATTCGCCAGCCGCGCTGCGCGTCCAGAACTCCCGCCAGCCGGACTCGAAAGCCCGCATTTCGGCGAATTTCATGCCGCAGCGCTCATCCCAATAAGGCACCGACGATACGCCACTCTCGAAGCGAACCTTGTGCGGAAAGTAATCCGGGTCCTGCCACGGACCGCCGCGATCCCAGGCGAAAACCGGGACGCCGCTCGAAAGCGCCTGCTGACAGGCGAGACCCTGACTTTCATGCTCGCAGAGAAAGATCATCGTGCGACACCGCACAAGCGCAGCCTGAAACTCCTCCTCCTCGTACTGTCCGTAACGGATTTCCAGGAACGAGCGGCCTTCCGCCCTCAGCTTCGCGCGGATCGGCTCGATCAGCTCCGGCGTATATCGATCGCGCTGCCAGCGAACCTTGTCGTAGAGCAGCACGTCGACGGTCTTTTGCTCCGCGGGCGAAGGCAGCCACGCATCCGTATCGATGCCGACCGGCCACGCTTCGACATTGGGCCAATCCCGTCTGCACATGTCGGCATACCACTCGCAAGGCACCAGCACGGTCTTCACAGGGAGCCGATTGAACAGCTGCGGATCGTCAAGCGGATGGTTGTAGATGGCAACGCCGAGCAGGATCGGATTCTTCCATTCGATGCGGTCGAGCACGAACGAACGGCCGACAATACAAGCCAGAGCTTCCGGGTGTTTGCGGATGTAGTTGTAGTCGTTGACGCGATAGGCAATTCCGAGCCTGTCGAGGCCGGCGCACAGATTGAGGAACACTCGAAGCTGCCCGTTCATCTGCGGCGTTCCGAGCAGGAGACGCCGCAAGATTCGCCTGAGGTGCCGGTCGCCGGGAAGCCAGCGGTCGTCCTTGTCCTCAAAGAACAGATTGAGGATCATCGCCTTGTCGCTTGCTGCCGCAGATTTGGCGGATCTTTCGTTCGCAGGCATGGATCGCTTGACCATGCCAGGCGCAAAATCGGTGCGCGGCAGAACGGCAAGACGACGTTCAGCAACAGTCATTTGCACAGGATCCGTCCGCAGAGATCGCTACCACATCCCTATTGGGTGGTTCGGCGTGCCAAGTTCAAGCCGACGGCAAATTTAACGCTAACACGCGAAATAGACCTTAAAGGACCGTTCGCTGCGCCGATCCGATCGCCGATGCGAGTATCTTCGGGACGGCCGCGTTGCGGTCCTCGTGACCGCAGCATGGAGGCCTGGCTGGTTAACGAACGATTAATTTGCCTTCAGGACGCTGACGGCCCCGAGCGCGCATGCTGAATCGTCACTTCTCCATCTACCTCGTGGCCTACATCCTGCCCGCGACGGTCGGCTTTTTCGCGATCACGGCCTACACGCGCCTGTTGAGTCCGGCCGAATACGGCGTCTATGTCGTCGGCCTGAGCATCGCCGGCATTCTGGGTGCGGTGTTCTTCGCCTGGATCAGGCTTTCGGTTTCGCGCTATCAGGCGATGTCGGCGAAGACAGATTATCGCGGCACGGCTGTGGTGGCGTTTGTTCTGAGCGTTCTTCTGCTTTGCATCTGTGCTCCGGTCGTCATCTTCTTCCATCGCGGTGTCAGTGTCGATCTCCTGCTCGCCAGCATGTTCGTCGCGACGGCGGCCAATGCCGTCGATATCGGCCAGGAATTCGAGCGCGCAAAGTTGAGACCGTACCGCTTCGCCGCGATTGCAATCGTGCGCAGCCTGTCGAGCCTGGCATTCGGCCTGCTTGCAATCGAGTTCGGCTGGGGTGGATTGGGACTTCTTGCCGCGTTCGGCCTGGGGTCGCTGACCGGCATCATCCTGAATGTGGCCGGCGATCCCACACGCATGGCGCGGTGGCAACGCAGCCAGCTCGTGCAATTGGCCCGCTACGGATTGCCGCTGACGATCGGCGGGCTTGCGGGCGCGCTTTACAGCACCAGCGATCGGCTCATCGTCGCCTATCTTCTCGGAACGGATGCCGCGGGTCTGTTCGGCGTCGCGGCCGACCTGCCGCGCCAGTTTTTGGTGATGTTGGCCTCGAGCGTGGCTGCGGCGACCGTGCCCATCGTGTTTCGAACGCTCGCCGAGCACGGCGACGCCTCGACGCGGGAGCGCCTGAACGAGAGCATCGAGCTGTTGCTTGCGATTGTCCTGCCGGTCGTGGTCTGGCTTGCGCTTGCGGCGCATCAGGTTGCGGGAACGCTGGTGGGGAGCGAGTTCCGAGCAGGCGTCTCCTCGTTGTTGCCGATGCTCGCCGTGGCGAGGCTCTTCGGCGTCGCCAATCAGTTCTACTTCCAGATCAGCTTCCAGCTGTCCGAACGTCCGTTCCTGCTGGCCGCGCAATCGTTCTTCACGCTGCTGCTGAGCATTGTTCTGATGTTCCCGCTGGTGGCGGCCTACGGACTGTTCGGCGCGGCGCTGGCGACCTTCCTGACCGAAGGAGCAGGACTTCTGCTCGCGATGATCCTGACGCGCCGCGCCTATCGGCTGCCGTTGGATCTGAACCGCCTCGCCGGCGTCGCGGCTTCGGCTGCCGTCATGGCCGGCACGATCCTCGTTATCCGTTCGCAATTGCACGAAACCGGTCTGTTGTCGCTTGTCGCCGTCAGCGCCGCAGGCGGTGCTGCCTATGCCGGCGCGGCCTGGCTGTTCAACGTCGCCGAGATCAGGACGGTTTCGAGAAAGCTCATTCGTTTGCTCGCCTTCAACAGGGATGTGTTGGAGGTGTGATGTCGGTTTCCGTGGTGATGCCAGCGAAGAATGCCGCCGCCCACATCCGTGAGGCGATCGCGAGCGTTTTGGCGCAAGGTGCCGGCGTGGCCGAATTGATCGTCATCGACGATGGATCGACCGATGATACCGTGGCAATCGTCAATTCCTTTCGCGAGAGCAAGATCCGCCTTGTCGCGAACGAGACATCCGGTGTGTCGGCGGCGCGCAATCTCGGCGCGCGACTGGCCGCGCAAAACTGGTTGATGTTCCTGGATGCCGACGATCGACTGCGCCCGGACGCGATTACGACGCTCCTTGCGGCGGCAAGCGCGTCCCCGCAAGCCGTGCTGATCTATGGCGATTACGATGTGATCGACGACGCGGGCCGGCCGATCGGACGACGCAGCATGCTTCTCGGACGCAGCAAACCGTCGGGACAAGTGCTCTCGCGGATTGCCGCAGGCAATTTCATCGTCAATGGCGGCGTCATGCTCGTCCGTGCAGATGCATTCAAAACCGCCGGTGGATTCGATCCGTCCCTGAAATATTGCGAGGATTGGCATTGCTGGTGCCGGCTGGCTGCCGTCGGCGATTTTCGGTTCGTGCGCGCGCTCGTCCTGGACTATCGCCGCCATCCGGCCAACACCATGAGCGCGGCAAACAGGTCGCCCCGCGATTTCTTCCCTGCCGTCAACAGGGTGTTCGACGACGGCCTGATCCTCGGCAAGCTGCCGATAGCGGCCGTGCCGAACCTGCGGCGCGCTGCCGAAATTCATCTCCTGACCTATTCCGCCGCGCAGGCAATCCGGTTTGGCAGATACCGCGATGCCCTCGCCTATTTGCGATTGGTGGGACGAAAATCGCCCATGTCGGTACCGCGATCGGCGATGCGTCTGGGTCTCGCCTTTGCCGGGATCTAAAGCATGATCCGGAAAAGTGGGCACCGGTTTTCCGAAAAGATCATGCTCAATCAAGAATCTAGAGCGCGATCGCGATTCAACCCAATCGGCTCGCGCTCTAGGAGGCGATCTTTGGAGCCTTGTAGGGCTGCAGTTCGATACCGATGGCCGCGAGCACGCCACCGATGGCAAGCGCGAGCGGATGTAGCGCTATGACGGCTTTCTCCGTCAGCATCAGCCGCGCGGTGCGGACCAGCGACAATGGCAACCGCCCGAGCACCGCGGCGAGCACCGCCATCCGCGACCACATCGTGCGCGCGGCCTTGTAGCGGACGTGGAAGTTGATCGCCCCGATGCGCAATCCGCGCCATACGAGCCATCCAAAGACGGTCCGGCCGTGCGGCACGGTTTCGGTGATGATGGCATCTTCCACCCAGTGAAATCGCATTCCCGCCAGCCGACAGCGCCAGAAGAAATCGGTATCGCCACCGCCGAGAAAATTGAAATGAAGATCGAATGCGGGAGCCGCAAGCCTGGCGAACACTGTTCGGGTGATCAGGCAATTGCCGCAGCCATAGATGACCGGCACAGGCCCGCTGATGTCATGAGCCGGACGAAACGCCGGGTGACGAGCGAGCCATCCTTTGCCGCCGTCATCGAAATCCGGAAACACGGGCCCGCCGATGATGTCCGCGCCCGTGGTCTCCGCCGCCGCGACCATTCGCTCCAGCCAGTCCGGCGATGCAATCTCGTCGTCATCGATCATGAGAAAATTTTCGGCAACCGGAAACATCGCGAGCGCCGTGCCGAACGCGGCATTGATGGCGCTGCAGTTGCCCTGCGCCCGTTCGATCACGCAAATCCCCTGGAGCTTGCCGGAGACGAGAAAGCCGTGGGCAACAGACAGGCTCTGGCCGCCGGCAGCATCGTTTTCCACGATGACCACAGCGAACGGACGACGGGTCCGCTGCGCGGCGAGCGATTTAAGCGTCAGTCGCAGATGCTGTGGTCGGCGAAAGCTGGGAATGCAGACCACCGTCCCGACCGAAAGATCGAGCGCGCCCGAGCGGCTCGCGATCTCGCGCCCGGAGTCCGGCCTCGCCGTGGAGATATCTTTCGGGACGAAGTTCATGAATTCTCTCTCATCAGACCTGGAACGAGCCGATGAACACCTGTTTCGTTCCGTGACGGAATTGCGTGATCATATCGGGACAGAAGCGTCTCACTGTGATCGAGCCATCCGCATATCTCGGAGCCAACCGGCAGTGCACTTATCGACGGCATGCGTTCAGGCCTCACATCGAGAGCTTACTTCTGCGCTTTTTCTTACTGCAATTTCCGCTCCACGAGACTTCACAAGGAAACTCCGATGCGAGCCTTGGTTAATGCGCAGCATTAACCCATCTTGCAGGGCGTTGTTGGCGGCGGCTTGTTCGGCACCAAATTTGCTCATTGGATGCGGCGGATTTTCCGGATCCGACGCCGTTCCTAGGCCAACGAGATGCACGAAACGAAATGCAAACAGTTAACCTCCTGAACAAGCAGGTCACGTCCGATTTCGGCCAGGCGAGCCTCGGCCGCTCCATCGCTGCTCCGTCACGAGGGGTGGCCGAGCATCCCCAATCGCTGCTGGAACTGCCGCGCGGCGCGGCGCGCGAGAGCTTGCTTGCCGTTCATCGCGTGCTGGCAACCGAACTGCCGGCATCACGGCTTGCAATCTACGAGGCAGGCGGCGGCTCGACGAGCTTCCTGCCGCTGGATGTGCTGGACCGCGCCCATGTCACCCTTGTCGACATCGATGAAGAGCAGATCCGCAACAACGATTACGCGCAGGAGGCCATTCTCGGCGACATCCAGCGTCATCGATTTCCGACCGCAAGTTTCGACCTGATCACCTGCTACAACGTCATCGAGCATCTTGCGGATGTCGAGTCGACGCTGCAGCACTTTTGCGACGCGCTGAAACCCGGCGGCTTGTTGCTGATCGGCGCGCCCAACCCGCAATCGCTGTCGGGCGTTGTCACCCGATTTTCGCCGCACTGGTTTCATGTCTGGTACTATCGCCATGTGCGTGGAGACCGGAATGCGGGCCGGCCGGGCCATGCGCCGTTCCCGACCTTTTTCCATCGGCTGGTCGCGCCTTCGAAGCTCGAGCGCTTCGTCACCGCGCGCGGTCTGGAGACGATCTATCGCCGGGAATTCGAGAGCCCGCGCTTCCCCGAGATGCGCGCGCGCAAACCGATGCTGGCGGCTCTGCTGGACAGCTTTGCCGCTGTGCTGAACTTCCTGTTGCCAGCCGACAGCGACGTCCGCCGCGGCGATTATCATATCATTCTGCGAAAGCGTGCGGCATGAGAGCGGGTAGCTCTGCTGGAACGGCGGCTGGGCGAGCGAAGCCGATGCAACAAGGCGAGGCCTTGCACTCGCGCGCGTCGGACAGCACTAAGGAATCGTTAACATCTGCCTCAGCGCGGGGATCCGCAGCCAGCCACATCGACCTCGGCGGACGTCCCGATCCGAACCCGCGCTTAAACGGTTTCTTTGCCATTTCGGTGAATAGTCGATCACTGAGTATGGTTAATTTTCCCTGTTGCATCGATAGGGCGTCGACCGCGCCTGGCGTAACCCGAAGAGTAACCCCTCAGCCGATGCGTGCGGCAGTTCGAATGGAAGCTGGGGATCATGCTCGTCTATGATCAGCCGATAACTCAGACGAGATCGGGCAAACTGCCGACGACGCAGCCGGCCGCGCTCGACCTGCTCGCGCTGTCGCGGCTGCTGTGGCATCACAAGGCAATGATCGTCTCGGCCGCGCTGATCTGCGCGTGCGCGGCCGTTGCCATCGGCAAGTCGCTGACACCGCGCTACACCGCGACCGCCCAGCTCTATGTCGACCCCAGGGAATTGCAGCTCGTCGATCGCGAGTTGACGCCGCGCGCACAGGATGTTTCCGGGCTGTCGATGGTGGTCGAGAGCCAGGCTCGGCTCATCACATCCAACAGCGTGTTGCTCCCGGTCATCCAGAATACCCGTCTGGACAAGGATCCGGAGTTCGGGGGCGGTGACGCCAGGGGCGCATTGTCAGGGATTATCGGCGTGTTCGGGCTCGAGCCGCGCCAGGGCGACGGCTCGAAGCCCGACCTGACGCCGGCGCTCGATGCGCTCAACCGCCACATTACCATTCGCAAGACCGAGCGCAGCTTCGTCGTCGACGTCGAGGTCTGGTCGATCGACCGCGAGAAGGCTGCGATGCTCGCCAACGCGATCGCCACAGCCTATCTCGCCGAATTCCAGAAACTCGCAGGCGAGCGCCGCGCGACGGGCAACCAATGACCTGTCGAGCCGGCTGAAGGAGCTGCAGCAGAAGCTGCGCGATGCCGAGACCGCGCTTGCGACCTACAAGGCGCAGAACAATTTCGTCGGCACGCAGGACACCCTGCTCAGCGATCAGCAGCTCTCTGCGTCCAACCAGAGGCTCGCGGCGGCGCATGCCGCGAGCCTGGACGCAAAGGCGAAATATGATCAGATCGAGGCCAGCCGCCGCGCGGCAACCGATCCTGGCGCGATCGTCGAGGCGTTGCAGTCGCCCACGATTGCCAATTTGCGCTCGCAATATGCCGATGCCCGCAAGCGCTATGCGGAGCTCGCCGTGGAATTGGGACCGCTGCACCCCGCGCTGAAGCAGACGGAGAAGCAGGTCGAGGACCTGCGCCGGACCATCAACGAAGAGGTCGACCGCGTCGCCCAGTCGGCGAAGAACGAGTTGACGCGGGCGCGCGACTACGAGGCGTCGCTGAACAAGGCGCTGGAGACGCAGAAGCGCCAGAGCGTGCAACTCGGGCAGGCCTCGGTTCGCCTGCGCGAGCTCGAGCGCGACGTCGAGGCAAGCCGCGACGTCTATCAATCCTTTCTGAAACGCTCGCGCGAGACCGAGGAGCAGGAAAGCCTCAACACTTCCGCCGCGCGGGTCATCGGCGAGGCCACCGTCCCGCAGCGTCGGTCTTTCCCACCGGCAATGAGCCTCCTGGCGGCCATCGGCTTCATGCTTGGAGCCTTTGCGGCTGCGGCCCGGGTCGTGGTTGCCGATCGGCTCGCCGCCGAAAGCATCAAGCCGGCGGACGCCGACGCGCGTCCAGTTGTGCCGGCACGGAAGCTGTCCTCGGAGCAGGCGGCGGGGCGCGAGCCCTCGGCGGCGCTCGTCGAAAAGCCCGCCATCGCCCGCTTGCAGGAATGCGACGTGATGCGGACGCTGGGCGGAATTCTGGGTACCAAGGCCACCGCTGACGTCACGCGGTTCGGCTGGCCGACGCTACGCCCGGGCTCTCAGGCGACCACTTTGCTCAACACCTTGCGCGGCATTCGGGCTGCCGTCGCCAGGCGTTCGTCTGGTGAGAAGATGCCCGTGATCGCCGTGATCGGCATGGATCAAGTCGCCGATCGCTGCCTCGTGTCATTGAACTTCGCGCTCGCCGCGGCGCGCGACGGCGTCAACGTGCTGATGATCGATGCTGATCACAGGACACACAAGCTTTCGAACAGGACAAGCAGCCTCGGCAAGACGGAAGCCGGCCGTCGCGGTTGGCTCTCGATCGGCAACAACGCCGCGCGCGCGATCAAGACCGCGAACGGGATCTCGATCCTGCCGGGAATTGCCGGCGGCGACCTCAAGCCAGACGAGGCGATCCGCAAATCGCTGGCGCGCGCGCGCGCGACCGGAGGCCATGATCTCGCGGTTCTGGACGGACCGGCGCTGCCGTTCAGCGCCGCCGATCGCAAGCTTCTCGAGGAGGCCCACGGCATCGTAGCCGTGCTCCCGCTCAGTCTCGATATCAACGACGCCATGGAAGAGATCATCGCCGCACTCGGACCGGCACGGCACAAGCTTGCCGGCGTTATTCTCGACGAATTGAATCCACAGGTGCGGCAGCGAGGTCAACGTCATGCGTGAGCGCCGCGACAATCCTGTCGGACGAGCCGCGACCGCAGGCATCCCGCGCCTTACGCTGGGTGGGCTGCGGCTCGCGGTGCTCGACATCGAGCAGACCGCGAATTTCATGATCGAGATGGCCTTCCCCCATCGTCGCCTCGGCCGCCCGCTCTATCTGACCTCGGCAAACGGCGAAGTGCTGTCGCGCTGCTCGACCGAGCCCGGCACCGAACGGCTGTTCCGCAGCGCCGACCTGATCAGCGCCGACGGTCAGCCGCTGGTCACGTTCTCGCGGCTGAAATCGAAAACGCCTCTGCCCGAGCGCGTCGCGACGACCGACCTGTTTCACGCCGTGGCACGGAAGGCGGCCGCTGCCGGGCTCACCTTCTACATGCTCGGCGCTGACGAACATGAGAACGCCGCCGCGGTCGCCAACGTGCACAAGATGTACCCGAGCTTGCGTATCGTCGGACGCAGCCACGGCTATCTCCGTGGCAAAGCGTTGAGCGCCAAGATCGATGAGATCAACGCGCTGGCGCCCGACTATCTCTGGCTTGCGCTTGGGGTTCCCAATGAGCAGGCGTTCGTCGAGCAGTATGCCGCGCGACTTTGCAATGTCGGAGTCATCAAGACCTCGGGGGGCCTGTTCAATTTCCTGTCGGGCAGCCGCGCCCGCGCGCCGCAATGGATGCAGGACCTTGGACTGGAATGGGCCTGGCGGGTCTGGCTTGAGCCGCGCCGCCTGTTCTGGCGCTATTTGACCACCAATCCTCGCGCGCTTTATCTGCTGTTCAACCCGGGCCGCCCCTCCCTTGCCGATCGAAACAGCAACTAGTATGTCGGTGGCGCGGGGAAGCTGAAAAGAGAAGGCCCCATGTCTCGGAGACATGGAGCCGGGCTTGACGTCCACCGTGTTCGCAGAGCGACACTACAGCGGCTTGATCTGCACCTTGCGGAATTTCACCACGCCCGAGCCGTATTGCAGCGCGAACGGCCCGCTAAGGTGCTTGGAATCCTCGACGTCGGCGGTCTTCTGACCGTTCAGCACGACGGTGAGATGCGGTCCCTTTGCGGTGATCTCGTAGACGTTCCATTTTCCGGCAGCCTTCGGCATCGGATCGACCTTGGCGACATCGACGATCGCGCCGGTCCCGTAGGTCGGATCCGGCCGCTTGTCGTAGATGTTGACCTCGTAGCAGATCTTGGAATCGATCTTATCCGATTGGTCGCAGCGAATGAAGATGCCGCTATTGGCCTCCTCGTCGACCCAGAATTCGGCGCGGATCTGGAAATCCTTGTAGGAGTTTTTCGTGACGAGATAGGACAGATCCTTGCCGGCGAGCTTGTCGGCGGTCATCGCTCCGTCCTTCATCTCCCAATCGGCCTTGCCGACCTCGGACCATTCCCCCTTGTTGCTCGAGTCGAGCAGCGTGATCCAGCCGTCACCCTCGCCTGACGCTGCGCCGGCATAGAGCGCGGCGGCACCCGCCAGAAGTCCGGCCGCCAATTTCATGTTACGCATCACAGATCCTCCCGCTTTGTTGTTTTGATCAGGCAAGTGATAGCAAAAGCGTTCGTGCCGCAATCGACATTTTTCATGCTGCAACTGCGTCCGACGCCGCCGACATGCGCACGCCTTGCGCGGCGACAAGGCAACCGGATAGCATATTTTCAAGCCCACACCAGTGGAGCGGGTTTGTTTCCAGGGCCGACAAATCATGGGGAGAGTGCGATGACAATCAGCAGAGCATACTGGCGATATCTTGCACTGCCCGCTTCGTTTGCCGCGATGCTGAGCATCGGCTCGGCAGCCGAGCTCAATTCCGCCGCCCTCACCTATAAACTGCCGGATCAGATTCCCTGGAGCGCGGTCGATGCGCGCGGCGGGCAGAATGCGGTCGTGGTCGGCGATCCCTCGAAGCCCGGCTTCTACATGGTCTACACCAAATGGACCAAGGGCAATCATTTCAGCCGGCCGCATTTCCATCCCAACGACCGCTACATCGTCGTGCTGCAGGGCACATGGTGGGTCGGATCAGGTGCGAAATTCGAACCCGAGCATGGCACCGTTCCGATGCCGGCCGGAAGCTTCGTCACGCATTACGGCAAGCAGGTGCACTGGGACGGCGCCAAGGACGAGGACGCCGTGCTGCTGATCATGGGCGAAGGCCCAGCCACATCGACGCCTGTGCCTGAAGAGAAATGAAGGTCAGGAGCCGTCGACGCCAGCTTCGTTTGCTCGATCCGCAACCGCATCGAAGTCGCCCTCGGGCTGCAACGGCGGCGAGTCAAGCCTGGGCGCCGAGCGCAACAACTCGGCCATCTGCTGCGCCGGGACCGGCTTGCTGAACAGATAGCCCTGCATCTCGTCGCAGGCATGGTCGCGCAGAAATGTCTGCTGATCCTCGGTTTCGACGCCCTCGGCCACGATCGTCATACCGAGCGCCTTGCCCATGCCGATGATCGCTTCCGCAATGGCGCAATCTTCGGTGTCCTGCGGCAGATCGCGCACGAAGGAGCGATCGATCTTGATGGTGTCGATCGGAAATTGCTTCATCAGCGACATCGACGAGTAGCCGGTTCCGAAATCGTCGATTGCAAGGCGGATGCCCCGGCTCTGGATGGCATCGAGCACGCGCACGGCTCGCGCCACGTTGCGCATCACCATGCTCTCGGTGACTTCAAGCTGCAGCAGGATCGGCGACATGCCGCTGGAGAACAGCGCAAGGTCGATGTCGTTCAACAGGTGCGGATCGGCGAACTGCCGCGGCGAAAGATTGACGGCCATGGTGACGGGGCGCAGGCCGCGGCGTTGCCAGGCCATGTTCTGCGTGCAAGCCTCCTGCAGAACCCACCGTCCGATCGGCACGATCAGCCCGGTTTCCTCGGCAAGCGGAATGAACTGCATCGGCGGCACCATGCCGAAATCCGGATGATTCCAGCGCAGCAGCGCCTCGACACCCGTGATCTGCCCGCTCGCGATGTCGATCTTGGGCTGATAGTGCAGCGAGAACTGATTGCGCTCGGTGGCGCGGCGCAGCGCCGATTCCAGGGTCAGCCGCTCGATCGACTGCGTCTTGATCTCGCGCGAGAAGAAGCGGAAGGCATTCTTGCCGTCCTCCTTGGCGAGATACATCGCCATGTCCGCATTCTTGGTCAGGGTCAGAACGTCGGTGCCGTTCGACGGATGCATCGCAATCCCGATCGAGGCGGTCGTGTGGCATTCGTGGCCGCTCAATTGAAGCGGCTGGCTCAGCACCGACAGCAATTGCGCAGCGACGCGCTCGACGTCGCCAGGTTCGGCGATCTCGTCCAGGATGACCACGAATTCGTCGCCGCCGAGCCGCGCCACGACGTCGCTCGCACGCAGCGCGCCGCGAAGGCGCTGTGCGACCTCGATCAGAAGCTGGTCGCCGGCGCTGTGTCCGAGCGAGTCGTTGATCACCTTGAAACGGTCGAGATCGATGAAGAGCAGCGCGAAGCGCCGCTCATGGCGCGCCGCCGACTCGATCGCATGACGCAGCAACTCGTTGAACGTTTCACGATTGGGAAGGCCCGTCAGACTGTCATGCGAGGCGAGATACTCGATGCGCTCGTCCGCCCTGTGCTTCTCGTCGGCGCGGTCGAAGTTCTCCAGCGCAAAGGCAATGTTCTCTGCGAGCCTTTGCAGCAGTTCGGTGAACTCGGGCGTGAATGTGTTTCTTTCCACGGCGACGAAAAGCATGGTGCCGACGACCCGCCCTCCCGCGATCAGGGGAAAGGCCGCGCCCGATTTGGATCCGTCGCTCAGCGCCCTCGCGTAGAACGCCTGATTGAAGGGATCGGCCATGTAGTCATTGGCGATGCAGGCCTGCCGAGAGCGGAAGGCACGGCCGCAGAGCCCCTGCCCTTCCGGCCGCCCCTCGTCGATGGAGATCGTGGCCTGGCGCAAACCCTCTGCATTCGGCCCTGCCGCCGCGACGATATCGAGTTCGTCGCTGCCTTCTCTGACAAGCGCAAGGCTGGTCGAGGTGAACTTGGCGCCACTTGCCGCCGCCGCGCAGACCAGCTCGAACAATTCGCCGCGAGTCTTCGCGCGCATGATCGCCTCGTTGGTGGCGCTCAAGGCGGCAAACATCCGCGCCAGCCGCTCCCTTTGCTCATCGGCCTTCGCCTTTTCGTCGGCGCGATCGAAATTGTCGAGACCGAAGGCGACGTTCCGGGCAAGGCGCTCCAAAAGCACGATCAGCTCGGGACTGAAGGCGTTGAGCTCGCGGGACAGAAACAGGATGAAGCCGATCACCTCACCATCTTTCAGGAGCGGCACGGCCGCGCCCGATCTCGTCCCGCTATCGCGAAGCTCGGCAAAGAAATGTCCCTTCGCTCCGAACTCGGCCAGGTAATCGTTGCTGACATAGGGACGCCGCGTGCGGTAGGCCTTGCCGGTAATGCCCTGCCCTTGCGGTCGAGACGGGTCGATCGACAACTTCACCTTCATCGCGCGCTCGCGATCGGGACCCGCGGCAGCGACATTCTCCAGAAAGTCGGCGTCCGGCCTGATCAAGGCGATCGCGGTCGAGGTGAAGTCGCCGCCGACAAGCGCCGCCTCGCACACCAGGGCGAACAATTCGGCCCGCGAGGTCGCGCGCATGATCGCCTCGTTGGTTGCGCTCAAGGCGGCAAACATGCGGTTGAAGCGCTTGGCGGCCAGTTCGCTGTTCTGGCGCGCCGCATCGCGCGCGAAATTATCGAGCGCATAGCAGATATTGGCCGACATGCGGCCGAGCACCGAGACCACCTGATCGGTCACCGAATGAGCCTCGCGCCTGGTGACCAGCAAAACGCCGATGCTTTTTCCGTGGCAGATCAGCGGCAACGCCGCCGCTGCGCCGACCTGTCCTTTCGCGGCGCCCTCCCGCCAGGCCAGAGATCGCGCGTCGTTCAGGAAATCATTGCTGATGCAGAGTGCCTGGTCGCGAAAGGCCTGCCCGCAAACCCCCGACCCTTCGGGGGTGCCTGCAAGTGCGGAAATCCTGATGCTGCTGAGCCGCGCGATGTCGTCGCCGAACCCGGTCGCGAGCCGCAGCAGGCCGGTCGCCTCGTCCAGCAGGAACACGGCCGTCGCCAGAAAGTCGCCGCTGGAAAACGCGGCTTCGCAGACCTTCTGGAACAGCTCTTCCGGTGATTTGGCGTAGAGAATCGCCTCGTTGGTCGCGCTCAACGAGGCGAAGCTACGCGCGGCTGTCGTGTCCAAGGCCCTCTGCTCCCCTGGCAGTTCCTGCCATTCGGCAGGAGTTATGCTGATTGGACGCCTAAACGGCCGTTATCGCGGACGCGAAACCGGGATTTAGAGTGAATGAGGCGCAAATGGCCGTCGGCTGCTCGGCTCAAAAGCTACGGTTTGCTTACCATACGATCCCGCGGCCGGTGTCGGGCGTCCTGCCCCCGAACGCCATCGCATTGCACCCATGATTCGGCCGCGAGGTCATTGCCATCGGCGGAGGGCTTTGAGAGCATGCGAGGACGAAAACAAGCAAGACCCGCAGCCATGCGGGCAAGCCTCGAGGAAAGCCCATGCCGGTCGTTCAGGCCGATCGTCTCATCCGGGTCGGCGCGGCGCTGCTGAAGGCCGCCGGCGCCTCGGACGAAGAGGCGGATGCGGTGGCCGTTGGCTGCGTCAACGCCAACCTCGCCGGGCACGATTCGCACGGCATCATCGCGATCCCGACCTATATCGACCGCATCAAGGCCGGCCACATCGTGCCCGGTGCGACATGGACTATCGTGCAGGAATCGCCGACCACGACCGTGATCGACGGCCACTGGGGTTTTGGCTTCCATGTGAACGCCAAAGCGATGGCGCTGACGGTCGAGAAAGCCAGGACCGCCAATGTCGCGGCCTGCACGGTGTTCCGGCAAAGCCATGTCGGCCGGCTCGCGGCCTATCCGATGATGGCGGCCGCCGCAGGCATGATCGGGATCGCCACCGCCGATTCCGGCCGCTCGCCAAAGCATGTTGCACCATTCGGCGGCCGTGAGCCGCGGCTCGGCACCAATCCGATCTCGATCGCGGTGCCGTCCGATCTCGAGGCTCCGTTCTATCTGGACATGGCGACCTCGGCGGTCGCCGCCGGAAAGATCGCGCTCGCGGTGGCGCGCAACGAGGAAATCCCGAAGGGCTGGATCATCGACAAGGATGGGCGGCACACCACCGATCCCAAGGACTATCGAAAGGGCGGCGCGCTGCTGCCGCTCGGCGGTACCGAGGGCTACAAGGGAAGCGGACTTGCCGCGATGGTCGAGGTGCTGTGCGGGCTGTTGACGGGCTTGGGCTTCGGCGTCGAGCCGACCGGCCGGCACAATGACGGCTGCTTCATGGCGGTCTTCAATGTCGCGGCATTCCGCCCGCTCAAGGATTTCAAGAAGGAGGTCGCCGAGTTCGCGCGCTATCTCAAATCGACCCCGCCGTCCGAAGGCTCAAACGGCGTGTTCTATCCCGGCGAGATCGAATATTTGCGCGAGCAGCAGCGGCGGAAAAACGGCATCGAGGTCGAGGATGCCACCTGGAACAAGTTGCGCGAACTCGCAGCCGAATACAAGATCGCGGGTCAACCTGGTCCTTTCTGAAGCGCGCCTGGTCGGGAGAGCAACATGACGCGGCAAATGGCGATGGTCGGCTTCCTGCAGGCGCAGAACTGCACGAACCTGCCGAGCTCGTGGCGGCATCCGGAATCGAGGGACGATTCGATGTCGGCGGACTACTACCAGGAGATCGCGCGGATTCTCGAGGCGGGAAAATTCCACATGGCGTTCTTCGACGATCGCCTCGCGATGCCGGACCGCTACGGCAATGACCACGCCCACACCGTCGAATACGGCATCCGCTGCGTGAAGATGGATCCGTTGATCGTTTTGACCACGATGGGCATGGTCACGAGCAGGCTGGGGCTCGCCTCGACCTGCTCGACAACCTATTTCGAGCCGTTCGACGTCGCCCGGCGATTTGCAACCCTGGACCTGATGACCGAGGGCCGCGCCGCCTGGAACGTGGTCACGTCGGTGAATGACGGCGAAGCGCTCAACATGGGCAAGGAGCATCACCTCGAGCACGATCTGCGCTATGACCGCGCCGACGAGTTCATGGAAGTCGTGCTCGGCCACTGGGATGCCTGGCAAGACGGCGCACTCATCATCGACAAGAAGAGCGGACGTTTCGCCGACCCGACCAGGGTGCAACGGCTCGATCACAACGGGCGCTATTTCAGGTCGCGCGGGCCGTTCACGGTGCCGCGCTCGCCACAGGGCCATCCGGTGGTGATCCAGGCCGGCGCGTCCGGTCGCGGCCAGCGCTTTGCCGGGCGCTGGGGCGAGGTGATCTTTACGGCCGCGCGGACGCTTGCGAATGCGAAGCAGGGTTACGAGGCGATCCGCAACGAGGCTGCGAAGGCCGGCCGCGATCCCGAGCAGATGTTTCTGTGCAATCTCACCACACCGGTCTGCGGCGCGACCAAAACGGAGGCCGAGGACAGGATGGCCCTGATCGAGAAGCTTCCGCTCGAGATCGATGCGCTGTCGCTGCTCGCAGAAGGGCTCAATTTCGATTTCGCCGCCAAAGGCATCGACGAGCCGCTGACCACGGAGGAATTGCAGGGCATGCAAGGCATGCTCGGCATTCGGGACGGCGTGCTCAGGACATCCGGCAAGAGCAATCCTTCGACGCGCGATTTCATCACCTTCTCCGGCCGTGGCCAGACCCAGGATGCCATCGTCGGCGGGCCAAAGGAGATCGCCGACAAGCTGGAAGATATGTTCGTCAGCCGCGGCTGCGACGGTTTTGTCATCGCGGCGACCTATGTGCCTGGTTCCTACGCCGATTTCGTTCGCCACGTCGTGCCGGAATTGCAGCGCCGCGGCCTGTTTCACAAGGACTATGCCGGCACCACGTTGCGCGAAAATCTCGGATTGAAGCGTCCCGCTGCCGGCGCGTGGAAGACTCCGCCGCAGGCTGCGGCCGAATAGCTCGAGGATAAAACATGCGTTGGCTGAAATTCACTGCTGCGGGCAAGACATGCTGGGGTCTCGTCGAGGGCGACAAGGTCACGGCGGTCGACGGCGCGATCCTTTTGGGGAATGGTCGCGCACGGCGCGCTCGCATGCGCTCAAGGAAGTCAAGATCGAGCTGCCGCTGGTGCCACGCACTTTCTATTGCGTCGGCCTGAACTACCTGAAGCACCTGAAGGAAGCCGCCGACAAGGCCGGCACGGTGCCCAACATTCCCGATCGCCCCGAGATCGGCTACCGCGCCCAGAACGCGCTGATCGCACATGACGAAGACGTGGTGATCCCGGCGAGCGCGACCGAGAAGATCCACTATGAGGGCGAGCTCGTCGTCGTGATCGGCAAGAAGGTGAAGCATCTGACCGAGGCCAACGCGATGTCCTGCGTGCTCGGCTACACCATAGGAAACGACGTCTCCGAACGCACATGGCAGAAGGCGGACCGCGGGCTGTGGCGCGCCAAGAACGCGGACACCTTCAAGCCGATGGGACCGTGGATCGAGACCGACGTCGATCTGGACAGGATGGAGACCATCATCAAGGTCAACGGCAAGGAGACGGGCCGCTTTCGGACCAACGACATGATCTTCGGAGTGGTGCCGTTTATCGTCGAGCTGACGAAGTACTTCACGCTGTGGCCGGGCGACGTGATCTGGATGGGTACCGATGGCGCCTCGCCGGACCTTAGGGCGGGCGACGTCGTCGAGATCGAAATCACGGGCATCGGCACGTTGCGCAACAGGTTCGTGGCCGAGCAGCGCTGACACATGGCCCACTATTCCGCCGCGCATTATTTCCTGGAAGGCCTGGTCGATCTCGGCGTCGACTACATCTTCGCCAATCTCGGCACCGATCACGTCTCGCTGATCGAGGAGATGGCGCGCTGGGACCGGGAAGGCAAAAGCCATCCCGAGATGATCCTGTGCCCGCACGAGGTCGTGGCGGTCCATATGGCAGGCGGATACGCGCTCGCAACCGGCAAGGCCCAGGCGGTGCTTGTGCATGTCGATGCCGGCACCGCGAATGCATGCATGGCGATCCAGAATTTGTTTCGTTATCGCTTGCCGGTGATGCTGTTCGCCGGCCGCGCGCCGCATACGCTGCATGGCGAGCTGAGGGGCTCGCGCGATACTTACGTGCATTTCGTCCAGGACCCCTTCGATATCGCGAGCATCGTCCGCCCTTACGTCAAGTGGGAATATTCGCTGCCCTCGGGCATCGTGGTGAAGGAGGCGCTCGCGCGCGCGTCTGCATTTGCGCATAGCGATCCGCCGGGGCCCGTCTACATGATGCTGCCGCGCGAGACGCTTGCGGAGGAGTTTGATCAGGCCGTCATGCCGGCCTATCCGCCGGCGCGCTACGGCAGCGTGCAGGCCGGCGGCATCGAGCCGGCGCGGGCGGATGCGATCGCACGGGCCTTGATGGAGGCGGAGAATCCCGTGGCGTTCGCCGCCTATCTCGGCCGCAGGCCGGGTGCGGTCGCCTTGCTCGAGCGACTGGCGCGTACCTGCGGCATCCGTGTTGCCGACTTCAATGCGATCGACCTCAACATCCCCCAGGACTCGGTTTGCTATGCCGGCATCGATCCCTCACCGCTGCTGGAGAGCGCCGACCTCGGCCGCCGATACCGACGTGCCTTTTCGTGCCGCAGTCGGCCAGGAACGCCGCTGCGACCAAATGGATTCAGATCATGTTGACCCGCTCAAGGCGGACTTTCCGATGTGGGGCT
>CAVTYJ010000012.1:0-325459 GCA_963738845.1 uncultured Alphaproteobacteria bacterium | reverse complement strand
TCTTCGACCGAGCTCATTGCTTCCACCGCATTCAGGATCAAATTCAGGACGACCTGCTGAACCTGAACACGATCGCCCCGGACGGAGGCCGGTTGATCCATCAAGCAGGTACGGACCGATACTCTGTTTCTTTCGATTGCGCTTCGCACCATGACAATGACCTCATCAATATCGCACCGTTGAGGTCGAAAGACTCCATCGGGCGGCGCCTTCTTGATGTGGGCACGGACGCTGTCCACAATATCCCTGCTTGGTCGGCATCCCGCAACAACGGAGCCGACGCTTCCATGACTTCTGCGATTTGGCGGGCTCATTTCCAGGAAGCGCATGCGGGCACGCGCGTTGTTGCGCGCGGTGGCAATCGGATGCAGAACCTCGTGGGCGAGCGAGGCGGTGGACTTTTCCATGACGCTCAGGCGGTTCACGTGCGCGAAATCTGCCTCCAGCTGCCTCAGGCGCGCGCGCTCCGCCTGCGCCTGTCTTCGTTCCGTCACATCGATGGTCGTGCCGACAGCCTCGAGAAGTTTTCCATCGGCGGAGAAGAGGGATGGATGATCGATCGGAGATACTTCAGGGTTCCGATCGGGAAGTGCGATTCGATATTCGATGGTATGGTCTCGCATCGCGCGGTGCACAGTTTCCGGAGTTCTTCATGCGCCCTGTTGCGGTCATCCGGATGAGCCGTTGCCACCAGGTGTCGGGGCTGGGAATGCCCTTGAGCGGATCAAATCCCCAGATTTCTTTGTAAAGTTGTTCCGACCAAGAAATCTGATCCCTCTGCATTGAAAGCAAACGCGCCGCTGTTGCTCAGCTTCTGTGCTTCGGCCAAGTAGGCTTCGCTGTGCCGGAGTGCCTCTCTTCTGCCCTCTTTCGCTCGGTGATGTCGCGTCCGACGCCTCGGTGGCCGATAAAGCGGCCCGTTTCGTCAAATACCTGGAGTCCAGAGATTGACCAATACGATCTGCTTCCGTCGGGCGCAGGCCGCGCGAGTTCGAAAATCGCGGAACGGCAGGTGCGCATCGAGCGCTTCACGGTGCTTTCGCCAGGCCTCGGCGTCGGGTTCAAGATAAGGGTATTCCCAGCGCGTTTTGCCTATCGGCACCTGCGCATAGGCGAGGCGTTCATCAGACTCCTGGCGGACGGAGCGATGTTGCGCACTGGTCTCTCCAGTACACATCGAACGAGAATTGCAACAGAGTACGAAATCGCTCCGCTGGCCCCCAGTTCATCCTCCGTGCGCTTGCGCTGTGTGATGTCCCGGTCCAGGGAAACGGCGAGCAATTGTCCCTCGCGCCATAGCGGCCGGATGCGCACCTCGACGGGAAACTCGGTTCCATCCTTTCGGCGATGACGTCCATCATAGATCACGGTTCTCCCGCTCCGGACACTATTCCGGACTCGTGCGGAAGGCTGGCGTCAGATCCGGACCATAGTCGAACGCGGTCATCCCGATCAGCTCGTCGCGGCTATAGCCCAGGCTTTCGCAGGCCTGGCGATTTACATCGAGGACGGTCCCATCCTCATTGTAGAGAAAGATGATCTCGAGGCGTGATCCACCAGGCGATACGAAAGCGCTCTTCGCTCGCGCGCAGCTCGTCCTCGGCCTGCTTGCGCTCGGATGTCGCGGACCAGGCTCAAATACCGTCGTCCGGCCTGTTGTTCAAAATAGCCGACGCGAACCTCCACCGGGAAGGAGGTGCCGTTCTTGCGTTTGTGGCGGGTCCCAAAGTGACCACTTCGCCCGCAAGCATGCGCTGTCTCAGTTGCTCGATAGATGCCTGGTCGAGAGTGACGTCGAAATCACTTGGATGTCTCCCGATTAGTTCTTCCCGGGTGTACCCAGAGTCTCCGCAAGCCTGACGATTGACGTCGAGAACGGTCGCATCATCGTCAAAGAGAATAAAGGCGTCGGTCGCATAGTCCACGAAGGTGCGAAAGCGCGCTCTCGCTCGCACGCAGCTCCTGCTCCGCCTGTCTCAGCTCCGTGATGTCTTGCAGGACGCCAAACTGGCGCAGCGGCCGCCCCGCTTCGTCCCGCGTGACATCGCCCTGGCTGTGGAGCGTTCGCACGGCGCCGTCAGGCCGCACCAAACGGTATTCGATGTCGTAGCGAGGAGCACCGGGTATCAGCGCAGCCCTGATCTTCTCGAGTACTTTTGTCAGGTCCTCGGGGTGAATCAGTTCAGCGTGAGGCAATTTCAGCTCTTGTCCCCCCTCCGACAAGTCACCCGGCTTGATCCCGAATATCCGATAAGCTTCGCCTGAATAGGACACGAGATTGCGCGTGAAGTCCCGCTCCCACCAGCCAACATGCGCGATCGCCTGCGCCCGCTCTAGCTTGGCCTCGCTCGCGCGCAGCTCCTGCTCCGCCTGTCTCAGCTCAGTGATGTCGTGCAGAACGCCGAACTGACGCAGAGGCCGGCCCGAGTTCGTCCCAGGTGACATCGCCCTGGCTGTGGATCACCCGCAGCATCCCTTCAGGACGCACCACCCTGTATTCGACGTCGTAGCGCGGGCCGCCGGGGCGGAGCGCGGCCGCAGCGGCATCGGCCGCTTCCGTCCGGTCTTCCGGGTGAATCAATTCAAGCCACCGCCCGTGCCACGCCGGCAACGCGACTGGCTGAACGCCGAAAATCCGGGAAACCTCGTCTGAAAGAGACACGTGATTAGTGGTGAAGTCTCGCTCCCACCATCCGAAATGGGCGATCCGCTCTGCTTTCTCCCATTTCTCATGATCTTGGCGGAGCTCGTTTTCCGCCCATTTCAGCTTGGCGGTGAGTGCGGTCACGACCAGCGATGTCGTCAGGAAAGCCGCGATCCTCTCAATGTCCTCCGGAACATCGATGCGGAGTTCGAACAGGGGCGGAGCGAAGAAGTAGTTCAGACAGCCTGCCGCGAGGATTGATAGAGCGATCGAACCGGCAAAGCTGCCCAGCAGCGATACCAGCGCAATCAAGATCACAAAGGCAAATCCCGTCCTCGCAACCCCAAGGCCAAGCTGAAAGCAGACGAAGGTGGCCAACGCCATAGCGGGAATGCCCAACAGCAACTGGGCGGCAACAGCCCTTGATGCGGGTCTTCCCCCGGGCGCAATCTTCCCTCCAAGGACGCCGTCAACGAGGCGCAGGACCGTTGTGCGCACCCGAACGAAAGGTCGAACCCCCGCTTGCGCACTACCGCTGTTCTTGCCGGATGATCTCCGCGCCATCAACCGCATGTGAGGGCGTCTCCGTTTTTCCGATCTCGAAGGCGCGAATACCCGAGATCGAAAGGATCGGGCAGCGGCGCACCAGAGGACGAATGTCCCAATCGCGACGAAACCGGCATTTCAACGCTGCCAAGGCAGGTTTACGAGGCGTAGCAGTCCAGGTACCGGCGCCCGTATTTTATACGCCGTTGTCGGTTTTGCCAGCCTGATTGGGTGTTTTCGGGCGCTCGCGCCTGCAATGGCCCGGCAGCCGGGCCCGGGGTGCGGCGCAGCCTGGCGCAGCCACGTCGATGCCGGCGCTACTGGCGCAATGACGTGCCCTTTGCTTGATTTCCGCAACCAGGGTCGCGGTGGAAGCGAAACGCGGTTACGAGGTGATCGCTCCGCATCGTTCGAATTCGGATTCGAACATGTCGAAGGCGAATTCGAAAAGCCTCAGCCAAGATGTGACCCAATGAATGATCAGAGCACAGGTTATGAGAAACCTGACGTCATTGTCTTAACGCTTGCTCTGCTCGGCGGCTGATCGGTTGAATCTCTTTGGAACGATCACGAAACCACGCGACCGAGGAAACAGCGACCACGAGCAGCAGGCCAATAGCCACCAGCGCCAGCGCGATCATCAGATTGAAGCAGGCAATCGCGACGCCGCGCACAAGATCTTCTCTTTCGGCCAACAACAACTGAAATGACATCGGGCCGTCCAAGACCGTTTTGGCGGAGCGGTTTCTGAAAGGACACCCCCGGCATTGATAGCCGGGGTCGAACTCAGTGTTCATGCCCATCTCAGTTGCAGACGAGAACGCGCCTGTAGGCACCCCGGCTGTAGTTGGAGGTGTAGTAGCAGTCCTCGTCGCCCGAGGCATACGAGCTGCCGTACGCATAAGCGCCATACGGCCAATACCGACCCCTGCCACGGTCATATCTCGAGTAGCCATCGCGAGCGTAACCCTTGACCGAAGAACGAGCCTCAAGGGCTGCAGAGCGGCCCTCGACGCCGCGACCACCAGCAGGACCATCAAGCCGAGAAAAACGAGGAGCACCCCCGCCAGGCTTGGGCGGACCACCGAGCCCAGCGTGGGCGGGGCCACCATTTGGGCCAGCAAGGCCTGACGGAGGGCCCGCGAGACCTTGGGGAGGTCCGCCCAGGCCGGGAGGCGGCCCACCTAAGCCCGGGGGAGGGCCAGCGAGGCCGGGAGGAGGGCCAGCAAGGCCAGGGGGAGGACCGGGCGGAGGGCCGAATTGCGCGAGGGCGGGGGCTGGCATCATTGCCGCCACACCAAATGCTGCGCCCACCGACGCGGCGAAAGAGTTGTTCGGAATGCCATTGTGTATCTCCTTTGCTCAAATGTGCAATTTCGCAGACCTGCGCAGATCGCCTAATCGCTTTCGTCGCCAAGCTGGACTTCTGGGCAACCAGCCTTTCTGTGAATTCGGCGGCTGCCACTACTCTCTAGAGCGGCGCGAATCGATCATTTGGTTTTGCGGGGCGGAGCCTTGCGCGAAAACCGATCGACAGGCCTCGCTGAGAGCGGCTGTCTTCTGCCTCAAGCAGGCTTCAACGCTTGCGGGATCGAGAATGTAGCTGCTGCAAAGTCTGAAGGCATCGGGCGCGCATGCGGCCCTCTGCTCGGGAGTCCCTTGATCCTGCTGAGCAAAGGAGGTTGTCGTGCAAAGCAACGCCGTCGCCATCGCTACCGTGCCAACACAGGCGAAGTACAGTCTCATTTCGATCGCTCCCGTGGTTGATCTTGCCGACGTGCGCGCTCACCCTGACGTCGGCATCAAAATCCGCGGTGCACTTTCACCCGGTTTCGACGCCGAATCCATTGAGCGCGCGTACGAATGACTAGCTGCTCGTCGCGGGGCGATAAGCCATCGTTTAGTACGACGGGTCCCTCGGGCAATTTCTGGCTAAGGCCGGTGTCGCTAGGGTAGCTCCAATCATGCCGATCCGCTTCGAGGGATGTCCGGACTAAATGTCCGTGCGCGTCCTGCAAAAATGTGAAGCTCAAAGTCGGAATTCTAAGTGTTCGGAGGCTCATCCAATGAGCAAAATGCCTGGCCGGTGGACGCACGTGCATACGCAGCAGCTCGATTCTGAAATGCCTTTGCAGCGTTATCTCCTCTGGGTCGGAGGAGCATTGCTCGCGCTGTTATTTGCCGCCAACTCGCTGTTGCCTCCGCCGGTATCAAACGATCTCATCAACTCCAGGGCCAGGCTTCCCATGGTCCGAATCCATTCGGAGCTGAAGGGTCCCCAGGCGGTCGTGATCGACACGAACACAGCTGCGGTTGTGCCGAATTTGGTTGCACAGAAAGACACCGTTCCGGCGCCGACGGCGATCCCGTCCGAATGGACACTGAAGCAGGCTCTTGCGCATTTAAACGAGCCTTGGCCGTCGCAGGCCGGTTTCGCCGAAAAGAAGGGAGAAGGCCGGCAGCAAACACACCGAAAGGTCGTAGTGCGTCTCAAGCAAAGGCGGCTATCGATCCACCGTCCGGAACCGGTGCAACTTGAGCCGGATCCCGCGCTCTTCAGAGAGAGGTTTGCACAGTCTGTCCAGCGGGGCACGAACGCACGCAGGCCCCTGAATGAGTTCGAGCACTGGTAGTACGGTCATGCAAACAGACTGTGCCTATCTCGTGCGACACCAATAAAAAGGCGCAGGAACCCGCGATGTTCGGCCAATCGCAATGCCCCAATCCAATGGATTGCCGCCGCAAATCGCAGGAGAGTACGTCGCGAAGTTTCCAACTCAGTGAGCTCTTTCTCGCGAAATTCGCCAAGGAGACCGCCGTGACTGCCATTGTAGCCATTTCCGACATGATGGGTCTAGCGGCGGCAGAGGCGAGGACGAGAAGCACGAGGATGCCGACCTCTGGGCGCCGCAAGACGGGATAAGCGATGCGCGTAAAGCGAGCGTCTGCACGTCTTAACGAATCTTGAGCCGTTGAGGTCTGCGCAGACCGCTCTTTGATCCCGATCGGATGGCAGAGACCAAGGGCCGCTAATCGAAGGCTTCAGCCACTTCGTTGCCTGCTCCCTTCCGGCTGGAGCGGTTGCCGGGTGGGGCTTGCACCCACTGGAAAGCGCCGCCTTATCAGGGCGCACAGCCAAACTAAGCCGCCGCCGCCTCATTGATCGCCGACATAACCGACGAGGTTGCGGTCTGGTGCACCATGTGACCGGTTCCCGGCACGCGATGCATCTTGCTATGGCGGACTTCCTCATGAAGACGACCGGATTGCTGATCCGTATCGATCAGTCGGTCATCGACACCAGCAATAATGATCACCGGCATCTTCAGATTTCCATACTCTCCACTTGCAGCAAGTGCGTTTGGTATCATCAGGGCAGACTCTGCCGCGCTCGCATGAATCTGAGACGGTCGAACCGCCATTTCTTTCGGGAAACCGTTAAATTTCGTTGGGACTGACCTGGGGCCAAATATCACTTTCAACAGAAGCGGCCAGACCATCCTGCTGACAAGCGGAGACACCGTGTAGCTCAGCACGTCTCCGAAACCCGGAATAGCTGGGGCCGACATAGCCAGGAGGTCTGCCCGCGGGGTAGGAAAGTAATAGCCGGACGCGAGAATTAGGGCCTCAACAAATTGAGGATGCTTTAGTGCAAGGGACACGGCGACCGAGGCGCCCCATGAATGTCCGAGAACGAGAGCACTATGCGCGCCAAGCTGCTGTAGCGCTTCGAAAAATAGTTCAGCTTGTGCTGCGGGCGTCCAAACAACGTTTCGGGGCCGATCGCTGTGGCCGTACCCCGGTCGATCGAACACGATGACCCGGTAATTTTCGGCAGCCAGTTCGATCAGGCCGCTCGAATTGAAATCCTGGATCATGCCGCCGTTGCCATGGAAAAGGACCAACGGTCGGCCCGCGCCTCGCTCTACGTAGTGAATCCTGACCCCATCCACTTCAAGGAATCGTCCAGTCGGCGGATTGTCGCGTTGTGCCTTTTTGGCAAGCTGCCGATTAAGGATTGCCGAAGCAGCTAACGCGCCGGCTATGACGCCTGCGGCAACGTAAGGCCTCGCCTTAATTACCGATAGCGATGTCTTAAGTAGTGAACGGGAACTGGTGCGGGCCATGTACATGATCCAAAAAGCGTATGCACGATCGCCCAGAGTTTCTGAGAAATGTTGCAGCAGATAACGAACCGCTGGAAGCGGTATTCGTTCCGGCTCGCTATCCCGTACCTGAGCATCATGTCAAAAAACATTTCAGACGGATCACTGCGCGTTCAATTAAGGTGCTTTTTGGATATGGAACAAATCGTCGTGCTACGCTGTAGAACTGTTCCGAGCGTCCCGCGCCATTCTCGCCAGGAATCCGCCAGACACCAAGTCATGGTTTCGCATGATACGCCTGCCAGGCTCGATGCTCGCCTGAATTCATTAAAGACTTCGGAGCAAGCTCAGTTTGAACGGGGTGATGCGCGCCGCGCGTGCGATAGTCTTCGAAGGCGTGGGCAAGGAAAATGCCGGCGCTCACCAGGCCCATAACTGCTGTAGCCGTCTCGATCATCGCAAACGTTCCTTTGCGCGTAGGGCCAGGCGTCATTTGCCCGCGAGAAAAGAATCTCTCAAATACATGTCTTACCTGCCTTCGATCGCGGCGCTCTCCAGCGAATAGACGCCGTCAGAATAGCCCTTCACGACCATCGTCGTGGTCAGCATCACCGCAAACGTCACGCTTGCGAAAATTAAACCCACCAATCTCAAGCCCCTGCGATCCACCATCGTCGTCCCCCGCCGTTTCTTCTGCGTCTTGGCGTCACCATCAGTCGTAAGCGTTCCAATACCGTTTGCGCTTTTTCCAACGCATGCAGCCTAAGACGATCGTGATCAACGGCTCAATTGAACGTAGGTAAACGTCGGGTACCTAAAGGGGTCACGGAACGATACGAAGGTTTAGGGCGCTCGCCGTTAAAGCCGACCACCTCCGCAATGGGTCTTGGCCGTGCGGCCCGGCGATGTGACGCGGCAGCTTATACTGCTTCTCGGTACGGCGAGAACCGGGTTGTTGCTGCGGCGGGATCAGCTACGATCGTCGGTAGCAACGATCCGTTCGGGGAGGACAATATGTTTGTCGCGAGGATCACGGACCAAGCCGTGTCCCAGTAAAGCCAGAAAATCGATGGCCTCCCTAGACTTCCCCGCGACTGATGGCAAGGGTCGCGGGTTTGGCTTTGGCCGAGCCTACCCTCGCGCGTCGGCGAGGTTTGACCTAGATCAAAGGGGCGGCAGACCGAGCTGCTTGAACTGCTCCGACCATGCCGGCGGAGCATCGCGCAGCTGAGCGATGCCGATGCCGCGCGGGAGCCGTCCCTCGATGGCTGCCTTGACGATCGCAGGTGCGACGAAGGCCATCGATAGTGTCATGTTGATCTGGCGGACGCTGCAGTTTTGCCGTTGAGCAAGGCCGTCGATCGAGGTTGTGCCGGCAATGATCTCATCGAGCCATTGGCGGCCACGCGCGATCGAACGGATCAAACCTGCGCGTCGCTCCGCACGGATCGGGCGGATGCGCCCTGGGGACGAAGCAAAAGCCGGCTGGATCACCTCACGGAATTTGCGCGCGGGCGGCTTGGTCCAGGCGATGGTGATGATCCCGCTCCGCGCGGATGGGTCACCATTCGCCCCTGACTGATCAAACTCCTGGACCACCTGCCTGGTACCAATTGTCCTGGTTTCGTCGCTGGCCTTGAGATGCACTGCGAGCTGCCTGGGCCGAACCTCGATCCTTTCGACATGGGTGCGAACGGCAACCTGGTCGGTTTGATTTGATTGCAGATAGTCACGCACGGCCTTGCCGACGATGGCTTCGATCTCATCGGCGGGAACGCGCGAAACGGACCCAACGCCTTCGTCGCAGCGTGCCCGCCTCAAAGGCGCAGAAATGTAGTAGCAATAGCGGACCCGATTCTTGGTCGCGTAGGTGGCGACCATCGGGTGGCCGGCATCGTCGAACAGAAGTCCGGACAGCATCGCCTGATTTTTTTGCTTGGTGCGGTTGCGATGCAGCCACTGCTCGGTGAGCTTGTTCTGGACGGCCTCGAATACGGATCGCTCGAGTAGTGGAGGCTGTGGTCCGCCCAGGATCTCGTCCTTGAACTTGACCTCACCGACATAAAAGCGGTTGCGCAGCAAGTAGAAGAGGGGACCCTGGGTGAAGGGAACGCCGCCGCGGGTCGCGCCGGTCGAGAGGTGCCGGACCTTGGAGCGAAGCCCTCGATCCTTCAGATCTCTGACCAGCCGGTTGACGCTGCCAAGCTCCAGATAGCGATTAAAGATCAGTCTGACAGTCTCGGCTTCCTGCGGATCAATGGCGAGCTTGCCGTCCTTTAGCTGATAGCCCAGCGGCACCATCCCGCCGACCCAGAGCCCCTTGCGCTTGGAGGCTGCGATCTTGTCCCGGATGCGCTCGGCCGTAACCTCCCGTTCGAACTGGGCGAATGAGAGAAGGACGTTCAGCGTCAATCTTCCCATCGAGGTTGTCGTATTGAACTGCTGGGTGACCGAGACGAAGGAGACGTCATGGGCGTCAAAAAGCTCGACCAGCTTGGCGAAGTCGGCGAGCGATCGGGTCAGCCGGTCGACCTTGTAGACGACGATGACGTTGATCTTGCGAGCACGGACGTCGGTCAATAACTGCTGCAGGGCGGGGCGTTCTGTCGATCCGCCGGAGAAACCACCATCGTCATAGCGAGCCTTGATGAGGGTCCAGCCGGCATGCGCCTGACTGCGGATATAGGCCTGAGAAGCATCGTATTGGGCATCCAGCGAGTTGAACTCCTGCTCAAGCCCGGCATCGGTCGACACCCGGGTATAGATAGCGCAGCGGACATAGCGCCTTGGTTTAACGTCGCTCATCGCCGGGCCGTTCCCGGCGACCCGGGCCGGCCACCTGCCGACGTCGCGGCTCGCAGCCCGAAGAATTGGGGCCCGTTCCACTTCGTTCCGGTGATGGCGAGAGCGACGCTCGACAGGCTGTCATAGGTTTGCCCCTCCCACGCAAATCCATCAGCAACGACCATCACCCGATGCGTGTGGCCGTTCCATTCGCGGGTCAGAATCGTGCCTGGCAGCAGGTCCTGATTACGCTGGTCGATCCTGTCGATCAGGGCGCTGAGGTCGCTCGATGGGGACGCTGCCGTCTTGAGCAGTTGCAACGACGCAGCGTCGAGGTCACCGAACGCATCCGCCTGAATACGATAGGCGAGCATCGCAAACAGAAGATGCCTGGGCAGATGCGAGGGGGCCGCGCGGCCTGTCACAGTCTGCCAGCGCAGTCTCAACGCCTTGAGATCGAGATCGCGCAGGTGTGCGACCTCGATCTCGATCGATACCGCATCGGCGGCACGGCGGCTCGACCTCCTTTGTACCACGATCAGCTCGCCGCCTGGTCGCCTGAACTCCCTCGAGCGATCCGGTAGATTCGGACATCGCCCAGCTGCTCGGAGACGAGATCGAGCTTCAGTTTTTTCCGAACCACGCCTGCCAGGAAGCCACGGACAGAGTGCGGCTGCCAATTCGTCGCCTTCGCGATTGCACCGATGGTCGTACCCTGGGCACTGTGCAGCATGCCGAGCACCTTCGCCTGCTTGCTGTCCGCCCGCACTGACCTTATGGCAGCAGGTCGGCTCTTTGATGTTTGTACAGCCTTAGTTGCCGCGCGTCGCCTGCCGCTCGGAACCGTCGACTTGCTTTGTTTTGAACGCGCAGTTCGACCGGACCGCGTCGTGGTCGATCTTGCCTTGGTCATGAAGGTCTCCATCGGTTGCGGGCGTCGATTGCGCCCACCACCGCAGCCCCGCTAACGGCAAAAGCCGGCGGGGCAGGAGCCTCAACAAGCCTGGCGGCTCGTCATTACACTGACAGCAATGCTCGGTTCAGGCTGCAAGGCCAGTCCTTTCTGAGCAATCTTGTTGCTCAGTGGCGGACGCGCTGCCCGGGACCGCTATGCCCACCATCAAAGTACAAATCTGACGGTCTGACGTTCGAACCTTTTCAATGTCTTGGGAAGACATACTCGCGCCGAATCTTGCGATCCTACGGAAGGCAGCGCTACATTTTGGTATAGCCGACGCCGCTGGGCCTCAGGGAGTGGCTCCCGCCTACTTTCGTCGGCGTCGCGTTCGCTTAAGGCGCTTCGCATTCGCCGCTACCCGCTGTCGGTACCGACGAACTATTTCATCGCCTGAGGCCCAGCCAGTAAGCGTGTGCCGTCAATCGAAACGGCCAGCAGGTACCGCACTCTCTACAACAAACCCACGCGGCGCCAGACTGGAGCGCTGGAGTGCTTACTGCATCGCGCTGATTCTCCCCAATCAAAGCGCCAGACATCCGCCAAACTGCATCAAAAGTGGAGTCAGAGCCAATATTGCAGGCCGAATGACAGCCGCAGAACGGCCCTCGAGTCGATCCACGAAGACGCGCGCGACTTGAAATTTACGATCGATGCCTTGGGGCAGGGGATCAGGACCGTGAAGGAAAATATCACGGCAGTCGTGCAAAATCCGCGCTGCAGAGAAGCTACTTGTCCCTGCAGCTTTGCTGCGCGCGAAGAAGGAGTATGCATAGACCTATTGCGGAATGGCCAACAGGCGGTCGTCGGGCTGGGCACGTGCTGCTAAGTGAACTTTCGTTGTATCCGCTCGTTTTTTCACAAAGCCGATGTTCACATTGCTTGCTTATTTGACAGCGACATACTCGGCATCCCGATCGCAGCTATCGGAACGGCTGTTACTGTCGCAGCCTCACCTGGCTACGGGGATATCCCCGAGCAATGGTAGAGGCGACCAGCGGCGATGCGTTTTCGGCTTTAGCGACGCCGGCGCCGTCGCCTGGGCGCGAACCTCGCGCAAGCCATTGGGCGATGCCAATGAAAATTCTGCTCGTCGAGCAACCGGCCGGTTAGTTCTTGATGGATAAATCATCCCGCCCTATCTCGGGCTTCTCGCGCAAAACGGCGTTCAACAAGGAATTATGAACCTCAATCTTTCCATTGTAGCTGATGAGTCCAAGTTTGCGGAATTTGTTCATGAAGGCGCTGACGCGGGATCAAGTCGTGCCAATCATCTCTGCCAACGTTTCCTGGCTGATATTCAATAAAATAGATTGAGATCTACCTTCCTCCCCGAAATGCGCGAGCAGAAGGAGAAGGCGCGCGAGGCGCTTTTCACTTGAGTTAAAAAGCTGATCTATCAAGTCCTCTTCGATTCGGCTGTTCCTTGTCAGGAGATACGCCATGAACAGCTCGGAAAATTTCGGTTCGGTACGCAGGGTAGCAATCATCGCTTCTTTGGTGATTGAGGTAATCACGCTTTCTTCCATCGCCGTTGTGGTCGCGATGCGCAATGGATGGCCATTGAGGCACCCCTCGCCGAAAAATTGACCCGGTTCTAAAATCCCGACAACAGCTTCCTTACCTTGCTCGGATACGACAGTGAGCTTGACCTGGCCTTCTTGAAGGTAGAAAACCGCATCCGCCACGTCTCCTTGCTTGAAGACGTGTTGGTGTTTCTGGAATTGCAAGATCTTTTTGCCAGTCCCTACCTTGGCGAGAAAGGCTTTGGGATCAAACACGTTTCTGGCTGGCTTTCCCATAGGAGCCTCCCTTAGCTCCGATGAATGAGCGCCGCGTATCATAGGCGGTCCCAGCGCCGAAATGAAGCAGCTACTCACGTAATGAGGGGAAACCTAAACCGGCGCTCGGAGCCCGGAAGACACCCTCATCGACGTGGTCGCAATTGAAACGCTGAATAACAAACCGTCACCTGCGACCGAACAGTCCGCCCACCACGCCACCAATCAATCCACCTGGACCGCCACCGCTGCGGTGATGGTGAGCACTGCCCCCGCCGCTACGCCGGGCCGGACGGTCGTCATCAGACCTGAAGCTGGCGTGCGCCGCTGAGACGGACTCGGTCAGCAGCGCGTGATGTTGCAGCATGTTGAGAAAGCCGGTCTCGGGATAGCCGCGCGCCGCCTGCCAGCGCGTGATGACGGCGCGGGTCAACTCGTCGAACCGACCGCTGACCTTGGTATCGAAGCCGAGACCGGTCAGCCGGCGTTGCACGTCGCGACGCTTTCCTTTGTCGAGGCCTATCTGATCTTCGGTTTCCTGAGTTGCCTCGTCGGCGACGACCGCCGGATCGACGGATGCCAACAACTCGCGGTAGGCCGTGCTCAGACCGGCTTTGGCAATGTTTGCACTGACGAGGAATCCCAAGACTGACAATGCGATGATGAAGACACGCAATGGCTTATTCTTCCCTGATCTTAAAGTCTCTCAGTGATTTCGCTTTGAGAACCGATGTTGGGCAACTGTTATCCGGGTCACTTGTTCCTTAACGCGCGTCGAATGTTACACCGCACTACGCTGGGACTGCCCAACAAGAGAGGGCAGTTGCGTGCCCGACTGTCCGAATTGGGTTCGATGCGGCCGCGAAGATCGAGCCGTTGTCTGTCAACCATCGCACTGGTGGTCCACGGATGGCGGCGAACCGAACGATCAATCTCCTACCTCAGGTATTTTGGTTTGCTTATACGGGTCTTTTGGCAGCTTGCCTCTGGCCTTGCCACCCTCAGTACCCTCTTTGAAGTTTTGTTCAAGGTCCTGCACGAGTTCCTTGCGCTCTGATTTTTTGTTCAGGCCGGAATGCTTGATGGTAATTTCCAAGCGATCTTTCTTTGCATGGTATTCAAATTCAACCGACAGCTTTTTCGACATTTGATCGCTCTCCCGTTTCGCAGGGTCAGTGACAGCGCACTGGGCACGCTACGTTAGTTCCGGTTCATCTCAGAGCGAATGCTCTGACCGGGCTCTTACATTGGCGCTCGCAATTCGCCCCGGAGCCAGCCCGCTATTTCCAGAGATTTCATTGGATCGACAAGCTCGACCGCGCGCTGATGAACGTGATCGCCATGGAATGTTAGGATGTCAAAGCCGGACGGGCCGGGAGTGATCCCTCCGCGAGTGATCCGTGGTCGCATCGTGATGGTTTTGCGCTGCGGAGATGGTGGTCTGTATAAAACACCCATGATGTAGTCCCTTACATCGGGCGGGAGCACTACAGAACTCTCTGTCACCGGTAGATGCCGTTGAGGGGCGGTGATGGGGAACACTCTGGACCTTCGCGTCCCGACATACTGATCAATACAGACCACTTCTCGGAAAAGTTAACGAGGCCACGTTTCAACCGGCCATTGAGCAGATGGCCACTCCACGTCCGTTCAGGGTCAAAACCGGAAGAACTCAACGTGAGCAAATCAGAGTCCGCTTTGCCCCAGATTGTGTTGCAAAACTCCCTTTGATGCGAATCGCGAACCATGATTTCGTTGGTGGAGACGGCATCGGCGGGAGCGGCGCATGATGGGGCGGCGGGAAGAAGGACAAGGACAGTTTTTCTATTCGTTTGATCTCGACAAGGTAGTTCCGCCCGATCATCTGGTGCGGCAGATCGACGGTTTTCTCGATCTGAGTTGGGTGCACAAGGAGTTGGCGCCTTATTACTCGCACACGGGTCGGCCCTCGATTGATCCGATACTGATGATCCGGATGCTGATCGTTGGCTACGTGTTTGCGCTCCGCTCGGAGCGCCGGCTGTGCGCTGAAGTCCAGGTCAACCTGGCCTACAGGTGGTTCTGCAAGCTCGGCATTGAGGACCGGATCCCCGATCACTCTGTATTCTGTCGTGCGCGGCACGAACGCTTCCGGGAGAGCGACGCCCTGCGTCGGGTCTTCGAGACTGTCGTAGCAATGTGCATTGCGATCGGGCTGGTTGGGGGCGAAGCGTTCTCGATCGATGCGAGCCTGATCAAGGCGGATGTAGACAAGAAGAAGCGATTGCCGGGCGACCAGCCGATTGCGTGGCCGAAAGCAGAGGAGGCATCCCATGCGGTTCGCGAGTACCTCGCCGCCCTGGATACCGCCCGCGGCGATGAGGACGGTGGTGGAGACCCTGGCGGTTCAGGCAAAGGCGGCGATCGACACAAGCCTCCCAAGGAAGTCTCGCTTACCGATCCGCAAGCGACATGGGTTGCAAGGCCAGGCCTGGACCCGTTCTTTGCCTATGATGCGAACTACCTGATCGACAACAAGGCCGGCATCATCATCGATGCCGTGGGCACTCGGGCAAACCGAACCGTGGAGATTGCCATCACCAAGACCATGGTGGACCGCGTTGAACGCCGCTTCGATCTGCGGCCCCAGCGGCTTGCGGGCGACACGGTCTATGGCGCGGTCAGGCTGCTCAAATGGCTGGTGGATCGCAACATCACACCGCACGTACCGGTGTGGGACAAGTCGGCGCGCTCCGATGGTACCTTCAGTCGCGCCGATTTTGTCTTCGACCAAGAGCGCAATGTTTATGTCTGCCCGGGTGGCGCGGAGCTGACCAGCACCGGTAACATCGACCAGGGTCATATCGTCTACTACAGGGCCAACAAGAAGGACTGCTCGGCCTGCTTGCTGAAGCCGCAGTGTACGACCGCGGCTATGCGCAAAGTCACCCGTGACATCAACGAAGATGTGCGAGATCGTGTCCGCGCCTTGGCCAACACGGAAGCCTTCCAGCAGTCCCGCCGGGAGCGCAAGAAGGTTGAGATGCGATTTGCGCACATGAAGCGCATTCTCCGGCTCGACCGTTTCCGGCTGCGGGGCTTGAGCGGCGTCAGGGACGAAGTGCTGCTGACAGCAACCGCGCAGAACCTGAGGCGGCTCGCCAGGCTTCTCTGCCAATCCCCGCCACCTCTGGCAGCGACTTGCCCAGCATAGGCGCCCACGAATGGACACCGAAGCCGACACAAGCGAGAGCGCAAACAAGGGGCCGGCTAAAAATCACACCTAAGCTCTGCAATCGCGACCGGCCTAGTTTTGCAACACTATCCCCCAATGAGCGGACCTTGATAAGGCGTGCCGCCACTTCGCTGATGGGCCAGAAGCAGGCACCCAGAACACGCTCGTAAAAGATACCCGCAAGGACAACGGGTGGCAAAGACAAGTGCTTTGGATTCAGCGACTATAGCGTTGCCATTTCGCTGTACACCCTCACGCGATGTGAACACCTTGGTAAAATGGCTTTGGTCGGCGCCGCGAGCGGACCATTAGGCTTTTTCAAATAAAGTATACGCAAAGGGCTGACGTCGTATTGACGTGTGTCAAAGGGGGTAGGCGAAGATGAGTTATTTGATGCAAAAAGTGTCACCGATTTAAGAATATAGGAAGGAAGAATGATATGGCACAAATCGAGCAGAAGGAATTAGACGGACATCGAAGTGAGATAATTGCCGACGTAAACAAGCTGGTCGAAAAATATCGCAAAATATTCGATTGGGACGTGCCAGAGATCGATCAAGCTTTTGCGGATAAGCTAATCATGGCGGAAGTGCGTAAGGCTCTGGATGATCTCGAACATAAGTTGTTTGGCTAAGAGTTTCGATGCTGGCTCGTCACTATCGGGCAACAATCGGACATTCGCCCCCGGTGTTATGAACAAAGCTGCCGGGAGCATCGATCCAAAGGGAGACATGGATGACATGACACCGCTTCTGTCGCTTGTCGTTTATATGGCTATCGTCACGTGGGCCTCTCTGCTTGCCGCCAGTCTGATTCGCGCCCAGGGGTGGACTTTCTCCGGCATGATGCTTGCGATGGGAAATCGCGACGACCTTCCCGCACCCAGTCCGCTTGCCGGGCGCGCAGATCGTGCAGCCCGAAACACGGCGGACAACTTCATGCTTTTCGCTGCCTTGGCCGTCGTCGCGCATGTCGCAGACGCCCAGTCGTCGAAGGTCCTGCTCGGCGCGGAAGTGTTCTTCTGGTCGCGCCTCGTCTACCTCGTCGTCTACTACGCCGGAATTCCTACCCTGCGCACGGCGGTCTGGGGCGTGAGCATCGTCGGCCTGGCCATGATGGTCATGGCTATGCCCGCTGCACCGTGATGTTCGTCGTCAAATGCTTTGAGACTTGATCAGGTCTTTCGAGAAGTGTGGCGATCAGGGTTGGAGTTTCGTATGCTCGCTCAGATTATGGTTGTTCGCTCCACGATTCCGGCCATCTAACCTTGTGTGGAGTTCGAGTGGCCTTCACGACAATCCGTTGCTCAGCGGGACTAAGAGGCTGGGAAAGCCGGGCCAACGCTGCTTCGACAAGCCATGGCTCCAAGGTCATCCGTTCGGTCTTGCCGTCAGGATCGAGAATTTTGGCCATTCGCAGATGCTGCAGCGCAGGTGTGATGCTCCCGCCAGCCATCAATAGGACTTGGTGGATAGTGCCGAATTCGCTTCGCTTATCCCTGGCCTGCTCGATCACGGCTAGCGAAGCTCGGGCTGCGGCACCGTCACCCTCGATTCCGCGCTTGGCCAGCTGGAGCAGAAATGCCTCGGCCGCCGTGACTCGGCGCTCGGTGCCGCCTTCGCGGATGGTCACCATTTGTCCCAGCACCGCTTCGTGGGGAGCTTGCAGATGACGCCCGCGGGGACGACCGGCCGGATTGCCGCTCTTGCCCTTCGTAAAGCGGGATGTCCTCGGCGGCCGTCGATATCCGACGCCATCGTCCTCGAGATCAATCGGTGGGTCTTCCGGGGAACTCATTAGTCGGTTTCCCAGCGCGGAGAATCCGGATCGCGCGTGCAACGTCGTATTTCCTCAAGCTCCCGGTCGCTCAAGCGTTGCCCACCGCGCCTGCGGCGCATCGCAGCTTGAACCGCCCATGGTTCCAGCAGAAGCAGCGTCCGGCCGCTGTACCAGGCGCGATCCTGATCGGGAGCCGCGATCCCGAGGAGCACGAGCGCGGCATCCGCGTTGTCGGGATCAGGTGCTGGGCCAATTGTGAATCCCTGCGGAGGTGGTTCTGGCGCATGCCTCGCTAGCCAGGCCTCGCGCTCTTGGATCCATTTCAGGACCTCGCGGATGGCCATACGCTTGCCTTTCAATGCGTCCTGGTAGGTCCGCTGCTGAAGCGCCTCCTCCATCGTGATCTCGCGTGTGCCGCCCTTATCTCTAACGGTGAGGGTCTTTTCCAGCACGATATCGAGAGCGGACCCCTTTTTTAAGGAGCGGGAGCCGGTCGGGCGTCCCTTGATATTGCCGCTGTGGCCCTTGGGGAACCAGCCGGGGTTTGCTTTCGAGCGCGAGCGGGGCTTATTCGTCACGACGTCGGCTCCTCAGGACGGGGCTCGAGACCCGTCCGCGCTGACCAGCGTTCGATCGCCACATCGACATAGGCCGGATCGATGTCGACGCCACGAAACCGCCGCTCGGTCCGATCCGCTGCCAGGAGCGTCGTTCCAGAGCCGAGAAAGAGATCCAGCACGAGATCGCCGCGCCGCGTTACATCCTGGATCGCATCGGCGACTAGACCCGTCGGCTTGACCGTCGGATGCAGGGCCAGATCCTCACGCCGGCTGCCACGCATCGAGTTTACCGAGGGGTAGTCCCAGACATTGGTGCGGTTACGGCCGTGCTTGCCGAGCTCGACCATGTTGAGGTGAGGGGCTGTCCCCACCCGATAGACGAAGACGAGTTCGTGCTTGGACCGGTAGAGCGATCCCATGCCGGCATTGGATTTGTTCCAGACGCAGAGGTTCAGACGCTCGCCGTAAATGGTTGAGCCGACTGCCGAGACGCTGTCCATGTGGCGCCAGTCCATGCAGACGAAGTGCACGGCGCCATTGCGCGAACAACGCGCCGCTGCGCCAAGTGTGTCGGTGAGGAAGGAACGAAACTCCGTCTCGCTCATCTCGCCGGAGGCCATGGCGAACTCGCGGTGTTGGGTGCCAGAAGCTACCGGACGCCCCCCTATATTGACTGCATTTCCCCCGATCCTCACATTGTAGGGAGGGTCAAGGAAGGCCGCATCGATACGCACCCCGTCACCGATGACCCGCTGCAGAAATCCGGCATCGCGGCCGTCGCCACATCCAACGCGATGCTCGCCAAGAATCCAGATATCGCCTGGCTTCGTCCTTGGCGTTGCCGGAAGGGCAGGGATGACCTCATCGTCGGGATCTGCGGCCGACGAGAGAATCACATCGATCTCGCCGGTCGAAAATCCGGTCAGAGTGGGATCGATATCGACATCGATCGAAGCGAGTTCACCCATTTCCTGCTGCAGGATTTCGAGATCCCAGCCAGCATTGAGCGCGATCTTGTTGTCGGCAATCCGCAGCGCCCGCTTCTGGGTCTCCGAGAGGCCGGACAGGATGATCGTCGGGACCTCGGTAAACCCCATCGCCCGGGCGGCCTGAAGCCGGCCATGTCCCGCGATGATATGCCCTTCAGGGTCCGCAAGGATTGGATTGGTGAATCCGAATGCTTCGATCGACGCCTTGAGCTGTTCGATTTGGCGCTTCGAATGGGTACGGGCATTGCGCGGATCAGGAACGAGGCCCCCGACCGCACGGTAGGTGACGGAAAGTCGCGATGATAATCCAGGAGATGCGGGTATGTTCATGAGCAAGGCAGCCAACCTAAAACCGACCGGAGCCCTTTGCCCCGGTTTCAACCGACGACGGCATCGCAAGGCAGCCGAGCCAAAGCGGTGCCGTCGCGACCAACTCGTGCGCGATTCTTGGCTGGCGGTCCATGACTCTCGATTTAAAGATGCCTGATATCGCGCTTTGTATGGCTTGTTTGCGCGGTTCAACGGCCTGTTCTCGGGCTTCTATGACCTATTATGCGCAATAACAGGAAAGTGCCGAGATGATGTTGTAACCTTCTGAAATTATATCGAATTTCGAGCGGCCGGCCTTAAGAAGGCGGCCCTTAGCCAAACCGCACGTTTCTGTTACGACGGCAAATAGTGCATTTTTGCGGGGATTTTGAGCCGCATGTTTCCCGGTCTTTGGTCTCTGCAAGCATTTGCGCGTTTCTGTGGGGATTCTCGGCGCCCTGTCTCTGGGACTAAAAATCCCGTTCCCGGCGGCGGGGTCGTGAGCTTGCATTCGAAGGGCAATTGCGATCGCAATCCAGGTTTTGCGATGCCGTATTAGCGTCTATCGCTGATGCCCGAGACCGATGCCAAGTTGAAAAGCTTTCTGACGAAGCGCGCCGACGGTCCGCTTGGTCTCCTTGGCAATCTTGGTGACGGGCGTTCTTGCTTTCGAATGAGCTTTAAGTTCTTTTAGGTTAGCTTTGCTCCACTCGCGACGCTTGAGGCTCTTGTTAGCGAATTTTGTTTTCTTCAATTGATTGCTCCTCAAAATGAGGCTCTCGTTATCATGATTTCACTCGATCGCAAGTTACAAGATTGTTGCTTGCAGTGTGTCTGCCGCATCGCGCCCGTTTTGTGGACAGATGATTCCAAGAGGAACGCAGAATGTCACATGCTTATGACTTGAACGATGAAGTGCATCATACGGGACAAGGGCCACAAGGACGGGCGGAGCCACAGGAGCGAATGATTTACACCGTCATTCAACGCATGCCAGTTGAAGCCGATGGACGTCTGCGATACCGCATTAAGTCTGGCAAGATCGAGCGTGTGGTGACGGAAGACGAGCTTTCGTATTATCAATGAGATGCCGCGCGGCTCCTAAATTGTTCCCACCGCAGCTATTCCGGATTTAGCCCAAGCTCTTCGAATTGCCGGTTCCATTCAGGTGGCAGATCGCGCAAACGTTCGATGCCGATACCGCGGGGCAGGCGACCTTCGACGGCGGCTTTGACAAGATTGGGGGCGAGGAAAGCAAGCGAGATGGTCAAGTTAACCTGCCGGATGCTGCATTGCTCGCGTGCGCAGAGCTCTGCGGTGGTGGTTATTCGACCCGAGACGACATCATCGAGCCAGCGACGACCTCGTGAGATGGCGCTGACAAGACGCACCCGGCGCTCGGAGCGTTCCGGGCGGACGTCGCTTCGGAGCGTGTTGTTCGGCAGCAAGATCTGGCGTGCTCTTTTCGATGGCAGCTTTTGCCAGGGAACAGTGAGTGAGCGATCGTCCGCGGGGTCGGATACCGCGTCCGCAGTCTCCGATTTTAGGCTGATGATCAATCTGTCTTTGTGTACGACGATGCCAGCTATCAGTTTGGTGAGGGTGCTTCGATCATCAAAGCAATTGGAATTGGTGATCGACTTGTCCTGTTCGGCTGCGAGATGCTGCCGCAGGGATTTTACGACGACGTCCTCGATATCAGCGGCGGGAAGACGGGTAACCGATCCGGCGGATGCCGTGTTTGCTTCTCCGTGCAGCAACGGCGTCGATACATAGTAACGATAACGGATGCCAGCCTTGGTGGCATGGGTCGGGATCATCCGATGGCCCGCGTCGTCGAACAGCAATCCCGTCAGCAGATGGTCGGACTTGCTGCGCAGCAGGGTACGGTGGGACCATTGGGCAAGGGCCTTCTCCCGGACCTCCTCGAACAGCGCGCGATCCAGAATGGGAAGCTGCTCTCCGGGCAGGATCTCATTTTTGTATTTGACCTCGCCAATATAGAAGTGGTTGCTCAAGAGGTAGGAGAGCGCGCCGCGGCCAAAGGGGACACCACCGCGGATCCTACCCGTGGAGAGCTTCCTCGACTTGGTCCTGATGTTGCGCTCCCCGAGATCCCGGACCAGGGCATTGACGCTGCCGAGTTCGAGGTAGCGGCGGTAGATCGATCTGACCAGTTCAGCCTCTTCTTCGACAATGGCAATCTTGCCGTCCTTCATCTCGTATCCAAGGGGCAGGTTGCCCCCGACCCAGATGCCCTTTCGCTTCGACGCCGCGATCTTGTCCCTGATCCGCTCCGAGGTGACCTCCCGCTCGAACTGGGCAAAGGACAACAGTACATTGAGGGTCAGTCGACCCATCGAGGTGGTGGTGTTGAACTGCTGGGTGACCGAGACGAAGGAGACGCCGTGGGCATCGAACAGCTCAACCAGTTTTGCGAAGTCGGCGAGCGACCTCGTCAGGCGGTCCACCTCGTAGACGACGATGACATCGATCTTCCGGGCTCGGATATCGTCCAACAGCCGCTGCAGGTCGGGACGGTCGGTGGACCCGCCGGAGTAGCCCCCGTCGTCATAGCGGGACCGGATCAGGGTCCAGCCGGCGTGCGCCTGGCTTTTGATATAGGCGGAAGCTGCTTCGTACTGGGCGTCCAGGGAGTTGAACTCCTGGTCGAGCCCCCGATCGGTGGAGACCCTGGTATAGATCGCACAGCGGACCGGTTTTGTGGATGCAGGCTTCATGGCTGGGCCTCCACCAGGGTTCGGTCCTTCTTGTCCCGCAGCCCAAAGAAGCGGGGGCCGTTCCACCTGGGGCCAGTGATGGCGAAAGCAACCTTGGAGAGGCTGTCATAGGTCTGGCCGTTCCAGGCAAAGCCATCGGCCATCACCATGACCCGCTGGGATTGCCGATCCCATTCCCGCACCAGAACCGTCCCGAGAGGGAGCCTCGTTCGCTTTTGGTCAAGGCTGGCCAGCCGAGCGGATGTAACTGGCCGAGCCTCATTCGCGTCGGTGCGATCGAGGACCTGCCTGGTGGCGTGGTCGAGGTCTCCCAAGTGATCGGCCTGGACCTGATAGGCCATGACCGCAAACAACAGGTGCCGCGTCAGATGCGCAGGTGCCTGCCGTCCAAAGATACTCCGCCAGCGCAGACGAAGCCCATTGAGGTCGAGACCGCGCAGATGCGCGATCTCGTCCTCAAGCGATATTTTGGTCGAGCCACGACCCTGACGACGGTTCTGCTGCATCGCCTTAACCCGTCACCTGCCTCGCTTGGCCGATAGCGGCAGTCGAAGCCTTGCCGTCCCTGATGCGATAGACCCGCCCCTTGCCGCCGATCTCGGAGACGAGATTCAAACCGAGCTTCTTGCGGACGACGCCGGCCAGGAAGCCGCGGACCGAATGGGGCTGCCATCCTGTGGCGGTGACGAGAGAAGCAAGGGTCGCGCCCGCAGGCAATCGCAGCATCGCGACGATACGGTCGTGCTTTGTACCGATCCGCGCTGTCGGCTTCGATGAGGCTGGCGTTGGCCGCTTGCGGGATGCGGGCTTGCTGGTCTTTCGGGGAATTGCTCGGGCCGCCGTCGTTGGCTTGGATTTAGCCTTGTTCATGGGAGTCCTCTGAGGTTGATGCGGCACCATCCGCCGCACCACCTCAGCCCCGCGAGGGAAAATCACCCGGCAGGGCAAAACCCCGAAGCGGGCTTTGCCGCCCTGGTTCAACCACAGCAACGCTCAGATCAGGCCGGGAAGCCAGTCCAATCTGAGCAAGATTATTGCTCGTTGCGCTCGCTTCCCCAACGTATTCGCAGGCCCTGTCCAGGACCCAATCAACGACGGATTCCACGTCCGCCCGCGGTCCACGGGAAGAACTCGAGCACGGCACGCAACCGGTACCGCCAAGCCAAGTCGCTGATTGCGGCCAAGCGGTCGACCAACCGGGCAAGGTCGGGATCATAGGGAGACGTAATTACGTATCTGGCGCTCAACTCAGCGGGCCGCCAGGAACGGCTCTAGTGATGCGACCTTGATCTCCGGTGTGACCTTGACAAACTCAATATCGAGCACGCCAATCCCGCTTGCAGCCATTGCGGCCTTGGTGGCCCGGCATCATCGGTTGGTTGTCCATTAGGGGATAGCCAGGTGTTCGCCTCGGTTACCTGGATCAACCGTAGTCCCACCGTCTGGTAACCGGTGCGCGACGCGACCGCGATCATCTCTGGCGGCGCGAGGCTCAGCACGGTCAGGTGCGCGAGTGAGAAACTCGCCTTCACGGCTCGCCTCCATCAAGTCCCCTCGAAACAGCATTGTGAGAGGCCGCGAACCAATAACCCCAAGGTCGCAGTTCCTGTTCATCTGCTTCACGCCGTGCGTGGCCAACAATTGTCAGAGAGCTCTTCCCAGGAACTTGCGCACGCTCAGTAGTAGATCTGCGCCACAGATCGGAGTTCTTCCGGCGTTGTTGTGCTGAACCCAAAGAACTCCAAATAGGCTGGTATCTGCTCGAACAACATATCCGTGCCGATCTGATACTCGCAGCCTCGCTCACGCGCCGCTGCTAGAAACGGTGTGATTTCGGCTTTCATCACAACCTCGCCCACGAAGGTCGATGGCGCTATTCGGGTAACGTCCATGGGAAGCGGATCATCTGGCTTCATGCCCAACGGTGTCGCATTTACCACAATGTCATAGCTACTCGGATCGTTCGTACCGACTGTGACTTTAAGGTTCGGATAATTGGCCCTCAGACGCTCCGCGAGACCGTTCATCGCTGGTGCGACGGCATCGAACAGGCCGAGCTCTGCTACGCCCGATTTAGCAAACGAAGCAGCGATTGCCGAACCCACGCCTCCATTTCCCGATACCAACACGCGCGCATTGGCAAGCTTGCGGCCCTTGCGAAGAACACCCCGAACGAAGCCTTCGCCGTCGAACATGTCTCCGACGAGCTTTCCGTTCGGTTCAACCCGTACGGCGTTACAGGCTCCCGCCACCTTTACGGAAATGGACACTTCATCGAGAAGGGCGACGATTGTGACCTTGTGCGGCATCGTGACAAGCGCACCGTGGATATTGCTCAGCCTGAACAGGAGCTTGAAAAATTGCGGGAAGTCGTCGGGTTTGCAGCCCATCGGCACAACGATGGCATTGATCCCCTGTTTTTCGAAATAGGGGTTGTAAATCATAGGAGCCTTGAAGGACTCCGTTGGATAACCTAAGTGCGCGATGAGCTTTGTTTTTCCGTCGATCATACCGGAATCTCCCCTAGCCAATGGATCGAGCCTCTAACGGTTCGTACCCACATCGATTAACGAGGCGATCCTCCGTATCGCAAGATCATAGCCCTGCGTGCCGAAGCCTGCGATGACGCCATCGGCGCGGCCAGAGACATAGGAGTGATGACGAAACGCCTCTCGCTTATGGATGTTCGAGATGTGAATCTCGATCACCGGTCCGTCAAAGCTGTTGAGTGCGTCGAGGAGCGCCACAGAAGTATGCGTGAACGCTGCCGGATTTATTACGATGCCACCTGCGGTTTCACGGGCTTCGTGGATCCAGTCAATGATTTCATATTCGCGGTTGCTTTGATGAAATCGCAATTCCAGACCAAGTTCAGCGGCAATGTGACGGCAGGATTTCTCGACGTCGGCAAGCGTCTCATAGCCATAGATAGCTGGTTGGCGCTTGCCCAGCAGATTGAGATTGGGTCCATTCAGGACGTACACAAGCCGTTTCATTATTAGGACAACCTAATTTATCGCGGGCGCGCAACTACGACGACGGGCTCCCCGTCACAGCGAAGTTGCGCGGTCGCGAAGCAGAAACTTCTGGATCTTTCCGGTTGAGGTCTTCGGCAAAGTTCCGAACACCAGAGTCTTCGGCACTTTGAAGCGGGCAAGGCGTTCGCGACAAAAAGCGATGACCTCGGCGTCCTTCGGTTGCGCGGCTCCGGGCTTGAGCTCAAGGAATGCACATGGCGTCTCGCCCCATGTCGGGTCGGGGCGAGCGACGACTGCGGCCTGCATGATCGCGGGATGCTGCGTGAGCACTTCTTCAACCTCTAGGCTCGAGATATTCTCGCCGCCAGAGATGATGATGTCCTTTGAGCGATCCTTGATCTCGATCGCGCCATCGGTGTGCCAGACTGCGAGATCTCCTGATAGGCACCAACCGTCAACGAGCGTCTTTGTCGTCGCGGCTTCGTTCTTGAGATAGCCCTTCATGACGGTATTGCCGCGGACCATGATTTCGCCAACGGTCTTTCCATCCCGTGGCACAGATTTCATGGATGAGGGATCGGCGACCCTGACCTCATCCACCATCGGATAGGCAACGCCCTGGCGCGCCATCTTCGCGAAGCGTTCGTCGGCGGGCAGGGCGTTCCATTCTGGGTGGTAGACGCATGACGTCGCAGGGCCATAGGTCTCGGTCGCACCATAGAGGTGGGTGACGCGGAAGCCCAACGCCTCCATTGAGCGGAACACGGCCGATGGAGGCGCGGCTCCGCCGGTTGCGACGGTCACCACATGGTCAAAGGCAACGCGCTGCTCGGCCGGAGCGTGCGCGAGCATATTGAGCACGATCGGTGCACCGCATAGATGAGTGACCCGATGCTCAGCGATCAGGCGGAAGATCACCGGCGGTTCGACCTTGCGCAGACAGATCTGGGTGCCGCCGGCGGCCACGACGGCCCAAGGATACGACCACCCGCAGCAATGGAACATCGGCAGCGTCCACAAGTAGATGCTGTCGAAGGTGAGGCCCACGTTCAAGGCGTTGCCCAGTGCCGACAAATAAGCGCCACGATGACTATAGACGACGCCCTTCGGATCGCCGGTTGTGCCGGATGTGTACAGCAGGCAGAGCGACTGCCACTCGTCGGCGATGACGGGCGGTCCGAAGGCAGGATCGGCGTTCGCGAGCAGCTCTTCATAGTTATGGGATCCGAGCGCAGCGCTCGGTCGGTTGGGAACATCGATGTCGATGACCGTGATATCCCGGTCGAGCAGCGCGAGGGCCTGCTTGATTAGCGGCGCGTAGTCGCCGTCGACGATCAAGATCTTTGCCGCACCATGCTTGAGCGAGAAGGCGACGTTGGCGGCATCAAGCCGGGTGTTGAGCGGATTGAGCACAGCGCCAAGCATCGGGACCGCATAGTGTGCCTCAATCATTTCGGGAATGTTTGACGCGATAATGGCCACGGTATCGAGAGGTTTGACGCCGAGCCCTGCCAGGGCGGCCGCGAGGCGAACGCAACGATCGTGCAGCTGCGTGTAGGTGTAGCGACGCTCCCCGTCGATCACCGCGATCTTGTTCGCGAAGGCGCTGGCGGCACGGGTCAGAAAACTCACCGGCGTCAGAGGGACGTAGTTGGCCGGGTTGCGATCGAGCCCGGTCTCAAAGGGGTGAGCGCTCGTTCCCGTCATGGATTGTCATCCTTCATGTGTTGTGCGCCCCCGATCGATCACAGACTCGAGACCAGGTGGCCACCGTCGACGACTACGAGGGCGCCCGTCATGTATGAACTGGCATTCGAGGCGAGCAGGAGAAGCGGGCCCTCGAGTTCGCGCAACTCGCCGAGCCGGCGTTGCGGAATTCGTTTGATCAGCGCTTGACCCGCCTCACCGCGAAAGAAGTCGTCATTGAGCTCGGTCTCGAAATATCCCGGCGCAAGTGCGTTAACCCGTATGCCGTGACGCGCCCATTCGAGCGCCAACGCCTTCGTCATCTGCACGACCCCGGCTTTGGAAATCGCATAGGGGGCCACACCGCCCGCAACGCGCAAGCCGAGGATCGAAGCAATGTTGACGATGGATCCCTTTACTCCGTGAGCGATCATCCGACGTCCGGCCGATTGCGCCACGAGCCAAACCCCCTTCAAGTTGGTGTCGAGGACCTTGTCCCACGACGCCTCATCCTGTTCGAGAGCACCGCGCGTGCTCGTCACGCCTGCATTATTGAGCACGATCTCGATCGGACCGAACTGAGCCTCCGCGGCCTCGAACGCGCCTTCAATGCTCTGCGGCGACGTGACATCCATGACGACGCTCTGCGCGAGGCCCTTTTTCCCGCTGATATGATCGACCGTTTCCGCTAGCGCCTCCGCTCGGCGGGCGGCAACAGTGACGCGCGCGCCTCGCGCCGAGAGGGTTTCAGCAAAAAAGCGTCCCAGCCCGCTTGATCCACCTGTGATAAGGGCGTGCTTGCCACTGAGTGCGAACAGATCCGCCATCGAGCGCCTCGAAAGTCAATTGACCTTATTCCAGACAAGGATCGATCGACCCATGGTGCCGTCTCGGTAGCTCTTGTACGGGGCCGTGGTGATGGTCAGTGTGTCGCCATCAAGCACGAAATAGCGAACCTGGTCCGTGCCGGTCCAGGCCTGGTTCCATGAGGTATCGATGTGATGGACGACAACGTTGTCGCCGAGGGAGAAAGTACCTGCGTAGGCAACCATCGTGCCTAGAAGCTCGACTCCCTCTTCGTCGGTCGGCACGGCGTCGCGGGGTGTAATGCGGTCGCAACAGGTGAAGATTGCATACATACGGCCGTCGGGCGCGTAACCGATGTAGCCTTCTGGGGAATCACCGAATTGATTGTGCCGATGTCCATCGGAGAGGCGCTCGCGAACGTAGGATTGCAGCTTCCAGGTGCCTATTACCGCGCAGTCGGCAGAGGGCTTGCCTCGTTTCACGGTTTTCAGGACAGCTTCCTTGTCCTTTACCAACGTTTCCGTTGCCACGTTTCTCTCCCTCACTTCGAATGCCTGCTTCGTTCTCACCCGGACAAGGTTCACACGTCGAAGAAGACTGTTTCTCGCTCACCCTGCAGGTAGATATCGAATGTGTAGACGGTCTTTCCGTCACGCGTCGACTTCGGCGCGATTAAGGTCTTGCGACGTTCCGGCTGCTCGACGATGTTCAACACCGGATCCTCCGCGTTCGCGGCGTCTTCATCGCCGAAATACATACGGGTCGCGAGGCCGATGTTGATTCCGCGGGCGGCGATCCAGAAATTGACATGTGGCGCCATGGCTTTTCGTCCCCTCCGGCCGGCCACGCTGCCCGGTTTGATCGTGCGTATCGTATAAACCCCCGTCTCGAAATCGGTACCGGTGCGCGCCCAACCGCGAAAAGAACCATCCAGCGGTTTGTCCTGGCGATCAGCTGGATGATTGTAGCGGCCGGCGGCATTGGCCTGCCAAGTCTCGATGAGCACGTCCTTGGTAATGTGGCCCGCGCCATCGAATACGCGTCCTTCTATAAGAATGCGCTCTCCCTTGGTGCTCGAGGCGACGATATCACCGGTGAAGTTGTTCGCGAAGATCTCGAAGCCGGCTTGCGCCGGAATGAGCCCGATGTGCACATAGGGGCCGGCCGTCTGCGAAGGGGTCTCAGGGAGATATGAGAGATCGAAGGGCGTCTGTTTCATATCAGCTCCCCTGTAGCTTGTTTTCGAATAAGGTCTGACGTCGCCCCCTCAACACGATGTCAAATCGGTAGGCGAGGCACTCCAGCGGCTTTGCGGCATTCAGGTCAAGTCGAGCAGTCAACCGCTCCGCAGCGGACTTATCCGGTATGGTGGCCAAAATTGAATCGTGGGGAATGAGTGGGTCACCCTCGAAATACATCTGTGTAATCAGCCGCTGTGCAAAGCCTGATCCGTAAACGGAATAGTGGATGTGGGCCGGCCGCCAGCTGTTGACCCGATTTCGGAACGGGTAGGCACCGGGTTTGACGGTGCGGAAGTAATAATGGCCGTTTTCGTCCGTCAGCATCCTACCGCAGCCGCCAAAGTTCGGGTCGATAGGAGCAATGTAGGTGTCGTTGCGATGGCGATAGCGTCCGCCTGCATTAGCCTGCCAGACCTCGACTAGGGTGTTGCGAATTGGGCGTCCGTTCCCATCCAGAACATAACCATGGACGATAATCTGCTCGCCGATCGGTCCGCCGCTTTTGGCATAGTTAAGAACCAGATCATTATCGACAGGCCCGAGCTCGTCCGGCGAGAACATTGGACCGGTCACTTCCGAGAGTGAGTTCTGAAGCGACCAGAGCGGGATGCGCGGAGACCGCAACACACTCGTCTTGTAAACTGGCGTATAGGCCGGTGGATGAATGCTGCGATCACGCTGGTGAAATTCGGCATCAGGCGTCATGTTGCTATCGCTTTCATCTCGTTGCGAAGGTTAAATGCGGTTTGACGTTCTGATCTGCTGCGGTTTAGCCGCTTGCAAGTCGCGTTGCAGTGTCTCCCGTAGTTTCAATTGCGCTGAGCGCCTTGATCTTCTCGAATTCTTCCTTGGGAACCGGCGTTGCGTTTGGATTTCCAAGATCGTTCAGCCGCAAACGATAGGTTTCACGCGCTGAGTACGCGGCTACACAGGAAATTATTGCGATACCGAAGGTGATCAGGCCGACTTTCAAAGGAATATTGGCTGAACCTGGCGGGGCCACCTCGGCGAAAAGCGCCGGCAAGAATGCACTAATTGCTGTGCCAATGTTCTGCCCGATCGCCATTGCGGACACGCGATAGCGGGTCCGGAACAGCTCAGGATAGAAGGCGGGAAAGACCGCGTTATAACCCTGGTAGAGCACGCCCCACATGAGAAGAGACACGACGATCGCCATCCAGACATCATGGATGCTGATCGCATAGAGGTACAGGAACGACAGCAGGGCCGCGCTCAGAGATCCAACGATCATAGGCGGGCGGCGGCCGATCTTGTCAGACAGCGCTCCGACGTAGGGAATGACCACCACGGCGATGATGTTGCCGACCACTGGGATCCAAAGATAAACTTCTTTCGAGAAACCGATGCCGTAGGCAGGTTGGACGGCATAAGCCGCGCCGAAAATGGCCGCGACAACGGGAATGACATTCATTAGTGCCATGCAGGCGACCCGCAAGATGTCGGGCCAACTATCTCTGAAGGCCTGAACGATCGGCGTCCGCGGAACCGTACCTTTCTCCTCCTCGTTTTCGAAGGCCGGAGTCTCATGAACCTCTCGCCGAATGATGTACCCTGCGATGATAACGACAACACTCAGCAGAAACGGAACCCGCCAACCCCAGCTGTTGAACGCGTCGGGTGGCATGTAGGTCGCGAGCGGCAGGAATACGGCAGCCGCAAGGATCTGGCCCGCCTGCACGCCTTGCAGGCTGAAGCTTGCGTAGTAACCGCGACGACCAAATGGCGAATGCTCGAGAATCATCGAACTCGCGCCAGAGATCTCTCCTGCCACAGCGAAGCCCTGGACCAGTCGGAGAACGACCAAAAGGGCAGGCGCCAGTATGCCGACTTGCTGGTAGGTCGGCAGCAGTCCGACCGCCATGGTCGAGAACCCCATTAGAAACATACAGACCAGCAGCACGTTTTTGCGCCCATGCGTATCGCCCCAGTGTCCGAGCACAAATGCTCCAATGGGTCTTGCTACGTAGCCGACGCCGTAGGTCGCCAGCGACGCGATGATCGCGACAGTGGGGTTTTCTGAAGGAAAGAAGATCTGCGGAAAGACGAGAGACGCAGCGGTCGCATAGATGAAAAAGTCGTAATACTCCAGCGCAGATCCAATCCAGCCACTCGCGGCCGCTTTTTTGGGCTGGCGAAGGTGTGTCGCACTATCCGGCAGGTTAGCCATTCGGTTTCCTCCCATTGATGGTTTTTGCCATCCTTTCCGGCGGCTTCTTTGTTACTTCCTATTTATTCACTCGCATCTCCGAGACGGCGTTAGAGTGCGGACGCGGCAACCCGCCAACAAGGAAGCGCAAAGCTTGCTGAGGACTGAAAGTTGCTTTGGCAGGAGCACATCCGATGACAGCGCGATCGATCGGGTGCGACAACAGCACTGACGCTTCGCAACGATGTGCGGTGCGGGATCACCACGCCTGTCTTCCTTACCGACGCGTTGCGGCGGATTCCGGAGGAGCATCCGATCTTACTTACCGGTAGGTTAGCAGAGCCGATCCAGACATCAAGATCCTTTTTGTTGGATCCATTTCGTGGCAGTTTGGGCAAGCGAGCAGTCCGATATCCGGCAACGACTGCGAACCCTCTCTAGGGTATTTGACGTGACACATACCAAGGGACTGGCTGAGCGACGCGGGGCGACGGCACGACCGATCGGCGGCCCTGCGCGCCAAAATATCATTCGCGCAGCGCGTGCGCTATTTGCCGATAAGGGCTACAGCGGCACCACCGTCGACGAAATCGTGGTCAAGGCAAAAATCACGAAACCGATGCTCTATTACTATTTTGGGAATAAAGAGGGACTGTTTGCGGCTGTTTTGGAAGACGTTTATGCAGGTATGCGAGAGATCGAGAACTCGTTGCGGGTAATCGATCTTCCAGCTGCTGGAGCTATGCGGAAAGTGGTGCAAGTCACGTTCGACTATCATGCTTACCATCCCGAATGGGTCAGGTTGATTTCGATCGCGAACATTCACCGCGCCAAACACATACGCGCCTCGAGAACGATCAGCTCAAAGAACGTCCCGATAATTAAAATTATGGGAGGTCTGCTACGGCAAGGCGTTCAGGAGGGTGTTTTTCGCAGCGATGTCGATCCTCTGCATCTCCACTTGCTGATCATCTCGCTCTGCTACTACAGAGTCTCAAATCGCCACACGTGGAACGTTATTTTCAAGCGAGATCTCAATACCGCGAAGGAACTAAAGCTGCAGCGGGAGATGGCTGTCGATGCCGTGCTCGGTTATCTCCGAATCCGCACCAATTGAGGCTGCAACAAGCGCGAGACCTAGCCAATTGATCACTCCGGAGTTTCGAACATGAAGCGGTCGATCGCAACGGTTTCAATAGGCGGAGCTCTCGATGTGAAACTCCGGACAATTGCGGCAGCCGGCTTCGACGCTGTAGAAATCTTCGAGCCTGACTTCACTTGTTTCGACGGCTCTGCGCGCGATGTCGCGAGGATGTGCCGCGACCTAGGGCTAGAAATTTGCGCGCTACAACCGTTCCGCGATTTTGAAGGAATGCCCGAACCTCAGCGTAAGCAGGCGTTTCGCAGAGTTGAAAGGAAGTTCGATCTAATGGGGGAACTGGGTACAGACCTGCTACTTGTTTGCAGCAATGTTTCTCCTGCTTCACTTGGCGGAATCGATCGCGCGGCGGATGACTTCCACGACTTGGGGGAGCGAGCAAGGGCGAGGGGTTTGCGTGTTGGCTTCGAGGCTTTGGCGTGGGGCCGCCACGTCAACGATTACCGAGATGCGTGGGAGATCGTTCGCCGAGCTAATCACAATTCAATTGGAATTATTCTGGACAGTTTTCATGCTTTAGCTCCATCTTTTCCAGTGGCACCCATCAGAGCGATCCCTGGGGATCGTATTTTTCTTGTTCAGCTTGCCGACGCTCCGCAACTTGATCTCGATGTCCTTTCCTGGAGCAGGCACTTCCGCTGCTTTCCTGGACAGGGGAACCTTCCTATTATGGAGTTCATGCAGGCGGTAGTGGCCACTGGGTATAACGGCCCCTTGTCTCTCGAAATTTTCAATGACCAGTTCCGTGCTCAATCAACCAAAGAGGTCGCGATCGATGGGATGCGGTCTCTTTTGCTGCTCGATGGCTTGGACCTGAAGGAACAGACGATCCCCGCTTTGCGTACTCGGTCGAATGTCTCCCAAGTAGCCTTTGTCGAATTTGCCGTCGATCAAACGCATGCTGAGGGCTTGGCGGAATTTTTTCGTGCACTCGGATTTAAGCTGACGGGCCTTCATCGTTCCAAAGCAGTGCAGCGGTGGTCTCAAGCCGGCGTCAATTTGCTTATCAATAGTTCGCAAGACAGCTTTGCTCGCTCCCATTACGTATCGCATGGTTCTGGCGTATGTGCGATCGCACTTGCAATCGATAATGTCTCAACCATGATGGACCGGGCGGACGCTCTTCAGGCGACCACGTTTCGGCAACCCGTCGGGCCTGGCGAAATGACTATTCCCGCGATCCGCGGTGTGGGCGGAAGCTTGTTGTACTTTCTCGAGCCGGGCGCATCAAATTGGGACACTGACTTTGTCCCTATTTCTAGCGCCGACGATGGTGCCTTCCTAACTAGTGTCGATCACATATCGCAATCGATGCGATTTGAGGAATTGCTCTCATGGGAGCAGTTCTATACAGCGCTCTTCAATCTCCAAAAATCGCCGCAACTCGAGATCGCCGATCCTCTTGGGCTTGTGAAAAGTGAGGTCCTTAAGAACTGGAATGGATCGCTTCGTCTCGTTTTGAATGCATCGACTGCGACCCAAACAATGTCGTCGCGATTCCTCTCCGAGTTCTTTGGAGCCGGTGTCCAGCATATTGCATTCACCTGCCAAGACATTTTCAAGGCTGTCTCCGCCATGCGCGCAGCAGGAGCAACCTTTCTCAGTATTCCCGATAATTACTATAACGATCTCGACAGCCGCTACGAACTAGATCCAGACCTGCTGAAATCGATGAAGGAGAACGCCATCCTTTACGATCGAGACAGCGAAGGGGAGTTCTTCCAAGTCTACACGCACGCTTTTGACGAGCGGTTCTTTTTCGAGATCGTGGAGCGGCGTGGATACAAGGGCTTCGGCGCACCGAACGCGGGCATTCGCCTCGCCGCGCAGACACGAGAAGCACGGCCGCGCACGATGCCAAGGATCCGATAAGTTGAGGTCAGACGTCTCATTCGTTTGCCTTCGCACGAGCGGTATAGTCGATTTCTGCTAACGGCACGAACCGGACCAGCTGCCGTGTCCGCAGTTTGGTCGCTCTTGGGAGGAAATCGGACATGGCGGTTGTGAGCGACGATTTCCGAATTTGAGACCCGCAGCAGACGTCGTTAGAACTCCAGGAGCCCCAGTTCGCGCCACTAGCGGACATAGACCATGACGGCAACCTAAGGAGCACGTCTCGTGTTATCAGCGTGTGCGGCGACCTGGCCTATATCGTGGCCACATCTGTGGATGCCATTGTAAAGGCGAGCTTGTAGCAGCCCATTACGGACTTCTCCTGGGCCCCCACGAGGTGAAGAGCGGGTGAAGAAAAGCGATCGGAAAGTACGTGTTGCAGCACCTCGGGATCGTAACCAGAGAGCAGAACGATCCAGTCGGCCGCGCCGTCCGACCCTCGGATCTGCTGCTCGGTCGTGGGCGCGCTTGTTTTGGGCGTGTCGGTTATCAATAGATGACCGCCCGTCAGGCCCGGCTTCGATGCCAATTCGCCTAGTTTTTCAATAAGTGTGGTTTCCAGGATCGCTTCCTTTCCCTCCTGAGGGGATAGTCTGATCGTCGTAAGCGAGGTCGCGACGCCGCCCCCGAAGCTCGCTTCAACCCGGCATTGGCTGCGCACCATGTTGAGGTGATGGGGCATCATCTTCGTCGACCAAGGGGTCGGGGCGTTCAGCCGGGCGAGGTAGGCCTTGGACGTCAGGGTTTCGTACTGCTCCAGTTCGTAGAGGACAAAGAACCCTTCAGCATCGAGCGTGCTCGTCCATCGGGATCCGCGCTGGAAGCCGTGGATGCTCATCCGTTCCGGAAAATGTTCGTGCGAGTGCCAATCGCCGAACTCCGAGCGCAGCTCGGGCCGGATGTTCCACCACATGGCGACGGCTGCCTTACCCAAAAGCGACATGTTTACTCCAATGCAACGAAACTCAGCCAACGGCCTTCAACGAGGCGGTTGAAAACCAAGGGACCCCGGCGATCATTATCACCGCCAGCGTCAATACGACCAAATAACGCCAGACTGGGCATGCCGCCGCGCTCGCAGCCACTCGGCCAATGGCGCAGGCGGGTAGAACGGCAATTTACCTCTCGATTGGTGATGGTTCAGGTGCTAGTCGCCGCGACGACGATTGCCTTCGCTGCACGCAGAGCGCGGGACGCTCGCGCTTCGGCATCCAATGTCTTCGCCAGTTCGGCTGTGGGGACTTCTATGCTGATCTTGATGTCCCGCGGCATCTCCTTCGCCAGACCCACGAGGTCAATGCCGCCTTCGCCCGGAAACATGCGCTCTTCCCGAGCGGCGCGAATGAGGCCTTCGGTAGTCGAGGGCCGTTCGGCCGGCCCGTCGCACATCTGCCAATAATGTAGCTGCCGCGCGGGAATCCTGCGCAGGTCTTCGAAGCGACCCGACGATCTATCGAAATGCAGCGCGTCGACCAATATTCCGGCCGCCGGAGACGAGACCTTTTTCACGATGCGCGCGGCCGTACTCAGGTCCGGCACGCAGGTCCATGGCATGAATTCAAGGTCGGCCGTCAGACCAACGCGATCCGCCATCTCGCAATATTCGGCGAAACGATCCGCGAAACGCTCTAGGTCCGGATCGTAGGCGGCGACCAATGTGTGCCTCGCGCCGAGCTCACGACCCGCTTCAAGAAAAGCTTCCAGGGATCCGACGACGGTCTCCGGCCTGAAGGCGACGACTTCCAGATCGGCGACCCGGACGCCGGTGGCGGCGAGACGGGACTTGGTCTCCTTCAACTGTCCTAGATCATACATGAGCGGATAGGACGTCCAGCGGCGTCGCGGCCAGCAACCATAATCCTACTTGCTCGAAACCGCAGGCAGCCGCCACTTCGACGAGCTGCGGCGGCGGAAGTTCGAGCGCAGTCAGCGCAGCGAGGGAAAAGGGCGGCATGGGAACACCTGTAAGCAAACTTGTTATCATCTGTCATAATAGAAATCACCAGTTGATTTTATTTCTATATGATGATTAGACCTATGCCATACGAAGTCCCCGCACGGCGGGATCCGGAGGAATTTCGATGGCTGGAACGATCCTGGTCCTAAACGGACCCAACTTGAACCTACTCGGCGTGCGAGAGCCTGAGATCTACGGACGCGATACGCTCGAGGACATCAAGAGGCGGTGCGTCGAACAGGCGAAGAAGCACGGCCTTGAGGTCGAGTTCCGCCAATCGAATTCGGAGGCGACCCTGATCGATTGGTTGCATGAAGCCCGAGGAACCAAGATCGGAGTTGCGATTAATCCCGCCGGATTTTCATTTCATTCGATCGCGCTGCTTGATGCCCTCAAGATGTTCGACGGACCGAAGGTCGAGGTCCACATCACAAACATCCATAAGCGCGAGCCGATGTATCAGAAATCACTGATGTCACATGGCGTCACCGGCGTGATCGCGGGCCTCGGCGCCACCGGATATGTGCTGGCCGTCGATGCGCTCGCCGCTCTTGCGAAGGCTGGCAAGGCCTAAACAATACGAACTCGGGAGAAGACAATGGTTTTGAACAGAAGGCAATTCGGCGCGACCGCGATCGGCTCGATGACGGCACTTTGGGCGGCGCCATCAATCGCGCAGGGCAAAAAAGTCAATCTGAAGGTCGGCGGGCAGTTCGCCGACAGCCACCCATCGTCCAAAGCCATGGAGGAAGCCTGCGCCGACATCCGCAAGCAATCTGACGGACGCATCGACATACAGTTCTTCCCGAACGCACAACTCGGTTCCGATGCCGCGATGCTGACGCAGATACGATCGGGGGCCTTGGACATGATGACGGCCTCCGGTATTTCCATGCAGGTCGTCGCGCCGGTCGCCGGCATCAGCGGTATGGCGTTCGCCTTCAGTGATTATGCTAACGTGTGGCAGGCGATGGACGGCGACCTCGGCGCCAGCATCCGGGAGAGCCTCGATAAGGTGGGTATCTATGCCTTCCCGAAGATCCTCGACAGCGGCTATCGCAACATCACTACCAGCAACCACCCCATCAACTCCGTCGAGGATCTGAAGGGCATGAAGATGCGCGTTCCGCCGAGCCCGGTCTGGGTCTCCCTGTTCACTGCGCTGGGTTCTTCGCCCACCTCGATTACCATCAACGAGCTCTATTCGGCGCTGCAAACCAAGATCGTGGACGGACAGGAGAACCCGCTCACCATCATCGAGTCGGGCAAATACTACGAAGTGCAGAAATACTGCTCGATCACCGAACACATGTGGGATGGTTTGTGGATCATCGCCAATGGCAGGCGTATCAAGTCACTGCCGCCCGAAGACCTCGCACTTATCACAAAGTCGTTCGAGGCGGCGACGCTGAAGCAGCGAACCGATACCGAGCGTCTCAACATTGACCTCGAAGGAAGCCTTAAAGCCAAGGGTCTTGTTTTCAATCGTCCGGACAAGGCGCAGTTCCGGGATGCTTTGGCTAAAGGAGGCTTCTATGCGGACTGGAAGCAAAAGTACGGTAACGAGGCTTGGTCGGTTCTGGAGAAATATTCCGGCAAGTTGGCCTAATCCCATCGTGATAACGCAACGGTCGGATCAAGGAACGGTCGGATGCAGCCGGAAAATCTGATCGTTAGTCCGCGCAATGTTACACTGCGCAAGCTCGACCGGGCCGTCGGGATCGCGATCGCGGTGCCGACCGCCGCACTCGTCCTGCTCGAGATTCTGGTTCTGCTGGGAGGCGTCGTTTCCCGCTACGCATTCCATCATCCGATCATCTGGACGGACGAATTCGCTTCGACCTTGTTCCTCTGGCTCGCGATGCTGGGCTCCGCCGTCGCCTTGCATCGCGCAGAGCACATGCGCATGACCGCGATGGTCGGCATGCTCTCGCCTGCCGCGCGCTTGGCATTGGACTTGGTGGCGACCGTCGCGGCCCTAACATTCCTGCTGCTCATCCTCCCCTCCGCTTACGATTTCGCGATGGACGAGATCCCGGTGACGACGCCGGCGATGCAGATTTCGGATGTTTGGCGGGCTGCGGCATTGCCGGTCGGCTTCGCCATCATGATCATTATCGGCTTGATCAGACTGGTCGAGGCCGGCAACTGGCGCCACATCGCCGGGGCCGTCGGTGCCAGCGCGCTCATCGTCGGCGGGCTCTATTTGCTGCAGCCCACCCTGGAAGACCTCGGCAATCTCAATCTTTTGATCTTCTTCGTCGGCATCGTGGCGGCGCTTGTCTTCGCCGGGGTCCCGATCGCGTTCGCCTTTGGGCTTGCCACGTTCGGGTACCAGGCGCTCACAACGGAAACCCCTATCGTGGTCGTCGTGGGGCGGATCGAGGAAGGGATGTCCCATCTGATCCTGCTGTCAGTTCCCCTGTTCGTCTTCCTCGGACTCCTGATCGAGATGACGGGCATGGCGCGCGCAATGATCAACTTCCTCGCGAGTCTGCTGGCGCATGTGCGCGGCGGCCTCTCCTATGTGCTGATCGGCGCAATGTATCTCGTTTCCGGAATTTCCGGCTCAAAGGCGGCGGACATGGCCGCGATCGCGCCCGCGCTATTCCCCGAAATGAGGGCGAGAGGCTCGAAGCCGGGCGAACTGGTTGCCTTGCTTTCGGCGACGGGGGCGCAGACCGAAACGATCCCGCCGAGCCTGGTCCTGATCACGATCGGTTCGGTCACGGGGGTCTCGATCGCGGCCCTCTTCACCGGAGGCCTGTTGCCCGGCTTGGTGGTCGGCGCGATTCTATGCGTGGTAGTCTGGCGCCGGAACCGCGGTGAAGACCTGTCGCACGTGGTGCGCGCGCCCGCGCGCGAGATAGCCCGCACCTTCGTCATCGCCCTGCCCGCGATCGCACTGCCGTTCGTCATCCGCGCCGCAGTCATCGAGGGCGTCGCGACGGCGACGGAGGTGTCGACCATCGGCATCGCCTACTCGGCGGTAGCTGGCCTTTTGATCTACCGGAAGTTCGACTGGAAGCGCATTTACCCGATGCTGGTCGAGACCGCGGCCCTTTCCGGCGCCATCCTGCTCATCATCGGCGCCGCGACAGGCATGGCGTGGTCGTTGACTCAATCCGGTTTCTCGCGCGATCTGGCCAAAGCCATGACCGGACTTCCGGGCGGCGTGCCGACCTTCCTGCTGGTGTCGATCGCCGCGTTCGTGGTGCTCGGCAGCGTTCTCGAGGGAATCCCCGCGATCGTGCTGTTCGGCCCGCTGCTGTTTCCGATCGCCAAACAGGTCGGCGTGCACGAAGTCCACTACGCCATGGTCATTGTCCTGGCGATGGGCGTCGGCCTGTTCGCGCCGCCCTTCGGCGTCGGCTATTATGCGGCCTGTGCCATCAGCAGGGTGCATCCGGACGAAGGATTGAGGCCGATCGCCGGTTACATTGTCGCGCTGGTCGTCGGCCTTCTCGTGGTGGCGTTCGTGCCCTGGATATCGATCGGGTTCTTGTAAGCCTGCGCGAGCGCGAAGCGAGACTGCATGCCGTTATCCGACGACCGCCATTGGGACAGCGAGACGGACCTGCTGGTAATCGGCGCCGGGGCCGCTGGCATGACGGCCGCACTCGTCGGCACGCTGGAGGGGCTGCGTGTCGTCCTTTGCGAAAAGTCCGACATGATCGGGGGAACGACGGCGACTTCGGCTGGATCGGTTTGGATCCCGGGAAGCCGCCAGAGCGAAAGGGCAGGAGTACCGGACTCCGTTGCGGCAGCGAAAACATACCTTGCCGGCATGCTAGGCGATGGTGCGTCGGACGAAAGGTTGTCAGCGTATCTGGAGTCGGGCCCGGCCATGCTAGACTATCTCGAACGGCGGACCAGCGTTGTTTTCTCCCCTCCGCCCGTACATCCCGACTACCGAGACCTGCCCGGCGCTGCCGTTGGCGGACGCGTGCTGGGCGTGGTCCCATTTGATGGAAGATTCCTTGGCGCCGATTTCGACCGCGTGCGGCCACCGCGCGGCGAGTTCATGGTTCTCGGCGGCATGATGGTGGGCAAGAACGACATTCCGGCTTTGCTCGCGCCCTTTGGATCCTGGGCCAACTTCCGGTATGTTGTCGGCCTGGTCACCAAGCACGTTCAAGATCGGCTCAGGTTCAAGCGCGGAACACGGCTGATCATGGGCAACGCGCTCGTGGCACGGCTACTGCACGATCTTCGACGGTTGGCCGTCGACATCCAATATCGTACCGCCCTGAAGGAGTTGATCAGGAACGGCGATGAGATCGTCGGCGCCATCCTTACGACGCCGACCGGCGAGATTGCCTTGCGAGCGCACAAGGGCGTGGTGCTGGCGACCGGCGGAATCGGCTGGAGCGCTGAACTGCGCGAGAGGTTTCTCCCAGAGAATACCCGCCAATATTCACTCACTCCAGAGTCCAACACCGGCGACGGCATCCTCGCAGGCGAGCGCGCATCCGGTGAGATCGACCGCAGGCTGGATAGTCCAGCGTTATGGATGCCGAGCTCGTTGATGACGCAACCTAACGGTCACGTCTCGGTGTTCCCCCACATCATGCTTGATCGCGCCAAGCCGGGACTGCTGGCGGTCGACACCAGTGGTCGGCGGTTCGTCAACGAGGCCAATTCCTACCACGACTTTGTCCAAGGCATGCTTCGCTCGAACCGTTCGCCGGCCAGCGTGCCGTCGTATCTTGTCTGCGATCGAAGCTTTATCTCCGATTACGGGATCGGGCTTGTCCATCCGGGGACGCGCGACATGCGACGTTTCGTCGGCGCAGGTTATCTGTTCGAGGGCCATACGATTGAGGACCTCGCCACCAAGATCGGCGCCGACAGCGATGCGCTGTCGCAGACGATCGAACGCTACAACCGGTACGCCGAGACGGGTATCGACGAAGAGTTCGGCCGCGGAACAAGCGCTCTCAATCGCTTCAACGGCGACCCGGCGAACAAACCCAACCCCTGCCTGCGCAAGATTGGGCCCGGTCCATACTATGCCGTCGCCGTCTGGCCCGCCGACCTGGCGAGCAGTGCCGGCTTGCGGACCGACTCCCGCGGACGCGTCTTGCAATCGGGCGGCGGACCGCTCAAGGGACTGTATGCGGCCGGTACGGATGCCTCTTCAATCTTCAAGGGGACTTATCCAGGGCCGGGCACGATGATCGGGCCAGCCATGGTCTTCGCCTGGCGGGCGGCGATGGATGCCGCCGGCGTCCTGGACAACTATCCCATACATGGACATTGAACCGTGCGAGTCGTGTCAAACGTGCTAGATTCGCCACGAATGGGAGGCTGAAGGTGCTGACCAAAACTCAGACGACAGAGACTATCGGAGAATCCGCGTATCGCCGGATTCGGTCCGACATCATTTTCGGTGTCTTGGCTCCGGGGCAGAAGCTACGGCTCGAGCGCGTTAGCGAGAGCTACGGCACATCGATCCCTACGCTGCGCGAACTCCTGAATAGGATGTGCGCGGAAGGCCTGATCGTGGCCGAAGGTCAGCGCGGCTTTGAGGTCGCGCCGGTATCGGCCGCGGACTTCAGACAGGTCGCCGAGCTGCGACTCTTGCTCGAAAATCATGCGCTCGAACAGTCCTTCACTGCTGGCGACCTGGATTGGGAAGGCCGTGTCGTTTCCGCCCACCACAAGTTGGGCGTGATGGAAAAGCGCATGCTGGAGGGGCATCGTGAGAACCAAGAACTCTGGAAGCAATGCGACTGGGACTTCCACCATGCGCTAATCTCGGCCTGCGGATCCGACGTGCTTCTTGCGGCGCACGCGGCAGCGTACGACCGCTACCTTCGCTATCAGATGATCGCCGTGGTGTTTCGAGGAGAAATTGCCGCGCGCGAGCATCAAGCGCTGCTTGAGACCGCGCTGGTCCGCGACTGGAAGCGGGCGCAAACGATCATGGTGTCGCATATCCGCGGATGCGTGGAACACGCTCTGAAGGAAGACAACGTCGGCGTCTTCGGAAGTTCTGCGGAGCCGCAGCAATACGCGACTGCGAAAAGTAGATCGGATACACCGCCTGATCGTAAGTCTAAAGCGCCGCCCGCCAAGGCGGCGACCTCGAGGACCAGCAAAGCTCGAGCCTGATCCTTCATAAATGCCTTGCCTAAGCTACTGACCATGTCCGTTGTTCGGGGTAAAGCTGAAGTGGTGTTTCGATGCGGTCAGGACCGTTGTTGACCCAATTCGGACATCCTGGGCAACATCAAAGGCTTAGCCGAATTAGTCCTCACGTCGGTTCGCTCGACAAATGGGAACGGTTCGCCGAAATCGCATAGTCCTGCCGACTGCCGTAGGTAAGCTGCACAAAAGCCGATAGGCTGGACCGACCATCAAATTCGGAGGAAGCAGATCATGAGGATTGGAGGGCACATCTTTGTCGGCGCGCTCTTGCTGTTTGGCGCTGTAGTGGCAACAACCGCACCGGCCAAAGCGCAGCAGCAGCAGCAGAAACCAAACATTGTCTTCATAATGGGCGACGACATCGGCATGTGGAATATCGGCGCTTATCATCGTGGCTTGATGGCTGGCAGAACGCCCAATCTCGACAAAATCGCCAAAGAAGGCATGCTTTTCACCGACTATTATGCGGAGGCGAGCTGCACGGCTGGCCGCGCGAACTTCATCATGGGCCAGTTGCCGATCCGCACGGGCATGACCACTGTGGGCCAAGCAGGTGCCTCAATCGGGATACCAGCCGAAGCGGTGACGATTGCGACGGTCCTGAAGTCGATGGGCTATGCAACCGGACAGTTCGGCAAGAATCACCTTGGCGACAAGAACGAGTTTCTGCCGACAGTGCACGGCTTCGATGAGTTCTTCGGTTATCTGTATCATCTCGACGCGATGGAAGATCCAGCGCACCCTAACTATCCGCAGAACCTTTTGAACGTCGTCGGCCCGCGCAACATGGTCCATAGTTGGGCCACCGACAAAGACGATCCGACGGAAATGCCGCGCTGGGGCAAGATCGGCATGCAGAGGATCGAGGATGCCGGCCCACTCTATCCCAAGCGCATGGAAACCGTGGACGACGAAATCCGCGACCTCGCGATTAACTTCATGGACAAGGCCAAGAAGGACAACAAGCCGTTCTTCGTCTGGCTTAATCCAACGCGCATGCATATCGTGACGCATCTATCACCGAAGTATGAGGCGCTGCGCAACTCGGAGAATGGCTGGTCGGAAGAGGAAGCCGGAATGGCCCAACTCGATGACGACGTCGGCCTGGTGATGAAAAAGCTCAAGGACATGGGCGTCGATGACAACACTATCGTCGTCTTCACCACCGACAATGGCACCGAAGTCTTCACTTGGCCGGATGGCGGTCAGACGCCGTTCGCACAGTCGAAGGGAACGGTGCTTGAGGGCGGCTTCCGTGTGCCGGCCATTATTCGTTGGCCCGGCAAGGTGCCCGCAGATTCAGTGCAGAACGGAATCTTCTCCGGACTGGACTGGCTGCCGACCTTCGTGGCCGCGGCCGGTAATCCGAACATCACCGACGAACTGCTGAAGGGCAAGGAAATCGGCGGCCGCGTCTACAAGAACCATCTGGATGGCTATAACCAGTTGGACGCCATCACAGGCAAAGGACCGTCAGCGCGTCACGAGATTTTCTACCTGGGTGAAAGCACGGTTGGAGCAGTTCGTATAGACGATTATAAATTCCGCTTCATCGATCAGCCCGCCGGCTGGTTGGGCGAAAAAACCAAGCCCGACGTGCCTTACATCACCAACCTGCGGCTCGATCCATTCGAGCGCACAGGGTGGCCCAGCAACGGGACGAAGGAAGGCGCTCAGCAATATTTCGACTGGTTCAAGTACCAGTTCTGGCGTTTCGTGTTCGTCCAACAGGTAGTGGGCAAGGAACTCCAGACCTTCCTCGATTTCCCGCCTATGCAGCGGGGTGCGAGCTTCAATCTCGACGCTGTCAAGGCGGAGATGGCAAAACGGATGGAGCAGGCGCAGGCGGCGGCGAAGGGCCCCGGCAATTGAAATTCGCCGATTTTGACGGTGGGCGGCCTAGGCCGCCCACATCAATTTGTCTGCTGATGGCACTGAACGGACCGACCGGGCCGGACTGGCGATGTCCGTTCGGGGTAAAGCTGAAGTGGTGTTTCGATGCGGTCAGGACCGTTGTTGACCCCAACCGGACATAAGCAACTCTACTTTTGTTCGCGCCCTTCGGCCTGCTACGGCTGTCTCGCAGGTCCGATCTGCGGCGCTCGCACGGGCTTGGCCACTCCATAGAAGATGACTACGCCTTGGCCCCCGCAGCGGGTTGAAAGTGCCTCGCTGGGGTTGGGGTAACAGCTGTCGATATCCTGCCAGTTGTTCATCGCCCAGACGTTGCCCGCCGGATCGACTGCGATATCGGTCTGCAATTGCAGGCCCCCACCGACATATCCTCCGGGCGGCGAAATCTGATCGCCAGTCTTCATGCCGGGCGGACAGTTCTCCGTGCGCACGCCGCACAACTGCACGATTGGGCTGCTCGGCATTGCGAAGTTGGAAATCCAAACGTTGTCGTTGCCGTCAACCGCCGCAGCCCATGGACCGGGGAGACCACCACCCATGAAAGGCGAACCGGGGTATGGGGTGCCATCCGGCCTCAGCACCGTGACGCTGCCACTACCTCCCTTCTGCTCGGACATAGTCTTCGTCAAGTAATCAGATGCCTTCGCAACACCCTCGAGCTTCAGGCGTGCATCAAGGTCTATCAGATGGGCCAAGCCGAGCAGCCCGCTGCCGAACCTTTCTGTGACCCAGACATTGCCTTGGCTGTCGATGGCGAGGCCGCTATTGTTAAATCCGGTCTTGAATTTCTCGGCCTTGGTCGGATCGGCGGCTGGAAAGCGCGTAACGTGGTCGAGCGCGCTATTGGATACCCAAATCCGGTCCTGCTGGTCGATGGCAAGGTGAAATGGGGCCTTGAACGACTTGCACGGCTCTGCGCTATCGCCCTCGCAAACGATCCGGCCCGCGGCCAAATCCCCCTTGGGAAAGAACACGAGCTGGCTCTTCTCGATGCCGAGAACCCAAACGTCCCCGCTTGGCGTGACGATGACCCCCTGCATAAGACCGAGTTTGCCATCGAACGTGATACCTTCTGGTGGCGTCAACGGTTTGCCGTTCTTGTCAAATACCGTGATGGACTTGCTGCCGTAGTTGGTGAGCCAAGCATTGTCCTTGGCATCGACGGCTGCACCGAAGGTACCGCCCTCCATTCCGCCGCCGGTAAAGCCCGTAGTGATTGGTGAAATCGGGCGGCCGTTCGATGCGAACTTGGTGGCATGACCCTGCCATAGACTGTCCGACGCCTGCCAGCCGATCGTGAAGTTGTCGCCGACCCAAAGGCTCCCCTCGCTGTCGAACATGGCTTTGCCGCCCGCGCGATAGCCGCCGCCATCGAACTTGAGCGGCAGAACCCAAGCGCTTGGTGCAGTGTTAAGATAGGGCATGTACGGGACGGGCCGAAGGTTTTTGCCTTTCGGGATCGGATAGAACTGATCGACAAGAGCGAAAACCCGCGTGGGCTGATACCACGGAGCACGAGCAATCAACTGTGCCGCCGTCAGCGTGTCATTAGGGGCGTCACCCTTTGGCGGAGTGGCCGCTGAGTAGAGCTTGGGGCAGGCATCCGGTGTCACGCTCGTGACGCATCCGGCGAACACATCGGCCAATGTGGCGAAGTTGGCCATCGTTGGCGTCTGACCGCTATTGAGCGGGTCCTGAATTGTTGCTCCCCAGCCACCCGATTGAAGATCGACGAAGTTGGGCACGTTGCCAGCGGCAATACGGAGGCTGAGAGCGGGACCTTTGATTGCGGAGCCGTCAAGGAACTGCGCGTTGGTCCAAACCGAGGCGACGGTAGTCATTTCGTTGACTGTCACGGTCGCCGGGGCTTTGTTGCCTATCACCGCGATCAGCGCAATCGCGGGGTTGTCGCCGCTCCGCGCATTGGCTTTGGGCTGGCCGCCTTTTGCGATCAGATAAAGTATGGCGTCTTTGTCGGGCGCGTCGGTTGAATTGATCGTGAAGTTTCCATCAACTCCGGTGAGCGCCTGACCCAGTTGCGTCGGCGCGCCCGCACTTGCGGCCCACAGAGTGACCGTTGAATTGGCAATAGGCTGGCCACCACCGAGAACCTGTCCCTTGAGAGTGTCCGCCGCTGCCGCTGTGCCGAAAGCCGCATAACCTACTAGCCCCGCTGTCAACAGCGTGGTTTGGGTAAGCTTGAGCATCGAACTCTCCATGTTTGACAAAATCAAAGTCTTATGGCGGGGGGCGTTGGGCAGTATAGTTAAGCGGCAGTAGAGCGAAAGCGCGATTTCCGGTTGTGGCACGAACCGGACATCCAGCGATGTCCGCAGTCCGGTCGCTATCGGGGGGAAAGCGGAAGTAGCGCGAACCATCCAATTCGGTCGAGATTGACCCGACTGTATGGTCCGGCCGTGCGTTGCAAGAGGATTTCGTCGATCCGGCAGCTGCGGTCTTGCATCAATGTATCCGGCCTCTGCTTGGAGCGTGTCGTGCTCCGGGCCATCATGGATATCAGCGCGCATGCGATCTGATTAGCGGACAGGCCTCGAGCGGGCCATTCGGGTCACCAGTATTTGCATGCGCCGGGAAGACCGATCTCCATCATCGTCTCATCCTCTCGCAGACCTCGGCGGGCAGACTAAGCTACGTCATCGATAGCTCCTCAGGCGGAAGCCCAACAATTTGCGCGATCGCAGCGCGTAACCTGATTCCGAAGCCGTCCTTCGAGTTACGAAGACAGTCCGATTGTTCAGCGTCGCTAACAACGCTGAAGCCGAAACTGCTGAGAACGTCACCATTGCGGCGCAATTCATTCTCGGTTACAGGTTCAAAAAACAAGAAATAATCAATCTATGCGGGTAGGCATGCCGATGACCACAGACACGATGACGGTCGGCGTAGCAACGCCGGATGATCGCGCCGATATGCGCCGAAGGGTTTGGGCTATTTTCGGAAGCTCATCCGGCAATCTTGTCGAGTGGTTCGATTTCTATGCATACGCATTCACGGCTTTCTATTTTGCGCCGGCCTTCTTTCCGAAGGGCAATCAGACCACGCAACTTTTGCAGACCGCAGCAGTGTTCGCGATCGGCTTTTTGATGCGGCCGATCGGAGGCTATGTTTTCGGCTTTGTAGCCGACAAATTCGGCCGAAAAAACTCGATGATGATCTCGGTTCTGATGATGTGCGCAGGATCGCTGGCCATCGCCACAATGCCTACCTATGAGACGATCGGAACTGCAGCACCTGTATTGCTGCTGTTCGCGCGCATGGTGCAGGGATTCTCGGTCGGCGGCGAATACGGCACCAGCGCGACCTATATGAGCGAGGTGGCGCCGCCGGGCAAACGAGGGTTTTACGCTTCATTCCAGTATGTCACGCTGATCGGTGGCCAGTTGCTGGCGTCACTCGTGGTGTTAATAGTTCAACTGTTGCTGTCTGACACCGAATTGAGAGCCTGGGGATGGCGTATCCCGTTCTTTATCGGAGCCGTCTTCGCGGTAGTCGCCTTGTTTCTGCGTTCGTCACTTACGGAAACATCGTCTGCCGAAACTCGTTCACGCAAGGAAGCCGGCTCGCTGCGCGAAATCTTCAAGCATCACACCCGAGCGTTCTTGATCGTTCTTGGCTATACCGCCGGCGGCTCGCTGATCTTCTACACATTCACAACCTATATGCAAAAGTATCTGATCAACACCGCGCATATGAACGATCGAACCGCGAATTTAGTAATGACCGCGGTGCTCTGCACCTACATGATCTTGCAGCCGCCATTTGGCGCGTTTTCGGACCGCGTCGGCCGCAAGACGTCGATGATGTTGTTTGGGGGCCTTGCGACCGTGTTTACGGTGCCCCTCTTGTATGCCATCGGCGACGTCAAGAGCCCCTACGCCGCGTATTTCCTGATCATGTTGGCGCTCGCCATCGTCTCATTCTACACGTCGATCAGCGGACTCGTTAAATCGGAAATGTTTCCGCCCGAGGTACGGGCAATGAGCGTCGGCCTTGCCTATGCAATCGCTAACGCAATCTTCGGCGGCTCCGCCGAATACGTGGCGCTCTTGTTCAAGGATAGCGGAGCGGAGTCCGATTTCTACTGGTATGTAACTTTCATGTGCGCCATCGCGTTTGTCGCATCAATCATCATGCCGAATCCGAAACTGAAGGGCTATCTACAGGGGTCTGGAACCGAGACCTAACTGCTGCCGCAACCCAGCGCGGACACCTGGTCGGCAGAGGTTCGCTTGGCCCACGTGGCAGGTCAGTCACGTAATCGGCGGCCACATCGTGCGGGAACGCTTCGTTTGGCCTTGTTGCGGCGTCCGGTCATCTTTCCGAGGCAACAGTGACAAGGAGCGCGGGCATCTCGAGCTTCTCGCCGATCCAGGTGGGAGGGAAGAGGCTACGGATTGGGGTTGCCGTTCTGAACGTCAGAATTTTCCCAGTGCCGCCAATGGGCAAACGGACGGGGAAAGTTCAGAACGACCGTTGAAATCGCTGGCCAAATCAGCGGATTTTGATTCCGCCATTCGGAGGTTAGATCCCGCCACGCAGTAAACTTGACTTAAGATTGCAGCCTATTTTAGCACCAAATCCCTGCGATTTACGGGGTATTCGCGTATATCTCATTGGTCTCCAGGCTCCGAATTGGCAACTTTAGCGAGAATTTCCTGAAAGTCTCCAGCTGCAACCGCAGAAATTCCCATTTTTGAGGAGACGATTGGCGGAGACTGGTACGATCGCCACTGAGCGTGTGGCGTCATCGTCACCCAGCCGACGCCCGAACGGATCATGGAAATGTTCGAGATGTCAGCCGAAATCGAGGCGATGTGCGTCCGAATTGCTACCTACCGAATAACCCCGATCGAGCGTGGCAAGCTCATCGAAATGCACGATGCATCGGAGGCACTCGTCAAGCGCGGCGACATCGATGGCTATGACAAATTCAATCGCGAATTTCACGAAGTTATCTACGCCGCGACTCACAACGCATTCATGGCGGAACAGGCTATCGCGATCCGCAACCGAATGAAGGCTTTCCGTCGAACGCAACTACGTCATGCAAGCAGGCTTGCTCGGTCTCGCGAGGAGCATGAGGCCATTCTAAACGCCATCGCTCAAGGGGAAGGAGATGAAGCGTCTCGCCGAATGCGCGCACACATGCTCAATGCCGCCAGTGCCATCGGACGCTACATCTCGACGCAGACAAAAAGGGACGTCTGACAGCGGCATAGCAGGAGGACGGGTGGCCGCTTCGTTCCGCACGCTTCGGCTTCACACTTGATCGCTCTGTCGGTGATCGAACCGGTAATGACTATGGGATGAGCTATGCCTGATTTCCAGACCTTCCTCCTGTTCCTGGCAGCTGCGCTGGTTCCGGGGAATTCGCGAGGCGTTATCTTTGTCCTGCTTTGCCTGATGGGTTTGATGTCCGCGACGACCGCCTTCGCGCAAGCCGGGGCTCGCCTCGACGCGCGAAGCAACTCGGATGATGCCCTGACGGACGCAATGCTGGCCACTCCGAACGCTCAAACACCAGCACCCCTGTCAAATCTCTACGCAACCGCACCTGGCCTCGAGAAGCAGATCGCCACGCCCCAGATTCGCGCCAACGTGCTGCTGCCATTCGCCTGGAATTCGAATGCCGACGAGCTCAGCCATGGCGGAACATCGAGCGGCGAAGCAACTCCCTCTGCAAACCTGTCCTGGGCTACGCCGGTTGGCACTCTTCCGCTTCGTGCGACACTGAGCGCGTTTGCGGAATCGGACCGTTATTTTCACACCCCTGAGATGGATCTTGACAAGGCGGGGCTTTCAGCGCGTCTGCAATATGTCGATCCCAAAAACGATCAGGCATTTTCGCCCTATTTCACTTTCGCCCCAAGATGGGATTTTGCACCTACTTTCGGCAGCCAGCTTTCTGCCCGACAGGATTCCAATCTTGGCTTCAACAAGCGCTTCAACTTCGACGCCAACTTTCAACAAGTGCCTTTTGCGCCGGACACCTCCGCGTCGACCGTGTGGTCAATTGGCCTGACCGCCTTCATCCAACGGCGTCTTCGTGAGCCACAGGTTTCATCGGACGCAGTGTTCTTCATCCCGTCCGCCAGCTATGTGATAAGCAATAGTTGGAATGCAAGCTTCGCCGTGGAATTCCTCGGGCGCTGGTTCGATCAAAGGAACCTTGTCTTTTTCGATCAAGGCAATCTGGGACTCGCCACGCGAGACTATGAGGTCCACCCGATCATCACGCTTGAGTACGTCATTCCGGCACAATTCCTCGGGGGCGAAAAGAATGCCCGGCTGCTTGGCCAGCCTGCTCTCGATCTCCAGGCATCATATCTCCGGGTTTGGTCCAACGGATTGGCCGGAGGCTTCGAACAGTGGAAGGGTGTCGCCGCTCTCAAGATGGGCTGGTAGACACCTTCAGGGTGGGACGGCAGGCCTCGTGACTCAACAAAAGCCGGAATTGATCCGTGAGCCGTCGAGCCTTGATGTGGCAATCGTGTTCGGCATTCTGATCGCACTGCTCGCAGCCTCTTATATGCTGTTCGGAAAGGATGCAGTGCTTGGTCCCAATCAGGTCGCGTTGATATTCTCCAGCGTGATTGCCGGCATCATAGCTCACAAGAACGGCATGGAATGGGAGGGGGTGAGCCAGTCCGTTGTCGATGGAGTGGCGGCGGGTCCTTCCGCAATCTTCATTCTACTTGCCGTCGGCGCCTTGATCGGCTCCTGGGCGCTCAGTGGCGCCCTGGCGGCAATGATCTTCTACGGCCTCGAATTTCTGAACCCTGATTATTTTTATATATCGGCGCTCGCCCTCTGCGCTCTCCTTGCGACTGCGGTGGGCAGTTCCTGGACCGTGATCGGCACGATCGGCGTTGGCCTGATGGGCATCGCGCCCAGTTTGGGAATGTCGCCGGAAATCACCGCCGGCGCGATTGTATCGGAGGCCTTCTTCGGCGATCGAACGTCGCCATTGTCCGACACCCTGAACCTGGCGACAGCGCTGCGCCTGCCGCCTTTTGTTAAAATTTTCGCCGGCGCCCTGGTCGGCGGGATCGTCACAGCAGTGCTCAATCCCCAGGTTGCGATCGAATTCGCCGGCGATGCAACACTGCCTGCCCCGATCGGCATTCTCAAGGGCGTATGGCTGGCGCTTTCGACGGGGTTCGTCTCTCACACAGGCGAGCCAACGCTGGATGAGCTTCTGTCGCGTAGAGGCATGAGCCACATGTTGAATACGATCTGGCTCATCATGTCGGCGCTGGCTTTCGGCGCCCTCGTCGAACATGCGGGGCTGGTTCAGCGCATCGTCAATCCGATCGCCGCTCGGGCAAGGACGATCGGCGGATTGATTGCATCCGTCGCCGTATGCTGCATTGGAACGAACATTGTGACCGCGGACCAGTATATCCTGTCTGCAGCAACCCTGGCGATCTCTACCGTCAGTTTCGCCGGCTTCGCATTTTTTTGCCTACTGTCTCCAATCATGACAGTCGTAATCGGCGCCCCTGTCATTCGGATTATCAGAATTGAGCCCAAAAGCCGAATCCGGACCAGCAGAGGGTTAGGCAGTCACGGTCGCTTCGAAAGATGCGTTTGTTGACGGCCGAGACCGCCGGATGTCGGACGCGTTGACGGCTGACAACAGGACCCATGCACCGCACGAGCCCTATTTCGCGCGACCGACCAATCCCGCTTTAAACAGCCGCTCATCCATATACATGCGGCGCGTAAACTCATAGATAGGCGTGTGTGAAATCTCGCACAGATAGTCGGCGATCTCCCAGAGCGGCTCGGCCGACGTCATCCAATCGATGTGATCAAACCGCCTGAGATTGACAGGACGCGAGTAGGCACGAAGCGTCTTCTCACCTTTGGGGTTGTAGTAGTGCTCGAAATACGACAACGCAAGCTCGCGCAAAGAACGGTAGACGGGGGAGCGGAAACGCAGGCCGGCATAATTGGATTTCGCGATCGCGCCCCAATAGCCGTTTGAGCGGTAAACTGCGATGACGTGATCATCGTCGCGGACCGACTCCAGGTCGAGAATCAACGACGGGCTTCCGTTGACCCTCAAGGCCGCCGCGGCAAGCAGCGCTCCTTCGAAGCAATGCGCGGTCTTGTACGCGAGGGCGAGACGAGGCGAACGGCACGTCTCTCCGGATTTCTCTTTATTGTAGGGAAGGTCATCCAGAAATTGTTGGATCTTTTCGGGCGTCGACAGCCTACGCAGGACTTTGCACAGGCTAGCCGATGATGTTTCGAATGGCATCGTAAATCCAGGTGGATCTGAAGCTATATACCGTTGCCACGCGGCAAGGTGATGATGAACTCGGTAAATACGCCGGGCTCGGTCCGAACGTCGATCCTCCCGCCGTGCTGCTTGACGATGATGTCATGGGTCATCGAGAGGCCAAGTCCTGTTCCTTCCCCGGTCGGTTTGGTGGTGAAAAACGGATTGAACATCTTCTCTCGAATCTCGGGTGGAATACCCGAACCGTTGTCGCGTATCCGAATTTCGAGGGTGTCGCCCAGGCTTTTCGTGGCGGCGCTAAGCACAGGCTCAAACTCTCCGTCGGCCGCTTCCACCTTCCGTTTGGTGGCTGCGTAGAACCCGTTGGAAATCAAATTCAGCAGCGCCCGCGTCATCTCCTGCGGGTAAAGATCGAGCGCACCGGCTTCGGGGTCAAGGTCGTGCTTGAGCGTTATGGTGAAGCCAGCCTTTTCCGCCCGGGCGCCGTGATAGGCGAGGTTGAGACACTCCTCGACCAGCCTGTTGACGTCGGCCAAGCGGCGTTCGGCTGAGCTTTCGCGCGCGTGCAGCAGCATGTTCTTGACAATAGAGTCGGCGCGTTTGCCGTGCTGGACGACCTTTTGAAGATTGCTTTTCAGGAGCTCGCGGATTTCATCCAGCTCCTTTCGCCTGCTTGCCTCATCCAGCGCCGAATTTTGAAACACGTCGGTCATTTCATCCACGAGTTCGGCCGAGAGTGCAGAGAAATTATTGACGAAATTGAGCGGGTTCTTGATCTCGTGCGCGACACCCGCAGTAAGCTGGCCGAGGGAAGCCAGTTTCTCGGTCTGGATCAGGCGATCCTGGGCCGCTTGCAGATCGCGCAGTGCCTTTTCGGCGGCGTCGCGGGCTGCGCGAATGGCTTCTTCGGCGCGCTTGCGCTCCGTTATATCCGCATAGATCAGTACGAAGCCACCCTCAGGTACCGAATTGCGGCGTACCTCGATGACGCGGCCGTCGGGTCGAGTACGTTCATAGCGCATCTCTTTGGTGGTATCTTCGACGCTGCGACTGAGCTCCGCCTGCAGATCGGCCGAACCGAATTCGCCTCGGGTGGTCAGGAAGCGGAAAAGCTCCGCAAAGCGCGGACGGGCGACGAGCAATTCGTCAGGCAGGTCGAGCATCTCCTGAAAATTGCAATTCCACGCCGCGAGTTGTGTATCGGCACCGAACATCGCCACGCCATCGCCCATATTGTCGAAAGTGACGCGCAACTCGGCCTGGCGATCGCGAAGCTCGTCGAAAAGCCGGGCATTCTCGATGGCGATGACCGCCTGATCGGCAAAGCTGGTGGCGAGCTCGATCTCTCTTTCCGTGAAGGGTTCGACGCGCGTCCGGCAAATGCTGTAAACGCCTACCAGTGTATCCTCGCGAAGCAACGGAACACCGAGCGTGCTGCGATAACCAGCGATCTGCTGCCCTTCGCTGAGGGTGTATTCCGGATCCTGCAATACATCGGCAACCTGGACGGCTCGACGCTCCAACGCGGCGCGACCGGACGTGGAGCCGCGGCCAGGCGTGAATGGATTCGTTCGGAAGAATGCGCTTGCCTCTCGTGAGAGACCACAATCCGCGATCAGGTGCCACAAATCATGGCGCAGGTGGAACATGTACACCTGGTCTGCCCGGCAGAGACGCGCAACGGTCTGTACGAGCGTCTCGAGCACGGTCTCAAGGTCGACCGATGATTGGCTGATGACCTTGAGCACGTCCGCCGTTGCAGTCTGTCGTTCGAGCGATTCCTTTGTCTCGTTGAACAACCTCGCGTTCTCGATGGCGATGGCGGCCTGATCGGCGAACGTCTCGACCAGTGCGATCTGCTTTTCCGTGAAGGGCCGCACTCCCTCCAGGTGGTAAATCATCATGACGCCGAGCAGTTCGTCGCCCTTCAGAATCGGGACCCCGAGAACAGTCCTTATGTCTTCGGCGTCCTTCGCTCCATAAGTGTATTCGGTAGTCGACGCGCACATCGTGAATATGGATCGTGCGCCGCTCGAGCGCGGCTCGCGCTGACGCACTGTGCCGGCCGGGCCGAATCGGGTGCTGCGCCACCCATTCCCTGAAATCCGGAGGGGCGTTGTAGGCCGCCGCCATCCGGAGCAACTCGCCATCGAACCGGAAGATGAATGCGCGGTCGGCGCCGCAGAGGGTGACCGCTCGCTCGGCGATGGCGTCGAAAATCGGTTGCAGGTCGAATGCCGAACGGCTGATGACCTGCAGCAAGTCCGCAGTCGCGGTCTGCTGCCGCAGCGACTCCTGCAGGTCGCGCGTGCTGGCCTGGACCTCGTTGAACAGCCGCGCATTCTCGATCGCGATCACGGCCTGGTCGGCGAAGGTCTGCACCAGTTCGATCTGGCGATCGGTAAAGGCCTCGACGCGCCTCCGCGCCAGCACGAAATTTCCGACCGGCTCCCCGTCGCGCAACAGAGGGATACCGAGCGCCGTTCTGGCCTGGCTCTGTCGCGATGAGGTCTGGTGAAAGGCGGGGTCCGCCGCGATGTCGAGGATGTGCACCGGACGGCGTTCCACGATCGAGCGGACACCGGGAAGGGGCGAGTTGGGATCAGCGGCGCGTGGGCCCGCCCGCGCCAGTCCGCCGCATATTCCGGTGGAAACCCGAAGGAGGCAGCAAATCGGTAACCGTCGCCCTCGCGCGTGAAGATGGCAGCCTGATCGGCCTCGCACAGCCGTCCGGCGGTCTCGCAGATGGCGACCAGCGCCGGCTCGAGATCGAAAGCCGAGCGGCTGATGATCTTCAGCACGTCCGCAGTCGCAGTCTGCTGCTGCAGCGACTCCTCGACAACACGCGTTTTGGCCTGCACCTCGTTGAACAGCCGCGCGTTCTGAATTGCAATTACGGCTTGGTCGGCGAAGGTCTTCACGAGTGCAAGTTGCTTTTCCGAAAGCCTGAACCCGGCCTGCGGATTAATAAGGATTATCGTGCCAATGCTGGTGTCCTGATGAAGAAGCGGCACGAATGTGCAGCTCCGGAAGCCTCCGGCGGCGGCGGCTTTGCGAGTAAACTCTGGCACGTCCGGTGCAGTGCTGTCGGGAATTTCAATGATACGACGCTCCAGCATAGCGCGCGCGGAAGGTGCGCGATCTGGATCAAGCGGGATCGGATATATCGCCTTGGCACCCTCTGGATCGAAACCGGGTAGGCGTGAGGCGATTGCATTCCAGTGCAGTTTACCGTCTTTCAGAGTTGTAATCGTCGCAGAGCACGGCTCGAAAAGTTTTGCTGCACAATTTACTATGGCGTCAAACACTGGCTGCACGTTCGTGGGCGAACGCGCGATCACCTTGAGTATGTCTCCGGTCGCCGTCTGCCGCTCCAGCGCTTCCTGCACCTCGTTGAAGAGGCGCGCATTCTCCATGGCGACCACAGCTTGCGCGGCGAAATTTTCCAGCAGGCCGATTTCATTTTCCGTGAACGGTTTCACCTCGCGACGCGCCGCTGCGATAAAGCCGACCAGGCGGTCCTCCATCCGCAACGGCATGTACAATATGGTGCGGGTTCCGGTCAGTTCTGCTGCCGCACGAAGGATCGTGTGACTCGTCTCCCTTGCATCGTTGATCTGGATATAGCGTTGACCTTCAAACGAGGCGCGCGCTGCGGGCGACTTGAATGCGCTGAGTCCGTCGCGCAACAGTTTTGCGAAGCGTTCCGTCACGCCGTGCACGGCAACGGCGCGAACATGTTCGCCATCATAAATTTGCAAGCTGCCGTCGTCGGCGCCACACAGCGCATGTGCTTTTTGTAGAATGGCATCGAAAACCGGCGCAAGGCTGCCTGGCTGAGAATTGATAATCCGCAACACTTCAGTGGTTGCCGACCGCTGGTCCCGCGTTTCCTTCAACTCTCGGGTGAGGATGTCCACCCGTTTTTGAAGGTCGGCAATTGATGGGGCTGCGCTGGTTGTCTTGCGAGCCTTGGGCTTATTCGCATGCCGACTCTTGGCTGGTTGTTCGCTCCCACCACGCTGTCGCGCTTCGTTCCCTCGGACCGCGGATTTACGGCCCGTTGCCGATCGGGCCGTGCGCGTTTTAGCTGCGCTCCTCCTGCCGCCCGTTCTTGATGGCCGAGCCATATTCGTCCCCAAGGGTCAATAACGCCATCTTATCTGGTCAAATGTTCATTCTGGAAGGGCCGACCGAGCCAGAACCCTCCCTGCCGACCAGGTTGATCTCCGTTATACTGTATGTCCCCTCCACAAAATGAGGCGACTTACCCTCGATGTTGCGACGAGGGTTGCCTGGATGGGACCGGGCAGAGCCTCAAACAAGGAGGGGGAGTCGTGGGTCATCATACCGAGGTCTTTGTCGGAATCGATACGTCAAAATTGCGTAATGCAGTCGCCGTTGCCGATGACGGCCGTGGCGGCGAGGTACGATATCTCGGGGAGTTTTCTGCCACCGAGGCAGCGATCCGAAAGCTGGTGGCAAAGCTTGCAGCGAAATGCTGTCATCTGACGTTTTGCTACGAAGCAGGGCCGACAGGATATGGCCTCTACAGACTGCTCAAGAGCCTCGGCCATGACTGCCTGGTGGTGGCCCCCTCGCTCGTTCCGAAGAAGGCCGGCGATCGAGTGAAGACGAACCGACGCGATGCGGTAAGCCTCGCCAAGCTGTTGCGCGCGGGCGAGCTCACCGCGGTGTGGGTGCCGGACGAGCGCCATGAGGCTATGCGCGATCTCTCGCGCGCCCGTCAGGCAGTGAAGAAGGACCTCCAGGGCAAGCGTCAACAGATCTCGTCATTGATGCTGCGGCTGGGACGCATCTATCCGGGCAAGACAACGTGGGGACCAGCCCACATGAGATGGCTGATGTCGCAGAAGCTCGAGCATCGCGAGCAGCGCATCGCATTCGAAGAGTTACTTGAGGGGATACGCCAGGAAGGTGAGCGGATGGAGCGTTTGGAAGATGCCATCCGCGAGGTAGTACCCGAGTGGTCGCTTGCCGAGGTTGTCGCGGCCCTGCAGGCGATCGATTGATCTCATTGCGGCTGTGGGGGTGCTGGCCGAGATCGGTGATCTCTCCCGCTTTCAAAATCCGCGCGAGCTGATGGGCTATCTCGGTCTGGTGCCCACGGAAAACTCGACTGGCGACAAGGTCAAGCGAGGCGGCATCACCAAAGCCGGTAATGGGCGGGCGCGACGTATTCTTGTGGAGGCGGCCTGGAGCTATCGATATCCGCCGCGCGTGAGCCGAGACAAGCAGCCAAAGGTGGAGGCCGAACCGAGACGCGCGCGAGAGATTGCGTGGAAAGCGCAAACCAGATTGTGCGGACGATTCCGCTCACTCGAGCGGAAGGGCAAGCGGCGAACCGTAATCGTCACCGCGATTGCCCGAGAGCTATCCGCCTTCATTTGGGCAATCAATCGCGAGCTCATGCCACCTCGACAGGCGTAACGTCGTCGGGGGCTGTGGACCGCTCGAGTCGTGAGGTGCGCTCGACCGGCCCACAGCCCCCCTTTTGTTGCAATCAGGATCAGGAGGACGGTCGCAGACATCAATCGTGCAGAGGTGAAGGTGGGACCACGGCAGGGGAAATCCTGAAACCCATTATGTGGCCGATCATCCGATCGACGCCCGACGCTAGACCAGGGACAGCCCCAGACGAAAAAACGGAAATGCGGTATCCAACCCGCGCATCAGAGCCTGTTCACCGACGTCTTTGGGTCCCGCCTTCTCCCCTGCACGATCCATCGGCGCAAGAACTTCACGATGAGTCCTCGTGGAGATGGGAAACCGTGCGCTGTGTGCTTGACTGGGGACATCAGAATGGGATGGCCCGGCCGTGCTCCAGCCCCGCCGGTGATCGAAGCTGGTTCGGGGCACCGAAAAGGAGCACGCCATGTCTCAGAAATCCAGCAGCGCAATCGCCGCGGTCGGCATCGATATCGGCAAGAACTCGTTCCACATCGTGGGGCACGATCGCCGTGGAGCAATTGTACTTCGGCAGAAATGGTCGCGCGGCCAGGTCGAAGCGCGACTTGCCAACGTGCCGCCGTGCCTGATTGGGATGGAAGCCTGCGTCGGCGCGCATCACCTCAGCCGCAAGCTACAGCAACTCGGCCACAATGCCCGGCTTGATGCCGGCCAAATACGTGCGGCCGTATAGTAAGGGACAGAAGAACGACTTCCGCGACGCGGAGGCGATTGCCGAGGCGGTGCAACGCCCGACCATGAAGTTCGTTCCGACCAAGACCGCAGATCAACTCGACCTGCAGGCCCTGCACCGCGTCCGTGAGCGCCTGGTCAGTCAACGTACCGGCGTCATCAATCAGATCCGCGCCTTCCTGCTGGAGCGCGGTGTTGCGGTACGGCAGGGACTGCGTTTCCTGCGGGTCGAACTGCCGGGCATCTTGGCGACGCGAACCGATGTTCTCTCGCCCCGCATGTCGCGAATCATCGAGGAGTTGGCCGGAGACTGGCGCCACCTGGATGCACGCATCGAGGACCTTTCCGGCGAGATTGAAACGATCGCCCGTCAGGATCAGCACTGCGAGCGGCTGATGACGGTCCCCGGCATTGGCCCGATCATCTCGAGCGCGATGGTGGCCGCGATCGGCACCGGTGATGTATTCGCGAAGGGCCGCGACTTCGGCGCCTGGCTCGGGCTGGTACCGAAACAAATCTCGACGGGAGACCGGACTATCCTTGGCAGTGGGTCGGTCCTGAGGTTGAATATCTTCGGAACCCGCAAGCGGCTGAAGCAGGAGCTTGAGAAAAAGCTGGAGAGCCGCGCTTTGACTGTTGCGCAGCAGCGAAACGACGGCAAGTGAGCTCGACAAGAACTTCCTCGCCTTTTTTTAGGTCCACCTCTTTCTCTGTAATCTACTTCACAAATCCAGCGAAGCGCGCTCCGATATGATGTCGGGAGAGCTGCACGTCCTGGCGTTTTGCGAGGAATTTGCAGATTTCGTTCGGGCGGCTCAGTCGCCGGGAGGCCGGGATGCCGACGTCATCTCGCCTATTGCGATGGTCGACAGAGATGTTGCCGGAAGGCACGCGAATCTCTGCGTTGCGTGAGGAGTTTGCGCGGCAGAACCTGGCGCTGGACGTGATAGACCACAGCGGCGGCCGCCCTCGCATTGAGGTCACCCACTTGCCGCTCGGCGCGGTTGGCGTCTGTAGCCTTGTCGCGACGCCGGCGGAGTTCATCCGTCACAAGCGCCACCTCAAGAACAGCAGTGACCAATTCGGACTCAACATCGTGGAGACTGGGCCGGTCCAATTCGCAAACGCTGGCCGGGAACGTGTCTATGATGCCGGCTCCGCTTGCTTGATTGACCGGGCAAGGCCGCTGCGCGTATTCGGGCCACGAGGGGGCAGCGTGAGGTACGTGACCGTACAGGCCGCCGCCCTCGGCTCTCTGGTTGCGCATCCGGAAGATTTGATAAATCGGGCGGTGCGTCCGGGACCAGCGCTCAGCCTCCTCGACGGCTACTTGCGATCGCTCGCATCCCTCGAAGAGCCCCCATCGTCGAAGATGGTCTCCACCATCGGCGTGCATCTCCTCGATCTCGTGGCCGCGACGCTCGGGCCGACCGCCGAAGCCGCAATAATCGTGACCGACCGTGGCGTGAAGGCAGCCAGGCTGTGTGCGATCCAGGCGGAGCTCGCGCGACGCTTCAGCGATCCCAGGTTTGATCTGGACAATCTTTCTGGCGCGCTCGGACTTTCGCGGCGATACGTGCAAAAACTGCTCGACGAGGGGACTGGAAAGTCGTTCACAGAGCATCTTGCAGGACGCCGGCTTGAGCGTGCCTTCGCCATGTTGACCGACCCGCGCCACCGGCATTTGCCGATCATCGATATTGCGTTTGCGGTCGGCTTTGGCGATGTTTCTCATTTCAATCGCATGTTCCGCCGTCGTTTCAGCGAGACGCCATCAGGCGCGCGCGCCGCGTCGATCATGCGGGAGCAGAAGTGATCCTGCGGCTTCCTCACAATGCACGGGCGACGCCGCTCAAAGGCGCCTACCTGGGTCTGCCGAAAACGCTCGGATAAAGCGATCCGACAAACGCCTGCGGATATCCCTAGTTTGCAGTTCGCGCACCCGACCTTTCCCTGGGCGGTGCGCAGAAGTCCAAGAAGCTACGCCGGGTGCTTGCTAGTCTCACTCACCGGTGATCGATACTGATATATTGATGTGAACTGGCTCACGTGACGGCAGGAAAATCAGGGCGATAGTGATTTTCGAGAATCGTGAAGCCAAGACGCTCTTTTTGAACGAGACTGCCGCGATGGCTCTATTTCTCGTTGATGCCATCAGGCCTATTTTGAACGTCGCTGGCCGCTGCAAGCGCATCCAGCTTTGCTTTTTTCGCGATTGATCGAACTCAACGATCCGCGGTGCAGGTTGATCTGCAGCACTGGCGATGTCCTCTGATACCGATTGTTTTCGTAACTCAGGCGCGAAACCGGCGTCAGATTCCGTCGGCGCAATCTCCGCTCCGGCACCGTTCATTTTATGCCGGGGGTACGATGGCCGAAATCTGTCCCGTGGACGCCAGGGTGATGATCAAAGCGAGGGTTCGATCATGTCCTACCATATTCGACTTGCTTTACCGCGAGTATTGCCGCGCCCGCCTCGCCGAAATGCGAAAGCAACTTCTGATCCCGGTTGCCGGCCACGCAACGCTGGAAGCTCACCGCGTTGGGGAGGATCCTGCCGCCCTGAGCTTGACGGCTGGGACGGCGAAGGAGGCACAACCATCGCTTAGCCGGGACCCGTAACTGCAGCGCGAGTCGGCGACTAGCTCGGCATCCGAGCCGTCGCTGACCGCGAGCGTCTCTATCAGCCGATGTCCGACCGAGAGCGTGTGCGGGCAACCAGATGCATGGTCGAACCCACATCTTCAGGCCATTGTTCGGCGAGAGGCCGCCGGAGCTCGGGGGGTCTGGCCGCGACCTGCGCATCGATGTCTGCCGCGGGATCGCCCTGTGGTGGATCTTTCTCGATCATGTTCCCAACAATATCGGAAGCTGGCTGACGCCGCGCAACTACGGCTTCAGCGATGCCGCGGAAGTATTCATGTTCATCTCGGGCGTGACCTGCGCGCTGGCCTACGACAGGGCCCGTCAGTGCGAGGGCTGGAGCGGCATGATCAGCCGTTCGCTGAGGCGGGGATGGGACATCTATGCCGCATTTCTGCTGCTCACGCTCGCCTGCGCCATCATGGTCTACCTGGCAGGCAGCGATCATCTTGCCGACGAGAGCAACACCCGGATTCTGCTGGAACATCCGGGCGCGGCCCTCGCGCATGCTGCGATCCTGCAATACCGTCCAGTGAATACCGACGTCTTGCCGGTTTTTGTGCTCTATCACGTTTTGTTCGCGCCGCTGCTGTGGCTGCTGCTGCGGGCACCAAACGTGACGCTTGCCGCCTCGCTGTTGCTCTATTCGCTCGTGCACGTCTTCGGCTGGAGCGTTCCCGCCTGGCCCAACAACGTCTGGTTCTTCAATCCGCTGGCCTGGCAGATTCTCATGGTGCTGGGCGCGTGGTGCGTCATGGAAGGCAAGAAATTGAGGCCATGGATGACCTCGCCCACGGTATTGGCGCTTGCCGTTCTCTATCTGGCTTTCAGCCTGATCATCGCATTGAGTTGGAGGATTGGGCCGCTGGAAGGGCTGCTTCCGCGGGTTCTGACGAAACTGCTTTTCCCGTTGGACAAATCAAATCTCAGTCCGTTGCGACTCTTGCATTTTCTTGCTCTTGCAGTTTTGGCGGTGTGGATTGTGCCTCCCGATTGGCGAGGGCTAAAGACGCCGGTGATGCGCGGCGCAATGCGCTGCGGCCAGCACTCGCTGCCAATCTATTGCCTCGGCGTGATGCTGGCATTCGCCAGCCACGTAGCGCTGTTCGACATTTCGGATGGGCTTGTGATGCAGATCGCGCTTAGTCTCGGTGGTATCCTGGCGATGATCGTTGCGGCGATATTGCTGAACTCGATGCGGACCAAACCCAGACAGCAGCCGCGTCGCGAGACTACTCCGGCGCATGACGCTTTCGTGCTCGCGCGTGCCCCAGCTTCTAAAGGAGTTGACGCATTCCGCGGGCGCGAAGGTTTGGAGAATTACACAAACCCGCAGATAGCCCTTGTCAGCGCCGCGGAAAGAGTCCGAGATGGTCAGCCCGAGCGCCTCAGCTGATGGCTTCAAACCGTACGTCTGCAATCCAGTTGCGCTTGCGCCGGCTCAGCCGAGCTTGTTCATTCTCGCCCTCGAAGGTTGCCGATGCACGTCGCAGCAGCGCAGGTTCTACATTCTCGAGCGCGTTGACGCTGACAACGGCATAAAGGCGGCCGTCGATTTGGCTGGTGACCACCGGCACCACGCCACACCCGGTGCACACGTGGAACTCGGCCGTCCTGGTACCGAACACGTATCTCGACAGGCGCGTCCGATCCGCGACGCTCACCGTCAGCGATCCCGTGGGGCAGGAGGTCCAGACACCGCCATGCTTCGCGCAGAACGAGCACGTGCAGGCCCGAGCCGGGATTTCTGAGGGCTCCGGCCGCCAGTCGAGCGCGAGCAGGATATTGCGGCAATGGCAGCAACCGTTGATCAACATGGCACTTCCTCATCATGGAATAAGTATCGCGTTGCGCATTACAGAATAGAGTAGCCGACCTCGCTGAAGCCAACTCAAAAGCCCGACGCTGTGCGATCTTCTCCCGCCTTGCCGCCGATGCGCCTCCGCCGCGCGTTGCTGACGGCATCGCTCGGTCGGTCCTCGGCATCGGGCCTGGCGGTCGCGAGCCTGAGCACCGCAAGATATCCACGCTGCACCTCCAGGCGGGACGCGTGCGGACCCTGCATCAGTATGGCGTGCAGCCTGGGCAGATTGTAACAGGGCACGTAGAATAGCAGATGATGTTCGAGATGGTAGTTGACGAAGTACGGCGCGATGAACATCCGTTCCAGAAGGTTGGCCTGCGTCGTGCGCGTGTTGCGCAGCGGATCATCCGAATCCGGGACGACGGCGTGTTCGGCGATATTGCGGATGCGGGTAATGACCATCATCCAGGTCAAGAGCGGGACCAGCCACAGCAGTGGATAGGCCCACCAGATGCCGGCCGCGGCGAGGCCGGCCCACACCAGCGCGTTCACCGCAAACTGTCGTCCGAGCCTGTCGTAAAAGTGGCGAGCGCGTTGCGAGACCGGCCAGGATGGATCTCCGAGTGCGTGGACAAGCTGCGCCTTGCGCTGCTCGTAGCCTGTGCGCCCCGTGATGTCGCGCAGAAGCTTGCGACGGAAGCTTGCCTTCGTGATGGGGAAAGGCGCTGAGAGAATAAGGTCGGGATCGTCCTCCTGCTGTGTGCTGGCATGATGCTGAAGGTGATAGCGTCGATAGGCCTGTGTGTCGGCGAAGATTGGATAGGCGCAGAGCCACTGGCTCAAGGCCATGTTGCGGCTCTCCGATCGCGAGAAACAGCGGTGAGCTCCCTCGTGCATCAGGATGAAGAGACCAAGCTGGCGCGAGCCGATCAGCATGACGGCAAGGATGTAGGTCAGCGGGTTCGGGAAAACGGCCACCAGCGCCATCGCGCCGAGAATGATGCCCCATGCATGGGCGATAAGCGCAATGCCTTTCCATTCGACTCGCTCGCGCAACCGGGCGAGCTGGTCGGGCGTCACCAGCTCGCGTGCGGCAATCCGTTGAGATGCGACGGTGCTGACTGCGTCCATGATGGCCTCCCAGGGTTGCCGTACAGTCCATTGCTATAAATAGGAAATGTCAGCAATTTATCGCGTGCCATCTGTTTCCGGGTTGCGAGTTATCGTTCTTTTGGTAGTCTTCTGGCAATCCAATTGCGCAAGAAGCCCCGCAATGGCCTCCTATGAGCTCGATCCCGCCGACCGGCGCATTCTGCGCGAGCTGCAGCAGGACGGCGCGCTGCGCAACGATCTCCTTTCCGAGCGGGTCGCGCTCACCCCGGCGCCAACGTTGCGACGGGTGCGAGCGCTGGAGAAGGCGGGGGTCATCAGCCGCTATGCGGCCCTTCTGGATCCCGAGCGGGTTGGTCTCGGGGTGCGCGTGAAGGTCGATGTGCGCCTCGCATCTCAGACCCGCAACGGCATCGATGCATTCTCGAAAGCGATCATGGCAATGCCCGAGGTGATCGAGTGCATGATCCTGTTTGGCGAATGGGACTACGTTTTGACGGTCGTGGCCCGCAATGTCGACGATTACCAACGTTTCGTCTTCGACAAGCTCTCCAAGCTGCCCAATATCGCCACGTACCGGTCAACGCTCATCATGCGCGTCGTCAAGCACACCACGGTCCTGCCCGTTTGAGAATAATTTCGATGCCGGCTTCGGCGCCAGCAGGCTGACGGCGCCGGATCTTTGTCGGTGCGCAGCCCGATGGCGTATCCAGTAAATCGGTGATTGTGCACGCACCGCGTCCGCATTGCTGCGGGGGCGCCAAATCATCGGCCCGACAGAAACTCGAGGACGGCGGCGTTGAAGGCCTCCGGATTATCGCGGTTCATGCCGTGAGCGGCATTGGGTATGACCTTCGGCTGTGCGACGGTTCCGGGCAGGCAATCGCGCATCGCCCGAAGCATCTGGCCATATCGGCGCGGACTCGTTTCGCCCGTAAACATCAGGATGGGGAATTGGAATTTACGGATCGCCTCGACCGACAAGGACGGCCTGACTTCGACCTGGATCGCCGTTGCGACATTGTCGAAGAAGCTCGACTTTCGTTCGGATGTAAGCTCCTCCCATCGACCCGGCCAGGAGAGCGCATCGACATACGCCCTCAGCGCTGTTTCCCGGTCTCCATTTGACAAATCGGCCGCCAAACGCTCATGGAGCCTTCGGCCTTCGACCGCCATGGCCCGGCTCTCCGGCGTTTCAGGTAACAGCGCCTCGAGCCCGCTCGCATCCTCGAGGATCAAGGTCCTGATTACCCCAGGGTGACGCGCAGCCACATTCAGCACGACTGCGCCTCCGCGCGAATGCCCGAGCAAATGGACAGGTCCGAGATTGAGCGCTCGCGTGAACTCGGCGACATCGTCGGCATGCTGGAGGATCGAAAAGTCGTCGCCCTGACCGTCCCACGGCTCGGGGAAGTAATGGCGAAGACTGACCGCGATGACACGGAAGTGCGCAGCGAATACCGGAACCTGAAAATTCCAGCATCGATAGTCGTTCATCGACCCATGCACGAGGACCAGCGGAATTCCGCTGCCGCTCTCCTGGTAGGCCATGGGATATCCGTTCACCTCGACCGACTTGATGCCTTCCGGCAGTGGCCAAGCGCGATGCATTGCCATGGGCGACCTCCGGAACGGAGCCAACGCAAAAGCCCGGATCAAACTGTACGTTGGCGGATTCCGGTCCAATCCAACGAGCAGCCATTCGCAGGCGTCGGCCTCCATGACGCGAACGGGCCATTCCGGAGTCATGCACCGCAGCATGCAAACGTCTACCAATTGCACAAATTCCTTTGCGTTGTAAATCGCCGGCAGGGCGCTTCCGAAAGTGAGCAACGGGCCAGAAGGCGACATGTGCCACCTTCCACTCGCTTGGTGGGCGCGCATTCGGCTTCTCCGGCCATTACTCAATCACCTCGTCGGCACGCAAGAGCAGCGTCGGCGGCACTACAAGGCCGATTGCTCGTGCGGTGGTCAGGTTGATGATGAGATCGAACTTAATGGGCTGCTCGACCGGGATATCGCCGGGCTTCCTCCCGTGCAAAATCTTATCGACGTGGTCGCCGGCGCGTCGGAACAGATCGACAAAGCTCGGGCCATAGGACATCAGACCTCCCGCTGCTACGAACTCACGATTGCTGAGCATAGTCGGCAGGTGCGCGCCAACAGCCAACGTGCTGATGCGAATCCGGTTGGAGAACAAGACCGTGTCAATGCAGACGTAAAGTGCGTCTGCGCGGCCCCTAGCCTGCTCGACGGCAGGCGCAATGTCCTCAGGTCCCTGGATTTCGAGTCTCGCTACCTCAATTCCGATCGCACGTGCTGCTGCCTGGACTTCGCCCATTTCAAGCACGGAAGCGGAGTTGCCGACGTTGGCCATGATGGCCAATTGGCGAAGGCCGGGAATAAGTTCGCGCAAAAGGTCCAGGTGCTTGCCGGCAAGCTCAGTGTTCTGCACCGATAGTCCTGTGACATTGCCACCTGGCCTAGCCAGACTAGCGACCAGGCCAGTGCCGAGCGGATCTGCGGCCGCTGCGAACACAATTGGTATGACCGAGGTCGCTTTTTTTGTCGCGATGACCATCGGATTTGCATACGTGACGATGACATCGACCTTGAGCCGGACGAACTCTGCTGCAATTTCGGCGGCGCGGTCGCTGCTCCCCTCCGCCCAACGATATTCGATTATAAGGTTACGTCCCTCGATCCAGCCGAGTTCGCGGAGCCGCTGCAAAAAAGCGGCAACCCACTGACCTTGGGCCGCGGATGTGCCTGATCCTAAAAAGCCAATCTTCGGTAGCTCATTCGCCTGCTGCGCGAGCGCCGCAAGCGGCCACGCGGCACTCCCGCCGAGAAGCGTAATGAATTCGCGCCTTCTCATTGGTTCGCCCTAGCTGTCCTTCGGCGCACGACGGCATTTTAGCCAGTCGGACGGTTGTCTGGAATAGCCAGTTTGAAACTCGGAATGTCGCTTGCGGGCCAAGAGGCGACTGAGCCCACCCAACTCTGCGTGCCAATTGATGTCCGCTTCTCTCCAGAAGCGACCGCGTCCTTACGTCAGAGCGAAATGTGGCGATTGGCCGACACCCGAGATGCCAGTCTCGAAAGGTATACTGATGTGAGCGAGTTCATATACGGCAAGCCGGCCGCACCTGCACAGTGAGCGCTGGACACCAAGTTGCAGTGCAAGAGCCTGCTCTGCGGATGATGCAGGTTTCTACTGTGGTCAAGTCAATGCTGGGAGGGCTCCATGGCGCATGTGGGCAAGCACGCGATCGTGGTGGGTGCGGGAATGGGCGGTCTCCTGGCCGCTCGCGCGCTGGCAGATCACTTCGACGAAGTGACCGTGCTTGAGCGTGATGCGCTCCCGGATTTGCCAGATCCTCGCAAAGGCGTTCCGCAAGGGCGGCATACCCACGGATTGCTTGCGCGCGGGCGCGAGATACTCGAGCAGTTGTTTCCCGGCTTTACCGAGGGAATCATTGCGCTGGGAGCAGTGCCCGCGGACCTTGTCAATGACGGGCTTTGGTTCAACTATGGCGTCTATCTTAGCAAAGCCCCCAGCAACATGATGGGGCTCGGCGTGAGCCGACCGACGCTGGAAGGCTTCGTCCGACGGCGGCTGGTCCAAATGCCCAATATCCGGCTGCGGGACCGACGCGACGTGGTAGAGCCGGTGTTCGATCGGCGCTTGGGCCGAGTTACGGGTGTTCGCCTTCGATCGAAAGACGGCTCGGATGAGCGGGAAACACTGCAAGCCGATCTCGTGGTCGACAGCAGCGGACGCGGGTCGTCGAGCCCCAAATGGCTTGACGCCTGCGGCTTCCCAAAGCCGCCGGAGGAGCAGATCACTGTCAATCTCGGCTATGTCACCCGGTTCTACCGTCTCAAACCAGAACATATGACGAAGCATTTGCACGGCAGTAGGTTCGTTCTTATGGGAGCGTGCTCGCCTGATTTTCGCTTTGGTGCTCTTTTGCCCCAGGAGGGCGAACGTTGGACCGTGACATTGGGCGGCTACAGCGACGATCGCGCGCCGGAGGATGATCCTGGTTTTCTCGCGTTTGCTCGCAGCTTGCAAAAGCCGGAAATATTCAACGTGCTTCGGGATGCAGAACCGGTCAGTCCGCTTGCGTCATACAAGTTTGTTTCCAACTTGCGGCGTCACTACGAGAAACTGACCCAATTCCCGGAATGCTATCTTGTGTTTGGCGATGCCTTGTGCAGCTTCGATCCGGTCTATGGTCAAGGAATGAGCGTAGCCTGCGTCGAATCGCTGGCCTTGCGCGACTGCCTGGCGAAAGGAACGCAAGGACTTGCTCGCCGTTTTTTCCAGATGGCCAGTCGGTCGATCGAAAGTGCCTGGCAGATTGCTGTGGGCAGTGATCTGCAAAATCCGCGCGTCGAGGGCAAACGAACGGCGCAGGTGCGCTTCGTCAACTGGTACATCGCGAAATTCTACCGCGCAGCGCAGCGCGACGCTGCTCTGGCGACCAGGTTCCTGGAAGTGGCCAACCTCATGCAACAGCCGACAGCGCTGCTAAGCCCAGCGAATGCGCTGAAAGTGTGGAATGGAAGCCGGCATATGGAGCACCGCGACTTGGGTCGCGGGCGTCAAGCCGCCTAGAGAGCATGATCCGCAAAAGTGGGCACCGTTTTTCCGAAAAGATCATGCTCAATCATCTAAAGCGCGATCGCGATTCAACCCAATCCGATCGCGCTCTGGCCGCGCCCAATTTCAGATATTCGCCGCAAGATCGATCACTTCGTCGAGCAGGATGCCGCTCCCAGCCAGCATGCGCTCGATCTCCTCGGTGGCATCGCCGACCGAAAGGCGCGACGTGTCGAGCACGAGCTCGGCCGATTGCGGCGGCTCGTAGTCGTTGCCGATGCCGGTGAAGCCTGAGAGCGCTCCGGCGCGCGCCTTGGCATAGTGCCCCTTGGGATCGCGGCTTTCGCAAATCTCCGCAGGCGTCGCGATATAAACCTCGCGGAATGCGCTGTCGGCGATGCGGCGGGCGAGTGCGCGGTCCTCGCGCGAGGGCGAGACGGCGGCGACAACGGCAACATGGCCGTTCCTCGCCAGATGCGTTGCGACTTCGGCCAGGCGGCGGATGTTTTCGCTGCGGTCTTTTTGCGAGAAGCCGAGATCGCCGTTGAGGCCGGCGCGGAGCGTATCGCCATCGAGCAGGATCGGCGAGCCGCCGCGGGAAAACAGCCGCCGTTCCAGCGCGCGCGCCAGCGTCGACTTGCCGGCCCCGGGCAGCCCCGTCAGCCAGACCACCGCGCCGTGATGGCGATAGCGCGCCGAAATCTCGTCGGCGCGCAGCGCCGATTCCACCGGCACGATGTCGACGGGAACGGCGCGCTGGCCGGCATCGACCGACAGCACGAGCCCGCCGCCGGCGATCCGGCCTGACACCTCGATCACCAGGCGCCCGGTGCGCGGATTGTCGGCATAGGCATCCGTCGCGATGGGCTCGCCGAGCGCGATATCGATCTCGCCGACGTGGTTGCGAGCGATCGCCGCGTTCTCGCGGCTTGCGAGATCGCCGGGGTCCACCGCCTTGTCGATCGCGATCACCCGGGCGCGCGCCTCGCGCGTGCCGAGGCGAACCAGGATCTGCTCGCCCTTCGCGAGCGCCTTGTCGTGCAGCCAGAAAATGCGGGCGCGGAGCCTGCGCGTGTCGCGCGGGCCGGCATCGACATGGGCAATGATGTCGCCACGCTCGACGAACAGCTCGCGATCGAGCGTGATGCCGACCGAGCGGCCGGCGCCGAGCTTGCCGGACACCGGCGTGACCGGCCAGCTCTCGACCGTCTTGATCCTTGCGATCTTGCCCCCGGGCATGATCACGATCTCATCGCCGGCTGCAAGCTGGCCCAACTCGATGCGGCCGGCGACGATACGCCGATCGTCGAATTTGTAGATCGCCTGTACCGGCAGCCTGAGCGCCAGTTGCTCGGGCGCTCGCGCCGGCTCGAGCGCGTCCAGCGCCCCGACCACCGTCGGCCCCCGATACCAAGCGATCCGCGGCGTGCGCGCGGCAACCCCGTCGCCGTCGCGCGCGGAAATCGGGATGATCGCGGACGGCGTAACGCCGAGGCCGGTCAGATGCGCCGAAATCTCGGCGGCGATCTCGTCAAAGCGGTTTTTTGCGAAGTCGACGCGATCCATCTTGTTGACGACCACGGCGACCTGCCTGATGCCGAGCAGGTGCAGGAGATAGCCGTGCCGGCGGGTCTGGTCGCGCACGCCCTCGAGCGCATCGACAATGAGCACCGCGCCATCAGCCTGCGAAGCGCCGGTAATCATGTTGCGCAGGAATTCCGCGTGTCCGGGTGCATCGATCAGCACCACATCGCGCGAGTTGGTGCGGAAGCGGATTTGCGTGGTGTCGATGGTAATGCCCTGGTCGCGCTCGGTCTGCAGCGCGTCGAGCAGGAACGACCACTCGAACGGCATGCCGCGGCGCGCGCTGACGGCTTTCAGCATTTCGAGCTTGCCCTCGGGCAGGCTGCCGGTCTCGTGCAGGAGACGTCCGACCAGTGTCGACTTGCCGTGATCGACATGGCCGACGATGACGATGCGCACTTGCGGCCTAGTGGTGCCGTTCGGGGTTGCGGAAACGCTTGCCGGAAGGATCATGTTCATGGCTGTGGCTCACGTCCCTGATCAAAGATAGCCTGCGACGCGCAGCCGCTCGAAGGCGTCTTCGGTCTCATGGTCGAGAGCGCGGCCGGCGCGCTCCGGCACCTTGGTCGCTTCCAGCTCGGCCAGGATTTCGTCGATGGTCGCCGCGTTCGATTGCACCGGAAAGGTGATGTCGGCGTCGCCGAGCGAGCGATAGCGCTTGCCGCCCTTGGCGAGATAAAGCGGGATGATCGGGATGTTCTCGCGCCTGGTATAGGCCCAGATGTCGGCTTCGGTCCAATGCAGGATCGGGTGGATGCGCAAATGCGCGCCTGGCGGCGGCGAGGCATTGAACTGGTCCCAGAATTTCGGGCGGCTGATCGCGCACGTCCCATCCGCCCTCGAGCCCGCGCGGCGAGAACACGCGCTCCTTGGCGCGCGTGGCTTCCTCGTCGCGGCGGATGCCGGCGATCAATCCGTCAAAGCCATATTTTGCAAGCGCAAGCTTCAGCCCTTCGGTCTTGCGCGCCGCGGAGCGCGCGGCCGGCGGCAATGTCGGGTCGACCGCATCGATCGGCGGGCAGGGCTCGACGCGCAGATCAAGCCCCCATTCCTTGCCGTAGTGATCGCGGAATGCGTACATCTCCGGAAATTTCTTTCCGGTGTCGACATGCATCGCCGGAAACGGCACGCGGCCGAAAAAGGCCTTGCGCGCGAGCCAGATCATCACGTTGGAATCTTTGCCCAGCGACCATAAAAGCGCGAGCTTCTTCAGCCGCGCAAATGCCTCCCGCAGGATGTAGATGCTCTGCGCCTCCAGCGCGTCGAGGTGATCCATCGCGGGCGCGCTGTCGAGCAAAACCTGCGGCATGGAAGATGCTTGCCCGGGATGCGGGGAGTGCAGCCAGGCTTGAGCGGGTTGGTGGTTGAGAAGATGCATCTTCCAGACCTTGGACTTGGGAGGTGAAAGTTCTATCTTTACGTTTGATTGTAGAAGAAATAATTTTCTCTTTTCAGAGCTTGCGAGACAGTTAGATAGAAAATAATTTCAGTCAACCCTGAACTTGGGAAGCGAGCCTCGGATGCGCTATCTGCCGGTATTCCTCGATCTGCACAGCGGAACCGTCGCGCTGGTCGGCAGTGGCGAGCTTGCGCGCGCCAAGCTGCGCGTGCTCGCTGCCGCAGGCGCGCGCATCCGCTGGTATGCGATCGGTGAGCACGATGTGCTGGGGCTCGATCCGTCACAGCTCGCGCGGATCGAGCTTGCCAAAGGCGATCCGCTCGAAGCCGATCTCGCAGGCGTGGTTGCGATCTTCTGCGCGGGCGCGGGCGATGTCGGCATCGCGATGTCGCGGCGCGCGAAATCGGTCGGATTGCCCGTCAATGTGATGGACGATCTTGCGCACTCGACCTTCATCTTTCCGGCCATCGTCGATCGCGGCGACGTCGTGGTCGCGATCGGGACCGGCGGCAGCTCGCCTGTCGTGGCGAGGCGGCTGCGCGAGAAGATCGAGCAGGTCTTGCCGGCGCGGATCGGCGATCTCGCGAAATTCATCGGACGCTTCCGCAAGGTCGTTAACAGCCGCATTGCCGAAATGCCGCTGCGCCGCCGTTTCTGGGAGCGGGTGATCGACGGCCCGATCGGCGCGCTGGTGCTGTCCGGGCAAAAGGAGGAGGCCGAAGCCGCGCTGAACGCGATTTCCGATCCTTCCGCCTTTGCCGGCGCCGATGCCTCGGGCCAGCCGCAGGGCAGCGTGGCATGGGTCGGCGCGGGTCCGGGCGATGCCGACCTGCTCACGGTGAAGGCGCTGCGCACTCTGCAGGATGCCGACATCGTTTTTCACGATGCAGGCGTGTCCGGCGAAATCCTCGACCGCGTCCGCCGCGATGCCTCGCGCGTCGCCGTCGCCAAGCAAGATGCGCTGGCCAGTCTGATCGCGGCCGCGCAAGCCGGCCAGCGCGCGGTGCGGCTCGTGAGCGGCGACGGTCTTGGCACCAGCAGCGAAGATATCGCCGTCCTGCGCAAGGCGGGTGTTGCCGTTTTCGTCGTGCCGGGCGTCGCCGCCGAGCACGGCGGCACCAAATCCTTCGCGTCCCCGGCGCGATCGCGTCTTTCCACTCTCACCCTGTAATCCCTGCGGAACGAATGCCATGACCTCTCCCCTCGAACAGAAAAAGATCAGGATCGCCGGCCCCTCGGTCGTGACGGCAAACCGGACCTGGGACGGCGCGGTGATCTACCGCACGGCCCTCAAGGGCTGGTCCAACGAGCTCTCCGATGCCGCGATCGTTCATAGCAACGACGATGCGCGGGCATTGCTGGCCGAATCCGTGGCGGACGATCTCGGCGCCGTCGGCGCCTATATCGCGCCGGTCGAGATCACCGAAGGCGGCCGGATCGAGCCTGGAAACCTGCGCGAGCAAATCCGCCGGTCCGGCGTCACCATCGGCCTCCCGGTTCAGGCGTAAGGTCGTCTCCCATGTATGCGTACGACGAAATCGACCGCACGCTGGTCAACGAGCGCGTCTCGGAATTTCGCGATCAGGTGAAGCGCCGGCTCAGCGGCGAGCTCACCGAGGACGAGTTCAAGATGCTGCGGCTGCAAAACGGCGTCTATCTGCAGCTGCACGCCTACATGTTCCGCGTCGCGATTCCCTATGGCACGCTGTCCTCGACCCAGCTCCGGCGGCTGGCCCATGTCGCGCGCAAATACGACCGCGGCTACGGCCATTTCACCACGCGTCAGAACATCCAGTTCAACTGGATCAAGCTCGCCGAGCTGCCGGATGCGCTCGCCGATCTCGCCGAGGTCGGCATTCATGCCATGCAGACTTCCGGCAACAACACGCGCAACGTCACCTCGGACCAGTGGGCCGGAGTGGCGCCCGGCGAGATCGAGGATCCGCGCATCTGGGCGGAAATCCTGCGGCAATACACCACGCTGCATCCGGAATTTTCGTTCCTGCCGCGCAAGTTCAAGTTCGCGATCACGGCCTCGCCGCATGATCGCGCCGCGATCAAGATCCACGACATCGGATTGAGGCTCCACAAGAACGCGGCCGGCGAGACCGGCTTCGAGGTCCTGGTGGGTGGCGGACTTGGGCGCACGCCGTTCATCGGCAAGACCATCAAGCCGTTCGTGCACGGCCGCGATCTCTTGAGCTATGTCGAAGCGATCATGCGCGTCTACAACCAGTACGGCCGCCGCGACAATATCTACAAGGCGCGCATCAAGATCCTGGTCCATGAGCTCGGCATCGACAAGTTCGCGGCCGAGGTCGAGGAAGAATGGCAGCAGATGCGCGACGGCGCGCTCAAGCTCGATGACGACGTGGTCGAGGACATCCGCGCGCGCTTCTTCTATCCGACATACGAAAAGCTGCCGCATATGCCGGACGAGCTGCGGAAAGCCGCGCACGATCCGCAATTCGAGGCGTGGCGGCGCAATTCCGTGTTCACCCACAAGGTGCAGGGTTACGCCATTGCGACGATTTCGCTGAAACCCGTCGGCGGGCCGCCCGGCGATGCCACCGCCGACCAGATGGACGCGTTGGCCGACATCGCCGACAGATATTCCTTTGGTGAAATCCGGGTCGGCCACGAGCAGAATCTCGCGCTGCCGCATGTCGCCAAGCGCGATCTGCCGTCGCTCTGGAAGGCGCTCGACGGAATCGGTCTGGCGACGCCGAACGTCAACCTGATCTCCGACATCATCGCCTGCCCCGGGCTCGACTATTGCTCGCTTGCGAATGCACGCTCGATCCCGATCGCCCAGGAGCTGACCCGGCGCTTCGCCAATCACGAGACCGCCAATCTGATCGGGCGGCTGCACATCAACATTTCCGGCTGCATCAACGCCTGCGGGCATCATCATGTCGGCCATATCGGCATTCTCGGCGTCGAGAAGAACGGCGAGGAATTCTACCAGATCACGATCGGCGGCCGTGCCGACGAGAATGCCGAGCTCGGCTCCTTGATCGGACCGTCGGTCAAGTTCGAGGAGGTTGCCGATGTGATCGAGGATATCGTCGAGGCCTACCTGGCGCTGCGCGCGCGTCCCGACGAGCTGTTCGTGGATACGGTGAAACGGCTCGGCGTCGAACCGTTCAGGGAGCGCGTTTATGCCACTCGTTAAGGGCGGAAAAATCCTGGACGACAGCTTCGTCCATCTCGCCGGCGACGCCGATCTTCCCGAGGCCGGCGACGTCCTGGTGACGTCGGCTCGTCTGCTGCAGGATCCGCAGACGCTGTTCGGCCGCGCAGGCAAGATCGGGGTGATCTGGCCAAACAGCCGCGACGTCGACGATCTCGTGCCCTATCTCGATCGCCTCGCCGCGGTAGCGCTGGTGTTTCCGACCTTCCGCGACGGCCGCGCCTACAGTCAGGCGCGCCTGTTGCGCGAGCGTTACGCCTGGCGCGGCGAATTGCGTGCGACGGGACAGGTGCTGCGCGATCAGTTCGTGTTCATGCTGCGCGCCGGCTTCGATGCCTTCGAGGTGAAGAAGCAGATCGACGCAGAAGCCTTCGCCCAGACGGTGAAGCGCTATTCGGTGTTCTATCAGCCGACCGGCGACGGCCGGCTTACGGCTCTGCATCGCCGCATGCAGCTGCGCCATTCCGAAAGTGCCGGCCTGTGAGCGCGCTTGCTCCGGACACCTTGCTGCGGTCGCAGCAGTCAGCGGCGGCGCTCGATCGCGCGCTGCGCGCTGCTTCGCCCACCGCCATCATCGCGAAGGCGCTCGAGATCTTCGGGCGCGAGAAGCTTGCCGTGGTGTCGTCATTCGGCACCGAATCCGCCGCGCTGTTGAAGGTGATGGCGGATGTCGATCCGAAAATCCCCGTGATCTTCCTCGACACCGGATGGCTATTTGCGGAAACGCTCGGCTATCGCGACATCGTGACCGCAAAGCTCGGCCTTTCCGACGTGCGTTCGATCAAGCCGCTTGAAAAGACGCTGACGCGCGAGGACCCGGCGCGCGAGCTCTGGTTTTCCGATCCCGACGCCTGCTGCCGCATCCGCAAGGTGGAGCCGCTGGCGCGGGCGCTAGAGCCCTTTGCCGGCTGGATCAACGGTCGCAAGCGGTTTCAGGGCGGGCTGCGCGCCGACATTGCCGTGGTCGAGCAGGACGGCCCGCGGCTGAAATTCAATCCGTTCGCCAACATCTCGGGCGAGGCGATCGAGGCCATCTACGAGAGCGCCGACCTGCCGCCGCATCCCCTGGCCGAAAAGGGCTTCCTGTCGGTCGGCTGCATGCCCTGCACCACCCGCTCGGAAGCCAATGAAGACGCGCGCGCCGGCCGCTGGCGCGGCCGGTCGAAGTCGGAATGCGGCATCCACACCACGGTTACCTCGTAGCGACGTCCGTTCGTTTCGGCCTATTTTCGGGCCAGGCCCGTCGGAAAATTCACCTTTCGGCCACGGTTGGTATGCAACAACGGCCCCTCTTCGGGGTGGGGCTTTTCATGCGCGCGGCGGCGGCCATTGTCGCAACTTTATTGCTGGCAGCTTGTGCGTCGGAGGCGCCGGTGGAGACGCCGGCCATGTATGTCGACATCGCCGAGCCCGGCGCCAGGCTTGATCCTGCCGCTGCCGCGTCGATGATCTCGCAATACCGCCAGAACAACCTTCTCGGCGCGGTCGAAGTCGACAGCGAGCTGATGAAGCTTGCGGAGGCCCAAAGCCAGGCCATGGCGCGCCAGAACCGGCTCGACCATGATGTAAGGGCCCCATTGGCGAAGCGACTCGCCAGCGCCGGCTACCCCGCCACCGTGGCGGTCGAGAACGTGTCGGCCGGCTATCACACGCTGGCGGAAGCCTTTTCCGGCTGGCGCGACTCACCGCCGCACAAGGCCAATATGCTCAAAAACGGTGTCACAAAATTGGGCATAGCCGCGAGCTATGCACCTGATACAAAATACAAGGTGTTCTGGACGTTGATTTTGGCTTCTACTGAGAGGCGATAGCTGCCGCGGGACAGTTCCCGCATTCCCCTGGTTGACGCTACGGTGAACTAGCGCCACCGTTGCAATGGCCTTTCTCATCTTGTGCAATTTCGATCGACACGCATGAGCGATGATCTTTCTCAACACCAGGGGCAGGCGACCAGGCCCATCAAGGCGCACCGCGTGCTCGTGCTGCAAGGAGGCGGGGCGCTGGGCTCCTACCAGGCCGGAGCCTTCCAGGCCCTGTGTCATCAGGGTTTTGAGCCGGAATGGATCGCCGGCATTTCGATCGGCGCGGTCAATGCCGCGATCATCGCCGGCAACGATCGCGAGACGCGGGTCGACCGGCTGAAGGAATTCTGGGAGATGGTCTCGGCACCGGTGCCCTGGAAACCGGTTCTGGGCGGCGATCGCGGCCGCAGCGTCTACAACGAGACCAGCGCCGCGATCATCGCGACATTCGGTGTGCCCGGCTTCTTCACGCCGCGCATTCCTCCGGCGCCCTTGTGGCCGCAGGGCCATCCGGAGGCGCAAAGCTATTACGACACCGCGCCCTTGAAAAAAACGCTGGAGCGCCTGGTCGATTTCGACCGCATCAACGACCTGAAGTGCCGGCTGTCCGTCGGCGCCGTCAGCGTCACGTCGGGGAATTTCCGTTACTTCGACAATGTCGAGTTCAAGCGGCTGGGAAAGCGGATCGAACCGGAGCACATCATGGCGTCGGGCGCGCTGCCGCCCGGTTTTCCCTCAATCGTCATTGACGGCGAGCATTACTGGGACGGCGGCATCGCCTCCAACACGCCGCTCGATTTCGTGCTCGACGCGGAAATCGACCGCGATCTGTTGATCTTCCAGGTCGACCTGTTTTCCGCACGCGGTCCCTTGCCGGAAACGCTTCTGGAGGCAGCCGAGCGGGAAAAGGACATTCGCTTTTCCAGCCGCACACGCATGAACACCGACAAGAACCGGCAGCTTCATAATGCGCGTGCCGCAGTGCGCGATTTGCTGGCCAAGCTGCCGGAAGAACTGAGGAACGATCCCTCGGCGGAATTCCTGCGCAAGGCCGCCAAGGAGAACTCCGTCACGGTGGTGCACCTCATCTACAAGAGCAAGAACTACGAAACGTCGTCAAAAGACTATGATTTTTCCCATCTGGCCATGGTCGAGCATTGGGAGGCCGGCGTACGCGACGTGCATTTGTCGATGCGCCACAAGGAATGGCTGGAACGACCCCAATCTGGCGAGACCATGGTGACTTACGACATGACGGGGCAGGGTTCGGAAGCCCTCGATGGCAAGAAGGAGTGAAGAAATATGGGTAGCTTGACTGGCAAGAACGCGGTCGTGACGGGATCGACCAGCGGTATTGGGCTCGCCTACGCACGCAAGTTCGCGAGCGAAGGTGCGAATGTCGTCATCAACGGCTTCGGCACCCCCGCCGATATCGAGAAGGAACGCTCGGCAATCGAGACCGACTATAGGGTCAAGGCGCTCTATTCTTCGGCCGACATGACCAAGCCAGCCGAGATCGCCGACATGATCGCGCTCGGCGAAAAGACGCTCGGCTCGGTCGATATTCTCGTCAACAATGCAGGCATCCAGTTCGTCTCTCCGATCGAGGAGTTTCCTCCGGAGAAATGGGAGCAGATCATCTCGATCAACCTGTCATCCGCCTTTTACGGCATCCGTGCCGTCGTCCCCGGCATGAAGAAGCGCGGCTGGGGCCGCATCATCAACACCGCCTCCGCGCATTCGCTGGTCGCTTCGCCGTTCAAGTCGGCCTATGTGTCGGCCAAGCACGGCATCGCCGGCCTGACCAAGACGGTGGCGCTCGAGCTTGCGACCTTCAAGGTCACCTGCAACTGCATCTCGCCGGGCTATGTCTGGACGCCGCTGGTCGAGCACCAGATCCCGGACACCATGAAGGCGCGCAACATGACCAAGGAGCAGGTCATCAAGGATGTGCTGCTCGAGGCGCAGCCGACCAAGGAGTTCGTGACCGTGGACGAGGTCGCGGCGCTGGCGCTGTTCCTGTGCAGCAACGAGGCCGCCCAGATCACCGGTGCCAACCTCTCCATCGATGGCGGCTGGACCGCAGAGTAAGGGGCGTTTTGGCGGCCCTTCTGCTGGAACGCGGGTAGACGGGCCGCGCGTTCGTTACTCGATGGAGACTGGCCGACGCGACGTGTGCCTGATGTGCAGGATGTCGATCGTATCGCCGCGCAAGCGATAAAAAATCCGAAATGGATAACGGATAACAGCCACCGCTCGCACCTGAGAGCGCTGAGCGACACGTGGTGCGGATTCCGGCGCGCGCTGGATGCGAGCGATGACGTGAAGAAGTCGGCGCTCGATCGATTGGGCTGTCGCCGGACTGGCCTTGGCCGAATAGTAGGTTGCGATCTTCTCAAGATCAGCCAGCGCTCGCCGCGAATAGACGAGCTTCATGCCTGGCGAAACTTGGCAAATGCGGCCTTTACCTCTGCCTCGGTTGCTGCCTCGCCTGCATCGATCGAAGCCATGGCCGAATCAATTGCATCAAGTTCCTCTCGGGTCGCAACGTAGTCGCCTTGCAACTCACGTTCGATCTGACTGGCGACGGCAACGAGTTCGTTTTGGGCCTCTTCGGGCCAAGTGCGGACGCGTTCGAGGAGGTTTCGAAGGTCGATCATAATGGCCGATGATATCAGGCATGTGCCGGCATTCCAAGCCGCCGCATCCTTTTCGCGAGTTCGGTGGCAGGGGGGTCGCGTACGGCTCGAACGAGGTGCTTCCCTCAATGGGTTGCGCTGCTCGCAGCCGTCAGGGTCAATGACGACAGGTTGAGCTCCTGCGAGGCCATTCTGCCAGCGACCACGAGCAGGATGGTTGCGAGCGCGAGGCGCAGAAACGCCTGTGGGACGCGAACCGCGCTGTAGCTGCCGATCAGGATGCCGGGCAACGAACCCATCAACAGCACGCCCATCAATTGCCAATCCACCGCGCCCAGCGCCCAATGGCCGGCACCGGCGACCAGCGTCAGCGGCACCGCATGCGCGATGTCGGAGCCGACGATGCTGGCCATCGGCAAACGAGGGTAAAGCAAGAGCAGCGCCGTGACGCCGACCGCGCCGGCGCCCACCGATGAAATCGAGACGAGGACGCCGAGCAATGCTCCCGTCACGACTGTGGCAATCGCGATCGTCCGTTCGTCGACGCGCTCCATGCGCCGGCGATAGCGATCGAGGATGGACTTGCGGAAGATGAGCGACGTCGCGGTGAGCAGCAAGGCAAAGCACAGCACCAGGTTGACCAGGCTGCGCTGCGAGGTTGCGTTGAGATCAAGCTTCCAGATCGCAACCATCGTCAGGATGCTGGCGGGGATGCTGCCGCAGGCCAGCCTGAACACCGCCCGCCAGTGAATGCTGCGCGACAGCCCGTGCACCACGCTGCCTCCGGCCTTGGTGGCGGCGGCATAGAGCAGGTCGGTGCCAACAGCGGTGGACGGATGGATGCCGAACAGCAAAATCAAAAGCGGCGTCATCAGCGAGCCGCCGCCTACGCCCGTCATTCCGACGAGCAGTCCGACGCCGAATCCCGAGGCGACATAGAGCGGATCGATCATGTCCACGCGATCTGGGGTTAAGCTTGCGGCTATCTAATGGCCGAGTATACGCAATCGCAATCGATTGCGCGAAATAAGAATGTTTCATGCGCGAAGGGAAGCCGGAGAGTGGTTTTGGCCTCGCCGGCCGGATGCCACGAGGGCGGTATTCTGCGCCTCCGCATCCGGAGCAAGGCGATTTCGATCGGCAGGAAAGCTAGTTAGCCGTTTTCCCAAACGCCAGCACGTGCAGTCCGAGTCGGCGGCGGACGATCCAGAACAAGAGCGCCGTCTCGAACGTCAGCGACAGCGAGGTCGCGGCCGCCGCGCCATGGCCGCCGAAGCGTGGCACCAGTGCGACGCACAGCGTCAGATTCATGACAAAAGCGAGCGCATAAGCGAGCGCGCAGATGTGCTGGTGACCGAGCATGTTGAGCAGCCGCTCCACCGGGCCGATCGCCGCGCGCACCAGAAGGCCGATGGCTGCGACGAACATGATGTCGTAGCCGGCCACGAATTGCGGCCCGAACAGCCAGAGCAGCGGCCGGCCGAAGGCGAGCAGAGCGATCGTCGCCGCAAGCGAGGGCCAAAAGGTCCAGTTGATCGCGTGCGCGACATAGGCCGAGAGGCGTTGCTTGTCGCCGAGCGCATTGTACTCGGCAAAGCGATGCGCCGTGGTTGCCGACATCGCATAGTGAATGAACGATACAAGTGCCAGTGTCTTGACGACCGCAAAATAGATGCCGACTTCCTCGGAGGGGCGGAACTGCTGCAGAACCAGCACGTCGGTGTACGACAATAGCAGATAGAAGCTTTCGACCAGCAGGATCGGCAGCGAAACCGACAGCCAGCCGCCGACATCGTAAGCCTTCGGGCCCGGCTCGACGTGATCTGACAGGCGGCGATTGAGCACGATCATCTGACCGAGCATGGCGATCCACACGGCGGCCGCGCTTGCGGCCATGGCGGCGGTCGCGCCGAGCCGAAAGCCGGCCGCGAAGAGGCCGGCGGTGAAACCTATGATCAGACCCTGGCGCACGATGAACTGCGGCATCAGGCCAAGCCGCATCCAGTCGTGCGAACGCGCAATGCCGTCCTGCGTGTTGGCGACAACGAAAGGCGGCAGCGTCAGGCAGCCGACGTACATCGGCACCACCGCGCCGGCCTCGATCCAGGGCGACAGCAACTTCACGAGCCCCGCGAGCGCGAGCGAGACGGCAGTCGAGGCCGCAAAAGTCATCCACCGGCTGCCCGATAGAAAGCCACGCAAGAGGGCGGCCTGTCCGCCGGTGCGGTATTCCGGAATGATCTTTTGGGCGGAGGCCGATATGCCGAAATCCATCATGCTGCCGAGCAGCAGCACCCAAGTCCAGACATAGACATAGATGCCGTAGTCGGATCCTCCCATCCAGCGCGCCAGCAGGATCTGAGCAAGATAGGCCAGAACCGCGCTGCAGACGCGGATGACGAAGATCGTGCCGGCCAGACGCCGCGTCAGCGACGCCTCGCTGGAACCGCCGGCAAGCCGCGCGCGCAGCCTGGCGATCAAGCCCGTCTGCTGGGGGATTGCGGGCGGGGAATCCATCACGGCCACGGCGACAAAATCCTTGCGCCGCGAGATGGCGGCGAGCGTTCCCGTCTATCAACCATTCGTTAAGATTCGGTTGGGCGGCATTTTGTGCCGTGTCGTCCGGCTCGCGCGAGCCTGTCGTCGAGCCGCGCCTTGCGCGGATGTCGACCTGGTCGTGCGACGGCGAGAGTCACTCCAGATTGATATTGAACTCGTAGGATCGGTCGCTGCCGACGAGCGTCAGCTTCAGTGCCGCGCCCGCCGGATTGACGCCGGGCGGCACGCCTTCGAGCTGGAACGAAAAGCGCTTCACCCCGAAGGGGCCGTTCTCGACAAGCTTCGGAACCGGCAAGGCCCAGTCCGGCGTCGGTCCCTCGACGTACAGGTTCACGGGGCGCGCATCGGGCGTGACCACGTCCACCAGCACCTCGGAGTTACCCGAACGCTTGACGTCGCGAATGGTCAGTGGGTTGGGATCGCCGACATTGGCCGGTTTCGGAACCGTGTCGAGCGCGGCGAACAGCGCGTTGTCCTCGGTGCTTGCGACGCTGTTGATGGCAAGTTCCGCGGTCGCGTCCACCGGAATGCAGATTTTCTCGCACACGGCATAATTGATGCTGGCGCGAAGCGTCACGGGCTTGTCGGCGTTCTTGGCGACGATGCGCAACGGCAGCACGATCTGATCGTGATAGCCGAGCGAGACGCCGCCGGCGCCGTCGTCGAACCGTTGCGGTGCCGGCCACAGCACAGTGACCGCCTCGATGTTATCGGATTTGGAGAAATCGAAGCGCGGCGGCACGCCGGAATCCCCTGGTGTGCGCCAGTAGGTCTTCCATCCCGGCTGCAGCTGGAAACCGACGCCGCCAAGCAGCACGGCGCCGCTGCGTGATCCCGCCAGAAGCCGCACGGCGGAATGGCTGTCCCGCTGCCAGGCGGAGGCGTCCTCTGCGCGCGCATCGCGCGCACACGCAAGCGTGGCGATCGTTGCGGCAACGCACAGTGCACGGATGAGTTTGCCCGCGCCGTTCACGTTCCGGAATTCGCGCAAGAAAAGTGCGGCCACGCAGCGTTGATCTCGGAAGGTCATAGGCACTGGCGCAGCCCGCGTCGGAACTGTGGCGATCATGACACGTCTCTACAGGCTGATGCCGGGGCGAACCATTGAATTGGTTGTGATGAACCCGGCCTTGGCCGAAGGGCGCATGAGCCGGAAGCTTGATTGACAGACGTCTCTCCCAATATCAGGATGAGCCGCGGAAATGAAAGCGATTTGCGGATGGACCCTGAAGGCAAAAGAACGGGTAAAGTTCGCCGCAAAGCCGCCGGCGTCGGCGACAATTCGGCTGGTCGCGGCTATCTCGATGGCCGCCTCCTGGTCGCGATGCCCGTGATGGGCGATCCCCGCTTCGAACGCTCGGTCATCTATCTGTGCGCGCACTCCTCCGAGGGCGCCATGGGCATCATGGTAAATCGTCCGGCGGGCAGCATCGATTTTCCCGAACTCCTGGTGCAGCTCAACATCATCGAGAAGGATGACCAGATCAAGCTGCCGGAAAATGCCGAGACCATGCAGGTGCTGCGTGGCGGCCCGGTCGATACCGGCCGCGGTTTTGTGCTGCATTCGAGCGACTTCTATCTCGACAATGCGACGCTGCCGATCGACGACAAGATTTGTCTCACCGCAACGGTCGACATCCTCAAGGCGATTGCCAGCGGCAAGGGGCCGAAGCATGCGATCCTCGCGCTCGGCTATGCCGGGTGGGGGCCGGGGCAACTGGAAAACGAGATCCAGGGCAATGGCTGGCTGCATTGCGACGCCGATCCCGAGCTCGTGTTCGGCGACGACGTCGACGAAAAATACACCCGCGCGTTGCGCAAGATCGGCATCGACCCCGGCATGCTGTCCGGCGAGGCCGGACACGCCTAAGCAAAACGACCAACGGCGTTGATTCGAGACGGAGCTTCGCAGCTCCTCAGGCGCGCTATTCCGCGGCTTCCTGGGCGACCGTAGGCTGGGTGCCGGCGACCGTGGCGCGGCGCATGTCGCGCGGCTGCGACTGGTCGTAACGGCGCACGCGGTGCATGGTCTGGCGGTTGTCCCACATCACGAGGTCGTGCAACTTCCATTTGTGGACATAGACAAACTCCGCCTGAGTCGCATGCTCGGTGAGGTCGCGTAACAAGATCCGTCCCTCCGGGACGCTCATCCCGCGTACGACGCCCGCATGCGAGGAGAGATAGAGCGATTTGCGATGGTGCACCGGATGGGTCCGCACCAGGCGCTGCAGCACCGGCTTGAACAGCTTTTTTTCGTCCTCGGTGTAGTCGAGGAAACCGAGCGAGCCGCGCGAATACATCAGCGAGTGCTCGCAGATCATGTCCTCGATCTCGGCCTTGGTCTCCTCGTCAAGCGCGTCGTAGGCGGCCCGCATGTCGGCAAATTCGGTGTTGCCGCCCTTCGGGTTCACCACCCGCGCCGACAGCAGCGAGAATTTCGCAGGGATCGGGCGGAACGAGCTGTCGGAATGCCAGAGGCAGTTGCCGAGATTGAACAGATGCTGGCGGTTGTCCTTGGACAGAGGGCTGCCGTCCTTGCCGAGATTGGAGACGTCGTTGAGGCCGAAGTCGAGGCGAAGGTCTTCCTTTTTTGTGATGTTGCCGCCGCGCGGGTTCTCGCGCTCGCCGAAATTCAGCGCGAACGCCATCTGCTGGTCGTCGGTGATGTCCTGGTCGTGGAATACCAGCACGGCATACTTGTCCATACCGGCTTCGATCTCTGCCGCCTGCTCCCTGGTGAGCGGCTTGCGCAGGTCGACACCTGATACCTCGCCGACAAAATGCTTGTGCAGTTGCCGGATCGCGATGGCCATGACCTCTCTCCTGGAACGCCGTTGCTCCCAATTGCCGGCGGCTGATCCCCGCGCGATTTGCCGAGAAGGCTACTCCCGGAGGTCGCGATGTCAACGCGGGCCACACGAAGCCAGCAATGCATTTTCGTGTTCCGCCGCGGTGCAATGCGGCGGTGGAAGCCGTTCGGATTGACAAGACCGGTACCGATCCTAAGACGGGCCGGAGAGGACAGAAAAAAGGTTCAGGAGATGAACGAGCTCGATTTCAGCGGCAAGCAGGTTTTCGTCATCGGCGGTTCGAGCGGGATCGGCAACGGCATCGCTCAGGCTTTTCGTAAAGCCGGCGCGCGCGTTGCGGTCTGCGGAACGCGCGCCGCGGCAAGCGACTATCGCGCCGACGAAGGCTCGCATCTGGGCGGTCTCGACTATACGCGGCTCGACGTCAGCGACGTCGGCGCCGTCGAAAGCTTCAATCCGTATTTCGATCGGCTCGATGTGCTGGTGCTGGCGCAGGGCGCGGTGATCTACCGGCGCGGCGAATTCGCAATGGCGGGTTTTCGCAAGGTGCTCGAAGTCAACCTGATCAGCCTGATGGCGTGCGCCACCAAATTCCATCCGCTGCTGCGAGATAGTCGGGGCACGCTGATCATCGTCTCGTCGACGGCAGCCTTTCACGCGACCATGGGAAATCCCGCCTACAACGCGTCGAAAACGGGTGCGGTGGGCCTGACCCGCACGCTTGCGCAGGCCTGGGCGGAAGACGGCATCCGCGTCAACGGCATCGCGCCGGGCCTGGTCGACACCAAGATGACCAAGGTGACGACGGAGAACCCGAAGCGGCTGGAAAGTGCGCTGGAGCGTATACCGCTGAAGCGGCTCGGCACGCCCGCCGACATGGCAGGCGCCGCGCTGTTTCTCGCCTCGCCCTTGTCGTCCTACATCACCGGCCAGACCATCGTGGTCGACGGCGGATTGATTCTTTGAAGTTTTGCTGTCGGTCGATCCGGAGCGCACGCTTGCGCGAACAGAAAATCCGGTGATCCAATAAAATGAGTTGGTCTACCGCGTCGGATTGCCCGGCACCGCGGCCGAGCGTCCGACCGAACCTGGCGGACGCGGCGCGCCTGGCGTGACCGGACGTGGCGAGGGAGGCGCCGACTGACGCGGCGCGGGGCTTGGGCTGCCAAAGCCAAAGAAATTGCCGAACGGCGTCTGTTGCACGGGCCGCTTCTGCTGCGGGATTTGCGGCTTCTGCTGCGGCAGGCCCGCGACGCCCGGCGCCGCCGGCGTGCCTGTGCCGGTCGCCCCGCCGGGCGTGGTAGCGGCAACGGGCACATCGCCTTTCGCAGGCTCTTGACCGACGTCGCGACGCGGCCACGAGAAATCGTCCGCGCGTCCGGCGGGGGCGATCAGCGCCTCGCCCTTCACCAGGGTGCGCGCGGCGAGCGCATCGACAGCCGCGGGTCGGGTGCCCGGACCGCCAAGCAACTGATCGGTGCCGACACTCGAGGCAACCAGCGGCAGGATCGGTCCCGCGAGCGGTCGCGGCGCGGGTTGGCCGGGAATCGCGTTGGCATCGGGTGTCGCCGGTTCGGTCGGCAGCGCGATCGGTGCCGAGCGCGTCGCAAGCAGACGCGTGATCTCGCGCTCGACGTAATGCGCAAGCTTGCGCGCGCCGGGCTTGGTGAAGTAGACGCCGTCATAAGAGCGCAACTGGCGGATCTGACCCTCGAAGTCGGGACCCTTCTGCAGCAGCAGGCCGCGTTCATCGACGAACCCGTCCCAGACGTCGACATAGGTGATCCCGGCTTTCCCGGCGGCCTCGCGATAAAGCGAATCCAAAAACAGCATGTCGGACGGGCCCTTGGGACCGCGGATCGCCGGCAGCCCGACCCAGACCACCGGCACACCCTTGGATTTGAGGACCGCGATCATATCCTCGATTTTCTTCGAATAGAGCTCGACCCAGCGGTCGTCGCGGAATTCAGAGAGCCCGTTCGGCGAGCGCGTGCTTTTTTCGGGCGCGACCGGCGGCGCATCGGGATTGTCGGCCTCGTCCTGAGGCAGCTCGCTGTCGATCGCCTTGCCGTCCTGCTTGGCTGTGTCAACCTGCTTGCCGTCGGCGGACTTGGCATCCGCCTTTGCATCGCCTTTGGCGCGCGCATCCTTCTTGTCGGTTTTCTTTTCGGCAGACTTGTCGCTCTTGTCGGACTTGTCAGCCTTCTCGGGCTCGCGCATCGCGACGCGGTCGTTGAGACCGAGCATGACGACGATCACGTCAGCCTTCTCGGTGGCGAGGATGCCCCTGGCCGCGGCGGCCCAATCGGCGGGCTCGCCCTTGGGCTGATAGCGGATCAGCCCGGACGTGTTTTTCGCCTTTCGGATCACGCCCATGTCGGGCTGTTCGACGTAGGCATCCTCCAGGCCATAAGCGAGCCAGTCGGCCATTCCGTCGCCCATCACGAGCACGTTGCGTTCGGGAACGCCCTCGCGTTTCTCGGGCGGCGGCGCCTTGGAGAAATCCTGGTAAACGCGCTTTGGGGCCTGCTGCTGGAAGGGCGAGAAGAAATCGCCGCCGAACCAGCCACCACCGCCGCCACGCGGGGCGGGCCGAGACCAGTTTCCACCGCCGCCAAATCCACCGAAGCCGCCGAAGAACTGGGCGGACGCGGGCCCGACGATGCCGACCAGCAGCGCAATCGTGACCACCAGCACGATCGACGGACCGGGCTCGGTCAACAGCTTGAGAAGAGGGCCTCGTTTGAACATGCAGGCAGCGGTTGCAATGGGGGTTGGCCAGCAGCAGCGACGATAATAGCGGAATCAGGCCGCACGCGGGCAGTTTCCTTGTTCATAAAGAGGGCCCGGCGACCCCCGTCAAGGGGTGTTCCAAAACGTGGTTTTTGGCCCGGTTTATAACCCGAATCAGGGGCTTCAGTTGCCTCTAAGCTTCTCGAGCACTTGCGCTGTGGCAAATCCGTCGGCGGGCGCGCCGATAGAGGCCTGGAAATTGCGCAGGGCTTGCCGGGTTTCACCGCCGAACTGGCCGTCCGGGGTGCCGCGGTAAAAACCGCGCTGAGCCAGAAGCTGTTGCAGCTCAAGCCGCTCCGCTCGCGACAATTCGCGCTCCTGCCGCGGCCAGGGCTGCACGAATGGCTGTCCCCCCCGCAGGCGGTCGGCAAAATGGCCGATTGCGAGCGCATAGGCCTCCGCCGGATTGTATTTCATGATCACGCGGAAATTCTGCAGCATCAGAAATCCGGGCCCCTCGGCGCCGGCCGGTGCAAAGAGGTAGGCCTTGTCGCCGGGATGCGGAAACGGCTGGTTGTTGGCGCGCCTGATGCCGAGATGTTCCCATTGCGCCATGGTCATCATCCTGGAGCGGTCCGCCAGCATGAAATTGAAACCTTGCGGGACACTGACCTCGTAACCCCAGGTCTGGCCGGTCTGCCAGCCGTCCTTCTTCAGATTGTTGGCGGTGGAGGCGATCAGATCGGCGGGATCGTCGACCACGTCCCTGCGCCCGTCGCCGTCGGCATCGACCGCATAGCGCTTGAAAGCGGTCGGCATGAATTGCGTCGGCCCGAACGCGCCGGCCCAGGAGCCATGCATCTGCTCGGGCCGCAGATCGCCGCGGTTGAGGATTTCCAGCGCCGAGATGAACTCTTCCTTGAAATACGCTTGCCGGCGGCCGACGCAGGCAAGCGTTGCGGTCGACTGCAGCACGCTGCGATCGCCGATCTGGGTGGAATAATTGGATTCGATGCCCCAGATCGCCGCGATGATATAGCGGTCGACGCCATAGGCCTTTTCCGTCGCGTCGAACTGGGCCTTGTATCTGGCGAGCACCTCCTTGCCCTTGGCGAGCCGATTATCGTTCACCAGGATGTCGAGGTAATCCCAGATCGACTTGGTGAATTCCGGCTGCGCATCCATCAGGTCCATGATGCGAAGGTCGGGCGAAAGGCCAGCCGTGAAGCGCTGGAAATTCTCCTGGGTGATATTGCGTCGTGCGGCATCAGGCCACATCGCGGCAACGCAATTGTCGAAATTCGCGGCAGCCTGCCGGATCGCCGCCGCCGTCATCAGAGGGTGGCCGGAGGCGCCGTCCTCGCCGCTCCAGGGAATCGACCCGGTCGTGGCGCCCGGTGCGGGCTGCGGTTGCGACTGAGGATCGGGCCTTTGACCGGAAAAAATGCCGCCGAAGAGGTTGGAAAGCCCGTTGCCCGAGGATTGCGCCATCGCCTGGCCGGACAGCAGCAAGCCGGCCGCAATCAGGGCGGCCGCCAAATACCGGGATTGCTCTGTTTGCCTCATGTTCCCACCCGCTGCCTTCGATTTGAGGCTTTCAGGAGGCTCCTCCGACGGTTTCCAAAAGTTTAACAAAGCCGCCTTTAGCAAAACCCGAGCTTTCGCGTTACCCACCAGTTTCCGCCTTTGTTCCCCGGCCGAAAACCGGCTACCAACGGCGGACGCTCACCTCAGGTATCAGCTATCGCCATGAAGATCCGCAAAGCCGTTTTCCCCGTCGCCGGTCTCGGCACCCGTGTCCTGCCGGCCACCAAGGCCATGCCGAAGGAAATGCTGACGATCGTCGACAAGCCCCTGATTCAGTATGTGGTCGACGAGGCCAAGGAGGCCGGCATCGAGCATTTCATCTTCGTCACCGGACGCAACAAGGGCGTGATCGAGGATCATTTCGACCGCATGTTCGAGCTTGATACGACATTGGCTGCGCGCGGCAAGAAGGCCGAACAGGAAATTCTCGCCCGTGACCAACCCGAGGCCGGCGCCATGAGCTTCACCCGCCAGCAGGCGCCGCTTGGCCTCGGTCACGCCGTCTGGTGCGCGCGCGACATCGTCGGCGACGAGCCGTTTGCGGTCGTGCTGCCCGATGAGCTCGTGCTCAATACGCCCGGCTGCCTCGCACAGATGATCGAGGCCGCAAGACATCTGCCGGAGAAGTCGAACCTGCTCGCGGTCCAGGAGGTGCCCGCCGAGCAGACCCATCAATACGGCATCTGCGGTGTCGGCCAGCGTCACGCCAGGCGCAATATGTTCGAGGTCGACGGCATGGTGGAGAAGCCCGCGAAGGGGACGGCGCCGTCGAATTTTTCGATCACCGGGCGCTACATCCTGCAGCCGGAGATCTTCGCGATCCTTTCGAAGCACGAACGCGGCGCGGGCGGCGAGATCCAGCTCACCGATTCCATGATCGGTCTTGCCGGCACGCAGAAATTCTTCGGCGTCGAATTCGAAGGCGAGCGGCACGACTGCGGGTCAAAGGCCGGCTTTCTGCGCGCCAATATCGCCTACGGCATGGCGCGCGCCGACTTGCGTGACGGCCTGCGCGCGGAAATGACGCGATACCTCAAAGAGTGATGCGAGCGCTATAGCTTTAGCCGTCATTGCGAGGAGCGCTCGCGACGAAGCAATCCAGAATCTCTCGGGTTTGCTCTGGATTGCTTCGCTTCGTTCCCGCTGACGTCCTCTAAGCCGCCAGCGACAGGCCCGGACCGTTCGCGAGCGCGCAGCGATTGCGCCCGGCGGCTTTCGCAGCATAGAGCGCCCTGTCGGCGGCATTGATGAATTGATGCCAATCCATTCCGGCGCTTGGCGTCACGGCGGCAATTCCGATACTGACCGTCGAGATCGTTGCATCGCCCGCCCAGCCCTGAACCTTGGCGCGGATGGTCTCGGCGATATGAACCGCCTCCTTGACCGACTGGCCCGGCAGCAGCACGGCGAATTCCTCTCCGCCATAGCGCGCCACGCAATCGCCGGCCCGCTTGACCGAATCCGAGATGCAGATCGCGATTCCGACCAGCACCTGGTCGCCGGCCTGGTGGCCGAAAGTATCGTTGTAGCTCTTGAAGTGATCAGCATCGATCATCAGCAGCGATACCGGCGTCCTCTGGCGGACGGCGCGCCGCCATTCGGTGTCCATCGTGACGTCGAACTTGCGTCGATTGCGCAAGCCCGTGAGCGCGTCCGTGGTGGCAAGCTCCTCGAGCTTGTCCTCGGCCTCGGCGCGGCGGACGGTCTCGCGCGCCAGAAACAGCGTCACCGCGAGCACGAAGGCGATCAGCGCCAACATGACGGCGCCGATCCTCACGGCCTGCGTGCGCCACATTCCCAAAATCTCGTCCAGCGGCTTGCCGACCACGATGATGAGGGGATTGGTGCTGGCGCGGCGGACGTAGAGGCGCGGGATATCATCGATTGGGCCGACGCCGGCATAGGCCTTGCCCTCCGCCAAGGTCGGGACCTTGCCGCGCGGCATCTCGCCCAGTTGCTTGCCGATCACATCGAGATCGAACGGCGTGCGCATGATGATGGTGCGGTCGCGGCGCAACACGCAAATCGTGTCGCTTGCGGACAGATTGAGACGCTCGAACAATTGATGGAAATAGCTGAAGCGGATCGAGCCCGCGACCACGCCGAGAAAATGACCGTCGGCGGCGCTGATGCGACGGCTCAGCACGATCGAATAGGCCCCCCGGTGCAGCATCGGACGGCTGATATAAAGCCCGACATCGTCCTGGTCGCGATGCACCTGGAAATACTCTTCGTCGGCACGGTTCTCCGGAACCGGGTCGAGTGTCGATGCATCGATCTGCAGCCGTCCCTCGGCATCGAATACCTGGATCGCGCCGAAATAGCCCGCGCTCGCCGCGCGGTCGAACAGGATGAGGTGGCGGATCGTCTTGGAGACGCGGTTGATCTCCGGCAGTACCATGTTGCTGGCAACCGCGCGCAGTGAGAGATCGTAAAGTTCGATGTTGCGCCCGACATCGGCGTCGATGGTGGCAGCGAGGTTTTCCAGGGATTGACGCGCGAGTTGCTCCTCGCCGTGCCGCATGTCCAGCATGACGCTGGCGCAGATCGCGGAAAAGCCGAGGACGGTCACGACCGACGAGGCGATCAGCAGCTTTGCCGATCGCCGCCAAGGGTGATTGGCCACTTGTTTGGCCATGTCCCTGCGTCGTCCAAATCGCATCCGTGAAGGGCTCCCGGTCTCCTTGGATGCGCCAGAAACATTGCGAACGGCTTAAATGAGGACAACGATGCGTTAATCGGTTAACGATCGGTTGCGGGATCATGAAAAGTGCGTTGATCCAGCGATGAACCGGGCGGACGATTGGGATAGCCGTGAACGACTACGATGCCCTGCGCGATTATCTGAGGAAACAGACGCTGCCCGAACTGGTCCTGAGCTTCGCGCAGGTGGAGGAGATCATCGGCGCTGCGCTGCCGCGGGCGGCGCATCGCGCGTCCTGGTGGGACAGCCTGCGCAGTCCGCAGGAGAAGATGCCGCAGCGCGAAGCCTGTCTTGCGGCCGGCTATGTCGCGACCCGCATGCCCGATGGCCAAAGCGTCAGGTTCAAGCGGATGACGGCCGCCGGAAAGCGGCGTTAGCGCATGCGGCGATCGAAACCGGCGCGCCAGCTTCAGCAATGCAGAGGACTGTACACGCGCTCGTCGTAGAGGCTTCCACTCATCGGCATCAGCGTTTCGCGGAACGATCTGACAAAGGGCTCGGCGACATGCGCATCCTTGGCTGCCGCCGTCGACCAGCTCTCCACAACCGTCATGTGATTGGTCCGGCTCGCCTGGGTCAGCACGTCGAAGCGGAGATTGCCGCTCGTAGCGCGGCTTTGCTCCGCAAATGCCTTCACCTTCGCAACGCCGGCGTCCTTGTAGGTCGGAATCAGATCGACATGGGTCAATGCGACCACCGCATCGGCCGGCGCGGGCATCGATGCGCCGGTCGTGAGTGGCACATGGATGCGCTCGTCGTAACCCGCGACCAGCAGCGGCGACAGCCGCGCGAGAAGGGTCTTGGCGTCTTCGCTGGCGGCAAAATCGTCTTTCGCCTTGCCGGTTTGCCACTGCTCCAGCATCGCAAACTGGCTCGGATGGCCTATGCGCGCAAACGCCTCGACTTGTGCGAGCCCGGCTGCTTTCCGCGCGCTGGCGCAACGTGCGACGATCAGCTTGCGCGCATCGGTCGCGGCCTTGGGCGCTGCTTCGATATAGGTCACGACATAGGTCGGCTGACCGGTGGTCGGCTGATCGTTCGATTGGGCGTGGCCGCTGGCGCTCGCGCACAAAAGCGCTGCGACCGCCATCGCGCCAGCGGCTGATCGCTGAGCTTTCAACCTCGTCCTCCCGCCTCGGATTGCTTTGTCCTCATGCTCCACGACGCGGCGCTATTTTGCAAGGCGCGGCGTGCAATCATTGGCATTTGAAATCGAGAAACCTATAGTCGCGGGATCAAGAGCGCTCGAAACGAACCGTTCATGCGGACAACAATCATCACGGGCGGCGGCTCGGGGATCGGAGCTGCGGTCGCGCGGCGGCTGGCGGCGGCCGATCAGTGCCTGATGTTGCACGGGCAGGGCTCCGATGAGGCCGGCCGCGAACGGCTGGCGGCGGTTGCCGCGGCCTGCGCGCGCCTCGGCGCTCGCGTCGATACCTGCTTCGGCGATCTCGCCGAGCAAGGCGCGGCAGCGGGACTCGTGCGCGCCAGCCGTGCCGCGTTCGGTCCGGTGGATGCCATCGTGCATGCCGCGGGCTTTGCCGATCGACGGAGCTTTCAGCAATTGTCGCGCGAGGCGCTGCAGCGCGCCTTTGCTGTCATGGCCGCCTCGTTCCACGAGCTTGCCGCGGCGGCGATGCCGGACCTTGCGCGGCCGCTCGGACGCGTGGTCGCGATCTCGAGCTTTGGCGCGCATCGATTTGTGCCGAGCTCGATCTTTCCGGCGTCGGCTTCGGCCAAGGCCGCGCTGGAAGTCCTGACCAAATGCCTGGCGATCGAGCTTGCTCCAGCCGGCGCAACCGCCAACATCGTCGTGCCCGGCTACACGAGGAAAGATGCAGGCCTCACCGGGGCGCTCGACACGCAGGCCTGGCAGGCGGCCGCCGGCGCCAATCCGCTGGCGCGGCTCGCCGAGCCTGACGAGGTGGCGTCACTGGTTGCCTTTTTGCTGTCGCGGGAGGCGTCCCACATCACGGGCGCGCTGTTGCCGGTCGACGGCGGACTGACGTTGATGTGAGGTCTCGCGGCGGGGGGCTGGATGCAGGACAACACCACAAAGGACGCGGATGTCGTCGTGCTCGGCGCGGGCATTGTTGGCGTGTCGACGGCCATTGCCGCGCAGCAACGCGGTTTCTCCGTCGTGCTCGTTGATCGGCGCGAGGCGGGCAGCGAAACGTCCTATGGCAACGCCGGCGTGCTCAGCAGCGGCTCCATTTTCCCGCTCAACGTGCCTTCCCTCTGGGACGCGCTGCCGAAATATCTTCTCAACCGCCACCCGGCGCTGCGCTGGGATCCGTTGTGGTCGATCCAGAACGCGGGCTGGGTCGCACGCTTTCTGGCGAACGCGACACCTTCACGCGTCAAGCCGCGCGCGACCGCGCTGCAAAGCCTGATCGTCCCGTCGCTCAAGCTGCATCGCGAGTGGGTGGTGAAGGCCGGCATTCCCCAGCGCATCCGCGAGAGCGGCTGGCTGAAGGCCTGGCGCAGCGATGCGCATGATGCGGCGAGCGCGCAGCAGGCCGCGCTTGCGGAGTACGGCATCAAGAGCGAGCTGCTCGATCGCCAGGCGATCTCGGCGCTCGAACCCAACATCCTGCCGGTCTACAAGGTCGGTCTCCTGCACACCCAGACCGCATCGGTGGACTCGCCCGGCAACGTCGTGAAAGCCTATGCGCGGATGTTCGAGGGCGCGGGCGGGACGATCCGCCGCTCGGAGATCAAGGCAATCACGCCGGAAGCCGACGGCTGGCGCGTCATTCTGGCCGATGATGAGCTTGGCGCGCGCCACGTCGTGGTCGCGCTCGGTCCATGGTCGGCCGGTCTGCTGCGGCCGCTCGGCTATCGCGTGCCGCTCGCGACCGAGCGCGGCTATCATCAGGAGTTTCGGCCAAACCCCTCGCGAAAACTGCTGCGGCCGATCCATGACGCCGAAACCGGATTTCTGATGACGCCGATGGAGAATGGGATCCGCGTCACGTCCGGTGTCGAGCTCACCTATCGCGATGCGCCGTCGTCCTTTGGCCAGCTCGAGCGCTCGGTCGCGGCGGCGCGCGGCGTCGTCGAGTTCGGCGATGCCGTGGCCGAACCCTGGCGCGGGTCGCGGCCGACCTTGCCCGACAGCTTGCCGATGATCGGGCAGGCGCCGCGGCATTCCGGGCTTTGGTTTGCGTTCGGCAACCAGCATATCGGTTTCACGACGGGGCCGGCGAGCGGGGAGGCGATTGCGGCGATGATCGCGGGCGAAGTGCCGCCCTTCGATGCCGCGCCGTTTTCGCCGCGCCGCTATCTCTGACAACTTTCAGGTGGAAAAGGCCAAACTGGAGCAACCATGCACTACGTTTGGGACTTCGCGATCCTGACCAAATACAGCCACCTGTTCTGGCTCGGGCTCGGCTGGACCATCGCCTATACGATTGGCACCATTGTGCTCGGCACCTTGCTCGGTCTTGTCGTCGGCATGCTCCGCGTCGCACGGCTGCCCGTGATCGACTGGTTCCTGGTCGCCTATGTCGAACTGTTCCGCTGCACGCCGCTGCTGGTCCAGATCATCTGGTTCTATTACGCCTTCCCGGTCGTGCTGGGTGTCAACATCCCCGCGCATGTCGCCGCCGTCAGCGTGCTCACCCTCTATGGCGGCGCGTTCTACGCGGAGATCGTGCGCGGCTCGATCGAAAGCGTGCCGCGCGGCCAGTGGGACGCGGGTCATGCGCTGGGCCTGCGCGGCTGGCGCCTGCTGCGGCTCGTGGTTCTGCCGCAGGCGCTGAAGCCGATGATGGCGCCTTACGTCAATCAGTCCGTCACGCAACTCAAGAACACGTCGCTGGTGTCCGTCATCGCCGTGCCGGACCTCGTCTACAATGCGACGCTGATCAACGCCGACACCTATCGGCCGCTGGAGGTCTATACCGTCGTGGCCCTGATCTATTTCGCCATCCTGTTTCCGGCGACGCTGCTCGCGCGGCGGCTCGAGCGCGGCATGACGTACGACAGGGCGTGAGCGGGCGTTCGCTTGTTCGCCGTCTCAGATATTCAATTCCACCGGCACGTCCTCGGCCTTCACGCCACTGAGCGCGAGCCCCTTGACGAACCATTCCCGCATCTGGCCGACGCCGCGATTGTAATCGACCCAGACGGAGAGGAAATCGCGCCAGCGCTTGTCCGTTTCGCGCCGCACCGCCATGCTGCTCGCGATGGTGACAGCGGGCGACTGCAGGATCTTGTAGGTGCCGAGATTGGGGTTCTTGGCGATCGCGGTCAGGCCCAGCACCAGCGCGTTGACCACGCAGTCGACCCGTCCCGAGGACATTTCCAGCATGACCTCGTCGCGCGACTTCAGCGACTTGATGCTCGCATTCGGTGCAAACCGCCGCGCCACCGCCTCGTTGGCGGAGCCGACGTCGACCGCGATCCTGACCTCGGGCTTGTTGATGTCGGACCATGTCCTGGCCTCCAACCCCTTTCGCAGCATCGCGCCGAACGGATGCGGGAACACGAGATTGGTGAAATCGACCACCAGCGCCCGCTGCGGCGTCGGGTTGAGCGCAAAGCCGAGGTCGATCTTGTTGGCCTGCAGGTCGAGGATCGAATTGCCATAGGTCGATTCAGTATAGTCGAGCTTGACGTCGAGCAGCTTGGCGATGTCATTGGCCATCTCGATCGAAAATCCCGACCAGGTGCCGGTCGCGAGATCCTTGCTGAAGTAGGGCAATTCGCCCGGCAGCACGGCAATGCGCAGCACCTTGTCGGCGCGAATACGATCGAGCGTGTTCTCGGCGGCCGTCTCCGCCGATGCCGGGCTGGCCAGGGCCGACGTCAGCGCGGCGCCGCTGCCGATTGCCAGCGCATAGCGCAGCGCGTCGCGACGGTCTTCGGAAATTCTTTCCTCGTCGGATTGGGTCACGGGGGCCTCCAGCATCGATTTTGGCGAAGCCTAGCCAAGGCACGAAGACCCAGCAATAGCGCATGATCCCTTGGGAGAACCGGAGCCCACTTTTCCGGATCATGCTCTGGTTGTCCGTGTTCGCCTCTTTGTGGCGGCGCGGCTGCTCGAGCGCAGTGCATGTCAGCCATGCGAGGGCTTACATCAACCACTCACGTCGAGCGCGCGCTTTCGTGCGAATCGTACAGATGTGCTAGACGGGCCGGCGCATTGGCTCGATTTGACGGATGGAGGCGGCGTGTCGTGAAGTCGGTTTGCGTTTTCTGCGGCTCGAATGTCGGCCGCGATCCAGCTTATCTCGATGCCGCGGTCTCGGCCGGTGAAACGCTGGCGCGCGCAGGCCTGACGCTGGTCTATGGCGGCGGCAAGGTCGGACTGATGGGCGCGGTGGCCGAAGCCGCGCTGACGGCGGGCGGACGCGTCATAGGCGTCATGCCGCGTGCGCTGTTCGAGCGCGAGCTCGCTCATCCGGGCCTGAGCGAATTTCGCGTGGTCGAGAGCATGCACGAGCGCAAGCAGACGATGGAGAGCCTCGCCGACGCGTTCATCGCTCTTCCGGGCGGAGCCGGCACCTTCGAGGAATTCTTCGAGCAGTGGACGTGGGCGCAGCTCGGCATCCATGCCAAGCCGTGCGGGCTTCTCAACGTGAAGGATTTCTTTCAGCCGTTGCTTGCGTTGATCGAGAAGATCGTCGCGGAAGGATTCTTGACGCAGACCTATCTCGACATGCTGGTCGTCGAACCCACCGTCGAGCCGCTGCTGGCCCGGTTCAGGGCTTATTCGGCGCCGCCGCGGAAGTGGCATTCGCCGAAGCCGTAACAGCACGACGTCGAAGTCGCCGCTTTGCTATTGGACAGGCTTTCCGGTGCGTTTGGAGATTTTGGAGCCGACGTGCCAATGCCAGCTTACGGTTTCCTCGGCCGTCGCGGTCTCGCTGGTTTTCTTCTCTTCTTTTCTTGCGACCGGAGGCGGGTCTTTTTTCTCGACCGGTGCGGCTTCTTTTTTCTCGGTCGCCGGCGCTTCTATTTTCTCGATCCGAGTGGCCTCGTCTTTCTCGATCGGTGCGGCTTCGATCGGGATCACGGACACTTTTTTGGAATCGAAATCGGCAAAAGGCAGCTTGTCTCCCTTGGCAAGCGGTGCCCTGTCGTCGTCCTCGGCCTCCGGGACGATGCCGGAAGCTGGCTCTGAGATCGCCGGTTCCGCGACCGCGCGCGCCGCAATGGTTGTCCGCACGGCTAGAAGCGCGCCGACAAGGGAGAGGCAAAAAAGAGCGAGGCAAATCGGCTTAAGCATCTCAATACCTTGACACCATCCGTGATCAGGAAGTGGTCAGATCTTTGGCCCAAAGAAGGCGTCCCCCAGCCACAATTATCGAGATGCTGAAGGGAGCCGGCCTGGCGACCGGCTGGATTGGCGGCGGTTCGGGGCGTCGGCTGAAGGGCGGCGCGCTCCGGATCGACCCGGAACGAGGTTGACATGAGCGTAACGTCGGAAGTGAGATGTCTGCCGCGCAGAGAGGATGCTCCGGTGCCACTGGCGCGCGACAAGATCATCGGTCATGACAGCGAGCGGCTGGCTTTCAAATTCACAATGCTGAATGAAGGAAAGCCTGTGCCGTGCCAGATCAGCGACGCCGCCATGGACGAGCTCGGCGGCGTCATCGGCACCGAAAACAGCGCGAGACAGGCTCAGTTCCTGCTGCTCAGGGACGACATCGAAAAAATCGCGGCAGATCTGTTTGGCCAGGGTCCGGCGGTCGACGGCTACGTGGTCCGGATTTTCACCAAGCACGTCAAGCAATGGCGTTCGGCCGCCGCGGCGCCCGAACCAGAAGCGACCTCGCCGCCGCCGCTCGAACCGAGTGCATGATAGCGCGATCCGTCGTCAGCTCGCCGCTTCGAGCCGTTCTTCGGTGAGGAGCCGCATCGCGGCATCGGGATCCATAGGCTCGCCAAAGGCAAAACCCTGCGCATATTCGCAGCCGAGCTGGTAAAGCTCGACGGCATCGGAGTCCGTCTCCGCGCCTTCCGCCACGACGTCCATGCCGAGATCGTGCGCCAGCGCGATGATCGATTTCAGGATCACCGGCCGGGTTCCGCGGGTCGTTGTGCGCACAAAGGACTGGTCGATCTTCAGCGTGTCGAACGGAAAACGCTGGAGATAGGCGAGCGAGGAATGGCCGGTGCCGAAATCGTCGATCGAGAGCCCGACGCCGAGCTCGCGGATTCGCGACAGCATCTGCGCGGCGTGCTCGGGGTTTTCCATCACCAGCGATTCGGTGAGCTCGAGCTTCAGCGTCCCGCGCGCCACCGACGAGCGCGACAGCACGGTCCGGATGTCGTGCAGCAGGTCGTGGCGCAGGAGCTGGCGCGAGGAGACGTTGACGGAGGCGAAGATCGGCTCGCGCGAGCGCATCGCGCGCTGCCAGACCGCAAGCTGCCGCGCGGTCTGGTCCATCACGAAGGTGCCGAGATCGACGATCAGCCCGATCTCCTCGGCAACGGCGATGAATTCGTTGGGCGACATCCGCCCGAGCTTCGGATGATCCCAGCGCGCCAGCGCCTCGAACCCCGCAATCGAGCGGTCTTCGAGCCGCACGATCGGCTGATAGAGGATGGTGATCTCCTGCCGCTCGATGGCGCGGCGCAATTCGCTCTCGATCGTGAGGCGATCGGTCTTTCGCGCGCGCATCGCGGGCTTGTAGACGTCGATGCGGTCGCCGCCGATGCGCTTGGAGTGATACATCGCAAGCTCGGCGTCCTTGATGATCTCGTCGGAAATCTGCGTTTGGGGATCGGAAAGCGCAAGCCCGATCGATGCGGTCAGGAAGATTTCGCGGTCGTTGAAGGCGATCGGCGCGCGGATGGTCTTACGGATGGTCTCGGCGAAAGCGGTGATGCGCGCGGGATCCTGCTCGCTGAGCAGGATCAGGCCGAACTGGTCGCCCGCGAGCCGCGCCAGCGTGTCCTGCTGCTTGAGGATGCGTGTCAGCCGGCGCGCCAGCGTCAGCAGGATGGAATCGCCGACCGCAATCCCCACGGAATCGTTGACCTGCTTGAAGCGGTCGAGATCGATCACCATCAATGTCGGCCGCAGGTTCGGCATGGTCTTGGCGAAATTCGCCACCGCGCCGAGGCGATCCATGAACAGCTTGCGATTGGGCAGGCCGGTGAGATTGTCATGCACGGAGTCGTGCAGCAACCTCTCTTCGGCGTTCCTGATGTCGGTGACGTCGGTGAGCGTGCCGACCACACGCGACACCTCGCCGTCGGAGCCGACCACCGGACGCGCCTTCAGCGCGAACCACATGAAATGGCCGTCCGGCGTGCGCAGCCGGAAATCCTGCACCAGCCGGCCGCGGCGCTGGTCGAGAACACTATCGAGTGCCGCGCGAAAACGATCCTGGTCGAGCGGATGCAGCACCTCCAGCCATTTCGCCGCCGGCCCCTCCAGCGTGCCGCGCTTGAGGCCCAGCAGGCTCTCGGTCTCGGGGCTGGTGAAGACCTTGTCGGCCGAGACGTCCCAGTCCCAGATCAGGTCGCCGCTTCCGGCCAGCGCAAGCGCGCGCCGCTCGACGTCGGAAACGATTCCGGTGCTGGCGCCGCCGCCGGCAAAGGCGTGCTGCATGACGGTGAAGCCGATCAGCATCACGATCAGCACGAGGCCGCCGAGCAGCGCCGGCCCCACGATGTCGTTGGTCACGCTGCCCGCGACCGTCAGGCCGGCCGCGATCACCCAGACCACCAGCAGGAACCAGGTCGGGATCAATAGCACCGCGCGGTCGAAGCCGTGGGTCGAAAGATAGACGATCAGCGCGAAGCCGGCGAAAGCGATCAAGACCAGCGACATCCGCGCGATGCCCGAGGCGACCGCGGGATCGAACAATGCGAGCGCGACCAGCGCGCCGAGGAACGTGACCCAGCCCAGCGTGATGTGGGAATAACGCACATGCCAGCGCGACAGATTGAGGTAGGCGAACAGGAACACGAGCAGGGTCGCAGCCAGGATCGCCTCGCCCGCCGCGCGCCAGACGCGCTCGGCGTTGTTCGACATGTCGAGCACCTTGCCCCAGAAGCCGAAATCGACGCCGATATAGACCAGCACTGCCCAGGCGAGCGCGGCGGCGGCGGGAAACATGATCGAGCCCTTCACCACGAACAGGATGGTGAGCACCAGCGCGAGAAGGCCGGAGATGCCGATCACGATGCCCTGGTACAGCGTGAACGAGTTGACCTTGTCCTTGTAGGCGTCGGGCTCCCAGAGATAGAGCTGCGGCAGCTTGTCGGTGCGCAGCTCCGCGACAAAGGTGATCACCGCGCCGGGATCGAGCGTGATGCGGAAGATGTCGGCGGTCGGGCTCTCCTGCCGATCGGGCCGATCGCCGGTCGACGGCGTGATCGTCGCAATGCGCGACAGCCCGAGGTCGGGCCACATCAGGCCGGAGGCGACGATGCGGTAATGCGGCGCCACGATGAGGCGGTCCAGCTGGTCGTCGGTGTTGTTGGCAAGCGCGAACACCACCCAGTTGGTGCCGCCTTCGCGTGCGCGCACCTCGATGCGGCGGACGATGCCGTCCGTGCCCGGCGCGGTCGAAACCTGAATACGGTCGCCTTCGCTGCGCTGGTGCTCGAGCACGCTCGTGAGGTCGATTGCGGGCGCGTCGCTGCGAACGCTGACAGCATCAAGCGCGTGCGCCGATGTGGCGGCAACAGCAATGACAAGGCCAAGCGCCAGCGGCGCGAGACGCCTGATCAGACGCAATGTCAGTTCTCCGCGTTCGAGGCTCAAATACGTTCAGCTATTGAACGATAAATGGCACGAATATGAAGGAAATCAAAGGGTTTCCGGCACTCCATGGGGACGTTGCGCTAGCCAAGCAACACAATTTTGCCAATATGCTCGGAGGTCTCCATGCGCCGGTGCGCGTCGGCCGCCTTTTCCAGGGGAAAGCTGCTGTCCATCAACGGTTTCACGCGTCCGTCGCGCAGCAGCGGCATGACCCTCGCTTCGATGGCCGCGACCATTGCGGCCTTGTCGGCGTTGCTACGGGGCCGCAGCGTCGAGCCGGTATGGGTGAGTCGCTTCACCATCAGCTTTGTGAAGTTGACGGTCGCCTTAGGGGCGCCGAGGAAGGCGATCTGCACGATGCGCCCGTCGATGGCGGCGGCATCGTAGTTGCGCTCGATATAGTCGCCGCCGACCATGTCGAGGATGACGTTGGCGCCGGCGCCTTCGGTCGCCGCCTTGACCTCGGAAACGAAATCCTCGCTCTTGTAGTTGATGGCGCGATCGGCGCCGAGCTTGATGCAGGCATCGGCCTTTTCCCTGGAGCCGACGGTGACGATCACTTTGGCGCCGAACGCCTTGGCGAGCTGGATCGCCATCGTGCCGATCCCGGACGAGCCGCCATGGATCAGGAGCGTCTCGCCTGTTTTCAGCGCGCCGCGCTCGAACACATTGTGCCAGACGGTCATCAGCGTTTCCGGAACCGCGCCCGCCTCCGCAATGGTCAGCGACGGCGGCACCGCCATCGCCTGGGCGTCTTGCGCGATGCAATATTGCGCGTAACCGCCGCCCGCGACCAGTGACATCACCTTGTCGCCGAGCTTGTGCTTCCCTGTGCTGGCGCCGAGCGCGACCACTTCGCCGGCCACCTCGAGCCCGGGCAGATCGGAGGCGCCGGGCGGGGGCGGGTAGTGGCCCATGCGCTGCGAGACGTCGGGACGATTGACGCCCGCCGCCAGCACCTTGATCAGGATTTCGCCCTCGCGCGGAACCGGGACCGGGCGAGTCTCGGGAACGAGCACCTCGGGGCCGCCCGGCCTGCTGATGCCGACAACGGTCATTTGCGCGGGCAGCTTTTCCATGGTGATTTGTCCTGAGAATCCTGCGGGTTTGATGACGACCTTGATTAGCCAGCCGGTCGGTCCCTTGCAACAGCGGAAGGAGCAGGCGATGCCAATGGATGACGACGACCGCCCGCGCAAGAAAGTCAGCCATGAGATCGGGCAGGACCTGTCGCTCTTGTCGCTCGAGGAGTTGACCGAGCGTATAGCGCTGCTCACGGGCGAGATCGAGCGGCTGAAGGAAGCCGCCGGCAGGAAGCGCGCGTCAAAGGACGCGGCTGACAGCTTCTTCAAGCGTTGAGCTCGGAATGTTCGAGCCGAAGCAGGCGAAGCCTGCGAAAGCTGGAACTCGGCCAATGGCTCAGATGGCTAACAAGCCCTGAAAAAAATCCGCGCCTTTACGATCGATTAAGCTTTCGCCTTTATGACTGATACGTCCTCGTTTGGACACCGAGTGGCTCCTGTCCACTCTGTTTGACGCCTCCCTGTTATCAACTTCAAAAGCCGCCGGAAACGGCGGCTCTTTTTTTGCGCCGATCGTGCGCGAACGACGAACCTGTCGCATCGGCTGTCGGGGTTTCTCTCAGCCGCCCCACCGCTCGGAAACCATAACAACCGTTGTCGCTGGACTCTTCGACCCGCCCGCGCAATGATTTGTTCATCATAACCGGCGAGCCGAGCCGGCAGCGTAATCGGTAGCGTTGAGGGGCGTTAACCATGGTCGATCGTCCGCATGGCGATAGTGCGCTGGTTCAGTTCAGCGAACGGCTCACGAATTCTGCGGCGTTCAGCAATCTTTTCCGCGAAGGCATGGACCTGGTCGAGGAGACCGCGGCCTATCTTGACGGCGCCGGCCGCGCCGAGGCCAAGGCGCTGGATCGCGGGGCAAGCCTCACTTATGCGACCGAAAGCATGCGGCTCACCACCCGTCTGATGCAGCTCGCCTCCTGGCTCCTGTTGCATCGCGCGGTGAAGGAAGGCGAGATGACGCTGACCCAGGCCAATCGCGAGAAGACCAAGGTCAAGCTGTCGGCAGCCGACCCGGGAACTGCGGACACGATCGAGAAGCTGCCGGAGCACTTGCAGGATCTGATCGCGCGTTCGATGAGCCTGCAGTCGCGCGTGCGGCGTCTCGACGCCACGATCCACTCACCGGTGGCCGAGCGCGCGGCGATTGGCAATCCGCTGGTGCCGCAGCTCAATCGCCTGAAGGCCGCGTTCGAGCAGTAGTGGCAAACTTCGCTCATGCCCGCCATTGCGAGAGGGGCAGGCGACGAAGCAATCCATTGATGCCAACAAAAACGCCCCCGAAACGGGGGCGTTTTGCTGTTCGAGCACGCTTTCGCTATTCCTTCTTGAGGAAGCCCGAGAACTTCTTCTGGAACCGCGAGACACGGCCGCCACGATCGAGGATCTGCTGGGCGCCGCCGATCCAGGCCGGGTGCGATTTGGGATCGATGTCGAGGTGCAGCTTGTCGCCTTCTTTGCCCCAGGTGGAGCGGGTCTGAAACTCGGAGCCATCGGTCATCACGACCGTAATCGTATGATAATTCGGGTGAATTTCGGCTTTCATGGCATGTCCTGAAGGCGGCTTACGCCTGTTCGCAGTCTGGCAATGACGGATTTGGCGGGCTCTATAACGCATGCCATGCGCCAAAACAAGCCGGGCTCACTGCGCGCTTCCCGCGGATTTGCCTCCCTTGGAAGCCCGTCCTATCTGGGGGAGGGAGATAGCGAAGGGTCATACCTGATGAGCGCATTGGAACGGCTGGAGGACGCCGGCGACGAGAAGCGGCTCGCTGCGGATGCGCCTGTCGCCGAGGCGGCGACCGATGGCGTCGGACGCTCTGGGGGCAGCGCGCGGCTGCGCCCGCTGCTCGCGCTCGCGCCCTACATCGCGCGCTATCGCGGCCGCGCCCTGCTTGCGCTGCTGGCGCTGACAATTGCCGCGATCACCACGCTGCTGGTGCCGATCGCCGTCCGCCGCATGATCGATTTCGGCTTCACTCCGGAAGGCATCGCGCTGATCAATAGCTATTTCTCGGTCATGATCGCGATCGTAGCCGTGCTCGCGCTGGCGTCGGCCTCGCGCTACTACCTCGTGATGACCATCGGCGAGCGCATCGTCGCCGATCTCAGGCGCGACGTGTTCGCGCATCTGATCTCGCTGTCGCCGTCCTTTTTCGATTCCGCGCGCTCCGGCGAGCTGATCTCGCGGCTCACCGCCGACACCACCCAGATCAAGTCCGCGGTCGGCGCCTCCGTCTCGATTGCGCTGCGAAACCTGATGCTGTTCATCGGCGCCGCCGCCATGATGGTGGTGACGAGCCCGCGTCTGTCCGGATTCGTGCTGCTTGCGATCCCCTTGATCGTGCTTCCTCTGGTGGCGTTCGGCCGATGGGTGCGGCGGCTGTCGCGCAACGCCCAGGATACGCTCGCCGACGCCTCGGCTTACGCGTCCGAGCTTGTCGGCGCGATCCGCACCGTGCAGGCCTATACCGGCGAGCGGCTCGCGAATACGCGTTTCGGCAAGGAGGTGGAGCAGGCCTACGAGGCGGCGCGGACGTCGACCCGCGCGCGGGCGGTGCTCACCGCCATCATCATCTTCATTGTCTTCACCAGCGTGGTCGCGATCCTCTGGGTCGGATCGCATGACGTGCTCACACATGTCATCTCGCCGGGACGGCTCGGCCAGTTCGTGCTCTATACCGCGTTCGCCGCAGCCGGCCTCGGCCAGCTCAGCGAGGTCTGGGGCGAGTTGGCCGCGGCCTCGGGCGCGGCCGAACGCCTGTTCGAGATTCTTCGCGTCAAGCCTGAGGTGACGGCACCTGCGTCGCCGCGCGCGTTGCCAAAGCCCGCCCGCGGCGATGTCGCTTTCGAGAATGTCAGCTTCGCCTACCCGATGCGACCGGATGTGCCGGCCGTTCATCAGGTGTCGTTTTCGGTCAAGGCCGGCGAAAAAGTCGCGATCGTCGGCCCCTCCGGCGCGGGCAAGAGCACGCTGTTCCACCTGCTTTTGCGCTTCTACGATCCGACGTCGGGCACAATCACCTTCGACGGCGTGCCGATCAGGTCGGCCGATCCGCACGAGCTGCGCAGCAGCATCGCGCTGGTGCCCCAGGAATCGGTGGTGTTCGGCGCGAGCGCCCGCGACAACATTCGTTTCGGCCGCCCGGACGCCGACGACGCCGAGGTCGAGCGTGCCGCCGAGCTGGCGCATGCGGCCGAGTTCATTCAAAGGCTGCCGCAGGGCTTCGAGACCGCGCTGGGCGAGCGCGGCGTGATGCTCTCCGGCGGCCAGCGCCAGCGGATCGCGATTGCCCGCGCGATCCTCCGCAATTCGCCGCTGTTGCTGCTCGACGAAGCGACGTCCTCGCTCGATGCCGAGAGCGAAACGCTGGTGCAGACCGCGCTCGAGGAACTGATGCGCCATCGTACCACGATCGTGATCGCGCATCGGCTCGCGACGGTTCTGTCCTGCGATCGCATTCTGGTGCTGGAGCAGGGCAGCATTGTCGAAGAGGGCACCCATGCCTCGCTGGCGGTTTCGGGCGGTCTCTACGCCCGGCTCGCGCGCCTGCAGTTCGAGGGGGCGTGAGTGTCCGCACGCCATCTTCGAGCGGACCCGTGGCTCGCAACGACGAGGCCTACCGCTCCGTCAGCTTGAGCTCGATGCGGCGATTGCGGCGATAGGCATCCTCGGTATTGCTGCTGTCGAGCGGCTGAAACTCGGCAAATCCTGCAGCGACCAGTCGCTGCGCCGGCACGCCGAGCGAGATCAGGTATTGCACCGCTGAAATCGCGCGAGCGGACGACAGCTCCCAGTTCGACTTGAACACCGGGCTGTTGATCGGCCGCACGTCGGTATGGCCGTCCACCCGCAGCACCCATGCAATCTCGCTCGGGATCTGCTTGTCGAGATCGATCAGTGCGCCGCCGACCTTGTCGAGCTCGGCGCGCCCCTCCGGCAAGAGAGTGGCCTGGCCGGTCTCGAAGAACACGTCGGACTGGAATACGAAGCGGTCGCCCACGATGCGGATGTCGGGCCGGTTGCCCAGAATGGCGCGCAGGCGTCCGAAGAATTCCGAACGGTAGCGCGACAGCTCCTGCACCCGCTGCGCCAGCGCGACGTTCAGGCGCTGGCCGAGATCGGCGATGCGGCTTTGCAATTCCTTGTCGCGCTTTTCGGAGGCGTCGAGCGCTTCCTCGAGCGCGGCCAACTGGCGGCGAAGCGCGCTGATCTGCTGGTTCAAGACCTCGATCTGGGCCAGCGCGCGCGCGGAAACCGCTTTCTCCGAATCAAGTGCCTTGTTCAGCTCGGCCGCGCGACCGGCGGCGTCGTTGCCGGCCCCGGCAAGTCCCTCATAAAGCCCCTTGACGCGGTCGCGCTCGGTCTCGGCCGAGGCGAGACCGGCCTTGAGCTGCGAGACCTGGTCGTCGAGCGAGAGCTTTGAGAGCTTTTCCAGCGACAGCATGTCGTTGAGCTGCGCGATCTTGGCATTGAGCTCTTCCAGCGCCTTGTCCTTGCCCGTGACCTCCTGGGACAGGAAGAACTGCACCACCAGGAAGACCGTGAGCAGGAAGATGACCGAAAGCACGAGCGTCGACAGTGCGTCGACGAAACCGGGCCAGTAGTTGAAGACGGATTCGCGGGAACGCGAGCGGGCGAGGGCCATCGACTACTCCGTTTTGCGGCTCAACTCTTCTCCGGCTCGCGCACGAGCCGTTCGAGCAGCTTCTTGATCTCGCGGTTCTGTTCGCCCTGGCCGTCGGCCCACTCGCGGATCATCTGCTGCTCGGTTCGCATATGCGCGACCAGTCCCTGGATCGCTTCGGCAAGGTTGGCCATCGCCGTCGTCGTGCTGCGGTTGGCGCTGCCTTCCTCCATCGCCGCGCGAAGCCGCTCGATCGCGCCTCCCAGATCGCCACCGGCATCGCCCCCGCCATATTCGCGCACGGTGGTGGCGAGCCAGTCCTCCAGATCGGTGTAGAAGCGGTTTTGCGCCTGGCTCGATTGCAGGTCCAGGAAGCCCAGGATCAGCGAGCCCGCGAGGCCGAACAGCGAGGACGAGAACGAGATGCCCATGCCGCCGAGCGGACGGGCGAGGCCCTGCTTCAACGTGTCGAACAGCGCGCCGGCATCGCCGCCGACCTTGAGATCGCGGATCACGTCGCCGACCGAGCCGACCGTCTCGATCAGGCCCCAGAAGGTGCCGAGCAGGCCGAGGAAGACCAGCAGCCCCGTCATGTAGCGGGAAATGTCGCGCGCCTCGTCGAGCCGTGTCGCGATCGAATCCAGGAGATGGCGCATGGTCTGCTGCGTGATGCTCATCCGTCCGGTGCGCTCGCCGCCGAGGATCGCGGCCATCGGGGCCAAAAGCGTGGGGTGGCGGTCGACCGCAAGGCCGGGGTCGGCGATGCGGAAATTATTCACCCAGCTCACTTCCGGATAGAGGCGGATCACCTGGCGGAACGCCAGGATGATGCCGACCAGCAGCACCAGCCCGATCAGCGCGTTCAGCCCCGGATTGGCAAAAAAGGCCTGGATGATCTGCCGGTACAGCACGACCATGACCAGCGCGCACAGCACCAGAAACACCAGCATCCGCACCAGGAAGATCCTGGGCGAGGACAGCTTGTTCAGTTCGACGTCCACCATGGCGGAGCGAGGCGAGGAGCTTGCTGGCATTCTGTCATCCATGGGAACCGGTATTGCGGAACACTATGGCACAGCGGCGGCGGGAAAAAAGGCTTGTTCGAGGGGTGCCGGCCGACGCGGAACCTCGCGCGGAAACCGTCTTCGCCGAACCCGTCTTTGATCGCAGCCAATGTCTATCGGAATGAGCCGGGCGTCCATATGACGTTTTTTCTATGCGAGGCACTTGTTGCGACGGCGTGCTTCTCGCCGTCGACATCAACGACTTCGATTCTTGCGCGAGGTTCGATCGCACTGTCTCAGGGAGGTTCGCGCAGATGATCTGGCGAACCGTGCCGAGTGCGCGGTCAACGCTGAAGGCGTCCAGGCGTTTCTTTCATCCTCGCGATCCGGCCGGCCGTGAAGACCGCATGCGAATCGATTTTTCTCCGGCAGCCGAGTGAACGAAAAGCTGCTGTCACGATCCGGTGATCGTCGGGAATCATCCTTTGTTCCAACGTGATAGCACCGTGTGACATTGGGCCGTATTGCGGCGCAGCAGACGATTTTTATGTTGCGGCAGTCGGGCGCAGTCCTGTCGGGCGGCGCCAATTTCATGTGCATCATAAGGATATTTTCTCAATGTCAGGACTTCGCGCGTCGGCAGGCATTTTCATTGCGCTCGCCGCCATCGCGCCGTTTCTCGCCGGCTGCAACGAACCAGATTCGGCGATCGCCTCGATCGGCAATCCCGCGAGCGAGCCGGATGTGAGCGTGGTCACCGTCAAGCCGCAGCCGCGCGCCATGGTGCGCGAGTTGCCGGGCCGCATCACGCCAATGCGCGTCTCCGAGGTCCGTCCGCGCGTGTCGGGCATCATCGTCGAACGCATGTTCCGCCAGGGCAGCGAGGTCAAGGCCGGTGATCCGCTCTATCAGATCGATCCGCGGCCCTTCGAGGTCGAGGTGCAGGCGAGCAAGGCCGCGCTGGCGCGGGCCGAAGCGACCTATGAAAGGGCCGTACAGCAGGCGCGCCGAATGAGCTTTCTCTCAAAGGAGCGCGCGGCTCCCGAAGTCGAGAACGAAAAGGCGATCGCGGCGGAGCGCGAGGGGGCCGCCGAGGTCGAGGGCCGTAAAGCCGATCTGGCGCGCGCCACCCTCAACCTCGATTATGCGACCATCCGCGCGCCGATCGATGGTGTCGTCGGCGCCGCGCAGGTGAGCGAGGGCGCGCTTGTGGTGCAGCACGACCCTGCAACGCTCGCGACCATCCAGCAGCTCGACCCTGTTTATGCCGACTTCACCCAATCGGTGGGCGAGCTCAGGCGTCTGCGCCGCGCTTTCGAATCCGGCGAGCTCGAGCGCATCGCGCCCGATGCGATCGAGGTGCGTCTCGTTCTCGATGACGGCACGCCCTATCCGATACCGGGGAAGCTGCTGTTCTCCGAGGCCAAGGTCGACGCCAATACCGGGCAGGTCACTTTGCGCGGCGAGTTTGCAAATCCGAGGCGCGAATTGCTGCCGGGCATGTATGTGCGCGTGCGCATCGACCAGGGTCTCGACAGCGATGCCATCGCGGTGCCGCAACAGGCGATCCAGCGCAATGCCGGCGGCGGCAGCGAGGTTTTCGTCGTGAACGACGATAACCGTGTCGTCCCGCGGCCGGTCAAGACAGGCGCGATTCAGGACGGCCAGTGGCTGGTGAGCGAAGGTCTCAAGGCCGGCGACCGCGTGGTCGTCGAAGGGTTCCAGAAATTCGCATCAGGCGACAAGGTCTCCCCGCGCCCCTGGATGGAAGCAAGCGCGGTCGGCGAGACAACCGTTGCGGCCCAGCCGCCGGCGGCGAGGCAGCGGTAAGCCCATGCCGAGCTTCTTCATCGACAGGCCGATCTTTGCCTGGGTCGTCGCGCTGTTCATCTGTCTGGTCGGCGCGATCTCGATCCCGCTGCTCGCGGTCGCGCAGTATCCGATCATCGCGCCGCCTTCGATCTCGATCAGCACGAGCTATCCCGGCGCGTCGCCGGAAAACCTCTACAACAGCGTGACGCGGCTGATCGAGGAGGAGCTCAACGGCGCCTCCGGCATCCTGAACTTCGAATCCACCAGCGACTCGCTGGGGCAGGTCGAGATCATCGCCAATTTCAAGCCGGGCACGCAGACCAGCGCGGCCTCGGTCGAGGTGCAGAACCGCCTCAAACGCATCGAGGCGCGGCTGCCGCGCGCCGTCATTCAGCAGGGCATCCTGGTCGAGGAAGCCTCCAGCGCCGTGCTGCAGATCATCACGCTGCGTTCGACCGACGGCAGTCTCGACGAGGTCGCCCTCGGCGACTTCATGATCCGCAACATTCTCGGCGAAATCCGGCGCATCCCGGGTGTCGGTCGCGCCACGCTCTATTCGACCGAGCGCTCGCTCCGCGTCTGGCTCGATCCGGCGAAGCTGGTCGGCTATGGGCTTACGGCGGACGACGTGACCAAGGCGACCGCCGCACAGAACGCGCAAGTGGCCTCGGGCAGCGTCGGCGCGGAGCCGAGCACGTCCGAGCAGCGAACTGCGACGCTGGTGCAGGTCAAGGGCCAGCTCGAATCGCCGGACGAGTTCGGATCGATCATCCTGCGCGCCAATGCCGATGGCTCGACGGTGCGGCTGCGCGATGTCGCCCGCATCGAGATCGGCGGATTGAGCTACCAGTTCGGCACGCGCCTGAACGGCAAGCCGACCGCCGGCCTTTCGGTGCTGCTGTCGCCGACCGGCAATGCGCTCGCGACCGCCAGCGCAGTGGAGGCCAAGATGAAGGAGCTGTCGCGCTTCTTCCCGGCCACCATCGCCTATGACATTCCCTACAACATCACTCCGGTGGTGAAGGCCTCGATCGAGAAGGTGCTCTCGACCCTGGTCGAGGCGGTCGTGCTGGTGTTCGTCGTGATGTTCCTGTTCCTGCAGAACATCCGTTACACCATCATCCCGACGATCGTGGTTCCCATAGCCCTGCTCGGCGCCTGTGCCACGCTGATGGTCGCCGGCTATTCCATCAACATGCTCACCATGTTCGGCATGGTGCTCGCGGTCGGCATTCTCGTCGATGACGCCATCGTGGTGGTCGAAAATGTCGAGCGCATCATGGCGGAGGAAGGGCTGCCGCCGAAGGAGGCCACCCGCAAGGCGATGTCGCAGATCACCGGTGCCATCATCGGCATCACGCTGGTGCTCATGGCGGTGTTCGTGCCCATGGCCTTCTTCCCGGGCTCGGTCGGCATCATCTATCGTCAGTTCTCGGTGACCATGGTGGCCGCCATCGGCTTTTCGGCGCTGCTTGCGCTGTCGCTCACGCCGGCGCTGTGCGCGACGCTGCTCAAGCCGGTCACTGCCGGCCATGGCCATGCCCGCAGGGGTTTGTTCGGCTGGTTCAACCGTGCGCTTGAGGGCGGCCGGGGCCGCTATTCGATGCTGGTGCAGGGCGCGCTCAAGCGCACCGGCCGGCTGATGCTGATCTACGCCGCGTTGCTGGTCGGCCTCTCTTACGCGTTCGTCAACATGCCCGGCGGCTTCCTGCCGGTCGACGACCAGGGCTTCATCACCACAGACGTTCAGACACCGTCCGACTCCTCCTATGCGCGCACCGAGGCGGCGGTCGAGAAGGTCGAGAAATATCTGGCCGAGCGGCCGGGCATCGACAACGTGACCTTTCTCACCGGCTTCAGTTTCCTCGGTCAGGGTATCAACACCGCGCAGGCCTTCATCACCCTGAAGGATTGGTCGGAGCGCGGAAGTCAGGATTCGGCCGCCGCAATCGTCGCCGACATCAACCGCGATCTCTCGGCGGTTCGCGACGCCCGCATCTCGGCACTGCAGCCGCCGCCGATCGACAATCTCGGCAATTCCTCGGGCTTCAGCTTCCGCCTTCAGGATCGCGCGCAGAAAGGCTATGCCGCGCTCGCGAGCGCCGCCGACCAGCTGGTGGCCGAAGCCAATGCGAGCGCCGTGCTGCAGAAGGTCTATATCGAGGGGCTGCCGCCCGCGCCGCAGATCAATCTCGTGATCGATCGCGAGAAAGCCGGTGCGTTTGGCGTCACCTTCGAGGACATCAACAACACGATCTCGACCAATCTCGGCTCGAACTACACCAACGACTTCCCCAATCGCGGGCGCATGCAGCGCGTCATCGTGCAGGCCGACAGCGCGAGCCGCATGAACGCGGACGACATCCTGAACTACAACGTCAGGAACCGGAAAGGCCAGCTGGTGCCGTTCTCCGCTTTCTCCACCATCGAGTGGGCCAAGGGGCCGACCCAGATCGCCGGCTTCAACTATTATCCGGCTGTGCGCATCAGCGGCGAAGCGAAGCCGGGCTACACGTCGGGCGACGCGATCGCCGAGATGGAACGCCTCGCCGACAAGCTGCCGCGCGGCTTCGGCTATGAGTGGGCCGGCCAGTCGCTGCAGGAGAAGCTGTCGGGCTCGCAGGCGCCGTTTCTGCTGGCGCTCTCGGCGCTGGTCGTCTTCCTCTGTCTCGCCGCGCTCTATGAGAGCTGGACCATCCCGCTCGCGGTGCTGCTGACGGTGCCGCTGGGCATCCTCGGCGCGGTGGTCGCCGCGTCGATGCGCGGATTGCCGAATGACGTGTATTTCACCGTAGGCCTCATCACCATCATCGGCCTCGCCGCCAAGGACGCGATCCTGATCATCGAGTTCGCCAAGGACCTGCGCGCGCAGGGCAGGCCGTTGGTGGAGGCGACGGTCGAGGCCTGCAGCCTGCGCTTCCGTCCGATCGTGATGACCGGCCTTGCTTTTGTCTTCGGCGTGTTCCCGATGGTGATCGCGACGGGCGCGGGCGGCGCCAGCCAGCAGGCGCTCGGCACCAGCGTCATGGGCGGCATGATCGCGGTGGTCATTCTCGCGCTGCTGATGGTTCCGGTGTTCTTCGTGAGCGTGCAGCGCCTGCTGGGAGGAGACCGCGCCAGGACGTCGGAGAAGGAGGTCGGTCGCCTGCGCGCTTCTCCGCATGGCGCGGCCGAATAACAAGCTCGTGCTTACGCCGCTCGGCCGATCGTTATATGCTTGCATGCCCGAAAGCCCAGGGAGCCACCGGTGAACGCGATCTGGCCCGACATCCCGTTCAAAGCCTGGAACGAAACCTGTTCGGCGCTTCAGCTCTATTGTCAGGTCGTCGGCAAGTATCGTCTGGCGAGAACACCATGGGTCAACCATTCCTGGCACGCGACCCTCTATGTGAACGCGCGCGGGCTGACGACGTCGCTCATTCCGGATGGACCGGGAATCGAGATCGTCTTCGATCTGATCAAGCACGTCGTGATCGGCGAGGCCGCAGACGGGCACAGGTGCGAAATCGCGCTGGGGCCGATGTGTGTCGCCGAGTTTCACAAACAGTTCCGCGAGCTGGTCGCTCGCCTCGGCGGCAACGCCGAGTTCGATGGTCGACCCAACGAGGTCGCCGATGCCGTGCCGTTTGCGCATGACTGGCAAAAGCGACCCTACGATGCGGAGGCCGTCACGCGTTTCTTCGAGGCGCTGGTTTCGATCAATCGTGTGTTCAGCCGGTTTCGCACCGGCTTCATCGGCAAGGTCAGCCCCGTCCATCTGTTCTGGGGCAGTTTCGATCTCGCTGTGACGCGCTTTTCGGGACGTCCGGCCCCGCTGCATCCCGGCGGCATTCCGGGATTGCCCGACGCGGTCACGCGCGAAGCCTATAGCGACGAGGTGTCGTCGGCCGGCTTCTGGCCCGGCGGCGGCGGGACCGATTTTCCGGCGTTTTATTCCTACGCCTATCCGACGCCAAAGGGTTTTGCCGATGTGCGCGTCGCGCCCGAGGGCGCGCATTTCGATTCCAGGCTCGGCGAATTCCTGCTGCCGTATGACGCGGTGCGCAGGGCGGCCGATCCGGAAAGCCTGCTTACGGCATTTCTCCAGAGCACATATGGAGCCGCAGCCGATCTCGCCGGCTGGGATCGCGGTGCGCTCGAATGCGAGATCGGGCAACCGCGTCGACCGCGGCCGCTGCGGCGAGCGGAGTAGCGCGCGAAGCCTTCAGCTCGCCCTGCGGCGCAGAAAGGAGCGGATGTCGAGAGCGCGACCCTGCGCGGCCGCCGCCGGGTGTGCATGGTTCGCAATCGGCGTTGCCGGCGGCTCTTCGGCAGGGCGCGCCGCCGGGCGGGGCGGTGGGGCTGATTGTAGTTGCGGCAGTGACATCGCTCGCTCGATCCGCGCGGCAATCGGGGGGCTGTCGTTGCGGAGCCTGCCGGCGAGTTGAGTGAGCGAACTCTCTCCCGGCTCAGCCTGGCGCGCCGCGCCGAGATTATCGATCCCGGTCGCCACGACAGAGACCCGGACAACACCCTCCAGGCTCTCGTCGAAGGTGGCGCCCACGATGATGTTGGCGTCCTGGTCGACCTCTTCGCGAATGCGGTTGGCGGCTTCGTCGACCTCGTACAGCATGAGATCCCTGCCGCCGCTGATGGAGATGATGAGGCCGCTCGCGCGCTTGATCGAGGGATCCTCGATCAGCGGATTGGAGATCGCGGCGACCGCGGCATTGAGCACGCGCTTGGCGCCGGACGCTTCGCCCCTGCCCATCATGGCTTTGCCCTTCTCGCGCATGACGGTGAGGACGTCGGCAAAATCGAGATTGATCAGGCCTTCCTTGACGATGAGATCGCTGATGCAGGCCACGCCGGAATAGAGCACCTGGTCGGCCAGGGCAAAGGCATGGGCGAATGTCGTCTTGTCGTCCGCGACGCGGAAGAGGTTCTGGTTCGGGATCACCAGCAGAGTGTCCACGGCCGGAAGCAGTTGGGTTATTCCCGATTCGGCAGAGCGCATCCGGCGCTGGCCCTCGAAATGGAATGGCTTGGTCACGACGCCGATGGTGAGAATGCCGAGCTCGCGCGCAATCCTGGCCACGACCGGCGCCGCCCCCGTGCCGGTACCGCCGCCCATGCCGGCCGTGACGAACACCATGTGAGCGCCTCGCAAATGATCGCGGATCGCATCGATCAATTCTTCGGCTGCCGCGCGTCCCACCTCGGACTGCGAGCCGGCGCCGAGGCCCTTGGTGAGCTTTGTGCCGAGCTGAATGACGTTGTCGGCACGGGACATCGTGAGCGCCTGTGCGTCGGTATTGGCTACCGTGAACTCGACGCCCTCCAGCCCGGACGCGATCATGTTGTTGACCGCATTGCCGCCGGCGCCGCCGACCCCAAACACGATGATGCGCGCCTTCATTTCATGGATGTCGCTGATGGTGGTCATCTTTGCCTCGCAATGTCTTCTGCAAGCTCGAAATGAAAGCGCTCCATTGCTATCGTGCCTTGCGGTCCGCTGCCACGAGCTCGGCGGCGAGGCTGGCCAGCCGGCGCGTGCCCGGTGCGTGGCCGTCGCTCGCGCCGCCAGCCCGGCCAGCGCTCCGCAGAACGCCTTCGAGCCGCGCGGCCGTCTCCTTGGCCGCCATCGTCTCTGCGGCCGCTTGCAACAGTTCGGCCATCAGGCGGTCGGCGCGCTCGCGTTCGTGCTCGAAATCTGCGCGGTGACTGGCCGCCATCGCTTCCAGCCGCACGATCTCCGCCTGCAACGCGGCAATCCCGGCTTCGGGCGGGGCGAGGTTGTCTCCCTGACCATTGCGCGGCCTTGGCGTATAGCGAATGTGGGAGAAATCGACGCTCACCAGGGCTTTGCCATCGTCCGAGAGGGTGCGCGGCAGGCGGCGGCGCTTGGCAAGCGAACGGGCTGCCGCTGGCGAGATTTTCAGGCGCGCCGCGAACACTGCGTAAGTCAGCGTTTCAATAGGCATCGGCTGTTCTCCTGAACGAACCGGGTGGTCACGCGCTGATCATCGCAGGCTAGGTTTGCTATGGTTAACAGGTGGTTAACGCCCGTGCGGCGATCCCCTCGAGAGAGGGGCTGTGCTGGCGAGCCCGCTAGAACCAGGGCTCGTCGTAGACAGGTTTCCCATCAACCAGCAGTCGCTTGATGGCGGCGCGCCCCTACGGCAACGCTGCGGCCACAAGATCAGCTTCAAGGCGCCGCCGATAGACTTTGTCGAACATCGTCAGGATTTCACCGGCCCGCGAGAGAAGTCCTACTGCGCGCCTTTGCTCATGTGCGGCGGTCTCAACCACAAACGTGACTCTCGGCGTCGCATGCTATCCCTCCGGCAGCGAGGTGAGCCTATCACCGTCACGGTTGCATTGAAACAAAATTGCACCTCTGATCAGGCCTGCGCCGCCTTCAAGATCTTCACGAGCTCGGCATGCACGAACTCGTTGCCGCAGACGACATTGCCTGATGTGAGCGCATTGTCGTGGCCCTCGATGCCGGACACGATGCCGCCGGCCTCGCGGACGATGATCTGGCCGGCCGCGATGTCCCAGGGCGAGAGGTTGCGCTCCCAATAGCCGTCGAGCCGGCCGGCGGCGACAAAGGCGAGGTCGAGGGAGGCCGCGCCGAACCGCCGCAGGCCTGCCACCTTGTCCTGAATGTCGATCATCTCGGCGCGAAACTGCGCATGGTCGCCGCGGCCGATATGCGGCAGGCCGCAGGCGATCACGCAATCGGCGAGCTTTCTGCGTCCCGCGACGCGCAGCCTCTGGTCGTTGAGGAAGGCGCCCTTGCCGCGCTCGGCGATGTAGAGCTCGTCATTGGCCGGGTTGTAGATCACGCCCGCGATCACCGTGCCCTCGCGCGACAGCCCGATCGAGATCGCAAATTGCGGAATGCCGTGCAGGAAATTGGTGGTGCCGTCCAGCGGATCGACGATCCAGGTGTGGCTCTTGTCGGCGCCCTCGCGCGTGCCGCCTTCCTCGCCGATGAAACCATAGCCCGGCCGCGCCTTGGCGAGATCGGTGTAAAGCATCTCTTCGGCGCGCTTGTCGGCGAGCGAGACGAAATTCGCCGGCCCCTTCAACGACACCTGCAGATGCTCGATCTCGTTGAGATCGTGCTTGAGGCTGCGGCCTGCGCGGCGCGCGGCCTTGACCATGACGTTGATGAGGGCGGAATGCTGCATGAGGTCGGCTAAGTCCGGTGGAAACGCGTTACTCGCTACCCGCTATTCGCTCGCTTGTCACCATGCGAACGGCTTGCCGAACCAGTGGCGCACGGCGTCCTCGACCTTGGTGCGGTCTTCCGGGCTGAGCTGGGCGAATGCCTCGTCCAGGAACAGATCGCCCTTGCCGACGGATTTTGCGACCAGATGCCATTTCAGCCCCTCGATCCTGTCCATCGGGGCGCCCTGTCCGGTCACCAGCACGCGCGCCAGGCGGTTCTGCGCGATCGGGCTGCCTTGCTTGGCCGCCTTGCGCAACAGCGCGACCGCGGCCGGCTGGTTCTTCGGCGTGCCGGTCCCGTTGAAGAGCGCGATGGCATATTCGACCTCGGCGTCGACATTGTCGGCAAGCGCGGCGGCCTGCAGCAGCCGCGTCGCCTTTTCGAGATCCTTCTCGACCCCGGTGCCCTCCTTGTAGAAAGTGGCAAGCGCATATTGCGCTTCCGAATTTCCGGCGTCGGCGGCCATGCGCAGCAATTCCGCGGCGCGATTGAGATCCTGCGGCAAGGTTTGTCCGTCGAGATAAAGCAGCGCGAGATTATAGGCGGCCTTGGGCTCGCCGAGCTTCGCCGCCGAGGCGAGCAGCTTGACCGCCTCCTGGCGGTCGGCGGGGCCGCCGCGCCCGGCAATGCGCATCATGGCGAGGGCATACATCGCCTCGCGATCGCCGGCATCGGCCGCGCGCTTGTACCAATAGACCGCCTTTGCCTCGTCGCGCTTGATGCCGAGCGCATTGGCCGAGAGCTCGCCCAGCATCGTCATCGCCTTGGCATCGCCGGCCTGCGCGCGCGCGGTCGCGAGATCGAAGGCGGTCTTGTACTGCCCGCGCTGATAGGCGCCGTAGACGAGGTCGACATTGGGATCGTCCGGCGCAGGCGAGGGGCTTGCGGAGGGCGATGCCGCCGGCGCTCTGGCGTCTATCGCGGGCGCGGCAGGCTTCTTCGGAAAAGTGCGCGGTTTCGCCTTCGCGGCACCTTTATCGGCTTCGGCCTTCTGCGCGGGCGGCGGCGTTTGCGCCGACGCGCTCGCGGACACCGCGAGTGCGGCAGCAAGACTGGATATCGCAGCGAGACGCTTCATGCCTTCAACTTGGTTCTCACCCGGCCGCGGCGGGTGCGCGCGCGGCCGCATGGGCCTGACGGATCGCCTCCGCGATTTCGGCGAGCGCCGCCGCGGGCCCGCGCGAATTCGTCCAGATCACGTCGTCGACCAGGATGAAATCCGCTCCCGCGCTCACGAACAGACCGGCTTCCTCGCATGAAGCCGCATAGCCGACACAGGGCGGCTCGAACAGCTCGGCCCACCACGAAAGGCGCTCGGCGACCGCTTCCGCCGCGGGCCGCTGTCCGCGCGCATCCGGCTCGCCGAACAGCACATAGTCCGCGCCGCGCTCGCCTGCGACCATGGAATCGTGCCGCGTCGTCAGGCCGCCGACGCCGGCGATACGATCGGGCTTGAGGCTCGGCAGCGCCTCCTCGAGCGCGGCAATGCCATCCAGATGCGCGCCATCGGCGCCGGAGCGCGCGACAAGGTCGACATGGCCGTCGAGCAGAAGTGCTGCGCCCGCATTCTGGATCGGCGGCGCCAGCCGTTTGATGCGCGTGATCATGCCGCGCGGATCGCCGTCGGCGAGACGCACCAGCACGGCCGCGACGTCGCAGGCCGCGAGAAGACCGGGCAGGACGGCGATCAGCGATGACGGATCGTCGACGCGCGGCGTGGCGAGATAGAGCCGCGGCATCGGTCGCGGCGGCACTCGCGGAGCGGCTTGGCTGGCCAAATCTACGCCGCCTTCTTTTCCAGATCGCTCGCCCACTCGCCCTTGCTCGCGAGCCCGTTCATGCGCGCGCGATGGGCGAAGGCGCGCTGACCGGCGGCAACATTGTCGGCCTTTCCCGACCACGCCTTTTGCGGCGCGGCTTGCAGGGCGCGCCCATAGGAGAAGGTGAGCCGCCAGGGCAGGGGACCGAGCCGGTTCATGGCATTGAGATGGGCGGTGGCTTCCTCGTCGCTCTGGCCGCCGGAGAGAAAGGCGATCCCGGGAACGGCCGCCGGCACGCACGACTTGAGCATCCGAACCGTCTTCTCCGCGACTTCGTCCACCGATGCCTGCTTCGGCGATTTCTTGCCCGAGACCGCCATGTTCGGCTTGAGCACCATGCCTTCGAGCTCGACGCGCTGGACCCGCAGCTCGCGGAAGGTCTGGTTGAGGACACGCTGCGTCACGTCATAGCAGCGGTCGATGTCGTGATCGCCGTCCATCAGCACCTCCGGCTCGACGATCGGAACGATCTGCGCGGCCTGGCACAGCGCTGCGTAGCGCGCGAGCGCATGCGCATTGACTCGGATCGCGGTCATGGTCGGAATCCCGGTGCCGATGTCGATCACCGCACGCCATTTGGCGAAGCGTGCGCCGCGCTCGTAATATTTCTTCAGCCGTTCGGCAAGCTTGTCGAGACCGACGGTCACCAGCTCGCCCGGGCAGGCCGGCAGCGCCTGCGTTCCCTCGTCGACCTTGATGCCGGGGATCGCGCCCGATTGCTCGATCAGCTTGATCAGCGGCGTGCCGTCCTTGGCATTCTGCCAGATTGTCTCGTCATAAAGGATGACGCCGGAGATGTATTTGCTCATCGCCTCGCTCGAGCGGAACAGCATCTCGCGGTAGTCGCGGCGGTTGTCCTCGGTCAATTCGACCTTGATGGCGTCGAAACGCTTCTTGATGGTGCCGGTGGACTCGTCGGCGGCAAGGATGCCCTTGCCCGGCGTCACCATGGCGAGCGCGACTTTGTTGAGATCTGCGAGGTTCATGAGCGGTTCCTCCCGGCGCGGTTCTATTGCCCATGAAAATAGACCGTTCTCGGGCAAATGCCGAGATTAACGTTGGTCGCAGGGGATAGCTTGAGCAGCGCTTTAAGGCTGTCATTCCGGGATGCGCCACAGGCGCAGGCCCGGAATCCATAAGCCGAGCCTGTGGTTATAGATTCCGGGCTCGCGCTTCGCGCGCCCCGGAATGACGACGGGTGAGCGCATGTCGGATCACGCCACTTTCGGATCGAGCTCGCCCTTGGCGTAGCGCTTGGCCATATCGGCCGTGGTCAGCACCTTCTTGATCTTGCTGGCCTGGCCCGCGGTATTGAACTCCTGCAGGCGTTGCTTGCACAGCTTCGTCATCGCTTCCATCGCGGGCTTCAGGTATTTGCGCGGATCGAACTCTTCCGGATTTTGCGTCAGAACTTTCCGGATCTGGCCGGTCATCGCCATGCGGTTGTCGGTATCGATATTAATCTTGCGCACGCCGTTCTTGATGCCGCGCTTAATCTCTTCCACCGGCACGCCCCAGGTCGGCTTCATCTTGCCGCCGTTGGCATTGATGATCTCCTGCAGGTCCTGCGGCACCGATGACGAGCCGTGCATCACCAGGTGGGTGTTCGGCAGCTTGCGATGGATTTCCTCGATCACGTTCATGGCGAGGATATTGCCGTCGGGCTTGCGGGTGAATTTGTAGGCGCCGTGCGAGGTGCCCATCGCGATCGCGAGCGCGTCGACCTTGGTCTCCGTGACGAACTTCACCGCCTCGTCGGGATTGGTGAGGAGCTGGTCGTGGGAGAGCTTGCCTTCCGCACCGTGGCCGTCTTCCTTGTCGCCCATGCCGGTTTCGAGCGAGCCGAGCACGCCCAGCTCACCTTCGACCGAGATGCCGCCGAGATGGGCCATGTCGGTGACGGTTTTTGTGACGCCGACATTGTAATTCCAGTCGCCGGGGGTCTTGCCGTCGGCCTTCAGCGAGCCGTCCATCATGACCGAGGTGAAGCCGGCCTGGATCGCGGTCATGCAGGTGGCAGGCTCGTTGCCGTGATCGAGATGCACGCAGACCGGGATCTGCGGGTAGATTTCGGTGACCGCGTCCATCATGTGGCGCAGCATCACGTCGTTGGCATAGGCGCGGGCGCCGCGCGAGGCCTGGATGATCACGGGCGCGTCCAGCGAGGAGGCGGCATCCATGATCGCCAGCGCCTGTTCCATGTTGTTGATGTTGAAGGCCGGCACGCCGTAGTCGTTCTCCGCCGCATGGTCGAGCAATTGACGCAACGTGATGCGAGCCATCTGTCCTGATCTCCGCTTGGGGCGCCGCTTGCGCCCGATATGGGCTAAGTCTGCCTGATCTTTAGAACCTCGACGCCCGGCAGGGGCTTGCCCTCCATCCATTCAAGAAACGCGCCGCCGGCGGTCGAGACATAGGTGAAATCTCCGGCCACGCCGGCCTGGTTCAGCGCCGCGACCGTGTCGCCGCCGCCGGCGACCGAAATCAGCCTCTTGGCCTTGGTCCGGGCCGCCGCGTGCCTGGCCGCCAGCATGGTGCCGCGGTCGAACGGCGCCACCTCGAAGGCCCCGAGCGGCCCGTTCCAGACCAGCGTCGCGGCATCGTCGATCGCGGCATGGACGCGGGCGGTCGATTGCGGGCCGACGTCGAGGATCATGCCGTCCGGCGGGATCGCATCCAGGCCATAGGCATGCGAGGGCGCATTGGCCGCGAGCTGGCTTGCGACCACCGCGTCGACCGGCAGGATGATGGCGCAATTTGCGGCTTCCGCCTTATCGATGATCTTGAGCGCGGTCGCCGCCAGATCCTTCTCGGCCAGCGATTTGCCGACGCCCACGCCCTGCGCATGCAGGAAGGTATTGGCCATGCCGCCGCCGATCACGAGCGCATCGACCTTGGCGACCAGATTCTCCAATAGCTCGATCTTGGTCGAGACCTTGGCGCCGCCGACGATCGCGATCACGGGCTTGGTCGGCGCTTCCAGTGCCTTGTTCAGCGCGTCGAGCTCGGCCTGCATGGTGCGGCCGGCATAGGCGGGCAGCTTGTGGCCGAGCCCCTCGGTCGAGGCGTGCGCGCGATGCGCGGCGGAAAAGGCGTCGTTGACCCAGATGTCGCCGAGTTTTGCGAGCTCCGCGACAAACGCGGAATCGTTCTTCTCCTCTTCCTTGTGAAAGCGCGTGTTCTCCAGACACAGCACGTCGCCGTCCTTCATCGCGCCGATGGCTTTTGCCGCGACCTCGCCGATGCAGTCGTCGGCAAAGCCGACCGGGCGCTTGATCACGCCTGACAGCGCCGCCGCGACGGGCTTCAGCGAAATCTTCGGGATCGCGGCCCTTGGGCCTGCCGAAATGCGCGAGCAGGATGACCTTGCCGCCCTTGTCGGCGATTTCGTTGATGGTGGGTGCGACGCGTTCGAGCCGCGTGGTGTCGGTGACTCGACCGTTTTCGGTCGGCACGTTGAGATCGACGCGCAGCAGCACGCGCTTGCCTTTGACGTCGACGTCATCGAGGGTGCGGAATGATTTTGTCATGAAACATTTGATCTGCGTTGCGCGGTGCGGACTCAACTCTAGTTGCTCCCGCCCTGCGTGATGTTGGGCCAATCGTCATTCCTGCGATCAGTGTCCGGCTTGATCGACGCGCCCGATCGCAGGAAGGCGTAAAGCAAGCCGCCCAAGACCCCTAACAGCAAAGCCAGCGCCAAGGCTTTCAGGACCATGACGCGCTCCTCGGGGCCGGTTCAGTCAATTACAGCTTCTTGCTCATCGCGACCGCGGTGTCCGCCATGCGGTTCGAAAAGCCCCATTCATTGTCGTACCACGACATGACTCGCACCAGAGTACCATTCAGCACCTTGGTCTGGTCCATGTGGAACGTCGACGAATGCGGGTCATGGTTGAAGTCGATCGAGACGTTGGGCGCGGTGGTGTAGGCCAGGATGCCCTTGAGCTGCTGCTCGCTCGCGCGCTTCATCGCTTCGTTGATTTCCTTCGCATCCGTCGGCCGCTTGGCGACGATCTTGAGGTCGACCACCGAAACATTCGGCGTCGGCACGCGGATCGCGACGCCATCGAGCTTGCCCTTGAGTTCGGGCAAGACCAGACCGATCGCCTTGGCCGCGCCGGTCGAGGTCGGGATCATCGACATAGCCGCCGCGCGGCCGCGGTAGAGATCCTTGTGCAGGGTATCGAGCGTCGGCTGGTCGCCGGTATAGGCGTGGATCGTGGTCATGAAGCCGGTCTCGATGCCGACCGTGTCATTGAGGACCTTCGCGACCGGCGCGAGACAGTTCGTCGTGCAGGAGCCGTTGGAGACGACGAGGTGATCCTTGGTCAGCGTGTCGTGATTGACGCCATAGACGATGGTCGCATCGGCGCCGTCGGCGGGAGCGGAGACCAGCACGCGCTTGGCGCCGGCTGTAAGATGCGCTGCCGCCTTGTCCTTGGCGGTGAAGATGCCGGTGCATTCCATCGCGATGTCGACGCCGAGGGCCTTCCACGGCAGCTTGGTCGGATCGCGCTCGGCGCTCACCTTGATCTTGCCGTTGCCCACGCTGATCGTGTCGCCCTCGACCGTCACAGTGCCGGGAAAGCGCCCGTGCACCGAATCGAAGCGCAACAGATGGGCGTTGGTCTCGACCGGGCCGAGATCGTTGATGCCGACGACTTCGATATCGGTGCGGCCGGATTCGGCGATGGCCCGCAGGATGTTGCGGCCGATGCGGCCAAACCCGTTGATTGCGACGCGGACTGCCATCTCTCGTCTCCTTCAAAAACTGGTCAACCCGCAAAAGACGCCAAACGTCCTCCACGGGGTTTTTGGTTCCGGACGCCCGGTTCTGCCGGGCGGGAGCGGTTAATATGGCTCTTTGGTAGTCCTTTTTGCCGCCTCCGACAACCGTCAGCCCAGGCGTTTCAGCACTGCGTTAACCGTGGCCTCGGCGGTAATGCCGAAGTGCTTGAAAAGGTCCTTGGCCGGCGCGCTGGCGCCGAAGCCATGCATGCCGATGAAAATGCCATCCTGGCCGATCACGGCATCCCAGCCCCAGCGCACCGCGGCCTCGATCGCGACCTTGACCGGCGCCTGGCCCATGATCGCCTGCTGCCGCTCCGGCGACTGGGCCAGCAGCAATTCCAGCGAGGGCACCGAGACGACCCGCGCCGCGATGCCGCGCTCGGCAAGCTGCTTCTGGGCCGCAACCGCGATCTCGACCTCGGAGCCCGAGGCAAACAGCGAGACCTTGGCCTCGCCCTTGCTGGCGACCAGCTCATAGGCGCCGTGGCTGCACGGATTTTCGGCAGGCGCGGACGTGCGCAACTGCGGCAGGTTCTGGCGGGTCAGTGCCAGCACCGTCGGGCCGCTGGTGCGGTTGAGCGCAAGCTCCCAGCACTCGGCGACCTCGATCGCATCGCACGGTCGGAACACGCGCATGTTGGGTATGGCGCGGAGCGCGGCCAGATGCTCGACCGGCTGGTGCGTCGGGCCGTCCTCGCCAAGGCCGATCGAATCGTGGGTCATGACGTAGATGACGCCGGTGCCCATCAGCGCGGCGAGCCGCATCGCCGGCCGCGCATAGTCGCTGAACACCAGGAAGGTCCCGCCGTTGGGCGCAAAGCCGCCGTGCAGGAACAGGCCGTTCATGCACGCGGCCATGCCGTGCTCGCGAACGCCGTAATGGATGAAGCGCCCCTTGGGCGTCTTGGCCGAGAAGTTGACCGCCGTCTTTGCCTTGTTGTTGTTGGAGCCGGTCAGGTCGGCCGAGCCCGCGACGAACTCCATCGGCATGGCGGCTGCGATCGCTTCGATCGCAGCTTCCGAGGATTTTCGGGTCGCGACGTTGAGCGGCGAGGCCAGGAGCGCGGTCTTGTGCGCCTTCAGCGCTTTTGCAAGCGAGGTCGGTCGCTCGTGGCGCAGGCGCCGTTCGAACTCCGCGCTCTTGCGCGGGCCCATTTCGGCGAACCGCGTCTCCCAATCGTTGCGCGCGGCGGCGCCGCGGCGGCCGGCCTCGCGCCAGGCCTTGAGCACGTCATCGGGCACAAAGAAGGATTCCAGCGAAATGCCGAGGTTTTCCTTGGCGGCCTTCAATTCGTCGGCGCCCAGGGCCTCGCCGTGAGCCTTGCTGGTGCCGGCCTTGTGGGGCGCGCCATAGCCGATCGTGGTCTTGCATGCGATCAGCGACGGCTTGCCCGCTTTTTGTGCCCGCGCGATCGCCGCGGCAATCGCCTGCTGGTCCATGCCGTCGATGAGCTCCGCCGCCCATCCGGCCGACTTGAAACGCTTGACCTGATCGACCGAGTCCGAAAGCGAGGTGGGCCCGTCGATCGAGATGCCGTTGTCGTCGTAGAGCACGATCAATTTCGACAGCCGCCAGTGGCCTGCGAGCGCGATCGCCTCCTGCGACACCCCCTCCATCAAATCGCCGTCCGAGGCGAGCACGTAGGTGTAATGGTCGACGATCTTCTTGCCGAACTCGGCCGCAAGCATCCTCTCGGCGAGCGCCATGCCGACCGAGGTCGCAATGCCCTGTCCGAGCGGACCCGTCGTCGTCTCGACGCCCTTGGTGTGGAAATTTTCCGGATGCCCCGGCGTCTTCGATCCGAGCTGGCGGAAGCGCTTGATGTCCTCGATCGTCATGTCCGGATTGCCGGTCAGGTACAACAGCGCATAGAGCAGCATCGAGCCGTGGCCGGCGGAGAGCACGAATCGGTCGCGGTCCGGCCAGTCCGGACGAACGGCGTCGAATTTCAGGAACTGGGTGAACAGCACGGTCGCGATATCGGCGGCGCCCATCGGCAGCCCTGGATGACCGGACTTCGCCTGCTCGACGGCATCCATCGCAAGCGCGCGGATAGCGTTGGCCATACGGGTGTGGTCGACCTGCGTCATGATGAGAAATCCGCTTGGAGAATGAAGTGCTTGGTTGGCGACGCGCCGCGGTCTTGGCGCGCTGGAGTAGGTATCGGATGTGGGGTGCTTAGCACCGCGGTTCCGCGAGTCCAACGCCTTCTCCGGATCAAAAGTTGCTTAGCGGTGCATAGTTTCGCCGCGGCGTTGCGCGTGGCCCTTGGGCCACGTAAGCTTCTCGCGATAAGCGTTTGCCGCGTCGCGGCTTTTGGTGCCAGGCAAAATGTGCGTATCCTTTAGATGAACGATCGTCCCGCCAACCTCGCCGGCCATGCGGAACAGGCCGCCGCCGATATTGACGGTGCCACGCGCCGGCTGATGGCCGCCCTCGATGCGCTGGAAAGTGCGGTCGAGCGCCGCCGCGAGGCGGACCGCGACGAGGACGAGCTTGCAACCCGCATTCAGGCGCTTGGCGCCGATCGGTCCCGCCTTGCGGACGAGCTCGACGGCAGCCTCGTGAAATCGCGCCGCCTCGAGCGCGCCAATCGCGAAATCGCCGAACGGCTCGACGCCGCGATCGGCACCATCCGCGCCGTGCTGGGCACCGCGCAGGTCGCCGAGGCGATGGCCGAGGATGATTTCGACGTTGAGGCCGAGGAAGAGGCAGAGGAAAGCTGATGAGCCACATCAACGTCACCATCAATGGCCGGCAATACCGCATGGCCTGCGAGGAGGGGCAGGAGGTGCGCCTGCTCAAGCTTGCCGAAAATCTGGAGTCGCGGGTCGACCAGTTGCGCGGACAATTCGGCGAGATCGGCGATGCCAGGCTCACGGTGATGGCGGCGCTCACCGTCTGCGACGAATTGCTCGACGCCAATGCGCAGATCGTCAAGCTCGAGCAGGAGCTGCACTCGCTGCGCGATGTCCGCGTCGCCGCCGTTGATCGCGCCAGGGCGACCCAGACCGCAGTCGCCAATGCGCTCAACGCGGCCGCCGAGCGCATCGAGCGGACGACGCAGATCCTCAACCGCACCGTCGGGGGCGGCGTGGCGATCGGGTGAGAGGCGACGCCTCCGCTCGCCTTAACTTCAGCAGATCAGCCAGCTCAGATATACGGCATGGCGCGCGCTCCAGTTGACGCGGTCGATCACGGCACCGACAAACGCACGCGCCGGTTCGAACGTCCCAGCCATCCTGCGTGGCGGCGCATGGCGCTCGATGTATGGCCCATGCAAAACGTCCGTCCCGTGCTCGTAAATGAGAACGCTGATCGCGGCCGCGAAAATAAGTCCCAGGATCCCCAATGTGTCCATGTGAGCCTCCCCGCTCATTCGTTGGATCGGGCTGTCATACGCCTGAAATTTTAAGGTCCTGACCACGCCGCCGCGCGCAATCCGTTCGTTGCGTTAACAGCTGATGGAGCGCGAATTGCGCGTTAGGGGCTTGCTAACGATGCGCGGGGGGAAAGCCGCTGCACCACGCTTTCACGCTTTCGAAAGGCGAGGAACGCAAGCGCCGGGTCGCGGTTGCCTTGCCTGGAGACCCAAGGAGAAGTTCAATGCGAAAAGCGGCAAAAACCATTTTGGGCGCAGTGCTTGCTGCGCTCGTTGGCATAAGCTCGATTCCGCTGTCTCACGCGCAAAGCAGTGGCGGAGCGGGCGGTGCCGGCGGAGCGGCGGGCGCGGGGGCCGGAACAACCGGTGCGGCGCCTGGAAGCTCCGGCACGGCGACGGGAACGGTCGGCAGCGGGACCAGTCCGGGCACTATCGGCAGCGGCGCAGGCAGCATCCAGGGCGGCGCGAACAGCACGCTCAACCCGTCGGGAAACCCCGCGCTCAATCCTCCGCCCGGCACCGCGTCGCCCGGCATGGGCACGTCGCCTCGGCGCTAGCTTGAAAAACTCAAGCGCGGACAGGGCGGAGCGAAAGCTCCGTAGCTGTTCGCGCTTCGAGCGCCTGATTTGATTGAGCATGATCTTTTCGGAAAACCGGTGCCCACTTGTCCGGATCATGCTCTCTAATCGACGGAAACGCGAATGACGCCCGCTCGCATCATGCCGAGCGCGCGCGCCGCGGGCACCGAGAGATCGATCACCCGGCCACGCACGAACGGGCCGCGATCGTTGACGCGGCACTGGATCGAGTGGCCTCCATGGCTCACGGTGACGATGCTTCCCATGGGCCTCGTCCGGTGTGCGCAGGTCATGCCGCTACCACGGCCGCCATAATACGACGCAAGCCCCGTCTCCGCCTGCGCGGACGAGATCAAGAGCAACGGAAGAGCAGCCAGCAAGAACGTTCGATACATCGGTTTTCGACAAGAGGAGTTTCAATTCATGGGGCCTCGCCTTTTCGCGGGGGTAACCCTGTCCCAGGCGGGTGTAAGCCGCCAAACTTGGCCAGAAATGGGCGAAATTCGGACTTTTACGGAAAACCGGAACTGGCGCGGAACTGCATAAATTCCGAAATGACGTCGTGCGCGATCGTCTCACGCGAGCGCGTTGCGCTTGATGACCTCGGCGTAGAACGATGCGGAAAGTTTCGGTGCACGCTGTTGCGTGTCGAAATCCACCCGATAGAGCCCGAAGCGTTTCGAAAGTCCGTCGGACCATTCGAAATTGTCCATCAGGCTCCAGAGGAAGTAGCCGAGAACAGGGATTCCCTCCGAGGTCGCGCGCTGAAGCTGCGTCAGGTAGCTGCGCAAAAACATGATGCGGTCGAGGTCGTAGACATGGCCGTCCGCGGCGTTTTCATCGATCGCCGAGGTTCCGTTCTCCGTAATGTAGATGGATTTGACGCCCCAAATCCGCGCCAGATGCCGCGGCGCCCAGTACATCGCTTCGGGACTGACCCTGAGCCAGGATGATTCCATGTGCGGAAACGATGCGGGAAACGGCGCCAGCGCATAGCCCTGCCTGGTGTCGGCTGCGACGATGCCGTGATCGACCTTGTAGACATTCAGCCCGACAAAATCGATTGGGGATGAGATGATGCGCAGGTCGTCGGTGCTGTATTTCGGCGCATTGCTTCCGGCGCGCGCAAGAAAGGCTTCCCCGTATTTGCCCTCCAGCATCACGGTCAGATAACCGGCATTGAGGTCGCGCGTCGCCAATTCCGCCGCGCGAACGTTGGCCTCGGTTTCGATCGCCGGCGCGCAAACGACCATGTTCTCCGCCGGCCCGACCTTTGTCCCTTTCCTGCCATGAGCGCGGATCGCCTGCACGGCAAGGCCATGGCCCAGCGCGACATTGTGCCGAACCTGATTCAGTTCCGCTTCAGTCAGTTTGAGACCGGGGGCGTCGATGCCAAGGCCGTGACCGAGATAAACCAGCCGCGAGCACTCATTGATCGTGAAAAAATGTTTTGCGCGATCGCTCAACCGTTCGGCGACGTAGCCGGCGTAATCCGCAAACGCCTTGGCCGTGTCGCGGGATGTCCATCCACCGAAGCGATCCTGAAGGGCCTCGGGCAAATCCCAGTGATACAAGGTGACAAACGGCGCGATGCCGTTTGCCAAGAGCTCGTCGAGCAGCCGCTGATAGAAATCGAGACCCACTGGATTGGGCGCGCCCGATCCGGTCGGGAAAACGCGAGGCCACGCAATCGAGAAACGATAGGCCTTTGCGCCGAGCGCCTTCATCAATTGCACGTCTTGCCTGTAGCGATGATAATGGTCGCAGGCGACATCGGCGTTGCTGCCGTCGGCGATCGTTCCTTCCGTGTGGGTGAAACGATCCCAGATCGATCGACCCCGCCCGTCCTCGCTCACGGCCCCCTCGATCTGGGGGGCGGACGTAGCGGTCCCCCACAGAAAATGACCCGGAAATCCGGCGCTCGGCCGGGCTATAGCAGCCCGCGCCGAAAATCCGATGGGCGACAACGCCGTCAATCCCACGAATTGCCGCCGCGAAAGCCTGTCGGGCAATGTCAACTCCTCAAAAGCTCATGGGGTGGCCGATGCGCATCCCTGTTGATGTGCGCCAATACCATGTGCACAATTCGCTCCCCTTGAGTGCAAACATGTGCTGGCCAATCGGCGATCCCGCTTGAAAACCCAATTTAACGAGTTTGCCCTGCCTGGGGCGCTTCTTTTCACGTCCTTCGCCGTCATTGCGGCGGTGTGGATGTGGCTGGGCGCGCCGGTCATGCTTGCGCGATCGCCGGCCGATCCGGTGGCGAAGCTGGATTGCGTGTCCTATGCGCCGTTCAGGGACGACCAGAGCCCCTTTACCGAGGGACTCATCGTTGGTCCGGAACAGATCGCCGAGGATCTGGGCCAGCTCGCACGGATATCCAACTGTGTGCGCATCTATTCGATCGACAACGGCCTGGACAAGGTCCCCGAAATTGCCTCCCGCGTTGGGCTGAAAGTCATCCTCGGCGTTTGGCTCGGGCGCGACCGCATCAAGAACGTCGAGCTGATCGAGACGGCCCTGTCGCTGGTGAAAGCCCATGCGGATGTGATCGCGTCGATCGTCGTCGGCAGCGAGGTGCTGCTGCGCGGCGAAATGACTGTCGCCGATCTCCGCGGATTCATCCGCTCGGTCAAGTCGCGCGTGACCATTCCGGTGAGCTACGCCGACGTCTGGGAATTCTGGCTGCGCTACCGGGAGATCTCCGACGACGTCGACTTCATCACGGTTCACATTCTCCCTTATTGGGAGGATTTTCCGGTTCGGGCCGAACTCGCGGCCGCGTATGTGGATGATACGCGCAGCCGGCTGGCCGCAGCATTTCCCGGCAAGGAGATTCTGATCGGCGAGACCGGATGGCCAAGCGGCGGACGAATGCGCGACGGAGCGCTGCCATCTCGGATCAACCAGGCGCGCATCATGTCCGAGATTCTCGATCGGGCCAGGCGGGAGAAGTTTCGCGTCAATCTGTTCGAAGCCTTCGACGCGCGCTGGAAGCGGCAGTGGGAGGGCACGGTCGGCGGTCATTGGGGCCTGTTTGATACGGGGCATCGCCCGAAATATCCGTTCGGAGAAGCCGTCAGCGATCATCCCTACTGGCGGCTGCAGCTTGCATCCGGGCTCGCATTTTGTACGACCGTGTTTGCCGTGGCCCTTCTGGCGCTGAGACGACGTCATCCGAGCCGGTCATCGCCACCCTGGATTGCGATCGCTCTCGTCGCTGCAATGGGCGGAACTCTGCTGGGCGTCGCGGCGGAAAAAATGCTCACCGAAAGTTATGGTCTGGGAGACTGGCTGCTGCGCGGCGTGCTGCTGGCCGCGGCGATCGCGGCGCCCCTTTTGTCTTCCGATGCGCTGATGGCGGGCCGGGCGTTGCCCCTGTTTGCCGAATTGGTCGGGCCGCGCCCGGACAAGGCTTTGTCGCCTGCAGCGCTGATTTTGGGCCTCACCTTGACCGTGGCCACCGTGATCGCCACGGAAGTGGCACTTGGCCTGGTGTTCGACGCGCGTTGGCGGGATTTTCCCTTCGCTGATCTGACCATGGTGGCGTCGCCATTTGCGATCCTGGCTCTGCTGAACCGCCGCAAATCGGAAACGCGTCCGCTGGCAGAGGCGGTGTTTGCAGGCCTGTTCGCCGCCGCGGCCGTCTACATCATTTTCAACGAAGGTTTTCGGAATTGGCAGTCATTGTGGACCGCGGCCGCCTATGCTCTGTTCGGCATCACGCTCTGGCAGGTGCGTTCCATCGTCGGAGCATCGGCAAGGGCGTTGGCTCCGCCGGTTGCCGCCGTCGAGGCTTACTTCGCAAGCACCGAAAGCACCAGTCCAGAACGGCGGTCCTGATATAGCCGGTGATGCGCCGGTAACCGATCCGGTTTCTCCCTCATGAACCGTGCCGCGATATATGGAACGTTGACTGCCGTCCTTGTTGTCCTTGCCGCGCTCGGCTGGCGAGAGCGCTCGCACCTGGAATTGTGGTTGGCCCGGCAGGGGGCCGGTGCCAATCCGCAGCAGCCGCTGATTGCGATCCTCGGCGACTCGCTTGTCGATTCAGTGAACTGGGGTCTGCTGCTGCATTGTCGCGCGATCGGGAATTTCGGCGCGCGGGGCGACACCACCGCGAACATGCTGGCGCGGTTGCCGGATATCCTCGAGCTCAGGCCAAAACTCCTGATGCTCATGGGCGGTACGAACGATGCTCTGCTCGGTATCGCGCCACAAGAGACGGTTGCAAACCTTGCGGCGATCGAGGCCGGTGCAACCGCCGGCGGCATCGCGTTCGTCTCTTTCTCGCCGCCGCCCTTGCCAGCCAGAGCCGACGCGCTAGCTGTGATCCGAGCCGCCGCGTCAATCGCGATCCCGTTCGACGAAGCCGATCTGTCGCAGGATCGCATCCATCTCAAAGCCAGCGGTTATGCCAAATGGCGCGAGGCCGCCATGCCGGTCGTGCTGAAATATTGTCCTTGATGGCGCCAATGAGCTCCGACTCGTCGGCGCCGCTGCGCGAGTGTAGAATCCCGCGGTTTTGACTATAGTTGAAACAGGCAGAACGAATCGGCGTCACACGATATGGGCAAGGCACCGGCCATCCAGACTCCGCCAGTGATTGAAACCAAAGCGTTCAAGGATGCTGGCGCGGCGGTGGCGCGCCTTGAAGAAATCTACGAGCGCAACACGAAATTCCTCAGGGATCGCTTTGACGCCTATATCGGCGGAAAGGCGCCCGCGACGCGGGTGCGCGCCTGCTATCCCTTTGTGCGGATCACGACGGCCACGCATGCGCGGCTCGATTCGCGTCTCTCATATGGATTTGTAGCCGGCCCGGGGGTGCACGAGACCAGCGTGACGCGGCCGGATATTTTTCGCACCTATTTCGCCGAGCAGATACGGCTCCTGATCGAGAACCACGGCGTGCCGGTCGAGATCGGCGAATCCTCCGAGCCGATCCCGATTCATTTCGCCTATGGGCGCGACATCAACATCGAGGCGGCGCTCGCCAACAACGACAACTCGGTCGTGACGCGGTTGCTGCGCGACGTGTTCGATACGCCCGATCTTGCCGCGATGGACGACGCGATTGCCGACGGCACGCTCGAGCTTGCGCCGGGCGCCCCCGAGCCGCTGTCCTTGTTCCGCGCCGCGCGCGTCGATTACTCGCTGCGCCGGCTCTATCACTACACCGGCACCGATCCCGAGCATTTCCAGAATTTCGTGATTTTCACCAACTACCAGTTCTACGTCGATGCGTTCGTTCAGCTTTGTCGGGAGCGCGTGGCCTCCGGCCAGACCGGTGCCGATGCCTTTGTCGGGCCGGGCAACGTGATGGCGCGCAATACGCGCCTGGGCGGCGAGACGCTCGGCTCCGCGCCGCAACGCATGCCGCAGATGCCCGCTTATCATCTCGTCGAACCCGGCGATCGCGGCATCACGCTCATCAACATCGGGACCGGACCGTCGAACGCCCGCAACGTGACCGATCATGTGGCCGTGCTGCGGCCGCATGCCTGGCTGATGCTCGGGCACTGTGCAGGCCTTCGCAAGACCCAGCGGCTCGGCGATTACGTGCTGGCGCATGGTTACGTTCGCGAGGACCACGTGCTCGATCACGAGCTGCCGCTGTGGGTGCCGATCCCCGCGCTTGCCGAGATGCAGGTCGCGATCGAGGAAGCGGTCGGCGAGGTCACCGGGCTTTCCGGTTTCGAGCTCAAGCGCTTGATGCGCACGGGAACGGTGGCAAGCGTCGATAACCGCAATTGGGAGATCAGCGGGCCCCAGGTCATCCGCCGCTTGTCGCAATCGCGCGCGATCGCGCTCGACATGGAGTCGGCGGCGATCGCCGCCAACGGCTATCGCTTCCGCGTGCCCTACGGCACCCTGCTTTGCGTCTCCGACAAGCCGCTGCACGGCGAGATCAAGCTCGCCGGCATGGCCAGCGAATTCTATCGCCAGCGCGTCGGCCAGCATCTCGAGATCGGCCTGAAGGCGCTGGAGCGACTCAAGCACCAGGAGTCCGAGCGGCTGCATTCGCGCAAGCTCAGGAGCTTTGCGGAGGTGGCGTTTCAGTAGCCGCATGGAATTCGCTCGGTGCTCCTGCGAATAAGAGGCTGCTTGCATGAACCACCCGAGCGGACAACATCACAAAGCCCTTTGAGGCCCACATCAAAGGGAGTCCCGTCTTGGCCAACTCACCATTCAAGAAACTGACCGTCGCGGAAGTCACCGAGCGCCTGCAGCATGAGAGCCATTTTTCATTCCACGACTACGACGGGGACGACCGCTACATTCGCCATTATGCCGAGGATGCGGAGATCGACGGCGATATCGACCTCGACGCCTTGTTCTGGGACGGCCTCACGGGAATCTGTGCCGAGAAGGATTTTCAGGTCAACGGTACCATTTTCAATTGGGAGATCGATACGCCCGCCTGCTTCCTGTCCATCGGGCGCGACCTCATCTGCAAGAACCTGATCGCAACGAGCGCCGACATCCGGGTCGGTCGCGACGCGAGGATCGATGGCCTGCTGAGCTCGACCTACAATCATGGATATCTCGATGTCGGCCGGAATGCGCACGCGAAGTACATCATCATCGATGACCACACCACCATCGTGCGCGGCAAGGCCGAGGCGCGAGGCTGGAAGGAGGCCGCGAACGCTGAGATCGCGCTGCCCGACAGCTCATGGCTCAATGAGATTCACCCGGAATTCAGGGCGGAATTCTTCAAGCCCGATGGCGGCATGATTTGTGGAAACGGCAACGTCGAACTGGTGCAGGCCCTGCTCGAGGGGCGCGAAATCCTGCGGTGACGGGCGACCGGCCGTCCGGGCACGAGAAGCAGGGGATGTGCCCCGAACTCCGCTGGCGATCGGTCCGCTTCGTTGCTAGATTAGGTGATGCGAGGCTGTGTCGCGCGTCAGGAGCCATATATCCCCGGGGCCTTATCGATCCTTTAGGGAACTGTCCCTGGCCGGGTCCGTGGACCCGGACATATGGTGCCCACCTACTTTCGTAGGGAACTCCGGGATCGAGCGCTCCAACGGCGTCTACGGCTTCGCACTTTTCATATGTTTTATTTTAGCCATGGCCGCACCGAGATCGAAGGCCGAGTTGCGAACGGCGGCATTGAGCCGCCGTGATGCATTGACGGACAAGCAGCGCGACGCGGCCGCGCTGGCGCTCGCCAAACGCGGCCTGCCGGTTGCGATCACCACGGGCATGTTCGTGTCCGGCTATTTCCCGATCCGCAACGAAATCGATCCGACGCCGTTGATGCAAAAGGCGGCCCAGCAGGGCGCGCGGCTGGCGCTGCCATGCGTCAATGCCCGCGGCCAATCGCTGACCTTTCGCGCCTGGTCGCCAGGGGACCGGTTGATGCTTGGCTCGCTCGGCATTCCCGAGCCGTCGCCCGCCGCCGCCGAAGTGGTGCCCGACATCATGCTGGTCCCGGTTGCGGCGTTTGACCGGGCCGGTCATCGCATCGGCTACGGCGCCGGGCATTACGACCACACCTTCGCGCATTTGCGGAAGGCGAAGGCGGTCATCGGCATCGGATTGGCCTTCGCAGCGCAGGAAATCGCAAGCGTGCCGGCGCTGGCGCACGACGTCGCACTCGATTATGTGCTAACCGAGAAGAAACTATTCGATTTCCGGAGTGGCTAGTTGAGGATTCTCTTTGTCGGTGATGTCGTCGGCCGGTCCGGCCGCGCTGCCGTTGCCGAGCATCTGCCGGGCCTGGTCCGCAACTGGGCGCTCGATCTCGTCGTCGTCAACGGCGAGAACTCGGCGGGCGGTTTCGGCATTACCGAAACGATCTATCAGGAGCTGCTGGATGCCGGCGCCGACGCGATCACGCTCGGCAACCACGCCTGGGATCAGCGCGAGGCGCTGGTCTTCATCGAGCGCGCGCCCCGGCTGGTTCGGCCCGCGAATTTCCCGCGCGGCACGCCCGGGCGCGGCGCGGCGCTGGTCGAGACCAAGAGCGGCAAGCGCGCCCTCGTCGTCAACGCCATGGGCCGCGTCTTCATGACGCCGTTCGACGATCCCTTCGCAGTCGTCGATCGCGAGCTCGCCGCCTGTCCGCTTGGCGATGCAGCCGATGCGGTCGTGGTCGATTTTCACTGCGAGGCCACCAGCGAGAAACAGGGCATCGGCTACTTCTGCGACGGCCGCGCCAGCCTGGTCGTCGGCACCCATACCCATGTGCCGACAGCCGATCACCAGATCCTGTCAGGCGGCACGGCCTACATGACCGATGCCGGCATGACTGGCGATTACGATTCGATCATCGGCATGCAGAAGGAGGAGCCGCTGCGGCGTTTCACGCTCGGCATCCCCTCGGCCCGCTTCGAGCCGGCGGGCGGGGTCGCCACCTTGTCGGGCGTTGCGGTCGAGACCGATGATCGCACCGGTCTTGCGCTGCGGATCGCGCCGGTCCGGATCGGCGGCCGGCTCGAGCCGGCGCTTCCGGGATTCTGGGATTAGCGGGCGCTGGGGACATTCGGCACGCGTTAACGGCTTCATAGCGGGCCACGGTCTCTGTAAGCGGGGCGTAAGCTGCGCCTTCTATCGTGTCATGCGCTGTTCTCAGCAGCGTGGCTTTTTGCCTCATCGCAAAGGGCCGCCCCGCTCTTTGGATTGCCTCCTTAAGGGCGGGGCTTTGCGGGGCCGCGCGCCTTGGGCAGATTTGTCCGGCCGTTGATTCGCCCGACGTCATGAATAGAAAATTGTATCGAACGCGATAACGGGATGCTTACGACGATGTAACTGAAGCTACATCGATGGCCGCCTGTAAGGTCAGTGTAAGTCTTCGGCTACGCCTCATTTACGATCTATTATCATAATGCGAGCTGCCGCAAGCAACGGAAAGGGAAAGGTATGCTCGCACGCTTGTTGTTGCGATTTGCCAGAGATGGCAAAGCTAACGTTGCGGTCATCGTTGCGCTCACGATGGTTCCCATCATCTTTCTGTTGGGAATGACGCTCGATTTCACCCAGGCGCTGCGCAAAAAGGAACAATTGGACGCGGCTGCCGACGCAGCCGCAATCGCGGCCGTCAGGCCCGCCATGCTGATGCAAACCGATGCGGTGGCCCAAGCCACCGCTAATGCCATCTTTATGTCGACGGCGAACAGCCTTTCCGGCCTGGCGACGGCACCGACCCCGACGATAACCGTCACCGATGTCGGCCTTCAGCGCACCGTCTCGGTTTCGTATAACGCCGCCTCGATCAATAATTTTCCGAAAGTGCTCATGAATACCGCGTCGTGGCCGATCAGCGGCTCGGCGACAGCGCAGGCGGCGGCCGCGCCCAACATGAATTTCTATCTGCTGATGGACGACTCGCCCTCGATGGCGATCGGCGCGACCACCACCGACATCAGCAATCTCATCACGGCCACCGCCCCCTCGAAACAGCCAGCAGCGTCCTCGCAGAATTGCGGCTTCGCCTGTCATGAAACCAATATCGCTCATGACGGCGGCACCAAGGACAACCTCACGATCGCACGGGCCAACAACATCACCTTGCGGATCGATCTCGTGACAAGTGCGGTCAACCAATTGCTGAATACGTGGCCGAACTGCCCGCAAACAGGCATATCGGGTGGCGTCATGCAGTGCATGTCGGCCCTGAACAACACCACCTATAAAGCGGCCCTCTATACGTTCGACCTGGGTTTGAACACGCTGGCGTCACTGACGACCCCGACGCTTGCCGGAACCAAGGTTTCGAACATCCAGCTGATGCCGGTCGTCTACCAGAACTGCATCGTTGCGGTAACCAACTGCAAGACCGACAACGGCACGGATATCGCGGGCGCGCTCACCAGCCTCAACAGCATCATGCCTGCTCCCGGCCTTGGCAGCAATGCGTCAGGCGACACGCCGCAGGAAGTGGTTTTCCTTGTCACCGACGGCGTCGAAGACAAGATCGCCACGAGCTGCCCCAACGCGAGCTTGGCACCCAACAGTCGATGCCAGCAGCCGCTCGACACGACGGCTTGCAATACCATCAAGAGCCGGGGCATCAAAATCGCGATCCTCTACACGGAGTACCTGCAGCTCAAAACTCCCAATGTCCCGGTGACGGACAGCTGGTACATGAGCTGGGTAGACAAGTACGACGAGCCTGCTTCCTCAACCGGCGCTATCGCACAAAACCTGCAAGCGTGCGCTTCGCCCGGCTTCTTCTCAGACGTTCAAACCGGCGGCGATATCTCGCAGGCGCTGACGGATCTGTTCATCAAGGTCGCCTCGAGCACCGCGAGCCTCACGCAGTAAGAAGAGCGCCATGGCCGAAGTGGAAATCATTGCAGGGAGACGCCGCAACCGTTTCGGCATCTTCATCAAGGACAGCAAGGGCGCCACGGCGGTCGAGTTCGCACTGATTGCCCTTCCGTTTTTCGCTTTGATCGTCGCCCTCGTCCAGGCGTTTCTGCTTTTCTTTGCACAGTCGCTGCTCGAAAATGCCGTCCGGAAATCGGCCCGCCAAATTCTGACCGGCCAGGTGCAGTCAGCGGATGCGAGCATGACCCAGGCCGCAGCCATAGCCGCATTTCACAACACGGTCTGCAATAACGCCGCCGTCCTTTTCACCTGCAGTGGCTTGATGGTCGACGTGCAGGTCGCCAACAACTGGACTTCGGCAAATACCGGCATGCCGACGTTGACGTACGACACCAACGGGAACGTCAGCAATAGCTGGCAATTCAATCCCGGGAATGCGGGCGATATTGTCGTTGTCCGCGTGATCTATCTTTGGCCGGTTTTCTTCGGACCCATCGCTTTCAACCTGGCCAACCAGCCCAACGGCACTCGGGAGATCATGGCGTCCGCCGCTTTCCAGAACGAGCCGGCCAATCCCTAGAGGTATCACCTATGTCCAGCGTGTCATTTCGAAGGAATTTTTCGACCGACGCCGATGGCGTAGCGGCGACAGAGTTTGCGATTGTGGTGCCGTTCATGCTGCTGCTGCTTGTCGGGGGCGTGGAATTCGCGGAGGGAATGGCGATCAACGTCAAGGTCAGCGCGACCGCACACGCCGTCGGTGATATGGTCACGCAGAACACCGCGCTCAGCACGACCTCGATGCATAACATTCTGACCGGTGCCACGAGCATCATTGCTCCTTATCCGGTCACGGGTGGCCAGCTTCTGGTCACGGTATCCGAGGTCTCCAGCGACAGCACTGGCAGACAGACCCTTCAATGGAGCCAGTCGTACAACGGATCAAGCTTCGGACCAGGAAGGCCGAGCCTCGGCAGTTCGTCAACATACCCAGCCCTGACGGTGCCCACATCGCTCAACGGAACGGTGGGCAATGCAAACAATCCCAACAATCAAAACGACCAGGTTTCGTTCATTGTGAGTGAAGTCAGTTACGCCTATACACCCAATCTCGGCTTTGCGATCACCGGGACCGTAAATCTTCAGGACAGCTATTGGCTGTTTCCGCGCTGTTCAACGGACAGCCCCGCCAACTCGAGCGGTCCCGCATATTATGACGTCAAGTACACCACCTCGTCGACGACTTGTACCTGTATCCAACACCTGCAGCAAAAGACGTGTTAGCGTCCCGGACAGCGGCGAAAGGAGCATCCGCCGCGACAAGGTTTTTTTCGCATCTTGGTTCGAACGGAAGTCTTGAGCTAGCTAGAACCCGAAAAACTTCTCGCGCAGGGCGTCCTCGTATTTCGCCTTTGCATCCTTGACGAGGCTTCGCATCTCGTCTTCCTCGAAATGGGCCTGCTCCCATTTGTCGACCTCGGCGAGCGTGTGGTTGACGGAGGCGAGCGCTTCCTCCTTGCGGATCGCCGCAATCCAGGAATCCACCGCGGCCTTGTAGTTCGTCTGCAGTTCGTCGAGATCCGGATGCTCGCTGCTCATCGCCTTCCTCTCCGCTTTCATCGTCAGGGCGGGAGCGGCTTATAGAGCGCGCAAATGAACAAACGACGACAGCGCGCGATGTGCAATGCGGTGGTGTTTACGAGCGCCGGAATCCCATGCGGAAGGCGCCCCAATGCCGCCCGCGGATGAAGATCGGCGCGGACAGGTCGTTCATCAGGACAAAGTTGCCGCCGCCCATGTCGCGCCGATAGGTCTGCAGCAGGAACGGCTTGGTGTTCGCGGCCACTTTCTTCACCGCACGATCCGAGAACAGGCGGCGGTTGCGGCAATTGGCGTTGTTCCAAACGGGGTCCTTGCCCTGCGGCAGGCGATAGTTCGGATTATGCGTCGGCAGGTAGCCGCCCTTGGCCCAGGCGACGCTGAACACGATGCGCGGATCGGACTTCTGGATGGGATCCTGAATCGCCGGCAGAACGCGGTCCGTGAACGCGACATAGTCGGTCATGTACTGCTTGGGATCGGTGCCTGAAATCTCGCGGTAATTCTCGTCCATCAACTGGTTGAGCGTGATCTCGCCGCGCTCGATGGCGGCCTCGAATAATTGCGAGATTTGCCTCGCCGTGGCGACCACGGTCCGGATCAGCGGCGCGTCCGAGGTTTCGACGCCGCTGTCGGCGATCAGCGCGATCAGGCCTTCGGAGGTCTCCAGCAGCTTCGCGACGCGGTCGTCGGCGTGCTTGAGATCGGTGGAGGACAGGTCGACGCCCTTGACGAGATTGGTGAGCTCCTCGATCACCTGGTCGCAATGGGCGAGGTTGGAGGTCGCGGCCCGCGCCACGCCGTCGATCTCCTGGCCGACCCTGGTAAAGCCGTCCTGCACGCGCGCGATGATGATTTGGATCTGCTGCGCGCCCTCACCGGCATCCTTGGCCCGGCCGGAGGCCTCGCTGCTTTCGCCGATGAGGTTGCCGACCTGGCCGTCGAGCCCGCGCACGGTGTTGCCGATCTGGTTGGTGGCCTGCCGGGTCGCCTCGGCCAGCGCCTTGACTTCATTTGCGACCACCGCGAAGCCGCGGCCGGCATCGCCCGCGCGCGCGGCTTCGATCGTGGCGTTCAGCGCGAGCAGATTGGTCTGCTTGGCGATCGCCTCGATCGAGCCCGACACCTTGGCGACCTCGCCGAGCGCCGAGGAGACCTGGCCGAGCCGGCTCTCGATGCGGCCGACCGCCTGGATCAGCTCGGCGATATGTTTCACCGCGGTTTCGACCGCCTGGCGCGACTGCGTGATCTCGCTGACCGCGGCCGAGCTCGCCGATTGCACCGCCTTCGAGGCGTCGGCAATCTCGTGATTGGCGGAGACCATGGTCTCCGCGGTTTTTTGCAGATGGGCAAAGCGTTCCGACTGGCTGGAGACGCGCTGCGCGACCTCCTGCACGTTGCCGGCGACGTCGGCCAATTCGACGCCGAGGCCGCCGATGCGGCCGGCGAGCTGATCGACCAGCCGCTCGCTTGCCGAGGGACCGGATTGATTGAACGAAACTTGTGTTGCTTGTGCGGTCATAGCTTGTAGGCGGTGCGGAAGCCGCCCCAGTGGCGGCCGCGGACACGGATCGGCACGTCGATCTCTCGCATCATGATCGTGGTGCCGTTGCCCATGTCGCGCGCGTAGGATTGGATCAGATAAGAGCGCTGGTTGCGCCCGGCGGCGAGTCCCGCTGTGTCGTTGAAGATGCGCCGGTTGCGGCAATTGGCCGTGTTCCAGGTGACATCGCCGGGACGCTGCGGGTGGGAGTAGATCTTGTTGTGCACCGGCAGGTAGCCGTTGCGGTCGACCATGGCGCAGAACACCATGCGCTCGTCCTTGGCGCGGAAAGCCTCCTGGAAGGCCGGCAGCGCGCGCTCGGCCCAATCGAGGAATTTGGTGCGATATTGAACGGGATTGGAGCCGGGGATCTCGACGTAATCGGTGTCGAAGAGATCGTCGATCGATATCGCAGCCGAAGCGACGGCGTTCTCGAAAATCGTCGTCAGCGCGACGCCCGCCTCCATCGCGCGCGTGACGAACTCGACATTCTCCTCACGGATCGCCCACAGGATGTCATCGATCTTGTCGGCAAGCTCGGTGCCCAGCCGTTCGAACGACGCCTGCGCGCCGGCTTTCGTGTGCTCGGATATGCGGATGCTGCAGCTGCCGACGCCGTCGAGCGTGGCATTGAGGCTCTGATGCAGCGGCAATCTGCCGGCATCGGGTCCGGAAATCAGGATGCCGTCCGCCGCGATTTCAAACACGGGCGCGGTGAGGGTGATGCCGGCTGTTTCCACCGCGATCTTGAGATGGCAGGGCAGGCGCTCCTGCCTGCGGGCGTGTTCGCTGTCGCCCTGGCGCAGCAATACGGCGCTGCGCGATTTCAGCTTCTGGGCGAAGGTGGTGACAGCCTTGCCGGCGCTCGCGACGCTTTCGCCGTGGGCTTCGGCTTGCTTGGCGGCAACCTCGATCTCGGCGGCGCTGTCGCCGACGGAGACGATGAATTGCGAGGCTTGCGTCGCATTGTCGGACATCTCGCCCGTGGTTCGGTTCTGCTCGGCGACGGCGCCATTGACGGTTTCGAACACAGGGCGGATCGCCTCGATCGCCTGCGAAATCCGATGCACCGCGCTGGCGGAGCCCGCCGCATCGCGCTGCAGCGCCTCGATCTTCTTGGTGATCTCCTCGGTCGCGCTCTGGGTCTGCACTGCCAGGGCCTTGACCTCGGTCGCGACCACCGCAAAGCCGCGACCTGCCTCGCCCGCCCGCGCGGCCTCGATCGTCGAGTTCAGCGCGAGCAGGGTCGTTTGCCGTGCGATCTGCGCGATCAGGTTGACCACATTGCCGATTGCGGCGGAGGATTCGCGCAAGCGATCGACATTGGCGCGCGCTTCGCTCGCGGCTTGGCTCGCAAGATCGGCAAGCTTGCCGGCCTCGCGCACCTGGGTGCCGATGCCGCCGGCCGAGTGCGTGAATTTTTCCGCAGCGTGCGCGAACGTGGTCGCGGTGCCCTGCGCAAGCGATGTGCGCCCGCTCAGCGCGTCCGTCCGCTTCCGGATCGTGGCCAGTGTCGCAGCGGTTGCTTCCGCACCGCCCGCCACCGATTGAGCCGCGCGCTCGAGCCGGCGGATCATTCCGCCGAGCTCAAGCTCGAGCAGTTCGAGAATGTCCTTGGCGGAATCGGTCTCGGCGGCGGGAGGCTCCGCCACTGGCACGGCTCTCGGTTCCGCGGCAGGTGTCGCCGGTTCCGGCACTTGCTTGCGAAACAGTCCGAACGCCATCTGCAATCTCTGAAAGAATGAAGCTTCAAGGAGGGCCTCATCCTTGCATCGACGCGTGAAGTCGTGGTTAACAATTGCCTCATTTTCCGGCAGGCAAAGACTACCACCATACCGAAACGGGCGGCATATCTTTGATTTTGCCCCGAACCGGGCCTATAAGGCCGCGCTTCCAGCTCAGCAAAAAGTCGTACGATTCTGAAGAGATACCGACATGGCCGGCCATTCCCAATTCAAGAACATCATGCACCGCAAGGGCCGGCAGGATGCCCAGAAATCGAAGCTGTTCGGGAAGCTCGCGCGGGAAATCACGGTTGCGGCCAAGCTCGGGACGCCCGATCCGGCGATGAATCCGAGATTGCGGGCGGCTGTCTTCGCCGCGCGCCAGGAAAACATGCCCAAGGACAATATCGAGCGCGCGATCAAGAAGGCGATTGGCGGCGAGGGCGAGAACTACGACGAGATCCGCTACGAGGGCTACGGCCCGGGCGGCGTCGCCGTGATCATCGAGGCATTGACCGACAACCGCAACCGCGCCGCCTCCGACATCCGCTCCTATTTCACCAAGTCCGGCGGCAATCTCGGCGAAACCGGCTCGGTGTCCTTCATGTTCGATCGCAGCGGCGTCATCGAGTATGATTCGAGCGTCGCCTCGGACGATGCCATGCTTGATGCCGCCATCGAAGCCGGCGCCGACGACGTCGTTTCGAGCGAGAGCGGCCACGAAATCTATGCGTCGCAGGACAGCTTCCGCGAGGTCGCGAAGGCTCTGGAGGCGAAATTCGGCGAACCGCGCAAGGCTGCGCTGACCTGGAAGCCGCAGAATACGATCGCGGTCGACGACGAGACCGGCGAGAAGCTGTTGAAGCTGATCGACCTGCTGAACGAACACGACGACGTGCAGAACGTGTTCGCCAATTTCGAGGTCTCCGACGCCCTCATGGCCAGGATGGGCGGCTGATACGCGTCATCGCCGAGGTTGACCCGGCAAGACCCGGCAATCCATTCCTTCGAACGCCCCATCGTTTTTGGCTGGGATGCGCGGTTCAAGCCCGCCGCATGAAGACGATCTTGCGTCGCTATTTCCGGGTATTTCGTTCCGTTTACGTTTCGCCTGCGGGATTGTCACGCTATCACTATTCCATGACTGCGCAGCCGATTCGTAATCCAGTCCGCATCCTCGGCATCGATCCGGGCCTCCGCCGCACCGGCTGGGGCGTGATCGAAAGCGACGGCAACCGGCTTGGTTTCGTGGCTTGCGGTTCGGTGGAACCGCGCGACAACTTGCCGCTCGCAAGCCGCCTGCTTGCGATCCACGAGGGCCTCGCCGGCGTGTTCGGCGACTTCAAGCCCGCCGAGGCGGCCGTCGAGCAGACCTTCGTGAACAAGGATGGTGTTGCCACTCTCAAGCTTGGGCAAGCGCGCGGGGTCGCGATGCTGACGCCCGCGATGTTCGGCGTCCCGGTCTCGGAATATGCGCCCAATCTCGTCAAGAAAACCGTGGTCGGCGCAGGCCATGCCGACAAGAACCAGGTGCTGGTGATGCTGCGGCTGTTATTGCCGAAGGCGGAGCCGACCTCGCCCGATGCCGCGGACGCCCTTGCGATCGCCGTCACGCATGCCCATCATCGCCAGAGCGCCATGCTGCGGCTCAAGGTGGTCGGGATATGATCGGCAAGCTGAAGGGATTGATCGATTCCTACGGCGAGGATTTTGTGATCCTCGACGTCGGCGGCGTCGGCTATCAGGTGCACTGCTCGGCGCGCACCCTGCAGGCGTTGCCGTCGCCGGGGCAGGCCGCGGTGCTGTCGATCGAAACCTATGTCCGCGAGGACCAGATCAAGCTGTTCGGCTTCAAGAGCGACATCGAGCGCGAATGGTTTCGCCTGTTGCAGACCGTGCAGGGCGTCGGCGCCAAGGTCGCGCTTGCCGTGCTGGGCACCCTGCCGCCGGCCGAGCTTGCCAACGCCATTGCGCTGCGCGACAAGGCGTCGGTGACGCGCACGCCGGGCGTCGGCCCGAAAGTCGCGGAGCGCATCGTCACCGAGCTGAAGGACAAGGCGCCGGCATTTGCCAACGTCGATCCGGCGCTGGTCAACCTCTCGGGCGCGATCGACGAGCAACGTGCGCCGCGTCCGGTGACGGATGCGATTTCTGCGCTGGTCAATCTCGGCTATGGTCAGCCCCAGGCTGCAGCCGCGATCGCGGCCGCCTCGCGCGACGCCGGTGAGCATGCGCAGGTCGCGCAGCTGATCAGGCTGGGACTGAAGGAACTTGCGAAGTGAAACACGAAAGCGAGATCAAGCGACCCGACGCGTCGACGCTGACCGAGATGGACAAGAAGCTAATCGCGGCCGCGACAGACGCCATCAGGCAGCGCTATCGCAACCGCTGGCAGGAAGTCGGCGCCGCCATGCTGACCCGCGACGGTCGCATCATCACCGGCGTGAATATCGACGCCTATATCGGCCGTAACGCGGTCTGCGCCGAGGCGGTCGCGATCGGCCGCGCCATCACCGAGACCGGGGATCGCGGCATCGACACCATCGTCGCCGTGCGGCATCCCAGGCCGGGCGAACCCGGCGGCATTGCGGTGGTCTCGCCCTGCGGCATCTGCCGCGAGCTGATCCACGACTATGACGACAAGGCGAGGGTGATCGTGCCCGACAACGGCCGCGAGCCCACGGTCACCAGCATCGGCGCGCTGCTGCCAAACAAGTACAGGCGCGGCTCGGAGTGAGCGCGCCCTCCCGCATCGTGACGCCGGAGCGCCGCAACGAGGATGTGGGCGACACCGCGCTGCGCCCGCAACTGCTCTCGGAATTCGTCGGCCAGGCGCAGGCGCGCGCCAACCTCTCCATCTTCATCGAAGCGGCGCGAAAGCGCGGTGAGGCGCTCGACCACGTGCTGTTCGTAGGGCCGCCGGGTCTCGGCAAGACCACGCTCGCGCAAATCGTGGCGCGCGAGCTTGGCGTCGGCTTTCGCGCCACCTCGGGGCCGGTGATCGCGAAGGCGGGCGATCTTGCCGCGCTGCTCACCAATCTCGAGGAGCGCGACGTGCTCTTCATCGACGAGATCCATCGCCTCAGCCCGGCCGTCGAGGAGGTGCTCTATCCCGCGATGGAGGACTTTCAGCTCGACCTCATCATCGGCGAGGGACCCGCGGCGCGCTCGGTCAAGATCGAGCTTTCGAAATTCACGCTGATCGGCGCCACCACGCGCGCGGGCCTGCTCACCAATCCGCTGCGTGATCGCTTCGGCATTCCGGTGCGGCTCAATTTCTACACCGAGGAGGAGCTGGAAAAGATCGTGGCGCGCGGCGCGCGCGTGCTCAAGGTCGGGATGACCGAGGACGGCGCCAATGAGATCGCGCGCCGCGCCCGCGGCACGCCACGCATCGCCGGCCGCCTGCTGCGCCGGGTGCGCGACTTCGCCTCCGCCGCCAACGCGGCCTCGATCGACCGCGCCATCGCCGACCACGCGCTGAGTGCGCTCGAGGTCGATGCCGCGGGTCTCGATGCGATGGACCGACGCTATCTCTCGACCATTGCGCTGAACTATGGCGGCGGCCCGGTCGGCGTCGAAACGCTTGCGGCGGCGCTGTCGGAGCCGCGCGATGCCATCGAGGACATCATCGAGCCGTTCCTGATTCAGTGCGGCTATCTGCAGCGCACCCCGCGCGGGCGGCTGTTGACGCCGCATGCCTTCCGCCATCTCGGCCTCGCCGAGCCCGCGCGCGACCCCGCGCAGTTCGGCCTGTTCGGAAACGGCGAGGACGATTGACGTTCGTTAATCTTCCTCGCGCAACTGTTATCGTCGGCCGATCCGAAATCCGCTTTAATGCCGACCCACGACGGGCCGCATCACACCCACCTTTCATGTTTTCACGCCGCCAGTTTTTTCGCACCGTGGCCGGGATCGGTGCCGCCAGCGTCTCGAGCGCGGCCTATGGCTTCGGCGAGCCGGTCTTTCGGCTCAATGTCGCGCGCTACCAAATCTCGCCGCCGCGCTGGCCTGCGGATCTCAAGCTCAGGATCGCCATTATCGCCGACCTCCATGCCTGCGATCCCTGGATGTCGCTCGACCACATCGATGCGATCGTCAAACGCACCAACGCGCTTGGGGCCGACATCGTCGTGATGCTTGGTGATTACGTCGCGGGACACCGGCATGTGACGCGTCGTATTGCGGCCGATGATTGGGCGGCCGTTCTTGCCGGCCTGAAGGCGCCGCTGGGCGTGCACGCGATCCTGGGCAACCATGATTATTGGGAGGATCGGACAGTCCAGCTGAACGGGCGGGGCACGACAGTCGCGCGCCGCGCGCTGGAAGCAGCGGGCATTCCGGTCTACGAGAATGATGCCGCGCGTCTCACCAAGGATGGTCGTCACTTCTGGCTCGCCGGCCTCGGCGACCAGCTTGCCTACCTCCCGGCGCGACATTTCCGCCCCGTCGGTCGCATTGGCGTGGACGATCTCGACGCGACGCTTGCCCGGGTCACCGACGACGCGCCGGTCATCCTGCTTGCGCATGAGCCCGACATTGCCATGCGCGTGCCGCCGCGCGTGTCGTTGCAATTGTCCGGTCATACCCATGGCGGCCAGGTCCGCCTGTTCGGCTGGTCGCCGGTGGTGCCGTCCCGCTACGGCAACCTTCTTGCCTATGGCCATGCGCGGATCAATTGCGATGTCGTCGTGTCCGGCGGGCTCGGCTGCAGCATCATGCCGTTTCGTCTCGGCGTGCCGCCCGAGATCGTCGAGGTAACGCTGGGCGGAGAGAAAGCTTTCTCCTAAGCGCATCACCGCTTGCATGGAAATCCGTATCAAATGATGCATATTTGATGCGACGGAGACACGCCATGCGAACGACGATCACCCTGGACGACGAATTGCTGGCCCGCGCGGAGCAATTGACCAACCTGCGCGAGAGGTCAGCGCTCATTCGGGAGGCCTTGAACGCGCTTATCGAGCGTGAAGCCGCGCGTCGCCTTGCACGGCAGGATGGCAGCGTGCCGAACGCCAAGGCCCCGCCTCGTCGCCGCTCCAAGCGATGATCCTGGTCGATACTTCGATTTGGATAGACCATTTCCGCGCAGGGGACAGGCGATTGACCAATCTTCTGGATCGCGGTGAGGTCGCCATGCACCCCTTCGTGCTCGGCGAGCTGTTGCTCGGAAATGTCAAAATTGTGAAAATGGCGGACGACTTGAATGCGTTGCCAAAGGCTGCTGTAGCCAGCGATGTCGAAGTTGTTGGCACCTGTGCATCGAGCGTCGACTATGCTAGAGAAGGAGCCATGAGCAAAGCTGTCGAAAAGGCCGTCGAGGCTTTGGAACTACTGCCTGAAGACCTGCAGGATCAGGCTGCCGACTTTCTGCTGTCCCAGGCCAGAAAATTTCGCGTGCTCAAGGACGCGATCGACGAAGGCATTGCAGACATCAGGAAAGGCCGCGTTGTGCCCTGGGACCTGGAAGAATTTCTCAAGGAAACGCGCAAGCAAGGGAAGCGGTAAACTGCCTTGAGGGTCGTCGTCTCCCTGCGCGCCCGTTCCGACATTCTCGGCATTCATTCATATCTTGCCCAGCGCGGTTCCACTGCAGCTGACCAGATGCTGGTCCGGTTTTCAGAGCGGTTCGACGAGTTGCGGGAGTTTCCCCTCCTGGGACGCCGCGGGCTTCTTATAGACTTCTGCATCGCGTTCTACATTGTTGCGTGCGTGATCGATGGTCGAAGGGATCTCGGATCGGAGATGCCGAAATGACTTCTCCCCTCGACGGCGAGATCCGCGACGGCCGCCATCACATGCAGATCCGCGTATATTACGAGGACACGGATTTTTCCGGCATCGTCTATCACGCCAATTATCTGCGTTTCATGGAGCGCGGGCGCACCAATCATCTGCGGCTCATGGGCGCCGAGCAGCATGCGCTGTTTGCGGAGGCCGAGGCCGAGACCGAGACGCCGGGCTTTGCCTTCGTCGTTCGTTCGATGACGCTCGATTTTCTCAAGCCCGCGCGCATGGACGACGTGCTCGACATCGTGACCTGGCCCATCGCAGTGAAGGGCGCCTCGATCACGCTCGCCCAGGAGGTCAGGCGCGGCGAGGATGTGCTGGTCAGAGCCGAGGTTAGGGTTGCCTTCATCGCCGAGGGCCGGGCGCAGCCGATCCCGAAAAGCCTGCGCATATTGCTGAAAGCCGATTTGGCCTGACTATCGGCCGATAGGCACTGTGCCATCGACTTGTCGTCAGATGTCGATAAGGTCGCGATCCCGATCCCCGCGGAGGCCATCATGTCCCGTCCACCACTGCCGCCGTTCACGAGAGAGACCGCCGCGCAAAAGGCGCGCATGGCGGAGGATGCCTGGAACTCGCGCGATCCGGAGCGCGTGGCGCTGGCCTATACCGAGGATAGCCGCTGGCGCAACCGCTCCGAATTCTTCGAAGGCCGGGCGGCGATCGTCGCCTTTCTCCGGCGCAAATGGGCAAAGGAGCTCGACTACCGGCTGATCAAGGATCTCTGGGCCTTCGACGACAACCGCATCGCGGTGCGCTTCCAGTACGAATGGCACGATGCCGGCGGCCAGTGGCATCGCTCCTACGGCAATGAGCAATGGGAGTTCGACGAGCACGGCCTGATGCGGCGGCGCGAGGCCAGCATCAACGACATCGAGATCGCCGAAAAGGACCGCCGCTTCCACTGGCCCGCGCCCGGCCCGCGACCCGCCGACGTGCCGGGGCTGAGCGAGAGCCCGTTCTGATTCTGCTGCCATTCCAAACACTGTGCCGTCGTCCCGGCGTTCGCCGGGACGACTGATGGGACGGTTACGCCGCGGCCTTGTGGCGGGCGAGCTCGGCCTTGTAGAGCTCGAACTCCTCGGCGATGGCCCTGGCAATCGACGGCCGCGCGCGCAAGCGCTCGTAATAGGCCTTCAGCGTCGGCCATCTCGCAAGCTCGACCGGCGGCGTCGCCATGGTCCAGTTGATGACCGTGACCAGATAGGCGTCGGCCACGCTGAAATGATCGAGCAGGTAGTCGCGGCCCTTCAGGTAATTCTCGAGATAGTCCAGCCGCGACAGGTTTTTCTCCAGCACGTAAGCCTTCACCTCCGGGCTCGCCTTCTTGTCGAGCAGCGGCACGAACAATCCCTTGTGCAGCTCGGTGCCGATGAAGCAGAGCCATTGATGCAATTTGCTGCGCTCCATGCCGGGGGCGGCGGCGATGCCCGCCTTCGGGAAATGGTCGGCCACATATTGCAGGATCGCGGCGTTCTCGGTCAGCACCGTGCCGTCATCGGTGCGCAGCGTCGGAACCAGTCCGAGCGGATTGATGTTGCGGAAATCCGAGCCGTCGTTGCGCACGTCCTTGGTCTTGGGGTCGACTTCGAGAAAATTGGCCGCGGCACCCGCCTCGTAGAAGGCGATGCGGGTCGCGAGCGAGCAGGCGAGCGGCGAGAAATAGACGTCCATGGCGTGCCTCCGTCATTTCTTACCCGGCGCCGGCCGCGCCAGGTTGATTTTTATACTGTCTCGCATAATATAAAGCACGTCAATGAATTTGTTGCGAAATGGTACAAAAAAATAAGAAACCGTCCGAGCCCCCGAACATCGCGGCGCCCGCGCCGCCGAAACGGCGTGGCCGTCCGCGCGCCTACGAGCCGGAGGTCGCGCTCGGCAAGGCGCTCGACCTGTTTCGCAAGGGCGGCTTTGCAGCGACATCGCTCGACGATTTGAGTGCTGCAACCGGCATGAACCGGCCGAGCCTCTATGGGGCATTCGGCGACAAGCGCGAGCTCTACATCAAGAGCTATCGGCGCTATCGCGACGACGCGCGCGCGGCGATGCTCGATATCTTTCGCAAGGAGATGCCGATCCGCGAGCGGCTCGCGCGCATCTATGCGATCGCGCTCGACATTTATCTTGGCGGCGAAAGCCCGCGCGGCTGCTTCACGGTGATGACCGCGGCCTCCGAGGCGGTCGCCGATCCCGAGATTCGCGCGATGGTGCTGGAAGGATTTAGCGAGCTCGACAAGGCGTTCGCCGCCTGCTTTCGCCACGCCAGCGAACGGGGCGAGCTGGCCGCCTCCGCCGATCCGATGGTGCTGGCGCGGCTTGCCTCCGCCACGATCCATACGATCGCGATCCGTGCCCGCGCCGGCGTGCCGCGCCAGGAGCTGGAAGCGATCGTGAAGGGCGCGATCGATGTGATGGTGGGGCAACAAGGCTCGGTCGAGACTCGCGCGCGTTAGATTTCCTTTGAGCAAATGTCGGCCTCAGGCTTTGTTGTTCGTCCCCCGGAGGTGACCGGCGGCGGTCGCCGGATCAGGGAAAGAGGGACACAATGGGAAAAGTGAGAGCTGGCGGGTTTGCGGTATCGCTCGACGGTTTCGCCGCGGGGCCAAGGCAGGACGGCGACCATCCACTGGGAGTTCGCGGCGAAGAACTGATGACGTGGGTGTTCAAAACCAGAATTCTTTCATGAGATGACCGGCCAGCCGGGAGGAACGACCGACACCGACGATCAGTTCGCGCGAAAATCCATGGACAATCTGGGAGCATGGATCATGGGTCGGAATATGTTTGGCCCCGTCAGAGGCCCATGGCCCGATCACTCCTGGAAAGGCTGGTGGGGAAACAATCCGCCCTACCACACGCCCGTCTTTGTCCTCACGCACTATCCACGCCCCTCCATCGAGATGGACGGCGGCACGATTTTTCACTTTGTGACCGACGGAGTTGTAGGTGCGCTCGATGGCGCGCGAGCCGTGGCAAACGGCAAGGACATTCGCATCGGCGGCGGCGTTTCGGTCATCCGGCAATATCTGCAGGCGCGCTTGCTTGACGAACTGCACCTCGTCGTCTCTCCGGTCTTTCTCGGTTCCGGCGAGCATTTGTTTTCCGGGCTCGACATGCAAAGCCTTGGCTATGTCTGCACCGAGAGCGTGCCGACGCCGAATGCCACCCACGTCTTTGCGCGAAGGATCACATAAGCGTCGGCTTGCGTTCAGTAGCCGCGCTTGCGGTCAACGACATTGTCCAGCGCCCCGCTTGCCTCGAACTGCGCGATCTGCCGCGCGACGTATTTCGAGATCTCGTCGGGATCGGTATCGGCGGCGTTGTGCGGCGAAAGCACGACTTTCGGATGCGTCCAGAACGGGCTATCCCCAGGCAACGGCTCCTGCACGAAGACGTCGAGCGAGACGGCGCCGAGTGTGCCGTCGTCGAGACAGGCGAGGATATCGGCTTCGTTCTGCAGTCCGCCGCGCCCGGCATTGATCAGGACCGGTGCGCCGAGCGGACTTGCGCGGTTCAGCCTTGAAAAAACGCTCCGGTTGAGAATCTCGCGCGTGTCCGGCGTCAGCGGCAGTAGGCAGACCAGGATGTCGGTGCGACGCAGGAAGGCGTCGAACTCGTGCCCTCCCGCAAAGCAATCGATACCATCGATCTCTCTTGCACTGCGGCTCCAGCCGGCGACCTTGAAACCGATCCTGCGCAGCACATCGGCGGCGTGCGCGCCGAGCACGCCGAGGCCCATGATGCCGACCGAGACCGCACTCGCCGGCCATTGGACTTTTGGCGCCCAGCGCCCGGCACGCTGCGAGTTGAGTAAATAAAGTTGCTGCCGGTGATGCATCAGGACGTGCAGCGCGACATACTCGGTCATGCGAAAGGTGAGATCGTCGACCGCGACCCGCACCAGCGGCACATCGGGAAGCGTCTTGTCGGCCATCAGAGCGTCCACGCCGGCTCCGAGATTGAAGATCGCCTTCAAATTCGCGAACGCCGCCAGATCGCCGGGAACCGGCTTCCAGACCGCGGCAAAGTGCACCTGCGCGGGATCGCAGCCGGTGGCCGGCATCAGATACACCGGCCGGTCGCTGCAAACGGTGTCGAAGCGGGCTTTCCATCGCTCTGGCGACCAGTTGTCGGTCCCGCCGTGGATCAAGAGCGCCAACGCGCCTTTATTCATTCAATTGCCCCGGATAAGAGTGCAGTTGCCCTTGCCGGCATAACCGGTCCGGCGGCTTGACGCAAAATTTCTTGGGCAAGCGCTGTCGGCACCAATCCTGCTCCTTCGTCTTCCCAAGAGAACCGGGGACCTGAAAGATGCTCTACGCCATACTCTGCTATCACGATGAGGACTTTGTCGGATCCTGGAGCAAGGAACAGGACGCTTCCGTCATGAAGAAGCTTGCCATGGTGCAGGAGAGGCTTGCCAAACAGGGGCGCCTCGGTCCGGTGGCGCGGCTGTTGCCGACCACGGCGGCGACCACGCTCCGCAAGGAACATCCGCCGGTCGTGCTCGACGGGCCCTATGCGGAAACCAAGGAGCAGCTGCTCGGCTTCTATATCATCGAGTGCAAGAACCTCGATGAGGCACTCGAAGTCGCCGGCGATCTCGGCGCGGCCAATCCGGGGGGCGCCTATGAAATCCGTCCCGTCGGCCTGTTCATGCCCGGAGGCGATGTCAGATGACGGAGACCGCCTGGATCGACGCGGCGCTGATCTCGGCGCGTCCCCAGGCCGTCGGCGCGCTGCTTCGCTACTTCCGCGATCTCGACACCGCCGAGGAGGCCTACCAGAACGCCTGCCTGCGCGCGCTGAAAACCTGGCCGCAGAACGGTCCGCCGCGCGATGCCGCGGCCTGGCTGATCATGGTCGGGCGCAATGCCGCAATCGACGAGGTCCGCCGCAACCGCAGGCAGGAGCCGCTGCCCGAGGACGATCGCGCGATCTCCGACCTCGATGACACCGAACAGGAATTGGCCGAGCGCCTCGACGGCTCGCACTACCGCGACGACATCCTGCGGCTGCTCTTTATCTGCTGTCATCCCGATCTGCCGCCGACCCAGCAGATTGCGCTTGCTTTGCGCATCGTCTCCGGATTGTCGGTGAAGCAGATCGCGCGCGCCTTTCTGGTCACGGAGGCCGCGATGGAGCAGCGCATCACCCGCGCCAAGGCCCGCGTCGCCGACGCCGACGTGCCGTTCGAGACGCCGGACGCGGTCGAGCGCTCGCAGCGGCTCGCTTCGGTGGCGGCGATGATCTACCTGATCTTCAACGAGGGATATTCGTCGAGCGGCGATACCGCACAGACGCGACAGCCGCTCTGCGAGGAGGCGATCCGGCTGGCGCGGCTGTTGCTGCGTTTATTCCAGAGCGAACCCGAGATCATGGGATTGACCGCGCTCCTGCTCTTGCAGCATGCCCGCGCCGACGCGCGGTTCGATGCCGAGGGCCAGTTGATTCTGCTCGACGACCAGGACCGTTCGCGCTGGAACAAACCTCTGATCAACGAGGGGCTCGCGCTGATCGACAAGGCGATGCGGCACCGCCAGACCGGCCCCTATCAGGTCCAGGCGGCGATTGCGGCGCTGCATTCGCGCGCCGAACAGCCTGACGACACCGATTGGCAGCAGATCGATCTGCTCTACGGCACGCTCGAAATCATGCAGCCCTCGCCGGTGGTGACGCTCAACCGCGCGGTGGCGGTCTCCAAGGTCCGTGGCGCGCAGGCAGCGCTCGACATGATCGAGCCGCTTGCCGCGCGGCTGTCCAGCTATTTCCATTATTTCGGCGTGCGCGGCGCATTCCTGATGCAGCTTGGCCGCAACGACGAGGCGCGCACCGCCTTCGATCGCGCGATTGCGCTCGCCAACACCTCGGCGGAGGCGGCCCATATCCGCATGCATCTCGACCGCCTGATGCGCGACAGCCGGCCGCGCGGCGGGACATCGTCAAAGAAATAAATGCGCTGCTGTCGGATCGCGCCTCGCCCGTTCGTCTATTGATCGAACGCCAATTCTCGGGGGATAAACCATGCCGACCCGGATCGCAGCCATGCCACAGGCAATGCCGGCGCATGCCATCAGCCGAACGCTGGCGCGGAGCATCGGGATGATCTCGATCCTTTGCACCTTGCTTGCCTCGTTGCCGCCGACATCGTTTGTCGGAGCGATTTTGCTGACCGGCAATCTCGGCGGCGCGCTGGCCTCGCACGTGCGCATCCTTGCTCCGCTGTTCATGCATCTGCTGGTCGTCCTGGCCCTCGCGCTCGTGCTATGGGGCGGGCTGTGGCTGGGCGAGCGGCTGCGCCGGATGCCGCACCTCGCTTGATGTCTGCTAACAATCGAAAAAACGGAGGGCCGCAATGTCCGAAATCATCGTCGTCATCGCCATCCTGCTTGCCGTCGCGATCGGGATCATCTTGCTGTTGGCCGCGACCAAGCCGAACAGCTTCAGCGTGCGGCGCTCGGCCAGCGTGAACGCGCCCGCGGAAAAGATCTTCGCCGTGCTCAACGACTTCCATCAATGGAAGGGCTGGTCGCCCTGGGAGAACAGGGATCCCGCGATGAAGCGCAGCTACGAGGGTTCCGAGCGCGGCAAGGGCGCGGTCTATGCCTGGGACGGCAACAGGAATGTCGGCGCCGGCCGCATGGAGATCCTCGAGGCCACGACGCCGTCAAGACTCCTGATCAAGCTCGACTTCATCAAGCCGTTCGAGGGCCACAACACCGCGGAGTTCACCTTGGTGCCGCATGGGGCTGCGACCAACGTCAACTGGGTCATGCAGGGTCCCGCGCCCTTCATGTCCAAGGTGATGCAGGTCTTCATCGACTGCGACAAGATGATCGGCAAGGATTTCGAGGCCGGCCTCGCAAATTTGAAGACCCTTGTCGAGAAATAGGCGCGGTCATGGACCATATCGATAGCCGGCAGGGTCAACCAGGGAGCACATGATGCAAGTCACGCCCTATCTCCACTACGACGGCAATTGCGAAGCGGCGTTCAAATTCTACGAGAAGGAGCTCGGCGCGAAAATCGAGATGCTGATGCGCTACGAGGACGCGCCGCCGGACATGCCGACCACGCCGGAGTTGAAGAAGAAGGTCATGCATGCGCGCCTCTCGCTCGACGGCGGCGTGCTGTTGGGCTCCGATTCGCCGCCGCAGCATTTCCAGAAGCCGCAGGGCTTTTCGGTCACCCTGACCGTCGACGATCCCGCCGAGGCAGAGCGCAAGTTCAACGCGCTCTGCAAGGGCGGCAATGTCTACATGGCTTTCGACAAAACCTTCTTCGCCAAGGGATTTGGCATGGGCACCGACAAGTACGGCATTCCCTGGATGGTCATCTCTCCGATGGAAATGGGATAATCAGCGGCACGAGCCGAACATCGCGGCGAGCTCGCGCCCGCGCAGCAGCAACAGGCGCGACGTCAGCCCGCCGCGATGGATGATCCAGCTCCTGACCGGGCCGGGATAGGCATCCAGAACCAGCCTGGAGGCTTCCGGCTCGGCATAGGTGCGGCCGCGCCGGTCGATCGATCGCGCGGCGTGGAAGCCGAGCACGGCGCGCCTGGTGACGCAGATGCGCTCGCTCGGCACCATGCTGAGCACAAGCGTGCACGCCGACAGGCACGGCCCGTCGATCACCACGCGTTCGCCGGACCGGTTCACCTCCTCGAACAGATCGAGGAACGGGCCGACCTGTCCCCCGGGGCTGGAGAGGATTCGCACTTCGGCGCGCGCCAGCGCCGAGGCGATCACCCAGAGCGCGATCGCCAGGACGATCGTGAAGATGATGCGCGTGATGCTCAGTCTCATCTTGCTGACTCACCCGTTGCGCCGTTGGCCGCGCAGCGCCGGCAGACCGATGCCGGCCGCATCAAACCCGCCGTCGACGGCGAGAATTTGGCCGGTGATGTAGCTCGCGCGGTCGGAACTCAGGAAAAAAATGGCCTCCGCCAGCTCTTCTTCGAGGCCGTAGCGGTTCAGCGGTATGGCATCGTGATAGTCGGCGCGGATGTCGGCGGTGTGCACTGCTTTGGCCATCGCGGTATCGACGGGGCCGGGCGCCACGCCGTTGACGCGAATGCCGGCGCTCGCGAGTTCCACCGCGAGCTGCTTGGTCAGATGCGCGAGCCCCGCTTTGCTGGTGCCGTAGGCAGAGCGCAACGTCGAGGCGCGCACCGCCGAGATCGAGGTGATGTTGACGATAGCGCCGCCGCCATGTTCACGCATCAACGGCACCGCCGCCTTGGTGCAGAGAAAGGGACCCGTGAGATTGACCGCAAGGATTCGGTTCCAGTCGGCATCGGCGGTGTCGAGGATCGGCGCAAACACCGCAACGCCCGCATTGTTGATCAGCGCGTCGAGCCGCCCAAAGCGCTTGCGGACGGTCTCGAGCGCGGCCGCAACGGCTACCGCCTCGGCGACGTCGCAATGAAGCGCGATGGCATCGTCGCCTCCTTCAAGCGAGGCCGTGGCCTTGTCGAGCAGTTCGCGCTCGATGTCGAGCAGGGCCACGCGCCAACCATCGGCGAGAAACCGTTTCGCCGTCGCAAGCCCGATACCGCGTGCGGCACCCGTGATGAGGGCCACTTTGTGCGGGGAAGGGGGCATCGGTCGTTATCCTTTGCGGCATCTTCGTGTGTCGCGGAAATACCGCGTCAGGATGACGGAAAGTGCCGCGCGGTCAAGCGCCGCAGCCCGATCTCATCGAGATCGGCTCCGGTAATGTGTTCCCAAACGTGCCGGGATCGATATGCTCGGCCGCGCGAAGCTGCAGGGAAAGGAGCCGTCAATGAAGGCCATCGCGCATCAGGACCAGGCGTGGGAAGTGTGGCGGGAGGGCGTGCAAAGCCGCATGCTGGTCTCGGCGCAGAACGGCGCTACGCGACTTTGCATCTTCGAGCAGCAGGTGGCGCCCGGTACCGGCGCGCCGACCCATTGTCATCCGTTCGAGGAAGTGCTGATCGTGCTCGCGGGCGAAGCCGAGGTTTGGATCGCGGATTCGCGCGTGAGGCTGTCTGCCGGCGGGTCCGTGATCGTGCCGGCCCAATGCTACCACGGGTTCCGCAACTCCGGGACCGGGACGCTTCATGTCCATGCGATCCTGGCCTCGCCGTTTTTTGAAGCGCTTTTCGAGAACGCCTCCGAGCCGGTACGGCGCTGGGTCACCTGATTTCGACGCGCATGTCGGCATCGCAGATTCCCGTTCGTCTTGCCAATGAAGCCGGTTCGGCGACCGGCCAGACGAGGAAATATTCATGTCGCTCATCCTGCATTTTCATCCGCTGTCGTCATATTGCTGGAAGGTCCTGATCGCGCTTCACGAGAACGACATCGCGTTCGCGCCGCATCCGATCGATCTCACCAATCCGGACGAACGCGCCGCATTCCGCAGGCTTTGGCCGATCGGCAAGTTTCCGGTGCTGCAGGACGGCGCGGAGATCGTGCCTGAGTTGAGCATCATCATCGAATATCTCGATCGGCGTTTCAGAGGCCGAACCCGATTCATCCCCGACGATCCCGTTCTGGCGCTGCAGACGCGCCTGCGCGATCGCTTCTACGATCTCTATGTGCATCTGCCGATGCAGAAGATCATGGGCGATCGGCTTCGCCCGGCCGACAAGGGGGATCCGCACGGCGTTGCCGAAGCGAGAGCGCAACTGCGGACGTCATATGCGATGGTCGAACAGCAAGCCCATGCGACCTGGGCCATGGGCGAAGCCTTCACGCTTGCCGATTGCGCGGCGCTGCCCGCTCTCTTCTATGCCGGCATGGTCGAGCCGTTCGGGTCCCACGGCAGGCTTTCCGCCTATTTCGAACGATTGAAGGCGCGCCCGTCGGTTGCGCGGGTGCTCAGGGAGGCGGAACCCTATTTTCACATGGTGCCGCAACAGAGCTAGATTTCAGCAGACATCGCGGCAATCGAGCTCCAAATATTTTTTCCGGTGACTGTCGGCGCCGCAAAGCCATATTCGTCCTTTTGACATGTGCCGGTCTTGAAAGGCGCGGGCAGCAAAGCGAACGGAGACAGATGATGCGCTTCATGATGCTGATGATCCCGAAAGGCTACGAGACGGCGGCGCCCGGCACCATGCCGCCGGTCGAGGCCGTCGCTGCGATGATGAAATACAACGAGGCGCTCAAGGAGGCGGGGGTGCTGATCACGCTGGACGGACTGCATCCGCCCTCGATGGGCGCGCGCGTGTCGTTTGCAGGCGGCAAGCCGCTGGTGACCGACGGTCCCTTCACCGAGAGCAAGGAGGTGATCGGCGGCTACTGGATGATCGACGTGGCCTCGCGCGAGGAGGCGATCGCCTGGGCCATGAAATGCCCGGCCGCCGGCAACGAGATCATCGAGATCAGGCAGGTGCAGGAGATGGCGGATTTCACGCCCGAAATTCAGGAGGCCGCCAGCGGCTTTGCCGAGTTGCACGCAGGCAAGGCCGCCCGTTGATCTTCCAATTTTTTCCACCGGTGAAAGCAGGAGAAGCGAAATGAGCACCAACACCTTTCTCGCCGTCTTCCTCGGCAGCAAGTCCAGTCCGAAATGGGCGGCCTGGAATGCGCTTTCCGAGAGCGAGCGACGCAACAAGGAGCAGCAAGGGATGGCCGCGTGGAAAGCGTGGGTCGAGAAGCACCAGGGTTCGATTGCCGAAATGGGCGGACCGCTCGGCAAGACCAAGAAGGTCGATCAGAGCGGGGTTGCGGACATCAGCAATCCGATGGGCGCCTTCACGGTGGTGCGCGCGGCTTCGCACGAGGCGGCGGCCAGGATGTTCGAAGGTCATCCGCATTTCACGATCTTCCCGGGCGAAGCCGTGGAAATCATGCCGGTGCTGCCGATTCCCGGCGCGGCCTGAGACAGTGGGGCATGCCCCGGCCATGACGAAAGGTTAACATCGGCCAGGCTAGTGACCTTTGCGCGCGGCTCATGTAAAAGCCTTTCACATGAGCTGGCGCAAGGATCAGGGCCGCAACGAGCGCGGCTATCACCATGGCAATCTGAAGGAGGCTTTGGTCCAGGCCGCCCTCGACCTGATTGCGCAAAAGGGCGCGGCCGGCTTCACCTTTGCCGATGCCGCGCGCATGGCCGGAGTGAGCCCGGCGGCACCCTATCGGCATTTTCGCGACCGCGACGAGTTGCTGTCATCGATCGCCCAGCGCGGTTTCGAGCAGTTCGAGCAGGCGCTGTCGCAAGCCTGGGACGATGGCCGCCCCGACACGATCACCGCGTTCGAGCGCGTCGGCCGCGCCTATCTCGCCTTTGCCCGCGAAGAGCCCGCCTATTATTCGGCGATGTTCGAATCCGGCGTGCCAGCCGATGCGAATCCCACGCTGTTGGCCGCGAGCGAACGCGCATTCGCCATCATTCGCGCTGCCGCCGAGCGGCTCGCAGCGCTTGCTCCGCCCGGCCTGCCGCGACCGCCGGCGTTGATGATGGCGTTGCATATCTGGTCGATGTCGCATGGCGTGGCTTCGCTGTTTGCGCGCGCCGACGCCGCGCGTCGCAGGCTGCCGATGTCGCCGGATGAATTGCTCGAGGCCGAAGTGCTGATTTATTTGCGCGGTCTCGGCTTTCCGACCGATCGCAGGGACAATGCTGCGCCCCGCGCCGAGGACAAATCCTCCGGCACTGCTGCGGGTCCCTGGGGCAAGCCGAAATAAAGTTGCTTAAATAAATCGACGAAGCCTGCCGGCGCCCGGCTTGACTTCGGCGGTGGATGGTTTAGGTATGTAAATGTTATTTACATTCACACGGCTGTGATGCCGTTATGGAGACGGAAATGGCCTACACCGCAGATGTCAATCGATGGCGCGGCCCCGTGGAAGAACCCTATCGCCCGCACATGTTCGCAAGCCCGTGGCACCCCGGCTGGATCGCGGTGACCATCCTCGGCTTCATGATCTGGTGGCCGATCGGGCTTGCCCTTCTCTTTTACACAATCGGGAGCAGAAAAATGGGTTGCTGGTCTCACCACCCGGACCGCTGGCAGAACAAGATGGAGCGCATGCAGTGGAAGATGGAGCGGATGCGCGACCGCATGGAGCGCACGGGCTTTCCTTTCGGCCCGTCGTCGAGCGGCAACCGCGCGTTCGATGAGTACCGCTCGGAGACGCTGCGGCGCCTCGAGGAGGAGCAGAGGGAGTTCAAGGAATTCCTGGTTCGTCTGCGCCACGCCAAGGACAAGGAAGAGTTCGACGCCTTCATGGCCCAGCACCGCTCGCGTCCGACTCCGCCGAACGATCAGCCGCCGCAGAGCTGAACGCGGGGCAAAAGCGATAGCCTTCAGGCTAACGCCCCCCAAGCACCTGATGGCGAAAGCCGCCCGCTTGCGATGAGCAAGCGGGCGGTTTTCGTTTCCACGCCTTGAACCCGCAACGCGGCGTGATCCATGACGGGGAGGGGGCTTTGCGGCCGCGCTGATCCGGTCGGGGCTTATCTGTCAGCCCTGCGCAGCCGTCGCCATGCCAACGTCACGCCGGTGAGACTGAACGCAAAGCCGGCCAGGCACAATCCCACGATCAGGCTCGAGCGCAGCAGCGGGTGCGATGTCAGCGGCGCCACGTCCAGTGTGTGCAGCGCCCGAAACACCCCGTCGGGTTTTGCCGCAACCTTGGAAGCTATGCCGTCGTCCATCGACAGGAAGCCGGAGAAAATCCAGCACAGGATGAACGGCGAAAGAATCGCGCCGGAGACGTGATGGGCGCGCCGCAAGCCGTCGCTGGCTTCGCCGCTGCCCAGCCGGACAAGCCCGAGCAGCGCGCCCATCCCCGCTCCGATCGTTGCGACCAGCGACAGCCACCACATCAGCGCGCCCCACGCCTTGGCGTGATGGCGCAGCGCGGCGGGATAAATCCAGTGCGCGATGCTGCCGAAGTAGTTCGCAAGCCGCATGTTTCGCGTGGTGAGGAGGACGACGCGGCCGCTGGCCGAGGCGACGTAGATTTCGGTGCCTGCAACGTCGTTCAAGGCAATGCGATACAGCGGACGGTCGGAATCGAATTCGCCCGCAACCGTCCACTGATCGTAGGCGATCGACGCGACGGTTGCATACGAGGAATTGAGCCCGAGGGAGCGCGCATGCTCGGCGGCGATGTGAAGCGCATCCTGCTCGGAACGTATCGGAGAGTTGCCGCTGCCGGCCGCGCGAGCGGCGTCGCTTCGCGACGGAAACGGCACGAAGTGCATCACGATTCCGGATCCAAACCACATCGCAAACAGCAGGCAGAAGGCGACGCCCCACCACCGATGCAATGCCGCCAGCACGCGCATGCTGCAACCTACCAGCGCGCCGAGGCGGACAGTTCGAACGTTCTGGGCGCGCCGAGATAGACCTGGTCGGGGTAGCCGGGATCGGACCAGGCCGCGTAGACGGTGTTGGTCAGGTTGCGCACGCGGAACGTGAGGCGCATCTTCTCCAGGCCTTGCCAGAACAAGTCCCTGCCGGGGATATCGACAAAAGCAAAGAGGTCGGCCGTGGTGTAGGGCAGCATCGTCGTGCGATCATCCTCGTAGAGATATCGCTGCCCGACATGCCGCAGCGCGCCGCCGATCTCGACGGGCCAGCGCCAGGAATCGAAGCGCCAGGAGGCGCCGGCGTTGATGATGACCGGCGCGACATTCGAGGGCGTGTTGCCGGTGAAGAAGTCGAAATTGAAATACTGCGCTTGCGTGAAGGCCACGTTGCCCCAGACCTTCAGATTGTCCACCGGGCGCAGCGCAGCGGCCATTTCGATCCCCTTGGTCCTGACTTCGCCGGCGAGCGAGGCGACCGCGTTGGTGATTTGAACGTAGACGTTGCGCCGGTCGATATCGTAGGCCGAGAACGTGAACTCCGCCCGCTTGTCGGGCGAGAGCGCCTTGACGCCGGTCTCGTAGATGCGCGCGCTGGTCAAATCCACCGACGTACCGGGCGTCACCGAGAAGATGCCGGCGATGGCCGGATCGTAGGCGGTGGCGTATATGCTGTAGAACAATAGCCCCTTGACGGGTTCGAACGTATAGGCGGCGCGATACGACACCGGCGTCCAGTTTTTTGTAAAGGGTTGGCCGGCAGGGATGGTGCCGTCGAAATTGATGCCGTCGCGCGATAGGGTCAGATCCTCCACGCGGATGCCGGCGATCAGCGCGAGCATTGGCGTGATCTTGAGACGGTCCTCGATCGAGCCTGCGATCGTGTCGAGGCGGCTGTTGCGGAAGCCCCGCTCCGGCGTCAGGCCATAAAGCCCGGGGATTGGATTGACCGGGGTCACCGAGTCGAACGGAAAGTCGTCGGGATTCTGCTCCTGGGCGAACTGGATCTCGTTGCGAGCGATCTGCAATCGCGCCGCGAAGCTGTTCTCCAGGCCGAAGAACGAGCTGTTCCAGAGAAGATCGGTGTTGTCACCCACGACCTGCTGCTTGTGGGTGACGAAAAAGCGGTCGCGGTCGATCAGCGACGTCGCCGTGTTGAAGGCGTAGGTCTCGCTGTCGAACCAGTGGCGCTTGGCTCCATATTCGTAAGCCTGATTACGGATCGTGACGCCGTCGCTCGGTGTCCATTCGAAACCGCCGCGCAGCCAGAGCTGGTGCGAGCCGATGGAATTGTCGGCGACATTGTAGTTCGTCCGCAGCGTCCGCGAGTCCACGGTCACCGGACCGAACACGGCGGCCGGGTCTGCAGGATTCGCCGCAAAAAAGACATTGGAGGCGGTGCCGGACACCACGCTGTGGGTCGAATATGGGCCGGAAAACGCGGTTGTCGTCAGCGGCGTGCCCCAATAGGCGTGGCCGCTGTCCTGATTGTAATCGAAGGCGCCGAACACCTTGAAGGAGTCGTTGAGGCGGTAGTTGAGCTGGCTCGAGACATTGTTGAGGTTCTGGTAGGCGCCGTCGATGAAGCTGTCGATTTTTGATGAACTCGCATCGAAGCGATAGTCGAGCCCCGGCACTGCCGTGCTGCCGCCCGATCCGAAATGCGTCCGGTAGGTTCCGAGCGTGTCGATCGAGGTGTCCAGCTCGTTTGCGATGGGTCCCGTCGTCGGTTGCCGGCTCACATAGTTGACGGAGCCGCCGATCGTGGCGAGGCCGGACATCAGCGATGACGGTCCTTTCACGAATTCGACCTGCGCGAGATTGGCGGTGTCCATCACGCGCGAGGTGATGCTTTGCGGGCCGATCCAGATGCCGTTGTAGAGCGTGGTCACCTCTGCGAACGAGAAACCGCGCATCGAGAAGCCGGCGGGCGCGCCTGCGACATCGACCGCCAGCACGCCGACGGCGCCTGCTGCCGTCTCCGGCGTGGTGCGATAGCCCTGCTCGCGCATGGTCTGCTGATCGACGACCTGCACCGAAGCCGGCGTTTGGAAGACGGGAAGACCAAGAAGGTTCGAGCTGCCGGCAACCACGTTGCTGTTGAGCGGCGTCGGCGAACCGCCCGGGAGTGGCGTCTGCGAAGGACCCGCAGTCATGCCGGGAGGTGAATCGCTCGGAGCCGGCCGTGCTGCCGTTACCGCGGGCTTGCCCCTTTGCTTCGGCTTTGCATTGCGATCCGGCGCGACGACCGTTCGTGGAAGTTCGACGGATTTTTGGTCAGCACTCGGCGCCGTTTGGCCTTTTGCTGGCGAACCGCAGGAAAGCAGGCCAAGCGCCGCAATCAGGCTGAAAGGCCCGACCGACGGCAGGGGATTCGATCCGCACGAAACTCCGCACGCGCAACCGCGTGCAAAACGACCGAGACCAATGAGCATTTTTCCGCTCGACGGCGAATGCGTCCAACCGTCACCGCGGAATGTCGTTGCGCAGCCTTCGCCCCAAGGACAGCCGCAAACCGACGGATGAAACGCTTTGGAGCACCCCGCCCAACGCGTTCGCGCGCGACACATGACCGGCAGCAGGTTTCCTGGCTCGCGGGTCGCAGCCTTCGGACCACCTTCCCAGGGACATCGTCCCCAGTGGCATTCATGATCCTTGGCTCGCCGCTTACAGTTGCGGGGGCAGCTGCGGAATTGCCTGCGAAAACCAGGCGCACCGCATTCCCTTGATTAGCCCTTGCGGGCACTACCGCGGAGCAAAGTTGCATCCGCCCTCGCGGAGGTCAAGGCGCCTTGCGCGGAGGCAGGACTCGATCAACAGGGTTACTTTGTCGCGGACTTTCGGCCCGAATGAAAATACCGAGTTGGCGTTGACTTCCTGAAGCGCTGAAATGCAGTGTTCAGCGGCAAGACCGAAGAACTCCGGCGATTGCCGAAATGTCGACCAGAGCGAGCAGATCGTACAAGCCCATGGTCGCGACCGGCTGGTGAGCCCTGGCCGCCGTTTGAGTTGCGGTACGCTGGTTTTGATGCAAGGGGTGTCACATGAAGCGGCGAGATTTCCTGGCGCATGTTGGCGCTAGCGCTGCGGCGGCAGCCTGCCCGACAGCAGCCCGTGCACAGCAGGCCGCGCATCCGCGACGCGTCGGCGTGCTTCTGGGTCTGACGAAGAATGACACCGAGGGACAAGCCCGCATCACAGCGTTTTTGCAAGCAATGCAAGAGCTGGGTTGGACCGACGGGCAAAACATCCAGATCGTTTTTCGATATACGGAGGGTGATCCAGGGCGCGCGCGAATCCTTGCCTCGGAACTAGTCGCGCTGGCGCCGGACGTCATTCTGACTAGCGGCGCTTCTACCGTCGGATCGGTTTTGGATGAGATCCGCAATGTCCCAACCGTGTTCGTGGGGACCGCCGATCCAGTCGGTGCCGGGTTTGTCGATACGTTGCCGCGGCCAGGCGGGAACATCACAGGGTTCACCTCTTACGAATACAGCATGAGCGGGAAATGGTTGGAACTGCTCAAAGAGATTGCGCCAGGTCTGAAACGGGTCGCGGTTCTCCGGGACGCCGCTATTTCCGTCGGAATTGGTCAATTCGGTGCAATTCAAACCGCCGCGCCCTCGTTCGGCGTGGAACTAAGCCCGATTAATGTCCGCGAAGCGAATGAGATCGAGCGCTCGGTCACCGCATTCGCGAGTCACGGTAATGGCGGCCTTGTCGTGACAGCCAGCGCTTTGGCGCTTGCTCATCGCGAACTGATACTTGCGCTGGCGGCCCAGCACAAACTTCCCGCTGTGTACTACGCAAGCTTCTGGGTCGCCGGCGGCGGCCTCGCCTCTTATGGCCCTGACTACCCGGATCAGTATCGACGCGCTGCAGGCTACGTCGATCGTATCCTCAAAGGCGAGAATCCCGCCAACATGCCGGTGCAGGCACCGATCAAGTATCTGCTCGCGATCAATCTCAGGACCGCGAAAGGGCTCGGACTTGCCGTCCCGCCTGCTTTGCTGGCGCGAGCCGACGAGGTTATCGAATAGGACTTCTGCGAATGCACGAGTGAATAGTTGGTCGCCAAGCTGAGAGGACGATCGGCGGCCCCAATAACGCCTTAGACCCTTGCGGGTCGCCGTAGATGAACGGATTGCCGTTCGGTTGAACCATGGCTCCTGCCTGTGGGTCGTCTGAGTCGCCTTGCATTCAAACTGATTTGCCCGACAAGTGCCCTCCAAAAAACCCTGTCAATCCCTCGCGCGCGAAATAATTCTGTTTTACGGAAACCCAACTCACGAGTATGGTTTGCGCGTCCCACCCGGCACGAGGGGCGGATCGCGAGTCGTCACGAGACGCGGTGTGGGATGCGATGGACGCGGGCAGCATCAGAGCGCAATCCGTTGCGCTGACGATCGATGCGGTCGCGGACGGCGAAGGCGTGTGGTCCTGGCGCCCCTGGGCTGGTGCTAAGCTTGCGAGATCAGGTCTCGCAGGCGACGGTGACTAAAAGGTCACGGACACCGGGGAGAGTACGCACAATGTCGTTAAAACCATTGCGCAGGGAAGGTCGGATCGTTTCGGCGTACCTGTGGTGAACTTGCTCGTGTGGTTTCTCACTTTCCACGCGAGGCTGCGGGTGCTCAGAACACCCGGCTTTCCCTGCGCCCTCGGCTTTTGAAGAGTGGCAAGGACATCGAGCAATCCCCGGGTGCATTGGCGCCGCGGGAATGACGCCCCATACCCAAAAAGTCCTGTTCCGGCCCCTGCAAGAAGCTGATCGGGCTGTCGTTTCCGCGGCTAAATACTTGTTTGGTAACCGGGTTTTAACCCTGATTAGCGTTTGGTTAGGGGCGTCAAGTCGCGGAAATAGCCCTCGTTTTGACATGTTGACAAGGGAAGCAGGCGCCCAAGGCTTCGGCGGGCCTCTCATGCGACCTAAACAGGCTGTTTCGTGCAGGCTTTACCGCCGCGCTGAATGCGCGGCCGTGCAACCGGCAGCCATTTGCTGCGGAGGAATTGGGACCGTTACGTTGAGAGGATTCCGCCTATGAACCCGGCCGACGTCGCACAGTCAGCCTTGCCCGTGGCCTCCGCCGACGTATCGCTGATCGCGCTGTTTTTGCAGGCGCACTGGATCGTGAAGGCCGTCATGCTGGGGCTGTTGTCCTGCTCCGTGTGGGTCTGGGCGATCGCCATCGACAAGATGATCCTGTATTCCCGCACCCGCCGCGCCATGGACCGGTTCGAGCAGGCCTTCTGGTCCGGCGAATCGATCGAGGAACTCTATCGCTCGCTCGCGGCCAAGCCGACGCAATCGATGGCGGCCTGCTTCGTCGCCGCCATGCGCGAGTGGAAGCGCTCTTTCGAGAGCCACGCACGCTCTTTCGCAGGCCTGCAGATGCGCATCGAAAAGGTCATGAACGTCTCGATCGCGCGCGAGGTCGAGCGGCTGGAACGGCGGCTTCTGGTGCTCGCGACGGTCGGCTCGGCGGGGCCCTTCGTCGGCCTGTTCGGGACCGTCTGGGGCATCATGTCGAGCTTCCAGTCGATCGCGGCCTCGAAAAACACCTCATTGGCGGTGGTCGCGCCCGGCATTGCCGAAGCGCTGTTTGCCACCGCAATCGGCCTGATTGCCGCAATTCCGGCGACCATTTTCTATAATAAGTTCACATCCGAGGTGAACCGGCAGGCCCAGCGGCTGGAGGGGTTTGCAGATGAATTTTCGGCCATCTTGTCGCGTCAGATCGACGAGCGGGGATGACGGACGGTATAGTGGTTTAAGGGATTGGTGAGCAGCAGATCATGGCCATGAACGTTGCAGGTTCGTCCGCCGGCGGAGGCCGCCGCGGCCACAGGCGCAAGCCGGTGATGGCGGAGATCAACGTCACGCCGATGGTGGACGTAATGCTCGTGCTCTTGATCATCTTCATGGTGTCCGCGCCGCTTCTGACGGTCGGCGTGCCGCTCGACTTGCCGCAGACCCAGGCCAAAAGCCTCGACCAGGACAAGAATCCGTTGACGCTGTCCGTCAATCTCAAGGGGCAGGTGTTCCTGAACGACACCGAGATCGCACTGGACGAGCTGGTGCCGAAATTGAAGGCGATCACCGATGCGCGGGCCGGGCTCGATGAGCGCATCTTTGTCCGTGGCGACAAGAAGGTCGATTACGGCACCGTGATGAAAGTGATGGGACGGCTTTCGGCCGCCGGTTTCCGCAAGGTGGCCTTGGTGACGGAAGTGGATCAGGGGTAGCTCCGCGTTGAAAGTCGACAGGACCCTCGTTGCGTCGGCAGTCCTCCACGTCCTTGTGATCGGATGGGGGTTGGTCTCCTTTTCCGCGCGCTCGCTCGAGGTGACGCCGGAATCGCTGCCCGTCGACATCATCTCGAGCGAGCAGCTCGCCAGGATGACCGCGGGCATCAAGAGCGGCGAAAAGGACAAGCCGAAGCCGTTGGTGGAGAAGGTCGCCGAAGCCAAGCCGATCGATGATGCCGTCGGCAAGATCGACAAGCGGGAGATCGTAACCTCGACCGCGCCGCAGCCGCCGCCGCAACCGGTGGAGAAGCCGGTCGAGAAGAAGCCCGATCCGCCCAAGCCGGTGGCGGAGAAGCCAAAGGATGAGCCGAAGCAGGCCGAGAAGAAGCCGGAGCCGCCGAAGGAGGATCCGATCGCCGAGGCTCTGAAATCGGACGAGGCCAAGAAGCCCAAGCCGAAGCAGGAGGCCAAGACCGCGCCGCCGCAACCGCCGAAGCCGAAGCAGGAGCGCGTCTTCGACAGAAGCAAGATCGCAGCGCTGCTCGACAAGCGCGATCCGACGCGGGAGTCGATTACGGGTGCGGCGCTGAACTCCTCCGCATCGATGGGCCTGCACAGCGGAAACTCGGAGACGATGGTCGCGACCTGGAAGGGAGCATTCGTTGCCGCCGTCAGGCGCTGCTTCAACTTCCCGTATAACGGACAGGACGCGGATCAATTCGAGGCCGACATCGACATTCAGATGCGGCCCGACGGAACGGTCGCCGCAGAACCCGTGATCGTTGCGGTCCGCGGCCCGTCGAGGTCGATCGGCACGGCGATGGCCGAGAGCGCCAAGCGCGCGATCGTGCAATGCCAGTCCTATGCGTTCCTGCCGAAGCAGCAGTATGAGACCTGGAAATATATTCCGATGACATTCGGCCTGAAAGACATGCTGTGAGCATGAACCGGAAACAACGACTCCCATGAGCAAGGCCCCATTTTTATCTTTATCCCGACGCCGATTCATGATCGCCGGGGGATCGGCGTTTGCCGTCCTCGGCGCTCGATCCGCTTTCGCGCAGCGAATTCGCGTCGACCCGAACGAGTTTCAGCCGATCCCGATCGCGATTCCCAATTTCGTGCCCGGCGGCCCGTCCGATGGCGACATCGGTGCCGGCGTGTCGCAGGTGATCTCCAACAATCTGAAGCGCTCCGGCTTCTTCGCGCCGATCGATCCGGCCGCCTTCATCGAGCGCATCACCGACAGCGACCAGCCGCCGAAATTCCAGAACTGGAAGACCCTCAACGCGCAGGCGCTGGTGGTCGGGCGGACGACCCGCCAGAATGACGGACGACTGAAAGCGGAATTCCGTCTGTGGGACGTCGCCTCCGGCCAGCAGCTTGCCGGGCAATCCTATGTGACGGCGCCGGAGTTCTGGCGGCGGATCGCGCACATCATTTCGGACCAGATCTACGAGCGGATGACCGGCGAAAAGGGCTATTTCGACAGCCGCGTGGTGTTCGTCGACGAGACCGGTCCGTCGGAACGGCGGGTCAAGCGGCTTGCGCTGATGGATCAGGACGGCGCCAATGTGCGCTATCTGACCCGCGGCGCCGATCTCGTGCTGACGCCGCGCTTTTCGCCCTCGACGCAGGAAATCACCTACATGGAATTCGGGCAGGGCGACCCGAAGGTCTATCTGTTCAACGTCGAGACCGGCCAGCGCGAGATCGTCGGCAATTTCCCGGGCATGTCCTTTTCGCCGCGATTTTCGCCGGACGGCCAGCACATCATCATGAGCCTGCAGCAGGGCGGCAACTCCAATCTCTTCGTGATGGACTTGCGCTCGAAGGCGATGACGCGCCTCACCGATACGCCGGCAATCGACACCTCTCCCTCCTACGCGCCCGACGGCAGCCGGCTCTGCTTCGAATCCGATCGCGGGGGCAAGCCGCAGATCTATGTCATGGCGGCGCAGGGCGGCCAGGCGCAGCGCATTTCCTTCGGCGAAGGCAGCTATTCGACGCCGGTATGGTCGCCGCGCGGCGACTACATCGCGTTTACCAAGCAGGGCGGCGGCCAGTTTGCGATCGGCATCATGAAGACCGACGGCTCGGGCGAGCGCATCCTCACCTCGGGCTTCCACAATGAGGGACCGACCTTTGCGCCGAACGGGCGGGTGGTGATGTTCTTCCGCGATCCCGGCGGCAACAGCGGGCCCTCGCTGTATACGGTCGACATTTCCGGGCGCAACGAACAGCGCGTGCCGACGCCGGGATTTGCCTCCGATCCGGCATGGTCGCCCTTGTTGTCCTAGGTTCCTCCTGCTCGCTCGGCGTGCACCCGGCAAACATTGCCCAGCTCCCTGATTCAACAGCGGATTTGCGGGTTTTGTGACCGCAGACAACGTTCCGGTAACGATGTTCGCTCAGAAAGGCTTCATACCGCAATTGTAGAACTGCACGGGAACAGGACCCTCGCCCCTCAGATGCAGTTCGCAAGCCAGAGCGAAGAGCACCGTCAGGAGATCTCGCCGCGATTTTCAGCGGCGCTGAGCGATTCGCTGTTCGAGGCTCCCGGCACCGTGCTGACGGGCATCGTCTTCTCGGCCATTGCGGCAGCGATGACCGCGATGAAATCGGGGCAAACTCTGATCTTGCTGTTTGTCCCGCTTCTGGTCCTGGCCGGCGCTATCCGGGCCATTGATCTCAGGCGCTACCAGGCGCGCAAATCGACCCTGACGACGCAAGAGGCGGCGCAATGGCAGAAGCGCTATCAGTTTGGCGCGATGGTCCAGGCCGCGACCGTCGGTCTGTGGTGCGCCACTGCCCTGCTGAGCAGTGACGACCCCGTGGTCCACATGATCGCCCTGTCCGTCACCACCGGAATCGTGGCCGGAGGTGCGGGAAGGGCGTACGGGCGCAAATCGATATTCCGCCTGCAGGCGGTTTTGATATTCGGTCCGGCGGTGGCCGCATTGGCGCTGCGCGGGACGCCGTACTACATCGCCATGGCGGGTGTGTGCGCCGCGTTTCTTTTTGCCGTCATGCAGCTGTCGGCCAATCTGCACAAGATATTCATGCGCGCGGTCGTGGCGCGCGAGCGCGAGGCGGCGCTCGCCGGCCAGTTCGACACGGCGCTGAACAACATGCCGCACGGGCTTTGCATGTTCGGCGCCGACGGGCGGCTCGCCGTGATGAACCATCGCTTCAACGACATGATGGAATTGCCGAGCGATTTCGTGGATCGCCGCGTGACCGCCGTCGACATCGTCGAGGCGTGCGTGGCCGCGGGATCGATCTCGGCTGCGAGCGGCAAGGTGATCCTGGCCGAGATCGAGAACTCGCATGCGCGCGACATCGTCACCACCGATCCCAACCCGGCGCGCGGCCGTTCGCTGTCATGGACGTTCCAGCCGATGGCCGACGGCGGCGCGGTGGTGCTGGTCGAGGACGTCACCGAGCGGCGCAATGCGGAGGCCCGCATCAGCCATCTGGCGCGCTTCGACGAGCTGACCGGGTTGCCCAACCGCGTCAATTTCCGCGACGAGATCGAGCGATTAATGAGCGCGCCGCGCCAGCAAGGTCAGCTCTCGGCGCTCCTGTTCATCGACCTCGACCAGTTCAAGCAGGTCAACGACACGCTCGGCCATCCCTGCGGCGATCAGCTGCTGTGCGCGGTGGCCTGTCGCCTGCGCGAGATGCTCCGGCCGGAGGATTTCGTGGCGCGGTTTGGCGGTGACGAGTTCGTGGTTTTCCAGCAGAACATCGAAAGCGCCGATGATGCGGCCGTTTTGGCGCGCCGCATCGTCGATCACCTGAGCGAGCGCTACAGGATCGACAATCATCTGGTCGAGATCGGCGCCTCGATCGGCATTGCCATGAGCTCGCCCGACGTCACCGCCGACACGCTTTTGAAGAATGCCGACATGGCGCTGTACCGCGCCAAGGCGGACGGGCGGGGCACCTTCTGCTTCTTTCGCGAGGAGCTGGCGCAGAGCGTCGAATCGCGCCGCATCCTCGAGCTCGACCTGCGCAAGGCTCTCGCCAACGAGGAGTTCGAGCTGTACTACCAGCCGCTGGTCAACCTCAAGTCCGGCAAGATCGCGGCCTGCGAGGCGCTGTTGCGCTGGAACCACCCGGTGCGCGGCACGGTCTCGCCCGTCGACATCATTCCGGTCGCGGAGGACATGGGCCTGATCGTCGATCTCGGCCGCTGGATCCTGCGCAAGGCCTGCATGGAATGCATGAAGTGGCCCGACGCCGTCAGTGTCGCCGTGAATTTCTCGCCGCAGCAATTCCACCAGCGCGACCTCTTGAGCGAGGTGCGCTATGCGCTCGAGGTCTCCGGGCTTGCAGCCCACCGGCTCGAGATCGAGATCACGGAATCCTCGCTGTTGCGCAACACCCAACTGACGCATGACGTGCTGTCGCAGCTGCGCGCGACCGGCGTGAAGATCTCGCTGGACGATTTCGGCACCGGCTATTCGAGCCTGAGCTATCTGCACAACTTTCCATTGCAGAAAGTGAAGATCGACCGCTCCTTCCTCGAGGGCATCGACACCGATCGGCCGCTGACGCTGCTCCGCGGCGTGGCGCGCCTGTCGGCCGATCTCGGCATGTCCGTCGTGGTCGAAGGCATCGAGACCAACGAGCAGCTCGAGCTGATCTCCGCCGACGGCACCGTGACCGAGGCGCAGGGCTACCTGTTCAGCCGGCCGGTCCCCGCCTTGCGGGTCCGGCAGTTGCTGAACGCTTCGCATGGTCGCCGCATGCCGGACGACCAGATCATCGCAGTCGCCTCGCGATCGATCGCCTGATTTTTCACCCCCGGCCCGGCCTGGTTTTTGCTCTACCTTAACGAGTTCTTCGGTCCGGGAAGTTAACCCTAATGCCTCCAAGTCTTTGCATTTTAGTTAAGAAGCCGTTAAGGTCCCAATACTCGCGGAAGTTGCTGGGGGTTGTGTGGGGGAGTTTCAGATGGAATCCAGGGCCGAATCGCGCTCGCCCATTTTAAGGGGGGCTGCGCTGTTTGAACGCGTCGATTACCGCCTCATCGAAACGCCCGAGGATCGAGAATCCATCTATTCGATGCGTTACAGGGCCTATCTGCACAACGGATTGGCATCGCCGTCGGCGTCGAAGCGGGTCTGCGACCCCTTTGACGATGCGCCCAATGTCTGGCTCTTCGGCATCTATGTCGACGGAGAACTCTGCGGCTCTTTCCGCCTTCATGTTCTGACGTCGGAATGGCGGGCGTCTTATACGACCGAGATCTTTGGTGACATTCTCCATCCTCGGCTCGATCGAGGCGAGGTTTTCGTGGACCCGGCGCGTTTCGTGGCCGATCCGGACAAGGCGCAGCGCTTCCCCGAACTCCCTTATCTGTCGGTGCGGCTCGGATACATGGCGTGCGACTATTTCAATGCCGATACCGGGCTTGCGATGGTGCGGACCGATCACCAGGCGTTCTATCGCCGTGTGTTCCTGTGCCAGACCATCTCTGATCCGCGGCCGTTTCCAGGCTGGGATACGATGAAAGCCGTCGTCATGGCGTCCGATTTCCGCAAGGTGCGGGACACGATTCTCACGCGTTTTCCGATCATGCGCTCGAGCGCGTTCGAGCGGCGGATGCTGTTCGACCGCACAAGCCAGCGCAAGGCCGCGCCGCGCCCGGTGCTCGTCTCCACGTCGGCTCCGCTCAGCCCCGGTATCGCCGCGTCCTAGTTCAGGCGCGACAGATTCGGGCTTTTGATCAGCGGCAGGACAGCGCGTTCACTTCGCAGCCACGGTTCCGCGTCCACGGCGGCGATTTCGATGACGCCACTGCGTCCTGATTCCTGCATTGATGCCAAGCAGTTGGAACGGGCACGAACGGGCCCAAAATCCAGGCATTCATGATCCACAAGGCGACTTGCCTTCACCCTCGCGCCACATTTACAAAGGATTAACTATCGCGGCTGCTTGTCGGCATTTGAACGGGTTCCGCAACACCCCATCAAGGTTGACGGAACGTTCGCTTAACTATCGCCCTGTAGACCGGACGGCAGTACCAAGACGTGAGCGTGGAGGCTCCGGAATGAATCACCAGAAGCGTATCCTCCAGGGATTGAAGCTCGCTGCCGTTCTCGCGGTCGCGCTTTCGATGGGTGCTTGCGCCAACAAGAGTCTCGGCACCGACGCAATGGCGAGTGCGGCCGCCCCAGGCAGCCAGCAGGATTTCGTCGTCAATGTCGGCGACCGCGTATTCTTCGAGAGCGACCAGACCGACCTCACGCCGCAGGCTATTGCCACTCTGGAAAAGCAGGTGCAGTGGCTGCAGACCTATCCGCGCTACACCTTCACGATCGAGGGGCATGCGGATGAACGCGGCACGCGCGAATACAACATCGCGCTCGGCGCCCGCCGCGCCCAGTCGGTCCGCACCTTCATGGCCTCGAGGGGTATCGATCCGAGCCGCATGCGCACGATCTCCTACGGCAAGGAGCGTCCGGTCGCCGTCTGCAACGACATCTCCTGCTGGTCGCAGAACCGCCGTGCCGTCACCGTGTTGAACGCGAGCTCCTGAGCCTGAGCCTGGCGAGCGTCAGACCTTTGACGAGTTTTGTTGCCGGCGCCATTGGGGCGCCGGTTGCATTCCTCGCGGTTTGTACCAGCCACATTTTTGGCGCACTCGGCGCCTCAATGTGTCGCGATTCTCGACCTCGGATCGATACCAGAATGTCATCCGGATTTCATGCGCTGATCGGCATGGCGGCGCTCGCAGCCGTTCTGATGATGCCTTCACATGTGCGCGCGCAATCCGACGAAGATCCGGAAATGCGGATCCAGCGGCTCGAAAACCAGCTGCGCCAGCTCACCGGGCAGAACGAGGAGCTGCAATACCGCAACCGCCAGCTCGAGGAGCGCCTGCGCCAGTTCCAGGGCGGCGCCATCGGCGCGCCCCCTCCAGGACAGCCGAGTGTAGCGGCCGTGCCGCCGGCGCAAGTCGGACCGGGTTACGGTCAACCGCAGTCTCAGGCCGCCTATCCGCCGCCGCAGCCGGGCTATCAGCAGCCGGAGGCGCAGCCCGGCTATCAGCAGCCGCAAGGAGGCTATCAGCAGCCGCAGATTGCTTCTCCGGCGCCGATCGTGCAGGAGGCGGCTCCCGCGGGCGGCCGGCGTCGCGGCGATGCCTTCGATCCCGCCCAGAACCCGAATGCGCCCGGCGCGCCGCAGGCGCTCGGCGGCGGCCGGTTGCCGATGCCCGCGGGCAATTCGGCCGCGCCGCCCGTGGCGCGAGCTCCGGGCGAACCGCTCGATCTGGCGAGCCAGTCGCGCTATCCGCAAGCTGCCGCCGCGCCGCCGGCCGCATTGCCGGCACCGCCGCCGATCAATCCGAACGCGACGGGCGGCGGGCTCGCTACGGCGCCGCCGTCGAACACGCCGCGCGACGAATACGACCTCGGCATCGGCTACATGCAGCGCAAGGATTATGCGCTTGCAGAACAGACGATGAAGAATTTCGCGCAGAAATATCCAGCCGACCCGCTGGTCGGAGATGCCCAATACTGGCTCGGCGAAAGCTATTTCCAGCGCCAGCAATATCGCGACGCCGCCGAAGTGTTCCTGAACGTCACCAGCAAGTACGAGAAATCGGCAAAAGCCCCCGACGCGCTGCTGCGGCTCGGGCAATCGCTGGCGGCACTGAAGGAAAGGGAAGCGGCGTGCGCCGCTTTCAGCGAAGTCTCGCGAAAATATTCCCGTGCCTCCGCCGGCGTCAAAGCTGCCGTCGATCGCGAGCTGAAGAAAGAGAAGTGCTGATCCGCCGTCTCTCAACGCTTGGCGGCGCCGCGCGATGAAGACGTGCCCATCGTCGCGACCCGCAACATTTCTCCGGACCTGAACAGGTCGGGATTGTCGAGATAAGCCCGCGCCATCGGCAGCGCGTCGACGCCCCAGAACAGCTCGTCTTCGATCTGCAATGTCGGCACGCCAAACAGCCCGGCCGTGATCGCCGCGTCCGTGTTGGCCTTGAGCTTCGCTTTCACCTCGGGCGATTCGACGAGCGCATCTGCCGCTGCGACGTCGAGGGCGAGGGCGTCGCAGGTCGCTTGCCAATTCTCGTCGGTCGACAGGTCGAGGCCATCCCGCCAGATGCGATCCATCACCGTGCGAACCGCATGCGGCGTTGCGTCGAGTGCGGCGATCAGGCGCAGCGGCTTCAGCGGATTGAAAGGGTGGGCCGGCGGAAAACGGAAGCTGATTCCGCGCCGCTGCGCCTCGAACACGCAAAGCCGGTAGGTGTGGATCCGCTTCGGCGGAATTTCGGCGGGACCGAGGTGCTTCCAACGCGCAAGCAGGGCCGCAAACAAGACCGGTCGGTACACGATCGTCATCGTCCGCGCGAGTTCCTCGATCTCGCCCAGCGCGAGATAGGAGAAGGGCGAGATCACGTCGAAGTACCAGGTGGCTGTTCTCGATGGACCGTTCGGCCCGTTCATGCGCGATGCTCCAAACCCGGCTCTCTTGCCTCCTCTAGCATGAAACAGTGTATGCTATCGCTGCTGCAACACGCCAGTTTGACTGCTCCCGCCATGCGAGATGACGACAACTCGCCGATCTCGGTCCAGGAAGCGAAGCAATTGTTCGCGCCCTGGAAAGGGTTTCCCGCGATTGTGCTCGCGGTGTCTGGCGGGCCGGATTCGCTTGCGCTGATGTGGCTGATGGCGCGATGGCGCCGTGCGCTGGTTCACCCTCCAAAGCTTGTCGCCGTCACTGTCGATCATGGATTGAGGCCGGACGCCGCGCGGGAGGCGCGCGAGGTCAAGCGTCTCGCCGAGAAGCTTGACCTCCAACATCGGACGTTGCGCTGGACGGGCGATAAGCCAAAGACCGGTGTGCCGGCCGCCGCCCGCGCGGCGCGCTACCTGCTGCTCGCCAAGGCCGCGCGTGCGGCCGGCGCAAGCCATGTGTTGACGGCGCATACCCGCGACGATCAGGCCGAGACGCTGTTGATGCGGCTCGTGCGTGGCAGCGGCATCGCCGGGCTCGCGGCGATGACGCGCGAAAGCGAGCGCGACGGCGTGCGGTTGGCGCGTCCGCTGCTCGATGTTCCGAAATCACGCCTGATCGCGACGCTTAACAAGGCCAATATCGGCTTTGTCGAGGATCCGACCAACCGCGACCCCGCGTTCACGAGGCCGCGGCTGCGGACGCTCCTTCCCGAGCTTGCAAAAGAGGGCGGCGACGCGCGGGCGCTGGCGCGGCTTGCCGCCCGGCTTGCGCGGGCCAACGCAGCGGTGGAAATCCTGACCGACGGTGCCGAACGCTACCTCGCCCTCAAAGGCGGCGCGGCGGTGCTTGCGAATGCGCGAGGTTTTGACGTCGAGGCCTTTGCGGCCTTGCCGGAGGAAATCCGGCTTCGCCTCCTGCTGCGCGCCATCAACCGCTTCGGTCATGAGGGCCCGGCCGAGCTCGGCAAGGTCGAGGCGCTGCTTGCACAGCTCGACCGGAATTTCGCAAACATGCGCGCCCGCTCGAAGCGACCGCCACCTCGGCTCAAGCAGACCCTTGCCGGTGCGCTGGTGAGCGTCGGCCAGGGGCTTGTCCGCATTGAGCCGGCGCCGCCGCGCCGCAGGTCGCGCTGAGGAGTTTTCCCATCGCAGCGAACCATTGCCGAGGCCGCGCGACATATTCTCATCAGGGTACCTTAACCACCCCCGGAAAACATGGCCGCATTGCCATTTTTTCGGCGGCAACCGAGCCGGGATGCGCTAAATAGTCATGGGTGGTTCCCTTGGCAGGGGGGCGGGCGGCACCTAGATTGCTATATGGTCAGATGGGGATTCCCTCGCGGTAGCCTAGGGATAGGTCCCGAAGGACAAAGGCCGCGATCCGCGCGACCACGAAGGAAGATCGATGAACGCCAATTTGCGCAACTTCGCCCTCTGGGTCATCATTGTTCTATTGCTGTTGGCGCTGTTCACGCTGTTCCAGAATCCCGGCCAGCGCGCCTCCTCGCAGGACATCTCCTTCTCGCAGCTTCTCACTGAGGTTGACCAGGGGCACGTGCGCGATGTCGTGATTCAGGGGCCGGAGATTCACGGCACCTTTACCAACGGTTCTTCGTTCCAGACCTATGCGCCCAGCGATCCCACGCTGGTGAAGCGCCTCTATGACGGCAAGGTGCAGATCACCGCCAAGCCGCCGGGCGACAACGTGCCGTGGTTCGTCTCGCTGCTGGTTTCCTGGCTGCCGTTTATCGCGCTGATCGGCGTCTGGATCTTCCTGTCGCGGCAGATGCAGGGCGGCGCCGGCAAGGCGATGGGTTTTGGCAAGTCGCGCGCAAAAATGCTGACGGAAGCGCATGGCCGCGTCACGTTTGAGGACGTCGCCGGCGTCGATGAGGCCAAGCAGGACCTGCAGGAGATCGTCGAGTTTCTGCGCGACCCCGGCAAGTTCCAGCGCCTCGGCGGGCGCATCCCGCGCGGCGTGCTGCTGGTTGGACCGCCCGGCACCGGCAAGACGCTGATTGCGCGCGCGGTCGCCGGCGAGGCGAACGTTCCGTTCTTCACCATTTCCGGCTCCGACTTCGTCGAGATGTTCGTCGGCGTCGGTGCCTCGCGCGTGCGCGACATGTTCGAGCAGGCCAAGAAGAACGCGCCGTGCATCATCTTCATCGACGAGATCGACGCGGTCGGCCGCCATCGCGGCGCTGGCCTCGGCGGCGGCAATGACGAGCGCGAACAGACGCTCAACCAGTTGCTGGTCGAGATGGACGGCTTCGAGGCCAATGAGGGCGTGATCCTGATTGCGGCCACCAACCGGCCGGACGTGCTCGATCCCGCGCTGCTGCGTCCCGGCCGCTTCGATCGTCAGGTCGTGGTGCCGAACCCCGACGTCGTCGGTCGCGAGCAGATCCTGAAGGTGCATGTGCGCAAGGTTCCGCTGGCACCGGATATCAACCTGAAGACGATTGCCCGGGGAACACCGGGCTTCTCCGGCGCCGACCTGATGAACCTCGTCAACGAGGCCGCGCTCACCGCCGCGCGCCGTAACAAGCGCATGGTGACGCAGGCCGAGTTCGAGGAGGCCAAGGACAAGGTGATGATGGGCGCCGAGCGCAAGTCGCTGGTGATGACGGAGGAGGAAAAGCTCCTGACGGCCTATCACGAGGGCGGCCATGCGATTGTCGGCCTCAACGTCGTCGCCACCGATCCGATCCACAAGGCGACCATCATTCCGCGCGGCCGCGCGCTCGGCATGGTCATGCAATTGCCGGAGCGCGACAAGCTGTCGATGTCGCTTGAGCAGATGACCTCGCGTCTCGCCATCATGATGGGCGGCCGCGTCGCGGAAGAGCTGGTGTTCGGCCGCGACAAGGTGACCTCGGGTGCAGCTTCCGATATCGAGCAGGCAACGCGCCTGGCGCGGATGATGGTGACGCGCTGGGGCCTCTCCGAGGAACTCGGTACCGTGTCGTATGGCGAGAACCAGGACGAGGTGTTCCTGGGCATGTCGGTGTCGCGCACCCAGAACGCGTCCGAGGCCACGGTCCAGAAGATCGATTCCGAGATCAAGCGGCTGGTGGAGCAAGGCCACGATGAGGCAAGGCGCATTCTCACCGAGAAGCGCGCCGACCTCGAGACGCTCGCCAAGGGGCTGCTCGAGTTCGAGACGCTGACCGGCGACGAAATCATCGACCTGCTGAAGGGCAAGAAGCCGAACCGCGAGTTGGTGCTGGAGCCGACCACGCCTCGCGCATCGGCCGTGCCGCCCGCGGGCAAGCCGCGGCCGCGTCCGGACCCGGATCCGGGCCTGGAGCCGCAGCCGCAGGCTTGAAGTTTTTCATTTCGGCCGGCGGTCCCCGGCGATCGCTCACGCAAAGCCCGGCAACAACAAGCCGGGCTTTTGCATGTCAGGGGTGGGCGCTCAGCGCGCGCGCTCGAGAAAATGGAGCACGTCGTCATTGAATTGCCCGGGATCCTGCATGAACGAGAAGTGGCTGACGTTCGCCTGGATCAACAGCCCTGCATTGGGAATGTGCGCGGCCATGAACTCGGTGTTTTCGCGCTTGATGGCCTCGTCGTGATCGGCGTCGACAATCCAGGTCGGCACGTTGATCTTCGCAAGGTCGGCCTCGGTCCAAGTCGGCTGGGTCTCCCACATCTTGGTGATCTCGTCGACGAAGCTCTTGTACTCGCCGGGCGTCGGCGACAGGCGCTTGTACTCCTCGCCCGCCCTGGCGATATAGGCGTTGAAAACATCGCTTCTGGCGATGTCGGCGACGCCCGACGGGTCGGAGTTGGCTGCGAACGCAAACAGTTTTGAGACGCGATCGGGATGATGCATCGCTATGTCGAGCCCGATGATCGCGCCATCGCTCCAGCCTACGATCGCGGCCTGCTTGATGCCGAGGTGGTCCATCAACGCGAGCACGTCGGACGCCATCAGGTCATAGCCGTAAGCTTGCGCATTGCGGCTTGATCGTCCGTGCCCGCGGCTGTCCATGACGATGACGCGATAATGCGTCTGGAGCGCGCGAACCTGATGGCCCCAATAATTGGCGTTGGCGAGGCCGCCATGAAGCAACACCACTGGCTCGCCACGGCCGAAGCTGGCGTACCAGATCCTGACGCCGTTGAGGGCTGCAAAGCCGCTCTCGGTCGCTTTGGGCAAGGTCGGCGTAGCGGGGAGGGTCAGCCATTGCGGCGCCGCGGACGTTGTCGCGGTCGAGGCGAACAGGATGAGTGCCGCGAACAGGGTACGAAAACGCGACATGTCATCCTCCGTCGTAAAGCGCTTCCAGCTGCGACGCAGCGCCTAGCTCTTCCCCGCAAGCGGCAGCGGCTGGTCGCCCAGGAGCGCCTTCACGATGACCGTGCGCGCGAGCGCAGGATCGAGCGCGTGCTCTTTGATGAGATCGCCGCATTCGCGCATGATGAGATCGGCGTCCTGAGTGATCTTCAGCTCCTTGTAGCGGTCGTGGCGGTGAAGGCCCATGCTCTGGCCGATCACCTCGAGGATGTTGGCGATGCGGAACGGCTGCTCGCCTTCGTGCGCGCAAAGCTCGCGATGGTCGGAGTGATAGATCGCCACCAGCGCATCGAGTCCCGCCGCGCGGGCCGCCTCAAGCTCCGCACGCTGCAGCTCCCGCTTGTAGGCCGGCAGGACGGCGAGGTTGACGCTCTGCAGCCCCACGGCCGGCTGATTCAGGTCCACAAGCTCGACGCCGGGGACCGCCTGCAGGATTTCGACGGCGGCCTCGACCACGCCGGCGACACCGGGATGCCGGTGCAGCGCGACGCGCAGCTCGACTGGGTCGCGGAAATGGGCCTTGAGCTCACCGATGCGGCTTCTCAGAAACAGGATGAACGGCGTCATCTCGAACGGCCGCGAGCCGCGCTGCCGCTCGATCGCCGGCAGCGTCGTCTCGGTGAACTGCACGTAGCAACTCGGACACCAGGATAGCACCGTGCCCTGTTTGCTCACCGACATCTTCTCGATCGAGCTCGCGCCCATGCGGCCGCTCATCTCGGTGTCGCCGGCACGCAGCTGCGCAACCCCGCAGCAATGAGCCGGCCCGCCCATCACGACGTAGCTCACGCCGAGAGCGTCCATGATATCGAGCGCGAGCAGCGCGATGTGCGGCGTCTTGAGCACGTTGCAGCCGGTATAGAACACGAAATCCGGCGGCTCCTTCGAGGCCGATATTGCCGCGGTGCCCTGGCCCAGACGCTCCAGCGCCGCGCGGTCGAGCTGCAGGCGCGACAAGGTCGCGACATCGCGGCTGGTTTCGCGGAATTTGGTGACGCCGTCGCGGCGACGCTCGGCAAGATCGCGATCCTTGCCTCGCATCGCGCTGCGCGCCATGGCCAGGAGGAAGCGTGGATTGACTCCGTAGTCGCACGCTTTGATGCAATCGCCGCTCAGCATGCAGGATGCCGCCCATCGGCGCGATACCTCCGGCGCGTCGCCACCCCGCAACAAGTCGATCACCCCGGATATGACCGCCACGGGCGACGCGTCGTTGAGACCCGCGGGCGCCACGCTTGGACAAGCCTCGACGCACTTGCCGCATCTGGTGCAGGCATCGAGCATGTCGCTTGTGCGCGCGTTCAGCGCCGCTTCGAATCCTGGCTCGGTCATGTTCCGCGCTCCCTGCGAGGCCATCAGCTTTTGCTGCGCCACTCTCCGATCGTGATGATATCCGGGCTTTGCCCATAGGCCTTGGTCCAGGAATCGACCGAATACTCGGTGCCGGTCGCGCTCTCCACGATCACGGGCGCGGTATGCGGCTGCTTGCCGTCGAGGATGACGCCGCGCGAGGCCGGTTCGCCCACGTGGTGGAATTTCAGCATCTTGTTGCGGTCGAGCACGATCAGGAGCTCGGTAATGTTGGCGGTGAGGTCGATGCAGTCCATCTGCGCGGGCCCCGTCTTGGTGCCGACGCCGGCGCGCGCGACGCGCCCGACCGTGCCCGCGGCCCGGCCGCCCTCGCGATCGAACCAGGCGACGGCTTTTGCTAGCGCCCGGCGCTCGTCCTTTGCGGAGCGCGCATTGCCGAAGAAGGCGCGCAATGTGGCGACCTTCGCCGGGGTGAGGACAAGCTGATCGCGATAGGCGCATCCAAAGCCGTGGCAAACGACCAGGACCTGCGAGGGGGCCGCATTCAGCGACAGCTTTTCAAGAAATGCCGCGCCGCCATCGCTCGCTGCCTGCGCAGAATGCAAGCTGCAGGCGATCGCAACACCGATCAGCAGATCAAGCAGCGAAAAAATTTTCGATCTCATCACGAGCACGCTTCCGCGACTTGAAAGTAACCGGCAATACCGTCGCGCAAGGATACGCAATTTTCCAAAACTCTGCCAAGGCGAACAGGTCTGCCGAAATGCATGGCATCCGGCGCCCCGACATGGCATGTTCCGATGACAAAAAAAGAACCGGGGAGGGAAGGATGCGCTTTGCAGCAGGCCTCGGCGCGGCCGGAATCGTGGCGCTCGCAATCCCGGCATTCGGCGCGGGCGCGGCCGAGATGCGCGGCGTTACCGCAACCGAGATCAGGATCGGCCAGACCATGCCCTATAGCGGCCCGGTATCGGCCTTCGGCGCGCTCGGCAAGGGCGAGGTCGGCTATTTCCGGATGCTGAACGAGCGCGGCGGCATCAACGGGCGCAAGGTCAACCTGATCTCGCTGGACGACAGCTATGCGCCGCCCAAGACCGTCGAGCAGACGCGGCGGCTGGTGGAGAGCGACGAGGTCGCGCTGATCTTTTCTTCGATCGGAACCGCGCACAACACCGCGATTGCGAAATACCTGCAGGGCAAGAATGTCCCGCAGCTGTTCCTCGCCTCCGGTGCCTCCAAGTTTGCCGACATCGCGCAATATCCGCAGGCGACCATGGGCGTGCAGGCGCCGTTCCGATACGAGGCGCGGCTCTATGCGCGCTATGCGCTTGCGAAAAACCCAGAGGCGAGATTCGCGGTGATCTCGCAGAATGACGATTACGGGCGCGACTACCTGTTGGGCCTGAAGGACGTGCTCGGCGACAAATACGACGCGGTCGTAACCGCTGCGACCTACGAATTCACCGATCCCACGATCGATTCCCAGATCGTCAAGCTCAAGGCTTCCGGCGCGGGCGTGCTCGTGATCGCGGCAACCCCGAAATTCGCCGCGCAAGCGATCCGCAAAGCCTATGAGATCGGCTGGCGGCCGATGACGTTTCTCTCCAATGTCGCGGTCTGGATTTCCACCGTGATGCAGCCGGCGGGACTCGAGGCCGGCATCGGCATCCTCTCCACCGCTTACGTCAAGGACCCCGACGATCCGTCCCTCGCCGACGATCCCGGCGTGAAGGCGTGGCGCGAGTTCATGACGAAATACATCCCCGAAGCGGACCAGCACGACACCAACTATGTCAACGCCTATAACAGCGCGATGGCACTGGAAGCCGTGCTGAAGGCCTGCGGCGACGATCTGTCGACCGAGAACATCCTGAAGCAGGCCTATTCCATCCGCGATCTCGAGCTGCCGATGCTGCTCCCCGGCATCAGGATCAACACCTCGCCGACCGATCATGTCCCCGTCGACCAGATGCAGTTCATGCGATTCAACGGCAAGAGCTGGGAGCGCTTTGGCGAATTGCAGACCGGCAATTGAGCGCGCGCCTCAGGACGGCAGGATCACGCCCTTGCCGGTGGTCTGGGTGTCGAACAGGCGATAGGCCTCTTCCGCCTGGTCCAGCCGCCAGCGATGGGTGAAGAGCTTGTCGACAGCGATATTGTGATCCTCGATGAACTCGGCGCAGTCGGCCTGGCCCTGCCTCGAGAAGGTCCAGGAGCCGATCAGCGTGATTTGCCGGCGCAGCAGGTCCGGGCTCACGTCCAGCGTCACCTGTCCGCGTTCGCCGACGTAGCAGGCCGTGCCCCAGCTTCGTGCCGCCCTCACGGCGGCGGCCCGCGCCTCGCCTGCGCCCGACGTGTCGAGCGTCTTGTGCGCGCCTTCGCCATGCGTGAGCTCCCGGATCGCCTCCACCGGATTGTTGGAGCGCGCATCGATGACGTCATGCGCGCCGAACTCGCGCGCGAGCTTGCATCGATCGGGCGAGACGTCGAGCGCGATCACGCGGGCGCCCATGGCTGCGGCAAGCTGCGTCGCCGAGAGTCCCACCGGCCCCTGGCCGAAGATGGCGACCGTTTCGCCGCCCTGCAGATTGAGCCGCTTGAGCGCTCCATAGGCCGTGCCGGTGCCGCAGGAAATCGCAGCGCCCGTCTCGAACGACAGCGCGTCGGGCAGCGGCACGAGGGTATCGACCGGCACCTTCATGTATCTGGCGTGCGCGCCGTTGCCGTTGGCGCCAAAGACGGTTGCGCCCTCGAGGCACATCTGTGCCCAGCCCGAGCGGCAATGCTTGCAGCCGCCGCAACCGCTGTAATGATGATCCATCACCCGCTGGCCGGAGCGAGCCTCCCTCGGTGTCACTCCCGTGCCGACCGCGACCACGACGCCGCAGGGCTCGTGGCCGGCAATCACAGGCTCGCCGCCGCGCTTGAAGCCGGAACTGGCGTCGCCCGGCTTGAAGGAGGCGCGGTAGACGTGCAGGTCGCTGCCGCACATGCCCGAGGCCTTGATCTCGATCACGACATCGCGCGGACCCGGGGTGGGATCGGGAAAGTCGCGCAGCTCGAGCTTCCGGTCACCGACGAACACGACGCCTTTCATGCGATCCTCCCATCAGGTTTTCGAGCTTTTTCTGGTTTGACCTGTCTCGCGTTCGGCTCAGCCCAATTTACCGACCTCGTCTTCCACCAGCGCCCAACATTTCGAGCCGAGCTTCTCCTTCCAGATCGCATAGACGTCCGGCAGCCTCGCACGAAAGGCGGCCTGATCGACCTCGTTGAATGCGAGCCCGCGCTTGACGAAGTCCTCGCGCAGCGCGGCATTCAGCGCAGCCTGGTCCTGGCGCTGCGCGCGGACATATTTGGTCACGTTGCGCTCGATCGTGGCCCGGATGTCCTCGGGCAACGCCTTCCAGGTCGCAAGATGCGCCATCTCGTTGAAGCCGGACCACATGTGATTGGTCAGGCTGACATACTTCACGAGTTCATAAAGCTTGAATCCTTCGAGGATCGCGAGCGGATTTTCCTGCGCCTCGACCTGGCCGCTCTTCAGCGCGTCGTAGATCTTGTTGGCCGAGGTCGTGACCGGCTTGGCCCCGAATGCGCCGAACGTGTCGATCATCATCTGTCCGGGCGGCACGCGAATTTTCATCCCGTCGAAATCACCGGGCGCGGCGATCGGGCGCGGGATCGTGGCGACCTGGCGCATGCCGTTGTCGAAACCCGCGACCGGAAACAGGTACATGCCCTTGGCCGCCATCTCCTCGCCGATATAGCGCCCGAGCGGCCCGTCGATTGCCTTGTGCGCGTCGGCTGCGGACTTGAACGCGAACGGCAATTGCTGGGCTTCGGCGACCGGCACCACCGTGCCGATGATGCCGCCCATCAAGGTGAAGAACTGGATGTCGCCCGCGATCAGCATTTTCAGCGCGTCGGGGTCGCCGCCGGGCAGCTTGTTGTTCTCGGCATGGACCGTGGCCTCGACACGGCCGTTCGTCTCGGCGGCGATCGCCTGCCACATCGCGACGAGATTCTTGTGCAGCGTGCCGGATGCAGCCTGGTTGTGATATTGCGCGAACTTGTATTCGGCGGCGCGCGCGCCTCGCACGATGATGGCGGGGCCGAATGCGGCGGCCGCGCCCGCAAGCACCGTCCGCCGTGTCAGATTGCTCGCCATCGTTCTCTCCCGTTGTTTTGCTTGGCCGGACTTTAAGTCCGCAGCCCACCCGGTCAAATCCTTTAAGATTTCCTCAATGCAATCCGGCCTATTGCTGGACGGCGTGTGCCCTTTGGCTCAGGGGCCGCGATGAGGACGCGACATGGCACTCCCACCCCTGACGCAACCGGCCGACAGCGCGATCCCGAAGGCTCTGTTCAACGCCTGCTTTGTGCTGTTCTGCCTCAACGCGTCGTTTTTTCCGACCGCCTATTTTTCACATTGGTGGATCTACGATGCCAGCGGGCAGGGCATCCCGACCGATTTCATCAATGTCTTCGCCGCCGGGCGCATGGTGCTCGAGGGCCATCCGGCGCTCGCCTGGGACTGGGACCTGCAGAAGCAGGTCGAGCTCGCGGTGCTGAAGCAGGATTTCGTCGGCTATTTCGCCTGGCACTATCCACCGCCCTTCCTGTTCGTCGCAGCCTTCCTCGCGCAGTTTCCCTACACGGTTGCCTTCATCGGCTGGGTGTCGGCGAGCCTCTTGCCTTATCTGGCGGTGATGCGCCTGATCGTCGGCCGCGCCTTCGGCGTCTTGCTTGCGGTCTCGTTTCCGCTGGTGCTCAGCAACGCGTTCGTCGGCCAGAACGGCTTTCTCACTGCGGCCCTGATCGGCGGCACGCTGGTGTTCCTGCCGACGCGGCCCGTGCTGTCGGGCATCTGCCTTGGGCTACTGTCCTACAAGCCGCAATATGGCCTGCTGTTTCCGCTCGTGTTGATCGCAGCTTCCGAATGGACGGTGTTTTTCACCGCCGGCATCGTCGCGGTGGGGCTCGCGGCCGTATCCTTGCTCGCTTTCGGCATCGAAAGCTGGCAGGCTTTTTTCCACTGGATGCCGATGTTCTCGCAAGCCTTCCTCACCGAGGGCAAGGCGCCCTGGTGGAAGCTGCAGAGCGTGCTCGCACTGACGCGCTATTTCGGCGGCAGCGAGCAACTCGCCTGGACCCTGCAGTGGATCATGACCGCTTCCGTCGCGGTCACGCTGGTTGCAATCTGGCGCAGTAACGTGCGCTACTCGCTCAAGGCCGCGAGCCTCGCGGTCGGAACGCTGCTGGTTACGCCCTATCTCTTCCGTTACGACATGATGGTGCTCGCAATCCCCGTGGCGTGGCTCGTACGTCTCGGCCTCGCCGGCGGCTTCCTCAGGCTTGAGCTGCCGGCACTCGCGGTCGTGTTCGCGCTCGTGCTGAGCTTCATGTTCGTGGCAATTCCCCTCGGGCTTGCCGCCAATTTGATCGTCGCCGCCCTGATCCTGCGCCGCGCCGGCCGCTTCTGGGGGCGCGAGCCGGTGGCCGCGTTGGCCCCGGCCGGGGTTTAAAGCCAAACCGAAATTTTTCTCCGTTCGTTCGCCGCGGGTCACATTTGCGTCTTGTCATTCGCCCTGAATAGTTGTTCACTTCTTCAGGCGATCAGCGCACCGGTTTTTCCGAAAAGATGCGCAGTTAAAGAACGAATCGCTCAAAACAGTGAAGTTGCGTTCGGCCGTAGCCATCGTCCGGATCGCGCGGGGAGTGAGGCGCCATGGTGTATCGGCGGACCCATCAAGTCGTAAAACGCCTTGCGGCGCGGCGGAGCGCCATCCTTTCGGCGGCGCGGGATGCCGCGGCCGAAGCCGGCATGGCCGCGGTGCAGATCGCGCCGGTTGCGGTCCGCGCCAATGTCGCGGCGGGCACGGTGTACCGCTATTTCCCCTCCAAGGCGGACCTGATCTCCGAGCTGATCGCCGATGTCTCGCGCGACGAGCTCGCCGCGATCCGCCGTGCCGCGGATGCCGCGCCGGGGCCGTCATCGGCGCTGGCGGCCGCGGTCTCGACGGTCGCCTTGCACGTGCTCTCCCAGCGCAAGCTGGCCTGGGGCATTCTGGCCGAGCCGGTCGACGTCGATGTCACCGCCTCGCGCCTTGCCAGCCGCCGCGAGATCGCCGGCGAAATCGCCGGCCGTATCGATGCCGCGGTCAAGGCCGGGCACCTGCCGGCGCAGGACAGCCAGCTCGCCGCCACCGCGCTGCTCGGCGCATTGCATGAGGCGCTCGTCGGTCCGCTCGCGCCCGACAATCTCGACGACCCCGCGAGAACGCGCGACGCGGTCCAGAGCGTGACGCTGCTCGCGCTGCGCGCGGTCGGCGTCATGGACGCCCGCGCGCGCGGGCTGGTGGTGCAGGCCGTATTGCCGGTGAAGGCGCTGGTGGGGGCGTAGGGAGCGCCGAGCGCGTCGATGCAAACTCGGGCTATTCGTGCCCCGAGATCGCGACGGCCGGCATCAGATCTTCGCCTCGCGCCCGGGGCCGACAGAGGCGATGCGCACCATGTTCGTGGTGCCGGGCACGCCGAGCGGCACGCCGGCCACGATGAGCACGCGCTGGCCGGCGCGGACGAAGCCATCCCGGAACGCGATGCTGCCGGCGCGGTCGACCATGTCGTCCTGGTCGTGCGCGTCCTCGGCGACCACGCAATGGACGCCCCATACCACCGACAGCTTGCGTCCTGTCGCGATGTTTGGCGTGATCGCGACGATCGGCGGCTTGGGACGCTCGCGCGCCACGCGGATCGCGGTCGAGCCCGAGGAGGTCCAGCAGATGAGCGCGGGCAGGTCGAGCGTTTCGGCGATCTGTCTGGCGGCATCCGCAATCGCATCGCCCGCGGTTGCTTCCGGCTCCGGCCGCTGCGCGGAGAGGACGGACCGATAGGTCGGATCCCGCTCCACCTCCTCGCCGATGCGGTTCATGGTCGAGACCGCCTCGACCGGATATTTGCCGGCCGCCGATTCCGCCGACAGCATGATGGCGTCCGCGCCTTCATAAACGGCGGTCGCGACGTCGGAGACCTCGGCGCGCGTCGGCACCGGCGCCTGGATCATCGATTCCAGCATCTGGGTCGCGATCACCACGGGCCTGCCGGCGCGCCGCGCCAGCCGCGTCATCTGCTTCTGCAGGCTCGGCACGCGCTCCAGCGGCAATTCGACGCCGAGATCGCCGCGCGCCACCATCAGCGCGTCGGAGGCTTCGATGATGTCGGGCAGGCGATCGATGGCCTGCGGCTTCTCGATCTTGGCCATGACCGCGGCGCGGCCGCGGATCAGCTTCTTGGCCTCGATCACATCCTCGGCGCGCTGCACAAAGGACAGCGCGATCCAGTCGACGCCGGTGGTGAGCGCGGCCTCGAGGTCGGCCTTGTCCTTTGGCGTCATCGCCGACATCGGCAGGTCGGTGTCGGGCAGGCTGACGCCCTTGCGGTCGCTCATCTTGCCGCCGATCACCACGCGCGTCACGGCGCGGTCCGGCGCCGTCTCCTCGGCGATCAGCCGCACCTTGCCGTCGTCGAGCAGGAGCGCGTGGCCCGGCCTGAGTGCGGCGAGAATTTCCGGATGCGGCAGGTTCACGCGCGTGTTGTCGCCGGGGGCCTTATCGGAATCGAGCACGAAGCTCTGGCCGTTGTTGAGCTGGACTGCGCCTTCGGCGAACGAGCCGAGCCGCAGCTTCGGTCCCTGCAGGTCGACCAGAATGCCGATCGGACGGCCGTAGCTGCTCTCGACATTGCGGATGGTCGCAACCAGGTCCCGCATCTTGTCATGCGGCGTATGGCTCATGTTGATGCGGAAGATGTCGGCGCCGGCCTCGAACAGGCGACGGATCATCGCGCTGTCAGAGGAAGCCGGGCCCAGGGTCGCGAGGATCTTGATCCGGCGCAGACGCCTCATGGCTTGGCACCGGGCGCTGGCGCTGCGGCTGGCGGCAAGCCAGACGCGCCCGGAGGCGCCGCACCCGGCGTGTTGTTGCTGTTGGGAAGGCCCGGAACATTGCCGCCGGGCCCCACGGTCCCGGGAAGCCCGGGCACGCGCTGCTGCGCCGGCTGCTCATTGGCGTCGGTCAGCTGCACCGTCCAGGCGCGCTGGTCGCCGGTGTCCACCTCGAAGAAGCCGGTACGGTCGAACCCGCGCGCCAGACAGTTTTCGGTTCCTTTGATGGTGAACTCCTTGTCGCGCGAGCACATGAAGGCCTGCCCCGACCACTCGCCGCCGCGATCGTAGTCGAGCGCGTAGATGTAATAATAGCGGGCAACCAGCGTTCCCTTCAGCAGGGTTTCGCAGCTGCGCGAGGAGATGTTCCACCAGCCCTCGGTGGTCCAGCCCTCGGCATCCTTGTAGCCGAGCGCGATCCCGACCCGGCTCGAGGTGTTGTTGCAGAGGCGGAAGTCCGCCCGTGCCGGAGTGGTCGACAGACCGAGCAGAACAAGGGCCGGCAAAAGCAGGGCAGCGGTCTTCAGGCGCAGAGCGGAACCTATTGGAATCATGGCGCGAAGCTTAGGCCAGTTTGTGTTTGGTGTCGCGCAAGGGGTCCGCCATTGTCAACGCCACGAGTTGAGACTTTCGCTTATCGGCATCAAATCGGGGCTATAAACCTTTGTTTACGCTAGGATACTCTACGTCACTATATGGCAAAATCTGTGACAGGACCCACATCTGATCAGGCTCTGCAACGGCAGGATAATCACCATGGCCATCGACGATAAAACCCGAACGGAACTCGAAGCCGCCGCGTTCCGCCGCCTTGTCGCACATTTCCGGGAGCGGACCGACGTCCAGAACATCGACCTGATGAATCTCGCGGGCTTTTGCCGCAACTGCCTGTCGAACTGGCTCAAGGACGCCGCCGATGCGCAAGGCGTCCCCATGAGCAAGGACGAGAGCCGGGAGGCCGTCTACGGCATGCCCTATGAAACCTGGAAATCGAAGTATCAGGGTGCGGCGAGCCCGGAGCAACTCGCGGCGATGAAGAAGTCCCATCCGGGGCACTGAGTGTTTCGTCCGACTGGCCTGTGGGCGCGCTGTGGATGAGCGCGATGTCGCCTTGACCCAGGGCGGCTGACCTTCGAGTGTCGCGGCCACGTCGTCGCGTGCGCGAGCGCGCGGCGGATTTTTATGTCAGTTCATGCAGGAGTTGAGAGATGGCCACCTCTGCCGCCGTCAAGGACGAAGCGCCCGCAACCAAATTTGCAAAAGACCAGCTCAAGGCCATCATCGAGCGCATCGAGCGGCTGGAAGAAGAGAAGAAGACCATTTCCGACGACATCCGCGACGTCTATGCCGAGAGCAAGGGCAACGGTTTCGATGTGAAGGCGCTGCGCACCATCGTGCGCCTGCGCAAGCAGGATCCGAACGAGCGCCAGGAGCAGGAGACGATCCTGGAGACGTACATGCACGCGTTGGGGATGCTGTGACGTCTGCTCATACGCGGGCATGACCATGACCCGCGCACCCATCAAGACAAGATCTCGTCTGGAAGGATCGCCGGGTCGAGCCCGGCCATGACGAGCGAATTCAGCGCAGCGACGCTGTGCGCACCGTGAACGACTTCAGCTCGATCTTGGCGGTCGCCGAGCCCGAGAAGTGGTCGATGCTCATGCCCATCATCGGATCGTCCGTGAAGGTCATCGCAATCGTCGCGGACGGCTTGACGAAGAATGCGCTCATCAGCCTCAGGTCGGAATCGCCCATCACCGCGACCGACATCGCGGCGCTGGCGCTCGGCGCCAGCATCATGATGCGCAGCCAGATATCGCTGCCCTTTGCGGCGGAAAGGCGCGTGGCATTGGCGATCGGATCGTCCTCGCCCTGCGCGCCCTTGATTGCGATGGTGTTGATCTCGGTTGCGGGCGCAGGCTCGCGCGCGGCCGCCGGGCGGATGCTACGCGGGATCGGCGCCGAGGCCACAACGACCTTGGTGCGCTCGACCGGGGGGACCGCGGCCGGCGCATAGGCCATGGCCTGCAAGGCCGAGGGCACGCTCGCGGTCGCCTGCGGATCGGCGGCAGCCTCGAGCGCGCGGCGCGCGTTGATGATCGCGATCAGCTGAGCCGGGCTCGCCTGCGTCGGCGCGGCCGCGTTGTCATCCCAGAAGCCGCGCGCGTTGATGATGTCGGCGGGCGTTTCCAACTTCGCCTCGGCAGCCTCGGGAGCGGCCTGCTTCGGCAGCGGCGGCTGGGCCGCGCGCATGTCGGCGGACGCGAGCTGGAAGGTCGAGGCAATCGGCGGCTTCGCGCGCGGCGTCGGCACCGCATCCGCGGTTCTGGCGTCGGCGGGTCTGGCCGCGGCAGCGACCGCAACGGGCGCCGCCCTGGTCGCGGCGGCAGGCACGCCGGCCTCGTCGTCGTCGTCGCTTGACTTGCCCCTGAACAGCTTGGCGAGGAAGGAGCCAGGCTTGCTGATGGTCGCGGCATCGTCGCCATCGCCGCGCTTCTCGATGTCGGCCTTGGCGAGCTCATAGCCCTTCAGCGGGACGCCATCGGTCGGGACATGGACGGTGCGGCCGTCCGGGAAGACCTTGACCAGCTGATCATGCGTCATCCGCGGCCAGTGGCGAATGCTGCCGGTATCGAGATGGACGAACGGAGATCCCGATGTCGGGTAGAAGCCGACGCCGCCGCGCTGCAGCCTCAGCCCCGCGTAACGGATCTGCTCGAGCGGCACGCCGGGAATGTAGAAATCCATCGCGTGTCCCAGCATGTGCTGGGAAAAGCGCGCCACGCCCGAATGCGCCGAGCGATGGCGAAGCATGGCGTTGGTGGCCGGAGAGCGGAAGGAGGAAACGATCTGGATCGGCTGCTTGCCGTCGACGTCGCGGTAGACCTCCCACAGGATGTCGAAGAGATGGCGGTCCATCACGATCTCGTCCTGGGTGCGCCAGTCGCGGAGATAGTGATTGAGCTGCTTCAGAGCGTCTTCGTCGTAACGTCCGTTGCGCTTGAAGGTGATGTTGAGGTCTTCGCCGGAATGGGTGTGGTGGAAGGTGAGCGTGCGCGTCTCGTTCTCGGCGGTTGCATCATGAACCGATCCCGCTCCCAGAACGAGGAGCAGCGAGGCCAGGCCGATCCGGTATCCGGCCTTGAACCCCGCTTTGGTCGCAGACAGCGAATTGAATTGGCGCGCGAAACCAATCGGCACGATGAGCCCACCCAACGACAGACGAGCGTTCACCAAGGCCTTTCGCCAACCCCTTTGAGGCGAAAGATAATGAACGCTTTTCCTAAAGCGGGATGGTTAACGAACCGCTACCGTCCCGCCCCCAAGTCAGCCTCAAGATAACCCGTGGAGTGTGGCGAAAAGTTGCTCTGCGGGGGACAAGGGCTGAAATCGAACGACCTCGCCCGGGTTGGCGAGGTCGTCGATTCCAGGACTAAATTCTTTGGACGCGCCGAGCGACGGCCGCTAGCGGGTCCGCACCCGACGGCCGATCGGCGCGGGCGGCGTCGGAGGTCCGAACAGACGGTCGAAGAACGAGGGGCCCGACGAGAAGCCTCCGCCGAAACTGTTGCTGGCGAAGGTCACTCCGGGCGGCAGGGCCGTGCCAGGCGGACGCGAATAGCCGGGCTGGGAGTGTGCGACCACGTTCTCGAGGTCCTTGCTGCGGCCGCTCTTGAGGATCGCGATCATGGTGGCGTCGCGGCCGTACACGTCCTTGCGGAACTGCAGCTTTCCGGCGTCGTCCACAAAGGCGGTCTGATAGGTGATGTTGACCGGAATCGGCGTCGGGAATTTCAGGTCGACCTCGCTCGAGCCATACATCCCGCGGATCCGTTCCGGCGACCAGCGCTCGTTCGGCAGCGCGATGTTGAGCAGGACCGAAGCGTATTGGTCGGGATACTGCACGCGCATGCAGCCATGGCTGTAGGCGCGCTCGCTCTTCTCGAACAGGTATTTGTCCGGGGTGTCGTGCTGATAGACCAGGAACTTGTTCGGGAAGTTGAAGCGAATTCGGCCGAGCGCATTGGCTTCGCCTGGCGGCTGCGAGATGTGCACCGAGCCGTCGCGGCCCTGTTCGAGACGCAGGCCCATGCGCTGGAGCACGGTGGGATCCTGCTGCAGCGCCGGCAGATATTCGTTGTAGATGATCGATGGCGGCACGTTCCAGGTCGGATTGACGGTGATGAACTTCATGGTCTCGCTGAGCAGCGGGGTTGCATGCACGCCGGGCTTTCCGGTCACGACGCGCGTGGTCCAGACCTGGGTGCCGTGCTGCATCACCTTCAGCGTGTAGTCGGGGATGTTGAGGATGACATAGGCGTCGCCGAGCGCAGGTACGCCGAGGTCGCGCGGCAGCCAGCGCAAGCGCTCCATGTTGACGAGCACGGTGTCGATCTGCTTGTCGCGCTTCGGACTGTTGATCGCCTTGATGGTGGCAGCGTCAAGCTGGCCGGTCGCCTTGAGATCGGCATTGTCCTGGAATTTTCGCACGGCCTCGGAGACCGTGGCGTCGTAATGGTTGTCCTCGGGATTCTCGGTGATGCCAAGCTTGGCGCGCAGCACCGGCACCCGCGGATCTTCCATCGCGATTTCAGGCTGTTTCTTGGTGCGCGGCGTGTATTTCAGCACCGGGCCGTCGGCGATGGTGATTACCGGCCCGTCGCCCTGGCCGCGCAGCTCGGCGAGCTTCTTCTTCAGCTCCTGATAGAGCTTTTGCGGCGGGTTGTAGCTGTCGAGCGCCGTGGAGGCGTCCTTGGCCGTCGTGACGTTGTTGAGCACCTCGCTCGGGTCGGTCGGGTGCTCGGGATACTGGATGTCGGCCGACACCTGCGACCAGTGCATGCGCCCGCTCTGCGCCTGGCGCGCATAATCGAGCATGCTCGCGGTCAGCTTCAAATCGGCTTCGGCAAGCGCGTCGGGCGTGGTCGCCGCGGCGAAATCGGGTGTCGGATATTCGCTGGGGTTCAGGCCCTCGGAAGCTGCATCCTTGAGGCGGGCGATGACGCCCTTGCCATTCTCGGTCACGCTTCCGCCCTGGGTCCAGATCGGCGCAAAGTCGCGCCCGCCATAGAATTTCTCGACCGCCGCGCGCTCGGCTTTGCGATCGAAATAGCGCGTGGATTTGGCGGCGAGCAGGTCTTTGAGCTTGTCGGCAACCGGCTGGTCGGCCGGCGCGACATTGCTGACCTTCGCCGGCGGCTCGGTGGCCGGCGCGGCAGCGGTTGCAGGCGGCGCCGATGGCGCAGCCGCCGTGGCAGGCGCGAGCGGCACCGCGGGAGCCAGAGCCGGGGCAACGACGGTTGCGGGCGAAGCGGGTTCGGTGGAGGCGGTCGCGGGCGGCGGGAGTGGGACGGAAGGAGCGGTGGCAGCCGTTGTTGGAGGCTCGCCCGATGTGGTGGCAGGCGGGCTCGTCGGAACGGTCGCGACATCGGCCGGCTTCGCCTCGGGCCGCTTCAACTGGATCTGGGCTGGCGCTGCGGCCGCGGTCGCCGGATCGAGCTTGAAGTCGCTGGGCGTGGGAGGCGGGACGTTGGCGGGCTCCGGACGCGGAATCGCCGCATCGATCGCAAGTTCTGCCGGGGTGCTGCGGGCCGTATCGCCCTGTGCAATTGCCGAGGTTGCGGAGACCGCGAGGAAGGTCGCCGCGACGGCCATCAAAACGCGGTCGAACCCACTCCGGTTATTCAAGCAGTCTCGCATCGTCACACCCCTTGGGTGAAACCATTCCGTGCGCGGGAACAGTTCTGGTTATCGTCCGTCAGTTTTCGCCAAGTCTTCCCGCCAAGTCTTCCGCCAAGTCGGTCCGTCGAATTGGCAACGCCTGCGCGCGACATCTTCTACTTACGTTACGCAGACGATACACAGGCCCCTTTTCTGCAGCCAGCGCCACACGGGCCTACTCACGACAAACTGACTTCCGGAAAACCCCTTTTCGTAACGGATATGCGCTTTTGCCACGCACTCCTTCATTTGTCTGTCACTAACAAGCAACGGTTCGAAAGTTCTGTAATGACCGAGGCTTGCTGGCTTTTTTCCTCGCTACCATCACTCGCCGCAGTCAGAAGCAGGTTGGCCTGCAGGCTCCTTCGGGCCCGTTGCCGGTTCATGATCAGACGCTTCATCGAGTTTGCGATAAAGGGTCGAGCGGCCAATTTTGAGGCGGCGCGCCACTTCTGACATCTGGCCGCGATAATGCGAGATGGCGAAGCGAATGATCTCATTCTCCATCTCTTCCAAGGGCCGCACTTCGCCGGCGCCGGTGAGCAATGAGAGCGTGCCGTTGGCGGGGAGGGGCGCGATAGGTATCTCGTTACCTGAAACCATCGTGGGTGCCGACGCCTGCCTTGCCGGCTGGACGATCAGCGGCTCGCTGTGCATCTCCGGCACAATCGCTGGATGCGCCGGGATCGCCGGGAAATCGGAGGGTCCGAGCTGCTCGCTGTCGCTCATCACGACCGCGCGGTAGACCGCATTCTCGAGCTGGCGGATGTTGCCGGGCCATTCGAGCTGCGACAAATAAGTCATCGCCTCGCCGGTGATGCCGGTGATGGTGCGATTTTCCTCGGCACCGACGCGCGCCAGGAAATGGCGGAGGAGATGCGGAATGTCCTCGCGCCGGGCCCGCAAGGGCGGAATCGTCAGCGGCAGGACATGCAACCGATAGAACAGGTCTTCGCGAAACTGGCCGTTCTTGACCCGGTCCAAGAGCTTGCGATTGGTCGCCGAGATGATGCGGACGTCGACCTTGACCGGTTTGCGTCCGCCGACCGCTTCGACCGCGCCTTCCTGCAACGCGCGCAAGAGCTTGACCTGCGCGGTCAGCGGCAATTCCGAGACCTCGTCCAGGAACAGCGTGCCGCCATGCGCCTCGACGAACTTGCCCATGTGTCGTTCGGTGGCGCCCGTGAACGCGCCCTTTTCATGGCCGAACAGGATCGATTCCACGAGATTGTCGGGAATGGCCCCGCAATTGACCGCAACAAACGGTTTTGACTTGCGTTCGCCGGAGCCATGGATGGCGCGGGCGAACAATTCCTTGCCGACGCCGGATTCGCCCTCGATCAACACCGGAATGGCCGAGGCCGCCGCCTTCTGTGCCGCGCGCATCACGGGCGTCATCGCCTCGCTGCGGGTAATGATATCGGCAAAGCTCAGCCGTCCCTCGCGGCTGTGGCGAATCCGCTGCAATTCGCCCTTCAGGGCGCTGGTGTTGAGCGCGTTGCGCAAGGACACCTGCAGCCGTTCCATGCCGACCGGCTTGACGACGAAATCCTGCGCCCCGGCACGCATGGCCGAGATGACATTGTCGATGCCGCCATGGGCGGTCTGCACGATCACGGGAATGTTAAGGCCGGCTTCGCGGATCTTCGAGAGCACGCCCATGCCGTCGAGCCCGGGCATCACGAGATCCAGCACGATGGCGTCGATTGCGGGCGCATCTGCGCCCGTCAGCATGGCAACCGCGGCATCGCCGCTGTCGACCACGACCGCCTCATAGCCGCATTTCTGCACCATGTTTTCGACCAGCCGGCGCTGTACGGCGTCATCATCGGCGATCAAAATACTGGCAGCCATGGCTTTACCCCGCACGCTACATTATTTGTCTCGAATCGGGGCAATGTGGCCGAGACCGATTAACGCGCTCTTAAATCTTGCCCTCCCGCTCCGCCGTTTCGGTTGAACACAGGTTTCCAACACGATGAATTCGCGCAACACGACCGCTCTCCGCAAACCGAACTCAGGTAAATCCGCAGCCAAATCCAGAACCGCAAGCAAGACCGGCAAGTTGCCGGAGTGGAATCTTGGCGATCTCTACGCCGGCATTGACGCGCCGGAGATCGCGCGCGACCTCGAGAGAATGGACAGCGAATGCGTCGCGTTTGAGACCGACATCAAGGGCAAGCTTGCGGAACATGTCGCGCGCGAAGACGGGGGCATATGGCTTGCGCAGGCCGTGAAACGCTATGAGGCCATCGATGACCTTGCCGGACGGCTCGGTTCCTATGCCGGTCTCGTCCATGCCGGCGACAGCGTCGATCCCGCGATCTCGAAATTTTACGGCGATGTGTCCGAGCGGCTGACCACGGCTTCAACGCATCTCTTGTTCTTTCCCCTCGAGCTCAACCGCATCGACGATGCCACCCTCGAGCGTGCGATGCAGACGCCCGAGCTCGGTCACTACCGGCCGTGGATCGAGGATCTGCGCAAGGACAAGCCCTATCAGCTCGAGGATCGCATCGAGCAGCTGTTTCACGAAAAGTCACAGAGCGGCTACGCAGCCTGGAATCGGCTGTTCGACCAGACCATCGCCGGCCTGCGCTTCAAGGTCGGGCCCAAGGAGCTCGCAATCGAGCCGACGCTCAACCTGCTGCAGGACCGCGACGGCAAGAAGCGCAAGGCGGCGGCCGATGCCCTGGCAAAGACCTTCAAGGCCAACGAGCGTACCTTTGCGCTGATCACCAACACGCTGGCGAAGGACAAGGATATCTCCGACCGCTGGCGCGGCTTTGCCGATGTGGCGGATTCGCGCCACCTCAACAATCGCGTCGAGCGCGAGGTGGTGGATGCACTGGTCGCCTCGGTGCGCGCAGCCTATCCGAGATTGTCGCATCGTTATTATCGGCTGAAGGCGGGCTGGTTCAAAAAGAAGAAGCTCGCACACTGGGATCGCAACGCGCCGTTGCCATTCGCCGCGACCAACACCATCGCCTGGGCGGAAGCCAGAAACATGGTGCTGACGGCCTATCGCGGCTTCTCGCCCGAGATGGCCGAGATCGCCGAGCGCTTCTTCACCGATCGCTGGATCGACGCGCCGGTGCGCCCCGGCAAGGCGCCCGGCGCGTTCTCGCATCCGACCACGCCGTCGGCGCATCCCTATGTACTGATGAACTATCAGGGCAAGCCGCGCGACGTGATGACGCTCGCCCATGAGCTCGGTCATGGCGTGCATCAGGTGCTGGCAGCAAAGAACGGCGCGCTGATGGCGCCGACGCCTTTGACGCTCGCCGAGACCGCGAGCGTGTTCGGCGAGATGCTGACGTTTCGCCGATTGCTGTCGCAGACCTCGAATCAAAAGCAGCGCCAGGCGCTGCTCGCCGGCAAGGTCGAGGATATGATCAACACCGTGGTCCGGCAAATCGCGTTCTATTCCTTCGAGCGCGCCATCCATACCGAGCGCAAGAACGGCGAATTGACCGCGGAGCAGATTGGCCAGCTCTGGCTCTCCGTGCAGGGCGAGAGCCTTGGTCCGGCGATCGAGATCAAGCCGGGCTATGAGAATTTCTGGATGTACATCCCGCACTTCATCCATTCGCCGTTCTACGTCTATGCCTATGCGTTCGGCGACTGCCTGGTGAATTCGCTCTATGCGGTTTACGAGCATGCCGCCGACGGATTTGCCGAGCGTTATCTGGCCATGCTCGCGGCCGGCGGCACCAAGCATTACTCGGAGCTATTGAAGCCGTTCGGGCTTGACGCCAAGGACCCGAAATTCTGGGACGGTGGGCTCTCGGTCATCTCGGGCATGATCGACGAATTGGAAACTATGAGCTGAGCCGGGCCGCACTGTAAAACAGATGTTGAACGGAACGCCGAACTCTGTTATACGCCTGTATAACGGAGAGTATCTATGAGCGAGAAGCAGAAGGAATTTCATTCGAAACCGGGAACGCTGCAGGTCAAGAAGATCGGCAATTCCATCGGCTTTATCCTGCCGAAAGACACGGCTGCCCGCCTCGATCTGAAGGAGGGCGACCGGCTGTTCGTGGTCGAGCAGCCGGGCGGGGGGTTCGTCCTTACCCCCTACGATTCGGATTTCGAAAAGGCGATGGAAGTCGCCAGGCGCGGCATGAAGCGCTATCATAACGCGCTGGCTGAGCTCGCCAAATGAGTGAGCCGTTTTGGCTCACGCGACAGATCGTCATTGCCATTCACGACGAACAACTTGCGATCCACGGCGGCGCGAGCGGCTTGCGCGACGAAGGTATGCTCGAATCCGCGCTGGACAGGCCAAAGAACAAATGGTCCTACGAAAATGCCGATTTGGCGGAACTGGCGGCGGCCTATGCGTTTGCCATCGCGCGCAATCATCCGTTCGTCGACGGCAACAAGCGATCCTCGCTGCTGGCGCTGTACACGTTTCTCGGCGTCAACGGCATCGATTTCGATGTGCCGGAGGCTGACGCAGCAGCAATGATTCTGGCGCTCGCCGCCGGCGAGGTAAATGAGGACGGCCTGACCAGGTGGATCAGGGACAATTGGCCTTCCCAATGAGCCGATCGGGCGCGCATCGTATTGCCACGGCGTTGCCCTGCGTTACACTTTGCGCTAATTCCTCGCGACGTTCGCGTGTTTCGACTGGGGACAGCAATGGCAGATCATAGCGAAGTGGCCTACACGACCGCTGACGGCAACGACTATATCGCCCACGAGGCGACCTATGAGGGCTTCATCAAGTTGGTGAAGTACGGCACGGCAACCGTCGCCCTTATCCTCATCCTGATGGCGACTTTCCTGACTTGATCGTCACTCGTCGCACGCAAGTGTGCGTTGCGGCGGAAGAACTCGGCTCAGCGCCTTCCCGCAAAACCGATATCGACTATGGCGGAAACCGGTATCGACGTTGGCGGAAATGGCGCTAGTCTGATCGCGCGATGTGTCTGGCGCCGCCGGAGGCCTCATGAAGATTGCTGTTGCCAAGGAAATTGATCCCGCAGAGCCGAGGGTTGCGGCTTCGCCCGACACGGTGAAGAAGTTCAAGGCGCTGGGCGTCGACATCGCGGTCGAGCCGGGCGCCGGCCTCAAATCGGGGCTGCCGGATTCCGAGTTCACCGCCGCCGGCGCGGCGGTCAGCGCGGACGCGCTGAAGGACGCCGACATCATCGTCAAGGTGAAGCGCCCCGAGGCCTCCGAGCTTGCGAATTACAAGCGCGGAGCGCTGGTCATCGCCATCATGGACCCTTACGGCAATGACGCCGCGCTGAAGACGATGGCGGACGCCGGCGTCTCCGCTTTCGCGATGGAGTTGATGCCGCGCATCACCCGTGCCCAGGTCATGGACGTGCTTTCCAGCCAGGCCAACCTTGCCGGCTATCGCGCCGTGATCGAGGCGGCCGAAGCCTTTGGCCGCGCCTTTCCGATGATGATGACCGCGGCCGGCACGGTGCCCGCGGCAAAGGTGTTCGTGATGGGCGTCGGGGTCGCCGGCCTGCAGGCGATCGCGACAGCGCGCCGCCTGGGTGCGATCGTCACCGCGACCGACGTCCGCCCCGCCGTGAAGGAGCAGGTGGAAAGTCTCGGCGCCAAGTTCATCGCGGTGGAGGACGAGGAGTTCAAGCAGGCCGAGACTGCCGGCGGCTACGCCAAGGAAATGTCGAAGGAATATCAGGCCAAGCAGGCGGCGCTCACCGCCGACCACATCAAGAAGCAGGATATCGTGATCACGACCGCGCTGATCCCCGGCCGGCCGGCGCCGCGTCTGGTGAGCCTCGACATGGTCAAGACCATGAAGCCCGGCTCGGTGCTGGTCGACCTCGCGGTCGAACGCGGCGGCAATGTCGAGGGCGTGAAGAACGGCGAAACCGTCGAGGTCGACGGCATCAAGATCGTCGGCTTCCCCAATCTCGCCGGCCGGGTTGCAGCTTCGGCGTCCAGCCTTTATGCGCGCAACCTCCTGTCGTTCATCGAAACCCTGGTCGACAAGGCGAGCAAGAAGCTTGCGGTCAATTGGGACGACGAACTGGTCAAGGCGACCGCGCTGACCCGGGACGGCGCCGTCATTCATCCGAACTTTCAGCCGAAAGCGTAAGGAGACAAGTCATGGAGCATGCCGCTCAAGTCGTCGATCCCTTCGTGTTCCGGCTTTCGATCTTCGTGCTGGCGGTGTTCGTCGGCTATTTCGTCGTGTGGTCGGTCACGCCGGCGCTGCATACGCCCTTGATGTCGGTGACGAATGCGATCTCCTCGGTGATCGTGGTCGGCGCGCTGCTCGCTGTCGGCGTCGGCCTGGTCTCGAGCGGCTCGGGTCTGGCGCGCGGCTTCGGCTTCGTCGCGCTGATCTTTGCCTGCATCAATATCTTCGGCGGCTTTCTTGTCACCCAGCGCATGCTGGCGATGTACAAGAAGAAGTCGCGGTGACAAAGCTTTCAACAAGAAACGGTCATGCCCCGCGCATTCGGGGCAACCAGCACGCGGCGACGGTGCATCGAACAACGACCGCGTCGCGCTACTGGATCATCCGTCTTCGCGGATGATGACAGCGGAGGGGGCTCTCTGATGAACGCCAATCTGTCGGCACTTCTCTATCTGGTGGCGGGCGCGCTTTTCATCCTGTCGCTGCGCGGGCTGTCGAGTCCGGCTTCGAGCCGCCGCGGCAATCTGCTCGGCATGACCGGCATGGTGATCGCGATCCTCACCACCCTGGCCAACCACCCGCCGGCGGACGGCATCGCCTGGCTGCTCGTCGTGATCGGCGTCGCGATCGGCGGCGGCATCGGAGCCGTAATCGCGCGTCGGGTGCCGATGACGTCGATGCCCGAGCTCGTCGCCGCCTTTCACTCGCTGGTCGGCATGGCCGCGGTGCTGGTGGCAGCCGGCGCCTTCTATTCGCCGGACGCCTTCGACATCGGCACGCCCGGCCACATCCACACCCAAAGCCTTGTCGAGATGTCGCTCGGCGTCGCGATCGGCGCCTTGACCTTTACCGGCTCGGTGATCGCCTTCCTGAAGCTCTCGGCACGGATGAGTGGCGCGCCGATCATGCTGCCCGCACGCCACGTCATCAACATCGCGCTCGCAGTTGCGCTGGTGGTGTGCATTGTAGGTCTCGTGGCCACCGGCGGCGCGGTTTACTTCTGGCTGATCACCATCCTGGCGCTGGTGCTCGGCGTGTTGATGATCATTCCGATCGGCGGCGCCGACATGCCGGTCGTGATCTCGATGCTCAATTCCTATTCCGGCTGGGCCGCGGCGGGTATCGGCTTCACGCTCGGCAATTCGGCGCTGATCATCACCGGCGCGCTGGTCGGCTCGTCGGGCGCGATCCTGTCCTACATCATGTGCCATGCGATGAACCGCTCTTTCATCTCGGTCATCCTCGGCGGTTTCGGCGGCGAGACGGCCGCGACCGGCGGCGCCGGCGGAGAGCAGAAGCCTGCGAAACTGGGATCGGCGGACGATGCGGCCTTCATCATGAAGAACGCCTCCAAGGTCATCATCGTGCCGGGCTACGGCATGGCGGTGGCGCAGGCGCAGCACGCGCTGCGCGAAATGGCAGACAATCTGAAGAAGGAAGGCGTCGAGGTGAAATACGCCATTCACCCCGTCGCCGGCCGCATGCCCGGTCATATGAACGTGCTGCTTGCCGAAGCCAACGTGCCCTATGACGAGGTGTTCGAGCTCGAGGACATCAACTCCGAATTCGCGCAGACCGACGTGGCCTTCGTGATCGGCGCCAACGACGTCACCAACCCGGCCGCCGAAGAAGACAAGACCTCGCCGATCTATGGCATGCCGGTGCTGCAGGTCTGGAAGGCCGGCACGGTGATGTTCATCAAGCGCTCGCTGGCCTCCGGCTATGCCGGCATCGACAATCCCCTGTTCTATCGCGACAACACCATGATGCTGCTCGGCGACGCCAAGAAGATGACCGAGAACATCGTCAAGGGCATGTGAGGGCCTGACCCGAACTGCGCGCAAGCGAAATCAGGCGCACGCGCCGGGTAATGCGATGACTGCGCTGAAATGGATCGTCGTCGTCTTTTCGCTGGTCTATGTCGGCGCACTGGCCGCGCTGTTCTTCGCCCAGCGTGCCTTCGTCTTTCCGGTGCCGAGCACCGTCAGAACGTCGCCGCGAGCCGGTGGCTTTCCGGAAGCCGAAGAGCACATTCTCAACACCTCCGACGGCGAGCGCGTCGTCATCTGGCATGTCGCGCCGAAACCGGGCCGTCAAGTCGTGATTTATTTCCCGGGCAACGGAGATACGCTCGCCGGCTGCATCGGACGCTTTCGCGAGATCATCGCTGATGGCACCGGCCTCGTCGCATTGTCCTATCGCGGTTACGCCGGATCGAGCGGGAGGCCGAGCGAGCAGGGTCTGTTGCGTGACGCTGCGGCAGCTTACGCGTTCACCGCAACGCTCTATCCGGCGAGCAGGATCGTGCTCTGGGGCTTTTCGCTCGGAAGCGGCGTGGCGGTCGCGCTCGCCGCCGATCATGCCGTCGGCGGAATCATCCTGGAGGCGCCCTATACCTCCATTGCGGATATCGCCGCGGCGGCATTTTTCCTCTTTCCGGTCCGCTATCTGCTGAAGGACCGGTTTCATTCCGATGCACGCATCGCCGATGTCGCGGCGCCGCTCCTGATGATGCATGGCGTCCGTGATGCCACCATCCCCATTCGCTTCGGCGAACGCTTGTTCGCAATGGCCCATGAACCCAAGCAGTTCGTCCGATTTCCCGGCGGCGGTCACGACAATCTCGACAGCTTCGGCGCTATCGAAACGGCTCGACATTTTATCGGCGCTTTGAAAGGCTGATGGCCGCAAATTTTCAAGGTTTGGTCCGCATGAGCGCTCACGGCCAGATGCCGAAATCGGCATGGATTTTCCCAGCCCTGTCCCTCGCCTTGTTCGCGGTCGCGACCGCGACCCACTACACCTTCACCCCGTCGCCCCTCGGACTCGTCTTCGCGGCCGTGCTGCTCGTCATCCTGTTCGGCACGGTGTTCGCGGCCGTCCACCACGCCGAGGTGATCGCGCATCGCATCGGCGAGCCCTTCGGCACGCTGCTGCTCACGCTTTCGGTCACCATCATCGAGGTCGCGCTGATTGCGACCATCATGCTGGGCGAGAAGGAGGTGCCGACGCTGGCGCGCGACACCGTGTTTGCGGTGGTCATGATCGTCTGCAACGGCCTGGTCGGGATCTGCGTCTTCATCGGCGGCGTGCAATACCGCGAGCAGGGCTACCAGGTCTCGGGCGCCAATCTGTATCTAAGCGTGCTGTTCACGATGGCGACCATAACAGAGGTCATGCCCGACTATACGCTGACCACGCCCGGACCGATGTATTCCGCGGCCCAACTCGCCTTTGTCAGCGTCGTGACGATCCTGCTCTACGGCGTGTTTCTCTACACGCAGACCATCCGCCATCGCGATTATTTCGTCGCCGAAGACGCGGGTTTGAGCGAGGACTCCGAGCCGGTGTCGATTGCGATGCTGGGGCTCGATTTTGTGCTGCTTGTTGTCTCGCTGCTGGGTGTGATCCTGCTGGCGAAGAAATTCTCTCTCGTCATCGATGCGGCGACCGCCGCCATCGGCGCCCCGCCGGCCTTTGCCGGCGTGATGGTGGCGCTGTTGATCCTGTTGCCGGAGAGCGTCGCCGCGGTCGCAGCCGCCCGCAAGAACGACCTGCAGAAGAGCATCAACCTCGCGCTCGGCTCCTCGCTTGCGACCATCGGGCTCACCATTCCTGCGGTCGCGGCCGCGGCCTACGTTCTGGACAAGCAACTGGTCCTGGGCCTGAACCAGCAGAACACCGTTCTGTTGGTGCTGACGTTCGTCCTGAGCATGCTGACCTTCGGCACCGGACGGACCAACATGCTGTTCGGCCTTGTCCACCTGGTGGTGTTTGCGGTGTTCGTGTTCATGGTATTTGTCCCCTGAAACCTGCCCGGGAGAATGACGATGCTGGCGGCCAAATCCGAAGTTCAGGTCGATACCGACGAGGTTCGCGTCACTCAGTGGCGGCTTGCGCCCGGCAGCGCCACCGGCCATCACATTCACGAGATGGACTATGTGATCGTGCCTGTGACCTCCGGCGAGATGACCATCGTCGCGCCCAACGGCGAGCGGTCCAAGGCCCTGCTTGGCGCTGGAAAATCCTATTTCCGCCAGGCCGGAGTCGAGCACGACGTGCTCAACGAAACCGCCGCCGAGATCGTGTTCATCGAGATCGAGTTGAAGCCGTAAATCAATCGTTTACCGATTTGCCATCTATCCGACGCAGTTGATCCCTCAATGCGCCTCAAAGTTCCCGCATGACGGGGGCGGGAGTGGCCTGAATGCTGAATTATCTCAAGAAGTTCGCGTTGGACATCTTGCCGTCGGTGGCCGCGACGATCATCGGCGCCTACATCGTCAACCACTACATCACGAGCAAGCCCGACACGCCCTCGGCTGCGGTGTCATCGACCGAGAGCAGAAAGGCCGTCCTCAAGGCGGACGGCAGGGCCGCCGCCAAGCCGGTCGAGAACGCGGGTATCCCCGAGCCCGGCATCAAGGCCAAGGGCATCTCCGAGCGCACCATGATCGAAACCAGGGCCGCGGAAAATCCGGCGGAGGTCAAGCCGGTCGAGAAGCCCGCCGAAACCGCCGACACCAGGCCGGTCGAAACCAGGCCAGTCGAAACCAGGCCAGTCGATACCAAGTCGGTCGAGACAAAGCCTGCGGAGACCAAGTCTGTCGACGTCAAGTCGCAAGAGACCGCAAGCGCTCCGCTCGAGACGCGCCGGCACGCCGTGCCCAATCGCGATGCCAACGATCTCGCACGCGCCGCCATCGAGCGGCTGCGCGGCTCGGGCGAAGGCGCGCCGCGCGTGCAGGAAGCTCCCAAGACCGTGGTCGCTGCGCCGGTGCCCGTGCCTGCGCCGGTGGCATCGCCGTCGCCGTCGCTGCAGGCCGGTGCGATGGTCCGGCCGTTGCCGCCGCCAATCGCAGTCACCGCGCCTCCGCTTGACAATGCGCCGGCGCCGGCCGCGCCGGCCAATCCGGCTTACACGGCCTCCGTCGATCCGAACCGGCCGACCCCTCCCGCGGAGATTCCGCCTGCGCCGCCGCGTCCGCCGATTGACCTGCGCGCCGGCGCGGCCGATGCCGTGTCCCACACCAAGAACGTTGCCGAAGACGTGCTGGCCGCGACCAAGTCGATGTTCCACGCGCTGCTGCCGGGAAGCGACCGCAACAGCGGCAATGGCTCGCAGCAATTCACGGACTAAAGCGGGATTCTTCTCAGAAAACCGGTGCCCACTTTTCCGGATCATGCCTAACCGCTGCGCGCGTCCGGATCGTCAGAACGTATCGTAGCTCTGGCCGGGCTTGCCGCCGACGCGCGCGAAGCCGGTTCGCGCGGCTTCATCCTTGGGACGCAGGTTGATGGCCCGGCCGTAGGAGCCGGCGGCCTTGTTCTTGTCGCCAAGCCGCTCATAGGCAAGCCCGCGGGTGAGCCAGGCCTGCGCGTTCTGGGGATCGGCCTGCACCGCCTCGTCGAGATCGGCGGCCGCTTCCTTTGGCTTGTCGAGCGCGAGATAGCTCAGCGCGCGAGCCGTCAGCGGCTCGGCCTGCTGCGGCACCAGGCCATTGGCAGCGGTGAAATCGTTGATCGCGAACTGATGCTGCTTTTCGCCCTGATAGAGCAGGCCACGATTGTAGTAGGCCTCCGCATTGTCGGGCGCGAGCGAGATCGCCTTGTTGAAATCTGCGAGTGCCGCCTCTGGCTGCCGCCGCGCCTTGTAGACCATGCCGCGGCCGAGATAGGCCGGAGCGTAGTTGGCGTCGAGCGACAGCGCGCGCTCGTAATCGGCCATCGCCTGATCGAGCCGCTTGGTCTGGCGATAGATCAGGCCGCGATTGGCATAGGCCTGACCATAGTTCGGATCGAGGCTGATCGCCTTGTTGAAATCGGCGAGCGCTTCCTCGGACTTGCCGGCCTGCGCCAGCACCGAGCCGCGCATGTTGTAGGCCTGGGGATCGTTGGGGTTGTTCTTGATGGTTTCGGTGAGCGAGCCGATGTTGCTGGCCGATGTCAGGCGCGCCGGCTCCGGCTCGGGAGACGACGACGAGGACGAGGTCAGCGAACCCAGATTGATCGAGCAGCCGCCGAGCAGAAACACGACCAGCGTGGCCGAAAGCGGCACGCGCGCGCAGCGGCGCAGGACTCCGGACGAGGAATAGGAAACCGGAATGGCCATCTCTGCGAAGGACTCACGCGCTCGGAGCGTAGTGATAGCCTGCCGCGCCGCAGAATGCAGCCTCCAAAAATAACAGCGCGGGCTTCGGGCCCGCGCTTGCATCACAAAATCCCGATCGGTCAATGACGCAGGCGATCAGCGCATGCCCCGCGAACCGCCGCCCGCTCCGCCGCGGCCGCCACCGGGGCCACGCTCGGCCGAAGGTCCGGCGCCGAACGCCGGCTTTGGCTTCATCGGCAACAGGCCCTCGCGCTGCAGCTTCTTGCGGGCGAGCTTGCGAGCGCGGCGGACGGCTTCCGCCTTTTCGCGGGCCTTTTTCTCTGAGGGCTTTTCGTAATGGCCGCGAAGCTTCATCTCGCGGAAGATGCCCTCGCGCTGCATCTTTTTCTTCAGCGCCTTGAGGGCTTGATCAACATTGTTATCGCGAACGAGAACCTGCACGCGGCATCCTCTATTTAGGTGATCGGAGTGAAATCGGTCAGGCAAAAGGGCTGGCAAAAAGCGTTGCCCTTAGCCTTGAGCGCGCGGATGTATCAGACAAAAGCAGAATTGTCCACCATCAGAGGCTGCAAATAGTCCGAGAAAAGCGGCCGAAAGGCCCTTTTTTGGGACTGGTCAGCCCTGCTTTGACGGCGATCCGACCTGCGTCACGTGGCCCATCTTCCGGCCCGGCCGCGGCGCGCCCTTGCCGTAGAGGTGAACGGTCGCGCCCGGGACGGTCAGCCACTGCTCGTATTCGTTGATCTCGTCCCCGATCAGGTTGGTCATGGTTACCTCGGCATGACGTATCGGCTTTCCGAGGGGCCAGCCGGCAATAGCGCGGATATGCTGCTCGAACTGCGAGATCGAGGCGCCGTCCAGGGTCCAATGGCCGGAATTATGCACCCGCGGTGCGATCTCGTTCACTAGAACCTTCGGCCCATCGCTCGCAGCCAGCACGAACATTTCGACCGCGAGCACGCCGACATAGTCGAGCTCGCTTGCGATCTTGCCGGCAATGGCGCGCGCCTCTTCGGCCAGCGCCGCCGGTATAGCGGCCGGCGCGCGCGAGATTTTCAGGATATGGTCGCGGTGCTCGTTTTCGGTGACATCGAAGCATTCGACCTGGCCATCGGCCGAACGCGCCGCGATCACCGAGATTTCGCGCTCGAACGGTATGAACGCTTCCAGGATGGCCAGCTCGGTGCCGATATCGGCCCAGACGCGATCGGGATCGTCGCCCTCGCGGATGATCGCCTGACCCTTGCCGTCATAGCCGAAACGGCGCGTCTTGAGAACGGCGGGCAGCCCAATCCGGGCGATTGCCGCGCGCAAGGCGGCTGACGTCGTAACGTCGGCATAATCGGCGGTGCCGATGCCGAGCCGCTTCACAAAGTCCTTCTCGGCGAGCCGGTCCTGTGTGGTCTCGAGGATCTTGCGGTCGGGCAGAACCGGGCGGCGCGCGGCGAGGATCATCGCCGCCGAAGCGGGGACATTCTCGAACTCGTAGGTGATGACGTTGACGTCGTTGGCGAACAACTCGAGCGCCTCGACGTCGGCATATTCGGCGCAGGTCGCGTTCAGCACCACGTCGAAGGCGGGCGAATCCGGGTCGGGAGAAAACACCTGGCAGCGCAGGCCGAGCCTTGCTGCGGCCATCGCCAGCATCCGGCCCAGCTGGCCGCCGCCGAGGATTCCGATGGTGTCGCCCGGCTTCAGCTTCACCCGGTTCGATCGAGTCACGCCTCACCCTCCGGGCGTTCGGCTACCGCATCGCTGCGTTGCTTGCGCCAGGCGGCGAGGCGAGCGGCCAGCGCGGAATCGTTGAGCGCCAGCACGCTTGCCGCAAGCAGGGCGGCGTTGATCGCGCCGGCCTTGCCGATGGCGAGCGTGCCGACCGGCACGCCGGCGGGCATCTGAACGATCGAGTAGAGCGAATCGATCCCCGACATCGCCTGGGATTCGATCGGCACGCCGAACACCGGCAGTTCCGTCATCGACGCGGTCATGCCGGGCAAGTGCGCCGCACCACCCGCGCCTGCGATGATGACCTTGAAGCCATCGGCCCCCGCGCCCTTGGCGAAGGCGTAAAGACGGTCGGGCGTGCGATGCGCCGAGACGATGCGCGTGTCGTAGGCAATGCCGAGCTCGGCCAGCGTATCGGCGGCATGGCGCATGGTGTCCCAATCGGACTGGCTTCCCATGATGATGGCGATCGGAGCGGTCATGAGCTCAATTCTAAGCGTGAATCCAGAAACATAGGCCGATATAGGGTCGACCCCAAGAGCGGCAAGGCGTGGCAAGGGAACAGGAATGGACTATCCTGTCTTGGTTAAGCCCGGCAAGCCTTGATCTAAAGGGCTCAACAAGGACACGCATGAAAAAGCAGGGCGGGGTTGGGGCGCGAGGGGCCAAAAAAAACGGCAGGCGCGCCGTTTCGAAGCGCAAAACCCATCGTCCGCGCGCGGCGCCACGGCAGAAGGAAGCGATCGATGCCAGCAAAGGCACGATCCGTCGGCTCAAAGGCGAACTCGCGCGGGCGATGGAGCGCATCGAGGAGCTGCAGGCCTCGGCGGAGACGGACTTTCTGCTCGGCATCCCGAATCGGCGCGGCTTCGAGCGCGAGCTCCATCGCGCGGTCGGCTACATCAATCGTTATCGCGCCAGCGGCGCGCTGATCGTGCTCGACGTCGACCGCCTGAAACCCATCAACGATGCCTTTGGGCATTCGGCCGGCGATGAGGTGCTCAAAGCGATCGCCGATGCGCTCACGCGCCAGGTGCGTTCCTCCGACGTGGTCGGCAGGCTCGGCGGAGACGAGTTTGCGCTGCTGCTATGGAATCTGACCGAGACCGACGCTAGGGCCAAGGCGGCCGTGCTCGAAGCCGAGATCGACGGGCTCACCTTCAACTTCAGCGGCCGCAATGTCAGGACGGGCGCCTCCGCAGGCATTGCGGTGCTTGGACCGCATGCCGAAGCAGGCCGCGCGCTCGAAGAGGCCGATCGTGCGATGTATGTGCGCAAGGCACAGCGGCGGCACGAAACAAGGGGGGAAGCGGATAGCTCAGAGCGCGCCTAGATCGTCCGGCACGTTGCCGAAGCTCTTGAGAAGCTTCGCATCGCTGAACTCGCCGATCATGGGATCGCCGGTGCGGCTGAAAGCCACGGCGCCGATATGACCGGCGCCGCGCGACAGGATCTCGGCGCGACGCAGCGCGGTCATCGGGCTCTGGCATTCCTCTGCAGCGCCCGCGACCAGAAGGCCATTTTCGTCCTGCAAAAACGGCATTGCCACATAGTAGGTGATGTCGGCCATGACCGCTTCCTCAGGCTGCGCTGCTTTCGGTGCGCGATGACGGCAGCGGCGCGCAGCCGGACGCGATCGACACCTGCAATTCCAGAAGCTCGGATTCCAGATATTCGTTGGCCATGATCAGCACCTTGATGGTCGAGCGCAGGTTGCCGTCGCACATCGCGATCGCCTGGTCGCAGGCCTTTTCGTAGGGATCGCTGTCGGAGAGGGACGAAGTTTGGGGCATGGCGGTTTCCGGTTCGGCTGGGGGGCGTTGAGGCGGATATGTTCTCTTTTTGTTCTCATAAAGTCAAGCGACTTTCACCTGGGGCTCATCCGATTTCTCGACCGTCGGGACAGAAATCGCAGCGGAGCTGCCGCACACTCAGGCAATGATATCGGGTGTGATCTGGTCTTCGATGAAGGCGATCCGGTCGCGGAGCTGCAATTTGCGCTTTTTCAACCGTTGCAACCGCAGCAGGTCCGGTGCGGGCGAATGATGCAGCGCATCGATCGCCGCGTCCAAATCGCGGTGCTCCTGCTGCAGTCGAGCGAGTTCGGCATGCAGCTCGCGCTCATCTTCGTCGGTCATGATTCACGTTAGCCGAAAAAACGCGATGAGATTGCGAGGGGCTGTGGATACCCTGTGGCAAATATCGACCCGCAGCCTCTCTGGCGCAACGGGTAAATTGCCTCCAAGGCCATGCTCGACCTAGTAAAGTTGCGATCTCGCAGATGCGCAAAATCACCAGTTCCCTGCTCACGCTTCATTACATAAGGGGGCCAAAAATGACGCCCCTGATTCGCTTAGCCATCGACAGCTTGGGCAGGAGGTGTAAACTCTCAAGCCCGGATCAAAAACCACAGCGAGGAGGTTTCGAATGGCCATTCAGGCACATCTCGTTGAATTGGAACGTAAACACAAGAGCCTCGAAAACGAACTCCATGAAGCTCTTGTGCACCTTTCAACGGACGACCTGCAAATAGCCGAATTGAAGCGCCGGAAATTGATGGTCAAGGATCAGATCGAGCGGTTGAGGCACGCCGCCGCGGCGGACGAGACGCTGCACTAAGCTAGTGCTCTCACTGTAACGCTGACAGGTTTGCTCGATGGGCGCGCTGGCGCCCATCCGATGCTAATTTCGAATCCGATATTGCCGACGGGTGGCCGCGCGATTTGGCGCCACGGACCTTTATGTGCCGGCGAGCGCGCCGACATGGTCCGCAATCGCAAGCGAGGAGGTCAATCCCGGCGACTCGACCCCGAACAGGTTGATCAATCCATCCACGCCGTGGTCCTTCGGGCCCTGGATCAGAAAATCCTGCGAGGCAACTGCAGGCGGAACGATCTTCGGCCGCATACCGGAATAGCTCGGCATCAGCGCGCCGTCCGGCAGCGTGGGCCAGTATTTACGGATCGCCGGATAGAAGCGTTGGGCGCGCGCCGGATCGACCGCGTAGTCGATGCTGTCGACCCATTCCACGTCCGGACCGAAGCGGGCCTGGCCCGCCATGTCGAGGGTCAGGTGCACCCCTAGTCCGCCCGGCTCGGGCACGGGGTAGATCAGGTGCGTGAACGGCGCCTTCTTGCTGCAGCTGAAATAGTTGCCTTTGGCGAGATAGGCGCGCGGGATCAATTCCAGCGGCATGCCATCGATGCCGCGCGCCACCATCGGCGCGTTCAGGCCCGCCGCGTTCACGAGCAGCCGGCATTCGAGTTGCATCGGCGCGGCGCCGCCGACGTCGAGCTCGATCTTTCCGCGCGCGGCGCTGGCATGCACCAACGGTGTGTGAAACGCAAAGGCTGCACCCGCGTCCTCGGCATCGCCGCGCAGCGCCAGCATGAAGGCGTGGCTGTCGATAATTCCGGTCGAGGGCGAAAGCAGGGCCGCGGTGCAGTTCAGCGCCGGCTCGAGCGCGCAGGCGGCATCGCGCGATAGCGTCTGCATGTCGAGCACGCCGTTGGCCTCGGCATGGGCGCGGATCGATTGCAGCTTCTCGGCTTCGGCGGGCGTCGTGGCGACGATCAGCTTGCCGCAGTTTTTGTGCGGCACGCCGTGATCTGCGCAGTAGCGATACAGCATCTTTTTGCCTGACACGCACATCCGCGCCATCAGGCTTCCCGCCTTGTAGTAGATGCCCGCGTGGATCACCTCGCTGTTGCGCGACGAGGTCACGGTGCCAATTCCCTCGGCCTCTTCAAGCACGATCACCTCGCGCCCGGCCTGCGCGAGCCGCCTTGCCACCGCAAGGCCGATCACGCCCGCTCCGATGACGACGCAATCAACCCTGTCCATGCGCGATCCGGCGTCCCATGCAAGGTGCTTCGGAACCAGATCGGTCATCCCGGAGATCGGGAGTCCCTGTTTGCAGCCGATCGGGCGTTAACGAAGCGGTAATCATGTCAGGGCAATTGCCATATTCGAGGGCACATTTTTCGCTTGTTGCGTCAGGCGTTTACCCGATCCAAACGCGTGAAGAAAGACACTCTGTGGTTGAAATCCGCGGGTGACTGATGGCTGGCAAGAATTGGCAGGCAGGCAGCAAGGATCTGATCCCTGCGCGGGCCCTTCTGTGCCTGGCCGCGGTCGTCGCGCCTTGCGCTCCGGCGCTTGCGTTGCCGGGCAAGTTCGCCCCGGCAAGCCTGAAGTCCGCGGTCGATTCGAACGTGTGGTGGGAAGTGCTGATCGGCGGCATCGTCGTATGCGCCTTCTGCGCGGCGGTGGCGATCTGGGTCCACTCGACCTTGCGCCGGTTCAAGCGCTCCCAGGCGCGTCGCCACGCCTATATCAGCACTGCGCTCAACAGCCTCAGCCACGGCGTTGTCATGACCGATTCGAAGACGCGAATCGTCTATTGCAACGACCGCTATCTCGACATTTACGGCATGGCGCGCTCCGACCTCGTGCCCGGCATGACAGGGGCCGATCTTCTGGCGTACCGTTTGAAGCGCGGCCTGCTCGACGTCAGCGTCGAGGATTTCTTCCGCCTCGCCGCGCGGCCGGAGGGATTGGTCACCGAGCTGCCGAACGGTCACTCCGTGCTGACCAAATATTTCGCTCTGCCCGACGGCGGCTCGATCGCCACCCATGAGGATTGCAGCGCGCAGCGCAAGCTGTCGCGCGAGCTGGCTTCGACCAAGCAGTTCCTGGAATCCGTGCTCGACAATGTGCCGGTCTGCGTCGGTGCGAAAAGCATCGAGGATGGCCGCTACATCTTCGCCAACCGCGCCTTCGAACGCTTCTCGCGCTTTTCCCGCGATCGCATCATCGGCAAGCGGGCGGACGAGATTTTCCGGCCCGCGACGGCGGAGACCATCGAGGCAGCCGACCAGGCCGCGCTGCAGTCGCCCGACGGACAGCATCGCAGCGAGCTCCTGGTCGAGCGCGGCGACGAAAAGCGCGTCCTTGCCTCCAATCGCGTCATCGCGCGCAACGAGAAGAACGAGCCCGAGTTCCTGATCGCGCTGTTCGACGATGTGACAGACCGCCGCTCGCTGTCGCGCGAGCTGGAAAACACCAAGAAGTTCCTCGAGCTCGTGGTCGACAACATTCCGGTGTCGCTGAGCGTGGAGCGCGTCAGCGACGGGCGTTATCTGCTCGCCAACCGCAGCGCCGAGACGATTCTCGGCCGGCGTCGCGAGGACGTGACCGGGCTCACGGCAGCCGACATCTTCAATCCGCGCGAGGCCAAGCTGATCACGGCGCGCGACGAGGCCGCGATCAAAAAGCGCGCCTTGCTCACCGAGGAGCATCCGATCTCGACGAAGGACGGGCTGAGACTGTTCCTCACCCGCCGCATGACCGTCCTGAACGAAGCAGGCGAGCCGCAGTATCTGATCAAGACCCACGAGGACGTCACCGACCGCCGGCAGACCGAATTGCGCATGGCGCACATGGCCTACCATGACGGCCTGACGGACCTGCCGAACCGCGCCGCATTCCTGCAGGCGCTGACGCAGATGATCGAGGCCTGCGCCGGCAGCGGCGAGGAGTTTGCGGTGCTTTGCCTCGATCTCGACGGGCTGAAGGAAGTCAACGATGTGTTCGGGCATGCGACCGGCGACAAGCTCCTGGTCGAGGTTGCGCGTCGCATCCAGGCCGGCGCGCGCGGCGGCGTGGTGGCGCGGCTCTCCGGCGACGAGTTCGGTCTGATCATCGACGGCAAGCAGCCGGCCGCGGGCGTTGGGCTTGCCGAACAGCTTTCGGAGACGATGGCCAACGAGTTCATGATTGACGGCAAGTCGGTCCGCACCGGCGTCACCACGGGCATCTCGGTCTTCCCGCACAATGGCGCGGACGCGGCGTCGCTTCTTGCGAATGCGGGCGCGGCGCTGTTCCGCGCAAAGGCCAAATCGCGCGGATCCATTTCCGTCTATGAGCCGGAAATGGACCAGCAGATTCGCGACCGACGCGTGCTGCACCAGGACCTCTCGGTCGCAATCAAGAACGGCGAGTTGTCGCTGTATTTCCAGCCCCAGGCGGTGACGGGCGCCAGCGCGGCGGAAAGCGAGGTCATCGGATTCGAGGCGCTCGCGCGCTGGCTGCATCCGGTGCGCGGCTTCGTTCCGCCCAGCGATTTCATTCCGCTCGCGGAGGAGAGCGGCCTGATCGTCGAGATGGGCGAATGGATCCTGCGCGAGGCCTGCCGCGAGGCGGCCTCGTGGCCGAAGCCGCTGCAAATCGCCGTCAACCTGTCCCCGGCGCAGTTCATGCACGGTGACGTCGTCGGCCTCGTGCACGCGATACTGCTGGAGACCGGGCTCGCGCCGGGCCGGCTCGAGCTCGAAATCACCGAGGGCGTCCTGATCGAGGATTTCGACCGCGGCCTGGCGCTGCTGCGGCGGCTGAAGGCGCTGGGGGTGCGGATTTCGATGGACGACTTCGGCAGCGGCTACTCCTCGTTGAGCTACCTGCAGGCTTTCCCGTTCGACAAGATCAAGGTCGACCGCACCTTTGTGATCAATCTCGGCCGCAATCCGCAATCGGCCGCGATCATTTCTGCCGTGATCGATCTCGGCCACGGACTGGAGATGTCGATCGTGGCGGAGGGCGTGGAAACGGCAGATCAACTCGGATTCCTGGCCGAGGAGGGCTGCGACGCGGTGCAGGGCTATCTGATCGGAAAGCCCCTGCCGATCGCGCAATATGCGCCGCTGGTCGGCCGCGCCAATTCCGAGGTCGCGGAGCCCGCGCGCAGGACCGGTTAGTCGCAGATTGTGCGGCGGTTGCGTCCTGCGACAAACGCGTAGCGTTCGGGCGGAGATCGTGCGCAAACAATAACTCGAGACAGAATTGCGATTCGACCTGAAGCCGCCGCGCTTTGGGGATAGCGAAGCACGGTTTCGCCGCATAAGACGGGACGCATGGCGGACTACGATCTGGCGATCATCGGGGGAGGGTTGAACGGCTCGAGCCTGGCGCGCGACGCGGCCGGTCGAGGTCTTCGGGTCATTCTGCTGGAACAAGGCGATCTCGGCGGGGCGTCCTCGTCGGCAAGCTCGCGGCTGATCCATGGCGATCTCTCGGCGCTGTTGCGGCGAAGGTTTTCGGTGCGTCAGGCGCTGAGGGAGCGCGACACCTGGCTCAACATCGCGCCGCATCTGGTGCGGCCGGCACAATTTGCGATCCCGGCCCATGCCGACGAGCGCCCGCCCTGGCTACTGCACGCTTCGCTGTGGCTTTACGATCGCCTGGCGCCGCAGAGCCGCCTGCCGGTCTCGGCGATGGTGGACGTCACCCATCACCCGATCGGCAATGCGCTCAAGCGCCCCTTCGGGGTCGCGTTCGCCTATTCGGACTGCCTGGTCGACGATTCCCGCCTGGTGATCCTCAATGCGCTGGATGCGGCGGCGCGCGGCGCGGTCATCCGCACCGGCGTGCGCTGCGTTCGCGCCGACCGCACCGACACTTGGCGTCTGGCGGTGATCGATCGCGGTCGTCGCCAGGTGATCACCGCCCGCGCGCTTGCCAATGCGGCGGGCGCATGGATGCCCATCGTCGCGGAAACCGTGCTTCGCCTGCCTGCGCCAAAGACGCTGGCGCTGCAGACCGGCCAGATCATCGTCCCGCGCCTGTTCGAGACCGACAACGTCTACGTGTTCCAGCACAGCGACCGCCGCCTGATTTTCGCCAGCCCCTTTGAACGCGATTTCACGCTGGTCGGCAGCATCGTGCACGAGTTCAAGGGCGATCCTGCGATCGTGGCAATCGACTCACGCGACGTTGCCTATTTCTGTGACGCGTTGAACCGCTACCTGCGGCATGCGGTCGGCCCGGTGGACGTGGTGCGGACCGTGTCGGGCGTCAATCTGCTGCCCGGTCGCGGCGGCTCGATGCGCGACGGGGTGATGGGTTTTGACGGCCGCCGCCGCCGCGCGCCGCTGATCACCATCGCCGGCGGCGATGTCACGACCTCGCGGCTGCGCGCGGAGCAGGCGATTTCGTGGCTGACGCCGTTCTATCCGATGTCTCCGCGCTGGACCGCGACGGTCCCGCTGCCGGGTGGCGATTTCCCCTGGTATGCCTTCGACGCGCAGGTTGACGCCGCCCGTGCGCGCTGGCGCTTCCTGTCCGAGCCGCAGGCCCAGCGAATGGTCGGCGCCTACGGCACGCGGTTGAAAGAGGTGCTCGGCGAGGCCAAGAGCCGCCAAGATCTCGGCCAGTCCTTTGGGCCCGAATTGAGCGCAGCCGAAGTGCGCTACTTGATGACAGAGGAATGGGCACGGTTTCCCGAGGACATTCTGTGGCGGCGCTCCAAGCTGGGGCTGACCATGTCTTCGGAAGATCGCGAGGCCCTGGCCGCGTTCATGGCGAGTTCTGTATAAGACGGCCGTCGCGTTGCGCCTGAGCCGGCCGAGCGTGTACTAGTACGGACATGGCTGAGGAGACCGCAAGAAACGACGGGCCCGCAAAGGCTCGATCGGAATTGGTACCACCCTCCGGCGCGCCGCAGCCGGCGGACATGCCGCTGCTGCGCATCGAGGGCGTGGTGAAGAAATTCGGCACGTTCCGCGCGGTCGATGGCGTCTCGCTCGATATCGCCGCCGGCGAATTTTTCGCCCTGCTCGGCCCGAGCGGCTGCGGCAAGACCACGCTGTTGCGCATGCTCGCGGGTTTCGAGACGCCGGACCAGGGCCGCATCCTGCTCGGCGGCGAGGACATCGCGCATGTCCTGCCGCACGAGCGGCCGGTCAACATGATGTTCCAGAATTATGCGCTGTTTCCGCATCTGTCGGTGCGCGACAACATCGCCTTCGGCTTGCGGCGCGCCGGCATGCGCCGCGCCGAGATCGACACCCGCGTCGCCGAGATGGTGGCCCTGGTCAAGCTCGAGGGCCTGGAGAAGCGCAAGCCGGACCAGCTTTCCGGCGGCCAAAGGCAGCGCGTCGCATTGGCGCGCTCGCTGGCGCGGCGTCCGCAGGTTCTCCTGCTGGACGAGCCGCTGGCGGCTCTCGACAAGAAGCTGCGCGAGTTGACGCAATGGGAATTGATGGAGCTGCAGCGCCGCCTCGGCATGACCTTCATCATCGTCACCCACGATCAGGAAGAGGCGATGACGGTCGCGAGCCGAATTCGGCGTGATGGACGCCGGGCGGCTCGAGCAGGTCGCGACCCCGCGTGAGCTCTACGAGGCCCCGCTGTCGCGCTGGATTGCCGAGTTCATCGGCGACATCAACCTGTTCGAGGGCCAGGTCGAGACGCGCGAGCAGAACCGCCTGATGATCGCAACGCGCGACGCCGGGATCGTCGCGGTCGCCGAGCCGCGCAACGCGATCACCAAGACCAGCGTTTCGGTCGCGATCCGCCCCGAGAAGCTCAAATTGTCGCGCCGCGGCCCGGTGTCCGACGTTCTCAACGCGCGCGCGCTCAACCGGATCGAGGGCGTCGTGACCGATGTCAGCTTTCTCGGCGGCGTCACGACCTACAAGGTGAAGCTCGATTCCGGCGCCGTGGTACGTTCCTCGATGGCCAACACCACGCGGATCGATATGGATGCCTACGCCGTGAGCCAGCGCGTGGTGGCGTGGTTCACGCCCGATGATTGCGTGGTGCTGGAGCAATGAGCGCACGCAACATCTTTGCGCGCCCCGCACGCTTTGCGGCGATCGCGCCCTATGTCTGGATGGTGCTGTTCTTCCTGGTGCCGTTCGGCTTCGTGCTCAAGATCAGCCTGTCGCAGACCGCGATCGCGCAGCCGCCCTACACGCCGGTGTTCGACCTTGCCGCCGGCGGTGCCGCGCTCAAGGAGGCTTTCGCCGCGCTCTCGCTCGACAATTTCCGCCTGCTCCTCTCCGACAATCTCTATGTGCTTTCCTATCTGCGCAGCCTCGTCGTCGCGTTGAGCGCGACCGCGATCCTGCTCGTGATCGGCTATCCGATCGCCTACGGCATGGCGCGGCTGCCGAAGCGGTGGCAAGCCATCGCGATGATGCTGGTCATCGTGCCGTTCTGGACCTCGTTTTTGATCCGCATCTATGCCTGGATCAACATCTTGCAGCATGACGGCCTGCTCAATCAGATCCTGCTTGGGCTTCATCTCGTGTCGGAACCCGTGGTGTGGCTTTCCACCGATACCGCGATGTATCTCGGCATCGTCTATTCCTACCTGCCGTTCATGATCCTGCCGCTCTATGCGACCTTGGCGAAGATGGAGCCGGCGCTGGAGGAGGCCGCGAGCGACCTCGGTGCCGCGCCGGCAAAGGTGTTCTGGCTCGTGACCTTTCCGCTGTCACTGCCCGGCGTCGCGGCCGGCGTGCTGCTCTGCTTCATCCCGATCGTGGGCGAATTCGTGATTCCCGATCTGCTCGCGGGCTCCAATTCGCTCATGATCGGCCAGACGCTGTGGCTGGAATTCTTCACCAACAAGGACTGGCCGGTGGCCTCCGCCACTGCCGTCGTGCTTCTGGTCCTGCTGCTTGCGCCGCTGTTGCTCTATGACAGGCTGCAGCGCCGCCAGCTGGAGATGCGGTAATGGCCGGGCGCAGACTGTCGTCGTTCAACGTCGCCTCGCTCGCGCTGGGGCTTGCCTTCCTCTATCTGCCGATCGTGATCCTCGTGATCTACTCGTTCAACGCCTCGCGCCTGGTCACGGTCTGGGGCGGCTGGTCGCTGCGCTGGTATCGCGAGCTCTTCAACGACAACGCCATGATCGAGGCGGCGTGGATGAGCCTTGGCATCGGCGCGACGTCGGCGTCGATTGCGACGCTGCTCGGCACGCTGGCCGCGGTCGCGCTTTCGCGCGGCGAGGGCTTTCGCGGGCGCACGCTTTTTTCCGGCATGCTCTACGCGCCGCTCGTGATGCCGGAGGTGATCACAGGCTTGTCGCTGCTTTTGTTGTTCGTGGCACTGAACGCCGAGCGCGGTTTCTGGACAGTGACCGCGGCGCATACCACGCTGACCATGTGCTTCGTGTCGGTCGTGGTGCAGTCGCGACTCGCCTCGCTCGACCGGAGCCTGGAAGAGGCCGCGATGGATCTCGGCTGCAACCCTCTGCGCGCGTTCGTCGCGGTGACACTGCCGCTGATTGCGCCCGCGATCGCGGCGGGCTGGATGCTGGCTTTTACGCTCTCTCTCGACGATCTCGTGATCGCGAGTTTTACGACTGGTCCGGGCTCGACGACCCTGCCGATCCGCATCTATTCGGAGGTGCGGCTCGGCGTCAAACCCGAGATCAACGCGATCTGCACGCTGGTGATCGCGCTGATCGCCTTGGTGATTATCGTTGCTTCGCTCGCCTCCAAACTCTCGAAGGTGCAGGGCGAGAGCCCCGCGCCGCTTTAGGTGCTGCCTCGGAGTCGGTTGTAGTGTCCCCCTGCTGAGGAGGATCGATCCGCTCGGCGATCCAGGCGAACGGCCAGACAATCAGTCCCAAAGCCCCGAATCCGGCGATGAAGATGAGGAACACCACCCTCATTCCATTTTTCGGCTCCGCCTCCGCCGCGGCCATCGGCCACAACAGGTTGGCGCAGAGGGTCAACGCCGCAAGGCCCAGCGCGATCCCGGTGAGCAGAACAAGCTTGGCCAGGATTTTTCGTGCGGGGACCATGGAAGGCTCCGTGGGGGATCCCTCTTGGTCGCCGCCCGCAGAGGACCGGTTCGATGCCTTACGACTTCACCGCGCCAGCGGTGAGCCCGCCGACCATGTAGCGCTTGAAGGCGTAGTAGATCGCGGCCGGCGGCAGCGCGTAGATGAAACCGGTGGTCATCAGAAGCTCCCAGGGCGAGTCGTCCGCGGAGAGGAAGTTGCCGAGCGCCACGGGAAGGGTGATGTCCCGGTCGTTCGAGAGCAGCAGGAACGCGTAGAGATATTCGTTCCAGGCCAGCAGCACGGCGTAGGTGCCGATCGCGACCAGCGAGGGCATCATCAGGGGAACGTAGACCAGGCGGAAGATCTGCAACGTGGTGGCGCCGTCCATGACCGCGGCCTCGTCGAGCTCGACCGGCAGCTTGTCGGAGGCCTGCTTCAAAACCCAGATCGCGTAGGGCGAGGCGATGGTCACCATCGCCAGAATCAGCGACCAGTGATTGTTGAGCAGGCCGTAAGTGGCCATGGTGCGATACATCGGCACGGCCAGGAACGCCGCCGGGATGAAATAGGTGAACAGCGCGAGGTTCATCACGACCCGGCCGCCGGGAACGCGCAGCCGCGAGATCGCAAATGCCGCGGCGGTCGCGATCAACAACGTCAACGCGCCGACGGCGGCCGCGATCACCACCGAATTCCAAAACTGCACGTAGAAGTCGCGCAGAAAGTAATGCTGCTCGTGAAACACGATCGAGAAATTGTGCAGGGTCGGATGATCGGGCCACAATTTGCCCGAGAACGCGTCCTCCTTCGGCGAGATCGCGAACAGGAACATGTGGTAGATCGGCACCATGGTCCAGATGAAGACGGGGATGCCGATCAGCAGCAGCCGCGCCTCGTAGCCGACCTCGCGAAGGGTGGGGAGCTTCATCGCGACAACCGCTTCATCATGAAATAGACCAGCGGCAGCACCAGCGGCATCGCGCAGACGATGGAGGCCATCGCCAGCGAAAGCTGGTCGAGCCGCAGATAGCGGATGCCGAGCGTCGACAGCACGTGCGTCAGGTCGGCCGGGCCTCCGCCGGTCAAAAGATAGACGCTGTTGAAGTCGCCCAGCGTCCAGATCATCGAGAGCAGCGTGCAGGTGATGTACAGCGTCTGCATCGACGGCCAGGTGATGAAGCGGAATTTCTGCCACCAGGTTGCGCCGTCGACATCGGCGGCCTCGAACAGATCGTGCGAGATGGCAAGCCGCCCCGTGATCAGGATCAAAGTCCAGAACGGCAGCGATTTCCAGATATGCACGCCGATCGCCATGGCGAGCGCGACGGTGGGATCGTTCAGCCAGTTCGGACCGTCATCGCCGGTCAGCTTGAAGATCAGCTGGTTGACCATGCCCCATTCGGGATTGAGCATGAAGCGAACCGACAGGATGGTCGGAATCGACGGCACCGCCCAGGGCAGGATGAACAGCACCGAGAGCCATTTGATCCAGGTGCGCTGCTCGACGAAGAAGCCCGACAAAAACAGCGCGACCAGCATCTTCAGGTTGATGCCGATGACGAGGAAGATCAGCGTGTTGACCGCCGCACGGGCGAAGATCGGGTCGTGGAACAGCGTGACATAGCTCGCCGGCTGGCGCGCGAGCCATAGCCCGTAGCCGACGGGATAGAGCACGAAGGCCAGAAACACCAGCATGTAGGGCGCAAGCAGGATGATGCCCCACACCTGCGCCGGTGAAAGTCGCGCCGATAGCGGTGCGCTGGGAACGTCGGAAGCTGAGAGCGTGATCGCCATCGTCTGGTACTCTTACGCTTCGCCGTCGTCCCCGCGAAAGCGGGGACCCATAGCCACAGGCCTTGGTGGTCGCGCGAAGCTCGTCAAACAGCGTCTTCCACCACATGCGGCACGCGGTGGGTCCCCGCTTTCGCGGGGACGACACCGTGCCTCGTTCTAGCCTGCGACTTCCTTGATGCGGGCGATCAACTCGTCCGTGGCCTTGTCCACCGGAACCTTCTCGCTGACCACGCGATTCATCGCCTTCGCCCAGACGTTCTCGTTGTTCAGGATCGTGAACTTCCAGTTCTTGGTGAAGTCGAACGGCGTCGTGCCGCCGGTGAACTGACTATAGACCGCCTTGCGATGGCGGTCAGCCTGCCAGAACGGGCTCTGCTGGCTTGCGGTCGTCACCGGAAACCAGCGGCCGAGCGCGCCTTCGATGTAGGGCCGAACGTTCTCTTCCTGCAGCAGGAACTTGATGAACTCCTTGGCCTCCGCCTTGTTCTTGGCGGCCGCGAAAACCAGGCCGGTCTTCACGTCGGAGCGGTACTTGATGGTCGACCCGTCCGGCGCCTTGGGAAATGAGGCGGTGATGATCGTCTCCTCATAGGCCTTCTTGCCGGCGGCGCGCTGCTCCGGCGTCAGCGCCGGATTGTTGGCATCGTCGAGCCATTTCGCCGCAATCGAGATCGTGAAGTTGTGCGTCATCACGATCGTCCGGTTGTGGAAGGCGACGTTGTTGTCGGGATCCTTCCACGTCGTCGAGGACGGCGGCGTGCAGCCCCTGATGTAGGTGTCGGTGTAGTCCTTGAGCGCCTTGATCAGGCCCTCGCGCACCTTGGGATCGTCGACCAGAAGCTTGCCGTCATCGTCGACGAGCTTGACATGGTAGGCGTCCATGAAGGTGTAGAACGACTGGAACGAGTTGGTGGACTCAACGCCCATCGGCTGGCCGACGGCGTAGATGCGCTGACCGGTCGCTTTGCGGATCGCGGGCTGCACCTTGTCGCACCAGAATGACCAGTAGTCCTCCCACTTGTCCGGGATGTCGCTCTGCTTGAAGCCGGCCTGTCCCAGCATGTCCTGCCAGATCTGCACATGCATGCTCTGCTGCTTCAGCGGAAAGCCGTAATAGGCCTTCTTCTTGGTCTGGTCGTTATAGAGATAAGTGGTCTCGAGCGTGTTCGGCGCGAATGCCGATTTCATCGGCAGCAGGATGTCGGACAGATCCTCGAGCTTGCCTTCATAGGCCCATTTGCCCTGCGCCTGCACGTCATAGCTGTCGGAATAGGCGACATCCGGCACGGTGCCGGAATCCAGCGCGGCCACCGTCTTCGGAATCATGTCCTGGATCGCGTATTGCGACAGCTCGACCTTGATCCCGGTCTTGGCCTCGAACTTCTTGATCGCCTCCAGCAGCGCATCGTCCTCGGACTTGTAGAAGCCCTTGCCGAACCAGACCGTGATGGTCTTCTGCTGGGCAAAGGCGGGCGCAGTGGCGTAAAGCAGCCCGGCCGCGGCCATCGCGATGGAAAATGCACCAAATCCCTTAAATCTCACGTCGTTCTCTCCCTGTGATCAGCCGATTTTTTTAACCGGTTGGATGAAACACTAGCGCAGGGGCGCGACGCGATCTAGCGACATCTTCTGCAACGTCAGTCGTGGCGTTTTTTCGAAACCGTTCGGCTCGCGGCGCAAACAGCGCCATCAGTTCGACTTTGCGGCTTCCGAAGGTACGGGCGCGGGCTGGGCGGTATCGGGCGGAGCAGGCCGCGCCCCGCCGCCGGTTAAGCGCTCGAGCACCGAGCGCACGGTATCGCCGCCGGCACCGTCCTTCAGCGCCTTGAGCAGAGGCGAGCGCTTGATCAGGCTTTCGGCATCGATGAGAGGCAGCGGATCGTCCCACGGTCCCTGCACCATGAAGGGCAAATCGAAGGTGCTGGTGCCATTCGAGATCAGGCTGGCAACGCCCTTCAGATCATATTCGCGAGTTGGAACTGCGATCGTCCCATTCAGCGTGACGCGCGTCGTCGCACTCTCGACCCGGACGTCCTCTGTGGTTGCGATGCCGTCGGCGAATTTCAATGAGACCGTGAGATTGTCGTAGGGCGTCGAGCCGCCACGATAGCTGGCGGCGCCCGATAATGGCCTGCGTTCCAGCCGCTTCAGCAGTTGCTCGACATTGTAGCCCGAGATCGCGCCGTCATGGCCGGTCAGCGATGCGGTGCCGTCGAGCGATTGCGCGAGCCCGAACGGGCTCGAGCCCGACGCGGCGAGCGAGACATTGAGATTGCCCCGGCCGGACAGCCGGCTGATGCCGAACAGCTCGCTGGCGCATGCGGCGAGATCGACGTCGAGGAACTGGAATTGCGCTTTCACGTCGGCATTGGCATCGGCGCGGGCGACACCGAACGAGCCCCTGGCGATACCGCCATAGACCTGCGCCTCGCCGACCGACAGCGCGAGCGTGCCGCCGCGCAGATTGGCACCGAACGCGGTGCGGCCGAGCTTGGTCGGGCCCACGGTCACGCGCGCCGCCGACAGGCGCATGTCGAGATCGGTGCTCGACAGCGAGTTCAGGTCGAACATCTGCCGGTTCCAGTCGCGCGCGCCGCTGGCGAGCAGGCGGAAGGTCGAGATATAGGGCGTGAAGTCGAGCGCGTCGGCGGCAAGCGTTGCCTGCAGCGTCTGCCGTCCATTGTTGGAATAGGTCATCACGCCTTCGGCGACATTGCCGTCGAGCTCGACATTGACGTTGGTGAGCGCGATCGAGGCGCCGACGACATTGGCGCGGGCCTTGAGCGCGAAGCGGCCGAAGCCGCCGCCCGGGCCGGGTGGCGCCTGGCCGGCCCATTGCAGCGCGTTGCGCAGCGACGCCGAATCCACCGTCAGGATCCCTTCCATCATCGCGCTGGTGCGGTTGGCGACCGTGCCGTCGAACGCGAGCTTGAGCGGTGCGCTCGACAGCCGTGCCTTCAGCCCGGAGCGGTCGCCGGACAGCGCGGCAAGGAAGTCGGAAACGCTGATCGAGCCGTCGATGCGTTCGCCGTGCCAGTCGAACTGCCCGGTCGCGGCAAAGGAGCGCGAGATCGACGGCCACGCCAGCGAGAGATCGATGTCCTCGAGCTTCTCGGTAGCCTGATTGCCGGCGTCTTCGTAGGTCAGCGTGCCGTCCTGGATGCGGATTTCCGAAAACGACACCTGGTTGTCGGCGCCGGGCTTCATGGTGCGCGCGATGGTCTCGATGAACGGCGTCCAGTTGCTCTCGCCGTCGGCCGCGCGCGCGACATGGATCTGCGGCCGCAGCATCATCAGGTCGGAGATCTCGAAGCGCTGCAGGATCAGCGGCGGCAGGCGCAGGTTCGCGGTAAGCACGTCGACGCGGAGCGCGGGATCGGCTGCGGCGCTGCCTTTCAGCCCGACATCATGGAACGAGACGTAGCTGCCCGGGAATACGGAGACGTCGATCGGGCCGTTGACCACCAGCTCAAGCCCGGTGACGGCGCGGATTTGCGCTTCGACCGCCTGTCGCAGGGCATCGCGGTTGATCAGCCAGGACGAGGCAATGAGCCCGACCAGCACGAGGCCGAGCAAGGCCGCGATCGGCATCCCCAACCGCTTGATCCTTTGGGCCATGGTCAAAGACATGTCCTGATCGGCCTGACGTGGTCGGATCGCTGGTGATTGGGGGATGGCAGGGCGCGCCGAAACCCTAGCCAACCCCCACAACTTGATAGGTTTTCTTGACGCTTTCAAGGCCGAGCCGAGGGGTCGGAAAGGGCCCCTGGCGCGCCTTGTATCCCAGGCCCGAGGGGCGCCGCCGAACGAGCGCATCTCTCCCTCGAAAGCAGGAGAGCGCCCGATTGCCGCCCTCATTGACGCACTGCAATGATTTTGCCTAATAATCCTGACCATGCGGGGCCGTCCCGGCCGCTTCTTTCATCAGGTCTTATTTGCATGAAAAAGGTCTATCCTGACGCGAAATCCGCCCTCGCGGGCATCCTCAAGGACGGCATGATGATCATGTCCGGCGGCTTCGGCCTCTGCGGCATTGCCGAGACCCTGTCGGATGCGATCCGCGACTTCGGCGTGAAGGGTCTTACCGTCGTTTCCAACAATGCCGGCGTCGACGGCATCGGTCTCAGCCGCCTGCTGGAGACGCGCCAGATCAAGAAGATGATCTCCTCCTATGTCGGCGAGAACAAGCTGTTCGCGCAGCAATACCTCGCCGGCGAGCTGGAGCTCGAGTTCAATCCGCAGGGCACGCTCGCCGAGCGCATCCGCGCGGGCGGCGCGGGCATTCCCGCCTTCTACACCAAGACCGGGGTCGGAACGCTGATCGCCGAGGGCAAGGAGGTGAAGGAGTTCGACGGCGAGAAATATCTGATGGAGCGCGGTCTGTTCGCCGACCTCGCCATCGTCCACGCCTGGAAGGGTGACACCGCGGGCAACCTGATCTATCGCAAGACCGCGCGAAACTTCAACCCGATGATGGCGACCGCTGCGAAGGTCACGGTCGCCGAGGTCGAGCATCTCGTTCCCGCCGGCGAGCTCAATCCCGATCACATCCACACGCCCGGCATTTTCGTCAAGCGCATCATCGAAGTCGGCGTCGGCAAGAAGCGCATCGAATTCCGCAACACCCGTCCGCGGCCCTCGAAGGCGTCGCCGGCCGCAACCGGAGTTGAAATCTGATGGCCTGGACCCGGGAACAGATGGCCGCCCGTGCGGCCAAGGAGCTGCAGGACGGTTTCTACGTCAATCTCGGCATCGGCATTCCGACGCTGGTGTCGAACTACATCCCGGACGGGATGGACGTGAACCTGCAGAGCGAGAACGGCATGATGGGAATGGGTCCCTTCCCCTATGAGGGCGAGGAGGACGCGGATCTGATCAATGCCGGCAAGCAGACGGTGAGCGAGCTGCCGACCACCAGCTATTTTTCCTCCGCCGATTCCTTCGGAATGATCCGCGGCGGGCATATCGATCTTTCCATCCTTGGCGCGATGCAGGTGGCGCAGAATGGCGACCTCGCCAACTGGATGATCCCCGGCAAGATGGTCAAGGGCATGGGCGGCGCTATGGACCTCGTCGCCGGCGTCAAGCGCGTGGTCGTGGTGATGGAGCATTCCGCCAAGGACGGCCCGAAGCTTCTGAAGAAGTGCAACCTGCCGCTGACCGGCGAGCGCGTGGTCGACATGGTGGTGACCGAGCTTGCGGTGTTCACCATCGACAAGCACGGCACCGGCGGCATGGCGCTGATCGAGCTCGCCGACGGCGTCACGCTCGACGAGGTGAAGGCGAACACCGAGGCCGATTTCCGCGTCGCCCTGAAGAACGCCTAGCTTTCCACAAAGCTGGTCGATTCTTTCGTCATTGCGAGCGAAGCGAAGCAATCCAGAGCCGAGAAGACGGGCTGGATTGCTTCGTCGCTTTCGCTCCTCGCAATGACGACCTAAGCCTTCGCCGCGGCGACATCCTCAAGGCCGCGATTGCGCGGCTCGACGCCCCAGGCCCACACCACCACGATCTGGACGAGGACAAGGCCGATCATCAGCCAGACCACGCCGGGCAGTCCGGAGGACGCCATCAGGCTGCCCACGATGAATGGGGAGACCACGGTCGCGCCGCGGCCGAACGTGTTGCAGATGCCGTTGGCTCGCAACCTGATCTCGGTCGGGAAGAGCTCCGGCGTGTAGACCCCGAACAGGATCGCGGTCTGCACATAGATCGCGACGATCAGGACAAAGCCGATGGCAAGCACGATCGCCGGATCGGAGGCCGCGTTGAAGCGCGCATAGATGAAGCCGCTGATGATGGTCATGATCGACGCGCCGATGATGCTCGAACGCCGGCCGATGGCATCGGACAAATAGGCGCCGAGTGCGCAGCCGACCAAAGATCCGCTGGACAGCACCAGCGTGTAGGCCAGCGAATTGGTGATGGTCAGACCCTGGCGCAGGAAGAACTGCGGCAGGAAGATCACGAAGCCGAAGATCAGCGTGTTGATCGTGATCAGAACCCAGCAGCCGACGATCAGGCGCTGCAACAGCGGCGGCTTGAGCATGTCGGTCGCGGCGACCTGCGGAACGGCGGCCGGCACCACGACCGGCGGCAGCGGCTTGCCGGCGGCCGTTTCCGCCTCGATTGCCTGCATCAGCGCTTCGGCCTCTGCGGTGCGGCCCTGCAACTCAAGCCAGCGCGGCGATTCCGGCAGGTTCTTGCGCAGATACCAGACGATCAGCGAGCCCACGCCGGCAATGATGAACATCGGACGCCATCCCGCGGCCGGGATGATGAGGTAGCCGAGCAGCGCGGTCGCGGGAAATCCGGCCACCACGATGAATGCCATCATCGACAGCCAGCGCCCGCGCGTCTTGGGCGGAACGAATTCGGTCAAGGTCGAATAGCCGACCACGATTTCCGCGCCGAGGCCGAGCCCCTGCACGAAGCGGCAGGCGATGAGCTGGGTCATGTCCTGCGCGAAAGCCGCGGCGAAAGAGGCCAGCCCGAAGATCAAAAGATTGATCTGGTAGGTGAACCGCCGTCCGAACTTGTCGCCGACGAAGCCGGTGATCAGGGCGCCGAGCGTCATGCCGACAAAGGTCAGAGAGATGAATTGCAGGTTCTGCGGGGCGGTCGAGAATTTGGTCTGGATCGCGGACGCCAGCACGCCGCCGGCGACATAGAGATCGTAGCCGTCGAAAAACATCCCGGCGCCGACAAGCCAGAAGATCCGGTAGTGAAACGATGAAATCGGCAGGCGATCGAGACGCGCGCCGGCATTTACTGCGAGAGCCATGTGAAGTTTCCCCTCCTGGTATTCGATGCAGCGCCAGCCTTCGCCGATCGCTCGTTATTGGTTAGTTCAATCGCCTCTGCGCCGCCGTGTCGCGATACCAGTCGAACGGCTGGTCATGGGTTGCGACCATGACGCTCTTGACGTTGAAGTGATCCTCGAAGCTTTCGGTGCCGAACTCGCGCCCGACGCCGGAATCGTCGACGCCGCCCCAGGGCGAGGCCGGATCGAGCCGATGATGGTCGTTGATCCAGACGATGCCGGCTTTGACCCCGGCCGCAAGGCGATGGGCGCGCGCGACGTCGCGGGTACGGATCGCGGCGGCGAGCCCGAACGGCGAATCGTTGGCAAGGCGCAGCGCATCGGCTTCGTCGGTAAAGCGCGTCACGGATGTGAACGGGCCGAACACTTCCTCCTGGAAAATGCGCATCCTGCTTGTCACGTCGGCAAACACCGTCGGCTGGACGAAGTAGCCGTTCTCGTGGCCCGATATTCTCGCAGCCCCGCCGCCGGTCACCAGACGCGCGCCATCCTCGCGGCCGAAGCCGCAATAGGACAGCACGCGATCGCGCTGCCGCGCCGAGATCACCGGCCCGAGCTGAGTCGAGGGGTCGAAGGGATCGCCGATGCGGATGCTTTCGGTCTTGGCCCTCAGCTTCTCGACGAACTCGTCATAGATCGAGGCCTGCACCAGGTGACGCGAGGCGCAGACGCAGGTCTGCCCCGCGCCGATGAAGGCGCCGAACGCGGCGTAATTCACCGCGCGATCGACGTCGAAATCCTCGAACACCATGACCGGCGTCTTGCCGCCGAGCTCCAGGGTCTGGTGCGCGAAGACCTTGGCGGCCGACGCGCCCGCGATCCGGCCTGCTTCCGTGCCGCCGGTCAACACCAGCTTGTCGATGTCGCCGTGCTCCGCCAGCATCCTGCCCGCGCTTTGGCCGAGGCCGAGCACGACGTTGAACACGCCGCCGGGCAAGCCCGCTTCGGTGAAGATCTTCGCGAGCTTCAACGTCGTCAGCGGCGTGTATTCGGAGGGCTTGACCACCGTGACGCATCCGGATGCGAGGACCGCAGCGAGCGACTTGCACATGATCATCAGCGGGTGATTGAAAGGCGTGCAGTTCGCGACGACCCCGATGGGGGTGCGCAGCGTGTAGTTCAGATACGAGCCCTCGACCGGGATCACCGCATCGCGCCGCGCCAGCGCGAGGCCCGCGAAATAGCGGAAGAAATCGGGTAGGCGCGAGAGCTGCGCGCGTGTTTCGTTGAGCGGCCTGCCGTTGTTGAGGGTCTCGAGCCGGTAAAGCTGCTCGAGATTGGCCTCGAACGCGTCCGCCAGCCGATTGACCAGTCTGGCGCGCGCGCGGATGTCCATGCCGCCCCAGGCCTTGCCGTCGAATGCGGCGCGCGCGCTCTTCATGGCGCGATCGATGTCGTCCGCGGTCGAGTTGGGAATTTTCGCGATCACGTCGCCGGTCGCGGGGTTGCGCACCTCGAGCATGTCGCCGGAGCCGGCTTCGATCTCGCGCCCGTCGACGAAATTGCCATGGATCTCGACGTCGATCGGCTTTGTCGGACTGTTCACGGCTCTCTCCCGTTGTTCCGCATCATGCTTCGACGATCACCGCGTTGCGCTTCAACGCCGGCAGCACGCGTTTCTCGGTTGCGGCAATATGCGCCCGGATGATCCGCCCGGCGCTGCGGCTGTCGCGCTTCTGCATCGCCTCGATCAGCGAGACATGTTCGGCAACCAGTTTCTTGGGGTCGTGACCCCTGAGATTGGCAACGCTGACCCGAACCAGGCGGTCGGCCTGTCCGATCAGGTCGCAAAGGGCCGCCGCCATGCGGCGGTTGCCCGAGGCATGCGCCAGTGACGAATGGAACGCGCGGTTATAGGCGATGAATTTCTCGTGGTCGCCGGAAAAGCGGCGGAAGGCGTCGAGCGTCTTCAGTGTCGCGTCGCTCGCGCTTGCGATGGCTTCCGCGACGCAGGCCGGCTCCAGCGCAAGGCGGAATCGCAGCACGTCGCGCGCATCCGCAAGCGAGATCGGGTTGACCCGATAGCCCTGGCGCGGCTGCACCGTGACCAGATGCTCGCGCGCCAGGCGGAGCAGCGCCTCGCGCACGGGCTGGCGGCTCACCGCATAGCGCTCGGCAAGCTCCTGCTCGCGCATATCATCGCCGGGAGCGAGCCTGCATGCTAGAATATCAGCACGCAGGTTTTCATAGACGTTGTCGCGCAAAAGCATTGAAATTTGATGTCCCTTGAGCCCTGATCATCGCAGCCGTGAAATATCAGGTCAAGCCGCCGCAGCCTTGAAATGCGCCCGAATTGATTTATTGATCGGATTCGAGACGAGGCGAGCGGGGAGAAAGCATGGATCGGCTGTTTGCGAACGACACCGTGAACGCGGCGGTGACGGGGCAGGGCAGGCCCTTGTTTCTGTTCCATTCGCTGCTCTCGGACCGGGCGAGCTTCGACGCCGTGTCACCGACGCTTGCAAAGTCCTTTCGTGTCATCGTCGCGGAACTGCCCGGTTTCGGCCGCTCTAAAGCGGTCGGCGGCGGTCTTGCCGACATTGCAGACCGCATGGCCGAGGCAGTGCGCGATGCCGCCGGCGGAGGTGAAGCGATCGTGCTCGGCAATGGCTATGGCGGCTTTGTCGCGTTGCAGATGGCAATCCGCCATCCCGGCATCGCGGAGCGGTTCATTTTCGCCGATTGCGGCGCGGAGTTCTCGGAAGCGGGCCGCGAGGCCTTTCGCAACATGGCGGCCGCCGCCAGCACCAAGGGACTTCCTGCGATCACGGATGTCGCGATGCGGCGGTTGTTCGCGCCGGATTTCCAGGCCAGCAATCCCGAGCTGATGGCCGATCGTCGGGCCGCCTTTCTGAAGACCGACCCTGATGTGTTCGGTGCAGCCTGTGCCCAGCTCGCCGAGCTTGACCTGCGCGGCGAGCTGCACAAGGTCAAGGCGCCGGCGCTCGTGCTGGTCGGTGAGCAGGATGAGGCGACCCCGCCGCCGATGTCCCATCAGCTCGCCGCCGGCCTGCCCGATGCCCGGCTGACGATCATTCCCGGCTGCGCCCATGTTCCGCAGTTGCAGGCGCCTTCGACATTTCTCGGGGCCATCTCGGATTTTCTCGGCATCGGCAACGCCGCACCCACATAGCCCGGGGCTTGCCGCCAGCAGATACCGTCAGGGCGTGCCGAGAATTTGGGCACGATGGCCTATATTATGCCTTCGACGCAGCTATCGCGCGGGCCTAACCTGAAGCGGAGGCAAACGATGCGCGAGCTCCTGGACTATTGCGCGGGGGGACATCAGCGGAAGATTGCTGCCGGCTCGCTCGTCCTGCGCGAGGGGACGAAGACGGGGCGGCTGTTTGTGCTTGTCGAGGGACGGCTCGAGGTCATGAGGGGCGACAATGTTGTCGCCATCCTTGACGAGCCCGGTGCATTGACCGGCGAAATGTCGCTGCTGCTGGAGCGGCCGCACACGGCAACGGTCCGCGCGGCGGTCGATTCCGTCATTTACGAGATCGATAACGCCTCATCCTTCCTGAACGAGCATCCGGCCGTCGCGCAGCTCATCGCCCGCGTGCTGGCGCAACGGTTGAACGTCGCAACGACCTATCTTGCCGACTTGATGAAGCAATATTCGGGGCATGGAACGCATCTCGAGATGATCGGCGAGCTCTTGCAGAGCATGATCAGCCTGCCGCCGCGGCAGGTCTCGCCAGGTTCGGATCGGCAATCCGACCCAAGAATGTGAGCCACTCGGGCCGATCGGAGATCGGCAAGGCCGGTCGTCGCAGCGGCGCATTCAGGTCGATATATTCGTGTTGGCCTGCGGCCAGCCAGAACGCCCTGCCGATCCCGGTGTCGAGCACGATATGGGCTGGCGGGCGCCCGTGCTGCAATCCGGTGTTGAACACCCAGGTGTTGCCCAGCCGATCGAACCATGATCCGCCGGGGATGAAGGGCGACTGGTGCACGTGGCCCGAAATCACCATCGAGGGCTGGTAGCGCTCGATCCATTGCACGAGCTCGACGTCGCCGAAGAATTGTTTGCCGCCCCAGCTCGTGGGAGAGTTCGCGGGCGGTGCATGATGGACCCAGACCCATTGCTTCGAGCGGGTTAGCGCGGCCGCGCCGAGCTGCGCTTCGATGCGCTCCTTGACCCACGGTCCGTCCCACCATGGGCAGACCGTGAACAGCGTGTCGCCGACTGTCAGGCTGTCGCCGTCGCAGGCAATCCCGAGCTCCCTGACCTCGCCGATCCAGCGCGCGATCTTCTCTCCTTCCGCGCTGCGCTCGTCGAGATCGTGGTTGCCGGAGCAAAGGATCACGGGGGCAATGCCCGACAACAGCGCGAGGTATTTCTTCACGACCAGGATTTGGGCGCGGAAATCGACGGCGGAGGCGATGTCGAGCGCATCCCCTGCAAAGATGACGAGATCGAACTGCGGCGCTGCGCTGAGCAGCCAATCGAACTGGGGTAGCGAATAGTGCAAATCCGCGACAATCAGGCAATGCATAAGGCAATAAGTGTTGGGGTTGAAATCGAAACCGGCTTCGCAATCAGCAACTCCGAGCAAGAACCATACCTTCACAGGCTCGTGCCACGCGACAGATTCGCGCAGGCCGCCCAAGGCCTCGAAATCAGGACGCCGCGCGCGACAGGGTCTCGGAGATGCGGCGCACCAGAGCGCTGGTCAGTGACTGCGGCTCGCGCACGAGCCGGAAGCCCAGATTGCTCGGCGGCGTGCCCGCCGCGCAGCCGCCCGCGCGGGCGTCGCGGATGAAATCGGTGACATAGGCGCGATGGGCGCCTTCGGCCACGCGCACGCCGCAATTGCTGCTGTGCTTGACGATCTGTCCGGCATCGTCGAGCACGCCGCGCACAAAGCAGGTAGCGGTCCACTCCCACACATTGCCGGAAAGGTCGGACAGGCCGTTCTCGTTGGTGCCGAAGCTGCCGAAGGCGCGCGTCGCCGTGTCCGCCTCGCGTCCGGCCTCGCGATCGTAACGCGCAATCCAGCGTTTCGACGGATCGTTGTCGTCCACCGCCAGACCATCATCGATGAATTTGCTGCCGGCCGCGAACGCCCATTCCTCATCTTTCGGCAGCCTGTAAGTCCAGCCGCTCTTGCGCGACAGCCAGCTCCCATAGGCCTGCGCATCGTGCCATGAAACCTGCACGGCAGGCCGATCGCGCGCGATGACGACGTCGCGGTCGAGTGCGCGGCAGCCACCGTCGTCGACACAGGCCTGATACTCGGCGGAGGAAACCTGGTGTCGCATGATGGCAAGCGGCTTGTCGAAGCGCAGCTTGAGTATCGGGGCTTCCGCCGGCTTGCCGGCATGCGTGAAATCGCCGGCGAGGCGATAGAAGACCGTGCCCGGATCGAGCTCGACGATCGCGTGTTCCGCAGACGCGTGATCGTCCATCGCGTGCTCGGACACCAGCGGCACGGCGGCCAACGGTCCGGCGAGGCCGGCCGCACAGGCGAGTGCAATCTTGAGCTTGAAGGCGATCAGCATGGCTGCCTCGCGTTGCAAGGGAGCAAGGAGCCGGCTCAGCACCGGCCCCTTGGTACTCAGTTGGTCACGGCGGGGATTTCGGCCGGCGCCTTCACCTGCGTCATCAGGTCGTCGTTCCATTTGCCCTCGACCTTGAAATGCGCGGTGGCACCGAGATCGGCCGCCTCGATCAGATTGTGGGTGACGTAGGCATAGATCCCGGGCTGCAGGAACTTGTACATCGCAGCTCCCGCCGAGCCGCCGCGGATGAACCAGGTCTCAAGCCCGGTTTCGGGCGGATTGGAGAACTTGCCTGTCTCCCAGACATAGTCGCCATGGCCGCCGATCAGATGCGGGCGGCTGTCGCGATTGGCCTGCGAATGCACGATCAGCACGTTCTCGCCAACCTTCGCCGTCAGCGCGCTCTTGCCCGTGAGCGCTCCGACCTTGCCGTTGAACACGACGTGGCTCGGGATCAGCTTTTTCATCACCTCTTCGGTGTCGGTATAGGCGTCGCCGGGCGAATCGTAGGATTTGAAGTTGCCCTTCTCGTCGCGCGGTACGTAGAGATCCTGCTCGCCGATATAGTAGACGCGGTCGTATTTCAGCGCGTGGCCATGGCCGTCGTTGAGACCGTCGCGCGGCAGCACCATGACGGCGCCGTTCATGCCGCTGACGACATGCCAGGGAATCATCGGGCCTCCCGGGGCACAATGATAGACGAACACGCCGGTGCGGGTGGCTTTCCAGCGCAGCACGACCTGCTCGCCCGGATTGACCAGCGTTAGCGCGGCGCCGCCGAGCGCACCGGTCGCGGAATGGAAATCGATATTGTGAGGCATCGAATTGGTGGCCGGGTTCACCAGTGTCACCTCGACATAGTCGCCCTCATGCACCACCATCAAAGGCCCGGGCATCGAGCCATTGAACGTCATCGCCTGGAAGGTCGTGCCCTTTTCGTCGATGACGACCTTCTTCTCCTCGATCACGAGAGTGAACTCCATGATCTTGGGAGGTTGCTTGGTGGCCTGCTCGTGGGCATGCACGAAGGGAGGCGCAACCAGCGCGACCTTCTCGCGAGGCAAGTTGAGTTCTGCGGCAAGCGCCGGTGCGGCCAAGGCGAGGGCTGCGGCGGCGACGCTGATCATGGCGGCTCTGCGGGTCAACATCGGATGTTCCTTCACGTGGATGCTGTTTGAAACCGCGGTCATTGTTGCGCCGCTTCTGAGAATCGAGTTTGTGCCGGAACAAGCTCGGACGATGTCCTGCCTCGGTATTTCTACGTAGGTGGGCGGCATGCGCGGCGGATTTGAGCCAGCGCAAACTCCCATTCCCGGCCCGGCCTAATGTGGTTGACGCGGGTCTCGTCCCGCCTTTGCGCGTTTAATCGGGATCGGAAGAATGAGGTCAGATCTTGCGGCTTGCTATGGCGAGGAGCGCCTGCCGCGATATACGAGCTATCCCACCGCGCCCCATTTTTCGCAGGCCGTCGGGCCCGAGAGCTACGCGGACTGGTTGAAAGCGATCCCGCGCCATGCGACCGCGTCGCTTTACCTGCACGTGCCGTTCTGCCGCGCGATGTGCTGGTATTGCGGCTGCCACACCTCGGTGGCCCGCCGCGACGAGCCGATCGCCGCTTATGCCGGCGCGCTCCGACGCGAGATCGAGCAGGTCGCGCGCCGGATCGATTGCCGTCTCATGGTCGACCACGTCCATTTCGGCGGCGGCACGCCCACCATCATGGCGCCGGAGTCCCTTGCGGACGTGATGAAGTCGATCCGGCAGAGCTTTTTCGTGCTTGCCTCGGCCGAGGTCGCCGTCGAGATCGATCCGCGGACATTGTCCGCGCGCATGATCGACGCGCTGGCGCTGGGCGGTGTCAACCGCGCGAGCCTCGGCGTGCAGAGCTTCGATGCGGCGGTCCAGCGCGCCATCAATCGCATCCAGAGTTTCGAGGAGACCGCGGCCGCGACCGAAAACCTGCGGCGGGCGGGAATTTCCGGCATCAATTTCGACCTGATCTACGGATTGCCGCACCAGAGCGTTGCGTCATGTCTCGATACGGTGCAGCGCTGCATCGCGCTGCGGCCCGACCGCTTCTCCGTGTTCGGCTACGCGCACGTGCCGAGCTTCAAGAAATATCAGCGCAGGATCGACGAGGCGTGGCTGCCCGAGACTGTCGAGCGCTTCGAGCAGGCGTGCGCGATTTCCGATTGCCTGAAGCAGGCGGGCTACGTGCCGATCGGGCTCGATCACTTCGCCCTTCCCGGAGATGCAATGGCAGTCGCGCTGCGCGAGGGCCGGTTGCGGCGGAATTTCCAGGGTTATACCACCGACCAGAGCGACATCCTCCTCGCCTTCGGCGCCAGCGCGATCGGGCGGCTGCCGCAGGGCTACGTGCAGAACGAGGTCGCCATCGCAGCCTATTCGCGCGCGATCGCCGACGAGCGGCTCGCGACCGCGAAGGGCTACGCACTGACCGCGGACGACAGGTTGCGTGGCGAGATCATCGAGCGGATCATGTGCGACTTCGCCGTCGATCTCGATGCGATCTGCGGCCGCCACGGTTCGGCTCCGGAGGTCATGCTCGAATCCGCGACGCGCCTGAAGGAGCTCGTTTCCGACGGCGTCGTTGCGCTCGATGGCGCATCGCTCTCGGTTGTCGACAATTCGCGCTTCCTGGTGCGCAGCGTCGCGTCTGCCTTCGACGCGCATCTCGACCGTTCGAGCCGGCTGCACAGCCGGTCGGTTTAGAATCTCTTGCCAATTTGTCGCGCGACAAACAGCGCAGGCCGTTGTTGCGGCATCGTTCGATCCTGAACGGAGACGCGTATGCCAATTTCGCCTTACGATTCCGTCGATGACGTCATGCGAGCCATGCCGCAGACGATCCGCGTGTTCCTCGCGCACAAGATGGGTTGCGTCGGCTGTCCGATTGCAACGTTCCACTCGGTAGACGATGCCTGCCGCGAGCATGGCATCGACCGCGACGCCTTCATCAAGGCGCTCTGCGCCTGCGGCTGACGGCCGGCGTCAAGGATGGCTCGACTGCCCGGCGCCGCCGGAACTTTGCTCAGCCAGCACGAAGATCTTGTGCGGCTCGCGCAGCACGATGCGCTGACGGCTGCTCTCGACCAGCCCGAGCTGCTCCCAGCCGGACAGGATGCGGCTCACCGTATGCAGGGTAGTGCCGGTCATTTGCGCGATATCCTGTCGGCTGATCGGAAAATCGATCTCGATGCCGTGATCGAGCTTGCGACCGGACTGCTGGGCAAGTCGCAGCAGTGCGTGCGCGATGCGCTGCTCGACCTGCTGCGTCGACATCTCGATCACCCGCGTATGGCTCTCCTGGAGCCGGCTCCCCACCGCCTGCAACGTATTGGCTGCGAGGCGGGGAAAGCGCGCTACCAGCCGCGGCCAGGCGGCAGAGGGCCACGCCAGCACGACGCTGTCGTCCACCGCGGTTGCGGTCGCCGGATAGCTGGAGAGCCCGATGGCCGGCGCCACGCCGAAGATCTCGCCAGGTGTCACATAGCGCACCACGATCTGCTCGCCGCCGGGTGTGGTCTTGCTGGCGCGCACATGGCCGTGAAGCAACAGGAAGAAGCAGTTCGTATCCTCCCCTTGCGCGAATATCGCGCTGTTCTTCGGATAACGCGTGGAACGCGCCTCGCGGAGAATGTCGGCGAGGTCGTCACTGCTCAATCCCGCAAATAGCGGCACATGAGCGACCAGCGAACTATCGACTGCGGCCATCGGGAATCCGATCGGAAAGTTTGCGCTGGGACAATATCGATCGCGCGATTGGCGCGTAAATGACCTGGATCAATGCCCGGAGGTGCGTCATGGCCGTTGCCCGTTATCGCGACTATCGAGGCTGGCCCGTGCTGTCGGCGGGCTTTCGCCCGTTCTTCCTGCTCGGCGCGATCCAGGCTGCCTTGGCTATTCTGGTCTGGCTGCCGGTGTTCTACGGGGAACTCAGGCTGACTTCGGCCTTTGCGCCGCGCGACTGGCACGTTCATGAAATGCTCTACGGCTATTTGCCGGCGATCATCACCGGATTTCTGTTCACGGCCATTCCGAACTGGACCGGGCGCCTGCCGATCCAGGGTTCACCGCTGCTCGCGCTCGTCATCGCCTGGGTCGCGGGCAGGCTTTGCGTGACGTTTTCCGCGGAAACCACTTGGTGGGCCGCGATGCTGGTCGATGCCGGCTTTCTCGCGCTGGTCGCGCTCGCGGCCGCGCGCGAGATCGTCGCAGGGCGCAATTGGCGCAATCTGGCGGTGGTGGTGCTGATTGTGATCCTTCTCGCGGGCAACGTGACGTTCCATCTCGAGGCGCACTATTTCGGTGCCGCCGACTACGCGATCCGCATCGGCATTGCCGTGGTCGTGCTTCTGCTTTCGCTGATCGGCGGCCGTATCATTCCGAGCTTTACCCGAAACTGGCTCGTGCGAGAAAATCCAGGACGGCTGCCGGTGCCGTTCGGCCGCTTCGATACCGTCGTGATCGCGTTCGGCGCGGTGGCGCTCCTGTCATGGATCATCGCGCCGGATCGTCGCGTCGCCGGCGTCGCGCTCGCGCTGGCGGGCCTGCTGCACCTGGTGCGCCTGTCCCGCTGGGCCGGCGAGCGAGCCCTTCGCGAGCGCTTGCTCCTTGTTCTGCACGTCGGCTATTTCTTCGTGCCGTTCGGCTTCCTGCTCAATGCGGCGGCGGCGTTCGGCGTGATGCTGCCGAGCGCCGGCGTCCATGCCTGGATGGTGGGAGCCGCCGGCATCATGACGCTCGCGGTCATGACGCGCGCCACGCTGGGTCATACCGGCCAGCGCCTGACCGCTTCGCCGGCGACGCAGGCCATCTATGGTGCGATCGTGGTCGCCACCCTTGCGCGCATCTGCGCGGTGCTCGATGGCGCGCATGGCGAGCTGTTGCTGCACCTTGCGGCCTTTGCGTGGGTCGCAGCGTTCGGCGGTTTCGCGCTCGCTTTCGGTCCGCTCCTGCTCGGCATCCGGCGCGGTGGGCTCGGACAGGTCAGCGTGTGAGAGCGCGGCTTCGGATCGGAGGTCCGCGTTCACGACCGTACGCCGCCCTGGTTCGGCGGCTGAGGATTGTTGTCGGGATTGGTATCGAACTTGGATATGCGATTGATGACCCCGCTCCGGGCAAGCGGCTGCAAGTCCGCCTCCAGCGCGTCGGCAATCTCCCTGGCATAGACCTCGCGGCCATCCACGTAGAGCGTAAAGGATTTCGAATATTTTTCCTTCTTCGCCGGTTCTTCGATCGTCGCCTTTGTCCACCGATAGAGTGGATAGCTTTCGATTCCGTTCTCCTCCGCCGCCGCCACATACTCGGCGAAGGCGTCGAACTGGCATTTGGGCGCAGCGCGATGCGCGCCGAGTATATCGAACAGGGGCGCCAGTGCCGGATCTCGAGAATTTCGACGTATCGATTCCGCTGTCGCAGCATCGGCGACATCGAACCTGACTTGATATTGCCACTGAGAAGTCACGAGATGCTACCGCTTCGCCCTGCGCGCGCTCACTCTACGCGAATCCGGTTGGGCGGCAAACCGGATATCGCCGCCCGAAATGCTTCAACGCGCGATGTGGCGATCAATGCGGCCCGTCAAAACCGAACTCGCGCCCAATCAATTGGGCACGGCATTTTTGTAGATGACGCCGTCCTTCATGATAATCATGAACCTGGTCGCGGGCTCGGCGACAATTTTGATGTCGTCGAGGGGATTGCCATCGACGAGTAACAGATCAGCCAGGGCGCCCTGTTCGACAACCCCCAGCTTGCCGGGATAGGGATTTCGCAAGCCCGACAAGGCGAGCAGCTCTCCGTTCGCCGAAGTCGCCATGGCCAGAGCTTCGGCGGCCGTGAACCAACGCGTCAAGTCCACGATGCCCTGGCCTTGACGCTCCGCCAGAGCTTGCGAAAACAGAACGTCGGTGCCGAAAGCGGTCTTGATCCTGTATTTCTTCACATAACCGTACATGGCGTCCGTGCCGCTCACCACCTGCATCATCTGTCGCTGCTGAGCCGGCGGGAGAGCTTTTGCGCCGGCAACATCGAGGAATGGCTGCGTGCTGAGCCAGATGCCTTTCTCGGCGATCAGCCGCGCCGTCGCCTCGTCCATCAAGTGTCCATGCTCGATCACCTTGACGCCGGCCGCAATCGAGCGCTGGATCGCGCTCGACGTGTAGGCATGCGTGGCGACATAAGTACCCCAATCCGCCGCCGCTTCGACCGCGGCACGCAATTCGGCTTCTGTGAAGGTGGTGACCTCCAGCGGACTGAACGGTGAGGCGACGCCGCCGCCGGCCGTCAACTTGATCTGTGAGGCTCCTTGCATGAGCTGTTCGCGCGCCCGCTTTCGAACCTCATCCGGACTGTCGGCAATGGCGCTTCCCCCCAGCTGCTCGACACGGCTCAACGTGCCGCCAGTGGTCCTCGGCAAGTCGCTGAGCTCGCGGAAATCGCCGTGGCCGCCGCTGATCGTGATGACCGCACCTGAGGGATAGATTCGGGGACCCGGCAACAGATCATCGTCGATGGCCCGTTTCAGCGCGAAGGCCGGCCCACCCATGTCACGAACGCTCGTAAAGCCCCGCATCAGCGTTGCGGTCGCCTCGGCACCCGCCATCAGCGTGCTGTAGCCGATATCGTTGGACAGGAGCTGCGCAGGTGTCGGGCGCACCATCATCGCGTGCCAATGCGCGTCGATCAGTCCGGGCATCAGGACCCGGCCGCCACCGGCGATGATCCGGGTGTCGGCACGGCGATCGGTCGGGATTGGATTGGTCGAGATCTTTTCGATGATGTTGCCCCTGACCAGAACGTTGGACGGAGCGGAAAGCGAGGGATGCGAGCCGTCGAAGATCCGGACGTTCTCGAACACGGTGACCGCGGTGCGTTCCTGCGCGCCCGCGGACAACGCTCCGATGGAAGCTGCGGCGGCGGCGCCTTGTACGAGCCTGAGGAACCTGCGACGTGTGGGGGTATTCATCCGTCCTCCTCTTCTTGGTTTTTGAACATTCCAGCAAGCGCGCACGCCCGGTCAATCCGTGCCTGCAATGGCTTCCTTTTGCGAGCTCAGGTTTTTCTAGAGGGACTCGAAGAACACGTAGTTTTGCCAGCTTCGCATCCGCAGAAGAATTTTCCGCAACAGCGAGAGCTCGTGGAAATGATTCGTGTAGATGGCCGCTTCGCCCGCCGAGCCAAGTGGGACCTGGTAGCCGGAGATGTCATCCACGATATCGAGGATGGCCAATGCCCGATCTCCTGGCACTGCAACGCCGACGTCTTGCAGGGTGCCTGTGGCTTGAAGTTGACCAGATGCAATCGCATCGATCAGGAGGCGAACCTTGGCTTTGAAAACGCGGCCCGGAATACCCTTGAACAGAATTCCCGCCTCATCGCCGGCTTTAACTCGCTGCAACGCGTTCTGTTGAAACGCGGCTGCCAAGGCCCGGTCTCTCGCACTGTCATTGACGAAAATCATGACTGGACGGAACGGCGCCGGGACCACATACATGCCCGGCCGCAGCGAAACCTGTGTAACAAAGCCGCCAGTGGGCGCCCGGACCACCGTCTGCTCCAGATCGAACTGGGCATCGGCAAGTTCATTTTGCAGACGTACGACGGCCGTGTGTTCGCCGTCGACAGTCGCGCCATAGGCCTGCCGGGCACGATCTTCCGCAGCCGCGGCTTCGGCCACGGATTGTTTGGCCGCGTCCAGATTTCGTGTTGCGGTATCCAGCGTTGCCTTGGCGATGACGTTTTTCTCGAACAACGTCGCCTGAGCGTCGTAATTCTGTTGGGCAAGCAGTAGGTTTGCCTTGGCTTTTCCGACTGCCGCTGAAGCCTGATCGACGGAGGCCTTGAGCTGCGCGACGCTCGCTACCGCCTCAGCCAGGCCTGCCTTCTTCTCCGCGACCGTATATTCGTACGGTTTAGGATCAATCTTGAACAGAACCTCGCCCGCTTCGAGATGTTGATTTGCCCTGTCTTCCACCGGCACTTCGGTCACGCGCCCCCTAACGCCCGGCAGCACGGGAGTGACCGCGAAGTAGACGCGTGCATTGGTGGAGAACGGGTGGTTGTAGGCCATGGTTATGAACAGCAGCGAAAGGCCGAAGATGCCGCCGAGCGCTGCGGTAGCAAGCGTCCACTGATTTACCGGTATCCTGAAAAGTTTGAAGACGGCATAGCAGATCGCCACGTAGGTCAAAACGAGGAGAAGTTCCATGAACGGCCTCCGATGTCAGGACCCGGAGAGAGCGCGAGCTAGCGCTTGGCGCCTCGGCTTGCTGGGAGTGTCGCTTCTGGCACAGGAATGTCTTCCTTATCCACGACACGAGTAGGGCCGGTGCCCACTTTGGTTTCGATCTCCGCCAATCGACGCCTAAGGTCTTCGAGCTCGGTCACAGCCTCTTGCGGCGTCGATGGCTCGCCCGGCTTGTGACTGAAGCCCCAGCCGCGATCCGGCCGATACATCATCGCCCAGATCCAAAGGAAGGGCCAAAGCACGTGCAGCATGAACAGGCTGATCCAGCCCGCGGCGTGGATTGCATCTTCGTGCGGATGATGGCGCGCATGAGCGATCCGGGCCGGAATGTCGTGGATCGCGATGATGCCGTAGACCAGCACGATCACCACGAAAAACAGCAAACCAAGCGCGAAGTAATTCAGGAATGGATCTTCCATGCCGGTTTCACCACTCGACTAGCGACGAACTTGGGCTCAGATCGGGCGACAGGCTCCGGCACGCCAGACAGAACCATACGGGCAGACTCGGGGCGCGGCCACGACCGGTCGCTCGACTACGACCGGAGCGCCGGGAGCGACGACAACAGCGCCAGCGTTGGCAATGCATCCGCCGTTGGGGCCGCGATGGAAACCGGCGCCGCATCCGCCCGCGGCGAGAACGCCGCTGACGTTTGCCATGGCGCCCGCGAACAGAACTGCAAAGAAAAGAGGCCTCATGGTTTCCTCCTTTACAACACCCGTGTGGAGCAGCAATCCCACCGTTGTGTTGTTGATCCAGGCGGACCGGCCGTCTTGATTTAAATCAAGTCGGAAGGATGCTGTGGCGCGCACCGCACGATTGAAGCTGGCGCGCGGCGATTTCGGCGCGCTTGCTGGGTCGCGAAAAATAGGCGCATGCCTCCAACGACGGCTCGCGCGTCAGCGGCCCGGTACGTCCAACTGTTCGGGGGCATGCCCCGGATACCCGTCAGTCCCTGGTCACCACAACAACACAAGCGCCAACAACACAACCGGCACAAAGCTGAGGGTGATGAGGGCGGCTTCGGCCCAACTCAACACGAACGCCTCTCCCACGCACACAACCGAAATAAGACTATGCACCCGCGGCGCACAGACTGAACGTTAAAATTGTGCGACTGTTTTACGACGTGCCTTGCGCGTATTCACGTGGCGATGCAATGGCCTGTAATTTTGCTGCTCTGCGGCAAAAATCTTTGGGCATCGACTGCTTGCTCTGAGAGCTGCCCGGAGCACGCGCCCGGCACGGTTGGAAGAACAAGAATTTGGACGGTGGGCCAGGAAGGCGGATTTCGTAAGTGCCTCGCTTGGTGAGGACCTCGTGCTTGATGAGCTTGATCTTCACGGTCTGACTTGCCGACCGAATCCAAAAGCGGTGATGACCTTCAGCGACCCCAGGGCCAGTCGCACCTATGCGAATCCCGCGAGACAGCGACTATTCCGTCATCTGCGGTGATTTGCCCGACAGGTGACGACCTTGCCCGGCGTGGCGGCCCTGCGCCCGTTCGGCCTCGCGAAAAGCGTGCGCCAACAGCGGAATTTTGCCCGGCAAATCAGTCTGTTCTGATTATCAGATGCGGCTGCCGCAAATTTGTGCTTCCGGTTTTCGGAAAACTATGATCCATTGCCGCCATCCCGCGCCCGCAAAGAGGGGCGCTTCGCGAATCGTCACGAGTGTTGGGTGCGGGATGCGATGGACGCGGTCGTATCGTTGGACGAGCGATATGGACGCGGACGGCGAAGGCGTGTGGTCCTGGCACCCCTGGGCTGGTGTCAAGCGTGGTGATGATGATCGCCACGCGACGGTGACTAAAAGGTCATGGACACCGGGGAGAGCGCGCTGCAAGCGTTAAAACCATCGCGCAGGGAATGTCGATGTTTCGGCTTCGCCTGTAGTGACTATGCTCGTGTGCTTTCCATCATTGCACGCGAGGCTGCGGGTGCGAGCCACGCATCCGGCATTCCCTGCGCCCTCTGTCTTTTCGAGGGACCACTGACGCAAGGCTCGGACGAAACAGGTCGCGAGAATGCCGCCGCGTGTCCTTTTGTTGTTTGACAGGTCAAATAGGGCAACATCTAGCTCGGCGCCGGCCGCTTACACCCGCGCCAGCGCGCCTGGGAATACGACCTCGATCAGGGTGCCGCTGCGTCCGCCGGCCTTGATGTTGAATTGCGCGCGATTGGCTTCCACGAGCGCTTTGGTCAGCGACAGCTTCAGCGGCGACGGCATACCGGCCTTGTCCGCTGGCGGCGCGCCGCGGAGCGGCTCGAGCGCGGCTGCGACTTCATTGTCGTTCAGACCCTGGCCGGTATCGCGCACGCGCAGCACGACGTCTCCGAAATCGCTCAGCGCGGTCGACACGATCACCTGCCCCGCGGGGTTGGCGAGGTTGATCGAGCTGCCGATCAGGTTCAGCGTGATCTGGCGCAGCGCGCCAGCGTCCGCCATCACCGGCGGCAAGGCGTGCGCAAGCGAGGTGCGGATGACGATGCGTTCGCGGCTCGCCTGTGGCTGCATCACAGTGACGCAGCTTTCGACCAGCTCGTTGAGGTTCTGGTTCGCGAAGGCAAGCTCGATCTTGCCGGCCTCGATGCGCGCGAGCTCGTTGAGGTCGCTGAGCATCGCCATGACGCGCTCGCCGGATGCGCGGATGTCCTTCAGGTACTCGGCATAGCGCTCGTTGCCGAGCGCGCCGAACCGCTCCCCGATCATCACCTCCGAAAAGCCGATGATGGTGTTGAGCGGCGAGCGCATCTCCTGGCTGATCCGCGCGACCATGTCGGCTTTCGCACTCGCCGCGCACTCGGCGAGACGGCGCGCGTCGGCGTGGTCGGCCTGCGGCTGTGGGGTCGCGGGCAGCGACGCCTCCGCGGTCTCCGGCGTGGCCGGTTGAGCCTCTGCGGCATCGGCTTGCGCGCCGGGCGCCGGGGTCGGAGCAAGCATCAGCGCGAGCGCGGAATCGCCGTCCCATGCGATTGTGAACAGCCGCGCCTCGGCCGGTGCCGATGGTCCGGAGGCGCCGTGATCCGCCGAGACCGTGACCGGCGTACCGGCCTCCGACCTGCTGCTTGCGGTGGGTACGCCCGCCTCGACATAGAGCGCATCGAGACCCCCGGCATGCTCGAGCGAACGGAGGCTGTCATAGCCGAGCCGCTCGAGGAAGGCGGGATTGGCATAGAGCAAGCGGTCGAGCCGATAGATCAGGACGCCGCTCGGCAAGAGATCGAGCAGGGTGCGATCGCGTCGGTCCTCGCCCCGCGCCGGCGGCTGTTCCGGCTGCAGCCATTGCAGCGGGTTTCCGGCTGCCGGCACGGGCGGTCCCTCGCGCGCCGCCTCCGCCGCGGGCGGCTGGATCTCTGCCGGCGAAGCGTCGCTTGTCGCGCCGTCCTCGGTCTCGAGTTCGCGCCGACAATTGGCGCGCGAGCTCATTGAACGCTCCGTCCTCGGCCGGCGTGAGCGCGGGCGATTTCGCCTCGCCGGGCGCTCGAAATGGCACGACGTTCCCGGGCAGCTCCCGCGGCTCCTCCGGCTCGGCTTCCGATGTCGCCGGCTCAACAACCGCATGGGACGATCCGGCCGGCGAATCCTCGATAGACGAGCCTGGGACGATATCGGCAGCGATGTTGAACGGCAGCGGCGGATCGGAGACGGATTCGAGGCGCCGCAGGTCCGTCAGATGCGCGAGACTATCGAGGTCGCGACAGATGCCCACACCGCGATAGCCGATAAAGGCCTGCATGGAATCCGAGATCGGCGATCCCGACAACTCGACGGGCAGCCGGCCGCCGCCGTCGACGGGCCAGTACACCGTGATACCGCGCCAGGGCTCGCGCGTTGCGATGGCCTCGACGATGCGGCCGGCCGGATCGAGGCCGAACGCCTCGGCAATCTCCTGCCAGGGCCGGCCAAAGCCCGCGGTCGTTTGCGCGCCAATCAGCCAGGTGAACTCATCCGAGCCGAGCCAGAAGCGGCCATCCGCATCCATGTGCCAGGCGAAGCGAAGCGGATGACGGCGCGCTCGAGCGGCAGTTTCGTCTGGGGGCGACATAGGGGCCAAATGCGCGGCCGGTGGCGCAGGTTCCGACGCTGCCGACGGTGGCGCGGCAAACTCATCCGCCAGCGTGAAGCCAGTCGTTGGCTCGTTGGAAAAAGGCGTCTGCTCGGGCGCAGGTGCGACAAGCCCGATCATTTGCTTTTGCCGTGGCCCTTCAAGCGAAGCGATCAAGATGCCGCTCGCCCCGTTGGGAAAATCGAGTCGCGCGCAGCTACAGGTCACCAGCATGCCCGGCAAAGCGCCGAAACCGCGCAGGCGCTCCAGCCGCGCTGCGCCGCTCGCCGGCAGGCGACCGGCGAGCTGAGCGACCTGCCGCCGGTGCACATCCGCGGGGCCAATGGTCTTGCCGGCCAGCGCCGCAATATTCGCCGCGCCCAGGACGCGGGCGCCGGCCGCGTTCGCCCACAGCACCCGCGCGCCATCGCTCGACCACAGCCAGGCGGGAAGGGGGCTCGTCGCGTGGACCAAAAGCCGTGGATCGGCAAGGCCATGCAACCGGAACTTGCTCGTGCTCATGATGCTGATCGGGCGGGCTGCTCAGGTGTCTGTTCAACAGCCCGCGCGACGCCAGCCGTTGCCGAGCCGTCAGTATCGCAAGCGGCGAATGGGAGGTCCACCGATGCGGCTGCGAGGGCTGGTGATAACCTGCGCGTCCGGGCTGAAGCTCGAACTCCCGTCCGGCTTCGGCGTTGAGGTGCTGCAACTGCGACAATGGAACGGTGCTTGATCCAAATCATGCCGGCGAAGCGACCGGCCTTTAGCGTGAACGTGTCCGCCAGGGGCGATAAGGCAAAATTGGGAGAGGCATCATGAGCATGGAAGGGCGTGATCAATTCGAGATCCCGAAGGACGTGCGATCGATGGCCGAGGCCAGCTTCGACCAGGCACGCAGGACCTATGAGAAGTTCGTCGAAGGCGCAAAGGCAACCGCGGGCTCGCTCGAGGAACGCGGCGCCAGCGTGCGCGCCGGCGCCAAGGACATCAGCGCGAAGGCGCTGGTTTACGCCGAAAAGAATGTGCAGGCCTCGCTCGACTATGCGCAGTCCCTGCTGCACGCCAAGGATCTGCCCGAGGTCATGCGCCTGCACAGCGACTTCGTGCAAGCGCAGATGCGCTCGCTGGCGGAGCAGGCGAGCGAGATGGGCCAGATCGTGAGTCGCGCCGCCATGGACGCAACCAAGCCCAAGTCTTGATAATCAAGTCTTGATAAGCAGGTCTTGGTGAATATTCGGGATTGAAGCGCCGGCCGGCACACGGCCGATTGAACGGAGGTCCGCTTCGGTGGCCGGAACCGCTGCGCGGATATGTCTGCCATGTGGCATTGCACCAAGAATTTCATTGCAATGCACAATATTGACACTATTTTCTATTATGGGGCGCTGGCCCGACGAAGGGCACCCCCGGCTACCTATTCAGTCGACGTTCCTGGCAACTTGGCTGCTGGGCGCGCCAAGGAAGTAACCTTATTTCACCCCCCCGTTGCGAAGGATACGTTGCCCCATGGCTACTGACCCGTTCTCCGCCTCCATCATCCCCTTCGAAGTGCCCGAATCCATGCGCGCCTTTGCTGAGAAGGGCGTTTCGCAGGCTCGCGACAGCTACGCCAAGTTCAAGGACGCTGCCGAAAGCCAGAACTCGACCATCGAGGCGGTCTTCACCTCCGCCAGCAAGGGCGCGAGCGCCTATTCGGCCAAGCTGATGGAATTCATGAAGGCCAACACGACCGCCACACTCGACTTCGCCCAGGAGTTGCTGGCCGTGAAATCGCCCTCCGAAGCGCTCGAGCTTTGCACGAGCCATGCCCGCAAGCAGTTCGAGTCCTATGGCGCGCAGGCCAAGGAGCTCGCCGAGATTGCGCAGAAGGTCGCGACCGAGACCGCCGAGCCGATCAAGGCCAGCGCGTCGAAGTTCTACAAGCCGGCCGCCTGACCGCCTGCTCGTTTACCCTGTCGGACAGGCCCGGATGTTTCGCCGGGCCTGTTTTTTTCCGAATCCGCAAACGGTGGGACGAGGGGAAGTGGCCTTGCAAAAACAGGCCGTTGCACCTAGTTTCCGCCCCCATCGGCGCCTCCCTTTGGAGGCTGCGGAAGGTCGATCCCACATCGCGAAGGCCGCTCTTTGCTCAAGGGGGATCATGATCTGACGGATGCAGTTGTAGCTCAGTTGGTTAGAGCGCCTGTCTGTGGAACAGGAGGTCGGTGGTTCGAGCCCACCCAACTGTACCAGCCTTCGGCTCGCCACCGACACTCCCTTCGCAGTGCGATGTCCGCGTGAAAATTCCGCGGGGCCAGCTTGCGAATCCCTCGATGCTGACTCACTATTCGCGTGGGGTACATCTTTGGGGGACTCAATGTCCAAGAACGAGAAGGTTCGGCTCGCGGCCGCGATTGCCGCGGCCGTGTCGCTGTCGACGTTGCCGCAGCCCGGTCACGCCTACACGGCAGAGCAGCAGCAGTATTGCAGTGGCGATGCCATGCGCCTCTGTGCGTCGGAAATCCCGGACATCGATCGCATCACGGCGTGCATGATCCGCAACAAGTCGCAGCTCTCGCCCGACTGTCGGCGGGTTTTTGGCCCGCCGCCGGCGGCGAGCGCGCCCGCCGAAGAGGGCGCGAAGCCGGCCTCGTTGCATAAATTCAGGTTACACCGGTTCAAGCGGCCTCAGAGCGCCGACGCAAGCTGAGGCTCCCGTAGCTTTGCGGGGCTCCGGCTCTCGACGCCACGTCGACAGTCGGCAGCAGCGCATGCCAAGTCGGCCTGCTCACACGCGGACAGCGCCGCGCGTCTCGCAAGATGCCGCAGCGGGACTTGTAGCTGTCGTCAGGTGTGACTCAAAAGCCAGCCGCTTCAATGTTTCCGCGGCTCGGTCACAATTGGTGCCAAATTTGTCTTTCGCGAATCAACGCGCTGATTCATTTTCGCCTTCTGGGGTCAATCGGGAGGCGATTGTATGAACGTTATAGTTTTCGCATCGCGCAAAGGTGGCTCAGGTAAGAGTACCCTGGCCGCGCATCTGGCAGCGCAGATCAAGGCGACGAGGCCTTGCTTGCTGGTCGATGCCGATCCGCAGGGTTCGCTGACCTTGTGGCACAAGTTGCGCGGCACCAACGAACCGCCGATCAAGACCGCGGTCAATTCGATCGGCGGCATTGTCGCAACCGCCAAGCGCGACGGCATCGAGTGGGTGCTCGTCGACACGCCGCCGAACCTGTCGGCCGTCGTCGACGATTCGATCCGTAACGCCACGATGGTGATCATTCCGGCGCGGCCGGGCGTCTTCGACGTCAACGCGGTGCAGGAGACGATTCAGATGTGTCGAACGGCGCGCAAGCCCTATGCGGTGGTGCTCAATGGGGCGCCAGCGCGAAGGGACGACGCCGAGTCTCCGATCGTCACCATCGCGCGCGAAGCGCTGGCGAAATTCCGTGCGCCCGTGTGGGGTGGGCAGATCACAAATCGCGCCGATCTGCTGATGGCACTTGGACAGGGCGAAGGCGTGCGGGAGTATTATGCCGAAGGCCGTGCGGCGGCGGAGATCGGCCGGTTGTGGGCTGCGATCGAGCGTTCGGTGAGGGCGATCCGCGGTACGGCGTCCGCGAGCGGGGCGATGCACAAGCAGGCGGCGTAATCGCTTACACCGCCAATCAATCAGACCAGCAAAGAACGCGCGGGCTCCGCGCGTTTTTTCATGTCCGTGATTTGCGAAAGGCCCTTATGCCACCATCAGCACATAGAAAACGATGACCGGCGACAGGCAGATGATCACCGACCAGATGCCGACGGCCCACAGGATGTCGCCGAGCGTAAAGCTCCAGGGAGCAGGCCTCGGCTGCGAAGCAGCCACGGCCTGCGGAATGGCAATGATATTGTCTTGAGTATCCACAAACGCCCCCGCGTTTTCTTTTGCGGGGATTGATAGCCGAAGGCTCTTAAATTCTTGGTCTTGCCTTCGCTCGCAATTCGATCGCACGAGCTACCGCGGATTAACCACATCGGCGCGGTTCGAGCGAAAATGAAAACGCGATGAGATCGTTATCGATCTCATCGCGCGCTCATCGTGGCGCAGTCGATTACGCCGCCAGCATGTGGAGCGCCGCGACCGGCACGAAGCCCAGCAGCACAGCCCAGAAGCCGAACGTCGATACCGTCAGAAGATCGCGCATGGTTTCGCGCACGGCGATTCGCGTGGTCATTGTTTCTTCCCCGTCTTCTCTTGTCGATGCACAAATCCTAAGCGGCAGGTCCTAACATTGCCGGCACGGCTTGCCTCAAAATCAAAAAAATGCGTTCACCCCGCGTTAACCAGAACAGGATCTCGCAACGGTGTGCGGCGCGCGATCTCGCGGTCAAGCTCGCGCGCGAGTTCAGCACTCACCTCCACGATCGGGGAGCGGACCTCGGCGGAGGCGATCAGCCCCGCCCGTGCCAGCCAGTACTTGGCCGGCGCGGGACTGGGTTCAACAAACAACAGCCGCGTCAGCTCGCGAACCTCGTGCCAGCTTGCGAGGGCAGCCGCGCGATCCCCTTGCTTCAGCTGTCTCGCCACCGCGGCGAAGCGTTCGGTCTCGACATGCGCAGACAAGAGAATGGCGCCGTCGGTGCCGTCATCGAGAGCGTCGAAATACTGCGCGTCCTCGCCGGTCAGCACGTGGAAGCCGGCGGGACGTCGGCGCAACAGATCCCTGGTTTGTGCGCGGTCGGCGCAGCAATCCTTCAACCCCACGATGTTCGGATGCTCGGCGAGGCGGAGGAGCGTGTCGTTGGAAAGCGCGACGCAGGTGCGATAGGGGATATTGTAGAGCACGACAGGCCAGGAGGCATGATCGGCGAGCGCCGTGAAGTGCTGCAATAGTCCGCGTTGCGACGGGCGCAGATAATACGGGCTCGAGATCAGATAGCCATCGATCGGCCATGCTGCGGTTTCCTCGAGAATGTCCTGCATCCTGGCGGTGCTCGCGCCAGCAAGCCCAAGACACACCGAAATCGCGCTGCGCGCGTTCGCAAGCTCGTCGTTGACCACGTCGACGAGAAGCTCGAACTCTTGCATCGAGAGCGACAATCCTTCGCCCGAGGTCGCACCGAGAATAAATCCATCGATCGGCCCAGCGACATGAGGTCCGGCATAGTGCTGCACCAACCGCCGCAGCGATGCTTGATCGAGCGCATCGTCACGAAGCGGCGTCACCAGCGGCAGCCACAGCCCGTGCAATCGGTTTCGAAGGTCGTTCATGGTCCATCTCCTTTGTCAAAAGCTGCGCCGGAGACGGGACAACAAAAAACCCCGTCGCAGGCGGCGGGGTTTTCGGATCGGTTATATGGCGAAAATGATCTTATCGCGCGCGCCGACCTGAAGTCCCCGGACGGGGACCTTTTTTCGAAGCGATAGCTGCGCACGAAATCGTGATCATCTGAAAATCATGACCGTGAAGCACAAAGCTGTCAACGCGCGCAGCGGGTGCAGCCATATGCAGAAAAAAGCGCAGAAAAAAAGCCGGGCTCAAAGGAGCCCGGCTTAGTATTGGCCACGTGAGGCCGACACAATCACCTTCCAAGAGGGATTACTGAACTTCCGCGCCACTGGAGGAGGGGGACAAATGCGCAACGCGAACGCTCAGCGTACAACAATTATGATCTCTGCCGGTGCCCTGCAGCAACCGTCCGGGTCGCATGTCAGTCATGCGCAAAACTGGTGTGGAAGTCCGCACGGTCATCGCGTGGGTTCGAATGTGGAGTGCTGTCGTCGCTATATCAGGACGGCCAGCGCTGCGCCTTGCTCACGACGAAATCGCGGAACACCTGCACCCTCGCGACCGTCTTCAGCTCTTCCGGGTAAACGAAATAAGTGTCGAGCTGAATCGAATCGGATTCGCCAAACAACTGCACGAGGCGGTTGTTTTCCTCGACCAGGTAGTCCGGCAGCGCGGCAATCCCGAGCCCCTGCTGACAGGCACGCACGAGTCCCAGGATGTTGTTGACCTTGAAGTAGGCCTCGCGCGGTCCACTGCCGTTGCGGCCGGCCTCGACCAGCCAGTTGCGGTTCTGCAGGTGAGGCGCGACCTGACCGTCGCTCAACATGATGATGCGATGAGAATCGAGATCGTCGAGCGTACGCGGCGTGCCGAAACGCTTGACGTATTCCGGCGAGCAATAGGCGTGAAACCCGATCGAGAACAGCTTGCGCTGAATCAGATCCGGCTGCGTCGGCTTGCGAGTGCGGATCGCGACGTCGGCCTCGCGCATCGAGAGGTCGAGCTCTTCGTCGGTGACGATCAGCGAGATCCGGATCTCCGGATAAAGCGCGGTGAACTCGCCGAGGCGCGGGATCAGCCAATTGATTCCGACGCCGGGCGTGGTTGTGATCTTGAGATCGCCGCTCGGCCGCTCGCGGCTGTCGGTGAGCTTGGCCCGCGCCGCCTGCAGCTGCATGAACACGTCGTGCGCCGTGCGGAAGAGCAGGTCGCCCTGCTCGGTCAGGATGAGGCCTCGGGCGTGGCGATGAAACAGCGATACCGATAGTTCCTGCTCGAGCGCGCTGACCTGGCGCGATACCGCCGATTGCGAAAGCCCGAGCTGTTCTCCGGCATGCGTGAAGCTGCCCGCTTCCGCCGCTGCGTGAAACACCTTCAGCTTGTCCCAATCCATATCAGAAAATCCGTCGCGAGTTTTGGCCATGTCAAATCATTCCGCAGCCGCCCGTTCGCTGGCGCGCAGCGCCAGGAATCGCTCGGCTTCAAGTGCGGCCATGCAGCCGAGGCCAGCGGCAGTGACCGCCTGGCGATAGACGTCGTCGGCGACATCACCGGCGGCAAATAGCCCGGGCACAGAGGTGGCCGTCGAATTCGGCGCCACCTCGACATAGCCGGATGGTTTCAGCTTGACCTGGCCGCGCACGAGTTCGCTCGCCGGCGCATGCCCGATCGCGATGAAGACCCCATCGGCGGAAAGCTGCCTCGTCGCGCCAGTCTTGACGTCCTTCAAGCGCACATGTGTGACCTTGGCAGGATTTTCCTCACCGCCGACCTCGTCGATGACGGAATCCCAGATCACCGTGATCTTCGGATTCTTGAACAAGCGATCCTGCAGGATGCGTTCGGCGCGGAAGTGATCGCGCCGATGCACGACCGTGACGCTCGAGGCGAAGTTGGTCAGAAACAGCGCTTCCTCCACCGCGGTATTGCCGCCGCCGACCACCACCACTTGCTTGCCCCGATAGAAGAAGCCGTCGCAAGTCGCGCAGGCCGACACGCCGAAACCCTTGAATTTCTCTTCCGACGGCATCCCGAGCCAGCGCGCCTGCGCGCCTGTCGCAAGAATCACCGTGTCCGCGAGATAGACGTCGCCGGAATCGCAGGTCAGGCGGAACGGCCGCTGTGCGGTTTCGAGCCTGGTGACGAGGTCCGTGACGATCTTCGTACCGACATGGCGCGCCTGCTTCTCCATCTGCTCCATCAGCCACGGCCCCTGAATGACCTCGGCAAAGCCCGGATAGTTCTCGACGTCGGTGGTGATGGTGAGCTGTCCGCCCGGCTGGATGCCCTGGATCAGAATCGGCTCCAGCATCGCCCGCGCGGCATAGATGGCAGCCGTATAGCCGGCCGGACCGGACCCGATGATAACGACCTTGGCATGAATTGGTGCGGACATGGCGCGGAGGTCTCGCTGCGTGAGGCTGGTCAGCGCTTGAGCGAAATCCGCCCTGAAAGGCATCGCGGCGGCGCCGAAATTGACAAAACCGACTGTAAGGTATGTGGCGAGCCATGCAAGAATTGCAATCCATATCGGCAATTTTTCCCATGATGGCGCGGAACATTGACGTGAGCCCACGGAATTTGCGGCGCTGCACGCGCAATAAAATTGCGCAGGACGACGAAGCTGCGCTAAAAGTGTTGCCGGCGCGCCATGCCCCCATGCTTCAGGGAACCCGGAACTCACGTGTCGAAGAATCTAGACGAGATCGACCTCAAAATCCTGAGCGAGATCCAGGCCGACGGCCGAATCACCAATGTCGAACTCGCCAAGCGGGTCGGGATTTCGCCACCACCATGTCTGCGCCGGGTCCGCACCCTTGAAGAGGAAGGCTATATCCGCGGCTATCGGGGATTGCTCGATCCGCGGCGACTGGGCTTCGACGTGACGGTATTTGCCTCAGTGCATCTGTCGAGCCAGGCGGACGCTGACTTGCGTGCATTCGAGGATTTCGTGCGCGCCGAGCCGCTTGTGCGCGAATGCTGGATGCTGTCGGGCGAGGTGGACTTCATCCTCAAATGCGTGGCGCCCGACATGGCGACGTTCCAGGAGTTCGTCACGCATCTCACCGCAGCGCCGCATGTGCGCAACGTCAGGACGTCGCTGGTCCTGCACAACTCGAAATATGAAGCCGCGGTGCCGCTCGAAGTGAAGACCAGGATGTGACCTGCATCATCGCGCGGCTTGTCCCACGTGACTTTCGTCCGCGCGGTCAAGCGTGCTCCGCTTCTGCAGTGCAGCGTCGACGCTGAGCGAGCCTCCGCCAGACACGGCCAGATAAAGACACGCAAAGCAAAACAAGATCGCTGCGGTCCCGCCATTGTTGAGCGGGTGGAACACAGCCTCACCGGTCTTGAACATGTGGCCGACAAAATAGGCGAATGCCATTTCACCCGACAGGATGAACGCGGACAGTCGCGTGAACAGCCCGATCATCAGGAGCACCCCGAGAACAAGTTCGAGGGCGCCGGCCGTCATGATCAATGGTGGGGGATTGGCGAAATACGGCAATGCAGGAATCTTCAAGATTTTCGCAACGCCGTATTGGAACAGGAGCAGGCCCGTCATGAATCTGAACGCGCTCAAGGCCAAGGGCTGATAGGTCGCGCCAAAGCGATCCAACATTCTTGCATTCTCCATCTGGATGTCCCGTGCCGCCCTTTGCCTCAACAATCGTGACGACAATTTGGTTCACCCAGCTGCGCAACGCTACCATGCTCCCGCATTTGTGAGTTGCAAATTTGTTCGTCTACAATCCCGGAATAGAAGCGAGAGGACGGTGTTTCGCTGATATTCGCGCAAGCTTGTGCAGAGGATGGGGGGACGAGGCGATGGCCGCTCATGACGAAACGAAGCTTGTCTTCCCGGCGCTTGCCGGGTTCTATGAGAGCTGCGCCCCCTATTCCTACGCCATCATGCGCTTTGCCGCCGGCGCGATCCTGGTGCCGCATGGCGTGACGAAAATTCTCAACACGCCTATTGCGAAGTTTGCACCCAACATCGCGGCCAAGGGATTGCCGTTTCCGGAAGCTCTGGCGTATCTGACCTATTTTGCCGAATCCGTCGCCGCCGTCTGCCTCGCGATCGGCCTGTTTACCCGTATTGCCGCAGCCATCATCGGGATCGAGATGATCGTGATCATCATCCTGTTCCAGTGGCAGTTCGGATATTTCTGGACCAATCGCGGTTACGAGTTCGCCCTGCTGTGGGCGCTTCTCTGCCTGGCCATCTTCTTCAAGGGCGGCGGCCGCTATTCCGTCGATCGGTTGCTCGGACGGGAGTTCTAGGTCAGGTTCCGTCGCGGCTAGATTCGCGCGGGGCCGGGCTGCGGGGCGCTGAGCCCCAGCATCGCGTCAAGGCTGATCGGCCCGCCTCCTGCGGAAGCGAGATAGAGGCAACCGAAACAGAGAATGATGGCGAGCCCGCCTTCGTTGACGGCCGGGAAGAAGCTGTGCGGGAAATGCTCCATGAAATAGGCAAATGCCATCTCTCCGGACAGGATGAACGCAGCCAATCGGGTCAGGAGACCGAGCATCAGCATGCCGCCGAGCACCAGCTCGATCATGCCGGCAGCGCCCCACAACGAGAACAGCGTCACCCCCTCGAACATTTCGATCGGTGGAAACTTGAAGAGTTTCGCGACGCCATAGTGAAAGAGAATGAGGCCGGCGACGAACCTGAAAAGGCTCAAGAGATAAGGCTGAAGACGATCGATGTTCATCGTTTCCTCCCGCGCAACGCACTCGGTCGAATGCCGACACGACCGATTATCACGGCGCTCGCGCCAATGATACGGCGCTCGCGACGCGCCGAGGTTTGCAGCGTCCGCTTAGCGTGATTGCCCGGAGGGGCCGATAAAGCCGGATCATTCTGCGGCGGTTACGCTTGCCGCGGACCGAATGGCAGCCCTCAGCGCCACTCGACTTTGGTGATCTCGTACGCCTTGGCGCCGCCGGGCGTATTGACCTCGACAGAGGCGCCCTTCTTCTTGCCGATCAGCGCGCGGGCAAGCGGAGAGGTAATCGAGATCCTGCCTTTCTTGGCATCGGCCTCGACCTCGCCCACGATCTGGTACACCGCCTTCTTCTCCGTGTCCTCGTCGATCAGCGTCACAGTCGCGCCGAACTTGATGGTGTCGCCGGAAAGTTTCGAAATGTCGATCACGTCGGCGCGCGCGAGCTTGTCCTCCAGCTCGGCGATACGGCCCTCATTGTGCGACTGCTCCTCTTTCGCGGCGTGATACTCGGCGTTCTCCGACAGATCGCCATGCGAACGCGCTTCGGCGATATGCTCAATGATGCGCGGACGATCCACCGACTGGCGCCGCTTCAACTCGTCCGCGAGCGCGCTGTAGCCGAGCGAGGTCATCGGAACCTTTTCCATCATCCTTCGTCCTTCAATCGCGCCAGGGCCCGCAACGGGCCTGCGCGCGCAACATCTTCCAAGGTAGGCTCTTGCGGCTCGAATCAAAGCCCGCCAGCCCCACTAATTCGGGCCCTGCGAAGGGCCCTGATTGCATTCATGCGGGGCGGTGGGTTCCGGCCGTACTGGCTCTAACGACCGATCATTCAGCGGGCTCTGGTCCCCGGTCAACGATCAGTTGTCGGAAAAATAACTCTGGAGCGTGCGGACCTCAAGGTCTCCACCCAGATAAGCCCGGATACCCTGGGCCGCCGCCACGGCACCGGAGAGGGTGGTGTAATACGGGACTTTATGCAAGAGGGCCGCGCGGCGCAACGAGCGGCTGTCGGCCAGCGCCTGCGGCCCCTCCGTGGTGTTGAACACGAGCTGGATGTCGCCGTTGGTGATGGCATCGACGATATGCGGCCGTCCCTCCAGCACCTTGTTGACTTTTTCCGTCGGCACGCCGGTGTCGGCCAGGAAGCGCTGGGTCCCCGAGGTCGCCATCACCTTGAAGCCGAGCGAGAACAAAAGCCGGACCGCCTCCGCAACCCGCGGCTTGTCGATCTCGCGCACCGAAACGAACACCGTGCCCTTGCGCGGCACGCGGGTGCCGCCACCGAGCTGGCTCTTGGCAAAGGCGATCTCGAAGGAGCGATCGATGCCCATGACTTCGCCGGTCGAGCGCATCTCCGGCCCCAGCACCGTGTCGACACCCGGGAAGCGGGCGAACGGAAACACCGATTCCTTGACGCCGACGTGGTTCAGCGCGGGCTTCTTCAGATTGAAGTCGGCGAGCTTTTCACCGGCCATGATTCGCGCGGCGATCTTGGCCACCGGGATGCCGATTACCTTGGCCACGAACGGCACCGTGCGCGAGGCGCGCGGATTGACCTCGAGCACATAGATCTCGCCGTCCTTGATGGCATATTGCACGTTCATCAGCCCGACCACGTCGAGGCCGAGCGCAAGCTCCCGGGTCTGCCGCTCGAGTTCCGCGATCATGTTGTCGTCGAGCGAATGCGGCGGCAGCGAGCAGGCTGAATCGCCGGAGTGAATGCCGGCTTCCTCGATGTGCTCCATGATGCCGACGATGAAGGTGTCCTTACCGTCGCTGAGGCAATCGACATCGATTTCGGTGGCGTCGGTCAGATAGCGGTCGAACAACAGCGGGTTCTTGCCGAGCACGGTGTTGATCTGCCCGGTCTTGTCGTTCGGGTAGCGCGCTTTCACATCGGCCGGCACGAGCTCGGGCAGCGTGCCGAGCAGGTAGTCGGAGAGCTGGGTCTCCTCGCGGATGATCTGCATCGCCCGGCCGCCGAGCACGTAGGACGGGCGCACCACCAGCGGCAACTCGAGATCGGCGGCGACGAGGCGCGCCTGCTCGACCGAGTAGGCGATGCCGTTCTTCGGTTGCTTCAGATGCAGCTTGTCCAGCACGCGCTTGAAGCGGTCGCGGTCCTCGGCAAGGTCGATCGCTTCCGGCGAGGTGCCGAGGATCGGCACGTTGGCCGCTTCCAGGGGGTGTGCGAGCTTGAGCGGCGTCTGGCCGCCGAACTGCACGATCACCCCATGCAGGGTGCCGGCCTTGCGCTCGGTGTCGATGATCTCCAGCACGTCCTCGGCCGTGAGCGGCTCGAAATACAGCCGGTCCGCGGTGTCGTAATCGGTCGACACCGTCTCCGGATTGCAGTTGATCATGATGGTTTCGTAACCCGCTTCGTCCAGCGCGAAGCAGGCGTGGCAGCAGCAATAGTCGAACTCGATGCCCTGGCCGATCCGATTGGGACCACCGCCGAGGATAATCACCTTCTTCTTGTCCGAGGGCGCGCTTTCGTCAGCGAGCTGGCCGGCGAACGGCGCCTCGTAGCTCGAATACATGTAGGCCGTGGGGGAGGCGAACTCGGCGGCGCAGGTGTCGATGCGCTTGAAGACGGGGCGCACGCCGAGCTGGTGGCGCCGCGCCGTCACCTCGGCCTCGGTGGTGTCCGCCAGCACGGCAAGCCGCGCATCGGAAAAGCCCATCGCCTTCAGGCTCCGCATGCCGAATGCGTTCTGCGGCAGGCCGTGCTTCCGGACCTTGTCCTCCATCTCGACGATGCCGCGCATCTCCGACAGGAACCATGGATCGATCCGGCACGATTTGTGAATCTCTTCGTTCGACCAGCCGAGCCGCATGGCTTGGGCGACCTGCAGGATGCGGTTCGGCGTCGGCGTTCCCAGCGCCGCGCGGATCGCGTTCTTGTCGTCGCCGCGGCCGAGCCCCTCGATGTCGATCTCGTCGAGGCCGGTCAGACCGGTCTCGAGTCCGCGCAGCGCCTTCTGCAGGCTCTCCTGGAACGTGCGGCCGATCGCCATCACCTCGCCCACGGATTTCATCGAGGTTGTCAGAGTGGTCGACGCGCCCGGAAACTTTTCGAACGCAAAACGCGGTATCTTGGTGACGACGTAGTCGATGGTCGGCTCGAACGACGCCGGCGTCGCGCCGCCAGTGATGTCGTTGGCGATCTCGTCGAGGGTGTAGCCGACCGCGAGCTTGGCCGCGACCTTGGCGATCGGAAAGCCGGTGGCCTTGGAGGCGAGGGCGGACGAGCGCGAGACGCGCGGGTTCATCTCGATCACGACCATGCGGCCGTCGGCCGGGTTAACCGCGAACTGCACGTTCGAGCCGCCGGTCTCGACCCCGATCTCGCGCAGCACCGCGATCGAGGCGTCGCGCATGATCTGGTATTCCTTGTCGGTCAACGTCAGCGCCGGCGCCACCGTGATGGAATCGCCGGTGTGGACGCCCATCGGATCGAGGTTTTCGATCGAGCAGATGATGATGCAATTGTCGCGCTTGTCGCGCACCACCTCCATCTCGAACTCTTTCCAGCCGAGAACGCTTTCCTCGATCAGCACCTCGTTGGTCGGCGAAGCGTCGAGCCCCCGCTCGATGATGTCGAGAAACTCTTCCTTGTTGTAGGCGATGCCGCCGCCGGTGCCGCCCATGGTGAAGGAGGGGCGGATGATGGCGGGCAGCCCGATTTCCGACAGCGCCATCAATGCCTCGCCGAGCGCGTGCTCCTGGTAGCGCTTGCGGCGATCGCTTTCGCCTGCCGCCCATTGCCGCTCGAAACTCTCGAGCTCGGCTCCCGACAGCCTTGCACGGTCGGCGAGATATTTGCCGCGGTCGGATTTTTTCAACGACGACGCGTTTGCAAGCCGCGACTTCGGCGTCTGCAGGCCGATTTTTTCCATGGCGTTGCGAAACAGCTGGCGGTCCTCGGCCTTGTCGATCGCATCCGCCGTTGCGCCGATCATCTCGACATTGAACTTCTGCAGCGTGCCCTGCCGGCGCAGCGAGAGCGCGCAGTTCAACGCGGTCTGCCCGCCCATGGTCGGCAGCAGGGCAAACCCGCCCTCGACGACGTTGCGTTCGCGCTCGATGATCTTGCCGACGATTTCCGCCGTGATCGGCTCGATATAGGTCGCGTCCGCCAGCTCCGGATCGGTCATGATCGTGGCCGGATTGGAGTTGACCAGGACGACCCGGTAGCCCTCCTCTTTCAGCGCCTTGACCGCCTGCGTGCCGGAATAATCGAACTCGCAGGCCTGGCCGATCACGATCGGGCCCGCGCCGATGATCAGGATGGTGGAGATGTCGGTTCGTTTGGGCATCTCAACTCGAAAGGTAGAAAAAGCACAAAAAAAAGGCGCGCCGGCCGCGCGTCCCTCATCCAATTGCGTGAGGAAGCCCCTCGCGCGCGAGGCGTCTTTAGCCAGATTGCGCCGCTTTGGAAAGGGTTTTAGGCCCTCATCAACCGTACAATTTGGGCAATTTGCTCGATTTATAAGGAGAGTGCGAGGCCTGTCCCCCAGTCCGTCTACACTTTCGCTTCGCTCAAGCTTCGCCGGACACGCTTTGCCCCGCCGGTCTGGCGTGGCTGCGCCACGCGTAGCCCGTCAGGGCGAAGCGTGGAGACCCGGCCTGGAGTTGAACCAGGATGTGGGGCGTTGCACCGCCCCCGCGTGGCCATTCCGCCACCGGGCCGATCCGATCATTGCCGATCGGCCGTCAGGCGGCCATCGCTTGTGCTGGTTAACCCTAACCCCGCGAGCGCGGGCCGTGCCACGAACGTCATGCGCCAGGGATTGTGGCCGATATTCTGGTGCGCGCGCGTCGCAGTAAAGCCTGCGGCCGCGAGCTTTGCGATGATCTCGGGCTCGCCATAGCGCTGCAGCCCGACGCGCGAGCGCAGATGCCGGTAGTCCGAGAGGGCGGTCGAGAGCAGGCCTTTCAGGGCGTCCTTGAAAAAACCGTGCTTGGCCGCGAAGCGCAGCAGTGCATAGACGTCGGTCGGCATGCCGATTTCGGGGCGGAGGATGTCGCCGAGCACCAGTCGACCGCCCGGCTTGAGCAGCCGCCTGATCACCGCAAACGCCGCATCGAGCTCGGCCGGCGACATGTATTGCGCGACCGAGTTCATCACGACGAGATCCACCGAGCGTTCGTGCATCTTCCGCAAGTCGTCGAGCGAGCGCACCCTGATCTTGGTGTTGGGCGCAAAGCGCGCGATCAGGCGGCCGCGCACACCGGGCGCGGGCTCGGCCAGGATCAGCATGGCACAGCGGTCCGCGACCGTGCTCGCCGACAGCGCTTCGCCGCAGGCATAATCCAGCACGACCCAATCGGGCGAGCCGATGTAGCCGATGATGTCGCGCGCGATCACCTCGAAATGCAGGTCGCGATGCCGCTTGCTCGCATAGATCGTATGCGTGGAGTCGTAGTAGTCGATCCAGTCGTCCATGGCGTCGCGCGATCCGGCAAATGGGCCGCCGGGCGAGAAGCCGGCGCGCGAATGCGTTAAATGGTCCGGCGACGCATGTCCATTGCCGGGATGAGGGGCGAGCCCTCGCTGACGGTCAGCGCGAGCGGCGCCACAACCAGACCAGCGGTCCGTCGGCGCCCATCACCGGATCGATCTTCGGCACCTTGACCCGTGGGATCGTGATCAGCGCCCTGGCATGGTTTTCCGGCGTCGGCCGCGCAAGGTCCATTTTCGGTCCCGGAGGATAGGCACCGACCACGGAAAGATCGGGGCTCGCCAGCAGGCACTGATGCCCGGTGCCGGCGGGCAGGATCGCGACATCGCCGGCTTGGATATCCAGCTCCTTTCCGGCGTCGCCCCCGAAGCGCACGCGCGCATGTCCGCGCGCGACCCCGAGCGCCTCATGCACCGTCGCATGGTAGTGCGGAAAGTCGTAGATGCCGTTGCGCCACATGTCGCCCCAGCCATTGCCGGCGAACACGCGTTCGATGGTCCGCTCCGGTTCGTCGTGATCGAGCTCGATCGCATTCCTGTAGACCAGGAACGGCATCGGGTTGTTCGGAACGAGGCCGTCGTCGGCGAAGACGATGGCCATCGGTTCCCTCCATTCCTTGACGGGGGGCATGCAATCCTCCGCACGCCAGACGCGGATCGAACGGCCGCGGTTCCGTTAGCGCTTTTTCTCCCGCATCAAATCGGCAAAACGCTTGAAGAGATAGTGCGAGTCGCGCGGCCCGGGCGAGGCTTCGGGGTGATACTGCACCGAGAACACAGGCTTGCCGTCGAGCTGAATGCCGCAATTGGAGCCGTCGAACAGCGAGACGTGGGTCTGCGTCGCGCCCTTCGGCAGGCTCGCCTGGTCGACGGCGAAACCGTGGTTCATCGAGGTGATCTCGACCTTGCCGGTGGTCTCGTCCTTGACCGGATGATTGGCGCCGTGATGACCCTGATGCATCTTTCTGGTCTTCGCGCCAACGGCAAGGCCGAGCATCTGGTGACCGAGACAAATCCCGAACGTCGGCGTGCCCGATTGGATCACTTTCTGGATCACGGGTACCGCATATTTGCCGGTCGCGGCGGGATCGCCCGGGCCGTTGCTCAAGAACACGCCGTCGGGCTTCATCGCCAGAATGTCCTCGGCCGAGGTTGTGGCCGGGACCACCGTGACCTTGCAGCCGACGCCTGCGAGCAGCCGCAGGATGTTGCGCTTGATGCCGTAGTCGATCGCGACGACGTTGAACTCGGGCGCGGTCTGCCGGCCAAAGCCCTGGTCCCACGCCCACTCGGTCTCGTCCCAGACGAAGCGCTGGCCGGAGGTGACCATCGGCACGAGGTCCATGCCCTCCAGGCCGGGCCATTCGCGCGCTTCCTCCTTCAGGCCGTGCAGGTCGAATTTGCCGTCCTTGTTGTGGGCGATCACGGCATTGGGCATGCCCTTGCTGCGGATCAGCGCGGTCAGCGCGCGGGTGTCGATGCCGGAGAGACCGACGATGCCGCGGGCCTTCAGCCATTGGTCGAGATGGCGAGTGGCGCGGTAGTTGGAGGGATCGGTGATGGCGGTGCGCAGCACCACGCCGCGCGCGCCGGGCGTCGCCGCCATGTTCACCGTCTCGATGTCTTCCTCGTTGGTGCCGACATTGCCGATATGCGGGAATGTGAAGGTGATGATCTGCCCGGCATAGGACGGATCGGTCAGGATCTCCTCATAGCCGGTCATCGCGGTGTTGAAGCAGACCTCGCCCACGGCCTGGCCCTCGGCGCCGAGGCCAAAGCCTTCTAGCACCGTGCCATCGGCGAGCACGAGGAGCGCGGTCGGCTTGTGGTCCGGCCAGGCGGCGTCGTTTTCGGTTATTGTCATGAGCCCCTTACATAGTCGGACGAGCCGCCCGCGTCAAAGCGGTAAGTCGTGGATTCACATGCGATTCCCGCATATTTGGAGGCGGCGCGCCGCGCCCTCTACGGAACCATGGTTGTCTCGGTGCCGCGAACGGCCTAGATCAGTTTTCTCAAGCATTTAGAGGGCACGCCGCATGATGCGCGACGACATCAACAACGCCGTGAAGGAGGCCATGAAAGCCAAGGACGAGCGCAAGCTCTCCACGCTGCGCATGGTCAACGCGACGATCAAGAACGCCGATATCGAGGCGCGCGGTCAGGGCAAGCCGCCGCTGTCCGATGCCGAGCTGCTCGGCGTGCTGCAGAAGATGATCAAGCAGCGCCAGGAAGCGGTCGAGCTCTACGACAAGGGCGGTCGCTCGGAACTCGCGGCCGGGGAACGCGAGGAGATCGCGGTGATATCGGGGTATCTACCCAAGCAGATGTCGGAGGACGACGTCAAAGCCGCGATCGGGGCCGCGATCGCCGAGACCGGCGCGGCCGGGATGAAGGACATGGGCAAGGTGATCGCCGCGCTGAAGGCGAAGTACACCGGCCAGATGGATTTTTCCAAGGCGAGCGGCCTCGTGAAGGCCGCCCTGACGGGGTAGTCTGGAAACCAACCGGGCGGGTGGCGGTTGATCCGTTGTCACGGAGGAGGGTCACGACATGGCCGAACAAAAAGCCCCGCCCGCCGGCCCCGATCTCACACAGGGCGTCACTCTCCCCGAAGCCTCCGGCGCGATGCTGGTCGGCCATGTCGGCGACGACGAGGTGCTGCTGGTCCGATCACGCTCCGAGATTTTCGCAATCGACGCCCATTGCAGCCATTATCACGGCCCGCTGGGGGAGGGGCTTGCGGTCGGCGTAACCGTTCGCTGTCCCTGGCATCACGCCTGTTTCGATCTCCGCACGGGAGAAGCGGTCCGCGCGCCGGCGCTCACCCCGCTTGCGGTCTGGAAGGTGGAGCGCGAGGGCGACCGGATCTTTGTCCGCGGAAAGCGCGAGCAGCCCGAGCCCCGAAAAAAAGCCGCGGCCGCTGCGCCCGACAAGATCGTGATCGTGGGCGGTGGCGCGGCAGGATTTGCCGCAGCCGAGATGCTGCGACGGCTGGACTATCGCGGCAGCATCGTCATGCTGAGCAATGATGATGCGCCGCCGGTCGATCGGCCCAACCTGTCGAAGGATTATCTCGCCGGCAGCGCGCCCGAGGATTGGCTGCCGCTGCGACCGGATCAGTTCTATGCCGAATCCGCAATCGATCTCAGGCTGAGGACCGAGGTCACGTCGATCGACGCGGCTGGACGGAAAGTGATTCTCGGCGACGGCAAGACCGTTCCTTACGATCGCCTGTTGCTCGCGACCGGTGCCGAGCCGGTACGGCTGCCAATCCCCGGTGCGAACCAGCCGCACGTGCATGTGTTGCGCTCGCTCGACGATTGCCGCGCGATCATCGGGCTTGCCGGGAACGCGCGCCGCGCGGTCGTGATCGGAGCGAGCTTCATCGGGCTCGAGGTGGCGGCTTCGTTGCGCGCGCGCGACATCGAGGTCCATGTCGTGGGCCTCGAGCAGCGGCCGATGGAGCGTGTGCTCGGGCCGGAGATGGGCGATTTCGTTCGCGCGCTGCACGAGCAACACGGCGTCACCTTTCATCTCGGCGACACCGTCACGGCGATCGAGGGCAAACGCGCGGCGCTGAAGAGCGGCGGCGTCATCGAGGCCGATGTCGTCGTGGTCGGCGTCGGCGTGCGGCCGCGGCTCGCGCTCGCCGAGAAGGCGGGGCTTGCGATCGATCGCGGCGTCGTGGTCAACGCCTATCTCGAGACCAGTGCGCCGGGAATCTATGCCGCCGGCGATATCGCGCGCTGGCCGGACAAGCATTCCGGCCAGAACATTCGCGTGGAGCATTGGGTGGTCGCCGAACGCCAGGGCCAGACCGCCGCGCGCAACATGATGGGGGAGCGCGAAGCCTTTGACGCCGTGCCATTCTTCTGGAGCCAGCATTATGACGTGCCGATCAACTACGTCGGTCACGCCGAGAGCTGGGATGAAATCGCGGTTGACGGCAGCATCGCGGGCAAGGATTGCCTGGTCCGCTATAAAAGCAAGGGACGCCTGCTCGCGGTCGCCTCGATCTATCGCGACGTCGCAAGCCTCGAGGCCGAGCTTGCGATGGAGGTGGCCGACGCGTGAGCGCGCAGTTGAAGTCTGGAGCGCGCAAAAATTATCCTCAGGGTCATGCCCGGCCTTGTGCCGCGCTGAAACTGTGGCCTCAAGAAAGAACGTGGCGGCCGGAACAAGTCCGGCCATGACGGAGATGTGATGCTCAACCCGGCCTCCAGCTACGAGGAGCTCTATCGCAATTTCCGCTGGGACATCCCCGCGCGTCTCAATCTTGCGACTGTCTGCTGCGATCGCCACGCGGACGGCTCGGGCCGCCTTGCGCTGATCTATGTCGATGAGGGCGGCGCCACCACGCGCACCACGTTCGATGAGGTTGCGGACTGCTCGCGCCGCTTTGCCAACGTGCTGAAGTCGGACGGGCTTGTTCGCGGCGACCGCGTCGCCGTGTTCCTGTCGCAATCCCTCGAATTGCCGATCGCTCATCTCGCCGCATTCCGCTCGGGCATGATTTCGATTCCGCTGTTTGCGCTGTTCGGCGAGGACGCGCTGGAATTCCGGCTAGCGAATTCCGGCGCCAAGGCCGTCGTGACCGACGAGGGCGGGTGGGAGAAGCTCAAGAAGATCCGCGACCGGCTGCCCGATCTCGCCAACGTCTATGTGATCGCGAAGCGCGCCCCGCCGGGCACCAGATCGTTCTGGTCCTCGATCGAGCACGCCTCGTCGGACTTTGCGACCGTCGACACCTCGGCTGACGATCCCGCGCTGATCATCTACACCTCGGGCACCACGGGAAATCCGAAGGGAGCCCTGCACGCGCATCGCGTCGTTCTCGGCCATTTGCCCAATGTGGAAATGTGTCACGACTTCATGCCCAAGCCCGGCGACCTGATGTGGACGCCGGCCGACTGGGCCTGGATCGGCGGGCTGATCAACGCGCTGCTGGCCTTCTGGTATCACGGCGTGCCGCTGGTCGGGCATCGCGCGCGAAAATTCGAGCCGGACGCGGCGATGGCGATGATGGCTCATCATGGCATTCGTAACGTGTTCCTGCCGCCGACGGCGCTGAAGCTGATGCGCCAGGCCGGCGCGGCGCATCCGGGCGTGAAGCTGCGGAGCATCTTTACCGGCGGCGAGTCGCTCGGCGCCGAGCTTTTGGATTGGGTGCGCGCGACCTTCGGCATCGACGCGCACGAGGTGTACGGCCAGACCGAATGCAATCTCGTCATCGGCAGCAATTCAAGGCTGTTTCCGATCCGCCCCGGTTCCATGGGCAAGCCGACGCCGGGCTTTGACGTGCGAATCGTCGGCGAGACCGGCGAGGAACTGCCGCGCGGCACGCGCGGCATCATCGGCGTGCGCCAGCCGAGCCCCGTCACCATGATCGAATATTGGAAGAACCCCGAAGCCACGCGGAAGAAATATGTCGGCGAGTTTCTGCTGACCGGTGATCTCGGCCTGTGCGATCAGGACGGCTATTTCTGGTACTCGAGCCGCGAGGACGACGTCATCACCTCGGCCGGTTATCGGATCGGTCCGGCGGAGATCGAGGACACGCTTTTGAAGCATCCGGCCGTTGCCTTGTCGGCAGTGGTCGGCATACCCGATCCGATCCGCACCGAGGCGGTGAAGGCGTGGATCGTGCTGCGGCCGGGCTTTGCGCCGAGCGAGAGCCTCGCGCGCGAAATTCAGGAGTTCGTGAAGGTGCAGCTCGCAGCCCACGAATATCCGCGCCACGTCGCATTCACCGATACGCTTCCGATGACCGCAACCGGCAAGGTGCTGCGTCGCGAGCTGCGCGCGAAGGGGTAGTCACAAATTCGCCGTCGCCCCCGCGAAGGCGGGGGCCCATAACCACAGGCCTACGTCGGTGCGCGAGATAGTGGTTGCACCGTTCTTTGCAGCAACAAAGCCATATAGTCATGGGTCTTGGCGCGCGCGGAGCCTGTCACCGGTCGGGTTCGCGCGACCCGTTGCTTTGGCCGAGACGACAGCGAGTGCGCGTCCGCAATTGAGCTAGATCAACACGCCTCTCTTTGTCGCCTGCGTCAATCCTCCGCAAGCATTCAGGAGGACGTGCGATGTCAATCTCCGGCAAGGTCGATCCGGTGGTGCGCCGCATCAGCGCAAGCGACATCGCCGAAGCCCTGGGCGAGGGGCTGCGCGATTTTCAGGCGCTGCCGCTTTACGGGCTTACCTTCGGGGCGCTGTATGCGGCCGGCGGAATCCTGATCGTGCTCTGCCTGACCGCATTCGGCATGGTCTATTTCGCTTACCCGCTCGCGGCCGGTTTCGCGCTCATTGGTCCGTTCGTGGCGACCGGACTTTATGAAGTCAGCCGCCGCCGCGAGACGGGTCAGAAGGTTTCGTTCGGCGCGATCTGGTCCGCGGTGCGTTCGCGCAGCGAGATCGGCTGGATGGCTTTTGTCACACTGTTCTTCTTCGTGATCTGGATGTATCAGGTGCGGCTCCTGATCGTGCTGCTGCTCGGGCTCAACGCCTCGTTCTCGAGCCTGAAGGAGTTCGTCACGGCCCTGCTCACCACCAACGAGGGACTGCTGTTCCTTGCGATCGGCAATCTCGACGGTGCGGCGCTGTCGCTGATCCTGTTCTCGCTGACCGTGGTCTCGTTCCCGCTGCTGCTCGATCGCGAGGTCGATTTCGTCACCGCGATGGTGACCAGCGTGCGCGCGGTGGTGATGAGCCCGGTGCCGATGATCGGCTGGGCCGCTGTCATCGTGCTGCTTTTGATCGTCTCCGCGATTCCCTATTTTCTGGGGCTGATCGTGACGCTGCCGGTGCTTGGACATACGACCTGGCATCTGTACCGACGCATCGTCGCGCCGCTGCCCGGTCCTTCATAGCCCCGATAGCTCCCGCGCGACGGCGCTTCTCCTCACCATGAGAGTTGGCTAAGGCGTCGCAATCCCCAGCGCCTTCAACGCCGCAAGCATGCGCGTGGGCGGCGCCATCTTCACCACCAGCGGATGACCCGTCTCCAGCAGACTCTTCAGGCTGGACAGGATCGCGGGCCACCCTTGGCGGCCACCGGAGAGGATGTCGTCGCTGAGAGGGCGGTCATGCGATTCGGTGAGCGTCAGTCGCACCGCATCGCCGGCCGGTTCGATCTCATAACTCACGAGCGTCGGCCCGAGCTTCTCGATCAGCGCTGGCCAGTTGACGTTGAAGGTGACGGTGAGCTTCCTCGGCGGATCGTATTCGACGACTTCGCCCGAGATGTGCAGCGCGCCATCAGGCTGGCGTACGATGAAGTCGCCGCCAATTCGCTCGGCGACCTCGACCGAATTTCCGAAAAAATATTTCGCGCTGACCTCGCCGGTGGTCAGCGCCTCCCACACTTTTTCCGGCGTCGATTTGATGTAGATCGTATAGACGAGCGTCGGCTTGAACTTGTCGATGGTCATGGCCGCTCGAACCCTCCGATATTGCGCGCTTCTGTGATCATTGCTTGTCTTCCGCGCAGGGCGGCGGCATCGCCAGCGCCTCGCCCGCTTCCATGAGACTCTTGAGATTGGACATGATCGCGGGCCATCCGCTCGAGATGCCGTCGAGCAGCTTGCTCTGGGGGGTGAAGCCTTCGTGAGTGAGCGTCAGCTTCACGACGTCGCCATAGGGTTCGAGCGTGAGGACCACTTTGGTCACCGGCTCGTCGCGCAGGCCCTCCTTCAGCACATGCTTGAACGTGTAGGAAAGCCGCCGCGGCCGGTCTGCCTCGAGAATCTCGCCGATATCGCTCGTGGCGCCATTCGTGACCAATGCAAAAGACGAGCCGACCTTGAAGTCCGATCGCAGTTCCGTGCCGAACCAGTACCGCTTGGAGAACTCGCTCGATGTGAGCGCCTCCCACAGCCTTTCCGGCGTGGTCTTGATGTAGCTGACGTAGACGAATTTCTGGTCTAGGCACAGGCCTGCTCCTTGAGCACGCGATGGGGAAATTCGCGGCCGGTTTCCAAAAAGCTCTTCAGGCTCGCCATCACCAGCGGCCAGCCGCCGGAAATGTCGCGCAAGGTCTTGCCGCCTTCATCGAGGTCGTCATGCGTCACTGTCAATTTGACGACGTTTCCGCGCGGCTCAAGCTCGAAGGTGACGCGCGAGGTGCGCTCGCGCCGGGCATCGGCCGAGCAGGAATCCCACGTATAGGCGAGCCGCCGCGGGGAATCGGATTCGAGCACCTTGCCCTCGATGCTCGGCGTACCGTCTTTCGCAAAGCGATAGGACGACCCGACCTTCCAGTCGGACGCGACGCGATGGCCGAACCAGTAACGCTCCGTGAAGTCGCCGTCGGTCAGCGCCTGCCAGAGCTTTTCAACCGAGGTTTCGATGTAGGTGGTGTAGACGAATTGCGGCTTACTCATCGCGCTTCTCCAGTTGCCTCTTCAGTTCGCCGAGCGCGGTCAGCCTGGCGCGCTCGAATTTCTTGATCCAGCGCTCGCCGATCTGATGGATCGGGACCGGGTTGAGATAGTGCAGCTTCTCGCGGCCATGCTTGAAGGTGGTGACCAGATTGGCCTCCTCCAAAATGCCCAAGTGCTTCGTCACGGCCTGACGCGTCATGTCGAGGCCGTCGCACAGCTCGTTCAAAGTCTGCCCGTTTCTGGCGTGAAGCCTGTCCAGCAATGATCGCCGTGAGGCGTCCGCCAGTGCTTTGAAGACCTCATCCATAATTCCCAAAATAGGCAACCAAATGGTTGCATGTCAAGAGGGTGTTTTGGTGCCGAATTTGCCGTGCTAGGTTCCGCTCGCGCCAACGACAGATTGGCCGATGATGTGGGTGGAGACGGGTGGGACAAACCATGAGTGGTCGCCTCAAGCTTGCAATCCTTTTTGCTGTTGCCTCGCTCTGCTGCGCCGATAATGCCTCGGCGGAGGCGCAGAAGATCGGGGCGCCGCCCGAGGCCTCCAACATGAAGCTGGTCGGATGGAGCGATCTGCAGGCGCGCAGCGCCTATCAGCCGACCATTCATCATCAGGGCGATCGCTGGATCGCCTATATCGGCCACCACGGCGGCACCGACGAAGTTCCCGATCCCATCAATCCGCTGACGGGCAAGGCCGAGCCGAACGGCACCTCGATTGTCGACGTCACCGATCCCGCACATCCCAAATATCTGAAGCATCTTCCCGGGCAGGAAGGAAAATACGAATTGGGCGGCGCGCAGATGGTGCGCGTCTGTGACGGCAAATCGTTGCCGAAGGGCGATCCGAAGGCGGTCTACATGCTGCGCGCGATCGGCAGCACCGGACACGAGATCTGGAACGTGGCGGATCCCGCCAATCCCGTGCTCGTCACCCACATCGGCGAGGGGCTGAAGGATACCCACAAGAACTGGTGGGAGTGCGACACCGGGATCGCCTACCTTGTTTCCGGCGCGCCGGACTGGCGCACGCGGCGCATGACTGAGATTTACGATCTCTCCGATCCGGCGCATCCCGTCAAAGTCAGGGATTTCGGTCTCCCGGGGCAGGAGCCCGGCGCGACCGGCGCGGTGCCGACCGAACTGCACGGCCCGATCTCGCTCGGTCCCCAAGGCAATCGTGTCTATTTCGGCTACGGCACCGACAAGGGCGGCTTCCTGCAGATCGTCGATCGCGAGAAACTCCTGAACGGTCCCAAGGAGCCAACGGCTGAGAACCTCCGCTATCCCGAGATCGCGCGCATGCCGATGTCCGCCTTCAACGGCGCGCACACGACATTTCCGATGAAGGGCATGCCGATCGCCGAATACGCTCACGACAAGGATGGCAAGACGCGCGACATCGTGATGATCGTCGACGAGGCGATCCTCAACGAGTGCAACGAGCCGCGGCAGATGGTGTGGTTCGCCGACGTCACCACCGAGACGCTGCCGATGATGATCTCGAGCTTCACCGTGCCGGAAGCGAGCGGCGACTTCTGCGCGCGCGGCGGCCGCTTCGGTTCGCACTCCTCCAATGAGAGCATGGCGCCGGTGTTCTACAACAAGATGGCGTTCATCGCCTTCTTCAATGCCGGGGTCCGCGCGCTCGACATTCGCGATCCCTATCATCCCAGGGAAGTCGGCTATTTCATCCCGGCGATCACGGACAAGACCGACAAGCGCTGCGTCACCGTCGAGGGCAAGGAGCGTTGCAAGGTCGCGATCCAGACCAACAATGTCGAGACCGACGAGCGCGGCTATATCTATATCGTCGATCGCGCCAACACCGGCATGCACATTCTCGAGCTGACAGGGGATGCGCGCGCGGTTGCGGGTCTGCCGTGACGGAGGCTGCGTGATGCAACGCGTGCTGGCCATTCTGATCGCGTCGCTGGCGTTCGGCGCGCTGTCGGGCGTGGCCGCGTACCAGAAGGTCCGTCCGTCCGCCGCCGAGATCGTCGACGCGCGTTGGCAGGAAATTTCCTGGCCGTTTCCGCGCGACGGCTGGCCCGCCGGCCGCGCCTTCCGCTGCGCCGATTGCGGCGGTGTCGAGCTCTATGTCCGGCCGAAGATCGGCTTCTGCAATTGCGACACCGGCGTCGCCGACGACGAGGAGGTGGACCGCGTTGCCGATCTCGACCTGATCAGCCCGCGCTTTGTTGCGCTTGCTCCGGGCAGGCCGGTTTGGCTGGCCGACATGGCCGGGCGCGCGCGCGCCTACGATCTGTCGATGCAGGACGGCTCGCACACGGCGATCGGCTTTGCGCTGTCGCATCGCTGCGATCTCGTGGTTGCGGTCGCACTGGGAAGGTCGGGGGCCGGCGGTTTGCAGCTGGAGGCGCAGCGATTTCTGGAATCGCAGGGACTGCATCGCTGGATGTTGGGCACGCTTGGCGGGCGGTAGAATTTTTTCTCACGCGCCACAAGTCAATCTGTCGTCCCCGCGCAGACGGGGACCCATAACCACAGGCCCTTATTGCTCGCAAGATGCCGTGACGCTGTTCTGTGCAGCAACAAAGCCCTGTGGTTATGGGTCTCTCGGCTCGCTCGCGCTCGCTTGGCCGGGACGACGGTTGTTGATGTAGCAGCGTCTTCCACCCACTTCCTTCGTCATGCATAATGCTCCGGTCAATCCCGCCCCGCGAGTCCCCCATGTCCCTCAACGTCTACCTCGCCTTTATCGCCGCCTGCATCGCGCTTGCGCTGCTTCCGGGTCCGATCGTCACCCTGCTGATCGCCAACGGCCTGCGCCATGGCACGCGCGCGGCGCTGATCAACATTCTGGGCGTGCAGGCCGGACTCCTGATCGCGATCGCTGTCGTCGCCGTCGGCCTGACCTCGTTGATGGCGACCATGGGCTACTGGTTCGACTGGGTGCGGTTTGCCGGTGCCGCCTATCTGGTCTGGCTCGGAATCAAGCTGATCCGCTCGCCCGTGACAGGTGTGGATGCCGATGCCCCGCCGCCTCCGCCGCGCGGCGGCTTCTTCCTGCAGGGATTCCTGGTGGCGCTGTCGAATCCAAAACTGCTGTTGTTCTTCGGCGCGTTCCTTCCGCAGTTCATGGATCTGAGCAAGGACCATGTCTCGCAGGCGGTGCTGCTGGGCGTTACCTTCATGGTGCTGGCGGGACTGACGGACGCGGCCTACGCATTGCTCGCAGGTCAGGCACGCAACTTCTTCTCGGCGCGGCGCACGCGGCTGCTGTCGCGCATGTCCGGCGGTTGCATGATCGGCGGCGGCATCTGGCTCGCGCTGACGCGGGCGCGCTAAATCAAACGTTCGGCGCGCAACGTCGTCGCGATCTCGCGCAAAACCCGCGCGAGCCGTTCCGCCCATTGCCGCTGGCCGGCTTCGTCCGCGATCAAATCCTGCCTGATCTCGACGCCGGTGTTGATCAGGCCTCGCGCTTCGCCATGTACGGGAATGGTGTAGTCGGTCTCGTCGCTGACAGCATAAGGCTCGTTGTCGCCGACCACGAGACCTTCTTCCGCGCGCAACGCCTTCAACAGAAGCGGCGGCAGCGTGGTGTCGCGGTGATAGAGAGCGCCGACGTGCCAGGGGCGTTTGATGCCGGCATAGTCGGGCGTGAAGCTGTGCAGCGCCACCAGCACGGTGGGCAGTCCGTCGCGCTGGCGGCGATCGATCGCAGCCGCAATCGCATGGTGATAGGGATCGAAAATCTCGCGCCTGCGTGCGTCGGCCGCATCGCCCGACAGTGCCGCGTTGCCGGGAATCGTCGTGGAATCGCTGACCAGCGGGATGGAACTTGCAACATGCGGCGGGCGATTGCAGTCGATCACGAGGCGCGAGTAGCGCTGCGCGACCAGATGCGCGTCAAGCGCGCGCGCCAGGGTTTCGGCCACGCCGGCAATGCCGATGTCGTAGGCGATGTGCCGCTCGAACTCGGATTGCGGCAGGCCGAGATTGCCGAGCCGCCCCGGAATCAGCCGCCCGTAGTGATCACAGGTGAGCAGAAACGGCGAGCCGGCAGCGGCATTGACCTCGTGAACGGGAGCGCGGTCCTCCGGCCCCAGCAGCCACGACGTTTCCGATTCGATTCGCAATTCCATCTGTGCTTGCCTATCGAAGGGGCAGAATCCGATCTGGAAATGAGCAGCAATCCCTATAGATTAATCGGATTGGAATCACGAAGATTATGTCACGATGCCGCGCCTGAAGATTCATCACAAGACCGAATACCGCTACGCGCGCCCGGTCGCGTTCGGCGAGCACCGGGTGATGTTGCGCCCGCGCGACGGCCATGACCTGCGCGTGCTTGACTCCAGGCTCGAGATCGTGCCGGCCCCGATGCGGCTGCGCTGGATCCACGACGTGTTCGGCAATTCCGTCGCGATCGCAACCTTCGATGAGCGCGCGCGCAGGCTGACCTTCATCTCCGAGATCGTCGTCGATCACAGTCCCGAGGAGGAGTTCGCGCTGACGCCGGACGACCCCGCCTATTTCTACCCGTTCCTCTACGACAACGACGAGTTTGCCGACCTCAGGCAATACGTCACGCCGAACTACAGCGACCCGAATGGCGAGCTCTCGGCCTGGGCGCGCGACTTCCTCGACGAGGATGCGCCGACGCCGACCTTCAAGATTCTGAGCGGCATGACGCATGGCATCCGTGACGCCTTCGTTTATCGCAAGCGCCATGAGCAGGGCACGCAACATCCGCTCGATACGCTGCAGACGGGCTCGGGTACCTGCCGCGACTACGCGCTTCTGATGATCGAGGCGCTGCGGCGGCTCGGCATCGCCGCGCGCTTCGTTTCCGGTTATCTCTTTACCGGCGATGATGAGCGCCATCGCGGCGGCGGATCGACGCATGCGTGGGTGCAAGTCTATCTGCCGAGCGCGGGCTGGATCGAATTCGATCCGACCAACGGAATCACTGGTTCCCGCGACCTGATCCGCGCCGCGGTCGCGCGCGATCCTTGCCAGGCGATCCCGCTGCATGGCATCTATCTTGGACCGGCGGCGGCCTTCATCGAGATGAAGGTGAGCATCAACGTCGTCGCGCTGGACCAACACGAGATCAGGACGGAGGAAGAGGTTTAGGCAGATGGAGATCAAGGTCGGCTTCCAGATCACCTATGCGGCTCAGGCGTCGACGCCGATGGTCATCATGCTCTCGATCCACCCCTCGCGTGTGCGCGACATCATCGGCGCCGAGCGCATCGTGGCCGAGCCCGACGTGCCGATCGGCTTCTATCGCGACAGCTTCGGCAATGTCTGCGGCCGGCTGGTGGCGCCCGCCGGCGGCGTGACCTTGCGCTGCAACGCGCTGGTGCGCGATTCCGGCCTGCCTGACGTGATCAATGCCGATGCGCAGCAGTTGCCGATTGATCGCTTGCCCGACGAGCTGCTGCTCTACCTGATGCCGAGCCGCTATTGCGAGACCGACAAGCTCACCGACAACGCCTGGTCGCTGTTCGGCAAGACCAGGCCGGGCTGGGAGCGCGTGCAGGCGATCAACGATTACGTGCACGAGCACGTCGCCTTCGGCTACCAGCATGCGCATTACATGAAGTCCGCGCATGACGTCTTCGGCCAGCGCGCCGGCGTCTGCCGCGACTTCGCGCATCTTGCGCTCACCTTCTGCCGCTGCATGGGCATCCCCGCGCGCTACTGCACAGGCTATCTCGGCGACATCGGCGTGCCGCCGGAGCCGGAGCCGATGGATTTTTCCGGCTGGCACGAGGTCTGGCTGTCCGGCCGCTGGTACACCTTCGATGCGCGCCACAATGTCCCGCGGATCGGGCGAATCCTGATGGCCACCGGCCGCGACGCCGCCGATGTTGCGCTGACCACGAGTTTCGGGCGGATGGAATTGAAGAAGTTCGTCGTCGTCACCGACGAGGTCGTGGCGCGATGATCGACAGTCCTTGTTATTCCGGGGCGCGACGGAGTCGCGAGCCTGGAATCCATAACGCCCGGCTGTGGTTATGGATTCCGGGCCTGGCCCTTCGGGCCATCCCGGAATGACCAGTAAAGTGATGACGTGCGACCGCCTGTTCGTCTACGGCACATTGATGCGCGGCTTCGATCATCCGATGGCGAAGCTGCTTTCGGCCAATGCCGATTTCCTTGGGGCCGCGCGCTGTCGTGGAAGGCTCTACCTCGTGCGGCATTATCCGGGGCTCGTGCTGTCGGATGACGATGCCGAACTGGTCCATGGCGAACTCTTCCGCCTGCACGCGCGGGAGGCGCTGCTAGCCGAGTTCGACATGTACGAGGCCTGCGGCGAGGGTTTTGCGCCGCCGACCGAATATGTGCGAAAGATGCTCGGTGTCACGCTCGCCGACGGTTCCGCAGGCGAGGCCTGGACCTACCTTTATAACTGGCCCGTGACCCAACTGCCGCGGATACCCTCCGGGCGGTTTCTGGAAAATTGAGGCGCCGTCATTTTCCGGGATGCGACGAAGTCGCGGGCCCGGAAATCCCATAACCCGAGGCTGTGGTTATGGATTTCCGGGTCCATCGCTTTGCGATGTCCGGGAATGACGAGGCTGTGAATAGCCCGGACAAAGCGGACATTCTTCGTATTTTCGCGACCTGCCCCTGTATGGCTAGCCGGTTGGCTCCGACTCGCTTCTAATCGCCCCATGCGCTTCACGCCCGAGTTCCTCGACGATCTGCGCGCGCGGCTTCCGGTTTCGGAAGTCGTGGGCAAGCGCGTGAAGCTGAAGAAAGCAGGGCGAGAATGGAAGGGCCTGTCGCCGTTTCAGCAGGAGAAGACGCCATCCTTCACGGTCAACGACCAGAAGGGTTTTTATCACGACTTCTCCTCCGGCAAGCACGGCAACATCTTCAATTTCGTAATGGAGACCGAGGGCGTTTCCTTTCCGGAAGCGGTGGAGCGTTGTGCGGCGATGGCCGGCGTGGCGCTGCCTGCCGCAACGCCCGAGGCCGCGCGCACCGAGCAGCGTCGCAAGACGCTTTATGACGTGATGGAGCTCGCCGCGAAGTTCTTCAGCGATACGCTTGCCGCGCGAACCGGCGCCAGGGCGCGCGGCTATCTCGGCGACCGCGCGATCTCGCCCGCAACGCAATTGCAGTTCCGCCTCGGCTACGCGCCGCCCGATCGTTTCGCGCTCAAGGAATATCTTGGCTCGCAGGGCGTTCCGACCGAGGACATGGTCGAGGCGGGCCTGCTCGTTTCCGGCGACGACGTCCCCGTGCCCTATGATCGTTTCCGCGACCGGGTGATGTTTCCGATCGCCGACGCGCGCGGCCGCGTCATTGCCTTCGGCGGACGCGCGCTCGAAAAGGACGTTCCGGCCAAATATCTCAACTCGCCGGAGACGCCGCTCTTTCACAAGGGCGACAATCTTTACAATCTCGCGCCGGCGCGTCAGGCCGCACATGACGGCGCGACCCTGATCGTGGTCGAAGGCTACATTGACGTCATCGCCATGGTCACCGCGGGCTTTGGCGGCGCCGTCGCCCCGCTCGGAACCGCGCTCACCGAAAACCAGCTCGCGCTGCTCTGGAAAATGACGGATGAGCCGGTCCTCTGCTTCGACGGCGATCGCGCCGGGCAGAAGGCGGCGTGGCGCGCCGCCGAGCTCGCACTGCCGCTGTTGCGGCCCGGCAAGAGCCTGCGCTTTGCGCTGTTGCCCGAAGGTCAGGACCCGGACGATCTTGCGCGCTCGGGCGGCCGCGGCGCGATCGAGGAGGTGATTTCGGCGGCGCGTCCGCTCGCCGACGTGATCTGGTCGCGCGAGATCGAAGGCGGATATTTCGCAACCCCGGAGCGGCGTGCCGCGCTGGAAGCGCGCATCGGCGAAATCGCGAACTCGGTCCGCGACGAGGTGGTGCGCCGCTATTATCGCCAGGATCTCCTCGATCGACTGCAGCGTACGTTTGCGCCGGAGGCGCCGCGCGGCTTTTCCAGCCGTGGCCCGTTCGGGCGCGAATCAGGCCGCGGGTTTCCGCCGCGCAGCCCGGTCTCCCGCCTTGCCTTCGCCCGCGGGAAGGGTATGCCCGGAGCCCCGCAGCTTGGCCCCGGTCCCTACCAGGCCGCGAGCCCGCAGCTTGCCAACAGCCCGATCATGCGCGGCCAGCGCTCGGCCATGTCCCGCCGCGAGGCGCTCATCCTGCAATCCCTGATCAACCACCCCTGGCTCCTGCATGAGCACCTCGAGGAGGCCGCGGCGCTCGAATTGGCGCACCCCGAGGCCCATCGGCTCCGTGCTGCGATCATGGCCGCATTCGCCCAGGACCATCACCATTCTCCGGACCCCTCCGAGCAGTCCGAGAAGATGCGCTCGGACCTCGAGGCGGCAGGATTAGGCCATATTCTTCAAAGGGTTGACCGCGCGATCACGACCCGGGCGGTCTGGGGCACCAAGGCGGGCGCGGCGCGCGAGGACGTTTTGTCCACCTGGCAGCAACTTGTTGCCTTGCATCAGAAAACCCACGCCCTACTTAGGGAAAAGAAAGACGCCGAGCAGGCTTTGGGTGAGGAGCCCAGCGAAGCCAATCTGGCATGGCTGAAGGATGTGAGCGCGCGGCTGGAGTCGCTGGAGGGTACGGAGGCCCAGATCGAGGGTTTCGGAGAGCTGTCGGGCCGGTTCCAGCGGAGCGTGTGAGCAAAAAATACATGCGGACGGCCGGGTTCGGGACTGCAAAATGACTCGCCAAACCCATGGTTTGGTTGCAAAAAAGGGTTAAGCGGCACTCAAAGAGCTCGGGCAAAGACGGACTAAACCTGCGACACGGATTTCGGGGGTGGCGATGATTTTGCGCCGCCCTTTTCCGCGTCATACCAGAATTTCAAACCAACGCGTCTGGTGAACTCGGCGCGTTTTGGAGAGCAATGAATGGCCAGCAAGGCAAAGACGCTGCAGGTGAAGGACAAGGAAAAGGACGACAAGGCAGCGGATGCCCCGGAGAAGGATGCTCCCGACGCGCCGTCGCCGTTGCTCGATCTGTCCGACGCCGCCGTCAAGAAGATGATCAAGCAGGCCAAGAAGCGCGGCTTCGTGACCTTCGATCAGCTCAACGAGGTGCTGCCCTCCGACACCACCTCGCCCGAGCAGATCGAGGACATCATGTCGATGCTCTCCGACATGGGCATCAACGTCACCGAGGCCGACGAAGCCGATTCCGAGGAAGAGAAGCAGGAAGACGCCGCCGACGACGACACCGATAACGAGCTCGTCGAGGTCACGCAGAAGGCCGTCACCGAGGTCAAGAAATCCGAGCCCGGCGAGCGCACCGACGACCCCGTGCGGATGTATCTGCGCGAGATGGGCACGGTGGAATTGCTCTCCCGCGAGGGCGAGATCGCGATCGCCAAGCGCATCGAGGCCGGCCGTGAGGCGATGATCGCGGGGCTGTGCGAAAGCCCGCTCACCTTCCAGGCCATCATCATCTGGCGCGACGAGCTCAACGAGGGAAAGATCTTCCTGCGCGACATCATCGATCTGGAAGCGACCTATGCCGGTCCCGACGCCAAGGCCAATCCAGGCATCATCGGCGCGCCGATCGGGCCCGACGGTCAGCCGATCGTCAATGGCGATGGCGCAGCCGTTGCCGCTGCAGTGCCGCCTGCGCCTGCGCCCGCCCATGTCGCTCCGCCCGCCGCGCCACCGTCGCCGACCCCGTTCCGTGCCGCCCCCGAGGGCGGCGTAGGCGAGGGCGATGAGGAAAAGGATCCGGCCGAGGCCGCCGCCGAAGCCGACATGGACGACGACGAGTTCGAGAACCAGATGTCGCTCGCCGCGATCGAGGCCGAGCTGAAGCCGAAGGTGGTCGAGACCTTCGACAAGATCGCCGACAACTACAAGAAGCTGCGCAAGCTGCAGGAGCAGGACATTGCCAACCAGCTTCAGAACGAGTCGCTCTCCCCGCACCAGGAGCGCAAGTACAAGAAGCTGAAGGACGAGATCATCGTCGAGGTGAAGTCGCTCCGCCTCAACCAGGCGCGCATCGATTTGCTGGTCGAGCAACTCTACGACATCAACAAGAAGCTGGTGTCGTTCGAGGGCCGCCTGATGCGGCTCGCCGACAGCCACGGCGTTGCGCGCGACGATTTCCTGCGCAACTACCAGGGCTCGGAGCTGGATCCGCGCTGGCTCAACCGCGTCTCCAAGCTCGGCGCCAAGGGCTGGAAGAATTTCGTCCATCACGATAAGGACCGCATCAAGGATCTGCGCCACGAGGTGCAGTCGCTGGCGTCACTGACGGGACTCGAGATCGGCGAATTCCGCAAGATCGTGCACGGCGTGCAGAAGGGCGAACGCGAGGCGCGCCAGGCCAAGAAGGAGATGGTGGAAGCCAACCTCCGCCTCGTGATCTCGATCGCAAAGAAATACACCAACCGCGGCCTGCAGTTCCTCGACCTGATCCAGGAAGGCAACATCGGCCTGATGAAAGCGGTCGACAAGTTCGAGTACCGCCGCGGCTACAAGTTCTCGACCTATGCGACCTGGTGGATCCGGCAGGCGATCACCCGTTCGATCGCCGACCAGGCGCGCACCATCCGCATCCCCGTGCACATGATCGAGACCATCAACAAGATCGTGCGCACCTCGCGCCAGATGCTCAACGAGATCGGCCGCGAGCCGACGCCGGAAGAGCTCGCCGAAAAGCTCGGCATGCCCTTGGAGAAGGTGCGCAAGGTCCTGAAGATCGCCAAGGAGCCGTTGTCGCTGGAAACGCCGGTCGGCGACGAGGAGGATTCCCACCTCGGCGATTTCATCGAGGACAAGAACGCGATTCTGCCGATCGATGCCGCGATCCAGTCGAACCTGCGCGAGACCACGACGCGCGTGCTGGCCTCGCTCACCCCGCGCGAGGAGCGCGTGCTGCGCATGCGCTTCGGCATCGGCATGAACACCGACCACACGCTGGAGGAGGTCGGCCAGCAATTCTCGGTGACGCGCGAGCGCATCCGTCAGATCGAGGCAAAGGCGCTGCGCAAGCTCAAGCATCCCTCGCGGTCGCGCAAGCTGCGGAGCTTTCTGGACAACTGATCCCGAGGGACGTTGTCACGCTATTCCCCGCGTTGGCCGGGAAAACAAAGCGGCGGGCCGAAAGCCCGCCGCTTCTGTTTTTGCGTGAATCGACTTCGTCTGGTTCCAAATTAACCGTCTTTTCGCAGATTTTCGGCAAAATTGCCTAAAGATTGTGCAGCCAAAGGTTGTCTGCAGACCCAATCTCACGTCCACAGGTTGAGTGAACTGGAAGCCGGAAATTCCCCGCCAATCATATGCTTGTGCAGCGAGCCTTGCGCTGACGCCCTGCCGAGCGGAATTCGGATCCGATAAGACATGCTCGAACATCTCAGGATTTCTCACCGGCTGGCGCTTGCGATCGCAGCACCGGTCCTCGTCGTGATCGGCCTTGCCGCGCATCTGATCTGGGTCACCTGGGCCGAGCGCGCCGAGATGGCGGAGCTGAACGTGTTGGCCGAAGGCATCGGCAAGATCAGCCGGCTGGTTCACGAGCTGCAGCGTGAGCGCGGCATGTCTGCGGTGTTCCTGAGCAGCAAGGGCACGCAGATGCGCGAGGAGCTGACGGCACAGCGCAAGCGCACCGACGAGGAGCGCCGCAGCACCTCCGCAGTGCTCAAGACGCTTGCCGGGCTCGACTCGCGCAAGATCCGCGATGCGGTCGGCGGCGCGGAATCCGCCGCTGCCGCGCTCGACGGGCGGCGCAGCGACATCGATGCGCTGACGATCGTGGCTGCGGATTCGTCGGCCTATTTCACCGACGCGATCGGCAAGCTCTTGAGCGTGACCCGCAGCGTTGCCCACGTCTCGAGCCGGGTCGACGTGTCGACGGCCTTGTCCGCCTATCTCAGCCTGACCCAGGGCAAGGAGCATGCGGGCCAGGAACGGGCGCTCGCGGCGGGCGGCATCACGCTCGGCCGGTTCGATCTGCCGAGCTACCGCAAGCTCCTGGCGCAGGTCACCGCGCAGGACATTCATTTCTCCGCATTCCTCGCTGCTGCGACATCCCCGCAGCGCGACTTCTATGAACGAACCCTGTCGGGTGGCGTGATCGACGGCTTCAAGAAGATGCGCGACACCATCGCCAATGGCGGCCTCTCCGGCGAGATGGCGGGCCTCGACAACGCATCGTGGTTCAAGGCTGCGACGGGACGGATCGACGCGCTCAAGACCGTCGAGGATCAGGTCGCATCGGACATGCTGGCGCTGACGTCGGCCAAGCGCGACGAAGCCACGCAGCAACTGGTCTGGTTGGTGTCCGTCATTGGGGTCGGCCTTCTGGTGACGGTCGCTCTCGTTTGGCTGATGGCGCGCAGCATCACGCGCCCGATCGACGTGCTGTCGATTGCGATGAAGGCGCTCGCGGGCGGCGACACCTCGGTGGCGATCGAGGGAACGCATCGGCGCGACGAGATCGGCGGCATGGCCGGCGCGGTGCAGGTCTTCAAGGACAACATGATCGAGGCGGAACGGCTGCGCAACGAGCGCAGCGCGGCGGAGGCGCGCATGGCGGCGCAGCGCAGGGCCGAGATGATGAAGCTTGCCGACGAGTTTCAGCAGGCGATCGGCGGCATCGTCAGCACGGTCTCGACCGCGTCCACCCAGCTCGAGGGCTCGGCGGGCACGCTGACCTCGACGGCGCATCGCGCCCAGGAGATGGCGACCATGGTCGCGGCGGCCTCCGAGGAGGCCTCGACGAACGTGCAGTCGGTCGCAAGCGCGACGGAGGAGCTGTCGTCCTCGGTTACCGAGATCAGCCGCCAGGTCCAGGAATCGGCGCGCATGGCAGGCGAGGCCGTGAGCCAGGCCCGCACCACCACCGAGCGCGTCAGCGAGCTGTCCAAGGCGGCCGCGCGCATCGGCGACGTCGTCGAGCTGATCAACACCATCGCCGGCCAGACCAATCTTCTGGCGCTGAATGCGACCATCGAGGCGGCGCGCGCGGGCGAAGCCGGCCGGGGATTTGCGGTGGTCGCCTCCGAGGTGAAGGCGCTCGCCGAGCAGACCGCGAAAGCAACCGGCGAGATCGGCCAGCAGATCACCTCGATCCAGGCCGCGACCGGCGAATCCGTCGACGCGATCAAGGCGATCAGCGGCACCATCGAAAGGCTGTCGGAGGTCGCCTCGACCATTGCGGCGGCGGTGGAAGAGCAGGGCGCCGCGACCCAGGAGATTTCCCGCAACGTGCAGCAGGCGGCCCAGGGCACCCACCAGGTCTCCGCCAACATCGTCGACGTGCAGCGCGGCGCGAGCGACACCGGCTCGGCCTCCTCGCAGGTCCTGTCCGCCGCAAAGTCGCTGTCCGGCGACAGCGCGCGGCTCCGGCAGGAGGTGGACAAGTTTTTGAGTGGCGTGCGGGCGGCGTAACGCACCACGCCGGCAATGGCCGCGCTTGTCCCGCCTGCGGGGCCGAAGCCGGCGAAAGGCTAGGCCACCACGCTCTTGAATGTCGTCGAAGGGTGCGCCGTCGCTCAGCCCGCCTTGCGGTCCTTTGCAGGTTTCTTCTTCGCCCCGACCCTGCTGATGCTCTTGATGGCGAGCGGTGGACGTCCGGACTTTTCAGCAATCTCCCGGTCCTGCTCCTGGATGTAGGCGCGGGCCGGCTCGTCGCCGTCGAGGCCGCCGAGCAGCTCCGAGGGTACGCGGCGGTTGGAACGCTGCGAATCGTCCTCGTAGATGACGTCAAAAAAGGCGAACTCGCCTTTGGGGTTGGTCCCGGGTTTTTTCGGCATGCGCGCTTGTTAGCGATATCGGCGGCGCTGTCAAAGGAAAAGAGAGGTCCGTGTTCATGATCATGTCATTGTCGATGGCCGTGCGATTGGCCCCACAAATGCCGGAACTGTGATGAGGATAGATCGCCTGCTCCCGCAACTACCAGAGAGCACCTCTTTCGCCGGACCATGCCGCCCGCGCCTCCTCTCACCGTCTGGTACAACACGCGCTGCCCCGTCTGTAATGGCGGTATCGACTGGCAGCGCAACAAGCTTGTCGAAGCCGTCCGCGCCGGCAAGATCGCCTTCAAGGACATCAACGCGCAGCCCGACGCGCTCGCGGCCTTTGGCGCGACGCTCGACGACGTGCGTCGCCGCCTGCATGCGACCGACGCGCAGGGCCGCCTGATCGTCGGCGCCGATGTCGCGATCGCCATCTGGCGCGCCACGCCGGGCGAGCGGTGGATTGCGAGCGCGCTCGGCAATCCCGTGATGCTGCCGCTCACGCGGTTCTTCTACGATCGCTTCGCCGACGTGCTGTTTGCCTGGAACAAGCGGCGAGGTCGGTGGTGAGCGGGGACAAGAGCGACATGTCAAAACCGGTCGTGCTCAGGACCAGCGCGGCCGCGAACTGGATGCCGCTTCGGCGCTTCATCGCCGGCGAAGCGCGGCTCGGTCGCGCGATGGAAAAGCGGCGCTGGACCGCCGCTTCTTACGAGTTCTTCCGCTTCGGCTTGAAGCAGGGCTGGGCCTGTCTCTTTGGCGGCATCGCGGTCGCGCTGATGCTACTCACATGGCGCTTCTATCCCGCGCATGCGGTGCTTGCGCGCTACGACTTCCTCTTCCTCTGCATGCTTGCGGCGCAGGCCGCTCTGCTCGCAAGCGGCCTCGAGACGGTTGAGGAAGCCAAGGTTATCCTGGTCTATCACCTCGTCGGCACGGCGATGGAAATTTTCAAGACCCATGTCGGCTCCTGGATCTATCCGGAGCCGAATTTTTTCCGCATCATGGGCGTGCCGCTGTTTTCCGGCTTCATGTATTCCTGCATCGGCAGCTATCTCTGCCGCGCCTGGCGGCTGTTCGATTTCCGCTTCACGCATCATCCGCGCCGCCTGCATCTGATCGGCCTCAGCCTTGCGATCTACGCCAATTTCTTCGCCGATCATTTCGGCTGGGACGCGCGGTTGATCCTGTTCGCGCTGGCCGCGACTCTCTTCGGCCGCACCATGATCCATTTCAAGGTCTGGCGAACCTACCGGAAGATGCCGATGTTGCTCGGCCTCCTCCTGGTGTCGTCGTTCATCTGGATCACGGAGAATATCGGCACCTACACCAAGACCTGGCTCTATCCGTCGCAGAGCCTCGGCTGGTCGCCGGTCTCCGTCATCAAGCTCGGCTCCTGGTTCCTGCTGCTTATCATCAGCTACGCGCTGGTGAGCCTGATCAACCCGCCGCGGGCGATGGTGGTGAGGGAGGGAGCGAAGCAACCTGTTGCAGGCGCCGAGTCGAAGGCCGCCTGAATGATTGCTACGACCCTGGACCACAGCCGCCGTTTCGCTAAGCTGTCCCACGATCATTGCGAGGAGCGGAGCGACGAAGCGATTCAGACTTGAAATCCAGGCTCTGGATTGCTTCGCTGCGCTCGCAACGACGATCAAGCAGAAGGATTTTCGGATGACGGAGGGCAGATGCATCAACGCGGTTGCTTTGTTCACCTTGGCACTCCTCGCCTGCTCAGCCCCCGCCGCGCAAGCCGCAAGCTGCGGCAGCGGGCCGGGCGGCTTTGAAGCCTGGAAGCAGCAATTTGCTTCGGAAGCGCGGGCCAAGGGCATCGGCGGCTCGGCCATCCAGGCGCTGATGGCAACGAACTATGCGAGCGCGACGATTGCCGCCGATCGCGGCCAGCGCAGCTTCTCGCTGTCGCTCGATGCGTTCCTTGCCAAGCGCGGCGCCGCAACCATCGTCTCGCGCGGTCGCGCGCTGAAGCAGTCGCAGGCCGCGATGTTCGCATCGATCCAGCAGCGTTACGGCGTGCCGCCTGGGCCATTGATCGCGATCTGGGGCATGGAGACCGGCTTCGGCAGCCAGCACGGCAATCAGAACATGCTGTCCTCGATCGCAACGCTCGCCTATGACTGCCGGCGGCCGGAATATTTCACCGAGCAGCTTTACGCGGCCCTGGAGTTGATCGAACAGGGCCGCCTCTCACCATCGCAGCGCGGCTCCATGCATGGCGAGGTCGGCCAGACGCAGTTCCTGCCGAAAAACATCCTGGCCTACGGCACCGGCAATCTTGAAAGCGCTTCGGGCGCGCTGTCCTCGACCGCGAACTTCCTGAAGGCGCATGGCTGGCGCGCCGGCGCGGGCTATCAGCCGGGCGAGGCGAATTTCGCCGCGATCGAAGCCTGGAATGCCGCCAAGGTCTACCAGCAGGCGATCGCGCTGATGGGCCGCCAGATCGACGGCGGTCCATGAGATCCGGGATTTCCTGAGCTCGATTCTGAATCAAAGGATCATGCGCGCAAAGCGGTGGCGGCAAGGGGTATTCATGCGGAAGTTTCATCTGGCGATCGTCCTGAGCGCGTCTCTTGTTACGACTCCCGTGTTCGCTGCCCGCTGTGGCGGCGATTTTTATGCGTTCGTGCAAAATGTCTCATCCGAAGCGGTCTCGGCCGGGGTTTCGCAGGCCGTGGTCTCGCAGGCGCTCGGCGGCGTCACCGAGGACGGCGCCGTGCTCGCCTTCGACCGCCGCCAGCGCTACACCTTCAACAAGACCTTCGAGCAATATGTCTCGACGCGCGTCGGGAGCGGCCGCATCAATGGCGGGCGTGCGATGCTGCAGCGCCACGCGGCGCTGCTGTCGCAGATCGAGCAGAAGTTCGGCGTGCCGCGGCAGATCCTGGTCGCGATCTGGGGGCTGGAGAGCGATTTCGGCAAGGGCGACATGGGCAAGCTGCCGGTCATCCGCACGCTTGCGACGCTCGCGCATGATTGCCGCCGCACCGAGCTGTTCCAGGGCGAGCTGCTGGCGGCGCTGAAAATCCTGCAGCGTGGCGATCTGCCGTTGCGCGACCTGATCGGCGCCTATGCCGGCGAGATCGGCCAGACGCAGTTCCTGCCGTCCTCCTACATCAAATACGGCGTCGATTTCGACGGCGACGGCCGCGTCGATCTGCGCCACTCCGCCGCCGACGTGCTCGCCTCGACCGCGAACCTCTTGCACACCAACGGCTTCAAGATGGGCGCGCCCTACGGCGAGGGCAGCGCCAATTTCGAGGCCATGCGCGAATGGAATCACGCGGTGATCTACCGCAAGACGATCGCGTATTTTGCCGATCAGCTTGTCGGCCGGTGATGGGTGCAGCCTGCTGGCGGAACCGGGAATGCTGCGAGGCAAATCCTGCCGTCATGCCCGGGCTTGTCCCGCCTGCGGGGCCGAAGCCTTCGGCGTGGCGAAGGCCCGGACATCCACGCCATGCTTGCGAGCGGCGGACAAAAAACCTGGATGGCCGCGACAAGCCCGGCCATGACCATGCAGGGAGCAATACGGCTTCATTTGTTTGGCTTCGCCATCTTCTCGACGCGGCGCGACAGCGCCGCCCAATAGGTCGCGGGGCGAAGCCGCTGCAGGATGTCCATCATGCGCGCGTCGCCGCCGATCAGGATCCGCGGCTTGTTCTTCTCGATTCCGGCGATGATCGTCAGCGCCGCATCCCTCGGCGTCGTCTTCGCGATGGTGTCGAAGCGCTCGATCGATTCCGCGCGACGGGCATTGTCGGTGACGCCGGAGCCCGCGCGCGAATTGCGCACGATGTTGGTCAGGATGCCGCCGGGATGCACGACCGACAGCCGCACCGGACTTTTCGCAAGCTGCAATTCGTGACGAAGGCTTTCCGAGAAACCGCGCACCGCGAATTTCGCCGCCGCATACGCGGTCTGGCCGGGCGGGGCGACGATGCCGAAGATCGAGGAGACATTGACGAGATGCGCCTCGGCGCGCTTCGCAAGATGCGGCAGGAAGGCGCGGGTCGAATGCACCACGCCCCAGAAATTGATGTTGAACAGCCAGTCCATCTGCGCCTGGTCGATCTCGTGGAATTGGCCGAGCAGCGCGACCCCGGCATTGTTGACGACGATGTTGAGGCTTGGGTGCGACGCGATCGCGGCCTGCGCAAAGGCTGCGATCTGGGCCGGCTCGCCGACGTCGACGCGATGGGTGCTGACCTTGACCTTGTCGGCGATCTCGGCGGCCAGGGAGGCAAGTCCCGCCTCGTCGCGGTCGGCGAGCGCGAGATCGGCGCCGCGCGCGGCAAGCTCGATCGCAAGCGCCCTGCCGATGCCGCTCGCGGCCCCCGTCACGGCTGCGGCCGCTCCCCTGATGGCGGTCATTTACGCCTCCCGGTCCTCTTGTTGGCGCCGCAAGGCTAATACGGCCGGCCGCGACGGGGCAACCGGCCGCGGCAGGTTACCCGCCCGATGAGCGCATCGATGAGCACTCGCCTGGGAAACAGGGACGTGAAAACCGAAAGGCGGGCGTGAAAAAAAGCAGCTATGGAAAAAGCGGGCATGAAAAAAACGGGCATGAAAAAAGCGGGCATGAAAAAAGCGGGCATGAAAAAAGCGGGCCTGGCCCGCCATGATCAACGCAGCGTCGCCGCTGCCGGTGCCCGGGCGGAGCGAGGCTCCACCCGGGCCCTTGAGTTACTTCTTCTTCGACTTCTTGGCCTTCTTCGCCTTCTTCGCCTTCTTCGCTTTCTTAGCCATAGTATCCTCTCAGGGTTTAATGGATTGAAACGCTACACGAGAGGCATGCTCGGCGGAGGGCCAGCCTCGCAATATCCTCGCGCATGAACTCACCAGATTCGCGGCGTGCTGCCGCGTGCTGTCACACCGCGGTGATTGTGTTATCCACAGATGTTATGCGTTTTGATGTGTTTTTCGCAGAAAATTCTGCGCTCACGCGATGACCGCGCGCGAAACGGCGCGTCGCGACGGCGATCGCGCGACTAGAAACGCGCCTGCGTCAGCCGCCGCGAAGCGCGCGCGCCACGGCGAATTTTAGATTCCGGAAAGGATTTTTACAGGTCAGCCGATCGTGCGCGCCGTTCATCAATTCAAAACCACAGCATCGATTGGCTCCACAAGTTGAGAAGTCCGTTAAGTGCCGGCGCCGCATCTTCCCCGCAACATAACAGGGATGGTCATGGGCCGGCTTTTTGCCGACAAAGAGGACTGGACGCGCGTCTTGCGGTCGCAATGCTGAGCATTCCGACGCTGTGGACGGCTTTCGTCGTCAACTTCCTGACCATGGGCCTGATCTGGGCCTATGTGATGCGCAGCTATCACAAGCTCGCGGCCGCAAGATACTGGACGGCTGGCGCGTTCGTGGCGGCGCTCGGCGCAAGTCTCGCCACGCTGCACACGGCGATGGATTCGCTGCTGCCGCTGCTCGCAGGCGGCACCGTGATGATCTTCGCGACCTGCCTTGCGACGATGGGTGTCAGCCGCTTCTACGACCAGCCGGTGCACTGGCGCCGCAGCTTTGCGATCGTCGCGCTGACTTCGGCCGGCATGGCGCTTTTCATCGTCTACGACTCGATCCCGATGCGGATGCTGATCTACACGGTCGGCCAGTCGGTGCCGCTCGCGCTGACGCTCGACCTCCTGCTCAAGCCGAGGGATGGCCGTGCCAATGCCGGGGCGCGGCTTGCCGGCGTCATCTCCGCGCTCATCATCTGCATGTATGGCGCCCGCATTGTCGGGTCGGCGCTGGGTTTCGACTTCTCCTTCAATCACTCCGCGGCCGGGCACGCGCTGCTCGTGCTGGTCCTGATGTTCCTGTCGATGTCGTTGAACTTCGGCTTCCTGTTGATGGCGATGGACCGGCTGCGCAACGAGGTCGCCGATCTCGCGCTGCTCGACGACCTCACCGGAGTGGGCAACCGCCGGCACCTCGTGCAGCGCCTGACGGAAGAGTGCGCGCGCTCGGTACGCAACGGCGAGCCGTTTGCGCTGCTGGTGATCGATCTCGACGGTTTCAAGACCATCAACGACACCCATGGACATGCGGCCGGCGACGTCTGTCTGCAGCATTTTACCCTGATGGCACAGAGCAGGCTCAGGCCCGGCGATCTGCTGGCGCGTACCGGAGGCGACGAGTTCTGCATCGTGCTGCCGTCCTCGAGGCTGCGCGAAGGCATCATGATCGCGCGCCGCGTGCTGGATGTCTGCCGCCGCGACGCCGAAGGTTGTACCGGCACGGAAATTCCGATCGCGGTCTCGATCGGGGTCGCGCAATGGACGGGCGAGATCGGGCTTTACCCGGACCGCCTGATTGCCGCCGCCGACCAGGCGCTCTATGCCGCCAAGAACGAGGGCAAGAATCGCTACGCGGCCTATGACCCGTCGCCGCCGCTGGTGCCGCAGCAGACGGAAAACCGCTTCCCGGATTTCCGCCAGCACGCCTAGGCGTGGTAGGTAGAGCATGATCCGGAAAAGTGGGCACCGGTTTTCCGAAAGGATCATGCTCAATGAAGACTCTCGAGCGCGATCGCAATTCAACCCAATCCGATCGCGCTGCAGACCGCTCACGGGATCTTCCGGCCATGAACTTCCGATCGTTTACGATGGCTCTCGCAGCCATCGCCGCTCTCGCCTCCGTCGCGGCCGCGCAGACGCCTGATCTCAAGGCGCTCGCCAGGCAATCGGGCACGCCCGATATTCCCGGCCTGAAGATCGTCTGGCTCGCGCCGTGGGGCGATGTCGCAAACGCCCATCCCTGGAAGAACATCATCGTGCATCAGACCGAAGGGCCGGCGGGCTCGGCGCGCGGCGGCGCGAGCGAGCAGAACAGGAACCCCACACGCCGCGGCGTGATGGTCTGGGTCGAGACCGACGGCACGGTCTATTGGGCGGTCGGCGACCATCTCGTCCCCACGCATACCGATGGCGCGGACCGCAACGACAACAAATACATCGACAACAGCAAGACCTATCACCAGGTCAACAAGGACACCTCGATCGGCGTCGAGTTCGCCGGCAACTATCCCGACGTGACGCGACCCGCGACGCAGGCGCAGATCGATGCGTGGCGGATCCTGGTGAAGGTCCTGCGTGCGCGCTACGACATCCCGCTCGATCGCGTCTATGCCCACAACTGGATCGACTACAAGGACAAGCGCTATTGCGAAGGCTGCGCGCTGGCGACACTTGCGCGCGAATGGGGGGAGTAGGGGACCGCGCGAGAGCCGTTTCACAGTCCGAGCCCAAAGAGCGCCACGATTCCGGCGCCACGGATCGCGCCCAAACAAAAAAGCCGGCGTTGCCGCCGGCTTCCTTGTTTCAATCCGCCAGGCTCATGCGTGCGCGGCTTCCAGCGCGGCCGCTTCCTGCTTTGCGATCGTGCCCTTGACCGCCGACTGCACCTTTTCAAAGGCGCGGACTTCGATCTGTCGCACGCGCTCGCGCGACACGCCGAACTCGGCTGCGAGGTCTTCCAGGGTCATCGGCTCGTCGGCAAGCCGCCGCGCCTCGAAGATGCGGCGTTCGCGCGGGTTGAGCACGCCCATGGCGCCATTCAAGGCGTCACGGCGATGATCGTATTCCTCGCTGTCGGCCATCCTGGCTTCCTGGCTGGGCGTCGTATCGACCAGCCAATCCTGCCATTCGCCGGCTTCGCCGTCGTCACGGATCGGCGCGTTCAGCGAAGCATCGCCCGACAGGCGGCGGTTCATGTCCACCACATCCTGATGGGTGACGCCCAGACGCTTGGCGATGATCTTCACCTGATCGGGGTGCAGATCGCCATCTTCCAGCGCATTGATGCGGCTCTTGGCCTTGCGCAGGTTGAAGAACAGCTTCTTCTGGTTCGCGGTGGTGCCCATTTTCACGAGCGACCAGGAACGCAGGATGTACTCTTGTATCGACGCCTTGATCCACCACATGGCGTAAGTGGCCAAGCGAAAGCCCTTTTCAGGCTCGAAACGCTTCACCGCCTGCATCAGGCCGACATTGCCTTCCGAGACGACCTCGGAAATAGGCAAGCCGTAGCCGCGGTAGCCCATGGCAATTTTGGCCACGAGCCTTAAATGGCTAGTGACGAGTTTTTGCGCCGCATCGCGATCGTCATGCTCGCGCCAACGCTTGGCGAGCATGTATTCCTCCTGCGGTTCCAGCATGGGGAACTTGCGAATTTCGGCGAGGTATCTTGAAAGGCCGGATTCTCCATTGAGAACCGGCAAAGTAGCGGTACGGGCCATTCAGCGCCCTCCAGATGTTTCAGGCCCCCGATAGCGGCGGGCCAGGCAGGCGATTCCTGTTGTTAAAGCCAATCGCCATGCGATGTTCCGCGTCGGATCAATCGACGCAGATGCAATATACACCAAAGCGGGTCGGATATGGAAGCATTGCTGACGTCACGTCAGCGTGTGGCTGCCATAACCTTTTGGCATATATAAAGTTTTAGGAAATGCCTGCGTCATAGCGCCGCTTTCAGGGCCGCTTCGAGGAGAATCAGCTCCTGCGGCAGAGGCTGTTCCCAGCGCAAAATCTCTCTTGTTCTGGGGTGCTCCAATACCAGCAGATATGCATGCAACGCTTGGCGGTCGAGGGCGATCAGGGCTGCCCGGCCCTCTGGGCCGAGCTGGCTCGCCTTGGTCTTGAAGTGTGGTCCATAGACCTGATCGCCCATCAGCGGGTGGCCGATATGGGCAAGATGCACCCGGATCTGGTGCGTGCGCCCGGTCTCGAGCTTCAGGGCGAGCAGGCAGGCCACCGGCTTGCCGTCGGCACCGGAAAAGGCCTCGCGGACCTCGTAATGGGTGACGGCCTCGCGTCCGCCCTCTCGCACCGCCATCTTCTCGCGCGCATGCGGGTGGCGGTCGATTGGGGCGTCGATCGTGCCACGCAGGCGGTTCGGCACGCCCCAGGCAAAGGCGAGATAGCCGCGCTCCATCATGCCGGTGCGGCCATGATCGGCGAACTGGGCGGAGAGCGACTGATGCGCGCCATCGTTCTTGGCCGCGACCAAGAGCCCGGAGGTGTCCTTGTCGAGCCGGTGCACGATGCCGGGCCGGCGCACGCCGCCGATGCCCGAGAGGCTCGTGCCGCAATGGGCGATCAGCGCGTTCACCAAGGTGCCGCTCGCATGCCCTGCGGCCGGATGCACCACAAGGCCGGCCGGCTTGTCGATGACGATGATGTCGTCGTCCTCGTAGACGATGTTGAGGGCGATTTGCTCGCCCGCAGGCGTGGGCTCGGCCGCCTCCGGCACGTCGATTATGATCGTATCGCCATTTGCGACGTGATAAGCGGGGTCGCGAATGGTGGCCGAGCCGACCATGACAGCGCCATCGAGGATCAGCGCTTTCAGCCGCGAGCGCGACAGCTCGGCCAGATGCGCCGCCAGCACGCGGTCGAGCCGGGCGGATCCCTCGTTGCCGGCGACGGTCACTTCGAGCCGGCCTTGCTGATGTCGAGACGAGCCTTGCATGACTGATACGGAACTTCCCGAACAGACCCCGGAGCAGGCTCTGCTGATCCTGCGGGTACGGCGGATGATGCTGATCGCGGGCGCGACCACGGTGCTGGCGATCGCGGCGCTTCTGGTTGCCATCGGCTATCGCCTTTTCACCGCTGAGGGAAGCCGTGGCATCAACGACGTCACTGCGATGCTGCCCAGGGGCGCCCGCATTTCCGCGACTGCCGTGGCCGGCGACCAGCTGGTGTTGACGCTGGACGTCGGAGGGACCATGGAAATCCGTACTTTTGATGCGAAAACGCTGAAACCGACGGGCCGGCTGAGATTCACCAACGAGCCGTGAAGGCGGGCGGCGGGAGCGGCGTTCGACCCGATCTTCCTTGCGCGAACCGCTATCACCGGCTATTTCGTAGGCGCGCACCGCGCACGCGCGGCTCCCTTCGTCTAGCGGTTAGGACGCGGCCCTCTCAAGGCTGAAACAGGGGTTCGATTCCCCTAGGGAGCGCCAGTCATTTCAATGGGTTATTCTTCGTAACGTTCTCCCTGCACCTGAGGGTAAGCACCGGGTAAGCACGCGAATCACGCCTCTGATCGGACCGTGTCCGCAGGATGTCGCAATAGCCTTCGACGCATGAGCGCGTCCGTCGAGGGCCTTCTCGACTGTCATGTTTCCGGATGCTGCCCCACAACCCTCTACGTCGCCGGCAGCGGTACTCGTTGGAGCGATGCCTGGGAATCTATCAAAGGTGAAGCAGACCCTTCGGTAAAGTGGCTCCGAATGATCTGCTCCTGTTGCGTGTTAATTGGATTCGTATTGGGTTGGTTATCCGCAGGAATCCCTCATGAAATCGGCGCTCGACACGGCGGGGTATCAATTTGACCGATCACACCGAACACCCGCCACCAAAGCGAAAATGGCACAGCGGATCGTCAGAACAGCTTCTGAAGGCGTCACTGAACTGCACGCGCTGGTGAGCGCTGCTGTAGACGAGGGCGTGTCCCAGCGGCGTGAGCGTAAGCGCTATTCCGCGATCACCTCACCGGAGCCGCCAAACTCCTTCGGAAAGTCCTTCAGCTTCGGCAAGCCGTCCCGCATTGGTAGCACCGTCTCCGAATAATTGACGTGAACACCGGGGGCGAAGGTAAGCGTCGGGATCGTCGCAGCAAACACGTCCACGAGGCCCAGCGGGGGATGATTGGTCATTAGGTGTCCGCCGCATTTCTTGCAGTACTGACGTTGGCTGACCTCCGTCTTCTGGTACGTCGCAACGTGATCGGCTCCCGAAGTGATCCGCACGCTCTCCGGTTTCCATAGGCTAAACGCGTTGACGGGCCCGCCAGACCACGAACGACAAGAGCGGCAATGACAGTAGCCCATGCCCTCTGGCGCTCCCGTGACCTCCAATTCCACGGCACCGCAGAAGCAGGCTCCCTTGTGCGTCATGATTTCCTCCCACTTGGATTGTCGGTCACTGGTGATGTGCCGCTCATTAAACACTAACTGTCTATTTTCGGAAAGGCTCAAGCATACGGTGGACGAGGGCGTATCCCAGCGGCGTGACCCACAGTCGCCTTACCGAAGCTCTATTCGTCTCTCGCAATCGACGTCGCCAAGGCACTCGAAGGCGTCAAACTTGATGCCGTGATCGATGGCGAGCTTGTTGCGATGGGAAAGGATGACGTCTCGCATTTTCAGCTGCTCCAGAACGCGCTGCGACACGAGGCGAAGCTTCTGTACTGCGTTTTTGACCTGATGTCCGAGGGAGTGGAGTTGCGGAAACAGCCCCTCCTCGATCGCAAGGAACGTCTCAAAGCCATTTTGCCCAGCAACAAGCTGATCGCGTTCAGTCCTCACCGCAAAACGAAAGGTACAACGTTTTTCGCGGAAGCGGAGCGAAAGGGATTGGAAGGCATCATGGCCAAGCGCGCCGACAGCGCGTACGCCTCCGGAAGCCGAACCGCAGATTGGCTGAAGATCAAGACGGCGAAGCGGACAGGAAGTCGTGATAGCCGGCTTCACAGAGCCCAGACGCACCAGGCCTTTCTTCGGCGCCCTCGTTCACATACGGTTTAGCGGTGGAAAGCCCTGGGGTCGGCACGCTTGTTATATCAGGCGTGTGCATTCGCTACTTCGCGACCTCACGCACCCACAGCGCGGCTCGGATTGCGTGGCCCCGAAGAATCGCATCGCCTCTCTCCGGCGGGGCTTTCAGTGCTTCGTCACCAGTGAGCACCAATCTGGCCCGTATTTCTATCAAGCCGTGAATGTGCCAAAAATCGGAATTCTTTCGATAATCGAATGGTTTGTAGGACTCAATTAGCTAAATTTGCTGGCTTGCCGGATTAACGTGAGGTTCCAGCCAGCATCGTTCCGCTCACATCTTTCTCGACCAGTCAGTTCCAGGCAACCCCTCACCAGAGCGCTGCGTTCTATTAAGCATGACACCGGCTTGGTCCATATCTTTTGGCTCTAGAGGAACCAACGGCGGGCCTTGCGGAGGCTTGTCGTTGTGCCCGGTTGAGAGTTTGAAAATCTTGCACTAAGGGAGAAATCCCATGCCATGGTTGTTCATCATGTGGGCTGTTCCTGCAGTCTCAGTTGTCGGCGGAATCTAAATTCGTCGACGTAAGGAAGGCAAGCTTCACAAACAGCATGGAGCCCAATATGCGAAGCGATTGGGAAATCACGCCGTTTGAAGCGGCGCTTTTAGTGGCGTCCGCCACGGTGATGGCGGGCGGGATGATGATGGTGATCGGATGATCCTACCCCGAGCCTGTTGCAATAGTCACAGGGTCAGGGCTCGGTCGGTTCACCATGACCCGCTTTGAGACTCGTTTCCGCTGCGGAGGCGGGCGACTGGCCATCGAGGTGTAGGCGTTCACTCGCCCCGAGTCTTCCGAAGAGGCCCAATTGATGGGAGTGGCCTGGTGATGCCGGGAAGTTCACGGGGCGCGAGCGGCTGACATGGCGGTTAAGGCGCCGCCGGCGCCGCCACCGCCGCCCATTTTCAACTGGACCGGGTTCTACATCGGCTGCAACATTGGCTTGCCTGGGGGCCAATTCGATCGACAAGCTCGAAGGTGGACAGGATGTGGCCATCAACACCAACGACATACCGATGTGGTTTGATCCCGAGCGCTAAAACGCCACAATGTCCGTTGTAGGGCTTCGCGACTATTGCACCGCCACGCACCGTCGGTTGTGCACGGGGCGTAGCGGAAGTCGACAGTCCGCTCCGGTAACAGAAGATCTGGTCGGACGGGCGAGACAATCGTGAGCATTCGATGACGTATTTTGGGGAGCGACAGACGGCTTTGTGGAGCCTTCCTGTTTTGCTTTTGCTGAGCGGCTGTGGCGGTGCCGAGCCTGAGTGCGATTCTCCGGATACGCGCAATTCAGTGGTTAAGATTGTTTCGGGCGACAGCAACAACGCGCTTGTCAATTACGCTGCCAAGAATTCGAGCGTGGTTGAGGCAAGAGTAAAAAAGGCGAGCACAGAAAACGAAAAATTAGCAATCTGGGAAACGGCGAGACAGGGTGCGGCATACGATTTGGGTGGGGCAATAGGCACGAATTTAAGGAGCAAAGACAGGCGAGCAGTGACTTGCAGTGGGCTTTTGTCAGCGACGGTGGAGGATGCGACAGCGCAAAAACAAGTGGACTTTAAGGTAGAACAAACGCCGGATGGGGGTGTGTCAGTTTCGGTCAGCCCTTTTCAATTTAAAGCGGAGCCGACCGACTGAGTCGAGTGCGACCGACTATCAACAATGGCCCATCACGCCATGTCGTTGCCGCGCAGCAAGTAGGTCGCGTCCCGCATCTGGAACTTCGCCGTTATCGACGATCCCACGACCTGATCAGGCGGTACATCATAAATACGCTCAGTCCACGGACGCTGAACTCGATGCCGCCTCCCGACACGATGAAGGTCTTGAAACCGTTCGCGCGTAAGAAAGCGAGAGAATGCCACCGAGTCGCTTGCGCACGCTCAGGAAGGTGGCCAAATGATTATGCGGCTACACAAAAGACCCGAGCTCGGAATCGCGAAACCACCGACCACCCGACATAACACTATCGATCAAATCTCGGCCGTATCTGTAGAACGGGAAGAGGCCGGAGTGCAGCTCTATCGCGACTTAATGGAGACTTCCCGCGATGGTTCTAGTCGTTAGGCGTTACGCTAATCTTTGGTATCGAAAAACCCACTCCATGATTTGCCGAACGAGGTCCTCGTTGTCCTTTGCAGCGGCGATGAAGAGCCTTTCGATCTCGTCATCACATGTATGAGGACTTTCTTCCCCGAGGCGCCGCCGCAAATCCTCGGGCGCGTCGTCAGCCACCGTCATCTCTCCTCCCAAGGCCGCAACGAACGCGACCGCTTCCTCATTAGAAGTTGCAACTGCGCAGTCTTTTCAAAAAGACGGCGCTGCCGAAAGTGGTCTGTGCTGTACGCTACGAGAGACCACTTTCCGGCCGACGCGCCCCAGGCGTCCGGACTGTCTGCGGCTGTGAGCTTTTAGTGGGGTTCGTTAAACCACGCCGAAGCAGCATTGATTGCCATCGGTGGACGCGTCTTCCAAAGTTTCAAAGGGACCAATCCACGGATCATCGACTTCGGCCTGCCAGTAGAATCCGGTTTTAGCTTTTTCCTCGTCGTCGAAAGCGAGCCTTTGCTGCGCAGTGAGAAACTTGACGATCATCCTCAACCTCGCCGTTTGGTCCCGAAAGTGACGGTGTCCTCTACCTCCGTTAAGGTTAATTTTTTATTAATATTCGACCCTGCTACTGGTTTTCCGAGATTTTCCCGTTAGCCGTCTTCATCTCGTGGAGCCAGGTTGAGCCGTCGGGCGCAGTGATCGCTCGGGTGGGGAGGCAGAAATCGAAGGACCGGATTCCAAGCGACGGCCCATTCGGCGGGTCTGCGAAGGCCTGGACATTTCCAGGGCGGGCATTCCGGTGATTTTATTAGAACGCGGCCGGCGCACTTTTGCTGATGGAAATCAAGCCGCGCGAATTTGCCTTACAGAGCGGCTGCGGGTGCATCATGGTGGCGATCGCTCCAGAACTCCTATGGACTCTTCCACCCGTCCAAGCATGCTCTCTTCTCCGCCACCCATACCTTCTGACTCGGACGTAGACAGGCGGAGGGCATCCTGTTCCCATTCTCGCAATATCGCCAGCTTCTCATCCCGCGATAGCTGAGCATGCGCAACAACGTCTTTTGGTTCCGTGAAATAGGACCTGAAATGGCGAAGTGCCGCATCGGCACTGAATGGAGGAGTTCCATGCGTCATCGGTTGTCTCTCCGTTAAGAAAATATCATAGCACGAGTACCAAAGCCTCGTCCCGCCTTCAACTGGCGGGGGTCCGGGGCGCCGTGTATCCGCAATCTTGCCGCCGACAACGCTTCGCTGCGCGCCGGCGGTTAGCAGCGTCAAGAAAATTTCTCTGAGCGAAGTGAGCGAAGTGAGCGAACGAGCTTCGGACAAGCGGCGATGCATTGAGGATCTTGCCGCTGGAACGTCACCGGGGCATTACCAAGAGTACTGCCCAAACGCGCCCCTCGTCCGACTTTTGGCCGGTGAAGATTGGGCTTGAGGAGACAGTGATTGAAGCGCTGATCGAGATCACTCGAACGAATGATATCGACTGGCTTGCATTCAAATCAGAAATGCAGGTGGCAGGCCGCTATCATGTCGAGCTATACTGACCTTGCGTGGCATACAGCACTGCGCGAGCTCATGCGTCGCAGGATTTGCACTAACTGCGCATCGACAGTGGCAGCTTGCGCAAATCGGCGCCATCCATCGCCAGCACGTCGAAGGCGCAAAGCTGTACCTCTTGATTGTGCTTGCCGGAATTGACCTTGCCCCCAAGTTTTATCCAGTCCTGAGCGGCGTTAGCATTATAACTTTATCCCGCTGCATGAGCGCCCCATGTCTCAGTAATAGTGGAGCCATAAAGCGACCCAGAGCGTGAACAACAGCGCCCCAATGATGCAGACCAGCACCCTCGTATCACTGGTCCAATCCGGGCGCCTCACTTTGGCTTCGCCTTCAGCCCCCGTTGCGGTACTGGAAGCGGAGCTTTCATTGCCTGCAGTCCCGGCTCAGTTAAACGATATGCCGGACCTTTTTCCGTCTGCTGAACCTCGACCCAGCCCTTGCCAATCAAATATGCAATCATCTTTGGACTGTCCGGCATGCCTGTGGCTTTGACCCAGCCGGCATCTCGCAGGCGCTGCATGATCTGCCGTTCGCGGGAATTGGGAGGTTTCATAATCTCACCAACCTTTTCCGCGGTACCAATCCGAGCTCGCGCATCTTCTTCGTTACTGATGCCAGATGCCGTCCAAGTGAAAGGGCGATTTGCCGGGTCTCGAGTTTCTGACGCGCCATAGCTTCTAAATCACGCAATTCAGCTTCAGACCATTCCTGTGGGCGTGTTGGTTTCACCGGCTTTCTTTCGTCAATCCAAGCCTACAATGCTTTCTGAATGTCCGGCTTTTTTCCACGGGCTTTTATCGTTGTCTCGCTGTGGCATCCCGTGGGCTGATGGCGCGAAGCCAATCATGGGTCGCGGCTAATGCATTACTCCAAAGATTCCGCTGTTTGAAGTCAACCGCGTTCTCCATGTTGGCCGCCAATTGAAAGAATGCCTCAATGGCGCTGAGGTGAGCATCAGCAACTTCCCGATGCTCGTCTGGATGAGGAAAGTCGTGGGCAAGCCCACGAACTAGCCGAGCCGCTGTTTGTTGATCACTTGTTTGAGCAACGCGCAAAACAGTCGAGGCAAATCGCGCCTTTACCAGGCTATCTTGGTCTCTTTTCGGTGGACTGCCACGTCTGGCTTCGGCGACCATGGCTTCTACCAAACCGCGTTGCATTTGTCCGCTCCATCTCCCACAGCTTAGAAAGTCTTTCGCGCAGTCGAGCGGATGCCGCCCTACCGCAATTTGGGGGGTAATCGGCAAGGCGGCATCATCAGGAGAGTGTCGACGCGAGGAGGCGCCAGCGGGAGAAGCGTCTCCGATTCGAGCAGAGCCAACAAGCAATCGCGCTTCGAGTCTCCACAGGGAACTCGTAGCGGCTCACGCCCCCGTTAGTAGTCGATCCCGCCAACCGCTGTTCTATCCGACTGAAGTCCCGCTTTAGCTGTGTTAGACCGCGCCGCCGTCGTAGATGTTCGATCTCTCGAGCAACCGCGAGCATGGGCGCGTTGGGTCACGCCGCGCGTGGTACCATTATAAAATGAGCCTCTCCGCGAACACCGGACCCTTTTTGGCCGCCCGGTCACCCTCGGTTTCAAGCGACCGACTAAAGGGCCAAGCCGCCGCCAAGGTTACGGCAGCAGTGCGCGATTGTGTAGCTGCGGCTGATGATCTTGCCATTGCGGCTGTACAGCGTGACTTTGCGGCGCTCGATTTCGGCGATCATGCGGAAGCCGTCGTATTTATTCTCGAATACCCACCCGGGATCGTCGAACGGCGCGTCCGTCAGTGTCGCAAGCATCAGCTGCAAACGCTTCGGCAGTATCGACGTTCGGCTCATTCGTGATCCATCAAGCATGCGCGCCATATGTCGACCGCCCTCAAAAAGAGGAACGCGCAAGGGATGTGTGATGTTCCGGTTGGCGCTTAAGGCCCTACGATGCTTGCGCCATATCGTGCGTAACAAGACCTACGGCTAAAGCTCCAGGTCGGGATAGCCGGCCTCAAAGCCCCGATCCTTTGAGCTTTTCTCGTTTATTGGGGCGAGCCGGTGTGCCGGCTAACAGGGACCTGAATCAAATCAAACAGGCGGGGTCTGGTGTTCGTGGCCTAGATGCGCTTTGAAATTTTGAAATCGTTTCGGCAACCCGCAATGCATTTGCAATGATGTCAGCGTCGATTGACGGCTCGATTGAGGGAAAGAAGCCCGCATCGGAGACGTAGAGGTTTTCTATTTCATGGGTTCTGCAATCGAGGTCGTACGCCTGCTCGGACACGCACAGCCAGCGGCGTTCGGGTGGAACGGCGTTTCAGACGGCGGCCTAACCTGGATCGCCTTTCGCCTGAAAGGGAGATGATCAAGATCGCATCGGTGTTGTCGGAACCGGGATCGCACAGCCACGTTCAACCTCTAATCCCATCCCTGAGGGAGGTCGATTTGCCACGCGCCGTGATCTTCGACCTAGACGGCACGCTGTTGGATTCCGTGGATTTGCACGCAATCGCGTGGCACGAAGCCATGGTGCGGTTCGGCCACGACGTCAGCTTCGAACAAGCGCGAAGCCAAATAGGGAAGGGCGGCGACAAGCTCATTCCCTTCTTTCTGTCCGAGGAGGCCCAGCGGGACCATGGTCACGATCTTGACGCCTGGCGCAGCGAACATTTCAAAGCCAGGTACTTGCCGCTGATCCGACCGTTCTCCGCTGTGCCCGATCTGCTGAAGCGGTCGCGCAACGCCGGCCTCCGGATCGCGATCGCCTCGTCGGCCAAGAAGGACGAACTCGAAAAATATCTCGACATCGCGGGCATCACCAAGCTAGTCGACGCGACCACCTCGTCCGACGACGTCGCAGAATCAAAACCGGCGCCGGACATATTCGAGGTCGTCCTGAAGAAGCTGGAGATCGACGGAGATGGCGCGGTGGCCATCGGTGACTCCCCGTACGACGCGGAAGCAGCGGGCAAGGCGAGGGCCCGCACCATTGGAGTGCTTTGCGGCGGCTTCACGGAGAAAGAGCTCCGGAAGGCCGGATGCGTCGACGTGTACCCCGGTCCGGCTGCGCTATTCGCCTGCTTCTACGAAACATTGCTCGCGAAATAGCCTGCCCCACCAAGAGGCTCCTCGAGCGAGCCATCGCTCAGAACCACTTGCCGGAAGGCCGTAAGGTTGGATAACCATAAGAAAGATTTCTTAGGAATTGAACCGGGCATGAGCGCGTAATTGGGACCGGAATTTAAATTGCAAACCATGCATGAGGACCCGTAAGCACGAGGTCGACATGATGCGACGCCGCCGTTCCAAACTTTCCCTCAAAGAGCGCCTAACTTCTTTCGCCAAGGAAGTCCGTGATCGAGCCTCCCTTCTTCGACCGGGACCAGAAAAGGACGCGCTACTCAAGAAGGCGCGTCAGGCGGACACCTCCGCCAATATCGAAGACTGGGCAAATTCTCAGGGGTTGAAGCCGCCCGATTAATCTAGCGCTTCAATCGAAAATCGGGACCGCACGTCCGCGCCGCGCTTGCCGCACTTCGTGCAGGTGAACTGCCCTTCAATGTCCGACAGCCTGATGTCATCCGGCCAGCGGTCGGCGCTGAGTGTCTGCGAGTGGCTGCACTTGTAATCAGAGCAATAGACCACGACGCCCCGCACGCCGGACGCGCGCATCTCGCCGAACTTGATCTTGGTCGGTCGGTCCCATGTCTGCGACCCGTGTCACGATATCGCCATAATTGAAAAAGTGAGTGTGTTGCAATCGAGATACATCATTTCGGGACCAAATTGCGTATTTTCAACCAGCGGTCGCGACTGCGACTGGGATGGAGATTAGAATGAAAAAGGTTTTGCTGGGTTTTGTTGGTCTCGCTGCATTGGGCTTGGCGGCTCCTGCCTCGGCGGCGGATTTGCCCGCGAGGACTTACACCAAGGCGCCGCCTCCGATGGTGGCTCCCATCTACAATTGGGGCGGCTTCTATATCGGCGCCAACGCAGGGTATGGATGGAGCAATCGCTGCATCGACGTGACCGCGATTAACGGCTTAGGCTTTGTTGACGCTGAAGGCTGCCGCAGCTCGGGCGGTGGCGTGATCGGCGGCCAGATTGGCTACCGCTGGCAAGCCAGCAATTGGGTGTTCGGCCTGGAAGCGCAAGGCGATTGGGCCAATCTTCGCAACTCGAACCAGAGCCTGTTCTTCACCAACGCTTTCGGCCTCCCGGATACTTGGACAACCAAGACCACTGCATTTGGGCTTTTCACGGGTCAGGTTGGTTATGCCTGGAACAACGTGCTCTGGTACGTGAAGGGCGGCGCCGCGGTTGCCAACCAGAACTGGACGCTGGATAGTATTGCGCAGACAAACCGGACCCGCTGGGGCGGGACGGTCGGGACTGGCATTGAATACGGCTTCACTCCGAACTGGTCGGTCGCTCTTGAGTACGACTATCTCTGGCGGGTGAGCAACAGCAACAACTACATTATTCCAGCTGGCGTGCTCGTCGGCCCAGCTGGTGGCGTCACCGCGTTCACTGCCAACACAAGGTCGGACGCCAACATGATCACCGCTCGCATCAACTATCATTTCAACGCTTTCGGCGGCGGGTACGGCGGCTACTAATTCCCTGTACTACCCAGCAACTTAAGCCCCGGTCATTCGGCCGGGGCTTTTTTGCGCGCGCATTCGCAATGACCGCGGTCGACCAATTCTGTCAAGACCACGCCGTTTGCGCTATACTGTCTCTCAGCCGCGATGCAAGTCTCCGCTCGCATTGTGGTCAGGCTCGGCCCAAGGGTGTTGCCAACCGCCCCGGGCCGGGCTGCTCTTCACTCGCGTGCCCGGCCGACCTCCCCGCCATATGGTGCCTCATGACCGCATGGAAAATATGGAAGCGCCAGCCGGCCATGACCAAGCACGAGCTGCGCGAGATGTTGGCGGTTATCATCTCAGCACCAATGTGTGCTTCTCGTTATCAACGGACCACGATTTGAATTTGCTCAAAAAGCTTTGTCTGAGGAGAATTGTCGCATTCACTGATCAATGCTCGCAACCGCATTTTCTAGAGTTTTGTTGCCGACCTTCAATGACCGAATACGAAACTGTTGAGATGGAACCTCAGAGCCATCCGCCGCCACCTCTTTTTTCCATCCTGATCATTTCTTGGTCAGCACCCGGCCTGACTTGGTCTAGCCAGTTTCCGTCAGCAAGAACCTGCCCGGTCGGCCGAAGTATTAGCCGCAATCGCTAGGCCAACTAGATTGAGGGTGATGGGATGTCAGATGTCGGCGAACTCGAATTCGAAACGCCACTTAAGAAAAGGGTCAACGTCCGTCCGTTTCTTGACGCATCGAGGAGCATGGTTGGTATATGCTCTGCAGTTCCTTGCCGCGCAGGAAGATCATATGCGGCGTCAGGCCACCGCGCGCGGAAATCCAGCGTCTCACCGGCGACGGATACATCGAATAGAGCATCTGCGTCGCTTCCTGATTGGTGATCGCTCGTCCGCTGGCACCGAAATCCCACGCGGCTTGGAAACCGAGCGTGGCATGCGAGGTCACGCAGATCTTGTCGCGGGGAATCGCGCCGAGCACGATTGTGCAGGCCGAGGCGCACAGCCCGTCGATGATGACGGCTTGGCCGGAATTGCGCAGGTCCTGGTATTTGTCGACGTAGGTGCCGATCCGCCCGCCGCGGTCGTCCGCTATCCGGACTGCCGCATGACTTGTCCCCACACCAGCAAGCAAGAGAGCTGCAAGCGACCCCCTTATGAACTTCATGTCCCACCCAGTTCGAGCAAACCTCAGTACGTCGCCCGGCGCATCCGCGCCATGGCCCGCCGCATGGCCGCGAACACGACGGCCCGCCGCTCGCCGCGGGCGATTCGCGCTTCGGCCAGATCGATCTGCTGGTCGAGGACGCTGAACACGCGATCCAACAGCATGTTGCCGATCTCGTCTCGCGCCAAAAATAGGCTTTGGATTTCGGACAGAGGGTGGCCCTTCGCGCGCACGGGGCTCATCTATTTGCCCCAAATGTTGCGGATGCGCTTATCGGCGACCGCCGTGTAGATCACGGTGTTCGCAATCGAGCGATGGCCCATAAAGCCTGCAGCGTTCTGGTGTCGATTCCACGGGCAGCCAGGGCGTAGCCGGCCGCGTGGCGCAGCATGTGGGCATGGATCGGGAATGGGAGCTCAGCAGCCACCCCAAGCCGTTCTATCAGCTTCTGGGCACCGTCGACCGATAGCGGCGCCTTGCGCTCCGACAAGAACACGAGGCGTTCGGCAGGCCGTGCAGCAAGTGCAATTCGATTTTTTGCGAGGGCGGAACGATTGAAGACAGTACTCGCAAATATTTTTGCCGATCCTCGGACCGCGATCACGAGAGCGAGATCATCGCAAAACTGTGCAATATTGCTCAGCTGCGCGGCCATTTCCGATCTATTTTACTTTGGGGGCTCGTCCATAAACGAGGCGAGCCATGACCGCCGACGAAATGTTTCTTACTGTTGCCGTCACAGGCGTCGTCTTTCTAGCCGAGATCGGTATTTTCATCCTTGCCGGGATGATCTGAAGCATGGCGGAGAAAAGGAAGTTGGCGCAACACTTTTCCAACATGCCGTGGGCTTTGCGCCCGATCTTGGCAAGCGACACCCGACCCCACCCCTTCAGCCGGTGCACTCGCTCACCGAAATGGTCTGGATCGTCGGCGAGAAGACGCTAATCTTCTGGCCAGGACTGATCGTGATGTAGTCGACCCAGTCCGAATGAGTGTCGCTACTTTTTGAAATTGGCACATCGCGTCCGTTGGCGCGGTGCAGCGACAGCTCCGGAGTTGAGGGTATGCGGAACTTTTACCGCGTTGCAGGGTCCCTAGGCAGGGATTAGCGGCTGACCCGTGAGGAAAATGACAGTGGCACGCCACGCCATGCCTATGTTGCGCGTCAGATTGCAAGACTTTTGACGTTCGCGAAAACAACGACAGACCCGAAGGTCTCGGCTGCGTTGATCGAGAAAGCGGCCGATATCAAAGATCGGGATGGTCCGCTGCAAGATCAAAGTCGACGAGCGCCGGACATTGAGCCGCACTCTGGCCGTTTTCGTTAACTTTTCCGAGAGGTGTTCTGTTTTGACCAGCTTTTCGGAACGCGAGCGAAGACTGTTCTCCATCACCGCGCGGCACCCGTCACACCGACCCCTTGGCGGGGGCCGTGCCCTCCCTAACGGGCAACGCAGGCCCGTCATTTCATTGATCACCTGAAAGGAGATCAATCATGTCACGTCGAACCATTATCTCGCTTGCTGCATCCGTCATCATTGGCATCGGATGCATTGCGACCATTTCAACTGATGCCTTTGCCTATCGCGGCGGCGCGGGTCGTGCTGGCGTGGCTCACGCTGGCGTTCATCACGGTGGCGTTTACCGTGGTGCAGCCGTACGCCGTGGAGTGGCGGTAGGTGTTGGAGCTGCTGCGGTCGGTGCCGCTGCCACCGGAGCTTATGCGCGCTGCGGATACTCTCCTTATCCTCCGTGCTACTAGAAGCCTCGCGGAACCGGACGGTCTCACCTATCGTAGATTGCTGCGCAGACTGCGACGGGCCGGTGATCAGTGTATCCGATGGGCGGGAGAAGCTCCTCCTCTAATGCGGAAGCGGCGCGTTTGCGACAAGTGAAGATGCCGTTTGCGGGCACCTTGGTACTTACGCTTCGGGGAGTAACCTGTGATGCTTGTTAGGCTAAAATCAAGTCCGCGAGCGCTGAACGAGGGACACTTAGCTGCACTAGCCGGTGATCGGATCATGTGCAGCGACTTTCAGTATCCGAAGCTGAAAGAGATATTCGGCGAAGGAGAACCGGCCAAATACGTCTACCAAACAACGAGCGGAGCCGTTCGAACCTACAAGCTCCTCGCAGACGGGCGTCGACAGATCAATGCATTTCATTTGCCGGGTGATATTTTCGGAATCGAGAATGGCGAGTTCTACCGATTTACGGCGGATGCCATCGTAGACACGACCGTTAGTTGCGCGTGCCGCTACAGCCTGCTTACTGGATTTGAACACCGAGAACCTCTCCCCTCCAATTTGCTGGGTTTGGTGACAAGAAACCTTCAACACGCGGAAGACCACATGCTGCTTCTGGGACGGAAGACGTCCGTGGAAAAGGTTGCGGCATTCCTGCTCGAAATGGATAAGCGCTTCGCGACGCCGAACCTTATGATTTTGCCCATGCCCCGTCGCGACATTGCGGACTATTTGGGTCTCACCCTAGAGACCGTGTCGCGCGCCCTATCTGCACTGCGAGATCGGAATTTAATCCGCTTTACGTGCCCCTCTCAACGGGAGCTTATGCTTCTCGATCGAGCTGCGTTAGCTAAGCTTGACGGTTAGCGGGTTCAAAAACGTCTGTTCATGGCAGATTTGTTGAAATGCTCGTTCCCGGGCGGAGGTTAATACCATGTCGCGTATCATCATTATTCACCACACGTCTTACCGAAGAAGTGAGTTAGGATGACTACGCGACTTCCGGGAACGGGATTTGGAACGGCTTCAACTGCCTACCTTCGCGAGGCTGCTCGTAGTGCCACCTGAGACAATGTCCTCTTCTGTGCGCATTCCGGACTCAAGCCGAACATCTCGCCACTTCCGAAATGTGCACATTAGCGGACATCGCCCAAGGCTTAAAATGAGTTAGCCGCGGACCATCATGCGGCAGGTACGAATCGATCTACTTTGCTTCAGTCCTCATCCTCAGCAGACTGTAATGCCCGGCGTCGGTCTGCGGCATCACTCATATCGTGGAGTACCAAGATCGCGATGGCCGCCATGCGCTGCCTCTGTTCGGGATTAAGCGTTTTGTAGAGTGGCTGCCACGCCTCGGCGAGTTTATCCAAATCGGCTGATCGTTGAGCCAATGCTTCCGAGCGTCGTTGCAAAAAGGCGATGGGGTCACGATTGCGCATGACATCGGCACGACTTTCATCGGCCCGTCTACCCACTGTTTCCTGGATTTTTGCAACACGTGCTTTCCGATCCTCCGCCCTTGCACGAATAGCGCTCTCAACAGGCGGCCAAAGTTTTTCCTGATCAGGTGTCAGCTGCAAGGCGGCCTTTACCAGATCGACCCTCATGTCCGTGAGTGTATTCCGGTCCGTTGCATTTAACCGTTCCGGAGTCGCAGGAGAAGAGGTTTGCGAGGATTGTGCGTTGGCAATTGAGGATGCAGTAAGGAAGAGTGCAGTTGTTCCGACCACTACTATTTTCATCATCGGCGATCTCCTAGGTTAAGTTGCCCCCTAGGCACCCCGCGAAAATCGGTCATGCACTGCGAGGTCGCTTTGATTCAAATCAAGGGAACCAGAGGAGCCACACTGCCTCAGATTTTTTATACAACTTCAGATCGGCTTTGGTTCCTGCTTTGATTCATCCAACATGACAGAATCACGACTGTAGGGTTAGGAGGCGCCGTCACTTCCTTTGGCAACCGCAGATGACCTCCATATCACCCACTACCTGAGTTCTTCAATTCTTCTGCTTGCCCTTGTTCTGCTCCCTTAAAGTTGATCGACATGCGTTTGATCAACGACAACCTTTAGAAGAAACGCTTGAAATAAATGCTACAGCGCACATAGGGCAGATATTTTCACTTACAGGAACCGTCAAATGAACAAACGTTGAGCAAATTCAGCAGACCACTAGAGATTTCGGTGATGCGGCAACGTCATCGGCGCATAACTTCACAACTTCTTTTCAGACAATTGCGAGCGCCCATGCGGACTTCGCCAAGAAGTTAATGCAACATAGTTCTGAGTTCATTTCTCAGTTGGCTAGCGTTAAGGAGCCCGCCAAGCTGATGGAACTTCAGAGTGAATACATGAAGAATGGATATGAAACGTTCGTATCGGAATCGAAGAGAATCGCTGAACTCTATGCGGACTTCTTCAAGCAGACGACGAGGCCGTTAGAAGATTTGATTGCGAAGAACAAAGCGGCTTGATTGTCACGACATGGGGAACGGCGCCAAGGTCGCTCCCCTTTTTTCAAGCGCAGCTCATCGCCGAGGGATCGGTTGCAGATCACTCCCCCCACCTAGTTGCAAACACGGCTGAGGTTGCTTGCTTGCCGTAATACTGCTGGATCATCGGTCATCTGGACCGATGTCCCCATATTCCGGGCAGCCTCAAAACCCCAATTCCATTTCGCAGCTCGCCGTGACCGCATAAAAATGACGGAGGCGTAGAACTCTATTTCTCGTCAAACCCGTTCTGTTGAATTCCGGCTCTTCAATGCTGCGCTGAACTGATCGATCAGCGTAATGACTTTGGAGCTATCAGGCGTCGCAAACAGGAAATTGTTTGGGTCTTCTGCTCTTCATGCTGCGGCCAAAGAGCAGATCAGGGCTTACCGCGCTTCTTCGCAGCCTTCTTGGCGGATTTCTTCGTCGGCCCGGCCTCACACGACGCAGTCGGTCGCGGCTACCACGCAGCCATTGGCATTCGACTATGAGCGAGCCCACCCTCACGGTCATCGCAGAGGCTTCTAAGCTTTGGCCTGCTTTGGGGTCTGATGCCAGTTTCGGCGTATGCCGGTGGCACCGATCAATTCAATTGTAATCCGGCTATGAAGTGATCTCTTCGGTCCAAACCTTAAAACTGACCCAGGTATTGGGCCCAAACGTCTGGGTAATCGGGACGTCAGCAGCGTCACGTCCTTGAGCAATCCCCGATCGGCTTCTCGCAATTCACCATCCAGGGCGTGCCAAATTCGTCTGTCACCATGCCAAAACGCTGAGCCCAAAATGTCTCCGCGATCGGAATTACTATCGCGCCGCTTTCCGATAGTTGACCGAATATCCGCTCGGCTTCGGCAGGATCATCCACTGCAACGCTTACGCAGAAACCCTGAGGTCTCGATGAGCTATGCGCTGGCGCGTCTCCTCCCATGAGCAAGCGGCCGCCGACCTCAAGCCTTGCATGCATGATGCGATTGGCGGTTTCGGAATTCTGCGGAACACCGGAACCCGGAGGCGCGTCGGAATGGCGCATCATCATCGCAATTTTGCCTTTGAACACTTTCTCGTAGCGTTTGAATGCCTCCTCACATCGGCCATCGAAGCTTAGGTATGTCACAAAATCAGTCACCATCAGTTTTCCCTTATTTTCGCGAGTAGCGGCCAGAGTGGCCACAAAAACCATCTCGCCAATTGGACGACGATCGATGGAGCAGGTGAACCGACAGCCGCCCCAAAAAAATCTGCCTTGGGCTGTTTGCGAGGTAGATCGACCGTAAGGCTAAGTGGCTTCGGGCCGGTCGATTGATTCCAGCACAAGCTTGCCCGCAGGAATGCCGCCGACTCGCAATCTGCCGCAATGGGCCTATCTTGGCGGCATGCAATTCCCCCGCCATTCCGACCCGAGCACTAAGGTGCTCAAGAACCGGATCAGGCACTTCGTGATCGACGGAGAGGCGGTGGTGCTTGGGGTCGATGGCGTCTCTGACTTCGAAGCCCTGTACTCTCGCCAGTGTGACGATCAGGTCCAGCTATACGCCTTGCCTGGCCCTATCCGCCGGTCCCTGGCTGATCAGGCGCTTGCCGGAGAAGAAAGCAGGGACCATAAGGCCCGCGCGCCGCGTCCATAGGCGCGGTTGACACCGGGCCGCAGTAAGGAAGTCGGCGGCGAATCCGCTCTTCCGTGCATTCCCTACTCGCCGAAGGCAATGTTCGCGGCTACATTCTCCCGCGCCGGCGCATAGGCAGGGATTCGCCTGATGACAGCCACTCAGCCAGTCCGCATCAACGTGCTCGCGGAACACTATCGCCATCAAGCGGAGATTTGCCTCCGAATGGCCGAGCAAGCGCTGAGTCCTTATGACGAAGAATGGCTCCGACTTGCTGCACGTTGGATGAAGATGGCGCGGCAAGCTGAGGCCAGATCCCAACCGACCTAAGCCCCCGCGCCGCCTTCCTTGCCATCTCCACCGTCCAGTCATCGGCGATCAGCTTCGCGACCGGGGCGCGCCTGCGTTGCCGCCTCGCCTGGCCCTATCCCCGGCTCTTGGCGCAAGCAGCACTGGTAGCCCGACCGCCACCCAGGGAGGAAACGCATTGAGGGTTGGTGCCGCGACACTGATCGAGAGCTAAGCCGGAACGGTACTTTCAAAAAGTACACTATCTGCAAGGTTTCCATTGCGCTTGATTTGCGACATGTTTTAACTTGCATATTATTGACTTTCATAAGTGGGGAACGATTCATGCGCAAAATCGGCTACGCTCGGGTGTCGTCTAACACTCAGGACTATCTCGGACAGATCGAGGCTCTGAAGGCCGCCGGCTGCGATCCGATTTACAGCGAAAAGGCGTCGGGCAAGTCGACCAATGGGCGGCGTGAGTTCGAGAAGCTGATGAAGGACCTGCTGCCCGGCGATACCGTCGTGGTGACCAAACTAGACCGCCTGGCGCGTTCGAGCCGTGACCTGCACAACATCCTGCACGAGCTTCAGGGGCAATCCTGTGGCTTCGTATCGCTTGGGGAAAGCTGGTGCGACACGACCACGGAGGTTGGCAGGCTGATGCTGACGATCATGGGCGGCATCAGCGAGTTCGAGCGCGGCTTGATCCGTAAGCGCTGCGAGGAAGGGATTGAGCGGGCCAAGCGCAAGGGCGTCACGTTCGGCCGCAAGCGCAAGTTGGACAAGGAAATGGTTCGGGTTGCTGCTGACCGCTATGCCAAGGGCGAGACGATGGCGGAGCTTGCGGAGGTCTATGGGGTCAGTGAGCCAACGATTTGGAGGGCACTTCAACCCGAAATCCAGACAGCGGCGTAAGCGCATCAAGAAATGACCCCAACCCAGAGCCTCGGCGCGATACTCATCTTGTTCGGGGTGGGTGGGCTTTCTGGCGCAACGGGAGCCGTGAGCGGCTGGATCAGTGCGCTGACCGGGCGTGATCTGCTGATAGTTATTGTGGTCCTTCTGCTGCTAGCCCTCTTCCTTCTGCGGCGATAAAGCGGCCATTTGGGAAGCCACTCGCAGGCGCTCAGCGCCGAGCAGTGGGCGGATGACGTCCGGCTCTCCCACATCAAGGACCGCTTTGTCTGCAAGCGGCGGGGACGTGCGGCCTGACTTCACTTCCACCAAGCCAACGCGACAATGATGATGGGACAGCACCGCTGGCTTGATCGGCATCGTCGCTGGTGACAGCATCATTCGCATCGGGGATCGTTCGCCCCGACATACAGGCGACGCATCGACTGCCTCTCTATGGAGGCAGTGCGTCCTGTGGCTAGCAGGCTTGGGCTACGTTCGAGCACCGCTCGGCGCGGCAAACCTCTAAGCAAACGCAACGCAGCGGCACGGGCCGTCGAGGGCAACCTTGGCGGCTTTTGCGTATGTGGGGCTCACTTTTTAGTGTCATGGCCGGCGCGCGTGGATCGACGATGCTCGCGTTCGAAAAAGCTGTCCTTCGGTGAGCTAAATTGCACAGACAACAAGTTCGCACCTAGTCACGTTTCGCTTCGCTGCGGAATTTGGTCGCTGCCGGAGCGGACACCCGCCATATATAGGAGGTCGAAATGCTGCTATCCGTGTACGACGAAAATATCGCGCTTTTCCGAAAGCTGATCGCCGAGAGTGAGCTTGACCTAAAGCGCGACGAGGATCGGCATGCGATGCTTCTCACGTTGCTTGCCGAGGAAACCGCGAAGGCGAAGAAGTCGCTAAAAAGCTAGACGCTTGCCTGCGCTTAACGGACCTTTGCGCAGTGCCAGACCCCAGCACGGTCCTGCCTTCGCCCACCAAAGTCAGGGGCGTGCTGCGGGTGTTCGAATTGAACTAAAAAGGCTGCCGACTTTATTGTCGGCTCGTGGGTCCGATGGTGCCAAACCCTGAAGTCACGGAACCGGAAGTCCAATGCAACCATTCGGCCCCAGAAGGATTGGCTAGTAGCTAAACTCGAACGCCAAACGGTGAAAAATGCAAATCGCGCCACAGATTACGTTCGAAGGCTCCAACTCATCGGACGCTGCCCGCGCCCAAGTATTAAGTGAAATAGAGCGGCTAGAAAGTCATAACCAACGTATTACAGGTTGCCGGGTGAAGGTGATCGCTCCCAGTGATAAGCATCGCCACGGCATCGGATTTCAGGTCCACATTTGGTTGACGGTTCCGCCGCACGAAAACATTGTGGTGAACCGCACAGGCACGGATGACGCACGGAACGAACATGCGCAAGTGGCAATCAAAGATGCCTTCGCGGCTGCACGACGGCAGGTCGATGCCTTAGCGGCGTGAGTTCGTCCGGCTGGTGTTCGCCTGACCGCTGCCCCTGGATGGAGAGTCCGCTTCCGCTCGGATTTTGTTGCAAAAGTCGAAAATCGAACAACCCTAAAAATCTCGCGAAAGTTGATCTTTGGACTTCTCTGCTGCTGCGTCGCTTTTCAGCGCCACTACAGAGGTTCGTGTTCGATTTTCGATCAACCGATATGGTCCCTCACATCGCCGCGCGCAAAACGCACGAGTGGCTCTAAGAATTTTCGTTCGACACCCCAAAGACTTTTGCAACAATATCTGCCAGAACCAGAAATCGGGTCTGCTTCGTCTGGGTCGTGCGATGGATCACTAACTATTGGACAAGAGGAAGCCTGATCCGAAACGTCGCGCCACCGTGATCCCGATTTTCTGCCCATATCTGCCCGTTGTGCGCTTCCACAATGGTGCGCGCGATGGACAGCCCCATGCCCATGCCTTCTGCCTTGCGGGTAGTGCAAAACGTCCGCAACGGGCCCAGAAGCAGGCATTTAGGAGCGAATGCGCCGAGCTGAACCCTTTCCGACGCCACGTTGCATCAGCAGGATTACGACCTCACCCGATCGGCTTCTCGCAATTCACCATCCAGGGCGTGCCACCGCGATCGGAATTACTATCGCGCCGCCTTCCGATAGTTGACCGAATATCCGCTCGGCTTCGGCAGGATCATCCACTGCAACGCTTACGCAGAAACCCTGAGGTCTCGACGAGGTATGCGCTGGCGCGTCTCCTCCCATGAGCAAGCGGCCGCCGACCTCAAGCCTTGCATGCATGACGCGATTGGCGGTTTCGGAATTCTGCGGAACACCGGAACCGGGAGGCGCGTCGGAATGGCGCATCATCATCGCAATGTTGCCTTTGAACACTTTCTCGTAGCGTTTGAATGCCTCCTCACATCGGCCATCGAAGCTTAGGTATGTCACAAAATCAGTCACCATCAGTTTTCCCCTATTTCGAGTAGCGGCCAGAGTGGCCACAAAAACCATCTCGCCAATTGGACGACGATCGAGGAGCAGGTGAACCGACAGCCGCCCCAAAAAAATCTGCGTTGGGCTGTTTGCGAGGTAGATCGACCGTAACGCTAGGCTAAGTGGCTTCGGGCCTCCAGCGTCGGTGCCGACTTCTAGCCCAGCACACGTAGACTGGCACCCTTCGCCAAATCTCGGGATGTCCGCAACGGGTCCGAACAAGCCAGCGCTGCTGTCCTAACCGCGTTATTTTTGGCGCACGGCCAAAATCAAAAGGGTTCGGCGCTAACCGCTGCGCTCCATCACCCGGTTCATCGCCGGATGCTTGCGGTTCTTGACCTTGAGCCAGTGCTTCGACCGACCAGCTTGATAGGGACGGTCGCGGCGCTTTGAGACCAGTCCCTCCAATCCCATCTTGCAGGCGGCAGCGAAGAGATCAGGACCGATCTCGCCACGCTCGAACGGGTTGACGAAGATGCCCTCCGGTCGACGCGCCAGCAGCCGTTCGAGGATGGACTTGCGCAGGTGCAGTGGCAGTTTCCGCAGATCTTCGCCGCCTTCGGCGAGGATGTCGAACGCGCACAACTGGACCTCCTCGTTATGTTTGCCGGAATGCAGCGCGTTGAAATCCGATATGCCGTCCAGGCCGAGGGTGACGGCTTCGCCGTCGATGACGAAATGCTTCTAACCGGCATCGTCACTCCCACGTCGGAAAAGTACCAAAACTCGGAAGTGACCGCTCTTGTCCGATTCGGAGGGAACAACGAGGAGCGCCCAACCTCTTGCAAAGTGACGAGCGCCAGCTAACCTAGCGACGTTTCAAACAAGTTCGTGGACGCGCCCAGACACCATGTCAGGCAAAGCTGAAGACGAGCCCGATTATCTGAGAGGCCGTTTCGAAATCGATTGTCAGGAGTGCAGCTCATCGAGCAGCGCCTTCGCCTCCTTCAAGTCGAGCGTGTCGAAGCCTTCGGTGAACCAGCCGTAGACCGGCGCGAGAAGATCGTGGGCCTGCTGCCGCTTCCCCTGATCGCGCCACAGCCGCGCCAGGCTCATCGCCGTCCGCAGCTCCCAGGACTTTGCCTGCTGCGCGCGGGCTATCGATAGCGCGCTCTCGAAACGGGCTTGCGCTTTCGCTGCATCCGGCTCCGGCAGCTTCAATGCAATTTCGCCGGCCACGCGATGCACTTCGGCCTCGTACCAACTCTCCTTGCTGGTTTCGATCGCAGCGGTCGCATCACCGAGACAGCGCCAGGCGTCATCAAATTGTCCGAGTTCCGCATGGGCTGCGGCCAACCAGGATAACTGCGTAGGCCTAAACAAATTCGCTCCCGTCGATCGCCACGCAGCGATTCCGGTATTGAGCTTCTGCACTGCCTCCGAGGCTCTGCCGGCCTGGTGAAGAAACAGACCTTGCGCACACATTCCCGCAGCCTTCCAATAGAGTGCGCCTTTTTCGCCGGCCAAATTGACAAGCTCTTCGGCTTGCGCGTTTAGCGCCGCGTACTTTCCGCAGTAGTATTGGATGGGACTGGTCCAGGCCAGCGCGAACATTAAGGTGGCCGCATGACCGATTTCTCTCGCATCCATTAGCGCGTGCTCCATATCCGCAAGCGCCGCGTCAGGATAGCCAAGCGCCCACAGAGCCCACGATCGATACCATAGGATCGCTACTCGAGTGTCTTGGCCTAATCGCGTTGCCAACGGCCGATGCTGGACAGGATCATACAGCGCGATCGCCCGATCGAGATGTGCACGACCTTGCACGAGCTGGCCCGTACACAACAAGGAGCTGCCCATCAGGCGATGCCCTATCATTCGCGGGGCGACCGTCCCTTCCTTTTCCGCGGATGCCAAAAACTGCGCCGCAAGCTCGCAAATAATCTTGCCGTTAAACTTCGTTTGGTTGGCGACCCAGAAACCATAGAGGACCGAAAAGACCAGCAGTGGGTCTTCTGGAATCTCTCCGAGCGTTTCAGCTGCTTCAATAAGCGAGCGTGCCCGCTCCGCAGCCTCAATGGTTTCCGGTGCAGCGTATCCCTTGGTATGCATTAGCGCGTTTATGAGCGCCGCCTGCAGCTTGATCTCCTCGCGGCGCAGCGCAGAAGTGGCCGGCAAGGTCGCAATCTGGGCAATGGCACGCCTGAGCTGCTCTACGGCTTCAACCAGTGCCGAGCCCTCCAGCGACCGCTGCCCCGCTATGCCCCACCATTCGATCGCGGCCTCGGTGAGGCCCGCTTGGGTGAAGTGATGCGCCAGCAACTCCGGCTCGGCAGCGGTGGCGGCGAGATTGTCGAGCAACGCCTCGGCGACGCGGCGGTGCAAAACCTGGCGCCGGCTCTTGAGCAAATTCTCATAAGCCGCGTCCTGAATCAGCGCGTGCTTGAAACGATAATCGGATTCAGGCGGCAGGCCCTCGACCAGCAGAATGTCGGCTTCCGCAAGCCGTTCCAGCGCCATCTGCAACGGCCCGTCCTCCATGCCGGCCACCGCGCGCAGCAGACCATAGGAGAAGCCCCGTCCAATCACCGATCCGACCTGCGCCACCTCGCGCGCCGGGCCGAGCCGGTCGAGTCGCGCCATCAGCGATTGTTGCAGCGTCGGCGGGATAGATTGGATGCCGCCTTGCCCACCGCGCTCCAACAACAGCCGCGTCACTTCCTCGACGAATAGCGGCACGCCGCCGGTGCGCGCAGCTACGCCCTCCGCCACTTCGCGCGGCAGCGCGTGCCGGGCTGAAAGCTCCGCCACCATCTCCCGCACCTGCAGGCGATCGAGTGGCGACAACGAGATCGTGCCGTGATGCGAGCGCATGCCCCAGGGCGGCCGGAACTCGGGCCGCGTCGTCGCCACGATGAACAAAGGCGCCAGCGCGCCGCGCTCGGCCATGCCGCCCAGGACGTCGAGGGTCGTCGGATCGGCCCAATGCAGATCTTCGAACGCCAGCACCACCGGCTGAACCCGCGCGCCCGCCATCACCCAGCCAGTCAGCGCCGCCAATTGCCGGCGCCGCAGCTCCTCGGGCGCCAAAGTCGACGCGCGTTCCTGCGGCAGCGGAATCTCCAGGAGCGGCGCCAGCAAGGGGACGTTCTCCGCCGGATCGAGCTTGACCTGCACCAGCGAACTCTCCAGATCTGCGAGGCGCTGTTCGGCGGGCACGTCGGCGCCGCCGAAGCGCAGGCGGCCCCATTCGGCGATCGGATGAAGCGGCGTGTTTTGCAAAAGCTGCGAGCAGCTCCATTCGACCCAGGTGTGCGGCGTGTCGCGCAGCCGGTTATGAAATTCCTCGATCAGGCGGGATTTACCCAGTCCCGGCTCGCCGACGATCAGCACCAGCTGTCCGTCGCCCTGTCGCGCCCGCTCCCAGCGCCGCATCAGCATAGCCGTTTCCTCGCCGCGGCCGACGAGCGGCGTGAGATTGCGCGCGCCGGAACGCCGTCCACCGCCGCTCGCCCGAACCAACCGGAACAGTGTCACCGGCTCGGGCACGCCTTTCAGCGTGTGACTGCCGCGCTCCTCGGCGACGAACAGGCCAGCGACTTGGCGCTGCACCCGCGCCGTGACCAGGACCGCGCCCGGCTCGGCGAGTGCCTGCACTCGCGCTGCGATGTTGGGGGCGTCACCGAAAATCTCGCCCGCTGCATCCACCACCACCGGACCGGTTTCGATGCCGATGCGGGCGGCGAGCGACGGCTTGCCCGAGCCGGCGTTCTTGCGGTTCAACTCGGCGAGCGCACGCTGGATCGCAAGCGCCGCCCGCACGGCGCGCTCGGAATCGTTTTCCTGCGCCACCGGATAGCCGAACAGCGACATCAGCCCGTCGCCGAGCTTCTTGGCGACATAACCGCCCATTTCGACCACCGCCGCCGAGGCCGCGTCGATATAGGCGCCGACCAGATCGCGCCACTCCTCGGCATCGAGCTGCGCGGAAATGCCGGTCGAACCCACCAGATCGCAAAACATCACCGTGAGGTGCCGGCGCTCACCGGCGGTTTCGACCGGGGCGGAGATCGGTGGCGGCGCAACAGTCGCCCGGACCGGCGGCGGCACGACCGGCGGCAGCGCGGGGGCCACCGCGGGCGCACTGCCCAAATCCGCGATTGCCTCCAGCAGCTTCTTGCGATGGCCCAACGACACGACGCCGATGTCCTTGAGGTCGTCGTTGGTCAGCCGGCCCGCCAGCTCAATGTCGATGTCGTTGGCGCGGAACATCTCCGCATACTGGGCGAAGCCGATCCCGCGGAGCCAACCGTCGATGTCCAATTTCAATCCCCTAGACCTTGTCAAAGGCACTTTTTGAAAAAGGGGTTGTGTTATTGGTCGCCCGCCGTGATTCCAAGGCGTTTCTTGAACCAACTTGGATTCGCCATGTGGACGCCAACCACTCGACAGCAGCATAGCCGCCCCGTCAAGCGATACCAGACCGATCTGACCGACGCAGAGTGGCGCGTGATCGCGCCCCACTTGCCGAAGCCCTGCGCGACGGGCCGGCCGCGCCAGTGGCCGATGCGCGAGATCTTAAACGGCATCTTCTATGTCGTGCGGGCGGGCTGCCCGTGGCGCCTGCTGCCGAACGACTTACCGCCATGGGAGACGATTTATCGCTGGTTTGCCGCCTGGCGCGATGACGGGCGCTTTGAACGGATAAACCACGCGCTCGTGATGGCAGATCGCGAACGGGTGGGGCGCGACGCCAGTCCGTCGGCCGCGATCATTGACAGCCAGAGCGTCAAGACCACCGAGGCCGGCGGCCCGCGCGGTTACGATGCGGGCAAGAAGGTCAACGGGCGCAAGCGCCACGCGCTGGTTGACACCGAGGGCCGCGGCCTCGTCATCGAGCCCCATCCAGCCAGCATCCAGGATCGCGACGGCGGCGGACCGCTTCTGCAGGCTTCGCGCCGCGTCTTCCCATTTATCCAGCGGGTCTTCGCCGACAGTGGGTATACCGGCGAAAAGGTCGCCAAGGCCGCCTTGATCGCGGTCGAGATCGTGCGCAAGGACCCCGGCCAGGTCGGCTTCGCTGTTAACCCACGGCGCTGGGTCGTCGAGCGGTTCTTTGCCTGGATCGGGCGCAATCGGAGGCTTGCGAAGGACTTCGAAGCCACCATCGGCTCCGCACGCGCCTTCCTCTACGCCGCATCCGTCATGTTGCTCGTGCGTCGGATCGCTAATGCTGCATGACTTTCGAAACCGACTTCTGAGGGAATTAATCGCCCAGGCTGGGATCGACGCGCAGGCTTCCAACCTAGCTGCCAAGTTACAAGAGATCGTCATCGGTGAACTTCATCATAGGGTGAAGAATACGCTGGCGATTGTTTCAGCAATTACCTCTCAAAGCCTCAAGACCGCGAATAGCCTCGAAGAAGCCGCTGGAACGATTGCAGATCGGCTTCATGCGTTAGGCGTAGCGCAAGACCTTTTGGTTCGCGAGCGATGGACCGGCGCAGGGTGTCGGACCTTGATCGAAAGTGCCGTCAAGGCGTTTCAATCTAAAGGTCTTGATCAGTTTGAAATCGCCGGTGACAACATCGCGATTTCTTCTGGCCCTGCTATCGCCCTCTCAATGGTAATTCACGAACTTTGCACGAATGCCGTCAAACACGGTGCGCTGTCTGCACCTGCCGGTCACGTTTCAATTTCATGGGCTACCGTCCAAAGATAACCCGTCCGTTCACGCTGCATTGGAAAGAAAGAGGTGGGCCGCATGTCCACGAACCTTCTCGAAAGAGCTTCGGATCTCGGCTTATCGAGCAGGCCCACCCTGGTCAATTACAGGGCGAGGCTCGACTTAGGTTCGAACCCGATGGCGTGAGTTGCGAGGTAAACATTCCACTAAGTGTTATGCAGGAGCGGCCTCTGGCGCTTGTGGCAATCCCGAGCTAGTCCTAGCATAGTAGGTTCCAGCCTATGTTCAGTTTTCAAGCCTGCCGCCAGTTGTTTCATCAGCGAAAGCAGGCGTGGTTGCAACTCGGTGGATTGCGGGCCTATTGCTATGGAGAGCCTTTCACCCATTTCTTTACAAATAGCGCCGCTATGAACGCGGTTGATTTGAACATCGTTCCGGGGAGTGGGATACGGCATAATAGTTCCTAGCTGTCTAATCGCAGAGTAACACCAAGGGATCATTTGGGCGGGTCTCGCCTAGCGGCGGGCGGTTACAAGACGCGCTTCTGCTTCCGAACTGCTGCTTGTTCGCAAACACGCGGTGGGTGGAGTAATCCCCACTTCGCTTGGGGATCATCCCATCAACAACCTTTGTGGTTAATAGTTCCGGTACCACAACTTATATTTGTGAGCCCCAGCCATGATCAACGCTGGTGCGTTCTGCACGCGCGACGTGAGGGACCAAATCGTTTCGCACCAAAATTGACCACGGACCTCCGTAGCGGAAATTCCACGTAGCATTTGCCGAGCTGTTCCGGCTGTGTCAGGGGTCCTGACCGGACCCCGCCTTTGTGCGGAATTAACTAGCCTTATTCGCGCTGAAGGGCGCACAGTGAATTGTCACCGTCCCGCTCTGGGCAATACCGGTGACTGAGAGTGTTGCGCTCGCGCCTAGGGAAGGAGCGATTATGCCAACCGCCGAACAGTGCAGAGCCTACGCAGCCGAATATCAACGCCTCAGACAAGAGGCTGATATTTCAATCCAACGCGCCTTGGGGCTATGGAATTGGTTGGAGGAGCGCGTGCCAGAGAGGCGGACCTCAACGCCAATGGAAATCCAGCCGGTAAGCGGCCCGCGACCCGACGCGATCCCTATGGGATCGTCGCCGTCTAAGCCGAAACGGTCGAGCCGTCCGCCACAGTCCGCCAGCTCGCAAGCCAATGCTGAAACCTCTAGGCGAAGCTCTCTCCGAAATCAGCGCAGCCAGATGGAGGCAATCAGAATCTCGAGGCGTGCCTTGCCGGGCCCTATCCCGGCTCTTGGCGCAAGCCACTACCGGCGACCGAGCGCGGAGGAGGATCGCCGGCGCGGACTTGCAAATCAGGGGCGCGTGGTGCGGTCTCCGGCTTGATGGCCAGCACCGTGTTGTAGGGGTTGCCGAACACAAACACCTTCGAGGTGCGCCAGATGATCTTTTCCAGGTCCACGAATGTGCGCATTTTCAGCCGGTACTTCCACAACAGCAAGTGTTGAATGAAATTCCAGGTGAGGCCCCAGGCCCAGAACGGCAATCGCCGGTAACGGATCGGGGTGAAGCCGAGCCGGCGCATCTTGTTGACGAGAAGATTGGCCCCGACGAAATTGTAGCGCCAATTTTCGAAGAAGGCGGTGACGCTGAGGTAATCCTCCTTGCGGCGGCAATGATCCAGCGACCCCGGCGATCGGATCAACAGGCGTCCTCCCGGCTTGAGCATCCGCCAGCACTGCGCCAGCCCAGCGCCATGCAGTGACGCTGAAATATCAAAGGCGCTCATATGGCGAGGATTGGAGTGATGTCGAGCAGCATGTTGCCATCGTCTGGACGCCTTGCCGGTTCGGTGGAGAGCGGCCTTGGTTTGTCTGTTCAGTTGCTGCAAACGGCGTGTATTGCGGTCGCAGCGTCACCAAGCTGTACAGCGCCGGACGACTGTTCGCCTGCCGCCACTGCTATCAGCTTGCTTATGCAAGCCAACAGCAACCGGCCCATCTTCGGGCGCTTCGAAAATCACAAAAGATCCGAATGCGGCTGGGTGGAAGCCAAAACATGCTTGAGGGGTTCCCCGACAAGCCTAAAGGCATGCACTGGCCGACGTATGAGCGATGGCGTCGCCTCCACGATTTGGCCGAAGAGCGATCTCCTGATGGGCTTTGTGGAGCGGTTGGGCCGCCTTCGGGCGCAACTGAAAATCGGCGGCGGCTTCTAAGATGCATTTGCCTTTGTGCTTTGGCTCTTTTGCTAACCGAGCGGTAGCGCCACCGAGATGATAGGGGCGGGCCATGCCCCTGCTTGCCTCGGGGGCGCGGCTCAAGGCTACCTCGTGCTCGCAACCACAATGGTAGGTTGGCTCGCAGCGGTAGCTGACCTACAGCTTGACGGAGCTCACAATTGGTAATTTAGTTCACGCGCCAAATGGGAGGACAGCATGAAATATGTTTTGAGTTTTCTATTCGCTTGTGTCTTGGCTTTCCCAGCATACTCGCAAGACTCCCCTTATCGCAAAGAGCTGAAGCGATCTGATCTGACCGGCACCAACATGGAAGTCATTACAAGTATTCAAGAGATGAAGCCTGGCGACGCTGGCTTCCTGCACATCCATCACGGTGAAGAAACGTTTTACTTTATTGAAGGCGGCATCGTCGAAACCCCAGATGGCAAGAAAATGGAGATCCCATCAGGCACCGCTGGCATAAATGGTCGGGATGCACCGCACGGAGCAATCAAAGTGGTCGGCGATAAGGCGATAAAGTTTGTAACGGTTCATATTGTGGATAAGGGTGCGCCGCTTTATGACAAACCAAAGTGACATAGCTGCGTTGCAGAATGAAGCACCACAGCGGCGGTCTTGCTTTGATCACGAAGGATCAGCGTATCGAAGCAATGAAGGGGGGCCTGGCCTCTCTTTTTGCTTCGCAACGCCCCCTTAGGTCCCTCGCCGAGCCGCTTCACCGGACATGGGTGAAGGTCCGGTGGACAAGTGCCGCAAGCTCAGCCTGGTGGTCGGTTCCGGTCTTCGGAAGCACCGTCTGGATTCGGCTACGCGCAGTCGTTGCGTGCGACCCCCATCGCGCGCGCCGCGATCTTCAGCCCCGACCGCGGCGGTCGGCGATCGCAGTTTGAAGCCCACGGTAGGTGAGATCGAATGCGCGCTGAACCGATTCAACTGTGAAACTATAGCTCCGATCGGGATCGCTCACGAAGGAATTGCATAGCCCTTTTCGCTTGATCGCGCCGATATGCCGTTCTCCATGGGGCGTCTCAGGGGCGTCGCAACGAGCAAAAAAGTGGCTTTGACCGCCCCTCGATCGGAGCAGGAACCAGCCCGGCGAAGCTTCCTGGCCGATCACCGCGGCAACCTTCATTCTGATGCCCAGTCAGCCGGCGTGCCTCGCCTGGTCGATCCCCGACTCTCCGCGCAAGCCACTACCGGTAACCGACGCTGCCGATAGATGTCTCTCCGTGCTCAATAGTGATGGACTTGGCCGTGGCGAGTATGACGGTCGCCGCCGCCACAAACAGCGAGCCATAGAAGGGCCAGACCTAACGAACGCTTGTCGAAATT
>CAVTYJ010000011.1:0-183329 GCA_963738845.1 uncultured Alphaproteobacteria bacterium | reverse complement strand
GCGACCCGGGCAACCTCGCCTCGTTCGCCGCCAGCGCGGAAGCCGCCGGCTACGCCTCGCTCTGGACGTTCCAGCGGCTGATAGTGCCGCGAGGGCGCGGCCATGGACCCGGTGTACCACAGCGTGCCGACCGGATGGTGGCGCTCGGCTACCTGGCCGCGGTGTCCAGCGCATCCGGTTCGGTGTCGCGGTGGTGAACAGCGACCTAGCGCCGGGTTACCTGGCCAAGATGGCGGCCACCGCGGACGTGCTGTCGGGCGGCCCGGCCCTTCGACCTCGGCCTGGGCATCGGCTGGCTGCCGGAGGAATTCACCGTGGCGGCGGGATCGTGGCCCGCCGCGGGTGCGGACCGGCGAGTACATCGAGGTCATGGCGGCGGGTCTGGGCCACGGACCTGGCCGGGTTCCACGGCCGGGACTAGACCTGCCCGCGGGCTGGTTCGCACCCAACCCGGTACAGCGGCCGGGCCCGCCGATCCTGCTTGGCGGGGCCGCGACGGCCGCGCTGCAGCGGGCCCTGGGGCGGCTGGCGGACGGCTGGGTCACCGCCAGCCGGACCGACCTGTCCCGGATCGGCGAGGGCATCAGCGTGGTCCGGTCGGCGGCGGAGGAAGCTGGCCGCGACCCCGGCTCGATCCGGATCATCTGCCGCGGCGTGGTCCGCGCGGGCGCGCCGGTGACCGTGCCCGAAGGCGGCGGGCGGGTACTGCTGTCCGGCAGTTACGCCGACATCCGCGGTGACGTGGAATGGCTCGCCGGGCAGGGGGTGACCGAGGTCTTCTACGACCTGAACTGGGATCCGCTGGTCGGGGCGCCTGACGCGGACCCGGTGGGCGCGGGCGCCCGGGCCGAGGAGATCCTCGCCGAGCTGGCTCCGGGCGGCCAGCAGGACGGGTGACCCGGCTGCGGGCCTGATCCAGCCCTGGTTGGCGGCCGGTCCGTCTGGCCCCGGTTGACAGCCGGTTGGAGCGGCCCGGGTAGCGATCGGCGGCTGCGAGCCCGGCGGCCGCGGCGATGGCCGACGGCCTCGCCCGGCTGGCCGCGCCCAGCTTGCCCAGGACGTTGGACACGTGCACGCTGGCCGTCTTGGGCGCGATGAACAACGCGGCCGCGATCGCCCGGTTGCTCCGCCCGGCCACGAGCAGGCGCAGCACCTCGCGTTCCCGGCTGGTCAGCCCGGCCAGCACACCGGCGGGCCCGCCGTGCTGCCCGCCATCCGGGCCGCCCGGGCCGTTCCCCGGCGCGCCGTCGCCCGCCGGGCGGGCGAGCGGGCCCGGCGGCCGAGATCGCGAAGCGCCGACGCCACGGCATGGCGCCGAAGCTCGTCCGCGACGGCCAGCGCGAGCGACCACTCCCGCTCCGCGTCGGCCCGCCGTCCCGCCTCGGCCAGCGCCTCCGCGAGCCGCCAGCGGGGACGGGCCGTCTCGTAGCTGAACGTGGGCCCGAACCTCAACGACGGCCTGCCAGGCCTGCGGGTCGTTGCGGCCCTGGACCGGGGCCCATTCCGCCTCGGCCCGGGCCAGCCAGCCCGGCCGTCCACGCCCAGCACGAACTTGGGCCGCCGGGGAGCGCGCCCCTCACGCGCGGCGTCGATCAGCACCTGGGCCGCGGCCTCCTCCGCTGCGGCGGCCTCCTCGTCCCGCGCGGCGCGGGGCCCGCCGGGCCTGCTCGCCGCGGGCCGCCAGGCCGACGGCCGCGACCCGGATCGCGGGCGGCCCGTAACCGCCCTCGACATCCAGCTCGGCCAGGGTGGGCGGCCACCTCGGCCAGCGCGGTCGCGGTGTCGCCGCGCCAGGGGGCCTGCTCGGCCAGCAGGCCGCGGGCGATGTACGCGCCGAAGCTGTCGCCCGGCCAGAACGGCTCCAGCCAGGCCCGCCGGTCCGCGACCCTGGGGCTGCCGCGGGCCACGTCCAGGAACAGGGCCATCGCCGAAGCCGGGCCTCGGACGCCGTGGTCACCCGGACACCGAACCCGTCGGCCAGCTCCTGGGCGTGATCCCAGCAGCCGTCGGCGTAGTGCGCCAGGTAGTGCACGTACTGCAGATCGAGCCGCGTACGGGGCCAGGCCGAGCCCGGCCGCCTCCGCGTAGGCCTGGCCCTGGTGCGCGGTCTCGGCGGCCGCGGCCATCACCGCTCTCCAGCTGGGACCGGGCGACCTGGAAGGCCGCCCGCAGCTCGACGCCGAGCATGGAGTGGGCCTGGGCCTCCCGGTAGGCCTGGGTGAACAGGTCCAGCGCCTGATCGGGCTCGCCCTGCCGCTCGGCCAGCAGGCCCAGGGTCACCAGGGCGTCGGCCTCCACCCAGGGGGCATCCGCGGCCCGGGCGGCCAGCCGGGCCTGCTGGGCCCGGCGCGCGGCGGCCGCCTCGTCGCCCGCGTACATCAGCGTCTGCGCGTGGGTGGCCAGCGCCCGGGCGTGTTCCGCTCGCGGCGGCTCGGCCGGAGCAGCTCCACCGCGGCCCGGGCCGCCGTTTCCGCGTCGGCCGGCGCATCCAGCTCGAGCAGGTAGTAGGCGAGGCGCTCGTGCACCCGGCTGGCCAGCACCGGGTCGGTCGCTTGCCTCCAAGGCTCGGCGGACTTCCGGCTGGTCCAGCAGATCGGGCGTATCGTGTGCCAGTTGTCCGACGGCCTTGTGGAGACCTCGCAGTCGCGACATCAATCCGGGATCGGGTCGAACAACGGATGTCAGCGACTCACTCACCAGCTCCCGACCCATGATCGTTGCGCAGAGAACGGGAAAATCCTTCGCCGGGACCGACATCGTTCCGTACTGAAAATCGGCTTCGGATCTCTGGTGCAGCACCTCGTTGCCGTAAATGACAAGGTCATCTCGCGTGATCTTCATGCCGCAATGTTGCAGGTTCGACGAGCTTTCTTCGAGGAGGAAACCGATCGGCTTGCGATCCGGCGATGTCTCAATCGTATCGATTTGCGGCAAATCCACTTTGAAGCGCTGCATGCGCAGCTTGTCCATGCCGATCTGGGTCGCGTCGACGTGGAAGTGACCCCGTCCGACAGGAAGGATTTCCGCTGCAACAGTGGATTGAAGGGCTGCTTGGCATGGAAACGGATCGGTGAACGCAATTACTCTAGTCCAATGCATTTTTAGCCTTTCCACTCAGGCCGAATAGGTACGCGCAATAATCAGCTCAATATCAAGGAGGCCAGCATAGCGCCGGCGCGACGATTTGTTAATGAAGTGATTGTGACAACGCGGTTTGCGACGCAATGCCGCTACGGCGCGGCGAAGCCGCTCGATCGAGACACCGGCTTCGCGAGCCTCAAACAGAGCCTTTGCCGATTTGCGCTGGCAGGTTCCGTTCGAACCACGGCCACAATTAGAAGAGTTCTAGTATGATCCGGACATTCGCGAGGCTCGTGGATCGGTCAAACCGGACCTCGCGCCCGACCGAAGCGGAGCCATTCGAGCGGAGAATCGATTGGGGCGGTGCAGACCGGGCTTGATCCAGATCAACACGGCTGCGTGGCCATCCTGGACGCGATCGCGATCTCCAATCCGATCGCGCTCTAGAAATCAGAACCAAATACGTCGTCGTTGAACTGGGCCCCGGCGTCGTCGTTATCCATGCTGTCGATCATGTTCTGCTCAAGATTTGTCGTGCCGCCAGGGGGCGGCGGGCCTGCCGGCAACGCGCCATAGCTCGCGCGATATCGGTTCATCGCGGCCACGCTGCCGACATAGGCACAGGTACATCCTGTGGGATCGGCGTAGACGTAGTAGGGTCGGCCGGCCTTTTGCCGCAACTGAAACTGATTTGGCGGGAACGACATCAGCCGATTGACCATCTCCGGTGTGGTGGCTGCGACCGGATTGAACCCGGACGATATCAACAACTGGCCCGTCGATTGCTGAGCGTAGGCGGGCACACCTGGGCACAACTGCACGAAAAGAACGGTCGAGACGATGCCTGCAGCAGCGCACGCGCATCGAGGACTCATGATGTTTCTCCCAGCTTCGATCCTGGCGACCGATCTTATCGATTAGAGCACCCGACATGCGTGTCGCGAATGTGGCGAGCCTTGCGCTGGCGTTGCGTTACGGCCGTCCAAGCAGCGCGTGTCGCCGTCCGTGGTGAGACGCTCGTCGATCCCTGGCTGAAGCGCGCCGCAGCAACTCTATTTCGTGAACATTGGCCTTGAGGACGTCGGCGGCGTTGCTGCCGGCGAAAGATTGAACGTCAGCCAGATGTTAAAGCCCGATGGCCGATTTGCTGCGTCGAACTCGCCATATCCCTTCAGGTTGAGATACCCCTGCCATTTGTCTCCGATTGGAAAGAGGTAGCCGAACTGCGGACCGATGCCGAGCACCCGCGACTGGAAGCAGCCGACCCGATCGCCGGAGCCGCTGTCGCAGCCGATCTCCTGATAAAGATAACCCACGAGACCGACCTGAACCTGCTTGGTCAGGAATTGCGACACGCCCCAGTCGAGGTGCATATCGACGCCATTCTGGTATTGAGTGGAGGGGTTTATGAAGTTGTACGTGAAGCCGAGCACGGCAGAAGCTTCACGTCCGGTCTGTGGATCGAAATAGGTGTAGCCGCCGCCGGCATCGATCGCCCAATGGCCGATACCCAGATTTGCAAGACGCATTGAGTTCGTACGCGCCAGCCGGGAGGTCCGCGGTGACGTAGGTCATGAAATTGTTGACGCCGGCATTCCATTTGATCGCAAATTGCGGGATCAGATCGGTAAACCCTACGATCGTGCTGTTGATTGCATCGGAGCGCGGCCCGAGGGGAACGGTGCCGCCGTTCGGCCCTGTCAATGTTCCCGTGATCGTTCCCGCAAGCGATGTGGAGTTGGCACCGTAGCCTGCCAACAGGGTGGCGGAAGCCTGACCACCCAAGACCGGTGTCGCGAAGACGTAGGTCCCGGCCAAAAACTCAAGATTCGCGCTTGCATTGACGTTGGCGCTCACGTTGGCCGTCAGAGCTCCGTTAAGGCGACCGATTTCGAACTCGCGCGCGCGCGCAACGTCAGCGCCTGCGGAAACCGAGGTATGATAATAAATGGAGGTGAGCTGCCATCCCGGTGCCTGCGAGGGGACGGCCGCCAAGCTGCCGAAGAATCCGGGTATCCAGAAGCTGACCCCGCCTTGATCGGCGCGCGCAATTTGAGCTGGAAGCACGAGGAAAGCCGCAAGCGCTCCAACACGCAAAGATAGACTGATACCCACGCCATACCGAAGGCACTGCATGCGTCGACCCCCTGCTTTCCTGGCCCCAGCCGCCCAAGCGTTCCAGACATCGAGAGACTCAACTCGCGATAGAGGATAGTTCGCTACCGCCGCCGTTCGTCTATGCAAAACCGGCAAGCCCTTTCGATCGCTTGGTGTTTTCGGGAGACTGTGTCCCAGATGCCACAACCGCTGAGCCCGATGCGGCGGCCGAATTTGTAATCCGGCCGGCGACCTGCTGCCGTTTTTGCATAGTCGCAGAACCCCGTTTCTTTCACGATTGGATGCTCGGGGCGCTCCCTCGCAATCAGGCGTGCGGTCGGCCAGAGCTGGAGGGTTTGCGTCGGCCGGCCTCGCGCGGTCCTATTCAATCGCGGCGAAGCAAACAAGGTCGCGCGCAACTTTTCCTGGGCTATCGGTCAGACGAAAACGGCAACGGTGACAGTTCTTGAGCACGAAGACCTCCTCCGTGAAAAACGTCAACCTCGCGCTGCAGGGCGGCGGAGCCCATGGTGCAGTTGTTTGGGGCGCGATCGACCGCCTGCTCGAGGACGGTCGGCTGAGCATCGAGGCGATAAGCGCCACCAGCGCCGGTGCGATGAATGCGGTCGCGCTTGCCTCCGGCATGGTCAAGGGCGGACCTGATGCAGCGCGCGAGAACCTGCATAATTTCTGGTACGAAGTCTCGCGAATGGATTTGATGTTCGACGTTTACTCGCGCTGGAATCAATGGATACAGGCGCTGAAGCTGCCGCCGGAATATCATCCACTCCACGCTGCGATCCACATTTTGACCCACACCCTCCCGCCAAATCTGCTGAACCCGTTAGCATTCAACCCGCTCAGGGCCTTGCTTTTGAAGGTGGTCGATTTCGATCGGCTCAATCATTCACCCCCGGCGCCCCACCTGTTTCTCAACGCGACATGTGTTCGTAACGGCAAGATCAAGGTCTTCGAGACGCCCTCGATCACCGTCGAGAAGGTGCTGGCTTCCGCCTGCCTTCCTCCCTATTTCCATGCCGTCGAAATCGATGGTGAGCACTATTGGGATGGCGGCTATCTCGGAAATCCGGCGCTGTATCCGCTGATCTACCGCAGCGGCTCCAGGGACGTCATCATCGTGCAGGTGACCGCTATCAAGCGGGATGAATTGCCCGCGAGTGCGGCCGACGTGTTGCACCGAATCAACGAGATCAGCTTCAACTCGTCTCTGATGCGCGAGATGCGCGCGGTCGCTTTTGCAACGAAGCTGATCGACGCCGGCGAGCTTGACGAAAGCAAGCACAGGCGCATGTTCATGCACTGGATCGGCAACGATCGCCTCATGTCGCAGCTTGGCACTGCCACCCAATTCCATCCGGAATGGGGCTTGCTGTGCAAATTGCGAGACGCCGGACGGGAGACTGCGACGCAGTGGCTCGACCAGAATTTCGAGCACATCGGTTGCCGTTCGACCGTCGATCTCGCGGAAATGTTTCTTTGAAATCGCCGGACGGCGAGAGTCGATGGACCTCGCATGTCGACCCCTGAGCATCGCGTTTCTCGATCCCCAAGGCCTCTCATCACGCCGATAGCATCGGCTTCTTGGCCTACTGGCTCAGGATCTTCGGGATCCCCGGATCGAAGCCCAGTGTCGCCTCGATCCATTTTGCGATGCCGAGAACACGAAGGTCGTTGCGGTAGTCGCCGACGATTTGAATGCCGAGCGGCAGGCCGCCGCTGCCAAAGCCCGCAGGAAGCGTCACGGCGGGTGCGCCGAGAAAGGTCCAGGGCGCGCAATATTCGGCATCGCCGGTGTAGTGGAGGCCGCGCGGCGCTTCGCCAAAAGCCGGCAAGGTCAGGACTGCGTCGAAGCCCTCGATGTCGGAGGCGAGCGCGCGGCGACGCTGCTCCTGCTGTTTCTTTGCTGCCAGATAATCGGGTGCCGCTATCGCTTTGCCATTTGCAACCAGCGACTTCAATGGATCGCTGGTGCGATCCGGGAAACGCGTGATGAGATCGTCGAAGATTGCGGCGCCCTCGCTTGCGAGAATGGTGTTGATCGCGGACCAATTGACCTGATCGATCTCGACGAGATCGAGCTCCTCGACGACGGCACCCGCCGCGCGCAACGTCTCGATCGTCGCGTTGAATACTTGCTGCTGCTCGGGCTCGACGCGCGACCATTTCTCGAATCGCACGATCGCAAGCCGCGGGTTTGCCAGAGGCGCGATTCCCTGTTCGACATCGACCTGAAACGGCGGTAGCGGCAGGCCATGCCGGTCGCCATCGCTGGTCCCTGCAAGCAGCGATAGCGCGAACGCCACGTCATCAACGCGGCGCGCGAAAAAACCGACGTGATCGAGCGAGGGACTTAAGGGGTGCACGCCCGTGCGAGGAATCGCGCCAAAGCTCGGCTTGAAGCCGACGATGCCATTGAATGCTGCAGGACGGACCACCGAACCGAGCGTCTGGGAGCCGAGTGCAAGCGGGACGAGCCCTGCCGCGACCGCGGCCGCCGATCCCGACGACGAACCGCCCGGCGTGTGCTCGCTGTTCCAGGGATTGACGGTCGGCCCCGGATGCCGCCAGGCAAATTCGGTCGACACCGTCTTGCCGAAGATCGTTGCACCGAGATTCCTGAGCCGTTCGACCACCCAGGCGTCTTGGCGCGGCACATGGTCCCTGTACACCGGAGAGCCATTGGTCGTCGGCATGTCCGACGTCGCGATGATGTCCTTGATCGCCACGGGGATACCGGAGAGCAGGCCGGATCGCCTCTGCAGATTGGTCGGAAGATATTCAAAGGCCTTCAGCCGCGGCTCGACCGCCCTCGCCTTTTCAAGGCATATTGCGGCGTATCGCTCCGCCGCGGCCTGATCCTTTCGAAACAGGCGCAGCAGATCCAAAACGCCCGCACCGACTTTGGGTGCAGACGCGACGGCGGAGGTCGTCATGTTCGGCTCCCGGGCAAATGGTGTGGCAAGTCTGCCGCAAGCCGTACTGCCCTCCAAGCTATTTCATCGCAAGCGCAGGTTCGATGTATTTCCGGACCACAAAGCTCTTGTAGTCCGGCTGGCTCGCGAGATTGCCGAGCGCGATCTGGGTGTCCATCGAGACCTTCAACGCGTCGGCGGTGATGTCGACGCTCGGCGGATAGACGCCGTCGGCGAGCATTCGCTTCACCGCTGCTTCGACTACGGCGGGATCGAGGTTCGGAAACTCCTTCTTTGCGATCTCGACGGTCTTGGCCTCGTTTGCGGCCATGAAGCGCATCGCCATTTCCATCGCGTTGACCACGCGCTGCGCCGTGTCGGGATCGACGTCGCTTCGTGCCGTCACGGCCGAGAAGGCATACGCTCCATAGAACTTCGGAAAGCCAAGCACGACCTTCATGCCCTTCGCGACCGCCTGGTCGAGGCCGGGCTCGTACATCACGGCGATGTCGGCCTGTTTGGCCACGAAGGGGCCGGGCTCGGTGCCGATCGCGACCTGGATCATCTCGACATCGCTCTTGGCGTCCATGCCGTTCTCCTTCAACAGCTTCATGAACAGCGAGGTCGAGGTGGTCGGCATCAACCCGGTGATGACCTTCTGGCCCTTGACATCCTTGATGCTGTCGAACTTGAAGTCGGGCGAAGTCGCAATCCACACGGCTGCGCCATTGACGACGTTGGAGATGATGTTGACCGGCGCGCCCTTGGAGGCTGCGATCGCGGTCCATTCCGGACCGTGGATCGAGAACTGCGCGCTGCCGGAGATGACGGCGGAAAGCGCCACCGTCGGCGCCCCCGCAGTCTCCTTGATGAGGTCGATGCCCTGCGCCGTGAAGAAGCCCTCATCGATCGCGACATAGAGCGGCAGATACAGCATCGACTGGAACGCCTGCGACAGCGTCACCTTCTTGTTGTCCGCCAGGGCCGGCGCGGTGAGCAGAATTGCGATAAGCGCGGCGGCGCTGGCAACGCGCATGCGTAGTGACATCCGATCTCTCCATGGATTCAACATTCAAACCTGAACCTGATGCGTGGTGCTCGCCTGCTTCCAGGGCAGCGACGTCCGCTCGATCACGTCGATGACGTAATAGAGCGCAAAGCCCATGATCATCAGCGTGAACAGCCCGACCCAGACCGTGTTGAGGTCGTAGAGGCTGGACGCGGTGTAGATCAGATGGCCGAGCCCGCGCTGAGAAGAGATGAATTCGCCGACCACAGCGCCGACCAGCCCAAAGCCGATGTTGATGCGGAATGTCGCGATGATCGACGGCAGGGTTGATGGCACGACCGCCTTGAAGAACACCTGATGCTTGTCGGCGCCCATCGAGATCAGGAGCGACTGCAGATCGACGTCGGCGTCCTTTGCGGCCTGATAGGCCGCGATCAGCGCCACGATCGCCGTCAACGACACCGATAACGCGACCTTCGAGACCAGACCGGTGCCGAACCACAGCACCACGATCGGCGCCAGCGCGATTTTCGGAACGGAGTTGACGGCGACGATGAAGGGTTCGACCAGCCGCGCCACGAAAGCCGAGTACCAGAGCGCAAGCCCGAAGAGCGAGCCGACGATCGTGCCAATGACGAACCCCAAAATCGCTTCGAACAGCGTGAACCAGGTGTCGGACAGCAATTCGCCGCTCGCGATCATCCTGTAGGCGGTGGCGAAGATGCCCAGGGGCGAGCCGACCAGGAAGGCGGAGACCCACCCTGCCCGCACCCCGATCTCCCAGATCGCAAAGAAGGCGATCACGCCGATGGCCTGCAACGCCGCGCGGCCGAGCGCCGTGTCGAAGCGGAACTTCCGTCCCGCGCGTGCGCGACGTTTCGGCAAGGGGCTTGTGCCGGGCAAGGTGAGGGTCACGCGGTTTTCTCGGTCTGGATGTCGAGCTCGGCGCAGAGCGCATGGAAGTAGCCGGAGAAGCGGCTGTCGCTGCGCGCACTTATGGGCGAGACGGCCGCGATTTCGATGTCATGCACCGTCTTCACGCGCGCCGGCCGGCCGCTCAGCACGACGACGCGCTTTGACAGCGCAACCGCCTCGTCGATGTCGTGGGTCACGAGGATTACGGTCTTGTGGTAGCTCTCGACCGCGTCCTTCAGGACACCCTCGAGGTAAAGGCGGGTCTGGTAGTCCAGCGCCGAGAACGGCTCGTCGAGCAGCAGGATGTCAGGATCCATGATCAGGGTGCGGATCAATGCCACACGCTGACGCATGCCGCCGGACAGCGTTTTCGGATAGGCATTCTCGAAGCCGGCGAGCCCGAAATTCCGGAGACACTCCCGCGCTTTGTCCTCGGCCTCGCGCCGGTCGACGCCGCGCGTCTCGAGCCCCAGCAGGACGTTGCCAAGCACGGTTCGCCAGGGAAACAGCAGGTCCTTCTGCATCATGTAGCCGACACGGCCCCGCAGGCTTTCGATCTCCTCGCCGCGGTAATGCATGGTGCCGGAATCGGCTTCGATGAGACCTGCGATGATGTTGAAGATCGTGGTCTTGCCGCAGCCGCTCGGGCCGATGATGCTGACGAAGTCGCGCGCGTTGATGTCGAAGGAGAGATCGTCGAGCACGCGTACTTCGCCCGCCTTGCCGCGGAACGACTTGCGAACGTTGCGAACGCTGAGCTGGGTGCGAGCGGGCGTCATGCGCTGGCTATACGCAACTTGTATGCCAGCGCCGCTGGAGAGGAAATCAGCCCAGTTTCAAGTGGTTACGTCCATGGCGGCGCCAGCCTGGACCGCTTGTGCCACCTCTTTGTGCAGTTCCGGTCAGATCGGTACCCGCGCCGATGTGAGCGCGGCAAAAGGAATAAGTCGTTCGGATCGCGGAATCGCGAAGATCTTTCTCGGCCCAAGCGGCGCCAGCCGATGCGGCGAGGCACGCGCTTCTCACAGCCGCAGGATGTGCTAACATTTTTTGGTCGACATCCTTTCGACAGACTTCGACATTCGTCTCTCGACAAACTCATAAAAATAACGCGGCCACTGGCCGCATCAGGGAGTGACGCGGATGACATCAGCCTTCCATAAATCCGTTCTCGCGCTGGCGGCCGTCGGCCTTGTTGCCGGCGTTGGTTTCGCCAGCGCGCAGCAGCAGGCGCAAAAAGACCGGCCGCTGAAGAAGTATGAATCCGGCACCAAGGAGTTCTGGACGCATCCGCCGGACGACTGGTTCCTTGGCGACGAGACCGAGCAGCAGAAGGGTCTTGCGCCGCCGTCCGGCCCGCCGACCGGCGCGTCGGAAGCAGAGCTTGCCGCGCTCGTGAAGAAGATCAAGCTGCCGCCGGGCTTCTCCATCGAGGTCTGGGCGCCTGGCGTGCTGCAGGCGCGGCAGATGGCCTGGGGCGACAAGGGAACGCTTTTTGTCGGTTCCTTCGACCTCGGCAATGTCTATGCGATCAAGGACAATGGCGGCAAGCGCGAGGTCAGGACCGTCCTGAAGGGACTGAAGATGCCGACGGGCCTCGCCTTCCGCAACGGCGCGCTCTACGTTGTCGCCATCGACAAGCTGATCAGATACGACAACGCCGAAGCCAATCTCGACAATCTCGGCACCGGCAAGGTCGTTTATGACGACATGCCCTCCTATGTCGCGCACGGCTGGAAATACATCGCAGTGGACAAGGAAGGCTGGTTCTATCTGCCGTTCGGACCACCCTTCAACATCGGCGTTCCGCCCACCAGCGTCTCGCAGATCCGCCGCGTCGATCCGCAGACCGGCAATGCCGAGATCTGGGCGCTCGGCGTGCGCAACTCGGTCGGCGGCGACGTCGATCCGCGCACCGGCAAATACTTCTTCACGGAAAATGCCCGCGACTGGATCAGCGACGATCTGCCAAGCGACAAGCTCAACATGGTCTCGAAGATCGGCGAGCATTTCGGCTATCCCTATTGTCACCAGGGCGACATGCCGGATCCGAAATTCGCCATGGGCCACAAGTGCTCGGAGTTCACCCCGCCGGTGCTCAACCTCGGCGCCCACGTCGCTCCGCTCGGCATGAAGTTCTATACCGGCGATCAATTCCCGGCCGAGTACAAGAACGCGATCCTGATCGCCGAGCATGGTTCGTGGAACCGGCACAAATATCAGGGCGGACGGATCATGCGCGTCAACGTCGGTCCTGACGGCAAGAACGCCAAGCAGACCGAGTTCGCAACCGGCTGGATCGAGGGCGAGCAGGGCTATCTGGGCCGTCCCAACGACGTCATTCTGAACAAGGACGGCTCGATCCTCGTCTCCGATGATTGGGCCGGTGCAATCTACCGGATCAGCTACAAGAAATAGCTTCGTGACATTGGGGCTGCGGTTGCCGCGGGGCGGCCGCAGCCTTTGCGTCTGTGGAGTAACCGCAATGCGTGATCGGCTCCGAACCACTCTCGCCGCGCTTTTGTGTCTGACGCTGGCGGGCGCTGCGGCCCAGGCGGATGTCGCCACGGGCAAGGCCAAAGCGGAAATCTGTGCCGCGTGCCACGGCGAGAACGGCCTCTCGCAAATGGAAAACATACCCTCGCTCGCTGGCCAGCCCGACCAGTTCATCCAGTGGCAACTCGTCTACTTCCGCGCAGGCTCGCGCAAGAACGAACAGATGCAGCCGATCGTGGAACAGATTTCAAACGAGGATATCCGCGATCTCGGCGCCTATTTCGCCTCCCTTGCTCCGCCGAAGCCGCCGGAACGCGACGACAATCCGGACCTGTCGAAGAAAGGCGCGCAAGCCGCCGTCGGACGTCGCTGCGCATCCTGCCATACGGACGACTTTTCCGGCACAAAAGCGGTGGCCCGCCTTGCGGCCCAGCGCGAGGAATATCTGCTCAAAGCGCTGCACGACTACAAGTCAGGCCAACGCAGCGGTGGCGGCCAGGCTGTGATGGCCGACGTCGCCTACCCCCTGAGCGAGGAGGAAATCGAGGCGCTCGCGCACTATCTCGCGCATCGCTGAGGTCGCTGAAGCGCCCTACCCGCGCTGCATCTCATAAGCCTTCAGATGCGTGTAGGCCACGCGCAGCCGCGGCACCGGCACCTTGGCGCTATCGCCGCGCGCAATCAGATCTCCGATCACATGGTCGGCTTCGACCGGCATACCTGCCTTGATGTCGCGGAACATCGAGGCGGTGAGCGGCGAGCCTTCCGTGGTCAGCGTCGTCTTTGAGCGCTCGAGCGCGGGCGCGCGCGGCGGGAAGCCCTCGGCGGTCGCCACCGCCGTACATTCATCGAGGATGCCCAGAATGAATTCCTTGCCGCCGGGAGCCGCCAGGATCATGCCGATGGGCGCGCGCATCAGGCAGGTCGATGCGGCGATCGAGGCCAGGAACACCCACTTCTCCCACATATCCTGCATGACATGCTCGCTCGCGCTCGCGCCGTTGATGCTTGAAAATACCTCGCCGATTGCGCGCACGCGCTCCGACAGCCTGCCGTCGCGTTCGCCAAAGCTCAGCGACTGCATCGGCTGCAACTGCACCACCTCGCGCTTCTCGTTCAGCGTGACTGCGATGGCACAGAGGCCGCCAAGCACGCGCTCGCGCCCGAACTTCCTGTCAAGCACGTCGAGATGCAGCATGCCGTTGAGCAGCGGAATGATGGACGTCTGCGGCCCGACCGCCGGCGCAACGGATCTGACGGCATCGTCGAGGTCGTAGGCCTTGCAGCCCAGCAGCACGACGTCGAATTTTTCCTTGATGGCGTCGGCCAGCACGACGGGCGGATTTTTCAGCGTGACGTCGCCATTTGGGCTCTTGATCACAAGGCCGGCGGAAGCAAGCTCGCCGGCGCGGCGGGGCCGGACCAAAAATGTGATATCGCGGCCGGCCTGCAGCATCCTGCCGCCAAAATAACCGCCGATGGCCCCTGCCCCGACCACGAGAACGCGCATTTGCAATAATCCCTTTTTTCTTTTCTACCGTGGGAGGCGCGAGTGGCGAATAGCGAATCGCGAATAGGGGTTCTTCGCATTCGTGACCCCTGCCCCCTGTTCGCCTTCCCCATTCGCCTCGCCAGGTCTTCTCCTTCATTGCGAGCGCGAGCAAAGCAATCCAAGTTTCCGGCAGAGACTAGCACTGAGGCGCTATTTGCCCGAGACCATCTCCTCGACATCGCGCAGTTGCTCCTTGCCGAAGAAGATTTCATTGCCGACAAAGAAGGTCGGCGAGCCGAAGGCCCCGCGCTCCACGGCCTTTTGAGTGTTCTCGACCAGCTTGGCCTTGACCTCGGCACCCTGCGCGCGGGTCATGAGCCCCGCGCCGTCGAGGCCGGACTCGGTCAGCGCCTTCACCGCCACTTGCGGATCGTCCATCTTCTTCGGTTCGCGCCACATGTGATGGAACGCCGCCTCGACATATTTGTCGAAAACACCCTCGAATTGCGCCGCGATCGCCCCGCGCATCAGATTGAGCGTGTTGACCGGGAAGAACGGGTTCCATGTATAAGGCGCAACGTTGAAGCGCTTCACGAATCGGTCGGTCTCGACCTTCATGAACTCGGGCTTGTTCTTGATGCCCGCGAGCGTCTCGGCCGGCGATTTGTTGTTGGTGGCCTTGAAGATGCCGCCGAGCAGGATCGGCACATAGATGAACTTGGCGCCGCTGCGTTTTTCGATCGCCGGGATCGCCTCATGGGCGAGATAAGCGTTCGGGCTGCCGAAATCGAACAGAAACTCCACGCTTTGGCCCACGGCAATCTCCCTGCTGGCTCGCGTTTTCTTATATGACCCCTGTCATATAACCAGCCCGCAAGCCGCGGTTCAAGCCATCATTTGTCGGGCCGCTCGCCGTAGGCCAGCCTGACGAGGTGATCGCGAAGATCCTCGGGCCACGCCGCGATCAGGCCGGCGAAGCGCTGGCGGTCGTCGGCAAACAAAGCGCGCGCGGCTTCCTCGAAATTCGGCAGGTTTCCCGCCATTGCCGACATGAAGTGATAGGCGGCATCACGCGCGGCGCGCAGCCGATCCCTGTCGCCGCTGTTGCGTCGAGCCTCATCGACCAGCCTGCGCAGCGCAACCGATGCGCCGCCGGGCTGCGCGTTGAGCCATTCCCAGTGCCTCGGCAAAAGCGTCACCTCGCGCGCGACGACGCCAAGCTTGGGGCGGCCGCGGCCGCGGGGCGCCGCGTCGATTGGCGCGATCGAAGCAGGATTGCTCAGCCGTGCCACCATGTCCTGATCGGTGCCGCGCAGGTCGATATCGACCGCGCGGCCGCTCGAGTCACTGAACACGACGATCGGTTCGGAAGTCGTCCCAATTGCGTGCTTGATTGCCAGGGCGACCTCAGTGAGGGGGCCGGAGGCCAAGCGGCGGAGGCCCGCGAACGCCGTAAAGCTCTCATTCATCTCGGGTTTTCACTTCGGTTCGTGGTTACTGTTAATACCCGGGTGTTATTAGCAAATCAAGATTTACCCGGGTAAATATTCCGGAATTTGCTGTTTGCCGCATCGTCAACCGCCCCGGGGACTGATACGGGATCGCCGCACGCAACAATTCGGTGGGACAGCAATGCTGACGGTCCATCATCTCAACAACTCGCGCTCGCAGCGCTTGCTGTGGCTCCTGGAAGAGCTCGGCACGCCCTACGAAATCGTCCGCTACCAGCGCCAGCCGGACATGCGCGCGCCGAAGGAGCTGCGCGCCGTCCATCCTCTCGGCAAATCACCTGTGATTACCGATGGCGGCAATACCGTCGCGGAGTCAGGCGCGATCATCGAGTACCTGGTCGGCACTTACGGCAATGGTCGATTGATTCCGCCACCAAACACGCCGGAGCGGCTGCGCTACAGCTACTGGCTGCACTATGCCGAAGGCTCGGCGATGCCGCCGTTGCTGTTGAAATTGCTCTTCACGCTGATGCCGAAGCGCGCTCCCGCGCTGCTGCGCCCGCTGGTGCGGAAAGTCTCCTCGCAGGCCTTGACCACGCTGGTCAATCCGCAGCTCAAGCAGCACATGGCATTCTGGGAGGCGGAGTTGGCCAAGAGCGAGTGGTTCGCCGGCAATGACTTCACCGCCGCCGACATCCAGATGAGCTTTCCGCTGGAAGCGGCCGCCGCGCGCGGCGGGTTGGAGCAGGGGCATCCCAGGGCGATGGCGTTCCTCGACCGCATTCACGCCCGGCCTGCCTATCAGCGCGCATTGGAGCAGGGCGGCCCCTACGCGCTCGCGCGCTGACGTCTACTGCGTCGCCGCGATCGCCTCTTTCACCAGACGCGCAAACCCCGCGATATCGCCGGTGGGATCGGTCGCATCTGCGAGGCGAACGATCACCATGTGTTGCGACGGAATGATCGCGACGCGTTGACCGAGATCGCCGACCGCAAAGAACGCATCACGGGGAATCCCCAGGCGAGCGCGGTTCACCGCGTTGCGATGCTCGCTGCGATTGGTGAAGAAGCCCGCGCCGTAATCGGTGTCGAGGGTCGCCGCGGCCGAATAGTCCACCCAGTCCTCGTGCAGGATGCGCTTTCCGCCGACCTCGCCATCATGGAGATAGAGCAGGCCGAAACGCGCCCAGTCGCGTGCGCTTGCCAGCATGTAGGCCGTACCCTGCAGCGTGCCGGCGGCGTCGAACTCCAGCGTCACGTCGCGCATGCCGAGCGGATTGAACAGCTCCCGCCACGCATAGGCCAGCGTTTGCTCGGGGCCGCCGACGGCGTCGCGGATGATCCTTGCGAGAATTTCCGTGCTGGCGCTGGAATAGTGCCAGCGCGTCCCCGGCGGTGCAATCAGCGGTGCCCGCACGGCGAACGCGGCCATGTCGTTCTGCAGAAACACCATGCGGCTCGAGGGATCGAAGCCGGAATTGGTTTCATCCAGCGCAAGGCCCGAGGTCATGCGCAGCAGGTGCCCGACTTCGATTTCGCGGCGCGGATCGCTCTGCCCGCGCCATTCCGGGATCGGCGCGGGCAGGGAAGGGGAGGTCAGTCCCTGTTGCGTCATGATGCCGATCAACGCGTTCACGACCGATTTGGTCATGGAGAAGCCGACCAGCGGCGTATCGACGCCGATGCCTTCGGCATAACGCTCCGCGACGACGCGGCCGTCGCGCACCACAACCACCGCTTTCGTCCTGCGAAAGGGCGGCTCTGCCGACTCCTCGAACGCATGATCGAGCGCGGCATTGAGTGCGGGATCGTCCGGCGCGACCACGGCCGGACCAGCAATTTCCGCCAAGAGCGGCGGCGTCTTCGCCGTCTTTAGCGCCTCAACGTCGCTCCTGAGCAGATATGGCGCTTCGGATCCGTGGACCAGCACGCAACCGAAGCCTTCGTGAAACGCGGCATGGCTTGCGAACAATCCGAGCGTCGAGGCATCGACTGTCCGCGCCTGCCGATCGAGTTGATAATTCAGGACCAGGCGCAGGGTGCGAATTCCGCGGCGGTCGATTGCTTCGGCGAATACGGTTTGCGGATCGAGCCCGGATACGAAGGTCTTGCTGCAGAGGTTGTGGGCGACATAACCGGTGGCGACACGGATGGCGAGGTCGGGACGGTATGCAGTCCAGAGCCAAACCGCCGCGACCAGGATCAATGCGCAGGCCATCAGCTTTCGCCATGCTGCGCCTCTTCGTAACGTCGCGATATGCGAGGCTGCGAGACTTGCTTCCATTCCGCGTTAACGCGAGGGCAGGGGCGTCACGCTGACGCCGGGCGGCGGCACATCGTCATCGGGCACGAAGAAGTCCGACATCAGCGGCACGGAAGGATCGACGCGATAGCGCTCGAAATCGCGCACGCCGCTCGCATAGAGCACCTTGTCGTCGATGCAGAATTGGCCGGTAAATTCGCGCGCCGGCCTGGTAAATATCGCATAGGCCGCATCTCCCATGATCTCGGGCGTACGGCTCGCGCGCATCATGGCATCGCCTCCCAGGAGATTGCCGACGGCTGCGGTCGCAATCGTGGTGCGCGGCCACAGCGCATTGACCGCGATGCCGGCGCTCTTGAGCTCGGCCGACAGCCCGAGCACGCACATGCTCATGCCGTATTTCGCGATCGTATAGGCCGTGGACTGCGCAAACCATTTCGGCTTCATGTCGAGTGGCGGCGACAACATCAGGATGTGCGGATTGCCGGCCTTTTTCAGATGCGGAATGCAATATTTCGACACCATGAAGGTGCCGCGGGTATTAATCCCCATCATCAGGTCGAAGCGCTTCATGTCGGTGGCTTGCGAGGTGGTCAGGCTTATCGCGCTCGCATTGTTGACGCAGATGTCGATGCCGCCGAATTCGGCGACGGTCCTGTCGATGGCGGCCATCACCTGCGCCTCCTCGCGGATGTCGCAGACCAGCGGCAAGGCCTTGCCGCCGGCGGCCTTGATGTCGGCGGCGGCGGTGTAGATTGTGCCTTGCAGCTTCGGATGCGGTTCGGTGGTTTTCGCTGCGATCGCGACATTGGCGCCGTCGCGCGCGGCGCGCAGCGCGATGGCAAGCCCGATGCCGCGGCTAGCGCCGGAGATGAACAGCGTCCTGCCCGTAAGCGACGTCATCTGAATGCCTCCGTTTAAAACCCTTCCGCATGCAGCACGCGGCCGCGCGTTTCCGGCAGCGCGAAGGCGGCGAGGAAGAATACGGCGTAAGCTGCGACCGCAAAGATCGCGATTGCGTTGGCGAGCGATGTCGACGTGGAGAGCGCCCCGACCAGGAAGGGAAAGAGGGCACCGATGCCGCGGCCGAAATTGTAGCAAAAGCCCTGGCCCGAGCCTCGCAGCCGCGTCGGGTAAAGCTCGGTGAGGAAGGCGCCCATGCCGGAGAAATATCCGGAGGCGAAAAAGCCGAGCGGGAAGCCCAGCACCCAGAGCACCCCGTTGGGCAGCGGCAATTGGGTATAGAGGAGCACCACCGCGATCGCTCCAATCGAGAAGATCAGAAACAGGTTACGCCGGCCGATGCGGTCGGCGAGCCAGGCGCCGACGAGATAACCCACGAACGAGCCGATGATCAGCGCCGAGAGATAGCCGGTCGAGGAGACGATCGAGAGCTTGCGCTCGGTGGTGAGGAAGCGCGGCACCCAGAAGGTGATGGCGTAGTAACCGCCCTGGCAGCCCGTCGCCATCAGCGCCGCCAGGATCGTGGTCTTGAGGATCGCGGGCGAGAAGATTTCCCAGAGCGGCGGCTGGTCCCCGGAGGCGGCCTGCCTGACGCGGGTTTGGGCCGCAATGTCGGGCTCGGTCACGTAGCGGCGAAGATAAAACACGAGCAGCGCCGGCAGCGCGCCGATTGCGAACATCCAGCGCCACGCGGTCTCGGCCGGCATCAGCGAGAACAGGATCGCCTGCGACAGCACGGCCAGTCCCCAGCCGACAGCCCAGCCGGACTGCACCGAGCCGACCGCGCGGCCGCGATATTGCGGCCGGATGGCCTCGCCCATCAGCACGGCGCCTGCCGCCCATTCGCCGCCGAAGCCTAGGCCGAGAACCGCGCGCGCGATCAGGAGCTGATCGAAATTCTGCACGAAGGCGCAGACCAGCGAGAAGAACGAGAACCAGAGGATGGTGAACTGCAGCGTCCGCACGCGACCGATGCGATCGGAAATGTAGCCCCCGAGCCAGCCGCCGATGGCGGACGACAACAGCGTCACCGTACCGGCAAATCCCGCCGAGCCGGGATCGACCTTCCACAGCGTGATGATGGTACCGATCACCAGCGGATAGATCATGAAATCCATGCCATCCAGCGCCCATCCCGCGGCGCACGCCCAGAACGTCCGGCGCTCCGGCACATCCATGTCGCGATAGAACGCGAGCAGGCTGGTGTCTTCGATTGTGGCGGTTTCGATCGCCCGTGACGGCTCGGCTGTGGTCATTCGTTTCCCCCGAAAATCTTTCGAGCGGCCGCGTCGAGGCGCTGCCGGCCTGGTCGGATTAAGCCGAAATGTACTCCCGTGTCACGATGAGGGAAATCGCTGATGCAGTTCCGCCGGGCAAACTATTGCGCTGCAGCTTCCGCGCCCCGGGTACGCGGGTCCGGTGCGCCAAGCAATCCGTTCGCTGTCACGAAGATCGAATTCGCGGACGAATAGCCGCCCGAATCCATCACGTGATGGCCCATGGCTCCCAGCGCGGCGATAACGTCCTCCGGAAAGCCGGGTTCGGCCCTCACCTCATCCGGCATCCACTGATGATGCAGGCGTGGGGCGGCGACTGCGGCCGCGATATCCATCTTGTAGTCGATCACATTGACGATCACCTGCAGTACCGTGGAGATGATACGGCTGCCGCCCGGCGTGCCCGTCACCAGCACCACCTTGCCGTCCTTCATCACGATGGTCGGTGTCATCGAGGACAAGGGCCGTTTGCCCGGGCCGGGCAGGTTGGCCTCATATCCGATCAGGCCGAACGCATTGGCTGCCCCGGGCGCGGCGGTGAAGTCGTCGAGCTCGTTGTTGAGCAGCACACCGGTGCCGTCGGCGACGAGACCGACACCGTAGCTGAAATTCAGCGTGTAGGTATTGCTGACGGCATTGCCGAACGCGTCGACAACGGAGAAATGCGTGGTGTTGTTGCCCTCGTGGGGCTGCGGTAGCGACGCGTCGGCCAGGGGCGTGACCCGATCGGGATCGATGCCGGCGCGCTGTTTGGCCGCGTAGTCCTTTGCAATCAGGGTTTCGATGGGCGCATTGACGAAGGCGGGATCGCCGAGATAGCGCGCGCGGTCCGCATAGCCGCGCTTCATGGCTTCGATCAACAGGTGCAGCGAGGGGGCGGAACCCTGCTTCAATTCGCCGAGCTTGAATCCCTCGAGGATGTTGAGGGTTTCGATCAACACCACGCCGCCCGAGGAGGGCTGCGGCATCGAGACGATGTCGTAGCCACGATAGGTGCCGCGCACCGGTGCGCGGATCACCGCCTGGTAATTCTTCAGGTCATCTGTTGTCATGATGCCGCCGGCATCAATCACGGCTTTCGCCAACTCCTCGGCGACCGCGCCTTCGTAGAAGCCCCGGGGGCCTTGCGCGGCGACCGCCGAAAGCGTCGCCGCGAGATCGCTCTGGATCAGCTTTTTGCCTTCAAGCAGCGGTCCTTTTTCGGCCGGTATAGTGCTGTCGGAAAAAATCTTTGCCGACGCCGGCCATTTCCCGAGCCGCGGCCAGGCGCTCGGCAGCGTGTCGGCGAGATCGTCAGTGACGACAAATCCGTCGCGCGCCAGAACGATTGCGGGTTGCAGCAGTTGCGACAGGTTGAACTTGCCCGAGCCGTATTTCTCGAGCGCGAGCGCCAGCCCCGCCACCGTGCCGGGTACGCCGATGCCGAGCGCGGAATCGCGCGATTTGACGGGATCGGGCTTGCCATCCGCGCCCAGGAAGATGTCGCGGGTGATCGCCGCCGGCGCCATCTCGCGATAATCGATCGCCACGTCCTCGTTGCGGCCGGCCAGATGGATCACCATGAAGCCGCCGCCGCCGATATTGCCCGCGCGCGGATAGGTCACGGCCATCGCGAAGGCGGTTGCGACCGCCGCATCGACCGCGTTGCCGCCCTGCTTCAAGATATCCGCGCCGATGCGCGCGGCGAGCTTCTCCTGCGCCACCACGAGGCCGTGCTCGGCGACGACCGCATGCACGCTGTCGCGCGCCGGCGGCACATAGGCCTCGCGCGCGCCGGCGGGCACCAGCGTGACGATCAGCAGCGCGAAGGCCGCGATCATGCCTGATCGAAAGACGCGAAGTGAGATCATCAAATTCTGCCGCGGCTGCGGGCCAATCCGCTCAACAGCATTGCTATATACGGCTCGGCGGCGGAATGGCAAAGCGCGACGGCGTGATCGGAGAGGGCCGCATCGCCTTATTTCGCGCGGATTTTGCGGTCAGTGCCGGAAGTGCCGCACGCCGGTGAAGACCATGGCGATGCCGTGCTCGTCGGCAGCCTTGATCACCTCGTCGTCGCGCATCGAGCCGCCGGGCTGGATCACCGCGGTCGCGCCGGCTTCGATACAAGCCAGCATGCCATCGGCGAAGGGGAAGAAGGCATCGGAGGCGACGACCGAGCCTTTCGTCAACGGCTCAGCAAGTTTCAGTTCATTGGCGGCGTCCATCGCCTTGCGCGCGGCGATGCGCGCCGAATCGACCCGGCTCATCTGGCCTGCACCGATGCCGACGGTGGCAAGATCCTTTGCGTAGATGATCGTGTTCGACTTGACGTGCTTGGCCACGCGAAACGCGAATTTCAGGTCCTGCAGCTCGGAAGCGCTCGGCGCGCGCCTGGTCACCGTCTTCAGGGTCATGTCAGCGACGACGGCATTGTCGCGGCTCTGCACCAGAAGGCCGCCGGCAACGGTCTTTGCGGTGAGGCCTCCCGCGCGCGGGTCGGGCAGGTTGCCCGCCAGCAAAAGGCGCAAATTCTTGCGCTTGCCGAGAATGGCGATGGCTTCATCCGTCGCATCGGGCGCGATGATCACCTCGGTGAAGATTTCGGTAACAGCGGTCGCGGTTTCCGCATCCAGCGTCCGGTTCAGCGCGATGATGCCGCCATAGGCGGACGTGGAATCGCAGGCCAGCGCCTTGCGATAGGCGCTGACGAGATCGGCCCCCTCGGCAACGCCGCAAGGGTTCGCATGCTTGACGATCACGCAGGCCGCCGTGCGCTTTGGATCGAACTCGCCCACCGCCTCGTATGCCGCATCGGTGTCGTTGATGTTGTTGTAGGACAATTCCTTGCCCTGCAATTGCCGAGCGGTGGACACGCCGGGACGTTGCTCCGGCAGTCGGTAGAACGCTGCCGACTGATGTGGGTTTTCTCCGTAGCGCAACGACTGTATCAGCCGGCCGCCGAAGGCACGGAAGTCGGGTGCCTCTGTTTTCAACTGCCCCGCAAACCAGTTCGAGATCGCGGCATCATAGGCTGCGGTTCGGGCATAGGCTTTTGCGGCGAGGCGCCGGCGTAGGGAAAGCGTGGTTGCGCCCTTGTTGGCCGCAAGCTCTTCAAGCAGTGCCGGATAATCGCTCGCCTCAACGACGACAGCAACGTCGTCGTGGTTCTTCGCGGCGGCGCGGATCATCGCCGGACCGCCGATATCGATGTTCTCGATGCACTCCTCGAAGCCGGCGCCTTTGTCGACGGTCGCTTCGAAAGGGTAGAGATTGACGACCAGCAAGTCGATCGGCGCGATGGCGTGCGCTGCCATGGCCTGCGCATGCTCGGCATTGTGGCGGATCGCGAGCAGTCCGCCGTGGACTTTCGGATGCAGGGTCTTGACCCGTCCGTCCATCATCTCGGGAAAGCCGGTGAGCTCCGAGACATCCTTGACCTTGAGCCCGGCCTCCGCGATCGCTTTTGCGGTGCCCCCGGTCGAGACCAGCTCGACGCCATGGCCTGCCAGCGCATGCGCGAGGTCGATCAATCCGCTCTTGTCGGAAACGGATAACAGGGCGCGGGTGATGCGGCGAGGATGGTCGGTCATGTCGAGTTCCTGTCGATCAAGTGCGCCGGGTAGCACGGTTTGACCCGTTCCGAAACCGTGCAAAGCGCGCCCTGTCGCATTGCCGCAATCAAAGAGGCAGTTCCGGCTCGCGCCGCGCGTTGCGCTTGGCGCTGGTCACAGCCGGTGAGGTGGCCGAGCGAACAAAGCTCCAGCGTACCGAGGAGACGTGCTGCGAATCCTGCCGGATCACGATCTGCGCGGTGCGGCGCGGACCGTCATTGCCCGCCAGGAACACGCTGTCCTCGAGATCGACCTTGTCGTCGAGCGCCTCGAACGTCCAGACGTCGCGGTTGGGCAGCACCAGCATCACCCCGCGCGCATCCGACAAGCGGTTCGCCTTGACCGAGGGGTGCAGGTGAAAGCGCAGCGCATAGTCCGTCTCGTTGTGGCGGACGCGCCCGCCCGGCGCGGGCGAGATGGTGTCCTCCCCATCCAGCCGCGAACCGTCGGGAGACATCATCAGCACGCGCCGATGCACCATGCCAAGGCGCGTGACGTAACCGTCATGCGAGGTGGTAAGCAGCGTGCCGTTCGCGACGGCTTCGCGTAAGCTCTCCACATTCACCGGGCCCGAAACGATCGGCGCGCCGTGCAGGAACCGCTTCATCGCCGACAACTCGACGAACTGGCACGATGAGGTCTCGTGACAGGTCACGGTCGAATGCGCCGAGGTGCCGCGCGCGAACGCGCGCCAATTGTCGCGGCCGGTCGAGGGCATGCCGCAATTGATGACGATGCGGCTCGTTCCCGACGACAATTCAAAGGACAGGCAGCCTGCGTGGGCATCGTGGCTGACATTCGCCGGCGGCGGCGGGCCTGTGTCCATGATGACGGTGGTGGTACCGGCATCGAGCCGCTGGAAGCCGCTGTGAGGCATGCTCGCCATCGGCGTGCCGTGGGTGTCATCATAGGCAAGCAGCGTCGCAAGCAAATCGGATGGCGTTCCGCTCATGCCGTTGAACAGCGCAATCGAGCCGTCGCCATGGCGGAAGAAGCGCAGCATCGGCATCATGCGATCGATGGCGTTCAACAGCGCCGGGGGCGGGGCGATGTTGCGTGCGGCAAAGGTCTGCCGCAGCGGCAACAAGTCGATCAGGAGCTCGATCAGCGCGCCGGGATTGCGCGAAATGTGCCCGCCGTCGGGCAGGATTTGCCGCTGCAACTCGTCGGACAGCTTCTTGCTCGTGCTGCGAACATGCCGCGCCTGGTTGGCCAGGCAAAGCGAAGCATAGCACTGCGCGATCAAAACCTGCAGTCGCGGCACGCCGTCGGGGATGTCGAGCATCGCAAAGCGCAAGTAACGGATTTCCCGCGTCAGCCCGCGCAGGTAGCGGCGGTAGAACTTGCTGTCGGTGTCGCCGAGCACCAGAGGGGCCTGCGACAACAGCGATATCACGCGGCGTGCCAGCACGTCGGCGCGGCGGGCGATCGCACGCTTGCTGTTCGGATTGGTGATCCAGTCCTCGACCAGCGCGCGGGCATTGGCTCGTGTCAGCGCGGTGTCGGCGGCACGCAGGTGGCGGAGCCAGCCGAATCCGAGCAGCGCGACGTCCCAATCTTCCGATGGCGGCTCCAGGTCGAAAATCGAGCGGCCGTGGCAGGTCACGATCTTGCCGGCGAACACGAAGCGGCCGGCATAGATTTCGGCCGCGCGCGTCGCGTCCGCCGTGCGCAGATCGTGCGGGGCGATGATCAGGCGGTCGGCCCGGCCGGGCCAGACCTTGGACAGCGCAACAGAGCTGCCGCTGACGCGCGCCATCATGTTCCGCGCGAAACGGCCCATGATCAGAGTCGAAATGCGTCTGCGTTGTGCGACCGACACGCCTTGCCTTGAATGGGGGAGGGATTCCTAAAGCGAATCCTTTTAATCCGGAAACGCCGGGATGACACCCTCTTGATAACGCGCGAATCAGCACGAATTTTGAGAAAATCCCAGCAAAATCAGCCGTTAACCAGCCTTGCGGCGTAGAACCCGTCAAGCCCGCCGAGCCTTGGATCGGCGTGTGGCAGATGACAGGGCAGGGTGCGCAAATCGCCTCTGGAATCCAGGATTTCGGCAAGCCCGCCGACTTCGCCGGCTGTAATCGGCAGCCGCTGCAGCGTCGGCTCGGCCGAAAGCAACGCCGAAATCTGCGCTTCGCCTTCCTCCGGCTCCAGCGAACAGGTGCAATAGATCAAAAGCCCGCCGGGCTTGAGGAGCGTCTTCGCCCTTTGCAGCAGGCGATTCTGCAGCGTCGCCAGCGCGGCGATATCGGTTTCCTGCCTGAGCCAGGCGACGTCGGGATGACGGCGGATGGTGCCGGTCGAGGTGCAGGGCGCATCGATCAGGATGCCGTCCACAGCGCCTGAACTGCACGTCCACTCGAGCGCATCCGTGAGAACGGTTTCGGCTTCCAGATGCAGCCGCGCCAGATTGTCGCGCAGCCGCGCCATCCGGCCGGGCGAACGGTCGAGCGCAACGACGCGCGCGCCGGCGTGCGCCAATTGCGCGGTCTTGCCGCCAGGCGCGGCGCAGAAATCGACAATGGTTTTTCCGCTGACCTCGCCGAACAGCCGCGCGGGGAGTGCGGCGGCGGCATCCTGCACCCACCATTCGCCTTCGGCGAATCCGGGAAGGTGAGTGACCGATCCTTGCAGAAGCGTGCGCACGGTGCCGGTCGGAAGGTTCTCGCCGTGCAGCCGGCTCGCCCACTGCGCGGCATCCGACTTTACGGTGAGGTCGAGCGAGGGCTCGTGCGCGAGCGCGAGCGCCATCGCGCGTGCGGTGGCTTCTCCGTAATGCGCGATCCAGCGCTTGTGCAGCCAGGGCGGAATGTCGAGGCTCTCGTTCTTGACCTCCTCGACGAGCGCTGTGCCCTCGCGCGCACAGCGGCGCAGCACCGCGTTGACGAGGCCCGCATATTTCGCGGCGCGCCGATCGGATTGCACGAGGCGCACGGAGAGGTCGACCGCGGCGTGATCGGGCACATCCATCCAGAGGATTTGCGCAGCTCCAATCAAAAGCGCGCTCTGCGCACGCGGCGCATCGGTGGGAACGCCGCGATCGAGCAGTCGCGACAACACGTGGCCGAGCGTTCCGAGCCGGCGCAGGATGGTCGCCACCAGCCGCCGCATCAGCGCGCGGTCGCGGTCGGCGAGCGTCTTCAAGGCGGGATGGGCGGCAGCGCCGTCGAGCTGATCATCGAGAGTGCGATGCTTGTGCAAGACGCCGTCGAGAACATCAGCCGCGGTCCGCCGCGCCGCGAGACCGGGGACTTCGGAGGGGCGGGCTAAACGCTGAGAGGGCATGCTTTGAATTCACCGGCAGGGGAGGCAAATCCGCAAAGATCCGGCGCATGCCTTGACGCGGCGGCAGCTATGCCATGCGAATATGCCAAATATAAGAATCGCGCTTGTGTTTTCGCTGTGACCCACAATGTGTTGATCGTATCCTACGGATTCAAGGAGCCGAATCGTGCCCGACCGCGACGATCAATCCGACGCCGGACCGCGCGCTCCGACGGAGCCGCGCAAGGAGCTTTCGCCGGCCGCGCAGCGCGCGCTTGCCGAGGCCGAAGCGCGCCGCCTCGCTGCCGCGACGGCTGCGCCGATGCCGAAGGAATTTCAGGGACCCAAGGGCCCCGAGCCCACGCGCTATGGCGATTGGGAACGCAACGGCATCGCGTCCGATTTCTAGAGCCGGCGAACTGCGAAGGCGAAGCCGCGTGCCGCTTTCGCAAAGGACGTTGCCGGTCAGCGCGTCACGACGACCTTGGTGCCGATCGACACGCGTTCGTAGAGGTCCGAAATGTCGGTGTTGAGCATACGGATGCAGCCATAGGAAACGAAGCCGCCGACCGAGTTCGGCATGTTGGTGCCATGGATCGCGTATTCGCCGCCGGCGAGCGTCATCGCCGCGACGCCCATCGGATTGTGCGGCGAACCGCCGGGGATCACTTCCGGCATGTTCGGCTTGTCGCGCTTGACCTCGCTCGGCGGCGACCAGGCCGGGTTGCGGTACTTGCCGTCGATGCGGGTCTCGCCCGCCCACTGCTTGCCGGACTTGCCGACGCCCACCGGGTAACGCATGGCATGCCCGGAATCGAGGATCAGATACAGATGGCGCTCGTTGGTCTTCACCACGATCGTGCCCGGCGAATAGTCGCCGCGAACGTCGACGACCTCGGGACGCGCCTGTGCGCTCGTCGCCAGAACCCCCGCTCCGATAATGGCAGCCAGCGCCACCGCAATCCGCTTCGACATCGATCCTTCTCCGCTTCGAAAATCCCCGATGGGGACTCAAAACTCCCTCAAACCGCCGGAAAAGGCGGCCTGCCCACGCATTGTTAACCGCGCGCGTTAGCCGAACGGTTTCCACGCGGGCGTTTGGACGTGCTTGAGCGAAGGGGAGAGAAGGATTTGTTCGAAACAAAGTAAATGACTTGAAAACAACACTTGCCGGAAAACCGCCGCAGAGCCGCCACGCAGGGTGACGTTACTGTGGCGGCCGCATGGTTGCGATCAGCTCGAATCGGTCGTCAATTCCGGGGCGATCCGCCAGGGCCGCGCAGGGAACCTCGAGGTTCCCGGTCGATGCGTCCGCATCGCGCCTTGGACGACACTGCCGAAAAACGTGGTTGGCTAGGCCGACTTCTCCTTGCGGTTCTGACGGTTCTTCACGAGATCGTCGACCACGGCGGGATCGGCGAGCGTCGAGGTGTCGCCGAGCGCGCCCGGCTCGTCCTCGGCGATCTTGCGCAGGATCCTGCGCATGATCTTGCCGGAGCGCGTCTTGGGAAGGCCGGGCGCGAACTGAATCTGGTCCGGCGAGGCAATCGGGCCGATCTCCTTGCGCACCCAGGCAACCAGCTCCTTGCGCAATTGCTCGGTCGGCTCCGTGCCCGCCATCAGCGTCACATAGGCATAGATGCCCTGGCCCTTGATGTCATGCGGATAGCCGACGACCGCGGCCTCCGACACCACCGCATGCGCCACCAGCGCGCTCTCGACCTCGGCGGTGCCCATGCGATGGCCGGAGACGTTGATGACGTCGTCGACGCGGCCGGTGATCCAGTAATAGCCGTCGGCATCGCGTCGGCAGCCGTCGCCCGTAAAATACTTGCCCTTGTATGTCGAGAAGTAGGTCTGCTCGAACCGCGCGTGATCGCCATAGACCGTGCGCATCTGCCCCGGCCAGGATCGGGCGATGCAGAGATTGCCGGTCGCCTCGCCTTCCAGCAGGTTGCCTTCGGCATCGACCAGCTCCGGCACGACGCCGAAGAACGGATTGGTCGCCGAGCCCGGCTTCAATTTGGTCGCGCCTGGCAGCGGGGTGATCAGGATGCCGCCGGTCTCGGTCTGCCACCAGGTGTCGACGATGGGGCAGCGATCCTCGCCGACGACGCGGTGATACCATTCCCAGGCTTCCGGGTTGATCGGCTCGCCGACCGAGCCCAGCAGGCGCAGGCTCTTGCGCGAGGTCTTCTTCACCGGCTCGTCGCCGGATTGCATCAGCGCGCGGATTGCGGTCGGCGCAGTGTAGAAGGTGTTGACCTTGTGCTTGTCGATGACGTTCCAGAACCGGGAATTGTCCGGATAGTTCGGCACGCCCTCGAACATCAGCGTGGTCGCGCCGTTGGCGAGCGGGCCGTAGACGATATAGCTGTGGCCGGTCACCCAGCCGACGTCGGCGGTGCACCAGTAGATGTCGCCGTCGTGGTAGTCGAAGACGTATTGATGCGTCATCGCCGCGAACACGAGATAGCCGGCGGTGGTGTGCAGCACGCCCTTGGGCTGGCCGGTCGAGCCCGAGGTGTAGAGGATGAACAGCGGATCTTCCGCATGCATGTGCTCGACCGGGCACTCGCTCGTCACCATCGCGGCCGCCTCGTGGTACCAGAGGTCGCGCGAGGGCTTCATGTCGACCGCCCCGCCGGTCCGCTTGACCACGACGACCCAGTCGACGCCATCGGTCTTGGCGAGCGCCGCATCCACATTGGCCTTCAGCGGCACCTTCTTGCCGCCGCGCAGGCCTTCATCGGCGGTGATGATGATCTTCGATTCCGCGTCGCTGATGCGCTGGGCGAGGCTGTCCGGCGAGAAGCCCGCAAACACCACCGAATGAATGGCGCCGATGCGCGCGCAGGCGAGCATCGCGTAGGCGGCCTCGGGGATCATCGGCAGGTAGATCGTGACGCGGTCGCCCCGCTTGACGTTGCGGGTGCGCAGGATATTGGCCATCCGGCAGACCTCGTCGTGCAGCTCCTTGTAGGTGATATGCTTCGATTGCGAGGGGTCGTCGCCCTCCCAGATGATCGCGGTCTGGTTGGCGCGCTTGGCCAGATGCCGATCGATGCAATTTGCCGCGACATTCAACACGCCGTCCTCGAACCATTTGATCGAGATATTGCCGGGGGCAAACGAGCAGTTTTCGATCTTGTGGGGGGGCTTCATCCAGTCGAGGCGCTTGGCCTGCTCCGCCCAGAATCCGTTCGGGTCCGAGATCGAGCGGGCGTACATTTCCTTGTACTTGGCTTCATTGACCCAGGCGCGCTTGGCCCACTCGGCCGACACGTCATAAATCTTCTCGGACATCTGATCCTCCACACGCGTCAGTGGACACTGACGGCGTCTTCATTGTTTGCGCGATTATGCGTCGCTGTCGCGTTGGCCGACAAGCGGAAGAAATAAGACCTTCGGCGAGCGGCCACTTGCGCAAGATCAAGTGCGGCAGCGATTCTGCCGCTTTCTCGACCGCGCAGCGGGCAGGTCGAGACCGGCCGCGGCCGCGGCGCGAGGTCGCGGGTCTCCCTGCGGCGGCCCCCACGATTGGGATGAAATCAACGCTGTCCGAAGATTGAACCCCAAAAAAGGTATCTAATAACCTTAAATCCGCACTCTGTAACGATTTGGACTCGCAATGGGCGGTACAACCCCCTAAATGGCGCCCTCGGCGGCCGGCCGGACGCGGTAGAGGGCCGCAAGTGAGTGGAACGTCCGAACAAAGGACGAGGCGAGGCGTTTTGAGGCAATGACGGACCAGCAGAATGTTGTGGCAGCGCAGATGGCGCCCGCTTCCGCCGATCCCGCAATTGCTCTTGCGAAGGCGCTCGGACAGTGGCCCAAGGTTGAGCCGCCCAAGCCCCAGCTCAACGGCAAGACGTCGATCCACGAGCTCACCCAGGAACTGGGCCTCAAGCTCGGGGACCAGAACGAGCTGACCATCCGCCGCATCAAGCGCGGCAAGGGCTATTCCTTCGTCCGCGCCAATGGCGCCCACATCCGCGATGCCCGAACCATTCGCCGCCTGCATGCGATGGCGGTTCCGCCGGCCTACCGCGAGGTGCGCTATTCGCCCGATCCCAATTCGCACCTGCAGGCCGTGGGCCGCGACGCCGCCGGGCGCCTGCAGTACCGCTATCACGCGGACTGGGAGAAGGTGCGCGAGCATCGCAAGGCGCACCGGCTGGCCAAGCTCGTCGGAGCGCTGCCGAAGATCCGGCGCAACGTCTCCATGCATCTCGCAGGCGATGAGCCGACGCGTGAGTTTGCGTTGTCCGCTGTCATCGAGCTGATTGCCCGCACCGCCATCAGACCGGGCAACGAGTCCTATGCGCGGCTGAACGGCACCCGCGGCGCAACCACGCTGCTGAAGTCCAACGTCACCCTGGAAGACGACAGCTTCGTTTTGACCTTCAAGGCCAAGGGCGGCAAGGCCGTGCGCAAGGAGTGCAACGCGGCCAAGCTCGTGCGCGCGATCGGCATTCTGCGCACCATTCCCGGCAAGCGCATGTTCCAGTATCGCGATCAATCCGGCACCGTGCGGACGGTGTCGACCACGACGGTCAACGGGTTTCTGCGCGAGATCGCCGGCATCAAGATTTCGCTGAAGGATTTCCGCACATTGATGGCCTCGGCCGTGGTGCTGGAGTCGCTGTCGCGGATTTCGCCGGCTGCCTCCGCACGCGGCCGCAAGAAGCAGGTGCTCCAGGCCATCCGCGCCGCCGCAGACCAGCTTTCCAACACGCCCGCGATCTGCCGCAAGAGCTATGTGCACGACACCATCGTTACGGCATTCGAGGACGGTATTCTCGAGCGCTTTGCCGCGACCATGAAAGGCCAGCGCACGCCCAACAAGCGCGAGCAGCTTCTGGCGCAGGTCGTGATGGCCGCGGCGGCGTAGATCCTCGTCCCGGACAAGCGAGCACTGCGAGCGCGATCGCGGTCCTATAACCGCAGATGTTCGTGGTGTTGCGAAACCGGCGCCACAGTTTTCTCGAACGCGAGTTCCTGTCATGGGTCCCAGCTTGCGGGACGACTGGCGCGATGGTCGGGATTGATTCACAGGCAAGCCATGACTCCGCATTGCCGCGGCAGGATTTGCCCGGGTTGCTCGTGTCGCTCACCCCCGTATGAAAGAGAGGGCGCAGGGAATACCGGGTGCGAAGCCCGCACCCATAGCCTCGCATGCAGTTAAAGAAAGCATACGAGCATAGCCACTACAGGTTCGCCGCTTCGCATCGGCATTCCCTGCGCGGTGGTGTTAACGTTTCCTGCGTACTCTCCCCGGTGTCCGTGACCTCATAGTCACCGTCGCCTTCGGGATCATCACCCGAAAAGCTTGACGCCAGCCAAGGGGCGCCAGGACCACACGCCTTCTTCGTCCGCGTCGCGACGTTCGCCTCGTGTCGCTCCGCGTCCACCGCATCCCGCACCCGACGTTCGTGACGATGGCGAAACGCCCCTCAATGCAGGGCGCGGGACAGGGCGACTCATGCCGCTGATTTGGGGTCGGCGTCAAGCGAATTTACGAAAATCGGAATATATGAGCAAAATCAAGCGGCGGCGTTGGGCGCGCGGCGCCCGCGTGCCCCGGCCTTAAAAGCCGAGCCCGTGACCGATTTTCCTGAGGATCGCGAGCGCTGCCTCGATGTGGCGGTTGTCGCAGAAATGTCGGTCGAGCAGCGAGGCGATCATCGCAGCCGTGGCTGCATTGAAACACCCCTTGATCATGCCGACAGAGTGCCAGCGACCGGTAAAGGATGGGTAGCGACGGGCTCGGCGGCTCGGAAAGTTCCCGAAGGGAACCGTCCGGTATGGCGACGTTGGCGGCCCGCAGCTGTCATTGCCGGGCTCGACCCGGCAATCCCTCCTGGAAAGAGCCTTTTGGTGGATGCGCGAGCCTTGGCGTTGCCGAACGGGCTTCCGTCCGCAGCGGGTCAGGCCCGCGCGTGACGAATTCGTGCGCAGCAGTCCTACAGCCCGCCCATCTTGCAGACGAGCTTCCATTCGTCGGCGCTGACCGGCTGCACCGAAAGGCGCGAATATTTCACCAGCGCCATGGCCGCGAGCTTCTTTTCGGCCTTGATCGCCGCCATCGTCACCGGCTTCGGCATCGGCCTGTCCGCCTTGATGTCGACGCAGACGAACTTGCCGGTCTTGTCGGTCGGATCGGGGTAGGCCTCCTTGACCACCTCGGCGATTCCCACGATCTCCTTGCCCTCGTTGGAATGATAGAAGAACGCCTTGTCGCCCTTCTTCATGTTCACGAGGTTCTGCCGCGCCGTGAAGTTGCGCACGCCGGTCCAGGCCTCGCCCTTTGCGCCCTTCGCCACCTGCTGGTCCCAGGACCAGGCGGACGGTTCGGATTTCACCAGCCAGTAGGCCATCGTTTCACTCCTCCGCCTTGAAGGGACGGGTCAACAGCCCATCGATCGCGGCATCGATCGTGAGCTTCCTGGCCAGGATTGCCGCGACCGCCTGCGAGACCGGCATCTCGATGTTTTGCGACGCCGCCAGCTCGACCAGGACGGGGGCGGTGAACTCGCCTTCGGCAAGTTTTCCGGCCGGCTTCGGCTCGCCGCGGCCGAGCGCAAGTCCCAATGCGAAATTGCGCGACTGCGGGCTCGCGCAGGTCAGAATGAGGTCGCCGAGGCCGGACAGGCCGACAAGCGTTTCGGCGCGCGCGCCGAAGGCGCGGCCGAAGCGCGCGAGCTCGGAGAAGCCGCGCGTGGTGAGCGCGGCCTGCGCCGAGGCGCCGAGGTTTTTGCCGACGGCAATGCCGACCGCGATCGCCAGCACGTTTTTTGCCGCGCCGCCGATCTCGACGCCGCGAACATCGCTCGTGTGGTAGGGGCGGAAGGTCGCCGATCCCAGCGCCTTGACCAGGTGGCTTGCGATCGCGTCGTCCTTGGCCGCGAGCGTCACGGCGGTCGGCAGGCCATGCGCGACGTCATCGGCAAAGCTCGGACCGGAAAGGATCGCGGGCAGCGCGAGCGCAGCCCCTTCCGCGATGATCTCGGTCATGAATTTGTGCGTGCCATGCTCGATGCCCTTGGCGCAGGCGATCACAGGCACGGCCCTGTGAAGATGCGGCGCCAGCGCATTTACCGCGGCCCGAAGATGCTGGGCGGGCGTGGCAATGAGGATGATGTCCGCGTTGCCCGCGGCCGCGAGATCGTTGGTGACGGCAATCTCGGCGGCAAGCCTTGCGCCCGACAGCCGCGGATTTTGGCGAGTTGATGCGATACGCGCCGCATGCGCGGCGTCGCGCGCGTAAAGCGTGACGGCGCGGCCCGCGCGCGCGGCGACATCCGCCAGCGCCGTTCCCCAGGCGCCCGCGCCGATGACCGAGACGGACTGGAACGAGCTCATCGGTCAAAATCCTGCGCGGCTGTTGGCGTAACCGGCGGGCGCCGTCGCCGACGCATCGAGCAGCCAGCGCGCCCGCGGCGGCGCGTCCATGCCGTCCGTGATGCCGAGCGCGAGCCGCTCCGCGCCGGCCCAGGCGATCATCGCGCCGTTGTCGGTGCAGAGCGCGGGCGGCGGAATCAAAAGCGTGGTCTCGGCCTTCGCGGCGACATCCTGCAGCGCGCCGCGGATCGCCTGGTTGGCGGCAACCCCGCCGGCCGCCACCAGCGCGCGGGCCGGACCGAACCGTTCGGCAAACAGTCTCAGGCCGACGCGCAGCCGGTCGGCCGTCATCTCGAGCACGGCAGCCTGAAAACTCGCGCAGAGATCGGCGACGTCCTTCGGCTCGAGCGGAGCGAGGCCGCCGATCTCGTTGCGGACGGCGGTTTTCAGTCCCGACAACGAGAAGTTCGCATCATTGCGTCCGAGCATCGGCCGTGGAAATTCGAAACGCCGGGGGTCGCCGCCACGCGCCGCGCGCTCGACCTCGGGCCCGCCGGGATAGGGCAAGGCCAGCATCTTGGCGACCTTGTCGAAGGCTTCGCCCATGGCGTCATCGACGGTGGTGCCGAGCCGCACATAATTGCCGACACCCGCGACGGCGACGATCTGGGTGTGGCCGCCGGAGGCGAGGAACAGGCAATAGGGAAAGGCGAGCGCGCAGGTCAGCCGGGGAGTCAGCGCATGCGCCTCCAGATGGTTGACCGCGATCAGCGGCGTGTCGTGCACCATGGCGATCGCCTTTGCCGTGGTCAAACCCACGATGACCCCGCCGATCAGGCCGGGGCCGGCGGCGGCCGCAACGCCGGACAAGTCCCGGTAGCCGAGCCCCGCTTCCTTCATCGCAGCGTCGATCAGGCGGTCGAGCACCTCGACATGGGCGCGCGCGGCGATCTCGGGCACCACGCCGCCGAAGCGGGCATGCTCCTCGGTCTGCGAGCGCACGATATTGGACAGAATCCTGCCCGAGCCGTCCGGCGCCCTTTCGACGACCGCGGCTGCGGTCTCGTCGCAGGTGGTCTCGATCCCCAAAACCAGAATCGGCTCTCGGCTATTCAATGCAAAAACCTTGCGTTCGCCCGTCGTTCTCGTAAGTAACCGCGTAACACTTTGGCTGCAAAGTGCAATCGTCGGCACGCACAATGTCCGGGCTCGAAAATGGCCGTTCTCGTCACCCGCCCGCATCCCGACAACGAGGCAACCGCCCTCGGCCTGCGCGCGCGGGGGTTCGAGGCGCTGATGGCGCCGATGCTGCGCTTCGAGCCGATGCCGCCTTCGGACGATCTTGCCGGCGATTATGGCGCTGTCATCGTCACCTCAGCCAATGCGCTGCGCGCGATCGAGCCGCAGCTTGCGACGAGCACGCTGCTCTCGCTGCCGCTGTTTGCGGTGGGCGATCATACCGCGTCTCTCGCGCGCAGCCTGGGCTTTGCCGAGGTGATCTCGGCCGGCGGCGATGCGCAGGCGTTGCGCGAGCGCGTGCTGGGGGCAAAGCAGCTCCGAAGGAAAAGCGCGCTGCTCTATCTCGCCGGTGCCGATCTGTCGCGCGACCTGGCGAGCGAGCTTTCCGCGCGTGGGCGCAACGTGGTCACCGTTGCGACTTATCGCATGGTTGCGCTGCGCCATCTGCCGCGCGACGTCTGCGAGGCCTTTGCGGCGAACGCAATCCAGGCGGTGCTGCACTACTCGCAACGGAGTGCGCGCGCCTTTTTGGAGGCGGCGCGCGCCGATGGCGTCGAAATCTCGGCGCTTTCGGTGCTGCAATGCTGCCTGTCAGGGAATGTGGCGCTCGCTTTGCGCGAAGCCGGCGCGAGCCAGGTGCAGATTGCGGCATCGCCGGACGAAAATGCCTTGTTTGCGGTGCTGGAGCGTGCTTTGCGGACCTAACTGGAGCGTGCGTCGCGGGCTCAACTGGCGTAAGAGTGCGCGGCTAAAGGTCCGATTCTGGTGACTCCCTGGGCAAAGGAACTTGGGATGGCTGATGATACGCTAGAGGATCAGGCAGCGTCCGAGGCCGGCAAGGTCAAGCGTGCGCCGCCGACGATCGAGCTTGAGGCAACCGAAGTGTCCGGCGAGACCAGGGCGTCGGCCGAGGCCGCGGCGCAAGCATCCGCACCGGAGGCCGAGCCAGAGGCTGAGCCGGCCGCCGCGCCGGCGGCCGCGTCGCGTCCCGTTTCGCCCTGGGTGATTGCGCCGTTTTCAGGCGCGGTCGCGGCCGCGTTGGTAATTCTCGTCGGCTGGATGCTGGGCTGGCCCGCGGTGCAGGCGCCGCCTCCGGCGCCCCAGGTCGACGTTGCAACGGTCAATGATCTGGGCAAGCGCGTGGCGGCGCTCGAAGGCAAGGTCAGCAAGCCCGTCGAGCCCGCGATACCCGGCGCGCTGATGACCTCGGTCAAGGATCTGCAGAACGAGGTCGCGAATTTGCGCGCGCAGGTGGACAAGCTTGCGGCCGCGGCCAGCGAGGCGAAATCCGCGCCGCAGGACACGCCGACAACCGCGGTCGATCTCGCGCCGCTCAACGAGCGCATCGCGAAGCTCGAGGACGCGCTCCGTGTCACAGCCGCGCAAAGCGAGAAGGCGGCCGAGAGCAAGCCGCAGGACGATCTGCAGCTCCGGCGCATGGTCGCGGCTGCGCTGCTTGATGTCGCGGTGCGCCACGGCGATCCCTACGTCACGGCGCTGGCCACGGCCAAGACGCTCTCGCCCAAGCCGGAGGCGCTGAAGCCGCTCGATCAATTCGCCGAGAAAGGCGTGCCCGCACCGCCCGCGCTGACCCGCGAGCTTCTGACGCTCGTGCCGAAACTGTCTCCGCCGGCACCGAGCGGCGGCGTCGCCACCGGCTCGAGCATTATCGAGAAGCTCGAGGCCGGCGCCTCGAAGCTCGTGCGTGTCGAGCGCACCGACGCAACCGGCAACGATCGCGCGGCGATCGTGGCGCGGGTGACGGCGGCTGCGATCCGCAACGATTTCGGCGATGCAAGACGCGAGCTCGAATCGCTCTCGCCGGCCGACCGTGCGCCGGCGCAGGCCTGGCTCGACAAGGCCGCCGCGCGCGATGCCGCACTCGCGGCCTCCCGTCAATTCGCCGATGAGGCAATGGCCGGGCTCGCGCGATCCGGGCAATAGGTTTTTCATGGTTCGTATTGTCCTGTTTTTGCTGTTGATCGCGCTTGCTGCGGCCGGTGCTGCGTGGATGGCCGACCAGTCCGGCGATGTCATCGTGACGTGGAGCGGCTATCGGGTCGAGACCACGATCGGCGTGTTCGAGCTCGGGCTCGGCATCGTGATCGTGCTGGCGATGCTGCTGTGGAGCCTGTTCGTGCTGCTGTGGCGCGCGCCGGGACGCCTGAGGCGAGGCCGCCATGAGCGGCGCCATGCGCGGGGCCGCCGCGCCATCACCCACGGCCTGCTCGCGATCGGTCACGGCGATGCCGCCGCGGCGCGCATGCATGCCGAGGTCGCAAGACGGATCGCGGGCAACGACCCGCTGACGCTGCTGTTGCATGCGCAGTCGGCGCAGCTCGACGGCGACCGCGCCGCCGCCCGCGCCGCCTTCACCTCCATGGCCGAGCGCGAGGACACGCGGCTGTTGGGCCTGCGCGGACTGTTCATCGAGGCGCAACGCGCCGACGATGCGATCGCTGCGGTCGCGGTCGCGGAAGAAGCCTTGAAGATCGCGCCGTCATCGACCTGGGCCTCGCACGCCGTGCTCGGCTTCCGCTGCGCCAAGGGCGATTGGGACGGCGCGCTGAAGATACTCGACAACAACCTGGAATCCGGCCTGCTCGACAAGGGCGCCTGGCGCCGTCAGCGCGGCGTGCTGCTGACCGCGCGCGCACTCGAGCTGGAAAAAGTCGATCGCGATCTCGCGCGCGAGACCATCAAGGAAGCGGTCAAGCTCGCGCCGACGCTGATTCCGGCCGCCGTCCTTGCCGCGAAATTCGAGAGCGAGGCGCATCAGGTGCGGCGCGCGATGCGGCTGGTCGAAGCGGCCTGGCTCGCGCAGCCGCATCCGGATCTCGCCGACGCCTATGCGCATGTGCGGCTCGGCGATTCCGCGCGGCAGCGGCTGGTGCGCGTCGAGACGCTGGCCGCGAAAACGCCCGGCAATCTCGAGGGCGCGCTTGCGGTCGCGCGGACGGCGATCGATGCGGCCGAGTTTGCGCGCGCCCGCGAGGCGCTGGCGCCCTTCATCGCCGATCCGACCCAGCGCGTGGCGCTATTGATGGCCGAGATCGAGCGCACCGAGCACGGCGACAGCGGCAAGGCGCGGACCTGGACCTTGCGCGCGGTGCGCGCGCGGCATGATCCGGCCTGGACCGCCGATGGTTACGTCAGCGATCGCTGGCGGCCGGTCTCGCCGGTAACCGGACGGATCGATGCTTTCCAGTGGCAGGCTCCGCTCGCAAGCCTGCCGTCGGACAAGGGCACCACGATCGAGTCCTCGCCTTTCGAGGAAGCGATGCTGGCGGCGCCATCGCCGCCGCGCGAGATCGCCGCGCGGGAGGGCCTCGCCGAGCCGCCGAGCGGACATGCGCAGGCCGTTGCGCCCGCCGCGACGCAAGACAATGCGCCGCCGGTGTCAGGGTCCGAGCCGGCCGCTCCCGTCCCTCCTGCGCAGGTCTCGTCAGCGCAGTCCTCGCAGCCGGAGCCCGCGCCGGGCGAGCCGCACGCGCTGGCCGCGTTGTTCCGCGCGCGCGGCGACCTCGCCAAGTCGCGCGCGGCTCCGATCCCGCCGATCATTCCGATCCTGCGCGCCCCCGACGATCCCGGGATCGACGAGGGTGCAACCGATGAATTCGCGGAACAAATCGGCACGCCGAAGGCGCAGGAGGGCGGCTGGCGCGGCTTCCTGGCCCGCTGGGGCGGGTCATAAATCGTTCTGGGCCTGCGTTTTTCTTGCCAAGCGCGGCCGCGCCCGATATCAGGTGCGCGACGCGTCCTTTAAGGGTTTTGCCGGGACGCGTCTGTCTTCAGGCGCGCCGCAATAGCTCAGTTGGTAGAGCACGTCATTCGTAATGACGGGGTCGGGGGTTCGAGTCCCTCTTGCGGCACCAGCACTCTCAAATCCGATCCGGAAACCTCACGATGAAGCCGTCGCGGTTCGGCATCTGCACTTTTGGCAGCGTTTGCGCGTTCATGGCGTCGTTCTCGCCGATCAGCTGGTTGAGCGAGAGGATGTAGGCGGTCAGCGCGTAGACCTGGTGGATGGTGCCGCTTTCGTCGAAGGCGCGGCTCTGCAGCAAGCCGTCCCAGCGACACGGCAGCGACTATGGGCCGCTTCCGACTACGAGGGGGACACGCGCATCATGATACGAGCGGATGCTACCGTTATGAAGACGCCGACCGCGAGCGCGATCCATTGAATGCTTAGTATTGGAACGTGGCGAAGATAGAAAGCTATCAGAAAATACACCGATAGCGCGACCAATGATAAACCCATAACGAGGCACGCGAGCCCGCGCATTTTCCAATTTGGGCTTCTAACAATGATGCTTTCGCGCTTCACGAACACGCGATAGGCGATCACTGCTACACCGAGCAATATGGAAAACGTCTGCACCCTTCGCTGATAAATGCGAGTTGTTTCGAACAACTTAAAGGAGAATACAGTATTTCGCTTTACCTTTGCGTTTGTTCTTCCCTCCGACGTTGGTAGCCGTGGCCCTTGCGTGATCTTCATCACATAAATCCGGACGCGCGCGGCCTAGGGTCGTCCCACGCTTTCAAGCCAGCAAGGGGAGACTTTACATGCGCAAATTCATTCTGATTGCCGCGATGGTTTTGGCTTCCGCGAACGCTTACGCCGGCCAGTCGCGCAGCCTGATTCTTGCCGCCAACGACGAGCAGCCGGTCGCCGCGCCGCAAACCAATTCTGCTCCTGCTCCTGCTCCTGCCCCGGCCGCCGCGCCGACCGCTGCCGCGCCGCAGTCGAGTGGGGCCACGACCACCACTACTGCCGACACGCCGAAATTCGTCGAGCGGCCCACAGCCGTCGCACCAGCGACCACCACGCCCGCGACCACCGCGCCCGCGGCTACGCCGACCGCCACGACCACGACGGAAACGCCGAAGACCACGAAGACCACCGACGCCAAGGGCAGCGACAAGGCCGACAAGGCCAAGAAGCGGCGCGACACCGAGGCGCGCGTGATCTACGAGCTGCATCGTCACGGAATCTACTGGTAAGTCCCCCCGCAACTCAAAAAAGCGCCCGCGGTTTTATCCGGGGGCGCTCTTTTTTGCGGTTTGTCATGCCCGGGCATGACGACGGAGTTTGTGGTTGCGCGTCCGCAATTCTTGCAAGGTTATCTCGCCACCGTCTTGACCACGCTGGAGACCGGGCGCGCCGACACCGTCGGCAGCTTCAGATCTTTCGCCAGCGCCTCGTCATATTCCGGCAGGGTCGAAAACTGCGTCTTTGCCTTCATCTGCACGACCCTGTAGCCGCCGGCCTTGAGCCGCTGCAGCAGCGTCGGAAGGGCGAGCGCGGTGTTCTTCTGGAAATCGTGCATCAGGATGATGCCCTTGCCGAGCTTGTCGAGCTTGGTCATGACGGTATTGACGATCTTGTCGGGATTGCTGTCCTTGCGGAAGTCGAAGGAATTGAGATCGCAGGAGAACATCGCGACATTGCGCGAGCCGAGATAGGTCATCGCCTGCGGATTGTGCTCGAGCTGCGGAAAGCGGAAGAACGGCGCCGGATCGGTGCCGAGCGCGAACTTGACCGCGGAAAATCCCTTCTCGACCTCGTCCCTGGCGATCTGGTCGGTGATCTTCTTGCCGTTCAGATTGGCGTGCGACCAGGTGTGCGCACCGACCGTGTGGCCGGCGGCCAGAACCTGGCGCAGGATCTCCGGATGATAGGTCGCGTGCTTGCCGATCGGGAAGAACACGGCTTTGGTGCACTCGTCATCCAGCGCCTTCAGCACCGCGGGCGTGTTGCCCGGCCACGGGCCGTCGTCGAAGGTCAGGACGACCTCCTTCGGTTCGAGGAAATCGAGCTGCTTGAAATGCTCGAAACCGAAACCCGGCCCGCCCGTGGTGTCGATCTCGACGACGCGGCTGACGCCGAGCGCGTCGGGGTTGGCGCACGCCTTTTGCGCCGGCGTGGCCGCAGCAGGGGCCGCCGTCAGCGCGGCAAAGCGCGACTGCAGCGAGGCCGTGGTCTCGACATCGTCCTGGGCGGCGCGTTTGACCGGAGAAACCTCCGCCGGCCTTGCCGCCATGGTTTTTGGGGGAGCTGCGTCCGCGCGCGGCGCGGAGGTCCAGTACCAAACTCCGGCGATCGCGATCGCCGCCACAACACTGGCCACTATCAGGCCGAACGCATTACGCATCGCTGCTCTTTCCAAGTACGCCACGCCACCCAACCCGGATGCGCCATTTTCGCGCTGGGTCATTAATGCGAAGGAAATCTTAACGCCCTGCCAACACGGGGCGGCTTTCCCAGCGATTTCAGAGTGATCGTCGTCACATTGGAAACGGGGTGCGTGAGGGCCATCACAGTGAAAACGCCGCGACCGGCGCATGTTGCTCGCATCTGAAACGGGCACGCGACAACACGGTGCCAAATGGGAGCCGAACATGAGCGCATCTTTCACCAGCAAGTTTCGCCAGGCCGGTTTGGTGCTGGCTTTCGCCGTCTCTCTGTCGGCGCTGTCCGCGACCGAGAGCTTTGCCTACAGCTCCGAAGCGCAGCAGATGTGCACCGGCGACGCCTTCAAGTTCTGCAGCGCCGAAATTCCGAACATCCCGGCGATCACCGCCTGCATGTACAAGCATCGCGCCGAGCTCAGCTCCGGCTGCCGCTCCGTCATGGACAAGGACCTCGCCGCCAAAAGCAAGAAGGTCGCGACCAACGACTGATCGTGCTGCAAGCCTTTTAAGCAAAGCGACGCCGGCGAAGGACCGCCTGCGTCGCTTTGCTGTTTTCGGGAACAAATCGATTGCCGGGCGGATTGGCGCGCTCTAGAACGCCACGGTCTTCCCTCGATCGGCGGCTGTGAGGCGTCACATGAAAAGGTTGTTTTTGGCTTTTGCGTTCGTTCTGACCGCTTTCACTGCGTCGGCGCAGACCCCGCACGAGCACGACGCTTGCGCGCGGGACGTCGCGCGCTTTTGCCGCGCCGTCATGAACAATGGCGATTCGGCCGTACTGGCCTGTCTGCAGCAGAACCGTGCGCGCATCAGCCGGGGCTGCAACAAGGTCCTGACCGAGCACGGCCAGTAAGCCGTCGCGCGTGTCGCGTCCGGCATGAGGGGAGAGCAGCTAAGTACTGCTCCCCGCTGCGCTCGCCACCACCGGCAACACCTCGTTTGCCGCGCGGTCGGGGCTCTCTTCCTTCCAGCGCACAGAACCGAACGGCCGCTCCAGCATGCGACGGATCCGCACCGGATCCGGCCCGACGTGAAAGGCGATCGCCTCAAGATGCAGCGCGCGCTCGTTCTGGGTGGCGCGGTTGCGCTGGCGCAGGTAATCGAGCCAGGTCGGGCAATGGTAACGCTCGGTCCAGAGCTCGGGGTCGGCGATGTCGCGCGCCAGCGACCAGCCATAGGCGCCGGTACGCTGGCGCGAGAGCTGCACGTCCTGCATCACGTTGTGAAAGGCGCGCGCGTTGTCTTGCGCGACGCGGTACTCGATTTCCACCACAAGAGGACCGCTGCGCGCCGTGAGCTGCAGCCGCACCTCGGGGTCCACCAGCTCCTCCGCATCCTCGCTGCGCGCGCCGATCCGCGGCATCGGCAGGAAAACTCCAAGCAGAGGCGAGAGCAGCATCAAGGCGCCGGAGATCAGCAGCGCCGTTTCGACTCCGGCGAGGTCGGTCAGATGTCCCCAGCCCCAGCTGCCGATCGCAATGCCGCCGGCGATCGAGGCCTGGAAGGCGGCAAGCGAGCGGCCTGCGACCCAGCGCGGCGCCGAGAGCTGCACGCCGATATTGAACAGCGCGACGGCAAGCATCCAGGCCGCACCCGCCACCACGAGCGAAGCCGCGGTCAGCACCGGCTCGCGGCTCAGGCCGACCGCCGCGATCGCCAGGCCCATCGACAGCGCGCAGATGCGGATCGCGGATTCACCGCGAAACTGCTTGCGCACCGCGCCGATGTTGAGCGCGCCGACCACGGCGCCCATGCCGAATGCGCCGAGCATGATGCCGTAAAGCTGCGCGCCGCCGTGCAGAAGGTCGCGCACCACCAGCGGCATCAGCGCCGAGACCGAGCCGCCGATTACGCCGGTGACGAAGGTGCGCGTCAGCACGATCTTGATCGGCGGCGAGTTGGTGATGTAGCGCACGCCCGAAACGATGGCGCGGTTGAGCTTTTCGCGCGGCAGGCGGGAGGGCTCGCTGACGCGATTCCACAGGAACAGCACGATCAGCAGCGGCAGATAGAGCAGGGCGTTGGCGGCAAAGGCCGCGACCGCGCCGGCCGCCGCCACCACCACGCCGCCGATCGCGGGACCGAAACTGCGCGCGATGTTGTAGCTGATGCCGTTCAAGGCGATCGCCGACGGCAGCGTTTCCGAGGGCACCTGCTCGCTGACGGAGGATTGCCAGGCCGGACCGAACAGCGCCATGCCGCTGCCGACCACGAAGCACAGCGCAAGCAGGGTGTTCGGACTGATCAAGTTGAGCCAGGCCAGCACCGTGAGCGTGGTCGCGCCTGAAAGCGCGATCGCAAGCGACACCATCGCCACGATACGGCGGTCATGCATGTCGGCAATCGCGCCGGCCGGCATCGAGATCAGCATCACCGGCAGCATCAGGGCGGTCTGCACCAGCGCGACCTTGTCGGCGGAGGCGGCCATCTGCGTCATGGCCCAGGCGGCGCCGACGCCCTGGATCAAGATACCAAGGTTGGACAACAGGCTCGCAAGCCAGATGCGGCGAAACACGGAATGGCGCAAGGGAGCAGCGATGCCGTCCGCGTTGAACAGCTGGCGTTTGGTACGTGCGTTCATGTCCGGTTCCGCTTGGCCTTTCAATTCGTGATCCCGGGGCAGTGATGCCCGCGAAAGTCCTTGCCTGTCTAGTGCTTAGCTGCCCATAAACAGGTCGCGAGCGGGGGCAGGTAACGTTGCGCGTCCCGCAGGCGAAGAATACATCGCGCACCGCGGCGAGCCGTCCCGGAAATCAGGTTGCGGTCGCCGAACTGACTGACTAGCTGTTCACTGGCGGGAGTTCCACCCGCGAGGCTGTGACATGAGCATTGCCGAAAGCTACGACGTGCCCATTGCGCGCACGCCCCTGATCCCGCCAAGCCCGCCGCGAGCACCCGACACAATGAGCGCGTTCGGCCGGATGCGGGCGATGCGCCAGAGCGCCATCGGCACCTGGGCCCAGCGGGCCTATGAGGAAGAGATCATCCAGGGCCGCTTCTTCGGCCGCTCCAGCTTCATCGTCAATTCGCCCGATGCCATCAAGCATGTGCTGGTCGACAATTACGAGAATTATACCCGCACGCCGGCCGGTATTCGCGTGCTGCGTCCGGTGCTGGGCCAGGGCGTGCTGATTGCCGAAGGCAAGGCCTGGAAGCATCAGCGCCGCACGTTGGCGCCGGCATTCACGCCGCGCGCCGTCTCCATGCTCGTGCCGCACATGGTTGCCGTGATCGAGGAGACCATTGCGCGGCTGAAGCAGGACTGCGGCATGCCGGTCGATTTGCGCGAGGTCATGCAGCACATGACGCTCGAGATCGCCGGCCGCACCATGTTTTCGTTCGGGATGAGCCAGCACGGCGCGACCTTGCGCGATTTCGTGATGGAGTACGGCGCCCGACTGGCGCGGCCGCATGTGCTCGACCTGCTGCTGCCGCTGTCGTGGCCGAGCCCGCAGGATTTTTCCCGCGCGCGATTCCGCAAGCGATGGACCGCCTTCATCGCGATGCTGATGGCCGAGCGCCGTGCCGCGGGCAAGACCGAAGGTGCTCCGCCGCGCGATCTGTTCGACCTGATGGGCGAGGCGCGCGATCCCGAGACCGGCAAGGCGTTCACCGACGAGCAGCTCGGTGACGAGGTTGCGACCATGATCCTGGCGGGGCACGAGACCACCGCGACCGCGCTGTTCTGGGCGCTCTATCTGCTGGCACTCGATCCGGCGACGCAGGATCAGGTCGCGGCGGAGGCGAGGGGCCTGACCGCGGACGGCGCGGCCGATCTCGAGCGGCTGAAATTCACCCGCGCCGTGATCGACGAGACGATGCGGCTTTATCCGCCGGCTTTCCTGATCGCGCGCGCCGCCTATGCGCCCGACACGATTGCCGGCCGCCAGGTGCGCAAGGGCGATCTGATCCTGATCGCGCCGTGGATCCTGCACCGGCACGAGAAGCTGTGGCGCGACCCCAATGCGTTCGTGCCGCAGCGCTTCATGCCGCCCAGCCCGGCCCCCGACCGTTTCGCCTATCTGCCGTTCGGCGCCGGACCGAGGGTCTGCATCGGCTCGCATTTCGCGTTGGTCGAGGCGACGCTGGCGCTCGCCCGGCTGATCCGGACGTTTCGCGTGGAGCTTTTGGAGAAGGTGCCGGTGATGCCGATCGGAGTTGTGACAACCCAGCCCGACCGTTCGCCGGCGTTTGCGGTAACGCCGCGCTAGGTAAAAAAACATGAGCGATATTCAGCCCCAGATTTCGGTTTTGAAACAGACTGCCGACCCCGCGGTCGCGGATGCGATTGCGGGGCTGATCGAGAACGGTGAGGACGCCGAGCTCAACCGGATCAACGTGCTCGATTTCTCCAGCCGTGGAGGCTTCGAGGAGGAGAAGGTGATTTCGGGCTTCCTGCATGCCGCCCGGCTCGGCCTGTTCGATCTCACCTGGAACGTGCTGTGCCCGGGTTGCGGCGGCGTGCTCGACGCCCACGACACGCTGAAATCGCTGCGCAACGACGACTATCATTGCGGGCTTTGCGCCTGCGGCTACGAGCCGTCCGTCGACGAGCAGGTGGAAGTCGCCTTCACCGTGAGCCCCAAGGTGAGACGGATCGCGGCGCACGACCCCAATTCGCTGCCGCAATGGGAGTATTTCAAGCAGGTGTTCTGGAGCTCGGGGATCGATCTCAACAAGGACTCGTTTGCCTCGCTCACCGACGAGGTGACGCTCGATGCGCTCGAATTGCCGGCCGGCGAAAAGGCCGTGCTGTCGCTGCAGCTGCCGGCGCAGTTCATCATCGTGTTCGAGCCGGTGACGCATGCCGCGCATTTCATCGACGTGCAGGGCGAGCCGACCAAGGAACGCCAGCAGCTTTCGCTGGTCTACAACAAGGCGCATCCGCCGACCGGATCGATCACGATGCGTCCGGGACCGCTGCGCTTGTCGCTGGACAACCAGGCCGGCATGCGCGTGCTGCCGACCGTGTTCATCGCAGGTGACGCGCTGCACGATCTGTTGGGCAAGCGCCGGCCGTTCCTGACCGCCAAGCGCATGCTGTCGAACCAGACGTTCCGCGACGTCTTCAAGGCCGACAACCTCGCTCTCGATCAACGCCTCAAGATCACGTCGCTGACGTTCCTGTTCACCGACCTCAAGGGATCGACCGCGCTTTATGAGCGGGTTGGCGATCTCGCCGCGTTCGACCTCGTGCGCGCACATTTCCGCGCGCTGCTGGAGATCATCGCCTCGGAGAAGGGCGCCGTGGTGAAGACGATCGGCGACGCCGTCATGGCGACCTTCATCCGCCCCGAGCACGCGCTGGTCGCGGGCCTGAAAATGCGCGCGGCGATGGACCATCTCAACAGGCAGCGCGGCAGCAACGATCTCGTCGTCAAGATCGGCATTCATGAGGGCCCGTGCCTCGCGGTGATGCTCAACGAGCGCCAGGATTATTTCGGGCAGACCGTGAATATCGCGGCGCGCGTGCAAAGCCTGTCGACCTCGCAGGAAATTCACGTCACCGCGCCCGTGATCGATTCGCCGGGGGTTGCCACCATCCTCGAGAAGCGGGCGATCACGCCGATCCAGAAGCAGGCGGCCCTGCGCGGCCTTGCCGACAAGATGGTGGTGTACGAGATACCTTAGATGTTTGCGTCGTTCCGGGATGCGCCAGCGCAGACCCGGAAATCCGGAGATTCCGGGCTCGATGCTCCACATCGCCCCGGATGACACTTGCCTCGTTGCCTAAACGTAATGTCGTATCAAAACCCTTCGCATTGTGAGACTGGCTTTCTCTCATCATATAATGGATACAGGGCCGCCTTCCCGGCGCCCTTCAACCGATTGCGGCGGATGCTCATGCTCGACGGATTGCGTCAATTCATTGCCGACGTTGTTGCCCCCCATTCCAATCGCGCCTTCGACGATACCGGCTATCGTCTCGCGGCGACCGCGCTCCTGATCCATGTGATCTCGCTCGACGGCGAGCCCTCTGCGAGCGAGAAGCGCAAGCTCCACAGCCTGATCGAAACCCATTTCGGGCTCGATTCCGGCAGCGCCGACAGGCTGATCTCGTCCGCGACGCTGGTCGAGGGCGAGGCGGTCGACCTCTATCATTTCACCAGCGTGATCATGCGCGAGGTCGATGAGGCAGGGCGGCTCAAGATCGTCGAGATGATGTGGGAGCTGGTCTACGCCGACGGCCAGGTCTCGGAGTTCGAGGACAATGTTGTGTGGCGCGCGGCCGACCTTCTGTCTGTGTCCTCGCGCGACCGCATCGAGCTGAAGCATCTGGTCGCTGCCCGGCGTTTGGGAGCCTCCTCGGCCGCCGATTGAGCAGGCGGGTGCCGTGGCGGCAACTCCCGGCAATGCACGCCAGACGACATGACAAAATTTTAATGTGGGCGCCGCGAATTCTTCGGGGCGCGGCCGCGTCCCGTAAATTCCCCGACCAGCATCGAATAGCGATTTTGCGCAACCCGCTCTGCTTGCAAGGCGGGTTGCATCCAGCGTAGAGGCTGTGCTCTCGTTCCCAAGCCATACCGCGGCCTTCCGCAGTTTATTCAAGAGACTTTTATCGTGACCGAGCGCGTGACGTTGATCACCGGTGCCTCAGCGGGAATAGGCGCTGAATTGGCACGTGTTTTCGCAGCGAACGGTCACCGGGTGGCGCTGACGGCGCGTCGTGAGGAGCGCCTGGCCGCGCTTGCAAAGGAGATCGGCGAGGTCTTTGGCAAGCCGCCGATCCTGATCCCCTGCGATCTCCAGGCGCCAACCGCCGGCGAGACGATCGCGGCCACGCTCGTGGCCGCGGGCGCGGAGGTCGAATATCTCGTCAACAATGCCGGTTTCGGCCTGTTCGGCAGGGCCGTCGAGCTCGACCGCGCCGGCCAGCTCGGCATCATCGATGTCAACATTCGCGCCCTGACGGATCTGTCGCTGCGGCTGGCCCCCCAGGTGATCAAAAATCGCGGCGGCATCCTCAACGTCGGATCGGTCGCCGGTTTTCTGCCGGGGCCCGGCATGGCGGTTTATTACGCCTCGAAGGCCTATGTCGTGTCCTTTACCGAAGCGCTGCGGCAGGAACTTGCCCCGCAGGGCGTGCGCGTCACTGTGCTGTGTCCGGGACCGGTGCCGACTGAATTTCAGGGCCGGGCCGGATTTTCACCCGGCTTCGATTCCGCGGTGCTGAACGTTTCGCCATCCGCTGTCGCGCTCGAGGCCTATCGCGGGCTGATGGCCAACAAGCGGGCGGTTTTGCCCGGGTTCGGCATCAAGCTGGTGCCGCTCATGTTGCGGCTGTTTCCGCGCGGTTTCATCCTGGCCATGGTCGGCCGCTTTCAACTGCGCAAGCGCTGACACCGGCGTCTTCTTTCCTCGCCTCGTTAGCTTCCGGCGCTCCGCGTCGCCGACGGTGGTGACCGGGCAAACCTCTATTTTGGCCCGTCCTTTGCTTCGGTTCAGGCGGGTGTGCGCGAACTCACACCAAATTAACGCTCACCTGGCTACCCTGCCTCGATCAAGGAAGCCGAGCCGATGTCCCTGTTTCCCGAGCCGATGACCGACGGCAATATCCTGCCCTTTCGCGGGCGGGGCACGACGGCCGCGCCGGTGAGGGATCTGCCGCCGGTGCTGATCGTGCTGCACCAGGAGCACTCGACGCCCGGCCGGGTCGGCAATGCGTTGCGCGCCCTCGGCCATGGCCTTGACATTCGTCGCCCGCGATTTGGCGACGGTTTGCCCGACACTCTCGACGACCACGCCGGTGCGGTTTTCTTCGGCGGCCCCATGAGCGCCAACGATCCCGACGACTACGTGCGAAAGGAGATCGACTGGATCGAGATTGCCTTGCGCGAGCAGAGGCCATTCCTTGGGATTTGCCTCGGCGCGCAAATGCTTGCGATCCAGCTTGGCGCAAAGGTCGCGCCGCATGCGCAGGGGCTGACGCAGATCGGCTACTACCCGATCCGACCGACCGCCGCCGGCGAAGCGCTGTGTCCGGATTGGCCGGACCAGGTCTATCACTGGCATCGCGAAGGCTTCGGCTTGCCCGCCGGCTCTGAACTGCTGGCCGAGGGTGATGATTTCCCGGTACAGGCCTTCCGTTGCGGCAACGCATTCGGCTTTCAGTTTCATCCGGACGTGACCACCGCGATGATGCATTGCTGGACCACACGCGGCTCGCTGGATCATCCCGGCGCGCAGCCGCGTCATCGCCATTTCGAGGGACGCGCCATGTACGACGTCGCCGAACGCGCCTGGCTTGCGAAGTTCATCGCGGACTGGCTGGAAATGAGGGCAGCCGTGCGGATGGCGCAGGCGGCGGAGTAGGGGGAGGATCAGCTGACAGCCCGCCTTCGTCCTGCGGGCTTCGCCGGGCACCATGCTTCGCCGTTCGTGCTTCGCGGGGCTACGCGACGCGTAGTTGGCGGGGTGGGCAAAGCGCAAGTGTGCCCACCGATCAAAAGCAAGCCGTCGAGAGAGAGACGGTGGGCACGGCGTTTCGCGCCTTCCGATCCTACGCAGCTGGCTGGAAATGAGGCCGGCCGTGCGGATGGCGCAGGCGGCGGAGCAGGTGGAGGATCAGCTGACAGCCCGTCTTCGCCCTGCGGGCTTCGCCGGGCACCACGCTTCGCCGTTCGTGCTCCGCGCGGCTACGCCACGCGTAGCCCGAAGGGCGAAGCGTGGTGGAGCCAGGCGGGATCGAACCGCCGACCTCATCATTGCGAACGATGCGCTCTCCCAGCTGAGCTATGGCCCCGAACCTTGCCGCCTCCGACAGCTAAGTCGGGAAAAGGCGGCTCGCAATCGGGCCATTTACAGTCCGCTGCCATATCAAGTCAAGAACGGCGAAAATCGAAGGATTCCAGTCCGTTTTTGCAGGTCAGTTCCCTTGTTTGACCGTAAGGGAACCGATATTTACGGGTGGCCCAACCGCGATCACAGCATTCCCTCGAGTCCATTCCCATGCGTGCGCTTCTCGATATCGTCCTTATCGTTCTCGACCTTTACATCTGGCTGTTGATTGCGTCCGCCATCCTGTCCTGGCTGATCGCCTTCAACGTCGTGAACACGCGCAACCAGTTCGTCTCGGCGGTTGCGGAGTTCCTGTACCGGATCACGGAACCGCTGCTGGCGCCGATCCGCTCGTTCCTGCCGAACCTCGGCGGGCTCGACATCTCGCCGATCATCCTGATCCTGATCATCATGTTCATCGAGCGGGTGATCACCTATTACATCTACCCGTCGGTGTTCTGATCCACGCGTTCCAGGGAGGCTTGATGGATCCTTGGCGCTTCTCCGCCACGGGTGTCAGCGTGAGCTTGCGGGTGACGCCGCGCGGCGGCCGCGACGGGATCGACGGGATCGAGACGCTGAGTGACGGCAGGCGCGTTCTGAAAGTGCGGGTGCGTGCGGTTGCCGAGGGCGGCGAAGCCAATCGCGCGCTGACGGCGCTTTTGGCTGACGCGCTCGGCGTGCCGAAGAAGAACGTGCGGCTGGTCTCGGGCGAAACCTCCCGCCTCAAGCAGGTTGCGGTCGAGGGCGATCCCGGGCGGCTTGCGCAGGCGCTGCGCGCCCTGACAGCGGCGGAAGGCAGACAAGCAAAGGACTGAGATGACGGCAGCAATCATCGATGGCAAGGCGATTGCCGCAAGACTTCGCGCCCGCGTCGCGGACGAAGTCGCCCGTGTCAAACGCGACCACGGGCTCCTCCCCGGGCTTGCGGTGGTGCTGGTCGGCAATGACCCCGCAAGCGAGGTCTATGTGCGCAGCAAGCATACCCAGACCCAGGCGGCCGGAATGGCCTCGTTCGAGCACAAGCTGCCGGCCGATGTGTCGCAGGACGACTTGCTTGCGCTGATCGCGACGCTCAACCGCGATCCGTCCGTTCACGGCATCCTGGTGCAACTGCCGCTGCCGAAATCGATCTCGACCGAGGCCATCATCAACGCCATCGATCCGGCCAAGGATGTCGATGGCCTGCATCCCCAAAACGCCGGACGGCTCGCCGCCGGCTTTGCCGCGCTTGCGCCCTGCACGCCGCTCGGCTGCATCATGCTGACCAGGACCGTGCATTCGTCTCTCGAAGGCATGAACGCGATCGTGATCGGCCGCTCCAATCTGGTCGGCCGGCCGCTGCTGCAACTGCTGTTGAACGAGAACGCAACGGTGACGATCGCGCATTCGCGCTCGCGCGATCTGCCAAAGATCTGTGCGCGGGCCGATCTCGTTTATGCCGCGGTCGGCAAGCCGGAAATGGTGCGTCGCGACTGGATCAAGCTAGGGGCGACCGTGATCGACGTCGGCATCAACCGGCTGCCCTCCACCGACGGCAAGACCAGGCTGGTCGGCGATGTCGCCTTTGCCGAAGTCTCCCAAGTGGCCGGTGCGATCACGCCGGTCCCGGGCGGCGTCGGCCAGATGACGGTGGCGTGTCTGCTTGTCAACACGTTGCGGGCGGCCTGCGCCATCGCGGGACTTCCGAACCCTGGGGTGTAGGTCCGCCCATGGGTCATTCCGGGCTCGATGCTGCGCATCGCCCCGGTATGACGACTACGTCGTCACTTCTTCCGTGCCCGCGCGACGCCCTCCTCGATCAACCTGTGCGCCTCTTCCGGGCCGCCCCAGCGCAGGACCTTCACCCATTTGCCGGGCTCGAGATCCTTGTAGTGCTCGAAGAAATGCTGGATCTGCTGCAGCGTGATCTCCGGCAGGTCGCCGAAGGTTTTCACCTTGTCGTAGCGCTGGGTCAGCTTCGAGGAGGGGACCGCGATGATCTTCTCGTCGCCGCCGGCCTCATCCTCCATCAGGAGCACGCCGACGGGGCGCACGCTCATCACCGCGCCGGGCACGATGGCGCGGGTGTTGGCGACCAGGACGTCGCAGGGGTCGCCGTCATTGGAGAGCGTATGCGGGATGAACCCGTAGTTTCCGGGATAACGCATCGCCGTATAGAGGAAGCGGTCGACCACGAGGGTGCCGGCGTCCTTGTCCATCTCGTATTTGATCGGCTCGCCGCCGACCGGCACTTCGATGATGACATTGACCTCGTGCGGCGGATCGATGCCGATCGGAATCGCGTCAATGCGCATGGATGGCTCCGTGGGGCCTGCGGTTAAGTCTCGGACCTTGAAACCGTGGCGTGAGCGCCGCGGCGCTCAATTGCTCCACGCGAAGGCGACTTTGTCCAGCGACTTCGGCCCGAATTTTTCGGAGGAGCGCGCGACCATGCGGCCGCCGAGCGCGCGATAGAACTCGGTTGCCGGCTCGTTGTCGGAGAGCGCCCACACCACCATGCTCTTCAAACCGCTCTGCCCGAGGTCCCGCTTGGCGGCGCCGAACAGGCGGCGGCCGAAGCCAAGCCCCTGGAACTCCGGACGCAGATAAAGTTCGTAAATCTCGCCTTCGAAATGCAGGCTGCGCGCGCGGTTGCGGCCATAATTGGCGTAACCCGCGACCTTGTCGCCGAACACCAGCACGCTGACGCGGCTGCCCTTGCGGATCGCCGAGTCCCACCATTGCGGACCGCGCCGATTGATCAGCTTGGCGAGTTCGGCGCCGGGGATGATGCCCTGATACGCCGCCCGCCAGGCTTCGTCATGGGCAGTCGCTACCGCGACTGCGTCTGCAGCCTTGGCCGGCCGAACCTCGATAAGGGTTGTGCTCATGGGCACCGATCAAATCAAGTTGGCGGCCCGGCTTCAAGGTCTATCGTTAATTATCGGTTAACCTGTGGACTTTCTGCATCAGTGGCGTGGCGAAGCTGTACCGAAAAAGGACAGTACGCTGCCTTTGCCGGCACTGCGTTGCCGTGCCGGGCGGCATGAGCCGTCGGGGCCGTGCATTGCAAACAATTCGCGCGTGCAAGCCGGTGTGGAATTGATTCGGCTTCACTATTGTTCTGACTAATCTCGTAATAGTGCCTCGCTCGAGCTGCCATGCCGATTCGCCCGCTGTTCCCTTCATCTTTTGCGCTGCTTGCGCTCGTCGTGCTCGGTGGCCAGACGCAACTTTACGGCCCGCAAGGCGCGGAGGGGACGCCGGACCGCATGCAGCAATGGCTGGTGCCGACGCCGCTCCCCGACAGGAGCGCCCATGCGCTGTTATTTCGCCCGCCGGGCGACGGGCCGTTCCGGCTGGCAGTGATTGCACATGCAACGACACAGAATGCTCTGCGTCGCGCGCAGATGCCGCAGCCGGAATATCGCGCTCTGGCTGCGTTTCTGGTCGCGCGGGGCTTTGCCGTGTTGGTGGCGGAGCGGCTCGGCCATGGCGCAACCGCCGGCGAGTATCTGGAGGAGCAGGGCGGCTGTGAAAACGCCGATTATGAGCGGTCCGGACGCGCCACCGCGGCACAGATCGTGGGGGCGCTCAACTATTTGCGCGGTCAGCCGTTCGTGCGGCCGGACGGCGCCGTGGTCATTGGGCACTCGGGCGGCGGGTGGGGCGCGCTGGCGCTTGCCGGCGAAGATCCCAAGGCGGTCGCGGCCATCATCGCCTTCGCGCCGGGCCGCGGCGGCCACGCCAACGACACTGACAACGCGATCTGCGCGCCCGCCACGCTGATGTCAGCGGCCGGCCGATTCGGCAGAGGCGCGCGCGTGCCGGTGACCTGGCTGGTCGCCCAGAACGACAGCTATTTTTCGCCGGACTTTTCGCGAAAACTGGTCGAGGCCTATCGTGCGGGCGGCGGCAAGGCCGCATTCACGGTGCTGCCGGCGTTCGGCAACGAGGGGCACTGGCTTGCGGAAAGCGAAGCGGGCATCAGGCTCGCCGCCGCCGACCTCGATCGCGCGTTGAAGCCGCCGGCTCGCGGCACGGGCAAGCAGCGATGATGCCGTATTTCGTCTTCAAGTTTCTGCATGTGCTCGGCGCCATCACGATTCTCGGCACAGGAAGCGGCATCGCCTTCTTCATGTTGATGGCGCACCGAAGCGGCGATCCCGCTTTCATTGCCCGCACGGCAGGCCTGGTCGTGCTCGCCGACATGCTGTTCACGCTCACGGCCGTCATCCTGCAGCCGGTCACCGGCGCCGTGCTGATGTGGCTTTCCTCGCGCGGCATCGACGAAGGCTGGCTTGCGGCCTCGCTTGCGCTCTATGTGATCGCCGGCCTGTTCTGGGTGCCCGTCATTTTCATGCAGATCGAGATGCGCGACCTGGCGCGTGCCGCCGCCGAAAAGGCAGCCGGGCTGCCGCCGGGCTATTTTGCGCTGTTTCGCCGCTGGTTTGCGTTCGGCATTCCCGGCTTCGGCTCGGTTATGATCATCTTGTGGTTGATGATCGCAAAGCCGTTCTGATGAGTGACGCTCGCCCCAACATCCTCGTGCTCGGCGCCTCCGGCCTGATCGGGCGGTATGTCGCCGACGATCTGCGAATCCGTGGCTTCGGCGTGACCGGGGTCGCCCGAAAATTGTCGCCATCGCAACGAACCAGTACGCTCGATCTCGAATTGCCCGTGCTCGACATGGCCACGGGTTCATTGTCGCGGCTGTTGCGGGACAGGACGATCGATGTCGTCGTCAATTGCCTCGGCGTGCTTCAGGATGGTCCCGGCAGCGACACGCGCCTCGTACATCGGGATTTCGTCGAGGGGCTGTTGCAGGCGATCAAGGATAGTGGCCGCGCGATTCGCCTGATCCACATCTCCATCCCGGGCCAGGCAAGGGATGACAAAACCGCGTTCAGCCTGACCAAGCGCGAGGCGGAGCGCCTGATCGCATCCTCCGGCGTAGCCTATGCCATTCTCCGCCCGGGCTTCGTGATCGCGCCTTCGGCCTTTGGGGGCAGTGCCATGGTGCGCGCGCTTGCGGCGCTGCCGTTCCAGCTTCCGGCGGAGCTCTCGGGCATGCAGTTCCAGCCGGTCGCGGTCGAGGATGTTTCCGCAACCATTGCCTTTCTTGCCGAACGGGAGGCGGCTTGCGAAGCCCTGAAAGCGCTGAGCTGGGACTTGATGCAACCGCAGAAAATTTCGCTTGGCGGCGTGATCGATCAGTTTCGCTTCGCCTATGGCACGGCTTACTGGCCGCGCGTCACGTTGCCGTCTTTCCTGCTCGATCTCGGCACGAGGCTCGGCGATTTCGCAAGTCGCCTGGGCTGGATGCCGCCGATACGCTCGACGGCAATCGCCGAGCTCCGCCGCGGGCTTGCCGGCGATCCGCAAGCGTGGATGGCGGCGACCGGGATTGCGCCCAGGGCGATCGACAAGGTGGTGGGCCCGCGCGCCGCCACCATCCAGGACAAATGGTTTGCGCGACTCTTTCTGGTCAAGGCGCTGATCATCGCTGCTCTTGCCATCTTCTGGACGGCCTCCGGCTTCATTGCGCTTGTGATCTCATTTCCGGCGACCAAGGCCATCCTGCTTACCCACGGCTTTCCGGCCCGGCTGGTCGCGCCGTTCGCCGCGATCACCAGCCTGATGGATATGGCCATCGGCGTGCTGATCGCTTTCCGCCGCACCTGCGCGTTTGGCCTCAAGGCCGGCATGGTGCTCGCGCTCGGCTACATGGCGGGCTGCGCGATCCTGACGCCGGACCTGTGGATCGAGCCGCTGGGTGCGCTGGTGAAGACGTTTCCCGCGATCATGCTGATGCTGGTGGCCCTGCTGATATTGGACAATCGATGACGGTGTGGCCCGACGACGACGTGATCCTGTTCGACGGCGTCTGCGTGTTCTGCTCGCGCTGGGTGCGGTTTGTCGCCGGCCGCGACAAGGCCAGGCGCTTTCGCTTCACCGCGATCCAGTCGGCCTACGGCGCGCGGCTCGCGCAGGCGCTCGGCATCGATCCCGGTGATCCCGATACCAATGCCGTGATCCACGGCGGCGTTGCCTACAAGAAAAGCGACGGTGCGCTCACCGTGCTGTCCAGTCTGCCGGGCTGGGGGTTTGCGCGAATCTTCTTCGCGGTGCCGCGGCCGGTGCGCGATATCGTCTACAATCTGATCGCGAAGAACCGCTATCGCATGTTCGGCAAGCTCGACGCGTGCATCGTGCCGGATGCGGAATTGCGCGCGCGGGTGCTGGAATGAGCCACTGTCATTGCGAGGATCGAAAGCGACGAAGCAATCCAGATTTTCCCTGCCCGGTTTTCGCGCGGTGCGAGCCTGAATTGCTTCGCTTCGCTCGCAATGACGAGGAGAGAGTTATCGAGCAGCAAGCGCCGCCAGCACCTCAGCCGCCGCGCGCTCGCCTGAATCGTGCGCGCCGTGGGCGGTCGTGAAGAAGTTCGGCGAGGTGGCTTCGCCGGCAAAGAACAGTCGGCCATTGACGGGGGCGGCGAGCACGGCGCGCTTGTCGGCGTGGCCGGGCAATGCGTGCGAATAGGAGCCGCGCGCGAAGGGATCATGGGCCCAGCGCGATTCTTTCAAGGGCTTCAGCTTGCGGCGGATGTCGCTGCCGAGAAACGACACGATCTCGTCGATCGAGGCGGCGGCAATCGCGCCGTCGCCCGCGTCCTCCAGCGCTCGGGCATAGCGACCGCCGAAAAACCCTTCGATGCAGGGCTGCCCGAACGGGCGCAGATGAAACGTGCCCATCTCCGTGCGCATGGTGGCGCCGCGCAGATTGCCCTCCTTCGGCAAGGACTCGGGGTCGTCGAGCGCCAGCATCACCTTGTCGGCAAGGCCGAGCGGCAGGCGGGTCGCCGCATCGACCTTGTCGGGCAATGCCGGAAAGAAACGGATGGTTTGGTCCGCGATCAGATTGGTCGGCACGGTGACGATGACGCGGTCCGCCGTGAGCGTGCCCTTCGAGGTCTCGATGCGCAGGCGTTTGCGCGAATGATCGACAAGGCTGACCGCGCAGTCGAACGCGACCGGCAGCGATGCGCCATAGGCGGCCATCAGCGCGCCATAGCCGCGCCGCACCCGCCAATTGAGGTTGGTGTCGTCGTAAGCATCGACGTCCAGGATCGAGACGCGGTCGGTCTCGACACCGTTGATGTAGGTCGAGATCGCATCGATCATCGGATTCCAGCGATTGCCAGGCTCCAGATAGAGATTTGCCGGATGATCGACGCCGCCCTTGGCCGCCTCGTGGATGCGCTGGAAGAAATCGTCGAGGGAGCGGATGAAATCGGCGCGCTCCTCCGGCGGAAACGCGTTGCCGACGGCGCGGTCGCGCCAGGGCGGCAGGGCCTTGTCGATCTCGAAATTCAGCCGCTCGGCGATGGCAACGAACGCGTTCCGGTCCGCCGAATGCAGCCAGCCGCAGCCGAGATCGAACGTCACGTCCGGCGAGGCCATGATGGTATGGCCGCGGCCGCCGACGCGCTCACGCGCCTCCAGCACGATGAAAGCAAGGCCGGCCCTCTTCAGCGCATGCGCGGCACCGAGGCCCGCAGCACCCGCGCCGATGATGGCGACGTCGATGTGGGAGGGGAGCATTGGCGAATGGCGAGTAGCGAGTAGCGAGTAGCGAGTAGCGAGTAGCGAATGAGAGCTGGTCCAGTATAGCACACGGCAAGCGTGGGAATCGCGTCCTATTCGCTACTCGCCATTCGCCCTTTTCCTTCGCCCTTTTACGCCACCGCTTCCTTGGCTTTTTCCGCCCGTTTGCGGTCGTTCGCGTCCAGGAACTTCTTGCGCAACCGGATCGATTTCGGCGTCACCTCGACCAGCTCGTCGTCCTCGATATAGGCGAGCGCCTTTTCCAGGGTCATCCTGATAGGCGGCGTCAGCCGCACCGCCTCGTCCTTGGAGGTAGTGCGAATATTCGTGAGCTGCTTGCCCTTGAGCACGTTGATCTCGAGATCGTTGTCGCGGGTATGCTCGCCGACGATCATGCCGCGATAGACCTTCCAGCCGGGCTCGATCATCATCGGTCCGCGGTCCTCGAGCTTGAACATGGCGTAGGCGACCGCCTCGCCCTGGTCGTTCGAGATCAGCACGCCGTTGCGGCGACCCTGGATCTCGCCCTTGTAGGGGGCGTAGCCGTGGAAGAGGCGGTTCATGATCGCGGTGCCGCGCGTGTCGGTCAGGAGCTCGCCCTGATAGCCGATCAGGCCGCGCGTGGGCGCGTAGAACACCAGCCGCAATCGGTTGCCGCCGGACGGCTTCATTTCGATCAGCTCGGCCCTGCGTTCGCTCATCTTCTGCACGACGACGCCGGAATGCTCTTCATCGACGTCGATCACGACCTCCTCGACCGGCTCCTGCCAGCCGCCAGTCACCTCGTCCCTCTTCAGCACCACGCGCGGCCGCGACACCGACAGCTCAAAGCCCTCGCGCCGCATGGTCTCGATCAGGATCGCAAGCTGCAATTCGCCGCGGCCCGAGACTTCCATGGAATCCTTGTCCGCGGCCTCGCTGACGCGCAGCGCCACATTGCCTTCGGCCTCGCGCAACAGGCGGTCGCGGATCATGCGGCTCGTCACCTTGTCGCCCTCGGTGCCCGCCAGCGGCGAGTTGTTGACGATGAACGACATCGAGACCGTCGGCGGATCGATCGGCTGCGCCGGCAATGGCGTGTCCACCGTGGGATCGCAGAAAGTATCGGCGACCGTGCCCTTGGTCAGGCCGGCGATGGCGACGATGTCGCCGGCTTCGGCCTCCTCCAGCGGCGTGCGCTCGATGCCCCGGAAAGCGAGAATCTTGGTCAACCGCCCCTGCTCGATGACGCGGCCATCGGCCCCCAACACCTTCACCTGCTGGTTGGGCTTGATGCTTCCGGAGGTGATGCGGCCGGTGATGATGCGTCCGAGATAGGGGTTGGCCTCCAGAATGGTGCCGATCATGCGGAACGGACCCGGCTCGATCTGCGGCGCGGGCACGTGACGCTGGATCAAATCGAACAGCGGCTGCATGCCCTTGTCCTTCGGGCCTTCCGGGCTCTCGGCCATCCAGCCCTGCTTGGCCGAACCGTAGAGGATCGGGAAATCGAGCTGCTCCTCGCTGGCATCGAGCGCCGCAAACAGATCGAATACCTCGTTGATGACTTCGGTCGGCCGCGCATCGGGGCGATCGACCTTGTTGATGACGACGATCGGCCGCAGGCCGACCTTCAAGGCTTTCGACACCACGAATTTCGTCTGCGGCAGCGGGCCCTCGGCCGCATCGACCAGCACCAGCGCGCCGTCGACCATGTTGAGGATGCGCTCGACCTCGCCGCCGAAATCGGCGTGGCCGGGCGTGTCGACGATGTTGATGCGGGTATCCTTCCACTGCACGGAGGCGGCCTTCGCCAGGATGGTGATGCCGCGCTCGCGCTCCAGATCGTTGGAATCCATCGCACGCTCGGCGACCTTCTGGTTTTCACGGAAGGTGCCGGACTGCTGCAGCAGGCGATCGACCAGCGTGGTCTTGCCGTGGTCGACGTGGGCGATGATGGCGACGTTGCGAAGGTTCATGGCTAGCTTCTTGCTCGATCGGGCAGCGGTTTTGGGCGATTCGCGCGACAATTTGTCGAGGGATAACGCCTAAACCTCAAAATTTCGGTGGGGCCTTTGGCCCAAAAAGGAAGCCCGGCCAATGGACCGGGCGAATCCTCAATTCTCGTTGCGCCGCAATATATGCAGAAAAGGTCAAAAAACAATGGCTTGTTTGGCGCTTTCGGGCGGCCTGACAACGCGATTTCTGACAATTGAACGCTTAAACCCGGGGGCAGGTGAGCGCGAAAAACCCCTCGTCGCGTTCGAGCGCGGCCTCAAGCCCTTCAGGCTGAAACGAGAGCGCGCCCCGCAATGGCCAGTCGTCGACGCTGGCGCCGCAATAGCGCTTGGCGGCCGCGAACAAGTCGTCCGACGATGGCCCGGCATAAGCGCGTCGCGTCGCCTCCAGCGCCGCCTCGACCTGGGCCGGATGCAGCAGCATGTTTCCCATCTGGCCCGGCAATTCCTTTGCGCGTTCGAACCCGAGCGCATGCCAGACGATGCTGACCGGCGGATGGCGCGCGATCGTCGCCATCCGGAAGATCCCCGGTCCGGACATCAAATCGGCAAGCGCGCCGTCCTGTGTCAGGAGCTGCCGCGCGAGTGCGACAAAGCCGGAGAGATTGAAGGTTTTGAGAAACGCGTTGACCTTGTTTCCCCTCTCCGCTTTCGAAAGCGGGCTGGACTCCTCGTAATCGGATGGGTGCTCTCGCCAGGCCGCGATCGCCCGCTCGGCCTCGTCAGACAAAGAGCTTTTTGCAACCGCTGCAGCAAAATGCGGCTCGAGGCGCGCATGCATGCGCTGATCAACGAACAGACCGATCCACCAATAATCGACGCTCACCCGACACCTCACGAGAGTCCCTTGGCTTAGTCGCCGCAACCCGCGCGCGGGTTCTGGTTCGCCGGCTCTCAGGTGGGGCCACCAGGCTCTTCGGTCGGATAGACCCCGCGCAGGACCTCCTCAAAATGTGTCTTGACTTGCTCGTTGCAGAGGCAGGCGCGCGCCTGCAGCGCCTCGCGATTTTTCACCTGGATCGCGCCGCGCCGAGTCCCGACAATTCCTTCCGCCTTCAGGGTCTGGATCACGCGGCTGGCGTAGCTGCGGCCAACCCCGAGCAGCGTCGCCAGTTGCTCGTGGGTCAGCGGCACGGTGTGATCGCCATTCGTGCGCTCCATGGCCGAGACGATCCACTTGGCCGTGCGCTGCTCGATCGAATGGATGGCGTTGCAGGCGGTCGACTGAAACATCTGCGCCATCATGCAGTCGGCGTAGCGCGCGAACACGTTGCGCAGGCTCAGAGACTCCATCTTTGCTGCTTCGAGCCTTGCGACCGGCAGCTTTGCGAACGGTCCGCCGAACTTGACGACGATGCGCGTGTACGCCGGCAGGAATCCCTGGCTGACGATGCCGCCGACCGCGCCCTCGCGGCCGACCAGAATGGTCTCGACGTCGCGGCCGTCTTCGTTGGCGACGAGATAGGATGCAAGCGATGGCCCGCAGGGAAAGTGAACGACGTCGACGTCGTCGCCGGGATTGTAGAGCAACTCGCCGGCTGCCGCTTCGGTGGCTGAAAGATGCGGCGCGAGCAAAGCAAAGTCCGCAACGTTGAGCCGTCGCAGCAGATTATTGTATGGCCGTTCGCTGCTCTCGGCCTGTCTGTTGTATGATCCGTTCATGAAAACCCCGGTTTCGGCGGCCGGCACCATAATTCCTCCCTTTCGCAAGCTGTGTTCACTCGTGCACAGACAGCCAAACCGCGATGTGGTGCGGTTCGTTCCGGGAACCGGTCGATGTGCTCGTGACGAGGCGTCGGCAGCGGCCGTCCCGGTCAGTGCTGATCGCGGGAACCTGCCGCCATGCAAGGCGTTCTTCCCGGTGGCTTTGCCACCTGCCCAAACGACATCCTGATCGTCGAAGACGATCCGCTGATCGCTATGGATTTCGAGGATACCCTGCTGGGCCTCGGTGTCTCAGCGGTGCGGACCGCCGGAACCGTTGCGACCGCGCTCGAGATGATCGCGCGCCGCGCGCCGGATTTTGCGCTGCTCGATGTCGGCCTGATTCACGAAAAGAGCTTTGCCATCGCAGAACGTCTGGCTGCGGCGAAAATTCCGTTCGCCTTCGTGACCGGCTATGCCGGACACAACGTCCCGGCGGTCTTCGCGGACAGGCCGATCCTGGCAAAGCCCTATTCGCTTGAAGGGCTGCAGACGCTGCTGCGGGGTTTTCGCGGCTAAGTGCGCTCATGAACCGGCATCGGGCTTCCAGTCCCAGGGCAGCACGTCGTCAGGGCTGTTTGGGATTTAGGTAAGTTTCACGCGTGCCGATGCAAAGCTCGGCGAGATCCGCCTCGACGCCCTTGAAAAAGTCGAGGACTTCTCAAAAATTTCGCGCTCTGCTCTTTCGCCATCGAAGCGGCTGATGCGGCTATCCCGGCTTGGACCTCATCCGAGAGAGCGAGGTAGCGATCGAGCGCCGCCGATTTCTTGCTAGCCAGGAATTTGTCGACTGCTCTCTCGGTGGCGTCGGTCGGATTTTTGCTCAGCAGCTCTTGATTGCCGGTTCGTAGTGGGTGCACCAGTGTGAGCCTGATCCTGTGGATCATGACATAGAGATCGAAGTTCTCGAAAATGAAATCGAGCACCTTCGCCTGCCGTTCCGGCTCGTAGATTGCAAGATATCGTTTTACATTGGCGTTCTGCTTCAGCCGATTCAGTTCATCGGTGGCGGTAAACAGGTCGGCAAAGACCTTCGTGTCGTATAGAGACACAACGCCTTCCCAGTAATTTGTGCCCCACTTGATCAGCAGGTCGCGGCCGCGCACGTCAAGCTGGCTGGCCTCCAATCCCTTGTCCTTCAGGCAGGCCGGATCGGCATTTTTGCGCAGCGATTTTCCAAGCTCGGCGGTCAGCGCCTTGCCATAGGCTGACGCAAATGCACCGCGGACGAGCGCCGCCCTTTCGGCGGGCGTCATTAGGGGCTGCTGCGCACAAGCCAGTGGCGCGAGACCGAACAGAAACACGGCGACGAGAAATGATCGGCGGGGGTGCACGTGGACCATTCAAGACAACAGACCCAGCCCGGGATGGGCCTGATATGGTCGCGTGAACCGCCTGCGCGGTTCACCGTCGGTTCGGCCTGATTACGCCACCTTCGGATCGAGCGTCGTCGACCACAGCGCAACGTCCATGCGATCGCGCAGCGTCACCGTCATCTGGCCAGTCGCGCCGTCGATCTTGACGTGACCGAAAAACTGCATGCCGGCCGATGGCGGCAGGTTCTGCTTGTCCAGCCCCGGCGCCTTGATGAAGCGCACCTCGGGGCCAAAGGTGTTGTCGAGCTCGTTGGGGCCGAAGGTGCCCGCATGCAGCGGGCCCGAGACGAACTCCCAGAACGGCTCGAAATCCTGGAACTGCGCCTTGTTCGGATCGTAGTAGTGCGCGGCGGCGTAGTGCACGTCGGCGGTGAGCCACACCGTGTTTCGGATCGGCGCGGTCTTGATGAAGCGCAGGAGGTCGGCGATCTCGAGCTCGCGGCCGCGCGCGGGCCCGTTGCCCTGAGCAAAGGCTTCTGAACCCTTCTTGTTGGCGGCATCGTCCCACACGATCAGCGAGAGCGGCATATCGGAGGCGATCACCTTCCAGGTCGCGCGCGAATTGAGCAGCGCGCGCTTCAGCCACGCCATCTGCTCGGGCCCGAGGAAATACGCGTCGGGGCCGTAGGTCTCCTGCTGGTTCGGACCGTTCGCGCCGCGATAGCTGCGCTCGTCCAGCATGAAGACGTCGAGATGCGGGCCGTAGCTCAGGGTGCGATAGACCCGGCCCGGTTCGACGATGCTTTCGCGCATCGGATACATCTCGTGGAAGGCACGCGCGGCGCGCGCCGCAAGCAGCGCGATGTTGCGCTCCTTGTAGGCCGCGGGAAGGTCTTTCGAGGCCGACCAGTTGTTGGTGACCTCGTGATCGTCCCACTGCACGAAGATCGGCACCTCGGCATTGAAGGCTCGCACATTGTCGTCGAGGAAATTGTATTTGTGCGCGGCGCGAAACTCGTCGAGTGTTTCGGCGACCTTGGCCTTCTCGGGGATGGTGACGTTTTTCCAGATCTTGCCGTCGGCAAGCTTCACCTCGGAGGCAATGAGGCCGTCGGCGTAGATGGTGTCGCCCGAATGCAGGAAGAAATCCGGCCGGTGCTTCTTCATCGCCGAGAAGGTGAACATGCCGCCGTCATCGGGATTGATGCCCCAGCCTTGCCCCGCGACATCGCCGCCCCAGACGAAGCTGACGTCGCGCTTGTCTGATGGCGCGGTGCGGAAGCGGCCGGCCACAGGCTCGCTTTCCACGCTGGTGTGGGAGAGATCGCGGAATTTGACGCGGTAGAAGATGTCCTGGCCGCCGGGAAGGTTCTCCAAAAGCATCTTGGCGGTGAAATCGCTCTCGGGTAGCGCCGCGATCGGCGGCAGTGCGCGGACGTCCTTGAAGGATTCGGTGGTCGCAACCTCGACCAGCATCTGCGACGGACGGTCCGCGCGCGCCCAGACTACGCCAGCGTCCGTGCCGACATCGCCGGACTGCACGCCATGGGTGACGGCCGGCCGGTCGGCAGCGCGGGAGATATGAGGCCACGCGATCGCACTGATGCCGGTCACCGCCGCGCTCGACAGGAAGCGCCGACGGGACAGTCCACGAAAGTTTCGGCGAGGGATGCGAAGCGTCATGCGAGCCTCCTTCGGGCGGACATCCTGACAGACGCTATAGAAAGAGAATGTGACGGCGCGATTAAATCGTTCCGGTAGGGCGGAATTGTGCGGCCGCCGCCGCCCGCTGCAGGTTCTGCGGCAGGCTCAACAGCAGTGCCCGGCGGTCCGCCACCGCATGATGGAACTGGTCGAGCGCGATGTTGAAGGCGGTCAGAGCGCCTTCCTCGATCGCGCCGTCCTCGAAGCAACGCAGCGTGTCGCGCAGGATGACGTCGGCCTCGGTCTGCATCTGATCGAGCGCTTCGGCCGAATCGGTCTTGCGCGCGTCCGCGATCATCTCGAGCAGGCGCTCGCGCAGATGCGCGTTGCTGTTGCGCTCGTCCTTTTTGAGATAACTCGCAAACCACGCGCCGACCGAGCCCATCGCCGACAGCGCCATCAGGCCCCACCAGATGTAATCGCTGTAGCGGTCGAGGAAGGTCTTCTCCTCGCCGTCGACAAACGCGGCCGCGCCGGGATGGGCCGGGATCGCCGCATCCTTATCGGTGTCGGGCGTCTCGATCTTGGCGGCGAGCGGAAATTCCGTCATCAACTGCTGGCGGATCGCGAAGATCTGACGGGTGAGCGTTGCGATCGTCACCTCGGAGATGCCTTTGCGCGCCACGATATGGTGCGCGAAGCTGATGGTCTTGATGTCCTCATCGGGGCGATCGGGCGCAAAGGTGCCCGCCGGAATGTCGCCGGCCTCGTAGGCCGAATGGTTTTGCGCAATCGCGTCCGCCCGGTCGATCTCCAGGAAGGTCGGCGCGCCGCCGTCCTTGGCGGAGGCCGCGATCGCATCCATGGTGATCTTGCTGTTGAGCGGACCCGCGGCGAGATAGGCGTCGGCCTTCTGGTTCCGGATCGCGTCGGCGGCCTCCTGCGCCGGGAACTGGACGATATCGACCTTGTTCGGATCGACGGCGTATTGCTGCAGGATGATCTTGAGCAGATTCACATTGGCCTGCGTTCGGCCGACCACACCGACCCGGTGGCCGGCGAGCTGCGCGATCTTGGTGATCTTCGCCCCCGCCTTCCTGCCCTTGCGCGGAGGCACCCACAGCACGACGAAATTCTTGCGCAGCGTGGCCACCGCCTGCGCGTTCTTCGGCACGTCAAGATCGCCGCGAATGATGGCGAGATCGGCCTTCCCCGACCCGAGCAGGTCCGCGCTCGCCACCGCGCCGTCGGTTTGCACCGGGCGCAGACGGACTGAGGCGTGCGACTGGCTGAAGGCCTGGGTCAGCGCCTGCACCACTTTGACGTCGTCGCTGTTGGCAGGACCGACCGCGATCTTGAGGGTGACCGGCCGCATAGCGAAATAATAGCCGCCCGCGAGCGCTCCAATGATGGCAAGCACGCCCGCGGCGGTGATCAACGTCGCCTTCCGCACTGCCGAACGCGGCGGCGGCGGTTGGGCAAGCTCCAAACCCCCGGTCATCGATCTCGAAAACAATCGTTTGAGGCTCAAATTCATGTCGACGGCATGATTATGCCTCGATCCTAGCAAATTTCTTGCCGGTCAAGGGTTACAACTGCGTCATGGTTACCACCTGCCGCGTTGGAAGGGTTAGGTTCCCGTGAACAAGGAGGCAAGCATGGCGGGAAAGCTATCGGGCGAGGCCCGGAAGACGGCCCTGCAGGCGCTGCCCGGCTGGACGGAAGTCACGGGCCGCGACGCGATCGCAAAGACATTCGTGTTCAGGGATTTCAACGAGGCCTTCGGCTTCATGGCCCGTGCAGCCCTGGTCGCCGAAAAGCACGATCATCATCCCGAATGGCGCAACGTCTACAAGACGGTGGAGGTGGTGCTGTCGACCCACGATGCCGGCGGGCTTACGTCCAGGGACGTCGATCTCGCCAGGGCGATGAACGCGATCGCGCAGCAATTGGGTGTCGGTTAGGGCCCAATTTTCGGCCTTGCGGCGGAACGCACGCATCACCAATTTCTTCACGGCGCCTGCAGCGCTCCCAGAAGGGATTCGATCCATGGCAACTGACTACAGCGTTGGGTTCGAGCCGGCCGACCGCCTGGCGCAGGACCGCGACAGCGTGCGCAGGCGGTTCTGGATCAAGCTGAAGAGGGTGGCTTCGAAGCTGCCCTTCATCGAGGACCTGCTCGCAGCCTATTACTGCGCCTTTGATCGCGAAACGCCGCGCCACGTCCAGGCGGCGCTGCTCGGCGCGATCGCCTATTTCATCCTGCCGTTCGACTTCGTCCCGGACATGCTGCCCGTGCTCGGCTTCACCGACGATGCCGCCGTGCTTGCCACCGCGATCCGGCTGGTCGCAGCCCATATCACCAATGATCACCGCGAGGCGGCGCGCGCCGCTCTGAAGCGGGGCATCGACGACGACGCGCTTTGAGCGGCCCGGGTGTTGACGGCTGAGCATCAGGACGCAACACATCCCGTCATCCGCTGGCTGATGTCGGATGGGCGCAAGCTCGCCGATCCGAACCGATTTCTGGAGGCGTTTGCCGAAACATTGCGCAGCGCCGGGAGCGACGTGTCGCGCATCACCACCGGCGTGCCGATCCTGCATCCGCAAATCTTTTCCTTCAGCGGGCTCTGGGAGCTCGGCAAAGGCACGAGCGAGCGGCTTTATCGCGCCGGGCCCGGCTTGCCGCAGGCGATGCTGAACAGCCCGATCGGCATCGCCTATCAGGGTGGCGGGCCGGTCCGCTGCGATCCGATGGCGCCGCCGCAGCCGGGCGAGTACCCCATTCTCGAAGACCTGCGCCGCGAAGGCTACACCGATTATATTGTCTACGCGGTCCCGTTTGCCGACGGCAGCTTCAAGGCGCTCTCGCTTGCGACCAGACGGCGCGGCGGCTTCAGCTCAAGCGAGCTTTCGTTGTTCGAGGCAATGATCCCCGCGCTTGCTTTCAATCTCGAAGTGCAGGCGCTGCGCCGCACCGCGCGCACGCTGCTCGATACCTATGTGGGCGCGCAATCGGGCGGTCGGGTGCTCGAGGGCCAGATTCAGCGCGGCGCCGGCGAAACGATCTCCGCCGTGATCTGGCTTTGCGACCTTCGCGGCTTCACCGGCCTGTCGGAAAAATTGCCGCGCGACATTCTGATCGACATGCTCAACGGCTATTTCGGACCGATGTGCGATGCAGTCCTTGGCCATGGCGGCGAGGTCCTGAAATTCATCGGGGACGCCATGCTCGCGATCTTTCCTGTGGGCGAGGATGCCGCGGCGACTTGCGCGAGAGCCCTTGCGGCAGCCCAGCGCGCGCAATCAGCGCTGTCCGAGGAGAACAGGCGCAGGCAAGAAGCCGCCCTGCCGCGCATCGAATATGGTCTGGCGCTGCATGTCGGCGATGTCATGTACGGCAACATCGGAAGCGACACCCGGCTCGACTTCACGGTGATCGGACCGGCGGTCAATCTCACCGCGCGCATCGAATCGATGTGCCGCGAGCTCGGACGGCAGCTCTTGTTGTCGGCGGATTTCGTCAGCGCGAGCGGGATTGCGGCCCACTCGCTCGGCCGCTTCTCGCTCAAGGGCGTCGGCGCCGATCACGAGATCTTTGCGCCGATCAGCCCGAGCGAGCCGGGCTGATCGGATCTGTGCAGGATTATTGCTGCCGGGCAGGGCGGGCCTGCGCGGCGGGGGCCTGCGGAGCCTGCGCCCGCGCGTTCTCCTTTGCCGTCTGGTCGGCCTGCCAGGCCTGGAACTGCTTGAACAAGGCATCGCGCTCGCTCGGCGATTGCTGCGCGGCCTTCGGATTCTGAACTCATGAAATCGTCGAAGCGGCTCTTCGCCGAGGCGCCGATCCCGTGCGCGTCGAGCCACTGCTGGGCATAGGGCAGGCGCGTCCATCCCGGCAGCGGAGCGGCGAGCGAGACTTCCTTCCACTTCGGGTGGAACGGCGGGTTCTGCAGGGTCGGGAACTTGGTGAAGAACGCCTCCACGAATTGCGACAGCTTGCGATAGCGATCGCTGCCAGGCGTCCAATTATAGGCGGCGAGCACCGCAGGCACCGCGATCGTATCCACGCTCTCGCCCTCGGCGATCAGGTTCGGATAGTCCTTCGCGGTCAAGGTCGCCGGCAGATAGTCGCCTTGCAGCGGCCTGTCGTAATCGACATTCACGAGATGGAAGCGGCCGTCATTGACGAAGCCCGAGACCGACTTGTAGGGCTTGCCGCCGACCACGATCACCGCGTCGATTTCGCCCTTCTTCAGTTTTTCCATCGCGATGCGCTGCTCGATATAGGCGAAGTCCGCCCGGAGCCCGATCCGCTCGGCAACTGTCAGTGCGGTCACGAACGTGCCGCCGTTGGGAAGGTCGACCGAGATCTTCTTGCCCGCGAGGTCCTTCAGCGTTCGCACCGATTTCGGTGCGATGATCGTCATCTCTTCGTTATAGAGCTTGGTCACGAAGGTGAACTGCCGCTTGATGTCCTTGGCAAAGCCCTTCTTCTCGAGATAGTCGAGCGTATCGGAGCGCACGATGCCGACGTCGACGCCCTGCAGGAACAGGATGTCGGCGACGCTCTGCACCGAGCCGCGCCCGACGATCGGGAGCACGCGCAGCTTGTTGCCGTCGTCGAGCACGGAGGCGAGGTCCGCACCGATCTGCACATAGGTACCGCCGATCGTGCCGGTGATGAGGGTCACGGTGTTGGCGTTGAGCGCCTGCTTGGTCTGCGCCGAGCCGAACTGGAAGATCGCTCTCAGGCTGTCGCTGACCTTTGCGGGGTCATACTCGCCTTCCTCGGCCGCGCGCGCCGAAAAGCCGAACGCCATCATGACGGCAACGAGTGCCAGTCCAACAAACCGTCGCATGTTTCCCCCTTGAGCTTAGTTCTGCAGTTGAGCGAGCCGCCGCTGCGCATCGGCGGAGCCGAGTTGCACCGCCTTCTGGTACCAGGTGCGCGCCATCGCGATATCGGGATTGATATTGCGGACGTCCTGCGTTCCCAGCATCTCCGGATCATAGGTCTGCGCCAGCAGCAACGCGGCGCTCGCCTCCTGGGCATCGGCCGCGCGTCGCAGCAACAGCCGCGCGGGCGGAATGTCGCCCGTGGCCAGGAGGTCCTTGGCGCGCTTCATCAACAGGGCAACCTCTTCCGGATCGAGTTGCCTTGCCGGCGGTGCGGCCACCGGCGCGGCGGCAACCGCAGATGCGGCTGCAAGCTGCTGCGGGGCAACCGGGGGCGGCGCGACCGCGGCTTGCGGCGGGGCGGCGGCCGGCGCGGGACGGCTTTGCATCGCGTTCTGATAGGCGCTCGAAATATCCTCGCGGCTCGGCGCCATCGCCACCTGCTGGCTGCGCACGACCGGCGGGGTCTGTCCCTGCGCGCCCGGCCCCTGCCAGCGCGCCGAGTCCTTGAGCTGAACGTCATGCGTGGTGAGCTGGGTCGAGGCCACCTGCGGGCCCGGCGAAGCCTCCGCCTGCGCGGCGGTGGACGGGATCGGCAACACGGTCGAAAGCGACGTCTGGGCGCTGCTCAGCACGTCGCGCGTGGCATCCGAGGTGAACCACGCAAACAGCACCGCGACGACGGAAGCCGCGACGACGCCGATCAGAATACGCAGCGAGATCGAGGTGCGACGCGGACGCAGCGGATTGGCAAATTCAGCCGGATCCGGCTCGCTGTCGGGATCGGAAAGGAACAGCGGAACGGAATCATAATCTGCGGAACGACCGAAGGCGTATCTTCTGGTGCGGGATTGAGCGAAGTCGTCGTCGTAGTCGTTCATGTCGGATTCCTCCGACCGGAAGCGTTGATGGTCCACCATGGTGATCTTCCCCACTCACTCGACGCAACATTGGGACACCCGCTTTGTTTTTTTGGGTTCCGTTCAATCCAAAAGTGCCCCGCTATAGGGGCCATAATTCGCCGGCTGAATCAGCCCAAAAGACGGCTCCGCCCGGCGCGAATTGGGAGATATTTTGGATTCATTGAGGCAGCAAGTGACAAATAAGGGCGAAACCTGTGGCGTAATTGGCGCAAATGGCAAAGTCTGACCTCAGGCGGCCCTTGGAACCGGTCGGCTGTGACAAAATTGTAAACAGAACGTTAAGATTGCGTGTCGCGTTCGCTTCAATTCGCAACTAGCGTTGCGATCGAGACACGCATCCCGGCCCGAAACGTCGGTGAGGCTGGCTTGTCTGCTACGGGTGCAGAATGACCTTGCCCATCGCCTTGCGCCCGGCGAGCACCTTCAGCGCGTCGGCGGTTTGTGCCAGCGGGAACGTGCGGTCGACATGGGAGGAGATCTTGCCCTCCGCGGTCCACTTGACGAGCTTCTCCAGGTTGGCGCGGTTCTTGGCAGGGTTGAGCCGCGCCCAGTTGCCCCAGAACACGCCGCGAATATCGCAGCCCTTGAGCAGGGCGAGATTGAGCGGCATTTTCGGAATGTCGCCGGCGGCGAAACCGATCACCAGGAAGCGACCTTCCCAGGCGATCGAACGCAGCGCTGCTTCGGCATAGCTGCCGCCGACGGGATCGAAGATGATATCGGCGCCCTTGCCGCCGGTGAGCTTGCGCAGGCCCTCCTTGAGGTCCTCCTTGGCGTAATTGAGCGTGAGCTCGGCGCCATGGGCCCGCGCGAAGGCGAGCTTTTCGTCGGATGAGGCGCAGGCGATCACCTTGAGCCCCATGAGCTTGCCCAGCTCGCATGCGGCGAGTCCCGTGCCTCCGGCAGCACCCAGCACCGCGAGCGTATCGCCGGTCTTCGGGCTCGCGCGGTCTTCCAGCGCATGCAGCGCCGTGCCGTAGATGATGATGATGCCGGCGGCGCGATCGAAATCGAGATTGTCGGGGACTTTCACGATCGCGGCGGCCGGCAGCGCGATCTTCTCGCGCGCGCCGTTATGGCCGCAGGAGGCCACCACGCGGTCGCCGACCTTGAGGTCCGTCACGCCGGGGCCGACGCTCTCGACAATACCGGCCACCTCGGCAGCCGGCGAAAACGGGAACGGCGGCTTGATCTGGTACTTGCCCTGGATCATCAGGAGGTCGAAAAAGTTCAGCGCGGCCGCCTTGATCGCGATCACGGCTTCGCCCTCGTCGGCCACCGGATCCGCAACATCCGCGAGCACGAGATCGTCGGGTTGGCAATATTGCGAGCAGAGAATGGCTTTCATCGGACGCACCTTTATGAAGGCAACTGGCTTTCGGCGCCACCTTGTCATTGCGAGCGAAGCGAAGCAATCCAGGATCGGGTAAGGTCTGGATTGCTTCCGCCTACGCACAATAGCGCTTCGGCGGGCTCTGCCCGGCGAAGCACGCGCAGCGGGCGCAGGCGGGTCGTCGCTTACGCTCCTCGCAAAGACGGGTGGAGGGAGGATTCGAACGATGTTTGAAAAAGGCCTGCTCGGCGGCAAGCGCATTCTCATCACCGGGGGCGGCAGCGGGCTTGGCGCGGCGATGGGGCATCGCTTTCTCGATCTCGGCGCGGAGCTTTTGATCTGCGGTCGCAGGCGCGAGCTGTTGGAGAAGACGGCGGCCGAGATGCGCCAGGCAACCGGCGGCAAGGTTTCGGTGCACCCCTGCGATATCAGAAACGGCGCAGAGGTCGACGCCATGATGGAAGCGGCCTTTGGCGAAGCGCCGCTCGATGTGCTCGTCAACAATGCGGCCGCCACCTTCATCGCGCAGACCGAGCAACTCTCGTTTCGCGCCGCCGATGCGATCCTCGCGCCAACGCTGCATGGTGCGATGTACTGCACGCTCGCGGCCGGCAAACGATGGATCGAGAGCGGGCACAAGGGCGTCGTGCTCTCGATCCTGTCGACGTCGACGATCACGGGGCGCGCCTTTACCGTGCCGTCGGCCATGGCGAAGTCGGCGCTGCTGGCGATGACGAGATCGCTCGCCGTCGAATGGGGACCGAAGGGCGTCCGCCTCGTCGCGATCGCGCCGGGCGCCTTCCCGACCGAAGGTGCAACCGGCCAGCTTCGCCCCGAAGGCCGCGACCCGAGCTGGGCCGCACGAAATCCGCTGGGCCGCGTGGGCAGGCATTCCGAGCTTTGCGACCTTGCAAGCTTCCTGATCTCGGACGCCGCTGCCTACATCAATGGCGAGATGGTCGTCGTGGATGGCGGCGCGCATTTGCGGAGCTCGGGCGCCGAGGATTTGCTGCAATGGACCGAGGCGCAGTGGAAGGAGCTGCGGCAGTCGCGGATCAAGGGTTGAACGTTCGCAAAGTCGACCAGCTTTCCACAGCGTATTCGCGGGAAATCTGACGAAAGACTGGGGCCATCTTCCAGTCACAATATTGCGGGAATCAAATCACATCATGTTTCGGCGGATTCTGACAGCGCTGGTTGCGAGCGTGCTGGTGTGTGGGCTGGCGGATTTGGCGCGTGCGCAGGCACCATCGCCCAAGCCGGCGAAAAGCGCCGCCAAGCAGCCGGAATCCAAGCCCGCGGCCGCAGCCGCTGCAGTCGCGGGCGGCACAGAGCCGACACTGATCGGGCAGTATGGAACCTGGGGCGCCTATTCCGCGACGCCAAACGGCAGGCGCGTCTGCTTTGCGCTGGCCAAGCCGAGCGCGTCCAAGACCAATCCGCCGAACCGTCCGCGCGATCCGGCCTACGCCTTCATCTCGACGCGGCCTGGCGAGAAGGTGGTCAACGAAGTCTCGGTCATGATCGGCTACATGCTCAAGCCCGGCTCCGAATCGACACTGGAGGTCGGCGGCGCGGCTTACGCGATGTACACCCAGGGCGACGGGCTCTGGATCAAGAATGCCGCCGAGGAGGAGCAGATGGTGCAGGCGCTGCGCCGCTCCGCCGACGCCGTGGTCAAGGGTGTTTCGGCCAAGGGCACCGAGACGATCGATACCTTCTCGCTCAAGGGCCTTGCCCAGGCGCTGGATCGGATCGCGCAGGACTGCAAGCGCTAAAGCTCCGGAGAGGTGATCAAAGGCGCGCCAGCCGCCAAAAGGCCCGCCGATCGGCTTTCCAGCGCGCGCGGGAAGGCTTATGTCATGGCCATGACCGACACCGTGACCAATGCCTCCGCGACCCATGCGGGCGCCGGCGTGCCGCTGGAGAAGAGCCCGATCGAGACCTACGTGCCGCCGGCAAGGCCGTCTCTGGTCGGCTTGTCGCGCGACGAGCTGGCAGAGCGGCTGGCTGCCATCGGCGTGACCCAGGCACAGCGCAAGATGCGCGTGCAGCAGCTCTGGCATTGGATCTATTTCCGTGGCGCCAGAAATTTCGACGAAATGACGTCGGTCTCCAAGGAGACGCGCGCAAGCCTCGCGGCGCATTTTACCGTCGACCGCCCCGAAATGGTGGCCGAGCAGATTTCCAATGACGGCACCCGCAAGTGGCTGCTGCGGCTGCCGAGCGGCAACAGCCTCGAGCGGCCGCCCGAGATCGAATGCGTCTACATCCCCGAAACCGACCGCGGCACGCTGTGCATCTCCTCGCAGGTCGGCTGCACGCTCAACTGCAGTTTCTGCCACACCGGAACGCAGCGCCTGGTGCGCAATCTCACCGCCGGCGAGATCGTGGGCCAGGTGATGGTGGCGCGCGACCGGCTCAATGACTGGGCCGACCGCGAGAACGGCAGCCGGCTCATCACCAATGTCGTGATGATGGGGATGGGCGAGCCGCTCTACAATTTCGAGGCGGTGCGCGACGCGTTGCTGATCGTCGCCGACAATGAGGGCATCGGCATCTCGCGCCGCCGCATCACGCTCTCGACCTCGGGTGTGGTACCCAACATCAAGCGCACGGGAGACGAGATCGGCGTCATGCTCGCGATCTCGCTGCACGCGGTGCGCGACGAATTGCGCAACGAGCTTGTGCCCCTCAACCGCAAATATCCGATCGCCGAATTGTTGCAGGCCTGCCGCGACTATCCGGGCGCCTCGAACGCGCGGCGGATCACCTTCGAATATGTGATGCTCAAGGGCGTCAACGATTCGCTCGATGACGCAAAGCTGCTTGTGAAGCTGCTCAAGGGCATCCCGGCAAAGATCAACCTGATCCCGTTCAACCCCTGGCCGGGCACGGCTTACGAATGCTCGGACTGGGATCAGATCGAGAAGTTCTCCGAATATATTTTCAACGCCGGCTATTCCTCGCCGGTGCGCACGCCGCGCGGCCGCGATATCCTCGCCGCCTGCGGACAGTTGAAATCGGACACCGAGAAATTGTCCGCGCGGGAGCGGCAGGCGCTGCGCGCCATGGCGATGACGGATTGAAGTGGGGATGCGACTTGAGGTCGTCATTGCGAGGAACGCAAGCGACGAAGCAATCCAGAACGTGGTGCGCGGCTCTGGATTGCTTCGCTTCGTTCGCAGAGGCGGGTAGAGCGGAGCCTTCGCCGTGGCCCTGATCGGCCGCCTGTTCGTCATCTTCCTGGCCTTCCTCGCCGCGTGCCTTGCGGCCGGGGTGATCGTGGTCGGCACGGTCTTGATTCCGGAGCTGAGCAGCTTCGAGGATACGACCGATCATGGCGTCGTCGACGTCGTTCTCGCGCTCGGTTTCATCTTCGTCTCCGGGTTTGCGCTCCTGCCCGCGATGGTCATCGCGCTGATCACGGAGGCCTTCTCCATTCGCAGCGTGCTGGCCTACGCGGTCGGCGGCGGACTGGTAGGACTGGCCTGCTATCTCGGGCTGGTGCCGTTCGATCCCGACACGATGCGCTTCGAAGGTATCGTCCGCCGCCATCTCGAGATCATGACCGGGGCCGGGATCGTCGCGGGCTTCGTCTATTGGCTGATCGCCGGCCGCAATGCCGGAGCGTGGCGCCAGCCGCCGCAGTCTCTCAAGCCACCGCCGCACCTGCCGCCGCAAGCGCCTCCGCGATGACGGGACGAAGCGAATGCTTCGCTTCACTCGCGACGACAGTTAAGGGTTTTCAGGGCCCCCGCTCTCCGCTAAACCGCGAAAAGCATGAATCGGACCGGCCTCATTGTTGCGCTCTCGCTGGCGCTCGTGATCGGAATCGTGTTCGGGATCTTTCCCGAGCTCGATCTGAAGCTCGCGGCGCTGTTCTATGATCCGCGCACGAAGTCGTTTCCGCTCAAGCTCGATGGCTGGGCCTCCTTCGCGCGCGATGCGGCGATGTGGATCGCATGGGCGATCGCGCTGCCTGCGATTGTCGCACTGGTCGTGAAACTGTTGTGGCCGGACCGGCCGCTGCTGATTCCGGGCCGCGCCATCATCTTTCTCTTGCTTACGCTGACGATGTCGGCGGGTGTCCTCACCAATCTGACCTTCAAGAGCTATTGGGGCCGGCCGCGCCCCGTGCTGGTTACCGAATTCAACGGCGACCTGCCGTTTGTCCCATGGTGGGATCCGCGCGGCGGCTGCGGCCGCAACTGCTCGTTCTTTTCCGGCGAGGGCGCGACCGCCTTCTGGACCCTTGCGCCGGCAGCCCTCACTCCGCCCGTATGGCGGCCGTTCGCCTATGCCGCCGCAACCGTGTTCGGTTTGGTCACCAGCGTGCTCCGCATGGCGTTCGGCGGGCACTTCTTCACCGACATCGCAGCAGCGGGTCTGGTCACGTTTCTGGTGATCTGGCTGGTGCATGGCTTCGTTTACCGCTGGCCGCGCACCCGCCTGTCGGATGCGGATATCGATGCGGCGCTCTCGAGAGCCTTCTGGCCCGCTTATCGATTGAGGGCGCGCTGGCGTGGGCGCGAGATCGGGCCATCCCCGTCGCTGTGAACGACGTCACACGGCCAAGTCGCACAAAACGCGTGCCCGTCAGCGCGAAATTTGATAATCGCGCACTCAAACACCAGGCGAAGTCAGAGACATTTCGACCGATTGGAAAGCGCGATGAGCACGATCTTGAAAGGCCTGCCCAAAGGGGAAAAAGTCGGCATCGCTTTCTCGGGCGGTCTCGACACCAGCGCGGCGCTGGTGTGGATGAAGCAAAACGGCGCTCGCACTTTTGCCTATACCGCCAACCTCGGCCAGCCCGACGAGGCCGATTACGACGCGATTCCGCGCAAGGCGCTGGAGCTCGGTGCCGAAAAGGCCCGCCTCGTGGATTGCCGCACGCAACTGGTTCACGAAGGCATCGCCGCCCTTCAATCCGGCGCCTTCCACATCTCGACCGGCGGCGCCACCTACTTCAACACGACGCCGCTTGGCCGCGCGGTCACCGGCACGATGCTGGTGTCCGCAATGAAGGAGGACGGCGTCAACATTTGGGGCGATGGCTCGACCTTCAAAGGCAACGACATCGAGCGGTTCTATCGCTATGGGCTGCTGACAAACCCGGGCCTGAAGATCTACAAGCCGTGGCTCGATCAGCGGTTCATCGACGAGCTGGGTGGCCGCGCGGAAATGTCCGCGTTCATGACCGCGAACGGTTTCGCCTACAAGATGAGCGCCGAAAAGGCCTATTCGACCGACAGCAACATCCTCGGTGCAACGCATGAGGCGAAGGATCTCGAGCGCCTGGACAGCGGCATCAGGATCGTCAACCCGATCATGGGCGTGCCGTTCTGGCGTGACGACTGCGTCGTCAAGGCGGAAGAGGTCGCGGTGCGTTTTGAGGAAGGCCATCCCGTCGCGCTCAACGGCCGCGCGTTTGCCGATCCCGTCGAGTTATTCCTCGAGGCCAACGCCATTGGCGGTCGACACGGCCTCGGCATGAGCGACCAGATCGAGAACAGGATCATCGAGGCCAAGAGCCGCGGGATTTACGAAGCACCCGGCATGGCGCTGCTGCACATCGCCTACGAACGCCTGGTCACCGGCATCCACAACGAAGATACGATCGAGCAATACCGAATCAGCGGCATGCGTCTCGGCCGATTGCTCTATCAGGGACGATGGTTCGATTCCCAGGCCTTGATGCTGCGCGAAACCGCCCAGCGCTGGGTGGCGCGGGCCGTCACCGGTGAGGTGACATTCGAGCTGCGCCGTGGCAACGACTATTCGATCCTGAACACCGATAGCCCCAACCTGACCTATCAGCCGGAGCGGCTGAGCATGGAGAAGGTGGACGATGCGGCGTTCACGCCAGCGGACCGGATCGGCCAGTTGACGATGCGCAACCTCGATATCGCGGACACCCGCGCCAAGCTTGATCTCTACAAGCAGACGGGATTGGTCTCGATCGGCGAAGGTTCGCCGATACTCAAGCTTGAAAGCGACAAGAGTTGAGCGCTGCGATTTGTCGTTGCAAGCGACAGCGACAAGGCATTCCAATTCTCTGACTGTCGCATGGGTCGCTTCGCTTGAGCGAACAAAAATGGCCGGGATCGCTCCCGGCCATTTTGTTTTGCGAGGCTTTCATTTACCGCGGCGGCGCAGTGCCGGGCGGTGGAGGCGGCAGCGAGGCCACGCCGCCATTGAGCAGCGGCGTGATACGGCGAATGGTGACACGCCGGTTGATGCGGCTCGGCCCCGATGTCTGCTCCTTCAGATACTGCGCGCCGTAGCCCTGCGACGTCAGGTTTTCGGCAGGCACGCCGAACTGCTGCGTCAGCAACTCGGCCGCGGATTCGGCGCGACGGTCCGACAGCGAGAGATTGTCGGTGTCGTTGCCGACCGCATCAGTATGGCCTTCGATCAGAAACACCTCGCGCGGATTGCGCTGGATCGCGCTGTTGAGCCCGTCGGCGATCACCTGCAGCTTCGCGGCCTGGTCGGGCGAGATCTCCCAGGAGCCGGTCTCGAAGTTGATGGTGTTGACGTCGATCGACGGCATCAGCATCCGCACGCCCGGGCTGTAGCGGATCTCGTCGAGCGAATAGGGCCGCTCGATCCGCTCGACGGGAGGTGCCAACATCGTGTCGTAGATCAGGTCCGGCGGTGCGTCAGACGCATCCACGATATAGCGGTCATAGGGGATGCGGATCACCGGCGGCGGCAGGTCGACGTAGAAGCCGAGTGACGGGCCGCGGAAGGTATTGTCGATGATGATGATCTCGCGGCCCATCGGATCGCGCCTGATCCGCCGCAGCAGACGGCCGTCGGGCGCGACCACCGTGATGATCTCCGAGCCGTCCGGACGGACGACGACGGTTCGGGTCTCGCCGCCCATTTGCTGCACCCTGATGTCGCGGGCGCCGTAGCGGAAGCGGTCCATCTCGTCGTGGCGGACGAACTCCATCCCCGAGGGATCGCGGATGATCATCCGTCCCGGCTCCATGATGACGGTGCGGCCGCCTTCCTGGACCTCCCGCCGTTGGCCGCGGAAATCTTCCATGCGACGCGGGCCTTGAGGCGCTGCGCCCTGCGGGATCGGTGTCAGCGCCTGTGTCTGCGGCGGCGGCAGGGTCGGCAGCGGCGCCGTCACCTGTGGCGGCGCGCGGTGCGTGAATGTCGCGGCAGCGTTCGGCGGCGTGCCGGGAGGCGGCGGCGGGGCCGCGCCCTGCTGGCCAGCGGGAGGAGCCGCCGGCGGACCGCCGGCCGGCGGCGTACCCGGTGCTGGCGTGCCGCCTGAAGGCGGAGCACCGCCCGGCTGCCTGTTGGGCCGCTCGATTTGCGGGGTGGCGCCTCCGCCTGGAGGCGGCGGGGGCGGGGTCGTCGGCGCGGCCGTGGGCGGCGGCGGGGTATGCTGCGGCTGGGCGGTCGGAGCAGGTCCTGGCAGCGGCGCAGCCCCCTTCGGCGCGCCCGGTGGCGGCGTTGTCGGTGGCGGCGGCAGGGTCGTGGCTCGCGGCGCCGGCGCCGGTGCGGCCGCAGGAGGCGGCGGTGGCGTATGCGTCGGTGCCGCGGCTGGAGGCGGAGGAGGCGGCGGTGGCGGCGCAGCCGGATGTGGCGCCGGCGGAGGGGGCGCGGCGGGTGCTGGATGCGGCTGAGCTGCCGGAGGTGGAGGCGGCGGCGCGGGAGCCCTCGGCGGCGGCGGAGGCGCGGGAGGCTTCGGCGGGGCCGGCGGAGGGGGTGGCGGTGCAGCCGGATGTGGGGGAGGTGGCGGAGGCGCAGCCTTCGGCGGGGCTGGCGGCGCTCCCTTCGGCGGCTGCGGCGGTCCTTTCTTCTCCTCGCCCGGCGCCGGCGCCTGGGCGAAAAGCTGCGGGGCGCTGCTCTGCGCCTGCGCTGAGACGCTTGCGAATTGCATCGCCGAAAGCGCGGTCGTGGCAAGCAGCAGAAGTCGAAGGTTGCTCATGATCTCTCGATCCCCGGAATGATCTTTGGTTTCAAGGCCTTTGGGTGGGAGGCGCGGCGATCAACAATCACGCGTTAGGCCGGATTGTGGCGACGATCGGACGCGAAGTTGGATTTATTTTTCGATGCGCAAGGTCCGAGTGCCGCTTCGTTCATTACGCATTCAGGCCAAGGTTTCAAAGCGTCTTTGCCATCGTCCCCTGCGGCAGTTGGGCGCTGTCGCGAATGCATGATCGATCCCCTTGACCGAGTTCCCGAAAACCTATCCGCGCGTGAGCAGGGTGTTGCTGCGCGTCCGGCCTGTTTCGATATAGCCGCGCGCCAGCATGTCGGTGATGCAGTCTTGCTGCCATTCGTGGCGCGAGAGATGTTCGATGACGACCGCGCCTGGCCAGAGTGCGGCCGGTGCCTGCTCGAAAAAGCCGGTCAGCACGCGATCCTCGTATCCTTCGACGTCGATTTTCAACGCGTCGACCTTTGCGACTTCCGCATCCTTCAGGATGCGCTGCAGTCGCCGCGACGGCACCTTGATCGCATTCGACGACGGCGCGCCGGAGGCTACATGGCTCGCGCCGAGATTGTCGCCGTCGGTCTCGATCAGAAGCTCGCCATCGGATGGACCCGCGGCCGCCGCCACGAGGACGACCTGCGACAAGCGGGACGCCGCGCGATTGAAAGCGAGCCGTGCATGTGTGACCGGATGTGGCTCGATGGCGATCACCTTGCCGGCCGCGCCGACCTGCGACGCGAGCGCCAGCGCATAGGTCCCGACATTGGCGCCGACGTCGACGAACACGCCCCCCTGCGATACATGCGCGCGCAAGAAATTCAGCTCATCGAGATTGTAGTCCGGATTGAAAAGCGCGCCGCGTTCGGTTGCGGAAAACTGGTGGTAGAAGCGGAACGAGGCGCCCTGATAGGGCGCATCGATCGGACCGGCGCGCAGCAGGTTGATGAGCCGCGACAGCATCGGTCGGAAGGCGCCGCGCTTGAGCCGCGTGCGCTGTGCAAGCGCGATGATCGCGGCCTGCGCCGTATTCGGCGCGAACGCGCCAAAAGGCGCGGGCGATACATCATTGTCGGGCGTCAAGCCAAAAATCCCTGCAAGCCGAGGATCGGCGCATGCATAGCGTCTTTTGCTGCGGGCGCAAACCGCCAAGCGCGATTGGCTCAGGCGCCGAACACCAGAAAACCTGCGCGTGGGAAATGAACGACCACCTCGCCCGCGCGCGGGTCATGCCGGCGGATGGCGATATGCTGCGCCGACAGCGCGACGATCTCGCCCGGGACGCGGACCTTGCCGTAATCGTCGGGCATGACCTCGACCTTGTCGCCGACCTTGCGGCCGTTCGGGTCGTTGGGATCGTGCAGCTCCTCGGTCTCGGGTGTCGCGCGCGCCGCGATCTCGAGCGCCTCTGCGCCGGTGATTTCGTCGCGCCGGCCGTGGCCGACCGCGCGCAGCCGTCCGGCCCAGGCACGCGCGTGGTCGAACTCGGACAACATCTCGTCGGCGCTCTCCAGATTCGTGCGCACGTACCAGAGGTTCATGTAGGCGTCGACGTCGCACAGGCTCGGCGCATCGCCCGATAGAAAGCCGCGGCCGTCGCCGAGCTGGTCGTCGATCCATTGCAGGTGCGCGCGGAATTGATCGCGCATCTGCGGGATGGCCGCCTTCATCGCCGCAACGTCGAATTTGGCGCCGCGCAACTTCTCGCGATCTGCGATGAAATCGGCCGGCACCTTGTCGGCGAGCGCGCCGAACACGAGGTTGACCGTGTTCTGGAAGAACGCCCGGTCGGTCCACATCGCGCTGGCCCAGGCGAGGCCCTGATATCCAGTCGGCAGCAGGCTTGGCGTGGGAAAACGCCGCTCCAGCTCACGCATGATGCATTGGGTATCGCAATAGATGTCGGCGCCGATCTGCATCACAGGGGTGCGGCGATAGCCGCCGGTGAGCGGCATCAGATCGGGCCGCGGCATGATTCGCGAGATACGGACCGAGGTCCATGCGAGGTTCTTCAGGCCGAAGATCAGCCGGATCTTCTCCGAGAAGGGCGACTGATCGAAATGATGCAGGATAATGCGCGGCGCCAGCATTGCGTGATCCCTTCAGCAGCGGATTTTCGCGCCGCGCACGCGCCGTGGCTGCGTCTGGCTACGGCCCCCGCATCGGGGCACGATCGTTCATACCTGACGCTCGACCAGCTTCAGCTTGAGCTCGGCAATCGCTTCCGCCGGATTGAGACCCTTCGGGCACGCCTTGGCGCAGTTCATGATGGTGTGGCAGCGGTACAGGCGGAACGGATCCTCGATGTTATCGAGCCGCTCGCCGGTCGCCTCGTCGCGACTGTCCTTGACCCAGCGGTTTGCCTGCAGGAGCGCCGCCGGGCCGAGGTAGCGTTCGCTGTTCCACCAGTAGCTCGGGCATGAGGTCGAGCAGCAGGCGCACAGGATGCACTCATAGAGGCCGTCGAGCTTCTCGCGGTCCTCATGGCTCTGCCGCCATTCCTTCTGCGGGGTTGGCGAGCTCGTCTTCAGCCAGGGCTCGATCGAGGCATATTGCGCATAGAAGTTGGTGAGGTCGGGCACCAGGTCTTTCACCACGGGCTGATGCGGCAGCGGGTTGACCTTCACAGCGCCGTCCTTCACGTCATGCATCGATTTGGTGCAGGCGAGCGTGTTCTGGCCGTCGATGTTCATGGCGCAGGAGCCGCAGACGCCCTCGCGGCAGGAGCGGCGGAACGTCAAGGTCGGATCGATGTTGTTCTTGATCCAGATCAGGCCGTCGAGCACCATCGGGCCACAATCGTGGATATCGACATAGTAGGTATCGACGCTCGGGTTTTTGCCGTCGTCCGGATTCCAGCGATAGACCCGGAATTCGCGCGTCTCGGTTGCGCCCGGCGGTTTCGGCCAGGTCCTGCCGCCGCTGATCCTCGAATTTTTCGGTAACGCGAATTCAACCATCTGTCTCGCCTTTGCCCTTCGCTCGTCACTGCCGGGCTCGGTCGCAGCCCGCGCATGACAGTCCGGTCAATACACCCGCGCCTTGGGCGGAATGTACTGCACGTCGTTGGTCATGGTGTAGTCGTGCACCGGGCGGTAGTCGATCGAGGTCTTGCCGCCCTCGTCGATCCACGCCAGCGTGTGCTTCATCCAGTTCTTGTCGTCGCGCGCCGAAAAGTCCTCGCGCGCATGCGCGCCCCGGCTCTCGGTGCGGTTTGCCGCCGAATCCATCGTGACCACCGCCTGCACGATCAGGTTGGAGAACTCCAGGGTCTCCACCAGATCCGAGTTCCAGACCAGCGAGCGGTCGGACACCGCGATGTCGGAGATCCCGCTCTGCACCTTGTGGATCAGGTTCTGGCCTTCATGCAGCACCTCGCCGGTGCGGAACACCGCGCAATTGTTCTGCATCACGTGCTGCATGCTGTCGCGCAGCTTGGCGGTCGGCGTGCCGCCCGAGGCGTAGCGGAAATGGTCGAGGCGGCCGAGCGCCCTGTCGGCCGAATCCCGCGGCAGCTCCGGCTGCTTGCCGTTGGCGGTGAGCTTTTCGGCCAGCCGCAGCGCCGCGGCGCGGCCGAACACCACAAGATCGATCAGCGAATTGGAGCCGAGGCGGTTGGCGCCGTGCACGGAGACGCAGGCTGCTTCGCCGATTGCCATCAGGCCGGGCACCACGCAGTTGTCGTCGCCGTCCTTCTTGGTCAGCACCTCGGCGTGATAATTGGTGGGAATGCCGCCCATATTGTAGTGCACGGTCGGAAGGATCGGAATCGGCTCGCGGGTCACATCGACATTGGCGAAGATGCGCGCGGATTCCGAAATGCCCGGCAGCCGCTCCTGCAGCACCGTGGGATCGAGGTGATCCAGATGCAGGAAGATGTGGTCCTTCTTCTTGCCGACGCCGCGACCCTCACGGATCTCGATGGTCATGGCGCGCGAGACCACGTCGCGGGATGCCAGGTCCTTGGCCGAGGGCGCGTAACGCTCCATGAAGCGCTCGCCCTCGGAATTGACGAGATAACCGCCTTCGCCGCGTGCGCCTTCGGTGACGAGGCAGCCCGAGCCGTAAATGCCGGTCGGGTGAAACTGGACGAACTCCATGTCCTGCAGCGGCAGGCCCGCGCGCAGCGCCATGCCGCCGCCATCGCCGGTGCAGGTGTGCGCCGATGTGCAGGACGCATAGGCGCGGCCATATCCGCCGGTCGCCAGAATCACGGACTGCGCCTGGAAACGATGCAGCGTGCCGTCGTCGAGCTTCAGCGCGATCACGCCGCGGCAGGTGCCCTGGTCGTCCATGATCAGGTCGATGGCGAAGAACTCGATGTAGAACTCGGCGGAATGCCTCAGCGACTGGCCGTACATCGTATGCAGCATGGCGTGACCGGTGCGATCGGCGGCGGCGCAGGTGCGTTGCGCCTGCCCCTTGCCGTAGTCCGTGGTCATGCCGCCGAACGGCCGCTGATAGATTTTCCCGTCGTCGGTGCGCGAGAACGGCACGCCCCAATGTTCCAGCTCGTAGACGGCCTCGGGCGCGTTGCGCACCATGTATTCGATCGCGTCCTGGTCACCGAGCCAGTCCGACCCCTTGACAGTGTCGTACATGTGCCAGCGCCAGTCGTCCGGATGCATGTTGCCGAGCGCGGCCGAAATGCCGCCTTGCGCCGCCACCGTATGCGAGCGGGTCGGAAACACCTTGGTGATGCAGGCGGTGCGCAGGCCGGCCTCGCTGCAGCCGACCACCGCGCGGAGCCCCGCGCCGCCGGCCCCGACCACCACCACGTCATAGGTGTGGTCCTCGATCGGATAGGCCTTACCGTTGGTCGCCGGGCCTGACCCGTTGGTGGCCTTGCCATTGCCGTTGCTGGCCATGGGCTACACTCCCGATGACAGTTTGAGGATGGCGTAGATCGAGGCCAGCGCCACCGCAAGGCAGAAGAAGTTGTTGGCCATGATCGATGCGAGCTTGAGCTTCTCGCTATGGACGTAGTCCTCGATCACGACCTGCATGCCGATCTTCATGTGCCAGACACTTGCGATGATGAAGAGCAGGAGGATGATCGCGATCGGCAGCGAACCGAGGATCAGCTTCGCGCCGGCCTGATTGCTGCCGATCATCATCATGATGATGACCAGCACAGGGATGATCAAGAGCGTCAATGCCACGGCGGTCAGTCGCTGGCGCCAGAAATCGCCGGTTCCGGAATGCGAGGCGCCGAGGCTGCGCACTCTGGCCAGCGGCGTGCGCATCGAGCGCGAGCCGTGAGTACGTTCCTCGCTCATCGTCCACCCCCTATCGCGTAAGCGGCGATCCACACCAGCAATGTGAGCGTGATGCCGCCGATCAGCGCGCCCCAGGTCAGGGCTTCCCGCTCATTGGCCTTGAAGCCGTAGCCGAGGTCCCAGACAAAGTGCCTGATCCCGCTGAGTAAATGGTGCATCAGCGCCCAGGTGTAGCCGAACACGATCAGCCGCCCGATGAAGCTCGAGGTGAAGGCCTGAACATGGGCATAGGCGGTGGGCCCCGAGGCGGCCGCGATCAGCCACCACGCAAGCAGCAGCGTGCCGAAATACAGCGCCACGCCGGTCGCGCGATGGACGATCGACAGGATCATCGTCAGCGTCCAGCGATAGGTCTGCAGGTGGGGCGAAAGCGGTCGTTCGATCCTGGCGGTCATTGGCGGCTTTGACGGTTGCAGGACCCTCAAAGCGCTCCAAGGGTCCTTCGGGGATCGTGGGGATTTTCGCTTTATTTACGGAGTCGTACCCATCAGCGCAACGGCCAAAAGCGGCAAATCCGAATGGACGTTCACACCTACCGGATGAGCCCTGCAAATGCGGACGTTGACAAGGGTCGGTGCATGCTGATGGCTGGTATACCTGAAGCACGATTCAAGAACGGTTTATTCGGCTTGAGGAAAGACCCATGACGCTCGCCGGGCTGGACGTCAAAGAGCTGATCGAGCTCGCGCTGCTTCTGGTGGCGGTGGGCGCGGTATCCGGATTTCTGGCGGGTGTGTTCGGGATTGGCGGCGGCGCGGTGCTGGTCCCGGTCTTCTACGAATGCTTTCGACTGGCCGGCGTACCACTGGAGGTTCGCATGCCGCTCTGCGTCGGCACCTCGCTGGCCGTGATCATTCCGACCTCGATCCGTTCCTTTCGCGCCCATTATCTCAGGGGGGCCGTGGACATGGAGATCCTCAGAGGATGGTGGATCGCGATCCTGATCGGCGTGCTGGCCGGCAGCGTCACCGCGCGCTACGCGCCGGAGCGGCTGTTCAAATATGTCTTCGTCTGCGTGGCGTGGCTGGCCACCGCGCGGCTCTGGCTCGCGCGCGATAGCTGGAAGTTCGGCGACGAGATGCCGAAAGGCTTTCTGATGAAGGTCTATGGGTTCGTGGTCGGCATTCTCGCGACCCTGATGGGCGTCGGCGGCGGCCTGTTCTCGAACCTCCTGATGACGTTCTACGGCCGCCCGATCCACCAGGCGGTGGCGACGTCCTCGGCACTTGCGGTGCTGATCTCGATCCCCGGCGCGCTCGGCTACGTCTATGCGGGCTGGCCGGCCGCGGCGCGTTTTCCGGAGGTCACCGCGCTGCAGGTGCCGCTTGCGTTCGGTTACGTGTCGCTGATCGGCGCACTTTTGGTGATGCCGACGAGCCTCTGGACCGCGCCGCTCGGGGTGAGGGCCGCGCACGCGATGTCGAAGCGCACGCTGGAAATCGCGTTCGGCTGCTACCTCTTCATCGTCGGCGGCCGGTTCGCGATCAGCCTGATCAGCGGGCAGTAGTCGCTACTTCTTGCTGTAAATGTCCTTGTAGTTTTCGCGCAGAACATTCTTCTGCACCTTGCCCATGGTGTTGCGTGGCAATTCGTCCACGACGAACACGCGCTTCGGCATCTTGAATTTTGCAAGCCGCCCATCGAGAGCTTTCAAGACCGACGCTTCGCTGAGCTCGGCGCCCTTGTTGCAGACCACGACCGCCGTGACGCCCTCGCCGAAATCGGCGTGTGGCACGCCGATCACGGCGAATTCGATCACCCCGGGCATGGCATCGATCTCGCTCTCGATTTCCTTGGGATAGACGTTGAAGCCGCCGGAGATCACGAGGTCCTTGCCGCGCCCGAGGATGTGGACGTAGTCCTTGCTGTCGATCTTGCCGAGATCGCCGGTAATGAAGAAACCGTCGTCGCGGAACTCGCTCCTCGTCTTCTCCGGCATCCGCCAATAGCCCTTGAATACGTTCGGGCCCTTGACCTCGATCATGCCGATGGTCTCGGGCGGCTGCACCTTCCCGGTCTCGGGATCGGTGACGCGCACCGAGATGCCCGGCAGGGCATGGCCGACGGCGCCGGCGACCCGCTCGCCATCATAGGGATTGGACGTGTTCATGTTGGTTTCGGTCATGCCATAGCGCTCGAGCACGGCGTGCCCCGTGCGCGCCGCCCATTCGCGATGGGTTTCGGCGAGCAGTGGTGCCGAGCCCGAGACGAACAGGCGCATGTGCCTTGTGGTCTCCTTGTTCAGCGCCGGATTTTGCAACAGGCGGGTATAGAAGGTCGGCACGCCCATCAGCACGGTCGCGCGCGCCATCAGCCTGATGATCGCATCCGGATCGAATTTCGGAAGAAAGATCATCGAGGCGCGCGCGAACAGCGTGACATTGCTCGCCACGAACAGGCCGTGGGTATGATAGATCGGCAAAGCGTGGATCAGGACGTCGTTGTCGGTGAAGCGCCAGTAATCGACCAGCGTCAGCGAGTTCGATGCGAGATTGTCGTGGGAGAGCATCGCGCCCTTGGAGCGGCCGGTGGTTCCCGAGGTGTAGAGGATGGCGGCGAGGTCGTCATTGCCGCGGAACACGGTCGCGAATTCGGACTTCGCCCGGCCGGCCGCGTCGGTCAGCGAGCCCTTGCCGCCGGCATCGAGCGTGTCGACCTTCGCCTTCACCTTCGCGGCGATCCTGGCAATTCCGTCGGCCTTCGATGGATCGCACACCACAACCGACGGCTCGGCGTCATTGATGAAGTAATCGAGCTCGTTCAGCGTGTAGGCGGTGTTGAGCGGCAGATAGACGGCGCCTGCGCGAACCGCTGCGAGGTAGAGCACGAGGCCCTCGACCGATTTTTCGGTCTGTGCCGCGACGCGGTCGCCCGGCTTGACGCCACGTTCGACCAGCACGTTCGCAACCTTGCCGGTACGCGCGATGAGATCGCCGTAGGTGATGCGCTCACCGTTTTGGGTCTCGATCGCAAGGCGGCTCGGATCGTCGAGACGATCGAACAGGCGGGAAAACAGGTTGGCGTTGGCGGTGGTGTTCATGCAACATTCCGTGGGGCGCACGGCCTCCCATAGGGTGGCTGGATTAGCAAAAACAGCCCCGAAAAAGCAACGGAGACGGTTTGCATGTCCAAGGAAGGAAGACGCGTCGCCTGGGTGACGGGGGGCGGCACCGGGATCGGTGAGGCCGGCGCGGAAGCGCTCGCCGCCGACGGCTGGAGCGTGGTGGTTTCGGGGCGCCGCAAGGCACCCCTGGATGCGGTGGTCGAGAAGATCAGCAAGGCGGGCGGCGCGGCCGAGGCGATCCCGCTCGATGTTGCCGATGCCGCGGCTGTCCAACAGGCCGCCGATCAGATCGTCGCCAGTCACGGCCGCATCGATCTGCAGGTCAACAGCGCCGGCGTCAACGTGCCGAAACGGCGCTGGGCCGACATGGAACTCGAAGGCTGGAACCAGCTCGTCGACATCAATCTCAACGGCGTGCTCTATTGCATGCGCGCGGTGTTGCCCGCCATGCGCAGGCAAGAGGACGGGCTGATCATCAACGTCTCGTCATGGGCCGGCCGCCACGTCTCGAAAATGCCGGGCCCGGCCTACACCACGACCAAGCATGCCGTGCTGGCGCTGACCCATTCCTTCAATATGGACGAATGCGTCAACGGCTTGCGCGCCTGTTGCCTGATGCCCGGCGAGGTCGCGACCCCGATCCTGAAGCTGCGGCCGGTGGTGCCGACCGAGGAAGAGCAGGCGAGAATGCTGCAGCCGGAGGATCTCGGCCGCACGATTGCCTTCGTCGCCAGCATGCCGCCGCGGGTCTGCATGAATGAAATCCTGATCAGTCCCACCTGGAACCGCGGCTTCATCCAGACGCCGGCGAGCCGGGATTAGACCTTCCCTTTCCACCACGGGTCGTCCCCGCGAAAGCGGGGAGCCATAACCACAGGCGCTCGTTGGTGCGCAGGCTCTCGGTCACGTTGTTCTTCGCCTGACACGCATCATGCGGCGTGAGTCCTCGCTTTGGCAGGGGCGACAAGCAAGGCCAAACGGGCAGCTACGCGCGGGTCGGCCGCCGGTTTCAGGAATCACAAAGAATTATTTTTCGAAACTCCCTCCAAGAACCTCCCGTAGTTCGGGCCGACGACGCGCTTTCGACGAACCCAGATCGAACAGCGCGCCCGTCAACCCTTCAACTCACCGGCGGATCTCCGCCGGCCAACTTATTCAAGCGGGAGACACTCCATGTCCAAGCGTATTGCACTTCTGTCGGCGGCCGCTTTCAGCGTGCTCGCGATCACCTCGACCTTCGTCGCGCCCGCGCGCGCCGAGGAGAAGACCGTCATGGTCGGCGGCGCCGCGATGTATCCGTCCAAGAACATCATCCAGAACGCCGTCAATTCGAAGGACCACACCACGCTGGTTGCCGCGGTGAAGGCCGCCGGTCTCGTCGATACGCTCGAAGGCAAGGGGCCGTTCACCGTGTTCGCTCCGACCAATGCCGCCTTCGGCAAGCTGCCTGCCGGCACGGTCGACAGCCTGGTCAAGCCTGAGAACAAGCCGACCCTGACCAAGATCCTGACCTACCATGTCGTGGCCGGCCGTTACGATGCAGGCGATCTGACCGACGGCAAGAAGCTCAAGACGGTGGAAGGCGAAGAGCTGACCGTGAAAAAGGCCGACGGCAAGACCTGGATCATCGATGCCAAGGGCAATTCCTCGATGATCTCGATCTCCAACGTCCACCAGTCGAACGGCGTGATCCACGTGGTCGATACCGTGCTGATGCCGGCCTCCTGAGACCCTGGTTCCGATCCGATCCCACCGGGATGGGCGACACGCGGGCCGGGGATACCCGGCTCGCTTTTTTGTGAAGGTCATGCGCTGCGGCTATGCAGTCGATAGCACGCAATGCGGTAACGAAGCCGGGGTTTACATCGTATAATCGACGTCATCGATCTGGCAGAGCCGAAGGAGCCCAAATGTCCAGCCTTGCTGCCACCGGCACCGACACCGCGCAGGCGCCCGCGCGGGCGATCCAGCCGGCCTGGGTGCGAACCATGCACTGGATCAACGCGTTTGCCATGATCCTGATGATCATGTCGGGCTGGCAGATCTATAACGCCTCACCGTTGTTCGATTTCCATTTCGACAAGTCGATCACGCTCGGCGGCTGGCTCGGCGGCGCGCTGCTCTGGCATTTTGCGGCGATGTGGATCCTGATGATCAATGGGCTGGCGTATCTGGTCACGGGCTTCGTGACCGGCCGCTTCCGCAAGAAGCTGCTGCCGATCACCGCTACCGGCGTTATCTCCGATGCCAGGGCGGCGCTGACGTTCAAGCTCAGCCATGACGATATCTCGAAATACAACTACGTGCAGAAGCTGCTCTATGCCGGCATCATCGCGGTCGGCGTCGTTATCGTGCTGTCGGGCCTGTCGATCTGGAAGCCGGTGCAGCTGTATTATCTCGTGATGCTGTTCGGCGACTACCCGACCGCCCGTTACGTGCATTTCTTTTGCATGGCGTTGATCTGCCTGTTCCTGATCGTGCATGTCGTGCTGGCGCTGCTGGTGCCGAAAAGCCTGCGCGCCATGATCATCGGCCGCTGAGGAGAAACCATCATGGGCAAACGTTCGTTTCTCATTCCCGGGGTCGACAAGAAGCTCCTGATCAAGGACGCGATCAAGGCGATGCCGGACCTGACCCGCCGGCGTTTCATCTCGGGCGGCGCCAGCCTGGGCGCGCTGACCCTGCTCACCGGCTGCGATGTGCTCGACAGCGACCGCGCCGAGGACATGCTGAAGAAGGTCTCGAAATTCAACGATGCGGTGCAGGCCTGGATGTTCAATCCGGATGCGCTGGCGCCGACCTTTCCCGAGAGCGCGATCACCAAGCCCTTCCCGTTCAATGCCTACTATGAACTCGACGACGCTCCCGAGGTCGACGGCAAGACCTGGAAGCTCGAGGTACGCGGCCTCGTCGACAACAAGAAGTCGTGGACGCTGGAGGAGCTCTACGCGCTGCCGCAGGTCAAGCAGGTGACGCGGCACATCTGCGTCGAGGGCTGGAGCGCGATCGGCAGCTGGACCGGCACGCCGCTTCGCGATTTCCTCAAGCTGATCGGCGCCGATACCAGGGCCAGATATGTCTGGTTCCAGTGCGCCGACAAGGAGGGCTACAACTCGCCGCTCGACATGCGCACGGCGTTGCATCCGCAGACGCAGATGACCTTCAAATTCGCCGACGAGATCCTGCCGCGGGCCTACGGTTTTCCCATGAAGATCCGCGTGCCGACAAAGCTCGGATTCAAGAATCCGAAATATGTGGTCTCGATGGAGGTCACCAACGACTACAAGGGCGGCTACTGGGAAGACCAGGGCTACAACTCGTTCAGCGGGAGCTGATGCGCTTGAGCTTGCCCTGACCCGCTGCGGCTGCAGCCCCGAGCGCCAGCAACGCGGCTGACACGTTCAGTGAATAGCTGACGCTGCCGAGCGCATCGGTGATCGCGCCCACCACGATCGGCCCGAGCGTCTGGCCGATGCCAAACGCGATCGTCATCGCGGCGATTGCCGTCGGCCACGCAGCGGGCGGGTAATTGAAGCGGACAAAGGCCGTTGTCGAGCCGACCACGGCAAAGAACGCGACGCCGAACACCAGCGCCGAAATGGCAAGCAGCGCGACCGAGTGGCCGAAGATCGGCAAGGCTGCGCCGAGCGCGTTGACCGACAGGATGATCGCGGTCGATCGCCCTCCGCGGTCCAGCGCAAGGACGCCGCGCCAGACCCATGGCGTCACGAAAGCGCTCGCGCCGATCAGGGTCCAGAACGCGGCTTGCGCGGCGGCTTCACCGCCGGCATCGCGCACATAGGCGATCATGAAGGTCATGTAGGCGATGTAACCGGCGCCGAAGAGGAAATAACCGGCGAGGTAGATCAGGATCGGCGCAACCGAAAAATGCGCGGAACCGGCCTGGCTCGGAGCAGCCGGGCTCTGCAGTCGCGCCAGCAGCAACGGAACGCTCATCACGGCGCCGAGCAGCGTCAACGCCCACCACACGAGCCACCACGAACCCGGTCCGAACGCTTGCAGCACGAACGGCGCGACCAGGCCCGAGGCGATGATGCCGAGGCCCGGCGCCGCATAGTACAGGCTCAGCAGGAAGTTCGCGCGCTCGGGATGCGATTGCGCGATATTGGTGGCGAACGCACCGCCGGCAACGAAACCGGTCGCGGCGCCCAGGCCGGCAATCAAGCGCGCGACGCTGAGAACGACGAAATTGCCTGTCATCGCGCAGGTCGCGAGCGAGACAAGGCAAGCCAGCGTGCCGCCGACGATCGGGGCAGACCAGCCGAAGCGGCGGATCAGTTGTGAGGCCAGCAGCGCGCCCGCGAGATAGCCGGCCGCATTGACGGTATTCATGAAGCCCGCCGCCGAATACGACCAGTGCAGGGAATCGCGCATGTCCGGCAGCACCAGCGCATAGGCGAAGCGGCCGATCCCGATGCCGACCATCGCAGCGAGCGACAAGGTGAGGATCAGCCGCACGGAACGTGCGACGGACGGCGGCGAGACGGCAGGTTTCACGAATTGCTCCGGCAGGCGACAGATTGTGGCAGGCCGTCGCTCATTTGCCCAGTGCGCGGGCCGCTTGCCAATCTGCGCCGGGCGCATTAGCACTCCGCGCGGATGTCAGAAGGTGATGACCATGGCGACCCACAGCTTGCTGCTTCTCCCCGGCGACGGCATCGGCCCCGAAGTGATGGCGGAGGTCAAGCGCCTGATCGACTGGCTGAACAAGAGCGGCATCGCGCGGTTCAACACCGAGCAGGGGCTGGTCGGCGGCTCGGCCTACGACGCACACAAGGTTTCGATCACCGATGCAACCATGGAGCAGGCGAAGGCCGCCGATGCCGTCATTTTCGGCGCGGTCGGCGGCCCGAAATGGGACGGAGTACCCTATGAGGCGCGGCCGGAGGCCGGCCTGTTGCGGCTGCGCAAGGACCTCGGCCTGTTCGGTAATCTGCGTCCGGCGATGTGCTATCCGGCGCTGGCGGATGCCTCCAGCCTGAAGCGCGAAGCTGTCGAGGGGCTCGATATCATGATCGTGCGCGAGCTCACCGGCGGGGTCTATTTCGGCGAGCCCAAGACCATCACCGACCTCGGTAATGGCCAGAAGCGCGCCATCGACACCCAGGTCTACGACACCTACGAGATCGAGCGCATCGGCCGTGTCGCCTTCGATCTGGCGCGCAAGCGCCGCAACAAGGTGACCTCGATGGAGAAGCGCAACGTCATGAAGACGGGCGTGCTCTGGAACGAGGTGATGACGCAGTTGCATGCGCGTGAATACAGGGATGTCACGCTCGAGCACCAGCTCGCGGATTCCGGCGGCATGAATCTCGTCAAATATCCAAAACAGTTCGACGTCATCGTCACCGACAATCTGTTCGGCGACATGCTTTCCGACATCGCGGCCATGCTGACCGGTTCGCTCGGCATGCTGCCGTCGGCATCGCTTGGCGAGATCGACGCCAGGAGCAAGAAGCGCAAGGCGCTGTATGAGCCGGTGCACGGGTCGGCGCCCGATATCGCCGGGAAAGGTCTCGCCAATCCGATCGCGATGATTGCCTCGTTCGGCATGGCGCTGCGCTATTCGTTCGATATGGGCGCGCTCGCCGACAAGCTCGATGCCGCAATCGCCGCCGTGCTCGCCAGGGGCCTGCGCACTGCCGACATCAAGTCTGAAGGCACGAGGCAGGTCACGACGAGCGAGATGGGCGAGGCAATTCTGGGCGAGTTGCAGAAGCAGCACGGTTAGAGAGGCCGCCCTGGCAGGCACGCCTTTCCTGCGTCCAAAACGTCAATGGCCGGGACGAGCCCGGCCATCACGACGTCAGTTTTGCCCCGATCAATACAGCGGGAAGCCGGTCGGATAGCCGCCCATGTCCGAAGGCGGATTAAGCGGCTGGCGATCGATTGGGCGGTTGACGATGTCGCGGTTGAAGGACGGCAGCCCGAGCGCCGGCGGATAGGCGGCATAATCGGTGAACTTGCGGTCGCCCGGCAGCACCTCGGTGCCGCCATCGAGCCAGGAGCGCTTGCTCACATAGATGCGCGTGTTCCCCTGCTGATAGGAGTAATTGGGCCCACCCGAGCCATAGATGGGACGGCCGCGCTGGTCGTATTTGAGGGAGTCGGCGCCGGCCGGCACGGCCAGATGGACGCTGACCAGCGCGCTGACCGCCAGAAGCGACAGGCGGCTCATGGCGGAGAATTTCGGGCTCATCAGGTCCTCACTTTGCGACTGGCGGCGTCGTCATGCCGTATTGAAACCCACTCTAGCTGCCGCGGACATGGCGCCACAAGGTGAATTGGCCGCCCGCCGCGAGATAAATGCCAGCTGCGACAAAAAAGTTGCATGAAAACCAGGGCCTTGTCCCGCGCGTCGGTCACAACGTGCCGCGAAGTTGCGGTTTTTCGGGTCCTGTCATCCAGTCCTCCGAAGCAGCCGATGTGACGGCACCCACACGGCTTTCATGCGCGAGCCCGGCCGTAGCCGACGATGGCGCCAGGGGATGTCCAATATCGGTGTAAGCGACTGACTTTCCTTTGAAATATGGCTGCGCCGGAGTGGCGGGTAACGAGGCTCGGCCTGCGGTCCAGCCCAAGTTCGGCAACTGTTGTTCCGAAAGCATGGCCTGCGCGCGATCCAGCCCTTGCACAGCCAGCATGGCGATCAGAGCAAGCGTACCCAAATAGGCAAACAGGCGCGCCACGGTCTTGCAGATCTCGTCGCCGAGATTTGTCAGAGGCGGGTGAGGGGACTGGGCCGGATCGGCCGGAAGCAAGTGCATCAAACGCCACGCGCCATGGTAACGTTGTGTTGGGGATGTTTCTCGCATAGAAGCGCTGCCGCTTCCCTTTCCGCGCGCGGCAAAGGAGCGGCATTTTTCCTTGGAGAGTGAACGATGGGTTACAAAGTCGCAGTGGTCGGCGCGACCGGCAGTGTCGGGCGGGAAATGCTCAACGTTCTGGACGAGCGCAAATTCCCCGCCGACGAGGTGGTGGCGCTCGCGTCCCGTCGCAGCGTGGGCGTCGAAGTCTCCTATGGCGACCGCACCCTGAAGGTCAAAGCGCTCGAACACTATGATTTTTCCGACGTCGACATCTGCCTGATGTCGGCGGGCGGCGCGGTATCCAAGGAATGGTCGCCGAAGATCGGGGCGGCCGGCGCCGTCGTGATCGACAATTCCTCGGCCTGGCGCATGGATCCCGACGTGCCGCTGATCGTTCCCGAGGTGAATGCCGATGCCGCCGCGGGATTCACCAAGAAGAACATCATCGCCAACCCGAACTGCTCGACCGCGCAGCTCGTGGTCGCGTTGAAGCCGCTGCATGATGCGGCCGGCATCAAGCGCGTGGTGGTTTCGACCTATCAGTCGGTGTCCGGGGCCGGCAAGGACGCGATGGACGAATTGTTCTCGCAGACCAAGGCCGTCTACACCAATGACGAGCTGGTCAACAAGAAATTCCCGAAGCGCATCGCTTTCAATGTCATCCCCCATATCGATGTCTTCATGGAGGACGGTTACACCAAGGAAGAGTGGAAGATGATGGCGGAGACCAAGAAGATTCTTGATCCCAAGATCAAGCTCACCGCCACCTGCGTCCGTGTGCCCGTCTTTGTCGGTCATTCCGAGGCGGTCAATATCGAGTTCGAGAAGCCGATCACGCCGGATGAGGCGCGCGACATCCTGCGCAACGCGCCGGGATGCCTCGTGATCGACAAGCAGGAGCCGGGCGGCTATGCCACTCCCTACGAGGCGGCCGGCGAGGATGCGACTTACATCAGCCGCATCCGCGAGGATGCGACCGTCGAGAACGGCCTGGTGCTGTGGTGCGTGTCCGACAATTTGCGCAAGGGCGCGGCCTTGAACGCTGTGCAGATTGCCGAAGTGCTGATCAACCGCAAGCTGCTCAGCGCCAAGAAGAAGGCGGCGTAACGCTGCAGGTGCAGGAAGCCGCTACGCGCTGGCCTGCGCTTCGCGCACGCTTTTGAACTCGTTTGTCGCCTTGTCCAGCACGAACAGCGAGCCCTCGGCAACGCCGAAATAGGCGCCGTGCAGATTAAGCTTCCCGCGCGAGACCAGGATCTCGATGCAGGGAAAGGTCATCAGGTTCTCCAGGCTGCGGAGCACCGCCGCCTTTTCGACCCGCGTGGCGAACTCCTGCATGGATTCGCGGGCGCGCTGCTCGATGACCTCGCCTGGCTTGACGAACATCGACATCCACTTGCCAATGAAGTCACCCGGCGACAGCGGCGCGATCTTGTCGATGAAGGCGCGGATGCCGCCGCATTGAGCGTGGCCAAGCACCACGATGTGCTTCACCCGCAAGACCTGAACCGCATATTCCAGCGCCGCCGAGACGCCGTGGGCGTTTTCATCGGGCTGATAGATCGGAACCAGATTGGCGATGTTGCGCACCACGAACAACTCGCCGGGCTTGGCGTCAAAAATCACCTCCGGCGAGACGCGGGAATCGCAGCAGCCGATCACCATCACCTCAGGCGATTGGCCGCGCTCGGACAGTTCGCGGTAGCGCGACTGCTCCGTCGGCAGCCGCTGGGTCTGGAAGGTGCGATAGCCCTCGATGAGGGTCTTCGGGAACGAAATCATGGCCTCTCGCTAATCATATGCCGGTGATGGGAACAAGGCTTCTCACGCGCTTTGGGGGATGTTATCGCGTGTGCAGCAGAACCTGCTAGAGGAAACACGCCCATGATCCGTCCGCGCCGCAGCCTGCTTTTCATGCCGGGATCAAACACGCGGGCGCTTGAGAAGGCGCGTAGCCTGCCCGCGGACGGGCTGATACTCGATCTTGAGGATGCGGTCGCCCCCGATGCCAAGCCGAAGGCGCGTGAGCAGATTGCGGCGGCGATTGCTGCCCAAGGATTCGGCAAGCGTGAAATCCTGATCCGGACCAACAGCATCGACACGCCATTCTGGCCGGACGACGCCGCCATGGCGACGAAGGCGAGGCCCGACGGGATTCTGGTGCCGAAAGTCTCTTCAGTGGAGGATCTCAGGACGATCGGAAATCTCCTGAACGATATCGGCGCCGATCCCTCGATCAGGGTCTGGGCGATGGTCGAGACCGCGCGCGCGGTGCTCGATGCCGACCGCCTGTCCTCGGCGGCCCACGATCCGAATACGCGCCTTGCCGGCTTCGTGTTCGGGCCCAACGATATTTCACGGGAGACGCGGATCAGGATGCTGCCCGGCCGCGCGGCGATGATTCCGATGATCACCCATTGCATCCTGGCGGCGCGCGCCCACGGGCTCGAAATTCTCGATGGCCCGTACAGCGATATCGGCAATGTGGAGGGTTTTGTCGCCGAATGCACGCAAGGCCGCGACCTCGGTTTCGACGGCAAGACGCTGATCCATCCAAGCCATATCGAGGCCTGCAATGCGATCTTCACGCCGCCTCTCGAGGAGGTGGCGGAAGCGCGCAGGATCATCGCGGCTTTTGCGTTGCCGGAAAATGCCTCGCGCGGCGCGATCCAGCTCGACGGCCGCATGGTGGAGCGGCTGCATGCCGAGATGGCGAAGCGCACCATCGCAATCGCGGACGCGATCGCCGCGATGGCATGACTTTGCTGTAGGGCTCAGCGTTGCACGGTGCTGGCCACTTCGTTGGCCGGCGCGATTCCATTGGCGCTGTGCAAGCGAATGATCACGAGCGCGGCGATCGCGATGGCGATCGCGACCGCAATATGAAGAAAATACTGACGTGCCATTTGCCGATCGCCGTGCGTTAGTTGGCCGAACCCTTGCGGAGCTGCGCGATGGTCGGTGCGTTCGGACAGTAATCCGCAAAATGCTCCGGCGCGGTGCCCGCCATCAGATCGTAATCGCATTGCCGCTTATGCCCGCACAGCGAGCAGACGCGCTCCATGTCGCGCAACAGCATCGCCTGGGTCTTTGCGAGGTCGGATTCGCTGATGCCGAGCTCTTTCAGCATTTTCGGCAACTCGTCGGCGGAATGAGGTCCCTGGCGGACCAGGTCTTCGAGATCGATGGGCGAAACCCGCAAGTCGTTCGCGATGCGATCGAACTCGCCGCGATCGAGCCCGCGTATCTCGCGCATCTCGCGGCGATGCTTGAGCCAGTCGGCGAAGGTCGAGATGACGAGATCGAGACGGGAAAAGGGTTTTTCATGAGCGATCATGACACATCTCCGGCACTTTTGGCCATTTGGCCATCGATTGCGGAACCTGCGTTGCGCTAGATCAATTTCGGTTCGGGCAGGGCCCTCCGTATCGTTCCGGAAGGGGTGAAGCGGCGCTACGCTGCAAACCGCTCCGTTGCCCAGGCGTGGAGGCTGCCGGGCGCCGGCTGTTCGTTGCCGCGTCCTTTCGGCGAGATGTGAAAGCCGATGATCTCGGGGTCTTCGATCAGAGGGGAAAAATCCGATCGCTCGAAGAAGAGTTTCGGCGCGGCATGCACCGCATAAAACGTTTTTTTCGGCAGGGCATGGTCGAGCTCGCCGGCGCGCGATGCGAGCGCAGTCAGCGCGGCCGGCCCATAGAGCGCAACGCGGATGTCGGAAACGCGGCGTCTGCCGCGCAGGCGATGCAGCGCAAATGTCAGGCGGTGGCGCAGCGCCAGCCAGTCCGGCGCAAGCTCATCCTGCGCCATCAGCTTCTCGAAGGCGATCGCGACTGGATCGTCCGCCGGCAGATAGAGCACGGAATTGCCGAGCTGGCGCGGCCGTTCCCAGGCGAAATAGGGTTTTGCCGGATCGATCTCGACGCCTTTGAGCAGCAGCACGTCGGCATCGAGCCAGAGGCCGGCACGCGCGCGCATCAGCCGCATGCGAAAGAAGTCGCTGAATTGCAGCAGCGTCCAGTCGCGCCATGATCCGTCCGGCCCGGACGGTCGGAGCTTCTCGGCGAATGCGTGAGGCAGGATGGCTTCCGCTTCGGCGTTGCCGACGCCGGCGGGCAGGCCGGGAATCGGATCGAAGCTGTAGACGGTCACCTTGTGACCCGCCGCGAGCTGCGAGCGCAAGCAAAGCCGCCGCAGCGCATCCAGCGGACCGTGCCAGAAGGTGACGACGTCAAGCAACATACGCCTCACCTGGTGGCGCGTTCAGGCGCGGGTCTCAGGCCCAGGCGCGTTCGGCCTTCGTCTTGGCCTCATAGGCGTCGATCGAAGACTTCTTCTCCATGGTAAGCCCGATGTCGTCGAGGCCGTTGAGCAGGCAATGCTTGCGGAACGCATCGATCTCGAACTTCACTTTGCCGCCGTCAGGGCCGCGGACCTCCTGGTTCGGCAGATCGATCGTCAGGGTGGCGTTCGCACCGCGCTCGGCGTCGTCGAACAGCTTGTCGAGGTCCTCCTGGGAGACGCGGATCGGGAGGATGCCGTTCTTGAAGCAGTTGTTATAGAAAATGTCCCCGAACGAGGTCGAGATCACGCAGCGGATGCCGAAATCCAGGAGCGCCCAGGGTGCATGCTCCCGGCTCGAGCCGCAGCCGAAATTGTCGCCGGCGACAAGAATCTTGGACTGGCGATAGGCTGGCTTGTTGAGCACGAAATCGGGGTTTTCGCTGCCGTCGTCCTTGTAGCGTTGCTCCGAGAACAGTCCCTTGCCGAGGCCGGTGCGCTTGATGGTCTTCAGGTACTGCTTCGGAATGATCATGTCGGTGTCGACATTGATGATCTTCAGGGGCGCTGCGACGCCTTCCAGCGTGGTGAACTTTTCCATCTTCGCACTTCTTTTGGCTTGTGACGGTGGGAAACGGGTTTGGTCTATCGCGAAAGGGGCCGGCGATAAAGGGCCAAATCCTGCAGGGCTAATCTGCCTTGGCCTCGATCTCGGCCATGTCGTCGTCCGAGAGCCCAAGATGATGGCCGATTTCGTGGATCAGCACGTGACGGACAATGTCGCCGAGCCTCTCCTCGTGCTCCGCCCAATAGTCCAGGATCGGCCGGCGGTACAGCCAGACCATGTTGGGCAGGCGGGCGACGTCGCTGGTGCTTTGATGGGGCAGTCCCGTGCCATGAAAAAGGCCGAGCAGGTCGAATTCGCTCTCGGCCTGCATCTCGTCGAGCACGTCTTCGGTGGGAAAATCGTCGACGCGGATGATCAGACCTTCGCACAGCGCGCGAAAGCGCTCGGGCAGGCGCTCGAAAATCTCGTGCGCCATGATTTCCATCTCGGCAAGCGAGGGAGCCTTGAGGCTGGTCCACATGGCGCCCTCTCTAGCGCGAGTTCCGTGCGCTTGCATCTCGATTTTGCGGCGAGGGCTGGATGCGGCCGGGCACGAATGTTAGAGAGGGAATGGGAAAACTCGGGTGGGCGAACATGAACCGGATCGGCATGCTGGCATTGGTGGCGGCGCTTGCGGGAGTTTTCGTGCTTCCTGCGACAACCGCCGGCGCGCAATCCGCATCCTCAGGCGTCCGCGTCGCCCAGGCCGTGCCGCAGGACATGCCGCCACCGCGGAGGCGTCCGACCGCCCGCCTGCGGGTCACGCCGTACGAGCAGGAAGTCTATCCGCGCTACTACCCAGGTCCGAACGCGGTGCGGGTGTGCAACGCCACCTATGTGCAGGAATACCGGCCGAGCGGCACCGTGATCGTGCCGCGCATGACCTGCTATTGGAGCCGCTGAAATCATTTCAGCGCCGCCTGAGGGCGCCGATCAGGCCCGCGCCAATCACCAGCGCCGCTGCGCCATAGACGAGCACCGCCGTTGTGAGCTGAGCTAAAGCCGTGGCTGTGCCGTGAGCGCTGCCGGGGCCCTGCGCGGCGAGGGCGGCGCCCGCGGCCAGTAGCGCGCACGAGCTCGACGCAGCGCGAGCACAATGCGCAAGCCGCTTTGCCTTGCGGGAGGATGCCATGATGATCTCCTGTGACGCCGTCCGATGACTTCCAGCAGATACGGCAACGAGCCTACGCTGGTTTTGATTCGCGTGCGCAAAAATGCGTCTCGAAAACGGGAACATCGGCAAAGCCAAACGCGTTCATGTTCCTGAAGCGACCATTCAGTTCACATTCACATCGCTCGCTTTAGCGTTCCCATGCGTCGCTATGAAGATCGGCCGTACGACGCAAGCGAGTATTCAAAAAAGTCGGAGGAGGTTGAGATGAACGGAACGAAAGTTCTGGGCGTGGCGGCTATTGGCGCCTTTCTGATCGCGACGGTCCCGCTGCAAGGTGCGCAGGCGGTGTCGTTGATCAACCCGGGTGCTGCGAGTGCTATTCAGGACGATTCGAAGCAACTTACCACCGAGGTGCGCTGGCATCATGGGCACGGGGGTTGGCACCATCGGCACTGGGGATGGCGCCACCGGCACTGGGGTTGGCATCACCGGCACTGGGGCTGGCGTCACCGGCATTGGGGCTGGCGTCATCATCACTGGCACCGCCGCCACTGGTATTGAGCCGCGTGCACCGAGCGGAAATGAACAAGGCACCCGACGGGGTGCCTTATTCATTGAACGCGTGGACTCACCGAGGCGGTCAGACCCAATCCTTGAACTTCCAGGATCTCAATTTCATCTTCCACGGCGTCAGGTTGAGCAGACGCCACTGTTCCATGCGCTCGGGCGGCCAGTTGGAGAGACGCTTCTCTTCCTTCTCCTGGGATTCGGCCGCGGCGCTCTTGGTCGGGCGGCGCCAATGTTGCCGCGTCCTGTCCGAGATCAGGTCAACGAGTTCCGGCTTGTTCGCCATGGCGACGTCCCTGCGCGAAATGAGGTAACGCAAGCGACGAGTCTGCGCCTCGTTCCTTAAGGAGCCGTTGCAAAATTCGATCGAGCTTTCGGAAACAGCCCTAACGCCAATCCCTGACGTCGACGAAGTGGCCGGCGATCGCCGCTGCGGCCGCCATGGCCGGCGAGACGAGGTGGGTGCGGCCCTTGAAGCCCTGCCGGCCCTCGAAGTTGCGGTTCGAGGTCGAGGCGCAGCGCTCTTCCGGGCTCAGCTTGTCGGGATTCATCGCAAGGCACATCGAGCAACCCGGCTCACGCCACTCGAAGCCGGCCTTGATGAAGATCTTGTCGAGCCCTTCGGCTTCCGCCTGCTCCTTAACGAGCCCGGAACCCGGGACGATCATGGCATTGACATGCGCGCTGACGGTCTTGCCTTCCGCAATCTTGGCTGCCGCGCGAAGGTCCTCGATGCGGCCGTTGGTGCAGGAGCCGATGAAGACGCGGTCGAGCTTGATGTCGGCGATCCTGGTTCCCGGCACGAGCCCCATATATTTCAGCGCACGATGCTTGGAGAGCCGCTTGGCTTCATCCGCGATCTTGTCGGGATCGGGCACCACGCCGGTGACGGAGACGACATCCTCGGGCGAAGTGCCCCAGGTCACGATGGGCGGCAGCTTCGCCGCATCGAGCCGGATCTCGTGATCGAAATGCGCGCCTTCGTCCGAGCGCAGCGTTTCCCAGTAGCGCATCGCGGCGTCCCAGGCCGCGCCCTTGGGCGATTTTGGCCGATCGCGCAGGAAGTCGAACGCCTTCTGGTCGGGCGCCACGAGCCCTGCGCGCGCGCCGCCCTCGATCGACATGTTGCAGACGGTCATGCGGCCTTCCATCGAGAGCGAGCGGATCGCCTCGCCGGCATATTCCAGCACGTAACCGGTGCCGCCGGCGGTGCCGATCTCGCCGATGATGGTGAGGATGATGTCCTTGCCGGTGACGCCTTCGGGCAATTTGCCGTCGACGACGGCACGCATGTTCTTCGCCTTTTTCTGGATCAGCGTTTGCGTCGCCAGCACGTGCTCGACCTCGGAGGTGCCGATGCCATGCGCAAGCGCGCCGAACGCGCCATGAGTCGATGTGTGGCTGTCGCCGCAGACGATGGTGGTGCCGGGCAGGGTAAAGCCCTGCTCCGGGCCGATGACGTGGACGATGCCCTGGCGCCTGTCGAATTCGTCGTAGTACTCGATGCCGAATTCCCTGGCGTTCTCCGCCATCACCCGCATCTGCTCGATGCTTTCGGGATCGGGGTTCGGCTTGCTGCGATCCGTGGTCGGAATGTTGTGATCGACGACGGCAAGCGTCTTTTCCGGTGCGCGCACCTTGCGGCCCGTGGCGCGCAGGCCTTCGAACGCCTGCGGCGAGGTCACCTCGTGGACGAGATGTCGGTCGATATAGATCAGGCACGTGCCGTCATCGGCTTCGTGCACCAGGTGGTCGTTCCAGATCTTGTCGTACAGCGTGGTCGGCTTGGACATGAGCTTGAGCTCCGGCAAATGTCTGTGTCAGCAGGGCGCGATGATCGCGCAAGGAAAAAGCAAACCTCGGCGCGAGCCTTCAGGCTGCGCGCGTAAGCTCTGAGGTCGCCGAGGTCGCGAAACGTCCGAAGAAACGGCCGGGCAGGCGGCAGCGATCGTCGATCACGACGCGCCGGCGGAGGATGTTGGTCTGATTCAGAACCATGACGATTTCTAACACAGGCGCGGCTTCCGTCACAAATCAATCGATGCGCCCTCACGTCATTGCCGGGCTTGACCGGGCAATGACTTGAAGGCGGGTACCGCAGCTATGGCGAAACAAAAAAGCGCGGGAGAGACCCCGCGCTTTGCAACGTCATGAGGCTGGCGCCTATTCGCCGACGGCGGCGGCGCGGTCCTGCTTCTCGACGATGCGCGCCGACTTGCCGCGCAGATTGCGCAGGTAATAGAGCTTGGCGCGGCGCACCTTGCCGCGGCGCACCACCTTGATCGAGTCGATCATCGGCGACAGCACGGGGAACACCCGCTCCACGCCCTCTCCATAGGAGATCTTGCGCACCGTAAAGCTCTCGTTGATGCCGCGGCCGGAGCGGCCGATGCAGACGCCCTCATAGGCCTGCACGCGGGTGCGATCGCCCTCGACCACCTTGACGTTCACCACCAGGGTGTCGCCCGGCGCGAAATTCGGAATCTCCTTGCCGGAGGCAAGCTTGTCGAATTGCTCTTTTTCGAGCTGCTGGATGAGGTTCATTGAAATCTCCATCGGCGGCGCGCCCGGCCAACTGGGGGCTCGCGCTTTGTCCTGCCGTCACTTCGCGGAATTGGCCGCCCGTATAAGGCAAAGCGGACGGCTTGTCACTAGCCTCGCGATTTGGGTTTCCGAGCGCGATCTCCACTAGTTCTTGGTGCTTTTCGGCGGCATTTCCCGTTTTGCCCATAGATCCGGCCGGCGCGCCTGTGTCAGCGCCTCCGCTTCCGCCCGGCGCCAGGCCGCCACCTTGGCATGGTCGCCGGAAAGCAGGATTTCCGGGATTTGCCGGCCCTCGAAGGCCTGCGGACGGGTGTATTGCGGGTATTCCAGTAGGGCTTCGGAAAAACTCTCCTCCGCCCCGGATTCGGCCTTCCCCATCACACCCGGTAAAAGCCGCACGCAGGCATCGATCAGCGCCATGGCGGCGAGCTCACCCCCGGACAGCACATAATCCCCGATCGAAACCTCCTCGAGCCGTCGGGCCTCGATCACCCTTTGATCGACCCCCTCGAACCGGCCGCAGACGATCAGTGCGCCCGGGCCGGTGGCGAGTTCGCGCACATAGGCCTGGGTCAATGGCCGACCCCGCGGGCTCATGAGGAGACGGGGAAGGGAACCAACAAGGCCCGCGGCATCGATTGCGGCCGCCAGCACGTCGGCGCGCAGGACCATGCCGGGCCCGCCGCCGGCCGGCGTATCGTCGACGCTGCGGTGACGGTCGATTGCGGATGCGCGGATATCGCGCGCCTCCAAGGCCCACAGGCCGGCCGACAGAGCTTTTCCCGCAAGACTGACGCCAAGGGGACCCGGAAACATCTCGGGGAACAGTGTGAGGACGGTGGCCTGCCAGGGGGCGGTCATGGCATCTCGCTACGCTACCACGGCGGTGAGATCGAGGCCCTGCATCAAGGCCGCTGCCTCCACAGCGCGTCTGAACTCCGCAAGCGGGAAGCTCGTCACGATGATCTTTCTCAGATCGAGCAGGCCCTCGGCCACAAGGCGAGCGAGCTGGCCGGGCGCGCTGCGCGCATACATGAATTGACCGACGACCTCCCAGTCGTTGGCCAGCATCTCGCGGAACGACAATTCCAGAGGCACCTCGGCGCTGCCCATCAGCACCATCCGCCCGCCGCGCCTGAGCGCACGCAGGCTCGCAAGCGTGGTGGCGGTGCTGCTGGCGCTGCCGAGCAAATCCAGCGCGACATCGGCGGCGCCACCCGCGGCGCGGCGCAGCGTCGCGACGTCGCTCGCCGCATCGCCGCTCACGACAGCGGGAATCACGCGCGTGCCGAAGGTCTCGCGCAGACGTTCCAGCGCATCCTGCTTGCGTCCGGCTGCGACGATGCGGCCCGCGCCCATCGCCGCGGCGAGCATCACCGCGCCCGAGCCGAAATAACCGGTTGCGCCATTGACGATGATGGTATCGCCGCCGCGCAGGCCCGTGCGTTGCAGCCCGCCGAACGGCACGATCAGCTTTGCCAGTCCGATCAATTCGGTCGCGGGCCTGTCATCGAGATTTTCGAGCGGCGTCACACAGGCCGCCGGCCAATGCGCAATCTCCGCAAACACGCCGTCGCGCCATCGTTCCTGCAGGGCAAGCGCCGCATCCGAGGTGACGGTCGCGGTGAGCCCGATCAGGATTTGCGGCGGCTCGGCATCGGGCACATCGCCGCGCAGATGCGGGCTCAGGAAAACACGGTCGCCCTGCGCGACATGCGTGACGTTGTCGCCGGTCGCGACCACGCGGCCAATCGCATTGGTGCCGGGCACGAAGGGCATCGGCGGCAGGCTGTAAGGCACGGCGCCCGAGAGCACCCGGCCCATGTAGGACAGCACCATGCCAGCCTCGACGCGCACGAGCACGCCGTCGGGCGCGGGTCTTGGCGTGTCCACGTCCTCGAAGCGCAGATCGTTATGCGCGTGCAGCCGCCAGGCTTTGTGGGTCTTTGTCATTGCGGCATCCGACTTCGGTGTCGTCCCGGGCGAGCGAAGCGCGACCCGGGACCCGTAACCACAGATGTTAATGTGGTCGAAAGACGGGGCAACATCCAGCTCAACAACGGAGGCCTGCGGTTATGAGTTCCCGCTTTCGCGGGGACGATCGGAGAGGTCCGGTTCATCGCCTTCAATCTCGACAGGCAGCTCGATAACAACCCGGCCGCCGGCGATATCCACGGTCGGCACCACGGCATTGGAGAACGGCAACAATAGCGTCGGCCCGCTTGGTGGCGCGATCTCGATGATGTCCCCGGCGCCGAAATTGTGGATGGCCACCACGCGGCCGAGCGCTTCGCCAGCCGCGCTAACGGCCGCAAGCCCGATCAGGTCGGCGTGGTAATATTCGTCCTCATCGGTCGGCGGGAGCTTTTCGCGCGCGACATAGAGCTCGACGCCGTTGAGACGTTCCGCCTCGTTGCGTGACGCGACGCCTTTCAAAGTTGCGACCAGAAAACCCTTGGCTTCGCGGGCCTGCGTCACCTCGAACTGACGCGCGCCGTCCTTGGTCGAGAGCGCCCCATAGCGGGTGACTGCAAAGGGGTCTTCGGTGAAGGTCCAGAGCTTTACCTGCCCCCGCACGCCGTGGGCGGCGCCGATCCGGGCGACGCAGACTTGCGCGGGCATTTTGGCGGCCTCGTTGTCTTGCACCGTTCGCGACGGCCCCGTTAGCACGCGGCCTGCTCGGGTGCGGGCTTATGCCGGCTTGGCGGCGGCTTCGGCCTTCGCCTTGCGCTCCTTGCGCGGCACGGCCTTTTCCGGATTGTTGCGGGCCTCACGCTTCTTCACGCCCGCGGCGTCGAGGAAACGCATCACGCGGTCGGATGGCTGCGCGCCCTTGGCGATCCAGGCCTTGACCTTGTCCATGTCAAGCTTGAGGCGGGCCTCGTTGTCCTTCGGCAGCAGCGGATTGAAATGGCCGAGGCGCTCGATGAAGCGGCCGTCGCGCGGAAAGCGCGAGTCGGCGGCAACCACATGATAGACCGGACGCTTCTTGGTGCCCGCGCGAGCGAGGCGGATGACGACTGGCATTGAGTTTCTCCTGTTGAGTTCGAATGACTGGTTTAATTTCCCGTCGTTGCGAGCGAAGCGAAGCAATCCAGAATGTCTCCAGGTCGACAGTCTGGATTGCTTCGGAGCTCACGCTCCTCGCAATGACAGGAGTTCCTCATTTCTTCTTCCCCGGAGGACCGCCGAGGCCGGGCAGCGTCGGCTTGTTGCCGAGGCCGGTGAGCCCGGGAAGGTTCGGCAGGCCCTGACGCAGGCCGATCGGAAGATCCTTTGGCAAATTGGGTAGTCCGCCCGGAAGGCCACCACCCTGCATCTTTTCGGCCGCGGCCTTGAGCTGCTCCGGCGTCGGTGCGGGGCCGCCGCCAAAACCCATCGCCTGCGCGATTCCGGCAAGCGGGCCGCGCTTGCCCGAACCCATGGCCTTCATCATGTCGGCCATGTTCCGGTGCATCTTGAGCAGCTTGTTGACCTGCTCGACGGTCTGGCCGGCGCCGGCGGCGATGCGCTTCTTGCGGCTGGCCTTGAGAACATCGGGGCGGCGGCGCTCCTCGCGTGTCATCGAATCGATGATCGCGACCTGTCGCTTGATGATCTTGTCGTCGATGCCGGCAGCCGCGATCTGGTTCTTCATCTTGGAAATGCCGGGCATCATGCCCATCAGGCCGCTGATGCCGCCCATATTGGCCATCTGCAAAAGCTGCTCGCGCATGTCGGCCAGGTCGAATTGGCCCTTGCGCATCCTCTCCGCGGTGCGAGCAGCCTTTTCCGCATCGATATTGGCCGCGGCCCTCTCGACCAGCGAAACGATATCGCCCATGCCGAGGATACGGCCAGCGATACGCGCGGGATAAAAATCCTCCAGCGCGTCGGTCTTTTCGCCGGTGCCGATCAGCTTGATCGGCTTGCCCGTGACCGCCCGCATCGAGAGCGCGGCGCCGCCGCGGCCGTCACCGTCCACGCGCGTCAACACGATGCCGGTCAAGCCGACACGCTGGTCGAAGGAGCGCGCGAGATTGACCGCGTCCTGGCCGGTCAACGCGTCCGCAACTAGCAGCACCTCATGCGGATTGGCGGCGGATTTGATCGTGGCTGCCTCCGCCATCATCTCTTCGTCGAGCGTGGTGCGGCCGGCGGTGTCGAGCAGCACGACGTCGTAGCCGCCGAGCTTTCCAGCCTCTAGCGCACGGCGCGCGATCTGCGGCGGCTGCTGGCCCGCGACGATCGGCAGCGTCGGAATGTCGAGATCGCGGCCGAGAACCGCGAGCTGCTCCATGGCCGCCGGGCGGTAGATATCGAGCGAGGCCATCAGCACCTTGCGCTTCTCGCGTTCTTGCAGGCGGCGGGCGAGCTTTGCGGTGGTGGTGGTTTTGCCTGAGCCTTGCAGGCCGACCATCATGATGGCGACCGGCGGCACGGCGTTGAGATCGATGGTCTGGCCCTCGGAACCGAGCGTGGCGATCAACTCGTCATGGACGATCTTGACGACCATCTGGCCGGGGGTCACCGACTTGACGACGGTCGCGCCGACCGCCTGCTCGCGCACGCGCTCGGTGAAGCTGCGCACCACATCGAGCGCGACGTCGGCCTCGAGCAGCGCGCGGCGCACCTCGCGCATGGCCGCATCGACGTCGGCCTCCGACAGCGAGCCGCGCCCGGTCAGCCGGTCGAGAATCCCACCAAGCCTTTCCGACAGATTGTCGAACAATAGCGTCGTCCTGTTGCAGCCGTTTCACCTCTCCCGCAACAGCGGGTAGAGGGAGAAGATGATCCAAGCACATTTGCGCCCGAGGGCGCATCGCGCTGTCGGGCGTTGACCTCCGGCCTCCAGGACCGGTCGGCGGGTCGAAAAGAAACTCTTTTCGAGAAAGTGGCCGCCTTAAAACCCCGCAGGCTTCAAAAGTCAAGGAAACTTGCCGAGATTTGCCGCCACACGCGTTCGTTAACGACCGACCCTTGCGGAAAACAGCCTTTATCGGCACCAATTCCGCCATGAAAATCACCCGCCGCCGCTCCCTCGCTTTCCTTGCCGGATTGGGCGTGGCAATCGGTGTGCCCACGATCTGGTTGTCCCGCATGAGATATTCCGGCCCCCTCTCCGATCATTTCGACGGCGAGCGCTTTTTCGATCCCGACGGCGTGCCGCCGAGGTCGCTTGGCGAGATCCTGCGCTGGCAATTCGGCCGACGGCGGCAACGCAGCTCCTGGCCGGAATGGGCGCCGAGCCCACATGCCGACAGGCCGCCGCCGCGCGTGGATGGCGGCACGGTGCGGCTGTCATTCATCGGCCATGTGAGCTGGCTGATCCAGACCGCTGGGCTGAACATCCTGGTCGATCCCGTCTGGTCGACACGGGCCTCACCGATTTCGTTTGCCGGTCCGAAGCGGGTCAACGATCCCGGGATCGCCTTTGATGCCTTGCCGCCTATCGATATCGTGCTGGTGTCGCACGGTCATTACGATCACCTGGACAAGGCGACGCTCTCCAGACTTGCCAAGACATACGGACCGCGCGTGATCACGCCGCTCGGCAACGAGATCGCCATGCGCGAGGCGGAGCCGACGATCAAGGCCGAGGCGTTCGACTGGCACGACCGCGTCGATCTTGGCAAAAACGTCGCAGTGACCCTGGTGCCGACGCGGCACTGGTCGGCGCGCGGGCTGTTCGATCGCAACAAGGCGCTGTGGGCGAGCTTCGTGCTCGAGACTCCCGCGGGCAAGCTCTACATCGTCTGCGATTCCAGCTACGGCGAAGGCAAGCATTTCCGTCGGGTCGCGGAGGCGCATGGGCCGCTCAAGCTCGCGATCCTGCCGATCGGCGCCTACGAGCCGCGCTGGTTCATGCGCGACCAGCACATGAACCCGGAGGATGCGGTCAAGGCACTCGCCGATTGCGGCGCCGAACAGGCGCTCGCGCATCATCACGGCACGTTCCAGCTCACCGATGAAGCGATCGACGCGCCGGTCATGGCGCTTGGCGAGGCGCTGGATGCGGCAAAGGTGGCGCGCGAGAAATTTCTGGTGCTCAAGCCGGGGCAGGTCTGGGAGATCTAGCTGTCGTCCCGGCCAAGCGAAGCGCGAGCCGGGACCTATAATCACAGTTGGATGTTGTCGCAAAGGCCTGGGCCCCAGCGCCGCGCAACCACAAACGTCCGTGGTTATGGGTCCCCGCTTTCGCGGGGACGACATCTCAAATATTCTACTGACCCTGCTTGATCGCCCAGGTCACGCTGACGGTGACCGACAGGGTCTCTTCGCCCTGCGCGATCGGTGTGGGAAGTCCCTCCGCCATAGACGATACCATCTTGGAACGAAACACCGGCGCCGCGCCCGCTTCCGAAATGTTCAAGGGTGCGCCAAGCGTCACACCGGCGGCTTTGGCATAGATTTCGGCCTTGCGGCGCGCGTCGGCAACCGCTTTTTCGCGGGCATCATCGAGCAGCTTTGAAGCCTGCGAGACCGAGAAGGAGATATTGCCGATGTCGTTGGCGCCGCCCGAAACGAGGGTGTCGATTACGCCGGCCACCTTGCTGACATCCCGCAGGCGGATGGTTACGCGGTTGGACGCGCGATAGCCGACGATGGGCGAGGAGCCGCTTCGGTTCGCCGCATATTGAGGCTGCAGCGACAGGCGCGAGGTCTGAATGTCCTTGTCGTCGATCCCAGCGCCTTTCAGGGCGGCGATCACCTTGGCCATCGCCTCGTTGTTGGTATTCGATGCCTCGCGCGCAGTTTTGCCATCTGACGCGACGCCGGCGTCGATATGAGCGAGATCCGGCGGGACCGACACCTGCGCCTCGCCGGTGACCGAAATTGCCGGCGGAAGGCCTGAGTCCGCGCGCGCGGAGGCAGCAAGGAGCAGGGCAGCAGCAATCGCAGCGGCGAGCGTCAGGCAAGTTTTCATGGGCATTACTTCAGCGGCACATAGACGTTGATGACGAGCTTGTCTTCGGCGGTTTTCAAGGGATCGGTGATGTATTCCTCGATGAAGGTGTCCTTGGCCTCGAGCTTCTTCTCGTCGAGGTGATTGGTGATCGCCTCATAGGTGTTGTCCATGTTGTCGTAGGAGCCGCGATGGACGAATTTGAGCGCCTTGCCGTCGGGCGACTGGCCCATGCTCATGCCTTTGCCGAGATTTTTCGGCTCCTGATCGACCGGAATTTCCGCCAGATAGGTGAAGCCGGTGTCGTCGGTCGAGGTGTAGACGATCATCAGATTGCCGGTACGCTTGATGCCCTGCTTCTCAAGCAGGGCATTCAGCGACTTGAACGAATCGATCAAGGTATCGAACGCCGAATCCCAGTTGGCATTGCCCTTGGCGACGACGACCTTCTTTGCCTCGAGCGTGACCGCCTCGCCGAAGGGATCGCCGGCCTGCACCGAGGGTGCGGGCGAAGGCGCCTGCGCCTGGGGCGACGGCGAGGGGGCAGGGGCGGGTGCCGCAGAGGGTGCAGGCGAGGGGCTGGCCGAGACGTCCGGCGACGGAGAGGCCGCAGGCTGCTGCGCCAGGACTGCGCCGCCGGACAGCAAAATCGCTGCCAATGGGATCAGCGCGGCCAAGGCGAGGCGGCGAAACGAGGGGAGATTCATCCAGATAGTCTCCGTGGCCGTATCAGGCGATTCAAATCCCGGGCGCGGCAACCTAACACGCGAGCCGCTTTTCCGTCTCATGACAGATCGGTCATCTGATCTGCGGGGTGGTCAAACCGCGAGCGTTCGCCATATAAGACGGGCAGAAATTGGATATTTTCATGAGCGCGCTCGCCAACCATGGCTTCGCCAAGATGAGCGGCATCGGCAACGAGATCGTCGTGGTCGATCTGCGCGATCGGCCGGGCGTGGTGACGGCCGCGGACGCGCGTGCGATCGCCGCGCACGTCCCCTACGACCAGCTGATGGTGTTGCAGCCGGCGCGGCTGCCGGGCACCGAGGCGTTCATCAGGATCTTCAACAATGACGGTTCGGAAGCCGGCGCCTGCGGCAACGGCATGCGCTGCGTCGTGCGCCGCCAGTTCGAGAAGACCGGCCAGACCGCGGTGACCTACGAGACCGCGGCGGGGTTGATCAATTGCTGGCAGGGGCCGGCGTCCGGTCTCTACACCGTCGACATGGGTGCGCCGAAATTTTCGTGGCAGGATATCCCGCTGGCCGAGGAATTCCGCGACACCCGTTACATCGAGTTGCAGATCGGCCCGATCGATGCGCCGGTCCTGCATTCGCCGTCCGCGGTCAGCATGGGCAATCCGCACGCGATCTTCTGGGTCGACGACGTCAACGCCTATGACCTTGCCCGCTTCGGGCCGCTGCTGGAAAACCATCCGATCTTCCCGGAGCGGGCCAACATTACCCTCGCTCATATCGTCGATCGCGACCACATCGTGATCCGCACCTGGGAGCGCGGCGCCGGCCTGACCAAGGCGTGCGGCTCGGCGGCGTGCGCGACCGCGGTGGCGGCGGCGCGTCTCAAGCGCGCCAACCGCACGGTCGAGATCGCGCTGCCCGGCGGCAAGCTCGGCATCGAATGGCGCGAGCGCGACGACCATGTGCTGATGACGGGGACGGCCGACTTCGAATTTGAAGGCGAACTCGATCCCGCCTTGTTTGCGGCGGCATCCTGAGCCATGGCCGTCGAGGTCATCACGTTCGGCTGCCGCCTCAACGCCTTCGAGTCCGAGGTGATCGCGCGCGAGGCCGAGAAGGCCGGTCTCGACGACACCATCGTCATCAATAGCTGTGCGGTCACCAACGAGGCGGTGGCGCAGGCGCGGCAATCGATCCGGCGCCTGAAGCGCGAGCGGCCGGATGCGCGCATCGTCGTCACGGGCTGCGCGGCGCAGACGCAGGCGGAGATGTTTGCCGACATGCGCGAGGTCGATCGCGTGATCGGCAATGACGACAAGATGCGCAGCGCCGCCTGGCACGCGACGCGCGCCGCACTTGATCTTGCTTCAGACGAAAAGATCGCCGTTAGCGACATCATGGCGGTGAGAGAGATGGCGCCGCATCTGCTCGACGGCTTTCAAAGCGGGCTGCCGCGCGTCTTCGTTCAGGTCCAGAACGGCTGCGATCACCGCTGCACCTTCTGCATCATCCCGTTCGGCCGCGGCAATTCGCGCTCGGTGCCGATGGGCGCGGTGGTCGACCAGGTTCGTGCGCTGAGCGCGTGCGGCCATGCCGAGATCGTGCTGACCGGGGTCGATCTCACGAGCTACGGCGCCGATCTTCCGGGTGCGCCGAGACTCGGCCTTCTGGTCAAGCAGATCCTGAGGCATGTGCCGGAGCTGAAGCGACTGAGGATTTCATCGATCGATTCGATCGAGGCGGATTCCGACTTGCTCGAAGCGATCGCAGGCGAGCCGCGACTGATGCCGCATCTGCATCTGTCCTTGCAGTCCGGCGACGACATGATCCTCAAGCGGATGAAGCGAAGACACGCACGAAAGGATGCGATTGCATTTTGCGCCGAAGTCAGGTGGTTGCGGCCGGACATCGCGTTCGGAGCCGATATCATCGCTGGCTTCCCGACCGAGACGGAGGAGATGTTTGCGCGTTCGCTCGACCTGGTCGACGAATGCGGCCTGACCTTCCTGCACGTATTCCCCTATTCGCTGCGGCCGGGCACGCCGGCGGCGCGGATGCCGCAGGTTGCTGCCGGGGCGATCAGGGAACGTGCCAGTCGTTTGCGGGCGGCTGGCGAGGCGGCATTGCAACGGCGGTTGATGTCCGAAATCGGCGCGATGCGCGAGGTCCTGATCGAAAGCGACAGGCTCGGACGGACGGAGCACTATCTGCCGGTCGCGATCGCGGGCGAGACGCCGGGAGCGGTGCGACGGCTCGCGATCGCCGGCCACGATGGCGCGCGGCTCTCCGTCTAACTCAGCCATCGCCCGCAAGTGAGTGCGTCTGCATTCACTCCCCGTTCCACCCGCAGGCGCGCAGCCGTTCGTGCATATGCGCCGGCGCCGGCGCGGTGACGCGCACGGGCTCCCTGGTCTTTGAAATGGGAATCCCGATCTCGCGCGAATGCAAATGCAGCCGCGGCTCGCCGGAACGCGGGCCGTTGCCGTAGATGTTATCGCCGACGATCGGCCAGCCCGATGCGGCCGCATGCACGCGCAATTGATGGGTGCGGCCAGTGACCGGTTCCATCGCAAGCCAGGCAAGACCTGCTCCTCTGCCGAGCACCCGCCAGTTGGTGACCGCCGGTTGCCCATCCGGATCGGGTTTCTGCCACCAGCCGCGCTCGGCGTTCTTGCGCCCGAGCGCCAGCTCGATGGTGCCTGCATCCCCGGTCGGGCCGCCCTCGACCACGGCCCAATAGGTCTTGTCGATCTTGCCGTGCTTGAACAACAGTCCAAGTGAGGCCGTCGCCTTGCGGTGGCGCCCGAGCACAAGACAGCCGGACGTATCCTTGTCGAGCCGGTGGGCAAGCACCGGCGGCCGCGGCAGACCGAAGCGAAGCGCATCGAAGGACGCCTCGAGATTGGCGCCGCCCTTCGGACCGCGATGGACCGGCAGCCCCGCGGGCTTGTCGATGACCAGCATCAGCCCGTCGCGATGGAGCACACGCGCCAGGATTTCGTCTGCCGTCAGTTCGGGAACATCCATCGCTCGTCAAGACTTTCGTTCTCGGGGCGAAACGGCTAACACACGACCGATGAATGATACCACCACAGAACCCGCGAAATTGAGCTGGTGGCGGCGGCTGTCCGGCGGCCTGAAGCGCACATCGAGCGCGCTCGGCTCGGCGGTTGCCGACCTCGTCACCAAGCGTAAGCTCGACCGCGCCATGCTCGAGGATATCGAGGACGTGCTGCTGCGCGCCGATCTCGGGACCGAGGTCGCGGCCCGCATCGCCGATGCCGTCGGCGCGGGACGGTATGACAAGGCGATCTCGGCCGACGAGGTCAAGGCTGTTGTCGCCAGCGAGGTCGAGAAGGTTCTGACGCCGGTTGCCCAACCGCTGCGGGTCGACGCGTCGAAAGCGCCATTCGTGATCCTGGTGGTCGGGGTCAACGGCTCCGGCAAGACCACGACCATCGGCAAGCTCGCGGCGAGATTTTCCGCGGAAGGCCGCACCGTGATGCTGGCGGCCGGCGACACCTTTCGCGCCGCCGCGATCGAGCAGCTGAAAGTCTGGGGCGAGCGGACCAAATCGCCCGTCGTCGCCGGCGCGCAAGGGTCGGATTCGGCAAGTCTTGCCTTCAACGCGCTGACCGCGGCGAAGGAGCAGAAGCGGGACGTGCTGCTGATCGACACGGCCGGGCGGCTGCAGAACAAGGCCGAGTTGATGAACGAGCTGCAAAAGGTCGTGCGCGTCATCCGCAAGGTCGATGCGACGGCGCCGCATGCGGTGCTGTTGGTGCTCGATGCGACCGTCGGCCAGAACGCGCTCTCGCAGGTCGAGGCCTTCCATCGCACGGCCGGCGTGACCGGACTGGTCATGACCAAGCTCGACGGCACCGCGCGCGGGGGCATTCTCGTCGCTCTTGCCGAGAAGCACAAGTTGCCGGTGCATTTCATCGGCGTCGGCGAAAGTATCGACGATCTTGCGCCGTTCACGGCGAAAGATTTCGCGCGCGCCGTCGCGGGAATGGACGATTGATGGACAAGACCCAGCCGCATCCGCTGTTCAAGCTTGCGACCGAGCTCGGCCCGCTCCTGGTGTTTTTTGCGGTCAACGCCAAGTACCATCTGTTCGTGGCGACCGGCGCGTTCATGGTTGCGATCGTGGTCGCCATGATTGCTTCCTACGTGGTGACGCGGCATGTGCCCGTGATGGCCCTGGTGACGGGCGCGGTCGTGTTGATCTTCGGCACGCTGACGCTCGTGCTGCATGACGAAACCTTCATCAAGGTCAAGCCGACGATCATTTACGGGTTGTTCGCGGCCGTGCTCGGCGGTGGGCTGCTGTTCGGCCGCTCCTTCATCGCCATCATGTTCGACCAGATGTTCAACCTCACGCCGCACGGCTGGCGCATCCTGACCATGCGCTGGGCCTTGTTCTTTTTCGCGATGGCGATCCTCAACGAAGTGATCTGGCGCACCCAGAGCACCGACTTCTGGGTCGGCTTCAAGGCCTTCGGCGTGATTCCCCTGACGATGGGGTTTGCCATCACCCAGATGCCGCTGATCAAGCGCTATCACATGGAGCCGGCGTCGCTGGAGGCGAGCGAGGCCGAAGCGGGAGATGTGCGGGAGAGTTAGCTCCCGGCCTGCAGCGCTTTCTCGATCTCGGCCTTCAACACGCTGTCGATATTGTCCGGCGTGATCGGCCCGACCAGTTTGTAGACGACCTTGCCTTCGCGGCCGACCACGAAGGTCTCCGGCACGCCATAGACGCCCCATTCGATCCCGGCACGGCCATTACCGTCGACCCCGACCACGCCGAAGGGATTGCCGTAGCGGCCGAGGAAGCGCCGCGCATCGTCCGGCACGTCCTTGTAGTTGATGCCGACGAGCTGCAGCCGCTTGTCACGGGCAAGCTCCATCAAGAGCGGCGCCTCGTCATGGCAGGGCACGCACCACGACGCCCAGACATTGACCACGCTGACCTTGCCCTTGAAGAGAGCGGGATCGAGCCCCGGCACCTGCGCGCCGTCTTTGAGCAGGCCTGTCAGCGGCGGCAGCGCAGTCTGCGGCGCCGGATGGCCGATCAGCGCCGATGGAATTCGCGAGGGATCGCCGCTGCCGAGCCGCAGCCCGAACAGCGCTGCGAGCGCCAGAAACGCGATCAGCGGCAGCACCAGCAGGAACGATCGACGCGTCGGGGCGGCCGTTTGTGTCGGGGTCTCGTTCATGTCACCTCCGCAGCGCTGCGTCCGGACCGCCGCATCACCCCGCTGGCATCGAGCTCGCGCAGGCGCCGCAGCTGGTTGCGGTAGTCGATCGCGATCCAGGCGATCAGAACGGTCACCGCCAGCGCGACCGCGAGGTAGGAGGTCACGATGAAGAATGCATAGGGACCAAGCGACATCTCTCATGCCGCCCTTTGGCTTGCCTGCATCATCTGCAGGCTGCGCACACGTCGCCGCAGGATCTCGTTGCGCATCGCCGCCAGATGCAAGGTGATGAACAGCAGCGTGAACGCGAGCGCCATCACCAGCAGCGGAACCAGAAAGGCGCGATCGAGCGTCGAGCCGCCGAGCCGCAGCACCGAGGCCGGCTGATGCAAGGTGTTCCACCAGTCGACCGAGAATTTGATGATCGGCAGGTTGATCGCGCCGACCAGAGTCAGCACCGCTGCCGCGCGCGCCGCCCGCGCAGGGTCTTCGACGGCGCGCCACAGCGCCATCAAGCCGAGATACATCAGGAACAGGATCAAGACCGACGTCAGCCGCGCATCCCATTCCCAATAGGTGCCCCACATCGGACGTCCCCAAAGCGAGCCGGTCAGGAGCGCGAGGAAGGTGAACGCGGCGCCGATCGGCGCTGCGGCCTTGGCGGCGACGTCGGCAAGCGGATGCCGCCATACCAGCGTGCCGAGCGCTGCGATGCTCATCACGCCCCACACGAACATCGAGAGCCACGCATTCGGCACGTGGATGAACATGATCTTCACGGTCGCGCCCTGCTGATAATCGTCGGGCGCGGTTGCAGACTGATAGAGACCGATCGCGAGCAGCACGGCGGTCGCGGTCGCAAGCCACGGCAGCACGCGCGCCGTCAGCGCGAGAAATCTCGATGGATTCGCAAGGTCGATCAGCGTCATCGGCATCCTGTTAATCGCTGCGGGCCCTGCATGCAATCAGCATAAACCTGCTCTGCAAGAGTTGATCGCCATCAATCGAGGCCGTGCCGCAGGCTTGCGGCCGCGGCAAACGGCCCGACCACGAAACCGACAAGCGAGAGCGCGCACAGGATCGCGAACGGCGCACCGAATGATTGCGGCCCCGCGATCGCCGCGTCCGAAGCCGCCACGCCGAAGATCAGCACCGGAATCGACAGCGGCAGCACCAGCACGGCAAGCAGCAAGCCGCCGCGATGCAGCGTCACCGCGAGCGCTGCGCCGATCATTCCGGTAAAGGTCAGCGCCGGGGTTCCCGCAAGCAAGGTCAAGGCGACAGCGGCGCTGGCGTACATATCGAGATTGAGCAACAGGCCGAGCACGGGGACCGCCACGATCAACGGCAGGCCTGCGGCCAGCCAATGCGCCAGCGCCTTGGCGGCGCAGGACAGTTCCAGCGGCGTGCGGGCCATCGTGATGAGGTCGAGCGAGCCGTCCTCGTGATCAGCCACGAACAGACGGTCGAGGGTCAAAGACTCGCGAGCAGGGCGCCGAGCCAGAGAATTGCAGGTCCCAGCCGTGCCAGCAGCTTCAGGTCCGGACCGACCGCGAACGGCATCAGCACGACCACTGTCAGGAAAAACAGCACTCCGATCAGCGCGCCGCCGCCGACGCGCAGCGCAATCCGGATGTCGCGACGGATGAGGGCGCCAAGGGCCGTCACGATGCGCTCCCGATCCTCAATTCACGCCCCGCGAGTCCCAATGGTCCATGGGTTGAAGCAACGATCAGCCCGCCGCGCGCGAGATGATCGCGCATCAACCCGGCCAGCAAGGCTTGTCCCGCGGCGTCGAGCGCGGCGACCGGCTCGTCCATCAGCCAGACCGGGCGGCGGACCGTGAGCAGTCGGGCGAGCGACAGTCGACGCCGTTGTCCGGCCGAAAGATAGGCGGCCGGCAGGTTGCCCGCATGGTCGAGCCCAACCGCCCTGAGGCTCTCGCTTGCGTCGAACAGCTCGCCGCCGAAAAATTCCCGCCAGAAGCAGAGGTTTTCCAGAACGCTCAGGGCCGGCTTCAGGGCGTCGCGGTGGCCGAGATAATGCGCCTGCTCGGGAAGCGAAAGCTCGGCCTCGCCGCCCTCCAGCGCGATCGACCCTCCGGCCGCGACCAGCAGCCCCGCAATCAGCCGCAGCAGCGAGGTTTTGCCCGATCCATTGCGTCCGGTGACGGCCAGAAGCTCGCCGGCCTCGACCACAAAATCGAGGCCGGAAAACACCTCACGCCCGCCCCGCACACACCTGACGCCATTACCCGAGAGCCGCATCTTGCCTCTATCTCTAGCCCTCGGATTCCCTGCGGTCACCGCAGCAGAATTTGTGGGTGCCGCGATGCTGCGGCACGATTGTCAGTGTGGCGGTGCAATTGGAAAGATTTTATAAGCCCCGAGCTTGCTGCAGCCCATCGTCTTGCGGACTGCGGCCCCCAGGCTAAAAGCCTTTGCTGGTATCAAAATACCCTGCCGGGTATAACGATAAATTTGGGATTTCCTCACATGACCTCGCTCGACAGCTTCAAATGCCAGAAGACCCTCAAGGTTGGCGGCAAGACCTATGTCTATTACAGCCTGCCCGCCGCCGAAAAGAACGGTCTGAAGGGGATTTCGAAGCTCCCTTATTCCATGAGGGTGCTGCTCGAAAACCTTCTGCGCAACGAGGACGGGCGCTCGGTCAAGAAGGACGACATTCTGGCCATGGCGAAATGGCTGAAGAAGCGCAAGCTCGAGCATGAGATCGCGTTTCGTCCTGCGCGCGTCTTGATGCAGGATTTCACGGGCGTTCCGGCGGTGGTCGATCTTGCCGCCATGCGCAACGCGATGCAGAAGCTCGGGGGCGACGCGGAGAAGATCAATCCGCTGGTGCCCGTCGATCTCGTCATCGATCACTCGGTGATCGTGAACTTCTTCGGCGACAACAAGGCTTTCGCCAAGAACGTGGTCGAGGAATACAAGCAGAACCAGGAGCGCTACGAGTTCCTGAAGTGGGGCCAGAAGGCATTCTCGAATTTTTCAGTGGTGCCGCCCGGCACCGGCATCTGCCATCAGGTCAATCTCGAATATCTCGCCCAGACCGTATGGTCCAAGAAGCAGAAGATGACGGTCGGCAAGAAGACCGGCACCTTCGAGGTCGCCTATCCGGATTCGCTTGTCGGCACCGATTCGCACACCACCATGGTCAATGGGCTGGCCGTGCTGGGCTGGGGCGTCGGCGGCATCGAGGCGGAAGCCTGCATGCTCGGCCAGCCACTGTCGATGCTTCTGCCCGACGTGGTCGGCTTCAAGCTCAAGGGCCAGTTGAAGGAAGGCGTGACCGCGACCGACCTCGTGCTGACCGTGACGCAGATGCTGCGCAAGCTCGGCGTGGTCGGGAAGTTCGTCGAGTTCTTCGGTCCCGGCCTCGATCATCTCTCCGTCGCTGACAAGGCGACGATCGGCAACATGGCGCCCGAATACGGTGCGACCTGCGGCTTCTTCCCGGTCGATGCGGCGACCATCGACTATCTGAAAACCTCCGGGCGCAAGACGGATCGCGTGGCGTTGGTTTCCGCCTATGCGAAGGCGCAGGGTTTGTTCCGTACCAGCAAGTCGGCTGACCCCGTTTTCACCGAAACCATCACGCTCGATCTTGGCGACGTCGTGCCGTCGATGGCCGGACCGAAGCGTCCCGAGGGCCGCGTCGCGCTGCCGTCGGTGTCGGAAGGTTTCGCGACCGCGATGGCGAATGAATACAAGAAGGCAACCGAAGCTTCGCAGCGCTATGCCGTCGAGGGCCGCGATTTCGATCTCGGCCATGGCGACGTGGTGATCGCCGCGATCACGTCATGCACCAACACCTCGAACCCGAGCGTATTGATCGGCGCCGGACTGCTCGCGCGCAATGCCGCGGCCAAGGGGCTGAAGGCAAAGCCCTGGGTGAAGACCTCGCTCGCGCCGGGCAGCCAGGTTGTTGCGGAATATCTCGCGAATTCGGGACTGCAGGCCGACCTCGACAAGGTCGGCTTCAATCTGGTGGGCTTCGGTTGCACCACCTGCATCGGCAATTCGGGTCCGCTGCCGGAAGAGATTTCGAAATCGATCAACGACAACGGCATCGTCGCCGCGGCGGTGCTCTCGGGCAACCGCAATTTCGAGGGCCGCGTCAGCCCCGACGTGCAGGCGAACTATCTCGCTTCGCCGCCGTTGGTCGTGGCACATGCGCTCGCCGGCAGCGTCACCAAGAATCTCGCGGTGGAGCCGCTCGGCACCGGCAAGGATGGCAAGCCGGTCTACCTGAAGGACATCTGGCCGACAGCAAAGGAGGTCAATGCTTTCGTGAAGAAGTACGTCACGGCGCCGATCTTCAAGAAGAAATATGCTGACGTGTTCAAGGGCGACACCAACTGGCGCAAGATCAAGACCACCGACAGCGAGACGTATCGCTGGAACATGTCGTCGACCTATGTGCAGAACCCGCCCTATTTCGATGGCATGAAGAAGCAGCCCGATCCGGTCAGCGACATCGTCGACGCGCGGATTCTTGCGATGTTCGGCGACAAGATCACCACCGACCACATCTCGCCCGCCGGCTCCATCAAGCTGACATCTCCGGCCGGGAAATTCCTCAGCGAGCACCAGGTGCGGCCGGCCGACTTCAATCAATACGGCACCCGGCGCGGCAATCACGAGGTGATGATGCGCGGCACCTTCGCCAACATCCGCATCAAGAACTTCATGCTCAAGGGCGCCGACGGCAACATCCCGGAGGGCGGGCTCACCAAGCACTGGCCCGACGGCGAGCAGATGTCGATTTACGACGCCGCGATGAAGTACCAGCAGGAGAACGTTCCGTTGGTGGTGTTCGCGGGCGCCGAGTACGGTAACGGCTCCTCGCGCGACTGGGCCGCGAAGGGAACGCGGCTGCTCGGCGTGCGCGCGGTGATCTGCCAGAGCTTCGAGCGCATCCATCGTTCGAACCTGGTCGGCATGGGCGTGTTGCCGTTAACCTTCGAGGACGGCGCATCATGGCAGTCGATCGGGCTCAAGGGGGACGAGACGGTTACGATCCGCGGCCTGCAGGGCGATTTGAAGCCGCGCCAAAAGCTCACGGCGGAGATCGTCTCGAGCGATGGCGCGCTGCAGCGTGTGTCGCTGTTGTGCCGCATCGATACACTGGATGAGCTCGACTACTATAGAAACGGGGGCATTCTGCACTATGTGCTACGCAAGCTTGCAGCGTAAGCCGGGTGTAATCATGGCTCACCGCGAAGTGAGTAGCGGCTCCAAAAGAGGCGGCCTATGACAGGGCCGCCTCGTCGCGTTTGCAACGAGTGCCCGTAAAAGTACGGATGGTGGTTGTGACGGTATGACAGCATCGGTGGCCTATCATTGTCTCTCGCGCTGGTCGGGCGCGCTTGGGGTTTGCGCGATCATCGCGATCATCCGTCCCGCTCATGCCGACCCGCGCGCCGTCATCGAGCTCTTCACCTCGCAGGGCTGCTCGTCCTGTCCGCCGGCCGACAAGATCATCGGCGAGCTCGCCAAGGATCCCACGATCATCGCGCTCAGCCTGCCGATCGACTATTGGGATTATCTCGGCTGGAAAGATACGCTCGCGGATGCGCGTTTCTCCGCACGCCAGAAAGCCTATTCGAGAGTCCGCGGCGATCGCGAGGTCTACACGCCGCAGGTCGTGATCAACGGTTCGGTTCACGTGATCGGCAGCGACCGTGACGGGATCGAGAACGCAATCGACGCAACGGCGAAGGTCGACGGCGTGATGTCGGTGCCGGTGACGATGACTCTCTCCGGCAAGCAATTGACCGTGACGGTTGCGACCTCGAGCAAGCCACCCGCGGCGGCGCATGGCGAGGTCTGGATCTGCGCGATCTCGAAATCGATTCCGATTTCGATCGGTAGGGGCGAGAACGGCGGCCGCGAGCTCACCTACTACAACGTCGTACGCAATCTGATGAAGCTGGGTGACTGGAACGGCAGCGCGCGAAGCTTCACGGTGCCGGTCGAGAGCATCGTGCAGGACGGCATCGACGGCGCCGTGGTCTACGTGCAGGACGGCAGTCGCGAGCGTCCGGGTGCGATGCTGGGCGCCGGCTATACGCCGCTGCATGCAACCGAGGTCGACACGGTCTCCCATCAGCAGGCGCTGCAATAAATCACTGATTCGTTCGTGAGGTCGCTCGCCGCCGCATCCCGGCGGCGGTTACCGCTTGTGGCCAGGTCGGCACACAGGCCCGACAAAACAGCTCGAAAAGCAAGCCGAGGAGCAAAGAAAAAGGGCCAACTGACGTTGGCCCCTGGCGTCTACTGCGTTAGGCCCGATCCCGACGATCCCGGGGGGCTGGGGGCTGAGGAATCCGAAACCGAAAGGACCGGGCCAACGCAGTGCACTCTTGTCTCAACCTACGAGGGCGGGCGGTTGGCGGAAGTAGGGCGGTATTATGATTCATGCTAACGATACTGTGACGCCGGACGACGAACCGTCTGCAGCGTCCCGGGCGGCTCTCTTGAACCTTCGGATGGGTGAAGGGGCTCTTGCGGAGGACCCCGGTTGGCGCAATCATGCCAGCGATATGACAGGAGGCGCTCCATGAGTTTGGTGTCGGGGGATGCCGATCCTAGCGGAAGTCACGCAGCGGCGCGGGGAGCCGCTGCGAACCCCTCAGGCCATCCCTCGCCGAACCGCGTGACCTTCAACCGGCTCGAACTTAACCGCATTCTCGATCTGTACGGGCGCATGGTCGCCGATGGCGAATGGCGCGACTACGCGATCGATTTTCTCAGGGACCGGGCAGTGTTCTCAGTCTTCCGCCGCTCCTCCGAGGTTCCGATCTACCGAATCGAGAAGGATCCGCGGCTTGCGCGCAAGCAGGGCATGTACAGCGTGATCTCGGCGACCGGGCTGATCCTGCGCCGCGGCCACGAGCTTGACCGCGTCCTGCTTGCGATCGATCGCAAGCCGGCGCTGGTCTAGTCTAGTACGCTCTCTCCTGTTGCCATCGCGCGATGCGCCTCAAGGCCCAGGCCCGGCTTGCGACTTCGTCGCGCGGGAATGACGATTGTTAATTGCCCGCCGGAATCGTTGTCTCAGCCTCGCCCAGCGGAAGCTGCATCATCACCGTGTCGAGCCAGCGGCCGAATTTGAGCCCGACATTCGGGTGAGTTCCGATCATCTGAAATCCGCAGGCCCTGTGCAGCCCGATCGAGCCGGCATTGGCGGAATCGCCGATGACCGCGATCATCTGCCGATAGCCGCGCCTCTCGCTCTCGCCGATCAACCGCTGCATCAGCTTCATGCCGATTCCGCGCCGATGAATGGCGGGGTCGAGATAAACCGAATTCTCCACCGTGAAGCGATAGGCCGGCCGCGGCCGGTAGGCTCCCGCATAGGCATAGCCGACCACGCCGCCGTCGAGGCTGGCGACGAGATAAGGGAAGCCGCCCTCCATCAGTGCGCGATAGCGTCGTGTCATCTCGGCAAGATCGGGCGGGGTGAGCTCGAAAGTCGCGGTGCCGTAACGGACCGCGTGCTCATAGATTGCGGTGACGGAAGCAAGGTCGGCTTCCGTGGCCGGCCGGATTTCGGGCGAGGACATGGGGCAAGACTATTTTTGCGCCGGGCAAAAGAAAAGCCCCGGCCGGACGGCCGGGGCTCGATCGGTCTGCTTGCGAGGCCTGTGCGCTAGTCGCGCTGGCCGAGCAGCTGCAGGAGCAGCGTGAACAGGTTGATGAAGTTCAGGTAAAGCGACAGAGCGCCGGTGATCGCCGCACGTTCCGCCACATCGCCACCGGCCGAGGCATAGCCGTAGATGTACTCGTTCTTCAATCGCTGGGTGTCCCAGGCGGTCAGGCCCGCGAACACCAGCACGCCGACGACCGACACCACGAATTGCAGCGCGGAGCTCGCGATGAACAGGTTCACCAGGCTCGCGATGATGATGCCGATCAGGCCCATGAACAGGAACGAGCCGACCCCAGTCAGGTCACGACGCGTGGTGTAGCCGTAAAGGCTGAGCGCGCCGAACGAGGCCGCCGTGATGAAGAACACCCGCACGATCGAGGTGTGGGTGTACACCAGAAAGATCGACGACAGTGAGACGCCCATCAGCGCCGAGAACACCCAGAACAGGAGCTGGGCGGTGGACGGAGCCAGGCGGTTGATGCCGGCCGAAATCACGAACACCATGGCGAGCGGCGCCAGGATGAACAGCCACTTCAGCGGGCTCACGAACATCGCGTAGCCGAACGGCGTTAGGAGAATGTTCCCGAAACGCGCGGCGGCGCTGGCCTGATCGGTCGTCACCGCGGCCATGTAGACGCCGAGCGCGGCAAGGCCGGTGATGGCAAGGCCAATGCTCATATAGTTGTAGATGCGCAGCATGTATGCGCGCAGGCCGGCGTCGACGGTCGCGGCATCAACGCGCCCGGCCACCCGGCCGAAGGGGGAGCTGGAGTTATAGTTGCGGTCTAGGTCCGACATGGTCGATTCCCGTTTGGTTGCCCGGCGAACGCACTTGTAAGCTTCGTGTAAGCTTTGCGCGCCGGCTCATGGAAACTATCTCAGTTGACGCTGTTTGCGGACATTAATTTTGCGTCATCAAACCGCGTCTGATCGACATCTATCTGGGCATTTCGCCAGTAAACTACCATAGCTGGCGACAACGGCGACGCGCGGCCGAATGTCGCTCTCGGCCCACTTCGCTCAGAGCGCGAACCGGGAATTCCGCGAAAATATAAATTTCATAAAGATTGTGGTTATCGGCGGCGGCGCGGTCCGTTGTCAAAGGTTGCGCAGCACGGATGCGGGTTTCTTGTTCAGCGCAAGAAGGGTGCCGGCGAGCCCAAGGCCGACGGTGACGACCAGCGCGGCCACGACCACGCCGGCAGCGCTTGGCGCCTCCCAGACGAAGCTCAACGTCATCAGGCGGGTCACGATCAGATAGGCGGCAAGCGAGCCTGCGATTACGCCGAACACGGCTGTCGCAAGCCCGATCATCAGATATTCCAGCGCGTAGGCTGCGAGCAGCCGCGCACGGGTCGCGCCGAGCGTCTTGAGGATCACCGCATCGTAAACGCGGTGACGATGACCTGCGGCGAGCGCGCCGCCCAGCACGAGGATCGCCGAGATCAGCGTCACGGCGCTGGCGCCGCGGATCGCAAGCACCAGATTGGTCACGACGGAGCCTATGGTCTCCATCACCTCCCGCACCCGAACGCTGGTCACCATCGGAAAGGCATCCGCCACCTGCTTGATGATGCGGGCATCGCCGTTGGCGTCGGGATGGCTCTCGGTCAGGGTCGCGATGTGGCTGTGTGGCGCGCCGCTGAAGGCGTGCGGCGAGAACACCAGCACGAAATTGATGCCGAGCCCCTGCCAATCTATGCTGCGCATGTTGCCGATATGGGCGTGGATGTCGCGGCCGAGCACGTTGACGACGATCTCGTCACCGAGCTTCAGCTTGAGGCCGTCGGCGATCTTCTTTTCGATCGAGACCAGCGGCGCGCCGTTGTAGTCGGCGCCCCACCATTCGCCTTCCACGATCTTGGAACCCTTCGGGATCTCACCGGTGTAGGTCAGGCCGCGATCGCTCTGCAGCACCCATTCGGAATCGCTGGACGGATTCAGCTCTTCGGCGCGGACACCACGCGCGGAAACGATGCGCCCGCGCAGCATCGGCACGTCCTCGATCGTCGACTGCGGCTCGGTCTTCTTCAGGAAGGCGGTGAAGCGGTCTGCTTCCGACGACGGGATGTCGATGAAGTAGAACGAGGGCGCATGCTCGGGCAGCGCGGCCAGAAACTGCCGGCGCAGATTGCCGTCGATCTGGGTAATCGTGACAAGCACCGCTAGCCCGAGGCCCAGCGACAGCACGACCGATGGCGTCAACGCCCCCGGCCGATGAATGTTGGAGATCGCGAGCCGCAGCATCGGGAAGCGGGTGCGCGGCATCTTCCGTGCGAGCGCCATGACCCCGCCTGCGATGCCCCGCAACAGCGCAAACACCAGCGCGGCGGAAACGACGAAGACGGCGGCGATCTTCTTGTCATAGGCAAGCCCGATCACGACCGCGACCAGCAGCGCGATCACGAGCGCCATCAGCGCGAGATAACGCCAGCGCGGCCGATGCCATTCGGCGACCACGGCCTCGCGAAACAGCGCCGCGACCGGAACATCGTGGACGCGGCCGAGCGGCCACAGCCCGAAGGCGAGCGCGGTCAGAAGTCCGTAGACCAGCGACAACGCGAGCTCGTTTGCGTGCACGGCCGGAACCACGGGCAGCGGCAGGAGCTTGCCGAACAGGCCGACGATGACAAAGGGAAGGGCCGCGCCCGCGGCGAGCCCGATCGCAGAGCCAAGTCCCGCCAGCAGGAGCACCTGCGTGAGGTAAATCCAGAACACGTCGCGGCCGGTGGCGCCGAGCGCCTTGAACGCCGCGATAACGTCGAGGCGGCGGTCGACATGGGCTTTCACCGCGTTCGCCACGCCGACGCCGCCGACGAGAAGTGCAGCCAATCCGACCAGCGTCAGGAATTGGGTAAAGCGGCTGATCGTGCGTTCGAGTTGCGGCGAGGCATTGGCGCGGCTTCGCACCTCCCAGCCAGCCTCCGGAGCGGCCTGACGGGAGTCGTCGATCAGCGCAGACATGGCGCGATCATCCGCCGCATTGTCGGGCAGTTTCACCCGATAGCTCCAGCGCACCAGGCTGCCGGGCTGCAGCAGCCCGGTCGCGCGCAGCCCGGTGTCGCTGATCAGAAAACGCGGCCCGAAGCCGATGCCGCCCGACAGCTTGTCCGGCTCGGCGGTCACGGCGCTGCGGATCTGGAAGCGGGCATCGCCGACGCTCACCGTGTCGCCGATCTTGAGATCGAGTCGTGCCAGAAGCCCCGGGTCGGCTGCGGCGCCGAACGCGCCATCGCGTTCGGCGAGGAGATCCTGGATCGGCACCGACGGCTCCAGCGCAAGCGCGCCAAGCATCGGATAGATTCCGTCGACCGCCTTCACTTCGACCAGCGCGAGGCGACCGTCGCCTGCGCGCGCCATGCCGCGCAAGGTCGCGGCAACCGACACCTGCCCGCGCGAGCGCAGGAATGCCAGCTCGGCCGGCCTCGCCTCGCGCTGGAACAGCACGAAGGCGACGTCGCCTCCGAGCAGGTTGCGGCCCTCGCGTGCCAGCCCGTCGCCCAGGCTTGCCGCCACCGAGCCCACGCCCGAAATCGCCATTACCCCGAGCGCAATGCAGGCAATGAACACATAGAAGCCACGCAAGCCGCCGCGCAACTCCCGCAGCGCGTAGCGCAGGCTGAGCGAGGGGCGGCGGGATTTGACCGGCTCCGGCGCGATTGCGCCGATGCTTTCGGAGGCGATGCTCATGAGGCGGCTTTGCACTCCGCGGCAGTATCGATGCGCCCCGAGCGCAGCCTCACGACGCGGTCGCAACGCTGGGCCAGCGAGGCATCATGAGTGACCAGAACCAGCGTCATCCCGCGCTCGGCATGCTTGCTGAACAGAAGATCGACGATCTGCTTTCCGGTGGCCTCATCGAGATTGCCGGTGGGCTCGTCGGCGACGAGAATGGCAGGGTCCGGCGCCAGCGCGCGGGCGAGCGCGACGCGCTGCTGCTCTCCGCCGGAGAGTTGCGTCGGATAATGGTGCAGTCGGTCGCCAAGTCCCACCGAGGACAATTCCTGCGCCGCGCGCGTCGCCGCGTCCGGATTGCCGGCAAGCTCCAGCGGCACTGCGACGTTCTCCAGCGCGGTCATGGTTGGAATGAGATGGAACGACTGAAACACGATGCCGACCTGGCGGCCGCGGAAGCGCGCCAGCGCGTCCTCGTCGAGGCCATTGAAAGGCGTGCCGTTGACCACCACCTCTCCGCTATCAGGGCGCTCCAGTCCGGCCATCACCATCAGCAATGTGGATTTCCCCGAGCCCGAAGGGCCGATCAGTCCGATGGCTTCGCCGGACGCGACGCTGAGATTGATGTCCTTGAGGATGTGCACCCGCGCGGCGCCGCTGCCGAGCGAGAGGTTGAGGTCCGAAATGGAAATGGTGTGCGGCGGAGGAGATGTTGTGAGGCTGTCCATGGCTCGGTCATATGGCACTTTCGCGGCTTGGGTCGAGAGGCGGCTTGTCATGCTCGCGCACATGATCGTGTTGACGGTGATCTTGACGGCACCTTCAGCGGCAGTGGCAGGTGCACCGGCAGATGCAACAAGGCCAATCAAGCTCGTCGTGCTGGGCGATTCGCTGTCCGCGGGGCTTGGACTTTCGGTTAATGACGCGTTCCCCGCGAAACTGCAAAAAGCCTTGAAGGACAAAGGGGTAAATATCGACGTGACCAACGCCGGGGTGTCCGGCGACACCTCATCCGGCGGCCGCGACCGGCTCGACTGGTCGGTGCCGGCGGGGACCGACGGCGTGATCGTGGAGCTCGGCGCCAATGACGCGCTGCGCGGCACCGACCCGGCCGTCACCCGCGCGGCGCTGTCCGACATTGTGAGCCGGCTGAAAGCGCGCGGCATTTCCGTGCTTCTATGCGGCATGCTGGCGCCGCCGAATTACGGCAGCGACTTTGCTGCGCGCTTCAACAGCATCTATCCGGATCTCGCGACATCGTTTGGCGTTCCGCTCTATCCGTTTTTCCTCGATGGCGTCGCCGCCGATGCCAAGCTCAATCAGGCCGACGGCATCCACCCGACGCCTGCGGGTGTCGACATCATCGTGACGAGAATAATGCCCATGGTGGAGGCATTTCTCGGTTCGATAACGAGGCAAAGCCGTTGAAAATCAGGCATCGATAACCTTACCCGTCAGGGTTTCCACGAAGGTTTTCGATTCGTTAAGGTCGTGTGCTTCGCAGAGTCACATAACTCGGGTACAAATTGGTTCCAGTGATTCGTCACTGGGATTTGGTGAGGGGTTTGATCTATTCTCCTGGGGTCAAACTCAAGCATCGGGAGTCCTAACGATGCCGCGTTTGTTTACTGGACTGGAAATCCCGGCCGACATCGGCCAAACGCTTTCCAGCCTGCGGGGCGGCCTTCCCGGCGCCCGCTGGGTCGATCCCGAAAACTATCACGTCACATTGCGCTTCATCGGCGACATCGACGGCATCTCAGCCAACGAGATCGCAATGATGCTGGCGCGCGTCGATCGCAAGCCGTTCGACGTCACGGTGCAAGGTCTTTCCAGTTTCGGCGGACGCAAGCCGCGCGCCGTCGTTGCCAATATCGCGCCGACGCGGCCGCTGATCGAGCTGCAGGCCGAGCTCGAGCGCTTGATGCAGCGCATCGGGCTCGATCCCGAGGGGCGCAAGTTCACTCCGCATGTGACGCTCGCGCGGCTGTATGACGCCTCCAGTCAGGACGTTGCGGACTACCTTTCGGTGCGCGGCTATTTCCCGAGCCGGGTGTTTACCGCCGATCGCTTCGTGCTGTTCTCCTCCCGTGCTTCCACCGGCGGCGGTCCCTACGTGGTCGAGGATTCCTACGCGTTCTGCGCTTGAGCGAACGTCGCCGGTCTGAAACGACCGCGGCGGGTGCGCCGCAACCGTCCGGGACATATCCCCGTCGGGCCAATTCACGGCTTGCAATTTGTCGCGCGCTGGGATCGTAAGGTGGGCGCATGTTGACCACCCCGTCCGATTCCTTCCGCAGCCAGTATCAGGCGCTGGTCGCCTCCGGCGCGATCGAGCCTGATGCGGCGCAGGCCGAGGTCGCGGAGGCTTTTGTCGCGCTGGAACAGAAGCTGTCGAGCTACAAGCCGCCGCGCAGGCAGGGGCTGCTCGGGAGGCTGTTTGCCGACAGGGATGAGAGCCCTCCGCGCGGGCTCTACGTCCATGGCGAGGTCGGGCGCGGCAAGACCATGCTGATGGACCTGTTCTTTCAGGCAAGCCCGGTGCAGCACAAGCGCCGCGCGCATTTCCATGAATTCATGGCCGGCGTCCACGAGCGCATCTACGACTTTCGCCAGCAGATCGCGCGCGGCGAGATCGCCAATGGCGAGGTCATTGCGCTTACGGCGCACGAGATCTTCGAAGAGGCCTGGCTGCTTTGCTTCGATGAGTTTCACGTCACCGATATTGCCGATGCGATGATCCTGGGGAGGCTGTTTGCCAGGCTTTTCGAACTCGGCACCATCGTGGTCGCGACATCGAATGTCGCGCCGGATGATCTTTACAAGGGCGGGCTGAATCGCGCGTTGTTCCTGCCCTTCATCGCCCAGATCGAAGCCCATATGGACGTGATGAAGCTCGACGCCCGCACCGATTTCCGGCTGGAGAAGCTCGTCGGCGTCAAGATGTGGCTGGTGCCCGATGACGGCGAAGCCACTTTGTCGCTCAACAAGGCCTGGGCGAAGATGACCGGCAACGCTCCATGCAAGCCGCGCGACATTGCGATCAAGGGGCGCACACTCCACGTGCCCTGCTCCTCGCACGGTGTGGCGCGCTTCGCGTTCGCTGACCTCTGCGAGGCGCCGCTTGCGGCGTCCGATTACCTCCGTCTCGCGCACGACTATCACACCATTCTGCTCGACCACATCCCGGTGATGGACTATCCCGCGCGCAACGCCGCCAAGCGCTTTATCTCCCTCATCGACACGCTCTACGACAACGGGGTCAAGCTGATGGCATCGGCCGCGGCCGATCCGGTGTCGCTCTACGTGGCCACCGAGGGCAACGAGGTCAACGAGTTCAAGCGGACCTCGTCGCGCCTGGTCGAAATGAGCTCGGCATCCTATCTGGCGTTGCCCCACGGGCGAAAGGATTCCTCGGCCAGCGGCGCAACCACCGGCCTGGTGGAGACGTGATCCTCCGTCATTCCCGGCTCGCGACGGCGCGCGCCGGGAATGACGAGGCCGCCCGACAATTGAGCAGGCTCCGGCTTGAACGGTCCGGTCGAAAGGGATAACGAAGCCGTAGCTTTCCCAATCCATCCCCGTTCGGGTTCAAAGGACAGATTTCCATGGCGCGCAGCAAGATTGGTTTGATTGGCTCGGGTCAGATCGGCGGAACGCTGGCTCATCTCATCGGCTTGAAGAACCTTGGCGACGTCGTGATGTTCGACATTGCCGAGGGCGTGCCGCAGGGCAAGGCGCTCGACATCGCACAATCCTCGCCGGTCGACGGCTTCGACGCCAATTATACCGGCGCCAATTCCTACGAGGCGCTCGACGGCGCCGATGTCTGCATCGTCACCGCAGGCGTGCCGCGCAAGCCGGGCATGAGCCGCGACGATCTGCTCTCGATCAATCTGAAGGTGATGGAGCAGGTCGGCGCCGGCATCAAGAAATACGCGCCGAATGCCTTCGTCATCTGCATCACCAACCCGCTCGACGCCATGGTGTGGGCGCTGCAGAAAGCCTCAGGCATGCCGCACAAGAAAGTGGTGGGCATGGCCGGCGTGCTGGACTCCTCGCGCTTCCGCTATTTCCTCGCCGACGAGTTCAACGTCTCGGTCGAGGACGTCACCGCCTTCGTGCTCGGCGGCCATGGCGATACCATGGTGCCGCTGGTGCGCTATTCCACCGTTGCCGGAATCCCGCTGCCCGATCTCGTCAAGATGGGCTGGACCTCGCAGAGCCGCATCGACGAGATCGTCGACCGCACCCGCAACGGCGGCGCCGAGATCGTCAATCTCCTGAAGACCGGCTCGGCCTATTACGCGCCGGCGGCGTCGGCCATCGCGATGGCGGAGAGCTATCTTCTGGACAAGAAGCGCGTGTTGCCGTGCGCGGCCTATCTCAACGGCGAATACAGCGTGAAGGACATGTATGTCGGCGTGCCCGTCGTGATCGGCGGCAAGGGCGTCGAACGCATCGTCGAGATCGAGCTCGCCGGCAAGGACCGCGACGCCTTCGAGAAGTCGGTTGCAGCCGTGCAGGGCCTGGTCGATGCCTGCAAGAAGATCGCGCCCGATCTGCTCGGGCGCTAACCGCCCCCGTCGGCGGCGAGCGGGTCCGGGAGGGGCTTGCAGCGGTCTTGGTATATGGTATACCAGACCCAAAATTCGGGGTGAATGGGCAAGAATTCACCTGATGGCGGTTTGGGAGCGTCCGAATGAATATTCATGAATATCAGGCGAAGGCGCTGCTTGGAGAATTCGGCGCTCCGATCTCCAAGGGCGTCCCCGTGCTGAAGCCGGAGGATGCCGAGGCCGCCGCCAAGACGTTGCCCGGCCCGATCTGGGTGGTGAAAAGCCAGATCCACGCCGGCGGCCGCGGCAAGGGCACGTTCAGGGAGGCGTCCGCCGGCGACAAGGGCGGCGTCCGCATCGCCAAATCGGTCGCGGAAGTGAAGGACTTCGCCAAGCAGATGCTGGGCGCGACGCTGGTGACCGTGCAGACCGGGCCGCATGGCAAGCAGGTCAACCGCCTCTACATCGAAGAGGGCTCCGATATCGACAAGGAGTTCTATCTCTCGATCCTGGTCAATCGCGAGACCTCGGAAGTCTCCTTCGTGGTCTCGACCGAAGGCGGCGTCAACATCGAGGACGTCGCGCACAAGACGCCGGAAAAGATCGTCTCGTTTTCGGTGGATCCGGCGACCGGCATCATGGGCCATCATGGCCGCACCGTCGCAAAGGCACTGAATCTTTCCGGCGATCTCGCCAAGCAGGCCGAGAAGCTCACGACCCAGCTTTATAACGCCTTCGTCGCCAAGGACATGGCGATGCTCGAGATCAACCCCCTGGTCGTGACCAGGCAGGGTCAGTTGCGCGTGCTCGACGCCAAGGTCGCCTTCGATGACAACGCGCTGTTCCGCCACCCCGAAGTGATGGCGCTGCGCGACGAGACCGAGGAGGATGCAAAGGAAATCGAGGCCTCGAAATACGACCTCAATTATGTCGCCCTCGACGGCACCATCGGCTGCATGGTCAATGGCGCAGGGCTTGCCATGGCCACCATGGACATCATCAAGCTCTACGGCATGTCGCCGGCCAACTTCCTCGACGTCGGCGGCGGCGCCAGCGTGGAGAAGGTGGCCGCCGCCTTCAAGATCATCACCGCCGATCCCAATGTGAAGGGCATTCTGGTCAACATCTTCGGCGGCATCATGAAATGCGATGTGATCGCCGAGGGCGTTGTCGCCGCCGTCAAGCAGGTCGGCCTCACCGTGCCGCTGGTGGTGCGGCTTGAAGGCACCAACGTCGAACAGGGCAAGCAGATCATCCGTCAATCGGGACTGAACGTGCTGCCGGCGGACAATCTCGACGATGCCGCCCAGAAGATCGTGAAAGCCGTCAAGGGGAGCTAGCACCCATGGCACCGGACCATCTCGCCGCACCATCGCCGCTGCCGGAGCATACCAAGCTCGCGGTGTTTGCCGGCGAATGGAAGGGCGAGGAGATGGTCTATCCGTCGCGCTGGGTCGCGGGTGGGCCGGCAACCTCGCATGTCGTGGCCCGCATGGACCTCAACGGCTTCTATCTGATTCAGGACGCGCGCCAGGTGCGCGACGGCAAGGAGAGCTTTGCCACGCATGCGCTCTTCACCTACGACCGCGAGGACCGCACCTACAAATTGTTCTGGCATGACTCTCTTGGCTATTATCCGCCGTCGCCAGCGTCCGGCGGATGGGTCGACAAGTCGCTGGTTCTCGTGCGCGGCTCGCTGCGCGGCAATGCGCGCCACGTCTACGAGGTGGTCGACGACAATACCTACAACATGAAGATCCAGTTCTCGCCCGACGCCGAGGGATGGGCCGACGTGCTCACCGGCGTCTATCGGCGGGTCAGTTAATCAATCGTTGGCGTCAGCGGAAAGCACGCGAAAACTCATGTCCATTCTGATCGACAAGAACACCAAAGTCATTTGCCAGGGTTTTACCGGCAAGAACGGCACCTTCCACTCCGAAGCCGCGCTCGCCTATGGCACGAAGATGGTCGGCGGCACCTCGCCGGGCAAAGGCGGATCGACGCATCTCGGTCTGCCCGTGTTCGACACGGTCGCCGAGGCGCGCCAGAAGACCGGCGCCGATGCCTCCGTGATCTATGTGCCGCCACCGGGGGCAGCGGATGCGATCTGCGAGGCGATCGATGCCGAAATCCCGCTGATCGTCTGCATCACGGAAGGCATTCCGGTGCTCGACATGGTCCGCGTGAAGCGCTCGCTCTCGGGCTCCAAGTCGCGGCTGATCGGGCCGAACTGCCCCGGCGTGATGACCGCGGGCGAGTGCAAGATCGGCATCATGCCCGCCAATATCTTCAAGCCGGGCTCGGTCGGCATCGTCTCGCGCTCGGGCACGCTCACCTATGAAGCGGTATTCCAGACCACCCAGGAGGGCCTCGGCCAGACCACGGCGGTCGGCATTGGCGGCGATCCGGTCAAAGGCACCGAATTCATCGACGTGCTGGAAATGTTCCTCGCCGACCCCCAGACCACCTCGATTATCATGATCGGCGAGATCGGCGGATCGGCCGAGGAGGACGCCGCCCAGTTCCTCAGGGATGAAGCCAAGCGCGGCCGCAAGAAGCCGATGGTGGGCTTCATCGCAGGCGTCACCGCTCCCCCCGGCCGCCGCATGGGTCACGCGGGCGCCATCATCGCCGGCGGCAAGGGCGATGCGGGATCGAAGACCGCCGCGATGGAAGCGGCCGGAATCACGGTCTCGCCGTCTCCTGCCAGGCTTGGGCACACGCTCGCTGAAAAACTGAATTCGTAATTCATCGCTTAGTTCTTTTCAGCGCGAACATTCGCCCTAAATAAGGTAAAGGACTTTTTGTAAGGCCGATCTCCCGGGATCGGCCTTTTGGCGCCGTCTGCCACGCGCAAAGCTAAAAAAATCCAGGAAGCCATCATGTCTCGCCAGGACGCGAACGCCGCTTTTGCCCTATCTTCGTTTCTGCAGGGCACCAATGCCACCTACATCGACGATATCTACGCCCGCTACGAGAAAGACCCCGCTTCAGTCGATGGCGAATGGCAGGAGTTCTTCAAGAGCCTGAAGGATGCCCCGGCCGATGTCGTCAAGAACGCGGAGGGGCCGTCCTGGGGACGCGACAGCTGGCCACTGACCCCGCGCGACGAGCTCACCAGCGCCCTGGACGGCAACTGGGCGACGGTCGAAAAGGCCGTGAGCCAGAAGATCGCGGCAAAAGCGCAGGCCAAGGGCGCCGAGGTCACTGTCGCCGAGCTGCATCAGGCCACCCGCGATTCCGTCCGCGCCATCATGCTGATCCGCGCCTATCGCATGCGCGGCCACTTCCATGCCAATCTCGATCCGCTCGGGATCGAGGCGCCGCGCAATCGCGAAGAGCTCGACCCGCGCTCCTACGGCTTCACGGATGCCGATTTCGACCGCAAGATCTTCCTCGATCACGTGCTTGGGCTCGAATACGGCACGCTGCGCGAGATCGTGGCGATCTGCGAGCGCACCTACTGCCAGACCCTCGGCGTCGAGTTCATGCACATCACCAACCCGGCGCAAAAATCCTGGATCCAGGAGCGCATCGAGGGTCCGGACAAGGAGATCAGCTTCACCCGCGAGGGCCGCCGCGCCATCCTCAACAAGCTGATCGAAGCCGAGGGCTTCGAGAAGTTCTGCGACACCAAATTCACCGGCACCAAGCGTTTTGGTCTCGACGGTGCAGAGTCGCTGATCCCCGCGCTCGAGCAGATCATCAAGCGCGGCGGCAATCTGGGCGTGAAGGAGATCGTCGTCGGCATGCCGCATCGCGGCCGCCTCAACGTGCTCACCCAGGTGATGGGCAAGCCGCATCGCGCGCTGTTCCACGAGTTCAAGGGCGGCTCCGCCAATCCCGAGGACGTCGAGGGTTCGGGCGACGTGAAATACCATCTCGGCGCATCGTCGGATCGCGAATTCGACGGCAATCGCATCCACCTGTCGCTGACCGCCAATCCATCGCATCTCGAGATCGTCGACCCCGTGGTGCTCGGCAAGGTGCGCGCCAAGCAGGACCAGCATGGCGACCCGCCGGACATGCGCATCTCCGTGCTTCCGCTCCTGATGCATGGCGATGCCGCCTTTGCCGGCCAGGGCGTGGTCGCCGAATGCTTCTCGCTCTCCGATCTGAAGGGCTACCGCACCGGCGGATCGCTGCATTTCATCGTCAACAACCAGATCGGCTTCACCACCTATCCGCGCTACTCGCGCTCCTCGCCTTATCCGTCCGACGTCGCCAAGATGATCGATGCGCCGATCTTTCATGTGAACGGCGACGATCCGGAAGCCGTCGTGTTCGCCGCAAAGGTCGCAATCGAGTTCCGGCAGAAATTCCACAAGCCGGTCGTGATCGACATGTTCTGCTATCGCCGGCATGGCCACAACGAGGGCGACGAGCCCGCGTTCACCCAACCGGTGATGTACAAGAAGATTGCCGCGCATCCCTCGACACTCGAGATCTACGCCAAGCGGCTGGTCGGTGACGGCGTCATCACCGAGGGCGAGGTCGAGAAGGCGAAGGCCGATTGGCGCGCCCGGCTCGACGCGGAATTCGAGGCTGGTACCGGTTACAAGCCGAACAAGGCCGACTGGCTCGACGGCAAATGGGCCGGCTTCAAGATTGCAGACCAGGAAGAGGACGCGCGGCGCGGCGTCACCGGCGTCGATGTCGCGGCGTTGAAGGAGATCGGCCGCAAGATCACCAAGGTGCCTGATGGGTTCCGGGTCCATCGCACCATTCAGCGCTTCCTTGAGAATCGCGCCAAGGCGATCGAGAACGGCGTCGGCATCGACTGGGCGACCGGAGAGGCCCTGGCGTTCTGCTCGCTGCTGCAGGAAGGCCATCACGTCCGTCTGTCCGGACAGGACTCCGAGCGCGGCACGTTTTCGCAGCGCCATTCGGTCCTGATCGATCAGGAGGACGAGAGTCGTTACACGCCTTTCAATCATCTCGGCGGCGAGCAGGGCCACTACGAGGTGATCAACTCGCTTTTGTCGGAAGAGGCCGTGCTCGGCTTTGAATACGGCTATTCGCTTGCGGAACCGAACGCGCTTGCGATGTGGGAAGCGCAGTTTGGCGACTTCGCCAACGGCGCACAGGTCGTGTTCGACCAGTTCATCTCCTCCGGCGAACGCAAATGGCTGCGCATGTCGGGGCTCGTCTGCCTGCTGCCGCATGGCTATGAAGGGCAGGGGCCGGAGCACTCCTCGGCGCGGCTCGAGCGCTATCTGCAGCTCTGCGCCGAAGACAACATGCAGGTCTGCAATCCGACCACGCCGGCCAACTATTTCCATGTGCTCCGGCGCCAGCTGCATCGCGAGATCAGGAAGCCGTTGATCCTGATGACCCCGAAATCGCTGCTGCGCCACAAGCGCGCGGTGTCGCGGCTCGACGAGCTCGGCAAGGACACCACCTTTCACCGCATCCTCTACGACGACGCGCAAATGCTGCCCAACGAGAAGATCAAGCTCGTCGCCGACGAGAAGATCCGCCGCGTCGTGCTTTGCGCCGGCAAGGTCTATTACGATCTTTACGAGGAGCGCGAGAAGCGCGGCCTCGACGACATTTACCTGATGCGGCTCGAGCAGCTCTATCCGGTGCCGCTGAAGGCCCTGGTGATGGAGCTCGGGCGCTTCAAGGGTGCCGAGCTCGTCTGGTGCCAGGAGGAGCCGCGCAACATGGGTTCGTGGCATTTCATCGAGCCCTATCTCGAATGGGTGCTGAACCAGGTCAATGCGCCGAACAGGCGGCCGCGGTATGCAGGACGCGCGGCGGCGGCGGCAACCGCGACCGGCCTCATGTCGAAGCACCTGGCGCAGCTCAGGGCGCTGCTCGACGAGGCCTTGAACTAGAAATGCTCCGTCATACCCCGCGTAAGCGGGGTATCCGGTACGCCGCGCCGTGCGTTCTTAACGTTCGTCCCGGCGTACTGGATCCTCCGCCTTCGCAGAGGGTGGCCATCGAAATCATGACCGCGCAGGTTATCGAGGAAACAGATCATGACTGAAATTCGTGTTCCGACGCTCGGCGAATCCGTAACCGAAGCGACCATCGGCCGCTGGTTCAAGAAGGCCGGCGAGGCGGTTGCGGTCGACGAGCCCCTGGTCGAGCTCGAAACCGACAAGGTCACGATCGAGGTGCCGGCCCCGTCGGCGGGCGTGCTCGGCGAAATCTCGGCCAAGGACGGCGACACCGTCGCGGTCGGCGCGCTGCTCGGATTGATCAACGATGGTGCCGCGGGCGCAAAGCCCGCGGCGGCGTCGGCCAAGCCGACGGCTGCGGCTGCGCCTCCGCCTCCCCCACCTGCCGCGGCACCGGCCGCAAAGGCGCCGCCGGCGGACGCGCCGCTCGCTCCTTCGGTGCGAAAGCTCTCCGCCGAAAGCGGGGTCGATGCCTCGACCGTTCCGGGCTCGGGCAAGGACGGCCGGGTCACCAAGGGCGATATGCTTGCCGCGATCGAGAAAGCTGCATCGGCGCCGACACCGGTCAGTCAGCCGGCCGCTTCCGTGCAGGTCCGTGCGCCGTCGCCGGCGGACGATGCCGCGCGCGAGGAGCGCGTGAAGATGACGCGGCTTCGCCAGACCATCGCGCGGCGGCTCAAGGATGTGCAGAACACCGCGGCGATGCTCACGACCTTCAACGAGGTCGACATGAGCCACGTCATGGCGCTGCGCGCGCAATACAAGGACGTGTTCGAGAAGAGGCACGGCGTCAAGCTCGGCTTCATGGGCTTCTTCACCAAGGCTTGCGTGCAGGGGCTCAAGGACATCCCGGCCGTCAATGCCGAGATCGACGGCACGGACCTGATCTACAAGAACTATTATCACATCGGCGTCGCCGTCGGCACCGACCGCGGCCTGGTCGTCCCCGTGGTGCACGACTGCGACCGCAAGTCGATCGCCGAGATCGAAAAATCGATCGCCGACTATGGCCGGCGCGCGCGCGACGGCCAGCTCAAGATCGAGGAGATGCAGGGCGGCACCTTCACGATTACCAATGGCGGCATTTACGGCTCGTTGATGTCGACGCCGATCCTGAACGCCCCGCAGTCCGGCATCCTCGGCATGCACAAGATCCAGGAACGCGCGATGGTGGTCGGCGGCAAGATCGAGATCCGCCCGATGATGTATCTGGCGCTGTCCTACGACCACCGCGTCATCGACGGCAAGGAGGCGGTGACCTTCCTCGTGCGGGTCAAGGAAAGCCTGGAGGATCCGGCGCGGCTGGTGCTGGACCTGTGATTCAACGTCGATGGCTGGAGCGCGTCACGAACGTGTGGAACGCGCGTCCGAGCGTTTGGGGGCCCAAATGACCGACAAGGTTGTGATCATCACCGGAGGCAGTCGCGGCATCGGTCGCGCTACCGCGCTCGCCGCTGCTGCACGCGGCCATCGCGTGGTGGTCGGCTATGCCAGCAATCAAGGCGCGGCGAACGAGGTGGTCGCCGAGATCGAACGCTCCAATGGCAAGGCGATCGCGGTGAAATGCGATGTCGGATTCGAGGGCGATATCCTTGCGCTGTTCGAGACCGCGGACAAGTTCGGCACGCTCGGGACGCTCGTCAATAATGCGGGCACCGTCGAGAAGAGTGGCGTGCGCGTCGACGAGATGAGTGCCGAGCGCATCCAGCGCATGATGGCGGTCAACGTCACCGGCAGCATTCTTTGCGCACGCGAGGCCGTCAAGCGCATGTCGACGCGCCATGGCGGCAAGGGCGGCGTGATCGTCAATCTGTCGTCGGTCGCCGCGAAACTCGGCGCGCCCAACACCTATGTCGATTACGCCGCCTCCAAGGGGGCGATCGATTCCTTCACCGTCGGGCTCGGTCACGAGGTCGCGGGCGAAGGGATCCGGGTTGCGGCGATCCGTCCGGGCCTGATCGATACCGACATCCACGCTTCGGGCGGAGAGCCCGACCGCGCGCATCGGCTGGCGCCCAACGTGCCGATGAAGCGTGTCGGCACGGCGGAAGAGATCGCGAATGCCATCGTATGGCTGATGTCGGACGAAGCTTCCTACGTGACCAGTGCCATTCTCGATGTCTCGGGCGGGCGCTAACGCCTGTCACATAGCTCAGCTACAGGAATCCAGGTCATGGCTGCATACGATCTCGTTGTGATTGGCACCGGTCCCGGCGGATATGTCTGCGCGGTTCGTGCGGCGCAACTCGGCATGAAGGTTGCCGTCGTCGAGAAGAACGCGACGCTCGGCGGCACCTGCCTCAATATCGGCTGCATGCCATCCAAGGCGCTGTTGCACGCATCCGAAATGTTCGAGGAGGCCGCGCACAGCTTTGCCAAGATGGGCGTCGGCGTGGGAGCGCCCAAGCTCGACCTGCCCGCGATGATGAAGTTCAAGCAGCAGGGCATAGACGGCAACGTCAAGGGCGTCGACTTCCTGATGAAGAAGAACAAGATCGACGTGATTCAGGGCAAGGGCAGGATTGTCGCTGCCGGCAAGGTCGAGGTGACCGGAAACCCGAGCACGCACATCGTCGAGACGAAGAACATCGTGATCGCCACCGGCTCCGACGTCGCGCGGCTCAGGGGCATTGATATCGACGAGAAGCGCATCGTGTCGTCGACCGGCGCGCTCTCACTCGACAAGGTGCCCGGAAAGCTTCTGATCGTCGGCGCCGGCGTCATCGGGCTGGAACTCGGCTCGGTCTGGCACCGGCTTGGTGCTGATGTCACCGTGGTCGAATACCTCGACCGTATTTTACCGGGGATGGACGGCGAGATCGCGCGTCAGTTCCAGCGCATCCTGGAAAAGCAGGGGTTCAAGTTCAAGCTTGGCGCCAAGGTCACCGGCGTCGACACGTCGGGCAAGACGCTTGCCGCGAAAGTCGAGCCGGCGGCTGGCGGCGCGCAGGAGACGCTCGACGCAGACGTCGTGCTGGTCTGCATCGGGCGCGTGGCCTACACCGAAGGCCTTGGCCTGCAGGAGGCCGGCGTTGCGCTCGACAATCGCGGCCGCGTGCAGATCGACGAGCACTTTTCCACAAGCGTGAAGGGCATCTACGCCATTGGCGATGTGATCGCCGGGCCGATGCTGGCGCACAAGGCCGAGGATGAGGGTGTCGCCGTTGCGGAGATTCTCGCAGGCCAGGCCGGCCATGTGAACTACGATGTCATTCCCGGGGTCGTCTATACGACGCCCGAGGTCGCCGCGGTCGGCAAGACCGAGGAAGAGCTGAAGCAGGCTGGTATTGCTTATACCTCGGGGAAATTCCCCTTTACCGCCAACGGCCGCTCGAAGGTGAATCAAACCACGGACGGATTCGTCAAAGTTCTCGCAGATGCGAAGACGGACCGCGTGCTCGGCGTGCACATCATCGGCATCGAGGCCGGCGAGATGATCCACGAAGCCGCCGTCCTGATGGAATTTGGCGGCTCGGCCGAGGATCTGGCACGGACTTGCCATGCCCATCCGACCCGGTCCGAGGCGATCAAGGAAGCGGCGCTTGCGGTCGGCAAACGCGCCATCCATATGTGATCGAAACCTGGCCGCCACTGGGTTATAATGTGATCGATGTTGCGCCGCCTCCTACAGCCGCTCTGGGTTCTGCTCGCGATCGTCTTCCTGATCGAGGCCTGGCTTTGGGACAACCTTGAGCCGATCGTCGCCAGGGTGGTCGCGGTCATCCCGCTGCGTACGTTCAAGCAATGGCTCGCCGAACGCGTCGATGCCCTGTCGCCGACCATGACGCTGATCGTGTTCATCGTGCCGGTGATTCCGCTGTTTCCACTCAAGCTGATCGGCATGTGGCTGTTGATGCATGAGTACTGGATGAGTGCGGTCACGACGCTTCTGTTCGCCAAGTTTCTGGGTGTCGGCGTCACCGCCTTCGTGTTCGACGTGACCCGGCCAAAGCTTCTGGAAATGGGCTGGTTCGAAAAGCTCTACGAGTTCGTCATCGCCGTGCGCGCCAAGGCCAAGGCGCTGGTGGATCCGGTCAAGGCGCGGATCGTCGAGCTGATGAGCGGGGGCGGCGAAGGCTGGTCGGGGCGCACGCTGCGGCTGATCCAGCGCTTCCGCAAGAGCGTGCATCAGGCGCGCTAGCTGGACCACCGCGCGCGCCGCCCGATCAGTGCAACGGCAGCAGGTGCGGGCTGAAGAGACCGAGAGCCGTTATCAAGACGCCGGCAAGCGTCAGCGCGCCGGAAATCCAGGCCAGCACCACGATGCCGGTGATGATGGTCGCGGATGCCAGCACGATCGCGATCTGAAACGCGGCGGAGGCGATTTCGAAGTGGTGATATTTCGCGGTCGAAAGATTGCGTTCCTCTTCTGCGTGTTTGGCGCGCTCGGAAAGCTGCTCGGTGCCTTCACCGGTCTCCGGCTCCGAGCGGTAGCGCGCCGCCGTCTTCTGCCAGTCGTCGATCTGCTTCTGCAGCGCGGCCTTGGTCGCCTCGTCGCCGGCCGTGAACAGGCTCAGCTTGCCCTGCTCGGCCGCGGTCTGCACCACCGTGCGTCGAATGCTTTTTGCCTGGAAGAAGGCCCACAGATTCGAGGCTTCGACGTTTTTGGCGATCGCTTCGGTCTGCGCACCCTTGCCGAGCATCTCCGATAGTGCAAGGCACAGCGCGATCACCGCGATCAGGAGCGCAATCTTCTTGTTCTCGATCGAAGCGTGCTCGGCGTGCTCGGCATGCTCCATGCTTTCGTGTGCGCTCATAAGGTCCCTCCCGCCACTTCGGTCAAGCCAACGATTGCCGAACAAATGCGGCCGGCGCAAGAGGCAAGGCCCAAGGAAATCCGATGCGGCGCACGTGTCGGCAGATTTCCAAGCTGGTGCCACTGCTCTTTCGAGCTAGCTGCGGGGATGGGCGGAACGATAGACCTCGAGCAACCGCTCGCTGTCGATGCCGGTATAGATCTGCGTGGTCGAGAGCGAGGAATGTCCAAGCAACTCCTGGATCGCGCGCAGGTCGCCGCCGCGCGACAAGAGATGGGTGGCAAAGGAATGTCGCAGCGCGTGAGGTGTCGCACTGTCGGGCAGTCCCAGCACGGCGCGCAGCCGTTCCATGGTGAGCTGAATGATGCGCGGGCTCAGCGGCCCGCCGCGCGCGCCGACGAAGATCGCGCCCTCTTGCGGCAGCGGATGCGGGCACAGCGCGACATAATCCGCGATCAACGCCAGCACATTCTGCAGCACCGGGACCATCCGCGTCTTGTTTCCCTTGCCGGTGACGACAAGCACGTCGCCTTCGCCGGGGCGGGGCACATCGCGGCGCTTCAATCCCAGCGCTTCGGAGATGCGCAGGCCCGAGCCGTAGAGCAGCGCCATCACGGCGGCGTCGCGCGCCAGGATCCAGCTCTCGCGCGTCTCGCCGGCGCGCTCGTCGGCATCCGCAAGCCGCTTGGCGGCGTCCATCTGCAGGGGTTTCGGCAGGGTCTTGCCGATCTTGGGAGCGCGAATGGCAGACAGCGCCCCGACCTTGCCTTTTCCTTCGCGTTCGAGGAAGCGGCCGAAAGAGCGCAGCCCGGCCAGGCTGCGCATCAGCGAGCGTCCGGCGATATCGTCGGCGCGGCGCATCGCCATGAACGCCCTGATGTCGGTTGCCTCAAGCGCGGAAAACCGTGCCAGCGTGACCCTCGCGCCAAAATGCTCGCAGAGGAAATCGAGGAATTGCCTGACGTCCCGCTCATAGGCTTCCAGAGTCTTCGGCGATAGGCGCCGCTCCGCGCGCAAATGCGAAAGCCAGCGCGCCATTTCGCGTCCGATCGTCTCATCGGCGCTGTCAAGCTCGATCGGTTCCGGAGTTCGTCTTGCAACCATGGCGGCGTGCTCTGATTCGACCAATTATATCGCACCGCTTTCCTTTAACCTTCGCTAACCTGCTGCTATCGAACCAGGCGATTCTCCGATGGACGTCACCTTGCGCTCAACCGCTCCCTCCGCCGCCTCGACGCGCATTGTCGACGTGCTGGTGCCGGTCGCGCTGAACCAGACCTATTCCTACCGCGTGCCGCACGGCATGGAGCTGAAAGCGGGCGATGTCGTCGGCGTACCGCTCGGGCCGCGCGAGGTGCTGGCCGTGGTGTGGGCGGAGAATGCCAATCCCGACCCGAGGCTGCATAATCGATTAAAGGACGTGACTGAGAAGCTCGACGTGCCGGCGCTGAAGAACGAGCTGCGCGCGCTGGTCGATTGGGTCTCGAACTATACATTGTCGGCACGCGGGATGGTTCTGCGCATGTGCCTGCGGATGGGCGAGCATCTGGGCCCGGAGCGGGTGCGGATGGGCGTGCGTCTTGTGGGCGAGCCACCGCGGCGGCTGACCCCGGCGCGACGGCGCCTGATCGGTCTGCTTTCGGACGGCCTCCTGCACGGCAAGACCGACGCCGCAAAGGAGGCAGGCGTCTCGACCGGCGTGATCGATGGGCTCGTCGACGAGGGCACGCTCGTCACGGAAGCGATGCCGCGGCCGCCGCCGCCACCACCGCCCGATCCGGCCTACGCGCAGCCCGACTTCACGCGGCAGCAACGCGCCGCGGTCGACGCCCTGCGCGCGCTCGCCGCCAATGGCAGCTTCCATGTCGCCCTGCTCGACGGCGTCACCGGCTCGGGCAAGACCGAGGTCTACTTCGAGGCGGTCGCCGAAACCATCCGTCGCGGCAAGCAATCGCTGATCCTGATGCCGGAGATCGCGCTGACCGGGCAGTTCCTCGACCGCTTCTCCCAGCGCTTCGGCGTGCGTCCGGTCGAATGGCATTCGGAGCTCTCGCCGCGCACGCGGCAACGCAATTGGGCCGCGATCTCGGCGGGCGAGGCACCGGTCGTCGTTGGCGCGCGCTCCGCACTGTTTCTGCCTTACGCCGATCTCGGGCTCATCGTCGTCGACGAGGAGCACGATCAGTCCTACAAGCAGGATGACGGCGTGCACTATCACGCGCGCGACATGGCGGTGGTGCGCGCGCATATCGCCAGGATTCCGATCGTGCTCGCTTCGGCAACGCCGTCCGTCGAGACGGAGGTCAATGCGCGAAAAGGCCGCTACCAGCGCGTCGTGCTGCCGCAGCGCTTTGGCGGCCAGCACATGCCGCAGATCGAGGTGATCGATCTCAGGCGAGACGCTCCAGCGCGCGGTCGGTTCATTTCACCAAAGTTGGCCGAGCAGATCCGGTACGCGGTCGAGCGTCGCGAGCAGGCGTTGTTGTTTCTCAATCGCCGCGGCTATGCGCCACTCACGCTTTGTCGCGGCTGCGGCCACCGCTTCGCCTGCACGATCTGCGATGCATGGCTGGTCGATCATCGTTTCCGCCAGCGTTTGGTCTGCCATCATTGCGGCTTCTCGATGCCGCGCCCGCATGTTTGCCCGAACTGCGCGGCGGAGGAATCGCTGGCGGCGGTCGGCCCCGGTGTCGAACGCTTGCAGGAGGAGGCAGCCGCCCTGTTTCCGGACGCGCGGACCATGGTGCTCTCGAGCGATCTCATCACCTCGATAGAAACCATGCGCAGCGAGCTCAACGAGATCGCGGAGGGGCGCGTCGACATCATCATCGGCACGCAATTGGTGGCGAAGGGGCATCATTTCCCGCGGCTCAATCTGGTCGGCGTGGTCGATGCCGATCTGGGTCTGGGCAATGGCGATCCGCGCGCTGCCGAGCGGACCTGGCAATTGCTCAACCAGGTGATCGGTCGCGCCGGACGCGACCAGGGTCGCGGCATCGGCTACCTGCAGACCCATCAGCCGGAGCATCCGGTGATGCAGGCGCTGATCGCCTGTGACCGGGAGGCGTTCTATGCAAGCGAGATCGCGGCACGCGAGCGCACCTTCTATCCGCCGTTCGGCCGGCTCGCGAGCCTCATCATCTCCGCCGGCGACCGCTCGAGCGCGGAGAGCTTTGCACGCAAGCTCGTCTCGGTCGCGCCGCTCGATGAGCAGGTGCAATTGCTGGGGCCGGCGGAAGCGCCGCTTGCGGTGATCAAGGGCCGCTACCGTTTCCGCCTGCTCGTGAAGTCCGCGCGGGGCTTTGACCTGTCGAACTATCTGCGGCAATGGCTCGCCGCTGCTCCCAAGCCGAAGGGCAATCTGAAGCTCGAGGTCGATGTCGATCCGCAGAGCTTTTTGTGATTGCAGCCATGACACCGTGCAAAAAAAAGCCCGCCGTCATTGACGACGGCGGGCTCAATTTTCAGCGCGCAGTAGTTCTGGCGCCGTCCTGGACGCGATACTTCCCAGGTTTTTTTGGAAACAGCGCCTTTTTAGCTGTGCATCACGAGACGACTTCGGCCGTGACCGTGCCGAGGCCGTCGATGCCGAGCGCACGGGCTGCGGCGGTGGAGAGGTCGAGCACCCGTCCGCGGACGAACGGACCGCGGTCGTTGACCGTGACGACAACGCTGCGGCCGCCATGGCTCACGCGGAGCTTGGTACCGAACGGCAGCGAACGGTGCGCGCAGGTCATGGCGTTCTCGTTGAAACGCTGGCCGGAAGCGGTCTTGCTGCCGGACTCGTTGCCATAGAACGAGGCGACGCCGGAGAAGCTATGCCCGGTCCCCGCAGACTGGGTCATGGCGTTGGTGTCGCGCCAGGTCTTTTCCACGCCGTGGTGGCTGGCCACATGGGCATGGTGGTGGTGCCTGGTTTTGGCCGAAGCCTCGGTGGCAGTCCCACCGACCAGGAGAGTTGCGGCGATCGCAGTGATCGCCATGCGCGGGCGGGTTACTCCCGCCGCCGACTTCTTGAGTTTCTGCATTCGTGAATAGACCCTTGGTAGTATTGGCTGCTTATGCAGCGGGTGGACCCCCGGTCCCGTTGCGGAGGCGCGCGGTTTTGCGGCGCAATATGGCGTGAATTAGGCAGTAAAGGTGGGATGTATCGGGCTGTAATATCTTGTTACTGACGGAACTAAACAAGGAATGTTCCGTAATCTTGATAGTTAACGATAGTTTAACATCGCTATTACTTGCTAATACTGCTGATCGAAGTCATCGCCCGCCCCAATATGGTCGTGCCAAGTAATGCGCTTATGGAATGTCTCGACGCGGTGTGCGTCCTTGCCCCCGGCATATTACGGGGCCCTCGATCTCGATCGTCATTGGGGTTCGACAGTGAGCGGCGAGCGTGTCGTCGAGGCGAAAGCAAGACGCGTTGCTACACAAGAGGGCGGCACGCTGAAACGCGATGCGCTGAAGCGTTCCCGCTGCGCGGGATGACGCAGCCAGTCGTTGCCGTCGTGTTGCACCTGCGCTCTCGCTATGTTAGCAAAGCCGCGATTTTAAAGGGCGGGTGCCGCGCGTATCCGTTTGAAATCGAAGTCCCGCTTGAATTCCAAGGGCTTGGATCGTAGGCGCTGCTCATGGCGGCGACGGTTTTTCCCTTGCGAGTTTGACAGCATTAAAGAGCGCGTCAGTGGCTGCTGAAGATCAGTCTGTTTCGGGAGTATCCGGCCGTTATGCGACGGCGTTGTTCGAGTTGGCCCGCGATGAAAAGTCCATCGACGCGGTCAAGGCCGATCTCGACAAATTCGCCGGCATGCTGGACGAGAGCGACGACCTCAAACGGTTGGTGCGCAGTCCCGTGTTTGCCGCCGAGGCGCAACTGAAGGCGCTGTCGGCGGTGCTCGAGCAAGCCGGCATTTCCGGTATTTCCGCCAATTTCCTCAAAGTGCTGACCGACAACCGCAGACTGTTTGCGGTCAGCGATGTGATCCGGGCATTCAATGCCCTGGTCGCGAAGTTCAGGGGCGAGGCGAGTGCCGATATCACGGTGGCCGAGCCGCTCTCGGACAAGAACGTCGATGCCCTGAAGACGGCACTGCAGTCGGTGACCGGCAAGGACGTCACCCTCCACGTGAAAGTCGATCCCTCGATCATCGGCGGCCTGGTGCTGAAGCTCGGCAGCCGGATGGTTGATAGTTCGCTTCGCACCAAGCTCAATTCGATCAAGAACGCGATGAAAGAGGCAGGCTGATGGACATCCGCGCCGCGGAGATTTCCGCGATCCTCAAAGAGCAGATCAAGAATTTCGGCCAGGAAGCCGAGGTCTCCGAAGTTGGACAGGTGTTGTCCGTGGGCGACGGTATCGCGCGCGTCTACGGTCTGGACAACGTCCAGGCCGGCGAAATGGTCGAGTTCGAAAACGGCACCCGTGGCATGGCACTCAATCTCGAAACCGACAACGTCGGCATCGTGATCTTTGGTGCGGACCGCGAGATCAAAGAAGGCCAGACGGTGAAGCGCACCCGCGCCATCGTCGACACGCCCGTCGGCAAGGGCCTGCTCGGCCGCGTCGTCGACGCGCTCGGCAATCCCATCGACGGCAAGGGGCCGATCCAGGCCAGCGAGCGCCGCCGCGTCGACGTCAAGGCGCCCGGCATCATTCCGCGCAAGTCGGTGAACGAGCCGATGGCCACGGGGCTGAAGGCCATCGACGCGCTGATTCCGATCGGCCGCGGCCAGCGCGAGCTGATCATCGGCGACCGCCAGACCGGCAAGACCGCGATTGCGCTCGATGCCATTCTGAACCAGAAGCCGTTGAATGCGACCGGCAATGAGAAGATCAAGCTCTATTGCGTCTATGTCGCGATCGGCCAGAAGCGCTCGACGGTTGCCCAGTTCGTCAAGGTTCTGGAGGAGCAGGGCGCGCTGGAATATTCGATCGTGGTCGCCGCGACCGCGTCGGACCCCGCGCCGATGCAGTACATTGCGCCGTTTACCGGCTGCACGATGGGCGAGTATTTCCGCGACAACGGCATGCACGCGGTCATCATTTATGACGACTTGTCCAAGCAGGCCGTCGCCTATCGCCAGATGTCGTTGTTGCTCCGCCGCCCGCCCGGACGCGAAGCCTATCCCGGCGACGTGTTCTATCTGCACTCGCGCCTGCTCGAGCGCGCCGCGAAGCTGAACGACGACAACGGCTCCGGCTCGCTCACCGCGCTGCCCGTCATCGAGACCCAGGCCAACGACGTGTCGGCCTACATCCCGACCAACGTGATCTCGATTACCGACGGCCAGATCTTCCTCGAGACCGACCTGTTCTTCCAGGGCATCCGGCCTGCGGTGAACGTCGGCCTGTCGGTGTCGCGCGTCGGATCGTCGGCCCAGACCAAGGCGATGAAGAAGGTCGCCGGCAAGATCAAGGGCGAGCTCGCGCAGTACCGCGAAATGGCGGCGTTTGCGCAGTTCGGATCTGACCTCGATGCCACCACCCAGCGCCTGCTCAACCGCGGTTCACGCCTGACCGAGCTGTTGAAGCAGCCGCAGTTTTCCCCGCTCAAGATGGAAGAGCAGGTCTGCGTTATCTGGTCCGGCACCAACGGCTATCTCGATCCGCTCCCGGTGAACAAGGTGCGTCCTTTCGAGGATGGCCTTTTGTCGCTGTTGCGCGGCAAGCACCAAGACCTTCTCAACACCATTCGCGACAGCCGCGACCTCACCGACGATACCGCCGGCAAGCTCAAGGCGGTCGTTGAGGGTTATGCCAAGTCGTTTACGTGATTTCGTCATGGCCGGGCAGAAGCGCAGAGCGCGTCTTTGCAGGACTGCCCCGGCCATCCACGCGTTTGAGCGTGGATGAAGGTTAGGACGTGGATGGCCGGCACAAGGCCGGTGACGAGGGAGAGATTGGCGACCGATCAAATGGTCGGATTGCCGGGGCGAGCGAAGAATGGCGTCACTGAAAGACATGCGGGTCCGTATCGCCTCCACCAAGGCGACGCAGAAGATCACCAAGGCCATGCAGATGGTGGCGGCCTCGAAGTTGCGTCGCGCGCAGTCGGTCGCCGAAGCGGCGCGTCCGTTTGCCAGCAAGATGGATGCGGTGATCGCCAATATCGCCGCAGCGGCCGCGGGTTCGCCGAACGCGCCGCCGCTGCTCAAGGGGACCGGCAAGGATCAGGTGCACCTGCTGCTCGTCTGCACCGGCGAACGCGGCTTGTGCGGTGCTTTCAACTCGGCCATCGTTCGCCTTGCGCGCGAGCATGCGTTCAACCTGATGAATCAGGGCAAGGAAGTCAAAATCTTCTGCGTCGGCCGCAAGGGCTATGACCAGCTCCGCCGCCACTTCGAAAAGCAGATCATCGAGCATATCGATCTGCGCGGCGTGCGCCAGCTTGCCTTCAAGAACGCCGAGGACATTGCAAAGCAGGTGATCGCCCGCTTCGATGCCGGCGAGTTCGACGTCTGCACGCTGTTCTTCTCGCGCTTCAAGTCGGTGATCGCGCAGATTCCGACCGCCCAGCAGATCATTCCGCTCGAAGTGCCAGAACCGTCAAATGGCGGTACGGCGGCGTCTTACGAATACGAGCCGGAAGAGGACGAAATCCTCGCGCGCCTGTTGCCGCGCAATCTGGCCGTCCAGATCTTCCGCGCGCTGCTCGAAAACAACGCGTCCTTTTACGGCGCGCAGATGACGGCGATGGACAATGCCACCCGCAACGCCGGCGAGATGATCCGCAAGCAGACGCTGGTCTACAACCGCACCCGCCAGGCGATGATCACCAAGGAGCTGATCGAGATCATCTCCGGTGCCGAGGCGGTCTGAGAGGCGCGCAAAAGACAAACAAGAGACAGCATTCGGATCGAAGGAGAGAGAGTAATGGCTACAGCAGCCAACCAGAACGGTCGCGTCACTCAGGTCATGGGCGCCGTTGTCGACGTTCAGTTCGAAGGCCATCTGCCCGCAATTCTCAATTCGCTGGAAACCAAGAACGGCGGTAGCCGCCTTGTGCTCGAGGTCGCTCAGCATCTCGGCGAATCCACCGTGCGCACCATCGCGATGGACGCAACCGAAGGTCTGGTCCGCGGCCAGGAGGTCACCGATACCGGCAAGCCGATCGCCGTTCCCGTCGGCGACGGCACGCTCGGACGCATCATGAACGTGGTCGGCGAGCCCGTCGACGAAGCAGGTCCCATCAAGGCCGTTGAGATGCGTCCCATCCATCAGCCGGCCCCCGAATACACCGAACAGTCCACCGAAGCGGAGATTCTGATCACCGGCATCAAGGTGGTCGATCTGCTCGCGCCCTACGCCAAGGGTGGCAAGATCGGCCTGTTTGGCGGCGCGGGCGTCGGCAAGACCGTGCTGATTCAGGAATTGATCAACAACGTCGCCAAGGCGCACGGCGGCTATTCGGTCTTCGCCGGTGTGGGCGAGCGCACTCGCGAAGGCAACGACCTCTATCACGAGTTCATCGAATCCAAGGTCAACGCCGATCCGCGCCATCCCGATCCGAATGTGAAGTCGAAATGCGCATTGGTGTACGGCCAGATGAACGAGCCGCCGGGGGCGCGCGCCCGCGTCGGCCTCAGCGGCCTGACCGTTGCCGAATATTTTCGCGATCAAGGCCAGGACGTGCTGTTCTTCGTCGACAACATCTTCCGTTTCACGCAGGCGGGCTCGGAAGTGTCGGCGCTGCTCGGCCGTATCCCGTCGGCGGTCGGATATCAGCCGACGCTGGCCACCGACATGGGCGCGCTGCAGGAGCGCATCACCACCACGACCAAGGGTTCGATCACCTCGGTGCAGGCGATCTACGTGCCGGCCGACGACTTGACCGACCCAGCGCCCGCGACCTCGTTCGCGCACCTCGATGCCACCACGGTGCTATCGCGCGCGATCTCGGAAAAGGGCATCTATCCGGCGGTCGATCCGCTCGACTCCACCTCGCGCATGCTTTCGCCGCTCGTCGTCGGCGAGGAGCACTACTCCACCGCGCGCATGGTCCAGCAGATCCTGCAGCGCTACAAATCGCTGCAGGACATCATCGCCATTCTCGGCATGGACGAGCTGTCCGAAGAGGACAAGCTCACCGTGGCGCGCGCCCGCAAGATCGAGCGCTTTTTGTCGCAGCCGTTCCACGTCGCCGAGGTGTTCACGGGATCGCCGGGCAAGTTCGTCGAGCTCGCCGACACCATCAAGGGTTTTCGCGGTCTCTGCGAAGGCAAGTACGACCATCTGCCGGAAGCCGCCTTCTACATGGTGGGCACCATCGAAGAGGCGGTCGAGAAGGGCAAGAAGCTGGCTGCCGAAGCGGCGTAAGAACGCGCATAGCGAATAGGGATTAGCGAATAGGGGAGAAGCCGCCGGCACATTCGCTACTCGCCACTCGCTATTCGCCTGTTACCAAACGTATTCAATCTCAATCACGGGCGCCCCATGGCTACATTCCATTTCGATCTCGTCTCGCCGGAAAAGATGGCCTTCTCGGGCGAGGTCGATCAGGTCGATATCCCCGGCACCGAGGGCGATTTCGGCGTGCTTTCCGGACACGCGCCGTTCATTTCGGGGGTGCGGCCCGGGATCGTCACCGTGTTTGCCGGCGACAAGCATGAAAAGTTCATCGTCCTGGGCGGGGTTGCCGAAGTCTCGGAAAAGGGGCTCACGCTCCTGACCGAGGTCGCCACCTCGATGGATGAGCTCGACCGCGCCAAATTCTTCGAGACCGTCTCCGAGATGGAAGAGAATCTCAAGGAGAAGGAGGGCGACGAGCTCGATCAGGCGGTTGCGCGGCTCGATCATTTCAAGAGCATCCAGCACGAGCTCTCGACCACCGCCATGCACTAGCGTGGCTGGCCGCGTTGCGGCCGGCTGAAACATCGAGGCAAACTCTCACCGAGCAGCCTGTCACCGGCCGGAAGGCGGTTGCGCCATGGCGCGCCAGACGGCATTCTGCCGCCGCGGGGCGGTGGTGCAGGGCTGGTCCTCATGAAACGCAAGATCGCGGCGATTTTTGCGGCCGACATTGCCGGCTATTCGAGGCTGGTCGCCGAGGACGAAGAGGAAACGCTGCGGCGCCTGGCCTCCTACCGCGCGGTGACCGACGATTTCATCGCCAAGGCGGGCGGGCGGATCTTCAACACCGCGGGCGATGCCGTGCTGGCGGAATTTCCGAGCGCGGTCGAGGCGGTGCGCTGCGCGATCGATATCCAGGAAAGCCTTCGAACCCGCAACATGGCTTATCCGCCGAGCAGGCAGATGGCGTTTCGCATCGGCATCACCATCGGCGACGTGGTCGAACGCGACGGCGATCTGCTCGGCGACGGCGTCAATATTGCCGCGCGCCTGGAAGGACTAGCCGAGATCGGCGGCATCTGCGTGTCGCGCGCGGTCCACGAGCAGGTCGCCAACAAGCTGTCGGTGCACTTTGCCGATATCGGCGAGCAGGAGGTCAAGAACATCCCGACGCCGGTGCACGCCTATATGGTCGCGATGCGGCGCGAAGACGGCTCCTATTCGATGCCGCAGATGAAGAAGCCGGCGAAGGCGGCTCCCAACGCTGCACCGAACTGGATCTGGCCGCTGGTTTTTGGCGTGGTCTGCGTCGTCGCCATTGGCGTGGCCGGATTTCTCTATTTCACGAAGCTCGAACTGGCGCGTCCGGCGACCAAGGAGGTCGCCTCTTCCGGCACCACGAAGGCGTCCCCGCCAGCGGCCGCCGCGCCAAGCCCCACGCAACAGGCGAGCGCCACGCCGGCACCAGGGCCGCCCCCGATCCCCTCAAATGAGAAATTTGCGCCGGAGACCATGCCGTTCATCGGCGAGCGCTCGCGGACAGCGCTGCTCAACGACTATGTGCCGGGCGCCGACTACAAGGCCTTCGCGGTTACCGTGTCAGGCGTCACCGGTTTCGTCGTCGGCCAGCCCAATGAGGAGACAGCAAAGACCGCCGCGCTCGAGCAATGCCAGAAGCGCGCCGACAATTTTCAGCCGGTGCGTCAATGCGAGCTCTATGCGGTCGGCAACCGCATGGTCTATCCGCACGGCCGTCCACCGGTGCCGCCATTGCCGTGGGTGCGCCACGATCCCGCAACCGAGCGGCCGTTCGCGGTCAAGGATGTTCCGCTGGTGCGCGACAACGGCAGGGCAAGAATCGAGAGCGCCTATGCGACCGGCCGCAAGGCTCGCTCGCTCGCGCTCGGTCCGACCGGCCAGTTCTTCTTCAATTTCGGCCAAGAGACGATCGAGGAATTGGTGCGGCGAAACCTCGAGACTTGTGGCGCGGTGACCGGCGTGAGCTGCATGATCGTTGCGGTCGACGACATGTTCGTCGTTCCGGTCCCGTCGCTGATGAAGCCGCTCGGCTTCTTCCACCCTGCGACCAATCCGTCGATGTCAGCCGATTCGCGCGACGACGTGGCGCGCCGGCTGGCGGATGCGCCGGGCGGATGGAGCGCAGTTGCGGTCGGCGCACAGGGCCGCCCCGGATTGGCGCTCAAGGCATCGAGTGAGCAGAGCGCGATCAACGATGCGCTTGGCAATTGCGGCAAGCGCGACAGCGATTGTCATGTCATCGCCATCGGCCCGTTCGCGGTCGGGCCGAATTGAACTAGCCGACCTAAGCTCTCTCGGCGGGCGGCATACTCAGAAGTGGTCCAAAATCGCGGCCTCGTCGAATAGGTAGTTCGTACGTGGTGCTGTTGCGATGGAGCTGGCCGCATTTCACCCCCCGATGCGACGCCACCTCCAAACGGGACCGCCTATAGGTGCGGCCTATACCGGCAATTTAGCAATTTTGGTTCTTACCGCGTCTTACCCAACTTATACGGCAAAGAAACAATAGCATTCAAGAATCAACGGGGGATGGAAATGATTGCAGTTAGTATCTCTATCCGAGACCGGCGCCAGCGCTCCAGTAGGCATTATCGCAGTCCGCAATTGATCACTTGTTTTGTTAGCCCACGAACACGGCGTCTCCGCGGAAAACCTCGAACTGATTCTCGCGCTAATCGGACGGCTCGTTGAGCTTCTCCGATTGCCAGTTGACTTGAATCTCGAGCCGTGGACACGCAATGGCCAATATCAAAAACATCGATCTTCAAGACCTCGACAAAAAAGTTGTTACGAAGGCGGTCGCCGCCCGCGCGATTGTGCTGTGCGCCCTGGTTGCTCTTCTCGATGGATTCGACACGCAGATGATCGGCTTTGTTGCCCCGTTGATTGCCAAAGATTGGAATGTCAACGTTGGAAGCTTTGGAGCCGTTTTCGGTGTTGGTCTATTTGGTTTCATGCTTGGTGCCCTGGTCAATGGTCCGCTTTCCGACAGAATTGGCAGGCGCGCAGTCATTATTGGCTCGACTGCATTTTTTGGCTTTTTCTCGCTGTTAACGCCGTCTTCCGATTCCATGATGTCATTGATGGCTTTCCGTTTCCTGACGGGGTTGGGGCTCGGAGGCGCGATGCCGAACATCATTGCGCTTACGTCCGAGTATGCCCCGGCTAAGCGTCGGGCAACTTTTATAACGTTGATGTTTATTGGATTTCCGATGGGCGCGGTCATTGGAGCTGCAGTATTAGCGCCTGTCGTGAGCGTACATGGGTGGTCCATTGCCTTTTATGTTGGCGGCCTTCTGCCGTTAGTGCTCGCGACCATATTGTTCTTTGCACTCCCGGAATCGCACGCGTTTCTTCAGGCAAGGCAATCCCTTGCGCTCTCGCGAGAAACCATACCGTCCAAGGGGAGCGCGCTTGTGGTGCAACTATTCCAAGAGCATCGCGCTGTAGCGACAATATTGATCTGGATAACCTTCTTGACGAACCTTCTTGTCCTCTACTCGCTCGTTAACTGGCTGCCGTCGATTCTCCAGCGTTCCGGTGTTCCTTTCGAGCGCGCAATTCTGGCTATCTCCTTCCTCAATGGCGGTGGCGTCGTAGGGGGTCTCGCTTTGAGCTCGGCTGCGGATCGCGGAGATCCGTACCTTACGCTGGCGGTAAGCTACCTTGGTGCCGCGGTCGCGGTAGCTGTTGTGGGGTCGTTGAGCAATGCTTCAATCCTTGTCCTCATGGGTGCGATATCTTGCGCCGGGTTCCTGGTGATCGGGAGTCAGTTCTGCATGCAAGCACTGGCTGCAAACTATTACCCAACGCTAATCCGGGCTACAGGGGTTGGTTGGGCCGTCGGAATTGGTCGTATCGGTTCGATAGTTGGGCCCGTGCTGGGAGGGGTGCTTATCGCAGCGCAATGGAAAATCGAGAATATCTTTCTAGCAGCCGCTGTACCGGCGTTGATTGCATGCATCTCGGTTATTCTTCTCAAACTGGCAATCAAAGATTGTGGATCGCGACGCCGTTGACATGGATTTGATGGTTGCCAATGATCCGCCACACAACAGGGCAAGTTGTAGGCTTTCTATGGATTTTCGAGGCCTCGACCTAAATCTCATTCTCTTGCTGGATGCTCTGATCGAAGATCCAAATCAGACGCGCGTGGCGAAGCTGTTGAAGATTAGTCAGCCAACCGTAAGTGCTTCGCTCTCGAAATTGCGCAGAATTCTAAACGACGATCTTATTGTAAAAGCAGGGAACGGCTATCGAGCTACTCCGAGGCTTACGAGTCTTAGGCCGGCAATCAAGCAAGTCCTCAACATATTGAACACTGAGATTGTTGGGTCGTCTGAGTTCAATCCAGTCGGGGAAGTGCGGCAGTTTGTTATCGCGACGTCCGATGTCGGTGAGATGATGATGTTGCCGAGCTTAATCGCGCAACTCAAGAATGTCGCGCCCAGTGCAACGATCAGGTCGGCTGTCGTGCGACCTCCGGAGCTCGAAGAAGCACTGGGTGAGGGAAAAGTTGATCTTGCGGTAGGGTATTTTCCAGATCTGGTCCAATCGACGATCGTGCAACAGCTACTGTTTGAGCACCCGTTTGTTTGCCTCGTACGTAAGGACCATCCAATCATAGGGGATTCCCTTACGATTGAACAGTTTTTAGCGTCGGATCACATCGTCGTCGCGCATGAAGGACGCAGCCAGGAGATCTTCGAGCATAATCTCAAGCGTCTGGACCTGAAACGCAGGTCAACCGTTCAGGTTCCCCATTTCTTGAGTGTTCCGTTCTTGGTGGCCTCGTCCGATCTGATTGTTACGGTTCCGAGAATTATTGGAGTCCGATTTTCCACTTTCAAGAACATCAAAATGCTCGATCCTCCCGTTTCGACGCCATTGATCGAAGTAAAGCAGTTTTGGCACCGGCGGTTTCACGCCAATCCTCGCTCAATGTGGTTCAGGGGCGTCATGATGGATTTGTTTCGTTCGCACCCCTTCGATGAATAAGACTGAAGAGTTCAACACGAGGGGATGCATTTTTCTTAAAGTCCAAGAAGAACAGGGGAAACAGCTTGACCGGCTACTCGCGTTCACTCGGCTCTTTGAGATAGTTCTCGGGGACTGATCGAATAACGTTCGTCACGGCGATCTCGCGCTGCCACCGCCATCGCTTTTAGTTCTCGACGCAGTATCTTGTTCGAGGCATTACGCGGAAGCGTATCGACGCTGAGGTAGGCGTGCGGTCGCTTGTAACCTGCCATGTCACTCTTGCGGCAGTGCGTATCGAGTTCCTGCGCGCTCGGGACCGGAGGACAGTACACGACGCAAGCAACTATCATTTCTCCACCGCGTGCATCGGGTATTCCCACTATTGCCACTTCGGTGACACCAGGATGGTCTGCGAGCGCCGCCTCCACCTCGATTGGATGTACGCTCTCTCCATTACATCGGATGACGTCGTCCACGCGGCCCTTGAGAGTGACGCTGTCGTCTTCATTCAGAACGGCAATGTCACCAGTACGGTACCAGCCGTCGACGAGCTTCTCAGCCGTCGCATCGGGTCGATCAAGATACCCGGTGAAGGCGATGTCGATCGTCGCGTCGATCAGGAGTTCGCCTTCCTCTCCCGGAGCCGCCAAGTCGCTGGTCCCGCCGCCATTTCGAACAACCCTCATCGTCGAGTAAAAACACGGAGATAACCTGTCTGGTTTCTCCAGCGGCGCGGGCTGGTAAAGCGAAAGCATGGTTTCGGTAGATCCATAGATATGGCGCACCCGGCACTGGAATCCTCTCTCCATGCGTTGCAGCAAGTCGAAGGGCGTCGGTGCGGCACCGTAGCAGATCGTGTCGAGGCTGGAGAGGTCGCGGGATGCAAGCGACTGAGCTTCCAGTAAGAGGTGATAGTGGGTTGGCGTCGCAAACAAGTAGTTTACCCGGTGGCGCTCGATGCCAGCTAGCACGACATCCGGCACGAACGCCGATTGCGCATAGAATGTGCCATTGTACGAAAGGCAAGGGATCAGCACGCCGTAAAATCCGATGACATGATTCAAAGGCATGAAGCCGAGGAAGCGATTGTGCGTTCCGAAATGCAGATTTGTGGTTGCTACTGTATTGAAGACTCGCGCTTCGGTCGCGCGGTGCGGGATAAGGACCCCCTTAGGGAGGCCGGTCGTACCAGACGTATAGAAAATGTAGGCAGTTTCATCCTCCGCCGGGTGGGGCAAGGGACCAAGACTCCCTATATCCCCGCGACACGATACTAGGCCATGGGCCGAGCCTACACCATCGCCTGGGACAATCACTGGAGAGCCAGCGGGCAGAGATTGCGCCACGGCTTCGATCGCGGCCAAGTTCGGCGCAACCAGCGCTCCTTTCATACGGCTTTGCGCCACGAGTTTTCCAATTTCCCCAAGCTTCAAGCGCGGATTGATCAAAGCAGGTATCGCCCCGATCCGGGACAGGGCAAACAGGGTTACGATATGGTCCAAACTGCCTGGCAGCACGGTCGCAAATCGATCGCCTGGCCGTACGCCAAGCGCGAGCAGGCCCGTAGCCAGCGTCTCGATTTCAACGACAAGTTCGCGATAGCTGAGACGTCGGTCACCGGTATCGTCGACCAAGGCCGGATGATTAGGCAAGCGCGACGCCGAATGCCACAATAATTCGATCGCCGTCTTCATTGCATCGTTCCCTTTGCTGTTGCCGAGATATCATCGATATCAGCACTGAACTGTTCGCCTCTTGGTCGTAACAATTCGGCTCGCGCGTCAATCTTTGTCACGAACGATCGATCCTTTGATGGCTCGACAGTTTTCGACAAGTAACGCTGTCCACCCAAATGCAATTGAGATCGGTCTTGGTTGGCGCGGCAATCTGCCGATACGGCAGCAGGGCCGCAACTTAGCAGCAACCATTCGAGTCGCAATCACGGCAGCTATCAGTGAGGCCAATACCGATCATTTGGCATTTTTGGTTCTGCGCGAACCCTGCGCAATTTATCCTAAGCAGAATCGTGCATTCGACAAATTGGCGGGGACGCAATGATTACCTAGCGTTCGTTGACTATCAATCGGCGTCATAGTGGCTTCTGAAGTGAAGACACGGCCACTGCGGCGTGTGTCGGAGTTCGAGTGTCGCGCTCGATGTCGAAGCGTAGGCGTTAGTGGGTTATCCTGACCTCACAGCACCATCTTTCGGGAGACTAGGATGCAATCCGCGGTGCCTATCGACGGCGCAATATCCGGATCCAGGTCGGAGGTCGCCGCGAGCACCGGATTCAAGACCGGCACGACTATCGATGCGAACGCGGTAAAGCGGCTCGCAAGGGAGCTGGGTGCGGATCTGGTCGGAATCGCCAGCGCGGGGACTCTCAACGCGTTTCCACCGGATCCACAGTGGCCCCAAACGCCGGAGCGCATCTCTCCGCATTGCAAGAGCGTGATTGTCATTGTGCAACGTATTCCCGTCGGGGCGTTCCGATGCAAGTACAATACTGCAGTGCAGTACATCGATATGCTTGTGCTGCGGAAGATGGACAAGATTGCCTATAGGCTCGCCAGCGAAATGGAGCGAGCTGGCCATCCGACTTTCGTCACGACTACGTCTGAGACGGAGTGGACCTACAAGCGCGCGAGTTATGCGCGGCTGTCGACGCGCCACTTGGGAGTCGAAGCGGGCTTGGGAACGCTCGGGCTTGAGGTGAACATCCTCACGCCAGAGTTTGGCCCGCGTGTCTACCTCACCGGTATCCTCACAGAGCTGGAACTCGAGCCAGATTCGCCAATGCAGGAACAGGTATGCATCGGCGAATCGTGCAGCCGCTGCCTGCATTCTTGTCCCGCCAACGCAGTGCTGCACTTTGGCATCGACAAGCGCAAGTGCGCTCCGGTCGCGCAGGAGTTTGGTTTTGCCAGCATGCTAAGCATTTTTGACGGCCTCTTTGCTTCGCGCGACACTACCGCGGAAATGTTTCGCTCGCGCGACTTCTTCGGCTTCTGGCAGGGGCTGTTGCGGGTTGTCGGCTCCTTCGGCGACTGTCCGCGCTGTCTGGCGGTATGCCCCGTCGGTCACGACTACCATGCTCATCTAGCTGATTTGCAGAAAGTGATACCGGAGAAGACTCCGGAAAAAGTGGCACTCGGCAGGAGCTTTAAGGAAGCCCGCCGGAAGCATGACAAGGGCGAAAGTAACAAGCTACCGGGTCTGTCCGACTGGAACGTGCGTTGGGTGGGTCCAGAGGGCTATCGGGGCATGGTCGCCCGACAGATGCAGGCTTTCAAGAAGCTGCAAAGTGACCGCGCGAATACGAGCGGTGGCTCAGAACCTGACGTTCAAGAAACCTAAACGGCGAGGCGATCGATTGTGGTCTCCATTTACAGAAAGCCGCTTACCGCGGATGAAATAAAGACGAAAGCTCGGGCGTTGGGCGCAGACCTTGTCGGCATTGCCGATGGCAAGCTGCTCGACGAGAATCCGCCCGATCAGCTTGATCCCCGCCGGCCCAGTGACATTACTGAACTCGATTCGGGGAGAGTTATTATATTAGCACGGCGGCTGAACGAGGGGGCCGCGCGCATCATGGCGTGGGGCGATCGGCACAAATATTATAATGATGAATTGGCGCTATCGATGCTGGAAGAGACGTCATTACACCTATTATTCTGGCTCGAAGACAATGGCTATCCGGCGGTAATCGTGCCGCCCAGCCATGTCGACCCGTGGCGCTACAAGGGCGATCCGAAGGCACACCAGACGACATTACTGTCGCTACCGCACGCTGCGGTCGAGGCTGGCCTCGGTACACTGGGACTGAATCTGCAGTTGCTCACTCCGCAATTCGGACCACGGGTCGTATTGACCGCCATACTCTGTTCGGTCGACGTTGCCTGCGATACACGCATGGAGCAGTCCCTTTGCATCGGCCCCTCGTGCGGACGCTGCCTGAAAGCCTGCCCTGGAGACGCAGTCAAACACTGGGGCCGCGATTGGGAGATTTGCGACACCTATCGTTCTCCGTATGGTTTTGCAAAGCTCTCCGAACATATTGAGGCAATCGTGAACGCGACGAATGCCGACCAGCGCAAGGAACTGCTGCGGTCGGAAACATCCTTCAATCTCTGGCAGAGTGTTCTGCGCGGTGCTGGCGCCATTACCGGCTGCCGCCGCTGCGCCGACGTGTGCCCAGTTGGCGAGGATTACCCGTCAATGCTGCAGGATGTGATGGAGACAATTCTGGAGGACACACCTGAAAAGGAATTGCGTCTTAGCCGGATGGTCGCCGAAGAAATTGCAGGTGCGCGACCGCCCGAGTATGCCGCTCAGAGTCGCTGGATAGGCTCACGTAAGAGTGACAGCACGTCCAAGAATTGATCGCGGTTTTTCGAGGGCGATGCCGGCTCGAGGAGCATGCGCGGTCCACGGAAAGGGAATTGGAGGAGTTCGTTTTCGCATAAGCTAGATTAGGCTTTCGCGAATCGCGCAAACTGCCGCGTGACTTCGCGATAGACCTCGCGGCGAAACGGCACGACGAGATCGGCGACGCGATCGAGCCGCTCCCAGCGCCATGCGTCGAACTCTGCCGGCTGGTCGTTGCGCGGCGTGAGAGGGTCGATGTCCGCTTCGCGTCCTGCAAAGCGCAATGCAAACCATTTCTGCCGTTGGCCGCCGAATTTGGAAAGTCGGTGCGGCGGCCCGGCATAGGGCGGAAACTCGTAAGTCATCCAATCCGTCTCGCCGAGATAGGCGGCATCGCGGACGCCGGTCTCCTCCCAGAGCTCGCGCATGGCGGCGGCGCCGAAATCCTCGCCCTCGTCGACGCCGCCCTGCGGCATCTGCCATTCGAGCCCCGGCAGGATGATCTCGGGTCCATCGTCGCGAAAACGCCGGCCGATCAGCACCAATCCTTGCGCATTGAACAGCGCGATCCCGACATTGGGCCGATATGGTTTGTCGGTCGACAAGGTCTCCTGCCTGCTGCCATTCGAGGCTGGTGCCGCGCGTCTGGAACGGCCGTCTTCAGCCGGCGAGCCTGGAAAATTCCTTCACCACTCGCTCGTAGACCGGGCGCTTGAACGGCACGATCAGTTCGGGAAGATTTTTGATCGGCTCCCAGCGCCAGGTGACGAACTCGGCCTTGTGACCGCCACCGGGGCTTGCGACATTGATCTCATGATCCTTGCCGGTGAAACGCATGGCGAACCATTTTTGGCGCTGGCCGCGATAGCGCCCCTTCCAGGCCCGGCCGGCGACCGTGCGCGGGATGTCGTAGGTCAGCCACTCGGCGATTTCGCCGAGCTTCTCGACTGAGCGGACGCTGGTCTCTTCGTAAAGTTCGCGCTTGGCCGCTTCCCAGAAGTCCTCGCCGGGATCGACTCCGCCCTGTGGCATCTGCCAAACGTGGGAATCGTCGACATGCTCGACGCCGCCGGCGCGGCGACCGATGAAGACCAGCCCGTCCTTGTTGATCAGCGCTACGCCGACGCAGGTGCGGTAAGGCAGATCTTCATAGCGCGCCATTCCCTCAAAGCCTCTCGTGCGGGCGAATCGAAGCGAGCTTCGAAGCCGGGACCACTAGCTGGATTTTGATTTCAGCATCACGCTTGTCAATGGCACGAGCAGGACTCCGCGGCTTTCGAGACCCTTGGTCCAGGCCGAAATCCGCTCGATTGAGACCGGCAGCGCGGACGCGGTTCCCACCGCAAACCCGCGCTCCTTGGCAATGTCCTCGAGCTTCGCCAGCGCGTGATCGACTTCGCCTGCGGTCGGCACGGCATCGATCGCAATATCGCCCTTGGCAAACGGTATGGCCTGGCTCTGCGCGAGCGCCGGCGCGACGCTGCGCGGCGCAGAGCCATCGTCAAAATAAGCGAGCCCGCGCCGCGACGCTTCCCGGATGATCGGCTGCATCGCGGCCTCGGTCGCGACGAAGCGCGCGCCCATGAAATTGGCGATCCCGGCGTAGCCCTGCATTCGGCCGAGATGCCAGAGCAGACGATCGAGGTTCTGCTCGGAACCGAGCGTGGCGAGCAATGTCTGCGGCCCCGGATCGTTGTCGGGATAGTCATAGGGCTCCATCGGGATCTGCAGCAGGATCTCGTGGCGCTGCGCGCGCGCCCGTTCGGCCAGCTTTGTGGGATCGGAGCCGTACGGGGTGAAGGCCAGCGTGACCGCGGCCGGAAGCCTCATGATGGCATCGGTGGTCTTTGCTGCGCCGACGCCCAGACCGCCAATGACGATCGATATGATCGGCATTTTCGCCGCCTTGGCCTGATCGGCCGGTGCAGCGTAGGCCATATACGGCTTCAGGTTCTCGGTGGCGAGCGGGATCATTCCATAGCGCGTCCGCTCCAGAAGCCGCGCATCGACTCCCGGCATGATTGCGCGCGCGGCCGCATCGGTCTCGGATTTTTCGCCGGATCCCTTCTCCTGGCTTTTCTCCTGGCTCTTGTCCTGCGCGTCGCCGCCGATCACGACGTCCTGGCGCTTGCCGCTCGATCCATCGATGATGGTGACGGTGCGCTGGTCGCCGGTCACGGCAGACTTCGGCGCAATCGGAGCGCCATGCTCCACGGCCGGCGCGGGCACGGCTGCAGCGTCCGCAGGTTTTTCGGTGAGTGCAAGATGGACCATGGGCTCGCCGCCAAGCGGGTTATTGCCGAACAGGGCGAAGCCCGCAAATGCAGCCAGGAACAGCCCCAAAAGGACGGCGAGCACCTGCATGGGGCGGATCGGCAGCCGGAATTGGCGTTTCCGCCGTCCCGTTTTCTGTCCGAGCGGGGCGCTCAGATCGTCAGCCGTGTCAGCCATGAAGGGTCCCGAATCAACGCTCCGACGATACCACGGGGCCAGCAGCGCGGCAGGCCCGGCGCGCGCCGGGTGGCACCGGGCACAAAGAAAAGGGCGGTCCCGAAGGACCGCCCTTTTTGAACAGCCTGGCTGGCCGAGCTAGTCAGTTCGCCGCCTTGTTGGTTGTCGCGGCCTTGTCGTTGGAGGCCTTGTCGCCGTTGAGCGTCGGCGCCGTCGAGGTGGAACTCGCCTTGATGCCGTGCAGAAGGTCGTCCGCCACCTTGAGCGCCTTGTCGTCCTTGGCGTCCGGCGGCACGTAGGACTGCGAGCCGGTCTTCTCGTCGCCGTCGGACTTCAGATGGCCGCGCAGCGACGCTTCGCCGCGGGTATCGGTCCGCGACTTCAGCTCCTCCGGCACATCCTGCAGCACCTCGATGTCAGGCACGATGCCCTTGGCCTGGATCGACTTGCCCGACGGCGTGTAGTAGCGCGCCGTGGTCAGCCGCAGCGCGCCGTTGCCGCTGCCCAGCGGGATAATGGTCTGCACCGAACCCTTGCCGAACGAGCGCGTGCCGACCAGCGTGGCGCGCTTGTGATCCTGCAGGGCGCCCGCGACGATCTCGGAGGCCGAAGCCGAACCGCCGTTGACCAGCACGATCACCGGTTTGCCCTTGGTGAGATCGCCGGGATGGGCGGAGCGGCGCTGGGTCTCCTCGGCGTTGCGGCCGCGGGTCGAAACGATTTCGCCGCGCTCGAGGAACGCGTCGGACACAGTGACGGCTTCTTCAAGCAGGCCGCCCGGGTTGTTGCGCAGATCGATGATGAAGCCCTTGAGCTTGTCGCCGATCTGGTTCTGCAGATTCGCGATCTCCTTCTTCAGGCCTTCGGTCGTCTGCTCGTTGAAGGTGGTGATGCGGATATAGCCGATGTCGTCGGCTTCGACATGCGCGCGCACGGAGCGGACGCGGATATTGTCGCGCACCAGCGTGACCTCGATCGGATTGTCGACGCCCTTGCGGATGACCTTCAGGCGGATCTTGGTGTTGACCGGACCGCGCATCTTCTCGACGGCCTGGTTCAGGGTCAGGCCCTGCACCTGCTCATCGTCGAGCATCGTGATGATATCGTTGGCCATGATGCCGGCCTTGGAAGCGGGCGTGTCGTCAATCGGGGAAACGACCTTGATCAGGCCATCTTCCATGGTGACTTCGATGCCGAGACCGCCGAACTCGCCACGGGTCTGCACCTGCATGTCGCGGAAGCTTTTCGCGTCCATGTAGCTCGAATGCGGATCGAGGCCTGCGAGCATGCCGGAGATCGCCGATTCCACGAGCTTGGAATCGTCGGGCTTCTCCACATAGTCGCTGCGGACCCGTTCGAACACGTCGCCGAACAAGTTGAGCTGGCGATAAGTATCGGAGGTCGCCGCCCGCGCGCTCGATCCCATGAACATGGCGCGGGGCTGAGTCACGAGCAGCGTCAATGCCGCACCCGTTGCAGCGCTGAGGAGAATTACTGAAGTCTTGCGCATCATCCGCGAACCTTTTCGCCTTCATTTGCGGCCCACCATGGGCCTGGATCGATTGGAGTGCCGTCTTTACGAAACTCGATGTAGAGCACGGGTCTTGTCGCGTTGGTGGCAAGAATAGATGCCACCTGGGATGTTGCTCCCATGGTCGCGACCGGCTCACCCGTAAGCACGAACTGTCCGATATTTACCGAAATGCGCTCCATCCCGGCGATCAACACATGATACCCGCCCCCGGCATTGAGGATCAAGAGTTGTCCGTAGGAGCGGAACGGCCCGGCATACACAACCCAGCCGTCACACGGCGTTGTGACCTGTGAGCCGGGCCGGGTTGCCAAAGAAATGCCTTTTTCGACGCCGCCGGAGCCATCGGAACCGCCAAAGTCGCGGATTTTGGTACCGTTAACGGGTAATCTAAACAAGCCTTTGGCCGAAGCGAAGGCTATCGCGGGACTGCTGCGATTTGGGTTTTTCAGCGCGGCGCCCAGGTCGCCCTTTACCGCGCCGCTTGGCTGGCTTGCCGCCACCGCCGCCTTGGCCGCGCTTTTCACGTCCTGTTCCATTTTCGTGATCAGGCCCTGCAGGTTGTCAACCTGCCTTGCGAGCGCAACCGCGCGAGCGCTTTCCGCCTCCATGTCCTTTTCTGCGCCGGCCTGCTGACGCTGCCGTTCCTCGATCAGCGCGGCGAGCCGGGCTTGGTCCTCCCTGAGCTTGTCGCGATCGGCCGCAAGGCGATCACGTTGGGCGGAGATCATCTTGCGAAGCGCGACCATTTCGCCGAGATCGTTCGCTAGCCTGGTGGCGCGCACGCGCAATTCCGGCACCACGGATCCGAGCAGCATCGCCGCGCGCAGCGACTGCAGCGCGTCTTCCGGGCGCACCAACAGCGCCGGCGGCGTGCGCCGTCCGGCCCGCTGCAAGGCCGCCAGCACCTCGACGATTTCGGAGCGTCGGGATTTCAGCGAGGCACGAATCTCCTGCTCGCGCGCATCCAGCGGACGCAGCCTTGCTTCGGTCTCGCCGATTCGGTCCTCGACGCCACGCACCTTGTCGGCGATGTCGATCAGTTGCGAATTGAGCTTGCTGCGATCCGCGCCGATCGCTGCGATGTCGGCGCGGAGCTTTGCCTGCTGTTCGGCCGCACGGGCCTGCTCGGCGCGGGTGGCCTCGAGCTCCCGCTCGCGCTGCTGGAGCGCGTCAGGGGCGGCCGCGGCATTTTGGATTGGCGGCACGCTCTGCGCAGTCGCGGAGCCAAGACACGTCGCGGCAATCAGCAGCGCGAGCGCCGCACTGGCCAATCGGCAAGGGTCGACGTCAAGGTCGCAATGAAGGCTCAGCGCGCGCAGCATTTGTTGCAAGGATGATCGTCCAAGGCGCCTTCAGGCGCGGTGATAGGGGTGTCCCGCCAATATCGTCGCAGCCCGGTAAAGCTGCTCCAAGAGCATCACGCGTACCATTTGATGCGGCCAGGTCGCGGTCCCGAACGCGAGCCTGAAATTCTCTCTGCCCCGCAATTCGGGCGAAAGTCCGTCCGCGCCGCCGACCACGAAGACGGTGCTCGGGACCGACTGGTCACGAAAGCGGGCAAGATGGCGCGCGAACGCCATGCTGTCGATATTGTCGCCGCCCTCGTCGAGCACGACAAGCGCGGAGTTTTCCGGGATTGACGAGGAGATGGCCGCGGCCTCTTCGGCAAGCCGCGCCGCAGCATCACGCGCGCGGCTCTCGGCAATTTCGCGGATTTCAAGGCCCCTGAAACCGAGCTTGCGGCCGATATCGTCGAAGCGCTTGCGATAGCGCTCGGCAAGCTCCCGCTCAGGTCCCTGCTTCAGCCGGCCGACGGCGATGACAGTCACGCGCATGGCACTTTCTGGCAAAGTGGGCCCGGCCCGAGAAAATGCGTGGACGTCCGCAGTGGCGCGCCTGCCCCCGCGCAGAACAGCGCGCAGCCCGCCCCCACGCAAGCAACCCACGCGCAGAACCGATCGAAATCGGCCCCGGGAGTTCTAGATCGCCTTCGCCACCGTCGGACCTTGAGCCCACAATCGCTCGAGACTGTAGAACTCGCGAACCTCGGGCCTGAACACGTGCACGATCACATCGCCGGAATCGATCAGCACCCAATCGCAATTGGGCAAGCCCTCGACGTGGATGTTCCTGATTCCGTTTTCCTTCAGCGCCTTGGTGACATTTTCCGCGATCGCGCCGACGTGCCGGTTGGCCCGGCCCGTGGTGACGATCATGTAGTCGGAGAATGCCGATTTGCCGCGAAGGTCGATGGTGACCGTTTCTTCCGCCTTCATATCGTCGAGGCGGGAGAGGATCATATTCAGCGTCTTGTCGGCGTCGCTTTGCGCCTGCAAGGCCGCAGCTTGGGTCGATGTTTTACGCGCGGTCTTTCGAGACTTGGGTAAAACTGACTTTGACAATACCGATGTGGCCAGGGACCATTCCTTTCGCTTGTCACGCGGGCCGAATCCTGTGGCGCCGCACACCATATTAGGCATGTGGGGTTAACGGTTTCAATATCCAGTACCCCGTTTCCGAAGTTCGTGACCTGTTTGCCGCACCCCCTGACGCGAACCTCGGAAACCCGAGGGGGGCTGGCATTCTCGATGGTGCGCTACCGCTTTTGAGTTAAGCGCGCGGCGGGCTGCGAGCCGCTTCAAATCGGTGGCGCCTCGGTGCCGGATCAACGGTTTGCAGCCTTCCAGCTGCCGTCCGGGTTCCGCAAGCCCGTTGAGGACAGGTTGATTTTCAGGCCGGTCAGAAAAACCCAGGCCGGCGCTCGGGTATCGGCCAGTTTCGCTGCCTCCTTCTCGGGCAAACGGTAGCGCGCCAGCGCCTGCGCGGCCGGCGCGGTCAGCGCGCGGAAGCTTTGCGGCGGACGATCGATCACCGCGATCGGCACTTCGCTTGCGATGCGCTGCCATTTCTGCCAGCGATGAAATTGCGCGAGATTGTCGGCGCCCATGATCCATACAAAGCGCAGGTGTGAAGCATGCCGGCGCAAATAATTGATCGTGTCGACAGTGTAGCGCGTTCCGATGACGGATTCGAGACAGCTGACGTCGATGCGCGGATCCTGCGCGATGGCGCGCGCGGCCTCGATCCGCTCGTCGAGATCGTGCAGGCTGCCATTGTCCTTGAGCGGGTTGCCCGGCGTGACCAGCCACCAGACCCGATCGAGCTTGAGGCGCTTGATCGCGAACAGGCTTATCGCGCGATGGGCGAGGTGCGGCGGATTGAACGAGCCGCCCAACACCCCGATGCGCATGCCGTTGGTGTGGAGCGGGAGGACGGATGTATGCCGCGCGGTCAACGCTTCGTTCAACGCGTGCCCCACGTCATTTCGTTCACTTGACGCGTCTTCTTCACGCGAACCGGGTCCCCGTCTCGCTTGAAAACGCTGCGCTTCACGGCCGCGTCTGCCCTGTGCCGTGAATGCGATATTTGAAGCTGGTCAACTGATCCACGCCGACCGGGCCGCGGGCGTGGAACTTTCCCGTAGCAATGCCGATTTCGGCGCCGAAGCCGAATTCGCCGCCATCGGCAAATTGCGTCGATGCGTTATGCAGCACGATCGCCGAATCCACCTCCTTCAGAAATCGCTGCGCGGCCTCCTCGTCCTCGGTCACGATGGCGTCGGTATGATGGGAGCCGTGCTCGAGAATATGCGCGATCGCGCCATCGACCCCGTCGACGAGCTTAGCTGCGATGATCGCGTCGAGATATTCGGCGTCCCAGTCCTCTTCGGTCGCGGGCTTCACGCGGGGATCCGCGCGCCGCACGGCGTCGTCGCCGCGCACCTCGCAACCGACCTCGATCAACATCTCGACCAGCGGCCTCAAAAGCCTTGCGGCGCCGGCGCGGTCCACCAGCAAGGTCTCGGCAGCACCGCAAACGCCGGTCCGACGCATCTTGGCGTTGAGCACGATCGATTTCGCCATGTCGAGATTGGCGGCTCGGTCGACGTAGACGTGGTTGACGCCTTCGAGATGCGCAAACACCGGCACGCGGGCCTCGGCCTCGACCCGCGCAACTAGGCTCTTGCCGCCGCGCGGCACGATCACGTCGACAGCGCCATTCAATCCGCTCAGCAACAGACCGACCGCCGCGCGGTCGCGGGTCGGCACCAGCGTGATCGCGGCCTCGGGGAGGGCGGCTTCGCGAAGGCCTTCGACCAGGCAAGCATGGATCGCTCGGCAGGAGCGGTAAGAGTTCGGACCCGCCACGCAGGATCACGGCGTTCCCGGATTTCAGGCACAGCACGCCGGCGTCGGCCGCGACATTGGGGCGGCTCTCGAAGATCACGGCGACGACGCCGAGCGGGACCCGCACGCGTTCGATGATCATGCCGTTGGGTCGTTGCCAGCTCTCGGTGACGACGCCGACCGGATCGGGAACGGCGCGGACGGTAGCGATGCCGTCGGCCATCGCATCGACACGCGCCTGCGTCAGCGTCAGGCGGTCGATGAAGGCGGCGGTCGCGCCGCTTGTGCGATATTCGGCGACGTCCTCGGCATTGGCTGCGAGGATCGCCGCTGCGTTGTTGCGGATCGCGCGTTCCATGGCCGCAAGTGCCCGGTTCTTCTGCTCCGGCGGGGCGAGCGACAGCGTCCGCGCGGCGGCGCGAGCTCCGGCGGCGAGCTCGTTCATCAAGGCCGGCAGGTCGGCGGTGCCGTCGACAGTTTTCAGGGACGCGGTCATATCCGTTCCGGTTTGGAGTGAAGTGCGTGTCCTATCATGAAAATCAAGGTTTTGGCGAGGTGCGGGGACGGCTGGACGGGAGGCGGAGGGCATCGAACGCGCGGCCAACGGCCCACGCGCGCGGCGGCCCGAACGTTGTGTCTTGAAGCGGAACCCATGTAGCATTAAGTATTATTTTATGATAATTGGAGGGCGGCATGGCGACCAGTTACAGCATCGGCAAGCACTTCGAGGATATGATCGAAAACCTCATCGCGAGTGGACGCTATTCCACCGCCAGCGAGATCATGCGCGAGGGGCTGCGCCTCATCGAGGAGCGCGAGGAACGGCGCAAGGCCAAGCTCGACGCTCTGCGTGCCGAAATCCAGAAGGGTTTTGACAGCGGGCCGGCTGAAGAGGTCGACCTCGCCGATTTCATACAGTCGATCAAAACACGCGGCCGGGAGCGCCTGGCGGCGCGCAAGCGTGACAAATAGATTTCGGAAACGTGAGCAGGTCGATCTCGATCTCGATTCGATCTGGAGCTTTATCGCCGCCGATAGCGTCAGCGCCGCCAATAAGCAAATCGATCGTATCGGTGAGATCTTCGAGATGCTGGTCGAAAATCCGCTCGCAGGCCGTGTCCGGCTGGACTTGGGCGCGAACCTCCGCAGCTTTCCCATCGGCAACTACGTGATCTTCTATGTTCCGATCCCCGACGGCGTCGAAGTCGTCCGCGTCATGCACGGCCGTCAGGACATCGACGCTGACGACATGGAGTGAGTGTCAGCTTTGGTCGGTGTGGCGCGGTCCGCCCACGACCAAATCGTCTCGGTGGATCATCTCGGCTCGGCCCGAGACGCCCAAAATCGCCATCACGTCCGGCGAGGAGCGACCCTTGATCTTGTCGGCATCATCGGCGTCGTAGGCAACGAGCCCGCGGCCGATCTCATGTGTATCCGGACCGCGCACCACCACGGCATCGCCGCGGGCAAACTGGCCATCGACCCGGATCACGCCGGCCGGCAGCAGGCTTTTGCCCGCGCGCAGCGCCGAGACGGCTCCGGCATCGATCGTCAGCGTGCCCTTTGGCTCCAGCGAGCCCGCGATCCAGCGCTTTCGCGCGGTGACGGGATTGGCGGGCGTGAGAAACCAGGTGCAGCGGCCGCCATCTGCGATGGCCTGCAAGGGGTGCTCGATCTTGCCTGACGCGATCAGCATATGCGTGCCGCCGGTCGTCGCGATCTTTGCCGCCTCGATCTTGGTGCGCATGCCGCCGCGCGACAGCTCCGAGCCGGCATCGCCCGCCATCGCCTCGATCCCGGCGGTGACACTCTCGACCACAGGAACCAGCTTCGCCTTCGGATTCTGTGACGGCGGCGCATCGTAAAGGCCGTCGATGTCGGACAACAGGATCAAGAGGTCGGCGCTCGCCATGGTGGCGACGCGCGCGGCAAGGCGATCATTGTCGCCGTAGCGGATTTCGTTGGTTGCCACCGTGTCGTTCTCGTTGATCACCGGAACGGCACGCCATTCGAGCAGCTTTGCGATGGTAGAGCGTGCATTGAGGTAGCGGCGGCGCTCCTCGGTGTCCTGCAGGGTGACCAGGATCTGCCCGGCGCCGATGCCGTGATTGCCGAGCACCTCGGCCCATATCCTGGCGAGCGCGATCTGGCCCACGGCCGCCGCGCCCTGGCTCTCCTCCAGCTTCAGCGCGCCGCGCGGCAGCTTCAGGCGGCCGCGGCCGAGCGCAATCGAGCCCGACGACACGATCAGGATCTCGCGGCGCTCCCTGTGCAGCTTCGCAATGTCCGCAACCAGCGCCGACAGCCACGCCGAACGCACCTCGCCCGCGTCCGAATCGACCAGCAGCGAGGAACCGACCTTGACGACGATGCGGCGGAAATCCTTGAGATTTGGGCGGCGGGCCATGGCTGATCGAGGCGGGAAATGTCGGGGCTCAAGCAATACGCGCCGCATCCGTGATTTGGAAGTGGCGTTGTCGCGGGAAAGTTGAAGGCTCAGGTCCGCGGCGTGGTCCCGCTCTCTTCCCAGGGCGCTGCATCGGCGGCGCTCTTGACGGCTTCCCTGGCCTTGTCCGTGACCGGCTGCTCGCCGATCACGTCCGCAAGCGCCCGCATCGCCTCTTTCACGCCCGCGCCGGTCGCGCCCGAGAGCAACAGCGGCGATTTTTTCGCGGCGCGCTTCAGCCGATCCTTCTGCTTCCTCAACTCGTCGGCGCCGACGGCGTCGATCTTGTTGAGAGCGACGATTTCGAGCTTGTCGGCAAGCTCGCCGCCATAGGCATCGAGTTCGTGACGCACGGTCTTGTAGGCCTGGCCCGCATGCTCGCTCGTCGCATCGACCAGATGCAGCAGGACGCGGCAGCGTTCCACATGGCCCAGGAATCGGTCGCCGAGGCCTGCGCCTTCATGCGCGCCCTCGATCAGTCCGGGGATATCGGCGAGCACGAACTCACGCCCGTCGGCATTCACCACGCCCAGCTGCGGATGCAGCGTGGTGAACGGATAATCCGCGATTTTCGGCCGTGCCGCGCTGACGGCTGCGAGCAGCGTCGACTTGCCGGCATTGGGAAGGCCGACGAGACCGGCGTCCGCGATCAACTTCAGACGCAGCCAGATCCAGCGTTCCTCGCCAACCTGGCCCGGATTGGCATTGCGCGGCGCGCGGTTGGTCGCACTCTTGAAGTGCGCATTGCCGAACCCGCCATTGCCGCCCTGGGCGAGCACGAATTTTTCGCCGAGCCTGGTGAAATCGTGGATCAGCGTCTCGCGATCTTCGTCGAATACCTGTGTGCCGACCGGCACCTTCAAGAGGATCGGCTTGCCGTTGGCGCCATGGCAATCCTTGCCCATGCCATTCTCGCCCTTTTGAGCCTTGAAGTGCTGCTGATAGCGGTAGTCGATCAGCGTGTTCAGCCCGGACACCGCCTCGATAATGACGTCGCCGCCGCGCCCGCCATTGCCGCCGGAAGGGCCGCCAAACTCGATGAACTTTTCGCGGCGGAACGCCACGCAGCCGTTACCGCCGTCGCCGGAGCGGACATAGACCTTGGCTTCGTCGAGGAATTTCATGGGACCTAGGTAGGGCAGGGGGATGGCGGCGGCAACCCCTCTGATACTGCTCGGATACGTTCGGCCGGACCTCCGTCAATCCTGCGGGCAGGTGTCGGCAAGGTCGGCCGTCACGGCGGTTCGATGTCGCCGCCCCCGCGTTTTTCGATTTCCGCGATGTCGTTTGGCGGTGGAATGCGAGTTGCGTGCGGAAACGGCAATCCGGCCGCCACCTTGGCAAGCTGGCGGGCCAGTTGAGGTGCTGCGGCACTGGTGCCGATCAGGCGGAAGACCGCGCCGCTCCGGGTGCCTCCGGCAAGGACGCCCGCGAGAGCGTAATTCTCGTCGCAGAACAAAGCGTAATCGGGGCCTGAGCGACGTGTGCCGGGGTTGCCACGAGCAGGCCCGGCAGAGGAGTAGGCCGATTGGCGCCCATCCATCAGCATGTCGCCACCTGCAACGTGGATCCGCGGGTTGGTGTCGGTGGCGATCCCATTCAGTGTGCCCAGGCGGTGCACCAGCGAGCCGCGATTGCTGAACTCGCCGTGCACATAGTTGCAACTGGCCGCGGCCGCCCGGGTCTGCTGCCACTTGGCATCGACAAAGTGCGAAAGCTTGGCGCCCGTCACTTCACCCATGTTCGGGTCGCTGCGTGCAATATAGGCGTCAAGCACCGCTCCGTGCGGAAGCTGGCTCACGCGGATTGTGTAGTCCCCATGTTCCGCGGAGGAAACGTTCGGCGCGATGACAGTCGGCTCGACTTGAAGTCGCCACATGGTGTCGTTGCCCAACGTGATCGGGACATCAAGCCCAGCGGGAGCCGGGACGGGGGGAGTGTTGGGTAGAGGTGGCGGTGTCGGGTGGTACAAGATGCCGCTTGGCGAGGTCAGCGTCACGCTCACATTTTGCGCATAGGCGCTGTCCATCCAGATTTCTGCAAAGCAGAGCACGGTATTGTCGGGCGGGAGGCGCCATATCCATTGGACGTGATCGGGATGATGGTGTCCGCTCCTGACATACTGGACGTGCCCCCGGCTCAGGTAGGAATTGCCCGCGGCCAGGCAGACTTGAAGCTTGGGCTTCCCGGGGCTGCCGTCGAATTCGGCAACAAGCTCCGCGAGCGCCGTTTCCAGCTCATGGGTGCCGTCGTGAGGTCCAGTCGTCGGTCCATAGCTGAGGTTGACGATCACGTCCTTTGTGCTGTGAGGATCGGCACATGACATGATGTAGCGGATGCCTCGCACGACATACGCCTGGAGCCAGACGCCGGTCGCATCGCGGATGCAGCTTTCCGGAAATTGCACGAAGACCACGTCCGCGTCGCAAGCAGGATCGATGGCGGGGTCTCCGGCCTTCCAGCTCGGCGGATCACGGTGATCCTGGTAAAGCTGCGTTGGACCGATGCGCGACGAGGTCGGAACGCGACCCGCGATCAAATCCATGACGTGGGCGCCGTGCGACTCGCGGGGTGCGAGCCTGCGGAAATCGGCGTCTGCGTAGCATCGATCCTCGGCGATGCTGTTCGTCGGAGGGATGGCATAGCGCCGTATCCACTCATCAAGTCCGATTTGTTGCCCCGTGGAGTCGCGCAAATATTCAAGGCCGAAATTGAAGTCCTGCAAGGTTCGACCAAAAAAGCGATCGTTGCCTTGCTGTGCGATTTTGATCGGTTGTCGCCCCTCGTCCTGATCCCAGATCGCACGCACCCGCGTGCTGGCAGGGTTGAGGGCCCGCAGGAATTGCGCGGCCGCGAATGGGCAGCCGTCGTCGAGAACGCCGATCAGAAGTTTCGCAGAGGAGAGACCGTCCTCGCTCCAGCGTTGCACGATGTTTCTCGGGGTATCCTTGTCTGCCGTCGTGGGACTCATCGGAAGTGACAGTTCGACCTTGGAAACATACTTGTTCCAGACCTCGAAAGTCGCCGACGCGACCACCGCCTTGTCGGCGATCACGGTGACATGACGTGCGTTGACTTCGTCCGGGCCGAATTCAATCGCGAATTCGGCATTCTTCGGATTGACGGCCTGCAAATCTCTCTTGAAGTCTCCGGCCATGCCCGCCTCGTGGAATCTGACGAGGAGGAAAAGGCTGTGGGGCTTCTTGTCGACGGAATGAACATTCCTGCGCAGAAGAGCGAAATTCCTGAAGCCCGTTGAAATCGCGTATCTGAGATACGGACCGAAACTCGTTGGGTAGCCCTCGCTTTCCATCGCACATTCTCCTGAGGCGAGTTACGGCTGTAGTGGGGGAACGCCGAATTTCCCCGCCCACTCCGCGCGCGCCTTGGTCCAGAAGTACGGCATCAAGCCGGACGACGGGATCGCGGCTGCTTGCTGGGCAACGGAGTAGAACGTCCCGTCATTGAGGCTCAGTTGGGGGGCGATGAACGGATTGAATTCCGTGGTGGGAGCATTGTCGACGGCTCCGGCGTGAAACGTCCTCCCTGCGAATGTCTGGACGCCCGTGCAACGCGCAACGAAGTACTCGCCGAGCGCGGTCCCCAGCATGCGCCCGGCCATGCTGTCGACGGGGAAGTGCATGCCCGCGATGACTCGGTTCGTGGCGATACGGGCCGCCTGGCGGCCGAGTTGATCGGTAACCGTCGGAAATCCCGGATCGAGGCTCAACAGCTGTTTGAGAACGTAGGCCACTGCGTAGGCTTGCGTCGCATGCCCCATCGGGAACGAGCCATGGCCGGGAGTGGTGATCATCGGCTGGACCTGCGCGTTGTATTCGACCGGCCGCCAGCAGCCGAACGCGTGCTTGAAGCGCATTTCCACATACACGCAGAACTGCAGCACCAGGTTGATGAGCTCGAACGTCCACCTGTTCCGGTCTGGGCGCAGGAAGACGATGGATGCCCAGAACGCATATTGCGGGTCGATCTGCGCCAGGATTTCGACCGCACGTTCCTCGCGCAGCTCTGCCCAGCTCAGCACCATCGGGATCTGCGCCGTGAACGTCGCTCCCAGCGGACGTCCGACTTCTGCAATCAAGGTGCCGGATGACAGCACCCGCAATCCCGTGGCCGAGGCCGGAGGGTATGGTGCAGGCGAGGGTACCGTCTCAAAGGTGATGCCCTGCATCATGTCGGCGATCGCGATGAAGGCACGGACCCAGGATTCCCAACGCTCCAGTTGCGAGGGGTCGGTATCGAGGGTCGGCAAGGCGGGCCCGTAGTAGGCCGGCGCGGGCTCGGGGACCGTGATCGTTCCTTCCCGCGAGAGGATCAACGCCTCGATCATCACCGGATTGGCGTAGACGTCTCCGAGCGTTCCGAGCACCGCGCCGCCTGCACCGCCCGCGCCACCGGCACCGCCAGCTCCGCCCGCGCCACCGGCTCCGCCCGCTCCACCCGCACCACCTGCTCCGCCCGCGCCTCCGGCGCCGCCCAGTTGGCTCATTTCCCGCCTCCTATGACTGACTCAATTCCTCAATGACAAACCTCTTTTTGATGGATTGGCCTTCTGTGGACCTGTTGTGAGCACTTTGTTGCGCAGCCACGCAATTTCGGCGTGCCTGCAGAATCAATGTCGGTTCGAGTTGCCGCCTCCCGACGGCAACCCCGCCAGCGCCAGGCAGCGTGCCCAATGCTGTCCTGTCTCTAACTGTGCGTTTGGCATGCGCGCGAGATATGTCTCGACGGTCAGGGTCGGATCGAGCTCCAGCGCCTTGGCAAGCGTCACGCGTGCCTCCTCCATACGACCCTGAGAGACGAGCGCGATGGTGAGAGCGCGCCAGGTCGACTGGTGCATGCGATTGAGCGCAATCGAGGAGCGTGCAAGCCGTTCGGCGTCCGCATACAGCTCCGCCGAGAGTGCCGCAGTCGCGCTGAGCGATTCGAAATAATAGCGCTGGGGATCAAGGGGCGAGAGCTCCATCGCGCGTCGTGTCGCGACCACGGCGGAGTTGCCATCGCCTTTGAACGCATCCACCGTGCCAAGGTAAAGCCAGCCAAGCGCATGGCTGGGATTGGCGTTGACCGCCTGGTTGCAGCGCTTGCGCGCGGTCTCCAGGTCTTTCAGCAGGTGACAGTAGACGAAACCTTCAGTCGCGAGCGCGAGCGCATCCGACGGGTCACGGTCGAGGGCGGCGTGGGTGGCGGCCAGGGCCTCCATCGCCTCGCGGGTGCGGTCCTCGGACCAGCCGCGCGTCACCCGCAGGATGTACCACATGCCGAGCCATGCGCGAGGAGCCGCAATTCGGGCATGCCGGTTGATCAGTTCGTCGAGGATCTTGCGCGTTTGCAGGAATTCCTCTTTGCTCGATCGGTGCATCAGCTTGATGCTGCCCAGAAGCAGCGAGTAGCTCTCGAGCGTCGGCAACGGTTGCGTCAGGATATGCTCGACCTCGGCATCGAACACGGCGAGGTGCACGGCCTGGGCGATACGTTCGGCGAGCTCGCTTTCGGGTCTCAGCAGATCGCCGATTTCCCCGCTGAAGCGATCGGTCCAAATCACCTGGCTGTCACGTGCCGCGGACAACTCGGCCGTGACCATGATGCGACCTGTGTCGGCGACATAGGCGCCGCTGAGAATGTAGGCGGCGCCCAGATGAGCCGACACTTCGCCGACATTCTCGCTGCGGCCGCGAAACACCGCGGTCGAAAGCCGCGAAATGACCTTGAGATTTTGCGATTTCGACAGCCGCCAGATCACGCTGTCCGCAATCAGGTTGCCAATGTCGAAAAGGCCGGGGGCATCGGTTCTCGCTGAGAACGGAATCACGGCAATGGCGGGTTGCATGGCTGCCCCATAGTCGCGTCGCCCGGTGATGTTTGGATGCGGACTTGCGGGGCCAACGCGATAGGCCCGGACGGGCTTGTCGAAGTGCTTGAGAATGCATTCGCCGAGATCTTCACAGGACGCATCCACTCCGTGCGTCAATTCGTCGCGCGCGGCGGCGCTGCCGATCGTCTCGCCGGGATTGGCAAGGCTCGCAAGCGCGGCCGCGAGCTGTTCATGTGCCGATGCGCTCGCAATCGTCTCGCCAGGGCCTGCCAGCGTCGCCAGCCGCGCCGCGAGGTTGACGCCCGTGCCGTAGATATCGATGCCGTCGCTCCATGCCGTCGCGGCATTGATTCCTGCACGAAGGTTGAAATGCTCGTTTTCCGGAAGAAACGCGTTCTGCGCCTTGATGGTCCGGTGCATCTCGGCGGCGGCGTTGACGGCGTCGGGGACAGCCTTGAAGCGCACTAACAAGCCGTCGCCGAGGCTCTTCACCAGCATGCCGCGGTGGCGCGGCAATACGTCGGAGGTGACGGCGTGGACGAAGTCCGCCCAGCGCCGAACAGTAACGGCCTCCTGCTCTCGCATGAGGCGCACCGATTCGACGAGATCGATCAATAGGACGACGGTTTCCTGCCGGACCAGCAGCGCGCCCGCCTCTGGCCCGGCCGATCGCTCGGGCCGGGCGGATTGTTCTCCACCTTCATCGCTCATGTCGATCTGGCTGCGTAACCACGAGAGGTTCATCTTAGAGGCTGCTGAACCGTGAGCCAAGTGGCTGGGCCTGAAACGGAAGATCGAAGAGTTCATCAATCGATGTCATGTCGGCAATTCTCGCCCGGTGTGACTGACCCTAGTTCGGAATGGCCCCTTTCAATTGTTAGGCTTTTCACAAAAGACCCCGCCCAGGGCCGACAAATTCAGGTCATTTCCACCCGCCTCCTGATCAAAAATTTCTGCCAGCCGTCCAGGACCAGCTCGCGACGCTGGTTGTAGATCGTGCTGCCCAGGGTCACCACGCCCGTGGTGCGCCCGCCTTTAAGCTCGGTCACCTCCAGCGCCGGATAGAGCGTGTCGTCGGCATAGACCGGCTTCAAAAACCGGCTCGACTGCTCGAGAAAGCCGATCAGCGCCTCCTCGACCAGAAACGGGAACAGGCCGGCGCCGGGTGCGGTGTGGATCAGGGTTTGAAAACCGTGCGCGAGCAGGTTCGGCATGCCGCGGGCGCGACAGAATTCGACGTCGTAATGGATCGGGTGGGTGTCGCCGCTCGCCATCTGAAACGCGGCAAAGATCGCCGGGGTCTGCGTGCGGCTCGGCAGCACGAAGCGCTCGCCAAGCACGAAATCCTCGAACCACCGCTGCTCCCTGACCATGCGATGCTGTTTCGGATCGAAGTCGGACATGTGGTCACCTCTGCGAGCGAGTGTAGCCGTTCTGGGTCGCCATTGCTGCGGCCGCGCGGCTTAAATGTCCCGGAATGGCGGTGGAGAGTGCCGGAACATTCTGATAAGCGAGCCGAAGCGAACGATCTCCATGTCCCTTCTCGCAAAAATCTCGCCTCAGGCCGACGCGCGCTCGACGCATCTTGCTGGCGTCGGCCTGATGCTGTTGTCGGTCTTCATGTTTTCCTTCGGTGATGCCCTCGGAAAATACATTGTCGCGACCTATTCGGTCGGCCAGCTGCTCTGCCTTCGCGCCTGCGCTGCGCTGTTCGTGCTGTCGCCCATGATCTGGCGCCATCGCGCGCGGTTCTTCGCGCTGGAGCGGCCGCGCCTGCAACTGATCCGCGTCATCCTGTCCACGCTGGAGGTCGCCGCGTTCTTTCTGGCAACCGTCTATCTGCCGCTCGCCGATGTCACGACCTATTATCTGGCGTGCCCGATCTTCGTCACCGCGCTGTCGGCGATCGTGTTGGGCGAGCAGGTCGGCTGGCGGCGCTGGAGCGCGATCCTGATCGGCTTTGCCGGCGTTCTGATCGCGCTGCGACCGTCGGCGCAGAGCTTCAGTTGGCCGGCGATGATCGCGCTTGCCGGCAGCCTGTGCTTTTCCGCGCTGATGCTGATCACGCGCTCGCTCCGCGCGACCCCCGACATCGTGATGGCCAGCTCGCAGTTTGTCGGCACGTTCCTGCTCGGCGCGTTGATGGCGCCGTTTGGCTGGGTGAGGCCGAGCGCGGGCGCGCTCGCGATGTTCGCCGCAGCCGGGTGCATTTCGGTGACTGCGCTGCTGTGCGTCAATCGCTCGCTCAAACTCGCGCCGGCCAGCGTCGTCGTGCCCTATCAATATTCGATGATCGTCTGGGCGGTGATGTTCGGCATCACCGTGTTCGGCGACGTGCCCCGGCCCGCGACGATCCTCGGGGCTCTGATCATCATCGCCGCGGGGCTCTACATCTTCCTGCGCGAGAAGCGGCTCGGGCGCGAGGAAGCGGTGGTCAATCCGCCGGCCTAGGGCAAAGCCGGGCCGCAGGTTGACGCAACCCTGCGGCCCCTTGTTCGCCCCGCCTTCGCGGGGCGACTACTCTTGTGTGAGCTACCGCGCCCGTCGCGTCGAGCTCGCCCAGTTCTTCAAACTTGACCACACGGTACGGGAGAGGCGGAAGCAATCGACCGGGCTCGACGAGCCGAGTGCGGCGAAGCGGTGAAGCTCGACGCCGGTCCACTGGAAGCCGCATTTCTCCAGGATGTTGCGCGACATCGGATTGACGATGCGCGCGGCCGCGGACAGCTGCGGATGCGAAAATTCCTCAAAGAAATAATCGATCACCGCGCGCGCGGCTTCGGTGCCAAAGCCCTGGCCCCAATGCTCGAAGCCGAGCCAATAGCCGAGCTCGGGCACCTCGCGCTCGCCGAAGTTGATCCCGGTCATGCCGATCGGCACGAAATTGTGCTCAATCAGGAAGGCGGTCTCCGCGCCGTCGCCGGCGCTCGCGCGCACGAAGGCGATCGCATGCTGCTGCGAATAGGGATAAGGCAGGCGGGTATTTTCGGCGATACGGCGGTCGCTGGCGAGCCGGGCGATCGATTTTACGTCCGCGAGCGTCGGCTTGCGCAACCGCAGCCGTTCGGTCTCGAGGACGCAAGGCGTCGCTTCCTGCAATGTCGTTCTTGGAAAATCTTTCAGCATATCGAGCTCCGTCAACGCAAAAATGCATCAAACTAAAAAGGAGAGGCCGGTTTTCCCGCCTCCCCTCCTGGAGCCTTCTGAGCTCCGCCGGTTCGACAGGACCGGCGGACTCATATCGTCCACCGTCTATTCGGCTGCGGCATCCGTCATCGGACGTACGGATACGAGAGTGCGGCCGTTGGCTTTAGCCTGAAACTCGACGTGCCCCTCAACCTTGGCGAACAACGTATGGTCGGTCCCCATGCCGACATTAAGGCCGGGGTGCCAGGTGGTGCCGCGCTGACGCGCGATGATGTTGCCGGGAATCACATGCTCGCCGCCGAAAATCTTGATGCCAAGGCGCTTGCCCTTGGAATCACGTCCGTTTCGCGATGATCCGCCCGCTTTTTTATGAGCCATGGCCTGTCTCCAACTTAACCGTTCTCTTAGTTCAATTCCTTGAAGGAATCATTTCACTTTTTGTCACGCGATCGTTTGTCGCGTCACTTCTTTTTGGCGGCGGGCTTTGCGCCCGCCTTTGCGCCTGCCTTTGCAGGCTTGGCGCGCGGTTTCGCCGCAGGCTTGGCACTTGCCTTGGCCGCGGGCTTCTTCGGCGCCTTCTTCGGAGCTGCGTCCTCGTCCTCGCTCACGGGAGCCGCAACCTTTTCCTTCTTCGGCCGCGGGCCGATCGAAGGCTTGGCATTGTCGGCAAGGATCTCGGTGACGCGAAGCACGGTGAGCTCGTCGCGATAGCCGCGCTTGCGGCGCGAGTTCTTGCGCCGGCGCTTCTTGAATGCGATCACCTTCGGGCCGCGCTTGTGATGCAGCACCTCGGCCGCAACGGAAGCACCCGGCACGGTCGGCGTTCCCAGCACCGGCGTGTCGCGGCCGAGCACCAGAACCTCGCCAAGCTGCACGATCGTGCCGACCTGGCCTTCGATCTTGCCTATTTCAAGCACATCATCCGGAGCGACGCGGTATTGCCGGCCGCCGGTCTTGATGACTGCGAACATCGTTTTCGTCCTTCGTGTGTTCGGTCCCGGCCTCGGACTTGGCCCGGGCCGGCTTTTTGTTCAGTCGTTATGGGTTACGTCTTTGCGACGTCTTTCGCGCGCTTCCAGTGGGATTTCGCGCAAAAACAAGCGGCGCGAGAGCCCCCGCGCCGAATGGGGGACTTATAGCCGCCCAAAGTCGCAAGTCAAGGAAAAGGAGCCCAAAAAGCCGCCGAAACGGAAGGATTTGGCTCGGAAAGGGCGAATGGCGAATGGCGAATAGCGAATGGGCTGGAACCCAGCTTTTGCCCTTCGTTATTCGCCACTCGCTATTCGCCATTCGCGTTTCGCGCGCAAGGTAACGTTGAGCGGTTAGGTTAAAACCACCTTGGCGTTGCGGCCCGACAGGGCGCCGCTAGTTTTCTTCTGCCGCTTCGGCCCTCCCGCCAAGGCCTCCTCTTTGACGGGGCGGAGCAATTGCAATGAGACGGCACGGGACCGCCAATTTTTATCGCGTATGGCGGTCCCACCTCCTTTTGTGTCCCCGACCGGCTGCACATGCGGGAATTGTCACGCCTCTGCCTTGTCTGGGGTGGCATCCTCGCCTATTACACGGCCCCGACCACCAGAGCTTCCGCCTGATTGGCCCCTTCGGAGAGGTGGCAGAGTGGTTGAATGCACCGCACTCGAAATGCG
>CAVTYJ010000010.1:0-419498 GCA_963738845.1 uncultured Alphaproteobacteria bacterium | reverse complement strand
CTGCACCGTTACGACCCACTACCCCGATCTGCTCGCCCTTTTCTATGGTTAGATTGATGTTCTTCAGGGCGCTCAATTCGTTCACTGCTCTTGAGGGGAACAGAAAACCTAGGCCGAGAACATCCACTGCCTGATCACGCACGTTGGCGTAGAGACGATACGTTTTGCTGACGTTCGAGAACACAATGGCTCGCGCCGGCGAAACTTCCTCGCTGGTGACCAAAATCTTATGCATAGTCGAAGAAAATCGTTTTGGCGCGCGCAAATGTTTGCCAGCCAAAGGCGAAACCAACCAACCCGAGAACGATACAGCCGGCTATTGCACCGAGTTGCGGAAAAGTACCGAAGACCACGGCACTCTGCAATGAGAGCACGAAATAAGACAGCGGATTTAGCCAGATGAGGATTGAGAAACCGGGCGGCAACATCGATGGTGTGTAGGCGATGGGACTTGTGATCAAGAGTACCATCATCAGATAAGAAAGCACCTGTTGGATGTCCGGAAGAACGAGATTGGCGAGCGAAAGCACCCAGACAAGCCCGGTCACGAAAAGCATCAACAGAAAGAGAATGACCGGGACTAGGACAACCCAAGGAGAGAGACTGCCCACGTACGCGGCCGCCACCAACACGATTACAAGTCCAATGGCGACAGACGTGAAGGATACAAGCACCGCGCGCAAGGGGACCAGCTCAGCCGGAAAAACGGTATTCAGCAGAACATCACGTTGCGTCCTCAACGAGGTGGTGCCGCTGGTCACTGCCCCGCTAAATTCCTAGAAATGGCACGAGGCCGACCAAAATATAGACGACATAGGTGTTGGAGCTCATTTCGGGTGGCTTCAACCGAAAGACGACCCCATAAATCGTCGCATAAAGCACCATGAGCAGAAACGGTCCGAGCAGCAGCCAGGCAATGCCCATGACTGAGCCGGCGTAGCGTCTACGGATTTCGCTGGCCGTTGTTCGGTACAGCAATTCTCGGCGGGAAATAATCAGCTTCCCCACGGTTGCGAGATTCTTGATCATTTGATCCGAAGCGTGCCCTCTGCGGCAATTACATAGGCCTCCCGTGTGCGACGGCAGACCAGATCGTCTCCCAGCCGCTCACCTGCTCTGCTCATCCAGCCGATGCGACGCGCCGGATTTCCCGCCATCAGCGCAAAAGCCGGAACATCCTTGGTCACGACCGCGCCGGCGCCGATGAAGCAATACTCTCCGAGCGCGTGCCCGCAGACGATCGTCGCATTGGCGCCGATGCTTGCGCCGCGCCCAATCGGCGTCTTGCGGAACTCATCCTTGCGCGAAACATCGGCGCGCGGATTATTCACATTGGTGAAGACGCAGCTCGGGCCGCAAAACACGTCATCGGCAAGCTCAACGCCATCATAGATCGAGACGTTGTTCTGAATCTTGCAGCCGTTGCCGATCCTCACGTTCGGGCCGATCATGACGTTCTGGCCGATCGAGCAGTTCTCGCCGATCGTGGTGCGCGCTAGGATATGGCAAAAATGCCAGATCTTGGTGCCGCGCCCGATCACTGCGCCTTCATCGACATAGCTCGACTCGTGAATAAGGACGCCGGGAAAGCGCAGGATCCTCGCGCATTTCGCTCATCGCTGCATGGCCTTCTGCGCGAAGGCATGAACGCCGTTGCTCCTCGACAATCGGCGCGGTGCGGAAAGTGGAGACGATATCGATCGACGGACGAACCTCTTCGATTCCGAAATCCGCGGCCAGCAACGATTTCCTCATAGCTTCGCGTATGCAGATCGGTGAAGCCTTCCGAAAATTCCACCTCTTCACCGTCGACGGTGATCGATCGGAACGTGGTCTTCTTGCCTTTCGCGCTTTCCGGCAAGTCATTGCGATCGAGCGACAGGAACCAGCTCACGTCGGCGCGCTCGCATTCCAGCGAACCGGCCGCGCGCTCCGCTTCCCGCAGATGCGCCTCGTTGCGGCTCGCAGGACCGAACACGAAGCTCAGCATGTCGAAGAAATGCACGCCGATATTCGTTGCGACCCCGCCCGACTTCGCCACGTCCCCCTTCCATGACGTGTAATACCACTGGCCGCGCGACGTGATGTAGGTCAGCTCGACCTTGTGGCGCTTGTTGGCTTTTGGCGAAGCGCTCACGCAGCGCAATGATCGCCGGATGCAAACGCAACTGCAAAATGGTTGAGATGCGGCGACCGGTGTCGCGCTCAACAGCTGCCAGCTCGTCAATGTCGCCAGGGTTGAGCACCAGCGGCTTTTCGCAGATCACATCGCTGCCCGAGCGCAACGCAAAACGGCAATGCGCGTCGTGCAGATAGTTCGGCGAGCAGATCGCCATATAGTCGATCTTGCCGCCGCTGCGGCGCACGCGTGTCGACGTGCCGGTCGAACAGCTCGAACTCGGTAAAGAAATCCGAGTTCGGGAAAATGGCTGTCCATGATCCCCACGGAGTCGTTGGGATCATAAGCAACCATGAGCTTCCCGCCGGTGTCGGCCATCGCCCGCATATGTCGCGGCGCGATATATCCGCCAGCGCCAATCAACGCATAGGTTTTCATCGAACCTCTCTTTCGAGCTTCGGGCAGCTTCAGCCAAGCTACCGCACTCGGGGTGAAATGACCTCATTCCCCGAGTGTCGATTTGTCGTGCGTCCGCGGATCGCGCGGACGTTGTCAGGCCGCAGCGATCAGATCCGATCCAACCAGCACACGAACTTTCCGGCCCAACAGATCGAGCAGCACCGCGACCCTCTCCTGGTCGCTGACGCCCTCCACCAAAGCCAGACTGTCACTGAAGGCGCCAGCGACGATTCGTACCTTGTCGCCAGGCGCGAAACGCGAAGCAGCGCGCCAGCTTGATAAACCCGCCCTCATCCTCGCGCGCTCGCAGCGTCTCGATCACAGCCATCCTCAACGGAGGCTGGTTGGTCGTTCCAGCACACCAGTTGCGAGACCCCGAGCGTCGATTGAATTGCCCGCCACCGTTGCGCAGCGACATCGATCGCAACGAACAGATAGCGTGGGAAGAGCGGCCGCGCGACGGTATCGATCTTTCGCGCATGACTGCGTCGCTTCAGGTAGCGTGGGAGGTAGACCGAATATCCTTGACGACAAAGATTGGCCGACGCCTTTGCCTCCGCATTGACATGCGTGTGCACGACATACCAGCGAGCGCGCTCTTCAGTGATCATCGGGATGCAACTCTCTGTTCAGGAAGACGCAAACCGAGCAGATCTGGAGCCAGCACGCGCTCGGCTCCGAACATTTCAACGGCATGGTCGTACGTGCTCTTTGCACGGGTGAGGTGAGTGATCACAACCGCATCGAACGGCTCGTCGACCTCGTCATAAGCGGCGACGACCTTTTGGCCGACGAAACGGCCCGTCGGTTGATCGGGATCGACGACCGCCACGATCGACACCGGCCCGTCCACCGCGCACAACATCGCGATTTCGCAAAGGTCAGATTTTCCCGCCAGCACGACCCGCTGATAGCCCCGAGCGCGAGCCAGCTCGAAAATCCGGCCATAGTCCTCCTTGGCATTCCGAAACAGCGAGAAGGAATTGGAGAGAAATTGGACCGTAAGCCGCGATTTTTCGGAGAACCCCTGTGGCGTCAGGTAGTAGGCATATCGGCGCGCAGGCGCCTGGCCGACCTTGACCAGTCCCTTCTTGACCGCGCGCTTGAGGTAGGCGTTGACGAGCCCGAGAGCGACGCCGAGTTCGGCTGCGATGCGCCGCTGCGACCGCGCCCCGTCAGCCTCAACGGAATTGAGAAGACCGAGCACAATGCGATCCGCCCCATTCTCGTCCGTCGGTAGCATGCCGGCCATTACGCCCCCCTGCGGGGAGCGTCGTAGCGCGTTCACGCCATGAACGTCAAGCGCAATCGTTCATCATGTGAACAATATAAGATATTGTTTTTAGATGATATTTTCGTCCTGCCCGGAGTTATCCGGGATTATTCCCCTAGATATCGGACTGCAAGTTCGGCGTAGCTGTACCTTCGAGCAACCGCCAAGCCCCTCCTGGATCGGACGCGACCGGGAGGAGCATGGCTGAGGTCAGGGTTGCGGCCAATGCGGCTGGGATCATCCGGTTCGCACCGCGCGGTCACCAGGTCCTCAAAACCCGACAGCACCTGCGGCTCGCACGCGATCACGGTTCGCGGCGCAAACAAAAAATAGTCGAACAACTTGTTTGGGCTGATCCCGTGATGAAAGAGCGGGGTCTTGCGGAACGACAGGACCGCACAATCGGATGCGCGCATCATCGCATGTGCGATCGGCCGGTCGACCTCCTCGAAAAACTCCACATTCGGCAAGCCCGCAGCACGTTGCTCAAGCTCGGCGCGCGACGTCCCGGAGCCGATCAGCACGAGCTGAATAGGTGCACCGCTTTCCGCTAGCACACGCGCCGCATCGACGATCACCTCCACGCCATTGGGCGGCCCCATGGATCCCGCATAGATGACGACACGCCTGCCCTGCTGCTTGAAGCCATTGAGGCGCTCGACCAGCGGATGGCTTGATCTTTCGATCTTGAGCGCGCTTTGCAGGTCCTGCTCCGAGAGCCCGTTCGGAATCCAGACGAACTTTCCGGGAGCCAGACCGCGCGACCTCATGTGGGCTTCGGCGCCGGACAGCAAACTGACAACACGATCCGCGTGCTTGTAAGCGGATCGCTCCTTCCAATCGAGCAATTTCACCAGTGGATGCCACGCCGGCGTCATTCCAAGGGCGACGATGCTCTCCGGCCAGAGATCGCGAACCTCAAGCCAGAACTTTGCGCCGAACTGCCGCGCCACCCGGTGTGCCGCAGAGACGAAGAACAAATGCGGACTTGAGGCGATGACGAGATCCGGCTTTCCGCAGGCATTCGCGATATTCGTTCGCATCCCGGCGGAATCGAGCTCCGAAGCAGAGATTGTTCCAAAGCCGGCTGAGATTGCCGCCATACTTCGGCGTGTCGACAAACCAGAAATCGACGCCGCCGATGTGCTGCAGGCCCGGCTTGCGCGGCTCCATGTGCAGGTGATGAAACGCGGCGCTGATCACTAGCGGCCGATGCCCCATCCGCTGCCACGAATCGGCAAGCCAGAACGGCCGCCAGTGACGGCCCAACCCCGGACCTCCCGCAAACGGATGCAGCATCCAGATATTCATGCAGCCACTTGCGACAACGAAATCTGATCGTAAAGTTTTAAGAGCTCGGCGGAGTCACGTTCCCAACTGTAATCTCGCGCCACAGCGGCTCGTCCAGCCAATCCCAACTCGATTGCTAAGCTTGGATCGTTGGCAAGCATCGACACCTTGTCTAGTCAGCGCTGCCCTGTCTCTGAGCGAGACTGCAAATCCGCAACCCGCAGCTTCGACAATCTCCTTGGATTTTGGAAGATCGCTAGTTATGACGGGCACGCCTGCGGCCATATATTCAAAAATCTTGGTCGGCAAAGCGTGGAAGATAATTGGGTTCTGGTTGAAAAAGACACAACCCGAGCAGGCTCTCATTGAGCAACGCCGCGATTTCCAATCGTCCGAGCTTGCCTCGATATATGACGTTGGCAGCTGACTTCTTCAACCACTCGGCCTCCGCAGGACCAATGCGACCAGCCAGCACGAGCGGTAGCCCGACGGCCTCACATGCCTCCACCATTTCAATCAATCCTCGATTAAAGCTGATGCCTCCGACGTAGACAGCCTGTCTTTTTCGGTACAGTGTCTCGAGTTGGTTCAGTAAACTCATCAAGCTTCACGCTATTGCGCACAACGAACCACGGTCGCTCCACTGCGACGAAAGCGTTCCGCGATCTTTGGAGTGGCGGCGACGATCGCATCGAAGTGACGTGCAGCCGCACGCTCGACCCAATCGGCGCCCCAGGATACGAATGGTTGCATCCAGAACGGAATCCAGGTCTTGGAGTAAATATCCGCCGGTACGTCCTCGTGAACATCATAGATAATTTTGCATCCATGCCTTTTCAGCATCAACACAAACGGAATCAGCTCCGGATCGTGAAACTGTACGACTTCGGGCTTGATCGAACGCGCCAATGCTACCGCCATACGTCCGGTGACCCAGGGCCTTTTCCATCGCGAAACGTTGCGCAACTCGACTAATTTGAATTCAAGGTCGCCGGTATCTTGAGGACGGGGCGGCCGTGCGACGACGGTTACCACATGACCGTTGCAGGCAAGGCTGCGCGCTTCCTTCTCGACGATACGAATGTCATCGGCCGAGTGCACGCTCGACAACATGCAGACTTTCATGGAACTTCAACCTTGAAGCGCTCGCCCCACAGCGCCACGCAATAAAGCCTCCAGCGCATTCCAAGATCGAGCCGATGAAAGCGCTTCTTGAGCGCCTTCATGTCGACGTAACGGGCAAGCAAGGCGCTGTCGACGACCTTTGCATACATGACAGGCGTATGCCGGTTCAGCCATAGCTGATCGGGCGCGGCGAAACCGATCTTGTCCTTCCGCCAGCAGATGGTGTGCGGGAAGCTCGTTCTGCATGGCCGACACGCAATGGCCATTTCGTCCACCCATGATTCAGCTTGACGCGCAGTGGGCAGTCCGAGCGCGAGCTCGACGAACCGATAATCCAAGAAACGGCAGGCGCGTCTCGATTCCAAACCGCATCGAATTCTTGTCCTCGAAACGCAACAGCATCGGCAGGTTGGTTTCGGTGATCTCCAGGACCTGCATCGCTGCGCGCGTCTCGCGATGCTTGCGGCAAACCGACGTAGCGGTTCCGGAAGTCAGGGTTTCTTAGAAAGCCGTACCGCCATCGATACAACGCCGCGCGAGTTCCGGCCGAAACTAGCTCCGACCAAATACATCAGCAGCCGTCGCGGAGAAATGCCCGCCTTCATGGCCGCGCGGAACGCCGAGAAAAAGCCGCGGATTCCCCCCTGTCGCAAATGATCCAGCAGCCAGGCGGCATAATAGCGATGATATCCCAGCAGGGTCTCATCGCCGCCCTGACCGTCGAGCAAGACAATCACGCCATTGGACCGCGCCGTTCGCATCACTTCATATTGCATCATGATCGACGGGCCCGCGAACGGCTCTTCCTGAACCTCGACCAACGTTTCGGCGGTCGAGGCGAACTGTTCGTAGGTTGGCTCGGTGCGCACACCAGTTCAGTCCGGACTGGTCCGCGACTTCCGCTGCATATTTCTCCTCATTGTTGCTTGCCTGCTGGCTCACGGCCGTGATCGCATAGAAGGCTTCGTTGGAATTCTGCGAATAGCGCTTCGCCGCCAGCGTCGCGACGCTGGAACTGTCCAATCCGCCTGACAGACAGGTTCCGACGCGAACGTCCGAGCGAAGCCGCAGCCGCGTGGCGTCGTCAAGCAGATCACGAACCAGTTCTGGTGCACCCTGTCATCCGCGTCCTGGCTTCGCGGACGCGAGCGAATAGTAGCGCTCGATCTCGAACTGGCCCGTCGACACGTCGACGCGAAGCAAATGCCCTGGCGGCAGTTTGCTGACGCCCTTGAAGAATGTGCGACTGGTATGATCGGTCAGACCACAAACCAGAAAATCGTTGACCAGATCGTCGTCTGCAACGGCGACGTTCGATCAGGGGCAGCAGCTGCCGGATCTCCGAGCCGAACGCGAATTCCGTTGCCGTATCGACGTAGTAAAACGGCTTTACGCCGAAACGGTCGCGCGCGCAAAAAAGCGTGTTGTCGCGCTCATCGTGGATCGCGAACGACCACATGCCATTGAAGCGCTCGAGGCACTTTTCGCCCCAATGGACATAGGCGGCGAGCAAGACTTCGGTATCCGAGGCCGTGTGAAAGACAACACCCAGCCGCCTCAAGCTCGGCCGCAGCTCAAGATAATTGTAGATCTCGCCGTTATAAGTGATCCAGACCGGATAGCGCGCGTCGCGCATCGGCTGGGCGCCATCTTCGCTCAGATCGATGATGGCGAGCCGTCGGTGGCCGAGACCAACATTGCCGTTGACCCTGACGCCGCGGCCGTCGGGCCCGCGGTGAGCGACAAGATCCGTCAGCCGGCCGACCTTGTCGGCATCCACGGTCCCGACTTCGTAACAATGCCGAATATGCCGCACACGAGATTAGATCGCCCAACTGACCAATGTCACAAACAATGGCTGGATCGGCAGTCCTATCCAACTGATCTGCTTGCGGCAGCGTCTTTAACTTGGTCCGACAACCAAGGTCAACATGCATGGGACGCTCAAACAGATGTACCCACCCAGAACATCCAGCAGCTTATGCATCGCTGACGCTATGCATCGCTGACGCTATCCAGGCAGTTTTCAGCCAGGTGCGGTCACGTGTGGTCGGCCGAATAGGAGGAAGTCTGAGCGAAGAAGGCCTTATTCAGAACTCCGAACCCTGTCGCTTTGGCCCTTTTAAAAAAACTCTCGGTAAAACAATGTATCAGATGTGAAAGTCTGAGTGTTGCGGAAAATGGTGACCGGTCCAGGTGTTGTCGAGGTGTTCTTCGACATTCGCACTACCGCTGGCGTGCAATTGATCCGTCATTGCAGCAACAGCGAATGCTCGCAAAAATCCATCCTGTTCCTGATGTGACGGCTCAATGAACGAATGAACAGCGCTACGGGTGTCAACGCCATTTTGCATAATGGCATCGTTGCGAATTTGAAGCCATCGTCTGAGGAACTTACGCTGAAGAACTCGCTTGCCGGATTAAGCGTCGCGTACCTTTGGCTGCGATCGGTACTCCTACAACTCCATCCCCGTTCAGATCTTGACGGAAGATGGTCTCGAAGTTTTCGAGAGCGGCGCTGCTCCCCGAAACCGATCCTCCGGTCGCATTGGACGTTTCGTTGCCATTGCCATCGACGGTCCAGACCACATATTGGTCTGCCCAGGGACTTTCCAGGCAACATCGTAACCCGTGGCTGTGACAACGGCCGCGATTGGGGCGATAGAGCCATACTCTCCCGCAAACACATACGAGCCACTCGTCTTTTAGCTCAGGCCCCGTCCCGCCGGAGGCAGGATTCAAAAAGTAATTGCTTCCAACCTGCACCAAGCTCACCGCACCATTGGTATCGATGACGATGGTGGGAGGACCAATAACCCCATCCCCGTTCAGATCTTGATGGAAGATGGTCTCGAAAGTTCTCGAGAGCGGCGCTGCTTCCCGAAACCGATCCTCCGGTCGCATTCGACGTTTCGTTGCCATTGCCATCGACGGTCCAGACCACGTATTGGTCCGCCCAGGGACTTTCCAGGCAACATCGTAACCCGTGGCTGTGACAACGGCCGCGATTGGGGCGATAGAGCCATACTCTCCCGCAAACACATACGAGCCACTCGTCTTTTAGCTCAGGCCCCGTCCCGCCGGAGGCAGGATTCAAAAAGTAATTACCTCCAACCTGCACCAAGCTCACCGCACCATTGGTATCGATGACGATGGTGGGAGGACCAATAACCCCATCCCCGTTCAGATCTTGATGGAAGATGGTCTCGAAGTTTTCGAAAGCGGCGCTGCTTCCCGAAACCGCTCCTCCGGTCGCATTGGACGTTTCGTTGCCATTGCCATCGACGGTCCAGACCACGTATTGGTCCGCCCCAGGGACTTTCCAGGCAACATCGTAACCCGTGGCTGTGACAACGGCCGCGATGGGGGCGATACGAGCCATACTCTCCTGCAAACACATACGAGCCACTGACTCTTTTAGCTCAGGCCCCGTCCCGCCGGAGGCAGGATTCAAAAAGTAATTACTTCCAACCTGCACCAAGCTCACCGCACCATTGGTATCGATGACGATGGTGGGAGGCCCAATAGCTCCATCCCCGTTCAGATCTTGATGGAAGATGGTCTCAAAGTTCTCGAGAGCGGCGCTGCTTTCCGAAACCGATCCTCCGGTCGCATTCGACGTTTCGTTGCCATTGCCATCGACGGTCCAGACCACATATTGGTTCGGCCCAGGGACTTTCCAGGCAACATCGTAACCCGTGGCTGTGACAACGGCCGCGATGGGGGCGATCGAGCCATACTCTCCCGCAAACACATACGAGCCACTCTCTTTTAGCTCAGGCCCCGTCCCGCCGGAGAAGGATTCAAAAAGTAATTACTTCCAACCTGCACCAAGCTCACCGCACCATTGGTATCGATGACGATGGTGGGAGGACCAATAACCCCGTCCCCGTTCAGATCTTGATGGAAGATGGTCTCAAAGTTTTCGAGAGCGGCGCTGCTCCCGAAACCGATCCTCCGGTCGCATTCGACGTTTCGTTGCCATTGCCATCGACGGTCCAGACCACATATTGGTTCGCCCCAGGGACTTTCCAGGCAACATCGTAACCCGTGGCTGTGACAACGGCCGCGATGGGGGCGATGAGCCATACTCTCCCGCAAACACATACGAGCCACTCTCTTTTAGCTCAGGGCCCGTCCCGCCGGAGGCAGGATTCAAATAGTAATTGCTTCCAACCTGCACCAAGCTAACCGCACCATTGGTATCGATGACGATGGGAGTGCTTGAGGTCAGATGAAATCCCAGCGCGTCCAACTGCTTCAGATCGATCGCCGTGAGCGTCTGCAGCGTGCTGCCGGTGTAGAACTCGTTGAAAGGATCGTTTGGGTCCCTGCACGCCGCTGTTCAGGAAATCGCTGGGGTCCGAGGTCTGGCCATAATCGGCAAGCTTGGTCGTGCCGCCATTCAGCGAGAAATAGGCGGCGGGCGCCGTGTCGCCATTGGAGAACAGCCGCGTGCCAACACTCGTGAAGCGATCAAAATCGAAGACATCCGGTTGTGGCCCGTAAGGGACCCGGCCCATCGCGTGGGTCAGTTCATGCAGCGCGACACCAACCAAGAGGTTCGGGTTGATGTCGGTCGCAAACGTCGCGCTGCCGTCATCGGTCGTGGTGTCGTTCGCGCCGATCAGCCCCCACAGCTTCAGCTGCGCGTTCCACACCGCGACCTGCGATTGACCTTGAATTGACGTACCGGTCGGCAATGAATTGAAGGCGGTGTCGCCTTGTGTGGCATTGTTGATCAGATCGGCCCTGACGCTCGCATAGCTCACATATTGCCCGTTATCAGGGCCTGCCGCCGCGCCTCCGCCAATGCCGCTATAATCAATGTTGAGATTGACGGTGATCTTGTCTGAAATGGCCGAACTCAAGATCGCCGCGGCTTGCGTAATACCCGCGCGAAAGCTCGCTGGTGCCGCCATCGCCGCAGCGTCGAAGATCAGATTGATGGTGAGGCCGCCAGACGTCTCCGCGACCACGGAGCCCACGCCACCCGCGCCAGACCCGCTCACGGCCGCCTGGGCTTCCGCCGCTTCGGCTGGAACGACCACGGCTGGGAGCGGTGGCGAGCCACTGTGCGAAAGGCCGTCGGCGCTCGATGATCCACTCAGCGCGCGAAACTTCAGCGCGAACAACTCGACCTCATTGCTCCAAGAGCTGTCGAGACAGTCCGATGAATCCTGGGAATCGTGCAATCGAAGTCGAGGCGTCATCGCGTTTTCCATACGCAGTCGCGTGTGGGAATCGCGGTCGCGGCGCGATTGCCTTTCACCTGGTTGGGCCCCCACGCCGATACGTGGCGTGAGCATGCCGTTTTCGCCTTAACCAAACCTTAAACAGACCCCCGCTTTGCAGTGGAAACGAAGCGACCTGGTAACGTGAAACCGTTGATTAGGACGCGCCCACGCGAGGTCGCGCGTGTCAACGGCCATGGGAATGATATCGTCCTCGCCAGTTCCGATCTCGAGGTCGATCAGTTCGAGCAGGATCTTGCCGCGATTCGCGAGCCGGTGCACCGCTCCGATTGGACTGTAGACCGATTCGTTGTCATGCACCGTCTTGACCAGATCGTCATCGTGACACGCGCTGCACCGCGCACCGCGATCCAGTGCTTACAACGATGACAATGCCTTGCAGCAAAGATGCTGATGCGGCTTCACGATCTGAGCTTCGTGGCGCTCGCGAGTGTTGACCGACACATGGCTGCGCGGACACGCCCTCACGTCAGGCGCGCAATACGCCCTCGCGATTTTTCTGAAAGCGCGAACAGCTATGAGGTGCTGCGAGGTGGTCCGAGACGTGAAATCAACGCGTTGACGCGCTCGTCAATCATGGCCAAAGCGATCGATGGAGGGGCGAATGCGACATCGTCGATGTGCCAATAGGTCACCCGGCTCGCAGCATCTGGAAACCGTTGCTCGAGCATCGATCGGTGCTCGGCTTGGTTTAACGCGATGACAAGTCGGGCGTCCTCAAGGTCCTCGGCAGCGCATGGCTGCGGATACCGCGCTGCCCCCAACGGCACGATCGCCTTTGCGCGGAGCGCCTGCAGCGCGTAGGGGGACATCGGCCCGACATTCTCGGGCGAGCCCCTCTCGGCCAATCCTCTCGAAGCGGCCTGCCAATCCAGGCCTTGCCATTTTGCGAGATGGTTGAACAGCTCCTCGGCATATCGGCTTCGGTAATAATTACCGGTGCACAAGAACAGGACGCGATTGCTCATCGGCCAAGCATCGCAGGGTGCCGGCTTGCTGACAACTGTCATTGCCGCCGATAATCGTCCTCGATGCGGATGATATCGTCCTCGCCAAGATAGCTTCCGGTCTGAACCTCGATCAGTTCCAACAGGATCTTGCCCGGATTTTCGAGCCGATGCACCGCTCCGATCGGAATGTAGACCGATTCGTTTTCATGCACCGTCTTGACCAGATCGTTCACCGTGACCCGCGCCGCACCGCGCACCACGATCCAGTGCTCGGAGCGATGATAGTGCTTTTGCAGTGACAGACGCTGACCCGGTTTGACGATGATGCGCTTGACCTGGTGGCGCTCGCCATTGTCGACCGACTGATAGCTGCCCCAGGGACGGTGCACCTTGAGGTGATCCTCCGTGACCTGCGGCGCCACGGTCTTTAGCTTGGCCACCAGCCGCTTCAAGCCATTGGCGTCCTTCTGCCGTGATACCAGCACGGCGTCTTCCGTGGCCACCACCACGAGGTCGTCGACCCCTTCCAGCGCCACCAGCGCCTTATCCGTTGTCACATTGCAGTTGCGCGAATCCTCAAACACCGCCCTGCCCTGCGCGGCATTGCCCTGGGCGTCCTTGTCGGCCAATTCCCATACCGCCCGCCATGACCCGACGTCGGACCAGCCGCAGGAGACCGGCACGACGGCCGCGTGCGCCGTCTTTTCCATCACCGCATAATCAATTGAAATTGCCTTCGCTGCGCCAAACGCCTCCGGCTCGAGCACGACAAAGCCAAGATCACGCCCGGCCTTGGTCACAGAGGCGGTGATCGCGCCGACGCTCTCGGCATCCACCTTCCGGTATTCATCGAGCAGCATGGAGGCGTGGAACATGAAGTTGCCGCTGTTCCATAGATAGCCCGAGGTGACGTATTCGGCAGCCGTGGCCTGATCGGGCTTCTCCACGAATTTTGCGACCGCGCGGACCTCGCCGCAAACAACCTCTCCCGGATTGATGTAGCCATATTCGGTGGCCGCGCGGTCTGGCTTGACGCCGAACGTCACAATGCGACCTGTCTCGGCGGCCATGAGCCCCTGCCGACAAGCGGCAACAAAGGCGGCTGTGTCGCGAACGACGTGATCGGCGGCAAGCGCCAGGACCACCCCATCCTTGTCGCGCGACAATGCGAACGTCGCGCCGGCCGCGATCGCCGGACCGGAATCGCGGCGCATCGGCTCGAGCAGCACGTCTGCTTCGATGCCAATCTCGGCGAGCTGCTCCAGCACCATGAAGCGATAGGCCGAATTGGTGATGACGATCGCCCGCTCGAACAAACCAGGGTCCGAGACGCGCACCAGCGTGTCCTGGAATGTCGAGCGCGCGCCAAACAACGGCAAAAACTGCTTTGGACGAACCTCGCGCGAGGCCGGCCACAGCCGGGTGCCGGCGCCACCGCACATGATCAGTGGAATGATTCGATCGGGCATGAGGATCTAAACCTTGTAATAGCTGCGATACCAGGCGGCAAATTTCGAAATCCCATCCTCAATCGAGGTCGCAGGCGAAAAATTGGTGTCGCGCATGAGATCGGAGACGTCTGCAAAAGTCTCCAGAACGTCTCCCGGCTGCATCGGAAGCATCTCCTTTGCTGCCGTGCGGCCAAACTCCTTTTCCAGCAACGCAACCACGTGCATGAGCTCTTCGGGACGGTGATTGCCGACGTTATAGAGCCGCGCTGGCGCTGCCCCGCCTGCTCCATCACTTGCGGGTCTTTGATCCATCAGCCTGGATATCACGCCGGTGACGTCATCGACATACGTGAAGTCGCGCCGCATCTTGCCATGGTTAAACAGCTTGATTGGGTGACCCTCAACAATGGCCTTGGCAAACAGAAAAACGGCCATATCCGGCCGCATCCACGGACCGTAGATGGTAAAGAAACGCAAGCCCGTGACCGGAATGCGATAAAGGTGGCTGTAGGCATAAGCCATGACTTCGTTGGCCTTCTTGGTCGCGGCATAGAAGCTGATCGGATGGTCGGTGCTGTCGGAGACCGAAAACGGCAGCTTGGTGTTGGCGCCATAGACTGATGACGACGAGGCGTAGATGAGATGGCGGCACGCGCTGCGGCGACAGCCTTCCAGCACATGGAGAAAGCCTTGGAGATTGGCGTCGACATAGACATGAGGATTTTCGATTGAGTAACGCACGCCCGCCTGCGCGGCCAGGTGGATCACGATCGGAAAGGCATAGTTTGCGAACAGCGCCTCCATTGCTCCGCGATCCGCAAGATCGGTGTGAACAAACGCGAAATTTGCGTGCGGACGCAGGAGATCCAGCCGGGCCTGCTTCAGCTTCGGATCGTAGTAGCTATTGAGATTATCCAAACCAACCACATCATGACCCTCGCCCAGCAATTGGCGCGTGACATGAAACCCGATGAAGCCCGCCGCGCCCGTGACTAAGATTGGCTGATTGAACATGTCACCTCCGCGCTCTCATCCTGTGAATGACCGCTGGAATCGGCGGGGAATGTCAAGGGGATGGACATGCCGGTTCGAGCGGTTTTTGACGATGGCCCTATTGCCAGAGGGTCTGTAAATCCATACCAAACGCCAACTTGGCTGGCTTCCCCCAACAGAACGACGTCGCGCCATGCGCCAGATCCTTTTGACCGCCGTGAAAATCCTCATCTCCATGGCGCTGCTGTTCTTGGCGCTCCGCAAGGTCGATCCTGCGAACCTTCTCTCTCGGATCAATGCCACCAGCCTCGGCTGGCTGGCTGTGGCGGTTGCGATGACGCTTCTCCAGATCTTTGTCGGCGTGCTGCGATGGCGGGAAATCAGCGACCAATGCGGCGCCCCCCTGACCACCACCCAGGCCATGCGGTTCAACATGATAGGAACCTTTTTCAACCAGACCCTGCCATCCTCGATTGGGGGCGATGCGGTCCGCCTTTGGCTGGTCGCGCGTAACGGGGCCGGCTGGCGGGCGGCGACCTACTCGATCTTCGTCGATCGTGCGATCGGCCTCATTGCTCTCGCCATTATCATCGTTGCCAGCCTGCCCTGGACCTTTTACTTGATCAGCGACCCACAGGGACGTTTGGCGCTGCTCATGATCGATTTCGCTGCGCTCGCAGGCGGCATTGGGTTTTTGATCTTTGGTGCGCTGCCTTGGCACTGGCTGAAAACCTGGTGGGTGACGCACCATCTGCATGCCTGCGCTGTGATCGCCAACCGCGTCCTCTTCAGCCTCAAGCGTGGGCCGAAAGTCGCTGCGCTGTCCCTCCTGGTCCACGTTCTGACCGTCGTCATCGCCTGGTGCGTCGTTCGCGCGATCTCGGCCCCAGCCGGCTTTGGTCAGGTCTTTCAGCTCATCCCACCCGTGATGCTGATTACAATGCTGCCGATCTCGATCGCTGGTTGGGGCGTGCGCGAAGCCTCCATGGGGCTTGCGTTCGGCTACGCGGGCTTGATGACGAATGAGGGCGTCAACGTCTCGCTCTTGTTCGGCGCGGTGTACTTCGTGGTTGGTGCGTTAGGTGGACTAGTCTGGGTTTTCAGTCCCGAAAAGACGGCGAAACACCCGGCAGCGATTGAGCTTCCGAACTGATCTTGTCGACCAGCATGACGGCTACAGACCTGCTGCTCTCGCTCCTCACAACCATGCTGGCCGCGTTGGTCGCAGCCGGCACCACGTGGTGTCTCCTGCCCATGCTCAAAAAAGTTGCGCTCGCCAAGCCGAATGCACGCTCGTCACATCGCGTTCCAACGCCGCAGGGTGCCGGACTCGCGGTGATTGTCGCGGCACTCGGGGCGGCGGTCGTGGTCATCGCCTTGAGCGATGCACCAGGCTTACGCATTCCGGTCGCGGTGTTCGGCGCGGCGTTGGTCATGGCAGCTGTTGGGTTTCTAGACGACCTCAAACCAGTTCCAGTGTTGCCCCGCATCCTTCTGCAAGCCGTCGCCGTTGCCATCATTGTTGTTTCGGCTCCGTTGGAGTTGAGGATTATTCCGGCAGTTCCAGTCTGGATCGAGCGCGGCGGGCTTTTGCTCGCAGGGATCTGGTTCGTGAACCTGGTCAACTTCATGGATGGCCTCGACTGGATGACCATCGCCGAGACCGTGCCAGTCACCGCCGCAATCGTCATTCTCGGATTGGACGGTCAGGTTCCGATCCAGGTCACAATCGTTGCGGCGGGGCTCTGCGGCGCAATGCTGGGCTTTGCGCCGTTCAACCGCCCCGTTGCCAAGGTCTTTCTCGGTGATGTCGGCAGTCTGCCAATCGGACTGCTGCTCGGATGGTGCTTGCTGCAGCTCGCCTGGCATCAGCACCTGCTGGCGGCCGTGCTGCTTCCGCTCTATTATCTTGCGGACACCACAATCACCCTGGCCCGCCGGATCGCCAATCGCGAGCCGTTCTGGATCGCGCACCGCACCCACTTCTACCAGCGCGCGACCGATAATGGCTTTGGGGTTTGGCGCGTGATCCGCAAGGTGTTCGCGCTCAATCTGGTGCTCGCCACCTTGGCCATTGCCTCGGTCCGGGCGGGTTCGGTCGCGGTCGATGTTTTGGCAGCGATGGCAGGCATTGCCGCCGTTTCCATGCTGCTGTACCAGTTTTCTCGCAAGCGCCTCACCCAGTCAGAAATTGGATGCAGATAGGGCGTGCTGCAGTCCCTCGTCCAGGGTGACCTCCGGTCGCCAGCCAGTCGACGCCGCCTTGGACAGATCGAGCTCGAGCGACCCGATCAGACTATCCCGCGTTTCATGGCGCCCGCCCATGCTCAAGAGCCCGCTCAACAGGGAGGGGGGCATCGGAAACAGTCGCGACCTGGTACCGGCGGCCCGCGCCAGCCGACGAATAAATTCCGGTGTCGAGACCTGTTCGGCGTCAGCCACGAGAAAAACTTCGAATTTGCCGTCGGGCTTCTGGAAGTCGTCGCGATATGAACGACGCAAGATTTTCCACCGACAAGAAGGCGCGGTGATTGCGGATCGAAGCGAACGGCAAGGGAATGCCGCGTTTGACGGCTTTCGCCAAAAGCGCAAAATTGCCCTTGGCGCCGGACCCATACACCAGGGGGGGCCGCACCACGGTGATGCTCGTGTCACACTGTTGCGCGATGGATCTGAGCCCATCCTCGGCCGCGGCTTTGGACAGACCATAGAGGCCGCGCGGCGTCAACGTGTCCTTTTCGCTGAACGGCGGTCGGCCGTCGTTGCTTCTTCCATGAACCAACACCGTACTCACAAACATGAACTGCCGTACGCCAGCTTTGGCCGCATCCCGTGCCAAGCGCAACGTGCCTTGCGTGTTGACGGACCGATAAATTTCGGTGGCGTACTCCTCATGCGGGTGATGCACGCGTGCGGCCAGATGGACGACGGCATCAACTCCCGCAAGCGCAACCGACCAGTCCGTCTCCGCGCCAATGGATTCGACCACAACGTCACCCGCACTTGCCGAGGGTTGCCTGACCGCACGGCGAACGTTCCAGCCGTCGCGCACCAGCACGGGTGATAGATGCCGACCAACGAAGCCGCTCGCACCGGTGACCAGAACCACGGGCCGATCATTCCTCATTGAGGCCGCCCCTCAGGTTGAGAACGCCGGAGCAATTCGTCCATGAGCTGCCCATACTCCGTCATGGCCCGCTCAAGATTGAAATGTCTGGCGACCATGACCGCGCGCTCGGTCATCGGCCCGTCAACCAAAGCGGATGCGGCCCGAATGGCGTTTGCCAGTTCGTCCGGGCGCTCGGGCCTCACCACCCAGCCAAGGTTGTGTTCCGTGACCGTCAATGCCGCCTCGAAGTCGGGTTCAGAAATCAGGATCACCGGTCGACCAACCGCCAAAAGATTGTAAAATCGGCTCGGTACCGAAACTCCTGCGACGTTCTTGCGGTAGGGAATGAGCCAAACATTGGCGGCTGCCAGAAGCCTCTCGAGATCTTCAGCCGCGACACGAGCGACGAGCGTTACATTGGGCAAGCTCGCGTCTGATTGCAACTGCTGTAGCCGCTGGAACCCGACACCCCACCCCGACAGCAGGAAATGAATGTCAGGCTCGTTGCGCAAAAGCCGCGCGGCCTCGAACACGACGACCGGATCGTGGGTAAAGCCGAGGTTCCCGCTAAGACCGACGACAAACCTTGCCGCTTGAGAACGACGATAGGGATTGTTGGCGTCGATGGGCCGGACTGCAGGTGCAAGCGTGGTCCAATTCGGAATAAAATGAATCTTCTCGCGAGTGAGCGTGCTGTAGCGCAACAGCCGCCGTTCCATGTCCCGGCCGATGGTGACCAGCGCGTTGAACGCCCCAAACATCAGCGTATTCACCGCACGCATCAGTTTCGCGGATAACGACGCCGCTTTGAGCAACCCGGCCATGACAAGCACATCGGGAAAAAGGTCATGAATAATGAGGACGGACCGCGCGTTCTTCAATCTTGCCGCCGCCGCCACTGCGTACGGCAACATGAACGGCGCCGTGACCGTGAGCACAACATCCTCCGCTTGCGCTGTTCTGACCAGGCTCAGGAAGGCACGCATTGTAAACATCAACTCAGCCCAGGCGCGCCGGACCAGTGCGGCCTTCGCCGGTATGCGGTTCTTGATTTGAATGACGGTTGGCTCGGACGCGGTCTGGCAAAGTCCAGGTGCACCTGACAAAACAACAACGGCATGGTCTTTGGCAAGATGCTTGGCGATGTCGGCCATGATCGCCGCCGTTGTTGATGTGTCTGGCGGATAGTGCTGGGTGACGATGACGATTTTTCCGGGATCGGCCATGGGACGCAATCAAGCCGCGGTCGCCCCGAACTCCGGCACCGCATCTTTGAGCACGCCCTTGATGGTCGCTGGATCGTCCCTCTCGACCGCGCGCTCGAGTTCGGCGATCCACTTCTTGAGCGCCTGCATCGGCGGCTCGTTGGGCTTGGCGGCCATGATACCGGCGACCCCGATCTCGACCGGCGGCTCCTCGATGGCAAACAAGATTTCATTCAGCCGCTCGCCGGGCCGCATGCCCGTAAAGACGATCTCGATATCGTAGCCCGGCTGCAAGCCGGAGAGCTTGATCATGCGTTCGGCAAGATCGACGATCTTCACGGGCTGTCCCATGTTGAGCACATAGACCGACACGTTCGGTCGTTCTGCGGCGAGCGCGTGCGTGGCCGCCGTGATGACGAGGTCGCAGGCCTCGCGGATGGTCATGAAATAGCGGACCATCTCGGGATGGGTGACCGTCACCGGTCCGCCCGCCTCGATCTGCGCCTTGAATTTTGGCACCACCGAGCCGTTCGAGGCCAGCACATTGCCGAAGCGGACCGAGATCAACCTCATCCGCCGCACCGCGCCCGTCGCAACCGCGAGATCGTGATCCAACGCCTGGCAATACATCTCGGCAAAACGCTTGGTGAGCCCCAGCATCGACACCGGTTCGATCGCCTTGTCGGTCGAGATCATCACCATGGCCGTGGCCCCAGCCGCGAGGGCGGCGTCAGCGACATTGATCGATCCGAAGATGTTGGTCTTGACGCCTTCGCTCCAGTCGCGCTCGAGGATCGGCACGTGTTTCAACGCCGCAGCATGAAACACCAAATCGGGCTTGAACTCGGTCATCAGCCGCAACACGCGCTCGCGATCGCGGATGTCCGCGATGCGTCCATCGATTGTGGCCGCCGCGCCCTCGGCGGCAAGCTCCTCCATAATGGCGTAGAGCGCCGGCTCCGAATTCTCGATCACCAACAGCCGCGCCGCGCCGAACGCGATCGCGCGACGGCAGATTTCCGAGCCGATCGAGCCGCCACCGCCGGTGACAATCACGGCCTTGCCTTTCACCAACGCCTCCAGCCGCGCGTAGTCGATGGTCTCGCTCGGACGCAGCAAAAGATCCTCAACCGCAACATTGGTCAGACGTGGCGCCTCACCGCCCTCCAGCGAGGGCAGTCGACTGACGATCAAGCGGAGCCTGCGCGCCCGCATCAAGACGGTCTCCGGACGCGATTCAGGCTCGAATGCGGAAGGCATCATCACCGTGCGCGCGATCGGCTTGCCGCGCCTTGCAAAGTCGCCGATCACGTCCTCAATATCGTCGATCCCGCCAAGCACCGGAACATTGCGGATCAGCTGGCCCTGATCGGCGGGCGACGGCGACAGCACACCGACCGGCCAGATTCGCTTCACCGCGCCGCTTTCGATCCCGCGCAACAGAATTTCAGCATCGGCGGCGCGGCCGATCAGCAACGTCGGCGAAGCCTCCGCGATGCGGGCATGGCGACGCACGCGGGTGTAGCGAAAATAGCGATACGCAAAGCGTGCCGCCGAGAGACAAAAAATCTCCAGGAACCAATAGAGGACGATCGTCAACTTGCCGACGAAAAACGCGCCATGCACGTTGGGCGCGACCAGAATGTAGTCCATGACCAACAGCGCTAACGACAGAACCGTCGCGGCCCGCAAAATGTTGAGCGCGTCCGGCAACGAGATGAACCGCCACTTCGTGGTGGTCAGGTTGAACACGTAGCAAGTGACCGCGCCGAAGGCGAGGAAGTAAGGCAGGATGCGCAGGAGCAGCGGAAGCCGGTCGTAGAAAAGATCGCCTCCCTCAAAGCGGATGTAAAATGCCGCAAGCAGCGCCAGCGCCGTCGCAACCACGTCGTGCGCGGCAATGGCATAGTTGCGGAGCGTGAGTTGCGAAAGACGCGTCATGCCATGACCGAGATTCAAAAGCCTCTAGGACTTACACCGCTGGGCGCGGCTGCTGATAGCATTATCCCGCCCGCTTTCGCCAGCACCGTCTCATGAGCAACTCTGGGCCGCAGGCACGGCCGCCCGCGCCCTCAGCACCATTCCGCCGGCGACGCCCACGCCTAACACATACATCCAGCCCTCGTGAAAATCGAAGATGTGAGAGTTGAACAGTGAGGTGAAGATGTTTTGCACCACGACCAACAGTCCGATCCAGCTTGCGAGGTCCTCGCCACGGAACAACTTTAGATGCAAAATCCACATCAGATAGAGCACCGCGACCCCGATCAGGCCCCACTGAACGGCGACGTTCAGCGTCTGGTTGTGCGGATTGCCGATCACGCTGCCGGATGCGGACCAGATCGAGCCAGTGGCGGTCTTCTCGAACAGCCCGCGGGTCGAACCTGTGCCGTGCCCTGCAAGAGGCGCGTCGAGAAAGAAGTGCAGCGATTTTCGCCAGTATTCGAGCCGCTCGCCAATGGAGCTCGCATAGCCCGTCTCCTTGTAGAGCCGATAGTCCCTGGCGAACGACTGAACGGTGGTCTCCAGTTGTGGAGAGGCAACCCAGGCGCCGGCGACCACGACGATCGCAGCGGCGAAGATTGTGAGGTTGGTTCGCCAGCGCAGATGCAACAGACCAAACACCGCGATCATGATCGGCATGGTCACAAGCGCGGTGCGCGAGACCACCACGAACACCAGATTGACGACGAAACTCAATCCGATCACGGACAGCAACAAGGCCTGCCAGACCTTCTTCTCGCGCAGCAGCGTGATGATCGGATAGGCCAACGCCACCGCGCACAGCGTGAATTCCTGGCTCTGGTCGATGTAGTTCTTGACGAAGATGCCGCGCGAGGCCACTCTCGCCGTTGGCTTTCAAGGTCAGCCCTGGCTCGAACGCCACAATCCAGGACATCACCATCAACAGCGTGCAGGAGACGAGGAAGGCCGCAAACACCCATTCGCCACGCCGCGAGCGCGCGAAATGGTAGAACAGAAACGGCAGCACCAGAAGCTTCGCCGTCGGTCCCACGGCGTAGAGTCTCGTGCCCCAGGGAGCGTCCGACCACAGCGTGCCGACGAGCGCCAGCAGAAACAACGCAACGGGCACCAGGCTGATCGGCTGCTTCAGTGTGCGCAAGAATGCGGCAACATCAAAAAACGGCACCAGCGCCAGCAGCATGAGCACCGCGAAAATCGCCACCAGCGATGTCGACCATGGCAGCGAGACCGCAACCAGGATCGCAAGCGCATCGACCAGAGCGATCCACACCGCCGGGTCGCGCCAGCGGCTGGCCGGAAGGCTGTGCCGGGATGTTCCGCCACGGCGCTCACGCCACCCCTCCCCGCGCCCGATTGACCAGCGAGGTCGTGGAGAAGCCCTGCAAGACATCAACCAGCATGACGACGCCGCCATTGGCTTCGACGATATCGTGGCCGACCACGGTTTCGCGGGTGTAGTCGCCGCCTTTGACCAGCACGTTCGGCTTGACCTGCGCGATCAGCTTGAGTGGCGTGTCCTCTTCAAAGATGACGACGAGATCGACCGCTTCCAGCGCCGCCAGCACCTCGGCACGCGCGCGCTCGTCCTGGACCGGACGCCCCTCGCCCTTCAATCGCTTGGTGGATGCATCGCTGTTGAGACCCACGATCAGCCGGTCGCAGGCGCCGCGTGCCGCGGTGAGCACCTTGACGTGGCCGGGATGGAGAATGTCGAAGCAGCCATTGGTAAATCCAATCCTCAAGCCCTGCGTCCGCCAGTCGGCAAGATGCGCATCGAGCTCGCCGGTGGACGCCACGATCTTCTCTTCCGCGGCGAGATAGGCATGCGGCAGGATCTTGCGCCGGAGCTCGGCCGCCGAGACGCTGGCCGTGCCCTTCTTGCCGATCGCGACCGCAGCCGCCGCATTCGCAATTCTCAAAGCGGCTTCCCAATCCGCGCCAGCGGCAAGCGCAAGCGCAAGCGCCGCGGCCACCGTGTCACCGGCGCCGGAGACATCGCGCACCTTGACCGGATGCGCCGGCACGTGAACCACCTCGCCCTCGCGCGGCACCAGCGTCATGCCGTTCTCGCTCTGCGTCACCAGGATGGCCTCGCAATCGGCAAGGACCATGGCCTCGCGCGCGGCGTCCGCGATGCTCTGGTCGCTATCGGCGCGGCTGCGGGTCGCTTCGGCAAATTCCCTGCGATTGGGCGTGAGCAGCGTCGCGCCGCGATAGATCGCCAGATTCGGGCTTTTCGGGTCGACGATCACGCGCTTGCGTGCCGCGCGCGCCGCATCGATCACGTTGCGGATCACGCGCGCTGTCAACACCCCCTTGGCGTAATCGGACAACAGCACGATGTCGGCGCGTGCAAGCTGCGGCAGGATCGCATCGATCAACTGCTGCTCGACTGTGCCCGTGGCCGGCTGTGCCCGTTCCCAGTCGGCGCGCAACATATGGGTGGAGAAATGCTCGGAGACGAAGCGCACTTTCCGCGTCGTCGGCCGCGAGGCATCGCAAACCAGCAAGGATTCGATGTTTGTCTCGCGCTTGAGCTCCGCCTTGAGCTTTGCGCCCGCATCGTCCTCCCCGATCAGGCCGATGAAGATGCAACGGCCGCCCAGCGAAGCGACATTGCGCGCGACATTGCCCGCGCCGCCGATATTGCTCTCGCTGCGCTGGACCGCGATCACGGGCGCCGGCGCCTCCGGCGAAATCCGCGACACCTCGCCATAGACGAATTCGTCCAGCATGAGATCGCCGATGCAAAGCACGGTTCGGCCTGCGATCGCATCCGACAAGGCGTCAAAATCGAACATCGTCATCCGTTCCGTCGCTGGCTTCTAGCGGAAGCGATCGTCTGAATTGAGATAGCCACCGACGTAGGCCGCGACCGCATCCTCCAGCGCGCTGAAGCCGCCGTTATAGCCTGCGCCTTGCAACCGATCGACCCGCGCTTGCGTAAAGTACTGATAGCTGCCGCGAATCTGGTCGGGCATGTCGATATAGTCGATATTCGGCTTCAGGCCGAGTGCGTTATAGGCGGACAGCATCAGCTCCTTGAAGCTGCGCGCCTTGCCGGTTCCGACGTTGAACAGACCCGTGACCTGCGGCGAGGCGAGCAGCCACATCACAACCTTGACGGCGTCGTCGACATAGATGAAATCGCGCCGCTGATCGCCGTCGGCGATGCCGTCGCGATGCGACTTGAACAACTGCACCACGCGCCCCGCCTTGATATCGTCGAAACGGCGCGCCAGCACGCTCATCATGGCGCCCTTGTGGTATTCGTTCGGTCCGAACACGTTGAAGAATTTGAGCCCCGCCCATTGCGGCGGCAGCTTCTGGCCGCGCGCGGCACGCTCCGCGACCGCCAGGTCGAACAGATGCTTGCTCCAGCCATAGAGGTTCATCGGCCGCAACGTCTTCAGCGCGGCGAGCGAAGGCTCGTCGGCAAAGCCCTGCGCGCCGTCACCATAGGTCGCCGCCGACGAGGCGTAGATGAATGGGGTGGCGATTCTGGGTGCACCAGTCGAGCAGTTTCAGCGAGAAACGGAAATTGGTCTCGATCACGAGATCGCCGTCGCGCGCTGTCGTCTCCGAGATGGCGCCGAGATGGATGACGGCATCGAGCCGCCGGCCCTTCAGCCATTCGGCAAGCTCCGCGGGCGGAATGATGTCGGCAAGCTGCCGCTTGGCGAGATTGCGCCACTTGCCGTCGGAGCCGAGCAGGTCGCACACCGCAACGTCGGCGCGACCGGCCTCGTTCAGCGCAGCCACGACATTCGACCCGATAAAACCGGCGCCGCCGGTCACCAGCAACATTCCACCCTGCCTCGATCGTTCGCGGCCAGCTTTTGCCCCACTCCGGCCCAGCAGGCAATGTGGGTTCTCGCGCGCCTCCCAATGCTTTACCTTCCCACAGCGAGCCGCTACCGACGAGGCCAACCACATACGCGCCGTATTCACTATTAAACAATGAACAAACATTCAGAGCATAGGGGCCAGTCGGGGGATCCCGGCGAAACCAGTCCGATTCTGGTCATTCCCTATATGTGGATTGGCGATTTTGTGCGGGGCCACACCGTGATCCGCGTGCTCCGCGAGCGCTGGCCCAATCGCCCGATCGATCTGCTGACGACCTCGCTCTGTGCGCCATTGGTCGACTACATGCCCGGCGTGCGCGCCGGCATCGTCTGGGACCTGCCCCGCGGCCGGCTCGCTTTGGCCAAGCAACGGGCATTGGCGTCGATTCTGAAGTCCAGGCAATACCGCACGGTGCTGGTGCTGCCGCGGACATGGAAATCGGCGCTGGCGCCGGCGCTGGCCGCCATTCCCGAGCGAATAGGCTTTGTCGGCGAAGCAAGATTCGGCCTGATCAACCGCTGGCGCTGGGGCGAAAAGGCCTTACCCCGTTTCATCGACAAGAACGCGGCACTGGCTCTGCCGGACGGCGCTCCGCTGCCCTCCGGAATGGCCCGTGCCGCAACTGAAGGTCGGCGCGGACGAGGTCGCGCGCTGGCGCGAGGCCTGCGGCCTCGGCAAGGACAGGGCGATCGCGCTGGCGCCGGGCTCGGTCGGCGCGTCGAAGCGCTGGACCTATTATCCCGAGGCCGCGCGGCTCCTCGCCGAACGGGGCCTCGACTGTCTGGGTCGTTGGCGGCCCCGGCGAAAAGGCCATTGCACAGGAGATCGTTGCGGCCGGGGGAGCGCGTGTCCGCGATCTCACCAGCACCGACCTGCGCAATGGCATTTTGGCGCTGGCGGCAGCCAATGTCGCGATCTCCAATGATTCCGGCCTGATGCATATCGCGGCGGCGCTGGACACGCCGACCATGGGCATTTTCGGCCCCACCAGTCCCTATCACTGGGCGCCCCTGAATGGGCTTGCCGCCACCGTGCAGACAAAGACGAACGTTCCCTGCCAGCCGTGCCATCGGCCGGTCTGCCGCATGAATGACCATCGCTGCATGCGCGATATTCCAGCTTCCGACGTGGTCGCGATCGCCGGCCGCGTGCTGGCCGAGGCCGCGGCGCGTTAATCATGTCTCCGCCCGCTTGCGCGACCGCGAGGCGATCAGTACCAAAGCCGAGCTCAAACCACCCGGCGGATTCGATCTTGACCCAGGCTTCGAAAGATCTGATCGGCACCCATCTCAAGCTGTCGCTCGCGGCATTCGAGCGCGCGGCGCAGGATGCGACGATGCTGGCAGCCGCGCGCAAGATCGCCGACGTCATGGTCGCGGCGCTGCGCCACGGCCACAAGATCCTGATTGCCGGCAATGGCGGAAGCGCCGGCGACGCCCAGCACATCGCCGCCGAAATCGTCGGCCGCTACAAGAAGGATCGGCCGGCCTACCCCGCGATCGCGCTGACCACGGACAGTTCGGCGCTGACCGCGATCGCCAACGATTACGGGTTCGAGCAGGTGTTTGCCCGCCAGGTCGCAGGCCTCGGCCGGCGCGGCGACGTGCTGCTGGCGCTGACGACGTCCGGCCGATCGCCGAACATTCTCGCCGCGTTGCGCGCGGCCCACGAGCACGGCCTCATCACCGTCGGCTTCACCGGCACCAAGGGGGCCGCGATCGGCCTTGCCTGCAACCATTTGCTGGTCGCGCCGAGCGACGACACGCCGATCATCCAGCAGATCCATCTCGCCGTCGCCCACGGCATTTGCGAGGAGATCGAGCAGGCGATGACGCGCGAGCCGCCACGCAAATGACCGGCATCGACCTGCGGCCTGCCGCATTTCTCGATCGCGACGGCGTCATCAATCACGACGACGGCTACGTCGGCACCGCCGGTCGCATCCGCTGGATGCCGAATGCGGCGAGAGCGATCCGAAGGCTGAACGAGGCCGGCTATCTCGTGTTCTTCTTCACCAACCAGTCGGGCGTCGCGCGCGGCTTCTTCACCGAAGCCGAGCTCAACGCGCTGCACGACTGGATGCGCTCGGAGCTTCTGGCCGAAGGCGCGCGGATCGACGACATCAGATATTGTCCCCATCACCCCGACGGCAGTGTTGAGGGCTATCTCGAAGATCATCACTGGCGAAAACCTTCGCCCGGCATGATCCTCGACCTGATGGCGCATTGGCCGGTGCGGCGTGACGGCAGTTTCGTGATCGGCGATCGACCAAGCGACATCGAGGCAGCCGAGGCCGTCGGCCTGCCCGGCTATTTGTTCGCCAGCGGCGACCTCGATGCGTTTGTGGTCGAGATTCTCAAGGATCGCCGCCTGCCCTGACGCAGCGGATCGATCTTCACTGGTCCCGAATCAATCCAGGAGCCGTGCTCTCCAACGGGTCCGGGATCGACGCAGTCGCCAAGACGGCATGTGAAGGGCAATATCGCCGACCGAATCAGCTATCATTTCAGTTGAAGAGCTTGCGATAAACCTCCGCGATCGCCTTTGCTTCCACGTCCAGACTGAACTTTCCCAGCACCCGCGCCCGGGCCCGCGCGCCCATGGCGGCGGCAACTGCAGGGTCCTGCATCAACGGCTCGAGCGCAGCCACCAGCGCATCGACATCGCCCGCGGGTATCAACACGCCGGTGACACCATCCTCGACCACGAGCTCGGCCGCACCTGCGCGCGCTGCGACCAGAGCGCAACCCGCCGCCATCGCTTCGATCAAGGTCAAGCCGAAGCCTTCGTTGCGCGACGTGAACGCGTAGATCGTCAGCCGTTGATACCAGCGCTGCACCTCCTCGATATCGAGCTCGCCGGTCATGATGATGCGCGAGGCGAGGCCCGCGCGTGCGATGCGGCTCTTCAGCTCATTGGCAAAAGCGGCCTGCTCCGGGGTGATCGCTCCGACCATGACCGCGCTGAAATCGGGAAAACGCGGCAGCAGGCGGCACATCGCTTCCACGAAGAGATCGCTGCCCTTTTGCGCGCGTACCCGGCCGAAGCAACCGATGGCATAGCGTCCGGGCAATCCGCTTGCGGCGAATGCGGCCGCGCGATCCGCCGCGGGCGCGTAGACCTCGGTGTCGACGCCATGCATCACCACGGTCGAGCAGTGTTTGAGGTACGATGCGGAAATTTCTGATGTCGCGATGATCGCGTCCATTTTCGAGACGAGCCATCGCGTGATCCAGGTGTGGTGGCGCTGCGCGGCCGAGGTGAACACGAGCTTCAGCGGCCAGCCGAGCGCGCGGAGCAGGACCCCCACGATCATCTCGTTGTTGCGCCGCGCGTGCCATATCAAAGGTGTGGCGCGGCGCCAAAGCTTCAGGAGATCGGCAGCGCCCATCCGCGCAATCCCCTCCGGCGCGTCGGATCCAAGCCAGGCCGCGCGAAACAATTTTGCGAGCCTGGGCGCGACCATGCGGTTGGTGGCGGTGACGCCGGAATAGCGCCGGTGCAGATTCGGCACGATCAGCTGCAGATCTTCGGCGAGGCTGTTCCCGGTCGGCACGAAAGGCTCCAGTTTGCGGCCATTTCTATACGCAACATTAAGCATAGTGACCAGTTCGTCGCCGCATAAAATCCCTCTTCACCGCAACGCCGGTAACATCCCTCGAATTTTGGAAGACGCTCTTTTCAGATCATGACCGTGCTTGTCACCGGCGGCGCCGGCTATATTGGAAGTCACACGGTTGACGCGCTGGTGCAAGCCGGCGAAAGCGTCGTCGTGATCGACAATCTCTCGACCGGCTTTTCCGATTTCCTGCCCGAGGGCCTGCCGCTGTTCGTCGGCGATGCCGGCGACGAACAGCTCGTCGAAAGCGTGATTGCCCAGCATCGCGTCGAAAGCATCATCCATCTCGCGGGGTCCGTGGTGGTCCCCGACTCGATTCGCGATCCGCTTCAGTACTACCGCAACAACACCATGACCACACGCAGCCTCCTCAACGCGGCTGTCAGGAGCGGCGTCAACCGCTTCATCTTCTCGTCGACCGCGGCCGTCTACGGCAATCCGGATCAGGTGCCGGTGCCGGAGCATGCGCCGACGCGGCCCTTGTCGCCCTACGGCTCATCGAAGCTGATGACCGAGATCATGCTTCACGACGTCGCCTCGGCCCACGGCATGAAGTACATGGTACTGCGCTATTTCAATGTCGCGGGTGCCGATCCGCTGGCGCGCATGGGCCTTGCCACCATCGGCGCCACCCATCTTCTGAAGATCGCGGTGGAAGCTGCAACCGGGCAGCGCGCCAAGATCGACGTGTTCGGGACCGATTATCCGACGCCGGATGGCAGCTGCATCCGCGATTTCATCCACGTCAGCGATTTGGCAGAGGCGCATCGCGCGGCTTTGTCGCATCTGCGCCGGGGTGGCGCCTCGGCGACGTTGAATTGCGGTTACGGTCACGGCTACTCGGTGCTGGAAACGATCGAGGCGGTCCGCCGCATCTCGGGGCGCAATTTCGCCGTCCAGTACGCGCCGCGCCGACCCGGGCGACATCATGGCCATGGTCGCCGATGTCAGCCGCATCCGCGCTACGCTCGATTGGGCGCCGCAATTCGCCGACCTCGACACGATTGCGCGCCACGCGCTTGCCTGGGAGCAGAGGCTGCTCCGGGAACGCTACGGCGATGTTCCGCAGGCCCTACCAGCCTAAGATCGACATTGCTGCAACCCTAGCGCGGACCCGCTATCCTCTTTGACCTCGTGCAAGTGTGGCCCTCGGTCGATTTGGGTCAGCACTCCAGCCAGCTCGGATGCGCTGATTGCACTGGAAGTAATCGAATGGCGGTGACCTGAACCATCGAGCCCTAGTTAGCCAGATCAGGCCACCTCGCTCAGCTGCTTGGCCCGGGCAGAGATCAGCCACAGGAAAGTTGTCGCTATCAATGGCCGATGCTGCTAACACGCCGAAAGGAGAACACTGTGAAATCGTTACGCGCGGCAATGATAGACTTGTCTGTGCTTTTGAGTGAGAGGCATGTCCGACAGTTGGCCAAAATTGATTGGCAGTAAGCGGATCGCGGTTTCGCCCTGGTTAGAGGTAATCGCCCGGGAGATCCGGTTTTTTCCCGAATCGCCCATTGAAACTTATTACGCGATTGGACAACCGCATTATCTCGCGGCGGTCGCGGTCACGCCCGAGAATCGCATCCTCCTTGTCCGTCAATATCGGCCAGCGATCGAGCGTTTCTCGCTCGAACTGCCCGCTGGCATGCTCGAAGAGGGTGAGGATCCAATCGAGGCAATGACTCGGGAGCTACTCGAGGAGACTGGATACTCGACGCGTGTGATTAGATTGCTCAGTGTCACCGCGACCTGCTCGAGCCGGATCTCGAATTCCATGTATTCGTTCTTCATTGAAACAGGCGATCGCGCTCAGGATTTCAACGAAGAGCCCGGCGTGGATCTGAGATCGGCTTCGCCTGGCGAACTTCGGAAGCTTATTCTTTCGGGTGACATCATTGAACAGACCCACCTCGGTGTGATCGCTCTTGCAATGTGCAACGGGCTGATCACGATCTGAAGTGCATGTGGTGCGGTCATCCGGATCCGGTGGGCAGTTGAAGCTGCTACAAACTGGAGCTCGATCATGATGCCTCTTCGCGCGCATCGGTCTGGCCGTCTCTCTAAATTCTAATTAGCGCTGGTGCCCGTCCTGGCCTTTGGCTTCGTTGCGGGAGGCGTTTTGGTCGTATCGCTGCGAACCATGCCCCAGGGGTCGTTTGGAGCTTTGGCATCCGGAATTTTTTTTAGTGATTCCTTATAGGCCTTTTCCCGGGCCGCCTGCTCCTCCTTCTCCTCAGGGGTTTTTGACGGCGTATCCGTCAGCAAGTTGACGTGCGGCCTGTCGCCGCCTTGCGCTCCGGCCGGCCCGGTTGGTGCAAGCATCGCCGCCATCACAACCAGGGCGGTTACCGCTAAAACTCTCATCGCATTTCTCCCTCGGGTTCTGGGCGGGTAAAGGTCTTGCCGAAACCCGATCTCTGCTAATCCTAGCCGCATGGCGTGGCATCGCAAGTGCGGCGGCAAATCGCCGGCAGAGCATTGAAATCGGTACGGAATGATGCCGCAGACATGGTTTGTGGTCCTAGCCGCGACCTGGCGCGATTCATCGATCTTCGAGAGGCAAGATCATGAGGAAGTTGAGGATGAAGGCAGCGATGCCAAATCAAGGGCGCGAACCCGGACATCTTCGTCAACGTTGCTACGCCAAAATCTGCCGCGCGAGCCATCAAGAAAGTCGCCGAGCTGAATTGGCATCCAGTGCAATTCCTGACAAATGTTTCCGCATCCATCAGCGGCGTGAGCCAGCGCGCTTCGACAACGGTCAGGGCACCTCTCGACGGCGTACCTGAAGGACCCGCGGGATGCAGAATGGAAAAACAATTCCTGAATGAATGAATGGCGAGCGTTCATGACGAAGTGGTACCCAGAAGGCGATCTCGATGGCTCAGCAACCGTATTCGCTTATGGAGTTGCGAAGGGTCTTGAACAGGTGCTCCGCCAGTGTGGTGACGACCTCACCCGCGACAACGTGATGAAACAGGCCGCCAATCTTGATTTTGAAATCGGCATCTATCTTCCCGGCACCCGCATCAACACCAGTCGACAGATTTCGCTCCTCGTTAAGGTGGTCGCCTGCCGCGCTGTTTAAAAAGCATAAAGAAGAACCCCAGCCCGGGGGCTAGGGTTCTTCTCTATTGTCTTGCCTCCATCCGACGAAGGCAGTCCGTCAATTCGCATACCCGGCGATTCGTTCCAGAGCGCTATCGTCCGCCACCGCCGCCGCCCCCAGCACCGCCGCCTCCTGCCCCACCAGCACCTCCGGCGCTTCCGCCACCAGCCCCGGCAGTCCCTCCGCCGGATGCGGAGCCCGTTGTTCCGCTGAGGTTGGACGATCCACCCCCGACGTTGCTATGGGACTGGCCCCTCATCATGTTCATCGAACTAGAGCTGTGGTGATGGGTCCGTTTATAGCTATGTGCAAGGGCCGAGGCGCTCGACAGCGCGACGGCTGATGCGAGCACCACTGTGACAAACTTGGATTTCATGATGGATTTCCTCCTACAATGGGAGGCAAATTGATCAGCGTGCGACTTGTTCCTATTCGATGTAGCGCGGCAAATGCAGCGGCCGCCAAACGGCCCCGCTGACCAGGGATGAATTTGCGGGGCCGCCCAACCTTTCGCAAAGTTGGCTCTCGGGCTAAGTCGGTGCAACCCGGAGTGCAGGAACTGATGCCGGCGCCGGTTGATGGTTCCTATTCCTAGTCGTCCGTTAAGAAGGCGATTTGATCGCGGCTGGGGCGGCGGGCAGTAGCCGCAACGCGATTAGGATTAGGCGCAGCAGCATCTTCAGCCAGGCGAGGATGAGGCGGAGGTTATGACCGGCGGCGGAGAGGACGACGTTGGCGGCGTCGCCACGAAGCGGGTCTCAACCCCGGGCCGGCCTTTGTCGCTGTAGAGCGGCGCGATCTCGCGATCGATCCAGTTCCAGTCGATCTTGCCGCTGAGCTGCACCAGCTCGTGCTTCAGATTGATGATCTGATCGAGCCTGGCGCTCGCCTTACTCGCGCCCACAGAGAGGCACTTTCGACGCGTCCTGTCGCGCCGGGGGAACGGGCTTAGCCGCATCGAGCGACAGGAGTTGCCAAGCCGCTCATGGGCCAAGCCCGACCCGCACGACAAACGACGGCTCTGGAAGAACGTTCCATATCAGATGCCCCGAGTTTGAAGCGGGGTCGATCCGGAGAGCCGCTGACACTGAGACATCAGTCACCGCGGGCGGTCCCGTATACCGCTTGGCCGTGCCCGGATTGCGGTTGAGCATCTTAGCAAGATGGGCAGGTCAAGTCCCTGCCGACAAACGCTTTTTAGCTAACAAGCCTCTAATTGGGCTTGAAATGTCGCGACGCAGCGGGCAATCAGCTATTGACGCGGGCGCATCGTGCCCGATGCTGCGGGACAGCGGATGGCCGAATTTCCACGGAAAATCACTGACGATCCCTATGCGGCCGCTGTCCTGATTCGTCGCCTGATCATGGAGCAGGGCGCGGCCTATTGGCGGCGCTATCTTTATGCGTTCCTGCTGATGGGCGTCGCAGCCGGCGCGACATCGCTATCGGCCTACGTGCTGGGCGAAGCCATCAACAAGGCCTATGTCGACAAGAACGTTCCCGGGATTGCGCTCTTCTCCGGCATCATCCTTTTTCTTTTCATCGTGCGGGGGTTTGCGATCTACGCGCAAACCGTGACGCTCTCGAAGATCTCCAACGCCATTCTCGCCAACAACCAGCGTCGCCTGTTTTCGAAATTGATGAGCGAGAGCGTTGGCTTCTTCTCGGAGCGGCATTCGTCCGAGTTTCTCGCGCGCCTGACTCAGGGCGCGAATTCGGTCACGCAGGTGCTCAACCTCCTGATCAATGCGCTCGGGCGCGATCTGTTGCTTCTTGTCGGCCTGGTTGCGGTCATGCTGATCCAGGATGCGTATATGGCTATGCTGGGCTTCTTGATCGCACCGCCGGCGATGCTGTTTTTGCGCAAGCTGGTGAAGCGGATCAAGGGGCTCGCCTACGCGCAGTTCACCGGCACCGCCGACATCCTGGAAACCATGCAGGAATCGCTGCAGGGGATCCGCACGGTCAAGGCCTTCACGCTGGAAGAAACCATGCGCGAGCGCATCGACAAAAGCATCGCTGCGGTCGAGCGCAATGCCAACAAGATGGCGCGCGTTTCAAACCGCTCGAGCCCGCTGATGGAGACGCTCGGCGGGCTCGCGGTTGCCGGCGGGTTGATGTATGGCGGCTATGGGGTGGTGGTGCTGAACGCAACACCCGGCCAGTTCTTCTCGTTCCTGACCGCGTTCCTGATGGCCTATGAGCCGGCCAAGCGGCTGGCGCGGCTCAACATCGACCTCAACAGCCAGCTCGTGGGCGCGCGCATGCTGCTCGAAGTGGTCGACAGTCCCGCGAGCGAGATGTCCGACGACGACAAGCCTTCGCTGCAATTGACGGATGCGCGGGTCGAATTGCGCGAGGTCAGCTTCGCCTATCGGCCGAACGAGATCGTGCTCAACCGCATGAGCTTTGTCGCCGAGCCCGGCAAGATGACGGCGCTGGTCGGCCCATCCGGCGGCGGCAAGTCGACGGTTCTCGCGCTCTTGCTGCGTTTCTACGAGGTGACGGGCGGCGAAATCCTGATCGACGGCCAGGAGATCGGAAAGGTGTCGCGGCGCTCGCTCAGGCAACAGACCGCCTATGTCGGCCAGGACGTTTATCTGTTCCGCGATTCCATCCGCGCCAACATCGCGTTCGGCAAGGAGGGTGCGAGCGAGACCGACATCATCGAGGCGGCAAAGGCTGCGTGTGCGCATGAGTTCATCATGAGCTTTCCGCTCGGCTACGACACGCCGGTCGGCGAGCATGGCACGCAACTGTCCGGGGGCCAGCGCCAGCGCATCGCGGTGGCCCGCGCGCTGATCAAGAACGCGCCCATCATTCTGCTCGATGAGGCGACGGCGGCGCTCGATTCGGAGTTCGAAAAGCAGGTGCAGGAAGCGATCGAGCACCTCTGCCAGAATCGCACCACAATCGTGATCGCCCATCGGTTGCACACGATCATGCATGCAGACACCATCCTGGTGGTCGAGGCCGGCGAGATCGTCGAGCGCGGCCGCCACGACGACCTGCTGCGGCGCGGCGGCCGCTACGCATCTTTCTTCCGCCTGCAACAAAGAGAGACCGCAACGCTGGCGCCGATCACGGCAACCGCGTAAATACGATCTGGCTTTTGTCGTCCCTAGAACCCGCCGAGACCTTCCATGAACGCAGCCGCCTACGTCATACCCGCCCCTCCCCAAGCCGCGATCCCGGTCGCCGGCGAGCAGAAGTCCTTTCCCGTGCGCCGCATCTGGTGCGTCGGGCGCAACTATCTCGAGCACATCCGCGAGATGGGTAATGACGAGCGCGACCCGCCGTTCTTTTTCGCCAAGCACGCCGACATGCTGGAAAAGGACGGCGCCACCATCCCCTACCCGCCCCTGACCAAGGACATGCATCACGAGGTCGAGTTGATTGTGGCGATGAAGAGCGGGGGGCTGAACATCCCGACCGAGAAGGCGCTCGACCACGTCTACGGCTATGCCGTCGGCATCGACCTGACCCGGCGCGACCTGCAACAGGCCGCCCGCAAGAAGGAGCGGCCCTGGGAGATCGGGAAGTCCTTTGACCATTCGGCGCCCTGCTCGCCGATCGTGCCGGCGGCCAAGCTGGGTCATCCCGCCAAGGGCAAGATCTGGCTGTCAGTGAACGGCACCGAGCGGCAGAAGGGCGATCTGTCCGAACTGATCTGGAACGTGCCGGAGATCATCTGGAAACTGTCGCAGCAGGTCGAAATCGGCGCGGGCGACATCATCATGACGGGCACGCCGGCCGGCGTCGCCGCCGTCTCGCCCGGCGACGAGATCGAGTGCGGCGTCGACGGCATCGGCACGCTGAAGGTCTCGATCGGTAAGGCGGCCGTTTGATCGTTCGCTAAAGCAGGGAAAGCGAAGGCCTCGAGCCCTCTCGGAGCCTTGCTAGATCAAGCGTTGAGCTGGCGTTCGCGCGATCGCCTGCAGACCCTTGAAGGTCAGTCTCTTGGGATCGCGAATGCCGGCGAGGTAAAGCCTGCGGATCAATGCGGTCAGCGCCTCGCGGTCGCAATCGGTCAGCGCCGCAACGGCGTCGATTGCAATCTTCTGGGCTTCCATGGAGTTCCTCTCACGACCGGCCCTCGCACTTTAGGCCTCGACGGTTAATCCGGCGTTAAGATTGATTAACCCAGCTAAATCTTTGGGCAGGGACAAGCTAAGGCCGAAAGGCAAATCTGGGGGGCAGTCTTAAAGGACGCGTCAGCTACTGCGCCTGCGCCACCTGCTTGTGAAAGCGCGGAGCGAGGCAGACCGCGTGCCGGATCGAGCGCCGGACCGGCTGCAATCAGTTCATGCATCTAAGCACAGGCGGATGATGCGTACACCTGCACAGAAGCCGCCCGGCGGGGGATTCTGATATTATGGGCATAGCCTCGACCATCTGATCCGCTCTTGTGGCCGGGGTCAGGCCATCGTGCCGAGCCAAACGGCATGGTGGGCCGCCGTGCGGTCGACTAGCCTAACGACCGTTCGGCGGAATGGGTTCGCCAAGAGATGCCGCACAAGAGAGTTCTTCCTGACATTCACCGACGCAGGCGCACGGCCGCAAGTCGCGCCAGCGCGCAAAAAAAGCCCCGGCCAGTCACCGGGGCTTTAGTTTGCGGAGCAGGAAATCAGTAACCGCCGCCGAAGGCGTTGAAGTGGTAGTTGATGCGAGCGGTGATCAAGTTGGCGTCCGACCTTGTGTTGGCAGTGAACGCGGTGACGCCAACAGCACCTGGGGAGAAGAGCACGCCAGCCGGAACAACGTAGGTGTTGCTGTTGCTCACTCTCCAGAGATAGTCGTACTCAAGAGCGACGGACCAATTCGGTGCGAAACCGTATTCGATGCCAGTACCAACCGTCCCGCCCCAACGGGTCCGGTTTGTCTGCGCACATGCTTATCCAAAGTCCAGTTCTGGTTGGCAACCGCGGCGCCGCCCTTCACATACCAAAGGACGTTGTTCCAAGCGTAGCCGACCTGACCCGTGAAAAGCCCGAATGCAGTGGTCTTGGTGGTCCAGGTATCCGGGAGGCCAAAAGCATTGGTGAAGAACAGGCTCTGGTTCGAGTTGCGAAGATTGGCCCAATCGCCCTGCGCTTCCAGACCGAATACGAATTGTCCGGCCTGCCATCGGTAACCAATCTGGCCACCGACCACGCCCACCGCCGGAGCTGCGGCAGCCTTCAGCGTCAACAAAGGCTACAGCATTAATCGCGGTCACGTCGATGCAGCGATTGCTCCAGCCATATCCTGCGTTGGCGCCGATATAGAAGCCGCCCCAGTTGTAGATGGGAGCCACCATCGGAGGCGGCGCCTTTGTGTAAGTCCTTGCCGGCAGATCAGCCGCCAAAGCAGGCGTAGCCAAGCCCAAAGTCGACGAGACCAACAAACCCCAGCCAAACCTTCTTCATCCTGATCTTCTCCATCCCGTCGCACCTGACCCTTGCGGTCGCGACTGCTGAAATCCGGCAAGAGACTAGGTGATTTGGATGCGAAATCATGTACCTTAATTGCAACACCCGGCTTTTGAACTGTGACGAGAACGTGACGGCGGACGGCACCGTTCGGCCAACCAAAATCGCCGTCGCTGAGATGCGCGAAATGCGTTTGCGGCGTCGTGGTCGGGACCAGGGTCAATGCCCTTGAAGCGTACAGTTCCTTGGTTTGTTGCGATCGTCTGCCTTGTCGCATTTGCCTCTCAGTATTACGACAGATCTTCAGCTCAAGGCCAAAGTCGGCAATCTCTCGATTCGCTCTCTCATCATCCGCGATGCGATCCAAGAAGCGAAAGAGCCCATCGTCGTCGTCGGGGACAGCATCACCCAATCGGCCGACTTGCCGGCGACACTATGCGGGCATCCCGTTATCAATGCGGGAGTCGGCGGGATGAATATCAAACAAGGGGCGACGCTCCTACCCCTCGTGTTTGCGGATCACCGGGCCTACCTCATTGCGCTCGCGCTCGGCGCGAACGATGTTGCCTCCCCATCGATCGCGCAGGATTACGCCGCGCTGATCGAATTCGCCAAAAGGTTCGCGCCTCGCATCGTCGCTGTCTCCTACACGTCTGACGCAGAGACCTCACGTCAAATCAGCGTCGCCGCTGGCGAGGTTCCGCACGTCGATGTTTCGATCCCAGGAGCAGCGAAGACCGACATGGTTCATCTCAACGCCAAAGGCTATTCAATTTGGTTAGCGGCCCTCCAGCGCACGGTCGAGCAACAATGCAATACGGGGCCCTGAGTTGAGAGTCTGGATGATGCCAACCAGTCGGAACGCCTCTTACCTGAGAGCCGCATGATCACCCTTCGACTTTAAATGGGCTCTTTGTCTTGGTTTGAAGATCCGAATTTCGTCGCCGAGCGGACTTGAGCGCGCCGGCCTGCTTTAAGGCGTGCGCGCATGCTCGCTCGACAGCGCGATGAACTCTCCGCCGGCGTTTTGGCCTGAACCAGGGCGCGCGTGAGGTGAGCTCTGAACTCAGAAGAGGAGGTGTTATTTCGATCCCTCGGATTCTCGAAGTGACGCCCTGTGTTGCATGTCCGGGGGCAAGATGCGATCCCAGATGGTGTTGACGAAAAGGACGGCTCCCGCTTCGGTGAAGTGGTTCACATCGTAGATGACGAGATCGCTCGGAGCGTCACTTAGTCGCGTCAAGCACCCCTCGGCATTGCAGACAACATCCCAGGTCGAGATGTACTCCACCCCCTGCTCATTCGCGAATGCCCGCATCTTGGCATCGTCCCAGAAGTGCGCAACGCCGCTTGCATAGCGTTGCGGCAGCACCGCGTGATGTCTGATGAAATAGCTCTGCGCCTCCCCCGCCAGCGTGCGTTTCCAGGCCGGGGCCGGGCCGAGCAGGACAATGCGAGGCACTCCCAAATCGTGGAGCGCCTGAAAACTCCGCTTGAGCGCAGGCATTTCGTGATCGGGTTGAATTCGATCCCCTGCTCTGCATCACCACGACATCGGGCTGCGCGAGGGCGATCTTTTGCAGAACCAGTTCATTGACAGCCCGACAGGCGGGATAGTTGGGAACATCGACAGCGCGCTGGGGCGGACAACCGCTCGCGTTGAACTGGGCCAGACCGAAATGGGCCTCCTGCTGCCGGCTCCTCAAGCCGGGCATCAGCGCGGCAATGGTCGAATCACCCCAGGTGAGGACGAGCGGCCGCTTCGCTTCCACGCAACTGTCCGCGAACGTCGTCTCCTGGTTCAGATCGAGAAAGCATTCATGCAGCCGTTGGTCGCGAGAAATCGGCGGCACGTCGGCCAGGGCTCGTATTTCCGGCGGAAATCGGGCTTCGAAACCCCTCGTGTTGATAATCGCAATGCCGGCAACGGCAACCGCGAGCATGCCTGCGCCAAGGGACGCAATCTTCGCGCGGCCGGCGCGGCCGAAGCGGATCGGCTTCTCGATCCATCTGTAAGTCAGTTCGGCGAGAACAAAGCTCACCGTGATGACCAGACCCCGCTCAAGGTCCGTCAGCGCGCTGAATTTGAACGATGCGGCAAGCACCAGCAGTGGCCAGTGCCAGAGGTAGAGCGGATAGCTGATGCGGCCGGTCGCGACGATCGGTGCGGTCGTCGCGAAATATGAAGAGAGGCCACCCGCGCCGGGACTCTGCAACGAGCAATGCGGCCCCGATGGTCGGAACAAGAGCGAGCCAACCCGGATACCGCATTTGACTGTCGAACATGAACGCGGCTGAAAAGATCGCAAGCAGGCCGAGAATGCGCAGCACTTCGATCTGCCGTCCCGTAACAATGGAGGGATAGTGGCGTACCAGCCATGCCACCGCCGCTCCCAGCATCAGCTCCCATGCCCGTGTCAGTGGCGAGTAGAAATTGGCCTCATGGTGATCGATGGACAGAATGTTGAGAAGGAAGGACAGGGCAGCGATTATGAGGATAGCGGCAAGGATCCGATCCGGCCTGCGTCGAAGCAGCAGGAGAACGAGCGGCCAGACGATGTAGAACTGCTCTTCGACGCTCAGCGACCATAAATGCAGGAGCGGAAAACTGTGCGCCGCCGGAGAAAAGTATCCGGACTGGAACCAGAAATAAAAATTGGCGACAAAGGCCGCGCTTGATAGCAGTTGATTGCCCAGGCGCAGCATATCCTGAGGCAAAAGAATCCAACAGCCGATCAGAGCGGTGGCCGTCAGCACCAAAATGAGAGCCGGAAAGATACGCCGAATGCGCCGCGCGTAGAATGATCGCAGATTGAAAGCATCCGTTTGCATCTCGTCGAAGATGATCCCCGAGATCAGAAAGCCCGAGATGACGAAGAACACATCGACCCCGATGAAACCGCCGGGGACGAGGTCCGGGAACGCATGAAAGGCGATGACCGCCAGAACCGAAATCCCGCGCAAGCCATCGATATCTGCACGATATCCCCTGCTCCCGGATAGCGTCTGATCTGGTGAAGGTGTTGTCACTGGCATGGACGATCAGTTTCCGGACCGATACCGCGGTTCATTCCATCCTCAATGGCAACCCGATGCCATCCAATCAGACGAAGTCCAAAACACAAAACAATCTCAGGCACAAGCCGAACGCGACGGAACGAGCGGGCCGAGGCAAGCAGCAGGGACGTGACTAGCAAAATGAAGCTTCGCCGTCAGCGGCAATTCTGCGTCCGATCCAGCAACACACTGAAACGAGATGGCGAGACTCGCTGCTATGCGGTGTGCTTTCGATAATCCAATAATCCGCTCTTCGCCCATGTGACATATTTGCTGCGGCCTTGTTGCGGGATATTGATCCCGCCGTCGTTGTGATGATAGGTGTCCCTATGCGCGACGTGGTGACAGGTTTTTACTGTGATGTTTTGAGAAAGCTGATCGCTGAGGGCAAGCTTGCAACTTCTGACAGCGTCCTGATCATCTGCGGCGGCCCGCTCGATGAAGCTGTCATGCGACAGGTCGGATTCAAGAATTTCAAGCTCACTAACATCGACGGTACGACAGAGCGGCAGGATGCCGAGAATCTGGATTACGCGGATGGTTCGATCGATGTCGTCATCGTCCACGCCGGGCTGCATCACTGCTATTCGCCGCATCGCGCCTTATTGGAGATGTACCGGGTTGCGCGCAAGACTGCGGTCGCTTTCGAATCCCGCGACAGTTTGCTGATGAGAATAGCGGTCAGGTTGGGCCTTACGATGGACTATGAGGTCGATTCGGTTACCCCGGACGGAAAAGGAGGAGTGGCCGAGACTGGCGTTCCGAATTTTATTTACCGCTGGACTGAGCGAGAAGTGAAGAATGTCATCGCCTGCTTTGACCCGGTCCGCGTCCCCTGCATCTCCTTCTTTTACGACCTGCGCATTCCCGTCCAGCGTTTCACACGGTCAGAAAGGCGCCTGCTCCGGCTTTTCGCCTTGTGCATCGAACCTCTCTCGAGGCTGTTCGCCGCGGTCGCGCCGAAGCAATGCAACGAGTTTGCCTTTGCAATATCGAAGGACGGCAAACTCCATCCCTGGATATCAGAATCGAGATAAGGCGAATGTTCACAGGCTACCGCCCGGCTGCGCAACGGCCACTCGCGATGAACACCCAGGCATTTTCACGCTGGTGCATTGACTGCTTGGCCGACAAGTGTTGGTACATTGCTTGCCGCTCGCCGCATAAGCATGGCGAATGAGATGCTCCGCAGCGAAAGCGTAGCAGCACGTTGCCGCCGCTCACGCGGCCAAGCCGTTTCCGCGCGCTCGATTGCACCCGCTGGTCGGCGGTCACGCACAAATCGTATGTCGCCCGCGCGGATTCGGATCGGTTTGCCGCATTGAGAGTCGGCTATACTAAATGGCCAGGCCATGACTCAATGCAGATTTTCTGCCATCATTTTCGCCTGCGCTCACGGTGGGCGCTGTGGGAGGAAAATGGGAATGAAAATACTCGTCGCGGCATTTGTACTTTTGATTTCTGTGACGGCGGCTTCAGCCGATAAAATGAACGGAAAGGGCAACTGCTCGGGAGGCGTTTGCGCCAGTCAGGGGATGAGGTGCCCAGCCGGAACCTGCTCGAAGGCCGGTACGCCCTATGCCCAGGACGTCAAATATTGTTCTGCTGCGAACTGCAAAAAGTAAGACGATCAGCGACTGGATTGGACGGGAGGCCGCCCGCTGAGGCGGTCTCCTTGACCAGGAGATTTCCACTTTCGACAAGACCTTGATGCCCCGTCGCCATCGGCGGCGCGTTTATTTCCTCCGAATCTCCGAAGAGCCGGCGCTCAGGTTCGACATACTATTGCGTGATCGAATCAGGATGAGCCGCCATCGCGCCCCGATGCGCAGCGCGCCAGCGACTTGAGCGCGCCGGCCTGCTTCAGCGCGAACTCGCACTGCTTGCGCGCATGCTCGCTCGACAGCGCGATGAACTCCGCCGGCGTTTTGGCCTGAACCAGGGCGCGCGCGTAATCCATGGCGGATTCGACGTTGGACTTCAGGAGTTCGACTGATTCGGCGCGATACTGTGCCGCGGCCCCAAGCCCGGTCACGACCGGCTGTTCGGGTCTTGCGCGGCCCTTCGATGCTTCACATTGCGGCCCGCGCGTCTCGACGAGATCCCTGGCATAGTCGAGCGCGGCGTTCATGCCGAGCCTGAAGTCTTCCAGCGCACGCGCCTGAAAATCCTTTGCAATCTCGACCGCCAGCGCCGCGGAGCTGGCGGCCGTTGCGCCAGCTTCGCTGGTTCGGGTTTCACCTCGCGAACTCTCGAGCGATCGCTTCGGTCTCCTGCGCGCACGCACGGCGGGGCGTGATCCACCGCAGCGGCAGGCGAAGCGCCACCGGCAGGCCCTCCTGAAGCGCGCGGCTCGCGACCGCGGTGAGTTCCACCAGCGAGCGGCGCGCCGGACGCCTGTCGCTAGGAAGCCGCCTTGAGGACGGTTCGCTCATGATCGGAGGTTACTCCCGTGAGTTGCTGCAAGACCCAGTCCCAGAGCGCGCGAATTTCCTCGGATGCCTTGCCGGCTTGCGCAAATTCGCTCACGGCAAGCCCGGCGCCAAGCGCGTCCTGATGATCGTTGCGCAGCCGGATGTAGGGAAGCGCCAGCACGCCGAGCGAATTGAGCGACGTCGCAGCCTCGCTCAAGCGGCCGCCGCGCGGCGGAGTTTGATTGAGTATATAGGCAAACCGGCGATTGAGCCTGCGAATGGCAATCAGCGTCGGTATCGAGGCCTCGATATCCGCCGGGCTTGGGCGCGCCGGGATCAGGCAAAAATCGGCTTCCGCGATCGCGGTCATGGCCAGCGAATTGTTGGTGGCGGCGGTGTCGATGATCGCAAGCCAAAAACCGTCCGCCTGAAGACGCGAGATCTCCTGCGAGATGTCGGCGGGTTCGGCCACTGACACGACACGAGGAAACGGATTGTCGCGGCGCTCTTTCCATTTCGACAGCGTGCCCTGCGCGTCCGCCTCGATGAGCGCGACACCTTCGCCGTGGGCCATCGCCGCGACCGAAAGCCCGATGGACAGCGTGCTTTTGCCGCATCCGCCTTTTTGCGCGACTACAGCAAGAACGTGCATGTCCCCCGTTCCACTGACTGGCAACAACTCCGAACACCAATATTTATCGGGAAACCGGCCCGTCGGCGCGTGCCTATCGCAACTCGCGATTCGCAGCAAGCCGCACGCATTGGAACCTGCGAATGGAACGTGGAGGAACTTTTCCGCTGCAGTTCGCGATGCGAGCCTGCACCGCCACCATCGCCATCAGGAATATCGCATCACGCCGTCATCGACCTTGCCCAAGCGCAGCGAGACGATGTCGAGTGCGTAGTTCTGGTAGAGCCGCCACGGCCGTCGCGAGCCCTGCTTCGGCATGCTCGCGACCGCGCGTTGCACATAGCCGGACGTGAATTCGAGATGCGGCATCGCCTTGAGGCTCGGATCGTCATTGTGCGGCATGCATTGCCGGTAGTTGTGGCGGTCCATGTAATTGATGAGACGGCAGACATATTCACAGGTGAGATCGCATTTCAGCGTCCATGACGCGTTGGTGTAGCCGAACGCGGAGGCGAGATTGGGCACGTCCGAATACATCATGCCCTTGTAGAGCAGCTCCTTCGAGAAATCGATCACGCGACCATCGACGCTCACCTGCACGCCGCCCAAAATCTGCAGCACGAGACCGGTGGCTGTGATGATGATATCGGCTTGCAGTTCGCTGCCGTCCTTCAGGCGGATGCCGTTCCGGGGTGAAGGTGTCGATCTCGTTGGTGACGACGGAGGCGCGGTTATCCCGAATCGCCTTGAACAGGTCGCCGTCGGGCACGAGGCACAGTCGCTGATCCCATGGATTGTAGCGCGGGGAAAAATGGGTCGCGACGTCGTAGTCCGGACCGAGCGCCATTCGCACGCCCTTGAGAATCAATTCCTTGACGCGCGCGGGTTGTCGCCGGCTGAGCTGGAAGAAATACATGCCGAGCAGCACGTTGCGCCAGCGGATCAGCTGATAGGCAAGTTTTGCGGGGAGATTGCGCCGCAACTTGTTGGCAAGCGCATCCTGCGCCGGACGCGACACCACATATGTCGGCGAGCGCTGGAGCATGGTGACGTGTCCCGCGGTCTTTGCCATCTCCGGCACCAGCGTGACCGCAGTCGCGCCCGAACCGATCACGACCACGCGCTTTCCCGCATAGTCGAGATGTTCGGGCCATTTCTGCGGATGGACGATCTGGCCTTCGAAATCGGCGGAGCCTTTGAATTCCGGCGTATAGCCCTGCTCGTACCGGTAGTAGCCGGCGCAGGAGAACAGGAAGTTGCAGGTGAAGCTTGTGGTTTCGCTCAAGCCGTCGTCGCTCGTGCGCTCGGCCTCCACCGTCCAGCGCGCGTCGGTGCTCGACCACGACGCGCGTTTCACCCGATGCTTGAACCTGATCTTGTGGTCGATGCCGTTCTCGATGGCGGTCTCGCGCACATAGTTCAGAATGCGAGAACCGTCGGCGATCGCCTTCGGCTCGGTCCACGGCTTGAACGAGTAGCCGAGCGTGAACATGTCGCTGTCGGAGCGGATGCCCGGATAGCGGAACAAATCCCAGGTGCCGCCGATCGCATCGCGGCCTTCGAGAATGATGAAACGCTTGGTCGGACATTTCGTCTGCAGGTGATAACCCGCGGCAACCCCGGACAGTCCGGCGCCGATGATCAGCACGTCGAAATGCTCCGATGATGTCGTTGTCGGCATAACTCACCCATAAGCCCGACAAATCGGCCGCGATACTAAAGGCGTCGATGCCCGGGACAAGGCCGGGCGAGCCCGGGCATCGCCGAAAATGACGATACGGCGTGTATCGAGTTGCGGGCGACGTGCGTGTCGTCGCCGAAATAGCGCAAGTTGCGGCAGTTCAGGCGCTCGATTTCGTCCAGGCATCAAGCGATTGAACGCGCGCAAACCAGGCCTGGAGATTCTCGAATTGCGCGACCGGCAACTGCGCCGCCACCGTATGCATCAAGGGCGCGGCGATGGCGAAATCGGCGAGCGTAAGCCTGTCCTGCGCAATCCATTGCTTGCCCGCAAGATGGTGATCGAGAACGAGTGCGGCCGCAGGCAGCAGCGCTTCGCCGCGCGCTATCTCGGCCAAATCGATTGCGTGCGAACCGCCGAGGATTTTTTTCGATACCCGTTCCCGAATGAGACAAGCGGCGGCCGGCGCGAAATGATTGGCCGACCAGAAAAGCCAGCGATTGACATCGGCGCGCGCCGCAACGTGTTTCGGGTAAATGTCCTGATGAGGCGATTTATCCGCCAGATATTGCATGATCGCGTGAGACTCCCAGAGCTCGAACCCATCATCGACGAGAACGGGAATTCTTCCATTGGGATTGAGACGCAGGTATTCCGCCGACTTGTGTTCGCCCGTTGAAAGGTCGACGACAACCAGTTCGCAGCTCGAGCCCGAGATGATGCGCGGTCAGCAACACGCGACGCGAATTCGAAGAGAGCGGGTGATAATAGAGACGCATGCTTGTCCATGCTCAAGGCTCGGGGACCGCCAGCTTGCGGGCGCTGGCTTGCTCCGACCTCACGAAAGGAGAATAGCGGACTCCGCGGAGGCCAACCACGGTTTGTGCAGACGCCCGACACGAGTGCCGCTCGCGCCCTCTGGAGCGTTCACTAGCAATGCGCCTGAAAAGTTTACCGATGGAACCGAGCTTCCACTGGCGAGCCAGATTGAAGAAGCGGTCCAAAAAATGTATAAAGTTGGCTCGTGTTGCTCACACCGCGCCCGCGTGTCGTTCTTTGCTGATCTCGGGAGTGCGTTGCGAAACAGGGAGCACGACGATGCCGATCATGACGGCCAAGGTTCTGGCCAGCCTGCTTCAGCTGCATGGGCCGGGCGCGGCGATCCAAAGCGACCATCAGGGCATCGCCGCATTGCTGAATGATCTGCGTGCCCCGAATTCGGAAGAGCTGACCCAGGTCTATTTCAGACGCGCCGGGTTTGTTAAAGGGCCGGCAGCAGGTGCCTTCCGCAGAGGAGGATATGCACCGGGCGCGGGCGCGTTTCGAAGAGGCGCGTTCGTCCGGGGATACTAGTTTCGCTCTGTCCTGGTGTCGGCATGTCTTCTGACGATGCGGATTCTTTCGACTTCCAGGATCAACCGATCGCGCAGCTGCTCGTCAAAGTCGCCACACGATGCAACATCGACTGCTCCTATTGCTACTGGTTTCGCGACGCTGCGGTTTATGACAAGCCCAAGCTCATGAGTGCCGAAGTGCTGCATCGACTGTTGCAGCGCATGGAAGAGCACGTCGCAAGGCACGCGCTTGCCGATTTCCCGATCGTTCTGCACGGCGGCGAGCCCTTGCTGTGGGGCGTCGACAATTTCCACCGCATGGCCGAAGGCTGCGAGGCCATATCGTCGCGGACGGGCTGCGCGATACCGATCTCGGTCACCACCAATGGCCTGCTGATCGATGATGATTGGCTCGACTGCTTCGAAGGCCGCAACATTTCGGTTGCGATCAGCCTGGACGGGCCGGCGCACATTCACGACGCTCACCGGCGAACGTTTCAGGATACCGGCACCCACGCCGCCGTGGAGCGGGCGGCCCGCAGACTCGTATCACGCGATATCGGCGTGAGCGCGCTCGCAGTCTGCAACCCCTCTTATTCTCCGATGCAATATGTCGAATTTTTCGCGGACTGTGGCATTGCCAGATACGACATCATGATCCCCGATGCGACCGTCGACGAGACACCGCCATCCATTGCCTCGTTCTACAACGGCCTGTTCGCGCTGTGGATGGAGGCAAATCGCGCCAGGCCCGCAGTCGACATCCGCATCATATCCGACATGATCGCGGCCTTGCTCGGCAACAACTCGCCGACCGAGGGAGTCGGCTACAAACCTGTCGAGCTCTGCACGGTCATGACCGACGGATCGGTGGAGGCCCATGATGTGTTGCGGATCGCCGGTCGGGGCACCACGCAAACGACGTTCAACATTTTCGAGCATGCGATCGATGAAGTCAGGAATGAGCCGCGCTGGATTGCCGCGCGCGATGCATCGATCAACCTGTGTGAAAAATGCCGGGCCTGCAAGTTCATGAGCGCCTGCGGCGGCGGCTACCTTCCGCATCGCTATTCGAGGAAGAACGGGTACGACAATCCCTCGGTGTATTGTGACGATCTCTATTCCATGTTCGAGAACATGCAATCCACACTGGAGAAGCATCTTTACGTCAGCAAGCCGGGTGGCGAATCCCTCAACCTGGGTGACGCACTGACCCGCGTCTAGGTCCTCCTCCGCCATCAACGTTCATTGCACCGTTGCGAGCCGGTCCTGTGGGAAGCGAAAGGCGGTCAGAACCAAATGCCGGGCCTTGGATGTGTGCGATCCGCGCAGGAGCGAGGCGTCAGCTCGCTTTAAAAAGGGAGCTTTTCGCGAGCGATGGGGCCGCCCCATGCGCTGAAATCGGGCGGCCCCTGCGCCAGCCACTTCCAATTGCACTGCCCATCAAAACAGTAGCGATAGCCGACGCTAATTACGTCTAAGCAATGGGCATGATGGTTCGAACGATTGTGATGATGGCGCTCAATCGTGCTGCAAAATTGCAGCACGAGGCCGTGGCTGCTGCAACACGTCGGCGAAGTTCCGCTTCGAAGCGCGTGCTCACTGAAAGCGTGATGATGCGTTTGCCTGCGGCAGTCGAAGCTTAGCCGCGTGGCGGGCTGCGCATCACCGCCGATGTGTGCATGTTGACGTGACGCAATGTGGTCAAGGTCGCGAATACAAGCGCGGCGCCGAAGGCCAGAATAAAAGCGGTGAAGATAAATCGCGGGCCCACAACCGGACCTCCCTGCTCATCTCTCCACCCGGTCCGTATTTATCCTGCCGCAAGGCTTGCTTCAACCATGCGCGAACCATCCTGCCCGCACCTTGATACCAGCCCGAGCCTGCTCACATTGTCGCGGCGCAATGACGCACGTTTTATTTCTTGAGGCACAATCCGACAGTGGGCGTCGTGGCGCATTTGGCGCCATCCGCCGCGCCGCCGCTCGGGCAGAACACCGAGACCAGGGTCTCATTGGCATCGCAACTCACCGTGCCATCGGCCTGCACGGCGCGAACGCTTGCGGTGCCGGGATCGCCCTTCTCACCCTTGTCGCCCTTATCGCCCGGCTTGCCCTGTGGTCCCTGTGGTCCTTGCGGTCCGGGTTGGCCCTGAGCGCCTGGCACGCCCTGAATGCCCTGGGCTCCCTGGGGACCTGCAGGTCCTTGTGGTCCGGGATCGCCCTTGGGACCGGGCTCGCGACCACACGCTGCCAACGATAGTGAAACAAAAATCGCAAGCACCGCAAAATTCTTCATCGCGCGTCTCCCTGCAGGTTCTGGGAAGACTATCCAACCCGCGCACGAAGTCAAAATCACGCCGTCGCATGCATGATGCGTCAGGCAGAACCCGGCGAGCTATGTTGCGGTTCGTGTCGAGTTGGCGAGGCCAGCGCCCATGCATTGCTGCACCTCGCCCGGCACCTTGTAGTCGCGCATCATGGTGCGGCTGTCGCGGAGCCCACATGCCTCTCGTTGCACCACGAACATCCAGAGCGCGTGACCGGCCTGCCGCACCAGCGTTCGCCGCACCTGCTGCAACGACGCCGGCGCACCCGAGCGCGGATGCGCGGCATCGTGCTCCCGCAGTCTGGCGAGGGCTTCTTCCAGGGCTCGCCCGATCCGTCCGAGCGCAACAGCCTGCTCCTGGACGATCTCATAGTCGAGAACGTCGACGGCAGGGCGAAACCTCGACCAGGACACGGGCTTTGCGGCTGTCGCTTCAGGATGCTGCGGCCGCGGCCGGAGGAACAGCCGCCTGCACGCCGGCGAGAGCCGCTTGCAGCGCGGCTTCCTTGGTGTGGTCCAGCGACGTCTTGAGCACCGTGCCCCCTTCGCCCTTCAGGCCCTCGAGCACCTTGTCTGCCGTCACCTTGCGAACCAGCACGAACAGGGCGGCCGTCCCCGGCTGAATAGCGGCAGCCGTCTCTTTCATCCATTTATCGTTGATGCCCACGTCGTTGAGATAACCCGCGAGCGAACCGGACGCCGCGCCGAGCGCGGCACCGGCCAGCGGCATCAGGAAGATCAGACCGATCAGCGATCCCCAGAATGCGCCGCCGACCGCGCCCACGGCGGTGGTGTTGATCAACTGGTTCAGCTTGACGTTTCCATTGCTGTCCTTGATCGCGATCACCGCGTCCCCCAGCTCGAGCAGATACTCCTTCTGCATCGCCAGCAATTTCTGGCGAACTTCTTCCGCCTTGGCTTCAGTCGGAAATGCAATCACGACAAGATCACTCATTGCAGTTCTCCCTATTTGTGCTGGATCGGCTTGCGCTGGATGTCGCTGCGCGCGTCGGAGCCGACGCCACTATTTCTTCATCTGGATCCCGTTGTCGGATCGGTACTGGTTGAAAACGACGTCGATGGCCTGGATGACTTTCTTGTCCTGATGCTCCTTGCAGTAGACGATGATCTGGTGCTCGAGTTCCCTTGCACGGTCGACCTTCATCATATGCTTCTTTGCGAGACCATTATACCATCCGCTGTACCAGACCGTGAGATAATCGGCGTCTTCCTGGAATGTATTGGCAAGCTGGGCACAGGTGAGAGCCTGCACGTCCACATAGCCGTCGGCATTGGCGTAGGTTTTCAACTCGACCTGGGCTGCCGCGGGTGTAACGACGGCGATCGCGAGGAGCGTGGATGCTAATAAGGTTTTCATTATTTTGTTCCTGAACCGGTTTGCGTGAACCGGCAGTACTAGTCGGACGATGTTCGGCCCGGTTGATCCATGTCAAGCGCAAGGGGTTCGATCAGCCGGCAGCGCGAGGCTGTTTGACACGCCCAATCGGAGATTATGCGCCGTCGCGGCGACAGGCGCCACGCACTGATTCCACTGTATGGGCCAGCTTTCGCAAGCGCGCGTGATGCGCAATCCGCGGCGCTCCAGCGAGCGGCGTCCCGCCGCGCCTCAATAGCGGTAGTGATCCGACTTGAACGGGCCTTCCGCCTTCACGCCGATATAGTCGGCCTGATCCTTGCGCAGCTCGGTGAGCTTGACGCCGATCTTGGCGAGATGCAGACGCGCCACCTTCTCGTCCAGCGTCTTCGGCAGCACGTACACCTTCTTCTCGTACTTGCCCTTGCTCGCGAACAGCTCGATCTGCGCCAGCGTCTGGTTGGTGAAGGATGCCGACATCACGAACGACGGATGGCCCATGGCATTGCCGAGGTTGACCAGCCGTCCCTCGGAAAGCAGGATCATCCGCTTGCCGTCGGCAAAGGTGATCTCGTCGACCTGCGGCTTGATATTGGTCCATTTCAAATTGCGCAGGCTTGCGACCTGGATCTCGTTGTCGAAATGGCCGATGTTGCAGACGATGGCGCGATCCTTCATCGCGCGCATGTGGTCGATGGTGATGACGTCCTTGTTGCCGGTCGCGGTGACGAAGATGTCGGCGCGCGGCGCGGCATCCTCCATGGTGACGACCTCATAGCCTTCCATCGCGGCCTGCAGCGCGCAGATCGGATCGATCTCCGAGACCATGACGCGGCATCCGGCCTGCCGCAGCGACGCCGCAGAGCCCTTGCCGACGTCGCCGAAGCCCGCGACCATCGCGATCTTGCCCGACATCATCACGTCGGTGCCGCGGCGAATGCCGTCGACCAGCGATTCGCGGCAGCCGTAAAGGTTGTCGAACTTCGACTTCGTGACGCTGTCATTGACGTTGATCGCGGGAAACAACAGCGTGCCCTTCTTCTCCATCTCGTAGAGACGATGGACGCCGGTGGTGGTCTCTTCCGAGACGCCCTTGATGTTTTTCGCGATCTCGCCGAACCAGCCCTTCGGCTTCTCTTTCAGCAGCCGCTTGACCAGTGCGTAGAAGATTTCCTCTTCTTCCGAACCGGGCTTGTCGAGAAATGCCGTGTCGCCCTGCTCGGCGCGATAGCCCGCGTGCACCAGCATGGTGGCATCGCCGCCGTCGTCGAGAATCATGTTGGGCGTGCCGCCGCCGTGCCAGTCGAACAGCTTTGCGGTGTAATCCCAATATTCGCCGAGCGTCTCGCCTTTCACCGCGAACACCGGAATGCCGGCGGCAGCAATCGCCGCCGCCGCATGATCCTGCGTCGAATAGATGTTGCAGGAGACCCAGCGCACATCGGCGCCGAGCGCTGCGAGCGTCTCGATCAGCACCGCGGTCTGGATCGTCATGTGCAGGGAGCCCGCGATGCGCGCGCCCTTCAGCGGTTGCCTGGGGCCATATTCCTCCCGCGTCGCCATCAGTCCGGGCATCTCGGTCTCGGCGAGCGAGATTTCCTTGCGGCCGAATTCGGCAAGCGAAATGTCCTTGACGATGTAGTCGGTGAACGCGGGTTTCTTGGCGGCGGCGGTCATTTGGAATTCCTGTTGCTGAGTTTGTCGTTCCGGAGCGCGCGAACCCGGAAATCTTGAAATCACGGAAAAACAATCCGGAGCACCGCTGTCGCGGTGCCCCGGAATGACGTCGCCGGCTAAACGGCTCGCTTCAGCGGTTCGGCGAGGTCCGTCTTCTCCCAGGAGAAGCCGCCCTCATTGTCCGGCGTGCGGCCGAAATGGCCGTAGGCCGAGGTGCGGGCATAGATCGGACGGTTGAGGTCGAGATGCTTGCGGATGCCGCGCGGGGTCAGATCCATCACATCGGCCACGACCTTCTCGAGCTTGTCCTCCGACACCTTTCCGGTGCCGTGGGTATCGATATAGATCGACAGCGGCCGCGCCACGCCGATGGCATAGGCGAGCTGGAGCGTGCAGCGGTCGGCAAGACCGGCGGCGACGACGTTCTTGGCAAGATAGCGCGCGGCATAGGCGGCCGAGCGGTCGACCTTGGTCGGGTCCTTGCCGGAGAAAGCGCCGCCGCCATGCGGGGCCGCGCCGCCATAGGTGTCCACGATGATCTTGCGTCCGGTCAGGCCGGTGTCGCCGTCGGGACCGCCGATGAAGAACTTGCCGGTCGGGTTGATGTGCCAGATGGTCTTGCCGTTGATCCAGTCCTTCGGCAGCGCCTCGCGCACATAAGGCTCGACCCGCTCGCGCACCTGCGCGGACGTCATGTCCGGATCGAGATGCTGGTGCGAGACCACGATCTCGCGCACGCCGACCGGCTTGCCGTTTTCATACTGAACCGTGACCTGGCTCTTGGAATCGGGGCCGAGCACCTTCTCACGGCCGGCATGACGCGCCTCCGCGATCAGCCGCAGGATCTTGTGCGCATAGAAGATCGGCGCCGGCATCAGATCCGGCGTCTCGTTGCAGGCGTAGCCGAACATGATGCCCTGATCGCCCGCGCCCTCTTCCTTGGTCTCGCCGGGCTGCAACGCATCGACGCCCTGCGCGATGTCCGCCGACTGCGGGTGCAGCAGGATCTCGATGTCGCACTTCTGCCAGTGAAACCCTTCCTGCTCGTAGCCGATGTCCTTGATGGCCCCGCGCACGACGCTTTCGATGTGCTCGTTGGTGACGGATTTGGGACCGCGGGTCTCGCCGGCGATCACCACCTTGTTGGTGGTGGCGAGCGTCTCGCAGGCCGCGCGGATCGCCCAGGGATCGATGCCCGCCTTCGGGCCCTCGCGATAGAACAGGTCGACGATCTCGTCCGAGATCCGGTCGCAGACCTTGTCCGGGTGGCCTTCTGAGACCGACTCTGAGGTGAACAGATAGGACGCGCGCATCAAGAACCCCTTCTTCCGCCGCTCAATCGGCGGGTGTTTTGAAATTGATCTCGGATTTGTCAGTCCCGCCGGCGCGAGATGACGTAGGATTCGTCGTAAAACCAAAGCCCGTTATGCCTGCGTAGAACGTCCCTCGCAGCGTCGAGAGTGCGGCCGCTTTGAGCCATGTCCGTCAACCGGTCGTCTTCGATCTGGGCCACATACACCGCCGCGTTCCAAGCTGCAAAGGCCGTCGAGGTTCCAATCGCGCCGGTGACCTCGTTGGGCAGTGCCTCCATATCATACCGGAATATCGAACGGTTATCCGCGTAGGCATTGAAGTTGAGGTCCCGCCCGGTCGATCCGAGCTCATACTTTACCGCGCGCAATAGCTCATGGCGGGTCACCGAGAAAGGATTTTCTCCGGGCCAGACCGCCTGAATGATCTCCATGCCCGGATCGTGCCCATGGGAGTGAATCCCGATCAATCTCCCCCCGGCGCGGAGCGAGCGCGCCAATGGGGCGATAATCCGCTTGGCGCGAAAATTTACGCTGGATTTGGCCCGATAGGGCTGCGAGGCGATGACCAGGTCGAAATTGGCCTCGGTCCGCCCGGCCCGCGGAATGATCTGGTCGAGCAGGAAGCGATGATCCTCCCGGTACAGGACCAGTGCCACAGGGCGCTCGTAGAGCGGCATGCCCGAACGTGGGCTGACGCTGGCGCGCCAGTTTTGCTCCAGGAACGGCCGCAAATCGGCAATTTGCGCCTCGAAATCGCCGGAAGAGGCACCGCGCAGGGCCACTTCATGCCAGATCATGCCCGCGGCCGCCGTCGGCGAGCCTGGCGTCAGCCAGGGCGCCTCGGCGTAATACATATTGGTCAGGACAAAGACGGTCGCCGGGTGCTCGAACAGCCGGTCGGGCACTTTTTCCAGGGTCAGGCGGACGTCCTCGAGGCTCAGCTCCTTGCCTGCGATGTAGAAGGGCATGTGCGGAAAGCGGCCGTGCATCAGCCGCATCACCTTGGCCAGGACCGTGCCGTCGCCGATCCCGGCATCGAAGACCCGGAGCGCCGGAGGCCTTGGGTGGATACTTGAGAGTTCAAGTCCAACCCGTTCTGCGATCACGCGCTTTTCGCTGCAGGTATGGACGAATAAAAGGTATTTCTGGCGATTTTCGAAGAAGCGGAAATTGCCGCGGGGGTCACGTTTCTCCTCCCGCACTTGCAGGCCCCGCGGCGGCGGCACCGCACCGGTGGATGCTGCGATATAGGCCTGGATGCGGTCGAGCGTATCGATGGTGATGCGCTTGCCCTCGCGCAGGCGGTGCACCAGCTTGCCGTCATTGACCGCGCGGCGGCCGAAGGTCGATTCCGCCATGTCCGCGTGACGGCAGAACTCGGAAATCTGGCTCAGAATCTCGTCGTTCTTCATCGGAGGCAGGTTTGGGATGGCGGTGGGCAGAGGCTGATGGCGTGAGTGTCCTACCACTATCTGCCCAATCAGAAAATGCCGGAAAAGGTTGTCAAGTCAGCTCCGGCTGCGTCATGAGGTCTATCCGGCCGAGGGCAACGTCCCGGAAAGCATTCCTGTGATAGTTGCATGCCGAGCCCTCCGGTCTCAGTCTCTCAGGCATGCACGACGCTCGGCATATCAGGACGAATGCGAGACAGACGCGTCTCGGCCTCGCGATCTTTGCCATCGTCGCAGCCGCCGCCGCAGGCTACCTGCTGGCGCGAGCGCATTACATGCCGCGTGCCGCCGCCGAGCATCGGTTTGCGCGTCAGATGATCCTTTATTACACGTTGAGCCGCGTCGAGGACCCCATCATCGTGCTGGGCGACAGCATCGTTGAAGCCTCGACGCTGCCACGAAGCGCGTGCGGTCACCCCATCATCAACGCCGGACTGAACGGCGCTTCAACCGCAAGCGACCTCGGCGCCTGGCTTGCGCCCACGCTTGCCGACAAGCGGGCCTTCGCGATCATCGTGTGGCTCGGCGTCAACGATGCGCTCACGGCGGCACCCATCAGCAAGCAGGCGTTCGCCGAGCGTTACGTCGCTCTGCTCGACGAGCTTTCGAAATTGACGACGCGCCTCTTCATCGCCGAGATCGCGCCGGTCGAAACCCGCGGGCGGATGACCGCCGACATGCAACAAACGGTCATGGCGACGATCCGAGACTATCGTTCCGTCCTGCCGGAGGTCGCAACGCGCGCCAACGCGACATTGTTGGCCCTGCCGGAGATCGCCTCCCCGTTCACGATCGACGGTGTCCACCTGAACGCCGACGGCTATCGCGCCTGGGATCAGGTGGTGATGCAAGGGGTCTCGCAGGCCTGCGGTCACCCGTAGCGAACCGCCGATCGGGCCTTTCTTAACGAAGCCTCTAAGGGAATCTTCAGCATCATCGCGTAGGCTCGCCCGACGGTCCGCCGAGACGGTTCACAGCCTCAAACATGCTCGAAAGGTCGACATCGACGGCGACAAACAAGCTCCTGGGACTGGAGGGGCTGCGCTTTCTCGCCACCTTCTCGGTGCTGATCTGGCACTACCAGCATTTTGCCTATCTCGGCGACAAGGCATCTGGTCTCACCAGAAGCGAATTGCCGTTTTATGACCTGCTGTTTCCCTTCTACGAGATCGGTGAATACGGAGTCTGGATCTTCTGGTGCATCTCCGGCTTCATCTTCTTCTGGAAATATCGTGACGCGATTTCCGGTCGATCGGTCGGCGGATGGACCTTTTTCGTGTTTCGCCTGTCGCGACTCTATCCGCTGCACTTCGTGACCTTGCTGCTCGTCGCCTTGCTTCAGCCGATCTATTACGCGGCGACAAAGACCTACTTCGTCTATCAGCACAACGACCTCCCGCACTTCCTCGCACAACTGTTCATGGCGAGCGACTGGGGTATGACGCGCAGCGACAGCTTCAATGGACCGATCTGGTCGGTCTCGGTCGAAGTGCTGGTCTATGCCGCCTTCTTCCTGACCTTGCGCTTTGCGACCAAATCGCCGCTTTTCAACGTGATCGTCGTGCTCGCGTGCATCAACGTGCCTTTGCAGGTTTGTTCGTGTCTGGCCTTCTTTTATGCCGGTGGGCTGGCGGCCATCGCCCGGCAAAGCATCGCGCACGCACGATCGCGGGCTGCAATCGAGATCGCCGCATCATTCGCGGCGGTCATTGTTCCGATCGCGATCGCCGCGCTCAGCGCGCACACCACGATCGTCGTGTGGATCGTTCTGTTGACCTACACGCCAATCCTCTTGTTCTGCCTGTCCGGTGAGATGCCGCTTCCGCATCCGATTCGGAAGCTGCTGGAAAACGCGGGGAATATGACCTACTCGTGCTACCTGCTGCATTTTCCGATTCAGCTGTCGATTGCCGTCGCGTTCTCGCTGCTGCGGCTCCCCATTCCCTATTATGACCGCGCCTTCTGCGCGGTCTACGTATCGGGCACACTGATTGCATCGTATCTCGTGTACCGCTACTTCGAGGCGCCGGCACAAAGGCTGATCCGCGGCCGGCTCTTGCCCAGGCAGGAGGCGGCTCCAGCAGAAAGCTTCGAGCGTCGGCAGGGCCTCTCCGGCGGCGCATTGAGCAACGTGCCTACCCGCTGATCGGCATACAGAAAGGCCGCAGGGAACGTGCCAGCACGGGATGGGCTGACGCCCAGAGGTCGTCAAACAGGATCCAGGTGTGCCAGACGAATCCGTTGTAGAAACGAAACTCGATCAGGTTATCTGCCGCCTGCAAATAGATCGATGACTTGCGCGAGCTGAACTGCTGGACGCTCCTTCGAAGCTCGTCTTCACCGATGGTGCCCTCTAATATGTCCTTCCAATGCGCGTCCACCTCAGGTAAGGGCACCTCAGCCGCTCGGTGTAGAACCTGATTAAGATCGAGTGCGGGGTTTTCTCGCGCGACCAGCGCGAGCCAGTCGATTTCGAGCAAATGATCCTTGATTGACCAGTTGTCCGTTGACCCCGTGAAGATGATGCCGCCGGGTGGCGCTGCTCTCAGCCATTTGACGAAATCGGGAAGACGCGTCCCGCGCACTTCGATCGGTCCCGGCATCGACCAAAATCTCGCGATGATGGGATTTGTCGATGAACAGCTTGGTGAAGTCTCCAGTAGAGTAGTTCATGACAGAGTCTCTTCCCGGGGCGCACGCGGATCTGGTGCCGCCGTGAGCGGCTTCCGGCTGCTGCGTCGTTTCATGGCTGCGCTTTGAAACCTGAAGCGGACGCTGACATCGGCGCACGCCGACGCCCAATTGCGCGTCCGAAGCTCCCGCAATCGGCCAACGTCCGGAAATGACGGCGTCGGCCGTCACTTCCCCCAGACGTCCTGAGCGATCTCGACAGCAAGCCTGAGTTTCGCCCACTGCTCCTCCTCGGAGAGAATATTGCCCTCCTCGGTCGAGGCGAAGCCGCATTGCGGCGAGAGCGCGAGTTGCTCGATCGGCGCGAATTTTGCCGCCTCTTCCAGCCGACGCTTGATGTGTTCTTTCTTCTCCAGCTCGCCGAATTTCGAGGTGATGACGCCGACCACCACGACCTTGTTGCCCTTTGGCAGGAAGCGCAATGGCTCGAAACCTCCGGCGCGGTCGGAATCATATTCCAGGAAATAACCGTCGTAGTTCGTGCCGCCGAGCAGCGTCTCCGCCACCGGCTCGTAGCCGCCCGAGGAGATCCAGGTCGAGCGGAAATTGCCGCGGCAGACATGCGTGGTGATCGCCATGTCGGCCGGCTTCTCCGCGATCGCATAGTTGATGATGCGCGCATAGATCTGCTGCAGCCCTTCCGGATCGTCGCCGCGCTCGCGCGCCTTTTTCAGCTCGTCCTGCGAGCAGAGATAGGCCCACACCGTGTCGTCGAACTGCAGGTACCGGCAGCCGGCATCGTAAAATGCCTTCACCGCCTTGCGGTAGGTCTTGCCGAGGTCTTCGTAAAACGCATCGAGGTCGGGGTAGACATCCCTGGAGATCAGCTTGCGGCCGCCGCGGAAGTGCAGAACGGTCGGCGACGGGATGGTCATCTTGGCGGTGACGTGCGCCTGGTCGGCGAACTTTTTCAGAAAGCGGAAATGGTCGAGCATCGGATGGTTGTCCGGAAAGTCCAGCTTTCCGATCACGCGCACGGCGTCATGCCGGGTCTGCACGCCCGCGAACTGGATGCCCACGTCCGGATGAAAGAGTTCGCACCCGGTGAGATGGCTAAGAAAATCGAAGTGCCACCAGGAGCGGCGGAACTCGCCATCGGTCGCGAGCTTCAGCCCGATCGAGGCCTGCTTGTGCACGACCTTCTCGATCTCCATGTCCTCGATCTTGCGCAGCTCATCGGCGGAGATTTCGCCCTTCTCGATTTTTGCGCGCGCTTCCTTGATCCGGGGCGGCCTGAGCAGGCTGCCGACCTCGTCGGCGCGGAAAGGAGGTTTCGTTCGTTGCATGGTCACTTCTCCCATCTCTCGATTGCCGTCGCGATGTGCCGTCGCCAATGTGCCGCCGCTAATGTGCCGCCCCTGAGACGCCGAGATGGCGTTCGAGGGCCGAGGGATCGGCCTTCAGTGCGTCGCTTGCCGCATCATGCGCGATTGCGCCGCGCTCCAATATCACAACGCGGTCGGCAAGCCCCAGAACCTTTTGGGCGTTTTGCTCGACGATGATGGAGCAGATGCCGCCGGAACGTGTAATGGTGCCCAACGCCTTGAGCAGCTCCTCGACGATGATGGGCGCCAGCCCCTCGGTCGGTTCGTCCAGCAGCAACACCCTGGGATTGAGCGTCAGCGCCCGCCCAATGGCGAGCATCTGCTGTTCGCCGCCCGAGAGCTGATTGCCGAAATTTCCGCGCCGCTCCTTCAGCCGTGGGAACATCTCGTAGACCCTTTCGACGCTCCAGGGTCCGGCTTGCGCGACCGCGGTCATGTTCTCTTCCACCGTCAGCGAGCGGAAGATGTTGCGTTCCTGCGGCACCCACCCGATCCCGGCACGCGCCCGCTGGTCGGGCCGCATCGCGGTGATGTCGCGCCCGCCGAGAATGACCGAGCCGCCGAAGCGGCGGGTGACGCCGACGATCGAGTTGATCAGCGTGGTCTTGCCGGTGCCGTTGCGGCCAAGCAGCGCCAGCACCTGGCCCTCGGGAAGGCTGAGCGACATGTTGGGCAGCACCACGGCCTCGCCATAGCCGGCGCGCAGGCCCTCGATCCTGAGCAGATCAGGCATCGCTGGCCTCGCCGAGATAGACCGCCTTGACTTGCGCATCGCGCGCGACCTCGTCGGGCTTGCCCTCGACCAACAGAGCGCCGTTGACCAGCACCGAGATGCGGTCGGCAAACGAGAACACGAGATCCATGTCGTGCTCGATCAGAAGCACGGTGACCTCGCGCGGCAGGCTGGCAACGGCCGCCAGAATGTCATGACGTTCGCTCTCCGGCACGCCGGCGGCGGGCTCATCGAGCAGCAGCACGCGCGGCTTTGCGGCGATCGCAACCGCGATCTCGAGCAGGCGCTGCTTGCCGTACGGCAATGTCGCCGTGAGCTCGTTCATGACGTCGAGCAGATGGAAGCGCGACAGAGTTTCCGCGATCTCGGCATTGACGTCGTCGCGCGTGCCCATCCTGCGCCACCAGTCGCCGCCCCGGCCCATGCGCTCGGAGACAGCAAGCCCAATGGTCTCCAGCGGCGTGAGGTCGGCATAGAGCTGGTTGATCTGGAAGGTGCGCGACAATCCGCGCAGCACACGCTTGTGCACCGGCAATTCGGTGATGTCCTCGCCTTCCAGCAGGATCCGCCCACCGTTCGGCTTGAGCACCCCGGTGAGCAGATTGATCACCGTGGTCTTGCCGGCGCCGTTGGGCCCGATCAGAGCGTGGCGCGCGCCTTGCGTCACCTTGAGCGACAGGTCGCGCGTAACCCGCAGGCCGCCGAACGACTTTTCCAGTCCCCTTGTTTCCAACGCGATGGTCATGGTCCATCGCCCTCCGGAATCGGGACGGCATTCTTGCGGCCGCTGAGCTGGGCGATCACGAGATTCGGCAGCCACAGCACCCACCGGTGCAGCCGCGCGCGACCAACCATCACGATCACGACCAGCACGAGCCCGATCCAGAACAGCCAATATTGCGGGGTGATGGTCGAGAAAAATTCCTGCAGGATGCGGAACACCACGGCGCCGATCAGGCCGCCATAGAGATATCCGGTGCCGCCGATCACGAGCACCAGCATGAGGTCGGCGGACTTTTCGAACGCAAAGACGTCGAGCGAGGCCAGCGCCGTGGTCTGGGTGAACAGCGCGCCGGCGATGCCGGCATAGAAGGCGGCGACGGTATAGATCGCGATCAGCCTTCGGTTGACGGGGATGCCGATCGCCGCAGCCCGCAACGGGTTGTTGCGAATGGCGCGCAGTGACAGCCCAAAGGGCGAATGTACGATCCGCCGCGCCAGCAGGAACAGGACAAACAATACGATCAGCGAATAGAAGAAGCCGGTCTTGCCGAACATGTCGAAGGCAAAAAGCCCAAGGATCGGCTGCATCTCGATGCCCTGCAGCCCATCGGTGCCGCCGGTGATGTTTGAATAGCGCTCCGCGAGCGCTTCCAGGAGCAGCGCGATCCCGAGCGTCACCATCAGCCGCGTCAGGTCGACGCCTCGAATGACAAGAAAGCTTGTGAGGAAGCCCAGCACCATGGCGGCAAGGCCTGCCGCGATCAGAGCGAGCACCGGCTCGGTGATGATGCCGTGCAGCGCAAGCAGGCCCGCGCAATAGGCTCCGACGCCGAAGAACGCGGCATGGCCGAGCGAGACGATGCCGGCATAGCCCAGGATCAGGTCGAGCGACATCGCAAACAGCGCGAGCCGCAGGATGTCGGTCATGATCAGATAGCGCGAGGGGAACGCGAATGCACAGGCGAGGACGAACAGCCAGAACAGGACCTCGCCGGCATGCCAGCGCGCGTGCGAAACGGCGGAACGTCCGACATCGGTTTGCGCGGTCATGACCGTGCTCATCGCGCTGCGGCGCGGCCGAACAATCCGTTCGGACGCCAGATCAGGATGACGATCATGACGGTGTAGATCACGAACGGCCCCATCTTCGGCACGTAATATTTGCCGGCGACGTCGGCGATGCCGAGCAACAGCGAGGCGAGGAAAGGTCCGGTGATCGAGGACGAGCCGCCGACGGTAACCACGATCAGGAAGTAGATCATGAATTTCAGCGGGAAATACGGGTCGAGCCCGAGGATTTCCGCACTGAGCGCGCCGCCAAGGCCGGCGAGCCCGCAACCGAAGGCAAAGGTGAAGGCGAATACCTGCGGTACATTGATGCCGAGCCCGCTCGCCGCGCGGGGATCATCGACGGCGGCGCGCAGCCGGCTGCCGAACCGCGTCTTCGCAAGCACGAGCTGCAGGAAAGCGGTGAGCAGCCCGCAGATCACGATGATCATCAGGCGGTAGCGGCCAATGCCGATCCCGAACAGGTCGAACTGCCCTTCCAGCACCGAGGGCAGATTGATGAAGATGCGCTGCGAGCCCATGATGTAGTCGACGGCGGAAACCGACATGAAGACGAGGCCGATCGAGAACAGCACCTGATCGAGATGGCTTCGCGTGTAGAGATGCCGGTAAAGCAGCCGCTCCAGCAAGGCGCCGATGAGAGCCGCGGACACGAACGCCAGCGGCAGGCCCGCGAAAAACGGCCAGCCTGACCGGTTGACCAGCACCGCGCACACATAGCCGCCCGCCATGGCAAAGGCGCCATGCGCGAGATTGACGAAGTTCATCAGCCCGAGCGTGACCGCCAGCCCGCAGGCCAGCACGAACAGCAGCATGCCATAGGCGACGCCATCGAAGAGGTTGGTGAGAACGGATGTCATCGCGCCAACACTACAACCCGCCTCAGGCGGCTCACAAGCATCAATCGGTCCTCATGATTTACAAGCCGGGGTAATGGCCGGGCAGCCAGCCACGTCTACGCGACCACGAGGAAAACATGCCCGGGTCTTCTCGCCAAACGGGTTCTGACCCCGCAGACGGACAAGCCCCGGGCATCACGCGATGCGTTTACGACAGTCCCGCGACGACATCGCAGGCGACATCACTTTTTGGTCTTGCCGGCGTCCTTGACGGCGTCGAATGTCTCGAACTCGACGTTATAGAGCTCGCCATCGACCTTCTCGACCTTGCGGACATAGATGTTCTGGACGATGTCGCGCGTCTCCGGATCGATCGAGATCGGGCCGCGCGGGCTCTCCCATTTCATGCCCTTCATGGCCTCGATCAGCTTGTCGCCGTCGGTGTTGCCGCCGGTCTTCTTCAGCGCCTCGTAGATCAGATGAATGCCGTCATAGCCGGAGACCGCCATGAAGCCGGGACGACTGCCGAAATCCTTTTTGTAGGCGGCGACGAATTCCTTGTTCATCGCGGACGGATGCGCGGCCGAATAGAGATGCGCGGTGACGGTGCCGAGCGCGGCATCGCCCATGCCGTTGAGGAGATCGTCGTCCATCACGTCGCCGGGGCCGATCACCTTGATGCCGGCCTTGTCGAGGCCGCGTTCGGCATATTGCTTCATGAAGTTGCCGCCCTGCCCGGCCGGCACGAAGACGAAGATCGCGTCGGGCTTGGCATCCTTCATGCGCTGCAAAAACGGCGCGAAGTCGGGGTTCTGCAAGGGCACCTTGACCTCTTCGACGATCTGGCCGCCGCCGGCCGTAAAATGCTCCTTGAAGAAGTTGAGCGCATCGTTGCCCGGCGCATAGTCCGAGGTCAGCGTTGCCACCTTCTTGATGCCGTTCTTCACCGCCCAGTCGCCGATGATGGTGGAGGACTGCGCGAGCGTGAAGCTGGTGCGCACGATATAGGGCGACTTCTCCGTGATGATCGAGGTGCCTGCGGCCATCACCACTTCCGGAATCTTGGCCTGGGTGGCCAGCGGAGCCGCTGCGAGCGCGGCCGGCGTGACGCCAAAGCCCGCGATGAAATTGACCTTGTCGTTGACGATCAGTTCCTGCGCGGCGGTCTTGGTCTTGTCTGGAACCGCGCCATCGTCCTTGAGGATGATTTCGACCTTCTTGCCGGCCACGGTGTCGCCGTGCTGCTTCATGTACAGCTTGATCGCATTGTCGATCTGCTTGCCGGTCGAGGCCTGCCCGCCGGTCATCGGCAGGATCAAGCCGATCTTTACGGCATCGTCGGCGCGCGCCGGCTTAAGCGCAAAGCTGCCGATGACCGCAGCGCCGAGCATGGCAAGCGACAGCATCTTGGTACGAACGAACATAAACCCTTCCTCCCTGATCGGATTTTCTTGAAGAACCGAGTCCCCGGCTCTTGCTTCACCTGTACTCCAGTCGCCTTCGGCGGCGACATGGCGTTCTCGCTTGCCCTGTTGTCAATCGGACGTTTGGCGAGCCTTCACCTTTCCTGCCGCCTGGAGATGGTTGGCGTCCCGAACGAACCGGCCCGGTAGTTTATTACCAACAAATTCTCTGCCTGGAAAAGAGAATTGCGCCTGCCTCTTGTTGATTTGGACGCTTGTACAAAGGGGCTGGTCCTGTCAACAACAAGGTAAGAACCCGGCGCAGGCGTCGCATGACTTTAGCAATCGTCAGGTCCGATAAGATGGAGCATTCCGTCTTTCTATTGGACAAATCCGACACGCACCACCTGCCATCCGCGCCTCAGTCAGGTCGGGCGCGGCCGTGAGCTCAACGGCGATGCCGGACCCTTCGCCCGACTAGCGGCAAGGAGCTCCTGGCGCAGCCAGAGGTGGGCCGGGTCCTTCTGGTAGCGCTGGTGCCAGACCATGAACATCGGCAGCTTGGTCAGCGCGCCCGCGCGCGACGGCAGCGGGATGCGCGCACTGGCGAAAGCCGCCCATCAGGCTTTGCGAGAGCAGGCTCGGCATGCTCGCAAGCATGTCGGAGCCGCGCAGGAACACCGGGACGCCGGAAAAGCCGGGCACCGAGATCGCCACGTCGCGATGGACGCCGGACGACTCCAGACGTCGATCGAAATTGAGCCGCTCGTTATCGGGATAGACGACCGTGACGTGACGCGCCGCCAGATAGTCTGCCTGGGTCGTCGGCGCCGGCCGCGCGTCGGCATCATAGTAGCAGACATAGTGATCCTGCAGCAGAAGCTTCTGCACGATGTCGGTCCCGGATGGCGGCAGCGGGGTGATCAGCAGGTCGCAGCGGTTTTCGCGCAGCATCGAAGGAGACGGCGATTGCGACGGAATGATCTTCAGATTGAGCTTTTGCACCTTGGGTGCGACGCGGCGAAACAAGCGCGGCAGCAAGAGATCGCGCTGGAAATCGTTCGCGGCGATCGTCAGCGATAGCTGGGCCCGTGCCGGATCGAACGACGCCCCGCCCGCGAAGGCGCGCATCTCGTCGATCAGCGCATGCGCCCTCGCGGCCAGGGCGTGGGCGTGGGCGGTTGCGATGATGCCGCGTCCGGATTTTGCAAACAGCGGGTCGCCGACGATGTGCCGCAGCTTCTTGAGCCCATGGCTCACGGCCGACTGCGTCAATCCGAGCCGCGTGGCGGCCGCTGTGACCGAGCCCTCCTCGAGCACCGCGAGGAACAGCGCCAGCGCCCGGCCATCGAGGTCCAAATGATCGATTTCCTTCATGCAATTGATGATAAATCATCTATTTATTTTGAGGAAGCACCGACGCATGTTTTTCCCGCGCGCCCCGAAAGAGGCGAGAAAGGGAGATATGCCGATGAACGCCCAGGCCGTTCGCCTCGATGCCTCGCATGAGGCGGCCCGCATCAATCGACCCGAGCCGCTGCCCCCGCCGTTCGCGGATGGCGGCTTTTTCCAGCGCGACCGCTCCATTCACCCGCCCGCGCATGCGCCCGGCTACAAATCGTCGGTGCTGCGCTCGCCGCGGAATGCGCTGTTGTCGCTGGACGGCTCGATCTCGGAAATCACCGGTCCGGTGTTCGGTCATAACGACATCGGGCCGCTCGACAACGACCTGATCCGCAACTACGCCAAGGACGGCGATCCCATCGGCGAACGGATCGTGGTGCATGGCCGCGTGCTGGACGAGACCGGGCGCGGCGTGCCGAACACGCTGGTGGAGTTCTGGCAGGCCAATGCCGGCGGTCGCTACCGGCACAAGAAGGACACCTATCTCGCGCCGATCGATCCCAATTTCGGCGGCTGCGGCCGCACGCTGACCGATGAGGCGGGCTACTACTATTTCCGCACGGTGAAGCCTGGGCCCTATCCGTGGCGCAACTACGTCAATAGCTGGCGGCCGGCGCACATCCATTTCTCCGTCTTCGGCTCCGGCTTTGCGCAGCGGCTCATCACGCAGATGTATTTCGAAGGCGACCCGCTGATCCCGATCTGCCCGATTCTCGCAACCGTGCCGGATCCCGAGGCGCTGAACAGGCTCGTTGCGCCGCTCGACCTCAACGCCTCGACGCCGTTCGAACTCGTTGACCTACCGCTTCGACATCGTGCTGCGCGGCCGCCGCTCCACTTATTTCGACAATCGCCCGGAAGGAAACTGACCCATGGTTCAGCCGCTCGCCTATCTCAAGGAGACCGCCTCCCAGACCGCCGGGCCCTACGTGCATATCGGGTTGATCCCCGCCATGGCCGGCTTCGATATCTTCGAGAAGAATTTCGACAATGTCCTGGTCGGCCCGAACACCAAAGGCGAGCGGATCACGCTCGAAGGCCGCGTGCTCGATGGCACCGGCACGCCCTTGCGCGACGTCTTGCTCGAGATCTGGCAGGCCAATGCGGCCGGCCGCTACAACCATCCCGGCGACCGATCGGCGGGGATCATCGAGCAGGATTTTCGCGGTTGGGGCCGTGCGGGCTCGGACTTCGAAAGCGGGCTGCTCAGCTTCGAGACGATCAAGCCGGGAGCCACCACCGACAAAGCGGGTCGGCGCTGCGCGCCGCACGTCAATGTCTGGATCGTCGCGCGCGGCATCAATATCGGATTGAACACCCGGATCTATTTCTCCGACGAGGAGGCTGCCAACGCCGCCGATCCCGTGCTCAATCTGATCGAGCAGCCCGTGCGGCGCTCGACGCTGATCGCAAAGCGAAGCGAACGCGGCGGCAAGGCCGTCTACACCTTCACCATCAATCTGCAAGGTCCCGACGAGACCGTGTTCTTTGACGTCTAACGAATGATGCGGAAAAAGCCTGCCCCGCATTCGATGCGCGGTGTGCAGTGTTTGCCGAAAAGCTCGTACGCAAAACAATAGAGCCTTTACGCCTCGCCATGAAGCCGCGCACGAAAGGCGCGCGGCGATAATCCCGTCGCCGCCGCATAGACCCGGCTGAAATAAGCGGGGTCCTCGAAACCGAGCGCATAGGCAATCGTCGAGACCGGCAGGTTGGTGTAGGCGAGATTGCGCCGCGCCTCGCGCACCATGCGGTTGAGAATGAGATGAGAGGCGGTATCGCCGGACGCGGCCCGCGTGATCCGGTTGAGATGGGTCGGGGTCACCGACAGCGCCCTGGCGTAGTCTGAAACGCTCCAGCGCTTCAGATGGTGCTGCTCGAGCAGCGCTTCGAAGCGGCGGAACAATTCCGAATCCGAGGCCCCTGCTCCACCGTCCCTGCTCGCAAGCTCACGTGCGACAAGCCCGACCAGCGCCGCCGAGAGCGCGCGCAGCACGTGGGCGCGGCCGAAATTCCTGCCCGCATGTTCGGCGAAGATCTGTTTCATGGTTGCGCGGATCTGAGGCGTGCTGCGGAAGATCGCGGACTGCGCGATGACGCCGCGCAGTCCTTCCGAGGCGAGCAGGGTTTCGTCCAGGATCTCGGCCGCGATGGTCAGGACCCATCCTTCGGTCCCCGGCACGAAGCTGAACCCATGGACATGGCCGACCGGCACGTTGACCGCATGCATCGGCCTCAAGGCCTGCATGCGCCCGTCGAGGCTCGCTTCTCCGCCGCCGCTTTCGATCACCAGCACCTGATGCAATCGCGCGTGCCGGTGAGCGGCAAGGACCCAGTCATGCAGCACCGAGCGCGCGGCGATCGTTTCGCAATGCACGACATCAGGCAGGTCGCCGGCCTCGCCGAACAGATTGTAGACCTTGATGGTCGAATTCGATCGCGTTGATCGCATGTTCGAATAGTACAAGACAAAGGCCGATCCCTCCATCCGTTTCTCGCGCCAAATCAGCCAATGTCGCATCGGAGGAGCATCAGGGATGAAAGTTCAAGTCTGCATCATCGGCGGTGGACCGTCGGGACTGCTGTTGTCGCAGCTCCTGGACCTGAAAGGCATCGATACGATCGTGCTGGAGAAATACAGTCGCGATCACGTGCTCGCCCGCATTCGCGCCGGCGTGCTGGAGCACGGTTTCGCCAAGTTGATGCGCGAGGCGGATTGCGGCGAGCGGATGGACCGCGAAGGCGAGATCCACACCGGCTTCCATATCGCCCATGACGGCGTGCTCGACCGCGTCGACCTGCACAAGCATTCCGGCGGCAATTCGGTGATGGTGTACGGCCAGACCGAGCTGACCCGCGATCTCTACGAGGCGCGCGACCGGCGCGGCGGCAAGATCGTCCACAATGCCGAGGACGTGACGCCGCACGAGCTCAACTCCGACGCACCTTTCGTGACCTATCGCAGCGCCGGGCAAACCGTTCGCGTCGATTGCGAATATGTCGTCGGCGCCGACGGTTTTCACGGCGTCAGCCGCAAGTCGATTCCGAAGGACGTGCTGCGCGAATATGAGAAGGTCTATCCGTTCGGCTGGCTCGGCGTGCTGTCGCGGACCAGGCCGGTATCGCCTGAGCTGATCTACGTGAAGCACGAGCGCGGCTTTGCCCTCTGCTCGCTGCGCTCCCAGGTGCTCAGCCGCTATTACATCCAGGTGCCGCTCACCGACAAGGTCGAAGACTGGCCGGACGACGCGTTCTGGGCCGAGCTCAAGCGCCGCTTGCCGCAGGAGGTGTCGGCGCGGATGACGACCGGTCCGTCAATCGAGAAAAGCATTGCGCCGCTGCGCAGCTTCGTGGCCGAGCCGATGCGCTACGGCCGCCTGTTTCTGGCCGGCGATGCCGCCCATATCGTCCCGCCGACCGGCGCGCGCGGGCTCAACAGTGCTGCCTCGGACATCTACTATCTCTATCACGCGCTGCTCGATCACTACCAAAAGGGGGATGATTCGGGTCTCGATGGTTATTCGCAGAAGGCGCTGGCGCGGGTCTGGAAGGCCCAGCGCTTCTCCTGGTGGATGACGATGATGCTGCATCGTTTTCCCGATCGCGCCGGCTATGACGATCGTTTGCAGCAGACCGAACTGTCCTATCTGTTCTCGTCGGAGACGGCATTGCGGCTGCTGGCGGAGAACTACGTCGGCCTGCCGTTCTGAGCCGCCAGGCCGCACGCTCTGCTAAACGCAGCCGGCCTTGGCCAGACCCTCGATGTCCCCGAGATCAAATCTTGCGAAAACAGACCGGCTCGCGGTAATAAATTACCTTGATCGCCAGAATAAGCCCATTTTATCCCGTTTGAAGCGTAGCTTGCGCGTGGCTTCCCTCGGGCGAGCCCCTGCGCCCTCAATGGCGTCCCGGCGAATGGCAAGGCTCACTTGAAAAGATTTGCGATCCTGCTTGCGTCAGCGTGGCTTGGTTGCGCGCTCTCCGGCTGCGCCTCGATCAACGAGAAGGTCTCGGCCGGCATGGGGGACTACGTACCGATGTGGGCCGGTGGGCTGCCGCCGGACGCGCCGCCGCGACCCGGCACTCCGCAATACGACGAGTACATGAAAGAGCGTGAGCGCCTGCGTCTGATGCCGGCCGCCGAACGGGAGCGCGAGCAACGGGCCAAAGCCGAGCAAGGCAAGAGCGAGCAATCGGGGCTCGACCCGGTGCACTAATCCGGTGCAGTAGAGCGCCATGTCAATCGAAGCCGAAACAGCACGACCCAGGACCCTGGTCATTGGCGCAACCGGGCTGGTCGGCGGTTATCTCCTGCGGCATCTCGCAAGCCGCGGCGAGCGCCCCTACGCGCTGTCGCGCACGCCGAGGGCCGATGCCTTCGCGGAATGGATCACGGGAGATCTCGAAAAGCCGGACACGCTGAACGTGCCCGCTTTCGAAACGCTCTATTGCACGACAGACGCGATCCTGCTCGCATCGGCGCTTTCCCGCTTCTTCAATCCGGCGCTGAAGCGCGTCGTTGCCTTTTCGTCGACCAGCGTGATCACCAAGCTCGACAGCGAGGTCACGGCCGAACGCGAGATGCTGATGGAGCTCGCCAATGCGGAGCAGAAGATCGTGCGCGCCTGCGAAGCAGCCAAGGTCGACTGGACCATCCTGCGTCCGACCCTGATCTATGCCGAGGGATACGACATCAACATCACGCCATTGTCGCGCCTGATCCGTCGCTTCCGTTTCATGCCGCTGGTCGGCGGTGCGAACGGACTGCGCCAGCCGGTGCATGCCGAGGACCTCGCGATCGGCGCGCTCGCGGCCGCGGCAAGCCCGGCGGCAGCCAACAAGTTCTATGCGCTGCCCGGCGGCGAGACGCTGTCCTACAAGGAGATGATCGGCAGGATCTTTGACGGCATGAAAATGCCGCGGCGGACCATCCCGGTGCCCGCGTTCCTCTGGCGCGCCGCGTTCGCCGTGACAAAGCCCCTGTTTCCCGATGCCAATGTTGCGATGGGTCTGCGCATGACCAAGGACATGACGTTCGACGCCACGCCCGCGATCACCGATTTCGGCTGGCGGGCACGCGCTTTCCATCCGGTGTTCGACGAGGGGGTGCACGCATAACGCCGCCGAGCCCAAAGCGGAAACCGAGCGTCCAATGTCAAATGAACCGTTTGAACTGCCATCCCGACGAAGGGTCGGATCAGCGCCCGGGGAATAGAGTTCGGCTGTCCGGCTGCTCCGACCAATGTGCGGAGACCACATGCGATGCGGATGCGTTCGTCAACATACTGGTTTGCATGCTTTGCGGTGTTGGCTCTCGCCGGGTTGCCGATGGTGGCTGCCGCGGACGACGTGGATAGCTGTGTAAAGCAATCAGATGACCTCGCCGTCGCAGAGTGCTCGCGCGTTATCGACTCGCACCAATATACGGGCCGAAGCCTGGCGCGGCTCCATGTCCGTCGCGGCGGGGCGTACGGGGCACAGGGCGACCTCGACCACGCCATGGCGGATTTCAAGGAGTCGATGCAGGTCGATCCGACGTATCCAGACGCTTACAACCACCGGGGCATCGTCTGGTATCACGCGGGCAAACTCGACCAGGCCATCGCGGACTATGACCGGGCGATCCGGCTCGATCCGAAATATGCGGACGCCTACGTCAACCGCGGCGCCGCCTGGGGCACCAAGGGCGATTTCGGCCGGGCCATGGCGGATTTCGACCAGGCGATCCGGCTCGATCCGAAAGATGCCAACGCCTACCACAACCGCGGCAGCGCCTGGAAAGCCAAGCGCGATTATGACCGAGCGATCGCGGACTATTCCGAAGCGATCGGGCTCGATCCGAACTATGAGTCCGCCTATGTCTACCGCGGCGGCGCCTGGGCCATGAAAGGCGACCTCGACCGGGCGATCGCGGACTTCGACCAGGCGATCCGGCTCGATCCGAAAGACGCCAACGCCTACCACAGCCGCGGCTTTGCCTGGGAGCAGAAGCGCAATCTGCAAAAGGCATTGGCTGATTTCAAAATGCATTCTCAGCTCACCCCATCCGACACAGATGGCCTGAAGGATGTTGAGCGCGTACTGAAAGAATTGAAAAGAACAAGGCGTCTCTAGCTGAAATTGGCGATCTCGCAGCGGTACGAACAATTTGCTCAGGCGATGTTTCGAGTTTGCACATACGAGCCAGAATGATCGCTCGCTTCGTGCAAATCGCATCCTCAGGAGCGAGGCACCGGCAGGTTTGCCAGTGCAGGCACCTGCCAAGTTTGAATTGGCGATAAACCTCAAGACCGCTGCGTTCACGCGCCGATGGGGTGATCGACCAGGCTGATGTCTTCCTCGGCGGAGATCGGCACCCGACTCTCTCCTGGTTCCGCGCCGATCACGCGGAGGAGATCGGATCGTGCCGAAGTTGCATAGTGTCGCTGCAACCACGGCCCTACGTTCCCGCAAGGGATCAATTTGGCACGATGCCTGGCGGTTGGCTCTGAACCGTGCGGACCGGTTTTGCGGGTGCCTGCATTCTTTGCGGAGGAGCGCGCCCAATGGTGACGTTTCGGACCTCGATCACCTTCGCAGTAATGGCGTTCATCGTCGCCCTGGCCGCGCTGCTGATTGCTATTCAGGCCCGTGCTCTTCGTTTGGCTACGCAGGATGCAGCGTCTTCCTTCATGGACGCGACCAGCACCAAGGCCTTTGGTCGTCTTCAGTCGGAGATCACAGCCGTGGCTTCGCTGGTCAATGTGCTGGCGACCAGTTCCAGTGTGGCCGATTCGAACGAGAGATCGGAGACCGGTCGCGCAATCCCGTTGTTCAAAGCCGCACTGCAGGAACTGCCGCAAATGGACAGCGTGTATGCCGGCTTCGAGAATGGCGCCTGGTTGCAGGTGCGGCGCATCGAGGAGCTCAACGATGAACAGCGCGGAAAGCTGCGTGCGACGCCCGGCGCGACGATTGCGATCAATCTGGTTCGCCCTGCTCCGAGCGGCGAACTGCCGATGCGGCGGATTTTTGAGGATCAGCAGGGGAACGAAGTCGGACAGCTTGACCTGTGGAAATACGGATATGACACGCGCAGCCGGCCCTGGTATCGCGAAACGCTGAGCGCCGATCGACCGCTCGTCTCCCCGCCTTATCTCGCGTTCAGCATCGGCGCGCCGGTGATAACGGTCAGCGCACCGTTGCGAGGCAAGGTGCCCGGCGTTATTGCCGCAGACCTCAAGCTCGACACGTTCAGCGATTTTGTCCAGGCACAACGTCCTGGTGAGCACGGCATCGTCGCGATTTTCGACTCTGCTGGTTCCCTGCTGGCTCACCCCGATTTCGCGCGGCTCGTTGTCGATTCGATGACACATCCGTCCCAGCCGCAACTGCCGAATGTCAAGGAGATCAACTCCGGTCTCGTGGCGGCGGTCTTGCGAAGGTCGCAGGGGCGCGACCATTACGACGGCACCATTCGCGACGGAGGGCGGAACTACCTGTTCAGGGTCGCGAAATTCAATTCGGGGGAGCAGTACAACGCGACCATCATGCTGCTGGCGGCGCAAGGAGACTTCGCCAAGGACATTCGGAAGCTTCAGTACACGGGTCTCGTTCTGGCGATCATCACCGTCGCGGCCTTTCTTCCCGTAGTTTGGGTCTTCGGCAGCGGAATGTCCCGATCCTTGAAGTCCATCACCGCCGAGGCGGTCAAGCTGCAGAAGCTTGGCGAACCTACCCCATCGCCACCCGCCTCACGCATCAGGGAAATCCAGGAGCTTGGCAGTGCGATGAACCTCGCACAGCGCGCGATATGGTCGTTTGCGCGCTTCGTCCCCAAGGAGCTCGTCCAGCGGGTCATCGACAATTCCATATCGACAGAGCTCGGCGGAGTCCGAGAGGAGATTTCGGTTCTTTTCACCGACGTCCGCGATTTCACCGCCATTGCGGAGTCCGCCGACCCTGACACTCTCATGCACCAGACGTCGCGCTATTTCTCGGTGCTCACCGAGGCGTTCCTCGCCGAGGGCGGAACGATCGACAAGTTCATCGGTGATGCCGTGATGGTGTTCTGGAACGCGCCCAACTCGCAGCCTGACCACGTCGAACGCGCCTGCCGCGCAGCTCTCGCGGCCAGGCTGGCGGGCGAAAGGCTCAACTCCCAGTTTGAAGCTGAGGGCTTGAAGCCATTCTTTACCAGGTTCGGCATTCACGTCGGCGATGCCGTGGTCGGCAATCTCGGATCCACCGAACGAATGAACTACACCGCCCTCGGCAATACCGTGAATCTCGCGGCACGGCTCGAAGGCCTGAACAAGCAATTTGGGGCCGTTATCCTCGTCAGCGAAGACGTCTGCTTACGGGTTCGGCACCGCTTTGAGTTCAGGGCCATCGGCTCGGTCGTTGCCAAGGGAATGACAAAGGAGACCCGTGTTTTCGAGTTGGTCGGAGCATCAACATGAGTTCAGCGGCTCAGGCCACCCGCCGCACCGTATTGGGCTTGTTCGTTCTGCCTCTTTCGCTCACGGCCATTCCCGCCGCTCGCGGCAGCGAAGAGACCATCAAAATCGGTATTCTTCATTCTCTGTCGGGCACGATGGCCATCAGCGAGGCGGTGCTCAAAGACACGGTTCTCATGCTGATCGAGGATCAAAACAGGAAAGGCGGGTTGCTTGGACGGAAGCTCGAGCCAATCGTCGTTGATCCGGCCTCCGACTGGAGCATGTTTGCCGAGAAAGCGCAGGACCTGCTCACGAAGGAGAATGTCGCGGTTGTGTTTGGCTGCTGGACATCCGCGTCCCGCAAGGCCGTTCTGCCGGTGTTCGAGCGGCTGAACGGGCTGCTCTTCTACCCGGTGCAATACGAGGGTGAAGAAAGTTCACGCAACATTTTCTACACGGGCGCGGCGCCAAACCAGCAGGCCATTCCGGGCGTTCGATACCTCTTGAGCAAGGAAGGAGGCGAAGTCCGCCGATGTGTTCTGCTCGGTACCGATTACGTTTATCCGCGTACAACAAATCAAATCTTGAGTGCGTATCTGGCTGCGCAGGGTATCCCGGCGGACGACATCATGACGATCTACACTCCCTTCGGCCATTCCGATTGGCGAGAAATCGTCGGCAGGATCAAGGCTTTCGGCTCAGAGGGGAAAAAGACCGCGGTCATATCGACCGTCAATGGCGATGCGAACACCTATTTCTACAGGGAGCTTGCATCTCAACATGTGGACCCCAACGCAATTCCAGTGATGGCCTTCTCTGTCGGCGAGCGGGAATTGGCCAGCGTGGGTGTGGTCCCTGTCGGGCAATTGGCGGTCTGGAACTATTTCGACACGATCGATTCACCGGAAAACAAAGCGTTCCTGAGAATGTGGGCCGACTTCACCGAGCAACGCGACAAGATCACGAACGACCCGATGGAAGCCACCCTCATCGGCTTTCGGATGTGGGCGCAAGCCGTCGCACAAGCGGGGACGACGGACGTGAACGCAGTCCGGCAGGCCATGTATGGTCAACGCATAAAGGCGCCAAGCGGCTTTGAGGTCGTGATGAACACGAACCACCATCTTTCCAAGCCGGTGATGATTGGCCGCGTGAATTCCGCCGGAACGTTTGATGTCATCTGGCAATCGATCAATCCGGTCAGAGCGGATGCATGGAGCAAATACATCCCCGACAGTGCCAAAAAGACCGCGGACTGGACCTTCCCCTGGGTCTGCGGAGGGTGCGTCGAACCGACATTCAAGGATTGGTAACGATTCTGGCGCGGCGACATCGGCGAGTTGAGCCAAAACGCCGGCTCGGCAAGCGCGTCGACTGGCGGCTGCTTGCCGAGTTCATCATTACCCGCGCGGCAACTGCTTCCGGCTCAGCAGAAGCGGCACGCTCCCCAGGATGCGCAGCAAGCACCGAACCCCCAGCCGCCGAACCCCCAGTCATCGGACCAGGTGTCGTCAACGACCCAGACGCCGAAGCCGCAGCCGCCGCAACCGCAACCACGGAATCCGGCGCATCCTCGGAAGGCACACGCACGGAAGCCACCGCACGCCCGGACGCCGACAAACCGCCGCCACACGACACGGACGCCAACAAAGCCGGCACCGCCGCAACGCACGGACGCCAACAAATCCGGCACCGCCGCAACCACGGATGCCGACACACCCGCCGCCGCCGCCGCAACCGCGTACGCCGCCGCAACCGCCACCATGGCCGCAACCGCCGCAACCACCGCCACCATGGCCGCACCCACAGCCACCGCACCCGCCGCGCGCTACCTGCACGCCGCTGCCAAAGTTTTCTCTGTCAAAGAGATGGAATGTGGCCAGGCTGACGTCGGCCATTTCCTCTTCGCCAAGAACGAAGCGTTGATTTGTCGAGGTGTTGTCGAATTGCGGGCTATCGACAGCAGGCATCGCGGATGCGGATGCACTATTCGCCAGCGAAAGACCCAGTCCAGCAGCGCCTAGCGCCTTCACAGTCGCTGCTTTGGTTGTGCGCTTCTGTTTCGAAGCTTGCTTGACCCGTTGCATGGTCGCATCCTCCATTAATTCTTGCGAGAACGCTCCGCAAGAATGCGCTCGGCGAGACCGGCGTGCAAGGGTTAAGTGGACCGTCGAATTTCGAAAGGTCTCATCGGTTCCGTTCATCTTCATGAACGCGATCGTGACATCAGCCTGTCGGAGGAACCTTCACTGAGGCTCGCAAACCCCACAACAGGATCGAGGACGCCAAGATGATGGCAAGTCCGATCAGAACGAATCCAGAGGCGACCAGAAATTCTTCGGTTGGCGCGGCACTGTGCCCGGCGGCGGTTATCGGAGACAGTGCCGCCGTTCCGAGAATTGCGGCGGTCGTCGTCACAGCCCAATTGCCATAAGTTCCGACGAGCAGCGCCCAATAGGCTATCCTGCCGATCAAGGCCGACAGCCTCACCTCATTCCAGGCGGCACCGACTGCAACGAGAAACATTCCGTTCATGACTCCTTCCAAATGAGCAGCCAGTCCCATCCGCACGTTCGAAAAATGCTGCTCGGCCAAGCCGGTGAGGAGTCCGATCAAGAACAAAGCAACTCCATGAAACAGAAGTCGTCGCCGATAGTCCATTTCTGCCTCGCCAAATCTCGACATTCGCCCGATCCTAGTCAGCGTCCAGTGATCAATGAAAGATTGTCCGGCTGCGACCTGATGTCGGCTTGCGTCGCTTATGCGAGGTTCTGCAGCGCGGGCCGCCAATTGCGTCCTGCTCGCCGCGCCCGCCGAGGCGTCATACAAGATGCGATCTCGGCGGGAGAATCGCAGATGGCGCGTTAGCCAGTGCACGCCTAATCCACGAACACCACGGTCTTTCGTCCGTTGAGGATCACGCGATCCTCGAGATGATAGCGGATCGCGCGCGCCAGCACCCGTCGCTCGATGTCGCGGCCCTTGCGGACGAGATCCTCCGGCGTGTCGCGGTGGCTGATGCGCTCGACGTCCTGGTCGATGATCGGTCCCTCGTCGAGGTCGCTGGTGACGTAGTGGGCGGTGGCGCCGATCAGCTTGACGCCGCGCTCATGCGCCTGGTGATAGGGCTTTGCGCCCTTGAAGCCCGGCAGGAAGGAGTGGTGAATGTTGATGCAGCGCCCGGCCAGCCCTGCCGACATCTCGTCGGACAATATCTGCATATAGCGCGCGAGCACCACGAGATCGGTCCTGGTCTCCTCCACGAGCTTGAGGACGGCCTCCTCCTGCGCGCGCCGGGTCTCCTTCGTGACCGGCAGATAATGGAATGGAATGTCGCCGAAATCGACCCCGGCAAACGTTTCGCGCGGATGATTGGCGACGATCGCGGTCGGGATCATCGCAAGCTCCCTGATGCGCCAGCGATAGAGAATGTCGACGAGACAGTGATCGGACCTTGACACCAGGAGCATCGTCCGACGCTTGGCGGCGCGGTCGCGCATCTGCCAATCCATCTGAAAGCGCTCGGCGATCGCCGCAAATCCGGTCTGCAGCGCGGACAATTCCACCGCGAGATCGGCCGCGGTGAACACCACCCGCATGAAGAATTTTTTGGTCTCGACGTCGTCGAACTGCTGGGCATCGAGAATGTTCTGCCCATTGTGGGCGAGGAATGTCGAGACCGCCGACACGATGCCCGGACGATCCGGACAGGACAATGTCAGCACGTATTGGTGGTCGGGCATGGGGTCGGCGTGATGAAGATTTGAGCATGAGCGCGATTTGCGGCCCTGCTGTATCACCGCTCCCGCCCTTGCGCCAACAATTGCTCGGGATCAGGATGAACAAATGACACTCAAACTACGTTAAGACGCTCATGGCTGACAGGCTGACCGGCTATCGCATCCTGATTCTCGAAACACGCGAGGAGGCGCAGTTCTCGCGCCTGCTCGCCGAACAGGGCGCGGACGTCCTGCAATGCCCGATGTTTTCGATCAACGACGCGCCGGACCCAGCCCCGATCGAGGCCTGGATCAGGCGCGCGATCGACGAGCCCCTTGACGATCTCGTGCTGATGACAGGCGAAGGGCTGCGCCGCCTGATGAAGGTGGCGCGCCGGATCGGCGTGGATGGCCCGTTCGTGTCGGCGATCGGCCGGGCGCGCAAATATGCTCGCGGCCCAAAGCCTGGCCGCGCCTTGCGCGAGATCGGCCTGGAGCCGCAACAGACCACCGAGAAGCCGACGTCGGAGGGCGTTGCCGAGATGATGTCGCGCCTCGATCTCAGGGGTCATCGCGTCGGGTTGACGCTCTATCCCGACAAGGATCACGGCGCGCTGATCGGCGCGATCGCGGCCCGTGGCGCCGCGGTCGATCCGGTGCTGCCTTATGTGTACGACGCCAAGGCGGCCGACGCCGCAATCACGAGCGCGATCGACGAGATGGCCGACGGAAAGGTCGACGCGATCGCGCTGACCAATCTCGGCCAGGTGCGTCGGCTGGTCGAGACCGCGCGAAGCCATGGCTGGGAGCAGAAGCTGCGCGAAGGTCTTGCACGGACACCGATTGCTTCGGTCGGCCCGGCGGTCGCCAACGAGCTCGAATCCCACGGCCTGCGCGCCTCCATTTCGCCTGTCGGCGAGGCCTATTTCATGAAGCCGTTGATCTCGGCAATGGCAGCGGAGCTTTCGAAGAATCCGCCGCGGGCGACTTCCAGGTAATCCTTCTTGCCGGTCATGACCCGCCTGCGGCAGGTCACTCTGCCGCCTCTTTCGTCTCGCTCAAATAGGCCTGATAGGCCAGCCGCAGCCCGTCCTCGAGCGAGGTGCGCGCGCGCCAGCCGCGCGCCGACAGGCGGCTGATATCGAGGAGCTTTTGCGGGGTGCCGTCGGGCCGTGAGCTGTCATAGCTGATCGCACCGGAGTAACCGACGATGCCGGCAACTGTGCGGGCGAACTCGGCGATGGTGATGTCCTTGCCGGTGCCGATATTGACCATGTCGATGCCGGAATAGGTCTTGATCAGATGGATGCAGGCGTCCGCCATGTCATCGACATAGAGAAATTCCCGGCGCGGCGTGCCGGTGCCCCAGACCACGACATTTGAGGCGCCCGAAAGCTTTGCCTCGTGAAAGCGGCGGATCAGGGCTGCGACGACGTGGCTGAACTCGGGATGATAGTTATCGCCCGGGCCGTAAAGATTGGTCGGCATCACATTGATGAAGTCGCAGCCATACTGGGAGCGATAGGCCTCGGCCATCTTGATGCCGGCGATCTTGGCGATGGCATAGGGTTCGTTGGTCGGCTCGAGCGGACCCGTCAGGATCGCATCCTCTCGCAGCGGCTGCGGCGCGAGCTTCGGATAGATGCAGGACGAGCCCAAAAACAGCAGCTTTTCGGTCCGGTTGAGATAGGCCGCATGCATCACGTTGGTTGCGATCGCCAGATTGTCGTAGAGGAATTCGGCGCGCAGCGTGTTGTTGGCGACGATACCGCCGACTTTTGCTGCCGCAAGAAGCACCACTTGCGGGCTGTTCCTGGCAAACCACTCGAACACCGCCGTCTGGTCGCGCAGATCGAGCTCGCCGCGCGGCACCGTCAACAGCTTGACCTCTTCCTGCGCGAGCCGGCGCACCAGCGCCGACCCCGCCATGCCGCGATGACCGGCAACGAAAACCGTCTTGCCTTTCAGCTCAAACGGCGTGCTTGCCATTGGCGACCTCGCGTCTGGCGATCTCCAGATCGCCCGTCATCATTTCCTTGACCAGCTGGGCGAAGCTCCGCTTCGGCTTCCAGCCGAGCTTTTGGCGCGCCTTGCTGGAATCGCCGATCAAAAGATCAACCTCGGTCGGGCGGAAGTACGTCGGGTCGATGCGCACCACCACCTTGCTCGTTTTGGCGTCGATGCCGGTCTCCTCGATGCCCTTGCCGCGCCATTGAATGCTGCGGCCGACCTCGGCGAAGGCCAACTCGACGAACTCCCGAACCGAACGCGTCTCGCCCGTCGCCAGCACGAAATCGTCGGGCGCATCCGCCTGCAGGATCGCGTGCATACCCTCGACATAGTCGCGGGCATGGCCCCAGTCGCGTTTGGCCTCGAGATTGCCGAGATAGATCGTGTCTTCGCAGGCCGGCTTCGATGCGGGCCACCGCGCGCGTGATCTTGCGTGTCACGAAGGTCTCGCCGCGGATCGGGCTCTCATGGTTGAACAGGATCCCGTTGCTGGCGAACATTCCGTACGCCTCACGGTAATTCACCGTGATCCAGTAGCCGTAGAGCTTGGCGACGCCGTAAGGCGAACGCGGATAGAACGGCGTCGTCTCCTTTTGCGGAATCTCCTGCACCAGGCCATACAGCTCGGATGTGGAGGCCTGATAAAATCGCGTGTCCCGCTCCATGCCGAGGATGCGGATCGCCTCGAGAAGCCGGAGCACGCCGAGGGCATCCGCGTTCGCGGTGTATTCGGGGCTTTCGAAGCTGACCGCGACATGGCTCTGGGCCGCGAGATTGTAGATCTCGGTCGGACGGATCTGCTGCACCAGGCGGATCAGATTGGTGGAATCCGTCATGTCGCCGTAATGCATCAGAAACGGCACATTGCCGCGGTGCGGATCCTCGTAAAGATGATCGACCCGGGCAGTATTGAAGGAGGAGGAGCGGCGCTTGATGCCGTGGACGGTGTAGCCGAGCGAGAGCAGGTGCTCGGCGAGATAGGCGCCATCCTGTCCGGTGACACCTGTTATCAGCGCCACGCGCCGTTTTTCGTCGTTTGCCGCCATCTCGTCTCCAACCGCTCAAAAAGGGGTGAAACGTCCCCCGGGCACGGCTCCGAAGCGCAGGCCATAGCATCCGCCTCGATCGAAGTCTAACCCCAAAGCCGGTTGAAAGCAGAACGCTACGTTACGGAATTCGTTGGGCTTTCGACTATTCGCCGTAGTTGCGCAAGCGCTCGAGGTCGACAATCGTCACCCCGCCATATTCGAGCCGCAACAGCCCCTCGCGCTCCAATTGCTTCAGGCATTGGTTGGCGTTCTGCCGGGAGATGCCGGTGAGCGCCCCGATTTCCTCCTGCGTGATCTCGAGATGCCGAGAGAGATCCGGATAGAGAATTGGGTTGAACAGCGAGGCGATCGAGCGCGCAAGCCGCGCGGTCGCATCCAGCGTTCGGCCGTATTCGACGAGGCCGATGAACTGGCCGAGGCGTTCGTTCAGTTGCGCGACCAGGAAGCGGTTGAAGGCGGCGCTGTTCTCATAAAGCCAGAAGAAGGTTCGCCGATCCATCAGCGCAAGACGGCTGTCGCGCAACGCCACCACGTCGTAGCGCCGCGGCTCATCCTTGAGCACGCTGCCCTCGCCGAACCAGGCGCCGGCGGCCATGCCTGTGAAGGTCGTGGCCTTGCCGCCCCGCGAGACCATGCTCATCCGCGTCAATCCCGTGACCACGCCGGTCCAGTAGTCGAATTTGTCGCCGCGCGCGAAGATGGTTGCATTCGCCGCATAGGACCGCTCGATGATGCCGCCGCGCGCGACCTCGATCTCGGGCTCGGCAAGCGCGCGCGACCAGATCGCAATCCGCTTGAGGTGGTCGGGTGCGATCATGCCCTCACCGACGGCAACAGCCGACAATATTGCACCGCAACAAACATGATCAAATTCGCCGGGCCAATTGTCAGACGCAAGACATTCCAGACGAGGGCTTTAGCCTATTCAGGCCACGGCTCCCAACAGGGACGTTGAGAGCTCTGGCGGGTCAAGATGGCATCCGGTGTGCCAGTCGCGGCCGATCATCATTGGTCGCATGGTTTACCCGGGAACGCCGATATAGGATCGTGCCCAATTGACGAACAACCGATAAAAAGCGCGAGAAGCGCGAGCGGTGGGAGGGGTTATTGGACAACACGTTGGAAGTGCGCGGAGTTTCCCTGCGGTTTGGCGGCGTGCGCGCGCTTACCGACGTCTCCTTCGGCGTCGAGGATGGCGAATTGTTCTCGATCATCGGCCCGAACGGCGCCGGCAAGACCTCGATCGTCAATTGCATTTCGGGGCGCTATCGGCCGACCGAAGGCCAGCTTTTCTATCGCGGCCGCGACATCACCGGCCTCAATCCCAATTCGCGGGCCTCGCTCGGTATCGGTCGCACCTTCCAGAACCTTGCCCTGTTTCACCACATGAGCGTGCTCGACAACATCATGGTCGGGCGACATCACCTGTTGAAGAACAATTTCATCACCGGCTCGCTCTATTGGCTGACCGGCGCCCGGCGCGAGGAGCTCGAGCATCGCCGCAAGGTCGAGGAGATCATCGACTTCCTCGACTTGCAGTCGGTGCGCAAGGCAACCGCCGGCACCCTGCCCTACGGCTTGCGCAAACGGGTCGAGCTTGCGCGCGCGATGGCGCTGGAGCCCAGGCTCATCCTGCTCGATGAGCCGATGGCCGGCATGAACTTCGAGGAGAAGGAGGACATGGCGCGCTACATCGTCGACCTCAACGAGGAGTTCGGCATGACCGTGATGATGATCGAGCACGACATGGGAGTGGTGATGGATATTTCCCATCGCGTCATGGTGCTCGATTTCGGCCGCAAGATCGCCGAGGGCGATCCGGCCGCGGTTCTCGCCGACCCGCACGTCAAGCGCGCTTATCTCGGCGAAGAGGACGAGATGCTGGTCGATCCGGACGAGGCGCCAGCACCCGCGGAGAACGCGGCATGATGGATTACGCGGGGCGCGTCGCAAAGGCCGATACCTACCCGAAGCTCCTGCGCCTCAACGCGCAGGAACAGGGGGCCGATATCGCGCTGCGCGAAAAGGATCTCGGCCTCTGGCGCCTCTTCACCTGGAACGATTATCAGATGCGGGTGCGTGATTTTGCGCTCGGAATGGTCGAGCTCGGAATTGCCGGCGGCGATGTCATCGGCATCATCGGCGACAACCGTCCGGATTGGGTCGCGGCCGAGATCGCAACGCATGCGCTTGGCGCTTTGAGCCTCGGCCTCTACCGCGACGTGCTCGACGAGGAAGCGGCCTATCTGCTCAACTACGGCGAGGCGAAGCTCGTCTTCGCCGAGGACGAGGAGCAGGTCGACAAGCTCCTGACCCTTGCCGAGCGCGTGCCGCATTTGAAGCACATCGTCTATTCCGACCCGCGCGGCATGCGCAAATATGACGACCCCCGCCTGATGGATGCAGCCAGGCTTGCCGCGATCGGACGCGAGCGCGCCGCGCGCGAGCCGGAACTCTACGACAAGCTCGTCGATGCGACGGACGGCGACGCCTGCGCCATCCTCTGCACCACGTCAGGCACGACCTCCCATCCCAAGCTCGCGATGCTGTCGGCCGGACGGGTGCTCAGCCATTGCGCCACCTATCTCGCGTTCGATCCGAAGGGACCGGACGACGAATATGTCTCGGTGCTGCCGCTGCCCTGGATCATGGAGCAGGTCTACGTGCTCGGCAAAGGCCTGCTCTGCCGGATGAAGATCAACTTCGTCGAAGAGCCCGACACCATGATGAGCGATTTCCGCGAGATCGCGCCGACCTTCGTGCTGTTCGCCCCGCGGGTCTGGGAAGGGATCGCGGCCGACGTCCGCGCCCGCGTGATGGACGCCTCGCCGTTGAAGCAGAGCCTTTACGAGCTCGGCATGAAGAGCGGGCTCGCGGCGCTCGAAAAGGGCGGGCACTCGACATTGGCGGACCTGCTGCTGTTTCGCGCCCTGCGCGATCGCCTCGGCTTCACGCGTCTGCGGTCGGCTGCGACCGGCGGCTCCGCACTCGGTCCCGATACGTTCAAGTTCTTCCAGGCGATGGGCGTGCCGCTGCGCACGCTGTACGGCCAGACCGAGCTGCTCGGCGCCTACACGCTGCACCCCGACGGCAAGGTCGATCCCGACACCACCGGCGTCGCGATGGCCGACGATATCGAAATCAGGATCGAGAATGCCGACGTGCAGGGCGTCGGCGAGATCGTGGTGCGCCACCCCAACATGTTCCTGGGTTACTACAAGAATCCGCAAGCCTCGGCCGCCGAGGTCCGGGACGGCTGGCTGCATTCCGGCGACGCCGGCTATTTCAACGACAGCCATCAGCTCGTCGTGATCGACCGCATCAAGGATCTTGCCGAGACCTCGCGCGGCGAGCGCTTCTCGCCGCAATATATCGAGAACAAGCTGAAATTCTCGCCCTACATTGCCGAAGCCGTCGTGCTCGGCGCCGGACGCGAGGCGCTCGCCGCGATGATCTGCATCCGCTACTCGATCATCTCGAAATGGGCCGAAAAGAACCGCATCGCATTCACCACCTACAGCGATCTGGCCTCGCGTCCCGAGGTCTACGCGCTGCTGCACAAGGAGGTCGAGGCCGTCAACGCCACGCTGCCGCCGGCCCAGCGCATCTCGCGCTTTCTCCTGCTCTACAAGGAGCTCGACGCCGACGACGGCGAATTGACCCGCACGCGAAAGGTACGCCGCGGCGTCATCAACGAGAAATACGGCGACATCATCGATGCGATCTATCGCGGCGAGCGCAACATCCCGGTCGACACCGTGATCCGCTTCCAGGACGGCACCACGCAGCGCGTGCGCACGCAGCTTGCAGTGATCGACCTCGCCGCGCCCACGTCCATCGCGGAGGCCGCGGAGTGATCGATTTGGCAGGAGGTGCACTACATTTTCGGTCGTCATGCGCGGGCTTGACCCGCGCATCCATCGTTCTTCAAAAAAGCGCCCTCTCGTTCGATGGATCGCCGGGTCAGCCCGGCGATGCGATTACCACGGCTTCGCATGAACGCCGCATTCCTCATCCAGCTCCTGGTCAACGGCCTCGTTGTCGGCACGCTCTATGGCGTGGTCGCGATGTCGTTCGTGCTGATCTACAAGGCAACCCAGGTCGTCAACTTCGCCCAAGGCGAGCTGCTACTGATCGGCGCATGGGTCTCGTGGGCGATGCTGACCAAATTCCAGGTGCCGTTCTGGTTCGGCATGCCGCTGACGCTGGTGTTCATGTTCGTCTTCGGCATCGCGATCCAGGTGATCATCCTGCGGCCGATGATCGGGGAGCCGATCATCTCCGTCATCATGGTGACGATCGGGCTCTCCACCGTGTTCCAGGCCGTGCTGAAATGGATTTTCGGCGTCAACCCGCAGCCCTTCCCGCAGGTGTTCACCAGCAAATCGGTCGAGTTTCTCGGCCTGCAGATCCAGACCGTCTACGTGATGAGCCTCGTGGTGTCGCTGGCCATGATGGTTGGCATGGCCTGGTTCTTCCGCTCGTCAAAGTACGGGCTTGCGATGCGCGCGACCGCCTTCAACCAGCAGGTTGCGCAATCGCTCGGTATCTCCGTCAAAAGCGTGTTCGCGATGGCCTGGGCGATCTCGGCAACGGTCTCGGCGGTTGCGGGCGTCGTGGTCGCCGTCGTCAACGGAGTCTCGTCCGGATTGTCCGCCTATGGGATCAAGGTGTTTCCGGCGGCGATCCTCGGCGGCCTCGATTCGGTCGGGGGCGCCGTGCTCGGCGGCATCATCATCGGGCTTCTTGAAAACATCGCGCAATATGTCGACAGCCAGTATCTGCACTGGGGCAATCTCTACGAGATCGCGCCGTTCTACGTGCTGATCATCGTGTTGATGATCAAGCCCTACGGCCTGTTCGGCACCAAGGACATCGAGCGGATCTAGCACATGAGCGTCAAACGCATGATCGAGACTGAACGGAAGGAACGGTAAGGCGCCATGGCAGGCCCCTCTTTCATCCCCTCCGGCGATTTCCGCACCTCCTATGCCGCGGACACCACGATCTTTCCGACCAGGACGAGCCGCAATTTCGCGATTCTCGGCATCGTGCTGCTCTGCTTTGCGCCCTATGTGCTCAGAGAGTACTGGCTCTCCGTCCTGATCCAGATCGGCATCTTCTCGATCGCAGCGCTCGGCTTGAACATCCTGGTCGGCTTCACCGGGCAGATTTCCATCGGACACGCCGCCTTCTTCCTGTTCGGCGCATTCACATCGGCCTACATCTCCAACACCTTTCCGATTCCGGTTTTCTTTGCGATCCCGCTCGCCGGCGTCATCACCGCGCTGGTCGGACTGATCTTCGGCGTACCGGCGGCGCGGCTGAAGGGGCTCTATCTCGTCATCGCCACGCTCGCCGCGCAATATATCCTGCTCGACTTCTTCTCCCGCGCCGAATGGTTTTCCGGCGGCTCGGTGCCGGCGAGCGCCAAGCCGTTCTCGATCCTCGGCTACACGCTGCGCGGCGACAGGCAATATTTCTACGTCGTGCTCGCCTATGTGCTCGCAAGCTATCTGCTCGTCACCAATTTGATGCGCACCCGCGACGGCCGCGCGCTGGTCGCGATCCGCGATCATTATCTCTCCGCCGAGATCATGGGCATCAACCTCACCAAATACCGCACGCTGTCGTTCGGCCTCGCGGCGTTTTTCGCCGGCATCGCGGGCGCGGTCTACGCGCACTATCAGCTCGTGGTCTCGCAGGAGGGATTTGGCATCGAGCGTTCGATCCTGTTCCTCGCCATGATCATCATCGGCGGCATTGGAAGCGTGATGGGCACGCTGATGGGGACGGCGTTCGTGGTGCTGGTGCCGGAATTGATGGAATGGCTCAGCAACAGCCTGAAGGGCAGCGCGTTCGATCACGCGCTCGGCCTCAACAACAATCTGACGTTCCTGCGCGAGATCGCGATCGGCGTCATCATCATCGCGTTTCTGATGTTCGAGCCGGACGGGCTCGCGCATCGCTGGCGGCAGATCAAGGCCTACTGGAAGCTCTACCCGTTTTCACATTGAGGTTGGAACGGGACCGGCTACAATCGACACAACGAACGACAGGAGGAAAAAATCATGGCATTCAAAACGCTTTTGGGCACGGTTTCGCTGGCGCTGCTGATCGGCAGCGCGCAGGCCGGCGCGCAGCAGATTTCGATCGGTCATCTCGAGGATCTCTCCGGCGGCACCGCGGACGTCGGCACGCCCTATGGCCAGGCGGTCGCCGACACCTTTGCCTGGGTCAACAAGAACGGCGGCATCGGCGGCAAGCAGCTCGCCGTCGACAGCAACGACTACGGCTACAAGGTCCCGCAGGCGATCTCGCTCTACAAGAAATGGTCGGCGCCGGACAGCAAGGTCGCGGCCATCATGGGCTGGGGCACGGCGGATACGGAGGCGCTGACCGGCTTCCTCGCGCAGGACAAGATCCCGGACATGTCAGGCTCGTATGCGGCCGCGTTGACCGATCCGGAAGGCGTGAGCGGCAAGGCAAAGCCCGCGCCGTACAATTTCTTCTACGGCCCGACCTATTCGGATGCGATGCGCGCGATGCTGACCTGGGCGGCAGAGGACTGGAAAGCCAAGGGCAAACCCGGCAAGCCTAAATTCGTGCACATGGGCGCGAACCACCCCTACCCCAACGCGCCGAAGGCGGCGGGCGAAGCGCTCGCGACCGAGCTTGGCTTCGAGGTGCTGCCGCCCCTGGTGTTCGCGCTCGCCCCCGGCGACTACAGCGCGCAATGCCTGTCGCTGAAGAGCTCCGGTGCGAACTACGCCTATCTCGGCAACACCGCCGCTTCCAACATTTCGGTGATGAAAGCCTGCAAGGCGGCCGGCGTCGAGATCCAGTTCCTCGGCAACGTCTGGGGCATGGACGAGAACGCCGCAAAGACCGCGGGCGATGCGGCCGACGGCATCATCTTCCCGCTGCGCACCTCGGTTGCCTGGGGCGGCGATGCGCCCGGCATGAAGACGGTGATGGAAATCTCGAAGATGTCGGATCCGACCGGCAAGGTCTATCGCCCCGTGCATTACATCGCGGCCGTCTGCTCGGCGATGTACATGAAGGAGGCGCTCGACTGGGCCGCCAAGAACGGCGGCGCGACCGGCGAGAACGTCGCCAAGGGCTTTTACCAGAAGAAGGACTGGGTGCCCGCCGGCATGGAAGGCGTGTGCAGCCCCTCGACCTGGACCGAGAAGGACCATCGCGGCACCATGAAGGTCGACCTTTATCGCGCGAAGGTGTCCGGCCCGACCGACGGCGACATCAACGACCTGATGGCCAAGGGGGTGGTCAAGCTCGAGAAGGTCAAGACCATCGAGCTGCCGCGCAAGGCCGATTGGTTCGGCTGGTGAGGTCGTGCCCACGCGCACGACACCGGGCTTCGTCCCGCGCGATAGCGCGATCTCAACCTTGAGGCGTCACAGCAAGACGTCCGGTGTCTCTGGATCAGGTCCCGGCGCATGACGGACCATGATAGAGCGAGACTCATGACTTCAAACCGTCGAACTCACGCGTCCCGCGCCGACCGCCGCCCCGGCCCCCCTCCTCGCCGTGCGCAACATCGAGGTCGTCTATGACGACGTCATCCTCGTCTTGCGCGGCCTGAGCCTGGACGTGCCGAAGGGTGCGATCGTGGCGCTGCTCGGCGCCAACGGCGCCGGCAAGTCGACCACGCTGAAGGCGATCTCCGGTCTGCTCAAGACCGAGGACGGCGAGGTCACGCGCGGCGAGATCGTGTTCGATGGCGAGCGCATCGACGGCATCGATCCCGACAAAATCGTTCGCCGCGGCATCTTCCAGGTGATGGAAGGCCGTCGCATCGTCGCCGACATGACCTCGCTGGAGAACCTGAGGCTCGGCGCCTTCACCCGCAGCGACCGCGAGGTCGGTTCCGACCTCGAGATGGTGTTCAACTATTTTCCGCGACTGAAGGAGCGCTCCGGGCTTGCCGGCTATCTTTCCGGCGGCGAGCAGCAGATGCTTGCGATCGGCCGCGCGCTGATGGCGCGCCCGAAGATGATCCTGATGGACGAGCCGTCGATGGGCTTGTCGCCGCTGCTGGTCAAGGAGGTGTTCTCGATCATCAAGCGGATCAATCGGGATCTCGGGGTGACGATCCTGCTGGTCGAGCAGAATGCGCGCGCCGCGCTCTCGGTTGCAAGCCACGGCTACATCATGGAGCAGGGCAAGGTCGTGCTCGACGGAAGCGCCGAGGAACTGCGCGACAACGAGGACGTCAAGGAATTCTATCTCGGCGGCGCCGGCGACCAGCGCAAGAGCTTCAAGAACCTGAAAAGCTTCAAACGGCGGAAGCGCTGGCTGTGAGCAGCCGCCCTCGCTCGTTTCACTCGCGCCGCGGAATGGCCCTCGGGAGAAAGACAGATGAGCGACCACTACGACTCCCGCGAAACCCGCGATGGCGCCGCGCGCGAGGCCGAGCTGTTCTCCCGTCTGCCCGAGATCCTGCGCCGTGCGGTCGAGGCCCCCGCTTACGCCGAGCGGCTCGCCGGCATCGATCCCGGCTCGGTCACGAGCCGCGCGGCGCTGGGAAAGCTGCCATTGCTGCGCAAATCCGAGCTGCCGGCCCTGCACAAGGCCGCGGCTCCCTTCGGCGGCTTCGTGGCTCGCGCTCCCGGCTCGTTTTCCCGCCTCTTCACCTCGCCGGGCCCGATCTTCGAAGCCGAATCTGCGCACGCCGATCCCTGGCGCGGCGCGCGAGCTCTCTATGCGACCGGCTTCCGGCCCGGCGACATCGTGCTCAACACTTTCAGCTATCACCTCACGCCCGGCGGTTTCATCTTCGACATGTCGGCCCGCGCGCTCGGCTGCGCGGTCATCCCCGCTGGGCCCGGCAATCTCGAGGCGCAATTCGAGCTGATCGAGGCCTATCGGCCCAACGGCTATAGTGGCACGCCGGATTTTCTGAAGATCCTGATCGATGCCGCCGCGAAATCGGATCGCGATATCTCCTCGATCAAGCGCGCGCTGGTTTCAGGCGCGGCCTTTCCACCCTCGCTGCAGAAGGAGGTCCGCTCGCACGGCATCGAGGCCTACCAGGCGTTCGGCACCGCCGATCTCGGCATGATCGCTTACGAGACGCCGGCGCGCGAGGGCATGGTGGTCAACGAGGACCTCATCCTTGAAATCGTCAAGCCCGGGACTGGCGAGCCCGTCGCGCCGGGAGATGTCGGCGAGATCGTGGTAACCTCGCTCGACGCCGATCATCCCTGGATCCGGCTTGCGCTAGGCGACCTCACCGCTGCGCTGCCGGGGATCAGCCCGTGCGGGCGCACCAACATGCGCATCAAGGGCTGGATGGGCCGCGCCGACCAGACCACCAAGGTCAAGGGCATGTTCGTGCGGCCCGAGCAGATCGCGGAAATCGCCAGGCGCCATCCCGCGCTCGGACGGCTGCGGCTGGTGGTGACGCGCGAGAACGAGACCGACGTCATGACGCTTCGCGCCGAGAGCAAGGCCCCGAGCGAGGCCTTGAGCCAAGAGCTCGCGGCGACGCTGCGCATGGTGACCAAGCTTGGCGGCGCGGTCGAGCTGGTCGGCGCCGGCGCGCTGCCCAATGACGGCAAGGTCATTTCGGACGAGCGCTGAGTCGCGGCTCAGGGCTTGACTTCCATCCGCAGCAACCGCTCGCCCGGAACATATTTGAGAATGTCGTGCGGACCGGGATGCCTCGTCACGTCCTCGCCAGTGAGAATATAGACGTCGCCGGTGTGCTTGCAGCGCCATTCGCCCTGACCGGAGAGAGGCAGGTCCATCTTTTCTCCGAAAGCGCTGACCCAACCGACCTGTCGTGCCGGCGTGCCGACCATCATCGACCAGTCCCTCGAGTTCTTGGTCAAGGTCGAGCCGGCGGCCAGGAAGGTGCCGACGCCACAGGTCACGTCGGGCACAACGGTCGAATTCGCACCTAACGTGGTGCCGGTTTTCACCAGCGTCTTCTTGAACACCGAATGCCGATTGACCGCCGCACGCGGAAAGGAAATGTGAGTGAACACCATGTAGGGCGCGCAGAACACGAAATCCTCGAGCTCGACATGGGAATAGATCGAGACCGAATTGCCCAGCCGACACGCGTTTCCGACGATCGCGTTCCACTCGACATAGGTGTTCTGGCCAAGGCTGCAGTTCTCTCCGATCACCGCGCCCGGCGCGACATGCGAGAAGAACCAGACCTTGGTGAACTTGCCGACCTTCGCACCATCCTCGACGATGGCCGACGGATGGATGAAGGGCGCGGACGAATCCTGCATTGGCGTGGTCAATTTGTTCACCCCTGACGCGGTGCTCGAGAAGCCCGGCCGCGCGGCCGGGACGGCTGTTTCGGTACGGCGCCCGATAGCATCCAATGAGCCGCCCTTGCAATCGCGAACACGCGCGACGGCGGTTCGGATGGGCCTTTTCGGCCGGTTTGTCAGGACATCGCATCGCGGACAACGCGCGCGAAATCAGTAGCAAACGCCGCCACACGCGCGTCGACGTTCGGTAGCAGGCCGCGAACGAGCGGCTGCGACGTCCGGTACACATCAGAAAGATGGTCCGCCAACGCCTGCGCGTCATCGAGGCCGAAGTAACGCGCTTCTTCGCCCATCTGCTCCCGATGGACGTCGATGTCGGAAATAATGGTCGGAACGCCAAATGATTTCGCTTCTTCCACCGTCGTGCTCCAACCTTCGAACCGAGAGGGATTTACGAGCGCGGTCGCCGCGCGCAGCAGCGCGTAGACATGATCAAGCGGGATCATGCCGAGATACCGGAAGTTCTGACTAAGGCCGCGCGCTGCGATCGTCTTCATCAAGTCATCGAAATAGTTGGGTTCGCGCGGGTCCTCCGTGCTTCCCGACGCAGCCACGACGATGTCGGTTCCGCGTGCCTTCAGAATCGACAGCGCCTCGACCACGACCTGATGATTCTTGTGCCGATAGAATTGGTTCGGCAGATAGAAGTAGGCGGACGGTAGCCCATAATGTGCAACAACCTTGCCAGGATCGGCCGCAAAAAGGGCTGGCTCGGGCTGGCTCGCAAACCGAACCACCGAAACGACGATCGGTCAGACCAGGGTAGTAGGTTAGACAATCTCGGCGCGCACTCTCGCTGCTCAGCATGATATGCCGACCCGAGGCGATTTGCGCGCGAAAGCCGAGATCGCGTCGCCATCGGGCCAACGGCGAAAACAATTCCGGGTGCCTGCGATGCTGGAGGTCGGGAATCCAGGCGATAGCAGGCAACGGAAGTCGCCAGCCGAAAAACCGCGCGCTTTCGAACACGACATCGACGTGCATCTTGCGAAACTCGGCCGTCACAGCCGCGTCGATGCCGGATGCGAGCGAAACGACAAGTCCGCGCCGCCTGCGATCGAAGGCCGGGAACGCAGGCGATTGCACGACCGTGACCCCGGGAATTTCCGACAGACCAGCGAGCTCGTTCGCATCATCCGACCTGCTCGCAAACACCACCGCCGCGATCTCGCCAGGACAGTGACGGTCAAGCGCTGCAAAAAGATTGCGCTGGTAATTGTAGCCGCCCGACCATTGGCGTCGGCCTATATGCGTGAACGCCACCCGCAAAGGAGCTCGCTCGATCAACGGACTCGGTCCTTGAACCAGTCGACATAATCGGCGATCCCCTGATCGATCGAAATCCGCCAATCGAAGTGCAGTCGCTGCAACGCCGCATTATCGGCAATCAGGCTCCTGGGATCCCCGGTCCGCGCCACCCCAGAGTAGCGCACCGGGATATCCGTGCCCCAGTGCCGCACGAGCGCCGTGATCACGTCGGCGACAGAGGTGCCCTGTCCCGATCCGCCGTTGATGACCCGAAACGGTTGCGATTGCGGCAATTCTATCAATGTCGTTAGCAATCGAACGACATCGCGGACGTCCGTCCAATCCCGCATCTCGTCGCCATTCCCACCCAGCATGATTGTTTGCTCGCCGTGTTCCAGACGCGTGCAGACCTCCCACAACAATTGCTTGCGAAGGTTCGAGCCATAGACAGAAAACAGGCGTGCGACCGTACTGCGAATCCCGTAAGTTTCGGCATAGCTCTCGCACAGTTCCTCAGCCATTCTCTTGTGTCGGCCATAGGGCGATATCGGAGCGGGAGCCGTATCCTCGCCGATCGGACCGCCTCGGGCCGCACCATAAACGGCTGCGCTCGATGCGATGATCAGGTGGCAATCCGGTGCGGTGTTGCGTACCCACTCAAGCAGCCGCGCCGTGCTCATGACGGTACGCGAGAAATCTTCAAATGGCTGAGCGATCGAAAGGCCCACCGATGAGCCGCCGGCCAAATGGAGAATTTCGGACGGCGCTCCTTGCATCGACGCCAGCGAGTTCAGATTGGCCGCATCGATTTCGCCATTGAGCCAGAACCGCAACCCGAGCCGCCGCTGTTCCCTTTCCTCAATCGTGCCATGACCGATGCCGGCAACGATCCGGCCGGTGTCGGCGAGCGCGCGTGCCAAATGGCGCCCAATAAATCCGTTAGCGCCGGTGATCCAGGCGGTCATGTGCTCGCCTTGTGGCCGACGAACGAATAAAGCCTCCCGGGACGGTGATCAAAGCGCTCGGCAACGCCAAGCAACGACCGAAATGCCAGGTCAGAGCCGAGCACCAGGCGCCACAGGAGCCGGCCGGGAATTTTTTGCGAGACCTTATCGAGGACGACAGCTCGCAAACTGTCGGTCGTGTACGGATACAGATTGATCTGACTTTTTAGGGGGGATAGCACCTCGAGCGGACCGAACCCTGCCGCCTTGAGCGCGTCGACATAGCGGCTGAGACGATAGGCATGCTCACCGCCGTAGAGGTCATGGAGCGGATGCCCGGCGAGGAATGCATCAAGGTCACGCTCACGGCTAATGACATGTTCGCGGGCGGCGACGAGAAGACCGCCCGGGCGAAGCACGCGAAACATCTCGGAGCATGCGGTCTCAAGGTTTGACATGTGATGCAGGACGGCACGAGCGTGCACGACGTCGAACGTGCCCTCCGCAAATGGCAGGCGTTCCGAAACGTCCTCCACCACGCAGATTGGGAGCGCTGATTCGCTGGCCAACGAGCGGATGGCTGCAGCGCCGACAATCGCGCTCGGATCGGGTTCAAGCGCGGTCACTTTGAATCCGGTTTTGGCGAGTGCGTAACTTGTAATGCCGCGCCCAGCTCCGACATCGAGCGCCTTTCCGACGCGGCCGCGAAGCAATTTCGCGATCTCTTGCCATTCGCCGCTGGCGCGATAGCGTTCGGCCGCCGCGACGAGCGGATCGTCATAGTAACCATCCATAACCAGCTGCTGCCGATCAGGTTGATTGCGCAGCCAGACCACGGCGTCTTCCCACGACAAATGTTCAGGTTTGACGTTCATTGGGGACAGGTCTCGCAGCTGATTTACAGATTTCCAGGCCGCTGGGATCGAGTGACGGGAATGAAACCGGGCATTCCGGGCTCAGGCCGACGCACCAGTCCATGAACGTGAAAGCCGTTTAGCACGTCTAAATCTCTGCGACGAGGTCGACGAATTGCTGCCATTGTCGGGATTTGCTGTACACTTGGGAAACCTGCTCCCGCCCGCGGCGGGCCAATGCCGCAGAACGCGGCCAATCTGCGAGCGCCTCAACAATAACCTTTGGCGCGGCCTCTGCGGAATCGTAAGTCAGCATAGTTTCGCCCGCCTTCATCCCCTCAGGATAGTTGCCGTCGTCCGAAACCAGCAACGCCCCGCAACCCATCGCCTCGAAGCAACGCATGTTACCGCGGTCTGCGCCGGACGTGTCGATCGCGCCATTGAGCACGATCTTGGACTGACCTATCAGTTCGTAGAGTTGTCGGCCGAACACCGGCCGGTCAGTAACCTTTGCGATCGCATCCGGTCGACGGTATTTCCGCAGCGGAAGCAGGTGGCCAAGCAAACTCTCCGAAAGCCGCGTGAGGCGCGACGCATCCAGGCGATAGACAACCCGCCATTTTGGAGCGAGCGCTGCGACGCTCTCCAGCGCGTGTGCCCGTGTCTGATGGTATCGCGAGTACCCCCCGACAAAGAGAACGTCAATCGGTCGCAGAGCTCTGTCATACTCGACCATCACTGGGTCAATCGCCGGGAGGAAATAGGCGGTACGGCATCCTTTTGCCTCCCAATCCTTCAGAATTTCTGGAAAATTTCCGACCACGGCGTCGTACGCCGTCAGATCCGCACGGCCAGAAGGCGCAACGCGCCAGCAGATCGACTTGCGTACACATCCAGGCAGTTTGCCGACAAACGCGCTGGGAAAGCGTACGGGGTCGAGATTATAGAAAACATCGGCCTTATGATGTTCGAGCTGGGCTAGCAGAATGTCTTCAGGCGACGCCTTCGAATTGAGACCATTCTCCTGCGCCCATTGGTGCTGCAGGACCTCGTCATCGGCATTGGTGAAGAACGCTGCTGCATCGCCCTCCAGCACTGGCTTGAGGATGTGGGGTGCGCCGTACCTGTCATCCAGGAATACTCGGCGGCGTTTCTCGAATTCGTGCGCGTGACGCGCGAGCGCGTTAAATCGCGCCAAGTAAGACGGATAAAGCCCACCATTCTGAAAAACGCGCATCTTCTTCTATTCTCGTTTAGGATCGTTTATGCAGCGGGGAGCGTACGAATCAACCGCGCGGGATTTCCTGCCACAACGGAAAAAGGCGCAACGTCGCGGGTCACGACTGAGCATGCTCCCACCACTGCGCCCTCGCCGATGGTCACGCCTTTCAGGATGCTGGCGTTGAACCCGATCCACACCTTGTCGGCAATAATGACCGGCGCATGGGGGATGTGGGTCCAATCCTTGCGTCCTTCGCCCCACTGCAGGACGTCGCGCTGGCGGTACTGCCAATCGACATTGTGTGAGTCATGATCGGTGATCGTGACGCCCCAGGACATAACCACATCATTCCCGATGTCGACGCTGCGGTAACAGACCAAATCGCTCTTTCCAATGAAAGTGCGATGGCCGATTCGCATCGTTCCACCGGTATCCTCAAATCGGATGTTTGCCTGGACAATGGAGCGCTCTCCAATCGAAAGTCGATTGCCGGCCGCTCGCTTGATGCGCCGCCAAACGAGCCGGCTGTCTCGCCCAACCTCTACGAAGCCTTGCCGGCGGAGATTCAGGCCAAGCACCGAGTTCGAGCAGAGCGATCCCACCCCTGAGCATCTATAATCTCGCCATCGTCCACTTCATGTTCAGATACGGCCAGATTCGTCCCACCGCATCCCAGTCCCACGTCTTGGTAGCCGTCAGTTGGCTGACCTTATGGCGCAACCCCGCTTCATCCACCAGCTCCGAGAACGCCGGAACGCGCTCATCGAGCAGCCGGCGCGTCCAGCCTGCAAGCGGACCGTTCATCCACTCTGGCATCGGCGAATTGAACCCGACCTTCCGGCGTCCCGTTCGTATCTGCTCGGGCATACGGCCCTTCATTGCCCGTCGCGCAACCATCTTGGTCTGACCGTGGCTCGATTTGCTTGTTTCAGGAAGCGCCATTGTATAGGTCACCAGGCGCCAGTCCATGAATGGCATCCGCACCTCGATGCCATGCGCCATTGAGGCGCGGTCGAAGTTGCGCAGAATCGTGGGCAGCACGGTTGAGTGAAACATACGATAGAGCCGCCGGTTCAACCCCCGCCATTCGCGCGGCAAGAGATCGCCCTCGCCCGTCAACGCGAGTGGTTTCGGAACAGCTTGCACGCCGCCACGCAGGAAATACAATCCCCGCCGCCTGAGCATGGCCACGCGCCCAAGATCGAGCAATCGCCTCCCAGACCGGGATTCGAAAAGCCCGCCAGCAACAAGATTGCGCAGCAAAAAGCTCCTCCTATCACCTTCCTGGAGATAGGCTCCCATCAATTCGTCGGCGCCATGACCATCAAGAGACACCAGAACATTGTGCCGCCTCAACTCGCGATAGAGCAGCCAAACCGCACTCGGCGGCGAGATATACACATCGTCGCTGTCGCCGAGGATGCGGTCGAGTTCGTGGACGGCGTCATCTTTGCCGATTTCGACAATGGTCGGGCGGACCCCTGCCCACGCCGCCGCTATTTCCGCCATTGGCCGCTCGTCGTTCGCCGCATGGGGAAAGGCTGCGACGAACGCGTGACGCCAGGCCATGCTGTCGCGCGGTCCCATACCCTCCTTCTCGTGCGCAGCCATGGTGCAGATCACGGCGGAAGAGTCGAAACCGCCCGAAAGGCAGGTTCCTATCGGCACGTCGCTGCGCATGCGCAGCGCGACCGCGTCGCGGAACAACTCGCCAAATCGCTCGATCCGCTCTGCTTCGGTGCGCGGCATAGCGGGAAGGTGCTCGATTGTGGACCACCAGCGCCGTATGCTTTGCCGGCCGTCTCGGAGCCGAAGAAAATGGCCGGCGGGCAGCCGGCGGACCTCCCGATACAGTGCACGTTCGCTGCCCTCGATCCCGAATGCGTCAATCATCTGTCGTCGTGCTACCGAGATGTCGATCGAAGTCGAAATCAGTCCACTGTCAACAAGCGCGCGCTGCTCGGAAGCAAAGATAAAATGATTGGATGACGCCGCATATAACAGCGGCTTGATACCAAAGCGGTCGCGAGCGAGAAAGAGATCCCTTGTTTTGGTATCATAGATCGCCAGCGCCCACATGCCGTTGAACCGCAACAGCATGTTCTCCTGCCATCGTTGCCAGGCCGCCAGGATTACTTCCGTGTCGGACTGAGTTCGAAATTTCGCTCCCGACAATTCAAGGTCGAGGCGGAGTTCAAGAAAATTATAAATCTCCCCGTTGTAGACGATGATGTATCTCCCATCCTCGGACAGCATGGGCTGATAGCCGCCGGGCCCGGGATCGATGATTGCCAGGCGACGATGACCGAGCGCAACGCTGCCTTCGGTGCTGAACCAGTGGCCCTCGCCGTCAGGCCCGCGATGTGCGAGCAGACTTGTTAGGCGCTCGATCGCGCCTTTATCGACCGGTCGGCCGTCGATGTTTACGATGCCGGCAATTCCACACATGGCTACAGCGCTTCGCGAGGGAGAACGTGCCGCGCAACCACAATGAGATCCTGCCAGCAAGTCCGCCGATAAGGACCGATCATCGAAACCGCAACAATGCTTAGGAAGACGAGAGCTGCCGATACGGCATACGCAACCCCAGCGGACCACCAGTTCGCCGGCAGGTCCAACAAGCAGCCCGCCGAGCAAGTAGCGCAATCCAATCGACGCAACAATGCCTGTCGCGAGCGGCTGAAGAACGAGATGGATAATGCGGGCCCCCAAATCGCTTGCCCTAATGGTCTTCCGCAGCACGGTCAAGCTCGCGGCAAACTGCGCCGACATGCCTGCGCAGGCGCTCAAGCCTGCAGCCTTCCATCCGAACAAGGGAAGCACGACGGAGCTGGTGCCGATTGTGGCCAACGCAGTTGCGATCGAGATCGACGCAATCTCACGAGAGCGGCCGCTTGCGAGCAGAAAATAGTTGAACACGTTTCCAGTGCAGCCAAGGATGCCGGCCACAGCAAGCACGACCAGCAGTTCTTGTGCCTCGACAGCGACCTCCGCTCCGGCCCAGGCCTTGAGCAGCAAGCCGGTGACCGGGATCAGCCCACCAAGCGCGCTTGCGCCAACAGCATTCATTACCCAAGACGAGCGAAACAGCAGATCGGTCAGCCGGCCCGTTGAATCGTTCTGCATCGAACTGAAGAAGGGGAACAGGATCTCGCCCACCTTCAAGACGCCCATGTAGATCGCCTCCCCCAGGCGCTGGGCGATCGTGTAATAGCCGACATAGTTGGGAGCCAAAAAGGCGCCCAAAAGATACCGGTCGGCCTGTACCGAAATCACGCCGCAGCCCTGGGCCAGGAACTGCCAACCTCCGAGACTCGCAAGCCTGTGTAGTGCCGCCGCATGAGGTACCGGCCGCACAACCCATTCGCGGTGCCGTCGGAATGCGAACGCCCACGATGCAGCAAGCGTGGCAGCGAATCCAAGCGCCTGGCATCCAACATACGTCGACACTTGCGTTCGCAGCGGCACCAAGATCAGGATCGATCCCGTCGAGACGACCACGCCGACGACGCTGATCGCCGCAACCCGTGCGTAATCCTGTCGCGCAGTAAAGAGCGCGACGAAGGCGGTTGCAACACACTGGCATAGCCAACCACCTGCGGCGAGCAGGAATGCGAACCCGAGATCTTTGACATCGCCGATATGAAACAAAGTTCGTGCCAGCGTTGGCCCTATGAGAGCGAGGGTCGTTGCGATCGCCGCCCCTCCCGCGAGCGCGAGGAATAAGGCCGTTCCGAATATATGTCGCGCGTGATCACGCTCGCTGCGGTCAAGCCGACCAGCCAATTCGCGAGTGGTGGACAACGCGAGCGCGCTGCTGAATGCCAGTGCCGGCGCGGTGCAGGCCACCACGAGGCTAGCAACGCCGAACGGTCTCGCTCCGAGCCGGACCAGCACGAACGGAAGAACCAGCAGGTTCAATGCTACGGCGACGACGAATGAACTCACGTTCCATACGGAGTTTCCAAGCAGGTCCGAGTTGCTCTTAATCATCGGAGCACGCGGACCGGAGCGTCCGTTTTCCACTGAGCCGGACTGATCGACTGGGCCTGCATGGGGTTCGCCGACCAACCTTCAAACTGCGTGAATGGGTCGTTATCGAACGCGTCACAATCCTCCTCAGCAGTCGGTCGCAATCAGCACCGAAGCGATCCAGATACCCGAAGGCGGGCCACGCCCTGGGGCTCGCTAGACACACGTTTCAATCGCCGTTATCGAAAGAGAGCCTTATTGCGCTGCGCCCGATCACACAAGAGGCCTCGTGTCGGGACAGTTCCCCCATTATCCTGCCGGGGCCTGGCAGTCAGGTATAAAAGCGAAATTCTCTAGGAATTGCCCCCGGAGCTCCCGAAATGCCCATCCCGCAAGCATCGCAAGCCCTGTCCCGGTTCACCGTGCTCGATCTGACCCGCGTCCGCGCCGGCCCCACCTGCGTGCGGCAGCTTGCGGACTGGGGCGCCAATGTCATCAAGATCGATGCGCTTTTGGAGGATGCCGGCGGCGAGCAATTGGGCGGCCCGCGCCGCGGCTCCGACTTCCAGAATTTGCACCGCAACAAGCGGGCGATGTCGCTGAACCTGAAGGACCCCAGGGGGCTCGAGGTGTTCAACCGTCTGGTGAAGAAGGCCGACGTCGTGGTCGAGAATTTCCGCCCCGACGTCAAGACCAAGCTCGGCGTCGACTATGAGAGCGTCAGGAAGATCAACCCGCGCATCGTCTATGGCAGCATTTCCGGCTTCGGCCAGGACGGCCCCTATCACAAGCGCCCGGGCTTCGATCAGATCGCGCAGGGGATGGGCGGGCTGATGTCGATCACCGGCGCGCCCGGCGAAGGCCCGATGCGGGTCGGCATTCCCGTGGCCGATCTCACCGCCGGCCTGTCCTGCGCGATGGGCATCCTTGTCGCGCTTCTGGAGCGCGAGGTTTCCGGCGAAGGCCAGTGGGTCAAGACCTCGCTGTTGCAGGCGCAGATCTTCATGCTGGATTTCCAGGCCGCGCGCTGGCTGATGGACAAGGATGTCGCCCAGCAGGCCGGCAACGACCATCCGACCTCGATCCCGACCGGCGTGTTCAAGACATCCGACGGCTATATCAATATTGCCACCGCGGGCGGACGAACCTGGCTCCGCTTCTGCGAGGCACTCGGCGTGCCCGATCTGGCGAACCGGCCTGAATATGCCACCGGCCCGGATCGTTCGAAGAACCGCAAGGCTCTCAACGCCGAGATCGACAAGCTGACGGTCGCGAAATCGAGCGAGACCTGGGTCAGGGAATTCAACGCCGCCGGCGTTCCCTGCGGCCCGATCTACTCCATCGACCAGGTGTTCGAGGACGCCCAGGTCAAGCATCTCGGGATGGCACAGGACGTGCCGAACGAGGAAGGCCGCCACATCCGCCTGGTCGGTCAGCCCTTCACGCTATCGCGCACGCCGAGCAGAATGGCGGCCCGGCCGCCGGAGTTCGGCGAGCAGACCGAGGAGGTGCTGGCCGAGTTCGGCTTCGGCGCCGACGAGATCAGGGAGTTGCGCCAGCGCAAGGTGGTTTGAGGCGGTCCCAAAAACAAAGCCCGGCGCGAAGGCCGGGCTTTCAAGTCTTCGGGAGTGTAACCTCAGTATCTGGCGACCACCGGGCCACCGAAGCGATAGTTCACGCCGACGCGCAGGATGTTGTCGGTGATGCGCGAGTTGTAAGTTGCTGGACCATGAAGCCGCCGCCAGCGCCGGAACGATGTTCGTCAGGTACGAACCGCTGGTACGTGCCGAGATCCATGTAGAGATATTCGAGCCTTGCCTGTCCAGTTGCCGCCAATCGCGCCTTCGACGCCGGCGCCGACCGTCCAGCCGACACGACGCGTGTCGGTGGTGGAGAACGCCTGTCGCCGTCGCGGTGTCTGTTCGATCGACTCAGCGCGTGTCGGACATCGCCATAGGCGAAACCGCCGGTGCGCGTAGAGGAGCACGCGCTGGCGTGACCAGGACTCCGCCGCGGGCGCGGACCGTACCAAACCATTCGATCTTCTGATCCATTGTCAGGACGGAGGATCGGAGCACCTTGCAACGAAGGCCACAGCGGCAAACGGGTTCGCCGCCGGGCTGCAGAACACCGGTCGGACAGGTGAAGGTCGCGGCTGCCCTTCTCGTCCGTGCCCTGGATATCGGCCTCGACGCCCACGACCCAGTTCTGCACTTGCCAATTATAGCCGACCTGCCCGCCACCGACGACGCCGTCCAGATTGACCGCGCTCGAATTTGCAAACAGCACCGTGCCCGCGCCGTTGGTCAGCGTTGAATAGTCGCTCGACCGGCCCCAGCTGTAACCGATGTTGCCGCCGATATAGAAACCGGTCCAGTTGTAGACGTCGACCACCGGCGGAGGTGCCTTGGTGTACACCCTCGCCGGAAGATCGGCTGCGAGCGCGCTGGTCGCAATCCCCGATGCGAGCAGCGCGATTCCAACAAGTCTTTTCATGGCAATGCCCCGTAAAATAGAATCGCAATATACGCTGGCGCGCCGCCCGGGGATGTCGCACGGAAGCCACATGAGGGGAGAAAACGTGGCAGCGGCGTGCAATCACGCGGGAGCGCGGATGGAACCCGCTGATTTCACAAGAACTCTCGCATAGCGAAGGATGTGCGGAACTCGCAGCCTTTGCGAATTATTCAGCTCGAAATGCTGGCCGGCCGCGCTGATCGGCTCAATTTGCCGAATGCCTTGTCGATCACCGGCCAGAACAGCAGGAGGATCGCAAGGGTGGTGATCGAGCCGACCAGGCCGTTGGACCAGAACACCTTGATGTCGCCGCCGGAGCCGATCATCGACAGGCGAAAGGCATCCTCGGCGCGGCTGCCGAGCACCAGCGCGAGCGTGAAGGGCGCGAGCGGAATGCCGATCTTCTTGAAGACATAGCCGACGACGCCGAAGCCCAGCATCAGCCAGATGTCGAACATCGCGTTCTGGATCGCGTACGCACCGATCGCGCAGGACACCACGATCATGGGCGCCACCGCCGCAAAGGGCACGCGCAGGATCGATGCGAAGATCGGCACCGTCGTGAGCACCAGCACCAGGCCGACGATGTTGCCGAGATACATCGAGGCGATCAGCCCCCAGACGAAATCCTTGTGCTCGACGAACAACAGCGGCCCGGGATTGAGGCCCCACACCATCAGGCCGCCGAGCAGGATCGCAGCCGTTCCGGAGCCGGGAATGCCGAGCGCGAGCATGGGCAAAAGCGCCGAGGTGCCGGAGGCATGCGCCGCGGTTTCCGGCGCGAACACGCCTTCGATGCGGCCCTTGCCGAAGCTGTCGGGGTCCTTGGAAAACCGCTTGGCGAGATTGTAGCCCATGAAGCTTGCCGCGATCGCGCCGCCCGGCGTGATGCCGAGCCAGCAGCCGATCAGCGACGAGCGCACCAGCGTCGTCCAGTATTTCGGCAGGTCCTTCCACACGCTCAGCACGACGCGCAGGCTGATCGCGGCGGCATGTCCGCGCAACGCGAGGCGCTCCTCCATGGTCAGGAGGATCTCGCTGATGCCGAACAGGCCTATCACCGCGACCAGGAAGTTGATGCCGCGCAACAGCTCGGCCGAACCGAAGGTCATGCGCAACTGTCCGGAGACGGTGTCCATGCCCACGCCCGCGAGCAGGAGTCCGAGCGACATCGAGATCACCGTCTTGTGCTTGGCCTCGCGGCCGAGGCCGACAAAGGAGCAGAAGGTCAACAGATACACCGCGAAAAATTCCGGCGGACCGAATTTGAGCGCGAACGAGGAGATCAGCGGCGCGAGGAAGGTGATCAGGAGGACCGCGACCAGCGAGCCGACAAAGGACGAGGTGAAGGCCGCGGTGAGTGCTTCGGCCGCCCGGCCCTGCTGGGCCATCGGATAGCCGTCGAAGGTCGTCGCCACCGACCAGGCCTCGCCGGGGATGTTGAACAGGATCGACGTGATCGCGCCGCCGAACAGTGCGCCCCAATAGATGCAGGACAGCATCACGATCGCCGAGGTCGGGTCCATCGTGAAGGTGAGCGGCAACAGGATGGCCACGCCATTCGGGCCGCCAAGGCCCGGCAGCACGCCGACAAAGATGCCGAGCACGAGGCCGACCATCATCAGCGCGAGCGTCTTCCAGGTCAGAAGGACGGCAAAGCCGTGCAGCAGCAGGCCGAAGGCTTCCATCACGCGCCGCCAAACATGGCGCCGTCATTGCGCGGAGCGAAGCGACGACGACGTAGGGTGGGCAAAGGCGCGCACGCGCCGTGCCCACCATCCAGCTCACGGCAGGCAATGGTGGGCACGCTTCGCTTTGCCCACCCTACTTGCGTCGCTTCGCCAATGACGGTGAAAGACATATCGCCTCGTTAATAGCCGAAGGCCGCTTCGAGCGGACCTTTCGGCATGATGACGTCGAAGGCGATATCGAAGGTCACGAACATGGCCGCGGTGAAGATCAGCGCGGTCAGAAGCGACTTCCACAGCGCGATGCGGCCGACGAAGCGCATGAACCCCGCGATCAGGAGGAAGCTTGCGACATAGAGCCCGAGAAATTGGGTCGCGAGGCAAAACAGCAGTGTCGGCACGAACACCGCCATCACCCGTTTCGCCTGGGCACGGGTGACGAATGTCTCCGCCGCCTCCTTGCGCGACAGGTAGGCCGCGACAAGGCCGTACAGGCTCGCAAGGGCCAGGATCACCGAAAGATAGAACGGGAAATAGCCCGGCTGGGGCCCGGTCGAATCCCAGGAGATGCCGGTGCGCCAATTGTCGTAGCCGAGCGTTGCCGCAAGCGCCAGCAGCAGAAGCGACACCGCGACGTCGACGCCGCGCTCGCTTGCAACCGCAGGCGAATCCGCTTCCGGCGCGGTCGGATCATCGACGACGATTTCTATCTCGGACTCAGACATCGATCTTCCGGCTCAAGAAGGTGGTCATCATCCGCAAAAGCGGATGATCCAGTACTCCGTGTGAGGCAGCTTTAACCGAAGCTGTGGATGCCCCGCCTCCGCGGGGCATGACAGCTGGGTGAAACTATTTCGCGACAAACCCCGCTTCCGTCATCAGCGACTTGTTCAGCGTATCGTCCTCTTCGAGAAACTGCAGCATGTCCTTGCCGGTCAGGAAGATCGGCTTCAACGCCTGCTTTTCCATGTACTCCTTGTATTCCTGCGTCTGCGTCACCTTCTGGAACAGGTCGACGTAGAAGGCCTGCTGCTCCGGCGTCACCTTGCCGGGGAGGAACATCGCGCGCAGCATCAGATACTGCACGTCGAGCCCTTCTTCCTTGCAGGTCGGGATGTCATGCCAGGACAGCGTCTCCGTCACCTTGGAGGTATAGGAGATCCGCTCCTTGTCGAACACGCAGAGCGGGCGCACCTGCCCCGCGCGCCAGACCTCGAGGTTTTCGCTGGGATTGTTGACATTGGATTCGGTGTGGCCGCCGACCAGTTGCGTCGCCGCCTCGCCGCCGGACTTGTAGGGCAGATAGGAGAATTTCGCGCCTGTCTTCTGCTCGATGAAGACGGTCAGCACATGATCCTCGCGACGGGAGCCGGTGCCCCCCATCTTGAACGGCGCGCTTGCGGCTTTCGCGGCGGCGATGAAATCCTTGACGCTCTTGGGTCCTTCGGCATTGTCCCACAGCACGAACTGGTCGAGCGCGATCACCGCGACGGGCGTCAGGTCGTGCCAGTTGAACGGGATCTTGGCCGAGAGCGGCAGCATGTAGATCAGCGAATAGGCAATCAGGATCTTGTTCGGATCGCCCTCGCTCGACTTCATGTACATCAAGGCTTCGGCTCCGGAAGCCCCGCCCTTCAGCGAGACCACCATCGGCTGCTTCATCAGATTGTTCTTCTGGATCGCGGCCTGCATCATCCGCGCCATCTGGTCGGAGGCGCCGCCGGCACCGGCGGCCACCACGATCTCGACGGGTTTGGTGGGCTCCCAGCCGGCATTGGCGGGCATGGTCGCAAGCAAGGCCGCGCACGCGGCCGCGAAAGTCATGGTGTGTCGCACGTGTTTCATCCCTGGAATCGTCTTGTCAGCACTCAACGGGAATTGTTCGAAGATGTAAGCGATTGTGCGGGCTCGGGATGGCGAGTTCAAGCACGGCGAGAGCCGCGGCTCTTTGACTTTCGCATGATGGAACAAACGGTTAACAGACCTATCTGCCTTTGAAGTTCGGCGCCCGCTTGTTCAGGAAGGCGTCCATGCCCTCACGGAAATCCTCGCTCATATAGGCCTTCAGAATCAGGTCCTCGCCCTCGTCGCGCGAGAGCGTGCGGCGAATGCGGCGGACCGCCTCCTTGGTGACTTCGAGCGTGATCGGGGCATGGGAGGCGACGAGCCTTGCGGTCTCGTCGGCGCGGCGCTGCAGGGTCTCGACGTCCGGCACCACCTCGTTGAGCAGGCCGAGCGCCAGCGCCTCCGGCGCCTCGACAAGCCGCGCCTTGAAGATCAGGTCCTTGGTCCGGGCCGGACCGATCAGCGACACCAGGCGCGAGATATTGGACATCGAGAGGCAGTTGCCGAGCGTGCGGGCGATCGGGAAACCGATCCGGGTCGATTGCGTCCCGATGCGAATGTCGCAGCAGGCCGCGATTCCGGCGCCACCGCCGGTGCAGGCGCCCGCGATTGCGGCAATGACCGGCACGCGGCACTGCTCGAGCGTGCCAAGCACGCGGTCGATCCGCGCCTCATAGTCGAGCGAATCCTGCGCGGTCTTGAAGGCGCGGAATTGCGAGATGTCGGTGCCCGAGGCGAAAGCCTTGTCGCCGGCCCCGGTCATGATCAACGCCTTGATCGAGCGGTCGGCGTTGATCGCCTCGCAGATCGAGGCCATCTGCTCGTACATTGCAAAGGTCAGCGCGTTACGCGCCTGCGGCCGGTTGAAGGTGAGCCGCGCGATGCCGTCCTGCACGGAATAGAGCAGGTCGTCGGAAGCTGTGGCCGGGGCGTTCATCGCGCGTCGTTCCTTGTTGGTTGCAGTATGAAAGCTCAGGCCACCGCGGCTTTCGGCACGGACGCTGCCTCCCGGCGCTTGAGCACCTCCATGGCGGCGACCACGCCTCCGCTGCGATGCGGCACCTTGGCGAGATCGAGCCCCATTTCGACGCCGGACAGCGTACCCATCAGCATCAGGTCGTTGAAATGGCCGATATGGCCGATGCGGAACAGCCTGCCCTTGACCTTGTTGAGGCCGGTGCCGAGCGACATGTCGAAATTCTCCAGCACGATCTTGCGGAAATTGTCGGCGTCGTGGCCTTCGGGCATCCGCACGCCGGTCAGCGCCGGCGAATGCGCGCCCTGCTCCTGGCATTGCGTTTCCAGGCCCCATACCTTCATTGCGGCGCGGGTTGCCTCGCTGTGACGCTTGTGGCGGGCGAAGACGTTTTCCAGGCCCTCCTCCTCGAGCATCTTGATCGCCTCCTTCAACCCGAACAGCAGGTTGATCGCGGGCGTGTAGGGGAAGGTGCCGAGCTTGTTGAAGGCCATCATGTCGTCCCACTCCCAATAGGAGCGCAGGCCGGGATTGGCCTTGGCGACAGCCAGCGCTTTCTCGGACACCGCGTTGAAGCCGAGCCCGGGCGGCAACATCAACCCCTTCTGCGAGCCGGCCACCGAAATGTCGATGCCCCAGGCGTCGTGCTCATAGTCCATCGAGCCGAGCCCGGAGATCGTGTCGACCATCAACAGCGCCGGGTGCTTGGCGCGGTCCATGATCTTGCGCACCTCGAGCGGAAAGGTGACGCAGCCGGTCGAGGTTTCGTTATGGACCACGCAGACGGCCTTGATCTTGTGCGCCTTGTCGGCCGTCAGTCTCGCCTCGATCTGCTCGAGATCGGCGCCATGACGCCAGTCGCCCGGGATGAAGTCGACGTCGAGCTTGAACTTGTCCGCGATCCCGCGCCACAGGACTGCGAATTGCCCGGTCTCGCACATCAAGACCCGATCACCGGGCTGGAGCGTATTGACGATCGCCGCTTCCCAGGCGCCGGTCCCGGAGGACGGGTAGATGATGACAGGGCCCTTGGTGCGGAACATCCGTTGCATGCCGGCGAGCACCGCAAAACCGATGTCGGCAAATTCGGGGCCGCGATGATCGAGGCCTGGCATGTCCATGGCCCGCAGCACCCGGTCGGGGATGTTGGTCGGTCCTGGAATCTGGAGGAAATGCCTTCCAGTATGCACGGTCATGGGCGTCCTTCCCGGTCTTCGCTGGCGGCTCGCCCGGTCTTGTTACCTCGGCGCGCGCGAGCGGCTCGCATATCATTATTCGCCCCGGCTTGTCCCCCGCCGCAGGCTTGCCGTCAATGCACAAGACGCAGGGCTTTTGCGCCGAGGCCCGAGCCCCTTGCGCCGCAACCGCGTTTTGAGAGCCCGGGCCGGGACGCCTCAACCCAGTTAGCTGCCGACGACCTTGAGATGGGCGGCCGAGTTGGTTTTGCTGCGCTCCTCCAGAAGCTTCATGGCGGCGTCGACGCCACCGGCACGGTGCGGGATGCCGGCGACCGATAACCCCATCTCGACGCCCGTCAGCGCGCCAAGCAAGCGTCAGCTCGTTGCATTCGCCGAGATGGCCGATGCGAAACACCTTGCCGGCCACCTTCGACAGGCCGCTGCCAAGCGACATGTTGAAATTGTCGAGCACCACCTTGCGGAATTCGTCGGCGTCGTATCCCGGCGGCATCAGGACCGCGGTCAGCACCGGCGAAAAGTCCTTTGGCTCCTGGCAGAGCACCTCGAGTCCCCAGTGCTCGACCGCGCTGCGGGTCGCGGCCGCCAGCCGCTGGTGACGCGAAAAGACCTTGTCGAGCCCCTCCTCCAGCAGCATCGCGATCGCCTCGCGCAGCCCGTAAAGCAGGTTGGTGGCCGGCGTGTAGGGAAAGAAGCCCTTCGCGTTGGGCTTGAGCATTTCCTCCCAATCCCAATAGGAGCGCGGCATTTTGTTGGTTTTGGCCGCGGCGCGCGCCTTCTCCGAGATGGCGTTGAAGCCGAGACCCGGCGGCAGCATGAAGCCCTTCTGCGAGCAACTGACGCTGACGTCGACCTTCCATTCCTCGTGCCGGTAGTCGACCGAGCCCAGCGAAGAGATGGTGTCGACCATCAAGAGCGCGGGGTGGCCCTGTCGGTCCATGGCCGCGCGGATCTCACCGATCCGGCTGGTCGCCCCGGTCGAGGTCTCGTTGTGGACGACCATCACGGCCTTGATTGCATGCATTTTGTCCTGCGCGAGCTTCTCTTCAACCGCCGCGGGGTCGGCGCCGCGGCGCCAGTCGCCGGGCAGGAAATCGACCTCGATGCCCCAGCGCTTGGCCATGTTGTGCCAGAGCGTGGCAAAATGCCCGGTCTCGACCATCAAAACCCGGTCGCCCGGCGACAGCGTGTTGACGATGGCGGCCTCCCAGGCACCGGTGCCGGACGACGGGAAAGATCACGACCGGCCCGGAGGTCTGGAAGACGCGTTTGCAGCCGTCCAGCACGGTGCGGCCGAGCACCGCGAACTCGGCGCTGCGGTGGTCGATGACGGGCATGTCCATCGCACGGAGGACGCGATCCGGGACCGGGCTCGGCCCCGGAATCTGCAGAAAATGCCGTCCTTGACCCATGATGAGCCTCCAGCTTTTGCCCGGGTTCGTAGTCCGGATGAGCGCGAGCGACACCCGAAAGCCGAGGTATCGCTTCGCCTGTCTCGGCTCCAAATTTTGCATTCATTTTGGCGATATGCAATTCTAATATGAACGCAAAATCGAGCCCCAACCGTCGTGAGGCCCATGAAGACGACCATCCCCGAACCGGGCGAACCGCTGGCGAAGCACCGCGGATAGCGGCAACGACCGCGCCGAGGTCTCGCTCCACGGCGAAATCCTGTCGCGGCTGCGCGACTATGTCGTCGAGGGCAACATCGCCGATGGCGCGCGGGTTCCGGAACGGCAGCTTTGCGAGATGTTCGGCATTTCGCGCACGCCATTGCGCGAGGCGCTGAAGGTCCTCGCCGCCGAAGGATTGATCGAACTGCTGCCCAATCGCGGCGCGCGCGTGCGCCAGCTTTCCCGGCGCGATCTGGAGGAGCTGTTCGAGGTGATGGGCGGCCTGGAAGGGCTCGCGGGCCGGCTCGCCTGCGAGAGCATCACCGACGAGGAGGTCGCGGGAATCGAACGGATGCACTACGAGATGTACGGCTATTACCTTCATCGCGACATGCACGGCTACTTCCGGGTCAACCAGCTGATCCACGAGCGGATCGTCGCGGCCTCGCGCAACGAGACGCTGCGCGCGGCTTACGCCAACTTCGCCGGACGGATTCGCCGCGTCCGCTATTCCGCCAATTTTGCGCGGAAACGGCAGCGCTGGGCCGAAGCCATGCGCGAGCATGAGGCCATTCTGGATGCGCTGCGCCGCCGCGCCGGCAGCGAATTGAGCGACATCCTGTTCCAGCATCTGCGCAACAAGCGCGCCGCCGCGGTCGAGCATCTTGCCGAGCTCGAGACCGAACCATCGGCCGTGGTCGGCGATGGTCAATCCGCCCCGATTGTGAATTGATAGCTTCGCGCGGGCGAGAAGGCCGATGTCCTTTGCTTCTCCGCCTCGCCAAGTCGTGGTTGGATCATCTGCATGGACATGAAGAACGCGTCATCGCTGGAGCGCCGCCTGCGGTCCGAAATCACGGGCGATGTGCTGTTCGATCGCTTCAGCCGCGGCCGCTATGCGACCGACGCGTCGTTCTACCAGATCATGCCCGCCGGCGTCGTGGTGCCCCGCACCATCGACGAGGCACTCAAGGCGCTCGCGATTGCCCGCGACGACGGACGGATCGTGACGCCACGCGGCGGCGGCACCTCGCAATGCGGCCAGACCATCAATGACGGCCTCGTCATCGACTTCTCCAGGCACCTGACCCGCCTGCTCTCGCTCGATGTCGAAAACCGGACCTGCACGGTCGAGCCGGGTATCGTGCTCGACGACCTCAATCGGCAACTGAAAAAGCACGGCCTGTGGTTTCCGGTCGATGTCTCCACCGCCTCGCGCGCGACCATTGGCGGCATGGCCGGCAACAATTCCTGCGGCGGGCGCTCCCTGCGTTACGGCACCATGCGCGACAACACGATCGCCATGGATGCCGTGCTCGCCGACGGCACGCCGTTGCATTTCGGCGAGATGCCGCGCGATGTGTCGCACGTCGAGGCGAGCGAACCCGCCCGCGCCCTGTTTGGCGACATGCTCGAGCTCGGTGCGCGCGAAGCCGACGAGATCGCGGACAAATTCCCGAAGGTGCAGCGCAGGGTCGGCGGCTACAATCTCGATGCGCTGGTTCCGCGCAACGCGCCGAACAACATGGCCCATCTTCTGGTCGGCTCGGAGGGGACGCTGGCGCTGACCACGCGGCTTGAGCTCAGGCTCTGGCCCGTGATCCGCAGTCGCGCGGTCGGCGTCTGCCATTTCGGCAGCTTCTATGAAGCCATGGATGCGGCCCAGCATCTGGTGAAGCTGCGTCCGATCGCGGTGGAATTGGTCGATCGCACCATGATTGCGCTCGGGCGCGACATCGCCATGTTCAAGCCTGTCATCGCGGCCGCGATCAGGGGCGATCCCGACGCGGTGCTCGTGGTCGAATTCGCCGAAGAGGACCAGGACGAGAATTTGCAGCGCCTGAAACAGCTCGGCGAGCTGATGGCCGATCTCGGTTTCTCGTGGAGCAATCCTGCGCGCAAGTGGGGCGGCGTGGTCGAGGTCACCGAGGCATCGCTGCAGGGCGCGATCGCCGATTTCCGCGCCGCCGGCCTCAATGTGATGATGTCGATGAAGCAGGCAGGCAAGCCGGTCTCTTTTGTCGAGGACTGCGCGGTGCCGTTGCCGCATCTGGCCGACTATACCGAGCGGCTGAACGCGATCTTCAGGAAGCACGGCACCAGCGGCACCATGTATGCGCACGCCTCCGAAGGCTGCCTGCATGTGCGCCCGGTCTTGAACCTTCGCCTCGACAAGGACGTGCGTGCGATGCGCGCGATTGCGGAAGAAGCCTTTGCCATGGTCCGCGAGTACAAGGGCTCGCATTCCGGCGAGCATGGCGACGGCCTGGTGCGCTCGGAATTCCACGAGGCGATGTTCGGTCCGCGCATCGTGGCCGACTTCCGCGAGGTCAAGCACCGCTTCGATCCCGAGAACGTCCTCAATCCCGGCAAGATCGTCGATCCGCCCAGGATGGACGACCGCTCGCTGTTTCGCTATTCGCCGGACTATCGCGTTGCCGAGTTCAAGACCGTGCTCGACTGGTCGGCCTATCCCGGCGCGGGCGGCGGTTTCCAGGGCGCGGTCGAGATGTGCAACAACAACGGCGCCTGCCGCAAGCTCGAGGGGGGCGCGATGTGCCCCTCCTATCGGGCCACCCGCGACGAAAAGGACGTCACGCGCGGGCGCGCCAATACGCTGCGGCTTGCGATCTCGGGCCAGCTCGGTCCTGACGCGCTGTCGTCGGAGGCGATGATGGAGACGCTGAAGCTCTGCGTGTCCTGCAAGGCCTGCCGCCACGAATGCCCGACCGGCGTCGACATGGCCAGGATGAAGATCGAGGTCCTTTCGGCGCGCGCCGCCAAGCATGGCCTCTCGCTGCGCGACCGCCTTGTCGGCTACCTGCCGCGTTACGCCGATCTCGCCTCGCGCCTGGCGCCGCTGGCCAATCTGCGCAACAACAGCGCGGCCCTGCGGGCGCTGTTCGAGAAAGTCGCCGGCATCAGCGCGCGGCGGGCGCTGCCTGCGTTCCGCTGCGATACCTTCCGCACGGAGACGGAGGTTGCAGGCGCGGCCGACGGCCGCGAGATCGTGCTGTTTGCCGACACCTTCAACCGCATCTACGAGCGCGAAAACCTGGACGCCGCGCTGCGCGTGCTGGTCGCGGGCGGCTATCGCGTGCATCTGCCGAAATCGTCCGGCGGCGCGCGACCGCTCTGCTGCGGGCGCACGTTCTTCTCGGCCGGATTGGTCGATGAAGCGCGCGCCGAGCTCGACCGGCTTGTGGCGACCTGGCTGCCTTTTGCGTCGCGCGGCGTGCCGATCGTAGGCCTCGAGCCGAGCTGCCTTTTGACGCTCCGCGACGAGCTTTTGTCGCTGCGCAAGGACGAGGCTGCGAAAACCATCGCCGCTCATGCGCTTCTGTTCGAGGAATTCCTGGTGCGCGAGGCGCAAGCCGGGCGACTGCAACTGCCGCTCGGCGCGATCGACGGCAAGGCGCTGGTGCATGGCCATTGTCACCAGAAATCCTTTGGCGCGTTCAAGCCGGTCGAGCAGGCCCTGCGGCTCATTCCCGGTCTCGACGTCGAGATCGTCGAGTTCAGCTGCTGCGGCATGGCGGGTGCCTTCGGCTATGGCGCGGACACCTATGACGCCTCGATCGAGATGGCGGAGCTGTCGCTCCTGCCCGCGATCCGCCGCGCGGATGCTGCAACGCTTGTAGTGGCCGACGGCACCTCCTGCCGCCACCAGATCAGGGACGGCACCGCACGAGGCGCCGTTCATGCCGCCCAAGTGCTCGCAATGAGCCTCGACCGCAACACATCCTCACCGACCCCTCCTGCAACACAAGGATAGACTCCATGGCCGAACTCACCCTCGACATCGCCCGCAAGATCCTGGATGCCGCGCTCGCCAAAGGCGTCGAGAAGAAACTGAAACCGCTGGTCGTCACCATCCTGGACGCGCGCGGCGCGGTGAAGGTGACGGCGGCGCAGGACGGCACCAGCCTGATGCGCGCCGAGATCGCGCATGGCAAGGCCTGGGGCGCGCTCGCCATGGGCATGGGCTCGCGCGCCCTGTTCCAGCGCGCGCAGGAGCAGGCCTATTTCATCGACGCGGTGAACTCGCTGGCGCAGGGCCGTCTCGTGCCGGTCCCGGGCGGCGTCCTGATCCAGGACGGCACCACCCTTCTTGGCGCGGTCGGCGTCTCCGGCGATACCTCCGACAACGACGAGGTCTGCGCCCTCGCGGGAATCGAGGCGGCCGGGCTGAAGGCCAATCCGGGGTAAGAGCGGTGGGCACGCGGAGCCTGTCATCGGGCCGCGCGCGGGCCCGTTGGCTTTGCCCACCCTACAACTCCAACAGCCATCGCGAGGCCAGCCATGCTCACCGTGCATCACCTCGGCAAGTCGCAATCCGAACGCATCGTCTGGCTCTGCGAGGAGCTGGCGATTCCCTACGAGCTGAAGCGCTATGCGCGCGATGCCAAGACCATGCTGGCGCCGCCGGACTACAAGGCGCTGCATCCGATCGGAGCTGCGCCCGTCATCACCGATGGCGACATCGTGCTCGCCGAGTCCGGCGCCGTGGTCGAATACATCGTCGCCAGATACGGTAACGGCCGCCTGACGCTCCGCGCCGATGATCCCGATTTCGCGCAATTCCTGTACTGGTTCCATTTCGCCAACGGCACGCTGCAGGCCAACATGGGTCGGCTGATGATGCTGACCCGGCTCAAGCCTGCCAGCGACAATCCGGTCCTGCTTGCGACCAAAGCGCGCGTCGACCGCGCCTTCGACCTGGTCGAGGCGCGAACGCGCGAGAGCGCGTATCTCGCGGGAGACGCGTTCACGACCGCCGACATCATGATGGGATTTTCGCTCACCACCATGCGCTATTTCCAGCCTTACGATCTCGGGCGATGCCCGAACGTGCGGACATATCTCGCGCGCCTCGGTGCTCGACCGGCCTATGCGCGGGCGATGGAAAAGGGCGATCCGGGCATGGCGCTGCTGTTGAGCTGAGCTAGGCCGCGCATCGCGGCAGGGATCAGAGTTGCGGCAGGAAGCGAGATCGCAAGACACGCAACGCGTTTTTCGAAGAGCTCATTTCCCTCGCGTCAAGGCGGCGCGAAGCGCAAGCGTCAGATCGGATTGCTGAAAGGGCTTCTGCAGGATCGGAACGCCCTCGAAGCGCGATAGCAGACCTGCGGCGCCGTATCCGGTCGCGAACACGAACGGGATGTTGCGTCGCGCAAGGCAATCGGCGACCTCCAATGTCTGGTTGCCGTTCAGGTTGACATCGAGAATGGCGACGTCGAAAGACAGTGCGGCCGCTTTCTCGAGCGCCTCGCCGAACCGGGAGGCGGTTGCGACCACCACGCAGCCGACGTCGCTGAGCGTGTCTTCGAGCAGCATCAACACGAGTGACTCGTCTTCGACCACGAGCACCCGCCGACCCTTCAGATCAACGCAATGTGACAACAACTTCGATTCCTCCCTCGCGTGAGCAGGGCCGGCGGACGTTTCCGTCACGTCGGCGCCGCCCGTATTTCGCCGAGCGGTGCCCGGATCGTGCAGACGAGGCCGTCGGTTTTGAAATTGAGCTTTGCCTTGCCGCCAAAGTCGTGCGAAAGCCCCTGCTCGATCAGTCGCGAACCGAAGCCCTGCTTGCGCGGCGTGGCCACCTTGGGGCCGCCGGCTTCCGTCCACCGAAGATGAAAATCCTCACCCGCCGACCACGCGATACGGACTTGGCCGGTATGATTGGAAAGGGCGCCGTATTTGACGGCATTGGTTGCCAGCTCATGCAGCGCCATCGACAACGCCAGCGCAGCCTTGGGCCGAATCCTGATGTCCGGACCGCCGAAACGGATTCGTTTCTCGGCCGTTCCGAAGTAGGCACCCATCGCTTCCGCGACGATTTCCCGCAAGCCGGCGGCCTCCCAATTCTCGCGGACCAGCACGTCGTGAGCCTTCGACAGCGCAATCAGGCGCGCGTCGAACGCCCTGTGACCTTCCGAGAGGCTGGAGGCATTCCGCAGCGTCTGCATCGCGAACGACTGCACCGTCGTCAGCGTGTTCTTCACGCGGTGATTGAGCTCGTTGACCAGTAGCTCGCGATGCTGCTCGTGCCGCTTGCGGTCCGAGATGTCGATTGCGGCGCAGACCGCGCCCTGGAAACGGCCCTCGGCATCGCGAATGGGGGACGCCTGAAAAATGAGGGTGACGAAAGTGCCGTCGTGGAAATGGATCTCGAGCTCTTCGTCCCGCACCTCCTCGCCACGCGCCGCGCGCTGCAACGGCAACTCCGCAACCGCCAACTCACGCCCATCGCGGATGACGCGATGAGCCGGGCGGCCCGGCGCAGGCGACGACAGCGACGAATTGGACTCCGGTGCAAGCCTCAGGAGCCGGGCACCGTAGGCATTTCCGCTGATCTTCTTCGCTTCCGGATCGTAGGTGAACCAGACACCCGTGGGCACGGTCTTCAGCGCGGTCTCGAGCCGTGCCGCCTGCTCGCGCTGCCGCTGTTCGGACTCCTTGCGGATTTCCGCCAACTGCAGATTGGCCTTGACGCGCGCCAGCAGTTCTCGCGCCGAGAACGGCTTGTTGATGTAGTCGTCGGCGCCGGCCTCGAGCCCCTCGACATGGGCCTCCTCTCCCGCGCGTGCCGAAAGAAGCAGGATCGGAAGGTCGCGCAAGTCGTTGTCTTCCCGCAATCGCGCCAAAAGGCCAAATCCGTCCAGCCTGGGCATCATGACGTCGGATAGAATGAGGTCCGGCCTGTTGCAACGGGCTGCTTCGAGCGCGCTCTCGCCATCGGCGAAAGCCTCGACGAGATAGCCTTGCGCGGACAACAGGCGGCTGACGTAATCGCGCAAATCGGCATTGTCGTCGGCCAGGATGATGCGCTTGCTCTTGCCGCCTGCCGCGATGGCCATGTCGGAAAATTCGTCCGGAGCAAGACCCAGTTCCGCGCTTTCGACGGTTTCGGGAAGCCATCGCAGCGCTTCCTGGACATAGGCCTGGGCGCGGCTGCCGGCCAGCGATGCGGGCGGCTGTGCGGCAATCCGTTCGTGGGGCAGATGGCCATCGCCAAAGGGAAGGCTGACCGTGAACGTGCTGCCGCGGTTGAGCTCGCTGGTCACGCCAATCGTGCCCCCGTGCTGGTTGACGAGCTCGTGCACCAGGGCAAGGCCGATTCCGCTGCCTTCGAACGTTCTGCCCCTTGCGCCTTCGATCCGGTGGAAGCGTTCGAAAATCCTCGGCAATTCGTCGCTCGCAATTCCGGTGCCGGTATCGCGGACGATCAGCTCCGCAGCCGCTCCGTTGTCGGCGGCGCGCACCTCGACGGAAATCTCGCCGTCGAACGTGAACTTGAAGGCATTGGAAACGAGATTGAGGACGATCTTTTCCCACATTTCCCGATCGACATAGACCGGCTGCGGAAGCTTGGGACATGAAATCTTCAATTTCAGTCCCGCCCGATCGACCGCCGAGCGGAAGTTGGACACGAGGTCCGCGGTGAAGGATGCTAGGTCGGTCAGGCTGAACGTCGCCCGCATTCTCCCGGCTTCAATTCGGGAAAAATCGAGCAGGCTGTTCACGAGCCGCAGCAGGCGCAGCGAGTTGCGTTGCGCGACCTCGATGCGTTCGCGTTGCGCTCCTTTCAGAGCGGCTGGAGAGACGTCGTTGAGGGCGTCCTCGATTGGCCCCAGCATCAGGGTCAAGGGCGTGCGAAACTCGTGGCTGATGTTCGAGAAGAACGCCGTCTTGGCCCGGTCGATCTCCGCCAACGCCTCGGCGCGACGCCGCTCCTCCTCATAGGCCAGCGCATTCGCGATGCTTGCGCCGATCTCGCCGGCCGCCAATTCGAGAAAGCGACGATAATCGGCGTCAAACAGCCGAAACGGGTTCAAGCCCGCGACCAGCACCCCCCTGCGCGCGGTTTCGCCCCGGGCGGGGATTGGAATGAGTGCGGCCTGAGCGGGAGCCTCGTCCCAAAAGCCTTTTGGAAACTCGGCTCCGAAACGGGATGCAAGCTGCGAAAACAGTTGCGTTTCCTGATCGCGAATGACGCCGGCGACAGGCCAGAGCGACGTCGCATCCATCGACTGCAAGGTCTGGAGAGCGGCGCGATGTGGACCGAAGCCGGTCGAGCCGGCGAGAGAGATGGTTTGACCGTTGGGCTCGGCGAGAAAAATCAGCGCGAACGGCAAGTCCTTGGGGTCCGTCGCGAGCGCTTGCGCCGCCCGACGGCACGCTCCGTCCAGCGTTCGAACCTCGCCTGCCGCAATCGCAAGCTCGCGCAACAGAGCGAGCTGCCGCTCGCCGATGACGCGCCTGGTGTCGTCGGTATTGGCGCAGATGATTCCGCCCGCGGCGCCCTCGTCGTCGGGAATCGGGCTATACGAGAAAGTGTAATAGGTCTCCTCCCGATATCCGCTGCGCTCCATGATCAGGAGCTGCTCCTCGACGTAGATCCCCTCGTCGCCCTTCATGGCGGTCGCGAGCATCGGCGAGATCTCGTGCCAGATTTCGCGCCACACTTCCTCGGCCGGCCGGCCGAGCGCCCACGGATGCTTGCCGCCGATGATCGACTTGTAGGCATCGTTATAAAGGTAAGTCAGTTCATCTCCCCAGCCGATCCAGATCGGCTGACGGGACGTGAGCATGATCCGCACCGCGGTCTTCAGACTGCGCGGCCAGGATTGCGGTTCACCCAACGGCGTGCGCGACCAGTCGTAGGCACGCAGCCGCGCGCCCAGTTCTCCGCCGCCGGAGAGAAAGTCCGGGGCCGGCAGAATCTCACTCCTGAGGTCGGGGACATCGTTCACGCCATGATCCGTCGCGATGTTTGCGCGAATTGTTTTATGCTCGTCGTCCCACACACCATGTTCTGCACCTCGCGGTGAGCTTGCCGCCACCGCGCGCCGCGAGGTGCGGGATCGAAACTGACGCTGGGGTCACGCCGATGACCCGTTTTGCCAGGTCCTGCCAAGAGCCCGCTCGCCCGCTTCGACGAGCCGTCCCATGGCGGTCTTGCCGCCCCTTGCGCAGAGGATGATGTTTTCGGCGACGCGCTTGCGAATGTCATGCCTGTCGCCGCCGGGCCTGCCATGACAGACCCTTTCAAGTGCCCTGTCCATGCGAGCAAGAGTGCTCTGGTCGAAGCCGTCTGCGATCATGTTTGCTGCCCCGCGGGGCCCTCCCGATGACATTGCCGACCATCACAATCGCGGGAGGACCGATCTGGTTCCATCCTAAACGCGGGCGGCCCATCCGTTTTGCCCGATTTGGGAGCATTCCAGGGCAGCCCCCCGTGCCAGTCGCGTGGAAACGCGACCGGGCGGATAGTAGGCAACCGGCAGGAGATTTGTGGCCAAATGGTACCGGAGGGGTTCAGCATGATCGAAGCAATCAGTGCAGTCACGCTCGCCACCCACGACATGAAGCGTGCCGTGCGTTTCTACGCCTCGCTCGGATTTCAGATGCTATACGGCGGCGAGGCGTCGGCGTTCACCAGCTTCCGCGCAGGTCCCGGTTATCTCAACCTGATCGCCCAGGGCGACGAGAAGCGCTGGTCCTGGTGGGGGCGCCTCATCTTCCATGTCGACGACGTCGATGCGATCTACCAGACCGCGCTCAAGGCCGGTCACCGCCCGTCGACAGTGCCCCGTGATGCCGAATGGGGTGAGCGCTATTTTCACCTGACCGATCCGGACGGCCACGAGCTCAGCTTTGCCAAGCCGTTGCGCCGGTAGATCGTCTGTCGGCCAGGGCATGGCACCGGATACCACTCACCAGGCGTAGCGCAGCACACCCTTGCCGGCGTAGGAGCGCGTCACGTTGGAGAACTCGCCCTCGAAGGTCGCTGCCGCAGACCAGCCGTTCAGCCATTTCATTTCGGCCGAGGCCGTGGTGAGCGCGGAGTCGCGCGCCTGCGTTGCGCCGTTGACGACGAAGCTCGCGCCCGGCAATGCCTGGAAGGTCGCGGCAATCGCGCGGTCCGGATCGTAATCATGCGCCCAGGCCAAGCGGCCGCGCAGGGTCAGCACGCCGTTTGCTTGCGCGAACGACTTGTCGGCGCGCAGGCCGAGCTCGCTCCGCGCATCGGTGACGTCTCTCGCTCCATAATTGAGCGCGAACGCCGGCCCGCCTGCGATCACCTGCTCGGCATAGGCGGGCAGCTCGAACGTCGTGGCCTGCGCGGCGGCATAGGGGGTGAGCCCGACGCCGCCGGTCCAGGGCGCGACAAAACGATAACCGCCCTCGATCCGTCCCGACCAGGCATTGGCGTTGAACTCGGCATGCAGACGATCGATGCCCGCGACCGTCACGGTGCGGTCGGTGGTCACATCCTGCCAGCCATAGGCGAGTGCTGCGGTGACATAGGCCGGCCCCACGGTGTGATGCACATAGGCGCCGGCCTGAAACAGGTCGGAACGTCCGCCGCCGAGCGCATCGACGCCGAAATTGGTGCCGCCGCCGGCCAGCGCGAATCCTGCAAGCGTGGTCGGCGCGAACAGATAGTCGGCGCCGACGGCCGTGCCGAAAATGCGGCTGGTGGTGTGGTTCGAACCGACCACGTCGTTACCGTTGGTGGTCTGCGAGCCGCCAAAACCCGCCGCCCACACGCTCCAGCGCTGCTGGAACGGCACGTGCGGCGCCTTGTCAAACATCGCATAGGCGCCCCTCGCCCCTTCATCCGCGTAACCGGTTGCGCCGCCTGCCGCAGCAGCGCAGCGGTCGCGCAAGGCAACGCCACCCCCGCACCCTGTGTCGCGCAGGAAGGGATCGGTGAGCAGGCCGGTGAACTGGCTCATGGCGTTGAAGGTGGTCTGCTGCGAGGCCGTTGCGCCCTCGCCCGAAAGCTGCGACAGCGCGTTGGCAAGATTGCTACCGCTCAGCCCGAAGAGAGCCTGAAAGCCGGCCGGCAACGCGGCGCCGCCGTTGAAGGCGTCGTTGATCGCTCTGGCAACGCTCTGCTGCGTCGAACCGAGGTTTGTGCCCGCGCCCAGCGAGGCGCCAGTCAGCAGGAACACGTCGGTTGCAGTATAGCTGAGGCTGAAATCGAAATTCGATATGCCGGTGATGCCGCTGAAGGTAGTGCCGCCGAGACCGCCGCTGGCGTGCAGAATGTCGTAGCTCTTGCTGGCGAAACTGCCCGGCGAGAACGTTGCTTGCACATTGCCGCCGAGCGATGCGGTGCCGAAGACGTTGGCCATGCTCGCGGTCGAGGGGCCGAGCTTGACGATATAAAGCGCCCCGCTCTGGAGCGCGAGATTGCCGGAGACCGTCATAAAGCTGCCGGGCACGCCGTTGCCGGGCGCAAAGGTGCTTCCGCCAATCATGGTGAAGCCGCCAACCGTACCGGTGCCGCTCAGGAGATTGACGCCGCCGGTGAACACGATCGCATCCGAGCGCGTGACGCCGTTGCCGGACAAGCCTCCCATGATCGTACCGTTGTTGATGATCGTCAGGCCCGAACCGATGATGCCGACGGCACCGGCGCCGGCATTGCCATCTTCGACAGCGTCGTTGCCACGCGCGCCGCCATTGCCGCCTGATATCGTTCCGTTGTTTGTGATCGCAACGTTGTTGCCAGCCATGCCGGCGCCGCCAGCGCCGCCATCACCGCCAAGTCCGGCAGGGCTATTCAAGCCGTTCCCACCCGCGCCGCCGGTGCCACCTGATATCCGTCCGCTGTTGGTGACCGCGACATTGTTGCCCACCATGCCGACGCCGCCAGCGCCGCCGTTGCCGGCACTCACGCTGGTTACGTTACCGCCTACGCCACCGGCGCCCCCCGTGCCGCCTGATATTGTTCCGCTGTTGGTGATCGCGACGTTGTTGCCCGCCATGCCGGCTCCGCCAGCGCCGCCGTCGCCGGGACGGCCAAGGTTGTTGAAGAGGTCGAGTATGTTGCCGCCGGCGCCGCCCGTGCCGCCCTGAATCGCAGCGCCGCTATTGGTGAAGGTGGCAACGGGGCTGACGAGTTGGACGCCGGTGCCCCCTGTACCACCGTTGCCGCCAGGGGCCTCAGTGATCAACGTCGCGCCACCGGAGCCTCCGGCGCCACCCGCGCCCGCGGTCACAGCAAAGGTATTGACAAGAGCATCGGTCGTGACGACGGCGCCAAAGCCGCCGGCGCCACCGCCGCCACCGCCGCCGCCGCCGCCGGCGCCACCACCACCGCCGGCCCCGCCAGCACTTCCCGTCAGAGTGCCAGTGATCGTTCCCGTACCGCCGTTGCCCGCGGCGCCACCGCCGCCGCCACCGCCCCCGTTAGCCGCGCCAGAGCCTCCGTTGCCTCCGGCCCCTCCATCCACACCGACAAGGCCGGGCGTCCCGGGCGCGCCACCGCTGGCACCGTTGCCCGCGCCGCCGGCACCGCCAGTCGTCAGGCCCGCACCGCCTCCTCCACCGCCGCCGACGTTCGCACCAACTAACGGAGGGGGGGCGCCATCATTCCCGGCACCCCCGGCACCGGTAGAGGAGTCCACTCCGCCCTCACTGCCGGGAGTCTTTCCGCCAACCCTTCCGCCCGCGCCACCGTCAGCACTGGCGGCCGATACCGTCAGGATGAGCGCAAGGCAGCCCGCCAAACTCGCCAGCAGCGCGCTGCGAAAAAGGCGCAACGAGCCGCGCGCCGTGCGCGCTTCAATGGCGTTGGCTCGCGCCCGCGAGAACTGAGAAGCCGCCAACAACATTGCGGCCATAACCGCAAGGACGAATGAGGCCACAGCCCGAGACCAAACGCCGGATGCCGGAAATTTCATCGGCTGCACGCCCTTCGCAAACGCAGACAACCGGATTCGTTACCTTGAGCCAGGGCGGAAGCCCTTCACCAGGAGTGAAGCTGATTTGATGCTGAGCGAACTCTCGCCGACTCTGGCTGGTTGCGATGCGAATCGGCAACAACCGCGGGAAAGAGGCGAAATGCCTCTGAGGAGCGCTAACTGCCCATCGCAGGGAAAATGTTTCAAGCTCCGACCTGAACCTCGGTCGGTGCTGAGCAATGACGAACAGAACCACGGCGCGACATTTGTCGGCAATTGATCACTTGTTGTCACGTTCAACACAACTCTCGATGAAGCACTCCTGCAAGGTAGACGCGGGACAACTTTAGCACTGAACGTAATGGCGGCCCGCGAGGTCCAACGGCGTTTTCGCGCCGGCGGATTCGCGTGACTTTGCACAGCCGCTGCTCGCAACACTGAAGATCTGGCGTGGAAAATCAGGGAGAGCGCGGTGAACAAGCCTCAAAAGACGACAGGCGATGAAGTCTCGGCACTTGTTCTGGTTCCCGGACAAAACGTCTTGCTTGAAGACATCGCAGACGTCGCGATCGCGCGGAAGAAAGTTTTCATGTCCGCGGAAGCCGAACACTCGCTTTGCAAGGGACGCACGCGACTGGAAGAGAGGATCGCCGGCGGCGAGGTCATCTACGGCGTCAATACCGGGTTCGGGGGCAACAGCCACTTCATCATTCCGGACAACCAATTGGCCAAGCACCAGGACAATTTGTTGACCTTCCTTTCCGCAGGAACGGGCAACCCCCTTGCGGAGGAGTTTGTCCGCGCGGCGCAATTTCTGACCGTGCTGGCCCTGTTGCGCGGCTGGTCTGCCGTCAGACCCGAGATCGTTGTCAGCCTAGTCGATCACCTAAATCACGGGATTGTGCCGGTCGTGCCGCGACATGGCTCCGTTGGCGCGAGCGGCGACCTCATACCATCGAGCTATATTGCGAGTGCCATCTGCGGACAGGGTCTGGTCCAGTTCGGCGGTCGGGTGATGGCGGCCGCCGATGCCATCGAGTTCCGCCGGCCTTCGTCCGGTGACCCTTCAAGCAAAGGAGGGATTGGCTCTGGTCAACGGGACACGCGTGATGACGGCGATCGCCGCCATCACAACCTTGAGATTTGCCGCAGCGTTCGAGGCTGCGCTGGGAGCGCTGGTCCTGGCCGTGGAAGGGCTTTGCGCCTCACACTGTCACTATGATGAGCGAATCCACCTGGCCAAGGGCCACCCGGGCCAGATACTGGTGGCGCGGGAGCTGCGGACGGCGCTCGGCAACTCTCGCGATGCCGAAAGCGATGCAAGGTCTGCCGCGCGCACGGCAAACCTGTCCGAGAAAGTCGGGATCGCCAGCGAAGCAGCGCAAGAGGTTTATTCGATCAGATGCGCTCCGCAAATCCTCGGTCCGGTCGTGGAGTCTCTGCAATCGGTGCGGCCGGTTCTCGAACGCGAGGCGGTCTCGGCCAACGACAATCCGCTCATCGACCCGGAGACAGGCGATGCCCTGCATGGGGGCAACTTCATGGGTCAGCATGTCGCGCGGGCCATGGATGGGCTCAAGATCGACATGACAATCGTGGCCAACCATCTCCATTCTATCATGGCATTGATGATGGACAGCCGCTTCTCCCGGGGGCTTCCCAATTCGCTCTCTCCGCAGGTCGGGCTCTCTCAGGGATTGAAGGGCGTACAGTTGTCGCAAACCGCCCTGGTTGCCCACTTGCGTCGTGAGAGCGCGCCGTCTTGCGTGCACACGCTCGTTACCGAGCAGTTCAATCAGGACATCGTCAGCTTGGGATTGCACGCTGCAATAACCGCCGCCGAAATGGAAGCGAAGTTGCGCGATGTGGTCGCCATGACCTTGCTGGCCGCCGCGCAGGCGATCGATCTGAGAGAACGGGCGGATGGACTGTCTCCTCCCGCGGCCGCGCTCTACCGCGCCATTCGAAGCATGAGCAGACCGCTTCACGAGGATCGACGATTGGACGCCGAGATAGCGGCCATTTCCAGCGCCATAGCTGAAGGGAAACTGCCGTCGCCTGCCTCGATCCGTTGAACATCTCGGGGCGCGACAAGCATAGGTGACGATCAATCGCAACTTCAGGACAATTTTCACACCCAATAACGTGATGCGACAGGGGATGCTTCATGAACGACCTGGCAATAAGCTCACCACTACTCAAAGAATCCGCGCTCCCGGAAAGCCGGTCCGGACTGACACGACGGACGTCCGGCAACCCGGCACGCACTGCCGCCGAGCACGTTCTCGACGTGCTGGAAGAGTTCGGCGTGGACACCGTGTTTGGAATCATCGGCGGCGCAGTGTCCAGTCTTTACGGCGGTCTGCTCGACCGACCGCGAATAAGTGTCGTGAGCGCCAAGCACGAAACCAGCGCGGTGTTTCTCGCCATGGGATATGCGATGGCGACGGGTAAGCTCGGCACCGTGATCACGACCGCGGGGCCGGGAATCACCAATGCGCTGACGGGTCTGGCCTCTGCGTATTATGAAAACGTTCCGTTGCTGATGCTCAGTGGTGAGGTGCCGACAACGACCTTCGGTCGGGGCGCCTTTCAGGAAGGGTCGGCGTCGGAGTTCGATGCGCTTTCGATGGTGCGGCGGGTGACGAAGTTTGCGGCGCAAGTCACCCGCCCCGGCACGGCGGCCACGCTGGCACGCAAGGCTGTTACTGCCTCCTTGAGCGGACGGGGTCCATCGTTTCTGTCGCTGCCGCTCGACGTGTCCTCAAGCCGCCCTGGTCCGGCAACATCGGTTGCAGGAAGCTCCCGCACCCATTTCGATGTAGATGTTGAGGGTTGTCGCCAGGCGGTGAGCTTGCTGCTGAACGCAAGGCGTCCTCTTGTCATTGCGGGAGCCGGCGCGCGCGGCGCGGCAAACCGCAAGGCGCTTCGCGATTTCGTCGCCCAAACCCAGGTGCCCGTCGCGGTTACCCCAAAGGCCAAAGGTGTTTTCCCTGAAGATCATCCGCTCTATCTGGGCGTCCTTGGCCTGGGGGGACACGAATCCGTCACCAGATATTTGTCCGAAGGAGTTGACGTCCTGCTCGTCTGCGGTTCGCGGTTGAGCGACTTCTCCACCAACGGGTGGTCCCCGATCCTCTCCGCCAGCACGGCTTTCATCCAGATCGACATCGATCTGGCCCAGATCGGCAGAAACTATCCGGTCGATGTGGGGCTTCTGGGCCCCATCGACGCCGTACTCGGCGAGATGTCGCTGTCGGCAAATCGTCAAGTCAAGCCGCGGATGCTCGGCGGTCCGGAGTTGGGGCTGCAATTGCAGCCGCTCCGCACGTCCATGAGCGGAGCGCTGACCACCGCCGATGTCATGCTGGCCTTGAACGAGCTGTGTCCACGCGACGCGGTTTTTACCTCCGACATCGGTGAGCACCTCTCGATGGCGGTGCATTACCTTTCGATGCGCGCCCAGAACGAATTCATCACCTGCCTTGGCTTTGGATCGATGGGATCGGGCATTTGCACGGCGATCGGCTACCAGATGGGCGCGCCATCGCGCCGCGTTTATGCAATCTGCGGGGACGGCTGTTTCCTCATGTACGGCAGCGAGCTGACGACGGCGGTGAAACACGGCGTGCCTGTGACGATTGTGGTCATCAATGATGGCCGTCTCAACATGTGCCACCATGGCATGCAAGACATGTTCGGTCGCACACCCGATCTGACAACCCCGCTGGTCGATTTCGCTGCCATTGCTCGCGGCATGGGTGCCGATGGCGTGGAGATTCGCAGCCGCGCCGATCTCTTCGCGGCGCTCTCGGCTCCCCCGAACGGTCGACCGTTACTGCTCGACGTCCGGGTCGATCCCGACGTGCGGCTCGAAGGCAACCCGCGCGACGCCGCGCTCAGGCAATTCAAGGCACCGAAATCGGTGGACATCGACCTCGCTGCCCGAAGGGTCGAGGTCACGGAGCGGCCCGCAAGCGTTGAAGCCGTCCGATGATTTCGCCAGGCATCCGCTCATAACGGCGGGTAGTCCGCCAATGAACCAATCGATGATGAGGTCCTCAATGAATCCCGTTGGCATTCGTTCACTTGCAGTCAAGTTTCCGAGCACCATTCGCACGAATGACTATTTCCGTTCGACGCATCCCGACGTCGTGAAAGCCGCCGAGGAGAAATCGGTGCAACATGTGTACATTGCCGCCGACGCGCCCGTTTCGGATCACCCGTTTGACATCGAGATGCGGCCCTTCCTGCGCGATCCCTTTATTGGCGCCGTTGAACGTCGTTGGCTGGGCCCCGGCGAGAGCGGCCTGACCCTTGCGCTGGATGCCGCCAGGGATGCGCTCAATGCTGCCGATATGGCTGCTGAGGATGTTGACCTCCTCATCGCCTGCTCATTTCCTGGGGAAAGTCTTGTCATCAACGACGCCGCCTATCTTGCGGAGCATCTTGAGTTACGGGGTGCAGCATTCAACGTCGAATCCACGTGCGCAGGCACACTCGTCGCGTTGCAGACGGCGGCATCTCTTGTGCAGAGCGGTGCATACCGGAATGCGCTTGTCGTCGTTTCAGCCGACAATTCGCGCTTCACCGACGAAAGCGACAGCCGGTTCTGGTTTCTCGCAGATGGCGCCGGAGCGTTTATCATTGCGCCAACCTCACCTGGAATAGGCCTGCTCGGGACCAAGCTCGTTCATACGGCCGAGACGTGCCACTCCCTCTTCTTTGCGCAAGACACTAACCCAAACGGCGAACCCAATATTCGTCTTCGAGCCGGGCCTGGATCGGGCAAGGCCCTTCGAGACCACACGATTCCCGTATTGCGCAGATGTTGCCTAGGTGCGGTCGAGGCAGCGGGCATTCGTCTGTCGGATATCGACTTCTTCGTCTTCAACACACCGGCTGCCTGGTTCCACACATTCGCGGCTCGCGTGCTCGATGTCGATCCGGCAAAGACCCTGACGACATTTCCACTCTACGCCAACATCGGATGCGCGTTAACAACGGCAAATCTCTATCACGCCGCCCGGGACAATCTGATCCGCAACGGCTCGTTGGTTCTCGTATTTGCTATCGGCTCGGTCGGAAGCGCAGGCGCCGCCGTCATGCGATGGGGTGATGTCTTTCTTGGACCTCCACCCGCACCACCCTCGTGCATGGCAATCCACTCGCAGACCGAGCCGTTAAAAGCGCGGGCACTCGAGAAAGCGTGATGTCACTGGCGGCGGAGGGAGATCATCGACGCGGCATCTGCTCTCGTCGGTGGATTCGGGCTTGACGCGCCACGACAGCGTGGATGCCGGCCGGCGGCAATACCCGGCCTCCCCACGCTCCAATCCGATCTTGGCCGAGTCGGGTTACGCAGTTCGGTTTGAGTAGCAGTCGGGGATTCAAAGGGCTTGGGTGGCGATATGACAATGGTGACGCATTCGGTCAGTTATGCCGGCATCGCGCGACGGCTTCGTCCTGGCGCGGAGTCTGCAATTCCACGGCAGAAAGTCATCGTCCTTGGCGCGGGCCTGGCCGGTCTCGCGGCGGCTTACGAGCTGACACGGGAAGGCTGCGACGTTGTTGTTCTCGAAGCTCGCAAGCGCCCCGGCGGCCGCGTTTACACGTTACGTGAGCCTTTCGATGATGGCCTCTATGCTGAGGCCGGTGCGACCAGGATTCCTGATTCGCATCATTTGACCATGCACTATGCCGATGCCTTCGGCATCCCGCTTGAGCCTTTGCCATCGAAGCAAACACAAGTGGTACACCTGCGAGGCCATCGCATTTTGATCGCCGAGGGAAAGCCGGTTCATTGGCCGCTTGACTTGACATCGGAGGAGCGGGGCTTGGGCCTCGCGGGGATAAAGCGAAAATATCTTGGCAGAGCGCTCGACGAAATTGGAGACAGTACAGCACCAGGCTGGAGCGCCGAGCCGTTCGAAGCCTACGACCGGCTGACGTTTGCAGAGTTTGCGCGAGCGCAAGGTGCCTCATTTGGTGCGGTCGAGTTGCTCAATCTCGGAATGGAGAGATTGCCTCATAGCTTCTCGGCGCTCCTTGGCTTGCGTGAAATATCCCTCGATATGCACACGAGGCAATGGTTGATGATCCCGGGCGGCAACGATCGGTTGCCTAAGGCGATCGCCATGCACTTGGGAGACCGGATCCGCTACGGGACGGCCGTGACCCGGATCGAGCAAGGACCCGAGGGTGTACGCATTCTCGCCGGCAGCCAATGGATTTCCGGGGACAGGATTATCTGCTCCATCCCTCTCTCCGCTCTAAAGCGCGTCGAAATTTCACCGCCCCTTCCGCAGGCAAAACGGCTGGCCTTCGAAGCGATAGCGTATGCCTCGATCGTCAGATTCTATTCGCAGTCGAAAAGACGATTCTGGATTGATGAAGGCATTACGGGTTTGGAAATGGCCGCCACCGATCTGTCAATATCCAGAGTCTGGAACGTGACTGCAAATCAGCCTGGGAAAAAAGGCATACTCCTCTCCTACATGCTTGGAGCGCAGGCGCGCAATGTTGCGGCGATGCCGGAGTCCGACCAATGCGGCGCTGTGCTCGAGCAGATGGAACGCATCCATCCTGGCATACGCGAGAACTGCGAGCGGACGGCGAGCAAGAATTGGGATGCCGATCAGTGGGCTCGCGGCGGTTTCGCCCTGCTCGGCCCTGGGCAGATGACGTCGCTCGTTCCTCAGATCGCACGTCCTGAAGGCCGTCTACACTTCGCCGGCGAACACACCTCGCTCTGGGGTGCCTGGATGCAGGGGGCTCTGGAGTCGGGTCGGCGCGCTGCCCAGGAAGTCAGGGCAGCCCTGGGAGAGACACCGCGTCCCTTGATGACGGTGTAGCTCTGTCGGAAAGGTCATCTGACCGACCCTGACGGCCACGAGCTCAGCTTTGCCGACGCACTGATTCGCCCGACAAGGCAACCGAAAACCGTGCATGGGGCTCATGCGCCGCGCGATTCCGATTTTCGGAATTGCGCTTGACTTGAACCCCAAATCAAGTCGATGCTACGGCCATCCTGTGCCGACTTGAGGGGCGTTACGGCCAATCGTCACGAAACGTGGGTCAGGATGCGATGGACGCAAGAGCATCGTCGGACGTGCGATGCCTTTGCGGACGACGAAATCGTGTGGTTCTGGCGCCCCTGGGCTGGCGCTAAGTCTGCAAGTGATGATCTTGCAAACGACGGTGACTACAACGTCACGGACACCGGGAAGAGCGCGAAAATAAGCGTTAACACCATCGCGCAGGGAATGTCGCTTGTTCGGCTTCACCTGTAGTGACTTGCTTGTGTGCTTCTTCACTTCGCACACAAGGCTGCGGGTGCAGCAAAACACCCGGCATTCCCTGCGCCCTCTGTAATTTCGAGGACGTGGTTCCCCAGCGCAACAACTCGGGCACGTGGTGTCGCGGGAATGCAGACCTGTATCTCTCGTCATTCCGGGGCGCGCGCAAGCGCGAGCCCGGGAATCCACAACCCCCGCTCGTGGTTATGGATTCCGGGCCTGCGTGCTTCGCACGCATCCCGGAATGACGAACAAGCGTGCGGCCTCACTTCCCGGTCCACACCGGCTTGCGCTTTTCGGAAAAGGCTTTCAGCCCCTCCTTGGCGTCCTCGGTCATCGAAAGAATTGCAATCTGGCTTTCGGTGTAGGCGATGCTCTGGTCGAACGACATCGAAGCGATGGCGCGCATCGCGTACTTGCCGCGCCGGATCGCGGTCGGCGACTTGTCGACGATGCGGCCGATCAGCCAGTCGATCTTGGCGTCGAGCTCGGCCGCCGGCACCACATAGTTGAGGAGCCCGCCGGCATGTGCGGCCCTGGCGTCGAACGGTTCGCCCGTCAGCGCCCATTCGTTCACGAGCCTGGGGGGCGCGATCTGTTGCAGCAGGCTCAAGACCTGCATCGGGAACACGCCGACCTTCACCTCGGGCAGGCCGAAAATAGCGTGCTCTGCGCCGACCGCCATGTCGGTCATGCACAAAAGGCCCATGCCGCCCGCCATGCAGGCGCCGCCGACGCGGGCAATCGCGGGCTTGGTGGCATTCTGCGACTGGCGGAGCAGATCGGCATAGTCCGCGTTCGGTTTCGAGAAATCCCGTGCGAAAGCCGCGCCCGAATTTTCCAGATCGGCGCCGGCGCAAAATGCCTTCTCGCCCGCGCCGGTCAGCACGATGACGCGCACCTGCTTGTCCTCATGCGCGCGGCGATAGCCCTCGGCGATCCCGGCAATGACGTCGGCATTGAGCGCGTTGCGCTTGTCCGGCCGGTTGATGGTGATCCAGAACGCTTGTCCGCGCTGTTCGAGAATGACGCTGCTGTCGGTCATTTGTCGTTTCCATCCAAAGCTTTGCCGCAGAGAGCCGCATTTGCGGCTCAATTTGTCGTCCTCGCAAGGGCGTTTTCCCGCGCAGACAAAAGCGATAGCAAAAATCGCATGGGGATCAATGCGTTGGGGAGGGAAGCGGAAGCGGTCAAGGCTGTTGCAATTGAGCCGCGCATGGCGGGAAAATTCGTTCGCATCTGCCTCTTGCGTTGCAGAAGCGGGCAGGAAAGCTATACCTCGTTCCACCGCGGCGAGGTGCCCCGAGGGAATCATGACGTCGAATGGAAGCAAATCGGTGCGTTTCGGAGTTTCGAGCGCGCTGAAAGTCGCAGCGCTGGCAATGCTCCTGCTCGGCCTCCCGCTCGGTGCGGGCACGGCGCAAGCTGCACCCTCCTCGCTCGCAGGCTCGGCGGGCACCGCCCACGTCTACCTGATGCGTGGCGTCCTCAACATCTTCTCGCTCGGCATGGACCAGATCGCATCGCGGCTGGAACATCAAGGCATCCACGCCTCGGTCCACAATCATTTGGCGTGGGCCTCGGTCGCCGACGAAGCCGCAGCCCTCTACAGGAGCGGACGCGTCAAGACCATCATCCTGGTCGGACACTCCTCTGGTGCGACCTGCCTGCCTGACATCGTGGCTCGGCTGGATCAGCAGGGTGTCCCGGTAAAGCTTGCGATCGGTCTCGACTCGGTGTTTCGCACCAACCTGACCGGACGGGTCGGACGCTACATCAACTTCTACGTCGCCAACGGCGCGGGCACGCGCGTGGAAAAGACGGCGGGCTTCCGCGGCACGCTGGAGAACGTCGATGTCGAGCGGGTGCCCGGCGTGGGTCACCTCACCATCGACAAGAACGAGCTGATGCAGCAAAAGGTCATCGCCGCCATCGACGCAGCCGTTGTGAGCGGCCCGGCCGCGGAGCCCGCAGCCGCTCCCGCCTCTGCCCCCGGCACGCCCAGGCCGCTGGCAGGCTCCAAGCGCGCGGCCAACTGATCGCCTTGGCGAAGCCGGCAGCGGCTCTGCCACTTGCCTCAAATTCCGCCCATTCGGCCGGCAAAAAAGGCCTCGCAGGCGGCGAATGTTGGCGTTGTCGGCGCCAACAGCCAGGAATGTGCGAGGCCGTGAAGATCGCGTACCCAGTCTCAAGGCTAGCAACGGCCGTTATCCTGGTCGCGGCCGTTCTTTTCAGCAGCCTGGTCACTCCCGCCGGCGCGGCCCAACCCGGCAGCGCCAAGGTGCGGCAGGCGGCCGCGCAGGCGTCCGATACACGAACGAGGGCGCAAGCCGACAACCCGGAGGCGCCTGCGACGAGCGGCGCGGTCGAGCCCTCGAGCGAGCAATCGCCCGCGCGGGTCTATCTGTTTCGCGGCGCGCTCGGCCTGATCTTTTCGCGCGGAATGGACAAGCTCGCGGCCAGGATCCAGCGCACCGGGGTGACCGTCAACGTCTACGAGTTCACCCTGTGCGGCCTGATCGCATCGGCCGCGATCGAGGAGTACAAGCAAAATCCCTTTCCCATCATCCTGATGGGTCACTCGATGGGCGGACGCTGCGCGCTCGAGTTCTCCGAGAAACTCAAGGACGAGGGCATTCCGGTCGACCTGGTCGTCACGATCGACCCCGCACATTTGAGCCCGAGCGTTCCGACCAATGTCGCGCGGTTCATCAATATCTTCCTGTCAAAGGACGTGCTCGGCGGCGGCGACATTCAGCCGGTTTCCGGCTTTGCGGGCCACTATGCCAGTTACGACCTGCAGAACCACGGCGAGCTGCATATCAACATCGACAAGATGGACGTTCTGCATCAGCAGCTCGCGGCCAAGGTTCTCGAGGTTGCGGCGGCTGGCGCAAAGAGCGAAGGCGATAGCCTGCCGGTGCGCTTTGTCGTCCCGGCAAAGGCCGACGTCGAGCTGTGGGACAGCGGCATGGCCGTCGCTGCACGGTCGGGCGACACGCTGCAATCGCTGGCCGCGCAATATCGCCTGCCGGTTTGGGCGCTCGCGCAGCTCAACCAGCTGGCGGAGAGTATTCCGCTTGGCGCCGGTCAGCGCGTCATCGTGCCGCGGCATGTGGCGATGGCGCCCGTCGTCGCCGAGCCGGTCTCCTCGAAGCGCTGATCGACTGGGCCTGGTTACGAGCGCCGCAGGAACGGCACGATCATCGGCACGCGGCGACAATAGGTGCGATAGGCTTCGGTGCCGAGCTCGACCGAGAGGAAACGCTCCTCCATGCGCGCCTTCTGCCATTCGCCGAAGGAGAACAGAATCGCGCCGAGCAGCGCAGGCCAGGTCGCCACCCCCACCCCGGTGGCGAGGATGCCGATGATAAGGCCGGTATAGATCGGGTGCCGCACCACGCCATAGGGCCCGGTGTCGATGATGCGGTGGTCCTGCTTGTGGGTGATGGCGTTAGACCAGAACCGCCCGAGATGAATGCGCGCCCACCAGGTGAAGGAGATGCCGAGCAGGGTCACGAGAGCGAGCAGGTAGGTGCCGGTCGTGCCAGGATGATAGAGCTTTCCCGCGCCGAGCGCCGCCGCGAGTCCGGGCGTGAAGAAGATTCCGCCAAGCAGGATCGGCAGGCGATAGACCCAGGAATTGAAGGTTTTCACATGCGACTTGGTCTGTCCGCTCCAGACCGATGCGCCGACCCAGCTGATGATCCAGGCAAGCCATATCCACGCAAAAATCTGCGTCGGCCATTCCGTGACCCAGCCGCCGAACAGCTTGTCGAGGACTGCGGCGGCAAGCTCAAGCATATTTCAGAACCTTGCTGATGGGCGTCCCCAACATATGCGCGATGGTTTCATGCAGGACGGGCTCGATCGAACGAGGGGAATAGCCGAGCTCGCGGCGCGCCTTTTCGATCGAGAGCGCGGTCGCCGCGCGCGCGATGCGGACGCCTTCGACGGTTGCCGCGGGCTGGCGTCGCGTCAGGTAATCGGCCTTGAACTCGATGATCGAGGCGGCGAGTTCGGCGAGTTGACCGGGAACCGGAACGAAAATCTTGCGACGGCGGCTCGCGGCCGCCATCAGCCCCAGCACCTGGCTGAGCGGCAGGCTGTCGCCGCCGATGATGTAGCGATGCCCCACCCGCCCGTTCTCCATCGCCAGCATCAGGCCGAGCGCCGCATCGCGGACGTCGACCATGTTGACGATGAAATCGAGATACATCTGCACGACACCGCGGCCGAGAAAGTGCTGCAGCATCGCGGTCGGCGGAGTGAGATTGTGATCGTGCTGGCCGATCGGCATCGTCGGGCAGCCGACCACGACGTGCATGCCGGAATCTGCTGCCTTGAGCGCGAAGCGGTCCGCGAGCATCTTGGAACGCGTGTACGGACCCGGCATGCAGTCGACCGAGAGCAATGCCTCTTCGGCTTCGACGTCATCGCCTTCAGGGGCGTGGAACAGGATGGATTCGGTCGAGCAGTGCAGGAAGCGTTCGACACCGAGGCGGCGCGCGGTCGTCAGAACGATCTCGGTGCCGACGCAATTGACGGCATGGAACTCGGCGCGGTCCTTCTTCCACATCCCGGGCAGGCCGGCCAGATGATAGACCTCGCCGACCCCGGTCACCGCCTTGCGCACGGTTTCGGCATCGAGCACCGATCCCTGGATGTATTCGACGCTCGGCAACGCGCGGCTGGGCAGGCGCACGTCGAGGACGCGGACTTGTCGGCCGCGGCCGACAAGCTCCGACACCAGATGTTGGCCAATGAAGCCGCTGCCGCCGGTAACGAGAATTCTGCGTCATGAATTGAAACTTCGATCCATCTCACGCTTCGCCCTGATAGGACGAAGCTCCCGCCGCACCCCCGTTCGCCGGCCCGATGATGGCGGCGAGATCGTCGCGAAATCCGAGTGCGGTGAAAAGCTTTGCCATGACGAAAGGAGGTCCGAGCAGGAAGTGAGCCGGATGATCCGCCATCGATGGCTTGCGCCCTTCGAACACGGCGTGGCCGACGACCTGCGACGCGACGCCCGCAACCGCCAGCACGAGCGCCAACGCCCATACGCCGAAGACGGTGACATTGGCAACGATCAGCGCTGCCGCCGAAAACAAGACGATTGCGACGGCAACGATTGCGAATCCGACGGCAGCATCCAGTGCCACCCAATAGATCAGCACCGGCAGCGCCATGATCACCGCGAGCGTGGTCGAAATGCCAAAGACCGATACCGGGCACAATGTGAGCGGGAGAATCCCGGCCATGAACAGGCTGATGATACCGAACACATGCGCGGCGCAGTTCCAGGGATCGCGATGATATTCCACGTAGTCCGCAAGTTGGCGCCGAAAATAGGCGGTCATTCTTGTGTCCTCTTCCGGTTTTGTTCCGGCCGCCGCGATGGGTCAGGCTCAAGCAGGGCGCTAATTAATCCACCCTTCCAGCCGATGTCAAAAGGGTCGCACACGCAAGAAAAAACTCAACAATTTCGGTCCCGAACGATCACAGAAGAGTGCGCCGTTAGGCCGCAGCGGGCGGATTCGCGACAGCCGTTCGCAATTGAATTGTCGCTTATCCAGAAACATCAAAATCTGCCGTCCGTCGAGCAATCATCAGGAGGCGCGCGACTTCGCCGGCTACGGCGTCAGCGCGTGCAGCGCCCGAACAGCGCGACAGATCTAGCTTGCCGCCAGCGCAATGGAGGCGGCCTTCTTCATCCAGACCTTGTTGTCGTGGAACGCGGCACCGCCGATCGGCGCCACCGCTTCCGCGCCGGTCAGCGTGTTGATGCCGCGGCCGCCGATATGATCGCGGTTGGGGTGAATGGATTCGGCGATCAGGACGCCGCGGCGGACGCCGTCGAACAGCCTGGCGATCAGCGTCGTCTCGCCCCTGGTGTTGCCGAGCGTTACCGCGTCGCCGTCGGCGATCTCAAGCGCAGCCGCATCGAGCGGATGGATCATCACCGATGCCTTGCCCTCGCGCGCTTGCGAGGACGGCGTTTCGTTGAATGATGTGTTGAGGAAGCTGCGCGAGGGACTGGTCGCAAGCCGGAACGGATGCGCGGCGTCCGCTTCCTCGATGATGGTCCAGTGATCCGGCAGACCGGGCATTTTCTCCACCGCGCCCATCAGCGTGCCGAACGGCGGGTGCGCCCAGTCGGCCTTGAAGTGAAATTTCTTGTCGGCGTGAGCGAATCCATCAAGGTAGTGCGACGTGCGAAAATCCGGCTGGATATCGCGCCAGAGCTCGGCCTCGAGCGTTTCGATATCGCCATGGCCGGACAGCTTCAGCGTGGCATCGATCAGCTGCCGCGGCGTCATCTCGAAACCGGGATGCACCGCGCCAACGCGGCGCGCGATGCCCTGCAGCACCTCGTGATTGCTGCGGCATTCGCCGGGCGGATCGATCAGCTTGGGACCGACCGAAATGTGCTGATGACCGCCGCCGTAATAGAGGTCGTCATGCTCCATGAACATGGTTGCCGGAAGCACGATGTCGGCCATCTGGGCAGTTTCGGTCATGAACTGCTCATGCACTGCCACAAACAGGTCCTCGCGCGCAAAACCCTTGCGCACGAGAGTCTGCTCGGGCGCGACAGTGACCGGATTGGTATTCTGGATCAGCATCGCCTTGACCGGACCCTTGCCGTACAGCGCTTCCGCATCGCCAGTCAGGATGCGGCCGACCTGCGACTGATCGAGCGCGCGCGTGCGACGGTCGATCGCATCGTGGCCCTCGATGATCGCCTCGTTGAAGCGCCAGATCGACGCGTTGTTGAAAAAGGCCCCACCCCCTTCGTATTGCCAGGCGCCGGTCACCGCGGGGATGCAGAGCGCCGCATGCATCTGGGCCGCGCCATTGCGGCTACGGGTGAAGCCGTAGCCGAGGCGGAAGAAGGTGCGCCTGGTCTCGCCGACAGCGCGCGCGAACGCTTCGATTTCAGCCACAGGCACGCCGCAAATCGCCGACGCCCATTCGGGGCTGCGGGTCCTGAGATGCTGCTCGAGCTCTGCCGGGCAATCCGTGTATTTCGCCATGTAGTCGCGATCGGCAAAGCCCTCGCGAAACAGCACATGCATCACCCCGCAGGCAAACGCGCCGTCCGTGCCCGGCCGCAGGATGATCTTGATATCGGCCTGCTTCATCGTGTCGTTGTTGTAGACATCGATCGCGGCGATCCGCGCACCGCGCTCCTTCTTGGCGCGTGTGGCGTGCGTCATCACATTGACCTGGGTGTTCACGGGATTGGTACCCCAGATCACCACGAGGTCGGAGACGCCCATCTCCCGAGGGTCGACGCCAGCGATCTTGCCGGTACCGATGGCGAAGCCGATACGCGCGATATTGGCGCAGATCGTCGAATAATAGCGCGAATATTTCTTCACATGCGCAAGGCGGTTGATGCCGTCGCGCATCACAAGTCCCATCGTGCCTGCGTAATAATAGGGCCAGACGGATTCGCCGCCGAACTCGCGCTCGGCTGCGTTGAAGCGCTCGCCGATCTCGTCCAGCGCCTCGTCCCAGGAAATGCGCGAAAATTTTCCGGAGCCCTTCGGCCCGGTACGGCGCATCGGGTACATCAACCGCTCGGCATGGTGGATGCGCTCGGCATAGCGCGCGACCTTGGCGCAGACGACGCCCGCGGTGTAGGTCTGCAGCTTGGAACCGCGCACGCGACCGATCGCGCGTCCCTCCAGCACCTCCACATCGAGCGCACAGGCCGACGGGCAATCGTGCGGGCAGGTGGAATGGCGAATATCGATCTTGGCGTGCTGGTTCATGCCTGTATGGTTAACATCAAAAGCGGCGTCAGCCGAGCGCATTTGTCCGCGCATCCCGCGCAAAACTGCCGCCGGGCTATGCGGTTAGGTACTGAAATAGGCTCCGCCGTTGGAGTGGATGGCCTGGCCGGTGATATAGCGCGCGGAGGGGCTACACAAAAAGCGCACCGCAGCCGCGATGTCCTCCGGCCTGCCCCGCTCCCCCCTGATCGTGCCATGGGTCCGGTGATGCGCGGGTTCCGGCTGACCCTTGGGGCGCGGCGTTCCGATCAGACCGGGCACCACGCAATTGACCGTAATTCCGTCCGCCGCGAGATCGTGGGCCAATGCCCGCGTGAAGCCGACGATGCCCGCCTTGGCGGTTACCACATGCGCGCGATCCTTTGCGCCGGTATGAGCACTGAGGCCGCCGATATTGACGATGGTCCCTGCTCCGCTTTTTCGCAGCGCCGGCAGACAGGCCTTGGCGCAATGGAATGCGCCATCGAGCGTGACGTCGAGGATCGCCCGCCAGTCGGAATATTCCATTTCGGCAAACGGCTTTTCCCGACGCAGCGCCGCGTTGTTGACGAGAATGTCGATGCGACCGAAGCCACCCATCGCGGCGTCGGCCATCGCCTGCATGTGGCTTGCGTCGGCAACGTCGCCGATATGAACCAGCGCCTTGCCGCCTCCGGAAACGATCTCGGCGGCGACAGCATCCGCCTCCGCGCGATTGGTGCGCGCATTGACGAGCACAGATGCGCCGGCGTCCGCCAGCGTGAGCGCGATGGCGCGCCCGATGTTGCGCCCCGCGCCGGTGACGATTGCAACCTTGCCCGAGAGTTCTTTGATCATGACCTACCCGCGCAGCAATGACAGATCGATCGGGCCGCCAAACAGCGCGCCCATCAGCTTCAGCGCAGCACTGCTTTGCGCTTCTGTCCAGCCGCCATGCGCGGCATTGAGGCGGAATTTGTCGATGACGTCCTGGCGGGTCAAAGGCTCCTGCGCGCCGCCACGCAAATAGGGTTGTCGCTCTTCGATCACGCCGCCATCCCTCAGGGTTGCGCGGATGTGGCCGGTGAAATTGTTCGGATAGGGATTTTGCGGATCAATCACGTATTTCACCCTGCCTGCAAGGGCGAGCACGCGCGGATCGCGGATAGCGCTTTCCGTGAAGGCGCCGAGGCCGACGCCGCCATGGACAAAGCCGGCCGCGAGCAGATACGGGACCGCGAACTTCGCGGCATACCCGTTCGGCGGGCGTTGCTTGTCGGCGAGCGGCTCCCACAGACGGTGCACCGTCCCCTCCGCAACCTCGCAGACGATCTCCGTGACGTCCTCCGGCGCGATGCCGCGCGCATGGAGCCGCCGTGCGCAATCGATATAGGGCTGCGCCATCGTCCCGCAGGGATAGGGCTTGAACGCCAGCGTGTCCGTCACCCAGCGGCGGCCGAAATCTCCGATCAGGGCGTCATAGTCGCCTTGCGTCGTATGGGCAAAACCATGGAACAGCCCGTGCGTGCCTTCGAACACCGTGCGCGGTCCGACAAAGCCGGACCTTGCCAACAGCGCCGCGCGAAGACCCGATTGTGCGGCCCAGCCCGCATGCAGCCGCTTGGTCCAGGCGCCCTCGGCCAGATATTCGATGATGCCGCCGGCCATGCTGCCGGCGATACCGAGCGAGTCAACGACGGCTTTGGGGCCAAGCCCAAGCGCGGCAGCCACTCCGGCTGCCGCACCTATCGCTCCGAAAATCGCGGTCGGATGAAAGCCCGCCTTGTGAACGGCCTTGGGCACGACGAGACTGAGCCGGCACAGCACCTCGGTCCCGACGGCAATCCCGACCAGCGCCCTGCGGCCGTCGGGATTGTGCCGCTCGCAGGCAGCGAGCACGGCCGGCACCACCACTGCGCCAGCATGCACGGGACCGCCCTCAAACGTATCGTCAAAATCCTCGCCATGCGCGGCCGTACCGTTGACGAAGGCAGCGCCTGCGGACGTCAGCCTGCGGCGATGACCGATGGCGGTGCAGACACCCTCGTCGTCGCATCCCCCGAGCGCGCTCGTGACGTAGTCCTCGTTGCGCGCCGTGATGCACAGGCCGACGACGTCGATCAGCAGATCTTCACACTTGCGGCTCGTGACGGCGGGCAGCGCGCCGGGCCTGAGCGCGACGATGCGCCCAGCCAGCGTTTGCGCGACAGACGCGCTCGGCAGGCCGTCACTCATGATGCGCCGATTTCAGACATGAAAGATCTTGGTGTAGCGCGCCTTGATCGCGTCGCTCTGCTTTTCGACCGCAGCCGCATCGTCCTTCATGGTCTTGATGTCCTTCAGCGGCGTGCGGCCGGCTTTCTCCTGCGTATCCGGATGCACCGAGCGCAATCCGCCCGCATCAATGATCAGTTGCTGCGCCTCGCGGCCGAGGCAAAAGGATTGAAACAACTTTGCCGCGTTCGGATTGGGCGAGGACTTGAAGACGCCGTTTGGACCGATGATGAGAGGCGAGCCCTCGGTGGCATAGACCGGCTCGACCGGACGGCCCTTCTCTCTCAACTCGAAGATGTTGTATTCGTTGCCGTCGGCCATCACCGCACGTTCGCCGAGATCGAGCTTTTTCGGCGGGTCCGCGGACGACTGCACCTGCATGATGTTCTGCTTGGCGAGTTGCTCGAAGAAGCCCCAGCCGAGGTCGCGTTGCATCTGGTAGGTCGCGGTCATGATGGTGCCGCTGTAACCCGGATGCGCCTTGACGATCTTGCCCTTCCATTTCGGATCGAGCAGATCGGCAAAGCTCTTGGGCGCTTCTTCCGGCTTCACCAGATTTGTGTTGTAGGCGATGATCGAGAGCCACACGCGAAAGCTGGCGAACTGGCCGTCGACGTCACGGTGTTCGGCCGGAAAGCGCGCGACATCCTCGGGCACATAAGGCAACAGGACGCCGTCGCGCTTCCAGACGATGAAATGCGCTGCATCGGACGAGTTGACGACATCGACCGCGTGGATATTGGAGGAATATTCCTGGCCGATGCGCTGGAACACGCGCTCGGCGCCGCTTCGCTCGACGCGTACGGCGATGCCGGGATATTTGGCCTCGAAAGCCTTCGCGACCTTCTCGGCGACCGGCAAATCCGTCGATGTATAGTAGTTGACCTGACCTTCCTTTTTCGCGGCTTCGATCAGAACCTGCGTGACCGGCTCGGGCGGCGGCGCGTCAGCGAGCACGCGGGTGGAAAGCGCCGAGCCCGCCATCAGCGCGGCCGTACCCGTGAGCACGTCGCGGCGCGACATCTTGCGAATATTCATGGACGTTTCCGTAATCTTGGCTTGAGCAATGTCGTGACACCGCAAACTATCCTTTATTCCGAGGCCGTACACCTAGTCTATGGTCGACAGCCGCTTTGCATTGCAGCTAGATTGCTGCGCAACGAACAAGTTTTGGGAGAGACGACATGATCGGCTCAAGGTTCGCGCTTGCGCTCGGGGCGGCGTTGTTTGCGGCGCCTTTGCTCGGCGCGGCTGCCCAGGCCGAAGACTATCCGAGCCGGCCGGTCAGGATCGTCGTTCCCTTCGGTCCAGGCGGACCAGCCGACGTCGCGGCGCGCCTGATCGGCAACGTGCTGCAGGAAAGCCTCGGCCAGCCCTTCGTGATCGAAAACCGTACCGGTGCCGGCGGTGTCATCGGCACGCAGGAAGCCGCAAAGTCGCCGCCCGACGGCTACACGCTGCTGATGATGTCGAACACGCAGACTGCGAATGAGTCACTGGTGCCGGCAGCGCAGCGCAAATATGATTTGATGCGCGATCTCGTTCCGATCGCGCCGGTCAACTCCTCCGACCTCGTGATCGTCGTGCATCCCGACGTTCCCGCCAAAACGCTGGCAGAGTTCATTGCGCTCGCCAAGTCGCAACCCGGCAAGCTGAACTACGCCTCGTCGGGCCAGGGCACGCCCTACCACATGGCCGGCGAGCTGTTCAAAACCACGGCCGGCGTCGACATCGTCCATGTTCCCTACCGCAACAGCGGCGAGGCGCGATCCGGGGTGATCGGCGGCCAGGTGCAGATGATGATCGACGCGGTGCCGGCGATGGCTCCGAACATCAACGAGAAGCAGGTGCGCGCGCTGGCCACGACCGGTACGGCACGATCGAGCGTGTTGCCCGATGTGCCGACCGTCATCGAAGCCGGCGTTCCCGGCTACGAGGCAACGATCTGGCTCGGACTGATGGCCCCCACCGGCACCCCAAAGCCAATCATCGACAAGCTCAATGCGGCGGTGAATGTCTTCGTCAAGCGGCCGGAGATCGTCAAGCTGTGGCGTGAACAGGGCGCACTGCCCATGTCGATGAGCCCGGATGAATTCGACAAATTCCTGCGCGGCGATATTGTGAAGTGGGCTGAAGTCGTCAAGAAATTCGGCAAGTCCTGAACGCAGCAAAGTCATGCCTGTCATTCGATTTCGCCTCAATGGTCGAGCCGTCGAGGTTGACGCCGGTCCCGATCGTTCCCTGCTCGAGGTCCTGCGCGGGCCGCTTGGCCTGACGGGACCGCATTTCGGATGCGGAGCCGGCGAATGCGGCGCCTGTCAGGTCATGCTCGGCGATCGCGCAGTCACAGCGTGCGACACTCCGCTCTGGTCGGTTGCGGAGAAGGAAATCACCACGATCGAGGGATTGGGGACGTCCGCACATCCGCATCCGCTGCAACGTGCCTTCATCGCCGAACAGGCGATGCAATGCGGTTATTGCGTCGCAGGAATCCTGATTAGCGCCGCAGCTTTGTTGAAACGGACCGCGAGGCCGACCGAAGCCGAAGTGCGCGCGGCGCTCGATGGCAATCTCTGCCGCTGCGGCTCGCAGAATCGCATGGTGCGCGCCGTGCTGCGCGCCGCCGAGGAGATGGCAGCGTCATGAGCAGCACAGCGCCGCAATTGCCGGTGAGCCTGGCCGCGAACCCGAAGCTCGCGTCCTGGATAAAATTTTCGGCCGACGGCCAGGTTGCGATCTCGCCGGGCAAGGTCGAGATCGGACAAGGCATCGTCACCGCGCTGGCACAGATCGCGGCCGACGAACTCGACGTCGATATTGCGCGAGTCCGCATGGTACGCGCATCGACAGTTGCAAGCCCGAACGAGGGCGTGACGTCCGGCAGCCTGTCCATCCAGCAATCAGGCCGCGCGATCCGGCAGGCCTGTGCAGAGGTCCGGCAGATCTTTCTGTCCGCCGCATCCGACCGGCTGGGCGTCGACCCGGCTGCGCTCACGATCTACGACGGTACCATTTCGGGGCCGGGCAATGTCAGGACGAGCTACTGGGAGCTTTCGGAAGAGGTTTCGCTCGATCGCAACGCGACCGCCGCCACAAGGCCGAAGCCTGCTGCAGGTCGGGCGCTCGCCGGCCACTCGGTGCAGCGGCTCGATATTCCAGACAAGGTCTTTGCACAGCCGCGTTTCATCCACGACACGGTGCTGCCTGACATGCTGCATGGCCGCGTGCTGCGGCCCGAGCGCGCCCGGGCGAAGCTCGCCGACCTCAGGGACGATGGCGCGCGCGCAATTCCGGGGTTTGTCGCAACCGTCCGCGACGGAAATTTTTCCGGCATCGTCTGCGACAGCGAGGCGGCGGCCGAGATGGCGCTTGCCGCGTTGCGCAAGGGCGCGACCTGGTCGGCGGGCGAGGCGCTACCGGACGAAAACGATCTGGCCGGTTTTTTGAAGAAGCAGCCGGTGGACACGACAGTCATTGACACAAGGACGTCGCCAAAAACGGTTCAAGCCGCGCGCACGCTCCGCCGCCGGTTCAGCCGTCCCTACATAGCCCACGCCTCGATCGCGCCATCCTGTGCGATAGCGCAATGGAGCGGCGAGCGCGTCCATGTCTGGACTCACAGCCAGGGCGTTTATCTTCTGCGCGCCGATCTCGCGCTCGTCTTGAAACTGTCGGTCGAGCAAATCACGGTCGAGCATGTCGAGGGCGCGGGCTGCTATGGCCATAACGCCGCCGACGACGTTGCGCTCGATGCCGTGCTGCTGGCCAAAGCCGCAGGCGGACGGCCGGTACGCGTGCAGTGGTCGCGAGCGGACGAGATGACGCATGCACCCTTCGGTGCGGCGATGGCGATCGAGATCGAGGCAGACCTCGACGCGGACAACGAGATTATCGGATGGCGGCACGCGATCTGGAGCAACGGCCATGCGGCGCGGCCGGGACGCGCGGCGCAACCGGCGCTGCTTGCGGGATATGAGCTTGGCACTCCGTTCCCCGTGATGATCTCGGCCAATCCGCCACAGGCCAATGGCGGCGGCGGCGACCGCAACGCGATCCCGCTCTATGATTTTCCCGCATGGACGATCGAGAGCCATCGTCTGCTCACCATGCCCGTGCGTACGTCGGCGCTGCGAACCTTGGGCGCCCAGGGCAATGTGTTCGCAATCGAATCCTGTCTCGACGAGATTGCCGCTCTGCGCGGCGAGGATCCCGTGGCATTCCGACTGCGCCATCTGAACGATGAGCGCGCCAAGGATGTGATCCGCTCTGCCGCAAGGCGGGCAAGCTGGAAGCCCGCGCCGAAGTCCGGCGCCGGCTACGGACTTGGCTTTGCGCGCTACAAGAACACCGGCGCTTATTGCGCCGCGATCGCCGAGATCGAGGGTGATGAGAACATTCGCGTAAAGAAGTTGACGCTCGCCGTCGATGTCGGCGAGGCCATCAACCCCGATGGTGTGATCAACCAGATCGAAGGCGGCGCGATTCAGGCAACCAGCTGGGTGCTGAAGGAGCGCGTGCGCTTCGATCGCGAGCGCATCACCAGCAACAGTTGGACGGATTATCCGATCCTGCATTTTTCCGAGGTGCCGCAGGTCGAGGTCGAGGTCATCCAGCGCGCGGAGATTGATCCCGTCGGAGCCGGCGAGGCCGCGCACGGGCCGGTTACCGCTGCGATCGCGAACGCAGTGTTCGATTGTCTTGGCGTGCGGGTGCAGGATCTGCCGATTACGCGCGATCGCATCATCGCGGCGGTGGAACGCACCTCATGAAAGCTTTGGGAATCCTGAGCGGCGGCGCGGCGCAGGGGCTGGTCGCAAGCCTCGCGCCGGCCTTCAGGGCAGAGACCGGGCTGGAGATCACCGGCGAGTATGGAGCCGTGGGCGGCATGGCGGATAGGCTCCGCAACGGCGGCAAGGCCGACATCATCATCCTGACGGCGGCGCTTGTCGCCAAGCTGGCCGAGGAAGGACTAGTCGATCGCGCCTCGGTGGCGGACGTCGGGGTGGTCGAAACCGCGCTTGCCGTGCGCAGCGGTGACCCAAAGGTTTCGGTCGAAACTGCCGACGATTTGCGCAACGTGCTCGTCGCGGCCGATGCGATCTTTGCTCCCGATACGAAGATTTCAACCGCAGGGATCCACGTTGCCAACGTGCTGCGGCAGCTCGGTATCGCGGATGCGGTGGCCGATCGCCTCAAGATCTATCCGAACGGAGCGACCGCAATGAGCGAGCTTGCGGCCTCGCGCGCCAGCCAACCGATCGGTTGCACGCAATCGACCGAGATTATCGCAACCGAGGGCGTCGAGCTGTCGGGCGCGCTTCCTCGGGGCTGCGGACTTGCGACCACGTATACGGCGGCCATCACCGCAAGCGCGGAAAATGCCGCGGCGGCCCGAGTTCTGATCGGACTATTGACCAGTGCCGACGCGCGCGAATCTCGCCGCCGCGCCGGCTTCCTTTGATTCGCACACTCCTTCAGGGGCCTTGCTGATGAAAATCGTCGACCTCAGCCGCGAACTCCATCATCGCACCCCGACCTATCCGGGCCACCCTCCCGTGATCCACGCAATCTGGAAAAACCATGAGGATGCGCTGGCCGACTCCGGCAACGTCTACGGCCTCGCCTCGATGTTCATCTCGATGCCGGATCATGCCGGCACGCATATCGACGCGCCCCGTCATTTTGGCAAGAGCGGTATCCCGATCAACGAGTACCCGCTGGAGAAATGCATCGTGCCGGGCATCTGCCTCGACCTTCGGCATATTGCCCCCAAGGCCGAGATCACGCCCGGTGATCTCGAACTGGCTGTGAAGAAGGCGGGCGTCGACGTACCGAAGGGCGGCACCGTCCTGCTTTGCACCGGCCATCACCAACGCACCTTCCCGCGCAAGGAATATGCGACCGACAATTCGGGCGTGAACGTGGCTGCGACCGAATGGCTCGCCAAGCAAGGCGTCGTGCATTTCGGCATCGATTCCATGCGGCCCGGACCGATGGGCGACGTGAACCTCTTCGTTCACAAGGCCTGCCTCGACCTCGACATCACCCACATCGAGAGCCTCTGCAACCTGGAAGCCCTGTTGGGCCAGGGCGAGTTCACGTTCATCGGACTGCCGATGAAGATGCGCCAGGGCACGGCCTCGCCGATCCGCGCGGTGGCCGTGTTCGGCCTGTGAGAGTTCTGGTCGTGCAATGTTGCGAAAACAGACGTCGATCGGCAATGAGATTTTCGGTCGGCGGCGCGCGAGTACCTTGCTGTGGGCCGGGGGCATGACATAGGGTTCGCGCACAAAACAAGGACTTTGGGAGGAAACCATCATGACCACTCGCCGTGATTTCCTGAAAACGGGCGTCGGTGCCGCGGCCGGCGTCGTCTTTTGCGGCTGCGGGCTGCGGCACGGTGCCAGGGCACAACAACCCGCGCGCCAGACCCTGCCCGTCAGCGTGAACGGCAAGCGGGTCAAGACAATCGACGTGCATTCGCACTGCCTGATCCCGGAAGCCAGTGCGCTGCTTGGCGAAGACGGCGCCAAGGCCCTGCTTCCGAAGGTGCGCGGCGCCGAGGAGACGCATATCAAGTTCGAGCAACGGCTGGCGGCGATGGACGCGCAAGCCGTCGACATGGAGGTGCTGTCGATCAACCCTTTCTGGTATGGTCGGGATCGGGAGCTGGCGGGCAACATCGTCAAAATCCAGAACGAAAAATTGGCGGAGCTTTGTGCGTCCAAGCCGGACCGTTTTGCCGCGTTCGCCTCTCTCACGCTGCAAGCGCCCGATCTGGCCGTGCAGGAACTGGATACGGCGGTGAAAAAACAGGGCCTCAAGGGCGCCGCGATCGGCGGCATGGTGGCCGGCATGCCGTTTTCCGATCCCAAGTTCCATCCGGTATGGGCAAAGGCCGAAGAGCTCGGCGTTCCCCTCTTCATCCACCCGCTCGGCATTCCCGAATTGGGCAAGCTCGCCGCCGGCAATGGCTGGCTCGCGAACACGGTCGTCTACCCGACCGAGACCAGCCTCGCGCTCGCCCATCTCATCTTTGAAGGCACGTTCGACCGCTTCCCCGGCTTGAAGATCATCGCCGCGCATGGTGGCGGCTATCTGCCCTCCTATCCGGATCGCGCCGATCATGCTTGCCTGGTGAGCCCGGTCAATTGCAATCCCGACATCAAATTGAAGAAGCAGCCGAGCGAGTACCTGAAGCAGATCTATTTCGATTCGCTCGTCTTCACGCCCGAAGCGATCCGACATCTGGTCGCGCAGGTCGGCGCGTCCCAGCTCGTGCTCGGGAGCGATTATCCTTTCCCCTGGCAGTTGCAGCCGGTCGATCACATTTTTGCCTCGAGCTCGCTGAGCGACGAGGAAAAGGCGGATATCCTCGGGCGCACGGCGGCAAAGCTGTTCAACGTCCAGGCCTGATCGCGCAACCCTCGCAAAGGAGATGGTGCAATGGCACGAAAGCTGATCGACATTTCCGTGCCATTGCAGAACGACGTGCCGGCCGACCCGCCCGGCAACCATCCGACCATCCAGTACATCGATCACCAGCAAAGCCTGGCGCGCATGCTGCCGTTCTTTCCAGGCCTGAAGGCGCAAGACCTGCCGGACGGTCAAGGCTGGGCGGTGGAGCAGGTCAATCTCTCCACCCACAACGGCACGCATCTCGACGCGCCCTGGCATTTTCACCCCACCATGAATCGCGGCCAGCGCTCATGGACGATCGACGAGGTGCCGCTGGAATGGTGTTTCCAGCCGGCCGTGAAGCTGGACTTCCGCCACTTGCCCGACGGTTATGTCGCGACCGCCAAGGACGTCGAGACCGAGCTCAACCGGATCGGGCATACGCTCTCGCCGCTCGAGATCGTTGTCGTCAACACGTCCGCGGGCGCGAAATATGGCCGGCCGGACTATGTCAATTCCGGCTGCGGCATGGGCTACGAGGCGACGATGTATCTGCTCGAGCGCGGCGTGCGGCTGACCGGCATCGACGGCTGGAGCTGGGACGCGCCTTTCGTCTACACCGCGAAGAAATATGCCGAGACGAAAGATGCAAGCCTGATCTGGGAGGGCCACAAGGCGGGCCGCCACATCGGCTATTGCCATATCGAGAAGCTGCACAATCTGGAGCTTCTGCCCTCGACCGGTTTCACGGTGTCGTGCTTCCCGGTCAAGATCGAACGCGCCTCGGCCGGATGGACGCGAGCCGTCGCGATCATCGAGGCTTGAAGTCAGCAAGCCTCGACGCCACCCATTCATGGTCGCCGCGCAAAAGGCAGGTCCTAATTCACCTTCGCGGTTTCCATTCGCGTGGCGGGCCGCTCGGTCGCCAGCGCCGGCGGATTGCCGGCGCTGACGAACTCGGCGTGCACCGCCGCCGAAATCCACTCCGAGGCGCCGGGATAACCCACGGCGACCCCAACGAGTGTCAGAATTATAATGGCGTGAACGGCGATAATTGTCGTTGTCCAGTTCACGGGCGAACGCCGCGCCGCTGAACCGGAGTTGTCGCAAGATCGCTGCATGGGCGGTCCTCCATGAAGATTGTCCGCTCAATAGCGCGCGCCTTTGCATCGCGAAGCGATATGGCTCACATTTGGATGCACAAATTGATTTGAAGCAGCGGACTCCGCCACGCTTGTCAGGCGTTGGCCGCAGAGCCGGATTCGGAGAGTTCCCGCAGCGCATCGGCATCCAGCACCACGATGGCACCATGCTCGAGCCGAACCCAGTTGCGCGCCGCCCAGGCCCGCAACTGCTTGTTGATGCTTTCGCGCGTCATGCCGACCATCTCGCTGATTTCCTGCTGGGTAATGGCGATGGTCCGGCCCTCAGGGTCGAGCTTGCGCTTCTCGATCAGATCGAGCAGCGTGGCGGCAAGCCGGCCGGGAAGATCCTGCAGAATGACCCGCTCGACCTGGTCGCTCGTCGAACGCAGGCGCGCGCAGAGGATTTCGATGAACTTCATCGCCAGCGCCGGCTGGCTGCGCACGAACGGCAAAAAGTCCCGGCGGTCGATGACGTAAAGCTCGCAATTGGTGTTGGCGATCGCGTCCGCCGTGCGCGCCTGCCCGTCCAGCACCGCGATTTCGCCCATGATGTCGCCAGGACCGATCAGATTGAGGATCGCGTTGCGGCCGTCCGGCGAGGATACGCTGATCTTCACCGTACCAGAGAGCACGGCGAACAGACTGGTGCCGGGATCGCCTCTGGCGCAAATCGTGGCGCCCCGCTTGTATGTCGTGAGCTTGGCGTAACGAAAGAGTTGCTCGAATGCCTCCGGCTCGAGGTCCGCAAAATAAGGGTGCTTGCGCAGCACCGAGATTTTGCTGCTCGGCGGGCGGCGAGCGTCTGCGGTCTTGTCCTGAGGCACGCCAATCGGACTCCGAAGGAAACTGCAGCTACCCCATCTTTCCGTAGTCAAGGGACGTGTCATTTTCAACCGGAAACAGGCGCTGGGTCTCGTTTTGAGACAGATACGATGTATCGGTTTTCGGCACTGGCGCTGGACCTCACTCGTTGCCGATGCCGATTTCCTTGATCACGCGCGCATATTTGGCGAGTTGCTCGCGTGTCATGGTGCCAAGCTCCTGGGGCGAAGTCCCGCGGACGGCAAACCCGAGTTCCTCCAGCTTGCGGCGGACCTCCGGGTCGGCGAGCGCTTTTGCGACCTCCGCATTCAGCCGCGCGATGATGTCCTTGGGTGTGCCGGCGGGCGCCAGAATTGCAAACCAGGAGTTGAAAACGAAGCCGGGGAGCCCGGATTCCGAGATGGTCGGCACATCTGGAAATTGGGGCAGGCGCGCCGGTGTGCTCACCCCGATCAGGCGCAACTGGCCGCCGCGCACCAGCGCCGCGACCGTGCCCAGGCCCTGAAAGCCGACCGGGATCTGGCCGGCGGCGACATCGGTCGCGGCTTGCGTGGCGCCCTTGTAGGGGACGTGCGTGAGGGAAATTCCGGCCCCGGAAGCGAACATCGCCATCGCCAGATGCTGCGGGCTGCCTGGCCCTCCGCTGCCATAGTCGATCTTGCCGGGAGCGGCCTTGGCGGCGGCAATCAGGTCGGCCGCCGATTTGTAAGGGGTCTGATTGCCCGCGATCAATCCCCACTCGACGGTCGCCACCAGCGAGACCGGCTCGAAGTCCTTCAGGATGTCCCAGCGCATCTTGGCCTGGAGATTGGGGACCATGGTCATGATGCTGTCGTTGAAGCCGCCGATCGTATAGCCGTCGGGTTCGGCATGGGCGACCTGTTCGGCGCCGATAAGGCCCGAAGCGCCCGGCATGTTCAGGATGACGAATTGCTGGCCCATATCGTCGGCCATCTTCTGCGTGACGATCCTGGCGGCGACATCGACCGCACTCGCGGCAGCCAGTGGCACGATCATCTTGATCGGGCGATTTGGGTAGTTGCCCTGCGCAAATGCCGCAGAATGGCCTGCAACCAGCCCAAGCACGATCCATGGCAGAAGACGCATGTTTCTCCCCGTATTTTAAATCGGCGCCGGCCTGTTGCTGGAAAGTTTGCGCTCTCGCGCCAGCCTTGGCAACCAGCCTTGGCAACCAGCCTTGGCAACCAGCCTTGGCAACCAGCCTCGCCAATCGCACCTTGGCCGCGACCTGACCGGCGGCGATTGCCGGACTAGCGGGGACCTATAATATCGGGGTCAATGCTATCGTTCCCGCCCTTGAGCCCCCATGCCACCGTCGCCAAAGCCTGTCAGCAAGACCTATTCCCGGGCCAGACCGCTACGGGTGCAGCAGCGCCCTGCCCCAAAACCCCGTCTGAATGCCGCCATGGCCTGCGATACTGCGTTCCGGATCATCGCGCGACGGTACGTCGACGCACTCAGCTCCAATCAGGAAGCCACCTGCAACGGCGATCCGCACGCGCTGCATCAGATGCGCGTGGCCTTGACGCATCTGCGCACAGCGATCGTATTCTTCTCACCGATGGTCGACGATGCCGTGCGGAACGAGATCAGGGACGAGCTGAGATGGCTGAATGGCGAGCTTGGGGCGGTCCGCGACCTCGACGTCGCCTTCGAGCGCCTCGAGCAGTTCGACAAGAAGCAGCCCGAAGCGTTCCAGGCGATCGGCGCGTGGAACGAGAAACGTGCGGAGGGCCACCGGAATTTGGCACGCACGTTGCGCTCCGTCAGGTATCAATGGCTGATCGAGCAGGTATCCGACTGGATTGAAAACGGACCCTGGTCCACCAGCAAAGGCAAGCAAGCGGCAGCCAGGCGCGCTACCCCGATCGGACTCTTCACCGCGGATAAGCTCGCCCAGTGGGAGCAGAAGCTCCTGAAACGAAGCCGCGGGCTCGGCAGGATGGGGACGAAGAAAAGCCATCGTCTCCGGCTTCTCAACAAGAAGCTCACCTACTCCATCGATTCCCTCGAAGATCTTTTTTCAGACAAGAACTTTTCAAAGCACAAGGCGGCACTCAAACCGCTGCGCAAGGCGCAAAGATCCCTCGGGCAACTGAACGACGGCGCGACAGGAGAAGTCCTCGCGACCGAGCTGCGGCGAGGCGGCGTACAGACGCCACTGCAATTCCTCAGGCCCAGGCAAAAGAAGCGCTTGTTGAAGAAGGCCTCGAAAGCCTATCGCGAGCTGAACAAAATCAAATAAGCGCGTTTGATCCTGATCAAATCAGCCCTCGAAAACCAGCGATAGTTTGCTTACCACCTATTCTCGTTTCGAACTCGCGGAGCCTCCAATGCGCGCCCATCAGATCATGACCCGGCCGGTCGTCACCGTCTCGCCTGAAGCCACAATTGTTGAGGCCGCCAACATCATGCTCCAGCGGCACATCAGCGGATTGCCGGTAGTCGATGCTGCGGGCAAGCTGGTCGGTATGGTCACGGAAGGGGATTTGATCCGGCGACCGGAGATCGGCACCCAGAAAAAGCGTGGCCGCTGGCTCGGTTTTTTGACCGGTCCGGGCAAGCTGGCGGAGGACTTCGTTCACGAACAGGGCCGCAAGGTTGGCGAGGTCATGACGAAGGCGCCGCTGTCGGTCCTCGAGGAGACGCCGCTGTCGGAAATCGCCGATCTCATGGAAAAGAACAATGTGAAGAGGCTGCCGGTCGTTCGCGGCGACACGCTCGTCGGTATAGTGTCGCGCGCCAACCTGCTGCAGGCGGTCGCGAGCCTGTCCCGCACGATCCCCGATCCGACCGCCGACGACGACCACATCCGCAACCGTCTGATCGCGGCACTGCAGAAACAGGATTGGTGTCCGTTCGGCCTCAATGTCATCGTGCGCGACGGCATCGTCCATTTAAGTGGCGTCATCACAGACGAGCGCTCGCGTCAGGCCGCGATCGTTGCGGCCGAAAACGTCGATGGGGTCAAAAAGGTGCATGACCATCTGTGCTGGGTCGACACGCTGTCGGGTGCCTATCTCAACTCACCGGAAGACGACAGTGTCGCAAAAGCGAGTTGAACCGGTTACAGCAGCTTTCCGTCCGCTCCAAAGAATGGATGCGGCCCATCGAAGCTGCCAATCGGCACCTGATGGGTCACAAGGTCACCAAATCCCTGGCCGGAAAACCAGGCGTGGAGGTGAAAGGCCGGCGGCTCGACCTTGAACGATGGCTCGCGCAGGTGGGCGAGATCGAGATCGACAGCATGATTGGGCGCGGGGCAGATCGTGCAGGGGACGCCGGCGAAGGTTGTGAGCGTCGCGCGATGAACATGGCCGCAGGCAACAAGCTGCACGCGCGGATGGCGCCGAATGATGCCGTCCAATTCGCAAGCATTATGCAGGTTCTGACGATCCATGTGCCAAATGCCCGCCATGAACGGCGGGTGATGCAGAAACAGCAGCGCCGGCCGATTCCCTGATGCCGCAAGCATCGCTTCGAGCCAGGCGAGAGTTGGCGCGTCCAGATTGCCATGCGGCTTCCGTGGCACGCTGGAGTCAAGCAGCAGCAAATCCAGCGCGTCAATCTCGATTTTTTGGTTGAGCGCCCCTGAGGCGAAGGCGTACGCCGCCCTCGGAAAGGCCGCGCGCATCAGCTCGCGGGAATCGTGGTTGCCGGGAATCGCTGCGAACGGCAAGTTCAGCGTCGCCAATAACCGTGCGAGATCATCATATTCCTCCGCCACCGGCGTATCCGCGAGGTCGCCCGAGATCACGACGAAATCCGGTGCAGGCCTGAATTCGTTCAAGGTCGCTATGCAGCGTTCCAGCGCCCTCGCCGTGTCGACGCGGCCGTAAGCGAGTTGGCCCGGCGGCTTGATGTGCAGGTCCGAAATCTGGGCGATCAGGACGGGCTTCGACATTCGCTACGTCTCCGCGGGTAGAAGGCGAACTGCATCGGCAGCGATCGATAGCCCGACCCTTTCGCCTGGCTTTGCAGGAATCCAGTTCGGCGCGTCCACGGCAAGCGGCTTCCGAGAGGCGCCGCTGACGATCAGGCGCTGCCGGTCGCCGACAAAGCTGACGCTATCGACGACGCCTGTGAGCGGCGTGCTGCCGGCTTGGACGATCGCGATCGTTTCGGGCCGGATCATCGCGACCGCGTCGTCAAGGCTTTGGCTTCCTCCGATCGGCTGCCTACCGCCAGGCAGCACAAGCTCGCCGTTTTCGAGCGGCGCCTCGATGATATTGGCGGCGCCGATGAACTCGGCGACAAACCGATCTCTCGGCTCGAAGTAGATCTCGCGAGGCGAGCCAATCTGCGCGATCGCCCCTTTGCGCATGACGACGATGCGATCGCCCAGCTCCATCGCCTCGGACTGATCGTGAGTGACGTAGATTGCGGTGATGCCAAGCGCCCGGAGCAGGCGATTGAGCTCGCCGCGCAGCCGCTCGCGTAACGCTGCATCCAGCGCGGTGAGCGGCTCGTCAAGCAGCAGAATGCCCGGCCGGATCGCGACCGCGCGCGCCAGCGCCACGCGTTGACGCTGGCCGCCTGAAAGCTGGTCGACCCGCCGGTTCTCCAATCCAGTGATGTTGGTGAGCGAAACCAATTCGGCGACGCGCTTGGCACGCTCCTCCTTCGGCACGCCCCTTATCTTCAGCCCATAGCCGATATTGTCCGCAACGCTCATGTTCGGAAACAGCGCGTAGGACTGAAACACCATTCCGACATTGCGCTTCTCGATCGGCACGCTCGTCATGTCCTTGCCGTCGAACAGCACCTTGCCGCCCTGGTCCGGCAACTCCAGACCGGCGATGATGCGCAGCATCGTGGTCTTGCCGCAGCCGGAGGGGCCGAGCAGCACCAGCGTTTCGCCGCGGGCAATATCGAGGGTCGCAGGTTCGAGCGCGCGGGTTCCGTCAACAAACGTCTTGCCGCAACTTTCGACGCGCACGGACGCGCCATGCCCGGCCCCGCTCATTTGGCACGCTCTTTTTCGGCGAACATCTGCATGGCGACCAGGAGCGGAATGATCATGATGAAGAAGATCAGTGTATAGGCGGAGGCGACCTCGAGCCGCATCGATGCGTAGCTGTCGGCGAGACCGATCGGCAGGGTCTTGGTCAACGGCGTGTGCAGCATCCAGGTCAGGTTGAACTCGCCGAGCGACAGCGTCACCACCATCAGGCTGCCGGCGAGAATCCCCGGCACGGCGTTCGGCACGATGACGTCGCGAAAACGCCGCCACGGCGAAGCGCCAAGCGAGGCCGCACCCTCGTCGAGCGTCCTGACGTCGACAGTCGCGAACACCGCCATGACCGAGCGCACCATGAAAGGCATGGTGAAGACAACATGGCCGACGAGGATGAACAGCCAGGAGCTGCGAAACTCGCGCAAGCCGCCATAGGTCAGAAGCAGCGCCAGTGCGATGGCAAGGCCGGGGATCGCGAGCGGCAAGGTGATGATCTCCTCGACGATCCGCGACAGCCGCCCTCCCCGCACATGCAGCGCGTAGGCTGCCGGCACGCCCGCGAGCAGCGTCACGGCAAGGGTTGCAAAAGCGATCACGAAGGAGAGGAAGATGGTGCCGGCGTAAAGCTCCCAGACCTGCGCTACCCACTGCAGGGTCACTCCGGAAGAAATCCCGCGAAAATAATTTACGGTGACGCCAGCCGAGATCGACAGCGCCGCCGGAACGACCAGGAAGGCCGCAACCAAAAGCGTGAAGATCAGTTGTGCGGAAAAGATCAGACGATCGCGCATGTCAGCCCGCCGCCGCCACCGCGCTGCCGGAGAACGAGCGGGCGAGCGCCAGAAAAACCCAGGTGATGATGCCAAGGCCGACGGATAGCGCCGCCGACGTGGCGAAATTCGCGGCCAGCGTGAACTCGGTGTAGATCAGCATCGGCAGCACATCGATGTTGGTCGCGAGCGTGAAGGCGGTACCGAAGGCGCCCATTGCTGTCGCAAAGGCGATCGCACCCGAAGCGACAAAGGCGGGAGCCAAGGCCGGCAGCACCACATCGCGCTGCACCGCCCAGGGACTTGCGCCGAGCGAGCGCGCGGCCTCCTCAAGCCCGACATCGAGTTTCTGCACCGCGGCCATGATCGTCAGGATCACGCGCGGAATCGAGAAATAGAGATAACCGAGGAAGAGCCCATAGATCGAATAGGCGAAGACCAGCTTCTGACCGACCATTCGGCTGGTAAGATCGCCGATCAATCCCTGTCGCCCCGCGAGCAGGATGATCATGAAACCGACCACCACGCCCGGAAACGCGAGCGGAAAGGTCAACATGGCGACCAGCACTTCGCGGCCGGGAAAACGATGCCGCTGCAGAAACATCCCGGCAATGGTCGCAACGATCAGCGTCACGATGGTTGTCGCCGCCGCAAGCAGCACTGTATTGATCAAGGTGGCGCGATAGCGCGGCTCGACCAGGATGGCGAGATATCCGCCGAGCCCCTGCGGCCCCTCCGCGCCGGTGACAATCAGCCGCGCCATCGGCAGCAGGAAGAACGCCGCCGTCAGCACCGCAAGTGGCAGCAGGCAGAGCCAGACAAAGGATCTATGCGACATCTCGAAAATGGTGCCCCCGCCAGAGCGCGGCGAAGCACCATACTGCCTCAGCGGACCTCGGCGAGATAGCGGTCGACGAAGCCTTTTTGCATGCTTTCCATTTCGCCCCAATCGACGCTCTTGGCGCGCGCATACTCGCTGTCGGACAGGAACTTGTTCTTGACCGCATCGGGCAATTCGATCGGGCGCGCCGGACGCAGGTAGGCGTTGGTCCAGATCGCCTGGCCCTTGTCCGACAGCAGATAGTCGATCACCTTTTTGGCCTTTTCCTTGTCGGGCGCATTCTTCACGAGGCCCACCACATAGGGGAACACCACCGTGCCTTCGCAGGGAATCACGAATTCGAAATTGCCCTTCTCCGAATATTTAGCGCGATAGGCGTTGAAATCATAATCGAACAGGATCGGCATCTCGCCGGAGACCACGCGGGCATAAGATGTCTGCTTGGGAACGATTGGATCGTTCTTCTGCAGTTCCTTGAAGAAGTTGATGGCGGGATCGAAATTCTTCGGCGACCCGCCGAGCGCGAGGTTGACCGCGACTGCGCCGACATATCCGACCGCCGCAGAGCTCGGATCGAGATAGCCGACCATTCCCTTGTAATCCGGCTTCAGCAGGTCCTTCCAGCACGCCGGTACCGCCTTGCCGCCGAGCGCATCCTTGTTGACGAACAAACCGAGCGTGCCGGAATGGATCGTGGTCCAATAGCCGTCGGGGTCCTTCAGGCCGGCAGGGACCTGGTCCCAGTTGACCGGCTTGTAGGGCTCGAGCGCATCCTGCGCCTTCGCCTTCATGCCGAAGGTGACGCCGAAATACCCGATGTCGCCGACCGGATTGTTCTTCTCGGCCAGGATCTGGGCCAGCGCCTGGCCTGAGTTCTTGTTGTCGTGGGGAATGTCGTAATGAAGGTCGGTCTTGATGGCCTTGAGCATCGAGGCCCAGTCCGCCCATTCCGGCGGACAGTTGTAGCAGATGACATCGGCCGCCTGAGCCGAATGCCACGGCGCCAGCAGGGAAAGCCCAAGCAATATCAGGGCAAAACGGACGGTCCTCATGAAACAAGCTCCGGTTCTGGGGGAACGAGACAGGCGTCGCAGGAAGTATAGGCGACGCGTGAAGGATTTGCGACGGAGCGGTTTTGCCCTGCAGCAAAGCTGGGGCCGGACCTGTGAGGCGATCGCCTTGCAGCGCAACCCCTGTTGTCGGTATCCTGGCATGCTGCTGCTCAGGCTGTGACAAGGGCCCCGAAACAAACGCCCGTTACGGAGAAACGCCAATGAACCCGCCAGTCAGTGCTCCCGCGGTCAAGGTCATCAAATCGGTGCGCGAACAGGTGAGCGCCGAGGAATGGAAAGCGCGCGTCGATCTCGCGGCCTGCTATCGACTGACCGCGATGTACGGCATGACCGAGATGATCGCCAACCATATCTCCTGCCGCGTCCCCGGCCATCACGACCAGTTTCTGATCAACCCCTACGGGATGCTCTATGAGGAAATCGATGCGTCGTGCCTGATCAAGGTCGATGTCGACGGCAACGTGCTGTTCAATCAATCCGATTACAACGTCAACGTAGCAGGCTTCGTCATCCATAGTGCCATCCACATGGCACGCCACGACGTCGATTGCGTGGCGCATACCCACACGCCGGCGGGCATGGCCGTTTCGGCGATGGAGTGCGGGCTGTTGCCGCTGGCGCAGACATCGATGCGCTTCGTCCACATCGCTTATCACGATTTCGAAGGCATCGCTGACGACATCGGCGAGCGCGAGCGTCTGGTACGCGACCTCGGCGATCACGAGGCGATGGTCCTTCGTAACCATGGGCTGTTGGTGGTCGGTCGCACCATTCCTGCAACCTTCAACCTGTTGTATCGGATGGAGCGTGCCTGCGAGGTGCAGGTCATGGCGCTGTCCTGCAACACAAAGCTGGTCATCCCCTCGGCGGAGATCCTGGAGAAGACTTTCGACAAGGTGCGGCCGTGGCCCGACAAGCCGAACCGCAACGGCGATCTCGCCTGGCCCGCGCTCCTGCGCAAGCTCGACCGGGTCGATACGTCGTACCGGAATTGAGGGACGTTCGCGTAGTGCCGGCTAACGCGGCACCACCGCCGTTGCCTCGATCTCGACCAGCGCCTTTTTCTCGACAAGGCGCACCACCTGCAGGAGCGCCATCGCCGGATAGTGCGCGCCAAAAATCTCGCGATAGACCAGGCCGAGCTCTTTCAGATTCGCAAGGTACTCGTCCATGTCGACGACGTACCAGGTCAGGCGGACAAGATGCTCCGGTCGCGCGCCGGCCTCGGCAAGGATCGCGGCGATGTTGGACAGGGTTTGCCGCACCTGTGCGACAAAGCCCTTCGCAAGCCGCTCCTGATCATCCCAGCCGATCACTCCGCCGGTGACGACAATGCGGCCATCGGCGGCGATGCCGTTGGCATATCCCTTGGGTGTCGGCCAACCGCTCGGCTGCAATATCTGCGCGCCCCTGCCGCCCTCGCTTTTCGCAACCGGCAACACGGCAAGGCCGGGCCCTTTTGGCGTGCTCACGAAAACCTCTCCATCAATGCTGCATTATTCCGCGGCCATTCCCGCCGAGCCTGCACCGGCCTGCGCAATCTGCCTCAGCGCGAAACGCTTCAGCTTGCCGGTTTCCGTCTTCGGAAGTTGCTCCACAAACTCGATCGCGCGCGGATACTTGTAAGGCGCGATCTCGCGCTTGACGTGGTCCTGCAGTGCGGTCGCAAGCGTATCATCGGCGACGACGCCGGCCGCCACGACCACATAGGCCTTCACGATCATGCCGCGCGCCTCATCGGGTGCTCCGACGACGCCGCATTCGGCCACCGATGGATGCGACAACAGCGCGGCTTCGACCTCGGGACCGGCTATGTTGTAGCCGGACGAGATGATCATGTCGTCGGCGCGGGCCACGAAACAGAAGCGGCCATTCTCATCGCGCCTGAAGGCATCACCCGTCAGGTTCCAACCGTCGCGGACATAGTTCGTCTGCCTGGGATCGTCGAGATAGCGGCATCCGGTGGGGCCGCGAACGGCGAGCTTGCCGACGGCGCCAAGCGGCAGCTCATTCATTTCATTGTCGACGATCTTTGCCTCGTAGCCGGACACCGGGAGACCAGTCGTGCCGGCTACCGCATCGCCTTCGCGGTTGGTGATGAAGATATGCAGCAGCTCGGTGCTGCCGATGCCGTCGAGGATGGTCTTGCCGGTCTTGCGGGTCCAGCTCTCGAACACGGGTGCCGGCAGGGTTTCGCCCGCTGAAACGGCAAGACGCAGCGAGGACAGATCAGCGCCCCTGTCCATCGCGGCCATCATGGCGCGGTACGCGGTCGGCGACGTGAAGCAGACGCTTGCCTTGTAAGTCTCGATGATCTTGATCATTTCCGGCGGCGCGGCGTTTTCGAGCAGCGTCGCGGTCGCGCCGAAACGCAGCGGAAAGATCGCCAACCCGCCGAGCCCGAAAGTGAAAGCCAGTGGCGGGGATCCGACAAAAACGTCATCCGGCGTCACCTTGAGCACTTCCCGCGCGTAGCCATCGGCGATGATCAGGAGGTCGCGATGAAAATGCATGGTCGCCTTCGGCTCCCCGGTCGTGCCCGAGGTAAATCCAAGCAACGCAACGTCATCGCGGCCGGTTTTCACCGCATCGAACCGAACCGGCTTGCTCAGCGCGATGCGATCGAGCTCCGCATCATGGTTCGAGGTACCGTCGAAATTCACGACCTGCTTCAAAAACCGGCTGGTCTTGGCGCAGGCAACGAGTTCGTCGGCGATGCGGCTGTCGGTCAAGGCGAGCGTTATCTCGGCCTTGTCGACGATCTTGGTCAATTCGCCCGCGCGCAGCATTGGCATGGTGTTGACCACGACCGCGCCGGCCTTGGTGGCTGCAAGCCATGCTGCAACCAGCGCTGGATTGTTACCGGAGCGGATCAAAACGCGATTGCCGGGCTTGACGCCGTAGTTCTCGACCAGCGCGTGAGCAAGCCGGTTCGACCAATCCGCAAGCTCCTTATAGGTGCGCTGGCGTCCATTGCCGATCAAGGCGACACGATCGCCATATCCCTTCTCCACGTTGCGATCGGTCAGTTCGACCGCGACGTTGAGATAATCGGCGTAGCGAAATTCAGGCCGGTCGAGGAGCAGATCCGGCCACAGTTCGGCGGGCGGCAGATTTCGCCGCGCGAAATCGTCGACGTGACCCGATGGGCCGAGGGTGTGAACTTGACCTGACATGTCTCGCCCCTTGCTTGCAGTTCGAGGAGCCCGGCAGCGCTTCATTTTCGAAAACATTTTATACTTAAAATAATTTTGCGCAAGTGTGCGACCGTTGAGATCCAAAGGCGGTTTTGCATGGGTTGCCGGCGCGCTCAGCGACGCGCCAGTTCCTTGAGCCGCGCGACCATCGACGAGTCCGGATCGCCCAGCGGCGCGATAGCCGTAAAGTGATTGGCGTCAGCGACGGTGCCGAACCGTGTCGGCACGCCCGCCCTGCCCCACCGTTCTACAATCGCGCGGCTTTGCCGAAAATATTCCGCGCTTTCGTTGCTGCCGACCACGGCATCAAGGCTCCCCAGCCCCGGCGGCGCCCAGTCCAGGGGGCTTGCAGCCTTCGCCGTTTTCTCGTCGAGGCCCAACGCCTTGTTGATGGAGGTGTCGACCAACGGCACAAGATCGAACAAGCCGGAAATGCAATAGGCGGCAACGACAAGATCGCCTGGCAGCGACGCGTCGATTGCCGTCCAATCGGTCGCGAGCATGCATGCCGAAAGATGTCCGCCGGCGGAATGGCCGCTCACGACAAGCCGACGTCCGAGCTCCGCCAAATTCCGCATTGCGGACTGCATCTGATGGATGATGGTTTCGACACTGACGTGCGGACAGAGATCGTAGCTCGGGACGGCAACTGAAATCCCGTGGGCATTGAGCCCGCGCGCGCAGTGGCTAAAGGACGAGGCGTCAAACGCCTGCCAGTATCCGCCGTGGATAAAGACGACGATCGGCCCCTCGTCAGAGCCAGCGAAATAATCGATGGCGTGGCGCGCGCCGGGCCCGTAGCGCCGAACGCGCGGGGCGTGGTGCTGGCGATAAGCGGCGGCATCCCGCGTCCATCCAGACATCAGCGCCAGGTGTTCGGGGACCCGCGCCCGGTTGTTGTACTCGGCCTCGTAGTCGATCTCGGCCACGGGATCAGCCCGTGCGGCGGCTGGCGGATTTTTGCGCCGACCCTTTGGTCTTGGCCAGCAGCCGCATCAACTCGCGCACGTCCTTTGGCGTCAATTCCGAGAAAATGTCGGCAATCCAGCTCTCATGCTCGGCAGCCATCTTGCGAAACTCGGCGCGGCCGACCTTCGTCAACCGGATGACCTGAACCCGCCGATCGGAATCGGAGGTGCGGCGATCGAGATGGCCGGATTCGACAAGGCGCTCGACGAGACCGGTGACATTGCCGTTCGAAACCATCATGCGCTTGGAGACATCCGAAAGGGTCATGCCGTCGGGTGCCTTGTCGAGCTGGGCCATCAGATCGAAACGCGGCAGCGTGACGTCGAAACGCTGGCGCAACCGGCCGCGCACCTCGCCCTCGATCAGGGTCGTGCAGGTCAGGAGCCGCAGCCACAATCTCAATTCATTGCCGTGGTCTTCCGGGAGCTCGACGGCCTTGGTTTCCGAATCCAGCATCATGCGCAACTATATTTGCCTGAAACCCCTCGCACGGCACCGGCCACCGCCGCCGCGAGCCCCGCCGCGAGCCGATCTTTTGACCTTCAAATAATTTGGCGCCTGCCGCAAGTCAAAACAGGGCGCCTTCACTGAATTTCTTTAGGCTTCAAGCAATTGGCGCGCCGCTTGCATGCCCGTTCGACGATGGACGTTTGCGTGCTGCCGGTTCGCTTGCAGCGGCAGCCTTCGTCAGACTAAGCTTGGAATGAGGAACGAGTTCGGCACGCTCCCATCGCGGGCGCAGCCGATCAGGAGTCGCGATCATGAAACTGAAATGGAAGTTGGCGGGTACGGCGGTTCTGCTCGCAATTGCGGTTCGGCCCGCAGTCGCGGAGGACAAGATCAAGATCGGCGTGATCGTGACCCTGTCCGGACCTGCGGCGGCACTAGGTCAGCAGGTGCGCGACGGTTTTGCGCTGGCTATCAAGGACTTCGGGGGCAAGATGGCCGGCAAGGACGTCGAGGTCATCGCCGTCGACGACGAACTCAAGCCCGATGCCGCGGTGACCAAGGTGAAAGGCCTGCTCGAGCGTGACAAGGTAGATTTCGTGGTCGGGCCGATCTTCTCCAACATCCTGCAGGCAATTCACAAGCCGGTCATCGATGCCAAGACCTTCCTGATCAGTCCGAATGCGGGCCCGTCGAGCTATGCCGGCAAGGAATGCAGTCCCCTGTTCTACGTGACCTCGTACCAGAACGATCAGGTGCATGAGATCCTGGGAAAGGTCGCTCAGGACCGCGGCTACAAGCGCGTTTATCTTTTGGTGCCGAACTATCAAGCGGGCCGCGATTCCGTTGCCGGCTTCAAGCTGGACTACAAGGGCGAGATCGTCGAGGAGTCCTACATGCCGCTTGGCACGCTCGATTTCCAGCCTGAGCTCTCCAAGATCGCCTCGCTCAAGCCGGATGCCGTCTTCACGTTCATGCCCGGCGGCATGGGCGTGAATCTCGTGAAGCAGTACCGCCAGGCCGGACTTGCCGACAGCGTCCCGGTGCTTTCGGCTTTTACTGTCGATGAGTCGACGCTTCCCGCGCAACAGGATGCCGCCGTCGGCATGTTCGGCGGCGCGGACTGGGCGCCCAATCTCGATAATCCGCAGAGCAAGAAATTCGTGGCCTCTTATGAAGCCGCCTACAACGCCGTGCCGGGCACCTACGCCATGCAGGCCTATGACGCGGCCCTCCTGATCAACAGCGCAGTCAATGCCGTCAAAGGAGACCTCAGCAACAAGGACGCGGTCGCGTCCGCGCTAAAGAAGGCCGATTTCGCCTCGCTGCGCGGCAACTTCAAGTTCAACACCAATGGCTATCCGATCCAGAACTTCTATCTGACCAAGGTCGCAAAGCGTCCGGACGGCAAGTTCCAGACCGAGATCGTGCAAAAAGTGTTCGAGACCTATGGCGACCGCTACGCCAAGGATTGCACACCGGGCAATTGACAGACAGGGAGGCAACCGCAGCATGAAAGAAGAGATCGCCGGAATCACCCGCGCCAACGAGGGCATTCAGGGCATCACCTGGAATATCCTGGGCCAGACTTACGTGCCGAAGAATCGCACCGAGCTTTGTTTCTCCTGGCACGCGACGTTTCCGCCCGGCACTTTCGTGCCGCCGCACATCCATCCCGATCAGGACGAGTATCTGTACATACTCGAAGGCCGGCTCGATTTCATGCTCGACGGCGCCGACGAGTTTGCGACGGCCGGCGACACCGTCCGGCTACCCATGGGCAAACCGCACGGGATTTTCAACAAATCACAGCAGAACGCGAAGACGTTGTTCTGGGTGTCGCCGACGCGCAGGCTCTATGATCTGTTCTGGGCCATTCACAACATGAAGCAGCAGAACCCCGAGGACGTCGTCAAGCTTGCCGCCGAGCACAACATCCATTTCCTGCCGCCACCGGCCGGCTAGCGGCTTCGCATCTCAGGATTGGCGTGCGACGACGCGCGCGGCAAAACCGGCCTTTGCCGCATAGCCGCGCACGATTGCCTCGCGCGCCTCATAGCTCAGGATGGCATCGATATCCGAAAATCCCTGCGGCGCGATCTGCTCGACCGCATCAATCACGCCCTCCGGCCCGCCGCGACGGTTCGACGCAACGATATCCGCCGTCATAGGCAATCTTTGGCGTTCATAGGCGGCGAGCGCCTGACGCGGATGTTCCGCTCGTGCGAGCGCGTCGGCCAGGCAGCGCGCGTCGAGGATCGCCTGCGAAGCGCCGTTCGAGCCGACCGGATACATCGGATGCGCGGCATCGCCGAGCAGCGTGACCCGGCCGCTCGACCAATAGGGCAAGGGATCGCGGTCGCAACAGGGATATTCCCAGAATTCCGGCGTTGCGCGCACAAGTCCTGCAAAGTCGACTTGCGGGATCGAGAAGCCGGCCACATGGGGCATGAGCTCTTCCGGCTTGCCGAGGCGCGACCAGTCCTCCCGACGCGCCGGCGGCGCGCTGCCATCGCCGGTCCGAACCAGCACGGCCCAATTGGTCAGGCGGCTCGCCGGGCTCGACCCCTCGGCAATCGGGTAGACCACGGCCTTCGCATTCAGTCCGCCCGCGATGATCATCGAACGTCCGGTAAGGAAGACGGGCCAATCATGCGCGCCACGCCACAGCATCAGGCCGTTCCAGCAAGGCGGCCCTTCATCGGGGAACAGCGACTGACGCACCTTCGAGTGGATACCGTCGGCTCCAATCAGAATGTCGCCACGCGCAGTGTGGGTATGTGCTCCGTTGCGATCGAAGAAATAGCCGGTGACGCCACCCTCATCCTGCGTGAACGCTCCGAGCCGGCAGCCGGTGCGCACCGCATCGCTCCCCAGCCGCTCGATCACCGCCTGATGGATCACGGCCTGCAGGCGACCGCGGTGGATCGAGAACTGCGGCACCTCGTGGCCGGCATCGAGCCCGCGCTTTTCGTGCCAGACCTGCTGGCCATGGCGCGTCAGATAGAACAGCTCGAAGGTGCGAACCGCGACTTCGTCGAGGCGATCCAATAAACCGATGCCGGCCAGTTCGCGGATCGCGTGCGGCAGCGTGTTGATGCCAACTCCAAGCTCACGGATCGAATCGCCCTGCTCATAGACCTCGCACTCGATACCACGAGCCCGCAACATCAAGGCAGTGGTCAGCCCACCGATGCCGCCGCCAACGATAATCGCCTTCATGGCCCGAACTCCGTGACCCTACGCCAACACTCCGGCAGAGTCGCACGGCTGCTCACTCCGCCGCAAGCGGCTTTGGCGCCTCCGCCTTCAGCTCGGCCCGGGTCTTCGGCTTAGCCTTAATTTTAAGCTCCTCGAACTCCTGCCGGTCACGGACACTGTTGCGGAAAATCTGCTCTTTTCCGGGCAGATATTGGGGTGGACAAAACACGTTGTCCGCGCCGTACCAGGCGGCAGCCTTCATGGCGAAGGCCGGATCGACCAGATGCGGCCGGCCGAGCGCGACCAGATCGGCACGACCGGCGGCCAGAATGGTATTGACCTGGTCGGCAGTGGTGATGTTGCCGACACACATGGTCGCCACGCGGGCTTCATTGCGGATTTGATCCGAAAACGGCGTCTGGAACATCCGCCCGTAAACAGGCTCTGCGTCGCGCACCGTCTGGCCTGTAGAGACATCGACCAGATCGGTACCAGCTCGGGCAAAGGCCTGCGCGATCTGAACGGCGTCGTCCCCGGTGATACCGCCCTCGGCCCAATCGGTCGCGGAGATACGCACCGACATCGGTTTGTGCCGGGGCCAGACGGAGCGCATCGCGTCGAACACTTCGAGAGGAAAGCGCAGCCGGTTCTCGAGCGAACCGCCGTACTCGTCGTCGCGCGTATTGGTGAGCGGCGAAATGAAGCTCGCAAGCAGATAACCGTGAGCACAGTGCAGCTCCAGCATGTCGAAGCCGCAGCGCTCGCCGCGCTCTGCGGCGGACACGAACGCAGCTTTCACCCTATCCATCGCTGCACGATCCAGCTCCCGCGGCACCTGGCTGTCGGGAAAATACGGAATTGGGGATGCGGAAATGATGTCCCAGGCGCCATCTTCCAGCGGCCGGTCGATGCCTTCCCACATGAGCTTGGTTGCGCCCTTGCGACCCGCGTGACCAAGCTGCAGGGCGAATTTCGCCGCCGAATTGGCGTGGACGAAATCCACGATGCGCTTCCAGGCGGCTTCCTGCTCGTCATTCCACAATCCGGCACAGCCGGGCGTGATCCGGGCGTCGCGGCCGACGCAAACCATCTCGGTGAACATCAGGCCCGCACCGCCGATGGCGCGAGATCCGTAATGCACCAGATGAAAATCCGTCGGCATTCCCTCCACCGCCGAATACATGCACATCGGCGAAACCACGGCACGATTGGCGAGATGCATCTCGCGCAGCCGCATGGGCTGGAACATCGGTACCGACGGGTTTTGTACGTCGACGTCCAGTCCCGCAGCTCGAACCTGCCTTGCGAAGGCTTTGTCGGCCTCAGCGACAAATTCGGGAGCCCGGAGCTTGAGATTGTCGTACGTGATCGCCTTCGAGCGCGTCATCACGCCGAAGGCGAATTGCACGGGATCGAACTGCCAGAAGCGATCGACATGTTCGAACCAGACCAGCGACACGTCGGCCGCATGCTGCGTCTTTTCAACCTCCTCGCGACGACCCTGCTCATAAAGCTCCAGCGCCCCTGCAACAGTCGGCGCGCGCTCCATGGCGTCGGCCAGGGCGATCGCGTCCTCCATTGCCAATTTCGTGCCCGAACCGATCGAGAAATGCGCCGTTGCCTTGGCATCGCCCAGAAGCACCATATTGTCCTTGATCCATCGCTTGCTGCGGATCATCGGGAAATTTCGCCACATCGACCGATTGATCAGGAGCTGATGGCCGCCGATAAACCAGCCAAAGATCTCGGCCATCCGCTCAGCCGACTGTCTTTCGTCCAGCCCCTGCAGACCCGCGCGCTGAAATGTTTTTGGATCGGTCTCGAAGATCCAGGTCGAACGACCAGCTTCGTATTGATAAGCATGCGCAATGAACGGGCCCCACTCGGTCTCCTGAAAGATGAAGGTGAAAGCATCGAGCGGCTTGGTCGAGCCCATCCAGGCAAAATAGTTCGAGCGGACGTCGACTTCGGGCTGGAAGTGATCGAAATATTTTTCGCGGAAACGGCTGTTGATACCGTCGGAGAGTACGACAAGGTCGGCATCCGCAAAGCGGGACTCGTCGTCGATCTCGGTCTCAAAACGCAAATGGACGCCGAGCTCGCGCGCCCGCTCTTGCAGGATCAGGAGCAGCTTGCGCCGCGAGCAGCCGCAAAACCCGTTGCCGCCAACCCGATGCACCGTGCCACGGAAATGCACGGCGATATCGTCCCAATATGCGAATTCCTGGGTGATGCGCCGATAGCTTGGCGGATCGTATTTTTCGAAATTGTCGAGCGTCGCGTCGGAGAAGACGACGCCGAAACCGAACGTATCGTCAGCACGGTTGCGCTCATACACGCTGATCTCGGACTGCGGGCGCTGCTTGGCGAGCAGAATTGCGGCATAAAGACCGGCCGGTCCGCCACCAATGATCGCGATCTTCATGGGCGCCTCCGAGATCGGGCCAGGATTTAGCAATTACAAATTATTTTAACCCTAAAGTATTTTTGCGCAAGTCCCCCTGCGGCCTGCCGGATTAAAGCTCAATTGCCCTGGAAGGCAGGCTTCACTTTCTTGGAAAAGGCGACGAAAGCGCGCTCGAAATCGGCCGTGGTCATGCACAGAGCCTGGGCTACTGCCTCCGCCTCGATCGCCTCCTCTACCGACATCGCCCATTCCATTGCCAGCATCCGCTTGGTCATGGTGTTGGCAAAGGTCGGGCCTTCGGCCACTTGCCTGGCAAGTGCATACGCCTGCGGCAGAACCTGCTCCGAGGTCACGATGCGGCTGAAAAAACCCCACCGCTCACCCTCCTCCGCAGTCATGAAGCGGCCGGTATAAAGCAACTCGGAGGCGCGGGATTGGCCGACGATACGCGGCAGGATCGCGCAGGCGCCCATGTCACAGCCGGCAAGGCCCACCTTGTTGAACAGGAAGGCAACCTTGGCGCCAACCGCGGCAAGACGCATGTCGGCGGCCATGGCGATAATCGCGCCGGCGCCAGCGCAAATTCCTTCCACTGCTGCCACAATAGGCTGCGGGCAGGCTCGCATCGCCTTGACAAGATCGCCGGTCATCCGGGTGAAACCGGTCAGACCCCTGGTGTCCATTTTCACCAGCGGGCCAATGATCTCGAACACGTCTCCACCGGAAGAGAAATTGCCGCCGGCCCCCGTCACCACCACCACCTTGACCTCATCGTCAAAGGCGCACGCGCGGAAGTAATCCGTCAATTCGCGGTAGCTTTCAAAAGTCAGCGGGTTTTTCCGCTCGGGGCGGTTCAGCGTGATTGTCGCCACGCCATCGACGATAGCTGACAAGAAATGCTTCGGCGAGTAGTCGGCGAGCGGCACGGTGACGGGATTGGCTGGTCTGCTCATAGAATCTTTCCTTGCGCTTTAGTGCGGGCCGCTCGGTTGCGTTCTAGATTTCTCCGCCTGCCACTGCAATCGCCTGCCCTGTGATCGCCGCCGCCCCTTCGCCACACAACCATAGCACGGTGTCGGCGACCTCCTTCGGCTTCACCAGACGACCCTGCGGATTGTGCCTGGCCAGCTCGGCCATAGCCTGCTCGCGGGTACGGCCGGTCCTTTGCATAATGTTCTCGATGCTCGCGGCTACGAGATCAGTATCAGTGAAGCCGGGGCATACGGCGTTGACCGTGATCGGCTGCGTTGCGAGTTCCAGCGCCAACGATCGTACCAGACCGACCACGGCGTGCTTGGCCGCGCTATAAGCGCTGACATAGGCATAGCCCCTCACCCCGGCGGTCGATGCTATCGCGACAATGCGGCCGTAGGGGCGATCCCTCATCGACGGCAACACTGCCTTTATCGCGTAAACCACGCCCATGAGATTGACGTCAATCATTCGCCGGAACAGCGCCGCATCGGACTTCGAGAACGGAGCGGATTCTGCAATGCCAGCATTCGCAACAAGAATATCGATCGGCTGCCGCGCCGCCGCCGCGGCTATCGCCGCGCCGACCGCGGCCTGATCGGCGACGTCGGCGACAGAGCAAAAATGGGCGGCCCCTGAAGCAACAACCTCATCCAGAGCCGCGCGGTGGCGACCCAGTACCGTGACGGTTGCGCCCGCATGTACCAGCGCCGAGGCGATCTCACGGCCGATACCACGACCGCCGCCGGTCACCAGCGCATGTGTGGAACGCGGCAGCGCGGACATGGGTGGGTTCCGAAATGAATTGCGGGCACCGACTGCGTATATTTTAAACTTCAAGCTCTTGCAAGAAAACGACTGAGGTCGGGCAGCCAATCTCCGAAGATTGCTTTAAATATAAAGTTTTTGCTTTCCATCCGTTCGAAGCCTGTTAGCATCGCCCGTCGAGCAAACCGGAGGCCTGCGTGGCTCTTTCTGCAAGCTTGAAAACCGGAGACGGGCGTTTCACCTATGAAGCCGCAGGCGATCCTCGATCAACGCCGCTGGTTTTCCTTCATGGCATCGGCGGAGCGGCGCGAGCGTGGCGCGGGCAGCTGGCGTTTTTTGGTGAGCGGTATCGCGCGATCGCCTGGGACATGCCGGGCTATGGCGGCTCGGCGGCGTTGGCCTCGCCAGGCATTGCGGAGCTCGCGAACTCGTTGCAGGACTTCCTGGAGGAGGTCGGCGCAAGACGTCCCGTGCTGGTTGGACATTCGATCGGCGGCATGATCGTCCAGCAATGGGTGGTGAGGCATCCGTATCGCGCCACCGCCGTGGTCCTTGCACAAACCAGCCCCGCTTTCGGGAGGGCCGATGGCGACTGGCAGAAAACCTTCATCGAGGCACGGCTCGGCCCGCTCGATCGCGGCGAGACCATGGCATCGCTCGCACCGGCGCTGGTCCGGGAACTGGTCGGCGACAATCCCGACACCGACGGTGTAGAACTTGCCCGCGACTGCATGGCTAGCGTGCCCGAGGCGAGCTATCGCGCCAGCATGCTGGCGTTGCTTGGCTTTGATCAGCGCAGGGCCCTGGCGGAGATCAAGGTACCCACGTTGGTGCTGTCGGGCTCCAGGGACAAAAACGCGCCGGCGCCCATGATGGCAAAAATGGCGAGTTATATTCCCTCAGCGTCCTATGTTGAACTCGAAGGTGCCGGACATCTTGTCAATCTGGAACGACCAAAGGCCTTCAATACCGCGCTCGATGAATTTCTCCGTACGCATGTGACTGGATCAACGGAAGCAACAGCCTGATGACCGTACAATTGAGCAAGACCGCAGCCGGGAGCGGCCGGGTCGTCCTGGATGCGCCGATCTTCGATCCTGACGCCTTTCGGCTCGATGACGAGCAGGCCGCGATCGTCGCGCGGGCGCGCGAATTGGGACAGTCCGTGTTCGCAGGACGGGCTGCGGCTTACGACCGCGATGCCACGTTTCCGACCGAGAATTACAAGGACATGCATCGCGCAGGCCTGCTTGGAATCTCAATTCCGAAAAAGCATGGCGGCCTTGGCGCAGGCTACCAGACCTATGCGCTGGCCGCTGCCGAAGTCGGTCGCTATTGCGGGGCAACCGCACTGACCTGGAACATGCATGTCTGCTCGACGCTGTGGTCCGGACCGCTTGCCGACGACCTCGACATGGACCCACCAACCCGCGCTGAGCACGAGCGCCGGCGCGCCGTCCATTACAAACGCATTGTCGGTGACGGCGCGATCTACTCGCAGCCTTTTTCGGAAGGCGGTGCGGCTGCAGCCGGCGCCGTCGCCTTCGGTACCGAAGCAAAACCCGTGAAAGGCGGCTGGATCGTCAACGGCAAGAAAATCTTCGCCTCGCTGTCCGGGCATGCCGACTATTACGGCGTGCTCTGCACCGAGACAGTCGAAGGCGAGAAAGCTTCGCGCCGCAACACGCTTTACCTGGCCGTGCCGGCCGCGACCGAGGGAGTGTCCGTGGTTGGTGATTGGGATCCGCTTGGGATGCGCGGCACGGTTTCGCGGACGCTGTTGTTCAAGGATGTCTTTGTCGAAGAGGATGCCGCGCTGATGCCGCGCGGCGTCTATTTCCAGGCTGCCCAACGCTGGCCACACATGTTTCTCACGCTATCGCCGACCTATATGGGTCTCGCGCAGGCAGCCTATGATTTCACCGTACGCTATTTACGGGGCGAGATGCCAGGCACGCCGCCGGTGAAGCGACGAATGTATCCGACCAAGCAGATCGCCGTGGCGCAGATGCAGATCAAGCTCGAGCAGATCAAGGCGACCTGGTTCCAGGCCGTGACCGAGGCTCGCGCCAATCCGACCAAGGAGCAGGTGCTCCGCGCCTATGCAGCTCAATACTCCGTCATGGAAGGTGCCAACGAATTGGCAACGCTCGCGATCCGAACCTGCGGCGGACAAGCCATGCTGAAATCGCTTCCATTGGAGCGGATCTATCGCGACAGCCGTTGCGGCTCGCTGATGCTGCCCTGGACCGCCGAACTCTGTCTCGACCGCATCGGACGGGAGGCGCTGTACGAGACCGGTGAGACGGACGACTGACGGTGGACCTCAGCATACTGATCGAGCGTAACGCTGCGTTCACGCCCGACAAGCCTGCGATTCGTTTCGAAGGCAGTAGTCTGACCTATGCGGCGTTTGCCGAGCGGATAGCGCGCGCAGCGCAAGCCTTGCGAGCCGAGTTCGGCGTCGCGAGTGGCGATCGCGTGGCGATCCTTAGCCTTAATCGGCCGGATTATCTGGTGCTGCTCTATGCCTGTGCCCGACTCGGCGCGATGCTGGTGCCGCTGAACTGGCGTCTCGCCATTGCGGAACAATCGTTCATCTTGTCCGACGCGGCGGTGAAGGTATTGGCGCTCGAAAAGGGATTTGCCGCGATCCTGCCCGCAATGGAGCAGAGCTTGCCTGAAGTGGCACAGCTCGGACTCGACTTTACGCCAGCCAAAGGCATCTCTTTCGATGCCCTGCTCAGGCAGGCAGGCGACGAACCTTCCACTGCACACGCCGACCTCTCGTCTCCCCTCCTCATCGTCTACACGTCCGGCACGACTGGACGTCCAAAAGGCGCGGTGCTGAGACAGGAGGCGCTGCTATGGAACGGTGTGATGAGCCAGCATATGCACGCTCTCGCCTCGGAGGACCACATCCTGACCGTGCTGCCGTTTTTCCACGTCGGAGGTCTCAATATTCAGACCACGCCAGCCTTGCATCAAGGCGCAACCGTCACGATCCATGCGCGCTTTACGCCTGAAGCTGCGCTGACGGCGTTCGAGCGCGATCGGCCAACCCTGACTGTACTCGTGCCTGCGACCATCCAGGCGGTAAGCGATCATCCCGCTTGGGCAACGACAGACCTGTCATCGTTAAAGGCGATCTCGACCGGTTCGACCATCGTGCCGCCGCACCTGATCGAACGTTTGGTCAGCCGCGGCGTGCCGGTCCTGCAGGTCTATGGTTCGACCGAGACCTGTCCGATTGCGATCTACACGCGGTGGGGCGGCGACTTGTCACGCGAGGGCTCGACCGGTCTGCCTGGCCTTTGCTGCGAGGCAGCCGTGATCGACGATGCGGGAAATGAGTTGCCCGCGAAAACGCCAGGCGAGATCGTCGTGCGCGGGCGAAGCGTATTTTTCGAATATTGGCGAAACGAGAAGGCGACCCGCGAGGCGCTGCGGGACGGCTGGTACCGCACCGGCGATATCGGCTTGCGCGATGCAGACGGGTATTTCTGGGTGCAGGACCGGAGGAACAATCTGATTATTTCCGGCGGTGAAAACATTTATCCGGCGGAGGTGGAGCGCGTATTGCTCGAACACCCCGATGTCGGCGAATGCGGCGTGATCGGGCGTCCCGATCCGCGCTGGGACGAGGTGCCGATCGCCTACGTCATAAGGCGACAGGGAAGCGAGGTTGCTGCCGAGGATCTGAAAGCACACGTCGAGACGCAGCTTGCGCGTTTCAAGGTGCCGCGCGAAATTATATTCGTCGATGATTTGCCACGAACAGCCCTGGGAAAGGTTCAACATTTCAGGCTGAAGCAACTAGATGCGCGGGCGATCGCGGATGGAGAGGTCCCTTGAAAATCGCGGTCCTGGGCGGCGGTAACGGTTCGTTCGCGGCTGCAGGGGATCTTGCGCTTGCACGACATGACGTACGCCTGTGGCGGCGCGATGCAGAGGCGGTTGCGCTCCATCGCGCAGCGGGCTCAAGGATATTGGTCAAGGACTTCGAACGGTCGGCACGACGTCAAATTGGCGCAGGTGACGACCGACATCGCCGACGCCGTGCACGATGCGGAACTTGTCCTTTGTCCCGCACCGGCCTTCGCACAAAACGACATAGCAAAAACTCTCGCGCCGCATTTGAGCGATGGCCAGGTTGTGTTCCTGCCGCCAGCGACCTTCGGGTCGATGATTTTTGCCAAGGCTACACGGGATGCCGGCAATCGCGCAAAGGTCAGTTTCGCGGAAACCGGTACTCTGCCCTGGTTGACGCGCAAGCACGGCGCCTTTGAAGTCGCCATTACCGTCCGCGCCAAACGTCTTCCGCTCGGCGTCTTCCCGCTGAGCCAGGCTGGCCGTGCGCTCGAAGTTATCAGTGCCGTTTTTCCGGGCGTGATCGAACCTTGCGGCGACGCGCTCTCGGCTGCGCTGATGAACGCAGGCCCCATCATCCACCCGCCGCTGATCGTGATGAACGCGGGGCCGATCGAGCATTTTGAACGTTGGGACATTCACAAGGAGGGCACGCAACCTGCAATACGCCGAGCCACCGATGCGCTCGATGCTGAACGCGTCGCTGTGCGCGAGGCGCTTGGGTATGGCGCACCGCACTTTCCGTTGGCACATCATTACGCCAATGAAGGCGAAATCTGGATGTACGGCCGCGGCTCGCACGACCGCCTGACCGATTCCGGCGACTGGCGCGAGCGGTTGGTGCTGACCGAACATCGCTATATGCGAGAGGATTTGCGGCTGGGCCTGTCTTTTCTGACCTCCGTCGCGGAATTGGCAGGCGTCGAGACGCCGCTCGCAAACGCCTTCTTGGCTATCGGCGGCGCGATATGCCGAGAGGACTTTCGGAAGACCGGCCGTACCCTGGCAAGCCTCGGCCTTGGCAATCTCAATCGCGCCGAGTTTCAGACCTTGTTACGCGAAGGTTTCGGCGAATGATGGCCGATCGAACCAGCATCGCTTGCCTTGGCGCTGGCCGCATGGGTCGCGGGATCGCCGTCGCCTTCGCCTATGCGGGCCACCCAGTGGTCATGATTGACGTCAAGGCCGAACGTTCGGCCGAGCAATTTGCGTTGCTCGAAGCAGAAGCGCTTGAAGAAATCCGAAAGACACTGGTGAGCCTGGCGCGTTTCGGATTGCTGGGGGATGGGGAGGTCGAGAAAGTTGCGGCGCGGGTCGGCGTCGTGCCCGCAAGTCGCAGTGCGGATGCGCTGGGTCGCGCCGGGATCGTCTTCGAGGGCGTGCCGGAGGTGGTCGAGCTGAAGCGCGAGGTGCTTGCTGCTACCTCCAAAATCATCGGGCCCGATGTGGTCATCGCTTCGACGACATCGACGATCCTGGTGGACGATCTCTCCGGCGCGATCGAACACCCCAGTCGCTTCCTCAACGTGCACTGGCTCAATCCGGCGTATCTCATTCCGTTGGTCGAGATTTCTCCGGGCAAAGCGACCGATCCGGCGATAATTGAGGAAATCAAATCGTTGCTCGAAGGCATCGGCAAAGTACCGGTTGTGTGCGCGGCGACACCCGGTTTTATCGTGCCGCGGATCCAGGCGCTCGCCATGAATGAGGCCGCGCGGATGGTGGAGGAAGGCGTTGCGAGCGCGGAGGAAATCGACAAGGCGATCCGCTACGGTTTCGGCTTTCGGTACGCCGTGCTGGGCCTTCTGGAGTTCATCGATTGGGGCGGCGGTGACATTCTTTATTACGCCAGTCGCTATCTCGAAGGCGCGCTTCACAGCGAGCGTTACCGCGCGCCCGACATCATCGCGAAAAATATGCACGATGGCCACATCGGCTTGCGCACCGGCGCCGGCTTTCTCGATTACACCGATCTCGATATCGATGCGTACAGAGAGAAGCGTCTGGCGGAGCTGGTCGACCTGCTCAGGCATTTTGGATTGGCGAGGCCACCGGTCGTCTAGAAATTCCTAGCCAAACACATCCTGCAGCACGCCCTCGCGCACCACTGCGACACCATCGAGTTCGATAGTCGTGCCCATGATGGGCAAATCGAAGTGACCGGCGGTGTAGCGGCCGGCAAATTCATTGGCCCCGGTAGAAAACAGGAAATTGCCCGAGACTGCGCGGAGCTCGGTCCCATTGGTATCGCGCCGATCGTACATCGACAGCGCTTCATAGCGTGCCGCCGGGTTCATCCCCCATCCAACATGCGAGACCGCGTAGGCTTCGCGGTCGCCCCAAGCGGCGAGATAGGCCCGCATCATCGCGGCATCCGCTCCCTCGCCCTCGAGCGCCGTGACATAATCGTTGCTCAACGTCATCCTTACCGGCGAGGTCAGATATCGTTTGAAAGTGAGATTTATATCACCAGCGGACATTACGAGCGTGCCGTTGACGGTGCCGCTCTTGGGAAAACTCACCACTATGCCGCCCGGCCAGTGCGCGAGCGTGCCCGGCTTGTCGGTCCAGCCCCAGACACCGACCGTCGAGGCACCAACCATATCGATATCAAGCTCGGTGCCAGCTTTCGAAGTAACGCGCATTCGCCTGGTGGCACGAAGCATTCTTGCGGCCGCGCGGACGCGCTTTTCCAGCGCCGTATCAGGCATCATGCGTTCCAGCGCCTCGGGATGCTCGTTCGAAATCACCAGGATGCGTGCACCGGCTTTCAGGATTTCCGGCGTTTCCACCGCATGCATGAGGCCTTCGACCGTGCAGTCGACCACAAAACCCGCCTGTTGAAGGGCAGTCACCACCGGTGTGAGCCGCTGGATCGCCTCGCTGGCGCCCGTGGAACGGATCGGTACGACATGTCGATTGCGAGGCGTCGGCACCACCAGATGAAACGGCCGCGCGCCCATCCGCAATAATGCAAGTTCGGACAGGTGCACGTTGAGCGCCCGCGATTGCGTCTCCGAAAGAATGGCAGCCGTGTCACCGGATTTGACAGCGCAACGGTCGAATATCTCGCAGAACGCGTCGATCCATTTCCCTTCGATGCGATCCGCCAGCATGCTCTTTCCTCCCCCTCGAAACCTTCAGACTTCCGGAAACCCGCGCAGCAGATAGGACCGCAACGCCTCGAGCAGGCCGTTCAGGATCAAACCCAGCAGCGAGATCGTGATCAGGGGCACGAACATGTCCACCGCCTGGAACGTGCGGGCGGCGGTGATGAGGACATGGCCGAGCCCGTCGGTCGACGTGATCATCTCGGCGAGAAACACGACGATGCAGGAAATGACGAGCCCAATGCGGCAGCCGGTCAGAATCGAGGGCGCGGCCGCAGGCAATACCACCTTGAACAGGATTTCGCGCGGTGGCGTCCCGGCCGCCATTGCCGACCAGATCAGCTTCTGTTCCACAATGGATGCGCCATAATAGGTGGACAGAAGGATCGGAAAGAGAGCGTCGGCCGCCACCAGTGTGATCTTCGATTCATGGCCAAAGCCTACCAAAAGCAAAAGGGCCGGATAGAGCGCAACCTTGGGCAAGGGCGCAAGCACGCGCACGATTGGCCTCACGACGGCGTTGATTGCAGGACTTGCTGCGGCCGCAAGCCCGATCACCACGCCCAGGACAACCGCAATTGAAAATCCGGCAAAGAGCCGGAACAGCGTCGCTGCGATCTCCCGCTGGAACGTGTCGGTCAGCAGTTGCTGAAGCAGACGGTCAAAGACGACTCCCGGCGGCGGCAGCAGGGTCATGGGCGCGTAGCCGAACGAGACCAAGGCCTGCCACAGCGCGACCAAGAGCGCGATTGGCACCAGGCCAACCAGAACGTCACTTCTAAAGGCGCGCGCGTTCATGAGAAGCTCAAGGGAACGTCGAATTGCGGCTCGGACCATCTTACCAGCCGCGCACGAATGCGTTCGAACATGGCATCGAACCCGATACCCATCGCGCCGACGATGATGATCATCGCAAACACCGTATCGTATTGACCCATGTCGAGCGCGTTGAAAAGGATATTGCCTGCGCCGGATTGCCGGGCAATCATTTCGCTGGTGATCATCGTGATCAGGGCCAGCACCAGCCCGGTGCGGCAGCCGGTGAGAATTTCCGGCAAGGCCGCCGGCAGAACAATGCGAACCAGCCGCTGCGGTGCCGAGAGGCCCATTGCAGCGCCCGACCACAGCATCTTCTCCTCGACAGCTTTCGCGCCTTCAAAGCTGTGATAGATCACGGGCAGGCTGACGCCGAGGAATATCACCAGCGTTTTGGCGATGTCGCCAACGCCGAGCCAGAGCATGATGATCGGCATCAGGGCGGCCTTGGGGACGGGATAAATCACCATCAACAGCGGATTGAAGAAGGACGCTACCCAACGGCTGCGGCCCATCATCAGTCCTAGCGGGATCGAAACCACGACGGCAACGCCAAAGCCGATCGCCATGCGGCGCAGCGACGCGCCGAAATTGATCAGGGAGTCCTTGTCCCCCAGGATCGAAGGAATGGCGCGGATCGCCTCGACGGCAGTTGGGAAGCTGTCGTTCTTGAGAGCAAGCGATGCCGCCTGCCACAAAAGGAGCAAGCCAAGACACGCGAGGAAAGGCGCCGCGCGCCTGATGATCGTTGCACTCAAAATCATGACCGTAGCTCGGCTTCGCCGCCGTCGTCGAACATTCGCTCGATGTCGACGACGTGTTTCTGGTATTGAGGATCAAGCAGAAGCTCGGTTCGGCGGCGCGGACGCGGCAGGTCGATGTCGACGATCTGCTTGATCCGCCCAGGTGATCGCGACATCATCACGACCCTGTCGGATAGAAACACCGCCTCCTCGACCGAATGCGTGACGAACAACACCGTCTTGCGATCGCGCTCCCAAATATTGAGCAAGTCATTCTGCAGCCGCGTCCGTGTGTGCGCATCCAGCGCACCAAACGGCTCGTCCATCAGCAGCACTTCGGGATGATAAGCGAGCGTGCGTGCCAGCGCGACGCGCTGCTTCATGCCGCCCGACAATTCCTTTGGATAGAAATTCTCAAAGCCCTTCAGCCCGACCATCTCGATCAGCGCGCGGCTTTGCGCCTCGGCGTCTGCATATTTCACGCCCTGCTGGCGCGGGCCGTACATGACGTTCCCAAGCACGGTTTTCCAGGGAAACAGCGCAAACTCCTGAAATACCGGACCACGGTCGGGACCCGGCCCGCTGATTGTTTTCCCTTTCATCTTCGCGTTGCCTCGGGTCGGCTGCACGAAGCCCCCAACGATGTAGAGCAGCGTCGATTTTCCGCAGCCAGAGGGGCCGAGGATCGAGACAAAGGCACCATCCTCGACAGTCAGCGAGATGTCCGACAACGCGAGATGATCCTGTCCTGAAGATGTCTGAAACACTTGCGAGACGTGCTCGATCTCGATCATGGCGGCCGCCGGTCCGTCACTCGGCAAAGCCTGCGCCTGAAGATCTGATCGCGATGGCATTACGTTCATTCTCGCTGCTCTCGGTCAGAATCGAACATAGCCGAAATTCGCAACAATCACGCGGATTTCATGCCGTCGGGTTCTCCCCATCTAGTCGAACCAGGGCCACTCGGCCGCGCCTTTGTGAGTGACCGCCCCGCCTGGGGCCTGTCCAACCAGACGCGCATATTTTGCCAATGCGCCGGCGCTATGCCGCGGTGGCCGCGGTCTCCAGGCTTCGCGGCGTAGACTTAGCTCTCGATCCTCGATCAACAGATCCATCCGACGCGCGCTCGCGTCGATGCGGATGCGGTCGCCGTTCCGCACCAGCGCCAAAGGGCCGCCCACAAATGACTCAGGCGAGACATAACCAATACACATACCGCGCGTGGCGCCGGAAAAGCGGCCGTCAGTCACGAGCGCCACCTTTTCTCCCATGCCTTGCCCGTAGATCAGCGCCGTGACACCCAGCATCTCGCGCATGCCGGGCCCTCCGACAGGTCCCTCGTTGCGGATCACCAAGACCTCACCAGCACCATAGTTTCGGTTGCGCACCGCTTCCACGCAGCTTTCCTCGTCCTCGAACACGCGCGCGGTGCCTTCGAAAGAGAGGCTTTTCAATCCGGCTATCTTGATAACGGCGCCATCGGGGCAGAGATTGCCCTTCAAGACGGCAACGCCGCCATCGGACATGATCGGCTTGGCTGTCGCGAAAATCACCTCGCCATCCGGCATGTTGGCGCTGCCATACTCATCCGCGATGGTCTTGCCGGTGATCGTCACGCAAGTGCCGTCGATATGTCCGCTTTCGACCAATGCGCGAATGACTACGGCGGCTCCGCCGACATCGTAGACGTCCTTGGCCGTGTATTTGCCGCCAGGCCTCAGATTGCCGATGAGAGGCGTGCGGGCAAACACCTCGCCCACATCATCGATCGTGAAGGAAATGCCGGCTTCATTGGCGATCGCGGGCAGATGGAGCGCGGCATTGGTAGAGCCGCCCGTGGCAGCAACGATAGCCGCGCCGTTTTCGAGCGACTTGCGCGTGACGATATCCCGCGGCAATGGTTCTCCCCGTGCGAGCATTTCCATCACCAGTCGCCCGGCACCGCGCGCAGCTCGCGCACGCTCCGGGTAAACTCCGGGGATCATCGAAACATTAGGAATTGTCAAACCCATGGCCTCCGAGACCATCGCCATGGTGTTGGCTGTGAACTGGCCAGCGCAGGCACCGATCGTCGGCAGGCAGGATCGTTCGATGCCGGTCAGCGTGGCCTCGTCGATTTCGCCGGTCATGAAGGCGCCCACCGCTTCGTAGAAGTCCAGCACGGTGAGGGTCTTGCCCCGAAACCGCCCCGGCAAAGCGCTGCCACCATAGATGAAGATCGACGGCACATTGCAGCGGATCATACCCATCATGACGCCGGGGAGAAGTCTTGTCGCAGCCTCCGAAACCGATCAAGGCGTCATAGGCGAGGCCATGAACGACCGCCTCGATCGAATTGGCGATCAGCTCGCGCGAGAACAGGGAGAACTTCATCCCCTCGTGATTCATGCTGATGCCGTCCGAGACGGAAATCGTGGTGAACTCTCGTGGCGTGCCGCCCGCCTCCGCAATCCCCTCCTTTGCCGCCTCAACCTGGAAATCGTGAGTTATGTTGCAGGGCGTCTGTTCACCCTTCATGCTGACGACGCCGACCATCGGTTTTGCGAGAGCTGCGTCATCAAGCCCCATCGCTCGCATGAAGGCACGATGAGGGGCACGATCGAGCCCATCCGTTGTCACGCGGGATCGCAGCTTCCTCATCGCCCCAAGGTCTCCGGACGGTCCGGGCTTGTGCTGCAGCAGCTATTGCAGCGGCGCCACAATGGTCGGGTGTTTGAATTGCGCAACATCGAGCTTCGGAAGCATCCCGGTTTCGGCGTAGATATCGAGCATCTTCTGGATTGCGGGGAAGTTCGGCGCAGCGCCCGGATCGCGGCCGAAGTCATTTTCCTTGAGCAGATAAGTGTCGAGCACCGGCACCGGCGCTTTCAGCACCTCGGAAACAACCTTTAAGGTCTCCTCACGGTTGGCCAACGCCTTCTTCATGCCGGAGGTAATATCGCGGACATAGGCTTTTACCAGCTCCGGGTTCTTGTCGACGAAGTCCGCACGGCATGCCTCCAGGATGTGAACGATATTCGGCATCGCCTGCGAAAGAGAGAACAGTTTTCGGGTGCCGCCCTTGGCCTCGGCGCGTGCAGCGAATGGCTGATTCATGTTGACGGCATCGACGCGCCCTTGACGTAATGCATCTTCGGACACCGCAAAGCCAACTTCCACCAGCTTGATGTCCTTGGCGGGATCGAGGCCGGCCTGTTTCAACAGCATGTTGAACGGACCCTGCGTGCCACCACCGATTACGGAAATGCCAATAGTCTTCCCTTTGAGATCGGCGATTGTCTTGATCGGAGAGTCATCCATAACAGCCCAATAGACCGAGAAGCCACCGGGCTTCTCGAACACGTGCTGCGCGACAATGTAGGCCTTCAAGTTCCCACCGACGACGCCGTTGGCGAGCGACAGCGGAGCCTGGGTTGCGCAATCAAGTGCACCAGCTGCAAGCGCCTGCGTCATTGGCGCCGTACCCTGGAATTGCGTCCACTCGATATTATAGGTTTTGCCTATATCAGGAAACTCCTGCGGCCTGCGCATCATCCAATATTTGGATTCTTCAGCCGGAATGGTCCAGCCAACGCGAATCGTCTGCTGCGCTTGTAACGGCTGCGTGCTCGCAAGGAAGGAGACCGCTACGCCAGTCGCCAGAATCCAGTTTGATATCATCCGCATCTGCCCGCTCCCTGTCCCGGCGCCAATAGGGCGATCAGCCTTGATGGCCCATTTAAACTGTTTCATGGTTCAAATAGTTAGGCAAGCCACTGGACGGCGTTTGGATCACTTCAGCACTGACGTGCCGAGAGTATGGTAAGGCCCATGCGAGCTAAGCCTTTCGGTTCATGCGGGGAGAATGACGATGAGCAGCGGAGAAGCTGACGAAACCCGGAAAAGCCTGGGTTATCTAGGGCTGGGAATGATGGGTTTTCCGATGGCCAGCCGCCTGCTCAAAGCGGGCTACGACGTCGCGGTCTGGAACCGAACCGCTGGCAAGGCGACCTCGCTGGTCGACGCGGGCGCAACGCCTGCTGCCAACCCGCTCGGCGTTGCGAGGTTGTCCAGCGTCATCTTCATTTGTGTCACAGATGCCAAGTCCGTGGAGGACGTCGTCTTCGGGCAGGATGGCATCGCAGCTGCAGCGGGTACAGGAAAGCTCGTCGTCGATTTTTCCTCGATTCATCCCGATGCGACCCGCTCTATTGCAGCACGATTGAGAGCAGCGAACGGGATGGGCTGGATAGACGCGCCGGTCTCCGGCGGCACCAAGGGCGCCGAGGAAGGCACGCTTGCCGTGATGGCTGGCGGCGAATTAGCCGATGTCGAGAGGGTCCGTCCTTATGTTTTGGCAATGGCGCGACGATTGACGCATATGGGCCCGATCGGCTCGGGCCAGATGACCAAGCTTTGCAATCAGGTGATCGTGGGTTGCGCCATGGCAGTGCTCGCGGAAGCCACAAGGCTCGCCGCAAATGCCGGGATTGATGCCGCGAAGCTGCCAGAAGCGCTTGCCGGGGGCTTTGCCGACTCCATTCCGTTGCAGCTGTTCGTCCCGCGCATGGTGAATGGCATTCACTCGCCACCACTGGGGCATATCGCCACCATGCTGAAAGATCTGGATACGGTTGCCGATGTTGCCCAGACGACATCGACCCCGGTACCGATGGCCGCGCTTGCTGCACAGCTCTTCAGGTTGGCCAAGGCAGCGCGTGGCGCTGATGCGGACGCGCTCGAGATCTATAAGCTCTCGGCAACAACAAGACATTGAACGAAGGCAACGGTTGGACTGGACAAGGATGGGGCTTCCGATCAATCCTCGTCGTCAGCCGGGGGCGGTAGCGCAGCAATGAGAGATTCCGATTGCGGATGCTTCAAGGACGGTTAGAAATAGCTTTCAGTTAATACGCCTCCAGTATTCAGGGAAACGCTGCCATGTATAACCCCGCCGGCGTCAAGACATCTCCCGAACTTACGATTCCTGCACGAATGAAGGCATGGGTGCTTGGCGGCCCCGACGAACTATTCCTGCAAGACAAGCCGACACCTGTCCCTGCCCGTGCTGAGGTCCTGGTCCGCATCGACGCCGTCGCGATCTGCGCCACAGATCTCGAAATCATTCACGTGGGATCGCCGGCGCGTATCCAAGGGGGATTACCGTTCAACAAGAACTTCACGCCGGGCCATGAATACATGGGCACCGTCGCGGCGCTTGGGCCTGACGTCGACGAGTTCAAGATCGGCGAACGCGTCACAGTTGAGATTCATGCCGGGTGTGGGCAATGCAAGCGGTGCCGCCAGGGCATGTACACGTCGTGCCTCAATTACGGCAGGCCGGAGAAGGGTCACCGTGCCAACGGCTTCACGACGGATGGCGGCTTTGCCGAATATGCGGTCAACCACATCAACACGCTGATCCGGGTGCCTGACAGCATGAGCGATCCGGAAGCGACGCTGGTGGTCACCGCCGGCACCTCGATGTACGGCCTGACCGAGCTTGGCGGGCTTGTCGCAGGCGAAAGCGTGGTTGTGATTGGCCCGGGGCCGATTGGGCTGCTGGCAGTTGCCGTGGCCAAGGCGCTCGGCGCAAGCCCGGTGATCCTTACCGGGACGCGCAACAAGCGTCTTGCTATCGGCAAGGAATTGGGCGCGGACCGCGTGATCAATATCGGGGATGAAAATCCTGTCGACGTGGTAAAGCAGCTAACCGGTGGAATCGGCGCAGACTATGTCATCGAATGCGCCGGCTCGGAACAAACCATCGATCAAGCCATTCACATGACCAACCGCGGCGGCAAGATCTGCCTCGCCGCATTTCCCCACGAACCCGTCACAACCAATATCGCTCATCTCGTTCGTAATAACATTTATGTTTACGGCATTCGCGGCGAGGGCAAGAGCGCGACCCATCGTGCGATGGAATTGATGGCCGAAAAGCGCTTTGACGCGACCAGAATCCACACTCACACATTCCCGCTGGCCGACCTTCCGACGGCCTTGCGCTACGCGCGCGAGCGCGTCGAGGACGCGATCAAGGTCGTGGTGACTAATCGTCAAGCAGGCGAAATTGCCAGCGCGGCCGAGTAAGTCTGGTGCTCACCCGTCCTAATTTAGCGCGTCTCAAATCCGTCCGAGGGCCGTCAGAACAACCTGAGGCGTTAGCGGAATTTCGGTGACAGCGACGCCGAACGGGCCGAGCGCATCGTTTACGGCATTGGTGACGGCTGCCGCGGCCCCCGCGGTTCCCGCCTCACCGGCGCCCTTGGCACCCAGTTCGCTCTCGAGCGTTGGCGAGACCACGTGGCCGACATCGATATCCGGCATTTCGCCGAACATCGGCACCAGATAGTCAGCCATATTCGCGTTCGTAAGCTGGCCGCGCTCGTCGTATACGCATTTTTCGAACAACGCTGCGCCGAGCCCCTGCACCACGCCGCCACGGATTTGCTCATCGACGAGCTGCGGGTTGATGATCGTACCGCAATCCTCCACCACCCAGTGCTTGAGCAGCTTTATGAATTCAGTTTCGGTGTCGACCTCCAGCCAGGAGGCCTGGACGCCATTCGTGAACGCAAAGGGATATTCGCGTGGCACGTAGTGACGGGTAGCCATCAGCTCCGGCTGCACGCCGGGCGGCAGCGTGTCCGGACGAAAATAGACAATTCGGGCGAGTTCTCTGAGCTCGATGCGGGTGGCGCCATCGCGCGCATTCACGACGGCGTTGTCGGCAATATCAAGCTCCGCCGGCGATGACTGCAAAATCGCAGCCGCGACTTCCAGGATATTTGCGCGCAGAATTTTTGCCGCCTGCAGCGCAGCCTCTCCGCCGATGCCGGCACCCCGCGAAGCCCAGGTGCCACCTCCGTATGGCGTGATATCGGTATCGCCAAGCATGACGCGAATCCGGTCCATTGACACACCCAGCACGCTCGCGACGATCTGTGCGGTCAATGATTCCGATCCCTGTCCTTGCTCGGTGATACTGGTGTGGCAGATCACCGCCCCCTGCCCATCGAGCCGCAGCGCGACGCCGTCTTGCGACGAGATTTTTGCGCCGCCCACGCCGTAGAACGCCGCGCTCGGATTGGTCACCTCGATAAAGCTCGCGATGCCGATACCGCGATGAACATTCTTCTTTCGCAACGCCGCCTGCTCCGCGCGCAGCGCATCGTAGCCCATCATCTCAACCAGCCTCGCAAGCGAAGCATGGTGCGACAATCGCTCGAATTTCAGTCCCGACGGCGACCCACAGGGGTAAGCGTCATCCGGAATCAGATTGCGGCGACGCAGCTCCACGGGATCCATTCCGATCCTCGCCGCAGCAAGATCGACCAGACCTTCTGTCACCGAGCAAGCGATGGGATGACCGACCGCGCGGTACTGACACATGACGTTCTTGTTCTGGAAGACAACGCGCGCCCGTCCTCGATAGTTTTTTGAGAGATAGGGACCGCCGACGAGATTGACGACTTGATTAGCCTCTATTGCGCTGGTGCGCGGATACATCGAGTAAGGTCCGATACCGGTGAGATCGTCGATTTCGAATCCCGTGATCGTGCCGTCGCGCTTCACCCCGATACGACCCTTACAGCGGTGATCGCGGGCATGAATATCAGTGTTGAAGCTTTCGATGCGGTCGGCAACAAATTTGACAGGACGGCGCAGCATTTTTGACAATGCATAGGTCGCCATCTCGTCGGCATAAATATGCACCTTGATACCAAAGGATCCGCCGACGTCCTTGCAGACCACTCGCACCTGTGACTCCATGAGCCCGAGGTGAAGTGCTGAGATATTTTGCACCATATGCGGGGCCTGCGTGCCCTGATAGATCGTGAGTTTTGCCTCAGCTGCGTTCCAATCGGCAACAACTGCACGAGGCTCCAATGTGACGCCCGTATGCCGGCCGAACACAAACTCAGCCTCAACGACAGCATCGGAGGCGGCAAAGGCCTGGTCCACTTGTCCCGCCTCGTGGATGCGCTCGAAGGCAAGATTGTCGCCCAGCAAGGGATGAATGACGGGCGTCGCCGGATCCAGCGCCATGCGCATGTCTGTGACGGCTTCCAGTTCCTCGTAGTCGACCAGAACTGCTTCGGCGGCATCCTCCGCCAGCGCACGGCTTGTTGCCACGACGGCAGCGACGGCCTCGCCCTGCCAACAGACCCGATCGATCGCGATGGCATGCTGAGGCGCAGATTTCAGACCCTTCAGATGCGACAATACGCCGACCCAGGGCGAGATCACGTTCGAAAGTTCAGGACCGGTTACAGTCGCAATGACGCCCGGCATTTCCCTTGCTGACGTCGACTCGATCCGTGCGATTCTGGCATGGGCATGTGGCGAACGCACGAAGACCACGTGCGCCATTCGGGGCAACTCCATGTCGCTGACATAGAGAGCGCGTCCCTGCATAAGCCGGTCGAGATTTCGGCCTTGGCACCGTTTTGCCGATATAAGAGTTCGGCCGGTCGAGCAAGGAAAGGGTTTCAGTTTTTACAACTGTCACGGCTGTTGCCCCCTGCGCAGGCGCGCGGTGGCCGCGACCGCATCGACGATCGCCTGGTAGCCCGTGCAGCGGCAGTAGTTCCCTGAAAGATGCTCGCGAATGCGGTCCCGGCTCGGCTCGGTCTCCTGCTTCAGCAAATCTTGCGCCGTGATCAGCATTCCGGGCGTGCAATAGCCGCATTGCAAAGCGTTACGCTCGCGAAACGCACTTTGCAGATCGGAGATTTCTCCGCTGTCCGAGAGACCTTCGATCGTCTCGACCGACGTTGCATTGGCCTGTACCGCCAGCACCAGACAGGCACGAACGATGTCCCCGTCTACACGCACAGTGCACGCGCCGCAAACGCCGTGTTCGCAGCCGATATGCGTCCCGGTCAGACGCAAATGTTCGCGAAGAAAGTCCGCGAGGTTAAGTCGTGGCTGAACGTACGTGTCGACGCGCTCACCATTGACAAGAAGCGAGATCGCCACGGGACCTATCATCCAAGGCCTCCGCTCAACTCGGGCCGGGAGAGCAGCGTGGCGACGCAGCGGGCCAGCAATACTCTTGCGAGATGGCGACGCATTGCAGTGGAAGCCTGCTGGTCTTGCTGGAAATCAAGCTCGTTCCCAAGGGCTTCGCAAGCTTCCGCAAGCAATGCAGGCGTAATCGCCACGCTGACCAGACTGCTCGCTGCCCTTGCCAACATCGGCCGGTCGGCGACCCCAAAGAAACCCATCCCGAGATCGGTAAGCATGCCGCGTTCGACGATAGCCTGTGCCGCAAGACCGGCAATCGCGTAATCACCATGCCGCCGCGCATATTCGCGGAAAAAATGCGCTGAACCTCGCGCCGCGATGGGAACCTCGACGGCGACCAAGAGCTCATCCACGGCCAGGGCCGTCTGAAAAATTCCTTCAAAGAATTCTGCCGCGGCAATTCGCCGCTCCCCGCGAGGCCCGCGCGCGATAACGGTCCCCTTCAGCGCAAGGATGCAGGCAGGCAGCTCGGACGCAGGGTCCGCTTGGGCGAGGCTCCCGCCGATTGTTCCCCTGTTGCGGATCGCAGGATGCGCAATCTGAGCTGCCGCATCGCGCATCAGCGGCGCATGGGCCGCGACTTCAACCGAATTCAGAATATCGACATGGCGCGTCAGCGCTCCGATGCGCAGGGTTGTGCCCTGCAACACGATACCGCGCAGTTCAATCAATCCACCGATATCCACGATCAAATCCGGGGCGATCAGACGCAGGTTCATCGCTGGCATCAGGCTCTGGCCGCCGGACATCACCTTCGCACGCTCGCCGTGAGCGCCGAGCAGCTCCAGCGCATCGTCAACGCTCGTTACGCGTGCGTATGCGAAAGCCGAGGCTTTCATGGATGAGAGCTTCCCCAGCCGGTTTCCTGCGCTGGATGAATTAGAGGGCCGCGCTCGCTCAACGTCAAGTTTGTTTATCGAGTGATTATTTGACGGCACTCGACTTTTAGACTTGTGTTGAACGCCCGAAGGACGCACCGTAGTTTAGAGCACCGAAGTGTTTGGGAGATGCAGGGTATGAATTTGGGTTTCTTTACGATGCCGATCCATCCTTGCGAAAAGGATTGGCGGCTTTCGCTGGAAGAAGACCGAGAGGCATTTCAGCTCGCCGATGAGCTCGGATTTACCGAAGCTTATGTGGGCGAGCACGTCACCGATCAGGCGGAGAACATTACCTCTTGCGTCGCGTTCCTCGCCTGGATTGCAGCCGCAACAAACCGGATCAAGCTGGGTACCGGCACGGTCAATATGCCCAACACGCATCCAGCGACCGTTGCGGCTTCGATTGCGATGCTCGATCACATGCTGGATGGCCGCTTGATATTCGGGATAAGTCCCGGAGGTCTTCTTTCGGACGCTGAGGTGTTCGGCAATCTCGACGCGGACCGCAATGCCATGTTCCTCGAGGCAATCAATCAGGTCCTTGCAATATGGACGAGCGAACCACCGTACAATATCGATGGCAAATACTGGAAAATCTCCACGGAACGGACGCTGATGCGAGACATCGGTCAGGGATTTATAGCGCGCCCGCTGCAGCGACCGCATCCTCCGATCGTCGTCACTGCAGTTGCGCCTTTCTCGAGGGGGGTCACCGAAGCCGCCGCGCGCGGCTGGGACCCCATTTCCGCGAACTTCCTGATGCCGGCCTGGGTCAACAGCCATTGGCCGAAATACGCGGAGGGTTGTGCGCGAGGCGGGCGGGTTGCGGACCCCGCCAATTGGCGTGTCGCCAAAAGCGTATTCGTCGCCAAGGATGTCGCAACCGCGAAGGCGTATGCAACCGACCCTGGCAGCCCTTACGTCTATTACTACCATTCGTTGTTCACAAAGCTGAAGGCGAACGGCCGGATCGAGTTGTTCAAAACAAGACGTGATCAACCGGATGACGAGGTCACGTTTGAATCGATCTGCGACAAGTTGATCATCTACGGCACGCCCGAGAGCGTCGCGGATCAATTGCTCGCTTTCCAGGACGAGATCGGCAAATTCGGCACTCTGCTCTACGCCGGCAAGGATTGGAAGGACCGCGAATTGGGACGGCAGTCGATGATATTGATGGCCGAGAAGGTCATGCCGCGGGTCAATGCCGCCATAGCAAGCAAATCAAACGCCGCGGGATAGTCCGCGATTCAGCACAGAGAAGACACGCCGTGGCTCTTAGCGACCGTATTCCATACCAGGCGCAGATCGACCGCCCGAAATTGAGCTTGCCTAACGGCAAAAAGCTTGCGGTGTGGGTTATCCTCAATGTGGAGGAATGGCGGATCGAAAATGCGATGCCGCGAACCGTGTTGAGCCCGCCAATGGGTCAACCACTACTGCCGGATGTACCGAACTGGTCCTGGCACGAATACGGAATGCGCGCAGGCTTCTGGCGGCAACTCGCCGCGTTCACCGATCGCAAAATTCCGATCACGCTCGCGCTTAACGCGAACGTTTGCAACAGCTACCCTCGGGTGGCCTCCGCCGCTCTGGAAGCCGGATGCGAGTTTATGGGCCATGGCTTTCTCCAAGGTCCGATGCATAAGCTCGATGATCAAGCTGACGCCATCAAGCGATCAATCGAGACGATTGCGAAGTTTACGGGCAAGCCTCCCAGGTCATGGGAGAGCCCAGGACTGACCGAAACCGGGGAAACGCTCGATCTCCTGCGCCTCAACGGCATCGAGTACGTGGCCGATTGGGTGATCGACGACTTGCCACAGGACATAGCAACGCCGCACGGAACGATCACGACGATTCCTTATTCGGTCGAGAGCAATGACATCGTGATTCATGCGCTCCAGCACCTCCCGTCCGAGCAGTTCTTGAAGCGCTGCACCGACCAGTTCGATCGTTTATACCTTGAGGGCACCACGAACGCTCGGATCATGGCAATTTCGGTTCACCCCTACATCACCGGTGTTCCGCATCGGATCAAATATCTTGAGGCCTTGCTCGACTATGTTATCGGCCACGACGGCGTCGCGCTGATGACCGCAAGCGAAATCGGGGATTGGTATCGAGCGGAAATGCAGAAAGTCTAGCGGCAGCGTACGGCCAGTGACTCATACGACTGCTTTGACGCGTGGACGAATCACGCGGACACTGGTGCGGTCGAAAACCCGCTGATACCCAGCAAGGAAGGCGTCGAGCGCATCGCTGATCATCTGTTCCTTGTCTTCAAGCACCGGGGCTTCGTAGATGTATTTTCGCACCCCGTAATAAAAAATGCCGCTGTGAAACACCCAGGCCAGTTCCAGTTCCGGAGCTGTCGGCTTGTTTTGCACCGGAAGCCCCATCTCATGACGACATTCCCTGATAATTCGCGTCAAGATCTTGTCGCGGACCATGCCGACATATCGCCGGTTTATATCGAGTCCTTTCAGGCCGGAATACAGGTAGATACGAATCCACTTACGGGTGAAAAGCACGTTGGTATAGCCACGATAGAACTCCAGCAGACGCTCGCGAAGCGGCCGCGTTCTGTCGGTGAGCGCTCGGTCCCATCCCGTCTCGAGCGGCTCCAGATACACCGTGCGATAAACCTCCCTGATCAGATCGTCCTTGCTCGGGAAGTAGCGATAGAGCAGCGGTTGCGTTACGCCGAGGCGGCGAGCCAGATCGCGCGTTCCACCCCCAAATCCCTGCTCGGCAAAGAACTCCGTTGCTTTGGCGACGAACTCCTTGCGACGATCATCGGGAGAAAGTCGCGTCTGCTTGCGCCGCACGCGGTTGAAAGAAGCCTTCTGTTTCATTTTGATTTGTCGGCCTCGTGCCGATCCTCGGCGGCGACAAAGCGGCCGTAGCCACCGCGGGCAAACAACAACGGCTCTTCCGGAGAGTAGGAATAGGCTTCGACAGCTCCCAGGAAGATGACATGGTCGCCGCCGTAATATCGGTTGACAGCACGGCATTGAAAAGTCGCAACGCTTTCGAGGAGCAACGGCGCATTGCCAAGCCCAGGTTTCCAATCGACGCCAGCGAACTTCTCTTCGGACGATTTTGCAAACTTGTCGGCGAGCGCCTGCTGCGAAGCTCCCAACACGTTGACCGCGAAATGGCTCGCGTTCTGGAAGATGCTCAAGCTCGATGAGTAAAGCACGAGACTCCAGAGCACAAGCGGCGGGTTCAACGACACCGACGCAAAGGAGTTGCAGGTCAAGCCGTAGGGTTTGCCACCTGCCGCGGCAGCGGTGATGATAGTGACGCCCGTGGCGTAGGTGCCAAGCGCATTGCGAAAATCCCTTGGATCAATCGGGGAGTGGTCGCTGGCAAGTTCGTTGGAGGGGTCCGGACCGATCGGATGCTTGGGCGCGTCGTTCATCTACTCGCCTCAAAGCGTCAGGTTTTCGGAGGGCAAGCCAAGCGCCACGCGGCCGTAGTTGGTGCCGGCAGCGTCGAAGTTAAATGCCAGATGAGAGTTGATCGCATGGGCATCGCGAAACTGTCTTTGCAAGGCTCCCGTCGTGAATAATCCTCGCGCGCCGCTTGCCGCGAATAGCGTCGACACCGCCTCGGTGCACAAATTCACCGCGAAAGCCCCATCGCGGCGCGACTTCGTCTTTGCTCCCATATCCGGGACATGACCAAGCCGCGCCTGTGCCATCGCATCGATGGCGGTAAAACGCATGATCAGCCGGGCGGTGTCAATCTTTGCAGAGGCATCCGCGATTTTGATCTGAGTGCTTTGCATGTCACCCAGCTTGGCTCGATTGTAGGTCGAGGCACGGTGCCGGGCGGTCTCGATGTAATCATCGAGACAGGCCTGCGCATTCCCGAGAGCCACACCAGAGAGCACGAATGGAAACAGCGAGAATACCGGCAATGCGTAAAGCGGGTTCGGGTTGACGGCACTGCCGGGCGTCGGCCCGCCAGCAAGCTCGCTTACGGCAACCGTCAGCGGTTCGGGCACGAAAGCGTCAACCACCTCGACGTCATTTGACCCGGTGCCGCGCAAACCGGCCGCATTCCAAGTGTCATGAATCTTGTAATCGATCTTGGGCACAAGAAAGATGCGATACTCGATGCCGTCGGCTTCGTCATCAGACGAAACCACGCTGGCGAGCATGTTCCAATCGCAGGACGCGACGCCAGAAGAAAACGCCCAGCTGCCACGCAATCGATATCCACCCTCGACTTTCCGGGCGCGGCCAGCGGGAAATATGAAGGAGGACGCGATAAGCACATTGGGGTCGTTGTCCCAGACGAGATCCTGTGCGCGCCTGTCGAACATGCCGAGCATCCAGTGATGGCTGGCAAGGTTCGCAAAATTCCAGGCCACCGACGCGTCACCCTTGCCCAGCAACTCCGCGCAATCGACGAGAGCGACGTAATCAAGTTCCGACCCCCCCACCCGCTTTGGCTGCACGATCCGGAACAATCCGGCGTCATGCAAATCCTGCTCGGTCTCCGGCGGCAGGCGACGCAACTCTTCCGTCCGCGCGGCACGATCACGAAGCTGCGGAATCAGAGCCCGAGCCCGGCCGATCATGGCCACATAGGCCCGATCATCGGGATCGTTGTCCAGAATCCGGCCAGTGCTTGGCTTTCGACCAACACCTGCCATGAGCCCCGACCTCCGCTTGACCAGTTGCTATTACTTGGCAATTGTTTATCGCGCGATCAGCAATTAAGGCGCGACGGGCACTGGCCGTCAATCGAAATAAACGTATGGGAAGCACCGGCTATGAACAAGACCGTCGGAATCATCGGACTTGGCATCATGGGAGGAGCAATTGCGCGCAACCTGATCGAGCGCGGGTGGCGTGTTATCGGCTTCGATATCGACCCTGCGCAGCGGACAGAGTTCGAGGGAAGCGGAGGGACGGTCGCAATTGGCGTCGCAGCGGTTGTTCGGGATACGCCCATCATCCTGACCAGCCTTCCCTCGCCTGAAGCAGTGGAGAAGGTCGCCCAGGAAATTGCTGGCTCGAAACAATCGTCGAGGATAGTGGCCGAACTCAGCACGCTCAGCCTCGCCGACAAGCTGCGTTTCGGGGCCATCCTGCAACAGGCTGGCCACATCGCGCTGGATTGCCCGCTGAGTGGCACTGGAGCGCAAGCAAAACTCCGCGACCTCGTGGTCTATGCCAGCGGCGATAGCGCGGCGATTGCGCGATGCATGGGCTTGTTTGCCGATTTCGCCAAGCAGAGCGCCGATCTTGGACAGTACGGCAACGGTAGCAAAATGAAGTTCATCGCCAACCACCTCGTTGCGATCAACAATGTCGCGACGGCCGAAGCCATGTTGCTCGCCGAACAAGCAGGACTTGATTCCAAGACCGTGATTGCGATGGTCGGGCCAGGTGCCGGCGGCTCAAGGATGTTTCAAATGCGTGCGCCAATGATGGTCGAGCGCGTTTACGAGCCGGCGACCATGAAGGTCTCCACATGGAAAAAAGACATGGCGATCATCGCCGAATTTGCCGATGAGGTAGGCTGCAGCACGCCGCTGTTCAGCTCGACCCAATCGGTCTATTCGGAAGCCATGAAGATGGGCTTGGGCGATCAGGATACGGCCTGCGTGTATGAGGTTCTGAGGAAAACGATCCTAAGAGCTCCCTAACCGATCAAGGGAGTTCGCGATCCTCCGCTTCACGGCAACGAGCACCGGATACCGCACTGCATCAAAGCTTTTCCAAGGCTTGCTACAAAGGGATTTCAAGGCGTGAAACGGGCGGGACGCCGTACGTAGTTATCACTTGATCATTTGTTGCTTCCGTCGGATAAATCGCTCAACCAATAATAAGCCGATACGTGTTCGAGCGTTCTTGGGGAGGATTTCATGACGATATCGCGACGACAATTTGTCGGCACGCTCGCCGGCGCGGGTCTCGCAACCATGGCGACCCCGCTCTTGGCGCAAAGCAGTGAGCCGATCCGCGTCGGCCTGTTGGCGGCCAAAACCGGCCCCCTCGCCTCCGGCGGAATCGACATGGACCTAGCGTTGACAATGTTCCTGAAGGAGCGGGACAACGTGCTGGCCGGCCGCAAGGTCGAATTGATCGTCGCCGATACCGCTGGCGTGCCGGCGACCGCGCGCACAAAGGCGCAGGAGCTGATCGAAAAGAACGACGTCAATTGCATCATCGGCCCGCTTGCCGCGTTCGAAGCTCTCGCGATTGCCGACTATCTGACGGAAAAAGAGATGCCGACGCTCGGGGTTGCCGCCGCCGAGAACATGACGCAACGCCATCCCAGTCCGTGGTTCGTCCGACTCACATCGACGTCCGCTCAGTGCGCCTACCCGCTGGCCGAATACTCCGCCAAGGAATTAAAGTACAAAAAGATCGTCACCATTGCTGACGACTTCGCCTATGGGCATGAAATGTGTGCCGGCTTTCAGCGCGCGTTTGAAGACAATGGCGGCAAGATCATTCAGAAGATTTTCACGCCGCTGGCGACGCCGGACTACGGAAGCTACGTCGCGCAGGTGAAATCAGCAGACGCAATCTTCCTTGGCACCGCCGGGTCCAATGGTTTCCGCTTCTTGCGGCAATTCATCGAGTATGGGCTGAAGGACAAGATGGCCGTGATCGGCGGAATGACCGCCCTTGACGAGTTCGTCCTGCGCAATATGGGCGACGAAGCGCTGGGGATTCTGACCACGAGCTGGTATTCTGCAGAGCTGGATAACCCGCTCAACAAGACTTTCGCCCCGGCGTTCCGAAAGCAGTTCAAATACGATCCAGGCTACTATGCGGCGAGCACCTATCTTTCGGGCGAAGTGCTGGAAGCTGCCTTGAAGGCCACGAAGGGGGATGTGGCGGACAGAAAAGCGCTGATGGCGGCGATCCGGAGCAGCAATGCACCAACGATACGCGGCCAGATCAAGTTCGACGAGTTCGGCAACGCGATCGGGAATGTCTATATTCGCAGGGTGACAAAGGTTGACGGGCGATTGGTCAACTCCGTCATCAAGACTTATCCGGACGTTACTCAGTTCTGGACTTACGACAAGACCGCGTTTCTGCAAAATCCCGTCTATTCGCGAGACTATCCGCCGGCAAAGAACCTGGAGCAGTGATGCTGGTCGACTGCGGGTGACGCCCTCGCTGCAGGGCAGAAACAAGATCGGCCGACGATGCAGTTTTGGATCATCCAGGGTCTCAACAGTCTGTCGCTGGGTGCGCTCCTGTTCTTGCTGTCGTCAGGCTTCTCGCTGATCTTCGGTCTGATGCGCTTGGCTAACCTGACGCATGGCGCCTTTTTCATGCTCGGCACCTATTTCGCGGCAACCGCTCTTCGATCGTTTGAAGGCCTGAACATCTGGGTGACGGCAATTGGGGCTGGCATTGTTGTCGCCGCAATCGGAGGATTGTTCGAACGCCTGGTGCTGACACGGTTGAAGAGCAACCCGCTCGGCCAAGTCTTGGTCACGCTCGGCATGTCGTTTGTGATTTCGGACGCCTGCCTGATGTTGTGGGGCGGCAACTCAATCCCTGTGCCAACCCCGCAAAACCTGCAGGCCCCAACACGGCTATTTGGCTTCGTCTTCCCAACTTATCGGCTGGTGCTGGTCGGATGTGCCGTCATCGCGGCTGTCGGGCTCTATTTCCTGCTGGAGCGGACGCGCCTCGGCGCTATGATCCGAGCCGGCGTAGATGACCGCCAGATGGCACGAGCTGTCGGTATTCCCGTCTCGAATTTGTTCACGATCGTTTTTTGTCTCGGAGCAGGCATTGCCGGCGCCGGCGGCGTGCTCGGAGGGCCGATCCTGTCAGCCTATCCTGGGCTTGATGCCGACATGCTTCCGCTCGCGCTGATCGTTGTAATCCTCGGTGGCATCGGCAGCCTGATCGGAGCATTTGTGGGCAGCTTCATCATTGGCGTCATCTATACGTTCGGCACTGCCTTGTTCCCCGAACTGGCTTACATCATCCTTTTCCTGCCTATGATTTTCGTCATCGCATTCCGGCCGCAGGGTCTGTTCGGGCGTGTCAGTGCATGAAGTGGACTGCCGCAATCCTAATCGCCGGATCACTGCTTCTTCCGCCTCTTTTTGCAGGAGATTTCTACATCAACCTTGCCAGCCAGATCCTGATTGCGGCGATCTTCGCACTCAGCCTCAATCTGCTGGTCGGCTTTGGCGGGATGACGTCGCTTGGGCATGCATCCTATCTCGGAGTTGCCGCCTATGTTTCGGCGTTGATGACAAGTCGATACGGGTTCGGGCATGGCGCGGCCGCCTTTGTCTCGATGTGCTGCACCGTTGCCATGGCGGCATGTTTCGGCTTGATCGCACTCCGCGCGACCGGGCTTGGTTTCCTCATGATCACCCTGGCGCTGTCGCAGGTGTTGTGGGGTCTGGCCTACCGGATGTCCGATCTCACCAATGGCGACAACGGGATCGTGGGATTGACCCGCCCAGCTCCGTTCGGCCTCTCGCTCGACAACCCGGCCTCGTTCTATTGGTTTGCCCTTATTGTGGCGACGGTTGCGTTCCTGATGATGACGATCTTCGTCTCGTCGGCCTTTGGATCGTCATTGAAGGGTGTCCGCGACCAGCCTCGCCGAATGGCCGCGCTAGGCTTCAACCCATGGCTGGTCCGATGGGTCACGTTCATCTACGCAGGTTTCTGGGGGGGCGTGTCCGGACTGCTGTTTGTCTATTACCATAAGTACATCCACCCAACGTCGCTCTCGATCACAACCTCTGCAGAGGCCCTGCTCGGCGTCATCGCCGGGGGATCGGCAACGCTCGGCGGACCAGCTGTCGGCGCCGCCCTGGTTCTGCTGCTGAAGAATTACGCCTCGGCATATGTCGAGCGCTGGAACATGCTTCTGGGCCTCGTGTTCCTCTTCATTGTGCTGGTGATGCCGGCTGGTATAGTTCCTGGTTTCAGCAGGTTGATGGCGGCACTGCGCGGAGAGGTGCGATGACCACGACGATCTCCGAGCCTGCTCTTGAAGTCATCAATCTCAACAAGGCTTTTGGCGGTCTCAAGGTGACCGAGGACGTGTCGCTGACTGTCACCTCTGGCGAACGACGACTGATTATCGGTCCAAATGGCGCCGGCAAAACAACGCTGTTCAATCAGATCAGCGGCGACCTGCGCCCGAATGCCGGGCAAATAAGGCTGTTCGGCACCGACATCACGCATTTGCCGACTTACAGGCGCGCCCATTGCGGACTGTCACGCACCTATCAGATCATAACCTTGTTCGGTGACGACAGCATCGAACACAATGTGTCGTTGGGTCTGTTGGGGTTGCGCACCGCGCGCTGGCAAGTCTGGCGACCTATGTCCTTCTACGCGGATATCCGAACAGAGGCTCGCCGCACGCTCGATGCAGTTGGACTGCTGCACCTTGCCAGCCATCCTATTGCTGACGTTGCCTATGGCGAACGCCGTCGCGTCGAGCTTGCCATCGCACTCGCCCAGAAGCCCCGCGTTCTGCTGCTGGACGAACCACTTGCAGGCCTGTCGAATACCGAGCGAGCGGTCGTGAAGTCGCTGATTGCCTCTATATCGCGAGAAACAACCGTTGTCATGATCGAACACGACATGGACACGGCGCTCGATCTCGCCGAGACCGTGACCCTTCTTAATTATGGCCGCGTCATCGTCGATGGCACACGTGATAACGTCATTTCAGATGAGCGTACGCGGGAGGTCTATCTTGGCACCTGACGCGCTCAACTTGGCGGGCGTACATGCCTACTATGGCGACAGCCACATCCTGCACGGTGTCGGCTTCTCACTGCGTCAGGGTGGCGTGCTGGCGCTGCTCGGACGAAATGGCGCTGGAAAAACCACCTGCATCTCGACGATCATTGGCTTCCTGAAGCCTCGGGATGGCCAGATACGCCTTTTTGGCGAACCGATCGAGGGTCTCAGTCCCGAACGCATCGCACGTCTCGGAATTGGTCTTGTGCCGCAAGGCCGTCGCGTCTTCCCCTCGCTCACGGTACGGGAAAATCTGATCGTTGCCGAACAGTACAGAAACGAGAATGCGAGGAATTGGACCCTCGATCGAGTGTTCGACATGTTCCCGCGTTTGCGCGAGCGCGAGGCGCAATTCGCGGGCACGCTTTCAGGCGGCGAGCAGCAGATGTTGGCGATCGGGCGCGCGCTGATGGGAAACCCGCGAGTGCTCTTGCTCGACGAACCTTCAGAGGGTCTGGCTCCGCTTATCGTGGCGGAAGTAGGTCGGACGATCCAGCGCTTGAAAGCGGACGGACAATCGATTGTTCTAGTCGAGCAGAACCGCAGGCTTGCACTCGATGTGGCGGACACCGCCGTTATCCTGAATACAGGGCGTTGCGTCTTTGCCGGCGACACGCGTGAACTGCAGGTCAACGAAGCCCTGATCACACAGCATCTGGGACTTTATCATACACACGGATCCGATAACTCTAATCAAGATCGAGGTTTAGGATGAGAATCGGCGTATGCGGCACCGGACGGATGGGATCATCGATCGCACGGCGACTGATCGGGCTTGGACATGACGTCGGCGTGTGGAACCGCAATCGAGCGAAAACCGGGCCGCTGACCGACGCGGGAGCAAAGCTGTTCGGCACGCCAGCCGCACTGGTCGATGGGTGCGAGGTCGTGATCGTGATGCTGCTCAACGATACCGCAAGCGAGGCAGTCTATCGCGGTCCGGATGGTATTCTCGAGGGCGGGCTTGCCGGAAAGCTCGTGATAGACATGAGCACGGTCCGCCCCGACACGATGCAGACGTTCGGCGCCGCAGTGAAGCAGCGAAAAGCCGATTTCGTCGAGGCTCCGGTCGGGGGCAGCACGGGCCCCGCAAAGGAGGGCAAGCTGTTCGCACTGGTTGGCGGCGACAAGACAGACGTCGCTCGCGCTCTGCCGATTCTTGAGCAATTGTGCCGTCGCGTTGAGCATGTCGGCCCCCTCGGATCGGGCGCAACCGTCAAACTTGCGATCAATCTGCCATTGCTTGTTTATTGGCAGGCGCTGGGAGAATCGCTGGCGATCTGCAAGCCGCTCAATCTGCCGGCCGAGCGCCTTATCGACATCCTTTCGGACACCGCCGGTGCTCCGATGGCCATGAAGGGCCGCGGCGCCATCATTGCAAAGGTGTTGGGAGGCCAGCCACTCGGTGAAACGGCATTCGGCCTGAGCGCTGCAAAAAAGGACCTGGCGACGGCGATTGGATTCGCGGCATCGCTTCACGCCGAGCTTCCGGTGGCCGCTAGCGCGCTCGCCTGCTTCGAGGAGGCCGAGGCCGCCGGACTTGGCGAAGCCGACGCAACCGCGGTCTCGACTCGATGGCCACAACGACTACGAAGCGGAGCCGACATAGTGACACCCGACCACAACTCCCTTGATTCGATAAAAGACAGGCAAATCCCATGATCGACAGCAAGAACCGATACGGTCGCACCGCCGCCCGCATTCACGACGCCGACGGGCTCGCCCGGCGCCCGACTTCGCCGACGATCGACATCCACGCCCACATCGTCGTTCCGCAGGCGGCGGCGCTGGCGCAACCGCATGTCGATCCAGCACGCATTCCGTTGGCGCATTTCGCAGACGAGGTCACGAAGGGGGTCAACGCGCAGCAGGAGAAAGACGTTCGCGAGGTGATGACGACGATCGACCGTCGGCTGTCCCATCTCGACAGGATGGGCATCGATGTGCAGGTCGTCGCCCCCGCCCCGAACCAGTGCTACTACTCACTTGATGCAAAGATCGGGGAAGCTGCGCATCGCCTCGCCAACGATGGCGTGGCGGAATATTGCGCGCGCAAGCCGGACCGATTTGTCGGTCTAGGCGTGGTTACGCTTCAGGAGCCCGAGATCGCCGTTCGCGAACTCGACTACGTCATCGGCAGCCTGAAGCTGAGGGGTGTCCAGATATTGACCAACGTGGACGGCCAGGAGCTATCCGATCCGAAATTCCGTCCGTTTTTTGCCAAGGCTGAGCAACTCGGCGCCTTTATAATCATGCATCCGAACGGATTCACCCATGGTCAGCGCCTGACTCACTTCTATCTCAGCAACGTCCTGGGAAATCCGCTCGACACCACGCTTGCGCTGCATAACCTGATCTTTTCAGGCACCCTGGCGCGTTTTCCCGAACTGAAGCTCATGGCGGTGCACGGCGGCGGCTATCTTCCGACCTACTCGGGCCGCATCGACCACGCCTGGGGTGCGCGACAGGACTCGCATGCCGAACTGCCGCTGCCGCCGACGACCTATCTGCGACAGGTCTATCTGGACACAGTTGTTTTCACCTATCACCAGCTGGCTTATCTCATCGACCTGTTTGGTTCCGATCGCATCCTGATGGGGACCGATTATCCGTTCGACATGGCCGAGTACAATCCGATCGGCCACATCGCCGGCGTCGAAGGAATGGACGAAGTCACGTTGGCGCGGATCGCGGGCGGCAACGCCGCGCGGGTGCTCGGTCTTGATCTGTAATGGAGTGCAAGTTCAGCGGGCCGGATTAGCGGCTTTGTATCCTGGCTGCACGAAGGGATGCGAAGTCGCGAACTGAGGCAACGCAAAGCACCGCCGCACCAATTGCGCCACCGCGGGATACGGACCAAGGTCCAGCTTCACGTATTCTGCCATGATCGAGTGACCGGCGATGCAGATGTCCGCCAGCCCCGGTGCGGAACCGACAGCAAACGGGGCCGGCGCTCGCTGGGCCAAGAACCGCTCGTAAGTCGCAAGCCCCTCGCGCGTCCAATGCCTGCCCCATGCCTCGATCGCATGAGCATCGGCACCGAAAGTCTCGGCGAGGTGATTGCGCACACGAGGCACAATGAGCGGGTGCCCGTCCGCGATCGTCATGAGGGCCAGCGAACGCGCATACGCACGCTCTCTGATGTCTTCCGGTATCAGCCGAGGGTTCGGATTGATCTCGTCGAGATATTCAACAATCGCAAGGGACTGATAGATTGCATGACCGTCGTGAACGAAGGTGGGGACGACGCGCTCGGCGTTGACGGCCGCGTAAGCAGGTCCAAACTGCTCGCCCGAGAGGATATCGATCGGGATTTCGTCGAATGCGAGCCCCTTGAGCCTCAACGCAACCCGGACGCGAAACGATGCAATGGATCGCCAGAAGCCGTAAAGCTGAATTGCCATCGGATATACCCCTCGTCGTGCCAAGCCTGGCCTGGCCAGTTTACTCGGACATATTGTGCTGCTGCCAACGCAAAAGATAGGCCTGCAGTCTCCAAATCATCGCTGACAGCACGACGCCGACAATCATCAGAACGATGACCGCGACCATCATGCCCGACGCTTCGCCGCGCGCCTCCGATTCGATGATCAACCGGCCAATGCCGCGCTCGGCCCCGATGAATTCGCCGACAATCACGCCAATCAGTGCGAACGAAATCGCAGGTGTCAACGACGCGAAGACCCAGGCCATTGTTGATGGAATAACGACGGTACGAGTGATCTGCCATTCGCTGGCCCCGAGCAGCCGCGCAACATTGATGAAGTCCTCGTCGATCGAGCGCGCGCCTTCGAACGTGTTAAAAAAAACGAGGAAGACGACAACGATCCAGGAGGTAACGATCTTCGACATGTCGCCGATGCCAAACGCAAGCACGATGATCGGCGCCAGCGCGATTCGTGGAATCGAGTTTACGGCCGTGATGAAGGGCTGGAAAATCGCGCTGAGCCGGTCTGAACGGCCCAGGATCAGACCCACGACAAAGCCGCTGGCCACACCGGTCACGAAACCGAAGAACGTATTCTTCAATGTAATCGTCGTTGCAACCCAGAGATTATTTTGATTTCGCGCGAGGCACTTTGCAAAATCGCCGTTCAACCAACCGTTGAACGTTCCCATCTTCGACTTGATGCAGCTCAACATCAGGAAGTTTTCGAAGATATCGGACGGCCTCGAGATGAAATAAGGATCGAGCAAATCCGGTACCAGCCACGGAAGCCTGGCATGGAGATCATAGCCCCACTGCCAGATTGCGACCACCGCGACGCATATTGCAGCCTGCCAGGCGAGCGTGCTGAACCCTCGACGTACCCTCATGCCCTGCGGCCTTTTGCGAATTCCTCGCCGAGGGAATGCCAAATGTGCTGGAAAAGCTCGGCATAACGTGGGGTCTCGCGCACCTTCACGGCATCGCGCGGCCGCGCGAAGTCGACTTCGAACAGGTCCTTGATCTGACCCGGCCGGGCGGAGAACAGAATGATTCGGTCGGCCAATGTCAGGGCTTCACCGAGGTCATGGGTTACAAACAAGACCGTCTGCTGTTCGCGTTCCCATATTCGCAACAACACCTCGTGCATATCGATCTTGGTATGCGTGTCCAGAGCGCCGAACGGTTCATCCATCAGAAGGATCCGTGGTTCAACCACCAGCGTTCGCATGAGCGCTGCGCGCTGCCGCATGCCACCCGATAGTGCCGAGGGGTATGCGCGTTCGAAGCCCTTCAAACCTGCTTGGGCGATGCTGGTTGCAATTCGTTCTTTGCGCGCCGGTTCCGGCACACCGGCCAATTCCAAGCCGTAGCCGATGTTGTCGGCCACCGTGCGCCAAGGGAACAATGTATCACGCTGAAAGATGTAACCGACATCGGGCGTCGCTCTGCCGGTCACGACCGCTTTGCCGTCGACGAGTATTTCGCCACTACTGGGCTTGATCAACGTCGCGATCATATTGAGGACTGTGCTTTTGCCGGAGCCGGACGGCCCGAGCAACGCGACGAACTCTCCTCGCCGGACGCTGAATGAAACGTCACGCACGGCCTCGATCGTCACGCCCGATAGTTGAAACGATTTGCTCAACCCCCTGACCTCGATGCGATCCAGCACCACCGAGCGAGGCGCGTTCGTTGCGGTCGAGGGCTGCACGTTCACCCCGGATACGCCTTGCGCGCCGCCTCGACAAATCCGGAACTGACGACATCGGCGATAGTAAGCGGCTTGATGCCGGTCATCTCTCGGAACCAGACCTTTTCACCGCGCGCAAAGCCGGCGGCGTCGATGGTGCCGTCATAATCTGCAACTTTTTGCAAGGCAGCGATCTCGAGAATATTCGCCTTGCGAGAGGTGCTACCGACATAAGGCTCGATCGTGTCGTAGATCTGCTCGGGTGTACGATCCTTGATCCACAGCGCTGCACGCCAAAGCGCGGTCACGAAGGCTTGCATCTTCGCCGGGTCCTTGTCGATCGTGGATTGCAGCGTGAAATGAGCGGTCACCGGAACCTTGCCGCCGATATACTTGTTCCAGACCGTTTCGTCCGTTCCGTCAAACAACAACTCGCCCCATCCCTGCTCCATCGACTCATTGAGCAGCGACAGCGAGCTCACAAGCACATCGACCTGCTTGGACTTCAGCGAGCCCAGCATTGTGTCGACGTTGCCCGTGCCGATCCAGGTCACCTTCTGGTCGAGACCCATCGTTTCCATATAGTAGGATGACCAGACGTGATTCGTACCGCCAAGCGACGAAACCGAGACAATCGGCTTGCGGCCGTCGGGCCGCTTCCATTCGGTCAGTGCTTCCAATGTGTTGATGCCCTGGTCCTTGAGATCTTTGCGGATAATGAACATCACCGCGCTCGATCGCGTATCGACCGGCATTAGCACACGACCGGCACGCCCATGATTGCTGAGTTGCATCGGATGGGTGATATCTCCAATGCCGATATCACCCTGGGAGGAGGCGATGATCTCGCGCGTCTTCACGCCGCTGCCGCCCTGAATCAGCTTGCATTCGAGACCTGCGTCCTTGAAGAAGCCAATGCGGTCGGCCACAAATTGAGTCTGATAGATGGGTATGGCGACGGGATAAATGACGCGTCCCGTGATGTCTTCGGCCGACGCGCGGCCCATTGCAATCGTCACGCCTCCGCCTGCGACGATCGTCAGCGCGCTGCGCCTGGACACATATGCCATCAAACGTGCTCCCTTTCCTTGCCCGCCACCTTCTCGAGCGCGCTCAGCACGGCATTGCCCATCTCCGCGGTCGACAGCTTCTTGGTGCCATGTTCTGCGAGGTCGGCGGTACGGGCGCCGGCCCACAACGCCGCATCAACGGCGCGTTCGAGAAGATCGGCGTCCTCGGGGCGATTCATCGTGATGCGCAACATCATCGCAACGCTCAGGATGGAGCCGAGCGGATTGGCGATGCCTTTGCCGGCAATATCCGGCGCGCTGCCGTGGACCGGCTCATAAAGCGCCTTGCGACGGCCGAACCGATTGATCGGGCCAAGCGAGGCTGACGGCAGCATGCCAAGTGAACCGCAGGCCATCGCCGCACAATCGGAAAGTATATCGCCAAATATGTTGCCAGTGACCATCACATCGAATTGCCGCGGCTCACGCACGATTTGCATCGCAGCGTTGTCGACGTAAAGATGGCTCAGCTCGACATCCGGGAATTCCCCGTTGCGCAACGCGATGACCTCCTCGCGCCACAACACGCTTGTCTCGAGCACATTGGCCTTGTCGACCGAACAGACTCTGTTCTTGCGGGTACGAGCGAGCTCAAACGCTGCACGCGCCACGCGGCGTATCTGGTTGGTGGTATATTGCTCGGTGTTGAATCCGCGTCTCTGACCGTCGGCCAGCCGCTCGATCCCGCGTGGCTCACCGAAATAAATCCCGCTCGTCAATTCACGGATGATGACGAAGTCAACATCCTTCAACACCTCGGGTTTCAGCGGCGAGGAGTTCGCGAGTGCTTGGCGGGCAACGATCGGCCTCAAGTTGGCATAAAGATCGTATTTGCTGCGCAACGACAGCAGGCTCCCAGCCTTGCGCGCGGCAGGCGGCACTTCCTTGGTTTCCGGTCCTCCAGTAGCTCCCCACAAAATGGCGTCCGCTTCCTCCATTGCCTCGACTGTATCGTCCGGCAACACCTTGCCGGTTGCGAGATATGGCACAATTCCGTACTCCGCTTCCCGCACCTCCACGGGGACACCGCGCTTGGCCGCGAACCAGCTTAGGATTCGATGCGATTGGGCGGTCACCTCGGGACCGATGCCCTCGCCGCCTATCACTGCAACCTTCACCATGTTGGAACGCGTGCTCATGCCGAAGTCCTTGCAAAATAGACCCAGGGCCGCGCCTCGCGGTCGGCAGTTTGAAAGGCACGAATTTGGTCGTCGCGCTGCAGTGTCAATGCAACTTCATCCAGCCCTTTCAACAATCCGTCCCTGCGGCGCTGATCGATTTCGAAGCTGTGCTGGCGGCCAGACGGTGCGGTGATGGTCTGTGTCTCCAGATCGATGCTGACCCGACCCGCTCCCTGAGTCGCCTCGATTTCGGCTGCCAGTTCGTCAACGATCGTCTTGTCGACCACTACTGGAAGGATTCCGTTCTGAAAGCAGTTGGCGAAAAAGATATCGCCGAACCCTGAACCGATAATGGCGCGGACACCCATTTCCTCGAGCGACCAAACCGCTCCCTCTCGCGATGAACCGCAGCCGAAATTCGGGCCGGTCACGAGGATCTCCGCTCGGCGGTATGGCTCGCGGTTCAGAATGAACTCGGGATTCTCCGAGCCGTCAGCCAGGTAACGAAGCGAGCCAAACGCCCATTTGCCAAGTGTTCCGCGCACTGAATTCCCGACCAGCCGCTCGATCCGGATGATGACGTCGGTATCGATATTGCTTCGCATAATTGGGGCTGCGATTGCGCTCAATCCTTTGAAGGGCTTTGGCATGTCAGCGAACCATTGTTCTGACGTCGGCAATGGCGCCCGCGATTGCAGCCGCCGCGGCCATCGCAGGGCTTGCCAGATGTGTGCGCGCGCCTGGCCCCTGACGGCCGACGAAATTGCGGTTTGACGTCGATACGGATCGCTGGCCGGGAGCAACAGTTTCGCCATTTGCGGCAAGACACATCGAGCAGCCGGGCTCGCGCCACTCGAAGCCCGCATCCATGAAGATCTTGTCGAGCCCCTCGGCTACAGCCTCGCGCTTGACCTTCTCGGATCCCGGAACAACCCAGGCTCGCACACCTGGGGCAACTTTGCGGCCGCGCGCCACTTCGGCCGCGGCGCGCAGGTCGCTCAAGCGACTGTTCGTGCATGAGCCGATGAAGACCCAGTCGACCGGCGTGCCGGCGATCAGTCGGCCGGGCTCGAGTTCCATATAGCCGAGGGCCGTCTCTACCGCTGCACGGCGAACCGGATCATCGATCGCCCTGGGATCGGGAATATGACCGTCGACGCCGATGACGTGTTCCGGGCTTATGCCCCACGTCACCTGTGGAATGAGCCTTTCGACATCAATGACGACTTCCTTGTCGAACACAGCGTCCACGTCGCTTGGAAGCTCGCGCCACGCGCTGAGCGCTTGAGCCCACATCCGGCCTTCCGGCGCGTAGGGGCGACCGCGCAAGAACTCGAACGTCTTCTCGTCCGGCGCAACCATGCCCATCTTGGCGCCAAGTTCGATGGAAAGATTGCAGATCGTCAGCCGACCCTCGATCGGCAGGTCGCGGATCGCACTCCCGGCATATTCTACCGCATAGCCAGTGCCCCCCGCGGCCCCGACGTGTCCGATCAATGCGAGGATCATATCTTTGGCGCTGACACCGACCGGCTGCTTGCCCTCAAAGCTTACGCGCATGGTTTTCGGCCGGCGTTGGATCAGTGCCTGCGTGGCGAGCACGTGCGCAAGCTCGCTCGATCCAATGCCGAAGGCGAGTGCCCCCAATCCGCCGTGGGTGCAGGTGTGGCTATCTCCGCAAACAATCAGGCTACCTGGAAGGCTCAAGCCGAGCTCAGGCCCAATCACGTGGACGATACCCTGTCCCGGCTGGTCGATATCGAACATCTGGATGCCGCTGTCGGCGGTTTCGACCCTGAGCGCGGCGAGCAGCTCCAGCCCGATCTTGCTTGTCCCGGAACGGCCCTTCGCCGTGGAAACAGCATGGTCGGGCGTGGCGAACGTCAGTTCCGGGTTATGAACCTTGAGGCCACGGCTCTTGATATCGAGGAGCCCGCGGGAGCCGCCGAGATCGTGCAACAAATGACGGTCCACATGCAGAAGATCAGTATCTTCGCTGATGCGCGCAATGACGTGCTGGTCCCAAATCTTGGCCAGCATCGTACGGCCAGGCTTTCCCAAGACAATCCTCCCGTCTGGCATCTCGGGCTGGCAGCACCGCCGCCAACCGCCGTTTTCGCACGGCTTGTGATTGAGATCTCAAACGTCAGCTATCAAAGCACGGCAACGGTCGTGCCGCTAGAGCCGATAAGAGGCAGTCGACGCATGGCTGGACGGGCTGTTCTTGTCGGCGTTGCTCAGCGCTGGCAGTGGCGCGGATAATGAAACCGTCATGCGCCCCCCTGCTCGCCCTTCCACAATTTCCCGAAAGCACCGGCAGCGGCCAGGGCCGCAAGGCGTTGGTCGTCATAACCGAGAGTTCTTTGCAGAACCTCCTTCGTATGCTGGCCCAGGAGTGGGGCCGCCACCGGATCTACCGTCGGAGTCAAACCCATGTTCAAAGGCGTTTCGATGTTCGGCACAGAGCCTGCTGTCGGATGTGGGATCCGACTCAGCCGATGCCGCTCTCGAGCCTCGGGCGCGCTGAATCCCTGCTCGACTGTGCGAAGATAGCCCACGGGTATATTGGCCTTCTTCATCTTGGCCATCCAGTTTTCCAGCTGATCGCTGGCAAAGATGCCGGCAATGATCGCGCGCAACTTCTCCTTGTTTGCCGTTCGCGCCCTGCGGTTGGCAAATTGCGGATCGGTGATGAGGTCCGGCCGCTCGAGCACATCCGTTACCAGGCGACGATAAAGCCGATCATTTGCACAAGCCATGTAGAGCGGGCCATCGGACGCTTCATAGACGCCAACGGTAGGAGATCCGTTTGGAGAATTTCCAAATCGGCCGGGATTTGTGCCGTTGATGAGGTACGCCATTCCATAAAAACCCGTCATCGACATCGCGATGTCGAACAGCGCGACCTCGACGTGCTGTCCTCGCCCTAGCCGTTCGCGCGCGAGCAAGGCCAAAAGGATGGCATTGCAGGCTGACATACCTGTTGCCATGTCGACGATCGGCGGGCCTGTCCTCACGGCGGGTCCGTCCGGAAAGCCGTTGAGCGACATGAAACCGCTCTCAGCCTGCGTGATCGGATCAAAACCCGGCCGCGACGCGAACGGCCCCTTTCGGCCGTAGGCGGAGATCGAGCAATAGACCAGCCGAGGGTTGCTCGACACCACCGACGGATAGTCGAGACCGAACTTTTCCATCACTGTGGCCGAGAAATTCTCGACCACCACGTCGGCTCGCGCGATGAGTTGCCGCGCGACCTCGCGCGCCTCGGGCGTCGTCAAATCGAGCACGATCCCACGTTTGTTGCGGTTCAAGCTCAAATAGGCGGCGGTTTCCCCGCCGATTTCCGCGTGCTCATAGGCGCGCGTGTCGTCGCCCCCCTCGGGGTTTTCGATCTTGATAACCTCGGCCCCAAAGTCCGCCAGGGTTTGCGTACAAGCCGGTCCTGCAACGACCCGCGTGAAATCGACTACCAGCAAACCGTCGAGCGCGGTCGGCGCATCCTTTGCTCGCGGCATACGATCCGGCAGCGGGACCTTGGCTGTCATGGTAAGGCGTTCCCCGTGTTATTGTCATTTCAAACCAACTTTAGAGGCTGTCCCCGCATGATCACAAGGGCCCTCCTCCCTCTGACGTGCATGCTACGCATGCCAGACAGCCACTGACGGCAAATTCCCGCCCGCACCAAAACGAAAAAAGGCCCGGTGGCGCGGAGCCACCGGGCAATGTCGCACCAAACGTGCGTAATAGCGTCTTACTCAGACCGGCGCCATTGTTTGAGCCCCTTCGTGGGCTCGTCACGGCTTCAGTGGCGTCTTCCTCTTTGTTGGATTTGCTTCCTCCAGTAAAGTGTGTGAGGCCATCCCCACGGAGTTGGCGGCTGGTAAAGGCGATAACCAGCCTTGATGAAGTTGTTCGCTGACGCGACGTTATCGGTCGTGTCGGATACGATGCAATCCCAATCGTTACGGCGCGCCCGCGTCTCCATGGCCCGCATGAGACGGAGCTGCAATGCGCGGCCCCAATGCTTTTCGAGCACTCCAACGCGACAGAAATAACCTGCATTGGGCACAAGCGCCGATGGGATCAGCCCCGCGAAGGCAACTGCGGTGCGCCCAGAGAAGACGAGCCACCAATAACCCCAATCGAACTCCGGAAGTGGCGCGCTTTTGGAAAACGTGAGGCGATGAAGGTCGACAAGCGTCTCCGCGATCTCTTCGTCTTGCGCGTCGACCTGTTTTATCTTGTACATCGGCGGGTCGGATAATCCCAACTGTCACCTGAAAGAACCTGGCTCATTTACCCAGTGCTATCCTGATGCCGAGCCAGATCGCGCCGACCAGACCGCTGACGATCACTGTTATGATGGCCTTGAATGTATAACCTTGTGCCTGTTCGACGCTCCTGCGCCAACGCCGCAAATGCTGGAAGTCTGCGCGCAGCTCCCGGCGATCCTCCTCCTCGATCCCAAATGTTGAACAGAGTCATCGCGATGGAGCGCAGAACGATGGCATCGATGTTGGCGCGATAGAGTTCTTGCTGCTCCGTCAGTGCGTCAGCGACAATAGTTCTGATATCCTCGTCCCTGGATGTAATCATCGTCTGATGATCCTCGCCACGTTCTCAAAGCCCCGCTTGACAAAATAGAAGGAGACCACAACGTTCGATGTCGTCGCAGCGAAACCGGCGAGCGGATCTGTGGTGCCCAGCCCAAGTACCTTGTCCCATAGCAGAAGTTTCCCCGACCCGCGACCGCCGAACACCGCCTTGTAGCGCGCGGGCGCAAGCAGCGGTTCAAACGCTTTCGCTGTAGGGATTTGCAGGATGGACAATGACGCGCTCTGGGCAACTAGTCTGGTATAATCTCTTCGAGACGATCGTATGCCGACTTCTTATTGCCGTACGAGGGCTATGATCGAGCTTCCTTTCAATAGTTGCCATTTGTATTACCCTGCTTATTCAAGCTTCTTGAGAATTGAAATTTGAGGTAGAGGCTTCCGACATATCGGTTTTCGATGAACTCAAGACCTCTGGCCGGTCGTCCTACGAAAAGCCGTAGCCCCAGGGGAGATTGCAGAGTATCAACAGCCAACGTCCGCACGGCGCCTTCGAGAAGGCAGCAGCCGGAATTCCCATCGACGTTCAATAGTGCGCGGTCGCGATCGTTGCGAGACACCGATACATCAAAATTTAGTCTCAGCTTTTCCACCGTCACGATGCATAAGTGGTCAAACTGACACTTGACTGAACCGCCGTCCTGGCCGCCGCCTACTTCGACAGCGAAGTCGACCGCGTAGCCGTCCGCTGGCGCGGAATGACTTGTCAAAAGAGTTGCCAGAATTACGGCTATCGCCAACTTCGACTTATCCAATTGTTTACCCTTGGGCGCGTCACCCAACCTTACGTAGCGTATTGGAACAATACCAAGAACATCGTCAATCGTGCCCTCAACTGCCCTCGGACGCCTCGGGATGAACAATGACCCGCTCGATGCGATGGATCAATTCAAGGGCTCCGTTGTCGTTGTCGAGCGCTTGTGCCGCCTTGCCCCAGCCGCGGTCGAGGATCGCGTTGGCTGCGGAGACGCGCGCTGCATGCGTTGCACCTTTCGATCGCATCACGCCGACAAGCACGTTGATCGCACTGCGAGTGTGGCTGCGCGCGAGCGAGCGGATTTCGGTTACGGTTTTCCTTGGCATGGCAATCATGGTTCGTCGCACGCGAATGGAACGATCTCGGATGGCGCGGTATCCGCGCGAGCAGAGGCGAAATCCTCCACTTCAACCACCGCGCGAAACGCAATCGTCGGAAAATCGGTCGCTGCTTGCGCCCGGTGATCCGGCGGCGAAATGAAGCGCAGCACTTCCGCCGTCATTCGACTCCGTCCCAGACGGCGATCGCTACGAGGCCGACAAGTGCGAGGCTGATCAGATAGGCGGTCATTCATTTTCTTCTCGTTCTGGAAAAGGACTGCGCGGCATGATCACGAGATGGCGCGATCATTTCGGGCGCGAACCCTATCCCTCGGGGCGGAGGGGCCGCGGGCGGGCGCGAATAGCGCGCCCCGCCGGCCGGTGCGTTCGCGCGTGCCAGCAATGCTGTGGTTGATCAAGGCTCGGACGACGACGCGCCTTCGACGACGCGGGAGGAAGGGTGTGGCGTCCTGACGTGGCGCGCCGCCGTCCGATCGGTGAAATCCTGGAAAAGAAAAAGCCCGCGGCGATGTTCGCGCGGGCTCGGTATTCTCTCGATGATGCCACTCTGCCGGTGATTTGCCCGACAAGTCAAATTAAGCAAACCGTAACCAAAGTCGTTGGGCAAATCGCAAGGGACATCGGCTATTTACGCGATGGAAACAATAAAGCCCGCCGCCGCTACCTGCGGCGCGGGCGCGCGATGATGTCCATGTGCACCTGATTTGCCCGACAAGTCGACGGGCCGTTTGAGATCATGCCTGGCATCGACGAATAGCGAGGAGACCTGCGATGTATTTCGTCGCCGTGGCGTTGCTGGTTCTATCTGGACTGTTTTATGCCGCCGGCCATCACGAGATCGGCTCATTCGGTGCCGATGTGTGCCGCTACGGCGGCACATTCTGCGATTATCCGCATTGGGTTCTGACCGGTGCTGGTCTAGCAGCCATCTGGGGCAAGTTTGTCAGCATCCGCTGACGCGCCTCGCGACAAAGCCTGACTCTGCCACCATGCCGGTGATTTGCCCGACAAGTCAAATCTTGCGATCAGCGCCGCCTTGGCGGCGAAGTCCGATGCCGCGTCCTCGCGACGTACGCTTCATGACAATGGCGACGTGCATCTGATTTGCCCGACGAGTCCATGGCCGCTTTAAACGGACGCCTGTCTCTATCAAGCCTGTCTCGCAATCGTGATCGGCAGTTCTGCCGCGATGAGAGCTGATATGCGCGAGATGCGCGCTGTTCCCCTCCTGCTTCAAAGCTTTTTCCCCGCCGTGCTCCGCACAATCATTGCCGGATGCCGCCCCTCAATGGTGCGCTGCGGCATCGAGTTTCTGTGATATGATGCTGTCGCGTCGCCCGACCGCAACAACGATAAACATTCTTGGGGGAAAGCCTTGACCAGACCTGACCGGATGAGCGCACGCTCGATGCCGACCTATTCGCCGCGCGGACTTGCACTGTTGCGCGATCCCCTGCTCAACAAGGGTATTGCCTTTACCGAACAGGAGCGCGACGCGCTCGGATTGCGCGGCTTCCTGCCGGCGGCCGTGATGTCGATGAAAGCGCAGGTCGAGCGCGTGCTGATCAACCTGCGCAGCCTGCCGAGCGACCTCGAAAAATACGTGGCGCTCAATTCGCTGCATGATCGCAACGAGGCGCTGTTCTTCCGCGTCGTGTGCGATCATATCGACGAGATTCAGCCGCTGATCTACACGCCGACGGTCGGATTGGCGTGCCAGCGCTTTGGGCTGATCTTCCAGCGGCCGCGCGGCCTGTTCATCTCGGCCAATGATCGCGGGCATATCGCCGAAATCCTCGACAACTGGCCCTATCGCACGAAGCTGATCGTCGTGACCGACGGCGAACGAATTCTCGGGCTCGGCGATCTCGGCGCCAACGGCATGGGCATCCCGGTCGGCAAGCTTTCGCTTTACTCGGCCTGCGCCGGCATTCACCCCGAGCAGTGCCTGCCCGTGATGCTCGACGTCGGGACCAACAATGAAGAGTTCCTGAAAGACCCCTATTACATCGGCCTGCGCCAGAAGCGCATCACGGGCGCGGCCTATGACGAGTTCGTCGACGAGTTCATGACCGCGGCCCGGTCCGCCTTCCCGGGCGTGCTGATCCAGTTCGAGGATTTCGCCAATCATTCCGCGTTCCGTTTGCTGCACAAATATCGCCAGGATGCTTGCGTCTTCAACGACGACATTCAGGGCACGGCGGCGGTCGCGCTCGCCGGGCTGCTTTCGGCGCTGCGCGCGAAAGGCGGCAAGCTCAGCGAGCAGAGGCTGCTGTTCCTTGGCGCCGGCGAAGCCGCGACCGGTATCGCCGACCTCGTGGTTGCGGCCATGATGAAGGAGGGCATTTCGGAGGCGGACGCCGTGCGCCGCAACTGGCTGGTGGACTCCCGCGGCCTTGTCGTGAAGGGACGAGCCGGCCTGAGCGGTCACAAGCTCCGATATGCGCATGATCAGGCAGAGATCACCGATTTCCTTGCCGCGATAGAGACACTCAAGCCGACGGCGATTATCGGCGTGGCGGCGGTCGGCGGCGCGTTCACGCCGGAAGTCCTGCGGACGATGGCGCGGCTCAATGAGCGACCGATCGTGTTCGCGCTGTCGAATCCGACATCGAAGGCCGAATGCTCGGCGGAAGTGGCTTACCGGCACACCGGCGGGCGCGCGTTGTTTGCCTGCGGCAGCCCGTTCGATCCCGTAACGCTCGAAGGCAAGACCTTCGTGCCGCGTCAGGGCAACAATTCCTACATCTTCCCCGGAGTCGGACTTGGGGTGATCGCAAGCGGCAGCCGGCTCGTCACCGACGAGATGTTCATGGCGGCGGCGCACACGCTTGCCAATGCCGTGAGCGAGGACGACCTCAGGCAGGGCAGCCTGTACCCGGCACTGCCGCGGATCCGCGAGGTTTCGGCGCAGATCGGCGCTGCCGTTGCCGATGTCGCCTACCAGCGAGGGCTCGCAAAGGGATCTCCGCCCAACGACACCATCGCATTCATTCAGACGCAGATGTACGACCCGAATTACTAGTTTAGTGGAGCGGGTGTTCGCCGGGACTGGACGCGGCTTTCAAACGCCGCAAGTCACCTGCTGACCGCTAGCTGCGCTGCAACAAACGTCGCAGGCTGCGCGTGTCGGTCATCTTCTCGATATCGAAGATGGTGTCGATCAGACGCGTCGTTGGATCGCGCCCCAACACAGGCGCAATCAGGTCGCGCGCCTTGTCGATCACTTCGCTGCGTCCCATCGGATTGCGCGGCGTGCCGCGCACCGCCGAAACCCGCTCGGACAGCTTGCTTCCATCGTTGAGTTCGATCTCGACGACGGTTTCTCGGACGGGCAGCAGTTTTGCGAGTTCCTCGTCGCGCACGAGGTTGACCTTGGAGCGCTGCTTCAGAACGGCTACGTCCTGCATGCGCGGCTTGTCATGAGCGGCGTGAAAGGACACCGTCTTGTCGATCAGCATTACCGCGACCAGGTGCTGCAGGCAGATGTCGGGGATGTCGCGATTGTCAACCACGGCGGCGACCGACGGCGCCAGCCGGACCGAAACCTTCTTGACCTGATCGGCCTCGAACGGTTTTTTCTCCCGGATCGTCTCGATCGCATCCAGCGGACCCTGGATCGGAGAGCCGACTGTCCATTTCTTGATATCGGTCTGAACGATCTCGTAGCGCTCGCCGAGCTTCTCGATCAGCCTCTCCGGTTGCGCCTTCGGCGCATAGGCTGCGAAGAAGTTGTCTGGACCGGAGAAGATATCCTCGACGCCGTTCCAGCCCGATTTGACCAGGAGCGCTGCGGTGATTCCGTTGCGCGCGGGCATGCCGGCGAACACGAAGGCTTTCTCGATATGATCGGTGTCGCGCCTCCAGGCGACAATGCCTGAGGACTGTTGCGCGGTATAATCGAGAACCCAGCGCATTTGCCGTGCATCGAGGCCCGCCGCACACGCGGCCGCCGCGCCGGCACCGAATGTTCCGGCGATACTGTGTGTCGAAAGGCTGCTGTCGTAGCTGAAGCCGGCACCGCCCATCGCCATCACCACGCGCGGGCCGATATCGTACCCGAGCGTGACTGCGCGCAGCAGGCCGGGGCCGTCGATGCCGTAGACTTCGCCAGCCGCCAGCGCCGCCGGCACGACGGCGCAGCCAGGATGCGAGCGAGACTCGTTGTGCGAGTCGTCGGTCTCGTCGGCGTGTGCCATGACGCCGTTCGCGAGCGCGGCATCGATTGCAGGCGCCGTCAAGGTCGAGGTCACAACCGTTGCCGGACCGGTACCGCTGTGCTCGCGGATATAGCGCTGCGCGGCCTGGCCTGGCGGCAGTTCCGAGCCCGATATCATCGCCGCTATGGTGTCGAGGAGATGATATTTCGCTTGCTCGATAACCTCCTCCGGCAAGGCGCGTGTCCGCGCGGCGCTCATATAAGCGCTCAGCACGTCCATCACCTTGCCTGGGCCCGGCGGTTTGGCCGACTGAGCCATGGCGCGCAGCGGAAACGCGCCGAGCGCGGCTGCCGTCATCACCGTCTTGCTCAGAAAGTTGCGCCGAGTTTGCATGGCTCCTCTTCGAACAAGTGGCGGGCGAAGTCTAGAGCCTATTCGCAATCTGCCGCCGCGATTGCCCGGCAAGCGGCCCTGCCGTAAGCTTCAGCCCAACGAACGAGGGAGGGAAAAGCCGATGGAAGCAATCCCATTGGGCCCGGGGTTTGGCGCCGAGCTGCGCGGCGTCACGCTTGCGGATGTCGCCTCCGATGACGATGCCTACGCGACGGTGCGTGCGGCGTTTGAGGAACACTCGGTCCTTGTCCTGCGCGGCCAGCAGGTTAACGACGAGCTGCAACTTGCATTTTCGCGGCGGTTCGGTCCGCCCGAAGTGACCAAAGTCGGCTCGCAGGGCACCGGTACGCATTTCGTGATCCTGACTACCATCGGCGCCGACGGCAAGGTCGTGGCCGCGGACCATCGCATGCAGATGCGCAACAGGGCCAACCAGCTCTGGCACACGGATTCCTCCTTCAAGCGCGTGCCGGCGCTCGCCTCGATCCTTTCGGGGCGCATCATTCCGGAGCACGGCGGAGAAACCGAATACGTCTCGACCCGCATCGCCTTCGAGCGACTCGATGCAAGCCTGCAACGGCAATTGGAAGACTCGTTTGCGTGGCACGACTACGCACATTCGCGCGGCAAGATCGCGCCTGGCCTTGCGACCGAAGAGGAGCGCGCAGCGCTGCCGGCACAGTGCTGGCGCATGGTGTGGCGCAACCCCAGGAACGCGCGCGGCGCGCTCTACATCGCCTCTCATGCCTATGCGGTGGAAGGCATGAGCGCTGCGGAAGGCAAGAAGCTGATTGAACAGGTGACGGAATTGGCGACAGCGCCCGGCAGCAGCTACCTCCACCAATGGCGGCAGGGCGACGTTGTGATGTGGGACAATCGCGCCACCATGCATCGTGGGCGGCCATGGCCCTCGCACGAACCGCGGCTCATGATCCGCACCACCATTTCCGCAACCGAAGCGGACGGGCTAGCTGCGATGCATCCGTCTTCGTGGCAAGCTGCAGAATGAAGCGGCCTGTTCTGGCGCTGCCGCCGGTGCTAGGCTGGATTGAGCGCTGCCGAAATCTGCGAGGCAATCATGAATGCCGCCAATACCGCGGGCACGCTGATAAGCCTCAGGAACTGATCAACCGAAAGCATCGCGCTCATCCCCCCAGATAAAGCGATCTTGAAAGGCCGCTCAATTGACCCGTTGAGCGGTCTCCTGGTCGCTGGTCAAAAGCTGGTCCGTATAGGCCGCTCCGGAAATCGTGAGCAGCGCCAGAACTGAAATCACCGCCAAAATCTTCATGGCCACAATCTCGATTCCGATTGTGTCCAAAAACGTCTGCGCTTGGCGCAATTTCTGGACGATCCCGGGAAAGATCGTGATCCTCCAGCCTGTTTCCATTTCTCCTGAGATGCCTAAGCAGACCAGCGTCGACTGCGCGGGGTGCAGTCCGAAGAGATTTAGCGAATATTTGCAAAATCAAGTCTCTAGCTGTGGCCCAAGAGCCCGGCAAACATCGCGTGATAGCCGGTCACAGCAAGTCGTCTTGTCTTCGGAAGAATCGTGACCGGTCGATGTTGACCTGGTCGCTCCAAAGTTCTGCCATGATTTGTCCCGCAGGCCGCGCGGAGCCGAAGTCAATTGCAGCGGGCGCGAGCGCGATTCTCGCGCGGAATAAAGTGGCCATTGCCCCGATCATTCTCGGTGTGAGGAAATTGAGGATCGCCCCAGGTGAATTTCTACGGAGGAAGGGGGTTCTCAAAACAGGCCAATCGGCGTTGCCAAGCGTTTCCCCTCTCTGACCGGAAATTTCGTGCACAGACGTTTCGCTCAAATTCTCTGGCTGCCGGCGCTCTTCCACATCGGCACGATGCAATCGCATGCGCAGAGCTGTCCGACCGCCAAGGACGAGATTGCAACCGACCGCCCGGACGTCACGAACTCAAGCCTGGTCGTACCGACGGGCAGCCTGCAAAACGAAAACGGCGTCAACTTCAGCATACGCGACGACGGTCGCGGCATCGACGGCACCAATAGCCGATGGCGTCTCGGTGTGGCCCCCTGCCTCGAAGTGTTGGTCGATCTGCCGACCTATTTCGGCAGCCTTCAAGGTCCGGGCAGTTCGGGATTTTCGGATGTGGCACCGGCGCTCAAATGGCAGATTAGCCCGATACCAGGGAAGCTCGACTTGTCTGTGGTATTTGGCACGGCGTTACCGACCGGCGCAGCCGAGATCGCAGGCCGCGGTGTACAGCCTTACCTGCAGCTTCCATGGTCCCTGGAGCTGCATGATGGCTGGGCTGTCAGCGGCATGTTGACCGAGTTCTTCCGCCCGTCCGACCTTGCGTCCAAGCGCATGACCGAAACGACCTTCGTTTTGGAAAAAAAGCTGACCGAAGGCTTCAGCGTCTTCACTGAATATGTGGGCGACTATCCCGAGGGTGGTGGCCCGAGCCTGCTCCTGAAATTCGGGCGTGGCTTATCATTTGGACCGAACGCAGCAGGTCGATTTTCGAATCGCGTTCGGGCTTAACCACAACGCGCCGAGCTATGTCGTCGGCGTCGGCTACTCCTGGCGTCTCGACGGGCTGTTTGCAGAACGATCGAGATAGTCCCGACAGATTTTGGGCGTTTTCCTCAGCAGCTTTTTCGGGGCGCCCAGGTCACGGTGTAGGCATAGATGCCAGACACATCGAACACCTGGTGCAAGTCCGTCACCTCGCTCGTGATAACGACGTTGGTGGCGTTGCCCTCGACCGAAATCTGTTCGCTCACGGGCGCATCGCCGGGGCGCGGCAGTGGAAAGATCACCACTTGAGGCTGGGCGCTCAGGGTAAATGGCGGTGAGAGCCATCCGCTGGCGCGGAAGCGAACGGTACCGCCGCCATGCTCGGTAGCCACCAACAGCCGTCTCTGCATCAGCGTGCATTGCTTGCTGACTGAAGAAACCTGATCTGCGGTCGACACTTGTGGCGAATTGTTCATCATCACGACGAGAGTGACGGTGGCAGCGATTGCGGCGGCACCGATACCGACGACGAACGGCGAACGCTTGCCCTGAGATGGGCGCTGCGAATGGGCTTCTTGCATATGCTGGCCCCCTCTGATCGAAGAAAACTAACAACGGGGATGGCAAAAATGTGTGACCTGACGCACGTTCACTGGATTGCACGATGACGATCATGAGCGCCCGATTGAACCATTGCCGCGGGCGATCTAGCTTGGCGTTCAGCCAATTTTTTCCACCACGCCCCGTCGTTTGAAAAGGCCGCTCAATGGGTGCGAATACCACCTCGTGGCTCTCGGCGCACGCCAAACTCTGGTACGACGACCCGTGGTATCGCCTTGCCTGGATCGTCTGGCCACAAGCGCTGGGCCTCTTGCTGTTTGTGACGATGTGGCTCGATTATCCCGCGACCCAGACCTTCATCCCCTGGGCGAAGCCGGTGATCGAAGCACCCAGCCCGATTCCCGTCACCACCCCGCTCAACAGTCCGCCAAAGCAGGAATTTGTGTCGCCGCCGGCGCAGCAGCCGACTGACGCGCTCGGAGCATGCAAGGGCAATGACCACGCGCAGGCAATTCGCGATTGCACCGCGCTGTTGCTTTCCGGGAATCTCAGAACCGACGACGTCCCCTACGCCTATTGGCATCGCGGCTGGCAATATCAGCAGACCAGGCAGTACCAGGACGCGATGACCGACTACAACCATGCGATTTCGATGGCGCCTCGGGTCCCCGAGTTCTTTGTCGACCGCGGCTCGCTGCTGATCGACCTCAAGAACAACGAACGCGCGCTGCAGGATTTCGACTACGCCATACTGCTCAAGCCGGATTATGCGCTGGCCCACAATGACCGCGGCGTCGCGCTGAACAATCTGAAGCGCCAAAGCGAAGCGCTGGATTCCTATAACAAGGCGATCCAATTCGACCCACGCCTGCTCCTGGCCCTTGAGAACCGCGCCTCGATCTATGAAGACACGCACAACTGGCGCGGCGTCTATGATGATGGCAACAAGATGATCCAGCTCGATCCGAATGACCGGCTGGGCTACGAGTATCGCGGCCATGCCTTTCTCGAGGTGAGCCAGTACCAGTCTGCCATTGCCGATTTCACCAAGGCCATCTCGCTCGACCCCGGCCAGATTTACAGCTACCGCCTGCGTGGCCGCTCCTACTACTTTCTCAATCAGTTCGACAACGCCATGGCGGATTTTCAGGCGGCGCTGCGCATCGATCCGAACGACAGCGACACCAACGCCTTCATCAACGACCTCAAGCGCAGGCGCGGTCGATAACCACCTGGACGCGCGTCGCTGAGCCACGACACTGTGCGCAGTATCACAGTGCCCTCGACCTGCTTGAGGCAGTTTGCGTCCGGAATACTTTGCGTCCTGTTTTGAGCTTGGTTAAGCTTCTCGCGCGAATAGGGCTGCTTTTTCAGGGGCACGGCAATGTCCGATTCAGCACAATCGCCGGCTGGCAATATTCAGCCACCGCCGACACCGAGCAAACCCGCAGTCGACAACAAGACCAGCAACAACGCGACCGTTGTCGGAATCGTCGGTGTGTTGCTCGTGCTTGCCGCTGCAGGCGCGGTGGCGATGAAATCCGATCTGGGGCTTGGCACCGGCGGCTCGAAGCAGACCACGGTCAGCTTTGTCGACCCGCGCGACCTCAACGATGCCGCCGGCACGCTGACGCAATCGGTCGCCGGCGGCCTGATCGATGATGCCAGGCGCTGCAGGATCCCGCTTGTCTCCATGACGATCGCCAAAGGAACGGCGCCAATCGGCAGCACGCTGCGAATCCGCTCGGGCAGCTATGTCTCGCCCTATTTCACAGTCGCCGAGGGCATGCAGCGAATTGCGGTGCCCTACCCGGCTCCCTATGGCGCCGGCGCCGGCACCTTCGTGGTCGAAGGCAATGCTACTGGTGCCGTTCTCGGACTCACTCCGACCAAGGTTCTCCTGGATTTGCCGACCGCGCAAAGCATCCCTGTCGTGTGGCGCGCCAACAGTCCGTGCTAGCCGAGGGCATTGCGATGAAGAATTTCTTCAAGGACCAGCAAATCCTCGCAATCGTCATCGGCAGCATCGCTGCCGCCATCATCACCGCGTGGATCATGAACCCGCAGTCCGGGCCGGCCGGCTGGATCAAGGGGCTGCCGCCTGCGGCCCAGCACACGCTCAGCGGCTTCGCCATCGCTTTTGTGATCGTCTCCGTGGGCCTGTTGGTGAGCTCGATCGCGGCAAGCTATGCGAGATCCGGCGCGCTTCAGCCGGCCTCGAGTGGCGGCATGTCCGGCGCGTTCAAGATGCTGTTCGCGCCGGAGCGAGAGCTTCCCGACACCCCACCCGACAAGGCGATCGACGACCTCGAAGCGATGGTCGGCCTCGCGCCGGTCAAGCGCGAGGTCAATGGCCTGATCGCACGCCTTCAGGTCGAACAGAAACGTCGCGCGCAAGGGCTGCCGACGGCGCCATTGAGCCTGCACATGGTCTTCACCGGCCCGCCAGGCGTCGGCAAGACCGAGGTCGCGCGCGCGCTCGGCGACATCTATCGCGCGCTGCGCGTGCTGCGGGTCGGGCATCTCGTCGAGGTCCAGCGTTCGGATGTTGTCGCCGGCTATATCGGGCAGACCGCGCCCAAGATGCTGGAGAAATGCAACCAGGCGCTCGATGGCATTCTCTTCATCGATGAAGCCTACACCCTCGCGGGTACGCCCGGATCGAGCGGCGATTTCGGTCGCGAAGCCATCGACGCGCTGCTCAAGTTCATGGAAGACCATCGCGATCGCATCATGGTGATCGTCGCAGGCTATCCGAACGAGATGCGCCGCTTCATGGACACCAATCCGGGTCTCGCCGGTCGTTTCACCAAATCCATCGATTTTCCCCGCTACAGCGGCGACGATCTTTGCGAGATTCTGCGCCGCATGGCCGCAAAGCAGCATTTTTCCCTGCCGGAGAATTTCGTGGCCCGGATCAAACCTTGGGTGACCGAGCGCTCGCGCGCCGACGATTGGGCCAATGCGCGCGAGATGCGCACACTGCTGGAAAAGGCGCGCGAAGCGCAGGCGATGCGTATCGCAACAAATCCGACGGCCGATCTCTCGCGCATCGAGATCGCCGATCTATTGGCGGCAACCGGACGCGGCTGATGGGGGCAAGATGATCACCTGGCTGACCATCGCATTCATTCTCATGGCAGGACTGAGCATGACGTTCATCGCGATGCGGCTGGTCGAGGAGCGCGACCGCCCACAAGCGAGCTCGCCAGATCTGGTCCGCCCGATCCGCATCGTCGAGGCCGACGAGCGGACCGAAGCCTCGCCTACGGAGATTGCTCTCGCCAAGCTCGACGCCATGGTCGGGCTCGCCCCGGTCAAGCACGAAGTGAAGGGCCTCATCGCGCGCATGCAGGTCGAGCAGAAGCGCCGCGATCAAGGCCTCGATGTCTCGACGCTGAGCCAGCACATGGTCTTCACGGGCCCGCCAGGCGTCGGCAAGACCGAGATCGCGCGTCTCGTCGGTGAGATCTACCGGGGCTTGAAGGTCCTACGCAAAGGACACGTGGTCGAGACCGACCGCGCCAGCCTCGTCGCGGGCTATATCGGACAAACCGCGACCAAGACGCTCGACAAGTGCCGGGAGGCACTCGACGGCATCCTCTTTATCGACGAGGCCTATAGCCTCGCTCCGGCAAGCGGATCCGGCAACGCCGATTTCGGCAAGGAGGCGATCGACACCCTGCTCAAGTTTATGGAAGACAACCGCGACCGCATCATCGTGATCGTTGCGGGCTACCGCAACGAAATGCGGCGTTTCATCGACAGCAATCCGGGACTCGCCAGCCGCTTCAGCAAGACCGTCGATTTCCCCTCCTACAACACGGAAGAGCTTTGCGAGATTTTCAAGCGCATGGCCGCCAAGCAGCAGTTCGAGCTGCCGGAGGGTTTCGAAGCCAGGCTGAAACCCTGGATCGAGAGCCGCTCAAAGACCGACGATTGGGCCAATGCGCGCGAGATGCGCACACTTCTGGAGAAATCGCGGGAAGCCCAGGCGCTGCGGGTGGCGGACGACCCCTCCTCCGATATCGCGCGTGTCACGATCGAGGACATCGTGCAGGCGACCGGGCAGAAAGCCGAAGACAACGAAATCTCGATCGCGGCCGCGCTGGCCAGGCTCGATGCCATGGTGGGCCTGGCGCCGGTCAAGCACGAGATCAAGCGGCTCACGGCGCGGCTCGAGGTCGAGCAGAAGCGCAGGGACCAAGGGCTGCCGATCGCGGCCGTGAGCCAGCACATGGTCTTCACGGGGCCGCCCGGCGTCGGCAAGACCGAGGTCGCGCGGGTTCTCGGCGACGTTTTCCGCGCGCTCAAGGTCTTGCGCAAAGGCCATCTGGTGGAGACCGACCGCGCCGGCCTGGTTGCCGGCTATATCGGACAGACCGCGATCAAGACTCTCGACAAGTGCCGCGAGGCGCTGGACGGCATTCTATTCATCGACGAAGCCTATACCTTGGCCGCCGGCACCGGCACGGGCCACGATTTCGGCAAGGAGGCGATCGATACGCTTCTGAAATTCATGGAAGACAACCGCGATCGCATCGTCGTCATCGTTGCCGGATACCCCAACGAGATGCGCCGTTTCATCGAGAGCAATCCGGGCCTCAGCAGCCGCTTCACCAAGACGATCAATTTCCCTCCTTACGGCGTCATCGAACTCTGCGAAATCCTCAGGCGGATGGCGGCACGCCAGCAATTCTCGCTGCCTGACGATTTTGCGGCCGCACTGACGCCGTGGATCGAGCAAAGCTCGCAAGCGCCGGATTGGGGCAACGCGCGCTCCATGCGTACGCTGCTGGAGAAGGCGCGCGAGTCGCAGGCCATTCGAATTTCCACCGATGCCGGCGCCGACCTGTCGCGTATCGAGACCGCGGATCTGATGGACGCAACGGCGAGCTGATCATGAGTCGCATAGCGGAGACAACTTCATGATTTCGACCCATTCGAGCTTGCTCTCCGCCCACGGGAGGCTGTGGTACGACGATCGATGGTATCGCGTGGCCTGGTTGATCTGGCCGCAGGCGCTGGCGGCCATCTTGGTCCTGCTGCTTTGGGCCATGCCGGCGTCCAACCGGAATGTACCTTGGGCCAAGCCTGTCGACACCGACGCACGCAACAAGGCGTTGTTTGCGCTGCGCGACAGCGCGAAAACCAGTCGTCAAGCGATGGACGCGCTGGAGCGTGAAGCCCTTACCGGCGATATGTTTGCCCAATTCTATTATGCGACGCTGTTCGACCCGTTTTTCAAACTTTCGACGATCGTGCAGCCTGATATCGCCAAGACGGTCGATTGGTACAGCAAATCGGCAAGTCAGGGCGACCAGGGCGCCATCGGCAATCTGGCGATGACCTACGCGCGAGGCGTCCACGTTCGCCAGGACTTGACAAGAGCCTGCACTTACGCGCGCCGCCTCACGCCTGTCGTTTTCGCAGATGCCTTGTCCCTCAAAGGCGATTGCTACGCGCGCGGTCTCGGCGGAACGCCGATCGACATGGACCAGGCGGCGGCCGCCTACGAAGCCGCATCCAACAAGGGCAGTATCCACGCTGGCGCCGCGCTCGGCTATTTCTACGAAAACGGCGTTGGCGGCAAGCCGCGCGATTACGAGATGGCCCTGAAGCTTTACCGCAATGCCGCGGACAAGGGCGACTCTCTCGGCCTCCACAATCTCGGCTGGGCCTACAATTCCGGCGTGCTCGGTCTGCAGCGCGACGGTAGCGAGGCGGCGCGGCTGATCGTTCACGCTCTGGAAAACAAGTATGACGTCACCGTTCAGTCGCTGACGACGCGCCCGGAGCTCTGGTCCGCCGACTTCTGGCAAAATCTGCAGCGGCGGCTCGAGGAAAAAGGCCTCTATTCTCAGCCGATCGACGGCCGTCCCAATGCCGCCACGCTGGATGCCGTCAGGCGGTTGGCAGCCAGAAGCTGATGCAAACGGAAGTGTTCGGAAATGACGCTGATGCTGGCGGTTCGGTTGATTGCGAAGTCGACGAAAGTCGCCATCACGGCTGGCTTGATCGTCCTCGAACCCGCGCAAAACGTTCTGGCGAGCAACGACGCGCCGGGACGCGTGCTGGTAGCCCAGAGTTCGCTAGGCGGCCCCGAGCAACTGCCGCCGTCAATCGCGCCAATCCCTCCGCCCGCAAACCAGGCTGCACCATCGCCGCCGGCCGCGCCACGGACGGACATTCCCCCAAGCTTCGAACCCAAAGCTGTGCCGAACCAGCCGAACAATCCGTCGGACATCTATTGGGGCGCGATCGCCTTTACCGCCGACGGCTCCTATTCGCTGGTGTGGAAAAAACCTTCGCAGCCGGAAGCGGAAGCACTTGTGTTGCGACAATGCGCGCGCTTCGGCCGCGGCGGATGCGAAGTGACGACGTTCTCCGGACAGGAGTGCGCGGGGCTTGCGACCTTCATCGGAAACTATCGGCGGCGGCGATGGAGCCTCTCTTTTACCGCGATCGGTCCAACCTACCCCGATGCGCAAAGCGCCGCGATGCAGCGCTGCAATTCGGACGAGCGGTCCCAAGGGCAATGCCAGAACTCGCGTCGCCGGTTGCGCCGACGGGCGATAGCGGCGCCTCATTCGATGACCTCATCGGCGCCCGCCAACAAAGCCGGGGGCAGCTCGAGGCCGAGCGTCTTGGCCGCCTTCGCGTTGATGATCAACTGGAACTTGCTCGGCTGATAGAATGGAATGTCGCCGGCCTTGGTGCCGTTGAAAATCTGATGAACGTCGCCAGCCACACGTTGTGCAAGTTCGCCGAGATCGGGCGCATAGGCCATCAAACCGCCCAGTTCGACATAGTCGCGATACGGATAGATCGCGGGCAGACGATGCTCTGCGGCGAGCCTGGTTATGAGCGCGCGCTGCGCGAGAAAACTGCCGCCCTCATCGACCACCACAGCTTCGAAGTGCAGGTCGGCCATCTCGGCGAATACGCGGCGGAGCTGCGTCTCATCCACCTCGACCATTTGCTTGGCGACGACCTCTAGACCCAGTCGCTGTCCCGCTTCGACGTGGTCTGCGGCTCCAGCCGAAGCCGTCCATACGCCTGAAAGCAGGTTTGCGATCTTCCTGACATTCGGCACGGCTTCCTGGATGATTTGCAGCCGCTTGCCGTAGATTCCGACGCCGGCATTGATCGCGACGCCCGTCAGGTTGCCTCCCGGCCGCGCAATGTTGGAAATGAACCCCGCCGCGACCGGATCGCCCATGATGGAGACCAGCGGGATCGTTGATGTGGCCTCCATGAAGACTTTGACGAGATCGTTCAGGTTGACGATGACGACGTCCGGATTGCGGCCGACGACTTCGGCGGCCAGGGAGGGATAGCGCTCGGAGCGTCCCTCGGCAGAGAAGCGCTCGACGACGAGATTTGTGCCCTCGACGTCGCCAAGTCCGCGCAGGGTTTCGTAGACCCGGCGCACCCAGAAGGGACCTGCCGCCTCGGTCAGCTTGTCGGCGGGAATGCCGGAATGGACGAAGGCAAGACGATGCGCTCTCGGCTGCGCCAATGCGCGGCGCGAAACGAGTGCGGTTGCTGCGGCGGCAAGACAACCGACAAACTCCCGCCGCCTCATTGACGCTTCCCCCGCCGATCAGCCAATTCCTGGTTTCTAGCGCCTCGGAGCGGCGCTGTACATATGGCCGCCTTGCGCCGTCCGGGCTGGATCAGGGACGCGAGCCCGGCCATACTCGAAAAAAAGCCGTAGGGAGCGCCATGACGAAATCATCCAAGATCACCAGGCTCGAACTCCTCGCCTGCGATGCCGGCTGGAGAAACTATCACTTCGTCAAAACCACGACCGAAGACGGTGTAATCGGCTGGAGCGAATATGACGAGGGGTTTGGCTCGCCCGGAGTCAGCGCAGCCATCCAGCGGCTGTCGACGCGAGTGGTCGGACAGAACGTGTTTCAACATGAGCGCATCCATGCCGAACTGTTCGCGGCAACGCGCCCGGCTGCCGGAGGGGTGGTCGCGCAGGCGCTCGGCGCGATCGAGAATGCGCTGCTTGACGCCAAGGCCAAGCTCCTCGGCGTCCCCTGCTACGACCTGCTCGGTGGCAAAATTCGCGACGCGGTTCGAGTCTACTGGTCGCACTGCGCAACCTGGCGCATCAATCACCCTGCCTGGTACAAGCCCGCGATCGAGAGCCTTGAGGGCGTGAAGGCGATCGGACGAGAGGTGCGGGAGAAGAGATTCACCGCGCTGAAGACCAACATCTTCACTTACGACGGTGGCAAGCCGACCGGCTGGCGGCCGGGTTTCGGCTCGCCCTTTCAGCCCGAGATCAATGTCGATCGCAAGGTCCTGCGCGACCTGCGCATGCATCTCGAGGCGATCCGCGAGGGCGCCGGGCCCGACGTCGACATTCTCCTTGACCTGAATTTCAACGCCAAGACCGAGGGCTATCTGAAGATCCTGCGCGCGATCGAAGATCTCGACATGTTCTGGATCGAGATCGACAGCTTCAACCCGGACGCGCTCGGCTACATTCGCCGGCAGAGCCCCCACCCGATATCATCATGCGAGACGCTGTTGGGCTTGCGCGAGTTTCTGCCCTACTTCCGAGAACAGGCTATGGACGTCGCGATCATCGACACGCCCTGGAACGGCGTGTGGCAATCGATGAAGATCGCGGCGGCGGCAGAGGCCTATGAGGTCAACGTCGCGCCGCACAATTTCTATGGCCATCTCTGCTCGATGATGAACGCGCATTTCTCGGCGGCCGTGCCGAACCTGCGCATCATGGAAATCGACATCGATCGTCTCGCCTGGGATCACGAGCTGTTCACGCAAGTGCCCGATATCAGGGACGGCTATCTGATCCTCCCGGATCGCCCCGGCTGGGGTACCGAACCGAACGAAGAGGCAATCGCGGCGCATCCGCCGAAGTCGAGCGGCGGGCTTCTGAACTACGGGCGAAAAACCTGAGGGCTCGGGCCGCGGGAGGCAGTGCGGTCACGACCCGATCGCATCGACTAGACCCTGAACAGCTTTGCATACCGCGCCTTGATATCCTCGCTCTGCGCCAGCACCGTGGCCGGATCGGATTTCAGGAGCTTGAGCGCCGACAAAGGCAGTCGGCCCGGCTTCTCCTTGACCTGCGAATGAAAGGACCTGTGCGCGAACTCGTCCACCAGCAATTGCTGTCCTTCGGCGCTGAAGAAGAAGCTTTGAAACAGCCGCGCCGCATTCGGGTTGGGCGCATTGCGGAACACGCCTGACGGCACGATGATCAGCGGCGCGCCCTCACTCGCATAGACGACCTCGACCGGCTTGCCCTGCTCTTTCAGCAGCAGCAGATTGTAATCGTTGCCGTCGGCCATGACGGCGCGCTCGCCCAGGATCAGCTTCTTCGGCGGGTCCGCCGCCGACTGCACCTGCAGGACTTTTTGCTGCGCGAGCTTCTCGAAATATTCCCAGCCGAGCTCGCGCGAGAGGACGAAGGTCGCGGTCATGATGGCGCCGCTGTAGCCGGGATGCGCCTTCACGATCTTGCCCTGCCATTTGGGATCGAGCAGATCGAGATAGCCCTTCGGGGCGTCCTCCGCCTTCACGAGATTGGTATTATAACCAATGGTCTCGATCCAGGCACACGAGGTGGCGTACATGCCTTCCGCGTCGACCTGGTCCGCCGGAAAATATTTGGCGACGTCGTCAGGCAGATAGGGCGCGAGCCAGTCTTTCGACTTCCAGTCGAGGTAATGCGCGGGATCGGTGGAGTTGGCCACGTCGACCGCGTTGATGCCGCTCGCCTGCTCTTGCGCGATCCGCTGAAAGATCCGCTCGGCGCCGGAGCGCTCGACCCGAACGGCAATCCCCGGGTACTTGGCTTCAAAAGCCTTTCCGAGCCGCTCGGCGGTATTGAGCTCGAGCGCGGAGTAATAGGAGATCCTGCCTTCCTTGCGCGCAGCCTCGATCAGCTCAGGGGTTACGGTGGCCGGCGGCGGCGCGGCCGCCCGCGCTGGCTCGGCGAACAGCGTGCCCACGGCGAGCGCCGTCGAGGTTCTCAGAAGGTCGCGCCTCGACCATTGACGTTTCCGCATGGCGTTTCTCTCTCCCTGGACCGACTTGTGCTGCGGCCTCATGCGGCCGGACAATAGCACACATCGGCTGCCGACGGCGTGCAACGGGCGCGTGCGAAATTCATTGCATGCTCCGGGCCGGCCACATTACCGAGAAGAATATCCGCTAAAGCCATCCGGCCATGCCGGCCGTGCCCGGTGATGATCCGGACTTCGGACTGAAATCCACGCCTTCAGGGCCTGACCGAAGGAGATGACAATGCCGGCGACCGATGTCCTCATCTGCGGCGCCGGCCCCACGGGTCTGGTGCTGGCGCTGTGGCTGACCAAGCTCGGAGCAACGGTGCGGATCGTGGACAAGGCGGGCGAGCCCGGCACAACCTCACGCGCGCTCGCCGTGCAGGCCCGGACGCTCGAACTTTACCGCCAGCTGGATCTGGCGGACACCGTGGTCGCTCGAGGCCATCAGGTCCCCGCCGGCAATTTCTGGGTGAAGGGCGAGCGCAAGGCCCGCATTTCGCTCAAGGACCTGGGCGCGGAGCTGACGCCCTATCCTTTCATGCTGATCTTCCCCCAGGACGAACATGAAAAGCTTTTGATCGAGCGCCTCGCAGCACTCGGCGTAACCATCGAGCGGCGTACCGAGCTCTTGAGCTTCATGGAGCGGAATGACGGCGTGACGGCACGCCTGCGCTGCGCTGACGGCACCGATCGAAATTACGAGGCGCGTTATCTCGCCGGCTGCGACGGTGCGCGCTCGAAAGTGCGCGAGCTGGTCGGGACCGGCTTTCCCGGCGGCACTTATCCGCAGATCTTCTACGTCGCCGACGTCGAGGCGAGTGGGCCTGCTCTGAACGGAGAGCTGCATATCGATCTCGACGAAGCCGACTTCCTGGCCGTGTTTCCACTGGCCGGACAGGGCCGCGCGCGGCTGATCGGCACGGTGCGGGGCGCGCGTGCAGAACGTGCGGAGACGCTGACCTTCGCCGACATCAGCAACCGCGCCATCACCAATATGAAGGTCAGGGTCGCCAAGGTGAACTGGTTCTCCACCTACCATGTGCATCATCGCGTGACGCAGCATTTCCGAAACGGTCGGATCTTTCTCGCGGGCGACGCCGCGCATATTCATAGTCCTGCCGGCGGCCAGGGCATGAACACCGGAATTGGCGACGCGATCAATCTTGCGTGGAAGCTCGCGACGGTCCTGAAGGGACGCGCGGGCGATGCCTTGCTCGACAGCTTTGAAGCCGAACGGATCGGCTTTGCGCACCGCCTCGTTGCAACGACCGATCGCATCTTTACCTTCGCCACCGGAGAAGGCGCGCTTGCAGATTTTGTGCGGACGCGCATCGCGCCGATCGTGATCCCGGCGGCATTTTCGTTTCGGCCGGTGCGCAAATTCGCGTTCCGCACGGTTTCGCAGACCATGCTGACCTATCGAGGAAGTCCGCTGAGCCGCGGCAGGGCCGGACGCGTGCAGGGCGGCGACCGCTTGCCATGGGTCAGGATGAATGGCGCGGATAATTTCGCTCCCCTCGCCAGGATGGAATGGCAGGTCCACGTCTACGGTTCGGCGAGCCCGGAGATCACCGCATCATGCGCCAGGCGCGGGCTGCCGTTGCACGTGTTCGACTGGCAGGCCGGATGTGCCGCCGCGGGTCTCGCCCGCGACGCCGTCTATCTCGTCCGTCCGGACATGTATGTGGCGCTCGCCGATGCCGACGGCGGCGCGGATTCGCTCTCGCGGTATTTCGCCGAGCTGGACATCAGGCCGGCGGCGTGATGCGCTTCTCGTATCGCGCATGCTGCTTTCGGGAAGCCGCTATTCGCCCGGCTCGATCGCGTTGCTGGGCGTCGGCCGATCGATGATCTGCTGGCCGAACAGGCTGCCGACCAACTCCACCGCCGCGCGCGCGGTCCGGCCCCGCTCATCCAGGAACGGGTTGAGCTCCACGATATCGACCGATCCGACCAAGCCGGAATCGTGCAGCAACTCCATCACCAGATGCGCCTCGCGATAGGTCGCGCCGCCCGGCACCGTAGTGCCCACTCCTGGGGCCACGTCGGGATCGAGCACATCGACATCGAAGCTCACGTGGATGACACCGTCGCGGCCGCGCACCTTCTCGATGAAACGTCGCATCGGCACGCCGACCCCGAATTCGTCGATCTCACGCATGTCGACGATGCTGACGCAACGCGAGCGCAGCAGATCCTTCTCAAGCTTGTCGATCGAACGGGTGCCGAACAATTTCAGCTGATCGGGAGTAATCGAGGCGCGCGGCTCATCGCCCAACAATCCATCAAGCCCGCCTTCGCCACACAGGAAGGATGCGGCCATCCCGTGCATGTTGGCGGTCAGCGTCGTCATCGGCGTGTTGTAGTCCGCGTGTGCATCGAGCCACAGGACGAACAGCTCTCGCCCTCTCTCCTGCCAATGTCGCGCCATGGCGTTCACCGAGCCCATCGAGAGCGAATGATCGCCACCGAGAAAGATCGGGAACGCCCCGGTTCGGGCAATTTCGTAGCCCCGCCTGCTCAAGAGGCGGGTCCAACGCTGGATTTGCCGGTAGTGATTGGCCTTGTCCGGCGGCGGATCGACAAGATCGGCCATGCCGTTGACCGAGAGATCGCCATGATCCGTGACGTCGAAGCCGAGGCTCTCGAGCACGGCCGGCAGACCTGCCGTGCGAAGCGCCGCCGGTCCCATCAACGTGCCTCGCTGCGAGGCCCCCATATCGATGGGAACTCCGATGACCGCAATGTGCCGCACCGGTTCCGGCTTGCCAGGGCTGTTCACGAATTGTCCTTTGCTCTGAGGCCGCCGCCCAAGGTAGCAGAGATTCCGTCACACCGTTCCGGTGCCCGTGAAACACTTGTGAATCGCGGAACAAACATCGGCTTCCCAGCATTTTCAGCACGAGGCCGCCAGCCCGCCGTTCACCACGGCGCCTATCGCGGATAGCCAAAGGCCTTATCGGCCCGCTGTTCAACAAGCGCACGCGCGGATAGCCAAAGGCTGGCGGCTTCATGGCCTTGGCGAGGATCATGCAAGTGGAATACGAACGACCCCAACCCACGCTGCAGCCGAGCATGACCGAACGGGCAATGGATGCCGCATCCGACGTGTCGCGCACGATCACGGAAGCGTCTGCCGATCTCAAGGCCGCGGTGACGCGGTTGAGCGCAGCGCTCGAAGAGGTGCGGTCCGGACCGGTTCTTTCGTCTCTTCGGCGGGTGGCCCGCCGGGCGCCGCTGACGAGCCTGTTTGCGGCCTTCCTTCTGGGGACCGCGCTTACAAGGGCGCGACGCCGCTAGCTGGCCCGCACGAACAAGGAAGCACCGGTTTTCTTCTGAGCAGGTAAAGCCGACGCTAGGCAGCCCGACCTGCATCGGCCTTTTCATCCGCAGGCCGCGCCAGAAACTGCTCCTCGAACGCTTCGACCGACATCGGCCGGCCGAAGAAATAGCCCTGCCCTTCCTCGCATCCCATGCTGATGAGGAGGTCGGCGCTCGCGCGGTTCTCGATGCCTTCCGCGATCACCGACAGGCCGAGTTGCCGGCTCAGCCCAATGGTCGAGTTGACAATGGCCGCGTCATCAGAATCGACGAGCAGGTCGAGCACGAACGAGCGATCGATCTTGAGGCCATCGAGCGGGAATTTCTTCAGGTAAGTCAGAACTCGCGTAGCCGGTGCCGAAATCGTCGAACAGGATGCGCACGCCGAGCTCCTGGATCCTGCGGAAGGTATCGAGCGCCCGCTCCTCGTCGAGAAGCAGGATGATGTCCTCAGTGACCTCGAGTTCGAGCAGCGACGGCGTGAGGCCCGTGACCTCGAGCATTTCCCCGACCGACTTGGCGAGGTCGCCTGTCTGCAGCTGCGACGGCGACAGATTGATGGAGACGCGAAGACCATGTCCTGCGAGCTCCCAGGCTCGGGCCTGCCGGCAGGCGGTCTCCAGCACCCAGGCGGCGATCCGCTCCGAGATCGCCGAGGTGTTGACGACCGGCATGAATTCTCCTGGAGAAATCAGTCCGCGCTCGGGGTGGCGCCAGCGGATCAGCGCCTCCGCGCCGACCAGGCAACCATTCACCAGGTGCACCTGCGGCTGGTAGAACAGCTCGAATTCGCCTCGCTCGGTGGCGTGCACGAGCTCCGCCTCTAGCGTCAGGCGTGCCTCCAATTCCTGTCTGATCGATCTCTCGAAGATCACATGACCGCCGCGCCGCGCTGCTTTGGCCCGGCAGAGGGCCAGATGGCCATTGCTCAGGAGTTCGTCCGCGCTGCGACCGTGCTCCGGAAACACCGCGGCACCGATCGAGATATTGAGGCGGTGCTGGCGCGCCCCCGCCGTCAGCGGCCCCTCAAACGCCCGCGCGACTTGCTCCGAAAATTGCGCGACAGTACCGCGGAAGTCGACGCAACGGATGGCGATCGCAAACTCATCGCCGCTCAGGCGCGCGACCAGGCCGGCTCCATCGGTCTGCGCGGTCAATTTGTCCGCAACCGCCTTCAACACGAGATCGCCCAAGGCGTGTCCTAGCATGTCGTTGATATGCTGAAAATCGTCAAGACCGATCACGAGCAACGCGATCTGGCCCGGCAATTTCTCCGTTGCGGCGATCATGCCGGCGAGGCCGGTGTGGAGCGTGTCGCGGTTGGCAAGTCCGGTGAGCGAATCGTGCTCGGCCAGATAACGGATGCGTTCAGCCTCGCGCTTCCGCACCGAAATGTCGCGAAGCACCACACCGTAGTGGAACCCGTCAGTGCCCTGCCATCCCGAGAAGCAGGCCTCCACCGGAAACATTTCGCCGCTCTTGCGTCGCCCCTCGAACTCCACCACCGAGCCACCGGGAAGCAGCAAGGCAGGGCGCGCCGCGTTGCGGATCGAAAAGCCGGTCGAGGCGCGTTCGGTGTCGAACGCGCAGATGAGGTCGAACGGTTGGCCGACGATTTCCTCGCGCTCGTATCCGAAAATTGCCGCCGCCCCGGGATTCCACACCGTGATGATGTGGTGCTGATCCGTACAGACAAGGCCGTCGCCGAGCGACATGGCGATGCGCTGAAAACGGCTTTCCGCGATCCGACCGAGCAGGTCGCGAAAATCGATCTCGTCCAGCGCAATCGCGGCAAGATAGGCGGCGATCGCGGTGTGAAGCAGCGAAGTGTCAAGCACAACCGAGGACGTTGCCTGCAGCAGCAGCGCAATCCCCTCCGCTCCTGCCGCCATCGCGGCAAGAACGATCACTCTGGCCCCAGCCGACAAACGCCGCCAGGACAGAATCATGACAAGCGAGACGATGCAGAGCCCTGCAAAGGTAACCCAATCCGAACTCCAACGCAGCGTCCGGTTCTGCAGGATGGACTCGGCCGCAAGCGTCTGCAGCACGGGACCGGAGAGGATGCCTCCGTTCGGAATGCTGAAGCGATCGCCAAGCTCCAGCGCAGTACCTCCGATAACAACCTTCTTGTCTTTCAATCGCCTGAGTGTTGCGGGGTCGCCGTGCAACACGTCGACATAGGACACTCGCGGAATCGACGTCAGATTGATGTCGAAATCGATAAGAAAGGACGCATTGCGCTCGGCGAATTGGCCGGCCAACATGGCGCCCATCGAGGAAACGAACCCGCCCGCGATCTTTTCGCCGAAGGAGTAGCGCCGGACAAGCCCGTCCGGCTCGACAGCAACGTTCACGGCGGCGGCCCACGAATGCTCGGCAAACTGCGGCAGCGGACGATTGATGTAGATGGCGGCCGGATTGTCGGGGCTTCCCGGCTGCTTGAACCAGGGCAGAATCACCGATCCGCCGGCGTCGTGGAGCGCAGCCTCGAACGCTTGGTCGGAGGCAGGATCGGAGGGCGTCGAAAAATCGACATCGAACGCGATATCGCGAACGCCCGCCTTCTCTAGCCGTCGCAGCAAATCCGCATGCAGACGGCGCGGCCACGGCCAGACTCCGATTTTTTCAATGGAGGGCGCATCAATGGCGACAACGACGATTTCGCCGCTGGCCTGGCGCTGCTGCGGGGCGAAACGCAGATCCGCCAATGCGTTGCGGAAGCCGATGTGCCAGCCCAACGCCAGAACGATTGCCAGAGCAACCAGCACAAGAAAATGCGGCCGATAGTGCTTCACCTTCTTCCCCTGCACACCTCTCGACAGTGCGGAAGTGTGTCCCCGCTTCGATCCCGGAATTCAGCCGACCCTAGTGTTTCAGGTTACCGATCCCTCTGCCGTTGCCGACCCCGCCATTGCCGTTGCCAATGCCAAGGCCATTGCCGGTTGCACCATTGAGGAGACCATTCGCCACCCCCGTCACCGAGGCGACGGTGGAGGACGCCACAGACGTCACGGCAGAACTGGTCGACGAACCCGCGCTTGTCGCTGTGCCCCCGCCGCCCCCATTCGAGCTGGAATTGGAGGTGCCTTGGGCACCGCTGCTGCCCGCGCTGGCATTTGCGTCACTCCAGGTCGACGTCGCGTCCTTCGACGAAGCATTACGAACATTGGTCGACGTTCCCGACCCATGGGCCAGGCCATGAGTTGCCTTGTTGACGTTCAATTTGACCTCGCCGAGCGCGGTCGAAATCCGGACCTGATTTTGTTTCGCCTTCGTCAGGCCATCTGATTTTCCGTCGGAGAGCGACGCTTTGGCCAGCGTGCCGCCGACCTTCGCGGGGCCGCCGAGCGCATGAATGGTCTTGCCGTCGCCCGGTTGCTGCGGCGCCGTGAAGCCGCCTCTGGGTACGGGGATCCGGTCAATTGACGAGGCGCGCGGTTTGCCCTGCTCGATCGGGTTGAGTGTGCCGGAGCCGCTGAGCGACAGGCCGGGCTTGCCATGCATGAAAGTCGTCGCGACCTGGCCCGGCATCACCTGCGCGATCTGGCCAGACTTGAAATCGGAGACTTCGACCTGGCCGCGATTGACGCTGACGCTGGTCGAGTTGGCGGTCACGGTGACGCTGAACTGCGTGCCCTTGACCACGGCTGCGAGGTACGGCGTTTCCACCTCGAAATGCCTGACGTTCTTCTTTTCGACCTCGAGCAGGATCGATCCGGCCCGCTGCAGGATGGTCGTCGCAAGCCCGTCCTTCTTGCCGATAGGCAAGCCGATGACGGAGTTCGGGGCGATCATGATCGTTTCCTCGCCGCGCACCAGAAGCACACGTCCGTTGCGTCCCGTCCGGATCTCGTCACCCGGCTTCAGGGTTTCTTGCGGCGTCAGTGCGACCTGCTCGGCGCCGGTCGTGGTCACCCAGACCTCGCCAGAGGATTTGCCGACCGACCATACGCCGTCATCGCCGGCGAACGAGGCCGAGCTTCCGCCAAGAACCAGCGCCGCCATCACAACACATTGCAGCCCGCTTACACGCACTTCGCACCCAATTGCTCATGCAGGGATCCCGATCATGGCGCAAATGTTTCAAGATTGACTTAGTGGGTGTCGGCTTCTGCCGGGTTGGCGTTAACCAATCATTGACCATAAAAATCTATGAAAAATCATGCGGCTAATTCGCCATCCGTTGTTCACGGAGTGTCCTCGGTGGAACTACGGAGATGCTCTGTCGCGCGGTCCGTCCGCCATGTCTCGCGTCGCGGTCAGTGCGGCTTTTGCCTTGCTGGCGCTGCTATGCGTCACAGTGCAGGGCATGGCGCAACAGCTCAATCAACCAGGCTTCGATCCGAGACAGACCGAAAAGCGCTTTGACCAGATCGACGCGGGACAGGCCCAGCCCGCCGGGCCCCTGCGCATGCCGGCCCCGGCGAGGCCGACCGCGGGTGGGGACAACAAACCCCTTTTCGTGTTGCGGGCGGTTGGGCTGACGGGCGCCTCGGCCCTGTCGGCGGAGAAGCTGGCTGAGGCCTATCGAGCCTATCTTGGCAAGCGGGTCTCGCAGGCCGACCTTGCCACCATCGCCGAACGCATCGGCGATCTTTACCGCGCCGCCGGTTTTCACCTGAGCCGAGCGATTATCCCCCCACAGGACATTCAGGATGGCCGCGTTCGTATCCAGGTCATCGAAGGAATCATCGCGGAAGTCGTTGTGAAAGGCGACACGGACCGGCAGTTCGATGTCAGGCCGCTGCTCAATCGGCTATCGGCCGAGGCTCCGGCGCGATTGCCGACGCTGGAAAGGCAACTGCTCCTGGTCAGCGCGCTACCGGGAGTCCGCATCACCAATTCGACCCTCGAAGAGATTGGCGGGCCGACCGGACGCTTCCGCCTCATCATTTGCGTGAAGACGTGGCATGTCTACACATGGGTCGGACTAGACAATCTCGGTTCGTGGTCGGTCGGACCGTGGCAGGGCTACGCCACGGGCGCATTCAATTCATATCTGTTGCCGGGCGACAGCCTTGTGCTCAACCTTTCGTCCATCGCGAATGACCCGCGTGAACTCGGCTTCGGCCGTCTCGGCTATGAAGCACCCGTGGGCATCGACGGCTTCCGGCTCGGCGCGTCCGCACTTTATAGCCTTGCCAGTCCCGGCGACGAGAGACGGCTGACCCACGATGCCACCAAAACGGAGGCGGTCGAGGTTCATGGCAGCATCGTGCCGGTATTGTCGCAGCGCGAGAGCCTGACGCTCACCGCCGCGACTACGTTCAGCAATGTTTCGGAAACAGACATGTTCACTCCTCTGCTTGGACCGATCTACAACGATCGCATCCGCACTGTCAGCCTCACCTCCGACTACCGGCTGCAGGATGGTTTTGGCGGCATCAACTTCGCCAGCATGACCTACCGCCAGGGACTGGATATCTTCGGCGCCACGCAATCCGGAGACGGCTTCGCATCGCGCAATGGCGCATCTCCTAATTTCTCCGTGCTCGATTTTTACTACACGCGTTATCAGGCATTATCGAATATCTTCTCCGCAAAGCTGTCGACGGCAAGCCAGATTGCGTCGGGCCCGCTGTACATCTCGCAGCAGTTCTATCTGGGTGGCGCCGCGTTCGGACGCGGGTACGGCGCAGCCCAAATCTCCGGCGACAATGGTCTTGCCGGTTCCTTCGAACTGCGTCTGGATCAACGGCCGAATTTTCGTTACCTGTCCGGCTACCAGGTCTACGGCTTTGTCGAAGGCGGCGCGGTCTGGAACGATGGCTTTCGGCTCGGGGACGGTCTTGCGCTGACGTCGGTCGGCGCCGGCGTCCGCTTCTTCTTCTGGGATGACCTTCAGGCAGATATCGGCATTGCATTCCCACTGAGCTACCGCGCGCCGGACAATCCGCGGCGCGACGCACGCCTGCTGTTCTCCATCTCCAACGCCTGGAAACTCTGCCCGCAAAAAGGCGGCTATTGTCTTTAAGCGTTGGGCTTGCTGTCGGCTCATTGATGGCCGACCCGGAGCCAGCGGTCCCGTTTTGCCCGGTTCCCGTAGAGGCCCGGATTGTCGAAAGCGGGAAACGTTGTCCTCCCGCTGACGACGGAGAACGAGGAACCATCCGTGATCCACAAGGGCGTCGAATACACGGTGACGGCGACAGCGGATCCCGAGGTCTGGGAATGGCGTTTCCAGATCGGGGACAAGATCAAGAGCGGCAAAACCCAGACCAAGCTCGCCGCCCTTGCGATCCGTCGCGTCCAGGGAAAGATCGATGCTGCGCTGCGCGCGGAGAAATCCCAGACGCTGAATTCGAAGACATAATCATTCCCCTGGAAACGCCACCTGGCTTCGGCTTTCCGAAATTTAATCTATCGAGCGCGCTGCGGGGGGCGCATCCAAAGCGTTCCAATACCATCTCTTCAACAGGAAGTGATCGGGTTGGACACCATGAAGCGGGCATTTGCAATCCTGGCCTGTCTCTGCGTTCTCGCCGGCGGCGAATATTTCGCCATCAGCAAATGGGCCATCCGGCACGAGACGCTCAATCTCTACGACGCGACGCGCCAGCGGCCCGTGTCCGTCGATCTCGCGGTGCGCCGCGATTACGAGATGAAGGCGAACTACGGCTTCTGGAAGCTTCCGATTGCCATCATCAGCAACGGCAATACGGTCAAGAACACCGAATACTCGTTCCTTGCCAACGTGCTCGCCTCGCGCGGCTATCTGGTTGCGAGCATCCAGCAGGACCTGCCGACGGATCCGCCGCTGATGACAAAGGTCGGGATGCCGTATGTGGGCCGCAAAGGAATCTACATCCGCTGCGAGGCCAATATCCTTTTCGTGCTCGGCCAATTGCAGAAGCTGGAGCCTGGCGCGAGGTACGATCACCTGACCCTGGTCGGACATTCGAACGGCGGTGACGTGTCGATGTACTTCGCCAAGGAACATCCCGAACTGGTGGCTCAGGTGATCACACTGGATAATTTGCGCGTGCCGTTCGTGCTCAGCAGCAAGTTGAAGATCCTGTCCTTCCGCTCGAAGGATCCCCGCTTCAGGACCGATCCCGGTGTTCTACCGACGCCGAGGCAGGCCAAGCGCATTGGCGTGGACATCATCAACACTGGCGCGCTGCATACCGACCTTAGCGATCGCGGCCCTAACGCGGTGAAGGAGAAAATCCAGGCGTCGCTCGACGCGTTCTTGACGGATACGGTCTCCAGCGAACTTGCGCCCACCGACACGGCGCAGCCGATGATCGCCAACACCGGCGACTATTGAGCACCAGAGAATACAGCACCAAATGCAAATCCCTGCCGGCCTTGGCCGACAGGGATCAGCAGAAAGGATGACGGACGGCGGATGGGATCCACCCGGTGGCCCGTCATGGACCTGCGATGGGATTGAAGTCTGTCGCGCGGCCCCGCGCAAGAAGAATTTATAGGCAAGCAAACGCCCGCTCAAAACTTGCCTTTTGTCGCGTCCTTTGCGGCCGACATGACCTGCCCGGTGATCTGCCTCATATGCTCACCGGCATTGGTGAACTGGCTTCTCAGAAACTCGGACTGGATGCGCATGGCTTCCTGGAAATCAGTCGCGTGAACGAGCCTTCGGGCATGATCGAACGCTGCCTTCATGTTCTGTTCGGTGAATGTCAGTGCCTGCTTGGAAATATCCGACCCGGCACCCGGCACCGACGAAATCGATTTGCTGGCGGCATCGAAGAACATCCCAAACGCCTTTTCGGCCTGCTCGATAGTCTTCTCGGCCAAATCGCGCAATTCGGCAGGAACTTCCAGTTTTGGTTCAGCCATGCTCGTCCTCCGATCTTCAAAATACTCAATACCATATCTGCCCCATGACGTCTTTGCGATGCCTTGCCGTCGGGGCCGGCGCTATTTTTTGCGCGGCGAAGCGGTCGCGCGACCGAGCCGCCGGCCGGGCCGCAGCTCCGGGCGGTCTCAGGACAGGGGCCGGCCGGGAGCAGCCGGACCATCGGTCGCGAGACGCTCGACCATTTCGATGATTTCGAACCGCTGATCGGGCGCCAGCCGCACGAAAGCCTTCAGCAGGCGCAGGCTTTCGACGGTTTCGCTGGATGGGGCTCCGAGCGTGTTTTGCAGCTCCGCAAACGACGTGGGACTTTTCATTTCGAACCTTTGATAGAGATCGGCGATCGGCCTTCCTCGTCAACGCGCGGCCTGCTCGCCTCGCAGGAAGCCTCGGCCGCGTCGGCTGCCGGACACCGCACATGCCCTGGTCGCGGCGAGCCCCCATCTGGTTGAAAGTATGCCAAGCAACAACCCCTGCGGCAAGTCAAACCGACCGGAACTCGCGCCGCACAGCCAAATCGCGTCACCAGACCAGTGGCACCAGGCGATAGCGCACCCTGCCCTGGTACGCGATGTAATCAGGGAGATTCCGTGCCAGGAATCGTTCCTCGTCGAGGAGCCGCCAGATCAACGCGGGCAGGACAGCAAGCACGACCAGCACGCCCCACCACGATCCCAATGCGATCGGAATGCCGAGCAGCAGCACCAGGCCGGCCGCATACATCGGATGCCGGACCCATGCGTAGGGACCGCTGGATATGACACGCTGGTCCGACGCCGACTCGATCGTTGCCGACGCAAAGCTGTTCTCCCGAAAGACGAAAAAGATGCCAAGCCAGCCGAGGAGGATCAGCAGGTCGCCGGCGACCGCCATCCTGGGCGACATCTGCGACCAACCGAAGCGGTGGTCGACGGCGGGCAAAACCAGGAGAGCGATGAAGCCAACCGAGGCCAACGACATGATGATTTTCTGCGTCGGCTCGCGTTCGGCAAAGGGACCGCCGCGCATGCGCCGCTCCAGAAGAGCGGGATCATTCCTTATCAGATAGAGCGTCAGCGCCAGCGACACGGCGAAATAGATGCTCAGAAACAACCAGGCCTGCCAGTAGCGAAGTGTCCCTGCCGGGCCGAACAGCAGCAACGCCATGCCCAGCAGAAGGAACGCAAGGGAGATGAACGATTTCCGGTGCAATGCGCGCATGCAATGAGGCTCGTACGCGACCGTGGCCGACCGCGCCACCTTTGTGCCGCTGCGACGTTACTGCTGCTTTTCCCAGAACGACAACAGGCCCTGCGAGGCCGAGCCGCCGATCACGCAGGGAATGCCGATCGCGACGGCTCCCATCGCAGCCGCGGAGACGCAGCCGAGCGCGACCGCGCCAACTCCGACCTGCCCCCAGAAGTCGAGATTGCGCCGCGCATCGGAGCCCTTGGTCTTGAGCTCGTCGACCGCCGCAAGCGCGTCCTTGCGGACCGCACCGAGCTGCACGGTATCGGCAGCATCGATCACCTCGGCCAGCGGCACCTTGACCGCGGCGGGCTGGTTCGGCAGTTCGCCACGCAGGAATTCACGCAGTTCGGCGTCGCGCACCGCATAGCTCGCAAGCGTATAGCGAGCCATGCTGCCAACGGTCAGCTTTTCAACGGTGTCGCGGCTCTTGGACCACGGCAGCATCTGCATGATGCGAAGGATCGGTTCATGCGAACCGGTGGCGAAATAGTATCCCCACAACGTGTCCAGCAAGTCCTGGTTACCGGCATAGGTCAGCTTGATGTTCAGCTTGCGCTCGTCCTTGCTGAAAGGGCTTTTCAATGCGCCCTTCAGCTTGTCGAGCATGCCGGGCTTGGTCTCCTCGAGCGGGATCTCCGTCAGGGTCGGCAGAGTGCTGGACAGATACGCATCGATCATCTTGCGCCGCGCCGGCATTTTCGCAGCCACGCGTCGCAGCAAATTGCGCCAATCCGGCAGGCCGGAATAGGCGATCGCTCGGACGATCACCCATTCGTCCTCCTGCCGCACCGGGAAGAAGCTGTTCACGAGATGCTCAGCCTTGGCCGGATTCGAGCCGATCGCACCGGCGATGAAACCGAGATAGATGCCGGCGTTTTCAGGCTCCTTGAAGGTCTGCGAATGGAAAAGCACGCGCACGGCAGCCGGCACATGCGCGTAGTCGGGCTTGGCCCGATAGTTGTAAATCCATTGCTGAACAACGCCGAGCGAGGCGCGCGGGTCGATCTCCGGGGTGACCGCGGCCTGCACTGACGGAATCAGTGCGAACAGGGCGGCCGCGAACAAGGCTTTACGCATGACAAGCTCCCACGAGGAGCCCGCGCTGTTGCTTTCGGGCATCAGGCGGACCTTTCGCAATGCCTTGGCTAGTGGGCATTTAAGCCAGCTATGCGAAATATTCGGGGAATGGCCGGTTCGGTACCGCGTCGAAATTGTGGCGGCGTTAACCTTTTGGCCCGCAACTCTCCCCAGCGGTGACATTCTTTCGCCCTCCGCAGGCAATTCCATCGGACCGTCGACAAATGGGGACCGACGGGACGTGACGAGCCGATGCCAGGCGCGAATCCGGCCAAACTGCAGGTTGCATTTCGCCATTGCCCTGCTTGCGGCGATGCTTGCGTTGCCGGCCATCGCTGCAGAGGCGCGGGACGTCATTGTCGTCGAAGGTAACCGCCGCGTGGATGCCGAAACGGTACGGTCCTATTTCCACCCCCTTCCCGACGGTCGCTACGATGATGCCGTTCGTGATGCCGGACTGAAGGCGCTGATCGCCACCGGGCTGTTCGACAACGTGACGATCGAGCGTGCCGGCGATAGGTGGGTCGTGCGCGTGATCGAAGCGAAGGTGCTGGGACGCGTCGCCTTCGAGGGCAACAAGAAGGTCAAGGACGACGATCTTGCCGCCGTCGTGCAATCAAAGCCGCGCGGATCGCTGCAACGCGCGACCGTTCAGGCCGATGTCGCCCGCATCGCGGAGGCTTATCGTCGTGTGGGGCGGGACGACGTCAGTGTTGTGCCGCAGATCATCGATCGCGGCAACGATCGCGTCGACCTCGTCTACAGCATCAGCGAAGGCAAGAAGACGACGATCCGGCAGATCAATTTTGTCGGTAACCGCGCGTTCGGTGATCGTCAGCTCAGGGCCGTGATCAAGACCTCGCAGACCTCCGTTATCAGCTTCCTGACCGGGGGCGACGTTTATGACCCCGATCGGATCGAGGAGGACCGCGAGCAGATCAGGCTCTATTATCGCGGTCACGGCTATGCGGATGTCAACGTTCCCAGCGCGCGCGCCGAATATGATCCCGCTAACAAGGGATTCACGGTGACGTTTGCGATCGACGAAGGCGAACTCTACCATTTCGGCGACATCGGCGTGGCGAGCAACGTACCTGGGCTCGATGCGAAAAGGCTGCGGCCCCTGCTGCTGACCAAAACCGGCGCGCTGTTCGATGGCAACGCGCTCGACAAGACCAGCGAGGCGCTTGCCATCGAGATGGCCAAGCTCGGCTATCCCTTCGCGCATGCCGCGCCGACAATCCAGCGGCACGAAACGACGCAACGCATGGACGTGAACTTTGTGATCGACGAAGGCAAGCGGGCCTATGTCGAGCGCATCGAGATTCACGGCAACACCCGCACCCGCGACTACGTGATCCGCCGCGAGTTCGATTTCGGCGAAGGCGACGCCTACAACCAGACGCTGATCGATCGCACCGAGCGCCGCCTGAAGAATTTGAACTATTTCAAAAGCGTCAAGATCACGACCAGGCCGGGCTCGGCGGCGGATCGCGTGGTGCTCGATGTCGAGGTCACCGACCAGCCGACCGGCGATTTCTGGGTGTCGGGCGGTTACTCGACCACCGACGGCTGGATGGTCGAGGTCAAGCTCGGCGACCGTAACTTCTACGGTACCGGCGACAGCGTCCAGACGGTCTTCAGTTACGGGCAATATGCCAGCGGCGCCGATATCGCGGTTACCGATCCCGACCTCTTCGGCAATCACATTTCCGGAGGTGCCGAACTGTTCGGCCGGCTCGCTACGGCGAGTCCCTACCAGTCCTATGGCAGCGATGCCTATGGCGTAAATTTCACGGTGGGCACGCCAATTACCGAGCAGACCAACGTGCTATGGCGCTACTCGCTGTACGACCAAAAGGTCACGCTCGGTCCGAACGCTCTGGTGGTATCGCTGCCGATCCAGCAGGCGGCAGCAGCGGGCCGGCAATTGGTGTCGGCGGGTGGCGACACCATCACCTACAACACGCTCGACAATAACAAGGCCCCGACCAGCGGCATCAATTCGCAGCTACGGCAGGACCTCGCGGGGCTGGGGGGTGACGTGAAATTCCTGCGCACCACCGAAGACGTTCGCTATTACCAGTCGCTCAATGGCGATCTGGTCGGGATGGTGCGCGGCCAGGGCGGCTACATCACCGGGTGGGGCGGGCAGCAGGTGCCGCTGTTGAACAGCTTCTTCGGCGGCCCCTCGCTGGTGCGCGGCTTTGCGCCGAACGGCTTTGGTCCGCGCGACCTCACCCCCGGATCCACCATGGATAATGTCGGCGGCAGCGTCTACTGGGCGACGACCGCGGAACTGCAAAGCGCCATTCCCGGGATTCCCCAGGAATACGGACTGCGCGGATCGGTATTTGTCGATGCCGGCAGCGTGTTCCGCTATTCCGGACCGACGACGTTCGGCTCACAATCGGTGCAGGTCGCCAATGGCAATGTGATGCGGTCGTCCGTCGGTGTTGGCCTGACCTGGGCCTCGCCGTTCGGCGCGCTGACGGTCAACTATGCCGAGCCGCTGACAAAAGCCTCGTACGACGTTGTGCAGAAGCTCAACTTCAATGCCAGTCCGTTCTGACGGGCACTGAGCACCTATGCCAAAGTCTAACGCGTGAGGCCGGAACTGCCGGTGGACGCTGCGAGTTTTCTCGCTAGCACGTCATTGTCACCGGGAGATTCCAACATGAAACGGTGGCGGCGCGAATCGGCGCTCGATACTTACAACCTCGCGGCTGCGGCAATCCTGTTCGTCGCTCCCTGGCTGTTCAGCCTGACCAATGGACCCGCCAGGCTCGACTTCTGGCTATGCGCCCTCGCTATCATCGCAATGTCGTCAGCGGCCATATTCACCTACGCCAATTGGGAAGAATGGGCGAACGTCATCGTGGGCCTCTGGCTCATTGCTTCGCCCTGGATCCTGGGATTCGCCCATCTTCGTGCGATGCACTTCAGCGTCGCTATTGGGATCATTGTGACATTCATGTCTCTGCTCGAGCTTTTTCTGGTCAACGAAAGCTCGTTGCATCACGCTCCTTCCCCGCCGCCCGGGCAAAGCTGACGACGCAATCCCGAGGCGGCGAGCCGTGACCGTGGCCGACCGTCGACAGGGCGCGGCTTATCGCGCCTCGGATTGACCTGGGCGCCTGATGGTGGCCCGGTCATCGCGGCGCTTTTCCGTTGCAAAACCGTAAGCCAGTGCCAGCCGGTCAAGGCATTCGCGAAAACGACGCGCGAAATAATCGTTCCAGCGCGCACTCTTGAGGCCGCGGCGCTGCCCCACCTGCTCCATCGTCATGCCCTTGACCAATACGTCATGAACGATCGCGGAGCCGTCGGCGCCAAGCTCGCGTTCAATCCGGTTGAGGCGCAACACGGCCCTGCGCTGGGCCTCGGTCACGGGCTCGCGCGTCTGCACGCCATCGACATATTCGCGGCTGGGATCGACCGCTTGTGGTCCGCGCTCGGCCCGCTCCCAGTCGCCCTGGAAGGTTCGCCCAGCCCGATATTGCGCATCGTCGATTTGCCTGTGTGAATGCAGCCGGGCAAGCGGGTCGTTGCGGATCGAGCGCAGGGCCACGATCTTCTCGCCCGGCTCCAGCGCGAGCGGGTCATCTACCTCGACCGGAGCGACGTCTGCGTGGAACGGCAGGTCGGTCGATCTGCGATCGTGAATCCTTGCCAATCGGCGCGATTTGTTGCGTTTGGCCACATTCTCTCCTTTTGTGGGATTCAGGGGTGTTTCGTCAGCCGCCGTTCAGGCGGCAGCCACAAGTCGAAGCACGACGGGTGCGGCTGCACGCTCGGAGGCGGTGCCGTCACCGCGGGCGAGGTGAAAATGCGGCGCGCAATAGCTCACGCCCGGGAGCCGGGGATGACCGCAAAAGGTGATGGGTTCGCCGTCCTTGTCCCCGCCATAGGGGTATCGACAATCGCAGTGTTCGAGGTCGACCAGCGGCTTCAGGCGCGGTGTGATTCCGACGCAGCGCAATTTGACGGGTTTGGCTTGTTTTTGCGGCGGCAACGACCCTCGGGATACCGGCGGGCGGCGCGATCTTTTCGGGCCTGGGATCTCCTGCCGGCCTGAGCCGTGACTTCCCGGCCTGGGCCGGGTCGATAGTCCCATGCGCCGGGCCCGACCAATTGCCGCACTCCGGGTATAGTCGGTGCCGAACTTCCTGTTGATTTCATTGACAGCTTCCGCAAAGGACATGCCTTTGGCCACATAGTCGCGCAGCGCCTCGCAGTGGGCGGGCGCCCAAGAGAAGGATTCCATAATGTCTCGCATTTCCAATGCCCCTTTTCCGGGCACGAGACAATTTCCGGTATTCAGAAGCAAAAGTCAAGCTTGATTTCTGATAACCGTAACAGTATATGATTCCGGGAATCGGAAGGGAGGATTCGTCATGACTCTGGATGCCACAATGATCGTGCGGGGACTTAAGAGGACCGGAAAGTCCAAGGGCGGACTTGCCGAGGCGATGGGCGTTCGCGCCGGCGCCGTATCGGAGATCTTGTCGGGAATCCGACTGATCAAGGCCTCCGAGGTGCCCATCATCACGGACTATCTCGAATTGAACCGGGTGCCGATCATGGGCCGGATCGGCGCCGGCGCCCTGATCGAGCCTGAGGCCGAGCAGGTTCCGGAGGAGGGTCTCGGAGACATCGAATTGCCCTTCCCGATCTCCGGCGAAACCATCGCCTTCGAGGTCGCCGGCGATTCGATGCTGCCGAAGTACGAGAACGGCGACATTGTCGTGGTCTACCGTGACCAGCGCCATCCACTTTCGAGCTTTTATGGCGAAGAAGCAGCCGTGCGGCTGAAGACGGGGGAACGCTACTTGAAGACGATCGAGCGCGGCAAATCGCCGAGCCTCGTCAATCTCAAGAGCTTCAACGCCAAGCCGATCAACGGCGTCAAGCTGGAATGGATCGGCGAGATCTGCCTGACCCTGCCGCGCGCCCAGATCGACCGGATGCGGAGCAAGACGGGCCGCTCACGCAAGGGCAGGTAGATACCCGATCATTGGAACAGCGCAGGGTCGCCTGCCGGGCACGGCCCGCGTTTCGAAATTTCACGCTTGACTTATTTCTGATTTTCAGAATAATGGCCGCCAGATCGGGATCGGATTGGCTGCCGAATGCAATATTTCGTTGTGATGATCGACTATGGGCGCCGCGGCCGCGAGGCCGTGGTCGACCCGGAGGTCACGCGTCGCGAGGTCGTCGCGCGCGTAGCCTCCGGCGAATACAAGAACATCTGCTTCATTCACGAGGTCGCGGATCGCTCGGTCGAAGACGTCACGGAGAACATCCTGGCGGAGGCCGCACTGCCCGAAGTCGGGCCTGGCGAGGCCGACCTGCAAGCCAGCCGCTTCGACCACGCCCGTGACTTGCGCAAGCACGAGCGGACATGACGAGGCGAGTTGCTGCACCGCAATGCGAGCGCACCGCCGCCGTTAAACGTCCATAGGAACTCAAATCGGGCCAACGTGTTTGCAAGGTCAAATGCGCGCCAGGAAATCACCACGCTCGCCAAGGTCACGAAACGCCTCGTTCCGTTCCTGATCGTCTGTTACTTCGTCGCCTATCTCGACCGCGTCAATGTGGGCTTTGCGGCGCTCACGATGAACCAGGATCTCGGGCTGTCGCAGACCGCGTTTGGTTTCGGCGCGGGCATTTTCTTCATCGACTACTTCATCTTCGAGGTGCCTTCCAACCTGTTGCTGGAGCGCTTCGGCGCGCGGAAGTGGATCGCGCGCATCATGCTGAGCTGGGCATTCTTTCAGGTCTGATGGCCTTCATTCCGAACATCGCCCGCGCGACCGGGCTTGGCAACGAGTACACCTTCTATTTGCTCCGGGTGTTGCTGGGCGTGGCGGAAGCCGGCTTCTTTCCGGGCATCATTTTCTATCTCACGCTTTGGTTCCCAGCCGAATACCGCGCCCGCATCGTCGGCTACTTCATGGCCGCCATTCCGCTCTCGACCGTGATCGGCGCACCGATATCGGGGATACTGCTTTACCTGCATGGTGGTTTCGGACTGGCGGGCTGGCAATGGCTGTTCATCATCGAGGCCGTCCCCGCCATTATCCTTGCGGTCGTCGTCCTCTTTTATCTGACCGATCGGCCGACAGACGCGACCTGGCTGACGCAGGATGAGCGCGATTGGCTTTCGGCAAAGCTTGCCGAGGAACGGCGGCAGCGCGAGGCTGTGCGCGAATACACCGTGATGGAGGTTCTCTTCAATCCCCGCGTCATCGGACTGAGCCTTGTCTATTTCGGCGCGGTGGCAACCAATTACGGCCTCAGCTTCTTCCTGCCGCAGATCGTCAAGACGTTCGGCCTCAACACCTTCCTCACAACGGTCGTGTCGGCTACCCCCTACCTCGTCGGCGTTATCGGGATGGTATGGTGGGGCCGCCGCTCCGACCACATGGCTGAACGACGGTTCCACACCGCTCTGCCGCTGTTCCTTGCAGCCGCCGGAATTGCGGTTTCGACTGCACTAGACGACCCCACGCTCAAAATGCTTGCGCTCTGCGTGGCAGGCTTTGGCATCTTCGCCTGCCTGCCTGTGTTCTGGGCACTACCCACCGCATTCCTGTCCGGCGCCGCCGCAGCAGCCGGAATTGCCGTCATCAACTCGATCGGCAATCTCGCAGGCTTTGCCGGCCCATTTGCCATGGGCTGGATCAAGGATCACACCGGCAGCTATACCGGCGGCTTGTTGCTGTTGGCGGTGCTCGGCATCATCGCGATGGGAATCGTGCTGATGCTGAGCCGGAACGAGGTCGCCGAGCCCTTGCCGAGGCCGCTGCCGGAGTAAGTAGCCTACACCAAAAGCACGGTCGATCCCGTCGTCTTGCGCGCGGCAAGATCGGCATGTGCCTTCGCAGCATCCTTCAGCGGGTAGGTCTGGTGCACCTCGATCTTGACCGCACCCGACTGCACCACATCGAACAGCTCTTTCGCCATCGCCACCAGATTCTCGTGCTTGGCGGCATAAGTGTTGAGCGTCGGCCGCGTCACATACAACGATCCCTTCTGCGCGAGCAGGCCGAGGTTGAGCGGCTCGACGCTGCCCGACGATTGTCCGAACAGCGCCGCCACGCCGAGCGGCGCAAGGCAATCGAGCGACTTGAGGAAAGTATCCTTGCCGACGGAGTCGTAGACAACAGGTACTTTCTTGCCTTCGGTGATCTCAGCGACGCGCTTCACGAAATCCTCGCGCGTGTACACGATGGTGTGGGCGCAGCCATGCGCCTTTGCAAGCTTCGCCTTCTCGTCGCTACCGACCGTGCCGATCACCGTGGCGCCGAGATGTTTGGCCCACTGCGACAGGATGAGGCCGACGCCACCCGCGGCGGCATGCAGCAAGATGGTGTCGCCCGCCTTGACGCGATAGGTCTGGCGGATGAGATACTGCGTCGTCAGCCCCTTCAGCATCATCGCGGCCGCCGTCTTGTCGTCGATCGAGTCGGGCAATTTCAGCAGTCGGTCGGCCGGAATCAACCGCGCCTCGGCGTAAGCACCGATCGGCGCAGCACCATAGGCGACGCGATCGCCGGGTTTGAGGTTGGCGACACCGGAGCCGACCTCCTCGATCACGCCGGCCGCCTCGCCACCGAGTCCGCTCGGCAGCTGCATGGGATAGGTGCCCGAGCGGTTGTAGATGTCGACGAAATTCAGTCCGACTGCGGTGTGGCGGACCCGCGCCTCGCCCGGCGCGGGTTTGCCGACATTGACCTCCTCCCAGACAAGAACCTCCGGCCCCCCGGTTTTGTGAAAGCGAATAGCGTGCGTCATGGCGTTACTCCCTGGTGACGTGTTGAACGCTGGTGAAAGCTTTTGCCGGCCTGATGTTCATGCGTCGATTGCATCCTTGATGCGCTTGCGCGTCAATGGCAGATCGCGCAGCCGTTTTCCGGTGGCGTTCGCGATCGCGTTAGCCACCGAGGCCGCGGCCGGCCCTTGCGCCGTCTCGCCGCTGCCGAGAAACGGCTTTCCCGGCCGGTTGATGACATGCACCTCGACCTTGTCGGGGACCGCATCGAAACGCAGGATCGGATAGGTCTGCCAATCGACGCTGGTGATCCTTGTGTCGTCGAAGGTCACGCTTTCATACAGGGTCCAGCTCGTGGACTGAATGATCGCGCCTTCGATCTGATTGATCAGCCCGTCCGGACTGACCACCTGCCCGCTGTCGACAGCGGCAACCGCGCGCACCAGGCGGGCGCGCCCGGTTTCGCGGTTGACCTCGACTTCGCTGGCGATTGCGCAATACGCCGCAAGATTCTTGTAGCGCGCAAATGCAAACCCGTAACCGCGATCCATCGGCACTCGCTGACCCTTTTGCCAGCCAAACTCCCTGGCCGCCTTCTCGATCGCGTCGCGTCCGCGCGGGTCGTCAAGATGTTTCAGCCGGAATTCGACCGGATCGGCGCCGGCAAGCGCCGCCAGCTCGTCCATGAAGCTCTCGATGGAAAAGACATTGTGATAGGCGCCGAGCGCCCGCATCGCGGAAATACGGATCGGCATCTCCGGGATGAAGTGATGCACGACATGCGCGTTGGGGAAGGTGTAGATCGGAATCGCATTGCGATCGCCGCCGCCCTCGGGCAGTGGAATGGGCTTCGGCGCAGGCACCGCGAAGGGATTTGCCATCTGCTGCGCCGCCAGCATGCATCCGGCGCCGCCCGGCCGCATCGAATGGGTATTGGTGAACACCTCGAAATTCCAGCTGGCGATCTTGCCCTCGCCGTCGAGCCCGGCTTTCAGCTTCGTCACCATCGCCGGTCCATAGGGCTCCCAGGCATGCTCCTGCTCGCGCATCCATTGGACGCGAACCGGCGTGCCCGGCAATGCGCGCGCGATCAGCGCCGCATCCGCCGCGGCATCATCGGCCCCGTTATGACCGTAACAGCCGGAGCCCTCGACATGGATCACGCGGACGCTGGCCGGTGGAACTCGCAACATCTCGGCGATCGCCTGACGGTCGGGATAAACGCCCTGCGTATGCGACCAGACCGTCATCACGTCGCCAACGAATTGCGCGACCGCGCAGGACGGCCCGATCGAACCATGCGCCTGATAAGGCCGCGTATAGCTTGCCTCCAGGTTTCGAAGGCCGGACGGGACTGAATCTCCGCGCTGGAAAATGGTGGAATCCTGCGACGGCAAGGACATCACGACGGAAGGAAGATCGTCGAGCTTCGGCAGACGCGCAGTCTGCCGCCATTTGGCGGCTGCCGAGAGGGCCTGCATCGCCTTGATCGCCAAAAACTCCCGGGAGGCGACTACCGCGAGGAAATTGCCGTCGCGAACGATCTTGATGACGCCGGGCATCTTTTCGATTTCGGACGTGTCGCAGGCGACGAGCTGCGCGCCATAGCTCGGCGGTCGCACCACGCGCGCATGCACCATGCCCGGCAATCGCACATCCTGCACATAGGCCGCACCCCCGGTCACCTTTGCCGGGATATCGACCCTTGGAATCGATTGGCCCATGACCTTGAAGGTCGATGGATCCTTCAGCTTCGAGCTCGGTTGGGCTTGTACATGCAGCATGTCCGCGCCGACGAGCTCACCATAGGACAGTCTTCGCCCGTCCGGCGCGATCACCGCGCCGTTCTCGGTTCGCAAGCTTTCTGCGGATAGCTCCAGCCGGCGGGCGGCTTCGGCAACCAGCAGCGCGCGCGTTTGCGCGGCGGCGTGCTGGACCGCCGTGCCGCTGTCCTTGGTCGAGTTGCTGCCGGAGCTGTAGCCCTCATTGGGCGTCAGCTTCGTGTCGGCGGTTACCAGCTTCAACGACGCAAAGGGAACGTCGAGTTCTTCGGCTGCGATTTGCTGGAACGCGGTCTTGAAACCTTGTCCGAGCTCCGCCTTGCCGGTGAATACGGTGATCGAGCCGTCGGCGTCGATGCGGATCCAGGAATCGAGATAGGGTGAAGTCTTCAGGCTGCCCGGCGGACTCGGAGGAGGCGGGCTCGGGGGAGCGGCGGAGGGTGCGCTTTGATCCTGGGCAAACGCATCCGTCAGCGCGAAGCTCACAAGCAGAGCGCCGCTACCTTTCAGTACGCGACGACGATCGAGGATAACGGGCGCGTTCATTGGGCGCTCCTCTCGTCGGCGGGCGACAGGTCGGCGGTATCCATCAGCCGCGCGGCGCGATGCACCGCGCGCAGGATGCGCATATGGGTGCCGCAGCGACACAGGTGCGGCGCAAGGGCGGCGCGGATCTGATCGTCGGTCGGCTTGTGGTTCTTCTGCAGCAGGGCCTGTGCCCGCATCATCATGCCCGCGATGCAATAGCCACATTGCGCCGCCTGCTCCTCCATGAAGGCGCGCTGGATCGGCGCCGGCTCCGTAACCGTGCCCAAGCCCTCCAGCGTCGTGACCTGCTTGCCCTCGACCAGCAGCAGCGGCGTCACACAGGAAAGCACGGCCTTGCCGTCGACAATCACAGTACAGGAGCCGCACTGCCCCAGCCCGCAGCCGAATTTGGCCGCATTGAGCTTGAGATCGTCGCGCAGCACATAGAGCAGCGGCGTATCCGGATCGGCGTCGATCGTGTGATCCTGACCATTGACCTTCAATGTCGTCATGGCTTGTCTCGCTTTAGTTGCTCGACGGACGCCGCCGAGGCCGTCAGAGATGCGTTCTGCGCGCGCCGCGCCTCCTCGACGATTTTCTCGAGGCCGGTCCAGACCGGCCGATCGCTGAAGCGCGATCGCAGATAGTTCAATAGCACCGCAATCTGCGCATCATCCATGCTGTCGGCGAAGGCCGGCATGATCGGGCTGCGCTCGCCCTCGACCGGCCGCACACCTGACAGCACGATATTGGCAAGATTTCGCGGGTCCGGGCCAGAGACTGTGCTGGAGAGAGCGAGGTTGATGCCGCCATAGGGTGGTGGGCGGCTGCCGTCGTGGCAGGGCGCGCAGGCCGCCGCATAAATCGCAGCACCCGGCGAATCCGCCGGGCCCGCCGTGGGCGATCTGGCCTGCGCCAGCGCCGTTTCCGCCTTGCGCTTGCGGCTCTCGTCCACAACGCCCGAGATAGCGGCCACATAGGTTGCAATCGCGCGAACGTCGTCCGCCGGCACCGCAGACAGGTTGCGCACCACCTCCGCCATCGGGCCACGCGCGGTGCCGTGATCCGGGTGCCAGCCGTCGCGCAGATAGGTATAGAGCGCCTCGGCATCCCACGGAACCGGCGAAGGCGATTGCGCATTGATGGCAAAAGCGCGCCAGTCGTCGACATCGCCGCCGGCAAACGCTGCGTTGACGCGCTCTGCGCCAAGCGCGTTGCGCGGCGTGTGGCATGCGCCGCAATGGGCCAAGCCCTCCACCAGATACGCGCCGCGATTCCACTCCGCGCTCCTGCTTGCGTCCGTTTGAATCGTGCCGCGATGAAGGAAGAGCAACTTCCAGCCGGCAACGGCGAGGCGCTGATTGAACGGAAACGACAATTGGTTCTCGCGCGGCGGCGCATGCACCGGCTCTCGTGTCATCAGGAAGGCGTAAAGGGCGCGATCATCGTCGTCGTTTACATGGGTGAAGTGATCGTAAGGGAAGGTCGGATAAAGGTGCCGACCCTCGCGATCGACGCCCGAGCTCATCGCGCGTCGAAACGCCTCCTCCGACCACCGGCCGATCCCGGTCTCGGGATCGGGCGTGATGTTGGAGGAGAAGATCGTGCCGAAGGGCGTCGGCACGGCAAGCCCGCCGGCGAAGTTGCGGCCGCCATGCTCCGTGTGGCAGTTGTTGCAATTGCCGATGGCGGCAAGTTCGCGGCCGCGCTTGATGCGTGCCGCTTCAAACGACTGCGGAGCCGGCGGATCAATCGCGGCGAGCGCCGGTCGCCAGGCCACGACAAACGCGGTTGCTGCGCCGCCGACCAGCAACGCGACCACGATCGCACCAATGACTCTCGCTTTTTTCATTCGTCCCGGCGGCTTCTCTGGGTTCCTAGCACAATCCGGCGAAGGTTCCGAGCCGCTGGATTCGGCTCACCGCCACTTGATCTCCCGCCGAAGGGGCCGACGTCGCGCGCGGCCGAGGAACATCGCAACTTTTCAGGCGTTCCACCGCAGAGCAACCCGAGCACGAAAAACGCATGGTCAGAGCAGGTCCCGCGCAAGAGGCGCCCCCTCCGAAACAACCCCTGCCCTATCCGGCGGAAAAGGCCCACGGTGGCGAAATCATTCTGAATACAACGCTGAGGCGATGGGTCTTTATCGCCGGCCTCGCAGGCGCGGTGGTGCTCGCGCTTCTCCTCGGTTTCCTTCGTTGAGACGGCGGGCATGCCGAGACCGAAGCGCCCAACCCTCGACGTCTCGATCCTGCTTGAAATGGCCGGGCATGCGACAATGGGCATCGCACTCGGACTTGCATTCTCTTTCGCATTGATCCTGTTCGATACGTCCGGCGTCAAGGTCCTCATCGCTCACAGCGCCGACCCGAAATCGGCAATGATTATCCTCGCAAGCACCTTCACCTTCGCTTTCAGCGTAGGCGCGAGCTTGACGGGTTTTGTCCTCACGATGATGCAGCAAGATGGACGCTCGCCCGATGAATGAATTTCCAATGTCAAAAAGCGTTCAAGCGCCGATGCTCTTGAGTTCGCGCGCAGGCGGCGGCCGGCTCAGTCCTTGCTTGTGGCGGAAATGGGCCTTTCAAACGATCCGCCACCTGAATGACACGTAACCACCACAAAACGTTACAGGAAAGTCACAGGCGCCAGCAATATCCCTCGATCCCGCGCAAGCTCATAAGAGTTAATGACAATCCCCCAGCGCTCGCGGCTAGGCTCGCGGCCGGGCTGAGATCGCAGCGTTGTTGGCCCTGAGAGGGAGAGCCGATATGCCAGCCTACATCCACCATCACGACGTCGGCACGGCGCCGGTGCTTTGTCCCGGCTGCATCGGCCTTTTGCCAATGGTCGTGCGCGACGTCGAGGCGCAACGGAGCAAGGAAAGGATCGACGTCATCTACGAGTGCTCGGACTGCGGCGCCGAAGTCAGGCAAAGCGTGACAAAACCGAATTGGAGGCACTGACGGATTCGATCATCGGCCAAATCCGTAAAGCCGCCGCACGCGCGCAGCCGACGCCACCGACAATCCACTCTGACCAGTTGCGAATGCGAGCTGGGCCGCGCCTATGTCAGGCTGCGGCCTGTGTATCGGGGTGATTCAGATTGCACTCTCTGAAATGATACGCGATTTCATCGAGCGCGCGCTGCTCCCACTGTTCGGCCTGGGCCAACCAAAAAATCCTACGCTCGGAATCCAACGCGGCGCGCTCTCGGCACATCTGCTCCTGACTGCGTATCTCCACGAGCCTGTTCATGAACCCACTCCCAAAGGTGAAGCCCACTGACGCCCAGAAATGTAGCAGAGTTGTGAGAGAGTGTCTCAAGTTGATGTGACAAGGCGAGCGCATGCTGTATCTGCGAAGCCCGCATGCATCGCAATGCAACATCACGGATTGCGCTGCGCGGGTTACTCGGAATTCCTTTGCTCATCGACGCACATAGCAGTGAAAGCCACCGTAGGCTCCCGACCGATCCAGCTCATAACCGATTGCACTGCGCTCGTCGTCGCGGCGCCAGTTTTCCACTAAATCTGCAAGCGCTGGTTCCTGCAGGGGCGACTCGCGCCCTGCCGTGCGGAATATCACGCTCACTTGATCGGTGCCCGCCCGATCGATGGCGTCCCAGAACGTGCGGATTTCATCCGGGGACATCGAGTTCCTGCGAGTCCTTCGGCACGACGGCATCGACCTCCCGCGCCGGCAGATCTTGCAGGAACTGATGCAGCCTCGCATGGACCGGAATGATCACGCCCGCATCGTTGCGCATGCGGGCGAACTTGCTCCTCTGCAGATAGGGCGGCAGACCGCGATCACCGGGACCGCGAATTGGCGCACTGCACTTTTGCGACAGCTTCGATGCGACGCCGGCTCTGGTAACCATTTGTCATATGCCTGTCGCGCGAACATCGGAAGGAAGGAACGAACTCTCGCAAATTCCGAGGCGCGGCGAATGTCGGCTTGTTGCTCCGAAACCGGCTGTGAAATCGCGGATCGAGCCGGCCCAGTGCATCGCGAATACTTTTTCGGCATCGACCTGCCCAAAAGGAGGCCGGGTTCCGCAATCACCGGCGTGCCATGGCCTCTTGCACGCGCAAAAGCCCGGCTCGTGGGACGTCAGGCCATGCACACTGGTCCACAGCTTTCATTCGATCACTTCGTGCCTGCGCGGGAGCCGAGAACGCCATGACCGCATGGGTCGCACTTCTTGCCGCCGGACTGCTAGAGGTCGGCTGGGGCACTCGGACTGAAATACTCTGACGGCCTCACCCGGTTTTGGCCGACGGTCGCAACCGTGGCTGCGATCGCCCTCAGCTTCGGCTTGATGGCGCTCGCACTACGATCGCTGCCCTTCGGCACGGCGTATGCGGTGTGGACTGGAATAGGTGCCGTCGGCAGCATCGTTGTCGGCATGTTGCTCTACAGCGAGCCGACCGATCCGGTTCGTCTCGTTTGCCTCACGTTGATCGTCGCCGGCATGGTCGGATTGAAACTGAACTCGCCGATCTGACCTGTCTTTCGTGCTCGGCACCTTCTTGCGCAGGCCACGCCAGGCCTCGACGCCGCCGAACAAGGCCAGGGCAATCGAAAGCGGGATCAAATGATAGAGAAAGCGGAACATCAGGAGCGCTGCGAGCATCTGCTCGCGGTTTTCGCTGCCAAGCCCGATCAGGATCGTCGCATCGAACACGCCCAGTCCGGCGGGCGCGTGGCTCACAAAACCCAGAAGCATCGCGGCGATAAAAACCGCCATCAAACGAAACAATCCGACATCGAGGCCCGTGGGAATCAAGACATACATGGCGAGGGCGGCGGCAGTGAGATCGAGCAGCCCGACGATGATCTGCGCCAGCACCAGCGGACCGGATGGAAGGCGCACCAGCCAGCGGCTCTTGCCGATATTGCGCGGATGCAGCCAGCTCCATACCAGAAACGCGCCGACGGCGAACAACAGCCCCAGCGCCACGACTCGATTGATGGTCGGCGAGAGATGATCGATGACGCCGATGGCGGCCGGCTCGTAAAGCAGGCTGAAGCCAAGCGCGGTCATGTTTCCGAGCCAGAAGGTAAGCCCTGTCAGGAAACAGATATTAGCCACACCGAGAGCGCCGAGGCCGTTGCGGGAATAAATCCGGTATCGGATGATTGGCGATATCAGCGCCACCGCCCCGATGCCGTGGGCAATGGGATAGCTCGTGAAGCTCGCAAGCGCGGCGACGCGATAGGGTACATCGTTGCGCCCCATCGTGTGCAAGGCCAGCCAGTCATACAGCGTGATGCTGCCATAAGAGGCTGTGACCAGCATCAGCGCCAGCGCGATCGTGCTGAAATCGGTCGCCCGAATGAAACCGAGGACCTGAGCGTAGTCCACGTTCTTGAGGCTGTGGGTCAAGGCAAATATCGCGCCCGCGCCGATAACGACACCGATCACGGCACTACCCACGCCCTTGATCCGGGTGCTCCCGAGCTTTTCTTGCAACCAGTCGGATTTCAGGGCGCTGTCCAGTTCCGCAGTTTTCGGTCTCTCGGTTCGCCGAACGATTCGACGGAACCGGCTGAATGATTTGACACGCGGTTGTGACAACCGCGTTACCGGCTCCGCTAATTGTGGGGATGTGGATGTCCGCTCGGGCGTCCGCGATCAAGCCTCAATATGGTCGCATCTTGTTCATGCTGGGGTTGTAGGAGATGCCGGACGCATCGAAGGAATTTGAGTCTTGATGGACGCCGAACTCGACTACGATCTCACGCTGGAGCAGTGGGAAGCCCTTAAAGCGCTGCGGGTCCCGGCGCAGGAACGGCGAAGGGTAAGCGCGGCGCTCCTCGCGCAGCTCGTCGCGCTGGGCCTTGCTGCCGCGAGCGACGAGATGCCCGCGATGACCGGCCGGGGACGCAAGGTCCTGATCCGGGGTTCGGCGCGGCTCTGGGACGTTGCCGCCTGAGCCGTCTCACCGAGGAGAGTGGCCTCGACGCTCACCATAGAGATTGCCGGGCCCGCTCCGGCCAGGCGAGATCGTACGCTTCACCGCCGACCCGATTGCCGCTCATCTCGGCAAGAATCTGCCCCGGCGTCGGCAACGTATCGGCATTGACCCGCTTGTCCGGATTCCAGAGATCGGAACGCACAATCGCCCGCGCACACTGGAAATAGACCTCTTCAACGGTCAGGACGATGACCATGCGCGGTGCCTTGGCGTCGATCGCGAACGAGGCGAGCAGCACGGGATCGGCCGAAAGGTGAGCGCGGCCGTTGACACGCAACGTATTGCCGACGCCCGGAATGAGGAACAGCAGCGCAACCCTGGGATCGCGCACGATGTTACGCAGGGCATCGATGCGATTATTGCCGCGCCGATCGGGCATCATCAGCGTTTTCTGGTCGTGAATGCGAACGAAGCCGGGCACATCGCCGCGCGGCGAACAGTCGAGACCTTCAGGGCCGCAAGTCGCAAGCACCGCGAACGGCGAATTTTCGATCAGCACGTGATAGGACGGCGTGATCCGGTCGGCCACCTTTACGGTCGAGGTCTCGCCGGGAAAGCCGTAGATGCCTTCCAGTTGTTCGATGGTAGTGATCAGAGACATGCGCTCCTCTTGCATCGGGCGAGTTCATTCGCCCCTGATCACCCGCAAAAGCCGCCGCGCGTGATCTTCGGCGCGGCCGACGTTGAGAATGGTGATATCGGGCGCCGCATCATCGACCGCGCGCTGCAGGCGCGTCTCGATCCGACCGTCGCTTTGTCGCGCGCGCATCGCGAGCCGCGCAGCCAGAACCTGCGGCGGGGCGGTGATCGAGACGACAACTACATCGGCATAGGCCTGCCGCAACGTGTCCACCACCCGACGCGAGACGTTGGCAACGACCGTTCGCCCGGCGCGGACATCCTCCTCCACCGAATGCGGCAAAGCATAGGAGTGGCCATGTGCCTCCCAATGCAACGCAAAATCACCGCGCGCGAGGCCTTCGCGAAAAGCTTCCGGCGAGAGCTGCTCATTATCCTCCGAGGAAGATGCTTCCCGCGTCACCAGGCGGCGGGGAAAGACGATAGTGCAATCCTCGGCGCAGGCGGCTTTCGCCAGTCCGAGCAGCGTGTCCTTGCCGGCGCCGCTTGGGCCGACGACCAGAATGAGCCGACCGGGACCTACTCCGGCGGGATTGCGCGCGGTCATGGCCGGCATTTCGCTCATGCGACACGCACTCCTTCCCGCCAGACGCTGCGCACGACGGGGATATCACGGGCGACATGCACGCGGATCAGGTCGGCGCGTTTACCAAGCGCGATCTCGCCACGATCGACCAGCCCCACCGCCTCGGCTGGCGTCTTCGTGACGGTGCGGACCGCCGAGGCCAGATCGATGTCAGGCACGTCTCGCGGCAATTGCAGTGCGGCCATCAGGAGGCTTGAGGGGATGTAGTCCGACGACAGGATGTCCAGCAGCCCTTCGCGCGCAAGGTCGAGAGCGGCGATGTTGCCGGAATGCGAGCCGCCACGCACCACGTTCGGCGCGCCCATCAGGATATCGATGCCGGCGCGATGCAGGCCGCGCGCGGCCTCGATCGTGGTCGGAAACTCGGCGACTGCGACGCGATCGCGAACGGCGTCCACAACATTCTCCTCCGTGGTGTCGTCGTGGCTCGCGAGCGGAATGTCGTGGCGATGCGCCAGCGCCACGATTTCGCGCATGTTGGTCGCAGCGTATGTCTGCTGATAGGCCACGCGTCGCGCGAACAGCACGTCGAGCTCGGCATCGGTCATGCCGCCGCTCTTGCCGCGATAATAGTCGCGCAGCTTGACTTCATCGCGGAACTGCCGCTGCCCCGGCGTGTGATCCATCAGCGACATCAGCCGAACATCCGGACGACCAATCAGCTCCCTTGCTTCCTCGACCGTGTCGGGCATCGGCACTTCACAGCGCAGATGGAGGAAGTGATCGGCTCGCAAGAGATTGCTCTCTCGCGCGGCGGCGATCGCGGTCGCCAGGATACCGGCACGGCCGTCAACGTCCTCGGCGCCGTCCTGACGCCAGACCCGCAGTGAATCCAGAACCGTGGTGATCCCCGATGTCGCCAGCTGCCCGTCATAGGAGACGACGGCCGCGACCGGATCCCAGAACACCTTCGGCCTCGGCACGTAATGCGCCTCGAGGTGATCGGTGTGCAGCTCGATCATGCCGGGCATGACGATATCTCCGCCCGCATCCTCGTATCCCCTGGGCGCATCGCCCTCGCCGATCTCGACGATGCGGCCATCGACGCTGGCGAGCCAACCGCGCTCGATCACGCGATCGGCCAGCAAGATCCTGGCGTTGCCGATGATGGTTTCGAAGTTGATCGGGCTCATCTTAAGCCAACTCTCCTCATGCCGCGGCGGCAAACGTCGTGACGTCGACCACGCGATCGGCGATCAGGTGGCGAATTTCATCATCATGCACGATGGCGAGAATAGCGACACCACGATGCTTCTTCTCCTGGATCAGATCGACAACCACATCGCGGTTGGCGGCATCGAGCGATGCCGTGGGCTCGTCCAGCAGCAGGATCGGATGATCTGAAATGAAGCCGCGCGCGATATTGACGCGCTGCTGCTCGCCGCCCGAGAAGGTCGACGGCGGCAAGGTCCAGAGCCGCTCGGGGATGTTGAGCCGGCGGAGAAGTTCGCCGGCCTGGCGGCGGGCTTCGTCGCGCGGCGTGCCGGTCACGATCAAGGGCTCGGCGACAACGTCCACGGTCGCGACCCTGGGCACCGCACGCAGGAACTGGCTGACATAACCGATGGTCGAGCGCCTGACACTGAGCACGCTTCGCGGCTCGGCCTTCGCGAGGTCCACCACAATGCCCCAGTGGCGGACGCCGATCCGACCGTCGTCGCAGCGGTAATTGCCAAAAATCATTTTCAGGATCGACGACTTGCCGGCGCCAGACGGTCCGGACAGCACGACACATTCACCGGCATCAACCTGAAAAGTCACGCCGCGCACAACCGGCAACCTGACGCCGCCCTGCAAATGCATGGTGAACGTCTTTTCCGCGTTTGAGATATCGATCATCGCAGCCATCGGCACCCTCACGGCGGCAGGATTGAAGAAACGAGCAGCTGCGTATAAGGCTCGCGCGGATCGTCCAGCACCTGGTCGGTCAGCCCGGTCTCGATGACCTGGCCGCCTTTCATCACCATCACGCGATGCGATAGCAATCGCGCGACGGCGAGATCGTGGGTGACCACGATGGCCGCCAGGCCGAGCTCGCCGACGAGGCTGCGCATCAGATCGAGCAGGCGCGCCTGCACCGAGACATCAAGACCGCCGGTCGGCTCGTCCATGAACACGAGCCGCGGCTCGGTGACGAGATTGCGCGCGATCTGCAGGCGCTGACGCATGCCGCCCGAATAGGTTCTGGGCGCATCGTCGATCCGCGAGGTGTCGATCTCGACGCGCTCGAGCCAGGAGCTGGCCGCGTCGCGGATGCGGCCGTAGTGATTCCAACCCACCGCCATCAGTCGCTCGCCGACATTGGCGCCGGCCGAGACGGCCATGCGCAAACCTTGGGCCGGGTCCTGGTGGACGTAGCCCCAATCGGTGCGGAACAGGAATCGCCGTTCGGCTTCGCCCAGCTCATTGAGGTCGCGCAGCACGCCATCGCGCATGCGGTAGGACACGCGGCCCGCGCTCGGCGCAAGCTGCGCCGACAACATTTGCAAGAGCGTCGTCTTGCCCGAACCGAACTCGCCGACGATGGCGAGCACTTCGCCGGGATAGAGCGTAAAGGAAACATCGCGGCAAGCAGTCAGCCGGCCATAGGTCTTCGAAAGGCCTTCCGCGACCAACAGCGGCTCTTCAGAGCAACCAGCACTGTGCATCTCAGCCACGAGCCCCCTGCTTGTGCGGAGCGACACCTTGGCGGCCGCGATGGCCTGCCGCCTGGCGTCCCTCGCAATAGTCGGTGTCGGAGCAGACAAACATGCGGCTGCCCGCGTCATCGGTAACGATCTCGTCGAGATAGGCGTCCTCGGCGCCGCATAGCTCGCAAGGCGCATCGAAGCGGTAGCGCTTGAACGGATGATCCTCGAAATCGAGCGAGACCACCTTCGTGTAGGGCGGGATCGCATAGATCCGCTTTTCGCGGCCGGCACCGAACAGCTGCAGCGCCGGGCAATTGTTCATTTTCGGATTGTCGAATTTCGGCGTCGGCGACGGATCCATTACATAACGCGCGTTCACCTTGACCGGATAGGCATAGGACGTTGCGATGTGGCCGAAGCGCGCGATATCTTCATACAGCTTCACGTGCATCAGCCCGTATTCGGCGAGCGCATGCATGCGCCGCGTCTCGGTCTCGCGCGGCTCGAGAAAGCGCAAGGGCTCGGGGATCGGCACCTGATAGACCAACACCTGACCGGCATGCAGGGCCGCCTCGGGAATCCGATGACGCGTCTGGATCACAGTTGCATCGACGGTCGAGGTCGTGGTCGCAACGCCTGCGGTCTTGGCGAAGAATTTCCGGATCGAGATCGCGTTGGTGGTGTCGTCCGAGCCCTGATCGATCACCTTGAGGCGATCATCGGGCCCGAGGATCGCAGCGGTGATCTGCACGCCGCCGGTGCCCCAGCCATAGGGCATCGGCATCTCCCGGCTCGCAAACGGCACCTGGTAGCCGGGGATCGCGATCGCCTTCAGTATGGCGCGGCGGATCATCCGCTTGGTCTGCTCGTCGAGATAGGCGAAGTTGTAGGCCGGCCCGGTCATTCGGCGGCCTCCTGCATGGAGCCCGCGCCGCCCGCTCCTTCGGCGAATTCCTTGCGCAGCTTGCGCAGCAAGCCGAGTTCGGACTGAAAGTCGACATAGTGCGGCAATTTCAAATGCTCGACGAAACCCGTCGCCTGCACATTGTCGGAATGCGACATCACGAACTCTTCATCCTGCGCCGGAGCCAGCACCTCCTCGCCCAGCTCGTGCGCACGCAGCGCGCGATCGACCAGCGCCATCGACATCGTCTTGCGCTCGCTTTGGCCAAAGGCAAGTCCATAGCCACGTGTGAAACAGGGCGCTTCCGTCGCCGATCCCTTGAACTGGTTGACCATCTGGCATTCGGTCAGCGCGATCTCCCCAAGCGGCACCGCAAATCCGACATCCTCGGCAAAAAATTCGACCTCGACCTCACCGAAGCGAATCTCGCCGGCAAAGGGATGGTTCCGACCGTAGCCGCGCTGAGTGGAATAGCCCATCGCCAGCAGAAACCCCTCATCGGCGCGCGCGAGGTTTTGCAAGCGCAGATCGCGATCGGCAGGAAAGGTCAGCGGCTCGCGGGTGAGATCGCCGACCGGGGTATCCGCTTGCATTGGCGGCGACGGCTCGATCAGGCCGTCGCGCCCCAGGATATCGGTGACGCGCGGCGTCGGCGCGCTGGACGCCTCTGCGGTCGCCGGCTGCTCGGGAACAAAGCCGTCCGCAAGTTGCGGGTCCAGCAGACGGTGCGTGTAGTCGAAGGTCGGGCCCAGAATCTGGCCGCCCGGAATGTCCTTGAAGGTCGAGGACACCCGCCGCCGCACCCGCATCCTGCCGGTATCCACCGGTTCGGTCGCGCCGAAGCGCGGCAGCGTCGCACGGAAAGCGCGGACCAGGAAGATCGCCTCGATCAGATCGCCGCGGGCCTGTTTGATGGCAAGCGCCGCGAGCTCGCGGTCGTAGAGCGAGCCTTCGCTCATCACCCGATCCACGGCAAGCCCGAGCTGTCCGGAAATCTGCTCCAGCGTCATTTCCGGCACGTCGCGGTCGCCCCGCCGCTCATGCGCAAGCAGGCGATGGGCATTCTCGATGGCGCGCTCGCCTCCCTTGACGGCGACATACATGCGTTAGCCTCCGTGACCCACGAGCCGCGTGGTGCGCGGGATCGCAACGATTTCGTCGTTCGCGACCAGCACGACATCGATGCCGCGCGGAAACAGCGTTTCATTGATCGAGAGACGTTCGAACAGATCCCTTGGTGCGATCGTGGCGCGCAGGATGGCCGTGCCGTCGATGCCGGGACCGCGCAGTTCGTACCGACTGCCCCGCGTCAGGCTTTCGACCTGAATGATCAGCGTTGTCGATCGATCGGGAAACTCGTTGCTGCCAAGAGCAAAGCAGGAGAGATCGACCAGCCGAACTCGGGTCCGCAATCAAGGCGAAATGGCAAATCGAGGGGTCGGTCACGACGGGCGCGCCGCCGTGGAATTTCAGCCATTTCGCGACTTCGGAGCTGTCCGACATGCCGCGATCGAGCCAGACCGGCGTATCGTGATCGAACAGCGTCAGCGCAATGGCGGCCGTGCCTCGCATCAAATACGCGGGTGTGCCGACACTAGCCATCACATGCTGCACGCTGCCGGGACGCGCCATCGCATCCATCACGGAGCGGAACGTCGATTGCGCCGACAACACCTTGTCGACGAAACCGGACGGCAGTTCAGCGATTGTGGCCATCACTCAACCCTCACCACGCACCATCGTATAGAAATCGACGCGCGTCGCCGCGGTTTCGGCGGCTCGTTGCGCATGGCGGGTGGAGATGGCCGCGCGCAAGGGTGCAATCACTTTGGCTTCGATGATGTCGACATGTTCGCGCGATTGCACCAGCGCATCGCACAGCGCGATCAACTTCGCCTTCTCGCGGTCGCGGCCCAAGGTGTAGCCGAAACCGACCTCGCCGCTCGCGAGCCTGACAGCCGCGCGCGAGATGGTCGCCTCTCCCAGGTTGAAGGGTGCGCCGTCGCCACCAATGCGGCCGCGCACCATCACGAGGCCATTTTCCCCCGTACGGAGGTCTTCGTGGGCCGGCAACGTCACTGCGTCGAGGCAGGCGGCAATGTCGGCCGCACGCGCGTGCGCAAGCACCGCCATCGCCGCCCTGCGGCGCGCCGTGCTGCCATTGTTGCCGCCGTTGCCCGTGCTCATGGTCGATCCGGAACTCCCGCTTGCCGGACTCAAGTTGTCTATGATAATAGACAACTTGATAGTGAAGCGCCATGAAGATTTCGTGACAGCGGCATGAATTTCCGGACCTCCAGCCAGCTTCGATCCGCGCCATGAGCATGCAGGATTCAGCCACTGGCGTCGCTTTGTGGCGGCAGGTCGCCGACGGGATCGAACGCGGCATTGCCGAGGGCACATTCACCGCCGGCGAGAAGCTGCCGGGCGAAACCGAAATTGCCGAGACGTACCGGGTCAACCGCCACACCGTACGGCGGGCGCTGGCGACGCTCGCCGAGCGAGGGCTGGTGCGCGCTGAGCGCGGCAGCGGCACTTATGTCGAGGCCCGACGGCTCGCCTACCCCTTGCGTTCGCGCACGCGCTTTTCTGAAATTGTCGGCGCCGGCGGCCATGAGCCGCGCGGTCAACTGATCGATTCCTCGAGCGACATCGCAACACGCGAGCTGGCGCGGACGCTCGGCCTCAAGGCCGGCGCGCCGCTGATCCGGATCGAGGCGCTGCGGTTCGCCGACCGCACGCCGATCTGCGTCAGCACGACTTGGCTCGCAGCCGAGCGCTTCCCCGATGCCGGCGACGTGTTCGCAGCTACCCGCTCGATGACAAAGCTGCTCGCACATTACGGCATCCGCGACTACCGGCGCGCATCGACAAGGATCAGCGCGGCGATCGCGGACGCAACCGATGCCGCGCGGCTCGATCTTGCGCTTGGACGTCCGGTGCTGGTGGTCGACGCGACCGACGTCGATACGTCAGGCAAGCCGCTGGTGACCAAGCGCTCGCGCTTTGCCGCCGAGCGTGTCGAATTTCTGGTCGAGAATGGATGACCACTCCGAGGAGTGGGACCATCTAGGCGACGGCACGGCGGCCGATGATCGCGAAGCGCAGCTTGCCGGATATCCAGTCGATGGCGGCGACAGCGATCAGGATCATCAGGATCAGGAACGACACCTTCTGCCATTCCAGCACGCGGATCTGCTCGGCGAGCTGCAGGCCGATGCCGCCGGCGCCGACAATGCCGATGATCGTGGCAGAGCGTGTGTTCGATTCGATGAAATAGAGCACCTGCCCGGCGATGACGGGCAAGACCTGCGGCATCAGGCCGAAGCGGATTTCGTGCAGGCGGCCGCCGCCCGAGGCGCGAATGCCATCGATCTCTCTGCGATCGGCCGCTTCGATCGCCTCGGAAAAGAGCTTTCCGAACGCGCCGAAGTCCGAGACCGCAATCGCCAGCACGCCGGCGAACGGCCCGAGGCCGACGACGTTGATCCAGACCAGCGCCCAGATCAGAGTATCGATGCCGCGAATGGAATCGAGCAAGCGGCGTACCGGAAACCGCACAATCTCGGGTACGATATTGCGCGCCGCGAGCAGGCTCATCGGCAGGGCAAGCACGGCGGCCAAGGTGGTGCCCAGAAGCGCAATCGACAGGGTCTCGCCGAGCGCCTTCAGATAAAGCGGGAAGGAAGCACCCGGATCGGGCGGCAGCATCAATAGTGTGATCCAGCCGAGCTCGCGCAGGCCGGAGACGAATCGCGCCGGCGAAAAGTCGAGATCGACAAGGCCGAATAGGAAGATGGCGAGCGCGAGCAGCGCCACAGCCGGCGTCTTCAGCCGCGCCGAAGCCGGCCGATCGAACACGGCGGGATAGCGCGCGCGGAGCTCAGAGCGGTCGGGGGCCGGCACCTGGTTCATGTCCGCGCGTCCCTGCCGAACAGCCGGCCGCGCAGCCAGCCGGTACCGATATCGATAATGAAGACGGTGAGGATGATCATCACAAGGATCGCGCTGACGTCGGAATAGTAGAATTTCCGGATTGCGACCACGAGCTCCTGCCCGATGCCGCCGGCGCCTACAAAGCCCATCACCGATGCCTCGCGGACATTGATCTCGAAGCGCAACAGCGCATAGCTCGCATAGCCGGCGATGACCTGCGGCAGCACCGCAAAGCGCATGCAGGACACCCAGCTTGCACCGGTCGAACGCACGCCTTCGACCGGCTTCATGTCGGCATTTTCGACAACCTCGGAAAACAGCTTTCCGAGTGCGCCGGTGGAATGCACCGCGATCGCCAGCACGCCCGCGATCGGCCCCAGGCCGAACGCGATCACGAAGATCAGCGCGAACACGATCGAGGGAACGGTGCGGGCGAATTCCAGGAGGCGGCGCACGACGAAGCACAGCCACCGGCCCGGCGTCGTGTTCTCGGCGGCGAAGAAATTCAAGCCGAATGCCAACAGCGTGCCGATCAGCGTTCCGACATAGCTGATCAGCAAAGTCTCCCCGAGCAGCTTCAGCCACTTCTTCCAGCCCCAGAGCCACTCGGGGAAATCGGTCCAGACCCGCGCACCATTGTCGAGCCTCAAGATGCGGTCGAAATAGCTGACGATGTTGCCGAAATAAGTGAAGAGGGTCTTGAGATTCACCTCCGCTCCGACGGCGGCAACGACGAGCGCGGCGAGAAGCAGCATTGCTCCGAACGCAAAGCGCAGTCGCTTCCGCGCCACGGCGTTGCGATACATGTCATTGAGCGCGGCAAGCTGCTGGCTCGGCAAAAGCGAGACGGCTGAGGTCATCTGGCGCCTACAGGGAAAAAGAGGCCGGATCTCGCGACCCGGCCCGCATGTCGATCACGATCCCTTTTTGCGCAGGGTGTCGACGAATTTGATCAACTCGATCGTCTTGTTGTAATCCTCGTTGGTGATCGGTTCCCACGGCCTGTTCTTGCCGTCGGAGAGCTTCTTGAAAGCTTCCGGATCCCTGTTCGGTGCGTCGAGGAACGCCTGCTTGATCGCGGCCTTCATGTCGTCCGGCAACTCGCTGAGATAGGCGTATGGCGAGTTGATGATCAGGTCCGACTTCACGATGATGCGGAAGTCCTCCTTCTTCATCGGCGTGCCGTCGGTTGACTTGACCATGCTCTTGTTGAGCATGCGCGTCAGGTTGGAATCGTCCTCGGCGTTCCACCAGTTGGCGGCGACATCGACCGTGCCCTGCGCCAGGGCCAGCACCGCGTTCTCGTGACTACCGGTGAAAATTACCTTGGAGAAGAAAGCGTCCGGATCGATGCCCATCTGGTTCATCTTGAAACGCGGCATGTTGTTGCCCGATGTCGAGTTGGGATCGACGAGCCCGAGATTTTTGCCCTTCAGGTCTTCCAGCCTCCGGTACGGGCTCTTGGCGAGCACATAGAACACCGAATAATAACCCTTCGAGCCGTCCGAATTGACGTCGATGACGAAGGCGTCGGTTTTGACGCCGGTCAGACGTGCCCGGGAGAACGAGGCCGGACCGTAGTAGCCGATATGGATGTTGCCGGCCCGCTGGCCTTCGATCACGGCCGCATAGTCGTTGGCGACGCGCAGGTTCACCTTGATGCCGAGCGCTTTCGACAGATAGGCGATGAACGGCGCGTAGCGCTCCGTCACTCCCGAACCATTTTCCGCAGGAATCACCGCGAAAGTGATCTCGGGATATTTCGCCTTCCAGTCCTCGGCAAAGGCCGAGGCGGTGAACGCGAGGGTCGTGAGGCCGGCGAGAAGGAATCTGCGGTTCATCATGGTGCACCCTTTTAGTTAGGTTTGGCGGCAGTTCACCCCGAAGCAATGTCTCGGGGATTTGGGGAAATCAGGCCACGGCGGCCTTGCCGAGAGCCGGAACACTTGACTTGGCAGGTAGCTCCGATGGCGCGGAGCCAAGAACTTCGCCGGCTTCGAGATCGTAGAGCTCGCGCGCAATGTGCGGGGTGAGCGCTGAAGGCGCACCGTCGAACACGATCCGGCCAGAGGCCATTCCGATCAGGCGGTCGCAATAGCTGCGCGCCAGATCGAGCGAATGGAGATTGCAAAGCACCGTGATGCCGAAATGCTTGTTGATGCGGAGCAGCGCATCCATCACGATCTTCGTGTTGCGGGGATCGAGCGAGGCAATCGGCTCGTCGGCCAGAATGATGTCCGGCTCCTGAACAAGCGCGCGGGCAATCGCCACGCGCTGCTGCTGCCCGCCGGAGAGCTGGTCGGCACGCTGGGCGGCAAAAACTCCCATGTCGAATTGCTCGAGCGCCGACATCGCCACCGCGACGTCTGTCTCCGGCCAGAGTTGCAGCAGCGAGCGCCAGGAGGGGATCTCGGAAAGCCGCCCCATCAGCACGTTGGTGAGAACATCGAGTTCGACCGATCAGGTTGAACTGCTGGAAGATCATGGCGGAGCGCGCACGCCAACGGCGCAGCTCCCGCCCCTTCAGTGCGGTCACCTCGATGCCGTCGAACAGGATACGCCCGGAGGTCGCGGGCGTGAGACGATTGATGGCTCGAAGCAGCGTCGACTTGCCGGCGCCTGAACGCCCGATCACGCCGATGAAACCGCCGGGCGCGACGGAAAATGAGGCCTTATCGACCGCGGCTTTGCTGCCGAATCGGCAGGTGAGCTCCTCTATTGCCAGCATCTCGTGCTCCAGGCCGCCCCGAAGCCATGGCTACCGTCGAGATTCAAAAGTTTTGTGACAAGCTTATCGCGGTGCGGTAATCGTCCACACACCAAGGCCCGTCACGCCAGCGTCATGCATCTGTCATCAAGCCTGCCGATGACGGGCGGGCCGAACGGCACAAGAGCATCTCTTTCGGAAAGGTCGCATGGCCGGCAAGACGCTTTCGATCGAACCCACTGTCGATCCGACCGCCAGGCTCCAGAATGCCGGGCTCGGCGCCTATTGCGAAGTCGGTGCGCGTACCATGCTGCTCGACGTGCAGATGGGCGACTATTCCTACGTCGTCAACGATGCACAGATCACCTACACCACAATCGGAAAATTCTGCTCGATTGCGGCGATGACGCGGATCAATCCCGGCAATCATCCGATGCACCGGGCGACGCAAGCGCACTTCACCTATCGTGCCAGCGCCTATTTCCCAGGCGAGATCGATGAAGCCGAATTCTTTGACTGGCGCAAAAGCCACCGCGTCCATATCGGTCATGACGTGTGGATCGGACATGGCGCTATCATCCTGCCGGGCCGCAGCATCGGCACCGGCGCTGTGATCGCGGCCGGTGCCGTCGTCACCAAGGATGTTCCGCGCTATACCATCGTCGGTGGCAATCCGGCGCGGCCGATCAAGCGACGGTTCTCGGAAGATATCGCGGAGCGACTGACGCAGCTTTCATGGTGGGATTGGAGCCATGACGCGCTTCGCGATGCGCTGCCCGATTTCAGAAAGCTTGCGATCGAGAATTTCCTTGCGAAATACGAGGCGACCTCACAGGTTACCGCCATGAACCCGCGACGAAGTGCCATATCGTGACGGACACTTTCATCTCAGGCGGCCGCGCGCTGGTGGACGACGAGATCCGCGAGACCTCGCTGTCGATTGCGGCCGGCGCAATTCGCGCGATTGGCGCAAGCCCCATGCAAGGCTCGCTCGCGCTTGACGCCACCAATCTCCTGGCGTTGCCGGGCATCGTCGACCTGCATGGCGACGCCTTCGAACGCCAGATGATGCCGCGCCCCGGCGTCGATTTTCCCCTCGATATCGCGCTGGCCGACAGCGACCGCCAGGCGATCGCGAATGGCATCACCACCGTATTCCACGCCACCACCTGGTCGTGGGAGCCCGGACTTCGCTGTGGCGACAATGCGGAAAAGCTGCTGGAGGCGATCGAAGCCTTGCGGCCGCAGCTTCTCGCCGATACGCGCTTTCACCTTCGCCACGAGACCTACAATCTCGACGCCGAGCAGACGATCGGCCGATGGCTGAGGCAGGGCCGCATCGATCTGTTCGCATTCAACGATCACATGGACATCACCACGGCACTGCGGAACAAGCCGCGCAAACGCGCCACCATGGTCGAGCGCACCGGACTCTCGGACGATGCATTCGACCGTCTCGTGGAGAAGGTGCTGGCGCGCGCCGACGAGGTGCCTGGGTCGATTTCGCGTCTGGCAACCATCGCGCGTGACGCGAACGTGCGGATGCTCTCGCATGACGACAAGACGCCCGGGGAACGCAAGGCGTTTCGCGCGCAGGGCGTGGCAATGGCCGAATTTCCGGTCAACGAGGAAACCGCGCGGGAGGCTGTGGCAGGCGGCGACGCCATCGTATTCGGCGCGCCCAATGTCGTGCGCGGCGGCAGCCATACCGGGTGGACGAAAGCATCCGACATGATCGCCAAAGGCCTCTGCTCGGTGCTTGCATCCGACTACTACTATCCGGCGCCGCTCCTCTCCGCGTTCCGCCTTGCAAACGACAAAGTGCTGTCGCTGCCAAAGGCGTGGGACCTGATCTCCGCGGCGCCCGCCAGCGCCACCGGTCTGACGGATCGCGGCGTTCTGGCCGAGGGACAGCGTGCCGACATTCTTCTTGTCGACGATACCGTACCGCTGCGTCCGCGTATCGTCGCGGTGATCGTCGCCGGACGTCTGGTTCACCTGACCGAGGCCGACCGACTGGCTCGCTCTGGCGTCTCCCGCGCCGACGCCTTGGCAGCCGAATGAGGCTCCCTGACGCCGATGGCCGATTTCCCACGCTATGCGATCTACTATGCTTCGCCGCCAGGCTCAGCGCTGGATCGCCTCGGCGCGGAGCTTCTCGGCTATGACGCCTGGTCCGGCCGCGAGTTGCCCTTCCCCAGCGACGTGTTGCAATCGATATCCAACTGGCGCGAGTTGACCGAAGATCCACAAAAGTACGGCTTTCACGCCACGCTGAAAGCTCCGTTCCCGTTGGCGGATGGCAAGAGCGAAGCCGAGCTTCTTGAGGCGTGCGCCGAGTTCGCGCGGAGACCGCGCCCCATCCCCGTCATTACACCAGTGGTCGGGCCGATCAGCGGCTTTATCGCGGTGATACCGGCGGAGCCATCGAGCGAATTGCTGCGGCTTGCCGCCGATTGCGTGGGCGCATTCGATGGCTTTCGCGCACCGTTGACGCCGCAAGACCGCGCGCGGCGAAAGCCGGAGATGTTGACGCCGCGCCAGCGCGACCATCTCGATCGCTGGGGCTATCCATATGTCATGGACGAGTTTCGCTTCCACATGACGTTGACGGGCCGGATCGACGCAGTCGTGCGCGAGCCGGTCCTCAAAATGCTGCAGGACCGCTTTGCGTCAATCGATCTTGAACGGCTTGCGATCGATCGGATTGCGTTGTTCCGGCAAGATGCCGCACGTTCGCGTTTTCATGTGTTGAACGATTGGGCGCTCGCTGCCGCCTGAAAATTGGACTTTTGCTCGTCTGCAAAATCGGTTTTGCTGCGCCGTCGGATTGATTTCGGAAGCGATACGGTTTGGAGGAGCGGATGAGCAGCGGACTTGGCGGCCTGAACAAATCCCCGAACGGCGTCGTCATCGGGCTCGTTCAACTGCAGTTGCCGGTCGTTGTGACCAGGGCCGATCTCGCGCGTCAGACCGGACGGATCGTCGACATGGTCGGCAAGGCGCGGCGCAACCTGGCGACAATGGATCTCGTGGTGTTTCCCGAATATTCGCTGCACGGTCTGTCGATGGATACCAATCCGGAGATCATGTGCCGGCTCGATGGGCCCGAGGTCGCCGCCTTCAAGAAAGCCTGCATCGACAACAGGATCTGGGGCTGCTTCTCGATCATGGAGTTCAATGCCGGAGGCAATCCCTACAATTCCGGCCTGATCATCGATGACCATGGCGAGATCAAGCTGTACTATCGAAAGTTTCATCCCTGGATTCCGGTCGAGCCCTGGGAGCCCGGCAATATCGGCATCCCCGTCGTGGAGGGACCCAAAGGCGCGAAGATCGCGCTCATCATCTGCCATGACGGCATGTTCCCGGAGATGGCGCGCGAGTGCGCCTACAAGGGTGCGGAGATCATGATCCGCACCGCCGGCTATACCGCACCGATCCGCGAAAGCTGGCGCTTCACCAACCAGGCAAACGCGTTCCAGAACCTCATGGTGACGGCCAACGTCTGCATGTGCGGTTCGGACGGCTCGTTCGATTCGATGGGCGAAGGGATGATCGTCAATTTCGACGGCACGATCATCGCCCACGGCACCACGGGGCGGCCCGACGAGATCATCACCGCCGAGGTTCGTCCCGATCTCGTGCGGGAGGCGCGGATCAACTGGGGTGTCGAGAACAACATCTACCAGCTCTGGCATCGCGGCTATGTTGCGGTGAAAGGCGGCGCGATGGACTGTCCCTACACCTTCATGCAGGACATGGTCGCCGGCACGTTTCGCCTGCCGTGGGAGGATCAGGTCAAGATCACGGACGGCACGTCCTGCGGCTTCCCGCCGCCGACACGCATGTTCGGCAGGACGGCAAAGGCCGCCGAATAGCTGCACAGTCCGCGAAACTCGCCGCAAGGTGGTGGCGAGCTCTCGTTGCGTCGACGTTTCGGCAAGCCTGTGATTTTTGGGTGCTTGGCCCCTCGCTCAGCCCCCGACAATCTGGCACGGTTGTTGCTCAGTTGATCCGGTATAATCAGGGGGAGCGCAATCATGGCGACCATCACGACCGCCCCAAGCGCGGCCCGAAAGCCGCTTTACACCTCGCTTTTCGTTCAGGTTTTGGCTGCACTGGTGCTCGGGATCGTGCTCGGCATGGCGGTTCCCGATTTCGCCATCAGCCTGAAGATCTTCAGCGACGCTTTCCTGAAGCTGATCTCGATGATCGTTGCGCCGATCGTGTTCTGCGTTGTCGTGCACGGCATCGCGGGTGCCGGCGACCTCAAAAAGGTCGGCCGCGTCGGCGTCAAGGCGCTGATCTATTTCGAGGTGATGACGACGGTGGCGCTCGTCGTCGGCATCCTGCTTGCGTTTCTGTTCGGCCCCGGCCATGGCATGAACATCGATCCGTCGACGCTGGATGCCAAGGCGCTCTCCAACTACGCCGGCAATGCGCAAAAGCTGAAAGGCGAAGGTATCGGCGCCTTCCTGATGAACATCATTCCAACGACCTCCTTTGACGCGCTGGCGCGCAACGACGTGCTGCAGGTGTTGTTCTTCGCCATCCTGTTCGGGATCGGACTTGCGCTTGTGGGCGGCGAGAAGGGCGAGCGTATCAGTTCGATGATCGATGCGGTGTCCACGGTCCTGTTCAAGGTCATGGGCCTGATCGTTCGCGTGGCACCGCTCGGCGTGCTCGGTGCCGTCGCCTTCACCGTCGGAAAATACGGCGTCGGCTCGCTCAAGCAGCTCGTGTCGCTGGTCGTGCTGTTCTACGTCTCGGTTGCGATCTTCGTGCTGGGCGTGCTTGGCGGCGTGATGGCGCTTGCCGGACTGAATATTTTCAAGTTCCTGAACTACTTGCGCGAGGAATTGACCATCGTGCTTGCAACGGCATCCTCGGATGCGGTGCTGCCCCAGATCATGCGCAAGCTCGAGCGCCTGGGGGTCAAGGATTCCGTGGTCGGCCTGGTCATCCCGACCGGCTATTCGTTCAACCTCGACGCTTTCTCGATCTATCTGACGCTTGCGGTGGTGTTCATCGCGCAGGCGACCAACACGCCGCTGTCACTGGGCGATCTCCTGCTCGTGCTCGGCGTGTCGCTGGTGACGTCCAAGGGCGCCCACGGCGTTCCGGGCTCCGCGATCGTGATCCTGGCCGCGACGCTGAATGCGGTGCCCTCGATCCCTGCGATCGGACTCGTGCTGGTGCTCTCGGTCGACTGGTTCATCGGCATGGCGCGCGCGCTCGGCAATCTGATCGGCAACTGCGTTGCTACAGTGGTCGTTGGCGCCTGGGAAGGCGATCTCGACCGCGCCAAGGCCCAGCAGGTACTGGATGGGTCCGAGCTTGTGGATGTGACGGCCGGCTGACTCAAACAGCCGGTTGCGGCCGAAAATTCTCGATCACGCGCAAGAGGACGCGTGCGCCTGTGTCGGCATCTGCGAGCTCGACATGCTCGTCCGGATGATGGCTGATGCCGCCGCGGCAGCGCACGAAGATCATGCCGACGTCGGCGACGTCGATCATGGCCATGCCGTCGTGCCCTGCTCCGCTCGGCAGCTCGAACACCGGAAGACCTTCCGCGGCGATCGCCTCGGCGATCTGCGCCTTCAGCCATGGCGCGCATGGCACCGTGCGGTTCTCGTGGGTCACATTGAGCTGCAATGCGAGATTGCGGCGGCCTGCAATCGCCTCGAGCTGGCGGACGATGTCGGTCACCGCGCGCTTGCGATGCGGATCGGTGGGCGCGCGAATATCCATCGTGAACGACACCTGCCCCGGAATCACATTGGTCGCACCGGGCAAGGCATGGATATAGCCGACGGTGCCCACAAGTCCGCCGTGATCGGTACGACAGAATTCCTCGATCGCGCAGATGGCCTCGGCCGCGCCGGTCAGCGCATCGCGACGGAGCGCCATCGGCACCGTGCCGGCGTGCCCGGCCATCCCGGTCAGCCGTGCCGAGAGCCGCGTCGCGCCCGCGATTGCCGTGACGACGCCAACCGGCAGGCTTCGCTCCTCCAGCACCGGACCCTGCTCGATATGGAGTTCGAGATAGCCGAGCAATTCGCGCCGCGTCCGCGCCGCCGCGCCGATGTGATCGGGGTCGAGCCCGAAATCGGCGATCGCCTGGCGCAGGGTCATTCCACCCCTGTCCCGGGAATTGAGCGCGCTTTCGTCAAACGTGCCGGCGACCGCGCGGCTGCCGAGCAATGTCGAGGCGAAACGAACGCCCTCCTCGTCGGCAAAGCCCACCACCTCGATCGCAAATGGCAATCGACGCCCTCTCCGGTTCAGGTCGGCAACGCAGGAAATCGCCGTGATCAGGCCGAGCGGACCGTCCCATTTGCCGGCGTCGACAACCGTGTCGTAATGAGAGCCCAGCATCAGGCATGGCAGGCCCGGACGCTCGCCCTCATAACGGCCGCAGACATTGCCGATCGCATCGAGTTCGCGCGCGCATGCCGGCCTCGCGCATCCAGCTCACGATGAGGTCGGCAGCGGCGCGGTGCTCTCGGGTCAAGAAAAGCCGCGCCAGATGCTCCTTGCTTTGGGAGATCCCGCCGAGCTCTGCAATCCGACCAACGATCTCGTTGCCGAGCGAGTGGTCTTGAAGCCCGCTGACGTCCGCGTCTCTGTCGCTCATGTTTTTCCAATGGGCTTCCGGGCCGAAGAATACAAGTTCGATGGCAGCAAATCCGGCGCAGCCGGACGTTGAAAGGCGACTGGTAACAGGCTTCGCCTGGTTGATCAGTCGCAATCGCTCGGTGCACTTCGACGACCCAACACTCCATGCTCAACCCGCTTGCATACAATCAGAAAATGTAGCCTAAAATTTAGGCGATGAGGTCTGCGCTCAGGTTTTGGTGGGTTGTGCCAAACTCCAATTTCTCCATGCTTTCAAACTCTTGCTTTTTGCTGCTGAGCAAAAAGGCTCTGGCATGAAGCTTGCGACACGGCTTCCCGGGCTCCGCCGGACTTGGCGAAGCCGCGAAATGCGGGCGGCGTGTCCGCCAAAGGGAGCAACCAATGAGTTTTGGCAGGATTTCACGACGGCATCTCTTGCAAGGAAGCGCCGCGCTGACACTTGGCTCGGCGCTCGGTGTGCGGTCGGCTGCAGCCGCGGACACCACGATCGGCTTCATCTATGTCGGCTCGCGCGACGACTACGGCTACAACCAGGCGCACGCCCAAGGAGCCGCAGCGCTGAAGAAGCTTCCCGGCCTCAAGGTGGTCGAGGAGGAGAAGGTCCCCGAGACCGATGCCGTCGAAAAGACGATGGAGTCGATGATCAATCTCGACGGCGCGACGCTCTTATTCCCGACCTCGTTCGGCTACTACAATCCTCACATGATCAAGATCGCCAGCAAATACCCGAAGCTGCGCTTCGAGCATTGCGGCGGCCTCTGGGCGGACAAGGACCCGAAGAACGCCGGCAGTTATTTCGGCTACATCGACGAGGCACAGTACGTCTCCGGCATTGTTGCCGGCTATTCGACCAAGAGCGGCAAGCTCGGCTTCGTCGCGGCCAAGCCGATCGCGCAGGTGCTGCGCAACATCAATGCCTTCACTCTTGGCGCCAAGCTCGCCAACCCGAAAGCGACCACGCAAGTGATCTTCACCGGCGACTGGTCGATGCCGGTGAAAGAGGCCGAGGCCACCAACAGCCTGATCGACCAGGGCGTCGATGTGCTCACCTGCCATGTCGACGGTCCGAAGACGGTGGTCGAGAATGCGGCACGCCGCGGCGCGTTCGTCTGCGGCTATCACGTCAACCAATCGCCGCTTGCGCCAAAGGCGTATCTCACCGGAGCCGAATGGAACTGGGAGGCGCTCTATCCGAAATTCGTCAAGATGATCGCCTCCGGCGAAGGCATCCCGAACTTCTACCGCGGCGGCCTGAAGGAAGAGATCGTCAAGGTCTCCCCCTATGGCGAGGCGGTTTCGGCGGAGGCGCGCAAGCACGCCGACGACATCAAGGCCAAGCTCACCGAAGGCAGCTACACCATCTTCAAGGGTCCGATCGCCGATAACAAAGGCAAGACCGTGATCGCTGCCGGGACCGACCGTGGCCAGAAGGACCCCGAGCTCGAGAAGATGGATTATCTGGTCGATGGCGTGATCGGAGCGACTTCGTGAGCTCTGACGTGGCGGATTCCGCAGACGCGGTCGCAGTCGCTCCGGCCGCCGATCCCGGATTCCTCCAGCGTCACGGCGGAAGCATCGAATACATCCTGATCCCGGGCGCGGCGCTCGCCGGCGCGCTCGTGATCTTCGGCATTTTCGTCGCCCTGTTCGGCAAGAACCCGCTCGACCTGTATTTCTACATGTATCAGGGCGCGTTCGGCACCTGGTTCTCCTGGCAGAACACGCTGACGCGCGCCGCTCCCTTGATCCTCACGGCCCTCTGCACGGCTTTGCCCGCGCAGCTCGGGATGGTGATCATCGGCGGCGAAGGCGCGCTTCTGATCGGTGCATTGGCGGCGACCTCGACCGCGCTGGCGATGCAGTCGATGCCGCCGCTCGTCGTTCAGGTGGCGATGGCCTCAGCCGGCATGATCGGTGGCGGCCTGTGGATCCTGCTCTCGGGCGCGCTTCGCCAGTACCGCGGCGTCAACGAGACGATCTCGAGCCTTCTGCTCGTCTACATCGCCCTTGCCGTTCTCAATCACCTCGTCGAAGGCGTGATGCGGGATCCCGCCAGTCTCAACAAGCCTTCGACGCGCGAGATCGGCGCCGCAAACATGATCGGCACGATTCCGGGAACGGAGGTGCATTGGGGCCTGGCCTTCGGGCTGATTGCGGCGGCCGCTTCCTACGTGCTGATCTATCACACCACCTTCGGCTTCGCCGCGCGCGTAGCCGGCGGCAATGTCCGCGCCGCCAAGATCGTCGGCCTCTCCGTGGGCAAGCTGATCCTGACCATTTGCTTTCTCGCCGGGGCCTCGGCGGGTCTGGCCGGCATGGTCGAGGTCGCTGCCGTCCAGGGCCGCACCAACGCCAATCTCGCCGCCGGTTACGGTTTCACGGGAATTCTGGTCGCCTTCCTCTCACGGCAAAATCCGCTCGCCATTATCCCGGTGGCGATCCTGCTCGGCGGCATCAGCGCCTCGGGCGGACTGTTGCAGCGAAGGCTCGGACTGCCCGATGCATCGGTGCTGGTGCTGCAGGGCATCATCTTCGTTTTCGTGCTGGCCAGCGACGCGCTCTACGGCCGGATCGGCTTTCTGAAGGGGAAATCCTGACATGGCGGATGGCGGCATAGGGCTTTGGACGGTGCCGCTCGCCGTGTTCGGCGGCGCCATTCGCGTCTCCACGCCTTTCCTGTTCGTCAGTCTCGGCGAATGCATCACCGAGCGCAGCGGCCGCATCAATCTCGGCCTCGAGGGCACGCTGGTCATGGGCGCGATGAGCGCCTATGGCATTTCCTACCTCACGGGCTCGCCCTGGCTCGGCGTGCTCGCTGCCGGCGTCACAGGCGCGCTGTTGGGTGCTCTGCATGCCGGCATCTGCTCGCTACCCCGCGTCAACGACATCGCCGTCGGTATCGCGCTGATGCTGTTCGGCACCGGCCTCGCCTTCTATCTCGGGAAACCATTGATCGAGCCCACCGCGCCGCGGTTGCCCGCAATCGATTTTGGCTGGTGGAGCAACATCCCGCAGGTGCAGGCCGCGCTGCGCATCAACGTGATGTTTCTGATCGGCGTGGCACTGGCACCGATCCTGTACTGGGCGTTCCGGACTACCCGCTGGGGCCTTCTGATCCGCACTGCCGGCGAAAGCTCGGACGCGGCGCGCGCGATGGGGCATTCGGTGCTCCTGATCCGCCTGCGCGCGACCATGGTCGGCGGTTTCCTCGCAGGCATCGGCGGCTCGTTCCTGTCGCTGTTCTATCCGGGCAGCTGGAACGAAGGCCTCTCGAGCGGGCAGGGCATTACCGCGGTCGCCCTCGTGATCTTTGCACGCTGGGACCCCATGCTGTGCCTGTGGGCCTCGCTTGCTTTCGGCGGAGCGGCGGCGCTCGGGCCGGCGCTGCAATCGGTCGGCGTCACATCCGGCTATCACCTGTTCAACGCGGCGCCCTACATCCTGACCCTTACAATCATGATCATCACCTGCTCGCCGAAGCGCACGCTGACCGGCGCGCCCGCGGAGCTTTCGATTACCCGATAAGGCGAGAGAAAGACATGCCCGAGCGTTACATCAAGTCCGAACCCTACGCCTGGCCCTATAATGGCGACCTTCGCCCGCAAAACACCGCCCTCATCATCATCGATATGCAGACCGACTTCTGCGGCGTCGGTGGCTACGTTGACAAGATGGGATACGACCTGTCGCTGACGCGGGCGCCGATTGAGCCGATCAAGCGCCTGCTCGCGGTGATGCGGGACAAGGGCTATCACATCATGCACACCCGCGAAGGCCATCGCCCCGACCTCGCCGACCTGCCCGCCAACAAGCGCTGGCGCTCGCGGCAGATCGGAGCCGGGATCGGGGATCCCGGGCCCTGCGGCAAGATCCTGGTGCGCGGCGAGCCCGGCTGGGACATCATCCCGGACCTCGCGCCGAAGCCCGGTGAGCCGATCATCGACAAGCCCGGCAAGGGCTCGTTCTGTGCAACCGATCTCGAACTGCTGCTGCGGGTGCGCGGCATCGAGAACATCGTGCTGACGGGAATCACGACCGACGTCTGCGTCCATACCACCATGCGCGAGGCCAACGACCGCGGCTTCGAATGCGTCCTGATCGAGGATTGCTGCGGGGCCACCGACAGGAGCAATCACGACCACGCGCTGAAGATGATCAAGATGCAGGGCGGCGTGTTTGGCGCAGTCGCGAAATCGGCCGACCTGATCGGAGCGATCTCGTGATCATCGGCGAAATACCGCCGCCGCAAGGCGCGTTCGGCGTCGATGCGATCGCCATGACGATGCGCTTCGGCGATTTCGTTGCGCTCGATAATGTCGAGCTCAAGGTCAGGCCCGGCACCTTCCACGCCTTGCTCGGCGAGAACGGCGCCGGCAAGAGCACGCTGGTCAAATGCATCATGGGTTACTACCACCCGACCGAAGGCGATGTGCTGGTCGGTGGCCGCCAGCAGGCGATCGGAAATCCGAAGGACGCGCATGCGCTCGGTCTCGGCATGGTCTATCAGCATTTCACGCTGGTCCCCGCCATGACTGTTGCCGAAAACCTCGTGCTGGCGCGCGACGACGTTCCCGCCGTGGTCGACTGGGCCAGGGAGAAGAAGGAACTCGAGGCCTTCCTGGCCAAGATGCCGTTCCGCGTCCCGCTCGACGCCAAAGTGTCCGACATTTCCGCCGGCGAACGGCAAAAATGCGAGATCCTCAAGCAGCTCTACTTGAAGCGGCGCTTCCTGATCCTTGATGAGCCGACCTCGGTGCTGACGCCGGGCGAGGCCGACGAAGTACTGGGAATGCTGCGCGCCATGGTGATCGCCGGCGATCTCACGATCCTGATGATCACCCACAAATTTCGCGAGGTGATGGCGTTTGCCGACGAGGTCACGATCCTTCGTCGCGGCAAGCTCGCAGGCAAAGGCCTGGTGAAGGAGCTCACGCCGGACGCCATGGCGCGCACCATGATCGGCGCCGAGGAATTGACCATCCAGCCCGCCCGCACCGGCGAGGTCGGCGAGCCCAGGCTCGAGCTTACGAAGGTCCGCGCGCTCGACGATGCCGGCGCGATCGCAGTCCGCGACGTGTCGTTGACCGTTCGCAGCGGCGAGATCGTCGGCATCGCGGGCGTTTCGGGCAATGGGCAAAGGCAGCTGGTCGAAGTGCTCGCAGGCCAGCGCGAGGCCGAAAGCGGCGAGGTCCGCGTGGCGGGCTCCGCCTATCATGCAACGCGCGAACAAATGCGACTGCACAAGATGTCGCTTTTGCCGGAGGAGCCGCTGAAGAACGCCTGCGTCGGCGGCATGAGCGTGGCCGACAACATCGCCTTTCGCGAGTTCGACCGCGCCCCCTTTGCGAGCGGCGGCTGGTGGCTCAACGGCCGTGCCTTTCGCGACGATGCCAAGCGCAAGATTGCCCGCTACAAGATCAAGACGCGAACGCCCGATACGCCGATATCGGCGCTCTCCGGCGGCAATGTGCAGCGTGCAGTGCTGGCGCGCGAGCTCGGCGGCAATGTCGAGGTATTGATCGCGGCCAATCCCTGCTTCGGGCTCGACTTCGCAGCCGTGGCGCAGATCCATGCCGAGATCATGGCGGCCCGAAACCGCGGCGCCGCCGTCTTGCTGGTGAGCGAAGATCTGGACGAACTGCTGGAATTATCCGATCGTCTGGTCGTGATGTTCCACGGCCAATTAGTTTATGAGGCACGCGCCAGCGAGGCCGACCTCACGGAGATCGGCCGGCACATGGCAGGGCATTGATGAACGATGAGCATTTCCTGCGTCGCTCCTTCGAGGTGGCGCGCCGCTCGATGACCCATGGCAACCATCCCTTTGGCGCGATCCTGGTCGATCGCGACGGACAAGTGCTGCTCGAAGCCGAGAACGGCTACATGCCCGCCCATGATGGCACCGCACATGCCGAGCGGCTGCTGGCGACCGAGGCTTGCCGCACCCTGGGTGCCGACGTTCGCGCCAGGGCGACGCTCTATTCATCTGCCGAACCGTGCGCCATGTGCGCGGGCGCGATCTACTGGGCCGGAATTGGCCGCGTGGTCTATGCCTTGAGCGAGCAGCGGCTGCGGGGCGTCACCGGCAATCATCCGGAGAACCCCACCCTCGACCTGCCCTGCCGCGAGGTCTTCAAGAGCGGCCAGCGCGTGACCGAGGTGATCGGACCGATGCTGGAAGATGAGGCGGAAGCGCTCCACGACGGCGTCTGGACGAAATAGCCTCGCAATCGCGCAAAGTCTGCGTCCCGAAGTGGATGCAAAAACAGCCTAACCAGAATTTTAGCCCGCGTGCCTGCCCTCCAGGAAAACGACGGATTTTCGTTGGCCCAAGCCGCTGATTTAATTCTCAAAAATTGGGTTCGTTTTGCAAATTTCAGCGCTTTCCCAGCTTGGGCCTCACCGGAGGGTCGTCGCTCAAAAAATCTGAAAAACAACCCCATGCAAAGTGCATTTTCCCCAGTGGCTGAGGGGTAAGAAGTGCTGCGGCATGCAAGGCGGCGGCGATGGATCGGGCGCCATCGCGCAAACTGCTGTCAAACATCGAGTAACGAAGGCTTCGTGTTTTCGCCGACGCCCAGTAGCTGCCGCCCCTTGGCCCGGCTGTCTAATCGTCTCCATCGACGCTGGCCGAACTCATTGCGCCATTCAAATCCTGCCTAAATGCAAACGGACGCCAATTTCACCGGCTTCATCGTCGATGAAATGAATGCCGGCCTGCTCAAGAGCTTTCTGTATCTTAAGGATCGTCGAGAAGTTTGCTTTGACGACCCCTTCGTTCTGTTCAATGCGCTGAAGCGTCGCTAGCCCAACGCCGGCGATCCGGGCGAGTTTGCTTTGACTCCAGCCCAGGAGCGCGCGCCCTGCGCGTATTTGAGACGAATATCGCATCGGTTTTTAAGTGGATTCGATTCCATAACCGTTGACAACTGCTCGAAATTGAGTTATTTTAACTCGATATAGATTGTTTATTTATCGAAATGAGGTACCTCATTGATGAACGCTTCCGAAGGTCGGCATGTCCGAACAAGCGATAGCAGCGCTGCCCGGCCGGATCGCCGGTTTTTCATCGGCGGCTCCGATGCGCGGATCATCATGGGTGATAATGAGGCAGCGCTGCTTCGCCTTTGGAAGGAAAAGCGCGGCGAGATCGAGCCCGACGATTTGTCGGGTGACCTCCTGGTCCAACTCGGGACCGTAACCGAGCGCTTGAACCGACACTGGTACGAGAAGAACACCGGCCAGGTCGTCGGCGACGTGCAGCGTCACGTCTTTCATGCCGTGCACCGTTGGATGGCCGCAACCCTCGATGGCCGCGTGGAGGCGACCGGCGCGGTGTTCGAAGCCAAGTTCATGCTGCCGTGGAATTTTTCGGAGGAAGCGGCAGCCGAAAAGCACATGGCGCAACTCCAGCATAATATGTGGGTGACGGCGGCGCGATCGGCCGTGCTATCGATCATCACCGGGGGCGGCAAGTGGGTAGAGATGACCATTCCGGCTGACCCTCTCTACCAACATCTCCTGCTGACGGCGGAACGGAAGTTCTGGCGCTGCGTCCAGAGTGGCGAGCCCCCTCGCCTCTTCGGCATTGAACCGCCGCGGCCGAGGATTGAAGCGGTCCGCACAGTCGATATGAGCGGCTCAAACGCCTGGGCGGAATTTGCAGGCCTTTATCGGCTCACCCGCCCTGCGGCCCAGGACCACGACCGCGCCAAGGCTGAGCTGAAGGCCCTAGTGCCAGAGGACGCAAAGGAGGCCGCAGGCTATGGCGTGCGGGCCAAACGATCCAAGTCGGGTGCGATCAGCCTTGATCTGATCATCGAGGAGACCGCCGATGCAGCGCTCCAGCGATAATGTGGGGGCTCTCGCGGCGGCGCTCGCCAAGGCGCAGGCTGAGATCACAAACCCCGAAAAGTCCCTGACCGCCACCATCGTCTCGCCCTTCCCCCGCGAGGGCAGCCGGACCTTTCGCTATGCCCCGCTCTCGTCCGGACTCGATCTGGTCCGCAAATGTCTCGGCCAGCACGAGATTGCGACCGTCCAGACAACCGCAATCGATGGCGACAGCGGCCTGATCCGCCTGACCACCACGCTGGTCCATGCGTCGGGCGAGTGGGTGTCCTCAGAATGGCCGGTTTGCCCGATGACCGAGACAGCAGCACCCCATCGGCTCGGCGCAGCCCTTACCTACGCCCGCCGCTATGCCCTGTTCACGCTTGTTGGCATTGCCGGGGAGGATGATCTCGACGCGCCTGACCTGTCGCCCGCGATCGTCCCGCCGGCGGCACAAAATGGTCCGCCGAGTCCCGATGAAGCGCCATGGGGCTTACTGCACCGGTCATCCGCGGCAGAGGCGGCGAAGCACGCTTCACTGAGCCCGGGAAGACGAGCCATTACGGCGCGAGTCAAACCGGCAAGTCTTCCACCTGATGCATCGGATAAGTTGCGGCGGCAACTCCTCTCCGAACTTGAGCAGCTACGTGAACCAGAGGCTCTTGCCGGCTGGGCGCACCGTGTCCTGCCCCTCAAAAACCAGCTCTCGACGACAGATGCCCAGAGCCTAGAGACCGCTTTTGCGGCCAAGCTCAGCCAGCTCGGCGATGCAGCACCGGCGGCACAGGGGAGTCCGGCGACGAACGGCCATGCTGAGTGTACCGGCGACGGGGTCCTGACCACCAAGAAGCCGGTTCGCGAACGCGATCGCGACCATCTCAGGTTCGTGGCCTCTCAGCCCTGTCTCGTCTGCGGCAGGAGCCCATCCGACGCCCACCATCTGAAGTTTGCCCAGCATCGGGCAATGGGACGGAAGGTCAGCGACAAGTTTACCGTTCCGATTTGTCGGCTGCATCACCGCGAACTCCATCGGCTCGGCGACGAACGCGCCTGGTGGGGGAAGCAGCGAATCAATCCCCTCCCTGTTGCAGCAGCCCTTTGGGCAAGGACACATGCACTCGATCCAGCCATGACTGAGCTCGCAGGCGGCATCGGGGAGACCACAGAACTCCACGGAGAATATCGCCCGCGCCCGATGATCCAGCCTCAAAATGATGGGGTGGACGGCCCCCGAACGGCATCGATGTGCCAGACTGGTGGTGATAAATCAACCAGACAAGGGAGCCGTCCATGATGAAGATTAGCACGATTGGTTTGGATTTAGCGAAGAACGTGTTCCAGCTTCACGGCATTGATGCGTCGGGAGCGGTGATGTTGAGACGCCAACTTAGACGGGCCGCCGTGGAGAAGTTTTTTGCCCAATTGCCGCCGTGCCTGGTCGGCATGGAGGCCTGCGGCAGCGCGCATCATTGGGCACGCGTGATCGGTCGTTATGGCCACGAGGTGCGGCTGATGCCGCCGGCCTATGTGAAGCCTTACGTAAAGCGTAACGAGAACGATGGTCGAGACGCGGAGGCAATCTGCGAGGCGGTGAGCCGGCCGTCGATGCGGTTTGTGCCGGTGAAGAGTGTCGGACAGCAGGCGGCGTTGGCTGTTCATGGCACTCGTGGGCTGTTAGTGCGGCAACGCACGATGGCGGCGAACGCTCTGCGCGCGGCATTGACTGAGCTTGGGATCGTGGCGGCGAAGGGGCTTGAGGGGCTGCGTGAGCTGATGGCCGTGCTGGAAAAACCAAGCGCAGAGATTCCGGAGATTATGCGATCTGCCCTGCTGATGCTTGCCAAGCACTGGCAGGCGCTCGATGCCGCTGAAAGGGTCCTTGAACAGCAAATAGCAAAGGCAGCTCGTTGCGATCGGGAGGCTCGCCAGCTGATGGCGGTGCCGGGCGTCGGCCCGATCATCGCCAGCACGATCTTGGCCAAGGTGCCTGATGCCAAAGTGTTCCGCTCCGGACGCGATTTCGCAGCCTGGATAGGGCTAACCGGTCGCGATCGCAGCACTGGCGGCAAACATCGTCCCGGCCACATCTCCAAACAGGGCGATCGCACGCTGCGAGTGCTGCTGATCAGCGGGGCCAGCGCCCATCTGCGACAGCAGAAGCGCCGGGGTGTCAGCGATCCATGGCTGCGCGAATTGCTCGGGCGGCGGCCCTACAAGGTCGCCACGGTGGCCTTCGCCGCCAAAACTGCCCGCATCATCTGGGCCATGCTGGTCAAGATGGAAAGAACAAATCGCGCCAAAATGCCTGTCGTCATGGCCTCACCGCAGAAACCGTGATCGGCGCGCTGGAAGACGCCGAGGATTATGCAGTGTTGGAAATGGCGCCATTGCGACTACGATACGCAGTAATTCAGTCGTCTAGATGGCAGGACTGAAGATCCTGATGGGGCCTCGGCGGTCGAACAGCTGCGTTGTGCCATGAGACTCGCTCGTTAGGCTATTCCGGCCGCCACCTGGTCCGTTCGGGCGAAGGCAGGATATCGTGGACCGTCTAAAGATCCTGAGAAGGGAGCTGGCACCTTGTCGCAGCGACATCGGCGATACTTCGCATCATCCGGAGCTGATGATCAGGATGCTCCCAATCGGCTACCGCTTCAGCAACGATCGGACCGGCGCCTTTGCGTGAGTCCACCCAATGTGCTCCGCTGGTCTTGCCGGCTGGGTCGGACGGGGCTACGCTTGGTGCAAGCTCGCCACATCCTCGATACGCTACAGGTCTCGACGCCGCTACCGAGGGAGACGAACGTTGCCGTCGAGTGTTCGAGACGGTCTTGCGCCGCTGCGTCCGGGAGCGGCTGGTCGGCGGCGAAGGGTTCGCAGTCGACGCGAGCCTGTCAAGGCGGATGCCAATCGGCAGAGGGGATCAAGGAACGAGGGCTTCCAACGGAGCCGCGGGCCGAGCAATCGACTAGTATCTGGCTGTCCTCGATAATGCGGCCTTCGGTGCCGCGACCGAAGTCACTCCGAAGTTCGTATCACCCTCCGACCCGGCGGCGCGCTGGACCGGGGCGCACGGCGGCCAAGCCTTCTTCGCCTACTCGACGAACTACCTGATCGATGTCGAGAATGCCATCATCGTCGATGTCGAGGCGACCACGGCAATCCGGCAGGCGGAGGTATTGGCCGCCAAGCGCATGATCGAGCGCTCGCTCGAACGGTTCGATCTCTATCCGGGCAAGCTCCTCGGTGACAGCGCCTATCGGTTCGGCCGAGATGCTCGGCTGGCTGGTCTATAAGCACGGCATCGAGCCCCACGTGACGGTATTCGACAAGTCGGCTCGCAAAGACGGTACCTTCTCGCGCGAGGACTTCACCTACAATCATGCCGGCGACATCTATACCTGTCCCGGTGGCAAGATGCTGACCACGACCGGAACACTGGTGAACGATGGCGCGACGATGCTCTACCGGGCGAGCAAGCACGATTGCGCAAGTTGCTTCTTAAAGGCTCGCTGCTGCCCAAATGACTTGGTCCGCAAGGTGCCGCGCTCCATTCACGAGGGCGCTCGCGACATGGCTCGCGAGATAGCAAGATCCTGGGAAGGCCGCACTTCGCGTCGGCTCCGCAAGAAAGTCGAGATGCTGTTTGCACACCTCAAACGCATTCTCAAGCTCGACCGTTTACGCCTACGAGGCCCAAACGGCGCGCATGACGAGTTCACCCTCGCAGCCACCGCCCAGAACCTTCGCAAGATGGCCAAGCTGATCCCGATGCAAATCCTCAAGCCCGCATAGCGATCGGCAATGCGCTCGGCCGCGTCGCCGCTGGCACCAAATACATTGAATTACTGCCGCCTTTTTCAACGGAATCGGTCAAAAGGCGAAATACTCGCTGCGAGCAGATATTTTCCGCTGTACCCCCGACAACCGACATGCGGTGAATGCCCGCCATGACTATACGAACTCGAATTTCGTGGGCTGCCGCAGAAGCTCTCCAAGCCAAGACACGACACGTATTATTCTGCGGCAAATTCTAGCGGCGCTTCGCGCGGCACGATAATTCGGATTCTTGTTCCCTCGCCAGGTTTGGTATCCAGATCGATCCGACCACCCAGGCGATTGGTCACGATGTTGTAGACGATGTGCAATCCCAGGCCGACCCTGCCCTGATCGCGCCGTGTCGTGAAGAACGGATCGAACGCCTGGCGCTGGATGTCTTGATTCATTCCGCAGCCATCGTCCGAAACCAGGATTTCAACATTGTCCTTGTCGAACGACCGCGTCGCAATATGAACAGATCCTCGGGTTTCGTCCGGGAAGGCATGCGCGGCGGAATTGAGAACCAGATTGCTGAGCACCTGGCCGTAAGCCCCGGGATTGCTGTTCATCGCAAGGTGAGGCTCGCAATCGACCCTAAACGCAAGATCGTGACGTCGCAGGCCGGACCGTAGACTTCTGACAACCTGCTCGGTCACCTGGCCGAGATCAAAGGCCGTGCGATCTGACATATTGCGCTCGGCAGCTACCGCCTTGAACGATTGTATCAAATCCACCGCGTGATTCAGATTGCTCATAATTTGCGAGGCCGCCTCTCGGCTTGCCGCAAGATATTCATTCAGCTTCGACCGCCGCACATTGTCACTTGCGACATCCGCTTCAAATCGATCGGTCTTGCCGATAAATGTCGAGGCGACGGTCAGGCTGTTGCCCACAGGTGTGTTGATTTCGTGGGCGACTCCCGACACCAACCGTCCGAGTGCGGTAAACTTCTCGGTTTGCACCAACCGGTCCTTGGCCCTGCGCAGGTCGTCGAGCGATTTCGATAGCTCCCTTGTGCGATCCTGCACCTCCTGAAAAAGCTCCACAGTCGATATGGCGATTACCGCCTGGTCAGCGAAGGTCCTGAGAAGCTGGATATCGTGCGGCGTAAACCGGGCCGCTTCCTTGCGCGAGACACCGATCGAACCCAGGCTCACGCCATCGCGCATCATTGGGCAATAGACAAAACTGCGCCGGCCCAGCTTTTGGGCATAACCACGGAGATGGGACGAGACGTGCGTTGCGGTCTGGGCGTCATCCACCTGAAACAGCTTACCCTCGAGGATCACCTGGCCGGGCTCGGTATCCGCGCGTATCGGCCGAGGATACGTTTCCTTGAAAAACGCAATTGAGGCTTCGTCGGTACTGGTAAAGGCAGCCAGGTGGAGCAAGTCCCCGCGCCGCAGAACGACCGTTGTGGCAGTGCCGCTCACCAGGCGATTTGCGCTCCGGGCGATGGCGTCGAATACCGGCTGCACGTCATCCGGCGAACTGACGATGACCTTCAGGATGTCGCCCGTTGCGGTCTGCTGCTCGATCGCCTCGCCAAGCTCACGTGTCAGCCGCGCAACTTCTGCTTCTCTGCCAGCAGCGGAGGAAACGCGACGGCGCAACGCCTTTGGCGCGATGCTGCTCCTTGGCTTGCCGCCTCGCGCAGTTCCCGCCCTGCTACCTGTCGCAGAACGCCGCCTCATGTCCACCCCAAGGTTCAAAAAGAGGCATCGTAACAGTCCAAATCATCCGTTTGAAGGGGCTAAACTCGCCGACGGCACGGCTGATTTTCCCTCATGGAGAAAGCCTACCTCGGGAATTGCGATCGCTTGCGCGCGCACAAATTTTGGGCGGGCGTGGCAGCCAGCCTAAACCGACCGAGCGCCCAACCGTCGTCGCGGCCTGCCCAGCCCCAAGCATCAGGATGCGGCACTGTATCGCCCCAAGCTCGACAATTGTAAGACTTAGCGGACGGTCGAAGGAAGTATATTTGGGAGACGCCCGACTTCCGATACGGGTCATTCGAGTCGTTTTGAGCGCGCGTCGCTCACTTCCGGTCTTCCCCCTATAAGCAGACATGGCGAAGCGTGACCGGCATGTCGGAAAGGTGCCAAAGGACTAAACCGCTCGCGCGGTAGGGCGCTGCGGCAGGCAGCAGGGCCAGTATCGGGATGGGAGCGTCCTGTCTGAGGATGAGGGATTGCCAACCTCACATCAGACAGGAGCATCCCCCATGACTGACGAGGCCATGAGCCCATTGCGGCGGCGCATGATCGAAGACATGACGATCCGCAAATTGGCGCCAAAGACCCAACAAGGCTATATCCGCACCATCAAGGATTTTGCCGCATTCCTCGGCCGGTCGCCCGACACGGCGAACTTCGAAGACGTCCGACGCTTTCAACTGCATCTGGCAGCGAACGGCGCGCATATCCCGGTTCTCAATCACACCGTGGCTGCGTTGCGGTTCTTCTTCCGGGTCACGCTGCGGCGCTCCGACATCATCGAGCACACCACCTTTCTCCAAGAGCCCCGCAAGCTGCCGGTGGTGCTCAGCCCCGGGGAAGTGGCGCGGCTGCTCAATGCGGCGCCCGGGCTCAAGTACAAGGCGGCGCTGAGCGTAGCCTATGGCGCCGGCCTGCGCGGTGCCGAGGTCACCTCGCTCAAGGTCGGCGACATCGATAGCAAGCGCATGGTGATCCGCGTCGAGCAAGGCAAAGGCCGCAAGGACCGCTATGTGATGCTGTCGCCGCACCTGCTCGAACTGCTGCGCGCATGGTGGAAGGTCGCGCGACCACAGGGCTGGCTATTTCCGGGACAGAACCGAGTGAGCCCGATAACGACGCGCCAGCTCAATCGCGCCTGTCACGCTGCCGCCCAGATGGCGGAGATCAACAAGCGCGTATCGCTGCACACCTTGCGACACAGCTTCGCCACCCATCTGTTGGAACAAGACATTGATGTCCGCGTCATCCAGGTGCTGCTCGGGCACGCCAAGCTCGACAGCACGGCGCTCTATACCCGCGTTGCCACCAAGACCATCAGCGAGGTCATGAGCCCGCTGGAGCACATCGCCCTCAAGCTCAGCGAGGTACGGCCGCCCGGCTGACGCGGCGCGCGTGTCGCGTCTGGCTCTGGAGGTCGCGGATATCTTCCGCGACCGTGGTCCGGCATGGCGCCAAGCCCATGCCGGCCATGTCGGCCTCGACCAGTTGAAGGTGATGTCGGCGATCGAGAGTTGCCGGACGGCAGCCCTCGGCGGCCATGTCGCGCGCTGCGAGGACTGCGCCTATACCACCATCGCCTACAACTCCTGCCGCAACCGGCACTGCCCAAAGTGCCAGGGTGCGGCGGCCAAGGACTGGCTGGCCGCGCGCGAAGCCGACCTGCGCACACGCGCGTGAGCTGCTCGTCGTTACAAAATCTGAAGGCGAGCCCACCGCTGCCGCCGTTGATCCCAGCAAGCCAGCCTGTCCATGCTGCGGTGGGCGCATGATTATCATCGAGGTCTTCGCGCGCAGTGCAACGCCACGGCATCGCCCGACAGCGCCAACCAGCGTCATTAGGATCGACACCTCGTGACCGCGTCACAATCCCGCAAATCTGATCGTCGTACTCGCTGCCTCCCAAGCGGCCACGGCGGAGCACGCCCAGACATTCGTCTGCCGTCCCAAATCGTCCGACAACTTATGGAGTTCGACGCCACCCGCCGCCCATTCACCGGCCGCTTCTCCGTCGGCCAACCTGCTGGATCGACCCGATCCCAATCACACTCCTCACCCGCGGCTCTCAAATCGCCATAGCGCCTGCGGCAGGTCCCTACGTTCCCCCAGCGCGGTTTCTTCCCTTGGAGGCTTTCGGACGCCGGCCGCCGAACTCGCGGTGCCGTCCCTCATGCGGCCGGCATCCGAAACCCTTCACAGCAGCAGACATCAACACCAAGGAGCCGTCCCCTATTCGTGAAGCAGCGTTTGCCAGTTTGAAGGCACCGCTTCCGCCGGTCCAGGCACTGATTGATGCAACGGATGCGATTGAGGGGCGTGAAGCTTGGGGCCCGCGAAGAACTCTCCAGTACGATAGTCGTAAAACCATTCCTCGCCGGGCTCGAAGCTCGTGATTATCGGGTGACTCGTAGCCGCGTTATGTTTCGATGCATGCTGATTTGGTGAAGCATCACAGCAGCCGATGTGCCCGCATTGCGCACATCTGCGAAGATGCAGCCACCACCCGCCAACAGCGGAGCATTCGACGCAACCCGTTCCGCTTGGCCTGGCCGCGGGGTTGATGCCATCCTTCTCGGATTTCATAGGGTCAGCTCACCGGCGTGCAAGCGGTCACAACAGATCCCTTTCACGCGTCCTGCTGCTTAGCCGTAAGCAACGCCCGGGTTGCTCTGCCCCACTTCAATAATATAGCCATCAGGATCACGAATGTAGCAGCGCGTCTCGCCGTACTTGGGTTTCGGCTCCGTGATGAACTCCGCTCCTCGACTTCGCCAAAGTTTATAACACGCTTGAATATCTGCAACGCGGATATTCATAAAGCTGCTCACTGAATCGGGGTTGGCGGGGACACTGAGCGTTACCGATGGTTTGTCGGGTGTCGGACCGCCCCCCGGGTTAACAAGGAGCCACGTGTTCGCGATCTGGATGTAGCCCGGTGCGCCGCTGCTGTCGCCTCTGCTCAGAATGCGACCTCCGAAGACCGTTTCGTAAAATCGAAGCGATCGCTCGACGTCGGCGACCGTGAGAAAGTGTGCGATGGTAAACCCATCCTGCGGCGGCATCTGATAGGTTTTCTGCTCGACTTGTACCTGGGTCATGGACGACTCCTTCGGATATGGCGTTTCTCGGGCGCTTAGACCGAACTTGACTCGTTGCTATGCTCTGTCGTCTCGGGAGGCATTGGATAGCCGCTCATAACGATTGTCTCTCAATGAAATCGGCCGCGTTGACTGGCGCCCTGTCTTTGCAACGGAAGCTCGGCGGGACCTCGTACACCATGACATTGGCTCAAAGCCCGGGGAACTGCTCGTTGCGTGTTGTTAGACGTTGTTAGCTCTTGCGAGCCACTGGCTCGTCCCGTCCCTATGCCGCGGACCTTTGGAAATCAGGACATCTCCCCAGGGTTGGGTTTTGGTCAAAAAGCGCGCCCTTGACCGGCGGCGAGCGCACTCCGGTCTACCCAGCTTAGCGCTTACTCAAGAAATTCATCAGACCGAATGTCCGCTGAGGGTCTTGGCCGTGTAAAAACATGGCTTCTGGAACGGTCCCGGTCAGAAGTCGCCGCCGGGCCGGTGTCAGATCGCAATCGCGGCCATCAGCGGCTTGACACCGGTAATGTTTATGACCCGTGTCAGATTGTAAGCCAAAACCGAGAGGGCCATCTCGGCAGCCATGTTCGGAAGCGTTTTGGTCAGGAAGTGCGTTGCCCCCATACGCGCCTTCATCGTGCCGAACGGGTGCTCGACGGTCTCGCGACGCTGGCGCATGGCAAGCGGATTTTCATCAAGGCGCTGCTGCACGGCCTCGAGCAGATGTTCATGCTCCCATCGCGTGATCCGTCGCTCTGACCCGGGTGTGCACTGCGATTTGATCGAACAATTCTTGCAGGCGTTGGTCCAGTAGCGTCGCAGCATCTTTTCAGCTTCTTCGTTTGTATAGCGATACGGCAACCGCTCCCCAGCCGGACAACGATAGGCGTCTTCCTCCGGCAAGTAGACGAAGTCCTGCTTGCCGAAGCGTCCGTCCGACTTGGCGCCCGAGGTCATCGGCTTCGGCAGAGTTACCGTGATGCCGGCCTCATGGCAGGCCAGGATCTCCGGGCTGCTGAAGTAGCCGCGATCGGCTACGGCTTCGAGCGTCTCCGCCCCGAGAACAGCCTTCGCCTGCTTGGCCATGTTAGCAAGTTGAGCCCGATCCGAACCGCTGGTCGTCACCTCGTGCGCCACAATCAGGTGGTGGTCGGTATCGACCGCCACTTGCACATTGTAGCCGACAACGCCAGAGCCCCGGCCGCTCGTTGCCATCGAGCGACTGTCGGGATCGGTCAGGGAGACTTGCTGGTCGGGAGAAGCCAGCATCTGCTTCTCGTAGGCAGCAAGCTTGCCCATTTCTTCCTTCAGCTTCGTAAGCTTCTCGGTGAGCCTTGTTACCTTAGCGGCGAGCGCCTCGGTCGGCTCCTGCCGGTCTGCGGTGTCAAGCTGGCTCAGATACCGCGCAACGCTCTCCTCAAGCTGAGCGCGCCGCCGCTCCACCTTGGCCTTTGTGAGGTTCCTGTCCCGGTTGTTCACCGCCTTAAACTTGCTCCCATCGATGGCGACGCTGGCCGTCGCCAGAAGCCCCATCTCACGACAGAGTTCGACGAAGCGCGCACATACCCCGCGAAGCGCCAGGCCATTGTCCTTGCGGAAGTCGGCAATCGTCTTGTGATCCGGAGCGAGCCGGCCCAGCAGCCACATCAGCTCGACATTGCGTCCGGCCTCTCGTTCGAGGCGCCGGCTCGACTGCACCCGGTTCAAATAGCCATAGATGTAGAGCTTCAAGAGAACCGAGGGGTGATAAGACGGCCGACCGGTTGCAGCCGGCTCCACCCCCTCAAAGCTCATCTCAGCCAAATCAAGCGCATCGACGAATACGTCGATCACGCGAACCGGGTTGCTCTCGTCAATGAAATCATCAAGGCACTCGGGTAGCAACGTCCACTGCCCCCGATCCGCCTCTTCAACAAAGCGCTTCATCAATTCCCCCGCAGAATCACGAGAGAATCATAAACAGCGGAGCGGCGTTTTCACACATGGGGTAATTCCGGGTCAGAGCCATACTGAGGCTCTAGGAATCAGCTCTCCAGGAATCGACGAGGCTCATCTTGGGCTTTGCAATAACAAGGAGAACTGCGATGGAGCATTATGTCGGACTGGACGTATCGCTGAAGCTAACAGCGATCTGCATTGTTGATAGCACAGGAAAGATTTCGACGTGAAGGAGTGGTTCAGTCTGACCCGGAAGCGATCGCAGCATTCATCAAATCAAATGCACCGCATGTCGCGCGTATCGGACTCGAAACGGGAGCAACGTCGACATGGCTATGGACCGAGTTGAATAACTTGGGGTTACCCGTCATCTGCATCGACGCCAGGCACGCGAAGGCGGTTTTGAAGATGCAGATCAACAAAAGCGACCGCAACGATGCTCTGGGCATCGCCCGCATCATGCAGTGTGGATGGCATAAGCAGGTGCGCGTCAAAGACCTCGACAGTCATGCGGTGAAGGCTCTGCTGGTCAGCAGGGCTCTGCTGGTCAAGATCAAGCGGGATCTCGAGAATCAAATCCCCGGGCTCTTAAAGAACCTCGGGCTGGTTATTGGGCCAGCAAAGATGAACGTATTCGCAATGCGTGCTGCAGAGCTCATCAAAGATCGGCCGGAACTCGCCGTTGCGGTAACGCCGCTACTCACCGCCCGGACAGCCCTCGAGCAGCAGATTGCGGATCTCGACCGTAAGGTCATGAAGCTCGCACGCAGCAATGCTCAAGTGCAACAGCTCATGACGGCGCCTGGCATCGGCCCTGTCACGGCTCTTTGCTTTCTTGCAACGATCGATGACCCTACACGCTTCAAAAGGTCAAGAAGCGTCGGGGCCTATGTCGGACTAACAACTCGACGATACGCATCCGGCGAGATCGACTGGACGGGTCGCATCTCGAAGTGCGGCGACAAAATGTTGCGCGGCTATCTTTACGAGGCAGCCAATGTGCTGCTGACACGCGCAGCAAAATGGTCAGCGCTCAAAGCCTGGGGCATTCGGCTTGCAAAACGAAGCGGGCTACGCAAAGCCAAGATCGCGGTCGCACGTAAGCTCGCGGTCATTCTGCATCGGATGTGGATCGATGGTACCGAATTTAGATGGTCGTCAAAGGAGACCGCCATGCAAACAGCATAGCAAACCAGCGAATTCCCGTCGACGCGGGATCCAAGGTCCCTGCCGGGACGCTGGCGTTGGTGCGATCGCCCCTGGCTTTGCGATGCTCAAAAGGCAAGCGCGCTTCACACATTGATCCACCAGCGTCATCCTACGCCGTCATGCGGAGGGCATACCCCTACCGCGGAGAGAACCATGAACCCGGCAAGGATGTGTTTGGAGAGCCTTGACCATTCGCCCGGAATTAGAGAACAGCCAGGGTCAAACGCGACCGGTCAGGCTTTCCCTACCCGCCCTCGGACTTCCGCTTCAGTCCGTCAGGACCAACATGCGCGGCCCACTCCACGACGGGAACGTTGACCGTCACCGACAGCCTCGGCGCGACGCTCGCGACCCTACAACTCACCAGCAATGCGACCTTCACTGGCGCGCAATTCCTTGCCAATCCGCTCCCGCGTCCCGCCCCGGGCTGCAAGACCACCGAATCGGTCCTATCGCCTACCGTGCCGGATTTCAAAGTATTCCTGCTTTCAACCGTGCGTTCCGCGAAGCTTATGGCCAGACGCCGCGGAGTGCCCGTAAGACCGAGGGCAGCCCAGTCTGCGACGCTCGGCCACGCGGAAAGATGGGCGTCCTGACTCGCTGGCTTCTGGAAATTTCTTAACCTTCAAGTGGCTCAACCTCGCGTAATCGCGCAGAAACTCACCGGCCAAGTCGTCGCCGATCGATTCGGCCGCGACTTGGGAGAAGAAGGGAAGCGGATGGCACAGCTTGGAATTCATTTCGCCAACCAGCGTTCTCTCGGCTCAGAGATGATTGAGATAAGCCAAATGAGATGGCACATCGAACCAGGCCGTCTGCTAAGCCCGGTTGAGTTCGGCGGTTTCATCGATTGGCAGCGAACCACCCCACAGCGTCTATACCGCAAAATAAAAGCCTCGCGTGATCGAAACCTCGTGTGACTTCGGCGAGACCCGAGATCGGCGTGTTCTTGCAGGGTAGAGCAATGGTTTGTCGAGTTCGGGGTCTTGTTGATCTCAGGGAAGCTCACCTGCTCCATCGCATTATCATCCTTGATGATCGCGTCCCGAGACAGGCGTGTGACTTGCCGGTGCAGTAGCCCATACCGCGTGAAATCGAGGGTATCGACTTTGATTGCAGCCTCCCGCCCCACGTGGACGAACCGATATCGCGGTTCTCGATTTCCAGCCCACTCTCTCCTGGTACGATCGCCATTGCGCCGGGGTCACCACTCTGCCTACTGTGTGAATAGCCAATTGCTGCACGACGCCATCAACCGGCGAAGTTAGCGACTGAAGTAAGACCAGTTCGTTGAGTTGCCTTGACCAAATCCTCGCGAAAGCCGGCCGATGCAGGCGGCGGCCAGGGCGACAGGCCCTCGTCGGCCCAATTGATGCCGCACCGGCGCTGCATCTTTTGTGAGAATTCAGATTAATACGCGCTCACACAAGCTCGGAAGCAGGGAGACCGAAATGAAGAAGGTCGTATTGGCAATTCTGTTGGTCAGCTCACCTGCCTGGGCACAAGCGAAACTGACGCCCAAGAGCGCGGCTGCTCGCGTGGACGATTGTGCGCCGATCGGCCGCACCGCACAGGGCGAGTTGGTCTATTCGATGAAGTGCCAGAACATGCCCGAGCCGCCAACTCCGGAAGTTCAGGCCGAGGCGGCGCCGGCTGCTCCGGAGCCACCGGCTGACAGCGGCGGGCTCCTAGGCAAATTTCCATTTGGTAGCTTCGGCCAAACTGCGCCAGGGACGAAACCCGCGATGGCAGGGCCCGCCGGACATTAGAAAGGTGCCGAGAATGCGAATAATCCAGACGCTCGCGCGCGGCACCTGTTTCTGCCTCGCGCGTCCGCCGCCAAACATAGCCGAGCATCGATAAGGCTCGATGCTCGCTTAGTTGAGAGATCAGGAACCTCGCGACCAGAGTTGCACGCGCTTGCGCGTGATCGCCACGATGCTGGAAGATAAGCGGAAGCCCTTCACGCCGATATCTGAGATCGAGAGACTACCCGCAAATACAGCCTCCGCGTGCAATGGCGCCGCGGGTGTCCAGCGCGGCGCCATTTGCTTCTCTTGGAGGCAGACGAGGCGATCAGAACTAGAACTTCACCGTAATACCCGAGTAGACCGTCGATTCCGTGCAGGTGTTATTGCTGATACCTGGCGCGACATTGCAGAGCGGGCTCGCAGCGTGGTCGATGCCAAACTTGTTCTGCCAGTAACGGTAGGCCACCCAGACATCGACAAAGTGACTGTACCTCGCGCCCCACATTGCCTTTGAGGCATCCATGGTGAGCCGGATCGGCTCAGAGTTGAACTCGACGGCCGTGGGGGTAACTAAGTTCGCTGGATTGGCCGGCAGCGGATTGGCGTCCGTGCCCTTTGTGCCGTACCAGCCCGCGCGGCCGCTGATCGAGAAGTACTGCATGCTCTCCGGCAGGAAGCCGAGATCCATATAGTAGTTGATCTCGAGCGCCCAGGTCGGCTTGAAGTCGCGGTTGCCGTTGACCAGACAGTTCGCCCCCGGCGCGGGATAGGGGATGGTAGGGGGCGGATTCCAACCGGCACCGCACTGGACAAAGGCATTCTGGTTAGCGAACTCCCAATAAACCAACGGCGCAACGTCGATAAATCCCTTGTAAGGCAAGTCAAACGCGAACTGCAGACCGCCCACCACGTCGCGTTTGGCCGGAGCCAAGTAGTTGTTTTCGGTATTCGCGTCCATCCCGACTTCAAACGAAATATTGCTCAGCGGCCCCATGGTGAAGGCCTTGGTGTTGAAGAGTTGGTTCCAGCCGAACGTCGAGCGAAACAGTCCGTAGACTTCGGTCGCGCCAGCGCACGAGGCCGGGACGGTGAGGAAACCGGCCGACGGAGACGTGATCACGCCGGAATTGGTGCAGGGGTTGGCAGGGTCATTGGTCCCTGATTTGAACATGGCAATGTTGAGAAAGTTGGTGCCATATTGCCAGATGTCGAAGTGCGTGAAGGCATAGACCTGTTTGGCCGTGGTGCCGTTGATACTTCCGTTCGGCCCTATTGAATAGACGTTCGGATCAGTGCCCTTTGGCATCCAGGCGAACGTCACCCGGTCATCGATCAGGAGAAAGAACGGAAGATCAGCTGGCGGCTTCTTGGCCTTGACCGGAAGGTCGGCCGCTCTTGCAAGCCCGGTTGATGCAAATGCGGCCATTGCAAGCGCCACGGCTGCAAGTGCGGTTTTGCGAAGAGACATCTCAAACACCCCCAAGTTAACGAGCGAAACGATCTTCGGCCCTTGCACGTCAGATTGCGCGCTTTGTCGCAGGAGAGAAGCCGAAGTTTTCCACAAGGGGGTGCTGCAACTTTCAGCAGTTGAAGAAAATGCGGCTGAGGAGACGGGAAAATCGGCGTGGTTAGGTGCGCTCCGCTCAACCCGGAAGCGAGCACAGGACCTTTTTGCTCATGGCTGTTTTTTCTATTGTTTTTTGTCGAGACCGCGATCCGCTTGGGCGTGAGCGGCAACGAAAAAGTGATTTGCTGGGCCAATCGGCGCTGACGCACGACGTCTGCCCAAATTCGCATCACCCATGGTTGTGCGGTTCCGAATTGTACAGACAGTTACAAATTTGCAACACGGTGTGGCTGCTTTGCGCGGTTCCCGTGAGGCGCGAAGTTCAAACCAACGCGACTCGACCCGAATCAGGGCCGATTCCTTTCTGCCGAAGACTTGGGCAAGGCTGGCGCTTTTTCGCTACTTACACCGAGGTCTAAAGTAGCCCAGTATTGAGGCAGCACCCTCACCTGTCTGTGTGACCTAAATGTCAGATCCGACACCCGGCAGCCAGCGTTCCGGCTCAACGCCGCTCCTTCAGACCGTCGGACTGACCAAGCGCTATGGCAGCTTCCTAGCCAACGATGCCATCGACATCGAAATCTGGCCCCAAGAGATCCACGCCCTCCTGGGCGAGAACGGCGCCGGAAAATCGACCCTGGTCAAAACCATTTACGGGTTGATCCAGCCGAGCGAAGGCGAGATGCGCTGGGAAGGTCAGCGCATGGTCCTGTCCGGCCCGTCGGAGGCCCGCGCGCGCGGCATCGGCATGGTCTTCCAGCATTTTTCGCTGTTCGAAAACCTCACAGTCGCTGAAAACGTCGCGCTCGGCCTCGATGGCAAGGAGTCCTTCAAGGATATGTCCGCCCGTCTCGAGCAGGTATCCAAGCTCTATGGTCTTCCGCTCGATCCGCGGCGGGAGGTGTGGCAACTGTCGGTCGGCGAACGTCAGCGCATCGAGATCGTGCGCGCGCTCATGCAAAATCCCAAATTCCTGATCCTCGACGAGCCGACGGCGGTGCTGACCCCGCAGGAGGCGGACCAGCTCTTCCTCGTGCTGGAGCGGCTGAAGGCCGAGGGGCGTGCCATCCTCTATATCAGCCACAAGCTCGAGGAGGTGAAGCGCCTGTGCGACACCGCCACCATCCTTCGCCTCGGCAAGAAGATCGCGACCTGCAATCCGAAGCAGGAGACCGCGGCATCGCTGGCGCGGATGATGGTCGGCACCGAGATCAAGGAAGTCAAAGCCTCCGCGGCGCGCAAGACCACGGTGCCGCGGCTCGTCGTCAACGATCTCAGCCTGGAGCCTGACGATCCGCACGGCGTCAGGCTCAAGCACGTCTCGCTCGAGCTGAAGGGCGGTGAAATCCTCGGCGTCGCCGGCGTCGCCGGTAACGGGCAGGACGAGCTGTTCGCAGCCCTTTCCGGCGAGCGGCTTTCCGGCGATCCCGGCACGGTCGTGATCGAAGGCATCGCCGCAGGCCATCTGTCGATCACGCAGCGCCGCAGATTGGGAGCGGCGTTCGTGCCCGAGGAACGGCTGGGCCACGGCACGGCGCCGCGGATGAAGCTCTCCGAGAACGCGCTTCTGACCGGACATGCCGCAAGCGATATGGTCAAGCACGGCTTCGTCAATACCGCAGCGACGCTGAAGACGGTCGATCGCGCGACCGAAACCTTCGACGTGCGCAAGGCCAAGCGCGATCCTGAGGCCGCAAGCCTGTCCGGCGGCAATCTGCAGAAATTCGTCGTCGGACGCGAGATCCTGCGAAATCCGGCCGTGCTTGTCGTGAGCCAGCCGACCTGGGGCGTGGATGCGGGCGCCGCCGCCGTGATCCGTCAGGCCTTGCTTGACCTCGCCGCCGCCGGTGCTGCCGTGCTGGTGACAAGCCAGGATCTGGACGAACTTATCGAGATTGCCGACCGCATTGCCGTGATGTTCCACGGCCAACTGTCGGCGCCGCTTGCGACCGAAGATGCAACGCGCGAAAAACTCGGACTATTGATGGGCGGAAGCAGTCTCGAGCAGAAGGAAACGGCGCATGCAGCTGGTGCTTGAAAAACGCGCCGAACGGTCGAACACGATCGCGCTCGTTTCGCCGCTGATCGCGATCGGACTGACGATCGTCACCATGCTCATTCTTTTCACCATCCTCGGCAAGAATCCGTTCCTGGCGCTGTTTGTCTATTTCATCGATCCGCTGACCGACAGTTATTCGCTGCAGGAAATCGCGGTGAAGGCGACGCCGCTGGTGATGATCGCGATCGGGCTGTCGCTCTGCTATCTCGCCAACGCCTGGAACATCGGGGCCGAAGGTCAATTCCTGATGGGCGCGGTCGCCGGCAGCTGGCTTGCGGTCAAGACGCAAGGCACCGATGCGGGTCCGTGGGTGCTGCCGGCGATGCTCTTTATGGGTGCCGCCGCGGGTGCGTTCTACGCGCTGATCCCTGCGATCTGCAAGGTGAGGTTCGGCGCCAGCGAAATCCTGACCAGTTTGATGCTTGTCTATGTCGCCGACCTCCTGCTCGACTATCTCGTGCGCGGCCCGTGGCGCGATCCCGGCGGCTTCAATTTTCCGACCACCGCGGAATTTGATCCGGTCGCCACGGTGCCCGTCATGATCGCGGGAGGCCGGCTGCACTACGGCTCCATCATCGCCCTCGTCGTCGTTGCCGCGGCCTCGGTCATGCTCGGGCGCACGATCAAGGGCTTCGAAATTCGCGTCGTGGGCGCCGCCCCGCGTGCCGCGAGGTTCGGCGGCTTCAACGCCAACCAGTTGATCCTGCTGACATTCGCGATATCCGGTGCGCTGGCGGGACTCGCCGGCATCATCGAGGTTGCGGGCCCCGTTGGCCATCTGCAGCCCGGCGTGTCTCCGGGCTACGGCTTTACCGCGATCATCGTCGCTTTCCTCGGCCGGTTGAACCCGATTGGAATACTAATTGCAGGGCTTTTCCTTGCGCTTACTTTCATCGGCGGCGAGCAGGCCCAGATCGCAATGAAAATCCCACTGGACGTCACCAAGGTGTTTCAGGGCATCCTGCTGTTCTACGTGCTCGCCTGCGATTCGCTCATCCTCTACCGCTTCAGGCTCATTTCCTCGACCCGGCAGGTGGCCAGTGGAACTGGTTGAGGCAATCATCCTCTCGGTACTGGCGGCATCGACTCCGCTTTTGATTGCAGCCACCGGTGAACTGGTCACCGAGCGCTCCGGAGTTCTCAATCTCGGCGTCGAGGGCATGATGATCGTCGGCGCGGCCTGCGGCTTTGGCGGCGCGTGGCTGTCCGGATCGATTTTCGTCGGCGCGCTTTGCGGCATGCTCGCGGGCACGCTGATGTCGCTGATCTTTGCCTTGATGACCTTGGGGCTTGCGGTCAACCAGGTTGCCACGGGTCTTGCGCTGACCATTCTCGGCATCGGCCTGTCTGGCCTGATCGGCGCCGGCTTCGTCGGCGAGCGCATCACACCGGCGCCGCATCTCCACATTCCCGGTCTTACCGACATTCCGCTGGTCGGCCGCGTGCTGTTCGGTGAAGACGGCTTCGTCTATCTGTCGCTCGCGCTGATCATCGCCGTCTGGTGGTTTCTGTACCGCACCCGCGCCGGCCTGATCCTGCGCGCCTGCGGCGACAACCACGTCTCCGCGCATGCGCTCGGCTATTCGGTGCTGCGCATCCGCCTCTACGCGGTGATGTTTGGCGGCGCCTGCGCCGGTCTGGCGGGTGCCTATCTGCCGCTCGCCTATACGCCGTTCTTCATTCCCGGCATGACGGCCGGACGCGGCTGGATTGCGCTGGCGCTCGTCGTGTTCGCATCCTGGCTCCCGGGACGACTGGTGGTCGGCGCCTACCTGTTCGGCGCCGTGACGATTCTTCAGCTGCATGCGCAAGGTGCCGGCATCGGCATTCCCTCGCAGTTCATGTCGGCGTTGCCGTATCTGGCGACCGTGATCGTGCTGGTGCTGTTGTCGCGCGCGCGCACCGGAGGCTCCACCGCACCCGCCGCCCTTGGCACGGTATTCGTGCCCGACCGCTGAGTTTGATTGTCCGGGCGTGCGCGATGGGGGCGCCGCGTCATGGATTGAAGAGTAGCCCCGACTATTTGGAGATTGAAATGAGGAAAACACTTCTTGCGGCCGCTGCCGCGCTCCTGCTCGCAGGCAGCATGAGCAGCAGCGCCCAGGCCGCCGACAAGTTGAAGGTCGGGTTCATCTACCTCGGCCCCGTCGGCGACCTCGGCTGGACCTATCAGCATGAGCTGGCGCGCCAGGCGCTGGTGAAAGAGCTCGGCGACAAGATCGAGACCACCTATCTGGAGAACGTGCCGGAAGGCCCCGACGCGGAGCGTGCGATCGAGCAGCTCGTCCGCGCCGGCAACAAGCTGATCTTCACCACGTCCTTCGGCTACATGGATCCGACGCTGAAGGTCGCGAAGAAGTATCCGAACGTGCATTTCGAGCACGCCACCGGCTACAAGCGCGACGCCAACATGTCGACCTATTCGGCCAAGTGGTATCAGGGCCGCTACATCCAGGGCATGATCGCGGCGAAGATGTCGAAGGCCGGCGTGCTCGGCTATATCGGCTCGTTCCCGATCCCGGAGGTCATCTCCGGCATCAATGCCACCATGCTGGGCGCGCAAACCGTCAACCCCAACATCAAGGTCAAGATCATCTGGGCGAACTCCTGGTTCGATCCGGGCAAGGAAGCTGACGCCGCCAAGGCCCTGATCGATCAGGGCGCCGACGTGATCATGCAGCATACCGACTCGCCGGCCGCGATGCAGGTCGCAGCCGAGCGCGGCAAGCTCGCCTTCGGCCAGGACTCCGAAATGATCAAGTTCGGTCCGAAGGCCCAGCTCACCTCGATCCTCGACACCTGGGCGCCCTATTATATCGCCCGCGTGAAAGCCGAGCTCGACGGCACCTGGAAGTCGCAGGACACCTGGGGCGGCCTCGAAACCAAGATGTTCCAGATGGCGCCCTATACCAACATGCCTGACGACGTGAAGAAAGCCGCCGAAGACATGCAGGCCGCGATCACCGCCGGCAAGCTGCATCCCTTCAAGTGCCCCGTCATGGGCCAGGACGGCAAGGAAGTGGAGTGCAAGGGCGGCGATCATCTGGCCGACGGCCAGATCCTCGGCATGAACTTCTATGTCAAGGGCGTCGACGACAAGGTGCCCGGCAAGTAGAGCACTCCGTGTTCCCTCCCCCGCTTGCGGGGGAGGGTCAAGGTGGGGACTCAGATCACTGCTCGTGGCTCCCCCTCTCCACCTCTGCCCCGCAAGCGGGGGAGAGAGCCGAGCGCAGTTCGCAGCGGCACCTTCGCATGCCATGAAAGCCTATCCCGCCTGCATCGCGCGCGCGGCGGCACTGTGGCGACGGATCAGCCCGGCAACGTCGAGGCCGGGAATGGCGCCATCGACGACCGCCCATTTGCCCGCGATCATCACGCGATCGGCGCGATGAGCGCCACACAGAACCAGCGCGGCCAGGGGATCGCCATGGCCCGAGAAGCGCAATTCGTCGAGCTTGAACAAGGCGAGATCGGCGGCCTTGCCGACGGCGATCTCGCCGAGCTCGGGCCGGCCGACGCAAGCCGCCGATCCCTTTGTCGCCCAGCGCAGCGCGTCCTTGTGGCTGATCCTCGTGACACCATAGCGCGCCCGCTGCAGCAGGAAGGCCGCGCGCACCTCCTGCATCAGGTTCGATCCGTCGTTCGAGGCCGAGCCGTCGACGCCAAGCCCGATGCCCACGCCGGCCTCCTCCATATCGCAGACCGGACAGCAGCCGGACGCCAAGATCTGATTGCTGCAGGCGCAGTGGCTGATCGTCGTTCCGGCTTTGCCCAGCCGCTTGATCTCGGCCGCATTGAAGAAGATGCCGTGCGCGAGCCAGGTGCGCGGGTTGAGCCAGCCGCATTGCTCGAGATAGTCGAGCGGCCGGCAATTGTGGATCTGCTCGCAAAACCTGTTCTCGTCCTCGGTCTCGGCAAGATGGGTGTGCAGGCGGACGTCGAGCTTCTCGGCGAGTTCGGCAGTTTTTTTCATGAGCGAGGTGGTAACCGAAAACGGCGAACAGGGCGCAAGCGCGATCTGCACCATCGCCTCCGCGCCCCGCTGGTGGTGCTTTGCCACCACCCGCTCGCTGTCGGTGAGGATCGTATCCTCATCCTGCACGACGCTGTCGGGCGGCAATCCGCCGTCGCGCTGCGAGCGGTTCATCGATCCGCGCGTCAGCAGCACCCGCACGCCGAGACGCTTCGCCACCGCGACCTCGATGTCGACGGCGTCCTCGAGTCCGGCCGGAAACACGTAATGATGATCCGTGGTCGTGGTGCAGCCCGACAGCAGCAATTCCGACATCGCCAAGCTGACGCCGAGCTCGAGCGATTCCGGCGTCAGCCGCGCCCACACCGGATAGAGCGCCTGCAGCCACGGAAACAGCTCGCGATCCATCGCAGCCGGCACTGCACGCGTCAGTGTCTGGTAGAAATGGTGATGGGTATTGATCAGTCCAGGCAGGACCACGTGATTGGAAGCATCGAACACCGCTGCACCCGCGGTCGCCGGCGTCCCGCCGGCTGGCACCAGCTCGACGATCTTGCCCTCGACAACCACGACGCCGCGCTCGGCCCCGTCGGCCAGGATGGCGAGCGGATCCTTGATCCAGATGGCTTGCGATTGTCCCATGGCCTGCGATGTCCCCGATCGACTAGGATGTTGGCGGATTTGCCCTGACCGGCGTTGCAATTCAAAGACCAAGCCCGATTGGCGCCGGTCTTGCAAGACCGTCAGAGGTTGAAACATCTCGTTGAAAGTGCACGCGTATCCATGGATTTGAATACCATCGCGGAGATCGCCCATCCGCAAACGCGCTCCGAACTGCCCGTTTGGACGGCAGGCGATGCATTCCTCGCGGGCGGGACCTGGCTGTTCTCGGAGCCGCAGGCTCATCTGAGCCGGCTGATCGACCTCACCAACCTCAAATGGCCGGCGCTGACGATCCATGCGGACGGGCTCTCGATCGCCGCGACCTGCACGGTCGCGCAGCTTGACGCACTGGCCTGCCCGCCGGACTGGCTTTCCGCTGTTCTGATCAACCAGTGCTGCCGTGCCTTTCTTGCTTCCTTCAAGATCTGGAAGACCGCGACCGTCGGCGGCAATCTCTGCATGTCGCTGCCGGCCGGGCCGATGATCTCGCTCACATCGGCGCTCGACGGCATCTGCACGATCTGGCAAGCGGACGGCGGCGAGCGCAAGATCGCCGTCAGCGATTTCGTGACCGGCAATCAGGAGAACGTTCTCAAGCCCGGCGAGCTGTTGCGGCAGATCGACATTCCCCTCGCCGCACTGAAGCGGCGGTCCGCCTTCCGCCAGATCTCCCTCACCCCGATCGGCCGCTCGGCGGCGCTCGTCATCGGCAGTGTCGCGAGCGATGGCGGGTTTCTCCTGACCATCACCGCCTCGACCAGACGGCCGGTGCGCCTGCCCTTCGACAAGGCGCCCATGAAGGATGCGCTTCGCGAGGCGATCCTGGAGGCAATCCCCGAGCCGCTCTACCATGACGACGTTCATGGCAAGCCTTTGTGGCGCAAGCACATGACCTTACGCCTTGCCGAAGAGATCCGGTCCGAACTTCTGGGCGGGGTGCGCGCATGACGTTCGAGATCAACGGCAAGACCTTCTCGCAGGAGCCGCGTCCTGGACAATGCCTGCGCACCTTCCTGCGCGAGCTCGGGCATTTCGGCGTCAAGAAGGGCTGCGATGCCGGCGACTGCGGCGCCTGCACCGTGCTCGTCGACGGCGAGCCCGTGCATAGCTGCCTGATCCCCGCCTTTCGTGCCGCGGGTCATGCGGTCACCACCATCGAGGGACTGGGTGGCGACGCCGGCACGCATCCCATGCAGCAGGCCTTTCTCGACGCCCAGGCGTTTCAGTGCGGCTTCTGCACCGCCGGCATGATCCTGACCTGCGCGTCGCTGAACCAGGCGCAGCGGCAGGACCTCGGCGCCTCGTTGAAGGGCAATATCTGCCGCTGCACCGGCTATCGCGCCATCGAGGATGCTCTCGACGGCAAAATCAATGTCGAGCAGGTCAAGGCCGGCGAAGCCTTTGGCAGAAGCCTGCCCGCGCCGGCGGGGCCACTCGTCGTGAAGGGAGCGGCGCGCTACACGTTCGACACCGAAATCGCAGGCCTCGCGCACGTCAAGCTCGTCCGCTCGCCGCATCCGCATGCAAAAATCAAATCGATCGACAAGAGCGCGACGCTCGCGGTGCCCGGCGTGATTGCCGTTCTGACGCACGCGGACGCGCCGGATCGTCTCTTCTCGACCGCGCGCCACGAGAAGGCCTGGATGGACCCGGACGACACCAGGGTGCTCGACAGCGTCGTGCGCTTTGTCGGCCAAAAAGTTGCGGCTGTCGTTGCCGAAACCGAGGCTGCGGCGGAGGAAGGCTGCCGCCGCCTCAAGGTCGGCTACGAGATCCTGCCGGCCGTGTTCGATCCGGCGCTCGCGATCGCGCCGGGCGCGCCGATCATTCACCCCGGCCGCACGACGGAGCAGCGTGTTGCGAAAGCGGAGCGCAACATCGTTGCGGAAGCGCATGGCGAATTCGGCGACGTCGCAGCCGCGCTTGCCAAATCCGCCGCGACCTATGAAGGCACGTTCATCACTCAACGCGTGCAGCACGCGGCGCTCGAAACCCATGGCGGACTTGCCTGGATCGATGAAAAAGGCGTGCTGACCGTCCGTTCCTCGACCCAAGTGCCGTTTTTGACCCGCCGCGCGCTCTCCGAGATTTTCGGACTTGCGCCGGACAAGGTCCGTGTGTTTTGCGAACGCGTCGGCGGCGGCTTCGGCGGCAAGCAGGAGATGTTCGTCGAGGACATTCTGGCGCTCGCGGCCATGAAGACCGGACGAGCGGTGAAGCTCGAGCTGACGCGCGAGGAGCAATTCATCGCCACCTCGACACGGCATCCGATGCGCGTCACCGTCAAGGCGGGTGCGGACGCACAGGGCAAGCTGACGGCGCTGCAGCTCGACGTGCTCTCCAATACCGGGGCCTACGGCAATCACGCGGGTCCGGTCCTGTTTCACGCCTGCGGCGAATGCATCGGCGTCTATAACGCGCCGAGCAAGAAGGTCGACGCCGTCGTTGCCTACACCAACACCTTGCCGGCGGGCGCCTTCCGCGGCTACGGCCTGCCGCAAACGCTGTTCGCGGTGGAGGCCGCCATCGACGAGCTCGCCATCAAGCTCGGCATCAGTCCGTTTGAGATGCGCCGAAAAAACATCGTCAAACCCGGCGATCCCATGTTGTCGCCGCAGGGGTACGGCGAGAGCGACGTGCTCTACGGTTCGTACGGCCTCGACCAGTGCCTTGATCTCGTTGAGCGGGCGATGCAGGCCGATGCTGAAAAACCCGCGCTGTCGCCGGAGTGGCTGATCGGCGAAGGCATCGCGCTCACCATGATCGACACTGTTCCGCCCGATGGGCATATCGCCGACAGCTTCATTGCGCTCGGCGAGGACGGCGGTTTCGAGCTCACGGTGGGCACCGCCGAGTTCGGCAACGGCACGTCGACCGTGCATCGGCAGATCGCAGCCACCGCGCTTGCGACCACTGTCGAGCGCATCCGCCTGAAACAGTCCGACACCGCCAATGGCGGTCACGACACCGGCGCCTATGGCTCGACCGGCACCTTCGTCGCGGGCAAGGCAACACAGGCGGCTGCGGAAAATCTTGCGGGCGAGATCAAGGCGTTCGCAGCGCAGGCGTTTGGTGCCAATGCCGACGCGTGTGCGCTCGAAGACGACATGGCCATCTGCGGCGGCAAGCGGCTGTCGTTCGCCGAGCTCGCCAGTGCGGCCGGCGCGCAAGGCAAGGCGCTGTCGGCGAGCGGGACCTCCGCGGGCACGCCGCGCTCCGTCGCCTTCAACGTCCAGGGTTTCCGTATTGCCGTCAACAAGGCCACCGGCGAGATCAAGGTCCTGAAAAGCGTGCAGGCCGCCGATGCCGGCCGTGTCGCTAATCCCATGCAATGCCGCGGACAGGTCGAAGGCGGGGTTGCGCAGTCGCTCGGCGCCACCCTCTACGAGGAAATGGTGATCGATGCCGCTGGCCGTGTCGTCAACGCGAAATTCCGCGACTATCACTTGCCGCAATTCGCCGATGTGCCGCGCACCGAGGTCTATTTCGCCGACACCTCCGATAGCGTCGGGCCGATGGGCGCGAAGTCGATGAGCGAGAGCCCGTATAATCCCGTGGCCGCCGCGCTCGGCAATGCCTTGCGAAACGCCACCGGAATCCGCTTCAAGGCAGTGCCGTTCAAGCCGGACCGGCTTTTTCCATTGCTGCATGAGAAATTCGGTTCGTAGCCGCGCGCAAGCGCTTGGCACAAAGGCTGAATCGGTTCGATAGTAAGGGACGACATATTCGAGAGGGGATACATCATGAGCAGCGAAGTTCATCCGGTCGATCAGATGCTGCCGGTGCCGCGCCTTCTCGCGCTGGGCCTGCAGCATGTGCTGGTGATGTATGCCGGTGCGGTCGCCGTACCCCTGATCATCGGCCGCGCGCTGAAACTGCCGCCGGAAGACGTCGCGTTCCTGATCAGCGCCGATCTGTTCGCTTGCGGCCTTGCCACGCTGGTGCAGTGCCTGGGCCTTCCAGGCGTCGGCATCCGCCTGCCCGTGATGATGGGCGTGACCTTTGCCTCCGTCGGCCCGATGCTGTCGATGGCCGCCGCACCGGAGATCGGCTTGCTCGGGATTTACGGCTCGGTGATCGCCGCGGGTCTTTTCGGGATAGTCGTGGCGCCCTTCGTCAGCCGGCTCTTGCCTTTGTTTCCGCCCGTCGTGACCGGCACGATCATCATGGTGATCGGGATTTCGCTGATGCGGGTCGGCATCAACTGGGCCGGCGGCGGCCTGCCCACGCTGACCAAGGTCGTCGACGGCATCCCGGGCGCGTTTCCAAATCCCGGCTACGGTCAATTGCAGGGGCTCGGCATCTCCGCTTTCGTGCTCGTGGTCATCCTTGCGCTGATCAAGTGGGGCACCGGCTTTCTCGCCAACGTCGCGGTGCTGCTCGGCATCGTCGCGGGCGCCACTCTCGCCAGCATCCTCGGCGTGATGCATTTCGAGAAGGTCGCCGCCGCGCCCTGGGGCGATATCGTGATCCCATTCCGGTTCGGCGTCCCGCAATTCCATCTGGTACCGATCATCACCATGTGCATCGTGATGATCGTGGTGATGATCGAATTGCTCGGCATGTTCCTCGCGCTCAGCGAGATCACCGGCAAGAAGGTCGATCGCGAGGCGCTGACCAGAGGCTTGCGCGCCGATGGCGTCGGCACGCTGCTCGGCGGCATCTTCAACACGTTCCCCTATACGTCGTTTTCGCAGAACGTCGGCCTTGTCGGCGTCACGGGCGTGCGCTCGCGCTGGGTCACGGCGACCGGCGGCTGCATCATGCTGGTGCTGGGCCTGATGCCAAAGCTCTCGGCGCTGGTGGAAGCGGTGCCGGTTGTGGTGCTCGGCGGCGCCGGCCTTGTGATGTTCGGCATGGTCGCCGCAACCGGCGCGCGGATCCTCACCGCGGTCGATTTCAAGGACAACCGCCACAACCTGTTCGTGGTCGCGATCTCGATCGGCTTTGGCCTGATCCCGCTGGCCGCGCCCGGTTTCTTCAAGAACCTGCCGCACGACCTGCAGCCGCTTCTGGAATCGGGCATCCTGCTCTGCGCCGTGGTCGCCGTGCTTCTGAATGCGTTCTTCAACGGCGTTGGCGGTGGGGCGGCGGCGGAAGCCGATGCGGTTGCCGCCGCGTCTTCGGCACAGCACGTGTGATGTGTCTTCAGATCGCTGGGCACGCTTCCGCCTACGCTCTTCGAGCTTCGGCGGACAAGTCGCTTTGCCCACCCTGCAAACGAAAGACACTCGTCAGCTGCCCCGATAGGTCGCATAGCTCCATGGCGTGACCAGAAGCGGCACGTGGAGATGGCCCTCGGGCTCGCTCACGGCGAAGCGCAGGGGGATGTGGTCGAGGAACGGCGGGTCGGACATTGGCACGTTGCGCTCGCTGAAATAGGCGCCCACGCTGAAATTGAGCTCATAGCGGCCGATCGGCACCGGCCTGCCGCCGATCAGAGGCTGATCGGTGCGGCCATCGGCATTGGTCACCGCGCGCGTCACCACCCGACTTGCGCCGAGATCGGCGAGCTCGACCAGCTCGATGGCGATTCCGGCCGCGGGCTTGCCGGAATGCGTATCCAGCACATGGGTCGAGAGCCGCCCGTGCACGGCAAGACGATCATCGGAGATGACCTGCTGATCCAACCGCAGCGCCGCGATCCGGCAGATTTCCTCGACCGAGGCCTGCATTTCGGTTGCGGCGTCATTCGGCAGGCGCCGCTCGAAATCGCGCAGGATGGAATCCCTGGTCTGGCGGCGGACGCAGACGATGTAGGGAAAGCCGAACTTTGCGCGATAGGCGTTGTTGACGCGCTCGAACGCCCTGTACTCGGCCTCCGACAGACGATCGAGCCCGATGCTGTTCTGCTCGGCGGTGGAGTCCGCCGTCAGCCCGGCGGCGCGCTGCGTCTTGTTGGCGAGATCGGGATGCGCCTTGATCAGCGCGAGCCGAAGGTCCGCCGGCGCGCGCTCGACGGCCGCCTTCATCGCCTCGAACAGCGCCTTGATCCCGCCGAACGGCCGCGCGCCCGCGACCTTTTCGGCGATCCAGGGCGAATATTCGAAGATGTTGGCGAGCGCGGCGACGAAATCATCCTTGCTGCAACTGTTCAGATGCGCGAGCTCGACCTGCGACATGGCCTTTATCCGATCTGATGCGCGTTCGCGGCGAGGTGCTTCAGATTTGCGTGCCAGTGCTGCGCGATCTCGAGCCGCGTGGGCACCCAGACCCGCTCATGCTGCAGGATGTAATCGAGAAACCGCATCAGCGCCGCCGCGCGGCCGGGCCGGCCGACAAGCCGGCAGTGCAGGCCGACCGACATCATCTTCGGCGATGCCGCGCCCTCGGCGTAGAGCACGTCGAAACTGTCCTTCAGGTAGCCAAAGAACTGATCACCGCCGCCAAATCCCTGCGGGTTGACGAAGCGCATGTCGTTGGCATCGAGAGTATAGGGAATGACGAGATGCGGATCGAGGGTTGCCGCCCTGATCCAGTATGGCAGATCGTCGGCGTAAGCGTCGCACAGATAAAGGAAACCGCCGGCCTCCATCAGGAGCCGGAGCGTGTTGATCGAGGAACGCCCGGTGTACCAGCCGAGCGGGCGCGACCCGGTAGCCTCGGTGTGGACGCGGATTGCTTCCGCGATCTCCCACCGCTCCTCCGCCTCCGACATGTCCTTGTGCTCGATCCATTTCAGGCTGTGGCTTGCGATATCCCAGCCCGCCTCCTGCATCGCGGCGACCACTTCCGGATTGCGTTTCAGGGCGGTCGCGACACCGAACACCGTCGTCTTCAGCTTGCGCTCGGTGAACATCCGCCACAGCCGCCAGAAGCCGGCACGCGACCCGTATTCGAACATCGATTCGATATTGGCGTGGCGCTGTCCCGGCCAGGGCTGCGCGCCCAGGACATCCGAGAGGAACGCCTCCGAGGCGCGATCGCCATGCAGGATATTGTTCTCGCCGCCCTCTTCGAAGTTCACCACGAACTGCACGGCAATCCGCGCATTGCCGGGCCAGCGCGGATCGGGCGGGTTGCGGCCGTAGCCGCGGAGATCTCTCGGATAGGGCGTCTCGGCCACCTAGACTTCCTCGAAGCGGATTTTCTGCGCGCCCTTCCACAGCACGGTCTTGCCGAAGGTGGTCAGGTTCTCGAGCCCCGAGGTCAGGGTGATGAAATGGTTGCCGGCGAGCTGACCCATCTTGCTCGCGAAATGCACGCCGCCATAGGCCAGAAGAATTTCGGTTTCGCTGATGCCGCCGGGGTAGAGAATGATCTGGCCGGGCGCGGGATAGCTGGTGTGGTTCTCGTAGGAGACGCCGAAGTCGAGATCGCCGAGCGGCATCCAGACGCCCTCGCCGCTCCAGCGCACATGGATCGCCTGGCTCTCGAACGGCATCGCCTTGCGAAAGGCGGCAACCGTTTTCGGCGCGAGCTGCTCTTCGAAGCGGGCATCGAAGGTGAAGTCACCGGCGCGAACGATCAATTTGCTCATGCGGATCTCTCGGTCGAAATGGGCTCGAGCCTATCCCTTGCAACCAAAAAACATTCGAAGCAAGGACCATTCCAGCGCTGCCGGATTGCGCCGGCGCCCAACAAAGGGCCGACCGCCTACTGATCCGGCCGTCTGTCGTAGGACCAGCCGAACAGCCCGGAGCGGCGTGTTTCCGGCTCCGGCGGCGGCGGCGTGCCTCCTTCACCTCGGCCTGCGGCGGCGGTGGCGGGGGCGCCGGCATGTTGTCGCACTTCATGGAATACACCAGTTCGCCCTTGGCGGTGCGGCCGATCGGCGCGCAATTGTCGGGCTTTGCCGTCGCGCCCTTCTGATTGGACAACAACAATTGGGTTTGCGCCGCGCATGGCCACGAAATCACCAGCGGCGACACCACAACCATTGCCAAAGCTAGCTTTCTCATCGTTTCAACTCGTCGCAATAGGCCGGCCCACATTGAACTGGATCATTCAATGGAAGTCCATTGGCAGAGCAGTTCCTGTTGCCGAATTGTGGCCAATTTAGACGTGTTTTTGCACTCTCGCGGCGCGTATCGCACCCGAGTTCTTGCAAGAAAGACGCTCTCGAACAAACGAGGGCGCAGGGAATGCCGGGTGTTGTGCTGCACCCGCAGCCTTGTGTGCGAATTGAGAAAGCACACAAGCTTAAGTCACTACAGGTGAGCCGAAACAAACGACATTCCCTGCGCGATGGTTTTAACGCTTATCTGCGCGCTCTCCCCGGTGTCCATGACCTTTTAGTCACCGTCGCCTCCAAGATCATCACTTGCAGGCTTGGCACCAGCCCAGGGGTGCCAGGACCACACGCCTTCGCCGTCCGCGTTCGCACCGCACGTCTTTCGATGCGCCCGCGTCCATCGCATCCCGCCTCGCGTCTCGTGACGATCGCGATGCGCCCCTCGTATCGAGGCGGGATGAGCCGAGTGGATCATAGATTTAGGAATAACGGAAGCTGAATTTTTGGGCGCAACCTCCTGATAATCCGAACTCGTTGGTCTGCCTTGCAAAATCAAAGTTTTGGCGCACGAGATTTTTCACGTTGATGAGCGCTTGCTCAGGCAACGGACCCTACTTGTCGGGCAAATCAGCCGCCCGGCAGTCTGGATTGCCGCGTCGCTTCGCTCCTCGCAATGACAGTGCTGAACACGCTCGACCTTTTTGTCCGATAGCGGAAACCAGCACGGTCGGCTCGCTTGCCCAATATCTAGTCGAACCCTGCCCTCTCGTGCGGCTCGTCGCGGAACAGATTTGCCGCCCGGCCGGCAATAATGAAATGACTCGATTTTCACCGCATCGTACATTGCGGCCGAGCTTGCGGCTGAGCAGCCTGCAACCACGATTGTCATTTACGGAGACTCGTCCACGATGGATCTTACTCGCCTTGAAATCAGCCGCCGCATGGCGCTCCTCACCTCGGCCGCGATTGCCGCGAACGTCATCGATCCCTTGCGCGCATTTGCCCAGGAGACCCCGCGCAAGGGCGGCGTGTTCAATGTCCATTTCGGCGCCGAGCAGCGCCAGCTCAACCCGAGCCTGCAGGCCTCGACCGGCGTCTACATCGTGGGCGGCAAGATCCAGGAGAACCTCGTCGATCTCGACAGCGACGGAAAGCCGGTCGGCGTGCTCGCGGAAAGCTGGGAGGCGACCGGCGATGGCAAGACCATTACCTTCAAGCTGCGCAAGGGCATCACCTGGCACGATGGCAAGCCGTTCACCTCCGATGACGTCGCCTTTACCGCGATGAACATGTGGAAGAAGATCCTGAACTACGGCTCGACGCTGCAACTGTTTTTGACCGCGGTCGATACGCCCGACCCGCAGACCGCGATCTTCCGCTACGAGCGCCCGATGCCGCTGAACCTCCTGCTGCGCGCATTGCCCGACCTCGGTTACGTCTCGGCCAAGCACCTCTATGAGACCGGCGACATCCGCCAGAACCCGCACAATCTCGCGCCGGTCGGAACCGGTCCGTTCAAATTCGTGCAGTACGAGCGCGGACAATACATCATCGCCGAGCGCAATCCGGACTACTGGCGCCCCAACGCGCCCTATCTCGACCGCATCGTCTGGCGCGTGATCACCGATCGCGCGGCCGCGGCCGCCCAGATGGAAGCCGGCGAGTTGCACTACAGCCCCTTCTCGGGCCTCACCATCTCCGACATGGCGCGGCTCTCCAAGGACAAGCGCTTCATCGTCTCGACCAAGGGCAATGAAGGCAACGCACGCACCAACACGATCGAGTTCAACTTCCGCCGCAAGGAGCTGTCCGACATCCGCGTTCGCCGCGCCATCGCGCACGCCATCAACGTGCCGTTCTTCATCGACAATTTCCTCGGCGATTTCGCCAGGCTCGGAACCGGGCCGATCCCCTCGACCTCGACCGACTTCTATCCCGGCCCGAACACGCCGCAATATCCGTACGACAAGGCCAAGGCCGTCGCGCTGCTCGACGAGGCCGGCTTCAAGCCGGGCGCGGGCGGCAACGCTTCTCGCTCAAGCTCTTGCCGGCACCGTGGGGCGAGGACATCTCGCTGTGGTCGACCTTCATCCAGCAATCGCTGTCGGAAGTCGGCATTCCCGTCGAGATCGTGCGCAACGACGGCGGCGGCTTCCTCAAGCAGGTCTATGACGAGCACGCCTTCGATCTTGCGACCGGCTGGCATCAATATCGAAACGACCCCGCGGTCTCGACCACGGTCTGGTATCGCTCGGGCCAGCCGAAAGGCGCGCCCTGGACCAACCAGTGGGGCTGGGAAGATGCCGCCGTCGACAAGACCATCGACGATGCCGCAACCGAGGTCGATCCGGCCAAGCGCAAGGCGCTCTATGCCGAGTTCGTCAAGGAGGTGAACACGGAGCTGCCGGTCTGGATGCCGATCGAGCAGATTTTCGTCACCGTGATCACCGCGAAAGCGCGCAACCACTCCAACACGCCGCGCTGGGGCTCGACGAGCTGGCACGATCTTTGGCTTTCCGCCTGACCCCTTATCGGTCAAGATGAGGCCATGCGCATCTTGAGCCTTGCGGGGCGGCGGCTCGCCGCCTCGTTCCCGACATTGATCCTGATCCTGATCGGCGTGTTCCTGCTGCTGCAATTTGCGCCGGGCGACACTGTCGACGCGATGATGGCGCAGATGGGCGGCGGCGATGCCGCGACCGCGCGCGAGCTCCGCCATTTCTATGGGCTCGATCTCTCCGTTCCCGTGCAGCTCGGCAACTATCTCTGGCGGCTGGTGCGGCTCGATCTCGGCTTCTCCGCGATCTACGGCAAGCCGGTCGCAACCGTGATCCTGGAGCGGCTGCCGCCGACCCTCCTTCTCATGACGGCCTCGCTGTCCTTTGCGTTTTTCTTCGGCCTCGTGTTCGGCATCATCGCCGCGCGGGGCGTCAACAAATGGCCGGATACGCTGATCTCGACGCTCGGCCTCATCTTCTACGCGACGCCCTCATTCTGGTTCGGCCTGATGGCGATCGTGGTCTTCTCGGTCTACCTGCAATGGCTGCCGCCCGGCGGCTTCGAGGACATCGGCAACGTGCAGCGCGGACTCTGGCGCGCCTTCGACATCGCACGCCATCTGATCCTGCCGGCACTGACGCTCGGGCTGATCTTCCTTGCGATCTATCTGCGCATCATGCGCGCGTCCATGCTCGAGGTGCTCAATCTCGATTACGTCCGCACCGCGCGCGCCAAGGGCCTGGACGAGACCGCGGTGATCACCCGCCATGTGTTGCGCAACGCGCTGTTGCCGATGGTGACGCTGATCGGCCTGCAGGCCGGCACCATGCTCGGCGGCTCGGTGGTCGTCGAAAGCGTGTTCTCGCTGCCGGGACTCGGCCGGCTGGCCTACGAGTCCGTGGTGCAGCGCGACCTCAACACGCTGCTCGGCATCGTGTTCGTGTCGGCACTGCTCGTCATTGCCGTGAATTTCATCGTCGACCTCGTCTATGCACGGCTCGACCCGCGCATCACGGTGGACAACTGATGGATGCGGCGAGGCGCTATTTCCGCAGTCCCGCCGCCGTCGCGGGATTGATTTTGCTTCTCATCGTGATCGCGATGGCGATCAGCGCGAGCTGGCTTTACCCGCGCGACCCGCTGGCCCTGGCCGGGCGTCCCCTGCTGTGGCCGTTCTCCAATCCGCGCTTTCCGCTCGGCACCGACAATTCCGGTCGCGATATCGCCGCGCAGATCTTCCATGGCGCCCGGATCTCGCTGTTGATCGGCGGCGTGGCCACCGTGATCGCGATCGCGATCGGCGTCCTCGTCGGCGCCTTCGCCGGCTATTACGGCGGCTGGATCGACAACATCCTGATGCGCATCACCGAGGCGTTCCAGACCCTGCCCAATTTCCTGCTGCTGCTGGTGCTGGTCGCCGTATTCGGCTCGACCCTGACGACGGTCACGATCGCGGTCGGCGTGGTGTCGTGGCCGGCACCGGCGCGGCTGACGCGTGCCGAATTCCTGTCGCTGCGCAACCGCGAATTCGTGCAGGCCGGCCGCACGCTCGGCATGCGCGATCTGCAACTGATCCTCGGCGAAATCCTGCCCAATGCGCTGCCGCCGGTCATCGTCTATGCCAGCGTGGTGATGGCGGTCGCGATCCTGCTCGAAAGCGCGCTGGCCTTCCTGCATCTGTCCGACCCCAATGTCGCATCCTGGGGCAATCTGATCGGCCTCGGGCGCGACGTGCTGCGGGTGCAGTGGTATGTCTCGGCGATCCCCGGCGTTGCGATCCTCGCCACCGTGCTTGCGGTGTCGCTGGTCGGCCAGGGTCTCAACGATGCGCTCAATCCGAGGCTGAAAAGCCGATGAGCGCCAACGATGCCATTCTCGCGCTCGAGGATCTGACCGTTCGGCTGCCGGCCGGTGCGGACCGCCCGCTTGCGCTGTCCGACGTCACGCTGTCGATTGCCGCCAACGAAATCCTCTGTGTCGTCGGCGAGTCCGGTTCCGGCAAGTCCGTGATGGCCAATGCCATCATGCGCCTGCTGCCGCCGGAGGTCCGAATCGAGAGCGGGCACATGATGTTCGAGGGCCGGGATCTCTGCGCCGCCGAGGCCGCCGACATGCGTCACGTGCGCGGCGCCGGCATCGCCATGATCTTTCAGGAGCCGATGACCGCGCTCAATCCGCTGCGCACCATCGGCGACCAGATCGGCGAGATGTTTTCGATTCACACCGCGCTTTCGAAAGCCGAGATCCGGGACAAGATGCTGGCGCTGCTCGCCGACGTGCGCATTCCCGAACCCGAACGGCGCGGCGAAAGCCTATCCGCACGAGCTTTCGGGCGGCCAGCGTCAGCGCGCGATGATCGCGATGGCGCTCGCGCTCGATCCGAAGCTTCTGATCGCCGATGAACCGACCACGGCGCTCGACGTCACCACGCAGGCGCAGATTCTGAAACTGATCCGCGAGCTGCAGCAGCGGAGGAACACCGCGGTGCTCTTCATCACCCACGATTTCGGCGTGGTCGCGGAAATCGCCGATCGCGTGGTGGTGATGCAGCACGGCGTCGTGGTGGAGCAAGGGCCGGCGGCTGACGTGCTGAACGATCCCCAGCACGCCTATACCAGACAGTTGATCGCCGCGGTCCCGCCGCTGAAGGCCCCGCCGCCGCGCCCGCTCGCCGCCGACAACATCCTGACCCTCTCGAACGTCTCCAAGACATACCGGACCGGCGGCTTTCTGGGCCGCGGCGCGCGCGTGACGCGCGGCGGTCAAGGACGTCTCGCTCGCTCTGCCCAGGGGCGCAACGCTCGGCATTGTCGGCGAATCCGGCTCGGGCAAATCGACGCTGGCGCGCTGCATCGTGCGGCTGATCGATCCGGACACGGGCGTGATCATGCTCGACGGCAGGGATTTTGCGGCCCTGTCGCACGGAGACCTCCGCCGCGAAGCGCGGCACGTGCAGATGGTGTTCCAGGATCCCTTTGCCTCGCTCAATCCGCGCCGCAAGGCGGCGGAGCTGGTGGCGCAGGGACCGATCGTGCACGGCACGCCGCGCGCCGACGCGATGGCGGAGGCGCGGAAGCTGTTCGCGCTCGTGGGACTGGACCCGGCCGCCGGCGACCGCTTTCCGCACGAGTTTTCCGGTGGCCAGCGCCAGCGCATCGGGCTCGCGCGCGCGCTCGCGCTCAAGCCGGATGTGCTGATCGCGGACGAGCCGGTCTCTGCGCTCGATGTCTCCGTGCAGGCGCAGGTGTTGAAGCTGCTCGCCGAGCTTCGCGCCCGGCTCGGCCTCTCGATCGTCTTCATCACCCACGACCTGCGGGTCGCAGCCCAGATCTGCGATCTCGTCGTCGTGATGAAGGATGGCGCGATCGTCGAACACGGACCGACCAGCGAGGTGTTCGGCCGCCCGCAGCATGCCTATACGCAGGCCTTGCTGGCTTCGATTCCGGGCGGAGATTTCGCCCGGCAGCGCGACGCAGCGAGCGCATAGTCCTCTCCTTCCTAAAACCGTGCCGAATATTCAGGCCCGACCAAAAAAATGGCTCGCCGCTTCGTGAAGCCTCGCGAAGTAAGATTCAGCATCGCCCGTCGTTATCTCTCCGGTGGGCCGCCAAAAGCGCGGCCGCAATAACAGCCGGAGAAAATGATGACAAAAGCAATCCTGACGGTTCTCGCCGCAACCCTGCTCACGGGATCGATGATCGAGGCGGCCACGGCCAACGAGCGCCATCACAACTACGTCGGAAGGCGCGAGCGCGCCCAAATCGTCAATCCTTCCTACCGCAATTCCTACGCGGAGTTCCGCGAGCCGGGCGCCTATGGTTGGTTCAATCCTGCCCCCTATTACTGGCCCGAGCAGGACCAGGCCGCGATGAGCTCCGGGCTGGCCGGCCGCTGACTAGGCGATTTCGCGCGCGTCGCGGCGGCGGTAAACCAGCAGCATCAGCGGCGCGAGCTTGCGGAGCAATCCATGCGCCGGGATCGGCCTTGGCTCCGTGAACGGCAACGCAAGCTCGCGCTCGCTCACGCCGGAGACGGCTTTCGACAACTCGTCGCCGAGCGCGACGGAGAGCGCGACCGCCCTTCCGTTGCATCCGGTCCAAGCATAGGCGTCGGGGCCGAGCCGATGCATGCGCGGCAGGAAGTCCGTCGTCATTCCGACATAGCCGTTCCAGACATAGTCGAATGATATCTCGCCGATCTGCGGCCATAGCCGCTGCAGGCGCTCGGTGACTCGCGCCTTGATCCGCTCGGCCTTGTTGCCCGGGCCGATCACGGCGCCGCCGGTGACAAGGCGGTTTCGCGCATCGTAGCGTGCGAAATAGAGCTCGCCATGCGTGTCCGACATCGCCTGCCGGCCCGGAATGATGGTCTTGCGGACATTGTCGGACAGCGGCTGCGTCGCCATCTGCCACGACAAAATCGGCATGACCTCGTGCGCGATGTTCGGCGCGAGCGACGTTGCGAGCTCGCCAGTATAGGCGTTGGTCGCCAGCACCAGCGCCCTGCCGCTGATCTCGCCCTTTGCGGTCGTCACCACCCATTTGCCGTTGCGGCGTTCAAAGCCTGTCGCTGGCGAGCGCGCAAAGATGCGTCCCCCCTTTTGCAGCACGACGCGGGCGAGCCCGCGCGACAGCGCGAGCGGATTGATGTGGCCGCCGCTTTTGTTCCAGAACCCGCCGAACCAGGCATCCGAGCCCAGCATCTCCCTTGCCTGTTCGCGCGACAGCAATTCGACGGGCGCGCCGAATTTTGACCACTGCCGCACGCGACGCTCCGCGATCTTGATGCGGCCGGGCGAATGCACCGGCTGCACCCAGCCGGTCTGCTCGTGCTCGGCTGCGATATCATAGCGCCGTGCCAGATCGAACAACGTTGAAGCGCTGTCGCGCAAGAGCGCGACAAAACGCTCGCCGGCAGCGCCATGCCTTGCGATGATGTCCTCTGGGTCGGGGCGCGACAAGGTCGGGATCACCTGGCCGTTGTTGCGCCCCGAGGCGCCCCAACCCGGCTCCATCGCCTCGACGACGGCGACCTCGACGCCGGCCTCGCGCAGGTGAAGGGCGGTGGAGAGCCCCGTGAATCCGCCCCCGATCACGATGACATCCGAAGCTTGCGTGCCCGTCAATTCGGGCAGCGCCGGGCCTTCAGGCGTGACCGCAGCCCAGAGCGAATTTGGCCACGTCACGGTTGGGCTATTCATCATCGTCCTTCCTGACCTGCGGCGAAGCGAGCTTGCGAGCCTGTCTTTGATCGGGTTACCTTAAAGCACAGCCTCAAGCCGGGGAAATAGCGTGGCACTGAAAAACGTCATCGGAATTGATCATGCCGTGGTCATGGTGAAAGACCTCGATCGCGCCGCGGAGAACTGGAAGCGCCTGGGCTTCACGGTCTCACCGCGCGGCACTCACAGCGCGCATATGGGTTCGGGCAACTACACCATCATGCTCGACCCCGACTATATCGAACTGCTCGGCGTGCTCGCCCCGACCGAGCATAACGCTCCGGCGCGCGCCTTTCTCGAGCAGCGCGAGGGTATCGAGCGCGTGGCCTTTACCGCGGTGGATTCCGCCGAGGGCGCCGAGGAGATCCGCGCGCGCGGCTATGCTCCGATCGGCCCGACCGATTTCGAGCGCCCGGTGACGATGCCGAACGGCACGCTGTCCGCGGCAAAATTCCGCACCTTCCAGTGGCCGGTGGCCGAGGCCCCGGGCGGCATGCGCATCTTCGCCTGTCAGCACAAGACCCGCGAGACCGTGTGGATTCCCGAATTGATGCAGCATGCCAATGGCGCGAAGCGCCTGAGACAATTGCTTCTGGTCGCGCCGCAACCCGAAAAGGACGCAGCGCAGCTTGCGCGCATGATCGATCGCGAGAGCCGGACGGAGCGCGACGGCGCCATCGCGGTGCCGTCGGGCGCCGATCGTGCCGACTTCGTGTTCCTGACGCAGGCGCAACTCGAAAAGCGCTACCCGGGCGTTGCGCTCGCGCCCCTGCCCGAACGCGGCGCCGCCGGTCTCGTCATTGCCGCTGATCTCTCCGCGGCGGAACAGGCGCTCGGCGCGGCAGCTCGTCGCAGCGGCGATGCCGTCTGCGTGGCGCCGGCCGCAAGCAACGGCACACTGCTCGCCTTCGTCAAGGCGTAAGGGGATACTGCGCTGAGCGGCGTTGCGATGGCCCTGTTGCCGGGGCCGCGAACGCGCTAGCATTCCCCAAGACAAGAACAACATAAAAGCAAGATTTCAGGGAGAAAACCATGACGGATCATCGCATTTCGCGGCGCGCCTTGCTGGCCGGCTCTGCCGCCGTCGGCACCCTCGGTCTTGCCGGGCTGCCAGCGCGCGCCGACCAGGTGCAGTGGAAGAAATACGCCGGCACCAAGCTCGAGGTGATTCTGGCCAAGGGCCCGCGCGGCGACAACCTGCAAAAGAACATCAGGGAGTTTACCGATCTCACCGGCATCGAGGTCGAGTCCGAGCAGATTCCCGAACAGCAGCAGCGCCAGAAGGCCGTGATCGAACTGGCCTCGGGCAAACCGAGCTTCGACGTGATCCATCTGAGCTATCACGTGCAGAAGCGGCAGTTCGAGAAGGCGGGCTGGCTCGCCGACATCACCGATTACATGAAAGACCCGACACTGACAGCGCCCGATCTCGTCGAAAGCGATTTCTCCGCCGCCGGACTGGAGTATGCGAAAAACGACAAGGGCCGGATGCTGTCGCTGCCATGGTCGGTCGACTATTTCATTCTCTACTACAACAAGGAGTTGTTCGCGAAGAAGGGCGTCGCGCTGCCCAAGACCCTGGACGAGATGGTTGCTGCCGCCGAAAAGCTCACCGATGCCAAGGAGGGCATCTACGGCTTCGTCGGGCGCGGCTTGCGCAACGCCAACATGACGCTGTGGACCAACTTCTATCTCGACTATGGCGGCGAATTCCTTGACGGCAAAGGCAATATCCTGACCGACGGCCCCGAGGCGATCGAAGCGACAAAGCTCTACCAGAAGCTCCTGACCAAGGTCGCGCCTCCCGGAGTGGCCGGCTTCAACTGGATGGAGTCGATGGCCTCCTTCACGCAAGGCAGATCGGCGATGTGGATCGACGGCGTCGGCTGGGCGCCGCCGCTCGAGGACCCCAACTCCTCGCGCATCGTCGGCAAGGTCGGCTACGCAATCGTGCCCGCCGGACCAAAGGGACAATATTCCGCGACCTATGGTGACGGCATCGGGATTGCCGCCGCGAGCAAGAACAAGGAAGCCGCCTACCTGCTCTGCCAGTGGATCGTCTCCAAGACGCAAGGCGCGCGGCTGTTGCAGACCGGCGGCGGCGTTCCGTTCCGCAATTCCATTCTCAACGACCCTGACGTCCGCAAGGGCGTGAAGATGCCGTCCGAATGGCTGCAGTCGGTGATCGATTCCGCGAAGATCTCCAAGCTCGGCCTGCCCGTCGTCATTCCCGTCGCCGAGTTCCGCGACATCGTCGGCGCCGCGCTGACCGCGACGCTGTCGGGCGCCGACCCCGCGACCGAATTGAAAAAGGCGCACGATCAGTACCGGCCGATCCTGGAGCGCAGCGAGAAGGCGTGAGCACGCTCACCCAAACCACTCCGGCCGCGGCCAATAGCCAGCCCGCGCCGGAGCGGGAATGGCGGCGGCCTTCCTATTGGCCGTTCGTGGCGCCTGCCTTGATCGTCGTGCTCGCGGTCATCGTGTTTCCGTGGCTGTTCACGATCTGGATGAGCTTCAACGAATGGAAGGTCGGCGCGCCCATCGCCTTTGTCGGCGCTGCCAATTATCTGCGGCTGCCGGCCGATCCCCGCTTTGTCGAGGCGGTCGGACATACCGTCGTCTATACCGCGCTCTCGGTGCTGCTGCCGGTTATCTTCGGCACCTTTGCCGCCGTCATCTTTCACGTCAGGTTTCCGCTGCGCGGCTTCCTGCGTGCGATCTTCATCATGCCGATGATGGCAACGCCCGTGGCGATCGCGCTGGTCTGGACCATGATGTTTCACCCGCAACTCGGCGTGCTGAACTATCTGCTCTCGCTGGTGGGCATTCCGCCCCAGCTCTGGGTGTTTCATCCGGCCACCGTGATCCCGTCGCTGGTCCTGGTCGAAACCTGGCAATGGACTCCGCTGGTCATGCTGATCGTGCTCGGCGGCATCGCGGCACTCCCCACCGAGCCTTATGAAAGCGCCGAGATCGATGGCGCCGGGATGTGGCAGATGTTCCGCTATCATCACCCTGCCCCTCATCCTCCCGTTCATCTTCATCGCCGCGATGATCCGCACCATCGATGCGGTGAAGAGCTTCGATATCATCTTCGCGATCACGCAGGGCGGACCGGGCTCGGCATCGGAGACCATCAACCTCTATCTCTACAGCGTCGCCTTTGTCTATTACGACCTCGGCTACGGCTCGGCGATCGCCGTGATCTTCTTCGCGCTCATCGTCGTGCTCGCGGCCGTGCTGCTCTATCTGCGGCAGCGCACGCTGTGGACCGAGATCGGACCGGGCGCATGAATCTCCGCAAGATCATCGGCAATGTCGGTCTCGCCTTCGCGGTGTTCGTGATCGTCTCGCCGGCGATCCTGTTCTTTCTCTGGATGGCCTCGCTGTCGGTGAAGTACGAGATCGACAACGCGGCTTATCCGCCGGTCTTCATCCCCGAGCATTTTGCCTGGAAGAACTACGCCGACGTCGTCGCTTCCAACCGCTTTCTCACCTATTTCCGCAACAGCCTGATGGTGACGGGCACCGCGACCTTGCTTGCGATGCTGGTCGGCGTTCCCGCAGGCTACGGCATTGCGCGGATGGCCGCGCACAAATCCGCGATCGTGATCCTGATCGCCCGCATCACGCCCGGGCTCTCCTACCTCATCCCGCTGTTCCTGCTGTTCCAATGGCTGGGCCTGCTCGGCACCTTGTGGCCACAGATCATCATCCATCTCGTAGTCACCGTGCCGATCGTGATCTGGATCATGATCGGCTACTTCGAGACCACGCCGCTCGAGCTCGAGGAAGCCGCCTTCATCGACGGCGCCACGCGATGGCAGGTGTTTCGCCATGTCGCGCTGCCGATCGCCAAGCCGGGGCTCGCGGTCGCCTTCATTCTCGCGGTGATCTTCTCCTGGAACAATTTCGTGTTCGGCATCGTGCTGGCCGGGCGCGAGACGCGGACCCTGCCGGTTGCCGTCTACAACATGATCTCATTCGACCAGTTGAGCTGGGGTCCGCTCGCGGCGGCCGCATTGATCGTGACCTTTCCGGTGCTGCTGCTCACGCTGTTTGCCCAGCGCCAGATCGTCGCGGGGCTGACGGCCGGCGCCGTCAAAGGCGGCTAAGCAGAAGAATGAGTTGAGGTTGGATCGTCATTGCGAGCGAAGCGAAGCAATCCAGAAGCCATCCGAACAAGTCTGGATTGCTTCGTCGCTGTCGCTCCTCACAATGACGACCAAGTCGGTGGTCGAACCTGGAATCATCATGCTCAGCGCACCAACGGTTTGACCGACGCCTCGCATTGCCTTTGCTCCCAGCCATGCCGTTCGAGCTCGGGGTCCTCGTGCTCCTCCTGCGGCCAGCCGAGACAGAGGTACGCGATAAAGCTCCAGTCCGACGGCAGATCGAGCGCCTCTCGCACAGAAACGGGATCGAGGATCGATACCCAGCCGACGCCGATCCCCTCGGCACGCGCGGCGAGCCACAGCGTCTGGATCGCCGCGACCACCGAATAGCGGATGGTTTCCGGCATGGTCTTGCGCCCGAGCCCGGCCCCCTGCACCGTCGTTTCGTCAGCGTAGACCGCAAGATGGACCGGCGCCTGCGACAGTCCCTCCAGCTTCAATCTGGCATAGCGCGCCTGTCGCTCGCCGTTATAACCCTCGAGCGCCGCCTTGTTGGCCGCGGCGAAATTTTCGCGGATCGCACCACGCCGTTCCGGCGTCTCGACCAGCACGAAGCGCCAGGGCTGGCTCAATCCCACCGACGGTGCATAGGAGGCCAGCGCCAGCAATCGCGCGATGAGATCGGGCGAAATCGGGTCCGACCGAAACCGCCGCACGTCGCGCCGCCAGCGCACCAGCTCGGCGAACTTTTCGCGGAACGCCGAGTTCGAACTGCGGGGTTGGTTTGGTTTCCATCAAGCTTTCGGAAAACACCCGTTCGGCCGGCCTGTCAAGAACACCGCCCCGTGGTAGCCTGATAGCCAGACCGGCAAGCAGGACCGCCGATATGACCAGCACCAGGACCGAAACCGACGCCATGGGCGCAATCGAAGTTCCCGCCGACAAGCTGTGGGGGGCGCAAACCCAGCGCTCGCTGCAGTATTTCTCGATCGGGCGGGAGCTGATGCCGCGCGAAATGATTGCGGCCTATGCCGTGCTGAAGAAGGCCTGCGCCAACGCCAACCTTGCCGGCAAACGGCTTAGTCCCGACATCCACAGCCTGATCGTGCAGGCCTGCGACGAAATCCTCGCCGGAAAGCATCACGACATGTTTCCGCTCCACGTCTGGATGACCGGCAGCGGCACCCAGTTCAACATGAACGTCAACGAGGTGATCAGCAACCGCTGCTGCCAGCTCGCCGGCACGCCGCTCGGCAGCAAGAAACCGGTGCACCCGAACGATCATGTGAACATGTCGCAATCCTCGAACGACAATTTCCCCTCGGCGATGTATATCGCCGCGGCGACCGAGAGCGTGCGTCACCTCAAGCCGCAGGTCAGCGCGCTGCAGGAGGCGATCGGCGCCAAAGCCGCCGAGTGGGACGACATCGTCAAGATCGGCCGCACGCATCTGCAGGATGCAACCCCGATCACGCTGGGCCAGGAATGGTCGGGTTATGCCGGCATGCTCGCGGACAATCTCGCGCGGATCGATGACTCGCTCAAGGACGTCTACAAGCTCGCGCTCGGCGGCACCGCCGTCGGCACCGGCATCAATGCCGCGCCCGGCTTTGCCGAAACGGCGACCGCCGAGATCGCCAGGCTGACGTCGCTGCCCTTTGTCAGCGCGCCCAACAAGTTCGTGGTGCAGGGCGCGCATGATGCGCTGGTGCAGCTTTCCGGCACCTTCCGCACGCTGGCCGGCTCGCTGTACAAGATCGCCAACGACATCCGCCTCCTCGCCTCCGGCCCGCGCGCGGGCCTCGCCGAACTGATGCTGCCCGAGAACGAGCCCGGCTCGTCCATCATGCCCGGCAAGGTCAATCCGACCCAGGCAGAGGCGCTGACCATGATCGCCGTGCAGGTGATGGCCAACGATGTTGCAGTCGGCCTTGGCGGAGCCGGCGGTCATCTCGAGATGAACGTCTACAAGCCGCTGATGATCCAGAACATCATGCAGTCGATCACGCTGCTCGCCGACGGCTGCGAGAACTTCCGGAAATTCCTGGTCGAGGGCACGGTGCCGAACCGCAAGAAGATCGAGGAGCACGTCAGACGTTCGCTGATGCTGGTCACCGCGCTTGCGCCTGTCATCGGCTACGACAAGGCCTCGCAGATTGCGCACTATGCCACCGAGCACGACCTCACTCTCAAGGAAGCCGCGTTGAAACTGGGCTTCGTCGACGAGGCCACCTTCGAGCGCGTGGTCGATCCGAAAAAAATGGTTCGGCCGTATGTGGCGGGTGAGAGCTAGGTGTGGATCCTCAAGAGGTTGTTCCAGGTTAGGCCAAGCCTGCCGATCGGTGGTTTTGATCCGATACTTCCATGAGGGCGATGCCAATTGTAGCGTGAAGGAAGCTCGACTACAAAATTAAAAATTATTTGACAGATCGCCCTTTGGCCGTGGTTGACCCTACCGATAAACGGGCGGCCTGTTTGCCGCCCGCATCTTTGTTGTGCCGTCTGCGGCGCTTCTGCGTCTAGCCGCCTCCAGCTCCTATGGTCTTCTGCACTTTAATCGGATCGTAGGGCAACGGATTCTGCGGGTTCTGGAGATTTGGGATCATGTCGTTCGAGGCCCCGCCGGGGAAGCGTGTGATGTTCGGATACTTGACGATCGACTGGTTGAACTCGGCGAGGGGAATGTCGATCAGCGAAAGAGCCCAGCCATTGTCCATGCCCGCGTAGCGACCCGGCGACGAGGGCGGGTTGCGGGTCGCGACCGCGCCGTTGAACATCATGTCGTATTTCTCGTAGGGGTCCATGGTCAGGTTGTAGAGCGAAGGGACGGCGCCCATGTTCAATGTCGGACCCATCCAGGTATCTTTCGAAGAATAGAGCGCCTTCCAAGCCATTTTTACGTCGGGTGCTTCCGGGTCGAGAGCGATGTCAGCGCGGACGCCTGAGAAGTTCTCGCCGTCGATGTAGACCCACCCGTTGCGCGCCGGTGTGATTTCCGGTCACTAGTCCGGTTGTCGATGCCGTCGAAGTAGATCGGCTTGCCGTTGTTGTCATCCTCGCCTGGGGCGGCGCCTTGGCCGCCGAGCGTTGCTAAGATCTGCTCATCTGTTCAAGCCAGTGTCGCTGGGCTGAAGAACTAGATCGGCGCTTCGTCATACTCAACGCATCATCAGCGACCTCGTCGAGAATGCGGCTCCGACGCACCGTAGACCCACATGGGTTCACCGCAGTCGCTCGGGCCGTGATCAGTCATGCAGGCGGCACTCCATGGTGGCGCCGCGATCTGGTGCCCCTCGCGTCCGAATGCTGGCGGCTGAGCAAGGCTTACTATTGAAATGAAGGCCAAAACGCTGAGCAATTTGAGCTTAATCACGTGACTTCTCCACACTGGGATAAGAGAACCTCAGCTGCCGCCGCGAGCTTCATCTTCGAACGGCAGCCATCAGGAATGCACCTCGCGCGCAGAACGATTAACCGGCTGCTCTAGCGAGACGAATGCGCCCGATCAAACCAGCGCCGATCTGGAGGACCACCCCAACTATCCACCAGGAGGCGACCACGTACTCGAAGCTGGGTAGCATGCTCGCGTCGAATACAAAGGCATAGATCGAGATCAACGCGGCAATAGCCGCTAGGAACGTGCCAATCCTGGAAAGAAGTTCGAGATCAATCCTCCAACTACCTGCCGCAGGCTTTGCCAACGAAAAGCGAAGATATGGAGCATCAACGCCCAGATAGAAGCCGAGCATCCCAACCATGACCATGATCGCAACGAAGCCGGCTGAGTTCGAACAGCGCGGCATCGGTCATGGTTAGTTGCGCGGCCACGAACGTCCCGCACATCGCGCCAGCCATCGAAAGTCCGAGTCGACCCAAGACTTGCACCATCTGGACCATCAGAGGCATTTCATTATCATCCGTGAACTTTTCGTCAGACATTTGTCTCTCCCTCACAGTTCGATACAGGCCGCCCGAATGCGTTCCTTGTGAAGGAGACCTGACCTCGTGAAGCGTTATTTCCGCGCGCAAAAGGTTCTGATTTCACGTTTCGCTCGCAGATTCTTGCGGGAATTTTTCTGGCTGAACGACGCAGCGCCCGGACCAACGGTTTTGGGCATAGATGTTGACGCTGGTCCGCCGCTGGTCGGCGCCTTTCTTCTCCGCGACGCTCTCGGCGAGCGCTTCATGGCGTCCGACGATGCCGATAATCGCTTCGCCTATAAGATGATTACGCTCTCACGGATCGACGCTCCGTGAGCGCGGGAGCTCGCTTGCTTAAATGCGCGCGAGCCGGCGCGCACGGCTTCTCAAACAGCAGTGAATTTCTCAAACGCATTCACGTCGGGCGGAATATCGATTGCGGAAACGCAGTCCGGCCTCAAGAGCGCCGATGGCGCAGAGATGGCTCGATGGAGAGATTAAATGATCCGGTGCTTGCGTTTTGCCCTCGCAGCAAGGCTGATGGTTGCGATGACGTCGCCGGTGTGGGCGCAATCGGCCGCCCTGGCTCGCGTGGCCGTCACTGAGGATCGCGTGCACAATGCGGTGACGCCAGCGTCACCATGGAAGCGGGGCGGCGAGACGGCGACGCTGCCCTGGTCGGCGCCGGTCGGCCATCACCAGCCGCGCGCCAGCGACATGCCGGCGCGAGCATCGTCGCTGGATGCTCTCGATGACGAGGATGCGCGCGTCGACCGCGCGATCGGTGGAATTTGCCGCGGCTGCTAGTGCTTGTGCTGGATTTAGTCGGTCAGGACAGCAGCGCAGCCCGCGGCAATCCTAGAGGGTAGCTGCCTTTCGGCCGAACGCTTGTCGCCGTCTAGTGTCTTCCATGCAGCAAGCGCGGGCGAACGGGCTGAGTGGCCGCGGGCTCGCGCAAGTCGCGGGTGAATGCCGGCGCGTGAGCCGAGGCCCGCCGCCCAGGGGGCGGCGAGCCCCTTTCTGTTACGTGCGTGTCAGCACGAGCGCTGATCTCCTAATTGGCGCCGTTCGGCATGCACGGCGGCACGCTGTAGGGCGCCGAGGCAAACGCGCCGACACTGGGCGCCCGCACGCAATCCGCCAGTGTCCTGTCCGCGGTCGCGGCGCGCCGCGCCGCGAGATCACCGCGGGCCGCCATCGCCTGGCTTGCCAGCAGGGTGGTCGCGATCAGGGTAGCGGATACAAAGGCAAATTTGATCATCGTTTTTCTCCAGAAGTGAAGGAAGCCGAGGAAGCTCGGCTGCCTCACAACAGGAGCGGCGGCCGTCCGAAAACATTTCATCACGCGCGGTCACCGACGCGTGAGCGAGCGGTGACACGGTGGTTGCGCGCTGTTCGACGACCGATGATCTCACTCGACCAGTTTGGCAGGAGCAGAGTTTGATCGAAAAGAACGTCTACCGTTGTTCTGCATCTATTTGTCTACAGCGATGCGTTCGCTGTAGCGCAGCAGGCAGATTGAAATCACCATGATCATGATAAGGCCCCCAAGTACCCCCAATTCCAGCATGGTGGAATTGAACAACGCCTGAATATCCGGGGTCCATTTGCCCGGTTGGTTGACCTGCGAAGATTTCGAGCGTGATCACCAGAACCCGTCGTATCGATGCGATCAGTCCAACGATCAGAAACGGTTCGCATACAAGCGTGCCAGAGCGGAACGACACGCGAACCGTATGCAGGATTTCAATAACCATGAGTACGAACAGAAGCCGGTCGATGGTGAGGACAAGTGAAGCGGCGTTGATGCGCTCCTGCACATCATGCCAGAGCGACACGGCGGCGCTAACGATACCCAGGAGAGCCGTGAGCGCAAGCAAAAGGCCCAGAACCAAATAGGCAAATACTTCAACCCGAAGGAATGCCCGAGTGGCCACTTTGCCAATGCGCGTCACGTCCTTGTCCGCAAATTCGTGGCCGCTCATGCGCGTCTCGCTTGGTCGTCCTTATTCGATGATCATTCAATGCAACTTGACGATGGGAGCCGGCCGGGCACCTGGTGCGACCAGACCGAGAAGAATGCGGCCTCGACCGTGCAGGGCCGCTTCATGCATTTTGTAAAGGGAGCGATACATCAAGCGAGCAAAATAGCCTTCCACGAGGAAGCTGCGGCCGATGACCGAACCCATCAAGCTACCTATCGTGCTGTATTTCCCAAGCGATACAAGCGAACCAAAGTCTCGATATTGGAATTCCTCCAGCGACCGCCCGGCTAGTAGACGGCGCAATTGCCTGACCATGAATTCCGATTGCTGATGCGCGGCTTGGGCGCGCGGCGGAACATTTTGGGCAAAGCCCGGCCGTGGACATGCCGCGCAATCGCCGATCGCAAAGATGCTGTCATCGCGCGTAGTTTGCAGGGTACGCCGCACCACCACCTGATTGATGCCGTTGGTTTCCAGCTGCGCGATGTGGGCAAGAAAGGCCGGCGCCTTTACGCCAGCCGACCAAACTACGAGTTCTGATGGAATGACCTCCCCACCGGAAAGCTTGACACCGTCTACCAACACCTCGGCCACCCGCGCGCTGGTGCGCACCTCCACGCCCAACTTGACGAGCAGGTCATTGGTCGATGCTGAAATTCGTTCTGGCAGGGCAGGTAGCACCCGATCTGCGGCCTCGATCAATACGATCCGCAAGTCGTGCTCCGGGTCGATCTTGTCAAGGCCGTAAGCGATGATGGCGCGCGCGGTGTGATGCAGTTCGGCAGCCAACTCCGTGCCAGTGGCGCCTGCTCCAATGATGGCGACATGAAGCTGGCCCGGACGAACGGGCGAATCCTGGCTTTGCGCGCGGACGCAAGCGTTGACCAGCCGGCGATTGAAGCGCGCGGCCTGCTCGGGGGTTTCCAGCGGCACCGCAAATTCCTTGGCGCCGGGCGTTCCGAAATCGTTGGTGACGCTCCCGACCGCGATAATCAGCACATCGTAGGCGAGATGCACTTCCGGGCTGATCTCGCGGCCGTCTTCATCCACCGTCCGTGCCAGCGTGATCGTTTTTGCCACGCGATCGAGACCAATCATTTCACCGTTGCGATAGTGAAAATGGTGCCAGTGAGCCTGGGCCATATAGTTGAGCTCATGCTGGGAGCGACGGAGACTGCCGGCTGCTATGGCATGAAGCAGCGGCTTCCAGATGTGCGTCCGGCTGCGGTCGACCAGCGTGATCTTCGCCCTCTTGCGGCGGCCGAGACCGTCGCCAAGTTTGGTCGCCAGTTCGAGCCCAGCCGCACCACCACCGACGATGACAATGTGGGTAAGGGAGCTATCCATCGCATAAGGAGATTCGGTTGGCGGAGAGTGTGCATAGCACCCCTGGCGCATTTAGAAAAATATGGAATACTATGGTCATCCATATAAAAAACTTATGAGCGGTTAAACGAGAGCTTCGCGACCACCGGAAAAGCCGCCGATAAAGGGGGCTGCGCTCCGCTTGTGTTTTACGGCTTGCTAGTCATTTGCTTGGGCCGTTGGGCGTCGTCTCACCCCTACACGCAAAGAAGGTTTCGGTATATTTTCTCCAGACTGCCGCCCAAAGCATCAGCTCAAGCCCAAGTATCTCCAGGGCGTATAAGTTCAAGGTCGCGAACAATGGCATCCCCGTCCACAGACCACGGATGAAGCGCTCTAATTCGATCATCGGATCAGGCGACGAAATCTTCTTTTTTGTCGGAAAAACGAGGACGTTGCTGTTAGCCATCGAATTCTCGTTCGCTACTGGGACATTCGGCTATAGGGCACGACTCCGAAGTAACGTTTGTCCATCGTGAACGGATCACCGCGGCGGAATGCGCCTCGATTATCGCCTTTCTGGCCCCCGTGATTGCGCGCCAGGACGGCTCGTTGCCAATCTGATCTTAGAGATTTCCATGCCGCTTGGGATCCCAGGGCAGGCATCTGGCCCTCCCCTTAGCGCTTTGGACGCCCGCTCGGGGCCAGATGCAGACTCATGCGCCGCAGCAAATCACGGGCTATTCGATCACGTCGTTGGCGAGCTGCTGAAGCTGCAACGGTACATCAACCCCGAGCGCCTTTGCGGTCTTAAGATTTATTACGAGATCGAATTTGATCGGCTGTTCGACCGGCAGATCTGCGGGCGTGGCTCCGCGGAAAATCTTGTCGACATAGATCGCCGCCCGCCTGTAAAGGTCATCTAAATTCGGCCCATAGCTCATGAGCAGGCCCGCTTCCGAGAACTGGGTCGCATTTGTCATTGCCGGCAGACGATGTTTGAGCGCCCGATCCGCAATCTCTTTTCTTAGCAGATATGTCAGCGGCCCTACGACGAGTAAGAGGGCATCGACCCGTTTGCCTATCAAAGTCGCGAACGCGGAATCTATATCTTCGGGGCGCTGAAGATCGGCGACCTCGAGCCCGATATTTTGATTTTGTCCGGCCCTTTGAAGCTCAGAAAAGCCAACCTTCGACGCGACCTGCCCGAGCACTCCTACCCGCGATAGCTTGGGCACGACCTCCTGCAACAGAGCGAGATATTTCGCCCAGAGGTCAGGGCTCGCATCGGCACTCAACCCAGTAACGTTTCCGCCGGGCCGCGATAGGCTCTGAATAAAACCCGAACCTACTGGGTCCGCTGCGAATACCATGACAATAGGTATTGTGCTAGTTGCGTTCCGCACGGCTGCGACGTGCAAGTTTGTACCGGTAACAATTACGTCCACATCAAGCCGCACTAGCTCAGCAGCCAGATCCGGCAGCCGTTCCATTCTGCCGTCTCCGTACCGCTGAACGAAAACGACGTTGCTGCCTTCGACATATCCGAGATTACGTAGGCCTTCCTGGAGCGCATGAAATAGCGATGCCACGGACTGGCCCGACGCACCGAGAAGAAAGCCGACCCGGTGTTGCATCGCACTCGATTGTTGCGCCTGGGCCGTGAACGGGAGACCAGCCGCCGCCACGCTCCCAAGAAGCGTTATAAACTCTCGTCTTTGCATTTGCCCCCTCAAGGACACTTTGCTCGGCAGGTCAGCCTAGCACTTCGAGGTGGCCGGGCGAACGGCAAATGGGGGCAAGTCCTGCTTTCCGTTCATCCGAATCATAGGTCATTTTGGACCGACTCTGCGGGTTTAGCCTGCTTTCGGTTTCCGCCTTTCGCCGCTGCGACCCACCTACCGCGCGGCAACGAAATGACGTGACGGGCCAGGAGCGGAAGTCGTCGCTGCTACTCGACCACCTCGTCGGCGGTAGCGAGCAGCGTCGGCGGTATCGTGAGGCCGAGCGTCTTGGCGGTCTTGAGGTTGATGACCAACTCGAACTTGGTCGGCTGCTCTACCGGCAGGTCCATCGGCTTGGTGCCTTGCAGAATTTTGTGCACGTATTCGGCACCTCGTCGGTACAAATCGGGTAGATTTGGTCCGTAAGACATGAGCCCGCCGGCAATCACGTTCTCCTTCACTATGTACATGGCGGGCAGCCGGTTCTTCGCGACAAAATCGATAATCCATCCGATATGGGACAGATGGAAGGTATCGGCAGTCATTAGAAAGCCATCGGGACGCTTCTTTATCATTGCGGCAAAGGCACTGTCGAACTGTTCAGAACTGCCCACTTCGACAAAGATCAGCTTTACGTCCAACGCTGGTGCCAAAGTTCGCCACTCTTCGAGATAGGCCAGATGGGAGAGGTTATTCGGATTCCACAGGAAGGCCACGAGCAAGAGTCCGGGAATGACCTCTTTGAAGAGTTGCAGTCGCTTGGCACTCATTTCTGTGCCGAGAATTGTATTGCCGGTAATATTCCCACCAGGCCGGCCGAGGCTTGCCACGAACCCCGCCCGAACAGGGTCGCCGATCGAGACCATCACTATGGGAATCGTCGACGTTGCTCGCTTTGCGGCACGGGTCGCTGCCGAACCGGCTGTCATGATGATATCTACCGGGAGGCGCGCCAGATCGCTTGCGGCGGTGGCGAGTTGATCTGGTTGCCCTTCCCCCGACCGATATTCAAACGCGATGTTCTGACCATTGATGTAGCCGAGATCGCGCAGCCCTTGCCGAAAGTGGTCCCACATCGGCGCATCATCGATAATGCCGATGCGCGGGATCTTCGCCGAATTTTGCGCGTGAGCGGCGAGCGGCCAAGCACTCGCCGCTCCTCCGCCGATAAGCGCTATGAAATCGCGCCGTCTCATCGCCTCCCCCGAGGCTCAGGACCGGGCATCGTACCGGCTCAATTTAGCATACTTTATAGCTTAGCCGCAGATCTTGAGTAGCTGGCCGCGGTCCGCTGCGGGTCCAATCGAGTTGGTTTGGCGCGGTCCCCGTGATGTCTGGTCTACGGCTCACGGCCGACATATAGGACGGCCAACGGCAGACTAGCACTACGCTGGGAGACCTTTATTCGATCAACTCATCGGCGCGGGCGAGTAGCGAATTCGGAATGTCTAGCCCAAGTGCCTTCGCAGTCTTGAGGTTGATAACTAGCTCGAACTTAGTTGGTTGTTGAATCGGCAGGTCGGCGGGCTTCTCGCCCTTGAGAATGCGATCGACGTAACCAGCCGCTTGTCGGGCCTGGTCGGCGGGGTTGATGCCATACGAAACCAAGCCACCGCTCGTGACGAACAACCGAAATGCGTAGGCAGCAGGAAGGCTGTGCCGGGCCGCCAGCCCGGTAATCAGTTCGCGATGAACAATGGTAACGGGGCCCGGTAGCACAATCAGGCCTCCCTCCGGCTCACGCGCGAACGCTTCGATCGCACGCTCGATCTCGTCGGAATCTGGCACGTCAACCGGCGTCGGGCGCACCCCGAACGACGGGGCAGTCGCCTCGACTGAGCGCCACATGGCGACATGAGGCGGCTGCTCAAGATTTAGAATGACCGCCACACGCCTCACCCGGGGTGCTACCTCCTTGAGAACCTCCAATGTCTTCCCGCCCATAGAGAACTCGCCCAGCGTGAATCCAGTGATGTTGCCGCCAGGTCGAGTGAGGTTCGTGACAAACCCGCTGCCAACTGGATCGTAGACCTGTGAGAAAACGATCGGAATGGTGCTGGTCGCCCGCTTTAAAAGCAGCAACGGCAGTGAGCCGCTGGCCCAGATCACGTCTGGCCGCGTGCCGGTAAGTTCGGTCGCATAAAGCCGAATGCGGTCAGCGTTCTCGCCAACCCACCGATATTGGATTGATACATTGGTGCCCTCTGTCCAGCCGAACTTTCGGAGACCGTCCACGAACGCCGCTCGACGAAGCTGCGATTCTGGATCGCTCTCACTACCAGGCTGGAGCACGCCAATGCGCCGCACCCGCTCGGACTGCTGTGCGCGCGCGGCGAGCGGCCAGCCGACGGCCGAGCAGCCAAATATAGCTAAAAATCGCCGCCGTCCGATGAAGCTTGCCATGTGACCCTCCGCCTGGGGTCATGCCATGCAATGAGGGGAAGGATATCACGCTATAACGAAAAAACGAACAAGGCTGGAGCCGCCTATGTCTCACATGGGTCAAAACCGGCAATGCTCTGATCAAGCAAAAGATTTCCACTTCGACCCTGAAAGCGGACATCTGTGCCTTCATCTTTACACGCCCTCAACTCCTGTCGTCGCAAGCGCGAGCCAGTCACGCCCCGTTCAAAGCCTGCGCGATATCCGCGATCAGATCGGACGGATGTTCGATGCCGATCGACAAGCGGATCGTGGAGTCGAGAACGCCTATCTTGCGACGGATGTCGCCGGGAACGCCGGAGTGGGTCATGCTTGCGGGCAGGCTCGCAAGCGATTCCGTCCCGCCAAGGCTGACCGCAAGCTTGAAGATCTGCAACGCGTTCAGAAATTTGAAGGCGGCCGCCTGGCCGCCAACGATGTCGAACGAAAACGTGGAGCCCGCGCCGGTGCATTGCTTCGCAAACACGCGCCCCGCAGGAGAGCTTTCCGGATGGTGAGCGAGGTAATGAACCTTCGCCACCTTGTCGTGGTCGCGCAGGTAATCCGCCACGAGCCGTGCGTTTCTGTCGGCCTTTTCCATGCGCAGACTGAGCGTTTCGAGCGACCGGCTGATCATCCAGCAGGAGTGGGGATCCAGTTGCGTGCCGATGGCACCTCGCAGCGCCTTGACGTCTTTCATCAGAGCTTTCGATCCGAGTGCAGCGCCCGCGATCAGGTCGGAATGACCGCCGACATATTTCGTCAGCGAGTACAACGAAAGATCCGCGCCATGCTCGATCGGACGCTGAAACACCGGTCCGAGCAGCGTGTTGTCGCAGGCGATGATCGGCGTGTACCCCTGGGCGCGGCCGATCGTCTCGGCGACGCGGCGGACCAATGCGATATCGACCAGGCCGTTGGTGGGATTGGCGGGTGTTTCGATGAAGATCATTGCAACGCGACCCTTGCGCATGGCCTCGTCCGCCGCGACCCTCACCACGGCTTCGTCGATGCCATCGGGAAAGCCCACCGCGCCCATGGAGAGGCCGGCAAGCGTCTTCGCGATCAGGGTTTCCGTTCCGCCATAGAGCGGCTGCGAGTGCAGGATCACGTCGCCAGGACGAGTGAACGCCAGGATGGTCGTCGAAATCGCAGCCATACCGGACGAGAACAGGGCGCAGTTCTCCGTGCGCTCATAGACAGCGAGCCTGTCCTCGACGATCTCGCTGTTGGGATGATTAAACCTGGAATACACCAGGCCTGCGCCCATCCCCTCCGGAGGCTCGCGCCGACCCGAGACGAAATCGAAAAAGTCCTTTCCGTCTTCGGCGGTCCTGAACACGAAGGTCGAGGTCAGGAAGACCGGCGGCTTGACGGCGCCTTCCGACAACTGCGGATCGTAGCCGTAGTTCAGCATCAGCGTTTCGGGATGCAGCGTATGATTGCCGATGTGGGTCTTCGACGGAAACGGTTTCGCCATGGCCTGTCTCGCTGTCTTGAGGGGAACGTCGCACCCGCTGCACACGCACTCGAAAAGGTCCTCGCACTACAACGCCAGACTGGGCAGATCGAGCCCATTGGCCCGAGCGCATGCAACCGCGGCCTCATAGCCCGCGTCGGCATGACGCATGACCCCACTCGCCGGATCGTTCCACAGCACCCGCTCGAGGCGGCGCGCGGCCTCGCGAGTTCCGTCGGCGACGATGACCATTCCGGCGTGCTGCGAGTAACCGATGCCGACGCCGCCGCCGTGATGCAGCGAAACCCAGGTGGCTCCGCTCGCACAATTGAGCAGCGCATTGAGCAGAGGCCAGTCGGACACCGCATCCGAGCCGTCGCGCATCGCTTCGGTCTCACGGTTGGGGCTCGCGACCGAGCCGCTGTCGAGATGATCGCGACCGATCACGATCGGTGCCTTCAACTCGCCCCGCGCCACCATCTCGTTGAAGGCGAGGCCGAGCCTGTGACGATCGCCGAGGCCGACCCAGCAGATGCGCGCCGGCAGTCCCTGGAACCTGATCCGTGCCTTCGCCATGTCGAGCCAGTTGTGAAGATGCGCCTCGCGCGGCATCAGCTCCTTCACCTTGGCGTCGGTCCGAAAGATGTCTTCGGGATCGCCCGACAGCGCCGCCCACCGGAATGGTCCGATGCCGCGGCAGAAGAGCGGACGGATATAGGCCGGCACGAAACCAGGGAAATCGAACGCGTTGTTCAATCCCATGTCCTTTGCCATCTGGCGAATATTGTTGCCGTAGTCGAGGGTGGGAATGCCCTGCGCATGGAAATCCAGCATGGCCTGGACGTGATCGACCATGGAGGTCTTGGCCGCCGCTTCGACCGCCTTCGGATCGGCCGCGCGTTTTGCCTCCCACGCGGCCAGCGTCCATCCCTTCGGCAGATAACCATTGATCGGGTCATGCGCGCTGGTCTGGTCGGTGACGATGTCCGGCCTCACGCCGCGTCGCACCAGCTCGGGAAAGATCTCCGCCGCGTTTCCGAGCAGGCCGACCGATAACGGCTTCTTGTTCTGCGCCGCCTGCGCCATCGCCGCCAGCGCCTCGTCAAGCGTGCTTGCCTGCCGGTCGAGGTAGCCTGTGCGCAGGCGCATCTCGATACGGCTCGGCTGGCATTCGATCGCAAGCAGCGACGCGCCCGCCATCGTGGCCGCGAGCGGCTGGGCGCCGCCCATGCCGCCGAGACCGGCCGTGAGAATCCATTTGCCGGCGAGATTGCCGCCATAGTGGCGGCGACCGACTTCGACAAAGGTCTCGTACGTCCCCTGCACGATGCCCTGGCTGCCGATGTAGATCCATGATCCGGCCGTCATCTGCCCGAACATCATCAACCCGAGGCGGTCGAGCTCGTTGAAGTGGTCGAGCGTCGCCCAGTGCGGCACCAGGTTCGAGTTCGCGATCAGGACGCGCGGCGCGTCCGGATGGGTGCGAAAAATGCCGACCGGCTTGCCCGACTGGACCAGCAGGGTCTGATCGCCGTCGAGCTTGCGTAAGGAGGCAACGATCCGGTCGAAACTCTCCCAGTCGCGGGCCGCACGACCGATTCCGCCGTAGACGACCAGCTCGCTCGGGCGTTCGGCGACCTCCGGATCCAGATTGTTCATGAGCATGCGCAGCGGCGCTTCCGTGAGCCAGCTCCTGGCGCTGATTTCGCTGCCGCGCGGCGCCCGGATCGTTCGATCATTGTCCAGTCGGCGGTTCATGAGAGATGGCCCTTCTCGGCAAGGATCGGAAACGGATTGTGAGGAAGCGCCGACATCGCGGCGGCCGGCAAAGCCCCTGCTCCCACCAGCGCCGCGGCCTTTGCAAGATCGTCGGCCATGTAGCGATCCTCGCCCAGTTCGCGCACCTGCTCGCGCAACGCGGCAATGACCGCCGCGAGCGGCGCGCTGGTCGAATGCGGCAAGCGCAGCGTGATGCCTTGCGCCGCGACCAGGAGCTCGATTCCGAGAATGGTGGCGAGGTTGTCAGCCATATCCGACAGCCGCCGCGCGGCGTGCGCGGCCATCGAGACATGGTCTTCCTGGTTGGCGCTCGTCGGCGTCGAATCGATCGAGCAGGGAGCGGCGCGTTGCTTGTTCTCGGCATAAAGCGCAGCTGCCGTCACTTCGGCGATCATGAAGCCGGAATTGAGGCCGGGATCGGAGGTGAGGAACGGCGGCAACCCGAAGTTCAAAGCGGGATCGACCAGCGTGGCGATGCGCCGCTCGGCGATGGCGCCGATCTCCGAGAGGGCCAGCGCGATCTGATCGGCGGCAAAGGCGACCGGCTCGGCGTGAAAATTTCCGCCCGAGACGATCTCCCCTGTCTCGACCACGACAAGTGGATTATCCGTGACGGCATTGACCTCGACCACCAACGTACGGGCGGCTTGTGTCAACAGATCGAGCGCTGCACCCGACACTTGCGGCTGGCAGCGCAGGCAATAAGGATCCTGCACGCGCTCGTCGCCTTCGAGATGCGACATGCGGATGTCGCTGCCCTCCAGCAGCGCGGTCAGCGCGGCGCCGGCGGCGATCTGGCCCGGATGCCCACGCAATTGGTGGATCTCGGAGCGAAACGGCACCGTCGAGGCCATTGCCGCGTCGACGGACAGGGCGCCGGTCACCAGCGCCGCGCAGGCGAGGTCGTGGGCACGCAGCAATCCGGAAACCGCATACGCCGTCGAGAACTGCGTCCCGTTGATCATCGCGAGGCCTTCCTTGGGCCCGAGCGTCAATGGCGCGAGACCGGCTGCGCGTAGCGCATCGCGGCCCGCCACGACCGCTCCGTCGACAATGGCCCGCCCCTCCCCGATCATGACAGCCGTGAGATGCGCCAGCGGCGCCAGATCGCCGGATGCTCCGACCGATCCCTGCTGCGGCACCAGCGGATACACTCCTTGCGCCAACATGGCCTGGAGGTGCTCGATCACCTCGCGGCGAACGCCCGAGGCGCCTCGTCCGAGCGAGATGATCTTGAGCGCCATCATCAAGCGCACGATCGGTTCTGGCGTAGGCATGCCTACGCCACAGCAATGCGACACGATGAGATTCCGTTGCAGCAGCGCCGTCTGCGCGGGAGGAATGCGTTTCGAGGCCAGCTTCCCGAAGCCGGTATTGATGCCATAGATCGGCGCGGGCGCTGCCGCGGCTCTCGCGACGATGGCCGATGCAGCCTCGACACGCGGCCAGAACGACTCGTGCAGCACCACGGCCGCACCAGCGAGCAAACCCGCCAGATCATTCAGGCTAACGCGGCCGGGCGAAACGACGATCGGACTGCCCGGGCGTCTCATCGTGCCCTCCACACGCGATCTTGCAGCGGATTGAATCCGATCCGGTAGACAAGGTCGGCCGGCCGTTCGATGTCCCAGATCGCGAGATCGCACCATTTGCCTGTTTCGAGCGTGCCGGTCTCGCCGAGAAGACCGAGCGCGCGCGCAGCTTGGCGTGTCGCGCCGGCCAGACACTCGTCGACCGTCATGCGGAACAGCGTCGCGCCCATATTCATCGCGAGCAGCAGCGAGGTCAGCGGCGAGCTGCCGGGATTGCAGTCGGTGGCGAGCGCCATGCTCACACCCTGGGCGCGGAACAAGTCGACCGGTGGCCTTTTCGTCTCGCGAAGAAAATAGAACGCGCCCGGCAGCAGGACCGCCACTGTCCCCGCGCGCGCCATGGCCGCGACGCCCTCAGCATCGGTGTGCTCAAGGTGATCGGCAGACAGCGCGGCAAATTGTGCGGCAAGCGCGGCGCCGCCGAGATTCGAGAGCTGATCGGCGTGCAGCTTGAGCGGCAATCCAAGCGCGTTTGCCGCCGCGAACACGCGCGCGGTCTGATCGCGCGAGAACGCGATGTCCTCCATGAAGGCGTCGACGGCATCCGCAAGTCCCGCACGCGCGATGGCCGGCAACATGTCCCGACAAACCAGATCGATGTAGCGATCCTTGTCGCCGCCAGCTTCCGGAGGCAGTGCGTGCGCGCCAAGGAACGCGGTCTTGACCGTCACCGGCCGGTCGCGGCCGAGCGCGCGCGCAGCGGACAGCTGACGCATCTCGGTTTCGGTGTCGAGGCCATAACCGGACTTGATCTCAACCGTCGTCACGCCCTCGCCGATCAGCGCATCCAGCCGCGGCAGCGCGCTCGCGATCAGTTCAGACTCGCTTGCGGCACGGGTTGCGGCGACAGTCGAGACGATTCCGCCGCCCGCGCGTGCGATCTCTTCGTAGCTTGCGCCCTTGAGCCGAAGCTCGAACTCGTGCGCGCGATTGCCGCCGAACACCAGATGGGTGTGACAGTCGATCAGGCCCGGCGTGATCCACCTTCCTGCGCAATCGATCCGTTCGGCCGCGTCCGCGTCCGGTGGAAAGTCCGAACGTGCGCCGGCAAAGACGATGCGCCCGTCGCGCGCCGCGATCACGCCATGCTCGATGATGCCGGGATCCGGCAGATCCCGTCGCATCGTGGCGAGCCTGGCGTTGAGCCAGATGCGATCAAAGCGCTCGGCCATCGGGGGATTCCCTTGGGATTGGCTGGGCGACACAAGCTTGACGCGTCGATATGTCTATACATATGATCGCGCCGCTGTCCAGCCGGTTGGAAAACATGTCCACGCTGCATTTCGCCTCCGCGCTGCTGCCCTCGGGATGGTCGGACGACGTGCAGGTGGTGGTGACGAATGGAACCATCACAGGGGTGACGACCGGTGTGGCGCCGGAAGCGCACGCCGAGCGTAAGGCGCTGGCGATCCCGGGCATCGCAAGCCTGCACAGTCACGCGTTCCAGCGCGGCATGGCGGGGCTCGCCGAAACGCGCGGCGATTCGGCCGACACGTTCTGGACCTGGCGCGAGACCATGTATCGCTTCGCGCTGGAGATGACTCCGGAAGACAGCGAAGCTGTTGCAACGCTGCTTTATGTCGAAATGCTCGAGCGCGGCTTCACGCGTGTCGGCGAATTCCACTATCTCCACCACGATCGCGACGGCACTCCCTATGCCAACCCTGCGGAGATGGCGACGCGCATCGCCCAAGCTGCCGGCGTCGCCGGTATCGGGCTCACGCTGTTAGCGAGCTTCTACGCCCATGGCGCGTTTGGCGGCGCGCCGCCGCAGACGGCCCAGCGCCGGTTCATCTGTTCGGTCGACCAGTTTGCGAACCTGCTGGCCGCCACGCGGGCTGCACTTCGCGCCTTGCCCGGCGCCAATGTCGGGATCGCGCCCCATAGCCTGCGGGCGGTGACACCGGACGAGCTGGCCGCGATCGTACCGCTGGCCGAGGGCGGGCCGGTGCATATCCATGCCGCCGAGCAAGTCAAGGAGGTGGAGGATTGCCTCGCCTGGTCGGGCCGGCGGCCGGTCGAGTGGCTGCTCGAACATGCAGGCGTCGATCAGCGCTGGTGCTTGATTCATGCAACCCATATGGCCGCGACCGAGACAGCCGCCCTTGCGCAAAGCGGCGCTGTCGCAGGTCTCTGCCCGATCACGGAAGCGAGCCTTGGTGACGGAATCTTCCCGGCGCGCGATTTTTTCGGCGCCGGCGGCCGGTTCGGCATCGGCAGCGATTCCAACGTGCTGGTCGGCGTTGCCGATGAATTGCGTCAACTCGAATATGGCCAACGGCTGACGCATGGAGAGCGCAATGTGTTGTCCGCCGGCCCCGGCGCCTCGACCGGTCGGGCGCTGTTCGATGCCGCACTCGCCGGCGGCGCCCAGGCGCTCGGACAGCCGACCGTCGGTATCCAGACAGGGGCACGTGCCGACATCGTAACTCTCGACGTCACGCATCCTTCGCTCGCCGGGCGTCGCGGGGATGCCGTGCTCGACGGTTGGATCTTTGCCGCAGGTGCCGATGCGGTCGATTGTGTCTGGGCCAACGGCGACAAGGTCGTCGACGGCGGAGTTCATCGGCTGCGCCGCAAGGCGCGCGACGGCTTCAATGCCGCGGTGCGGAGGCTCCTGGCATGAGCCTCACACTCGATCGCGGCAAACCCCGCTCGGCGGACAAGCCGACGCTCTACAAGCAGATTCGACTCGATATCGAGCGCAGGATCCTGTCCGGCGAATGGCCGCCCGGTCATCGCATCCCGTTCGAGCACGAGTTGATGGCGAGCTATCGTTGCTCGCGCATGACGGTGAACAAGGCCCTGTCGGAACTCGCGCAGGCCGACCTGATCGAACGACGGCGCCGTGCCGGCAGCTTCGTGCGCCGTCCCAAATTCCTGTCGGCGGTTCTCAGGATTGCAGACATTCCCGCCGAGATCGGCGCGCTCGGCCGCAGCTATGGTTACGAGCTGATCCGCTGCTCGCGCCGCGCCGCAAACGCCACCGATCGCGAGCGCCTCGGGGTGCGCAAGGCAGGCAAGGTGATCGCGATCGTCTGCCGCCACAGCGCCGATGACGTGCCGTTCGCAATCGAGGACAGGCTGATCGATCTGGATGCCGTGCCTGAAGCTCGGAGTACGAACTTTGCCGCTGAACCGCCCGGCTCGTGGCTGCTCCACCATGTTCCATGGACGGAAGCCGAGCATTCGATCAGTGCCGTGGTGGCCGATCGAGAGGTCGCCAACGCGCTCGATATCGCCATCGGCGCGCCCTGCCTCGTGATCGAGCGCCACACCTGGCGCAGCGCGCGACCGCTGACGGCGGTGCGCCTGGTCTATCCCGGAGAATCCCACAAGCTGATTGCCCGCTTCAACGGCGGATGAAGCGCTCATCCCGCAGACGAGCGCATTCGCCCGCGATCCTGATTTCCCGAGAGTAATCGTTCCGGCGCCGACAACTTGGGTGCGATGCAATAACAGCAGCAATGTACCAGCAGCTCAGCTGCGACCGGCAAAACGAAAATCAGAGTTGGCGCGCGCGAGAGGCTTGTCGATCCTGAAAGACAGGAGCAGATTGGAGGCGAGATCATCGACAAGATCGATCGACAGGATCGCGTGACATAGGAGGATGACGCCATGAGTGGTCTTTCAAGGCTTCTGTGGGTCGCAATCGCTGCCCTGGGGGCGATCGCTCTTGCCGTCGTTGCGCTCTCGCGCGGCGAGATGATCAATTCGGTTTGGCTGGTCGCGGCCGCGATTTGTACGTATCTGATCGCGTACCGTTTCTACGGCCTGTTTATCGGGCAGGCGGTGATGCAGGTGGACGCGAGCCGCACGACGCCTGCCTATCGCCATAACGATGGTCTCGATTACGTACCCACCAACCGCTATGTGCTGTTCGGCCACCATTTCGCAGCGATCGCCGGGGCCGGCCCCCTGGTAGGCCCGGTGCTTGCCGCTCAGATGGGTTATCTTCCGGGAACGTTATGGATTCTGGCCGGCGTCGTGTTTGCGGGAGCGGTGCAGGATTCGCTCGTTCTTTTCCTTTCGACCCGACGTGACGGCCGCTCGCTTGGTGAGATCATCCGTTCGGAAATGGGCGCGACCGCCGGCGGCATTGCGCTCATCGGCGTGTTCCTGATCATGATCATCATTCTCGCCGTGCTCGCGCTCGTGGTCGTCAAGGCATTGGCCGGCAGCCCGTGGGGCGCCTTCACGGTCATGGCTACAATTCCCATCGCCATCTTCATGGGCCTTTATCTGCGGTTCATTCGTCCCGGCAAAATCGGGGAGATGAGCATCATCGGCTTCGTGCTGCTGATGACCGCCCTGATCTACGGGCGCAGCATCGCGGAAAGCCCGACATTCGCGCCGTATTTCGACTATTCCGGCGAGATGCTGGCGATCATGCTGATCGGTTATGGCTTCGTCGCCTCGGTCCTGCCGGTGTGGCTCTTGCTCGCCCCGCGCGACTATCTGTCGACCTTCCTCAAGATCGGCGCGATCGGCGCTCTGGCTTTGGGCATCCTGTTCGTCATGCCTCCCCTGAAAATGTCCGCCGTCACGCGCTTCATCGACGGTACCGGTCCGGTCTTTTCCGGCGCTCTCTTTCCGTTCCTGTTCATTACCATAGCGTGCGGTGCCGTATCCGGTTTCCACGCGCTGATCTCATCGGGCACCACGCCCAAGATGATCGAGAACGAAACGCAGATTCCGTTCATTGGCTATGGCGGCATGCTCATGGAGAGCTTTGTCGCGATCATGGCGATGGTTGCGGCGAGCGTGATCGAGCCGGGCGTCTACTTTGCGATGAACAGCCCAAGCGGGCTGATTGGAACCGACGCCGCATCGGCCGCCGCCAAGATCGCATCGTGGGGTTTCGTTGTCACACCGGACATGCTGACCGATACGGCGCGCCATGTCGGCGAAACCACGATCCTGTCGCGCGCCGGCGGGGCGCCGACGCTGGCGGTCGGCATGGCCGAGATCTTCTCCAATGTCCTTGGCGGCAAAGCGCTGATGGGCTTCTGGTATCACTTTGCCATCCTGTTCGAGGCCCTTTTCATCCTGACTGCGGTCGATGCCGGGACCCGCGCTTGCCGCTTCATGGTTCAAGACATGATCGGCGCGGCGTTGCCGGGCTTCCGTAACACCGAGTCCTGGGTGAACAACCTGCTTGCGACGACGATTGCCGTGTCGATGTGGGGCTATATCCTTTACACCGGTGTCGTTGACCCGCTCGGAGGCATCAACACGCTGTGGCCTCTGTTCGGCATTTCCAATCAGATGCTCGCGGGCATTGCTCTCATCACCTGCACCGTCGTGCTGTTCAAGATGAAACGGCAGAGATATGCCTGGGTAGCGGGGTTCCCTGCGCTGTGGCTCTTGGTGTGCACGTTGACCGCCGGTCTGCAGAAGGTCTTCCACAGCGATCCGGCGATCGGCTTCCTGGCGCATGCCAGCCGTTTCGGCGCTGCGCTCGCGGAAGGCAAGGTGCTGGCGCCGGCAAAGAATATCGATCAGATGCGCCAGATCGTGTTCAACGACTACGTCGACGCAACCCTCGCCTTCGTTTTCGTTCTGGTCGTGGTCAGCATTTTTGTTCTGGGAGTGGTGGAGATTCGTCGTGCCAGGGCGAACGACAAGCCGAGCACGCGCGAAATCGGCGCCGAGGGAATGGCCCATGCGTGAAGCGATGGAAAGGCTACCCTGGAAGCCGCCCGAGGCCGGGCGGCTCAAGACGCTCGTCGCGCGCATCAGGGAGACGAGCCGGCTCATGGTCGGAATACCGGATTACGATCGCTATGTGGAGCATATGGCGGCGAACCATCCCGAGCGGCCGGTCATGAGCTATCGCGAGTTCTTCGATAATCGCCAGCAGGCGCGCTACGGCACGGGCATGAAACGCTGTTGCTAGACAGCGCCCTCGGAATGATACGACACATCCGCGGATTCTGCGCCCGTGGGCGCAGACCGCTCTGCCTTCGAGCCCTGCGAAAATCAGCGCGCCGCATTCAATCTGGCCCGGCCTGCCAGGGAGTCGGAGATGGATGATTTCGCAAACGTTGCCGTCATCGGAATGGGGCAGATGGGGTCGGGCATGGCCGGACGTCTGCGCGACTCCGGCCTCGACGTTGTCGGCTACGATCTCAGCGCCGATCAAAGCGCCCAGCTTTCCCGGGCGGGCTTGCGGATGACATCGAACATCGCCGAAGCGATCGCCGGCCGCGGGCTCGTGCTGACGAGCCTCCCGGATCCGAAGGCGGTGCTGAACGCGTGGCTCGACGCCGACGGCATCGTGGCCAATGCCGCCGATGGCGCATTATGCATCGAACTCAGCACCATCGATCCGCAGACCATGCGTCAGGTCGCAGAGCCTGCCGCCGCACGCGGGCTCGCGGTGCTGGATTGCCCGGTCAGCGGCAGCCCGAACGAGGCGCGTGCGGGCAAGCTCATTCTGATCGCCGGCGGCGATCAGGCGGACGTGGCACGCGCCGAACCCATACTCAAGCTGCTTGGCACCGAGTGGAAGTATACCGGTCCGGTCGGCACGGCGAAGGTCGTCAAGATCGTCAACAACATGATGTCGATGGGAAACGTTCTCGTCGCGGCGGAAGCCTTTGCGCTTGGCGTGGCCGCCGGCGTCGAGCCGCAGACGCTTTACGACGTCCTTTCGGTGAGTGGCGGACGCTCGCACCATTTCACGAAGCGCTTCCCGAACGCACTGAAGGGTGACTTCTCGCCCGGCTTCAAGATGGAGCTCGGCGAGAAGGATCTGGCGCTCGGCATCGAGCTCGGGCGCATGATGCACGTGCCCACTCCTTCCGCTTCGATGACGCGCGAGCTGTACGCGCTCGCGCTGGCGCAGGGATTTCGCGGCCAGGACATCGTTTCGCTTCTGGCCATGTACCAGAGTTGGGCGAAAACGAGCTGACTGCCGACGACCGGTTTGGTTTCATTCGTGTCAGATGCGGCAACATTAAGTGGCCGCCTGCGCTTGCTGCCCGTGCGAAGTCGCCCCTTACATGGCAAGATAGCGGCGTCGGATATCTTCGTTGCCGGCAAGGCCAGACGTATCCTGCCGATGCACCACCCTGCCCTTGTCGATTACGAGCGCTTCCTCGGCAATCCGCAGGCAGAAATGCATGTTTTGCTCGGCCAGCAAGATCGTGGCGCCGCGCGCGCCGAGTTCACGCAGCACCTTGCCGATAGCAGCGACCACGATGGGGGCCAGACCTTCGCTCGGTTCATCGAGCAGCAGAGCCAGAGGATTTCCCATCAAGGCGCGCGCAATCACTAGCAGTTGTTGCTCGCCGCCAGACAGGCGCCCCGCCTGGCGTGACCGCAAATTTGAAAGCAGCGGGAACGTTTCCCAGATGTGCGGCAAAGTCCAGTCTCGCCGCCCGCCGGGACCGCTTTTGGCCGCGATCAGTAGGTTGTCCTCCACACTGTGCTCGGGAAACACCTGACGGTCCTCGGGGACGTACGCGAGACCGAGTTTGGCGCGCGCATACGGTGGCGCGTGCGTAATATCGCGGCCGGCGAAGAGAATGCGGCCGCTCTTCGCCGGCACAATTCCGGCAAGCGTCTTCATGGTCGTGCTCTTGCCAGCGCCATTGCGCCCAAGCAGCGCCAGCGTACGTTTTTCCTGGAGAGCAATATCAAGATTGAACAGGATCTGACTTGCACCATAGAAGGCGTTCAGTCCTTCGGCGCGCAGGAGGTCAGTCATGCGACGTGCGCCTCCGTACCAAGATAGGCGTCAATCACCGCCTGATTGTTGCGGATTTGATCCGGTGTGCCTTCGGCCAGGACGCGGCCGTAGCACAGGACACGGATTGTGCTCGCCACCCGGAAAACGATATCCATGTCGTGCTCGATGAAGATCAGCGTCAGGTTGCGCTTTTTCCACAAGTCACGCACGCGTTCGATCATACGCCAGCGTTCCTCCGGACCCATGCCAGCGGTCGGCTCATCGAGGAGAAGCACCTTGGGTGCGAGCGCAAGCGCAATCGCGATATCAAGCAGTTTCTGATCGCCGTGGGAGAGGATTGCAGCCTCGACGTTCGGAACCTGCGTCAGTCCGACGAGCTCCATCACCTCGTCAGCACGCTCTCGCGCGCGAGGCGGCGGAAAGCGGTGGGAGAGATTGCCCCACTGACCGGCATGGGCGGCGACAGCGGCCATCAGGTTTTCGGAAACCGTCATTGTCGGAAAGCAGCTTGCCACCTGAAAGGCCCGCCCGATGCCCTCGCGCATCCGTTCAGCTTTGGAAAGATGAGTGACGTCCCGATCGTCCAGCAGCACCTGGCCAGAGTCGGCCGCGAACGCGCCGCTGATCAAGTTGAAGAAGGTGGTTTTGCCAGCCCCGTTTGGACCGATGACCGCCGAAAGCGAGCCCGATGGGAACGTCAACGACACATCATCGATGGCCCGCACACCCCCAAACAGCTTAGTGAGATTATTGATCTCGAGCTTCATCGCAAGCGTCTCTGCCAGGCCAGTGTAAAAAAATCCAGCACGCCGCGGCGCAGCCCCAGCGCGAAAGCCAAGATCACGATGCCCAGAACAAGTCCATGATATTCGGTGACCCGCGTCACCACGTCGTTTAGCGCGAGCAGGATCATTGCGCCGAATACGGGTCCGAGAAAGCTATTGATACCGCCCAACATCACGGCGAAAATTCCCTGGCCTGAATTCGGCCAGTCCGCGAGTTCAGGATATGCGCCCGAGACGAAGAGTGCAGCCAGCACACCACCTAACCCGGCAAAGCCGCCGGCGATCGTGAAGGCCCAGAGCCGAGCTTGCCACAGAACGATACCCAGGAAGCTTGCACGGGTTTCATTGTCGCGGATCATGCGCAGCGTCTGACCAAACGGGCTCGCCGTCACGTGTCGCAGCGCTAGCAGGCCCAGCACCGCGACCACCGTGCAGAACTGGTAAAGATGAAGCTGCGAACTGAGCTCGAAGCCGAAGATCTCCCGGCGCGGAATGCCGCCGCGCAGCCCCTGGTCACCGCCCGTGAGGCTCTGCCACGAAATAATGACGCTGAAAAACAGCATCTGCACAGCAAGCGTAATGAACGCGAAGTAATCCGTGCTGAGGCGTACACAGATTGCACCAACGCAGAGCGCGGCAAAGGTCGTGATCAGCACCGCGAGCGCAGCAGCAACAGGCAGCGAGAGCTCGGTCATCTGCATCGTCAGTCCGAAGGCATAGGCGCCCAAACCGTAAAACATGCCGTGGCCGAACGAGACCATGCCCGTATTGCCGACCAGCAAGTTGAGCGAGGTTGCAAACAAAGCCATGGCGCTCAAGCGGATGACGAAATCTTCGAATGCGGGACTGCGATGAAAGAGTGGTATCGCCAGAATGCCGATCAGGGCAACCACGGCGATCGTCGCATCGCGGATGGCAGGGTGGTCCTTCATGACCGGCGACCGAACAAGCCCTGGGGGCGCAGGAGCAGGATGGCAATCATCACGACGTAAATCAGTCCATCGGTGAACTTAGGGAACCCGATGGTGCCGAAGCCGCGGACCATACCGATCAGCAGGGCCGACACCAGCGCTCCTGCAATCGAGCCCATACCGCCGATCACGGTAACAATGAAACTCTCGATCAGGACTGAGAAACCCATCCCGGGCGAGAGCGAGCGCACGGGGGCCGCGAGCGCACCTGCCAGTCCCGCCAGTCCGCCTCCGATGGCAAAGACGATCGCAAACAGCAGCGTCGTGTTGATACCCAGAGCCGAAACCATTTGGGGATTCATCGCGGCCGCGCGCACGGTCTTGCCGAGCCGGGTCAGCGATAGCCCGAGGCCCAGCGCCAGCGCGATCAGCGCCGCTACGCCTATCAGCACGGCGTAAAAGGGCGGCACCACGCCGCCTGCGATGAAGAGCGGCGGCACCTGGAAAGCCGGCGGCATACCCATTGCGTGAAACTCGGGTCCCCAGACGATCTTAACGACGTCGTCAAAAATTAACACGACGGCGTAGCAGATCAGGAGCTGCATCAGCACATTAGACCCATAGACGCGGCTAATCAGGGCACGTTCGAACAGCGCGCCGAAGAGCGCCATTGCCAACGCCCCCGCCAGCACCGCCACTGTGTAGCTGTCGGTTGCGTTGAGCACGGTATAGGCGACGTAGCCGCCCAGCATGTAGAAGGTGCCGTGGGCGAAATTCACAATCTTCAGCACGCCGAAGATCAGGGTCACGCCGGCAGCAACAAGGAATAGCAGCATGCCAACGATCAGCCCGCTGGTGGTCTGGGTGACCACGCAGGCAGACGTCGAAAGGCAGGTGCCGAGCGCGCTGAGGTCCATCGAAGCTCAGATATACTTCTGCTGCTTCTTCCACTCCGTCTCGAGCTCGATGATCTTGCCCCAGTCGGCGGCCTTCACCTCAATGATAAACGGCTCCTTCGGCGTGGTTTGGCCCCAGCCTATGGCATAGCCAATCGTCGTGTGATCATCGCGCATGGTGATGGTGCCGTCGGCGCCGAATGGCGAATTGATCTTCATGCCAGTGAGCGCCGCAGCCAGAGCCTTGCCATCCAGCGAGTTGGCTCTCTTAATGGCCTCTTCATAGAATTTCATCGCGACCGAATTTTGCCACGACCAATTGGTCGGCCTCTCATTCCACCTCTTGAGATAGGCCTGACCCCATTCCTTATTGGCAGGCGTGTCCGGGAAGGTCTCGAGATAGCGTGTCGCCGACTGAATGCCAGGAGGCAAGTTCTTGATGGCAGCCAGCACGGGATAGTCGACATTGGGTGTTGCAACCGTCATCTTCGAGAAAAGCGCAAAGACATTGCCCTGATTCACGAACGCCGAGAGATCGCCGGCATAGAGGAGCGTAAACAAAGCTTGCGGTGCAGCCTGGATCAACTTGGTAATCACTTCGGTGAAATCGGGTTGACCGAGCTTGGGCCAGGCATCGCTGACGATCTCGACGTCCGGCTTGAACTGCTTGAAGAACTGCAGGTACTGCGCCGTGGTGTCGCGACCATAAGCGTAGTCTGGGGAGCAAGTCGCCCATTTGTTGAGCTTCTTCACATTCGCATATTCGGAAAGATAGATGCTTCCGGCCACCGCGTCGTGCACACCCTGGCGCGCAACGCGGAAGGCGGTGGGCACGCGGATCTTGGGGTCAGCAGTCAAAGACGAGGTTTCACTATTGGTATGGATGCAGGCCACGCCCAGATCGCGCACAACTTCCTGGACTGCGAACGAGGCGGACGAGGCCTCGGCGTCGACCAGCAGTTCGCATCCCGTGGTGTTCACCAGCTCGCGGGCCACGCGGGCAGCTTCCTGGGGCTGGCCCTTTGAATCGCGAAACACAAACTCGATCTGACGTCCGAGGAACCCGCCTGAGGCATTGATGCGATCCTGCTCCATCATCAGCGAGTTGCGCGAGGAGGTGCCAAGTAGCGCGATCGGACCTGACAGGATGCTTTGCATTCCGATGCGCAATGTATTGGCCTGTGCTTTGGCCACCCAGGGGGCCACCAGCACACCGGCCGCTCCACCGGCCAACATCGCACGACGAGTGATAGATCTGCTCATTGACCAGCACCTCCCAACACCTTTGCGCGGCCGCCCCGCTTAGAGACGACCGCGTCGTTTTTTGCTTCGGGCCGAACTCTAGATCGGCGAGAGCGTCCTGATCAAGCTGGCATTTGTCGAGGTTAGGTCGGGAGTACGCTATTCGGGGCTGTCGGCGCGTCTATTTCCAGTCGCTGCCCACGTCGGTCTTGCTTTGGCGGCTTGTATCTTGGATCAGATCGGGCATGCGAGCAAAGAGCTTCACAGTCGCCGCCCCTTTTTTATCCCCGCCCCAACACTGCCGACCAGATAGGGGCGGCCCGCCGTCAAGCCCTGGACCGGTGCAAGCCACCGGCGCGGTGTTCTTGCCAACCGATTAGCCTCTCCTCAGACGAGGTGGAGAATTGTTAGTCATTGACTTGGAAGCCTGGTTTGATGGGGGCGACCCGACTGCTACATGACGCCGGCGCCTTTGGCCGCGAGAGCTTTCCGCAAAATTCGTGACAGAGCTTCGACAGAATACGGTTTCTGTATCAGTTCCAAGCCGCTGTGTGCGTTCTCAGCCAGAACATTGCTGTACCCGCTGGTGAGCACCACCGGAAGGTGAGGGTAACGCTCGCGTATGAGAATCGCCAATTCGACACCGTTCATGCCAGGCATAACTACGTCCGAAAATACCAGATCGGGCGCAAACTCGCATTCAGCAAGCAGAGTGATCGCCTCATCGGCATTGCAGGCGCGTTTGACGACGTATCCAAGGTCCTCCAGCAATCCACTCGAAAAACGTCCAACCTCATCATTATCTTCAACCAGCAGCACACGGTGCGGTCGATCACTCGTAAGCGCCTCTTCCCTGGTTGGTAGCCTCTCAACCTGCGGAGTTGGTTCTGCTGCTTGCGGCAAGTAAATGGTAAACGTCGAGCCGAGTCCTAATTGGCTGGACACTACAATGTCGCCTCCGGACTGCTTGGCAAAACCAAATGCCTGACTAAGCCCAAGGCCAGTGCCTTTGCCTACCTCCTTGGTCGTAAAGAATGGCTCAAAAATCGCCGTTAGGTTTTCCGGCGCTATTCCGGTCCCAGTGTCACGGACTGAGATGGCCAAGGAGCCGGCCCGCCCAGAATTACCATCCGGGTCACGAGTTTTGCCGACTTCCCTGACTGAGATCTCAAGTTTCCCCTCACCTTGCATCGCATCGCGCGCATTGACGACCAGGTTGAGTAACGCTGTCTCAAATTGGGCGATGTCGGCGACCACAAAACTATGAGGAGCGGCAATTTCGGTTTCAACACGAATACGACTGCCGACCAGCGGACGAATCATATCGGCAAAGCCCTCAACCTGCTGCCCTACATCAAACAGTTGAGGCTTGAGCGGTTGCCGGCGAGCAAAGGCGAGAAGTTGGGTCGTCAGCTTGGAAGCACGCTCCACCGTCTCTGAAATTGCATCCACGTAGCGTCGGCGCCGCTCTTCAGGTAGGTTGCGCCTCCGCAAAAAGTCGCTGGCAGAGCGGATGATTGTGAGAAGATTATTGAAATCGTGAGCGACACCTCCCGTCAATTGTCCGATCGCCTCCATTTTTTGCGACTGCCGCAGCGCTTCCTCACTCTGTTTTCGCTCGGTGATGTCGATCGCTTCCGGAACGGCACCAGCCACATTCCCGTGCGGATCGAAGACCGGCCGCATCGCGAAATCAAAAAAGCGGTCGCCAATAGGAAGGTGCAGCATCATCTCGAGTCGCACGTCCTCACCTTCCAGGACCCGCGCGAATACGCGGCGGATCGCCTCAGGCATGCCGGGGCTCATTGAGAACCACGGAGTGTCCCAAAACAAACTCCCGATCACTTCAGTCCCGTTCGCGCGTATCCCGGCAAGCGCAGTTTTATTGGCATAAAGTACCTGTCCCTCCTTGCTAAGCAACACCTGGTACAGATGGCTGCTTTCGAGAATCGTGCGCATCCGCGCGTCATTCTGCTCGAGCTGCGCGGTACGATCTCTAATCCGCTGCTCAAGTGTTTCGTTCAAGCGCCGCAGCTCGATCTCGGCCTGCTTTGCCGCAGTCACGTCGTGCGCGACACCGATGAATCCTAGATGTTCTCCATTTGGGCCCCACCGGGGCTGCGACTCCGAACGCAACCACCGCCACTCGGCGTCAGCTCGCCGATAACGCGCTTCCAACACAAAAGGCTTAAGTGAAGACTCTCCAGCAACCTGCTCCTGGAGAATGCGTTGCAGGTCGTCGGGATGTAATGCCTTGCGCCAGTCGTATTTGATTGCTTGATCGTACGGCAAGCCCAGGAAATCGAGATAGGCTTGGTTGGCAAAAGCACGTGTACGATCGAGTTTGGTGACCCAGATTGGCACCGGCGCACTATTGGCAATCAACCGAAAGCGCTCCTCGCTTTCGCGCAGGATCTGCTGGGCCAACATTCGATCGGTGACGTCAATGTGAGCACCGACGAGACGGATTGCACGGCCTTCGCTACATCGTTCAATCTTCGCTATCACGCGAATCCAGCGGACCTCACCATCGTTGGGTCGCACGATGCGATATTCCGCGATGTAGTCTTCTTCCTTGCCTGCAATCGCGTCCAAGAATTGCTTTTCAGTTGCTTTACGGTCCTCCGGATGGATCCGATTGACCCAAGCCTCATGGGTCTCGTTCGCGGCCTCAGGTGGCAGCCCATGAATCAATAGATATTCTGGGGATCGGCGATTTCGAAAGCCATCCTGAAGATCGACCTCAACGCCTCCAACTCGCCCGATACGTTGAATGCGCGCCAGCTCAGCTTCACGATCCTGCAGCGCGCGATACGCTTTGTCTCGTTCACGCTCAATCAGCTCGAGATGTTGCCGTAACCTCTCGGCTGCTTCCGTTTCGCTCGCAAGATCTGAACTATTCACAACAGTGCCCGAACCACTCATTTGGCGATCAAGTGGTCGGAAGATGAGAGCATGACACGGTTCGCGTCAACCTCGGCCGGGGGTATTTTGGTGGAGGGAACCTGAAAAGGAGTGTGGCAGCGAATGGAGCGGATTCTGGCTGTGGTTAAACGCCCGCTCCGGTGGCGCGTCGGCAAGACCTTGAGTGCTTGCGCTCGCCGGGCTGAATAGCAAGGAGCAAGAACCGATGGAATAACTTCCGTTTTGCATGACGACAGTACTTTTTTCCAAGGCAGCCGCTTGCCTCCATAAAAGGAGCGCTCAATTGGGCCTACGAGGCAGCGGTTATTCCTCCGCGAGCGCGGCCTTCACCGCCTTGTGGAAATGCTGCAGCGACGGTTCATTCCGGCCGAACAGGATTGCATCCTGTGCGCCCGAATAGAAGCCGCGCTGGATGCCCTCCGACAGCGGAAAGTCCTCATTCTCGACGGTGGCAAGCAGCAGCGCCATGTTGCGGTCCCAGTGCCGGCGCGCGCTGTCGGTCTCCGCCTTCTCCGGCGTGTAGAGCGAGATGTACATGATGGAGTCATCGGTGCTGTCGCCGTCCGGGAACACGTGCCAGGTCTCGATGTGGTCACCCTGCATGATGAAAACCGTGTTGGGAAACAGCACGTAGATGATGGCGGTATAGGGTATGAGATTCCACTCGACCTCGGGCACCCCTCGCAGCTCACCGATTGTGCGGCGAGCCGCGATCATGCGCAGGTTGCGGCCAAAAGCATCGAAGGTAGCCATATTTGAATAGAGGATCGGGTCAACCGTCTTCCGATGCAAGAACTGGAGGTGATAGGTCTCGAGGAATGTGTCGACAACGATCTTCCAGTTGATCTTCTGGCGGAGCACTCGGGTCTCGTAGTGGTGATAGGCGTCGAGCCTATAGGCGGCCATGTCGCGCTGCGCGCCCGACAGCATGGTGTCGACATCGATTTTCGTGTCTGGGGTCGGGCTCACGTAGATCATCCCGTATTTCTCAGCAACCGGAAGCTCGCGCAGCGAGCATCTCGCCGATTCGATATCGGCGAAGGAGCGGTCGTCTGGTCGCGCAATCAGCCGGCCGTCGGTCGCGTATGTCCAGGCGTGGTAGGGGCAAAGAAACCGCTTCAGGCCATGGCCGGTCCCGTCGGCGACGCGCGCGCCGCGGTGGCGACAGACGTTGAGGAAGGCACGCAAGTTCCCATCCTTGTGGCGCACCAGTAGTATCGGCACACCGGCATAGTCGTGGGTCATGTAGTCGCCGGCCCGCGGCAAGAGGCAGCTCAGGCCCACGAACAGCGTGCCGCGCCTGAAGAAGAGCTCGCGCTCCCGGGCGAACTGCTTACGACAGGTGTACTCGGCGACCTCGTTGCGGTAGACCGTGTCCGCAATGGCCGTGGTTTGCGTGTCGAGATACGTGAAGAGCTTGCGCGCCTGCTCGCGCTGATCCTGGGCCAGCACTCGTTCTCCTCCCACCGGCGTTTTCTCGTTGCGCCAGCCACTTCATTCTGCATATCTACATAATAGCCGCATAGAAATGTGGCTGAGAAGCCATTTCGTTGGCGATTGCCAGCTGCGACGCTTTGACCGCAAGCACGATCGGCTTAAGCATTCGCACAATCCTGTCAACTATGGATGTCTAGGCGTGCGCGCTGGCGATCGCCGCCTCTACATTCGCACCCGAGCCAGACCTGAACTCGATCTCCTGATAGCCCCTCGCGGCTACGTCTTTGATGATCCCGACGAATTTCGGCGTACCTCCGTTGTAGACAAAATAGCGGACCGTGCCCTCTTCGTGGCCGGCGACGTTGGAGTTGTAGCCGGTGAACCACGACTTGGCTTTGCGCATCAGCATGATCTCGTACATCTTGGCCACATGTGCGGTCCAGCGCTCTTGAGCCTCGCGAGTGGCTTCGGCGCGGATGTAACCGCGGTCCCACATATATTGCAGTAGGTCCATGCACCAGTTGACCCCGTTCTCGATGCCGCGGGGAAAATTCGTCGAAGCGGATGCGCTTTGCGGTCCGGTCGGCATCAACAGATTCGGAAAGCCATGGACGAGCATGCCAAGGAAGGTGGACGGCGCATGCTTCCATTTTTCAGCCAGCGTTTCGCCGCCGAGGCCCCGGATATCAATGAGATCATAGGCGCCCGTTATGGCATCAAAACCGGTGGCATAGACGATGATGTCGAACTCATAGTCGCGCGCAATAGTACGCAGGCCCTTCTCGGTTACGCGAACAAGCGGCGTCTCACTAATATCAACGAGATGCACATTATCGCGGTTATAGGCCTCCAAATAATTCGTCTCCAGCGGCAAACGCTGCACGCCAAAGCCATGATCCCTGGGGATTAGCTTTTCGGCAACGTTGGGATCTTTGACACGCCGGCGGATGCGACTGGCGATGTATTCTGAGAGCTCGGCATTGGCGGCTTCGTCCATGAAGATCTCGCGAAAATTCGCGAGCCAGATGCCGAAGCCAGGCTCATCATAGAGCCTGTCCCACAACTCCACCCGCTCCTTGCGTGTTACTTCGTAGAAGCCGCGGCGCTCAGGCCCATGCAGGAATCCGCCCGGCGTGCAGGCGCACGCGGCAAAGATCTCGTCATAGCGCGAGCGAATGTCGGCCATTTCCTCTTCGGAGATCGCGCTGTTGTTGAGCGGCGCACTCCAGTTTGGCCGACGTTGGAACACGGTGAGATCGCCGACTTTGTCGGCGATCTCACCTATCAATTGAATGCCTGTGGCGCCGGTGCCAATAACGGCCACCTTCTTTTCAACGAGATCGACTGGCTCATGCGGCCAGTAGTAGGTATGGAACGAACGGCCCTTGAAGTCATCGATGCCTTCCAGTCGCGGCATAGTCGGTGCGGAGAGCAGGCCGATCGCGAGAACCACGAAACGGCACGTCAGCTTGCGGCCGTCTCCGATCTTCACTTGCCATAGATCGCGCTTTTGATCGAAGTGCATCGCCTCAACTTTGCAATTGAACTGCATATGCTTGCGTAAATCGAACTTGTCGGCAACGTAATTGAGGTACCGCAAATTCTCAGGCTGACTGGAAAAGCGCTCTTTCCAGTGCCACTCATCAAGCAATTCGCGTGAGAACGAGAAGCCATAAGTGTAGCTCTCGGAATCAAAACGGCAGCCGGGATAGCGGTTCCAATACCAGGTGCCGCCGAGGTCGGCGGCCGACTCGAGTACGGTAGCGTCGATGCCGAGATCGACCAGCCGCTTGATCTGGTAAATGCCCGCCACGCCGGCGCCGACGACAATCACCTCGTAATGGGTTTTGGTCCCCCTCATCATTTTCCGCTCCGGAACTCTGCGTCGCGTCAGATTGGCTTGATTACAATCTTTTTTGTCAGGGCAAGCAACCACTCACGAGCGAAAGAGCGACGCAAAGGTGCGGATCAGCCCAGCGATTCGCGTTGTGGGCCGCCTGAATTGAACGAACACGCTCGCAATTCATCTCCGCTTAGCGAGCATTACTTTCTGTCTGAACCGCTCCCACGCGCGGGGGGCATAACCCGTATTTTTTGATGAGCATTGTTCTGCGCCAGTATCAGCGGCTGACGCGTTCGCAAGGCACAACGGCCTACTCTCCGTTGACGGTCTTGTGGCGTGGAGCCCTGCTGGACTCCGATCCCCCTCCTCGCGAAAGCGAATAGTCGAGGCGGGCGCACGCCTACTCAGGCGAACGCGTGATAACGGGCCCTGGCAAAAATCCTGCCACATCGCCCGCATCAATGGCTCATACCTTGTTGGTGAACCAAATAGTTGGTGGTCCGACCACTCCCGCATTCTGCATGGCCTTCTTTAACTCCGCGCTTTCTGCGAAGGCTTGTGCAGATTCAACGGAAGCGAATTCGTGAGTTACTGTAACATCATTGGGATTGTCAGCTGCTTGATACACGGCTTCAGCCGTTACGCCCTTAGCGTCTTGAACAGGAGCGAAATCGTCGTAAGCCTTGCGCCATATTTTGTAGTCGGAGACTGTGTGCCTTACAAGCATCGTCGCCATATTGTTTTCTCCCCGAAACTATACGTAAATCCACTGGCACTCCGCGCGGTGGGGTATTTGCACGCAGATAAGGTAACAATAGTTCGCTTTGAATAAAAGCGGCGCGCCGCGTAGAAGTGGGGGGTGGCCTCGGAAGTCCAAGGCGCCGGCTCGACTGTACCCCGTTCAGCTAGCCATAATGTAGAGCTTCAAGGAACCGAGGGATGATCAGACGGCCGACCGGTTGCAGCCGGCGGCACCCCCTCAAAGGTCATCTTTGCCAAATCGAGCACGTCGACGAATACGTCGATCACGCGAACCGGTCCGTCTAATGCCTTCCGCCGATTTGGACCGGTACCTCGTCCGAAATCCCTACGCGGGACCACACAAAAACCGCCAACAGCGCAACCGGGATGCCGATGAGCGACGTCCAGATAAAGAACCAGACAAAGCCCGTTTGCTCGATCGCGTAGCCCGAAAAGCCGGCCAGAATGCTACCCGGAAAGGCGCAAAGGGAGGTCAGTAGGCCGAACTGGCTCGCCGCATGCTCCACTGACGCGAGCGTCGACATGTAAGTGATGAGTACGATCGACGCGAAGGCGTAAGCAAAGCCCTCAACCCCGACCGCCAGCGCGAAGGTCCAGAACGCCTTGCCGCCATCCCCACCATGCGCCGCAAGAAGCGCGAGCGCAAGATGCGATGTCGAACCTGCGACAGTGCCAATAAGGAGGCTCGACATCATGCCGATATGCGGGATCAACCACCCCGCCGCGAAGGTGCCGCCAAGCGCGATCCAGAAGCCGAAGACCTTGGTGACAGTCGCGATGTCGGTGTTGGTAAATCCCTGGTGCTTGAAGAGCGGCACCGCCATCGCGCTCGCGATGTACCCCGGCATTCGGAAACCCGCGACGAGCAGCAGGATCGCGACCGCCATTGGGCCGAGCCGCTTTACGAGCTCATGGATCGGTGCCCAGACCGTCTCCACGAGGCCAGCATGCGGCTTGTGGGGCACCATGTCGGAGGCTGGTTCGGGTGCGAATAGCGTCGCCGCGATCCCAACCAGCATCAGAGCCGCCATACAAAGATAGGCGCCCTTCCAGCCGACATGATCGGCGAGATAAAGCGCGCCTGCGCCGGCCGCGAGATTGCCGACGCGCCAGCCGATCTCGGTCCATGAGGATAGCACTGCCTGTTTCTCCGGCGGCCGCACACTCGTGATACGCCAGCCGTCGAGAACAAGATCGAGCGTTGCGCCCGCGATCCCGAGAGCGAACGAGAAACCGACCGTCCACCATATCCAATGGCCTGGATCACCGAAGGCAATCCCGGCCAGCATGGCTATTACGGCGAGGATGGCTACGATCAGCCAGCCGCGCCGCCGCCCGAGCACACGTCCGACCAAAGGAGGATCGTATTGGTCGAGAAATGGCGCCCACACGAATTTGAACTTGTACGCGAGTGTCAGCTCGCTAAGCAGGCCGATCGTCGCCAGCGGCACTCCGGCGTCGGTCAGCCAAGCCGATTGCGTGGAATAGGTCAGTAAAAACGGCATACCCGACGTGAAGCCCAGGCCCAGCGCCGGGGCCATTCGCCTATCCGTGATAAGGGCCGACCAGAAGGGGATGCGTTCGGCATCTGTACTCGTGATCGTCGCCTGCATCCGGGTTCCTCCCCATTAAGAGCCGGCCTGCCCCGTAAGCCCATTCTCACGCAACGTGAACCTCACGGCTTCTGCGGACGTGGTTCGGTTAACCCAATGCTGAGCCACGCTCAGAGCTTGGTTGCCGCCCGCGACAGAAGCTTCCAGTCGCTGCCCTGCTTCTGCCAGTTCATCAGGATGTGCAGGTTCTGGGGGGTTTTCTTGCCGTCGGTAAATTCTTGCTCGCCGACAAAGTTGAAGCGCACGATGGCCGCCGGCCCAACGACGCGGATCGTAGGGTCTTTGTATTCGAGCGAGGTCCATTTGTAATTCGCCGTGGCAATACCGTTGAGGAGGGACGCCTTGGTGTCGATCTTGGCATTTGAGTGACTGTAGCTGAGCTCCTCCGCACAGATCGAGGCGATCACCTCTGTGTTGCCGGCCGCCTGCGCGGCACGGAACGCTTCGAGGTTCTTTGCAATTGCATCCTCGTCCGCGCCGGCAAAGGCGGGAACGGCGCTCAACAGGCCAAGCGCAAGCACAGGAAAGGCGAGCTGACGACGATCAATTTGCATGGCATTTCCTCCCGTTTTGATCGTGTGGACAATCTTGCAGTTGAGCTGCAGCTTGTCGAGCACTTGCTAGAGCGGACGTGATCGCGCTGATCGATGAGGTCAGGTCGGGCCAGAACCGCTGTCACAAGCGTTTGTTCAATGCTGCGCCCATAAGAACTACAGGCGCGCTGGTCATGCAAATCGGCCTCTCGACCTGCCACCGCTAACTGACGAATATGACTCGCGTGTCTAGCGAAACGCGCCGGTATAGGTCTTCGACGTCATCGTTCACGAGGCGGATGCATCCGGACGTGACGAGATGGCCGATCGTTTTGGGCGAATTCGTACCGTGGATGAGCAACCCCGGTTTGTCCAGCAACAGCGCGCGCGCACCCAGTGGGCTGCCGGGTCGGCCCGCCGACGCGAGCAGTCCGTCAGCATCATTCGTGTTCACACCTGAGGTCTTCCAGTCCGGCCATTCCATTTTGTTGGTGACGCGGAAGAAACTGCCGCCTTTGAGACATTCCTGCGCGACCCCGATACCGTAGCGTCGCGCCGAATTATTGGAATCGATCAGGTAGAGAAACCGGTTTTCTCGGTCGATCACAATTGATCCGGGAACAACAGTGGTGCGATAGAAGATTACTTGCCGCTGCAATGCGAAGGGCAGGCCCTCGCCGCTCGAGCCGCCGTCAACGCCGGGCTTCAGGTCAGCGACGACGACGTCTTCAAGCCCGCGGGCTGGCTTTGAGGATGAGGCAGCGACGCTAGGGCGCTTGCCGCCGACGAACCCGTATACCAAAGCCGACAGGCCGATGACGGCGATGAGCGCCGACGCGGCAAGGATGAGCGGCTTGCGGCTCCTGCTTGTCGATAGCACCTCATTGATAGCCCTTGCGGAACTGGCTTCAGCGGCAGCGAACTCACCTTCGATGCGCCGAATGGCGTCCTTAAGCGCGGCCGCTTGCGACGCAGCGGTCTCGCGGGTCAAATGTGAGTTCCTGATGACCCCGTACGCATGCCTGTAGATTTGGTCGCGTGTGGCTGCATCCTTGCCCGCAACTGCTTTAGTCAACAGCAAATAATAATCCACGTCCATTGGCGGTCCTCGAGAACTACCTGACCGGAGGCGCGTACTGGATACCACCCCTCGTCCAAAGCGCATTCAACCCGCGTGGGATGCCAAGACGAGATTGCGCTCCAACGTTTCTCTCGTAAATTTCTCCATAATTGCCCGTCGCGCGAACGGCGCGCACAGCCCAGTCGTTTGCGAGTCCGAGTTGCTGACCGAACTCACCTTCGGTTCCGACCAACCGCCGGATGTTGGGATCGGGAGATTTCAACGCATCGTCGACTGTCGCCGATTTAACGCCGAGCTCCTCGGCATTGATCAGCGCGTACAACGTCCACTTCACCAGGTTAAACCACTGGTCATCACCCTGTCGAACCGCCGGACCGAGCGGCTCCTTCGAAATCACCTCGGGCAGGATTATATGGCTGTCGGGTGCTGCGAGCTTAAGCCGTTCGGCGTAGAGCTGCGAGATGTCGCTTGTCAGCACGTCGCATTTACGATCGTCGTATGCCTTACGGCTCTCCTCCGCGGTGCCGTATTGCAAAATCTTTAGCGGCATTTCGTTTGCACGAAAATAATCCGCCAGATTGAGTTCACTCGTCGTGCCGGTCTGAGTACAAACCGTGGTGCCGCCAAGCTGCAGGGCAGTGTCGACTCCGCTCTCTCGGCGCACCAGAAAACCCTGGCCGTCGTAATAAGCGACGCCGGCGAACATCAGACCAAGCGACGTCTCACGTGACATCGTCCAAGTCGAGTTTCGCGACAGCACGTCAATTTTGCCGGACTGCAGCGCCTCAAAGCGGCTCGCGGCGTCGAGGGAGGTGAACGTCACCTTGGCCGGATCGCCAAGGACGGCGGCCGCGACCGCCCTGCAAATATCAACGTCAAGACCAGCCCACTCGTTCTTGTCGTCCTGGCTCGAAAAGCCCAGTAATCCCTGGCTGACACCGCAATTGACCGAGCCACGCTCTTTGACGGCCTTCAGGGTCTGCGCCTGACCCGGCGAGCCGGCTGCAAGGAGCATTGCAAGCAATACTGCAGCTGCGAGAGCGATGGGACGGCTTATGCAATTCCGCATTCCGGTCTCGTGATTGGTTGGGCGCGGCCTGCCGGACGCGTCATCAGTGCAAACAGACAGTTTTGGCACCAACGGTCGAGTCTTGTTTGCACCGAAACGCAAGCCTTGATCTGAATCCAACGGCCCGGCTCGCGAAGCTTAGCATGCGGTTTTGACGAAGCGAAGGTTGCCTATTCTCGGTCCGGGCCAACGCGCACCAACTGCTTGCCAAAGTTTGCGCCTTTCAGGAGACCTATGAATGCGGTCGGTGCGCTGTCCAGACCCTCTGTGACAAACTCCTTGTACTTGACCCTGCCCTCGCGCACCCACTGCGACATGTCGCGTAAGAAGTCGGCGTAAAGCGCGGCGAAATCGGAAACAATAAACCCCCGGAATGTTAGCCGCTTCGTTAGTGTCGCGCGCATGAGCGAGGATGCCCATTTAGGCGGCTTCGCATCGGTATCATTATAGTGGGCAATCAAGCCACAGACGGGTACGCGCGCAAAAGCACTTAGAAGCGGAAATACGGCATCGAATACAGCACCGCCCACGTTTTCGAAGTAAACGTCGATGCCCTTCGGGCACGCCTCCTTCAGCTTGACCGAGAGATTGGGGTCGCGGTGATCGAGGCAATCGTCAAACCCGAGTTCTCTTTTCACATAGTCGCATTTTTCTTTGCCCCCGGCGATGCCGACAGCACGTGCGCCCTTAATCTTCGCAAGTTGGCCGACGGCCGAACCCACCGCACCCGACGCGGCCGCCACGACGACGGTTTCGCCCTGCTGCGGCTTTCCAATCTCAAGCAGGCCGCAATACGCGGTCATGCCTGGCATGCCGAGCACACCGACAGCGGTCGAAATCGGCGCGAGTTTCGGATCAATCTTCCTCAGCCCCTGACCGTCAGACACTGCGTGTGTCTGCCAACCTGCGCGAGATAGCACGATCTGGCCTTTTTCAAACGCGGGATTATTGGAGGCGATCACCTCTGACACAGTCCCACCCTCCATGACTCCGCCGACCGGGACCGGTGCGGCATAGGAGGCCGCGTCGCTCATGCGTCCGCGCATATAGGGATCGAGCGAAAGCCAGATCGTGCGCAGCAGCACTTGCCCCTCTCCAGGCGCGGGGACCGGATATTCGTCAAGGCGGAAGTTTGATGGCTCGGGCTCGCCCACCGGACGCGATGCCAAAATTACGCGCTTGCCTTGAGCCATGGGTACCTCCTGCACGACAATCTGATGAGCAACATGTTAGCGAGCAAGCGAGCAATCAGGAAGACTGGGTCTGACACGACTTTCCGGCCGGATTGGTTGCGGGCGCTTTGACCAAGTCCCATCGCCGGCTGACGCGCTTCGCTAAGCGCGTTAGCCAACCATGCGGTCCCGGCCCGCCCAGAATCTTGCGCGCAGTTTTTTCTTGTCGACTTTGCCGACCCCGGTCATGGGCAATTCCGTGACGAATTGCACCTGCTTTGGCGCATGCGCCGAGCCCTTGTGTGCCTTGACCATAGCAATGAGCTCATCCGGCTGAGGCTGTGCGCCTTCGCGCGGCACGATCACGGCGGTCACCGCCTCGCCCCATTTGTCATCAGGCACGCCGACAACTGCGACCATCGCTACATCCGCATGCTGCGAGAGCACGTCTTCGACCTCGCGTGGGAAGATGTTGAAGCCGCCCGAGACGATCATGTCCTTCTTGCGGTCGAGGATGAACATATAGCCACGTTCATCCATTCGAGCGATGTCGCCAGTGTGCAGCCAGCCGCTTTTCAGCGTCTCGTGAGTGATGTCGGGCCGTTTCCAATATTCCGCCATGACGTGCGGGGCACGGACACAAATCTCGCCAGCTTCGCCTGTCTTGACCTCCTGATCGTCATTCCCAAGAATCTTGACCTCGCAGGCTGCTATCGGGAAGCCACAGGACAGAAACAGTTCGGGCATTTTCGGGTCGTGATCCGCCTTGCGCAGAACTGACACAGGATAGCATTCGGTCTGGCCATAAAGTTGCGAGAAAACCGGTCCGATTCGCTCGATGCCCTCGACCAGCCGGCTCGGTGACATCGCGGAGGCGCCGTAAAGCAGCAGCTCAAGTGAAGAAAGATCAGTCCTACCGAGCGCAGGATGATCAAGGAGTACGTAGATCATTGTCGGGACAAACAGGGTAAAATTGATATGTTCGCGTTGGATGGTCTGCAGCACGGCTTCGGGATCAAAGCCCTTGAGCATGTGTACCGTACCGCCGCGCATCAGGGTTGGGAGCACCTTAGTTCCGGCAACGTGGCTGATCGGAGCAACTGCCAGGTAACGTGTCGCTTCAGGGATCTCGAAGTCAGCCAAGATCGCGCCGGCGAAGCCGCCATATTCGCGATGATAGCGGAGCGCGCCCTTCGATTTGCCCGTTGTGCCACCGGTGTAGTTGAGCGTGGCAATATCGTCAGAGTGGGCGAGACAATGGGGCGTTATGTCACCAGCAGCCTCGGCGGCCTTCAGCAGGTCTGTGCCGTAATCGGCGCGACCCAGCGTGAACACCGCCCTTAGTCCTGCCGCTTTGGCGGCGAGCTCGCCGCCTCGATCACGGAACCCTACAACATCGACCACCAGCATCACAGCTTCAGAGTCCTCAAGCTGAAACAGCTGGTCCTCCAAAGAGCCAAGCGGATGCAGCCAGGTAATACCCAACCGGGCGAGCTGGGCGGCAACGCCTGCGCACCAGGTCTCGGCTCGGTTGGCGGTGAGGAACGCAACCCGCGATCCCGGCGCAAGCGCGAGTTGCATGAAGACGGCCTGCATCCGCCCTATCAAGTCGATCGCGCCTTTATAGCTGAGCGATCCGCCGGGCCAACTAAAGGCCGTCCGCGAAGGATAGCGTGATAGCGCCCGCAGAGTCTGTCCGCAGACGGTCGGGAAGGCATGGAGCGACATGTTTCCTCCTTTTGCCATTAGCTTCTCGGCGTGCCAATGTTGGCGGAAGGCTAGCACAAACGAGCTTGCGGCGCGCAACTGCTGAAGCGCTGACAGGGAGGAAAGCGTGAACGCGTCCGAACAGCTCGCTCGTTTTCACGACCGCTTAAGTTTGCCTCTGATCGCGGCGCCTATGTTCCTCGTCTCCGGTATCGAGCTGGTCGTGGCGGCGTGTCGCAACGGCGTGGTCGGTGCGTTTCCGACCGTTAATTGCCGAAACCCCGAAGAGCTCGACGGCTGGCTCACCACTATGAACGAGCGCCTGCGTCGCCATGAAGGCTCTAGCGGACAGCGCCACGCACCGATCTGCCCAAACCTCATTGTGCATCGCTCCAATAGGAGATTACAAGAAGACCTGCAGGTCCTCCTGAAGCACAGACCAGAAATGGTAATTACCTCGGTTGGCTCGCCCGCACCGGTGGTTGCGCCGCTGCATGACGTCGGCGCACTCGTACTCGCAGACGTCGCTTCCATTCGGCACGCAGAGCGCGCGGCTGAGGCAGGTGCGGACGGACTGGTCTTGTTGACGGCTGGCGCGGGCGGCCAGACCGGTTGGCTCAATCCCTTTGCCTTTGTCCGGGCGGTGCGAGCGTTTTTCGACGGCGTAATCGTGCTTGCGGGCGGCATCTGCGACGGCTTCGCTCTGCGTGCGGCGCAGGTGCTCGGCTGCGATCTCGCCTATATGGGTACCAAGTTCATTGCCACGCGCGAGAGCATGGCCGACGAGCGCTATAAGCAGATGCTGGTCGACAGCACCGCGGACGATATCCTGCTGACCACCGCGTTCACGGGATTGCAGACCAACATGCTGCGGCCCTCGATCGTGGCTGCCGGTCTTGATCCGGACAATCTGCCGCAGCGCGGCACCATCGAGATTGGCAAAGACATCGATATCGACGCGCGGAACACTCGCTCCAAGCGTTGGCGCGACATCTGGAGTGCCGGCCACTCGACCTCGGGCGTTGAGCGTATTCTCTCTGTCGACGACCTCGTGACCCAGACGAGGGGTCAGTACCGCAGCGGTTCCCGGTCCTAGATCGCTGTTAGTTCTCCCTTGATCCAGGCTTCCCGAAGTTTGAATTTCTGTATCTTTCCTGATCCGGTCAGCGGGAATGCTTCTACGACAAACCAGTGCTTCGGCGTTTTATGCGGAGCGAGCGATGTGCGCATGTAAGCTGACATCTCCTCTTTATCGATGACCGCGCCCGCGACCGGGCGAATGAAGGCAGCGACCTCTTCGCCCCATTTTTCATGCGGAATGCCAATCACGGCGACCTCCCCGACCTTGGGGTGCCGGAATAACAACTCCTCCAGTTCACGGGGGTATATATTTTCGCCGCCGCGGATGATCATGTCTTTCAGGCGACCTTCAACTGTGCAATATCCGCGCGCGTCCATGGCGCAAAGATCGCCGGTATGCAGCCAGCCATCTGCGTCGATGGCCGCAGCGGTGGCTTCCGGCATCTCGAAATAGCCCAGCATGACATGATAGCCGCGGGTGCAGAATTCGCCGATCGTGCCGATTGGCACCGTGTCGCCGGCAATCGGATCGACGATTTTTGTTTCCATGTTGGGAAGTGGCAGCCCGATCGTATTGGCCTTGTCCTCCACGGTGTCATCAGTGCGGGTTTGGGCCGCGACCGGAGAACATTCAGTCTGACCAAATACAATGGTGAACTGCGCGCCCAGCTTCTGCTCAAACTGCTTCACGAGGGGCGCCGGCACGGTGGACCCGCCGGAGCAGATTGCTTTGATGGAAGAAAGATCAGTTGTCGCGAACGTCGGATGCTCCAGCATAGCAATCAGCATCGTGGGAACGGCAACCATCGCATTGCCGCGATACCTCCCGAACATCTCAAGCACGATTGCAGGGTCGAACGCCTCGATCAGCACCTGTGTCGCTGCCTTGGAGACCGACCCAAGAACGCAGCAGACGCAGCCACCGGTGTGAAAGAGCGGCATGGTCGTGACGAAGACGCCACCTGTCTCGAAACCCATCCGGTCTGCAGTATCGGCCGCATTATTCACAAGGCCGCGATGACGAAGCAGTGCTCCCTTCGGAAAGCCGGTGGTACCGGAGGTATACTGGATCATCACGGGATCATTGGGGCTGACGAGTGGGAGCTTGATGCGCTCGTCCTCACCTGCGGAAACGAAGGCATTCCAATCGTCGAAGCAAATGATCTCGCGTAGATCGGGGCAGTTTGTCGCAACCTCCTGGACCGTCTCGAGCATTGGATTCCCACGGAAGCCTCTGACCACAAAGATGCCTGCCGAGCGCGACTGCTTCAGTACGTACTCGACCTCTTTGGCGCGAAAGGCGGGGTTCACGGTAACAAGGATCATCCCCGCCATGCCCGCACCAAACTCAAGCATCACCCATTCGGGAATGTTTTGGGCCCAGACCGCGATGCGTTCTCCGGGCTTGAAGCGAGTGAGAAGCGCCCGAGCGGTGCGTTGCGCCTCCCGGTAGAACTGAGCGTAGGTCCATTGGCGCCGCAGCAACGGATCAGCAACACCGGCGATCAGGGCGACCCGGTCGGGCGCGGTTTCGGTTGCTTTGCTCAAGAGGTCGCCCAAAGTCAAATCCCGGACTTCAGGCGTGGTCGGTCCGGCGACATAGGATTCCGCAAGAGCCAAGATAGCCTCCCCGCTTGGCAGACACATAACGCCGGCTACTCTTTAATGGCGTTTCGGTCGGGCATAGAAAAAATGCTCTGATTGTCGGGCCAAGGCAAGCCGAGCGGGAGGCACAAACCTCCGTTTGCCGTAGGACCTATCAAAACACCCAAGTGCCAGTGTAGGATCGATGGGTTTTTCCAATGATCTAATTAATTGGGCCTCGAATGAAGTTTCCGCACCGCAGACAATTTTTGCACATGGCCGCCGCTACCGTCGCACTACCCTCTATGTCTCGCGTTGCGTCGGCGCTCGATTTTCCAACACGGCCTGTTCGGATCGTGGTCGGCTTCCCTCCGGGTGGCGGGCAAGACATCCTCGCACGTTTGATTGGTCAGGGGCTGTCGGAGCGGCTTGGACAACCATTCATCGTCGAGAACAAGCCGGGCGCCGCCACTAATCTGGCGATAGAGTCCGTCGTGAATGCGACCCCAGATGGCTATTCGCTTGTTATCATTGGACCGCCGGCAGCAATCAATGCGACGCTTTACAAGGACCTAAGGTTCAATTTCCTGCGTGACATCGCTCCAATCGCAAGTTTCGTCCGGCAACCTTATGTCATGGTCGTCAACCCATCGTTTCCGGCCAAATCTGTGGCGGAGTTCATCGATTACGCCAAAGCCAATCCGGGCAAGCTCAACATGGCCGGCAATGGCCAGGGTGGCGGTCCCCATATGGCCGGCGAGTTGTTCAAGATAACGGCTGGCGTCGACATGGTCACGGTACATTACCGGGGCGATGCGCCCGCCCTGACCGATCTTATGGGGGGCCAAGTACAAGTGTATTTCAGCAGTGTTCCGGCTTCGGCTGAATTGATCAAAGCCGGGAAACTCCGAGCTCTCGGTGTCACAATCGCAACGCGCTCGGAGGCCTTGCCCAACGTACCCGCGATAGCGGAATTTGTACCGGGCTATGAAGTTAGTGCTGTGTTCGGCCTGGGCAGTCCGAAGGCAACCCCGGTGGAGGTCGTCAACAAGCTCAATGCGGCGGTCAACGAGATCATTAGTGAGCAGAAGATGCGAGCACGGCTTGCCGATCAGGGTGGAACGGTCCTCACGCTTTCGCCGACGGAGTACCGACAGCTCATCGTTGAAGAAACTGAAAGATGGGCAAAGGTAATCCGAGCCGCCAACATCAAGTTGGAGTGACTGAATAACTCGTTGCTGCTCCCGTGAAGCGCGCGTCATTCGCGATCTCGTGGGCTTGTTAAGAGATAAGGGGGTCACCGATGCGACGCCGGGACATCTTGGGGATAGCCGCAGGCATGGTCGGGACTCGCCTTCTTTCGGGCATGTCGCCTGCTCAGGCCCAGAGTCTCGCCGGCAAGCAAATCCGCCTGGTCGTTCCCTTTCCGCCGGGCGGCGCAACCGACATCGTGGCGCGGCCGTTTGCGCAGATGCTAGCCGAGGCGCTAAAAGCGACCGTAGTTGTCGACAATCGGGGCGGCGCCGGCGGCTCAATAGCGGCCGACATCATCGCCAAGTCCCCGCCTGACGGTCAATCGCTCTTGATCGGCACCGTCGGCACACATGCTATCAATCCGGCGCTCTACAGTAAGCTGCCTTACGACGCGGTGCGCGATTTTACTGCTCTCGCCCTGATCGCGCGTGGGCCGGTTACGATCGTCGTTAATCCATCGCAGCCGGTCAACAGTCTTGCCGACTTGGTCGCGCTTGCCAAAAGCAAGCCGGGTGAATTGAATTATGGTACCGCCGGTGTAGGTACGCCCGGCCACCTCACCGCAGAAATGTTCAGGGCAGTAGCAGGGATTAACATCCAGCATGTCCCATACAAGGGCGGAGCGCTGGGTATCACCGACCTAATCGGCGGCCAGATCCAGATCATGTTCGAACCACTGCAATCGGCACTCTCCAACGTGCAAGGCGGCAAGTTGCGGGCGCTTGCGTTGTCGAGCAAAACGCGCTCGGTGGTCGTGCCGGATGTGCCGACCATCGCTGAATCCGGCTACGACGGGTTCGAAACCACGGCATGGTGGGGCGTATTTGCGCCAGCTAGGCTGCCAGATAGCGTCACCACTATGCTGGTCGCTGAGATTGAGCGTATCGCTGCAAGCGAGGCTTTCCGTAGCAAACTGGAGCCGCTCGGTGTCACACCTGACGCCACGCTCGGCGGAACAGCATTCGCGGACTATCAGCGCCACGAACTGGTGAAATGGGGCAAGGCCGTGCAGAACGCCGGCGTAAAGATCGATTGATAGCCATGAAACTCAGCGACGAAGAAAGCGATATCCTGGCCGGCAAGGCCGGCCCGTTGCCGCAAGAAGCTATCAAACACCAGATCAAGGTCGGCGATTTCTTCGGCGCGAAAGATTTCGTGCCGGTGACGCAGGCACACATCATGGCCGACACGGAAAGTCTCGGCGAAGCCGGCGTGCAATGGCTTGAGCGCCTCGCCGCTACCACCGAGGGCCAACAGCGAGTGCGCATCCCGACCATCACCGATCCGCGCGGCACCGATTTCGCTAAGGCGGATTGGCTCGGCCACACGCCGACGATGGTCGATCTCGAACGCCGCGCCATCGTGGCGTTCGAGAAGCTTGGCGTGGCCATGACCAACACCTGCATAAACTACCAGACCATCCAGGCGCCGACGCGCAATGAGCATACCGCGTTCGGCGACACCGGCGTGGTGATCTACGCGAATTCAGTTTGCGGAGCGCGCTCGAATTTCGAAGGCGGACCGTCGGCGCTGGCGGCCGGACTTACTGGGCGCACGCCGCGCTACGGCTTTCATTTGCCGGAGCGCCGGCGCGGCTCCTTACGCATCCGGGTCGACCACACGCCGACCTCCCTGAATGACTGGGGTGCGCTCGGGGGCGTGATCGGCCGGCTCGCGGGCAATTACTGGGCAGTCCCCGTGGTCGAAGGTATCGAAGGCGCGCCGCGCTCGGATCAGCTGAAACATTTTGGCGCGTCTATGGCGAGCTTCGGCTCGATTGCGCTCTATCATCTGGTCGAATTGACGCCTGAAGCGGCAAAGCTTTCAGATGTTGCAGATGCGAATCTACCGGCGCATCACGTCAGCAAAGCCGATATTGAGGCGCTTCAAAAGTCCTATCATATAGATGATTCCGTCGACGTGGTCGTCTTCTCCGCACCCCAGCTCAGCCTCTACGAACTCGGCGATCTCGCCGCTCTTTGTGACGGTCGTAAATTCTCCCTACCTTTGCTCGCGGTGACGAGCCCGCAGGTCAAACCGGACTCAGACCGCATGGGTTTTACCGCACGCATCGAAGCGGCCGGCGGCACTGTGCTGTCCGGCATGTGCTTCTATCAGTCCTATGCGCGCGAGATTTCCGAGGCGCGCGGCTGGAAGCGGCTCGCGACCAACAGCGCCAAGCTCGTCAACATCCTCGGCGGCTACGGCTACCGCCCTATGCTCGCCTCGATGGAGGCCTGCGTCGACGCGGCCGTGAACGGAAAGCTGGAGCACACATGAACGGAAAGATCTTCAGGGCACGTCATGCCATGGGACCGGTCGTGCGCGGAACGGCGCTGGTCGCCAGCGACGGCTTCTCGGCCCGTTACGACCTCGACCGCATCAAGGGTGTGTTCAGCCGCCCAGCACACAAGCTCGCCGGCCGATCCTACGTGGGCAAGGTCCTGGTGCTTGACACTGCCAAGGGCGGCGTCGCCACCGCCTGGATGCTGCACGAGATGAAATCGCGCGGCATCGTTCCGCTGGCGCTCGTACTGAACTCAGTCAATCCAATCTTGGCGCAGGGTGCCGCGCTTGCTGATTTGGCGATGCTTGCCGGTTTTAATCTTGATATCACCACTGCCATTCCCGATGGCGCAATAGTGGAGGTCAATCCAGTCGAAAGCTGGCTCAAAGCAATTTAGTTTGGTCGCTGCCAGGACAGAGAATGGAGCCAGTCATGACGAGACGCATCACGAACTCGATTGTTCTGCTTGTGTCGGTGAGCATGTGGGGCGCAACAGCTCGAGCACAGACCCAAGTAGAGCGCGGGCGTTATCTCGTCGAAGGCGTACTGACCTGCGGCAACTGCCATTCGCCGCGCGGACCGGGCGGCACTATCGACCCCACGAAACTCTATTCGGGCGGGCCGCAAACGTGGGATGAACCGACCTTCGCTGTCAAAGGTTCTAACATAACCCCCGATCCAGACAGTGGCATCGGCAAGTGGAGCGCAGACGATATCAAAACGGCACTGAGGGAGGGTGTTCGACCCTCCGGAGAACCGCTCGCGCCGATCATGCCCTACGGCTTCTACAAGGTCTTCACGACCAGCGATCTCGACGCGGTCGTCGCGTATCTGCGTTCGGTCCCTGCGGTTTCGAACAAGGTCCAAGCGCCGGTCTACAAGGCGAGCTTTCATGCCGAAATTCCGCCCGGCGCCGACAAGCAAATGACCGAAGCCGACTTGCGCGATCCGATCAAGCGCGGCTTCTACCTGGTCACGATTGCCCATTGCATGGAATGCCATACACCCAAAGTAAACGACCGCTTGGATTTCGCGAATGGGTTTGGCAAAGGCGGCCAGACGTTCCACGGCCCATGGGGGGAATCGGTCTCCCGCAACATCACGTCTCACCCGGAGAACGGCATAGGCGCATGGAGCGACGACGAAATCAAGCGGGCCATCACCCAGGGTATTCGCAAGGACGGCAGCCATCTAAAACCGCCCATGGGTTTCGCCTGGTATGCTCGCATGACTGATGCCGATCTTAGTGCCATCGTCGCCTACCTCCGCACCGTGCCTCCAAAGGAATGACCATTTTGCCAGCCGTGATCCACTCCTGTACGCTAAGTGGCGCGCGACCTGCCTGTACCGACTCCCGTCTGAAATCAGTAACGAGTGCTTCGGCTGCGCGCCTTGCTAGACCGAGCCTTGCACGCTCTACTAACGATCTCCTGAGTTTGGGAGGAGACATGACATGGTACGCCGCCCTGCTCTGTTCGGCGGGCTGATCGCCCTTGCTCTCGTCGCCCCAGCCGATGCTGAGGTGACACGCTTCAACGTCCTCGAACGCACGATGCCCGCCTTTCAAGGCCGCAGCTTCGGGGCCGCCGGTCAGGTTGAGAAGATCACCGCCAGCGCGACCATTGCCCTCGATCCGGCTAACCCCAGGAACGCCGTTCTCGTCGATCTTGACCGGGCGCCGCGCAGTGGCGAAGGCAAAGTGGAGGCCACGAGTGAGGTCATTATACTCCGGCCTGCCTATCCGAACGGCATCCTGCTATTCGAACTTCCGAACCGCGGGCGGAGGCTGATATCAGCCTGGTTCGACAACAGCTCAATCCAGGGAAGCGTGCGTCTTGATCAGGCTGATGATGCCGGCCGCGGTTTCCTGCTGTCGCAGGGATACACGCTGGTCTGGGCTGGCTGGCAGGCGGATGCGCCGACCGGCGCGGGCATGCTGGGCATCCAGGTGCCGGTCGTCGCCGGAATCACCGGACCGGTGCGGGAAGAATGGAGCTTTGGCGACACCACCAATCCTCATCGTGCGACGCTGAGCTATCCTGTTGCGGACCGGGCCAGTGCGCAGTTGTCGTTGCATGCGCGCGCCGATGATCCGCGCCAGCGCCCGCCCGAGCTCAAATTCAGCTTCGTTGATGACACGACGATCGAGATTACCCGCCCGGCCGGCTTGATCCCGGACGCGCTGTACGAACTGACCTATACGGCGCGCGATCCCAGGGTGACCGGAATGGGCCTGGCCGCGATCCGTGACGTCACCGCGTTCCTGCGACGCGAGGGCGGCCCCACCAATCCGCTTGCTGCCAATGGGCAGAGCAGCATCTCGCGCGCGATCGGTTTGGGGATCTCACAGTCCGGTCGCGTGCTTCGGGACGTGCTGTATTACGGGATGAACGAGGATGAAGCCGGGCGGCTGGTGTTCGAGGCGGTGATGCCGATCATTCCCGGCGCGCGGCGCAGCTTCACGAACGACCGTTTCGCCGAGCCCGGCCGCAATCCGGGGCCGGAATTCGACCGGCTCTATCCCGTGCTGCGCTTCCCCTTTACCTATGGCGTCACTGAGGACCCCCTCACCGGCCGGCGAGACGGGCTGTTTCTCCGCTGCAGCCTGAGCAACACTTGTCCGCGCATCATGCAGGTCAACTCGGAGTTTGAGTTCTGGGGATCCGAGGCGAGCTTGCTCGTCACGGACACGCGCGGGCGCAATCTGGAGCCGCCACCCGAGGTGCGGCTTTACATGATCGCTGGCAGCCCGCACGGCAATGTCGCGAACGCGGTCGTCACCCAGAAGCCGAACTGCACGCTGCCGCTCAATCCGGTGTATGGTGGTCCGGCCTTCCGCGCGCTGCTCACGGCTTTGCGCGCCTGGATCACTGAAGGGATCCCGCCGCCGCCAAGCCGGTATCCGACACTGGTGCAGAATACGCTCGTAGCAGCTGGCGATGTCTATCCGGTGCCGATCCCGGGCCTTGGCTATCGCGCACAATATGCGCGAGCAGAGGCAATCGAGCAGGCGACGCCATTGCCGAGGGTGCGTGGGGAATACCCACTCTATTTGCCGCGCGCCGGGGCGGATGGCAATGCGCTAGCTGGCATTCGCCTGCCGTTGGTAGCAGCTGCTCGCGCGACCTATAGCGGGTGGAATCCGATCGCAGGGGCTGACGGCACGCAAACTCTCTGTACCCAGATGGGCGGTACGCTGCCATTCGCGCAAACGCGAGCAGAACGTATCGCCGCGGCGGATCCGCGCCCATCGATCGAGGAGCTCTATCCCACGTCTGAGGCCTATGTAGCGGCCGTAAAGGCCGCAACGGCGCGGCTTGTGGATGAACGCCTGCTGCTTGCCGAGGACGCGGCGGAAGCGGTCGCCGCAGCTGAGGCGGGCACACTGGCCCGGCTTGCCCCATAAGGACTCTAGCGAAACCGAATGTAGCCGTTGGGAGCGAGTGGTCTCTAGCTTTCCGGCTGTACCACTTGCGACAACGCCGACCTGCGCACCTGCGAGTACCTGAAGGAAGCGGAGCTCGAACGACTGCTCCGGGCCAAGAGGTGCACCGCTGGAGCCGCCGGGACGTCAACCATGATCCTCGTAGCCTAGCGCCACGGGCTCAGGGCAAGCGAACTGACGGACCTGCGTTGTGGTTCAGGTGAACTTTGGAACGGCCACCAGGCTCGACCTGGCCGTAGTTTCACTCGCCAGCCACACGGCCGCGACGCGACCGCCACGATGGCCAGTGCCGCAAGGGCGCTAACCTTCAAGTAGCGGGTCATAGATTTCCCTCACCCGTGAATTGCCTCGCCAGGCTGGCGCGGCCTAGCTACGCAAAGCGTCGCCATGCGCCTTGATTACCGCCGGCCCTTGCTAAGCCCGCACACTTGGGCCATGCACCTATCCTGCGTCCGGCCCGCTGGGCTCAGCGAGCTTCTCCAACCAAAAGAGGTCCGGGGGGCTTAGGAGGTCGTTTTTTCCGGGACGTCCTGACTGCCCGGACGGCAGGCGCGCTTGGCTGTGGGATGGCGGAAGTTGTCACCGGCATTGCCGCAAATTGCCAAGTGTCCGTTCGCGCTGCTAGCGAGGAAAGCTGATCAGCTATCCCCGCCACGGCCGCCAGTTGATTAGCCGATCTCTCTGTGAGCGACTCCAACACGGCGGCGTTTTGCCGTTGCGACAATTGAATGTCTTTCAGGGCATCGAGGATGGAAGAATAATCCGATGTCGTGGGGACTGACTCTGCCTCATGCAGATTCCGCTCAGCGAATTGGAAATATGACAACGCATTGGGGGAGGCCACGCAAATGTTGGCCAAGACCGCTAATGACACGACTATAGCCGGCACGAGGGAAGGCGCCCGCTGCGCATCAGGCCGCTCGTCTGGCTGCGTCTCTTTACCCGATATCTCAGCCAAAACGTTCCCCTTTTTACGGGTGTCAGCCCAGTCGCGATTTCACCTCGAAGGATTTACAAACAAAAACGAGCCGTCGCGTGGACGGTCCAGCGAACGCGGCACCCATGTAACTGCGTTCGATTATGGGCTGATGAGATTAATTCGCCGTTATCGCCTAGACCGCGCGCCTTCTTTTTGACGATGCAGGCGGCGGCAGGTTCGAAGAAAGGAAGTGGCTGGACGGGGAAGCTCTGTGAAGTTCGTAGACCCGCCACGCGGGCCGAAAGCTTTGTACGTTCTGCCCAGATGTGAACCGTGGGACAAAAAAGCCCGCCCAAGCTGGGGGCTTGGACGGGCATCGAGAAACGCGACCTACTCGCTACAAAGGCCGCAGTTCGACATATCGCGGACCCGTTGAAATCCCGTTACGACCCGAGAGCGACGAACCCAGCGTGCTCTAGAATGGCTTTGGCCTTTTCGGCTGAGATGCCCGCCCGCTGCGCCGCAGCTTGGCAGATCAAATTCCAGATTTCTTCGTCGTCAATGTCGTCGTCTTCGGACATGATGACCACTCCCGGCCTGCGGAGGAGTGTTGACCTTTGATCCCCCGCGAGGCCGAGACAAGCCACCAGCTACGCAGGGTTGTGGATAAATGCAAACCCAAATGAGAACCGCCGGGGACGGCCGTCCGCCTCGGGGCTATCCGGCTTCCTCCACGGAACTGCGCGCCGCCGTTAATCATTGGAATATGTGGAGAGATGAAAAGCCCTTTGCTCCGAAGGCCTTCACTGGCCCGGGGGCATTCCGCCGCCGACTCGCAATCTGGCGTGGCGGGCCTATCTTGTCAGCATGCATTTCCAACCACCATTTCCGAGCCGAGGCATCAAGGTGCCGGCTGGTGCGGAGTGGATCCACGAAATCAAGTACGAGACGGAGGGAGTGTACTCACAAATGCGGGGCTTTTAGGGATGAAGCAGGAATCAACCGTTGCAGCGTGATCTCGTATCGGATGCTTCGCTTGCCAACGAGTGTCGTCGCGCTGGCCACAGCTTCCAGCCCGGAATAGGTGCCGCTGAATCCAGCGCTGACTATTTTGCCCGCCATCGGTTGGTTGATTGGGGCAGCCGCGTGTTCTTGGATGGTAAGCTCGCCTTTCCACGTTCCCTCGAAACAGCTGTAGGTGCCCACGTAATAAAAGTACGAATTGCCGCCGAGGATAATGCCGTCACGTAAGACAATCACGCTACTACCGATGGCATCTACACCATCGGTAGCTCTGAAATCCATCTTATAAAGTCCGTTTTCAATCATCGTTCGGCTATCCCTTATGAGTACACGAACGTGATCGGCCGTATCAAGCAAGCAAGTCGAAGCACTGGCTCAAGGTCAAGAAGGCAAATTGCCCCGCAATGAAGGCGGCTGCAGAAGTGGACTGGTCGCGGTGACAGACCGCCCGCAAAAGATCACCTTCGCCGAAATGCGCACCATGGGCGTGCGTCAATCGTGAACGCACGTACCGTACCCAATCACGCATTCGGACTGATGGAAACTTTCAATGCCCGGTCATGTCGGCGCGAATCAGACGCAGAATGACACCTCATGGCCGTCCGGCGGCTTGGATCACATCTATGGTCGGCTTGAAATTGGCACACCAAGCCGCAGCACCGTCCCTTTGCATATTCCCGTCGATCAGCCTATTGGCTGCTATCATGCGGTCGCGCCCAGCAAAGCCCGCTAGTTTTGACGCCACCGAGGTGGCTGTCGGGCCAATCGGCGCACAGTCTTGGTTGTAAAGAGTAAGCATCGACGACAGCGCTGCTTTGTTGTCCTCGCTCATATGGTCGAGCACGTCAGCAAAAAAAGCGCGTATGCCAAATTCGTTTTCTTGTGCGCTTGTGACGGTAGGACAGGCGACGACGGTCAAGAACATCACCAGCGCCGCCTTTCTCATATGCGCCCTCCCCTTGAGGCAAGATTGTGCAAGACGGGCCATGAGATGTATTGATTTAGCGCAAAACGCACCTGGCCGGTCGCCGTCTGAGGCCGGTGGTGTTTGCTACGCTGCCACCGTCGTCACGACGTCAAGGAGGAGGCGCGTGAACAATGCCCTATCTCTGCGAACGCGCTATGATAGGCCATGATCGGACAAGAGCGTACGGCCCATCACCGATGAGGGTCAGAGCAATAGCGCTAACAAGCCACAGCGCAGGAAACTCCCAGCCTCCTCTCGGATTGTAAAAAAGAAATCCCATGGCGGCGTGCACCATGATGATCGTTCCGGCAAGTTCTATGGCGAACAGGAGAGCTACCCAGCGTGCAAAAACGCCCAATATCAAGGCCGCGCCGCCGAGTATCTCGAAGGCTAGTGTCCTGAACCAGAAGTTCGCAACACCGCGTCGCCGTTTTCCGGGGCATTGTATCGGCAGAAGCGCTCGATGGAAGCAAGGATGTCATCGGCGGATTTGGTCCATCGGAACGGTTTGGGATCAGCGTTGTGTCGGTCGATGAACGCGGCGATGTCAGCCCTGAGGGCAGCGACGCTGCGATAGATGCCGCGCCTGATCTTCTTATCGGTGAGGAGCGCGAAGAAGCGCTCGACCTGGTTGAGCCATGACGAGCTGGTCGGGGTCAGGTGCACGTGCCAACGCGGCCTTTTGGCCAGCCATCGCCGGATCAGCGGGGTCTTGTGCGTGGCGTAGTTATCCATGACGAGATGGACGTCGAGTTCTCGCGGCACGGCGGCCTCGATCTCGTCGAGGAACTTGCGGAACTCGGCGGCACGGTGGCGTCCGTAGCACTTGCCGATGACCCGCCCGGTCGCGATGTCGAGGGCGGCGAACAGCGATGTGGTGCCGTGCCTTTTGTAGTCATGGCTTCTTCGGGTCGGTTGGCCGGGACGCATCGGCAGCATCGGCTGACTGCGGTCCAGCGCCTGGATTTGGGACTTCTCATCCACGCACAGAACGATGGCATGCTCCGGTGGCGAGACATAAAGGCCGACGACGTCGCGCACCTTGGCCACGAAGTTCGGATCGGTCGAGAGCTTGAACGTCTCCATCCGATGCGGCTGCAGCCCGAAGGCAAGAGCGTAAGCAAACCATTCCGGCAAGCCAAGACCCGCGAAATACTTGACGAACCCCGGCACGGTAAATACGAACACTTTTAGGCCCGCATGAGCGAGTGCGAGCATGCCTAGCGCGATCCGAAGAAGCAGGGCGGCATACGGAACGGTCCTTTCGTCGATCATCATTCCCTCCGTTTGCTTTAGGAAATCTAGGCTAGATTGGTACCGATTTGCGAACAGCGCGAACCGATGAGCCGCCCCGGTAATGCGTCGGGGAGAGGCGCTGAGCCATGGTACGCGGGTCGTCGCCGAGGGGCCTTGGCGTCCTTTGATCTGGGTCAAGGCCAACCCGACTGATTAGCGTTCCAGAATCCTTTTACCTGTAAGGCAAGGGAGGCTCGAATGTACACCAATATTTTGTTGAGCACGGATGGATCGGATGTCGCGAGACAAGGCGTTAAGGATGGGATTGCTTTGGCAAAGGCCTTGAACGCTAAGGCGACAGTCATCACCGTAACAGAGCCGCTACTAATCGCCGCTGGGACCGGAGACGGCCTGGCATGGATACCTTCGAAGGAAGACATTGATAGTTATGATGGGGCCTGCAAGGAACGTGCAGACAAAGTCCTCGAAGAGGCTCGGGCAATGGCGGCACAGGTCGGATTATCAATAGAACTCTTGCACGTTCCGAACGCGCATCCAGCGACCGCGATCATAGAAACAGCAAAGTCCAGAAGCTGCGATTTGATCGTCATGGCTTCCCACGGGCGTCGCGGCATCAGGAAGCTATTCTTGGGAAGTCAAACATCGGAGGTCCTGGCGGATGGAAGCGTTCCAGTGTTGGTGGTGCACTCGCGGATATAGTGGGCGACTTCCCTGAACACTAACTCCTCAATTGTGAGCTGACGCGGAGGGTCATTGGCGCATTAGCTCGTCCTCGATTGTGCCCCACGGGGAAGACGGCATCACTTGCCCGAGCTGTCTCCTGGTCTAAGGCTGACGAAGCGCGACTGGACCGGAGCACTGGGTCTTTGCTTGTTGAGCTTCTTTTCGACCTTCCCGGTGGTCATTCCGTTCCTGCTCCTGAGCGACGCGAGATTGGCGCTGCGCGTGTCCTACGCCGTCGCTATCGTGATGCTGTTCTGCTGTGGCTACGTTTTCGGAATTCGCAGCGGCCTGCGGCCTTGGGTGGCGGGCCTTTCGATGGTGGCCCTTGGTAGTGCGCTGGTTGGCGTCGCGGTGGCTCTTGGCGGATAATCGACAGTGCGGCAGCACGGCATCACAACAATTCGGCCTGTGAGCGACGCCTTGATAGCCGCGTTGGTTGGACTGTGGCTTATACTAGTGACTTAAGATATCGCGCACGCCCAAACCAGTTCGGCGGGTGCGATCGGGCTTGGCAACCGGGGATGGTCTGCGACCGAGACTAACCACGGAACGTCTGCGAATGAGCTCGAATTCAGTGCGCGGGCCGGCTTTGCATCGGACTACATTTATCGGGGAACGACACTATCCGATCACGGGCCCGCAGCCGGAGCTGCCGTTGAAGCGACGTTTGGCGCCTCTGCCGGGTCCACGGCGGCGACTGTCAATCTGCCGACCCAACCGGCTGCTGAGTGGACTGCGTCAGGCGGTATTCGCCCGAAGCTCGCGAACATCGATTTCGACCTCGGCGTGACCTATTTCGCTTATCCCGGAGAAAGGCTGCCCGGCGAGACTAATGGCATCAATTATTGGGAAACTGTTATCCGCGCCGATCGAAGCATCAGCGAACAGGTCCGCGTCGCCGGCGGTTACGCCTATTCGCCGAATGTCTCGAACACCGGCGCTTGGAGCCAATATGTAGCGGGCGGGGTTGGCTATGACTTTAGCGGTCTTGCGGTTGATCACCAGCTCAAACTTGGTCGGCTGTTGCACAGGCTGGCCTATAGGTTTTGCGCCGCGCAAAATGCGATCGGCGTATGACGCCGCCAGCCGGATAAAGACATGCTGCGGATGTTGGAGACATCCGGCGAGGCATGCCCAACGAAATTTCAAGTTTATCAGGGTGGCCGCCCTCCGGAGAAATACTTAAGGAGCCCACCTTAAGAAACGGACCGCAATTTAGGTTTTGGCAATTCCAGTTATGAAGAAGCTGCCGCCTGGGGGCGCTTCAAATGGGAAGTTTGCGAATCGACAACCCTGTTTCTAAATCGTTTGAACCTGCAATGTGGGCGATCGCTACCTTTCTGAGCGCTGTGATGGTCTCATTTGCCTGGTTGAGCTAGGCCGTTCGCGACGGATGCGTCGCAACCTCTGAAAGATGGCAGGCCAGGAAACGAGCGATGGTCGCACTGCGAATCGCGAACCGGCGCCGGAAGGGGGACCCATCGGACTGGAAAAGTGGCGTCCAGCCGCTATTCCAATCGTCCAGGCCGCGCTGAAGAACCGGAACAGGGAACACAGGCGTGAGCGCCGAATGCAAACCGGCAGCAATTCTCGGGTTTCCAGTGAAAATGATCATAGCAGCGCTGCTCGCCGTTTTCTGCAGTTCGATGATAGCCCACGCCCAGAACACGATCGAACGTTTCGAGCGACAACAACGCTGCGTCTCCTTGGCGTGCGGTATGGCCGTAAACGATATTGCTGAAGGCGGTGGCATCGCGTCATCTTACTTTCCCGGCTGTGAGAAAACACGTTGCGTGATCAAGCACAATGGCGGGGGTATCCCGCTCATGTACGAAGTAGCAAAGATTGAACTTATCCGAAAAGGTGTCCGCCACATAGTGATCGATGGACCGTGCATTTCTGAGTGCGCCGTCGTGCTAGACTGGATCAGGTTCGAGGGCGTAGATGTCTGCATGACGGCTACGGGAGTGCTCGGTCTCCACAAAGGAACCAAGTACAGGAGGATCAATGTGCGGACCACTTCAAATGGAGATGAAGATTTCGATCTGGTGCCGAAAAGTCATTTTGATCCACAGCAGACATGGAAAGTCATGCGTTGGGTGAGAAGGCGCGGTGGCTTCCCATTAGCGGACAACTTCAAGGATATGCTGCATCTGACGCTTGAGAATTCCAGGGGCATTTTTAGGGCCTGTACTGCCAACGACATTCGCTGAGACGCCACCATCTGCAACGCGAATGGACTTCGGTGATGGAGCCGCCAACGTGTCTCCTTGTGGGTTGAAAGTGAAATGAATCAGAGGAATAAGATGTCAAAACAGTTGGGATGCCCGGCAAGCCACTTGCCAATGCTCAGGTCCTGGTCTTGCGCTCTCGCCATTGTTCTTGCTCCATCTTCATGCTGCCTTGCTGCTGACGCTAGCCAAGGGAAAGCGCTAGCAAACCGTTGGTGCGCCGGATGCCATCTCGTAGAACGTGGCGCGGCTGGTGCGCAAGGACGAGCGCCGCCGTTCACTTACCTTGCGAGAACGCCCGAGTTTGACGAGAACAAGCTCGCGTTTCTACTCCTTCAGCCGCACCCCAACATGCCCGATGTTGCACTAAGTCGGTCAGAGGTCGCGGACATGGCCGACTATATTGCGACGCTGAAATAGCAAGTGTGGCTCAGGTCGGTCCTAGAAGAATGACGACCGAAAGATCGGTGAACTCCGACAGCGTTCTGGTTGTCATCCAGCCCTAATCGGACCTTAGGCTTAGGATGTAATTTGCAAGAGCATCGGCCTGATCGGGTGTGATCATGAGATTTGGCATGTTTGGGTGACTGGTTCTCAGGAAAACTTTCAGCGAAAGTGCCGTAGTTCCGCGCCGGTTTGCAATGGCCTCGAAGCTTGGGGCTTGGTTCAATGTTCCAGTTGTGTCGGGCTCGACAGCATGACAAGACTTGCACCATGCCTCCGCGAGGCGATGTCCTTCTGGTGCCGTTTGTTCAATGACCTCAACTCCACTGACACCTCGTATGCTGATGAACCATAGCGCCGTTGACGCCATTAAGATGGCGAGGCAGATCTGAGTTCGAGCACGCAACATCTTTATTCTCGTGTCTACTGGATCCGAAGTTTCGCGCTTCTTCGAACCCATTCATTTGATCACGGTCAAAATCGAATTGTGAACGCCCTCTAGACGCACGGTCCCGATGATCGACACCCGGGCTTATGCTAGATTCCTCAAAGGGTGATAGAGAACCGCGTTCATACCTATCCTTGCGCGACTAGGGGCCGTCAGTCGCGCAAAGATAGGTAAACCTTCCCCAGAGGGCACAAACCGCTCTCCCATTGATTCTGCGCCTAGCCCTGTATTCGGTATTCGGGGCGTCGGCGCCGGTTACTCGGATCAGGACTCCGATTTACTCGCGATTTTAATGGGTATCGATCCCCTACGGACGCCTGCAACGCAAAATGACAGGACTTACTGGGAATTGCGGGTGTGACGGTCAGCAGTGAACCGGCAAACGCAATCGTGTACTGCGCCGTTCTTGCTACTGTTCTTTTGACGCAAATCAAGGTGCGGGCTAAGGACAGACTGATGGTCCGTCTTTCCCGCAAATCGGCTATAGTCTTCCCAGTTTAAGTGGCCATCGGGGCACTCGAAGATCTTTACGAGCCGAGCGGTCTCGGTGTGTAGAACCAGCCTGCTCCGCGATGCTTCTTTTCCGCAGCTAGAACAGTGCCGACTTGCAGGTGGGGTCGGCTCCCGTTTGTCGTCCGTCGCCATCGATTTCCTACGAGTATCTAGCATCGCCGTCCGCCAACTTAAAATCGACTGTGCTCTTTCTATCTATCAAAGGGTAAGGGACCGTAATTTGCAGTAGGTCAAAATGAGACTCTCTTGGCGGCATGTTCGAGTTCCGCATCCCTACCCGCGCAACCGTCGTCCCTGGCAGCCCCGACTGGCTAGGATTCTATGACGACCGTGGTGCGAGACAGCCCCGCACTCAAAGAAAAACCCGCCGACGTTGGGGCATCGGTGGGCTGTTCAGTCCGGTTTTGTCGACGGCTGGCTGGTCGTGGACCCGCTCTTGATCCTGCTGCGCTGGTTGAAATGCCGTTGTGCGCGGCTGCCGCTTTTTACTCCTTGGGTCGTGCTCTACAGCGTCCGGAGCCGAAACCAGGCCGATGGCTCGTCCAGTCAAGGGCCCTCAACGGTGCAAGCTTTACCTGGCCTTAACGACGCTGGCGCACCATCACATGCCATGAAAAGGCGCCACAATATGAGGCCGGTGATCGGGGCCCTGCGAAGAAAGCATGGTCTGCTGGCGGCATTTTTGGAGGCGAGTGATAAAATCGATTGGCAGGCACTCCAAAGGCCTGTGGCAATCGCCGAAACGCATAAACCGGTCAACATAGAAGCGCAGCAGGCGCCCGCCGAATCCCCTCAGTTGCCCGAAGTGGTGCAGCCGACATCGCCGTTCGTCTTTCGGCGCGCCAACTTGGTGCGGGTTTTCAGGACATAGTCTGACCGTAGCCGTGCGAGCGCAGCTCGAGGCAAATGAGCCGCACGCGACAAAGGTAATCTTAATCAGCGACTCTGCTACGCTGGATTGCGCCGGGCCTTGGTAAGGCTCTCCGATGTCAACCACTGTCCCAGTCCGTTCCAACACGCTGGCCGCCCATTATCGCCAGCAGGCCGACGTTTGTCGCCGAATGGCCAATGAAGCACTCAGCCCCTACGATGAAGAATGGCTTCGCCTTGCCGCGAAGTGGACTAAGCTCGCGCGACAGGCCGAGGTAAGTCGGACCCTACGACAGCGGACAACGATTAGCTCCGATTGCCCTTTCGCAGCCGTCAACCAAGCCGCAAGCGCCCGCGGATCGTGCATTGCGCCCGCAATCCGAGCGCCTGTATGGCCTCTGCCCGGCGCCGCCCCGTGTCAACCAAGCCGTAAGTTCTCCGCCGATGCCTTTCCGGACCTCCCCGTCATCAGCTCGTAGCTGATGCGGACGCCCTCGGCGAGACTTGTGAAGCCTGCTTTTTGGACTGCTGAGATATGCACGAACACGTCAGGGCCGGCGGTCGGGCCGAATGAAGCCGTACCCTTTTGTCGGGTTGAACCGATCTCCCCTAGCTATTGGACGAGCGAATCGCTCTTTCCTAGCTTAAACAAAAAGCCTGCTAAAGAGACGAAAAGACAGCGTGTAGGTCTCCAGGCCCCACCTCTACCCGCTTCACCTTCTCCCGGATCAGCGCAATCGTCAGGCCTGGACCAGCCCCCAAGATTCCTGACGAGTTGGCGTATAGGTGATTGATGCTCGCCATCAGCTGCAACGGAACGACAAGGGGGCCGGTTATCACTATCGGACCTTGGACGCTGAAGTTTGCACGCAATGCCCATGGCCGGCGTTGCAATCTATATGAGGCCAGCCTGTTTCAAAGCTCATCACCGCAACGGCGACGGTTGCTCTGTCCCGCGCTATGGGTGTCCCGCAAAGGCCTGTTGCTACTCATGGCAACCGCCAAGCCGGTATACCGCACCGAGTTTGATAAGCTCACCTATGCGGCCCTGGTCATGGACCAATGGGACCATCTACCCAACGAGGAAGGGTCTCCGTTTGAACCAAAACCTGAGGATTGGGGGTGGTACGATGGGCGTCTCGTCGCCGTCGATTATTCAACCCTGATCCATTGACGGCGGGCCAGGCTGGTTTAAGAACAAACCTGTCGGAGCGGCTTATCTCTGTGCTCTCGGCTTCCGCGCCGTACACCCTGCCGAGGCAAGGGCGGCCCCGCTCTTCCTCCTCTGGAGGCGGGCCGTTCTCGAAGCAAGCCATGCAAACTACTGCCCCTCATGTAGTCCAGAAAACGCTGCGCCAAGCACACCTATACGGATACTTGGTTGAGAGAAGCGACCGTTTATATCACCCGGAGGCAACAAGCCTGTTTGCAGTCTGCACATTGCGAAGCAGATGGTTCAGTCAGGGTTGTTGAGGCTTCAAGGCGACCAGTTCGAGATTACGCCAGAAGGCCTGAAGGAGCCGGCGGCAGCCTCAACTCCTTAATCGCAAAGCTTTCGCAGGACAAAGTTTTGAACTGACGCCACAGATCGTCGGGCGTAGGCTGCTGGCAGGTTCTGGTTACGGAGTATTTATGAGTACCTCGCCATCCATTGCACCCCATGGGGACAACCAAGACACCTACCTCGTGCTGGAGGACTTCGGACTTATCGGCCGCTGCTGGCGCGAGACTGACGCCGACAACGCGGGCCGCGAGACCCTGATCCGGGACTTAGCGGGTGGCCAGTATAGGCATCTGGTCCGGATCGTATCGTTCAACGCTGCCGAAGGCTGGTGCCGTGACGTGACCAAGGATATTGCCGACGAACTGCGCCGACGTGCCCCTGAGTTTCAGGAGGTACCAGACACGGTCCTCCACTTTCTAGAAGCACACGGGCGCTGATGCCCTTCGGGGCAGCGCATTGTCGTTAGGAACGAAACTTTCCCGACCGGTTCGATCCGTACCCTCGGGAATTCCCCCGTTATTTACGCCCGAGGATACCGGCCTCGGAGCACCGAGGTCGGGACGGCCCCAGCGCATAGCTCGGGGCCGTTTTATTCGTGGTGGCCTTGGCGAACAGGAATCATCCAATCCATTCCCGCCTACGACAACGTTCAGCCGCTTCGATCGTTCGGCGCTAAAATCGTCCCCCGAATCAAGCTTGGCTTAGTCGGCTAGGTGGAGATTGAAATGAGCATCCGGGACACTATTGATTGGTGGCAGCGCCAAATTGATAACGCTAGGGACACACTGGGTGGCAACAAACCGGGTAGTCGCTACGTCGTGAATGGCGAAGAGACCAGTAGCAAGAAAGCCAAGGCGACCGCCGCAATCATTGCGGTAATGGCGGCGGTTATTTCTGCATACGCCTTAATGCCGCACTAACGCTGGCAAGCGTATTCCCTGCCCGCCCGACTTCCGGTGCTCGCATTCTGCGGCGCTAAACGCAGACTCTCCCACGATATCAAAAGCGGGGCATGCGAAAGCTGCAGCCGCCGCTGTCTTGCCGGCGCGCGTGGTGAGCAGCTCATAGCGGATCTTGAGACCCTCTGTGATGCTGGTGTAGCCCGCTTTCTCGACCGCTGAGATGTGGACGAACACGTCCTGGCCGCCGGCGTCCGGTTGAATGAATCCATAGCCCTTCACCGGATTGAACCACTTCACTGTCCCTATCGCCACGTCGGTATCTCCTGAGAGCTGAGCGTACAAACGCGATTCGTCGGTCGAGCCGGCGGCAGCTCGGTGGCAAAAACCTGTCGCTGTAAAGGAAGCTGAGACCGCCACGCCCCAGGTGTTAACAGACTGTTACCGCCTCTGCCCTCCGCGCGGAACGAAGTCACGCAGCTTATTTTTGCAGCCCCTCGCCCATGGTCGCTAGGCGGCAGCAGCGCTATTCAGTCTCGCCATGCCTGCCTCGATAGCCGCGATGTCGTTCTCAAGCTCCGCAATTGCGGCGCTTACATCATAGGGGCCGCTCATGACGCCCCAGAGCTCCCTCACCAGCCTTCCCCGATGCGCCCGGAGGTCATCGAGCGCTTTGCCGTTACCGTAGCGGACGTACACATCGACTACGCTTTGAATCGCTGGCTGCATGCGCACTACTGAACCCGAGTCGCGCGAAAAACCAAATGCGCGCTCGCAATTCACTGTGGATACGCCTCTGATATGCAGCAAGCGATTTCGATGACATAGATGTGGTGCTTCTTTCGCGTGCTAGTACGCGCCGGGCTTGATCGCTAGGTCATCAGCTATAGCCAAAAGCGTTCTCGTAGTGTTAGAAGCCAATCCCATTATAAGAAGAACCAGGAAAACAATGCCGAAGAAAAAGAAGATTTCTCGCCGCGAATGGACCAAAGAGGACGTGCGGCAACTAAGGACGATGGCAAAGGCGAAGTCCGGCGTGAAGAAGATTGCGAAGTCATTGAAGCGCACACCAGGTGCGACCACAGTCAAAGCAGCGAAATTGGGTATTTCACTCTCTACCCGTTGACCGAAATCTCATCTGGATCGGCGACTCGGCGTAGCAGATTACCTATGGCCGGTGCCAACCCTTATCCAACGATTCGATGACCCGACAACCAGGCACTTCTCACGCGCGCAAGCTAGTCGAGATGCGCCATGGTTGTCGTGAAGGAGCATTTTGTCGTAACGGCTCCGAGGATCAGCGGCGATTAGGGCGCTTAATCCCCGCGTGAGGAAGCGACGCGCCGAATGATCTCGACACGATATCGCACGTTGCCGTCGACCTCGACCTCGTAGATGCCGCCATCGGCACCATCATCGGCGCGGAGCCAATCGGCGACGCCAACCGGCTTGAGGCCAGCCGCAATCAGATGAGCCTCGGCGGCTTCGAGTGTTTCGAACTCCAGCATGTCAGCGCGAATTAATCTAATCTTCGCTGTGAACGATTCGAGCGGATCGCAACTGCGGCGGGTTCTCCCGATTCAGGATCAAGACCTTCGCAGGTCGCGACTGCAGCTCGTTGAAGTCGTAATTGTCCTCAAGCTGCTGTTCGGTCCAGGGCGATGCCTCGCTATACCAGTGGTGATTTGCCGCTTTGCTCAAGAGTTGAGCTTTCCGAGTTGGTGCCCCCCAGCTTTGGCTAACACCTTCCGCAGTTTCAGGCTGTGCCGCGCTTGCCACACTTCATCGCAAATCGCGCGCGGGACACGATACTATTGGCTTCGACCTTCCCTCTGGGATGAAGCGACAGGACGCCGACAGTCCGGAGATTTCTGGGACCTGAGGATCAGGCTGATCAAGAACCGATGTAACTAAGCGGCCAACGCCTGCTGAAGGGCAACAGCCTGTTCACGATTGTGGACGGCGATTGCGGTGTGGGTGTAATCGCCAGCCGAATTTGAACTCGCGATTTGGCGAAGCAGTTCTTCGCCTTTAATAACGTGCAAACCGATTCCTTCGGCTGATGGGAAAATGCCCAAGACCACGTCGTGCTCGGTAACAACGACTCTCAACGCGCGGGCTTTATCGTGCGATAGCCGAATGAAACTGCGGGTTTGATCCGCGAGCCCACGCAGCTCTTCGAAATCGATCATTAAGCATACTCCAACGCAACTAACAGCTAATTCTCCCAGCAGATACTTACCGAAGAATAAAGCCGTTGCGAGTGGAAGCCGCCAAAGCAGTAGTGATACCGGACATATCGCAGACCACATGGTTCCAACAAGCGGGGAAGCGCGCTGAAAATTCTGCAGCAGGCGCGGGACCGATCAAAGCGACGCAGTAACATCAAAATTCCGCCGTTGTCTGAGCAAATAATGCTAATGATGCAGGTCTTAGTACGAGTGCTCGAAACGTTGGGGTTTCTGTGCGCGCTGCTCTACGCCGCGTGGCTGAATTTTGTCGACCTCTGTGACTTCTTTGCAGGCGGAGGGTCGCTCTCTGCACTTATGATCAGCGTCTTGGCTGGCATACTCGGCACAGCTTTCGCGGTCCACTTGGCTTTCGACCGGACTGCGGCGGACGAGCTGCGGCAACGCCCCAAATGAAAACCCGCCGCTCGTCGCACAAGCGGCGGGTGTCCGGTAGGTCGCGGTGCTGACCCGAAACCGCGATGTATCTGGATAGCCGAGATTTGGTTGAAATCTCGTTACCGCCTGCGGCCTTCCAGCACATTGATGGCAAATCGAACCATTCTGAAAAAAAGCCGCCCCCCGAAATACCTCAACAGTAGCTGCAAGCAGACTTAAACGCCCCTCTAGGCGCGAGCCCCCGTAAAAAGCTGGTTGTTCTTGAGCCCGCCGCTTGTCTTCCGCCGCTGTGAAGGCAAGATCTTTTGCCCCGTCAACCATTATCATCGCTCCTCTTTCTAGTCGATCGGCTCGGGAGCGGTGCCAACCCGCGCCAGGTGCTCCATATTCGTCAAGATGAGAGCGCTGACGTATCACCGCTTTCCACCGGCTCCACCTACGAAGCAAAGCACCGTCCGTAATGGCCGGCCTTCCGTGCTATGGCACTGTTGGGCTGGTGCACTATCATTCTCGACAGCCACACTCGGCCGCCGCTCGGAGGGTTGTAGCGGCGGCCGCTTCTCCTAGACCGCCATTGATTGAGGTCAACCGTCGCCATGACGATGGTCGGGTCGGCTGAAGGTGAAGAGCAAATGACCGATGCAAAGGAAACAAAAACTGCCGAGGACTTGGCTGCCATGATCCGCGAAGATTTAGGGAACGTGGATGGTTGCCCCGAGCGTGGGTGATTGTAACTGTCTACGGTATGCCTTGGCACGGGATGCTCACATTCGGTGCTGCAGCGGGTCCCGTCCGCAACAGGGCCGAGTTGCAGAAATTCTTCGAGATCCTCACCGAACGCCTCCAACGGCGATACGATCTTCAGGCCGAGCCGTAGTAGCCCCGCGCCGCCCTTGCTGTTTCATCGTTTTAGTTTTCTGGCGTGTGTCCAGGCGCCGCGGCTTTTGCCGCTTCTGTTTCTATTTGTTCATTCAGTACCGCAAGCGCGGTGGCTGCCATATCCTTGTAACGGGAAACTCTGCACCCGTAAGCAACCTTGTGAACGGCGTCTGCCTCAATGGAGCGGCCTGAAGCGCGCAATGCCCTCGACAGCGTGCCTATCGGCCATGCAGCGGTAAGGTCGTTCTCAGACGCCGCCAAGACAAGCCGAAGGCCGAGGGTTTTAGGGTGGCCGTCGCCCGCCTTCTGGACGATGCGGTCGAGGATTTCGAGCTGCTTATTGGTGAGGGGCTTTTGAACAGGACCGCCCTCAATCTTGCGAAGCTTCTCCGGGAGATCAGCCGCGATTGACGGACCCTCGGGCGCTGCAGTGATGAACAGACGCTCCTGCTGGGCTTGCTTTGGCTCTTGCTTGTCGTCCGGCGGTTTGAATTTGACTGGAGGCATTTTCACGAGTGGCCTCGACGTAGTCTTGGCCAAAACCCGCTTGGCAGATGCCCCGCTCCGCTGCCTCACGTGAATGACTTTGAAGGTCATTGATGTCCCCCATCAATTTGATCCATCATGCCGTGGACCGTTGCTCACAAAAGCGAAGGGCCGCCGTCATGTTCCACACATCTAAAAGGCGATCAGCGAACGCGATTCGCCGGCCGAGCCGGCGGCGGCTCGGTGGCGAGAATCTGTCGCTGTCAGGAAACCTGCGACGGCCACTCGCCCCAGGTGTTAATAAGCCGTTACCGGCGAGCGTGTGGAACCGATGACCCCCGCCTCTATCCAGCCTCAGGGCTTTTTGGCTCTAGCGGGCACAGCGCGCTCGTTGCTTTTGACCTGAGACTGGCGATCGCGCGCCTTGATCAATTCCTTCTTGAGCTTCTCTTGTTCGTCGGCCGTCATCGTGGGCTTGGTGGTCGCGGATGACTGAGGCTGTAGCTGAGCATCAGCGCTACGTTTCGGAGCCGTGACATTCTCAGGCCATGTGATCGAAGTCGAGAAGCCGGACAGCAGCAGCGCTGCCGTGGCCAGCGACATTCTCTTTCCGTTCCTTAGCATCAACGCTCAACCTGCACTCGGTCGTTCCGTTCCGCCAGCATTCCAGGGTAATCGCGACCATTGGCCGCTGCACTGACTGCGACAGATTCGCCGTCCGCCAAATTCTCGTAGAAGTTGTGCTAGATCGGGGTTATCATCCTACCCGACCGGCGCGCACGATGAGTAAGGGGATCACATGATTAAGTCTCCGCGCTCGGCTGCGGCCGAAGAGTCACGTGAACGCGTCATCTTAGTCGATGACGTTCTTGAGCAGCAAATGCTGGATCTCAAGGCCCTGCGCAAGGAAGTGGCTGCGGCCGAAAGCGCGGCCGCCATGAAGAGTAAACATGAGCTCCCTCAAGTCCCGAAGAGGTCGTAGAGCCAGGACTATAAGGGCAGCCATTCGCCATTGCTCAGCACCGATCGATGGCCCGATGATCTGCGGCTATCGGATATTGAACAGCGATTTGTCTGTGAAACATGCGGCAAGCGCGGTGCAGACGTGCGGCAGGATTCAATTGGGCTAAGGCGAAACGGCTGATCAGCGGGAAAGCTGCGGGTGCTTACTCGAAGGCTACCCCGATCTGCTCATGTTTGCGCCAGATGACGCGACACGGAATGCGGGCGTCGTCCTGCTTAAAGGCAAGGTCAAACCGTTCGGGAATGTCAAGCGGATTGGTAACATCGAGGGCCGCCCCCGCAATGGACATGTTGCGGACTAAGCAGCCAATTTTGGTGTCCGCGAACTGGATCATTCCGGACATCAAAACAGGTTTGCGAGGGTTGGCACGTCTTTCCATGGTCCTTTGATAGCCTAAAATCCTTGAAAACCGCTGAAGGCAAATCGTTGAATTTGGTTCGACGGCGCCAGTGCATTGCTGGACCGCCTATTTCAGGGGGACCGTCATTGGCTTGCCCTTATCGACGATGTGGACCGTGAGCAGCTTGAGCGTCTTGTCACCGGTAACAGTGAACGCACCATGCGGCACGTCGCGAACATTGATTTTGGCTAGGCCCGGTTCAAGCGTAAGTGGTGTCCCGTCCGGGCGCAGTATGCTGGCTCCCTCGATGACGTAGTAAGCTTCTTCTCCCGGGTGCGTGTGCAGCACACCGGACGCTCCGGGTGGTACTTCGATGATGCTGACGATGATGTCCATGTCTTTTCCGGTCAAGTCGCCCTTCGTTAGCCCGGTCCTTTTACTCGATTGAGCGAAGGCGATTGTTGACCCGACAAGGATAAACCCTGTGAAGGTAATTAAGATTGCGTATCTGGCCATTGTGGGCGCCTGTATAGCTCGAAGTGAGCGGCAAGCCGGATGGCTACGTGATGCCAAACCTTGGGCTAAAGCGAGGGCTGCGGGTCCGGCGCAGCCGTGAGACATCGACCGCTGTTCCTCTTTATCACTCGACTGAAGTTTGCACCAGCGATCCACCCTACCGCAGGGGCCGGTAGAAGCATTGGGTCAAGGCGGAGCCGAAGCCATCCAGCAATGCATCGGGAATTCTGAAGAATACGGCGCGGACGTGAGCCAACCTCAACTTGAATAGCCAGTTGGCACGCACATAGGAAAGCCCGCCGACCTTTGGGGGACCGGCGGGCCATCTAAGCGCCACGGTACGCGTACAGAATTCATCCGCGACTTACTCTCGATAACGCTTAATAGTTTCGAAAGCTTAACTTGAGCGCCGGGCGGCGTGGTTCTAATGCACCCTCGCTGGTGGCGACCAAGAGACGGTCACCAATGATTATCGCGCTTCTCGTTTGCTGCAGGTAGCTGTTTTCCTTGCGCACGCATTCGACGCTTATCAGGCGGGATAAAAAAGCCGCCGGCGCTTTCACGTCGGCGGCTTACCGCGCTTTTCTCGCGGAACGCATTACTCAGTCCGCAGCCCCATTTGACAGTGGTCCCGTTGAAATCCTGTTACCGCTTCAGCGCACGCGGCCTAGCGATGCAAGGTGTCGCCATGGCGCTTTTGGGTACCGCCGGCCCTCGCTAAGCCCCGCACACCTAGGCGATGCTGGCATGCGTCCGCGCCGCTGGGCTCAGCGAGCTTCTCCAATCGAAAAAGGTCCGGGGGGCATAGGAGGTCGTTTTATCCGTGACGCCCTGACTACCCGGACGGCGGGCGCTTGGCTTGGCTGTGGGATGGCGGAAGTTGTCACCGGCATTGTCGGAATTTGCGAAGTGTCCGTTCGCGCTGCCAGCGAGGAAAGTTGATCAGCTATTCCCGCCACAGCCGCCAGTTGAGTAGCCGATCTCTGTGTGAGCGACTCCAACACGGCGGCGTTTTGCCGTTGCGACAATTGAATATCTTTCAGGGTATCGAGGATGGAAGAATAATCCGCTGTCGGGCGGACTGACTCTGCCTCATGCAGATCCCGCTCAGCGAATTGTAAATATGACAATGCATTGGGGGAGGCCACGCAAATGTTGGCCAACACCGCTAATGACACGACTATCGCCGGCACGAGGTTCGAAGGCGCCCGCTGTGCATCAGGCCGCTTGTCTGGCTGCGTCTCTTTATCTGATGTCTCAGCCAAAACGTTCCCCTTTTTACGGGTGTCAGCCCAGTCGCAATTTCACCTCGAAGGATTTACAAGAAAAACGAGCCGTCGCGTGGACGATCTAGCGACGGCTCGTTTACGCGGCACCCATCTAAAAACTGCGTTCGATTATGGACTGATGAGATTAATTCGCCGTTATCGCCTAGACCGCACGGCTTGCTTTGGCGATGCACGCGGCGAGAGGTTCAGTAGCCGAGTAGGTCCGCAGGGCGAAGGGGAAATCATGCAGCACTGTCTCATCTGCGGCTCCGAGCCCTAAAAGAAAGCCCGCCCAAGCTGGGGGCTTGGACGGGCATCGAGAAACGCGACCTACTCGCTACAAAGGCCGCTGTTCGAGATAACGCGGACACGTTGAAATTACGGCCCCAGAGCCCCGGCTTTTTGGTCGACCCTAGCGGCCAGGCAACAACCTCCACCGCCTCGCCAATGCCGGTGTGACGAACCGAGCATTGTTAACCCCGGCCGCCGACCCCGAATTGTCGCGACGGAATGTACTCGACGTCGATGCTAATGCCGTCCCCGCTTAGAGGGCTCGCCGTGTAGACCGCGGAGACGGACAGTTCTAACGAGCTAAAGATCGACAGGATAGCGATGGTGAGCGCAGCCTCTCCGCTCGGGGGCGGCAGCATCTCCGCGATTCGGCAACAATCGTCCATCGTGGCCGCCAGTGGCGGGATAACGATCTCTTCGACCTGACGTGGAGAAATCGTCGCGGGGTCCGTAAGACTAGGCTCACGCGCAACAACGGTGCCCAAAAGTATCAGGGGTTGGACGAACTTCACAAGCCGCGCGGGCTCTGGATTGAAATTTTGAATGTTGACCTCAGTGGCGTACATGCCCGGCCGGGTGCCTGCAACACAACAACCACAGTTTGTCTCCGTCTGCTTACCGCACACGATTTTCACGCTGTACAGAAAGAGACCCCCGGCGGCTGCGGCCGGCATTTGGTTGAATTTCTCCAGAAGCGGATGCCGGTCTGAACTCGAGTGCGTTTGATTCGTAGCCATCTCGACCTCCTCAAAAGATCTATGGAATTGAGGAGCGCGAATATGGTCTGACCTTCAATTTAGGGTCTATGAACTAACTCACACACCACGGGACACGAATGCAATTGCCCGCATCCTGATCGCATCACCAAGAGCGGCAGCCCCTCTCATTTGGGTTCGAGCTGGAGCACCCGCGGCACCGATGAAGCCGCGTCTCTGCGTTCGCTTTAAGAGGCTCCCCCTCGTCCTTGGATAAGTGCCAACCCAAATGAAAACCCGCCCACGTTGGGGCATTGGCGGGCGTGATAGTCCAGCTCTTTCGCGACCGAAACTCACGCGGTCGAAGCATCGGCGCGCGCAAGCTGGTTCTCAAGCATTGCGATTGTGACCAGCAAATTGTCACGACGAGCTTTGAAATCGCGGGCCAGGACTGGGTAGTTGGCGTTCGCAGGCTCGAAAACCTGTGCGCGATCCTCTTCCGCTTCGATGCTGTTTTCGAAGTTGTGAATTTTTCGCCGTAGCTCAGAGATCAGCACGGTTAACTGCCACAACGCTTGTGAGGCCGAGTTGTCTGCTGTTTCGAACTGGGATTTAGGCTTCATTACTGCCTCAGTTTGATACGAAACGACTTAGATTTCGAAGGATTAGCCGGGGCTGAGCAAAGCCAGTGCCAGGTTGATGGTAAAAAGCGCTAGACCGGATCAGAGTATGGAGAGGCCGCAAAAAATCACCTTCGGTGAAATGCGCGACATGGGCGTGCGAGGCATCGGTCCATTGCCAGGATTACAAGTGCAGCCGTTCACTATCACTCAGCGCCGATCGATGGTCTGACGATCTGAGGCTATCCGACATTGAGCAGCAGTTCGTTTGCCGAGCCTGCGGCAAGCGTGGTGCAGATGTGCGGCCGGATTTCAACCAAAAAAGGCCGTCGCCGCCAAGGGCTATCAATGAGGTTCGTTGACCGCACCCCCGACGGTTAGCCTATGCCTGGAACCAAATCGCAGCCCACTGCGTTGCCAATGTCCACACGGCCGCATCATCAAAAAAGGGCATCACCATGTCGCGTCGAGCCATTCTCTCGCTTGCTGCATCTGCGATCATCGGAATCGGAATCGTTGGGACTATTTCAACTGACGCCTTCGCCTACAGGGCTGTCTATCGCGGCGGGGTTTATCGTGGCGGTGTCTATCGCGGGGGCGTCTATCGTGGTGGTTACTACCGTGGGGTACGTCCTGGAGTGGCGGTCGGCGTCGGTGCTGCCGCTGTCGGTGCTGCTGCGGTGGGCGCTGCCGCCGCGGGTGCATATTATGCTCCCGGCTATTACGGCGCTCCTGCTCCGGTCGCTTGCGGATACGGCTACTATTGGTACGCCCCTTACGGCCGCTGCGTCCCCACGCCGAATTAGGTGCCTAGGCGAAGACGTGAGCAGCACAGTTGTGTCCCGCTGAAACACGCCTGGGGCTGGGCGTCGCCTTATGCTTTCGAGCTCACAATCCGAAATTGACCACAACCCGTTCATCGGCAGGCCCTCTTTAGGTCTCGGCTTGGCCACCTTCGGTGAGCACGCTACGACTATGGCGATCCCTGAAGACGATTGCGTGGTGTGCAAAAGTTGGCCCTCAGCCGACCGCTGGGCGCGTCGTCAAGTCACAGAATGGCTCCCTGTAAGCGACGACCAGCCGGTTTGCGATGAATGCGTCTTGACGACCTGGCAGCGGCTCACCGTGTTGGATGAGCCCCGCGTCTAACGGGCCTTCTAACTCGTGAAATTAACGGTTGCCTCGTGGCATAAGCCTTCTCTCAGGCCTCTCGCTCCAGCATGGTTCGGCTTCCAACGGGACTGGCTTGAAATAATACTGCCGCTCACCGAAGAAGGGCGCCAGGGATGGGTGCGATCAAAAATCGTGTCCTTCGCTCATGAGCTGCATCCGCGAGCACCTTCAGCCGTGCGGTAATTAAGCGCCTAGCGTTAGCGCTCCAGATCGCGGTGCCAAGGCGGAAGCCTCAGACGAGCCAGAGCACGGCCGCCCCCAATCCGAAGATAAGCGCCAGCAGCGATAAAAACGTAACGACAAACCAAACCGCGTATAGTGACGGGTTTGGCGCTGACCGCTTACTTCGGAATTGCAGCTTGGCGTGCTTCGGACGATAAAGACATCAGCGGCGGCGTCTATCTTCTCGATGAATAAGACATGCAGGGCCTTGCGGATCTGAAAGCTATCACGCTCTGCGAGGGAGCCATGACTTTGGCTTCCGCCACGAATGCATGTTCGCGAAGGGGCGAGCCTTATTGAAACCTAGAGCCGCGCTCTCTGCGCGATGTAATGAGTGGGTCTACATATCCGGAGCGAAACGCGGCTTGGCCTTCAGGCCGAAGTGCCTGATATGCGGGGGTGACATCTGCGCTTCGGCCGAGCGTTGCTGCCTGGCGGCCTGCTTGTATCGCCTCAATATCAAGAGACGCTTGAGCATAGTTCCGATTTGTCTGGAGAAAACCTTCACTGGCGCTTTCCAACGATTGATCATACCCCTGCATCAAGCGTGTTTTGTTTCCGTGGCCGGATTATGGTCGCTGATTGGGCCGCGTCGGACACATCGCCGCGAACGCTGCCACAAGCGCCCTGCTGAGATGTGAGTTCCTTGGTGAATTTCTCGTCCTCGGGAATCGCGAGAATGACGCGAATGGCCCATCGGCGATTCGGAGTAACGCGATCGAACGGCTTCTGTCCCGAGCGCCGTCGTATGCGGACGGACACGGCGAGTGCTGCGCCGTGTCCGCGCGCGCCAAATTTTACTTTCCGGTTGGATCGCATCTCCTTCAGGGCTCGACACCTCTCCGCTCCAATTCGCCCTCGACAACATCGAAAGCTATCTCGAGCGGAAACACGGCAAGGGTTGTCCAACCGATGATCGCAGCTCGCGTCAGGATTAAAAATGGCGTCATCTAAACCTCTCCGAAATCGCGTTTGCGACGAACCACCAACGAACATGAAATCGAGCTGAGATAACGACGTCGGCGTCATCCTTCCGTTACTTCGCTACTTCGCGACCTCACGCTTAAGTGAGGCGATGCGATTCTTCGAGGCCACGCAATCCGAGCCGCGCTGTGGGTGCGTGAGAACCAAGGCCGATCTTCACGCCGACGATCCCGGTCGTTGGGAATGACATCCTTTTCGACGCAAACGACGTCGGCATGGGTGTTTCGGGCAGCTACGAGGGCGACCGGGCCGAACTCACTGGCACCGCGCTTATCGGAAAAAGAAGCGTCAGGCTTCACATAGCCTTACGTAAACTGGCCGACATCTAAACGTTATGGCTCGAAAGAGTTTGGCAGCAAGGCGCAAGCGCCATGAAGGAGCGCACGGCGCGTTAGACCGAGCGGGCGCCGGATCGATTCAAGGACTTCTGGCGATGATTGCTAACGGCTCAACCCGCTTGTTTGAACGAGCTAGCCATCTTCGCGCCAATCTGAGCTGCATCTTCTGCGCAGGCCTTCAACTGGGACTGAAAGTACTCGGCCTGAATGCGGAAGGCCTCCGGAAAATCCTTGGCGCCCAAAAGCCTCTCTCCGAAATCGCGGTTGGATGCAACTTGCCGCTCAATGTATTCCTTGAAGGTGCTTATTTGCTCCTGATTGGCACCTGGAAAGGCTCGGATGGTCCTCTCGAGCATATCAAGGTAGCTCTGCGTAGCGCCTCCAATCCTTTCGAGATTTTCATGCATCATGGTTCGGACGGCTTCGAATGGGTCTTTTTGATTTTCCATGGAACGCTCCCGGCTTCTAACGCAGTCAATCTACAGGGTAAGTGGAAGGGAGCATGAGCTTGCTTGATTTGGATCAAGCGCGCGCAGCCTGCGAGGGCCGCTGAGTCTTTCGCAGGCACCCTGCCGACGCTCGCCGGCAGGGGCCACAGGCGGATAAAAGTGAGGCTTTAGCCATTGCCAAAGGTGTCACCCCAAAGAATCTGCAGCACGACAACGCTTGAGATCGAGGCGAGTTGCAAGCGGGGCGTGGCGCCGAAAGGATTACAGCAGCATTCCTAGGGACATCGCCGGAGATGACTTAGTGACGGCCGCTACTAAGTTAGCAGGTTCTATCAAGTGAACGGGAACGCGATCACAGGAGTGATTGCCATTCCAGACGACATACGCAAACGCACGGTCGCGGCTGTACTTCGCAACCGTGCCGATACGAGTTTGCCAATCAAGCCGCGGTCGGTTTTTAGCTCCGCCCGCAGCCATGTACGCGCGAACCCCTTTATCGTTCAATTTTATCACCATGGAGAAATGTCCTACTTGGCCTCCCAAAAAATTTCTGGTCGATATCGAGTGGCTGTTTGTTGATGAAGCCAAGGCGAAGTCTAGGCAATCCACTGTCAGCCTGTGTCGCGTTCTGCATATCCATCAACTCTAACCGAAGGACACCCGCTGCATGAGCGGCCACAAGCGAAGCGATTGACACTCCGCGCCGGCGCGTCCGAGGATGGCCTGGCCGCCGTTAGGGACGTTTTCGCACGTATCGCGGACTTCGGCGGCGACAACAAGCGCGTGGCTGTAGCTGGGGACAGTGCAGGTGGGAATCTGGCCGCTTTCGGGGCAAAGCGGGGCGGCGAGTTGCGGCCGACGCGCCAGCGCGTCGTACCCCTTGCCGGTCTGCGAGACCGTTCAGTACGCAGAACAGACCCGGCGACACGACAATGGTGTTCTGCCGATAGCGCGAGCCGGGACGATGTGCTCGTAACCTGGCCTCAGTGATGACCCGGGGCCAGATTGGTTACGACGTATAGCTGAAGCTCGCCCATGAACTCTCTCCGTCACAGCTCTTGCGGGCGCCCCGTCGCCGCGGCAGCATGTGCTCATCGGGCCATCTGCGCCTACTTCATATGTGAAACACGGGGAGCATCATGCAAATCGGTGTTCATCTGCCGCATATCGGCCGCAAGGCCACGCCCGAGGCAGTCACGCGCGCCGCGGTTCAGGCCGAGGAACTCGGGCTTGCCGACGTGTGGGTGAGCGAACACGTCATCCTGCCGAAGGACGCGCCCTATCCGCCCTCGCCCGCCTTCCTGGAGCCCATCCTGACCCTTGCCTGGGCGGCCGCGGCGACCAAGCGCGTCCGGCTCGGCACCAGCGTGATCGTGCTGCCGATGCATCATCCGGTGCTGATCGCCAAGCAGCTCGCCACGTTGCAGACGCTGAGCAACGGGCGCGTCATCTTCGGCATCGGGGTCGGCTGGCTCGAAGCGGAATTCTCCGCGCTCGGCGTGCCATTCCGCGAGCGCGGCCGGCGTACCGACGAGAGCATCGCGCTGTTACGCGCGCTGTGGAGCCAGGACCCAGTGACCTTCAAACCGCGCTACTGGGCGACGCAGATCGAGGAGATGCGCATGCAGCCTCCCCCTTCGGCGCCCATTCCGCTATGGGTCGGCGGCAGTTCCGAAAAGGCTCTGGAACGCGCCGTGAACCTCTGCGACGGGTTGCACGGCTCAAGGCTCACCGCCGAGGCGGCGGCGCCGATGATTAAGCGATTGCGCACGGTGCGGCCGGACAAGACCTTCACCATCTCGTTGCGCACGAGCTTCGATGGTAAGGACGCCGCCGAGCTGGTCGCAAGGCTTGGCGCCTATCGCGACGCCGGCGCCGATCACATCATGGTCCAGCCCGAAGATCGCGACGTCGACGACTGGATGCGCACGGTGGAGAAGGTCGCTCGCGCGGCGAGCGCGCATTAGTCCAGGCGAGCCGACTCCGATTTGGGGTCAAAAGGCGAAGAACTCATCTTGGGTAGAATGAGTTCGTTTGTCCGCCGTCAATCGACATGCCTCCGCTATCGTCGGACTTCGCCTTCGGGTCCAGAAGCGGATCGGCACGACCAAGGCTGGTGGTTGCCATCGCCGGTCCACCGAACAGCGCGCGCGCCTCGATGATCTGTGCGCGCCACGTCACTGCCAATCTCCCTTGACCTGGCTCGGCGAACGGACTGTAGATATTCATCGAAGTCGGCTGGATTGTTTCAATTCGACCGCAAGGACACGGGCGTCGGAAGGGGTTCGCAAGGTGACGCGGAGGCTCAAGGTCTACAGCGATTACAAAAGTCCGTACGCTTACCTGGCGAAGGACCTCACCTATGAACTCGAACGGCAGACCGGCGCCACGGTGGAGTGGTTGCCCTACACCCTCGACATTCCCGCCTATCTCGGCAGCGCCGAGGTCGATGGGGCGGGCAACGTGCTGGAGCAAAGCCGCAACGCGCATCAATGGCGCCGCGTCAGATACAGCTACATGGATTGCCGACGCGAGGCGAACTTGCGCGGGCTGACCATCCGCGGACCACGGAAAATTTTTGACTCGCGTCTTGCCAACATCGGGCTGTTATACGCCAAGCAGCGCGGCGTGTTGCGCGACTATCACGACGGCGTGTTCGAGCGGTTCTGGAAGCGCGACCTCGACATCGAGAGCATGCAGGCGCTGGCGGACGTGCTGGCGCGGGCCGGTGCCGATACGACGGAATTCCCGGCCTTCCTGGAAGGCGACGGCGCCCGGCAGCTCGAGGCGATCCAGCCCCTCGGGACCCCGCAAAACCTGCACGTCACAGCCTATGCTGCAGACGTAAAACGGTGGAGAAAACTGACTATCCTGATCCGTATCTGATTACGCAGGTCTGACAGCGGTTTTCAGTGTCCGTCGAGCGTTTCATGAACCTACCAACGGATTTCGGCACTTGCGACGTTGGTGACCTCTCAAGGCACTATAGAAATTGCTGACGAGGTACGCCGAGCGTTCCTAGAACATAAAAAAGCACTAGCCTTCCCTGCCCGCGCTTTTTTGAACGTTGCAGCTCATTGAGGTCCGCCAGCTCAAGAAATGTTCACCATCTACTGCGTCATTTCGCACAGACAGCGTTATGGCAAAGGCTCAAGCTTCTATTCGGTGGTATCCTGCTTGCGACTCCTCTTCTCATCAGGCAGGACGCATCGGAGGACTCCAGTCTTGCCCGAGGCTGGGGTCTTTTCCATTTTATTGCCCTGCACTAACCCTCCCCCTTCTGCCGGGCAGAAGTGCCGTCCGCGAAGTCGCAATGAAAGGCATGCCGGGACTAATTTCGCAGGTCTATAACTCTCTCCAAAATATTAACAATACGAAGCTTCATCGCGCCGCAATGACTTCAGTCGCCACTGTCTAAAAGCTGCGATTTGTCCGACACGCCGCGAGGTGAGGCTGAACTGATCTGAAAAAGCGCTATCCCGTGAAGCAACGCGAAGCCCGCGATCACGGTTGCGATAAGAATGTTGCGCGTCATGGTCGGGTACTCCGCGACATCTGGTCCCGGTGTCGCGTGGTTCCGGACCGCGAAAGGGGCCTACCCTGAGTATCCGCGTAGAGATGCCGATAGTATCGGATCGAACTCTGGGCCTCTTTGCATCGAGAGTCATGCAGCGCCCTGAGAATACTTCTCCAGATCCGCACACTCAGCGGCGCTTGCGACGGGCGCGAACCAAAAATATTTCCGGGACCGAAATCCGCATGCGGCTCTTTATGTGGGCACATCCTCTTTATCCCTGGAGTTTGGTAGAGTGGGTTACGGAGCGGATGTTCCTTCGACGCCATGCTGCCTCCGCAAGGAGCCCGGGACACCTGATGCCCGACCGCCGGCATCGCGGCTCTGGAAGCCGCGATCGAGATACTGAAAGCGCGAAGCAAAAACTTTGCGTTTTGATCTATTTTTGCATCAGATATGCTTGATCTTTCAGCGAGAAGGGTCCGTCGGCTCGGAGGGCTTTGTGCAATTTTTCTTTGCCGGCCATACGCTTGATACCGAACGCCGCGAGCTGTTGCGCGACGGCAAGCCGGTTGCGGTCGAGCCGCAAGTCTTTGATCTGCTGACCTATCTTTTGCAGAACCCTAGTCGTGTTGTGAGCAAGGATGACCTTATCGCGGCGATCTGGGGCGGCCGAATCGTGTCCGACTCCACGCTCGTTAGCCGCATCAACGCAGCACGCAAGGCGGTCGGCGATTCCGGCGAGGAGCAGCGGCTGATCCGCACCATTTCGCGCAAAGGCATCCGTTTCGTCGGCGAAGTGCAGTCTAGACAATCCGCAAGCGAGCCCGCGCCTCTCGACTTAGAGGACCCGCCTGCGTTACCCGATAAGCCTTCCATCGCGGTCCTGCCGTTCCAGAACATGTCCGGCGACCCTGAGCAGGAGTACTTCGCCGATGGGATGGTCGAGGAAATCATCACCGCGCTGTCACGGTTCAAGTCGTTGTTCGTCATCGCTCGGAACTCTTCCTTCAGCTACAAAGGTAAAGCGATCGACGTGAAACGAGTCGGTCGCGAGTTGGGTGTTCGATATCTATTGGAAGGCAGCGTACGCAAGGCCGGAAGTAGACTGCGAATCGCGGCTCAGCTGATCGAAGCTGCAAGTGGAGCCCACATATGGGCAGACCGCTTTGACGGCGTGCTGGAGGATGTTTTTGGGTTTCAGGATGAGGTCACGGAGAAGGTAGTCGGGGCCATTGCGCCGCGAGTGGAACGGGCCGAGATAAAACGCGCTTGGCGTAAGCCTCCCAGCAACACCGATGCCTACGATTGCTATCTGAGAGGTCTTAAGTGCCTTTCTCCTCTGACAGTGGACGGCTTGGAACAAGCGTTAGGTCTGTTCACGAAGGCGAGTGCTCTCGATCCCGATTACGCATCCGCCTACGGGATGGCGATACACTGTCATGCACATCGCTTTGACTTACTTGACGCAGAGCCAGACGACATTGCCCATAGGAGAAGCGAGGTCTCGCGACTTTGGCAGATTGTTGCTCGGCTAGGCCAGGACGACAGCGTGGCTTTAGGCGAGGCTGCATGGGCGGTCGCCTATCTGCTCCACGACCTCGCGTCAGCACGGCAACTCATTGACCGTGCACTCGAACTGAACCCCAATCTCGCGAGTGCGTGGGCAAATAGTGGCTGGATCAACGTCTGGCAGGGACATCCTGACTTGGCGATTGAGCACCTTGAGCGCGCCGAACGGCTCGACCCAGGCTCTCTGAGACTTACAAGTTTTGCGGCGATGGCGCACGCCCGTTTTTTTCTGGGCGAATATGACAAAGCGCTAGGCCTGGCGGAACGGATGCTCCGACACAGTCCTGACGCACACGTCAGCTTGCGGATTGGAGCCGCCAGCGCTGCATTCGGAGGCCGCATCGACACGGCACGTCGACTAGCGGCCCGCTTGCAAATCATCGACCCGGCATTCGGCGTTTCCCGGCTGAGCGAATATCTAGGGCCGTATCAAAATTCCGCGTTTGTGGACAAGTACGCGGAAGGCCTGCGCCTTGCGGGCTGCCCGAATGAGCCCAACGCGCCGCCTCGTTCTTTGCGTTGAACACGCCCTCGAGATTCTCGGGTTAGCAGCGGGTCCTTACTTTGCGGCATTCACCGTCGCGAGCTCCTGCCCTACCTGACGTCACGCCGGAGAGAACAGATGGCCCCGCGCCAGCGCACAGTCAACGGGGGACACCTAAATGACTCTCAACGCCCGACCGCCAGGTTATTGATCTTGCGGCGACAGATGATATTCGCCCGCCAATTATCGCTGCACAAAGAAGAAATCGACGGGCGGGAGCGAGCCGTAGGTAAACGGCTGCTGCTGCCGGTTCGTCACCTTCAAGACGTCATCACGGACGTAGTCGAACACGCGCCTGACGTCCACATTGGGCATCTGCAGGCGCTTCGCCAGCGCCTCCGCGAACGGGCTGTTGTTGCCGTCGCCATCCAGCGCCTCCTGACCGTCGCGTGCGGCGAAAGCGGTGTACTCGCCGGCATCGTCCTCAGGCGGCGGTGCAAGGCCGCGGCCGATCCCGCGCGAGGCGATGGTGCGCCGCATCTGCTTGACGAACGGATTGGAGCGGCACATGTCGAGAATGATCAGTCGAAGCTTCGACGAGCCCGCCATCACGCCCGAGAGCTTGCCGACATCGACCGCCTCGATATCGATATCGCGATCCGCCGCCAGCCTTGCGTCGACCGGGATCATGTAGTTGATGCCGTTATAGGCAACGCCGTGGCCCGAATAGTAGACGACACTCCAGTCGGCATTGTCGGAGAGCGCCGCAAACTCCTGCAGCGCCTTGAGCATCTGGTCGCGCGTCAGGTCGCTCTTGACCACGACGGACTGGAAACCCACGCCCTTCAGAACCGAGGCGATCAGATCGCCGTCATGCTTCGGATTGGGCAACACTCCATAGGCGGCATAGTTCGAATTGCTGATGATCAGGGCAACGCGGCGCAGCGCGGGAGATAGCGAGGCAGACGTGGCGGCCGCGGCCTGGCTCGTGGCCGGCTGGCTCGCCGTCTGCTGACCCGTCGCGCTCGGGCTGGTCGGGCTCGAGGTCGATGCCGGCTTGATGTTGGCGAGCGCGGTGCGGGCATAGCCCAGTGTCGGATCGAGCCGGAGCGCCTCGTTCAGATCGGCCGTGGCGCGATCGTTGTCGCCCTGGCCCTGATAGGCGATTCCACGGTTTGCAATCGCCTTGGCGTTCTTCGGATCGAGCCTGATCGCCTCGTCGAAATCGGACAAGGCGCGGCTGTAGTCCTGCCTGTCGCGATAGACCAGACCGCGATTGTTGCGGGCCCATGAGTTTTTGGGATCGAGGCGGATCGCCTCATTGAAGTCCGCAATCGCGCGATCATAGTCCTTGCGCCGGGCGTAAAGCCGCCCGCGATTGTTGTACGGCGCCGCATATTGCGGGTCGACCCGGACCGCCTCGTTGAAGTCGGCGAGCGCGCGGTCGAAATCCTGCTTGTCGAAATAGTACAGGCCGCGATTGTAGATCGCAGCGGCATTCTTCGGGTCCGTCCTGATCGCGTCGTTGTAATCGGCGAGCGCGTGCTCGTAATCCTTCCTGGCATAATAGACGATCCCGCGGCTGTTGTAGGCCGCCGAATATTGCGGATCGAGCCGGATCGCGTCGTTGAAGTCCGACATCGCGCGATCGAGGTCCTGACGGTCGCGGTAGACGTTGCCGCGATTTCGGTAAGCGATGGCATAGTTGGGATCGAGCCGGATCGCATCGTTGTAGTCCGACAGCGCGCGGCCGGGATCCTTCCTGGCGTAATAGGCGTTTCCGCGCCCGTTGTAGGGCGGCGGCGCATTCGGATCGAGCCGGATCGCGTCATTGTAGTCGGACATCGCGCGGTCGTAGTCCTTCTTGTCGACGTAGACATTGCCGCGATTGCCGTAAGCCAAGGCGTATTTCGGATCGATCCTGATCGCGTCGCTGTAGTCGGCGATCGCGCGGTCGTAATCCTTCCTGTCGTGATTGATATTGCCGCGGCCGACATAGGCGGCGGCACTGTTCGGATTGCGCTTCAGCGCTTCGTTGTATTCGTTCTGCGCGCGGTCATAGTCGCGCCTGTTGCGATAGACGTTGCCGCGACCGATAAAGGGATCGACATAGTTGGGATCGAGCCGGGTGGCATCGTCGTAGTCGGCCAGCGCGCGGTCGTAGTCCTTCTTGGTGAAGTAGGCGACGGCGCGGTCTTCAAAGGCGAGCGTAATTTTCGGGTTGAGCTGGATCGAGGTGGTGAAATCGGCGATGGCGCGATCCTCGTCGTGCTTGAGATGAAAGCTCCAGCCCCGGTTGAGATATGCCAGCGCGAGCTTCGGATCGATCCTGATCGCCTCGTTGTAATCCGCAATCGCCCGGTCGTCGTCGCCCTTGGAGCGCCAGCCGAGACCGCGGTTGCGATAGGCCCATGCCAGATTGCCGCTGCTGCCGCGCTTGTTCGCCAGGATCACCCGCGTGCAGGCATCGATCCGCTCGTCGCCGTTGCCGTTCATGCAGGCGCCGGCATCGTCGGCCAGCGCGCCCGACGCGGTGACGAAGCAACTGGTGAGAGCAAGGCCAACGAGCAGGCCGATCAGCGAACCACGCAGCATCTCTGTCCCGGCGGAAAATCAAATTGGGGCTGCAACAGGGTAGGCGCGAAATAGCAGAACCGCCACACGATCCAAGTGCGGCAAGTCACATATCCCAAGGCGCGGCGCCGGGGCCGAGGCGAGAAGGTGGGGCAAAAGCGCTGTTTTTTGCGTCGCGGCCAGGTTTCGACGACAGTTACGGTGTCGCGGTGCGGATTCCGCGGCGAGGCAGATGGCCCACTCGCAATTCCCTAACGCGCTCTCATAACCGATAACGGGCTATTTCCGTGGCTTTGCGCGAAGGTCCGGGCCTATGCTCCATCGCAAACTCCGGGAGAGCGCCGTGAAAATCGCCAGGATCGAATCGATACCGTTGCGGATCCCCTTAACGACGGGCGGGCCTTCGGCGGCGGCGGTGTGGGGCAAGGCGGGTCTGCCGAGCGTCGATTCCCTGATCGTCTCGGTCACAACGGATACAGGCGTTGTCGGTTGGGGCGAGTCATTCGGCTTTGCCGCCGTTCCGGCGGTCAAGGCCGCGATCGATTCCATCCTTTCCGCCGAATGTATCGGTCGCGACGTCACGCAGCCAGGCAAGCTCTCGCTCGATCTGCAGAAGAAGTTCCATGTCTTCGGGCGCAGCGGTGCACTTATCCATGGCCTCTCGGCCATCGACATTGCGCTGTGGGACATCGCGGGCAAGATCGCGGCTCAGCCGGTTCATCGTCTCCTTGGAGGCAGCGACGCCGTCTCCCTTCCCTGCTATGCCAGTCTCTCCCGCTACAACGACCCGGAATTTGTCAGCAAGAATGTCGCACGCGCGCTGCGCGCCGGCTTTCGTCATCTGAAGTTGCACGAGATCGACGTCGATTGCGTCCGCGCCGCTCGGGAGACGGCCGGCGACGACGTCGAGATCATGCTCGATGTCAATTGCCCGTGGTCGGTGCGCGAAGCCCTCGACATGGCAAGGAGGCTCCGTCCCTTCAACCTGCGCTGGCTGGAAGAGCCGGTCTGGCCGCCGGAAAACTATTCCGGGCTCGCACGCGTCAGGCAGGAGGGAGGTATTCCGATTGCCGCCGGCGAAAACGCGTCGACGCTGATGGATTTTCAGCATCTTCTCGAGGCGAAGGCCGTCGACTTCGTTCAGCCGAGCCCGGTCAAGATGGGCGGCCTGACGGAACTGAGCAAGGTGTTTGCCATCGCAAACGCCAACAACACAACAGTGCGGATCCACACGTTCTACGACGGTCCGGGGCTGCTTGCCGCCATCCATGCCAACGCGGCTCTCGGCGGTCCCGGCGCAATGGTGGAATGGCGCTATTTCGACCTCGAGGCGCAACTCTTCGGCGACGCAATCATTCCGAAGAATGGCGCAATAACGGTTCCCCAGAGCCCGGGACTGGGCCTGGAGCCGAGCGCCGAGGTGATCCGCAAATATCGCCTCGCCTGATCAGCGGACCGGCAAACTAGCGCTTTGTTTGTCGGCCTTTCTCGCCTAGCCTTGGCTAGATGAAACCCTTTGCGCGCCTCTGGCGGTAATGCCGCCCTCCCTCAAGCCGCTGTCCTGGTTTGGGATCTTTCAACTCGGCCTGGTGCAGGCCGCGCTCGGCTCGGTGACCCTCCTGACCATGACGACGCTCAACCGCGTCATGGTCGTGGAACTGGCGCTGCCGGCCATGCTCCCCGGCTTCCTGGTTGGCCTGCATTACGCCATGCAGGTCCTGCGTCCGCGGCTCGGCTACGGGTCCGATCTCGGCGGCCGGCGCACGCCCTGGATCATCGGCGGGATGATGGTGCACGCCTTGGGCGGCGTGCTTGCGGCGATCGCGACCGCATGGATGGGAACGCATCTTTACATCGGGATCGCACTGGCCGTTTTCGCGTTCGTCATGATCGGCGCTGGCGTATCAGCCGCCGGCACGTCGCTTCTCGTCCTGCTTGCCAAGCGCACCGATCCAACCCAACGCAATGTCGCGGCCGCGATTGCCTATATCACGATGGTGACGGGCTTCATTGCCACCAGCGCGGCTGCGGGCACCGCGCTCGATCCCTTCTCGGGCGCAAGGCTTGTCGCCGTCTCCTCCTGCGTCTCTGCGATCGCGATGATCCTCACGCTTATCGGCGTGTGGAACATCGAAGGCGACAAGCCGTCCCAGATTGATCGTCCGGCCGACGACGAGCTGCAAAAGACCAGCTTTCGCGAGGAGCTCGCCCAGATCTGGCGCGAGCCGCAGGCCCGTCGATTCGCGATCTTCATCTTCATTGCGATGCTGGCCTACAGCTCGCAGGACCTGATCCTGGAGCCGTTTGCCGGCGCCGTGTTCGGCATGACGCCGGGCCAGACCACCAAGCTTGCGGGCTTTCAGCACGCCGGTGCCGCGATCGGCATGGCGCTGGTGCCCGTCCTCAATCACCTGATCCCGGCATTGCGCACGCGCACCACGCCATGGATCGTCGGCGGCTGCATTGCATCCGCGATCGGAATCCTCAACATCGCCGTCGCAGCCGCGGTGGGCCCCGCCTGGCCGCTTCGCGCCTCGATGCTCACGCTCGGCATCACCAATGGGGTTTTTGCGATCGCCGCGATCGGCGCCATGATGAATCTGGTCGGCACCGGAAGCCGCAACCGCGAGGGCACGCGGATGGGATTGTGGGGCGCCTCGCAGGCGATCTCGTTCGGGGCCGGCGGCTTCCTCGGCACGTTCGCAAGCGATGCAACGTCGCATCTCCTGCCATCCCTGGCATGGTCGTATGCGCTGGTGTTCACGGCGCAAGCGGGCCTCTTCCTGTTCGCCGCCGGGCTGGCGATCTGGATCAGCAAGCCGGAGGCCGGCAAGGATCCGGCGGCGCCCCCGGACCTCGTATCGGCGCGCCGATAGTGGGCAAAAGCCGTGGGCAGCGCGTATGCTCGGTCTGCCCTTCGCAAAACCGCTGCACTTTTTGTCGGATCATGCGCTAGTGTTGGTCCAACCAATAAACACATGGGGAGGCGATCATGTCGGAGCTTTCAGGAGAAACCACGCGCCGCGCTGCGCTCGCCGCGATCGCGGCCGTCGGCGCGGTGGCGACGGGGACCTCGTTCGAAACCGCACGCGCGCAGAGCGCGCGCAAGACCTTCGTCCTGGTTCACGGCACCTGGCATGGGGGCTGGTGCTGGCGGCGCGTCGCCGATGGTCTCGAGCAGAAGGGCCACAAGGTTTTTACGCCGACTCTGACCGGCGTCGGCGACCGCTCGCACCTCATGACCAAGGACGTCAACCTCACGACCCACGTCACCGACATCGTCAATCTGGTGAAATGGGAGGACCTCAAGGACATCGTTCTGGTCGGCCATTCCTCGGCCGGCTTCGTCATCACGCAAGCGGCAGAGCAGATCGGACCGCAGATCGCTTCGATCGTCTATCTCGATGCGTTTGTCCCCTCGCCCGGCGACAACCTGATCGCGCTCGCCAATCCCGGCCCGCGCAAGGCCCTCGAGGAGGCGGCGGTGGCGCGAGGCGACCTCGTTGCAAAGCCCGTCCCCGCCAAAGCCTTCGCCGTGAACGAGAAGGATCAGCCCTGGGTTGACGGCAAGTGCACTCCCCACCCGCTCGCGGCGGTTACCGAAAAGATCACCGGGGCCGAGGCGCGCGAGAAAATCGCGCGCAAGACCTACATCCGCGCCACCAACTTCAACAGCCCCCGTGTTCGACCAGACCCTGGCGCGCATGAAGACCGCACCCGGGTGGACCACCTATGAGGTCGCCTCGGGCCACGACGTCATGGTCGACCAGCCCGCACGTCTGGTCGAGATCCTGCTCGAGGTTGGTTGAGACGAACGGCGTTCGCACGAATTCGCGACAACCATTCGAGCAGCATCCGCGCGATCTCGAATTGTCAGCATTGCTTACGTGACGCGGCAAGCGCGCAACGATCGTGAATGCCGCTCTCGTGCGAAAGACATGGCCGACCATCAAAAATAGGTCTAGGTTTTACAGCGCTCGGTTGCGAGACCGGGCCCGATCGTGACCACCCGCAAGTGCTATTGCCGGTATCGCTATCGGCGCGACTTTCGTCGCGCACGCGCCGTTGGGACAAACCAACTGGAGTTGCGACTTCCAAGCGTTACAACAGCTGACACTGTTCCAGGGGACGCCGGCACCTGCCAACAAAGCCGGGATCAACTCAAAAGTCTCAACGGGAGGAACTGCAATGGGTAACAACCTGAGAAGCGCATGCGATGGCGTCTTGCAAAGTGTCGTGACCGGCAAGGACCGGGTTCCCGGCGTGGTCGCGATGATCACCGATCGATCGGGCAACATCTACGAGGGCGCGGCCGGCGAACGCACGCTCGGCGGCGGTCAGCCCATGACAGCGGATACCGTCTTCGCCATCTTCTCGACCACGAAGGCGATCACCGGCACGGCCATCCTGCAATGCGTCGAGGAAGGCAAGCTCGACCTGGACGCCCCGGCCAAGACCTATGTTCCCGACATCGGCAAGCTGGAAGTGCTCGACGGGTTCGATGCCGCCGGCCAGCCGAACCTGCGCGCGCCGAAGCGCGACATCACCACGCGCATGCTGATGCTGCACACTGCCGGCCTCGGCTACGACTTCTTCAACACCAGCTACTTCCGCTTGGCCCAGGAGCAAGGCCAGCCGAGCGTCATCACCTGCACGAAGGCATCGCTGATGACGCCGCTGCTGTTTGACCCCGGCGACAAATGGGAATATGGCAGCAACATTGACTGGTGCGGCCAGATCGTCGAGAGCATCCGCGGCAAGCGCCTCGGCGAGGTGATGAAGGAACGGATTTTTGCGCCGCTTGCGATGGAAGACATCGACTTCTCGATGACCCCTTCGATGCGGTCGCGCCTTGCCGTCATCCACCAGCGTGAAGCCGACGGCTCGTTGACCCCGCTTCCCGACTTGCAGTTGCCGGCTGACCCGGAAGTCCACATGGGCGGCCACGGACTCTACGCCTCGATCGGCGAGTACATGAAATTCATCCGCATGTGGCTGAACGACGGGGCCGGACCGCGCGGCCGCGTGCTCAAGCCGGAGACGGTCGCAGCCGCTGTCCGCAACGGACTGAGTTCGGACCAATCCGTGGTGATGCTGCCCGGCGTAATTGCAACGCTGTCGAACGACGCCGAGTTCTTCCCCGGCCTGAAGAAATCCTGGTGCTACACCTTCATGGTCAATGACGAGGACGCGCCGACAGGACGGCCGGCGGGATCGCTCGGCTGGGCCGGCCTTGCGAACACGTTCTACTGGATCGACCGCAAGAACGGGTTCGGCGGCTACTGGGCGACGCAGATCCTCCCGTTCGGCGATCCGACCTCGTTCACGGGCTACATGAACTTCGAGACGGCCGCCTATCAGAGCGGCGAGGCGCGCGCGGCGGCGTAAGGCGCTTCCCGGCTCAAGTCCGATCATGGACGATGCCGCATCCGGCATGAAACCGGATCGGCATCGCAACCACGCCACCCAAAACGACGGAGCACGGAGAGCCCCCTCCGTGCCGACAAGAAGCGCTCTCAACGGGAGGATATCATGACTGCGCAAGGTAATTCGCAGAAGGCAAGCGCAAAGAGCAACTTCGATGCCGTCATCATCGGCGCCGGCTTTTCCGGCATGTACATGCTGCATTCGCTGCGCGACAAGCTCGACCTCAACGTCACCGTGTTCGAGGCCGGCGACGGCGTCGGCGGCACCTGGTACTGGAACCGCTATCCCGGCGCGCGCTGCGATTCCGACAGCTACATCTATTGCTACACGTTCGACAAGAACCTGCTCCAGGAGTGGAGCTGGTCCGAGCGCTATCCGGAGCAGGACGAGATCCTGCGCTACCTCGAGCACTGCGCCGAGCGCTTCGACCTCAAGCCCGACATCCAGTTCGGCAAACGCGTCGTCGAGGTCGCCTTCGACGAGGATACCGCGCTCTGGACGGTGCGCACCGACAAGGGCGACGTGGTCACGGCGCGCTTTGTCATTACCGCGGTCGGCGCCCTCTCGACCGCCAACATACCGCAGTTCAAGGGCTGGGGATCGTTCAAGGGCAAGTGCTACCACACCAGCCAGTGGCCGCACGACGGCGTCGACTTCACCGCCAAGCGGGTCGGCGTCATCGGCACCGGCGCAACCGCGGTGCAGGCCATCCCGGAAATCGCGCAGCAGGCCAAGCATCTGACGGTGTTTCAGCGCACGCCGGCCTTCTGCGTGCCGGCGCGCAACGGCCGCGTCGATCCCGAGGTCACCAAGGCCCGCAAGGCCGACTACGACGGAATTCGCCAGCGCATCAAGAATTCGTTCTTCGGCTTCGAGCTGAACTTCCTGCCCAAGGCGGTCCTCGAGACGACGCCCGAAGAGCGCGAGCGGGAGTTCGACAGAATGTGGGACGCCGGCGGCTTCGCGTTCTGGCTCGCCAACTATCAGGACATGTTCTTCTCCAAGGAAGCGAACGATCTCATTGCCGACTACCTCAAGCGCAAGATCCGTTCGACCGTCAACGACCCGGCGATCGCCGAGAAGCTCATCCCCAAGACCTATCCCTACGGCACCAAGCGCCAGCCGCTGGACACCAACTACTTCGAGACCTTCAACAAGAAGAACGTGACGCTGGTGGATGCGGCCACCGATGGCCCGATCGAGGAGATCACGCCGAACGGCATTCGCGCCGGCGGCAAGGAGTACCCGCTCGACATCATCGTGGTCGCAACCGGCTTCGACGCGATGACCGGCCCAATGAAGCAACTCGGGATCAAGGGGCGCGGCGGCAGGTCGCTCGCGCAGGAATGGCAGGACGGTCCGGAGACCTATCTCGGCGTGGCGGTCGCCGGCTACCCGAACCTGTTCATGATCACCGGCCCGCAAAGCCCGTCGGTCCTGTCGAACATGCCGGTGTCGATCGAGCAGCACGTCGAGTGGATCACCGAATGCATCGCCCACATGCGACGAAACAAGCTTTCGACCATCGAGGCGACCGCCGCAGGCGCAAGATGCGTGGGGCGCCCACGTCGCGGAGGTCGTGAACGCGACCCTGATGACCGCCGCCAATTCCTGGTACATGGGCGCCAACATCGACGGCAAGGCGCGCCGCTTCCTGCCGTATCTCGGCCCGGAAGGCGTCGGCGGATATCGCAGGAAGTGCGCCGAGGTCGCCGAAAAGGGCTACGAGGGCTTTGCCTTCGCAAGCCAGGATCAGGGCGGGACAATGCACCCGATTGCGGCCGAATAAGCTTGCCCCATGGCTGACGGGGAGTCCTGCTCAATGTCGGGGCTCCCTGCTTCGCGACCGTTGCCGGAAGCCGCGGACGCACTTGTCGTGATCGGAATCGCGGGCAGCACGCCGCACCAACGTCGCGTATCGAAGCTTCCACGTTCAGACGTGCAGAATGAAATCGCTTGTATGCAGGCTGGATACGGCGACATTCTTCAAAAGCAACGTATCGTGGCTGTCGAGCGTCACGAGCGTGTCGTTGCCGACCTGCACTTCGGAGGGCGGAGCGGACGCGGAAATGGCGGCAAATTGACGGAGATCGATAGTGTCAATTGCGGCACTGAAATCGGTAATCGTGTGTTGAACCGCGGTCGATCCGGTCGTCGGCTTGAACACGAACTGATCTTGACCGCCCCCGCCCGTCAGCACATCAGAACCGCCGGTCGCGAAGATAACATCGTTGCCAGATGTGCCGACCAAAGTCACGCCGGTGCTGCTGCTCGACTGGTTGAAAACGAAATTGAATGTCTCGGAAGCACCAAAGTTGTCTGAGGCCGTCAGCGTCACGTTGTCAGAAGCCGGCGGGCTAGCTCCTGGATGATAAGTGATGCCGGCCCCCAACGTCGCGTTCACAGACGCAAGCGATCCGGATGCGTTGACAGGCGAAACACTGGTACCAGATGCGGCGCCGGCGGTCGTCGCAGTGATGCTGACGGTGGTTACGCCCGCATCGGTGTCGGAGATCTGCAGGCCCGAGATCGTCGTCGTTCCATCCGTGTTGTCGGTCAACGTGACATTGTTGGTCAGGATGAAGGGCGTGTGGTTGTCGGCAATCGCCGCAGGCATCGTTCCAGCAACATCCACCCCGCTGTTCGCATCGGCCATCACCTTGAAGACGAACGAGGCGTAATTCCCGTCAAGCGTCAGGAATGCGGACTGATGATCGGACGCATCCGTCACGTCAGAACCGTTGTATCATCGATCGGGTTGAATTTGGCCGTGGCGGTCGTGTGGGCGGCGTCGAAGCCCTTCAGATTGATGATGTCGCCGAGCCCAGAAATTCCGGCAATCTGACCCTGGAAGCTCGCGGGCTGATCGAGCACAAGCGTGCCGACACTATCAGCAAAGGTGATCTTGTCAGTTGACGGTGCGCCGAGTTCGAGCACCGCGCCATCGCTAATGGTAGTCGCACTCGAAACATCGGCCGCCTGAGGCCGTCGCATCGCTCTGTCCAGCCGCAACAGGTGGATCGGTCACCAAGGTTCCGTTGGAGCCATCCGATGCGAAGGAGAAATTTGCGATGCGTGTAGGTCCCAACAAAGTTGATATTCGCGGTGTGAGTACCGTCGCTCACCGTGAGCACGTTGTTCGCATAGCTCTTGGAAAACAGCGGCGACGAGAAATTGATATCGCCGAGATCAAGCTTGTCCGACGTTGTGGGGCCAGCTCCAGTGCCGGTGAAGCCCGTGATTGTTCCAGTGAATGCGGCGGAGTCGAGCAATACAAGCTCGCCCGTTGCGCCGGTCGCAAACGTGACATTCTCGCTTGAAGGTCCGTCGTACTGAATTTGCGACGTGCCATAGATCGTCGCGCTGCCCGCCCCGGTCTCCGCGCCCGTGACGGTTATGTTCCCTCCGTTGGCAGTGAGAGTGCCAGTATCCGTGTAACTGGTAGCGCTGATCGTCAATGCCGCGCCATTGGTGACGTTGATGGTGCCCTGGTTCGTGAAGCTTGGTCCCGTGAAGGTGCTGCTGCTGCTTGCATTCCAAATCGCGCCAGCCTCATTCTGGAATGTCGTCGTGGCGTCGGAAACAACGGCTCCATTGATGGTGCCGTAATTGTTGATCGACACCGTTCCGCCGCCCGTGGCGCTTGCATCGATCGCCGCGGTCGTGCCGGTTACGCTCGCATTATTGGTGATGCTGACGTTGCCGCCGTCATAGGTGAAGCCCACCGATGCCATAGCGGCCGCCCGTAATGGTGGCGCCGGTTTCCGTGAGGATGGTGACCGAGCCAATACCATAATTGAATCCCCGGATGCCGTCGGTCCCGCCGCAGCTGTAATCGATGCGAAGTCATCGATAAAGACGTTGCCGGCGACATTCGCGTCGATGGTGTCCGAGTTATTCGGATTGTAACCCGCCAGAATGCCGGCTGGGAGATCGCCGCCAGCTGTTGAGGGAATGGAGCCCGACGAAATCGTTCCATAAGCCTGCACGGACACCGTGCTGCTGGACGGCACTGAAACGTTGCTCGTCACCGGCGCAGGAGCCCTATTGACCGCTGCAATACCGGAACTCCCGGAATTGATAGTAACACCTGCGGCGGTCTATACGGTTATGCTACCAGATCCGTCGACAGATGCGTTGATTCCATCACCATAGCCATTGGTCGGAGTTGATCCACCAAGCGCCATGATGGCGCCGGCGCCAACATTGACCGTAACGTTGCCCTCGCCAAAATTATAAGCGCGGATGCCGTCACCCGCCGCGGCGATGATAATGCCGAAGTTGTTGACGATAACATTCCCGTTGAGGCCGGTCAGCGGAAACGTCGTCGGGATGGTGCTGCCGCCGAGGTAACCAGCGAGAATGCCCGCAGGAGGACTTCCCGTGCCGGTAACCGCTGAGCCCGAGTTGATTGTTGCGTAGGAAGAAGGCTACGACGATCGAGCTGTTCGCGGAGGCGTTGATTGTCGGCGCCTGATCGACCGCGTTAATTCCGGCGCTTCCCGAATTGACGGTTTCGTTGGAGCCTGCTGCAAGGATTGAAATGCTGCGGGCATCCGTGCTGAACGCAAATATGCCATAGCTGGACGTTCCGGTGATCGTTGTTGGGTTCGCACCAGAATACACGTTGAGCGCTATGTTGCCCGTCCCCCACTCTCCGTATAAGTGGCGATCCCATACTGCGCGCCAACAACTGTTGTTCCGTAGGCATCATTGACCGTTACATCTCCGTTGCCATAGTTGTATGCATCGATACCCCAGCCACCGGCCGCGGTGATGTTTGCAGCATTGTTGACGATGACGTTGCCATTGATGTTGATGTTGGCTCCTGCGGTTGTTCCGCCGAGATAGCCTGGTCGATGCCTGCCGGTTGTGAACCGTTGTTGGTCAGGATCGTTCCGGAATTGATGGTCCCGACGGAATTGACCGTAACCGTCGAGCCTGGCGAGGTTATCGAGGTTGCCAGGTTGACCGCCGAGATACCTGAGCTGCCCGAAGAGATAAAATCTCCGCTCAGCATGGTGACATCGACGTCGCCCGCTCCGTAAGTGAAGGCGCCGATGCCATAGGGCGAATTTCCCTCCCGATGGAGCTGTCGCCGAGGTCAGGGCAGAAATGATCGTATTGTTGCCCGAGTTCGACAACAACGTTGCCCACGCCGTAATCGTTTGCACGAATGCCATCGCCGGCGCCGGCCGTGATATTTCCGGCATCAAATACGAGGATGTTGCCGGTGACGTTTGCGTTATAGACACCAGCGTTGCCGGGATTGATGGTCGCAACTATTCCCGCAGGGGGACTTCCTGTCCCACCGTTGCTCAGGTTCGTACCTGACGTGATTGGGCCAAGCGCCGTTACCGTCACTGTCGTGGGCGTACTGATGACGGTCGCCTGATTGGCTGCTAGGATACCGATACTGCCCGAATTGATTGTCACGCCCGAAGGGGGGGCATCAACCACTGAGGTGTTACCCACACCATAGTTGACGGCGGCAATTCCGTATTGGGCGAAGCCAACCGCCGTTGCGCCCGCCGCTGTCGCCGTGATCGCACCGAAATTCGAGACCGACACATTACCCGTCCCGTAATCGAAGGCGTTGATACCAACTCCGGTTTTCGCCGTGATCGTGGCGCTGCTGTTGACGGTGACATTCCCAAATATTCCTGTCAGCGGCGGGTTAGGTATAGCTCGATGGTGCGCTGGTGCCCCCAAGGTAACCCGCCACGATCGCAGCAGGTTCGTTCCACTGATAGAGTCCCGAGTTGATTGCGCCCGCGGCCGAGATCGATATTGAGCTGTTGTTGCCCGCCGGGACTGATGTCCCCTACAATTCTCGGCAAAAATCCCGGCGGTGCCAGCGTTGACAGTCACTCCCGGCATCGTCGTCCACATCGACGCTTCCTGCCGACGCGACGGCGACAATTCCCTGCTGGTTCGTCCCGGTTACGGTTGCACCTTCGCCGACAACGATCGACAGCATCCCGAGCCCGCTCGTGACGGCTTTAATTCCGACCGTATTTCCGGTCACATTGCCATCATCGAGAATTGCGTTTGAGCCGCCTTTGAGAGTTTGGTGAAGATGCCTATGGCACCCGCCGATGAGACACTGCCCGCATTGACGACCGCAATGTTGGCTCCGCCCGTGGCGACGTTGATCGCATTGAACGCGCCGCCCGTCACCGCAATCGAAGACGGCTGGTTGATGTTGACGAAATATGTATTCGACGAGCTGTCTTGGTTTGCCAGCGAAACCCCAATGGCGGTGCCTTCAGAAATGGTGACGCCCGAGAGTTGATCATACGTTGACGATGATGGCAGAGAAATCGAACCGGACGGGCCGGAGAAGAAAGTTCCCGCTGTCGGCACCACCAAGATTTCGCTTCCAGACGCCGAGTTGTAGAGCACGCTGAACGTGCTCTGTGTCAGCGCGCCGGAAACGCTAAGGTTCAATGTCGCACTCGTCCCAGTGGTCGTGTTCGTTCCATTGACGGTCAGCGTCGATCCGCTTGGGGTCAGGCTTGAGATCGAGAAATTTTGCAGGGCGATGATGTCGCCGTTGAAAAGTCCGCCAATCGCGCCACTAAAATGTGTGGGATCGTCGAGAGTGAGTTGACTGTTCCCGGTATTGAACAAAATCGTTTGTCCCGAACCGACGAGGCCTGCGAACTCAAGTTCTGATAGACCGCCGAGCGAGAACGAGCCGGTACCGGAGACGGCTCCCCCGATGAACGCGGCCGCGCCCGGATTCACGCTGATGACGTTGGAGTTCGTGATCGCAAGGCTGCTGCCCGTGCCAACGGGCGTCAGCCCGCTCACACCGGAAATGACGATCGTTCCAGTGCTGGTATTGGTGATTGTATTGGTATTGGTGAAATTGCTGTAACCGCGGATATTCCAGACGCCACTATTGGTGAAAGTTGCAGAGGCGAGCGTCACATTGCCGGTGATGCTGCCAGCATTATTGATGGTGATTTGGCCGGGAGAGCTGGCGATCGCATAGTTGAGGTTATTCGTCGCAGACAGGTTGGCGATAACAGCTCCCGTGCTTGTGTTCGTGAAGGTTGCCGCCTGCGAGCTGTCATTGGCGATACTAATGGCAGGGGTAAAAATCCGCCTTGACCCGTTATCGTGCCGGAGTTGGTAATGGAAATGACGCCGCTGACGCTGTTTAACTCGTTTCCAGTCCCGGTCGTAATTCCGATGCCGCTTGCAGACGTGACTGTTCCGCTATTGTTGATTGTGACGTTGCCGCCACCTCTTGCAAACGCGTTCACGCCCCATTGCGCAGCCGTGACCGAAGAAGAAGTCTCGAGCGTGAGGGCGAGACTGCCAGTGCCGTAATTGAACAGCAGAATGCCGGAGCCCTCTGGAGAGTTTATCGTGGCGAAGCTATCAACCACCACATTGCCGGCCACCGCCGTATTGACCGCGCGGAGCCTCCGCATTATAACCCGCCAATTCCGCCGGGTGAACCACCATTCGTGTTCATGTCGAAACCGGAGGTAATGTTTCCGTTCGCTGTTACGGAAATTTGGCTGGCAGACGTCGCGCCGATTGTGCCGCTAACTGCGAATATGCCG
>CAVTYJ010000009.1:0-885862 GCA_963738845.1 uncultured Alphaproteobacteria bacterium | reverse complement strand
GCTTCCTGCCGGTGACGGATTCGATGCCGGTCGTCACGCTCAACGAGGGCAACACGCCGCTGATTGAGGCGCCAGCGATCGCGGAGCGACTCGGGCTGAACATCAAGGTTTACTTCAAGTTCGAAGGCGCCAATCCGACCGGCTCGTTCAAGGATCGCGGCATGACGATCGCGATCTCCAAGGCGCTGGACGAGGGCGCACACGCCGTCATCTGCGCCTCGACCGGCAACACCTCGGCCTCCGCCGCCGCCTACGCGGCGACGCGCCGGGCTGAAATGCGCCGTCGTCCTGCCCGCGGGCAAGATCGCGAGCTGGGCAAACTCGTCACAGGCGTGATCGTCTATGGCGCGCGCGCGATCGCTCGCGCTGATCGGCAATTTCGACATTGGCACTGCCGATCGTGCGGGAGCTCGCGAGCGCGACGGTCGAGATTTCGCCATCGTCAACTCGATCAATCCCGATCGGATCGCGGGACAGAAGACGGCGGCGTTCGAGATCGTGCGATCGAACTGGGCGACGCGCCGGACCATCATCTCTCTGCCGGTCGGCAACGCCGGCAATATCACCGCGTACTGGAAGGGCTATCACGAATACTAAATCGGCGGGTTGACGACCGTCATTCCCACGATGATCGGATACCAGGCCGCCGCGCCGCCCCAATCGTCGACGGCCGCGATCCGATCGATCCGCAGACCGCCGCGACCGCCATCCATATCGGCAATCCCGCGAGCTGGAAGGGCGCGACCTCCGCGCGCGACGAATCGGGCGGATCATCGACATCGTCACCGACGAGGAAATCCTCGCAGCGTACCGGCTGATCGCGGCGGCCGGCGTCTTCGCAGAGCCCGCGTCGGCGGCATCGGTCGCGGGACTTCTGAAGTACGGCGCCGACCGCCGGCCAACTCAAGCCCGGCTCGGTCGTCGTCTGCACGCTGACCGGCCACGGCCTTAAAGATCCCGACACGGCGCTGAAAAATCTCGAGCGACACCATCGTGGTCGAGCCCGACATCGCGAAAGATGCTGAAAATCCTGGAGAACGATGGCCGATCGCGATGAAGTACGTCATCATCCACGGCGACGGGATGGCGGACTGGCCATGTGACGAACTCGGCGGCAAGACTCCGCTCAGCTGCCGCGCACAAACCCAACATGGACTTCTTGCGACGCGCGGGACGCTCGGGATGATCCGACTATTCCGAAGGGCATGCCGTCGGGCAGCGACGTCGGCACCATGTCGATGATGGGTTACGAGCCCGGAAGCGCTATCACACCGGACGCGCGCCGATCGAGGCGGCGAGCATGGGCATCGCGATGGGGCCCGCGCGACGTCGTGTTCCGCATAACCTGGTCTCGCTGACGAACGAACGCCGGCGGTGACGATGATCATGAATGACTTCACCTCGGGTCATATCACCAGCGAGGAGGCGGCGCTGATCGTCGCTGACTTCGCGAGGAGCTGGCGGGCGCGACATCGAATTTTTCAACGGCGTCGAGCTACCGCCATCTGATGATGTGGCGCAACGGTGCGCGACCACCAATCCACGCCGCTCCGCACGACATCACCGGCCAGAGCCGTCGAGGAGCATCTGCCGAAAGGCGCGGGCGCTGATTTGCTGCGCGATCTGACGCGTCGATCGCGCGAGATTTTGCGCGAGCATCCGGTGAACAAGGCGCGCCGCGAGGCCGGCAAGGCCGAGGCCTCCGTCGATCTGGTTCTGGGGGCAGGGCACGCGTCCTTCCGTGCCTACATTAAAGGATCGCTTCGGCGTCGACGGCTCCGTCATCTCCGCCGTCGATCTCGTCAACGGCCTCGGACGCCTCGCCGGCCTCAACCTCATCAAGGTTCCCGGCGCGACTGGATTTCTCGATACCGACTACGCCGCCAAGGCGCGCTACGGTCTCGAATCCCTCGAGTCGCGCGACTTCCTGCTCCTGCATATCGAGGCGCCCGACGAGGCCGGTCACATGGGCCGCGCCGACTTGAAGAAGGAAGCGATCGAGCGCATCGACGAGTCGATCATTGGCCCGATGCTCGCGGGCCTTGGCGCGCTGGGCGATTTCGCGATCCTGCTGATGCCCGATCACGCGACGCCGAGTCAGCTCAAGACGCATTCGCCGGAGCCGGTGCCGTTCGCGCTGATGACGTCTGCGCAGTTCAACTCAGTAGGCGGCGTATCGCGCCGCTACACTGAAAGCGATGGCACCGCGACCGGCGTACTCGTCGGCGACGGCTATCACCTGATAGAATCTCTGTTCGGCAGCCCCTTGAAGACTGCATCGAACTGAGCCGGAGGCCCCTGGATGGAGCGGAATCTTGCCCTTGAAGTGGTGCGCGCGACCGAAGCGGCGGCGCTGGCGGCCGCGCGTTTCATCGGCAAAGGCGACGAGCGGATGGCGGATCGGGCGGCGTGCGACGCGATGCGCAAGACGCTCAACTCGGTCGCGATGGACGGAAAAATCGTCATCGGCGAGGGCAAAGAGGGCGACGCCGAATTTCTGTACGAGGGTGAAATAGTCGGCACCGGCGCGGGCACGGAAATCGACGTCGCGCTCGACGCGATCGAAGGTCCGATCATCTGCGCGACTGGCGGGCCCAACGCGCTCTCGTGCGTCGCGCTGGCCGAGCGCGGCCGAATCCTGCGATGCCCCGACACTTACATGGACAAAGTCGCATGCGGGCCGGCGGGGCGCGGGGTGATCGATATCGACCGCTCGCCGACTGACAATCTCAAAGCGCTGGCCGAAGCGAAAAAAGTTTACGTCGAGGATTTGCGCGTCGCGATCCTCGATCGCCCGCGTCACGAAAAGTTAATCAACGAAGTGCGCCGCGCCGGCGCCGGCATCAAGATGATCTCGGCCGGCGACTTGTCGGCGGCGATCGCGACGACGCGGCCCGAGAGCGAAATCGACATGCTGATCGGAATCGGCGGCGCGCATCAAGGCGTGCTGCGCCGGGTGCAGCGATTCGTTCCGCCGGGCGGCGAGATGCAATGCCGGTTCGTGCCGCGCAACGGCGAGGAAGCCGAAGCGTGCCTCGCGATGGGCATCATGGATCTTAAGCATCGCTACACGCTGGAGGAACTCGCGGGCGAGAACGTGATGTTCGCGGCGACGGGAGTGACCACCGGCGATTACCTGCGCGGCGTGCGATTTTTCTCCGGCGGCGCAATGACCAACAGCGTCGTGATGCGATCGAAGACGCGCACCATTCGCTTCATCGAGGCGATTCATCATTTCGATTTTAAACCCGACTACTAGACCGGTTTCGGGAGCAGGTGGCGGAATATGTGGCTGCGAGTTTCGATTAAGGACAAGCCGGTGATGATCAACGGCGACCATGTTCTCAGAATCACCAAGATGCCCGGCCAGACGCAGGGACAGCGCGGATGTCACGTGTATGTCTCGCACACCGAATTTCTCAAGGTCGATCAATCGATTCACGAGATGATGATCGCGCTCGGCTTCGAAGAGCGGCAGTAGCAGCTACATCATCTCAAGCGCCTGGCAGGTGTGCGAGTCAGGCTTGAACTTGCCGCTCAGACACGAGAGCTTGGCCGCGTCGATCAGCGCAGGCTCGTCCCATTTCGTGGGCCACGGACCGCTACTGACCGCGCCGCACGCTTGGGTGTTGCCCATCGTGCACCACGAGCTCAGCTCACTGTGGAGCACGGCGAGCTGCTGACACGAGTCCTGCTGACCGGCCATGCACTTGGGCGTTTCGGTCTCGATCGGAATGGTGGATTCCATCAGAACCCTGGTGTCGCTCATCTGTTGCACGATGGTGTGGCAGGCGGCCTGGTTGCCTTCATTGCATTTCTGGGTCGCTTCCGCCTGAATTTTGTCGACAAATTCCGTCGCCGGATCGGTGCATCCGATGGCGCCGACCAGCATGATTACGATCGCGAACAGGCGGGGAAACGTTCTGTAGCGATCAAGCACGAGCGCATTGTTTCGCGCGCGATGAGTCATAAGCAAGCGGCGCGAATTTTCGCCTCCTCCCAGGGAGGAGGCCGGCGCGCCTCCTCGGGTGCCGGCTGGAGGACCAAATCTCCAAATTCCTATTCCTCGCTGCCATCGCCCGCCGGAGGGTTGACACCAAAAGCCCGCATGGCGGAACTAAAGGCATGGAACTCAAAAATATAATTTTTGACAAAGCCCCCATCGCGACGCTGACGGTGAACCGCCCAACCGCCCTCAATGCGCTGAATCGCGAGGTGCTCGAGGAAATGGCGCGCGTCATTCGCGAGGTGCGCCACGACTCGTGCGGTGCGCGTGCTGATCGTCACGGGCGCGGGCGACAAGGCCTTCGTCGCGGGTGCCGACATCGCCGCGATGTCCAAAATGTCGGCAATCGACGGCTTCGATTTTTCGCGGCTGGGGCATCGCGTGATGGAAAGCTTCGAGGACCTCCCAATTCCCGTCATCGCGGCGGTCAACGGCTTCGCGCTGGGCGGCGGGCTTGAGCTTGCGCTTGCGTGCGACCTGATAATCGCCAGTGAAAAAGCGCGCTTCGGTCAGCCCGAAATAAATCTCGGACTCATTCCCGGCTTCGGCGGTACGCAGCGATTGCCGCATCGAATCGGCCACAACAAGGCGCGCGAGCTAATCATGACGGGCGACATGTTCGACGCAAAAACGGCGGTCGAGCTCGGCCTCGCCAACCAGGTCGTGGCGCCGGACGCGCTGATCGAAACCACGCGCAAGCTGGCTGAGAAAATCGCAGGCAAGTCAGCGGTCGCACTCAGGCAGGCGAAGGCTGCGCTGCGCGCCGCGTTCACGATGGAAGAGGATGCCGGCTTGCGCTTCGAGCAGGAAGCGTTCGGCGTGACCTTCGCCAGCGCCGACCGCGTCGAGGGCACGGCTGCATTCGTCGAGAAGCGCCCACCCAAGTGGCAGCATAAGTAAGTGCTGAAGGTTCGCTCGTACGGCCGCTCGGGACCCGAAGTGATCGTCGTGCACGGCGGACCGGGCGCGTGCGTCTCCGCCACCACCCTTCCTGCCTGCGACAGTTTGCGCCTCGCCGTTGCCGGCAATCCCTCGCAGTTTTGCGCGCGGTTCTCGTGTAGGCCCTCTATCAATACCCTGAGTGAGGGGTCATCGTGCCAAAAATCACTTCTGGCGCCTCCAGCACTGAAGCGCGCAGGTTTTGAAGCCGCCGCACGTCCAACGGCAGCACTGGCCGCCGAAGTCGTCAGGGAATGCGCGCGGGCGATCTACGCGACAACATTCGCCATGGAAGACGAACTTCGGCCACGGAATCCGCATCTGCTCACGGTGCCGGTCATTGATCTGCCAGTTCCACAATCTTGCGGCCGCACGGAATGGTGCGTCTCTGCTGATATCCGGGCGCTGCAATGGAGCGGTGCCAGGCCGATAAAGGAACGTCTTCGGAGGCTTATTCGATCGGCGGCCGGATCATCCGCATAGGGATCATCCAAAAAGAATGTGCCGCCGATCTGTGCCCACCAACCTTTCCACACCAAGCGTCTCGCAAAGTCGGCTCCTGTGATCCACGGCCATGCAGGTGCCGGGACAAGGCCCTGGCGAGGGCGGAAACTCGCCATTGTCCAATACCAACGTCGCAGCTGGTGAACTTGTTCCCTGCGGGCATACCATGCAGCCAGGGCCGCCCACAAGACACGTTCGTGCCAACCTTAGCTTGCCCATCCGATCAGTCGATCCGCTTGGCCGATGATGTTGCCGTACCAATACTGCGGATTGGTTATCTGGTACCGGGGCGCCAAGGCTGTGCTCGAGGAGCCATCGACGGCATCGCGCTTGGCCTGATCAGCTTGTTGACGCCCTCGTCGCGATAGGTGTGCGCCCGCTTGGTTTGTGGAGTAGCAAGATGACCGATGACGGCGAGCAATGCGGAGGCGGCGGCGTCATCAGTCCCGCGCGGCTCTAGCGGCGGCCGAGCTGCGGCGATCATCTGCTTCGCACTCTTCCAGCTCCGATGTGCGCAGCGGACCTTGGGGGCGTTACTGAGCTTGCCGAGCTTGTGCGGGTAATCTCGGACGGTCGGCTTGCGCCACTTCACCGTGCGGCCGTCCCAGACCGATCCAGAAACCTTGCTGCGAACCTGTTGCGGCCATTCCTGATAGATGTGCAGCACGCGATCATTCGCGATCAACCGAATGCCGTAAGGCTCCAGAGCCAGGCTGGCTGTCCGAATATCCCAATGGCTTTCAACAGCCGCGGCATCCGTATCGTTCAATCGTTCGGCAAGCTGCGCGCGGTGGTGCTCCCGCTCGCGGCGGCTCATGTCGTGGTAAGACACGCAACGACTGGGGATTGCCTTGGGCCTGCCGCGCTTGCGAGGCGCGCCTGTTGTGCCGTGCATCAACGTTTCCTGTTGCTGGAATGAACGCAACGCCACACAAACTTGCCGAAAACGCATAGCGCTCTACGCGGCCTCGGGGCACGATCCGGTCGGCTCGACGAGGCCAAAATGCGAATAAGCGCACGCAACCACATCAGGGAAATCGTGACGGAGGTGAAAAAGGGTGCGACCACCTCGCATGTTCGCGTCGATATTGGCGGCTACATCCTCACCTCCTCAATCACCAACGAGGCGGTCGAGGATCTCGGTATCAAGGCAGGCGATTGTGTCACCGCGGTTATCAAGGCTACGGACGTCATGATTGCTGTGGATTGATTGCTTCAGCCTTGGCCGCGATCTGGAGGGCCAACGACAGCGGCAAGACCACGACGGCCTCCTTACGGTCGACGCGCGCAACAACGATGTCGGCGTTCGCCAGCCACGCATAGATTTGCTTTAGGCCGGTGGCCCTGCGCTTGACCTCGATCCGACGCGTGGCGCCAAGAAGCGACAGCCTCAAGATCGTGTCCGATATAACCGGCCCTGGAGACCTTCTCGACGTCGAGGCCGACGGCGCGGCCGGCATGCATGATTTCCAGCTCGCCAGCCTTACCTTTGGTGCGCGATTTCCTGCCCATTAGCGGTGCTTCAGCCCCACAACACGGCCAGAAGCGGCAAGAGCAGGAGACAGGCGATCAGAATGAAGTCGAGAATGTCCGTCACGTCGGTTTTTCCATGTTTTGTTACCCGGGTTGCTACCCCAGAAGCGGCACCATGCGCTTATCTGCCGTATTTCAACGCGTTAGTTCATGTGTACACATGATCATTGGTCAGAGGCACACGATCAGGCTAAAGGGTTAGCAATGCTGACCTTTCTGTCTACCGGCGCTGTCCACAATCTTGACAGTGAAAAGATCGGGGCCATTAGGAGCGCGTTGTCCCGGTTCTTCCACCCTGGCGATCAGTTCAGACGTCCCCCGCTGAAAGCTCGCTGCATCATTTCATGCGCCTCACCGGAATCCGTCCAAGCTGTGGCTTCCTCGATTGGCGGCTGCGGGTGATCGGGCCGAATGTATCGAACGCGGCCGGTCTTCACGTGGGTCTGCAATCCCTGAAGGAAGCTGTTGACCTTCTTTGTCGGCGCCATCAGGCAGGTGCGTTGCGCCTTCTCTGCTTCTTGCAGCGTCGGAAAGCCAAAGAGTTGTTCCGGCGTCGGCGTCACCAGAGGGTTGCGCAACGGAATCGAACAGAGCGCGCAGCTATCGCCGTTAATTGCGATCCAATATCGTTCGTCCATTCATGGTCCTTTTTCTTCAAAAAATTTGGCTACAGGCAGCGGCTGTAACCGTGCGTGTAGCGCCAGCGGAGCGTTACGCCGCTTGGCGTAACGCAGCACGGTTACTGCTGCTGCGCCCGCCTCCCCTGTAATCATCGTAACGAAAGCCTAGGGATGATTACGGTTACACCCACTCTGATACCGTCAGGCAGCCCAAAACCAGACGCTGTCGCCGAACTCGGATACGCCGATATATTTGCCGTTCATCGCGCTCTTCTGGTTCCTGAACACCGCTTTGGATGCGCAAATCTTGTCGGCAAGGCACTTGTCCTCCCAATCCTTCGAGGCGACGACGCGCCCGTTCGATGACTCGGCACCCTTGATCCTCGTCAGCTCCTTCAGCGCGGTCAGCATCTTGTGTTGCTGCGGCGTCGGGCCTTCATCGGCGACCGTCTCGCTGGTGGGATGAATCTCGCCATCCCAGCGAACCGTGAGCGTGTCGACATTCACCTGTTCCAGCCTTTCGACGCCGTCCTTCTCCACCTTGCGGAACGCGGTGAACGAAAATTCGTCCATGAAGAAGTCCATGGCGATGTTCTGGCGCCCATTCTTCATCTTCCGCACCTCCATGAACCGGCGCGCGGCCAGGTCGCTGTCGCGCTTGGAGGTGCCCAGGATGAACAGCGCCGCCGTTTCCTTGACTGACGTGCCGCGCAAACCCTGACCGGGCGCTTTGCCGTAATGGTCCGCGGCCACGACCACGCAATTCAGCTTTTGCGACAGGTACAGCAGCCCCTCGTAGACGGCCTGTCCTTCGGCCGAGGACTGTTCATCGGTCCAGCCGGCTACGCTGTTGACAGGATCGATCGTAAATACCCGGACAGGCGCGCCGCGATCTTTGGCCATGCGGTCGGCCACGACCTTGATGCCGTTGCACCACTTCTTCCAGTCCGGCGTCACGCGCTTGTTCGAACCCAAAATCTTCGGCGGCATCTGGGTGAAGACTCGAATGGGGAGGGCGCCCTCGACGCCCCGCGCGGTGCCCGCGCCCGTGACGCGGGCCTCGTTCTGCGATCCCTCGAGCTCGAGCTGGATGACGCAGCCGCGCTCGGCTACTTGCTGGCCGGCAAATTTGCCACCGCTGGCGACCGCCACCGCCATGTCATTCAGAATGAACGTCTTGAACGTGCCCCACTCACCGCCGAGATAGCCCACGCCGACGGTGGGGACAAAGTGCGGGATCAGCATCGGGATTTGCTCTGGCAACGGATCACCATAGTCCCAATAAGGGCCGACCAGCCTCGCCAGTTCATCCTCATCAACCGGTGCGGTCTCGGCGGTAGTGTCGGCACCGGCGTCGGCGGACGCTTTGGCGCGATCAACGATCGCGTCAAGCTGGGCGTCAGATACCGTGTTCTGATACAGGCGCTCCTGCAACCAGCCGATCGCCGCGGCGCGATCGCAGGGGCGCGCGGCCATCACCAGATTGATCGGCGAATAGCCCTGCATGGTGCCAAAATCGATGATGCCTTTGGCGCCGCTGATTTGCAGGTTCAGCTTGCGATCCTCTTTCGGCCGGCCGGTGCTGGAGTCGCGCCATGTCGCAACCGCCTCATAGCTCGCAAAACGACCAACCTTGCGCCGGCACCTGTACAGATTCAGGTCCGGCACCCACTTCTCAAGATTGCGCAGCGCGAGCGTATTCAGCTCGGCATAAGGGCTGTCCTCACGCCCGCCGTCAGGCACCGCTTTCGGCTCCGGCTCGGGATCGGGCACCATGCCGCACTTTTTGAAGATGTCGTCGATGATTTCGAGATAGTCCTTCACGCAAGCCCCCTCAGCGGAATTTCTGGCAAATTCTCGATATGAACATTCTCGAGCGTGAAGTCGCCGAGCCACCAATACGGGACCTGGGTGTCCGGATGGACACTCGGCGGAATTACGGTCTGTCTGCCGGTGCTCAACACCTGAAGCCGACAGGCGCCCTTGAAGCGGTAATCCTTCGACGCAATCTCGCGTCGCGATTTGAAGAATGCGGTGTGGCCGCGGCGTCCGGCCTTACATACGGCCGACGGAAAGCACGCCATCGCTTCGTTCGACAGCTCGTCGTCGTCCCAATCCATCGCGACCAGATACAGACCGCACCGCTGCAGACCCAATCTCACGCCGACGCCTGCGCCCGGCTGCGGCACCGTCGTCATCGGGCGGTTCGGGTTCTGCCAGCCGTGAATTTTCACATATTCGCCGTCCTTGAAGACCATTGGCGTTTTGGTGCCTGGCCCAATCGGAAGCGGCGAATAGCCGTTGGCATAAAGCGCGTCGCGGCACGCATCGTAGACGCTTGCCTGCGGCAAGAACGGATTTGCCATCAACATGATCGCCCCTTACCCATCATGTCAGAATGTTTTCGCAACAGCTCATCGAGCGCCGCTCGCTGCTTCTTCGAAATCCTGAACCCGCTGCGGTCGGTCAGATCGCGCAACGACTGAAGAAACGTCCGCTCCCACATGTTCGGCCAAGACATCCCCATCAGGTGCTCGCACACCGCACGAATTTCGGCGCGGCCGCGATAGCCCGCGAAGGGGCTCGTGTACGGTTGCTCGTCGGGTTGCGCTCGCGTTCGGCGCCGACGTGGAGAGCTTGCAGAAACGACCTGCGCCAGGTCGTGCAGATCATGCCCATTCGCTTCAAGTATTCGGCGAATGGCGCGAACCGTCGCGATCACCTCTCCGTCGAAATCGGAGGAAAGGCGCGGAATCAGAAGCGCAAGCTTCGCAGCATTGATGCTCATCTGTCCCGCGCCCCCACCGCGCCCCCGCCGAACTAAAACGGAATCCGGTCGTTCATCTCGCTGCCGACCGGCCCCGACGAGATCGGATCATCCTTCTTGAAGATCGGTGCGTAGGGCCGCGCGGCATCCAGCGACATGACACGCACGACCTCGTTCTTCGGCTGGTATTGCCCGGTCTTGTCTTCCTTCACCTTGACCTAAATCTTCACTGGCCGGTTGTACAGCACGCTCAGGTCCTGCACGTCGCCGGTGATGCCCATGGCGGACAGGATGTCCTTGAAGCGCTGTCGGCCCCACTTCATCACGTCGGGATTGTCGTGCTGCAGCAAGCAGGTGTGAAACACGCACCGGCCGTCATACGGCCCCTCGCAGATGCGCCACATGATGTTGACGGCAATGCCGCGGCTGTTCTTGGTCTCGCCTGAAGTCGCATTCGCGACCTCGGCGGTGTAGCGATCCATCGGCAGGAGCTCGAGGGCAGGGGTGCCTTCTTCCTCGTCGGAGTGGAAGACGGTGTCGAGATAGTTGGATTGTGACATGTTTCTGCTTTCTGAATGTTGAGTTGATAATGTTGGAGAAGTGCAATCACTCGGCCGCCAAAGTCTTCTCCGCTTGCTCCTCGGCCCAATACTTCGTGAGTTCTCGGATGTCGAAATCGATCGGCACCGGTATCCGGTCCGGCAGACCGAAGCGGTTCTTCGCCGCGTATGCGGGCGTACCCGTGCAGAAGAGATAGCGCTGCGAGCCCGCAGAGGCGCGAACGCGCCCGTTATCGTCGGTCGTGATGCGCAGGTCCTCGCTCAGGAACGCCACGATGTCGCTGGCGTCCATCACCAGGCCGCGGGCGCGCTTGTGGAGCTTCGGCGAGTAGCTGGTATATGAAGGCGTGCGTGGGTCCGATATGGTCTCGATCACCGCGTGGCAGGTCATGACGACAGCCATCGCGTGCTTGTTGCGGATCGCGGTTACGGCGCGGAGCAGGCGCTGCCACTCCTTGTCCGCAATGACAAAACCCTTGCCGTATGCAGGCTTCTCGATGTTCGGCCAGCCGTTCTCGCGGCAGACATGATCCAGCAGCAGCATCTCCAGGCTGTCGAGGGTGTCGATGATCAGCGTCTCGTAGCCGTGCGGATCGGCGTATAGCTCGCGCAGCGCGTCGAGCACATCTTCATACGTCCTGAGCCCCGCGATCTCATCCAATGAGACGCCACGCGGAAGGCCACGCTCGAGAAGCATCGCGACGGGGTTCTTGAACTTCGCGGCCAATGTCGACTTCCCTCTGCCTTCGTGTCCGAACAACGTGATGATCGGCGCCTGATTATGCTACGATGTCGATCATGCGATTCCCCTGAGGACGCGCCGGATGTAGGCCCGAGCGTGCCGCGGCGCTCTCCTGTCAGACGGCGACACGGGACAGATGCATTTGCGATCGCGGCCGTTGAGGGTGAACAGGATTTGCAAATGCTTGCCGCCGGTTTGCACGACGTAAGCGATCTGCGCGTCGTCCAGTTCGTCGGTGATCGCGATGAGGCATTCGTTCTTCCTCACGACCGCCCCCGTGATAGTTTGTCGACAACACGATTGGCTGCATCGCCGATGGGCTTGAATGTCTCGCCAGTTTCCATGCGGGCGAGTTCGGACTTCCACCGACCGATCTGCTCCCTGCATTGCATTTCGGGCGGCAACATCTCGTTCAGCGCGATGAGCTGTCTTAGGCGCCGCGTGATCGATCCCCTCTTCATGATCGCCCCCTATGACGCAGCAGCCATGCGACGCTCCCACTCCTCAAGCTCGCTGAGCTTGTAAAGGGATCGTCCGTTGATTTTCAGCGGTTTGGGAAAGCCTAGGTCGGGGTTCTTCGACCAGCGCCAGCGGCTTTGATATGTGCGGCTGTAACGCCTATCGACCTCAGGGCCGGTTAGGAATTTCTTGGTATCGTCCAACATAAAAAAGGGCTCCACGTGATGGAGCCCCTTCAATAATCACATGCAAACCGTAAAACGACAGCCTGTTTACGGTTTCTGCTTTTTGCCAGTTTCGCTTTTATAAAATGCTAAAGCGCGCTGCGCGGCGACCTCTGGAGGGTCGTCCTTAAATAGCTTTGTGATCCGGTCGTAGATCTCTCGCTTCTGGCCTCGCCGGGTCCTTCTCAGGACATCTCTAAAGTTCACAAGTTTTTCGGCCGCGGCCGGATTGCGGCCCACCACCTCTTTTAATGCATCGGGCAGGGGGGCTTTGCATAGCCTGAAATAGTCCACGACCACCGACGCTATGATTTTATTGAAATCTTGCCTGGAAACTAGTTTGCCCCTGAAGTTCTCTATCGAAGGCTCCGGCTTATCTCTGTTGCAAATTATCGCAATTGCTCTCATGACGGAGGGAAGTTTTTCAGGATCAACGCCCTTTAAGAGTATGTTCAGCGCCTCTTTCAATGGCGCCGTCAGGTGCCGCTGCCGTTTGTTGACATTATTTATAAATGTCATTGCGCCGGCCACGGCTAGCGCCGCGTGCTCGCGTGGCCTCTTGTCAAGATCCGTCGCCGTATATTCAAGCACCGACTGGAATTTGATCATGGCCGTCCAAACAGTCTCGTTCAGATAGACGTCCTTGCGAGATCTATCAGCCATGTTAGCCCCGCAACGCGACGACGTTGTCGGTCGGGTTCAGGATGACCGCGAGCAATCCAGCGAGCTTCTCGAACGCCGCTCGCTTCTCATCCAAATATTCGTAGCGGTCGTAGGTCTCGCGCACGCCGCCGATGACGTGCCCCATGCAGCGCTCGGCGTGATCGGCGTCGACCTTGGCGCGGCTCATGAGACTGCGGCCGGTGCGCCGCAAGTCGTGCAGCTGCCATTGCTTCATCGCCGGTCGGCCCTCGGCCTTCCGAATCTTGGCAATCTCCTTGTCGAGCGCCTTCTTGCATTTTGAAAAGCCGCTGAACGGTTTCTCGCCGTCGGTGGTCGAAAACACAAAGCCGCTCGGCTTGTCGCCGATGAGCGCGCGTAGGGCAGGGGTGATCGGGATAACGTGATCCCGCTTGTTCTTGTAGCGGCGTGCCGGAATGGTCCAGAGATCGGCGTCGATCTCCTCGGCGTGCATATCTGCGGACTCGTTGCGGCGAGTCATCGCCAGCAACAGCGATTTGACATATCGCGGATAGCAACCCTCGAATTTCTCCAGAGCCTTCCAAAGGTCCCGGATTTCATCATCAGCTAAGACTCGCTTGCGGCTGCGCTCGGCCGGCTTCGTCTTCGCCATCCCCCGTACGATGGGAGACTTGAAGTCGTCGTCCCGCACCATCTGCCAGTTGAAAGCCTTGCGGACATAGGCCAGAACCCTGTCGGCCATAACCGGGCCATGCTGGTCCTTGACCTCGGTCAGCATCGTGGTGACGTCGCTTCGCTTCAGGTCATAAATCGACCTGGGGCCGATCCGGGGGCGCACGTAGACGTTGAACGCGCGCTCGATCTGATCACCACTGCGCAGCGTCTCGACGTGGTCGGCGACAAAGGCGTCAAGCAGGGCGTTGACGGTATTCTTAGCGCGAGCCTCCGATCGCCTCTTTTCGGCGATGGGATCGGCGCCACGCTGCACCTTCACGGCGGCGGCGCTCGCCCGTTGTCGAGCCTCGCTGACGCTTAAGGCCGGCAGATCGCCCTCGGCGTCCCTGTCAGGCTTGGCGCCCTGTTCGAGCAGGGTTCCGAGAGTCAGCTTCCGGCTCTTGCCGTCGACCCGATATCGGTAGGCCCAGCTCTTTGCTCCGCTGGGCTGAATCACCAGATACAATCCGGCGCCGTCGTGGACCTCAATTCGCTTGTCACATGGTTTTCGCTTATGCGCCGCCGCGTCTGTCAGTCTTGGCATGGAAACCCCCGGGGTAGCTGTCGGGGTAGCTAGTTGGAGGGTGTTACCCCGTCGTTACCCCGTGAGAGTAACAATGCCCGACATCGCGGATTTGCCAAGAGAATCGCAGTGCATGAACTGTGTACTATGTGATGCTTTGAAAGGTATTGTTATGCCAAAACAGCTGACTTTTAATCACGGGGTCGTGGGTTCGATCCCCACCGCGCTCACCAAACAAATCGAAGACTCCAGCCACGAAGCAACCTCGATCCAGACACTGGGCCAGAAGCGAGCGCCCCGTTCCGAGGGGATTTCCGCGTTACCTCTGTTTTGCTTGTTCGTGCGGGATTTGAAAGCTGCAGCCAGAGATCGCCGAGCAGTGAAGAAGGTCATGATGACGACGTCTGCCTGTTCGTTCTGCGGCAAAGGGAAGAACGAGGTGATGGTGCTCGTAGCCGGGCCGAAGGCCTCCATCTGCGATGAATGCGCGATGCTGGCGGTTGAGATGATCGGGGTCGAGCATCCCGACTGGCGCGAACGTCTCATCAGGACGCTGGCTTTGCTCCCCAAGCGCTCGGGCGAGACGAGTTGACCCGCTGCGACTGAACGCTGAGCCATTTGTCAGAATCTCGCACTTCCAACCTGCACTAGCTGCGTTCGCGCCCGACCTCGGTCGTAACGGGCTGGCCTGAACCGGTCACGGTCGGCAGCGAGACCGGCCGCAACCCGATCAACTCGGCCGTGCGCACGCCCGTCGAGCGCCAGAACTCGAACGAATTGGTCCGCGAACTCTCCAGGATCGCAATCGCGACCGCGGACAGGAAGGGCAGGCTCTCCAGCACCAGCACGCCCGCGAAAATATAGAGTTCCGTGATCTGCTTGGTGTTGGTGATGACGAGGACGCCCGCGCCGACCAAAAGCAGCACGCCGATGACGGCCTCCCAAAAGGCCTGAAACTCGATCGACATCCGCGACAAGCCGCCCTTTGAGGTGCGCGCAAACGGCAGATGCTCGGTGATCAGGCCCTGCGCGACGGCGCGCGACACCGTCCATTGCACGCTCATCGCCGCGATCATCGCGCCCAGCATCTGGCCCCATTTCACGGGCACTCGCAGGCGGTACATCAGGATGAAATGCGCGAGCGAGACCACAAACGCCGCGGCGATCGGCAAGGTCAGAATTCTGTCGGGGATCGCGATGCCGGCAAAAGCGACGATCGGAACCCAGGCGAGGTTGAGCAGCGCGACCACGACACCGATGCTTTCGGCCCCGAGCCAGTTCAGCCAGCCGAGCGAAAATTCGCGCTTCTGATCAGGCGTCAGCCGGCTCGCGCCGGGCAGGAAACGCCGCCAATGCTTCTTCACGATCTGGAAGCCGCCATAGGCCCAGCGATGCCGCTGCTTCTTGAAGGCCTCGTAGGTGTCGGGCAGAAGGCCCTTGCCGTAGCGGTGGCTGGTGTAATGCGTGAGCCAGCCATGCTCGATGATGGCTAGGCCGAGATCGGTGTCCTCGCAGATGGTGTCGCCGGCCCAGCCGCCGGCCATGTCCATCGCCGCGCGGCGGATCAGGCACATGGTGCCGTGAACGATGATGGCGTTCTCCTCGTTGCGCTGGACCATGCCGATGTCGAAGAACCCGGCATATTCGCCGTTCATCATGTAGTGCATCAGCGACCGGTCCTGATCGCGATGATCCTGCGGCGCTTGCACCAGGCCGACACGAGGATCCGCAAACACCGGCACGAGATCCTTCAGCCAGTCGGGGTCGACCACATAATCGGCATCGATGATGCCGATGATCTCGGCGTCGGCCGCGGTGCGGTCCATGGCGATGCGCAGCGCGCCGGCCTTGAAGCCCGTCACCTTCTCGGCATTGATGAACTTGAAGCGCTCGCCCAGCGCGCGGCAGTGATCCTGGATCGGCTGCCAGAATGCGGGGTCGGGCGTGTTGTTGATGATGACCACGCATTCGAAGTTCGGGTAGTCCAGCCGCGCCACCGCATCGAGCGTCTGTTTCAGCATCTCCGGCGGCTCGAAATAGGCGGGGATGTGGATCGAGACCTTCGGGAAAGCGATGTTTTCGCCGATGGTGGCGGGAACCAGCGGCGCGCCCTTGGTGACCAGTCGATGCGGGGGATGGCCGAACGCAATCGCCGCGATCTCCTCGATCCGCGCCATCGCAATCAGCACCAGGGGAACAAGCAGGATCAGGCCGAGCGTCAGCGCGAACGCCGAGCCGAACACGAAATAGTGCCCGTCCCAATAAGCGAACACGGTCGCAAACCAGGCGCCGACGGCGTTGGCGGCCGCCGACAGCAGCAACGCCTGCAGCACGGTCGGTTCTGCAAGCCGCAGGATCGGCAACGACAACAGGATGCCGATCAAAAGTGCGATCGCGGCGAGCTTCCAGTAGTTCGGATTGACGATCGGGCCTGTCCAGGAAAACTTCGGCTCGCCGGCGTTGTTGAGGATGCCCCAATAGGGACCGACGCCGCCTTCGAAGAATTTCCACGGCCGATCCATCGCCTCGACGATGTTGTACTCCATGCCGATCGCTTCGGCGCGCGTCACGAAATTGCGCAACACCATCGCCTGCGCGAACGGACCGGGATCGGCGTTGAGCCTGTTGTAACCGGCGCTCGGCCAGCCGAATTCGGCGATCACGATCCGCTTGCCCGGAAATTTCTCGCGGAGGAGCCCGTAGAGATAGACCGCCTGGTCGACCGCTTGGCTGGAGGAGAAGTTTTCCCAATAGGGCAGGACGTGAGCTGCGATGAAATCGACGTTCGATGCGAGTTCGGGGAAATCGCGCCAGATGTTCCAGATTTCGCCTGTCGTCACCGGCACGTTGACGGCCGACTTCACCTTCTTGATCAGTTCGATCAGGTCCTCGACTTTCTGTTCGCCGCGGTAGACGGTTTCGTTGCCGACCACGATGCCGATGACATTGCTGTTGTGGCGGGCGAGGTCGATCGCGGCCGCGATCTCGCGCTTGTTGTTTTCGTCATCCTTGTTGATCCAGGCGCCGACCGTCACCTTCAGCCCAAATTCGGCGGCGATCGGCGGCACCAGCTCGTTGCCCTCGGTCGAGGAGTACGAGCGGAGCGCGCGCGTCATCGTGGACAGTCGCTTGAGGTCGGCGCGGATCCTGTCGGGGTCGACGTTCCTGTCGACGACATGACCGGGTTCGAAGGGCGTGTAGGACACGCTGGGGAGAATCCCCGTGAAGTCGGGGGCCTGTTGGCGATCCTGAAAGACGCCCCAGAGGGCCGCATGGGCAGCACTGACAAACAGCAGAACGGCGACGATGACGCGCATCGACAAAACCTGACGGGGCCTGATGGGAGAAAGCGAACCTGTCCCCTAGGTTCGACCGACACGCCGGCACTTAAAGGATAGTCCTGCCACGCGATTTCACAACTGATATGACGCCGTGGCCTTTTCAGGGCGCGTCACAGCCAACACCAACAAAACCCAACCGTTGCTGAACGGAGCAGCGCTATTTTGCCGCGGGCTGCGGCGAGGGGGAGGCTTGCGGAGCTGCCGGTGCGGCGGGTGCCGCCTGTCCCGACGTGGTGGGGGCAGGCGCGCTTGCCGCGGCCGCTGCCTGCGGCTGGGCTGCTGGATTGATCCAGCAAGCCTGGACGCGGTCGCTCAGGCTTTTCGGCACCTTGTCATCGATCTGGGCACCGAACCGGGTCAGGCAGCGAAACGCCGCCTGGACATGGCCGCCGGGGCAGCCGAAACGGTCGTAGAGGTCGAGATGGCGGAACGCAGTATCGAGGTCGTCGACCCACATCAGGCGTACCACGCGCCGGCCGAGCCAGACGCATTCGGGGTTGCCCGCCGGCCCATTGATGGCCTGTGCGGCCTCGGCGAACTCATCGGTCTTGCGCTGGTTGTCCTTTGCCGCGTCCGATGCCGCGGCGCCCTGCTTGGACTGGTCCTGCGCATGGGGTTCGCCGCTCTGGGCAAAGGCGCTGCCAAAACCGAGCAGGAGGACGAGCCCGGGAATTGCGAGATGGCGCAGGATCGTTGGTTTCGGCTGAAGCACCCGTCGACGCATAGATTCCCCGTTCTCTCCTGCCTGGCCGCCATCCCACCCTCGGCACCGCTGATGCCGTTCAAATGGGTCCCGAATACGGCGGAACGTCAGCCCACCTCAGATGACCGGTATTTGGGATTTTGTCCAGCAACGCCCAAACTTTATCGCGGCGTGGTAAAACTCGCCGTGGTCGGACTTGGCCGGGGAGGGGGAGCCGATGACGGCGCCTCAACATGCCGTGCATCGTCTTCCCCTTGGCAGAAGGCGTTCGAGACGCTAATCGACGAACCCTTCCCGGAGGGCGGAACCAATTTCCTTTCGTACGCCGTTGGCGCTCCTGTTCATTTCCCTGGGTGTGATCGTTGCGGTGTGGTGGTGGCTTGCCACCCCGATCGTGCTCGCGCGCGCTCCGATCGATCCGAATGAGAAGCTCACCTGCGTGTCCTACGCGCCGTTCCGCGGCGCCCAGACGCCGCTCGATCCGACGATCCGGGTCACGCCCGAGCAAATCGAGCAGGATCTCGCACAGCTTGCAAAAATCTCCGCCTGCATACGCACCTATTCGATCGAGAACGGCCAGGACCAGGTACCGGCGATCGCCGCGAAATTCGGCTTGAAGGTCATGCAGGGGATCTGGCTCGGCTCGAACCGGCAGAAGAATTTTGCGCAGATCACGACCGCCGTCAGGCTCGCCAAGGATTATCCGGGGACCATCACTTCTCTCGTCGTCGGCAACGAGGTGTTGCTGCGCGGGGAAATGACCAACAGCGATCTCGCGGCCATCATTCGCTCGGTGAAAGCGCAGGTCTCCGTTCCCGTCACCTATGCGGACGTGTGGGAATTCTGGCTGCGTTACCGCGAAATCTATGAAGCGGTCGATTTTGTCACCATCCATATCCTGCCCTATTGGGAGGATTTCCCGATCCGGGCGAAATTCGCGGCAGCCCATGTCGATTCCATCCGCCAGCGGATGGCGCTCAACTTTCCCGGCAAGGAGATCCTGATCGGAGAGACCGGCTGGCCGAGCCAGGGCCGAATGCGCGAAGGTGCTTTGCCGTCGCGCACCAACCAGGCGCGGGTGGTCTCCGAAATCCTGTCGCTTGCGAAGGCCGAAAATTTTCGCGTCAACCTGATCGAGGCCTATGACCAGCCCTGGAAGCGCCAGCTCGAGGGGACTGTCGGCGGCTATTGGGGCCTGTTCGATTCCGTCCGGCGCGAGCTGAAATATCCGCCGGGACAGTCGATCAGCAATTTCCCGCTCTGGAAGTGGCAAATGGGACTTGGGCTTGCGGCGAGCGTGATCGTATTCGTCTCGGCCTGGTTCACCACGCGACGCAGGCCCTGGACGCCGCGGCTCTCGTCCTGGGTTGCGGTTGCGCTCTCGGGGACCACGGCCGGCACGCTGCTCGGGATAGCCGCCGACAAGATGTTTTACGAGAGCTACGGCTTCGGCGGCTGGCTGCAATGGGGCACGCTCTTGGCCGCGGGGCTGGTTTCCTCGGTCTTTAGTGCCAATGCGGTCGTCTCCGGTCGGACGCTGCCGACCTTTCTCGACCTGTTCGGTCCGCGCGGCGAGGGCGAGGGCCTGGCGCTCTCGATGAAATGCCTGGGAATCGCGCTGGTCGCGGCGACGCTGATCGGCAGCGAGACCGCCCTCGGCTTCGTGTTCGACCCACGCTACAAGGACTTTCCTTTCGCGTCGCTGACCATGGTGGTGGTGCCGTTCGCCACACTTCTTCTCAACCGCCCGCAATCTGGCCGGCGGCCGATCGCGGAAGCCGTGTTTGCCGGGCTGCTCGCCGGCTCTGCCCTCTTCATCGGTTTCAACGAAGGGCGCGACAATTGGCAGTCGCTGTGGACCTGCGCGATCTACCTGGTCTTCGCTTTCACGCTGTGGCAGGCGCGGGTCGCGCAAACCCCAAAATAAGCAATCCGATCGCAAGGCCGGACAGCGCGATATTGTAAAGCACGATGCCAAGGCACGCGGCGATCAGCCCGGCGGTCAGCAGCACGATCGACGGACGGATGAAGTGCAAGGTCGCGATCACCAACGCGGTGATGCCGAAAACCGAGTTCTTGAACAGCACGGTTGCGAGCGCGCGCGCCTTGCAAAGCAGCGTCTGCAGGCCGGCGTCGCAGGCGAGCGCCACGGTCGAAAACTCGATGGCGAGGTAGCGCAGATACAGCGCATAGCCGATGGTCACGAAACCGACGACCAGCAGAAATTGCACCTGATAGGGGGTGAGCCGGAACGGGGTCTTTTTCATGCGCGGACTATGCGTCCGGAAGCCGGTCAGGACAACCCGTTGCAGGATCGCGAATCCGCTCGAGAATCAAAGCCCGAGGCATTGGAAACGCTAATTTTGACGCTTGCTGGCGGAAAACCAGGTCGAAAGCGTCGAAGAATCCTGCTTCGGCGCCGGCGTGTCGTCCTTCTTGCCGCGTTTCGGATAGTAGCCGCGCTTGACCGGTACCGGCTTGATCGCAGGCGCTCCCTTGGCTGCCGGAGCCACGTCGTCGGCGGCCATCGCCAGTCTCTGACCGTCGAACACCGTCGTCTCGCAGCCCCGCTCGCCCTCGAGCAGAGCGGCGCAGATTTTTGCCGCCGCGGCGGCGTCATGGAGCGGCCCGGCGGCAAGCCGCAACTGCATGCCGAGCCCGGTCGTGCTTTCCTTCACAACGATTATCGGATGTAGCTCGGCAAGCTCTGCGTTCGATTTCAGCAACCCGCGCCACAGCGCGCGCAAGCCGCCGATCGAGCTGGCACCGCCGAGATCGACCGCAAAATCGGTGCGCTGGACCGCGGCTTTCGGAGCATCGATGTCCGCTGCGGCCTGCTCCGGGGCTGGTTGCGGCGAAGGCGGCTCGGGCGGTACGGCTGCCATGGCCGCAGCAGGCGGCTTGGGCGCCTCGACCATTTTTGGGGCTGCCGGATCAGGCGGCCCCATCATCGATTTGGGGGCACCCAAGGCTTGGGTCGGGGCCGGCGCGATCACCGCAGCAGCCGCCGGCGCGGGCACGGGCACCGTCATCGCCACATTCGGCGCAGGCTTGGCGACTTCGCGCGGTTTCTCGGCCGAGACTGCCGGCGCAACCACGATGGGGGGTGCAGGCTTGGCCGCTTCGCGCGGCTTCTCGGCCGTCCCGCTTATCGTTGTGGTGGCAACCGGCGAAGGCGTTGGCGCGGGCGAGTTCTGGGGTGGGACCGACGGACCGTCCAGGGCTGGCGGAGCGGCGGCCGTCGCATTTGCCGCAACCGGGGGCGTCGTCGCTGCGGCCGGCGGCGTATTCGCCGCCGCGCTCTGTTTGGCGATCGCGCCGGTCACCGAGTTGAGCCCTTGCTCCAGCACCGTCACGCGCGAATAAAGGCGGTCGCGGTCGCTGTTCAGGGTGTCGACAGCAGAGGCGAGGCGCCGTGCCTCGTTCTGGCTCTCACGGGCCAGTGACTGGATTTGCTGCGCCTGGCGCGCGAGTTCGATCGCGGCAACCTGCTCCCGGCGCCATCCGAGCGAGGACTGGTTGGAGATTACGGCGACGACCACGGCCCCGACGGCGCCAACGCCCCACGAGCCGATGCGCCACAGCGTGCGGCGATCGAACTCATTCTCCTCGGCCAAAAGCCTGGACAGCAAGCCGCTGGTACCGTCGCCATCGAGGGCGCCGGCCAGTTGTTTGGAATCCTTAGCCATACCCCTCAACAGATTCCCTGGATCCAAAAGCGAATCACAGCGGAACATTAACAGGATTTGGGGGCTGATCTTGTGCCCAGGGCGTTTGCGCAAACAACAAAACGCTTTATGACGACGCGGATAGACCTCGCCTGGTGATATCTTAAGGGGAGAGATGCCCACTCGAACCAGCCTGACCGTGGTGCTCGCTGCCGGTGAGGGCACCCGCATGCGCTCAAGGCTGCCAAAGGTCCTGCATCAGGTGGCCGGGCAGTCGATGCTTGCGCACGTCCTGCAAGCCGCGCCCTCGGGCGCCGGCAGCTCGCTCGCGGTCGTCATCGGGCCGGATCATGCCGCGGTTGCCGATGAGGCACGGCGCGTTCGTGGCGATGCACAGACCTTTGTCCAGCACGAACGCCTGGGCACCGCGCACGCCGTGCTGGCCGCTCGCGATGCAATCGCAAAGGGTGTCGACCACCTCCTGGTGGCCTTCGGCGACACGCCGCTCATTTCGAGCGGCACATTCGAGCGGCTGCGCACCGCCCTGGACAATGGCGCGGCACTCGCCGTGCTCGGCTTTCGCGCCGCCGATCCGACCGGCTATGGCCGACTGCTGATGGAGGCCGATCGTCTGGTCGCGATCCGCGAGCATGCCGATGCCAGCGCAGATGAGCGCAAGGTCACACTGTGCAATGCCGGCGTCATGGCGTTTGCTGGCAAGTCGGCGCTCGCGATTCTCGATGAGATCGGCAATGCCAACAGCAAGCGCGAGTTCTATCTGGTCGATGCCGTCGGCATCGCTCACGGAAAGGGATTGGAGGCGGTCGTGATCGAAACGAACGAAGACGAAGTGCGCGGCATCAACACCAAGGCGCAACTGGCGGAAGCCGAAAGCGTCATGCAGGCGCGATTGCGCAAGCAAGCGCTCGAAGCCGGAGTCACCTTGATCGCACCGGACACCGTCTATCTTGCCGCCGACACGACATTCGGCAGCGACGTCACCATCGAACCCTTCGTCGTGATCGGCCCCGGTGTTTCGATTGGCGACGGCGCCGTGATCCATTCGTTCTCGCACATCGCGCAGTCGACGATCGGCAAGAACACCTCTGTCGGACCATACGCGCGACTGCGGCCCGGCACCTCGCTTTGCGACGGCGCGCAGATCGGAAACTTCGTGGAGACGAAAGCGGCGATCCTGGAAGCCGGGGCCAAGGTCAAGCATCTCTCGTACATCGGCGATGCTGAGGTCGGCGCAAACTCCAACATCGGTGCCGGCACGATCACCTGCAATTACGACGGCTTTTCCAAGCAGAAGACCGTGATCGGAAAGGGCGCCTTTGTCGGCACCAACTCGTCCCTGGTCGCCCCCGTCAAGATCGGCAGCGGCGCCTATATCGGCGCCGGCTCGGTCATTACCGACGACGTGCCGGATGACGCCATGGCGGTCGAGCGCAGTAAACAGAGCATCCGCGAAGGTGGCGCCGCGCGCTATCGTGAGGTCAAGGCCAAGGGCAAGAAGCCGAAGGCGCGTTGACCGGGTCCGTGTTAAGCTTGAGACTTAACCCTGACGCAATCGGCAATAAATATTGAGTTTCTCGCGAGCGACGATTCTCGTTAAGACTGGCGGGCGCTCGTTTGGATTTGGGGAATTTCTCGCAGGATGTGCGGCATTATCGGCATTTTGGGACGCGGCCCCGTTGCCGAGCAACTGGTCGATTCCCTCAAGCGGCTTGAATATCGCGGCTATGATTCCGCGGGCGTCGCAACGCTCGAGGGCAACGACCTCGAGCGGCGGCGGGCCGAAGGCAAGCTGAAGAATCTGGAAGTTCGGCTGCGCGAGGACCCGCTCACCGGCTATATCGGTATCGGCCATACCCGCTGGGCTACGCACGGCAAACCCAACGAGAACAACGCGCATCCCCACGCAACCGAAAACGTCGCGGTGGTCCATAATGGCATCATCGAGAACTTCCGCGAGCTGCGCATCGAGCTGCAAAAGCAGGGAGCGAAATTCGTCACCGAGACCGATACCGAGGTCGTGGCGCATCTGGTCGATTCGTATCTGTTGAAAGGCCTCTCGCCGCAGGAGGCGGTGAAAGCCTCGCTGCCCAGACTGCGCGGCGCGTTTGCGCTCGCTTTCCTGTTCAAGGGCCACGAAAACCTGATGATCGGTGCCCGCAAGGGCTCGCCGCTCGCGGTCGGTCACGGCGACGGCGAGATGTATCTGGGATCGGATGCGATCGCGCTCGCGCCCTTCACCGACACGATCAGCTATCTCGAAGACGGCGACTGGGTGGTTCTGACCCGGGAAGTCTGCGTGATCTATGACGTCCAGGGCGCGGTGGCCAACCGCGAGGTGATGAAATCAGGCGCGTCGTCGTTCCTCGTGGACAAGGGGAACTACCGCCACTTCATGGCCAAGGAAATCCATGAGCAGCCCGAAGTCGTGGGCCACACCCTGGCGCGCTATGTCGACATGGCCGCCGAACGCGTCACGCTGCCGATCAAGCTGCCGTTCGACTTCAAGAACATCGAACGCATTGCGATCACCGCTTGCGGCACGGCGAGCTTTGCCGGCATTGTCGCCAAATACTGGTTCGAGCGGCTGGCACGTATCCCCGTCGAGGTCGACATCGCCTCGGAGTTCCGCTATCGCGAGGCGCCGCTGCGCAAGGGGGATCTGGCGATCGTCATCTCTCAATCGGGCGAGACCGCCGACACGCTCGCCGCACTTCGCTACGCAAAGGCCGAGGGCCTGCATACGCTCGCCATCGTCAACGTGCCGACGTCGACGATCGCCCGAGAAAGTGAAACGCTGGTGCAAACGCTCGCCGGTCCCGAGATCGGCGTCGCCTCGACGAAAGCCTTCACCTGTCAGTTGATGGTGCTGGCAGCACTTGCGGTCGCGGCGGGCAAGGCACGCGGCGAATTGTCGGACACCGACGAGAGCAAGCTCGTGCACGGGCTGATCGAAATTCCGCGTCTGATGGCCGCGGCGCTCGCAACCGAGCCGCAGATCGAGAAACTCGCGCGCGATATCGCAAAGTCGCGCGACGTGCTCTATCTCGGCCGCGGCACTTCCTTTCCGCTGGCCCTCGAGGGCGCGCTGAAGCTGAAGGAAATTTCCTATATCCACGCCGAAGGCTATGCCGCCGGCGAGCTCAAGCACGGGCCGATCGCGCTGATCGACGAGAACATGCCCGTCGTGGTGATCGCGCCGTTCGACCGCGTTTTCGAAAAAACCGTGTCGAATATGCAGGAAGTTGCGGCAAGAGGCGGCAACATCATCCTCATGACGGATGCCAAGGGTGCCGCGGAAGCAGCCGTGGAATCGCTCGTCACCATCGTCATGCCGGACATGGCCGCGACCTTCACCCCCATGGTCTATGCCATACCCGTGCAACTTTTGGCCTATCACACTGCCGTCGTGATGGGCACTGACGTCGATCAGCCGCGCAATCTGGCCAAATCCGTCACAGTCGAGTAGGCAGCGGGGCGACGGGCTGCTTCATCCTGTCCTGTGCCCTTCAAAAATCTGCTAGAACACCTAGCTGTTATCTGCCCACCCGTCCTGGAACCCGATGAACGCCCGCGAAGACCTGAGCCCGCCGTCCCTGCCTCCGGCCGAACCGCCGCCGGAAAGTCACAGCGGCGGATTGATGGCACGATTCCGCAATTATTTCCTGACCGGCCTGGTGGTCGCCGGCCCCGTCGCGATCACGCTGTACCTGACCTGGTGGTTCGTGACCTGGGTCGATGGTCTGGTGAGGCCGTTCGTGCCGGTCGCGTATCGGGCCGAGACCTACCTGCCATTTGGCCTGCCGGGTTCCGGGCTGGTGGTCGCCGTCTTCGCCCTGACACTGCTCGGCTTCCTGACCGCAAACCTGATCGGGCGGACGCTGGTCGATCTCGGCGAAAGCCTGCTGGGACGCATTCCAGCGGTGCGTGCGATCTATCGCGGCCTGAAGCAGGTGTTCGAAACGCTGTTTTCGGGCAAGGGATCGAGCTTCCGCCGTGTGGGTCTGGTCGAATTTCCCTCGCCCGGCATGTGGTCGATCGTGCTGATTTCCCAATCGCCAAGCACCGATGTCGCGCAAAGCCTGCCTGGTGAGGAAGAGCATATCTCGGTCTTTCTGCCCTGTGCGCCGAACCCGACCACGGGCTTCTTCTTCTACGTGCCCAAGAGCAAGATCATCGAGGTCGACATGAGCGCCGAGGACGCGGCAACCCTGATCATGTCCTGCGGCGTCGTGCAGCCCGGGTCGGATCCGCAGAAGAAGGTCGCCGCACTTGCCGACATGGCGAACGCCGCGCGGATCGCCAATGCGCAGCCGCTCCAGGCCCAGCCGGCGCCGGCCAAGGTGGAGTGAGCGTTTCGCGTCATCCGGCGCCGATCAGCGGAATCGCTTCGTCGCGCTCGAACAGATACAACAGGCAGCGCAGCGCTTCGCCGCGCTCGCTTTTCAGTTGCGGATTGTCCTTCATGATGCGTAGCGCCTCGTCGCGCGCCTGTGCGATCAACTGGGCGTGCACATCCGGGCGCGCGATGCGATAGCCGGGCAGGCCGCTCTGGCGCACGCCGAGCACGTCGCCCTCGCCACGCAGCCGCAGATCCTCCTCCGCGATCCGGAAACCATCGGCGGTCTCCCTGATGACCTTGAGTCGTGCCTTTCCCATCTCGTTCAGCGGCTCGTGATAGAGCAGGATGCAGGTGGACGCCTCGGCGCCGCGGCCGATGCGGCCACGCAGCTGATGCAGTTGCGCAAGCCCGAAGCGCTCGGCGTTCTCGATCACCATGATGGTCGCAGCCGGCACGTCGACCCCGACCTCGACCACCGTCGTTGCAACCAGAAGCCCGATTTCGTGCGACGCGAACTGCGCCATCACGCGATCCTTGTCCGCGCCTTTCATCTGGCCGTGCACGAGGCCGACCTTGTCGGCAAACCGCTTCTGCAGGCTTTCGAAACGTTTCGTCGCGTTGGTCAGGTGCTCGGTGCCCTCGGCCTCCGATTCCTCCACCAGCGGGCAGATCCAGTAGACCAGCTTGCCGGCCTTGAGCGCCCGGCCAACCGCCTCCATCACCTCCTCGAGGCGACTATCGGGGACCGCGCGGGTGTCGATCGGCTGACGCCCGGCCGGCTTTTCCCGCAATTCGGAGATATCCATGTCGCCGAAATAGGTCAGGACCAGTGTGCGCGGAATAGGGGTGGCGCTCAGCACCAGCACGTCCACGGCCTCGCCCTTTTCCGTGAGCGCCAGTCGTTCGCGCACGCCGAACCGATGCTGCTCGTCGACGACAGCAAGCGCGAGCGCCTTGAACACGACGTCGTCCTGGATCAGCGCGTGGGTGCCGACCAGAAGGTCGATCTCGCCGGCCTCCAATCGAGACAGGATGTCGCGTCGCTCCTTGCCCTTCTCGCGGCCGGTGAGGATTTCGACACGAAGGCCCGCGCGTTCGGCGAGCGGCGCGATCGTCTTGATGTGCTGGCGCGCCAGAATTTCGGTCGGCGCCATCAGCGCCGCCTGCTTGCCGGCTTCGGTGACGGCGGCGGCTGCGAGCAGCGCCACCACGGTCTTTCCGCTTCCGACGTCGCCCTGCAACAGACGCAGCATCCGCACGGGTTGGCGAAGATCGTCGGCGATCGCGGCAAGCGCCTGCCGCTGCGAGGCGGTCAGCGCATAAGGCAGCGCGTCGATGATCCTGTTGCGCAGCTTTCCGTCGCCGGCATGGCGGTTGCCGGCAGGACGCCGCAGTTGCGCCCGCACCAACGCCAGCGCCAGTTGGCCGGCCAACAGCTCGTCGAAAGCAAGGCGGGACCAGAACGGGCCGTCCGGCAGGATGTCCGTCAATTCCACGGGCTCGTGGAGGCGCCTCAGCGCCTCCGCGATCGGCGGGAAATGGCAGCGACGGATCACCTCGGGGCTGATCCACTCGGGCAGCTCCGGCAGCCTTGTCAGCGCCTGCGCGATGGCCCGTTTCAGCGCGCCGAGGGCGAGCCCCTCGGTCAGGGGATAAACGGGATCGATGCCGGAGAGTTTGGCAAAGGCGGCCTCATCCACCACCCGGTCAGGATGCACGATCTGCGGCATGCCGTCGTAGATCTGCAGCGTGCCGGAGACGAAGCGCTTTGCGCCTACCGGCAGCAATTTTTCGACGAAGCCGGGAGGGTTGCGAAAATAAGTCAGCACGACATCGCCGGTGTCGTCGCTGGCATAGACCAGGTAGGGCGCGCGCCGGTTGCGCGGGGGCGGCTGCCGATGCCGGTCGACCGTGACCTCGAGCGTCACGATCGTCCCAGGTGCGGCATCCCGGATCTTGGGCCGCGCCCTGCGATCGATCACCTGGCTCGGCAGATGCAGGAGCAGATCGACCAGCCGCGGCGTCTCCTCGCGGCCGAGCAGATAACGCAACAGCTTGTCCTGCTTCGGGCCGACGCCGGGAAGGCTCGTGACCGGCGCGAACAACGGATTGAGCAGGGCGGGGCGCATCGGGCTCTCGTCAACCGCAACTCATCACGCGCGGACTTGATCCGCGCAGCCATGTTCAAAAGAGGATGGATTGCCGGGCCTTCGCCGCGCCGAAGGGGAAGGCAATCAGCACCTCTCATAAATGGCGTCGGCCCCGCGGGCGGGTCAAGCCCGGCAATGACAGGGCAGTTGATAACTCGCGCAGTTAAAGGGCTGACAATGGCGCTAACCCCCACTATATCAACCCCGCCCGGCACGTCCGGGCTTTTGGCGTTGGATTGGACCGGAATGACTGGATCGACACGATCGAGCGCGGGCCTCGATGACCGCCGCAAGCGGCTGTTGTTCCGCTGCTGGCATCGCGGCACGCGCGAAATGGACTTGATACTCGGCCGCTTCGCGGATGCCGAGATCGCGTCTCTTGCCGAGAGCGAACTAAGCGAGCTCGAGCGACTGATCGAGGTGCCCGATCCCGATCTCTATGCGGCCTTGACCGGGGACAGGTCGCTGCCGCAAGGCGTGGCGGGCGCGCTGTTTGAGCGCATCAAGACGTTCCGTGGCGGGGATCGCGAACCATGAAGCCGGCCAAATCGCCCGCCGAGCTGCTCGCGCCCGGCCGCGCGCTCACTCTGTCCAATGTCGCCGAAGGCGCAGAGGGCCTGATTGCCTCCGATCTTGCGCGTGCCATAGCCGCGCGCCCGAAGAGGCCCGCGATCAGCCTGGCCGTGGTGTGCCGCGACGGCCCACGCATGCAGCAATTGGCGCGCGCGCTTGAATTTTTCGCGCCCGATCTGATCGTGATGCAGTTTCCCGCCTGGGACTGCCAGCCTTACGACCGCGTTTCGCCCCATGGCGGCATTCTCGCGCAACGCCTGACCACGCTGGCGCGGCTTGCGCGCATGGAGGGCAGCGACAAGCCGCTGATCGTGTTGACCACCGTCAATGCCATCCTGCAGCGCGTGCCGGCGCGCGATGCGGTCGCCGCTCAGGCGCTGTCGGTCGCGCCGGGCAATGTCGTACCGATGGACTCCATCATCGCCTGGCTCGAGCACAACGGCTACACGCGCTCGTCCACGGTGCGGGAGCCCGGCGAATACGCCGTGCGCGGCGGCATCCTCGATCTGTTTCCGGCAGGGCTCGACCAGCCGGTGCGCTTCGATTTTTTCGGCGACTCGCTGGAGTCGATCCGCTCTTTCGATGCGGAGACCCAGCGCACGCTGCTCGACATGCGTTCGCTCGATCTGGTGCCGATCTCGGAATTCCAGCTGGTCACCGAAACGATCCGCCGCTTCCGCATGGGCTATGTGGCCGAGTTCGGCGCGCCCGATCCCGATGACCAGCTGTATCAGGCCGTGACCGAAGGCCGCCGCCACCCCGGCATGGAGCATTGGCTGCCGCTGTTCCAGGACAGGATGGACACGCTGTTCGACTATCTGGGCGATGCCGCGATTGCGATCGAACCGCAGGGCGAGGACGCAGCCCGCGAGCGTTTCAAGCAGATCGCCGATTACTACGAGGCGCGACGCGAGGCGCTCGACCATCCCGCGGGCGGCGCGATCTACAAGCCTTTGCCGCCGAACCGGCTCTATCTCACCGAGGATGAATGGGCCAGGCGCCTCGGCGAGGTGCCGCTTGCGCGCCTCACCGCGTTTGCCGTGCCTGACGGGGCCAACGTTTTCGACGCCGGCGCGCGGCAGGGCCGCAATTTTGCCCCGGAACGCAACGACAGCGCCGTGAACGTGTTCGAGGCCGTGGTCGCGCATGTCCATGCCTTGCAGGCGCAGCGCAAGAAGGTGGTGATCGCGCTCTGGAGCGAAGGGTCGCGCGACCGCATGGCGAGCATGCTCGCCGACCACAAGCTTGCTCATGTGACGAGCGTCAATGCCTGGCGCACGGTGCAAGCCACCCCGCGCAACGAAACCATGCTCGCCGTGCTCGGCATGGAGAGTGGCTTCGAGACCGACGAAACGGCCGTCATCAGCGAGCAGGACATTCTGGGCGACCGCCTGGTGCGGCCGCGCAAGGCGAGCAGAAAGCTCGACAACTTCATCTCGGAGGTCACGAGCCTCGGCACCGGAGACATCGTCGTCCATGTCGAGCACGGCATTGGGCGCTTTGTCGGATTGCAGACGCTTGACGTCTCGGGCGCGCCGCATGATTGCCTCGAGCTGCATTATGCAGGCGAGACCAAATTGTTCCTGCCGGTCGAGAACATCGAGTTGTTGTCGCGTTACGGCTCCGACCAGACCGAGGTCGAGCTCGACCGGCTCGGCGGCACCGGTTGGCAGGCACGCAAGGCAAAGCTGAAGAAACGCATTCGCGAGATTGCGGGCGAATTGATCAAGATCGCCGCCGAACGGATGCTGCATGAAGCACCGAAACTGCCGGTGCAGGCCGGCATCTATGACGAGTTCTGTGCGCGCTTTCCCTACGAGGAGACCGAGGACCAGCTCGGCGCGATCCAGTCGACCTTGAAGGACCTCGAAGCGGGCCGTCCGATGGACCGCCTGATCTGCGGCGACGTCGGCTTTGGCAAGACCGAGGTCGCGCTGCGAGCGGCCTTCGCGGTCGCGCTCGACGGCAAGCAGGTCGCGGTCGTGGTGCCGACCACGCTGCTCGCGCGCCAGCACGCCAAAACCTTCGCCGAACGCTTCAAGGGGTTTCCGGTCAAGGTGGCGCAAGCCTCGCGGCTGATCCCGCAGAAGGAGCTGACCCAGGTCAAGAAGGGGCTCGCGGACGGCTCCATCGATATCGTGATCGGCACGCATGCGCTGCTCGGCAAGGCGATCAAATTTCGCGAGCTCGGGCTCCTCATCGTCGACGAGGAGCAGCATTTCGGCGTGAGCCACAAGGAACGTCTCAAGCAGCTACGCGCCGAGGTGCATGTGCTGACACTGAGCGCAACGCCTATTCCTCGAACGCTGCAACTGGCGCTGACAGGCGTGCGCGAGCTCTCGATCATCGCGTCCCCGCCCGTCGACCGCCTGGCCGTGCGCACCTTCGTTGCGCCCCATGATCCCCTGATGATCCGCGAGGCGCTTTTGCGCGAGCGCTATCGCGGCGGGCAGGCATTTTACGTCGTCCCGCGCATCGAGGACCTTGCCGGGGTGAAGGATTTCCTCGAGAAGAACGTTCCGGAGATGAAAGTCGCGGTCGCGCATGGGCAAATGCCGGCGGCTGCGATCGAGGACATCATCTCCGCCTTCTATGACGGCAAGTACGACATCCTGCTTTCGACCTCGATCGTCGAATCCGGCCTAGATATACCCAATGCCAACACGCTGATCGTGCATCGCGCCGACATGTTCGGGCTGGCCCAGCTCTACCAGTTGCGCGGCCGGGTTGGCCGCTCGAAGTTGCGCGCCTACGCGCTGTTCACATTGCCGGCGCAGCAGAAGATCACCGCGCAGGCCGAGAAGCGGCTGACCGTGCTGCAGTCGCTGGAGACGCTGGGGGCGGGCTTCCAGCTCGCCTCCCACGATCTCGATATTCGCGGCGCCGGCAATCTGCTCGGCGAGGAGCAGTCGGGTCACATCAAGGAGGTCGGCTTCGAGCTTTACCAGTCGATGCTGGAGGAGGCGATCGTCAACCTCAAGGCCGGTATCGCCGAGCCGCCGCCCGAGCGCTGGTCGCCGCAGATCACGATCGGCATGCCCGTGCTGATCCCCGAGGACTACGTTTCCGATCTCCCGGTGCGGCTGTCGCTGTACCGGCGTCTCGCCGACCTCGACACCGACGAGGAGATCGACAATTTCGCCGCCGAGCTGCGCGATCGCTTCGGCGTGCTGCCGGACGAAGTGCGCTACCTCTTCAAGGTTGCCGCGATCAAGGCCTACTGCCGCCGCGCCAATGTCGAGAAGGTCGATGCCGGGCCGAAGGGCGCGGTGATCTCGTTCCGCGACAACAAGTTCGCCCAGCCCGACCGGCTTGTCGCCTTCATCCGCCAACATGGCCAGGCGGCGCGGGTGCGTCCCGACATGAAGGTCGTGTTCTTCCAGGATTGGGAGACGCCGGAGGAGCGGCTGAAGGGGACGAGCGAGATATTGCGCCAGCTCGCCGGTCTCGCGGAGGCGAAGAAGGCGGCGTAGATTTCTCAGGACGCCGCGCGAGGCGCCTCGCTGTGAAGCCGCGCCAGCAGCGAGCGCGCCGTATCCTTTGGCAGCAGCGTTGCAACCGTCACGGCCGGCTCGCTGCGCGCGGCGCGGCGGCCATGCGTGGTGTGGCGCATCACCGCGATCAGTCGGCGCGCGATGCCGTGTGCCGCGCGCAGATCGGTATCTGTGAACACCACCAGTACGGCGCCGTCGCCCTGCGCGGCGCCAAAATCCGTCCTGCGCATCAGCTTGCTGATAATCCGTGCGCCATCGAGCTGCGCGCGCGGGTTTTGTGCATCGAAGGCAAAGCGCGCGACCGAAAGACCGCCGCCGTCGGAGAGCGTGTGAGCGACCGCGGTCGCGAAATCGCGCTCGAAGGCGGATGGCGTCAGCAAGCCCGTCTGCGGATCGAGCAGTCCCTTGGCCTCGACGGCGCGCAGGGTTCGGCTAAGCTGGGCCTCGAGCGCATGCTGACGGATCAGCGGCAGTGCGTTGGCCGCGATCAATGCAGGCTCGCCGCAGATGATTTCGAGATTGGGCAGCTCGTATGTGGGCGCCAATTCCTCCGATGTCAGCACGATGGGCAGATGACGGAAGCGCGCGTCTTCGGACAGCACCGTGAGGAACGCATCCATCACGCGTGCCGTGAATCCCTCACCGAGCACGACGCCGTCGATGTCACGATTGCTCAGATGGCTCGCGGCGGCTTCGATGCTGAAGGCGCCGACGACGCCCATGCACTCGCCGAGCGCGACCGAAAGCGAGGGGTAGGCGCCGCCGCGACCGATCAGAAGCACGGTCGCATCGCGAGTTGGATCGATCGCGGAAAGGCTCGTGTCGACGTTGCGCCGCAGCACGGTCGTATGCAAGGCGCGAACCCGCAGCGCCGCACGCAGCCGCGCCGGCAGGCGCTCGAATTTGCTGCCGTGCGGCGCGAACGGCAGGGCACCGTCGGGAAGCGCGCCGTTGGGCTCGATCGCAATCAGCGGCAGATAGGGTTTGCGCGCGGAAGTCCGTCTTGCCAGCGCCGCAAGCTCGGCTTCCTTCGCGCCGCGCGCATCGACAAGAACTGCGGCCGGCTGAACCTGCTCGATGGCGCGCGCCGCATCGGCGAAGGTCGCCTCGATGAGCGGAAACATCTGTGCTTGCTCGAGCGCTGCCGCAAAAAATGGCCGCCCGGCATTTGCTACGACGAGGAGCGGGCCTTGCTGGGACATGAAACGAACCGGCGCAATGAACTAGTAGAAGCCCACAGACGGTAAATTGCGGGTCTTAATGCGCCGTCAACGGAAAGCCGAACGGACCTCAGGCAGCGCCGGTCCGGTCGCGAAAGGCCTCCACCATCAACGGGTTGAGGCCGAGTCCGGAGAGCGCTTCGCGGGCGCGGGCATTGTCCTGGGCGCGTCCCGCCAGGCGGTGGCCGCTCAGCCGATCCGGCAGCGCCGTCAGCAGGGCCCCTTGTCCGAGCCGGCGTCCCCATTCCTGCAGGTCGGACGCGAGGAAGCGGTAACCGCCGACCGCCATGATGCCGGAAGGCGGCGCGGTGATCGCGATGGTACCGGTGGCACGGTCGATCCGCGCCGCATATTCGGTGTCGACAAAGTCGCGCGGCGGCTGCGGGATCAACGACTCGCGCGCGGGCTGCGGGGGCGCATAGGCCGCAACTGTCACCATCGGCCCGCGCAGGCCAAGCGTGCCCTTCGGCGTCAGCAGGATTTCGCCGGCAATCGAGGAGCCCGGCAATTCGCGCGGCACGCCGTGGGGCCCGGGCTTGATCGCCGCCGGCGCGCCATCGCTTGCGGTTCTCCGCGCGCCGAACAGTCCGGCCTCGCCGAACAAATAGGCGTCGGTCAGCGACACATTGCGTGTCATCCAGGACGGACTCGATGCGACCTGCTCGGGTGCGCGCCAGAGGCCGATGACATTGCGCAGGCTCGGCAGTCGTTCGCCAAGATTGAGCTCGTCGAGCCTAAAGGCCAGCGGACCCGGGGCGACGAGAGCATCGCAGGCCTGCTCGCGCATTTGCTGGACAAGCACGTCGCTGTCGAAGGGATGATGCAGCACGAGCGTGCCGCCCGACAGCAGCCAGGTCACCATCGAGGAGGCGAGACCCGCGAAAGAGGAGGGGGCAAACGCCGACATGATGTTCGCGCCCTGCGACAGGTCGCTTTCCAGCGAGAGCGCGAGCCCACCGGCAATCACGCTCAGATGGGTGCGCGGCACGGCGCGAAAGCCGTCCGCGGTGATGTCGAACGAGATGATTGCAGCTTTGCGGCCGTCCTGGATCACATGCCGTGCCACGCTCGATGGTTGTGTGAGTGCCTGGTCGAGCGATGCCATGCCTTCCGGCAGATCGCTGCCGAAACCGCAGACGTGGCGGATCGAAAACGCTTCGGCGGCGGCATTCATCGCAAGATCCGAATGCATCACGCCGTCGACCTTCGCCGCGGTCACGATGGCGCGTGCGCTGGTGCGATTGAGGGCTGCGACCAGCTCCGACTGCCGCCACAGCAATGGAAACAGCGCCACCACGAGCCCCGCTCGATGCGCCGCCAGCAGCGTCAGCGCGAATTCAACCGTGTTCGGCAGCTGCACCGCGATCACCGAGTGCGCGGGAAGTCCCGCCTCGACGAAATGCGCCGCGAGCGCGGAAATGGCGCGGTCGGCCTGGGCGTAGGTGAGCCGCTTGGGTGCTTGCCCAGTGATACGCGCCTTGTTGCTGGGATCGACCAGCGCGATCGCATCGGGCTTGCGCGCCAGGATGCGCTGAAACAATGCGTCCAGCGTCGGCGACGTGTTGATCTGGTTCACTTCTGCCCCGTACCGCGGATCATTGTTTCGGCTGATCGGCTCTCTGCCACCAGCTCTCGGGGAGGTATCCCGTCAATGGGGTGGTTGAAGGAGTTTCTACCCGATTCCATCGCGCAATCCATTGCTCTCCGGCATTAAGCACGGGAATTGCGTAAAAGCCGGACATCAGCGCGCGATCCAACGCCCTTACGGCCGAGACGAAGGAATTGCGCTCGCGAGCACTCAACAGCGCCGCGATCATGGCGTCGATGGCCGGGTTCTTGGCTCCCATATAGTTGCGCGTGCCCTGCACGTCGGCGGCCTCGCTGCCCCAATAAAAGGCCTGCTCGTTGCCCGGCGAAAGCGACTGATCCCAGCGATTCTGGATCATGTCGAACTCGTATCCGAGCCGGCGCTGATCGAACTGGACGGAATCGACCACGCGCACATTGGCCTCGATGCCGGCGCGCTTCAGGCTGGCCGAAAAGGCCAGCGCGATGCGCTCCTGGTCGCGAGTCGTGGCCAGGATCTCGAACGCAAACGGCGCCTTGGTCGTGCGTTGGTGCAAAACCGTGCCATCGAGCTCGAAGCCGGCCTCCCCAAGCAGCGCCAGCGCGCTGCGCAGCGTCGCCCGATCCCGTCCCGAACCATCGGTGACAGGGAGGCGATAGCTGCCGTCGAGGATGTCAGGTGCAATCGCTGCCGAAAACGGCTTGAGCAGCTCCCGTTCCCGTTCGTTGGCCGGCCGCGCATAGGCCGAGAGCTCGGAGCCCGGGAAGAAGCCGCCGCTTCTTTTGTAGAGGTTGAAGAAATAGTTGCGGTTGATCCACTCGAAATCGAACAAGAGCGTCAGGGCTCGCCGCACGCGAATGTCCGCAAACAACGGACGGCGCGTATTGAACACGAGAAATTCGGACGGCTCCGGCAAGCCGGTCTTGATGGTCTGTCGGATCACCTCGCCATTCCTGGCGGCGGGGAAGTCGTAGCCTTCGTGCCAGCGCAGCGGTTCGTACTCGACGCGGAAGTCGTAAAGCGAGCGCTTGAACGCCTCGAACTGCCCGTTGGCTTCGCGGTAGTAATCGAACCGGACCTCGTCGAAATTGAACAGACCGCGATTGATCGGCAGGTCACGGCCCCAATAATTGGGGTCGCGCTTGAAGGTCACGCTGGCGCCCGGCCTGACCGCACTGACGCGGTAGGGGCCCGATCCGACCGGCGCAGTCAAACTGGTCTCTTCGAAAGTTGCGACGTCGGTGGCGTGTTTCGGCAGCACCGGCATCAAGCCGAGGATCAGCGGCAGCTCGCGATCGTTGGCGCCCGAAAGATCGAAACGCACCGTCAAGGCATCGAGCGTTTCGGCCTTGGCGACCTTCGAATAATACTGGCGATGATTTGGACGGCCGTGGTCGCGCAGGAGCTCCCACGAAAACAGCACGTCCTCGGCGGTGACCGGCTTGCCATCGGAGAAATGCGCCCTGGGATCGAGACGGAAAGTCACGAAATCCCTGGCATCGTCGGTCTCGACCGTTTTCGCCAGCAGGCCGTAAAGTGTGAACGGCTCGTCCTCGGCGCGCGCCATCAGGCTTTCGACGACATAGCCCCGTTCGGACCCGTAGCTTCGCACCTGCTGGACCGGCAGACCTCTGACGATCATCGGATTGAGGCTGTCGAACGTGCCGAGAAGCCCCCAAATCAGGCGGCCGCCTTTTGGGGCGTCGGAATTGAAGTAGGGCAGGTGCGTGAAATCGGGTTTGAGAACGGGCGCGCCATGCATGGCGATGGCAAAGCTCTGCTCAGCCCGCGACGCGCCAGCCGAAAGTACCAGCGCCGGGATGATCAGCAGCGCAAGGTAAACCCCAGCGCCTTTGGATATGCGCCTAAAAGCCGACATTGGAGCGTGCGGATTTGATTCGGACAGAGCTTGGACGGAGTCTTAGCATGGTCCCGGCATTGGGCGGATTGGCTAGGGCAAAACGGCTTGTCGGCATTGATCTTTCCGTGCGCCCCTGTATGAAGGCGTGCGATTGAGGAAGCGGCGGGACCCGTCACGTATCCGCCTCAATTGGCTAGGACACAGCCGCGCGAAATGGCGTTGTCGTGGCGCCTTCTGGCGGTTTCGGGGCCGCTCCCGTTCAGAAAGGGTTTTCTGCAATGAATTTCCGTATCTTGGCCGCGACGGTCGGGCCGCGTGGGCGAGTCCTCGCCGTGTTGGCGGCCACTGCGCTGGTGGTTCCCTTGGCCGTTTCGCTGGCCCCCCAGGCCCAGGCCCAGACCCCGGCTCCGGCCCCAGGCGCGCCCAAGGCCAAGGCGGCGCCCAAGGCGGCGCCAAAAGGCCCCGCAGCGCCCGCCCCGACAGCCCAGGCTCCGGCCCAACCCGCACCCAGCGCCCAGGCGCAAGCGCCGAACGGTCAGGCTCAGCCGCAGCAGGATCAGGTTCAGCTCATCTACGCGCCCTGGACCAAGTTCTGCCTCAAGGGCCAGGATGCCAATGCCAAGCAGGTCTGCTTCACGGGCAAGGACGGCCGCATCGAGTCCGGACAGCCCGTGGTTGCCGCCGTCATCATCGAGCCGGAGGGCGAACCGAAGAAGATCCTGCGCGTGACGCTTCCGCTCGGCATGCAACTCGTGCACGGCACCCGGGTGATCGTCGACAACAATTCCCCGCAGCAATCGCCCTATGTCATCTGCTTCGCCAATGGCTGCATGTCGGATTACGAGGCGACGCCGGAATTGCTTGCCAACATGAAGAAGGGCCAGACGCTTGTGGTCCAGGCGATCAACGCCAATGGCGCGCCGCTGACGCTGCCGCTGCCGCTGCAGGAAACCGGCGGGGCGAGCTTCGCCAAGGCCTATGACGGCCCGCCGACCGATCCGAAGGTGTTCGAAGAAAACCAGAAGAAGCTGCAGGACGAGTTGCAGAAGCGTGCCGAGGAGCAGCGCAAGAAACTCGAGTCGACCCAACCTGCTGGCGGCGCGGCTCCAGCCGCCAAGTAATTGCCGTAACAGCCCACGAAAAAAGGCGCTTCACCCGAAGCGCTTTTTTTTGTCTGTCACAGCTTTCCTTGTCGATCCGGTGCGCGCCGGCGAAATCAGTTGAGCGAGGGATTGCGCGGGCGATAGCCGCCGGATTTGTCTTTCACGAAAATCTCGGCAACTTGCGAATGTCGAATCGGCTCGCCGGAATCGTCGGGCAGCAGATTCTGCTCCGAGACATAGGCGACGTATTCGGTTTCCGAGTTCTCCGCGAGCAGATGATAGAACGGCTGGTCCTTGTGAGGGCGCACGTCCTCAGGGATCGACAGCCACCATTCCTCGGTGTTGTTGAACTCCGGATCGATGTCGAAAATCACGCCCCGGAACGAGAAGAGCCGGTGGCGTACGATCTGGCCGATCTGGAACTTGGCGGTTCGCGCTTTGATCATGTCTAGTCGAATAAACCAGTCTTCGTGCGCGCGCTAGTGCCTCTGCCTGTGAATTAACCCATGTTAAGCCGCTCACGCACCGGCGACCCGAAAAATCACCCTAAAATGATCGATATTTCAATCTCGCCAAAAGCCCATTTTCGGCTGGTTCTTCCTTGAGTTCGCCTGAGGCCAAATGCGGAAAACGGCACGGCCTTGGTCATCCCGCTCGGTCGGCCGGTGTTTTCGTGGGGTCGGAAGCATCCGCATGCCGGCTGCGCCGCCATGACGGGGCGAGCCCCTCCTGCATCACAAGCCGCCGCAAAGGCGCGAACGCGCTCATCAAGTGAAGTCCGCTGGCTCGCAGCGATTGCATCGGCAAGAGATCGCTCAGCAGCGAGCGATTGGCCATGTCGATGACAAAGGTGCGGCTCAGGACGTCGGCACGCCGTGCCCAGTCGTAGCGCCGCAGCATGGGCGGCGCGCCGGGATCCTCGCCCGCGGCAACGGCCTCGCGCACGATGTCGGCGATATCCGCGGCATCGCGCAGTCCCATGTTGAGGCCTTGCGCGCCGATCGGCGGGATCACATGCGCCGCTTCCCCAATCAGCACAATGCGCGCTCTCGCGAACTGCATCGGCCGTTCGATCGCGAGCGGAAACAGATGCCGCCCCGACTCGACCTGCATGCGGCCCAGAATGGAGTGCGATTGTTTTTCGGCGGCTTCCGACAACGCCTCGTCGGTCAGCGCATAAAGTCGCTCGGCCTGTTTCGGACTTGCGACCCACACCACGCTGCAGCGCTCGCCGGGTAGCGGCACGAACACGCAGGGCCCCTCGGCCGTGTGAAACTCGGTCGAGATGTTTCGATGCGGTCGCGCATGGCCGACATTGAATGTCAGTGCCGCCTGGTCGAGTTCGCGTCTGCTGACCACGATGCCCGCGGCTTCACGGCACAATGAGTGGCGGCCATCGGCGCCGACCACGAGGCGCGCGGAAACCGACTGTCCGCCGGCGGTACGAATGGTGACCAATGCTTCATCCGGCGTGACGGCCTCGGCCTCGTCGTCGAGACGCGCGAGATCGGGAAGCGCGGCCGCGGCCTCTTCCAGAGCCGCGACAAGCGCGCGGTTCTCGATGTTGTAACCGAACGTCTCCAGCCCGATCTCGTCGCAGGAAAACTTCACCTCTGGGGCGCGGATCAGGCGACCGGTGTCGTCCACCAGGCGCATGATCTTGAGAGGCGCGGCCTTTTCCTCGCAGCGCCGCCAGACATCGAGGCTCTTCAGGAACTCTACGGAGGCCCCGAGCAGCGCGGTGGTGCGATTGTCGGCATAAGGCGCGCGGCGCGCTATCAGCACGGTGTTGCTGCCGGCTCGCGCAAGCGCGATCGCCGCGGCAACGCCGGCGGGCCCACCGCCGACGACCACCGCCTCATGGGGTACGGAACCATCGCTCATACCATCCACAATTGACAACGCCGGCGGCAATTTCAAGCCTCCCGCGGCTGTCTCTCGCGGCCGAACGCCGCAACCGCGGATGTACATTTGAAGCATTTTCCTGCTACTGGTCCGCCGCAAATGAAACAGGCGGGCAACAAGGATTCGTCGTTCGCGGCGCCGTCAAAGCGGACAGCCGCCTTTTCCGTGCACGTCTTTACGGCTCTCGGCGCGGGCGTAGCGCTGCTCGCCCTGCTCGAAGCCGTGCGCGAGCATTGGGCCGCAATGTTCGGCTGGCTCGGAGTTGCGCTCGTTATCGACGCCGTGGACGGACCGATGGCCCGGCGGCTCGACGTCGTCCGCCTGCAGCCGAACTGGTCCGGCGACGTCCTCGATCTCGTGGTCGATTTCGTCACTTACGTGTTTGTGCCGGCCTATGCCATCAGCGCAAGCCGGCTGCTGCTGCCGGTCGCAGCACCCTTGCTCGGGATCGGAATCGCGGTCAGCGGCGCGCTTTATTTCGCCGATCGGCGCATGAAGAGCGCCGACAATCATTTTCGCGGCTTTCCCGGGCTTTGGAATGTCGCCGCGTTTTATTTATTCCTGCTGCATTGGCCGCCGCTGGCCTCGAGCCTTGCCGTGCTCGCGCTGATCATCGCGACCTTCCTGCCGTTTCATGTCGTACATCCGGTCCGCACGGTAAGATTGCGCTGGCTGACGCTCACGCTGATGGCCGTGGGAAGCGTGCTTGCCGTCTACGTGCTGGCGATGGACTTCGATGTCGAATTTCCCGTGACGGCGGCGCTCTGCCTGATCGCGCTCTATGTGGTGGCAAGCGACGGGGCGATCCGGATGTTGCGGTCGCTAAAGGCATGATCGCGCTTCTGACCAGTCCGGAAGCCTGGGCGGCGCTGCTGACGCTCACCGCGCTCGAGATCGTGCTCGGCATCGACAATGTGATCTTCCTTTCGGTGATCGTCGCGCGCATCCCCGAGCCGCGGGCGCGGCAGGCGCGCCGGATCGGGCTCTCGCTCGCGCTGGTCTTCCGCATCCTCTTGCTGAGCTTGCTGGTGTGGGTGATCGCCCTGACCCGGGATGTGTTCGTCGTGCACGGCATGGGGTTCTCGTGGCGCGATCTGATCCTGATCGCCGGCGGGTTGTTTTTGATCGCCAAGGCGACCCATGAGATTCATGGCGAGGTCGAAGGCGATGACGAAGCCGACGAACGGGGCGCCGGCGGCAGCGCCTTCGTCTCGGTGATCCTCCAGATCATCGTCATCGACGTGATATTCTCGATCGACTCCATCATCACCGCGATCGGCATGGCGCAGGATCTCGCCATCATGATCGCGGCGGTCGTGATCGCCTGCATCGTCATGTACGTATCGTCAGGCCCGGTAGCGCGGTTCGTGGCGGAGCATCCGACCACGAAAATGCTGGCTCTGGCTTTCCTGGTGCTCATCGGCGTGGCGCTGGTCGCGGACGGATTTGAGTTCCACATTCCGCGCGGCTACATCTACTTCGCCATCGCGTTTTCGGCGGCGGTCGAGTTCTTCAACGTGCTGGCGAAGCGCAACCGCAAGAAGGCCTCCGGCCCGCCGCTAAATCCCCCGTCGAGTTGACAAGGCCGCCATGATGGCATTCGTTCTCTGGCACGAGGGCTGCTGAGGGAGAATCGGATGACCAAGGCCGTGCGGGTGCACAAGGTGGGAGGTCCGGAGGCGCTCGTCTACGAGACGATCGACCTGGCATCGCCGGGGCCGGGCGAGGTTCGCATCCGCCAGCATGCCGTCGGATTGAACTTCATCGACGTCTATTATCGCACCGGCCTCTACAAGGCCCCGGGACTGCCTTTCATCGCGGGCAACGAAGCGGCCGGGGAGGTGCTCGCCGTCGGCCCTGGCGTGACCAATTTTCACCCCGGCGACCGCGTTGCCTACTATCACAACCTCGGCGCCTACGCGAGCGAGCGCAATATTCCCTGGGAAAAGCTCGTCAAGCTCCCCGACCACATCACCTACGAGCAGGGCGCCGTGCTGATGCTCAAGGGGCTCACGGTGTGGTATCTCCTGCACAAGACCTTCAAGATCGAGCCGCATCATCGGGTGCTGATCCATGCCGCGGCCGGCGGGATTGGGCTGCTCGCCTCGCAATGGGCGCGCGCGTTGGGGGCCCATGTCATCGGCACAGTCGGCTCAAAGGCCAAGGCGGATCTCGCGCTCGCCAATGGCTGCGATCACGTCATCCTCTACAACGAGGAGGATTTCGTCGCGCGGGTGAAGCAGATCAGCCGCAACGAGCTTTGCGACGTGGTCTATGACGGGGTCGGCAAGTCGACCTTTCCGGGCTCGCTGTCCTGCCTCAAGCCGCGTGGCCTGTTCGTCAGCTTCGGCAATGCGTCAGGTCCGGTGCCGCCGTTTGCGATCTCCGAGCTGAACAATCACGGCTCGTTGTTTGCAACGCGGCCAAAGCTCAACGACTATATCGGCACGCGCAAGGAGCTTCTGGAAGGTGCCGACACCCTGTTTGCCGCCGTGATCTCGGGCAAGCTGCATGTGCCGATCAACCATGCCTACGCGCTCAAGGATGCGGCCAAGGCGCATGCCGATCTGGAAAACCGCAGCACCACGGGCGCGTCGGTTTTGAAGCCCTGAGCACGTCGTCATTGCGAAGCACCGGCCCTGTCGATGCTGGTCGAGGGTCAACGGCCGTCAATGGCCTTGAGCAATCTCTGCAGCTCCTCATTGTCCTTCGCGGCGGGGCGCATGGCGAGTTCGATCAGTTTGGCCCGAACATTTTCGGGAAAACTCGTATCTCCCGTTCCAAGCATTTGGATGGCAAGGCTGACCGCCGCCTCGTTGGCGACATCCTCCTCAAGGTCAAGATCGCGCGCTGCAGGAAAGGTATGCATCTTTCGGCCGGCCCGTAATGGAGCACGTAGGCGCAATCTCGCCGCCAGGCGGCAGGCCTCGTCGTCCACACTCGCGCAAGTGTCGACCAGTCATCACGGTCCAGCATGAAGATCAAATCCAGCGCCTCGTCAGGCGATTCACTCCCCGCGCGAAAATGCGCATCTATTTGGGCGAAAGTTTCCGACATCTGGCGAGAGTTGTTTGCGTGACGGTTTTACGGGATTTCAGTTGCCGCCCCGCTCAACGACTGACGCGCGCGCAGCGTCGACCAATTTGGCGTAGGTTGACCCAAGCGGAGCGACTAGCGCGCGTTCAAGCAGGCTTTCCAGCGCCCATAGGGAATTTCGCTCCGGCGGATCATCAGACATCAGGCGACCCGAGGTGAGTGCGTCAAACAACACCAACGCTTCATCGTCTTCGAGAATGATCGTCACGGGCATGTGGAGAGACGCTTTCAGCCAATGGCTCTACAATTCGCGTCGAGTGACCGCGAAAAGTCAATATACCGTTGCGATGCGCACGTGTCAGCCTTTGAGGTGGACACCAGCAAGGCCTACGCCACCCGTCGCGCCGCGCCGACTTTGGTCAGGATGGCGTCGAGGCCGTCGATCATTTCAATAATCTCCTCGCGCGCGACGTTGAGCGCCGGCATGAAGCGCAACGCGTCCGGCTGCGGCGAATTGAGCAGCAGGCCGTCCTCGAGCGCCTGCGCCACGATCGCAGGCCCGATCGGCAGCTTCAGATCGAGCGCGAGCAACAGGCCCCGCCCGCGGACTGAGCCGAGCCCATGCCGCGCCGACAACTTCTGCAGCTCGCTTTCGAGAAACTTCCCGGCATCGGCCGCAGCCTTGAGGAACGCAGGCTTGCTGACCTCGGCGAGCACCGCGAGCCCCGCCGCGCACATTAAGGCATTGCCGTTGAACGTGCCGCCCTGGTCGCCATGCTCGAAGCAGGCGGCCTTTTTCGTGGCCAGCAGCGCCGCCAGGGGCGCGCCGCCGCCGATGCCCTTGCCGAGCGTCATGATGTCGGGTGCGATCTCCGCATGCTCGTAGTGGAAGAGCTTTCCGGTCCGGCCCATGCCGGTCTGGATTTCATCCAAAATAAGCAGCAGCCCCCGCTCGTGCGTCAACGCCCGCAGCTCCCTCAGGAAAGCGTCGGTCGCCGGCCACACGCCGGCCTCGCCCTGGATCGGCTCCAGCATCACGGCGACCGTGTTGCTGCCGATCAACGCCCTAACGGACGCGAGATCGTTCAACCGCGCTTTGCGGAAGCCGGTTACTTTCGGCTCGAACAGCGGCTCAAAAGCCTTCTTGCCGGACGCCGACATGGTTGCGAGCGTGCGGCCATGAAAGGCGCCTTCGAAGGTGATGATCTCATAGGCGCCGCCCTTGTGCAGGCTGCCATATTTGCGCGCGAGCTTGATGGCGCCTTCATTGGCCTCACCGCCCGAATTGGCGAAAAATACCTGGTCGAAGCAGCTTTTCTCGACCAGCGCTTTTGCAAGCTGCAGGCTTTTGTCGTTGTGGTAGGCGGGGCTCGGCGTGATCAGGCTGGCCGCCTGTTCGGAGAGCGCTTGCGACAGCACGGGCGGCGAGTGGCCGAGGCAATTCACCGCCCAACCCTGGATGAAATCGAGGTAGCGCTTTCCCGTAGCGTCATAGAGGTAAGAGCCTTCGCCGCGCACGAACACCGTCCTCGGGCGCGCGGTGATGTCCATCAACGCATCGAAGGAATGGGTAGCGTGGGTCATGGCAAACTCCTGCTCTGGAAGAAGGTAAGGGCTGGAAAGCAGAAAGGGCCGCTACCTTCTCGGGTAGCGGCCCTTTCGAAACTCTGCTGATCTATCTTATTTCAGCGTTGTTCTCGGACATGGCGCGACCCGGCATCGTCACAGGCGTGACGACGGCAGCAGGCGCGGGCTTTGGTCCGGTTGAAGGTCATTGGGCGGTGGCCATACAGCCGAATGGGCTATCGAGTCAAGAAGGGCTAGCCGCATCCCGTCGCGGGTTGAACCTCTGCCGCAGGAACATCGACCAAGAGCGGTTGATGAGCCTGCTTGGCTCTCAACAGCACTCCGTTTCGGGGCGGCCCATGTTTGAAGAACCCTATCGCATCGAAATCAACAGCATCCGCCGAGCGTTTCCCGCCAATCTCGACGCGCCGCCATTGCTGATCGATTTCGCCAACTGGCTTGAAGGCCGCCCGTGGGGCAGCGTCGGCTGCTTCGACCTGGTCGGCAATTTTTCCGACCAAGCCTTCTGGGACGGCAGCCCCTGCCGCAGCCATTTCGCGCTTTTCCTGCGGCTTCCAACGGGCTCGTTTGCCGGCGCCTGGTACCCGGACGGCCACAAGGTGGCCGATCCGCCGATTGTGCTGCTCGACGGTCAATGGCAAATCCTCGGCCCCTCGCTTGAAGGTTTCCTGGCGAGGCTCGCGCTGCATGATCTTTCGGAGGATTCCGACTTTCGCCCACATCTTACAGGACAGGATGCGACTGACGATCTTGCGGCCTGGCTGCGTCGACGGCTCGACGTGGCGGATTTGGAGAGTTTGACAAAATTACCGTCCGCCATGCCGGATTTTCGCGGCTTCATGGAAAAGTGGTACCGGGATCGCGGGAGCTATTGGGCAAACCATCCGACGATGAAAGCGCTCGCCGAACTTCTGGTCGCGCATCTGCCGACAGGCGTCAATCCGTGGGATCAAACAATATTCGACGTCGCAATTGTCGGCCGGCAATATCGGCTTCGCTCCCGCCTCCAACCGGTCGAAGAAGCGACAGAGGTTGAGCCCGTGCTGCGCGGCCTGCGCGAGGACATGTGGCGGCAGAATCCGTCGCTCGGGCTTTGGTATTCGATGTGGTTCGGAATGGGCGTGAACGGCTGGATCAATCCGAACTTCGACTACGAGACGCGGCCGACCATCGATGACGCGCCAGCGGACTTGGTCGAGGCGCTGGCCGACCTTGATCGCGCGCCGCGACCTGCGCGCTGGGTGCCGGCGTGGCTGGCAACGCCAGAGAGTTAGCCGAACGCCCGTCTCAAGCGATACGAAAACCGGGCCGATCGCGCTCCGATGGCGGCAGCTCGTACCAAACGGTGATGACGATCCACGGATTGTTCGACTTCTCGGCCGCCGCCGTTACCACCGTCTCCGTCTTGATGATGGTGATCTGCTCCTGAGAGGCGAGCCAGCCATTGATCTTTTCCTCGATCGCGCTTGCGCCCGTCTCCATGAAGATTTTGACCTTCGGCGGCTTGAGCATTGTTTCCATCCCCTAAAATCCGGCGACGCTGCCGTGCAAATCGTATTCGTCCGCGCGCTCGATTTTCGCGGTGACGATCTCGCCGGCCTTGAGTGGACGACGGCTTGGCAGATAAACCGCGCCGTCGATCTCAGGAGCATCCGCCTTGGAACGACCTTTCGCAACCGTCGGGCCGACCTCGTCGATCAGAACTTGCTGGCGCGTGCCGACCTTGCGCTTTAATCGCCGCGCCGAAATCTTCTGCTGGCGCGCCATTAGCGCGTTATAGCGCTGCTGCTTGATGTCGTCGGGCACGCTGCCTGGCAGCGCGTTCGAGGCCGCACCTGCAACCGGCTCGTATTTGAAGCAGCCGACGCGGTCGATCTCCGCTTCTTCCAGCCAATCGAGCAAATAGGCAAAATCCTCATCCGTCTCGCCGGGGAAGCCGACGATGAAGGTCGAGCGCAGCGCAAGCTCCGGGCATTGCTCGCGCCACTTGGCGATTCTCGCGAGCGTCTTGTCCTGCGCAGCCGGGCGCCGCATCGCTTTCAGGATCTCAGGGCTTGCGTGCTGAAAGGGGATGTCGAGATAGGGCAGGATCTTGCCCGCGCTCATCAGCGGAATGACCTCGTCGACATGCGGGTAGGGATAGACATATTGCAGCCTGACCCAGACGCCGAGCTCGCCAAGCTCGCGTGCGAGGTCGGTGAATTTCGCGCGAACCTCGCGATCCCTCCATGGGCTCGCCGCATATTTGAGATCGACGCCATAGGCCGACGTATCCTGCGAGATCACAAGCAGCTCCTTGACGCCGGCTTTGACCAGCCGCTCGGCTTCGCGCAACACGTCGTCGGCTGAGCGCGACACCAGATCGCCGCGCAGCTTCGGGATGATGCAGAAGCTGCAGCGGTTGTTACAGCCCTCGGAAATCTTGAGATAGGCGTAATGCCGGGGCGTCAGCTTGATGCCCTGTGGCGGCACGAGATCGAGATGCGGATTGTGCAGCGGCGGCAACGCGCGATGCACCGCCTCCAGCACGCTTTCGTATTGCTGCGGCCCGGTGATCGAGAGCACGCCGGGATAAGCCTGCTCGATGGCCTCGGGTTCCGCGCCCATGCAGCCGGTGACGATGACCTTGCCGTTCGCGGCCATGGCGTCGCCGATTGCCGACAGCGATTCCTTCTTGGCGCTGTCGAGAAAGCCGCAGGTGTTGACGATGACGATATCGGCGCCGTCATGCTTGCGGGCGAGTTCGTAGCCTTCCGCCCGCAACCGCGTAATGATCCGCTCCGAGTCCACCAGCGCTTTTGGGCAACCGAGCGAAACAAAGCTGATTTTGGGCGCCGCCGCCTGGTCCATTGTCTGATCTGCCTGATTGATGGCCGTGAGCTAGTCCCAATTACGCACAATTACAAGGCTTTGGTCCGGCGGACGGCATGGTATGGATAGCGCGCCGAATTATGAGCGAGCGATGAGCGCCGAGCAGTCGCCCAAAATTGTCATCGTGGACGAAAGCCCGATCCGCGCCGCGATCCTGGAAGAGGGATTGCGGGAAGCAGGCTATACCAGCGTGGTCCGCATCAGCGAGATGCAGAGCCTGCTGGCCCGCATCTATGCGCTCGATCCCGACATTATCGTCATCGACCTGGAGAACCCGAGCCGCGATATCCTGGAACAGATGTTCCAGGTCAGCCGCGCGGTGCGCCGACCGATCGCGATGTTCGTCGACCAGAGCAATTCCGCCTCGATCCAGGCGTCCGTCGATGCCGGCGTTTCCGCCTATATCGTCGACGGCCTGAAAAAGGAGCGCATCAAGTCGATCCTCGATCTCTGCGTCTCCCGCTTCAATGCCTTCGCCAAGCTTCAGGACGAGCTCGACCGCACCAAGATGGCGCTTGAGGAGCGCAAGGTGATCGATCGCGCGAAGGGGATTCTGATGAAAGTAAAGGGCCTCACGGAAGAGGAGGCCTATGTGCTGATGCGCTCCACCGCAATGCGCGAGAAGAAGAAGATCGGGGAGATCGCCCAGTCGATCCTGACCGCGTCGGAGCTCCTGAAATGACGACACCGCTGCATATCGGCTTCATCCCCCTGGTGGACGCCGCGGCCCTGATCGTGGCGGTCGACAAGGGATTTTGCACGGAGGAGGGGCTCGACGTCACGCTGGTGCGTGAAGTCTCGTGGTCGAACGTTCGCGACAAGCTCAATATCGGCCTGTTCGACGCCGCGCATCTGTTGGCGCCGGTTGCAATCGCATCCAGCCTCGGGCTTGGCCACGTCAAGGTGCCGATCACGGCACCCTTCAATCTCGGGATCAATGGCAACGCGATCACGGTTTCGCCGGCGCTGCATGCGGCGATCATGGCGGAGGTCGATGGCGATCGGTTCGACCCCCTGGTGACCGCGCGTGCGCTTGCGAGGGTGGTCGCCAGGCGCCGCAAGGCGGGTGCCGAACCGCTGACCTTCGGCATGACCTTCCCGTTCTCGACCCACAATTATCAACTGCGTTTCTGGATGGCGGCCGGCGGCGTCGATCCCGACGAGGACGTGCATCTGGTCGTGCTGCCGCCGCCCTACATGGTCGACAGCATCACCAACGGACATGTCGATGCCTTCTGCGTCGGCGCTCCCTGGAATTCGATCGCGGTGGACCGCGGGGTCGGTCACATCCTGCATTTCGTCTCCGATATCCTGGTGCGCGCGGCGGAGAAGGTGTTGGCCGTCCGGCAAGGCTGGGCGGAGAAGAACCCAAAGCTCGTGGCCTCGCTCGTCCGCGCTGCCACGCGGGCAGCCGAGTTCATCGAGATGCCGGGCAATCGGGCGGAGGCGGCGCGCATCCTCGCTCAGCCGGAACGGGTCGGCGTCGATGCCGAGGTGATCCAACGCACGCTCGACGGACACTTGAAGATCTCTCCCGACGGCGCGATGCGCGAGAGCGCGCGTTACCTTCTGGTCGGACGCGAGGCGGCGACGCGCCCCGATCCCGTGCAGGCCGCCTGGCTCTACGCGCAAATGGCCCGCTGGCGCCAAACCGCGTTGAGCCCCGAGGCGCTCAAGACCGCCATCGCGGTATTCCGGCCCGATCTCTACGACGCAGCCCTCGGCAGGCGCTTCGGTTCGGTCCAGCAGAGCTCAATCGGCGCTTTCGCCGGCCCGGCCTTCGATCCCGCGGATATCAAGAGCTATCTCGCGTCGTTCGATATCCCGCGCCGTTCCCGGTAACGGCTGCAAAGCTTGATCAAATCCTAAGCATCGCGATTCGCTGCATAGGCTTTGAGCTTATGCCTCTCGAAAAGGCATGAATGATGATCCAATTCATGCACCGCAAAACCGCTAAGTAATTGAAAAAGTGCGATTTGTTGCGGCGCACCAGACTGGCACACCTTTTGAATAGGGAGATTGTCCAGCAGCCGGTGAAGACTGCTGGCCGAAATCCAAGACGGATATCCGCAGCAACGAGGCTGATCGGATCGCTCGAAAGTCACGGGTGATCACGCGTCCCTGTTTTCCTCGTTGTGACCACGCTGAGCGTGGCGGCTGGAGCCTCGAAATGGATTACGCCAAACCTACCGATGTCATTGCCTCGATGATCGACGCCGGCCAGAAGAAGCTGGCGCTTGGTCCGCGCGATCTCCTGATCCGCGGCGCTCTGTCCGGCGCGCTGCTCGGCGCCGCTACCACACTCGCATTCACCGGCGCGGTCACCACCGGCCAGCCGCTGGTCGGCGCGCTGATCTTTCCCGTCGGCCTCGTGATGATCGTGCTGCTCGGGCTTGAACTCGTTACCGGAAGCTTCGCCTTGGTGCCGCTCGCCCGACTTGAGGGCCGGACCACATGGAATGCCGTGGTCGCCAACTGGTCATGGGTGTTCGTCGCCAATCTGCTGGGAAGCGTCGCTGTCGGCGCCCTGATCGCGATCTCGCTCACCAACATGGGCAAGATCGAAGTCACCGGCGTCGCGGCGCGCATCGTCGCGATCGCCGAAGCCAAAACCATCGGCAACGAAGCGCTCGGCATGGCCGGCATGGTCAGCGTCTTCGTCAAAGGCATCCTCTGCAACTGGCTGGTCTGCCTCGGAGTGGTCATGGCGATGACATCGTCCTCGACGGTCGGAAAGATCGCGGCAACGTGGCTCCCGATCTTCCTGTTCTTCGCGCTGGGCTACGAACACACCGTCGTCAACATGTTCGTGATCCCGACCGGCATGCTCTTGGGCGCCAAGGTCAGCCTCTACGACTGGTGGGCGTGGAACCAGATTCCGGTGACCCTCGGCAATCTCGTCGGCGGCTTTGTTTTCACAGGGCTTGCGCTCTACGCGACATACAAGCCGGCAAAGCAGACGGTGGCGGTCACTCCAGTCGCGGCCCAAGCCGCGGAGTAAGGCAATGAAGCTCGAGACAGTTTCCGCCGACTTCACCGACGAGCAAAAGCGCTACCTCGAAGGCTTTTCCGCCGGCGTCCACATCATGCGCAGCGGCCGCGGTCTCGGTTCCGGCGCGACAGGCGGCAAGCCGAGCGCTGGACCGAGCGGGCCGGAAGCTGCGCACATCAAGGCTCAGGACACAGTCACGGCTGCCGGCAAGAAGCTCGCCGACCAGGAAAAGTTCAAGCGCGAGGAGCATCCCTTCGACGCCTATGAGCGGTTGAAGGAGCGGTCGAAGACCAACACGCCGCCGACGCCGCCGGATAATTTCCGCTGGCGCTACTTTGGACTGTTCTATGTCGCGCCGGCGCAGGATTCCTACATGTGCCGGTTGCGAATGCCCAACGGCATCCTCAGGGATTTTCAGCTTGCGGGACTTGCCGATCTCGCCGATCGTTACGCCGGCGGCTACTCCCACGTCACGACCCGCGCCAATCTTCAGATGCGCGAAATCCTGCCGAAAAGCGCGGTCGCCCTGATCGAAGGCATCCAGGACCTGGGCTTGTGCTCGCGGGGGTCTGGCGCCGACAACATCCGGAACGTCACGGGCACGCCGACCGCCGGCATCGATCCGCAGGAGCTGCTCGACACGCGCCCTTACGCGCGCGAATGGCATTTTCACATCCTCAACGACCGCTCGCTCTACGGCCTCCCGCGCAAGTTCAACGTTGCCTTCGATGGCGCCGGCCGGATCGCCGTGCTGGAAGAGACCAACGACATCGCGTTCTCCGCGGTCGAGGTGAAGGACGGCTTTGGCGTCGAAGCCGGCGTCTGGTTTCGCCTCGGTATCGGCGGCATCACCGGGCACAAGGATTTTGCCCGGGAGACCGGCATCGTGGTCAAGCCGGAGGACGCCACAAAGGTCGCCGACGCCATCGTGCGCGTCTTTATCGATACCGGCGACCGCACCAATCGCCTCAAGGCGCGCCTCAAATACGTGCTTGATGGCATGGGCGTCGACAAGTTCATGGAAGCCGTCGAGGAACGGCTTGGCCGCAAACTGGCGCGCGTGCCCGCGGCGGCAATCGCGGAGCGGCCGGCGTTTGACCGCATGGCGCATATCGGTGTGAACAAGCAGAAGCAGGATGGCTTGAACTGGATCGGCGTCGTGCTTCCTGTCGGCAAGCTCACGACCGACCAGATGCGCGGGCTTGCAACGATCGCGCGGGATCTCGGCGACGGCGAAATCCGTCTTACCGTCTGGCAGAACCTTCTGATCTCCGGCATCAGGAACGAGAACGTCGCGCTCGCAACCGCTGCGGTCGAGCAACTCGGGCTATCGACCAGCGCGTCGCAAATCCGCGCCGGCCTCGTCGCCTGCACCGGCAACAAGGGCTGCAAGTTCGCGGCCTCCGACACCAAGGGCCACGCTGCCGTGATCGGCGACTGGTGCGAGGGGCGGGTCGATCTCGACACGCCGCTCAATATCCATCTGACCGGCTGCCATCATTCCTGCGCGCAGCATTACATCAGCGACATCGGCCTGCTCGCCGCCAAGGTGCCCGGCGCGAGCGAGGACGACACGGTCGAGGGTTATCATGTGTTCGCGGGCGGGGGCTTCGGGCCCAGCGCCGAGATCGGCCGCGAGGTCTATCGTGACATCAAGGCGGAAGACGCGCCGAAAACCGTCGAGAAGTTGCTGAAAGCCTATCTCGCCCACCGCTCCTCGTCGGACGAAACCTTCCTCGAATTTGCCCGCCGTCACGACGGGGAAACATTGAAAAAACTCGCGGAGGCCGAGGTGTCCTCATGAACCAGATCACGCCCGCCGCCAAGATCGAGATTATTCCGCCGAGTGCGCCCTTCTCCGAAGCGCAGCGCTCGTGGCTGAATGGCTTCTTCGCGGGGTTATTGACCACCGATGGCACAGTGGCGCTCTCGCCGGAGCAGGGCGCCATGCTATTGCCGGGCGCAGCCGGAGACGGCGATGACGGCGAGACGCCCTGGCACGACCAGACGCTGCCGATCGCAGACCGCATGAAGCTCGCCGAGGGTCGCCCGTTGCGGCGCCGAATGATGGCTGCGATGGCCCAGCAGGATTGCGGCCAGTGCGGGTACAATTGCAGCGACTATTCCGATGCGATCGCCAGCAAGAGCGAAGCCCGGCTCAATCTCTGCGTCCCCGGCGGCAAGGAAACCGCACGGATGCTGAAATCGCTCTATGAGGAGCTTGGCAACGCTGCCGTCCCAGCAGCCTCCCCGGCGAGCGTGCCGGCGGTCGCGGTATCCACCACCATCAGCGAACCGGGCCGCTCGCGCGATAATCCCGTGGATGCAATCTTCGTGTCGCGCCGTCTGCTCAACAAGAAGGGATCGGAAAAGGAAACCTGGCACATCGAGTTCGACCTTTCGACGGCCGGCCTCGACTATGTCGTCGGTGATTCCTTCGGCATCTTTGCCAAGAACGACCTCGGCCTCGTCGACCAGATCATCGCGTTGCTGGGCGCTTCCCATACGACGATGGTCAACGGCAAGACGCTGCGCCAGACCTTGATCGAGGATGTTTCGCTGTCGCCTGCGCCCGACAGTCTGTTCGAGCTGTTCTCCTATCTCACCGGCGGCAAGCAGCGTGAAAAGGCAAGGGCACTGGCGCAGGGCGAGGATCCCGACGGCGATGCCGCCACCCTCGACGTCATGGCGGTGCTGCAAAAGTTTTCCGGCGTCCGCCCGCATCCAGAATCATTCATCGAAGCGCTGGAGCCCTTGCAACCGCGGCTCTATTCGATTTCATCGTCGCACAACGCAACGCCGGGAAAATTGTCGCTCACGGTCGATAGCGTCCGCTACGTGATCGGCAAGCGCAGACGTCTGGGGCTTGCCTCGACCTTCCTGGCCGAGCGCATCAATCCCGGCGACGCGCTCAAGGTCTACGTGCAGAAGGCGCATGGCTTTGCATTGCCGCAGGATCCGAGGACGCCGATCGTGATGATCGGACCGGGCACCGGGATTGCCCCGTTCCGCGCCTTCCTGCTCGACCGCAGGGCGACGGGCGCGCCCGGCAAGAACTGGCTGTTCTTCGGCCATCAGCGCAGCGACTGCGATTTCTTCTACCAGGACGAGCTCAACGCCATGAAGACCTCGGGCCTGTTGACTCGCCTGTCGCTCGCCTGGTCACGCGATGGTGCGAAGAAATTCTACGTCCAGGACCGCATGCGCGAGGTCGGCCGCGAATTATGGACGTGGTTGGCCGACGGCGCGAATCTCTATATTTGCGGCGATGCCAAGCGCATGGCAAAGGATGTCGAAGCAGCCCTCGTCGATATCGTCGCGCAGTTCGGGGCGCGCTCGACGGACGAAGCCATCAGCTTCGTTGCCGAGCTCAAAAAGAAGGGCCGGTTCCAGCAGGATGTTTACTGAGGATCAAATTCGCTTGAAATAAGATTCTCAGGCGGCCGGCGGGTGGGGAAGTTTTCATCGCAATACGAGTTTGCGGTAACAGCGTTGTCACTATTTCCGGCGCGGCCTTGCAAGTTGCCGTGCGTTCTATTTCATATCGCGATGATGGGGCGATGGAGAACCACCATGCGCGAATTGTCGGCGGAAGCACGCCTGCATCTCCACGCACGATCCCTGATGCGCTCGGACCGGCTAGGCGCGGGGCTCCATCTGGTCGCGCTGTACAGCGCGCTCGCGATTATTGCGGCGATTGTGTTCGGCACACTTTCGCTGCATCCGTTCTGATCACGCGGCGCGCTTGAACGGCGCGACCTCGATTCCCGCATCCTTGAGCGCCTTGCGCACGTTGCGCCCGATCTCGACCGCGCCAGGATTGTCGCCATGGATGCAGATCGTGTCCATTCGCGTCTTGATCACCTTGCCATTGACCGAAGTCACCGCACCGTCCTGCACCATTCGCACGACGCGCTCGGCAATCGTTTTCCCGTCGTGCAAGACCGCGCCGGGCTTGCGGCGGGAGACCAATAAGCCATCGTCCTCATAGGCGCGATCGGCGAACACCTCATGCACCATGGGCAAGTTGGCGCGTTCGCCCGCCTTCACCAGGCGCGAATGCGGCAGCACCACGAATACGAGGTTTGGATCGACCGACTTGATACCGTCGGCGATCGCCTGCGCGGTGGTGTCGTCTTCGAAGGCGACGTTGGCGAGCGCACCGTGGGCTTTCACATGCGTGACCTTGTAGCCGGCCGCGGTTGCGATCGCCTGCAGGGCCCCGATCTGATAGGCGATGAGATTTTCGATCTCCGAAGCTTTCATCCCCGGAAACGGCCTGCGGCCAAAACCGTGCAGATCGCGATAGCCGGGATGAGCACCGACCGAGACGCCGTGCGCTTTTGCCATCTCGACCGTCTTGCGCATGATGTCGGCGTCGCCGGCATGATAGCCGCAGGCGACGTTGACCGAGGTTGCAAGCTCGATCATTTCGGCGTCGTGGCCCATTTCCCACGGGCCAAAGCTTTCGCCGAGATCGCAATTCAGATCGATTTTGGTCATGTGATTTTCCTGGGCTGTTAAGCTTCGTGCGGGAGGGTCAATCCGGGGTCAGCAAGTCTGTATCGGCATGCCAAGTCTCGGCGTCGACCGCGCTGACCGCGCTGCCGGCGACATTAACACCGTGCAAGGCATCGATGTTGAACTCGATTTTGTCGATCGCGCGCAGGCGGTCGCGCAGGGACCGCAACAGGTCCTCGAATTTTTTGGCCTCGCCGTGCGCTTCCGCCATGCCGATGGCCTTGAAACGGAAGGCCTTGCCCGCCTGAGTCTGGGCGACGCGGCCGAGATCTGCTGAGATCACGGTCGCAATCTTGGGGTAGCCACCGGTGGTGCCGCGATCCGGCATCAACACGATTGGCGCGCCGTTTCCGGGCACCTGGATGCTGCCGTCGACTGTGCCGTCCGACACAATGTTGTGTCCGTGCAAATGCCTGATGACCGGCCCTTCGAGACGGTAGCCCATGCGATCGCTGGTCGAGGAAATTGTCCAATCGCTGTCGAGAAACAGCGCCTTGGCTTCCTCGGAGAACTCGTCGTCCTGGGGGCCGAGCAGAACCCGGATCGGTCCGGTCGGAACGGGCGGAAGCTCGATCCGCCTTTCGCTGCCGGTGCTTGCAGGTTTGGCCGCAAATTCGTCCCCGGCCTGCAGCGGGCGCGGATAGGGGCTGCCGAGACCTGCGCGGGCATTCACCGCAAGGCTGCCGAAGACTTCTTCGCCAGCGATGCCGCCTTCGATCGCGAGATAACTGAAGGCGCCGTCCCTCGCGAAGCCAAGCGTCAGGGTTTCGCCATCTCCAATCGTCATGGACGTGTCCATTGCTGCCGCACGACCGGCGATTTCGGCACGGCGCGAAGCGCCCGCAAGAGCAACGCGCACGGCGCCATCCCTTGCCGAGAACGACGCTCCGAACGGACCGATTTCGACGGCACCCGCGAACGGCGTGTTGCCGACCAGCGTGTTTGCCGCCGCCAGCGCCAGCCTGTCCATCGCGCCACTTGTCGTCAGCCCGAAGCGCTGCGCGCCGTGACGTCCGCCGTCCTGAACGGAGCTCGCCGGACCGATCGAAGCAACCACAAGCCTGCTCATTCGCCGACAAGCTCCGCGACGATCTCACCGGCCTCGGCGGCGCGGTCCTGCTCAGTGAAGGTCCTTGCATCGACCGCGACGAAGGTGACGCGATCGCCGGGTTTCAACAGGAAAATAGGATCGCGATGCAATTGATAGGTCCGCACCGCCGTTCGTCCGAGCAGGTGCCAACCGCTCGGCGCCGCCACGCACTGAATCCCGGCCTGGATGCCGCCAATCGAGATCGTCCCCGCTGGCGTCATCAGACGGGGATTCTGCCGACGCGGCATGGCGAGAGACTTTTCCAGCCCGCTCAGATAGGACCAGCCCGGCGAGAACCCGATCATGGCAACGCGGTAATGACCACCGACATGGCGGGCGACGATGTCATCGGGCGTGGTGTTCAGTGCTTTGGCGACATCCTCGAGGTCGATTCCGTTCTCGCCCCCATAGGCGACGGGAATGCGCCAGTGGCGCGCCGTCGCGGTTCGCGGCGGCGGCTGCTGCGCCATCGCAACGAGTTTCTCGCCGAGCGCGTCGTAGCCGATCCGACGCGGATCGTAATGAACCAGCAGCGAGCGGTAGGTCGGGACCGTCTCGGTCACGCCTTCAATCGGAGCCTCAGTCAATGCGCTGTCGAGCGCCAGCACGCGCTCGTTTGCGGCATCGTCGATGGTGCGGGCAAATTCCACCGTGATGGCACGATCGCCACTCGGCAACAGACGGGGCGGGGACAGCGCGGCCATGATCTCACAACGCTTAAGCGCGACCAGGATGTGCTGTAGCCTGTTTTGTCGCGGAGTGGAATTCGCTTCCGCGAAAATCGGCTTTTGAATCCAATAAACCGACCGAATTTGCCGTGATAAGCGCGCTTTATGCGTGCATACCGTATCGGCACTTGACGCAAGGAGCGCGCCTCGCAAGATGGCCTGTCCATCCCTGCTTTGCCGCAACCGGAGCGATCTTCAATCATGTCCCTTTCCGCCGACGCCGTCGGGATCCTGTCCCGCATAACCACCGCAACCATCACCACGGTCCTGCTCAAGAAGGGGCTGCGAAACGTCTGGATGCGCGGGGCGCGTCCTCTCAAGCCTGGTCAGAGGCGGCTGGTCGGGCCGGCCTTCACCCTGCGCTTCGTACCCGCGCGCGAGGATCTCGCAACCCCGGAATCCTGGTCCTCGCCGATTTCGACCCGCACCGCGATAGAGGCGATGCCGCAGGGATGCATCGCCGTGGTCGACGCGATGGGCATCACCGACGCCGGCATTTTCGGGGACATCCTCTGCGCGCGCATGGTCAAGCGCGGCGTCACCGCACTGATCACCGACGGCGTGGTGCGCGACGTCGAGGGCGTGCTCGGCACTGGTCTTCCCGTCTGGTGTGACGGCTATGCCGCGCCGCCGTCGGTCGCAGGATTGACCTTTGTCGGCTGGGACCAGCCGATCGGCTGCGGCGGCGTTGCGGTCTTCCCCAACGACATCGTGGTCGCCGACCAGGACGGCGCGGTGCTGATCCCGCAGGCCTTCCTCGATCAGGTTCTGGCGGAAGGTCCCGAGCAGGAGCGGATGGAAGCCTGGATCGTCAACGAGGTGAACAACGGCGCCGTCCTGCCCGGCCTTTATCCCATGAATGCAGAAACCAAGGCGCGTTACGCGGCTTCTAAGAAATAGGCGGCAGATCGAGAAGGGAGCAAGCCATGGATATCTATCTCGCGGGATCGAGGCCTACTCGCCGTGCGCCGAGCGAAAGCTTTACGGGCACGGTGTGGCAGGACCCGATCATCACGCCGCAGGCGCCGGCGCGCATTGCCGCCAATCGTGTTGCCTTCGAGCCCGGCGCGCGCACAGCCTGGCACACACATCCTCTCGGTCAGACGCTCTACGTCATCGCAGGCGTCGGACGCGTGCAGAGCAAGGGCGGGCCGATCCGCGAAATCAAGGCCGGCGATGTCGTCTGGATTCCGCCGGGCGAAAAGCACTGGCACGGCGCCGCGCCGACCACGGGGATGACTTACGTCGCGATGCAGGAAGGGCTCGACGGCAGTCACGTGACCTGGATGGAGCACGTCACCGACGCGGAATACTCGGCTTCCGTCGGATAGATTGAGGGCAGGGCCGCGCGTCAGATCCGCTGCGCGGTCCACGTACCCGAGCACATCGTGCCGCGCCAGGTGCCGGATCCCGACGTGCCAGAGAGATGGCCGAAACCGATTGCGCGCTTGATCCCGCTTAACAAGGTCACGTTGACGATGCCGGCTTCGGCGACACGCCCCGAGGCCCGCACCGCTGCATCGCTCGATGCGATCCTGCCGTCACTGATTCCGATCGAAACCGTCGCGCCGTTGCCGCACTCCGACGAAGACGAGGCGATATGCACGCTCCAGGCGCCGTCGAAGCTTGCCGCCTTGGCCTGTGCTCCAAACGGAAATGCGAGCAGCAACGCGAGTGCGAATTTGGTCTTGCTGTGTCCCATGACGAGCCCCCTGGTTTTGAACGAGGGCAAGGTTCGCATGACGCACAATCGGGTTCCGTGACGGGAGTCACACCGCTCGCGACTGATGCGGGCCTGGTTCGAACTGTGGCGGTTCGGCGAGCGAGGCGACATCCTGCACCACGACCACGAAAAAACCCCGCTCTCGAGAGCGGGGTCTTGCCGTGATGCTTACGAAGATTCCTAGTTCACGCGCGTCCAGGTCTGGCCGCCGCAGAACATGCCGCCAAACGCGCAACCCTGCACACGTAGCGTATCGCCCTTCAGCGCGATCGTGGAATCATAGTTGCTGCCGGTGTTGGGATCGTGGATGCGGCCGCTCCATTTCAGGCCCTGGGCGGGTTTCATGTTGATCAAAACCTGTTCGCCGTTGAGGTTGGTTTTCGCATCAACGGAATAGCCGCACAGGTTCGGACCGCACGACTCGATGCGGACCTTGCCTTCCTTCTCCTCGGTCAGCCAGACGCCTATCGGCGAATTTGGGTCCCTGATCGCGGCGGGCACCGCAGCCGGTGCCGGACGCGCGGCAGGCGGGGGTGCGGGTGGCGCGGTGGCCACCGTAGGAGCGGGCGGCGGAGGCGGCGCAGCCTGCTGGACCGGTGGAGGCGGCGGCGGTAAGGCCGCCGTTTCCGTGCTCGGAGCAGGGGGCGGCGGTGCTGTCGAAGGATCCGGTGCCGTCGTCGCACTTGCCGGGGAAGGAGGCGGTGGAGACGCCGGTGCCAACGTCGCGGCGGGAGCAGCCGCAACCGGCGCTGGAGGCGCGGCCGGCGCAGCGGCTGCCGGTGCCGGCTCTGCTGCCGGCGCAGGCTGCGGCTCCATCTTTGCATCCTGCGATTTGCGCGAGCCGTCCTGCTCTTTCGCGCGCTTCGATTTCTTGCCGGTATTGTCGTAAACGCCGGGGATTGAGACGGTGCCGCGATCAGGGTCTATGCGAATGGTGCGGCCGCCGTACTGGAACTCGTACTGAGCCTGCGCAGAGCTGCTCGCCAGCAGAAATGCGGCAATGGCCAACATTCTCTTCATCACGACCTCCTGAGCAGACCGGGATCCCCGATGCGACTTTAGCGCGCCCCGAATGCAAGAACGTGACCTGCATCACGTTCACCCACATAAGTCGTGGGCTAACGGGTTTGGTTCAATCGGGTTCGGCGGCAACGCTCAAATTGCCTTCACCTTGACGCGCTTTTTACTCGAACCACGCAGTCAATCTTTTTTGGCAAAGCTGCCGTTCTCGAAGCCGACGTGCAGCCAGTGATGACAAACGCTTCAAGGGCGCGTCCCGCGGGCCTTTGGAGCACGGACGCGGTTGCGCTGTCAGAGCTCGCCCTTGCTGATGACGTCCAGCGCGGTCGCACGCCCGGCTATCTCGTGCCGAAGTTCGTTGAAACGTCGACGCGCCTGACTCTCGCGATCGTCCACGAACTTGATCGCGGCTTCCTTGTCCATGGGTCCGTTGGCGATGGCCGCGGAATTCTCGCCAATTCTCTCGTCGACGAAATATTCGCCGCTCTCGGTGCGCCGCACGGTCCACTTGAAGCGGATCGCCTCAATGGGCCCGGGTCCGACCTTGAAGTAGCCATCGACATCCGCTGGCACCAAAGCGGGAGCCTTCTCTTCGCTGACCGGCTTTTCGACCGCGCTGCTGCGTTGACTATCGCCGAAATCGAGAATGCTCGCGATGGTCGCGAGCGCATGATCGGTCGGGTCGCGTTTGGTCACAATCCATCCTCCGCGAGAATGACCGCCGGATTTACCCGGACGGACGCATCAGTCACTGGTGGCGCCGGAATAAGGCTGAGTTTGGGCTGTTTCCATTGCGAATCGTCCTCCGTTTGGCGTTCCGGTGCTTTACGCCTGGCTGGAACAGCAATTAACCAAGACGTTGTCCGGCAAGCACCAATGAACGTGCCAGCAGGCTGCTCCTTGCAACTGATGCTGCGCAGCGCGGCGGGTCGTCTCGAACCTATTCGCTCGATCTCGCGTCGATCCAGGGATGGAGTTTGCCGTCCTTCGATATCGCAAAGGCAAACTCGTTGCATTGCTTCGGCGCGATCGCTGCGAACAGCCTAGAGAGAGGTTCGATGCACAAGGCGAAAAGCCGGAGCAGGCGCCTTTCTGACCGTGTGAAACGCTGGACGGGAATGCGCAGGTCGTAAAAGAAGGAGATGCAGGGGACGCGGACCGGGTCAAAGCAGGCGATGACATTCTTCACTTCTCGCTCAGTCCAGCGGTAAATAAAATTCGGAACTCCAGTCTCGGCCACTCCTCCTTTTCCGTCTGGGGTAACCGAATCGACCTCATAGTCCATCGTAAGGCCCAAACGTACCGCTATTCTCATCAGCAAACTGTCGCGGGATTCGAAAGCGACCGCAGTCTTGCGCGCACCCGGTACATCTCCAATAAGGCGCGATGCGGCGAATAGCAGTGATGCAGCCCGGCGTGGACGATGACGACATCGATCGAACCATCCGCGTAATCCAGATTCTCGGCATCCTGCCGCTCTGTCGTACCGTCGATGTTAGTGAGCTTGAAATTCTTGAATCCGAGCTGTCGCATGACAGCTTCATCGAGCGGGCCGCCGCAGATGATCAGGACGCTGTCAGAAGTTGCAAGCTTGCCAGCAGCGATCAGCTTCCTCAGAACATCACAGTAGAAACCTGTCACCACGTCGCGCATAGGGACACCTATAATCACAACGACGACGGGATCAATATCCCGCAACAAGGCCGCAGCAAATATGTCACATGGGCGAAGAGCAGATTATTGGATTATCGAAAGCACACCGCATAGCAGCGAGTCTCGCCATCTCGTTTCAGTGTGTTGCTGCGATCGTACGCAGGATCGCCGCTGATGGCGAAGCTTCATTTTGCTAGTCACGTCCTGCAACTCGGCTCCATTACGAAGCGGCGCAACGTTGGAATGACGAACGGACAGCATTATCCAGGCAGCGAAGGCTGGGACACGCGGTCGTCCTACAGCACGTCCTGATTGATGACGTTCTGGCGAATTGGCGTGCCGTCGAGGGCGCTCAAGATGTTGAGTGCGGTCTGCTCGCTCATGCGATCGACCGCTTCGACGGTGACGCCAGCGACATGCGGCGCCAGGATGACGTTGGGCAGGCTGTGCAGTGCCTGTCCGACGGGTGGCGGCTCCTGCTCGAACACATCGAGCCCGGCGCCCGCAAGCTTGCCCGACACGAGCGCGTCATGCAGCGCCGTCTCGACGACAATTCCTCCCCGCGCGGTGTTGATGAGATAGGCGCTTGCCTTCATCAGCCTGAGGCGCGCCGCATCGAACATGCCGACGGTTTCAGGCGTCTTCGGGCAGTGAATACTGACGAAGTCGGCGCGCGGGAGCGCGGAATCGAGATCGGTTGCCGCTTCGCAGCCGGCCTCCTCGATCTCAGCCGTTGACTTGTAGGGATCATGGACCAGCACACGCATTTCCATGGCGAGACAGCGCTTCGCCGTACGCGTTCCGATGCGGCCAAAGCCCACGATCAGCACGGTCTTGCCGTAGAGATCGAACGGGAGCTGGCTCAACCGGCTGGCCCAGGTACCTTCCTTGACCATCGCATGCATTTCCCGCGCGCGCTTGGCGAGCGTCAGCATCATGAACAGCGCCTGTTCGGCGACCGATGGCGAGTTCGCGGCGCCCGCGACCATCAGCGGCACCTTGCGACGAGAGAGCGCCGGCACGTCGACGGCGTCGTAGCCGACGCCGATCCGGGTCACCACCTTCATGTCCCCCGAAGCTTCCAGCTCCGGTTCGCCGAAGCGCGTCGCGCCCAGTGCCACGCCATGCACGGGCGCATGCTGTTTCAGCATGGCCTTGAAATCCGCGGGCGAGACCAGGTTGGGAAACTCGACGAGCTCGATGTCCTCCCGTTCGGTGAGAAGAGCCCGCGCCCTCGGCGACATGGTTTGCGTGACAAAAATCTTCTTCTTGTTGGTCGTCATGTCCTGCCCTTGGGATTTTCGCAGCGTCGCCGTTCACAGGACGACGCCGGTCCCCTCGTTTAGCAGGTGCATATTGTTGAGGTCTACAGCCATGCGGAGCGGAGCGCCCTCACTCGCGCCTGCGCCTGGGTTGACGCGACCGCAGACTTGCGTGCCCTCGAGCGCGAAATAGACCAGCGTCTCCATTCCCATCGGCTCGGTGACGTCGAGCATCGCATCGAACGGCTCGACACCGGGCGCGGCGTGTCCGTTGGACTCGGTCAGATGCTCGGGCCGGATTCCCAGCAGAAGCGTCTCACCGCGCGGCACGTTTTGATAGCGTGCGGCGCGCGGTCCCGGCAGCGGGAAGGAAAGACGGTCGGTCAGGCGCACATTGAGCTTGCCGGCCGCTTCCTCGAGTTGGCACGGCACGAAATTCATCGCGGGCGAGCCGATAAAGCCCGCAACAAACCGGGTCGCCGGCTTGTGATAGAGCTCGTTCGGCGTGCCGATCTGCTCGATGCGTCCCTTGTTCATGACAACCACGCGGTCGGCCAGGGTCATCGCCTCGACCTGGTCGTGGGTGACGTAGACTGTGGTGGTGCGCACCTTCTGGTGCACCTTCTTGATCTCGATCCGCATCTGCACACGCAATTTGGCATCGAGGTTTGAAAGAGGTTCGTCGAACAGAAAGACCTTCGGATTGCGCACGATGGCGCGGCCCATCGCCACGCGCTGGCGCTGGCCGCCCGACAGCTGCTTCGGCTTGCGGTCGATCAGGTCGGTGATGTCGAGCATGCGCGCCGCCTCGGCGACCCGGCTCTTGATCTCGGCCTTGGGATAGCGCTTGAGCCTCAGGCCGAACGACATGTTCTCGGCGACGGTCATGTGAGGGTAGAGCGCATAGTTCTGGAACACCATGGCAATGTCGCGGTCCTTGGGCGGCACGTCATTGACGACGTCGCCCCCGATCACGATGTCTCCGTCGGTGATGTCCTCGAGCCCCGCGATCATCCGCAACGTGGTGGACTTGCCGCAGCCGGACGGGCCGACCAGCACCACGAATTCGTGGTCGGCGATATCGAGATCGATGCCGCGCACGGCTTCGACATCGTCGTAGCGCTTCACCACCTTGCGCAAAGTGACTTCGGCCATAGAGCTCAACCTTTCGTCGCACCGGCGGTCAGGCCGGCAATATAGTAGTCCATCAGGAACGCGTAGATCAGGAGCGGTGGGGCTGCGCCAAGCAATGCGCCCGTCATGATCTGACCCCAATTGAAAACGTCGCCCTTGATCAGCGTGGTGATGATGCCGACAGGCATGACCAGCTGATCGGTCGAGGTGGTGAACACCAGCGGATAGAGGAACTGGGCCCAGGAGACGGTGAAGGCGAAGATGGTTGCGGCTATCAGGCCCGGCAGCGCGACCGGGATGAAGATCCGGGTCAGCGTCTGCAGCCACGAGGCGCCATCGATCAGCGCGGCCTCATCCAGCTCCTTCGGGATCGAGGCGAAATAGCCGATCATGATCCAGGTCGCGAACGGTACGGTCAGGGTCGGATAGATGATCAGCAGCACATACCAGCGGTTGATCAGCTGGATGCCGGTCAGGTCTCCGAACAGCGCGAACATCTTGAACAGCGGCAGGAACAACAGCGTGTCCGGGATGAGATAGGTCAGAAAGACTCCAGTCGCGAGCGTCGCCGAACCCCAGAATCTCATTCTCGACAGCGCGAACGCAGCCGGCACGCTGATCAGCATGGTGATGGCCACGACGATGACGGACACCATCGCCGAGTTCCAGAAGAAGCGCAGGAACTGGTTCGACGTCAGCAACTCGATGTAGTTCGACAGCGTCGGGTGATACACCCACCAAGGATTGGTCGCCGCCGAAATCTCCGCGCTGCTCTTCAGCGAGGTGATCAGCATGTAGATCGGCGGCAGCAGCGAAAAGGCCGCGAACAGCGCCAGGAAGAAATACGACCAGCGCATGGCCCAGAGGCGGTCGCGGCTCATGCTGCCGTATTTGATCTTGCGTCGGGGACCGGATTTGTCGATCGCGATTGTGCTCATCAGGCTTCGTTCCCGCGTTTTGTGATGTCGCGGAGGATGAAAATGGCGGCGATTGCGAGGATCGGCGCCATGAACAGCGAGACGCTGGCGCCCAGCGGAATATCGCCGCCCTCGATGCCGACCCGGAATGCCCAGGTCGCGAAAATGTGGGTGCGATCGAGCGGCCCGCCGGCGGTCAGGATCCGCGTGATGTCGAAATTGGCGAAAGTGACGATCAGCGAGAACAGCGTGGTGATGGCGATGATGTTACGCATCATCGGCAGCGTGACGTACCAGATGCGCTGCCACCAATTGGCGCCGTCGATGGCGGCCGCCTCGTAGAGCTGATCGGGCACGGATTTCAGCGACGCCAGATACATGATCATGAAGAACGGCGCGCCGAACCAGACATTGACCAGAATGATGGAGAAGCGGGCCCAAATGGCGTCGCCGAGCCACGAGATCGGTCCGATCCCGAAGAACGACAGGGTGTAGTTGAAAGCGCTGTAGGACGGATCGAACAGCCACAGCCACGCCAGCGTGCTCATCGCCGGCGGGATGACCCACGGCACCAGCAGCATGCCGCGCCATTTGCGTTGCTTCTTCGAGGGGATGTTGTGCGCGAAGTGTGCGACGATGAAGCCGATCAGCGCCTTGAAGATCACTGCGGTGATGGCGAAGATGCAGGATTGCTTCACCACCATCCAGAAGGTTTCGCGCTTGAACAGGAACTCGAAATTGCCGAAGCCGACGAACTTCGTCATTGCCTTGTTCAGCGTCGCCAAGTGCAGCGCGTAAAGCGCGGGATAGATCACCAGAACCGTGATCAGCAGGATCAAGGGCAGCGTCATCAGGAAGGCGATGGTCGATTTCCGGCGCAGCGCATTCTGTAGGCCGGTTCGCTTGGCCGGGGTTCGAACGCCGACAGCGCTTGTATGTTGAAATGCGACATCAGCCATGGCCATCTTCCTCGCGGGATCTGTTGCCATGGAGCCGTCCGACCGGCGGCTCCATATCGGCTCTAGCTTTGCGAAAGCGCCGGAGCCCTCGCCTCAGGGCGAGCGGCTCCGGCGGAACCTCCGCCTAGCTGCGCATGAAGCCTTCGCACTCGCCTTCCGCCCAGGCGAGCGTGTTCTCCATCTTCTCGCCCTGCGCAAAACGCAGGCACATTTTCGTCAGTGTGGCCTGCACATAGATCTGTTGCGCAACTTTGGGCGGGGCGGGCGAGGCCGCAATCGACAAGGTCTGGTGCTTGTAGGGATTGGGGTAGTGATAGAGCGTGCCCTTGGGCGGACCTTCCTCAGCCCAGGTCTTGAACGTCGTCAGCTTCTCATAGGCCGGCAGGTCGTAACCGCCGCTCGCTGCGACCAGCTTCTCGACCGAACTCGGCTGGGACAGGTGCACGATCAAGCTCTTTGCGGCTTCCTTGTTCTTGCCGAAGTTCCAGACAGTCAGGAAGTAGGGGAGATAGGGAGCGAAGCGGCCCTTTGGCCCCGCGGGAAAGCCGTGGGTCCAGCACTGCTCAGCTACCTGCGGCGCGTCGCGCTTGGCGACCGCCCAGGCGCTGGGCGGATTCATGATCATGGCGCCCTTGCCGGCGATCAGCCACTTGTTGTTGGAGGCATCGTCCCAGGCCGTAACGTCCGGCGGCAAGAACGAGATCAGCTTCTTGTAATATTCGAGCGATTGGCGGACCTCGTCGGTCTTGACCGTGAGGTTGCCCTTGGCGTCGACGAGCTGCGCGCCGAACGACTGGAAGATTGCGCCTGCGGTATCGACGCTGTCCGAGGTCTCGCCGAGACCGATCCCGAACGGGAAGCCGCCCTTTTGGCATGCCTCGGCCGCCTTCAGGAACGTGTCCAGCGTCCAGTTGTCGGCCTTCGGCGGCGCGCCGGCGGGATACATCTCCTGCACGTCGATATTGGCGTATTTCTTCATCAGATCGATGCGGGAGCAGGGGCCCTTGATCTGACTGCCGATGCAGATGGGCACGGCGTGCCATTTGCCGTTGAGCTGGCCGAGATACTGCACCGTGCCGTTGACCGCGCCGTTCTGCGCGATCAGCTGCGTCATAATGTCGTTCATTGGCTCGAGCAGCTCGGTCTGGGCGTGCGGCCACCAGGTCGGCATTGCCAGGATGTCATGACCCGACTTGGCCTGCGCTTCCGAGGCGATTGTCACGAGATTCTTGTTTCCGTTGCTCGTGATGTAGTCGATCGAAACCTCGACTTTTTCCTTTTCCGCCCATTCATTGACGAGATCGGTCGAGGTCTTGTTGGCGCCGGGAACCCAGTGGTCCCAGAAGCCGATCGAGAGCTTGCCTGCGGCATGTGCCGAGCGCACGTAAGGTGCTGTGATCAGCGCCGCAGACGAAAGAGCGGTCGCGGCAACGAATTGTCGTCGGGTGAGCTTGCTCCGTATCATGGCGTTCCCTCCCTGGTGAGCCATCGGATTTGATTTGGAAATCCCGCTATCTTGTTTTGCTTCGCAGCCGAAAAAGGCTGGGCGGAGATTTCGTCGTTGCGATCAGAGCAGAATTGACGGCTTCTGTCGAGAAACCACGTGGGCATGATTCTCAAACTAACGTCGTGGGTAAAAACTGCGCAGCACGCTTTAGAGTGTACAGACGACCACAACGGACGCGCGCTTGTTGCATTGCACACTTGTGCGGCAACCGATCGGCATCTGCACTGGCGCAAATGTGCCGCAGTCAAGCGTAAGGGGCTCGCAAGGCATGGTTTTCTGAACATGGATGACGTCGCGCGGCGGTAGACGAGTTCGACGCGACCGCGTTAGAATCTGCCGGTGCAGCGCGCCTGCCATCCCTCAGCCGAGTCGCAATACCGATCGATCATGGAGACCAAAGAAATGACCAGCCCGACATCGCAGTTGCGGATGCGATTGAAACTCGCCGTCGCATTTGGGGTGACCGCTCTCATCGTCGTTAACGCGCCACGGATGGTGGATGCGCAAGGCCTGGTCAAGGGCGTGGAGCAGGGCGCGCGCGAGGGCAATAAGGCCGCCGGACCTGTCGGGGGCGTTCTCGGCGGCGCAATCGGCGGCGTGGTCGGCGTGGTCACCGGCGTGACGGGCGCGCTGACCGGCCAGAATGGCCAGGCCACGCAGCCCGCGAAGAACGACAAGGATAAACAGGCAGGCCAACCCCAAGCCAAGAGCGCCAAGGATTTAACCAAGGATTCGACCAAGGACGCAGCGAAGTCGAACAGCAAGGTCGCGACCGCGGCGACCGCCACGACCAAAGGCGCAAAAGCGGTCCAGGTGCTGACGCAAAAGGGTGAGCCGCAACTGACGGCCGAACAGATCGTCGCCAACAGTGACGCCTACATCGAGCGCATCAAGGCGGAACTGAACCTGACGCCGGAGCAGGAGAAGAACTGGTCCGGCTTCTCCAGCGCGATGCACTATCTCGGCCACAACGGCGCCGATCGCCTCAACCTGCGGATCGCTCGCGCCAAACGCGATCCGCCGGACGACATCGTCGAGCAGATGCGCAACGAGGCGCAGTTCCTGGTCGACCGTGCTCAGGACCAGCGCAACGTGGCCGATGCCGCCGAGCCGCTGTTTGTGAGCCTGGACGACAAGCAAAAGCAGCTCTTTATCGACGAGATGGTGCGCCTGAGCCACGAACGCGGGCTTGACTGAGGGCGCTCCAGGCCCGAAAGGCAGGCACGACTTGAAGTCGAATAGCCGGGCACACGTGCCCTGGGGTAGGTTAAAGGCCCGGCACCCGGCTATCCTGCCGCAGCGGCGCGGCGCTTTCAGAGCGCCATTCAATGTTGAAGAAAAGCAGACCAATTCACGCCATAGACATGGCTTGCCCGTGACCTTGTCAGGAATTTGCCCCGATCACCAAGGAAATGCCATCAGCTCGCCTTGCGCCGGCCGGTGTCTGCTATTCAACGCCCTATTTTTCGGGGTTTGCCTGCGGCCGCCCCGCTCATGACTTCGGGAAGTTGAGCTCCACGCCGACGCCGTCCGGGTCGTACATGAAGAACTGCGTGTCTCCTGTCCGCGGCACTATCTGCTCGCGGAACTTGACGTTGTGCGCCTGCAATCGTTTGCGCACCCCATCGGCATCGGTGGCGGCAAAGGCGATGTGGTCGAAGCGGCCGGTGTGCTCGAACTTCCTTTCGGTGCCTCGCACGACGATGCCTTCGCGCGGCTTGCGCGTACCCATCAGGTGCACGGTCGCGGTGCCCCCGGAATAGAGCCAATAGCCCGGGAAATCGAGCGGCGGACGATCGCCCACCTCCAGTCCCAGCACATCGACATAGAAATTCTTGCTGCGCTCGAGATCCTGCGGCTCGATCGTGAAATGCTGCAGCCCGCCTAGCGGCATGGTTGTTCTCCCTTCTTCCAGCTCAGGTCCTTAAACCCATGTGAGATCGGCGTCGGCGCCCATCATCCAGGCACCGACGGTTTCGAAATGACTGGCGCGGCCCTGCAATTGCTGGGTCACGGTGTGAATGTCGCGAAAGCGGCGTTCGAGCGGATGATCGTCGAAAATCGAAGTCGCGCCAGCCGAATGGTAGGCAAAGTCGACCGCCTCCCGCGCCTTGTGGATGGCGTTGGTCGCGGCCATCCGCACGGTGATGCGTTGCGCCACCGTGATCATCGAGCCGGCGCAGAGGTGCTTCCAGATCTCCGCCATCGATTGCAGCACGAAGCCACGTGCCGCGCGAAGGTTGACCTCGGCCTGCGCGAGGCCCGACTGCACCACCGCGTTATCGCGAATCGGGGTTTTGCCGCCCCGAATGACCTTGTTCTTGGCAAGGTCGAGGAAGCAGTCGAGCGCGCCGCGGGCAATTCCGCAGGCCACGCCGGCAAAGCCGACCTGGTAGCAGGTGCCGTTGCCCATCCGATACAGCGGGCCGCTCTCGCGGCACTCGCGGTCGAACTCACGAATGATGGAATGATCGGCGCGGACGAAGAAGTCGTTCAGCGCGAATTGGTCGCTCGCCGTGCCGCGCAAGCCGACCGTGTTCCAGATGTCGGTCCATTCGACCTCTTCGCTGCGCACCAGCATGGTGCGCTCGGCCTGCGCTCCATTCTCGTCGAGCTTTGGCGATCCGTCGGCCATGAAGATCGGGCAGTGCGCACCGAGCCAGGTTGCGTGGCGGCCGCCGGAGGCAAAGGCCCAGACGCCCGTGACGCGGTAGCCGCCTTCACATTCGATGGCTTTCACCCGCGGCCCCGGTCCCCAGGCGAGCACCGCGCGAGGATCGTCGCCGAAGATCGCCCGTGCCACCGGCAGGTCGAGATACGCCGCCGACATCGCACAGCCGCCGGCCTGGCTCAGGCACCAGGCGGTCGACGCATCGGCTTGCGCGATGGTCTCGATCACATGGAAGAAGGTCACGGGATCGGTCTCGATCCCGCTCGATGAGCGCGGCAACAGCAGGCGGAACAGTTGCGCCTCATGCAACCTGTCCAGGATCGCCGGCGGCAGCCGACGCTCCTGTTCGATTTGATCCGACGCCGCAGCGATGATTGGCCGCAGCGCTTCCGCGCGAGCGATCACGCTGCGGTCGCCCACGAGATCGGCAGTTCTCGCAACCATCGTATCCAAGGTCTAGGCCTGCCGAACGCGAGCGGACGATGTCAGCGAACTTGCGCTGGTGAGCTCCCTGTCGATCTCCTCGATCGATTTGCCCCTAGTTTCGATGCCGAGGAAGTAATACACGGCGCCGGCCATCAGGAACCAGCAACCGAGATAGACAAACGCCTTCGGGATCTCGGTCAAGGGTACGTCCGGCTTGAGATAGTTGTTGGAGCCTACGATCAACGCGAGCCCGACCGGGCCGATGATCTTGCCGATGCCGCCGAAGCCGTACGCCGAGCCCATGCCCGATGTACGCAGATGCGACGGCCAGACTTCGGCCGCGTAGGGGCCCACAATGGCAAAGCCGCCATCGGCAAAATAGAAGGAAAGTGCGAGGATCAGCCAGAACGCCGACCAGCCACCCCACATCACATCATAATTGTAGCCGGCAGCAATCGTGAGCAGTCCCGCGCCCAGACCCAACAGCCCACCGGCCTTGCGCCGGCCCATCAGCTCCGAGAAATAGGAGAACGACACCCGCCCCACGAAGCCGAACACGGTGAGCGGGATCATCATCTTGGCGGCCTGTTGGGGCGAAACTTTCAAGAGCAGAACGAACAGCGAGGGCGCCCACAGCGTGATGCCATAGACGCCGGTCTGCGCGCCGGCATTGCCGAGCCAGGAGACGAGCAGGCTGCGCGGATATTTGAACAGATCAAGCCAATTGCTGATCACGACGGGGCCGGCATCGGCCGCGGTCGGCATCGGCAGCGAGGACGGATCGACCTTGAGCGCCCAGGCGAGCGACTTGCGCGCTTCTTCATAGCGGCCCTGACGACACAGCCAGCGCGGGCTCTCCGGCACCCAGATCCGGACCAGAAGCACCAGAAGCGCTGGCAGCACGCCGATCGCGAACAGGAGGCGCCATTGGTCGCTGCCCATGAATGCACCGAGCACGGCGCCGAGACCGACGCCGAGCGGGATGACGCAGGTAACGAGGCCGCCGACAAATCCGCGCTTGGAGGAGGGCATGAACTCCTGCACCAGCGGCAGGTCGACGCAATAGAGCCCGCCGACGCCGGTGCCGACGAAGAAGCGCAGGACCGTCAGATAAACCCAGCCATTGTCCGGGGTGAAATAGAGCAGCCCCGTCGCGATCGAGAAGTTCAGCACGGTCCCGATAAAGACCTTGCGGCGGCCGATGCGATCGGCAAGCCAACCCCACGCATAAGCGCCGATAATGGCGCCGATGCCGGAGCTCATCAGCACGGTCGCGGACTGACCGAAGGTGAGCTTCCAGGGACCGATCAGGAAAGCGAGCACAAAGCCGATCAGGAAATAATCGAAAAATTCCAGGGCATCGCCGATGATGGCAGCGATGAGAATTTTGATCTGGTTGCCGCTCAGACTCGTCCTTCGGTCGAGTTCATTGAACATCGCGTTTCCCCGTTGGCGCATGTTCATTTTTGCAAGGGCGAGCGTCGCGCCATCGTTCCGCCTCTGGCAAGGCTAACCCGCGACGGCCGCGAACGGCAAGCCTGCCGCAGGACACGGCCGCCATCGCGCCGGTGCATGGGCTCGGTCAGTGGCCGAGGCGCTGGTGCCGACTCGAGGCTTCGAAATTGTTTATGTTTTGCCGCTATCGTCGTGGCGCGAGTATGCAATCAGGGCAGAAAGCCATGGACGAACGCCGCAAATACCCGAGGACCGAGATCAATGAGCCGGCCTTCGTATCATACGAGGGTTCAGTCATGAGTTGCATGGTCCGCAACATCTCGCCGGAAGGTGCGGCTATCGACGTCGAGAACCCGGCCTTCGTACCGGCGCGCTTTCGCCTTGTGATGGCCAAGGACAAGTCGGTCTACGACTGCAGCGTGATCTGGATCCGGAAAAACAGGATCGGCCTCGCCTTCGTTGCAGCGCAAGCGGAAGCCTGAGCCGCTCGCCACCTCAATTTCCTTCCAGCAACACGCGGACGACACCGGCCTCGATCATTCCGAGCGCGCGTGCCGCACTGGTAGACACATCGATCACCCGCCCCTTGATGAAGGGTCCGCGATCGTTGACGCGGCAGCGAATGGATTTGCCGCGATAGGAAACCCTTACCATGCTTCCAATGGGACGCGTTTTGTGCGCGCAGGTCATCTCGCCCCTGCGGCCGACGCCGGGATAGAAGGAAGCCAGTCCACTTTCGGCGTGCGCACTGGCGACGATACAGGCGATCGACGTCAGAACAACAACGAGAAAAAGAGTTCGATACAAGATGGGGCCATCGGTGCCTGCACCGCGGCAACAAGCCCTGAAACACGATCAACGTTCCTGAAATATTTTTTAGTTTTGCTGCGCCGGAAAGCGGGAACTTTCTTCAGCAGTGCAAACGGCTCAACGCTTCAACAGCTTTGCGATCTTCTTGGCGAGATCCTCGAACGACATCGAGCCCCTGATTTTCTCGCCGTTGACGAAAAAGGTCGGAGTCGCGTCGACCTTCAACTGGTCAAAGGCGAATTGCTGGTCGGTCTTGATCTTGGCGAGAAGGGCCGCATCCTGTTCGCAGGCCTCGACGGCTTCTGCGCTCATCCCGAAATGGGTGCCGATCGACTTCAGCGTGTCGAGGGGCCGTTGCGCCAATTCGCCCTGACGCTTGAACAGCATGGTCGTGGCATCGAAATATCGCGCGGCATCGCCATTGGCGAGGCAGCGCGCCAGCATCGTGGCGCTGGCAGCCGCGATATCGAGCGGGAACGCGCGCGACACGAAACGCACCTTGCCGGTGTCGATATATTTCGACTGCAGCATGGGAAAGACATTTTCGGAGAAGGCCGCGCAGTGCGGGCAGGTCATCGAGGAGTATTCGATGATGGTAATCGGCGCTTTCGCCGAGCCCAGCGCCATGTCGGGAAGCGCGCCGGGCTCCGCAACGAGTGCACCGGCGGCGCTCTGGGCAATGGCTGGAAAGGAGGAGAGAGGGCCGGCGAGGCCGGCGACCACGGCAAGCGCTGCTACAAGCGCCCGGCTAAACTTCGACAACGGAGCATCCTCTGGTTCAAGCAAGTCGCGAGGCGTCCGTCAGGACGCCTCCCGAAGGCCTGGAAACCGGGAGACTAGCGCATGATCCGCAAAAGTGTGTAGCGCAATCGCGCTCGCCGTCGGGGATTTAGAGCATGGCGACGTTCAGGTCCATGCCGAACGCCATCATGACGACGGACATGGCCAGACCGATGCAGGACATGATCGACATCGCCTTGAACGACTGGTCAGCGGCGATCGCGGAAATGGTCTTCATGGTACCCCCCTTGTTGTTTGTCCAAACGGACGTTGCAGGGAGCACCCTTAAGCCGGAAATCTTTACGTCAGATTGCGGGACATCGTTAACCGATCGCGAGTGCGCGCGCGTAATTTCGGGCCGCGCGGTGGCCTAAGCATGGGGATACCGCTACTGTTACGATGAGGGCGGCTTGCCCAGCACCGCGCCGATCGCCGTCGCCATCATGGCCGCGTCGTCCGAGGCGCGCTGTGCCGCGAGTTCGATCTCGCGCGCGTTCCGCGATCAGCAGATTGATCAGCGCCAACCTTCGCTTCTCGTCGACGGCTTCCGCCAGCAATTGCCTGTAGCGATGATAGTCGAAGCCCAAGTCCTCGTGACGCATGCAAGTCCCCCGTACACGCGCATCTCGACCTTGAGTCTTCCGCAAGCAAGTGGCGCCCGCAAGCTTCCGTAAAGCGCTATCGACAGATTTGTAACGCGGCCGCGCGCCGCTCTTGCCTACTTGGCGACTTCGGCGGCCTTGGGGGCGGCGGCCTTGGCCGCTTCCGACGCTTCGGCGTCGGCGAGGCAATGCAGCAGAAACGGCGTCCGATCTCGCGCCATCACCTTTTCGGCTTCGGCCTTCTTGGCACATTCGCGCTGCCTGATTTGCTCGGCGCGGCGCTTCTCGGCAGCGTCGCGATATTCCGGCGAGACGCTCGCGGGATCGACCAGCTTCTGGGCAAAGCCCGGCCCTGACCACAACAGAACGAGCAGACCGAGCATGAGATATGGTTTCAAAATGACCTCCTTGAAAAAAATTTATTGGCAATAAAGAGCGGATACAGCCGCTCGCAGGTAAAATCATCCTGTCATCGCCACACGAGCGACCTGCAATTCGTATGCCCAATCACCGGCGTTTGGCTAGAGGGCCAGGAATTTCCGTTTCGTTTTCTACAAGGACCGTAGCTTTCTGGGCAACGAATGCAGTTCGCATCCCTGCGCAGCGCAAAACGCGCCGACCAGACGCGCAACTTTCGCACCGGACACGACAAGATCGGCGTTAGCCTCGTCCAGCCGGCGCGCGGCTTCTTCCGCGCGGCTTCGCAATTGCCCTTCATCGAGCGTGAGCAGCTTGCCCTCGCCAAACACGACGCGCCCGCCGACCATGACAGTGTCGACGGAGGCTCCATTCTCTCCGAACACCATCTGCAGCAGCGGCGAACGCAAGGGCACGAAGTGCGTGGATTCAAGCCGCAGGAAAACAATGTCGGCCTCGTAGCCTGCGGCAATTCGGCCGATCTCGTGAAAACCAAGTCCTTTGGCTGATCCCTCCGTCGCCATCACGAAGGCCTCACCGGCAGAAATCCATTCGTCAGCCGCAAAGGCGTCGATGCGCGACAGATAGGACGCAAGCCGGGTCGCCTCGAACATGTTTTGGCCGTCCGAGGTGTTGCTGGCATCCGTGCCGATCCCGACCGTAACACCAGCCCGCAGCATCTCGCGAACGGGTGCCACGCCCGATCCAAGCCGGAGGTTGCTGCTGGGATTGTGCGCGACCGTGACACCGCATTCGCCCAATCGTCGGATATCGCCGCTTTCGAGCCAGATCGCGTGCGCCACGCTGAGCCGATCCGAGAGGAAACCAAGCTTGTCGAGGTGCTCGACCAGGCTGATGCCGCAGCGCGCGCGCCCGAGAGAGGCCTGCGCCCGCGACTCCGCAAGGTGCGTTTGCAGGCGAACGCCGTGCTCCCGGGAGAGCCTTGCGCATTCGACCAGAAAATCGTCGGAGCAATGGAGTGGAATGCTGGGCCCAAGGGCAGGGCGAATGAAGCGGGCGTCAAAATTCCAGTTTGCCAGAATGTCGTTGCACGCCTTGAACGTTGTCGCGATTGGCGCGGCGGCAAGCCTCCCAAATTGCGGCCGCAAGCTGTCCGGGAGGGCGTCCAGCAATCCGGGCAGGGCGTGATAGATTGTGCGATCGGCGATCATGGGCGCGACGACCGCGCGCATTCCGGCATCCTGGTAGGCGCGTGCGACCGCGGCGATGCCGTCAGTGGACGGTTCCGGGAATTCCACCGTGAGGTCGAAGCAGGCGGTGCAGCCCTTGCGGATCATCTCTGCGGCCGAGAGCGCGGCGGAGAGATATTTGTCCTCCAGCCCGCGTGAGCGCGCGCTGGCGCCGGCGCCCGTCAGGAACATCTCGAGCGAAACTCTGTCCTCGACCGCGCCGCGGTTAAGCGCGCCGTGCGAATGCGTGTGCGCGTTGACGAGTCCCGGAATCAACAGGCGATCGTTCGCCGATACCGGCTCGGCGTCTGCCGATACCGGAAAGCCCGCACCTTCGATGGCGACGATGCGTCCGTCCTCGATCAGGATATCCCGCGGCAGCGCGCCGCCGTCCGCCTGGAGCACGTGCCCGCCGCGGATGACGGTCTTGCGCTTGCTCATGAGAGCGGACCGGCCGAAAGGCCGGCGTGATACTCGTCCAGCGTCGGCGTCATCATCTCGAAGCGATCGCGAATGGTGGAGCAGGTATTTCCACCGAGACGGGCGATCGCGTCAAGCCGCGCGGGGTCGACGCGCATGCGCTGGGCGTCGATGACCTCCGAATGATAGTGCGCAAACAGGATCTCGCCCATGATGATCTGCCGCGACTTGCCCAGTTCTAGCGTCACGTAGCGGCGGCATTCGAACGCGGCCGGCGCTTCCTTGATCCATGGCGAGGCGACTTTCCGGCCAAGCATCGCCGTCAGTCCCGCGGCTTGCAATTCGTCGTGCTCGGGCGGGAACGGCACCGCGCACAGGTGCATGGCCTCCGCGATCGCGCGCGAGACGATATTGACGGTGAACACTTCGGTGAGACGGATGTTCAGGCCGGTGTCCTTGAACCGCATGTCCGGATGGTTCTCGACCCCGAGCGCCAGGATCGGCGGATCGGCGGAGAGGCAGTTGAAGAAGCTGAACGGCGCGGCGTTGACCCGTCCTTTCGGGTCTATGGTTGTTACAAGCGCGATCGGCCGCGGCACGACCGTGCCGATCATCAGCTTGTACTTGTCACGGGCCGAGAGCTCGGCGAAATCGAAGGACACATCGAGCGGGTCGCCGGAGGTCGCGTCCATCATTCGCTCTCGATCGACGGCGCACCCGCGTGCGCCTGCAGGAAACGCTCCTCCCACCAGGAGAACAGGAGATCGCGCAGCGCCGCCGCGTCGTCCTCGCCATAGATATCGGTGCGCTTGACCGATTTGAAGATCGCAAGCTCCTCCGGCGATAATGCGACCGGCAGGTCCGTGATCCGGATCGGGGTATTGGGAAATTCGGGCTTGTAGGCGGGATCGCGCCGCAGTGGCCGGTCGGTCTTGATGATCGGATTGCGAAAGTCCTTTGGGGTGCGCTGGCTCGCCAGCAGTGGCGTCTTCGGCACCCGCGCGAGATCCGCCTCGGTCGCGGAACGCACGGTAATCTTCAGCGGCTTCAGCGCAAAATTGCTGGTGCGCATTACATCCGCGCCGCACACATTGGGCACCGCCAGCACGTCCATCAGCGCGAGCAGGTCGACATGATCGCCGGCCTTCGTGGTTTGCCGCGTCATGTAGGCGTGGCCGTCCTGGTCGACGCCGGTGCACATGAAGAGATTGAAGGAGTCGTGGACGTCGTCGGGAGTCAACCCGTATTCGCGCTGCGCCTCGGCCTGGATGTCGTGGCAGTTGGTATGCACGGCAAAACCGTAGGAGGCTTCGTAAACATAGGCGCTACAGCGCGGGAACAGCACATCGTTGCGGCCGACCGTGTCATCGAGAATGAAGAGCATCGCCCGCTCGCGTGGGGGAGCCGACCACAGGAAGCTGCCCTTGGTCGGATGAAAGCCGTGCACCGTGCGGGTGCGTCCGCAATGCATGAACTCCTTGTAGTCATGCAGGTTGAAGCAATTGAAGTCCGCGCACTGCCCACCTTCGACCTGCTCGATGCGAAGGATCTGGTTCTTCAACAGCTCGATGGCCTTGCCGGTGCCGGGTTCGAGGATGTGCTCGAACAGAATGCGGCCATCGCTCATCGCACCGGCTCCCGGTCGTTCGGCTTTGTCATGGTCTCCGCCCTGCGCGCGGCGGCGTACTCCCGAAGTGCCAGCCGCACCAGCGCGACACGGTCCGCGGCGACGCCACGGGCAATCGTGCGATCCATCAATTCGAGCTGCTGCTGGTTGAGTTGCAATTTGATCACCGTTTCTGTCATTCGCGCGCTCTCCGGCACAACTCTGCGGGGCAATATTGTATACAGTTCTGAGCGACGCCGGCGCGGATAGAGTTGGCCGGCCACGCGCTCAATTATCGGCTATTGTCCTGCTTATTCGAGCGCAAACTTTGAGCGAAGTGCTGCCGAATATTCGCGCGCGCCGACTATTATTTCCGCATCTTGTGTACAGTTCTTGCTGCTACCGTACACCAGATCGCGCCGGTCAACGCGGACCGGAACGCCGCTTGCGGAACGCTGATGAGAACGAAGTCCACTCGCGTCGATCTGGCCTGTCAGGCGTTGCGACAGGCCATCATCGAGCAGGCTCTGCCGCCGGGGACCAGGCTGCCCGAGGACGAACTTGGGCTCCGCTTCGGCATGAGCCGCACGCTCGTGCGCGAGGCACTGGCGCAATTGCAGTCCGAGGGGCTGGTCGACGCGCCGCCTCGGCGCACCGCAACCACGGCGAAGCCGACGCTGGACCAGGCGAGAGAGATCTTCGAGATCCGCCGGATGCTCGAACGCGAGGTGGTGCGGCTTGCAATCGGGCGCTGGCGACCGCAATTCGGCGCCGAGCTCGAAGGCCATGTCCGCGCCGAAGAGGCGGCGCGGCAGGCCGGGGAGGCACGCGTTTCGATCCGGCTCGCCGGGGAATTCCATACCAAGCTCGGCGCCATGACGGGCAATTCGCTGCTTGGCCGCTATCTGTCGGAGGTGGTGTCACGCTGCTCGCTGATCCTGGCGCTTTACGGACGGCCGCATTCGGCCGATTGCGCCGTCAACGAGCATCGCGAGATCGTCGCGGCCTTGCGCGCCGGCAACGCCGAAGCCGCGATCAAGGTGATGGAAGAGCATCTGGGTTCGGTCGAGCAGCGGGCATTGCTCGATCAGGGGCGCGAGACCGCCTTCGATCTCGGCGCCGTGCTGTCGCGCTATGCCGACAATCTCGACGGCGCGGCCGTGGCAAAGGTCGCACGGCTCTCCAGACCGAGGGCCAGGGGCAAGCGATGATCCAGTCGATCCCGCCTTGAGCGGTCATTCCCCACGCAACCTCATGCTGTCTTTTGTTTCACATGCCCGCGGGCGACCGCGCGCGGGCCAGACGGAGTAGTGTCCATGATCAAGTCTTCCCTTTCCCGCAGAGCCTTTCTCGGCGGCGCCGCGGCGGCGCCCTTTGCGCTTTCCGGCCTCGGCTCGCCCGCGCGCGCCGCGGATCTCACGATCGGCATCATCTACGTCGGATCGCGCGCCGACTACGGATGGAACCAGGCACATGCGGTTGCCGCGAAGGCGTTGAAGGAAATCCCCGGCGTCAAGGTCGTCGAGGAAGAAAACGTGCCGGAGACGGTTGCCGTCCAGAAAACCATGGAATCGATGATCAACATCGACGGCGCGAAATTGCTGTTTCCGACATCGTTCGGTTATTTCAATCCGTTCATGGTCGATGCCGCAAAGAAATTCCCCAATATCGAATTCCGTCATCCGACGACTCTCTGGCAGGCGGACAAGCATCCCGCCAATCTCGGCGGCTATTTCTGCTACCTCGACCAGGGGCATTATGTGAACGGCATCGCCGCGGGGCTCGCGACCAAGTCCAACAAGATCGGCTATATCGCCGCCAAGCCGATTCCGCTGGTGTTGCGCAACGTCAATTCGTTCACGCTCGGCGCGCGCAAGGTCAATCCCGGCGTCACCGTGCAGCTGATCGTCACCGGCGACTGGGCGCTGCCCGTGCGCGAAGCCGAAGCTGCCAACGCGCTGGTCGATGCCGGATGCGATGTCATCGCCTGCCACATCGACAGTCCGAAGGTGGTGATCGAGACCGCCGAGAAGCGCGGCGTCAAGAGCTGCGGTCACAACGCCAACCAGGCAGACCTCGCGCCAAAGGGCTTCATCACCGGCGCCGAGCTGAAATGGGAAACCGTCTACAAGAGCTTCGCCGGCATGATCGCCAAGGGAGAAAAGCTGCCGAACATGGTGATCGGCGGTTACGACAAGGACATGGTGGTGAGCTCGCCGTTCGGAGCAGGCTGCAGCGAGGCCGGACGCAACGCCGCGATGGCTGCGATCGCAGACTTGAAAGCCGGCAAGCCGATCTTCACCGGCACCGTCAAGACCAACACCGGCAAGCCGGTCACCGACAAGGATACCGCTCTTTACGATCCCTCGCTCGAGCATACCGACTATCTCGTCGAGGGAATCGTCGGGACGGTTTGATACGTCCAACCCCTCACGCGCAGTCTCACGTGCCACCGCAGCAATGCCTCGGCCCGTGTGGCTGCGGGTGAGAACCACCAGGACAACGATACTGACCTGACTGCGCCCGACGCAGGGTCCCCGGCACGCGTTTCTTCCCTTGGCCCGGGCTATCCAAGCCTTCAATCGAAGCTCGTCAGCCGTTGCGGCCACATTGTCGCCGTCGTTGAGCCTGTCGTGCGACGTTGAACGACGCAAATGGTACGGCGCGAACCCCGACGCATGACGGCGCTCGCCAGGTCCGCATGCGCCTTGCACTGAGACGGAAAAGTCCTCAAACTCGATGCTCAAGCAAAACGAGCAAGACCGGGAGGAGGGCATGTGCCATCTGTTTGCCAGCCAGAACCCAGACAGCTATGTCTATGAAACTCGTTCGATTCGGCTCAATGGGCAGAGCACCAGCATCAGGCTCGAGAAAATCTTCTGGAACATCCTCGAGCAGATCGCGGCGGCCGAAGGTCTCTCCGTTCCCAGTTTCATCTCGACTTTGCACCGCGAAGTTCTGCTGATGTGGGGTCCGGTTCCGAATTTTACTTCGCACTTGCGATGCATCTGCCTCGTTGCCCTGGAGAAACGGGGGACCGAACTACCGGCGCAGAATTCTGCGAGCGCAAAGACTAGAGCCGCGTCGCCACGTAGTAGGCTGATAACACCAAACTCTTTTCCAGCGCCTTTAGGCTTGCCTCGCGACGTGGAACACGGCGCCCCGGGGAAGCGGTCGAAAACATGGCCAAGGCGATTCACACCATGGTCCGCGTGCTGGACGAAGCGCGGTCGGTGTCATTTTACGACAGGGCTTTCGGGCTGAAAGTCGCGGAACGCCTGGATTTTCCCGATTTCACGCTCGTCTACCTCTCGAACGAGGAGACGCCGTTCGAGATCGAGCTCACCATCAACAAGGGCCGTACCACCGCCTATGAGCTGGGCGACGGCTACGGACACATCGCTTTCACCGTTGCCGACCTTGATGGCGAGCACGCGCGCTTCAAGGCCGCGGGCCTGTCGCCGCGCGACATCGTCGAATTCAACCGCGAAGAAGGACTGTTCGCGCGGTTCTTCTTTGTCACGGACCCGGACGGCTACAAGATCGAGGTTTTGCAGCGGCGCGGCCGCTACAAGTGAAGCGCGCGAGACAGCGCGAGGACAAGTCAAACCGGAGCAAACGTCAATGAGCGGTGATCACGGGCGCCAAGCGCGCCGACAAGGATCAGTCAGCCGTCGCACCTTCCTGCGTCGGTCGTCGGAATTAAGCTTTGCGGCCGCCATCACCATCACGGCCGGTGGCGCGCTTCTCAACGCCTCCGAGGCGTGGGCACTCGACGTGAAGGGCCTGCAGCCGCAAACCATGAAGACGCTCATCCTTGTCGCGCGGGACATCTACCCGCACGACAAGGTCGCCGATCGATATTATGCGATCGCAATGAAATCCTACGACGAGAAGGCGGCGACCGATCCGGCGACGAAAGCCCAGATCGAGTCATTCATCGCCGGTCTCGATGCTGCTGCCGGCAAGGACGGCTACACGGGAGTAGGCTGGGAAGCGCAGCGCGTCGCTCTCCTGCGCGCCGTCAGCAATTCGCCGATGTTCGAAACGATCCGCTCCGGGCTGCTTGTGTCTCTCTACAACCAGCCGGAGGTCTGGCCGGTTTTCGGCTACGAGGGCGAATCCTACACCAAGGGCGGCTACATCAAGCGTGGCTTCGACGACATCGACTGGATCTGAGCGGAATTGACAACCGCCGGCGCACGACAAACCTGAGAGGAAAATCGGTATGGCCGCGAAATTCAACCAGAACGACGACAGCGTCGTCGTAATCATCGGCTCGGGAGCCGGCGGTGGAACGCTGGGCAACGAGCTCGCGCAAAAGGGGATCAATGTCGTCGTCCTCGAGGCCGGCGAACGACACGAATACGAGGATTTCCTCAACGACGAATGGGCAAGCTTCACCCAGCTCGCCTGGAAGGATGCGCGCACGACCTCCGGAAGCTGGCGCGTATCGAAGAATTTCCCGACGCTGCCGGCGTGGATCGTCAAGGCGGTCGGCGGCTCGACGACCCACTGGGCCGGCGCGTCGCTCCGCCTTCAGGATCACGAATTCAGGACGGCGAGCGTCTATGGTCGCATTCAAGGCGCCAATCTGCTGGATTGGCCGATCACGCTTGCCGAGCTCGAGCCTTACTACGCGCGCGCCGAGGAGAAGATGGGCGTGACGCGGACCGGCGGCCGACCGGGCCTGCCCGGCAACAACAATTTCAAGATCATGAAAGCCGGCGCGGACAAGCTCGGCTACAAGGAATGCCATACCGGAAACATGGCGATCAACTCCCTCGAGCGCGACAACCGCAACTCCTGCCAGCAGACCGGATTCTGCTTCCAGGGTTGCAAATGGGGCGCCAAATGGTCGACCCTCTACACCGAGATCCCGAAGGGCGAAGCCACCGGCAAGATGGAAGTGCGCCCGCAGTCGCAGGTCGTCCGCATCGAGCACGACGCGAACGGAAGGGTGACGGGCGTCGTCTATTTCGACAAGGACGGCAAGGAGCAACGGCAGAAGGCGCGCGTGGTAGCAGTTGCGGGCAATTCGATCGAAAGCCCGCGGCTCCTGTTGAATTCCGCCTCGTCGAAATTTCCCGACGGCCTTGCCAATTCCTCCGGCCAGGTTGGCCGCAATTACATGCGCCACATGACCGGTTCGGTCTATGCCGTTTTCGACAGGCCCGTTCATATGTATCGCGGGACGACCATGGCCGGGATCATTCGCGATGAGGGGCGATACGACCCGGGCCGCGGCTTCGTCGGCGGCTACGAGATGGAGACGCTGTCGCTAGGGTTGCCCTTCATGGCAGCTTTTCTTGATCCCGGCGCGTGGGGTCGGGAATTCACGAGCGCGATCGACGGCTATAGCAACATGGCGGGCATGTGGCTCGTCGGCGAGGACATGCCGCAGGAGACCAACCGCATCACTCTGAGCAACGTCAAGGACCAATATGGCCTGCCTGTCGCGGATGTGCATTTCGACGATCACCCGAACGATATCGCGATGCGCAATCACGCCTACAAGCAAGGCACGGCAATCTACGATGCGGTGGGAGCGACGCGAACGTTTCCAACGCCGCCCTATCCGTCGACGCACAATCTCGGCACCAACCGCATGAGCGCCAATCCCCGTGACGGCGTCGTCAACAAATGGGGCCAGACGCACGACATCAAGAACCTGTTCGTGTCCGACGGCAGCCAGTTCACGACAGGCGGCGCCGAAAATCCGACGCTTACGATCGTCAGCCTGGCTATCCGACAGGCAGACTACATCGCCGATCAGATGAAGACGAAGGCGATCTGAGCTGCGTTCGATTGGGCTGGCGGTCGCTGCGGGCGTTTAAGTCGCGCAGAGCCGACCGTTGGAGCACGCCGCCGGCGATTTGCCGGGCGGCGGCCTTCGCTCTAAACTGTGAGCCGAGGCGGGAACAAACGCCATGGCAAAGATCAAGACGGTCGATATCGGCCTTTACCGGATTCCGCTCGAGGTCATTCTCTCCGACAGCACGCATGGCGAGATCAGGGCTTTCGAGCTCGTGACTTGCACGGTCCGCGATTTTGATGGCGCCGAAGGCGTCGGCTATACCTACACGGTCGGGCGGAACGGCGGCGCGATCGCCGATATCCTGAGGCGCGAGATCCCCGAGCTTATCGAGGGCCGCGAAGCCGATGACACGGAAGCGATCTGGCATCGCATCTGGTGGGGCCTGCATTACGGCGGGCGCGGCGGGCCGGCGGTCCTCGCGCTATCGGCGGTCGATATCGCGCTGTGGGACCTCAGGGCGCGTCGGGCCAATCTGCCGCTGTTTCGCCTGCTCGGCGGGTTTGAGGCCCGTGTGCCCTGCTACGCCGGCGGGATCGACCTCGATCTTGAAGTTGACGCCTTGCTGAAGCAGACCGATGGCAATCTCGCCAAAGGCTTTCGGGCCATCAAGATGAAGGTGGGCCGCCCGGATCTCGCTTCCGACGTCGCACGTGTGCAGGCTATGAGAAAGCATCTCGGCGAAGGCTTTCCGCTGATGGCGGATGCCAACATGAAGTGGACGGTCGAGGACGCCATTCGCGCCGCTCGCGCACTGCAACCTTATGATCTCACCTGGCTCGAAGAACCGACCATTCCGGACGATGTTGCCGGGCATGTCCGCATCCTGACATCCGGCGGCGTGCCGATTGCAGCCGGCGAAAACCTGCGCACGCTCTGGGAGTTCAAGAACTACATAGCGGCCGGTGCCGTATCCTATCCGGAGCCCGACGTCACGAATTGCGGCGGCGTCACCAGCTTCATGAAGATCGCGCGGCTTGCGGAGGCTTTCAATCTCCCCGTCACCAGCCATGGCGCGCACGACATCACCGTTCACCTGCTCGCGGCGTGCCCGAACCGGTCCTATCTCGAGGCGCACGGGTTCGGCCTCGATCGCTTTATCGAGCATCCGCTGCTGCTGCAGGACGGAATGGCGCTCGCGGCCGCTCGGCCGGGTCACGGCGTGAACCTCGACTGGGCGGCGCTGTCACGCCTCGCGTGAGCGAGTGCCCCGGTCGAAATCGAGCGAGATCCGCGTGGCAGGAAACCCTGAATTTGGTAGGGTTGCCTGTTTGCCGCGAGGAAAGACATGCCGAGACGCGGTGCGGGCAAGCGGCCCGGAACGGCGCCGCGATCCAGCAAGCCGAAAGCGGCCCGCAAGGGTTCAGCCGCTCGCTCCGCCCTTGACCCCCGAACAAGGCAACTCGTCGAACGCATGAAGCGCGAGCGTGACGAGGCGCTTGAGCTGCAGGCGGCGAGCGCCGATGTGCTCAAGATCATCAGCTCGTCGCCCGGCGATCTGAAGCCTGTGTTCGAGGCCATGCTGAGCAATGCGTTGCGCATCTGCGACGCGAAATTCGGTCACATCCTGCTCTATGACGGAGAAGGCTTTCACGCGACGCATTTGCACGATGTCCCGCCGTCCTATCGCGCGTTCTGGAACGAACACGGTCCGATACGACCCAATCCGAATACCGGACTCGGCCGCCTTGCAGTCACCAAGCAGACCATTCATATCCCCGATCTCAAGGCCGATCCCGCTTATGCGCGACGAGAGCCATTGCGCGTCGTGACGGTCGAGCAAGCGGGCGCGCGATCCTTTCTCGCCGTTCCGATGACCAGGGAGAACGAGCTAATCGGCGCCATCGTCATCTACCGCCAGGAATTGTTACCTTTCGCCGAGAAGCAGATCGAGCTGGTGCAGAATTTCGCCGCCCAGGCCGTCATCGCCATTGAGAACACGCGTCTGCTCAAGGAGCTGCGCGAATCTCTTCAGCAGCAGATCGCAACGGCGGATGTGCTGAAGGTGATCAACTCCTCGCCCGGCAACCTCGCACCGGTGTTCGAAGCGATATTGGAAAAGGCACACGGCGTCTGCGGCGTGACTTACGGCAGCTTGCAGCTTTATGACGGCAATGCGTTCCGCGCGGTCGCGGTCCATGGGCTTTCGGACGAATTCGCACAGCGGCTCCGCCATGGCTACGTTCCGGGCCCGAACCATCAAAGTCTTCGATTGATCGCGGGCGAGCGCTTCGTCCATACCCCCGATCTGCGCGAGATCGACGATCCGATCGCACAGGCCGCGTTCGAGCGCAGCGGCATTCGGACTGCGCTGTTCATCCCTCTGCGCAATGACGGGCGCCTGATAGGCAAGATCGTGGCTGCGCGACGGGAGGTCCGGCCCTTCAGCCAAAAAGAGATCGAGCTGTTGGAGAATTTTGCCGCGCAGGCGGTCATCGCCATAGAAAGCGCGCGACTGTTCGGCGAATTGCGCGATCGGCAGGCCGAGCTGCGCGTCACTTTCGACAACATGGGCGATGGCGTCGTGATGTTCGGCGCCGACACGCGCCTCGTTGCGTGGAACCGCAACTTCCAGACCATTCTGGATTTGCCCGACGAGCTGCTGGCAAGCCGCCCGAGCTATCTCGACTACATCCGCATCCTGGCCAGCCGAGGCGAGTTCGGGACCGATGTCGAGGCCGAATTGAGCCGGCGCCTTCAGGACACCGAACGTGAGTTGGCCGTCGAGCGGACCCGACCCGACGGTCGCATCATCGAGGTACGTCGCAATCCCGTGCCGGGCGGGGGCTTCGTGCTGATCTACGCCGATGTGACCGAACGCAAACGTTCCGAGCAGGCGATACGCGTTGCGCGTGATGTGGCCGAAGCCGCCTTGCGCGACTTGCAGGCGGCGCAGGCAAGCCTGGTGCACGCGCAGAAGATGGCGGCGCTCGGGCAATTGACCGCCGGTATCGCCCACGAGATCAAGAACCCGCTCAATTTCGTCAACAATTTTGCGGGCCTCTCGGTCGAGCTGCTTGAGGAGCTGAAGGAGGCGGCCGCGGAGGCGATCGGCACCCTGGACGCGGGCAAGCGCAGCGAGGTTCTCGATACGATGCAAATGCTGACCGGCAATCTCGCAAGGATTGCCGAGCATGGTCGCCGGGCCGATGGCATCGTCCGGGGCATGCTGCAGCACTCGCGCGGCAGCAGCGGCGATTGGCAAGCCACCGATTTGAACGCGCTGGTCGAGGAGAGCTTGAATCTCGCCTATCACGGCGCGCGCGCTCAGGACCAGGATTTCCAGGTCTCCTTCGAGCTCGACCTGGATCGCAGTCTCGAACCCATTGAACTTGTATCGCAGGACGTGAGTTCGCGTTCTCCTCAACATCATCAGCAACGGATTTTATGCGGTGACCGAGCGCGGTCGCGATGCTGACAGCCGCTTTCGTCCGATGCTCAAGATCGCGACTCGCGCGTGTGATGAAGGTGTCGAGATCCGGGTGCGCGACAACGGCGTTGGCATTCCGCCGGAGCACAGGGAGAAGCTGTTCCAGCCCTTCTTCACGACGAAGCCGACCGGGCAGGGGACGGGACTTGGGCTTTCGATAAGCTACGAGATCGTCACCCAGCAGCACGGGGGCAGCATCACGGTCGACAGCGCAGTCCGCGACTTCACCGAGTTCACGGTGCGGCTGCCGAGAGGCCGGCGGGGTGTGACGTAAACGAATTCAAGCGATGCGAACGGCTTGCAGACTTTATCCCGTCACTCGAGTATCGTTCCTTTCAACGCCACCGGTTCCGATCAAGAGGAAGTTTGCCGATGCCACGCTTTCCCAACGACCAGCCGGCAGGTGTCATTCCGGCTGTGTTGCTCCCCTTCAACGAGGACTTGTCCATCGACAGGGCGAGCTTCAAAGCTCACCTGCTGGACGTTGCCGACGTCGACGGCCTTTCCGCCCTGACCGTCAACGCGCACTCCACCGAGGTCGCCTCTTGCACGGCCGACGAGCAGCGGCAAGTGATGGAGATTGCCGCTGACACGGTAGGCGACCGTCTTCCCATCATCCACGGGGTATGGGCTGACGGAAGCATCGAGGCCGCCGCCATCGCACGGCGCGCGGCAGCGGTCGGCGCCTCAGCCCTGCTGGTGTTTCCCCCAACGCCCTTCACATTGGGCCAGTCCGCGGAGATGGTCCTCGCCCATTTCGGCCGTATCGCGGAAGCCACGGATCTGCCGCTGATCGCGTTTCAGTATCCGCGCACCACCGGCCAGGGTTATCCGCTCTCTACGCTGCTGCGCCTGGCGGAGGAAATCCCCACGCTTCGCGCAATCAAGGACTGGACACCGGAGGTGCCGCAGCATGAGGTCGCCATACGTTCCCTGCAGGGCCTCAAGCGGCCGGTCAACGTTCTCTCGACCAACAGCGCCTGGCTCTTGTCCTCGCTCGTTCTGGGTTGCAAGGGTCTGCTGTCAGGATCGGGGAGCGTGATCGCCGATCTCCAGGCGCGACTTTTCCAGGCGGTCCAAACCGACGACCTCGCCGAAGCGCGCCGAATCAATGACCGTATCCAGCCGCTCACGCGCGTTTTCTATGCCGATCCGTTCGTGGACATGCACAATCGGATGAAGGAGGCGCTGGTGCTGCTCGGCAAGCTGCCGCGGGCGGTAGTCCGGCCTCCATTGGTCAAGATTTCCAATGCCGAGATCGCCCGCATCCGAGACGCGCTGATCGAGGCTGGAATGCTGAGTGGCGTTAATGAAAGCCGCGCCGCGTGACAGGCTCCCATTGCCTTTCGAAGGGAACGGCGAGAGCGCGCTCAGTGCTACTGCAATTGCGCAGGTCGCAGTGGGGGAGGCGGCTGGGGTGGTTTCGCTGATTTCGCCGACTTCGCGGATTTGGCTGGTTTGCTTGGTTTGGGCGGCGGCGCAGCCTCGGTTGGCGCCGCGGCCGCGTTCGCCGGCGGCGCAACGTAAGCCGGATTGTTGAAGCACGTCCCGGACGTGCCGCTGGTGCCGAGCCGGCACTGCTCCATTGACGTGAAGAAGCATTCGATGCGGCTGCCGTCCATCCCGTAGGCTTCCATGCAAACCGGATAATCTGGATCGTAGCGACCGGCGGATTTTCCGGATCTCGGCGCGGGAGCCGATTCAGTTTGCGCAGGCGTCGCCTCGGCAGGCCGATGCACGTAATTGGGGTTATTGAAGCACGTCCCGGACGACCCGAAGGTGCCCTGCCGGCACTGCTCCATTGACGTGTAGACGCAATCGATGCGGGTGCCATCCGAGCTGATGGCCTCCATGCAAACGGGGTAATCGGGATCGTAGCGACCCCCTGCGGCCCATAGCGGGCTCGTCAGCAGAATCGCCCCTATGCCCAAAATCGCTGAAGCCCCTGCACGCATCGTCACTTCCCCCCCGACGAGTGCCTTTCCGTGCTGAGCCAAGCTAACGCGAGAATAAACCGGAAGGCACGTGACGATTTGGCAATGTTCGAGAAAGCGTTCGGCTGTGGCAGCGATGCCGCACCTCTTGCTTCAAAAAACATCGAGAACCAACCCTGGATTTTATCCTGCGCCGCGAGCTACGCAATCAACGACATGCAGGCGTCCAGCCGTCAGCGATCAGCCTGCCTCAGAGGCCGAAGGGATTGGAGGCGTGGCAATCGAATGCACCGGGCGTATTTCACACGTGTTGAAGCGATGAGAGGGGGTGCCGCTGATGGGGTCACGTAACGAAACGTCGACAGTCAGATTGAAGTTCGTTCCACCTGGATCGGTCGGATCCGACCCGGCAATTCCAAGTTCCTCGCAACCCTGCCACCAGCCATGCTGCCCCACCACGATGCGATCATCCAACGTGTCGTTGAAGCGGGCCTTCGCGCGCATCGAACCGCTCGCCGTGCGAACTTCGACCCACTCGCCGTCCTGAATTTTCCTCGCGGCCGCTGTTGCCGGGTGCAGCTCGACTTCGGGATACGGCGAGTGCTTTCGCAGACTGGGCAGCGCGCGATGCTGGCTCTGGCAGAACAAGCTCGGCTTCGCACAGGTGAGAATGAGGGGAAGCGGCTCTGCAGATTTGACGGAAGGGACGGCCGTGACGAGCGCTTCTGCAACATCAGGCAGCGCGGAGTAACCGTGGTCGGCAAAGGTTTCAGACCAGAATTCCACCTTCCGCGTCGGGGTGGCAAATCCGCGCGCGTTTCCTTGAGCGTCCGCCGTCCGGTATTTCCGGTAGGTTGTCGTGAGCGGCCTGCGCTGCGCAGCCGGATTGGTCCTGAGTTGTTCAAGAGATAGACCGCACTCGGAAAGCAGTTCGCGGTAAGCAGCGTCGGCGTCGCCATACCAGAACTGCTTTTCGTATCCGAGGCGGGTCGCGAGACCCAGAATGATGTCGGTGTCGGAGCGCGCCTCGCCGGGAGGGGGGACGATCTTCGGGCGCAACTGAACGTGCGATTGCGCGTCTTCACTGACCTCAAATCCGATCTTGAGGGCCTCGCGTTCGAAGCATGATGCGACCGGAAGGACGACATCGGCCAGCGCCGCCGTGGGATTCATGAAGAGATCGGCATGCGCATAGAAATCGAGTGAGGAAAGCGCGGCACGACCGCGAACCGGGTCGCCCTGCGCAAGCAGAAGATTCGCGCCAAAGCCCAGAAGAGCGCGGACCGGGTAGGGATCGCCCTCGAGAACGGCCCGGTAGAAGTCCTGGGTCGATACGCTGCCCCAACGCGCGGGCCCAAGCGGACGCTCTGCATAGCCGATGACGGGAGCAAGTTGCGTTGCCTCCCCGGCTATCGACGGTGTCGGCAACGAGGGAAGAATGACGTTGCCGCCGGGAGCATCGAAGCTTCCCGTCAACGCATAAAGCATCGCAATCGCGCGAGCCGTCTCTGTCGCGTTGGCATGGTGCTCGTGTCCACTCCAGGCGTAATAAGAGACCGGCCGCGCTTCCCAGATTATCCGCGCGGCTTGCGTCAATTGCTCGGGCGAAATCCAGCAAAGCTCTGCGATGGTTTCAGGGGGATAGCGCTTACAAAGCGCGGCGTAGTGGTCGAAGACGGGGCGGCAATGGACGATCCCGTCGCTCGTCGAAACCGGGTAGTCGCCCTCCAGCGCAAGAAATTCGCTCGGCGCATCATAGCAACCCGCCGCCGGGTCGTACCGGACCAGGCATTGCGATCGGGCGTTCCATGCGAGCAGGCATCCGCCGGCATCACCGCCAGCCAGATCATCCGTTTTCAGCAGCCGGTTGGTATCGGAGCGCACGAGGAGCGGGCCATTGCTCCAGGAGCGAACGAACTCCTGGTCATACCAGCCGCGCGCGATCATGACATTTGCAAGCCCCAGCGCGAGCGCACCATCTGCTCCGGGACGTACGCGTAACCAGACGTCCGCCTTGTTGGCGAGCCCGACGTTGCGTGGATCAATCACGATGAGCTTCATGCCTCGCTTGAGGCCGGCCACTGCGGCGGTGGCATGCGTGATGCGCGAAAAGGAAGGATTATAGCCCCACAATATGAGGCACCCGGTCCCGGCGATGTCAGGCATGGCGCCACCCGCACTGCCTGTTGCGACGCTGCCGATGCCGAAGACATAGCGGGTGGCGAAGCCGCGACCCCAACCGCATAGATCAAGCGGCCAAACCATGTTTGGCGTGCCGAACGCGTGCATCAGTCTGCGAACGAATGGTGCGGAATCCGCGATGGCTGTCGTGGAGGGCGACGATTGAGAAAAGGCGACAGCTTCAGGCCCATATTGTGCGGCGGTGCGTCGCATCGCGTCCGCAATCGCATCAAGAGCAGCATCCCATGAAATCTCCTCCCATCCGGGATCCTTGCTGCTTTTCGGGCGGGTTCGGCGCAGCGGGCGCGTCAGCCGGTCCTTGTGATAGACGAGTTCGGGCGCGGCCCGGCCCTTGGCGCAAATCGCTGCGCCGGTGGGATGCGAGGGGTCTGGATCAAGGCGCGTGAACCGACCGTCTTCAACGGTGGCAATCGTGCCGCAACGTGCAATGCACAGCCCGCAATAGCCCTTGATTCGATCGACGCGCGCAGCGCTCATGTTGCAACCCCTCGATGAAGGAGATGTCGAACTCCGTGGTAATCAGCTCATTGCGCATGATTTTCATTCAACACACCGCGCTTGGCTACGACAAATGTCGAACGCCGTCGAGGAAGTCCGCTTTTCCCAAACCGGAAAGCCAGAAGAGCGGCCTGGTCTTCGACCGCAAACGCCGGGCCGGACCCGAGCCGATAAAGCGTTCTTGCAGACGTCGAGACGCAGCATCGAGAGAGCCTTCCTTCACGCTGGGTGCGTTATTCGCTAAGCTGCCACTACTTTTTAGCATCTATTTGCGGAGACAGCGATGACACGTTTTTCCGTACGGTTTTTCTCCACGTTGCTATTCTTCGGCCTGACAGTGGCACCGGCACTAGCCGTCAATTGCGATGTCAACACGTGTATTAGCATCTGCAGCAAGGGAAAGGTCGGGACAGCCATCCAAAGCTGCAGCTCGTGGTGCCAGATCACGATCCAGGATCGCAAGAAGAGCGGACAGTGCAAGTAGATCCGCCCGGTCCGAAGTCGCCACGATGACAAGCATTGCCGCGCCCGGACGATCCAGCATTCAATCAAGCGCACGGCGAACCGAAGGTTTCTCAGTGGCGTGAGGCGCTCAATGCAAGGCGCCACCGCTCGCGGCCATTCGGAACGACGCGGTCATTCGCGCCATGTCTGGCTTGCTTAATGCTGTCGGCTGGCTGCGTCCAGAAACTTGAGAAGGGAAGCGGGTGCGTCGTCGTACTCGACGTACCGGCGGCGCACTTCGTCCGCGATCTCCACGGTCACGTCGCGTGACCAGCCTTCGGCAGTGTTGAAGGCGACGATGCGGACCGGATCTTCATATTGTCCTTCGAGCAGGTTGCGGACTAGCGTCGCGCGGCTCGCTCCCGCTTCGTCGGTCTCACGCCATGCCCTGCCGAGAGGGCCGAAATCGTCAAGAACGAGATAAGTGTCATCCTCGGGTACAATGGAAGGCGAACGAGACATTACGCAACTCCACAAAAATACGCGCCGAAATCTCAAACAATCCATTGTAGCGCACATTGGCTGCGCTGCAGAGCATACCCCCTATTCCTGGCGGCTTGCATTCTTGTTCTTTATTTGTTCTTATTGGGGATGCGCTGGTTCGATGATGAGAGCAATCCGACACCCTTTCTGAAGGCGCTTGAACAAGCGCGTCGCCTGGCCACGCGGGAAGGCTGGCGCTATCAGCATGTGCAGGCAATCATTGTCGCCATTGACCAATATGCCGAGGCGGCGACAGGCAATCGCGATTTCTTCTTGAGCAAGCCGCCGAATGCGCGACAGGGCAGCGTTTCCTAGCTTCGCCGTCTGACGAACTCGCGGGCGAGTTACCGCAAAGCCGACGAGCGGCCCCGCCGTGCTGAGAACACGGCAGGGCCGCCGTGGACCCGACGGAGGGGGGCAGATCGGTGGGGGCCGATAAATTCCATCGGGCCGGACAAGTGTACCGCGAAAACGAGTGGAGAGTGACCTACCCAAAAGGGTGTATCGGGGTCGCCTTCTGTTTGACGAAGCGCGTTGACGAAACCGACCAGCGCGCGAAGCGACCGTCAGGCTGAGGAGGGCGATGCAGAGCGCGCATGATGGCGCCCATTCGGATGACATCCTGCTCATAGAGCGCTGTACGCAACGCGTCCCGCTTTGCGCAACGATCGCGTCTGTCGGGTGTCGCAGAGGACGACGTATTCCTGGAGTCGGACAAGAGCTGAGTCCATGTGGGGCCTTGTTGGCTCCGGCTCGCCACCCGTTTTGGTAGCTCGTGCGTTTGGTAAATTTTGAGTAAATATCAACGCACCCGCCGAGATACTTGAATCATCTACCGGGGCGCGGAGAACCACACATGAAGCGGCTTGTGTTGGCTGCCATCGTTGCGATGGCGGCGAGCGGACCTGCATGCGCTCAATCTTCGACCGCGAGCGGGACAGGCGTCGGCATCGCCAGATCCACATCGAGCTCGCAGGCGATCTCGGGGCAGGGGGGCACGGGGATCGGCATCGGCGGCAATCCTTCTGCGACAATCACCACGAACAGCAGCGTGCCGGCCGATCAGACGGTCAAGAACGTGCCGAGCGTTTTCGCACCGGGCCTGGCGGCGGCCGGGCTCGAAACGTGTCTCGGGTCAGTTTCCGCCGGCGGCGCGATTGTCGGAACCGGATTGAGCTTCGGGACCACGATCCCCGATGCCGGCTGCGCGGCGCGGCTCGATGCGCGGACGCTGTGGAGCATGGGTCTGAAGAAGGCGGCGGTGGCGCGGCTTTGCCTTAACCGCGACATCTACCGCGCGATGCCGGAAGTTTGCGACCAGTACCTGCCGCAGCCAGCGCCGGGCTATCCTGCCCCGCCGCCGGTCCCCACCCGCTACGCGCAGGCGGAAGCCTCCGAGGAGCAGCCCTATACGGGTGGCGACATTTGGCTGGTGGAAGGCGCGACCGGCAAGAACCGTCTTTGCAAGGACTATGATGTGACCCAGCAGCTCTGCCGTGTCTGGGCGCACAGCCTCGATCATTCGGCACCGCAGAAGAAATCGACGGCTGCTCGTGAAACCTCTCATACGCCGGCATCACAGTTCAACAAGCGCACCGGCAAGGATGGCAAGCCACGAGCGCCAACCGCCATGCCTGTCAGCAAGCCGAAGCCCGCGCCGGCTCCCGCGGCTACCGAGCCACAGCCGCGCAAGGTCGAGGTGGCGAACACGACCGTGACGTTGAGTGTCGCATCGTTCAATCCGGCGGAACTCGAGGAATTCGCACGCCTCGTCCGCGCTGCACACACCGGTCAGTCCGAAACCGAGAAGACGGAAACCTCACAGGGAGAGCGAAACGAACGCGTCGATCCAACACGTGAGCAGCTCCTTCCTTCCCTCTCTCTCTACAACCACCGCTGTTATTCGGTTCCTCTTCTCTCTTTCCTAGATCGCTGCGCGGCAAGAACCCTCTTCGCAACGACCACGATGTGACCCGGCAACGCTGCCGTGTCTGGGTCACAGCGTCCACCATTCGGCCGGAGCTAACGCGATGGCGAGTGGTCAAATCTCTCACACGGCGGCATCACCCGCCTCGGCATTCGCCGTGGCGGAAACCGAAAAGAAGGACCAATCACAATGAAGAAGCTATTGATGAGTGTTGCGTTCGTCTCTCTGGCGGGAAGCATTGTGCCGGCTGATGCCGGCTCAACGCTGGCCATCGGGGGAGGCGCCAATCTTGGCAACGTGACCACGATCACCGGAGCTGGAGCGCTCGGTCACGCTGGGGCTGCTTCGGGTGCCAGTGGCGTCAATACCTCGATCGGAAGCGGCGTTGCGGTCGCCACGCCTCTGGGAAGCCTGAGTGCAGGCATTGGCTCGTCCATAGGTCAGTCGACCGGTCAGTCGGGCGCAGTGGCCGGTCCCGGAGGCGCGGCCTTGAGCGGCGCCTTCTCCAACAACGGAGGCCTCGGCGTTGGTGGGGGATTCACCAACACGACGGGCCACACCAACATCGTGCCCTGATCCAGACCACCGCAGCATGGTGGCGAAACCTTCGTCGCCATGCTGCTGATCGGCTCCAGCGAGCATTGCAGCCGACCGCTTCCTGAACTTCCCGATCCGACGGTAGAGTATTACACCCGATCCGGCAGATAGATGCGGGTCCGCATTATTGCTAGTTGCAGTTCGACGGGGAAGAGGGTGGCGTTTTACAGGACCATCACACCAAAAGAAGAACCAAGGCAAACAGCATGAAAATTCTTCTCACTGCGGACATTCCAGAAGGGCTGGATTTCGAATGGTTGAAGCACATCCGCAAGTTCGATGTTGCCCATCCCGGCTGTCTCTTTCAAATCGTCGGTGAAAGTGCTCAGTCAACCGACAAGATTTTCCAACTGATGCATGCCGCCGGGTTTGGCGTCCCCAGGACGCTATGTTGAGCATGCCGAAGCAGCCCTTGCTGTCGAAGCTCGGGAGAAAGGCGTCTGCTTCGAGGCGCTCAGCGGCGCACTGAACCGCCGCACGGCCAAGCGACCCCGTGGATGCGACCAAGGCCCAAAGACTCGGCCAGCCACAACGGAACCGTTGCCTCCTGAGCCCCATAGCGTATGACCGGAACTACCGGTGGGCCGCATGGATCGACCCGGTCGTCCTCGGGGCGATAACGATATCGTGGAACAATATAGTAGTCCCAGGGAGTTGGCCTTACCACGGGCACCCTGACGACAAGCCTTTCCTGATTGGCCTCCCGCGCACGGGCTGGGGCAAACGCCCAGGGATTACATACGAGCAGAGCCGTTCCGAGTGCGAATGCTACGGTCATTGTCCTCATGCCTTCGCCTCCTTGATACACAATCCTCATCCACCTTCCCGCCCTTTGCAAGGTTCTGGATTACAGCGCCAGTCCAGCCCGTCTCACATACAGAGAAAGAGCCGGAGCCGATGACAGTCCACACTGCTCGGCTCGCCGAAAGCCGCAAGCACCCAGGTTAGTTGTCGAGCAATTCGCCCGACACGATCTGCCAGTCCGCTCGCAACTGGCCGAATAGGAAGCGCTGCGCCGAGCGACGCGCCACGCACCGCTAAACGCCTGAGGCGATAACGCGGAATTAATCTCATGATGCCACAATCCAAGGCAGTTTTAGAGGGCGCGTTCAGGAGCCGTCGCGAGGACGATCCAGCGACGGCTCCTTTTTGTGTTCACTCAGTTGGGGGTCGATCCACGTGACCAATACATCGGAAACGCAGAGCCAAACCGAACAAGGCGAATCCGCAACGCCGAGCGTACGATCCAGCCGCAAATCGATCATGGCGCTGTCGGTGTTCGCTCTTGGTCTTAACGCAACCGCGGCCGTCTACACGCTGTCGCCTTCCGATTTCGCGCTTCCGAATGTCGAGAGCCTGGCCGAGCTGATTCCGCACCAGAAAGCTACCGATGCAAAGGCGGATCCGGTTCTTGCGGCATTGAAGGATATCCAGTCGGCCCAGCAGCAACACGTCGCCTCATTGCAGCAAAGCGGCGCTCTGCTTCAACAGGATTCAATTACGCTTGCGTCTCTGAGACAGAGCGTGACGGATGAACAAGCCGATGTGAAGAAAATATCCGCCCAGATAACGGATGAACATGTCGACGTGAAGAAGATGTCTTCTCAGATCTCCACGCTTATTGCAAAGGTCGACTCGCTGCAGAATGCATTAGCTCCGGAAACAACGTCCTCCATTCCAAGAGGGCGCGCGCGCAGTCGGCTGAGCGGCGTGCTGCACAAAAGGCTGGCCCGGCAGGGTAAGCCTGTGGGGCCCGTCTCGGTTGGAGGAGCCCCGCTAAGCTTTCCATCTGCGGCGCCCGGCCCGCAGGGCTGAACCGCCCGCTGGGCCCCATAGACCGCAGCAGCTGGAGCGCGCTTCCCTCGGCTTCCTCGGCGAGTTTGATGCCGAACGTCCGGTGCGCGAAGTGGCATATCGCGCCAAAAGTGAAGTGGAAGTCCAAGGGCGGGTAGCGCCGGCGAGTCCGGCCGCGTTTAACCAACTGCGACCTTCGGTTTTATCTTTGATGACTTCCGGACGCCCGGCTTGATTGGCTATGATGCCGATCTTGGCCTGGGAAAGGGCGGATGAGACGGCGGGTCTTCATCGCGGGTCTGGTCGCGGCCTCGTTGCCGAGGATCGCGCTCGCCCAGCAGCAATCGCTTCCGATCGTCGGCTTTCTGCACAGCGGCTCTTCCGGGCCGAACGCACATCTCGTTGCGGCATTCCAGCGCGGCCTTCGTGAGGCCGGCTTCGAGGAGGGCCGCAACGTCGCAATCGAGTACCGCTGGGCCGAGGGGAAGTATGACCGCTTGCCGGCTCTCGCGAGCGATCTCATCAATCGCGGAGCGGTTGTGCTCTACACCGCCGGCGGTTCGGTCGCCGCGATTGAAGCAAGAAAAGCTGCAAAGGCGATACCCATCGTATTCGTCATGGGAAGCGACCCCGTAAGGGTAGGTTTGGTGTCGAGCCTCAATCGGCCCGGCGGCAACGCCACCGGCGTGACCCTCATCACAAGCGGCCTTGAAGCCAAGCGACTCGAGCTGCTGCGCCAGCTGGTGCCCTCAGCCGATCCGGTCGCAGCCCTGATCAATCCCGACAACCCCAATGCCGAAGACGTGGCAAATGACATCCAGGCCGCAGCGAAGTCACTCGGCCTTGAGGTCAAAATACTTCATGCGGCATCCGACACGCAGCTCGAGTCCATACTCGCGGCACTGCCGCAGTGGCAGGTCAAAGGCATCCTGGTCGGCAATGATCCATACTTTCTGTCCCGACGCGACAAGATCATCGCCAGGATGGCCGAGATTTCCATGCCGGCAATCTATCAGTCGCGCGAGTTTCCCGCCTCGGGCGGCTTGGCCAGCTACGGCTCCAATCTCGCGGACATGTATCGAAAGTCGGGGGCCTATGTTGGGCGCGCCCTCAAGGGCGAAAAGCTGGCGGAGATGCCGGTGCAGCAACCCACGGCGTTCGAACTGGTCTTCAACCTGAAGACGGCGAGGGCGCTTGGCCTTGCCATACCGCAAACGTTGCTTGCGACCGCAGACGAGGTGCTCGAGTAAACATTGCCGGGCTCGCGTGTGAAAGTGCATGAGTCATGATGCGGCGGGATTCCCTTCATTGTGCTAGTTTGGCGCGAACACAGACTGTCAGGGTAGACCCAAAAGCCCTGAGAAGCGACGTAAACTCGGCGCGGGATCAAGCGGCCGCGTACCCTTGGGAGAGTTCGACCATGATCTCGCGAAGGTCTGTCGTTCTGGCGTTGGGCTCGATGCAATTGCTCGCTCGTTCGGCGACGTCGCAGGTGGCAGCTACGCCTCATCGCGTCGGATTGCTGACTGCTGGAGCTCCCTTAGCCGATGCCAGCGAGATTGTAACCGGGCTGAAGGCCGGCTTTTCCAAGCGTGGTTATGTCGTCGGAAGTTCGTTGTTCTTCGAACGGCGTGCGGCGGAAGCACACCCGGACCGGCTGCCGGGAACTCGTTGACGATCTGAAGAACAAAGTAGAGTTGATAATAACGAACTCCAACGCAGCGGCTCGTGTCGTCAAAGACCGTTCGAAGATTCCCGTCGTTGCGATCACAGGAGCCGATCCGGTCACAACCGGCTTGATCGATAGCTTGGCTTATCCCGGCGGGACTGTCACCGGTGTGGGCGAAATAGCGGCCGAGCTTTCGGCCAAGCGTCTGGAGGTCCTCAAGGAGACGTTTCCGAGCTTGCGCAAGATTGCCATGCTCTGGAATGCGGACGATCTCGGTATGACACTGCGCTACAAATCGGCCGGATTGGCGGCGCGGAATTTAGGTTTCGAAATACAGGCGCTTGGTGTGCGCGAGCCGGAAGACTTCGCCGGCGCATTCGCGGCCATGGTGCAAGACCGTCCCGATGCAATTCTAATGGTTACGGATGCTTTGACCGTGCTCAACCGCAAGAGGTTGTTTGAGTTCGCCGCACAACAAAAGCTACCCGCGATTTACGAATATGACTTTCTTGTTCGCGACGGCGGGCTGATGTCGTACGGGCCGGACATGAGCGAAGTCTATGATCGCGCGGCTGACCTCGCCGTCCGTATTCTGAAAGGAGCGAGCCCCGCCAATCTTCCATTCGAGCAGCCAACCCGCTTCCGTTTTGCGATCAATAAGAAGACATTGGAAACGCTCGGGTTGACGGTACCGGCAGCAACTCTGTTGAGGGCTGATGAGATTGTCGAATAGGTCTTCGCGGTCAAAGCAACACCAGGCGAGTGACCTCGAACGTCTTGGCCTTTCGAGGCAAGCGCAAGGGTGTAAGGGCAAATGAAGCGCGGAGAAAATGATGTCGCTTTTTGAAGCCAGGAACAATGATGACAGGCCGCCCATTGAGGTCCAATTACTCTATGTGGCATCCGACACGGAGCTCGAGTCCAGATGCGGATTAAAGAAGCGACCCCTGGGGCACTGTGGGGGGCATAGAGCAAACATTGCTTGCGACCGCAGACGAGGTGCTCGAGCAAACATTGCCCCAGCGGCTTGGCGGAAGGGGTGGGTTGGGTCCTTCCGTCGAACTCACAACGACTTAGCAAGCGCGACTGTAAAACATTGAGCCGCAGAAACCCGCGTCAAATCGGGCTTTCTCGATCACTGTAAAACACCGCATCGGCCCGGTTTGCACTCCCACCAACGGTGGGACGACATGAAGCACGCGGGTCCGAACTCCAGCAACACCGCCGATATGATCGAGTGCGGCGCGATGGCGTTGCGCGATGAGGTCGCCAACCGATCCGGGCGCGGCAAGGACTGGAACAAACTGCACGAGAAGATCAGGGACAGCTATCGCCGCGAGGCGGCGGCGGTGCTGCGCGCGACCCTTTGCGAGGTGCCCCCCTGAAAAACGAGACGACCCGCAGCGGGTTGCCACGCGCTGCGGGTCAAATCGTTTCGCATTTCCAGAGGTGTCAAACACTGGAGAACTTGGTGCTCACCCTAACCCGACCAAAGGTGTCAGATGACGCTCTCCTCCAATAGCCCGAACCATTCCACCGATCAAGTCCGCTTCGCAGGCGAGACGCTACGCCAGCGCGCACAACATCGCGAGATTGCCCGGAAGTACAACGCCAAGCATCCGATGCCGTTTGCGTCGCGGCTGCGGCTGGCATCGCTGCGAAAGTATTTCATCGACCGATACGGCTCGATGTTGCCCAACGATGACGCGGGCCGGGAAGACCTTGGGGTCATGCTCGACCACATCGTGATCGCGGGCGTTGACACCGAGACCCGTTGCCGCGAGGCGGTCTCGGCATGGGCACCGTGGATGGGTGAGGGCGCGGCGGACGCCATGATCGAGCGCGCCCATGTTTTCCCGAAACGCTGGGGCGCGGCAGAGCTTGGCAAATGGCTCGGACTGACGACCGCCGAGCGTAAGCGCCTCAAGTTCTGGTCGGCGCGCGCCATCGATGCGTCGCCCTCGACCAGAGCCGAGCGGCAACGGGAACACCGACGCGCCTACAAGGTCCGCAAGCGCGCCGAGCGGCGGGTCGAAAAGGGCGCACCGGCAAGCCTGACCAAGCCGTGGGAGGCCGCTGGCGTCAGCCGCCGCACATGGTATCGGCACAAGGCCGGTGGCACTCGCAAAATGGCACAAAAAGGGGCGAGCAGTTATCTTGTCTCCTTAAGTGATACCCCTGTTTTGTGCCACGACCGCAGTCCATCGGCGCGGGCGGTTCCCGACATCGGGCACGACCTCGCCGCTTCACCCCACCAAACCCTTGAGACTGTCACTCCGGGCGAGAAAGCAAGGGGTTCTTCAGGTGAAGCATTCCCTCTAACCACCATCCGCGCCGACAGACCAAGGTCCGTCTCCGATAGTTCGGTGCAAGTGGAGAGAGTAGGTAAGGCGTCGCCCATTTTTGTGCCACGGCATAGCGTGGCCTCAACCCGAAACCGCCGCCCCCTAGACGAAGCCCATTGCTCAATCGTCCCAGATGCGCTCGCCACACTCGCACTGGAACAGGCGAACGGTTTTGCCCTTACGGGTGTCCAAGAAGGCGTGCGTTAGGCGCGGACTTTCCGCACAGATCGGACAACGTCGTCCCTGTTCTTGCGTTTGCTGCGGTGGCAGCCCCGGCTTTTCGTCGTCTGTCACTGGTTCGCGTCCCCCAGTGACTGCTTAAGTTACGAAGTGAACATTAGTTCCCGGTCGCGCCGAGGCTCGCCGCCAGCCGTTGAGCGACGCCCTACAATGGGGGCACCCCTCAGGGGACAGGGGACCGCCATCGCGCGCAATCGCGTTCTCGAATTCACTGGCGCGTTTTGTCCCCTGTCCGCTGTGAGCCTAGCTCGCGCATCATCGAACGCATGGGCGCGCGCCGCTGCGAGACTGAGACCCTATCGGCAAACGACGAAGGCGCGAAGCATCGGATGGGGTACGTCCCACTGGCTGCGCCACAATGATGCCGCGATCAGACGCGCGCCGGGGCCGAGCCTTTAAGGCGGTCGGTGACGCTCATGAGGGCGTTCATTACGTCCGGCCCAAGCAACGCTTCAGCCTGAGCTTGGGCCGCTAGCCCAAGCTTGCTGAGCGTTGAGCATCAGTTCTTCCCCGAGTGCCGTGAGAGCAATCGGCTTCATTCGTCCGTTAGCACCTTCTCGAACTTCCTGTATCCATCCTGCGGAAAGAACAGCTTTCAAATCTCGGGTTAAAGTGGACTTGTTCAAATGATGAAGTCGCGCAATCTGCGCCCGGGAAATTGACTTGCCGTAAATCGTCCTGAGCAAGGCAAACTGTGTCGAACTGATGCCGAAGGATCGAAGCTTATCGTCATATATAGCGGTCACTGCCCTCGAAATCAGGCGGGCGCAAACGAACGCACTATCGCCCGTCAAAGTAATCGGCTCTTTTGCCAGAGCCGACTTTGCGTCGATGCTTTCCATGGAGGTTCCCATCGCCCAGTCCCAACGGAACCTAACAGCACGGGCTTAAACCGAACTTACGGAGACAGTCGGCATCAACCGGCATCAAAGTCTGCGAAGGCTACTTTCCGATCAACACCTCACTCAGCATGTTTCCTCGCACCCACGTGGCTGCGCCGGTCTTCAATCTCTTCACATGCCAAGCTTGGTACTCTACGTCGGCATTTAGCTTGTCAAACGTAGCGCCATATGCCGCGAAGTTCTCAAAGCTTATCGATACGACCAGATCGCCTACCTCTCCAACGGTGACGGCCCAAAGGCGAACCTTGCCACCATGCTTGCGCCAGAGCGCCGCGCTTTCGTGGGTCATTTCGAGGATAGTTTTGAGGTCACTGCCGGGGTTGGGCTTAACCGTGTATTCAATCACAACTGACATGACTATCACTCCGGATTACAGGCCAGCCTTGGCCGCTTGTACGGCCTTGCTACACGGCCCTTGTTGACGGAGATCAATCGTTGTCCGCTCGGTGCGGGAGTTCGTTATCGCGCGCGCTCCTATCCGGGGTCCTTCCCGAAAGTGGTGGCGAGCGCGTCCGCAGCCGCGCGAGATTTCAGCCGATGCTGTTTTTTTTCACGATTTCGGGGCAAGTTGCATGAAGTGTGTCCGTTGAGTTAGATCAACGCGCATTAGTTTGGCGGGCGCGTTATGTCCCTTTCTGTGATCCAAGACGGAGGCCCGAACAATGCAAGCTAAGGACCCACGTAGACACCACACACCCGACGATGATCCGGAGCCGGGAACGCCGGGGACCGCCGAGGACACCTGCCCTGAATGCGCGGGAACCGGGAAGCAAGTAGATAAGGCGACGGGCAAGCCCGGCGAAGATCCTTGCGAGCGATGCGACGGAACGGGGATCATCACCCAAGGAGTTGGCTAGCGAAGCTAATGAGTACGAGCCGTCGATGACCAAGGCTGGACCAAGGGCGAAACCGCTTGCCGATGCGACGGCGGCGCGCGCGCGGCTGGCGGCGCGGCAAGCTGACCTTGCCGAAATCAAGGCGCGCAAGCTGGCGGGCGAACTGGTCGAGGCCGCCGAGGTCGAGGCGACGTGGAGCGGCGTGCTCCGGACGGTGCGCGCGGGCGTGCTTGCGATCCCGTCGCGGGTCGCGCACAAGACCAGTGCGCGCATCTGGGTGCCGATGCCGAAGCGGTTGATCGAGCATCTGAAGACCCGCGCGCGCAAGGGCGACTACATCGTGATGTCGCCGACCTCATCCGGCATGCCGTGGCGCGAGACCAGCCTCACGAACGAGTTGAACCGCATCACCCGCGAACTCGGCTTCACCACAACCGACAGCAAAGGCAGCCCGCGCTTCTACTCGCCGCATGGGCTGCGGCATCTGTGCGGTGTCGAGCTTGCGCACGCGGGCGCGAGCGACCGGCAGATCGCAGCGGTGCTCGGTCACTCGACGATGAAGCAGGTCGCGACCTATGTCGCGCAGGCGCAGCAACGATTGCTGGCGCGCGGCGCGCAGACCATGCGCGACAAGATGTACGAGAACGAGGAACTGGAAACGCTGATCGATCTGGCCGGCAACGTCACCAAGCTGCGGGCCTGATCGAACGGAGAAAGAGATTGTAAAACGTGGAGTGTAAAACGGCGGCTAAGCCATTGATATTGTTCACTGGTGGCGGAAGGGGTGGGATTCGAACCCACGGTACCCTTGCAGGCACGCCGGTTTTCAAGACCGGTGCCTTAAACCACTCGGCCACCCTTCCGTCTCAGTAGTCTCAAGCGCAGCACGAACAAACTGCTACCGTTTGTCTGAACATTGTCCCGAACACCCGACTTGGTGCCCCAGCCATTCAGCGCGGCATTGATTGTCGTCGGCTGCCTTGCTGTCATCCTTCCTAAACGGGTGCGCATAAATCCGCAACGTTATCTCTGCTTGCGGGCCGTGCCGCTTCGAAATTGTGACGATATCCACCCCGGCGTCGACCATTGACTGGCGCGGCGATGGCGACGACCGAGGAAGTCATTAGTGAGTATGAAACGTTGCCGAGGTCATAGTAGAGCGCTTCGAATTTCAAGCTCCAGCGGGGAGAGAACATCCACTCGCCACCGCCGCCGATTGTATAGCCCGCTCGCGTCGTAGTGTTCGACCCGAAGCCCGGGAGAGCAAACGAAGGATCTGGCGGCGCAATCGTCTGAGTGGGGATGCTAGTCTGCCTGACTTCCCCATAGGCGAGACCACCGTTTGCATAGAGTAGGAAGGCAGGGCTGGCCGGCCAACCAACGCGGCCGCAAGCGCCAAAACAGCCAAAACCAGCAATGCATGGAGAATAGTAGAAGGCTGCGGCGGTGGCTGTTACCGAAAAAGCACTACGCACATCAGATTTAACCCGTATTCCGGCGGCCCTCTGCCGCAAGGTCAGGTCGCGCCCCTGAAACCGGAAAACCGCCGGACGAAACGGTTTAATGGCGCTCACGACGCAATGAAGAAACGGAACACCGCTAGACGGCGCGGCGCACCGTGGTTGTTGGCGGGTTGACCAAATTTCATTTGGCCTGGTCGCGATCTGCACAGCGCGCTTCCGAACTCCCGGTTAAAGACGCCGCGGACAAGCCGCGCTTGTTTGAAACGAAAAAGTCACGTGGCCACTGGGAACATTGTGGTCGGCATGCAGCGTGCGGCGGCTTTTTTCTAAAAACCTTTCAAGAGGAAATCCGAGATGAAGCCGGTGGTCCTGCAGCCTTGCATTCTATGTTGTCTTGATCGCAAATTTGCAGGCGCCGAGCCCGTGACAAGGCAGTACGAAATTCAACGCCTGGTCTGCCCTGGTTGCGACAGCGTTGTCCGCCTCGTTCAGAAACGAGCCGGTCCACATTGGCGTCGCCGCCGTTCAGAAATGATCTCCATAATTTCGAGGCGACCTACCTGTGTGACTCCATCAGGCGCTGGAAGACCTCATGCGCGGAGTATTCGCACCGGGCAGGGTGATCAGAGCTTAGTCGGGCCCGCCAGCGTTGGGCCGGCGAGCTTTCAAGACTGATAAGCGTCGAATGCGTGAGCAAGGAAAACAGCTACGCTGCAGCAAACTAGAAACGCAATAAGCAACGTCATTGGTGACCGCCTCTTGGTCGCCACCAGCCAGGATCGATTAGAGCCACACAGCCCGTTTCTCAAGTTAAGCTTTCGAAACCATTCAGCATCGCTCGTAGGCTTCGACCCCGCGCTCGTCCCGCGGGCTATCCACACCGATCCACAGAGTGCTTTTTGCTTTCAGCTCCGTCTGGTCCAAGATCGGCGGCATGCAGCCACCCCTAGAGAGCATAGTCGCCGTCTACGTACGCCACGCCAACCGTAAAGCGCTCGACGACATGCTGGCGCATCGGGGAAAACTGATCGCGGGCCTCTGGACCGTCATGAGCGGTCCCTACGATGTCAGCGCCGCGATTGCGGAGATCGAGGACGACATCGCGGTCATCGAGTTCGGCCTGACGAAACTGAGCAGCGCCGCTGCAGCCTGACGACCTGGGGATTCTACCCCATCGCCTGTCGGCTCGAACCAAAACCAAACACGGAACGGCCCGCCGAGAGGGGACCGCTTTGCAACCGCCCAAGCTTCCCAGGCTGTATCCCCAACGCACGCGCTTGAAAACCCAAGCTGCTATCGCTCGTCTCGCATATAGGGGCTGCGAGCGGTGACCAGGTTGAGATCAGCATCGTCGACAAGCTGACGCTCCAGCTTGTAGCTGGACAATCTCTCCAACGCGGCCTCCTGCTGCTTCTCCGCGTGAGAGAGCAGAAACATGGTCGCGGCCCAGGCCAAGGCGATGCAGGTCAGCAATATCCTCACGCTGGCCTCCTTTGAGGAGACCAAATTGCATCCTCGGCAACTTCGTTCAGTTCGGCTTCCAGTTCCGAAACGATTTCGCGCAGCAAGCCCGCCGCGAGCGGATCGGTGATCTCCTGCGCCAGCAAGCGATAGCGCTCCACCTGATATCTGCGCTCTTTGCCACTTTCGCTGTCAGTCATGGTGATGCCCCATGCGCTGACCCCCAGCATGCTCAGATTGAGCCTCGGAAATGTGAGTTTATTGCGGCGCAATAAAGTCCCGCTGGTGCTTGCGAATGCGAACGCGGCACAGACTTGTTCGGAGCCCGAGGAGGAGGTGCGGTAAAACGAAAACTCGCCAAAGGCACGGGAATCCGCTTGGCCCATTGGCAGAGCGTTTGCGCGCGGCCTTGGAGCTTCAGACGTCTACCTGTTCAAGCGAGAAGCTGCTTTATTGCGGTCCGCTCGCGGTTGGTTTTGACTTATCTGGTCCGGAACATCCACCAACTTCAGCGGGGTTCTTATGCCGTTCGCTTAGCTCGGAAGGACGACAGGATGCGGGCGTTGATCGTCGGTGCGGGAATGGGCGGGTTGATGACGGCGTTGGCGCTACGGCAGTCCGGCGTCTTCGCATCGGTCGATATCTACGAGCAAACGAAAGTGCCCAGCACTGCAGGCGCCGGGTTGAACATTCCGCCCAATGGAGCGCGGATATGTCGTTGGCTGGGCGTCGACCTCGATGGCGGGGATCCCAGGGGCCCGGATGGGGTGATCGACGGTGGCCGGGCGGCCGTTCTGGAATTGACACGGCAGTTCAACGCGGATGGGAGCGTGACAACGAGGCCGTTCGATCATGTCACTGCCGCGGGCGACGGCGCCGGGTTTCATCACATGCACAGGCTGGACTTATTGATGTGCCTGTATAAGCGGGTGTTCGAATTCGGTCTCGACAGCGGGGCGCCGTGCCCGATCACCGTGCACATGGACTGCAGGCTGACGCAGTTGCGTCAAACCGCGTGCGAGGTGACGGCGACCTTTTCGAATGGTCGAAGCGCCACAGGAGAGGTTCTCGTGGGTGCAGACGGGATCAACTCTGCCACGTTGCAGCTGGCCTGGCCGAACCCGCGTCCCAAGCGCTGGACGGAGGTGACCTGCTTTCGTGGACTCATTCCGCGGATGGTAGTCGCCTCGCTCCGCAAGGCTAACGGCAGCCCGCTGGACCATAATCCCATCAACTCCTTCAGCATGGACCGCCATAGGAGTGACAGAAGTGGAGCGACGACGTACTGGGTGCGCGGTGGCGAATTGTTGAACGTGTGGATCGCTCGCTACGAGCCCGACTTTGCCGCGTTCGAGCAGGAGGAGGGCGACTGGTTTCCCGTCAGGCACGAGGAGATCGTTTGCGAGGTGGGCGAAGCATTCTCGGGGCACCACAGTAGAGACGATCTGCTCGCTCTTGCGGCGGCGATCGTTCGTCCTACGAAATGGGGCCTCTACGATCGTGACGCGCTCGAAACCTGGGTGCAGGGACGCATCTGTCTGCTCGGGGACGCGGCGCACCCGATGCTTCCCACATTTGGCCAAGGCGCCGCGCAGTCCTTCGAGGACGCCGCCGCGCTCGGGAGCGCTTTCGCCCTGCATCGAAACGACGTGGCCACGGCGCTGTTGCACTACGAACGCGTTCGGCACTATCGCGCCACCCGCTTCCAACTCGGCTCCAAATTCGCTTTCGATCACCTGCGGGCCAGAGACACCGCCGAGCAGAAGGCGCTACTCGAGCGGGTCGACGAACGGGTCAGCCCGGCCTTTGCTCACGACAAACGCGGTGGCGAGGACGACTCCTGGATATACGCATACGATTCCCGCAAGATCGGCGCCGAGTTGCCTCCGAGGAGATTGGGACCGTGGGACTTTCGCCGGGCCGCCAAGGCCGACTACGCGATCACCCGCAAGCTCTGGAGACCGGCTGCTCCCCCCGCAGCGCCACGCCCCGTCACACGCGACGAGGTCGGCCTGCACAACACGCGAGACGACTGCTGGGTCATCATTTCCGGGAAAGTCTACGACATCACGGAGTGGGCGCCCCATCACCCTGGTGGTGCTGGAATCGCCCGAATGTACGCCGGCAAGGAAGCCACTGCCGAATTCGGAGACTACCACAGCGCCGAAGCTGTCGCGCACATGGCTCATTTCTGCGTCGGCGACCTCGTTGAGACTGCAAGTACCTCGCCGTGAGAAGGCACGCCGGCCGGCATTTCGGGGGAAAACCGGACATCAGACCCGATTACACGCTCTAGCAGGCGACCTTGGCGCTGACGACGATGCGATAGACGGGCTGTCCCTCATAATCGGTCACGTCCAGACTCCAGTCGACGTCCGGCTGAAGCTTGCCATCGATGTCGCGAATGGCTTCACCCGTGTATCGGGTCGCCTCGTTCAAGGCAGCGCGACGATCCGGCAATTCCTCGCCCATTTTGTCGATATGCTCGTGCGGTCCATCGTGCACATGAAAGAAATAGCGGGTCATGAGCGTGCATCTCCATGTGCCCTGCCTCATCACGCTGATGGCTCCGCCCGGGCAGGTCGCTCACATAGGATGCGTACGGCAAGACAAAGATAACCCATTTCGATAGGAACAATTGCCGACGAGCACGCGAGCGCGGGACTCCCGTGTCCGCGTGATGCTTGAGATTAATGCTTAATCGCGTCTCCAGCTGACAACGCCTGCAATGCGCGCAAAGAAAGCGCATGGACCTTTGGATCATCGGCGCATTGCTTATCGGCCTTTTTGTCGTGGCGTTGTTTTCAGACCTCGCCAGACCTCGCTAAGTCGGTTCGCGCGACTTTGGCGTTTTCCGACTGCACTTGGCCATAGGCTATCGCGAACTCGCCGGGGCGGAATGCTTCTCGGCGTCGAATCTTCCCGCTGAACCGAGCGCCAAACAAAACGGCCTCAGAATGCCCATGGTGCTGCATCCTGAGGCCGGCGGCCCATAATTGCCGCTTGGGGCTGGCAAGGCGAGTCGCGACGGCAAGCTTGCCCCAAATCTGCATCGCTGCGTAAAACGCAAATGGCCTAGTCCTAAGGGATGAGAATGTTCAGGCCAGGAGGGCAGACCGCAGCGAGATGAGAGAATGGAAATGCCAGCCCGGATTGCCGGGCGGGCGCGATATTGTTCGCGGCAATGAAATGTCAGCGCCGTCCCGGCGATTCCGTGCTCGCGCGAGCTCAGGTCATTTGGCAGCCGGCAGCTTGATCGGGACGTGGGGAGAGGTGCTGATCACCTTTGGGCTGCCATCGGAATGCGTCTGCTGGCTCTTGATCAGCGCTTCCAGGTAGAGAAAAAATTTTTCGGCAAGCATTTTGGAGCCTCTTTCGAAATCAACGGCGGCTCTTGCTCGAATGTCCGCAGGAGCTAGGCCATGGATGCGAAGCGACCCCTGCGCATCTCCATCAGGTGGGTCCTGCAGGAATGCCGATAAATCAGGCTGAGTATCCACCACATGATCGACTCCATTGTTGATCACTCGCGACGATGCTGAACCGCGATTGTTTCGAGCGATCTTCGCAGGATCGGGAAAATGGCTTCGTCGAAAGCGCCAATCGTTTCGCGGCAACCGCGCGCGCGAAATCAGTTCACAGCTCTGCGATAAGGGAGCGGACGGCGTCGGCTAAACTGGGTCAGCAAGATGGACGGATCGAAACATCCGTACCGATCGGCCCCGCCTGTCGCACAGCGCCAAAGGCGGCTCGATGCGGGTCATCCAGCCAAAGGCTAGACGAAGGCAAAAGCCAGCAGGCTTGAGCAGAGCAAGGCAAATCCCGCCGCCGTCAGGGCAAGGAAGCCATCGGAAACGAGGTTTTGATTTCGCATGACACACCCTCCGAGCTCAGATGCTCGTCCGAATTGATTAACGCTTTCGGAACGAGCCTTCGAAAGAAGCGAACCACGCAACCGACCCCGGTCAGACCCGGGAGCGAATACCCTCAAACGCGTGAGCCAGGAAAATGCCGGCGCCGAGCAGACCCATCACAGCTGTCATTGTCTCGAACATTGCAGAACGTCCTTTGCGCCCCCGCGCATGGAACACAAAACGGCGGCAGCCTTGCACAGTCAAAAAGATTTCCTGGGTGCGCGCGCACAATGGGGCTCGACCGAGGATTCCGCGCAACAGGTGTCTCGAAACCGGGCAGGCGGAGGGCTCTGGAATCGCGCGCAGGGTCGATAAACCGCCAATTCGAAGAGACAACCATTGATTCACCACGGCAGAGGTCACCCCATTTCCGCCGTGTTCCGATTGCGATATCTTTGTGCCGTCGATGCGGGGGGTAGGTCGCGTCGGCGATGATCGGGATGCGCCCTGCTTGGGCAGGCGTCCGGTGGACTGGTAATTGGGGCAGATGGGGATTTTGCGGGCAGATTCGGCGATCAAGGCGGTGCGGTGCGCCGCGGCCGTCGGCGCTTGCCTGGTCGTCGCCAACTGCGCCTCATCCGGCAAGTTCGCCAGCCGCGTCGATCCCAAATATGGCGTTTCCTCGAGCCCCCGGGTGGTCGCCGATGGCGATCCGGTGCCCAAGGGCGGGGGCACCTACAGGGTCGGCAAGCCCTACATGGTGGCCGGCCGGGTCTACGTGCCGGAGGAAGATGTCAATTATCGCGCGGAGGGCTTGGCCTCCTGGTATGGCGACGATTTCCACGGCCGACTTACGGCCAATGGCGAAGTCTTCGATATGGATTCCCTGAGCGCCGCCCATCCGACGCTGCCCATGCCCTGCTACGCGCGGGTCACGAACCTCTCAAACGGCAAATCGCTGATCGTCAGGGTCAATGACCGCGGCCCCTACCACGGTAACCGCCTCATCGACGTCTCGAACAAGGCCGCCGATCTTTTGGAGTTCAAAGGCAATGGCGTTGCGCGGGTGAGGGTCGAATATGTCGGCCGCGCGCCGCTCGAAGGCTCGGACGACCGCCAATTGATGGCCACCTTGCGTACTGGCGTGCCGGCACCGTCGCCCTCGCTGGTCCGACTGGCCTCCGCTCATCCGTTTGTACCCGAGAGCGCAGCCTATGGCCGCCCGATCCGGGGCGAGGTCCCGATGCCGCAGGGCCGGCCCTACAATCTCGGCAACACCAGCGCCGACTATGCCTCGATCAACGCGACATCGGAGCTGTCCGCCTCGAGCCGTGCGCGCTCGGCTGGGCGCAGCATCGAGAACCGCCATGCCGTCTCCTATGACGGCGACGATCGTTCCAGCCTGGATTATCGGCCGATCTCCGCCTATGCGCCGATCGATCCGCATGGCCCTGCGGAAATCCTGAGTGGACGCGGGCTCTACTGAGCCTCTAAAGGCGCCTATTGGAAACGCATCCGCTGACAAATTCGATCAGCGCCGCGTTGACCTCCTTGGGCCGCTCCTGCTGGATCCAGTGGCCGGCTCCTTCGATGATCAGCTTTCGTTTCAGGTTCGGCAGCACGCATTCGATCTCCTTAAGGCGCTTGGCGCCGATCAATCCCGTGATGACGGCGTCGGCGGAGCCCGCGATGAACAGCGATGGCTGGTGGATGACTGGCCTTCACCCTGCTCGAGCAGGAAAAGCTCGATCCCGTTGGCTGAAATGGTGCGAGATGTGGGCAAATCGCGTTTCCGCCTTGTTTGAGGGATTTGCACTCGTATGCCGCACGATAGGGATGTTCGGCGGATATCGCAATCTTGGGTGGAGTTGACTCGGATTCCACTACCACAGGCGGCCGGAGTTTCGGGAACCGGAACGCGTGTCGTTACGTCGCAAAGCCGTGTTGTTTGCGATAGTTGCAACTGTTAGAACGCCGGCCCGAGGGCAACACCGATGCCGCTTTCGTTTTTACCGCTTCGCCGATTTGTCCCGAGCCTTGCGCACTGCCTGATCGCCGGAACGGTCGCAGTCGGCCTTGCGTGGGGCGGGCTGATCCATGCGGCCAACCAGAGCGTTCAGGGCGCCAAGAAGGAAGAGGGCGGTTTCGACGGCGATGCGCCCACCGCGATCCTGATCGAGGCATCCAGCGGCAGCGTGCTGTTCGAGAAGAACGCGGACGAATTGCGCGCGCCCTCGAGCATGATGAAGCTGATGACCGCCGAGGTGGTGTTCCATGCCATCCAGGAAGGCACGGTCAAGCTGACGGACGAATACAGGATCAGCGAGAATGCCTGGCGCAGAGGCGGCGCGCCCTCCGGGGGCTCGACCATGTTCGCGGCGATCAACAGCAAGGTCCCCGTCGACGACCTGTTGCATGGCGCGATCATCCAGAGCGGCAACGATGCCTGCATCGCGCTTGCCGAGGGTATTGCCGGAAACGAGCGCATCTTCGCCGCCGACTACATGACCAAGCGCGCGCGCGAGCTTGGGCTCACCAAGTCGACCTTCGCCAATTCGAACGGCTTGCCCGATCCCGGCAACAAGATGACGGTGCGGGAGTTGTCGAGGCTCGCGCGCCACATCATCCATACCTACCCCGAGTTCTACAAATTGTTCGGCGAGAAGGAGTTCACCTGGAACAAGATCCGCCAGCAGAACCGCAATCCGCTGCTCAATTCGATGGAGGGCGCCGACGGATTGAAGACCGGCTATACCAAGGAGGGCGGCTACGGCATGGTCGGTTCGGCCGTGCGCGACGGCACGCGGCTCATCGTTGTCGTCAACGGCCTGGAAGATCCAGACGATCGCGCCACGGAAGCCAAGAAGATGCTCGAATGGGGATACCGCAATTTCGAGACGCGGACCCTGTTCGCGGCCGATCAGCCGCTCGGCTCTGTCAGGGTGTTCGGCGGCGAGAGCCGTTCGGTCAAGGTCGTGAGCCCGGAGCCTGTCAAGGTGATGGTCTCCAAGCAGGGTAACGACAAGCTGATCGCGCGGCTGGTCTATAGCGGCCCGATCCGTGCGCCGATCGCCGCCGGCCAGCAGGTCGGCGTGGTCAGGGTGTGGCGCGGCGCCAATGTCGCGATGGAAACGCCGGTCTATGCGGCGGATTCCGTCGGCACCGGCTCGACCGTGCGGCGGGCGATCGATGGCGCGAGCGAGCTCGTGATCGGCATGTTCCGCGCCGGCGCCGAGAAGCTCTGACCATGAGCGACACGAGCACCAGGCGTATTCCGGGCCGCGGCCGGTTCATCACCTTCGAGGGCGGAGAAGGCTCGGGAAAGTCGACTCAAATCAGGAGGGTGGCGGAGCGTCTTGAGGCCACGAAGCTGCGCGCGATCGTGACGCGAGAGCCCGGAGGTTCGGTCGGGGCCGAGATCATCCGCCACCTCGTGCTGTCGGGCATGGGAAAGCTGCTCGGGCCGGATGCGGAAACGCTGCTGTTTGCGGCCGCCCGGGATGACCATGTCCGCAACGTGATCCTGCCGGCCCTGAACCAGGGCACCTGGGTCTTGTGCGACCGCTTCTTCGATTCGACGCGGGTCTATCAGGGCAAGGCCGCCCATGTGACCCCCGGCATTGTCAACGCCATGCAGCGGGTGACGATCGGCGATCTCAAGCCGGATTTGACCATCATTCTCGATGTTCCCGTCGAGGTGGGGCTCAAGCGCGCCGCCGCGCGGCGAGGCCAGGCGACACCCGACCGCTTCGAATCTGAAAACACCCAATTCCATCAGGACCTGCGCGATGCCTATCGCGAGATCGCGGCGGCCGAGCCCGAGCGCTGCGTGCTGATCGATGCGACCGCGGACGCCAATACGGTCGGCGCCCACGTCTGGGCCGCACTGCGCGACCGTTTCTTTGTCGCGCCTGCAGGCAGCGTAGCACGTCCCGCATGAGCGCGAAGAAGATCGAGGCTGAGGTTTCAGCGCCGCACCCGCGCGAGACCACCGGGCTATTTGGGCATCGCGACGCTGAAACCGCCTTGCTCAATGCCTACAAGAGCGGGCGCATCCCACACGCATGGCTGATCGGCGGCCCACAGGGCATCGGGAAGGCGACGCTGGCCTACCGCATGGCGCGGTTCGTCCTGACCAACCGCGATCCTTTCGCGCCGGCCGTGCAACGCGCGGAGACGCTTGAGGTGGACCCGAACGAGGCTGTAGCGCGCCACATCGCGTCAGGCGCTCACGGCAGTCTCTTGACGCTGGAGCGCACGCTCAACGACAAGGGCGTGATGCGCACGGTGATCACGGTCGACGAGACGCGCGAGACGATTTCGTTCTTCGGCTCGACCGCGGCGGTGGAAGGCTGGCGGATCTGCATCGTCGACACCGTCGACGAGCTCAATCCGAATGCCGCCAACGCGCTCTTGAAGATACTGGAGGAGCCGCCGCAGCAATCGCTGTTTCTGTTGGTCAGCCACGCGCCGGCGCGGGTGCTCGCGACCATCCAGTCGCGCTGCCGGAAACTCTCGCTGCGGCCGCTTTCGACCGCCGACGTGGTTTCCGCAGTTGCGCGGGCCGTAGGGCTCCCCGCCGATGATCCCGCGCTGCTCGAGGCAGCCGCCGCGTCCGAGGGCAGCGCGGCGCGCGCGATCACGCTTTTGGGTGGCGATGCGCTCAAGCTGCAGCAACGCACGGCGGCGCTGCTCAGTATCCTGCCGCGGGTCGAGCCGCGCGAGCTTCACGCGCTCGGTGATGCGATCGGCACCAGCGATCGGGTGGCGTTGGCGGCGTTTGTCGACAGTGTCGAACGTTGGGTCGCCGAACGGCTGCGCGTCGAGGGGACGTCCAACCAAAACCTGCCCCGGCTTGCACGGCTGGCCGAGGTGTGGGAAAAGATCGCCCGCACCGCGCGCGACACCCAAGACTATAATCTTGAGCGAAAACCGCTGGTTTTCTCGGTGTTTTCGCTGCTTGCGGAAGCGACGCAGTAAGCGTCCGGATCGTCGATCCCAAACAATCCTGGTCCACGCCGGTTTTCGAGGATTTTCATTGTGGCCAAAAAGTCTGCGAAAAAGAAAAAAGCCAAAAAGGCCGCAAAGCGCGCCAAAAGGCCCGCGGCCGCACAGAAGCGCGCGGTCAAGCAGGGCAGGAAGGCTGCGCGCAAGACAGCCAAAAAGTCCGGCCAAAAGGCCGTGACCGGGACAACTCGCAAGGCCGCAAAAGCGGCCGCCGGCAAATCCGCAAGGAAGCCGGCCTCGAAGAGAGCGCCGAAAATCTCGGTCTCCGCGCTGGCGGCAGAGGCTTTAAGCGCAATCCGGCAAGCCGCCCAGAACGCAGCCGCAGCTCTCGTGCCGGGATTATCGCAGGAGGCCGCGCCGAGCTCGGCGAGCGGCACGGCGGCATCGGGCGCCTCGCGCGAAAACATCTTTTACGTCACGACCGCGATCGCGTACCCGAATGGGACGCCGCATATCGGCCACGCCTATGAGGCGATTGCGACCGACGCGCTGGCGCGCTTCCAGCGTCTCGACGGCAAGGACGTATTCTTTCTGACCGGCACCGACGAGCACGGGCTGAAGATGGTTCAGACGGCCCAGAATGAAGGGCTGAGCACGCCGGAGCTTGCGGCGCGCAATTCCGGCCGGTTCAGGGCGATGGACGAGCGGCTGAACGTGTCGTTCGATCGCTTTATCCGCACGACGGAAGAGCAGCATCATCGCTCGAGCCGGGAAATCTGGCAGCGCATGCAAGACAACGGCGATATCTATATCGACACCTATGCCGGCTGGTATTCGGTGCGCGACGAAGCCTATTACGCCGAGGATGAGACGACGGTCGGCGAAGACAACGTGCGCCGTGGCGGGCAGGGTACGCCCGTGGAATGGGTGGAGGAGAAGACCTATTTCTTTCGCTTGTCGGCGTATCAGGACAGGCTTCTCGCGCTCTATGAGAGCCAGCCCAATTTCATCGGTCCCGACGCCCGCCGCAATGAAGTGGTCAGCTTCGTCAAGCGCGGGCTGAAGGACCTCTCGATCTCGCGCTCCACCTTCGATTGGGGCGTCAAGGTGCCTGACGATCCCGAGCACGTCATGTATGTCTGGGTCGACGCGCTCACCAACTACATCACGGGCGTCGGCTTTCCCGACGAGAACGCCGACGAGCGCTGGCGCTTCTGGCCGGCCGATCTGCATGTGATCGGCAAGGACATTATCCGCTTTCATGCCGTGTACTGGCCGGCATTCCTGATGTCGGCCGGCATCGCGCTGCCGAAGCGGGTCTACGCGCACGGCTTCCTGTTCAACAGGGGCGAGAAGATGTCGAAATCGGTCGGCAATGTCGTCGACCCCTTCAATCTCGCCGATCAGTACGGCGTCGACCAGATCCGCTATTTCTTCCTGCGGGAGGTGGCGTTCGGGCAGGACGGCAATTACAATCACGAGGCCATCGTGGCGCGCATCAATGCCGATCTTGCCAACGATCTCGGCAACCTGGCGCAGCGCTCGCTTTCGATGATTGCAAAGCAGCTCGGCGGCGTGCTGCCGACGCCGGGCACGTTGTCCGACAACGACAAGGCTATCCTGGCGCGGGCGGACGGAATGATCGCCATTGCGCGCGAGGCAATGGCAACCCAGCAGATCCATCAGTGGCTCAATGCAGTATGGGCCGTCGTGGCCGAAGCGAATCGCTATTTCGCCGGTGAAGCGCCATGGGCTCTGGCCAAGACCGATCCGGCGCGGCAGGGCACGGTGCTCTATGTCACCGCGGAGGTCGTCCGACAGATCGCGATCCTGACCCAGCCGGTCATGCCACAGGCCTCGGAAAAGCTGCTCGACAGCCTTGGCATTCCCACGGGCGAGGCGCGGATGTTTGCCGCGCTCGGCGGGGAAGAACGCATTGCACCCGGCACGACGTTGCCCGCGCCCCAAGCAGTGTTCCCGCGTTACATCGAGCCTTCGGCCGCGTAGATATGCTCATCGACGGATCTCTCCTGAAACACACCATCTTGTTCGGCCTGATGGCCCCGTGCGATAAATCTCACAGACGCTGTCGCTCCGCCAATTTAGTGCACGACCAGCACCGGCACGCTTCCGTCCGCCAGCACCTCCGATGTCTGACTGCCCAACCATAGTTTCCTGAAACCGCGGCGACCGTGAGAGGCCATGACGATCAAGTCGCAGCCTCCGGACTTTGCCGTTTCGATAATCGCACTGGCCGGGTGCGCGTTCGCAACATGCAAGAGTTCTGCAGACACCCCAATCTGCTCCGCCATGCCCCGAGCTTCATCGAGGAGTTTGCCCGCGCGCTCCTTGCAGGCTGCGTCATACCGATCGAATTCTGCCTGTGAGGGAATCCATCCCGAGGCGTGTCCGCCTCCGTAATCGACCGGCAGCGGTTCGGTGACGGTGATGACTGTCACTTTGGCATTCAAGGCCTTTGCCAGTGCAATCCCGTGCTGAACGCCTTTCCGCGCGACATCCGAACCATCCGTGCTCAAGAGAATATTGGCGTACATTGGCGGCTCCCTTTGTGGGTTACGGATACTGGAACGCCGATCAAGAGTATCGGTCTTGTCTGATGGCCATGATAGCCCGTTTTCTGGCGAAGCTCCTGGAAGGTGATCTTAGTGCGATACGAAGCAGGGGAGGGCATTCCTCCGTGGTGGGTCTATGCGCGCATCGCATGGGGGCCTTGACCCGGCGCCCGCCACGGGCCACCTGTGCCATGACCCCTTTAGGCCCCGGCGTCTCGTGCGGCTTCTCAGAGGATATTCCGGTGACCTGAATGCTCGTCGACAGCCATTGCCATCTGGACTTCCCCGATTTTGCCGTCGATCTCGACGCGATCGTCGCGCGTGCCGCGGACGCCGGCATCGGTCGCATGGTCACGATCTCGACCCGCGTGCGGCGGCTTGGCGAATTGCTCGCGATCGCCGAGCGTTTTTCGAACGTCTATTGCTCCGTCGGTACCCATCCGCATCACGCCGACGAGGAGGATGGCATTTCATCGGATGAACTGGTCGAACTGAGCAGGCACCCGAAGGTCGTGGCGCTGGGCGAGGCGGGGCTCGATTATTTCTATGACAATGCCTCGCGCCAGGGGCAGGCGCGGGGCTTTCGCGCGCACATCGCGGCGGCCCGCGCCACCGGGCTGCCGCTCGTCATCCACAGCCGCGATGCGGATCAGGATTGCCAGCGCATCCTCGAGGAGGAAGTCGCCAAGGGACCATTCCCGGCGGTGCTGCATTGCTATACGGGCGGGCGCGAGCTTGCGATGAAGGCCATCGAACTCGGCCTGTCGATCTCGTTCACGGGTATCCTGACCTTCAAGAAGTCCGAAGTCTTGCGCGATCTCGCAGCGGAGCTTCCGGCGGACCGCATCATGGTCGAGACTGATGCGCCATACCTTGCGCCCGGCAAATTCCGCGGCAAACGCAATGAACCAGCCTATGTCATCGAGGTCGCAAAGGTGCTGGCGGAGACGCGCGGCGTCTCGCTGGAGGAGATTTCGCGCCAGACGTCCCAAAACTTCTTTCGTCTGTTCTCCAAAGTGCCTCGGCCGGACGCCGCATGACGCTCACACTGACGATTCTCGGTTGCGGCTCCTCGGCCGGCGTACCGCGCCCGGCACTCGGCTGGGGCAAGTGCGATCCGAACAACCCGAGGAATCGTCGGCGTCGCTGCTCGCTGTTGGTCGAGAGGACGTCCGCGCACGGCACGACGCGGATCGTGATCGACACCTCGCCGGATCTCCGGCAACAGCTCATCGACACCGACGTCGACCATCTCGATGCGGTGTTTCTCACCCACGAGCACGCCGACCAGACCCACGGCATCGACGATCTCCGTTCGGTGGTGCTGCACCAGCGTCGGCGGATCCCGACCTATTTCAACCAGTCGACCGCCAAGGACATCATGGCGCGGTTCTCCTATTGCTTCATCTCGCCTGAGGGCAGCGAGTACCCGCCGATCCTCACGCGGCATGGAATAGAAGGCGGTGAGAGCCAGGAGATTCTCGGCAAGGGCGGCGCGGTAATGCTCGCCGCATTTGATGTAAAGCACGGCAACATCCCTGCGCTCGGCTATCGGATCGGCGCCGCCGCGTATACGCCCGATGTCAGCGACATCCCCCGCGAGAGCTGGAGCATGCTGCAGGATCTCGATCTCTGGATCGTCGATGGCCTTCGCTTCTTGCCTCATCCCAGCCATTTCAGCGTCGACGACGCATTGTCGTGGATCGAGCGGTTCAAGCCGAAACGTGCCGTCATCACCAACATGCATTCCGACGTCGATTATGAGGTGTTGCGGCAGAGCCTGCCCAACGGTGTCGTGCCGGCGTATGATGGGATGCGGCTGACGGTCGGGTGAATTGCAACACCGTCACTCCCGTTGGTCCGCAGCAGCAGTTCGCCGAGGAGCCGGTTCGATGATGTCCTTGTTCTTTGAGGTCGAGGTGAAGCCGGAGCGCACCGAGCAATATCTTACTCTGGCTGCATCGTTGAAGCCGAGGCTGGATGAAATGGGCGGCTGCCTGTTTCTCGACCGCTTCAGGAGTTTGTCGCGCCAGAATGTGTTGTTGTCCTACCAGATCTGGCAGGACGAGGGCGCCATGACGGCATGGCGCGTCGATGCGCAGCATCACAAGGTACAGACGCTCGGTCGGGAGAAGGTGTTCTCCGACTATCGCCTGCGGATCGGGCAGGTCATCCACGAAGCGCGGCGGGGAGGGGATGTGTGGCAGCCCGAGCGGCTTACGCCTTACAACGACCCGGCGCGGCGAAAGCCGACCTACGTGCTGGTCACTGAATCCGGAAGCGCGAAGGTTCCGCTCCGGCCCGATTGGCCGAGCGAGGCGTTTGCAAGCGTCTACCGGGAGGGTCGGTTCGCGCATTTGATCGAACTGCCGGATAATCAGTCCGGCGGCGTTCCATTCAGCGATCGGCTGCTGGCCGATGCCGCCACCGAATACGTCAGGATAGTTGAGGTAATTCGCGACTACGGTATGCACGATCGGTTGGAGGCACCGCAGTATTATCCGCCCGTCGGCAGAGCCGTGTAACGGCCGCACTGCAGCAGGCCAGCTTTGGCGTCCCTGTGCCGCCCGGCCACAGTGACACCGTCCAAACTTGAGGATAGGTTTAAAAAAAATCCTCGGGGGAGGAAACGATGGATGGCGCGCTGCAACGATCCACCATGCGCAAGGTCTATCTGCGGCTGCTGCCGTTTGCAGTTCTCTCCTACATGCTCGCCTATATCGATCGGATCAACGTAAGCTTCGCTGGACTGACCATGCGCGGCGATCTCGGCATGTCGGCCGCGACGTTCGGCTTTGCCGTCGGCATGTTCTACTGGGGCTATTTCATCTTCGAGGTCCCGAGCAACGTCATCCTGGAAAAGGTCGGCGCCAGAATCTGGATCGCACGGATCATGATCACCTGGGGGATCCTCGCCGGAATGACGGCCGCGGTCACGGGTCCAACGAGCTTTGCGATCGTGCGTTTCCTGCTCGGCGTCGCCGAGGCCGGATTCTTTCCCGGCATCATCCTCTACTTCACCTACTGGTTTCCAAGCCGCCATCACGCGCGGATCGTCTCCGGATTCCTGGTCGGACTGCCGGTCGCGGTCGCACTGGGTGCACCGATATCGACGTCACTGCTCGAGCTCGATGGCCTGTTCGGCCTGCGAGGCTGGCAGATCATGTACATCGCCGAGGCGATCCCGACCGTGGTGATCGGTGTCCTGACCTATTTCGTGCTTACGGACCGGCCCGAGCAGGCGAAGTTTCTCAGCGCGGAGGAGCGCAACTGGCTCGTGACGACGATCGCGGCCGAGCGCCGCGCCACCGAGGCGGTGCGAAAATTCACGCTGTGGGAGGCGCTCTACAATCCCAAGGTGCTGCTGCTTGCGCTCAACTATCTCGGCATCGTCACGGCAAGCCTGGGCATGCTGATCTTCATTCCGCAGATCATCAAGTCGCTGGGCAACTACAGCAACATGACCGTCGGCTGGCTCACCATGATTCCCTACATCTGCGGCGCCATCGCCATGGTGGTATGGGGCCGGGTCTCCGATCGCATGAACGAGAGGCGCTGGAATCTGTTCTTCGGCTGCGTGCTTTCCTTCGTGGGCCTCGTCATTGCGGGCATGACGATGGGGACCTGGGGCGCGCTGGTCGGAATGTCCATCGCCGCAATGGGTTTCTATGGCTCCAAGGGTCCGTTCTTCGCCATGCCGCCGATGTTCCTCAGCGGCCCCGCGCTTGCGGCCGGTATCGCCTGGATCAACTCGATCGGCAATCTCGGAGGCTTCTTCGGGCCGTCTTATGTCGGTCTGATGAAAGACCTGACCGGCGGCTATGCAGGCGGGCTCTACGGGCTCGCTCTGCTCGGGCTGATCGCCGCGATCGTCTGCGCGCTGTTTCTGCACATCCCGAAGCGCGCAGTGCCAGAGGCGGTCGGTGCACCTGCGGAGTAATCACGCGGCTAAGTTTAATTAGGCCGTAATTGCCTTTGCCGAGTCCACCTGATTGCGCAGCAAAAACTTCTGGATCTTTCCGGTCGAGGTCTTCGGGATCGGCCCGAACACCACGACCTTGGGCGTCTTGAAACCGGACATCTGGGCGCGGCAATAGGCGATGATCTCGGCTTCCGTCACCTTCGCGCCTTCCTTCAGTTCAAGGAACGCGCAGGGCACTTCACCCCATTTCGGATCGGGCTTGGCCACGACTGCGGCAAACAGCACCGCGGGATGCTTGTAGAGCACGTCCTCGACCTCGACCGAGGAGATGTTCTCGCCGCCGGAGATGATGATGTCCTTGGAACGGTCCTTGATGATGACGTAGCCGTGCTCGTCGAGGACGCCGAGATCGCCGGTGTGGAACCAGCCCCCCGCAAAAGCTTCCGTCGTCGCCTTCTCGTTCTTGAGATAGCCTTTCATCACGATATTGCCGCGGAACATCACTTCGCCGATGGTCTGGCCATCGTGCGGCACTTCCTTCATGGTCACGGGATCGAGCACGGTGACGGCGTCCTGCAGAGGGTAGGACACGCCCTGCCGCCGCTTCATGCGCGCGCGCTGATCGACGGAAAGTTCGTCCCAGCCCGGCTGCTCCGCGCAGACCGAGGCGGGGCCGTAGGTCTCGGTGAGACCGTACACATGAGTCAAGCGGATGCCGATGCTTTCGGCGCCCTCGAGCACTGCGACAGGGGGTGCTGCGCCCGCGATCAGCCCGACCACGCGTCGCGCCGCGCCGCCCTTTGGCGCGTCTGGAGCATTGATCAGCGTGTTGTAGACGATCGGCGCGCCGCACATGTGGGTGACGCCGTGCCGCTTGACCAGCTCGAAGATCTTCGTCGGCTCGACCTTGCGCAGGCAGACATTGACGCCCGCGGCAGCCGCAACGGTCCAGGGGAAGCACCAGCCGTTGCAGTGGAACATTGGCAACGTCCAGAGATAGACGGGATGATGGCCGAACTGCCCCGCGAGGATGTTGCTCACGGCGTTGAGATACGCGCCGCGATGATGGGTGACGACGCCCTTGGGGTTGCCGGTCGTGCCCGAGGTGTAGGAGAGGGCGATCGCATCCCACTCGTCATCGGGCATTCTGGGCTCAAAAGAGGGATCGCCTTGCGCAAGCGCCGCCTCGTATTCGATTTCGCCGATCCGCTTTCCGCCGGTGAAAGCCGCATCGTCCACGTCGATCACGAACGGCTTCGGCCCCTTCATCTGGGTCATGGCCTCCGCGATCAGGGCTGAAAACTCGGGATCGACCAGGATGATGTTCGGCGCACCGTGGTCGAGCTGAAACGCGATCGACGCCGCATCGAGGCGAATGTTGAGCGTGTTCAGCACTGCACCGGTCATGGGAACGGCGAAATGCAGCTCGTTCATCGCGGGTACATTGGGCAGCATGGCAGCAACGGTGTCGCCTTCGCCGATGCCTTTGCCGACCAGATATGACGCAAGCCGCCGGCAGCGCTCAAAGGTTTGCGCCCAGGTGAAGCTCCGGCCCTCATAGACCGTGCTCACGTGATTGGGAAACACCGCCGCACTGCGGACGATGAAGCTGATCGGCGTCAACGGCACGTAGTTGGCCGGCGTCTTGTCCAGACCGATCTCATATTGGTTTTGCTTCGCACTCATCGGTCACCTCCCAATTAAACTCACAGGAACCCGATCGAGATCCACGGAAACAGCGCAACGATAATCAATCCAACCAGCAATGCCAGCATATAACCCCAGATCGGCCTGATACCTTGTGCGGGATCAACCCGTCCGATGGCACAGGCGGCATAATAGCCGACCCCGAAAGGCGGCGCGAACAACCCGATGCCCATGGCCAGGATGATGATCATGGCGTAGTGCACCTCGTGCACCCCGACCGCCCGGGCGATCGGAAACAATAGCGGGCCGAACAGCACGATCGCAGGAATCCCTTCCAGCACGCTGCCCAGGATGGTGAACGCCACGATCGAGACCGCGATGAATGAGCCGGAGCCGCCCGGCAAACCGGTCATGGCGGCCGCCAGCGCCCTGGAAAACCCGGATTGCGTCAGGCCCCAGGCCATGCCGGTGGCGGTCCCGATGATGAGCAAAATCGCCCCGGACAGCGCCGCGGTTTCGATCAGCATCGGCAACAGGCGCCGCCAGTCGAAACGGCGATAGACCGCAAGACCGACCACCACACCGTAGACGATGCCGATCGTGGAGACCTCGGTCGCCGTCGCAACGCCCTCGACCACGGCAGCACGGATCACGAAGGGCAGGGCCAGCGCGGGCAGGGCGACCACGAACGTGGTGCCGATCTGGCGCATGGTCGCGCGCTTCACATGGCTGAGATCCTCGCGCCGGTAGCGCCACCAGACCAGCGCCGAGAGCGTGATCGCAAGCACCACGCCCGGCAACAAGCCGCCCGTGAACAGCGCCGAGATCGACACGCCCGTGACCGAGCCGATGGTAATCAGCACAAGGCTCGGCGGGATGGTTTCGGTCTGGGCGCCGGTTGCGGCAAGCAGCGCAACGAGGTCGCCGGGCCTGGCGCCACGCTGCTTCATCTCCGGAAACAGCACCGGAGCGACGGCCGCCATGTCGGCGGCCTTTGACCCCGAAATGCCCGAGACCAGATACATCGCGCCCACTAGCACATAGTGCAGCCCGCCCCTGACATGGCCGAGCAGGCTGGCCAGGAAGGCCACCATCGCGCGCGCCATGCCGGTCATTTCGATCAGAAGGCCGAGGAACACGAACAGCGGCACCGAGAGCAGGATCAGGTGGCTCATGCCTTCATCCATCCGCCCGACCAGCACCATCAGCGGCGTGCGCGTGGTCAATGCGAGATAGCCGAAGATCGCAAGGCCGAAGCCGAACGCGATCGGCACGCCCGCGAAGACGCAAAAGCCGGCAACGCCGACGAAGAAGATGACGAGGTTGATGTTGCCGAGCGGCCGCAGCCAAGGCTGCGCGATCCAGAACAGCGCGATCAGTGCGCCGACCGAAATGGCCGCCGCCATCACAAGCCTGAAATCGCCGAACCGGGCCAGCCGCAGCAATGCAAACAGTGCCATCAAGCAGGTGCCGACCGGAAGCGCCGCGGCGCGCCAGCTATTCGATATCTGCAGTGCAGGGGTGGTGATGAAGCTTTCCTCATAGGCGTATTCGAAGGCGGGCCTTGCGATCATCAACAGAAATGCAAGCGCTGCGCAGACCGCGACGAGCGCGAGATAGGCTTGCGTCCGGGCACTCGTCATCGCCACGACAGCGGTCATGCGCATGTGCTCGGAGCGGCGGAACGCCACCGCAGCTCCCAGCATGGCAAGCCACAGAAACAGGATCGAGGCGAGCTCGTCCGACCAGATCAGGGGCTGGCGAAACCCGTAACGCGCAATGACGCCGGCAAACAGAATGACGATTTCGGCGACCACCAGCAGAGCGGCCGGAATTTCGACCAACAATCCGAGCCAGGATTCGATGGACGCAACGAGGGAAGGGCGCGGGGCCCCCTCCACCTCCCCAATCGCGAATTCGCTGATTTCGACGCGAGCCATCGGCGGCCCTCACCGCGTTAACGTTAAGACAGCTTCCCGACCGCCTTTTCCAGCAGCTCCCAGGCCTGGTCGCCGTATTTGCCCTTCCATTCCGCATAGAAGCCCGCCGAGCGCAGCTTCTCGCGGAACGGCGGGGTGTTCGGCTGGTTGAACACCAGACCTTTCGCAGCAAGATCCTGTTGCAGGCCGGCATTGAGCTTGGCGACATCGGCGCGCTCGTTCACGCCTGCCGCATTGATGTTCCTGGCGACGATCGTGCGCATGTCGGCCGGCACGGCATCCCAGGCACGGCGGTTCGCGAGAAACCAGAAGCCGTCCCACATGTGGTTGGTCAGCGAGCAGTATTTCTGCACCTCGTAGAGCTTTGCCGTGGAGATGATGGCCAGCGGATTTTCCTGGCCCTCGACGATCCTGGTCTGCAGCGCCGAATAGACCTCGCTGAAATTGATCGAGGCGGGCGCCGCATCGAATGCCTTGAACATGGACGTCCAGAGCGGCGAGACCGGCACGCGGATCTTGAAACCCTTGAAATCGTCCGGACCGTTGATCGGCCGGGTCGAGGACGTGGTTTGCCGAAACCCATTGTCCCAGATCTTGTCCATGACCTCGAGACCGGCCTTCTTGATCTCGCCGCGCACGTAAGCGCCGAGATCGCCGTCCATGGCCTTCCAGACCGTATCGTAGTCCGGGAACGCAAAGCCGATCCCGTTGATGGATGCCGCCGGCACGAGCGTCGACAGGATCAGACCCGACAGCGTGAAAAACTCGATGCCGCCGGAGCGAATCTGGCTCAGCATGTCCGTATCGGAGCCAAGCTGGTTGTTCGGAAAAATCTGCAGCTCGAAGCGCCCGTTGGTCTCGGCCTTGATCGCGGCCGCCATTTCCTTGGCGCGGATGTTGAGCGGATGGGTGTCCGGAAGATTGTTGGCATATTTGTAGGAAAACTCGGCGGCTTGCGCGCGCGCGACGATCGGAGAACCAATCCCGCCGCCCAGGACCGCCGAGCCAGCCGTTGCCTTCAAGAGCGTGCGTCGTGTAAGGCCCATCGGTTTCTCTCCCTTGAGATTCTTGTTGTCGTTGGCTCGGGTTCGTTCTGCGCATATTGCAGCGTCCGATGGCGGCGGCAATATCGGCATACGCAGGCCTGCCGAAGCCAAATGTCGGGCCGGTGGCGGCCTGACGCCCCGGGAGGCTCAGATTGACGCGATATTCGAAGAATTTGAGCTAAATGCCTGATCCTGCTCTACATATTTATATTCCATAATATACCTTATGCGAATCGTGGATGGGCCGAAGCGCGCCTGGATGGCACCAAGGCCCATGCCAAATTCGTACCGTATCGCACACACAATTCTGACTCCTCGCCGTGCGGATGGCGTGGCATCAACGCCGTGCGCGCCGCGCACGCCTGAGAGTGCGCGCGCGGATGCAATGCAGACAGCGCGATGGAGACCACGGCAATGACGAACCTGCTTTCCGCGCGGAACCACCCGGGCAATTGCGTGTGCTGCGGAATGCCGGGCCTGTCACGGCGCCAGTTCGTGGCCGCGGCCATCGCGGTTGGCGCCGCAACCGCCTTGCCCGCAAGCCCCGCCCTTGCCGTCGAGCGGACACTGATCGACACCCATCATCACTTCTATCCGCCGGAGTATCAGAAGCTTTGGCTCGACTATGAGGATCAGCGCAAGCTTCCGCACTTTCCCGGTCAGGTCGCCTGGTCCAGGGCGAAGGCGGTCGAGGATATGGACAGCGCGGGCATTCGCACCGCGATGCTGTCGGTCGCCTCCACGCCGGGCGTCTGGTTCGATCTCGGACCTGACAAGGCAAACGAGCTCGCGCGGACATGCAACGATTACGCCGCGGAGATGGTGCGCGACAATCCCGGGCGCTTCGGGCTGTTCGCGACATTGTCGATGCTCGATATCGACAAGACGCTGAAGGAGATCGAATACGCTTTCGACACGCTCAAGGCCGATGGCGTTGGCCTGCAGACGAACTATGGCGACAAGTGGCTTGGCAATGCCGTCTACAAGCCGGTGTTCGATGAGCTTAACCGCCGCAAGGCCGTGGTCTATGTGCACCCTCTGGTTGCAAGTTGCTGCGCGCAGCTCAGCGTCGGCACTTTCCCGGCCGTCATCGAGGTGCCCCACGACACCACACGCACGGTGACGAGCCTGCTGCTGTCGGGCGGCTTTGCGCGCTGGCGCGACATTTCATGGCTGTTCTCGCATGCCGGCGGCACCATCCCGATGATGGCGGGCCGGATCGACTCGTTCTACGGCGCAAGGCCGAACCTCAGGGAGTTCGCGCCGGACGGCATTCTGGGCGAGCTGAAGCGCCTCAACTACGACACCGCCAATGCGACCGGCGCGCCGACAATGGCTGCGCTTTTGAAGCTCGTGCCGGCGTCGAAGGTCACCTACGGCTCGGACTACCCCTATTTTCAGCTCGACCAGATGAAGAACCTGGAACAGCTCGGCATTCCTGCCGCCGATCTCAAGGCGATCGGCAGCGAGAACGCAATCAGGTTGATCCCGCGCTTGAAAGCGTAAAGCACGGCCGAGACCGGCGCCGCCCCCTGCTTTTTTTTGCGAGCGCTAGCGGGCGAGACCGCCTCGACATCCAAGGAATGTGCGGAGTATCCTTGAGCCCATGAGCGAGCATGATCACGATCACCACGACCATTCGGAACTTTCCGAGCTAGAGCTGCGCGTGCGCGCGCTCGAGACGGTGCTGACCGAAAAAGGCTATGTCGAGCCCGCGGCGCTCGATGCGATCGTACAGGCCTATGAAACCCGCATCGGCCCCCACAATGGCGCCCGCGTCGTCGCAAAGGCCTGGGTCGATCCCGACTTCAAGCGCGCGCTGCTTGCGGATGCGACCAAGGCGGTCGGCACGCTCGGCCATGTCAGCCGTGTCGGCGATCATCTTGTCGCGGTCGAGAACACGCCTGAGCGCCACAACATGGTCGTGTGCACGCTCTGCTCCTGCTACCCCTGGGAAATGCTTGGACTGCCGCCGGTCTGGTACAAGGCCGCGCCCTATCGCTCGCGCGCGGTGAAGGACCCGCGCGGCGTTCTCGCCGATTTTGGCGTGAGCCTGCCTGCGGAAACCGAGATCAGGGTCTGGGATTCCACCGCGGAGACGCGCTTTCTGGTGCTGCCGATGCGCCCCAAAGGCACCGAAGGCTGGAGCGAGGAAAAGCTCGCCGAGCTCGTGACGCGCGATTCCATGATCGGTACGGGCTTTCCGAAAACGCCGGGTGCGCCGTCGTGAACGGCGTGCACGACATGGGCGGCATGGACGGGTTCGGCAAGGTCGAGCCGGAGCCGAACGAGCCGATGTTCCACGAGGAATGGGAAGGCCACGTGCTGGCGATGATGCGTGCGCTCTCAAATGCCGGCGCGTTCAATATCGACATGTCGCGTTTTGCCCAGGAGAGCTTGCCGCCACGCGTCTATCTCTCGAGCTCCTATTACGAAAGATGGTTTCGGGCGCTGGAAAATCTGCTGATCGCGAAGGGTTATGTCGGCACAAAGGAAGTGGCCGAAGGGCATGCGCTCGAGCCTGCAAGAGCGTTGAAGCGCGGCAAGTTCACGGTCGGCGATGTCGAGCGCGTCATGACCCGCGGCCAGTTCGGCCGCGCCGCGCCGGGCCTTGCGAAATTCAAGCCGGGCGATCGCGTCCGCGCAAGGAACATGCATCCCCTCACCCACACGCGCCTGCCGCGTTATGTGCGCGGCCATGTCGGCGTGATCGAACGCGATCACGGCTGTCACGTGTTTCCGGACACGGCGGCGATGGATGCCGGCGAGAACCCGCAATGGCTTTATACCGTCGTGTTCGATGGCCGCGAGCTCTGGGGCGCGGACACCGACCCGACCGTCAGGGTCTCGATCGACGCATTCGAACCCTATCTGGAGCCCGCCTGATGGATGCGGCCGCGGCCGCGCGGGCGACAAGCGCACTTCCCGAGATCCCCCGCGACGATGACGGACCGGTGTTTCGCGCGCCCTGGGAAGCGCAGGCCTTTGCCATGGCGCTGGCGCTGCACGAGCGCGGCGTCTTCACCTGGAGCGAATGGGCGGAAGCTCTCGGCCAGGAGATCAAGCGCGCGCAGGCCGATGGCGATCCCGACACCGGCGAGACCTATTACCGGCATTGGCTTGCAACTCTCGAAGGCCTGGTCACAAAAAAGGGCGTCGCCTCCTCCGAGATTCTGCTTCGCTATCGCGATGCCTGGGATCGCGCCGCCGACCGTACGCCGCATGGCTCACCCATCGAATTGAAAGCAGATGATTTTGCGTAGACGGGTTGAACGAAGTGAAACCCACCAATCTTTTTGCGGCTCTGACCGAAAAGTCCGCGCGAGCCAGCTAAAGCCTGACCTGCTGCACGGGTGACGTCGGGTCGACGTCCAAAGTCCACGTTTCCGCAAACGCCTGCACCTCGGCAATCAACTCGTTCGGGTGCGAAGTCGTGCATAAAAATCGGCCGGGATCGCTACCGTCACCGACAACCAACTCATCAATCACGTCTTCCACCCTGGCGCAGTCATTGCCAATGACGCACACCAGAGCAACGTTATCTTGAATGCACTTTTCAACGAATGCTTCCAGCCTTGGCGAGTGCCAGGCTGGCGCGTGCAGGATGATTCTCTGTGCGTATTGCATTCTCAATTAAGGTGCCAGCGCGGATTCCCCTCGCTCGCAATTAGTGCGAGTCAGGGATATGCGCAAGAATATTGTCATTGACCTCGCGCTGCTGAGCGGGCTTGCTTCGTGGCAATCGTCGTGGCCCGCAATAGCCCGCAAAAGCATGTCTGGCGGGGCGCGGATCGCGCCGCGCCCGAGCGGTGGAAATCGGCCGTATCACGCTGGGATCGCTCCACATCTTGCGGCATAAAGCCCCCTCCTCCCTCGTGTGTGGCCAAATCGAATGACCCCTTCCCGCGATATTTCCCGCCTGATCGAGATCATGGCGCAACTGCGCACGCCCGTGACCGGCTGCCCCTGGGACCTCGAGCAGAACTTTGCGACGATTGCCCCCTACACCATCGAGGAAGCCTATGAGGTCGCGGACGCGATCGCGCGCGGCGATCTCGAGGATCTCAAGGAGGAGCTCGGCGATCTCCTCCTGCAGGTCGTCTATCACGCGCGCATGGCGGAAGAGGAAAATGCATTTCGTTTCGGCGACGTGGTCGAGGCCATCACACGGAAGATGATCCGCAGGCATCCGCATGTCTTTGCCGACAAGGACGGCAACATCGCAGCCGCCGGCGTCAAGAGCGCCTGGGAGCGCATCAAGGCCGAGGAGAAGGCCGAGCGGGCGGCGCGGCGGCCGCACCAGGACCATGATCACAAGTCGCTGCTTTCAAGCGTCAAGGCCGGCCTTCCCGCGCTCACGCGCGCCATCGAGCTGCAGCGCAAGGCCTCGACCGTCGGCTTCGACTGGAACGATCCGCGCGCGGTGCTGAAGAAAATCCGTGAAGAGGCCGACGAGATCGAGGCCGCGCTCGACAGCGCCGACGAGTCAGAACTCGCCGCCGAAACCGGCGACCTTCTGTTTGCGGTGGTCAATCTCGCGCGTCACGTGAAGGCCGATCCCGAAATGGCGCTGCGCGGCGCCAATGCGAAATTCGAGCGGAGATTTGCCTATATCGAGCGCGCGCTCGAAGCGCGGGGACGCGCGCTCGAAGCCGCAACCCTCGATGAGATGGACGCACTTTGGAATGAGGCAAAGAAGGAACAGGCCGAAATCCGGGACCGCGCTTGAGCGGTGAATAGCCTTCCCGCTCGGAATCGCCCAAAATTTCCTCGCTTCCGGGTCGGGGCTCACCTTTGCGGAGCGAGCGAGACGGCCCCGGCCACAAGATCAATTCTGACGGCAGTGCCCGCAGGCCGCTGCTCGCCGGCGATCGCGAATGGTTGCGCCAGCTTTCCTAGCGCCGCAACCTCGGACACGTCGATCGGGAGCTTCAGCGGAACACCGCGCACAAAAATTGGATGTCCACTGCCCCCGCTGATTGATTTCAGCCGGCCTTCGGTCGTGACCGTGAGGGCAATTCCAGGCGGCGCCGTCGTGAACAAGGCTTTGATGACGACACCAGTGTCTCGCGGCAACGAGAGACACCAACTGTTGCTGCCGGCGTCGGACACGGATGTCCCGGCCGGCAAGTCATAATCAAAAAAGCTATGCGCAATAGCGAGCTCGCAGAACCACAGCCTTCCGTCCCGTTCGATACCGATCCTGCCGCGCCGGCAAGGCCACCCGCTGATGGTCAGATCGGCGGCAAGAGTTCCTTCCCAACTTCCGAAACCATCCCGCATTGCCGATCCGATGAAAGGCACACCGACAATGTTCGTAACTCGCCGCAGCTCGACAGCCCGAAACACCTGATGATCCCGGTCGTAGAACCAAACCTTGCTGCCAGCATAAAGCGGCACACCGGCGATCGTTTCGTCACTCTCCAGCGTAAGCTGCAACGCGTATTGATCGTAAGTCAGGTTGACCGCAGCGAGGGCGAGCGGTGCCGCCAAAAGTACCGCAGCCCCAAACGCCAGCCATCGACCTCGTCCTAACCATTGAGACCCGTAACATCCAAGCACTATCAAAATCAGCACAATCGGGCCGGTGAGAAACCAGTAAAAAATATCCAGAACGATCAAGAAACCCCAAAAAGGGATATCGCTCACCGACCACGCTCCACGAGTTTCGTGGAGTGTTAGTGACTTGAAAGCATTCCAGGGTTCACAAAGACAATTCGGACAAAATCACTATTGCCGCTGGCATCGAGAGTCGCGGCGAATGGGTAGCGAACGAATCGCTCCGGCGGCTACTTAGCGTTTGAACAGCCCGACAACCAGCAGCAGGATGACCGCGCCGATCACGGAATAGATGATCGAGCCGACGATTCCGCCGATGTTGAAGATACCGATGGTCGGCAGCAACCAGCCTGCGATGACGCCACCGACGATGCCAATGATGATATTCCAGAGCAGGCCAAAACCATAACCCTTCACGATCTGACCAGCGAGCCAGCCGGCGATCGCGCCAACGATCAGCCACACGATCAAGTCGACGATCATCGTTCCCTCCTTGTTTGCTTTTCGCAAATTGCCAAAGGCCCGTGCTTGCACGAGTTCTCACCCCAAAAGAAACTGGTGGTCCACTGGCGGCAGCGGCCTGCGCCGGTGCCCTGACAATGTCAGGAGCAGACCCAGATAATCACGAGCGCCAAAGGAAAGCCCACGCCCAAGGCGCCGCCAATCATCAACACGAAGGCCGAAAGCAGATTTGCGTCGGCTCGCACCGTACGTCCAGTCATGCTGTTGCTCCATCGAGCCCCCACGGGCATCGCCCGCCGCCCAAGGATCAATAATCAAGAGGCCGCCGGGTCAAGAGCGCTGACATTTCCGAATCCAGCTCGCTTGCCCGAACTGCAATGGTGCGAGGCTGAGGATATATGGTTAAGAAAAGGTTAACGAGATCTGGCTGTCGCTCTGGCGCTGACGAGAGCCCTGCGGAAGGCAGCCTTCACAGGCAGAGGCCGAGAATTTTCATGCGGCAGGATTCGGGTGTCCGGGTCTGATTCTTCGCGACCTTGGTTCCCTTTGGCGATTCGGCTCGCTTGGGCTGCTCGTAGCCTCCCGCGATCACCATGGCCCAGTAGGTACGACCGCTCGTGGAGCTTTTCACGCTGGCGACGCCAACCCGCGACGCGCCATGCAGCAGGAGATTCTTGCGATGCCCGCTCGAACTCGATCCATTGATTGAGTGTCTTCGGGAAGCTGTCGTAGCCGTAGGCGATATTCTCCGCAGCCTGCCCCGAGCCTGACGATGCCACACGCGAGCTGAAAGAGGCGAGCACGCTGTGATCGAGCACATCCTTGGCGGCCATGGCCGCAGCCTGATCATGCGCAATCCGGTTGAGCGTCGAATCGATCGTCACCCGCCCTTCCCCATGCTGCTGGCGAAAGTTCGAGATCAGCTCCGCCTGCGCGGCTGACTGCGCGGCCGCCGGAGCGCAGAACGCAAAGGGAAACGAAGACCAGATCAGGATCGCGCTGATCAAACGTCGTTTATGCATTTGTCGGTTTGCCCACCAATGGGGCCGCGCGCCTGCTGCCCCCCGATGTCACCCAAGCGGCCAACACAAGCGAAAATAGGGCAGAAGGGCGACGGCGCCCCGCCGGTTCAAGCTCTCCCCTGCTCGCTTTGGCCGCCTCGCCTGCCGATCCGGCGTCGCCGGTCAGCAAACCCTGTAGGAGCATATGGTACCGGTCGAGAGGTCGATCGCAACCTCAGTGCCGGCCGCGTGCAAATGGCCGTCTATCGCAACGGCCTCCGCGATCTCGCCCCGAACCGATCCTCTGAGCACATAGATGTCCCCGCTCAGGGGGACGCCACGCACGACAACGCCCTCGTCGGCTCTCGAACTTATTTTCCAGAGTTCGCCCTCGTCTGTGATCCACAGCGCAACCCCGCCGGGTACCGTCGTGGATATGGCATCGATGGCGAGTCCCTTGTCCGGCGGCAGAATGATTTGCCAGGTATATTTGGCTCCCAAACAAAGAACCGTCGTGCCAGCCGGGAGATCATAACCGAAGAAAGCACGCTCGGAGGTGAGCCGACAGCTCCAAAAGCTGCCGTCCTGCGGGAGCCTGACCCTCTCGCCCTCGCAGGGCCAATCTTCCTCCTTGAGGTCGATGCTGATCGTGGTGCCGGCGGCGCGCTGCGCGCCCTCGATGACAAACGGCTGCGCGAGTTCTCCAACGAGCGCCTCGTCGGCGGCCTCGATGTTGCCCCTCAAGGGAACTTCATGAACAGCAATGGTCTGCCCCGATTTCAGATTGATACGTTGCAGACGTCCATCGCTGGTGACTCCTACTATGCTGCCTGCCGGTGCGATCGTGGAAAGCGCTTTGATGGCAAGCCCCTCGTCAGGCGGCAACTCGAAGCTCCAAACCTTCCAACCGCCAAAGACGGTCGTGCCGGCCGGCACCTCGAAGTCAAAGAAAATCTGCGCAGTCGCGAGCTTGCACGTCAGCAGCTTGTTTCCCCATCGGGTCGCGATCTGGCCGCGTGCGCAGGGCCAGCCGCCGATGACATGATCGGCAGCAAGCGTTCCGTACCAACGCCCTGGAGTATCTCCGCCACTAGCAAAACCGACCGTTCCGGTGAAGGGAATGCCGTCAATCTCCGTCACGCGCTGCAGCTTGATGAATTCGACATACGTGTGCTTTCGGTCCCTGAACCGCACGACGCTGCCGGCGTAAAGCAACTGGCCGGCCACGATTTCGTCGCCAGACAGCGTCCGCGTCAGCGGCAATTTGGAAGCTTCCACCATGCCCGTCAGGGCAAGCGGCATCGCCATGGGCACCGCTATGACGAGCCCGCCCCATCGAAATCGACCCAACCAATTCGGACCACGCAAGGCAAGAACGAGCAAGCCGAACACCATTGGAGCGGTCAGAAACCAGTACTCGCTATCGAGGGAGAGCAAAGCCTCCCAAAGTGGGATGTGGCTATTCATCCGATGACACAGATTCCTCGCATCATCTTTCGAGCACCGCGACGACCACTGCAATCACGAAGGGTATCGCCAGCAGCGCCGAAGCCGCGAAGGCGAGCCACCTCAGCCGTCCAAGCTGCCGCGCATACCATCCCATAGCCGCCAGGCCGATCGCTGCGGGCGCGGTAAACAACGAGTTCGACACGACGCCCAACACGTACCAGGCAAGCGGCAATTCCCAACGCGTCAGTTCGTACCTCATCGATTCACGCTCCGGCTCCCGACTTAGGTGACACAACCCAGCCTCCAGGCCGTGTGCAAACAAGAAGCCGACGCGTGATGGCGATTCGACGTCAAATCACCGGGTGTTCCCCCAGTGACAAGCACAGTTCTTTTCAGGTCAAAGCCGTGAGGGCAATTCTGGCGTCCGCTCCCAAGGCGCAAGAACGCAGGACCCCTCACATCCCGTGCGGCACGGCGTCGAATCTCCGGACGACGATGTCGCGCTTGGTGTCGTCGACGCGCACCGTCATGTCGAAGCGGCCGTCGTGCAGCTCCTTGTTCAACACCTCCGCGTTGCGATGCAGCCAGGAGATGCCGGCGCCGTCGGCGGCGTCGATCGACAGGTCGAGCGTGATGCGCGTGGCCGCGAGGCGGTTTTCGATGGCCGCGAGGAGCTCCTCGATCCCCTCCCCGGTCACGGCGGAAACGAGGAAGCATTGATGGTCGTGCGGCCGGCGCGCCGCGATGTTGCGCAGGTTTTCGCGCTCTTCCGGCGAGAAGCGGTCGATCTTGTTCCAGACCTCGATGATGCGCCGTCCGCCGTCGCCTGCGGGATCGATACCGAGCTGGCGCAGCACGGCCTCGACGTCGCGCTCCTGCGCCTCGGCATCCTCATGCGAGATGTCGCGAACATGGAGAATGATGTCGGCCTCCAGCACCTCTTCGAGGGTGGCGCGAAACGCGGCGACCAGTTGCGTCGGCAGGTTGGAGATGAAGCCGACGGTGTCGGACAGCATGGCCTTGCCGCCATGCGGCAGATGCAGCGCGCGCAAGGTCGGATCGAGCGTCGCAAACAGCATGTCGGCGGCCTGCACGTCCGACCGCGTCAGGCGGTTGAACAGCGTCGACTTTCCGGCATTGGTGTAGCCGACCAGCGCGACCACGCGATACGGCACGCGCTTGCGGCCTTCCCGATGCAGCCGCCGCGTCGCCTGCACTTTCTTCAATTCGTTCTCGAGCCGCATGATGCGCTCGCCGATCTGGCGGCGATCGGCCTCGATCTGGGTTTCGCCGGGACCGCCCATGAAGCCGAAGCCGCCGCGCTGGCGCTCAAGGTGGGTCCATGAGCGCACCAGCCGGCTGCGCTGGTAATTCAGGTGCGCAAGCTCGACCTGCAGCGCGCCCTCTTTCGTCTTGGCGCGGCGGCCGAAGATTTCCAGGATCAGGCCCGTGCGGTCGAGCACCTTGGTGTTCCAGGCTTTCTCCAGATTGCGCTGCTGGATCGGCGACAGCGCGCAGTCCATCACCACAAGCTCGATGTCATGGCCGGTGACGAGTCCGACGATCTCCTCGACCTTGCCCTTGCCGAGATAGGTCGCGGGGCGGATCTGCGCGATCGGCGCAATCGGGCTGTCTGCGACCTCGAGGTCGATCGCACGCGCAAGCCCGGCGGCCTCGTCCAGCCGCGCCTGGAAATCGCGCAAGGCACGACCATCCGTTTGCGCCTCGCCGCCGCGGCGCATCCGCAAATACGGGCCGATGACGATCACCCGCCCGCTCTGTTGAGCCCCTGCCGACCGCGGACGGTCAGCACCCCCTTCCCAATTCCGGGGTTCCAATCAATTCACTCTCAAGCCGGCGCATCCTCGCCGCCCTCGAACAACTGGATTGGAGCACCCGGCATGATGGTCGAGATCGCATGCTTGTATACAAGCTGCGAATGACCGTCGCGCCGCAGCAGCAGGCAGAAATTGTCGAACCAGGTGACAATTCCCTGCAGCTTTACCCCATTGACCAGAAAGATCGTCAGTGGCGTCTTTGTCTTGCGAACGTGATTTAGGAAGGTGTCTTGTAGGTTTTGTGCGCGGTCTGCCGCCATTGTTGTTATCCCGCCATGTGCTTCTTTTTATTGAACCGGGTCTTCGCTCTCTGACGGAGTATCCCGGTCACCTCGCGCTCCTCAGATTCCCCCTCCTTGGAGCGCATGGCGGGTCAATTAGAAGGCAGGCGCTGTTTTTAGGCAAGCCGCTTCCGCCCCGTGGCACACCACCGGCCGCCTCATTTGGAGGCAATTGGGGTCGAAAGCTGTGAAATCCCCAAGCAAATGCATGGAAAAGGACCCGGTTCAGCCGACGCCGAGTGCCTTGAGCTTGCGATGCAGGGCCGAGCGCTCCATGCCGACGAATTCAGCCGTTCGCGAGATGTTGCCGGAAAAGCGGCTGATCTGAGCGATCAGGTAATCGCGCTCGAAGACCTCGCGCGCCTCCCTGAGCGGCAGCCCCATGATGTGCTCGCCATTGTTGGAGGTCGGCATCGCCGGCACCATGGAGCCGACGTCCTGCGGCAGCATGTCGGCGGTGATGATGACCTCCGGCCCGCCGCTGGCAAGGATCATCACCCGCTCGACATTGTTGCGGAGCTGGCGAACGTTGCCGGGCCACACATGGGACTGCAGCACGGCCATCGCGTCCTGCCCGATCTGGCGCTTGGGCAGACCGGTGGTCGCCGAAATCTGGTCCATGAAATAATCGATCAGTTGAGGGATGTCCTCGCGCCGTTCCGAGAGCGGCGGCACGCGGATCGGAACCACGGACAGGCGGTGGTAGAGGTCTTCGCGGAAATGGCCGGCGGCGATTTCCTCCTCGAGGTTGCGCGCGGTCGAGGAGATGATGCGGACGTCGACATGAACCTTCGTTGTTCCGCCGGCGCGCTGAAAGGTCTGATCGACCAGCACGCGCAGGATCTTGTTCTGGGTCTCGCGCGGCATGTCGCCGATTTCATCGATGAAGAGCGTGCCGCCATGCGCCTCTTCGAGCGCGCCCACCTTGCGTTGCTGCTCGCCGTTGGGCTGCTCGATTCCGAACAGCTCCTCCTCCATCCGCTCCGGCGTGATGGCGGCGGCGTTGATGACGACGAAAGGACCTTCCGCGCGGCCGGAGGCCTGGTGCAGCGTGCGTGCGACCAGTTCCTTGCCCGAGCCGGACGGACCGACGATCAGGATGCGGCTGTTGGCTTTCGCCGCGCGCTCGATGGTCTGGCGCAGCTGGTTCATGCAGGGCGAATGGCCGGTGAGCGTGCTCGCGGTCGGCGCGAGCTGTTTCAATTCCCTCACCTCGCGCTTGAGGCGGGAGGTCTCCAATGCCCGCGTTGCCACCAGGATCAGGCGGTCCGATTTGAAGGGCTTTTCGATGAAGTCATAGGCGCCGCGCTTGATCGCTGCGACAGCGGTTTCGATGTTGCCGTGGCCCGAGATCATCACGACCGGCAGATCGGGATGATCCTTCTTGATCTGCTCCAGAAGCTGCAACCCATCGAGCTTCGATCCCTGCAGCCAGATGTCCAGAAACACCAGATGCGGCCTGCGATTGGTGACCTCCGCCAGCGCTGAATTGCTGTCACGCGCGGTCCGGGTCGAGAACCCCTCGTCGTCCAGAATGCCGGCAACGAGTTCCCGGATGTCGGCTTCATCATCGACAATCAGAATGTCACTTGCCATGGGTCGCGCCCCGCCTCATCCACCGCCTGTCGCGGCTTCGATTTTTGTTTCAACGTTAGTCTCTGCAACCGGGCTCGTGGTTTCCGCTCCCGGCGAGATTGTTTCGGGGGACGCACGTGCGACGTCGGCCGGTTTGTCCTTGACTTCGATTTTCGACGCACTCCGCCCGATTACCGCAAAGCGCAGGCGCATCCACGCGCCGCGCTGGCCGGGGCGGAAATCCGAGGCATCCTTCAGCTCGATCCGGCCGCCATGGTCCTCGAGGACGCGGCCGACAATCGCAAGCCCGAGGCCCGTGCCCTTTTCGCGCGTGGTCACATAGGGTTCGAGCAAACGCGCGCGGGCGACTTTCGGCAGTCCGATACCATTGTCGATGACGTCGATCACGATGTCGTCGTTCTCGTGCTGGGCGACGACGTCGATCCGGCCTTTGCCGAGCTCGTCGGGTGGAACCTGCTCGATCGCTTCGGTGGCATTCTTGATGATGTTGGTCAGCGCCTGCGAGATCAGCCGCCGGTCGAACTGGGCATGCAGCGGATCCTGCTTGATATCGGCCTCGATCTCGAGCTCGGGATGGGCGACCTTCATCAGGAATACGGCCTGCCGCACGGTATCGGCGACGTCCTCGCCCTCGATCACGGGTTTCGGCATGCGGGCAAAGCGGGAGAATTCGTCGACCATGCGCCTGATGTCGTCGACCTGGCGGACGATGGTGTCGGTGCACTGGTCGAACACCGCCTTGTCCTTCTGCTCGGTGATGGTTTTGCCGAACTTGCGGCGGATGCGTTCGGCCGAGAGTTGGATCGGCGTCAGCGGATTCTTGATCTCGTGGGCGATGCGGCGGGCGACGTCGCCCCAGGCCGAGGTGCGCTGTGCGGTGACAAGCTCGGTGATGTCGTCGAGCACGATGATGTAGCTGTCGCCGCGCTGCTGGTTGGTGTTCTCCGCGCTCACCCGCACCGAGAGATTGCGCTCCACGCCGTCGCGCGAGATCGTGACCTGGCCCTGCACCAGCTTCTGCGTGCCCTCGCGCGCGTTCTTCAACAACTCGTCGAGCTCGGGGAGCACATCGGAGAGTGGATGATCCAGCGTCTCCTTTTCCGAATGTCCGATCAGCTTTTCGGCGGAACGATTGAGGATGCCGACGCTGCCGGAGGAGTCGACGCCGATGATGCCTGCGCTCGCCGACGACAGCACCGCCTCGATGAAGCGGCGGCGGCTGTCGATCACCTCGCTGGCATCGACCAGCTCGTCGCGCTGGGTGCGCAGCTCCTGCGTCATCTTGTTGAAGGTCTCGCCGAGCTGGGCGAGATCGCCCTCCGATTTGTGCACGGGCACCTGAACGTTGAGATTGCCGGTCGAGACGTCGCTGGCCGCGCTCATCAGGCGGCGGATCGGCGCGACCAGCCCGTTGGCGAAGTTCAATCCGATCAGCACCGAGGCCATCAGGATGGTCAGCGCGATCAGCGCGAACATCAGCGCGACGTTGACCTGAATGGCGAGCCGGCGCGATTCAAGCTCGGCATATTCGGCCGCGCTCGCCTCCGTCTGCTTGAGCTGCGCCACCACGCGCGGATCGAGCAGGCGCGCCACGTAGAGGAAGGTGTCGGCAAAGGCTTTCAGCCGCACCACCGCCGCCACGTAATTGGCTTCCGGAAACACGGCGATCTGCGGTTCGGTTTCGTTGACGTTGGAAAGGAAGTCCGCGGGCGGCGTGGTGAAGGTCTGCTGGATTCCCGTTGCGGCCGAGGCCAGCACGTTGCGGTCCTTGTCGATCAGCATCGCGCCCGGCAGGTCGCGCGTCGCAGCGCTCGCGGTCAGAAGCTCGTTGAAGGAGACGCGGTCCTGATCGAACAGCGGCCGGGCATGCGAGATGTCGTTGGCCATGCCGAGGATGTCGCCGCGAATGAGCTGCGCGTGCTCGTAGGTGTAGGCGCGGGCGATGATGACCGAGTTCTGGATCACCTCGCGCGTCGGCCCGGAAAACAGCCGGTTGAAGCCGCGGTCGATGGTGACGTTGGCGACGATGGCGACCAGAACGGCGGGCAGCACCGCGATCACGGAGAACAGGCTGACGATCTGGATGTGCAGCCGCGCCGCTGCACGCCCGCGACGGCGGGCCTGAACCACCTGCCAGACCTCGCGGATGATGAGGCCGACCAAAAGCAGGATCAGCGCGGCGTTCACCAGCAGGAAGGAGGCGACCACCGGCGGGGTCGGCTCGATCGGCGTAAAGCCGGTGAGCACGACGAAGGTAAGCAGGGTCGACAGCAGCGCGATGCCGACGGCAATCGGCGCCAGCAGCTGCCTAGGGGACAATCCCCTGGGCTCGGCAGGCGACGGGTCGAACGAGGCGGCCGGGGTGTCTGCGCTGGTCATTCCAGAAATAAGGTGGTGCTGAATGTCTTTAAATGGCCCGCATCCGTGCGGACTGATGCATTCATATCACACCTTGTTGCCGAATTGCGACAATTCCGGGGCGCATTTTGCTGTGGACATACTCACTTCCCAGGCCCCAGCGCAGTCCACAAACGTCGATGTCACTCCCCTTGGGTCTGGCCCGGTCCCTCATCTGCCGCCGGCCGCGGCGCGGATCTGGCCACAATCCGGTTGGCGATGTTGAGGCCCACGAGCAAGGAGGCCATCAGGATGCTCAGCGCCATCAGCGCGAACATCAGCGCGACGTTGACCTGAATGGAGAACCGGCGCGATTCAAGCTCGGCATATTCGGCCGCGCTCGCCTCGGTCTGCTTGAGCTGCGCCACCACGCGCGGATCGAGCAGACGCGCCACGTAGAGGAAGGTGTCGGCGAAGGCTTTCTGCCGGACCACGGCAGCGACGTAGTTGGCTTCCGGGAAAACGGCAATCTGCGGTTCGGTTTCGTTGACGTTGCTCAGGAAGTCCGCAGGCGGCGTGGTGAAGGTCTGCTGGTTGGCCGTCGCTGCCGAAGCCACCACATTGCGATCCTTGTCGATCAGCATTGCGCTCGGCAGGTCGCGCGCCGCGGCGTTCGCCGTCAGAAACTCGTTGAAGGAGACGCGGTCCTGGTCGAACAGTGGCTGGGCATGGGAGATGTCGTTGGCCATGCCGAGGATGTCGCCGCGAATGAGCTCCGCGTGTTCATAGGTATAGGCCCGCGATACGGTCACCGAGTTCTGGATGACCTCGCGCGTCGGTCCCGAAAACAGCCGGTTGAAGCCTCGGTCGATGGTGACGTTGGCGACGATCGCGACCACCACGCCCGGCAGCACCGCAAACAGCGCGAACAGGCCGACGATCTGCAAGTGCAGCGGCTCGATCTGCCCGCGTCGCCTCGCCCGCATCATGTGCCAGACCTCGCGGATGATGAGGCCGAGCAACAGAAGGATCAGCGCGGCATCGATCAGAAGGAAGGAGGCGACCACCGGCGGAGTCGGCTCGATCGGCGTGAAACCGGTCAGCACCAGAAAGCTCAGGAGAGCGGATAACAGCGCAAAGCCGACCGCGACCGGCGCAAGCAACCGCTTCAGCGACATCCGCATGCGTGGTCGCTCGGGCTCGGCGGGAGATAGGTCGGGCAGCGGGGCCGCGTATTCCGTTGGCTCATGTCAGCAAGGCTCGTGGGGCGAAATGCCGCCGAGACCTCCTTGTCTGCCACTTTGCGCCAATTCCGCGGCCCGCGCTGCCGCAGTTCGCATCCGGTCAAGCCCAGCCAACCGGGTCTTCGCTGAGAAGCAAAAAAGGAGGGGATCAGGCCACTGGAGGTGCTGACCTGGTCCCCTCCCCGCTGCTACCGCTAGCCCCCGCTGCGGTACACCTGGATGTCGAGATCCCTGATCTTCTTGCGCAGCGTATTGCGGTTCAGGCCGAGGAGATCGGCGGCGCGAATCTGGTTGCCGCGCGTGGCCGCGAGTGCTGCGGTCAACAGCGGCACCTCGATCTCCTTGAGGATGCGGTGATAGAGGCCGGGCGGCGGCACGCCGTTGGGGAAACCCGAGAAGTGCGAGGACAGATAGGCTTCGACCGCACCGCCGAGATTATCGATGCCGAGCGGGATCGAGCCGCCGGAGGCGACCGCGGGCGGCGCGAGCTCGCCGTCGATCACGGACGCGGTGATCACGTCCTGCGGATAGAGCGCGGCGAGACGGCGGGCGAGGTTTTCCAGTTCGCGCACATTGCCCGGCCAGCGATGCTGCTTCAGCCGCTCCAGGGCCAACGCATCGAGCTTTTTCGGCGGCAGTCCGTCCTTCTCGGCGAGCGCGAAGAAATGCCGAACCAGGTCGGGCAGATCCTCGATGCGCTCGCGTAATGGCGGCAAGCGCAGCGGCACGACGTTGAGGCGGAAGAACAGGTCTTCCCGGAAAAGCCCCTGCTGGATCAGGATGCGCAGGTCCTTGTTCGAGGCGGCGACGATGCGCACGTCGGTCTTGATCGGGGTACGACCGCCGACGGTGGTGTATTCGCCCTGCTGCAGCACGCGCAATAGCCGCGTCTGCGCCTCCATCGGCATGTCGCCGATCTCGTCGAGAAACAGCGTGCCGCCTTCGGCCTGCTCGAAGCGCCCGGACGCACGGGTGTTGGCTCCGGTGAAGGCGCCGCGCTCATGGCCGAACAGCTCGGACTCGATGAGGTCGCGCGGGATCGCCGCCATGTTGACGGCCACGAACGGACCGTTGCGGCGCTTGCCGTAATCATGCAGCGCGCGGGCGACCAGCTCCTTGCCCGTGCCCGATTCACCCGAGATCATCACGGTGAGATCGGTCTGCATCAGCCGTGCCAGCACGCGGTAGATTTCCTGCATCGCTGGCGAGCGGCCGACCAGCGGAATGGAATCGAACTCGGTCTCCTCCGCGGGGCTGGCGCTGCGCTCCTTCGGCTCGGCCAGCGCACGGCCGACGATCGCGATCAATTCCTTCAGGTCGAACGGTTTCGGCAGATATTCGTACGCGCCGCGCTCGCTCGCACGGATCGCGGTCATGAAGGTGTTTTGCGCGCTCATGACGATGACCGGCAGGTTCGGCCGCATCTTCTTGATCCGCGGCAAGAGGTCGAACGCATTCTCGTCGGGCATCACGACGTCGGTGATGACGAGGTCGCCCTCGCCCTGGCTCACCCATCGCCACAAGGTCGCGGCGTTGCCCGTCAGGCGGACCTCGTATCCGGCGCGCGACAGCGCCTGATTCAGGACTGTGCGGATGGCGGTATCGTCATCGGCGACAAGAATGCTACCTGCAGGCATTGGTCTTCCTCATCTTGTGCCTTCTCATCTCGAGCGTTCTCATCTCAAGCCTACTCATCTCAAGCCTTTTCATCTCAAGCCCTGTGGGGCGTGCAACGGCGTCCCGGCGACGTCATCGCGATTGATCGGATCGGTCTGCTTGGCGCCGTTGAACATTGGCATCAGCACGCGGAACGTCGTCTTGCGCGGCTGCAACTCGCATTCGATGATGCCGCCATGGTCGCCGACGATCTTTGCGACCAGCGCCAGGCCGAGCCCGCTGCCGGTCTGCTTGGTGGTGACGAAGGGATCGAACAGGTTCGGCAGAAGGTCCTCGGGCACGCCCGGGCCATTGTCCTTGACGCAGAACTCGAGCGGCAGCGACACCCGCGACTTCTTGCCGGGCACCGAGAGCCGCACGCCCGGGCGGAACGCCGTGGTGAGCTGGATCTCCGCATCGCCGCCGAGATCGACCACGGCCTCGGCCGCGTTCTTGACGAGATTCAGGAACACCTGGATCAGCTGGTCCTGGTTTGCGAGCACGGGCGGCAGTGACGGATCGTAATCCTCGACAAAGCGCACGTTGCGGGCAAAGCCCGATTGCGCCAGCCGCTTCACGTGATCGAGCACGCTGTGAATGTTGACGGGCCCGCGCGCCACCGGACGGTCGTCGCCAAACACTTCCATGCGGTCGACCAGTGTGACGATGCGGTCGGCCTCGTCGCAGATCAGCCGGGTCAGCATGCGGTCCTCGGAGGAGGCCTGCTGCTCCAGAAGCTGCGCCGCGCCGCGGATGCCCGACAGCGGGTTCTTGATTTCATGCGCAAGCATCGCGGCAAGCGCGATCACGCTGCGCGCGGCGCTGCGATGGGTGAGCTGGCGGTCCATCTTGTCGGCGATGGTGCGCTCCTGCAGCATCACGACGATATGGCCGGGACGCTCGGTCAGCGGTGCGACGTGCAGATCGACCTGGCGGTCGCCGCCGATCCGGGGCGTTCCGAGATCGACCTTGTATTCGTTGACCGGCGAGCCGGAGGTGCGGACCTGATCGATCAAGGCGAGCAAGGGGCTGCCGAAGGGGACAAGCTCCTTGAGCGATTGCCGCTGCAGGAACTGCGCGGAGATGTCGAAAAAGGACTCGGCGGCATTATTGGCGTCGACGATCTTGCCGTCGGGCCCGATCAGCAGCACAGGGTTGGGCAGCGCATTGAGGATCGCCTCGCCGTCGGACGGCATTCGCTTGCGCTCTGCGGCAGAGGTCATGCAGCAGCACTCCATGCAAAGTCGTCGAACGCGTCCTCGAGCGAGCGGTGGACATGCCCGGGATCGTCCGACGTCAGGATTTTCTCGCGCCAGGCCTTGAGCTTCTGCGCGGGCGCGCGGCCGCAAAGCGCTGCGACCTCGAGCGCCCAGGAGAGATGCTTGCGCGCGTGGCGAAGGCCTATGCGCGCGCCGTAATGGTGGCAGATCTCGTCGTAGAGGATGCGGAGATAGGAAAGCTGCACCGCAAGTGCCGGCGCCGTCTCGGCATCGCTGCCTTTGAGCCGCCGTCCGATCTGGCCGGGCAGCCAGGGCTGGCCCTGCGCGCCGCGCCCGATCATCACGGCATCGGCGCCGGACGCCTTGAGCGCCTCGCGCGCGATGTCGAACGAGGTGATGTCGCCATTGACGACCAGCGGGATGCTGACAGCCTCCCTCACCTCGCGCACCGCCGCCCAGTCGGCCTCACCCTTATAGAATTGGCAACGCGTGCGGCCATGCACGGTGATCATCGCAACGCCGGCCGCTTCCGCGCGGCGCGCAAGCTCCGGCGCGTTGCGCGTGCGATCGTCCCAGCCGAGCCGCATCTTCAAGGTCACGGGCACGTTGACGGCCGCAACCGTCGCCTCGATCAGCGTCAACGCGTGGTCGAGATCGCGCATCAGCGCCGACCCGGATTGGCCGCCGGTCACGTGGCGCGCCGGGCAACCCATGTTGATGTCGATGATGTCGGCGCCCGCTTGTTCCGCGATGACAGCGCCCTCGCGCATCCAGCGCGCCTCGCAGCCGGCGAGTTGCACGACATGCGGTCCGGCGCCGGTCGCCTCGCAACGCAGCCGCGATATCGGACGCCCCTGGACCAGGTCCTCGCTCGCGGTCATCTCGGACACCACGAGCCCGGCGCCGAGCTGTTCCGCCAGACGGCGAAAAGGCGCATCGGTCACGCCGGACATGGGTGCGAGAAAAGCCGGGTTGGCGAGCTCAATGTCGCCTATTTTCAAAGGCTTAGCTGGTGGACTATCCGAGCCGATCACGAACGTCTCGTTTGTATGACACCCGCCTCATCGCGAATGCCGTGAGCCTATTTTGAGCACAATTCTTGTGCAGTCAAGTTTCATGCCTACACTTTAGACAATTCTTGTGATCTTGCAAGTGCACTGCAACATCATTTGCCGTTTGCACAACCCCGGATGAAACCGGGGTTAATGCCCCTCGGCCGATGCCCCAACAATTTCCCCGGGAACCTCTCTGCTTTGCAGACGTCCCGTGATAAGGCCTGCGCGCCGCGCGCCATCACCCCCTATGCGAGTCATATTGAAGTTCCATGGCAAAGACTGAACGGACTGCAGCCATCGTCGTCGCAGCCGGTCGCGGCCTTCGTGCGGGCGGCGGGGGGCCGAAGCAATATCGCGCGATCGGCGGACAAACCGTGATCTTTCGCGCCATGGAAGCGTTTTGCACGCATCCCGAGGTTTGCCTCGTGCAGCCGGTGCTCAACCCCGACGACACCGCGATGTTCGACGCGGCCACGGCTGGCCTGCGCTACCGACCGCCGGCCGCCGGCGGCGCCACGCGCCAGGCATCCGTTCGCGCCGGACTGGAGGCACTCGCGGCCGAGACGCCCGATACCGTCCTGATCCACGATGCGGCCCGTCCCTTCGTCTCGCACGCCGTGATCTCGCGCGCGATCGAGGCTGTCAGCCGCACCGGAGCCGCTATCCCCACGATTGCAGTCGCCGACACTGTGAAGCTGATCGACGCAAGCGGCGCCGTCGAGGCCACGCCGGAGCGCGCGCGCCTGCGCATCGCGCAGACACCGCAGGTGTTCCGCTACGATGCGATCCTTCAGGCCCATCGCCGCGCGGCGGCCGAGGGGCTGTCCGAGTTCACCGACGATGCGGCACTGGCCGAATGGGCGGGATTGACGGTTGCGACCTTTGAAGGCGATGTTGCCAACATGAAGCTGACCACCCCGGAAGATTTCACGCGCGAGGAGGCGCGCCTTGCGAGCCAGCTCGGAGACATCAGGACCGGCACAGGCTATGACGTGCATGCCTTCGGCGCGGGCGATCATGTGATGATCTGCGGCGTGCGCGTGCCGCACGCAAAGGGCTTTCTCGCCCATTCCGACGGTGATGTGGGCCTGCATGCGCTCGTCGACGCCATCCTGGGGGCGCTCGCGGACGGCGATATCGGCTCGCATTTTCCGCCGAGCGATCCGAAATGGAAGGGCGCGGCGTCGCACCAGTTCCTGAAATATGCCGTCGACCGCGTCAGCGCGCGCGGCGGCCGCATTGCCAATCTCGAGGTCACCTTGATCTGCGAGCGACCGAAGATCGGCCCTCTGCGCGATCAGATGCGCGCGCGCATTGCCGAGATCGCAGGCGTCGATATCTCCCGCGTGGCGGTGAAGGCGACCACCAGCGAAAGGCTCGGCTTCACCGGGCGCGAGGAAGGCATTGCCGCGACCGCAAGCGCCACCATCCGCCTGCCTTGGACCGATCAGGGTTGGAGCAAATAGCTGTCATTGGACGTTCGTTCGCATGAGGGAATCCGCATCTGATGACTAGCGAACGTCAAATCGGCTCCACCAGCGCCCTCGCCCGCTCGCTGCTCGATCTCTGCCGCAGCCGGCGGCTGACAATGGCAACCGCCGAATCCTGCACCGGCGGTCTCGTCGCCGGCGCGCTGACCGACATCCCCGGCTCCTCCGACGTCATCGACCGCGGCTTCATCACCTATTCCAATGACGCCAAGCGCACGATGCTGGGCGTCAGCGCCACCACGCTTGCGACTTTCGGCGCGGTCTCAAAGGAGACCGCAACCCAGATGGCGGTTGGCGCCCTGGAGCGCGCCGGTGTCGACCTCGCCGTCTCGATCACCGGCATCGCCGGTCCCGGCGGGGCCACACCCGGCAAGCCGGTCGGGCTCGTGCATTTTGCAGCCGCTGCGCGCGACGGCCGCATCATCCATCGCGAGCAGCGTTTTGGCGCGATCGGCCGCCGGGCCGTGCGCGAGCGCTCGGTGGTGGAGGCGCTGCGCATGCTGATGGAACTGGCACGCGGCCCTCAGGCCGCAAAAAAGCCGGTGCGCGAGGCCGCAAGCCGCCTGAGGCCGCGCGCCGTGCGCACCTCGCGCCGCCATGCGGCAAAGCGGCGACGGCCGCCAAGGGGGTGAGAGAGCGCGCAAGCCACTCGACGGACGTCCCGATCGTCACGCGAGTTTCAAGGCTCCTTGTTGGCCACCCAAGGTCGTCGTCGCGCATGGCGAATGTGAACAACACAGACCTCGCCTGCTTCCACGCTCCAGTAGATCAGATATGGGTAGCGACCGACTGGCAAGACCCGGACTGCCTGCTCGCCAGCGAGGCGGCCCTCCGGAAATTCTCCGATCACCTCAATAGTTCTTCGGATAGCCCGTTTCATGTTCTCAGCGCCGCGAGGACTGCGCTCGTCGATGTATTGGAGGATCGTGGCGAGATCGTTCCGCGCACGCGGCGTGAAGCGAACTTTCACAAACCGTGCCGTTTCCAGAGTGCTTCGATTTCGATGTCCGAAACGAATTGTCCGCGGCGCACCTGCTCGAGCCCTTCGCGGATCGCCTCACGCGTCTCCTCGTCGAGCTCAACGATCGGACTTGCGTCCACCATCGCGAGCATTGCAACTGCGACAACATCCTGATCTTCCGGCGGAAGCTGGCGCGTTCGCGCGATAGCCTTGTCCAGCAGCTTGGTCATTCAGTAAATGTATCTAAGAAACAGCGCGAGTGGAAGCTTGCGGCCAGTCTGCAAAAGGCAAAAGGGGCGGCGCGGATGCGCACGTCAAGGCGGCATGCGGTGAAGCGAAGACGGCCGCAGGGCGTGAGAGAAGGCCCCTTCAGCGACCTGCGTCTGCGATCTCCGCCGTCATTGCGAGCGCAGCGAAGCAATCCAGACTGCCGCCGAGGAGGCATTCTGGATTGCTTCGGCGCTATCGCGCCTCGCAATGACAGCCGCCATAGCCGCGCGCAGCCTCCGACCTCGCGAAAAAGCGGGGATGCCGAGCAATTGGCCAGCGCATGGCGAAACTCATCCCCCGTCACCTTTCGGAAGTTGGGCTGACCCTGATTGCTCATAGCTATTGCTGCCACGCGGCGAACACGTCATTGAAGATTTGCGTCCCTGTCGACCCCTTTTCGAGCACAAGGATGGCGCGGCGCTGGTTCGTGAAGATCATCGGCATGTCCAACCAGGAGCGTTGCTTTATGAGCTCGATGTTACGCTGGCGGTCGGCCTCAGAGTTAGAAAGGCCTACCACGAACAAATCTTCGCCGACCTTCACAGCAAGGGCAGCGAGCGGAGTACCGCGCGCAGGCTCATCCGTCTTCATCAACATGCCCGGCACGTTGGCGACGTGGGGGACGGTCGCATCTTGGAACTGGACGGTCACTCTAAAGATGTGACTAGCTGGTACCGATGGATGGGCATTGCGGTGGAACGACAACGTCGCCTTCAATTTGCGATCGGGAATCTCGACATCAGCGCGCACGCCGATATCGATCTTTCCCGACGACCAATTCGGTTCACTGTGCCACACCACCGAGCCAATGTACTGATCACCTTTAGGATCGGATGGATTCTCCACGTAGAGAACGGCACGCTGCGATTTGGCTGCGACCTGCTCGGTCGGCGACTGGCCAGAACGGTCTGGAATGTTCGTTTGAGCCGTCGGCGCAGGATCGCCTAGAACTGCTTTCTCGCTCGAAGGACCGATCGGACTGGCTTGCGTCGGCTTCTTCACCTGCCGCAGCTCTTCCAGGCGCGCCCGTGCAAGGTCCGCATAAAACGTGTCCGGGTAGCGGCGAATGAACGACTCCAGCACGGTGGTGCTTGTCGTCTCCTTTGCCGCAGACCAGGCTTGCGCCGCCTCGCTTGCCATGTCGGCTGCCGCGGGCATAGTGAACGGCATCGGAGCGAGGACGACCAAAACGATCATTGACGCGAGGATTATCCATCGACGCGCTGCCATGCCCCTCACCGTCTGACCGATTGTGCCGCGTGCAGGTCACCCGTGTCCCAGTGGTATCAGCCTCGTGCGCAAGCGCTACTTGCCCGGAGCGAACAGGCTTTGGACGCTGGCGAAGTGTGTCGATCCGACTCCAGCGCTCCGCTCAGTTCGCGATTAGCGTCCTCGGTGATTGCAAATCGCGATCCGTCGTAGCGGCCGCAGCGTCAGCGCATCATTCCACCGTGCACTTAAAGTAGCCATTGGTTGGGATGGGATCGTTGTCCATGCACGGAATGCGGGAGACAGCGTGGCCGCGCCGGTCGATGGCGCACCATTTGTCCTCGCGCTTGGCCCAGGCAATTCCGCGTAAACCGGGCTTGAATGAGACGGGAGCGTCGTATGAGGGTTCGACCGTCACCTGCCCGGCAGTATCGACCAGCCCCCACTTGCCATCCTTGAGATAGGTCTGCAGCCCGAATTCCGGATCAATCCCGATACGTTCTGCGCCGATATCGATCCAGCTCTCGCCGGTCTGCGACAGGATCGCACGCCTGCCGTCTACCTGTGCCATGACGGCGTATTTGATGTCGCACATCACGCCGGGACGCGGAGCTATGACCCACGATTGGTCAGTGAGCCGCAGCAGGCCCGTTGCACCTGATATGGTGACGAACGCTGTCTCGCCATCTCGTCGAATGCTGGCCGCATCGAATTTAGGTTCGATCAGCCAGTTGCCATCCGCCCGCATGAAGCCGCGCTTGCCGTCGATCGATGCCACGAACAGCTCAAGGCCGCCGGAGAGCCGATCGAATTTCGGCTCCAGCAGCCATTTGCCATCGGGGCCGATCCGTCCCCATTTCCCGTCGGTTTTCACATTGCTGATGCCGTGCGCCAGCCGCGCGATCGCGTCGAACTGCACAGGCGTCAAAGGTTGGCCGCCTGCATCGATCAATCCGGCCTTGTCACCAACCCACAGGACATAAGGTGGCGTGCTAAGACACGCTTGGCTAGCAATTCGTCCGTCCGGCATTCCAGCGCCCTGAAGGAAGAGCACCCCGCGGTTTTCATTGACGATTCGTCCGTTCGGCGGTTGCAACGGCGTTCCATCGTTCAGAAACAAGAGCACCTCGCGGTTTTTGTATCCCGCAAGCCGGCCGTCGTCGCAGCGATAAACAGGCTCATCGAAATCGGCGGGGAGCCACACATGCCAATCGTGGGTGAGAAGACCCCAGTGGTCGCCGTCCTTGAAATGCCAGCCGAACGACTTTTCCGTATCGCCTTCGTGGACACGATGTGAAACGGCGGGACGAACCTGCAAATATTTGCTCTGCAACACCCACGCGCCGGTTTTGTCGATCAGGCCATAGATTCCATCCCGCGCCGCCGCGGTGCGGTTCAAGCCCGGCTTGAAGCTCCAGGCCTGGTCGAAGATCGGCTCGATGACCAAATGCCCGGTTTCATTGAGGAAGCCGAACTTGCCGTTGAGTTTCACAAGAGCAAGACCATCGCTCAGTTTTTCGACCTGCTCGAACTTGGGCTCGACGAGCCAGCTCCCATCGGCCCGTGCGAGGCCCCAGAGTTCATCCTTCTCCCGCCAACTCAGGGGAGAATTGCCGTTGAACGGGAACGATGGAGCACCAAGGAACCATCTGTTCTCTTGCTCGACCGGTATCCCCGTGAGATCAACAATTCGGGTCGTGAGATCTTCCAATCGCAAAGATTTCGGAAGGGGAGGTGCGATGATCGCACGATAGTCCGAAAAGCCCTCAGCGCCTGGCTCTCCGTCAAGCTGTCGCATCTCAGATACCAGGACACGATCGGGGCCGATCGCTTCGACAAAGCCATATTTCGCCGGGATGATGAGCTTGCCATCGCGGTCGATCAGGCCGGACTTTCCGTCGATGTCGACCTGCGCGAACCCATACTTATACTCGCCGACAATGGCGTATTGTGGCTTGACGACCTCGTGGCCTCCCTCATCGACAAATCCGTAAAGCCCGTCTGCGCGCACCGAAGCCCGGCCGTCTGAGAATTTGCCCACCCAATCATATCGTGGAGGGACCGCGACCGTGCCATCGCGGTGAACCGCGCCGCACAGGCCACCAGGGAACGCGCACATCGGCAACGGGAATGTCAGCTTGGGCGCGACGAACCACACCGGTTCAGCCGACCATGGAACGTCCAACTGCCTGTCCGTGTCGGCGAGCTTCTCGGCCAGAATAGCCTTGCCGGCCGGAGTCGAATTCGACCGGTCGATCCTGCGCAACCGATGAGCCTTGCATCAGCAGCAGAGCCGACATTGCCGCGATTCCGGTCACCTTGCGCGAATGCATGCTGCCTTATCTCCGTCAAACTGCCCCCAGCCTTTTCGTCGCGACTCGACGGCAAGGCGTTCGACAGGCCGAGCTTTCGGCCGCCGAATGTGAGGCTCAAACCAGCTCTATGAACATGCGGAAAATCGATCATATAAAGCTGCATCACGCGTCGGCGCTTGGCCTTTGCCATTGAACCATGACGGCTTTGAGCGCTCGAACCGTTGAGGTCTCGGTTCGACTAGCAAATGTCGAAGAGGACGCGCAAGGAACGCAAGATACCACCGGGCGATGCATCGCGCTTATCTTTGGCGAACTCACCTGCCCAGGTTTCTCGGTGACCGCAGCGCTCACACGCAGCCCCAGAGATAGACCGAGGTGTCAGTCTCAACAGCTTTCCTCGCCAGTGCTCCAAGATCCCTCAACACGGGAGCAAGTTCTTCCTCGCTGTAGTCCACCTCGTCCGTTGCGGCCCATTTCGCCAATACGGCCGCAAACTCGTTCCCTGAGGCACCGGCCAACAATCGGGTCAACTCGTCCGAAAAACGGTTGAGCCAGGCCTCGCCCTCCTCCGAGAACCAGATGTTCTCAAGCAGGTGACGTTTCCGATCCCATGCAACGCCCTCAAGGATCGCCCACAACATGCCGATCTGCAGTGTGGTGAAACCGGTATATGAGGCCGGTTGAAGCAATGCCGTGATCTCGGTGCCTCCATCGGGCTCGTCGAGACGACTGGCGTACCGCGCGGCTTGCTCCGGCGAAGCGACGAAGAAGTCCGCAAGGATTGCCATGGTTGTTGGTCCTTGATGGTCCGGTCGCACTCTTGGAACGTTCTCAGATTTATCTGATCGGAAGCGAACAGGCATTGGCCCATGGTGAACTCGAGGACAGATGAGGCACACCGAGCTTGCAAAAGGACTCTTTGAGAAACCGAATTCCCCAAATGAAATCAGCACGATCCGAATTATCGACCGCGTTGCTCAAAGATTTTGCTTCCGTTTTTCGGAATGGTGTGATCTTATTTCTGATATTCCGATCTACCGGAGGGGCGCGTCGCGACCGTCACGAGCGTTGGGTTGGAATGCGATGGACGTCATCGCGTTGTCGGACGGACAACGCGATGCGGACGGCGAAGGCGTGTGGTCCTGGCGCCCCTTGGCTGGCGCTAAGCATGCGGTGAAAGCCGCAGGCGACGGTGACTATGAGGTCACGGACACCGGGGAGAGCTCGCAAAAAGTCGTAAACCATCGCGCAGGGAAGGCCGGAGCGTTTCGGTGAACCTGTAGTGGACTAACTCGTGTGCTTTCTTCATCTGCACGCGAGGCTGCGGGTGCACACAACACCCGGTTTTCCCTGCGCCCTCTTTATGTCTTGAGGGAGTGACTTCCTGCAAGGACTCGGGCGCAATCGCGCCGCGGGAATGCTGAGTCACATCCCTTGTTTTGTCATGCCCGCGAAAGCGGGCATCCAGTACCCCAGAGACATCGCATGTGAGCACGCCCGTCTCTGGAATACTGGAACGCCCGGTCAAGCCGGGCGCTGACACCGAATTGCTGTTTGACATGTTGAATAGGAATGCAGCTCTCGTCATTGCGAGCGCAGTGTTCAATCCAGAAATCGAGCCAAGAAGGAAGATCTGGATTGCTTCGTCGCTATCGCTCCTCGCAATGACGGCTCCTACGTCACCGCCGGCCTTCTCCCGTAGATCATGTCCGCGCGCTTCTCGAAGGCCGCGGAGAATCGCTGGAACGCCGCATCGAACATCGATCCCATCAGGGTCGCCAGCATCTTGCTCCTGAACTCATAGGCGATGAAAAAGCCGACCTCGCAGGCGTCGTCGCCTTTCGGCTCGAACGTCCAGCGGTTCTCCATGTTGGAGAATGGTCCCTGCAGGTAGCGCACCAGAATCTTCAGGTTCTTGCGGTCGAGCGTCACCTCGCTGGTAAACGTTTCCTTCACCAGCTTGAAGGACACCGTCATGTCGCAGACGATGACCTCGGTGCCGTCCGCCTGGGGCGAGCGCCGACGCACCCTGAGAGCACTGCACAGCGGCACGAACTCCGGATAGCGTTCGACATCGGCGACGAGGTCGAACATCTGGTCCGCGCGATGCTGCACGCGACGCTTGTTGGAAAAACGTGGCATCGACGTCTAGCGGGCGATCGCAGCCCGCGCTGCTTTCAGCTTGGCAAAATCTTCGCCGGCATGATGCGACGAGCGCGTCAATGGGCTCGCCGACACCATCAAAAACCCCTTGGTGTAGGCGACGGTCTGGTAATTGGAAAACTCGTCCGGCGTGACGTAGCGCATGACGGCGTGATGCTTGCGGGTCGGCTGCAGGTATTGCCCGATGGTGAGGAAATCGACCTCGGCCGAGCGCAAGTCGTCCATCACCTGCAGCACCTCGTGCCGCTCCTCGCCGAGACCGACCATGATGCCAGACTTCGTAAAGAGCGTGGGGTCGAGTTCCCTGACCCGTTGCAGCAGGCGGATCGAGTGAAAGTAGCGCGCGCCCGGCCGTACGGACAGATATCGCGACGGCACGGTTTCGAGATTGTGGTTGAAGACGTCGGGCTTTGCCGCAACCACCACTTCCAGCGCGCCCTCCTTGCGCAGGAAGTCGGGCGTGAGGATCTCGATGGTGGTGGCCGGACAGCGCGCGCGGATCGCGCGGATGGTGTTGGCGAAGTGCGCCGCACCGCCGTCCGCGAGATCGTCGCGGTCGACCGAGGTCACGACCACATGCGCCAGGCCCAGCTTGAACGTCGCTTCCGCGACGTGCTCAGGCTCGGCGAGATCGAGCGCGCCCGGCAGTCCCGTTTTGACGTTACAGAAGGCGCAGGCGCGCGTGCAGGTATCGCCCATGATCATGAAGGTGGCGTGCTTCTTGTCCCAGCACTCGCCGATATTCGGGCAGCCCGCCTCCTCGCAGACGGTGACCAGGTTGTTCTCGCGCACGATGTTGCGGGTGTCGGCATAGCCGCGCGTGGTCGGCGCGCGCACGCGGATCCAGTCCGGCTTCGGCGGCGAGGCCGCATCCGGACGGTTCACCTTCTCCGGGTGACGCGGCCTTTTTGGCTCGGGGGAGATGGTATCGATAATGGTGACCATGGGGCATCCGGACGGCTTTCGCTTAAGTAATCCCCGCTGGCGAGACTAGCAACCCGGGCTGGCGGAACGGACGCGGATATGAGCAGATTTGACGCCTGTTCCCGTCGATTCCGGCTCAGAATGGCTGAAAAGACAAGATCCGCCACAACGCCGCCTCCTCTCGGCAAGCAGCTCGAGCGCGCGTTCTTTGGACGGAGCGTCCACGAGGTCGCGCCCGACCTGATCGGCGCAACGCTTCTGGTCGACGGCGTCGGCGGCATCATCGTCGAGGTCGAGGCGTATCATCACACCGACCCGGCCGCGCACTCTTTCAACGGACCGACCGCGCGCAACCAGGTGATGTTCGGGCCGCCGGGTTTTGTCTACGTCTACCGCTCCTACGGCATTCATTGGTGCGTGAACTTTGTCTGCGAACGGGAAGGCTCGGCAAGCGCCGTGCTGATCCGGGCGCTGGAGCCGACCCATGGCATTGCCACGATGCGCCGGCGGCGCGGTATCAGCGATGTGCGCGCGCTCTGCTCGGGGCCGGGCAAGCTGACGCAAGCACTCGCGATCACCCATCGCCACAACGCCATGGCGCTCGACGCGCCGCCGTTTGCGTTGCATGCGCGCCTCGGCAGGCTCGAAGTCGTCAGCGGTGTGCGCATCGGCATCACCAAGGCAGCGGAGCTGCCCTGGCGCTACGGCCTGCGCGGCTCGAAATTTCTGAGCAAGCCGTTTGCGGAATGAGCCCTCGCGGTGATTGCCGAAGGCCTGGCCGCGGGGCCTGTCTTCGGGGGCGCGGCGCAATTCGCTGGCTCAACCAACCGGCGCCAACGCCGCGTGGATCACATGGCCCCCGGGCCCGCCTTCCAGCCCCTCGCCGAGGGCTGGCGAGAAACGGCTGACCATCTGCGTAAAACCGAGGTCTTCGATGACGACGAAGCCCTTCCGGTGCAGCAGTGTGGCCGTCTCGGCGGAGTCGAAGAAGGAGAGCCAGGGCTCACCGCGCGCCGCCGCACTTTCGGCGACGGCGGTCAGGCGAGCTCGGCGTGCGGGCGCGTGATTTTCGAGCGGCTCGGTATAATCGAAGACGACGGCCGAATGGGGAATGCTGGCGATGAAGTCGAGGGTGCCGAAGATCGCCTCGCGACTGAGATAGGGAACGACGCCGAGCCATTGGAAGAAGGTCGGCCGGTCGCTCCTGAACCCGGCGGCCACGAGGCCGTCGGCGAGGCTTTGCCGCTCGAAATCAATGGGCGCGAAGGTGAGCGAGGCCGGCTCGGAGAGGCCCGCCTGCTCGAGCCGCTCGCGCTTCCAGGCTTGCGTCGAGGGATGATCGACCTCGAACACGCGCACGCCAGCCGCAGCAAAGGGGTTGCGCAAGGAGAAGGTGTCGAGCCCCGCGCCGAGCACCACCACCTGTCGCACGCCGCCTGCAACGCTGGCGGCGAGCGCGTCCTCGGAGAAGCGACTGCGCGCGACGACGAAGAGCCGCATCTGCCGCTGCGACGGATCGGCCGCGATCGCTTCCAGCGAATTGCGCGTGGTTTCATCCAGGATTATCAGCGCATAGGGGTCGGAAAAGATCGCAGCGCCATCGAGGGCCTGATGCAGCGCGCGACAAGCCGCTGCTCCCCGCGCCGTCCGGCTGGGTGCCCCGGCGCGCATGGCCCTCACTCCGCGCAAGCTTCGGACGAACCGGCGGACACCGCCTCACGCCTCGACATTCTGCAGCCGCTCCAGCGCTTCCTGGATCTTGGCCTTGCGCGCCAGCGCCGCCTCGCGCTTCTCCTTCTCCTCCTCGACGATGTCTTCCGGCGCATTCGCCACGAACTTCTCGTTGCCGAGCTTGGCATCGACCCGCTTGATGTCGGCATCGGCCTTGGCGATTTCCTTGTCGAGGCGGACCTTTTCCGCCGCAAGGTCGATGACGCCTTTCAGCGGGAGCGCCGCGATCTCGCCGCGGACCAGGAGCTGCACGGCGCCTTCGCCGGCGCGATCGGCAAAGGAAATGTCGTTAAGTCGCGCCAGGCGCTTGATGACGTCGCCCCAGCGCGGCACGCGCGTCCGGGTCTGCGGCGAAGCGCCCGCCAGCACCAGCGCCGTCAGCGTGGCCGGAGCGATATTCATTTCGGCGCGCACGGAACGAATTGCGGTCACAAGGTCGACCACCCAGCCGATCTCGGCTTCGGCTGCGGCGTCCGAGAAATCCACCGCGCGCGACCACGGCGACAGCGCGAGCAGGGTGTCGCGCCTGGCCGTGACCTCCCACAGCTCCTCGGTGATGAAGGGCATGAACGGATGCAGCAGTTTCAGGATCTCGTCGCGCGCCCAGGCAACCGTCGCGCGCGTCTCGGTCTTTGCCGGCCCCTCCTCGCCCGCAAGCGAGGGCTTTGCGAGCTCGAGGTACCAGTCGCAATAGACGTTCCAGACGAAGCGATAGATTTCGTTGGCCGCGTCGTTGAACCGGTACGCCGCGATCGCTTCCGTCACCTCGCGCGTGGCGCGCACCGTCTCATGCACGATCCAGCGGTTCAAGGTGTCTTTTGTCCCGGCCGGATCGAAACCGACCGGCATCGCGCAGCCGTTCATCTCGGCGAAGCGGCAGGCGTTCCAGAGTTTCGTCGCGAAATTGCGGTTGGTCTCGACCAGTTGCGGCGACAGCTTGATGTCATGGCCTTGCGCCGCGCCGCGGGCCAGCGCAAAGCGCAGGGCATCGGCGCCGTAATCGTCGATGACGCCGAGGGGGTCGATGACGTTGCCTTTCGACTTCGACATCTTCGCACCCTTCTCGTCGCGAACGAGACGGTGGATGTAGATGGTCGAGAACGGTGCCTCCTTCATGAAGTGCAGGCCCATCATCATCATCCGTGCAACCCAGAAGAAGATGATGTCGAAACCGGTGACCAGCACATCGGTCGGGTAATAGCGTTTCACTTCCGGCGTGTCGGCCGGCCAGCCCAGCGTCGAGAAAGGCCACAGCGCCGAGGAGAACCAGGTGTCGAGCACGTCCTCATCGCGCTTGATGAAATCGGCGCGCTTGTTGCGGTCGAGCGCCATCTCCCGCCCCTGCTCGGCCGTGATGACCTCCTGCTCGACGTAGTAGCCGAGCGCGTGGCCGATCGCCTCCTCCTCGGTTTCGGCGACGAACACCCTGCCATCGGGACCGTACCAGGCGGGGATCTGATGGCCCCACCAGAGCTGGCGGGAGATGCACCAGGGCTGGATGTTGTCCATCCACTCGAAATAGGTGCGCTCCCAATTCTGCGGCACGAACCTGGTGCGTCCCGAACGCACCGCCGCGATCGCAGGCTGTGCCAGCGTCTTGGCGTCGACGTACCACTGGTCGGTGAGATAGGGCTCGATCACGACGCCGGAACGGTCGCCATGCGGCACCATGTGGGTGTTGGGCTCGATCTTCTCGAGGAAACCGAAATCCTCGAGCCGCGAAACGATCTGCTTGCGGGCCGCGAAGCGATCGAGGCCGTGCATTTCCTCGGCAAACTCGTGCGCCCCCTCGGGCAAGCCACGCAGATAATCCTCGTTGCCGACGAGCGTCAGGCGCGCCTCCTGATCGAGCACGCTGATACGCGGCAAGCCGTGCCGGTTGCCGATCTCGAAGTCGTTGAAATCGTGCGCCGGCGTCACCTTGACCGCGCCCGAGCCTTTCTCCGGGTCGGAATAGGTGTCGGCGACGATCGGAATCCTTCGCCCGACCAACGGCAGGATCACGTTCCTGCCGACGAGGTCGGCATAGCGCGTATCGTCCGGATGCACGGCGACGCCGCTGTCGCCAAGCATGGTCTCCGGCCGCGTGGTTGCGACCACGATGAAGCTTGCGGGATCCTCCGGGCTGAACGTCTTGCCCTCGAGCGGATAGCGCAGATACCAGAGACTGCCCTTCACCTCGACCTGTTGCACCTCGAGATCGGAAATCGCGGTGAGCAGCTTCGGATCCCAATTCACCAGCCGCTTGTCCTTGTAGATCAGCCCCTCGCGGTGGAGCTGCACGAACACCTTCACCACCGCGCGCGAGAGACCCTCGTCCATCGTGAAGCGCTCGCGCGACCAGTCGCAGGAGGCTCCCAGCCGCTTCAGCTGGTTGATGATCGTGCCGCCGCTCTCCTCTTTCCATTGCCAGACGCGTTCGAGGAATTTCTCCCGCCCCATGTCGCGCCGGCCCGGCTGCTGGCGCTCCATCAACTGGCGCTCCACCACCATCTGCGTGGCGATCCCGGCGTGATCAGTGCCGGGTTGCCAGAGCACGTCGCGGCCGCGCATGCGCTCGAACCGGCAGAGCACGTCCTGCAGCGTGTTGTTGAGCGCGTGACCCATATGCAGCGAACCCGTCACATTCGGTGGCGGGATCACGATGGTGAAGGGCTTTGCATCGCGCCGATCGGGGCGGCCGGCGCGGAACGCGCGCGAATCCTCCCAGATCAGGGACATGCGGCCTTCGATATCGGCGGGCTGGTAGTTTTTCTCGATCATGACAGGCAAACCGGCTCAACGGGCCTTAAAAGCCCTCGCGGCGCGCCAAGTCAACACAACAACCGCTCGGAAAACGCGACTGGATCAGCTCTGGCCGCCGATTCGGGCCGTTTCGCCCGCCCGGCGCTGCTAGCGGCCGCGCGAGACCCGCTCGATCTCGGCTTTGACGATGCGCTCCACGAGGCCCGGCAGGTTGTCGTCGAGCCAGGATTTCAGCATCGGTCTCAGCATTTCCTTGACCAGATCCTCAAGGGTACGCGCATTGTTGCTCAAGACCGTATGCGCGAGCGCATTGAAGGCCGACTCGACCGAGGATACCGTCGACTGCGACAGGATCGCAGGCGATGGCGCCGACGGTATCGCAGGCGACGGATCGTAGGCGGACGGACGCTGCGTTGCTTTGCCGACCGATTCGGTGAATTCGAGATCGTCCTCGGGCTCGATCTTGTGGAAAGAGGACTGCGGCGTTTCGCTCGCGACCGCCATGTCGTCGGTCAGTTCGAACACCTCATCGCCGCCGGGCTCGGACGCGTCCAACTCCTCTTCCGCGCCGGGTTCGTCCAGACCGTTCAACAGCGCATCGATGTCGTCCTGATTATTGGACACTTTGGCTGCCGGCGTGGGCGGCGGCGGTGGTGACGGTGGTGGTGCCGCTTGGACCGGCGGTTTCGGCGGGGGGGCCGCGGGCCTGGCGGCAGCGGCCACGGCCGTCGGGATCTTCGAGGGTGGAATGTCGCTCATAACGGCAGGCTTGGAAGCCGCAGCCGGCGCACCTGCCGCAGGTTTTTCGGCCTTCGTCGGGGCTGGCGCCGGCGCGGCAGCGGCCGGCTTGTCGCCCCCGGGTGGTTTGGCCTCGTCATCGGCGATGATTCGCCGGATCGACGCCAGAATCTCCTCCATCGAGGGTTCTTGGACCTTCGCGGGCTGCGTCATCTCCGACTCCAAATCATCAACGCCCTCGCATACGTCTTTCTACACCAGGCGCGACGGATTTTGCCGGTTCTGAATACGCGGGCCCCGGCGATTTCATCGCACGGCCCGACTTGTCCCCAGATCAAGCCCCGCTCGAACCATCGCGCGGTTCCGACCCCGCCGCCGCCCGGGGTTGTACGAGCGCCGCGCTGCATGCCTGCCACGAATCGCTCTGTTGCCCCTGTAAAGGCTATGTCATGGCAATTAGCGATTGCAAGCAAGGCACCCCTCGAGCGCTGTTGATTCGTGCGCCCTGTGCAGACCGGGCGTGAGGCAGCTCCCGCGATTCGAAGCAGCTTTTTGAGGGAGCGCCCTGTACCCGCGTCAGCGTCCGTCAGGGGTCCGAACGCCGATCCAGCTGTCACGCACCTGGTGGTAATGCACGCTCGGATCGTAGGTGGTGGTCGGCAGGTTCAGCACCTGCGGCGACAAGCGTCCGACTGAGCTCACCACGGAGTAGGACGCAACAACGCGATCATGCTGCGCGGTGACGAGCGCGACACGCGCATTGACCAACGCCTGCTGCGCGTTGAGAACGTCCAGCGTGGTGCGCTGCCCGGCCTTCGCCTCTTCGCGCACGCCGTTGAGCGCGATCTCGGACGCCGTCACCTGCGATTGCGCGGAAGCAACCTGGGCCTTGCCCGCCACCAGCTGGCCCCAGGCCGTCACGGTGTTGGATCTGGTCTGATCGCGGGTCGTCTCGAGATTGAGTCGCTGCTGCGCCAGCAATTCCTTGGACTGGCGAATCAGCGAATATTCGCCGCCGCCCTGATAGATCGGTATCGTCACCTGCGCCGCTGCGGAGGCGCCAAAGGTGCGCGGCGTGATCAGCGTCTGTTCGTAGGCCTGCTGCACCGAGGCTTGCAGGGTGACGGTGGGCAGCAGCGCACCCTCGTTGATCTTGACCTGCAGGAAATTGACGTCGACGCCATACATCGAAGCCGTGACGTTCGGATTTTCGATCAGGCTGAGCTCCACTGCCTGCGGCAGCGTTGGAGGAATAAACCTGTCCACTGGCGAGCCCGGCGCGAGGTTTTCGGGCTCGTTGCCGATGATGCGACGGAAGTTCGCGCGGGTCGTTGTCAGGTTCGACTCCGCCTGCAGCTCCTGAGTCTTGCCGGCGGCGAGCTGGGCTTCGGATTGCGCCACGTCGGTCCGCGTCACTTCGCCGACGTTGAAGCGATCGCGCGTCTGCTTCAGCGTCTGCTCCAGCACCCGCACGTTGCTCTTCTGCACCTCGACGATCGCGGAATCACGCAAGTAATCCATGTAAATGGTGGCGGCGTTGAGCAGCACAGTTTGCTCGAGCACGCGCAGGCCCTCGCGAGCGCCGGACACCGAACTTTCCGCCGCGCGGGTTTTGTTGGCGGTGATATTGCCATTATAAAGCGTCTGCGAAACCGTCAGTCCGGCGCTGCGTGGCGGATTGGCGCCGTGAATGTCCGTCCTGACAATCGCCGTGGGCGTGCCGCCCTGAGTCGAGAGCGTGTCGGTGTATTGATAGCCGGCGCTCGCGTTGACCGACACCTTCGGGCGATACCCCGAAAGCGCCTGCGGGACGCCTTCGTCGGTCGCGCGCACGGCGGCGCGTTGCGCGTTGAGTTGCGGATTGTTTTGGTAGGCCCGCACGAGCGCAGCCTCGATCGTGTCAGCAAGCGCAGGAGCAGGGCCTGCAAGAGCCAACAGGAGGACCGAAGCCGCGGCTCCAGTAACGATCCTGACCCGAAACATCCCCGCTATTCCGCTCATCCTTTTCCAGCCCAAACAAACCGGGCCGGGCCCCGAAGCTGTTAGCACCCGCTGCAACATAAGCTGGGCTGAAGCGCAACGGAACCACCCTAGACGCTAGGTTGAGTGGAAACTCTCCGGCTGCAGCTTCTTGGCCACACTCCTGTTTTAAAAACGGAATTTTGACGTTGCCCGGGCGCAAGCGAGACGGCTCACGGGCGGAGGCGGGGTTTAAGTTGGCGCTTAGAACACAAAAGCGGGGCGGCGCTCGAGCCCGGGCAACACCGGCGCAGCCGCGTCGAACAGCACGCGATGGCCGAAATCGCCGTGTGAATGCGTCACTATCAGGGCTCGCGAGGGTCTTTCCGACGCGAAAACACCGACGAGTCTGCCGCCAACGGCAAGCTGTCGATAGAGCCCGTCCGGTGTGATTTCTGTGGCACCATTGAGGATAATCGCATCGAATGGCGCTTGCGACGGGAAGCCGGCTCCCGCCTCGGCGGTCTGGATTGTCACGGTTTTCTCAAAGCCGAGCTTGGAGAGTATGTCCTTACCCTTGGCTGCAAGTGCCGTATCACTTTCCGTCGCAACTATCTTGGAGGCCAGATGGGCAGCCAATGCGGCGATATAGCCGGTCGCACAGCCCACGATCAGCACGCTGTCCGAAGGCCTGATCTCGGCGGCCTGCAACAGCTTGGCTGTAAGCATCGGCGCGATCAGGAACCGCTTGGATCCATCGGCCGAAACATCCACCGCCAGATCGAGGTAGGCCAGCGCCCGTTTCTGCTCCGGCATGAAATCCTCGCGCGGCACATCAAGCATCGCGTCGAGGATCCTGCGATCGGTGACGTCATTGGTGCGCACCTGACCATCGACCATTTTCTGGCGCGCGGTCGAAAAATCGGACATTGACGGACCCGTTGAGCGGCAAGGAAGGCGAAACGCGGGCCATCTTTGGTACAAGCCCGCGCAAAACGCAACATTTCCTGGCGAAAGCCGCCGTCGCTTGCCTTGAGGGCTCGCTGCGCGAGCCAAAGAGCCTTCTATTCGATGGTGACGGCGAGCCGTCCGATGAGCTGCGCTACCTCTTCCAGACGCCTCGAATCCTGTGCCTCGACCGCGCGCGCCAGGTGCGCGAGGCATTCGTCGTCGCTGAGCGAGGGAACGTCGACCGGAGCAATCGTTGGCGCCGGTGGCCGTCCGCCTTCGGCCTGGATGATGTCTGACATCGAATCACCTCCGTTGGACCCGGCGCGAGGAAACTTCGCGGCAATTACGTCCGTTTGGCGTCCGGCTTGTGTCGGCCGGAACAAGGATACGTGAAGAGGACGCTTGCGCGGAATCGTCACCCGCGGTCCGAAGAAAGCCGCTCAAACCGCTGTTCCAGAACGAGTTTCAGCCCATGCTCGATAGCTCGCAGAAAGCCGTGATTTGGTCCTATGCAAGCGGAAAAGGCTTTGTTATACGCTGCCCCCTCGCGAACTCGTGTATCGCTCATTCCTCGGTAGCTCAGCGGTAGAGCATCCGACTGTTAATCGGATGGTCGCTGGTTCGAATCCAGCCCGGGGAGCCATCAGAGCCAATTACTGCACGTGACCTCAGCTCGGAAACCCAAGGCCCGCAAGCGGCGGGTAAGCAGGGGAATGAGCAATGACCGACGAACAGGTCAATCGCATCGTCCAACATCTTTGCGAGCAATTGCACTTGGCGGTCCGATTGAAGGGCACCGAGGTTTTCCCTCCCAACGCCAAAGAGCTCGGATTCAACTCGGCCACGGTCAGAACCGTTCTGCAGATGAGCTTGAATCTGGCGGGCGTTCCTCATCAGCCCCGGCAAGAAGAGTTGAGCGATGAGTCACCGTGGTCCTGAATGAACCGTGCGGGCGCATCGAAGCCCCCTCGCCTCTACACAGTCGTGCTGTCTCGATTCTTCCACGTGCGCTGATCTGATGTGCGATGGCAGTTGCGGCCACTCGATGCCGTCGGCGTGCATGAGTGCGATGACTTCCGGCGTCCTGATGTTGAGGTCTCCGCCGCTTGCGAGAAGCTTCGTCCCGAGATCGAACCTGATTTGGATGCGCACACAAACAGGGCGAATATCCTCGAGCCGCGATCGTCGTGCATCGCGATGCGCCAACGGAACAAAAGTTACATCTGAGAATGCGCGGAACGAAACCGCTCGCCACTCTGTTTTTTCAGCGATGGGAGGATGTCGTGAGCTCTCAGGTTGTAGAAGGTGCATGTGCATTCGCCTGGCGAAACTACCTGCTCCGTCACACCGGAGTCAGCGAGAATGATGGGCGGCGTGCCGCACTGCATCGCTATGTCAGCAGCATCTGCGAAACTCGTGGCTATGATTTCGACACCTTGCAAGTAGCTGCCGTCGAGTACCTCAAGAAGCTGGACGAGTTGCTGGAAGAACAGGATGCGAGGCTCGCGGCCGATGAAGTTTTGGCACGGCGGGGAAAAAATGCCTGAGCAAAAAGGAGCGCACATGGCTGAACGAACATCAGATCAAGCGAAAGCGAACAACATGGCCGACCAGATCTTGGACGCGCGGCGCGTCGCACGCGACCAGCAAAGGCGGCTCACCGCCGCGACGGCGATTGGCTTGAACGCCTTGAAACCAGTCATCCACTTCCAGGCCTCGCTATTGAGGCTGTGGGCCAAGAACATCGAGAGATTGGCGGACAACGTGGAAAAGACGGCCACTTCCGGCGGGATCGACCAACCGTCGGATCAGGACAAGGCCGCCTGAGGCAACATCCCGAATACAGGTCTTGCGATGCCGGAACGGCCGCTGGTGTGTACCAGCGGTTTTTCTGGTTCCGGTAGCGTCGCGGGCGTCCGCCTCGAACAATGCCGCGCGCCCTCATCAGTACCGATAGTGATTATGGTGACGATGATGATGGTGGTGATATTGCGCCAACTGGACGTTCGCTTCCCGATCAAACCCGTTCTGTTCATCCATCGCCTGCAGCAGCGTTCCTGCATTCGCGACGGGCTCCAGCAACTCGGCGTACGAGTGGGCTCGTAAAACATCGTTCGCCGCCTGAACGGGTACAGCGTGAGCCGACGAGATTGTCCCGAGCGCCGCGATGGTTCCCAAAACTTGGCAACGGGCGGCCGGACTCGATAGGCGGAGCGAAGCCAGGCAATCCGTGGGCGCCCTGTCCGATAACCATGTGAGTTTAATGCAGGGAACCTGCTACCGGGGGCAACTCCAGAAGATAGACACGGCGTTGCACCTGCTGGAGAACGTGCCGGCATCCACCAAAACGGACGATAAATAGACCACAGGTCTCAATTTCATCGACCGCGCTATATTGCGCGCAGCGTCCGCAGCATATCCACAATGTCGGTTTGCGAAAATTCGCTCTTGCGACAATTGCTTGCTGCGCATCAATTCACAAGCGCTCGCAACTTTATCCACCGCCCTCAATAGCCGGCCTGATCCATCGCGCTCCGGCAGGCTTCGCTGAGGCTTGCCTTGTGGCGCTGCAGGCAAACGGTAATGGCGCGGACATTCGGGATTTCGCCGGCGCAGAGGCGATAGACGTCGGGCGTGCAGGCCCTGCGTTGTTCAGGCGTGCCAAGCGCAAAGGCGGAGCCGGACGCGAGCAATGACAGTCCGAGAGCCAAGGCTGCAGCAACCGGCCGAGAGCGGAGAGACGAGAGCGACTTTGCGATCATGGCAGCATCCCTTTCGGTTTTCGCTGGCGCTTCAGCAGCGCCCGTGCCAAGCTGCCAATACGCGAAGCCATTTCGGCTAAACGTGATTTTTCTCACAGTTCGCGTTGGTAACCGCCGTCCAGGAATTTAAAGACTCCGCTAACCAAGCGAGCTTGGATTGGCGGATCGATAAAATTTGAGCGATCCGGGCAAGCCGGAGACAAAAGACATTTGCGAGCGTGCCTCCCAAGCGAGGGAGCATGCGATGGGTGAAGTTGAGTTCGACCGATTGCTGGATGCCGTGCGAGTGGCGATTGCGCCTGTCCATGGGGATGAAATTATGCTGACCCAACAGTACAAGCTCGCCCGCCTTCCGGCTGACAAGGCGCCCGCCAAGGGGGCTAATGACAACGATCAGGTTTGGCCGCTGATTTCGTTTCCGCAAGGCTGGTACGCGGCGCCCTGAGCGGAGTCGCCGCAATCACACTGTCGGGCGCGGAGCCCGAGAAGACCTACTTGAGCATCATCCCTAACAGCCTCGGCAAATCCCGGTGAACTTGCTGACCTCCGGGTGGCTTCGGGGACGGTGCTGCGGCTTTCTCGAATGACCCTGCTCTGGGCTGATGATTCGCTGCGAGGCGCCCGCGTAAGGCGCCGCTACGCGTGGCGGTGATGATGGCCCGCTCGGCGTGGAGGAGACGACCGGCGTCGAAGGATTCTTCCCAAGTGGCGGCAGTCGCGACGCATTGCCGATACCGCTGGGGTCGCTGAGCACGCTCGGATTGGCGGGACCGAACGGTATGCCGCTGATCGGCGAATTTCCGGCGCCTGCCGTTCCCGCCGGCGGCGTGAGCTGCGCGTTGGCGCTTCCCGAGGCAACCAGGCTGCCGAGCAGGAAGACCGGAACAAGCAACCAGTTGCGGAACATCGAACTATCCGAGCTTGCGAGCCAAGTTCAATGTAAGAGACGGCACGTCGCGATTAAAGCGTCATGCTGTCGATTGCATTATGCAACTGTGGTTCCACTTGATGGAACCTTCTCTTTCGCGGGCCGATGACACACGACGGCTCGGATGAGAACATCCACAGTTTTGTCGACGTTGACCCTTGTGCGAAGAAGCGGGAGGTTCAAGCTCGCTCTGTGGTTGAACGGGGCGTATCATGGCAAATCTCGTAGAGTTGTATCGCGACCTAAAAGGAAAAGAGCGGGAGATCACCGTCGTTTATGCTAGCGCGAGAGGTCGAAACATTCTTGAGCTCTCCGAACGCGAGCGATTCGAATTGGAGGCAGAGATCGGCGAAATGATCGAGGAGGCTGAAGAGGGATACGAAACCGCCGAAGGTTTGAGAGTGAGCGCGATCGGACGCCTTATATTGGAGCGTCGCGAAATTGAGCGCCGGATTCTGGATGAGCTCGAAGAGCGGAACGACGATCCGGATTAGCGCATAGTTGGGGCCATCGATTTTCACGCAAGCGACAACGTCGGCCCCTGGCCCCTGCGACGGCAGCAGCAAAAGCGAGATGTGTCACAGTGCCGTATCTCGTTCACGCTCTGATCGTGATATGTTGTCGCGCAACTACGGATGGTGCTGCAAAAATGCAGCACGAGAACAAAGCCCGCTCACCGGTTCCGCGCTGCGCGCGGAGAATGGCTTCGGCTGACAAACTCTAAAGCGGCTTGAAAGCCGCATTTTAAGTGATTGATTTGATGGAGGCCACGACCAGAATTGAACTGGTGTAAACGGTTTTGCAGACCGCTGCGTAACCACTCCGCCACGTGGCCCCACCGGGGCGCACTCATATACGGCCTCCCCCTCCTTAGCAACCGATCCAGCCGCTTTGAGGTTGCGACATCGTAGAGCATGATCCGGAAAAGTGGGCGCCGGTTTTCCGAAAAGATCATGCTCAATCAAGAATCTAGAGCGCGATCGCGATCCAACCCAATCCGATCGCGCTCCTAGGGCTTGCGACGTCGAAAATCGCGCTTGCGGCGCGGCCTGGGCTTTGGAGCAAGTTCCGGCGAACTCTTCTGGACCTCGCGAAATCGGGCAAGCATCCGGTCGAAGCTGGCAGCAAGCGCCGCCTCGATATCCGGCCGCTTTTGCAGCCGCGCCAGCAGCATGCCGGCGGCCTCGATGGTCGAGAGCCCGTCAGGGCGCGGCTCCTTGCGCAGCCTGCCGTAGCGCGACGGTTGAAGCGGTCCGAGTATCACGCGCCGGCATTTCAGCATCCACGGATTTCGCCACCACAAGGCCTTGGCCTGGCTCCAGGTGCCGTCGAGCAGGATCACACCCTCGATTCCATCGAAAATCGCGCGCTGGTTCTCGGCGATCTCGCCTTTACGGGTGATCGCGACGAGATCGGCATCGGTGTCGAGATCGGCGACTCTCGCCGAACCCAGATACAGCACGGCCCAGCGTGACGCGTCGGCGACCGGACGCCCCAGCGCTTTGGACAGGCTGGGCCAGGACAGGCCAACCCTGACGACCGCATTTGCAAAATGCTGCGCGGTGAGCCGCGCGGTCCCGAGCGCCCTGTCCTGCTCCTGCGGATGTTGCAGGATCAAAAGCGAGATACGACTGTCGATTCGCTCGACATCATCGCAGACACACAGCGGCCGCGGCTTTTGGCAACGCTCACAATCGGCGATGGCCTCCGTCAGCGCAGCCCCTTCGTCAGAGTTCGACATGCGGCCGCCTATACGCCCCGTCGACCCCGGCATCAATTGCGGTCTGATTGGGCCATTCTTTCAGATTGTTAATGCGACAAAGCCGAACCAAAAAGTCCAAAATGGTGCGCCCGGGAATGTTCCGACAGCAGGGGACGGAGTAAACTGGAACGAAGCATCTTCGATCCAAGTTCTTCAAACGACAGGTTCATGGACCAACCGCTCAAGCCGCCAACGGAAATTCCCTCGATCGGGACAGCACCGACCCGAAGGTCGGGTCGAAGCTTCTTCCTTACTGTTCTGACCGTCCTGCTGCTGATTGCAGGTGTCGTCTGGTGGGGCCGCCAGCAAACTGCCCAACAGCCATCGGGAGGCGGCGGCGGCCGCTTCGGCAATGCGCCCATGTCGATCGTTCCCGAAACCGCCAGCAAGGGCGACATCGGAGTGACCCTCAACGGATTGGGAACGGTCACCTCGCTCGCCACCGTCACCATCCGCACGCAGATCAGCGGATATCTGATCAGGGTCGTGTTCAAGGAAGGCGACGAGGTCAAGAAGGGCGACCTGCTCGCCGAAATCGATTCGCGGCCGTATGAGGCGGCACTTGCGCAACAGCGCGGACAGCTCGCGCGAGACGAAGCGCTGTTGAAGGGCGCACAGGTCGACTTGCAGCGATACCAGGGACTTGCCGCGCAAAATGCCGTCCCCCGCCAGCAGCTAGACACGCAGACCGCCCTGGTCGCCCAGGATCAGGGCACGGTCGAAGCCGACCGCGCGCTGGTGAGGGCCGCTGAGGTCAATCTCGCCTACACCAAGATCGTCTCGCCGCTCGACGGCCGGGTTGGCTTGCGCCTGGTCGACCAGGGCAACTACGTGACGCCGGGCGACGCCAATGGCCTCGTGGTGATCACGCAACTACAGCCGATCAGCGTTCTCTTCACGGTGCCGGAAGACAATCTGCAATCGATCTCAAAACGTCTTCAGACAGGCGCCACGTTGCCGGTGACTGCGCTCGATCGCAGCGGCGCGACGAAGCTTGCCGACGGCACATTGCAAACCTTCGACAGCCAGATCGATGCCACCACCGGCACGATCAAGCTGCGCGCCCAGTTTCCGAACGAGAACAGGGCGCTTTATCCGAACCAGTTCGTCAATGTGCGCTTGCTGCTGGACACCCACAAGGACGTGGTGACGATCTCGAGCGCGGGCATTCAGCGCGGCGTGCCCGGCACGTTCGTTTATCTCATCAACGGCGACAGCACGGTGTCGGTGCGTCCGGTCAAGCTCGGCGTGACCGAGGGCGACCGGGTCGAGGTGCTGTCCGGCCTGCAGGTCGGCGATCGCGTGGTCGTCGACGGCGCCGACAAGCTGCGCGAGGGGGCGAAGATCATTTTGCGATCGGAGACAAGCCCAGGGCCGCTCAACCCGGCCGAGACCGGCAGGCCCGCGCAAACCGGCCCTGGCAAGGCCGGCGGCGTCATTCCCGATGAGTCCGGCGGGGCGAAGAAGCGGCGTTCGCAAGGCGGACCGCAGCAATGAACCCCTCGCAGCCGTTCATCCTGCGGCCGGTTGCAACCACATTGCTGATGATTGCCATCATGCTGTCCGGCATGCTGGCGTTTCGCTTCCTTCCGGTCGCAGCGCTTCCCGAGGTCGATTACCCGACCATCCAGGTCCAGACCTTCTATCCGGGCGCGAGTCCCGACGTGATGACATCGTCGGTGACCGCCCCGCTCGAGGTGCAGTTCGGCCAGATGCCGAATCTGAACCAGATGAGCTCGATCAGCTCCGCCGGCTCCTCCGTCATCACGTTGCAGTTCGGGCTCTCGATCTCACTCGACGTCGCCGAGCAGGAGGTGCAGGCCTCGATCAATGCCGCCGGCAATCTGTTGCCCTCCGACCTGCCGGCGCCGCCGATCTATGCCAAGGTCAATCCGGCCGACGCGCCGATCCTGACGCTCGGCCTGACCTCGAAGACAATGCCGCTGACGCAGGTCGAGGACTTCGTCGATACGCGGCTTGCGCAGAAGATCTCGCAGCTGCCCGGTGTCGGCCTCGTCAGCATATCCGGAGGACAGCGACCGGCGGTGCGGGTCCGCGCCGATATCCGCAAGCTCGCGGCCTATGGACTGAACATCGACGACCTGCGCACGACCCTCAACAATGCCAATGTGAATACGCCGAAAGGCAATTTCGACGGCTCGATGCGCTCCTATACCATCAACGCCAATGACCAGATCCGCAATGCCGCCGACTACAAGTCGCTGATCGTCGCCTACAAGAACGGCTCGCCGGTGAGGCTTTCCGACGTCGGCGACGTGGTCGACGGCGCCCAGAACGACAAGCTCGGCGCCTGGATGAACGAAACGCCGGCCATCATTCTCAACATCCAACGCCAACCCGGCGCCAACGTGATCGCCGTGGTCGAAGGCATCAAAGCGCTGTTGCCGCAGCTGCAGGCGACGCTTCCGGCGGCCATCGATCTTGCCATCTTGACCGATCGCACCGTCACCATCCGCGCCTCGGTGCGGGATGTCGAATATGAGCTGTCGCTTGCCGTGATCCTGGTCGTGCTGGTGATCTTCGTGTTCCTGCGCAGCGGACGCGCCACCCTGATCCCGAGCCTGTCGGTACCGCTGTCGCTGGTCGGCACCCTCGGTGCCATGTATCTGTTCGGCTTCAGCCTCAACAACCTGTCGCTGATGGCCTTGACCATCGCCACGGGATTCGTGGTCGACGACGCGATCGTCGTGATCGAAAACATATCCCGCTTCCTCGAGGAAGGCGATTCTCCGCTGCAGGCGGCGCTGAGAGGCTCCCAGCAGATCGGCTTCACCATCATATCGCTGACGGTCTCGCTGATCGCGGTGCTGATTCCGCTGTTGTTCATGGGCGACGTGGTCGGCCGCCTCTTTCGCGAATTCGCGATCACGCTGTCAGTCACCATCCTGATCTCCGCCGTGGTGTCGCTTACGCTGGTGCCGATGGCCTGCGCAAAGCTGCTGAAGGCCGAGACCGCCGAGCACGAGAATGCCTTCCAGCGTTACAGCCGGCTCGGTTTCGACAAGGTGATCGAGATCTACGGCGCCATGCTGAACTGGGTGCTCGACCGACAAACCTTCGTGCTGCTGATTGCGCTCGCTACCTTCGGACTGACCGCCTATCTGTATATCGTGATCCCCAAGGGCTTCTTTCCGCTGCAGGACTCCGGCGTGATCCAGGCGATTTCCGAAGCGCCGCAGTCGGTGTCCTATGCCGCGATGGCGGAACGGCAACAGCAGCTCGCCAGCATCATTCTCAGGGATCCCGATGTCGAGAGCCTCTCCTCCTTCATCGGCGTCGACGGAACCAATACGGCGCTGAACAGCGGCCGTATCCTGATCAACCTGAAGCCGCACGACGAACGGAAATCCGACATCGCCGCGGTGATGCAGCGGATCAAGAACGCCACCTCGTCGCTCGCCGCAATCACGCTTTACATGCAGCCGGTGCAGGACCTGACGATCGAAGGCACCGTCAGCAAGACGCAATACCAGTTCATCCTGCAGGACGCAGATCCCGCGCAGCTTGCCGAGTGGACACCGAAGCTCGTCGACAAGCTCCGGACGCTGCCCCAGTTCGGTGAGGTCGCCACCGATATTTCGGCGCAGGGGCTCTCGGTTTTCATCGAAATCGATCGCGATCAGGCGGCTCGTTTCGGGATCACGCCGGCCACTATCGACAACGCGCTCTACGATTCCTATGGCCAGCGCATCGTCTCGACCATCTTCACCAACTCCAATCAGTACCGCGTCATCCTGGAGGCCGATCCGGCACTGCAAAATTCGCTGCAGTCGCTGCGGGACATCTACCTGCCCTCCTCCGTCGGCTCGACGCCCGTTCCGCTCGCGGTGATGGCCAAGATGCGCGAGGAGACGGCGCCGCTGCAGATATCGCATCTCGGCCAATTCCCGTCGGCGACCGTCTCGTTCAATCTGGCACCGAACTCCTCGCTCGGCGAAGCCGTTGCCGCGATCAAGCAGGCGCAACTCGACATCGGCCAGCCCCTCGGCGTGATCACGAGCTTCCAGGGTGCCGCACTCGCGTTCCAATCCTCATTGTCCAACCAGCTCTTCCTGATTTTCGCCGCCATCGTCGTCGTCTACATCGTGCTCGGCGTGCTCTATGAAAGCTTCATTCATCCGATCACCATTCTCTCGACATTACCGTCCGCGGGCATCGGTGCGCTGCTGGCGCTGATGATCGGAGGCCACGACCTCACCATCGTCGCCATCATCGGCATTATTCTCCTGATCGGCATCGTGAAGAAGAACGCGATCATGATGATCGATTTCGCGCTAGACGCCGAACGCAACGAGGGCAAGTCGCCGCGCGAGGCGATCTTCCAGGCGTGCCTGTTGCGCTTCAGGCCGATCATCATGACCACGATGGCCGCGGTGCTTGGAGCGCTTCCATTGATGCTCGGCACCGGGGCCGGCTCGGAGTTGCGGCATCCGCTCGGCGTGTCCATCGTCGGTGGTCTGCTGGTGAGCCAGCTTCTGACCCTGTTCACGACGCCCGTGATCTATCTCTGGTTCGACCGCCTTGCGATCCGTTTCGCCGGCCGGACGGAAGGCGCGGGCCAGCCCAGCGGGTCGCGTTGAGCCATGAACCCGTCGACGCCGTTCATCCGCAGACCCGTCGCCACCACCCTCCTCACGTTCGGGCTTGCGGCGGCCGGCGCGGTTGCCTTCTTCAAGCTGCCGGTCTCCCCGCTCCCGCAAGTCGACTTCCCCACCATTTCGGTGCAGGCGACATTGCCGGGCGCAAGCCCGCAGGATGTCGCCACGACCGTCGCAAGTCCGCTGGAACGGCATCTCGGACAGATCGCGGACGTCACCGAGATGACGTCGTCGAGCACGGTCGGCTCAACCCGCATCACCCTGCAATTCGGCCTCAATCGGGACATCAATGGCGCCGCGCGCGATGTGCAGGCTGCGATCAACGCGGCCCGTGCCGATCTGCCGACCAGCCTGCGTACCAATCCGACCTACCGCAAGGTCAACCCGGCCGACGCACCGATCATGGTGCTGACGCTGACTTCGGATACGGCGACCCGCGGCGAGGTTTACGATGCTGCCTCGACCGTGCTCGCGCAAAAACTGTCGCAGGTCGAAGGCATCGGCGAGGTGGCCGTCAGCGGCAGCTCATTGCCGGCGGTCCGCGTCGATCTAATTCCGCAGGCCCTCTATAAATACGGGATCGGCCTGGAAGACGTTCGCGCCGCGCTGTCGAGCGCCAATGCGCACAGCCCGAAGGGCGGCATCGATGTCGGCGAGCAACGCTATCAGATCTACGCCAATGACCAAGCCAACAGGGCCGAGGATTACAAATCGCTGATCGTCGCCTATCGCAATGGAGCCGCGGTCCATATCACCGACGTCGGCGAGGTTACCGACGGGGTCGAAAACCTCCGCAATGCCGGGCTCGCCAATGGCAAGCCGGCGGTGCTGATCATCCTTTATCGCCAGCCCGGCGCCAACATCATCTCCACCGTGGACGCGGTGAAGGCCCTTCTCCCCGTCTTGCGGGCCTCGATCTCGCCCGCCATCGACGTCGGCATCGGCGTCGACCGCTCGACCACCATCCGCACCTCGCTGCGCGACGTCGAGCGAACGCTGGTTCTTGCCGTCATGCTCGTGATTCTCGTGGTGTTCGCCTTCCTGCGAAACCTGCGCGCGACCTTCATTCCCGTGGTCGCGGTTTCAGTCTCGCTGGTTGCGACTTTCGGTGTGATGTACCTGGTCGGCTACAGCCTGGACAACCTTTCACTGATGGCGCTGACGGTCGCGACCGGCTTCGTCGTCGATGACGCGATCGTAGTGCTGGAAAACGTCACGCGCTACATCGAGGAAGGCATGTCGCCGCTCGAGGCCTCGCTCAAGGGTGCCAACGAGGTCGGCTTCACCGTGCTCTCGATGAGCATCTCGCTGATCGCGGTCTTCATCCCGATCCTGCTGATGGGCGGCATCGTCGGGCGGCTGTTCCGCGAGTTCGCCATGGTGATCTCGATCTCGATCGTGATCTCGCTCGCGATCTCGCTGTCCACCACCCCGATGATGTGCGCCAAGCTGCTGCGGGGAGAGAGCGGCCGCCACGGCCGGCTCTATCGGATCAGCGAACGTTTCTTCGCAGCGATGCTGGATTTCTACCGGCGGACGCTAAGCTCGGCGCTCGACCATCCCCGATCCGTGATGCTGATCCTGGCGGCCGTCCTGGGTCTCAATTTCTATCTTTATGACATCGTTCCGAAGGGATTCTTCCCGCAGCAGGACACGGGACGGATCATCGGCTCCATCCAGGCCGACCAGAGCATCTCGTTTCAATTGATGCAGCAGAAGCTCTCGCAGTTCGTCAGCATCATCAAGAAGGACCCCGCCGTCGAAACCGTCGTCGGTTTCACGGGAGGCGGCCAGACCAATTCAGGATTCATGTTCGTCTCGCTGGTTCCGCTCGGCGAGCGCAACATCTCGGCCGACGCGGTGATCGCGCGGCTTCGGCGCGAGATGGCGGTCGTTCCCGGCGCAACCCTGTTCCTGCAATCGGTCCAGGACATTCGCGCCGGAGGGCGCGCCAGCAACGCGCAATATCAATACACGTTGCAGGGGCCGACGTTCGAGGAACTCAATGAGTGGGCGCCGAAGATCGCGGCCGCTCTGCAGCGCGAGCCCAATCTCGCCGACGTCAACAGCGACCAGCAAAACAAGGGGCTTGAGGTCGATCTTGTGATCGACCGCGATGCTGCCGCTCGGCTGGGCGTCACGGTGAGCCAGATCGACAACACGCTCTACGACGCCTTCGGCCAGCGGCAGGTCTCGACCATCTATGTCGCGCGCAACCAGTACCACGTCATCATGGAGGTGGCGCCGCGCTATTGGCAGAATCCTGAGATCCTCAAGGACGTCTACATATCGACATCCGGCGCCGCGGTCGGGGGCTCGCAGGCGACCAATGCGGTTGCGGGCACGGTCGTCTCGGCGGCGACGCCGTCGGCCGCGGCGTCCGCCAACGCCCAGGCGGCCCGCAACCTCGCCACCAACTCGATCGGTCAGACCGGCAAGGGCGTGGCATCGACCGGCTCGGCCGTCAGCACGAAGCAGGAAACGATGATTCCGCTGTCGGCGGTCGCCCATTTCGCGCAGGGCGCGACCCCGCTGGCGGTGAACCACCAGGGCCTTCTGGTCGCCACCACCATCTCATTCAACCTGCCGCAAAACGTCTCGCTCAGCCAGGCGGTCGCCACCATCGACGCCACCATGAACCGCCTCGGCGTGCCCGCGACAATTCGCGGCTCATACCAAGGCACCGCGAAGGTGTTTCAGGATTCGCTGAAGAACCAGCCTTTCCTGATTCTCGCGGCGCTCGTCACGATCTACATCGTCCTCGGCGTGCTCTATGAAAGCTACATTCATCCCCTGACGATCCTGTCGACGCTGCCGTCCGCGGGTGTGGGTGCCTTGCTGGCGCTGATGGCGTTCAAGACCGAATTCAGTATCATGGCGCTGATCGGCGTGATTCTCCTGATCGGTATCGTGAAGAAGAACGCGATCATGATGATCGATTTCGCGCTCGATGCGGAGCGCAAACGGGGGCTGAGCTCGCTCGAGGCCATTCGCGAGGCCTGCTTGCTGCGCTTCCGCCCTATCATGATGACCACGATGGCCGCCTTGCTCGGCGCGCTTCCGCTTGCCTTCGGGATGGGCGACGGCGGGGAGTTGCGACAGCCGCTTGGCATTGCCATCGTCGGAGGATTGATCCTGAGTCAGGCGCTGACGCTTTATTCCACACCTGTGATCTATTTGTATCTGGACAGGTTTCGCCACTGGAGCCAACGTCTCAGGGGCGACGTGGCACCTCATACGCCTGGGCCTTCTCTGCAACCGGGCGAATAAATGCCACGATCAGGTTCAGTCCGATTGGCCAGGCTCATCCGGAGCTGCGTCCGGATCGACGTGCCGCGCCCGGCGGGCGGAATTCGTGCAGCCTGTATCCTGCTCGCGTTGACCTCAGCGTCCGTAGTGTCCGGCTGTATCATCGGTTCGGAGCGGCCCGAGCTCGCCCTCGAAGTGCCCAATGCCTATCGCGCGGCGCCGAGGGGCGATGCCGATGCGGCCGTCCCCGCCGTGGATTGGTGGCGCGGCTTCCGATCGAACGAGCTCACCGCGTTGATGGATGCGGCGCAGCTCTACAATCTCGATATTGCGGTCGCGATGGCGCAGATCGTCCAGGCCGATGCACAGGTCGGAGTGTCGGGCGCGCCGCTGCTTCCCACAATCACGGGGGACGCGAGCGCTGAACGGCAGAAGCAGAGCAGCGCCAATACCAGTATCGGAAGCGGCAACGGCTTCGGCGGAACGACTTTCAACACCTTCCAGACCGGATTGACCGCGAGCTACATGCTCGACTTCTGGGGCAAGAACCGCGCGATCCTCTATGCCGCGGAGGAAAACGCGACGGCGTCGAGGTACAACCGCGAGGTCGTGACGCTGACTGCGATCGTCACGGTCGCCAACACCTACTTCCAGGTCCTTGCGGCCCAGGACCAGTTGCGCGTCACGCGCCGCAATCTGGAAGCGGCCGAGCGGATCCTGAACCTGATCAAGAAGCAGTTCGCCGGCGGAACGGCCTCGCAGCTCGACGTCTCGCAACAGGAAGCGCTGGCGGGAACCCAGCGCGCCGCCATTCCCCCTCTTGAGGTCACGCTCGGACAGAATATCGCAGCGCTGGCCGTGCTGGTCGGCCGCGCGCCGGCCAACTTCAGCGTGCATGGCGGCTCGACCAGCAACATCGTCGTGCCGCGCATCACGCCCGGCCTTCCATCCGAATTGCTCTATCAGCGTCCCGATATCCGCCAGACCGAGGCAACGCTTGCGTCGTCCAATTTCAGCGTCGAGGCCGCGCGCGCCGCTTTCTTTCCGCAGATCCAGTTGACCGGCACGACCGGTCTCCAGAGCGCCGCGCTTGCCTCCTTGTTTACGCCGGGCGCCTGGTTCTACACGATGGCGGCAAGCCTGACGCAACCGATCTTCGACGGCTTCCTGCTTGAAAGCCAATTGAAGCAGGCAAAGGGCGTACAGCTGCAGAATCTGCAGGCGTACCGCAAGGCCGTCCTGTCCGCATTCGCCGACGTCGAAAAGGCGCTGATTGCCCTGCAAAAATTCACGCAGCAAGAACGTCTTCAATTGCAGGTCGTTGCCGCCTCGCGGCAGGCGTTCGATGTCGCGGAGAAGCAGTTGATTGGTGGCACTGTCAATCTCATTACCGTGTTGCAGACTGAGCAGACGCTGTTTACCGCGGAAAACAACCTGGTGACCGTTCGGCTGTCGAAGCTTCAGGCCGCGAGCAGCCTGTTCCAGGCGCTTGGCGGTGGCTGGACGCCCGGCGGCACGCTGGCGTCGGTCGATTGAGGTGATAATGCGCAAGCAGAAAGCTTTCGACAGGTTCGCAGCGGTGACGCAGAGCGTCGCGTCCAGAATGCGCGCGCTGCTCATTGCGCTCGTGCTGGCCAGCGCGTGCCTTGCGTTCGCGCCTGCGCGCGCGCAATTCGTGACGCTGACGCCGCCCAATATCCCGCTCACCTTCGGCATGAGCCCGGAGCAGGTCTCACAGGCGCTGGGCGTGCAACTGCTCTATGTTCGCGGCCGGCCCGGCGACGAGCTGCTACTGGCGTTGCCGAACGTCAAGGGCGCCGCGTTGGCGAGCCGCAGCGATGGGCTTTATCTGCAATTCCGAGGTGGTCGCCTTTCCGGTTGGAAAGGCGATTGGGGGACAATCAGGCCGTGAGCCGAGGACAGCCGATGACGACGCTTGGACAGGCCATCGCCGGGGCCTCTCTGCTGGCGCTTGTGGGTGCGAGCTCCGCGCAGGCGCAGGACCTCGGCCTGCGGCCCCTGCGCTATGGCAACACCAGCAGCTGGTATTACGATAATCGCGACGATGACCGCGACGTGCCCAGCAACGGCTTTTTCCCCGGCAATTTTACCGCCGACCCCTCGACGGCCTGGCTTGGCGCCGCCGGCCTGCTGGGCGGCAACTCCTATCGATCGCCCCTGCCCTACCCCTCGCAGGTCGTGATCGGCCCCGCGCCCGATCCGAACGGCTGCGCCCGTCGTCATCGCTCCTATGACCCGGCCTCGGGCAATTATGTCGGCAGGGACGGCCAGCGCCGTCGCTGTTAGCCGCGCGGTGCTCGCGCTGCCGCCATGGCTCGAGGAGAGCAGCAGCCGCTGCAGAGCGTCCCATCGCGCCGAGGCATACCGCATTGCGAACGCTGCAGATGTCCTTGGCGTGCGGGGAAACCCCCGCTTATACTCGCTGCAGGCGCTGACGCCCGCTTGAAGCGCGCGCTCCGGTCCAGTGAGGGGCCTCGCCCGTCGATCCCCTCACATGGGCGCTCGGACCGGCCGCCGCGTTGATGGACCTGCTATGCCGAATTTGATTTCGGTAACTCCTGACACCGTTGACGAGGTGCTAGCCGACCTGCCCCGCATCGTTCGCCTGGCGCTCGGCTTCGGCTCGAGACTGCGACGCGGCACGCTTGACGTGACGCTCCCCGACGACCGCGTGGTCCGGCTCGGCGGGCTCGAGCCGGGTCCGGCCGCAGCGATGAAGCTCTACAATTTCAGCTTTGCCTCGCGGCTGATCAATGCCGGCGACATCGGAATTGCGGAAGCCTACCTCAATGGCGACTGGGACACGCCCGACCTCACGCAGTTTCTCTACCTCTTCTGCGTCAATCACGAGCTGATCCAGGCGATGCTCGGCGACAAGCCGTTGATGCGGTTTGTCCAGATCGTGCGGCACTGGTTCAACCGAAACACCAGGCGTCAGGCGCGCCGCAACATCTATGCGCATTACGATATCGGAAACGCCTTCTATTCCGCCTGGCTCGACTCCAGCATGACCTATTCCTCCGCGCTGTTTGAGGGACAGGCGGTCGACCTGACCGCGGCGCAGAACAACAAGTATCGCAGGCTTTGCGAGGCGATCGACGTGCAGCCCAGCCAGAAGCTGCTGGAGATTGGATGCGGCTGGGGCGGCTTTGCGGAATATGTCGCCAAGACCTTTGGGGCCCGCGTGGTAGGCCTCACCATCAGCAAGGAGCAACGCGACTTCGCGCAGAAGCGCATCCAGGAGGCCGGCCTTGCCGAGAAGGTCGAGATCAAGCTGCAGGACTATCGCGACGAACGCGCCCGCTACGACCGCATCGCCTCAATCGAGATGATCGAGGCGGTCGGCGAGCAGTTCTGGCCAAATTATTTTTCGCAATTGCGCGATCGGCTGTTGCCCGGCGGCCTTGCCGGCATCCAGGCCATCACCATCCAGGACTCGATGTTCCACACCTATCGCCGCGAGGTCGACTTCATCCAGCGCTACGTGTTCCCGGGCGGAATGCTGCCCTCGCCGCAAGTTCTCAAATCACTAGGTGAACGGTTCGGTGTTCCCGTTATCCGGGAGCATATTTTCGGACAAGATTATGCCAAGACGCTCGCAACCTGGCGAAATAATTTCCGTGCCGCCTGGCCGAGCTTGACCAAGCTCGGTTTTGACGACCGCTTCCGGCGGCTGTGGGAGTACTACCTCGCTTATTGCGAAGCCGGATTCCTTTCCGGCAATATCGACGTGCGCCAAGTCGTGTTCGCAAAGCAGCGTTGATTTCGCCCGCTTGTGTGGGGGGTGATGGTCCTTTAGGGTCGCCGATAACGTTATTTGCGTAAACGGCCAATCCAGCCCATGACCTTTAACAATGATGTCGTCGAAGCCATCGGCAACACGCCGCTGATCAAGCTCAAGCACGCCTCTGAGGCGACCGGCTGCACCGTTCTCGGCAAGGCCGAGTTCATGAATCCCGGCCAGTCGGTGAAAGACCGCGCCGGCAAGTGGATGATCCTCGAGGCCGAGAAACGCGGCGAGCTGAAACCCGGCGGTCTCGTGGTCGAAGCGACCGCAGGCAATACCGGCATCGGACTTGCCGTGGTCGCGAGCGCGCGCGGCTATCGCGCGATGATCGTGATTCCGGAAACGCAGAGCCGGGAAAAGAAGGACATGTTGAGGCTGTGCGGCGCCGAGCTTGTCGAGGTGCCGGCGCTGCCCTTTGCAAATCCCAATAACTATCAGCATGTCGGCAAGCGTCTCGCAGAACGCCTGCGAAAGAGCGAGCCGAACGGGGTGCTGTTCGCCGACCAGTGGAACAACCTCGACAATCCCAAAGCACATTATGAATCCACCGGCCCCGAAATCTGGCGGCAGACCGACGGCAAGGTCGACGGGTTTGTCTGCTCGGTCGGCACTGGCGGAACGCTCGCAGGTGTCAGCCGCTATCTGAAAGAGAAGAACAAGGACATCGCCATTGCCTGCGCCGACCCGCCCGGCGCTGCCATGTACGAGCTGTTCAAGCACGGCGAGGCCAAGACCACGCCGGGCGGCTCCATCACCGAAGGCATCGGGCTCGGCCGCGTCACGCCCGTCATTGCGACCGCGAAAGTGGACGATGCATTCCTCATCCCCGATGAAGAAACGGTACAGGTCATCTACGATTTGCTGGAGCATGAGGGCCTCTGCCTCGGCGGCTCCAGCGGCGTCAATGTTGCGGGCGCGATCCGGCTTGCGAAAAAGCTCGGGCCCGGCAAGACCATCGTGACCATCCTGTGCGATTCCGGAAACCGCTATCAATCCAAGCTGTTCAATCCGGATTTCATGCGTAGCAAGAAACTACCTGTGCCGGAATGGCTGGAGAAGCGCACCAAGGTCGACGTGCCCTTCGAGTAGCGAATGTGCGAATCGCGATCGGGTTTCCTGAATTCGCCATTTGCGCTTAGCCATTCGCCATTCGCGCGACTCAGTGTCGCAGAATTTGGCTCAGGAACAGCTTCGTCCGCGCGTGCTGCGGGTTGGCGAAAAATTCCTGCGGCGTGTTCTGCTCGATGATCTGCCCCGCGTCCATAAAGACGACGCGGTTGGCGACCTCGCGGGCAAATCCCATCTCGTGCGTCACGACGAGCATGGTCATGCCCTCCCTGGCAAGGTCGACCATGGTATCGAGCACCTCCTTCACCATTTCCGGATCGAGCGCCGAGGTCGGTTCGTCGAACAGCATGACCTTCGGATTCATCGTGAGCGCACGCGCAATCGCGACGCGCTGCTGCTGGCCGCCCGACATCTGGCCCGGATATTTGCCGGCCTGATGCGGGATCTTCACCCGCTCCAGGAATTTCATGGCGGCCGCTTCGGCATCCTTCTGGGGGATGTTGCGCACCCAGATCGGCGCCAGCGTGCAATTCTCCAGAACCGTGAGGTGCGGGAACAGGTTGAAGCTCTGGAAGACCATGCCGACCTCGCGGCGGACTTCATCCACCCGTTTCAGGTTCGGTCCAAGCTCGATACCGTCGACCGTGATCTCGCCCTCCTGAAATTCCTCGAGCGCGTTGATGCAACGGATCAGCGTCGACTTGCCCGAGCCCGAGGGACCACAGATCACGATGCGCTCGCCCTTGGCGACGCCGAGGTCGATGTCGCGCAGCACATGGAAGTCGCCGTACCATTTGTTGAGGCGGGAGATGTTGACGATCGGGGTTTCGGTCATGGGCGCCTCAATGTCTCAATTGCGTCGGTGCGCATTCAGCCTGTTCTCGACGAACAGGGAATAGCGCGACATGCCAAAGCAGAAGGCGAAGTAGATCAGTCCGGTGAAGGCAAAGCCGGTGAACAGCGTCGTCGGCGTCGCCCAGTTCGGATCGGAGAACGAGGCGCGGAGCTGCCCCAACAGATCGAACAGCGCGACGATTGACACCAGCGAGGTGTCCTTGAACAGCGCGATGAAGCTGTTGACGAGACCCGGAATGACGTGTCGGAGCGCCTGCGGCAGCACGATGAGCGCGGTCGTCTTCCACCAGGATAGCCCCAGCGCCGCTGCCGCCTCGCCTTGTCCACGCGGAATTGCCTGCAACCCGCCGCGGACGACCTCGGCCTGATAAGCGCCGGCAAACAGCGCAATGCCGATCAGCGCACGCACAAGACCGTCGACGGTGAAGTTGCCGGGCAGGAACAGCGGCAGCATGTAGGTTGCAAAGAACAGGACCGTGATCAGCGGGACGCCGCGCCAGAACTCGATGAAGACGATGGAGAACACCCTGATCAGCGGGATGGTCGAGCGTCGCCCGAGCGCAAGTGCGATGCCGATCGGCATCGAGGCCACGATGCCTGTGACGGAGACGACCAGCGTCACCAGGAGTCCGCCCCAGAGTTCGCGTATCCACCACGGGCAGTCCGCCGCGGTCGAGACCCAGCGCCGCGATCACGGCGGCGATGCAGCCGAAGCTCACGAGACTGAGGATCAGAGGCCGCCACCCCCTGCCCCTGCCGCCGTTCATGACAAGTGCCAGCGCCGTGACCGCAACGCCGGTGATCGCGAGATCGATCCAGACCGGCCGGCCAAAGGACTGGATCTGGTCGCGCAGCCACAGGAGCGGCCAAAGCAGAAGCGAGATCGCGGCGCCTGCGAGCATGATCAGCTTGCCGAGCAACCAAAGCAGCTGCCCAATCACGGGGACTGAAGCGCCGTAACGCATGAGCGCGTCGCCGGCGCTTGCGATGCTCTCGGCAAAGCTCGACAGCAGGCCCACCAGCCAGCTCACAACGAAGCCGTTCAACCCGCCGCCATGCAGCAGGAAGAATGCGACCACCGGAAAGGCGATGAAGAACAGTCCCGCATTGAGGCTCTTGGCAGGCAGTCGAGGGATCAGAAGCGGGAGCAAAAAGAGGGCGGCGAGCGCGAAGGTGAGATTGACGCGCCAGCGCTCCGGCTCCGGATAGAAGCCATAAATGAACTGCGTGAACTTTGCGCTGATATAGGGCCAGCAGGCACCGACGGCGTGACCGGCGTTCTGCGCGAGGCACGCGTTGCGGTCGCTGCCCTGCCAGACCGCATCGATCAGCATGAACCGGACCGCGGGAATCACGGTCAACCAGACCAACAGCGCGCCGAGAATGGTCAGCAGGATGTTTGTCGGCGAGTTGAACAGCCGTGTCCGAACAAAACCGAAGAGGCCGGTGGTCTTCACCGGCGCCGGCCGCTCGGCAACGAGGCTTGCCCGAACGTAGGAGGAGGCGGCGATGTCGCTCATGTCCCGAGGCTCCGGCTGATCCGCCATCCGTAAAAGCTCATGAACGCGCTCGTCAGCAGCGAGATCAGGAGATAGATGCCCATGGTGATCCCGATGATCTCGATTGCCTGGCCGGTCTGGCTCAGCGTCGTGCCGGCGAACACCGAAACGAGGTCGGGATAGCCGATGGCGACTGCCAGCGAGGAGTTCTTGGTCAGGTTGAGATACTGGTTGGTCAGTGGCGGCAGGATCACTCGCAGCGCCTGCGGCACGACGATCTGACGCAGCACCATGCCGCGCTTCAGCCCGAGCGAGAGACCGGCTTCCATCTGACCCTTGTGCACAGACAAAATGCCCGCGCGCACGATCTCGGCGATGAAAGCCGCGGTATAGGTCGAAAGCGCCAGCAGCAGCGCGACAAGTTCAGGGATGAGCCTGGAACCGCCGGCGAAATTAAACCCTTTCAGCACCGGCCAATCCAGAGTGAACGGCGCTCCGAACGCAAGTGTAGTCAACAGTGGCAGTCCGATCAAAAAGCCCAGCACATACGGCCAGGTCGGGATCGATCGCCCCTTCTCGAACAACTGCCGCCGCGCATAGGCACGCAGAACCAGGGAGCCGACGATCGCAACCATGATCGCAACCGCAAAGGCCTGCAGGCCGGGCTGGCCGACAGGTGTCGGAACGATCAGACCGCGATTGTTGAGAAAGAAGTCGCCGAACAGCGAGATGCTCTGCCGCGGGGCAGGCAAGGCTGCGAGCACAGCCAGATACCAGAACAGGATCTGGAACAGCAGCGGCAGGTTGCGGATGCCCTCCACATAGGCGCCGGCCACGCGCGAGACCAGCCAGTTCGGTGACAATCGCCCCAACGCCACGATGAAACCGATTACGGTCGCGAACACAATGCCGAGCACCGAGACCAGAAGCGTGTTGAGCAGCCCGACCACCAGAACGCGCGCGTAGGTGTCCGATGCCGTATAAGGGATCAGGCTCTGGCTGACGTCGAAGCCGGCCGTGTTGTTCAGGAAGCCGAAACCCGACGTGATATGCTGGGTCTCGAGATTGGCGCGCGCGTTGGCCGCGATCTCGTAGCCGATCCAGACCAGCACGATCACGAAGACGACTTGCACCGCAAAGCCGCCCCAGCCGGCTCGGCCGCCCAGCGCGCGCTTCAGCCGAAGCGCGTACTGCGGTGGGGGTGACCGGGACTCGTTGCTCATGCCGCTCCCCCTGGGCGTCGGCGGCAATCAGCGGATCGGCGGCGCGTACTGGATTCCGCCCTTGTTCCAGAGGTTGTTGAGCCCGCGGGCGATCTGCAGCTTTGAGCCCGACCCGACATTGCGATCGAACGACTCGCCGTAATTGCCGACCGCCTTCACGATCCGATAGAACCAGTCTTTGGTCAGCCCAAGCTGCTCGCCGAGATTGCCGTCGGTGCCGAAGGCGCGTTTGAGGTCGGGCTTGTCCGACTTCGCCATCTCGTCGACATTCTTCTGGCTGACGCCGAGTTCTTCGGCGTTGACCATCGCAAACAGTACCCATTTCACGATATCGAACCACTGGTCGTCGCCGTGGCGCACCATCGGGCCCAACGGCTCCTTGGATATCACTTCGGGCAGCACCACGTGGTCGGCCGGATTCGACAGCTTCAAACGCTCGGCATAGAGCTGCGACACGTCCGAGGTGAACACGTCGCAGCGGCCGGACTCATAGGCCTTCACCGTCTCGTCGGCGGTACCGAATGCGATCACCTCATACTTCATCTTGTTGCCCTTGAAGTAGTCGGCGAGATTTTGCTCGGTCGTGGTGCCCGTCTGCACGCAGACCGAGGCGCTGTTCAATTCGAGTGCCGAGTTCACGTTCAGCGACTTCTTCACCAGAAATCCCTGGCCGTCGTAATAGGTCACGCCCGTGAAGTTGGCGCCAAGCGAGGTGTCGCGCGACAACGTCCAGGTGGTGTTACGCGACAGCACGTCGATTTCGCCGGATTGCAGCGCGGTGAAACGGTCCTTGGCCGACAGCGGCACGAACTTGACCTTGCCCGGATCGTCGAACACCGCCGCCGCAATCGCGCGGCAGATGTCGACGTCGAGCCCCGTCCAGTTGCCCTTGTCGTCGGGTGAGGAAAAGCCCGGCAACCCCTGGCTCACGCCGCAGGACAACATGCCGCGGTCCTTGACCGTCTTGAGCGTTTCCGCCGAGGCGGGATGGGCCGCGAGGCCGACGGCAAGTGCGACGGTGACAACCAGAGATACGCGTTTCATGGGCAAGGCCTTTCGAAGGGAGACGTCCTACAGAACGTTTGCTGCTTGATCGCAGAAAACGCCGATGGGCCAGCCTTGAATCTTCCATCGCCAGCGCCCTCGCCTTTTTTTAAAGATGCGCGCACCGGTCGGGCAATGGATCGAAAGTCGCGGCAAGCCCCTCAACGTGCGGCGACAAAATAGCTCCCACCCATCACAGAACGACTGGCGGGCCGGGTCAAGGGGTTGACGGCCCTGTTCTATGTTCTGTTATTAACGGTCCCTGTATCGAATCCGCACAGATGGGCGCTCCAGGGAACGACGTGCGGCAAAAGGCAGCTTGAAAGCGAACGCATGGATTCCTCTGGCGGACCGGGCAAAGCCGCTTCGGAAAAGGCCGAAACCCGATTGGTGACTGCGGGCCGTGACACCAGGGCGCAAAAGGGTTTTGTCAATCCGCCGGTCGTGCATGGTTCCACCGTGCTGTACCCGACGGCTGAGGATTTGCATGCTCATCGCGGCGAGTTCACCTATGGCCGCCACGGCACGCCGACGACGCGCGCCCTGCAGGACGTGCTGATGGCCCTGGAGGGCCCGCAATGCGCCGGCGTCGGGATCGCGCCCTCAGGCCTTGCCGCGATCTCGACCACTCTGCTTGCGGTGCTGAAGGCGGGCGATCACCTCTTGGTCTGCGACAACATCTATCGGCCATCGCGCAATTTCTGCAACGGCCTGCTGGCACGCTATGGCGTCGAGACGACCTATTTCGATCCGCTGATCGGCACAGGCATTGAAACGCTGTTTCGGCCGAACACGCGTGCCGTGCTCGTGGAGGCGCCGGGATCGCAGTCATTGGAGATGCCGGATATTCCGGCAATTGCAGCCGTCGCGCATGCGCATGATGCGCTGGTCATCGATGACAATACCTGGGCGACCCCGCTCTACCATCGCTCGCTCGAGCAAGGCGTCGACATCAGCATGCAGGCCGCCACCAAATATATCGGCGGTCATTCCGATATCATGTTCGGAACGATCTCGGCCAATGCGAAGGCCTGGCCGCTGATAGCCGAGACCATCCGCCTGCTCGGCGTCTGTGCGGGGCCGGACGATGTCTTCCTCGCGTTGCGCGGCACTCGGACCCTTGCCGTCCGCCTCGCGCAGCATTACGCCTCCGGCCTCGCGATGGCGCGATGGCTCACCGGGCGACCTGAGGTTTTGCGCGTGCTGCATCCCGCGCTCGAGAGCGATCCGGGACACGCGATCTGGAAGCGCGATTTCACCGGCGCTTCCGGGCTGTTCAGCATTGTGCTGGAGCCGAAGCGGCAGGCTGCGGTCGATGCCATGCTCGACAGCCTCAGGTTCTTCGGAATGGGTTTTTCCTGGGGCGGCTTCGAGAGCCTCGCGATCCCCTTTGATTGCGCGAGCTACCGCTCGGCAACAAAGTGGGATCCGGGGGGACCGACCTTGCGGCTTCACATCGGGCTTGAAAATCCGGAAGACCTCAAAGCCGATCTCGATCGTGGTTTCGCGGTCTTCAACGCTGCATGATCGCGACGGGAACGTCGACGCGATATGCGCGTTGACCCACGTTTGCCTGGCGACCTGCAGCAAAACTCATTGATCCCTTGCTCTTTGGGAATATCCTGAGCCTTTCAACTCCTGCAGGGTGTTGCGCGATGGGAAGCATGGTTCTTCTCGACCTGATGGGCGGCGTGGCATTGCTGCTGTGGGGCCTTCACATGGTCCACAGCGGAATCCTGCGTGCGTTCGGGCCCAACCTGCGACAATTGCTGGCCAAGGCTCTCAGCAATCGCTTCAAGGCGTTTGCCGCCGGCATTGGCCTGACGGCACTCCTGCAGAGCAGCACCGCGACCGCTCTGATTGCGAGTTCGTTCGCGGCGGAAGGCCTGGTCGGCCTCGTTCCGGCGCTTGCGATCATGCTCGGCGCCAATGTCGGGACCACCCTGATCGTCCAGGTGCTGTCGTTCAACATCACGGCCGTCGCACCGGTTCTGTTCGTGCTCGGGCTCGTCGCCTTCCGCAGCGGTCCGCGCTCCCGCATCAAGGACCTCGGTCGGGTGTCAATCGGGCTCGGCCTGATGCTGCTGGCGCTCCACATCCTGCTCGACACGCTGGCGCCCGCCGAGAACGCTCCAAGCGTCCGCGTTATCATGGACGCCATCACCGGCGATCCCGTGCTGTGCGTAGTCATTGCCGCTGCCATCACCTGGGCGGTGCATTCCAGCGTCGCGAGCGTTCTCTTGATCATGTCGCTGGCTTACGCACATTTCATCTCGCCCGTTGCCGCTTTGGCGCTGGTGCTCGGAGCCAATCTCGGCAGTGCAATCAATCCGCTGATCGAAGGCGCGCGCCGCGACAACCCGGCGAGCTACCGTCTGCCGGTCGGCAATATGGTCAACCGTCTTCTCGGCGTCGCCATCGTTCTCCCGGCTCTCGGGCCGATTGCAGCCCGTCTGCAGGCAATCCAGCCCGACCTGGCCAAAGCGACAGCCGAATTCCATATCCTCTTCAATGTGGCGACCGCGGTCGTTTTCATCGGCCTGCTCGACGTCATGGCGGGGCTTCTCGAGCGGCTGCTGCCGGATCGCGTGCAGCAGGCCGATCCGGCGCGGCCGCGCTACCTCGATGAAAGTGCCCTGGAGACGCCCTCGCTGGCCCTTGCCGACGCCGCGCGTGAGACGCTTCGCATGGGCGATATGATCGAGACCATGCTGCGCAATGTCATGACGGCTATGATGGCGGGCGATCGGGCACTGGTCGATCAGGTATCCCGGACCGACAATGCCGTCGATGCGCTGGACGAAGCGATCAAGCTCTACGTGACGAAACTGACGCGCGGCAGCCTCGACGAACGCGAGGGCAAGCGTGCGATGGAGATCGTCTCCTTCACGATCAATCTCGAGCACATCGGCGATATCATCGACAAGAATCTGAGCGAGCTCGCCAGCAAAAAGATCAAGCGTCGTTTTCAGTTCTCTCCGGAGGGGGCGGAGGAATTGTCGGCCTTTCACAAGCGTATCGTGGATTCCTTACGGATCGCGTTCGGCATCTTCATGTCCGGCGATGCCAACGAGGCGCGGAAGCTTCTCGCGGAGAAAGCGGCGCTTCGGAACGCGGAGTTGGAGGCCATCGAACGCCATCTCGATCGGCTTCGCGCAGGCCGGCCGGAGACGCTCGAGACGACATCGCTTCATCTCGACGTGTTGCGCGACCTGCGGCGAATTCATTCGCACCTCTGTTCCGTTGTCTACCCCGTGCTTGATGCAACCGGAGAGCTGGCGGCTCTTCGCGGCCAGGACGGGGAGTTACAGGGCCTGCCCGCGCCCTCAACCGATCCAGCGTCGGGCTGACGCGGCTCGGTCCTACGATGAGGACTGCCGGCCCGTCAGGATGATGAAGTAGAGATTGCGAATATAGACCAAAAGGCCAAGCGCCTGGCCTGCGATGAAGACGGGGTCGCGCCGATACAGGGCGTAGATCAGAAGCAGCACGCCCCCGCCGATCGAGAAAAACCAGAACGCGACGGGGATGACGCTTGCCCGCGCGCGCTCCGAGGCGATCCACTGCACCACGAAGCGCATGGTGAACAATCCCTGCGCCACGAAACCGAGCACGACCCAGGCATCGAACTTGATGATGAAGACGTCATGCAGGTAGTTCATCAGCTCAGTCATGGAAGACCTCGGTCACAACGGGGGTCGGCTTCTTGCGGCGGATCAGCCACCACACGCCGGCAAGGTCCATGATCCCGACCCAGAGGCGGTCGAAGAAGCCATAATTCGACACGCCCGAATGCCGCGGACGGTCGATCACATCGACATAGGCAATGTCAAAGCCCTCGCGGCGCATCAGCGCCGGAAGAAAGCGGTGCAGTCCGTCGAAATACGGCATCATCAGGAATACATCGCGCCGGAACGCCTTCAATCCGCAGCCCGTATCCCGCGTGCCGTCGTTCAGGACTGAAGCGCGGATGGCATTTGCCGCGCGCGACTGGAATTTCTTGAAACCGGTATCCTTGCGGCCGACCCTCTGGCCTGCAACCAGCCCGATGCGTTCGCCGCCTTTCTCGATCGCGGAGATCAGCTCGGGAAGGAAAGCCGGATTGTTCTGACCGTCGCCGTCGAGCGTCGCCACGATGTTTCCGCGCGCGGCCCGCACACCGCTTCGCACCGCTGCCGACTGGCCCGAAGAGACGGTGTGACGTAGGTGACGCAGATTCTTGTGCCGCGCCATCGCCGACGACAGGCGCAAGGCGGTGGCATCCGTCGAGCCGTCGTTGACATAGATGATCTCGTAAGCCCAGCGGCCATCGAGCGCAGCCGCGATCTCGTCGACCAAGGGATCGATGTTCTCCGCCTCGTTGCGGACGGGAACGACGATGGAAACCGCGACGTCTGGTTCGGACAAAGGCAAATCAGCGCTCGACGAGTGAATGCGCCCGCAATGTATTGAAGGCGATTTGGCGTCCGCTTCTTATGGGGCCGGGCGGCCCCAGACAACCCTCAAATCCGGTCTAAAGCGGGACAATTTTGCCGTCGCCGTGGATCGCAAAAACAAGCTGGCGTGCCGCAAACCAGTAACGCACGCCCATCGCGCCGACGACGCCGACCAGCGCGCCGGCGACCACGTCGCTGGGGTGATGGGCGAGCAGCACGAGGCGACTTGCGGCGATCAGGACCGCGTAGATCAGCATCCAGGGCCGCGCTCGCGGCCAGAGTGCGCCAACCGCAAACGCGAGCGCAAAAGCGGTGACAGCGTGCGCGGACGGAAAGCTGGAATAGGCTTCGGTCCCGATAAACGGTACGAAGTTAAAGGGATTGGCCTTGCCGCCGACAAAGGGCCTGCCGCGGCCCGCGGCCAATTTGATCACCTCGGTTGCCACCACCGGCACGAGCACTGCGAGGAACAGGTACTGCACACGCGTGCCAAAATGCAGCCAGCGGGCGCGCGCCGTTGCAGCGAGTGCCGGGCTCGCGAACGCGATGACGATCAGGATCCCGGCCAGCACCCACAGCACATAAGCGTCCTTGCCGAAATCGGTGAGGATGCGGACCGGCCAGAGATCCGGCGTGCCGCGTGGCGGCATCAATGCGATCTCGCGCGCGTCGAAAAAGAACATGAGCGCGATCATGCAACCGCTCAGGGTGGCAGAGAGCAGGAGCGCATGACGCGCCAATTTCCGCGCGGCCTCTTTGCGCTGCGAATGCGAGGGTGCTCGCACGAGCTGCGCAAGCGAATGGCGCAGCAGCACGAAAAATTGCACGACATAGGTCTGCGGCTGAACGGCGCCGGCGGGCATCTTACTCGGTGCCTTCGGAGCGGAAGATCGCAATCGACACCGGACGCCCCTGCGAGATGTTATAGCCGTCGATGCGGCTCGCCACGTTGTACCGCAGCCCGATGGCTTCGGCACGCTGGACGAAAGCGCGCTCGGACCGTTGCTCGACCAGCGCAAAGCGGCAATTCCCCTGATTGAGGAAGTCCGCGGCCCCGGAGCCGTCGGTCAGAGACGTCGAGGTGCCCGTCATGAAGACGAGGCTCGGCTCGTGGAAACCGGCCGCCGCGGCCTTGGGCCCGACGCAGGTCACGTTGCGCAGCGCGCGGGCGATCTCGGCGCTCGGAAACAGGGTCGCAAGATGAGGCATCACCACCCCATAGATCGCCAGCGCGAGAAACACCGCCGCGGCCACGGCATTGAGCAGCGAGCGCTCGGCATGGTTGCTCTCATAGAGCAACCATGCGAACAGGCCGAAGATCATGGCGGCCGCAAGCAGCGGCCAGGCCAGGAAGGCCGGTTGCCGGGTCAGAATGACGGCGCCGACCACGGCGATGATAGCGGCGAGCACGGGAAGTCCGAACCACCAGGCCGTACTCCGCATCAGCCAGGAACGCGACAGCACGCGCCGCTCGAGTGCCCCGGCAGTGAGGATCGCGACCGCCGGATAAAGCGGCAGGACATAATGCGGCAGCTTCGTGAGCACGAGTTCGAACACGATCCAGGACGGCACAACCCAGGCCAGCAGATATTGCGCGCCGGGCTCACGCCTCGCCCGCCACACCGCGGGCACAGCCATCGCTGCGAGCGGCGCACCGGGCCAGAAGGTGATCCAGAAAAGCAGCAGATAAAGCCCCGGCGGCGCTCCGTGCGACTCCTGCGCGGCGAGCTTGCTCAACATGTCGCCACCGACGGAATCGGTGAAGAAGGTGTCGCCCGCCCGCCAATAGATCGCGACGAACCATGGCAAAACCAGAACCAGCATCCACATCAGACCCCAGACCGGACGCAGCCGCCACAGCCAGGACGCACCGCGGTCGCTGATCGCGAGCGACACAACGGTCAGGACCGCGAACATCAGGATCAGCGGACCTTTGATCAGGATGCCGCCCGCGAGCGCGGTCCAGAAGATCGCGGGCCAAGTCCACGGCGGACGCTCGGGGTCCTCGCCGCGTTGCCAGGAGAGATAGACTCGCGCAAGCGCGCCCATCGCCGCGACAACGGTGAGCAGCAGCATCGCATCGGTCTTGGCAAGTCGCGCTTCCGCACCGAGCAGCACGGAGGCACATACCATCAGCGCGGCCAATACCGCTCCCCGGCGCGTCACGAACGCAAGCGCGGTCCAATAGGTCAGAAGCACTGCTCCAACCGCGCCGATCAGCGACGGGATTCGGTAGACCCAGATACGCAGTTGCGCGCCCGGAAGGCCAAGCGCGGTCGCCGCTTGAACGGCAGCGGCCTGCATCCAGTAAATGCCGACCGGCTTCTTGTAGCGCACATCATCCTGAAAGCGGATATCGACGAAATCGCCCGTCTCGACCATCTGTTTGGTCGCCTGCGCGAACCTCGCCTCGTCGCGGTCAATGGCGGGAATCGTGAAAAATCCCGGAAGCATCAACAGCGCGCAGCAGGCCAATATGAACGCCGCTGCGCGCAGATGGCTGGAGGTAACGAGATCGATGACCTTGACGAGCCGGCTCCCCGGATTGATCAGGGATTTGGGCTCGTTTTTGGGCTCTCGCGAGGCCCCAAACCTGGGGCGGGTATAGGTCTCGACCATGGTTCCGCCATTACGCCGAAACCATTATTGGGACAACCGCTTAGGCCCCACCTATTGAATTCTGACAACAACTGTGTCCGCGGCGCCCACCGCGTCGATGACCGTAAGGCGCGCAAACCCCGGCCCAGGCGGATCAATCAGGCGCTGGCGCCTGCCGTCGATCTCGCCCACGGCCCGGCCATTGACCAGCATGGTCATGGGCAGGACGCCGCCCGAAACCTTGATCGGCATGGCGGCAGCCTCGTTGCCGGGCGAGCGATCCACATCGATGCGCGAGCCGTCGAGCGGAAACTGGATATGCAGCGCGTGCTCGCTACCGGTTCGCACGAGCTCGCCCAGGGGTCGGAACCGCCGGACCGGCAGCGGTAGCTTCGCATTGCTGGCCACGATAACGGCGCCCTTGGGCGGCCTGGGCAGCGCCGCCGGGAGTTTCCCGGTACGGGCAAAAGCATCGAACAGGATCGGCGCGGCTGCGCTGCGACCGACCAAGCCTGGAACCGGAGCGCCATCGGGTCGTCCGACCCAGACGGCGATGGTCATGCGGCCGTCGAAGCCGACCGACCAGGCATCGCGATACCCATAGCTTGTGCCCGTCTTGAAGGCGATGCGCCCGCCGACCCCATTCTCCGGAGGCGGCGTACCCAACAGGACGTTGCCGACCTGCCAGGCCGCGACGCGATCCATCAGCCGCAGGGGCTCGCGCCCATCATCAGATAAGCTCACGATCTCGCGGAGCGGCCGCGTGGTGCCGAGCCGCGGAAAGGCGGCATAGAGCATCGCGAGGTCCTGCAAGGTGATGCCAACGCCACCAAGCCCCATGGCAAGGCCGGGCGCCTCGTCCTTTGGCAGGACGAGATTGCCTCCAGCCTGCTTGAGCCGCGAGGCGAGCCGGCTCGACCCGACGCGATCGAGCAGCGCAATCGCGGGCACGTTGAGTGAAAGTTGCAGGGCCTTTTTCACCGGAACCGTGCCCTGAAAGGTCATATCGAAGTTTTCCGGCGCATACGCGCCGAAGCGGATGGGCCGGTCCTCGATCAGGCTTTCCGGATGCACGAAACCATCCTCGAAGGCGAGACCGTAGATGAAAGGCTTGAGCGTCGAGCCTGGCGAACGCAGCGCCCGCGTCATGTCGACCTGGCCCGAGCGCATCGCGTCGAAATAATCGGGAGAGCCGACGCGCGCGAGCACATCGCCGCTCTCATTGTCGACCGCGATGATCGCAACCGAAATGTTCGGTCCCAGCGCAAGCGCGCGATCGCGTGCCAGCGGTTCGAGCACCTTTTGCAGGCTGGCATCGAGCGTGAGCTTGATGACCGGCTCATCCCTCACATTGGCGAGCGCCTGATCCGCGGAATGCGGCGCGAGGATCGGCATCGGCTTGCGGAGCTTCGGCACCGGCACGTTGCTGGCTTGGGCTGCCTCCTCCGGAGCGATGCAGTACTCCTCGACCATGCGCGCGAGCACACGGTCGCGACCGGCGCGCGCGGCATCGGGATAGCGATCAAGCCGGCGCGTCTCCGGCGCTTGCGGCAGCGCCACCAGCATCGCAGCTTCCGCAAGCGTCAGCCGTTTGGGCTCCTTGCCGAAATAGGCAATCGATGCGGCGCGCACCCCTTCGAGGTTGCCGCCGAACGGCGCCATGGCCAGATAGAGATCGAGGATCTGATCCTTGCTGAGCTCGCGCTCGATTTGGATCGCGCGCACGATCTGTCTCAGCTTGGCGTAAACCGACCGCTCGCGCCGCGGCTCCATCAAGCGTGCGAGCTGCATGGTGATGGTCGAACCGCCCGAGACGATATGCCCTCGCCAGATCAGTTGGCCCGCGGCGCGCAGCAGTGCCAGCGGATCCACACCGTGGTGCTCGCGAAAGCGGCGGTCTTCATAGGCAAGCAGCAGGTTCAGGTACGTCGGATCGACGTCTTTTCTGGCATCGACCGGCAGCCGCCAGCGCCCATCGGCCATGGCGTAGGCGCGGAGCAGTTTTCCGTTCCGATCGACGATCGTGGTGGAGACTTGCCTGGCTTGCGCGAGCGGCAATGGGCCGAGGGAAATGACCCAGGCGGAGAAAACGGCTGCGCCCATTCCAAAGGCCAACGCCGCGATCGCCGCCACCCGTACCGCTCGGCGTTTCAGACCTCCGCCATGCCGGGGCTTGTCCCGGCGATCGACGTCCAACGTGGATGCCCTGGCCAAGCCCGGGTATGACGATGGAGTCTGCGGTAGCTCCACCTTTCTCGCCTCAGCATCGCTCATTTCGCGCTACGCACCTCGACGGAACCGGTGGCCGTGCGGCCGTAGCGCGAGGGATTGTACATGTCCTCGACATAGGCCTGCGGCAGCACGTATTTGCCAGGGGTCACCGCCCGCACGACATAGGCCACGGTGAAAACCGCATTCGAATCGCTTGCGCGGTCGACGGCCGCGGTAAAGCGATCGTCCTTGAACTCGGTGTCCTCGGGCTCTTCGCCGTTCTCGATCCATTCGAGCGTTCCGCTGTCGCCTGAGGAAACCAACCGCGGATTGTCGATCTCGAAGCCGGCCGGCAGATAATCCGACACCATGATATGCCCGTATTCCGGCTTGGCTTCGGTGATCTTCAGCACCACGGCGAAGCGGTCGTTCTGCTTCGCCTTGGTGACGTCCGCGGGCTTGCCGTCGAGCGTGAAATAGTTGCGCTCGATCTTGAAGCCGTTCGAGGCGGCAGGCTCGGCGACCTGCGGCGAGCCCGAGACCGATACCACCGCCTGCACCGGAGCATCGCCGGTGTTGGTGATCCTGATCGGCGCGTTCGTGATTTCGGCTGCCCTGTAATTACGGAACAACGCGGTCCTGATCGGCTGCCCGTTGAGATCGAGCGCCATGGTTTCCTTGGCCAGCGCGCGGGCGGCCAGCACCATCCAGGCGTTCTCCTGGGTCGAGGTGTAGGGCGAAAGCCCCCGCGCCGCTTCGACCCGCAACACCGCTTGGGTCAACGTCGCCTTTGGCGCGCCACCTTCGGCCGCCAGCGACACCAGAGCGGCGGCATCGCGCAACGCCGAACCGTAATCGCTGCGGCCGAACTCCAGAACAGGCTTCGGTGCGAGGTCATCGAGCGCGGCGGCATAGACCCGTTCCGCGCGAATGCGGTCGCCGACCAACGCCAGTGCCGCGGCGAGCTGCGACTTCGCGATCGGCGTCGCGATATCCTTCAGCTTGGTGTCGGCGAGATAGCGCAGGTCGCCGATCGGCGCAGCCCCATTGCGCGCGAGCACATAGAGCCCGTAGGCGAGATCGCGCCCGCCGTCCTTCTCAGGACCGTCGGCATTGACCACGGAATTGCGGATGCGATCGAGCGCATTTTTGAACAGCACGTCCGGCACCGCAAAGCCTTTCTCGCGGGCGCGCGTCAGGAAATCGGTCACATAGGCATCGAGCCAGGCGTCATCGCCGCCGGCCGACCACAGCCCGAACGAGCCGTTCGAACCCTGGCGTGCCAGCAGCCGCTCGATCGCGTCGCGAATGCGCTGATCGACGTCGTTGTCCTGCGCAAGATGCGCGCCCGCCGCAAGCTCGTTGACATAGAGCAGCGGCATGGCGCGGCTCGTAATCTGCTCCGAGCAGCCATGCGGATAGCGATCGAGCGCCTGCAGAATGGTTGCGGCGTCGAGGGCGGTGGAGAGGCCCGCCGACAGCGATACGATGCCGGTGCCCGGCACGAGATCGCTGAACATATCGGCCGTCAGGCTCAGACTTTCGCCTTTGGCCAGGGTGCGGATCGACCGCCGTGCCAGAATTTGCGTCGCGGGCTTGACCTCGAGCGCATAGTGCCGCGCAAGCGACAGCCCGTTCGGCCCGGTCACGGCGACATCGAGCTGCGCCGTGCCGGCGCCGCCGGCATCGAGCGAAAGCGTCAGCGAGCGGCGCTGCCCGGGATCAAGCTTGAGCGTGGTTGCGCCACCGCCGGAAACCTTTACCGGACCCGACGTGGCGAGATTGATGGTGTAGTCGCCTGCGGCGCCCTCGACATTGTCGAGGTCCATGCTCATGGTCGAATGATCGCCATTAAGCAGGAAGCGCGGCAACGTCGCGGTCAGCACCACGGGATCGCGCACCGTCACGTCGGTGGTGGCACGGCCGAGCTTGGTCGCGCTCCAGGCCACCGCCATGATACGCGCCGTGCCTGCGAAATCGCCGATGTCGAAACTGACCTCCGCAGTTCCGTCGGCCGCAACCGTCACGATGCCCGAATAGAGCGCGAGCGGCTTTTGGGTGGGCGGGTTGCCGTTCAATTCGACGCCGCCGCTATCGCCGCCGGATTTGATCTGACCGCGCGTGCCCTGCATGCCGTCGATCAACTGGCCGTAGAGGTCGCGGATCTCGGCCGTCAGCCGGCGCTGACCGAGATAGTAATCGTCCGGCGTCGGCGGCTTGTAGTTGGTGAGATTGAGGATACCGACATCGACTGCGGCTATTGCAATTTTCGCGTCTTCGCCCGGATTGAGCCCGCTGAGCCTTACCGGAACCTTCAAGGTCGAGTTCGGCCGCACCAGCGCCGGCGGCGTCAGGCTGACCGCAAGCGTCCGCGCCTTTTTATCGATCCCGAACCATTTGAGCCCGATCGCCCGGCCCGGCATGCGCTGGGCCGCCGCGTCGAGCGGACGGCGCATGGTCGCCATCACATAAGCGCCGGTGCCCCAATCGCTTCCAATCGGGATCTTCACCTGCGCGGTGCCCTCCTTGACGTCGACGCTCTGTGTCGTCAGCAGGCGATCGCCCAGCACATTCACGGTAAGCTTTCCTGCCGTGCGTGCATTGACGGACACGACCATGGTGTCGCCCGAGGAATAGTCCGGCTTGTCGATGGAGGTTTCCAGAAGGTCCGGGGTATCGGCGCTGCCGTCAGAGTACCAGCCCACGTCGAACTGCACCGAGGTGATCGGGCCGTTGGCTTCGCTCGACTTCACGTCAAGCCGATAGCGGCCGGGCCTGGGCTGGAACGTGATGCGCGCAGGTTTGTCGGCTGCAAGAGTGAGATCGCCGTCGGCGACGCGGCTGGTCGATTTGACCGGCTCGTAGTCCCAGGTCGAGTTTTGGCGGTACCATTGATAGCGCGACTCGATCTTCAGAAGCTCGTAGTGCAGCCCTTCACGGGACAATGTCTTGCCATCAGGGGAGACGAACACGACATCGAAATCGGCCTTGTCGCCTTCGGCAACGTTGCGATCGCCAAATAGCGGCTTGACGCCGATCAGCGCGGTTGCGGGCTGAACCGGCAGCGTGATCTTGCGCTCGACCGCGCGGCCGCCGGCCTCGGCCATGCGGATGAAAATCCGCGCTTCCTGTGGCCGGGTCGAGGTCGGCGGCTTTGGCAGGCTCACCGGGAAGTTCGCGACACCCTTGTCATCGGACTCGGGCAGGCCCTCGAGCGGCGTGCGTTCGTTGGAGGTTGTCTGCTCATCGTCGACGCCGAACTGGTAGCCTGCAAAGCCCGGACGCTCGTCCGCCGGGGCGACCAGAACGTCGCCTTCGAGCTGCAGGCCGGAGGCCGGAGCGCCATAGAGGAAATGGCCGTCGACCTTCAGCTCAACGGGAGCGTCAGGCTTGACTACCCTGTCTTTGGCCGACAACTCGAATTCCAGCCGCTCGGGCACGTAATCCTCGACCATGAAGGTGGTCTCGCCGACGGAGGCTCCCTTCGGGTCGACAAAGGCCCGCACCCGCCAGGTTCCGCTCGGCACTGCCGAGTTGAGGCTGACCGCAAGGAAGCGACCTCCCGCGCCCTGATCCGGAAGCACGCTGCGGCGAAACTCCACGCCGTCGGGCCTCTCGACCACAAGCGTCACGGGCGTGCCGCTCACGGCATTGCCCTGCCCGTCGCGCAACAGCGCGGTGAGATACACCGTCTCGTTGGACCGATAGACGCCACGCTCGGCATAGACGAACGCGTCGGCGCCGGACGGCACCGCGCGACCGGCGACGCCACGATCCGAAAGATCGAAGGCGCTCGATTTCAGGCTGAGGAACGCGTAATCGGTCTTCTCGCCGGCGACGGTGAGCATCGCCGGCGACAACCCGCCCTCGCCGCGCGCGAGTCCTGCTTCGAACAGCACGTGGCCGGACTCGTCGGTCCTGCGGCTCGCAAGAACTTCGTTGTTGCGCGCGATCAGGCGCACTTCGGCGCGCGCGACCGCCTCGGTCGAAGCCAGCGAATTGACAAAAACGTGGATGCCGTCATTGCCGGAGAAGGCGGCGACGCCGAGGTCGGACACGATGAACCATTGCGTCGCAAGCTGGTAGTCGTCATCGCTGCCGGGCGCTTTCGGCGCTGCCGTCATGACATAGACACCCGGCTGCATCTCGGGGATGGCCTGGTCGACGGGAAAAGCGGTCGTGACTTCCTGGTTGAGCGTCGAGGATGTCGCAAGCTCGCCCGCCCACACCTTCATGCCGCGCTCATTGCCGAGATTGCCCAGCTGATATTTCGAGATCGGCCGCTGGAAGTCGGAATCGATCACGGCATCGATCAGATTGCGGTCGCCGATCCGGAATACGTTGACGATGAGGGCCTGGGTGTTGACGCTGACGACGGGAATGCCGCGCTGGCCGGTGCGCGGCAGCACATAGGCGCGCCCGGTGAAATGCACGAAGGGCTTGCGGTCGCGCACATAGATGTTGAACTCGGCCGATTTCGGCAGCCCCTCCTTCACGCTCGATGGCAGGCCCGCGCGCAGATTGATGTTATAGCGCTCCCCATGCTTGAGGCCTTCGACGCAAAGCTGGCGCTCTTCCGACGACAACGCCGGCTTGTCGGTGCCGGCGAGCGCCACAAAGGGCGTGAAGTCGGTGCGCTTGGCGAGGTCCTCCGAGAACTGGAAGCAGGCTCGTGGCGAGGCCGAATCCGAATCGACGCTGTAGTCGAGCAGCTTGAAGCCGTGCTCGTCGCGCAGCTTCTCGTATTGTCCGCGGACGTCGGCGACCTCGCGCAGATCAAGCGACAGGCGAAGCGCATCCAGGGCCGGACGCCAGAGGTGACGCTCCGACAGCGCGTGACCGAGAACCGCGAGCGCGTCCGCTTCGTCCTGCGCGTTCGCGGCGCGCTGATAGGCGATGTAGGCCGCGGTCGAGGCGCGTTCGAGAAAGAAGGTCTGCTCGCTCGAGGTCTGGGGCCGGATCAGTATGATGGTGCGGGCAAGCTTGAGCCAGTTTGCGCTGTCTTCGGGCGAGGTCGCCACGATCTGGCCGAGGCTCTGCAATCCCGAGCGGAGATCGTTGCGCTTAAAAGCAGCGTCCGCATCGTTGCGAAGCGCCGCGCTCGACTTGGCGACCGGCCCCGCCTCGCTCTTGATCTGTGCTTCCAGCTTGATGGCGGCATCGGCGAGATCGTCGCGCTTGAAAGCCTTGTCAGCGGCCTGCGCCGAGACCAGGCCAAACGCCAGCGTGGCGCACAAAGCTGCGGCGCGAACCAAACCAATCATGGGGAAGCTCCTTCGCGGACGGGCGGCCGCGGCAAGATAAAAGACGAGGAAATGGTGACGGACTGATGGCGGCGGCAAAAACGGAGCAAAAAGTCGCAAGCGGCATGGCACGCAGCCAGTAAGTCTCATACGGCACCGGTTGATCGCGGCGCGGCGTTCATAATATACGGCGGCCGATATGAACGGCAGCCGTCCAGATTTTTGTCGGTTTGTCACAGAAAATGGTTCGCGACGACCTTGGCGGAAAAGCAGATTTTTCATATTGCCGGTGTTATGTAGATGAACGGCGCGGTCGTGAACGGCCCTTGCCGTCCTATGCCATGCCATCACGAACGCGTGCCATGGCAAAGAGGCCAAAGACGGTCCCGTAGCTCAACTGGATAGAGTAGCGGATTTCTACTCCGCGGGTTGCAGGTTCGAATCCTGCCGGGATCGCCAGCATTGAGCCTGGACCAGGGGACCTCTTGCCTTCGCTTCCAGCGGCGGGGCGCACGCCCCTCGCAGAGGCATGGCTGTCAGCTCCGCGCATTGCCTGTCGCTACTCCCAATTGTAGGTGCGCACGCGGTGTCGTCCCTGGCCACCGAACGACGCGGCGGCCGCGAGGAGATCCTTCGCCAAGTTCGGCGCGTAGCGCATGCCCCAGTGCACGATTGTCGCGCCGCAGCGCAGCCGCTCTTGCAACGAAATTGGCGCCGCCATGACGGCGTTGCAGATACTGAACAGTTCAAGCCAGTTGGGAAACGTGGCCTTGCCCTTGGCATCCGGGTTGTACCAGGCCATGCGGTCGCGAAAATTCAGATACCGGTTCTTCGGGTGGCTTCGTTTGTAAAACAGGGGACGGTCTATGGACACGAACGGCCCGTGGAAAGCCAGTCGGCACAGGAACACCCTGTCGCCATTGGTGAAGTTCTCCATCGGCAGGACGCTACGCAAGACGTTGCCGCGGATGACTCCGTAGATCGGATCGACCTCCTGGTCACGGAAGATCAACTCTCGGAAGCGGCCCGACGGCGTTTCGGCGGTGCCGCGGGTGTTGCGCCAGTGACCGAATACGGTGCCGACCTCCTCAATCTCGATCGTGCTTGTAAAGGCGGCTGTATCGGAGTCGGGCATCGTTAGCGGCGAACCTACGACAGATCGCCTCGGTCCGGTCCGTGGAGGCGTTGTCGCAGATGATCAGCTCGAAATCGGCGAAGGTCTGTGCAAGCATCGACTCGATGGCGATCGCCAGGTAATTTTCGCCATTATAGACCGGCAAACAAATACTGACGGTCGGCACGCCTTCCACATGCTTGTCCATCGGCCCTGATCGCCCACTTGTGCTGCGCATCCGCTCGACAGCGCCCGGCATCTTGCCGGGGCCCTGCGGCAATGCGTTAAGAAAGGTTTTAAACGCCTCACGGGCCTTGGCTTCGATCGAAGTGAGAACTGGTTTGCACCGCACCTGTTCGCCGGCCCAATCGGCCGACGCGCGTCGGCGCGGTTACCTGGAAAATGAAAGCAGCGTCGGCGGGAACAGGGCGAAGCTAAGCTATTGATTCGATTCAATGCCCGAAATCTTCGACTGCATGCTGCGGGTGCGGGATCGCCACATCCTGCCCCTCGCCCTTCGTGATGGCTTGGCATTTAGATTTTCAGGTCGGAGCTTTTGGCCGGACGCGGCACAAAGAAGGCGGCGTGCACCACGCGCGCGTGGTGATATGGTCTGAGCTTCTTGGGCGAGGAGGAGCAATGGGTTCGCGTGCAAGTACAGCGGTGACCGGGCTGCGGATGATATGGACGGGCATTGGCTGGCTTTGGCACTCCCGTCATGCTCCCTGGAACGCCATTAATGTCTCGGCCAACATGGTCCCCCATGTCGGATCCTGGTACGACGTCCGCTTTTGGGGAATTAATGACAAGCCGTTTGCGATCGAGATATTCAACGTTCGAACGATAAGGCCAAGAAACCTTCCGCTCCGCCGCGCCGACACCAACAGCGGCAATGCCAAGATGCGTGCGGACACGGAAAGCAATATTTTGGAGGGCTTGCCCTGGGTGATGCCCGAAAGGGGCGCCAGCAGGCTTCCGTTTCAGCGACACATTTTTGTCAACCTCGAAGGGTTGCGCGGCGAGGTTCGCGTCGATTTCGAGCTTACGGCCAGATTCCTCGACAGTCGCCGATCCGAGTTGGCCGCGTGGGTTCGCACCAATCCCATCATTCCCTAGCGGCGAGCGATCGCGCGGGCGGCGCGTCTACCCATCGTCGCCCGCGCAGAAGCGCCGGACTGGAGGTTAGAAGAGCACCCGCGGAAGCGAGAACGCGCCCCCAATCAATTCCGAGTCATTGAGGCGATATGGACTCTCGTCCCATCGCCTCGCAAGATGCTTGATCAAGTCGAAGTCGAGAATCCAGGGCTCGCCATTACGGACGATGGATGCGCAATCGCGCTCGGTGGGCGGCAACATCATTGCCCTCATGACCGCCGCGTGCAACTTCATCGGACCGTGATCGTTTAGAATCACAAGCTCTTCGGGATCTAACGCCATAATGAACACCATCGCTATGAGCCGGCCAAATAGCCGGCGACGCGCCCCCAGTGCCCACGGGCAGACTGATTAACCATGGTTAAGAATTCGTTAATTCAGACGAGGACGGCAGGTCGGCTGCGCGCGGCTGCTCGCTGGCGCAGCGGCCTGTCCCAAGAAAGCAGGAGGAGGTCGGATGACCGAGGTGCTCTGGAACCGAATGACTGCTGAAGAGCTGCGACAGAAGGCACAGGATGATGCCATCGTGCTGCTGCCGGTCGCTTCTACCGAACAACACGGGCCTCATCTTTCGACCGGCGTCGACACCTTTCTCGGCGGCGAAGGCTGCAGGCGGGTGGCAACGATCGTCGCGCGTTCGCGTCCCATCGTGGTTGCCCCCGTCGTCTGGATGGGGCTTGCCGAGCACCACATCGCTTTCGGCGGCACCTTCACGCTGTCGCTTGCGACCTACCACTGCCTCTTGAGGGACCTCTGCAACTCGATCCTGCGCGCCGGCTTCACGAAAATCATGATCGTCAACTCGCATGGCGGCAACATCGCAGCGCTCAACGCGCTGACCACCGATCTCGCGCTCGAGCTCGACGCGCCGATCGCCACAACGACATTCTACAATCTGCCGAATGAGAACGGCGCGTATGTCGGCGTTCTCGAAGACCAGAAGGGTGTGCGCCACGCCTGCGAGGCCGAGACCTCGATGATGCTGGCCGCATTTCCGGATTGCGTGCGCAAGGACAGGATTGCCGAAGCGTTCGGCCCGATGGGGAACATGACCCTCGGCGTTCCGCCTGCGGTCAATCTATGGCGCTCCTTCAAGGAGCTGACGCCGAGCGGGGTGTTGGGGGATGCCCGGAAGGCGACAGCTGCGAAGGGCGAAAAGCTGTTCGACATCGCAGCCGAGTTGCTGGCTGCACGGCTCATTGTCGGCGAGCCCTGGAACTGAGGTCCCGGGATCAGCTTTGGAAGCAGGCCTGATACCGCTTGCGCCAGACGTAGTAGTATCCGCCCGCGCACGGCGGACGAGGCCTGGCCCCTGCCGGACATTCGTTTCTGATCGGCGCGGTGCCCCAGCCATCCACGACACAAGCGCCGGATACGGTCGCGTGGCAGCCGACGCCGCATCCGTCGGCGGCATGGGCGGCGGTCAAACCCAAAACGGCGCCCGCCAGAAGAACTGCCAACAGAAGGCTTTTCATGTTTCCTCCCACATCGTGTCACGGCCCCTATCGCGGTGGGGCCGCGCCGACTAATTCATCGGGGCTTCCAACATCAACTCACGAATCTCACAAGAATCAGAGCGGATGTCGAGTGCATCCTAACCCCTAGTGTCGGTCCGTCACCATCAGGATCGGCGCAGGCTCAAAGACATCCTTGCGGGCCACCTGCTCGGATGGCGCACCGTCCGGCTGGGGCACGGTGCAGTTCGGGCCGCTGCATGCGGGTGCGGCCTGGGGCGTCTGATCGGCCGCGGTAGCGACGACCTGGTCCTGCGTGCTGGCCTCGCGATTCCAATCGCAGGCGGCGGCCGGATAAGCCGTAAGCGCGGCGAAGGCCGCAAGAACGAGAAGCTTGTTCATGACCGGGCTCCCTTTGGGTGGTGCGGAACGATATCACGCCCCGCCGACCTGCAACTGCCCGGGCACAATCACGAAAACGTAAGGCTGTAGTCCGCCCCTAGCTGGCATCCGCGGCAAGGGATCCCACGAACGTCTGCGCCTCTTCGGCGTAGCGCTGTGGAAAGGGCAGGCCCTGCCCCGGCGATCCCGCGATTCGGCTCGATCCGTCCGCGAACTCGAACAGCACGGCATAGCGGTTATTCGGGCTCCAGAAATGGTCATAGACCAGCATGAAATCCGTTCCGGGCAGGTCCTTGAAACGGTCGACGGCCCGCAGGGGCGGCAAATGCTCGAGAAATTCCTTATAGTTCTCGGAAAACTGCGCGATGCTGAAGCGCCAGGTTTCAGTCAACTCGTCATAATGCGATCGCGCGAACGCCCAGGCATTGGCCGTCCATGCGCCGATTTCTTCGGCGGTCGAGGACTTGTGAGCGTCCCGCGCGATTTCGGCGATTTTGTCCGGCGTGAAGACGAAGCTGTGCATCCGAGCCTTGCCGAGCCAGGGCATCCAGTCCTTGAAATGGCGCGCATCTGCGGCCGGGCTCGCAAGATAGCGCTCGAACGCTCGTTTTGAGAGGCGAACCCTTAGATAAAGCGAATACGGTTCAGACATATGCGAGCTCCCCTGCAACCAAGTCGCTACCTTGGTGACGTCGGCACGAGGTTGGGTTCGAAGGCGAAAACGGACCGAAAAGGGCCGCTTGGTGCCGATCAACTGAAAAGAAGGCCGATCGTCGGCCAGGGCGAAATCTTGGTAAACCAATTCTCAACACCTGTGACGCATCGTAGGCCGCATGGCGATTTAGTCAGGCGATGCAAAAAAGGGCGCAGCGTGCAGGCCTCGAAAAAGAGATGACCTGCTGGCCATTTGGCTTGACCTCTTGAAGCAGATCGACAACCCGCCCAAACGGCGCGCCGCAAGGTTGCGCCGCTCCCAGCGGCCACGCCGGCAAATCCCGACCCAGCGTCTGCGCCTGGAAGGTTATGGCAACCAGGTCGACGGAGGCGGCCGGGGGCCGAGCCAGCGCAGAGTCACCTCCTGAGTCGGATCGGGGATAAATCGCGATCGCATCCGTGATTGCGCGTGACCTCAGCGCAAGCGCCTTGCGTTGACAATGAATTGAAACGGCGGGCCACAACGCATCCGCCTGCTCTGGTCACGCGAACCGGCGAATTGCCTACAGTCCTCTCACGGGGGGCCTTCCACATGCTGATCGAGTTCGACCAAAACACGATGGCCAACATGACGGCCGCGCTCGAATATGTCTGCAAGCAGCTCGCACTCGAACAGGACAGCCACCAGACGCGTAAACAGATCGCCGACGGAATTGTCGCTTGCGCGAAGAACGGGCGGCGCACGCTGGAGGACTTTCAGGACGCCGGGCTTGCGGTGTTGGCAGAAATCAACAAACCAGCCCGCTTCAACTGGTTCGGTTGGCGCCGGCCCCTTCGCACCTGATAGGCGCGGCCCCTTTCGCTGCCCAATCGTCGCCATGCGGGCGCCAGATTCGGACACGCGCTCGCCCAATTTGCAACCCGCGGATTCACCATAACTATTCGCGTTGAATTCCTTTCTATTGCGCGTACCGCGTTGAATGATGGGTGAACACAGCCAAACTGTCTGGAAACGACGGCTCGCCGTGCTCGTGCTCGTTTTGGGCACGTGGCCCATAACTGCTTGGCCTGCCGCAGCGGGCGATACCTTTCAGCAGTTATGGATGGGCCGCATCGCGCGACCTCCCGCGGACAATGAGGAAGCATCCGTCTACTGGGAAGACAAATGGGATGCTCGCGGCAAGCGATTTAAGCCGAATGAAGTCTCCTGCGCACATCGCACCGAGGCGTTCGGCACGATCTTCGTCGTGACCAATCTCGATAACGGCAAAAGCATCGAATGCCCCGTGCAGGACCGCGGTCCGTTCAGCCATGGGCGCGTTCTCGATTTCTCGCTCGGTGCTGCCAAGAAAATCGGCTGCGACGGATTGTGCCGCGTCAACGTGCGCCGTGCGGGATACGAATAGGTTCTCGCAGTGCGGATGCCGCCGCATGGGCATCCCGTTCGTCTGACCCAATCCTGTCCTAGCCTCGCTTCGGCTTTCCACGCTGCTGGAACGATACACCGATCTGCTCGCCGTTGACCCAGACGAGCCGGCAATGACGATAGGCCAGCCCGGTTGACGACAGCACCAGGAAAAACTCCTGCAGCGGAAGATTGCCGATTGAACCTGAGACGGTGAGCTTGGCGCCGCCGTCCGAAATGTCTTCCACAACGCATTCGCGCTGCCAGGTACCATCGATGCCCATCATGCGAGCGGGCACCATGTTTTCGAATTTGACCCTGCGGCCCTGGCGCTTTTCGCCTTCGTTCATGAGATCGTGCCCTCGCGCCGACAAGCGATTGATTTGGCAAAGGAGCACGCGCCGGCGCAAATGCCTTTACTGGCACACGATGTCCTCACGGACACACGCGCTCACAGGATTTGAATTTCGGGGCATTTCCGGATGATGGCGCGACACCGAGGAGCGCGCCCTCATCTGAGGAAAATTAGGTCGGAAAAACTAAGAATGGCTGAACGCGCGGCTGGGTTCTCGAGCGCACCGTTTGAGGCGCTCGATCTTGCGATGCAGAAGCAGCAGCCAGTCGGCATGTGAAAACCTGACCCTGTGGATGCCTGCAAGTTGACACATCCTTGTCGCAACCGGCTCAAATTTCTGCCGCGAGCGGATTCAAACCTGACGGTCGGAAACGTTGTGCGCAGGGAGTGAGGAATGCGTGCCCCGGTTTACGATCTCTATCAGATGAAGGCGGATCGATTGCCTGCGGGTGTCGGGTCGGCCTGGTTGAGAACGATGCTCGATCAGCCGCCCCCGGTTGCCGACGACTGGATCTTTGTCGGCAAGGAGCGACACCCCAGCAAGTGGACGATGGCGGAAATGCAGGAGAAGGGCTCCTGCTATAGGGAGATCCCCGCCTGGCTGACCCGTCGCCAGGTGGCGCGGGCCGGGGCGGTAACTGGGGAGTTGGTGCCCGGCTGAGTGCGGCCAAGTCGAGGCCGCACTCAACAAAAAGCCGAAGCGCGGGGGGATCGCGCTTCGGCTTTTCCTTTTGCCGCGGTTAGTTCAGTAGCACCAGCGCGGATCGGCCGGAACGTACTGCCCGCTGGGATAGCGGTAATAGCAGGCGCCTTGGGCGACGTAGTAGCCGGGCCTCGATGCCGCGGTAGCGCCGGCAATCGCACCGGTAGCGCCGCCGATGACGGCGCCAGCAGCAGCCCCCGACGCCCTGCCCGTCAAAAGACCGCCAAGGATACCGCCGACGACGGCGCCGCCTACAGCGCTTGCGGCTGGGTCCGGCGGAGGGGGTGGCGGCGGGGCAGCATAATAGGGTCCCGGGGCTGGTCCCGGTGGCGCGTAGGCGCCGGGCGGAGGCGCCTCCGCATAAACCACGTCGTCGGCAAAATCCGCCGACACATAGGTCGGTGGGCCTTCCATGGGCTGCGGATAGAAGTACCAGACGCCGCCGACGTCCCACCACCAACCGTTGCGGCCGTTGTGGACCTCATGACGCCAGCGGCCCCCATCCCAGGCCAGGCGGCCGCGATAGGCATGCCCGCCATAGTCGCGTGCCACGATCGTTCCGTGCGCAAAGCGGGCGTCCGGCCCGCGGGGGCCGGGTCCCGGCGGATGCGACGGCACCTGCTTTGCCTGCACCGCAGGCTTGCCCGGGGGCGGCCCGGGTTGGTGGCCCGGCTGTCCCTGCCCCTGGGGCGGCGCGGTTTGCGCCTGCGCCGCGAAGGCGATGGCGGTCAACAGCGAAACCACGGGTACGACCATCCTGGATCGACGGAAGGCGTTCATTCCTGCAAAACCCCTTAGTTGCCGTGCCAGAACGACCCTGCCAGACGGGAGGCGCGCCCTGTCACCGGAACGCTTGTCAAAACCCCTCGCCGGCTGCCGACGCAGGGAACCACGAGAGAGGACTTTTTCAGCGCTTTGTCTTGTTACAAATCAGTAAGATCGCGACAATTTTGCGTCGGATCGCGGCCCCGGAAACGGCCGAGCGCGAAACTACCGCGCGGGCTCGATCACATTGCAATTGGTGCGGCCCGACAGGACGCAATCCTGCAGCCTGCTCGCGGCGGTGAGGTCGCGCGCCAGCCAGATGCCGATTGCCAGCAGGACCCCGGCAATGATCAATCCGACGATCGCGCCGCGCCGGTTGTCGCCTTGGTCTTCGGGGTCGATCATTACGCGTTCACAAGGGGGACGAAAGAAGCGCAGGCCGCGCTTCTATCACGTCCCTCCGCCCGCCGTCACACTCGCTGGTAATCGACCGCAACCGGGCGCGATCGATGCACGAGCGGCTCGACTCGGCTGACACGCCTGCAGGTTGTCACGAGACCCGCGGCCCGGTGGCACTGCCATTCCGCTCCTAGCATCGGGCTGGACACTGGCTCCGGATAGGCCAGCGCAAGCGAGACGGCGAGAGCAGCGCCGCAAACCAGGACGACCGCAAAAAACGTCAGTACTTTTCGATTTCGCCACAGGCCGGTCATGGCCGCTCTCCACATTGAGTACGCAAACGATATGGCAGTGCCGCAAAAGCAGGTGTGAACGACATCACAAACCTGCAGATTTTTGCATTTGTCGGCACTGTTCCCCGTGACAGAACGGTGGGAGAGTGTGGGATAGGGGCTTGGCTTGGACGCCTGCTGCGCGGTACATCCCTCCCCGAAAGGTGCCAATTGCCAGCGGCGCTTCCAGGAAACAAAGACAACAGACATGAGTGGATTCAAGGAACCCGGCTTCGCGGATCGACAAAAGGCGGCACAGCAAGCGAAGCAAAACCTTCTGAACAAATTCCGCGCCAAGCCCGGTCCCGACGACCCGGAGGTGGCAAAACGGCGTGCCGAGCGCGAGGCGATTGCGGCCAATCGCGATCGGGCAAGACAGGACCGCGAAGCCGCCAAGGCCGAGCAGAGGCGCCGTCAAGAGGAAGCACTTGCCGCCGATGCCGCCCGCATCGCCCGCGAAAGGGAGGAAGAAACCGCGCGCCAAGCCGCTGCCGAAGCCGAGCAGAAAGCCAGGCGCGACGCCCGCTACGCCGCCCGCAAGGAACGCGGCAAGAAGAAGAGATGAAGTAATCGACCTGACGCGAGTCCGTCATTCCGGGTTGGGGCGTCAGTACCAGACCCGGAATTCGGGATTTGTCGCCGCACCAATCGCGCATCGCGGATGCGTGCCGAGCTCGCCGTCCGGGGCGCATTCAGGCGACCCGTCGGCGCGCTTCGGAATGAATCAGTTCTTTTTCATCCCGTCGTCTTTTTTCATGGAGTCCTTTGACATCGTATCCTTGGACATCGTGTCCTTTGACATGGTGTCCTTTGACATGGTGTCCTTCTTCATCGAGTCCTTGCTCATCGTTTCCTTCGACATCGTGTCCTTCTTCATGTCGTCGGCGGCGAAAGCTGCCGATGAAACGGCCACGCCCAGCGAGAGGGCGGCGGCGGACACAATGAGGGCAATGCGGGTGCGAACGGTCATGATCAATCCCTGTGAGAGAGTACTGGTTTGGAGCGACTGATGCCGCCTTGCTTGTCGACGTGACCGCGGCCGTCTTTGTTACACGCCGCTCGAAAATATTTTCTCGCGGTTGCGCATTTTCGCGGCCCGCGTGGGGTTAAGGTCGAAGTTCGACACATTTTCGCCCGTGAAAGACCCGCGACTGCCCTTCTACGCGCCCGAATGATGAGGCAACTGTGCGACGCAACAACCTCCGGACGCCGAACTTCAGGCTTGCCGCCGGCTTTTGCCTCGCACTATCAGTAGTGAAATTGATCGGGCCGATCACCGGTGAAACACGCGTTCAGAACCGGTGTTCGGTCAGTTAAAAGTTTACCTTAGGGGAGAGTACCATGCTCACGCGTCGCCACGTCATCGCAAGCGCGCTCGCCGCGCCCGCCGTTTTGCGGCTTGGAGTCGGCACTGCCAAGGCCGCCACCACGCTGAAGATCTCGCACCAGTTTCCCGGCGGCACCATCGACAAGGGCGATTTCCGTGACCGGCTTTGCCGGATGTTTGCGGCCGAGGTCTCGAAACGCTCGGGCGGCGACATTACCGCCGAGATCTATCCGAACTCCTCGCTGATCAAGACCAACGCCCAATTCGCGGCGATGCGCAAGGGCGCGCTCGACATCAGCCTCTACCCCATGCCCTATGCCGGCGGCGAATTGCCGGAGACCAATATCGGCCTGATGCCCGGACTGGTCGCGACCTACGATCAGGGCCTGCGCTGGAAGAAGGAGCCGGTCGGCAAGGCTCTGACCGACTTCCTCGCCGACAAGGGCATCCTGCTGCTCACCTGGGTTTGGCAGGCCGGCGGCGTCGCCAGCCGCTCGCGGCCGATCGTCGCTCCCGAGGACGCCAAGGGCCTCAAGGTGCGCGGCGGCTCGCGCGAGATGGACATGGTCCTGCAGACCGCGGGCGCCTCGGTGCTCTCGGTGCCATCGAACGAAATTTACGCGGCGATGCAGACCGGCGCCTGCGACGCCGGCATCACCTCCTCGACCAGCCTCATCTCGTTCCGCCTGGAGGAGGTTTCCAAGGCGCTGACATCGGGCGCGGGTGCGTCCTACTGGTTCATGCTGGAGCCGCTGATGATGTCGAAGACGATCTTCGACGGGCTTCCCAAGAACCACCAGGACATCATCCTTGCCGTCGGCGCCGAGCTCGAGGCCTTCGGCAAGAAGGGTGCCCAGGACGACGACGTCGAGGTTGCCAAGGTCTATGAGAAGGCCGGCGCCAAGGTGTTTCCGCTGGACATCAAGACTGTCGGCAAGTGGCGCGACATCGCCCGCGACACCGCCTGGAAGGATTATGGCGCGAAGACCACCACCGCTGCCAACCTGTTGAAGCTGGCGTCCGACGTCTCCGCATGATGCACGGTCCGCTGGGGGATCGTGACCTCCAAGAGCCGGCCACGAGCAACCCGCTCGTGGCTGCATTCGAACGGATGCTCTCGGCCTGTCACGGCGTCATCGTCGTGCTCGCGGCCATGGCGCTGATCGCCGCGTGCGTCATCCTGAGCTATAGCGTGCTCGGACGCGGGCTGTTTCACGCCGCCAATTACTGGCAGGACGAGGCCGCGGTGTTTTTGCTGGTCGGCGCGACCTTCATGACCGCGGGCTACGTTCAGGCGCGGCGCGGCCATATCGGGATCGAGGCGTTCGTGGGCCTGTTGCCACCGCTCGCAAACCGCATCAGGCTCTGGTTTGTCGACGTCGCAAGCCTGTTGTTCTGCACCTTCTTCACCTGGAAATCCTGGACGCTGGCGCACGAGGCCTATACCGACGGCCAGGTCTCCAATTCGATGTGGTCGCCGCCGCTGGCAATCCCGTATGGATTGATGGCGCTCGGCATGACGCTGCTCTGCCTGCAGATCCTGCTGCAAATCATCGTTCCGCTGACTGGAGCGGCGCGCCGATGAGCGTGTTCGGAATTGGCCTGAGCTATGGGCTGGCGACGCTGGCCGCGATGTTCTCGGGCATGCCGATCGCGTTTGCGCTCGGTGCCGTTGCGGTCGTGTTCATGGGCATCTACATGCCCGCGGCCTCGCTCGATACCGTGACGCAAAATGTGTACGAGGAGATGGCCTCGATCACGCTGTTGTCGATCCCGCTCTTCATCCTCAAGGGTGCCGCAATCGGCAGATCTCGCGCCGGCCAGGATCTCTATCTGGCGCTGCACGCCTGGCTGCATCGCATTCCCGGAGGGCTCGGTGTCGCCAACGTTTTTGCCTGCGCGCTGTTTGCGGCGATGGCGGGTTCGTCGCCGGCAACCTGTTCGGCGATCGGCTCGGCCGGCATTCCCGAGATGCGCAAGCGCGGCTATTCCGGGGGTTTCGCAGCCGGGATCATCGCCGCGGGCGGCACGCTTGGCATCCTGCTGCCGCCCTCGATCACCATGATCCTGTTCGCGGTGGCCGCGGAGAAATCGTTGGGACGGCTGTTCCTCGCCGGCATCGGTCCGGGGCTGCTGCTGGTGACACTGTTCGGCGCCTATGCCGTGATGCGTTTCCGCAGGGAATATGCCGCCGCGAGCGAAGCCTATGCCAAGGGCGGGGCGGTCTCGGCCATCCTCACCCATGACGATTATACGATGGCGCAGCGCTTCAGCATGCTGCCGCGCGTGCTCCCCTTCGTGCTGCTCTTGACCGGCGTGATGATCGCACTCTACGGCGGCTACGCGACGCCCTCGGAGACCGCCGGCCTCGGCGGCCTGCTGGCGCTCGCGCTGATAGCCTTGATCTATGGCGTCTGGCGGCCGGCCGATCTCTCGCCGATCCTGAGCGCGACTATCCGCGAATCCACCATGCTGATGATGATCATCGGCATGTCGCTGCTCTATTCCTACGTGATGAGCTACCTGCATATCTCCCAATCAGCGGCGGAAGCGATCGTTGCGATGCATCTGCCGCGCTGGGGCCTTTTGGCGGCGATCCTGCTGCTCGTGGTGGTGCTCGGCTTTTTCCTGCCGCCGGTGTCGATCATCCTGATGACCGCGCCGATCGTCCTGCCGCCATTGCGGGCTGCGAATTTCGACATCATCTGGTTCGGCGTGATCATGACCATCGTGATGGAGATGGAACTCATTCACCCGCCGGTCGGGTTGAACATCTTCGTGATCCGAAACGTCGCGCCCGACATTCCCTTGAGCGAGGTGGTCTGGGGCACGCTGCCGTTCGTGCTGTTGATGATGGGCGCCGTGCTGTTGCTGTGCTTCGTGCCGGAAATCTCGACCTGGCTGCCGAACCTCGTGATGGGGCCGGACGGGAGCAGGTAGCGAGCACCGAATGGCCGCGCCGGCACAGTACGGTGGGCAAATGCGCGTCTTCGCGCCGTGCCCGCCACATCGTTCTACTCGCTAATCGCCTTTCGCCTCGCCTTCGCGTTCAACGCAGTCGCGACCCGGCTCGCCGGTGTCCGCCCGATCAAGCCGGTAATCTCGTTGGTAGCGGCAAGGAGCTTGTCCATGTCGACGCCGGTTTTGATCCCCATGCCCTCCAGCATGTAGACGACGTCTTCTGTCGCGACATTGCCGGTCGCGCCTGGCGCGAACGGACAACCACCGAGCCCACCGGCCGCCGCGTCGATCACGCGGACGCCCTCCTCCATGCCCGCATAGAGGTTCGCGAGCGCCTGGCCGTAGGTATCGTGAAAATGCATCGCAAGCTTTGCCACCGGCACATGCGTACCGACGGCACGCAACATCTCCTTGGCCCTGGTCGGCGTGCCGACGCCGATGGTGTCGCCGAGCGAGATTTCATAGCAGCCGAGATCCCACAGCGTCTTCGCGACGTCGGCAACGGCCCTGGGCTTGATCTCGCCCTCGAAGGGACAGCCGAGCACACAGGAAACATAGCCGCGCACTTTCACCCCGTCGGCCCGGGCGCGCGCCAGCACCGGCCTGAACCGTTCGATCGACTCTGCGATCGAGCAATTGATGTTGGCCCGGGAAAACCCCTCCGATGCCGCGGCAAACACCGAGACCACCCTGGCGCCCGCGGCGTGAGCGGCTTCATAACCCTTGTAGTTGGGCACCAGCACATGGAACTCGCCGGACAAATGGATGACGGCACGCAACACTTCTTCCGAGCCGATCATTTGCGGGATCGCCTTTGGCGAAACGAAAGCCCCGACCTCGATGGTGTTAAGACCCGCCGCCAGCAGCTTCTCGATAAAGACGATTCGATCGGCCACGCTCACTGGCGTTTTTTCGTTCTGCAGCCCGTCGCGTGCGCCCATTTCGATGATGCGAACGATCTCGCTCATGGCTCACCTCACCCTACGCGGCGATCGGCTCGACCTCGGCGAGCTCGACACCTTCCTGCACGATGTCGCCGACCTTGCATTTGATGACCTTCAGCACGCCCGCAAACGGCGCGCGCAGCGTCTGCTCCATTTTCATCACCTCGAGGGTGAGGATCGGAGCGCCCTTCTCCAGCGTGGCGCCCACTTGTGCCAGCAGCGCCACGACGGTGCCGGGCAGCGGTGCCACGATCTTGTCCTCGCCGGTCTGCTCCTCGCTTTCCCCGCCGAAAGGATCGACCCAATGCATTTCGAAGCGCCCGTTTCGCGTGCGCAGATAGAGCTCGTGACCCTCGATGACGGCGGCTGTTCGGGACTTGACGCCATCAAGCATCACGTCGAGGTCGCCATCGGCGGACATGGACCATGCCAAGGCGATCTCGCGCGAGCCCGTCGAGAACGTGGTGGGGCCATTGCCATAGTGCAGCGTGACCTTGTGCTCGCCGCCCTGGCCCGCGCGGAACACGAACAGGCGTTGCCTGCGCCCGACGGGCATCCAGCCGAAGGTCTGCCATGGCGAACGCGCCTCGCCGCCTGCGGCCTTCGCCTCGCCGGCGAGGATTGCCGCGACCGCCGCGCCGAGCTCGAGATCCGCGGGCGCGGCCTGCGTCGGCGTCAGCGCCTTCAACTCGCGCTCGATGAAGCCGGTGTCGATCTTGTTGGCGCGCACGCCTGGATGCGTCACAAGCGCCGACAGGAAGGGAATATTGGTGACGATGCCGCGGACGTCGGTTTCCTCCAGCCCGCGATGGAGCCGATCGATCGCCCCCTGGCGCGTCGGCGCCCAGGCGATCACCTTGGCGAGCATCGCGTCGTAATAGGGAGAAACGGCATCGCCCGCGCGATAACCGCCGTCGATGCGCAGCCCGTCCACTTCTGGAGGAGTGCGCCAGGTGCTGATCTTGCCGACCGACGGCATGAAATTCCTGGCCGGATTTTCCGCATAGACCCGCGCCTCGATGGCATGGCCGTTCATGACGATCTGATCCTGCATCAACGGCAGCTTTTCGCCAAAGGCGACGCGGAGCTGCCATTCGACGAGATCGACGCCGCTGATGAGTTCGGTCACGGGATGCTCGACCTGCAGTCGAGTGTTCATCTCGATGAAGAACACCTCCTTGCCGTCGGAGACGAACTCGATCGTTCCGGCGCCGACATAGCCGACAGCTCCGGCCGCCTTTCGCGCTGCCGCGCACACCGCCTCGCGTTGCCTCGCATCGAGCGTCGGAGACGGCGCCTCCTCGATCACCTTCTGGTGGCGGCGCTGCAGGGTGCATTCGCGCTCGAACAGGGAGACCAGATTGCCGTAGCTGTCGCCGATCACCTGCACTTCGATATGCCTGGGGTTGTCGACGTACTTTTCGATCAACAGGCGATCGTCGCCGAACGCGGCCTTGGCTTCGCGCTTGGCACTGACGATCGCCTCGCCCAGTTCCGCCGCCGCGCGCACCACGCGCATGCCGCGCCCGCCGCCGCCGGCCGACGCCTTGACCAGCACCGGAAAGCCGATCTTGTCCGCCGCCCTGGACAGCGTCGTGTCGTCCTGCGCCTCGCCGTGATAGCCAGGGACCAGCGGCACACCCGCCTTCTCCATCAGCGCTTTCGAGCCGGATTTGGAGCCCATGGCGATCATCATCTCGGCCGTGGGCCCCACAAACACGATCCCGGCGGATGCGCAGGCCTGCGCGAATTCGGGGTTTTCCGACAGGAAGCCATAGCCTGGATGGATCGCTTCGGCCCCCGTCTGACGGGCCGCCTCGATCACGCGTTCGATATTGAGATAGCTGTCGCGCGCCCGCGCCGGCCCAAGGAGCACGGCCTCATCGGCGAGCGCGACGTGCAGGGCGACGCGATCGGCTTCCGAGTAGACGGCGACAGTGCGAAGACCCATCGCGCGCGCGGTGCGGATCACGCGGCAGGCGATCTCGCCCCGATTGGCGATCAGGACGCTGCGAAACCGCCGGTACATCTTCGAGCGCTGCATCGTCACATCCTGAACAGGCCGAATTTCGTGGGTTCGATCGGCGCGTTCGAGGCGGCCGACAATCCAAGACCGAGCACCAGCCTGGTATCGGCGGGATCGATCACGCCATCATCCCATAGCCTCGCCGTCGCGTAATAGGGATTGCCCTGGCTCTCATATTGCGCGCGGATCGGACTGCGGAACTTGTCCTCCTCCTCCACGGACCAGCTCTCGCCCTTGGCTTCGATGTTATCGCGGCGCACCTGGCTCAGCACCATCGAGGCCTGCTCGCCACCCATCACGGAGATGCGGGCATTCGGCCACATCCACAGGAAGCGCGGGCTATAGGCCCGACCGCACATGCCATAGTTGCCGGCGCCATAGCTGCCGCCGATCACGACCGTGAATTTGGGCACGGAGGCGGTCGCAACGGCAGTGACGAGCTTGGCGCCATCGCGCGCGATGCCTCCGGCCTCATATTTCTTGCCGACCATGAAACCCGTGATGTTCTGCAGGAACACCAGCGGGATCTGGCGCTGGCAGCACAGCTCGATGAAATGCGCGCCCTTCAGCGAGCTCTCGCTGAAGAGGATGCCGTTGTTGGCGATGATGCCGACAGGATAGCCCCAGATGTGCGCAAAGCCGCAGACCAGCGTTTGGCCGTATAGTTTCTTGAACTCGTCGAACTCGGAGCCATCGACCAGGCGTGCGATGATGTCACGCACGTCGAACGGTATGCGGCCATCCACCGGCACCACGCCGTAGATTTCATCGCCGGCAAACAGCGGCTCGCGCACCTCGCGCATATTGAGCTGGGGCCGACTCGCAGGCTTCAGCGTCGCCACGATCTTCCGAGCGATCCCGATCGCATGCGCGTCGTTCTGGGCGTAATGATCGGTCACGCCCGAATGCCGCGAATGCACGTCGGCACCGCCAAGCTCTTCCGCCGTGACCACTTCGCCGGTCGCCGCCTTGACCAGCGGCGGGCCGCCCAGGAAGATCGTGCCCTGGTTACGCACGATGATGCTCTCATCAGACATGGCCGGTACATAGGCGCCGCCCGCGGTGCAGGAGCCCATGACGATGGCGATCTGTGGAATGCCGAGCGCCGACATCTGTGCCTGGTTGTAGAAGATCCGGCCGAAATGGCGCTCGTCGGGAAAAATCTCGTCCTGCATCGGCAAAAACGCGCCGCCCGAATCAACCATGTAGACGCATGGCAGGTTATTCTGCCGCGCGATGTCCTGGGCGCGCAGATGCTTCTTCACCGTCATCGGATAATAGGTGCCGCCCTTGATCGTGGCGTCGTTCGCGACGACCACGCATTCGCGCCCCGAGATTCGGCCGACCCCGGTAATGACGCTCGCCGAGTGCACGTCGCCCCCGTAAAGCCCATGGGCGGCAAGCGGCGACAATTCGAGAAACGCGGTGCCCGGATCGACCAGAAGATCGACGCGCTCGCGCGCCAGCATCTTGCCGCGCGCGGTGTGCCGAGCACGCGACGCCTTGCCGCCGCCTCCGGCGACCAGGCCCAGCTTGTCGCGAAGTTCGCTGACGAGCGCGCGCATCGCATCGGCGTTGCGCGCGAAATCGGTTGATTTGGGATCGATGGTGGAATGGAGCGGCATGGCTTTCAGGCAACTATGGTGCGCCGCAAATCAGGAGCGCGCTGGCCATATGGTGTCATCGCCCGCCTCGCTTGCGCAACCCTCTTCCGCCCCCGGGGGCACAAAACTGCCCCGCATCGCGCCGAATGGACCGGGAATCAGCGGACCGAACTCAATGGGTCCATGGCTCGCCGCGGCGGAACGCGAAATTATCGGCATAGGCAACCTGGCGATGCGCCGACTGCTTCGGCTCGATCACCTGATAGGGGATGCCCTTGCGCTCGCAATAGGCGACCGCCTCCTCCTTGCTGTCGAAATGGAGGGTGACCTGCTGCTTCATGTCACCGGAGGATGTCCAACCCATCAACGGCTCGACTGCGCGCGGCTGCTCCGGCTCGTATTCGAGCCGCCACTGACGGGTTTGGGCTCTGCCCGATTGCATGGCGTTTTTCGCGGGCCTGAAGATGCGAGCGTTCATGGGATGGTCAGCTCCCGTGGAAAAATGGCGTATTGATGCGCGCGTTCGAAACGTCCAAAATGGGAAAGCCAGACCCGGATTCCCGACCCGGACGTCACGCTGCAGGCCCGGTATAGTCATTATGCTGCGCTGTGACAATCGCCTCATCTTGCTCTGAGGATTTCGGCGGGGCGCGTTACGAGTTTCGGTATCCTCGAAACCCACCACCTCGAAGTGGCACCATGAAAATCAATGCAACCCTGCCGGAAAAAGGACGCGATCTCCGACTCGACCTGTTTCGCGGGATAGCCAACTGGGCGATCTTCCTGGATCACATACCCGACAATGTCGTGAACTGGATTACGACGCGCAATTACGGTTTTTCGGATGCCGCCGACCTGTTCGTGTTCATTTCGGGCTACACCGCCTCCTTCGTTTATGCGCGGATGATGATGGAGCGCGGCTTTATCGTCGGCGCGACGCGCCTGACGAAGCGCGTTTGGCAGCTCTACGTCGCCCATATCATTCTGTTCGTGATCTACATCGTGGCGATCTCGTTCCTGGCGCGGCGATTTATGGATTCGGAGCTGATCAACGAGTTCAACGTCGCAGGCCTCGTGGATCACGCAACCGAAACGCTGGGTCAGGGATTGCTGCTGAAGTTCAAGCCCGTCAATCTCGACGTGCTGCCGCTTTACATCGTGCTGATGGGCTTCTTCCCGCCGGTGCTGTGGCTCATGCTGCGTCAGCCAGACCTGACCATGCTGGCTTCGATCGTGCTGTGGCTTTCGGCCCGCTATTTCGGCTGGAATTTTGCCGCCTATCCCGCCGGCTCCTGGTACTTCGATCCCTATTGCTGGCAGGTGATCTTCGTGTTCGGCTCGTGGTGCGCGCTGGGCGGCGCAAAACGCGCCGCCTGGATCATCAATTCAAGCGCGGCACTCTATCTCGGCATCGCCTATCTGGCCTTTGCGATGATCATGACTTTTGCCGGTCGCTTCTCCGATTTCGGCGCGATGCTCCCGGACTGGCTGGTCTCGACCTTCAACCCGAACGACAAGACCTTTATGGCGCCCTACCGTTTTCTGCATTTCATCGTCATTGCGATGCTGGTGGTGCGCTTTATCCCGAAGACCTGGCCGGGTCTCGAATGGAGGGGCTTCGATCCAGCCATCGTCTGCGGCCAGCAATCGCTTGCGGTGTTCTGCGTCGGCGTGTTCCTGTCCTTTGTCGCGCACTTCGTGCTGACGCTGAGCTCAGGTTCGTTTCTCGCTCAGGTTGTGGTCAGCCTCGCCGGCATAACGATCATGACGACGGTTGCCTATTACATCTCCTGGTCGAAGCGCCAGGACAAGCCGCTGCCAAAGGCGCCGCCCAAGCCGGTACCGGCCGCGCCTGCAACGCCGGCGGCCTGATCGGATCGCAAGCGCTCAGCGCTTGCGCGGGGCCGTGGATGGTCCCGGTTTCGACGCGGGCTTCGTATCGGCGATCAATTTTCCGCGGGACGCAAACCCGCCCCAGGCAGCCGACCAGCCAAGCTCGGCAACGCTCAATTGCTCGACGGTTCCCTGGCTGGCCGAGCCCTGGAGCGCGAACATCGCGCCCTGCGGATCGGTGCACCAGACAATCCAGCCGACGCCAGGCAATTCGTTGGGCCCCTGCATGATGCGCCCACCGCGCGCCGCGACCCGCTTCGCCGCCAGGCCGACGTCGGGGACGTTGAAGTAGTAGAGCCAGAAAGGCTGCGGAAAGAACGGGAGCTTCGGAAACATCCCTCCCATCAGCCGTTCGCCGGCAGAGAAGAGTTGATAGGACTCCATGGGGTTGGCCTTTGAATCCGCCCGCTGCCAACCGAACATCTCGCTGTAGAAGGGAAAAACGGCCTTTGGATCGGCCGCCAGCAGCTCGTGCCAGCCGACGTGTCCCGGCTCGTCCACCTCGGAGACTTTTCGGTCGGCCTTCAAGTCCTCGGCAAGCGCGAGCGTCGCGTTTTGAGGATCCGACACCACCGCAATGCGGCCGATGTTGGTGACCGAGGGCGGCACATAAACCCTTCCGCCCAGACGACGAAGCCGATCGACGGCGATGTCGAGATCGTCGACGGCGACGTAGCCGACCCAGCGCGGCGTCGCACCCATTCTGCGTCCCTCGGGCGGCAATTCCATCAACCCCGCCACCTGCGTCCCGTTCGCGGCGAAGACGCTGTAGTCAAATCGAGGATCGGCGGCCTCCCGCACCGACCATCCGAGCAGGTCGGCATAGAACGCGCGCGCCGCCGGCATGTCCGTGGTCAACAGCTCGTACCATGCAAAACAGCTCATGCGATCGGCCATCATTTCTCCATTCGCCGCCCTTAAAACGCGTTGCAACACCGCTTGGCGCACGTCAACATTGTCGCTCCAACGAAAGCGTTTTTCTGCGCAAATGACATCAATGTCATTCATCAATATGAATGGAAACTGAATGACAACAATGCGTTAGAGAGTCCGGAAGTCTTGCGTGACGCAGCGACGCAGCGTAGGATCATGCGGCTGGAATCGAAAACAATTCATCTTGCACAGGTATGGAGGATGCGACGATGCCAAAAGTGAAACAAGCTTCGAAGCGGAAGCGTGTTGCCAAGGCGGCGGTGCCGGCCTTGGGCGCTGCCGGTTTGACTTTTGGGCTGGTGGGAAGCGCCTCCGCGTCAGCCACGCCGACTGCCGACGTGCCGCATAAGCTCAACTTCGCCCCGACACAGGGCGTCACGATCGGCGAAGAGGAAATCGCCGACGTCAGCCTCGCGACATTCCATCTGTTCGACAAGGAAAACAACGGCAGCGCCCTGCAGCAGATGGCGTGGGGCCGTTGCGGAGGCTGTGGCTGCCGCGGTTGCGGCTGCCGCTGCGGAGGATGCGGTTGCCGCTGTGCTGGCGGTTGCGGTTGCGGCGTCTCTTGCGCCGTCGGAGGTTGCTGCGCAACCTGGGGTTTCTGCCGCTTCTGTTAGGCCGCAGCGATTTTTCCGATTGCGGATCAATACGCGAACAATTCATTGGCCGGGCTCGATGTCGACCCGGCCAATTGCCGTTTATGCCGCATTTGCATGCGGCCAGTTCTGACAAGACACCGCTTGTTGCCGGCAAGCTTGTGTGCTTCCAACGCAATAGAAGAAGCCGCGGGCGTGCAAGCGCGGCGATCTCGATCGGCGGAAAGCCCTGCGACGTGCGTCGCATTCGAAAAGCGACAGGTGAAACGTGCGTGCTCACACAATGAAGATTTATCGCAAGACCAGCGCAAGGCGACGGACGGCCGGAGACACCTTGCGGTTCGCGCCAAATTTCACGGTCTATCTGCTGCCGCCCGATAGCGTTTGCCTCTATTCCGAGACTCGAAAATTCTTTCTTCATGGCGAGCTCTATTGCGCGCTGGCGCGTGCGATCGGAAAGAACGGCAAAAGTGCGGCCGCGCTGATGCGCGAGCTGCAACCGAAATTTCCGGCAGACAAGATCGAAGAGGCGATCCGGCGCATGATCGATCGCCATTACGTGGTCCCGGCAAAAGAGGGCTCCGCCGCAAGCGTCTCCGGCTATTGGGCGAGCCTTGGATTGCCACCTGAGGAAGCGGAGAAAAACCTCAGGGCATGCCGCGTCCGCATCGAAGCGATCGAGGTCGACGGCGCAAGAGAGCTCACGGCCGCGCTGCGCGATCTCGGCGCGACAATCGTGACCCGTTCACCGGACCTGACGATCACGCTCGCCAACGACTATCTCGAGCGGCGCCTCGCGGAGCTCAACAAGGAGCGGGTGTCGGAGAAGACACCGTGGCTCCTGGTCCAACCGTCAGGCGTATTTCCGCTGGTCGGTCCCTTGTTCAGGCCCGGTGAAAGCGCGTGCTGGACCTGCCTTTTCGACCGCATGATCCGCAATCGCGAGATCAAGGGCTTTCTCGATCGCCGGTCGGCACCGTCTGTTGCCGTGTCGCCGCTGGTGCGGGAAACGATCGGCCAAAGCGCGATCCAGTTTGCGGCGATCGAAATCGCGAAAGCGATCGCCTCAGGCTTCCGTACCGATCTGGGCGACCACATTGCGAGCCTCGACCTGACGGGTGCCACCATCACCAAGCACTATGTGGCGAAGCGTCCGCAATGCCCAACCTGCGGCAGCAGAAAACTGCAGAACCCGCGTCGCGCTCCCCAGCCGATCGAGGTCCATGCCGGCACGAGGCTGATCATGACCAGTGGCGGCTACCGCTCGATGTCCTCGCGCGCGACCGTCGCACGCAACAGGAAGCATGTCAGCCCCCTGACCGGCGTGGTGACGCGGCTCGAGCGGATCGAGGCCGATCTGCCGATGAACACCAACTTCTTTGCCCAGCATAATTTCTCGGCGCCGGCGATGAGCGTCGACCAGTTGCGATCGGGACTGAACGGCGGCAGCTTCGGCAAGGGCTCGACTGCCGAGCAGGCCGAGGCGAGCGCACTGATGGAAGCGATCGAACGCTATTCCGGTATCTTCCAGGGCGACGAGATCAGGGTGACCCGGCGTTTCACCGATTTCCCGGCCGGTGAGGCCTTGCTATCCAACGAGGTGCAGCTTTACAGCGAAGCGCAGTTCGCGAGCAGGTACGTCCCGCCGCCCGACGGCACACAGCCGGTCCCCAACCCGATCGATCCGTCGGAGAAGATCGAGTGGTCCCCGGTCTGGTCGTTGCGCGACAAGCGCTTCAGGTACCTGCCGACGGGCCTGTGCTATTTCTTCTACCGGGACTTCCATACCGATTCCAACGGTTGCGCCGCCGGCAACACGCGCGAGGAGGCCATCGTGCAGGGCTTTCTCGAGCTCGTGGAGCGCGATGCTTACGCGATCTGGTGGTACAACCGGCTGCGCCGGTCGGAAGTCGATCTCAGCCAGTTCGACGACTCTTACATCCGCGATATCCGCACCCAGTTCGCCGATTACGGCCGCAAGCTGTGGGTCCTCGATGTCACCAGTGATCTCGGCGTTCCCACCTATGTCGCGATCATGCACTGGATGGAAGGCGAGCAGGAGAACATCGAATTCGGTTCGGGCGCGCATTTCGATCGGCGTATCGCGCTGCTCCGCGCGCTGACCGAGCTCAGCCAGTTCCTGTCGATCGGGCTGATGGGCGGCGGCAGCGGCCGCAAGCCGACGCTCGACGGCGTCACCCCACTCAAGCTGGCGAACTACCCATTCCTGACGCCGGCTCGCCATCCGGTCGCATCCACCGAGCTTGGGCTGTCGGTGCCGCTCGACAGCGTCCGCGAGCAGGTGGAAGCCTGCGTCGAGGTCGCCACGCGCGGCGGATATGACTTCATGGTGCTCGACCAGACGCGGCTCGATGTCGAGGTCCCGGTCGTGCGCGTGATCGTTCCGGGCTTGCGGCATTTTTATCGCCGCTTCGGGCCGGGCCGACTCTACGATGTGCCCGTCAAGCTCGGGCTGCTCGATCGCCCGCTGCCGGAAAGCGAGCTCACACCCTTCCTTCCGCACACCTGAACGCAGGCGGCCTCCTTGCGCGCGCCGAAGAAAACACCTGCGACCCGGGGTCGAGCCGCAAAGCCTTCCGCCCTCGTCCCCGCGGCCCGCCTGAACGAGCGCGTTACGCTCGAAGCCCACGCGCAGGGCGGCCTTGCTGCATGCTTCGACGGCTTCACGGTCGAGCTCGGACGGTTCAGCGCTAAAGCCATCGAGCGCGCGCTGGCGCTCGATGCGGGCTTGCCGATCGCCTCTTTCGCGTCCGCGCGCAGCGCCGTCGACAAGGAGATCGCGCTTCTCGTCAAGCGGCTCGCCTATAGCGGGCTTCTGGAATATCGGCTCGCGCGCTCGCGCGGCGGCAAGGACTTGATTGTGATCGAGCCGCAAATGGCCGACTACTGGCCGCAAGTGGCCGCGCTGAAAGCGACAGATACCATCGCGCTGTCGCGTTTTGCTTATCTGCGACGGCGCGGAAACGACATGGTGCTGGAATCGCCGCGCTCAAAGGCCCTGTTCAAAATCTGCGATCCCAAGGTGGCCGCGACGATTGCGATGCTGTCGACGCCGCACAAAGTCGGGAAGTTGCGGCAGGAGCACGGTGCACTGGCCTTCGCGCTGCTCGGGCTGCTGTTTGACTGCAACATGCTCTTCAAGGTCGACGCGGAGAGCGCCGGGCTGCGGCTGGCCGAAGGTGATGGAGCCCTTGTGGTCTGGGACTTCCACGACCTCCTGTTCCACATTCAGGCGACCGAGGGACGGCAGGCCACCCCGGCGGGCGGACGCTATCCCTATATCGGCCTCATTCCGCCACCACCTGCGGTGCGGGCACCCTGGGGCGGTGAGGCAATTGACCTGCAGCCCTTCACGGCGGGGCCGGAGGAAGCGCCCTCGCCTTTTGCGCTGCTCCTGCGCGAGCGCCACTCGACGCGCGAATTCGATGACGCTCATCCGATCACGATCGCGGAGCTGGCACGGTTTCTCGATCGCGCCGCGCGCGTGCAATGGAAATGGACAAGCCCGCTCGATTTCGGCGACGGCAGCGTTGGTCCCGATATCGACTACACGCGGCGTCCCTATCCATCGGCCGGCAGCGCCTACGAGCTCGAGCTTTATCTGCTGGTTGCGCATTGCGACGGCCTGGCGCGCGGCCTCTATCACTATGACGCGGACCGCCACGCGCTGGTAGCGATCGAAGCGCGCGCGCAGGACATCGAGACCCAAATGACGTCGGCGCAGTTCGCCATGGACGCGTCCGCGCCGCCCCAGATCCTGGTCACGATCGCCGCGCGCTTCGACCGCATCTCCTGGAAATACAGCGGTATCGCCTACTCGCTCATCCTGAAGGATGTCGGCGTTCTTCTGCAGACCCTATATTTGACCGCGACCGATCTCGGTCTCGGCGGGTGCGCGATCGGGCTCAGCAATCTCGATCTGTTTGCCAGGATGACCGGACAGGATTTCTACCGGGAAGGACCGGTGGGCCTGTTCGCGCTGGGGCGCGGCGCCAAGGTCGGCGACTGATTCGCTGAAGCGGCCTGCAACGCCCCGTGACGTGCGCCGACCCCTTTTTTTGGATAATATCAATTCGCTCGGCTTGACGCGTCGGGTAAGCGCACCTGCCATGTGAATTTCTCCTGTTGACCCTCTTGCCGTTGGCGCCGGCGAAGCTATTTTTTTGTTATAAATCAGCGGCGTTTCGTAATCCTCCGGCGCGGGCGACTGCGCAGACTGGAAGCAGGCGATGCCCATCGATGCAGCAAAGAAGCCGGACCCAAAGCTACCGATCGGCGTCAAGATCGGTGGAGTGACGGCGCGCACCCTGGTCATCCTCGCGCTCGCTCTCCTGACCGCCCGTGTGGCGAGCCCTCAAATCGAGCACCTTTGGACCCTGCAGGAAACTCCTGACGACCTCATCCGCGTGGCCTTGGGATTCGCTCTTTGCGTGTGGTGCGTGGTCAACCTCTTCATCCTGCCGAAAGACGCCGAAGCCTATCGGACGTGGATCTATCTCGGCCTGATCGTGCTGCCATTTGCCTTGCTCTGCGCCTTTGTCGTGTGGTGAGCAGAAGCTCGGACCTTAAGTCCGGGGCAACCGACGTTTCCTCCAATTCACGGACACGCCAGAGCGACGTCAGACGCGCTCCTTGCGGATGCGCTCACCTTCATCTCACCATCGCACGCATTGCCTAGATTGCGTTGGCGCCGCAAACTGCGGCTGACGCCGCTCGGGAACGAACCCGGCGGGCCGAAGGGAGCAGACATGACGGCGGTCGAACGACAGCAATTGGCCTCGACTGCGCATGAGCTGCACGAGGCGACACCGGCTGAGGCCGCTCCGGAGCATGGATCGCTCGCGGCCATGGCCATCGGCGCGCTTGGCGTGGTCTATGGCGATATCGGGACGAGTCCGCTCTACACCTTCAAGACCGCGATCGACTGGGCCGGCGGCGAGGCCACGCCCGTGGTCGCGCTCGGGATCCTCTCGCTCGTGGTATGGACCCTGATCATCACCACCTCGGTGAAATACGTCGCGATCGTGATGCGAGCCGACAACGACGGCGAAGGCGGGATCCTGGCGCTGATGTCGCTGATCGGCATCAAGCATGGCGAGCGCCCCTTCGTGATCGCCCTTGGCATCATCGGCGCGGCGATGCTCTACGGCGACGGCGCGATCACGCCGGCGATCTCGGTCTTGAGCGCGCTCGAAGGCTTGAAGGATCCCCTGCCCTCGTTTGCGCCTTACGTGCTGCCGCTGTCCGTCCTTGTGCTGATCGGCGTGTTCGCGCTGCAGCCGCAAGGGACGGCACGGATCGGCGCGCTGTTCGGTCCGATCATGACCGTTTGGTTCGTCACGATCGGCGTGCTCGGCCTTGCCGGCATTGCCACCCATCCCACCGTGCTCGCCGCGCTCAATCCGCTCGTCGGCCTCTCATATCTGTTCGGCCACGGGTTTACCGGCTTCCTGGTGCTCGGCGGCGTATTCCTGTGCGCGACCGGCGCTGAAGCGCTGTACGCCGACATGGGACATTTCGGCGCGCGGCCGATCCGGCTCACCTGGTATGGACTCGTGCTGCCGACGCTGGTCCTGAACTATGCCGGCCAGACCGCCGTCATCGTGGACGGCAATGTCGCGGCCGGATCGAATCCGTTTTTCGTGCTGTGCCCGGAAAACCTGAAATTGCCGCTGGTGGGGCTGGCGACGCTTGCCACCATCATCGCGAGCCAGGCGATCATCTCCGGCACCTTTTCGATGACGCGGCAGGCGATCCAGCTCGGCCTCTGCCCGCGGCTCTACATCAAGCAAACGTCCTCGCAAGGCTACGGCCAGATCTATGTCGGTTTCGTCAACTGGACGCTGATGGCGCTCACGCTTGCGCTGTGCCTCACTTTCCGATCCTCGGACAATCTCGCTTCCGCCTTTGGCATCGCCGTTGCCTTGACGATGTTTCTCACCTCGGTCCTGATGCTTTATGCCATGCGCGAGGTCTGGCACTGGAGCTATTGGCTCAGCGCCGCCGTGGCCGGCCTTTTCATGATCGTCGACCTGTCGTTCGTCGCCGCCAACATGATGAAGGTGATGGAAGGCGGATGGGTGCCGCTGGTGGTCGGCGGCACGATCTTTTTCCTGATGGCGACCTGGCATCGCGGCCGGGTCGCGCTCGGCCATCAGCTCGAGCGGGACACCCTGCCGATTGCGGATTTCATCAAATCCATGCGCAAGAAGGAGCGTGTGCCCGGCACCGCCGTCTATATGACGAGCCGCCTCGACGCTGTCCCGGTGCCGCTCCTGCACAACCTGAAGCACAACAAGGTGCTGCACCAGCGTGTCGTGCTGCTGCACATCGATACGGCCCACATTCCGCGTGTGCCGCCGGCACGGCGGCTCGCCGTCAGGGATCTCGGCGACAATTTCTTTGCCGTCACCGCCGAATACGGCTTCATGCAATACCCGAACGTGCCGCGCGTGCTGTTCCGCTGCGCCGGAAGCGGCCTCGCATTCAATATGATGGACACCTCGTTCTTCGTCGGCCGGGTCAAGATCGTGCCCGCGAAGATATCGGAGCTCGGCCGATTCCGTTGCCGGCTGTTCGAGTTCATGCACCGCAACGCGCTTGCGGCGACGGATTTCTTCCGCATCCCGCCTGGCCGGGTCGTCGAGCTCGGCAGCCAGACCGAAATCTGAGGGGCAAATCCGGGCTGCGCGAGCTTTGACTTGAGTCAACAGCGCCGCGGCAAACGCGGTTAGGGTCGTCCCATGTCATGGATATCCAGATCGATCGCGGCAACAGCAGCCGTGTTTTTTTCCTTTCAGCTTCTCACTTCGATGCCGGCGAATGCCGCCAGTGTTGCGCAGGGACGCCGACTTGCAATGCTCTATTGCGCCAAGTGCCACGCCATCGACAAGGTAAGTCCGAGCCCCCTGAAAATCGCACCACCGTTCCGCACGCTGCATGAGCGCTATCCCGTCGAGAACCTGCAGGAGGCGCTCGCCGAGGGCATCGTCGTCGGTCATCCCAGCATGCCGCAATTCCGCTTCGAGCCGGACCAGGTCAATGACTTCCTGGCCTTTCTGAAATCGCTGGAGTAGGCGCGGAGCTCGCATTCGCGACCTCAGGAACGAGAGGCCGCCGAGGCGACGACGGCGATTGCAAGCTCGAATCCGCATTGCCGGCCTTCGGTTTTTGGCGGCGCAGAGCCGCACCTTGCAATTGCTGTTTAATGAAGATGAACCGGAACGAACAGGCCGCTCCGCATTTTATCGCATCAGTCCACTTATGGAGGAATGCGGCCATGCCACAGGCGAAGCGAACTTCGAGACAGAAGCGAGTAGCCAAAGCCACCGTGCCAGTGATTGGCGCGGCCGGTTTATCGTTCGGGTTGGCTGGAGGTGCCTCCGCATCGGCCACCCCGACGGCCGACGTTCCGCAGAAACTCGACCTGGCGCCGACACAGACTGTTACGCTTGGCGAGGAAGAAATCGCCGACGTCAAGCTCGCAACGTTCCACCTGTTCGACAGGGAGAACAGTCAGAGCGCTGTGCAGGAGATGGCGTGGGCCTGCCGCTGCGGCGGCTGTCGCGCTTGCCGTGGCTGTGGGTGGCGTGGCTGCCGATGCGGCGGCTGCGGATGCGGCGGTTGCTGCGCATCATGGGGTCGGTGCCGCTGGTGCTGAGTTCCACCTGACGCATTGCCATAGCCCCGGCCTATCCCATCTGCCGGCTGTTGGGACTTCCCCATGCAAGCCGGATGGTCCTGGTTTTGACCCAAGTACGTGGAGATCCTGCCGCCCACCGCGGCGGGATCAATCGCGTCGGTTCGGCAGGCGGTCCACACGGCAGCTTGGGGCTTGCTCCTTCACTCGAGGTCTGACCGGCATAAGCGCCGCGCCTCCCGCCCCAGGTCCGCAAGCAATAAAAAGCGCCCAAAACCAGAGATAATCCATTGATTTGGTTGGTCGGGGCAGCTGGATTCGAACCAACGACCTGCAGTACCCAAAACTGCCGCGCTACCAGGCTGCGCTATACCCCGATTGTCCACAGAGTATCGTGTCGATACACGTCTAAAACGATAGCAGCAAGCCGAGAGAAGCGGCGCTAACTCCACGTCAAAGCGGATGAAAACCACGGTCGCGGGCCGCGGGCGGCGCCTGGCACAAATTATCAACCGCAATCCACAGGTCCTGCAATCCAGGTCCTAATTTAGTGAGACTGCAGTGCCGGCGAGCCTGTCTCCGGATGGATCTCCGCGGCCATCATGCCCTTCGAACCGGGCCCGAACCGAACCAGCACATATTGTCCCGGCCTGAGCTCGGTCATGCCGAACCGGCGCAAGGTTTCCATATGTACGAATATGTCGGGCGTCCCCTCCCCGCAGGTCAGGAAGCCAAAGCCGCGCAGCCGATTGAACCATTTCACCTGCGCCCGTTCGAGCCCGCTGGTCGGGGTGACCGTCACATGGGTTCGTGGCGGCAACATCTGCGCGGGATGGATCGCAGTCGACTCGTCCATCGAGAGGATACGGAAGGCCTGATAGCCCTTGGCGCGTTGCACGCACTCGACGACCAGCCGCGCGCCCTCATAGGCGGTTTGGTAGCCATCGCGCCTAAGCACCGTAACGTGCAGAAGCACGTCTGGCCAACCATTGTCCGGAACGATGAAGCCGTACCCCTTCGACGCGTCGAACCACTTGATGACGCCGGAGATTTCGATGAGGTTTGCCGCATCGCCAATGCCGGATACCGCATCGATCGCCGCATCACGTGGCGCGCCGACAGCGTAGTCCCCCGTTCCAATCCGGTTCGGTCCAGTCCCGCTCGCGGGAGTTCCGACCTTCTTGGACTCAAATCCGTCCGACCCCATAACCCCGGACCCCACACCGATCTAAAGGCCGCCGCGCCCCTGCGACGGCACCGAAACTCGCTCGCTCATCCGCGTTTGTTGTTGATGACGCGCGAATCTCTACAAATCAAAAGATAACACTCCCGTTTCCCACGCATAGACAAAAAACAAAGTTGCCAAAATCTATGAACAGTCTTGCACAGGGACGAATCAAAACAGAAAAGGCACACAATCCAACCCGGAAGGGACGGTTGGACACAAGTATCCACCGGTATTTTGAAGTAGCATGGCGCGTAAACTACCGGGATCGCGGGTAAAGCCTGCCTCAATTGCCGACAAACGGTCCCAGCGTCTCTCCGATATCATGGCGGATCACGAGATCGGCGATGTCGTCCTGATCGGTCGGCTCGCGGTTGATGATCACGAGCTTTGCGCCGCAATTCTTGGCCATCAGCGGAAAGCCCGCGGCCGGCCAAACCACCAGCGAGGATCCGATCGCCAGGAAGAGGTCGCAACGTTGCGAAAGCTCGGTGGCCCGCTGCATCGCCTGTTCCGGCATCGCCTGTCCGAATGAGATGGTCGCCGTCTTCACCGGCTCGTCGCATTCAGTGCAGTCCGGCGCGCCGCCCTCTTCGTCAAGACGTTGCCTGACCCAGGCGAGATCGTATGCGCGGCCGCAGCCGATACAGCGAGCGTAGGTCGTGTTGCCGTGCAGCTCTATGACGTGATCGGGCTTAAAGCCGGATAGCTGGTGCAGGTTGTCGATGTTCTGGGTGATGATCGAAGGCACCTTGCCGGCACGATAGAGCGCAGCAAGCGCGCGGTGACCGCGCCCGGGTCTTGCGGACTTGAAGGTCTCCTCCATCGCAAACCGGCGCCGCCACGCCTCGTCGCGCGCGTCACGGCTTGCCACGAATTCATCGAACGGTATCGGTCGGTTTCGGGTCCAGACGCCGCCCGGCGAGCGGAAATCCGGAATTCCGCACTCGGTCGAAATGCCCGCGCCGGTAAAGGGGACAATCGTGGAAGCCTGCGCGATCATCTCGCCGAGCCGCTCCACGCCGCTTTGAAGGTTGACTGCAATCATTCTGGGAAGATCCGCCCGCTAGCTGCTCGTCGCAATATAGCACGAGGCAACAGGATTTTGCGCCGGCCGAGAGGCGCGCGGTCCGGCCGGGCCGTGTGCACATCACAATCCTGCTCGGCCCTCTCCGCAATCGCGCCCCAATCGGAGACTCGATTGAGTGCGGGACGCGAATCAACCTGACTCGCACAGACGTAATGGGATGGGCATGACCGAACTTGAACTCCGCCTCACTCAGGAGCGCGAAGAGATCGCTGCTCGCATCGCGCGCTTTCGGGAAACGCAGGAACGCTTCGAGCGCGAGCGCGAGGAATTTTTCGTGAGCACCTGGCGTCGTGTGCGCGGTCTGCAGCCGCTGCCCTTCTGGTCCTAGCGCCCGAGTTCAGGTGCGTGGCGCGCGAACATGAGCACACCAAAGAAAAAGCCCGGAGACGGCTCCGGGCTTTTCCTGCTTAGTGCTGGAACGCGTTACCAATGACGGTAATAGCGGTGATATCGATAAACCGGACCGCCATAATAGGCGTACGGTCCAGGCGCATAGTAGGCACGCGGGCCATAATAGTTGTACCCGTAAGGCCCGTAGTAATAGGGGCTCGTCGCGGCAAGCGCGCCGGCGGTTATGGCACCAGCCGCAAGCCCGAACGCCAGACCCGGTCCAACATCATGGGCCTCAGCTGGCGCTGGCACCGACACGGCCGCGGCGCCCACGGCCGCAACGGTCGCTAGAACTGCCAAAGTCTTCCTCATCGCTATCTCCTCCGTAGTGAGTCCACTGAGCTAACGCGGGCATGGAACAGGAGTTGCGGGAGGAACCCTGGAACTGGCTTAAACTTCGGTCATGAAGAGGGCGCAACCTGCGGAACGAACTGGAATGCCCGCACGTTTGGACGATGTCTTGGAGAGGCGAGTGCGTTGACCCCCGTCGGCAGTTGCGACTGTCGGCGGGGTTTTTCGTCGACGCTGTCAGCCAGCTCTTTCACCTGAATTAATCCAGGACAATGGCAGGGAACCAAAACAGCTCGGTCAGGATTAAGCTTCAGGAGGAGTCATGCCGCCTTGGCTCGAGATTCTGCTCGACGTGACCGCCTTCGCAGGCTTTGTCGCGATCGCAATGCTCTACCGTCCGCGCCGCAAGAACGGTGAGCCGACCCGCTAAGGATTGCTGTTAGAGATCCGCAAGCCGTTTCAGCGTAGCGTGGAAGCTCATGCTCTTGTTTCCGACCAGCGTGGTGCCGAACACCTCGGCACCGTCATCGGTAAAGGTTCCGCTAAAGCCGCTGGGGACTTCCATTCCCCCAAACAGCGGACGAACGAGAGGATCTGGAAACTTGGTGTGCTGGTTCGTCATCAGCTCGCCCTTCCAGGTTCCGCGGCCGACGCTGTAAGAGCCGATTGACCAGAAAAAGGGGCCGCCGGCGATCAGCTGGCCATCGCGCAGCAGGATCACCCCGCTGTCGCGCCCCTTGACGCCATCCAGCATGTGAATGTGGATCGAATAAAGACCGTTTTTCATGGCCCGAGCCTCGGGCCGGACTATAGCCCGACGACGGCAGCGGGGAAAAGCAGGCTTGATGGGCGGTCCCCGCCCGCCAGCGGCGGGTCAATGCGGTCGGGGTTGACCAGAACGGGGCCCCTCCACCTGCCACCGCAACGACGAGCTGATGCGGGCACGCAGCCCGCGCGGCCAGACTGGGCTGCCATCGCGCTCCCGATCCTTGATTGAGCATGATCGTTTCGGAAGATGTCCACCCCGCGATGCGTTGCGGGACGCCTTTCGCAATCATGTTCTAAAGTAAGAAGTTGGCGAGCTGATACAGCGCGTATGCCACCTCCACGCCCAGAATGACGAGCGCAGCGGTCATGAGATAGAAGCTGAAATGCATGAAGGTCTTGAACCAAAAAGCTGACGTGCGGCCGACGCGACGCGACTGACCGAAAACGAACACAATACTCACGGGGTGATGACGTTCTTTCTTTGGGCTGCGTTGGATTCGTCGTCAACGACTTTCGATCCTCTCGGGCGTCGTCGTGGCGGACTGACTCTTTTCTGCAACGCTCGTCCCGCTTCGCGGCGCGTCTTCTCACACGCGGAAGGGCTTTCGAGTCGATCCTGACACAAGCTTGTCTCGGCTGGAAAAGCATCCGCCTTGTCTTATTGATTCTTGTTTTTTGTGTTTTTGATTTTTTTGTTCCTTGCTTCTTTGCTTCTTCTTCCAACCGTCATCGTCGAAACGCCCGCTCCTCGACGTAATTGAACGGCAGGGCTTCCGCCGCCGCGGAAGTGCTCGTGTCCCAAACCTCTTGTGGAGGTTTTCCTGAAAAACAAAAGCTCCTGCAGTTCACACGCCGTAGAAGATTTTAAACCCCCACAGCATGACGACGATAGCCAGTACCAGCGTAGCCACCGCCAATACACTCTCCAAGGAAGCGACTCTCATGCTACTCTCCGCCTCCCCAGCCCCGACACTCGGTCTAGTTGATTCGTTAATTTTCCGGCAATCGCCTTGCTCACGAGACTTTGAAAAATATTGCGGAGCTGTGCTTTGCGGGGCACAGGTTTTGACACGGTTGCCGGCACCGCGGCGACCTCATTTGCAATCATGCTCGGCAAAAAAGGCCCCTGCCCCGCACATCCGTCTTCTGCTATGGAACCATCAGAAGCAAGCAAATCCCCAGGGAGTACAGACATGCGTTACCTCCACACCATGCTTCGCGTGCGCAACCTCGACGTCGCGCTGAAGTTCTACCAGGATGCGCTCGGGCTGAAGGAGGTTCGGCGCATCGAGAACGACAAGGGACGCTTCACCCTGGTGTTTCTGTGCGCCGCCGAGGATCTCGATCTTCTCAAGAGCCTGCCCAAGACCCGCGGCGCGCCACTGGTGGAGCTCACCTACAATTGGGACGAGGAGAAATACGGCGAGGACCGCTTTTTCGGCCATCTCGCCTATGAGGTCGACGATATCTACGCTACCTGCGAGAAGCTGATGAAGATGGGCATTACCATCAACCGTCCGCCGCGCGACGGCAACATGGCCTTCATCCGCTCGCCGGACCTTCACTCGATCGAGCTGTTGCAGAAGGGCGATCCCAAGCCGCCGGCCGAGCCGTGGACGTCGATGCCCAACACCGGCCATTGGTAGGATTCGCCAAGTGCCCACGAACACGGGACTGACAATCTGGGGCCGCGCCAACTCGGTCAATGTGCAGAAGGTGCTGTGGTGTCTCGCCGAACTCGATCTGGCCTACGAGCGGATCGACGCCGGCATGGAACACGGCAAGAATAACGAGCCCGAGTACCTCGCGATGAACCCCAACGGTCGCGTCCCGACCATGGTCGACGGCGATTACGTGCTCTGGGAATCCAATTCGATCATGCGCTATCTTTGCATGGCCTATGGCAAGGGCACGCAGATTTATCCCAGCGATCCGAAGCGGCGCGCGGCAGTCGACCGCTGGCTCGACTGGACGTTATCGACCGTGCAGCCCGTCGATCGGCCGGTATTCTGGGCGCTCGTGCGGACGCCGCCCGAGAAGCGCGACATGGACCGGATCCAGAAGGATGCCGATGCGGAAGCCGTGGTTTGGCGGATCGCCGACCATCATTTGTCGACGCGCCGCTTCATCGAAGGCGATGAATTCACCATTGCCGATATTGCCCTCGGTGCCTATGCGCGGCGCTGGCTTGGGGTCGAGGGCATCGCGCGACCGGAGCAGCCGCATCTCGAGCGCTGGCTGAAAAAGGAGTTGGGCGGACGGCCCGGCTTTTTGAGGTTTATCGCGAAGCCGATGACCTAATTTAGATCGTCATCGTTTCGGGGACGCTCAGGGCCATCACGCAGGAGGCGTGGAGCAGTCGCCTTGGAAGCAACTCGGGAATATCAGATCAACAATTCACAAGGGCCGACGCGCAGAGGCCATTAACGCTTCTTGCCAAAAACGGGCGACCTCATCTTGATGGCCGCCCAATTGAAGAAATCGTGGTTGCCGGACCATGTGTGCACGTCGCTATCGCAAACCCAACATCTGAACGTCCCGGAACGCCTGTCCTGATGTTCCTCTCGGGTCGCGTTGTAATTCATCCCGCAACTCGCGCAGGTGAATTGTTCAGTAGTCCATATGCTGTTGGCCATTCGACAAACAATGTTGATGATTTCTAGCGGACAAATTTCACTCCAGCGGTCTTGCCACGTCGCCAGACCACCTGGCACTCGCGCCCGGTGCGCGCGTCGCGTGAGAACGCCAGTTGCAATTTCGCGGGCAGCCCAGCGGCTTCGTCGACGCAAATCTTCGCGCCCCTGCTGGAAATGTCCTGCACCACGCATTGGCGCGCGGCAAAGCCGCCGTCCAGCGTGATCCAGGCGGACCGCCCATACAATTTGCGGGCTTCTCGTTTCGTGTTCAGTGGCATCTCGCCTTTCTCCCAGAGCATGATCCGGTGACGTGAACACCGCTTTTCGGGCCTGCGCGCAGCCTTGGTGCGAACCGCGCATTGGTTTGATGCGGTGGCGGCCGAAGGCAGGTCCGAACGGATCATGCTCAACCAAGAATACGGAGCGTGCTGGCAATAAACGGGCTCCCACCGCGCTCTCACCACACCTACCGGGAGCGACTTTAGAAAGCGTTGACTCGATCGCAGACTCAAGGCCCACAACGGACCGCAAAACGGCCGGAGCTTCGGCTTGCCGGCTTGCCCAAACGCCACTATACGTTCGGCCGTTCATGGCAGTGGACGCGCTCCGTCGCAATCCGCAACATGAATTCTGGGCTGCAAGGCCTTGATTTTGCTTACATTTTTGCTCCCTTCGTCTATCGGTCAGGACGCCACCCTTTCACGGTGGAGAGAGCGGTTCGATTCCGCTAGGGAGCGCCACGGCTGAAAGCCACGGCCGAAATCGTCGGGCCTTAGTCCTGTTTGGCAAACCGGAAAACGCGACCTTTCCGCTGGTCGGCGACGAGAGCGGCCGCAGCGCGGCTGGAGCGGCACGCGGCGCTTGCTCCCCCTCGACGCGGGGGCCGCTTCAATTCAACGGGGTTCCGACCTCGGGAACCAATTTGAAGACTGTGAGTTCATCAAAAGCCCCAAGGGGCGCACCAACGTCAAAGCTCCTCAGCGTGCCGGTAGGGGTTTTATTGTGAACAGCGCGGCTGGAGGCGTTCGCATGATTACGGTTGGAAGGCTACTCACCCGAAAGCAAGAACTGGTTGCGCGGCTGCGCGGAAAACCCGGGTCGCATGAGCGCAGCGAGATCGAGAGCCTGCTAGCGAAGATTGATACCGCGCTCGATCTGTTGGTTCAGCCCGACACCAACACCAAGGTCATCTCAGCTTCGTTGGCGTCTGCTGACAAGTAGGGCGAGCGCAAATGACCGAATGCAGCCCTCCTCGGTTCACGGTCCGCAAAGGCACCGAAGCGGGCACCTGGATGGTGTGGGATCGGCAAACTCAATATCCCGCAAAGCTCCATAACGGCTTCGCGACCAGATTGTCAGAGCAATGGGCGCGAGAGCTGCAGAAATGGCTGGCGGCCAATCAGTCGCGCACGCGAGAACAACCGTCGCGGGCTCGTAGCGCAAATCTCCAAGCACGGCACTGATCCCGCCAACAATCTCACCCATCTAGCATGCGAGCGAGCGATGCCTGGCACCCGGCCCGCGCTAAGCAAGAAGGACAACTCTCCGAACGTCTAAATTTAGGTTTTTCCGCTGATCCACAAATGCGAGATGCTGGCTCGCTCGTGTAAATCGGCCTTATGACTGGCGATAGCTCGCTCGGAAAAGTTGCGAGCGCGTTCATTCTCTAACCGAATCAAATATTGTCGGATCGACTCGAAGTCTTCGACAACGCTGCTAACGTTTTTCATGGTGTTCGCTCAGTCCGACGCCTACATCCCGTGACTCTGGAACACCTTTTGGCAAGCGTTGCTGAGCTTGGCCCTGTTCTGCTGCAGACACTGCTGAACTGCAAAATCATCCGCCAATTGCTGCCTGCAGAAACGACTTGCGTCTCGCCTGCAGGCTGCCTGCTCTTGTGGACTGCCCATGTGGCTCTGCGCGAGGCAGGATGAGCTAATGGACAGTGCAAACAGAACGCTCAAGGAGACATGCCGCATGGTGATCTCCGACACACGTTACGCAAACGTTTTTTCCTGGCTTCTTGTTCCTTACGCAAACAAGTCGATCCGATTGCAAGCCTGGAGATACGGCACACGAACTGATGCCTCCTACACCTTTCGCCAATGGTCCGGCATGGCCTTGTCGTTCAGGTGGCGAACACGGGCGACGTGCGGAGTATGACCTTGGGTTCTCGCCCAATAAATCGCCGCTTCCTGGGTTACAAACGCTGCCAGCGCGTGATCGGCTTGGTCCTCCACGACGTAATCATTGATCGGGGTTCCTTCGGATTTCCCCTTCGGCCTTGGCTCCACGAACACGGTCGTCATCGCGCTTCCTCCAGATTGAAAAAACAACGCTGAGAAAAGTCTCGCCGCGAAAGTAATGTTCCGCTTGGAACAAAATGTCCCGCGCGCAATCGGCCGTTACGTGATCGCACCGGCCCTGTTGTTGGTCGGCTCACAAAATCGAAAGAAGAACGCGCGGCTCACAGCGCCATGACATGCAGAAAGGGACGTGGCACCGCGCGCGCTCGCCGCCGTGCTATCGCTCTTCTTGCTGCCGCTGTGGGCGTAACGCACCGCTGCAGGCAGGAATTGCGGCTCACTACGCCAACGACTATGCGTTCGCGCTTGCGTTGGTGGCCGGCGTTGTCGCGATCGTAATCGTGGTCCTTACGGCCGTCGGTGTTGAGGCGAAGGGAGTGGCCTTCGGCAGCGCCGCCGAGCTCGATGCCGGTGGTTCAGTGAGAGCTGCATAGCGAAGGGCGGCGCTGCCCCGGACGATCACACTCGGCGCGCTTGGCCGTTCGAGGTTAGCGCAAACGTGTGGAGACCTATCGTCCGACGACCGGCAGACCAGCCGTGCCGTCGTCAGACAGGTCGGTCAGAGCGCAAGGCTATTCGCGCTTCATCTTCCCGGTCGTGCTCCGGACACTTTTCTGGTCATACCCGAAGTCGTGCAGGTTCTTCATGTACATCTCGTGGTCCTTGCTGCTCAAACCGGGAGCCGCGGCCTGTGCGTTCATCGGCTGGTTCGGGTACATTGCAGCGGACGCGTTGGAGTTCATCGAACCTACAACCAAGATGCGAGGGATCGAATGAAACGGCTGCTGTTCATGGTCACCGCCGTGCTTCTCTGCCTCCTCGCAGCTGTAGGTGCGGCCGAACTGATACTGCGTCTCGCGTTGCCGCCAGGGCTCGGGACTCTGGCTGGCCTCGTTGCTTTTATCCTCAACTTCTTCATGATCGCGCCTGTTCAGCGGCAATGGCAAACCCCTGACAAAGTCGGCTGAAGAACGCGAACGGCAAATTCGCGAACGAGATGCGGCGCTTGATCGACATCGCCCTGGGAAAGGTATGATTGATGAGGAAGACGTTGTTGGCTCTCGCTGCGGCCGCGACTTTGGCCGCTTCCGCAGCCTCGCCTGCTTGTGCTGGTCCGCGCACCTATCCCGGACCCGGCGGCTATCCCTATTGGTCGGGCTACGTCGACGCTCCAGTTGGACAGCCGATCCCGCCCTGCTACTGGCGCACCCAGCGCTTCTGGGACGGTTCCACATGGCACGTACGCCGCGTGCGTCTCTGCGGCTGACCAGGTCGCAGCCAAAAACGCAGGGCAAGCGGCATATGCTCTTGACCTAGATCAAGCCGCGCTCGACGGGCCGCGAATCCATTTCAATGACGTCAGCCCTGGCGATACAATCTTGGAGTCAAAATCATGTCCCTGTTCGAGGATAGTAGACCGGGCGAAAGACCGCCCGAGCCGCCCGAGCCGCCCGAGCCGCCCAAGAACAAGAACGAGAGAGTATTGGGCCTGCTGTTCCTGCTGGGACCCGCACTCGCCCTCATCGGTCTGATCTACCTGACCGGCTTTCTGGGTGACTAGCGCTTCAGGGCTTCGTCATTTGCCGCGATTTTCCATCGTTGACGAACCCGGTCGCCATGAGAGGTCATCGGACCAGAGGTAAATTGCGATTGCTGCCAGGCACAATGCTATGCCGATCCAGAAAATGGGCGAATGATGGATCGGTCGCGGGTTTCGTTCGGATGGTCTCATTCGATCACCTCGTTGGCCGTCCGCCACACTCGCCGATTCAGACTTAGGGTTCACTCGCCGTCGCATTGATACGAAACGAAGGCTTTCTCTTGCGATGCCCTAGTGGAATAGGTTGCTCTTTGCGCCCCACGAGTCCAGGGCTGCCTCATGGATGGCGCGGCTATTGCCATATCGTAGAAGCCTAGCGAAGTCTGGTACGTCTTCAGCTTTCTGGCATCGAGCCCGTGCGGCAGCTTTCACGATCGGTGCAGCGTTCTAACGCCGGCGAGCCACGATGACTCCCGCCAGAAACGCAAGGAAAAGCGAAGGGAGCGGTGCCGCCACCGTCATCCTGGCAGCCGTTCGGACATGCGCGAGAGGGGATTGCGGCGATCCATTTGCATTGCGGTGCCGGAATGTGAATTTTCGCCGCCGCCCGGATCGTTCGTCAGGCCGGACGCTTCGGTCATTGCCGAGGCTTCCCTCTTGTCCATGCAGTCCTCCTGCGGGAATACATCACGGCAACCGGCATGTTGACCGCCCGGTTCCTATCTAAATTCCTACTGGTGCCTCTTATCGGCTTGAAAGGACGGAACTGACGAGAAGCGTTCTTCAAGAGTTCATCCGCGAACGGCCCGGCGCGCCTGAAGTCAGCTGCGCCGGGCCATGTTCGTCCTGCGAAGGCGGAGGTACGCCGCGCCCGATCCGGGTGATCGCCATTCAAACGGCGCCGGTGCCTTCGACCATCCTGCGTTTGACCGTTTCGCAGGTTTTACGGACATCCTCGGTGAATTTCGCGCAATCCTCGATGCGCTTGAAGATCTTCTTGGCTTCCTCCCGATAGGCTGCCGCCGTGTCCCGCAGATAGGCGATTGCGTTATGCACTTCAGCGGTCATCGTCTCGCATTTCTTTGCCGCGCTGATCAGCTCGGTTCCCATCGCCTCGATTTCCTTGGCGGCGGCCTCGTAATCCCGCACGACGGCTTCAGCACTGAGCGCGCCGACACGCGAAACACCCTCCTGGTGCTCGACGTAGTCAGGCAGCGGCTCAGTATGAACCGGGGGCGCCCTCTTCGGGAGCGGAAGACTTGCTGCGACGTCCGCTTCCAGCTTGGTCAAATCCAGGGCCTTTGTTTTCGGAAATTGCTCAATGCTTGCCATAGTCATCCCTTTAAGAAAGCCGGACTGTAGCCTGTGAGGAAGAGCCGACGTGAGAGGAGTCCGGAACGACACTCGTCGGGCCTGACCACACCGCCGCCTCGGGATGGCGCGCTACCGTAACCGCTGATTCGTGGCGAAAACCCGGTCTACACGTTTTGTATTCTTCGGCCGCGCTGAATGTCCGGCATTCACTGCCGCCCGCGTTCCCGCCATTTGTTTTCGCCGATCAGGCACGACACCCGCGGCTCGCTCTGCGCGGCCGGGATGATCGGGCGCTCGGGCATGCGGCCTGCGACCTCGAGAACAAGCTTGGTCCGGATAGCTTCCTGGAACTTCTCGTGATCCTTGATCGTCATGATGAAGGCGCCCGGCCCGCCGATGACGCAGTCCTCGTAATAGAGATCGAGATTCTCGATATCTGTCGTCAAATAGGATGGCTGCTTGACCATGATGGGCAGGCCGTTGATGACGATGCCCTTGGCCAGGGCAGCGTCGCGTGCGCCGGTGACGGGGCCTCCGTCGTTGTTGGGCCCGTCGCCGGAAATATCGATGACGCGCCGCAACCCGCGATAGGGATTCGCTTCCAACAGCTGCACTGCAAAATTAATCGCCCCGGAAATCGAGGTACTCGAACCGCGGCGAACCGGAGTTTTCATGATTTCGGCACCCACCGCATCCGCCAATTCCGGGCCGTCGATCACTCGCCAGGGGATGATGACCTTCTCGTCGCCCGACATCGACCACTCGAAATAGGTCACGGCAACCTTCCTGCCCGGACCCGCCCTCAGCGCCTGAAGGAAGTCTTTCGAGACGATCGCCTGCGCATAGCCCTCGCGCTGAACGGCAAGCTCGTCCATGTCCATCGAATAAGAGACGTCGACGGCGATAACGAGCTCGACATCGACGAAGGGTCCGTGCTTGGTCTCGGCAACTCCAGAGTTCGGGCTCGGCGCGGCAAAGCCGGCAGCGTCACCTCCGAGGATCGCCGCCGCCGCAAGCACCGCCCCGACGGAGACACACCAGCGCATGACGGCCCTCCCGTTGTTTCGGGAGGATCGTCGCACCCAAAATGCGCCATGAAAAGTGGAAACACGCAATCATCCGTTCACGTTCCGAGCAACCCAGGTGCTCCGCGAGGATGATGTGTTAGCGGCGCCAACTATTGCCCCGCTCATCAAATTCTCCCCTCGAAACCATTTCGCGTGAGGCACGAAATCACGGTGAAATAGAGATGGGGACACCATAATCACCGAAGCGGGCGCACTTCGGTGAGGCGTTAATGAAAATACGGCGCGGAGACCGGGTCAGGTTGGTTGTCAATATCGCCGAGCGCATGATGGAAAAGAAGCACAAACCCACGGTCAATTGGCTCACGCGGCGCGGGATCGTCATTCGGGTGTCGGTGGCGAGTGACAGCGCGAAGGTCAAATGGGACGACCGCGCATCCATCGATTCCTGGCCGACGCGCGCACTTGAAAAGGCAGGTTGAGGCCGAAACCTAGCTCCCGCACGCTCAGCTTCGCGACAAGGCGGCGGGGATCGGCTTGGTTGAGCGCTCGGTGCCATGCTTCGCGAACGCTGTTTTCCATTCTTCGAGAGCAACCACGAGGCACGCGATCGCCCAAAATACGGGATATTCATAGCCGCCCGTATTCCAGGTCCAACCGAACCCCTTGACCACCTGCAGAGAGTACACCGCAATTGCGAGCACCGCGGCCGCACCGAGGGCCGCGTAGCGCGTGCAGACGCCCAAAATGAGCGCAACACCGGTCAGCGTCTCGGCGCAGGCAGCGATATAGATCCACAACTCCGGTGGGTGGAAACCGGCTTTGGCGAAGAAGCCTACTGTAGCTGCCGAAAGGCCACCTGCCGCGAACTTTCCGGCGACATGCGGAAACATGAATGCACCGCAGATGATGCGCAGTATGTTCAGCCCGTTCGTCAAATCGAAGTTTTCAGCCTTGATGCGGAAGTCATCCATGGTGGGCAGCATCGTCATCCCCCGCGTCCTTTGGGCCGGCCCTTTCCGGCTGACAGGAGCATAATGGCATCGAACGGCGCTGACGGAGTTGAGTTGGATCAAGCACAGGCTCGGGGCACTTCAAGCCGATCGGGCAAGCCGACCCGTTCGGCCGTGAAGAAGACCCTACTCGACCAACTCGTCCGCGCTGGCGAGCAGGCCCGGAGCGATCGACAGCTTTAATGCTTTTGCGGTTTTCAGGTTTATGACCAGATCAAATCGTGTCGGTTGCTGCACGGGCAGATCGCTGGGCTTTGTGCCGCGCAGGATCTTGTCTACATAGGGCGCGGCCTGTTTGAACAGGCTGAGATTGTTGACCCCGTATGAGACGAGGCCACCCTGAGTCGCGTAGTAGCGATACGGGTACGACGTCGCAATCTGGAAGCGCTCAGCGAGCGCGACAATCTCTTTGCTGTGATTGGCAAAGGAGGCATGGGGTGTGACGATGACGGCCCCAGTCGGTCCGGACTTGGCCAGGGTTTCAAAGACCAATTCGATGCCCTGAAAGTCCGTCACTTCGGCTTTGAGAGTGCTCACTCCCAGCGAACGGGCCGCTTCCTCGAAAGGGTTGAGGAAGAAGGCTCGGTCCGGCTGCGTCGTCTCGGGATAGACAAGCATCGCCGCGCGCCCGATAGCGGGGTCCATATCCCTGAGCATCTGTAGCCATTTCCCTCCGAGAGACGGGACTGTGGACCAGCCCATCCTTCGATCAGTCGTCGAGCAGAGCTTGCAGGTGGTCCCGAAGCTCGTCAATGCTGGATGCGATGCAATGCGCGCCCGCAGCAACGAGCCGCTCAGCTTCATGATATCCCCAGCTCACGCCCATCGACCTCACGTCGGCCGCCCGCGCCATTTCCATGTCATACGTTGTGTCGCCGACAAAAAGCGCGTCCTCGGGTCTGACGTTTGTGGCCTCAAGGGCTTGCAGAAGCATTGCGGGGTGCGGTTTGGAAGGCGCCATATCTGCCGCCTGGATGGTCCGGAAGTATTCGCTCCAGCGGAGGGCCGCCAGCGCCGGCGCAATGGTCAACGAGGTGTGTCCAGTCGCCATTCCAAGCACGGCATTCGGAGCGGAATTCAACTCGCCCAGAAGGTCGGCTATTCCATCGAACGGCCTTTCGGCAAATGCCGGATCGGCTCTGAGGATTGGAAGCAGCAGGTCATAGGCTCTGACCATGTCAGGGATCGGCGCTGTCGGACCGGCGAGCTGCGCCAGGATGATATCGAGTGTCTTACCGACCAGCGCCAAACTGCGGGTCGGCAATGGAAGCGGAAAGCCGAACTCCGAGAACACGATTCGATGACTCTCCAGAATGAGAGAGCGGCTATCCACCAACGTGCCGTCGAAGTCGAAAATGATCAGCTTCACTTCGCCTCTTGCTCAGGTTTTTGCGGCAGGGAGTTCTAACAGACCGCTTGAAGGTGCTCACCGATGAAGACACGAATAGATGCGAATGAGCGCGCGTGCCTGCACCGGGACCGCACGTTCAGCATCCCGATTTTGCGTTGCTGTTGCGCAGCCCAGCCAGAAGTAATTTCCCGCGGGATCGATGACCAGCCGGTTTGGTGAGAAGTTCGCAAGGACCACCGACAAATAGGGAATGGTCGAGAACCAGGAGAGAGCGTTCAGGTCCGGCGAAATTCGCGCGGAGGAGACGAAACGTGGGTCTCCGAGCCAGGGATCTGCTTCTTGTCCGGTTGCCAACGACGCTATGGCATTGCGATACCCCGTCCAGGCGCGGACGAATTTTCCGGTTTCGACCGTATGGACCAGCGCCACGAGCACAAATGCTCCGGCGAATGCGCGGACAGTCTGGTAACTGGGCGAACTCTGAAATTGCTGCAGCGTGGCGAGCGGACCCACCGTGATCCCGTCGTCGGCCATTGCTGACAAGGCCGCCAGCGCGCCAAGGATCGGAGTCAAAACGACCAGGGCCGTGCGGAGGTAGTAGCGACTACTCGCGTGGACGGAGTGATCGAAGTGAAGCCAATAAATGCAGAGACCAAACAACACAATTGCCAGCGAATAGATCCATGCTCGTTCTCCATATAAAGCGGAGAGCGCTGCGAAGATCACGGCAAACGCGGTGAGCGTCGCCGCCAACAACAACACGACATTCACCTCGAATATCTCGGGGTCGAAAAAGTGCAAGGCAGCCCGCACTAACACCGAGGCGTAGTAGTCGTCGGGCGGGAACACCAATTTTGAAGCAACCGCCAACAGAAGAATGACGATCAAGCTCATCGTTGCGCGCTGAAATACTCCGCTTCGCAGCCCGCGTGGAACCAGCGTGATCACAATGACGACCAGCAAAACCAAAGCGCCCTCGTGCGTGAAGGCAAGTAGAAGTGCCATGGCAAATACCAGTATTGCTCCGGCAACAGTTTGCTTGGCGTAATGAGCGATTGCGAGCGTCGGCCAGAAAATCGCATGGGCCAACCACATCTCGGTCGGAAAGCCGAACACAAGCGGACAAAGGAGAGCGGTCGAGCAGCAGGCGTAAAAGAAAATGGAGCGTCGAGGCGAACCATCAGCAAAGTAGGTTGCAATCAGCCCGATCAATGGCGCGCTGTAGAAGAGCAGTCCATAAGTGATGATTCCGGCCCATGGTCTGCCGGTAGCCCCGACCACCACCTCAGCCGGCAGCAGAGTCAAAAAGAAGATCGACGATCTCCCAGAAATATTATGCCAGTGAAACGCCCAAACATCCTGCACGGCGACGGCATAGGAAAACATTGCGCCGTCGCCATACAGTTCAAGCTCGTAAGAGAGAGCGAGCACGGGGAACGCGATCGACCACCCCAAACCGATGCTTACAACCAAAAGGCGCAGCACCCCGGGTTCGGCGCGAGTCGCAGGCCCTGCCGTGAAACTTGTCTTTCGCGGGGCACCACATCGCTCGTGCAACGCATTGGCTCCATTTGCCGCGATGTCGCCTGCAGTCGACGACTGATGTCCGCGTTCTGCTAGGGCTTCTCGGAGGTCAGTACCTCCAGATTGAAGATTTGATGCCCGGAGCGCGATGCTTTCGTCGTCAGATACCGCTTGTTGTGGGGATTGACCGGCGCTTCCAGCGGCAAGCGCGCAGCAATCTCGATGCCACCTCGCTCCAGACCGTCGAGCTTTGCGGGATTGTTGGTCAGCAACCGAATCCGTGAGCAGTTCAGCAACTGAAGCATCCGCGCCGCAATGGCATAATCGCGCTCATCATCATCGAAACCGAGGGTGGTGTTTGCATCGAAGGTATCCAATCCTTCGTCTTGCAGCCCGTAGGCTCTCATCTTGTTTGCAAGGCCGAGGCCGCGGCCTTCCTGGGCAAGATACAGGATGATCCCGCCGCCGAGGTCCTCAACGCGGGTCAAAGCGAGCGCGAGCTGGTCGCCGCAATCACATCGCCTCGAGCCGAACACGTCTCCGGTCAGACAGGCCGAGTGAAGGCGGACAGGAACCGGCTTGGCGAAATCAGGCTTGCCGACGACGATAGCGACCTGATCGGCGCCTGCCGCATCACGGAACACAATGAAGCGCGCCGAAATACCAGAAGCGAGCGGAACAAGGGCCTGGCTGGCGATTGCCAGCGAATTTACGGCATCGAAGGCAAAGCGGTCGATCGCGTCCGCATCGACATCGACAATCGATTGAGCCGGTCCGGCGCGTCGGCTGACCGCATGCGCAGCGAGTACGGCAGGCAAGCCTCGGGAAAGCTTGGCGAGCTGGATTGCCGCTGAGGCAGCGGAACTTGCTACCTCGGCCTCAACGACCAAATCACTCGTCCGCTCGGCCACCAGGCTCATGACGTCGTCGGCGTCAAACCCTTCGGGCATCCGCACGGCCATCGGGCTTGATGCATCCAATCCGACTGCAAGCGCACGCTCCCGTGTTATGATAACATGCGTTATCGCGGGCCGGCAAAGCGAGACGAATTCGGCCAGTCGGGCGTTGTTCAGGCCCTCGACCGGTAAAATAAGCAACGTCTCGCCGGGCGCATGGAGCCGAACCGGCCGTCTGGCCTGCAACTCTCCCAAAGCGCGACTAACGGTCACGTACTCGCGGCTACCAAACAAGGCAGAATTCGTCGACGACTGCGCGACGCTCATTCACCGAACCTCTTTCACTGGGCGCGCCCGTAGAAACACCATTACTCCCAAATCATTCCAGTCGAAATCGGATCATTTCTGTGCCAGATTAGCCGGCAGTAGCATTGATATTCGATCCAACTCGTCCCTGACTCCTACCGTGCAGCTCAGCAGCTTCCCAACCGGCAAATTCGCGCCCAGTGATCATTGGGAAGATTTTGTCCATCTTTTTCGCAACGGACAACCGTCCCTTCCGCAGATGTGGGCCGATCTATTCGGCCCCCTGCGCAAGGGGGCCGTGGATGATCTGGTCATCGTCGGTCAGCTCGGCCAATCCCTTGACGGTCGGATCGCGACGGCGACGGGTCATTCGAAGTACATCAATTGTCCTGCCGGAATCGAGCACCTTCATCGCCTGCGTGCGCTGGTCGATATTGTCGTCATCGGAGTGGGAACGGCCATAGCCGATGATCCGCAATTGACGGTCAGGCATGTCAGCGGCCCCCAGCCGGCACGCGCTGTGATCGATCCGGGTGGGCGCCTTGGACCGCAGGCTCGAATCTTTGCCGACGACGGCATTCGTCGTTTTCTGATCACCGCTGAAGGGGCGGAGAGCACAGCGCCTGCAGGTGTCGAGGTCATCGCTCTGCCTGCGCATGACGGCAATATCGAACCATCGGCGATCGCTTGTGCCCTGGCGCGTGCGGGGATGCGCCGGATGTTGATCGAGGGAGGCGCCGATACGGTCTCGCGCTTTCTCGCAGCCAGGTGTCTCGACCGACTGCACGTGACCGTCGCCCCCATCGTGCTGGGGAGCGGAGGTCCAGGACTACTCCTGCCGCCACGCGAACGCGCGGATCAGGCGCCGCGCATGCCCATACGCGTCCACGAGATGGATGGCGATGTCCTGTTCGATTGCGATCTGGCTGCTCAGCGCGTCGAAGTCGGGACCGCGAAAAAGTCGACGTGACCGACGCGCATGGACGAGAGGCCGGCGCCAAGTGCGGCTTTACGCCGCGCTAGCCAGGAGGCGATTTCAACGCCTGACCTCGTTTGCATGTCGTGCGCGGCCTTCGCCCAACCTTCCAGCAGTTCGTTTTGCATCTCACTAGCGTCGGGCCCGATGATCCAATCGGAATTGCCGCTCGTGACGGAATATTTGAGTGACTGAAATTGGGCGATGCCGAAGGCCGCCGCCGACGGACCGAGCGCCGGCCCGAAGCCCTTGTCGCTGCGTTGATGTGCGTTCACGGCAAAAACGATTGCGGCATCGACGGGATCAGCGGGCGACAGCTCGATCCGGCCGTCGTACGTCAACGCTGCATATACGGGCAAGGCGCGCGCTGCGACCGCGTTCAGAAGTCGATGCAACCAACTCTCGGAGACCAGATCAAGCAGCGCAGAGATCGTGATCAAGTCGATGGAGCGCCCGAGTGCCGTTTCCAAATTCGCGCTGAGGTCGAGTTGGACTGCCTCCAGCGCAACGTTTGGGTCGACGTTCTGACTGCAGGCAAGCCCCAGCAGTTCGGGATCGTTGTCGACCAGATTCCAATGTTGCCGAGATGGAAGCCGCTTGCGCAGAGCACGAAAGGTCGAGCCGGACCCACAGGCGAGGTCGAGGATATGGACCGACCCAGCGGCTTTGAACGACCCCGTCACGGCTTCGAGAACGTCCGGATTCCGAGCGGCCAAATCCCAACGCTCGCGCAAGGCCAGCCAAGCCGGCGTAAATCGGCTCATGGCAGTGCCTCCAACGCACTTTCGAAGATCGCTGCGGATTCGGCCCAGCTCGGCAGATGCCGCGCCGCCGCAAGAGCCCCCTCTTCCAGCCGGAGCCGCAGGCCGCTGTCGGTAAGGACACGATGCAGGGCTTCCGCCAACTGCGCCGAACTGCCCGGAGCGACCAGCAAGCCGGCCTCGTCGGGAACGGTTTCCGCAATTGCTCCCACGCTTGTGCCGATCACCGGAAGGCCATGCGCCAGCGCCTCTGAAAAGGCCATACCGTAGCCTTCGAAATGGGATGCGAGGACGAAAACATCGGCGGAATCGTAGAGCGTGGCGAGCTGTTCGGATGGCACCGCCCCGAGCACTGCTATTCGGCCGGCCAGTCCATGACGCGCTATTTCGGACTGAAGCTTTGCGGCGCACGCGGCGTCGCGCGTGAGATCTCCGGCAATTGTCAGGCGCCAGGGCAGCCCGATGAGCGTCGCGAGGGCCGCGACCAGCACGTCAAAGCCTTTGCGCGGCACCACGGCGCCGACCGATAACAAGTGAGGCACGCCGAGATCCCGGCTTCCCCGAGCACGCGGCGACGGATCGTTGCCGGGCAGTGCCACGGTAATGCGGTCGGTCGGCACGCTGTAGTCGGACGCGACAATCCGTGCGGTGGCAGGACTCGTCACCACCACGCCTCGAGCAAATGCCAGGGCAGTCCGCTCGCTGCGGCGAAGTAATTCGCTCTGGTCGGCAGACAAGCCCGATTCCAGCGCCAACGGATGATGCACGAGCCCGAGCAGCGAATTTCGGCGCGCAAGCTCCGATGCAATGTCAGGCAGGACGCCCAACGCGAGGCCGTCGACGACGACCGGCCGGCCCGGACCGACTGTCGCAAGCCGCGTGCGCGCGGCGGATAGGGTTGCCGGAGAAGGCCAGGGAAATCCTTCGCCGATATCATGAACGTCTATGTGCCAGCCCAATCGTTCGAGCTCGCAGATCATGCGCCGGTCATAAGCGTAGCCGCCCGTCGGGGTTTCGAGGCTCCCCGGCACGACAAAAGCGGCCCGCTTCACCACAAGGGCGCCTCATATTGCGCCCGCGCCACATGCGATTCGGAGAGAGTGACGCGAATGGCCTTGAGCTCCCGACCGTCGCGGCCAAGCTCGCCGGCACGCGCGGGCTTTGCCAAAGCGTCAAAGATAAATTTCGATAGAAACTCGGTGGTCGTGTTGATGTGCTTGAACTCGGGCAATTCGTCGAGATTGCGATAATTCAATGGCGACAGGGCCGCTCGCAGCGCATCGTGTGCACGGCCGATGTCGATGACGATGCCGTTGCCGTCGAGAGTCTCGGCGATGAAGGCCGCATCGACGACGAATGTCGCGCCATGGAGATTTTGCGCCGGGCCGAATACCGCACCGCGAAATGAATGGGCGATCATGATGTGATCGCGAACCTCGACTGTAAACAAGGCAACTCCTCAGGGATAGGCGATGGGTTGGCAGACGGTTCCGCCTTTGGCGTCAAGGACGGCCGGCAGTCGTTGGACCGAATCCTGAAACCTGATCGGCGGGGCGAGCAATGCGTCGAGTTCGGGGATCCCCAAGCAGCGAGACGGCAGCGGCAAGCCGACGGGCGTGCGTCCACCGCGGGCGGTGCGAGGGCGCGATTTTCCCCACCTGGCTCGAGACCAGCCGAAGCCGACGGCTGTGAAAAGAGCCTCCAAGCATCGCGCTCACGGACATGTCGCCGTACCAGCTCATTTCAAGAACGCTCGCCTCTTCGCCGGCCAGCTCAATCGCGGTGTGCAGCCCGTCCGCAGAACCGCTGGCATGAACGACCAGATCGCAGTCGCCCTTCGCATCCGCCGGCCTTGCGAAATCAACCCCGAGCGCTTTGGCTAATTCCACTCTGCGCGGGTTGATGTCAACAAGGGTGACCTCGACACCGGGAAGACGTCCGCAGAGATAAGCGACCAGCGCACCAACCGCGCCAGCGCCGACCACCGCTATGCGATCGGAGGGGCCGGGCGCCGCATCCCATACGGCGTTGAGGGCGGTTTCCATGTTGGCCGCAAGCACCGCCCGTTGCGCAGGCAATCCTTCCGGTATCTCCACGGTCGCACTGGCAGCGATGTTGAAAACGTCCTGGTGCGGATGGAGAGCAAAGATGGTTTTGCCTCCGAGGCCCCGTGGGCCGTCCTCGACGAGCCCGACGCAGGAGTAGCCATACTTGACGGGAAACGGAAATGTGCCCGCCATGAATGGCGCGCGCATCCTCTCGAACTCGCTTCTCGGCACCTTGCCATTGAAGACAAGCGCCTCGGTGCCGCGGCTGATCGCACTATAGAGCGTCCGGACGCGTATTTCGTCCCCTTTTGGGGCCGGAATAGCTTCCTGACGAATTTCCAGTTGAGCCGGACCGCAATACCAGAGGGCCGAGGCAACATCGGTCGTTTCACTGACAGCCATTTTCTTTCATCTCGGCCTGGAATTGCCGACGGGTTGACGTGTTATAAGCAGTAGTTTGCACTGCCTCCCGGAAAATTACCCGAAAAATTAGAAGTCGCCACATTTCGTGCTGGAGCATACCCCGCCCCAAATGCTGCAAGCTTGTCTCGCCGAGGAGAGCACGACGGCTCGGCGGCTGACTTTCGCTTCGCTATTTGCCGTTACAATGGCTGCCACCCTGGGCCTCGCCATGTTTGCATTGTCGCCGGGAGGATTTGGGCTGTTCGATCTCACGGCACTCGCGCTGTTTGCCGCAACCTTGCCCTGGATGGTAGCTGGATTCTGGAATTCCGTGATCGGGTTTGTCGTCATGCGCCTCGCTCGCGATCCCGCCATGGCGGTGATGCCGATAGCCGCGCGTGCAGGAAATGATGGAATCGTCACGGCCTCGACCGCGATCCTGCTATGTGTTCGCAACGAGCTGCCAGCGCGCATCTTGCGAAACCTCGAACCGATGCTGGCGGGCATCGAAGCTTCCGGTTACGGAGACCGTTTCCATCTCTATGTCCTCAGCGATAGCAATGATGCCGGTCTCGCCGCGACGGAGGAGACGCACTTCTCGGATTTCGCCGAGCGCTGGCGCGATCGTATCGCCGTGACCTACAGACGCCGGGCCGTCAATACGGGCTACAAGGCCGGCAACATCCGGGACTTTTGCGAGCGATGGGGCGATAAACACGAGTTCGCGGTGACGCTCGATGCCGACAGCTTCATGACTGCCGCAGCCATTCTCCGACTGGTCCGTATCATGCAAGCCGATTCCAGGCTCGGCATCCTGCAAGCACTCGTCGTCGGGCTGCCGTCGACGAGCCTGTTCGCTCGCATTTTCCAATTCGGGATGCGACTTGGCATGCGCTCCTACACCATTGGCAGTGCATGGTGGCAATCCGATTGCGGGCCCTACTGGGGGCATAACGCCGTCCTCCGTCTCGAGCCCTTTCGAAAATACTGCACTCTCCCCGTCCTGAAGGATGGCGAAGCGGAACGACACGTTCTCAGCCACGACCAGATCGAAGCCGCGTTGATGCGGGCCGCCGGTTACCATGTGCGCGTCCTCGCGCAGGAAGATATGAGCTGGGAGGAGAACCCGCCGACATTGCTCGAATTCATGCGGCGCGATCTGCGTTGGTGTCAGGGAAACATGCAGTATCTTCAGTTTCTCTCGATTCCCAGGCTCAAGCCCGTGAGTCGCTATCAGTTGATGCTCGCCATCATCATGTTCATCGGATCTCCGGCCTGGATCGGGCTGCTCGTGCTCGCCACGATCGGCCTTGTATTGTTCGACAGTCCGGCGGATTTCATTCGTGCCGACGTCGGGAACGTGCTTTTCCTCTGGGTGCTCGTGATGTGGTTCTCGCCGAAGATTGCCACCTTCATCGACATTCTGCTTCGCGCGGAAGCCCGCCGCGCCTTCGGAGGCACGGGACTTGTCGTCGGTAATTTCATCATCGAAACCCTGTATTCGATCGTGCTGTGCCCGATCCTCTGGATCAGCCATTCCCTTTTTCTCGTCGGCCTGCTTTTCGATCGCGAGATCGGCTGGATCGGGCAGGTCCGGGACGACCACGGGGTATCATTGAGATCGGCGCTTTCCAATCTGTGGCCGCATACGCTCATCGGAAGCGTTGCCATCGGTCTGGTATCGGCCACGCAGCCGACGGCGCTGCCATATGTTCTTTGTCTGGCAGCGGGCCCGGCCCTCGCGGTGCCGTTCGCAATGCTCACCGCCTGGGCTCCGCTTGGCAGGCTCGCCGTGCGCGTCGGCATCGGCAGGCTTCCGGAAGAGACCCTGCCTCCGCAGGAATTGCGCTCGTTGTCATTGCCGGCACTCCGCCTGCCCGCCATTTCAGGATCGGTGTAGACGTGTTTGGCGCCCTCAGAACCGCGCGCGCCACGGTGCGGTCTCTGCAAATCTATTACGGCGACAAGGCGCGTGCCGAGGCAATGGATCGGCTCTATTCCGCCTTTGTCCAGTCCGGCGACCTGGTGTTCGACGTCGGCGCTCATGTCGGCGACCGCATCGCCTCCTTCCGCCGACTTGGCGCGCGTGTCGTCGCCGTCGAGCCGCAGCACGCGATGGCCCGGGTTCTCAAGCTTCTCTATGGGCTGAGCAGTGCGGTCGCGATCGAGGAGGTGGCAGTCGGCCGCGAGCCAGGTAGGGCGCGCATGCTGATCAACGCCGATAATCCCACGGTGTCATCGCTATCGCCTGCATTCGTTGACGCCGCGCGCGGCGCACCCGGCTGGGAAGGCCAGCAATGGACCAGGTCCACGGACGTCACCATCACAACGCTCGATGCGTTGATCACCAGGCATGGACGCCCGGCGTTCATCAAGCTCGATGTGGAGGGTTATGAAGCAGCGGCATTGGAGGGAATGTCGCGGGCGGTGCATGCGCTCTCGTTTGAATTTACAACGATCCAGCGTGAGGTCGCCCTTGCCTGTGTCGAGCGCTGCAAGATTCTGGGTTATAAGCGCTTCAATGCCGCTCTTGGAGAAAACCAGGTTCTCGCAGGCGATTGGCTAAGCGCTGAGGGCATCACGCGTTGGCTGGTGGAGTTGCCGCAAGCGGCCAATTCCGGGGACGTTTATGCCGTCATGGACTGACGATCGGCAGCGATCCCTCCTCGTCGCTTCGGCCAGCACTCTTCTTGCCGCCGGCTATGGCCTGACGCTCTCGGTTTTTTATCCGGGCATCATGACGTACGATGCCAAATTCGTTTACGAAGACATCGGAAAAGGCACCCAGGGCGATTGGCAATCCCCGTTCATGACGTGGCTGTGGGGCCTGATCGACCCGATCGCGCCCGGCTCAGCCAGCATGTTTCTGCTGATCGCCACGTCCTATTGGCTGGGCTTCGGGCTTCTGGCGATCGTGCTCGCGACGCAAGCCAAGCGGAGCGCGTTGCTCCTGCCGATACTGGCGCTGCTGCCCCCGGCGTTCGCATTTGTCGGCATCATCTGGCGGGACGTGTTGTTTGCGACCTGGTGGCTTCTCGCCGCAAGCGTCGCTTTCGCCGTCTCCGAGCGGACACCTCCAATCAGGCTCCCCGCTCAAATGCTCTCGATTGCACTGGTCGCAATGGGCGTCCTGGTGCGGCCGAACGCCCTGCTCGCCGCTCCGGTTCTCGCCGCCTATGTCGTCTGGCCGTGGCGATTTTCGCTCCGCCGGACAGCCATCCTTTTTGTCCCTGCCGTTCTCGGCTTCTTCGCCGTGGTCCAGCTTGTCTACTACACGGCGTTGGGTGCGACGCGGCAGCATCCATTACAGTCGATCATGATATTCGACCTCGGGGGCATCAGCCATTTTGCAAAGCAAAACCAGTTTCCGGTCGACTGGACCGATGCGCAAAGCACGCAGCTCCTGAACACGTGCTATCAGCCTACCGAGTGGGACATCTACTGGCGGCTCGAGCCGTGCGATTTCGTCATGGCAAAAATCGAGCGAGAAAAGGCTCTGTTCGGTACGGCCGCGATACCAGAAGCCTGGTTGCTTGCCCTGGTGCGGCATCCGCTCGCATATTTGCGTCATCGCCTGGCGTTCATGTGGAACTTTCTCGCCGCGCACAATCTGACGATGTGGCTCGTGAATGTCGAACACCCGATGCAGCGCGTCTTGCCTCGTCGTGCGAGCTTCACTGCGCTGCTCGCGATTCATGATTTGCTCAAGTCGACGCCCCTGTTTCGGGCGGGATCGTGGCTGCTCGCTTGCATCGCCTTGTGCTGGTTCAGCGCGCGCGGAAGCGGCGCGCGCGAAGCCGCGTTCGTTCTGGGCGTCTGCGGGTCGGCAACGATCTATGTCATGACGTTCTTCTCGGCGGGTGTGGCCTCTGATTTTCGCTATTCCTACTGGTCGGTGCTGGCGACCCTTGCCGGCGCTGTCGTGATGGTCTCCGGCAGTCCACGAAAGCGCTCAGCCGTGACCCGAACCGGCCTCGAACAGCCCCCTATTGCTTCGGAGCCTCGGATGATGCCGACCAGCTCTTGTAGTCCGCCTCCGAAACGCTCGGCAGCTTCTTGACAAATGCTACGATCGACCAGATCTCCTCGTCCTTCGCGCCAGCCTGCTCGAAGCTTGGCATGCCCGTCATGTTGATGCCGTTCTTGACGACCCAGAAAATCTGGGACGGTGTCAGCTCGTCGGCGACATCCTTGAGGTCTGGCGGGTCCGGGTGAAGCCCTTCCGAGAACTTCTGCCACTTCACGCCAGGTGCACCATGGCAGTTTGCGCAGCCAAAGGTCGCATAGGTCTTGGCGCCCGCCTGGATCGTCGCGGCATCACCCAGCGAGGCCGGCGGGGTATCCTTGGCGTGATGATCGATCGAGGCGGTCCGCACCCGCGTCAGCGCCCAGGTGACAACGGAGGGGTCCTCGGCAGTGCCGGCAACGCTGTAGAGCCCACCGAAGAAATACACCGCGCAGGCGATCCCGAGCACGATCGCCAGTGCGCCGATGACTGAAAGGACGCGCATGAAAACCTCCGTGGCTTGAATCCGCCCTATTTACTGAAAACCCAAAAATAGCTCTTCGGACCGGAATAACCCGTCACCTCCAAGGTTGCATACTATGCAGTATGCTGATGCAGCATTTGCCAGAGGGTTTTTGCGACCGACGTTCAATGATTGGTGATAACGGTGCAGGCAATGACGTAGGGGACGCGGGCCATCAGCGTCGCGGCCACCATGCGATGTCTATCGCACTCGGGACATCTGGTTTTCCCGCGCTCTTGCCGGCAAAAGCGACCTCTCACACCGGCGTGGTCGCATTTTGGCTTGCTTTCTTCCTGCACGGGCTCGCGCTCGTTCTCATGGGGGCGACCGAGGTCGATCCCCTGGGTATGGCGGTGTTTCTGCTCGTATGGATATCGCTGAACTGCCTGTGGCTGGCTCTCGTTTGCCGAACGAGTGTTGCTGCCCTCATATCTCTTGAGCTCCTCGTTGCACTCACCCTGCTTTCGAGATTCAAATACGACAAGCTCTGGATGACGCTCGATTTCCTCGACGTCCTGATCGCGGATCAGGACACCTCGGCGTTCCTGCTCGCGACGTTCCCTGCCCTGCGCTGGTGGCTGCTGTTGTCTGTCGTCCTCACAGTCGCCGCAATCGCGCTCGCGTGGCGGATGGACCGATATCATGTTGGCCGGCGCGCGAGCCTTGCCGGCCTCGCGACATCCGCCCTTGCGCTCGTTGCCGTGTCCTTGCTTTTTCCGACCGATCTGAACGAGGATTTCGTCGGTCGAAGTTACGTCTCGAAGTTTGCACGAACAGGCGTCGAGGCTCTTCGTGAACTGTCCCGGCGTGGCTATCTCGAGGCAGCGGACGACATCGGTCGCGCACCGGCGGGAGCCGCCAGCTTTGTTTGTCGTCCGGGAACCAGGCTTCCGAACATTATTCTGTTACACGACGAATCCAGCTTCGACATAACAGCGATTCCCGGAATCAAGGTGCCGAGCGAATATCGGCGTCATTTTCTGTCGCTCGACGGCAGGGAGCGCAGGCTCGTGGTGGAGGGGGTTGGCGGGCCAAGCTGGTTTACGGAGTACAATGTCCTGACCGGGCTCTCGGTTCGATCGTTCGGTCGCTTCGCCAGTTCGGTGACACGGATCGCGGCGGGCCATGTCCATCGCGGGCTGCCGCGTCTGTTGGAGCAGTGCGGTTACCACACCTTCAGTCTCTATCCGTTCTATGGCTCCTTTCTCGGTTCACGGGCGTTTCAAACATCCACCGGCATTGCGCAGTATCTGGACATGCGTGATCTCGGTACGAGCGATTTCGAGCCGGACAGGTTCTATTTCGATAAAGCCGTTGATCTTATCCGGCGTGAGCGCGGCAGCGCGCCGCTATTCCTTTATGTTTACACGGTCGCCAATCATTTTCCCTGGGACACCCGGCTGCGCCCCGAGCTCACGCCGAACTGGCAAGACCCTGGAAACTCTCCGGAGGTGGATGAGTACATTCGCCGACAGGCCATGACTGCGCACGATTACCGGGACTTCCTGGACGGGCTGGCTCAGAGATTTCCAGCCGACTCCTTCCTTGTCGTCCGCTATGGTGACCATCAGCCCCAATTCGGCGCCGCATTGATCGATGGTGGGCTGGCCCGGGAAGGTGCCGTCAAGCGGCCGAAAGCGTCTGATCCGCGCTATCTCACGACCTATTACGCAATCGACACGGTAAATTTCGCGCCCGCAAATCTGTCGTCAGCGTTTGACGGGCTCGATGCGCCCTATCTGCCGATCGTGCTGCTGGAAGCAGCGGGCGTCCCGCTTGATCCGACCTTTCTGGACCAGAGGGCGATGCTGCACCACTGCAATGGTCTCTTCTACCGCTGCGAGGCGGGAGCACCGAGCAGGCGGCTAAATCGTTTGCTGATCGATGTGGGGTTGATTGAGGGTCTGTAGGGCCAAAAAGCTTCTACTCATCGACAATCTGTCCGCCATCGTAACCGCAGGCGATCCGCCCAAGCGCCGCACGGAATGGTTCAGTATCGACCACGGATGCAAGCGCCGCGAGATCGTCGTCGTCTTTTGCAATCTGGCGAGCACGGCCCAAAATCGAAACGATGAGGCTTGAATCGAGATAAGGCAGGCTCGCCCAAAATCCGCGCGCAAGATCCTGCGCCAGCACGTGATCGGGATGCTGCTTGTTTTCGGGAGCGCGGCCGATCTCGTACATGTGACGGACCGCATGCCACGGGGCCGGCGCGGATGAAAAGCGCGCGATGATTTCAGGATGTTCTTGCGCGACATAGAACCGGTTGAGGGTGTCGAACAGAACAAATCGGTAGCCCTGATCAAGCAGGAAGGGTTCCCACTCCTGCCATGCCGGCTCCGACGCCATCGGAGTGACCGCTTCGGCAATGACGACCTTTGGTCGAAAGCGTTTCCAATCACCGCCGAGCAGGACATCTTGTTCTGCGCCTTCGACATCGATTTTCAGGAAATCGATCGAGCCCAGCTCGTGCGTTTCGCACAATTCCGCAAGCGTGGTGACAGGCCTGCGAACCGTCTGGTAGTCCACGCCAAACGCTCGTGCTTTTTGCGCGACGCCTTCCAGCGTCGTCGAGAGCCCATGGAGACGGTCGACCACATGGAAGTCGATCTCGCCGCACTGTCGTCCGATCAAGCCGCGAACCACGATATCGCGGGGTCGGAGCCGGTGGTACAGCGCCGCAAGTTCAGCCTGAGGCTCGACGACGACGCCTTGCCATCCGCGCTCATAGAACCAGAACGACACGTTGTCCGCGATCGGATGGCCTGCGCCGACATCGATATAGATCCCGGTTGACTGCCCCGCGAACGCCAATGAGAGATGATAGTCTTCGAGATTCTGCGAGTAGGACAGCTCCATCCGAGCCCTCATGCGTAACGGCCTGCTCTCGAGCAATGGCCGTTCCGGATCAAAACCGCAAGAGGCGCCCCGCCCTGCTCCAGCCCACCCTGCCTCCGAAAGTAGCGTCCGCGGCACATGTCAGGAATGTCTGTTGGGCGCCAAACGCCGGCGACCACAAGGACATCCGGAGAACGCCGCGAAGCCGCACCCAACGCTCAATGCGCCGCCGCCATTTCACCGGACATCTGCTCACGCCTAGCGTCGACCGGAAGCATCAGGACGACGATTGCGCCCACCAGGGCGCAACCCGACAGCAACAACAGGCCTGCCGTGAAGTTGCCGGTCAAATCCTTCAGATAACCCATGGCGTAGGGACCAGCGAAACCCGAGAGATTCCCGAGCGAATTGATCGCGGCGATGCCGGCAGCAGCCGATGCTCCGGTCAGGAAGCTTGCCGGTAGCGGCCAGAACATCGGTGGCACCGAGGAGACGCCGATCTGCGCGAAACAAAGCAACGCCATGATGAGGACGGGACTGGAAATCAGACCCGACAATCCGATTCCGACCGTGGCCATCAAAAGCGCCGCGGCAACGTGGCCCTTCCGTTCCATGGTCCGGTCCGAATGACGGCCGAGCAGCACCATGCCGATGGCTCCGAACACGAATGGCAGCGCAGCGAGCAATCCGGTCTGCGCGTCGCTCACGCCAAAGTTCTTGATGATGGTAGGCAGGAAGAAGGCCACGCCGTAGCTTGCGGCATTGAGACAGAAATACACCAGAGCGCAGAGCAAAATGCGCTGGTCCGTGAGCGCCTGCCGCAAGGAGAGCTGTTCGACCTTCTCCTTGTTCATCTTTTCGGTCGCTTGCACGTTCTCCAGCCAGGCGATCTCATCTTGTTGCAGCCAGCGGGCCTGTCGCGGAAAATCCGTAAGATAGATCAAGACGCCGATGCCCACGAGAACAGATGGCAGGGCTTCCAGAATGAAAAGCCATTGCCAACCTTCCAGACCCCAACCTGTCACGCCCAGCAGCATCCCGGAGATTGGCGATCCGATAATCGACGAAATCGGGATCGCGAGCATGAACAGGCTGATGACCCGGGCGCGGTAGACCGCCGGGAACCAGAGCGTGAGATAAAAGATGATGCCGGGAAAGAAGCCTGCCTCGCAGGCGCCGAGCAGCAGACGAAGCGTGTAGAATACGCCCTCTGTCGGAGCTCCGGTCTTTGCCGATATCGATGGGATAAATGCGAAAGCGGCGGATACGATGCCCCAGGTGATCATGATGCGGGCGATCCAAACGCGCGCGCCAACCCTCTCCAAAAAGATGTTGGACGGCACCTCGAACAGGAAATACCCGATGAAGAACAGGCCTGCGCCCAGTCCGAAGGCCGCCTCGCTCAATCCAAGTGCCTGGTTCATTTGCAGCTTGGCGAAGCCGACATTGACGCGATCGAGATACGCGACGAAGTAGCACATGATCAGAAACGGAATGAGCCTCCGCATGACCTTGCCGATCACCCGTCTCTCGAGGTCTTCCATGGCAAAGCCTCCCGCTCTCTGAGTTTGTGGTTCGTTGAGAACTCTCGCCGTGTCTTGGGATGACTATGATCCTCAATGAGAAGGAGTACAATTTTTTTCGATGCAAAGACCATGGTGGCTGACTGTCGTCGTTCGCAAAGGACGTACCCGACTTTCAGCCCGCTTCCGGTTCGGGTCAAAAGCGCCGGTTGAGGAGGAGCAGCCGCGGCTTCGCGCGGGACAGCGCGCGGGGCGGGCAAAATCGATCGAATCCCAAAACGGTTGGGATCACCGGGGCTTCGCACCTGCCGAATTCGCATAGCAGACCGCCCATTATTCTGCGTTAGCTCAAAGGTCGCGATAAGCGCGACTGAAGGGGAAAATGGTATGATGTCCAAAACGACTACGATTGTGGCCTTCGGCCTTTTGGCCGCGATGCTTCCGTTGAGTGCGCAAGCCCTGCCCGCCTCGCCCTCTCCTAGGGTTTCGATATCCGATGTTATTGAAGTGCGCGACTTTTGCGGTCTTGGCTTTCACCGCAACCCGTGGGGCGCATGCGTTCCAAATGGCGTGCCCTACGGTTACGTAGCGCCGATGGTCGTAGCGCCGGCCCCGGTGGTCGCACCGCGCATCGTATGTCCCTACGGCTACTACTATTATGTCCCCTACAACCGCTGCGTCCCGACGCCGTAGCAAATGCCAAAGTGGGCGCCGAATACCGTCGCAGAAGCTCCGAAACACGGCGCCCGCGAAATGATAGGATAACGCGAAGCTGCTCGGACGTTTGAAAAGCGGACTGCCTGCTGCAAATTGAGAGGGAGGCCAACATGTCGAACTACGATCAAAATGCATCCGCTTCCGGCGTTGGACGGACCGACGTCATAATCGACGCCGGCCTGCGCGCCCACATGCTGAACGTTTACAACCACATGGCGGCCGGAGTTGGCCTGACCGCGGCAGTCGCATGGCTGACCTATCAGTTTACAGGTCCCGAGCTATTGCAGAGTCCGCTGATGTGGGTGTTCATCCTGGCACCCCTGATCCTGGTGTTTTTCATCAGCGCGCGAATCAACACGCTTTCGGTCAGCGCGGCGCGGTCGTTGTTCTTCGTATACGCAGCCCTGGTCGGAGTGTCGCTCTCCATCCTGTTCCACATTTACACCAACTCCTCGATCACGCGCGTGTTCTTCATCACGGCCGCGATGTTCGGGGCGCTCAGCCTGTTCGGATACACCACTCGGCGTGACCTGTCGGGTTTTGGCACCTTCTTGTTCATGGGCCTGATCGGGATCATCATTGCAAGCCTGATCAACCTGTTCTTGCGCTCGACCCAGCTTGACTGGTTGATTTCCATCATTGGCGTCGGCGTGTTCGCAGGGCTGACCGCATACGATACCCAGCGCATAAAGTCGATGTACAGTTCGAGCGATGATGAAACCTCGGCAGGCCGCAAGGCTGTTATCGGCGCATTGTCGCTTTATCTGAACTTTATCAACCTGTTCATGATGCTGCTGCGTCTCGCCGGCAACCGGCGCTAGGCCGCTTCTCGACGGCATCGGCCGGTAGCTCCCGGACCGCGCCGGGGGAACGACGCGCCCGTTCTTCCCTGCGGGTCGTCATGAACTCATGGCCGCCTTCACGCGCTCTGAGCGGAACGGCGTCTGGCGCAGCCGCACGCCAATCGCATCGAACACGGCATTGCTGATGACGGCGGCCGTCGGGTTGGTCGAGGGCTCGCCGGCGCCGTAGGACGGATATTCCGGTCGATTGTTGACCAACACGATATCGATGCGGTCCGGGATGTCCTCGAAGCGGGGTATCGGATAGCCTTGCCAGTCCAGGCTGGTGACATGTGCGGTATCGAACGCGACCTCCTCGAGCAGCGTGCGGCTGAGCGATTGGATCACATTGGCTTCGACCTGATTTTTGAGGGGCGATCTTGCCGTTGCGCTCGGTCCCGGTGCCCGCCGGACCAACAAAGGATTCCATCGCGAACGTGGTCTCGAACTGCGCCGGCGAACGAAGCCACGTCAGCAGTCCCACCCGGCCCTCGTCATGAACGGCCACGTCGGCGTTCTCGAACGTGGCAAGACCGCGCGGACTGTTCTGCGGGTGGATTGATTGGGATAGCCGTGCTTGCGGCCATAAAACAGAAAAGAGCCGCTGCAGGAGACAACGGCTCTGATCCCAACTATCGACGCGCAATCATGTTTGCTGCGCACTTACCAGTCCAAGCTGCTTCCTTGGAGAGAGATACCAGAGCACGGCAGCGACCAGCAGCAGCGCAGGAACGTCGCCGATCAGATGACCCGTCTCGTGTCGATCATACACGGCCTGCAATCCCATGATGCCGGCGTGTACGATGCTCGACCAGACCGTGAATGAAATCAGGCTGCGATTCTCGGAGGGATTACGTGCGGCCAGGATGAGATAGGCACCGAGGACCGCATAAACCCCGCAAATCATCTGCAAATAATATTGGCCGTGGCCACCGTGCCACTGCCATCCCGACGGCCAAATGAGGCCGAGTGGGTAGATCGTGAAGAAGATTGCACCAACTCCAATGAGAGCAATCCTGAGGAATTTTTCGCGTGTGACGTCGTCCATGTTGAAGCTCCTGCAGAGGTGCCGGCAACTCGCCGGCGTTGCCTGCCAATCTAGTGAGCCGCGACATCTGATGAATGATTGTTCGTCCGTTTCAGTTGACCATCCGTCCAAAGCCTGCGGAGCGACAGCAACTTCGGAGGTTATGCGTTGGTCTCTGCTTCCGCCTGCAGCCCTCAACGTGAGGGAGTGGTTGGGGACGGCGCTTCACCGCGTCCTTGCTCTGGGGGGAGAGGAGCGCCACCGACGGATATTCTCGATGCGGACTTGGCCGCCGGCTTCTTCGGAGCCGCTTTCGGGGCGTTCAGAATTGCGGCCTGGGCGTCGCGCGCTTTGCTCTCGAGCAAATCCATCTTCATGACAAGCTGCAATACTTGATCTGATAGTCGCTTGAGCTCGGCATCCTGCGCCTGCAGCATCTCGCTATTGCGCCGGAGGTCCCCGGCCATCGCCTGCTGATACTCTTCAAAGGCTCGCAAGGAAACGACCTGAGGTGGCGTTTCCGTTTTGAGGATCGGCAAGGCGAGGAACGTGTCGCCGTATTCGTGCCAGAGCAACGCCCCGCTACCCCCGATCGCGGCGATCACAATCCAGATGGCGACGGTTTTCCGATAATTGCCGCTCAGCGGCCCGAGGTCATGGACCGATTCCGCCTCGTACTCTCGCTCGCCCTCAAACTCGTTACTCACAAATCACTCTTGAAAATAGCTGCACAAGCAAGGCCGGTTTGAGCGGCCAAGTCCAGTTTTCCGCACCATCGTCACAGGCACAAGAATCGCGAGATTCTCTATCGCTGCAACCCGCTTGGCGCTCCAGAGCACCTACCCATTTGGACTAGGGCATTCGGATCGCTGCGATGCGATCTGGGACGGGATTGAAATTGCGGCTTAGATCGCCTCCCCCACTCGGCAAAACACGCTTTCGGCCTCAACTTGCAGCACTATCGGCAAGCTGGCCGGTCTATCTGGCGCCAGGCAGGGAGACTTCTCGATGTGGTCCGACCTGTTGATTGCGCTTCTGCTCGCTCTCCCGGCGTTCATTTTTGGCGCCGTGGAATGGCTCACCTACCTTCAATAGAAAACTGGACCAGCGCACACGACTGATCCGACCCAAGGCGCTCGCCTGTAGCGCGGCTGATCTCCATGAGAACGTGACCTCGATGCGCATCCCGCATGTGCTGCAACGGGCGCGATGCTCGACACCCGACGCATGCGGCAAAATGAGAGATCGGTCCGGGACTCCAACGCCGCTGCGGCCGGCTCAGAACAATTCGAGACATGTGAACCGATTCACAATGTGCCCTGCCGAATCAAAATAATCTTCTGTCTTCTACCAGATCCAGATCGGAGTTCCTGGAATGACAGGCCTTGCAAAGGCGATTAGCCGCGCGACCAGTATTCACGTCGATGTCGAGATTCTTAAGACATTGGTGATGTTTTCCGCAGTCGGGCTGACCGTGTCCTTCATGTGCCTGTCCTACGGCGTCGATCTAAGCCCCGGCTTGTTCTGACATCCCCCGGCTTGTTCTGACATCCCGCGGCCGCCGGATCGATCAGCCTTGCGCCCCTATTGCGCGAGATTGTCGGTCCGATGCTGGGCAATGTTCAGCGCGACAGGAGCCCGCTGACGGCGCGGCCTTGTGTTGCCGATCTGCCGTTTCGGTGATCGGTCACTTCAGGCCGCGCATGGCGGGATCCGCTTGGCCTCTGGAAGCTCTTGCCTCCATCAAGCGCGCGCGTGCCTCGCGAATTCTGCGCACCTCGCGCCTGCGGTGCTGAGAAATCATCGCACGCACGCCATAGCCGGAGACAAACGCGGCGCAACAACAAAGAAAGAGCAGAAGCGTCTGGTCCATATCTCTCCTCGCTCCGCCTATCTCATGCGTGGCAGCGAGGACGAGTCAATGTGCGCCGCAATACAAAAAGGCTGGCTTTCCCGACGTTTACGGGCAAGGCAAGCCGGTCTGCCCCAACGCAGGGATGCCCTTGCCGCTCCAAAAGGTTGCAACAGCGAGATGACTACACGTCGGAGTAGTCCATTGTCTGAAAACGAAAGATTGCCACGCCGTCACTTCACTCGATGACGACAAAAGCCAGCGCTGTGAGCCCGACGGCGAAAGCCAGAATGGAAACTAGGAATATGACGCCCATCAGCCTCATGGAACCAACGCTCCGGAGTTCAATGCCTACTACCTTAGATAACCATCAACCCTGAGATGTGACATCGCATCTTGTCAACGTTTATCGCGCCGAGGCTCATCGGCGCCTGTCCGCTCGACAGGCGCTCCCCTCTTCGAATACCGCGCCAAAAAAAATCCGCCCGTGCTGGAATCGGAACGGGCGGGACAAGTTTGCGAGTGATGACGGCTCAAACCGGCCGTCAATCCGCTACCTCTAGCGCAACGCATGAACCAGTTCGGTCCAGAACTGAACTCGGAAACGCAAAAACGTGGAAACGGCCACGGATTGATCTGGCGCAAAGAGCGAAATTCACCCAGGCGTATCGTTTGATTGGGAACGCTCAAAATGGTTATCGAGCTGTTATCGAGAGAACACCGAAACATAGAGAGGCTGCTCGCCGTTCTCGAGCATGAGCTTGAGATCTTCGATCGCGGAGACCGTCCCGATTACGAAGTCATACGCGCGATCATCAGCTATTTTGAAGTCTACCCCGAGCAATACCACCATCCCCAGGAGGATCTGGTCTTTGCCAAGCTGAAAATGCGCGATCCCGGTGCGGCCGCGAAGCTCGGCGATCTCGGACGGGAACACCAGTTGGGGGCCGAGCGTCTGCGGCGGGTCGGTTTGGCGGTCGACGCAATTCTCGCCGACCGGGAAATGCTGCGGCAAAATGTCGATATCGTCATTCGCGATTTCATAGATCGCGAGCGCCGTCACATCATGATGGAGGACCGCTACTTCTTCCCCGCCGCGCTCGAGGCGCTAAGGCCTCAGGACTGGACGGAGATCGCCTCGAGCTTGACCGGTCACCAGGACCCGCTGTTCAGCGATGTCGTCGAGGAGAAATTCGAGGCTCTCAGAGAGCATATTTTCCGGCTGGAGCAAGAGGTCGAAGCCGAACGACGATAGTTGAACGTCGGCCCGGCCGGCGTCGTGCCGCGTTCGCGAAACCTCCGGGCCGGCCGGCTACTGAGCCTGGTTTCCGTTCATCTATCGTCCCAGCGCCTCGATTTGGCGTCCCTCCCCGCACAAAATTGATCGAGCGCAAAGCGCAACGCGACAACAGGCAACACTCTTTCCGGACAGGCGATGGTCCCGGAAATCGTGTGTGGCTTAACCGTAAATGCGGTCCTGGCTCGGCAGACCAAGATGCGTGCGCTCATCTTCACGTGCCCGATCACCGGCTTCAAGGTTCAGCACTGGCTGACGCGCGACGACGACGTGCCTGAAGACGAGCATGAGGGCGTCGACTGCCCCGCCTGCGGCCAGATGCACTTCATAAATTGCAGGACGGGCAAGTCGTTCGGCCAAGGCGAACGGCCGGTTCTGAAATGAGCGGCTTGAAAATTCATTGGCCAAGAAATCGCACCCGCGATACCGCGCGGCGAACAAAATCACGTGACGGCGGCGGACCAGGGCTGTTGACCCCAAGGAGTTTTGAGACAGGTCAAACGGCACCTTTGCGGCAATGCGAGATTGGCTGAGCTTCCGCAATTCAAGGCATTGATGATGCAGGTTCAAAACGAGCTCAAACAAGGTCCCGTGCTGAAAGACACGGCCTCGCCTTCGCTTGTGCCGCTTGATTCTCAACACCTTCCATTGGTGCAGAGAACACGGGCCAGACGCCGCACGAGGTTGATCGCGCTTGCCGTTCTCGCGTTCGTCGCCGGCGCGGGCGGCACCGGCTATTACGTCTGGAAGCAGGCCCATCCTCCGCTGCCGGTCGGCATCAGTCTCGGCAACGGCCGCGTCGAGGCCGACGAGATCGACATCGACACCAAGTATGCCGGGCGAGTCGCCGAATTGCTGGTCGACATTGGCGACACCGTTGCTCCCGGCCAGGTCGTGGCGCGGATGGATACTCGCGACATAGAGCAGTCCCTCTCCAAATCGGAGGCGCAGGTCCGCCAGGCGCACCACGCGGTGGATGAAGCAGAAGCCAATCGCGCCCAGCAGCAGACGCAAAAGACGCTGGCCGAGCAGGAAATCGATCGCACCCGCTCGCTTCTGAGGAGCGGCTGGACCACCCAGGAGGTCGCGGACCAGCGGCAGCAGCAACTGGACGGCGCCGTGGCTGCGTTCAATGCGGCCCAAGCCAGGGTCAGGGTTGCCCAGCACGCGCTCGAAGCCGCCGAGCACGATGCCGGATTCTACAGGGTGCAGATTGCGGACAATGCACTCGTTGCACCGAAAGCCGGGCGCGTCCAGTACCGGCTGACCAATGTCGGCGAGGTTCTTCCCGCCGGCGGCAAGGTCTTCACCATGCTCGACCTGTCCTACGTCTACATGGACATCTATCTGCCGACCCTGGAAGCGGGCAAGGTCAAGGTCGGAGCGGACGCGCGCATCGTTCTAGATGCCTATCCGGATCATCCGATCCCCGCGAAGGTCTCCTTTGTTGCAAGCCAGGCGCAGTTCACCCCCAAGACCGTGGAAACCCAAAGCGAGCGCGACAAGCTGATGTTCCGCATTCGGGCGCGCATCGACGAGCAGCGCCTGCTCGCGCATGCCGACGCGGTCAGAAGCGGATTGCCCGGCGTGGCCTATGTGCGCTGGAACCCGGCCGTGGCCTGGCCCAAGACTCTGCAAGGTGCTCCATGAGCGGCAGCGACGATGCCGTCGCTGTCGTCACGGAACTTTCCCATGTCTACGGCTCGGTCGCCGCACTCGATCGCGTATCGAGCGTGCTGCCCGCAAGCCGGCTCGTCGGACTGATCGGACCCGATGGAGTCGGAAAGTCCACCCTGCTCGCGATCCTGGCGGGTGCCCGCCAGATCCAGGAAGGCGAGGTCCGCGTTCTCGGTGCCGATATTTCCAGTGCCGCGGCGCGCGCGGCGATCTGCCCGCAAATTGCCTACATGCCGCAAGGCCTCGGCAAGAATCTCTATCCCGACCTGAGCGTGAAGGAAAACATCGAGTTCTTCGCCCGGCTTTTCGGCCAGTCGCGCGACGAACGCGAGTGGCGCATCAGGGAACTCCTGGAAAGCACAGGTCTTGCGCCCTTCGCCGAGCGATCGGCCAAAAAGCTTTCAGGCGGCATGCGGCAGAAGCTCGGGCTCTGCTGCTCTCTCATTCACGATCCCGATCTTCTGATCCTGGACGAGCCTACGACGGGCGTCGACCCGCTGTCGCGGCGGCAGTTCTGGGACCTGATCGATCGGCTGCGCGCGCGCCGGGCGGGAATGAGCGTGGTTGTCGCTACCGCCTATATGGAAGAAGCCGAGCGCTTCGACTGGCTGATCGGCATGAACGGCGGAAAAATCCTGGTGACCGGCTCGCCCTCCGATCTGAAAGCGCAAACCGGCACGCTGTCCATCGAAGACGCCTTCGTCGCCCTGCTTCCGCAACGTCCGCGTGCTTCAGCCGTGGCAACGATCGATGCTGCGCTCGATGCGGACGCTGAACCCGTTATCATCGCGAGAAATCTGACTTGCAGGTTCGGCGAGTTCACGGCCGTCGATGGCGTAAACTTCTCGATCAGGCGTGGGGAAATCTTCGGATTCGTCGGCTCCAACGGCTCGGGCAAGACAACCACCATGAAGATGCTGACGGGGCTTCTGCCTCCTACGCAGGGCGAAGCGCTGATCTTCGGCCGGACTCTGCAGGGAGGCGATCTCGAAGCGCGCCGGCGCGTCGGCTATATGTCGCAATCCTTTTCGCTTTACGGCGAGCTTACGGTCAGCCAGAACCTTGCGCTGCACACGCGGCTTTTCCGGCTCCCGCGCGCGTTCGCCAACAAGCGGATCGCCGAGCTGGTCGAGACCTGCGACCTTGCCGACCATCTCGACGAGCTGGCATCGGCGTTGCCGCTCGGGATCAGGCAACGGCTGTCGCTTGCGGTCGCGGTCGTCCACAAGCCGGAGCTCCTGATTCTCGACGAGCCGACGTCCGGCGTCGATCCGCTGGCGCGCGACAAGTTCTGGGAGCTCTTGATCGACCTGTCGCGCAACCAGGGCATCACCATCTTCGTATCCACCCACTTCATGAACGAGGCGGCGCGATGTGACCGGTTGTCGCTGATGCACGAAGGACGCGTGCTCGCGACCGACACGCCGGCAGGATTGATCGAAGCCAGGGGAGCGAGCAACCTGGAGGACGCCTTCATCAGCTTCCTCGAGCAGGAACAGCAGATCGCCGCCCCGCCTCTCACGCTCAACCAGCCGCAAGCGGTGCGTGAGGACGTCGATCGCAGGGAGGATCGGAAAAGCCGCTCGGCCTTCAGTCTTCGAAGGTTGTTGGCCTACACGCTCCGCGAAGGCCTTGAACTGCTGCGCGATCCGATCCGCCTGATGTTTGCGCTGTTCGGCACGACGCTGTTGATGATCGTTTTCGGTCTCGGCATCTCGACCGACGTCAACAATCTCAGCTTTGCGGTGCTGGACCGCGACCAGAGTCCCGAAAGCCGTGCCTATCTGGAGGAGCTGCGCGGCTCGCGCTATTTCATCGAGAAGCGGCCATTGACCGACTACGCGGACCTCGATCGGCGGCTGAAGAACGCAGACATCAATACCAGCATCGAAATCCCGCCGAACTTCGGCTCGGACATCAAGCAAGGGCGCCCGGTCTCGGTCTCCGCATGGATCGATGGCGCCATGCCGTTCCGCGCGCAGACCATTCGCGGCTATCTCGAGGGCATGCATCAGCTCTATCTGACCGACCCCGCCGTCAAGACGACGCGGTCGGCAGCGCCGTTGCCGGCCGACATCGAGGTCCGATTCAAATACAACCAGGATTTCGACAGCGTCTTCGCGATGGTGCCGTCGACCATTGCGATGATGCTCGCGCTGTTCCCGGCAATTCTGATGGCGCTCGCCGTCGTGCGCGAAAAGGAACTCGGCTCGATCACCAATCTCTATGTGACGCCCGTGACCCGGCTCGAGTTTCTGCTCGGCAAGCAGCTTCCCTATGTCGCGGTCGCCATGGTCAATTTCCTCGTCATGTTCCTCATGGCGATCTTTTTCTTCCAGGTGCCGCTGAAGGGCAGCTTCCTGGCCCTGCTCGCCGGAACGATCGTCTACGTGTTTGCGACGACCGGCTACGGCATGCTGATTTCGACGTTCTGCAAGAGCCAGATCGCGGCGCTGTTCGGTACGGCCATCCTCACCATCCTGCCGGCCCAGCAATTCTCGGGCATGATGACCCCGGTCTCTTCACTGTCCGGGAGCGCCCAGATCATCGGCCTCGCTTTTCCGATGAGCTACTACCGCCCGATCAGCGTCGGCACCTTCACCAAGGGACTCGGCGTCGAAGATCTCGGAACCAGCATCCTGAGCCTGATCGTCTTCGTTCCCGTGCTGACGTCGATCAGCCTGATGCTGCTTCGCAAGCAGGAGCGATAGGACGATGCGCTCCCTGTCCAACATCTTCTGGCTCGGCACCAAGGAGCTGCGCAGCTTCTTCAGCGACTGGGTGCTGCTCGGTTTTGTGATCTATTCGTTTTCGCTTGCCGTGATCAGCCAGGCTCAGAGCAATTCCCAGGAGCTGTATCACGCCTCTATTGCCGTGGTCGACGAGGATCACTCGGAGCTTTCCCGCCGGATCATTCACGCGTTTCTTATGCCCTATTTCAAGCAGCCCGTCGCCATCGCCGAGGCTGACGTCGAGCACTTCATGAACGCCGGCAAATACACTTTCGTCATGGACATTCCGCCCAACTTCCAGCGCGACGTGCTGGCGCGGCGCGAGCCGAAACTGCAAATCAACGTTGATGCGACCGCGATGGTTCAGGCCGGGCTGGGCTCGGGTTATGCCGAGCAGATCGTCAACGCCGAAGTTGCCCGGTTTCTCACGCATGCGGAGCCGGCCGCGCTATCGCCGGTGAATCTGGTGGTCAGGATCGCGTTCAACCCGAATGTGACGACCGCCTGGTTCACCAGCGTGATGGGCATCATCTCCAGCGTTACCATTCTCGCGATCATCCTGGCCGGTGCCGCGCTGGTTCGCGAGCGGGAGCATGGGACGATGGATCATCTGTTGGTGATGCCGATCAGCCCGTTCGAGATCGCGATGTCGAAGATCTGGGCCAACGGATTCGTCATAGCTTTGGCGGTTGGGCTGTCGCTTTATCTTGTCGTGCGCCTGCTTCTGAAGATCCCGATCGCCGGGTCGATCCCGCTCTTCATGTTCGGCACCGTCCTTTATCTCTTCTTTGCCACCGCGATCGGACTCTTCCTGGGCACCATCGCCCGGTCGATGCCGCAGCTCGGCCTGCTCTATATGCTGGTGGCCGTTCCGATGAACATCCTGTCCGGCAACGCAACGCCGCTCGAAAGCATGCCGCCCTGGCTTGCGATGGCCATGCAGGCCGCGCCATCGACCCACTTCGTGTCCTTTGCTCAGGCTATCCTCTATCGCGGCGCCGGCCTTGACGTGGTGTGGCCGCAGTTCCTGGCCGTGGCCGGAATTGCTTCATTGTTTCTGATCCTGTCGCTCATTCGTTTCCGCGCCGCGCTCAGTTCGGCCGCGAGCTAGCCAAATCCTTTCCCACCCAATTCAATCAGTGCGTGTCGCGAGCGCCAGATCGGTCTTACGTAGACGTCCCCTATCCCACTGCGGCGCCAAGGGTCCGCGATCCGGCGGCCTTCTTGTACGCCCTTCGGGCCCGACACCCGCAGTCGCCGCAATATCCCCTACATTTTGGGATAAACGCATGAAAAAAGCGCTAGATGTAGCGCCCAACGACGAAACAAAAGTTGATGGGATAACCGCAAAGGCGACTTGATTTCCGTATCTTCTTTGTAGGTCAGCGTTTTCTTAGTGAGTACATCCTAATGAGTAATCAAGAACTGGTGCCCATTCTCGAACGGCCAAATTCGACGTCGCTGCGGCTCGCTTGCCGCAACCCAGTCACCTCTGAGTTGCCGCGATGATGACGAGGCCGCTCGCGATCCCTCTTGCCGCGCTCCTGATCACGGCGTCGTCGCCCGTCGTTCAGGCGAAGCAGCAGTGCAGCGTAGCCATACCGCAACACCCGCAAAGCCAGTGGTGGTCGTATCGCCTGATCGATGGACGAAAATGCTGGTACGAAGGCAAGCCTGGGCTTTCCAAGGATTTGCTGGAGTGGCCGAAGGAGGCCGCCGCTCGGCCGGCCTCGGTCGAGCAGGTCAAGCCGGCTCCGGTTGAAGACGTCAAGCCGGCTCCGGCCGAAGAGGCCAAAAGGGCCGCGCCAGAGAAAACGCCTGCTTCGCAGGATTCGCAGGCATGGGCCCCCAGCTTGCGCGCACCAGGTTCGCGCGCAACAAGATCACAAGCGCCGAACCCGCAAGCAACAAGCACGCAACCAGCAGGCTTGCAACCAGCAGGCTTGCAACCGACAAGCCCGGAACCGACGAACTCGCAACCAGCAAATTCGCAAGCAACGGGCTCGCAGGTCACGGGCTCGCAACTGACCAGCTTGCAGGCAGCGCCCGCGCAAGCGCCAACCTCGCAGCCGCCACCCCCAAGCCCACAGGCGGCCGCACCATCGGTCCCCGACAATTTCGAAGCGCAATGGCGCGCCAGGGCTATTGAAGAAGCGCTGTCGCTAACCGAGGCGGTGTCGAACGCATCCGAAGATGACGACAGGCCGCCCCTGAAGAAAGCGGACAAGCTGCAGTTGGATGGCGGACAGACAAAAGCGGTCCGCACGCTCGTGATTACGCCCGATCAGGCGGTCCCGGTCTCGACCGGGCTGTCGCGCGGCTCCTCTTCGTCGTCGCGTCCGGTTCGCGCTGGCTCGCGCGACTAGCCTTTCCGCTGCGCTTTTCACTTCTTTGCGGCTTAGGCCCGCGACAAAGGCGAGCTGTCGTGAGTGGTGACGCCAGTGCCCCTGGAAGGTCTTCGCGCTATCGCGTTTACCGCACCGATCGACCGACCATCAGCAATATGCCGCCGATCTGCGGCAGCAGGGCCAGCAGCACCAGACGGAGCATGGCGAAGTCATTGCTGGTGGGCTGGACTGCGCCGTGAGTTGCCCAGGCCACGAGCCGGATGGCGGCATCCGTTTGCGGATCGGCAGTCTGTCCGACGGCCTGCATCGCTGTGTCCAGCGCCTGACGCCTTTCATTGACGGTTGCTTCGCGCTCACGGCAGAACTTGCCGACGCCGCCCTTGCACTCGCGATCCCGCGCCAGCATCGCATCGCTTAATGCGGCCTGCGCCGTGGTGACAGCCGGCGTCACGCGCGAGGCGCGTGTCAACGTGACATCCGCGATGTTGGTGCTGGCAAAACCAACGCCGGCCGTCACGGCAAACACGAAGGTCATCGCCCAGACGGCCCACCCCGCGAGCGACGTTGCGCGGTGTCGGGCTTGCCAAAGCCTGGCCGAACAGGATGGAACCACAAGGGCAACAAGATCGGACGCCACGCCCACGGCGAAAAACAACCACCCCGCCGCATCGCTTGACCCGAGCGAGCGTGCGAACCACCCGTTCATGGCAAGACCGACGCTCGCCAATGCGATCGCTGCAACAAGCAACATGATCCTGGCCACGCTGTGCGAACGAGCATGTCCGTCACGCGCCACGTTGGCCGATGCCGGAGGCGGCACGACCGGCAGCTTGGCCTCTGTCGACTGCGGGGTCGAAAAGCCCTCCGGGATCAGCAATTCAGAGGACGTCGAATCGTCCTTCGGCGCGACCGCAACTTTTCGCCGTGTGCGTTTGCTGGGGGCGCGCGTGCGCTTGGCGCCGCTCCTGGCCTTTTTGGGCTGAGGCAGGGCGATGATGGACGCAATGGTCTGGTCAGGCGTCAGGCCCGCCTCGTTCGGCGTTACGCGTAGCGACATTTTGGAATACTCACCCCAAGGACAAATCAGGGCGAGAATATCAAAAATCGATACGGTAAAGTCCGCTCGCCCGACTTATCCCCTTGATGTTGAGATTGAATATCGGTGCCCGAACGGGCTTATCCTCTTCAGCTTGGCAGCCTTATCGCCTCTGTTGGCTGCCCGACAGAAAAATCGCAGGCAACGCATTTCCCAATGAGCAAGAGCGCGGGAACTCATCTTCGTTACTGGTCCGGCATCATCGGTCCTATCGTCATCATCTATACCGTCATCGGCTTGTTGGTTGATTTGTCGGTGCCTCACCTCTTGCCCGACAACGCGCTGACCGCCGCGGTCGGAGATTCCGCGAAAGCCGGGACGTTTGCGATCTGGTTCTATCTCGTCTGGCGCATCTTCATTGCGATCCGAGGCATCTATGGCGCCAATAGTGTCCATTATCTGGAGCAGACACCGATCTGGCGCATCCTGCTCGACGTGATCGCGTCCTACTGCCTGGCGATCTTCTGCTTCTCGGTGCTGTACGTCTATCTCGTACGGCGCGATCAAGACGCTTTCTCGGAAGTGCTCAAGTTGGGCAACGCCATCTACTTCAGTATCGTCACCTTGACTACGACCGGGTATGGCGACATTTCGCCCAAATCGGGATGGGCGAGATTTCTGGTCAGCGTCCAGATCCTGTTCGGGTTCTTCTACAACGTTCTCTTTTTTTCGATCTTTGCGGGCCTTGCGGGACGCAGGCGATCGGGTTGAGCAGACAGGCGCCGCCCCCCGTTGGCGCGGTCAAACATATGGGGTCGCGTCCAAATCAAACGTCGCGCAAGGTGAAAAAAAGCCCCGGGTGCGATCCCGGGGCTTTCTGGTGAGTTTGGAGGCGCGGAAATTCAGTAGCGCGCCGCGACCGGGGCGCCGAAGGCGTTGAAGTGATAGTTGATGCGAGCGGTGATCATGTTGACGTCGGAACGGGTGTTGGCAGTGAACGAGTTGACGACGGGAAACAACGCGCCGCCAGCGAGCGCCCCTGTTACCAAATAGGTGTTGCTGTTGCTCACCCGCCAGAGATAGTCGTATTCGAGGGCGACCGACCAGCTCGGAGCAAAGCCATATTCGATGCCGGTCCCGATGGTGCCGCCCCAACGGGTGCGGTCTGCCGAGAAGAAGCCCACACCGGTCGCGTTGTTAAACAGCGTCCAGTTCTGGTTGGCGACGGCCGCACCGCCCTTCACATACCAAAGTACGTTGTTCCAGGCGTAACCGACCTGACCCGTGAACAGGCCCAGAGCAGTGGTCTTTGTGGTCCAGGTATCCGCAAAGCCATTCGACGTGAAGAAAAGGCTCTGGTTCGAGTTGCGCAGATTGGCCCAGTCGCCCTGCGCTTCCAGGCCGAACACCCAGTTGCTGGCCTGCCAGCGATAACCGATCTGGCCACCGACAACTCCACCGCCGGCACTGCGGCAGCCTTCAGCATCGAAAATAGCGACGTTGTTGATCGCAGTGACATCGATGCAGCGGTTGCTCCAGCCATAGCCGGCGTTCGCGCCGACATAGAAGCCGCCCCAGTTGTAGATCACGGGAAGTGGGGCCGGTGGCGGCGCCTTGACGGCCATATCGGCCGCGGACGCGGAGGTGGCCAACCCTACTGCGACAATACCGACAACACCCAGCAATAACCGTCTCATCCTGATTGCTCCATCCCGTCGCTTCTGCTGCAGCTGCGACCGCCGTAATTGTGGAAAAACGCAATTTTGATTCCGCACTCAACCTACGCGGTCTGGTGCTCAAATTCTGTCGCAGAACTGCAACACCGCCTTTTTCAACTATGACGGGAATGCGGCGCGAATGTCACAGCCTTGCGCGCTTGTCGTTTTAACGAATTCGATTAATCCCCAGTGGCATCCGACGTTCTGCAAAAGCGATAAACACACGCGCCGCAAGCATCGACAGTGATTCCCCCATCTTATAATGGGCAGGCGTTACTTGATCGTTGCCTCTACGGTAATGAGCGACGTGCCGGAAGCCGCCGGCCCTTGACCCGTTGCCTTGATGGCGAAGGCATCGCTTCCTCTGTACCCGGCTTTCGCTCTGTATTCGTAAGTAGCCACGCTGAGCTTCTTCAATCTGCCGTGTACCGGCTTTTGTGAAATGTCCGAATTGTTGACCGTGCCGCGGATCCTGATCGGAAATACGCAACTTCCCCCGGACGCAACGCTGATGTGACTGGTCCAGTTTTCTCCCCAGTCTGCCAACTCTGCCAACATGGGACAGTCAGAAAGGGCTAGCGCCACAGGCACGCGTGACAAGCTTGCCGTTCCAACGACGAGTGCCCAAGCGGCGACCGCATATAGCCGCATAGAAGTCTTCCCTCGGTTCAATTCCTCTTAGAGATGGATGCGCCTTCGTGTTTCGCCGATGCGACCACCGATAACAAAGGAACGCTTGCCGAGCCCAAAGGTGGCAGCCTCAAGAGAATTCGCGGGCTGCGGAATGGCCCTCTTGATGTAGATCAACGGCTTGCAGGGTCAATCAATTCGACTTCAGATCCAGCGACCGCAAGGCCGCAGGCTGCCTCGGTCACTCCCACAGGCAATCAAGGAAGCGGGCGCGTGCGGCCACTTCGTTCCAGCACCAGTGGAGCATAGGATGTGGATTTTGATGTATGTGTTTTCCTACTCGGTCAGTCCGGCCGCCACAAACGACAGGGCGGAATGGAGGCTTCTGCCGACCGTGGTGTTTCAGGAGTTCTCGAACGAGGAGCGTTGCAGGACAGCCAAGTCCGCACTCGAAGGCAGCTTAAGGGAGGCCGGAGCCAGGCTGAGAACCGGTTTGGAAGACCTGAAGAGTCTGGGCAAGGCGGACCCGGCGCAGGTCATCATTGCCTTCAACGTGGAATGCCTTCCGAAATAGAACCGGCAGGCACACGGTTCCCGGGGCGACGCCGAGCCTTTGCGAATTTTCACGCTGCTGGCCCGGCAAGGCGGCTAATTGCTTGATTGTTCCGTGGTGTGACTCACGTTTTCCTTCACGCAGATCGCACAAAACCGGCTTCTCACGTCCGCGTTCTCGAAGCAAAACGCAGTGCCCACTGGTCGCGCTTCGGCGTACCAATCTGTTCTCGCATCATGCGATACCCGATATGCTTCCCCCCGCAGGTAATCCAATTCCTTTCCGTGTGACTGTACCACCACACAATAACTCATTTGGCATTCTCCCTCGTCAATAAGACTTGGTCACCCGCAATGATTTGTACGCTGAGCTATTTTTCAGCGATAACGAGACGTTTCGTCGGCTCTCCCCCAAAAGTTCCACGGCACCATTGTCCATTGACTGCCGTTCGCAATGCAACTCCCTGGACGAGCTTCGCCGAAAAAAACGTGCGCTCCGATTGATCTAGCTCAAGCTGAATATCCGGACCGGTCCAAAATCGCCATGGGGCAGCTTAGCACGAGAGCGGAACCCGCTGCCGCAGATTTATCGGTTGAACCTATGCGACGACGCCGTTCCCGATCGTGCGATTTTTCAGGAGAGGAGACTGCAATGCTGCGCAGGGTGTTCATTGGCTTTGCGGCGGTCGCTCTTGTCGGCGCAACCCTTGTTCCCGACGAGGCGCTCGCTCGCGGTGGTCGCGGCGGAGGCTATCACGGCGGGGGCGCACGCTATGCCGGGCGCGCTCACGTATCTCAACCGATAGCGGGACGTGGCGTGGCCTATCGCGGCGGGGTCTACCGCGGAGCCGCCTATCGTGGAACAGCTTACCGGAGAGGCTACTATCCTTACGCCCGGGCGGCTGTGGGTGCGGCGGCCGTGGGCGCGGCGGCGGCTGGCGCCTATGGCTATTACAACAACTATAACAGCGGCTGCTATTACGATACTTACGGCAACTGGACCTGCCCGTATAGATAATAGGGCCGAGCGCTTCGGACGGCGGCCAACCGAAGGGCCGCCGTTCCTTTTCCCGGACACAGATGTCGAAGACCGCCTTGCGCGGCCGAGGGTGGCGGACTTGCTACTGCGTCTTGGTCTCGCGCGCGCCCTTCAACGTGCAGGATGTCGTGCAGGTGCTGGTGGTGCCATTCTGGCATTTCTTGCAGGCGGCCACGCATTGATCCATCGCCTTGGAATTGTACGACGGAAAGTTCAGCGCCACGCAATCGTTGACGGAGCCGGTCGTCTCGTCGTCCTGACGGCAAGCGGCTGTCACCAGCACCACTGAAACGAATAGAGCGAACCGCAACATGGGGCATTCCTCGCCTCTGCTGGCGCTGGCGCGGAGTTCGAGGTTTGCACCAAGCGAATGCGCTATCAAGGGGATTGAGCCGGGCCTCCCTTGCCCCGTGGGATTTGCGCACAGCCCTCGCGGCGCAGCACATCGTTTCAAAGGGCGGTGCAGCGGACAAACGGTATCCAGAGAACGCCCGCGCGGCGCGACAAGCCGATTCGCATTTTTCTTGAAAGACGGGCTGCGAATGCGCAGTGATGGCGGCTGTGCCTGCAGAACCGGAACCAAGGACATGCCTGACCTTCCCTCGCCCGTCGACGGCAGCCGCGTGCTCGCCGATCTCAATGCATTGCGGGCAATCGGCGCCTACAAGTCCGGCGTTCACAAGCCGACATTCTCGGACGCTCATATGCATTCGCTGCGCTGGCTGATCGAGCGACTGGCCACGGCCGAGCTGAGCGGCGAGATCGACGGCATCGGCAACGTGATCGGCAGGAGCCGAAAGGCGGGACCGAAGCTGCTCGCCGGCTCGCATCTGGAGAGCCAGAATTATGCCGGCTGGCTGGATGGTCCGCTTGGGGTCGTCTACGCCCTCGAGGCTGCGCGCTGCATCAATCCCGATGCGGCGGTCGCCGGTGCGGTCGAGGTCGCGTCCTGGTGCGATGAGGAAGGCCATTTCGGGCAGTTCCTCGGAAGCCGCTCCTATATCGGTGACCTCAGCGAAGCGGAAATCGATGCCGCGCGCGACCGCTCCAGCGCGCGCACCATGCGGCAGGCGCTTGCCGAGGTCGGCCTTGCGGGCCGAGCGCGGATCAGCGCCGAACGCGGGCGCCACGTCGGATACATCGAGGCGCATATCGAGCAAGGCGACCGCCTGGAAACCAGTCACCTCAAGATCGGCGTCGTCACCTCGATCGTCGGCATCTGGCAGGACCGCGTCAGCTTTGTCGGCGAGCAGAATCACGCCGGCACCACGCGCATGGCAATCCGCAAGGACGCAGGCCTCGCGCTGGCAAAATTCTGCGTCGAAATCGACGAGGCGTTTCCAAAGATCTGCGGACCGAGGACGGTCTGGACCACCGGACGCATCACGCTCGATCCGGGCGCACCCAGCATCATTCCCGGACGGGCCGAGATGCTGTTCCAGATGCGCGACGATGATCCGGCCGTGATCGATCGCCTGGAAGAGGCGCTGCGGAGCATGGCCGCAGAGGCAACGGCGACGGGGCCCTGCAGCGTCATCGTGGAGCGCCTGCGAACCGGCGCGCCCGCGACGATGGACCCGAAGTTCCTCGACGCGATCGAGGCCGCGAGCGCGCGCTTTGCGGCCGGACAATCGGTGCGGATGCCGAGCGGCGCCGGCCATGACGCCCAGATTCTCGCCCGGATCATGCCGGCAGGCATGCTGTTCGTGCCCTCGATCGGCGGCGTCAGCCATCACTGGACCGAGAACACCGCCGATGAGGACATCGTCACGGGCGCGCGGGTCTATGTCGAGGCCTGTCGGCGGCTGCTTGCGCAGTGATTTACTGAAATTTTTGTTTTCGACCCGATCCGGTTTTGAGGTATCTTGCGCCCCGTTCGAGGGAGCAAATACATGCGCGTTCTTCTTGCTATCGTGATGGTCGCATTGCTGGCGGGGTCAGCCTTCGCGCAGGAAAAGCGGGTCCCGCGATATGGCGAGGAGGACAAGGAAAAGTCGGCGACGGAGAAGGCGGCCGACAAGGCCGCAGCCGACGCCTACCAAAAATCTCTCAACAACATCCCGGACAGGGGCCCGACGGATCCTTGGGGCACCGTCCGCACGACGGATGCGCCGAAGCCGACGCCGACCACCGCCAAGCCCAAGAAGACCAAGACCGGCGCGACCGACACCAAGTAAGCAGGCCGAAGCAAGCAGAACGCGTCACGGCAATTCGACGGTTTGCGGCGCCCGGATCGCCGCCCGTCGTGTCGAGAAGAAGACATAAAGCAGAAACAGATCGATCAGGATCGTCGCGGCCATCACGCCGTAGGCCCACGGGCTTGGCACGAGGTTGAGCTCGATCAGCACGCGCGAGAGGCCGAAGCCGACGACCCAGGCGTCAAAGCTCATGCAGATGCGCCGGAACGTCTCGGCATCGAGCCGCCGGATCGTGTAGGCACCGAGGGGTATGCCGAGCATGACGCTGGGAACGAACACCCAGAGCAGGGTCTCGCTCTCGGCGATGAACAGGCCAAGCTTGTAGTAGACGATCGCGGTGACGCTGGACTCGGCCACGCGAACCAGCGCAAGCCCCGCGCGGAATTCGTTTTTGACCAGTCCCTGATTGTTGAAGAGTATCGCAAGCGGCGGCCCGGAGATGGTCGTCACCGAATAGAGCACGCCGAGCGCCGAGCCGAAGGGCACACCGACCATCCAGGTCGAGCGGATCGGTCGCCGCCAGCCGGCAGCCTGCAGCAGGATGAGCGGCAGGATCAGCGTATAGGTCGCCAATTTGACCCAGCCCGGCTGCACCGAGGCGATTACCCATGCGCCCACGCCGATGCCGGGCAACAGCCCGAGCAGAATGGGAAACACCCGCCGCCAGACCGCCGGCACGCCTTTCAGGTTGATGAACAGCACATAGAAATTGACGAACACCTCGATCACGACGACGGCGGGATTGAGGATGCGGTTCGTGAAGAAGACCAGCGCGAGCGGCACGGTGAGCGACGAAAATCCGTAACCGATCGCGCCGTTCACGAAAGCCGCAAACAAGGCGATGGCGGCAAGCACGATTTCCGAAGTGTCGAAGGAAGGCATCGTCTTCTGTCCAATCACCCTTGGACCACGAGGCGCTGCAACTGGCGCATCGACCAGGTGAATCCTATCATGCCGGATGCTGCCTGCCCGGTTCCCGTCACCACAAATTCCGTCGTGGACAGGATGCGCAAATCCGTGCAATTTGCCTCGCGCGAGCCCAGAAAACCCGTTGATTTGACTATTCAATCGCGCTTGAGCGTGAATTCGCGGCTTTACGTCGGGGTTCGGGCAAGGTTGAGGGCACAATCATGAGGTTGCTGGTCGCGCCGATCGCGCTCGGCATGGTCGCAGGCGTGGCGCAGGCCGAAACCACGGACTGCAAGACGATTGCCGACCCCGCGCTTCGGCTGGCCTGCTACGACAAGACCAATCCGCCGATCGCGACCTACCCCGTTCCGCTGCCGAAACCGTCTCACTTCATTCCGCTGACGCGGCCGGACGGCACGCCCGGTTACGCGGGCCCGGTCGACGGCGATGATGCGACCGTCAGCTCGAAGATGAACGGAATTTGCCGCGGCTGCTAGCGCCGCCGATGTGACGGCGCTGCGCAGGCAGAGGTCGGAAAGTCGCACCCCTCTGGCTCGGCGTTTGCTACGATGAGGCGGCTGCGACGAGATGTCCTCGTGTCATAACCCGGCGAAAGCTCTCAATTCGGCCTGTTGCGATCCAGATGAGTCTACTCGAAACCCTTCCCACAGTCATCGGTACGGCGGCGGTCGCGCCCGCGCTGTTCATCCTGTGGCTCGTGGTCGCGGCCGGCGAACGCCCGGGTCCGCCGGTCAAGATCTGGACCGCCTTCGTGCTCGGGGCCGCCAGCATCTCCATCCTCGGCTTGTTGCGCGCGCCGTTTGCGCATCTCGTGCTGGTGCCTGACAACCCCTGGCTGGAGCAGGCGCTGCACGCCGTGTTCGGCGTCGCGCTTCCCGAGGAGGCGGTCAAGATCGTCGCCATCATTGCGGTCTCGGTCCGGCGAAAGCCGTTCGCCGATCCCCTCGACACCGTGGTCTACGGAGCGGCCGCGGGTCTGGGCTTTGCCGCCTACGAAAATCTCGCTTATCTCGAGCAGCACGCCGACATGTGGCGCGCGCTTGCGGCGTTGCGCAGCGTGCTGACCGTACCTTTCCACGGCGCGCTCGGCGTCATCGCCGGCGCCTATCTGGCGATCGCGCGCTCCGGTACCGCGCTCGGCGCCCACAGGCATCACCGCGATCGGGCGCGGCTGTCCTGCTGGGCCCTGATGCTGGTCGGCCCGGTGGCCCTGCATTCGGCGTTCGATTTTCCGCTCCTGATGCTGCAGCACGATCCGGACCTTGGCTCCTCGGCGCGGATCTGGCTCGCCACGGCGAGCGTGCTGGTCGGCTTCTCCTCGATCGGCTTTGCCCTGCGCCTTGTGCGCCGGGTCGCGCGCCATCATGCCCCGCGTACCGATATCGACCGCGAACGGCTGAGCCAGCTGCGGCGCATGTGGGCGCTGCTGGTGATCGGCGGCGGCGCCGGCTTCATCGGGCTCGTCTTCCTGCTCAGCTCGATCCACCACTGGCTGCTCAATCCCGACCGCAACCTCGGAATCGTCCTTGTCCCGATCGGATTGAGCGCGATGGTGCTCGGTGCCGCGCTGCTGATCGTCACAACCGCGATCTATATTCTCGGGCGCAACCGGATGCGCGTCGCGGCCGAGGGGTTTTCCTCGGGTGGAGGGTGAGCTAGCCTCGCCGAATCCGCTTGCCCGCACCGGAGATCGCAATGCCCCTTCCCCAGGATATGGACAAGGAAATCAGCAGGCTGCGATCGGAGATGAGCGCAGCCGTGAAGGCGCATTGGAAGGCGTTTTTGGTCGAGGGCATTCTGCTTGCGGTCCTGGGCCTTGCGGCGATGATCGTGCCGCCGCTCGCAAGCCTCGCGATCACGATCTTTCTCGGCTGGATGTTCCTGATCAGCGGGATCGGCGGCCTGGTCCTCACATTCTGGGCGCGGCAGATGCCGGGCTTCTGGTGGTCGCTGATCTCGGCGGCGCTCGCGGTGCTTGCGGGCGGTATTCTCCTCTCCCGGCCCGCTCAGGGCGTGCTGACGCTGACGATCGTGGTCGGCGCCTATTTCCTCGCCGAAGGCGTCGCCACCATCATGTATGCGCTGGAGCATCGCCGTGAATTGTCCGGCCGATGGTCGTGGCTTCTGATCGCCGGTATCCTCGACCTCGTCGTCTCCTTCCTCATCATCGCCGGCCTGCCCGGCTCGGCCGAATGGGCGCTCGGGCTTCTGGTGGGCATCAATCTCGTGTTCGGCGGCGCGACCCTCATCGGCATGGCACTGGCTGCGCGCAATTCCGCCTGAGATTTCGGCGCTCAGACGAGCGTCGCTGCGATCAGCACGGAGGCTTGAGGCTGGTTCTCGATCCCGCGCAGAACATTCAGGAGATTGTCGACGCGATCCGGCGCGAGCTGCTTTAGCGCCATCGATCTGAATTTCTCCTCGAGCTCGGCATCGGTCATCGGATTCTTGAAATGGCCGCGGTGATATTCCACGCGGACGGTCTTGCGCGCTCCCGATTTCAGGACGATTTCGAGCTCGCAAAGATTGAACTCCTGCTCGGTGCGGTCGGCCTCCTCCGAGGCCGTGCATTTGATCCGGCCGATGAGATCGATCAGCTTCGGATCGTGAAGATACGGATCATCGTAATATTCGGGCTCGATATTGCCGTACATCAGCACCAGCCCCGCGGCATAGGGGATGCTGTGGTCGGCGGTCTCGTGCGTTTGCGGCCGCCACTTGTCGGGCCCTTCCGCCATGATCTTGATGGCCGAATGCGAAACCCGGATGTTGACCTCGACGATGTCATCGGTGCTCTCAACGAAGGGCCTCGCCTCGACAGCGGCCTGCGCCACGGTCTGGGAGAACTGACCGAGCGGAAAGCGCTTGGTGAAGGCACGGCGAATGCCGAAAGGCTCGCCAAGCTCAACCTGCGCGACGGGCTTCCGGCCCATCACCTTGAAGAAGCCGTAGCTTCCCTCGAACACCTTGTTGGGGCCGGTCATGCCGTTCTGCGCGAGCTCGAGCGCGAAGATCGCCTTGCGGCAGGCATCGGCCGCCGCGAACGCCTTCCAGTTCGAAAGCGTGTCCGCCCGTCCCTGGCGCGTTGCGGTGTTGCCCCCGACGGTTATTCCGATCGCGTGCACCATCTGCTCGACCGTCAGCCCCATCAGGCGGCCGGCGCCGACAGTGGCCGCAATCCCCGTAATGGTCGAATGATCGATGCCGTTGCCGAGATAATCGAAGACGTCCGCGATCTTGCAAAACACCTCGTAACTGACGACGGTGGCCGCGACGAGATCGCGGCCGCTGCTTCCTGCGAGTTCGGCCGCGCTCAGGAGCGCCGCGATCGTATCGCTGGGGTGACCCGCGCCGTGGGTGAGACTGACAAAGGCATCATTGAAATCGAGATAACGGATCATCACGCCATTGGCGAACACCGCCAGATCGGGCGTCGTTCTCACTCCCGAGATCATGACGGTTGCCGCACGCTTCGACGTCGCCTCGCTCGCAAGCTTGACGGCAATGCGGCTCGGCGCGGCCGTGCAGCCGCCGAAGGCGCAGCCGATCGTATCGAGGATGGTGCGCTTGGTGATGCGGACCACGTCTTCGGGAATATCCTCGTATTTGAGGCTCGTGGCGTAGACTGCGAGCGTCTCGGCGAGCGAAGCCTGCTCCGCGCGCGCCGGCCGGATCGTCGGCGCGAGCAGGCTCGCTGCCGCCAGTTGCCCGAGGAAGCGGCGCCGCCCGATCGCAGCAGGCTCGCTCAAAGCCGTTTCCTTTCCGGCTAGCCCAAGACGCAACTGGCCCAAATCCATCGCCGGCGGTCCTCCCTTCCCGCTTATATCAACTTTTCGTATTGACCGGAGCAGATTGAATGGTCCCTGCTCCCCCGCCTATGCTCGCCCAGCCCGCCGCCGCGGCCCCATCCGCAAAGGAAGCCTTCATGCGCACCTATTCGATTGCAGCCATCCCCGCCGACGGGATCGGGCCCGAGGTGATCTCGTCCGGCGTCCGCGTCCTGGAGGCGCTGGCGAGGCGCGCCGGCGACCTTTCCTTCACCGTGAAAACCTTTGATTGGGGCTCCGACTACTACAAGAAGCACGGCGTCATGATGCCTGCCGACGGGCTGGCCGAGCTGAAGAAATTCGATGCCATCTATTTCGGCGCGGTCGGTGCGCCCGATGTGCCCGATCACATCACGCTGTGGGGGCTCCGCCTGCCGATCTGCCAGGGGTTCGACCAATATGCCAATGTGCGTCCGACAAAGATCCTGCCGGGCGTAGCCTCGCCCTTGCGCAATGTCGGCGTCGGCGATCTCGACTGGGTGATCGTGCGCGAAAATTCCGAAGGCGAATATGCCGGCTGCGGCGGCCGCGCGCACAAGGGCCTGCCGGAAGAAGTCGGCACCGAGGTTGCGATCTTCACCCGGGTCGGCGTCACACGCATCATGCGTTACGCCTTCCGTCTCGCGCAGTCGCGTCCGCGGAAGTTTCTGACGGTCGTCACCAAGTCGAATGCGCAGCGCCATGGCATGGTGATGTGGGACGAGATCGCCGCAGAGGTCGCGCGGGAATTTCCTGACGTCACCTGGGACAAGATGCTGGTCGATGCCATGACGGTGCGCATGACGCTGCATCCCAAAAGCCTCGACACCATCGTCGCGACCAATCTTCACGCCGACATTCTGTCGGATCTCGCGGGCGCGCTGGCCGGCAGCCTCGGCGTCGCACCGACCGGCAATATCGACCCGGAACGGCGTTTCCCCTCGATGTTCGAGCCGATCCACGGCTCGGCCTTCGACATCACCGGCAAGGGCATCGCCAATCCCGTCGCAACCTTCTGGACGGGGGCGCAGATGCTCGAGCATCTCGGCGAAAAGGACGCGGCGACCCGCCTGATGGCGGCGGTGGAAAAGGTGTGCGCGGCCGGCATCCTGACGCCCGATGTCGGCGGCAAGGCCACCACCAGGGAGGTCACGGACGCCGTGATCGAATCGATTCACGGCTCCAACGTCTGAGCGCCGGCGGCCAAGCTCTTCCGTCCTTGCGCAAATCGGTTTGAACGCAATCCGTCAACGCTGCGACCAAGGCTGGCGCGGCGGTTCAGGACTTCTGCGGATTTCCGAACCGACGCCACGCCAGATCAACAAGGAGTTGGGACTTGTCGGATACGACTCAAACCGCCCCCGCGGCAACGATAGCGCTGTTCAAAGTGGTGACGGTCAGGGACGAGGTCGTGATCGGACTGAGCGATGCCGCGCTCGCGCAGCTCGACAGCAAGGACGCGGGCGGCGTCGCAAAATCGCTGGTCAGCAAGGGATTGATCAGCGTCTGGCAGTATGCGAGCCGCAAGAATGCATCCGGCGATCTCGAGCAGGCCCCGCTGCAGAAGATCGCCCTGTTCTTGAGCGGCGCCGTGCGCATCGAGCCTTTCACCACGCCGCTCAAGATCGTTTCGTATGCGGACGCGCCTTAGGATCTCAGCGCAATGTCTGTTTGAGGAAGACGAAGGGGCGCTGAACAGCGGAGTTCGAAAACCTGGGCATTGCGAATTGAAGCTGGCCTCACCCGCAATTCTGGGACTGCGGCATTCACGGTCGTTGCGGCAAACGCCTTGGTGGGCCAGGCACGGACAACAGGAGGAAGAGTGCGCGTGCTCCCTGATACCTCGCGGCCGGCCGACTGGCCTCCCGACCGCGCATGACAAGCCGTCCGGAACTGGTGAAAATCCCCCAGGTCCACCCGGAGCGGCCGCGTTTTTTCAGGACGATCTCGTAGATCGGGAGGTGAACGGAATCGTCCCAGGCAAGTCCATCGTTTGCCCTCGACAATGTCGCTCCGCGACGATCCTCATCTCTGCCTGGGTCGCTAAAGATCATCGGGACCCCGGATTCCCGCTCGCTTCAAATCGCGCAGCAGCTTCTTGACCAGCACCACATTGATGGTCTGAAGCTTGTGATTGTTTCCAAATCTGAATTGGTTCGCCTGCGAAACGATCAGGCCGCCCTTGCCTTCCGAGAGGATTTCGACCTTTTTCAACCGGGCAACCCGGCGTCTGATCGTTTCGATCGGCAGGCTGAGAAATCGCGACAGCGCCGCCCGCGACACGCCCTGCTTGATTTCGTCCGGTTCGACCGCGTGCATGCTTCCGAACTGCTTGTCGAGCTTCAGATCTCTCATGACGCTGATGACGTTGCTGTTCAGGATCGCGTGGATGATGAGCAGGTCGAGCGGATCGAACTCGTCGTAATGGCGAAACATCTCGCTGATGGAACATAGCATGTAGGCAAGCGTGTGCCTCGATAGGGTTCGGACGAGATCATTGGATTTCCGCATGCTTGCAGTTACGTCAGGCTGGATTCGCATCGGTTATATTATGTCGACAATACCATGGAGGGCACCACCCCAATCTGCCCAAAATGGGTAGGGAGACCGGATTTGCCGTTCACGCGCGAGTGATCTTCGTCCTGCTTTCATTGTCGTCCGAATTCGATGGGAGGCCCGAAAGGCATGGTTCCGAAGCGAGCATCGTGCGGGGGATTTGCGCTGGATGTCGCACCAATTGCGGCCCGGAAACGCGCAAAATCGCCGCGCGAAAGCGCGAAATTTATCAGCCGATTCAAGCGGCTCGCGCCGGTCGCCGCCTGGCCACGAAGATTTTTCTTCCGTTTTGCAGAACTTTCTGCTTATCATAAGCTCATCCCGCCTCCGCGAGAGGGGCGCTTCGCGATCGTCACGAGTGTTGGAAGCGGGATGCGATGGACGCGTGCGGTATCGAGAGACGTGCGATGCTGCCGCGGACTGCGAAATCGTGTGGTCCTGGCGCCCCTGGGCTGGCGCTAAGTCTCGGGGTCGACGACGTCGAGGCGACGGTGACTAAAAGGTCATGGACACCGGGGAGAGCTCGAACATAAGCGTTAAAACCATCGCGCAGGGAATGCCGGAATGTTTCGGTGAACCTGTAGTGACTAACTCGTGTGGTTTTCTACTTTCCACGCGAGGCTGCGGGTGCACAAGACACCCGGTATTCCCTGCGCCCTCTTTCTTTCGAGGGACATCATCGATGAAAAGCCCGGGCAAATCCTGCCGCGGGAATGCGGAGACGTGCCTGACAAATGCCGTTGCGAGGAGCAAAGCGACGAAGCCAATCCAGGCTGCTGCGGAGGAGCTCTGGATTGCCTCGCGGAACCTCGGTCACAATGACGGAACGTAGGGTGTGCAAAGCGAAGCGTGCCCACGATTGTCGGGCAAATGCGACAAAGAGATCCTTTTAGCAACCCCGGCAGATGCTCTTGATCTTCTTGTCGAGCAGCGCGTCTTCCTTGCTCATCGGTTCGTTCGGGTTGCTCAGATTCTTCTCATCCGGCACGTCGCCCGCCCGCGGCTGGCGATGGCCGACCGGCGCCTGCAGAACTCCGGAGCCCATGGTCGAGCTCCCGGACGACGATGAGGTTCCCTTGCTGCTCTGGGCGATGGCTGTCGACGTGCCGATCAGAACCAGGAGCGCCATCGTGATGACCGTCCTATTCATTGTTGCTCCTCCCGTTCTCAAAAGTTCCGTTCGCCACGCCCCGAGCTCAGGGTCCTGGCGGATAGAGATGCACCTCGCCGCAATAGTCCGCGATACGATAGCGCGTTTCTTGCCGCAGTTCACGTTCGCCCACAAAAGATTGTTGCGGCGTAATGTAGCTCGGCCCGACCGGCGACTTGCCGGCGCCGCCGGGAATATCGAGCACATAGTCGGGCTGACACAATCCGGACACGCGGCCGCGAAGGGCCCGCATCAGATCCTGCCCCCTCGCGAGCGTCGTTCGCAGATGCGCCGTTCCCGGCGCGAGATCGCCGTGATGGAGGTAGTAAGGCTTGATCCGGCATTCGACAAAGGCGCGCATCAGGGCTTCCAGCGTTCCGGCATCGTCGTTGACGCCGGCGAGCAGCACCGACTGGCTGACCATGGGAATGCCCGCGTCGACGAGGCGAGCGATCGAAGCGCGCGCCCTGTCGGTCAGTTCGCGGGCATGGTTGGCATGGAGCGCGACCCAGGTTGTCGCGCCATCGGTCCTGAGAGCTGCGACCATACCGTCCGTGATGCGATCGGGATCGGCCACCGGAATACGGGTGTGAATGCGGATGATCCTGACGTGATCGATGGCGGCGAGATCCTGCATGATCCGCGCAAGCCGCCGTTCCGACAACATCAGCGGATCGCCGCCGGTCAGGATCACTTCCCAGATTTCCTTGCGCGCGCGGATGTAGCCGAGCGCCTCCGCATAGGCCTGATCCGACATGGCGCTGTCCTTGCCCGGACCGACCATCTCGCGGCGGAAGCAGAATCGGCAATAGACCGCGCAGACATGGACCAGCTTGAACAGCACACGATCGGGATAGCGATGCACGATGCCTGCGACGGGCGAATGACGGCGATCTCCGATCGGATCGGCACGCTCGCAGGCCTCGCTCACCAGCTCGTTTGCGCTCGGAACGAATTGCCGCGCGATCGGGTCGTTGGGATCGGCGGGATCGATCAAGGCGGCGATATCGGGCGTGATCGCGACGGCATAGCGGGCGGCCACGTTTTCCAGATCGGCCAGATCGGCGGCTCGCGCCAGCCCGTGGTCGACCAGCTCGCTCGGAGCGCGTAGCGTCGATGCGATATTCGCCCTGCTCATGTCTCACCTGCTGGCGGCGTCCACACCACCTGATCGATTTTTGTGGCGCCGCTCGAAAGCATCACCAGCCGGTCGAATCCGAGGGCAACGCCGCTCGCCTCGGGCATTGTAGCGACCGCGGCAAGGAAGTCTTCGTCCAGCGGATAGCGCTCGCCATAGCGCCGCTCCTTCTCGTCCATTGCAAGGCCGAAGCGGCGACGCTGTTCGAACGCATCTGTCAATTCGCCGAATCCGTTGGCAAGTTCAACCCCGCAGGCATAGACCTCGAAACGTTCGGCAAGGCGGGGATCGCCGGGTTTTGCCCGCGCCAGAGCCGCTTCCGGCAACGGATATTCGCACAAGAGCGTCAAACGACCCTCCCCCAGCCTGGGTTCGACGTGTTCGACAAGCACCTTGCTGAAGATATCCGACCAGGTGTCGTCGTCGACGATCCGGACCTTGTCGCCGGCCGCTTTTGCCAGCGCCGCGCGGTCGCCCTCCCCACCCACGATCGTTGCGAGCAGGTCGATGCCCGCAAAGCGCGCAAATGCCGTGGCAACGGTCAGTTGCTCCGGTTTCGCCTGCGGATCGGCGGTCCTCCCGCGAAACGTGAACCGTTCAATTCCGGTCGCGCGCGCCGCCTGCCCAATCACCGCAACCGTATCGGCCATGATGCGTTCATAGCCTTCGCCGGCGCGATACCACTCGAGCATGGTGAATTCGGGCAGGTGCAGGTCGCCGCGCTCGCGGTCGCGAAATACGCGCGCAAATTCGAAGATCTTGCTCTCGCCGGCAGCGAGCAGCTTCTTGCAGGCAAATTCCGGCGAGGTGCGCAGGTAGCGCGTCACTGGGCTCCCATCGCCGCAAACAAGCTCGGTCCGCGGTGCGTGGAGATGGGTCTCGTTGCCGGGCGAGATCTGCAAAATCGCGGTTTCGACCTCGCAAAATCCCTCTTGCTCGAAAAAAGCCCGCAGCGCGCGGATGATCTTGCCCCTGGCCAGCAAGAAAGGTCTGCGATCGGCATGCCGGTCAGCCGACCAGAACGGCGAAAATGGGCTGTTTGCGGCCATTATTCGCCTGCCCGAAAGTTCCGCAAAAAGCTGGCATCGGCGCGCAAAATCAGTATGTTGCGGCCCGAAACCGCGTCCGTCGCCGCAGAGCCCAGTCGCCTTGTCCGGACTGAGGCCGAAACACCAGGAAAATCAGCTTTGAGAGTCATCGCCAGTTCTATTCGCAAGGGCAACGTCATAGAGCAAGACGGCAAGCTTTACGTCGTCATCAGTGCCGAGAATATCCATCCCGGCAAGGGAACGCCGGTGAGCCAGATCGAAATGCGTCGAATCAGCGACGGCGTAAAGATCTCCGAGCGCTACAAGACCACCGACCAGGTCGAAAAGGCGACCGTCGAGGAGCGCAATTTCAATTATTTGTATGAAGATGGCGACGGCTATCACTTCATGAACCCTGAAACCTACGATCAGGTTCAGGTGTCCAAGGACATCGTCGGCAGCGCCGCCGCATATCTCCAGGAGAACATGATCGTCAAGCTGTCGCTGCACGACATGAACCCGATCGCGGTTCAATTGCCGCAGCGGGCGACCCTGGAGGTGGTGGACACGGAGCCGGTCACCAAGGGCCAAACCGCCTCCTCCTCCTACAAGCCGGCCATGCTCTCGAACGGGGTCCGGACCGCGGTCCCGCCGCACATCACCGCCGGCACGCGGATCGTGGTCATGACCGAAGATGGCTCTTACGTCGAGCGCGCAAAGGATTAAACTGGGTTCGGGGATTCTCACGCCGGGGGGCGGGGTTGACGGGGAAGGGTGTCGGTTCGATCAGGCGGTTGCTGGCAGCTCTGTCGATGCTCCAGGCCGGTACCGGCGTCCTTGCAGCCCAGGATCTTCAGGCGACCGCGTTTCAGACCTCCACGCTGGCAGGGTTGCAGACGCCATTGCCGCAAGCACGGGCGTTCCTCAATCCGTCCTTTCAAACGCCTGCGATCTCGGTCGTCCACGTCGAATGGCGCGCCGTGCTCGACCAGATGCGGAGCGAGCTCGGCGCCGTACCGGCGGTCGCCTCCGATTTCACCTTTGCGCTGCAGCGCCGGGTGCCGGCCTCCGATCCGCGCTCGATACCCGCGCTGCTGCAGCTCAACGCGGTGACCTCGCCAATTTTTGCGGGCATCGCGCGCAGCTCGGTGCCGGTGCTCTTGCCGTTTGATGCGGCCGCCTACATCGAATCCCAGCGGAACGGCACCCAGAGCAGCGTTCCGCTGGCGCGCTTCCAGTCCGATTTCCGAGCGATCGACATGTTCCAGGCGGGACCGGCCGGCTACGACGCGGTGTTCTCGCTCGAGCCGGGTGCCGGCGCAGGTCTTCCGCAACGGACCTTTGCGAGGCCGGTCGAGGTGCAGATCACCGGCTCGCTGCTGACCTACGAGATCGCGGATCCCGCGGGCGGCAAGGGCGAAGCCGTCAAGTCGCTCGCCGCGCAGTATCCGGATTTGCGGCGTTTCATTCGCGAAGGCTATGTGCGCTACGCCTTCACCCGTTTCGGCGTGCCCTATGTGGTCTCGATCCAGTGCCTCGATTCGGCGCCGCGCGCGCGCCGGCTTGCCTGCCGCGAGGCCTATCCGGTTGCCGAGCGCTTTCTGAAGGCGCTGCATGTTGCCGGCGGCCGGCCCTCACGCCCGCGCATGGATATCCCCGCCGGCTCGGCCGAGCGTCCGACCGAGCCGTCGGCGGACTTCACCTATCGCGCGCCCGGCAACATCATCATGGGCAGCGGCTACCACAAGCAGACCGGCCGCCCCGACTTCAACGCCTATTCGCAAATCCGCTTTCCCCTGGAGGCAGAGGCCTTCGTGCATTCGCAATCGTTCGGCCGGCGCGGCTCCTCCGACAGGTCCGACAAGCCCAATGCAACCTATCCGTGGCGCGACAATTTCTGCGAGTCGCGCAGCTTTGAGGTCGGCCAATGCGCAAGCGGGTTCGGCCATCAGGGCGAGGACATTCGCCCCGGCGCCTGTCCGGCGAAACGAGACGGCGCAGATGCCTGCGATCCCCGGCAGCAGCCGATCTTTTCGGTCCGTGACGGTGTCGTCATTCGTGCACCCAGCCAGCAGGCGGTGACGTTGCAGGTCAACAGCCGGACCGAGCACATCCGCTTTCGCTACATGCACATGAATCCGTCCGCGATGGATGCCGACGGCGTGCTGAACGGCCGTCGCGTTGCCGAAGGCGAAAAGCTCGGCGTGGTCTCGAACTATCTCGACCATCCGAACGGCACCAGCCGCCACCTGCATTTCGACGTCCAGGTCTTTACGCGCGACGGTTGGATCTGGGTCAACCCCTACGTGACGTTGATCTCTTCTTATGAACGATTGATCGGCGGCCGCGGCCACGAGATCGGACCCGAGATCGCGTCCGCGCCTGCGGTGGCCCGCGCGATGCCGATGGACGCCGTCCATTCCGATCAACAGGAGGGCAGCGAGAACTAGAAATCAGGCCCGAAGCCGATCTTGCCGTGCGCCTGCAGGATTGATGATAAACTGCGGCCATGACCCAGACTCGTCCCGGCAAGCACCCAACACGGCGCGCGGTTTTGCGTGGCGGGGTTGGTGCGGCGGCCTTCCTTGCGTCTCCGCTCGCGGCCATGGCGGCAAGTCCGCCCTCTTTCGAGCACTGGCGCAACGGCTTCCGAAGCCGGGCGCTCGCCAAGGGCATTTCGGAAGGGACCTGGAATCGCGCGATGGCAGGCGTCAAGCCCGACACAAGCGTCTTTGCGCAACTGCAGAGCCAGCCGGAGTTCACCGAGGAGACCTGGCAATATCTCAACCGGCGCGTCTCCGATTGGCGCATCATCAACGGTAAGGCCGCATTGAAAAAAAACGCGGCGCTGTTTGAGCGGATCGAGGCGGATTTTGGCGTCGAACGCGGCACGCTGCTGGCGCTCTGGGGTGTCGAGTCCGCCTATGGTGATCCGCAGGTGCAGCAGAACCATATGCGGCCGGTGTTTCCCTCGCTGGCTGCGCTGGCCTGGAATGCGCCGCGCCGCAGGGCGTATTGGGAGCAGGAGCTTCTCAACGCGCTTCGCATCGTCGAACGCGGCTGGAGCACTCCTGAAGACATGCGTGGCTCATGGGCCGGCGCCATGGGTCACACCCAGTGGATGCCGGAGGTCTGGCTCAATGTCGGCATCGACTATGATGGCGACGGCAAGATCTCGCCCTTCGGCAGGCCTGATGACGCATTGGGATCGACCGCGAAATATCTGGTCGAGCGCGGCAAGTATCAGCCGGGCGAACATTGGGGCTATGAAGTGCGCGGCGCCGAGACGGGACACAAGGGCAGCCGGACCTATGCCGCCTGGCAGAGCGCAGGCGTGACGCGCGCCAACGGCCAGTCTTTTTCGCAGCCGAACGCGACAGCACAGCTCTGGATACCGGAGCCGGGCGGACCTGCCTTCCTGCTCGGACCTAACTTCTATTCGGTGCGGAGCTACAACCCCTCAATGAATTATGCGCTCTCGATCTGCCATCTCGGTGACCGCATCCTCGGCGCGCCACCCTTTTATCAACCATTTCCGGGATCAGAGCGCGCCCTGACACTCGCCGAATTGCAGGAGATGCAGACGCGCCTGACAAAGGCCGGTTTTGATACAGGCGGCACCGACGGCCGCGTCGGCAACGACACGATGAAGGCGGTCCGCGACTATCAGGTCAAGATGGGCCTGACCCCCGCGGACGGTTATGGCGGGCTGAAGGTGCTTGCACGCCTGAGGCAAGGCAATTGAGCGTGCCGATATTCGCCGCGTCAACATGGCCACGCTGTCTTGCGAACTCGGGATTCGCCGCCTTAGCGGATGACCGCCGGTCCCTGATCGGGCACGGCGACATCGATGACGCGGAATTGCACGCGCTCGGTGCCCTGATAACGATCGACCGTGAGCGAGCCCGCGACATGCAGGGGCTGGTCGCGATGGCGCGCCAGCGCGTGGCCGAGCGCCTGCCCGACCGCGCGGAAGGCGATGCCGTTGAGGATGGCGCCGTCGCCCGATTTGAAGCGCACGCGCAGATGCGCCTGCCCCACTTCGTCGGCAAAAACCAGTTGATGCGATGGCAAGGCTACAACGACCTCGGGATTGCCGCTGCCGAAGGGACCCGCGCGATTGAGTGTCGCCACAAGTTCCGGCGTGGCGCTGCGCGCGGTCACGGCGCCGTCGACCAGGAGTTCATTGACATGGCGCGACTGTGCGACGTCATGCGCCAGCGCGCTTTCCATGAAGGCGCGAAATTCCGCGAGCTTCTCCCTGCGCAGCGTCACTCCCGCCGCCATGGCGTGCCCGCCGCCCTTGACCAGCACGCCATCGACGACTGCCTGGCGGACCGCCTTGCCGAGATCGACGCCGGAGATCGAACGCCCCGATCCGGTGCCGATACCGCCCGGCTCGAGCGCGATGACGAAAGAGGGCCGCGAAAACTTGTCCTTCAACCGCGAGGCGACGAGCCCAACCACGCCGGGGTGCCAACCTTCCGAGGCCGTCACGATCACGCTGCCCTTGTCTTCAAGGCCGAGCGAAGCCAGAGCCTCGGCTTCGGCCTGCGCCTCCGCGGCTTGCTCGATGATGCGGCGCTCGCTATTCAACCTGTCCAGTTCGGCTGCGATGCGTGCGGCCTCGGACACGTCTCCTTCCAGCAAGAGTCGCACCCCGAGATCGGCCCGGCCGATGCGGCCGCCGGCATTGATGCGCGGCCCCAGCATGAAGCCGAGATGCCAGGCCTCCGGCGGTCCGTTCAGCCGCGAAACGTCCATCAGCGCGGTGTGGCCGACATGGTCGCGACGGCGCATCGCAATCAGCCCTTTGGCGACGAAGGCGCGGTTGAGCCCGATGAGCGGCGCAACATCGGCAACGGTGCCGAGCGCTACGTGGTGCAGCATGCCAAGCAGATCGGGCTCGGGCATCTCGCTCGTCCAGAAGCCGCGCGCGCGCAGCTCGCGGTTGACCGCGACCAGCGTCACCAGTGTGAGACCAACGGCTGCGAGATAACCAAGGCCGGAAATGTCGTCCGGGCGGTTTGGATTGACCAGCGCGTCGACCTCGGGCAGATCGGCGCCGACCTGGTGATGATCGACGACGACGACCGACATGCCAAGCCGCCTCGCCTCTGCGAGCGGCTCCGGGCTGTTGGTGCCGCAATCGACGGTGACCAGGAGCGTGGCGCCTTTTCCGGCCAGCATCCGCACGGCTTCGGTATTGGGTCCGTAGCCCTCGAACAGACGGTCGGGAATGTGAATCAGGGGATCGAGCCCGCAATGGCGCAGATGCCAGGCGAGCAGCGCGGCCGAGGTCGCGCCATCGACGTCATAGTCGCCGAAGATCGCTACTTTTTCGCCGCGCGCCGCCGCATCGGCGATGCGTTTTGCCGCCGCCTCCATCTGCGTCACCGTGAATGGATCGGGCATCAACTTGCGGATGGTCGGATCGAGAAAATCGGGAACGTCGTCGATCGCGACATCGCGGCCGGCGACAACGCGCGCCAGCATATCCGGCAGTTGATAGCGCTGCGCAATCGCGAGCGCCCGCGCCGTGCCACGCGCGTCGAGCCGGTCGCGCCACAGTTTTCCTGTCAGCGAATGCCGCACGCCGAGGAACGCCGGCGGCGATTCTGTCGGAAGTGCGGATGCGGGAAGCGTCATGATGCTGTCGAGAGATACGGGTGAGTCGTGTCTTGGGCAATGACATCTGCCAAAGAAAGCGGCCGTTCCTGCCAAAACAAGATGCAGTGGCAGCCCCCCTTGCGGGCCTCGATATTAAGGCTGCGTTAGGCGAAATCCGCAACAAAAGAAGCCACCTTGGATTCGCTTCGAACAGCTTTTTTGAAGCGGACGCAAGGCCGCACTGAGGGGAAGTCGGCAAATGCTCACCGCGCCGGATCGCAACCGAGCAAATTCGATCTCGACCGGGCCAGCGAGTTCAGAGGACGAATCCGATGTCGCCGCGTTGATTTCGCGGCTGACCGCGGAGGTCAACCAGATCGCCTGCGAGAAGACAAGGTCTATTCAGCAGATCACCAACCAGATGAAGATGCTGGCGCTGAATGCGCTGATCGAAAGCTCGCGCGCCGGCGCCCAGGGCGCGGGCTTTGCGGTGGTCGCGCAGGAAGTGCGCGGCGTCGGCCAGCAGGTCGAGACCATCGCAAAGGAGCTCGAGGGCCAGCTCACCAGGCGAACCGTCAACCTGATGGATTCCATCGCGCGCATGACCGAGCGCTCGCGCGGCGAGCGCATGGTCGACCTGTCGCTCAATGCGATCGAGCTGATCGACCGCAATCTCTATGAGCGCACCTGCGACGTGCGATGGTGGGCAACCGATTCGGCCGTCGTCGATTGCGCTGCCGAGCCGAACGGCGCAGCCGTTCAGCATGTTTCGGAAAGACTCGGCGTGATCCTCGGCGCCTACACGGTTTATCTCGATCTCTGGCTTTGCGATCTCGATGGCAAGATCCTGGCCAACGGCCGCGCGGACCGCTTCAACGTCGTCGGGCACAGCGTCGCTCACCACAAATGGTTTCAGGCGGCGCGCAACTTGCGCTCGGGCGACGAATATGTCGCCGCAGATATCGAATGCCAGCCGCTGCTTGGCAATGCCCAGGTCGCGACATATTGCGCAAGTGTAAGATCCGGAGGCAAGTCCGACGGCACGGCGACCGGCGTGCTCGCGATTCATTTCGATTGGGAGCCGCAGGCGCGAGCCATCGTCCAGGGCGTGCGGGTCGATGCGGACGAGAGGGTGCTGCTCGTCGATTCGAATTTCAGGGTAATTGCGGCCTCCGATGGAAAGGGCCTGCTGAGCGAACGCGTGCCGCTTTCTCCGGGAGGCCGAACCAGCGGATTCTACCGCGATCGCTCCGGCGCGCTGGTCGCATTCTCTGCGACGCCCGGCTACGAAACCTACAAGGGATTGGGCTGGATCGGCGTGATCATCGGCTGGCCCTCCGAGAAGACGCTCGCCCAGCGAGGGTGAAAAGATCATCAGCTCATGAGTGCACTGAACACGGTTTGAGCCCATCGCGTCTCATCCAAAAGTCGGACGTGCTTGCCTCGTCGTGACCGTTCGTTGTGGGGCCAAGCATGCGATCCGCGGCTTCAACGATTCGCTGCGCAGCGAGCTCATCCACGAGCGGAGCAGCGTCAAGCTGGTCATGGTCCAACTGCCGGCTGTGAACACGCCGCAGTTCGACTGGGCCAGAACGCACATGTCCAGGACGCCACGGCCGGTCGCGCCAGTCGTTCAGCCCGAAGTCATCGCGGATGCGGTGTTCAGGGCAGCCTGCAGGCCGGCGCGCGAATACTGGATCGGCTTCAGCACGCTCAAGGTCATTCTGGGCAACTTGGTGCTGCCGGGCTTTCTCGATTGGTATCTCGCGCGCGTGGCATTCGCAGGCCAGGAGACCTCCAGGTCGGTCGAGGCCGGGCGGGCCGACAATCTGTTCGAGCCGGTTCATGATCTGCATCGAACGAGAGGAAGCTTTGGCGCCGAATCGGCGCGCTCGGCCCTGATCGCGCGGGGCCCGGTCGCGCGGCTGGCCCCTTATGTGGCTACGTTCGTGGGGTGCGTCGGATTTGGGCTTCTGCTCGCGGCCAATGGCGCAAGGAACGCGAAGCGCGGAAGCTGGTCGGGCAGGAGTTTGCGGCCGTTGCGGCTGCGCTGAACAAACCGAAAGTCGCGTGACGGTCACCGCCTAAAGGGCGATGAGAATCGAATCAGCACCCCAGCCGGTCGGCGATGCCGCCGAAATCCTTGGCCACGATGTCCCAGTCGCCCTTGGCCTCGAAATCGTATTTCTGCAGCGGCCCATATTCGGTGGGGCGTGCCACGAATGCTGTCTTCAGCCCTTCCTTCTGCGCGGCCTTGAGGTCATGGTTGTGAGCGGCCACCATCATCACCTGCTCAGGCTTTAGACAGAGCAGCTTTGCTGCGCCGAGATAGGTTTCTGGGTCGGGCTTGTAGTGCTCGAACAGTTCCGCCGACATGATCAGGTCCCACGGCAAGCCTGCGAACTTCGCCATGTTGGTCAGAAGCGCGACGTTGCCGTTCGAGAGCGGCGCGATGATGTACTTCGTCTTCAGCCGCGTCAGACCCGCGACGCTGTCCGGCCATGGAAGCAACCGGTGCCATCCCATCGTGAGGTGATGAAGATCGTCGTCGTTCAGCCCTTTGATCGAAAGCTGGTCGACAAGCTTCTCGAGGGAACGGCGATGCAGGACATCGAGGATGACATAGCCGTCCTGCGGATTCTTGCGCACGACATCCATAGAAGCGGCATAGACCGCCCGCCAGCCGTCGACGAGCGCGGTCCAGTCCGCATTGATCCCCCGCCTCGCGCCCCATGTCGTGAAATCATTGATCAGGCTGGTGCGCCAGTCGACCACGGTGCCGAACACGTCGAACACCAGCGCCTTGACACCTGACAGATCGGACATGGTCGCTCCCTTCCTGGCTTCGATGACGCAAGCCCCCGTTTTATGCGCGTTCCGGGGCCATGGAATCCGGCTCGCGACTTCGGCGCACCCCGGAACGAGTGGAGTTCAATCCAGGTGAAACTTCTCGAGCTGGCGGTGCTCCGCCTTGATGTAGCGGACCGTGCCGGTGACCGAGCGCATGACCACGGTTTCGGTCTCGTAGACATTGTCCTTGCGGAATTTGACGCCGGTCAAGAGCGAGCCGGTGGTGACGCCGGTTGCCGAAAACAGGCAATCGCCCTTCACCATGTCCTCGATGCCGTAGATCTTGCGGGGATCGGCGATCCCCATCTTGAGCGCGCGCTCCCGCTTCTCGTCGGTGTCGAGAATGAGCCGACACTGCATCTGGCCGCCGATGCAGCGCAGCGCCGCGGCCGCCAGCACGCCCTCGGGCGCGCCGCCGGTGCCGATATACATGTCGACGCCGGTCTCTTCGGGCGTTGCAGTATGGATCACGCCGGCGACGTCGCCATCGGTGATGAGCCGCACGGCCGCGCCGGTCGAGCGCACGCCCTGGATGATCTCGGCATGCCGCGGCCGGTCGAGCACCAGCACGGTGATGGCTGACGGCTCGACACCTTTTGCCTTCGCAAGCCGGCGCACATTGTCGGCGGGCGAGGCATCGAGCTCGACCACGCCCTTGTTATAGCCGGGACCGACCGCAATCTTCTGCATATAGACGTCGGGCGCGTGCAGTAGCGTGCCGCCATCCGCCATCGCCATGGTCGCGATCGCGCCCGGCATGTTTTTCGCGCATAGCGTCGTGCCTTCGAGCGGATCGACGGCAATGTCGACCTGCGGACCGGCATTCAGCCCGACCTTTTCGCCGATGAACAGCATCGGCGCCTCGTCACGTTCGCCCTCCCCGATCACGATCGTGCCTTCGATCGGCAGCTTGTTGAGCTCGCGACGCATCGCGTCGACCGCGGCCTGGTCGGCCGCCTTCTCGTTGCCGTGGCCGCGCAGCCGCGCGGCGGATACGGCCGCCCGCTCCGTCACCCGCACAATTTCGAGCGTGAGAATACGCTCCAGCAACAATTGCGGCGGAACGGAAATATGGGTCGACATCTCGGTACTCCCTGGAATTTGTTCGGCAGGCCCCGGCCTTCCAAAAACGTTCCCCTCGCGCGATTGTTCTTAATCCGCGCGCTAATTCTTCTCGATCCGGATCACCTGCGGTTTTCCGCTGATCACGCGGTCGCGCTGCACGGCGGCGAGCGCTCGGTATACGGCGTCCTCGTGAGTAGCGTAGGTGATCAGCAACACCGGCACACGCGAATCCTTTCCGGCGGATTGTGCGCCATCGGCGCCATTGGCATGGCGTTGCACGATCGACTCGATCGAAATCTTCTGCTCGGCGAGATGCGTGGCAATCGTTGCCGCCGTGCCCGTCAGGTCGCGTGCCATCAGGCGAATATAGTACCCGCCTTCATGGCGCTCCATCGGAGCCTTCCGGGTGGCGCGCAGCCTTTCGACCGGACGGCCAAACGGCTCGACGCGGACGCCGCGCGCGATATCGGCGATATCGGCGAGGACCGCGGATGCCGTCGCCGCGCCGCCGGCGCCCGGACCGACCAGAGTAATCGGCGGAATCCCCTCGCCGTCGATGGTGACCGCATTGGTCACGCCCATCACCTGCGCGATCGAGGAGGATTTCGGCACCATGGTCGGATGCACGCGCTGCTCGATGCCCTTTGCGGTCTTCACGGCGACCCCGAGCAGCTTCACGCGATAGCCGAGATCATCAGCCGCGCGCAGATCCTCCGGTGTGATCGACGAGATGCCTTCGACATAGACCGCGCTCTGCGCGACCTTGGTGCCGAACGCAAGACTGGCCAGTATCGCGATTTTCTGCGCGGTATCGTGGCCATCGACGTCGAAGGACGGATCGGCCTCGGCATAGCCGAGCCGCTGCGCGTCCTTGAGGCATTCGGCAAACGACAATCCTTCCTGCTCCATCCGGGTCAGGATGTAATTGCAGGTCCCGTTGAGAATGCCGTAGACGCGCTTGATGCCGGTCGCGGCAAGTCCCTCGCGGAGCGTTTTCACGATCGGGATCGCCGCGCCCACCGCGGCCTCGAAGTTCAAGGCCCCGCCATGCTTCTCTGCGGCGTGCGCAAGCCGCACGCCGTGCTTGGCGATCAGGGCCTTGTTGGCGGTCACCACGGATTTGCCCGCCTTCAGCGCCGTCTCGATTGCCGATAGCGCTGGCTCGCCGGAGCCGCCCATCAGCTCGACAAGGCAGTCGACCTCAGGGTTGCCTGCAAGCTCGAGCGGGCTCCTCGCCCAGGCGACGCCGGACAGATCGATACCGCGCTTTTTTGCCCTCGAGCGGGCGGTCACCGCGACTACGCGCACGCCGCGCCCGCAGCGCGCCGAAAGCGCGCGTCCTTCGTTCTCGATCAGGCGGACGACTTCGGCGCCGACGGTGCCGAGCCCCGCAATACCCACTTTCAGGGGTGCCATCCCGAAAAACCTTGCGGAAGAGCTATCGCCGGTTGGCGAGAGGAACAACGTTGTGCAACGTTTCGATGCCGCTTTCAAGGAACCGGCGGACGCCGCGCGCAGCCTGGCGGATGCGTTGTTCGTTTTCCACCATCGCGATGCGGACATAGCCCTCGCCATGCTCGCCAAACGCCACACCGGGCGAGACCACGACGCCGGATTTTTCCACCATCAGGGTGGCAAATTGCATGCTCCCGACGTCCCGGAATGCCTTTGGCAGCGGCGCCCAGGCAAACATCGAGGCTTCCGGCGGCGGAATGTCCCAGCCAGCGCGGCCAAAAGATTCGACGAGGGCGTCCCGGCGCTTGCGATAGGTCTCGCGCATCTCGCGAATGCAATCTTCGGGACCATTCAAGGCCGCCGTCGCCGCCACCTGGACCGGCGTGAAGGCGCCGTAATCGAGATAGGATTTCACGCGCGTCAGCGCTGCGATGATCCGCTCGTTGCCGACTGCAAAGCCCATGCGCCATCCGGCCATCGAGAACGTCTTCGACATCGATGTGAACTCGACAGTGACGTCGTTGGCGCCGGGCACCTGCAGCACCGAAGGCGGCGGATTGCTTTCGTCGAAATAGACCTCGGCATAGGCGAGGTCCGACAGGATGAAGATCTCGTGCCGCTTGGCGAAGGCGACGAGGTCCTTGTAGAAGTCGAGACTTGCGACATAGGCGGTCGGGTTGGAGGGATAGCAGACCACGATCGCGAGCGGCTTCGGGATCGAGTGCAGGATCGCGCGCTCCACCGCCTCGAAGAATTGCGGCGTCGGCTCCGATGGCACCGAGCGGATCACGCCGCCTGCCATCAGAAATCCGAACGCATGGATGGGGTAGCTGGGGTTCGGACACAGGACAACGTCGCCCGGCGCGGTGATCGCCTGCGCCACATTGGCAAATCCCTCTTTCGAGCCGAGGGTTGCGACAATCTGCGTCTCGGGATTGAGTTTGACGCCAAAACGCCGCGCGTAATAGGCGGCCTGAGCCTTGCGCAGACCGGGAATGCCACGTGAGGACGAGTATCGGTCGGTCCTTGGCTTGCCCAACGTCTCCTTGAGCTTCTCGATGACATGGGGAGGTGCAGAGAGGTCCGGATTGCCCATGCCCAAGTCGATGATATCGGCGCCGGCATTGCGCGCGGCTGCCTTGGCTCGATTGACTTGTTCGAACACATAAGGCGGCAGGCGGCGGATGCGGTAAAATTCTTCCATGGGTCCAAGGCTCCGGGCAACCGAAGGCACAGATTCGCGAGAGCCACGCAGCTCCAAAATAAGGGAATGTCGGCCGGAAATCACGCCAAATCAAGTACTTAGCGCGAATTCAGGGACATTGGTCGCGGCGCCCTGACAACGGTTGAACAGCTTCTTTTTAGCACGGACGCCCTGCGGCGCCAGAAAATACCTCACGGGCCCTATTTCGCGCTCGCATTGGCGTTTGCACTGCCATCCTTGGCTGGCGTAGCCGCGGTCGCCTGCCGGTCGCGGACGGCGCTCAGCTCGGCCTGGATTTTGGCGCGTTCCTTCGGGTCCAGCACCTGCTCGTCTCGACTGGGGGGCAGATCGTTCACGGGCAGATAGGAGCCGGGCTCCTTGGGTCGCGCCGGCGCATCGGAGGGAACCCCGACGCCAGGCAAATCCGCGATCTGGCTCGAGCAGCCCGCGAGCGCGAGCGCGCACGCTATCAGCGCGCCAAGCAGCCGCCCTCGCCGATAAAGCAACATGACCTGCGTTCATACCCCATTGCGCCCCGCGCCATTGTCACCCGAAATGCGCAAAGCCAAAACATCAAAATGCAGCGGTTAGGCCGCAATATGACAGTACAGGGAGGGTTTGTCGCAGTGCAACACTCCAATTGATCGTGATTAACCGCAATCGCGATCATGCCTTGCGGTGACGAATGCCAATTGAGGCGTTAGTGTTTATCCATGAGCTAGTGTTTGCGTGCCATGAACGACGTCACGATCGAAACCCAGACCAAAAAATTCGACGCTGAAGCCTTTGCCATGAACTTTGCCCGCGCCATGGAGAGCGGCGGCAAGGCGCTCGCGGCCTATTTGAAGCCGCGCGAGAGCGGCGAGGTCAAGGACCAGCCCAACGAGGTGGCCGAGGTCGTCAAGACCCTCACCGCGGTGGCTGAATACTGGCTTTCGGATAATGAGCGCTCGTCCGACCTGCAGACCAAGATCGCCAAGGGCTATCTCGATCTCTGGGGATCGGCGATGCGACGCATGGCCGGAGAGGAAGCCTCACCCGCCATTTCCCCTTCGCCTCGCGACAAGCGTTTTGCCGATCCCGAATGGAAGTCGAACCAGTTCTTCGACTTCGTCATGCAGGCCTATCTGTTGACCACGCAATGGGCGCAGGACCTCGTGCGCAACGCCGAAGGACTCGATCCCCACACGCGCAAAAAGGCCGAGTTCTACGTCAACCAGATTGCCAACGCGCTAGCGCCGTCGAACTTCGTGTTCACCAATCCCGAAGTGCTGCGCGAGACGTTGTCCTCCAATGCCAACAACCTGGTCCGCGGCATGCAGATGCTCGCCGAGGACATCGAGGCCGGCCGCGGCACGCTGCGCATCCGCCAGTCTGACCCGGCAAATCTCGAGGTCGGCGTCAACATGGCGATCACGCCAGGCAAGGTGATCTACCAGAACGAGTTGATGCAGCTGATCCAGTACGAGCCGACGACGGAGAAGGTGCTGCGCACGCCGCTTCTGATCGTGCCGCCCTGGATCAACAAGTTCTACATCCTCGATCTGCGGCCGGATAAATCCTTTATCAAATGGTGCGTCGATCAGGGCATCACGGTGTTCGTGATCTCCTGGGTCAATCCCGACAAGAAATTAGGGACGAAGACCTGGGACGACTATATGAAGGAAGGTCCGCTCGCCGCGATGGATATCATCGAGAAGGCGACCGGCGAGATGAAGGTCCATACAATGGGCTATTGCGTCGGCGGCACGCTGCTTGCCACGACGCTGGCCTGGCTCGCGGAAAAACGGCGCGAGCGCGTGACATCGGCCTCGTTCCTCGCGGCCCAGGTCGACTTCACCCATGCCGGCGACCTGCTCGTCTTCGTCGACGAAGGGCAGATTTCGGCACTCGAGCGCGACATGCAGGAATCCGGCGTGCTCGAAGGCGCCAAGATGGCGATGGCCTTCAATATGCTGCGCTCGAACGACCTGATCTGGTCCTATGTCGTCAGCAACTATCTGAAGGGACAGCCGCCCTCCGCTTTCGATCTCCTGCACTGGAACTCGGACGCGACGCGGATGCCGGCTGCGAACCATTCCTATTACCTGCGCAATTGCTATCTCGAAAACCGCCTGTCGACGGGCACAATGGTGCTCGACAACACGCTTCTCGATCTCTCCAAGGTCAAGGTGCCCGTCTACAACCTCGCAACCCGCGAGGACCACATCGCGCCGGCCGATTCCGTGCTCTACGGCTCGCAGTTTTTCGGCGGTCCGGTGAAGTACGTGCTGTCAGGCTCAGGCCACATCGCAGGCGTCGTCAATCCGCCATCCTTGGGCAAGTATCAATTCTGGACCAACGACACCATCCGCGACATTTCCCTTGCGGACTGGATCAAGGGCGCCGAGGAGCACAAGGGATCGTGGTGGCCGCACTGGCGCGAATGGCTTGGCGGCATCGATGCCGAGGAAGTGCCGGCGCGACGTGTTGGCAGCGAAGCGCTGCCGCCGATCGAGGACGCGCCGGGCTCCTATGTGCGCGTGCGCGCATAGCGCGCGGCCGCGTGCTCGGCTATAAGCTCGCAATCGGCCAAAGCGCTTCAGGTGAGTCGCCCGCGCGCTTCGGATTTGTTTTTCCGAATCATGCGCTAGGATTTGGAGATCAAGATAAAAGGGGGAACCCATGACGCCCGGTTTGCTGACGCCCGAACTGTTCTGGCTGACACTGACAGTCATTTTGACGGGATTATTGTGGGTTCCCTACATCCTCAACCGCTCGAAAATCAGGGGCCTCGGCGGCGCGATGGCCAACCCGGCGCCGGGCGCCAAGCCGCATTCGCCCTGGGCTACCCGGCTGATGTTCGCCCATGACAACGCGGTGGAAAATCTCGCAGTGTTCGCGCCGCTGATCCTGATCCTCAACGCGATCGACTATTCTTCCAAATGGACCGTCTACGCCAGCGCGGTCTATTTCTGGGCACGCCTCGCACACATCATCGTCTATACGCTGGGGATCCCGGTGTTTCGCACGCTGGCCTTCACGGTAGGCTTTTTGGCGCAGGCGGTGCTGGCTCTGGCGATCTTCAAGATCGTTTAGCCACTCGTTCTAATCGCTCTTGCGCATCACGAGGTGCAGCATCGTTGCCGGCGCCTCGTCGAAGCTCTGGACCTCGCTGGTGTCGGATGAGAGCGACTGCCACGCCCCCGCAGCAGCATAGGCGTTCGCGAGCCATTCCGGCGAGGGATAGTTGTAGTAGCGGCCGAGACTGTCGCGGCCGTCATCGCCCTCGCCGATCTTGAAGCTTGCGTAGAACACCCCGCCTGGCTTCAGCGCGCGCCGGATCCGCGTGAGAATGCCGGTCAAATCCTCGCGCGGCACATGCAGCAGGCAGGCACTCGCCCAGACGCCATCATAAGTCTCCCGCGCTTCGAGCTCGTCGAAGCGCATGGCATCGACGGGCTGGCCGAGGCGTCGCGAGGCGATCTCGGCCATCTCGGGCGAGCCGTCGGTGGCGCGGACCCTGAACCCATCGGCGAGCATGACGGCCGAATGATTTCCGGCGCCGCAGCCGAGCTCCAGGATCGCGCCGCCCGGTGGCAGCAGCGCCAAGAAACCCTTCAGCCGCGTGGACGGCGCCTTCGCCCAGCCCGCATAGGCCTCGGCGTTGCGCCGATAAAATCGCAGCGTTTCCTCGTCCACGGCGCTGCCGCTACACGTCGGCAAGGCCGAGCATCAAGCGCATGTTCTGCACGGCCGCGCCGGAGGCACCTTTGCCCAGATTGTCCAGACGCGCGACCAGCAGCGCCTGGCGGTGCTTGTCGCTGGCAAACACATAGAGCTCGAGCATATTGGTCTCGTTGAGCGCTTCCGGCTCGAGCCGACCGCTCTTGGCCGCCTCGTTGGCAAGCGGCATCACCGAGACGTATTTGCTGCCGCCATAGCGCTTGGCGAGCGCAGCGTGAAGCTCGGATCCTTCCGGCTTGCCCGGGAGGGCATCGAGCTGCAACGGCACCGATACCAGCATCCCCTGCCTGTAGTTGCCGACCGAGGGGATGAAGATCGGCCGGTGCGTCAGCCGCGAGTAAAGCTGCATCTCGGCAATGTGCTTGTGCTCGAAGCCGAGCCCATAAAGCTCGAACGACGGCGCGGAGCCATCCTCGAAGCTTGCGATCATCGATTTGCCGCCACCCGAATAGCCGCTCACGGCATTCACGGTGACGGGATAGTCGGCGGGCAACAGGCCGGCGTCTACGAGCGGCCGCATCAGCGCGATCGCGCCGGTCGGATAGCAGCCGGGATTTGAGACTTTCCTGGCAATCCGGATTTTATCGGCCTGATCGGGCGTGAGCTCCGGAAAGCCGTAGGTCCAGTCAGTTGCGACCCGAAACGCCGTCGATGCGTCCAGCACTTTCGGCGCCGAAGCTCCCATGCCGTCGAGCAGTGCAACAGTCTCCTTCGCCGCGTCATCTGGCAGGCACAGGATCACGAGATCCACCTCCTCCATCAGCGTGCGTTTGGCCGAGGCGTCCTTGCGCTTGTCATCCGCGATCGATTTCACCAGGACATCGTTCTGCAGCCGAAGCCGTTCATTGATGCCAAGCCCGGTGGTGCCGGACGCGCCATCAACGAACACAGCGGGCTTGGTGGCGGCGCCGAGTGTCGGAGCCCGCTTGGTGTCGGAAAGAGTCATTGCATGCTCCTTTCGAGCCTGTTCGTCTCGCCAAAGGCCTGTGGCCGCGCTTCTCGCATGAGGCCCGCAATCTCTTGCGAGCCGGAGTCGGGCCGCAGCGCGAGCGCGCCGGCGACCGCCGCAAAGTCGGCGTCCGACTTGTGTTGGTTGAGCTTGAAGCTGGCTTCGACTTCTTCGACCCTCATGCAGAGACCCACAATCGCCTTTTTCATCGCCGCCAGCCGCCCCGCCGTCATCTTTTCCGACGTCCAGGGCGTCTTCGGCTGCAGCCTATCCTCGAATGTCGCGCTGAGCGTGTCGATCTGCAAGGCGAGTTCGTCGTCGGAAAGCACCTTCACCGGTCCCGCCAGATGCACCGCCTGATAGAGCCAGGTCGGCACCTGATCCGGCGAGACATACCAGTCCGCTGAGACATAGGCATCTGCACCGGTGATTGCGAGCAGCCAGGGCGATGATCCATGGGCGAGCCTTGCCAGCGGATTCTGGCGGGCGACATGAAAGAGAGCCTGCGGCGTACCGTCTTGGGCGTAGCTCAGATAGAACGGCACGAGCGAGGCGACAGGTTTCTGGCGCTCGGAAGCGCAGACGAGACCAAAGCCGCGCGCTTGCGCGAAAGCCAGGCTCGCGCTCCGATCGGGCTTGAATGGCGGCGGCGTATACATGTCAGGCTCCTCCTGGAAACAAGGAGCCGCCGGAGAAGACCGCGTTTATCTTTTTGAAAGAAAGATGCCGCGGAGCTTGATCCGGCGGCAGGGGCGATGATCTCAGACGCAGACGACCGCCCGTACCGCAGGGATACGGCGACGGCGGGTGCAAAAAATGGTCGCGGCGTTGATCATGGGGCGCGTCATAAGGCCGCGCCCCATTTGCGTCAAGCAAAATTGGCGTCAGGAATTGGTCAGAGGATCGGATTCCATGGCGCTGGCACGCAGCGGTAGCCGTCGCCGTCCTTCTCCACATGAGCGAGCCCCGGGAAGGCGTAGTGGAAGCCCTGGACCATCATCTTGTCGGCCACCAGCATGTCGTAGACCTTGCGGCGGGTTTTTTCCGCCTGATCGCCGTCCTGGTCGAAGAAGGCGTGCCATTGCGGGTTGGTGGCGAACAGCATCGGATTGTTGGTCACATCGGACTGGATGAAGACCTTCGAAGAACCCGACGAGAGCACGTAGGACGTATGCCCCGGCGTGTGGCCGATGGTGTCGACCGCAAGCAGGCCCGGCGCAATCTCCTTGTTCCACTCGTAGGGCGTGACCTTCTTCTTTAGGCCGGCCTCGAAGATATTCCGGTTGTTCTTGAACAGCCCGACCATGCGCTCGCCGCTGGCGCGGCTCATTTCGCCGTCGTCCATCCAGAATTTCCACTCGGTGGCGGGCACGAGAATTTCGGCATTCGGAAATGCGGGCTGACCGTCAGCGGTCAGAAGTCCGTTCACGTGGTCGCCGTGGAAGTGGGAGATCACGACAATGTCGACCGCCTTTGCGTCGAAGCCGGCGGCAGCCATGTTGTCGGCGAACAGCCCGACCGCGCCCTTGCTGTTGGTCTTGGCGAGCGCGCCGTTGCCGGTGTCGATCACCACGAGCTTGCCGCCGGTGTTGATGACGAGCGGCGCAAAGTAGATGCTGACCTTGTCCTTCGGCATGTAGGCCTTCTCAAGCGCCGCGTTGATGTCGTCCCGTTTCGCATTCGGAATGAAGCTGTCGCCCAGCGGGAATGTGTTGACGCCGTCGGACACGACCGTCACCAGGACATCTCCGACCTTGTAGCGATAGAAGCTCGGCGCCTGCTTGTCGGCAACCGGTGCGGCGGCCTTGATCGGCGTTGCGGTCAAGAGCGGTGCCGCCGCAACCGCACCGGCGCCCATGAGCGCTTTTCGTCGTGATATCTGCATGCTTGAACTCCTCCTTGGAATTTCGCGACCGGCTTGCCCGCCTCCGGCTCTCGTGTTGGCGCTGATCTTATCAGGCTTTCGAAAGATACGAAAAGTGCCGCTCGCCGGCTTACGCCGCTGAGGTTAACCCTGTCGCTTTGACCTTATTCCGCTGTTCAGAGCGAGCGCCAGAGCCACTCGGTGATGACGGCAATGATGTCGCCAAACAGCAGCAGCGCTGCCGCCCAGACCAGCGCAGAGGCGAAATTGGCGATCTGAAATTGCAGGTAGGGCATCTCGAAAATGCCTGCGGCCAGCGGCACAGAAGCGCGCAAGGGACCGAAGAACCGACCGATGAAGATCGACGGCACACCCCAGCGCCGCACAAAGGCCTCCCCGCGCGGCAGGATGTCGGGATAGCGGGACAGCGGCCACATCTGGGCCACGTGTTCCTTGAACCTGTAGCCGAACCAGTAGGAGAGCCAGTCGCCGAGCGCGGCTCCGATCGCGCCGGCGATCCAGATCGGCCAGAAGTTGATGCCGCTCGCGCCGATCAGGGCGCCGATTGCAACAAGCGCACCCCAAGCCGGGATCAGGAGCGAAATGAAGGCAAGCGATTCACCAAAGGCCAGCAACAGCACGATCGGAGACGCCCAGGCTTGATGGTCGCGCACGAAATTGGCAAGCGCGCGCGCAAAATCTTCCATCCAGAAAAGCCCTTCCCGCCCCCGAGGTGCACAAGCATCGGCTGCATAGCCTTAAAATAGTGGTAAGCCACCCCATTTAGTGACTTCAAGTCACAAAGGACGGCGCTTGCGCGGCCTTAGCGGTCACATTTTCTCGCCCATCCATGGCATAGTCAGAGCTAACCGATTCGTCCGACGCGAATAGTCGCGCAATATATGAAAAGATATGCCCAAAGCTTTGAAATCCGCAGCAAAAGCAAAAACTGACGACCTGTTTGCCGCAGCGCCGAAGGGGCGCGGCGGAGCCAAGCCCGCGGCACGGGGCACCAGCGGGGAAGCCGGTTATACCGCCCGCGACATCGAGGTGCTGGAGGGGCTGGAGCCGGTACGGCGCCGACCCGGCATGTATATCGGCGGAACCGATGAAAAGGCGCTGCACCACCTGTTCGCCGAAGTGATCGACAACTCGATGGACGAAGCGCTGGCGGGGCATGCGACCTTCATCGAGGTCGAGCTGGGCACCGATGGATTTCTGACCGTGACCGATAACGGCCGCGGCATCCCGGTCGACCCGCATCCGAAATTTCCGAAAAAGTCCGCGCTCGAAGTCATCATGTGCACGCTGCATGCCGGCGGCAAATTCGATTCCAATGTCTACGAGACCTCAGGCGGCCTGCACGGCGTCGGTGTCTCCGTGGTGAACGCCCTCTCCTCGCGCCTCGAGGTCGAGGTTGCGCGCTCGCAAAAGCTCTATCGCATGGCGTTCGAGCGCGGCCATCCCAAAGGCAAGATCGAGGACCTCGGCAAGGTCAACAACCGTCGCGGCACGAGAGTTCGATTCAAGCCCGATCCCGAGATCTTCGGCGCGAAAGCGACTTTCAAGCCGCAACGGCTGTTCAAGATGGCGCGCTCGAAGGCCTATCTGTTCGGCGGCGTCGAAATCCGCTGGCGCTGCCCGGCTGAGCTGCTCAAGGGCCTCGAGGACGTTCCCGCGGAAGCCACCTTCCATTTTCCCGGCGGCCTGAAGGACTACCTTTCGGCCGCGATCCACGCCGATACGCTCGTGCATCCGGATATCTTCTCCGGCAAGACGGGCCGCGTCGGCGGGCATGGCGGCTGCGAATGGGCGGTGGCCTGGACGGCGGACGCCGACGGATTCCTTTCCTCCTATTGCAACACCATTCCGACCCAGGACGGCGGCACGCATGAATCGGGCATGCGCAGCGCGCTGTTGCGCGGGCTGAAGGACCACGCCGAGCGCGCGGGCCAGGGCAAGCGCGCGGCGAATGTCACCTCGGAAGACGTGATGGCCGGTGCCGCCGTCATGTTGTCGGTGTTCGTGCGCGAGCCCGAATTTCAGGGCCAAACCAAGGATCGCCTCGCGACCGCCGAAGCGCAGCGCATCGTCGAGCAGGCGGTCAAGGATCCCTTCGATCACTGGCTCTCCGCGAACCCCGTGCAGGCCAACAAGCTGTTCGAATTCGTCGTCGAGCGCGCCGAGGAACGCATCCGCCGTCGGCAGGAAAAGGAGATCTCGCGCAAGACGGCGGTCAAGAAGCTGCGTCTGCCGGGCAAGCTCACCGACTGCACCAACACGGCCGCCGAGGGCGCCGAGCTTTTCATCGTCGAAGGCGACTCGGCCGGCGGCACCGCCAAGGTCGCGCGCGACCGCAAGACCCAGGCCATCCTGCCGCTGCGGGGCAAGATCCTCAACGTCGCCTCCGCCGGCAAGGACAAGCTGATGGCGAACGCGCAGCTTTCCGACCTTGTGCAGGCCATCGGCTGCGGCACGCTCGCCCAATATCGCGAGGAAGATCTGCGCTATCAGCGCATCATCATCATGACCGACGCCGACGTCGACGGCGCGCACATCGCCTCGCTCCTGATCACTTTCTTCTACAGGCAGATGCCGCGGCTGATCGATGAAGGCCATCTCTATCTCGCGGTGCCGCCACTCTACAAGCTGACCCACGGCAGCAAGACGGTGTACGCGCGCGACGACGCGGACAAAGAGGCGCGATTGAAGCGCGATTTTCACGCCAACGCCAAGATCGAGGTCAGCCGCTTCAAAGGGCTCGGCGAGATGATGCCGAACCAGTTGAAGGAAACCACGATGGACCCGGCCAAACGCACGCTGTTGCGCGTGGTGCTGCTCGCCGACGACCGCGAGGGCACGGCCGATTCCGTCGAGCGGCTGATGGGCACGAAAGCCGAAGCGCGCTTCGAGTTTATTTCGGATAAGGCGGAATTCGCCAGCGACGATCTTCTGGACGTCTAGGTCTGCGCGGCAACCCTTGCCTCGCCTGACGCGGCGCAGGGAAAGGGCCGTCCGGCTGGCAATAACATCGATCGACAGATAGGCTTGGCCACCGGCTTGCGTTTTGCGGGCGTGGGACGATGGCGGACGTTGCATAAACCTCGACAAAGGGAGGCGCGCCCATGCGCAGAGCGCTGATGATCATCGGACTCGTCGCGCTCGCGATCGGCCTGCTCTGGATCGGTCAGGGCACAGGCACCATCGCCTGGCCAAAGGCAAGCTTCATGATCAACCAGATCCAGTGGGCAGGCTATGGCGCGATGCTTTCTGCCGTCGGCCTGATCCTGATCTGGCAAAGCCAAAGCTGAACAAAGCCGCAAAGCTAAAGAAAATGGGAGAGAAACAACACATGACCCCACAGATCTTCGATCTCGGCGGCAAGGTCGCGATCGTCACCGGCGGCAATGGCGGCATCGGGCTTGGGCTGGCGCGCGGGCTGGCGGATGCGGGCGCCAACATCGCAATCGTCGGCCGCAATGAGGCGAAGTCGAAGGCCGCGGTGGACGATATCGCCGCGCGCGGGGTCAAGGCGATTTCGATCGCGGCCGACGTCACCGACAAGGCTGCGGTCGCGCGCATGATCGAGCGCGTCGTGAGCGATCTCGGGCGCCTCGACATCCTCATCAACAATGCCGGCATCAATGTCCGCAAGCCGCCGCACATCCTCGAGAGCGAGGAGTGGGACAGCGTGATCGACACCAACCTCACCAGCGCCTTTCTCTGCTCGAAAGCAGCCTATCCGGCGATGAAGGCCGCAGGCGGCGGCAAGATCATCAACATCGGTTCGATGATGTCGATCTTCGGCGCGAGCTTCACGCCGGCCTATGCCGCGAGCAAAGGCGGCATCGTGCAGTTCACGCGCGCCTGCGCTTGCGCGTGGGCAGGCGATAACATCCAGGCCAATGCAATCCTGCCGGGCTGGATCGACACCGATCTCACGCTACGCGCGCGCGCCGAGGTGCCCGGACTGAACGAGCGCGTGCTGGCGCGCACGCCGGCCGCGCGATGGGGCGCGATCGACGATTTCGCGGGAATCGCGGTGTTTCTCAGTTCGTCCGCGTCCGATTTCGTCACGGGCGCTGCGATTCCCATCGACGGCGGATTCTCGATCCAGGGCTAAATCATCGACACGAGATTCGCGGTCGCGATTTGCTGCTCGCGCGGCGCGTCACGCCGTGTTCACTCCCTGTCAAAGGATTTTTCGCTGTAGGCCAATAAAGTTGACGCAATTGGCCGCGTTGTGGCGCGGGCGCGACAGCCCTTCCCAGAGCTCTCGGATAGCTTGCACTTCGAATTTCAGTCTCGCGCTGAAATCCTGCAAGCATCGCCGGAAGGGCCTTACATGAAAAAGCTCGCAATCGTTCTACTCGCTCTCGCCTCGACTGCCGGAGCTGCATCGGCCGCTGACCTGCCGGCGGCTCACTACACCAAGGCTCCTGTTCAGGTTATGCCAGTTTACAACTGGACCGGCTTTTACGTATTCGGCGGCGCGGGCGGTGGCCTTTGGAATGCCAATACTATGGTGGTGGATAGGCTGAGCGGTTGCATTGCTGGTTTGACCCTCTGCGGCTTTAATCAGACGCAAGGCGGAAACGGCTGGTTCGGTACGGTCGGTGTCGGCTACGACTGGCAGTTCAATCCGAAATGGGTAATCGGTGTTTTCGGCGATGGGCAGTTCGGTAGTCTGGCCGGGACGATCCAGGATCAGGGCCCGTTCATCGCCGGTCGCGAAAAGCTGAAGGACTCTTGGGCGGCAGGCGTTCGCCTCGGATATCTCGTTGCTCCAAACGTGCTCTCCTATGTCAACGCCGGATACTCCGGTGCGCGCTGGAGCGGCACACAGATGTTCGATACTGTCGGAGGCGGCCCGATTGGTGCGCACACGGACGGCTTTGATCGCAGCGGCTGGTTTGTCGGCGGCGGCGTCGAAAATAACCTCGATCTCTTCGGCATCTCGGCACCCGGATGGTTCGTCAAGACCGAATATCGTGCAGCCTATTACGATACCAAGCAGATTAATGTGCTTATGAATGGCACGAACCTTCCCCTTATAAACGTTAGCAACACAGGCGATGCCATCACGTTCAAGCCAGTGGTGCAGACCATCAGTACGTCGATCGTCTACCGCTTCAACTGGATGAAATGATTCTGATCCGATCGCTCCGAAATACAGAAGCCCCGGCATGGCCCGGGGCTTTTTCTTATGAGACGCGCCACACCCGCGGCAGGCGAGACTAGCCCGCCGCAGGCGATACAAGCTCGTGGCACGCCCACCCAAACAAACAAACGAACAAAAAGGCCCCGCGACCGACGGAGCCTTCAGTTTGGGAGAGTCCAGGAAGCAATCAGCACTTCACAATCGCCAGTTCGTCCGCGTCCGATTTCGTCACGGGCACTGCTATTCCCGTCGATGGTGGATTCTCGATTCAGGGCTGAATCATCGACGCGAGATTCGCGGGTTCGATTTGCTGCTCACGCGGCGCGTCACGCGCGTGTTCACTGCCTGTCAAAGGATTTTTCACTATATGTCAATAAAGTTGACGCAATTGACCGCGTTGTGGCGCGGGCGCGACAGCCCTTCCTGAAGCTCTCGGATAGCTTGCACTTCGAATTTCAGTCTCGCGCTGAAATCCTGCAAGCATCGCTGGAAGGGCCTTACATGAGAAAGCTCGCAATCGTTCTACTCGCTCTCGCCTCGGGTACCGGGGCCGCATCGGCCGCCGACCTGCCGGCGGCTCACTACACCAAGGCTCCTATTGCGGTGGCGCCGGTGGCGACGTGGACCGGCTGCTACGTCGGTGGTGGCGGCGGCTACGGGATGTGGAACCAGGAGAATCAAGAGTTTTTCAATCCCCTTTTTGGGGGGCCGACAACTGTCGCCAGCGAAACAGCAACCTCTGGTGGCCGTGGTTATTTTGGCACGGTTCAAGGCGGTTGCGACTATCAGTTCGGCGTCGGCGGAAACCAGTTCGTAATTGGCGGGTTCGCGGACGGAGACTGGGGCAACCAGAGAGGTACGCTAAATCAGCCCGATAGCAAATTGTTTGGTGACGAGAAGTTGAGTTCCTCATGGGCGGTGGGCGGACGCGTCGGCTGGCTGGCTTTCCCGACTTTGCTGACCTATTTCTCTGGTGGTTACACCGAGGCGACCTTTGACCGGGTAGACTTCCACCGAGACTTGGTGTCTCCGCCAACTTCCGTGTCTTTCTGGGACAAGCACACCTACAAGGGTTGGTTCATCGGCGCCGGCGACGAATACGCGCTTGGCTTCCTGCCCGGCCTGTTCTGGAAGACGGAATATCGCCTCTCGGAATTCAACCGGGCAGACAATATCGAGCGCGACTCTGTCACGGGTCTACCAACCGGTTTCTTTGCTTCTTCCAAGAAATGGGACCAGACCATCCGCAGCGAGCTCGTCTACCGCTTCAACTGGTTCAGATAATCCGATCGCTTCGACAAGCAAAAGCCCCGGTCTCTCGCTCCGGGGCTTTTTCTTGCGGGACGCACCCAAGTGATGGCGCGGACCACAGACAAACCTGCAAACGAGGCGGCCCACACAAACAAAAAGGCTCCGCGACCGACGGAGCCTTCAGTTTGGGAGAGTCCAGGAAGCAATCAGCACTTCGCAATCGCCAAGCGCAGGAACAACCTACTGCGATTCCACAAACGCAGCGACGGGGAACCCGCTTATCCACACGCTGCGATTCTCGTTTTCCCGATCGCGTTGCCGATCGGCAACAAGCGGTCAGTTGTTGCTGCGGGTCGCGGTCCGGAAGCTCTTGACCTCCGACACGCTGCCGTCGCGATAGGTCAATTCCACCGACATGAACTGTGTCGTCGGCGGCAGCTTCATGTCGAGTTGCGCGCCGTACGGTATCGCCATCGGGTCCTTCATGTCGCAAGGCGGCATCTTCAAGACCTTGTCCGGCAGGGCGGTATCGATGCCGATGCGCACTTCGCGGATCGCGCAGCGATACGACATGAGATGCGTGAAGTAGACCAGCAAGCCGTTGTACTGGCGGAATGACAGCCAGCTCGTTGCCGTCATGTCGAGGATCTTGCGCTGATCGTGGATAATGGCCGCGTCCGGATCGAACCTGATCGGAAACGGCCCCTGCATCTCGCCCTGGGCATCGACATAGCGGACCTCGATGGTCGTGGCCTGCGCATCCGGCGGCAATTCGATCGACGAGTTCGGCAGGCGCTTGCGCGTGCGGGGATCGAACGCATCGGCGAACCCGGTCTCGCGGAAATCGCCGCTGCTCCCAAGCCGCCAGGAAATGCCGAGTGTGGGATCGATAAACGAGAAGGTCACGGTCCAGCCGCTGTTGTGGCGCGAGAACGAGGCAATCGGCGCATTTGTGGACTCCGGCGCGATGCGCGGCACCGAGACCGGCGGCAATGCCGCCACCTTCTGCGGCGCCTCGGGCGGCCTGGTGTCCGCTTGCGCCTTCGCCGAGCCGTTGAGGAAGACGTTGTCGACCATCTGGTCCGAATAGGCAGGAATCTGCTTGTGGCCGATGCCTTCGGCCATCTCGCTCACGAGGCGGCGGGTGTGCTGGGCCACCTCGACCAGGTTTTCGCCGGGCTGCAGCAGTTCCTTCGCAAAGGTCCGCGTGAAGACCGAGTTGGGGCTGTTGTCGTCGTTCGACAGGCGGTCGAGCGCGGTCTGCTTGTAGCCCGCTGAAAAGATCGAAAACACGCCTTCGGGCAGTTGCACCATCGGCGCAAGCCCGCCGCCGCCGGCGACCGCCCGGGTGCCGCCCCGCTCGAACGGATTGTTGCGACAAGCGTCGAACACCAGAATCGAGGTGCGCACCTTCCTGTTCTGCAGCCGCTCGACGATGCGATCGGCAAGCACGGAGGCGTCGCGCACCAGCTCTTCCTGGCCTTCGACCGCGGCCGGCACATCGGTCGGCAAAAGATAGTTCTGGCCCGCGATCTCGAAGCCGTGGCCGGCAAAGAAGAAGAAGGCGGTGTCGCCGGCGCCGACGGCACTGTCGAATGCCAGCAGCGTCTGGCTGAATTGCTGCCGATTGAGATTTTCCGCCACCATCACATTGAAGCCGAGCTGCTTGAGCGTATCGCCCATGGTGCGGGCATCGTTGACGGCCTTTTGCAGCTTCGGGACGTTCTTGTAGTCGTTGTTGCCGATCACGAGCGCCACCCGCCTTTCGGCATGGGCTGGGGCCAGCTGTGCCATCCACGCGGCAAGCGCGAGAACGAGCACGGATTTGAGCGACAGCCATTTCGTCATGCCACCATGTCCCCTGCCAATTACTCCTCACGATCCCTTGGTGAGCAGGCGCGAATGCGCCGCCTCCACCCCCCGAGTCGATGTCGGCCTCATCCGTCGAGGCGCTTGCTCCCAAGCTCCTCAGGGATGAGGGAGAGTTCCCTCTGCTCCGATCAGTCTACTGCGATAGTCGGCACAGTCAGATTTGCGGTTCAACCCCGGCATTTGTGCAAAAACATTAAGCTTTTTCAGTGCTTCCCGTGTCTGCTCCATTGACTTTGGACGATTTCACCCTATGTTCCGCATCGACACGGCCCGGTATCGAAACGCGATTCCCTTGGGCCGGCGCTAGTCAGCGTAGGTCAGAGCCCCAGCTTTCTGTAAAGCACGCCGTTTCGGGGCCGAACGCGACAGCCCTTGATTCCCTCGATACCTAACGGCGGTTTCGACGAAAGGCCCACCTCAGAGGCTCAATGTCTTTTTCCAATCTCGGTTTGTCCGACAAGGTTCTCGCCGCGGTAGCGGCCACCGGTTACACCCAGCCCACCCCCATTCAGGAACAGGCGATCCCTCACGTGCTGTCCCGTCGCGATGTTCTCGGCATCGCGCAAACAGGCACCGGCAAGACGGCCGCCTTCGTGCTCCCGATGCTGACGCTTCTGGAAAAGGGCCGCGCCCGGGCGCGAATGCCCCGCACGCTCATCCTGGAGCCGACCCGCGAGCTTGCGGCGCAGGTGAAGGAAAGCTTCGACCGCTACGGGGTCGGCCAGAAACTGAACGTGGCCCTGTTGATCGGCGGCGTATCGTTCGGCGACCAGGATTCCAAGCTGACCCGCGGTGTCGACGTCCTGATCGCAACTCCCGGCCGGCTGCTCGACCACACCGAGCGCGGCGGTTTGCTGCTCACCGGCGTCGAACTCCTGGTGATCGACGAAGCCGACCGCATGCTGGACATGGGCTTCATCCCCGACATCGAGCGCATCTGCAAGCTCGTTCCGTTCACGCGCCAGACGCTGTTCTTCACCGCGACGATGCCGCCAGAAATCCGCCGCATCACCGAGACTTTCCTGCACAATCCCGTAAAGGTCGAGGTGTCGAGACCCGCGACCGCCGCCGTCACCGTGACGCAATCGCAAGTGCCGGCCGGCCGCGAGCCGCACGAAAAGCGCGAGCTCCTGCGCCGTCTGCTTCGCGGCGCCAAGGACCTCAAGAACGCGATCATCTTCTGCAATCGCAAGCGCGACGTCGCCGTCCTCTACAAATCGCTGCAAAAGCACGGTTTCAGCGTCGGCGCCCTGCATGGCGACATGGATCAGCCGGCGCGGATGGCCGCGCTAGATCAGTTTCGCAAGGGTGAGCTGCCGCTGCTCGTCGCTTCCGATGTCGCGGCGCGCGGCCTCGATATTCCCGAGGTCAGCCACGTCTTCAATTTCGACGTGCCGCATCATCCCGACGACTATGTGCACCGTATCGGTCGTACCGGACGCGCCGGGCGCGCCGGCACCGCGATCTCCATCGTCACGCCGCTCGATCAGAAATCGATCGTCGCAATCGAGAAGCTGATCGGACAGAACATTCCGAAAGCCCAGGGTGATTTCGCGGCTGGCGACGATGCTGCCGATGAGGCCGAGCCTCGGCGCGAGCAGCATTCGCGCGAAGGTTCGCGTCGCGGACGCAAGCCAAGGCGCGAACACGAGACGCGACGTGAGCGTGAGCCCCGCCATGGAGCCGGCAATCGCCAGCATGGTTCACCGCAGCATGGCCAGGCACACCGCGAGCCCTCGGTACCGCGCAGCGAGCCCTCGGTACCGCGCAGCGAGCCGCGCCGCAGATCACGTGAAACGGAATCCGAGGCGCCCGATCACTCGCATTTGCCGGCCTTCCTGCTCCGGCCGATTCGCGACCGCGTTTGACGGCAGTTCTGACGCGTCAATTCGCCTCGCGGTTTCGTCGTTGGTTCGCGCGATCCTGACGAGTACCCATTTTGAGCACCACCCGCGGGCGTGCCGCGGAACCCGTTTACTGGTCGTTCATCCTCCTTCACTACCTTGACCCTCATATTTAGAGCGATTGCCGCAGGCTGGCGGGGACAGCCTGCCATGGGGATTCATCTTGGTCAGGGTGCTCGACGAACACGAACGCACGATGGCCTTTGCCGAAGTCGCGCTTGGACAGATCAGATCGCTGCGCCAGACCGCAATACCGCGCAATTATGAGATCTGGTACATCTACGCAACCGGATATAACGCTCCCCTCAACAAGATCATCAACGAGACGCTGGCGCGCAACGGCAAGCTGACCGAGGCCGATCTCGATCAGATCTACGAAACCTATCTATCGCACCTCAAGACCACCGACCGCATCGACAAGGTCGGCTCGCGCGTGGTCGGCGAAATCGACGACGTGATGAGGCTGTTGACGGATGCGCTCGGCACGTCCTCGAGCTATGACGCGAGCCTGAGCAGCGCCAGCCAGAAGCTTGCATCCGCAAAGACCTCCGACCAGGTCATGGGCATCGTCGATACTCTCATGAGGTCGACGCGTGAGATGCGCCAGGCCAACAAGGTGCTCGAAGAAAGGCTGGCGCTGTCCAAGAACGAGATCGGCAACCTGCAGCAAAGCCTGGAAGCGATCCGCGCCGAAAGCCTGACCGATCCGCTGACGGAACTCGGCAACCGCAAATATTTCGACCGAATGATCGACATGGCCGTGCAGAACGCATTCGCAAACAACGAGCCGCTCTCGCTTCTGATGTTCGACATCGATCATTTCAAGTCGTTCAACGACAGCTACGGTCATCTCACCGGAGACCAGGTGTTGCGGCTGGTCGCGATGTCGCTGAAGCAGACGATCAAGGGTCAGGACATCACCGCACGCTATGGCGGCGAGGAGTTCGTGGTGCTGCTGCCCAACACGGCGTTGCGCCAGGCGCTTACCGTCGCCGACCACATCCGCCGCGCCGTGATGGCAAAGGAACTGAAGAAAAAATCCACCGGGGAAATTCTCGGCCGCGTCACCATGTCGGTGGGCGTCTCCATGCTCAAGCAAGGCGACGACACCGATACGCTGATCGAGCGCGCCGACGCCTGCCTCTATGCGGCCAAGCGCAACGGTCGCAACCGCGTCATCTGCGAGGTCGATCCCGAATACGGCACCGAATTCCAGGGCCAGGTAGCCTAGCTTCCCGCGGATGCGTAAGGGTGGGCAAAGGCACGCCAGCGCAGTGCCCACCTCCACTCGAAACGACCGTCACGGCGAGCTACGCGCTGACTTCACCGCAACCTGCTTTGACTTTCGCACCTTCGGTCGCTTCTTCACTGCGGCGCGCCGAGCGGCGGCAAGCGACGCCCTCGCCCACGCCGACAGTTCGTCAGTATCGTCGAACAGCCGCGCCGGAAGCTCCCAGTAGGAATTGACCGTGACCGTCTTGGCCCGCGTCTGATATTGGAACGGCCTTGATCCCTCCGCCTCGAATTGCGGAATGGTCGTTTCATCGGCGCGCAAGTAGAGCCCGGAGCGCAGCGCCAGCGCGAAGTTCGTGCCGTCAGCGGAAATGCCATAGCCGGAGAACATTCGGCGGATCGTGACCGGGCCGAAACTGGAAAACAAATCGATCAGGAATTCGCGGTCCATCGCTCAGCATTGTCATTGCGAGCGGAGCGAAGCAATCCAGAAATTTCGAAATACGGGAGACGCTGGATTGCTCCCGACGAGACGGCCTTCTGGTCGAAGGAGTTCTAGAGGTCCATCTTGGCAGGCTTTAGCTGCACGGATTCGCCGCAGCCGCAGGACGAGATCTGGTTCGGGTTGTTGAAGATAAACTGCGCCTGCATCTTGTCGGTCTTGTAGTCCATCTCGGTGCCCAGCAGGAACAGGACGGCCTTGGGATCGACCAGGATCTTGACGCCCTTGTCTTCGACCACCTCGTCAGTCGGGCGGACCTCGTGGGCGTATTCCACCGTGTAGGACTGCCCGGCGCAGCCGCCGTTCTTCACGCCGACGCGCAGGCCCACGATCTCGGAATCGGCGCGCCCGGTAAGCTCTTGGATGCGCTGCGCGGCCGCATCCGTCAGCTTCATGACCTGCGGGCGCGGACGCGCCTTCGGCCTGGAAGCGGGGATAGGTGATGACTGGGTCATGTCGTTCATGTGGTCATTCCCGGCGGCCGATCAATGCCGCTCATTGTTTCGCAAAGTCAATTCATCACTCGATGCAAACGCCTCACCACATATTGAGCACGAGGCGCGCCTCGTCGCTCATCCGGTCCGGCGACCAGGCGGGCTCCCAGACCAGATTGATATTGACCGTGCCGACGCCGGGAACGCTTGCGACCGCGTTCTCGACCATGGTCGGCAGCTCGCCGGCCGCAGGGCAATTCGGCGTCGTCAGCGTCATCGTCACGTCGACCGCGCGGTCGTTGCCGATATCGACCTTGTAGATCAGGCCGAGCTCGTAGATGTCGGCGGGGATTTCCGGGTCGAATACGGTCTTCAGCGCGGCGACGATGTCTCCCGTCAGCCGCTCGGTTTCCTCCGGCGGCAGCGCCGAATGCGTTTCCATGTTGGCGGTCTTGACTTCGGCCGTATCGGTCATGCGAACAATTCCCGCGCCTTGATCAGCGCCTGCACCAGATGGTCAACCTCTTCGCGCGTATTATACATGCCGAACGAGGCGCGACAGGTGGCCGTCACGTTGAACCGCTCTAAAAGCGGCATCACGCAGTGGGTGCCGGCACGCACCGCTATGCCCTGGCGGTCGATCACGGTCGCGACGTCATGAGGATGCGCGCCTTTCATCTCGAAGGAGATCACAGGCCCCTTGTCTCTTGCGGTCCCGATCAGCCGCAGCGAATTGATCTCGCGCAGCCGCCCTTGCGCATATTCGAGAAGGTCGTGCTCATGCGCGGCAATGCGGGCTTTGCCGATCGAATTGACATAGTCGATCGCAGCGCCAAGCCCGATCGCTTGCACGATCGCGGGCGTACCCGCCTCGAACTTGTGCGGGGGATCGCCATAGGTGACCCAGTCCTGGGCGACCTCGCGGATCATCTCGCCGCCACCGTTGAAAGGACGCATCGCGACGAGATGGTCATGCTTGGCATAGAGCACGCCGATTCCGGTCGGCCCGTAGAGCTTGTGCCCGGTGAAGACATAGAAATCGCAATCGATGTCCTGCACGTCGATCGCCAGATGCACGGCGGCCTGGCTGCCGTCCACCAGCACGGGGATGCCGCGCGCGTGGGCGACCTTGACGACATCCTTGACGGGCACGATGGTGCCCAGCGCATTCGACATCTGCGTGATCGCAACCAGCTTCGTACGCGGCGTCAGCAGCTTTTCGAACTCCTCAAACAGGAAATTGCCGTCGTCGTCGACCGGCGCCCATTTGATCACCGCCCCGTGGCGCTCGCGCAGGAAATGCCAGGGAACGATGTTGGAATGGTGCTCCATGATCGAGAGGACGATCTCGTCGCCCGCCTTGATGTTCGGCTCACCCCAGGAGTAGGCGACAAGGTTGATCGCTTCGGTCGCGTTGCGCGTAAAGACGATCTCCTCGTTGCGGCGGGCATTGAGGAATTTCGCCACCGTCGCGCGGCCGCCCTCGTAGGCTTCGGTCGCGGCATTGGCGAGATAATGCAGGCCGCGATGCACATTGGCGTATTCGAACTTGTAGGCATGCATCATGCGATCGAGCACGGCATTCGGCTTCTGCGCGGACGCCGCGTTGTCCAGATAGACCAGCGGCTTGCCATAGACCTCGGTGGCCAGCGCCGGAAAATCCTCGCGCAGCCGCGCCACGTCGTAAGCACCGTTCTGAACCGCCGGATGCATGGTCAAGCCCTTGCCTCCAGCCATCGTTCGGCGTGCGCCATTGCAACCTCGCGCAGCTTCTCGTCCGTGGTGCCTTCGATCGCCTCGCCCACAAAGGCCTGGATCAGCAGCGCCTGCGCTTCCTTCTCAGGGAGCCCGCGCGCCCGCAGATAGAACAGAAGGCTTTCATCGAGCGCACCGGCGGTCGCGCCGTGGCCGCAGGTGACGTCGTCGGCGAAGATCTCGAGCTCCGGCTTGTTGTCGGCTTCCGCCTCATCGGACAGCAACAGCGCCCGCGTCATCATCTTGCCGTCGGTCTTTTGCGCATCCGGGCGCACGATGATGCGGCCCTGGAATACCGAATGTGCGCGGTCGTCGACCACGGCGCGGAAAATCTCGCGAACTCGTGCAATGCGGCACGGCATGATCCACCACCATCGTGGTGTCGCCATGCTGAGTGCCTTTCAGAAGGTTCACGCCATTGACGGATAGTTCGGAGCCTTCACCGGCAAGCGTCAGGAAGCCCTGGAAACGCGTTACCGCCCCGCCGCTGGTCAGATTGAACAGGTTGAGCTTCGCGCTCGCGCCGATCGCGTACATCGCGGACGTGATGTTCACGGCATCCGCACTGTCGGCCACGAGTTGCAGCTGCGATAATTCCGCGTTGTCGCCGACGGAAATGATCAGGGCATCGTGCGACTGGTAGCCGCGGGCGCCCTCGGCCGCCACAAAACTCTCGACCAGCGCAGCATGCGCGCCGTTACCGAGCCTGAGCCGGGAACGGGTCACGACCGATGCGGAGGCCGCGGTTGCGACATGAACGAGCTGAATCGGCCGCGTCAGTGCCGCGCCATCGGCAACTTCGATCACCACGCCATCCGTGGCCAGCGCCGCGTTGAGCGCGATCATGGCGTCCGTTGCGCTTGCATGCAAAAGCTCGACGTCGCCTCCTTCCAGAACATCGCGCAGCGTACGAACGCTGACACCCGCTTCCGCGTCAACGGAAAGCTCCGGAGCGAAGACGCCATCGACCAGCACAAGCCTGGCCGCTCCCTCGATGGTGCAGGCCCCGAGCGCAACCCGCGCCCGCTCGAGCGACGCCGCATCCGGGGCGCCCGCCAGCGGCAGCACCTCGCGCATCAGGGCACGCAGATCGGTATACTTCCATTCCTCCAGCCGCCGGTGCGGCAACCCCGCCTGCTGGAAGGCCTCAAACGCCTTCCGCCGCGCGGCGGCAACGTTGGGCGCACCGGGCAGGCGGTCGCAGACAGGGTCGAACACGCGGTCCACCGCGCGTCCCGTATCCGTCTTTGCCAACGCAACATTCATCAGGCCGCGTCCTCAAATTGCGCGTAGCCGGACTCCTCGAGCTCGACCGCAAGCTCCTTGCCACCGCTCTTCACCACCCGCCCGCGGGACATGACATGCACGAAGTCGGGGATGATGTAATTGAGAAGCCGCTGATAATGGGTGATCACGACCATCGCCCGGTCCGGCGAACGCAGCGCATTGACGCCGTCGGCCGCGATCCTGAGCGCGTCGATGTCGAGTCCCGAATCCATCTCGTCGAGGATACACAGTTGCGGCTCGAACAACGCCATCTGCAAAATCTCGTTCCGCTTCTTTTCGCCGCCGGAGAAACCGACATTGACGCCACGGCGCAGCATGTCCTGCGGGATGTTGAGGGACTTTGCCACCTCGCGGACCTTCTTCAGGAAGTCGGGCGTCGAATATTCGCTTTCGCCCCGCGCCTTGCGCTGGGCATTCAGCGCGGTGCGCAGGAAATTCATGGTCGCGACGCCGGGAATTTCGACCGGATACTGGAACGCGAGGAACACGCCCTTGGCGGCGCGTTCGTCGGGCGCCATCTCCAGAAGGTCCTCGCCGTTGAACAGGATCTGCCCGCCGGTCACCTCGTAGCCGGGCTTGCCGGCGATGACATGGGACAGCGTCGACTTGCCGGAGCCGTTCGGGCCCATGATGGCATGGACCTCGCCCTTGTTCACCGTGAGCGACAGCCCGTGGAGAATTTCGCGATCCTCGACACGGACCTGCAGATCTTTGACGTCAAGCAATGCCATTGGCTCTTTTCCCAGGATGTTCCGAGGCGCTTCCGTTGAGCGGCCCAAAGGGATTTATCCGACCGAACCTTCGAGCGAGATCGAGATCAGCTTCTGCGCCTCGACCGCGAACTCCATCGGCAGTTGCTGCAACACGTCCTTGACGAAGCCGTTGACGACGAGGCCAACGGCCTCCTCCTGGCTCAGCCCGCGCTGGACGCAATAGAACAGCACGTCCTCGGAGATCTTCGACGTCGTCGCCTCGTGCTCGAAGGTTGCGGACGAGTTCTTCGCCTCGATATAGGGCACGGTGTGCGCGCCGCATTTATCGCCGATCAGGAGCGAATCGCAGGCGGTGAAGTTACGCGCGCCGGTTGCCTTGCGGTGCGCGGTCACAAGCCCGCGATAGGTGTTCTGCGACCTGCCCGCCGCGATGCCCTTGGAGATGATCCGGCTCGTGGTGTTCTTGCCCAGATGCAGCATCTTGGTCCCGCTATCGACCTGCTGGAAGCCGTTCGAGATCGCGATCGAATAGAACTCTCCGCGAGAATTATCGCCGCGCAGGATGCAACTCGGATATTTCCAGGTGATCGCCGAACCTGTCTCGACCTGGGTCCACGATATCTTCGAATTCCTGCCGCGGCAGTCGCCGCGCTTGGTGACGAAATTGTAGATGCCGCCCTTGCCTTCCGAATTGCCGGGATACCAGTTCTGCACCGTGGAATACTTGATCTCGGCGTCATCGAGCGCGACGAGCTCGACGACCGCGGCATGCAACTGGTTCTCGTCGCGCTGCGGCGCGGTGCAGCCTTCGAGGTAGGAGACGTAAGAGCCCTTGTCCGCGATGATCAGCGTGCGCTCGAACTGCCCGGTGTTGCGCTCATTGATACGGAAATAGGTCGACAGCTCCATCGGGCAGCGCACGCCCGCCGGCACATAGACGAACGAGCCGTCGGAGAATACGGCCGAGTTCAGCGTGGCGAAGAAATTGTCCGAGGTCGGCACGACCGAGCCGAGATATTTTTTCACCAGCTCCGGATGCTCGCGGATCGCCTCCGAAATCGGCATGAAGATCACGCCGGCCTGCTTCAGCTCTTCCTTGAAAGTGGTCGCAACCGACACCGAGTTCGAAAACGGCATCGACCGCGATTTTCGAGCGCGCCGTCGTCTCCTCGCCGTCCGGCTTCACAACGCCTTCGAGCACCGCAACCTCGCGCAAGGGGATGCCGAGCTTCTCGTAGGTCTTGAGAATCTCGGGGTCGATCTCGTCGAGCGAGGACAGCTGCTTCTTCGGCTTCGGCGCAGCGTAGTAATAGATGTCCTGATAGTCGATCTTGGGATAGTCGACACGCGCCCAGGTCGGCTCCGTCATGGTCAGCCAGCGGCGGAACGCCTCCAGGCGCCACTCGAGCATCCAGGCGGGCTCGTTCTTTTTTGCAGAGATGAAACGAACCGTATCTTCGGACAGCCCCTTTGGGGCCTTGTCGGATTCGATCAGCGTTTCGAATCCATATCGATACTGGTCGACGTCGATCCGCCTGACGCGGTCGACCGTCTCTTGGACGGCTGGCATTCTTTCCTCCGCTCGCGGTTTCAAGGACCGCGGTGGATCAGTTCCAAACAGCTCTATTGCAGCGCAACGAAGAAACCGGCTTAGAACGGTTCAAGCCATGTTTCTTTGCTCTTTAAGTAAGGTATTGGCGAGCTTTCGCCAAGCCATAAGACAGGATTCAATGTCTGCCTCAGACGTGGACCAGCCCAGACTGAGCCGCACGGCACCCTGGGCCAGCCCGGGCCCAAAACCCATGGCCTCCAGCACATGCGACGGCTGAACCTTGCCCGAGGAGCAGGCCGATCCCGAAGACACCGCGATCCCCTCGAGATCAAAGGCGATGACGGCCGTCTCGGCCTTCAGCCCCGGCACGGTGAACAGGGTCGTGTTCGGCAGTCGCGGAACATCATCGGAAAACACCAGAACGCCCGGCGTCTCCTTGAGGCCGGTTTCCAGCCGTCTGCTGAGCTTTTCCAGCCGGCCCGGCTGATCCTCGCCGGCGTCCATGATGGCTCTGGCCGCCGCGCCAAAGCCGACGATGCCGGCAACATTCTCGGTACCGGCCCGGCGGCCCAATTCCTGGCCACCGCCGCGCAGGAGCGGTTCAATTGCCTCGACACCATCGGCCAAAACGAGTGCGCCGACGCCTTTCGGACCGCCAATCTTGTGCGCCGACAACGTTATCAGATCAGCGTCTATATCTTTGATATTGAAAGGTATTTTTCCAAACGCCTGGATCGCGTCGACGTGCAGCAGGCCTCCCGCCCGATGCGCGATTTCAGCCGCCTCCCGCACCGGCTGCAGCGCGCCGGTCTCATTGTTCGCAGCCATGATGGACACCAGCGCGGGTCGGTCGGAGCGAAGCAAGTCCTCCAGACCATGCAAGTCGACCACGCCGGACCGGGTAACGGGGATTTTAGCGATCACGTCTGGGGCAAACCGGCCGCCAGTCAGCACCGAGGCGTGCTCGATAGCCGAGAGGACAAGCCGTTCAACGGGCGCACCGGTCCCCTTGCGCAGCCCCGGCATCAGCGCCATCGCATTGGCCTCGGTCCCGCTGGAGGTGAACACGACGCCTCTCGCCTGCGCGCCAACAGCCTCGGCGATGGCCGCACGGGCGTCCTCGACCAGGCGCCGCGCCTGGCGGCCTTCCGTATGGACGGAGGAGGGATTGCCAGGCAGGTCCCACGCCGCAACCATCGCCTGCCGCGCCTCCGCGCGCAGCGGCGTCGTCGCATTCCAGTCGAGGTAAACCCGCTTGGTCATAAAGTACTATGATACCTAATTGCTTCGCCACAGCGACGGCGGCGCGCGGCTTCGCCCGTAGTGCTACTCGCCAATTGGCAAACCTGCCGCCTCTCCGCAAGATTATGCCTAACGCCTTGAAGCTCTTGGCAGATGTTCAAGATGCTTGCTTTTTGCCCCTCGCCTTATGTTAGAACGCCGCCTGTTCACGCACGCGCCTTCTCTCGAGCTTGCGGGAGAAACGCTGGCCAGCCCCTTGGTCCGCCGTTTGTGCTGATGAAGTCATAACCGACCGGTTGATTGCCAAGAGACCAATCTCCAGAGATCGATCCAGGACTCGCTCATGCCTGAAGTCATTTTTACCGGCCCGGCGGGCCGCCTTGAAGGCCGCTATCACCCGGCCAAGCAGAAGAATGCGCCGATTGCGATGATCCTGCATCCGCATCCGCAATTTCACGGCACGATGAATCACCAGATCGTCTACCAGTGCTACTACGCTTTCGCGCATCGCGGATTTTCGGTGCTGCGCTTCAATTTCCGTGGCGTCGGCCGCAGCCAGGGCTCGTTCGATCATGGCACCGGCGAATTGTCGGACGCAGCCTCCGCGCTCGACTGGGCGCAAACGATCAATCCTGAAGCGCGCGCTTGCTGGGTTGCGGGGTTCTCGTTCGGCGCCTGGATCGGCATGCAGCTGTTGATGCGCCGGCCCGAGGTCGAAGGCTTCATCTCGATTGCGCCGCCGGCCAATCTCTACGACTTCTCATTCCTCGCGCCCTGCCCTTCTTCCGGCCTCATCGTTCACGGCGAGAAGGACGCAGTCGTGCCGCCGAAGGACGTCAACACGCTGGTCGAGAAGTTGAAGACCCAAAAAGGCATCGTGATCGACCAGCAGGTCATCCCCGGCGCAAATCATTTCTTCGACGGCAAGCTCGAGCCGCTGATGGAAACGATCACCGCCTATCTCGACATGCGCCTGGCCAACGTCCGATAAGTCCTCTGATGGGCTCGTGGATTGCCCTGTTGCGGGCCGTCAATGTCGGCGGCACCGGCAAGCTGCCGATGGGTGAACTGAAGACCATGTGCGAGGAACTCGGCTTTGCGGCCGTGCGCACCTATATCGCCAGCGGCAATGTCGTGTTCTCAAGCCGCAAATCCGAGGCCGCGATCAAGTCCACACTGGAGAAGAGGCTCGCCCAATATGCCGGCAAGCCCGTCGGCGTGCTGGTCCGCAGCGCCGAAGAGATGGCGCAAGTCGCCTCGCAAAACCCTTTTCCGAAGCTCGCGCCCAATCGCACGCTCGCGCTGTTTCTCGATCGCGCACCTTTGGCCGATATGCTCACAACCATTCGCAACCAGAAGGACGAGCAGATAAGGCTCGGAAAACGCGAGATCTACATCCACTATGGCGACGGCATGGCGCAGTCGAAGCTCGTCGTTCCCGCGAGCAAGATCGGCACCGCGCGCAACATGAATACGGTCGCGGTGCTCGCGAAAATGGCTGCCGAGCTATGACGCGATCAGGCCGCGGCGCGCACCTGTAACTGCGAGAGACAAGACCTGCGCCGGTCGATGAAACCGCGCAGCAGCGCCGGATAATCAGCGCTCACCGCCGACTTGACCGAGGGCCGGGCGGCGAGCGAAGCGCGCCAGCGGGAAAGTTTGGGCTTGCCGGTGAGGATGCCGAAGTCTTCGATCTCGTCGAACACATCGAAATAGCGGAATACCGGGCCGAACGCCGCATCGACGAGCGAGAACTTGTCGCCATCAAACCAGGGCGAAGCGGCGATGCGAGCCTCGAGCCGCGCGAATTTCTGCTCAAGCTGGGTTGCCTTGGCATTCAGCACCGCCCTGTCGGGCGCGGTATAAAAACCCGCAATATCGTTCAGCACCGCCGAACCGAACTCGATCCAGGCGCGGTGCTCGGCACGGCGGAACGCGTCTGGCGAATGCAGGGGATTGGCCTGCGTCTCCTCCAGATATTCAAGGATGACAGCGGATTCGAAGATCGGGTGATCGCCGACCAGCAGCACCGGGGTCTTGCCGAGCGGCGATAGCTTCAGGAACCAGTCCGGTTTGTTAGCGAGATCGATGTCGATCCGCTCGAACGAAACGCCCTTTTCCGTCAGCGCGATCACAGCGCGCTGCACGTATGGACAGAGGGTGTGGCTGATCAGCTTGAGCGGCGCGGTCATGGCCAGTCCTGCATGTTGATGCACTTGCATCTAATTAAATGCAAATGCATGGACATGTCAAGGCCTCGCAATCACTCCGCCGGTCATGGGGATCGGCACGCCCGTGGTCGCGGGATAGCTGAGCGGCAGGCCCTTCAGCCCTCGCGCCGCAAGGAAACCAAAGGCCTGCGCCTCAATCGCATCCGTCGACCAGCCGAGTGCGTCGGCGGACTCGACCCGCGCGGGCGTAAGCCGATCGCGCAGCATCCGCATCATGGTGTGATTGCGCGCGCCCCCGCCCGCCACGATCCAGTATTTGGGCAATTTGGGCAGCAGCGGTACGACTCTCGCAATCGCAGCCGCCGTGAATGCGGTGAGCGTCGCGGCGCCATCCTCGGGCTTGACCTCCCCGAGCTTGAGCGAGCTGAAATCATTGCGATCGAGCGATTTAGGCGGCTTCAATCGGAAGAACGGCAAGTCCAGCGCGCGGCGAACCCAGGCCTCGTCGACACGACCCTGCGCCGCAAGCCGCCCTTCGGTGTCGAAGGGCTGGTGCATGACGCGGAACATGAAATCGTCGATCAGCGCGTTGCCTGGGCCGGTGTCGCAGGCGATCAGCGTGTCGTCGCCATCGATATAGGTGATGTTGGACACGCCGCCGATGTTGACCACGACGATCGGCCCCTCGCGCTCCAGCGATTGGGCGAGCGCGCGGTGATAGACCGGCACGAATGGCGCGCCCTGGCCTCCGGCTGCAACATCGGCCGCGCGGAAATCGTGCATCACGGGAATGTGGATCGCCTTTGCCAGCGCGGGCCCGTCGCCGATCTGAACAGTCAGCCGCTTCTCCGGCCGGTGCAGCACGGTCTGGCCGTGGAAGCCGACGATATCGATGTCCTCGCAGGTGATGCGATTTTGCGTCCTGAAAGCCGCGACGGCTTCCGCATGCGCAACCGTGACCACATGCTCGGCTTCCGCCAGCGCGCCCGGTCGCGCCTCGCGCTGCGGCAGATGGGTGGCTTCCGCCAGAGCCTGCCTGAGCAGGCTGCGCTCCTTGTCGGTATAGGGCCGGTAGCCGGATGGCCCCAGCGCCTTGATTCGGCGGCCATCGGTTTCGATCAATGCGACGTCGACCCCGTCGAGCGAGGTCCCGCTCATCAGACCGAGTGCGGTCAACATCATGGTGGAGCCTCACGAACACCTATCGCGGACGCCCGGCTTGTGCCAAAGGGACACGATTCCATCGGCATTTGCCTGCTGCCGAAAACCAATAAAATGCGGGCTTTTTGATGCTATCAACTCAGCGCAGCAGCCAGAAAACTTGTATTGGCCGCCATGTAGCAATCAACGCCCATTCCGAGAGATATTTGGCAGCAAGCCCTTTAATTTTGAGTCGATCCGCTCGACGAAATACGACCCTATCACGGTTAACGCCGGCGGTCGCCGTCGCCACGCTCGCAGATTTAGAATACTCAAGTGCTCAGGCGGCGCTGAGGCTGCACGGCATTGCGGATCGGCGCAGCAAATCGGCTCGAATTCCGCCGCGTCCACGCGGGCTTTTTGCCCCTCGCCGCAGATTGGGGCTTTCAACGGTGTACCTTGTGCCAAAGGAACACATCTTATATTGCCACGGCGCGGCCGCGCCGGAGCAGCCAGCGGGCGGCGAGTTCCCGAGAATTAGCTGCAAATACCGTAAAGCAGGAATGATCAAGGTCGCAGAAAGATGAGCACTTTCAAGTCCGATTTCCTCAACACCCTGCAGGAACGCGGCTTCATTCATCAGTGCTCGGATTTCGAGGGCCTGGACCAGCTTGCCGCCAAAGGCCAGGCGATCGCCTATGTCGGCTACGATTGCACCGCGCCCTCCCTGCATATCGGCAACTTCCTGAGCATGATGATGCTCTATTGGCTGCAGCTGAGCGGCAACAAGCCGATCACGCTGATGGGCGGCGGCACCACCATGGTCGGCGATCCCTCCGGCAAGGACGAGACGCGCGCGCTGCGCACGATCGCAGAGATCGAATCCAACAAGGAAAGCATCCGCGGCGTGTTCGCCAAAGTGCTGAAATTCGGCGACGGCAAGAGCGATGCCCTCATGCTCGACAACGCCGAATGGCTGACGAAGCTGAAATGGATCGAGATGCTGCGTGACATCGGCAAGCACTTCTCCGTCAATCGCATGCTGACCATGGATTCGGTGCGGCTCCGCCTCGAGCGCGAGCAGGAGATGAGCTTCATCGAGTTCAACTACATGGTCTGCCAGGCCTACGACTTCGTGGAGCTGTCGCGGCGCGTCGGTTGCCGGCTGCAGATGGGCGGCTCGGACCAGTGGGGCAACATCGTCATGGGCGTCGACCTCGGACGTCGCATGGGCACGCCGCCGCTGTTTGCGCTGACGACGCCGCTGCTCACGACCGCATCAGGCGACAAGATGGGCAAGACCGCCAAGGGCGCGGTGTGGCTGAACGCCGATCAGTTCTCCCCTTACGACTTCTGGCAGTATTGGCGGAACACCGAGGATGCCGACGTCGTCAGGTTCCTGAAGCTCTTCACGACGCTGCCGATGCGCGAGATCAACAAGCTCGCGACACTCAAGGGCGCCGAGATCAACGAGGCCAAGAAGGCGCTGGCGGACGCCGCGACCGCGCTGCTGCATGGCTCGGAGGCCGCGCGCGAAGCCGCCGAGACCGCACGGAAGACGTTCGAGGAAGGCGCGATCGCGCAGAACCTTCCAACCCTGGAAATTCCGCGCGGCGAACTTGAGGCCGGCAGCGGCGTCCTGACGCTGTTCGTCAAGGCCGGACTCGTAGCCTCGAATGGCGAAGCGCGGCGCCAGATCAAGGGCGGCGGCCTGCGCGTCAATGATGCCGCCGTGACCGACGAGAAAATGATGCTGTCGAAGGCCGACCTTACGCCGGAGGGCGTGATCAAGTTGTCGCTCGGCAAGAAGCGCCACGTTCTCGTCAGGCCTGCATAGGCGCATTCCCATTTGACGCTTGTGAGAACCGCGGAAACGCGGCTCCCTGCCCCGAATGGATCAATCCACGCCGCGTCAGGACATTGCGGTTGCGCCGGCCAGGCCGGCGCGCGTGGCGTTGATCGTGCTCGCGCTTTGCTTTGCGCTCGCAGTCCTCGGTCGTGGCTTGAGCGAAAGCTTCACCGTCTTTCTCAAGCCGATTTCGGAGAACTTCGGCTGGGACCGCGCCCAGGTGGTCTCGGTCTATTCGCTGAGCTGGCTCGTGGGCGGGCTGTCCGCGCCGCTCGTCGGGCGGCTATTCGACCGCTCGGGTCCGCGGACGGTCTACGGGCTCGGCATGTTCCTGCTCGGCGCGGCCTTCCTGATCGCGGCGCACGCGCAACAGCTCTGGCAGTTCCAGGTGAGCATCGGCTTGTGCGTCGGTTTCGGCTTCGCGCTGATCGGCAACGTGCCGAACTCGATGCTGCTCGGCCGATGGTTCGGCCCGCGGCTGCCGACCGCGATGGCAGTGGTCTATTCCGCAATGGGCGGCGGTGTCCTCTTGCTATTGCCGGCATCGCAAATCCTGATCGACCATCTCGGCTGGCGCGGCGCCTATCAGCTTCTTGGAATTATCGTCCTCTGCCTGCTCCTGCCTCTGTTGTTCCTGCCCTGGCGACTATTTGCGGGCGGATCCCCTCACGTCGTCAAGAAGACCGATCCCGATTTTGTCGATCACGGTTGGACGCTTCTGAGCGCCATGCGCCACCACGCGTTCTGGGCGCTGTTCTCGACCTTCTTTTTCACGGCGGTCGGGATGTACTCGATCGCGGCGCAGATCGTGGCCTATCTGATCGATGCCGGTTTCCCCCCGCTGCAGGCTGCGACCGCCTGGGGATTTTCCGGCGTCGTGCTGCTGTTCGGCATGCTCGGGGTCTCGACGCTTGACGGCATCATCGGCCGCCGGCCGTCGGTCCTGATCAGCTACGCTATCTCGATCGTCGGGATTTTTTTGTTATGGCTCTTGCAGCGCTACCCGAATGTCTGGGTGCTGACGGCATTCGTCATCACCTTCGGCAGCATGATCGGCTCGCGCGGACCGCTGATCACCGCAACCGCGCTGAAAATCTTTCGCGGCGAGCGGGTCGGCACCATCTTCGGCAGCATCTCGATCGGCAGCGGGCTTGGATCGGCGCTGGGCTCCTGGAGCGGCGGCCTGATCCACGATTTCACCCACAGCTACGATCCGCTGATCGCCTTCGCGCTCGTCAATGTCATACTGGGAATGACGCCGTTCCTCGTGGTGCCGGCGCTCAGGCGCTAATTGTTCGGGACCGGGAACTCGGTCGGGTTGTATTGCTTGCCGGTGTTGAAGTCCATGATCTTGCGCGTTATGCCGGGCAGGATCGCGGAGATCGGATTGATGCGCAGCACCGGCTGGCCAAGTGTGCCGACGACCTCATAGGTCACGCCGAACAGGCCTTCATTGCGGCCGGCGCCGAGAAATATCCCGACGATCGGAAGCTGCCCAAACATGTTGTTCAGTCCGTACATCGGAACGAAGGTGCCGCTCATGCGGACCTGGTTTGCGGCATCGATCGTGCCCTCGATCGTTCCGCCGATCATGGGCCCCTTCGCCACACCGTCCCTGATCGTGAACTGTCCGTTTTGCCGCGTGAACTCCGCGCGCAGCGCCGAGAACTGAATGCCGTTCTGCGCTCCGGGCGCACCGCCTGCGGCCAGACGATCGAGCTCGGCCTGTCCCTTCACCGAGAAGTCGCGGACGTTGAGCAATCCTTCCCTCGGGCCCGGATCGGGCATCGGCGGCTCGACGGCGAGCGTCATCTGGCCCCCGACCATCTTCGAATAGATGTCGTTGAAGCGGAAGAACGCGCCGGCATCGTTGGTTTGCAGGATGATCAGGTCGCGCCCTTGGCCGGGCTGTCCGCGCCCGTGCATTTCTGCGGATACGGGCGTGTCGCGCCCGATCTTTCCGTTCAGGGCGAAATTCCTGACCACGCCGTTCCGGCGAGACAATTTCAAGTCGAGGCTGCGCAACGCCTCGCCATTATATCCGGCGACTGCGCCGAGCTTCAGATCGATGTCGAGGTCGAGGTTCTTCAGCTTGCTCTTGCTGTCGTCCTTGCTGGTCCCTGATATCGCCGATTTGAGGAAGCTGCGGCCATCGAACACATCGCCGCGCATCGTCACCTTCACGACACCGTCGGCGCCGCGTTCGGCGCGCAGCGAGGTCTTGTCGCCTTCGGACGGCGCATAGGTCGGGAAGCTTGCGTTCAGCAGGTCGCCGTTCTGATCGACTTCCAGCGCGCCCTTGATCGAGACCCCGCCGCCTTCGACCACGATGTCCTCGAACCGCGTCGACTGCGGTTTCGACACCACGTTGAAACTGGCCTTGCTGGACTTGCCGGGCACCTTGACCCAGCCGGGCAGGATATTGTCGAGCCTGAGCTGGGTGAGATCGGCTTCGATGCCCATCTTGCTCTGGTCGCCGATCTTGCCGACCAGCTTGATCGGGACCGCCCCCGACACCTGCGGACCAAGATCGAGCCCGAGCCGCGCCCTGCCTGCATCGTCCAGCGTCGCCTGCAGGCGGACATCGGCATCGCCCTCGGCGGGCTTGCGATAGTCGAGCGAGGCCTGCTGGCCGCTGATCTTGACGTCACCCTTGACCTGATAGCCCTGGTTGCTGGCAACGAGTTTCAGCGAGTTGGCCTCGAGCTTCTGGCTCATGACGAGCTTGTCGGCCGAGAAGCCGTTGAGGTCGGCCGTCACGTTGTAGGTCGTGTTGTCCCTGGTGAGCTCGCCTTTCACCGGCATGCCCATGTTGATGATCGCCGAGAACGTGCCCTTGCTGGTGTTCGGATCGATGGGCGTTGCCGAGAAGTCGCTAAGGCGGTCGGAGGCGAGGATTTCCGCCGCCGCCGGCACCGCTCCGTCGATCCGCAGCTTCACGCGCGAGGGCGGTGGCTTCGGGTGCATGTCAGGGACTTCAAAGACGAAGTCGGAGATGTTGAGCTTGCGACCGGAAGGCGTGTCGGCCTGCGCCTGCGCGATCGTCACCGTGGCACTGCGGCCGGTGACATGCGCCTTCAAATCCGCATCATGCACAGACGGCAAGCCGTCGACCGGACGCACCGCGACCCCACCGGCGACGATGTTGACGGAGAGCCCGTCCTCAGGGATAGGCGGTCCCTTGCGCGGAAGGTTTTTCACCAGCGTGTCGACGCCGATCTCGATACGCTGCACCGAGCCGCGCTCGATGCGTTCGATCACCCATTCGCGCACCTCCGGCACGATCAGGGTCGGCCAGATCCGTTTCAGGGCCAACGCCGACATCGGCGTGCCGGCAAAGCCCAATCGCAGCAGCGGCTCTCCTGAATAGTCGATGCTGCCCGTGCCCGCGATCCCGACTTCGCCATTCGAGATATTGGCCTTGGTGAGCAGCACCTGCTTGCGGGTGGTATCGAAGCGGAATTCGATGGCGATGCGGTTGAAGATCAGCGGCGGCTCGTTGGCGATACCGGCGAGCACGATGGTGCCCCCGGAGAAGCCGAGCCGCCAATCGTTGACGTTGTCATCGGGCGGCTCGAGATGGGCCAGCAACGTGACGCGGTTCGCGCCGGAAATGATCTTGAAGGGGGCGACCAGGACGCGCCGCCCGGAATCCCACTCGACGTTGATCTCCGCCGAATCGATTGCCATCGGATAATCGGGCGTGTCGGTATCGATCACGGTTCCGGCGCCGGCGGTGAGCTTGCCGCGAAAATAGGTGGGCAGGCCGTCGCGGCCGAGCTCGCCCTTGAGCTCGCCGGTCAGCGGCAGATCCGCGTTGTAGGTGAGATCCTTCAGCCGCAGCGCCAGGAGGATGTTGCTGGTGGACACATTGTGGGCGCGAACATCCACGGAGCGCACGCCGTTCTCCTGCGGGCCCACAGTCACCCGCAGCAACCAGGGACGCACGCCCTCCTCGCCAAGGCTGAGGGCAACGCCGCCGCCGCTCGGCCGACGCAGGCTCAAAGTGATATTCTCAAAATTCCATTTGTTGCCGCGCTGCTGGTCATCGACGATCAGCACGCCGTTCTTCAGGCCGATCTCGTTGAGGTTCTGTCCATCCAGTCCCGTCAGGCTCAGGCTGTCGAGCCAATCGAGGCCCGCAAGCAAGCCGCTGGTTGAAGCCGAGCCGGATCCGCCCGGTGCGGTCGGGACGGCTGGCGCAGGCGATGGCGCCGTGATCGAGGGCTTCGCTGCGCCTGCCGCCTCCGCTGCCAGGCGTTTCGAAGCCACGCCGGTCGCCAGCGGCTTGGCGGTATCGCCGGTATAGACGGTCACGCTGCCATCCGGCGTGATGCGGACCGAAAGTTCGGCGTCGACGAGATTGAGACTCTCGGCGCGCAGCCGTCCCATCAGCAACGCGGCGCCGGACAGCTTGACCTCCGCCTTCGGCGCGCTTGCAACGATGGCGTGATCGTGGTCGCGGACGATGATGTCGCGGATGCGTACGGCGATCCTGATGCGCCCGGCCCGCTCGATCTGCGTGCCGCCGACCTCGACGGTGTTGCCGTGACCGATATTCTCCTCGATTGCGGCCGCAAGCCAGGGCGTGGCTATGTCGAGATTGATCGGACCCGCGCCAAGCCGCCACCACAGGCCGAAAAAGCATCCGGCAAAGATCAGCATCAGGGAGGCGAACACCAGCGCGAGCCGCCTTACCCACCGCTCGCCGGTCAGCCAGCGTCGCAGCGCGGCGCATCGGTCGACGAAGCGGTGAAGACCCGAATTCGAGCGGGAGGACAACAGCCGGCGCGCGCGGTGGCCGTCGCTGTCGTTCTCATCCCAATCCGCATCGTTCCAGTGCGGGGATTGGGGGCCGAGGTGACCCTTCGGGATTGGTCGCGGGGAAGGATTCCTGAGCATTGCGTCTTGGTGCTGGCGCTCGCCGAAAGTCTGATCGCCGTCGCGGCCGCCGCGCTCCCCGTCCTGTAACGAGCGCTGCTGTCCCGCCATCGCAGCCAACCCTCGATTGGACCCGTTGCTCGCCATGTCGCTTGTCGCTCAATCAACGAGAAAACAGGAGGAGCATCGAATTCCTTGTAACCATACCCCGGCGCCGTCACACTTGCCCAGTCGCAGGAGCGAATCCGGCTTGCGGGACGAAACCCGGAATAGCCCAATGATTGATCCGTGGAAAGCGACGAAAGGAAGGCGTATGTCCAAGAAATCGCGCAAGAAATCCCCCAAAACGCCACTTGGCGGCAAAGCTGCGACGAAACGGGCTGCGAAGGCCAGAACCGGGGCTGAAAAAAGCCGCCATTCGGCGGCCCCCAAAGCGCTCAAAAGTGCAACCTCAAGACCATCGCACAAGGGCACGTCGAAACCGTTAAGATCATCGAAAGCAGCGCCGGCGCAATCGGCAGGCGGCAAGACGAGGGCTGTCGAAACGTCTTCCGGGCTGGTCGCCGGCGACAAGGCACCCGCATTCCGTCTGCGCCGCGATGGCGGCACGAGCGTTGCCCTTTCGGACTTCTCGGGCAAGAAACTGGTGCTCTTCTTCTACCCAAAGGCAGATACCCCGGGTTGCACACGCGAGGCGATCGACTTCACGCGCCTGGCGGGCGACTTTGCGGCGTCCGGGACCGCGGTGTTGGGTATCTCGGCCGACTCCTTGAAGCGACAGGAATCATTCCGTGACAAGCACAGGCTCGAGGTCCCCCTGATCTCCGACGAACGGCACGAGATGCTGCAGGCCTATGGGGCATGGGGCGAAAAGTCCATGTACGGCAGGACGTTCGAGGGCATCATTCGCACCACCGTGCTGATCGGCGCCGAGGGGCGCATCGCACAAATCTGGCGCCACGTCAGGGTGGACGGCCATGCCGAACAGGTGCTGGAGGCCGCCCGCGCGCTGTAGCCGGGAACCCCTCGTTCGCGGAAAATTAACCATGTGACTGTCAAATCGCTCCTGCAAATTGGCCGTACGGAATTTGGGTCCGACCGGCGCGGGAGAGCCGATGTCGCATCGTTCTGGCCGATATTCCGAACATCTCCAGCACGATCCCGGCGACCACGGTCGCCCCTCTCCTCGTCGCTCCGGCGCGCCGCCGCAGGCCCTTGCGGCAGCGCTTGCGCAGTCCGGCTACACCATCATGCATGCCGGCAAGCAGGTTCGGTTCGGTCCGGTGGCGTTCTGGATCGTCGTGGGCACCGTCACTTTGCTCGGCATATGGTCTGCTGCGACCGCAACCTATTTTGCCTTCCGCGACGACGTTCTGACCCGGCTGATCGCGCGGCAGGCCGAGATGCAATATGCCTATGAGGACCGCATCGCCGAATTACGCGCGCGGGTCGATCGCACCATGAGCAGGCAACTGCTCGATCAGGAGCAATTCGATCAGAAGCTCGAGCAGATCATGCGCCGGCAGACGGCACTGGAATCGCGGGCCACTGCGCTCGGCACCATTCCCGATGTGACCGGTTCGATCCGCGCTCCTTCGCGCCCGTCCTCGGCTGCTCCGGACACGACGGGTGCAACGACAACGCCGAAGCCCTCGCCGATCAGCGACACCGTCATCTTCGTGGCCCCGCCGGACCGCGAGGCACGGCTGGAATTGCGTGCGCCGATCCTGCGTGCGCCACCGGCCAATCAATTGGCCAAGAACCAGGGCGTCGATAATGTCCTCGGTCGCCTGCAGACCTCGCTCGACCAGATCGAGAGCCGCCAGGTGGCGGCGCTCAACACCTATCAGGACGGCATGGAATTGCGAGTCCGCCGCATGCGAGGCGTGATCGGCGATCTCGGCCTCGACCTGGCGCAACTGGAAGCCGCCACTCCCCGCGCGCCGATGGGCGGGCCTTTCGTACCGGTCAAGCTCTCCGCGGATGCCGGCGCCTTCGAACGCCAGCTCTACCGGATCAACGTCACACGCATGCAGATGGACCGGCTGAACCGCACGCTGGCGCTGGTGCCCTATCGCAAGCCGGTGATCGGCGAGGTCGAATTCACCTCGGGCTTCGGCGTCCGTTCCGATCCTTTCCTCGGCCGACCCGCGATGCATACCGGCCTCGATTTCCGCGCGCAAACCGGCGATCCCGTACGTGCGACCGCCAACGGCAAGGTGGTTTCTTCGGGCTGGAGCGGCGGTTACGGCCGCATGGTCGAGATCGACCACGGCAATGGCCTGTCGACACGGTACGGCCATCTCTCCGAGATCAACGTCAAGGTCGGCGAGATCGTGAAGATCGGCCAGGTGATCGGCGAGGTCGGCTCGACCGGTCGCTCGACCGGCCCCCATCTGCACTACGAAACGAGGATCGACGGCGAAGCCGTCGATCCGCAGAAATTCCTGCGTGCAGGCGTCCGTCTCAGCGCCGGCTGAGGCATGATCCGGACAGAACCGCCATCATGCGCAACGTCAGTGGCTCATGTCGTGACCGACCTCGCCGGTGATGACGTCACCGAAGAGATGCCAGGACTGACCGTCGAACTGCATCAGCTGCATCTGCTCGATCGGGAAAAAGTCATCCGGGCTGGTGTTGATCTTGATGCCCGGCAACAGCACCTCGCTTGAGAAGTTCTGAAGACTGGCAGCTTGGCGCATGATGTTTTCGCGCGTCAGGTCGTCGCCGCATTGCTTGAGCACCTGAACCAGCGTCTGCGCTGCGGCATAGCCATAGACATTGTTCAGGTCGACCTTGTCGCCGCCGGGATTGTACTTGTCCATGAACTCGCGCCACGCCTTCACGCCGGGATCGTCCTTCCAGGTGGGGTCGGTCGGATCCTTCAGGTAGGCCGTCGAGATGATGTCCTTGGCGTATTGAAGGCCGGCCGGCCTCAACACGCCCGCGACCGAAGCCGACACGTTTGCCAGAAAGAACCTCGGCTTCCAGCCGAGCTCGCCGACCTTCCTGATTGCCTGCGCCGATCCCTTCGGTGCGGCCCAGGAGAAGAAGGTGTCGGCACCGGAATCGCGCAGCGCCACGATCTGGGAATTGATCGAGGGATCGGAGACCTCATAGGACTTGTCGGCGATGATCATGCCGGCCTTGTCGCCGAGGCCGTCGCGCAAGCCCTTGACCTGATCCTTGCCGGCATCATCGTTCTGCCAGAACACCGCGATCCTGGCGTCGGGAAAATGATCGAGGATATACTTTGCGTAGATACGTCCCTCGCTCTGGTAATTGGGCTGCCAGCCCATGGTCCACGGAAAGTTCTTGGGATCGCCCCATTTGGTAGCGCCGGTCGCGACAAAGAGCTGAGGCACCTTCTTGGCGTTCATGTACTTCTGGATCGCCGAGTTGGAGGGCGTGCCCAGCGACTGGAAGATCAGAAGAACTTCATCGCTTTCGACGAGCTTGCGCGCCTGTTCGATCGCCTTGGGCGGCGAGTACGCATCATCGTAGGAGATGAAGTTGATCTTGCGGCCGTTGATGCCGCCTTCGGCATTGATCTTGTCGAAATACGCAGCCTCGGTCTTGCCGATGACGGCATAGGAGGATGCGGGCCCGCTATAGGGCATGATGTTGCCGATCTTGATTTCGGTGTCGCTCGCGCCCGGATCGTATTTCTTGTCGGCGGCGGCCGCGCTTGCTGCGATCGCGGTGGCTGCGGCCAGTGCCGCAATGGCGAGAAAGCTCGTGTGACGCGCAGGCATCCTATCCTCCCAACTTTTTGTTTTGCGGGAGTGTGGCAAGTCGCCTGTTGTCTGGCAAGCGCGGCCCAGTTCGACTTTCTGCCGTGGCCTGTGCCCGGAAAGCTTTATTTGGGCCGCGAGACGATCTCGATCATGCGGCCTTCGTCGTCGTCGGGCGCGACCTCGGTTGCCCGGTCGTAGGCCGCAAGTGCGGCGCGGCCGACCGGCACGCCGGCAAGCAAGGTCTCGGCGAGCGCAATTGCATAAGCGGCGTCCTTTCGGCGCAGCGCGGCCGTGAACGATGCGCCGGAAAAATCGCGGGTTATCATGCGCTTGGAGTGACGGATCACCTGCGGGCTCGCCACCGCGCCCGTTGCGAGCGCTTCCGCCACGAGCGTCATGTCGAGCCCGGCCTGCTCGGCAATCGCAATGCCTTCGGCAAGGCTTGCGATCTGCACGGCGCCGAGAAGATTGTTGATCAGCTTGAAAACCGTCCCCGTCCCGACCGCGCCGAAATGACGGATGGTGGTGGCGAGCGGCGCAAGATAGGGGCGCGCGGTCTCGAGATCGGCCGGATTGGCACCGACCAGCAGCGTCAGCTTGCCGCTTGCGGCCGCTTCCGGCAACCCGGTGACGGGACAATCGATATAGACGAGGCCACGCTCATGCAGCTCGCGCGAGAGCGCGAGCGCGTGCGCGTAGGAGACGGTGGAGCATTCGATCGCAAGCGTGCCGGGCTTCATCGTTGCGGCGGCGCCGTCGTTGCCGAGCCACACCCTGCGCGAGGCCTCATCGTCGGCGACCATGGTCACGACGGCATCGGCGTCGATGGCGGCATCTTCCGGAGAGGTCGCCCATTGGGCGCCACGCGCAATCAGGTCTTCCGCCTTTGCCTTGCTGCGATTCCAGACCGCGACATTGAAACCGGCGTCGAGATAGCGGCCCGCCATGCCGTGCCCCATCCGCCCCAGGCCGATGAACGCGATGCGCGGCATGCGATCAATCCACATCCTCGATTGCGTCGGCTGAGGTGCCGAAGGCGCGTTGGGCGAGCGTCGCGGCCATGAACTCGTCGAGATCGCCGTCAAGCACGCCCGAGGTGTCGGAGGTGTGCACGCCGGTGCGCAAATCCTTCACCATCTGATAGGGCTGCAGCACGTAGGAACGGATCTGGTGGCCCCAGCCGATATCCGTTTTGGCCGCCTGCTCTGCGGCGGCCTTCTCCTCGCGCTTCTTTAGCTCGATCTCGTAGAGGCGCGCGCGCAGCATGTCCCAGGCCTGCGCGCGATTCTTGTGTTGCGAACGGCCGGCCTGGCAAACCACAGCTATTCCCGTGGGGATATGCGTCAGGCGCACCGCGGATTCCGTCTTGTTGACGTGCTGGCCGCCGGCACCGCCCGAACGCATCGTGTCGGTGCGGACGTCCGATTCCTTGATATCGATCTTGATGCTGTCGTCGATGACAGGAAAAATCTGCACCGACGAGAACGAGGTATGCCGCCTGGCATTGGAATCGAACGGCGAGATCCGTACCAGGCGGTGCACGCCGGCCTCCGTCTTCAGCCAGCCATAGGCGTTATGGCCCGAAATCTGGATCGTCGCAGACTTTATGCCGGCCTCTTCGCCCTGCGACTCCTCGAGGTACTCGACCTTGAAACCGTGCTTCTCGGCCCAGCGCGTGTACATGCGCAAAAGCATCTGCGCCCAGTCCTGGCTCTCGGTGCCCCCGGCGCCGGCATGGACCTCGAGATAGGAATTGAACTTGTCGGCCTCGCCCGACAAGAGCGCTTCGAGCTCGCGGCGGGCGACCTCTTTTTTCAGGTTCTTCAGCGCCTGTTCGGCTTCTGCGACGACGCCCGCATCGTTCTCGGCTTCGCCGAGCTCGATCATCCCGACATCGTCCTCGAGATCGCGCTCGATCTTGCCGATGCCGGACAGCGCATCCTCCAGCGAGGTGCGCTCCTGCATCAGCTTCTGGGCCTTCTGGGGATCGTTCCAGAGATTGGGATCTTCGGCGAGCTTGTTCAGCTCAGCCAGCCGCGCCGTCGATTTCTCGACGTCAAAGATGCCTCCTCAGCAGCCCGACCGACTGCTTGATCTCTTCAACTAAACGTTCGATTTCGGCGCGCATGGGAATCTCGGCTGCTCGCTTGCAATGTCTGATGGGGATGTAGCGGTGCCGCGCCGAAAGTGCAATCGGCGGCGCGCCAGATCAGTGTTGCGCACGGGTCAAGCCGAACGCGCGTATTTCGGCAGTCCGCTGCACAGTTCCGCGGTTCAGTACAGTCCGCCCGTCCCCGGCCGCATGATGTTGCCGGCATCCGGGGATGCTCCCTGCGGCATCATCACCCGATCCGCATCGGCCACGCCGATGACCGAGTAGTTGTCCGGCGGCGCCGTGCCTGGCTTGAACGCTTCGAGAATGACGCCGCGTCCGGAATTGCCCGGCCCGACGCGCATGCCGCTCTTGGCATCGACCCGGATCAGCTTGATGCCGGCCGGAATCTTGAATGGGGTCGGCGGCTTGTCGGCGAGCGCGAGCTTCAGGAAATCGCGGGCAATGGGCGCCGCGAGATGGCCGCCGGTCGCCGCGTTGCCGCGACCCAGCGGGCGCGGCTTGTCGTAACCCATGTAGATCCCGACCGCGATGTCGGGCGAGAAGCCAACGAACCAGGCGTCCTTGGCCTCGTTGGTGGTACCGGTCTTTCCGGCGATCGGCTTGCCCACCTCCTTGACCACGGTCGCGGTGCCGGCCTGCACCACGCCTTCCATCAGCGAGGTGATCTGATAGGCGGTCATGGCATCCAGCACCTGCTCGCGGCGGTCGACAAGCTGCGGCTCGGGCTGGTTCTTCCAGCCCCCGGGCGCGTCGCAGCCGCGGCATTCGCGGGCATCGTGCTTGAAAATGGTATGGCCGTAGCGATCCTGGATGCGATCGATCAGGGTTGGCTTCACGCGCCGCCCGCCATTGGCGATCATCGAATAGGCCGTGACCATGCGCAGCGCGGTCGTTTCGCCGGCGCCGAGCGCGTAGGAGAGATAGTTCGGCAGCTCGTCATACACGCCAAAGCGTCTGGCATATTCGCCGATCAAGGGCATGCCGATGTCCTGCGCGAGTTGCACGGTGACGGTGTTGAGCGACAGCCTGAGCGCATTACGCAGCGTGGTCGGGCCGTTGAATTTGCCGTTGGAAAAATTCTCCGGACGCCAGACGCCGCCGCCCTGCCCCTGATCGATTTCGATCGGTGCGTCGATCACGACCGTTGACGGCGTATAGCCGTTGTCGAGCGCCGCCGAATAGACGATCGGCTTGAACGACGAGCCCGGCTGCCGATAGGCCTGGGTTGCGCGGTTGAACTGGCTCTGATCGAAGGAGAAACCGCCGACCATCGCGAGCACGCGGCCGGTCCAGGGATCCATCACCACCATCGCGCCCGACACTTCCGGAATCTGCTCCAGCCGATACTGGCCCTCGACGGGGTTGCCCTCCTTGTACAGCGGGTCGACATAGATCACGTCGCCGGGCGCGAGCACCTGCGACACCGCGGTCGGCGTCTTGCCCTTTGCAGTCCCAGCGACCGCTTTCGCCCACTTCACGCCGTCAAGCGTGACTATACCGGTCTGGCGCTCCTTGCTGATGGCACCGCCGAGCTCGCGGCTGGGCTGGAAGCCGATGCGCGCCGACTGGTCGCTTGTCTCCAGCACCACGGCCATGCGCCAGGGCGACACGTCCGACAACGACTTCACGTCTGCCAGCTTCACGCCCCAGTCGCCGGAGATATCGAGCTTGCTGATCGCACCGCGATAGCCCTGCTCCTCGTCATACTTGACGAGGCCGGCGACCATGGTCTTGCGCGCCATGACCTGGATCTTCGGGTCGAGCGTGGTGCGCACCGACAGCCCGCCTTCATAGAGCTTCTTCTCGCCGTAGCGCTCGAAGATGTCGCGGCGAACTTCCTCTGCAAAATATTCGCCGGCAAACGTGTGCGCGCCGTTGGCGCGGTTGGTGACGTTGAGCCCCTCCTTGCGCGCCTTGTCCGCATCGGCCTGCTTGATCCAGCCGTTTTCGAGCAGGCGATCGACCACATAGTTGCGCCGCTCGATGGCGCGGTCGCGGTTGCGCACCGGATGCAGCGCGGCCGGCGCCTTCGGCAGCGATGCGAGATAGGAGGCTTCCGCAATGGTGAGCTCGTTGACGGACTTGTCGAAATAGACCAGCGAGGCGGCCGCGATGCCGTAGGCGCCGAGGCCGAGGTAGATTTCGTTGAGATAGAGTTCGAGGATCTTGTCCTTCGAATAGGCGCGCTCGATACGCATCGCGAGCAGCGCCTCCTTGATCTTGCGGGCGAACGAGACCTCATTGGTCAGAAGGAAGTTCTTGGCGACCTGCTGGGTGATGGTGGAGGCGCCCTGCGGCCGACGGTTGGAGCCGTAGTTCTGCGCGTAGAGGATCGCGGCACGCGCCATGCCGGAATAGTCGATGCCGCCATGCTCATAGAAGTTCTTGTCCTCGGCGGCGAGGAACGCGTTGATGACAAGCTTCGGCACCGCCTGGATCGGCAGATAGAGCCGCCGCTCCTTGGCGTATTCGCCGAGCAGCGAGCCGTCGACCGCGTGGACGCGAGTCATCACCGGCGGCTCGTAATCCTGGAGCTGGGAATAATCCGGCAAGTCCTTGGAGAAATGCCAGATTGCCCCGGCCACGGCGCCGACGCCGACCAGGAACACCACAGTTCCCGCGGCGAACAGGAAACCCAAAAACCGCACAAGCAAGCGCATTCTCTAAGACCCGTTCAGTTCTTGCCTAGACTTTGGCGCCATATCGAGCGGCGCATTCCTCAATCATGGAGAATATCGACCCGTGAGGTTCCGCGAATAATACACTGGTCGCGGCGGGATTTTTGTCGATTCCGAGCATCTTACGCCGTTTTATAAAGCCGCTGCTGTGGCCAAACTAGGGCCTTGCCGGGCGCCTTGCCATCTCTCCCGGCCGTTTTCAGTTCGACTGCACCGCCTTTGCCAACCGCTTGGCCAGAAACAGGTCGATCGCCTGGGCGATCGAACCGACCGTCTTCGAACGCCAGCTTTCCGACACCAGGTGCTCCAGGTCCGCCTTGTTCGAGACATAGCCGAGTTCGACCAGAACCGAGGGCACGTCGGGCGCCTTCAAGACGCGAAAACCGGCCGACTTCAGGGGATGCTTGTGCATTCGCGTCGCAGTCTTCATCTCGCCCATCAGAATGCGAGCGAAGCGATTCGAGAACGTGCGGGTTTCTCGCTGGGCAAGGTCGATCAGGATGTCGGCGACGTCGGTCGGCTCCTCGCGCAGGTCGACGCCGCCGATGGCATCCGCCCGGTTCTCCGCTTCCGCCAGTCGCTCCGCCTCGGCGTCCGAGGCCTTGTCGGACAGCGTGTAGATGGTCGCGCCCTGCACGTCCCCCTCGCTGTGCGGCAGGTAATCGGCATGAATCGAGACGAACAGCGCCGCTTTTTGCTCGTGCGCGATGCGAACCCGATCGTCGAGCGCGATGAAGGTGTCGTCGCCGCGGGTCAGCACCACGCGATATTTCCCGCCCTTCTCGAGCCGATCGCGCAACGCAAGCCCGAAGGCGAGCACGAGATTCTTCTCGATTTCGCCGCTCGCCTGCGTGCCATTGTCGATGCCGCCATGGCCGGGATCGATAACGACCACCGGACGCGTATCCGGCGGCCCGACTGGCTTCGGCGCCGGCGTTGTTTGCGCCGGCACGGCTAGCTGCGGCGAATCGGATGGCGCAAACTTCGGCTCCGCACGAGCGTCGGCCCGCACGCCCTGCACGAAGCTCGCGCGATCGACCTCTTCCAGTTCCAGCACAAGGCGCGGCGGCTGGCCATTGGCAGCATCGAGCACCGTGGAGTTGGCAATTCGTGCAGGCCCCGCAAGATCGAAAACGATCCGCGAACCGCCCGGCATGACCATGCCGTAGCGGAACGCCTTCACCAGTCCTCGTCCGCTGGTACCGGTGCCGGACGGGAGTCGGAAGCTGACCTGGGGCATGTCGACCACGACCCGATAAGGGTCATCGAGCACGAAGGCGCGAAACTGGACGACGCTGTCGAGATCGAGCACGAAGCGTGTGTGTTTGGCATCTCCGGCAAGCCGGGCGTCCGAAGCGATCGGGTAGCTCGCCGCGGTCACGGGCGTCTGTTGTTCTACAGCCCACGCACCGGACAGGTCAGCGCATGCCATTGCTGCGGCGCACAATGCCGCAAATCCGAGCAAAATAGGTTGATTTGCGCGGCTCGCCACCAATTCCGTGCCTCCGAGCGCCCTTTTACTGCATTAGAACTGCAGGGTTAATCGCGCCTTACTGTGTAATTCGTGAATAAGGATGGCCGTGGCATGGCAATGACGCTTCCCTTGCACCTCCCGCCCAATCCACGTATGTACGGAGTGCTGATGGCTATTACTCCCGGTTGTGTCGCGTCAGCCTCCCCGGTGCGGCGCCGGAAATCCCCGAAATCGGGCGATTCCAGCGTTTTTCACCCCTCCTAGAGCCAGCGCGAGCCGCGCGGCCGGCAGGAACGGAGGTTCGAGCCCGAGCGGCGGTCCCAGGTCGTTATGTTTCCAGGGACAGCTTTCGAGTAGCGGCAAAGCCGGAATTTTGGATTCCTGACGGGGTCCGTACGAGATTAGAGGCAGGTGCTTCGGCGCCGCGCTTGGCCTTCAGCAACCGACCAGGCGGTAATCGCCGCCAGACTGTTCCAGACGGGCCGACGCTTGATGCGCCTAACTGTGTTGCCGACCGAACCTAGCGGAAAATCCGCGCCGATGCGGAGCGCAAGCTCCGTCTCTCGCCGCCTTCCGCCGGTCTCGCGTTCGGCGCGGCGCTTCGAAGAGCGTTTCGGTCTTCCCCTCACCCCCGAATCAGGTGGACCGTCGCGTCATCCAGCGGCGCATCTCGCGCTCACGGCCATACGCGCCCGCCGCCTTCAAGAGCTCCAAAATGCCGAACAAAATGTTGATCGATGCCACCCACCCGGAGGAGACCCGGGTCGTCGTGGTCCGCGGCAATCGCGTCGAGGAATTTGACTTCGAGACCGCCCAGCGCAAGCAACTGCGCGGCAATATCTACCTCGCCAAGGTGACGCGCGTAGAGCCGTCGTTGCAGGCGGCCTTCGTTGAATACGGTGGCAACCGCCACGGTTTTCTCGCCTTCAGCGAAATCCATCCTGACTATTATCAGATCCCGGTCGCGGACCGTCAGGCGCTGATCGAGGCCGACGAGCGCGCTCATCGCGAAGCCGAGGAAGAGAGCGAGAACCACAGCGGCCGCCGGCGCTCGCGACACCGCAATCACCGTCGCCGCGGCAGCGGCGAGCGCGTGCAAAGCGAGATCGTCGAGCACGCCGATGCCGAGGCTGCGCATGGCCAGCCCGGCGCAGAATATCACGGGGTCCAGCCCGATCTCCCGGAACACGGTTATGACGAAAGCGGCCTTCACCCGACGCTGGCAGAGCCGATCGAGGCCGAGTTCGGGCCTGGGGCCGACGCCAGCGGGCATGTGCATGATGCGTCGCCGGACCATACGGAAGAGCATGTCGAAGCCGGCGCGGAGCATGACGCCGGCGATGACGATGCGGCGCAGCCTGATTGGCCGGAAACGCCCGTTGGCGCAGCGGTCGAAGCTTCCGTCGCCGAGACTGACGAGGAACGGCGAGCCGATGGCGAGACCAGCGGCCACGACGAGCGCGTTGCCGAGGAGCAGGCGGAAGAGAACGTCGCCCATGCCGATGACGGCCCGCATGATGAGACCGTCGCCGCCGAGCATGCCGTGGCAGCCGAAGGCGAAGTGAGCGCGCCTGCGATCGGCGATGAGCATGATGAGGACGAGGAGGCGGAGGAAGAGGACGTCGTCGAATTGGTCGGAGGCGAGGACGTGCTGGAGGAGGTGCCGGAACGGCCATTCCGGCCGCGCCGCCAGTACAAGATTCAGGAAGTCATCAAGCGGCGCCAGGTCATGTTGGTGCAGGTCGTCAAGGAAGAGCGCGGCAACAAGGGCGCGGCGCTGACGACCTACCTCTCGCTCGCCGGCCGCTACGCCGTGCTGATGCCCAATACCGCCCGCGGCGGCGGCATCAGCCGCAAGATCACCTCGGCACAGGACCGCTCGCGGCTAAAGGAAGTCGTGCAGGACCTCGACGTGCCCGAGGGCATGGGAATCATCCTGCGCACTGCCGGCGCCTCCCGCACCAAGCCCGAGATCAAGCGCGATTTCGAATATCTGATCCGAATGTGGGAAACCGTTCGTGACACCACGCTGAAGTCGCAGGCGCCGACCCTCGTCTACGAGGAGGGCTCGCTGATCAAGCGCTCGCTGCGCGACCTCTACAACAAGGAGATCGACGAGATTCTGGTGGCGGGCGAGGCCGGCTACCGCGAAGCGCACGATTTCATGAAGATGCTGATGCCCTCCAATGTGCGCGCGGTGAAGCAGTATCGCGACGGCCAGCCGCTGTTCTCGCGCATGGGCGTGGAAAGCCAGTTGGATGCGATGTTCTCGCCGACGGTGCAGCTCAGATCCGGCGGCTATATCGTGATCAACCAGACCGAGGCGCTGGTCTCGATCGACGTCAACTCGGGGCGAGCGACGCGCGAGCATCACATCGAGGACACCGCGCTCAAGACCAACCTCGAGGCCGCCGAGGAAGTCGCGCGGCAGCTCCGCCTGCGCGATCTTGCCGGCCTGATCGTCATCGACTTCATCGACATGGACGAGAAGCGCAACAACCGCGCCGTCGAGCGAAAGCTGTCCGACTGCCTGCGACAGGACCGCGCGCGCATCCAGGTGGGCCGCATCTCCCATTTCGGGCTGCTCGAGATGTCGCGCCAGCGCATCCGCGCAAGCGTGCTCGAAAGCTCGACCGAGCCCTGCTCGACCTGCGGCGGTACCGGCCATGTGCGTTCGGTGTCCTCGGTCGCGTTGCAGCTATTGCGCGGCATCGAGGAAATCCTGATGAAGGGCGCGACCCACAATCTCGTGGTCCGCACCCGCACCGACGTGGCGCTCTATGTGCTGAACCACAAGCGCGGACATCTGCGCGATCTCGAGAACGCCTTCAAGGTCTCGCTTTCGGTGGTGGCGGACGCCAATGTCAGCGGCCTGCAATCCTACATCATCGATCGCGGCGAGCAGGTGCACACGCTGGAAGCCGCGAAAGCGCTGATTGCGGCGCAGGCGGCGGCTTCCGTGCCGCAGGCCGAAGAAGCCGATGACCAGGAGGAGGCGTTCGACGCCGAGATCGAATCCGAGATCGAGACCGAGGAGACCGAAGGACTCACCGAGGACGCTTCGGCCGGCGGCGAAGCGGGGGGCGACCAGGAAAATCAAGGCCGTGGTCGAAAGCGACGCCGGCGTCGACGCGGCCGCGGCGGCAGTGAAGCGCGCGAGGCAAGCCAGCCGGGCGAGGAGCAGGAAAGTGCTCCGGCCGAGCAGGCAGCCGATGCCCCGGCGGAGGATGGCGAGGCCGAGGACGACGAAACCGAGGAGCAGCCCGCCTTCGGCCGCGGCGAGCAGCGGCCGAGCGGCGAACGGCGGCCGCGTCGCCGCGGACGTCGTGGCGGACGACGCCGTCGCGGCGGCGGGGATGATGGTCTGGCCGGCTCGATTTCCGATGAGTTCGCGGCGCCCGCGGAGTCGGAAGCGGTGAGCGCGGCCGCTGATCTGGATGCGTATCCGCCGTCATCGACCCTGCCCGAAGTGCAGCCTGAGCCGATCGCGCCGGCCCATGAACCGCAGCCGGTCCATCAGACCTCGCCGGAGATCGTGAGCTCGCAGCCATCCGAGCCTGCCGCGCACGAGGGCGACAAGCACACGCCGCGGCGCTCCACTGTACGGGAAAAAGTGAGCTTCGGCTCCAGCAACGCGCCGGCATCGCCTGCGCCCGCTCCTGCCGCGCACTCCGCACCGGAGTCTGCGCCGGCGGCCGAACCCGCGGCTTCGGCTGCCGCAAGCGAGGCGCCGCAGCGCAAAGCCGGATGGTGGTCGCGCCGTTTCGGTGGTGGCGAATAGATAGAGCATGATCCGGAAAAGTGGGTACCGGTTTTCCGAAAAGATCATGCTCAATCATGAATCTAGAGCGCGATCGCGATTCAACCCAATCTGATCGCGCTCCAGGACCAGCGAGACGTCCGCTTCGGTGCGCGCCCCTACCCCGTCGTGACCGCCGTCTCGACGTCGGTTGGATCGATCTGCCTTCCGAGATTGGCATTGAGCTTCGTGCGGTCGAGCTCGCCTTCCCACCAGGCGACGATGACGCAGGCAACGCCATTGCCGCAAAGATTGGTCAGCGCGCGGCACTCGCTCATGAATTTGTCGATGCCGAGCACGACCGCCATGCCCGGCACGAGGCGCGGGTCGACGACGGCGAGCGTCGCCGCAAGCGTGATGAAACCCGCGCCGGTGATGCCGGAGGCGCCCTTCGAGGTCAGCATCGCCACGATCAGGATGGTCAACTGCTGGCCGAAGGTCAGGTCGACGCCGAGCGCCTGTGCAATGAACAGGGTTGCCAGCGTCATATAGATGTTGGTGCCGTCGAGGTTGAACGAATATCCCGTGGGCACCACGAGACCGACCACCGATTTGGAGCAGCCTAGCCGCTCGAGCTTCTCCATCAACGAGGGCAGCGCGCTCTCCGAGGAGGAGGTGCCGAGCACGATCAAAAGCTCGTCCTTGATATAGGCGAGAAATTTGATGATCGAGAAGCCGGCGATGCGCGCGATGGTTCCGAGCACCAGGAACACGAACAGCGCGGAGGTCAGATAGAAGGTTGCTATCAACCCCATCAGATTGAGGATCGCGCCCGTGCCGAACTTGCCGATGGTGTAGGCCATCGCGCCGAAGGCGCCGACCGGCGCGGCCCGCATGACTATGGAGATCACGCCGAACACGCTGTGGGCGGCGTCGTCGATGAACGCCCGGATCGTATGGCCGCGCTCGCCCAGCGTCATGAGCGAGAATCCGAACAGGATCGAGAACAGCAGCACCTGCAGGATCTCGCCGGTGGCGAAGGCTCCGACCACGGTGTCCGGGATGATATGCAGGAAGAAGTCGACGCTCCTCTGAGCCTTGGCCTGTTCGGCATAGGTGGCGACCGCCTGGGCATTGGCGGCCGCGCTGCCAAAGCCCGCACCGGGCCGCACGAGATTGCCGACGGTGAGCCCGATCACCAGCGCGAATGTCGAGACGATTTCGAAATAGACCAGCGCCTTGACGCCGATGCGGCCGACCTTCTTGGCGTCCTGGATGTGGGAAATTCCGGACACCACGGTGCAGAAGATGATTGGCGCGATCACCATCTTGATGAGCTTGATGAAGCCGTCGCCAAGCGCCTTGATCCAGTCGTTCTTGGCAACCTCCGGCCAGAACGCGCCAAGCAGCGCCCCGAGCACGATCGCGATCAGGACCTGAATGTACAGGACCTTGTACCAGGGCTTTGCCGGTTTTGCGGGCTGCGCCTGCGCTACGGAGATGGTTGTCATGAGCTGCTTCCCCCTCAACGGTATTCGCAGAAATCCGCCCGCGCTTTCGCGGAAAGACGGCCGTTCCTCCGCCCACACCCAAAATCGATTGTCGGCCCAAGTCAATGGCGATGGCGCCGCATCCAGCCGCTAACTTTACGATCCGAGCCAGCGCGCAATCCGCGCCACCGCCTCACGCATGTCGTCCGCCGAGCGCGCATAGGAAAAGCGGATGAAGTTCTTGCCGTGGAACGGATCGAAATCGACGCCGGGAGTTGCCGCCACATGGGCCTCTTCCAGCATCCGCTTGGCGAACTCGAAGCTGTCGGCCGTGAAATCGGAGACGTCGGCATAGAGGTAGAAGGCGCCGTCGGCAGGGAGGAATTTCGTGAGGCCGGCTTTGGGCAATCCCTCGATCAGGATGCGGCGGTTTTCCAGATAGCCGCTCTTCACCGCTTCCATCTCCTCGCGCCCGTCGAACGCCGCTTCGGCGGCGATCTGCGACAGCGTCGGCACCGAGATCGCGAGATTCTGCTGCAGCCTTTCGATCGGTCGCACCAGCGGATCCGGCACCACCATCCAGCCCACCCGCCAGCCGGTCATGCAGAAGTATTTCGAGAAGGAATTGATGACGAGGGCGTGTTCTGAAAGTTGCGCCGCCGTCGCCGCAGGAAAGGCATAGTCCAGTCCGTGATAGATCTCGTCGGAAATGAACCGGATGCCCGCGCTCTCCGCCGCTTGCATCAGATCAGCGAGCGCCGGGCGCGTCATCATGGTTCCCGTCGGGTTGGCCGGGCTTCCGACCAGAACGCCCTTCAGCGGCGACTTGCGATGCACGGCAAGCAAGGCCTCGCCGGTCAGGGCATGGCGGGTTTCCCCTGACGTCTCGACCAGGACCGGCTCGCAGCCGAGCGCGGTCAGAATGTGGCGATAGGGCGGATAGCCGGGGACGGTCACCGCAACCCGGTCGCCGGGCTCGAACATGGCCAGAAAGGCGAGGATGAAGGCGCCGGAGGAGCCGGTCGTGACCACGATTCGGCCCGGATCGACGATGCATCCGTAAGTATCTTGGTAGTGTCGGGAAATGCGCTCGCGCAGGGCCGGCATCCCAAGCGCCGACGTGTAGTCGATTCGCCCGCCATCGAGCGCAAATCGGGCGGCAGTGATCGCGGTTCTCGGCGCGGGCGCGGCCGGCTGTCCAACCTCCATGTGGATGACGCGGCCGCCAGCGGCCTCGATCCGCTCGGCCGCACTCATCACGTCCATCACCATGAACGGTGGAACATTGCTTCGCTCGGAGGCCGCCAGCAACCCCGCCGCGCGCGCTCTCAATGTCGCTTCCTGCATCGATATCTGCTATTCGGCTCGCGGGCCGGTCTGCGGGAGGGTGCCCCAGACTAGCCGTATTCCACGGTTTGTTAGGGCATAACCCGTATCCGGCCTGCCGCCAATCGCCAAGGCCGCCCGAAACGACGCTCGACAAGACAAGACCCGCGCAAGACCGCCCATGCTGCTTGACCTCATCCACGCCAGGAGAACATCCGGCCTGACCGCCATGGCGGTTGCGCTTGCCATCGCAGTCGCCCCGTTTTCCACAGTGCGCGCACAGGACGAGAATCGGGGTCCGCCCGTTCTCCGCGACACCGAGACGGAACAGCTGCTGCGCGAATATACGAGGCCCATCCTGCGGGCGGCCGGGCTCGAGAAGCAGAACATCCAGATGGTGATCATCAACGATGCATCCTTCAATGCCTTCGTTGCCGATGGTCGCCGCATCTTCGTGAACTACGGCGCCATTTTGAAATCGGAGACCCCGAACCAGCTGATCGGGGTGCTGGCGCACGAGACCGGGCATCTTGCGGGCGGCCATCTGGCAAAGATCCGCGAGCAGCTCGCGCAGGCACAGACGCAAATGATCATCGCCATGCTGCTGGGCGCGGGCGCGCTCGTGGCGGGTGCAAGAAGCGGCAACTCCAACAGCGGGCTTGCCAATGCCGGTGCCGCCGCGATCGCCGGCCCCCAGGAAATGATCCGCCGTTCGCTGTTGTCCTACCAGCGTCAGCAGGAAGAGAACGCCGACCGCGCCGGCGTCAAGTTCCTGACCGCGACCGGGCAATCGCCCAAAGGCATGTACGAAACCTTCAAGCGCTTCACCGACGAAAGCCTGTTCGCCGCGCACGGAGCCGATCCCTATCTGCAGTCGCATCCGATGCCCGCCGAGCGCGTGGCGGCGCTCGAAGGTATCGCGCGCGCGAGCCCCTACTGGGACAAGAAGGACGACCCCGCCCTGCAGCTTCGCCACGACATGGTGCGCGCGAAGATATCCGCGTTCATGGAGCGGCAGGACACGGTCTACCGCCGCTTTCCGTTATCGAACTCGACACTGCCGGCGCGCTATGCGCGGGCGATCACGACCTATCTGCATGGCAACCTGAACAGCGCGCTCACCCAGATCGACGGGTTGATCCAGGCGCAGCCGAACAACCCCTACTTCCATGAGCTGCGCGGCCAGGCCCTGCTCGAAGGCGGCCGTCCCGCCGAGGCGATCGCGCCGCTGCACAAGGCGCTGGCGCTGTCCAATAACGCACCCCTCATCGAGATGTTACTTGGGCAGGCCTTGGTCGCCACCGACAACAAGGCCTATACCGACGAGGCCATCGCGATCCTGCGCGCCGCGGTGACCCGGGAGACCGAGGCGCCGCTCGGCTACAGTCAGCTGGCGATGGCCTATGGCAGGAAGGGGGACTACGCGGAAGCGGATCTGGCGTCGGCGCAGGCGGCCTATCTGCGCGGCGACAACAAGACCGCGCGGGAACTTGCTTCCCGGGCGAAAACCCGATTCGCCGTGGGCACGCCAGGATGGGTGAAGGCCGACGACATCGTTTCCGCCAAGCCGCTGCCCGGCACGAAGAATTGAACAGAATTGCGGCCAGGGCGCCCAACCGCAACGGCGGGTAAACCTTCGCCGCTACAAAATCGACGCGACACGCCCTATAAGGGCTTCAGGAACCCGGCTTTTTTTCAGAGGATCAACCAAAATGCCCCGTCTCATCGCCCCTGCCCTGGTCGCGCTTGCCCTCTGCGGCACGCCGTTCGCCGTCGCAGCGCAGAGCTTCAGCGACGGCCAGCGTGGCGAGATCGAGACCATCATCAAGAATTACCTGCTTGCGCATCCCGAGGTGCTTGAAGATGCCACCAACGAATTGAACAAGCGCAAGACCGAGGCGGAAGAGAAGAAGCACCAGGCAATCATCGCCGAAAGCGCGGAGACGATCTACAATTCGCCGCGCGGCGTCACCCTCGGCAACAAGGACGGCGATGTCACTTTCGTCGAGTTCTTCGATTACAATTGCGGCTACTGCAAGCGCGCCATGGCCGACATGCTCGACCTCATGAAAAACGATCCGAAGCTCAAGGTCGTGCTGAAGGAATTTCCGGTCTTGAGCGAGGGATCGGTCGAAGCTGCAAAGGTCGCGATCGCGGTGCGCATGCAGGACCCGACGAAATATCTCGAGTTCCACCAGAAGCTGCTCGGTGGCCGCGGCCAGGCCGACAAGGCCCGCGCGATGGCGGTCGCCAAGGAGATCGGCCTCGACACCGCGCGCATCGAAAAGGATCTCGCCAGCCCGGAGATCAAGGCCACGATCAACGAGAACATGAAGCTCGCCGAGGATATGGATATGAACGGCACGCCGAGCTACGTGATCGGCAAGCAGATCGTGATCGGTGCGGTCGGCCTTGATGGTCTGAAGGAGAAGATCGGAATGGCGCGCTGCGGCAAAGCGACCTGCTGATCGCTACCCACTTTCGTGTCGGGGCCGGCTTTTCGAAGCCGGCCTTTTTGCTTGCGCATTTTGTTCCGCCCCGTCGCAAAAAACAAACAGCGCGGAACCGCGTTCGAGCGAAGGAACATGTGCTTTCGCTTTGTGTTGATGGCGCGGGCAATGCAGACATGTGAGGAGATGCTAAATGATTAATCGCTTTTTGGTGTCGGTTGCGGCCGTCGCGCTGATCGCGGGCGCAGGCGCAGCTAACGCGCAAGGCGGCATGAACCGCGAAGGCGGCGGTGCCGCGACGCAACAGAGCACCCAATCCGGCGGAAGCCATACGGGTGGCGCCGCGACGCAGAAGGGTTCGGAACCGTCTGGCATGAAGTCGAGCCAGTCCGAGCAGAAGGCGACCGGCGCAGCCAAGGGCGACCGCGCAGAGGAGTCCGGCCAGAAGTCCAAGATGAGCACCGAAAATGAGAAGTCCGGTGCCAAGGACATGAAGGCTGAAGGCCGCGAGCACGACAAGAACATGAAGGCCGAGGGTCGCGAGGGCCAAGACAAGAATATGAAGGCCGAAGGTCGCGATCACGACAAGAACATGAAAGCCGAAGGCCGCGAAGGCCGCGACAAGGACATGAAGGCCGAGGGCCGTGAGGGCCGCGACAACAACATGAACGCGCAGGGCCGCGAAGGTCGCGAGAACAACATGAATGCTCAGGGTCGCACGGGCGAGCGGTCGCAGACCACGACTGGTCAGGCGGGCGCCGGTGCGAAGTTGTCGTCGGATCAGCGCACGAAGATCACGACGGTGATCCGCAACGAGCACGTGACGCCGGTCAACAACGTCGACTTCGCGTTGACCGTCGGCACCCGCGTTCCCCGCGATCGGATCAGCCTGCGTCCGCTGCCGGCTGAAGTGATCTCGATCTATCCGGAGTGGCGCGGCTACGAGTTCTTCCTCGTGCACAGCGAGATCATTGTGGTCGATCCGCGCACGGGCGAGATTGTGGACGTCCTGCCGGCTTGAGCCTGACAGGTCTGGTTTAAAGGGGTGGGCCCGACGGCCCACCCCTTTTTTCGTGGGGTCAGCAGCCATCTCGGATTCGGGTCTACCCCTTCGCCCCGGCCGCGATCTGGCCGTGCTGCGAGGCTGGATAAACTCTCCGGGAGCCTCCTGACCGGCCCTAAAGGCTTCCCCTCTGCGGCTTTGTTACCTATAACCCCCGGCCAAATCAGCCAAGCTGCCGGGATCGGGATGGCCAAGCCGAAAGACGCCGAACGAACCATCTATGTGCTCAACGGCCCGAACCTCAATCTTTTGGGGACGCGCGAGCCCTCGACCTATGGCCATGCGACGCTCGAGGACGTCGAGAGGCTCTGCGCGGAAACTGCGGCGCAATTCGGCCTGAAAGCCGATTGCCGGCAATCCAATCGCGAGGGCGAGTTGGTCGATTTCATCCACGAGGCACATGCCCGCGGGGCCGCGGGCATCGTCATCAACGCGGGCGCCTACTCGCACACCTCGATCGCCCTGCATGACGCGCTCAAGGCGGTGAGCGTCCCCGCCGTTGAAGTGCATATCAGCAACATCCATGCCCGCGAGAGCTTTCGGCATCATTCCTTCACCGCGATGGCGGCCTTCGCCATGCTTGCCGGCTTCGGCGTCGATGGCTACCGGCTCGCGATCAACGGCCTTGCCGCCAGAAATCGGCGTCAAGGCCAAGGCCTGACGCTTCCGTCACCGCTTCAAGCAGAGAGTTTTGGATCAGAGATCATGGCGCGAGAGCCGGACAACAAAGCGAACCCAAAATTCACCAGCGACGACAGCGCGCTGATCCGGGAGCTCGCGCTGCTGCTCGACGAGACCAGCCTGACCGAGATCGAGATCGAGCGCGCCGGTCTGCGCTTGCGTGTCGCGCGCAACGTCTCGATCGCGGCCGCGATCCCGCCTGGCCTTGCGCCAGCCGCCATGGCGGCGGGGCCGTTGGCAGCGGCGGTTGCGGTGGCCGGCGCTCCGAGCCCGGACTTCGCCAATCATCCTGGCGTGGTGCCCTCGCCCATGGTCGGCACCGCCTATTGGGCGCCGGAGCCGGGCGCAAAGCCCTTCATAGAGGTCGGCGCCAAGGTGTCCGCGGGACAGACCCTGCTGATCATCGAGGCCATGAAGACCATGAACCAGATTCCGTCGCCGCGTGCCGGCACCGTGACGCAAATCCTCGTCGAGGACGGCCAGCCGGTCGAATTTGGCGAGCCGCTGGTGATTATTGAATAGGCGAATGGCCGACAGCGAGCAGCGAATCGCAATGCTTGTTCGCCGCGTACTGTGCGCCATTTGCGTGTTGGGACTCCATGTTCGATAAAATTCTCATAGCCAATCGCGGCGAGATTGCACTTCGTATCCTGCGAGCCTGCAAGGAACTGGGCATTTCAACCGTCGCCGTGCACTCCACGGCCGACGCCGATGCCATGCATGTGCGCCTTGCCGATGAGAGCGTTTGTGTCGGCCCGCCGCCGTCGAAGGACTCCTATCTCAACGTCCCCGCGCTGCTTGCGGCCTGCGAGATCACCGGTGCCGACGCCGTGCATCCCGGCTATGGCTTTCTCTCAGAAAACGCGCGCTTTGCGGAAATCCTTGCGGAGCACAATCTGCACTTCATCGGGCCAAAGGCCCAGCACATCCGCCTGATGGGCGACAAGATCGAAGCCAAGAAAACCGCAAAGCGCCTCGGCATTCCCGTAGTGCCCGGCTCGGACGGCGCGGTCGGTCCTGACGCCGACGCGATGGCGATCGCGCGCGCAATCGGCTTTCCCGTGCTGGTGAAAGCCGCTGCCGGAGGCGGTGGCCGTGGCATGAAGGTCGCGCACACCGAACAGGATCTGGCGCTCGCGCTGACGACTGCCGCCAACGAAGCAAAATCCGCCTTCGGCGATGCCTCCGTCTATCTGGAAAAGTACTTGCAGAAGCCGCGCCATATCGAGATCCAGGTGCTCGGCGATGGCCGCGGCGGCGCGATCCATCTCGGCGAACGCGATTGCTCGCTGCAGCGGCGACATCAGAAGGTCTGGGAAGAAGGACCCTCGCCGGCCCTCGATGCGGCCGCGCGCAGGAAGATCGGGCTCACGGTCGCCAAGGCGATGCAGGAGCTGAAATATCTCGGCGTGGGCACTGTCGAGTTCCTCTACGCGGACGGCGAGTTCTATTTCATCGAGATGAATACGCGCATCCAGGTCGAGCACCCCGTTACCGAGATGATCACCGACATCGATCTGGTGCTGGAGCAGATCAGGATCGCCGCCGGCGGGGACCTGCCGATGACGCAGGACGAAGTCGCCATCAACGGCCATTCGATCGAATGCCGCGTCAATGCGGAAAACCCGGTGACCTTCCGCCCCTCGCCCGGAAAGATCCTGCAATATCATCCCCCCGGTGGATTGGGTGTCCGGATCGATTCCGCCGTCTATCAGGGCTATGTGATTCCGCCGTTTTACGATTCGCTGGTCGGCAAGCTGATCGTGCACGGCAAGACCCGCGCCGAATGCCTGATGCGGTTGCGCCGCGCGTTGGACGAAATGGTGGTCGAGGGCATCGAGACCACGTTACCGCTGTTTCGGGCGCTGGTGCGCGAGCCCGCCATCATCGACGGCGACTACCATATTCACTGGCTCGAGCAATATCTGGCCGGCCAGCAGCCCGGCTGAGCGCGGCCCTTCTTCCCCAGGGAATCCCTGACGAGCTCGCCCGGAACCAAACGTCTGCCACGGCGTTGAAGCGGTCCGGGACCTATCCTTTCGTTCGGGGGAACGACCTCATTTCTGCGCGAGGCGAAAATTCGGCGACGCCTGAGGGCAGGCGCAGACGCGCGATGACCCAAATCCTGCTGCTTGCGGCGGGATTCTTGGTGCTGGTGGCCGTGAGCGCCACCTCCGTCCTATACGTGAACAGATCACGCGAGGACAATGCCTGGGTCGTCCACACCATCGAGGTGGAAAACCAGACCAACACTCTGTTGCTCGAGATCCGTCGCGCCGAGAGCGGGGCGCGCGGGTTCCTGCTGACCTCAGACCGGAATTTCCTCGATGACCACAAGCAGGCGGTGGCGCTGATCCTGCCCGAACTCGGCAAGCTCGAAGAGCTCACGCACGACAATCCTGCACAAGTCGACAACCTGAAAAAGCTGCGCGCCGCGATCGAAACGCGGCTGGGCCAGTTTACGCGCGAGATGGATTTCGTGCAGCGCGGCGAGCCGGCCAGCGCCAACGTACTGGTGCGGGAGGCCGCCGCCGGCGACACCACGACCACCATCCGCAAGGTCGCGGACGCCTTGCGCGAAGAGGAGAACCGGCTGTTCGAGCTCCGTGCGGCGAACGCCGAGCGCAGCCAGCGCATCGCCTCGACGGTGACGATCGCGGGCTGCGGACTTGTCATCGTGCTCGCCGGTATCTCGATGTTCCTGCTGCGGCGCTCGGGGCGCGAGCGCGCCGATGCCGAAGCACGGCTGCGCGATGCCAACATCAATCTCGAAGCTACCGTCGACGAACGCACCGCGGATCTGCGCGAGGCGAATGACGAAATCCAGCGTTTCGCCTATATCGTGAGCCATGATCTTCGCTCGCCACTCGTCAACATCATGGGGTTCACCAGCGAGCTGGAGGAGTTGCGCGCCGATATTTTCCGCAGGATTGCCGCGCTCCGCGCCCCGGTCGTCGCAACGGCCGGCGCCGGCGAATTTCCTCTGGCAGACGAGGACAGGCAGCTTTCGGAGGATTTCTCGGAGGCGCTCACCTTCATCAAGTCATCGATCGCAAAAATGGATCGACTGATCACGGCGATACTGAGTCTGACCCGCGAAGGTCGACGACGGTTCGAGCCGGTCAGGATCGACCTCGGCGAATTGATGAAGGCGATCGTCTCGACGCTCGCGCACCAGGCCGCCGAAGCAAAGGCCGAAATCCAAATCGCGCACTTGCCCCAGATCGAAAGCGACCGCTTCGCACTCGAGCAGATCTTCTCCAACCTGATCGACAACGCCATCAAATACCTGAAGCCCGGCGTTCCCGGCCGGATAGCGGTCCGCGGCCGCACCAAGCTTGGCTTTGCCGTCATCGAGATCGTCGACAACGGTCGCGGCATCGATCCGAAGGATCATCAGCGCATCTTCGAGCTGTTTCGCCGCGCCGGCACCCAGGACAAGCCGGGACAGGGTATCGGACTTGCCCATGTGCGGGCTCTGGTGCGGCGCCTGGGCGGGACCATGTCGGTATCGTCAGAGCTCAACAGCGGCAGCACGTTCGTGGTGACGCTTCCCCTCAACTGGAATTCCAAAGCGAGTAGTTGGATACAATGATCGATACACCAGTCACAATCATCATGATCGAGGACGACGAAGGCCACGCGCGCCTGATCGAACGGAACATCCGCCGTTCCGGCGTCAACAACGAGATCGTGGCATTTCGCAACGGCACGGATGCGGCGGGTTTTCTTTTCGGCAGCGATGGCAGCGGCTCCGAGCACGAAGGCCGGGCACTCCTGATCCTGCTCGACCTCAACCTGCCCGACATGACCGGCATCGATATCCTGCGGCGGGTCAGGGCCACCCAGCATCTGAAATGCGCGCCTGTGGTCGTGCTGACTACGACCGACGATTCCCAGGAGATCAAGCGCTGTTACGAGCTCGGCTGCAACGTCTACATCACCAAGCCCGTCCACTACGAGAGCTTTGCCAACGCCATACGCCAGCTTGGGCTGTTCTTCTCGGTGATCCAGGTTCCGTCCGCTGCCTGATGACGCGCCCAGCTCCCACCCTGCTCTACATCGATGACGACGACGCGCTCGCGCGTCTGGTCGCGCGCGGCCTGTCGCGGCAAGGCTTCACGGTCGAGCACGCATCGGGCGGCAGCCAGGGCCTCAAGCGGTTGGAACAAGGCGGCATCGACGTCGTCGCGCTCGACCAGTATATGCCCGGGCTCGACGGGCTCGAGACGCTCGAGTGCATCATGCGACTTCCCGGCGCTCCGCCGGTCGTGTTTGTTACGGCGTCGCAGGATTCCAAGATCGCCGTCACCGCGCTGAAGGCGGGCGCGGCCGATTACCTCGTCAAGGATGCGCGCGGCGATTTCGTTCCGCTCTTGCAGGTCGCGGTCGAGGGCGCGCTGCGCCAGGCCGAGTTGCAACGCGCGCGCAACGAGGCCGAAGCCGAGGTCCGTGCCGCGCGCGATCGTTACGCGGCGCTTGCGGCCGAGCGCGAGCTGCTGCTGCGGGAGGTCAACCATCGCGTCGGCAACTCGTTGCAGATCATCGCCTCGCTGTTGCATCTTCAGGCCAATTCCTCGGCCCAGCACGACGTCAAGGCTGCGCTTACCAACGCCATGGGCCGTGTTGCCGCGGTCGCGCAGGTACACCGCCGCCTCTACACCTCGCACGATGTGAACAGCGTGCTGTTGAACCAGTACCTCGATGCGCTGCTCGACGATCTGCGCCGCTCGGCCGAGGGCAACCGGATGTCACGTCTGACGCTGAAGGCGGAACCGGCCGAGATTGACCCCGATCGCGCCGTCGCAATCGGCATCATCGTCAACGAGCTCGTGATGAATGCGGTGAAATACGCCTATACCGATTGCGCGGGCCCGATCGATGTCGAGCTGCATAGCGAGGGCGAGCATCTCGTGCTCTCGATCGCCGACGACGGCGTCGGCCTCGAGTTGCGTGGCAGCGACCCCCGTTCCACCGGCATGGGCCAGCGCATCGTCGGCGCCATGGCCGCAAAGCTCGAGGCTGTGGTGGAGCGCGATACGCGCCATTCCGGCACCAGGATCGTGCTGCGGTTTCCACGCTCTCCGAAACCCAAGCCGGCGGGCATTGCGGGGAAATAGATCACCGCCGGCGCACAGGAGGTCTCTTGTCGCGCCGGTGCCCGCGTCCTGCTATGCTGGCGCTCATGAACTCCCGCGACTCCGGCAGCCCGTCCGAGATCACGCCCCAGGTCCTGCTGCGCGCTTATGCCTGCGGCATTTTTCCGATGGCCGAGAGCGCCGATGATCCCACGCTATTCTGGGTCGAGCCGGAAATGCGTGGCGTGATCCCGCTCGACGGTTTTCGCATTTCCTCGCGCCTTGCGCGCACCGTGCGGTCCGACAGCTTTACCGTGACGGTCAACGGCGCGTTCAAGGCCGTGATCGCGGGTTGCGCGGCACCGCAGGAGGGACGCGAGGACACCTGGATCAACAAGCGCATCCGCGACCTCTATTGCGGCTTGCATGCGCTCGGCCACGGTCACAGCGTCGAGGCCTGGCAGGACGGCGATCTCGTCGGCGGGCTTTACGGCGTGAGCCTGGGCCGCGCCTTCTTCGGCGAAAGCATGTTCCACCGCACGCGCGATGCCTCGAAGGTGGCATTGGTGCATCTGGTCGCGCGGCTGATCGCGGGTGGTTTCGAGTTGCTCGATGCGCAATATGTCACCGAGCATTTGAGGAGCTTTGGCGCGATCGAAATCCCGCGCCGCCGCTACACCGCGCTGCTCGATCGGGCGCTCAAGGGGGAGCCTGCAGATTTTGCGCGTCTGCCCATCGATCGGCCGATTTCCGGCACGGAAGCGCTGGCGATCATCGCCGCTCGTTGAACCGCGTCCGACAAACCCTTAGCGGAAGATCGAGAACAGCCCGCCCGGCTGTTGCGGCGGAGGCGGCGGAGGTTGCTGTTGAACCTGCTGCGGCGGCAGAGGACGCGGCGCGGCCTGCTTCGGCGCCGCTGCCGGCATCTTCTTCGGCACCGCCGGCGCCGGCGCTGCAACAGGTTTCGGCGGCTCGGGCGCGGCGCTGACGACCGTCTGCTCCGGTCCCTTACAATCGGTCAGCCAGATGTCATAGACTGGATGCTCGACGCCATGCAGACCCGGACTCGCCGCAAACATCCAGCCCGAGAAGATTCGCTTCACCTCGCCCTGCAGCGTGATCTCGTCGACCTCGACAAAGGCATCCGTATTGGCGGCCTCCGTCGCCGGCCGCGTGTAGCAGGCGTCGGTTTTCACCCTGAGCGCGCCGAACTGGACGGTCTCGCCGATATCCTCGTCGAAATTGATGATGCGCCCGGTGATCTTGTCGAGACCTGAGAAGCTCGCCTTCTTGTTGACGATCTTGCTCGCGGGCGGCTCCTGCACCACCTCGTCGCCGGGTTGCAGGGTGGCGGGCGCAGCCGGCGCGCCGCGCGGCTGGCGCTGGCCGGGCGGCAGGCCCGGCAGAACCTGGTTGCCGCCGGGCGGCAGCGCCGCGCTCTGCCCAGGCTGGCCCGGCTGACCTGGGGGCGCGGATGCGGCCGGCGGGACGTTCTGGGGCACCACTGTCGTGCCGGGCGGCGGCGCCAAGGGCTGGGACTGGACCGGACCCGGCATCGCTGAACCCTGTCCCGGCAAGGGGCGGTTGGGCGCCGGCAACAGCCGACCCTGCGGCAGGGCCGGGACTTCTTCCTCCTCGTCCGGCGGCGGGACGGCCTCTCTGCCGCGCGGAACATTGCCGGGCGGCCGCGGCACCGGATCGGAAAAGATCGTGCCGATCTGTGCGCGCGCGGGCTCCGCAACCGGAATTGCGGCGCCCAAGGCGGCGAAAACGGCCGCAACTGAAGCCAAGGCTAGGGTTCGATGCATCTCGCGCGCGGTCTTAACAGACGAATCGGGATTTGGCCGTTCTGTCGGAAAAAACTTTCCGGCCGCCGATCACCGACTGACCCGTTAACACGGCGAATACGGCGGGGAAAGGGCGGTTCCGGCCTTCCCCCACTGGTCGCAGGCCCCGCCAAATGAAATAGTTCCGCGCATCCAGCATTTGCGCGCAAGCTTGAATGCCGAAAAAGCACAGCATCGGGAATAACCGGAGCAAGCGAGGAAATCACATGCCAGATCGCATTCGTCTGGACGGCCGGGTCGCCGTTGTCACCGGGGCGGCCGGCGTCATCGGCAGCGCCACGATCATGCTGCTCGCCGAGCGCGGCGCAAAGATCGTCGCGGTTGACCGCAAGCGCGCCGATCTCGAGGCCGCCGTGAGGGAATTGCCGGCATCGGCGCAGGCACTGGCGATCGCCGCGGATGTCACCAGCGAGGATGAGGTGAAGGACTATGTACGCGCCACGGTGGAAAAATTCGGCACCATCGATGTGTTCTACAACAATGCCGGGGTCGAGGGCGACGTGAAGCCGATCACCGACTACACGCTGGAGGCATTCCGCCGCGTGCTCGACGTCAACGTGGTCGGCGTGTTCCTGGGTCTCAAGCACGTGCTGCCGGTCATGCTCAAGCAAAACAGAGGCAGCATCATCAACACGGCCTCGATCGCGGGCCTCGTGGGCTCGCCGCACATCGCCGTCTACAGCGCGAGCAAGCATGCGGTCGTCGGGCTCACCAAGAGCACGGCGTGGGAATGCAGCGGCACCGGCGTTCGGATCAACTGCGTCTGCCCCGGCATGATCGACAGCCGGATGCTGAGCGCGATCTTCCAGGGCCGCTTCGGCGGCAACGCGCCGCCGCCGATGGAAAAAATCGTGGAGCGGATCCCCGCGCGCCGCCTCGGACTGGCCTCCGAGGTCGCATCGATCGTGGCGTTCCTCGCCTCCGACGAAGCAAGTTATGTCTCCGGTTCAGCCTACACCGTCGATGGCGGCCGCACCGCCGCTTAAGTCTTCTGCAACAAAGGTTCTGACCATGCCTGTCGTTCTCGATCCCGATGCCATCTTTGTCTACAAGGCCTTCCAGGAAGCCGGCCGCCCGGCCTACGAGACGCTGACCGCGCCTGAGGCGCGCGACTACTACATGCAGGCGCGGCTTGTCTCCAATCCGGAGCCGCCGGAGCTCAAGTCCGCCGAGCCGCTCTCGATTCCGGCCCCGCATGGTGCGATCCCGGCGCGCATCTACACGCCGAAGCAATTGCGGAAAAAGGACGGGCTTGCGCCCTGCCTGGTGTTTTTCCACGGCGGCGGATGGGTGATCGGCAATCTCGATACCCACGATGTCGTCTGCCGCAAGCTTGCCCACGAGGCCGAGATGATCGTGATCTCGGTCGACTACCGCCTTGCGCCCGAGCACAGGTTTCCCGCGGCGGTCGACGACGCCATCGCCGCCACCAAATGGGTGGCGGCGAATGCGGCCCAACTCGGCATCGACCCTTCGCGGCTGTTCGTCGGCGGCGACAGCGCCGGCGGCAATCTTGCCGCGGTGGTTTCGCTCGATGCGCGCGAGAACGGACCGAAGCTCGCCGGCCAGATGCTGGTGTATCCCGCAACCGATTTCTCCAGAACGCATCCCTCGCACAGCGAGCCCGAGACCTCGATCCTGCTGACGCACACGGTGATCACCTGGTTCATGAACCATTATCTGAACGGGGCCGACATCAACGATTGGCGCGCCTCGCCGTCGCGCGCAAAAAGTCTTGCCGGGCTGCCGCCGGCCTATGTGCTGACGGCGGGCGGCGATCCCCTGCGCGATGAGGGGGACGAATATGCCGAGCGGCTGAAGCAGGCAGCGGTCGCCGTGACCTATCGCCACTTTCCCGGCCAGTTCCACGGCTTCTTCACCATGGGCAAGCTGCTCAATCAGGCCAACATCGCCGTGAGCGAGATCGCGACCTGGTTGAAGGGGCTCGGATAGGAGCTGCCCGGCTGAAGCCGATGCGCGGGGTGCGACGTTGCGGTTGGAACGAGCCGTCTATTTCGGCGCTATCATCGCATGGCCTGGAATCAGGAGAAGACGACATGTTAAGGCGCGCTTTCGCGGTCAGCCTGGTTGCGGGGGACTGATCGCAACTTGGCAGCATCCAGCTCGATCGAAATCGCCCGGCACACGCTGCTGTCCTGCGGACTGATCCTGGCCGTCGGCACGCTTGCCGCATTCGTGGCCCAGCGGATCAGGATTCCCGACGTCGCGGTGTTCCTGCTGACCGGGATCGCGATCGGGCCGCATGGGCTTGCGCTGGTCGACATCGCAGCCGATTCCGCGCTGAACCAGATCATATTGCTGTTCGGCGCAAGCTACATCCTGTTCGACGGCGGCGCTGCGCTGCGGCTCGGCGTGCTGAAGCAGGTGTGGATCACCATTCTGGTGATCGCCACACTCGGCGTGCTGATCACAGGGGCCGTCACCTCGCTCGCGGCATCCTGGGTCTTCGGCCTGCCGCTCGCCGTAGCCAGCCTGATCGGCGCGACCCTGGCGCCAACCGACCCGGCTACCCTGATGCCGATCTTCCGCCAGTTGCGGATCAAGGACCGCGTCGCGCAGACCGTGGTTGCCGAATCCGCCTTCAACGATGCCATGGGCGCGATAGCCACCTTTGCAGCGCTGGCGTTCGCCATGGGCGGCAAGGAGTTTTCGCTGCTCCAAAGCCTGTTCGATCTCATCAAGCAATCGGGCATCGGCATCATCTCAGGCCTGGCGCTCGGATACCTCGCGGCAATGCTGATCGCGCATGAGCGATGGGCATTCCTTGCGGAATACGCGCCTGTCGTGACGCTGGTTGCCGTGATCGCCGCCTATTTCGCCGCGAGCGACCTGCAGGCCTCGGGCTTCATGGCGGTGTTCGTGTTCGGCATCGTGCTCGGCAACCAGGAAACCTTCGGCTTCCAGATGAAGCCGGGAGAGGCGCAAAGGCTCGCCGAGTTCGTGCTGACCACGTCCTTCATCATGCGCCTGTTCATCTTCATCCTGCTCGGCGCGCAGGTCGATTTCGCGATCGTCAGACAATATTGGCTGGGCGGAGTTGTGGTCGTCACCGTGCTGATGCTCGTGGCGCGTCCCCTCACCGTCTTCCTCTGCGCCCTGCCCGATCGCCGCGCCCGCTGGAATTTCCGCGAGCTTTTGTTCATGTGCTGGACGCGGGAGACCGGCGTCATCCCCGCGGCGCTTGCCGGGCTGTTGCTCGGCAGCAAGGCCCCGTCGGCGCATGTCATCGCCTCCGTCACCTTTGTCGCGATATTGATGACCATCCTGATCCAGGCGCCCACCACGGAATGGCTGGCGCGCAGGCTCGGACTGCTGCAAGCAGATGCAGTTCAGGGCGAGGCTGACGCCCACAGCGAGTTGCAATGAGAATCGCCATCATCGGCGGCGGGATCGGCGGCCTTTCGGCGGCGCTGCAGCTTCTGAAAGCGGGCCTCGACGTCGATGTCTATGAGCAGGCGGAGCGCGTCGGCGAAATCGGCGCGGGCATTCAGATCAGCCCCAATGCCTCGCGGCTGCTGCTCCGCCTCGGTCTCGAGGACGCGATGGAGCGCGTGGGGATCCGGCCGCGCGCGGTGCATCAGCGACGCTGGGACGATGGACGCACCCTGCAGCTTGCACCCCTCGGGCCGGAGATCGAGGCGAGCTTCGGCGCGCCGTACTATCACTTTCACCGCGGCGATCTTGTCACGGTGCTCGCCGAGGCGCTGCCCAAAGCGCGACTGCATGTCGGCCACAAGCTCGTCGATCTGGAGCAAAAAGGCAGCGGCGTGACCGCGCGCTTCGAGAATGGCGCGAATATAGAGCCGGATCTCCTCGTCGGTGCCGACGGCATCCATTCGCGCGTTCGCACGCTTGTGTTCGGACCGGAGAAGCCGCGCTTCACGGGCTGCGTGGCCTGGCGCGGCCTGGTGCCTGCCGAACGCATCAGGCATCTCGATATCGAGATCGTTTCGCACAACTGGATGGGACCGGGCGGCCACGTCGTGCACTACTGGGTGTCGGCCGGACGCATGATGAACGTGGTCTGCGTCGTCGAGCACGGCGAGTGGACCGGAGAGTCCTGGACCGACAAGGGCGATGTCGCCGACGTGCTTGCGCGCTATCAGGGTTGGCATCCGACAGTGCGCGGCCTGATCGAAGCCTTTCCGGAAACCTTCATCTGGGCGCTGCACGACCGCGCCGAACTGCCGAGCTGGAGCGCAGGTCGCATCACGCTTCTGGGCGATGCCTGCCACCCCATGCTGCCCATGATGGCGCAGGGCGCAGCCCAGGCGATCGAGGACGGTGCTGCGCTCGCAGCCCTGCTCAACACCATGCAAAACGACATCGCAGGCGCGCTTGCGCGCTACGAGGCGCTCCGCAAGCCGCGCGCCACCAGGCTGCAGCAGGCAAGTGCGGCCAACCGCACCCGCTTCCATCTGCCCGACGGCGAGGCTCAGCGCGCCCGCGACGAGGCGCTCGCCAGCTCCGGCGACCGCTCGATTGCGAATATCGGCTGGCTTTACGCGCATGATGCGGCGGAGGTCGGATAACGAAACCTCGACTGCTAGCCAGCGAGGTTGAACGCGAGCGCGATGGCGCCGACCAGAATCAGGCTGACAGCCCAGCTCGCATCCAGATTGAACCAGCCGGTCGACAGAAACTTCAGGCCGAGATAGCGATAGACCAGCCAGGCCACGCTGCCGCCGGCAACGATCATTGCGGTGACATGCACAATCGAAACCAGCATCGCCATGCCGAGGCTTGCTTCAACGATCGGGCCGGCCGCCTCGTGGCCGTGGGCGGGCGCCCCGCACAGGCCGAGATAGATCGGCACGAGCATCAATCCGGCGCCATGCGCGATGGCGATCGCAAACGACCAGACGCCGAGCTGGCTTGGTGGGATTCTCGCAAGCGCTCGCGGATGGCGTCGGTCAAGCAGGCGGAAAATGCCGAAGCCGATGACGACGAGCGCCGCCGCGGCCTGGATTTCGCGCTGCCATTGGGCGAGCGCGAGCAATAGCGCGAATGGCAGAAGCATCAGCAGCATCGCCAGCACGTGGCCCACGGACAGCGGCCAGAGTGCTAGAAACAGCGCGCGCGGCTTGCCCTCCATCAACCCTGCAGAGACCGCGAGCGGCCATCCCATTCCGGGATTGACCCCGTGATAGAGGCCGCTCGCGACGACGGCCAGCCAGAGCCACGCGGGCGTGCTGCTCAATGCTAGACCGACGGGTAGCAGAAGGAATCGGTCGAGCAGTCGCCGCCCTCGAGCCTGATCTGGTGAGCCCGATATCCATCCGGGAAGCTCACGAAGTAATCGCTCGCGAGTTCGAGTCCGCCATTGCGGCCGACATTGGCCATGACCTCGGCGCCTGGCACCCCGTCCGCATAGAACTGATCGTCCCAGGTCGAATATAGCGAGTTGGTCCAGTATACGCGTTTGCCATCGCGGCTGATCTCGACCATCTGCGGGCCGCCCGCATAGGCCTTGCCGTTGGGGTGCGGCGTGCGGCGGACGATGCCGCCGATGTGCACGGAGCCGGCAAGCTTCGGTTTGCGGGGATCGCTGACGTCGTATTGGCGCATCTCGCCGGTGCCCCAGCAGGAGACGTAGAGAAACCTGTCATCCAGTGAGAGATCGATGTCGGTGACCAGCGGAGGCACCGCGCCAAAACCCTGCAGCAGCGGCGGCAGCTTCTCTTTCGGCGCGGGCTCGGGCGGAATCGTCGCGGTCTTTTCAGCATGGAATTTCCCGCCCTCGCGCCACCACGTCCAGATCGAGGCTTCAAGGTTGGTGGTGTCGACCACGACCCCGACAAAGCCATACTCGCGAACGGGATCGTGGGCGGGCCGCACCTCGAGCGCCATCTGATGGTTGGCGCCGAGATCGATGGTCTGCACGTGGCGTCGCTTGCTCAAATCCCAGAAATGCAAGCGGTGGCCATACTTGTTTCCGAGAAGATCTTCCGGGACGATCCCGTTCTCGAATTGCGGAGGCAGCGCCCATTCGCTCGACACCATGTAGTCGCGCGGCAGGTTCCACCAGAAATCATAGTGCAGCTTTTGAGGACCGCGGTCGATCTCCCAGCGGCCGAGCACCTCGAAGGTCTCGCAGTCCATGATGAAAATGCCGGGAGGCCCGTTGGTGCCGTCCTTGCCGCCTCCGCCGAGCGTGCTCACGTAGATGCCCTCCGGTCCGCAATGGATGGTATGCGGACGCGAGTAACCGGTCTTCTTGAACAGTTCCTCGGGCTCGATGATCTTGTGAATCCGCGCCTGAGTGGGATCGGGCTTGGTGTCCACGATGTAAATGCGCGACGAGCGTATCCCCGGGATGATGAGGTAGCGCCGCTCGATGAAGGCATGCCCGGCAAGCGGAGAGAGAGCCGACGAGCAGGCGTTCCAGCCGAAATGATGAAATTCATCGCCCTTGTTCGGCATCGTCACGGTGTGGACGATCTTGCCGTAGCCCGGCGAGCCAGGCTTGACGTCGATCACGGCAAGCGCATCGGGTTTGGAGAAATCGGGACTCAGCAGCAGGGTGTAGGCGAAGTTTTCCCTCGGCGCTTCCATCGCCAGCTTGGGCGATGCGTGAAAGGTGGGATCCGGCTTCATTGTCATGGTACTGCCTCCCAGTTTTGCGTCGGCTTCTGGCCCAGCTGGCTCGGGATGCTCGGGACTTAAGCAATGATTGTGCGGATCTCTTGACGGGCTCCGCGGGCTCAGTCGGCTGAGCGACCATACGTGATCCCCGCGCGTCAGAAAACCGGATGACCGCCGACTGCGTCACCGGGCCGCGATTTGCAGCGATCACCCCATCGCGGTCGCACTGGTGCGGTCTCTGTGCGCGCGCCGGTCGGCCCAATAGGTCGTTACCGCGATCACGATCCAGCAAAGATTGTAGATCAGGCCGCAACCAAGCACGACCCAACCGGGGATCGGCCCGATCGCCGCGCGGTCGACGAATTCATAAAAGTGGTTTGCGACCTCCGGATGGATCGCGAGCTTGCCGAAATAGGCCGAGGTCTGAATGGCGATAATCCAGATATAGGTCCGCCTGATGCGACGCCCGGCGGCGCGAACGAAGCTGATGTGATGTCGCGGATGCAGGTAGTCCTCGGCAAGGACGGTGCGCCAGCTTTCATTTCCGGGTCCGCGCTTGCCGGTCAGGATGAAGGCATACCAATGCGTCTCCATGAAGCGCGCCCGTGCGCGCCAGACATTGAAATAGCGGTAGCGGCGCGCCTCGAGACCCAGGAACACGGCAAGCAGCATGCCGATCAGGATGAGCGGCAATGCCGAGGCTTCGCGCGAGGAGAACGTCGAAGACAGGGCGATGCCCAGGGTCACGATCGACCAGTTGGTCGTGTTGTCCAGACGCGTTCGCCAGATCGTGCTGCGATAGATCTCGCCGCGATAAAGGTGAGCGATCGCGCCGATTTCGGCCGGGTTCAGTTCCTGGAGAGGATTTTCAGCAGTCTTGAGCATGGCGAGGACCACCCGAGACCGGATTGAGAACGCAGCTTTGAAACATCAAGACACCACCGGTGCTGCGCAGCGCCGATGCCGCTGATGATCGTACCACAATTCCGCTTCGCTTCGACAAGTCCGCAGTGCGGAACGGACCAGGTGACGCTCGCCCTACCCCGCAACCTGCGTGCGCGTCGTTTTGCATCAGCGAAGACGCGACGGCTGCGTTGGCCGCGCTCGCACGCTTCTCAGCACGCCGTTTTCGTGCATACTTCAACAGCCGAAGGAAGGGACGTCCAGATGACCCAGGCCCTTCAGACCGAGGTGATGCCGCGACGGGATCCGCGCAGGCTGCCTGTCGTTGCGGTGTTGACTGCACTGGGCGTGGTCTACGGCGATATCGGCACGAGCCCCCTTTACGGATTGAAGCAGGCGATCGACGCCGGCGGAGGACCCGCGCCTGAAACCGTGATGGGCGTGGTCTCGCTGATCTTCTGGGCCCTCATCCTGATCGTCGGGCTCAAATACGCCATTCTGATCCTGCGGGCCGACAATCACGGCGAGGGCGGCATCGTGGCGCTGCTCGCGCTGCTCGATGCAAGGCGCGCCCCCCGCGGAAGCGCGCGCGCCTCCCTGCTGGTCGTCGGCCTGATCGGGGCCGCCCTGCTCTATGGCGACGGCGTGATCACCCCGGCGATCTCGGTGCTCAGCGCCGTCGAAGGTCTGAAGATCGACGCGCCGGCACTCGCACCGATGGTCGTTCCCATCACGATCGCGATCCTCATCGGTCTATTTCTTGTGCAGCGCAAGGGAACGGAGTTCGTCGGCACCATCTTCGGGCCGTTCATGCTGGTGTGGTTTGCCGCGATCGCCGTGCTCGGCATCAAGGGCATCCTGCACAACCCGACCATTCTCGGTGCCGTCAGCCCCCACCACGCCGTGCTGTACCTCAGTCACGCCGGACCCGGCATCGCATTTGCGGTGCTGGGCGCCGCATTTTTGACGCTGACGGGCGGCGAAGCCATGTACGCCGACATGGGCCATTTCGGCCGGCTGCCGATCCAGCTCGGATGGTTCGCGATCGTGTCGCCCGCGCTGATGCTCAACTATCTCGGTCAGGGCGGATTGCTTCTGGCAGACCCCCACGCGGCCGAGAATCCGTTCTACCTGCTCGTGCCGAGGTGGGGGCATTATCCGATGGTCGCGTTCGCGACGATCGCCACTGTGATCGCGTCCCAGGCAATCATCTCGGGCGCCTATTCCCTCACTCAACAGGCGATGCAGCTCGGCTTCCTGCCCCGCATGCGCGTTCTGCACACCGCCAGCCACGAGAAGGGACAGATCTACATACCCGTGGTGAACTGGCTGCTGGCCGCCGGCACGCTCGCCGCCGTGCTCCTCTTCGGCTCCTCCGATGCGCTCGGCGGAGCCTATGGCGTTGCCGTGTCCATGCTGATGGCGGTGACCACGGTGCTGGCGGCTCTCGTCGCCATCAAATGGGGATATCCCCCGCTGCTTGTCGTCGCCGTGAACGGGTTCTTTCTGATCATCGAACTGGTCTTTGTGGCCGCCAACATGACGAAGGTGATCGAGGGCGGCTGGTTCCCCCTCCTGCTGGCGAGCGTCATCGCCTTCCTGATGCTGACCTGGCGAGCGGGGTGGCAGTTGCTGGAGCAGGAGCGCTCAAAGCTGCGTCAGCGCGAGGAAGAGTTCATCGAGTGGGTGGTCACGACCCCACCCATTCGCTTGCCCGGCGTCGCAGCGATCTTCACCGCGGCGACCACGGGGATACCGCTGTGCTTGACGCATCATCTCAAGCACAATCGCGTGATGCACGAGAGGGTCCTGTTCATCGCCTCCGTCAGCGTGGACGAGCCCCGGGTCGACGCCGCTGACCGCATCAAGCTGGTGCCGGTCGGCGCCGGCATCACCCGCGTGATCTTCTATTTCGGTTTCATGGAAACGCCTGACGTGATGGAGGGACTGAGGCTCGCCTGCCGCCTGCCGGAACTCCGCGGCATCGATCCCGAGAACATCACCTATTACTTCCGCCGCGTGATGGTGATCGCCACGGAGAAGGCGTCCGGCATGGCGGTCTGGCGAAAATCGCTGTTCGCCACCATGCATCTCAACGCCAACTTGCCGGCCGCCTATTTCAAGGTGCCCGTTGCGCAGGTCGTGGAGGTCGGTCTGGAAGTCGAGATCTAGAGAGCATCATCCGGAAAAGCACCGGTTTTCCGAAAAGATCATGCTCACGAAGCTCTTCGAAACAGGTAAACCGGGCCATGGCGGCCCTGCTCGCGCTTGCGTTCGATCTTGCCGTCGCGCGCGAGTTGATCGAGCCGCGCGCGGATCTTGCGTTCATCGGGGGCGCCGATCAGCCGCGAGATGGCCGTGCAGGAGAGCCAGGCGCGCGGCGGCATCATCTCGATGATCCTGGCCTCGGTCCGGCGCGCCCTCATGCGCTGCGGATCGTTGGAGGCGCGCTCGGTCAGTTCGCGCAATGTCGGCACGCCGGAGGGCATGGCTGTTTCACACCATTATTCTGATGAAACCGCTACGAGGGCGAACAGGTCCCCGTTTCCGGGAAACTCTTCGCGACGCTGGATCGGGTTTCACTTCTTCTTCGGCTTCAGCTTTTCGGTCGTCGGGGTATCGGCGATCTTTTCCTTCAGCTCGATGCAGGTCTTGCGCACCTCAGCCGTCACCTGCGAACAGTTTTCGATGTGAACGAAGACGCGCTTGGCTTCCTCGCGATAGCGATTTGCCGTCTCCTTCAACTCATCATTGACCGCGAGTGCGTCGCGGGTCATCGCCTCGCATTGCCTGACGCGCTCGATCAGCTCGGCGCCCATGGCCTCGATCTCTTTCGCGGTTGCCTCGTATTCGCGAACGACGGCTTCAGCCGACAGCTTGCCGATCTCGGTAGCGCCTTCGCGATGCTCGACATAGTCCGGCATCGCCAGGGTCGGCGCACTGATGCTTGGTGGCGCAACCTGAATGGGACTTTGTTCGCGGACCGGCGGTCTTTTCCGAAGCTCCGCTTCGATTGCCCCCTCCACGTCCGTGAGAAGGCGTCCCATGCTTGACTGCACCATGACTCAATACTCCCATCCAAAACCAACAGAACTGTGCCACATTAAATCTGGAGTTCCTTGAAGGCGCCCCATTAAATCCTTAGTTTCGTTGCGAGTTCCACACAAGAATGCTCGTCCGTCAAGCTTGTTAGTTAAGGTTTATACCCGTACGAGAGGTTAATTCTGGAACCTAACCCACGTTATTCTCGCTTTAATTATTTAACTCCTCTTATCTTATCTATATCTTGATACCTTTCTCCAATCAAGGTATTTAATTACCTGCATGAGAGCGCGCCGCGCGGCGCATCGATTGCGGCGGCTGGCCGAAGGCGCGGATGAAAGCGCGCCGCATCCGCTCGGGATCGCGAAAACCCGTGGTCTCGGCGACTCGCTCGATCGCTTCTGACGACGATTGCACCCGCGAACGCGCTTCCTCGATCCGCAGCCGTTCGATTGCCTTCGCGGGTGTCGTGCCCGTCTCCGCAATGAAGGCTCGGCTGAAGTGCCGCGGGCTCATTCCGGCGTGATCGGCAAGGTCGTCCACCGAAAGGCGGGCATCGAGGTGCTCGCGCGCCCAGGTGAGCAGCGGCCCGAAGCGCCCTGTCGGCGCCTTCAACTCCAATAGCGAGGAGAACTGCGACTGCCCGCCGCTCCGGCGATTGTAGAGCACGAGCTGCCGCGCGGTCTTTTGCGCGACGTTCTCGCCGAAATCCTCGGCCACCATCGCAAGCGCGAGGTCGATCCCCGCCGTGATCCCGGCCGAGCTCCAGATTTGCCCGTCGCGAACGTAGATCTGGTCGGGCTCCAGCTTCACCTGCGGATAGGATGCAAGGAATTGCCGCGTTCGCACCCAATGCGTGGTGGCGCGCCGGCCGTCGAGCAGGCCTGCTTCCGCGAGAACGAAAGCGCCGGAGCAGACGCTCGCGACGCGCGTGCCGCGCCGGGCGACATTCTGCACAAAACGCATGGTGCATTTGTCGCGCGCCGCGCGCTCGACGCCTTCGCCGCCGGCGACGATCAAGGTCGTGATCGCGCCCGGCGGTCCGAACTTGCTTGCCAGCAGTTCGACCCCGGATGATGAGCGCACGGCCCCGGACGATGCAGCGATGACGCGGATCGCCGTGGCGCTCCGGGCATATCGGAATGCGATCTCGAAGACCGAGATCGGCCCCGAGGCATCGAGGATTTGAAAATCGGGAAACACGAGAATGCCGATCATGGTCGCGCCTCGGATCTGGAGGGCATGGCAGAAATTGAGGGAATTACGCCATTTCGGACAAAAACCCTACATGTCATCATCGCCCGGTCAAGCGCAATGTCGGGAGGCTCGCGATGCCCACTCCGCTTCAGATCGGCCTTCTGGTGTTTCCGAAGGTGACCCAACTCGACCTCACTGGTCCCGTGCAGGTGTTTTCCAGCGTGCCGGGCGCGATACTTCATCTGATCTGGAAACGCATCGAGCCGGTCCAGAGCGACAGCGTGCTGGTGCTCACACCGACCGTGACTTTTGCCGACTGCCCGCAACTCGACGTGATCTGCGTTCCCGGCGGATTTGGCACCGACGAGCTCGTCAATGACGAGGAGGTGCTTGCCTTCCTGCGCAAGCAGGCCGAACGCGCAAAATTCGTGACCTCGGTCTGCACGGGTTCGCTGGTCCTGGGCGCGGCCGGACTCTTGCGCGGCTACCGCGCGGCGACGCACTGGACGGCAATGGAGAATCTGTCTGCATTCGGCGCGATCCCCACGGAGCAGCGGGTCGTGATCGACCGCAACCGTGTCACCGGCGGCGGCGTCACCGCCGGCATCGACTTCGCGCTGACGCTGGTGGCGAAGCTGGTCGATGAAAAGACCGCGCAGGCGGTCCAGCTCCGGCTTGAATACAACCCCGCGCCGCCGTTCAACGCGGGCTCGCCCAAGACGGCGCCAAAAGAGGTGCTTGCGCTGATGAATGAGCGAGTCGCGCCGCACAAGGCGCGCCGCGCCGAAGCGGTGGCGCGAGCAGCCGCCAGGCTGTCGGCGACGGCCTAGTGGTTCGGTCCTGAAGCCGATATCACCGTGATGGGATGGTGATGGAGCATCAAGGCCATTTTCTCAGACATGGCACCCAGCTGTGCTGCATTTCCAAGAGTTCGTGACATGGCTGTTGAGGCGGAAGAAAAGGACTTTTGAAACCGCAGCGTTCCTGCGTGAACTTTAGCTTCTTGCTCAACGCACGAACCTAAACTGTGCGCGGGGGGTTGCTGGCAGCCTCTCGATTGTAGCGCTTGACTGGCCAAAGCATCTCAGCGCTACAGCGAACGAGTAGCTCCCCTCTTTATGGGCCGTGACGCCCACTTCGGATACTAACGCCGCCAAACGTCTCCGTTCCTGTGCCTGACGGCCACCCAAGACGTGGGTGCGTGTTCCTCACGCCGCCTTTTTTCGGCTCGGCCGAATCAGCACGTCTGCGGAGATGCCAAGATGCTCATGAAGGCGGCGGATCATCGTGATCGATAGGCCGCGTTTTCGGTTCAGAACCTCGGCAATACGGGTACGTGTACCAATAATCTCTTCCAAGTCCCGCCGCGTCAGCCCTTGCTGCTCCATGCGAAACTTGATGGCCTCGATAGGGTCGGGTGGGTCCATCGGATAATGCTCAGCCTCGTACGCATCGATGAGGGTCGCGAGCACGTCCAGCCGGTCACCATCAAATGTGCCTGCCTTCGCGCCCCAGAGGCGCTCCACCTTCTTGAGCGCGGTCTCATAATCTCGCTTTGTCCGAATCGGCTTTACTTCAGTTGCGGCCATGTCGAACCTCTCTTACATCGATCTTGTCGTAGTCTCGGTGCGTGCCGATCCATTTGATCCACACAATGCTCTTCTCAAAATCGACGGCGACGACGAGGCGATAGTCGTTCCCCTTGACGTTGAAAACAACCCGGTCTGCCGAAACGATGCTGGCGGTCGCATAGCTGCGCCTTATATCCGCCGCGCTCGACCACCGCGCCTTCTTGACTTCATCGAACCACGCATCAACGGCAGCCTTGAGTGCGGTGTGGTCCTTGTACCCTCGTCGTGCTTCGACGAACTCACGCAACGTGCGCCGAGCAATGATCCGCATGCCGCAACTTACCATGCGCCCAAAATGGGCGCAACCCGGGGAGTTCGCGTTGGGGAGTGCAAGATCGCGGCTCGTCGAGACTCACTGATTGGAGCACGTGGCCGGCTGCGGGATCATAGCGCCACAGCGAAGCAGTATGCCCATCTTCGTCGGCCGCGGCGCGCCATCCCCGTGGCCTGTTCACTTCGTCACGCGCACACCCTTCGTCGTAAAGCGCTGCGTCCTGCCGCCGCGGCGGACGGGCCGCTGCGTGCCGGCGGCCCTGCCGGTACCGGGCAGCTGGTGGGCCGGCACGAGCTGCTCGGGGCGCGAGCCGATCAGGTCGGCACGGCCCATCTGCTTCAAGGCTTCGCGCAAGAGCGGCCAGTTGTCGGGGTCGTGATAGCGCAGGAAGGCCTTGTGCAGCCGCCGTTGCCGCAGCCCCTTGATCGCCTCGACCTTGTCACTTCCGCCATGGCGCACGCCCCGCAACGGATTGACGCCGGTGTGATACATGGCGGTGGCGGTCGCCATCGGCGATGGCAGGAACGTCTGCACCTGATCGGCGCGGTACCGGTTCTTCTTGAGCCAGAGCGCGAGGTTCATCATGTCCTCGTCGGTCGTCCCCGGATGCGCCGCGATGAAATACGGAATCAGGTAGTATTTCTTGCCGGCCTGCTCCGCCGCGGCATCGAACATCTGCTTGAAGCGGTCGATAGGCGCCGATCCCCGGCTTCATCATCTTGTCGAGCGGGCCGCGCTCGGTATGCTCGGGTGCGATCTTCAGATAGCCGCCGACGTGGTGCGTGACGAGCTCCTTGACATATTCGGGGCTCTTCACCGCAAGGTCGTAGCGTATGCCGGAAGCGACCATCACCTTCTTCACGCCCTTCACCTCCCGCACCTTGCGATAGAGCCGGATCAGGTCGTCGTGCGATGTGTTCAGGTTCGGGCAAATGTCGGGAAACACGCAGGACGGCCGGCGGCACGCCGCTTCGATCTTCGGATCCTTGCATGCCATCCGGTACATGTTTGCGGTGGGGCCGCCGATGTCGGAGATCACGCCGGTGAAGCCCGGCGTCCTGTCGCGTATCCGCTCGATCTCGCGCAGGATCGAGCCCTCGGAGCGGTTCTGGATGATGCGGCCCTTCGTGCTCGGTGATCGAGCAGAACGTGCAGCCGCCGAAGCAGCCGCGCATGATCGTCACCGAGAACCTGATCATTTCCCAGGCCGGGATCTTTGCGTCGCCGTAGGAGGGATGCGGCGCGCGCGCGTAGGGAAGATCGTAGACGGCGTCCATCTCGGCGGTGGAGAGCGGGATCGGCGGCGCGTTCAGCCACAGATCGCGGTCGCCATGGCGCTGGACGAGCGGCCGTGCATTGCCGGGATTGCTCTCCCGGTGCAGCACGCGCGAGGCGCGGGCATAGGCTTCGCGGTCCTGCTCCACCTGCTCGCAAGACGGCAGCCGGATCACGATATCGCCGCTGCGGCGCGCCGCACCCTCGTCGGCGGAGTCGAGATCGTCCGCATGCAACTCCGCGTAATCGTCCGGCACACGGCGAAACAGCGCCGTGCCGCGAATTGAGCTGAGATCGCGCGGTGTCTCCGCCGGCAGCGAGCCGGTGCGCCACCTCGACGACGGCGCGCTCGGCGTTGCCGTAGATGAGCAAGTCCGCCTTGGCATCGGCCAGGATCGAGCGGCGTACCTTGTCGGACCAGTAGTCGTAATGAGCGATGCGGCGCAGCGACGCCTCGATGCCGCCCAGCACGATCGGAACGTCCTTGAATGCCTCGCGGCAGCGCTGGGCATAAACGATGGTACAGCGGTCCGGGCGCCGACCGCCCTCGCCGTCGGGCGTATAGGCGTCGTCGTGGCGCAGCCTTCGGTCCGCCGTATAGCGGTTGACCATCGAGTCCATGTTGCCGCCAGTGACGCCGAAAAACAGGCGCGGCCTTCCCAGCGCCTTGAATGGCTCGGCCGACTGCCAGTCCGGCTGCGCAATGATGCCGACCCGAAAACCCCGGGCTTCGAGCAGCCTGCCGATGATCGCCATCCCGAAGCTCGGATGATCGACATAGGCATCGCCCGTCACCAGCACGATATCGCAGGCGTCCCATCCAAGCGCCGTCATCTCGGCGCGGCTCATCGGCAGGAATGGCGCCGCCTCGCGGGAATGCGCGGGGTGACGCAGCAGGGAACCCGAGGGATTTTCGGTGGTGGCTGATATGTTCATGCCGCCGACCCATAAAACTCCGGGACGGCGAATTCAATCATGCAGAACGACTTCGAGATAACCGGACTAGCCCCGATACCGTGAATTCGGTTCACAAAAAGCACGCCGCGTGGAAGGAATGTCAGCTCATCCGAACGGGTTGGCGGCGATCGGAGCGACATAAGCGCAAGCTCGGCATGGAAAGACGAGGAGCACACGATGAAGCTACTCTATTTCGATGATTTCAAGCTCGGCGTGCTGAAGAACGACGCCGTGGTCGACGTCAGTGCCGAGGTCGAGGACATCCCGCATACCGGCCCAGGCGATGTGATGAACGGACTGATCGAACGTTGGGGCAGCTACAGGTCGCGGCTCGAGGCGGCGGTTGCGCGCGGCGCCGGGGTCCCGGTCTCGGGCGTCCGCATCCGTCCGCCGGTGCCGGGCCCGCGCACGATCGACTGCATGGCCGTCAATTACATGGAAGATGGCACGCGCAGCGCGCCGGCGCCGATCAACGCCTTTCACAAATCGCCCAGCGCCATCATCGGTCACGGCGACATGATGGTGCTGCCCGACGTGCCGGCCACCATCTTCGAGGGCGAGGCCGAACTGGCGGTCATCATCGGCAGGAAGTGCAGCGATGTCAGCGAAGCCGAGGCGATGAGCTACGTCTTCGGCTACACGAACTTCGTCGACGGTTCGGCCCGCGGCTTGCCGCCGCCGGGCAACGTATTCTTCCAGATGAAAAGCCGTGACACGTTTGCGCCGATCGGCCCCTATCTCGTGACCGCGGACGAAATCAAGGACCCGCAGAAGCTGCAAGTCAGGCTGTGGAATAACGGCGTGCTGATGCAGAACTTCAATACGGACGATATGGGCCACAAGATCGCCAAATGCATCGCCTGGCTGTCGAGCATTCATACGCTGCTGCCCGGAGACATCGTCGCCACCGGCACCAATCACCGGGGTCTCAACCCATTCATGGACGGCGACACGATCGAGCTCGAAACCGAAGGACTCGGCCGGTTGAGGTTCGGCGTGAAGGACGCTCTGAAGCGCGGCTGGGCGCGCAAAACGCGCCTCCAGATGCACGAAGAGGCCAGGGAGAAGACCCCAGGCTCCTACCCGGACATCACCCCGCAGCTTACGGGCAAATACGCGAAATAACTGCTCAGGATTTGGCCACGCATGTGCAAGCAGAAAAAGGCCGCCTGGTTGCCCAGACGGCCTTTCCTGTCTTACGACGGCGCCACATTGACGGGCGATTTCAGAACTTGCCAAGCCGAGGGCCTAAATCCCGGCCGTGTTCTACTCGGGTGCCGCTGCAAATCGGGTCAGTCGCGATCTGTTGCCCGAACCGACGCGATGGTCTCCCATCTCCGTAAGATGGCTACATTAAGCGCCGCCTTCGCGACGAGCGCAACGACGCTCTGCGCGCCATCCCCGCTGTTAACGTTGTCCACAACGGCGGTGCGAAAGGAGAGGCGCGAGTAGCGAATGGCGAGTGGCGAGTAGCGAGTAGCGAGTGGCGAGTGGCGAGTGGTGAGTAGCCAAAACTGGCAAATGCGACATGCTGCCGCAATTCGCTATTCCCTACTCCCTATTCGCTATCCGGGAGTCCAGGGCTGGTAATCGCCGGTCGCCTTCGGACGGCGGCCGCTTGCGAGCGTCGAGCCTGACGGGCGATAGGCTGCCGGCGTTCCCGTCATGTTCGGCACATGCGCCTTTTCCCATTCGCGCGGCTTGTAGTTATCTTTGGTCGGCGGCACGTCGACAGTGTGATGCAACCAGCCGTGCCAGGCCGCCGGAACGCGGCTCGCCTCTGCCAGGCCATTGTAGATGACCCATCGCCGCTCGAAATGCAGCGTCGGGTCGATCTCGCCGCCCTTGGTTCGGTAGTAACGGTTGCCCTGCTCGTCCTCGCCGACGAGTTCGCCGAAGCGCCACGTCCACAACTGCGTGCCGAAGGTCTGGCTGTTCCACCAGGTGAAGAGCTTCAAGAAGAATTGTTTCATGCGGCCTGCCGGCTGACGCCCCGTGCTATCTCGGCTCTGATGCCATCAGCGCGGCGAAATGTCCAGTAAAGCGCGACAATACGCCCACGCAGCCGATACCTGCGTGATTCCGTTCATTTGCCGTTCATTCTGCAGACAGCTTCGCGACGCGGCCTCATGTTCCCCGCGCATTTGTTGCATGCGCACGGAACGCATGACCGCGCCCGTTGGTTAGTGCCGTATCTTGACACGGAGGATCCGATGACGAGCACGAAATTCTTGAGTGGCGTAGCTGCACTGGCGCTGATCATCGCGGCACCAAGCGCGAGCAACGCGGCCTTTAGAGGCGGCGGCGGTGGCGGTGGTGGCCACATGGGCGGAATGGGCGGCGGCGCCCACATGGGCGGCGGAGCAGCCGCGATGGGCGGCGGAGCCCGGATGGGCGGCGGAGCCCGGATGGGCGGTGGCGCAGCCACGTTCAATGGCGGCGCACGCGTCGGCGGACCGTCGGCAGGCTTTGCCGCGACCGCACCGCGCACAGCGGGACCGTCGGCAAGCTTCGCGGCTACCGGACCCCGCGCGGTCGGGACAACGGCGACCACTACCTATGGCGGGCGTACCGCCTACAACGGTGGCAACTGGAATCGCGGCAACTGGCACGGCGGCTACTATCGTGGCGGTCGCTGGTGGCCGGGCGCAGTGGCCACTGGCGTGGCGACTGGCGCGGCGCTGGGCGCCTATGCGGCGTTTGGCGGACCCTATTATGACGGCTACTACGACGACAACTACTACGACAACGGCTTCTATGATGATGGCGCGGCCGTTGCTGTCGTCCCCGGCGGCGTTGGCGGCGATGCGTCCTATTGTGCCCAGCGTTATCGTTCCTACGACCCCGCATCCGGCACCTATCTCGGCTATGACGGCATCCGTCATCCCTGCCCGTAGTCGGATCTGAGAGCGAATCACAAAAGGCGGCGCAATCCGTTGCGCCGCCTTTTTATTGTTGGCCTCGTCTCACCTTGATGCGGCCTGTGCCTCTTCCTTCAGCGCGCCCGACCCCTGCGCCATGATGGCCTGCGCGAGATTATCCCTCGCCGCCTTGATCGCGGTCGCGTCTGTATCGTCGGCCTGGAGCGCGGCGCGAAATTCGGCGATCGCCTCGCCGAGCTTGCCTTGGTCGCGCAAGGCTTCGCCGAGACTGTTGTGGGTCCACGCATAGAACGGGTCGATCTCGACAGCTTGCCGATATTCGGCAATCGCCGGCTCGAGATTGCCCTTTGGCCCCGCTTTCGATTTGAGGGTGTCGGCGACATGGATGTGAAGCAGCGCAAGATCGCGCGCGACCTGCGTGCACGCGAGCGCTGTCCGGTATTCCGCAAGCGCCTCGTCGAACTCGCTCTGCGCAGAGAGTGTGGCCGCGAGATTCCAGTGCCCATACAGATTGTTCGGATCGATCTGAATGGCGCGGCGGAATTCGCTCATGCCGTTTTCGGGATGCTGCTGCAGATTCCACACCAGTCCGAGATTGACGTGTGCCCTCACATCGTGCGGCCTGAGATCGATCGCGCGCTCGTAGCTCTTCCTTGCTTCGGTCAGCCTGGCCTCATCCAGGGCGTTTCCGGTCTGGGCGATCTGGACCAGAGCCGCGCCGATGTTGATGTAACCGTCCGCCGCTTTCGGATTGATGCGGATGACGCGCCGAAACTCCGTGAGCGCCTGGGGAAAGTTGCCTTGTCGCTGCAGCGCGATGCCGAGCCGGTTGTAGAAGCTCCAGGTGTCCGGCTTCAGGCTGATCGCCTTGCGGAACATCCTCTCCGCCTCGTCGAAGTTCTCATGCAGCGCGAAATCGTCGCCCTTGAGCACATAGGCCCCCGGCACGTTGGGATCCGACTGGACCAGGCCCGCGATGATGTCCTCGGCGTCGCGCAGCGCCTGGACCGGTTGCGTCCGGTACAGCACGGCAGCCCCGAGCGCGGGCCAGAGCTTGGTGACGATGACGGGCGCCGCGCGGTCGAGCAGATCATCGGGATTGGCGGAATCGAAGCCGCTGTTGAAGACCTCGCGACCGTCGACGCGGACGCGCAGCGCGTAATTGTCGTGATAGATCAATTCTCCCGAGATGACCTTCCCGCCCTTGCCATAATGCAGGACGCTGCGGATCGAGGAGACGATTGCGCTGAGCGACAGCCCGATCTGCGGGACCACGAAGTCCGGCAGTTCGTCGCGGGCCGCGACATTGTGGGCGAGAATGGAGTTGGCCGCGTTGGTTTCGTCGACCAGTGCATTTTCCGGCTCGGCGTCGACCAGTTGCTGGAGCGCATCGAGTGCATCGCGCAGGCGATGGCCGGCGACCTCAGGCGTGTAGCCGGAATCGGCGAGCGACTTCGGCACCTCGATCGGCTCGATGATGGCAACGTCGCGCGTGAGGTCCTGGAAGATCAGGATGCCGGCCCCGCAAAACACGACGAGCGAGACCAGCGCGAAGAAATTGCCGATGCTCGCTCTCGCGGCGATGAAGCTCGCCGCGGCGCGCAGGAAAGCCCTGAAAGCCTGCCACCACCTTGAAAGTACCTCTGCCACGGCAAAATACTCCGCCGGTTGTCACGTACTCAAAAAGCAACCCTAACACGATTGTCGCCGGGCGATCCATCACCGCGTCGCCAGTGCGACGGCTGCGAGCGTGAACACCAGCGCTGCGATCTGCACGGCGCCGAGTTGCTCATGTAGCGCAAGCGCCGAGGCGACGACCCCGATCACCGGCACCGCCATGGTGCCGATCGCGGCAACGGAGGCGGGCAGTCGCGCCAGAGCGGCAAACCAGGAGACATAGGCGATGCAGAACTGGCCCAGCACCGCATATACCAAGAGCACCCAGCCGGTTTCTGTTATCGCGCTCACATTCGTCGTCTCTATTGCAAGGCCTGCGATCGCGACCGGCAGGCAGCCGAGCCCGATCTGCCAGGCGGCGGCCGGGATCGGCGCCAATTTGAGCGGCGCCTTCTTGGCCAGCACCGTGCCCACGGCAAAGCCGATCGCCCCGGCCAGCGCCATGATGATGCCCGGCAGCTTCGCGGCGCTGGCCGAAAGCCCGTTGGCACCCATGATCGAGCCGATGCCCGCGAAGGCCATCACAAGCGCGATCGTGCGCAACATGGTCGGCCGCTCGCCGAGCACCGGCCAGGCCAGGATCGAGGCCCAGACCGGCATGGTATAGGCGATCAGGGCCGCCTCGCTCGCCGGCAGCCACAGCAGCGCCAGCCCCATCAGCACCATCCAGCCGGTGACATTGAGCAGGGCCGCCAGCACGAGCCGCGGCCACATGCCGGCGCCGACGCGCAGGCTCTGGCCGCGCAAAAGCGCAAGGGCGGCCAGGAGCGCCGCCCCGATCACGCCGGTGGTGCCGCGCAGGGTCAAAGGCGGCACTTCGGAGAGCAGGTATTTCGTCACCGGCCAGTTCAGCCCCCAGCCGACCGAGGTGATGGCAAGGAACATCAGGCCAGCGGAGGTGATACGCGACCGCGGACGCGTGGTTGTCGTATCGTGCATGGGGGGCCCGGCAGGGAGATCGGCCGAACCCTTTTGGCGCGTCCGCGCCCACGCCACCACTCACCGCCGGACATGCCAGCCCAACCCTTGCGGCGGGCATTATGTGAGTCGTGCTGACGCAATCCCATTTCGGCAAAAAATAGTTCCCTGTGAACAGCGGGCCGAAGCCAAAATCCACACCGAACAAGTGAATTTTTTCGCTTGGGAATCCCTCAGGACTCACTGATACTTGGCTCGATCACAGCCGCGGGATCGACCCTGTTATCCCCCTCTGTCCACCATATTTAGTATTTGATTCAGAAAGTCGCACTAGTTCTTGACGTGCGTAACGGAGTCGTCCTAGTTTTTGCTTTGTTCGGCGCGAGTGTGTTTGGGTCCCCGCCGGTCGCTCCCAAAAGGGTTCCAAAATGACCACTCCGCCGGCCGGGTTGGGCAGCGGGTGAAGGGCTTTTGCGCCCTGAAGTCGAGGGGATTTTGGAACGCGAAAACGGACCGGCACAGGTCCGGATCGAAGCGATGGGGCGCGTCGGACACATGAACTGGCAAGACCCGGGGGCGGGTTCTGTCAGGGCATGCCGGGACGAGATCGATGCCTATATCGATATCAGCACCCGGGAGAACGGGCCGGATTGCACCGGCTGATCGCGTGCGAACTATCGCTCCGCCGTTTTTGCGCGGCGACATGGGAGGTTCGCTTGAAGGAAACAAAACCGGCCGCTGGCTAGGCGGCGCGGACTAAAGAATACGGGGCACGACTAAAATGCGAATCGAACGCCGCAACACCACATCCGGCCAGTCACCTTACGCAGGGATTGATTTCAGATTGACGACATCTGAGATCAAGAACCCTGATGGTAGCGTGGTTTTCCGCCTCGAGAATGTCGAGGTGCCCAACGCCTGGTCGCAGGTCGCAAGCGACGTGCTCGCGCAGAAATATTTCCGTAAAGCGGGCGTTGCCGCGCGTCTGAAGAAGGTCGAGGAAGAGACCATTCCGTCCTGGCTGTGGCGCTCGGTGCCGGACACCGAGGCGCTTGCGCTCCTTCCCGAGAACGAGCGCTATGTCGGCGAGCACTCCTCCAAGCAGGTGTTCGATCGCCTCGCCGGCTGCTGGACCTATTGGGGTTTCAAGGGCGGCTACTTCTCCTCGGAAGAGGACGCTTTGGCCTTCTATGACGAGCTGCGCTACCAGCTCGCGATGCAGATGGTCGCGCCGAACTCGCCGCAATGGTTCAACACCGGGCTCCATTGGGCTTATGGCATCGACGGCCCCGGCCAGGGCCATTATTACGTCGACTTCAAGACCGGCAAGCTCGTGAAGTCGAAATCGGCCTACGAGCATCCGCAGCCGCATGCCTGCTTCATCCAGGGCATCGAGGACGACCTCGTCAACGATGGCGGCATCATGGACCTCTGGGTGCGCGAGGCGCGCCTGTTCAAATACGGCTCCGGCACTGGCTCCAACTTCTCCAAGCTGCGCGGCGAAGGCGAAAAGCTCTCCGGCGGCGGCCGCTCGTCCGGACTGATGAGCTTTCTGAAGATCGGCGACCGCGCGGCCGGCGCGATCAAGTCCGGCGGCACCACGCGCCGCGCGGCCAAGATGGTCGTGGTCGACGTCGATCACCCCGACATCGAGACCTATATCGACTGGAAGGTGAAGGAGGAGCAGAAGGTCGCGGCCCTCGTGACCGGCTCCAAGATCAACCAGAAGCACCTCAAGGCCGTGATGAAGGCCTGCGTCAACTGCGAGGGCTCGGGCGATGATTGCTTCGATCCCGAGAAGAACCCGGCACTTCGCCGCGAGATCAAGCTCGCCCGCCGCAACATGGTGCCCGACAATTACATCAAGCGGGTGATCCAGTTCGCCAGGCAGGGCTACAAGGACATCCAGTTCGACATCTACGACACCGACTGGGATTCGGAAGCCTACCTCACCGTCTCCGGCCAGAACTCCAACAACTCGGTGTCGTTGAAGGACGACTTCCTGCGCGCGGTCGAGAATGACGGCGAGTGGAAGCTGATCGGCCGCACCAACAGGAAGGTGATGAAGACGCTGAAGGCGCGCGAGCTCTGGGAGAAGATCGGCTACGCCGCCTGGGCCAGCGCCGATCCCGGCCTGCACTTCAACACCACGATGAACGACTGGCACACCTGCAAGGCGTCCGGCGACATCCGCGCGTCTAACCCGTGCTCGGAATACATGTTCCTGGACGACACCGCGTGCAACCTCGCCTCCGCCAACCTGCTGACGTTCTACGACACCACCACGAAGCGCTTCGACGTCGAGGCCTACGAGCATCTGTGCCGGCTCTGGGCCATCGTGCTGGAAATTTCAGTGATGATGGCGCAGTTCCCGTCGAAGGCGATTGCCGAACTCTCCTACGAGTTCCGCACGCTGGGGCTGGGCTTTGCCAATATCGGCGGCCTCTTGATGACCATGGGCCTGCCCTATGACTCCAAGGAAGGCCGCTCGCTCTGCGGCGCGCTGACCGCGATCATGACCGGCATCTCCTACAAGACCTCGGCGGAAATGGCCGGCGAGCTCGGCACCTTTGCCTCCTACAAGAAGAACGCGGCGCACATGCTCCGCGTGATCCGCAACCACCGCCGCGCCGCCCATGGCGAGGCGCGCGGCTACGAGGCGTTGTCCGTCAACCCGGTGCCGCTCGATCACGCCTCCTGCCCGCAACCGGACCTGATCGCGCATGCGACCAGGGCCTGGGACGACGCATTGAGCCTCGGCGAAACGAACGGCTATCGCAACGCGCAGGTCACGGTGGTGGCGCCGACCGGCACCATCGGTCTGGTGATGGATTGCGACACCACGGGCATCGAGCCGGATTTCGCGCTGGTGAAGTTCAAGAAGCTCGCCGGCGGCGGCTACTTCAAGATCATCAACCGCGCCGTGCCCGAGGCGCTGCGCGCGCTCGGCTATCGCGAGAGCGAGATCGCGGAGATCGAGGCCTATGCCGTCGGCCACGGCTCGCTCGCCAACGCGCCCGGCATCAACGTCACGACGCTGAAGGCCAAGGGCTTTACCGACGACGCCATCGCGAAAGTGGAAAAGGCGCTGCCGACCGCGTTCGACATCAAGTTCGCCTTCAACAAGTGGACCTTCGGCGAGGATTTCATCCGCGACCAGCTCGGCATCGGCGCCGAAGCGATCGCGGCGCCGAATTTCGACCTGCTGTCGGCGGTCGGCTTCACCAAGCGCGAGATCGAGGCGGCGAATGTTCACATCTGCGGCGCGATGACGGTGGAAGGCGCGCCGCATCTGAAGGCCGAGCACTATCCGGTGTTCGACTGCGCCAATCCCTGCGGCAAGATCGGCAAGCGCTATCTCTCGGTCGAGAGCCACATCCGCATGATGGCGGCTTCCCAGCCGTTCATTTCGGGCGCGATCAGCAAGACCATCAACATGCCGAACGATGCGACGGTGGAGGACTGCAAGGCGGCCTACCTTCTGTCCTGGAAGCTGGCGTTGAAGGCCAACGCGCTCTATCGCGACGGCTCAAAGCTGTCGCAGCCGCTCAACTCGCAGCTCATCGCCGATGAAGACGACGACGAGGATACGGTCGAGCAGCTCTTCGAAAAGCCGATGGCCGCGCGCGCGGCGCAGGTGTCGGAAAAGATCGTCGAGAAGCTGGTCGAGCGCATTGTCGTGATGCGCGAGCGCGAGAAGATGCCGGATCGCCGCAAGGGCTACACCCAGAAGGCGGTCGTCGGCGGGCACAAGGTCTACCTGCGCACCGGCGAATATGACGACGGCCGCCTCGGCGAGATCTTCATCGACATGCACAAGGAAGGCGCGGCGCTGCGCTCCTTCATCAACAACTTCGCCATCGCGGTGTCGCTGGGCCTGCAATACGGCGTGCCGCTGGAGGAATATGTCGACGCCTTCACCTTCACCCGCTTCGAGCCCGCGGGTCCGGTGCAGGGCAACGACAGCATCAAATACGCGACCTCGATCCTCGACTATGTCTTCCGCGAGCTTGCAGTGAGCTACATGTCTCGCTTCGACCTCGCCCATGTCGATCCCAACGAAAGCGGTTTCGACGCGCTCGGCAGGGGCGTCGAGGAAGGCAAGTCGCCGGAGGAGACGCAAGGCGCGGCCCACGCCAACAAATATCTGTCGAAGGGCCTGACGCGCTCGCGCACGGACAATCTCGTGGTGGTGCGTGGCGGCTCCGCCGCGATCTCCTCGGGCTCCGACAGCGCGCCGGCCGGCGGCTCAAAAGTCACCGCGCTGCATGGCCAGGGTGGCCGCGTCACCGACACCATCGAAGGCGCGGTCGCGCTGAAGCATGAGGTGAGCCACGACCTCTCGCCGACCGAAAAGCTCGAAGCCCTGCAATGGAGCAAGGCAGGTGCCGCGGCCGGTTCGCAGTCCAAGGCCGAACGCCGCGCCGAAGCCAAGGCCAAAGGCTACGAGGGCGAGATGTGCTCGGAGTGCGGGAATTTCACCCTGGTGCGCAATGGGACATGTATGAAGTGCGATACGTGTGGGAGCACGACGGGGTGTTCGTGAGAACGCGGTGATCGTGATGCCCGGGCGAAGATATCGGGCATCCATCAAGCAAAGGGCGGCCGAGAGGCCGCCCTTTTTTTTGCGCCGTGCTAAGATTGATGAGGAAGTTCCTATTGTCCCTTCGCCCGGAGTTTACAACTATTTGTCGGCATGATTTGATGAGTTCAACCTAGCGAAACCTTGCCCTTTGGGAAAGAAATGGCGCCAGTTGAAGACGACGACGTAGACGACTTCGTGGATGAGAGCCGCACCGTAGCGGTTGACATCAAGTACAAAATTACCAGCTTTGGAGCTGACTTTTTGGTTGATGGTCTCGTAGACCGATTCATCAAGGAAGACATCTACGTTCCCGATTTTCAAAGAAGCTTCGTCTGGACTAAGCCTCAAGCTTCTCGCTTCATCGAGTCAATCTTGTTGGGGCTGCCCATACCCGGCATCTTTCTCTATAAGGAGGAAGAAACCAACAAGATGTTAGTTGTAGATGGCCTTCAGCGGCTTTCGTCGCTGACGGCCTTTTTAACCGGAAAATTTCCAGATTCGGACAAGACATTTCGTCTCGAGCGCGTTTCAGAGAAGTATGAAGGCAAATCCTTCAATGATCTTGAGCCCGAGGACAAACGCCAAATCAACAATACAATCATCCACGCCACGATATTCCAACAAAGTCTGCCGTCGGATGACGACAGTTCAGTTTATCTCATTTTCGAACGCCTAAACACCGGAGGAACTCCCCTTCAGCCCCAAGAGATTCGGGCAGCACTGTATCATGGCCCATTCTGCGACTTCCTAACAAATCTAAATGACGTTGAGTCTTGGCGAAAAATCTTTGGACGAACCAGTCGCCGGCGAAAAGATGAGGAGCTCATTTTGCGCTTCCTAGCCTTCTTGTATTCGAAAGAAGATTACGCCGCGCCGATGACAAGATTTCTAAATCGCTTTATGGCTGCAAACCGCACTCTGGGAAAATTGAAGGAGAAGCAAGTCCAGGAGGAATTTGAAAAGACATTCAATTTTATTTTTGCGACCCTAGGAAACAGCGCGTTTCGGCCGATCCGATCACTGAACGCGGCGGTTATGGATGCAGTCGCAACTACAGTCGCTAGACATAAGCTGTACGACAAACTTACCAAAAAGCAGTTCGTCGATAGGTATAACAAACTTCTCAAAAAGAAGGATTTCACGGAGGCTACTAGTACCAGTACCGCCGACGAAAGTGTGGTGGACCAACGCTTCACGGAGGCGGAGAATACCTTGGTCTGATGCAAAAGCCGCAACAAATCCTCGCACTCGAAACGAAGCTGAGCTATTCAGTTACAAAATTTGACGCGCTTAGCGACCTTTACCTTCAATCACATTTGGCCCGTTATCTGATAATCATAACTGCAGGTTATTTCGAACAAGTAGTCCAGGCCTCGCTGACCGGCTTTGCGCAAGCACGGGCCCACACCCAAGTCGTCAACTATGTGGACACGACGCTGGCCTGGGAAGGCAGCATAAATCGCAGCAAGCTCGAAAGAATATTGGGTCGATTTGATAAGACTTGGTTCGCTGCACTTGAAGCCCGTGCGCTAGATGCCGAAAAGGGTGCAGTCGATAGCGTCAAGGATCTGCGTGACCAGTTAGCCCACGGGAACGACCATGGCATTGGCTATAGCACAGCTAGAGCCTACCACTTTCTTGTTCGCGACTACGCATCGCGTCTATTGAGCATCCTTCCTTGACAATATGCGATTAGATCGAAGTTAAACACAAGCGTAGCCCGGATGAGTACACATAGGATGGGTGGAGCGAAGCGATACCTATCGATCGCGTTCTCCGACGGTGATAGGTTCCGCGAAGGGCTCAACCCATCCAACGGGCTGGCCGCTCTATTCGCCGCTGCTTAGCGCGTAGGGTGGATTAGCCGAAGGCGTAATCCGCCTTCCATCACTCGAAGGTCGGCGGGTTACGCTGCGCTAACCCGCCCTACACTCCGGTGCCTGCTCCATCGCGCCCATGTAGCGACGAGCAGGGTTCCGCTCTCGGTACGCCCCCGCGAGCGGGTCGCAACAAGCCCCCTCACGTCTTCAGCTTCACCCTACCAATAAAATCGCGCTTGCCGATCGGCGCGCCCTTGTGGCGCAGGATGTCGTAAGCCGTGGTGGCGTGGAAGAAGAAGTTCGGCAGCGAGAACGACATCAGGAAGCCCTCGGCCGTGAACGGCAGCGCGCGGTCGCCGAGCTTGAAGGTGACGTCGCGGCCGATCAGCGCATCGACGGCCTCGGGCGTCCATGCCGATAGCGCGGTGCGCGCCTCGGTGACGAGGCCCTGCAGGCCGATATAGTCGAGATCGGGACGCAAGGTCGGCGGCATGAACACGCCGGCCTTCGCCGCGTCCATGGCGCCGCGCGAATGATGCGCGAGCGAGATCACCTGGAAGCGGAACGGCAGCATGTCGGTGCAAAGCCGCGTCTCGACGATCTCGGCGGGATCGACGCCCTTCTCCCTGAAATACGCAAGAACTTCTTGGTCATCAGCGCATCGGTGGCAGTGATGATCTGCAGGTAGTTGGCCACCGTGGCGTCGTACAGCGAAAAACTCATCGGCATCCGCTCCCCTGTTCAGGATTGGCGGGCGGACACTCGCCGCATTTGGCGGCTTTGGCAAGGCGGCGCGGACGACAAGCTCCGGCGCGTGGAATGAACGCGTTGGCGCCGAAGCGCGACTTTGTCTTGCGGATCATCGCAGATGGGGAGCACCATGAAGAACCACTCCACCAGGGCCACAGCCAGGACCGGCCCCAACCCGCTGCTCGGGCTGTTACTCGCGCTCGTGCTGATCTACCACTTCCTCTGGAATCTCCTCGTTCCGGCCCACGAATTGCCGCTTCGCATGGAGCAGGTCCTGACCATGACCGCCGATCTCGGCATGTTCGTTGGCCTGTTCGCCTTTCGCCGCGTCATCCCCACGCCGCTGTTCTGGATCGCGTTCATCGCGGGCATCGGCCTGGGCGCGTTCCGCCTCTCCAAGTACGGCTGGTGGACCGGGCATTTGGTCTTCGCGCTGGCATCCGCGGTGAGCGGCTGCGTCGGGTGATGACAGCCGTTTGATTCGCGGATAAAGGCGGACTGGCCAACTCGTCCGCCGAATACCGAAGGCGGAACCGATATCCGTCACTGATATCGGAGAACGGCGGGTTACGCTTTCGCTAACCCGCCCTACGGCGCCCGGCTCACGCCGCCTTGGCGACCTTCTCCGGCGGCGCCTGCTCCATGGCGCGCATGTAGAGATCGAGCAGAGTTTCGTGCTCGTCGCGCTCGTCCTGGTCCTGTTTGCGGAGCTTGATGATCTCTTTGAGGATCTTCACGTCGAACCCTTCGGCCTTGGCTTCCGAAAATACCTCTTTCTTCTGCTCGTTCAGCTCCTGCAATTCGTTATCGAGGTTCTCGATCCGCTCGATGAAAGAACGAATCCGCCCGCCGGAAACGGTGACGTCAGACATGGTGCCTCCCTGTTGAATGAGGCCGTGAAAATGACGGCAACAACTAACCAATGTGTTAAGCCCACGACGATCGAAACCGGGATTTGTTTTTCCAGGACACTCCATGCTGAAACTCGCCTTCCCCATGCTGCTCGCCGTCGCCGCCGGCATAAGCCTCGTCGTGCAGCAGGCGCTGAACGCGAACCTGCGCACGGCGCTGAGCTCACCCGCATGGTCGGGCTTCGTCAGCTATTTCGTCGGGACGATCTGCATGGTGGCATTCGCGCTTCTGCTGCGCGATCCCCTGCCCTCGGTCGGCGTCGTCGCGCGCATCCCGTGGTGGGCCTGGAGCGGCGGGCTGTTCGGCGCGATCTTCATCGCGCTCGCAATTTTCCTGATTCCGAAGCTTGGTGCCGCGACCTTCATCGCGCTGCTCGTCGCCGGACAGATGCTCTGCTCGCTTGCGTTCGACCATTTCGGCCTGCTCGGCATTCCCGTGCAGCCGGCAACCCTGGTCCGGCTTGCCGGCGCGGCGTTCCTGATCGCGGGCGTGGTGTTGATACGGGTGTAAGGCCCCACATTGGATTGCGTCACCTTCTGAACAGAGGAAGACACCTGCCCAGGCGTCCCGGAAGGCCCACTGATCAGGTGTTCCCAACGCTTAACGAGACAAGCGCGAGAACAAAGGACGTCGCCGAACGTTCCTTACCACATGCCGACATACCCTCTCCACATTCACGATCCGAGGCTCTATCCGGACAAGACGGGTACGAAGTTACTTGAAATTCGCCTGCAGCCCGGCGAGGCTCGGCGGCTCGCAGTCGCGAACGATGGAAGGCGCCTGTTTCGGATCGTCCATGTCCTCTAGCTCCACCACCGGTATCGCGAAAAAGGCTCGCAAGAAGGCCGAGGCGGATTTTGCCACCTGGCTGATGATGGCCAAGCTCGGTGGTTTCGATGACCTTCCGTCAAATGCAAAAGGCTTTCTGCTCAGCTATCGAAGCCGACTGGAGACGATGAGCGAGGCCGAATCCACCGCGCTGGCCATTCGCGAGGTCTACAGCGCCTATTACAGCGAGATGGGCGGCGTGGGCGCCGCGCCGGAACCAAAGCCTCGCAAACCGACGACGGAAGGCAAAGGGGAGCAAATCCAGCGAGGCGCTAACGCGCGGCCCGGCCTGTCGGACGGGCGCCATTCGACTGGCCCGATGATTCAAAAATCGCTTTCGGCACTGCTCGTCTTTGCGGGCATCGTGGCCCTGATTGTCGCATTCAAATTCCTGACCCGATAAGCAGGTCACGCTGACGTGTGCGCGGGAACTGGCGCGGGCCGCTGAACCGCATGGTGCGAACGTCAGAGGACACCGGCCGGGCGGCGCGGACAATCGGATGCGAACCGCGTCCTGCCAAAAGCCTTCCTCCTCGATGGCCTCGCGGATCGTCTATGTCATCGTTGCACTGTCGGCAATCTGGCAGATCGGTGCTCTGGCGCGGATCGCGTCGAGCGATCGCGAGGTATCACGCCTGAACTCGCGCGAACGCCGATGGGTTTCCCAAGCGCTCAAGCCATCCTGCGCTCCATTGCCCCCCAATTCATGAGCAATTTGAATGGCTTGCATGGCCTCTACTTCTGATTATAAGAATCTTGTTTCTTTTTTCCAGAAACCATGCTACTGAGTCGCCTGTCCCGTCCCGAGCAAGGGGCGAACGCGTCGTCACGTACGTGGGGCGGGATGCGATGGACGCTGATGCGTTAGCCGGACGAGCGGCGCGATCGGCGGACGGCGAAGGCGTGTGGTCCTGGCACCCCTGGGCTGGTGCTAAGTGTCGCGGGTGATGACCCGCGAAGCGACGGTGACTAACAGGTCATGGACACCGGGGAGATCACGCAGCAGCGTTAACACCATCGCGCGGGGAATGTCGCTTGTTCGGCTTCACCTGTAGTGACTTAAGCTTGTGTGCTTCTTCAATTTTGCACGCAAGGCTGCGGGTGCAGCTCAAACACCCGGCATTCCCCGCGCCCTTGTCTTTCCTGGGCGTCTCGCAACACCTCGGGCGCCGCTCGCGCCACGGGATCACTGGCGCGCGCCTTGCTGTTTGCTTGAGCTGATCTCTTGGACTGATCTCTTGGGCTGATCTCTTGGGCTGTTTGACAGATGAATCACTTCGCAAGGCGGATTGCGCGAAGCGACACACATCACATCCGACCGCGAAGCGACGGGTTTTCGCAAGCGCTCAAGCCAACACCACGAGCCCAGCGCTTATCTCGCTGCCTCGAGCGCGTGATCCCGCGGCGGCCCGGAATAGTCGAGCGTCATGCCGCTCACCTGGCACGACAGCGTGCTGATCCCGGTCGTCATGCTGAAGCCGTTGCCGCGGGGTATTTCCATGGTCGAAAACTCATAGAAGATACCGACCGCGTTCTGGGTGCCGGCGAGCGAAATGGTTCCGAGATGGATCGCAAGCTTGGTGACATTGTTGCCGCCGCCCGCGCCCGGGCAAAGGAAGGAGCAACCCTTGCCGTTGGCGCAGGAATATTGCCACTCGAATGCGACATGCGAAGCGCCGTAAGGCGGGTCCCCTGCGACGCGCTTTCCATCCTCGGCGCGCAACGCGCCCGTCATTGGGCCGACAAGCAGGACCCCGCTTAGGGCCAGCGCATGTAAATCCTTGAGTGTCATTTGCATGCTCGAAAAGCCGTTAAGTTACGCCCAAGTCTACTGCCGCGGGCAGGCAATAACTAGGGCCGCGCCGGGCATTTAATCGGCCTGGGAACCCCTCAAGGCGGCTCCGGCGGCGACAGGCGCTTTTCGCGGACATGTCGCCAATCGCGCCCGCCTCGCTTATCCTTCGCGGCCCACCGGAATAGTCCAGGACACATGAGCGTCATTTCCATCCAGTCGCAGGTCGCCTTCGGCCATGTCGGCAACAGCGCGGCCGTCTTTCCCCTGCAGATGCATGGCATCGACGTGATCGCGGTGCCCACCACGCTTTTGAGCAACCGGCCGGGATATCCGACCGTCCGCGGCCGCGTGCTTGATGCAAAGCTTGTCGCCGATCTCCTGCTCGGGATCGAAGAGCGCGGCGCGCTCGACAGCGCGTGCATGATCCTGTCGGGCTATCTCGGCTCGAGCGAGATTGCCGCCGTGGTCGCGGACTTCGTCGCGCGTGCGAAGGCGCGTCACACGGGCGGCGATCGCGCCTTGCGCTATCTTTGCGATCCCGTGCTCGGCGATCGCGACCGCGGCCTGTTCGTGGAGGCGTCGATCCCGCCGCTCGTGCGGGACGACCTGTGCCCGCTCGCCGAGATCATCACGCCCAATCATTTCGAATTCGAATGGCTGTGCGGGGCGGAGGCGCGGACGATCGATCAGCTCATCGCGCAGGCGCAACATTTGATCGCGCGCGGGCCGTCGACCGTCGTCGTCACCTCCGCCGCGCTGGCCGACACGCCGGACGGCGAGATCGACACGGTGGCCGTCGAACAGTCGCGGGCCTTTCGCGTGCGCACGCCAAGGCTGCCGATCAACCCGAACGGCACCGGCGATCTCTTTGCCGCGCTCTACGCATCCGCCTCCGTTCGCGGTGCCGACACTGCGGAAGCGCTGCGCCATGCTGCTTCAGCCGTCTTCGCCGTGCTCGAGCGCACCGCGGCGCGCGGCACGGAGGAAATGCGCATCGTCGAAAGCGGCCAATGTCTCGTGCATCCGAAGCGGAGGTTCGCAGTCACCACGGCGTAGGGTGGGTTGAGCAAAGCGAAACCCGCCGCTCCCCCTGCCCACGTGCTATGCTGATACGAACCTTATGGCGAGGTGGTCAACATGAACGGCAATCGCTACTACGGAGTCCGGGTTGAAGGCGCGAAATACGGCGTGGGCTTCGGCTCCGCGCTCGCGATCGCGATCTCCTACACCAACAACCATTCCATTCTCTGGGCCATCATCCATGGCATTCTGGGCTGGCTTTATGTCATCTACGTCGCGCTGTTTCGCTGAGCAGCCTCTCCGGGGGCGCAATCGTAAAGAATTCGTTAACGCCATACTCCTTTCGCATCGACAATCACACCTGGAACTACGGCAGGCCGTCGGGCGAGTTGCGTTGCACGCGCGCATCACAAAGTTTTTTTGCTCGCTGTTCACACGATTGCACTGGATCAATGCGCATCCTTCCCCTTAGGGAACTCGTCGACTCGGAGTAGTATGCGATGCATACCGAAACTGGGGAGCTTCGGATGCCTTATTATTCATTCGATCTGGTGACTGGGGAAGGTTTCAAAAATCAAGGGTCTATCATCCTCGAGGATCTCGAGGTTGCTTCCGACAAAGCCGATCAGCTCGCCTGCGAGCTGTCGCAGGTCAAACCCGAGTTGAAGACGAAGGGATGCGCGGTGCGCGTCACCGATGCCGACAACAGGGAGCTCTATCGCACTCCGCTCGATCCCGTGCCCAAATGGAAACTGGTGCGCAAATCATGACAGCAGGTCGTCGCTGATTCCAGGGAGCCCGGCCTCGCCGCCGGGCTCTTTCTGTTCAGAGCGATCATCGCGGAAGTCAGCGCACAGAGGCCTGCAGCAACCTCAAGCGTTCGCGCACCGCCCTCTCCGCATTCTTGTAGCAACGCCGTTCATAGTCGAGCTTCAAGCGGGCCAGAGCAGTCGGATCCATGGGCTCGAACTCTAGCCCCTTTGAACTCGCAATCGGGCTCCGGTTGCGGCGCGAGCAGTGCTGCGGGCGGCCGGTGAATACGCAAGCTGCCATATCGATATCGATGCGGTTCGAAATAAACGGGCACGGCCCTGACCTCATGCCGGGCCGCATGGAGATCGCGCTGCGCAGGATTGCGCGCACAGCCGGCGAGCGTCGTTGCGCAGGCCATGACGGAGATGGTCAGAAGTGTCGGGGCAAGCGGAGCCAGTTCGGCCAGCCGCAGTTTTTGTGTCGCGTCGGAGACTGGACCTGTGCTCGCTGAGGTTTGCGCGTTAAGCATCGGTACCTCTGTCCAGCCGCTGTTAGCAAACCACCGATGCGCGATGGCGGTTTGACGGAAGCAAGGCACGAGCACAGCGCAGCCGGGGTGATTATGCGACTGCCGCAGTTGTGACGTCACCGGCGCGACGTCGCGGCGAAACCCTCTTGCGTTGCATCCGCGCCCTCCGCTAGCTTGTTCAAAAAAGGGAGGATCCGCCGATGCGGAAGGTTGCGTGTGTTGCGTTGACGATCGGGATTCTGGCGATTGCAGGATCGGCACAGGCCGAGCCGCGCTCGCAATATGTCACCTTGGTGCTGCAGGCCTTCGCCGCCAAGGTCGAATGCCCCAACACCGACGTCGTCTACCAGGACCTTGTCCAGAAGGCGAAGGACATGGAGCAGCCGGACGGCACCACCGAAGCGGTTCGCAAGGCGATCGCCTTCATGCACACCGGCGGCAAGATGGGCGAGCGCGGTGATGACGAATTGATGCAGGAAGTCGCCATCGCCACCGAAACCACCGATTACGACCAGCGGCGGCTGGGCATCCAGACCTGGTGCGAGACCGAGAAGCCGAAACTCGCGGGTTTCATTCGCGCGAAATAGCGACCAATCCCCGATCCATGTTCGCGTGCCGCAAAGTCGCCATAGCTGCGGCCACCGGACCGTGACCACACCATGGCGTGGTTAACGCGAAGAACCACATTCTCCTTTAAAATCAGCCACATTTTGCACCTTTTCAAACTTAGACTCGTATGACTGAGTCTAGGCGCGGGCATGGCGGCGGCGGCCGCATAATTTGTATGGAGCGGCTCCATGCGTCTCGCAATCATAGGCGGCACCGCCTGTGCCGCCGTGATCGTCGTGCTGGTGGGTGCGCCATCGCAGGCGTCACCGTCCTGCATGACCCAGGCCGAAGCGCGCGCGAAATTCGCAACCTCGCATCTTTACTGGCACGGCGCAGGCCATTGCTGGGACGCAACCGCGCCCGCGCAACGTCTCGTCCATCGTGTTCGGCCCAAAGTGGATCGCGATGTGCAAGAGGCCGAGCAAGAGCCGAGCAAGACCGACTCGAAATGGCGCAATGCCATGTCGGAGATGGCGCCTGGTGACGCGTCTGCCGCGGTGCCGGCGCTGCGGGCGCCGCCGCAGGCACTGCCGGAGGTGCTGCCGCAGACCAGTTGGAGCTATGATCAGAGCGAGGCACCCACGCCGGCCGCGAGCTTGCGCGATCGATGGGTGGACATTGCGCAGGTCGTGCCGGCTGACGTCCTTAGCCCCAAGGCCGAGCTTGCCGAGGCCTCGGCTGGTGCAATTCAAAAATTCGAGCCACTGGTCACGCCCGCCCGTGTGGTCCTGATCTTCCTTGGGCTCGTGCTGACGATCATCGTCATCGAACTTTTGTTCCGCACGAGGATTCGAGAAGGCGGCCGAAAATAGCCGATCCGACCGCGCTCTGAAGCAAACCTGGGATGACCGTCGGCGCGGGAGAGACGGGCTGCCGGCGCCCCGGTTGTGAATGCCCTGCCCTTTACTTCTGCCGCTCGAGCTTGGTGATCGTCTTGGCTGCACCGTCTTGCGTGATCGAGTAATTGACCCGGTCGCCGGCATGCACGTCCTCGAGCGAGACGCCGTCCTGCGCCTTGTAGTTCTCGGCCGGTCCGGTCACGCCGCCGCCAGTGTTCGCGCCGATGGTTCCGGCCGGTACCGGCGCCGTGGGCTGGATCGCGATCGTATGACTCAGCCGGTCGATCTTGGTCACGATACCCTGCTCGGCGAGTGCCGCCGAGCTCACGATCAACGTCGCGGTCCCAGCCAGAATGATCCGTGCGATGGACATGACAGACTCCGTCATTCGACTTGAGCGAATTAACATAAGTTGCGGGCAGGCAATTTTGTTCCGCTTCCACTGGGCCCGAAATAGGAGCTTCACCTACATATCAGGACGTCGCCCCAGCGCTAGATCTGCAATTCGTCAGGGACGCTGCCGAACCGTCGCAGCACAGTCGTCGTCGTGTCCGGGAAGCCCGTGCGCACGAGCGCGACCGCGCCGGCGTGGCCGAGCACCTGCCAGTACCCCTTGGCACACTCGATCGCGGCCTGCGGGCTCGCACATTTGAAGCCCTCACCCGCAACCAATCCGTGATCCGTCCGATCGATCGGAACGGCGATAAACTGAGCATTCTCTCCCATCGGCTTCCCTTGCGCTTTTTTCAAGTCAACGCCGATATCACACTCTCGGTTTGACAGAGATCAACGCGATTGCGCCGCTTGGACCAAAAATTTGATGTTGCGCTGCCGCGCAAGCCGTCCTTGCCAGACGGCCCGCAGCCTAACATGATGCGTCAAATTCGCGCTCAATCGCGTGAGAAGGACACCCGGGAGGATTTCGAGATGATCGAGCGTGTGCTCTCTCTACAGCACTCAAGCCTTGCGCTTTTCAAGAAATCCGGAGCCCGTGACGATCAGGTCACGGGTATTGCCGCATTCAAGGACGCGATACTGCGCCTGTTGCGCAAGATCGGCGAGTTTTTCGCAGCCGGTGGACCGCTTTCTTAGAACCTCTTCACAATACTTTCATCCGGCTTGACACCGAGCGTCCTCGGGAGGAGGATTTTGGATGTCGCCATTGGCGACGAGAACCGCGCGAAATCTTGCATGAAGGAGGTTCAATGACGCCACCTCCGAAGAGACAGCCGCCGAGTGCATTGGCTCACGTTCGGACCGGCGCATAGCGGCAACCCCACGAACGACACGCCGGGCGAAGGTTTTGCGGGCTGCATCAGTGAGGCATGGCCCCTAACCTGCCCGGCGCTTGCATGACGACGCAGCCCTTGAGCGGGCAATGCGTTTTTTGCACGTTATGGCCGGTGAAACACCAGGGCGCGGAGTTCGATGCTCTCGCGCGGCGTGGCGTTCGTCGGCGTGGTCGGATCGACAAACGCGGTGTGCGGTCCGAAGCGCGTGCGGCCGTCGGTTGCCGAGTCATAGCACTTGAGCAATATCGCCTCGTCAGCGGTCATCTCGGGAAAATAGAACCAGCGATGGTTCGGATTGTACTTCACCGAATAGGTCTCGCCTTTCCGATTGGGATAGATCAGATCACTTGCAACGAGATCCTCCGGCGCGACCGTCGTGCCGTCGAGCATCGCAAGCGGTGCATCGCGCACGGGCCCGCGGATCGGCCGCCACAAATTGATCACCTGCACGCGACCCTTAAAAAGCTCGTCGGCTTCGCCGGGCAGATGCTCGCGAACGCGGTTGGCTCCGGAGTTCGCCGTCTGGTCGACATGAACGCGGGTCGCCGGTTGGCGCGGACCCGCGCCGCGAATGTCGGCGGCGCCCTCGACGCGACGGCGCACGGTGTGATCGAACAGGAAGACGCGGTCCGCTTTCAGCGTGGCCCGCAGAAAGGCTTCGGCGGCGGGATAATAAACGTGCTTGATTTCATCCTCATCGTAGAAATTCTTGACCGCGGTCGGATGCCTCACCAGCTCGAAACCCTCGCGGTCCAGCGAAAAGCTCTCCGCAATCGGCCGCCCGTCGAAGATCGGCACAATGTGCGGCTCCGGCAGATTGGTCGACTTGGGTTCGCCGGGCGGCGGATCGAAAGCATAGGTGCGCGGCTTGCCGGAGAGCGGCGCGAGATAATTGAGCTCGGCAGCGACAAAAGGAAGCGATTCAATCTTTGCTTGTTGCAGGCCCATCTCGTTCTCCAGTGCCTGTTCGCGGTTGACTTATCTCAATGTTCGCCTGGCAAAGCCCAGCGACAAGCAGGCTTGGGCAAATAGCAATGCCGCTATTGCCGGATGGGCCAGGTCTGGAAAAATCTTGTCTTCCCCCGGGTCCGAGAGTAACCGGTATTTCGTGCCGGGCCGGCAGCCGCAACCGGCTGGGGCCGGCGGAGGGGAGATAAAACGCGTGACCGACTTCAGTGTCTTGTCGTCCGAGGAGATCGCCCGCAGGATCGCGATCCTGCGCGACAACATCCGCCAGATCACGGAACAGGCCACCTCGCAATCGGGCGCGGCCGACGAGGAGCGCAATGCCGAGCGTCTCTTCCGTCAGAACGACGAACTCGAAATTCTCCTGAAAGAGCAGGATCGTCGCCAGAAAAGGTGACTCAGGTTTGGCGCGGAAGCGCCCGTCGCCCGCCGCTCTTTGGCAGTTTTCCCGCCGCATTTCTCCGCTGTCCTGCGCCGACAAGGCGGGGAGATTTGGATGAAAAAGACGCTTGCGATTGCGACGGTCGCGCTCGCGTTGATGCCGCAGCTTGCGGCGGCGGGCGAGCGGCCGGCCGACGCAGCGCTGGGCGCGCTTTCGGGTGCGCTTGTGTTCGGACCGGTCGGCCTGGTGGCCGGCGCGGTCGTGGGCTACACGGCCGGCCCCTCGATCTCTCAGGGCTTGCGGCGGGGAGAGCCCAAGGCGCGCAGGTCTTCAGGTTACGAGGCGCGCGCCTCGGTGCCTGATCCCCAGCAGCCATCGCGCGACAACGCGCCTCGCGCGGCGCCGAACGCGCCGCAAGCGGCAGCGCCGACGCAGGCCCCGCGCACCGCGAGTTCGGCTCCTCCGGTTCAGCCTCTGGAGTAATCAGCCTCTGGGAGCAGGAAGCCGCTCAGCTCTGATGCGGTCCCCGCATGATCTTGATGGCGTCCTCGATGTGGCGCCATTCCCTGGCCTGATCGGTTTCCCCCTTGCTCTCGCAGGTCTGCGCCCGCTGCGCGGCCTCGGCGATCGCGGCAGGGCCGTGCTTCTCAAGCATCTGCCGCGCGATGGTGTGAAGTTGGACCTCGGACGTCATGCCGACTTCCCTCCCTGGCTCCTTGGGAAAAGGGATGAACGCCGAGCACCGCTTCCTCGTTCCCCTCGCCGTCCGACAAGTCGCAATCTCATCCAAGTTCCGCGCTAAGGCTTGGACGAATCAGGTGATCGTTGATTCGCCCACCGTCGATGCGCGGGGATTCTGTTATGTCATTTTTCAGGCGTGAGCTTAGTCCTGTGGAGCGGTTCGAGGGAGCGTTGAAGAGCAAGCACGCCGAACGCGAGAAGCTGGCGCAAGAGTTGCGGCTCACCGAAACCGCGCTTGCGGAAAAACGCACTGTTGCCGAGAAGCTCGCGGTCGCAGGGGCCGCTACCATCCGGCTCGAGCGAGCGGAAGCCAGGATGCGCGAGGAGGACGATCGCGCCCGGATGTTGCGCGCCGCTCTCACCGAAGCCGACGAGCAGGTTGCTTCCATCGAGCGCACGCTCGGTGAGGCGAAGGCGCAGCGCGACCGCGAGTTGCTGGCCGACCAGATCGAGGCGATGGCGGCGGCGATCGAAAAGTCGACGCCCGGCTTCGATGCAGGCGCCGCTGCCCTGGCCGACGCAGTCGACAAGAATGCCGCGAAGGTCGCGGAGGCAACGCGGTTCGCCGCCAACGTGGGAGCCTTGCGGCGCGAGGTGCTGTCGGCGGTCGATCTGGTGTGCTGGGAGCTTCGGACCATCGCGGTTCGCACCCGTGCCGGCAACGCCAATATGGCGCTGCTGTTGCAGCCGCAGCCCGAGCAGCCGCCTTCGGTCGATATCGAGCGGCAGATGATCTACACGCTCAATCCGCTGCTCTGGCGTGAAAGCGGCGAGGTGAAGCGAGCGCCGGCCTTCGCGATGGTCGGGCTGCCGAAGGCGTTGCTGCCGGTCGCGCTGCGGCATCAGCACGTCGACTATCTCAACGCCCGGCGGGTGCAGACCTTGATGCATGTGCATGGCAGCGGCGCGTCAAAAACGCCTCCCGCCGAAGACGACCCGGCGCTCATCGATCTCGACGCGCTCAGCGTCGAGGCGCAAGCCGGGACCCAGGCCAACGTGGCATGATGCACAGCTAGACTAGCGTTGCGGCACCAACGCCGGCGGACGCAATGAAGACTGCGGCGTCCAGGTCGATGACGCTGGCTTTGCGGATGCAGAGGATGACGCCGAAGCCGGTGATGACGCCACCGATTTCGTCCCGGGCTTATGCGATCGGCCGCGCGGGGCATCGTCGAGCGATTCCAGGTACGAGGTCAGCGCCCAGGCCGAGGTGCCATTGCTGGCATAGTGCTGCTGCAGATAAAGATACAGCGTGACGCTGAAGCGGCCCTTGGCGAGTCCGCGCGCGCTGTGGTGGCAGGTCTGGCAAGTGTCGGCAAACAGCCTCGCACCCGACTTGCCCTGATCGAGATTCTCGGCACGCGCGACCGCGCCCGCAAGCACAGCACTTACGCCAAGGGCAATGAGACCTTGCCCCAGCCTTTGCATCACCATCGTCCCCGCCATGTCCGGCTGTGTCTGTGCGGCGTTATGGCCGCCAAGCCTGTCAAAATAACGGCGGTCCGGATCGTGCTTACGGGCATGACCGACTGCTCAATAAGGAGGCTTTTTCCGCGCCCGCTGCGCTTTCGCCGCTTCCATCCACCAGGCAAGATCGTCGGCAAAGCGCGGAAACGCCTGCTCCACGGCCTTGCCGCCCTCGCCGATCGGCTTGCCGTCGTCCGACAAGGTCTGTGCGATCGGTCCGACTGCAATGGACGAGGAGATCACCACCATACCCATTTCCGAGAGCGTGCCGTGCCAGGCGAGCGCGGCACGGGCGCCCGCGAACCGGCCGGCCGAATAGCTCGCAATCGCCGCGGGGCGCCAGAACCACTCTTCGAGAAAATGATCGGTGAGGTTTTTCAGACCAGGCTGAATACCCCAGTTGTATTCGCCGGTGACGAAGACAAACCCATCGGCGGCGCGGATTTTTCCGGCAAGCTCTTCCAGCACCGCAGGTGCCGTGCCCGGCTTGTGCTCCTTGTACATGCGGTCGAGCATGGGCAGCCCAACTGCCCGGGCGTCAATCAACTCGACCTCCTCGCCGCGCTCGCGGAGACCTTCGATCACGAAGCGCGCGAGCCGAATGCCCATTCGGTCGGAGCGATAGGACCCGTAAAAGACGAGGACACGGTTGCTCATGGGTTTGCACCCTAGCACGGATTGCGACCAACTCACGCGCCTTTGCGTTCGGCCGCAGCCAACGCCCGTCCTCGCTTATTATCCAATTCGGGAACGAAGGCTATGGTCTAAAGTGTGGACTGCAACTACGCATCGTTTGCTCGTCGCAATGCGACGAGCAAACGATTGAAGGCGAGCGATTTTGATCCCCGAAGGGGACACATTAAACATCTAGAACTGCCAATGAACACGGCCTGCAAAAAGGTTTATCGGCCCGCGATCGCCATTAAAGCCGGGGTTTGCAAAGAACTGGTAATCGAAGGTGAGATTGGTCGAGGGCGTCAGCTGCCAGAGGTAATAGGCCTCCAGGACCTGCTCGGCCTTCGGGTTAGCCAATTGTCCGTCCCCGACAAATGAACCGAAGCCTCCGAGATTCAAGTACTGCTGCTCCGCCTTGGAAATCTGGTTGTGTATGAAAGCGACCCCAATCGTATCGGCTGGCCTGCCCCACAGGTTACCCGACAAGGAAACGCCGCCAGAGACGAAGAAGTTGCTGTCTGTAACCGCAAGATCCTCGATATAGCTTGGCGCCCAGCCGATCCGAGAGAATATCCCGATATCGGGTGTAATGGCCTGCTCGATGTTGATATGCGCGTCGACCTTTTGGGTGTATCTGCGCACACAGGCTAGCGCAGGAAAAGCTGTGCCACCCCCCAAATTCACCGAGCACTGCGAATTGGCTGCCGCATCAAAAATGGCATTCGCGTAGGTGCCCAGGTTGGCGCTGATCAAATTGACGTTCAGTTTGACTTTGCCTGGCTGTCCCCACAGCTCATGACGCTCCTCAATTTCAGCCATGATATCGAATTGCTTGAACGTCGGATCAACACCGTAGTCCGTAGAAGCGGGGGTGTTGTCGGCGATTGCCGACTTTTCCGTATCGAAATATCCCAAGCGGTAGGTAAAGCGCCCTTGGTACCATTCGGCGGTGGCGCCCCATCCATATCCCCAGGCGTCGCCGCCCCAATCGAATGGCAGACCGTAGAGCAATCCCCAGTTCAAAAACTGGGTTTTGGAGCTGTTGGCATATTTGTTCGTATCAAAGACATCGAGGGGGCTCATCCTGCCAGCGGTCAATACGAGGCGATCGGAGGTTCGGGTTCCGGCGAACTGATTGAGATCGGACGCCACGTTCTCCGTTTCACCTCCAAGATCAATCGTCTGCCGGACGAAGGCGCGCTGCACCTTGGCATACGGCTGGGACGAGCCGATCTTGAAAGACTCGCCGTTTGGGAAGGCGGAAACACCTATACTGGCACCCACCCCGAGGCCTTGATCAATCTCCGGATTGATCCAGAATTTCAGCGCCCTTCCACAACCGGTAGCCCAAATACAGCGTGCCCTCCCCGATCTCGCGGGCTTGCCCGCCATTAGGGAAGCCCAAATATCCAGGAAGAATAGATCCCGGACGCTGCGGGAACGCGGGATAGCCCTGCCATACGTAGGTGACCTGGCCGTGGATATCGATGTTATTCGGATCGAACCAGCCGCCGGAGTACGGCCTCTCGCCAAAATGATAATTCAGACCGAGGCGAACCTCCTGCTCGGTCAGGTTGGAGGTGAACTGCTGGCCAACCGATCCAAAGTCTATGTTGCGATTGCCGTAGCTGGTGAACAAGTACTCGGCCTTTACAGTCCAGTGGGGGATGAGAGGTCCTTCAACACCAGCTCCCGCCGCCCAGCCCACGCGTTCCTGAAACGTGGAATCTGTTGCGTTCAGCACGAATTGCTCATGAGTCCAGGCAAAGCCGCCGGTCGCATAGAAGAGCCAGTTTCCGGGCGCATAGCCGATACGGCCTCGCACCGTGCCGGAAGCGAACACGTTGTCGCTGTAGATGTTGCCGCCGACGGGGACCGTATTGCCGATCCTGTTGCCATAGTAATTTTGAAAGGACGAAGCGCTGGCGTCCGCTTCCACACCAATCACAACGCGATTTGACAGCATGCGATTGTAGCCGAGTTGCAGGCCGTTGAACCAGCTTCCCCCCTGGTTATTCCCGTCATAGCCCTGCGCCAGACTGACCGAGCCCAGGGCAACCACGGACCCGCCCGAACTGGCAGAAAAATTTGAATTCCCCCATGCGTAACCACCGTGAACGCCGAAGTAGAAGCCCGTCCACTCATATGCTGCGACCTGCACTGCCGGAGCTTTATACGCGAGATCCGCCGCCGCGGCGCCGCTCCCCGTAAGCAAAATCGCCACCGACGCTCCGCCAAATGCCCGACGCCATTCCGGCAGCCGATGTCTCGATCTGGCGATGTTGTAGAAGACGGTCATTCTCAGAACCCCCCGATCAGTGTCGAAACCTGACCAAGAGGGAGGCTGAGCCTCAGGGAAGCACTTCGCGGAAGGCTTCGCCGAAAGGAACAAAACGTTCCCCCTCGGTGTGAACCTCCCGGGCTTTTATCCCGCCGTGTGTCCAGTCCGTCCCCACGGGGCGGACCGGATTGCGACTCTCGGACCAGACACCGCTTCCCTGAGCAGCCGGAACCCTAGTCGCATCAACTTATAAGCGAAAAGCATGCCAACAGAAAAATTAGGCTTTTCCGTACCTCACGGCCACGCTTGTCAAACCTTTAGCCATTCAGCCGGTCAGAAAATCAGCCGAGCGCTATTAAGAAGGCAATTCCGAAACACGACCAGGCCAATCCGGACCAGCCAACGGAGGCTGACTTTCTCTTGAAGGGAGCAACTTCCGATTGAGCCATCGGTGACACTTGAAGGACCACCGTCTGGCGACTTGCCTACCGGCTGTTCTACATGCCGGCTTTTCATGCAGCCGTACCCCGGGTTCACTGAATCGCAGAGCCTTTTTCTCTGGCACGCCGATTGCTAGATGACGCCTAGAGTTGGCAGCTAGGGTTCCGGTTTTCCGAACGGAAGGCGTCTGGTCCGAGAGCTGCCGCCGGAGGTCCAACCTCCGGTGCACGGCGGGATAAAAGCCCGGGAGACCTCAGTGGCCGCATGTGGCAGGCAACTCAGGTCCTTTTGCCAGTTCGTGGTCATCAAGCTGATGAGGAACTGGAAAAATGTTGAAATCACGAAACCTACCGACTGCCGTTGCTGCTGCCTGCGTGTTGGCGATCTCGTCGTTGTCGCCGGCTCTGGCCGAAAGGAAGAAAGAATTCAATGTCGCCTGGACGATTTATGTCGGCTGGATGCCGTGGCCCTACGCGGCCGAGACCGGCATTGTGAAGAAATGGGCGGACAAATACGGGATCAAGATCAACGTCACGCAGATCAACGACTACGTCGAGTCGATCAACCAGTACACGGCCGGCAAGTTCGATGGCGTCACTGTCACCAACATGGATGCGCTGACGATACCGGCCGCCGGCGGCGTCGATACCACTGCGGTCATCATGGGCGACTACTCCGACGGCAATGACGGGGTTGTCCTCAAGAAAGGCAAGACGCTCGCGGACATCAAGGGCCAGAAGATCAATCTCGTCGAGTTCAGTGTCTCGCACTATCTGCTGGCGCGCGGCCTGTCGAGCGTGAAGCTCGACGAAAAGGACATCAAGACCGTAAATACCTCCGATGCCGACATCGTCGCAGCGTCGAAATCGGCTGATACGTCGGCGGTCGTGACCTGGAATCCGCAACTCCTCGAAGTGAAGGCGGAGCCTGGCGCGACGCTGGTGTTCGATTCCAGCCACATCCCTGGCGAGATCGAGGACCTCCTCGTCATCAACACCCAAACGTTGAAGGACAATCCTGAACTTGCGCGGGCGCTGACCGGCATCTGGTACGAGACCATCGCGTTGATGAAGGACCCGGGCGAGAAGGGCAAGGCCGCGCGTGAGGCGATGGCCAAGCTCTCCGGCACCGATCTCGCCGGCTTCGAGACCCAACTCAAGACCACGCACATGTATTACGAGCCGAGGGACGGCGCGGACTTCATGAGCCACGCGGAGCTGCCGAAGATCCTGGATCTCGTGCGCAGCTTCTGTTTCGAGCACAATCTGCTCGGAGAAAACGTCAAGTCGAAGGATGCGATCGGTATCCAGACGCCGACCAGGACGCTCGGCTCCAGCAAGAACGTCAAGCTGCGCTTCGATCCCAGCTTCATGAAACTCGCCGCGGACGGAAAGCTCTGATCAATTCCGCGCGTAGTGGTCCAATTCTGACATTCGCATTCCGTTGCAACGACTGGTTTTGCGAGTGTCGGAAGTCGGAGGATCGCCAGCAACACATGTATCCAGAGCAGTCGAGGGTTTTACATTCGCTTCTCGAACCCGCGGCCACGTGGGTAGCGAACGAAAAATCCATGCAACTAGCGGCGCTGTTACCGGCATTGAAGCTGCCGCCGGCAACAGCTCCCCGGGAGCTTGCGGTGTCGAGGAGGTTATCCCATTAGGCGCGTGATGAACATTGTTCCCGGACGCGGCGCCCGGATCATCCTGGCTATGTTGCCGTTCATCCTGATTGCGATCATCTATGTGATCGGATCAGCGGAGCGGCGCGCCGCCAATCCCGACGACAAGCTGCTACCGCCGGTCTCGCGAAATGGTCGCGACGTCAAAACGGCTGGCTGCCGAACCAGACCGGCGCTCCGGCGAATACGTGCTGTGGTCCGACACGACCGCAAGCCTGCAGCGTCTCGCCCTGGGGCTCGGCATCTCGGCGCTGGTCGGGGTTGACACTCGGGGTTGCGATCGGCCTGTTGCCGGTCGCGGGCGCGGGATTCGGCACGCTGGTTGCGGTGCTCTCGATGATCCCGCCGATGGCCGTGCTGCCGATCCTGTTCATCGTGTTCGGCCTCGGCGAGTTGTCGAAAGTGGTGCTGATCATCATTGGCATCACGCCGATGATTGATCCGCGACATCTCGCTCGAAGTGGCGGGCATGCCGCGCGAGCAGCTCATTAAGGCGCAGACGCTGGGGGCCTCGACCTGGCAGGTCGCGATTCGCGTGGTGCTGCCGCAAATCATGCCGCGCCTGATCAAGTCGTCTACGCCTGATGATCGGGCCGGCGTTCCTGTTCCTGATCTCGGCGGAAGCAATTGCGGCCGACGCCGGCCTTGGCTATCGCATCTTCCTGGTTCGCCGCTATCTGTCGATGGACGTGATCCTGCCCTATGTCGCCTGGATCACGCTGCTCGCCTATGTTTTCGACTACGCGATGGCGTTGATCGGCCGACGCGCCTTTCCCTGGGCCTACGAGCCAGAGGCGCGCTGATGAGCACGCTCTCCTTTCGCAACGTCTGGGTCGAATATGGCGATCAGATCGTCCTCGAGCGCATCAATCTCGAGATCGCCTCCGGAACCTTCCTCTCGGTCGTCGGTCCTTCCGGGGCCGGCAAGAGCACCTTTCTGCGTCTGATTCTCGGTCAAGAGCGGCCGACGCAGGGTAGCGTCCTGCTCGATCGAAAGCCCATTCCCGCCGAACCCGGACCGGATCGCGGCATCGTGTTCCAGCGCTACTCGGTGTTTCCGCATCTCACCGTGCTCGGCAACGTGCTGCTCGGCTTCGAATTCGCCGAGCGGGGGCTCACCGCGCGTCTGCTCGGCGAGCCCCGGCGCAAGGCGACCGAGAAGAGCCTCGCGCTGATCGAGGCGGTCGGGACTCGGTCGCGCATCGCGACAAATATCCCAGCGCGCTGTCCGGCGGCATGCAGCAGCGGCTGGCGATCGCGCAGGCGCTCGCCAAGCGCCCGCGCGTACTGCTCCTCGACGAGCCCTTCGGTGCGCTCGATCCCGGCACGCGTGCCCAGATGCATGCGCTGATCAAGCCATTATGGCGCGATCTGAAGATGACGATCGTCATGGTCACTCACGACATCAAGGAAGCTTTCGGCCTTGCCACGCGGCTGATCGCGCTCGATCGGGTGCGACACGATCCGCAGGCGCCGGAGCGATTCGGCGCCGAGATCACCTATGACTTGGACCTCACCCGCGACAACGTGGTGCCGGTCCTGGGTTTCACCAAGGCCTAAGCGGAAATCCGGCCATAAAACGAAAAAGGGAGTTCACCCATGTTGTTCGAAACCCGTACACGCCATGCGCGTCGCGCCGGCCTCTGGCCGCAGCCGCGGCGAGCGCACCGGCATCACCCCGACTTCGACAAGATGGCAACGCAAGGCTGGCAGTCGTTGGAAGCCGAAGGCAAGTTGCCGTCACGCCGGCTGGCGCAAGGAGCGGCAGTGGGCGCTGGACATGGGATTGCCCGGCGCCGATAGCCTGACCGACCGCGATATCCCGACCTTTGCGCGAGGCGAGCTGCCGCATTTTGCCGGCATCAACACGTTCATGAAGGCGCCCTATGTCGAGCACGTTCGCGACATTGGAAAATATGACGCTGCCGTGATCGGCATACCCTTCGATTCCGGCACCACCTATCGCCCGGGGACCCGTTTCGGGCCGCAAGGCATCAGGCGAATTTCCGCGCTCTATACGCCCTACAATTACGAGCTCGGCGTCGATCTGCGCGAGCAGATGACGCTTGTGCGACGCCGGCGATGTCTTCACGATCCCGGCCAACCTCGAAAAGAGCTTTGACCAGATCTCGCGCGGCGTGGCGCATGTCTTCTCTTCCGGTGCGCTCCCGATCATGCTCGGTGGCGATCATTCGATCGGCTTCCCCTGCGTCCGCGGCATCGCGCAGTGCACCGACAAGAGGATCGGCATCATCCATTTCGATCGCCACATCGACATCCAGGAAAAGGACCTCGACGAGCGTATGCACACCACGCCCTGGTACTGGGCGACCAATCTGCCAAACGTGCCGCCGGCCAACCTGGTCCAGCTCGGCATCGGGGGTTGGCAGGTGCCACGCGAAGGCGTCGAGGTGGCGCGCAAGCGGAACACCAACGTGCTGACGATCGCCGATATTGAAAAGATCGGGCTGGAAAAGACAGCCGAGATTGCGCTGGAGCTGGCGTGGAAGGATGCGGACGCCGTCTACATCTCCTTCGACGTCGACTGCATAGATTGTGGCTTCGTTCCGGGAACCGGCTGGCCGGAGCCGGGTGGCTTCCTGCCGCGCGAGGCTCTGAAGATTCTCGGGATGGTCGCCGCCGAAGGTCTTTGCGGTCTGGAGGTGGTTGAGGTCTCGCCCCCTTACGATACGTCCGACATCACGGCGTTGATCGGCGTGCGTGTGGTGGTCGAGGCGCTGGGCTCGATGGTTGCCCACGGCAAACTCGGCGGTCACAGGAAGATCATCAACAAGCCGGTTGCATATTGAGGGCCGCCATGCATCGCCATCATCATCACGGGCATGATCACGAACATGACAATCATCGTCATCATGACCATGACCACCACCCTCATCATCCCCCGCATGGCCCCGGCCACAACCGTCATCATTCCCATTGCGCGCCCGTGCAATGGCAGGCACCGCACCGGCCGGACGGCGCGAAGGAGCACGCGGTTGCGGCGGAGCCCGACCTCGACAAGGTTGAGACGGCGTTCGTCGACGGCTTTTTTCAGGCACCGGACCCCACGAGCTTCCTGCGCCTGGCGCGAATCCCGTTCGAGATAGCAATCGATTGCACAAATCTGAAACTGCTGCGGGTCGAAATCGACGCACTCACCGATGTCGGCAGCCTGACCCCGCATTTGGGCGGCGGCACCTACCGCTACGATCCGCTGCCGTCGAACTTCGTCTCCCGCCGCCGCCGGCTGCGGTTCGTCTATTTCGACGGCGCCTCTCTGCGCTCCCTGAGCTATGCCGAGCTTCGGGCGATCGAGACTCGCTAGCTGCGCCTGCTTTGGAAAAGTGAGTACCGTTTTCCTCGCGACAAACGCGTGGCCTTTGCGACCAACTCACCGCGGCTGAATGCTCCAACCGGGGTCATCAGCAATTGGTCGAAGGTCCGCGCGTGCGGCCAAAAATCGCCAAAATCCTTCTCCGCATTGGGGTCACCTTCAAGATGGAGCACGAACATGAGGTTCACAGCAGTGATCGTGGCGGGTGCCGTGCTGATGCTCACGAGCCCTGCGATGACGGTCCTCGCAAAGGACAACGGCGCACAGAAGAGCGAAGACAAAACCAGCGCCTCCTCGTCCTGTCACGCCTACGAGCAGGCGGCGGACGGATCATGGCATCAGCTACCATGCGAGGAAGTCGGCCCTGGCGGACAGACGCAGCACAAAGGCGCGGCGCGCGGCCGCGAGGAAGATGCGCGCTGATAGAGCCGCGCCCTCAGTCGTCCTCAAACGCGTGCGGCGGGAACCAGTTGGTCAGCGCAAGGCCGCCATCGACCACAAACGCGGCGCCCGTGACATAGGCTGAGATGCGGTTCGACAACACCGCAAGCGCCATCGGCGCAAGATCCTCCGCGTTGCCGAGTCGGCCGAGCGGAATGTGTTTTGCAAGCGCGGGATCGGCGACAAAGCCGCCGGCCGCGATCGCGCCCGGCACAAGAGCGTTGACGCGGATGCCGAACCGGCCGAGCGTCTTGGCAAGCTCCTTCACCAGCATCGCAAGCCCGGCCTTCGCGGTCGAGTAATGCGCGAGATTGCGCGGCGTGCCGGCATGCAGCGAGGTGAGCAGCAGGAAAGAACCGGGTTGCTTCGCCTCGATCAGCTTGCGCGCAAGCTCGCGCGAGAGGTGAAAGCCGGCGTCGAGGTTCACCGCGTGCATGCGCTGCCAGGTCTCGATGCTCACGCTGAAAATGTGATCGGCCTCGTGGCGCGGCGGGGCCGCGCTGTGCACGAAATGCGTGATCCGGCCGAGCGCGCGCTCGGCCTCGCGCAGCAACGAGACGCGGGCATCGGGGTCGGCGAGGTCGCCGATCCAGGGCACCGCAAGCTCCGGATGCGCAGAAGCCTCGATGGCGGCCGCGACCCTGTCCTCCCGGATGTCCGCGAAGACGGTTTTCACTCCCTCGCCGACGAGGGCTTGGGCGATGGCGCGGCCGATGCCGTTGCCGGCGCCGGTGACGAGCGCGGCCTCCTGCGAGGGATTGAAGGGATTGTCGAACAGGCTCATGGCGGGCTCCGGCGTGGACAGACCTCAGCACTAAGCCCACCCAATGCGCCTCGCAAGCGCGATCGACCCGTCGTCGCCCTTGCTCGTCGCAGGCATCGCGATGAACCCGCCGCCGCTGTGGCGCGCCGGCGGGTCAGGGGCCTGGGCGGCCTCGCCTCAGTCGTCATACTCCATCGAAATGTCCTGGCCCGTATAGTCAGGCATCATGGCCGCCGCGACGAGGCTGATCACCGCGCAGATCGCGATGTAAATGGAGATCGCGTAGCCGGACTTGTAGCCCGCGAACAGCGCGGTTGCGATCAACGGCGCCGGGCCGCCGGCGATCACCGAGGCGAGCTGATAGCCGAGCGAGGCGCCGCTGTAGCGCAGCCGCGGCGTGAAGGCCTCCGCGATCAGCGCGGCCTGCGGGCCGTACATCATGTCGTGCGGGATCAGCGACAGCACGATGGCGATGAACACCAATGCCGGCGTCGCGGTGTCGACCATGCCGAAATACAGGAAGCCGAACACGCCGACGGTAGCAGCACCGATCAGATACATCTTTCGCCGCCCGATGCGGTCGGAGATATGACCCGACAGCGGGATGGTGATGAAGGAGACGCAGGAAGCCACCAGCACCGAGCTCAGGATCAAATTGCGCGACACGTGCAAGGTGCCGACGGCATAAGCGAAGATGAAGGCGGTAAAGATGTAGAACGGCGCCTGTTCCGCCATGCGCAGCAAGGCCGAGAGCAGGATCTGCTTCGGATGCTTGCGGAACACCTCGACGATTGGCGCCTTCTCGATCTTGTTATCCCTCACGACCTGCCGGAACACCGGCGTCTCGAGGATGCCAAGCCTAATCCACAAGCCGACGCCGACGAGGATGATCGAGAGCGCGAACGGAATGCGCCAGCCCCAGGTGTAGAACTGGTCGCCGGATAGCTGACTGAAGGCGAGCACGGCAAGGTTCGCCAGGAACAGACCGCAGGGCACGCCGAATTGCGGCCAGGATGCGACCAGACCACGGGAGCCGTGGCCCTTTGCCCATTCCATCGCGAGCAGCACTGATCCGCCCCACTCGCCACCGACGCCGATGCCCTGAACCATGCGCAGGATGGTCAGGATCACAGCGCCCCAGATGCCGATTTCCGCATAGGTCGGGACGAAGGCGATCAGGAAGGTGGCGACCCCCATAAGGAGTAGCGTCGCGATCAGCGTGGCCTTGCGGCCGATGCGGTCGCCATAATGGCCGAAGATAGCGGCACCGATGGGACGGCCGACAAAGCCGATGAAATAGGTGCCGAAGGCCGCAAGCGTTGCCGTCAGCGCATCCTCATTGGGAAAAAACAGCTTGCCGAACACGAGCCCGGCCGCGGTGCCGTAGAGGAAGAAGTCGTACCACTCGATGGCGGTACCGATGGTCGAAGCGACGATCGCCTTGCGCAGCTGCGCGCTATGATCGGCTTCGGAAAGGTTTGCATGCGTGACGAGCGTCGCCATGGCAATGTCCCTCGTGATTGTGCCGTTCCCTGCAGAGCCGAGCTTCGTCGACTCCTATCCAGGGCGAATGCTACAACCACGGAGCCACTTCCAAAAGATCGCCTTTCGCTGGGAGGAAGCATTGCTGCAGCGCAGGAAGAGCGCGCGGCGCCCCGCGAGTTCGACCCGAAAAGCAAAACGCGGCACGACAGCCATGCCGCACCGCGTCGATTTGCTTCGCCCCGTGCAGGCGCCGTGTGGTTCAGCTATAGATCTCGAACAGCCCGGCGCCACCCTGCCCGCCGCCGATGCACATGGTCACCACGCCCCATTTCGCCTTGCGGCGACGGCCTTCCTGCAGGATGTGGCCCGTCAGCCGCGCGCCCGTCATGCCGAAGGGATGGCCGATCGCGATCGAGCCGCCATTGATGTTGTACTTCGCTGGGTCGATGCCGAGCCGATCGCGGCAATACAGGCACTGGCTGGCGAAGGCCTCGTTCAGCTCCCAGATGTCGATGTCGTCGATCTTGAGCCCGTGACGCTTCAACAGTTTCGGCACGGCGAATACAGGGCCGATGCCCATTTCATCGGGCTCGCAGCCGGCGACCGCCCAGGCCACGAACCGGCCCATCGGCTCGATCCCGCGCTTCTCGGCATCCTTTGCCTCCATCAACACGACCGCCGCGGCGCCGTCGGAGAGCTGGCTTGCGTTGCCGGCTGTGATGTACTTGCCCGGCCCCTTCACGGGCTCGAGCTTCGAAAGGCCTTCCATGGTCGTTTCCGGACGGTTGCATTCGTCGCGGCTGACGACGTAGTCGACGATGCTTTCGGCCTTGGTCGCCTTGTCGACCACCTTCATCTTGGTCTTCATCGGCACGATCTCGTCCTTGAACTTGTTGGCCTGCTGGGCTGCGGCCATGCGGCGCTGCGATTCCAGCGAGAACTCGTCCTGATATTCCCGGCTGATCTTGTAGCGCTCGGCGACGATATCGGCGGTGTCGATCATCGCCATGTAGATATCGGGCGCATATTTCAGGAGCTCGGCGTCCTGGGCTTCCTTTGGCATGCCGCCGCCGGGCACCGAAATGCTCTCCACGCCACCAGCCACGATACAATCGGCGCCGTCGGAACGAATGCTGTTTGCCGCCATCGCGATGGTCTGCAAACCGGAGGAGCAGAAGCGGTTGACCGAGACGCCGGCGGTCGACTTCGGCATGCCCGCGAGCAATGCAGCTTCGCGGCCGATGTTGCGCGCACCATGCGCGCAGTTGCCGAGATAACAGTCCTCGACATAGTCCTTGGGCACGCCGGCGCGTTCGACCGCATGATGGATCGCATGCGCCGCTATCGTCATCGGCGGAGTGATGTTGAATCCGCCACGGGCGGACTTCGCCAGCCCCGTGCGCGCATAGGAAACGACGACGGCCTCACGCATGTTATTGTTCTCCCTGGATGAGATGTTTCTCGTCATCCCTAGCACGTGCGACAGCCAGGGTCGATTGGTTTCCGCCGCGCGGTCAGTCGGCTTTTTCCACGTTCCAGAAAATCGGCGTGGCGGGTCCATCGATCGCGCCCGCCATTTCCTTGCGCCATACGCTCGGCACGGTGTACTGGCCGAGCGGAATGTAGATGACCTGATCATTGACACGCGTGCTGGATCTTACTTGCATCTCCGCCTCGGCGAACGTTGCCGCGCGAAGGCATCGCGCAGCTCATCCATGTTCGTATCCTCCGGCCAGCCGAACCAGCCGCCGCTGCCCCTGGCGTTGATCAGATAGTGGCCCATGGGGGCCGCGACATCCGGCCCCGCCAGATTGGCGAACAACATGTTCCAGCCGCCTGGAATTGAAGGCATTGGACATGAGTGCTGCGCGAAAACCCACTGGTTGCGTCGCGCCGGCCACGCTAGACTTTCACCATGACAGTCACGGACATTGCGAGCAGGACCTATAATCACGGGTGGCGGCTGGACCCGATCGTGCGCAGCCTGCTCGACACCGATTTCTACAAGCTATTGATGCTGCAGATGATTCGGGAGTGCTACCCGAACCAGCGCGTCACGTTCTCGGTCATCAATCGCTCCCGCCATGTCCGCCTCGCCGAGATCATCGACGAGGGCGAGCTGCGGGCCCAGCTCGATCACGCGCGCTCGATCCGCTTTACGAAGAAGGAGTTGATCTGGCTCGCCGGCAACACCTTTTATGGCAAGACGCACATGTTCTCGCCGGCCTTCATCAACTGGTTGGCAACCTTCCGCCTGCCTGAATACGAGCTGCGCAAGGCCGAGGGCCAGTATGAGCTGCATTTTCACGGGCCGTGGACGCATACGACCATGTGGGAAATCCCGGCGCTCGCCATCCTGAACGAGCTGCGCTCACGCGCGGTGGTGAAGGGCCAGGGCCGCTTCACACTCGACGTGCTCTATGCCCGCGCCAAGGCAAAACTCTGGGCCAAGGTCGAACGCCTGCGCAAGCTCGACGGCCTGCGCCTCTCCGACTTCGGCACGCGCCGGCGCCACGGCTTCCTCTGGCAACGCTGGTGTGTCGAGGCGGTCAAGGAAGGTCTCGGGCCCTCCTTCACCGGTACATCGAACGTGCTGCTCGCCATGGACAACGATCTCGAGGCGATCGGCACCAACGCGCACGAGCTGCCGATGGTCGCGGCTGCGCTCGCAAACGACGACGACGAGCTGCGCTGGGCGCCGTATCGCATCCTCGATCAGTGGCGTCATGCCTATGGCGGCAATCTCCTGATCGCGCTGCCCGATGCCTATGGCACGCGGGCGTTCTTGCGCGATGCGCCGGAATGGGTCGCGGACTGGACCGGCTTTCGTCCCGATAGCGCGCCGCCGATCGAAGCCGGCGAGGAGATCATCAACTGGTGGAAGCGCAAGGGCCGCGATCCCCGCGAAAAGCTTCTGGTGTTCTCCGATGCGATGGACGTGGATTCGATCGAGGAGACCTACCACCGCTTCTCCAGCCGGGTACGGCTCAGCTTTGGCTGGGGCACCAATCTGACCAACGATTTCGTGGGCTGCCCGCCAGACGGCTCGGTCGATCTCGATCCGATCTCGATCGTCTGCAAGGTGACCTCGGTCGACGGGAGGCCCGCCGTCAAGCTCTCGGACAACCCGGAAAAATCGACCGGCGATCCCGCCGAGATCGAGCGCTACTTGCGGGTATTCGGCGACGCCGGCCGCGTTCGCAGCGCGGTTTATGTCTGATTTGCGAGCTCGAAGCGTGTCGTCGTCCAGTGAACGGACCGCGATAGCCTTCACCGCGCGAACCATTTCAATGGATATCGCGACCTAAGCAGAAGTGCGGCTTTGACCCGGGTTCGGCATGCGCGCGACGGCGATTGGCTTATTTCTAGGCGTGGCCCTGTTTGCCAACTCTGCGTCGGCCTACGACGCCGAAGATTTGGCGAACTGCAATGGCGGTGCCGAGTGGGACGACAATCGCACGCTGGTCGTGTCCGAGGTCACGACCAAGCCGCGCGTCAATTTCGTCAAGAGCCCATACGACGACGACTTCAAAGCCGAAACCTGCCCGGCGGCGACCGATGCGTGCCGGAAAACATCCTACCTCGTCACCGGCGACCTCGTGCTCACCGGCCGGACGCGTGGGGACTTCACCTGCGTTTCCTACCATTCGCCGCTGTCGAACAAGCGGGTCTGGAGCACGGGCTGGCTACCCAGTGCGGCGTTGGCTCCGGTTGCGCCGATGCGCTCGCCGAAGACATCGGATTGGATCGGCAGCTGGCGCCAGGGCAACTATGTCGGGAGCGGTCTTGTGGAGATCAAAGCGAAGGGCCGCGGAAAGCTGCACATCGACGCCGGGATACTCCTTCCCACCGCGCGTGATTTTCATAATGGCGAGTTCGAGGCTCACGTCACGCCGCAGGGCGACACACTCGCTTTCGAAGACGAACGCGGAACCGGTTGCCGGGTGCGGATGCAGCGCATCGGCCCCTGGCTCCTGATCGAAGATGATGGCGGGTGCGGGGGAGCCGGCGTGACCTTCACGGGCCTTTATCGGCGCATGCAATAGCAGATGCTCGGAATCGCCCTGCCGCAATCCCGAACGCTGGAGCGAGTGCGTCGTACTCCGCTTCGTCCGCTTTCGCGGTTTGCCCTACCTCCGGCTGGCCCGTTCGAGCGTTTCCGATGCAGACTCGCCGAACTGCTGACGATAGCTGTGCGAGAAATCGCCCATGTGCCAGAAGCCGAAGGCGAGCGCGCTGGCCTTGACGCTGGAGGCGCCGGCGAGAAGCTGCTTGCGCACCAGCCACAGCCGCCTCAGCCGTAGGTAACGATGCAGGCTCATGCCGCGGTAGCGACGGACGGCATCATGAAGGGTGCGGACCGAGACGCCGAGCTGGCCTGCAAGATCGGCGCTGTAGATCGGGGCAGCTATATTTGCCGCCAGGATTGCCCGAACATCCTGAAAGATCTGGAATTGCCGCGCCGAGTTCGCGTGGGTCGCCCATCGCGACGGAACGACTTCGGCGAACGCGGCATCGATCGCACTGACCAGCGTCTCCCTGATCGCGCGCGACACTTCGCTCGCCTCATATGCATCGCTGAATTCCGAGCAAGCCGCCAGCGCCTGCCTCACAAGCAATCTCAGTCGCTGTTGCGCCTGCGCGCTGGTTTCGAACATCTTGAAGTTCGCAGGAGTGCCCGGCCAGTCGCGGTCTGCGACGGCAGGCTTGAAGACAATGGAGGCATATTGCCGTTCGACGCGTTCGAGCGCGTTGTAAACGGCGCCGTTGTTTCCGATCACGATGATCGCGTGATCTCTCTCGCAGCCGTTGAAGCGGATGGGAATGCCGTCATCCATCGAAAACCCGACAGCCGTGCAATCGGCGTCCAATTGGGCATCGACAATCCTCGGGAACGACTTGGTGAAATTGATGCAGCATCCACCGAGGTTCAGAATTGTTTGCTCGGCAGAGCCTTTGCGCGCCAGCGGAATGAAATCGACGCTGAGATGCTGGACCGCGCTTCGAAACTGGTCGAGGTCGGCGAAACGGAAGGTTTTCGGCGCCAAGCGCGAAAGATTGCTCATCGAAGGGCTTCTAGAAATCGCGCCATGTCCGGAAGTGCCATACCCATGCCAGTGTCTTCCCAGGGAGAACTCTGCCGAATTTCGATAGTAATTGCAGCGCTCGGCCCGGTATCCGGTCACCAGAAGGCCGATTGTCTACAACAATTTTTAAGTACCTTTGCGCGAAATTCCGCTTTTGGAACAGGATGTTTCACCGGGGCGGAATTGTGCCAGCCAAAACAGCGACCGCTTCTTCCGAACTGATCGCCGAGCTGGAAACGGCCATGAGAAATGGGCCGCCCGACCGGCGCAGTCGCATATTGCAATGCATCATCCAGCTTTATGCAGCAGGCGCCGATCGCCTCAATCCCTCGCAAATCGCCGTTTTCGATGAGGTTCTGCTCGCGCTGATCGAAGGTGCCGATGCGCGGGCCCTGCCGCAATTCAGCGCGGCCCTGGCGGAACTGCCGATCCCTCCGGAGGGAGCACTTCGCCGCCTCGCCCATCATGAGAATGCAGCGGTCGCCACGCCCGTTCTTCTCAAGTCTCCGGCGCTCGCGGAAGCGAGCCTGCTCGAGCTGGCAAGCTACCGCAGCCAGCAGCACCTGCTTGCGATTGCGGGCCGGAAGGCCCTCAGCGAGGCAGTCACCGACGTGTTGCTCAAATACGCAGGCAAGGACGTCGGTCGCGCCCTGGCCAGGAACGCCGGCGCGCGCTTCTCCGGAAAGGGCTATGCGTCGCTTCTAGCGACGGCCGAACGCGACGAGGCCGTGGCGGAAGCGTTGGGACTGCGCCCGGATTTCCCGCCCGACATGCTTCGCCAGCTGCTCGCGAAGGCGACCGACACGGTGCGCGCCAGGCTATTGAAAGGCGCCTCGCCGCAAGTGCAGCAAAGGATCCAGGCGACGATCGACGCCATCACAGCCGCCGCCCCTTCTCCGCCGACCGACCAGCTCAACTATTCCGAAGCCCTGACGATGGTGGACGGACTCAACCGGACCGGAAAACTGAACGACTCTTCGGTGAACGGGTTTGCCATCCGCGGCGAGCACGTGAACGTCATCGCGGCGCTGTCCGCGCTCTCGGGCGCTACGGTCGAGGTCATCGAGGAATTGATGAGGCAGGATAGCGGCTCAGGGGTGATCGTTGCCTGTCGCGCGTCGCGGCTCAACTGGCAGACCGCGCTCGCCATCCTCAACAGCCGGGGTTTGCCGCCACTTTCAAAGGACGAGGCCGCGCAAGGCAAGGTGCTGTTCGAGACGCTCTACGTTTCGGCCGCGCAATACACCATGCGCTTTGAGCCCCCCGTCAACCCCGCCAAAACAGCAGCGAGGTCAAGGGCATGAGAGGAGAGAATTGACGAGCGCTACGGGTTCGCTTCGAGCACAAGCATCCGGTCAACCTGATGGGCGTCGACGGCACGTGGCGGCGCACATGCTTTCTGCTCGATGCGTCTGAAAGCGGCGCCAAGCTCGAGGTCGAGGGATCGCCCGACGTGTTGAAGGCGCGGGAATTCTTCCTGCTGCTGTCGTCCACGGGCCTGGCGTTTCGACGCTGCGAATTGGTCTGGATCGACGGCACGCAGGTTGGCGTCAAGTTCATCGCGGAAAAAGGCAAGCCGAAGCCGCGCAATGCCGAACCCAAGTGAGTAAATCGATCAGCCGGCGAATGCGACCCCAATGCTGCAAGCGAAAATTGCGTGCATGTTGATTTCCTTCAGACCTGTGCGTGCCGCCGTCTTGGCGCCCGCGGGCCTCTCCGCCAAGCGCTTCAGCATTGAGACGGAAACTGCAAAATGCCCGTGCATGTAGCCGCGGACAGCACCGCCAAAATCGCCCAGATCAGGGCGATGCTGGATCGGAAATATGCGGTGACAACCGAGCTCATCGGCGGCATGAGTGTTCAGCGCAGCGAGGTTCACGCACTCGTCGTCAAGGCGGACCTGCGCGTGCTCGACAACATCGCCACGCTCAAGAGGCTGTTCCAAGGCCTGAGCAACGTCAAGAAACGCATTTTCCTGGTGGACGAAACGGCGCATCTGACCGTCTCGCAGGCCTATGCGCTGGGTGCAACAAGCGTCCTGCTCGGTCCGCTCAATCAGGCGAAGTTGCTGGCGGAATTGGCCGAGCACGTTCCCGACGAAAGCCTGCCGTCGGACGCGCGCGGCTCGGAGGCTGCGGCGTCGGCGGGCGAAATCGCGCTGGCATCGATGTTCTCGGCGGTCGCAAGCGGCATGCCGGTCGACGTGTCCGGCGCCAAGAGCGCCGCCGCGAAAATTGCCGATTGCATCGACGAGAACGGCCTTTCCGACTGGCTTACGGCGGTGCGGCGCCATCACGAGGGCACCTATCAGCACTGCCTGCTGGTGACCGGGATCGCCATCGACTTCGGGCTGAGCCTCGGTGTGCCGAAGTCCGACCTGGAGCGGCTGTACTCGGCTGCGATGTTTCACGACGTGGGCAAGGCGACCATACCGCTTGCGATTCTCGACAAGACCGGACGTCTTGCGCCGCAGGAGCGCGCGATCATCGAAACCCATCCGGGCGCCGGCTACGACGCGCTGAAGAAGAACAACAGCGTTTCCGCCGAGGTTCTGGACGCCGTCAGGCATCATCATGAATTTCTCGACGGCAGCGGTTATCCGGACGGTCTCTGCGGCGAAAGCATTCGCGACATCGTCCGCATGCTGACGATTTCGGATATCTTCGCGGCCCTGATCGAGCAGCGCTCCTATCGCCAGCCGATGTCGCGCCCGCAAGCCTATGAAATCCTGCGCGGAATGACCGGCAAGCTGGAAAAGCCCCTGCTCAACGCATTCAAGGAAGTGGCGCTGAAGAGGTAGTCGCTTCGCTTCACGGCAACCTCCCGATTCCTGACTGGACGATGAACGCTCGCCCCCGAGGGACGCAATTTATTCCGCCCGATCGGGCGGCAGGGTGCTTGATCGCGACGGAATTCCAAGCTCCAATCCTCGCACTTTTATTGGTCCAGGGAGACACAACCATGAAGCGGATTTTCTTCGCTGCCATCATTGCCACGTTTGCGGCCGGCTCCGCGTTCGCACAGGACGCGTCCTGCGATGCAAAAGCCGTCGGCAAGGACGGCAAGGCACTGGCGGGCGCCGCGAAAACTTCTTTCATGAAGAAGTGCAATCACGATGCCTGCGAAACCAAGGCTGTCGGCTCCGATGGCAAGAAGCTTGCGGGCGCCGCAAAGACCAGCTTCATGAAAAAGTGTGAGGCTGGCGGCTGAGCCGCCCCCCGGCATCGACATCACCGACGAAAAAGGCGGCCGTGCGGCCGCCTTTTTCCTTTTCTCGCAGGGGCTCAGGACTTGCGGGTGTGACCCCAGGCCTCGTCCCAATCCTGGCCAGCCGCATCGATGACGCGGCCGTCCTTCTCGAAGAACTTGTTCGGTACCTGGAAGATCGCCAGCATCAATCCGCCCTGCGGACACCAGGCGACATGGCGGCTGCCCGCCTCGCGCCAGATGAATTCGCCGGCCTTGCATTCGATGCCCTGCGCCGGGCCTTCCCTGTCGACGAGACTTCCCTCGAGCACATAGGTCTGCTCGACATTGACGTGCTCGTGGTCGGGCAGCACGGCGCCGGGCGCAAATCTCATCAACGCGGTCATCAGGCCGGTTCTGCGATCGAACAGCAGCGTCTTGGCCTCGCAGCCGGGAAAGCGCGTCTTCTGCCATTCCATGTCTTGCGGGCGCACCAGATGCGAATGTGTCTCTGCGGTCTGTAGACCCTTTTCCTGGCTTTTCGCCGCCACTGCGTCCATGACGATCCTCTCCTGTTGTTGTTCGTTCGCTTCTAGCAGCTTTGCGAGCTGCCGTCATTCAGGTCCCGATGCGCAGCGGCGCGTTGAGCTTGCGCAGGCAGGCGATCACCGACAGCGCGGTGATCAGGCCGGTCTTGGGATTTTCGGACGGCACGTTTTCGATCGTCATTGAAAATCGCGCCGAATCCGATTCGACCTCGATGCGATGCGTGTTGCGCGTGACGGTCGGGTCGGCCCAGATCTCGACCATGGTACGGTCGGGACCGATGCCCGCAAGAGAGAGCGCCACCGCGACGTTCAAGTTCGCGGGAAACCCCTTTGCAGCCTCGCGCGCCGTGCCCTCGAAGATCTTCATGGGCTCCCGGGTCGCCTCGATATCGATACCGCGCTCGACCAGATAGGGCGCGCCGAGCAGGCCCTGCACGGGCTTGCGCGTGGTCATGCGCACCGAATGGATTGTTCCGACCGCAGCCGCGGTCACCGCGTCCAGCCCGATCAACGCGCCGGTCGGCACCACGATCTGGCCGCCCTTTGCCTTTGCAAGCGCGATCAGGTCGTCGTTTTCCAGGAGGGCGCCGACGCTGAGCACGACGGCCGTTTTGCCGCGCGACACCACCGGCGCGACGATCGATCGCACCAGGCGGCTGGGCGCGCATTCCACCACGATATCGGCGGCATCCGCCAACGCCTCGATCGGCAGGATCGCCGGCGTTTTTTCGAGCTGGTTCAGCCATGCGCGGTGCTTGTCGATGTTTTGCACCGAGACAGCCGCAAGCTCCAGCCCTTCGATCCCCCGATCGAGCGCTTTGGCGAGCCGCGACCCGATCGGCCCGAGACCTGCGATGGCAACGCGCGAGACCACGGCTAATCCCGCTTGAACCGGTAGTCGTAACTGTCCTCGTAGGCCTTGATGAAGCCGACCGTGGGCCGCGGGAAATGAACCGGCAGGATCAACGTGTCGGTTTCGACGACGGAGGCAAAGAATTTGCGTCGCGAGGCCGCGGACTGTTTTGCGTCCCAGTCTGGCTTCACCGACCATTCGGGGACGCGGCACTGGATCGCATGATGCATGAGATCGCCGGCAACCACCGCGCGCTTGCCTTTGGACGAAATGTTGACGCAGCAGTGACAGGGCGAATGGCCCGGCGTCGGCGTCAGCGTAACGAGATCGTCGAGGGCGTAGTCGTCGTCGACCAGAAGCGCCTGGCCCGCTTCCACGATCGGCAGGCAATTGTCGCGGAACACCGTGCCGGGCGGGTTGGCGCCCTTTTTGTGCTCCGCCTCCCAGGCGGCATATTCGCCCTTGTGAAAGATGTACTTCGCGTTCGGAAAGGTCGGCACCCAGCGCCCGTCGCGGAGCGTCGTATTCCAGCCGGTGTGATCGATATGCAGATGCGTGCAGAACACGTAGTCGACCTTGTCGTAGCTGACCCCGAGCGCGAACAGCTCCTCGCGCCAGCGCTCCTTGCCGGGAAAATCGAACGGCGCGGGATGGCCCTTGTTCTCGCCGGTGCAGGTATCGACCAGGATGGTGTAGCGCGGCGTGCGCACCACGAACGTCTGGTAAGGCATCACCAGCATGCCGAGCTCTGCATTGAAGACTTCCGGCTCCATGGTCCTGAGATGGCGCTTGAAAACCGCGTCGTCGTAATCGCGGAAGAAATCCTGCGGGCGGCGCCACGGCCCCTCCCGCTCGATAACCGCGTCGATGGTGACGTCACCGATCCTGATTTGCTTCATGGCAGCCTCGCTCTCGCTTTCCATCAAGCGTAGCGGGAGCGACCGAGCCCCACAAGCCGATCACGGCGCGCGGCGCCATGCGCAGCCGCGTTAGCTCCTCAAGCCGGGCGCCTCGTGCCCGGTGCGCGCGACATAATCGGTGTAGCCGCCGCCATATTGGTGAATGCCCTCAACCGTCAGCTCCAGCACGCGGTTGGAAAGGGCGGCCAGGAAATGCCGGTCGTGCGAGACGAACAGCATGGTGCCCTCGAACTCCGACAGCGCCCCGATCAACATCTCCTTGGTCGCCAGGTCGAGGTGGTTGGTAGGCTCGTCGAGCACCAGGAAATTCGGCGGGTCATAAAGCATTATGGCCATCACAAGCCGCGCCTTTTCGCCGCCCGACAACACCCGGCATTTCTTCTCGATGTCGTCGCCGGAGAAGCCGAAGCAGCCGGCGAGCGCGCGCAGCGAGCCCTGGCCGGCCTGCGGAAACGCATCCTCCAGCGACTGGAAAACGGTTCGTTCGCCGTCGAGCAGATCCATGGCGTGCTGGGCGAAATAACCCATCTTGACGCTGCCGCCGATCGAGACCGTGCCGTCATCCGGCTCGGTCGAGCCCGCGACCAGCTTCAACAGCGTCGACTTGCCGGCGCCGTTGATCCCCATGACGCACCAGCGCTCCCGCCGGCGGATCATGAAATCCAACCCCTGGTAGATCTTGCGGCGGCCATAGCCCTTGTGAACGTTCTTCAGGCTGGCGACGTCTTCACCCGAACGCGGGGCCGGCTGAAACTCGAAGGCCACCGTCTGCCGTCGCCTGGGCGGCTCGACGCGCTCGATCTTGTCGAGCTTCTTGACCCGGCTCTGCACCTGGGCGGCATGCGAAGCGCGCGCCTTGAAGCGCTCGATGAACTTGATCTCCTTTGCGAGCATCGCCTGCTGACGCTCGAATTGCGCCTGCTGCTGCTTCTCGTTCAGCGCACGCTGCTGCTCGTAGAACTCGTAATTGCCGGAATAGGTGGTCAGCGCGCCGCCGTCGATCTCGACCACCTTGGTGACGATGCGGTTGATGAATTCGCGATCATGCGAGGTCATCAGCAGCGCGCCGTCATAGGCCTTCAGGAACTGCTCGAGCCAGATCAGGCTTTCGAGATCGAGATGGTTGCTCGGTTCGTCCAGCAGCATGACGTCGGGCCGCATCAGGAGGATGCGCGCCAGCGCGACGCGCATTTTCCAGCCTCCCGACAGCGCCCCGACATCGCCGTCCATCATCTCCTGGCTGAAGCCCAGCCCGGCCAACGCTTCCCTCGCGCGGCCTTCCAGCGCATAGCCGTCGAGCTCCTCGAAGCGTGCCTGCACCTCGCCATAACGCAGGATGATCTCGTCCATGTCGCCGGCGCGGTCGGGATCGGCCATCGCCGCCTCCAGCGCTTTCAGCTCGGCCGCAACCTCGCTCACGGGCCCGGCGCCATCCATCACTTCGGCTACCGCGCTTCGACCCGACATTTCCCCGACATCCTGACTGAAATAGCCGATCGATATGCCGCGATCGACCGCGACCTGGCCTTCGTCCGGCTGCTCCTGGCCTGCAATCATGCGAAACAGCGTGGTTTTGCCGGCGCCGTTCGGACCGACAAGGCCGATCTTCTCGCCCTTCTGGAGTGCTGCGGAGGCTTCGATGAAAAGGAGGTGGTGGCCGAGTTGCTTGCTGACGTTGTCGAGTCGGATCATAGGCGCATGGCATGGAAATGGCGTTGCGGCCTCTTAATCCATGTAGCGGGCAAGTGGAAGCCTGCTCGAGGCCGTGCGACGGCCTCCTCCACCGCCGCTCCATCAGTGTCGTTTGAAATACTGCACGGCGCGCTCGTGCTTCTCGGCGGCCGCGCGTGACTTGAACGTGCCAAGATTGCGGCGCTTGCCGGTCCTGGGATCGACCTTCCGCGAATAGAGCCGGTATTGTCCTGACGGCAGCTTGCGGATCATGGCGGTGCTCCCTGCGTATCCTCTGGCGGAACAACTGCCTCCGGAAGGACGCGTTCCCTAACGCTCGCCTTTTGGCGCAAACTGCTGATCGCCGAACGGCTGATCGGAAGGTTGCTTGATCACGATGAAGGCGCGCTGCAGCGACTGGTGGCACTCGTTGCAACCCGCTGTCAGCTGACCAAAAGCCTGGTCGAATCGCCGGCTATCCTTGGCGCCTATCGCGTCATCGATCGACTGCAGCCGCTCCGCCAGCGTCGTCACATTGCTGACGGGGATTCCCGAATACAGCATCGCGGCCTCCCGCAGATTTCCCTTGAGCTGGCGGGATTCGTAGTCGGCCAATTCCCAATTGCGGGCCTTGCCGGCAAAGTAGAGCTTCTGATGACGGATCTGGACCGCATTCATGATGTCGCCGAGCCGCGGGGCATATGGCTCACCAAGGGACGCGGTCGACCCGGATTGGGCCACTGCAACCGCAACCGGCGCACCCAGCACGCACAGAACAGCTAACCATCCACGAACTCTCATTTGATCTCCACGATTTTGCGGTAAGAGAGTCAAATGCATATCGACTTTTTCGAGCGGACAAGTTGCGCTCGATCAAGGTGGCCGCTTTGAACCCTCTGCCTGCGGGCTGCACGATGCGGACGATGAACTCTAAAGCTTCGTCATGCCCGGCTTGTTTGGCATGACGAGTCTGTGGCCCAAGCCAAGCCCTGACCTCCTAAAAACACAGCGTCGTCACGAGATTTCCGCGCTTGTCCTTGATCGCGTAGGGACAACGCAGGCGTTCCAAAGCCTTCTTGGCGTCCTCGTCGCCGAGCGCAGCGGCGCGCTCGTAGTAGGACTTCGCCGCGTCCTTGTCCTTGGGCCCGCCCCGCCCCTCCTGCGCAAACCGGCCCATCATGTCGAGTGCGCCTGCATGGTTTTGTGCCGCCGCCTTTTCGAACAGCGCGCGCGCACCGGCATCGTCCTGCGGTCCGCCGGTCCCCTCGGCCAGCATCATGGCGAGCTGATACTGCGCTTCGGCATTGGTCTCGGCAGCCTTCGCCAGCAATTCCCTGGCCTGCGCGGGATCGGAGGATGAAGCTCCACCCCCGAGCGCCGCCAGATTGGAGACGCCGCGCGGATTGCCGGCCTCGGCCGCGCGCTGAAACAGCTTTCGCGCCTGCTCCTCGTCCTTGGCTGCGCCCGCGCCGGTGCCATGGATCACGCCGAGCTCAACCATCGCGGCACTCGAACCCTTGTCCACCGCCTTGCGCCATGCGGCGATGGCGTCCGCCGTCTGATTGTTGGCGGCATAGGCGCGGCCGAGCTGATACATTGCGCGGCGCGAGCTTGCGGCGGCCTTTTTGCAGAACTTGATCGCGGTCGCAACGTCGGCCGGCGCGAGTTCGCTCACGCCTTTGACGTCGGCAGGCTTGTCGGGATCAGTCGGATCGGCGGCGACACGGTCGCACAGGACGAGATCGGCCGATTGCCCCCGCGCCGCGGCGGGCGCAAGCGCAATGAGGAACGCGAGCAAGGCAAGGCGATGAACCGGTTTCGTCATGACGGCAGCGTGCGTCGCGCGGCAGGAGAATTCAAGGCTGCTCCAGCCCGGACTCGCGCAACAGGGGAAGCACCTCGGGCGAGGCGAGATATCGCAGAAGGTGATCGGAGTGTTCGATATGCTTGCTCGCCGTCATGCGTCCCGCCGAAAACACCGCCGCCGTTTGCAGGCTCGGCGGAATCGGCCCGACGATCTCGACACCGTCGACCAGCTTTAGCTCGCTGATCTGCTGCACCGCGAGGTCGGCCTCGCCGCTGATCAGCTTCTCTGCCGTAAACCCCGATGTGACTGTGGCCTTGGCGTTGATCTCGGCGGCCATGCCGAGACGTTCGATCAATTGAGCGAAGTAAATGCCGCTTGCGCCTACCTTCGAATAGGCGACCGAGCGCGCGCCGAGCAACGTGTTGCGCAATGCGGCCTCGGTCGAGATATCGGGATGCGGGCTGCCCGCCTTCACCGCAATACCGACAAAGGAACGCGCCAGATTGACAGCGCTCGAGGCGACCACCGCGCCTTCGGCCAGCATCTCCTCCAGGCCCTCTCGCGTGAGAATGACAACGTCGGCGGCCTCGCCTGCGCGCAGGCGTTTGAGCAGCGCCAGCGTCGGCGCGAACTCCGCGTCGATTTTCGTGCCGACCCCCGTCTCGAATTGTCCGGCGAGGCGCGCGACCGCGCCCTTTAGTGCGTAGGTCGAGAGCAGCCGAATGACGTTCTCCATGAAAAACTCTCCCGGCGACACGCAAGCTGCATCAAGTTGAGCGCCGCGCTAAAGCGACGGCCGGCAATATGTAACGCAAGTCCGCAAACAGCAAAAAGCCTGCACGTCAAATGCAATGATCCGCCGGAGCGGCAAAGCTCCGACGGATCATTGTACAGCCCGAAAGCCCCTCGGGCGTAGAGCTGTGAGACCTCAGGCCGCCGCTTTGGCGCCGGTCGGCACGGTCGCGACCGTCTTCAACACCTGCGAGGCGATCTGGTAGGGGTCGCCTTGCGAGTTCGGACGGCGATCTTCCAGATAGCCCTTGTAGCCATTGTTGACGAAGGAGTGCGGCACGCGGATCGAGGCACCGCGGTCCGCAACACCCCAGCTGAAGGTGTCGATCGATGCGGTCTCGTGCTTGCCGGTCAAACGCATATGGTTGTCCGGGCCGTAGACGGCGATGTGGTCGGCACGGGCGGCCTTGAACGCGTCCATCAGCTTCTCGAAATAGTCCTTGCCGCCAACTTCGCGCATGTACTTGGTCGAGAAGTTGCAGTGCATGCCCGAGCCGTTCCAGTCGGTGTCGCCGAGCGGCTTGCAGTGGAATTCGATATCGATGCCGTACTTCTCGCACAGACGCAGCATCAGATAGCGGGCCATCCACATCTGGTCGGCGGCAGTCCGGGAGCCCTTGCCGAAGATCTGAAATTCCCACTGGCCCTTTGCAACCTCGGCGTTGATGCCCTCATGGTTGATGCCGGCCGCGAGGCAGAGGTCGAGATGCTCTTCCACCAGCTGGCGGGCGGTATCACCGACATTCTTGTAGCCGACGCCGGTGTAATAGGGGCCCTGCGGCGCCGGATAACCGGACGCGGGGAAGCCGAGCGGACGACCGTCCTTGTAGAAGAAATATTCCTGCTCGAAGCCGAACCACGCGTCGGGATCGTCGAGGATGGTTGCGCGCTTGTTGGATGGATGCGGCGTCTTGCCGTCGGGCATCATGACTTCGCACATCACGAGCGCACCATTGGTGCGCGCAGCGTCGGGATAGACGGCAACCGGCTTCAACACGCAATCGGAGCTGTGACCCTCGGCCTGCAAGGTGGAGGAGCCGTCAAAGCCCCACAGCGGGAGCTGCTCCAATGTTGGAAAGGAGGCGAATTCCTTGATCTGGGTTTTGCCGCGCAAATTCGGCGTCGGCGTGTATCCGTCGAGCCAGATGTACTCGAGCCTGTACTTCGTCATTGAGCCTCTCTGTTGATCATTTCGAAAGGTGGGAAACCGAGATGATGGGTTGGCCCCACATCGTACCCGGCCATGATCGGCCGGGGGTTCCCAAGCATTTCGCGTGCCAAATACTGCCGTCCGGGCTCCCTCCTCCGGTCGCCCGTCCACCAGTTTCCGGGTGCGGCAAAGCAGCGCGGGGTCGGGGCCCGGGCCAGGGAAAAATGACAGTCGTATTGCCGGATTTCCGCTCGTTTTGCCGGCAGCGCGAACTTTTGCACGTCGTCGAGATTAATCCCGCGTCAGTCGCGGCCGACCAACATCGATGCCCGCGGCTGGTCCTGAAAATCTCGCGGTCGCTCAAGCCTTAGCCAGTCAAGACCCTGCCTCAGCCGAGGCAAAGCCGGATTTGCCTACAAAATATACAAAAAATGATTTTCTTTTCATCACATTGCATTGCTGGGAGCTCGAACGATATCGAACAGTCCTAACCACAACACAATGAGTCGGGCGCACCATGGAGGCACGTCGCGGCGCAAGGAGACGAGCGATGAACAATCTGAATCAGGGATCTGCCAAGATCTATCAATTTCCGCTCGGGGGCCGCGCGGCTCTCGGCGGTCGTCGTTTCGGCGAGATCAAGCCGGTCGACCAATACACGCCGCGCGTCAACGAAGCCCTTTGCAGCGGAAGCTGGTATCACGAAGAGGCGATCCGGGAATCGCAACCCGGTTTCAAGCCTGATTGGGAACGCTGATGAACGGCGCAGTCTTGAGTGCGCGCTGCCGCCGGCGGCTCTGTCGCCGGGCGGACATCGAGAGCTGAAAAAGGGTCAAAACGAAGTAGTTTCGGCCCTTTTTCATTTGCGCGCTCAGATGAGATCGCAGGCTGTGACCCGCCGTCCGGCGTGCTTGATGGTGATGCCGCCCGCTCGAAGGAATTTCAGCGTCACGCCGCTACCCGAATAACGAGTACCCGATAGCGCCACACGCTTTCGCAGGGTCAGGGGCCTGCCATCGATCTGCAAATACGCATCGGGATCGTCGGCGTAAAAGGCGACGATGAACTGAGTACCATCGACGCAACGGTAGTTCTGGAACGTTTGCGCCTCGGCTCGCGAGAAATTGCCGCACATCGCCAGCGCCGCGGCCAGCACCATTGTCTTGCATCGATTCATTTTGCCCCCTGGAACCGGAAGTATAGACCAGGCCGTGCGATGGGGGGCAGCCTCGTCAACAGCATTTCGCGGCGAGGCGCGATGTTTTAGACTGGCCGCATGTCAGACCTCCCTGCCCGCCATCTCAATCTCCAGGGTGCCAGCAATTTTCGCGATCTCGGCGGCTATGCAACGGCCGACGGCAGAAGCACCCGCTGGCGGCATATTTTCCGCTCGAACCATCTTGGGCATTTGACGCCGGCGGACATCGAGATCATCCGCGCGCTGGGCGTGAAAAGCGCGTTCGATTTTCGCGGCGTTGAGGAGCGCAGGGTCGCCGACTGCGTGATCAAGGAGATTTCGGTTCATTCGCTGCCGATCGAGCCGACGGTGGTCGCAGCACTTCGCGCGCGGCTGCAGGCACGCGCGCTCTCCTCGGCCGACGCGCTGGAGATCATGCGCGAATCCTATCGCGGCTATGTACGTCTCAATACGCACAGCTTTCGCGAGCTGTTTGGTCATTTGATCGAAGACACGGCGCCGCTGGTGATACACTGCACCGCAGGCAAGGACCGCACCGGATTTGCCTGCGCGCTGATCCTGCACGCGCTCGGCGTGCCCGACCAGGTGATCTCCGAGGACTATCTCCTCACCAACAGCTTCTATCGGCGCGATCCCAATGCCTCCCCCGATCTGCCCGCCGAGGTCCAGAACGCCATCGGTTCGGTGCAGGCCTCCTTCCTTGCCGCAGGCTTCGAGACCATCCGCGCCGAGTATGGCGACCTCGAGGGCTATTTCCGCGACGGCCTCGGCCTTGGCCCGGCGGAGCGCAGCGAACTCAGGGCGCGGTATCTGGCGGCGTAACCTCATGCAGGGCGCAATAGCGATGCGTATTGCGCCGATCCGCAGACGCGGTGGATTACGCTGACGCTAATCCGCCTGATGGCCAGGGCGTGTAGTCATAAATTCCGACACGACCGTCTTACCAGAAAGCGGACATTGGAGCGGGCATGGACGCATATCTGCTTCCGGGCCAGCAGCAGACTTCGCTAGCTCTTATTGGATCAACTCGTTGGCAGCGATTTGCAGTTGGGCTGAAACCGAGAGACCCAAAGCTTGAGCAGTCTTTAGGTTGATCACAAATTCTAACTCGCTTGGCGCCTCAACCGGCAGATCTGCCGCTTTGGTGCCCCTAAGTATCTTGTCTACGTACTCGGCAGTCTTACGAAAAATGGATTTGAAATTGGGGCCATAGGATAAGAGCCCGCCTACCTCTGGGAAAATACGGAAGGGATACACCGCCGGCAAGCGATAGCGCGCAGCAAGTTCGACGATCAATGAACGGTGATTTACCAGCAAACCATCTGGGAAGATGATCAGGCCAGCCCCGGGCTTTTTGCTGGAGTTCTCGATTGCGTCTTGAATGTCAGCCGCATCGCGAACCGAAGCAACGCGAACGGCGAAATTCTTGATAGCTCCTGCTGCCGTAATAACCTTTACAAATTGCGCAGTATTCTCGTTGGCAGGATTTGTTATAAGCGTCACATGGGAAATCGCGGGATCAAAATCCGCCAATAGCTCGACCCACTTGGCCCCGAATGCGAATTCAAAATTAGTTAAGCCGGTGGCATTGCCACCCGGGTGAGACAAGCTGTCGATCAAGCGTTGACCGACGGGATCAGCAACTTGGGTGAACACTATCGGTATGGTTCTGGTAGACTTTCTTGCGGCGACAAGGCCAGGTGTCCCCTGTGCAACAATTACATCGACCGAGGCAGAGACTAATCTGGCTGCCTCTGTATCTAATTTTGCATAGTCTCCGCTTGTGGCGTTAACATCGAAAACAACATTTTGACCCTCGATCCATCCCAGCTCTTGCATCCGCGCGCGAAATGCTGCGACGAGCGGCATCATTTCTTTTTCGTTGAACGCAGCAATCAAACCGACGAGTCGTCTCTTATCGTTTTGTTGTGCTAGAGCAACTGCGGGCCACACCGCCGCACCCCCGAGCAGCATACTGAACTCGCGTCGTCTCATGTTCGCCTCAAGGCTTAGGACGCACCAGCTCAGCTTAACATACCAAAGGGGGGATGATATGCCCTCAGAGGACAATAGTCGGCTCCGGTCATTTCCGGACGTTCGACGCGCCTGCCTCGGGGCGTCAGATGGACATCTCTGCCGGTACACGAGCGGCTTGCTCCGCCCTGGGTTAACAACGGACATTGCCCTTCTATTCAATTCCTCGTCGTCCGTTCGAACAGTGCCGGTACGTCCAAGCCTTGCTGCTGGTTGTCATGACGTGACCGGATTCTCGGCACGCATCTCCGCAAAGGTCTCCTTCGCGACGAGCAGCGCCTCTCGAACCAGGGGCGCGCCGACATAGCCGAGCAGGTGCAAAATCGCCTCGACGAGCTCGTCCTCGCCCCAGCCGTGGTTGCGCGCAAAGCGGATATGCAGTTTCAGCTCCGGCGCCCGCCCTGTTGCGGTGTCGGAGACGACGCAGATCAGCGTCCTGGTCTTGAGGTCGAGCCCGGGCCTCGTCCACAGCGTGCCGAACACCGTCTCCTGCGTCAGCGCCGCAAATTTCTCCATGATCGGATCGGTATAGAGCTGCTGATCGAGCTTGTCGGCGTAGGCCGCGCCCATGAGATTGCGTCGCATCGCGCGGCCTTTGGCGCGCAAGGGGCTGTCGGTCATTGCGGCATTCCTCCTGAATCAGTTTCCCGTTGGGATCTCGAACCGAGCGTTCCGCCGGTTTGAGATCGCCGCCATCGTAACCGATCAATCGTCGTAGTCGAATGTGCGCTTTACCCCGCGAAAGCGGGCGTTGCAGCGCCGGTCTCGTTGGTCCGTTGCGGGCCAAAGGCGGAAGTGGTGCCCGCAGCCCCTACTCTCCATACCGCACCGTAGATGAGCCTCGCTCCGAGTATAGCGGGTCTGCTTTACTTCAACCTCCTCTCTCTGAGGTTATGAAAAAATTGTGAGTGACGTCGGGGCCAGACCCGTTCGCTCGTCCTTTGACGTGAAGAGGAAATGGAGATGCCGAATGGTCCGTGTCGGCGCCCAGGCTATTCTGATGAACCTGAACGGAGATTTTGTAGTGGCAAAGCTCGTCTTTGGAATGAACCAGTCTCTGGATGGCTACGTCGACCATATGGCGTTTGCGCCGAGCCCCATGCTCTTCCGCCACTTCATCAAGGAGGCGCAGGGACAGGCGGGCAGTGTGTATGGTCGCCGAATGTATGAGGTCATGCGTTATTGGGACGATGATCATGCTGAATGGAATGTGGAAGAATACGCATTCGCGGCAGCGTGGCGAAACCAGCCGAAATGGGTCGTTTCGCGCACGTTGAAGTCGGTCGGCCCCAACGCCAGACTTGTCGAAAGTGACCTTGAGGGCACGATGCGGGAGCTGAAAGCCGAGCGCGACGGGGAGATCGAAGTTGCTGGGCCGGACTTGGCGCAAAGCCTCACCGAACTTGGCCTGATCGATGAGTATCGAATCTACCTGCACCCGGTCGTGCTCGGTCACGGCAAGCCATATTTCGCCGGGCCCCGGCCGCCGCTCCGCCTCATGGCTCATGATCGCATCGTCGAGGATGTGATAAGGCTGACTTACGCTCCTTCCTAGTCACGCGACTTGCCCGCCGGACTGCGCCGACGCGTCAGGTCACCTTCGGGTCATCAGCGCCGGGTTGCCCGCCGCACAGCCATTTCCGGTTTACGCCTCACAACGGGACATGCCGACGATCGTTGGCTTTTGTCGGTATGGGCCAAAAGCAGTCATTCCGTTAGACAAAAAGCGGATCAGCTTTCCGATGGCGCAATTAAGTCGGCAACCGCAAAACGGGCCGTAAGTCTTCGGCGCCGTTGATCTGTGTCAATACCTGCTGACGCCTTTCGCCAATAGATCGTCGGTAAAACCTACTGATGCGAGCAGCGATATGCGTAAGCGATTTCTAATCGTCGTCGTGTGTGCAATTCCCACGGTCGCGTCCGCACAGGAATGGAAATCGGCCGTCGAAAAATGGCGGTCATGTGCCGACGCGGCAGCGGCACGATACTCAAAAAGTGCGGAAAGTGCTCCGGTGGTCGCACGCTTGGCGGCACTGGCTTGCGAGACCGAGAAAAAGGAGGCTTACGCACAGGTGGCGAAGAGCGATGGCACATCCTTTGCTGACCAGTACATTGAGTCGGCAGAGCGATATTATGTCGATCGTCTTTCCGTTAAGGTCATGGAGATGCGATTGCCTCATTGAGCCAATTGATGCTCAATCAAGGCAAAGGCTCAACTTCCCTGAGTGGGTCTATCAGCGCTTCAGAATGACGCCCTCATTGACCTCTTACTCTGCAGCGAAAGGTTGTTTGGAGCTTTTCGCTTGCTCCTTCGCCGGGCGCGCCCCGGGCCGCAACCTTTCGCGAATGGCCTGGAACATCACGTAAAGCGGCGGGATCGCGAAAATACCGATGAATGAGGCGAGGATCATGCCGCCGAAAACTGGCGTGCCGACGCCGCGTCGCGCAAACTCCGAAGCGCCCGAAGCGATGACCAGCGGCAACAGGCCGAGGATGAAGGCGAACGACGTCATCATCACCGGCCGGAAGCGCAGACGCGCGCCCTCGGTTGCAGCTTCCAGCAAGGGTATACCCTGCTCCCGCTTCTCCTTGGCGAACTCGACGATCAAAATGCCATTCTTCGCCGCAAGCCCTATCAGCACGACCATGCCGATCTGGCCATAGAGATCAAGTGTCAGCCCGGTCAAGACGATCGCGGCAAACGATCCAAGGATGCCGATCGTGACCGAGAGCAGGACCGGCACCGGGATCGTCCAGCTTTCATAGAGCGCCACCAGGAAGAGGTAAGCAAACAGCAGCGCAAAGCCCAGAATAATGCCCGTCTTGCCTTCGGCGCGCTTTTCCTGGAAGGCGGTGTCGGTCCATTCTCCCGCAAAACCCGTTGGCAATGTTTTTGCGGCAACTTCCTGCATCGCATTCAGGGCTTGTCCCGAAGAAACACCGGCCGCCGGCCCGCCCTGCACCGTCACGGCCCTGAGATTGTTGTAACGAATTAGCGCTGGCGGCCCGACAACGACCTTGATCTCAGCAAGGCTGCGAATGGGGACCATGTTCCCATCTTTATCCCTTACATTGATCCGGAAGATGTCTTCAACCTTCGCTCGGTCGGAGGCCTCGGCCTGTACCTGCACCTGCCATGTGCGGCCGAACAGGTTCATGTTGTTGACGAAGTAGCCGCCCAGCGAAGCCTGCAGCGCCTGAAACACGTCGCTCAGCTTGACGCCGAGGATCTGGACCTTGTCGCGGTCGATATCGAGATAGACGGACGGATTCGTAGCTGAAAAGGTGGTGAATACATTGTTGAGCTTCGGATCCTGGTTCGCTGCCACCGTCAGCCCGCGCACGACCTGTGCCAACTCTTTGGGATCACCACCCCGCAGATCCTGCAGCACATAAGTGAAGCCGCCCCCGCTTCCCAAGCCAAGGATCGGCGGGGGGAGAATCGGCACTATGGAACCGCCCTGCACGGCTCGAAACTTGGGAAGGAGACGCGCGACCATCTGGCGCACGCCGAGAGACTTGTCCTTGCGCTCCTCGAAAGGCTTGAGCGTGACGACGATGAATGCCGAGTTCGGTTGCGAATAGCTGTCGATGAAGTTCAAGCCGACCACGGAAGTGATATCTTCGACCGCCGGGTCCTCGCGCAGAATGGCCTCTGCACCCTGCACGACATCGGCGGTCCTCGCGACTGACGCACCGCCCGGCAGCTGGACGACCACGAACAATCCTCCCTGATCGTCTTCCGGCAGGAAGCCCGTCGGGGTGATCTTTCCCAGCGCAACAATACCCGCTCCGGAAATCGCGACCATCACGATGCCGATCACGGATATGCGGACCAGCCGGGCGCACGCCGCACCATAGGCGTCACGCACGCGATCAATGGACCGCATGACGTATCCGATAACGCCGCGGCGCGGGCCGTGGTGAGGACGCAGCATGACCCCGCACAACGCCGGCGAGAGAGTGAGCGCATTGATCGCGGACAGGAACATCGAAACGGCAACCGCCACTGCAAATTGTCGGAAGAGCTCGCCGGAGATCCCGGGAATGAAAGCCACGGGCACGAAGACGGAAAGCAGCACCAGCGTGATCGCAATGATCGGCGCGGTTATTTCGCTCATCGCCTGCTTGGTCGCTTCGGCCGGTGAAAGCTCCGGATGCTCTTCCATCACACGTTCGACATTTTCGACCACGACGATGGCGTCGTCGACGACGATGCCGATCGCGAGCACGATGGCGAGGAGAGATACCGTGTTGGCGGAATAGCCCACCGCAAGCATCACGATGAAAGTTCCGATCAGGCTGACCGGAACAGCCAGGGTGGGAATGAGCGTCGCGCGAAAACTACCGAGAAAAAGGTACACGACGATGACCACCAGGACGAACGCTTCGACAAGCGTCTTCAACACCTCATGCATCGTGTCCTTGACGAAAGCGGTCGGGTCGTACGTCACCGTCCACGTCAGATCCTCCGGAAAGCGCTTTTGAAGCTCTGTAAGCTTGGCCTTTACGGCATCGAGCGTCTTGATCGCATTCGCCCCCGGAGACTGGTAGATCGCGATCGCCGCAGCGGGGACTCCATTGAACCGCGTTTCGCGGTCCATGTTCGCGGCTCCAAGTTCTACCCTTGCTACATCCCCCAATCTCAGGACCGAGCCGTCCTCGTTGGTCCGAATCACTATCTTCTCGAACTCGGGAACCGTCGTGAGCCGGCCTTTGGTCTGGATATTGAGCTGAAGCCGCTGATCACTGGAAATCGGCCGCGCGCCGATCCGTCCCACCGCCGCCTGGATGTTCTGTTGCTGGATCGCGTTGATGATGTCTCCCGTCGTCAGGTTCAGCCCTGTCAAACGGTCGGTGTCTACCCAGGCGCGCATGGCGTAGTCCTGCGGGCCCCACAGCGAGGCGTCGCCGACGCCGGGCGTGCTCTTGACCTGGTCGAGAAGATTGATGGTGACGTAGTTCGATAGGTAGAGCGCATCGTGCGTGAGCTTCGGAGAAGAGACGGCTACGACGCCGAGCAAGGCGGACGATTTCTTTTTGACGACGATGCCCTGCCGTTGCGCTTCGGGCGGCAGGCTCGAAAGTGCGACCTGGACACGGTTGTTGACGTTCACCGTGTTGATGTCGGGGTCGGTTCCGAGCTCGAACGACACGACGAGCGAATAGCTGCCGTCATCGCCACTGACGCTTTTCATGTAGATCATCTTGTCGACGCCGACGACCTGAGCCTCGATCGGTTGTGCGATCGTCGCGTCGACAACAGCGGAATTGGCGCCGGGATAGAACGTCGTGACGGAAACCTGTGGAGGAACGATATCCGGATATTGCGCGATCGGGATCGTAAAGAGGGCCAAAAGCCCTGCGATCGTCGTTACGACGGCGATCACTATGGCCAGTCGCGGCCGATCGACGAAAACGGAGGACAACATGATCAGCTCCGGTCGATTGTCTTCGGCAGCGGCGCAGCCTGCACGGGCACGCCGGCCCGAACGGCCTGAAGGCCTTGCACGATGACCTGCTCGCCGCCTTTCAGGCCCTGATCCACCACGACGTCCGCCCCGATCTCGCCTCCAATTTTGATACGCTTCACGACAGCCTTGCCGTCTTCGACCACGAAGACGTACGTGCCCGCTTGATCGGCGATCAGCGCGGCTTGCGGCACCAGGACCTTCTCCTCGGGCTCACCGCTTTCGAGGATCACCTGCACCAGCTGGCCATCGATCAACGTTCCATCCGGATTGGCGATCGTGGCGCGGGCAAGGATCGTGTCGGTCGACCGGCTGACCGACACGTCCACGAAATTGATTTCACCGATCTGTCCATAGGTGTGTCCGTCCGAGAAGCGGATTTTCACCTTGACCTTTCCGAACTTGTCGCTTCGCTCACGGACCTCGAGATAATCCCGCTGACTGACAGGGAAACTCACATACATCGGATCCTGGCTGACGATGGTCGTTAAGACGCCACTATTGGGCCCGACGACGTTGCCCTTCGTGATGTTGGTCTTCCCGATCTTCCCGGCGATCGGCGAGGTTATGTCGGTATAGCCGAGGTTGATTTTCGCGGTTGCAAGGTTGGCCTCGTCGCTGCGGATTTGCGCATCGGCCTGTTGATCTGCGGCAAGCGCCTGATCTCGCGCAACAGCGGTTCCGGAAGCCTTGTCGAGCAGTTCCTGAGCCCTCTTGAGTTGAATCTCCGTCAGCACCTTTGCTGCTTTGCTGCGCTCAAGTGCGGCTTCGGCCGACGTAACAGCGGCCTCGAAAAGTCCTTTTTCGATGCGGTAGAGCGGCTGGCCTTCTTTGACCAGGTCGCCTTCCTTGAAGAGAACCTCGTCGAGATATCCGGTCACGCGTGCCCGGATTTCCACGCGCTGAACCGCCTCTATCCTGCCGACAAGCTTTCCGCTCCGCTCGATGGGTTTGCGCTCGGCTGCGACCGTGCCGACCGCAATCGCCGAGGGCGCGGCCTGCTGCGCAAGCGCGTACGTCCCCAAGAAACTGAACAACAGGAGGCTTGAAAGGTACCGCACGATTGCAAACGCAAAAGAATTCATGGTCCGCTCCGGGCGTTCCAGGTCGAGCAACCCCGTTGCGAACCTGCCTCCTTGGCTTGCGAGCCCCTTGATTTGGATCAACGCCGGTCTGCTTCAAATTCCCGGCAACTTCCGACATTTATTGCCGCCTTCCGAGCGCCGCCTCCGATGCTGGCCATCTCCGGAACCGAAAAGTTCACGCGGTTCGGCGTGTTCGCGGCGATGTCTCAAATGGGTCAAACGCGACCGGTTACGCTGGCCCACCCGCCCTTCGACTTCCGCCTTCACACCGTTACCGACCAACCCTGCGCGGCACTGCAAAATGTCGCGATGAAGGCGACATCCGAAGGCTTGCCTGATATGAACGGGCGGCCAAGTGAAGTGGCCTTAATCGAGGTCCTCGCGGTCCTTCTTGATGATCGCGCGGAAATTGTCCGCGTACTCGCTGATGATATTCAGCCGATCCTGCTCTGGTTCGCCAATCGGAGCTTTCTCAACCGGGTCAGCCCACTCGCGCCAATGCGTGGGGTACACCTTTACTAGCGAACCTGTCTGAGCCTTCACCCAACCCCGAAGCACACGGCGGCAGGGAAAGACGAGCGCATGTATACCGGAGACGTCGATGACCGCCAGTTCTAGAACACGATCAAATGGTGCAGTTTTTATGGTTCGCCATTCCATGTTGAAAGGATAAAACGGCTGTTCGCAGAAGGCCTTTGATCATCATCAAAAGGTCAGCAGCCCTACTCCGTGGTCTTCGGCCTTGGATTTTTGGCCCGCCAGTCGGACAGCTTGCGTTCCTCCTCCTCCAACAGCTTGCTGAGCGTCGCGATCTTCCGCGCGTCGGTCTCAGTCGCCAATAATTTTTTGTAGTGAGCGATGTTCGCCTGGAAAATGAAATCCGGCATGGCTCCCGCTCCCATGCTTGATGGCGGGAGCGCAAGCTGGCGTTCTCATCACCGATAGATGCCACGGGCTGGGCGGTGACAGAACCACAAGAACCACGCGGAGTCACGTGAAGAAGCTGGCGCTGGGACACACTTCGGCGTTGAGCCACCTGGAACGGCGCAGCTCGGCTCGGCCAAACATGGAAGCAATGCCGTCGGCGAAGCGCCTACCGTCAAAAATTTTGAATGAGTAGGGTGCGGCGCAATCCGAATTGATCGGCAAAGCCGTCGCCCTTACCGACGGAAAGGCAGGCACCGTCGAGGACGTTTGGCTGGATGAACTGCACGGGCTCCGGATTTCGATCGCGGGTCATGATGGAAGATGGCCGGTCTCAACGATCAAGTTTGCGGAATCCTAGACCTCGCATCGGCTGCAAGTTGCGTACGCGCCTTTCAAAACGTTCTTGGCATTCTGAGATAACCTGGTGACTAACCGTGACCGTCAGGGATTGCGCCGCGAGAACGAGATAGCATAGGCGCCGTTGCGGACATCGATCATCGGATCGTCGGACTGCTCGATCCCGTCGGTGAGTTGGCCCGGCAGGAACAAGAGCTTCTTCTGCGCCTCGTCACTGTTCGTCACGGCTTTGTCGATTGTCAGCACGCCAAGCTCGACCAGCTTGCGATCATCCGGCCAGGGCTTTGATGGATCCTTTGTGGAGTCGCCGGCGGCAGCGAGTTGCGCCTTGAAGCGGAAGGTCACCGGGCTCAGCTTCAATCGTGCCGGCAGCTCCTCCATCAGGAAGTCCGGCGTCTTCTTCGCAGCCTCCGCCTTGTCCAGGTGCACGACCTTCTCGGGGATCATCTGGTAGCGGACGGCCTGTCGCTCACCCGCCTTGTTGACGAACACGAACGCATTGATGCCGAAATAGGCCTCATTGGCAAAACTGTCCGGCGTGGCGACTGTGTCGAAGGCAGCCGGGATGGTGGGGTGGCTTGCCACGAACTGCTCGAACTTCGTCGGCTTGGCCGCGTCCGGCGGGCTCTGCGCGATCGCGACGAGCAGGTCGCGAAATTCCTCGCTGGTCGAGACGGGAAAGAATTTCAGCGAATTAATTACAATGTCCATGTCGCTGCCGTCGGGCAGGTGAAACTTTACCGCCATGCCATGCGGATTGGCGTCGTCGGAGCCGTCGGGCAAATTCGGCACCCCCGTAGAAGTCCGAGAACCGCACCGTCACCGGAACGTCAGTGCCGCCGAACAGCACCGCCTTGCTCAAGCCGGCGGCTTCTGGAGAGGCCTTGAACTTCCCCTCGGCCACGACGCCCTTGGCGTGATTGGCGCGGAATCCGGCGTGGACACCGAACACCTTGTTCATCTGGTTGACGATCTGTTCCTCGACCGGCGCGTCCTGCGCGCGGGTGACGGCGGGCAAGGCCAGGCCAAACGCGACCAGCGCAGCAACGAGCTTCCGGTTCATCATCAGCGGCTCCTCCTGTCATGGGCATCGGAGCATAGCAGCATAAATTGGCAAAACTTGTTGGGATAAGTGGCTAAGATGTGTGGGCGGCGTAACTCAAGAGAACGCTCCCATTCATAAATACAATAGCTTTTTGCGCGCTTGCCGAAACGGTCGTGATCTTCATCGCCGGCTCGACAAAGTGCCAAAGGAGCCGCCAGAGCCGCAAGATCTGATCAGACGAATAGAGCCGCCGTACGATTGCTGCGCGGCAGAGTGATGATGAACTCGGTGAATTCGCCGACCTTGGAGTCAATGTCGATCCTGCCGCCATGCTGCTTTACAATGATGTCATGGGTCATCGAAAGCCCCAGCCCCGTCCCTTCGCCAGTCGGTTTGGTCGTGAAAAATGGATTGAATATCTTCTCTCTTATTTCTGGCGGAATACCGGTGCCGTTGTCGCGAATGCGGATTTCCACGCTGCTGCCTAGATTTCTGGTGGTGGCCAGCACGGTAGGTTCCATGTCCGCCCCACCATTCTCGTTCTTGCGTTTTGTCGCGGCATAGAAGCCGTTCGAAATCAGGTTGAGCAGCGCGCGACTGACCTCCTGAGGGAACACCTCGACCATGCCCGCATTGGCGTCGAGGTCGCGTTGCAAAGTGATCTGGAAGTCGGCCTTTTCGGCGCGGGCCCCGTGGTAAGCCAGATTGAGGCTTTCCTCGACCAGCGTGTTGATATCGGCGGCGCGTTGCTCACGAGACCCCTGGCGCGAATGCAGAAGCATGTTCTTGACAATGGAGTTGGCTCGTTTGCCGTGCTGCACGATCTTGGAAAGATTGTCCTTCAGCATGCCGGTGAGCTCGTCAGTCTCCCTGCGGATCGTCTCAACGAGCTCAGCCCGCCTCAGGACGTCGTTGAGTTCTTGGGTGAGCTCGACCGAGACCGCGGAGAAATTGTTGACGAAGTTGAGCGGGTTCTTGATCTCGTGAGCGATTCCCGCCGTTAGCTGGCCGAGGGAGGCGAGCTTCTCGGTCTGAATCAGGCGATCCTGCGCGGTGCGCAGGTCGTCGAGGGATTTTGACAACTCGCGGGTCCGTTGCTGCACGTCCTCGAACAGGCGCACATTGCTGATGGCGATGACAGCCTGGTCGGCGAAGGTCTGCAGCAGGGCTGTCTGCTTGTCGCTGAAGGGCTGTACCTCCGTGCGTCGGAGCGTGATAACGCCTATGCTCTCGCCTTCACGCAGGAGAGGCACGCTCAGCACGGTGCGGACGTCCGTCTGACGCGCGAATTCCCGCGCATCGGAAAAGCCTTCTCCTTCGGGCCCATAGAGATCGCACACATGAACCGACTGGCCATCGATCATGGCCCGGCCGGTCACCATCTGACGATTGATCGGAATCCGGTCCCAGACGACGGGAATCGATCCATGCTGCGCCTTGAATACGAGATCAGGGCCATCCTTCAGCGCCACGGTCGCATCATCGGATTCGCAAAGCCCGCAGGCACTTTCGACGATCGCTTGCAGGACCGGAACGACCTCGGTCGGCGAGGAGGCGATCACCTTCAGCACGTCGGCGGTCGCGGTCTGCTGGTGCAGCGACTCCTGAAGATCGCGGGTGCGCGATTGCACCTCCTGAAACAGCTCCACGTTCTGAATGGCGATGACGGCCTGGTCAGCGAAGGTGCACAGGAGTTCCACGTCCTGCCGGGCAAATGGCCCCGGCTGCGTTCGAGTAATGCTAATGGCGCCGATGATACCGCTATCACTCTTGAGGGGGACCACGAGCCGGCCTCGAAACCCCCGCGCGCGGGCAATGTTCCTGTCGGTCTCGGGCTCGGTATCTGCCGTGGCGTCGACGGTCTCCGCAATCTGACCGCGGGAAACTTTATCGAAATCGCGCAGGCTGGAGAGCGGCCTGGGAAACGCCGCTCGTAGCACCGCGTCGGCGTCGGGACTGATGGAGGTGAAGGCGGCCAGCTCAGCCGTTTCGCCCAGGAAACGGAATACTGTGGTTGCATGGCCGTTCATGAGTTCATTCGAGCGCTTTGCAATTGCGTCGAATACTGGCTGGAGGTTTGATGGCGAGGACGCGATGACTTTCAGAACGTCCGATGTAGCCGTCTGCCGTTCCAGCGCCTCTTTGGTCTCGTTGAACAGTCGCGCGTTCTCGATCGCAATCACGGCCTGGCTGGCGAAATTCTCGAGTAACGAGATTTGTTCGTTGGTGAACGGTCTAACCTCCTGCCGGTAGACGTTAATCACACCGACGATGTCGTCGTTCTTGATCATGGGAACGTACAGCACAGTGCGCGCGCCGCCGAGATCGACCCCTGCAACCGCGTTGGGATTCCCGGTGCGGTAGGGCTCGCTGTCGCGCGCATCGTGGACGTGAGCCGGCTTCCTCGTCGCGCGCATCACGTCAGCCGGAGTCGCAGCGCCGCCTGTGTGCAAATGGTTCCGTCGGTACTCGGCAAAAGCCGGTGGGACGCCGATTTCGGCGACTGCCCGCATCGCGCCCTGATCCATCTGATAGATGAAGCCGCACTGGGCTTCGCACAGGTGCATCGCCTTGGCGAGCATCCGCTCGAATACCGGTTTGAGATCGCCGGGTGAGGAGGAGATAACCTGAAGCACTTCGGACGTCGCCGTCTGCCGCTCCAGCGCCTGCTGCGTTTCATTGAACAGCCGCGCGTTTTCGATGGCGATCACGGCCTGATCGGCGAAGGTTTTCAGGAGACCGACAGTCTTGTCGTCGAAGGCTCCGGCTTCGCGGCGCGTGATGCCGATGGTGCCAATCGCAATCCCGTTTCGCAGCATCGGCACGACCAGCATGCTGCGCCAACCAAGCTCCCGGGCAAATTCCTTGATGTGCGGCGGGAGATCGGAATTTGGGGCATCGGTGTTGGCTGCAAGTTGCCCGGTCCGCGCTACTCTGGCGTGAATCCGGTCGGACGAAAGCGGATAGGGCAAGAGGCCCTGCGCGGCATGCGCGGGCGCTTCGCTTTCTGCCGTGCTGGCCGCCAAATGGATCACGTCGTCAATCACGCGTGTGACAACCGCCGTATGGCTTGCCAGCAGGCGCCTGGCACTCTCGGCGATGGCGTCGAATACCGGCTGCACGTCAGTCGGCGAGCTCGCGATCACCTTGAGGATGTCGGCCGTCGCAGTCTGCCGCTCCAACGCTTCCCGCGTGTTATTGAACAGGCGCGCGTTCTCGATGGCGATGACGGCCTGCGCGGCGAATGTCTTGAGGAGCTGGACGTGACGATCGGCGAACCCCCCGTGCCCTGCTCGGGTAACGCTGATCAGGCCGATCGGCTCCCGGCCGCGAAGGAGAGGAACCAGCAAGGCGCTCTGCCAGCCCCGTACCCGCGCAAGCTCAAGTTGGGCCGGATGCGCGGCGAGTTCGACTTCGGCGTCAGCAATTTGGAAGATTTGCCCATTGTTGACAGCCTCGCTCCAGAGAGTCCCCGAAAGTGATCGCGGAAACATCGATTGGAGCGCTGCATCGGCAGCAGGGCTCGTGCGGGTGAACGCCATTAAATGCTGCATGCCTTCGATCAGGCTGTACACCGCGGTCGAGAGGCCGCCGAGCAATCGGTTCGATCGTTCCGCAATCGCTGCGAATACCGGCTGCACGTCGGACGGCGAGCTTGCGATCACCTTGAGTATGTCTCCGGTCGCCGTCTGCCGCTCCAGCGCTTCCTGCGTCTCGTTGAAGAGCCGCGCATTCTCCATGGCGACGACGGCTTGCGCGGCGAAATTTTCGAGCAGGCCGATTTCGTTTTCCGTGAACGGTTTCACCTCGCGACGCGCCGCTGCTATAAAGCCGAGCAGGCGGCCCTCCATCCGCAATGGCATGTACAATATGGTACGGGTCCCGGTCAGTTCTGCTGCCGCACGAAGGATTGTGTGACTTGTCTGCCTTGCGTCGTTGATCTGGATATAGCGTTGACCTTCAAACGAGGCGCGCGCTGCGGGCGACTTGAATGCGCTGAGTCCGTCGCGCAACAGTTTTGCGAAGCGTTCTGTCACGCCGTGCACGGCCACGGCGCGAACATGTTCGCCATCATAAATTTGCAGGCTGCCGTCGTCGGCGCCACACAGCGCATGTGCTTTTTGTAAAATCGCGTCGAAAACCGGCGCAAGGCTGCCTGGCTGAGAATTGATAATCCGCAACACTTCAGTGGTTGCGGACCGCTGGTCCCGTGCCTCCTTCAACTCCCGGGTGAGCACGGCTACCTGCTTTTGAAGGTCGGCAGTTGATGGGGCTGCTGCGCTTATCTTTTTGCGAGCCTTCGGTCTATTCGCATAGCGACTCTTTGATGATTGTTCGCTCACACCGCGCGCTGACGTTCCGGCGTTGAGGGTGGCGGGCTTACGGCCATTTGTCGAACGTCCCTTGCGTACTTTCGCAGCGCTCTTTTTCCCGCCCATTCTTGATGGCCCCGACATGTCCGCTCCATGTGGTCGACTAGCCCATCTTATCGGGCCAAACCTTTGTTCAGAAAGCGCTAAAACGTCGCCTTGGGCCAGGTTCAGACGTTTCGACCTCACCGAGCATCAAATCGGTTAGACGGCTCGCGGAGTGAGACGGGGAAGCCAGCGCGGCACATTGGCGCAATAGCTTTCATACTCGGCTCCAAAGCTGTCGCGGAGCCCCGGCTCCTCAATGGCAACGACCCAAGCGTGAAAAAAGAGCCAGAGCAACGCGCCGTAGCCGAGGAGATGCCAGTCAGCGAATAACACCGCCTGACCAAGAATGACGGCAACGACTGCAACATAAATCGGATTGCGCACATACCGATACAGTCCGCTCACCACGAGATTGCGTGGTGGCGCGATCGGCGCGGGCGTGCCCAGCCCCTGCAACGCAAAGCGCCCAAACGAATCCAACACTCCAGGCACGCCGGCGATAATGAGCGCGACCCCAGCCAAGCGTGTCGCTTCGACGGCTAAAAAGGGTGGCCGAAATTCCCAATGCGTGATCGACCATGGGATGACGCCCGCCAACATCACCGGTGCAACGAGGAAAAACAGCGCGGAGCCCAGGATTGCCGTGATCTTCGACATGCGTCCTCCCGTCCCGTCGCAATGTTAATGCAGCCATGTCCCATCAGCGCGTTCAGCGGTTGAATCGCGACGGGCTTGCGAAAGCGTCTCGACCAGGCCCACGCTCCAGCACATCGGGCATCCGCGTAGCGCGACGAGGGCGGCAACGCCCGCGCCCAGGGATAGCCAAGGGTGCGCGGTCTGCTGGACGATGGCCCAAGCGAGTAGCGCCGCCGCAGCTGCGCCGCGCATCAGGTGTGCGCCCAGGAAGGCGCTCCCGAACATGCCGAACTCCACGAAAGTAATTCATGTGCTCTCTCGTCCGCTGTCCTTTGGGCCGAGCAGATATTCGCGCACCAATGCGCGGGCGCGGCGCAGGCGGCTTTTGGCCGCCTCGCGTGTCACGCCGAGCCGCCCGGCGATTTCCCAAATCGTCAGATCTTCGAGATCTCGCAGCAGCAGCACTTCGCGATGGGACGGCGAAAGGGACTCGATCGCATTGACCAGGTCTACGCGCAACTCGTCCGGCGGGACCTTTGCGAGCTCGCGTGACTCTTCCAGGCTGGCGAGCTCCTCTACTCCGCGCATCAGCATCAGCGCCGGCAGCATGCAAAGGCGCGCGATGACAGTCAGCAGCCAGCCGGCGAGTGCGGCTGGACTGCGGATCGTGCCCACGCGCCGGTACACGACGATGAGTGCTTCCTGCACCACATCTTCGATAACCGAGGCGCGGTAGCAAAGGCGCCGGGCGTAACGTCGAATGTCCGGCTGCAGCGCCACCAATAGCTGTGTCAGCGCGTGCCGGTCACCCGATTGTGCCGCGAGCAGGAGATCGTCTGATACGCGCGTCAAGGCGGTCACCCCTTCATTGGCTCGCGCCCGGCGACGGCGCAGGCAGGGCAATAGCCGAACACGCCGGTGACCAGCGCCACGACACCCGCGCCGCTGAGCAGTAGCCCGAGCGGCGAAGCGTGCAGCACAACCACACCGCAGATGAGCATCAAGGCCCCGCCGATCAGCCTGGCCGTGCGCTCCCACCCGCCAACGTTCTTCCTATACCACATGGTTCTGTGCTCCGGTTCGTGACGCGCCGCCATGGCGCATTCCCCAGACAAGAGGGCGCAAACCCGGCGCCGGGGTCGCGGCACAAAAAAAAATTTGAAGGGGGGTGGCAGCTTCAGCAGGCTGGCGTGGGCGTCGGGCGCGGGCCTGCTCAGACCCTCCTGAGAGAACTGACCCCTTTCCCTAGCCGATGTCGCGTCGATCATCGGCTTCAAGAACAAGGTACATTTCGCCAACGCATTCAAAAAAATCGTCGGCAATTCTCCATCACGATGGCGAAGCAATACTTGCCTGAAGTCTGGAGCAGAAAACACTCCAGCCAGGATTGAGAGTTTCGCCAACGGCCGGGTGTCATACCCGTAAATTTGCTGAAAACCTTGGTAAGGTGGCCCTAATTGTAAGGGGCTCGTGCCCCTCAGCGTATGCCATGTTCTACTTCGCGTCCTGCGCCGCGCGATAGGAAGCCTCCAGCTTCTGCACGTCTTCAGGTGTGAGCTTCGGTGGATCAACGGCGATGGTCAGCTTGTCGATTTTGCCGGTGAACGCGAATGGGATTTGATAATCGCGATCATCGACCGGTGTGCCGGTATCCGCGCCGATGTCGAAGCTCTCATCGACCGGCAGGGTCAGGGGGACCGAGCGCTCCATTTTCTGGGTCGCGACCACTTTTCCATCGACTTTCAACACGCCCGTTGCGCCATGGCCAACACCGCTGACGTTATTGAAGGCAAGCGTAGCGTAGCCGAGACCGTCATATTTGAAGTCAAATACGATGGTGTGCTTGCCGGGTGACAGCGCCTCGGGCGCTTCCCAGCGCACCCGCTCCAAGTCGAGTAGGTTGTTAACGAACACGGGTTTACCCTTCAGCACGTACAGCCCATACCCACCGAACCGTCCGCCTTCGGTGACGATCATGCCCTCGCCGCCGCCTTGCGGCACGTCGATGTCTGCCGTGATGGTATAGGAGGTATTGAGCAAGTTTGGCGCTGCGGCGTCTGGAATGCCGGTGACTGTCTGGCCCGAATAGGTCAGGACATTCCTGCCCGCCGACAGATTGGGACGTGGGGCGGCCATACGTGTTACCGCCGACGCGTCAAGCGGCAACACCTGATACTTGGCGAACGCGCCAAACATCTGGTCCCTCATCTCACGCACCTTGTCAGGATTGGCTGAAGCAACGTCGGTGTATTGTGTCCAATCGCGCGTCACATCGTACAGTTCGAACTTGTAAGCGATGGCCGGATCAAGGATAGCCTTTCCCGCCAAGTCCCACGGAGCCCTCAACGGAACAGCGCTCAGCATCCAGCCATCGTTGTAGAAACCTTGCACGCCGGCCATTTCGAAATATTGCGTGTGGTGCCGCGACGGCGCATTCGCATTGGATTTGTCGAAGGTGTAGGCCATGCTCACGCCTTCGATCGGCTTCTGCCCAATGCCATCAATCATGACGGGAGCGGGAATGCCGGTCACCTCAAGGATGGTCGGCACGATGTCAACCACATGAGCGAATTGGTTGCGGATACCGCCCTTGTCGGTGATGTGCCCTGGCCAGGAGATCGCCACGCCGTTTCGGGTCCCGCCGAAGAACGACGGGATTTGCTTGGTCCACTTGAAAGGTGTGTCGAACGCCCAAGCCCAGCCGACCGCATAATGCGGATATGTCTGGTCGCTTCCCCAGACGTCGTACCATTTCATCTGCGCGGCGGCCGGTAGATCAATCCCATTGAACGGCAGCATTTCGCTGGGCGTGCCATTAAGGCTGCCTTCGGCGGACGCGCCGTTGTCGCCGCTGATGTAGATGATCAGAGTGTCATCGAGCTTCCCTTCACGCTCAATCTCCGAGATCACGCGGCCGATCTCGTTATCCGTGTAGGCCAAATAAGCGCCATAGACATCGGCCTGCCGGATGAACAACTTCTTCTCTTCGTCGGTCAGCTTGTCCCAGCTCTTCAATAGATTGTCTGGCCAGGGCGTGAGCTTGGCATCAGCTGGAATGACCCCCAACTTCTTCTGATTGGCGACAATCTGGTCACGCACCGCGTTCCAACCTTTGTCGAACAAATGCATGTCGCTGATCTTTTTGATCCACTCCGGCGTCGGGTGATGAGGCGCATGTGTGCCGCCGGGGCAGTAATAGAGAAGGAATGGCAATGAAGGATTGATGTCATTGAGTTGGTTGAGCCACTGAATGGCGTCGTCTGCCATTGCCGTGATCAGGTTCCAACCCGGATGACCGGCGTAAGGATAGATCGCCGTGGTGTTGCGGAACAGATTGCCCGGCTGCCACTGGCTAGTATCGCCGCCGACGAAGCCATAGAAATACTCAAAGCCCATGCCGGTGGGCCATTGGTCGAATGGCCCGGCTTGGCTAGCCTCATAGGCCGGCGTGTTGTGATCCTTGCCAAACCATGACGTGCGGTAGCCGTTCTCCAGAAGAATGCGGCCGATCGTGGCCGTGTCCTTGGACATGACACTGTTGTAACCGGGGAAGCCGGTCGCCATTTCAGAGATGACGCCAAAGCCCTCCGAATGGTGGTTGCGCCCGGTGATCACCGCCGCACGTGTCGGAGAACAAAGCGAAGTCGTGTGAAAATTGGTGTAGCGCAGCCCATTGGCGGCGATGCGATCCAGCGTCGGTGTCGGAATAACGCCGCCAAAAGTGGATGGCGCGCTGAAGCCGACGTCATCGGTCAAGATCAGGAGTATATTCGGCGCGCCCTTTGGTGGCACTACCCGCGCCGGCCATGCTGGTTTCGACTGCGCCGCGTTGAGATTGATCTCTCCTTGGAAGGGTTGCGGCGGCGGCGGGAGATATCGGCCGTCGATCGTCGTGGTGGCGTTGGGAGAACCCGATGTGCCGGTGGTCTGTTGCGCCAACCCGGGCACAATCGTGAGCAGGGTCAATGTAGCGGACAATAACAATCCAGCCACTTTCATGACCAATCCTCCCTGCTAGGGTTCCATGGGTCAAAGGCGCACAAAGTCCACGGAATGGCAGGTGGCGTGGTTGATATAGATCAAGAGAATGTCTGCCTGGGTCAAAAGCCGAATTTGAGAACGGGGCGTCGGCTTTCCGTCGTAAAGCGGACTTCGCATTTGTGAGTGCATTTTTGGGCTATGCCATTCCCAGCCGAAAAATTTGCGTGAGGGCTGCCTCGCTTGCATACAAATGATTTGCCCGACAACTGAATTTTGTGGAAGCCGTGTCAATCCTTTGGCCGAAAAATATTTCGCTTTATCAGAACCACAAATCAGTGGCATCACCCCTCCCGTCCCGCCTCGGTGAGAGGGGCGTATCGCGATCGTCACGAACGCGAAGCGGGATGCGATGGACGCAGGCTGCGCGTGCGACGAGCGCGCCGGTTCGCGGACGGGGAAGGCGTGTGGTTCTGGCACCCCTGGGCTGGTGCTAAGCGAGCGGTGATGATCCGCTCGCGACGGTGACTAAAAGGTCATGGACACCGGGAAGAGCGCGTAGCAAACCGTAAACCATCGCGCAGGGAATGCCGGACTGTTTCGGTGAACCTGTAGTGACTAACTCGTGTGGTTTCCTAATTCCCACGCGAGGCTGCGGGTGCGCAAAACACCCGGTATTCCCTGCGCCCTCTCCTGTCGAGAGTGTGTTTCGGAAATGACCCGGGCGTGAGAGGCGCCGCGGGAATGCTGGACTGCGCCCTGCGCTGTCACTTTAGAAAGCGGCAAAGCCGGGCGATGACAGAGAAGCTGTCTGACATTCAAATAAAGAAGACAGGCTGCGCGCCGCGCTCTTACGCCGCCGTGTCCATTTCCATCTCGGCTTCCGCATCAAGGTCGGCGATGACTTCCTCGAACGCCTGGATCGCCTGCTGGACCGCGGCGATCTGCATCAGCTCCCAGCCGCTGACCGGGCCCTTGCGATTTTGCAAGGCCACGACGAGGTCGCGGCGCTGCTCCTTCAACTGAACGAGCGGCAGGCCATGATCGGGCAAATGTCGTAGCAGCATGAATACCCCCCGGATTGTGTCGGCGTCACACTAGCCGGGCGGCTCTGCCATTCGCTTACAAAAGCCGGGAAAATTTTAGCGAAACCACCGCTAAGCCTCTGGCGGCGGCGCTCCAGGCACCGGGCCGATCCTGGCCTTGATCACGCCAATAAGGGCATTCGCCACGCAGCGGGTTGCAAATTCGGTCTGATGCACGTTGTCACTGGCAATCAGAGCGCTCCAATCGATCTTGTCGACCCTTACCCAATGTTCCATCAGTTCGAAACGTCGGAATACGTTCACGTTGGCGGCCCTTGCAGCCGCTGAGATCAAGGCCACCATCTGCCGAGTCTTGGCTTCCTGCTGCGGATCGGGATTGCCATGCTGGTCCTGAAACAGCGCCGGGGCATATTGCAAGTCCATCATGATCACATCCGCAGGAAGACCTTTCAACCAGCTCAATCCCGTCGCAACGGTCCCTGCAATATCCGGCGGCTGGTAGCTGTTGTGGTAGATTGCATTCGTTCCGACCTGCCAGATGACCAAGATGGGCAGCTCGATCATGACGTCGCACTCGAAGCGCGAGAGTTCTTCCGGCGCTTCTTGGCCGCCAATACCCCTGTTGATCACATCGATCATGCGACCGGGATAACTCGAGCGCAAACCCAGCTCTAACCGATGCGGGAAAGGAATGATGTCGCTCTCTCCCGCGGTCGATGACGAGCCGATCGTTACGATTTTTATTTTGCGTTGCCTGCCCAGCGCCTCCTCGAAATGCGGAAGACGGTGGTCGAAGGAAAAGCGGTCAAGATGCGAATCGCAGGACTGAGGTGCGGCGGTCATGTGAACATCTCCGACGCGATTTTAAGTTGTGCTCGCCTCATTTGACTGTGAAGCGGCTCACCATTGCAAGTCATTTTCGTCCGGCGATAGTCTGAGCAATCTCTTTCGGAGCGAAATCGATGAACGGAAAAGTCCTCGTCGTCACCGGCGCGCTCGGCGCACTCGGCAGGGTGGTCGTGGACACTGCGCTTGCGCGCGGCGCCCGCGTGGCCGGCATCGATCACGCCAAGGCCCAATCAGCCGCGACCGCGGCGCGCATCGAGATCGGCGGCGTCGACCTCTCCGATGCCGCACAGGCGAAAGCAGCGATCGATGCGGCAGTGAAACATTTCGGCAGGCTTGATGCACTGATCAACATTGCCGGCGGCTTCACCTTCGAGACGGTCGCGGACGGCAGCCCATCGAGCTGGCAACGCATGTATGCGCTCAACGTGCTGACCGCCCTGAATGCGTCGCGCGCGGCGCTGCCGCATCTCGCCGCCTCGGCGGCGGGGCGCATCGTCAATATCGGGGCGATGGGCGCGCTGCAGGCCGGCGCCGGCATGGGCGCGTATGCCGCATCGAAGGCCGGCGTGCATCGCCTGACCGAGGCGTTGGCTTCGGAATGGAAGGGCAAGATCACCGTGAACGCGGTGCTGCCTTCGATCATCGACACGGCAGCCAACCGCGCCAGCATGCCGGATGCCGATTTTTCCAAGTGGGTGGCGCCGGGCGAGCTGGCGGAGGTCATCCTGTTTCTGGCAAGCGACGCCGCAAGCGGCATCACCGGCGCGCTGATCCCCGTGTCCGGCCGCGTATGAGGGCTCGGCTGGTGCTAGACTTGCCGCAACTGAGTCGCACGCCGCCGGACCTCGCTTGGAAACCGCGCTTTATCTGCCCGTCAAACGCTTCCTGGAAAAGCTCGGCTTCGCCGTCAAGGGCGAAATCGGAGGCTGCGATCTCGTGGCGCTGTCCAAGGATGATCCGCCGGTGGTCGTGATCGGGGAATTGAAGCTGTCGTTCAATCTCGAACTGATCCTGCAGGCGGTCGATCGCGCTGCGGCCGGTGACGAGATCTGGCTGGCTGCAAAGATGTCGGCGCGCGGCAAGGGGCGCGAGAGCGACGCACGCTACCGCAATCTCTGCCGACGGCTGGGCTTCGGGATGCTCGGCGTCACCGCAAACGGCCAGGTCGAGATTTTGGTGAAACCGCCGACCACCGCGCCGCGGCGCGATCCCAAAAAACGGTCGCGCCTGGTCGCGGAGCATCAGCGACGTGTCGGCGATCCCGCAATCGGCGGCTCGACGCGAACCCCGGTCATGACGGCCTATCGTCAACAGGCGCTCGCCTGTGCATCGGCGCTATCGGGCGGGCCGAAGCCGGTGCGCGATTTGCGCAAGCACGTTCCGGACGCGGGCAAGATCCTGCTGCACAATGTGTATGGCTGGTTCGCGCGCACCGAGCGCGGGGTCTACGCGTTGACAGAGGCCGGGCGCGCGGCGCTCAAGCGCTGGCCGCAATATGCGTCCGGTTGCGCGGGCGCCCTGGAGCGCTCGCCGTGAAACGGGAGATTATGACAGCCCAAGCACAGGCGCGCCGAAAACTGTGAACGCATGGCTGACCTGCCCCTCAAAATTCGTATTGCAATGCAACATGCCACTCCCTAGGTATGCCTCGCCAAAACGAGGGGGCCCCATGAGCGAAGACTGGAATACCAAATATGGACCACGGCGGGTGCGGCGCGATCCGCCAACACTCGACGAGGCCATTTTTGCGGCTGTCGGCATCACCGACGATCAGCAGCAGCAGGCCGAGATCGCGGCCGCGTTGATGGGGCTGCCGTTCGAGGACGTGCTGGTCGAGGTGAAAAAGCAGGGCCGGTCAACCGCGCGCTCCGCCACCCGCGTGATTGCGGGGGAACAGGGCGCGCAGCGCTCGGTGGTGGTCGAACGTCGCGTGATCAGGCGCTTCGGCAATGACAAGCGCGTCGGCACCTGAGCCGACGGAGAGTGCGCGGCTTACGCCGCGCGCCCCGAATCGTACATCTTCGAAAACAGCTTCCAGCAGGCGCGGTTGAAGCTGATCACCGCGCGCGCCGCATTCAGCGGCCCATCGATCGCAAGCCTGGTCAATTCCGCCTGCGGCCGTTGGTCCACCTCAATCGTTCCGGTGGACTCGCCATAACGGAACACCAGATGCGCGCCGAACTTGCTGGCGAGCGCTCGCATCGCCTGGTTCTGGGCCCCTGTCGTGACCCTGAGTCTTCGGTAGCCGCGCCAGCGCGCTTCCGACAGTAGCCTGCGGAACAAAACGCTGCCGACGCCCTGGCGCCACACGCAGGCCTCCACGCTGAAGGCAATCTCCGGGATCAGATCTTCCGACTGCTCCGCAGGATGCAGTTCGGCCGCTCCGCGGACGATGCCGTTTTCCATGTAGGCGACGACGATCGTGCCGTCGCTTGCGCACCTTTCGGCGTAACGCTCGATGAAGCTGTCATCGAGAAAGCCGTTGAAACGGTCATGGCGGCTCTCCGGATCAAGCCGCAACAGGTGATCGCGCAGCAGCGGCAGCTCTTCATGCTGGCTCAGGGTTCGCACATAGCCGAACCCGGGCCTCGGGTGGTGGATATCTTCGTGTGGCACTTCAAGGCTCCTCTCGGTAGCCCTCGAGGAGGCGTTCGAATCCCTAGGACGCAAGATATTGTGCATTGCACCATAAAATCAAGGCTGAGGCCGGCCTTTAATTTGTGCAGTTAACAACTTGTAAACGCTGGCGAATCAGGGGGAACTCGTCACAGCACCATCTGGGTCTGTGTCACCAATGCGACCAGCCTGCCGTCCTCGGTCTCCAGCCGGGTCTGCCAGACCTGGGTGCGCCGCCCGCGATGGATCGGGGTCGCCGTTGCGACCAGGGTCGCCCCTTCCTTGGCTCCGCCAATGAAATTGGTCTTGCTCTCGAGCGTGGTCGTGCCCTTGGCGTCCTCGGGCAGGTTGATGATGGTTGCCGCCGCACCAACGGAATTGGCCATCGCCATGATCGCGCCGCCGTGGAGCGTGTTGAAGAGGGTGCAGAGGTCAGGCCTGACCAGCATCCGCGCCACCACCCGGTCCTTGTCCGCCTCGACGAACGTCACCCCCTTCAATTCGGCAAAGGGCAGTTTCAGCGACTGGATCTTTTGAAGCGGCGTCATGATCGGTGGTTCCTCGATCGAGCTTGGGGCGCAATTCCGCGGGGATGATGGATCAGCAGGTCGAGCCCGGCAATGATGTCCGGGGTAATGGCTAGAGCTACGCCTTTTCGACCCCACACCATTCGCCGATGAAGAGCGCAATCGCCTTGGTCGATTTTCGCAGCGAAGCGAGGTCGACATATTCGTTGAAGCCGTGCATCGCCGCCCCATTGGCCCCGAAGCAGAGGCTTGGAATGTTGCAGTTCAGCCCATAGAAGCGCGTGTCGGTCAGCGCGGTGAAGACGAGGTCTTCGACCTTGCCGCCGTAAACCGCGGTGAACGCCCTGCCGAAGGCGGCCTCCGGTTCGGCGGCATCCTTCAGTTCGTAACCTTCCGACAGGAAGCCGGACCATTCCACCTCGGACGGGTTGTTGGCGAGAAAGCGATGTCCGCGCGCGGCCGCCGCCACGCAGGCCAGAATTTCCTTCTGGCAATCGGCGACCGACCAGCCCGGCAGGATCGCGATCCGGCAATCGACCTCGCACCAGGCAGGCACACTCGAGGCCCAATCGCCGCCCTTGATGATGCCCGGATTGAAGTTGATGGGATGGTTGAGCGTCTTAAAATGCCGATCGCTTTTGGCGCGCTCGTTCCAATCAAGCTCGAGCTTTTGCAGCGCCTGGATCAGGTGGTAGGCAGCGGTGATGGCGTTGGCGCCGGCGCCCGCCTCGAACACGTGAACGGGAAAGCCGCGCACCTTCAGACGAAACCAGATCACGCCGACCTGCGAGCGCACCATCTTGCCGCCGGTCGGCTCCGGGATGAAACAGGCATCCGCGCGATAGCCGCGCTGCAAGGTCGAGAGCGCGCCGACACCGGTCGATTCCTCCTCGATGACGGACTGAAAGTGAATCCGCGCCGTCGGTTTCAGTCCCGCCGCCCTGATGGCATCGAGCGCACAGAGCGCGCTGATCGTGCCCGATTTCATGTCACAGGCGCCGCGGCCGTACATCCTGCCGTCGCGGATGACGGGCGAGAACGGCGGCGTCTCCCACATTTCGAGCGGGCCGGCGGGAACGACGTCGCAATGGCCCTGCAGGATCAGCGAGCGTCCCGCGTTGTTCGTCGGCCGATAGGTGCCGACCACCGTGCGCGCCTTGGAGAAATCATGCTCGATCGGTCCGAAGCCGCGAAGCTTTCTGAGATCATCGAGATTGATATGCCAATCGTCCACCTCGTAACTGCGCTCACGCAAGAGGTCGCCGATCATGTCCTGGCACGGCCCCTCGGCGCCGCGCGTTGACGGGATCGCCACGAAATCCCTCGTGATCGCAAGCTGCGCGTCAAAACCGGCATCGACGGCGTCGAGGATTCGTTGCGTGGTCTCGGCATCCATGGCGCGATTGTCTCCGTGCGGCCTGATCAAACCACACTTCGCGCGCGAGGTGCAGATTGCATCGCCATGCCTTTCAGAATCGCAAGCGCATCCCTACACTGCGGGCTGCTCATGACACACCCGCCCCGCCCCGCTGCGCTGCTTTCGACCCTCGCTGCGTGTTGCCTGCTGCTGACGCTGACTCCGCCGACCGCGCATGGCATGGCTCAACAGGTTGGGCGCGAGCAGGAGATCGTCAATCTGAACCTCGGCCAGCGAATACTGGTCGATGACGGAACCTGCCCGGCCGGCCAGATCAAGGAAGTGTCCGGCGCCAGGATGACCTCGACCGGAATTACCCGCGCCCGCAAATGCATTCCGCGCCTAGGACCGAAGACAAAGTGAGGCGCGCGACCTGCCTCCGGCCGCATCAGCAACGAACAGGTCGGACAATATTGAATGCGGCGCTGGTTCAGTTCGATGCAGGATCGAACATGCACTGCAGGGTGGGCTTGGCGATCTTCGTGAAGGTCGGGCCGATTTCGGATTGCTTGGACACCGGCACCCATTCCGTCTCGATGGTGGGAACGCCGGTCTCGCTGATGCCGCGCAACAGCGCTTCGCGCAGATCGTTGTCCTCGACAGCAGCGGCCGCATGGTCATGCAGGCAGCCGCAAACTTCTTCGGGATGCGCCCAGCGCCCGAGCATGTGCGGAGCGCATTGGCGCACGAAGTCCATGCGCGTATCGGGCATGCGCATTACAGCGCGCATTTGCGCCTGGGCGTGGGCGGATTGATCGAGAAGGAAGCTTGCCACGAATGCGATGGCGCAGATTCGAACGAACATGATGCCCTCGCGACTCGCTGCTTCCGATTCCGACTAACGCGATGCAAAGACCAGAGGCGAAGCCGCCGCAACCGGCGAACCGGTATAGGCGAACGTGCCGACGCCCGGAAGGCCTCCTCCGGCCGAGCCTGCCATCGACGATCCCGAGATCACGAAAGCAAATGCGAGGATGAAACTGGCGGCGCGCATGCAACTGTCTCCGAGTCCATAACCGGCGCTGCCCCCGCCGTCTTCGTTGGCGGTTGATAACCACGAGTTGTTTCCGGAGTTCTGCAACCCAAGCGAAAAATGGTTTCGTCGCCACTGCAATTGTTTCGTCAACGATACCGCGACGAAACAATTCGCGATAATAGCCCTGTAATTTCAAAGGCTTAAATTTAAGAAACTTTCGGTAGCGGCTCTGCGTTATCGGCAGGTCAACAGCGGACGCGCGTGAGGTGGGGCGATGCTCGGAGGGCAAGCTGGCTGCACAATCCAAGTTCATGGCAGCCGGGTTAGCGGCAGGGCAGTTGGCTTACTGGAGAAAATCGGCGCATTTCTGCACGGCGGAATTGGCCGCACCCCACGGCATGATCGGCACCGTCGAGGTCGAGTTCTTCGGCGAACCCTCGATCAGCTTGTCGGAATAGACCATATAGACCAGCACGTTGCGTTTAGTATCGCAGCCCCGGACGATCTGCATTTTCTTGAAGAACAGCGACCTTCGCTGACGGAACATGTCCTCTCCCTGCTCCAGCTTGCCCTTGATTCGGATCGGGCCGATCTGGCGGCAGGCCAGCGAGATGTCGGAGACCTGTTCGGCGATCCCGATCCAGCCCGTGAAACCGCCCTTCTCGGGCACAGTGAAATGGCAGGCCACCCCCTCCACCTCGGGATCGTCGATGCCGTAGGTTGCGAGCTTGTCGTTGGGGCTGACCCATTTGAACACCGTGGAGCGACGGAAGATCAAATCCGGCTCTTCGGCCGCCAAAGCAGGAGGAACCGCCGATGACACCCAAAGCAGCAGCAAAAGCAGATATTTCAACCGCCTGTCATATTGGCTTGGGGTATCGAGTGACATTGATAATCTCCATCCGCGGCGACAGCCATGTAGGCGCGCGGCTGCCGCTCCGGAAGGTCAGGGGTAGGAAGGTAGTGACGCTGTTTAACGCAATGTGAGGCTTTTTTGCTACGGTTTGGGCGAAAACTGCCGCAGAAAGAAGTCCGGCGCTGGTGAACGTGGATGCCGTCTGCGACACTCAATAGAAACAAAGGCCTAAGGAATCGAGAATGACACGCGCAAGCGGGCTCCGCTCTTTCGGCGCAACCGGTGCGCTATTGCGGGTCGGGGCTGTCGCCGCCATCGGCGTGATTGGTACTGCCTCGCGTACGGAAGCGGCTGTGTACTATTGGCAGAGTTCCGAGCCCGGCCTTTTCCAATCCCAGCCTATTCAGCCACCACGTCGGCAGAAGGTGCGACGGACCGCGCCGAAAAAGGACGAAAAGGCTGCCGCCAAGGAAACGGGCTCCAATCCTCAGGGGCCGCTGATCATTTCAGTCTCCATCGCCAAGCAACAGGTCAAGATCTACGACGACAACGGCGTCTTTGCGGAAGCGCCGGTCTCCACGGGCATGCCCGGACACCCGACGCCGATGGGCGTCTTCAGTGTCATTCAGAAGCACAAGCTGCACCATTCCAACATCTATAGCGGCGCGCCGATGCCATACATGCAGCGCATCACCTGGTCCGGTGTTGCCATGCATGCGGGCGTGCTGCCTGGCTATCCAGCGTCGCACGGCTGCATCCGAATGCCGACGGCGTTCGCCATGAAGATGTGGAACTGGACCAAGATGGGCGCGCGTGTCTTCGTCACGCCGGGCGACATTGCGATGCCGGCCAGCTTCTCGCACCCTTTCCTGCCGTCGGTTAAGGTGGCTCCGGCGCTGGCGGAATTGCCGGCGGTGGAATCTCATGGTGATACGAAAGCGGACAAGGGCGCGCCGGAGAGCGCGCCGACGGCATCTGAGGTGAAGCTCGAACTGCGTTCGACTGTCGGCCAAAACGAGAAGCCGACCGAAGCCCCCGCGCCGCGCGATCAGACCCGCACCGCGGAAGCCGCGGTCAAATCCGCAGTCATCATGACCGACGCGCAGGCCGGCCCTGAGCGCGACGAAGCCGCCGGCAAGATTGGAGCCGCCAAGCCCGACGGCGCTCCGGTGGCGGACGCCAATCGCGGCGCGATGGCTGCACCAAACTCCGAAAAGGCTGAAATCGAGAGGAACTCGGTTGAGGACGCGAAGCGGACCGAGCCACGCTCCGACCAGCCGGTGGTTGCTGCCAGAGCCGATGGGGACGACGCCAGGGCTGAGCGACACCCAAGCCCGAGCGAAAAGGCCAACGATAAGTCGACCGAGCCAAAGCCTGGTGTCGCAAGGGTCGAACCGTCGCGGACGGAGGACACCCCGAAGCTGGACGCGCCGAAGCCCGACGAAGCGCCCAAGGCAGTCGAGGCCAAATCCGATCCTGCGCAGCCGGTCGACAAGAGCGACGACAAGACCGGGAACGCAACAGACGCTTCCGCGAAACCTGCGAGCGCAAGGAAGGACCAGACCCGGCTGAGCGAAGCCGAGAAGCCCGCCGTCGCCAAACCCGAGCCGCCGAAGCGCAGCGGACAAATTGCGGTTTTCATCAGTCGCAAGGATGCCAAGCTTTACGTGCGGCAGAATTTCGAGCCGCTGTTCCAGGTCCCGATCACGATCGCCTCGAGCGATCGACCGCTCGGCACACATGTCTTCACCGCCGAGGTCGACAAGACCGACTCGAATGTCCTGCACTGGACGGTGGTGTCGATCCCCGCGGCTGCACGCGCCATGCGCGGCGACGATGGCGAGCGCGTCGGTTCGCGGCGACACAAGGGCGCGATTGCACCGACGATAGAAGCCAAGCCGGTGCCGGCGCAGAACAGCCCGGCCGAAGCACTCGACCGGATCACCGTGCCGCAGGATGCGATGACCCGCGTTGCGGAGGCAATTGCAACTGGAGGCTCCATCATCGTGTCGGACCAGGGCATCAACCAGGGCGAGACCGGCGAAGGCACCGATTTCATCGTTCGCCTGTACTAGTAAGCGCGACGTCTTCGGGTCGAAAGGCCTTCGCGCTGTCGCTCGGCTGCGCAAAACTGCTGGACGGTTTTCCGGAACATGCGCTGGCATCACCGCGTCATGGCGGCTAAAAGACCGCCGGATGAACAAGCCCTCCCCTGCTTCATCGCCTGAACCTGACGCTTTCGACCGACTGACCTTTTTGGGCTGGTCGTGGAGCCTGGTTGCAGTCGTCGCTGCTCTTGCCGCTTCGTTTTTCCTGTTCGGCTATGCCGTCATTTACTGGCGCAATGCCGACATGGATTTCATGGTGATCTACAGCGCGCTTGCCATGAACGCCGGCCACCCGCAGCAATTCGTCGATCACACGGCCTATCTCACCATTCTCTCCGTAAAATACTGGTTCGCGCTGTTGCACGGCATTGGCCTGCTCGACGCATGGACGCTGCCGTCGATTCCGCCCGCCAGCGATGCAACCGGCTTCGATGCCGCGATGACCCAGGCAGTGCGCGCCGGGCGCGTGCTGGCCTTCTTGGTCGCCGCAGGCAGCGTGCTGATCTTTGCCGGCCTCGCCCGCCTGATCCTGCGCGACTGGCGCGTCGCGCTGCTCGCAACCCTGGCTTTTGCGCTGTCGGGCGGCATTGCCGTGCATTCGCGCATCCTGCGCAGCGAACTTGTCGCAGCGTGCCCCGCTATCTTCGCGCTGATGATACTCATCGCGGTCGGGCGCCGCGCCACGCTCGCGCGACCGCTCGCGCTTGCTCTTGCGGCCGCGCTCTGCGTCCTGGGACTCGAAAACAAGGTTCAGGCCATCCTCATGATCGGCATGCTGCCTTTCCTGATCCTTCCGTTCGGCAGCGAAGCGAGCGCCAGCGTCGCGTTCTGGCGCCGGCCCGAAGGCTGGCTCGCCGCCTGTCTTGCCGCAATCCTGGCGGTGGCCGCGGGCTTTGCGGCGTGGCCGCTCGTCATGGCCGGCTTCGACCGCGCTTTGCTGGAGGCCGCACAATTTCGTCCGCTGTTCATGAACCGGTTTGGCATCTATCAGGCAGCGCTGCTCATCCTCATTTTCGGCTGCATGATCGCCTACGCCGCGATCTGGCGCGTCGCCGCCGCCGAGACACTTGCCTCGATGTTTGCGGTGGCCGCTGGTGCGGCGATCGCCCTGCTTGCGCTGAATGTCGCCTACAACACCAGCAATGTGATCGCCGTGGTCAATCCGCTGGAGAAGATGCTGATCTTCGCCGATGCAGACACCACAAAAGCGGCCGGCGGAAGTCTGGCGTCGATCCTTCTTCTGTTGCTCGAAGGGCTGGGTTCGGTTCTCGCACGCTACAGTTTCGTGCTGCACTCCTCGCCACGTCCCACGGTCTTTCTGATCTGGCTGATCGTTCCCGGCATCGTCTATGCGTGGCGGCGCGGCGAACGTCTGGCCGCCTTGCAGGCGCTGATGCTGCTGCTTGGCGCGATCGGGATCGACCTGTTGAACGTTCGGCGCGGGCTGAAAGCCGAATATTTCATCTTCACCGACCCGCTCATCATTCTCTCCGGCGCGATCCTGCTCGACACCCTCTCCGATCTGCGCCTTCACAGGCGCGCCTTTGCCGTTCTCGCAACCCTTGTGGGCTTGCACATCGCGGTCGGCCAGGCCGAACCGATCAAATACGCCTTCATGCGCCGCGGGCCGGAATCGGTCTGCGAATGGAGCCCTTACTACATGCCGCTGTTGCGGCTGCCGTGGTGCCCCGCGCGGACATAACGGCATGTTGAGCGGCCAGGGCGCGGCGCTTGAGGTAGGCTTGGCCTCCCCGAATGGAGAATCCGCATGCTCGATCGCAGGATGATGATGCAAGCCGCCTTTGCGGCGCTGGCGGTCCCGCTTTCGGCGCGCGCGCTGGCCGAAACCGGAATGAGCCGGATAACGGCCTATGCATTCTCCTTTCCGGCTTTGAGCGGCGACGACATCCACCTCGCCGATTACACCGGCCGTCCTCTCCTTGTGGTCAACACGGCCTCGCTGTGCGCCTACACACCCCAATATGCCGGTTTGCAGCAATTGTGGACCGAATTTAGCGACCGCGGCTTCGGCATCCTTGGCGTCCCCTCCAACGACTTCGGCGGACAGGAACCGGGCGGCGCGAAGGAGATTGCCGAAACCGCGCAGCACCAATATGAGGTCACTTTCCCGCTTGCGGCCAAAGCAGTGGTCCTGGGGCCGTCGGCGCATCCGTTCTACAAGTGGGCGGCACAGGCCCGCCCGAATGACCTTCCACGCTGGAACTTTCACAAATACCTGATCGGTCGCGACGGCTACATAGCGGAGGTTTTCGCCTCGGCGGTCGAGCCGACCGATACGCGCGTCAAAACCGCGGTCGCAAGGGAGCTTTCGCACAGCTGAATTGTGTCCCTGGATCAACTTATCCCGTGACATTTAAGCCCTTCACAAAGCCATCCGTTGCCTTGGCGCAACGCTTACGACTAGGCTAGAATGAATTGGGTCAACGGCTTGGGATGACGGCCGAAAAGGCCGCGACCGGCCAGCAAATTTGGGGAAGCAAAGATGCGTATTGCGGCAGGACTGTTCATTGCGGTTTCGCTGTGTGTGCCGGGTGCAGCGTGGTCGCAGAGTGCGCCGGCCCAGCCCGCCGCCGCCGCGCCGGCTCCTCAGGCCGCTCCCGCCCCGGCTGCCGCGGCACAGGCGCCGCAGCCCGCGCGCGCGGCCTGCAACAATCCCAACGCGCTTGGGGTGGCCCGCACCCTCGAGATCGACACGACCGGGGGACCCGGCTTCGGCTTCGAGCATTTCAAGGAACTCGACTTCCTGAAAGACAAGGAAGTGGTGCTCACCTTCGACGACGGCCCGTGGGAGAAAAACACGGAGATGGTGCTCAAGGCGCTCGCGGACGAGTGCACCACCGGCATCTTCTTCGAGATCGGCAAGCATGCGACCTACTACCCCGAGATCGCCAAGAAGGTTTATGCGGCCGGCCACACCATCGGCACGCACACCTGGTCGCATGAAGCGCTGGTCAACAAGAAGCTCAGCGAAGACCAGCGCAAAGAGGAAATCGAAAAAGGCATCAGCGCGGTGAAGTGGGCGCTGGGCGGGGTCTCGCCGTCGTCGTTCTTCCGCTTCCCTGCGCTTCAGCATCCGCCGGAGATGGTGACCTATCTCGGCGAGCGCAACATCGCGATCTTCTCCTGCGACGTGGATTCCTTCGACTTCAAATACCACGATCCGAAAAAGGTCATGAACCTGATCTTCAAGGGGCTGGAGAAGAAGGGCAAGGGCATCATCCTGATGCATGACTTCCACAAGGAGACCGCGGCGCTTCTGCCGGAGATCCTGACGCGGCTGAAGACCGAAGGCTACAAGGTCGTCGCCATGCGCTCGAAGGCGCCGGTAAAATCGCTGCCGCAGTACGACGAAGCCTTGATGAAGGACGCGAAGCTGCCGACGGTGAGCAACCGGCCGCTGTCGAGCGTGGTCACCGAAGTTTCGCAATAGTCCGACTTGGCACGGGCTCTGCCGGCGCACACCATCGAAGGCTATGTCATCGTTTCCGCCGATGGCATGCTGGCGGATGCCGATCGCGTGATGCCGGATGCGCTGAAGTTCGAGGGCGACAAACGCTTCTTCACATCTGCGCTGGATCGCGCCGATCTCATCGTGCACGGGCGCAATTCCGGGGAAGGTCAAGCCAATTCCGCCACACGCAAGCGCGTGATCCTGACGCGCGGCATCGCCTCGCTTGCGCGCGACCCGACCAATCTCAACGCCATCCTGTGGAATCCGCGCGGCGCTGCGTTCGAGGAGGCCTGCGGCTTCGCCGGTGTCGCCCGCGGCATCATCGCCATCATCGGCGGCCCCGAGGTCTTCGAGCTCTTCATGGATCGCTATGACACCTTCTGGCTGTCCCAAGCCCCGCGCGTTCGCCTGCCCGGCGGCGAGGGCTGCTTTCCCGGCGTGCCCGATCGCACCCCGGAGCAAATCCTGGTCGCCCATGGCCTCGAGGCCGGCGAGCCCATGACGCTGGACGCTGCGGACGAGGTCACCGTCACGCCCTGGCGGCGGAAAACCGGCTAAACATCGCCATAAGCGGCTTCGGCGAGCCGCGGTCCGCGGCCGTAGCCGGCGATCATGAACAGCGCGCCCATGATCGACAGGTTCTTGAGCGCATCAATCACGGTCTGGCCGTTGTCCGGCGGCAGCTGATTCCAGAAATCGTGGAAGTAGAAGGTCGCGCCCGCCACGAAGATGATCAGAAGAATGGAAAAGAACCGCGCGCCGAAATTCACCGCGATCATCAAGCCTGCAATGATCTCGAAGGCCCCGCCCACAATCGCCAGGAGCTGCGGCGTGGGCATGCCCGTGAGCGTCTCGACTTGCTTGGCGTAGGGCGCAACCAGGACGGGAATGGCGATCTTGGCCGCGATCGCGTCTGCCGTCATCTGGAGGGCGAGAAGTTTGGCCGCCCCCGAATAGATGAAGAGCACGGCGAACAGAACTCGCCCGAAAGTAATGAATGCTGGCATGGTCGGCCTCACCGAAGCTTGGGGGAGAGTTCCTGAACGGCAGAACGATGTAGATTATGGGGGCTCGGCAAGCGCTTTTCAAACCTTCAATCGATCGCCGCGCGAGCGCAGCGATACCAGCACAAGCATCTTGCTGTTCACCTAGAGCGCGATCGAATTGGGTTCAATCGCGATCGCGCTCTAGATTCTTGATCGAGCATGATCTTTTCGGAAACGGTGCCCACTTTTCCGGATCATGCTCTAGCTGAACAGGTTCGGCTGCTGACGCGTGGCACGCTCCTGCGCTTCGACTGCGGCAACCGCCGTCATGTTCAGGATGCCGCGCGCCGTGACAGAAGGCGTCAGGATGTGCGCCGGGCGCGACGAACCGATCAGAATCGGCCCGACCGGCACAGCATCGGCCATCACCTTGATCATCTGATAGGCAATGTTGGCCGCATCGAGATTGGGCATCATCAGGATGTTGGCGACGCCCTCGAGCTTGGAATGCGGCAGGATCGTCTTCCGGGTGGCTTCCAGAAGCGCAGTATCTCCCTGCATTTCGCCGTCCGCCTCCAGCTCCGGATGGTGCTGCCTGAAAAGCTCGTAGGCACGGCGCATCTTGCGCGAGGATTCGGTGTCGTAGCTGCCGAAATCCGAATGTGACAGAAATGCGATCTTCGGCGTGAGATTGAATCGCTTGACGTGGTGGGCCGCCAGCGCCGCCATTTCGCAAAGCTCGTCCGCGCTCGGATTGGAACGCACCTCGGTATCGGCGATGAAATAGGCACCCTTGCTGGTGATCATCAGCGCCAGCGCCGCGAAGCCGCTGACCTCGGCGCGATGACCGATGATCTCCCGCACGTGGCGCAAATGGCTCATATAGCGGCCTTCGACGCCGCAGATCATGGCATCGGCTTCGCCACGTTGCACGGCGAGCGCGGCGATGACGGTGTTGTTGGTGCGCACCATCGTGCGCGCCCCGTCCGGGGTGACGCCGCTGCGGCCTGCGACCTCGATATAGGTCTGCACATAGGAGCGGTAGCGCGGATCGTCCTCGGGATTGACCAGATCGAAATCCCGCCCCGCCTGGATCGCAAGCCCGAACCGCTTGATGCGCGCCTCGACCACCGACGGACGCCCGACCAGGATCGCCTTCGCAAGCCCCTCCTCCAGCACCTGCTGGGTCGCACGCAGCACGCGCTCGTCCTCGCCCTCGGCATAGATGACGCGCACCGGCTGAGACTTCGCCTTGGCAAACACCGGCTTCATCACGAGGCCGGAGCGGAAGGCGAAGCGCTCGAGCGCCGCCGTATACTCATCGAAATTGGCGATCGGCCGCGTCGCCACGCCGGACGTCATCGCGGCCTTGGCGACGGCGGGCGCGATGCGTTGAATAAGTCTGGGATCAAAGGGGCTCGGGATCAACGAGCCCGGCCCGAAGCCCTGCACCTCGCCGGCCGCGAAACCCCTGGCCACGACATCCGACGGCGGATCGCGCGCGAGCTGCGCGATGGCCTCGACAGCGGCATGCTTCATCTCCTCGTTGATGGCGGTGGCGCCGACATCGAGCGCGCCGCGGAAGATGAAGGGGAAGCACAGGACGTTGTTGACCTGGTTCGGGAAGTCCGAGCGGCCGGTGCAGATCATCGCGTCCGGCCGCGTCGCGCGCGCCAGGTCCGGCATGATCTCCGGATCCGGATTGGCCAGCGCCATCACCAGCGGCTTGTCGGCCATCTGCTTGACCATCTCGGGCGTCAGCACGTTCGGCGCGGAGAGGCCGACGAAAATGTCGGCGCCGCCGATCACGTCGGCCAGCTTTCGCTTGTCGCTCTTTTGCGCATACACCGCCTTCCAGCGGTCCATCAGCTTGGTTCGGCCCTCGTAGACCAGCCCCTCGATGTCGCAGACCCAGATGTTCTTCTGCGGCACGCCCATCGAGACCAGGAGATTGAGGCAGGCGAGCGCAGCGGCGCCGGCGCCCGAGCAGACGATCTTGATCTCGGACAGCTTCTTGCCGTTGAGCAGCAGCGCGTTGGTGATCGCGGCCGCGACGATGATGGCGGTGCCGTGCTGGTCGTCATGAAACACCGGGATCTTCATGCGCTCCTTCAGGCGCGCCTCGATCTCGAAGCATTCCGGACCCTTGATGTCCTCCAGATTGATGCCGCCGAAGGTCGGCTCCAGCGCCGCCACCGTCTCCACCACGCGATCGATGGTGTCGGCGGCGATCTCGATGTCGAAGACGTCGATCCCCGCGAATTTCTTGAACAGGACGGCCTTGCCTTCCATGACGGGTTTCGAGGCCAGGGGACCGATATTGCCGAGGCCGAGCACGGCGGTGCCGTTCGAGACGACAGCCACGAGATTGGCGCGCGCCGTCAGCGTGGCGGCCTCCCCCGGATTGCCCGCGATCTCGGTGCAGGCCGCGGCGACGCCCGGCGAATAGGCCAGCGCCAGGTCACGCTGATTGGCGAGCGGCTTGGTCGCCTGGATCTCGAGCTTTCCCGGCTTGGGCAGCCGGTGATAGGCCAGCGCCGCGGAGTGCAGGTCTTCGGAATACGACATTGGCTCCCCCTTCCCCAGAGGCTCCTCTCACCGGGAACATCGATCTCGGCGATACCGGCGCGCTCAGTTTTGCGGCAGATTGAGCCGGATGTGAAGCCTTCTCAAGGGCCCTCGAGCAAGGTCGGAAACCGTTCGCGTTGACAGCCCAAGGCCCCGTCAAGGCGGCGCTCGGCCGGACATTCCCGCCTGCGGTATTTTGGACACACTTGCACGATCCCGCGACGCGTTCGCGCCGGGGTGCTGCGGAGAAGTGAGCCCTCGGCAATCGAAGAGGGCGCAGGGAATGCCGGGTGCCTGGCCGCACCCATAGCCTCATGTGCAAAAAACAATAAGCACACGAGCAAAGTCACTACAGGTCAGCCGAAACATCGGCATTCCCTGCGCAATGGTGTTAACAGGCTCCTGCGCGCTCGCCCCGGTGAGACCGGCTCTTGTGTCACCGTCGCTTGCTCATCTCTGCGCAAGCTTGGCACCTGCCACTAGGGCGCCAGGCCCACGCGCCTTTGCCGTCCGCCTCCGGCACGCTCGTCGCGCGTGCCATCCGCGTCCATCGCATCCCCGCCCCACGTATCGTGACGATCGGCCGAAACGTCCCTCTTCATCGGGGCGGGATGCGCGAGAATGTCGTGGTGATTTGCCCGACAACACAAGCGGGATGCGTGCGACAGATTGGCACGACGGGCAATTTGTGGGTGGGGGGCATACGGATGTGCGCGTCCGGTGACGAATCCACAAAATCAGCGAAGCCGTCGCAGCAGGGAATCAAAATCAAACCGAAGATTTTTATACAACTGCCAATTCGAAATCCCAGCAATTCAATTGCGCATGGCTCTTCGGTAACTCAGCATTGCAGGACGCAAATCGCGCTTGAGGAGCTTTCGCGTGAACGCATTACAATTCTCTCATTCTCTTTAGTGGTTACTATTAGTAAATACTATCTAGGGTTGACACCTACGACTCTTGCTCTCTATCGAGAGTAACTCCTGCTGGGTTGTTGGGTGACAAAGGCTTTGTTCGAAATTGGTGTCGTCGCACTAGCGGGATGTCGCTGCCGCTGCGGCCACGAATGGCTGCCGCAGAAGACAACCCGTGACAGCGACGAGAAGCCGCGCGTGTGCCCGAAGTGTAAGAGCGCGAATTGGGATCAACCCTATCGATTTCCTAAGAGAACGGGCAAAGGGCGCAACTCGTAATGGCCAAGAAAAAGAGCAAGGGCCCGCAGCAAGACCAGCAATTGCAGCTTCCCAAAGGCGCCAAACCCAAGGAATCGGAGGTAGAGGCTTATGCCTTCATCAGGCAGCAACTGCGCGACCTGGGCTGGATCGTGAAAGACCCGAGCAAGGGCGGCAATGGGCAGGTCTGGACGCAAAACCAGTGCCTTGCCGATCCGCAAATGAAGTCGGCCTTCGGACTGGTGCGCCCTGAAAATGTAATCAAAATATCGGAAAAGTTCTTGTGGGTGGTTGAGGCAAAGGCAACCAGAAAGCAATTGGACAAGGCGCTCGAGGAGGCAATTAGCTTCTACGCTGAGAAAATCAACGCGACTAAGGGGCAATACAAGGCGCTACTGGCAACGGGCGTCGCTGGCAACGAAGAAGCCGGCTACCTGATGCGAACCGCTATCCGAGTGGATGGCGAGTGGGTGACAGTTACTATCAATAAGCAAGAAGCGACCGGCCTTCTCTCTCTCGATGACGCGAAGGTTTTGCTGAAGGGCGGCGGGTCGGACGTGCATGAGTTTGCACCGCCCCAATGGTTGTTCATCTCGGCCGCTGAGCGGATAAACGAAATACTGCACGCGGGTGGAATCAATAAGAACGACCGAGCCAAGACGATGGCAGCATTGCTCTTGGCGGTCATTGATACGCCGCCCGACCTGGACACCAAGCTGCCGGTCCTCATCGCGGACATTAACTCGCGCAGCGAAGCCGAACTCAAAGCGAACGGAAAGCCGGATTTTGCGCCGTTTGTGAAATTGCTTCCGCCAACGAATACGTCGAACCACGTCAAATTTCGCAATGCGTTGGTCAAGACTATCCTAGAGCTTCAAAACCTGAACATCCGCTCGGCTATGAACTCAAGCACGGACGTGCTGGGTCAGTTCTATGAGGTGTTCCTAAAATACGGCAACGGAGCAAAGGAAATTGGTATAGTCTTGACCCCGCGTCACATTACTCGTTTCGCGGTGGAGGCTATCGGAATCGGCCCCAAGGACATTGTGCTGGACCCTGCTTGCGGCACGGGAGGGTTCTTGGTTGCAGCCTTTGACCACGTGCGCCGCAACAGCACGAAGCAGCAAATCGAAAAATTCAAGCGGTTTAACCTGTTCGGGATCGAACAGGAATCTTACGTCGCGGTCATGGCGATTGTGAACATGATCTTCAGAGGCGATGGTAAGCACAACATTACCGAGGGCAACTGCTTCGCAACCTTCATGGCTGAGAAGAGCATCAACGGTCATTCGTCCGCCCGCTTTACCAAATCTGCTACTGTGCCCGGTAATGAGCCAGTTACGCGAGTTTTGATGAACCCGCCGTTCGCTCTTCGTGGCAGCAACGAGCACGAGTACAAGTTCGTTACCCACGCGCTTTCGTTGATGTCCGACGGGGGCATTCTGTTTAGCTTACTGCCGCTGGACGCCCTGTTTGGAAGCCGCGACGAAAAAGTTTGGCGTCGGGACGTTCTCTTACGAAATCACACGCTATTGTCCGTCGTCACTATGCCGGACGAACTATTTTATCCCGCCGCTCAAAAGCAGGTGGCGGGCGTCATTGTGAAGAAGGGACAACCCCACCCGAAGAAACAGCCGGTCTTTTGGGGCAGAATCGAGCATGACGGGTATTTGAAGGTCAAAGCAAAAAGGCTGCCTGCGCAAGAGCTTAGGCCACCCCGGTCCGAACTCGACCAAGTACCTACAATACTCACTCTCCTCCGAGGCTTCATTGCTGCTCCCGGCGCGACCTCGATAAACGTACCGCGTTTGTGCAAGTCCGCGCCCATCGATTACGACGACCCGCTTCTAGAGCTGCTGCCTGAAGCTTATGTCGATTCGGAGCCGCCTTCCCCGGATGACTTGGCAAAGGCGGTCGACGATATGGTGCGCGAAACAGCCGCCTTCTTAGTTCGTTTTGGAAAGGAATCCCGAGCAAGGAACTACGATGAACCAAATTGAAGCTCTGTTCACCTTGCATCGAGCAAAGTCTGGCCTCTTCAGCGAATACTCGAATGGCGAGGTGGCTTACGTCGGCAACGGCTTCGCCGATAACGGCGTCACTGGTTTTGTGAACCCGCTACCTGACGACAAGGTTTTTCAGTTTACCGGCATAGCCGTTTCGGCCTTCTGCGAAGCCACTGTACAGGCACCGCCGTTCATAGCCTGTGGGCGCGCTGGCAATGGCCTTTCCGTTCTTGAACCAAAATCACCAATGTCGCTGGAGCAGTTGGCTTACATTGCCTGTTACATCAACACGGCTCTGCGTTGGCGATTCAACTGGTATAGGCAGACCACCGTTGACCGTATCCGCCAGCTCAAGGTCCCCGACGATGTACCGGCCGAACTAAACTTTGATGTGAAAGCGGCGCTGCCGAACCGGTCGTCAGGCCACAGGGGCGACTGGAAGCTAAGTTTGAAAATGTTTCCTCTGGGCGAAGTTTACGACCTCGAACCCGGCTATTTTCATAGCGTTGGCGAGCTGCCAGCCGGAAAGGTGCCGGTCGTGTCTTGCGGAGATTATGACAACGGCGTCATCGGCTATTTTGACGTCGGTAGTGCACCGACGTCCGCCGACAGAATAACAATAGCATTCAACGGGGACGCGCTGACGGCGAAGTATCACCCGTACAGGTTTGCCGCGAAAGATGACGTTGCCGTGTGTCACCCAAAAAGCCCATTGCTCCCCACGACCGAGCTTTTCATCCAAACCATGGTGAATCGGGAGCGGTGGCGCTACTCGTACTACCGGAAATGCTATTCTGACAAGCTCCGCCGGTTCCAGGTCAGTATACCGGCAAAGAACGGGGCGATAGACGAGGAGACTATCCGACAAGTTGTGGAGGCGTCTCCATACTGGGCCTACATCCAAAGCCGAGTCGCGGCTTAGGCTCATTAAAGAAGTGAACGCGAGGCTAGACCCGCGAGATCAGCATCTGCCGAACTTACTTCTCCGGCAAACTCAGCCTGATGTGCAGCTCGCGCAACTGCTTCGTCGTGACCTCGCCCGGCGCTCCCATCAGCAAGTCCACCGCCCGCTGGTACGCCATACGCCCCACTCAGTCGTGCTTCACCATCGGGCACTCGCTCTTGCTCAGGGGGCGCGCGGCGTCCTCGGCCGGGACCGTGGCGAGCAGGTTGAGATAGTCGAAGGGATATCTGGATTCGGCGGGCTTCTTCACCTGCAGCAGATAATAGGGCCGCATCACGCGCCCGTCCTCGCGCACCGTGCCCTTGGTATAGAAGTCATCGATCGGCAGCTCTTTCATCTTCGCGACCACCTTGGTGGCGTCCGTGGTGCCGGCGGCGGCCACCGCCTTGAGATAGTGCAATGTCGCGCCGTAGGTGCCGGCGTGGATCATGCTCGGCGGCTTGCCGTTGTTGAGGGTGAGGAAGCGCTTGGTCCAGGCGCGGGTCGAATCGTTCAGGTCCCAGAAGAAAGTCTCGGCCGCGGTCAGGCCCTGCGCTGCTTGCAGGCCGAGCGCGTGGGTGTCGGGAAATTGCAGCAGCAGCGCCGCGACGCGCTGGTCGCCATTGCGGCCCAGGCCGAACTCCGCGGCCTGCTTGATCGCGTTGATGGTGTCGCCGCCGGCGTTGGAGAGAGCGACGATCTTCGCCTTCGAGGCTTGCGCCTGCAGCAGGAAGGACGAGAAGTCAGCGGTATTGAGCGGATGGCGTACGGAGCCCACCACCTTGCCGCCGGCCGCCGTGACGAACGACGAGGTGTCGCGCTCGAGCGCATGGCCGAAAGCGTAGTCGGCGGTGATGAAGAACCAAGTATCCCCGCCCTGCTTCACCAACGCCTGGCCGATCGTCGCCGCAAGGCCGTAGGTGTCGAAGCTCCAGTGCACGCCGTGCGGCGAACAGGCCTTTCCGGTGAGATCGGAGGTGGCCGCGCCGGTGTTGATGTCGACGGCGTCGTGCGTGCGCGTCACCTCGCGCACCGCAAGCCCCACTGCCGAATTGGGAATGTCGAGGATGAGACTGACGCCCTCGGTCTCGATCCACTGCCGTGCGATGTTGGCGCCGACGTCGGGCTTGTTCTGATGGTCGGCGAAGATGATTTCGATCGGCCGGCCCAGCACCTTGCCGCCAAAATCCTGGACCGCCATGCGCGCGGCATGGACCGAGCCCATGCCGGTCAGGTCCGCGTACAGCCCCGTCTGGTCGTTGAGCACGCCGAGCTTGACCGGCTGCTGCGCGACCGCGGCGGTGATGAACGCGCCTCCCGACAACAGGAGGGCGAGCACGGCGATAATATTGCGACGCATGAAAATCCTCCCCTGACAGTGCGACCGCTGAATGCCGGTCGTCTTGGCGCGATGGTACAGGGGAAGAGCATCAGCGCATAGCGGGGCGCTGGCTTTTGGTTCATGACGATGCGGTCGACACCGGCGGCGATGCCGTCATGCGGCGGTGCAGTGTGTCAATAAAGGCGCACGGGAAGCGGGACGCCGGCCGGACCAACCAACAGGCCCCAGGTCTCGTCGGCGGCGACCTCGAACTCACGGTTCTGCGTCGCCTTGCTCGCGACCTTGAGGTTGACCTTGAACTTGCCCGGCGGCAGATCGATCTCCGGGCTATCCGACGATTTGCGTCCGCCGCCGTAATCCGTCAAATCGCGTCCGGTGTGAGCCGCCAACTTGAAGGTCTGCTCGTTGATGGTGATCGCAGCCTCTTCATCCGTGTCATTGCCGAGCATCAGCCTCACCTGTCCCGGGCTCGGCAGGATATCGGCTTTCGCGGCGGCAACCTTGCGCAGCGAAAGGTCGGCGATCGTCCTGTCGTCCTGATGGATGAGGCGAAGCAGCCCCGGTCCATCTGATGTCGTGAACGCGATCACGGCATGGCCCGGCTCGACGAGCGCGCCGTCATTCTCCGTCCAGCCGCGCTTGCTGAGCTCGGCGCGATAGAAGCCGAGCACAGCCGTGAGATCGAGCGGCGTCTCGACGTGAATCGACTTGATGAACGGCGAGTTCTTTGCCGTCGTGAGGACCCAGCGCTTGGGCCGCGGCAGACCGGTGGTATCGGACAGCTCCACCTCGAGATCGTCGCTCGCGGACGCCGCGACCGGAGTGTGGATCACCCACGACGTTATGTCGACGTAGCCTGACTGGAAGCTCCGAGCCCGGCTCGACTGGGTGGCGCCTGTAGTGATTGACACCCTTGTCGAGCAACCGGCAGACATTGGATCACGAATCTCACAACGGTCCAAGAATTGTGCAAACCTTACCGCCAGCACAACGAGCGTCGCGACGGCTGTCGCCACAGCCAAACCGCCGGCGAGCAGAACGCCTTTCGTTCGACGATTCATCACCGGATTTTCGATCTCCACGAGAGCCTTGGGCGGCCCAATGCTCATCAGGAGCTTAGTGGCGCTGGTCACGCAGTACGTTCATGGCCGGTCTATCGTTTTCGCTGCCAGGATACCCCTCACCCGGATCGCATCGTCGATGCGATCCGACCTCTCCCATAAGGGGAGAGGTGGACCGTCACTGCGGCCTGGATTCAGCCTGGGCTTGTCGCGCCTTAACTACTTCTCCGGCAAATTCAGCCGGATGTGCAGCTCGCGCAGCTGCTTCGGCGCGACCTCGCTCGGTGCTCCCATCAGCAGGTCCACCGCCTGCTGGTTCATCGGGAACAGCGAGATTTCGCGCAGATTGGTGGTGCCGCAGAGGAGCATGACGATGCGGTCGACGCCCGCGGCCATGCCGCCGTGCGGCGGTGCGCCGTACTGAAATGCACGGTACATGCCGCCGAAGCGCTCGACCACGTCGCTCTCGCCATAGCCCGCGATCTCGAACGCCTTCACCATCGCGTCGGGGCGGTGGTTGCGGATGCCGCCGGAGGCGATCTCGTAGCCGTTGCAAGTGATGTCGTACTGGAACGCCTTGATGGTCAGCGGGTCCTGCGAGGTCAGCGCCTCCAGCCCGCCCTGCGGCATCGAGAACGGATTGTGCGAGAAGTCGATCTTCTTGTTCTCCTCGTCATACTCGTACATCGGGAAGTCGACGATCCAGGCGAGCTCGAACCGATCCTTGTCGATCAGGTTCAACTCCTCGCCGAGCTTGGTGCGCGCAAGGCCTGAGAACTTCCAGAACTTGTCTGGATCGCCGGCGACGAAGAAGGCGGCATCGCCTTCGTTCAGGCCGAGCTGGGTGCGGATCGCGGCCGTGCGCTCCGGGCCGATATTGTTCGCCAGCGGGCCCGCGCCCTCATTGTTCTCGCGCCACATGATGTAGCCGAGCCCCGGCTGGCCCTCGCCCTGCGCCCACGAGTTCATGCGGTCGCAGAAGGCGCGGCTGCCGCCGCCGCGGCCCGGGATCGCCCAGACCTGGTTCTTCCTGTCCTCGAGCAAACGCGCAAACACCTTGAAGCCGGAACCGCGGAAATGCTCGGAGACATCCTGCATGACGATGGGATTGCGCAGGTCCGGCTTGTCGCTGCCGTATTTTCGGATCGCTTCCGCAAAGGGAATGCGTGGCCAGCCTTTGGTCACCGGCTTGCCCTCGGAAAATTCCTCGAAGACGCCGCCGATCACGGGCTCCATCGCCGCGAACACGTCGTCCTGCGTCACAAAGCTCATCTCGATGTCGAGCTGATAGAACTCGCCCGGCAGGCGATCGGCGCGCGGGTCCTCGTCGCGGAAGCACGGCGCGATCTGGAAGTAGCGGTCGAAGCCGCTCATCATCAGAAGCTGCTTGTATTGCTGCGGCGCCTGCGGCAGCGCGTAGAATTTTCCCGGATGGATGCGCGAGGGCACCAGGAAGTCGCGCGCGCCTTCCGGCGAGGATGCCGTCAGGATCGGGGTCTGGAATTCGAAGAAGCCCTGGTCCTTCATGCGCCGGCGCATGGAATCGATGACCGCGCCGCGCCGCATGATGTTGTGGTGCAGCTTCTCGCGGCGCAGATCGAGGAAGCGGTATTTCAGGCGGATGTCTTCCGGATACTCCTGCTCGCCGAACACCGGCAGCGGCAATTCGCCCGCAGGTCCCAGCACTTCGATGTCGCTGACATAGAGCTCGACGGTGCCGGTCGGCAGCTCGGGATTGTCGGTGCCCTCGGGCCGGCGGCGCACCTTGCCCTCCATCCGCACCACCCATTCCGAGCGCAGCTTTTCGGCGTCCTTGAACGCGGGCGAATCCGGGTCCGCGACGCATTGCGTCAGCCCGTAATGGTCGCGCAGATCGATGAACAGCACGCCGCCATGGTCGCGAATGCGATGGCACCAGCCGGACAGGCGAACGGTTTCGCCGATATTGCTGTCGCGGAGCGCGCCGCAGGTATGGGTCCGGTAACGATGCATGGAAATCTCAAGCCGATAGTGTCGGAAAGCTTCGAATCGCGGGCCGAAAAGCGCCCCGAAACGCGGGAGCGGTTTACCCGAGGCGAGCAGGCGCGGCAACCGAAGGGCTGCTTGTTTCGGGCTCGAAAAACCGCCTGATCGCGCTTATCTTTGGGTCATGACGGTGCATTTCCCCTTCCAGCATACCTATGCGGCCCTGCCGGCGAATTTCTTCGCGCGGGTGGCGCCGACACCGGTTTCCGCCCCCCGGCTGATCAAGCTGAACCGACCCCTGGCGCGGCATCTGGGGCTCGATCCGGACCTTCTGGAGAGCCCGGAAGGCGCGGAAATCCTCTCGGGAAAGATCCTGCCCGCCGGAGCCGAGCCGATCGCCATGGCCTATGCCGGGCACCAGTTCGGGCATTTTGTTCCCCAGCTCGGTGACGGCCGGGCCATCCTGCTCGGCGAGGTCATCGACCGGGACGGCGTGCGCCGCGATATCCAGCTCAAGGGGTCCGGACCCACCCCGTTCTCCCGGCGCGGCGACGGCCGGGCCGCGCTCGGGCCCGTGCTGCGCGAATATATCGTCAGCGAAGCGATGGTCGCGCTGGGCATCCCGACGACGCGATCGCTCGCCGCGGTCATCACCGGCGAGAGCGTGCTGCGCGAAACGCCGCTTCCCGGCGCGGTGCTGACGCGCGTGGCCGCAAGCCACATCCGCGTCGGCACGTTCCAGTATTTCGCCGCCCGCCAGGACACGGAGGCCGTGCGTCGGCTCGCCGACCATGTCATCGCCCGGCACTATCCGGAGCTGGCCGAGGAAGAACGGCCCTACCCCGCGCTGCTCTCGGCCGTCACTGCGCGCCAGGCCGAGCTCGTCGCGCGCTGGCTCCTGGTCGGCTTCATCCATGGCGTGATGAACACCGACAACACCTCGATCTCCGGCGAGACCATCGATTACGGCCCGTGCGCGTTCATGGACCACTACGACCCCGCGCAGGTGTTCTCATCGATCGACGAATTCGGCCGTTATGCCTATGCCAACCAGCCCAAGATCGCGCTGTGGAATCTGACGCGGCTGGCCGAATGCCTGTTGCCGCTGTTCTCCGACGACCAGGACAAGGCGATTGCCGAAGCGCAGGAGCGGCTCGGCGCTTTCGCGGAGATTTTCAACGTCGCCTACAAAGCGGGCCTGCGGAAAAAGCTCGGCCTGTTCACGGAGCAGGACGACGACCAGCTCCTGGCGCAGGCGCTGCTGGACGTCATGGCCAGCGGCGGGGCCGACTTCACCCTCACCTTCCGCAGGCTCAGCGATGCCGCGGCGAGCGAAGGCGCCGAACAGGACGTGCGCCGTCTGTTCAGCGAGCCCGAGGCTTTCGACGAGTGGGCCACGCGCTGGCGGCAACGTCTTGCCCGGGAACCGCAATCGGCAGCCGAACGTCAGGCCGCAATGCGCGCCGTCAATCCCCTCTTCATTCCGCGCAATCACCGCGTCGAGGCCGTCATTTCGGCCGCCGTCACCAACGACGATTACGCGCCGTTTGAAGAGCTTCTTGGGGTTCTCGCCAAGCCGTTTGCAGATCAGCCGGCCTTCGCCGACTATGCCGACCCGCCCGCGCCGCATGAGCGGGTCTGCCAGACCTTCTGCGGGACCTGACGAAACCGCCCGCCTGATGCAGGGGGCCTTGCGACTCGACACCCGACAGGGGCGCGAAACCCACCAAAATACAAGCTGCGAAACCGTGCCAAGACCCTTGACAGATCAGCGCTTTCGGCAGAACGCCTTGGCCAGCGTCATGGACTGTTCATGGATCTGATTTCGACCACTTCCGACCTCGCCGCGGCCTGCGAGCGCCTGGCCCGGCACCCGGCCATTACCGTCGATACCGAGTTCCTGCGGGAGACGACCTATTATCCCCTGCTCTGCGTGGTCCAGATCGCGAGCCCCGAGGAGGCCGTGGTGGTGGACGCACTGGCCGAGGGCATCGATCTGCAGCCGTTCTTTGCGCTGATGGCCGACGAGAAGGTGTTGAAGGTATTTCATGCCGCCCGCCAGGACATCGAGATCATCTGGCATCGCGCCAACATCGTCCCGCACCCGGTGTTCGATACCCAGGTCGCCGCCATGGTGCTCGGCTATGGCGACTCGATTGCCTACGACCAGCTGGTCGAGCGCATCAGCGGGCATCGGCCGGACAAGACCCACCGCTTCACCGACTGGTCGCGCCGGCCGCTGAGCAAGGAACAGCTCCACTATGCCGTCTCCGACGTCACGCATCTGCGCGACGTCTTCACCACCCTTGATGCCGACCTCAAGAAGCGCGGCCGCAGCGACTGGGTGAGCGAGGAGATGGAGATCCTGACCTCGCCCCGGACCTACGACTTCCATCCCGAGCGCGCATGGGAGCGGCTGAAGACGCGGGTGCGCAAGCCCAAGGAGCTGGCTGTCCTTATGGAGGTCGCCGCCTGGCGCGAACAGGAGGCGCAGAGCCGCGATGTGCCGCGCAGCCGCGTGCTCAAGGACGACGCGGTCGGCGATATCGCAACCCACGCACCCACCTCGATCGAGCGGCTTGCGAGCCTGCGCTCGCTGCCCAGAGGTTTCGATCGCTCGAAATGGGGCACCGAGATCGTGGCCGCCGTGCAGCGCGGCCTTGCCCGCGATCCCGCGAGCCTGCCCAAACTCGAGAAGCCGCGCAATTCCAATGGCGGCGCGATCGTCGAGCTGCTCAAGGTGCTGTTGCGAATGACCTCGGAGCGGCACGCGGTCGCAAGCAAGGTGATCGCGACCGTGGACGACCTCGAGCAGATCGCAGCCGACGATCACGCCGACGTTGCCGCGCTGCACGGCTGGCGCCGCGAGCTGTTCGGCGAAGCCGCGCTGTCGCTCAAGCACGGCCATCTCGCGCTCGCGATCGAGCGCGGGCGCGTCGTGCGCGTCGAGCGCAATTGACCTAAAGCGCGGCGTCGATCCGGCCGCTGGCCTCGGTGAGATCCGCGACGCCCCGGACCCTGGCAAAATTGCCGATCACCTTGATGACCGACGCCTTGTAGGACGTGGCGTCTCCGACGCCGGCGCGACGGCAGGCTGTCGCATCCGCAACCACCTGGTAGCGATGGCTGCGGTGAAAACCGTCGACCACGGTCGCCAGGATGGTTTCATCCAGCGAAAAGCCAAGCACCACGCAGCGGATGCTCCTGATGTTGGACATGTACTCGGTAAAGCGCGCCGAGCTATAGGCCGAGGGCAACGGGTGCTCGAAGGCCAATTCGCCCGGTCGCGGCTTCAGCTCGGCGATCCAGTTGGTGAGGTTGGAAGCGGGATTGAACCATGCGGCTTGCGCGATCCGCTTCAGATGCATGATCGGCCAGAGATTGTCGCGCCAGAGCGTCATCAGTTCGAGGCAGCGCGACATGATCATATCCGCGTCCGAGATCGCGTGGCTGCGGCCGTCGGCCAGGTATTCCGACTGCAGGTCGGCGCATACGAGGATAGGCGGGTCTTGTTCGATCATTGCGCTGAACCGCATCAATTTCGATTGGCCGCGCCATCGCGCAGCGGCGAAGTGGCCTCGCGGCCCGCGGAGATGTCGAGCACGCCCGGTCGATCCCAGTCGCCCTCGGGGCGGATGATCACATAGGGGTCGCTGTCGAGCGTGATCGCATCGGCGCCCGGCTCGATGTCCAGCACCATCTCGGTATAGGAGAAGTCCGAGAACGTGATCTTGCGGTTTTGGCCGAGCGGCTTGGCGCCGAAATGCGCCCAGAAGTCGACCAGGCGGTCCTGCGCCTGGCCGTAGATCTTGCGAAATCCCTTGCGCTTGACGTAGTCGACGCTCGCCTGGACCAGCTTGAACGACACCCGCGTGCGCCGGAACTGGTGACGCACCGCAAGCCGCTCGACCTTGGCGAATTCGCCGAAAAAGCGCACCCGAAGGCAGCCGGCCGGCTCGTTGCCGACAAAGCCGAGAAAGTGCGCCGCCACCAGATCGTTGCCGTCGAACTCCTCTTCCAGCGGGCAATCCTGCTCGGCCAGGTAGACCGCGGAGCGGATCGCCGTCACGAGCATGAGGTCGTTGGGATCGCGCGCGAGGCGGATGCTGACCGTGCGATCGTTCGCGGTTTGTTGAATGGCGGATCTAGTGCCGTGCATCTGCATGACCCCTCGTTGAGTAACCTGAAGCCGGCAACATGAGTGTCGGACGATTCCACGGACGTTCATAGCTGAAGAGATCGTCCTGGAAGCTCGGTATCCGTTCGAAGCCGAGCGCGATCAGGAGATCGCGTCCTGCCTGGCTCGAAGGCACGGCGAAGTAGTTCGCTGCGGCAAATCGCGGACGCCGCAGATAGGCCGCGACATTGCCAATCCCCACCACCGCACGACCGAAAGCCGCGAGCGCCCAGACATAGATCGCCGACACCTCCTCGTCGGGAGATGCAAGAAATTCGCGCTGAGGATTTTTGAGATCGATGGTGTCGAGCAACAGCGCGTCGTGTCCGCGGCAATTGAGGTAGAGAAAGGCGATCCCGCCCAGCAGGCTGCCGTTCCGGCTGAAGGCAAAGATCGTCTCGGGGTCGGCGCGGTGGAAATGCGCAAGCCCCTTTGCCGACAGATCGATGCCGGGAATTTCTCGCCTGGCGATCGCGGCAAGGGTTGCGATTTGATCCTGTGTGGCCAGGCCGACGCTGATCGCCGGTGTGGGAGCCAGCCCATCCAGCTCGTGCCGTAGCCCGAAATCACTACTTCCTCGAAGCTTTTTCTGCATCTAAGGTTCCCAGATCAGGTAGTTTCATCATACCTGACGAGGTTGGTGGGTATGCCACAACATTTGCATCGGGGTGCTGCGCCAGCGCAGCACCGAAAGCTCGAAGACGGCCTCAATGCCTCGTGGGAGGACCTGCGGGCCTTCCTGCTGTGCGCGAGGCACCAGAGCTTCCGGACCGCGGCCGAAGCGCTGGGGCTGACGGGCACGACGCTGATGCGCAAGATCGACCGCCTCGAAGAGGAACTCGGCTGCAAGCTGTTCCTGCGCGATCAGTCCGGCCTGTCGTTAAGCGACGAAGGTCGGGCACTGCTGTTTGACGTCGAGCAGATGGAGAGACTGAGCTTCAACGTCTTCCGCCGCGCTTCGCTGTCGACGGAGACGCGGGGCTCCGTGCGCGTCGCGGTCACCGAGGGACCCGGCAATTTCTGGATCCTGCCGCGGCTGATCGATTTCCAGAAGACCTATCGCAAGATCATGGTCGACCTGCGCTGCGCGATGGAGCAGGCCGACGTGTCGCGGCTGGAAGCCGATATCTCGGTCCAGCTCGAGCGGCCGACCAACCCCGATCTCATCGTGGCCAAGCTCGGCCGGCTTCACATCTACACCTTCGCCTCCGAGGCCTATCGGGATGCTTATGGCCTGCCGGTCAACCTGACCGAGCTCAAGAGCCACCGCATCGTGAGGCAGCATGGAGCGCAGCTCGACGACAGCGGCTATGCGCGGATATTGGGCATCAAATCGCTCGAGGGCGTCGTCAGCATCTCGACCAACTCCAGCGTCGCGGTGCTCTACGCGATCGAGCGCGGGGCCGGTCTTGGTTTCCTGCCGACCTCGGCGATCGCGCTCGGCGCCCCGCTCGTCGCGGTCGATCTGGGCATCAACTACCACATGGACCTGTGGCTCACCTATCACCGCGAATTCCGCAACTCCGATCGCCACAAGATCGTGATCGACTGGTTGAAGAGCATCTTCGACCCCAAGGTCTACGCCTGCTTCAGGGACGAATTCATACATCCCAACGATCTCGTGCCGCTGATGAAATCCGCCAGAGAGAGTTTCGGGCTTGAAGGATACGCCGCGGCTCAGCCGCGGTGATCGCGAGCGCGCTTCAACACGCACTGCACTTACCACTTCAGCTCGAGGCCCATCGTGCCCTGGTGCGATTGCAGCTGGGAGCGGAATTTGCCGTCGTAGTTGAGATAAAGACGCGTCGTGTTGTTGAGCATGAGCGAAGCGGACGCCCCGGCATCGGCGCCGTAGCGGCTTTCGCCGATGCCGGGCACGCTGATGATCTGCGGCCCGAGGCTGACGGCAACCGAACCGAAGCTTTGCGAAAAATTGTCGACGAACTTGCCGTAGGCCGACAGGTCCAGAACCTTGCGATCGAAGATCCAGTAGTGCCCGACCTCGGCGCCCACCATCGCGAGCGCGCGTTCCTGCGTCGACCCCGTTGCCGAAACCGGATTGAGGCCGCCAACCTCCTGGAACGCACCCGAAGTGGCCCGCACATATTCCAGGTCGAGCTTCGGCACGATCCGGCTCTGCTGCTGCAGGTCCCAGTAGTAGCTGAGTTCGGTGAGCGCGCCGTCGACTCGCGTGCCGTAACCCGCCATGGCCACGCCGAGCAAGGTATCGCGGCTCGAGCCGATATTGCCGAACCCGTGCACCAGGGCGAGCGCCCAGGTCCACGGGCCCTTGTCCACCGAGGCGGTAAAGCCGAACTGGGTCAAGTCGATGGTCGCCGATTGCAGCGCGAGCGGAACGTCGACCTGGGTGTGGCTCTGGTCGACCGAGAAGCCGAGGTTGACGCCGGGTGCGACACGCGCACCGATACCCACGACGCCGCCCAATACCCGACGCGTGTCGCCGTAAAAGGCACCTTGGGGGTCTTCCGTGACGGAGAGCCCGTATACCTCGCCCCAACTGCGATAACGCGGCCCTTCGGTCACCTCCGACGCGCCGCCGCCGCCCGGATTGTTGTTCAAGTCGTGGTTGAGCCCATTCGTTGCCTGGTTGCCGAGCCGCTCCAGGAAATTGCTGCCGAGATTGAGGACCTGGTTGTTCGACGAGATCTCGGAATTGATGACGTTTGCTGTGGGGGTCGGTGTCGGAGTCGCTGCAGGTAACGGTGACGGGCTCGGACCCGAAGTGATTTGCGCCTGCGCTGACGGCAGGCTCGTGACCAGTGCGATAACGATCGCAACCAGCGCGATGGCGTGTGCGATGCGGCGTCTGCCCCGACTGTCGTCTAGCTGCAAAGGGCAGCGCATGTATGCCGTTTCCGAGGGAGATAGCGCGCGAAAATACCGTCAGAACAGGATTTGCCCCGAGTTGCCGGAGTGGGTCAATTGCTTGACCACCTTCTTGTCCGAGATTGGCGGTCCGTTGTGCTCCCGCCGCCACAGCCGAATTCTGACTAATTTCTAGGCTGAGCCGATTTCCTGAATAGCGCCAAAAGCTTGCTAAGGCATCGATTTCGTGTTGCAATCCCTGCACAATCGGATTTAGCCGATCGACTGTGCGTTTCGCGACCTTGCTACGTAAGATTTGGAAATTGAGCAGACTACCGGAAGCCCGTTTGTGGCGTGGCACGCGTGATACGCGGCCGCGTCTTTTTTACGTCTAGCCGAGGAGACAGGCGATGCCCAAGGGTACCGTCAAATGGTTCAACCCGACCAAGGGTTATGGGTTCATCAAGCCGCAGGTTGGCGAGAAGGACGTGTTCGTCCACATCTCCGCTGTCGAGCGTGCCGGACTCACAACCCTCAACGAAAATCAGGTCGTGGAATATGACCTCGTGGAAAATCGTGGCAAGTCGTCCGCGGAAAACCTGAAGGTCTCCTAGACTTTCGCGGGATCCGCGCTGACCCAAATTCGCCCCCGGCAGCTTGCCGGGGGATTTTTGTTTCGAGCAGGAACTCTCGTTTGAGCATTGCCCGATCAAGAAAATTGCCGCACGGTTTTATCCGAGCTGCGCGCCTCCGTCCGCATGACGGAAAGCGCAGGTGCCGACTTTGACAACGCCGAACAACAAAATGTCAGGACGCTCGCGATAGCGGCTATTGGCCTTCCCCCTCTGTTTCTCGTAAGCTTTTCGACCGAAGGGGTTCGGAGAGCATGAACGACGCGCGTCAGTTAACGACGCCGGAGGAGCAGCTTGTCGGCGATCCGCCGATATCGCTTGGCGAGATAGCCCGTTTCACGTTCAGGGCCTTGAAAGCGCGTTTCCGCGACCATTCGGCAGAACTGTCCATCATCAGGCGGCACATAAAGCATGGCGACGTCGTCTGCGACATCGGCGCCAACAAGGGCAGCTTCGTCTACTGGCTGTCGCGCTGGGCCGGCAGAAGCGGACGTGTCGTGGCCTTTGAGCCGCAAGCGGACCTGGCCCGCAGGCTCGAAAAGATCTGCGAGATCACGGGTCTGCACAACGTGACAGTGGAGGCAAAGGCCGTCTGCTCGGCTTCAGGCCTCCACGACCTCTACATTCCCGTCAGGCACAAACCGGGCGCGTCGTTGAATTGCCCCCAACTGCCCGATGGGGAGATCGTCACCGCCGGCGTAGCCACGGTGAGCCTGGACGACTATTTCGGGGATGCGGACCCTATCTCCGTGCTGAAGGTCGACGTGGAAGGCGCCGAGCTTGGCGTGTTTGCCGGCGCGGCCCGCATCCTGCGCAATCACAAGCCACTTCTGGTTTTCGAATGCGAAGGCCGCCATTTGAAGGGCGGCAGCGTCAAAGAGGTTTTCGGCTATCTCAATTCGCTCGGTTATGATGGATATTTCGTATTGGCCGGACGCCTGCTGCCCATGCAGTTATTTGATCCGGCGATCCATCAGCGTGATGAGGGCGACTGGTTCTGGAAGCGGAAGGATTATTGCAACAACTTCATCTTTTCGACCGGGAGAATCCGGTAGCTGCCTCGCCACAAAATGTTCAGATCAACTCGCCCTCGACGCCCGCAACCGGCGAGACAAGAAAATTGCCGGAGCCTGCGCTCTCAGGTGTCCTGCAGATCTCGCCTTCGAGGCGAACAGCACCGGTCGCAAGCAACCGCAATGCATCGGGATAGATGCGGTGCTCGACCTCGAGAATGCGCTCGGAGAGAGTCTCGGCAGTATCGTGATCGCTGACCGAAACCGCACCCTGCATCAGGATCGGACCGGCATCGGTCTCGGGAATGACGAAATGCACCGTGGCGCCGGAAATCTTGACACCGGCGCGCAACGCTTGCCCGTGCGGATCAAGCCCCGGAAAGGATGGCAGCAGAGAGGGATGGATGTTCAGCATCCGCCCATGCCAGGCTCGCGCGAACTCGGCCGTGAACAATCGCATGAAGCCGCCGAGACAGATCAGCTCGATGTTGTGCCGGTCGAGCACTGCCTGCAAAGCCGCCTCGAACGCGGCGCGGTCCTTGCCGAACGGCTTGCTTTCGATGACCGCGGTGGAAACCCCGCTCGCCCTCGCCCTCTCGAGACCGGCGGCATCCGCGCGGTTGGACACGACAAGCACGATCTCGGCCGGATAGTCTTCGGCGGCGGCAGCCTTGATCAGCGCGGCCATGTTCGATCCGCGCCCGGAGATCAGGATGGCAACGCGCCGCTTCATGACTCTCACCGTCTGAGATCGAGGTGGCCGTTGTAGAGAACGCGGTCTCCGCCCGTGGCCGGGATCACGGTCCCCAGCATCGTCACGCTCTCGCCATTCGCCACGAAGACCTCCGTGACGTCCTTGAGCGCGCCGGGATCGACAATTGCGATCATGCCGACCCCGCAATTGAAGGTGCGTAGCAATTCAAGCTCGGCGACGCCGCCCTGCTCGGCCAGCCATTTGAACACGGGGAGCACCGACAGTCGGGCAAGGTCGATGCCGACGCCAAGCTGCCTCGGCAGAACGCGCGGAATGTTGTCGGTGAAGCCCCCGCCGGTGATATGCGCAAGCCCCTTCACCGCGCCTGTTTCGCGGATCGCGCGCAAACACGATTGCACATAGAGCCGCGTCGGCGTCAAAAGCGCGGCGCCGAGCGTCATCACCGGCGAAAACGGCGCCGGTGCATCGAATGCCAGGCCGGACTGCGCGACGATCTTGCGCACCAGCGAAAATCCGTTCGAGTGCACGCCCGACGAGCCGAGTCCGATCACGGCGTCGCCGACCGCGATATCCGGGCGCGGCAACAGGGTGCCGCGCTCGGCGGCGCCTACCGCAAAGCCCGCCAGGTCATAGTCGCCATCCCTGTAGAGCCCGGGCATCTCGGCGGTCTCGCCGCCAATCAGGGCGCAGCCGGATTCCCGACAGCCTTCGGCGATGCCCGCGATAATCGCCGCGGTGGCCTCCGGATCGAGCTTGCCGCAGGCAAAGTAGTCGAGGAAGAACAGGGGCTCGGCGCCCTGCACGACGAGATCGTTCACCGACATTGCAACCAGATCGATCCCGATGCCGTCATGCAACCCGGTCTCGATCGCAATCTTCACCTTGGTTCCGACACCATCGGTGGCCGCAACCAGAACAGGGTCCTTGAAGCCCGCGGCCTTGAGGTCGAATAGCCCGCCGAAGCCGCCCAGCTCGGCATCCGCGCCCGCGCGTGCGGTCGCCCGCACCATCGGCTTGATCAGATCGACCAGCCGATTGCCGGCGTCGATGTCGACACCCGAGGAGGCATAAGTCAGCCCGTTTTTGCGTTCGGCCATTTCTGTTCCGGAATTATTCCGGCTGGTTACGTCGGAATCCGCCGCCGCGCAATGGCTCGCAAGGCGGGAGGGCGTGTACTATGTAGATAATGACCGGCTTGAGCCATAAACGAGTCGGATCTTTTTTGCGCCGGGAAGCGCCGAGTGAGTATTCCGAATTCTATCCCCAACCTCATCACGCTGGGCCGGATCCTGCTGGTTCCGATCATCGTCTGGGCGATCGCCTCCAACCAGATGGAGGTCGCCTTTGCCGTGTTCATCATCGCCGGCGTCAGCGATGCGATCGACGGCTTCCTTGCGAAACGCTTCAACATGACGAGCGAACTGGGCGCGTTGCTCGATCCCCTCGCCGACAAGGCGCTCTTGGTGTCGATCTACATCGCGCTCGGAATATGGGGCGCCATTCCGCGCTGGATCGTGATCCTGGTGGTGTCGCGCGACTTCATGATCGTGGCGGCGGTGATCGTGTCCTGGCTGTTCGACAAGCCGGTCGCGATGAAACCTCTGATGGTCTCGAAGCTCAATACGGTGGCCCAGGTGGCGTTTGCGGCGCTTGTGCTGGCTTCGCTCGGCTTCGACTTCAAGCCGATGCCCTACGACCTCATCCTGATGGCGCTCGTAACGGTGTTTACGCTCTCCTCCGTCTCCCTTTATCTGGTGGAATGGGTGCGGCACATGAGCACGATCTAGTTGCGCATGAACCTTGCAGGCGGCTGATACGCATGATCCGAAAGATTGCGCAGCGGATTTCAGATAAGTTCAAGCGCAAGCAACAAGCCAAACCGCGATGGCGATCTCGACCTGAGGCCGTCGCGCTTTGATCCGGCATGGAGCATTTCGCGTGGCTGGTCGCGTTCATTCCCGTCAATTGGCGTTCGCGCTGCCGCACGCGGAGAGCCTGACGCGCGACAATTTTTTCGAAGGGCCGGCCAATGCCGCGGGGCTCGCTTTGATCGACAGCTGGCCGGAATGGCCGGGCCGGACCGTGATGCTGGTCGGGCCGGAAGGCTCGGGCAAGAGCCACCTCGCCGCGATATGGGCCGAACAGGCGGGCGCGCGGTCAACCGGTGCGCACGCCTTGACCTCGGCCGACGTGCCTGCGGCGCTCGCGACCGGCGCGCTGGTGCTGGAAGACTTGAGCCCGGCGGCGTTCGATGAACGCGCGCTGTTTCACCTGCTCAATCTCGCGCGGGAGGAGCAGGCCTTTGTCCTGATCACGGCGCGCGTGGCGCCGTCAGCGCTTGAAATCGAGCTGCGCGACCTTCGTTCGCGCCTGCGTGCGCTGCCGGTGATCTCGCTGCAGCCGCCCGACGATGGGCTGTTCCGCGCGCTCATTGTGAAGTATTGCGCCGATCGCCAGCTTGCAGTCGACGAAGCCGTGGTAGGCTTTCTCGCAACACGGATTGAGCGGTCCTATGCGGCCGCGCGACAGGCTGTGGAGCATCTGGACCGCGAAGCCCTGCGGCTCGGCCGCCCCGTCACCCGATCCTTCGTTGCCGAAGTGTTGCGCAACGCGGCCGAGCCGATGCCTTGACGTCGCTTCGGTGGGGATCATCATGTGGGGGAATGTCACCATCGTGACCCGGTTTTTGCGCCGCAGCAGGCCAAATCCCGCAGGATGACAATCCGCGATTGGACCGAACTCTCATGGACTCCGAGCAAGCCCTTGTAATTGAAGAAAAAGACGACGTTTCCCAGGTTGTCACCCCGATCGTCGCAAGCCCGGAACGATTCATCAATCGCGAGCTATCCTGGCTGCATTTCAACCGTCGGGTCCTCGAGGAATCGGTCAATACCGGCCACCCGCTGCTGGAGCGGGTGCGGTTCCTGTCGATTTCCGCCAATAACCTTGACGAGTTCTTCATGGTCCGCGTCGCCGGCATCAAGGCGCAGGTCCGCGAGGGCATCACCGAGCGCAGCCCGGACGGGCTGACGCCGTCCGAGCAACTCGTTCTGATCAACAACACGGTCTCGCAGCTCGCCGTGGACCAGCAGGCGATCTGGCGCGAGCTGCGCCAAGTGCTTGCCGGCGCCGGCATCGTGCTCGTCGACGGGCGCGATATCACCAGGCCCGAGCGAGCCTGGATCGAGGACCATTTCCTCAACAACATTTTTCCGCTGCTGACGCCGCTTGCGATCGATCCGGCCCATCCCTTTCCGTTCATCCCAAGCCTCGGCTTCACCATGGCGCTGCAGCTTGCGCGGGTATCCGACGGCAAGCCGATGAACGCCCTGATCCGCATGCCCGGCAAGATCGACCGCTTCATCCGCATCCCCGCGGGCAAGGACGGCGTGGTGCGCCTGATCACGGTCGAGCAGGCGACCGGCCTGTTCATCGGACGGCTGTTCCCCGGCTATACCGTGAAAGGCCAGGGCGCGTTTCGCATCATTCGCGACTTCGAAATCGAGATCGAGGAAGAGGCCGAAGACCTGGTGCGCGTGTTCGAGACGGCGTTGAAGCGGCGGCGCCGCGGCTCGGTGATCCGGCTCGAGATCGAAGCGAAGATGCCCGAGGAGCTACGCGGCTTTGTGCAGCGGGCGCTTGCGACCGCCGACGACGAGATGTTGCTGGTCGACGGGGTGCTGGCGATGAACGAATTGTCGCAGCTGACCCGGCTCGATCGGCCCGACCTCGAATTCACGCCCTATGTGCCGCGCCACCCCGAACGCGTGCGCGACCATGGCGGCGACATCTTCGCGGCGATCCGGCAAAAAGACCTGATCGTCCATCACCCCTATGAATCCTTCGACGTTGTCGTGCAATTCCTGCAGCAGGCCGCGCGCGACCCGGACGTCGTCGCGATCAAGCAGACGCTCTATCGCACGTCCAACAATTCGCCGATCGTGCGCGCGCTGGCCGAGGCCGCCGAGGCCGGCAAGTCGGTGACGGCGCTGATCGAGCTGAAGGCGCGCTTCGACGAGGAAGCCAATATCCGCTGGGCGCGCGACCTCGAACGGGCCGGCGTGCAGGTCGTGTACGGATTCCTCGAGCTTAAGACGCACGCAAAGCTGTCGTTGATCGTGCGGCGCGAGGGCGGCAATCTCACCACCTACGTTCATACCGGCACCGGCAATTATCATCCGGTGACCGCGCGCATCTACACCGACCTCTCCTACTTCACGTCGGATCCGATCATCGGCCGCGACGTGGCGCGCGTGTTCAACTACATCACCGGTTACGCGGAGCCGATCGACATCGAGAAGATGGCCGTCTCGCCGCTGACGCTGCGCAAGCGCATTCTCGAGCACATCCATGGCGAGACCAATCACGCCCGCCACGGACGTCCGGGTGCAATCTGGATGAAGATGAACTCGCTGGTCGATCCCGAGATCATCGACGCCCTCTATGAGGCATCCCGCGCCGGCGTCTCCATCGAGCTCGTCGTGCGCGGCATCTGCTGCCTGCGTCCCGGGCTGCCGGGGCTGTCCGACAACATCCGCGTCAAATCCGTGATCGGCCGCTTCCTCGAGCACGGGCGCATCTACTGCTTCGGCATGGGACAGGGCCTGCCCAGCGCAAAAGCAGCTGTGTATATCTCGTCCGCCGACATGATGCCGCGCAACCTCGACCGCCGCGTCGAGGTGCTGTGTCCGTTGCAAAATCCCACGGTGCATCAGCAGGTTCTCGAACAGATCATGGTCGCCAACCTCAAGGACAATGAACAGAGCTGGCAATTGTTGCCGGACGGTTCGTCAACGCGTATGAAGGCCGCGAAAGGCGAAGAGCCCTTCAACCTGCACAACTATTTCATGACCAATCCGAGTCTCTCAGGCCGTGGAAAGTCGCTCAAGGAATCTTCGCCGCGCCGCCTCACGCGCCGTACCGAACGCCATCAATTGCCCTGAGCGGACTCTGTCCGAAGGGCCGCAGCGGTGATACGTCCGCGCAAACGCGCATCCAGCGTCGCGGTCATCGACATCGGTTCGAACTCGGTTCGTCTGGTTGTCTATGAGCAGATGGCGCGGAGTCTCGTCTCCGTGTTCAACGAGAAGACGCTTTGCGGGCTCGGACGCGAGGTGCAATCGACCGGTCTGCTCGCGCCCGATGCCGTCGACAAGGCGCTGACCTCGCTGAAACGCTTCCATGCTCTGTGCAAGATTCAACGCGTTGGTCGCATCTTTGCGATCGCCACCGCTGCCTGCCGCGATGCCAGCAACGGAGCGGACTTCATCGCCAGAGCGGAGCGCATCTGTGGCGTTCCGATCGAGATCCTGTCCGGGCCGCGCGAAGCCAAGCTGTCCGCGCTCGGCGTCGTCTCAGGCATTCACAGGCCCGACGGTATCGTCGGCGACCTCGGCGGCGGCTCGCTGGAACTGATCGACGTGCGCGGCCACCAGGTGCGCGGCGGCGTCACGCTTCCGCTCGGCAGCCTGGCGCTACAGGACCTCGCGCACAAATCGCTCAAGCGCGCCGAACGTATCGTCAAGAACGAATTGTCGGAAGTCCCGCGGCTCAGGGCCGGCCGCGGCCGCACTTTCTACGCGGTCGGCGGAACGTGGCGCGCGCTGGCGCGCATCCACATCGTCCAGAGCGGCTATCCGATCAAGGTGATGCACGGCTACTCGATCCCGGCACAGGATGCGCTGGACTTCGCACAGCGGCTGCGACGGCTCGCCGCCGCCAACATGCTGGCCAATATCGAAGCCGTCGCCGACGCGCGGCGGCCTCTCTTGACCTATGCGGCGCTCGTGCTCGAACACGTGATCCACGAGGCGAAGCCGAAGACGATCACGTTCTCGACCTTCGGGGTGCGCGAAGGCCTGCTCTATTCGATGTTGCCCGAGAGCGAGCGCGCGAAGGACGGCCTGATCTGCGCTGCACAGACGCTGAACGAGCTGTTGTCGCGCTCGGCGCGCCACGCCCAGGAGCTGATCGAATGGACCGACCGCCTCGCGCGCGTCGTGCATCTGCGCGAGAGCGAGGAGGATCGCAGGCTGCGCCATGCCGCCTGCCTGTTGTCCGATATCGCCTGGCGGGTGCATCCGGACCACCGCGGCGAGCAGACGCTCGAATTGATCATCAACGGCAATTTCGGCTCGATCACGCACCAGGGCCGCGCCTTTGTGGCGCTGTCCGTGTTCTTCCGCTACGCGGGCCTGAGCGAGGAAAACCAGCCGCCGTCCGTCATCCAGGAGCAGGTCACGCCCGCGATGCTGGAGCGCGCGCGCATGCTCGGCGCGGCGTTCCGCGTCGCCCATCTGATCTCGGCGGCGCGGCCCGGCGTGCTGCCCGCAACCCACTTCCGCAGCAATGGCCGCAAGCTGATGCTGGTGTTCGAGCACCGGATGGTCGACCTGGTTGCCGACCGCGTCGGCAGCCGTTTCAGGCAGCTCGCAAGGCTTCTGGGCCGTTCCGGATCGATCGTTCGGCGCTAATCCGCCCGCTGTGCGGCTTCGGCGGCCTGCAAGCTCGCAACGCGGGCGGATTCACGCAGCTTGCGCGATCGCCAGATCGACCCCACGACGAGCACGAGGATGGCGCCCAGCGCGGAGGCGACCAGGTCCATCAGGTCGCCGTCGAAGCTGAGATGCGAGACGCCGAAAATCGCCGATGTCGCATCGATGCTGAACACCATCTGCCCGCTGAGCGCTTCGTGCAGCAGAGCCTGATCGACCGGATCGCTCGCGATCACGTCGCCGGCAATCCAGCCAAGCAGCATTGCGCCGATCCACACCAGCACCGGAAAGCGGTCGAGCACCAGCATGATGAGCGCTGCACCGGCGATGATCATGGGAATTGAGACCGTGAGGCCGAGAATGAGCAGCGAGAGCTGGCCGTTCGCGGCAGCGGCGACCGCAATCACGTTGTCGAGGCTCATGATGATGTCGGCGATGACGACGATGCGAACGGCGTGCCAGAGCGTCGTGCCCGCCTCGACCTCGTCGCTCTCGTCTTCGGGCACCAGAAGCTTCGCGGCGATCACGAGCAGCGCCAGGCCGCCGACCAGCTTCAGATAGGGCAGCGACATCAGCGTCGCGACGATGCCCGTAAACGCGATCAGCAGCACGACAGCGACGCCGGCTCCGATCACCATCCCCCACAGCCGATGCCGTCCGTGCAGGCCGCGGCAAGCCATCGCGATGACGAGCGCGTTATCGCCCGAGAGCAGGATGTTGATCCAGATGATCTTGCCGACCGCGAGCCAGAAGGCGGGCCGCTGCATGTCGAGCTGCAGCTGCGTGAAGAACCCGCCGATATTGGCGGGATCGAGGACCTGCAACGCCCAATTCACTGCCTACCCCCTGGAGCCCTGAAGGCCGCTTGTTTGGCGCGGCTCTCGTTGCTTCCTCAGCCGACGATCTCGTTGCCGGAGAAGAACTGGGCAATCTCGATCGCCGCCGTCTCCGGCGCGTCCGAACCGTGGACGGAGTTCTCCCCGATCGACCTTGCATGCAGCTTGCGGATCGTGCCGTCGGCTGCTTTGGCCGGATCCGTCGCGCCCATGACGTCGCGATATTTGAGCACCGCGCCCTCGCCTTCAAGCACCTGAACGACCACCGGGCCGGAGGTCATGAACTCCACCAGCTCGCCGAAGAACGGCCGCGCCTTGTGCACGGCGTAGAACGTCTCGGCCTGATCGCGCGTCATGCGGATGCGTTTTTGTGCGACGATCCGAAGCCCCGCCTTCTCGATCAGCGCGTTGACCGCGCCCGTCAGGTTACGCGCGGTCGCATCGGGCTTGATGATCGAGAAAGTGCGTTCAATCGCCATGATTTCGTCCTCGGAAAGCGGGTGGGAGAGTTGCGGGCTTATATCGGTGCCTTACGTGCACGGCAAGCGACGCGCAGGTTCGGTCGCAGGCGCGTTAACCACGCGCAATTACAACAATTTCACGAACGTGAACCCATTCTGCAGCCGTCGTCGCGGGCTGGTTCAGCTTATGGCGCATAGGCTGCGAGGGTCCGGCGGCCCATCGGTTCGAGCTTTGCCCGGGAAGCGTTTTCACCCATGGCGCCGGTCGCGCCTATCGAAGGGAGACCATCATGTTACGCAAACTCTCGCTTGTTGCTGTTGCCGCGGCATCGCTCGGTGCCGCAGCCCTGGCCCCGACTTCCGCCTCCGCCTGGGGCTATGGCCACCCTGGCTGGCACGGTGGCTATTACCGCTACGGCTGGGCCCCTCGCGTCTATGTCGGCGGAGGCGGCTTCTACGGCTATGGCGGCTGCTATGTCCGCCGGCTGGTGCCGACCCCCTGGGGACCCCGCTGGCGGCTGGTCAACCGCTGCTACTGACGGCCACTGAACGAGGGTCGCCGCAGAGCCCCGGCCAGCCCCGGGGCTTTCTGCTTGGAAAGCCTTACAAAAAAGCTATGTCCCGGACCGGAAACATTTTCTGCACCTGCGACTTCTTAGGGGATGACCTGTCGCTAGCACATGACGCAAATGACCGCCGTGGCCAAAATCGCCGACCCGATTCAACCCTTCGACCGCCGCACGAGCCGGTCCATCTGCGACGCTGTGGGCGAGCGGCTGCAACGGAGCCTGCCGCCCAATTCGCTCGACCCTTCTCCGCATCTCCAGCAATTACTGGAGAAATTGCGCCAACAGGAGGAAGAGCGGGGTATGGCCCGGCCCTTGCGATAGCCGGAGCAGCGGGGCGACTTTTGCACTTGGCGGTTGCGTTTGTCGCGAACAGTGGCAACAAGCGCGCATGCTTTCGATCTCGGACGTCTCGATCCGCCTGGCCGGGCGGCTTTTGATCGACCACAGCACCGCGCAGATCCTGCCCGGCGCCCGCGTGGGCCTGGTGGGACGCAACGGCACCGGCAAATCGACCCTGTTTCGCGCCATCCGCGGCGAGCTTTCGACGGAAAGTGGAACCATCACGATCCCGCCCCGCTGGCGCATCGGCAGTCTCGCGCAGGAGGCGCCCGACGGGCCGGAAAGCCTCATCGAGGTGGTGCTCAAGGCCGACCTCGAGCGCGACGCGCTGCTTCGCGAATCGGAAACCGCGACGGATGCTCACCGTATTGCCGAGATCCAGACCCGGCTGGTCGACATCGACGCGCATTCCGCGCCGGCGCGGGCGGCGGCCATCCTGAACGGACTCGGCTTCTCGAGCGCCGATCAGGCGCGTCCGGTGGGCGAATTCTCGGGCGGCTGGCGCATGCGCGTGGCGCTGGCGGCAACCCTGTTCTCCGCCCCCGATCTTCTGCTGCTGGACGAGCCGACCAACTATCTCGATCTCGAAGGCACGCTTTGGCTTGAGGATCATCTGGCCAATTACCCGCGCACGATGATCGTCATCAGCCACGACCGCGACCTCCTGGAAACCTCGGTCAGTCAGATCCTTCATCTCGATCGCGGCAAGCTCACTCTCTACCGCGGCGGCTACTCGTCCTTCGAGGAGCAGCGCGCCGCGCGCGAGATGCTCGATGCCAAGCACGCCAAACGGCAGGAGGCCGAGCGCAAGCACCTGCAGGCCTTCGTCGACCGCTTCAAGGCGAAAGCCTCCAAGGCGCGCCAGGCACAGTCGCGCGTGAAGATGCTCGAACGGATGAAGCCGGTGACTGCGCTGGTGACGCAGGAGGTGCACGAGATCACCTTTCCGCAGCCGGAAAAAACCCTGTCGCCGCCGATCATCGCCGTCGACAATGTCACGGTCGGCTACGATCCAGGCCGGCCGGTTCTCAACCGCATCACGCTCCGGATCGACAATGACGACCGCATCGCGCTGCTCGGTGCCAATGGCAATGGCAAGTCGACGCTGGTCAAGCTGCTCGCCGATCGCCTGAAGCCATTTTCGGGAACGGTCACCCGCGCCGAAAAGCTCAGTATCGCCTATTTCGCCCAGCACCAGCTCGATGAATTGAACGAGGAGGCTTCCACCTACGATCACGTTCGCGCCCTGATGCCGGACGCTCCGGAATCGAAAGTGCGCGGACGGGCCGGCGCGATCGGCTTTTCCGGCAAGGCGGCCGACACCAGGGTCGGAAGCCTGTCCGGCGGCGAGAAAGCCCGCCTGCTGCTGGGGCTTGCGACCTTTTTCGGCCCAAACATGATCATCCTGGACGAACCGACCAACCATCTCGACATCGACAGCCGCGCGGCGCTGGCGGAAGCCATCAACGATTTCAGTGGGGCCGTGATCATGGTCTCCCACGATCGCTATCTGATCGAAGCCTGTGCGGAGCGGCTGTGGGTGGTCGCTGACGGCGCGGTGACGAGTTTTGAAGGCGATCTCGACGACTATCGACGGCTGGTGCTGTCATCGCGGAGCGAGCGCGCGAGCGCGCGCGAGGACATCGAGCGCGTCCCCCGCGAACGAGCTGAGCGAACCCGAGGCGATCGACAGAAGCCGCTCAGGCAGAAGATCGCCGAGGCGGAAGCCGAGATCGAACGCATCACTGGCATCATCGCGAAAATTGACACGGCCCTTGCCCTCCCTGACATTTTTTCGCGCGACCCCAAGCAGGCCGCGCAGCTCAGCCAGGCGCGCGCCAACGCCGCAAGCGCGCTGCTGCGCGCCGAAGATGATTGGCTCGAGGCGAGCTCCCGGGTCGATGCCGAGGGCTGAAAGCGGCGCGCTCAGCTCAGCTTGCCGTCGGCTTCTTCCTGGATTTCGGCTTCGCCGCCTGCGGCGCATCGACGGGTTCAGCGCCCCGCTCGATCGAGCTCAGCCGTCCTGCGGTAAAGGTGTAAAGCCCGGCGCGCGCCCCGCGTGACCAGGTCACGACTGCAACGCGCTCGCCGCGCGGATTACTCGAGATATTGATGCTGTCGGGCGCACCGATGCCACGCACGACATCGCATTCGGTGTGCCCCAGCACCACCGTGCCTTGCTGGCGCGGCGACGCGCCCGCAGCTCCATCAGTCGGCGCGTTGGCACCGGCGGGGCTTCCCGGCGGGGCCATGCCCGCACAGGCCCCATCGGCGCCGACGAAATCTTCCGGCTTCAGCGGCTCGTTCGGGTTCAGGGGCGGCGCATCGATGGACACGTTCCTGATGGAAAGCCGGCCGGGGCGCGAGAACCATTCGGCATCCCTCAGGAAGTGCCCGGATTGAAGCAAGTCGGAAATGTCGGTTCGCGGCGGCTGGGTGCGGCTGGTGCGCTCGTCGCTGAAATCCGAGCCCGAGCAACCCGCGAGCGCGGGTGCCAGGACGAGGAGGAGCGCGAGGACTCTTGGAAGGCGGGTGTTGGCTTGCACGGCAGGTGCAATGCTACCCGCATGGAACCGCCATGGCTAGTAGCCAGCTACCACGCGAGCTGCAAGCCAGGATGACGGTTGAAACCCGCACGCGCTCAGGTTGCTGACGGCTTCTTCTTGGGTTTCGACTTTGCGGCCTTCGGCTGCACGGGTTCGGCACCCCGCTCGATCGAGCTCAAACGTCCCTCGGTGAACGTATAGATGCCGGCGCGAGGACCGCGTGACCAGGTCACGACCGCGACGCGCTCGCCATTGTTGGAAATGTTGACATTATCGGGCGCGCCGATGCCGCGCACCACGTCGCATTCGGTATGCCCCAGCGCCACCGTCCCTTGCGAGCGGGCCGGCGCGCCGGCAGGGCCCTCGGTCAATGCGTTGGCATCGGCGGGGCTACCCGGAGGCGCCATGCCCGCGCAGGCGCCGTCGGCACTGACGAAATCTTCCGGTTTCAGCGGCGCGTTCGGGTTCAAGGGCGGCGCATCGATCGACACGCTCCTGATGAAAAGCCGGCCTGGACGCGAGAACCACTCGGCGTCCTGCATGGAGCTGAAATCGGGCATGGCGCTCGTACAGGCCGCAATCAGCGGGCCTGACACAAGCAGCGCCAACAGCTGCGCCGAATATCGGTTTTGGCCTCGCACGGCTGATGCAGGTCCCTTGCGCCGGCCCTCGGACGGGCCCCTAAACACTTGTCCGACCACCACTTTGCGGCGTCACCGTGGCTGATGGAACGTTGGCCGCGGGCAACGCCGAAAAAATATCACTTGATTACCGCCATCATTCGCGCCGGCGCCAGCGGCCCTGTTCATCCGCCTGCCAGTATGTGACCTCGAAACCGCGAGACTTGCAATCGCTCCAGGCGGTGCGGGCGTTCTTCAGAGCGTCTTCATCGTCGCCGTTGAACAGCAGCACCATCCGTTCGTACGAACCCGAATCTGCGGGCAACGCCGCATTATCGATCAGAAATCGAACGTTCGCACGGTTCGGATTGGCGTCTTCCACTGCAAGCACGATCGGCTGATCGTTCGCGTCGCCGCCGCGCCAACTGGCATGCGGCAGGAACGAATCGTCGCGATAGGTCCACAGATGCGCGTCGAGAGCATCAGCGCGTTCCTGCGAGGTCGATTGCACGACGACCCGCCAGCCGCGCTCGAGCGATTTCTCCAGGAGCGGCGGCAGCACGTTCTCGATCGTCATGTTCTGCAGATGATAGAACAGCACTTCAGTCATGTTGCGCGCTGACTATTTGCCCGTTTCGTAATGGTCGGCGACCAACCGGTCCAGCAAGCGAACGCCATAGCCGGAGCCCCAGCTCTGGTTGATGTCCGTTTTCGGCGCACCCATCGCGGTCCCCGCGATATCGAGATGCGCCCACGGCGTATTGTCGACAAAGCGCTGGAGGAATTGCGCGGCCGTGATCGAGCCGCCATAGCGACCGCCGGTGTTCTTCATGTCGGCAAATTGCGAATCGATCAGCTTGTCGTACTCGGTGCTCAGCGGCATGCGCCAGACCTTTTCGCCGGTCTCGGCGCCGGCCTCGATCAACCGTGCCGCGAGCTCGTCATTGTTGGAAAACAGTCCGGCATGCTCGGTGCCGAGCGCAACCATGATCGCGCCGGTCAATGTCGCAAGATCGACGATGAATTTCGGCTTGAACTTCGTCGCCACGTACCAGAGCACGTCGGCCAGCACGAGCCGGCCCTCGGCATCGGTGTTGATGATCTCGATGGTCTGGCCCGACATCGAGGTGACGATATCGCCCGGACGCTGCGCGTTGCCGTCGGGCATGTTCTCGACCAGGCCGACGGCGCCGATCGCATTGACCCGCGCCTTTCGCGCCGCGAGCGCCTGCATCAGGCCGACCACACAGGCAGCACCTCCCATATCGCCCTTCATGTCTTCCATGTTGGCAGCTCCCTTGATCGAGATGCCGCCAGTGTCGAAGCAGACACCCTTGCCGACGAACGCCACCGGCCGCTCGCCGCGCTTGCCGCCGTTCCAGCGCATGATCACAGTGCGGCCGGGCCTTGCCGAGCCCTGCGCAACGCCGAGCAGCGCGCCCATGCCGAGTTTGGCCATGGCCTTGACGTCGAGAATCTGCACCTCCAGGCCGTGCTTGCGCAACTTCGCGGCGCGGCGGGCGAACTCTTCGGGATAAAGCACGTTCGGCGGCTCGTTGACGAGCTCCCGCGCGGTCAGCACGCCGTCGACGACATGCGCGCTTGGCGCAAATGCCTTGCGGGCTGCCGCGACATCGTCGACCGCAATCGAGACTTGCGCGCGCAAGCTGGCGTTCTCGTCCTTCTTGCGCGTCTTGTAGCGGGTGAACTTGTAGGCGCGCAGCCGAATCCCTGTCGCGATGAGGCCGGCCTGCGCGGCAGTCATTGCGCCACCCGGCAATTCCGCCATTACCGTCACGGCTTCGCTCGCCGCGTTCAGCTTTCCCGTCAACACGCCTCCGAATTTCAGAAAATCCTTCGCTTTCAGGTCCGACGGCTTGCCGGCACCAATCACGATCAAGCGATAAATCTCAATTCCCTCAGGCTCGAGCAGCTCCATGGCCGCCCCGCTTTTGCCCTTGAACTCCACGGCAGCGGCGGCGCGCTCGATGCGCTCGGCCGCAGTGCCCAGCACCTGGCGGCTGGCGGGGCCGAGCTTCAACGCGTCGTCGCAAAACACCACCAACGTGTCCCGCGCAGACGTGAACAACGGGACGAAGCCGACCTTGACGGCGTCGGACATAAGTAAATCCTCCAAAAATCAGGGCTTTGCGGCGCGCACGATGGATGTCGGCCGACCTCATCGGGCCCCGCTTGGCAACCCGAAGCAGCCTGCTCAACCCCACTATGGCCTGCCCGCCGGCGCGCTGCCAAGCACCGGCGTGTCCGCCCCGCCACATCGATGAAATATTAACGTTGTGTGCAGCGTGCCATTCCACGGCCATTTTGTTGACGGATCAAAGGGATGGTGGTGAAACACTAAGCCTGTGGGACAGATGCGGGCGCGGCCGGTGGGGCCCCTGTTTGGGGGGACGGTTGCAGCAAGCAGTCGCATCGGTGGCTGGGCGGGGATCGTGCGGTAGGCGATGGGGTCAATCGACAGGTATATCTTCCGCACGACGCTTGCGTCGTTCGCGCTGGTCCTGGTCAGCCTCACCGGCGTGATCTGGATTACGCAGGCGTTGCGCGGCATCGACCTGATGACGAGTCAGGGCCAGACGGTCGCGACGTTCCTCGGTCTCACCAGCCTCGTCATTCCGGCGCTCGTTCTGATCATCGCACCGATCGCGCTGATGATCGCGATCTCGCACACGCTGAACAAGCTTGCGACCAACTCCGAGATCATCGTCATGAACGCTGCCGGCTTCTCGCCGTTCCGGCTGTTTCGCCCGTTCGTCCATGCGACCATCGTGGTGGCGCTGCTTGTCGCCTTCATCGCCGCCTATCTCGCACCCGACGGCATGCGACGGATCAAGCATTGGGACGCCGAGATCACGGCCGACGTGCTTACCAACATCCTGCAGCCCGGGCGCTTCGCGCAGCTCGATCAGAACCTGACGATCCGCATCCGCGAGCGGCAGCCCGGCGGCGTGCTGCTCGGCATCTTCATCGACGACCGTCGCGATCCAAAGGAACGCGTGACCATCGTTGCCGACCATGGCACCATCGTCAAAAGCGGGGACGGCTCGTTCCTGGTGCTTGAGGACGGCAACCTGCAGCGCTTCGAGGCAGGCAAACGCGACCCCGCGCTGGTCGCGTTCGGCCGCTACGCCTTCGACATGTCGAAGTTCTCGCAAGGTCACGACACTTCGCTCGGCATCCGCGAGCGCTATCTCTGGGAGCTGCTGTGGCCGGATCAGAACGAGGCCATGTACAAGCAGCTCTCCGGCCAATTCCGTGCCGAGTTGCACGACCGCTTCCTCGCGCCGATCTATCCGTTCGCGTTCGCCGCCCTGACCTTCGCCTTCCTTGGCGCGCCGCGCACCACGCGCCAGAGCCGCAACTTCTCGATCGGCGGCTCGATCCTGGCCGTGTTCGGGCTGCGCATGGCGGGCTTCGCCTGCTCCGTCATGGCGGTCAAATCGCCGCTTGCCGCGCTGGTGCAGTATCTTTTGCTGGCGGGCGCGATCGGTCTCGGTCTGTGGATCATCGTCGGCAGCGTCGTGATCGAACCGCCAGCGGCGCTGCTCGAAACCATCAACGCATTGAACGCCCGCCTGCTGCGGCTGTTCGGACGCCCGGCCGCAGCATGAGCATGGTCACAAACACGCTTGGGCGCTACTTCGCGGGCCGCTTCGTGGTCTCGGCGCTCGGCGTCTTTGCAAGCATCTTCGTGCTGCTCGTGCTGGTCGACTACATCGAGATGGTGCGCAAGACGTCCGGGCTCGCCTCCGCCTCTCCGATCATGGTGGCGGAGGCTTCGCTGTTTCGGGTGCCGCAGCTGCTCGAGAAGATGATGCCGTTCTGCGTTTTGATCGGCGCCATGACCTGCTATCTCGCGCTGTCGCGGCGGCTGGAGCTCGTGGTCGCGCGCGCCGCCGGCGTCTCCGCCTGGCAGTTCATCTCTCCGGCGCTCGCCAGTGCGCTTTTGCTCGGGATCCTCGCCACCGTCGGTTACAATCCGATGTCGGCAAGCCTGCGCGAGCTCTCCAAGCGGATGGAAGCGGAGCTGTTCGGAGGCACGCCGGGCGGCGGCGTGCAGGATGCCGCCGGTTTCTGGATCAACCAGGTCAATCCCGACGGCCAGGTCATCATCAACGCCGCGCGCAGCGAGCAGCAGGGCATTCGCCTGAGCGGGCTGACGCTGTTTCGATTCGATTCGGAATATCAGTTCAAGGAGCGCATCGAGGCGCGCTCGGCGACGCTCGAGGACGGCTACTGGATGTTCAAGACGGTGCGCCGTTATTCGCTCGATGCACCGCCCGTCGATCAGGACACTTTCAGGCTTCCGACCGCGCTCACGCCGACGCAGGTGCGCAACAGTTTTTCGACGCCTGAGACTGTGTCATTTTGGCAACTTCCGGGCTACATCCGCTCGTCCGAAAGCTCAGGCTTTGCGACCGCGGGCTATCGACTGCAGTACCACAAGCTTCTCGCGCAGCCGTTTTTGCTGGCGGCCATGGTCATGCTGGCTGCATCTGTCAGTCTGCGGTTCTTCCAATTCGGTGGCGTGCAGAAGATGGTTTTGAGTGGCGTGGGCGCGGGCTTTCTGCTCTATGTGTTATCGAAAATTACCGAGGACTTGAGCAAGGCCGAGTTGATGCATCCGATCGCTGCGGCGTGGCTGCCCGTGCTCGTGGGCGGCCTCACCGGCTTTTTGGCCTTGTTGTATCAGGAGGACGGCTAGTGGCCATGGTCACCGCCCTCCAGCGTCTGTTTGCCTCGTGGCGGCGCACCTGCGTGCGCCGCCAACGCTTGCGTTTGCCCGCGGCAAGCCCGCTCTTCGTGCTGGTGCTTGTGCTGCTTGCCGCCGCGACAGGCGAGCTTGCGACGACGCAACCCGCCTCCGCCCAGGGCTTCAGCTACAACCCGCGACCTCCGCATCCGCGCCCTCCGAAGGTGGCGAACGACAACCAGATGCTCGTTCAGGCCGTCGAGGTCGATTACGACTACAACAACAATCGCGTGTCGGCGGTCGGCAACGTGCAGATGTTCTACAACGGGACCAGCATCGAGGCCGACAAGGTCGTCTACGACCAGAAGACGAAGCGGCTCTATGCCGAAGGCAACATCCGCATGACGGATGCGGACGGCAAGATCACCTACGCCAACTCCATGGACCTGAGCGACGACTATCGCGACGGCTTTGTGGATTCGCTGCGCGTCGACACCGCCAATTCCACGCGCATGGCGGCGACGCGCGCGGATCGCTCGAGCGGCAACTACACGGTTTTCGAGAACGGCGTCTATACCGCCTGCGCCGCCTGCGCCGACGATCCCAAGAAGCCGCCATTGTGGCAGGTCAAGGGCGCGCGCATCATCCACGACCAGACCGAGAAGATGCTGTATTTCGAGACCGCGCAGCTCGAGTTTTTCGGCGTGCCGGTCGCCTACATGCCCTACTTCTCGACGCCCGATCCGACCGTGAAGCGCAAGAGCGGCTTCCTGATGCCCGGTTATTTCCCGGGGACCGCGGCCACCGGCTTCGGCATGGAAGCCCCCTATTATTGGGCGATCGCACCCGACTACGACGCGACGATCACGCCGCGCATCCTGACCCGACAGGGCGTGTTGATGCAGGGCGAATTCCGTCAGCGACTGATCGACGGCGCCTACCAGATTCGCGCCTACGGCATCGACCAACTCGATCCCGGAGCCTTTGCCGGCCAGCCCGGCGATCGCCAGTTCCGCGGCGGCATCGACACCAAGGGTCAGTTTTCCCTGAACGACAAATGGATCTGGGGTTGGGACGGCGTGCTCCTGACGGATTACGCCTTCTTCAATGACTATCGGCTCGCGCAATACCGCGATCCCATGGCCTCTTTCCTGAGCCTGCCCACGGAGGCGATTTCGCAACTCTATCTGACCGGCGTCGGCAACCGCAGCTTCTTCGACCTGCGCTCGATGTATTATCTGAGCTATTCGGGCAACCAGCAGCAGGTGCCGGTGGTTTATCCGGTGTTCGATTATTCGAACGTCTTCAACTACCCCATTTTCGGCGGCGAGGTCTCCTACAAGACCAACTTCACCAACCTGACGCGAAACCAGGCGGTGTTCGACCCGATCACGACGCTGGCAAGCATCAACGGCCTGTGCACGCTGACCTCCGCCGATCCGCTCGCGCGAACTCCCTCGCAATGCTTGTTGCGCGGCTTCCCGGGGACCTACACGCGCCTGTCGGCCGAAGCGCAATGGCGACGCTCGTTCACGGACTCCGCGGGCGAGATCTGGACACCGTTCGTGAGCTTGCGCGCTGATGCGATCAACTCCGATGTCTCGAACCAGCCGGGCGTCTCCAACTTCCTGCCCGTCGGCGATACCCAGGCGATCCGCGTGATGCCGACGGTCGGCCTCGACTATCGCTACCCCTTCATCAACGTGCAGCCGTGGGGTTCGACGACGGTCGAGCCGATCGCGCAGGTCATTATTCGACCGAACGAAACCTATGCGGGCCAGCTCCCGAACGAAGATGCCCAGAGCCTGGTTTACGACACCAGTAACCTGTTCAGCGTGGACAAGTTCTCGGGCTATGATCGCGTCGAGGGCGGCGGCCGCGCCAATGTCGGCGTTCAATCGACCACGCAATTCGACCAGGGTGGCGCGGTGAAGGCGCTGTTCGGCCAGTCCTACCAGCTGTTTGGCCTGAACTCCTACGCGGTAAAGGACGCCACCAATACCGGCCTGGACTCGGGGCTCGCCAAACCTCTGTCCGACTATGTCACCAGCGTGAGCTACTCCCCGAACCGCACCTATACGTTCAGCGTGCGCTCGCGCATGGACGAGCAGACCTGGAACATCCAGCGCTTCGAGGCCGAGGCGAAAGCGAACTTCGATCGCTGGTCGGTCGGCCTGACCTACGGCAACTATGCGCCGCAGCCGCAACTCGGTTATCTGGTCCGCCGCGAGGGCCTCCTGGCCAGCGGCTCGGTCAAGGTCGCGTCGAACTGGGTGGCCACCGGCGCGGCCCGTTGGGACCTCGCCAACAACAACATCAATCAATATGTCGTCGGCGCAGGTTACGTCGACGATTGCTTCGTGCTCGCCGCAAACTATGTGACGTCGTATAATTATTCGACGGGAGCGGCGCCGCCCACGCTCGGTCATGCCTATATGCTCCAGATCGGCCTGAGGACGCTCGCCAACACGAGCTCGTCGGGAGCAGGAGCCGGCATCCAATAGGCCCGCCGGCGCCGGGTGTAACCTTGTGAGCCAACGTCTCGAATCGGAGTTTGTTAGGGCGATCATGATCATGACGATTCCACTCCGCTATCGCCTGATGTCCCTTGTCGTGAGCTGTGTCTTGGCAGCGCTGCTGGCCTGCGCCTCGCCCGCTCGTGCGCAAACGGTCGTCGTGATGGTGAATGGCGAGCCGATTACCGAGTACGATATCGAGCAGCGTACCAAGCTGAACTTCCTGACCACCCACAAGCAATCGCCGCGCAACGAGGTGATCGCCGAATTGGTCGACGAGAAGGTCAAGATCAAGGAGGGCAAGAAATTCGGCGTCGATCCCTCCTCGACCGATATCGAGCAGGCCTTCGCGCAAATGGCCGGGCGCATGCGGGTCACCTCCGATCAACTGACGAAATCGCTCGAAGGTCAGGGCGTGCGTCCGGATACCCTGAAGTCGCGGATCAAGGCCGACATGGTCTGGGGCAGCCTTGTGCGCGGACGTTACAAGGAGCGCCTGCAGGTTGGCGAAAAGGACGTGGCGGAACGGGTGAAGGCCGAGGGCGGCGACGGCCAGCAACAGGTCGAAGCCTTCGAATACAGGATGCAGCCAGTCGTGCTGGTCATTCCTCACGGCGCCGCATCGAGCACGATCGAGCTGCGCCAGAAGGAGGCCGAGACGCTGCGTGCCCGCATACAAAGCTGCGATGAGGCCAACACCTATTTCAAATCGATGGCCAACGGCACCATCCGCGAAATGGTGATCAGGACATCGGCGGACTTGCCGCCGAACCTGCGCAAGGTGCTCGACGACACGCCGATCGGACATCTGACCCCGCCCGAGATGACCAAGCAGGGAGTCGAGATGGTCGCGCTGTGTGCGCGCAAGCCGACCACCATCGACACGCCGAAGAAGAAGGAAATGCGCGACAAGATCTATGCCGAAAAGTACACGAAGACATCGAACGCCTATCTGGACGAGATCCGCAAAGCCGCGATGATCGAACCTGAGTCATGGAAAAGCCGCTCGCCCTGACTCTTCGGCGAACCCGCAGGGATCGGGCCCGACATCGCCATCAAGGCCTGGCTGCGCCGGGCCGAGCTGAAGCTTCCGGCTTTCTATTTGCTTGGCGACAGCGCCTTCCTCGGACGGCGTGCCAGCGCGCTCGGCCTCGACGTCAGGCTTGCCGACGTCGACGCAAGCAATGCCGCCGCGGCATTTGCCGACGCGCTGCCGGTGGTTTCGACCGGGCACGCCGCGACGGCAGCCCCCGGGAAGCCGGACGCGCACAGCGCGGAGGCCGCGCTGTCCTCCATTCGCCAGGCGGTTGCCGATGTGCGGGCGCAACGCGCCGCCGCCGTCGTGACCAACCCGATCGCCAAGAGCGTGCTCTATCGGGCGGGCTTTCCTCATCCCGGACACACCGAATATCTCGCCGAGCTTGCGGCGGACAATGGGCGGACCCCGCAGCCCGTGATGATGCTGTGGTCGCCCCTGCTCGCCGTCGTTCCGGTGACGATTTACGTATCGTTGCGCGAGGCGATCGACCAGCTCACAACGGACTTGATCGTCAGCACCGCGCGCATCGTGGCGTCGAGCCTGAAAAGCCGCTTCGGGATTTCGAACCCGCGCCTGGCGCTGTCCGGCCTCAATCCGCACGCCGGCGAAGACGGCGCGCTTGGCAGCGAGGATCGGAGCATCGTCGCGCCCGCCGTCGCCGTGCTGCAGGACGAGGGCATTGCGGCGACGGGCCCGCTGCCGGCCGACACGCTGTTCCACCAGGGCGCGCGAAAGAGTTACGACTGCGCGCTCTGCATGTACCACGACCAGGCGCTGATACCGATCAAGACACTGGCCTTTGACGACGCCGTCAACGTGACGCTGGGCCTGCCCTTCATTCGCACCTCGCCGGACCATGGCACGGCATTCGATATCGCCGGCACCGGTCGCGCCAACCCGGCGAGCCTGATCGCAGCGCTGCGGCTCGCCGAGCGCATGGCAAGCCAGTCCGACTCAAGCCCGGAAAAGCCATGAGCGCGATCGACGACCTGCCGCCGCTGCGCGAGGTCATCCGGGCGCACGCGCTGTCGGCACGCAAGTCACTGGGGCAGAATTTCCTGCTCGATCTCAACCTGACCGCGCGCATTGCCCGCGCGGCGGGCCCGCTTGAGGGAGCGAGCGTCGTCGAGATCGGTCCCGGTCCCGGCGGGTTGACGCGTGCCCTGCTTGCGCTGGGTGCGGCGCACGTGATCGCCGTCGAGCACGATCAGCGTGCCCTTCCCGCTCTCGAGGAGATCGGCAAGCGCTACCCCGGGCGGCTCGAGATCGTCAACGCGGATGCGCTCACTTTCGATCCCCGGCCCTACCTCGGCTCGGCCAAGGCGAGGATCGTCGCCAACCTGCCCTACAACATCGCCACGACGCTGCTGATCGGCTGGCTGTCGATCGAGCCCTGGCCGCCGTGGTACGAGATGATGGTGTTGATGTTTCAGCGCGAGGTCGCCGAACGCATCGTCGCGCGCGAGAATGAAGAGGCCTATGGCCGCCTTGGTGTGCTTGCGAACTGGCGCGCCGAGACGAAAATCCTGTTCGATATTTCTCCGGCCGCCTTCGTGCCGCAGCCGAAGGTCACCTCCTCCGTCGTGCGGCTGGTGCCGCGGCCAAATCCGGAAGTCTGCGACCGCCGGGCGCTGGAGCAGGTCGCAGCGGCCGCTTTCGGCCAGCGGCGAAAGATGTTGCGGCAGAGCCTTAAATCCCTGCCAGCCGATCCCGCGCGGCTTGCGGCGGCCGCGGCTGTCGATCCGACCCGGCGTGCCGAAACCATTCCGGTCTCCGGCTTTGTTGCCATGGCACGTGAATTGACCAATATTCGCGCCGAGACGCAGAACGTGCTCTAAGCTCCAGCATGCGTCGTTCTTGCAAAAGAGCTTGTTGGCCACAACTTCAGAGGGCGATGTGTACCGATACGATATTCGCATCGATGCAGTCTTCAAGGGTGACATGTCGGTCGGACCGACGGTGGTCACGTATGAGGACCTGAAAATGCATCGCCGCGGCGATCAAACGGTTTGCCCTCTGAAGCACGGGTCCGGAATCGAGCACGATCTCGTGGGGCCGGCGATATCAGCGCTCGGCCGAGGATCCCGAAGTACTCCTTGCGAAGAGCAGCTTCTGAGATAGAGGAGAAAGTAAATGGCGTTGATGCGTCGACAATCGCTGGTCAAATTCGATGCACCGCTCTGCGAGACCGTCGTCGAGACGCCGACGCCGCTAGGCCGAGAGGTGCTGGTGCGCATCGAGCGATGCGGCCTGTGTCATTCCGACCTGCATATCCAGGACGGCTATGCCGATCTTGGCGGCGGCAAGCGGCTCGACACCACGCGCGGCATGACGCTTCCCTTCACGCTCGGCCACGAGATTGCGGGCATGGTGGAAGAGGTCGGAGCGGAGGTCGAAAAAAAGCTGATCGGCGCGAAGAAAGCGGTCTTCCCCTGGATCGGCTGCGGGCAATGCCGCGACTGCCGGAACGGCGACGAAAATCTGTGCCTCAAGCAACGCTTTCTCGGCGTGTCCATCGATGGCGGCTTCGCCAGCCATGTTCTGGTACCCGATGCCAAATATCTTCTGGATTACGATCCGCTCCCGGTGAACCAGGCCGCGACGTTGATGTGCTCGGGCGTCACTGCCTACGGGGCGTTGAAGCGACTGGTGGAACGACCGCGGCAGCGCAATCTGCTGCTGATCGGCCTGGGCGGCGTGGGCATGATGGGCCTGTCGTTCGCGCAGGCGATGTTCAAGCAAAAGGTTTCGGTGGCCGACATCAATCCCGCGGCGCGCGAAACCGCGCTGCAAAATGGCGCCGCGGTCGCCTACGACCCGAGCGAGCCCGACATCGTTAAACGAATTATCAAGGAGACCGAGGGCGGCTTTGATGAGATCGTCGATTTCGCCGGCAACGAGAAATCCATGGCGTTCGCGGTCTCCGTGATCGCGCGCGGCGGAAAAATCGTGGTGTCCGGCCTGATGGGCGGCAATTTCAGCCTGCCGATGGTGCAATGGATCTACAAGCGCATGACCATCGAAGGATTCATGGTGGGCACGCTGGCCGAGGCGCACGAGTTGATGACGCTCGCGCGCGCCGGCAAGATCAAGGCGACGCCGATGCGGGAAGAACCGATGGGCGACGTGCAAAAATGGATTGACGCATTGAGAGCCGGACAAGTCGTGGGACGCATCGTCCTGAGAAACTAGGCCAGAAAAGTCTCATCCGGCCTCACCGTAAAAAAAACGGGAGGACAGAATGACGAGGAGGAAGACCGGGTTAGGCGTGATTGCCGCGCTGCTCACGAGCTTTGTGGCGACGCCGGCGCTGGCGCAGAAGCAGTACGGTCCCGGCGTCACCGACACCGAAATCAAGATCGGGACCACCACGCCCTATAGCGGGCCGGCGTCGGCCTATTCGGCGGGTGCTGTCTCGGCTACTGCCTACTTTGCGATGATCAACGAGCACGGTGGCGTCAACGGGCGCAGGATCAACTACATCAGCCTCGACGACGCCTACAGCCCGCCGAAGACGGTCGAGCAGATCCGACGCCTGATCGAAAGCGAGGAGGTCCTGTTCCTCGTCAATCCGGTCGGTACCGCAACGAACATGGCAGTGGTCAAATACATCAACCAGAAACAGGTGCCGCACCTGTTCGTGGGTTCCGGCGCGACCGTCTTCAACGACCCCGAGCACTATCCGTGGACGATGAGCTGGACCCCGCATTACGCCTCCGAAGCCGAGATTTACGCCAGATACATTCTGTCGGCGAAGCCCGATGCCAGGATCGGCGTGCTGTCGCAGAACGACGATCTCGGCCGCGACTACATGCTGGGCCTCAAGCGCGGGCTCGGCGACCGGGCATCGAGCATGATCGTCTCGGCACTGACCTACAACACCAGCGATCCCACCGTGGATTCGCAGGTGGTGTCGCTGAAGGCCTCCGGTGCGGATGTCTTTATTATATTCTCGGTGCCGAAATTCGCGGCGCAGGCGATCCGCAAGGCGTACGACATCGACTGGCATCCGCAGGAATTCGTCTCCAGCGTCGGCTCCTCGATCGCTGGCGCCATCCGTCCGGCCGGCTTCGAAGCTGCCAAGGGAATTATCTCCGCGGCCTACCAGAAGGACCCGGCTGATCCGCAATGGCGCGATGATCCCGACATGAAGGCCTGGAACTCGTGGATGGAAAAATACAATCCGCACGTCGACAAAAGCGATTATTACGCGCCTTACGGCTACAATATCGGCGCGGCGGTGGTGCAGTTGCTCAAGCAGTGCGGCGACAATCTCACGCGCGAAAACATCATGAAGCAGGCTTCTCATCTCGACATGGAGCTGCCGCTGCTGCTGCCGGGCATCAAGCTTAAGACCACGCCTGCCGATTTGCGGCCGATCAAGCAGATGCGGCTGGTGCGCTTCGATGGCCAGCGCTACGTGCTGTTCAGCGACGTTCTCGCCAGCGAGTGATTTTTACCGGGCAATGTTTTTCACGTGCAGAGGCGGCCTTGACGGTAGCCTCGCTCGCGCCGCGGTCGGCCACTTCGGTGCGGCCGCGCGGCGGCGAACATCAGGCGACTTTCGGGCAGGGGAATTACGGAGATACCGGCCCGAGAAATCCCCAGAAAAGATCCGAGGCGTGAGCCCGAATTAAGCCCCATCCTTTCCGGATTTGCGGCCTATTGCGACCCAAGTCTTTGTCGAAAGTTCTCGGATTCGTAGTGTGTTTGCGTAGCGTAACCGGGGGTGCGTATGTCACGGGTTCAAACAAAACTCGCATCGGCGATTTTCGTCGGCGCCACTGCCACCCTCCTCTCGTCGACAGTATTCGTGGGCGCAGCGCGCGCAGCCGATGACTGCCTGTTGGAACCGAACGGACCGACACCGCAAGGCAAGCATTGGTATTACCGCCTCGAACGCGGTACCGGCCGACATTGCTGGTACTTCCGCGGCGAGGACGAGCCCGCGCGTGCGGCTGCAACGGAATCGACGCCAACGGCCAAAGCGCCTTCGCGCAACGCCGACATGCTTGCTCCGCGCTCGATCGCCGACGCACGCGCCGAATGGCCTGCACGTCCGGACGTCACGGCGGCTTCGCCCCGCGTCGCGCCGCCCGCAGTTGCGGGCAGCGCAACACCAGTAGCCATCGCGCAGGCTCCGGCCGCAGGCCCCTGGCCCGATCCGTCGCGCGCCATGCCTTCTCCCGGCACGTCTGCCGCAACCACGGTTGCCGACGCGGACCAGCCAACGGATACGGCAAGCGTGCCAACGCCGGCGCCGGCTTCGCCCCAGGCGACGCCGATGCCGACGGAACGCAACATGGGCTCGCTGCAGAAGCTGTTGCTCGTCGCCTTCGGTGCGTTGGCGCTTGCCGGACTAAGTGGCAGCGGTGTGTACCGGCTCGCCGGCGCGCGCCGCAAGGCGCGGATGCGGCGGGATCGCTGGCCGACGAAGAAACCGCAACTCATCGCCGCCGATATCGCAATGCAGCCGTGGGTGCCGCCGGAAATCGACACCGCCAAGCTGGAACGGGATCTGATGTACGAACCCGGCGACGTCGCCGAGCTCGAGACCGAAAGTTTCGACGAGCGGGTCGTGCGGATGGAGCATCGGCCGGAGGGCCGGCCGCAACGCAACGCGCATGATGCGGTGTTCCAGCAACCCATGCCCCGTGATGAGGCGATCGAAGTCTTGGCCGGCGCCGCACATCAACGAGACTGCGCCGCTTCACGAAACCGCCGACGACATCGACGTCGATCTCGAGGAACTCGAGGAGCGTGTGATCCGGACCGATCGCTGGCCAGCGAGCAAATCCCAGTATATCGCCGGCGATGCGGCGATGCCGCGCCCGCGCCCGAAGATCGGAGAGGAGACCCCGCAGTCCCGGAACCTGGCGCACGAAAGTGTCGGCATCGACGACGTCGAGGCCGATGGTCCCGTCGAGCAAGTCGAGCGCATCGAGGATTTCCTGGCGCGGCTGACGCGGCAGATCGAGGCCGAGATAGGCGCGCCACGTCCGTCCCAACGCGCCGCGAACTGAGCCAAGGCAGCGGCGCGCCTGCAATAACTTGCCCGGTCGGTGCGCTATTTTTCCAGCTGCTGCTGCAATTTGCGCACGAACGTCGTCAGCCCGACCCGACGTTCGCGCTTCAGCCGCTCGGCCTTGAGGATCGACTGCACCTCTGCAAACGCGGCGTCGACCTCATGATTGATCACGATGTAATCGTACTCGGCCCAGTGGCTCATCTCATGGCTCGCGCGGCTCATGCGCGAGCGGATCACCTCTCTGGAATCCTGCGCGCGCGAATGCAGGCGCTGCTCGAGATCCGTGGCTGACGGCGGCAGGATGAAAACGCTGACGACGTCGGCCCGCGCCTTTTCGCGCAATTGCTGCGTGCCTTGCCAGTCGATATCGAACAGGACGTCCTCGCCCTTCGACAGCGCGGCTTCGACCGGCGCACGCGGTGTGCCATAGCGGTTGTCGAACACGGTGGCCCATTCAAGCAGCTCCGCCCGCTTCACCATGTCCTCGAACCGAGCCTTGTCGACGAACAGATAGTCGCGGCCGTCGACCTCGCCGGGTCGCTTCTTGCGGGTCGTCGCGGACACCGACATCTTCAGCCCCGGCATCCGCTCGATCAGCATGCGCGACAGCGTGGTCTTGCCCGCCCCCGACGGCGAGGACAACACGAACATCAAGCCACGCCGTTCGACGCCGTCAAAACCATGTCCGTGAGCCGCCATATGTCGCTCCAGATTCTTACTCCAGATTTTGCACTTGTTCGCGAAACTGCTCGACCACGCTCTTCATCTCGAGGCCGGTATTGGTGAGCTCGACGTCATTGGATTTCGAGCAGCAGGTGTTGACCTCGCGATGGAACTCCTGGGCGAGGAAATCAAGTTTGCGGCCGATCGGTCCCCCCTTGCCGACCAGTTCCCGCGCCTGCGCGATGTGCGAGGCAATGCGATCAAGCTCCTCGCGAATGTCGGCTTTCGCTGCGATCAGCAGCGCTTCCTGGGTGAGCCGGTCGGCATCAAAGCGGTCGCTGGTCTCAAGCAGCACCGCCACCTGCTCGGCCAAGCGGGCCTTGACCGCCTCCGGCTTTCGGCCGGGCGCGGCTTCGGCCCGGGCGGCGAGCCGCTCGATTTCCTGCATGCGCTGGCTCAGGATCCGGCCGAGCGCGACGCCCTCGCGTTGGCGCATCTCCACGAGGTTTGCGAGCGCCTCGTCGAATGCGGCAGCGGCAGCCGTCCTGGCGGCCTTGTCTTGTTCTTCGTCGCTTTCGGGCTCGACCACCTCGATGACGCCCTTGATGCCCATCAGCCCGTCGATGCTCGGGGCCACCGCGTCGATCTTGCCGGCGAGCTCGGTTGCGATTTTCAGGACTGACGCAAGTACCTCCTCGTTGATCCTGACGGTCGACATGGCGTCCGAACGCTTGACATTGAAGTTCGCATAGACGGTGCCGCGCGCCAGCATTTCGCTCGCACGCTTCCTGGCATGCGCCTCAAGCTCGTCCCAACCTGGAGGCAGGCGCAGGCGCAGGTCAAAGCCTTTGGCGTTGACCGATTTCAATTCCCATTCGAACGCATAGGGTCCGCTTGCGCCGTGACTTCGGGCAAAGCCCGTCATGCTCGACAACGCCATGGTCTCAGGTTCTCCGACGCCAACAGTTTCAAATTCGCGGGCCAAAGGCGCGCGGACCATAGGACCTTTTCAGGAAATGTGGAGTCCCGGCTGAGCCGTTATTGCTGGGCCACTGGCGCGCCGGGCGGCGCCGTGGCCGACGACTGTGCGGCCCCGGGGCGTGGCGGCGGAGCGGCGGCCCGAGGCGGCTTTTTGGCCGCCGGAGGTTTGGCGGCGGCGGCGGGCGCAGCCTCGGCCGCCGGCGCGAGCGGCTGCTGGGCATCGTCGCCCGGCTCAACCGTATCGTTCTGGATCTGCTTCTCCATCGCCCGCAACTTGGCGACGTTCTTCTGATGCTGGTCGTAGGTTTCGGTAAAGGCGTGCCCGCCGGTGCCGTCGGCAACGAAATAGAGGTCGCGGGTACGCGCCGGATTGGCGGCGGCTTCCAGCGACGCGCGCCCGGGATTGGAGATCGGCCCGGGCGGCAGGCCGTCGATCACATAGGTGTTGTAGGGCGACGGCTGGGTGATCTCGCTGCGCTTGATCGGCCGCCCCAACGTACCCTTGCCGCCGACCAGGCCGTAGATGATGGTCGGGTCCGACTGCAGCTTGATCTTCTGCTTCAGGCGATTGACGAACACGGCAGCGACACGGCTGCGCTCGTCCGCCCTGCCGGTTTCCTTCTCGACGATCGAGGCAAGCGTGACGAGTTGCTCCGGCGACTTGACGGGCACATCCGGGCTCCGATGCTCCCAGATCTCCGCGACCAGCCGCTTCTGTGCCGCCTGCATGCGCTGGATCACCTGCTCGCGCGTCGTGCCGCGCGGAAATTTGTAGGTTTCCGGCAACAGCGTCCCTTCTCGCGGGATTTCGCGCACGCTCCCAGCGAAGATGTCGTTGTCGCCAAGCCGCGCGACGATCTGCTCGGAGGTGAGTCCCTCGGGGATCGTCACGGCGTGCTGCACCACCTTGCCTTCGACGATCGTGCCGATCACATCGCGCAGGGACGCATGTTCCTTGAACGCGTACTCGCCCGGCTTCAATTCAGAGCGCGCCTTCAATGCGAACACCGCACCGATGAAGGCCCAGCGGTTGTTGTCGATCACGCCCTCACGCTGCAACACGTCGGCAATGTCGGTCATGCCGGCGCGCGAGGGAATGTTGACGATCTTGTCCTCTTGCAGCGGTCCCGGCGCCTCGATCGTCTTCTTGCCGTAGAAGTAAACTCCGCCGGTGGCGAGCATCATGACCAGGATGAACGTGATGATCGCGTTGCCGACAATTACGAACGGATTGCGCGCGCGCTCGGAGCGCCGCGGCGGCGGCGGGACCTGCTCCGGCTCCAGCGCGGCGCGCGGGCTGCGAGGCGAAATGGGCGGCCGTTCACTCATCGATGCAACCTGAGTCCTGTCGCTGTCAATCGAGGCCTCGCTGTCAGCGAGAGGCCAGCTTTACGCCCGCCTTACGAATTGTCATCGAATGCGGCGAAACGGTGGATTTTGCCTAAGCCGCATCAGTTGAACACGCGCTGAACGATCACGGACGCGTTTGTGCCGCCGAAACCGAACGAATTGGACAGTGCGACGTTGATCTCGCGCTTGCGCGCGGCCAGCGGCACGAGATCGATCGCCGTTTCCACCGACGGATGCTCGAGATTGATGGTCGGCGGCGCGATGTTATCTCGAATCGCCAGAATCGAGAAAATCGCTTCGATCGCGCCGGCCGCACCCAACAAATGTCCGGTCGACGATTTGGTCGACGACATGGACACACGAGAGGCGGCATTGCCCAGCAAGCGCTCGACCGCGCCGAGCTCGATCTCGTCGCCGACCTGCGTCGAGGTGCCGTGCGCATTGATGTAGTCGATATCGGCCGAGGTGATGCCCGCCCGCTTCATTGCCGCAGCCATGCTGCGGAAGCCGCCGTCACCGTCCGGCGAAGGCGAGGTGATGTGATAGGCATCGCCGGAAAGTCCGTAGCCGGTCACTTCGGCATAGATCTTCGCGCCGCGCGCCTTGGCGTGCTCATAGGCTTCGAGCACCACGACACCGGCGCCTTCGCCCATGACGAAACCGTCGCGGTCCTTGTCGTAGGGTCGCGAGGCTCTCTGCGGTGTCTCGTTGAAGGAGGTGGACAGCGCGCGCGCCGCGCAAAATCCGGCCATGCCTATCCTGCCGATCGGCGATTCCGCGCCGCCGGCGACCATCACGTCGGCATCGCCGAGCGCGATCAGCCGACCAGCGTCGCCGATCGCATGCGCACCGGTCGAGCATGCGGTTACCACGGCATGGTTCGGACCTTTCAGTCCGAACTCGATCGAAACATAGCCGGAAGCAAGGTTGATCAGGCGGCCCGGAATGAAGAACGGCGATACCTTGCGCGGGCCGCGCTCCTTCAACAGCAGCGCCGTCTCGGCAATGCCGTTGAGGCCGCCGATGCCCGAGCCGATCATCGTGCCGGTGGCGCAACGCTCTTCCTCGGTCGAGGGGTGCCAGTTGGCATCGTCAAGCGCCTGACGCGCCGCCGCCATTGCGAAGATGATGAAATCGTCGACCTTGCGCTGGTCCTTCGGCTCCATCCATTGATCGGGATTGAACGTGCCGTTGCTGCCATCGCCGCGCGGCACCTGACAGGCGATCTTGCTCGGCAGATCGGAGACGTCGAAGCTCTCGATCTTCCCTGCACCGCTCTCGCCGTTGAGGATGCGCTTCCAGGTCGGCTCAACGCCACAACCCAGTGGCGACACCATGCCGAGGCCCGTGACGACAACCCGCCTCATTCATCAAACTCCAGCCCGTAACGGCGGATCGCAAAACAAAACCGGTCGATCGCTCGCGCACGATCCGTCCGGTTCGAGAACCACGCCGGGGCGTCAGCTCTTCGCGTTCTTTTCGAGAAATTTGGTGGCGTCGCCGACCGTCAGAATCGTCTCGGCGGCATCGTCGGGAATTTCGCAACCGAACTCTTCCTCAAAAGCCATCACGAGCTCGACCGTATCGAGGCTATCAGCGCCGAGGTCGTCAATGAAGCTCGCGGAGTCGACCACTTTTTCGGGTTCAACACCAAGGTGTTCGACCACGATCTTCTTAACCCGTTCGCCAATCTCACTCATCGTTCAACCTCGTGCTGTTTCCTTGACCCGACCCCAGGATGATACGAGCCATCGCGGTCGTTAAGCTTCCTTCGTAATCGCGCATAAACCTGATTTGGCCCCGTTACCAGCGCCCCGTTTTGGCGTTCTGCACCCTCGTGGCCGGCGGTGCAGCTTCAAACGGCGGCGCCGGCCGAAGCGGGCCGGCGAACAACGGAAGGCTCCGCCCCGCCAATATACAGGGTTTGGAAATCCTGCAATGGCGATCTTAGCCCATCCGTTGCCGGGTTCGGTACCATACTTCAAAAGCCTTGGCCACAAGTCCCGCCTGCCCGCCAAACGGCCTTTGGCCGCATCCGCAAGGGCTTGCGCAAGCGGCTTAAACCATGGCCATGCCGCCGTTGACGTGAATGGTCTGCCCGGTGACATAGGCTGCTTCGTTCGAGGCCAGATAGACCGCGGCGGCGGCGATATCCTCGGGCGACCCCAGCCGAGCGGCCGGGACCCGGGCGAGTATGGCCTCGCGCTGCTTCTCGGTGAGGGCATCGGTCATCGGCGTCTTGATGAAGCCGGGCGCGATGCAATTGGCGGTCACGTTACGCCTTGCATATTCGGCGCCCAGCGACTTGATCATGCCGATCAATCCCGCCTTCGCGGCGGTGTAGTTGCCCTGCCCCGGATTGCCGGTGACGCCGACGACCGAGGTGATAGCGATGATGCGCCCGAAGCGCTTGCGCATCATCAGCTTGGTGGCTGCCCGCGCGAGACGGAAGGTTGCGGTCAGATTGACCTTGATGACGTCGTCCCAGTCCTCGTCACGCAGCTGCACGAAAAGATTGTCGCGCGTAATTCCCGCATTGGCGACGAGAATGTCGACCTGGCCCATCGCGGTTTCCGCCGCCGGCACCAATGCCTCGACTTCGGCGCTGTCGGAAAGATTGCAGGGCAGCACATGCACCCGATCGCCGAGCCCGGACGCAATCGCATCCAGCACCTCGCGCCGCGTGCCTGAAATCGCAACGGTAGCACCCTGCGCATGCAGCGCTTTTGCGATCGCGCCGCCAATGCCGCCAGTCGCGCCGGTGATCAGCGCCGTCCTGCCCGTGAGATCGAACATCGATGCTCTCCCCTCGGCCGCTATCTGGACGCAGCCAGCGCTTCCTTCGCGGCGGCGACATCGCCTGGTCCGCCGACGGAGACGCCGACCGCACCGTCAGCTATGCGCTTGACGAGGCCGCTCAAGACCTTGCCGGCGCCGATCTCGAAAAATCTGGTGACGCCGCGGCCCGCCATATAGGCAACCGATTCGCGCCAGCGCACGGTGCCCGTCACCTGCTCGACCAGCCGACGGCGGATCTCGTCGGGGTCGCTGATCTCGGAGGCGAGCACGTTCGCAACCAACGGCGAGGCGGGCTTCATGATGCTGACATCGGCCAGCGCCTGTGCCATCGCATCCGCGGCCGGCTGCATCAGCTTGCAGTGGAAGGGTGCCGATACCGGCAACAGCATCGCGCGCTTGGCGCCTTTGGTCCTGGCGATCTCCACCGCGCGATCGACCGCAGCCTTGTCACCGGAGACAACCACCTGGCCACCGCCATTGTCGTTGGCGGCCTGGCAAACCTGGCCCTGCGCCGCTTCGGCGGCAACCGCGACCGCCGCTTCATAGTCGAGGCCCAACAGTGCAGCCATCGCGCCGGCGCCGACCGGCACCGCCTTTTGCATGGCAAGCCCCCTGGTGCGCAACAGCCGCGCCGTGTCCGAAATGGCGAGGCTGCCGGCTGCGGCCAGTGCCGAGTACTCCCCGAGCGAGTGGCCAGCGACAAAGGCAGCGTCGCGACCAACCGAGAAGCCGGCCTCGCTCTCCAGCACACGCAAGGTCGCGAGCGAAACGGCCATCAGCGCTGGCTGGGCGTTTTCAGTGAGCTGCAGCCTCTCCGCCGGCCCCTCCCAGATCACCGCGCTCAGCTTCTCCCCGAGCGCCGCGTCGACCTCCTCAAACACCGCGCGCGCGGCCGGAAAGGCCTCGGCCAGCGCCTTGCCCATGCCGACGGCCTGCGAACCCTGCCCCGGAAATGTGAATGCTGCCGTCATCGGCGGTCCCCGAACGCGTCCCAAATTTTTAAGGAATTTCCAACTTCGAGGCTAAGACACCGCCCACACCCGCTCTGTCAAGCCGGCTGTTCCCGGTTCCCGGCCCCTCTTGGCCTCAAATTAAGGCAGCACCTGCCAGCCTTTTCCTTGCCTCCGTGGCCAAAATCCGTATAAAGCGCGCCATCCGTGGCTTCCGGCCGGGAGCTGAACGGACGGTCTCAGCAATCTCTCCTTTTTGGCGAATTGATGTGGCAGGGCCAGTCGGTCCGTCGTCCCGTGTTCCCGCCTTCTGAGCTGGCTTTCCCGAGTCCTTTCCGAAGGGCTCGAAGGGCTTGACGCCGGAAACCGCGCCAACACAGGAAAGGACCATCATGCCACTTTATGAGCATGTTTTTCTCGCGCGTCAGGACGCGAGCCCGCAGCAGGTCGAGGAGTTGACCGCCCAGATGACCGGCGTCGTCGAGCAGCACGGCGGCAAGGTCACCAAGACGGAAAATTGGGGCGTGCGCTCCCTCACCTACCGCATGAACAAGAACCGCAAGGCGCATTTCGTGCTGCTGAACATCGACGCGCCGTCGGCGGCAATCTCCGAGATCGAGCGCCAGGAGCGCATCAGCGAAGATGTGATCCGCTATCTCAGCGTCCGCGTCGAGGAGCTTGAGGAAGGCCCGTCGGCGATGATGCGCAAGGCCGATCGCGACCGCGAGCGCGACGATCGTGGCGGCGGTTTCCGTGGCGAGCGCGAAGGCGGCTTCCGCGGCGAGCGCGAGGGCGGCTTCCGCGGCGATCGTGACGGCGGCTTCCGCGGCGATCGCGGCCCGCGCCGCCCGCGTGACGAAGCCGAGACGACGGGAGAGTAAGAACAATGGCCGAAGCTGGTGCACGCCGTCCGTTTTTCCGTCGCCGCAAGAGCTGCCCGTTCACGGGCGCCAATGCGCCGAAGATCGATTACAAGGATTCCAAGCTGCTGATGCGTTACGTCTCCGAGCGCGGCAAGATCGTGCCGAGCCGCATCACGGCCGTCTCCGCCAAGAAGCAGCGCGAGCTCGCGCGCGCCATCAAGCGCGCAAGATTCCTCGGCCTCTTGCCGTATGTGATTCGATAAACCTTCGGAGTCCGCGGCCTCCGGGCCGCGGCCTTAACCTCAAGAGGCTTCCGGGTCGTTCCGGTTGCCGATGGTTGGGGCGCCTCGAGGCGCCTCTAACCGCTCGAAAGGAGCGGGACAGCTGATGGTCATGATCTTCATCATTGCGCTTGCTGCCGGCGCCGCGTCGGCCACGATGTTCGCCTCGATCATTTCGGGCGCACTGATCTCGTTGCTTCTGGTCTATCTGGCGCCGCTGCCGCTGATGCTGGCCGCGATCGCATGGGGTCCGCTCTGCGCAGCCATCGGCGGCATCGCCGCCGCTGCCGTGCTTGGGGCAATCCTCGGCCTGCCTCACGGCCTTGCTTTTGCGATCAGCGTCGCGCTGCCGGCTTGGTGGCTCGGGCATCTGGCGCTGCTCGGCCGCCCGGTCGCAGGAGGTGCTCCTGATGATCTTGAATGGTATCCGCTTGATCGGATCATGCTCTGGACTGCGGGATTTGCCGCACTCACCACCTTTGCCGCACTGTTGCACTCTCGGCACCGATGCCGCCGCGATCACCCAGACATTGCGAAGGTTCCTCGCCCGCATCCTCTCCCGCAGCGATGTGGTCGGAAGCGGCGAGCTGGAGCAATGGCTGGACTGGGTCGTGGTGATGGCGTTCGCGGGTGCCGCGATCTGCTCGACCGTGATGCTGACGCTCAATCTGTGGCTTGCGGCCAGGATCGCGGCGATGTCGGGGCGGCTGCGTCGGCCCTGGCCCGATTTGCGGAGCACCGCGTTGCCGCCGATCACGCCGGTGGTGCTTTGCGCTGCGATCGGCCTGTGCTTCAGCGGCGGATTGGTTGCGATCCTGGCGCAGATCGTCACGGCGGCGCTGATGATGAGCTACGCCTTCAGCGGATTTGCGGTGCTGCATACCCTGACCTTGCAGCTGAAGGGCCGCGCCTTCTGGCTCTCCCTCGCCTACGTCACCGTTCTTGCCTTCGAATGGCTTGTGATCGTGGTCGCGCTGTTGGGCCTCGCCGACGCCGTGTTCGGCTTTCGCGCGCGTTATTTGCGGACGCGGCCGCCGCCGCTGCCCGCGGCCTGAGTTATTTCAACCTCAACCCCTCATCAAGATCGAAAGGAGCAATCAAAATGGAAGTCATTCTGCTGGAGCGCGTCGCCAAGCTTGGCCAGATGGGCGAAATCGTGAAGGTTCGCGACGGTTTCGCGCGTAACTTCTTGCTGAAACGCAAGAAGGCGCTGCGGGCGACTGCGGAGAACCGCGCCAAATTCGAGGGCATGAAAGCCGAGCTCGAGGCCAACAACATCCAGGCCAAGTCGGAAGCGAGCAAGGCCGCGGAGAAAATCGACGGTCTCGACATCGTCATCGTCCGCCAGGCCTCCGAAGCCGGCCAGTTGTTCGGCTCGGTCTCGGTGCGCGATATCGTTATTGCGCTCGCTGCTCAGAACGTCACGGTCAGCCGGCCGCAGGTCTGGCTCGACGTACCGATCAAGTCCATCGGACGGCGCAAGGTGACCATTGCCGTCCATCCGGAGGTCGAGGCCACCATCAACGTAACGGTGGCGCGCAGCGCTGATGAGGCCGAGCGCATCAAGCGCGGCGAGAATATCTCGACCCGCCAGGAGGATCAGGACGCCGCCGCAGAGGCCATTGCCGCCGCCGGCGAGTTCTTCGATCCGGAAGCCCAGCGCGACGAGCTCGAGCCGCCGGCTCCCGAAGCCGGGGCGGAAGCCCCCGAAACCAAGTAGCGCCTGCTGCGCTACTGGGAGATGGGCGGAGCCGGCGGGCCGGCCGGCGCGACGGGCGGCAGCGTGGGCGTGGTAGCGGTGACCGCAGGTGCCGCCGCGGGCGCAGGCGACGACGGCAGCGGAACGGCAGGTGCCGCCTCCGAGGCGGTGCCTGCAACCGCTGCCGACACGGCCTCAGGCGAGAATGTGGGCGGCGTCCCTGGCGGAGCAGCCATGGGCGTGGCCGCTGCGGGCGCGGGCGTCACGGGTGGCACCGGATCAGGCCGAGTAGCGACGGGATCGCCCGACGGCTCGACTTTGGCCGACTGTGACGGAGCCTCGCCGGACGGCTTCGCTGGCTCAGCCTTGGGCTCCTCCCTTGCGGCGGATTCGCCCGCGGGAGCCGCATCGGCTTTCGGCGGCTCCTCCCGGCCACGCTTGCTGAACTTCTGTTTGGCGGACGACTTGGCGCCGTGGTCCATCGCCGCGGCGGGAACCTCGGTTTCGTCCGGTTTGGCGCTCGGTTCCGGCCTGGGCTCCTGGCTTGCCCCTGTCGGGCGCTGCCTGCGGCGGTCGCCCTGATCGGGCCCCGCTGCGGGCCGTGCGTCCTGCTTGGCCTCCTGCCTGGCGTCCTTGGCGCCCTCCCTCGGCATCCGCGTGTCGGTGGCACCGTTGGAGATCAGATAGTTGGCGAGCACTCCGGCCATGTTCGGGCTGGTGGTGTAGTGCTGTCGCAGGAAGCTCGAGAGGGAACCGGGCGGCACGGTCTTGAGCAGGCCCCGCGGGCTCCTGTGGCAGGCGTTGCAGGTGCCTGCGAAAATCTGGGATGGGGTCTTGCCGGCGTCGAGGTTCTCCTGCGCCAGCGCCCGCTCCGCGAAACAGCCGACTAGAAGCATCACCGTCGCTAGACTGAGCGCTCGGTCCAACATTCAGAAATCCCCAGATGCGGAAAACGCGGTCCAGTCGCCTCCGGCGCTGGCGGCGGCAATCTTTTAGCGGATTATCGCGCGAATGGAAGCGCGCTTGCTCGTGCGACCGCGTCGCCGGCTTAATTTGGAATATCCGCTTTGTCTACAACGCACTAGTGGACCTCAAGCACTGTGATTAACGTAGCATTGGGTGAATAGGAACTTGTTGCATGTCCTGCGCGTCGAAATAAGGCGGTGCCGGAAAAGCTGACGAGCTCACCTCGCCGGGATCGCTGTTGTGGTGATTTCGATGGACGGTTTGTTGCGTTATTTGCTCACTCGATTCATTCGCCGGGGAACGATGACGTTCTCCACTGCAGGCGGGGAGACCTTTACCTGCGGTGATGGAACCGGCGAGACGGTCCATGCGCGCTTTCTTACGGCCAGGGCGCAACGGCGGATTCTCACCAATCCCGAGCTCGCGCTCGGTGAAATCTACATGGACGGCGAATTCGTGATCGAGCGCGGCACCATTGCCGACGCGCTCGCGATCCTGATGGACCAGCCCGAGGCGCTGCCGCGCTGGGCGCGGCCGCAATGGCAATTGCGTTATCTGATCCGGCGTCTCAAACAGTTCAATCCGCGTCGGCGCGCGCGCAACAATGTTGCCCATCACTACGATCTCGATGGGCGGCTTTACGGCCTCTTCCTCGATGCCGACCGGCAATATAGCTGCGCCTATTTCGAGACGCCGGACAGCAACCTCGACGATGCCCAGCTCGCCAAGAAGCGGCACCTTGCCGCCAAACTGCGTATCCGGCCCGGCGACCGCGTGCTCGACATCGGCTCCGGCTGGGGCGGGCTCGGCCTCTATTTCGCCGAGATGACCGGCGCCGATGTCACCGGCGTCACGCTTTCCACCGAACAGTTTCAGGTTTCCAATGCTCGCGCCTCGGAAATAAAACTAGAGCACACCGCGAGATTTCTGCTGCAGGACTATCGCGATATCAGGGGACCGTTCGACCGCATCGTTTCGGTCGGTATGTTCGAGCATGTCGGTGTCGACCACCACGACACCTTCTTCCGGCAGTGCGCGGAGCTTCTGACCGACGACGGCATCATGATGCTGCATTCCATCGGGCGGCCTACGGGTCCTGATGCCACCTCGCCGTGGATCACGAAGTACATTTTCCCCGGCGGCTACATCCCCGCTTTGTCGGAGGCTTTTCGGGCAATCGAGCGCGCCGGGCTTCTGGTCTGCGACACCGAAATCCTGCGCCTGCATTACGCCGAGACGTTGAAAGCCTGGCGTGAGCGTTTCATGGCGCGGCGCGAGGAAGCGGTGCAGCTTTATGATGAACGCTTTGCGCGGATGTGGGAATTCTATCTCGCGGCCTCGGAGATGGCGTTTCGCAAGCAGAACATGATGAATTTCCAGATCCAGCTGACCAAGCGCCAGGGCGTCGTGCCGATGACACGCGACTATATCGCGCATGAAGAAGCGCGTCTGCGCAAGCTCGAGCGGGGCCAGCGACCGCGACTGAGAATCGCCGGCGAATAGCCCCTAGATTCTTGATTGAGCATGATCTTTCGGAAACCGGTGCCCGGGTTTTTCGAATCATGCTCCTAGTTGAGTGTGAAAGGCGATACGCCCGCCCGATCGAGCCGAACCGGGTTGGCCAACTGGGCCCGCGCCGCCGCGAGCAGGCCCCGGTCGCAAGGCAATGCTCTTACCTCGGGCCGGGAAATCTGTTCCATCGTCGCAATCAGCTGCGAGAGCCATTGCAGCTCGCTGTTACGCGAGCCCCTGCCCGATCGCCATGATTGAACCCGGCTTGCCATCGTCACTCAAACCCAGTGCGTCGCAACAACAACTCAACAAAACATCGGTTCCGGCGAGGCTGCCGGAAAGAAATCGAATCGGATGTGAACCAGCTCACATCTTCAGGGGGCGCGGTTGCCTTAAAAAATCGCCATGGCCCCGAACAATCATGAGCGATCCTTGGACCTGCGCACCGATTATGCCCTGATCGCACTCGGTACGGCGGCGGCCGTCATCGCGTTCGTCTACCTGCTATGGACCTGAAGGCCCTCGGGACAGGACAACCAACGCGCTCATTGAGTTAAGTCTGGCTCGAGCCGGGAAGGTTCAGCCGGTACCTCACTTTTCCGTCAAAGAGGCCGTAGAGGTATCGGGGAGCGCCGAGTCATTTCGGTCCCAAAGCCGTCAAGCGTGCCGCGCGCCGGGCGGCGGATTCATCCACATTTTCAGAGAACAGTGCATAGCGGCGAGCTTTTGCTTCCGCTTCGAGCCGGACAGGCGCTTTATCGCCGGCCCTATCCCAAGAAACGACCGAATCCAAAGATCACTTTTCTCCATGGCTCCTCCTGATTCGAACGTCCTCAAGCTCGCCTCCGACACGCCAGGCCCGGCGTATCGAAGCGCACCGCACAATATCGAGGCAGAGCAGAGCCTTTTGGGCGCGATTCTCGTCAACAACGATGCTTTTTACCGGGTCTCGGATTTCCTGGAGCCAAAGCATTTTTTCGAGACCGTGCATCAGAAGATCTATGAGACCGCCGGGAGCCTGATCCGGATGGGCAAGGTGGCAACTCCGGTCACCCTGAAAACCTTCTTCCCGACCGATATCGACATTCTCGGCATGACCGTCAGCCAGTATCTGGCGCGGCTTGCCGCCGAAGCGACCACGATCATCAACGCGCAGGACTACGGGCGGACGATCTACGATCTGTCGCTGCGGCGCGACCTGATCGGCATCGGCGAGGATATGGTCAATGTCGCCTATGACGCTCCGGTCGACTTCGCGCCGCGGGCGCAGATCGAGGATGCCGAGCGCAAGCTCTACGAGCTTGCGGAATCCGGCCGGTACGACGGCGGCTTCCAGAAATTTTCGCAGGCGCTGACGGTCGCCGTCGACATGGCGGCAAAGGCATTCCAGCGCGACGGAAAATTGTCGGGAATTGCGACCGGCTTGCGCGACCTCGATACCAAGATGGGCGGCCTGCAGCCGAGCGACCTGATCATCGTCGCCGGCCGCCCCGGCATGGGCAAGACCGCGCTCGCCACCAACATCGCCTACAACGTCGCCAAAGCCTATGTCGCCGAGTTGCAGGCGGACGGCACGACCAAGGCGGCCAATGGTGGCGTGGTCGGCTTCTTTTCCTGCGAAATGTCGGCCGAGCAGCTTGCAACGCGCATCATCGCCGAGCGCACCGGGATTCCCTCGAGCCATATCCGCCGCGGCGGCATCACCGAGACCGACTTCGAGAAGATCCGCGACTATTCCATCGAATTGCAGTCCCTGCCCTTCTTCGTCGACGAGACCGGCGGCCTTTCGATCGCCCAGCTCATGGCGCGTGCCCGCCGCCTGAAGCGCCAGAAGGGGCTTGACCTGCTGGTCATCGACTACATCCAGCTCTTGCAGGGCTCGAGCAAACGCGGCAACGAAAATCGCGTGCAGGAAGTCACCGAGATCACCACCAGCCTGAAGGCGCTGGCGAAAGAGCTCAACGTGCCCGTGATCGCGTTGTCGCAATTGTCGCGCCAGGTCGAAAGCCGCGACGACAAGCGTCCGCAGCTTTCGGACCTGCGTGAATCCGGCTCGATCGAGCAGGACGCCGACGTCGTGATGTTCGTTTTCCGCGAGGAGTACTACCTTGCGAACAAGGAGCCCCGCGCCGGCACGCCGGAATACGAGAAATGGCAGCTCGACATGTCGTTGGTGCACGGCAAGGCCGAAGTCATCATCGGCAAGCAGCGCCATGGGCCGACCGGCACGGTCGAGTTGCAATTCGATGCCGCGGTGACGCGGTTCGGCGATCTCTCGCACGACGCGCCATTGCCCGATCGCGGCTATTAGCGCGACCGGTTGCTGTTCCTGTCCGATCGTTCGAACGACAGACCTTGCAACTCGATCGCCTGTGTTCCCCGCATGAAACCCGAGCAGCCGCGGGCTGGAACCTCGTCTCGACACGAGCGAGTTCCCGATACGTGTATGAAGTCACTCTTACACTTTCATCTTCCAGCCTTGCTTTGGTGACAACGAAAGAAAGGAATCCACAGCGACATCAGATAACGATCGGACTGGGAAGGCCTTCCATGCAACCCATGACGGACGCAAATCAAACAGATCATCTGCATCACGCCTTGAGCTCAGGCGCTGATGAACAGCCGACGCGGCTCCAGCAACAGCAGTTGAGGATTCAGCGCGAGGGCGCGCGATATCATTCGCGAACGCCGCCGGACAGGGCCTGGCTCCGCGGCCTTGTCGGCTTGCTGGTCGCTGCCTGTATCATTGCGGGCGCTTTCCTCTTACGCTCGCCCCACGGCGATGCGGTTGCCCGCTGGATCCCGCAGTTCACATTGCCCTCGTCGGCGCCACCGCAAAAATCGGCAGCGGATGTCAAAGCGAGAGCGAAGCGAGACCAGGTGACCGCCGCCACGGCCATGGCCGAGCGCGTCACGGCCGCCACAGAGGTCGCCATTCTGATGGCGCGCCCGGAAATCAAATCGCTGTCCGATCTGGCCGGCCGCAGCATCGCAATCGACGACAGGGAAGACGTCGTGAGCGGCAGGGTCCGAACCGCAATGGCGGCGGCGGGAGCAGCGGAAGTCCAGCTCATTTCCAGTCAAGCCAAGGGCGATCGACCGCGTTATCGGTGGAGAGGTGCCCGCCTCGGTCCTGATATTGGCATCGCCGGACGCGGCAGAAGGGTTTCCGGATATTGCGGGATTCAAGATCTTCAGAGTCCCACTCTCGGAGCCGTCTACGAAGAGTTCACGGTGACTTCGGGTGCACTCCTTGGCCGGTTCGCGGCGACGTCGTCGGCAGTTGTTCGACGAAGGCGGGAACTGTTTGTCGGCTTGGCTGTTGAACGATGGTTGATCGAGTGGGTATCCCGCACCATCCAGAGCCGACAAAGACGAGTGCCGAAAGCGACCAGCGCTTGAAGCGACCAGTGTCCGACGGGACCAAGCGTCCGGAAAGCCAGCGTCCGACGGCCAGGGTCCAAAGGCCAGCGTAAAGCGGGCGGTCAATCCTGCGGAGCCAGCCAGTGCTGCCGCAGACAACTGGCCCTGTGGGATCACCGGATCGTTCCGGTGATCCCATTCGCCTGTGCAAGTGAGCCGGGGTCGCCTCATCAGGCGAGCGATCACAGCATGGCCTTGACATGATCGAAGAAGCCACAGCGACGGCGATATTGGACCAATTGGCGGATGCGTTGATCGTCGCGACCGCCGCGGGCAAGATCGTGTTCTGGAATCGCGCATCTACCAAATTGTTCGGCTTCGAGAGTGACGAAGCGATCGGTCAGTCTCTCGACATGATCATTCCACCACACCTGCGAGCCGCTCACTGGGCCGGCTTCGACGCAGCCGTGACAACCGGGCGATTGAAGCTGAGCGGCAGGCCTGCCTTGACGAGAGCGCTGCACAAATCGGGTCGAAAGCTGTATGTTGAGATGAGCTTCGCGCTCGTCGAATCAGATCAAGGCGTCTTCGGTTCGGTCGCGGTTGCCCGCGATGTTACTGAGAAGGTCGAGCGAGAACGGGCATCGATCGCCAGGTAACGAAGCGAACCGCAGTCGAACGAAGATACCGTTCGTCGCCTGGGCTCGCGAGTTGACCGGAATGCGCAGCAATCCCATCATCGTGCAAAAGTACGGTGGCGCCTGTCTCGAAACGCCGGAAAAGATACGCGCGGTCGCGAGCAGCCTGGCCGATCTTCGCAGCCGCGGCTATCGCGTCGTGGCCATCGTTTCCGCCATGGGCAAGGCCACCGACGAGCTGGTCAGAATGGCCTATCAAGTCAGCCCCAAACCCAATCGCCGCGAGCTGGATATGTTGCTGACGACCGGCGAGCGCATCAGCATGTCCCTGATGAGCATGGCACTGTCCGATCTCGGCGTGCCGGCCATCAGTTTCACCGGCAGCCAGGCCGGCGTGATGACGGATGAATCGCATTCCTCCGCGCGCATTGTGGATGTGCGGCCGACGCGCGTGCTCGAAGAGCTCGATCGCGGACGTATCGTGGTCCTGGCGGGCTTTCAGGGCGTGAATCCGGTGACCAAGGAAATCACCACGTTGGGCCGCGGCGGCAGCGATACCACCGCGGTCGCGATGGCGGCGGCGCTGAAGGCGGATTGCTGCGAGATCATCAAGGAGGTCGACGGTGTCTGCTCCGCCGATCCGCGCATCGTGGCGGATGCAAGGCCTTTGCGTCAGCTTGACTTCGCGTGTCTGTCCGAGATGTGCTTTTGGGGCGCCAAGGTCTTGCATTTCCGCAGCGTGGAGCTGGCTCAAAGCCAAAATGTGGTTTTGGTTCTGAAAAAATGGGGCGGTGCCGAATACAGCACGCAAGTGATCAAAGAGGTTGTCGGAATGGAAACCGGAAAGGCCTTGGCCGTCAACTCGATGGCTCGCATCGAGCATGTGGAGATCGATTCGACCGATCTCAATCAGGGTTTCGAGAAGTTCGCGCAGCATCTCAAGGAGAGCGGCCTGTCGTGGCCGCAACTGCTCGCCTCGGCCTTCGCCGCCGGGAAGACCCGCATCATGATGTCCGGCGATGCGGAATTGCTTGACGCTCTGCTGCGCACGCTGGAAAGCTGCAAAGATTTGCGCAAGCAGCGCGAGACCTTGAGCTCGGTGAGCCTCACCTGCTTCGGCGCTGTTTCCTCGAACTTGCCGTTAAAGGCGATTCAAATTCTGCAGCAGCACGGCATCATCGTCGACAAATATGTCCTGTCTCCGCATTCGGTAAACCTGTTTGTTCCCGTGGAGAGCCGGGAGGCCGCGGTCAAGGCTCTGCATTCGCTGATCTAACGGACCGGCGCGCGGCCAGCGCGCTTCCTGCCGCCACCGCTGATGAAGCGCCGCGCGGACCGGTGTATGCTGGCACCATGGCCATGTTCATCTGCACCGCCTGCGGCACCCAGTATCCGCCTTCCAACGCGCCGCCTGCCGCGTGCCCGGTCTGCACCGACGAGCGGCAGTTCGTGCCGGCTTCGGGCCAGTCCTGGACCACGCTGGAAATGCTGCGGAGCACGCACAGCAACAAGTTTCGCCGGCTCGCGACCGCGCTTACGACGATCGAGACCACGCCTTCGTTCGCGATCGGACAGCGCGCGATCCTTGCGCGCACGCCGGCCGGCAATGTGCTGTGGGACTGCATCGCCTTGATCGACGACGCCACAGTCGATCTGCTGCAGGGTCTGGGCGGGCTCGCCGCGATCGCGATCTCGCATCCGCACTATTACACCACGATGGTGGAGTGGAGCCGCGCATTCGGGGCTCCGATCTACCTGCATGCGGCCGATCGAGAGTGGGTGATGCGGCCTGATCCCGCAGTGCAGTTCTGGGAGGGCGATACAAAGTCGGTCGCGGCGGGCCTCACGCTGGTTCGGCTGGGCGGACATTTCGACGGCGGCACCGTCCTGCATTGGGCCGACTGGAGCGAAGGCCGCGGCGTGCTGCTCTCGGGCGATATTCTCCAGGTGGTCCCGAGCGGGCACGTCAGCTTCATGTGGTCCTATCCGAACCTCATCCCGCTCTCTGCGAGCGTGGTTCGGCGCATGGCGGACATTCTGGAGCCATTCGCGTTCGACGCGATCTATGGCGCCTTTTCCGGCCGGGGGCAGATAGATGCGAACGGCAAGCAGGTGGTGGCGGCGTCGGTCGCGCGCTATATTGCGCGGATCACCAAAGCATGATGATGCTATCTTGTCGCCCGTCAGCGGCCCAGGAATGACATCCGTGAGCGCGAACGAAACATGTCGTCCGCGGCAAATACCGTTCTCCACAAGCAGCTTCGCCGAAATGGTGAAGCAGATCGGGAACGCTGCTAGACTGGGATTCGATATTGAAGATTCACCCAAGCGCAAGCTGCGCCATATTTGCGGGTTTGGCCCGGCGAACAAGCGCCTTGACAGTTGATCGTTGCGGGCCGATTTGGCCATCGAGCAGCCGACATGTCTGACTGCACAGTGCTACCCCCGGATCGGTTTCGAGGATTTCTGGCCATGAGACTGCGCTTGTCCGATGCCGCTTCCTTCGAATTCCTGGCGGAGCAATACCGCGCGCAGGCCGAGATGTGCCGGCAAATGGCCATGGTCACGGTCAGTCCCTTCAAGGAAGGCTGGCAGGAGTTCGCCGCAGAGTGGAGAAAGCTGGCGGAGGAGACCGAATCCAAAGCTGCGCTGGAGCGGGCCCAACAGCAGTGCCGGAATGATGAAAAAGCGGCCCGGGGCCAAACATCCGCTCGATTGACGCCTTAATGGAGGTCTGACTTCGCAGGCTTATTTTGGGAGCGAATTCGGCTCCTGTTGGTGCCTCTCCGGGCCGAACGACGCAACTGCCTGGCCCCGCTCATGCGCCCCGCTTGAGCGGGGCTTTCGCATTGCGGGCTTCGCCTCTTCAGCGGCGGCTTCTGGCGACAAAGACTGCCTGTTTAGGGCCGAGCGCACCGGGCCGGACAGCAGGCTATGCTCCGGAACGGATGGAACCACGGTTGAACCGTGCCCGCGCGGCGCGTTAAAAGCAGCCCCATGAACATCGCATCCGCCCCCAGGCCGGCTTTGCCCGGCAGCGTGCTCTCACCCGAAGCCAATCAGGCAGCCGCACTTGCAACAGCGACCGGCGTTCTGATCGTCGATCTGGACGCCATTATCGCGAACTGGAGGAAGCTCGAGAAGAAGGCCGTGCCGGCGGAATGCGGCGCGGTGGTCAAGGCCAATGCCTATGGGCTCGGCGCCGAACCGGTCGCGCGTGCGCTCGCTGCTGCCGGCTGCAAAACCTTCTTTGTCGCCACGCTGGACGAAGCGCGCCTGGTGCGAGCGACGCTTCCCGCGGCCACGATCTACGTGCTCGACGGCTTCTTCCAGAACACCGGCGATGCCTATGCCAAGTTCGACTGCAGGCCCGTGATCGGCGATCTCCATGAGCTGGCCGAATGGGACGTGTTCTGCCGCCGCACGGGCTGGAAGGGCGGTGCCGCGATCCACATCGACACCGGCATGAACCGGCTCGGCCTGCCGGTTGCGGATGCGCAGGCCATCATCCCCCGCATCAGTGCCGGCGATCACGGTATCACGCTGGTGATGAGCCATCTGGTCTCCGCCGAACTGCTCAACAATTCCAACAATGCCAGGCAGCTTGCGAGCTTTCGCGAGATCGCGAGCCTGTTTTCGGGCGTGCCGGCCTCGCTCGCAAATTCGTCCGGCATCTATCTCGGCGCGCAATTCCAGTTCGATCTGGTGCGTCCGGGCGCGGCACTCTACGGCATCAATCCGACGCCCGAGGCGGACAATCCGATGCAGCCGGCCGCCGAAGTGAAGGCGCGCATCGTGCAGATACGCACGATCGACCGCGGCGAGACCGTCGGCTATGGCGGCACCTGGACGGCGCGACGCCCGACCAGGCTCGCGATCATCTCGGCAGGATACGCCGACGGCTATTTCCGGGCCGCCAGCGCCAATGACGGCACGCGCGGCGCCGAGATCATCGTTGCCGGTAAACGCTGTCCCATTGCGGGCCGTGTTTCGATGGACCTCGTCGCAGTCGACATCACCGACCTGCCGGCGAACGCCGCGCGGCGCGGCCACATGGCGACGCTGCTCGGCGAAGGCATCACCGTGGACGAGCTTGCCCATCATTTCGGGACCATCGGCTACGAGGTGCTGACCAGCCTCGGGCCGCGCTATGCGCGGATTTACAAGGGCGGCGCGGCGCACGCGGTGAGCGCGGAAGCGGTCCCCGCCGCGTCCACCACGCCCGCGTGAAAATCGCGACGCTCAACATCAACAACATCAACCGGCGGCTCGACAACCTGCTCGCCTGGCTGCGCGCCGCCAAACCCGACATCGTCTGCCTGCAAGAGCTGAAGGCTGCCGACAACGAGTTTCCGTTCAAGGCGATCGAAAAGGCCGGCTATGCCGCGGTCTGGCGCGGCCAGAAGAGCTGGAACGGGGTCGCGATCCTGTCGCGCAAATCCGAGCCGGTGCTGACGCGCACCGAGCTGCCCGGCGATCGCCACGATCATGAGGCGCGCTACATCGAGGCCGCCGTCTCCGGCATCATCATCGGCTGCATCTATGCACCGAACGGCAATCCGCAGCCCGGACCAAAATTCGATTACAAGCTCGACTGGCTGAGAAGGCTGCGCCTGCATGCCGCACGGCTGTTGAAACAGGATTTGCCCGTTGCGCTTGCCGGCGACTACAACGTCGCACCCACGCCGCTCGATATCTATGCGACCCGCTCATGGGACAAGGACGCGCTGATCCAGCCGCAGAGCCGCGCCGCGTTTGCCTCTCTCGTCGCGCAGGGCTGGACCGATGCGATCCGCAGCCTGCACCCCTCGAAGCCGATGTTCACGTTCTGGCATTACACGCGCAACCGCTTTGCGCGCGACGCGGGCCTGCGGCTTGATCATCTCCTGCTCAGCCCCAGGCTTGCGCCGCGCCTCGACAAAGCCGGCGTCGATCGAAAGGTGCGCGGCGAGGACGGAGCGAGCGATCACGCCCCCGCATGGGTCGTGCTGGATTAGCGTTGCGAAAGGTGCCGAAGGCAGCGCAGTCTACGCCGACAGCCGCCGCGCATTGTCGGCGACATGCTCGCGATAACGGCCGACGATGGCGCCCAGCGCCGCCCCCGAAAGCCAGCTTGCGGAGGCTTCGATCGCGGCAAAGATCTTCTCGGTGATCATCAACACGGCTTCGCGCTCGCAATCGTCATCGCCATGCGCGAATTTTTCCAGGCGCAGCCGGACCACCTCGCTTGCTTCCATCGCGAGCATGGTGCTTGCGTACCAGGGAAAGCCGTCATCGGAGCCGGAAAGCACCGCGTGGCGATCGAGAGCAGAGAAGTGACGTTCGTTGATCATCGCATTGGCTCAAATTCTTTGAAGCGCGATGCAGAGGGTACGACTCAAATTTTAAGGATCGGTCCGTGATCTCGGCCACATTTTCGAGTCGGCGAAAACGGCGCGTTAACCAAGCCCTCGCGCGCAAATCCATCCTCTGTCACGAAAATACCAGCGCCCGCGACTGAACCAAAACCGGGGAAGGCCGGACCAAGGGGGCGTGTCGCAGCAGTTTCCAAGAACCGGTCCCAACCAGGCGGACCAGGGTTCGTCGTCCAATCGCGAGAACAGGATTATCGTCATGATCAGAGGAGCTACCGTCGCAGCTATCGGCGGCCTTATCGTTCTCGTTCTCCTGCTCGGCAGCTGGTACACGATCGACCAGACCGAGCGCGGCGTGTTGCTGCGCAACGGCGCAGTGGTCGGCACCGCGCAGCCGGGGCTCGGCTTCAAGATCCCCCTCATCGACAGCGTCCAGAAGGTCAGCGTCAAGACCGTGACCTATACCTGGGACAAGATGAATTCCTATTCGTTCGACCAGCAGCCGGCCGACCTGAAGATCAGCGTGACGCTGCGTGCCGCGCCCGAGAAGGTCAGCGATCTCTACGCGAGGTTCGGGGCGCTCGATGCCGCCGTCAATCAGGTCGTCAGCCCGGTCGTGAACCAGCAGGTCAAGGTCGTGTTCGGCCATTACACCGCGGTGAAAGCCATTCAGGAACGCGGCAACCTCAACACCGAGATCAAGAATGCGATCGCGGACACGCTCAAATACGACCCGATGATCATCGTCGAGGCGGTGCAGCTCGAGAATATCGAGTTCAGCCCGAACTACCTGCACTCGATCGAGCAGCGCATGCTGGCGGAGGTCGAGGTGCAAAAACTGCAGCAGAATGCCGAGCGCGAGAAGGTTCAAGCCCAGATCACGGTGACCCAGGCAACCGCCAAGGCCAATGCCATCCGTGCCGAGGCGCAGGCCAATGCCGATGCCACGCGCCTGGCCGGCGAGGCCCAGGCCGCCAACATCAAGGTGACCGGCGAAGCGCAGGCCGCCGCGATCGAGGCCCGAGCCAAGGCGCTCGGCACCAATCCGAACCTCGTCACCCTGGTGCAGGCCGAGCGCTGGAACGGCGTGCTGCCGACCACGATGGTGCCGGGCTCGACGGTGCCGTTCGTGTCGATCAAGTAAGCGTTTGACGTCATCGTGTGCGATGAGGCCCGGGACCACGATCTCGGGACTCGGCACTCACTCGCGAGCCAGCGCATGCGCAACGCTATCACGATCGCCTTCACAAGTGCCCTCGCCGTTCTCGCAACCCAGGCGCCGCTCTCCGCCGCGCAGCCGTTCGACGGCGCCTGGGCGGCAACAGAGAAGGATTGTCCCGACAATGACGGCCCCGACAGCAAGACGCTGATCGACCTCGACAACCGCATCGACGGCAAGCCCGCGCCGCTGGTCGATCAATACGAAAACCACTGCCGCGTCGACCGCAAGACGCCGGTCGGCGACGGCCTCGTGCTCTCGACCACATGCTTCGAATTCTGGGAGGACTACACCAGGAACGCCAACGGCCGAAAGGTGACGATCAGGCTCGCGCCGGGCCCCGACCGCACGATCAAAATCGACGGCAAGCCCTACGTGCTGTGCAAGCGCCTGGACGAGCTGCGTAAGGCCCGGTGACGGACGGCTCGACCAGGCTGCCTTTCGTTAGAACAAAATATGAACACAAAGCGGGGTCGGCGTGGTATGTGACTCAGGACCGACTCACGAGCCGATTCCATTTTCCTTGCATGGCCAAATCCACCCTCTCGTTTGTCTGCCAGAACTGCGGTGCCGCCTATAACCGCTGGCAGGGCAAGTGCGAGGCCTGCGGCGAATGGAATTCGCTGGCCGAGGAGGAAACCGGCGCGGTGCCGGTGTCGATCCGATCCCGCCGCAAGGGTCGGCAGTTCGCGCTGGAAAGCCTCAGCGGCAAAAGCCAGGACGCGCCGCGCCTGTCGTCCGGCATGGCCGAGCTCGACCGCGTCACCGGCGGCGGGTTCGTGCGCGGCTCGGTGCTGCTCGTCGGCGGCGATCCCGGCATCGGCAAATCGACGCTGCTGACGCAGGCAACCTCCCTGCTCGCGCGCGCCGGCCACCGCGCGGTCTACATTTCCGGCGAAGAGGCGATCGCTCAGGTGCGGCTGCGCGCCGAGCGCCTCGGCCTGTCCGATGCGCCAGTGCAGCTTGCCGCCGAGACCTCGGTTGAGGATATCGTCTCGACCCTTTCAGAAGGTGCGGTCCCCCGCCTGATCGTCATCGACTCGATCCAGACGATGTGGACCGACACGGTGGAATCCGCGCCCGGCACGGTGACGCAGGTGCGCGCCTCCGCGCAGGCCTTGATCCGCTTCGCCAAGAAAACGGGCGCCGCGATCATCCTGGTCGGCCATGTCACCAAGGATGGGCAGATCGCAGGCCCTCGCGTGGTCGAGCACATGGTCGATGCCGTGCTCTCCTTCGAGGGCGAAGGCTCGCAGCAATTCCGAATTCTGCGCGCGGTGAAGAACCGCTTCGGCCCGACCGACGAGATCGGCGTGTTCGAGATGACGGGCCTGGGACTGCGCGAGGTCTCGAACCCGTCCGAGCTGTTCCTGTCGGAACGCGACCTCGGCACGCCGGGAACGGCGGTGTTCGCCGGCATCGAGGGCACCCGCCCCGTGCTGGTCGAATTGCAGGCGCTGGTCGCGCCGACCTCGCTCGGTACGCCCCGCCGCGCCGTGGTCGGCTGGGACCCGAGTCGGCTATCGATGGTGCTGGCGGTGCTGGAGGCGCATTGCGGCGTCAAGCTCTCCGGCCACGACGTTTATCTGAACGTCGCCGGCGGTCTGCGCATCCAGGAACCGGCGGCCGATCTTGCCGCCGCGGCCGCCCTGGTCTCCTCGCTGGTGAATGCGCAATTGCCGCCGGATGCGGTCTATTTCGGCGAGATTTCGCTCTCCGGCGTGGTGCGCCCGGTGGCGCAAACGCCCGCCCGGCTGAAAGAGGCGGCAAAGCTCGGCTTCGGCCGCGCGGTGTTGCCCGAATTGGCCCGCGGCGAGATCACGGGCGATTCCGGACTTTCATTGCAGGCCATCAACTCGCTGACCACTCTGGTCGCCGAGATCGCCGCGCGCGGAACTTCCAAGGGAAACCGGTCGGCGGACCGGGAAACCCCGGGGTTTGAAAAAAATGCCACACCGGCGAGATTCCGCCGCGAGAGCGGCTAGGCGGGCGTGACGTTGGCCGCCCTCGCCGCTATACAACCCGCGACGACAACGGCGGCACCTCAGGATAGCGCGAGTTCCGGCCTTGCCGGATCTTCTTTCAACCCCTCAGGTGAGACGGGACCGACACGCCGATTCGTAAACTTTCGTCCCTTGTGGAGCGGACCAGACCAGCCGATGCCGATTACGATTCTCGATCTCATTCTCCTCGGCGTGATGCTGATTTCGGGCCTGCTCGCGATGGTGCGCGGCTTCATGCGCGAAATCCTGTCGATCGCGGCCTGGGGTGCCGCGGCGCTGGTGACGCTGTATTCGTTCAACAAGCTGCTGCCGACTGCAAAGACCTATTTCAACAACGACACCGTTGCGGCGCTGGTGGTGGTGGCTGGCGTGTTCTTGGGCACCCTGATCATCGTGTCCGTGATCACCGTCCGCATCTCCGACATGATCCTGGATTTAAGGATCGGTGCGCTGGACCGCACCCTGGGCTTCCTGTTTGGGCTGGCCCGCGGCCTCCTGATCATGGTTGTTGCCTTCCTGTTCTTCTCCTGGCTGGTGCCGGAAAAACAGCGTCCGGACTGGGTGACTGGCGCCAAATCCCGGGTCGTTCTGCAGGGAACCGGGGATTGGCTGATGTCGCTCTTGCCGGATGACCCCGAGAACACCATTTTAAAGCGATTCAAGAAGAATAAGCCGGAAGACGACCAAACTGACGCCGAAACGCCCCCGGCGGGGGGAACCGGCGACGGCTACAGCAAGCCTGCCCGCGACAGCCTGAAAAAGCTGATCGAGAAACCCGCGGCCAAGTAAGCCTGAAGGCCCACGAGAGAGAGGCGCGATGGACGAGACGACAGCAGCAGACCAGGACGCCCGACTCCAGCAAAATCCGAACCCGGCCGGGATCGAGCTCCAGGACGACATCGAAGGGGACACGCTACGCGAAGAGTGCGGCGTGTTCGGGATTTTTGGCCACCCCTCGGCCGCCGCCATCACCGCCCTGGGCCTCCACGCACTACAGCACCGCGGCCAGGAGGCCGCCGGCATCGTCTCCTACGATGGAAGCAGGTTTCATTCCGAGCGGCGGCTCGGCCTGGTCGGCGACACCTTCTCGCGGCGCGAGGTGATCGATCGGCTGCCGGGCCCCGTCGCCGTCGGTCATGTCCGCTACTCCACGACCGGCGCGACCATTCTGCGCAACGTCCAGCCACTGTTTGCCGAACTCAATGCCGGCGGCTTCGCGGTCGGCCATAACGGCAATCTCACCAACGGCCTGACGCTCCGCCGCGAGCTCGTGCGCAGCGGCACGGTGATGCAGTCCACCACCGACACCGAGGTGATCCTGCATCTGGTGGCGCAATCGCGCCGCAGCCGGTTCGTCGACCGCTTCATCGAGGCGCTGCGCGCGCTCGAGGGCGCCTATTCGCTGGTGGCGCTCACCAACAAGAAGCTGATCGGCGCCCGCGACCCCCTCGGCATTCGCCCGCTGGTGCTTGGCGAACTCGACGGCTGCCCGATCCTGACGTCGGAGACCTGCGCGCTCGACATCATCGGCGCGAAATTCGTCCGCGACATCGACCCCGGCGAGATCATCGTGTTCGACGAACAGGGCGCGCAAAGCCACAAGCCGTTCCCGCCGAAGCCGCCGCGCCCCTGCATCTTCGAGTACATCTATTTCTCGCGCCCGGATTCGGTGGTCCATGGCCGTTCGGTCTACGAGGTGCGCAAGGCCTTCGGCGCGCAGCTTGCGAGGGAAAGCCACGTCGAGGTCGACGTGGTGGTGCCGGTGCCCGACTCCGGCGTGCCGGCCGCGGTCGGCTACGCCCAGCATTCCGGCGTGCCCTTCGAGCTCGGCATCATCCGCAATCACTATGTCGGCCGCACCTTCATCCAGCCGACCCAGAGCATCCGCGAATCCGGCGTGAAGATGAAGCACAACGCCAATCGCGCCGCGATCGAGGGCAAGCGCATCATCCTGATCGACGATTCGCTGGTGCGCGGCACCACCTCCAAGAAGATCGTGCGCATGATGCGCGATGCCGGCGCGCGCGAGGTGCACTTCCGTCTCGCCTCGCCGCCGATCCTCTACCCCGACTATTACGGCATCGACCTGCCCGACCGCGGCGGCCTTTTGGCGGCGACCCATTCGATCGAGGAGATGCGCGAGATCATTGGCGCGGACTCGCTGGCATTCCTGTCGATCGACGGCATGTATCGCGCGATGGGCTATCCCGGCCGCGATCCCTCAAATCCCAAATTCGCCGACCACTGCTTCACCGGCGTCTATCCGACCAACCTCACCGACCAGAACCAGGTCGAGCCGCAGCCGCGCCAGCTCTCTTTGTTGGCGGAGGCGAGTTGACGCGCAGCGTCATTCCGGGGCTGCCAAGCTGCCTCTTTCGTCATTGCCGGGCTTGACCCGGCAATCCATCCAGCATCAAAAGCCTCTTTTCCAGATGGATGCCCGGGTCAAGCCCGGGCATGACGAAGGTCGAGAATATGCCCCCCTCGCTCACCTCCCGCATCGCTCTCGTCACCGGCGCCTCGCGGGGCATCGGCCATGCAACGGCGCGCGCGCTGGCACGCGCGGGCGCGCACATCATTGCGGTGGCGCGCACGCAAGGCGGACTCGAGGAGCTCGATGACGAGATCAGGAAAGACGGGGGCAGCGCGACGCTGGTGCCGCTCAGCCTGACCGATGTCGACGGCATTGCGCGGCTCGGCGCTGCACTGCACGAGCGCCATGGCAAGCTTGACATTCTCGTCGGCAACGCCGGCGTGGCCGGCCCTTCCTCGCCGCTCGGTCATATCGATTTGAAGCCCTGGAACGACGTGATCACGGTCAACCTCACCGCGAATTTTCAGCTCATCCGCTGCATGGAGCCGCTGCTCAGGAAATCCGATGCGGGGCGCGCGGTGTTCGTGACGTCGGCTGCGGCCAGCCAGGCCACCGCCTATCTCGGTCCCTATGCGGCGTCCAAGGCGGCCCTTGAAACATTGGCGCGGGTCTGGGCTCATGAGACGGCGACCACCACGTCGATCCGCGTGAACCTGTTCAATCCGGGACCGATCCGCACGCGCATGCGCGCGAGCGTGTTTCCGGGCGAGGATCCGATGACGCTGGACACGCCGGAGCAGGTCGCCGAATTCATCGTGCCGATGTGTGCTCCGCAATGGATCGAGACCGGCAAGCTCTACGACTACAGGACGCGGACGCTGATGGATTTTCGCGACCCCGAGTAAGAAGCAGCGCAATTGACTCCTCTCCCTCGGCGCGATTGACTGCCCGCCGACTGCGGACCAACCGCAGCAAGCGGGGAGGTTGTCATGCGTTCGATGCGCGCCGTGTCAGAGCTAGCCAAAGCCTTTTGCCTTGCCGGCGTCGTCGCGACCGGCGCTCTCATTCTCCCGCAATTCGCCTCTGCCGGTGAAATTCCGACCTTCGCGGTCGATCCGTCCTGGCCAAAGCCATTGCCCAACAACTGGATACTCGGCCAGGTCGGCGGCGTCACCGTCGATTGGCAGGGCCACATCTGGGTGATTCACCGCCCGCGCTCGCTGACCGATGATGAAAAAGGTGCCACCCTCACACCACCGCGTTCGAAATGCTGCGTCCCCGCGCCGCCGGTGCTCGAGTTCGATGTCGACGGCAATCTCCTGCGCTCATGGGGCGGCCCCGGCCAAGGCTATGAGTGGGTCGGCCGCGAGCACGGCATCGAGGTCGATGAGCGCGGCTTCGTCTGGATCGGCGGCAACGCGGACAACGACAACGCAATCCTGAAGTTCACCCTCGACGGCAAATACGTCGGCCAGATCGGCACTATAGCGCCAAGCAAGGGCTCCAACGACACCACACAGCTTGGCAAGCCCGCGGAAACCGCGATCGACAAGGGCGCGAACGAGATTTACGTCGCCGACGGCTACGGCAACCGTCGCATCATCGTGTTCGATGCAACGACGCTTGCCTATAAGCGACACTGGGGCGCCTACGGCAAGCCGCCGAATGACGACAAGCAGCCGCCTTACGATCCGGCGGCACCAGTGCAGGCCCAGTTCGGCAACCCCGTCCACTGCGTCAAGATCGCGGACGACGGGCTGGTCTATGTCTGCGACCGCACCCAGAACCGGATCCAGATCTTCCGCAAGGACGGCACCTTCGTGAAGGAATGGTTTTACGAGAAGAACACGCTCGGCAATGGCGCGGTGTGGGACCTCGCGATCTGGCCCGATCCGAAGCAAACCTATCTGCTCAACGCCGACGGCGAGAATAATGAAATCCGCGTTCTCAAGCGCGAGGACGGCAGCGTCGTCGGAAGTTTCGGGCGCAACGGTCGCAATGCCGGCCAATTCCATTGGGTGCACGCGATGGCCGTCGACAAGCTCGGTAACGTTTATACCGGCGAGGTCGATAACGCCAAGCGCATCCAGAAATTCAGGCTGACCTCGGATGCCCTGAAATAGCGCATTGGTCGCATTGCCGCCGCCGCCCAGACCGGCTATCCGGAAGGGCAGTCCGTCAGGTGAAGGCTCCCCCAAGAGAGCCGGCCCGGCATGGTCATTTTTTTGGAGGAAGCGCATGACTATCAATCGCCCGCGGCAGCTCGCCGCGCTTCTCGCACTTGCAGGGCTTGGCTTTGCCACCTCGGCATGGGCAGACGACAAGAACGTCAAGATCGGCGTGCTCAACGACATGTCGAGCCTTTACGCCGACATCGGCGGCCCCAATGCCGTGCTCGCAATCAAGATGGCAGTGGAGGATTCCGGCCTGGCCGCGAAGGGCTGGAAGATCGACGTGCTGAGCGGAGATCACCAGAACAAGCCCGACGTCGGCGTCAACATCGCGCGGCAATGGATCGACACCGAGAAGGTCGATGCGATCTCCGATACGCCGAACTCCGGCGTGGCGCTTGCCGTGAGCAACCTCATAAAGGACAAGAATGCGATCCTGCTCAACTCGGGTGCTGCCACGGCCGACCTCACCGGCAAGGCCTGCACGCCGAACACCGTCTCCTTCACCTACGACACCTACATGCTGGCCAACGGCACCGGCAAGGCGCTGACCAAGGCCGGCGGCGACACCTGGTTCTTCCTGACCGCGGATTATGCCTTCGGCGCCGCGCTCGAGCGCGACACCAGCGCAGTCGTGACCGCGAATGGCGGCAAGGTCCTGGGCAGCGTCAAGCACCCGCTCAACACCAGCGACTTCTCGTCCTTCCTGCTGCAGGCGCAATCCTCGAAAGCGAAGGTGGTCGGCCTTGCCAATGCGGGTGGCGACACCACCAATTCCATCAAGCAGGCGGCGGAGTTCGGCATCGTGGCGGGCGGCCAGAAGCTCGCAGCACTCCTGCTCTTCATCAACGACGTGCATTCGCTGGGCCTGAAAACCGCGCAGGGCCTGACATTCACCGAGTCCTTCTATTGGGACATGAACGATCAGACGCGCGCCTGGTCGAAGCGCTTTGCCGAGAAGGCAAGCAATCACGCCATGCCCTCGATGACCCAGGCCGGCAATTATGCGGCCGTGCTGCACTATCTCAAGGCGCTGGAAGCGCTTGGCGGCAATCCGCATGACGGCGCAAAGGTCGTCGCCAAGATGAAGGAAATCCCGACCGACGATCCGCTGTTCGGCAAGGGGCCGTTGCGGATCGACGGCCGCCGCATCATCCCGGCCTATCTGTTCGAGGTGAAGAAGCCGGAAGAGTCGAAATATCCCTGGGACTATTACAAGCTGGTCGCAACCATCTCGCCGGAAGACGCGGCCAAGCCGCTGGAAGCCAGCGAGTGCCCGCTTGTGAAGAAGTGACCGCGTAAGCGGTCATCCCGGGGCGCGCGACGCGCGAACCCGGGATCTCGAGACTCCGAGGGTCGGTGCTACGCGCCGCCCCGGAATGACAAGCAAAGACATGAACCCACACCCTTCTGTCGCCGACAAAGGGCGTGGGTTTTGTTCTTGGGCCGAACAGCATGACCGTCGCTGCCGACATCCAGGAAGTGGTGATCGCCGCCTATCCCTTCTTTGCCAGCGATGAGCGCGCAAGAGCCATTCGCGACAGCTATCAGCGCGTCGCGGTCGGAATGTCGCCCGAAGAAGTCGCCTCCATCTTGGGCGCGCCGGATGAAATCCGCGCCCTCCATGAGCCGAAGATCAAGAACGCGAAGGTCATCGGCTATACGCATTGGTATCTGATCCGCCGGATGGTCGCGAGCGGCAGCCAAAAAGACATGGAGGAATCGCTGGTCCGCGTCAGCTATGGGCTCGACGACCACGTGATGCGCGTCGACGCCTGGGGTTTCTGACAGCAGTCAGAGCGACGTCTTCTTCGCAGGCATCGTAAAGCGCGCGGCAATTGCGGCTGCCAGCACCAGGAGCGCCGCCGCCAGCAGGAATGGCGCGCCCGGAAGTTTCAGCGGCGCATTGGCCCCGATAAAATACGCAAATGTCAGCGTGAACACGAACGGGCCCACAAGCTGCGACAGGCTCTGCACGCTGGAGGTTGCACCCTGCAATCGGCCCTGCTGATCCGGCGCGACCATACCCGTCATCAGCGCCTGCGTCGCGGCACCGGAAACGCCCCACAACGACATCACGGGGATGCCGAGCCAGAACCATGGCCCGGTCGGCGCAACGCCGTAGATGACAAAGCCGGCGGCGCCGAAGACAAGCCCGAGCAACAGCGCGCGCCGCTCGCCGAGCCGTTTCACGATCGGAGCGATCGCAACCCCCTGCACCACCATCGAGCAGACGCCGACGATGGCGAGCGTCAAGCCGACCGTCCTGACGTCCCAGCCGTAGCGATAGCTCGCATAAAGCACGAAGACCGAGGGCAGCACCACATGGGCGAGCTGGGCGAAGAAATTCGCGACCTGCAATCCCGCAAGCGCACGGCTCGAGCGCAACAATGGCAGCATGCCGATCGGGTTGGCGCTCTTCCAGCGGAACGGCGCACGCCGCTCCTTGGGCAGCGATTCCGGCAGCACGAACACACCGTAGAGCCCGTTGGCAAAACTCAAAGCCGCCGCAAGCCAGAACGGCAGCCGCGGCGAGAACTCGCCGGCGAGCCCCCCGAGCGCCGGCCCAAGAATAAAGCCGGCGCCGAACGCAACGCCGATCTTGCCGAACACGGTCGCGCGCCGGTCCGGCGCGGTCGTGTCGGCGATATAGGCGAACGCCGTCGAGATGCTCGCAGACGTGATGCCCGAGATCACGCGGCCGATGAATAGCCAGACGAGCGACGGCGCGAGCGCCATCAGCACGTAGTCGGCGGCAAGTCCGAAATTCGACAACAGCACCACCGGACGGCGTCCGAAGCGATCGGACAGGCTGCCCAGCAGCGGCGAGAACACGAATTGCATCAAGGCCCAGGCCGTGCCGAACACGCCGAAAATACGCGCGGCGCTCGCGGTGTCGTCGGCGACAAAGCCCTCGATGAGCTTCGGAAGGATCGGAATCACGATGCCGAGCGCCAGCATGTCGAGCAGGATCGTGACGAAGATGAACGCGGCCGCCGCGCCGTGCGGCGTGCCGGCAGCACTCTCCGACACGCTGTCGCTCACGACAGGCGCTTTCGCTTGTGGGCGAAGGGGTTTTGCTTTTCGCGCAGCGTGATGCGGACCGGGGTGCCCGGCAGATCGAATGCCTCGCGCAGCGAGTTGGTCAGATAACGCAGATAGGCCTGCGGCACCGCATCCGCGCGCGAGCAGAACAGCACGAAGCTCGGCGGACGCGCCTTGGTCTGGGTGATGTAGTTGAGCTTCAGCCGCCGTCCCGAGACCGCCGGCGGCGGATTGGCCGCGATGGCCTGCTCGAACCAGCGGTTCAGCGCCGAGGTGGCAATGCGCTTGTTCCAGACACCGTAGGCGTCGACGATTGCCTGCATCAGGCGATCGATGCCCTCGCCCATCAGGCCGGAGACCGCGACGATGGGCACGCCCGCCACCTGCGGCAGCCAATGGTCGGCGTCTCTGCGCAGCGCCGAAATCTGACCGGGCTTGCCGTCCACGAGATCCCATTTGTTGACGGCAATCACCAGCGCCCGCCCCTCGCGCTCGATGAGATCGGCGATGCGCAGATCCTGCTCCTCGAACTTGTTCTGCGCATCCATCAACAGCACGACCACCTCAGCGAAGCGCACCGCGCGCAAGGCATCCGCGACCGACAATTTCTCGAGCTTCTCCTCGATGCGCGAGCGCCGCCGCAGGCCCGCGGTATCGAACACGCGAAACGCGCGGCCTTTCCAGCCGATCTCGACCGAGATCGAATTGCGCGTGGTGCCGGCCTCGGGGCTCGTCAACAGCCGCTCCTCGCCGAGGAGATGATTGATGAGCGTCGATTTGCCGGCGTTGGGCCGGCCGACGATGGCGACACGGATGGGACGCCTCGCCGCGTCCTCGCTTTCCTCGGCCGTCTCGGCGCTCTCCTCGTCGTCTCCGGGCTCCGGCATCAGCGCGCGCAAGGCGTCGTAGAGCTCGGATAGACCCTCGCCATGCTCGGCGGAAATCTGCACGGGATCGCCGAGGCCGAGCGCATAGGCTTCCATCGCGCCGGCATCGCCATGCTTACCCTCGCTCTTGTTGGCAACGAGGACAACGGGCTTGTCGGCGCGGCGAGCGACATCGGCGAAGGCGCGGTCGGTCGGCGTCAAGCCTGCGCGGGCGTCGACCACGAACATCAGCGCGTCCGCAAGCTTGATCGCCGTCTCCGTCTGCTCCTGCATCCGCGCCGTGAGCGATCCGCGCGTCCCCTCGTCGAGGCCGGCGGTATCGATCACGGTGAATTGCAGGTCGCCCAGCCGCGCCTCGCCTTCGCGGCGGTCGCGTGTCACGCCGGGCTCGTCGTCGACGAGGGCGAGCTTCTGTCCGACCAGGCGGTTGAACAGCGTCGACTTGCCGACATTGGGCCGACCGATGATGGCGATGGTGAACGACATGACTATCCCAAGCGCATCCCGGCCTGCGCGTGTCAATGCAATCGACGCGGAAATCAGCGCGTAAAGGTGCCGCCCGGCAGCGGCGCCGGGAATGGCGCGGCCGATTGCTGGGCGGGAGGCGCCGCTTGCTGCTGAGCAGGCTGTGCCTGCTGGGCATCGGGCTGATCCGGCGGCGGCGCGGTGGTGCGCTTGCGTGCGATCTTCTTCGGCGCGGGCGCCGGCGGCGCGGCCGGGGCGGCGTCTTCGGAGGCGGCGGCGGCTTCGCCGTCGACCTCGCCCGCGGGCTGCTGGGCGGCGGCGGCCGGCTGCTTGCTTTTCTTTTTCGACTGCTTCTGGGGCGGCGCCTCGGGCGGAGCTGCGGCCGCGGCGGCATTGGCTGCGGCCTCCTCGCGCGCCTGCTGATTGCCCTTGTAGAGGTCCTTCGGCACGCCCTGCTCGAGACCCGGCACGCCGTCGGGGAAGACAGGCTTGCGCTCGCCCGGCAGCTTCTTCTTGGTGTCGAGCCAGTCGAGCATATCGGTCGGGTCGAAACTGCTGCCGAATCCGCTGCAGCCGCTGAGCACGCCCGAGAAGGCGATCAGGACGGCGGCTGCGATCAGACGGTGCGGACGACGCATGGTCTTTCTATCTCGGTCAGCTTTTGGCAACCGGCGGCAGCAAGGCTTGTAATGCTTCGGCGCGCGAACGCAGGCCCGGCGGCGTGTCGGCATCGAGCGCGATCTGGTCGAGCCACTGTCGCGTCGTCGTGACATCGTTGGCGCGGAACGCCGACAACGCCAGAAGCTCGCGCGCGACATGGCGGAAGGTGGCGCCCGGCGCGGTCTCCGACTGCAGCCGCTGCAACATCTCCGAATAGGGTGCGCTGTCGAGCAAAAAACCGGCGGCGCGAACACGCGCGAGCTCCTGCTGTTCGGTGCCGATCGAACGATCGGCCGCAAGCTCGTCGAAAACCTTTGCGCCGGCCTTCGGATCGCGGACGGCCGTTTCGGCAGCAAGATGGAATCGCGACAGCATGCGATAGCCGCCGGGGCCCTTCGAGGCGAGATCGGCAAAGGCTGCTTCCGCCTCGCTGTGCTTGTTCTGCTCCGACAGCTCGACCGCCTTGTTGAAGGCATCCCCGGCCTCGGCCGCCTTCTTGGCCTCCAGGTATTGATAGCCGCGAAAGCCGCCGACGCCAGCGACGATCAGCAACGCCGCGGCGATGAAAAAGACCGAGTACTTCTCCCACAGCTTTTTGAGCTGCTCCCGGCGGACCTCCTCGTCTACTTCGTCAAAGATTTCAGTCACTTATCAGGATCCAATCCCCATCCGCGATCACAGCCCAAAGGGCTTGCGCGAAAGCCTTCCCGAGCCAGCGTGGCCGTCGCGATAGCCTATTGGTATGGCACTGGCAAGGCAAAGCCGGCCGCCCGAACGCTAACAGAATACCGGGTGGTTGGACATGGGCGCGCCGCGCCCCAATCCACCCTCAACTAGGCGGGAGCGCCTCCCGCAGCAGCCGTTTGAGCACCTTTCCATTGGCGTTGCGCGGCAGCGGATCCCTGGTCAGAACCATGGTCTCCGGGACCTTGTAGTCGGACAATCGCGCGGCGCAGAAGGCGCGCAGCGCCTCGGCGGTTATTGCTTCGCGGATCACGACCACGGCATGGACCCGCTCGCCGAGCACCGGACAGGGTTTTGCGATGATCGCGCTCTCGACCACGCTGTCATGTGCCGCAAGCACCGATTCGACCTCCGCCGAATAGATTTTCAGGCCACCGCGATTGATCATGTCCTTCTGACGGTCGAACACGCGGACAAAATTGTCGGCGTCGACCGAGCCGAGATCGCCGGAATGCCAGAAACCGCCGGTGAAGCTTTCGGCGGTCGCGTCGGGATTGTTCCAGTAGCCCTTGATGACCTGCGCGCCGCCGATCCAGATTTCACCAATCTCGCCGCGAGGCACCTCGCGCCCTTCTGCATCCATCACCACGATGCGCGCACCCGGACAGGGCAGACCGACACTGTCGCTGTGGACCGCGGTCAGATCGCCGGGCATCAGGGTTGCGGGCGACGTCGTCTCGGTCGAGCCATAGGCATTCATCAGCCTCAATCCGGGCACCTTGGCTGCGAGGCGCTCGATCGTCGCAACCGGCATCGGCGCGCCGCCATAGCCGCCGATGCGCCATGCCGACAGGTCATGCGTATCGAAGTCCGGCTGCAGCAGGCAAAGATTGTACATCGCCGGCACCATCACGGTGTAGGTGACGCGTTCGCGCGCCGCGAGCTTCAGATATTCGGCGGCCTTGAATTCGGGCATGACGATCAATGCGCCTGCGCAGCGCGCCATGCTCATGATGTTGACGACGATGCCGGTGACATGGCCGAGCGGCACGGCCGCGATCGAGCGATCCCGCGCCGTGAGCTTCATGCAAGTCTCGTACAGCATCGCCGAGTGGACGATGTTGCAATGGGCGAGCATCGCGCCCTTGGGCTTGCCCGTCGTGCCCGAGGTGTAGAGGATCATCGCGACGTCCTCTTCGCCCACCTCGACAGGCGCCGCGGGCGCGCCTTGGAGGAGATCGGGGAACTGCGACCGCGTCGTATCGTCAACGGCGACACGATGCAGGAGTTCGGGAACGTCCCGCGGATCGGGCAGGCGGTCCGAAAGCGACGCCTCATGGATCAGAAGACTTGCGCCGCAGTTGTCCAGGACATAGGCGATCTCGGGCTTTTGCTGGCGGACCGAGAGCAGCACCGTGACCAGCCCCTCACGAGCCGCGGCGAACACCGACAGCACGAACTCGATGCGGTTGCCGAGCAACAGCGCGACCCGGTCGCCGCGTCGCAAGCCTCTCGCCCGCAAGGCGCCCGCGATCGCGGCGGATTTATTTGCGACCTCGCGCCAGGTCATGCGGGTTTCGCCACAGATCAGCGCCTCGCTGTCGCCGTTGCGAGCCACCGCCTCCTCCACCATCTGCCAGATGCTGCGCGGCCGTTCGCAAAACACGGCAACGAGGCGGTCGCCGAAACGGCATTCGAGCCGTATCTCGGGATTGATATAGTGCGACCAGTCCATCTCAGTTTCCAACCACGGGAATGCCGATCACGACGGGATGGAACGCGAAGGCGAGCGCGAGATAGGCCACGAAGCCGACCGCGATTGCGATCAGGTCATTGGTGGGGCCGCCGACCGGGATCGGCGGGCTGCCGGCATCGGCGCGGTGCTTGAGCGAAATGCGATCGAACACCGCCCAGGCAAGGAACGAGCCGAACAGGATGATGCCGCCGAGATCGCCATTTGCAAGCAGATGTCCGAACGCCCAAAGCTTGATGCCCGCCAGCATCGGATGTTTCAGCGTCTGATAGATGCGGCCGCGGATATAGGAAGCGACCACCAGGATTGTGGCCGGCAGCATCAGCGCGATGTTGAGATGTTTCAGAAATTTCGGCGGCGACCAGATTGCGATCCAACCTGTCGCGCGGTAGTGGGCAAAGCCCCAGACGATCAGGGCGAGCCCCGCAATCGAGGCGACGGCGTAGCCGATCTTGTAGCCGCCCTCGCCCATCGAGGCGACAAAGCGGGCGCGCAAGTCCCGTTGCGTGGTGAGCGTGTGGGCGGCGAAAAACAGCACCAGCCCCAGGATCATGACGACCAGTCCCACGATGTCCTCCCTCGTCGCAGATCAATGTTGAGCTGGAGCTATAGCTATCCTACGGCAAGGCGAAGCCTGCCCGCGCGGCCAAAGCCCCCTCGGCGAGGCGAAGGCCCGTGTAACCATCTTCCGCGCGAGCGGACGCCATGAATCATTGAAGAGGATGGATTGCCGGGTCAAGCCCGGCAACGACGAACTTTGGCGCTTTGCATGCCACGGAATAATGCCGCTCACTTGGTCTCGGTCGCCGTGCCGAGTGCGCGGTTGTCGACGTAGCGGATCGCGATCGGCCGGCCCGCCAGCGCGCCGCCGAGGCCGTCGGTGAATTTCATGGGAATGCAGGCGGAAAGCGAGGCGTTGATCGCCTTGAGATAAGTCTCGCGGACATCGGCCGGCACGCCCGCTGTGGCGAAAGTCACCCGCGGCGGTCCAATCATCTCGCCCGATTTCTTGAAGCTGAAGCGCACCGACATCTGCATGCCCTCGCGCGCCGCATCCGCAGGCGGCGGCGACCAGCAGGACCTGAGCTCCGCAAAGAGATCGCCGATGGTGTCGAGATCGTGGTCGGGCTTCTGGTACTTGGGCTCGTCCTCCTTGGCCGGCACCGTCTGGATCGTCAACTGCAGGTTCTCGCCATAGGGATAGAAGATCTCGGGAATGCAAGGTCCGCGTTGCAGCGGACTGCAATAGGTCGGCGTACACGGTCTGTGGCTGAAAACGCTGCACGGCGCATGCCAGAACGGCGTGGCATTGATCTGGTGTCGCCGCGCTTGCGCGGACCCACCGAACCCGGCCACACCCAGCATCACCAAAGCAGAGACGACCCGCCGCAACATAAGAGAAACCCGAAAGCGACGAGCTGAGAATGGCGCGCCAGGCGCGCGCCATCAAGGCCGCCCGCATTCACAAGCGCGTTCGTCACCGCATCGCCTCTCTGCGGGCGACCTCGCCGGACGAGGAAAAGCTAGCCTTTCTTCTTCACGTCCTTGATGCTGGCGAACTCGATGCCCTCGGCGCGTTCCCTGGTGTAGCCGAGATAGAACTCGTTCTTGGCCATGAAAACGGGATCGCCGTCGACGTCGTCGGCGATGCTGGACGCATTTGCCGCGATGAAGGCCTCGAGCTTCTTTTTGTCGTCGGACGAGATCCAGCGCGCGAGCTGAAACTCGGAAACCTCGAACTCGACCGGGAGCGAGTATTCGGCATCGAGCCGCGCCTTGAGCACGTCGAGCTGCAGCGGTCCGACCACCCCGACCAGCGCCGGCGCTCCGTCGCGCGGCCGGAACACCTGGACGACGCCCTCTTCCGACATCTGCTGCAGGGCTTCCCTGAGCTTTTTCGCCTTCATCGCGTCGGTCAGCCGCACGCGACGGACGATTTCCGGCGCAAAGCTCGGCACGCCCACGAACGTCAGGTCCTCGCCTTCGGTGAGGGTATCGCCGATCCGCAGCGTGCCGTGATTGGGAATGCCGACGACGTCGCCGGCAAAGGCCTCGTCGGCGACCGAGCGGTCTTGGGCAAAGAAGAATTGCGGGCTTGCCAGCGGCATCGCCTTGCCGGTTCGCACCAGCTTCGCTTTCATGCCGCGGCTGAGCTTTCCCGAGCACAGCCGCGCAAACGCGATGCGGTCGCGGTGATTCGGATCCATGTTGGCCTGGATCTTGAAGACGAACGCGCTCATGCGCGGCTCGGCGGCCTCCACCTTGCGCAGGTCGCTGTCCTGGGCGCGCGGCGGCGGCGCAAACTGGCCGAGCCCTTCGAGGAGATCGCCGACCCCGAAATTGCGCAGCGCGCTGCCGAAATAGACCGGCGTCAGATGGCCCTCGCGGAAGGCGTCGAGCTCGAACGGCTTGCAGGCTTCCGTCACGAGCGCGAGCTCGTCCCCAAGCGCTGTAATATCGAGATTGGCGTTGAAGCGGCTCAGCTCGGCAATCTCGATCTGTTGCGCCGCGCCGGTCTTGGCGCCGCCGCCCTCGAGCAGGCGCACGCCGCCGTTCCTAACGTCATAGGTGCCGACGAAATCGCGGCCGCGTCCGACCGGCCAGGTCATCGGCGCGGTGTCGAGCGCCAGCGTCTTCTCGATCTCGTCCATCAGCTCGAACGTGTCGCGGCTTTCGCGGTCCATCTTGTTGATGAAGGTGATGATCGGAATGTCACGCAGCCGGCACACCTCGAACAGCTTTCGCGTGCGCGCCTCGATGCCTTTTGCCGCGTCGATCACCATCACGGCGGAATCGACCGCGGTCAGCGTACGATAGGTATCTTCCGAAAAGTCCTCGTGGCCGGGCGTATCCAACAGGTTGAACACCAGCCCCTCGAATTCGAAGGTCATCACCGAGGTCACGACCGAGATGCCGCGCTCGCGCTCGATCTTCATCCAGTCCGAGCGGGTGTTGCGCCGCTCGCCCTTGGCCTTGACCTGCCCCGCCAGATTGATGGCGCCGCCGAACAGCAGCAGTTTTTCGGTCAGCGTGGTCTTGCCGGCGTCCGGGTGCGAGATGATCGCAAAGGTGCGCCGTCGCGCCACTTCGGCAGACAGCGGCGAGCGGGAGGGCGAATTGGCGGTGACGGCGAGATCGGACATGGGGTCGAGCGTTTGGCAGGGAAAATGCGGCGGATCAAGCATTTTGCCGCATATAGGCATGCGGTCGCCTCAGCGAAACGCCTGCACCGCCCAATAAGCGACTGCTGCGACGATGGCCGAGGCCGGAATCGTGATGACCCAGGCATACACGATCGAGCTTGCCACGTTCCAGCGCACCGCCGAGACGCGCCGGGCTGCGCCGACGCCGACGATCGCGCCGGTGATGGTGTGGGTGGTCGACACGGGAACCCCGAGAACCGTCGCCGTGAACAGCGTGATCGCGCCTCCGGTCTCGGCGCAAAAGCCCTGCATGGGCGTCAATTTCGTGATCCGCAGGCCCATTGTGCGCACGATGCGCCAGCCGCCCATCAGCGTGCCCAGCGCCATCGACGCCTGGCAGGCCAGCACCACCCAGAACGGAACCGAGAACTCGCCGCCGAGATGGCCTTGCGAATAGAGCAGCACCGCGATGATGCCCATGGTCTTCTGCGCGTCATTGCCGCCATGACCGAGCGAATAGAGCGAGGCGGAGCCGAATTGCAGGATGCGGAAGGCGCGGTCGACGGCAAAGGGCGTCGAACGCACCGAAGCCCAGGACACGATGGCAACCAGCATCGTTGCCAGCAGAAATCCGACCAGCGGCGACAGCACGATCGCGACGATGGTTTTTGACAAGCCGCTCCAGACCGCGGCCGAAATGCCGGCCTTCGCCATGCCGCCGCCGACAAGGCCCCCGATCAGGGCGTGCGAGGAAGAGGACGGAATGCCGAGCGCCCAGGTGATCAGGTTCCAGACGATGGCGCCGACCAGCGCCGCAAAGATCACCTGTGCGTCCACGATCGAAGGCTCGATGATCCCCGTGCCGATGGTCTGCGCGACATGCAAGCCGAACACCAAGAAGGCCACGAAGTTGAAGAAGGCCGCCCAGAACACCGCAAAATGCGGACGCAGCACGCGCGTCGAGACGATGGTCGCGATCGAATTGGCGGCGTCGTGCAGGCCGTTGAGAAAGTCGAACGCCAGCGCCACCACGATCAGGCTGGTCAGGATCGGAAGTCCGAGCGCAGTTTCCACGTTTGGCCCCCTAGCCTTCCGCTTCCGACACTCGCGGCATCTTGCGAACTTCGGAAGCAAAGGATCGCTTGCGTGCGTAGTTGTCGATTCTCGTGTGGCCGTCGCCCGGATTTCCGGATCGACGTCTAGACCTGTTCAATCACGATCGAATTGATCTCGTTGGCGACGTCGTCGAAACGATCGGCGACCTTTTCCAGATGATCGTAGATCTCGGCGCCGACGATGAAGTCCATGGTGTTGGCGTTGCGATGCTTGAGGAAAAGCTCCTTCAGCCCGATCTCGTGGAGGTCGTCGACCCGTCCCTCCAGCTTGGTCAGTTCCTCGGTGATCGCCGTCAGCAGCGAGACATTGGCGCCGATCGCCTGCAACAGCGGCAGCGCGCGGCTCACCAGGCTGGAGCATTCGACCAGCAGCCCGCCCATCTCCCGCATCGTCGGCTCGAAGCTTCGGACCTCGAACAGCATCACCGCCTTCGCGGTCTGCTGCATCTGGTCGATGGCATCATCCATCGACGTGATCAGGTTCTTGATGTCGCCCCGGTCGAAAGGCGTGATGAAAGTCCGGCGCACGGCGGTCAGCACCTCGCGGGTGATGTTGTCGGCATCGTTCTCGAACTGGTGCACGCGCTGGCAATAGACCGGCGTCTCGTCGCCGCCCCGCAACACGCCCTGCAGCGCCACCGCGCCCTCGGCGACAACCGCCGCGTGGCGGGCAAACAAGTCGAAAAACCGTTCTTCCTTCGGCAGGAAAGCACGAAACCAGCGCATCATGGACGGAAGTCCTTGCAATCGAGGCGAACCGCGAAACGGCTCGCGGGCGCCCGTGTCACAAATCTGTCATAGACGGATTTGGCGCGAAATACCCCTGCCCCGGCCCGCGTGGCCGGGTCATCCACCATTTTATGGAAAAAAGGCAGGACAACCGGCGCTTACAGCGAGCGCTTGAGAAAATGCGCGAGTTCGCCGACAAGGCCGCGGCGGAACAACAGCACGCAGGCCACGAAAATCACGCCCTGGATCACGGTGACCCACTGGCCGAAGCCCGCAAGATATTGCTGCATGGCGATGATCACGAATGCCCCGACCACCGGGCCGAATACTGTACCGAGACCGCCGACCAGCGTCATCAGCACGATCTCGCCCGACATGCTCCAGTGCACGTCGGTCAGCGAAGCATTCTGTGCCACGAACACCTTCAGCGCGCCGGCAAAGCCCGCGAGCGTGCCGGAGAGGATGAAGGCGAGCAGCTTGTAGTGGTCGGTCTTGTAGCCGAGCGAGATCGCGCGCTGCTCGTTCTCGCGGATCGATTTCAGCACCTCGCCGAAGGGCGAGTTGATGGTGCGGTAGATCAGCAGGAAAGCGCCGAGAAAGCCGACCAGCACGACGTAATAAAGCATCGTCGGCTTCGACAGGTCGAAAAGCCCGAACAACATCCCCTGCGGGATACCCTGGATGCCGTCCTCGCCATGCGTGAACGGGGCCTGCAGATAGATGAAGTAGAGAAGCTGCGACAGCGCCAGCGTGATCATCGAGAAATAAATGCCCTGGCGGCGGATCGAGATGTAGCCGGTAATAACGCCGAGGACCGTGGCCGACGCGGTGCCGACCAGAATCCCGAGTTCCGGCGACAGGCCCCACACCTTGAGCGCATGCCCGCTGCAATAGCCCGCGGTGCCCAGGAACATCGCGTGTCCGAACGACAGCAGGCCGACATAGCCGATCAGCAGATTGAAGGCGCAGGCGACCAGCGCGAAGCACAGGGCCTGCATGACGAAGAACGGATAGATGCCGGTGAATGGCACGATCGCCAGCAGCACCGCCATGATGGCGAACACGATCATTTCGTCGCGCATCGTGCGCGGGGTGATCGGCAGGGTGTCGTCGGTCAATGCTGTCATGTCAGGCCGCCCGTCCCGTCAGTCCCGTCGGCTTCACAAGCAACACCAGCACCATCAGCACGAAGACCACGGTGTTGGAGGCCTCGGGATAAAAATACTTGGTCAATCCCTCGATCACCCCGAGCGCAAAGCCGGTGATGATCGATCCCATGATCGAGCCCATGCCGCCGATCACCACCACCGCGAACACCACGATGATGAGGTCGGCGCCCATCAGCGGCCGGACCTGGTTGATCGGCGCCGACAGCACGCCGGCTAGCGCGGCGAGCCCTACCCCCAGGCCGTAGGTCAGCGTGATCATGCGCGGCACGTTGATGCCGAAGGCGCGCACCAGCGTCGGATTTTCGGTGGCGGCGCGCAAATAGGCGCCGAGCTGGGTGCGTTCGATCAGGTACCAGGTCGCAAGACAGACCACCAGCGAGAAGACGACCACCCAGCCGCGATAGACCGGCAGGAACATGAAACCGAGATTCATGCCGCCCTTCAGCTCGTCGGGGATCGCGTAGGGCAGACCGGAGGAACCGAAGTAATTCTGGAACACGCCCTGCACGATCAGCGCGATGCCGAAGGTGAGCAGGAGCCCATAGAGATGATCGAGGCCGGTCAGCCATTTCAGCATCGTCCTTTCCAGGATCATGCCGAAAATGCCGACAATGATCGGCGCGATCAGGAGCGCCCACCAGTAGCCGAGGCCAAAGAGGCTGAGCAGGAAATAGGCGCAGAACGCACCCATCATGTAGAGCGCGCCATGCGCGAAGTTGATGATGTTGAGCATGCCGAAGATCACGGCGAGCCCAAGACTGAGCAGCGCGTAGAAGGAGCCGTTGATCAGTCCCACCAGGAGCTGTGCGTAGAGAGCCTGCATCGTTCGATCCTGCTACTCAATCGTTTCAAGCCGGGCGGCTTGCCTATCGTTTCCTTCATTCCGGAGCGATGCAAAGCCATCGAGCCCGGAATTTCATTTCTTCACGAGCGGACAGGCGCTTTCCGAAAGCGGCCGGAAGGCCTGTTCCGCCGGCGTCGTGCCGACAAGCTTGTAGTAGTCCCAGGGGCCTTTCGACTCCTCGGGCTTCTTGACCTCGAAGAGATAGGCCGGATGCAGCTTGCGACCGTCGACCCGGATCGTCCCCTTGCCGAACAAGGGATCGTCGGTCGGCAATTCCTTCATCTTGGCGACCACCTTGGCGCCGTCATGCGGGTTGCCGCCCAGCGCTTCGAGTGCCTTGAAGTAGTGCAGCAGGCCCGCATACACACCGGCCTGCACCATGGTCGGCTCGGCATGGCTCTTCATGCGCTCGGAGAAGCGCTTGGCGAAGGCGCGGGTCTGGTCGTTCATGTCCCAGTAAAAGGTCTCGGTGAAATTCAGGCCCTGCGCGACCTTCAGTCCCAGGGAATGAACGTCGGTCAGGAAGAGAAGCAGCCCGGCGAGCTTCTGGCCACCCGAGACGATGCCGAATTCGGCCGCCTGCTTGATCGAGTTGGTGGTGTCGCCGCCCGCATTCGCAAGCCCGATGATCTTGGCCTTGGAGGCCTGGGCCTGCAGCAGGAACGAGGAAAAATCGGCGGTATTGAGCGGATGCTTGACCGAGCCGAGCACCTTGCCGCCCGCCGCGGTCACCACCGCCGTGGTGTCGCGCTCGAGCGCTGCACCGAAGGCATAGTCGGCTGTGAGGAAAAACCAGGTGTCGCCGCCGGCCTTGACCAGCGCCTGTCCGGTGGAATGCGCCAGCATGTAGGTGTCGTAGGTCCAATGCACGGTATTGGGCGTGCACTGCGCATTGGTGAGATCGGACGTCGCGGCGCCCGAATTGATCATGATGTTGTTCTTTTCCTTCACGACGTTGTTGACCGCAAGCGCAACGCCGGAATTGAGCACGTCCATCAGGATGTCGACCTTGTCGACGTCGATCCACTGACGCGCGATATTGGTGGCGACGTCGGGCTTGTTCTGGTGATCGGCGGAGATCACGTCGATCTTCCAGCCCTTGGCGGCCATTCCGGAATCCTCGACCGCCATCCTGGCCGCCTCGATCGACCCCTGGCCGCCGAGATCGGCGTACAGTCCCGAAAGGTCGGTGAGCACGCCGATCTTGACGACCTTGTCGTCGGCGCTTGCCGCCCCGGCCGTCGCAAGCGCCAGCGCCGTGGCGAGCAGGAGCCGTGCGATCGATTTGGAACTCATAAAGCCTTCCTTCTCTTACCCGGATCAAACGCCGAGATAGGTATGCAGCTTGTCCATGTTGGCCGCGAGCTCGGAATTGGCAAAACCGTCGATGATTTTGCCGTGCTCGACGATGTAGTAGCGGTCGGCAACGGTGGAGGCGAAACGGAAATTTTGCTCGACCAGCAGGATCGTGAAACCCTCGTTTTTCAGCCGTGCGATGGTGTGGCCGATCTGCTGGATGATAACGGGGGCAAGCCCTTCGGTCGGCTCGTCCAGCATCAGAAAGGATGCTCCGGTGCGCAGGATGCGCGCGATCGCCAGCATCTGCTGCTCGCCGCCCGAGAGCTTGGTGCCCTGGCTCTTCAGGCGTTCCCTGAGGTTGGGAAAGAGGTCGAAGATCTGGTCGAGCGACAGCCCGCCTTCGCGCACCACGGGCGGCAGCATCAGGTTTTCGCGCACGTCGAGGCTTGCGAAGATGCCGCGCTCTTCCGGACAGAATGCGATGCCCATCCGCGCGATCCGGTCGGACGAGGTGCGGATGATCTCGCTCTCGCCGAAGCGGATCGAACCGGTGCGCTTGCCGATGATGCCCATGATCGACTTCAAGGTCGTGGTCTTGCCGGCGCCGTTTCGGCCGAGCAGGGTCACCACCTCGCCGGAATTGACGCTGAAATTCACGCCGTGAAGGATGTGGGACTCGCCGTACCAGGCCTCCAGATTCTCGACGTTCAGCACCTGCCGGGATAGCGCGCCGGTCGATCTCGCGGGCGCCTCCGCCATTCTTGCATCAGGCATGACCGGCTCCCAGGTAGGCTTCCTTGACGCGCTCGTCCTTGGAGAGCTCGGCATAATTGCCTTGCGCGAGCACCTGGCCCCGGGTCAGCACGGTGATGACATCGGAGAGGTTGGCAACCACGCTCAGATTATGCTCGACCATCAGGATGGTGTACTTCGCCGAGATGCGCTTGATCAGCGCGGCGATCTTGTCGATATCCTCGTGGCCCATGCCGGCCATCGGCTCGTCCAGCAGCATCATTTCCGGATCGAGCGCGAGCGTGGTTGCGATCTCCAGCGCCCGCTTGCGGCCATAGGGCATCTCGACGGCCGGGACGGAGGCAAACTCGCTGAGGCCCACGTCGTTCAACAGCTCCAGCGCTCGGTGATTGTAGCGGTTGAGCACCGATTTGGAGCGCCAGAAATCGAAGGAATTGCCGTGCTGGCGCTGCAGCGCGACACGCACGTTCTCCAGCGCCGTCAGGTGCGGAAACACCGCCGAGATCTGGAACGAGCGCACCAGCCCGAGCCGGGCGACATCGGCCGGCGCCATGGCCGTGATGTCCCGTCCCTTGTAGGTGATCGTTCCCGCCGAGGGGATCAAGAACTTGGTCAACAGGTTGAAGCACGTCGTTTTGCCGGCCCCGTTGGGACCGATCAACGCGTGAATGTGCCCACGGCGGACCTTAAGCGCGACATCGCGAACGGCGAAAAAGCCGGCGAATTCCTTGGTCAATCCCTGGGTTTCGAGAATAAACTCATCGGCCAAACATTTTCCCCCTGCCACGTGCATCCCATTCGGCACATGGCTCTTGCTTCCTGTTCGGCAGCCCGACTGCGTTCAAGCGGTCGTGGACTGCCGCCTCCAGAGCGGAATATGCCGGAGGGAGACGTGGTTAGGCAAGGCGGAAAGCTTCGGCCGGCTCTGCTGTCGAGCTTCGCCGTTAGTCGAACCAACTGCCCCCGCGATTTTCCGTCCTCCGGATCGCGCGGCCGACCGTCGTAAAGGCCCGTTAACGCTGTTTCGGTTGGCATACGGAATTTCATAGAAAATTTGCCCCCTCGCCCCATGGTCTCCAGGTTTTGCACTGGTGACGCGTTTTCGTCCCTGGACCGTGCCGCAGCGGAGCGGCGAACGTCCGAAGCGGGCACCAGGCGGGGGATTATTGCCGTGGATTTCGAGAGCGCCAACCCGACCGTCGTCAAATCGATCAAGCAACGTGAGCTTCTGAACACTTGGATCAGGCTGTATGCGCGTGAGCAGCGGACGCCTCGTCTGGAAGATTACCAGGTCGAGCGGCTCGCCGACGAGCTTCCGGACCTCGTCTATTTTACCGTCGAGGCCGCCCATGAGCCGCCACGTCTGACTATCCAGAGCGACGGCACGCGCATCTCGACGGCTTACGGCCACACCGGCAAGGGCAAGCAGCTCGAGGATTATCTCGGCCGTCGGCTCGCAGCGAGCGTGATGCCGATATACCACGCCTGCGTCAGGCGAGCGCTTCCCGTCTACACCGTCGCCGATGTCGACGACATCTATGGCCGCGTCGTCGCCTACGAGCGGCTGCTGCTGCCCTTCGGAGCCGGCGGCACCGTCACGGCCCTCATCGCCTCGTTGAAGACCATCTCCGAGGATGGCGGCTTCGAGATGAAGAACCTGATGCGCGACCACGAGGTGCTGCCGCGATCGAAACTGCGCGCCGTGATCGATCGCGACCTTCATCACCGCCCGCAAGGCCGGGTCCTTCCCGGCGACGTCATCGAGTTCAGCTGAACGACATGGAATTTGTGAGCGGCAATCCGGCGGTGGTCCGGTCGATCAAGCAGCGCGTGCTGCTCAATGCCTGGCTGCGCGCATTGCGAAAGGCGAGGACGCTGCCCTCGCTCGCCGACTTTCGCGCCGACGGCCTTGCCGACGAGGTTCCCGACCTGATGCGACTGAGCGTCGAGGGCGATGGCGAGAAGGCGCGCTTCCGGATCACCCAGGAAGGATCAAGGCTCGCCTTGATCCATGGCGGTGCCCACATCGATCCGATCAGGCGCGCCCCACGCTATCTCGACGATGCGATCGGCCCGGAACGCTATGCGCGCGACCTGCCATGCTATCTGGAATGTCTCGTGCGCCGGCGGCCGACCTATTCGGTCTCCCACGAGCTGGATGGCCGGGGCCGGGAAATCTCGTTTGAACGGCTGCTGCTGCCGTTCGGCGCATCCGGCGGCGTCGAGCAGATCATCGGCTCATGCAAGTCGATCAGCATCGAGGGCCGCTACAGGCTCAACAGCCTGATGGGGCTGGATGCCTGCTCGGCATCGAACCGCCCGCTCCATGCGGTGATCGACCGCGAGCTCGCGCCGCGAGCCGAACGCGATCACGTCCTCACCGTCCTCGAGCCGAGCTAGCGAGGCAAGGCCGGACAGGTCAGCGCGTCTTCAAGTCCTTGGCGTAGATATCCGGCTTGAAGCCGACCAGAAGCCTGGCGCCTGCTTCGAGCACCGGCCGCTTGATCATCGAGGGCTGCGCCAGCATCAAGGCCAGCGCCTTCTTCTCGTTCAGCCCCTCCTTGTCGGCATCGGGCAATTTGCGAAAGGTGGTGCCGGCGCGGTTGAGCAGCGTCTCCCAGCCGAGCTTGTCGCTCCATGCCTTCAGCTTGTCCTTGCCGATGCCGCTGGTCTTGTAGTCGTGGAAATCATACGCGACGCCGTGGCTGTCGAGCCAGGCGCGCGCCTTCTTCATGGTGTCGCAATTCTTGATGCCGTAGATCGTGATGGTCATGGATGGTCTTCTCAGCAGCCGCACAAAATCTGCGACGATCTTCCGGAGAACGGCGGTCGCGAACAAGCGCGGCAATTGCATCGCGCCCGCGCGCTGTTGCAGATGTCACCGTTCCCCCCGTTGACAACAGGCATTTGCGGGCGTATGTCCCGCGCCCTCGCAAATACTTGGTTTGCGAACAATACGAGCAGACGAATGCAGCACGAGCAGAAAATTCGCGTCAGAGGATTGAACGGCTTTGCGCCGCTCAGCGACGCATGCCCAGCTCATGGGAGGGATCTTGCCTGACGCAAGATCGCCAGTCTGCTCCATTCGCAGACCCTCCCGAGCCAGAAGCTCCGGAGGGTTTTTTGTTGTCCGAAGCCCTGGCTCATCCAGAACGACCGGCGCGATGCCGGAACGGGAGACCCGGATCCCGGGGCTCGCGCGGAAACGCGCGTGCCCAAGCGCGCGGGGCCTGCCGGAGGGAACGAGGCGAGAGCCGGACACCGATGGCAGAGCGGGCTTCCAGGAGCCCGCAAGCGCGGCGCGCCAGCGCCGCAATCATCCAATTCCATAATTCGGTTTGCCGCGACGACCGTAGACCGTCTTGCTCGTCATGCGCGGGCTTGACCCGCGCATCCATCACACAACAACTCGATCCAGAGCGAGTGGATTGCCGGGTCAGGCCTGGCAACGACCAGGTCAATGACGTTGCCGTTCGCGGCTCAAACCAACGCTGGTGGTGAAGATGTCGGATACTTCGCTCTGGGAAAGCGGGTTCGACTCCCGTCTTTGACTCACGCACCGTGGAGCGGGCCTCCGCAAAGGTCCGCACGCGCCACGGCGCAGGTCCCTTTCCCACAAGGAAGGCGATCTGTGTTGAGTCACTGAAAGCCGATATCGCCCGTTCCCCAGCGTGCCCCGACAAGGCGGTGGTGAAGATGTCTGTTACTTCGGTTAGAGCGCCGGCCGCCATCGCGGTCGGAGGTCGCGTGGTTCAAATCCCGCCGGCTGAAATGCCGTAGCTCAGTTGCCCTCAGGGCCGACAGCCTCGCTTGTTCCCCGCCAGTTAGATCACGGTCCGTGGTGAAGATCGCTGTTACTTCGTTTGCGATACGAGAGGTCGCGGGTTCGAATCCCGTCCGGCGTCATATGCGCCGGTAGCTCAGCGGAAAGAGCACTACCCGGCCGGCTTGCCGGCTGGGGTCTCAGCAATCGCCTGTTCCCGGATCGCGTTTCAACCCCTTAAGCTCAACCCCAACCCAGAGGAGGCCACCATGGTCAGCCTGAACAAAATCGTGCGCGCTTTCACCCATGAGGGCGCACGGGGCAAGCGCTTCACGCCCGAGATGGAGCTGAGGCGCTCGCTGATGAACTGCCTCCTGTGGGAGAACCAGTTCTACGAGGACGGCGTCTCCATCGCCGAGCGCATCAAGGCGCTGGTGCCGATGGTCGCGCCGGAACGCGTGGCCGCACTCGCCGTCGAGGCGCGCGAGGTGATGAAGCTTCGCCATGCGCCGCTGCTCGTGGTCCGCGAGATGGCGCGCCACGAGAAGCATCGCGTGCTCGTCGCCGATACGCTCGCGCGCGTGATCCAGCGTCCGGACGAGATGACGGAGCTGCTCGCGATCTACTGGGCGGATGCGCTCGGCCCGATGCAGCAGCGCAAGCGCCAGCCCGTTTCGGCCCAGATCAAGAAGGGCCTGGCGCGCGCGCTCACCAAGTTCGACGCCTATCAGCTCGCGAAGTACGACCGCGACGGCGCGGTGCGGATCAGGGACGTGCTGTTCCTGGTTCACGCCAAGCCGAAGGACGCGGACCAGGAGAAGGTGTGGAAGCAGCTCGTCGACGGCGAGCTGGCCTCGCCCGACACCTGGGAGGTTTCGCTCTCGTCCGGCAAGGACAAGCGCGAGACCTTCGAGCGGCTGATCGCCGAGAACAAGCTGGGCGGCCTCGCGCTGCTGCGCAACCTGCGCCTGATGCAGAAGGCGGAGGTGCCGCGCGAGACAATCGCGGACGCGATCGAGGCGATGCGGACGGACCGCATCCTGCCCTACCGCTTCATCACGGCGGCGCGCTATGCGCCGGATTTCGAGCCCGAGCTCGAGGCCGCGATGCTGAAGTCGATCAAGGGCCACGCGCGGCTTGCCGGCCGCACGCGGCTTCTGATCGACGTGTCGGGCTCGATGTTCGCGCCGCTGTCCGCGCAGTCGGAGATGACGCGGCGCGGAAGCGGCCTGCGGTCTTGCGATCCTCGCCCGCGAGGTCTGCGACGAGGTGGAGATCTTCACCTTCTCGCAGCACGTGGTGAAGGTGCCGCCGCGCCGCGGCTTCGCGCTGCGCGACGCGATCATCGGCTCGCAGCCGCACGGCTCGACCTTCCTCGGCAAGGCGGTCACCGAGATCGACCGCAAGGGCGATCGGCTGATCGTCTTCACCGACGAGCAGAGCCACGACAAGGTGCCCGATCCCAAGGCGCGCGGCACCATGGTCAACGTGGCCTCCTACCAGCACGGTGTCGGCCACGGCGCCTGGACGCGCGTCGACGGTTTCTCCGAGGCCGTGATCGCCTGGATCGCGGCATCGGAACAGACCAGGCACTGATCGCGACAACAACTGCCCCGGGCGCGGCAACAGCCGCGCCCGGGTTTCACAAGCGGCCCTGCGCCGGGCTCGCAGGCTTGGCCGGCAGCTTGGCGATCAGCCTCAGCCAGGGCGCCAGATGAAAGGCGCTCATCAGAAGATACATCGCAACCATTCCGCCGAGCGCCGACGCATGCGCGGCCGAGCACAAGAGATCGGCCGGGCCGCCGCCGCGCATGGCGGTGAGCAGCGCCATGGCGGCGAAGGTCGGCGTCGCCGCGAGACTGAGCCAATCGGCCGCGCCGAGCGCGCCGGGATGGAAGCTGCCGCGCACCTCATTTTCGATATCCGGCCTGCTCACACGAATGACGACATCCTCTTAACCGCTTGCGGAGGCATATTCGTCGTGGCGGCGCCACCACGGTCCGTTCGCATCGTTGCGCCCCTTGGGCGCGCGATCCAGCCACTGGTGCATGCCCCAGATGCCGTCGACGCCGCGCGCATAGGCGGAATAGGTGTGATAGACCGCATCGCCTTCGCGCACGAAAGCGCTCAGGCCCGGACGGTCGCGCGAATAGGTCGGCGCGTCGGTTCCGCATGACGCCGCAAACCTGGCAACCGGCGCGGGCACCCGCGCGGCATCCATCGCGTGACCGCCGCGCGCGTAATTGTAGTCGATGTCTCCCGTGCGCTGCTGCTCCTCGGTAAAGGAGACATTGAAGTCGAAGTTGAAATCCCCGCCATGCGACGAGGCCCAGGGAAACGTCCATCCCATCCGCCGCTTGTAGGCCTGAAGCTTTGCGAGCGGCGCGCGCGAGACCGCCCAAAGCATGACGTCGTGGTTTGCGAGATGGATCACGAGGCCGTCAAACCCGTCGGCGATCGCGGAACAGGACGGGCAGCCCGCCGCATAATCCGGTCCGAACATGAAGTGGTAGACGAGAAGCTGCGAGCGTCCCCTGAAGAGGTCAACAAGCGAGGCGCTTCCCTCATCGGTGTCGAAGCGGTAGGTCTTGTCGACATGGACCCATGGCAGCTCTTGGCGCTGCCGCGCCACCTCGTCGCTCCTGCGCGTCAATTCCTTTTCCGCCTGCAGCAGCTTCAGTCGCGCCGCCAGCCACTCCTCGCGTGTTCCCGTCCTCTGGGTCGTCATTATTCGATCTCCCTTGGGCATCGATCATCAGACAAGCTAGCGCCCGAGCCCGTTGCGCGGGGAGTGACAAGTGTGGCGCGATTCACGGAGCACTCCGATGCAACTGCTTGAGGTCAAACATCGGCCCGCGAGGACGGGCCGACGGCAAGCACGGTCACCACGGCCCCAGCCCATTCGACGACGGCTGTGATGTAGGTTGGGGAAAGAATCGTCCAGTCGACCATGGTGAAGCCCTCTCGCTCTGGTTTGCGGTCGTGAATAGATTAGGAGCGGACGGCAAATGGTGAGAGTGACAAGCGTGACGGGATTCGAATGGACTCGCTGATCACGGCCGCGGCTCGCGCGCTTGCCGCAGGTGACCCGCTCGGCGCGCTGAAGCGGGTCGCGCTGCGCGACGACGCACCCGCGCTCGCGCTGCGGGGCATCGCGATGGCTCGCCTCGGCGATTTCCCGCGCGCCAAGACTCTGTTGAAGAGCGCTGCACGCGCCTTCGGCCCGCGCGAGGCCGTCGCACGCGCGCGATGCGTCGTCGCGGAGGCCGAGATCGCGCTGGTCTCGCGCGACCTGGCGTTCCCCACAAAGGCGCTCGACGCGGCGCGCACGACGCTCGAAGCGCATGGCGACCGGCTGAACGCCGCGCATGCGCAACATCTGGCCGTCCGCCGCCTGCTCCTGATCGGTCGCCTCGATGAGGCCGAGCGCGGGCTTGCCAGGCTTGACCCTTCGCCATTCCCGCCCGCCTCGCGGGCGGCCTATGAGCTGGCGGTGGCCGGTATAGCGATGCGACGTCTGCAGACCAAAGCGGCGCGCGCCGCGCTCGAATCCGCCGCGCGCGCCGCGCGTCAGGCACAAATTCCCGCGCTGATGGCGGAAGTCGATAGCGCCGCGACAGCTCTCAATGCTCCAGCCGCCCGGCTGATCGCGCGCGGTGATGAGCGGCCGCTGCTGCTCGAGGAGGTCGAGCGCTTGCTGGCTTCAAACGCCCTGGTCGTGGACGCCTGCCGCCATGTCGTCCGCGTTCGCGGCAACACCGTGTCGCTGGCCACGCGACCGGTGTTGTTCGCGCTGGCGCGTGCGCTCGGCGAAGCCTGGCCCTCGGACGTGTCGCGGGCGACCCTCATCGCACGGGCATTTCGCGGCAAGGAAGCCGATGAATCCCATCGCGCGCGGCTGCGGGTGGAGATGGGCCGGCTTCGAACGGCCCTTCGCTCGCTGGCCGACGTGAGCGCGACAAAGGACGGCTTTGCACTGGTGCCGCGCGGCGGGCGCGACGTGGCGGTGCTGGCGCGGCCGATCGAGGAGGAGCACGCCGCGGTGCTCGCCTTTCTCGCCGACGGCGAAGCCTGGTCGAGCTCGGGGCTGGCACTTGCGCTTGGCACGAGCCAGCGCAGCGTGCAACGGGCTCTCGACGAGCTTGCCGCTTCCGGCAAGGTGCAATCGCTCGGTCAGGCCCGCGCGCGCCGCTGGATTACCCCGCCCGTGAGCGGATTCACGACGACCTTGTTACTCCCCGCTCCCCTCCCAAGCGACTAGGTTTGCGGCATGAATTTTAGTGATCAGGAGACGCGCATGAAACGAGCCGCCGCCGAAATCGTCGCCGAGTATGGTCCTTTCCCCGGCGTCGAACGCGTCAATGGCGTCACCTATGACGGCCAGCACGTCTGGTTTGCCTCCGGAGACAAGTTGAACGCGCTCGACCCGGCGAGCGGAAAGACGGTGCGCGAGATCGACGTCGCCTCCCATGCGGGCACGGCCTTCGACGGCCGGCACCTGTTTCAGATTGCGGAGGATCGTATCCAGAAGATCGATCCCAGGACCGGCCGCGTCATTTCCAGCATCCCGGCACCTGGCGGGGGCGGCGATTCCGGCCTCGCCTGGGCGGAGGGATCGCTGTGGGTCGGCAATCATCGCAATCGCAGGATCCACCAGATCGACCCGCAAACCGGAAAAATCCTTCGCTTCATCGAGTCCGACCGCTTCGTCACCGGAGTGACCTGGGTCGATGGCGAGCTCTGGCACGGCACCTGGGAAGGCGAGGAGAGCGATGTGCGCCACATCGATCCAGAGACGGGCGAGGTTCTGGAACGGCTCGAAATGCCCGCCGGTGCCGGCGTGTCGGGGCTCGAGTCCGACGGCGGCGATCGATTTTTTGCGGCGGTGGCGCGAGCGGCAAGGTGCGCGCGGTTCGTCGGCCCAGGCGAGGTTAGAGCATGATCCGGAAAACTGGGCACCGGTTTGCCGAAAAGATCATGCTCAATCAAGAATTTAGAGCGCGATCGCGATTCAACCCAATTTGATCGCGCTCTAGGCACATCTAGGCTGCCTTCGCCGCGCCGAACAACGGCCGCAACAAGAGGTAAAACGCGATGACGTGCGTGATCGCAAGCACGGGCACGACAATGATCGGGATCACGTAGGTTGCTCCCAGTTCGCCGGCTTGCGCCGGAAGCCCGATCTGTGTGGCATGGTAGTAGTTGAGGACAAGGTCGGTCGCGCCGACGACGTTGAAGGCAACGACGAGAAGCCAGAACAGCGAGCGCACCCTCACGGCAGCAAGCGCCAGCATGGCCAGCACGCCGGTCGCGAAGTCACCGTAGGCGGCCGGCGCTGCAAAGCTCGCCGGAAGATGGGGACCGACCACGCCGGGAATGAGAAAGACCAGCCCGAAGAAACGAAAGCTGTGCAGCGTGGCGATCGCGCGCTGCGCCTCGAAATGATCCGCCACCTTGAGCCGCGGCCAGATGTAGGTGCCGAAACAAAGCAGCCAGGCGACATATCCCAGCACGAGATGGGTTTGAAACAGGATTTCGGGTGACATAGTCGTTTCCTATAGGAGCCTTGTTCAAGCAGCCTCGAACACGGCGGTCAGGACCCCGAGCCGGCCCTCCATGTAGCTGCGTCCCAGATTCTGCGAGAGCTGCGCGAAGTCGGGCCCCATGACCACGCCGAGATTCGGCGAGGGCGGCGGTCCCGACGCGCGTAATTGTGTGACCCAGGCCTTGGCGGCCTCGGTGTCGTCCTGAAACTCGATTGTGCGAAAGCCTGCTGGTTCAATTGCCGCGCGCGTCGCCTCGGCCGTGAGCAGAAAGCTCGTCGCGGGTGTCCGCGCCCAGGGAACGGGGTAATGCGGCGGGCCGTCTTTCAACACGACGTCATACGTCGCGAACCTGCCGCCCGGCTTCAGCACGCGCCGGATTTCGCGATAGAGCCCTTCCCGGTCAGCAATATTCATCGCCACGTGCTGCAGGAGCACGACATCGAACCGAGCGTCGGTGAAGGGAAGCGCCAGCGCGCTCGCGGTCTGGAACGAGACCTGCCCGCCTTGTCCCGTGCGCGCGGTCAAATAGCGCGCGGCCTCCACGAATGGCTCGCTGAGATCGACGCCGGCGACCTGGCAGCCACAGCTCGCGGCCAGAACGCGCGCCGGGCCGCCGACGCCTGAACCCACATCCAGAACCGACATCCCGCTGCGGATCCCAGCCCATTTGGCAAGCTCCATTGTCGCAGCATGTCCACGTGTATGAAATTGATCGAGCGCCGCCAGTTGCTGAGGCAGAAGCGGTTGATCCTCCGGGCCAAAGACGGCAAGCGCCGTCTTCAGCCGCTCCGTCAATCCGCTGGCGCGGTAGTGGTTGCGCACGCTGTCGAGTCCATCGGTCATTGCAGGCTACCTCGGGGATTCGGAGAGCTAGCTCTAGGCCCGCTTCTCCGGGATGACTATCCACGATAATGTCGACGGGCTATGAAGCTGAACTAAACAGTCAGCCAGCGCGCACTCGATGGCACGAAAGCCGATCGGCCGGACCTCATTGATGATGAACCACGGGAATTTTGGCGATGCGCATCAACGATGATTTCACTCGCCCCGTTATCGTCCACGCGGCGAAACAAGACTGGGTGCCGAGCCCTGCCCCCGGTGTCCACCGTCGCATGCTGTTCCGCATCGGCGAGGAAAAAGCGCGCGCAACCTCCATCGTGCGTTATGCGCCCGAAAGCGCCTTTCCGCGCCACACCCACACTGGCGGCGAGGAGTTCGTCGTTCTCGACGGCGTTTTTCAGGACGAGCATGGCGACTATCCGCGCGGCGCGTATATCCGCAATCCGCCAGGGACGTCGCACGTCCCCTCCTCGAAGGACGGATGCACGATCTTCGTACGGCTCTGGCAGTTTCGCGCGGATGATCGCGCCCAAACCGTGCGCCAGCCGGGCGAAGGAAACCATGTCCCTCCCCGACCGGGTGCAACGGCCGCAATCGTTCTCTTTGACGACGGGCACGAGGAGGTGCGGCTTGAAGAATGGCAGGCCGATACCAGCATCACCGTCGACAACCCCAAAGGATTGGAGTTTCTTCTCCTGGGCGGACGCATGATCGTGGCGGGCGAGACACTGGAGCCACAGGCCTGGGGCCGCCTGCCGGCGGGCACGGCTCTGAACGCCCAGGTGTTGGACGGCGCGGCACGTGTCTGGATGAAACGCGGGCCGCTGCTGCATGAGAACGTCTGCGCTTTCTAGAGAAGGACCGACGGCCGATCGCGTAAAGACCTGCCGGACGGCACACCTTCATGGCCGCTTCCCGCGGATGATTAATCGCGATAATGTCGGCAGGCTATGAAGCAGAACTTCACAGTCAGAAAGGGCGCGCTCGACGGCGTGGAGGCGTTCCTGAGTGTCGCCCAACACCGCAGCTTTCGCAAAGCTGCAGCCGAGCTCGGCGTGACGCCGTCAGCCATGAGCCAGGCGGTGCGCGCGCTTGAGGCGCGGATCGGTGCCGCGCTCTTCATCCGCACGACGCGCAGCGTCGGTCTCACCGAAGCCGGCGAGAAATTCCTGTCTCGGGCCAAGCCCGCCTTCGAGGAGCTTGTTGCCGCCAGCGACGTCGCGCGCGAGCTCGGACAGCGACCGAGCGGATTGTTGCGCCTTTCGGTGCCGCGCGCGGCGGTGCCGATCCTGCTGGAGCCGTTGATCGCTTCGTTTTGCCAAGCCTATCCCGAGATCGAAGTGGAGATCGCCGCAAGCGAGGAGCTGGTCGACCTCGCGGCCGGCGGCTTCGACGCCGGCGTCAGGCTCGGCCAGTTCATCGAGGCCGACATGATCGCGGTTCGCCTGACGCGGCCGTTTCGCCTGGTCATCGTCGGCAGTCCCGTCTATCTCGCGCGTGCGCGCAAGGTCGAGCGCGCGGACGATCTGCGCCACCATGCCTGCGTGCGTTTTCGGCGATCCAGCGGCGCGATCGCGCTGTGGTCGCTCAACGACAACGGCCGCTTGATCGAGGCCGCCGTATCCGGCCCTCTGATTGCCAACGACTTTCCGACCATGCTTGGGGCCGCCCTCGAGGGCCTCGGGCTGGCACAGGTGCCCGAGCCGATCGCGGCCGAGGCGCTGGCCAAGGGAAGACTTGTGCGCGTGCTGGAGCGGTATGCACCGATGGCGCCGGGCGTGTTTCTCTATTATCCCGGCAACCGCCAGATTTTGCCCAAGCTGCGGGCGTTCATCGACCACGTCAAAGCCCGCTCCGCGGCCGACCAACCTCGCACCGCAAGCGACGATCGCCGCAGGAGAGCGGGTCGGCTGAGGCAGGCGGGAGCGCAATAAGTCGCGCGCGGTCCAGACTGGCTGCGCGAAAAATCAAAATTCGCTTGCGAATTCAAGGCTGAGTTTACTGTCCAGTCCTCGACCGAAAGATAAATGGCTTCCGTTTTTCGTAAATGCATGATCCACTGTCCTCGTCCCGCCTCGATGAGAGGGGCGTACGCGTCGTCACGAACGTGGGGCGGGATGCGATGGACGCTGACTGCGCGCGCTGGACGGGCGGCGCGGTTGGCGGACGGCGAAGGCGTGTGGTTCTGGCGCCCCTGGGCTGGTGCCAAGTCTGCAAACGATCCATTTGCAGGCGACGGTGACTATGAGGTCACGGACACCGGGAAGAGCACGATAATAAGTCGTAAAACCATTGCGCAGGGAAGGCCGGATGTTGCGGCGGACCTGTAGTGACTACGCTCGTGTGGTTCTTATCCATCCCACGCGAGGCTATGGGTGCGTTTTGCGCACCGCCTTCCCTGCGCCCTCCTCTTTTCGGGGCGAAACGTGCGGCAAAAACTCGGGCGTGATCGCGCCGCGGGATCGCCGGGCCACGCCCCAAACTGTCATGCCCCGCGAAGGCGGGGCATCCAGTATTCCAGAGACATCTCAGGTGAATACGGCCGTCTCTGCAATGCTGGATCGCCCGGTCGAGCCGGGCGTTTGCTGTTTGACACGTTAAACCGGAAAACCATGTCGCGACCTCCTCGCCAGGGGAACTCGGCAGCCACTGTCGTCGTTTCTCTGGGCCGTGGCCGAAAATACCGCAGGCGGCAGCTAACAGCCTCTAACAACACATAACTGGCAATTGCCCGACCATTACGCGAGTGTCGCGGGCGGCAAACGACCGGCCGAGCCCAAAGGAGAACGGGATGAGCATCCAAGACGCCAAAACAAGGCAAACCGCCGCGCTTCAAACTCCCACCGATCTGTCGCCGAATGCGACGCGGGATATTTCGGGCGCACTGAATATCCTGCTTGCCGACATGTTCACGCTCTACCTGAAGACCAAGAATTTCCACTGGCACATGTCGGGTCCGCACTTTCGCGACTATCACCTCCTGCTCGACGAGCATGGCGACCAGATCTTCGCCACAACCGACGCGATCGCCGAACGCGTTCGCAAGATCGGCGGCACGACGTTGCGGTCGATCGGACACATCAGCCGCCTGAAGCGCCTTGCGGATAATGATGCGGAGTTCGTCACCGCAAAGGACATGCTGGCCGAGTTGCGCGACGACAACAAGCGGCTCACCGCAAGCCTGCGCGAGACGCACGAGGTCTGCGACGAATACAACGACGTGGCGACCACGAGCCTCCTGGAAGTCTGGATCGACGAAGCCGAGCGGCGTGCCTGGTTCCTGTTCGAGGCCACGCGCGGCACGGATCGATAAACTCGTCCGCCGAAGCGCATTTGTGGTAGGCGGAAGCAATCCAGACTTCGGCGTTCACCCTGGATTGCTTCGCTTGCGCTCGCAACGTCGATCAGGCAGCCGTCCCGTCGTCGAGGCTGACGACGACGGCGGCATTGGCGATGATGATGGCATCGCCGCCCTGCTCGGCCGGAATTTCGAGGCCGCCTTTGACCGCCGTCACGCTCACCGTGCCGTAAGGCAGCTCCCTGGCGACCGCCGCCGTGTCAACTGAATCGGGATCGGGGACGCCGATGGTCACATCCACGAACATGTCGTGCGGCGTCTTGCCGAACAGCCGGACAAAGCTGAGGCTCGAATGCCGGATGGCATCGGACACGGCGCGCCTCGCCGCCTTCGTCGCGTCCTTGCCATGAACGTCGACGCCCATGCCCATTTCAGTGATGCAGCGCTTGCGAGCCATTGAATGCCTGCTTCGGTAGAGGTCATAGGGCGGATTAGCGATAGCGTAATCCGCCGCCATCCCTCGGCGCAATACGCTCTCGCTATTGCGCCCTACTCCCTCTCACACCATCAGCTCTTGATAAACGCCAGCAGCTCGGCGTTGATGGTCTCGGCCTCGGTGGTCGGCATGCCGTGTGGGAAGCCCTTGTAGGTCTTCAGCGTGCCATTCTTCAGGAGCTTGGCGGAGAGGGGCGCGGAATCGGCATAGGGCACGATCTGGTCGTCGTCGCCGTGCAACACCAGGACCGGCACGCCGATCTTTTTCAGATCCTCGGTGAAGTCGGTTTGCGAGAACGCGACGATGCCGTCATAGTGTGCTTTCGCGCCGCCCATCATGCTCTGGCGCCACCAATTGAGGATGATCGCCTGCGACGGTTTCCTCTCGGGCCGGTTGAAGCCATAGAACGGACCGGAGGCGAGGTCGAAGTAGAACTGCGAGCGGTTGGCGGCGAGCTGGCGCTGCAAATCGTCGAACACGCTTTTGGGCAAGCCGCCCGGATTGGCCGGCGTCTTCACCATCAGCGGAGGCACGGCCGAGAGGATCGCGGCCTTGGCGACGCGGCTCTCGCCATGGCGGCCGAGATAGTGCACGACCTCGCCGCCGCCGGTGGAATGGCCGACATGCACGGCATTCTTCAGGTCGAGATGGGCGGTCAAGGCCGCAAGATCGTCGGCATAATGATCCATGTCGTGGCCGGTTCCGCCCTGGCTCGAGCGGCCATGCCCGCGGCGATCATGGGCGATGACGCGGAAGCCGCGCGCCGCGAAGAACAGCATTTGCGTGTCCCATTCGTCCGACGACAGCGGCCAACCGTGGCTGAAAACGATGGCCTGGCCAGAGCCCCAGTCCTTGTAAAAGATCTCGGTGCCATCCTTTGTGGTGATTGTCGGCATGTTGAGTCTCCTGACTTTTGCGCGAAAACCTGTACGCCGGAACTTCGGGCAAAGCGCCGTCAATTGCTTGTTATGTGTTGTGAGAAGCCGTTAGCTGTTGCGAGACTGCGGCTTTTACGCCACGAGCGGCGCAACGACCGCCCGCAACAGCGTAGCCGCATCACGCGGCGACAGGCGCACCTGAAGGCCGCGCTGGCCGCCATTGATGTAGACGAGGTCGTGCGCGATGGCCTGTTCCTCGATCGCGGCGCGTGCGGATCGCATCTGGCCGAACGGGCTGATGCCGCCGACTTTATAACCCGTCATCCGCTCGGCGTCGGCCGGCTTCATCATCTGCGCCGACTTGCCGCCGAACGCGGCAGCCAGCCGCTTCATCGAGACCTCGCGGTCGGAGGGCACGATGACGCAGACCGCCTTGCCGTCGACCAGCGCCATCAGGGTTTTCAGCACAAGCGCCGGCGTCTCGCCCAGAGCCTCGGCCGCCTGCAAGCCGATGCTGTCGGCGTCGGGATCGTAAGCATAGGCATGCACGGTGAAGGCGATGCCCGCCTGCTCCAGCATCTTGGTCGCACGCGTTGCCTTCGACATCGCCCAAGAGCGCAGTCAGCGCCTCACTCCCACTCGATCATTTAGGACGACATTACCACGTTGATTTGCAAGTAAAAGTTCTCAACGCCGACGGTCAAATACCGACGGTTTATCCGCCCGAACCTTTTGGTTCTGAAATTCACAGGAAAATTTGTTCCGTTCAGAGCAAGTACGGCTTCGGCAACTATCGGAGTCAATCGCCAAATCCGACGTGTGCCAGGTGTGACGGCCGCTGCGTCCCTTCTCTCGATTTCCGCCTGGTACCGTCAACTATTCTAAGTCGAGGGATGGCCCGCTTGCCTCCAAGCAACTTCACTGGCTACGCCAAACTGCGCGATAGCAACCGGCCGCAAAAGCCGCCGCCGTGCAACCAGACGAGAACGGGCATCGGACCAGGGCGAAGCTTGGGCCCAGATATTGAGGATCAGACAGTCTTCGTTCTGCGGCTGATAGTACCTAAAGATTGCTCCGAGCGAATCGTGTTCGGCTTGTTGATGTTAAATGTTGTTCTCTGAGAGCGTCGTACATCCGACTTCCTCAAGAAGGGCGGTTGCAGTGTTATGATCGGTTAAGACCCGACCGCATCGTTAAGACGACGAAATCGAAGCTGCGGCGTCGGCAGCCTCAGGGCTACCAACCTTCATGGGGGCCTGTTTGTGGTCTTCGAGTATCGCCTTGATCGTACGCGCACAGCGACCGCATTTTGCCGCGCAGCAGAGCGAGGTATAGACCTGCTTCAAACGCGCACACGTTGTTCCGCTGGCTATCGCAGATCTTATCTGGCTGTCGCTGAGGACGTTGCAACTACAGACGATCACGACACATGATCCTGCATGCCGCAAGAGGCGCCGCGGCTATGTCACTCAACTGCGAGCACAAGCGCCCTCTGGTGCCCGGGCCGATGGCGGCAATCGCCACGGCAGCCAGACCCTGAGGCTGGCGGAACGAACGCCACTTAAGGAATTCCAGAACATTTGCGATTGAAGCATGCATGAGTGCTCCTCCCTTCGTGTGCCACGCTACCGAGCCAAATACGCGAGGCACAGGATCGTTTTGGTCTATCTTCATACTCACGGGGTATGGCGCCGATCGGCCCTGGATTGTGCGGAAATCCTTCGGCGATCTCGATCAGACGTTGAAGTCAGAGCCGGCGTCTGCCCGTCCATGACAACGACAACGCAGGCGCCCCGAGGCCGCGCTGAGAACAAGACGCCGACAGAGCCATCCGGAAGTTCTAGTTTCGCCAAAATCAGAACTGAGAACTCTGCACCGCCTAAAGTCTGAGAGAACTCCGCGCTTCGGCAGTCGTCGCTGGCCTGCAGCCGTACTTCTCGAGCAGCCCGGCTGCGATGCGCACCAGCTCATCGTTGCCGGATGCAAGTCGATCTTTGGCTATACGAATATTATCTTCCATGCCGGTGCGTACAGCGTCAGCTCCGCGTTGCAGGGCCCATTGCATTACCCGGGATTGCTCGCGGCCAATGCCGACGGCCGTCCAACTCGCGTCGGGAATGATGCGCCTAGTCTCCTTCAGGAGAATATCGAGTAGATGCTCGTCTGCCGGGAGTGCATTCTGGACACCCATCACGAACTGGAAATGGGGTCTCGGCGACATCAAGCCGGCATCGATCAATCGTTTGGCGCCGTGAATGTGCGACAGGTCGAAGATTTCAATCTCCGGCGCGATCCCTAACTGCTTCATTCTCGATGCCAGATCGAGCACCAAGCCCGCCGGGTTCTCGTACACAATCATGGGAAAATTGGTCGAACCGGTCGAGAGGGCCATATCCGGCCGATGAATGAACGCCAGACCGCGCGCGGCCGGATCGCGCCCTCGGCCACCTGTCGACAACTACACGATCATACCCGGGCAGTGCTTGCGCACTCCGGCCTGCACTCCGGCGAACCGGTCGGGATTCGAGGAAGACGACTCGTCGTCGTTGCGTACATGGATATGCATCAGCGCGGCACCTGCCTCGTATGCCGCGTGAGTGGACTCGATCTTCTCAGCGGGCAACACCGGAAGCGCCGGATTGTCTCTCTTGCGTGGGAGAGAACCCGTGATTGCAACGGCGATGTGACTGGGCACATGACGAATTTCCATGATCCTTGATGACCACTGACCGCAAGATGATGTTGGCGCGGCGCCGGATTCAAGACGCAAGATCGCCGCGGACACTTCGCGAAACAGCATGCAGCTCCTCACAGAGCTGGATCGGACTTTCACGATCCGCGCCTTTGCGCGGGTTGTGCTCGGCTTGTGAAACCGTCGGCGGGGATCCGATTGATGCACAGGATCAATTCGGTCTATCTTTATACTCGGAAGGTATGGTGTAAAGGAGCGATCCCGTGGAGCTACGTCACCTGCGTTACTTCACCATGGTTGCTGCGGAAGGTTCATTCAGCCGCGCTGCAGAAAAGCTGCATATTGCGCAACCACCACTGAGCCGCCAAGTGCAGCAGCTCGAGGAAGAGCTCGGGGTGCGGCTGCTCGACCGGGGGCGGCCGCTTACGTTGACGGAGCCAGGCCGATATCTGTTCGAACAGGGACGACAGATATTGCAGCGCATTGACGAGATGCGCGCAATGACCAAGCGGATCGCCAAGGGCACGGTGCTGCAATTCAACATCGGCTTCGTCGCTTCTACCCTCTACGACGCGTTGCCTGAGCTGATCCGCCGCTTTCGCATCATCGCGCCCGACGCAGAGGTCAATCTTCTGGAGATGACGACGCTCGAACAGGTTGCGGCTTTGAAGGATGGCCGTATTGACATTGGCTTCGGCCGCCTTCGCTTCGACGACGATGCCATCGTTCGCCGCATCATTCGCGCGGAGCGCCTCTGCTTAGTGGTGCCACGTGGGCACAAGCTGGCGAGCAAGAAGGGAAAACTTCGGCTGCGCGCGGCCGCGGAGGAACGACTGATTGTCTATCCCAAGTCACCGCGGCCGAGTTATGCAGACCAGGTGCTATCGTTCTATCGAGACGCAGGCATCGAGGCAAAAGTCGGTACTGAGGCAAGAGAGCTTCAGACCGCGCTGGGGTTGGTGGCTTCTGGCGGAGGCGTCTGCATTGTGCCTGCCTCGGTCAAACGTCTAGGGCGTGACGACGTGAAATTCATCGACCTCGACGAACCGAAGATGGTGTCGCCTATCATCATGAGCCACCGCAAGAACGATACTTCTGCGCTGCTTCTGCATCTGGTTAAGTTGGTACGTGAGTTCGACAAATGGGATGCCGCTTCCGGTCAAGCGCCTTCCGACGCTGTGTAGCGACTACCAGGCGTCGACCAAAAGACAGCACACAATGCTCGAAAGGGGCCCGCCAATCTATTCGTACATCGCCGCGTTTTCTTTCCGATGGGACTGGAAGCGTCTTTTATCCGAGATCGCCGCCAGCGACAGGAAGAACGCTGCCGGTAATATAACCTGCCTCGTCCGACGCTAAGAAAAGGATTGGAGCGGACTGTTCCTCGATCGTGCCATACCGCTTGAAAAAGCTGGAGTCGTTTACTTGTTCGACGACCTCGGTCATCCAGACCCGCTCTTGGGGTGTGTCCTCCTCTGTGTTGCGGGGTACACGCCGTGGCGGAGCATCAGTGCCGCCGGGTGCTGTCGCAACGACGCGTATGTTGCGAGAGGCATATTCCATCGCCAAACTTTGGGTGATCGCGTTGACGCCGCCTTTTGCCGCCGAATACGGCACGCGGTGAATGCCTCGAGTTGCATTCGAGGAGACGTTCACAATCGTCCCCCGCCCTGACTTTAGGAAGTGCGGCAGCACCGCGTGACAGCACCACAGTGTCGGCATTAGCGAACGTCGGATTTCGGCTTCGATCTGCCGTGGCTCGAATTGGTCGTAGGGCCGCATCCTGATTGCACCACCGACGTTGTTGATGAGTATGTCGATGCCGACCGAAGCGCTTGGTGGCTTCGGCCATGGCCGCGGCAGCTCCTTCATAGGTTTCGAGATCACAGACGAAGCCATGCCCCCGCACGCCCGCTTCGGACGCGACATCAGCCACGAAATCTGCCCGGTCGACGAACAGGACGTTCCCGCCCTCGGCGGCGGCCCGTAGCGCCACGGCGCGTCCGATGCCCTGCGCCGCACCGGTCACCACCAGAAGTCTTGTCGGCGAAGCGATCCGCGAAAGTCATGCCGCCACCGCTTCCGTCGCCGAGAATTTTTCATAGAAGAAATGGGTGGGAGTCATCCCTTTCTCCGTGAAGAATGCCCGCACGGCCTCGACCATGGGCGGCGGCCCGCACAGATAGACGTCGCAGTCGCCGGCGTTCAGATGCTCGTCCGCTAGATGCGCTGTGACGTATCCTTTCAACGGGTGCGAGCTATCGGGGCTGGCGACGCAGGTCGCCCAGGTGAGGCTCGGCAGCCGTTTGGCGAGCGCTTCGATCCGTTCGATCTCCACCAGATCGCCGTCGTTGGTGACGCCGTAGATCAGATGCACCGGCTGATCGGTGCCCTGGTCGGCAAGCACTTCGAGCATCGAGAGGATCGGCGCCAGTCCCGTGCCGCCGGCGAGCATGACGACCGGTCGATCGACCGCGCGCAGAAAGAAGCTTCCCTGCGGACCGACGAACTTCATCCGGGCTCCCGTCTTGGCGTCCTTGGCGAGCCAGCCGCTCATCAGGCCGCCTGGGACGTTACGGATGAGGAAACTGGCCTCGGTCGCACCGACCTTCGAACTGAAGGAATAGGAACGATGTTCGCTCGTGCCCGGCACGGTGAGGTTCACATATTGGCCGGGAAGGAATCCCAATGCGTCGGGCTTGTCGATCTTGAGCTTGAGGATGATGGTACTGTCCGAGACGAGTTCGACCGAACTCACTTCCCCTCCATGTTCGGCCGGTTTCACTTTGCAGGCGCTGGACGGCACTGGCACCGCGATGACACAATCCGAGGACGGCACCATCTGGCAGGTCAGCACCATTCCTTCCTCCGCCTCCTGTCTGCTCAGAGCGTCCTCGAGATATTCATCGCCGAGATCGTATTCGCCCTGTTCGCAACGGCATTTGCAAGTGCCACAGACCCCATCCGAGCAATCCATCGGTAGGTTGATCTTGTTGCGGTAGGCGGCGTCGAGAACCTTCTCGCCCTCATTGCATTCGATGAAGCGGGTAGCCCCGTCTTCGAAGTTAAGCGCCACGCGATAAGTCATTTTCACTCTCCGGTTATCCAGGCGAGCCGCTCAGATGTGGTAGATGTCGATCACTTGGTGGATGTAGTCGCTCTTGAGAACGACTTTCTTCGCAACGATCTGCGGTTCTCCGCCGCTCGTGTCGAGCGTGTAAAACGCGACGTCCGAAGAAGCTGTCCGTTTTCTTGTAGCGATGGCTCAGCGTGTGCCAGTTGAAGCGCAGGTCGATTTCCCCATCACGCTCCTCCACGATCTCGATGTTCGAGATGTTGTGGCTGGTCCGCGGCTCCGGAGTGCTCGCGCCCGAGCGCTCGGTCTTGATCCGGAAGACGCGGTCCTCCAGCCCATCGCGATTGGGGTAATAGATCAGCGAGACATGCTGCTGCGGATCCTCGACCAACTGGTCGTCATCGTCCCAGGACGGCATCCAGAAGACTGCGCCTTGGGCGAATAAAGTTCAATCCATTCGTCCCACTGCGCGGTCGTCCAAAAGGCGTGCCTCGCGATAAAGAAAGGACCTGACCTGTTCGATGTCGAATTCTGCCGAGGTCAAGAATGGCGTCACGGCGGTCATGCTGCTTCTCCCTGCGTTGGAACGACGTCGTTCGTCGCCGTTTCTGAGGATCGCCTCGCGCAGCGTCTTTGCCCAGAATTCATGCTGGCGCACGAACAGCCCTTCGTCCTCGCTGCGCTCGCCGCTCAGGAGCGGCTTCAATCCGATCGCCTTGGCGTTGTCGTCCGGGCCATCGATCCAGTGGACGGCCCCTCGGCTCAGGTCGTTCCAGAGCTCACCGGCGCCGACGTAGGCCGTCTGGCACGCACGGAATTCCTCCAGATCGTCCGGCGTACCCATACCCGAAACGTTGAAGAAATCTTCGTACTGCCGGATGCGGGTCGCCCGCTCCTTAGCGTCCTCGCCCTTCGGCGCGAAGCAATAGATCGTGACCTCCGTCTTGTCGACGCTGATGGGTCGCACGACGCGGATCTGCGTCGAAAACTGGTCCATGAGGTAGACGTTCGGGTAGATCGCCCAGGTTGCGCGTCTGTCCGACGATGAAGCCGGCGCGATCCTTGCCGAGGCGAGCTTCCAGATCATCCTTGTGGTTGAAGACCGGCCGGACCTCCGGGTTGAGAAGATTAGTCCAGAGCAAGATATGGCCGTTCTCGAATCCGTAGACGCCACCAACGCTCTTGGACCAACCATTGGCATCGACCGTCTTGGTGCCTTCGTTCTCGTAGTTGCGATGACCCATAGTCGCCGAGTAATTCCAGTGTACCGAGCTCACGTGATAGCCGTCGGCACCATTCTCCATCTGGAGCTTCCAGTTGCCGTCATAGATGTAGGACGAGTTTCCGCGTAGCACCTCGATGCCGTCAGGCGCTCCGATCCACGATCTGGTCGATCACGGCCTTGGCGCCGCCGAGATGCTCATCGAGCGATGAGACGTCCGGGTTGAGGCTTCCGAAAAGGAAGCCCCGATAGCTCTCGAACCGAGGAACCTTCGTCAGGTCGTGCGAACCCTGGGTGTTGAAGGAGGCCGGATAGTCGCCCGTCTTGCCATCCTTCACCTTCAGCAGCTTGCCTGCGTTGCTGAACGTCCAGCCGTGGAAAGGACAGGTGAAGCTGCCCTTGTTGCCGTGCTTGCGCCGACAGAGCATCGCGCCGCGATGGGCGCAGGCGTTGATCATGGCGTGGAGCTCGCCCGCCTTGTCGCGGGTGATCATGATGGGCTTGCGACCAATCCAGGTGCTGAAGTAGTCGTTGTTGTCCGGGATCTGGCTCTCGTGCGCCAGGAACACCCAGTTGCCTTCGAAGATATGCTGCATCTCCAGTTCGTACATCTCGCCGTCGGTGAAGATGTCGCGGCGGCACCGGTATAATCCGCGCTCCTTGTCTTCGACGACCGCACCGTCGACACGTTCCAAAAGCGTCGTCATCGTTTCCTCTCCTCTTCGTTTCGTAACGCGTCTGGCTCAAGCCGCCTCGGCACGCTGTCGGCTGGAAAGCTGCTCGTCCGCTGTGTCGGCGGCGCGCTGCAGCTGGAAGTCGAAGTTAATGTAGGCGCTATCGCCTTGGCGCTGCGGGACCGGGAGCAGACCGTCCCGGGTGGCGAAGGCGAAGTCATCGGCGGCATGCGGATCGTCGCCGAAGTTGATCTGCGTCGTCAGCTTCCGGTAACCGGGCGCTTCGATGAAGAAATGGACGTGTGCCGGACGATGGCCGTGGCGGCCTATCGCCTTCATCAGCGTGTCCGTGGCGCCGCCTTCAGGCACGGAGTAACCGTTCGGCATCTTGGAATGAAACGAATACTTTCCGTCCGGACCGAGCTTGATGCGTGCCCGATTGTTGAAGGGCGTCTGTTCGCGCGTTGGATCAAAGTGCGAGTACCAGCCCTGCGAGTTGGCATGCCAAACATGCACCACCGCATCCTTGACTGGCCCGCCGTCCGGGCCAGTAACCTGCCCTCTCATGTAAAGGCTGCCAGTGGCGTCCGGGTCTTTGGTCAGGTTGACGTCACCTTCCTGGAGCGGCGCGCCTGCGACGTACAGCGGACCTTCGATCGTGCGCGGCGTGCCGCCGGTGAGACCAGCTTCCGCGTCCTTTGCGTCCAGGAAGAGATCGAAGAAGTGCTCAAGGCCGGAGCCTGGCACCAACAACCCGAATTCCGGCGCGCCTTTCTGCAGGAAGTTGACCGCACCCCAAAATTCATCCTCGCTGATGTCGTGGCGAACGATGATCTCGGCGCCGGCCTCGACGAGGTCGCGGAATATCGCCTTCAATCGCGGATCGCCACCCGGCTGGTTGAGGCCGGCAGCCTTGTCGAACAATACCTGAACTTCCCGGGTCTTCACAAAGCTCGTATCCATGTCGTCTCTCCCTTGGTTTGAGTCCGCAACGCGGACATTCGTCGTTCGAAATAGTCAGCGGTCGTCGTCGTGGAGCGAGGATGCGTGCCGGCAGAGCGGCACTACTTTCATCTCCATGAAAGGAAAGAGCGGCAGGCTCGTCAGGATGTCATGAAGCTCGGAATTGCTTTCGACATCGAAGATGCTGACGTTCGCGTAGCGGCCGACGACGCGCCAGATGTGTCGCCATTTGCCGGCACGCTGCAGCTCCTGGAAGCGATCTTTTTCGCGTGCCTTGAGGCGGTCGGCTTCTTCCTTGTCGAAGCCGAGCGGGATATGGACATTCATCTCGACCATGGTGAGCATGACCTAAGCTCCCTTGCCCGCGACCACGTGCAGAGTCGGTGCAGTCCGATCGCGACGGAAGCAAGCGATCTTGTCCTCGTCGAGCGCGATGCCCAGACCCGGGCCTTTCGGAACGCCCAAGGAGAAGTCGGCGTAGTCGAGCGGCTCCGCGAGGATTTCTTCGGTAAGCAGTAGAGGGCCGAACAGTTCGGTGCCCCAAGCGAGTTTGGGAAAGGTCGCGAACAAATGTGCCGAGGCCGCAGTGCCGACGCCGGCTTCGAGCATGGTGCCGCCGTAGAGAGACACGCCCGACGCGTCCGCGATGGCGGCGACGTCGCGACCGGCGTGTAGTCCGCCCGACTGGGCAATCTTTACGGCAAATACCCGGGCGCCAGCGCTCGCTGCGACACGGAACGCGTCGCGCGGGCCATGTAACGCTTCGTCAGCCATCAGCGGGATTCCGTGGCGCGCGGATAGTCGCGCCATGGCGGCAAGCGCGTCGCGCGCGACCGGCTGCTCGACGAGATCGCAGCCCGCATCTTCCAGCATCTTCATGCCGACATCGGCCTGAGCTTCGTCCCACCCCTGGTTGACATCGACGCGGACGCTGCCGCGATCTCCGAGCGCCTTCTTGATAGCCGCCACGTGAGCCACGTCTTCGGTCACGCTGCGCTTGCCGATCTTGAGCTTGAAGATCGAGTGCCGTCTGGCCTCGATCATCGCCTGGGCTTCCTCGATGTCGATCGCGGTATTCCCGCTCGCCAGCGTCCAGGCTACCGGCAGCCGCTCGCGCACGCGGCCTCCGCCGATTAGCTCCGAGACGGGCACGCCAAGCCTCTTGCCGGCCATGTCGAGAAGCGCAGTCTCCACCGCGCACTTCGCGATATGGTTGCCGACGACGCTCCGGCCAATCTTTGACATCGTCTCGGCGACGCGGGAGACGTCGCACGTCTTCAGGATCGGCGTGATGTAAGTATCGATGACAAGCTTGATGCCCTCCGGGCTCTCGTCTCCGTAGCTCAGGCCACCAATGGTGGTGCCTTCTCCTATCCCCGCCACGCCGTCGGAACAGGTAATCCGGACCAAGACCACCGCCTGGCTGCGCATTGTAGCCATCGCCAGCACGTGAGGCCGGATTGTTGGCACATCTACGATGAAGGTATCGATATGGGTAGCTCGCGTTGTCAACGTCTCAACCTCGGATTTGCATTTCACAGCCAAATCCTAGGCATTGCGGGAGCGCCGGGCAAAGACCGATTGAGTTATAATCTATACCTGTGAGGTATAGTCTCACCCTGCAAGGTATGTTCGCGGCCCACGTCACTGGCATACTTCGTGACATTGGGCGCGTCTCGCTCGTGCTCAGTACGTCGGGCGCGGTCGCGAAGCTGCTGGCGCTGCAGGTGTCTGCCTGGTCGCGATCCTGAGCCGGCTGCTGAGGCGGCGCCGCAAGCTTCGGGCAGTCGGCCTCAGAAAAAGACCGTCAGAACGATCACGATTCTTGACGGTCTTCTCTCCGTCGCGTCTTGCGGCTTGTGATCAAACCGTCGGGAGAACCGTCAAATGAGTTGGCTTGCTCCGACCGCCGCGAATGTTGACTCCCATTTGATCAATGATTTGGACAAACAACGGCACGGAGAGACGATGGGAAGGCGAATGATCAATGAGATCTCCTGTAACCCTCTATTTTTCTTACGCTAACTCCCTCCAGCGCCCTCCAGAATAGCCCATACCCTTACTCCTTTCGATCGTTTTGAGCGACGGTAACGCATTGATCCTCCGCCGCAAATTCTTTCTACGCGCGGTCCCGATCCGTCTAAAATTTGCGCTCTTGATTTCAAACACGAATTTCGACGGTCGGCGATTTGCTCGGTTCCAGTGGCATCGGCATCAATCGGCCGGTTTTTGAAAATTTTCGAGGAAGTAGCCTCCCTCTAACCTCGGCAAAGAAAGACCTTCACGCAGTCCTGGTTCGCAACCGATCCGCGAGCGCCGATAGCGTGTCGGCAAGTTGTTGCGCGGTTTCCGGCGGCGGCAGTGGCATTTTGAGGCTGCGCACGCCGGTGGCCGGATCGCGTTCAATCCATGGATGCGCCGGGGCCTTAGGATCATTGGCCGCAGCGAGGGCGGCAACGAACTGCGTACCCACTTGCACTAAGGCAAACCACGGATCGGCCGCTGGATCGCTCTGCGGCATTGCGGGCTCGTTCGAGCGGGGAGTATCACCGGCACCGATATCGGCATCCGCCTTCACGTCTTCCGCAAGTCCGGTATCGTCAGCGGCGACGATGCTATTCCCAACCTCCTCCGCCGGAGTCACTGCCTCGCACTCGCCCATGCGCCCGGTGACGTTCTCCACCTCCTTCATGAAGCGGTTGAGGCGCGAGCCGCCCAGCGAAACCTCGCCGCTGCCACCGTCAAGAATTCCGGCAGACAGTGAGCGCTTGAACGCCAGCACTGAAAGCATGCCTTCCTCGATGGTACCCTTAGCGACGAAATTGATGACCCGGACAGGCTGAGTCTGGCCGAGGCGATGGATGCGCGCGATGCGTTGCTCCAGCACCGCCGGATTCCACGGCAGGTCCATGTTTACGAGGGTCGAGGCATGCTGCAAATTGAGGCCCGTGCTGCCGGCGTCCGTGGACATGAACACCCGGCAGGCGGGGTCATCGCGAAAGCGCTCGACGAGTGCCGGCCGCTTGTCTGAAGGCACACCGCCGTGGAAGCTGACATAGCCTATGCCGCGCACTTCGAGGCGGCGGATGACGATGTCGTGGGTCCGCGTCCATTGCGAGAACACCACCGCCTTGGCTTTTGGCTCGGCGAACAGATCGTCGAACAGGGCCGCCAATTCATCGGCCTTGACGCCATGGTCCGTCTCTTGGTCCAAGAGATAGGTGCTGTTGCACGACATGCGCATGTTCTGCAGTGCGCAAGTCAGCCGCCGCTGGTCCTTGTCCGACAAGAATTGGGTCTTCCGCCAGCGCTGCACGATTTTCGCCACCACGTCGGCGTTTTCCTGGTGATAGCGCATCTGCATCTCTGTCATCGGCACCAGAAGGATCTGGTCGAGACGGTTCGGCAATTGCTTCAACACCTCGGATTTGCGGCGGCGGATCATGATAGGCGCCAGTGTCTTGCCAATCTTCTCGAGCCCCGTATAGCCGGTGACGCGCCCGCCGTCGTCCTTGACTTGGTGCTCGTGCAGCAGCTTCCAGGTCGGGCCCAGCCGATGTTGATCGACGAACTGAACGATCGAGATCAGCTCTTCGAGCTTGTTCTCCAAAGGGGTGCCGGTCAGCACGATCGCATAGGGACTGTCGATGCGCTTCAAGGCCCGTGCGGCGATGGTGTTCCAGTTCTTCACCCGTTGCGCCTCATCGACGATCACAAGATCGGGCGCCCAGGCAGCGATCAGATCGAGGTCCGACTTGAGCTTCTCGTAATTCGTGATCTTGCAGAAATCGTCCAAACGATAGTCGTTCTGGCGCTGCGCCCGGCCACCGTTGATCACTCGTGCCGCGGTCTCGCCTCGCCTGCCGGAGAAACGTAGAATCTCGCTCTGCCACTGGTATTTGAGCGAGGTCGGGCAGATCACCAATACTCTTGTGACGCCGAAATGCCGCACCAGTATTTCCATGGCGGCGATGGCCTGGACGGTCTTGCCCAACCCCATATCGTCGCCGATCAACGCCCTGCCGGCCCGGACCGTGAACAGCGCGCCTTCGGCCTGATACGGATAGAGTCGCACTTTCAGAAGGGCTTCGAGCCCGGAGTCGGCGGCTTCCTGAGGAAACAGCTCTGCGAGCCTCGCGGTGCGGTGCTCCGCATCCCGTCTTCCCGCGATGAAATCGAGGGTGTCGTCATAGGCGCGGAACTCGTGACCGGACTTCGACACCATGGCCATGAACGGCTCGAGTTCGCCGAAACGGTCGTCCGGAAGCATTCCGTCGCGGCCAGTGTCGAACAAAGCCGCAGCGGCTTCCCTCACCGCCGGCGGGCAGTCGGTTCCAGCTCGGAAATGGATCCGGCGCCTGCCCTCGTTGCGGAGATACAGCTCGGAAAAAGCCGGCTGGTAGCCGCGCGCAAACGCGGCTTTGGCGCCACGCTTCTTGCCCAGCCGCGCGAGCGTGAACTCGATGTGCTTGCAGGTGCCGAGCTCGTTCGTTGCATAATCGGGACATGAGCAGAAATTGCCGCCGGGTCCCATACCTCTGATCGCCACGCGGTAGCTCGATTTCGAGGCGGGATTGCTGACCCGAAACTCCGAGAAAAACGGTTCGCTCGTCAGGTTCTCGAGCCCGAAGGCCTGCTCGCGGCCGAACTGGCGGCGCAAGCCTCTCTGCCATTCCATGGGTGATAGATCGGCGGGCGCGTGGGTCCGTGAAAGCTTGGGTTCTTTTTTTTGATTTGCGGGGTTTAGGCTTCGGCGTTTGGCTTGCATTGGCGCGTATTCCGTTCTGCAGAGATTCCACGAGAAACATTCGGCCGGCGCATCGAGAATTTCGCAACGATCCGGGGGTTTACCGGCTGCGCCAATCCTCGAGGCCAAGCCCGCCGACGCGAACGAACTCCCGCGCATTGTGCGTCACGATTTTGAGGCCGCGCCGCAAGGCACAAGCCGCAAGCAACAGGTCATAGGCTCCGATAGGCATACCCTGGCTGTTCAGGCTTGCACGCAATTGCGCCGCGACGCGGGCATCTTCGCGCTCGAACGGCAAGACCGAGATCGTGTTTAGAAGCGTCCGCATGATCTCCCGCACGCGCGGCGCGAGCCCCGGATTGCGGGCCAGCCCGTATTCGACTTCCATCTCGGTGATCACCGATATCGCCAATTGCAACGGCGCTTCCTGACGAAGCCGCGCCATCACAACCCGTTCGCCGCGCGCGAAGTCGCTCAGCACATTGGTGTCAAGGAGATATTTCACGAGAAGGCATCTTCACGCGGTGCCAGCAATTCGTTGCGATACGATTCAAACGGGGGCATATCGGGAATACCCTGCCACTCCAGGATCAGTATCGGCCAGCCAGGACTGCCGAGCGTCTTTTTGTCCAGCCATTCGCGCAGCGCCTTGCGGATCAAACCGCTGCGCGTCTCGCCCAGCTTCTTGGCCGTTCGGTCCAGTTCTTTGGCGGTTTGATCGTCGAGGTAGAGGTTGAAGTTCATGGGTCACCAGTCGTCCTTATAACCTGCTGCAGGTTATACTCTGAGCGCCGCCGGTGCAAGGGAGAAACTCGTGAAAAGACCATCGATCCAAGACCTTGATGGCTTGCGCTTCCATACCTGTGCGCATCGATGTTTTTTCCCCTCTCCCGCAAACTCGAGGCCGACGCCCAGATCGTAGCCACGCTACGATAATTCGCACTTTCTCAAAGATCCCGCGAAGGGCGGCGCCAAAGCTTCGGGCAGCCGGTCTCAGAAAAAGACCGTTAGAGCGATCACAATCCCTGACGGTCTTTTTTCCGTCGTGTCTTGCGACTTCTGATCAAACCGTCGGAAGAACCTTCAAATGAGTTGGCATTATCCATCCGCTGCGAATGTCGACTCCCGTCAAATCAATGACTTGGAAAAACAACAGCAGGGAGCGAAGATGGAGAGCGAATGATTAATGAGCTATCACGTAACCATATATTTTTCCGACGCTATTTCCCTCCAGAGCCCTCCAGGGTATCCGATACCCCTCACTCCCATGACATAGTTAAATTGGGTATGCAAAAGCTGCAGCCGCCGCTGTCTTGCCCGCGCGCGTGGTGACCAGTTCGTAACGGATTGAGACCCTCTGAGAGGCTGGTATAGCCGGCCTTCTCGAGCGCTGAGATGTGGACGAACGCATCCTGGCCACCACCGTCCGGCCTGATGAATCCATAGCCCTTCAGTGGATTGAACCACTTCACTGTCCCCATGGCCACGTCAATCTCTCCCTAAGAGGTGAGATCAACCGAACGCGATTCGTCAGCCGAGCCGGCGGCAGCTCGGTGGCGAAAACTCGTCGCTGTCCGGAATCCTGAGAGGGCTATTCGCCTCAGGCGTTAACGAACTGTTACTGCATCAGGTTTTGGCGTGCGGCCACATGCGTCGCCCCATCATGCATTGAGCAATCCGCCCCTTTGTTCACGTGCTGCATTTTTGCAGCGCTCTAGTCGTTGCATAACAACAGATCACGATCGGAACATGAACATCTTACGCGGCCCTGACGGCTGTGCTGCAAACCGCGAGCGATGCCCTCTATCCATTCGGACTAGGGCGTTAGGAAGCTCTCCGGCAAATCCGACTTGGGGCAAGCTGTGGATTGCGGCTTAACTTGTAGCACTGCGTATTGGCCGCCGGCCTTGGTATGCAGCACCATGGGTGTACTGAGGCCGTTTTTGTTTTGCCAAACTCGAAGCCTGGAGGCTTGGCATGTGGTCCGACCTATTAATTGCGTTTCTGATCTTCTTGCCAGCGCTCATTCTTGGCGCTGTCGAATGGCTCACTTACCTTCAATAGCATGCTCGAATATAAAGATTACCTCATCGTCCCCATCCAGACTTCGCCGGGACGCTGGCGCGCAGAGATCAGCCGTGCAGATGGGCGTAAGATCAAGATGCTGGTTACAGGAGGCGAGCGTCACTCATTCACTACGGAGGGAACGGAAGCATTTTCAGCGAACGGCGCAATCGAGAGGGCAAAGGAAGCAATAGACGGCGGAGCGATCAGTTAGGGCAAGTCCAAGCGCCCAGAAGAAAACTGCCGACCATTTGGAGTGCCGCGGTACGCGTACAGAATTCTTCCGCGACCTCTCTCGGTAACGCAGACCTGAAATCCCGTTACCGGACCTTTTATGGTTTGAACTCTCGCGAGTGTTTGCTGGCCACACTGAATTGCTCCTCTGCTGGAGGAGACCCCAGAGTGGCCCAGAATAAAATGCCGAGAAGTGCAGCCGCGACAATCGTGATGGCGACTTCGTTTGAATTCATTGGTTCAAAACGCCCCATCCAACTCTGAACAAAAGCCCCGCCGATTGCTCAGCAGAACCCAAGTTTCTCTGCCATTCTCGTAGCGCGCAAGATGGTAGTTGGACCGCTGCCGGTTGCGCCTACGATGCGATCGGCGGCGGGTTCTCCCGATCCAGGATCACGACCTCGGTAGGTCTCGATTGTAGGTCCTTGAAGTTGTAATTGTCGGAAGGCTGCTGTTCGGCCCAGGCTGTGATTCGCTATACCAGTGGTGCTTCGCCGCTTTGCTCATCGGCTTTCGCATTGGTGACTTAGCTAACCTTATTGGCCGTTTCAGCCTGTGTCGCCGTGGCCACAGCTCAAAGCAATCGGCGCGGAATCGATGAGCCCTCCGGCCCGGTCGTGGATAGCGGGCGGCATTCGCTCGACTGCGCGAAAGACTGATCTAAGCTGCGGAGGATATGGAGCGGACAAATGCAAGCCGGTTTAGTAGAAGCGATTGCGGCTGCCAGACGCGGCAGCCCACCGAAAAGAGTTGAGGATAGCCTAATAAAGGCGCGATTTGCCTCGACTGTCCTGCGCGTTGCTCAAACAACTGATCAGAAAACAGCGGCTCGATTGGTTCGTGGGCTTGCCCATGACTTTCCTCATCCAGACGAGCACAGGAGAATTTCTGATGCTCACCTCAGCGCCATTGAGGCATTCTTTCAATTGGCGGCCAACATGGAGAACGCGGTTGACTTCAAACAGCGGAATCTTTGGAGCAATGCATTAGCCGCGACCCATGATTGGCTTCGCGCCATCAGCTCTCACTCAGGATGGCACAGCGGGAAGAGTTAGAAGCCCGGACAAACGGTCCGACGTTCTCAGTTTTAACCTTGGAGCGTGATCCAAATGAGTAATTCGGACATTGGTCCGCTAAACGCGCCTCGACGAGGCATATCGATCAGCGCTTTTTTGCTCTCGATTATCCTCGCGGGGATAAGTGGCGGTATCGCTGGGGGCGTCTATGGAAACGAGGTCCGCTCCAAACTGGGCATTCTGCCGGACGCAACACCTACGGCTGCCGCGCTCCCGTCGGATGGGACATCTGCGAACGATGAGATGGTTGCCCTCCTGAGGGATCTGCAAGCCTCTCAAAAACATGCCGCTGATCAACTGGAAGCGGCGCTTCAGCTTCTGACTTCAGAACAGGCCTCGTCTAAGGCGATGGATGACGCGGTGGCAGCGCTGAGTGCCAAAATAGACAAGCTCCAGCTTCAGCGTCCGATGGTGACTGTTGCGAAGAAACCGGCACCTGCAGCGCTACCGAAGCCGCCTGCATTGGCTCAGCCACCAGCGGTGGTCAGCCCAGCGCCTGACGAACCGGAGCCATCTGAAACATCCTCGCTCAGGAGATGACGACGACCGTGCACGGGACGCGACACCATGTACTTTTGGGTATTGGTCAAGCCAAATTTGGGTAGGTCATGAAAATCCGCCTGATCAAACACGAAGCCGTTCCTGGCTTTGGTTGCTATGGAGCTGCGTTTTCCGGACGGCCGACCGTCAAGGTTCTTCTATTTTGAAGATATGCCCTGTGCCTATCGTAAATCAAATGCGAGCATATTGATGATGTAGGCCGCCGAGAATGGGGCGGCAAAGAATACGCCCTACCCTCTCAACGGCGCGCAAGACCGGTGCATCCTTCTCCAAAGATAAATGCGTCCTTATCTGGTTGTGATATTTCATGTACGACAGCAGTACATGACGGAGGTGTCGCTCGCCGAACACAACAACGTGGTCTAGGCACTCCCGTCGGATCGAACCGATCAGCCGTTCGGCATATCCGTTTTGCCATGGGGAGCGCGGCGATGTCGGCCGGTCACGAATGCCCATTGATCGAAGTCTTCGGATGAAGACCTCACCATAGGCCCCATCCCGGTCACGGATCAGGTAGCGGGGAGCCTGTTCCCAACCGCATGCTTCCGTGACCTGATTTGCGATCCATTCTGCAGTGGGGTTAGCTGTGACGCCAAACCACAAAATTTGTCGTCGGCCGTGCCCCATGATCAGCAATCCATAGAGCAGGCGAAACGAGATCGTCGGCACGACGAACAAATCCATCGCCGCGATGCCGTCGGCATGGTTATAAAGAAACGTCGTCCAGGCTTGCGACGGTGGCCCTCGTCTTTCACCATATACTTGGCCACGCTCGTCTGGCCGATATCGATGCCGAGCTTAAGCAACTCTCCGTGGATCCGCGGCGCTCCCCACAGTGGGTTGGCGATGCTCATCTCGCGGAAAAGCTTGCGTATCTCTGTCGGTAAGGTTGGTCGGCCACCACGACGTCGTGATCTCCAGCGCCAGTACGATCTGTACCCGGCGCGGTGCCACTTTATAACGCTATCTGGCTTCAAAACCGCAAGAGCGTTTAGGACTGTTGGCGCCAATCGATACAGCCCGGCAAAGATCAAGCGGTCCATGGCGCTGAACGTCTGCCTCTTGGGCGAATGCCGTCTCAGTATGTTAATCTGATGCCGAAGGACCAGGATCTCGGCTACCAACGAGGTCCGCGATCGGAACAACAATACCAGCGCCGACCAGATCAGGCTGCAAGCTTCTCTCATAAGATAGAAACATTGCGCGATTCGGCTTCACTTGCCAGCCGACTTAGGTTTCCGACAGGGACAGCCGGGAATAATCGCAATCCGACCCGTGATCGGCTGCTGGTCCTGATGGCATTCCGCCACGCCTTGCGGGTCAGCGAATTGGTCGGACTGCGCTGGCAGCAGATCCAGCTTGGCGGATAGTCTTTGAACGTTTGCAGGAAGGCTGCGGCCTTCAGGTTCATGTACCCCATTAGATAGGCGTTCTTGACCCGCCAATCGTCATACTGGTCGGAGACCACGTCGCCCCGCTCGTAGGGGTCCATGCGAAGATTGAAAAGCTTCGGTATGCGATAGCCCGTGAGTGGCTCGTACCAGACCGCAAAGCCGCCGGGTTTCTTCTGTTCCGAGAATACTGCTTTCCAATCGCCATGACGAAAGGCGACGAGTTCGCCGTCGTCGTCGAAATAGGCAAACTCTGTACGCGGGTCTTTGCCCTTTCCACTGAGGTACTCGAGCTGATTGTAGCCGTCGAGGTGCACCTTGAAGGTCGTCCCGCTGATGTCGCTGCCTTTGAGGAGGCGGTCCTTGATCGTCGTGTCGCCTGCAGCCGCGAGCAGCGTTGGGAACCAGTCAAGACCCGAGAACATGTCGGTCGAGATTTGACCGGGCTGAATATGGCCGGGCCAGCGTATCATCGCGGGCACCCGGAATGCTCCCTCCCAGTTCGTGTCCTTCTCGCTGCGGAATGGAGTAGTCGCGGCATCGGGCCACGAAAACTGGTTCGGGCCGTTGTCGGTCGAATAGACGACGATCGTGTTGCTTGCGATGCCAAGGTCGTCGACATCACCATCGTGCTCGATCATTCCGTCAGCATATTCATTTCCGGGCATGCCCGCCTGATCGCGCATCGATGATTCGATTGCGGCACGGTGAGCCCGAGCGTCTTCGCTGTTTTGACGTTGATGGCCAGTTCATATTTGGTCGGCCCCTGCACTGGCAGATTGGGCGGCTTCTCCCCTTTGAGGATACGATCGATATAGCTGGCTGCACGTCGGTACTGGTCGACCGTATCGGGACCATAGGAAACGAGACCGCCGTCAGCGGCGTAGTAGCGATAGGGATAAGTCGCCGGTAAATGGTTCTTGTTGGCTGTGGCAAGAACTGTCGCGCGGTGCGGACCGGTGCCTCCTCCCACCGTCGCGATCATTCCTCGGTTGGGAACGCTCGCGAACGTCGTTATCCGGCGCTCTATGTCAGCAACATCGGAAGGGTTGATCGGAATGGGCTCCACCCCCCGTGCCGGCGCCATCGCCTGGATCACCGCAAACTGCCCGATCCCGGGGCCTTGCGTCGGCTCGCGCAGAACAGCGACGCGTGAAGTGCGCGGCGCTATCTCTATCAGCAGGTCGAGCCACTTACTAGCGAGACTGTATTCGAACTGTGTGAAGCCTGTGATATTAGCGCCTGGCCTCGCCATGCTCTCGACATAGCCGGACCCGACTGGATCGACAACCTGCACCATCACGATTGGAATGGTGCCCGTCGCCTCCGACAGCGGCGCAATCACACCGTTGCGGGACGAACTCGGTCATGTTCGGAACATGGGCAACGGCTTGTGGTCGAGCGTAGCTATCTTTCGGGTGTACTGCCAAAGTTCGACATGATGACCGCCAACCAATTGTTTCGCCCTCTTAAGGGCTACCTCATCATCCGAGCATTCGAGCATAACTGAGTTTTTAAACTTGTCATCTGAGTCAATAATATACGCTTGATACTGTGTCATGTTGCTACTTCCCTTTGAGTAGGCGGGAGCGCAAAACTCTCTGTCACCGAACGATGCCGAGGGCGGGGCGATGATATCCCTCATATGGTAAGCGGCCTCACTCAAAACAGGGGCACGGCAAAAATCAAACTAGGCCGTCTGCTCCCACATAATGTGCAGCAAGGGTGAGGTACCATGAAACAGTCAGACCATTTTCGGGAGAATGCCGAGAACTGGGCCCAGCTTGCCGAGCGTTCGGAAAACGAGCCCACGTTCAAGCGCTATAATAATATGGAAGCGGCCTGGAGGGCGTTGGCCGAAGAGCAAGACTGGCTCGATGGCGAGACTGCGCCAACAAAAAAGCCGCCCGAATAAGGGCGGCTCTTGCGTCGTTTCAACGGCGCCCCATGCGGGCTCCATGCATGGCTCCTGCGTATCCTGCTCGGGCGTATCCGCCACGGTAACCCCCTCCGTAGCCGATATGAGACACGCGGTAGCCCCCGTATCCCCGATAGCCGCCATATCCGACCCGCGACACGCCGTAGCCAACCCGGTAGCGAGGGTAGCTATAGCTGTAAGCCGGGGCATAGCTGTAAGCCGGCGCATAAGCATAGCTATCATCGTAACCGCTATAAGCCGGGGCATAAGCATAGCCGTCATCATAGTAACCGTAGCTGTAAGCCGGGGCATAACCGTAGCCGTAAGCCGGGGCGGCGATGGCGGCACCTATGAGGGCGCCCGCGGCAAGCAGCCCGAAGCCGGCACCACCCCAACCGCCACCACCCCAACCGCCATGGCCCCAACCACCATGGCCCCAACCACCATGGCCCCAACCACCATGGCCGAAACCGCCACCATGGAAACCAAAAGGACGAGCCTCAGCGGTCGTTGAGAGGCTTGGAATGCTTACAGCGAGCAGAGCCGCGGCCAACCTTGCGGTACACAGCCTTTTCATGACACTCCTCCTAATTCATCGTGACCATTTGGAATGCATCACCCAGCACGGCTCGGGATACGCCTCCGTAGGTCCAACGGATCATAGTCTGAAGTGTTCCCTGAACCGCCGCGCTACCGCTATTTCAAAAGCAGACCAAGTTCTCTCCCGGCTGAAGCAAGCCCCACTTCCGACCTGGGTCAAACTGCGAAATACTCCTCCGTATTTTCCGCTGTACCCCCGACAACAGACATGCCTTGAATGCTCCGCCATGACCGTTTCGTGCCAAGAGGAGACATTTGTCTTCGCCCTAGCGATAGCGGGCATCCTTGCAGTTATTCGTCACCGTGAACGCGGCAGGTACGCGCTCTTGTCCCCAGATCGAGCGGCCGGCGCGTCGTGGGGTAACGGCGAATGTGCGGTTCCGGTCTTCCAGGTAGCGTGTTATCGCTGTTTGAGCCTCGACCACAGTAGCGTAGTCGCTGTTGTGGATGATTGCGCGAGCCATCCCACTGAACACCAACTCAATGGCATTCAAAAATTGCGCCTGTGCGGGCAAGGGCAATATCTCGATGTGTGGCGCTTCGTCGTGCTCGGCCCAACCATTGAAAAATTCGACCCGGTCAAGGACCTGTTCGGATGAGTGCCACGGCGCTGCATCCCAAGAGAGATAGATACGACGATAACCCTTGTACTGACGCCTCAATTGATCGATCAGTTTGCATGTTTCCGCGCTGTTCTTGTGATCAGAGTAAAAGTGGATGATCTGGTTTCGCGACAGTTCAAGCGCCGCTGTCACGATCAGTGAGCCCTTTGACCTCTGCCACTGGGGAACGTGCCGAATGCTGCCGGGCGGCTGCAGCGCTCTGCCACCACGCATCTTTATGGCAAAAGACCCGAATTCGTCGATTGAAAAGAATGCCTCATCGTCTCTCAGGCCCGAAAGCGCTTTCTTGATCGCGTCCACCTTCTCGCGATAGAGCGGGTCCGAGCTGGTAAGTGTGACCCGTGCCTTTTTCCATTGATATCCCGCTTGCTTGATCACCATGCTGAGGTTGTTGCGAGTTGTCAGAACTCCCTGCTTTTTGAGGGCGGAGTGAAGATCGGCCAACCGCCATGTTGTTCGGTTGAACCCACTATCCCTGGGTGGTGTGTGCAGCAGCGCGAAAAGGTCGTATTTGCCTGTACTGACTGCGGTCAAACCTATCAGGCGGTGCAGCGTCCTTGCGCTATGAGGGGAGGTCGTTTCGATTGCCCCTGGTGCAAAGCGCCGGTCTACGTCTGGGCCGGGCCGCACGATTACACAGATTGGACCCGGTGGCCTTAAGGCGCGAACATAGCGAACAGGCACACGCAAGCTACGAATATCAGCCAGACAACCGAAATTGCGAACAACCAGCTCTCGTTCGTCATAGCCGTCGAGGACGTTCTTCAGTAGAGTTGGGACCTTGATCCACATCTACCAGTGAACGAGAATGAAGCGAGCGCGCCCAAAGGATTGGTGTGCAGCGGAGCTAGATCGTCTGAGAGACATGGCCCGTCGGGGTGTCGACGTGCGGGACATCGCGGTCGTCCTCGGTCGACATCTGGCATCCGTGAAGAAGAAGGTGCGTGAGCTGGGACTGGTGCCGCGAAAGACGATGCGCAGGACCTAAGCAAACAACGACGCGCCGCTTTCAGTGAACTTCACGTAGGTCCCGCTCTCGTGCAGCCATAACCAGCCGAGCGCAATGGCGCGTTCTATCCCGGCGCGAAAGTCAACTCCGGTGCCCCCGCCGCGCGGAATGGCGCATTGACCCGCTCGATGTAGATGCGGCCATCCTGTACAGCGTCAACGTCGTTGGCGATCTCGATCAGCTTGCGGGCGGCCTTGTCGGGATCGGCGAAGGGCAGACTGGTGGCGAACCGAAAGGTCAATCTCCTACCTCAGGTATTTTGGTTTGTTTATACGGCTCTTTTGACGCCTTCCCTCTGGCCTTGCCTCTGGCCTTGCCTACACCCTCAGCACCCTCTTTGAGGTTTTGTTCAAGGTCCCTCATTAAATCCTTGCGCTCCGATTTTTTCTTCAGGCCGGAATGCTTGATGTTGATTTCCAAGCGATCCTTCTTGGCATCGTATTCAGATTTAATCGACGGATTTTTCGACATTTGATTGCTCCGTTGCGCACGCGCTCCGCATTTGCCCTAGGTTCCCGCCCACTATGGCGCGCCGAACAGCTAATGGCTACAGATGAGTGCTAGGGAAATCCCATCACCTTTGCCCATGGAAATCCGGCCGCACGTCTGCACCGCGCTTTCCACAAGCAGTGCACGTGAAGCTCTGCTCGATGTCGGAGCGGCTTCAACGCCGACGTTCAAGAGGCTGGTGCCCTGAGTACAACGTCCGCTTCTCTGCGCATTCCGGACTCAAGTCGGACATCGCGCGACTTCCGAAATGTGCCACAAACGAACTCATGCACCGCGGCAAAGCGCCGACCTCATTCGATCACCACATCTGCGCGGGCAACAAGTGCTGCCGGCATTTCGAAGCCAAGTGCTTTGGCGGTTTTGATGTTGAGGGCTAATTCAAACTTCGTGGGAAGCTGAACTGGTAAATCGGTCGGTTTCGCGCCCTTCAATATCCGATCAACGTAAGACGCTGCCTGCCACCGGCGGCTTGCCGTAAAAACTGCAGGTCCAACGCCGTTACGACACGTGAGGCGGTAGCCCGTTCGCCTGCATGAATCAGCTTAACGCGCGGATCGCGCGACACGCCGCAAGATCATCGGCAGACATCAATCCACCTTAGTGGAGAAGATCGTTAGACGTATGTTATCGAATTTCCGATCGAGCGCGATCCTCGATGCGCTGCCGCGCCGTGATGTCATTGCTCGCAGGGCTGGGACGCTGTGTTGCCTTACCGCGCTTCACTTTCCGCAAATTCAGATCAAGCGCCTCCAAAAACGTCTCCCTCACGCGAATGCGGGCGGGTGCTTCGCGCATTACCCGAAGCCATCTTTCCACGCTCACGCGCAGCATGGGGCGCCTAACGTGCGCCGTGACGGGTCCGTCCGAGACCTGAACGACCGGCAAGGTATGTAGTTTGAGCAAGATCGGATGATGGTCGGAAGAACCGCGCGCCAGCACCCGAGCATAGGAACAGCGCAAACCTCGCGCCATGCAGCGATCGAGGCGGAAGGAAATGATGTCATTTGGACTGTGTGTGGATTGGCGCGGTCCGACATCCTTGAAGCTGGCAAGCCTGATCGGCCCGACCGCGTTGTAGTCGCCGACAATGACCGCTGGGCCGTCGAGGGTATTTGCGATGTGCATTAATTGCCGCCGGTTCAGTAACTGGCCGTGCGAAAGATGCACGTTGGCGAAAGTCACGTCACCTAGCTGAACGATTTGTGCGACGCGAGGCGGCACGCGACCGGGCACCTGCGAAACCGGAAGACCTAGCGCATAAGGCCGCAGCAATGGATGCGGGCTCCACACCGCCAGACCATAAATGCGGTCTTCCAGCGGTTCGCGGAAAAAATATCCGCCGACCAGGGCCGGTAGATCCGCCATTTCCTCGATCGCTTCCTGCAAGAAGAGAAGGTCGGGATGATGTCGTTTGACGAGAGCGGCTACATCCTCTACCCCCGCACCAGTCAAACGCAACAGGTTCCAGCTTATAACTTTCAAGTTTCTATCCCCGGCTGGCGTTCTTCAGTTCCCAAATACCCCGAATGACACACTGGAAGTCGCATTGTGCCGCGGCGCCCCACTGACGCCAAGACTATAGTCGCTCGAAAAGGGAAAATCCGGACGACATTTAATGAGACGGACGAGCGATTCAACACCGTCAAAGACGAAAGAACCGATCCGCATACGCGACACCTGCCACGGTCCGGCGCTAGAATATCATACCTTGCTCATCTCTAGCGAGGGTTGGGGCAACCGGCACACCGAGCTGGAAGAGTGCCGAGTGGCCAACAAACGGGCATCCGATTGATGCAGTTTCTGCTGATAGTGATCTATGTGCTCGTCGCGGACACCGTCACGGTCCACGTGCTGCTGACGAAGAGCGACGTCCGCGCTGCGTTGGGCTGGATCGCGGTCGCCTGGTTGTCTCCGGTTTTCGGCGCGGTACTCTATTTCGTCTTTGGCATCAATCGCGTGACGCGACGGGCCTTGCACTTTGCGAAGCTCGAGCACGAGCGTGGGAGCGCTACCGGCCCCGATGCGTGGCCGCAGGTGCCGCCGAACATCGCCGCCCTTTCCGCCATCGCCCAGCGCGTGACCGGAAGCCCGCTGATCGCCGGCAATGCCGTTTCGGTCTTACGGGGCGGCGATGAAGCATATCCGTCAATGCTGGCCGCCATTCGCAATGCCCGTCACAGCATCGCACTCGGCTCTTATATCTTCCGCGATGACTCGGTCGGGCGCTCCTTCATCGGTGCACTGATTGACGCACACAAGCGCGGCGTTGAGGTGCGAGTGCTAATCGACGGCATCGGCAGCGGCTATATTTTGTCATCGCCGCTGCGCGATCTGGAAGCCGCTGGGATACCCACCGCTCGTTTCCTCCATACTTGGGTGCCCTGGCGCATGCCTTTCCTAAATATGCGCAACCATAAGAAGCTCCTGATCGTCGACGGGACAGTCGGATTCACCGGCGGATTGAATATCGGCGCGGACCACTCACGCCGACGCGCGTCGAAAGACTATGTCGACGGTGTGCAGGTCCGGGTGGAGGGGCCGGTTACTCGGCAGCTCATGGACACCTTTGCGCGAGACTGGTCGTTTACGACGGATGAGGTGCTGGACAAGGATGCCTGGTGGCCCCCTATCAACTCCGCAGGATCGGTCGCCGCCCGCGGCATCCATTCGGGACCGGATGCGGATATGTACAAGCTGGAGGCGATCCTCGGCGCGGCCCTTGCCCAGGCACAAAATAGGGTTCGTATCGTCACACCCTATTTTCTTCCTGACCAGCGTCTCCAGTTCGCCATCGCACAGGCAGGTCTGCGCGGGGTTTCCCTCGAAATTCTGATTCCGCAGCGATGCGACTACTTCTTCATGGATTGGGCGATGCTGGCGCATCTGCGCTTTTTCAAGGATGTACTCGCCACTGTCTATTTCACACCATCGCCCTTCAACCATGCCAAGCTCATGACGGTGGACGGGCAATGGTGCTTAATCGGAAGCTCGAACTGGGACACGCGGAGCTTACGGCTCAATTTCGAGTTCGACCTGGAATGTTACGATAGCGCGGTGACTGCGAATGTCGATGCTCTGATCGAGCAGAAAATTTCACAAGCCCGCAAGCTCAGCCCGGACGAAGTCTCCTCCCGGCCCCGATGGACCCAATTGCGCGACGCGGCCACGCGGCTTCTGCTGCCGTATCTTTGACTAATGTCGCTCGCTATCCGTCTTGCTGTCCATTTCAAGTAGCGGGATGTCCGGCTCGGGTCAAAAGCGACGGCTCGGCGATGTCCACGTCGCTTCCGCTTTACGCCTTAAAGCCGACATTCATCGTAAGGCTCGGCAGGTCCTAAGGGTGCCTTTCCGACCCATCGTCACTCTAATCTTTTGATGTGCGTCAATTGGGGCAACGGGACCGATGACATGCTTGCAACGTAAACGACAGCGTCGTCGGGCGAGTGACGGACTACTCGACAAAGATCTCAGACAATGAGCATTGCAGTTTCGAAGCAGGCATTGAACACAGTCATGCCCGTAACGCCGATCGCCGTAATCGTGGATGCTGCCGGGGTTTCCCCCCTGACCACCGCATCCTCGGCGCACGAGCGTCTGGCTGCAACTGCATTCTGCTGGCTCGATATTTTCGGTGGTAACGACACAGAGCGAAAAACTCTTTTGGATCAGATCGGTCTCGAAGAGACTGATCTCGTTTGGGTGCAGCGGTTCGGGCAGGCCGCGCGCTTGACGATCGGGCAGAAAAAGTTGCGAGCAGTGACCTGGATGGCCGAACCCGCCGGGAAGCTCATTGAGGTGCATCTGCTTTGCAGCCACCAGCGCATCCTGACTGTCTGGAGAGGCGATATTGTGATACTGGACAGTCTTCGCCAGCATTTTGTCGAACGGATCGGTGAGGTCGGCAAAAGCCCGTTTCAGGCTACCGGCATCCTTCTACAATTGTTGCTAAGCACATTGGACCATGCGATCCGCGGCCTGGACGCGCAGTTGGATCATCTGCGAGCGCAGCTTGATGACCGGACTAGCAGCGCCGACTATGCCCGATTTGCCAGCCAACATAAGGAGCTACAGACCGCCTGGCTTGGTTTTGACCGATACGCCAGCGCAGTACGTACAGCGATGGTCGGGGTCGAAGCCGTGCCTGGGATGGACCCGCGCGGCGCAGAAGAATTGAACGATTACGCGGAGCAAGTGGAAGACGTCCAGGAGCAACTGCAGGAACGGCGCCGATGGATGTCGGATATCGTGCACGACGCGGCAAACGCGCTGACCCAACGGCAGGGCGAGCAGATCAATCGGCTGACATTGGTATCGTTGATCTTTCTTCCGGTTACGGCCGTGACTGGCTTTTTCGGGATGAACTTCAACTGGATGATAAGTGCGCTCGACGGCAAGGCAGCGTTCTTTACCCTTGGCATGCTGTTGCCGATCTCGATGGTGCTGCTCACGGTGGCATGGTTCATCCAACGTAGGTTCATCCAGATCGGGCGCCGTCGGCCGGCGCATCCGCCTGGGAACGGTGCCCGGCAAAGGGACGACTAGATTAAGACGATCTGCAGCAGGGATGTTTTTTCGAATCCGAGGCGCTGATCTTGCTTTTCCTGCCGATGCTCCCGATCCAGATCTTGCTGAACAACCTTCTCTACGACATCTCGGAGATTGCGATCCCCTTCGATCAGGTCGACGAGAAGGCTATCGCCGGTCCCGTGAAATGGGACGTCAGGTTCATCGAACGGTTCATGCTGGTGTTTGGGCCAATCAGCTCCGTGTTCGATTTTCTCACATTCTATGTTCTGCTGTATTTGTTCGGCGCTGGCGAGACGCTGTTTCAGACGGGCTGGTTCATCGAGTCGATCACGACCCAGGTTCTGGTGGTCTTCGCGATCCGGACGCGGCGGCCGCTCTTTCTGAGCAGGCCGCATGTGTTCCTCGCCGCCATGGCGATTGGAGTCGTCGCTGTCGCAATCGCTCTCCCGTTTCTCCCCGTCGTCGGCCGGGGGTTCGGGTTCGTGGCGCCACCACCACTGTTCTTCGTCTTCTTGATCGGCGCAACGTTGGCCTATCTTGCGATCGTGGAAATCACCAAGCGCATTTTCTACCGTGCCAGCTCGGTCGCAAAACGCTAAGTTCTGACGGTGCAAAAGATCTAATAAGCGAGGGTCAGCCTCTGTGGTATCTAGTGGACGGGCAGGAAGCCGCAATTAAGTCGATTTACTTTGGTACAATGGGGTCTTTGCCGCAAGTGAATTGGAACTGGTCGCCATTCAAACCAACGGTTGGGGCAAGGACCGCTCGTCGCCAGTCCCGATTTTCAACTGTCCCTTGGTCGGTAAAAAATCAAATAGGACTCTACCCACAGCAGGGTTGGCAAAATGACCGAAAAACAAAGGCTGATACGCGACATCATCACCCTTAGGGACTCGATCAATCGGGATTGGGCTGACCTCACATCTTTATCATCACTCAGCCATGATGAGCGCACCGCGATTAGGGGGCACATTGAACAATGTGTTCAGGATCTTCAGAGCCTAACCGAACGACTTGAACGGTTGCCGCCGGGTTCTGGTTAGGACACTACCAAAAGCCGACATTAATTCGCTTTGAGATTGAGCATATTTTTGAAATTGAGCGGCTAACCAGGAAAAACCCAATTTGTATCCCCATAGGTCATGGCTTCACGGGCACGAGCGATGCCAACGGGATATCAAGTTTGCAAACGACGCCGGAAGGCTCAAAAGAAAAATGGGCTTCGCCTCTAAGTTCGCCAACAAAACCTTGCTCGATCAATCGCGTTCCAAAACTCTGGCGCGTGGGCTTCTGAACGGACGGGCCACCAGTCTCCACCCATGTAAAACTAAATCGCTCCTTTGAAGTGTCCACTGCCGCCGATATCGCAACAGAGCCGTTGGCGTTCGACAGGGCGCCGTACTTGACAGCATTGGTGCAAAGCTCGTTGAGGATCATTGCGAGTGGAAGGACGGCGGCAGGACTAACATCGATATCTGGAATTTGAACCGAGAAGCGCGTACCCTTATCGAACGGCTCAATTGCGGTTTGAACAATCGATGCCAGCGTCGCGCTCGTCCAGTTGGTCTTCAATAGCAAGTCGTGCACGCGCCCCAAAGCGAGCAAGCGACTTTCGATTGCCTCACGCCCGTGCTCAACGCTGTCCGCATTTCTTAAACTTTGCGACGCAATGGCCATAACCGTGGCAAGCACATTCTTTATTCGATGGTGTAGTTCTTCCAACAGAAGGCGTTGCATGCCTTCCATTACCTTTTGCTCGGCAGCGTCGATACCGGCCTGCGCCAATAGCTGCCGCAATTGCGCATTTTCAAGATCGAGGCGAAGCTCTTTTGCACTGACCAATTCTGCGATGCCTCCATCGAGGCGGGAGTAATCAGCTCTCAGTCACCGGTACTAGCCACTTCGGTTCGACGATTTTGCGAGCCTATATCACTATGTGCGAACCGGACATTGATAATCGCCTGCCAACTTTCCCGGAGGTGGCCCAACTGGGAGTTCCGATACAAGCGTCCTCCTACGCAACCCCCGCCGGGGCCCGTTTGGGCGCTCGTCACCCTCAACGACTATTAGTTCCATCCTCGGGAACAACGTGTGTGCCGATGCATTATCAATCGTCGCGATAACGCGCCCAAGGAAGAACCACCTCATGAAACGCCTTCTATTGATCGGATTTGCAGCTTGCACTCTTGTGCTCGCTCCAATGGTGTCTGCGTCCGCAATGCCGAACGCAAACCCCAATGTACTTACCGGCAGTGACACTTCAGTTATCCAAGTACATGGCTGGGGCCACGGTGGCCGAGGTCATCACTATGGATGGGGCCGAGGCCATCATTACGGTTGGGGACATCATCACCATTGGTGATTCCACGAAGGTTCGTGACGGATTTCTTTTCGTGTCCCGTCCAATGTCGTTTGTTGCACCTTTGGCCGACGGGCGCTGAGAATGGCCGGGGTTGAGGGCAGACCAGAAGTGGATCGGCCAACGGATCGAGTGGCTCGTCATTCTCGAGGCGCGCGAGCATCAATGCGCTGAGCTTCAGCCAAATCGACCGGGCTGATGGAAATCCTCTCCATCGTTAAAGTGCGCGGCGGCGCCGCCGGCACCATGATCGTGGTGGCAACCCGACGAAACGCGGCGAACGACAATCCTTCGATCATCTCCTCGTCGGTGATAACCTCGTAGGCACCCGGAGGCAGGAGGCGGTCGATGCCCTTGAGACGCCGATCGGGACGATATGATTTGACCAGAGCTTATCAGGCTGCCGCCCGCAAAACGGCGAAAGAGAGCGCCATAGCCGACATCAAGTTCTTGATCCTCTCGCCCGCGGTTGCCCCAAGCGGTATATTCCCGTCTAGCACGATGACACACGTCCGGGAGGGAGAACCATGATTGCTGCCTCACCGCCACCACAGCGCCCCCCTATTGTGCCCGTCTCAGACGACCATTTGCCAGAGCCACATGCTGCGGTGACGGAGGCCGCCGACGAGGCGGAGATGCCGCTGCCGTCCGATCCGCGGACATTCTTTCTTGGTGGTTTGTTCGCGTTGGGCGTCTTGGCGGCGCTCTACGTGGCAAGCTCGATCATCCTTCCTGTCGTGCTCGCCTTGGTGATGAATCTGCTACTTCAACCCGCTGTCCGCCTTTTGGGACGTGTGCATCTACCCCGCGCGGTCGGAGCGCTCCTGACCGTCCTCCTGGTTATTGGAGCGCTTGTAGGTCTCGTGGCAGCCTTATCCGTACCGGCCAGGACTTGGGCTGAGCGGCTGCCCGAGGGCATACCGCGCCTGGAGACACACCTGCAGGTTATAGAGGGGCCAATCCAGGCGCTGCAAAAGGCTATCCAACAAGCCGAGCAGGTCGCAGACGCTCCCCCTAGCCAGGGCTCGGTCGTTTCGGTTCGCCGCGATCTTGGCCTGACAGGCGCGCTTTTCGCAGGGACGCGCTCCGTACTCGATGGCCTGTTTACGACGGTGTTGGTGCTCTATTTTCTGCTGGTAGCGGGCAATATATTCCTTCGACGTCTCGTCGAAATCCTGCCGACGTTCAGCAACAAGCGACAAGCCGTCGATATCTCTCAGCAGATCCAGGAGGACATATCTGCCTATCTGCTAACAATCACAGCCATGAATGCCGCGGTAGGTGTCACGACGGCGGCCGCGATGTATCTTTGCGGCCTTGGAGACCCCTTGTTGTGGGGCACCACAGCCTTCCTGCTCAATTACATCCCGATTTTGGGACCGCTTTTCGGGGTCTGTATCTTCGTTCTGGTCGGAATGCTGAGCTTCGAGAGCTTATGGTGGGCTTTGCTGCCGCCGGTCCTCTACTTCGGCATTCACCTCGTTGAGGGTGAAACACTGACGCCCATGCTGCTTGCGCGGCGCTTCACGCTGAACCCAGTATTGATCATATTGTCGCTGGTGTTCTGGTTCTGGATGTGGGGCGTGCCCGGCGCAATCTTGGCCGTTCCCATGCTAGCTATCCTGAAGATCATCTCTGATAGGCTGCGCCCGCTAAAGGCCTTGGGACACTTCCTCGAAGGGGAATAGCGGCATCGCCCTCTCGCGTGTACGTTCTATAGCAACGGAAACGCTTGTAGCGGCTCAAGCTCGGAACAACTTGTGATCGGTGAGACAAAAGACCTTTGCGACACGATCTGGACTGAAGCAGACCCGACGATCCAAGCATCTAGGTCTCAATTTGACCAGTGCAGACGTCGGCGCCTCGGCTTACTTCGGATTTGAGTTGCACCGAGGCGCTCGAGGTTCGTAAAATGCTTGACAGTCGAGCCGAGCGCAACGCAAGCCTTATTGGTATCCTCGCCGCAAAAAGGCGGCCATAGCGCGGGGGCGAACTGAAGTCGTCGCGGCCCTAAAGCGCCCATGTCCTAGCGTGCCAAATGACGCCTCGCGCTGACCTTAATGGTGAGAGAGCCGCAATCGACTGTCGTCTCCGGAAACTTGAAATTCGCGCACTACACTCGGACTACCAAGAGACCCAATAAATCCACAAGGACCCGCCAAAGGAGTCAGACAATGTCGATCGGACTTATCATAATCATTATCCTCGTCATCTTCCTGCTTGGTGGCTTCAGCGGCCGCTTTGGCGGCTACGGCTATGGCTACGGCCACGGCGGCATGGGCGTCATCGGTATCATCCTGGTCATCCTCGTCGTATTGCTACTTCTGGGTCGCCTTTGATTCTGTCGATGTCGACTGCCCCGACCGATAGACAATGTTTCGGTCAACTTCACGACAACCACAATCCCCGAACGCGTTATCTGGCCACCGCGTTCCGGCTTGCATTTCCCCTTTGTTTTTTCTTATGGCCCCATGAGATGGTTCAACGACGACAAGGAGCCTTCGCCAGCGGCCAAGATAGGCCAGGCACTGGATTTGCGAGTATGCTCGGCTGCGGAAAAAAAACGGAGGTGCGTCTGATGTCGAAAGCATATGCCGTGGGACGAGTTTTCCCCGCTATTCCTTAGTAGTTGAAAGCATCTAGAGCACAACCGAAACTAGGTGCAGCTGTCTTTCGTTGTCAGTTCGATGAGACGTAACATGTTGGATACAATTCTCGTCATCATGTTGGCCATCTCGGCCCTGTGCGTCACGATCGTTGCAGCTGATGAAATCGCAACGTCATTGGTCCGGCGGCGTCATTCGAGATGAAGCTACGAAAGCGCAAGGGGAAGACATCCCACTGGCCTTAACCCGCCAGATGGTCGCCTCCCCTACGTCATACTGGCGAGCCAGCTCCGCCACACGAGCAGCAATACGCTTGCGCTCGCCAGATTTGAGAAGTCTCCTGTTCGCAGCCCTATTTCGAAGCCATTGCGATCTTGTGTTCCAAGTGGCCGGTTTCATGATCGCGGCGAAGCTGCGGAACGCCGCCGCTACTACCAGAACGGCGATACGTGAGCCGATTGGAAAGTGCCGCCTTATCACGGCGCACACCCGAACCGGACATCCGGCCGCTTGGAATTGTGCCTAAATTTGCTTATGTGGCCTTCGTGATCGGCGCGGTCGTGCCCTGAGAAATTCCCGATCAGCTCAGTGCCATCATCCGGGCCCGTATCGGCTTGAGGATAAATAAGGCCAATGCCACGACCAGAATGTTCATGATGGCGGTCACCAAGAACACCATATGCCAACTTCCCGTTGAGACTTTGATCATGTTGGCCACCGGAACGAGGAATGCGGATGTGCCTTTAGCAGTATAAAGCAAGCTGAGATTGACCGTGGCAAATTTTGCACCGAAGGTGTCGGTGCAGGTTGAGGGAAAGAGGCTGAAAATCTCGCCCCAGGTGAAGAAGATAAGTGCAGCGAAGAGGACGAAGGCCCACGGAGCCGTGCCCAGCGTTCCCAACGACCAATAAGCGGCCGCTCCCAATCCGAACGCAATCGCCATCGTATACTCTCGACCAATATGGTCGGAAATCCAACCGAACAGGGGCCTTGCGGACCCGTTCGCGACGTTATCGATGATCAGCGCCGCAGTGAGGGTCGTCGCACCGAAAAATACAATAGTATTTCCAACTCCAAAATCTTTGGCAATCGGCGCAATTTGCGCTGTTGCCATCAGTCCGCTCGCAGACACCAAGACGAACAAGACGTAGAGCAACCAGAAAATCGGCGAGGACAAAACCTCTTTCGGAGTATAGTTGCGAGATGATTGGGCTACCTTCGGCGCAGGTATGGCATTCAATTCGCCCGGCTCCGGCGACCGCAGGAACCATGCCAAGATAAAGACGATACCTCCCTGAATCAAACCAAACCATAAAAAGGCCGATTCATATCCGCTGGTTTCGATCACATAACGAATTGGAATGACGGTAATCGCCGCTCCCGCACCGTAACCTGCAGCAGTCAGGCCGACTGCAAGACCGCGCCGATCGGGGAACCATTTCACAGCGAGCCCGACGCACGTAGCGTAAACGGCGCCCCCACCAATGCCAGCAAAAACGGCGGCAATGTACAAAATCGGCAAGGTTTCCGCATAGGAATTCATGGTCCAACCGATCGCGACCATAATTCCACCGAACGCGACCATGATCATCGACCCGCGACGTGCGCCTAACAGATCAACAATCCAGCCCTGGATGGGCGTAAGCCAAGTTTCGAGAGCGATAAAAATACTGAAGGCGACTTGGACTGCTGCGATGGACCAGCCATGCTTAGCCGCAATGGGATTGACGAAAAGCGTCCAGCCATATTGCAGATTGGCGATCATCATCATGCAAATGATGCCGCAGGCGAGAACGCTCCATCGCGTCGTATCGGTCGCCACTGACCGGCCTTCAACTTGAATTGCAACTGACATCTGCCTCTACCAGGTTTTGCTCTTTGCGTTTCCACTGTTGCTGCTCCTGGACGGAGCGCTTTTCTTATATTCGCGAGCTGCTGCGGTTCGACCCGAAACTCGGACTGGTTTTCGGTATGGGCAGTAAAGTGGCGGCCGCGTCTGCGCGCCTCGCCTCATTTATCCTTTAGCCATCAGTCGCCAATCTCAATCAGTTTGGATGCCTTTTTTTACCGGACAGCTTCTTGCCAGCACCATTCTCTGACCTCTCTTTGGCGTCGGCGATGAGCCTATCCGGGCTGCTCTCAACCTCCGCAATCAGCTTTTTCATAATTGCGTCGCGAGCTTTATGGCTCAGCGAATACCCGTGAATCGATATCGTCATCTTGTCCCTGCCGGCGTGGTACTCGTGCTCGATCCTTGGCTCTTTGGACATTTCATTCTCTACTGCTAAATAATTTAGGCCGCCGGCGAAGCGACGGCATCTGTCGGCCTGCTCTCTAAATTATGATTGGTCCATCGCTCCGCTCACGTTGGACGTGGTCTTACTTCTTGGCGCTAGCCAAGCCTCAGTCACGGCGCTTTCGATGATGTGCCGCTGAACCATGTTGCAGCGTGGGCAAGTAAATGTTCGTAAGTCCTGGCCCACCAACCCGTCCGGCTCAATCGCCGTCAACTTCATGGAGAACCGCAAGCGGTGCATAGTGGACCTTGGTTATGTGGGTCGAGCATGTGGCAGCCCCCAACAACGTGAGCGTCTAGCCACCGCTTGTTTCTTAAGAGGCTACGCAAGGAAGAGGCGATTTGTCGGCGTTCGTTCCGCTCGGGTCCGGGCGGCAACGACAGCGCGTACCGGACCATCCGGCTGCGCAATCCAACAAGTTGTGCGATGCTGTAGCGGATTTGATATCCGTCCGCTTGCGCTGAAGTGCCGGCATGATGCTTCCCTCCAACAGGCGGGAGCGCAAAACTCTCAGTCACCGGTAGATGCCCGGATGGGCCGGTAATAAAACCAGCATGCTCTCCCGAGTTCCGGAGCGGCTGGTCAATATTGCTCACTATTGAAGATTTAACGAATTACAGAACACCGGGAATTCAAGGCCGAACCGAAGAAACGGCCCCAGCCTGGGGGAGTTGAGGCCGCTAATTAGAACTCCGATGGAGGGGGGCATGTTCCAGTCGGGTGTCCTTGCGCTTGACACCGCCAAGCACAGGCGAGTCTAAGCTGCTGAGCCAAGGTATCGTTCCCGCAACACCAGGAAGTATTCCGTTTGACCTTTAGCCCGTGGGTGAGTGTTGTCCGCCTCCGTTTCGTGCTCCGTGCGCTCGGGCCGCTGCTTTCCGGTGCGTCGCATTTTCAAAGGCGAAAACAGTGTTTCGGGGCGGCATCCGGAACGTGGTGATGATGCCGCCATCGATCAGGGATTTGCACTGTCCTTCGGATATCCCATGGAAGGCTGCGATCTGTCCGACGCCAACTAGCAAATCGCTATCAGGTGCGAGCAGCGATGCTGGCCTTGCCGTCATGGTGGCCCCCGATATGCGACATGGCGAGCGGCGTAAGCCGCGACTCGCCCGCGTGGCCGCTTCGGGTGCGTAGAATGCGCCGGCCGACACCAGCACCGGTGCCATACCGACCAGCGAGTGGAACGCCGCGACCAGTTCCGGCATCGACGTCATCGGCACCTGGCGGGCGATGACGGCGCCGATGCTGCCCCCGATGGCGATCCCGAGCACGACCAACAGCGAGGCCAGACCATCCGCCGGCGGATGACCGGCGAGCGTGGTGCCGATCGCGATCGCCATGCCGATCATGCCGAAGAAATTGCCTGGCGCGATGAGGCGGGGCTGGACAGCCCGCGCATGGTGGCCCCCGATATGCGACATGGCGAGCGGCGTAAGCCGCGACTCGCCCGCGTGGCCGCTTCGGGTGCGTAGAATGCGCCGGCCGACACCAGCACCGGTGCCATACCGACCAGCGAGTGGAACGCCGCGACCAGTTCCGGCATCGACGTCATCGGCACCTGGCGGGCGATGACGGCGCCGATGCTGCCCCCGATGGCGATCCCGAGCACGACCAACAGCGAGGCCAGACCATCCGCCGGCGGATGACCGGCGAGCGTGGTGCCGATCGCGATCGCCATGCCGATCATGCCGAAGAAATTGCCTGGCGCGATGAGGCGGGGCTGGACAGCCCGGGCAGCGACAATCGAGAGCCGGAAGACGAAGGGATCGACGGCCTGCGCGATATGATCCATGGCGGCTCTCCCTTATGCCTTCGGCTGAAAATTCGGATGAATGACGGCGCCGTCTTTGGTCAGCGCGGTGGCCTTGACCAGTTCGTCATCCCAGTTCACCGCGAGCGCCTTGGTGGTCTTGTCCACCAGCGTCTCGATGAAGTTGAACAGGTTGCGCGCATACAGGCTCGACGCCGACGTAGCGACCCGGCCGGCGACATTGGTGTAGCCGACGATCTTGATACCATCGACGTCGGCGACCTCGCCAGGCTTGGCACCCTCGACATTGCCGCCGCGTTCGACGGCGAGATCGACCAGCACCGAGCCGGGCTTCATCGACTTCACCATCTCCGATGTGACAAGGCGCGGCGCGGGCCGGCCCGGGATCAGCGCCGTGGTAATGACAATGTCCTGCTTCTTGACGTGCTCGGCGGTCAGCGCCGCCTGCTTGGCCTGGTACTCTTTCGACATTTCCTTGGCGTAGCCGCCGGCGGTCTGCGCGTTCTTGAACTCCTCGTCCTCGACCGCAAGGAATTTAGCGCCGAGACTTCTCAACCTGCTCCTTGGTGGCGGGACGCACGTCGGTCGCGGTGACGACGGCGCCCAGCCGCCGCGCGGTCGCGATCGCCTGCAGGCCGGCGACGCCGACGCCCATCACGAAAACCTTGGCGGCCGGAATGGTGCCCGCCGCGGTCATCATCATCGGAAAGGCGCGGCCGAAGGCCTCTGCCCCTTCAATGATAGCGCGATAGCCGGCGAGATTCGCCTGGCTCGACAGCACGTCCATCGACTGGGCGCGGGTGATGCGCGGCATCAACTCCATCGCGAACGCCGACACGCCGGCGTCGGCCATCGCCTTTATCGCAGCCTCGTTGCCATAGGGATCCATGATGGCGATGACCAACGCGCCGCGCTTGTAGCCGGAAAGCTCCGACGCTTCGGGCCGCTTCACCTTGATGACGATGTCGGCGTCCTTCACCGCATCCGCGCTGACGGTGGCGCCGACCGCGGTGAATTCCGAATCCGGCAGGCCGGATTTGATGCCCGCGCCCGGCTCCACGGCGATCTCTACGCCTAACGCCCTACACTTCTTGACGGTGTCGGGAGACACTGCGACCCGCGGCTCGGACGGATCGACTTCCTTGGCAACGGCGATCTTCATGACATATCCGAGCAAGTGATGGTCTGGGTTTGCGGACCGCAAACCCATTCGCTACATCTGATAGACATCATCCGAAAAGCAATAATCTATTGGGTGGCTCTATCACACCATATACTGCCCACCATTGATCGACAGCGTCGATCCGGTGATGGCACCGGCTTCGTCGGCGGCGAGGAAGACCACGGCGCGGGCGATCTCCTCCGGCTCGCCGAGGCGGCCGACCGGAATCAGCGGAAGGATGGATTTCTCCAGGACCTCCTTCGGCACCGCCTGCACCATCTCGGTGTTGATGTAGCCGGGGCAGATCGCGTTCACGGTAATGCCGCCCTTTGCATTTTCCAGCGCCAGAGCCTTGGTGAAGCCGATTTCGCCGGCTTTCGCCGCGGAATAGTTGGTCTGCCCGAACTGGCCCTTCTGGCCGTTGATCGAGGAGATGTTGACGATGCGGCCGAATTTTCGCGTGCGCATGCCCTCGATGACCTGACGGCTCATGTTGAACAGCGAGCCGAGATTGGTGTTGATCACGGCGTTCCACTGCTCGGGCGTCATCTTGTGGAAGGCGCCGTCGCGGGTGATGCCGGCATTGTTGACGAGCACATCGATCGGACCGACCTCGGCCTCGACCTTCTTTACACCTGCTGCGCAAGCATCGAAGGAGGAGACGTCCCATTTATAGACGGGGACGCCCGTCTCGGCCTTGAATTTCTCGGCGGCGGCATCGTTGCCGGCATAGCTGGCAGCGACCTTGTAGCCGGCGGCCTTCAGCGCCTTGCTGATCGCAGCGCCGATGCCGCGCGTTCCTCCCGTGACCAACGCAACACGTGCCATGACAAGATTCCTTCTCTTGGTGTTTCATCAAGTCCTTCGTCGTCGTGCGACGCTTGTCACGTAACTGCGAATTATGCGAGCCGTTTGGCCAACATCAAGAACAAAACGCCCAGCGATGTCGCCGGACGCCGTTTCTTTACCCAGGCAGGGTCCTCACCGGAATGCACGGCGGACGTCTAAGGAATATCATGGAGGGCACTTTCTCCGACATTCGTCAACCTCTCTAGTGCGCTATCGCGATTTCGCCAGACAATTGCTCGCGCCTTGCATCGATCCGCAGCATCACGACGACGATCGCGCCCACCAGCGCGCAACCCGCCAGCAATAGAAGGCCCACGGTAAAGTTGCCGGTCAAATCCTTCAGATAGCCCATGGCGTAAGGACCGGCGAAACCCGAAAGGTTTCCGAGCGAGTTGATCGCGGCGATGCCGGCGGCGGCCGATGCTCCCGTCAGGAAACTTGAAGGCAGTGGCCAAAACATGGGGGGTACCGCGGAGACGCCGATCTGTGCAAAACAAAGCAACGCCATGACGATGACGGGGTTGGAGATGAGACCTGCTAATCCGATCCCAACCGCGGTCATTAATAGCGCGACAGCGACGTGACCTTTTCGTTCCATGGTCCGATCGGAATGGCGACCGAGCAGCACCATGCCTACGGCCCCGAAAATAAAGGGCAGCGCCGCGAGCAATCCGGTCTGGGTATCGGTTACGCCAAAACCCTTGATGATGGTCGGCAGGAAGAACGCCACGCCGTAACTTGCCGCGTTCAGGCAGAAATACACCAGAGCGCACAATAGAATGCGGGGATCCGTGAGCGCCTGCCCCAAGGACAGGTGCTCGACCTTCTCCTTGTTTCGCTTCTCGGTGGCCTGCACGTTCTCCAGCCACGCAATCTCATCTTGTTGCAGCCAGCGGGCCTGGTGCGGGAAATCGGTCAGATAGATCAGGACGCCGATGCCCACCAGAACCGACGGCAACGCCTCGAGAATGAACAGCCACTGCCAGCCTTCCAACCCCCCACCTGTCAGGCCGAGCAGCATCCCGGAGATTGGTGATCCGATGATGGACGAAATCGGGATCGCCAGCATGAACAGGCTGATGACCCGCGCGCGGTAAACCACCGGAAACCACAGGCTCAGATAGAAGATGATGCCTGGAAAGAAGCCAGCTTCGCAGGCCCCGAGCAGCAAACGGAGAGAATAGAAAACGCCCGTTGTCGGAATTCCAGTGACTGCCGATATCGAGGGGATGAATGCGAAAGCCGCCGAGACGATCCCCCAGGTAATCATGATGCGTGCGATCCAAACCCGCGCGCCAACTTTTTCCAAGAAGATGTTGGAGGGTACTTCAAACAGAAAATACCCGACGAAGAACAAGCCGGCGCCTAGTCCGAAGGCTGCTTCACTCAAGCCAAGAGCCTGGTTCATGTGCAGCGTGGCAAAGCCGACATTGACGCGATCGAGATAAGCCACGAAATAGCAAACGATCAGGAACGGAATAAGCCGCCACATAACCTTGCCGATGATACGCTTCTCTACGTCTTCCATAGCGCGGCCTCTCGATTGTCATTCTTTGTAATTAAGCGCCCATTTGAAAGCCCGGGTTGTAGTTTTGTAAAAGGCGTCCTTGGCGAAAACGGGCACCGAGAAACCTCCCTCCGAGGAAGAAAATCCCGCTAGGTTTGGATCGGCGGAGCCCAATTCTGCGGCCAGAGCCCGCGCGAAATTGTAGGTCACGACGTTGGCGCTCGCAATTCGCCCCGGAGCCAGCCTGCTGTTTCCAGAGATTTCATCGGATCGACAAGCTCGACCACGCGCTGATGGATGTGATCGCAAGCGGGGCACTTGAACGTCCGAATGTCAAAGCCCAAAGGGCCTTGCGTGATCCGTGCCAGCATCGTTCTCGTTTTGCACTTCGGATATGGCGGTCTGTAAAATGCGCTCATGATGTCGCCCCTTGCATCAGGCGGGAGCACGACGCTCTCAGTCACCAGTAGACGCCGAGATGTGATCTATTCAACTTGGCACCAAAGTCATCTGGCGGCTGTCACAAATTGCTCAGTTCTTATAAAGCACTAACGAACTAGGACAACTCGCTGACCGTTACCCGGCCCAAACTGCCAGGGGCCGCGCGGCGATAGGACGACTGTCCGCCTTCAGAAGCGAACGCCATTGGAAGGCCGGAAACCATTTCGATCTGTTGGAGTTAAGAAGATGCCTTCCATCCTCCCTTCTGGAGGGCATACAAGAAAGAACCCTGCCCCTCCCCCTGCCCCTGCCCTGCTGGGGTCGTTTTTATGTGGTCTATGTATGAAGAGGACCAGCAGCAGGCCCATGGAACGCCCACCAAGATCACATTCGGCGAAATGCGTTCGTCAGGCGTGCGCGGCCTGCTGATCTACTGCACCGACTATCGATGCAGCCACTCGGCACAACGCAAAGTCCCGGCGGACACCTATGGCGGGGAGATTTATACCCGTTTCACCTCGCTGAGCGAGCGGTGTAGAGCGCGCTCAGAGCGATCACTCCCGATGTCAGGAACATGCCGACGATTAGTGTCATGGCGGCACCTTTCGAATTGAAGGCCGCCGCGCACCGGCGGGACCGCCGCTCACCAACATACGCAGCACTACCTCACCGCACTGGCGCGGCTGGTTGAAGCCCGAAGACTTGCCTGCTATTGATCAAACCCTGATCGGCGGTGCGGACTAGAGCACGGCCCCGCACTTCGGGGAGGAGCTAAGGGCCGTGCTCTCTTCTCGCACGTGACGCAAAAACGGGGGCGGCCCGTCCAGGCGTCGGGCAAGCTACTTAACTGACTAGCGCCTACTTCTTTTCCTTGGCTTCTTCTTCGGCCAGTAGCCTCAATAGCATCTTGTGCCGTTGCGGAGTTTTCGTCGGGTCAGACTCGGCGAGGTGCCGCTGTAAAAGCTCAAGGTTCATTTGATGGAGGAAACTGTCCATTCTGGCCTCCGCTCTTTGAGTGGAACCTAATCTGCAATGATCATTGCTGTCTGAGCGATATTGCTCACCAGCGCGCTTATTCTTCCGACAGCGTCACTGCCCGATTATGGGATGGCACGCCGCTGCGTTGGCCGCGTCCTATTGTTCTAGATCGAGCGGCAGCATGAAATTCGTCGACCGTCGCCCCTTCACCGATCCCGATGTCGCCGCGCGCAAGCTGGTCGAGATCGCGAACGATGTTGAAGCGGTGCAGGATGGCCGCATCTATATCGAGCGCGTCAACGCGCCGTTCCTCGCGGCGGGCGGCAGCGCAAACGATTTCCGTGCCGGGATCGAGCGAGCCGTCGCGCTCGGCTGGTTGTGGCAGCATGAGAGCGGGACCTATGTGAAGTTCACCGACAGCGGTGCAGCGTTGTTTGCATGATGGCAAGTTCACGTGCGCGACGTGCGGCACTCCCTTGTGCGGCTTATTCCAGAAGTCTCGCGGTTGCCCGTCTCGCGTAGTCGTCAATGGCCGACACTTTAATGGGCCGCGCAGCTGGATCGCGAACCAACAATCAAGGACGGCCATCGCAAGGTTTGGCAACGCATCAACTGCCTCATTCAATGAAGGCTTTGCGTCCGGTGGCTAGCAGGCTTGACGTTCGAGCACCGCTTCGGCGCAGCAAACCTCTACGCAAACGCCGCGGCTTTTGCGTGCCCCGTGACCTTGCCCCTTGGGCTTAATCCAGTTTGAAGTTCGCTCTGGCCCAAGACAAGGACCAGAGCATGAAGCGCAATCGCTTTTCGGAAGAGCAGATCATCGGGATTTTGAAGGAGCACGAGGCCGGCGTTTCGGTCGCCGATCTGTGCCGCAAGCACGGCGTCAGCGACGCCAGCATCTACAAGTGGAAGGCCAAATTCGGCGGGATGGACGTCTCCGAGGCCAAGCGGCTGAAGACGCTGGAGGACGAGAACACGCGGCTGAAGCGGCTTGCTGGCCGACGCCATGCTGGACAACGCGGCGCTGAAGGATCTCTTGGGAAAGAAATGGTGACGCCCGCGGGGAAGCGGAAAGCTGTCGCGCATCTGCGGGAAGTTTTCGAGATGAGCGAACGGCGGGCGTGTAAAGCCATCGGCTGCTGCCGCATGACCATGAGATACCGGACGACCCGGTCGGACGATGCCGGCCTTCGCCAGCGCATGAAGCGATCGCCCAGGAACGCCGCCGCTTCGGCTATCGACGCCTGCATGTCCTGCTCAAGCGGGAGGGCTATGTGATCAACCACAAGAAGCTGTTCCGGCTCTACCGGGAAGAGAAGCTCGCGGTGCGCCGCCGTGGCGGCCGCAAGCGGGCGATCGGGACCGGGCGCCGATGATGGTGCCGATGGCACCGAACGACCGCTGGTCGCTCGACTTCGTCTCGGATCAGCTCACCGACGGCCGCCGCTTCCGCATCCTGACCGTCGTCGACGATTGCACCCGCGAGTGCCTGGCGCTGGTGGCCGACACCTCGCTCTCGGGCATCCGGGTGGCGCGGGAACTGGACCGGCTGATCATCGAGCGCGGCAAGCCGAAGATGGTGGTCAGCGACAACGGCAGCGAACTCACCAGCAACGCCATCCTGACATGGGCGGATCAGAGCCGCGTCGCTGGCACTACATCGCGCCGGGCAAGCCCATGCAGAACGCCTTCATCGAGAGCTTCAACGGTCGGCTGCGGGATGAATTGTTGAATGAGACGCTGTTCACGTCGCTGGCCCAGGCCCGCGTCACGCTCGGACGCTGGCGGGCCGATTACAACCATGCGCGACCACACTCGCAGCTCGGATGGAAGACCCCGTCGGAGTTCGCCGTCACCTACCATCCGCGCCGGGATCTGGCGCTGCGCTATGCCGAAGGCTCCGCGCCAGCTCCCGTCGCTACCACCGCCCAATCGGGCAAATCCAACCGTCAGAGCGAACTCAGGACTGGATAAAACTTGGGGGCAAGGTCACCCGGCTCGCTAGGCAGCGGCACCGGACTTCTCAAATGCAGACCTTTTTAGCCGGTTAAGGTCGCGTTCGTCGCTCACGGTCCATGATCGCAGTGTGCGGCTCTGGCGTCCGAAGTATAGCGCGCGATCAACACGCGGCGGAGGTCGAAGCGTCGCGACCGGCCTTATATCAGGCTGATCGGTCGAAGTACTGGCTGAAGGTGAAGAACAGGAAGCATCCGGCGGTGGAGAGGGTCAAGGAAGCCTTCGTATGACCGAATCGGACAATCTGCTTCCATATGGAATGCCCGCGTCGCTACGGTATAATTTCCTGCCCTCGATGCAACAACAGCCACTGAGGAAATCAATGTCCGTCTATTATATCGCCGAACACATCATCACCGATTCCGTCAAGTTCGAGGAGTATCGGGTCAAGGTCGCACCGATGATCGCCAGCTATGGCGGTCGCTATATCACCAAGGCCGGCAGCCATAATTTTCCGGAAAAGCCGCACTGGAAGCCGGAGCGGGTCGTCATCATCGAGTTTCCAAACATGGAGCGTCTCAATGCCTGGTACACATCAACCGAGTATCAGCCGCTGATGGCGTTGCGCAAGGATTCGACCGATGAAAAGGACATGGTCATCACGGTTGAGGGTGTGTAGATCGCAGATGAAGCAGGCGATAACCGCCTGCCCCCAAAGCGGACGTCAAATAAGCCGAACCAATTAAAGCTCGATTTGCGAGTGCGATCATCGCCTACAATTGCGGCGTACAACGACAGCGGCCCGATCGACCCTCACGATCTGGAAAAGGACAGACCGAGCCTAGGTGGTCGCCGCGACCACGCGCGTGTGGTCGTTTTGCCAGCCGCGTGCCGGAAAGGGATAAACCGCACCGCTGGCACTCGGCTGGATCACCGCCTGCTATGCGAACATAACAGCCGGGCATCGTGACCGAGGTCTGCTTGTCAGCCGCGCCCTCAATTCGAAAAAGGGCCGCTGGCTGTGCTACTTGTGACGCGCCACTCAACGCACTTGGCACGCCGGGGCCATGAACCTCGAAAGGGACCCCGAGGGCACCGGTTCGCGGTACCTAACCAAAATCCATGACAAGGCTGCGCCCCGCCAATAGCCCTGTTAATAGGTCCGCCCATGCGGGCGTGCCCTTCGCCGCCGTCTCAGGTACCTTCACTCCGCTTTGCCGCACCGGCAAGGCTGCCAACACGCCGGAAACGCGAGTTTTCAACCGCTAGTCCGGCGGCCTCGCCAATGGAACGGGCTTCCAGACACAGGATTTGGCCGCGATACGCTTCCAGCTTGCTCGCCGGATCATAGCCGCACCCCACCAGCACGCGGCACAGCGCCAGTACTGCTGCGCTGGCGCGAGCCGTCAGCCCCAGCGCCGTGCAGGTATTCTCGCCAATCAGCTCAGCTCGGAGCCTCATGCCCTCGCGCCTCCAGGTGGCCGGCGCGCTGTTGGCAAGACTGCTTGAGACGCTGAAGTTCGCGGCGATATCGATTGCTGGCATCTGTCACTCCTCACGTTGCAGGTCGTGCCTACCTGAACGCCAGAGCGCGTTCGCGCTCCTCGCGGTTTGAGGCAACGGAAATTTATCACTACAGTCGCGGACGAGTAGCGATCTTAAATCGATCCGGCCTCGAAAGACGCGCATGCGAGTGCTATTCGGTTAGCAAAAGAGAGTTTGACCGCTTGTTGGGACATCCCACCGCTTATGGCACCGAGAAATTCCCGCCGCCTCATGCCGCCCTCTTGCTTAGGAGGCGGCATCCCTAGCGGCTAAATTGAGCTTCACGGAAGGGTCAAATGGGGTCTGGTCACATAGTTTCTCGAGCAGGCGGCCAGAGTCCGTTGTCAAATACTGCCCTGAGACGACCGCTAAATAGGACTTCCGCTTGTCGCATGTGGCTGATCCGTAGCGGTCGGCCTCGGAATTTCCGACAAGGCCCCGGGGACCGGAAGCTGCGGCAAGTAACTGCTTGCCGAGCATAAGTGAGGGAGAACTCTCATGAGCCGATATAGCATCCCGTTGGGCAAGATCCTTGGGATTCAGATTGGTTTGGATTACTCTTGGTTTCTGATCTTTGCGCTGCTCACTTGGATGCTTGCGGGTAGCTACTATCCTGAAGAATTCAAGCACTGGCCGCCGTTGCTCTACTGGTTGATGGGCGCGGTAACGGCCATCGTGTTCTTTGGTTGTGTGCTGCTCCACGAACTCGGGCACTCCGTGGTGGCCCTGCGGTACAAGATACCGGTGCGCAGCATTACGCTCTTCCTGTTCGGGGGAATCGCTCAAATCGGGGCAGAACCGCCTAGCGCGGTCGCTGAGTTTTATATCGCGATCGCGGGTCCACTCGTCAGTCTCGCCTTGGCGATCTTTTTCTACGCGGCGCAGCCATTGGTCGCTGGCATAGAGCCATTGTTCGGCGTGGCCAAGTATCTAGCCTACATCAATCTGGCCTTGGCGCTGTTCAATCTGATACCCGGGTATCCGCTCGATGGTGGTCGCGTCTTGCGGGCCATCGTGTGGGCGATCACAGGAAATATGGGCCGGTCGACCATCATCGCAGCAAACGCCGGCCGGCTTTTTGCCTTCCTGCTGATATTTGTCGGTGTCTCGCAGATATTCACCGGCAATCTTGGTGGCGGGCTTTGGATTGCGTTCATTGGTTGGTTCCTCGACAATGCGGCTTCCATCCAGATACAGCAAGTGATGTTGCGAGATCTGCTGACGGGCCATCGCGTTTCGGAAGCCATGAGTAGAGGTTGCGCCATTATTCAGGAAGACATGGCGCTGCAGCAATTGGTAGACGAGCAGATCCTTGCTGGTGGGCAACGCAGTTTCCTCGTTAACCGAGGAGCCCAAACTATTGGTTTGATAACTTTGCATCGGATCAAAGAAGTGCCGCGTCCGGAATGGACGACGACAAGCGCCGCCAAGGCCATGCTTCCCCTGGAAAAGTTAAAATGCGTCGGTCCTGATGCCGAGTTGTGGTCTGCCCTCCAGATGATGGACCGGAATGGAGTCAACCAAATGCCCGTGATCCAGGATCAGCATGTCGTCGGTATGTTGAGTCGGGAAGACGCTATAACTTTCCTGCGTACACTCCAGGAATTCGGGACCCCACCAGCACAGCAACCGAAACTTACGAGGTCGTAGCGATCCGAAGGCCCACTTCCGGTCTACCCCCAACTCCGGACACGGTGCCGCACCGCGCCAACTGACGTTATGTGCCACAACCGGAAATCGCGCTTTTGCTCTACTGCCGCTTAACTATACTGCCCAACGCCCCCCGCCATGAGACTTTGATTTGTCAAACATGGAGAGTTCGATGCTCAAGCTTACCCAAACCACGCTGTTGACAGCGGGGCTAATAGGTTATGCGGCTTTCGGCACAGCGGCAGCGGCGGACACTCTCAAGGGACAGGTTCTCGGTGGTGGCCAGCCTATTGCCAATTCAACGGTCACTCTGTGGGCCGCAAGTGCGGGCGCGCCGACGCAACTGGGTCAGGCGCTCACCAGAGTTGATGGAAGCTTCACAATCAATTCAACCGACGCGCCCGACAAAGACGCCATACTTTATCTGATCGCAAAAGGCGGCCAGCCCAAAGCCAATGCGCAGAGTGGCGACAACCCCGCGATTGCGCTGATCGCGGTGATAGGCAACAAAGCCCCGGCGACCGTGACAGTCAACGAAATGACTACCGTCGCCTCGGTTTGGACCAACGCGCAGTTCCTTGACGGCTCCGCAATCAAAGGTCCCGCTCTCAGCCTCCGTATTGCCGCTGGCAACGTGCCCAACTTCGTCGATCTTCAATCGGGTGGCTGGGGAGCAACAATTCAGGACCCGCTCAATAGCGGTCAGACGCCAACGATGGCCAACTTCGCTACATTGGCCGATGTGATCGCCGGATGCGTCACGAGCGTGACACCGGATGCCTGCCCCAAGCTCTACTCAGCGGCCACTCCGCCAAAGGGTGACGCCCCTAATGACACGCTGACGGCGGCACAGTTGATTGCTCGTGCTCCGTGGTATCAGCCCACGCGGGTTTTCGCTCTTGTCGATCAGTTCTATCCGATCCCGAAAGGCAAAAACCTTCGGCCCGTCCCGTACATGCCCTATCTTAACACTGCACCAAGCGCGTGGGTTCTGCCGCTCAAGTTCGATGGCGGCGGCTATCGCGCGGGCGGCAAAGCCATGTTCGACAGCGAGGGGAGCCTTTGGGTCGGCGACAACTTCACGATCGGCTGGCAGGCGTCGGACAGTCTATGGCAGGGTCATGCCACCAAGTTCGCATCGAACGGCCGCCCGATTTCACCAATCACTACGGGCTTTACCGGCGGCGGAATGGAGGGCGGTACCTTCGGTGCAGCCGTCGATGCCAAGGACAATGCTTGGCTCACCAACTACGGCAGCAAGTCCATCACGGTATTTGACAAGAACGGCAAACCGTTGACGCCACCAGAAGGCATCACGTTCGATGGCAAACTCGGTCTTATGCAGGGGGTCATCGTCACGCCAAGCGGAGACGTTTGGGTTCTCGGCATCGAGAAGAGCCAGCTCGTGTTCTTTCCCAAGGGGGATTTGGCCGCGGGCCGGATCGTTTGCGAGGGCGATAGCGCAGAGCCGTGCAAGTCGTTCAAGGCACCATTTCACCTCGCCATCGACCAGCAGGACCGGATTTGGGTATCCAATAGCGCGCTCGACCACGTTACGCGCTTTCCAGCCGCCGATCCGACCAAGGCCGAGAAATTCAAGACCGGATTTAACAATAGCGGCCTCGCCATCGACAGCCAAGGCAATGTCTGGATCACAGAAAGGTTCGGCAGCGGGCTGCTCGGCTTGGCCCATCTGATAGACCTTGATGCACGCCTGAAGCTCGAGGGTGTTGCGAAGGCATCTGATTACTTGACGAAGACTATGTCCGAGCAGAAGGGAGGTAGTGGCAGCGTCACGGTGCTGAGGCCGGATGGCACCCCATACCCCGGTTCGCCTTTCATGGGTGGTGGTCTCCCCGGTCCATGGGCTGCGGCGGTTGACGGCAACGACAACGTTTGGATTTCCAACTTCGCAATGCCGAGCAGCCCAATCGTGCAGTTGTGCGGCGTGCGCACGGAGAACTGTCCGCCCGGCATGAAGACTGGCGATCAGATTTCGCCGCCCGGAGGATATGTCGGTGGGGGCCTGCAATTGCAGACCGATATCGCAGTCGATCCGGCGGGCAACGTCTGGGCGATGAACAACTGGCAGGATATCGACAGCTGTTACCCCAACCCCAGCGAGGCACTTTCAACCCGCTGCGGGGGCCAAGGCGTAGTCATTTTCTATGGAGTGGCCAAGCCCGTGCGAGCGCCGCAGATCGGACCTGCGAGACAGCCGTAGAAGGCCGAAGGGCGCGAACAAAAGTAGAGTTGGCTTATGTCCGGTTGGGGTCAATCGCGTCAATTTCGACGCGTTCGCCAGATGTCCGCTTAGCCCCTAACAGCGATGGAATGGCAGACATTCGGGCGTGTTGCAGGTAAGCCATGCAGCAACTCATGCACGCAGCAGAGCGTTGCTATTCGATCACCTCGTCGGCGCTGGCGAGAAGCGTTGGGGGAATGCGATAGCAACCGGGATGCTAATTACTGGCTTCGGTGCCCGTCTTGCAGGGCCAGACCCAGCCCTGGATTTCGGGCATGTCCTCGCCATGCTCCCGGACGTAACGCGTATGTTCAAGCAGCTTGTCGCGAAATTGCTGCTTGATGTGCGCGGCGCTGACCGCAAGCCCGGAAACACGGTCGATGACGTCGATGGCGAGATGATATCGATCGAGCCGATTGAGCACGACCATGTCGAACGGCGTCGTGGTCGTGCCCTCTTCCTCGAAGCCGTGAACATGCATCTCGGAATGATTGGTGCGGTTATAGGTGAGGCGGTGAATCAAATACGGATAACCGTGATAGGCGAAAATCACCGGCCTGTCGCGCGTGAACATGCCGTCGAAATCACTGTCGCTGATGCCGTGCGGATGCTGATCCTTGGGCTGCAGCGTCATCAGGTCAACGACGTTGACAACGCGAACTTTCAACTCGGGTAAGGCCTTTCGAAGCAGATCGACCGCAGCAAGCGTTTCGAGGGTCGGGACATCTCCGGCGCAGGCCATGACGACGTCCGGCTCAGCGCCGTGAGCCTCGTTGCCGGCCCAGCTCCAGATGCCGATGCCGGCGTCGCAATGTGTGGCGGCATCTTTCATGGTCAGCCATTGCGGTGAGGGCTGCTTGCCCGCCACGATCACATTGATACGGTCATAGGTCCGCAAGCAGTGATCCGTAATCCAAAGTAGCGTGTTGGCATCAGGCGCGAGATAGACGCGGACGATATCGGCCTTCTTGTTAACGACGAGATCGACGAATCCGGGGTCCTGATGACTGAAGCCGTTATGGTCCTGCCGCCAGACGTGCGAGGTCAGCAGGTAGTTGAGCGAGGCGATCGGCCGGCGCCACGGCAGACCGCGCGAGACTTTCAGCCATTTGGCGTGCTGGTTGAACATGGAATCGACGATGTGGACGAACGCTTCGTAGCAATTGAAGAAGCCGTGCCGGCCGGTCAGCAAATATCCTTCGAGCCAGCCCTGACAGAGATGCTCGCTTAACACCTCCATGACGCGGCCGTTCTGGGCGAGGTGGACATCGTAGGATTCGATTGTTTCCATCCAGACCCGCTCGGTGGCCTCGAACACCGCATCGAGACGGTTGGACGCGGTCTCGTCCGGTCCCATGATTCGGAAGTTGCGGGCCTCGGCGTTCAGTTTCACGACGTCGCGAAGGAATTGTCCCATCACGCGGGTCGCTTCCCCGACCGTGCCGCCGGGCTGCGGCACCTCGATCGCGTAGTCGCGATAATCGGGCAGTTTGAGTTCGCGTTTCAGTAGTCCGCCATTGGCGTGCGGGTTGGCGCCCATGCGCCGTTCGCCTTGAGGGGCCAGTTGTTGCAGTTCCGGCCGCAGACGTCCGGCTTCGTCAAACAACGTCTCGGGTTCGTAACTGCGCATCCATCGCTCGAGGAGCGCGAGATGAACGGGATTGGTACGCGGGTCGGCGATCGGAACCTGGTGAGCGCGCCAAAAACCCTCGACCTTCAGCCCGTCAACCTCTTTTGGGCCAGTCCATCCCTTAGGACTGCGCAGAACGACCATCGGCCAGGTTGGCCGCGGTCTGGCTGCGCTCCCATCACGGGCGGCTTTCTGGATGGCCCGAATGCGGTCGAATGCCGTTTCCAGCGCACCAGCCATCAAGCGATGCATCGGTTGCGGATCGTCGCCCTCGACAAAGAGCGGCTCGTATCCGTAACCGAGGAAGAGATGCTTGACCTCCTCGTCGCTCATCCGTCCCAGGATGGTCGGGTTGGCGATCTTGTAGCCGTTCAGATGCAGGATCGGCAGCACCGCACCGTCATGCGCGGGATTCAGGAACTTGTTGGAATGCCAGGACGCTGCGAGCGGTCCGGTTTCGGATTCGCCGTCGCCGACCACGCAGGTGGCGATCAGATCGGGATTGTCAAACACTGCGCCATAGGCATGGACCAGCGCATAGCCAAGTTCGCCGCCTTCGTTGATCGAGCCGGGCGTCTCCGGTGCAGCATGGCTCGGAATGCCGCCGGGAAATGAGAACTGCCGGAACAGCTTATGGATGCCGTCGGTGTCGCGGGAAATGTTTGGATAGATTTCGCTGTAGGTGCCTTCGAGATAGGTGTTGGCGACCATTCCAGGACCGCCATGGCCCGGGCCGCAGATGTAGATCACGTTGAGATCGCGCAGCCGGATCAGCCGGTTGAGGTGGGCATAGACAAAATTGAGTCCGGGGGTGGTGCCCCAGTGACCGAGCAGCCGCGGCTTGATGTGTTCCCGCCGCAGCGGCTCCCGCAGCAATGGATTCCCAAGCAGATAGATCTGACCGACCGACAGATAGTTTGCCGACCGCCAATAGCGGTCAAGCAGAGCAAAGTCGTTGGCGTTTTGGTCGGAAGGTGGAGCGTGTGAGGCGTATGCGACGGCACCTTGCATGGAGCAGCTCCGTTAAAGGGGGATGGAAGCTGAACGCACCAGCGAGCCGAATAGCTATACCAAAACCATCAAAAGTTTCATGATCGTCGTCGTAAATCTGTCATTTGCACCCTAACTGCATCGACTATTTGGGCATTTGGCCTGCAAAGAGCGTTTTAAATCGCCAAAATCGCACCTGGGCTCTATCCTCCCAGAAAGAGCCTATCGCGCTGAAGCGCTTTGGGCTGATCAATAATCTTCGAGCATAAGCGTCACGTTGCACACGCCGCGATCCTCGGCATCCGTCTTGACTTCGAAACCCAGTTCCCTGCACATTTTCAGCATCACAGAATTTTCCTGGAGGATCTGACCGTCGATGCGGCTCAGACCTTCGGACTTTGCATACTCGATAATCAGTTGCATCAGGTCCCAGCCCAAGCCCCTGCCCTTGAGATCCGATCTCAGCAAGATCGCATACTCGCCGATCTCGTGGATCGAGTTGGAGTAGAGCCAGACGACGCCGAGCATCTCACTGCTGGCTTCATCGATGGCGACAAAGGCCATCGCGCGCGCATAATCGAGCTGCGTCAGTTTGGCGATGAATTGATGCGAGAATTCCTTGATGGAATCGAAGAAGCGAAGCCGCAAATCTTCTTTGCTCACGTGGACCAGAAGGTCGCGAATCAGAAACTCGTCATCCGGTCTGATCGGCCGGACAAATATCCGCCAGCCATCCCCAAGAACAAGATGCCGTTGCCATTTTAGATAGGTCAATCGAACATTTGACATCCCGATGACGTTGAACCGCTCCCCATCCTTGGACCAGGCCGCCAGGCTTTTTCCAGGCGCTTCGGTCAGGGCGAGCCGCATGCCGCTGACCGATTAACCAGCTCGATTGGCACTTTGTTGCCGATCGCGCTGTGTGGTCGCTCCTCATTGTAGTGTCTACGCCAAGCCTCGCATTTTCGGCGCGCGTCGTCGAGGGTCATGAACCAATGCGCGTTCAGGCACTCCGCCCTGAACTTGCCGTTGAACGATTCAATAAAGGCATTGTCGGTCGGTTTTCCCGGTCGTGAGAAGTCGAGCGTCACACCACGCTGATAGGCCCACAGATCCAGATCACGCGACACAAACTCGCTGCCCTGATCGACCCGGATTGTGGCCGGGAATCCCACTTCCTTGCAAACTCCTTCTAGCACCTCCACAACATCAGCGCCGTTGAGCTAAGGTTCCACCGCCGGCGAAAAGCGCGAGAAAATGTCGACGATCGTCAACACGCGCAGCTTCCGGCCGGTCGCCAGTTGGTCATGGACAAAGTCCATTGCCCAAGTCTCATTAGATCGTGTCGCTGAGCAGCGGTCGTTCCGCAGCTTCGCCCTGACCCGGCGCTTGGGCGTTTTGATGCGTAATTGCAGGCCCAATTCGCGGTACAGTCGATACACCCGTTTCGGATTCACGGCCCAACCCTCGCGCCGCAGCAACACATGAATGCGCCGATAGCCGTAGCGGACACGTGTTGAAGCAATTTCCTTGATACGTTCGATCAGATCTGCCTGCCCGGCTCGACGGGAGCGATAGTGGTAGGTCGATCGGTCGACTGGCAGCGCTCGGCAAGCACGTCGAATGCTCACCCGCCAGGTCGATCGTGCATGATCCACCAATTGACGCTTCCGAGCAGGCTTCAACGTTTTCGGCGGATCACGTCCTGCAGCATCGCCTTATCAAGCGACAGATCGGCCACGATCTTCTTCAGCTTCCCATTCTCCTCCTCGAGCTGGCGCAACCGTTTCATCTCCGACGGCGTCAGCCCGCTGTACTTCTTGCGCCAGTTATAAAACGTTGCCTCGGAAATCCCCGCCTTGCGGCACACCTCCCCGATCACCGTGCCTTCTTCTGCCTGCCGCAAAATGAAGGCAATCTGCGCCTCCGTAAACTTCGATCGTTTCATCGTGCTTCCCCGTCCAACGGCCCCGAATCGCTGCGCCGCTAAACTGGAATTTTCCAGCAATCCTCGGTCCAAAAACAGGGAGGCAGGTCATCTCCGACGCAGCAAGGCCCTCCAGAATTCATGCGAACGTCGGTGGTCGCTTTTGCGTTAGTGTGAGCATACACAAGATCGAAGCAGTCGAAGCAGTCGAGTCAATCTAATCGACTTTGGAGAACGCCAAGTGAGGATCCGGGTCGGCTATGAGATGATCTACGACTTTCCGCAGCCCACACCCATGATCATGGTCCTGGGGGTGCATTTTACCCGGGCTTCAGACGTTATCGTGCCCGACTATCTGACCACTGACCCCTCAGTTGCGATCATCCCATATCGTGATGGCTTCGGTAACTGGTGCAGCCGTATCGTTGCTCCGACCGGTCGAATGCGCCTGGCGGCTGATGGTATCATTCGCGACACAGGCTTGCCGGACGTCACCGTGTCCTCGGCGTCCCAACACCCGGTCGAGGACTTGCCAGCAGAGACGATCGTGTATCTTCTTGGCAGTCGCTATTGCGAAACCGACGAGCTGTCCGATATCGCGTGGAAGCTCTTTGAGAAGGACCCGCCCGGATGGGCGCGCGTTCAGGCGATTTGCGATTTTGTCCACAATCACATTCAATTTGGCTACGAGCACGCGCGCGCAACCAAGACGTCCCGGGACGTGTTCCACGAGGGCAAGGGCGTTTGTCGCGACTACGCGCATCTGGCCATTACGTTCTGCCGTTGCATGAACATTCCGGCAAGATACTGCACCGGCTATTTGGGCGACATTGGCATACCGCCCCCATATGCCCCAGGGGATTTCGCTGGATGGTTCGAAGCCTTCATTGGCGGGCGTTGGTACACATTCGATCCGCGTAACAACGTCCCACGTATTGGACGTATACTGATTGCTCAAGGACGTGACGCTGCTGACGTCCCGATTACCCAGACATTTGGGCCCAATACCTTGGTCAGTTTTAAAGTTTGGACCGAAGAGATCACGTCCTAGCGGGTTTACAATTGAAGTGATCAGTGCCACCGGCATTACCGAAGATGATCTGAATGGCCTTTGAGGGCCCAAAACATGGTCCACACTACTGATTTTATATCCTGGAGGAGGCGACGGTGCTGTATCGCTTGCTGCGAGCCCAGCTCGTGTAGCCAGCCGGATAACCTCATGTTGCGCTGATGGCGCTTATATTGGCGCATACCGTCGGCAGTGCATTGTGGGATCAGATAGCGTAGTTTTGCGGTTTGCTCATCGCGCGTTTGTCGCGGCGGAGGTCGGTTGCTCTATTAACCTGGCGCGGGGAATATTTTATCGGATGGACAGACTTGATTTTTGTCAATCTGCCGCTCTCTTGCGGCCCCACTTTACGTTGACCGGAGTATGAGTTTTCGGTTCCAATGATTGCCCGACTTTTCCGGAAAGGGTTCGATCGACCCAGCGCCAGCAAAGGATTAACCGAGCCATCATCTTTTTAGGACAAGGGAAGTTTCTGCATCATGGACCCAGCGCAAAGAACTCAGCTCAACCGGTGCAAAACTGTTTCCCACAGGATAGCAGATCATGACCATGCGCTCGCGACGCGAAACGATCACCTTCAAGCATCCCTTCCAGATCAAGGGCATCGACCGCCTCCTGCCTCCGGGTGCCTACGAGGTTATCACCGATGAGGAGATGATCGAAGGATTGTCGTTCGCCGCGTTTCGCCGGGTTGCCACCACGATCATGGTGCCGGCGGCGCCGCCGCGCACTTTAACGATGGAGAGGATTTCCATCAGCCCGGTCGATTTGGCTGAAGCTCAGCGCATTGATGCTCGCGCGCCTCGAGAGTAACGAGCCACTCGATCCGTTGGCCGATCCACTTCTGGTCTGCCCTCAACCCCGGCCATTCTCAGCGCCCGTCGGCCAAAGGTGCAACAAATGACATTGGACGGGACACGAAAACAAATCCTGTCTGTTAGGAACCTTCGTGAAATCACCAATGGTGATGATGTCCCCAACCGTAATGGTGGCCGCGGCCCGACGATTGATAATGCATCGGCACACACGTTGTTCCCGAGGATGGAACTAATAGTCGTTCAGGGTGACGAGCGCCCAAACGGGCCCCGGCGGGGGTTGCGTACGAGGACGCTTGTATCGGAACTCCCAGTTGGCCGCCTCCGGAGAAGTTGGCAGGCGAATATCAATGTCCGGTTCGCACATAGTGATATAGGCTCGCAAAAACCGTCGAACCGAAGTGGCTAGTACCGGTGACTGAGAGCTGATTACTCCCGCCTCGATGGAGGCATCGCAGAATTGGTCAGTGCAAAAGAGCTTCGCCTCGATCTTGAAAATGCGCAATTGCGGCAGCTATTGGCGCAGGCCGGTATCGACGCTGCCGAGCAAAAGGTAATGGAAGGCATGCAACGCCTTCTGTTGGAAGAACTACATCATCGAATAAAGAATGTGCTTGCCACGGTTATGGCCATTGCGTCGCAAAGTTTAAGAAATGCGGACAGCGTTGAGCACGGGCGTGAGGCAATCGAAAGTCGCTTGCTCGCTTTGGGGCGCGTGCACGACTTGCTATTGAAGACCAACTGGACGAGCGCGACGCTGGCATCGATTGTTCAAACCGCAATTGAGCCGTTCGATAAGGGTACGCGCTTCTCGGTTCAAATTCCAGATATCGATGTTAGTCCTGCCGCCGTCCTTCCACTTGCAATGATCCTCAACGAGCTTTGCACCAATGCTGTCAAGTACGGCGCCCTGTCGAACGCCAACGGCTCTGTCGCGATATCGGCGGCAGTGGACAATTCAAAGGAGCGATTTAGTTTTACATGGGTGGAGACTGGTGGCCCGTCCGTTCAGAAGCCCACGCGCCAGAGTTTTGGAACGCGATTGATCGAGCAAGGCTTTGTTGGCGAACTTAGAGGCGAAGCCCATCTTTCTTTTGAGCCTTCCGGCGTCGTTTGCAAACTTGATATCCCATTGGCATCGCTCGTGCCCGTGAAGCTATCTGCCAAAGCCGTTTAACCAAAAGAGGATTTAATACCTTCGTCCCTAATCGACCAGCCTGTCGAATGTCCGCTCGGGGTCATCGACGGACCTGGTAGCCCCGAAATCTAACTTCCGCTCTACAACCCGAAAGCGGCTCAAGTCGGACGTCGCCTGAGGTCCGGTAAACCCACACAGCGCTGCCGCGCAGACAGGCAAAAAGCACGTGGGCTTGGAAATCAAGATGATTTGTCTGGGTAGCGATCCCGGGAAATCTGGAACTGCATCGGGAGGGTCGGTGAAATGGCAGCTATTCAAAAAATTGAAGTTCAACCGGGCAATCGGTTGTTGGGTTTACTGTCGCGCGTGGATTACGAGGGCCTTCGGCCGCACCTTCACCGTATTCCGTTGAAGTACCGGCAATCCCTCTACGGTGCGAACAAGCCCATTGGTTCTGTCTATTTCATCGAAACCGGCGTCGGGTCGCTGGTGAATACCATGGCGAATGGCCAGGCAGCCGAGGTCGGAACGATCGGCAATGAAGGTATCGTGGGCCTGCCGTTCGTGTTGGGCGACGACCAGGCCCCCACCAGCGTCTACGTCCAGGTGCCCGGCGCTGGCCTGAGCATGAAGGCCGCTCTGTTCAAAAAAAAGCTGGCGCGTAGCGCGTCGATGCGCGCGGTAATGCTCCGCTATACTCACGCCTTCTTCAACCAGGTCGCGCAGTCTGCGGCGTGCAATCACTTTCATTCCCTTCAGCAGCGATGCTGCCGTTGGCTGCTGATGACACATGACCGCATGCACGCGGATGAATTCTTGCTCACCCAGGAATTCCTGGCCATGATGCTGGGAGTGCAGCGAACCGGCGTGACCGCCGCGGCGGGCGACCTGCAGCGGGCCGGGCTCATCCGCTACAGTCGTGGCAAGGTCACAATCCTCGATCGCAGTGGGCTGATCCGCCGCTCCTGCGAATGCTACGGCGTTTCAAAAAAAGAGTTCGATCGTTTGCTCGGCGAACCGCCAAAACGCCGGGGTCGCGCTAGCGCGAGATAGCGAGAGTGCCATATCCCCCCGGGCAGGCGACCAGCGCCTTCTCCCAAGAGAAAATAAAGCTTGCGCAACAATGAAATCCGACATCGAACGCCGCCACGATTAGTGGCCTTCTATGATTCCAGGTCCGATACCCGCAGATGATACTCCGTCCCGATCTCGACCCAGTATCTCTGGTGGTAGCGACCCCAAATACATTCCAGCTGGTGATTCACAGAAACTCTCAGAGTATCTCAACGTGAGGCACAACTAATTGCCGGTTTGCGCGAGTTCGCTGCCGATGCGATTGAAGCGTGCCTTTTGCTCGCTGCTCAGCGACCCATAAAAGTCGTTGAGCGCGGGCTTCACCGTATTTGCTGCATCGATCATCGCCTGCAGGCGATTCTCCATAGCCTCAAGGCGGCCGGGCGGAGTGATGGGCGTGTCCTCGGGGCAGGCAGCTTGCATGATCGAAACTGCCTTGGCGGTTGCATTCTCAAGCTGTTTCAGGCCAACTTCCTGAGCATCGGTCGGCTTCACTGCGTCCTCGATCCTCTCGATCGGCAGATTTGCAAGTCCAGCTTTCGGCTCGCTGCAGCTCTTGCCAGCCTGCTCCGACGTCTGGCTGACGCCGGCGTTGTCCTCGGGATGCTTCGGCCCAATTTCGTTGAAGCGCTCCTTCTGCTCATCGCTCAGCGAGTTATAGAAAGCCTCCATCGCCGGCCGGACTGTCCGCACCACCTCGAGCGTGGCTGTGAGACGCAACGTCATCGCCTCGAGGCGACCAGGCGGCGTCATCGCGAAAGCGTTTTTCGCGGGGCACGAAGCCTTGAACACGGTGGCGGCGGTCTGGCCCGCGCTTCGTACGCGATCAAGAAGCTGCTTCTGGTCGGCGTTCAAGCCGACTTTGCTGTTGATTTCTGCGAACGGCCAAGCGGTGATGCCAGTGCCGGGCTGTGTGCAAATCTCTTCCATAGCGGCAGACGTCGGGCGGCTCGCAGGCGCGCTTCGCGGTGCATATGCATAGCTGTATTCGGGCGGTGGACCGGCTTGGCCCCAGAACACGCCGTCGAAAAAATCATCATAAGCATAGGCAAAGTAACCATCGTCATAACCAGACGGCCAGAATGCGTAATCGAAAACGTCCGAATAAGCATAGGGCCAGAACACCGGCCCGTACCACGGCACGAAAGCCGCGCGTAGGCCGAGACCCCAAGCGCGACGTGGCGCCAGCGCAACGGTGCCCGCGCGGTAATTCGCATCTTGCGCCCGTGCAGCAAAACGCGCGGCGAAGCGGCCTTGCTGTGCAGCCTGCGGTGTAACACGCGCGACGCCGTTACGGCGCTCGCCGCGTTGTGCTTGCGCGTTCGGCGGAGCCAACGCATTCGGCCTAGCCAGGCCGTTGGGTTGTAGCCGCTGCTGCGCGCGCTGTTCACGCTGCTGATTGATTTCCTGCTGCTTCTGCGCGCGTTGCGCCGCCGGAAGATTTCGCAATTGACGGGCTTCCTGTTGGCGCCGCGTGCGCTCCTCGCGTTGCTGGCTGCGCATCTGCTCGCGCGTTGGCGCAGCTGATACGGCGGCCCTGGGCGCGGCGTTGTGGGCTGCCGGCGGAGTTGCTGTTCGGGCAGGTGCATTGGCCCGCGGATCATTGACGATGCGTGGCGCTGCTTGACGCGCTGGAGCTGCGGCTCTTTGCGGCGCCTGGCGTTGCGGCGCAGCCTGGCGTTGCGGTGCGGCCCGGTATTGTGGCGCGGCTTGGCGCTGCGGCATCGCTTGGCGTTGTGGCATGGCTTGCTGTGGGGCGGCTTGACTTTGCGGCGCAGCCTGCCGCTGTGGCGGCGCGGCGTGCGCTGCTGGGGCTGCTGGGGTTGCTGGGGCTGGACGCGCCGCCGGCGCTCCCCTGCCCTGTCCCTGTCCCTGCGCGTTGGCGCCCAACGGGATCATCAAGACTGCGAGCCCCAGCATGGCAGTCAGCTTCAAAACTTTTTTCATGATGGAATTCCGATCATACTGATCGCTGCCCGAACAACGGGCGCTCGCATTGGCGGATGCGGCGCGCTGATTTATTGTGCATCCGACACTTGAACAAATAGCCTCAGCCGGCAGAAGTTCCCGCCCCACTCCGCGTAATAAAGCCGCGCAGATTGATCTGCATCAACGACAATTTCGATAATCGAGAGGTCTTGAGCCTCAAAGAAGGTGAGCGGCGGCAATTATTTTTAGGACTTCGGGGCGAATCGCGTTCGACGAGATAGCAGGTCGCGCCAACGTTTGACGAGAGCTTTGCCTTGATTAGGCTCAGCCGCGAAGGATGATGAGCCGCGAGAGTTGGCGACGACGACCGTAAAACAACCCGATGCGGCGACAAGCCGCGCCAATTCACGCGAGGCTGACTTGTGATATTCTCTCCCCGAAACCCTCTCTTCGCCAATAGAGGCAGGCGTCCGCAATGATCCAAATGTGCTAATATGTAATCGATACTGGCGGCATCAAAGCCCAAAGGCTCGGCGTGATGCGGATCAAAATTTGATCTGGCCGTCATCGGGAAACGGAAACAGCGCGAAGCCGCTAGTCCCGCTCACTACGCTCGATCTTTTTGTGCCGCTGATAAAGACCGACAAGACGGCACGGTTGGCCTTGCGCAGACAGAAGTCAAAAGCGAATCCCATTTGCTGCCTCGCTCTGCCTGCTGGGCAAGCTTAGTCAGGCTGTTTGATGGCGATCAAATAGCTCATCTATCCGCGTGTTATCCGTTTGCAAGCGTCGGCAATCTTCAGTGCAAGTTGCGCAAATGAGGGCCGGATAAGCCGTCAAAGAGATGCCATGGGAAAGCAACGCACTGCCAAAGCAAGAACGAAGAAGGGCGCTCCGCTGCCGCGCACGCGCAGCAACTCGACGACTACATCCACAACGAAGGGTACAAAATAGTCTCGGTAGCTTTAAACAGATTCTTTTCAGCACCTGTCGCAATCCCCGGCGTCTACGCGGTGTTGAAGGTCGGCATCCAATCCTAGCCAATCAAGGAACACCATGAATTCGACACCCGCAGACGCATACAAGTTCATCGACCATACGTTTGATGTCGTCGTCGTCGGTGCCGGCGGTGCCGGTTTGCGCGCCACGCAGGGCGCCGTCGAAGCAGGCTTGACTACTGCCTGCATCACAAAGGTGTTTCCTACACGCAGTCATACGGTTGCAGCCCAGGGCGGCATTGCAGCCAGTCTCGGCAATCTCAGCGAAGACAATTGGCAATGGCATATGTACGACACGGTCAAAGGGTCCGACTGGCTCGGCGACCAAGATGCCATAGAATATATGTGCCGGCAGGCCGTCCCCACCGTCCTCGAACTGGAACATGCGGGGATGCCCTTCTCCCGCACCGAAGACGGGAAAATCTATCAGAGGCCATTCGGCGGACACATGAGGGACTTCGGCAAACATCCGGTACCCCGCGCTTGCGCAGCGGCGGATCGAACGGGACATGCCTTACTCCACACACTATATGGGCAAGCCCTACGAGTCGGAGCCGTATTCTTTATCGAGTATTTCGTGCTGGATCTCGTCATGGTAGACGGCGAGTGCCGCGGCGTCACCGCGTGGTCATTGATGGATGGAACGCTTCATCGTTTCCGCGCACAGACCGTCATTCTGGCGACGGGCGGTTACGGTAGAATCTACTTTTCTTGCACGTCCGCGCATACCTGCACAGGCGATGGAGGCGGTTTGGTCCTGCGCGCCGGCCTACCGTTGCAAGATATGGAGTTCATGCAGTTTCATCCGACCGGCATTTATGGGGCGGGCTGCCTCATCACGGAAGGTGCGCGCGGAGAAGGCGGCTTTCTGGTCAATTCCGAAGGCGAACGCTTTATGGAGCGTTACGCGCCCAGCGCGCGCGATCTCGCATCACGCGACGTCGTCTCTCGCGCAATGACGTTGGAAATCCGTGAGGGGCGCGGCGTGGGTCCAAAAAAAGATCACATCTACCTGCATCTCGATCACCTCGATCCTGCGATGCTGCACGAACGGTTGCCTGGTATCTCGGAATCGGCGCGAGTCTTTTCTGGTGTCGACGTGACGCGAAAGCCGATACCCGTGCTGCCGACCGCCCACTATTGCATGGGCGGCATCCCTGCGAACTATCACGGGGAGGCGATCAGACCGTCCGACGGCAATCCCGACGCCACTGTGCCCGGCCTAATGGCCGCGGGCGAGGCCGCCTGCGTTTCGGTTCACGGAGCGAACAGGCTCGGCTGTAACTCGCTTCTCGATATCGTCGTGTTCGGCCGTGCGGCAGCCCTGCGTTGCGCCGAAAAATTGACTGCGAAAGCTAGACAGCCGGAACTGCCGCCCGACGCCGGGGAAGAGACGTTGGCCCGGTTCGACAGACTACGCAACGCGAAGGGCGGAACGCCAACCTCCACGCTCAGGCTGCAGATGCAGCGCGCAATGCAGAGCTATGCGACCGTCTTCCGGACGGCAAGCATTCTGCAAGAAGGCAAAGAAGCTTTACGCAAGGTCTGGAACGGTCTGTCCGACATCGCCGTCTCAGACCGATCGATGATCTGGAATTCTGATTTGGTCGAAAGCCTTGAGTTTGAAAATCTTCTTCTTCAGGCGACGGCTCTGGTGCATTCGGCCATCGCCCGGACCGAGAGTCGCGGGGCTCACGCACGCGAGGATTTCCCCAAGCGGGATGACCAAAACTGGATGAAACACACGCTTGCCTGGGTAGACCCAAATGGAGCCGTGCGCTTGAACTATCGGCCCGTCCATACATACACCTTGAGCAAGGACATTCAGTATATCGAGCCGACGGCCCGCGTCTACTGACCCGGGTTCTTATCGCGATATAAAAAAATGAAAGCACTCCGCGTCACCGTACGCTTCCGCTGTTGGCGCGTTTGCGACATGGGAACAGGCTCTGAATGTGTCTGCTTATCGGGCCGACCGAAAGTGGTCGGCCCTACTACCAGGGCGTCCGCTAACCCGCATGCCGAGGCTGGTTTCGCTAACGCTTAAAGGGCATGCCCGACCAGGTGACCGACGGCAGCCGTAGTCCCCATCGCAATGGCTCCCCAAAAGGTAACTCGCAACGTCGGTTTGAGGATGCCAGCTCCACCCGTCTGTGCTCCCGCGGCCCCCAGAACAGCAAGCGCGACCAGAGACCCTGTCGAAACCGTCCATGGTGTTCTCGATAACGGCGAAGCTACCGCGATTAATAAGGGGATGGCAGCGCCGCACGCAAATGTAACTGCTGACGTTAACGCCGCTTGAACCGGGCGCGCCACAACATGCGCAGATAGGCCCAGTTCGTCCCGAGCGTGTGTAGCAAATGCATCTTTCGCCATGAGTGCCTCCGCTACTTGGCGAGCGAGGGAAATATCGAGCCCACGCTCGACGTAGATATTTGTAAGCTCATGAAGCTCAGCATCGGGCTGCTCTGCAAGCTCGCGCCGCTCTTTGCCCAGATCGGCAGCCTCGGTGTCGGCTTGCGAACTCACGGAGACATATTCTCCTGCGGCCATAGCGGTTGCGCCGGCCACCAGACCGGCCACTCCTGCAACAATAACCTCGCTCGGCGAAGTCGATGCCGCAGCAACACCAACGAGAAGGCTAGAAGTAGAGATGATGCCGTCATTTGCGCCAAGCACAGCCGCGCGCAGCCAACCAATGCGCTCAATTAGATGCGCTTCTCGATGAATTGGATGCATTGCGCAACCTCCAAAGCATGCGCACATTGCGCAGCATTCCGGCTCTCTACGCCAGGCGGATTGTATTCAATTTTCCTTCCAAACTGGAGCCCGGTTATTGACGTGGATCAGAAGGGAGTCGATGCAGGGGGTGTGGCCATTGCACATGTCCGAAGTTGATGCTCTGGACGGCTCCTCCACCGCACGACGAGTGCCACGGATGTGGGCGCTGTTAAGGCGCCCACGATTCAGAAGAGCGAGCCATGCAGACGGTCACGACAATCGGTTTCGACATCGCCAAATCGGTCTTTCAGGTTCACGGAGTTGATGCCGCAGGTCAGGTGGTCATCGTTGCTTCACCGCGCTCGCCATATGTTCATCCGCCAGCAGACCGCAGTGATCAATTCGATCCGAGCGCACCTCGCCGAGTTCGGCGTGGTCGCACCGGTCGGGCGTAGAGGGGTCATGGAACTACTGCGCGTTGTTTCCGATCCGAGCGACAAGCGGGTGCCAGACGTTGCCGCGCATGCCTTGCCGCGCTCGGTGCGCAGCTGCACAGTCTCAAGGAGCAGATTTTGGAGTTCGATCGGATGATCCTGGTCTGGCATCGGTATTCCAGCGGTCATGTGAACCGGGCGTCAAACCGGCGCTTTTGACCCCAAACGGAAGTTGGCGAAGATGAGCCGAGATATTTCTCATTTAGCCTCAGAGCGGGTGTATAAGTCGGGCATCGGACACATCGGGACCCCAGCGGCGATCCCTTTGCAGTCGGGCTTGAGGACCTATGAAAGAACCGACGCAATCTATTTCTGATTTCCAGACATACTTTGCGACAGCGGGCGCAGGGAAAACCATCCTTAGGTTCAAGAAGAACGACATTATTTACGCGCAAGGCCAACCTGCGGAGTTGATCTTCTATATCGAGAACGGACGGGTAAAACTCAATGTCGTATCCGAGCAGGGCAAAGAAGCCGTAGTAGCGATAATGGAAGCCGGCCAGTTTTTTGGCGAGGGAAGTCTGAACGGATATTCTACTCGCGTTGCGACTGCAGTATCGGTTGGAGACAGCGAAATAACCTCGATAACCAAGCTGGCTATGCGTGAAGCGCTCAAAAATGAGCCACGCTTCGCGGAACTTTTCGTCAGCTATCTCTTAACTCGCAATAGTCGCGTGGAAGAGGATTTAATCGATCAGTTGTTCAATTCCAGCGAGCGACGGCTTGCGCGACTTTTGCTGCTTCTCGCTCATTTCGGCAAGGAAGGCGCTCCTGAACCCATCGATGTTGAAATCAGCCAAGAAACTCTAGCGGAGATGATCGGGACAACCCGCTCGCGCGTCAGCTTTTTCATGAACAAGTTTCGAAAATTGGGTTTCATCAGCTACAACGGCAAGATTCACGTCCACAATTCACTGTTGAATGCGGTTCTGCACGACAAGCCAGCATTACGAACTGATGACTGATGGCAAAATTTAACTTTTTCATGAATGAGCAATTTTGACCATTAGCTCGCGTCCTGCTGCGGCACAATATTTCTATCCTCGGCATCCATCGGTGAGAGAGTGTTGCGCTCCTGCCTGATCAAATCGTGGGTGCATTACATGCCTGTCCAGCATCAGCCCGTCAGTGCGGTGCCGATTTGCGATGACCGCAGCAGACGCGCAATCGGGCCATGAGTTCTGCGTGTTTGAGTTTCCCGAGTGAATGCCCAAATGCGATGCACTTCATCAAGAAAGTTGGAAGCTGCGAAGACCCATGAAGTCGATGGCTTTGCGCGGGTGGATTGCAGGCGCTTCCCGCCCCAAGAGCTAGCTTTGCACACAATCAGAGAGCTCCGCTGGAGAAGTTCGTTCACCAACAAAACTGGCCCTATTCAAGAAGCGTCTCGCGGAGCCGCACACGGACGCGGAGCGAGAAATACTTATGAAGTTGCTGACGGATGAGCAGGCGAAAGAACCACCGCAGAGAAATGGAATTCTGAGGCCGTGTTGATCTGCATCGAGCAACCTCACCCAGGGATTGAAGTGCACTAATCGACTTCGGCCTCATCTCTAATTCCGATTACATTGGGCTTTTCGTCCCCCATCCGAGGCTCAGTGTAAGCGCCCCGCTCAGTATCCCCCCTACTGGGCGGGGTTACTTTATCGGCCACGCAATTAGGTGGCGGCCTCTTTCATTTGAGCAATCGGATGATGTCGCCTTGCCAATCCACTCTTTGGGACGGTCATCTTCCTGCTCGCGGGCATGTTGAGCTTTGACAGTCTGTGGTGGGCGCTGCTGCCGGCAGCCGTCTACTTCGGCATTCACCTTATTGAGGGTGAAACGCTGACCCCGATGTTGCTAGCGCGGCGCTTCACGTTGAACCCGTAGTTGGTCATCCTGTCGCTGGTGTTCTGGTTCTGGATTCGGGGCGTGCCCGGCGCGATCCTGGCCGTCCCGCTACTGGCAATTCTCAAGAACGTCTGCGATCGCTTGCGCCCGCTCAAGGCCTTTGGGCACTTTCTCGAAGGATAACAACCATCATCGCTCAACCCTATCGTGCTCTCCTCGAGAAAAGAGCAAAGGGCCGGTTGGAAGAGCGACGTGAAGGCTGGGGTTATCTCCGGAGAGGCCGCTGCAGGGTCGAAGCAGCTCAATGTGGAGCAGCGCGCTACGATCCGCACCGTCGTCAAGGAGCAGAAAGTTTCTTAGCCGGCCACCAACGGCACCGTCGTCCCCGCACCATGAAGTTTTTACCCGATCCCGGCCGAACTAGCATTGATCGCGAGTGGCAAGCACTTGAATACTTCTTCGTCGTCTTTTGCGCTCTGAACGGTTGGACTTAGACCATACCACCCATCGCTGAAAGCGGTGGTGAATACGCTCGTCAATGACGGCCACGACCTTGTCGATGACCGTCGGAATGATCAGGAAAAGTCCGGGCCCTTTCACTCCGCGCAATTTGCCGGCGCGCAGGATGACGAATTTCTGCCAGGCGTTCGCCATCTTCAGAGCGGAGGCGACGCCGAGGAGGCCTCACAGGGTTATGGGCCCGGCTACTACTACGCGCCAGGCGACTACGGCGCCCCTTATCCCTACCGCCGCAGCTATTACTACCCGTATTGAAGGCACGATTGGCATTGTTTGGGCGTGCCAATCTCTGTCACGGACCAGTCCCACTCAACTCACGTGCCATGAACTCTAGAGTGCGCTCGCTCGGAATCACGATTCGCGTTCCAGGCTTCAGCGCGACGGCGCGGCCGCGGTTTTAGTCCGGTCAGCCGCACCAAAACGAATAGCAAACATAATCTGGATTTAATCTGCAATATGGAACCCGCTCAAGCGAGTGTTGCTGGCCACACTGAACTGCTCCTGCGCGAGAGGAGTAGCCATTATGGCCAGAACAAAGCACCCAGGAGTATCGCCGAGACAATCGTGATTGCGACTTCGCTGAAATTCATTGGTTCAAACGCCCCACTATACTTTTAACAAAAACTCCCCGCCGATTGCTCAGAGGGGGAGCCTACTTTCTCTTTCATTCCGGCGACGTGCAAGTTGATCTAGTTGCCACCTCACGGCCTTCTGACATGAAGTGCCGCTGTGTGCTTGGCCACGGTTCGCTCCCGCCCAGCGAGCGAGTATGCTCACCCTCACCCGCGCGACCGTGGGCCGGGCCTCTTGGTGGTGCAGTGCCCATCATTTCGCGGAATGAGAACAGGTAAGAGCGAACAGAGTGCGGCTGCACGGCCACGCCGCACCCAGATCTGGATTGGTGAACGAGTGCGGACGGGCGACTGCTGTCGAAATGCCGGCAACCGTCAGAACGAATGCCACGACACCCAGCGTTCTCGACCTTCGGCGGCGTGACAAACGTCGGCCATCGCTAGAGCAACAGGAGCAGTCCGATGAATACTGATACGACCAGTACCGGCATCATTGCCGTCGATAGAGCAAGTCGCTCCAAAACATGATGGCTGACGACGCTGCGACTGGGTCAACCCTGCCATCAGGCCAAAGGGGTTTCCAATCACTGCCGTCGGCATCGTCCAATTCGAGACAAAAGTACCACTTCAACCGCTGTATTTCCTCCAAGGATGCGGTTGAGGTCATCACGGCCGACGACAGCTCCAGGCGGCGGTGACGATCTATGACGTCGAGAGACGATGGTGGTTTCGTTATACCCACCAGGCTGAGGCGACCGTTGTCGGAACCGCGCGACCGCTAAACCAGTCATTTTCGGATGGCAAGCCATCTAAGCCTCGATCAGGGCGCGCTCATAACAGGTTTTATCGTAAGAAAAGACGACCGTCGGATCGGGCCTGTGGAGGCGACGGTGCTTTCCTGGATAGTTCAGCCGCCACAGGATGTCGCGAATGATATTCAGTCGCGCATGTTCCTTGTCACCTGCCCGGACCACGATCCACGGCGAGGTGACGGTGTGCGTCCGCTCCAGCATCTTGTCCCGTGCTTCAGAATAGGCTTTCCAAAGCTTCTGCGCCTTGACATCGATGGGGCTCAGCTTCCATTGCTTCAGGGGATCTCTTTGGCGGTCAGCGAGCCGTCGCTTCTGCTCCTGTTTCGAAATATCGAGGTAGTATTTGAGCAAGGTGATACCCGAACGCTCAATCATCGCTTCGAAACCCGGCACAGTCTCGCGGAATTCCTCGGTTTCCTCCTTGGTGCAGAAGTCCATGACACGCTCAACTCCAGCGCGGTTGTACCAACTGCGATTGAACAGCACGATCTCTCCTGCCGCGGGCAAGTGCGAAACGTGACGCTGAAAGTACCATGAACATTGTTCTCGATTGCTCGGCGGCCCGAGCGCTACGACGCGCGTATCGCGCGGGCTTAGATGTTCGACAAGCGACTTGATAGTGCCATCCTTGCCGGCGGCGTCGCGACCTTCGACGATTACAAGGATACGCTGGCCGCGCTCAATCACGCTGCGCTGCAGCTTGACGAGCTCGATTTGCAACCGAACCAGCAGCGCGTGATACCTATGGCAACTCAAATGTTGTGGAAGCGGTGGCCGGTTCTTCATGGCTCGTTCCTCCTAGTCGCCTCACTATTCAAGGTTGGCGCGCCAACACGACGTCCACACATTTGCGACCCTCCGACCAGCGGTCGCATCACACTTGTCGGATCCTGTCGCACCGCAAAACTGATGTTGTGCTTGCACTTCGATAGCCGTCAACATGGCCGTATGGATAAATCGCACCGTTCTTGCTCGGTGCCTCGTCGTCCGCAAACCCATCCGGGTTTCGGCGCAGCCTCTTCCGCCGCCCCGCCCGAAGTAAGATGAGCCATCGACCGTATCGGAAATGCGCCGTTATCCGGTAAGTCACCTGCGACGGCACGACCAGATCCATCGACTTGCGTTAGGCAACGACGGCTGGACGGCTTCAAGTTGTCGATCGCGAAGACGGATCGACGGTCGTTGACGACCGCCTCATTCGACCTGATCATAACTCGATCGGCTTGAGACGCTGAACAAGGCGCGAGAGCCAGCGGTCGAGGATCTGGATGAGTTCGCGAGTGTGTTAGCCATTGCTTGATCGAGGTGCGGCTGACCGGGACCCGGCCAGACCCGCTTAAACCGTAGCCATCGGATATATGACAGTCATCACCGTGCAAATTCAATGCACCTTGCAGGCAAGGCCGAAGATGAATCCGGGGATAAAGCTCTTTCCGGGGTCCATATATTGCGGACGCGGCAAAGGAGAGGCGATTGATCCTAGTCTACAGCGAGCGATTCCCAACCGAATGTCGCGCGCAAGCGCAATTTCCTTTTACCTTTGCCTGGAGTTACCCATAGGGACACTCTTCGGCCTCAACAGTCGACGCTTTGACCAAGACTGGGCTTATTAGTTCGGGTCCCCGGGTTCGACGACCGAAGGACTAAGCAGCTTTGCTCGGTGCGGCAGGCTTGTCGGATACCGCGCCTGGGCTCGGCGGAGCGCCCGTCTTGATATTGATTGTCTTGGTGGTCTTCACGGCCTTAGCGGGCTTCTTGATCGTGAGGTGCAGCACACCCTTGTCGAAATGAGCTTCGACGGCTCCCTCTTCCGGCTCGAAGGGCAAGAACATCGATCGATAGAATGAGCCATAGCTGCGCTCCTCGACGTGCCAGTCCTTTTCTTCTTTCGTGCTCTCCGCCTTTTTCTCACCAGAAATGACCAGTTGGTTGTCGTCAAGGCTCACGTTGATGTCTTTCTCGTCCACGCCGGGAAGTTCGGCCGTCACTTCGAAGGCATCATTCGTTTCCGCCACACTGATTGCCGGCGCGCCAGCCCCAATGTCGGGAGAAGGCGGCTTCTGATCGAAAGCACGAAATACATTTTCCATTTGCCGCATCACCCGGAATGGGTCGAGCTCTTGGCTCCTACTCCACAATCTCGGAAGGCTCATCTGTTCCTCCATAAGTTAGAGAAAAGTCAAAACTTATCCTGCTCCTGCGGGCGCTGGTGGTCTTGATCTGGCTCAAACAGCTGAACTATTTCGAGGCGGAAACGTTGCCATGCACCATTGCACCTCCCCGATGGCTCGTAAAAGCGGAATTAGCGCCTATTTAAGTGGACGAAGCACGCCCAGAGCGTATCAGCGAGGCTGACCTAATGATTGGCAAATATCCATTGAGCTTCCTTCGCTGCATTGAACAGCAGTGGGTCGAACGCATCAAAACGCTAAGACAAGTCCGCCGCCAAATTGTTGTGGCGATCGAGCGAATATTGCAACGGATGTTCGACAATAACATTTCGTTGATTCCAGTCCCGGTCAGAACGGTCGTCGACCGACGACGACTTGATCCGAGTCGATCACATGATTGATTTTCCAAATCATAGTCGTTCATATGACAAGACCCGGCGTGCCGTCCGGTTTTGGGGACATGATAGCGCTATAGAAGCATCATTTTTTATAGACGAAGATGCATTGAGGCGAATTCAACCAGATGCCCGTCCGGATGAGCCGGGGTTTTTGAACGCGTTCGATTCCAATCGTGACTTGATATGTGCTGCCGCAGCCAGAATCTATGTCCGCGGAAGCAGAGGTTCTTATGACCTAGTGGCCGCCAACTTTTGAGCCAATTGCCTGCGGTTGAGTGCATCACGGTGTTTTGCTTGCGCAAGAGAATTCCTCGCCGCGTCGACGAGCTTTGCCTCCGCTGAGAGCGGGTGAATTGCCGAGCATTGCCATCACGACAAATCATGCCTCAAGGTGGCTTCGATCCCGTCCAGCGCCCAGTCGACCTGGTCGCTGGTTATCACAAGTGGTGGGGCAATGCGGATCGTGTGTTCATGGGTATCCTTGGCAAGGATGCCCCTGCCCTGAAGCGCCTCACAGTAGCGACGTGCCTCGCCTGCTTCGGGGTGAAGCTCGACCGCTAGCATCAACCCGCGTCCCCGCACCTCGCGGATCGTGTTGGCGCGGATGCTCCTCATGCCAGCGAGGAAGCGCGCGCCCTGGATCGCCGCGTTCTCGATCATCCCCTCCTCGACAAGCACGCGCAGAGCTGCCCGCGCCACCGCACAGGCGAGCGGGTTGCCGCCGAACGTCGAGCCGTGCTGACCGGGTTTCAGGGTGCCGAGCACCGCTTTGTTCGAAAGGACGGCCGACACCGGATAGAAGCCGCCGGACAGCGCTTTGCCGAGTAACGTCACGTCTGCCTCAATGCCATCGTGCTGCTCGGCGAGCAGTTTGCCGGTGCGGCCAAGCCCGGTCTGGATCTCATCGAGGATCAGCATCACATTATGCGTAGTACAGAGCTCGCGTACCTTCGTGAAATAGCCGGGCGGTGGAATAATGACGCCGGCTTCCCCCTGGATCGGCTCGACGAGGAAGGCGACGGTGTTCGGCGTGAGCACCTCCTCCAGCGCCTTGGCGTTGCCGAAGGGGATGATCCTGAAGCCCGGCGCGAACGGTCCGAAATGCTCGCGCGCCGCCGCGTCAGTGCTGAAGCCGATGATTCCGAGGGTGCGTCCGTGGAAGTTGTCGGCGCAGACGATAATCTCGGCTTGCCCATCTGGCACACCCTTGACCTCGTAACCCCACTTGCGAACGGATTTGATCGCGCTCTCCACCGCCTCGGCACCGCTGTTCATCGGCAGCACCTTGTGGGAGCCGGTAAGCTCCGCGATCTGCTCGTAGAAGGGCGCCAGTTGGTCGTTGTGGAAAGCGCGAGAGGTCAACGTCAGCTTCCCTGCCTGTTCCACCATCGCGGCCAGGATCTTCGGGTGGCAGTGGCCCTGGTTGACCGCCGAATAGGCGGAGAGGCAATCGAGATAACGGTTGCCTTGCGTATCCCATACCCAGACGCCTTCGCCGCGCGACAGAATGACACCGAGCGGCTCATAGTTGCGGGCGCCGAAGCGCGCTTCCGTCGCGATGAAATCAGAGACCGGTGGACCCATCTTTCGTCACTCCCGTTCCAGCGAACTGGCCCCAACTGGGTTTGACGAGCCGACGAGCATGCTAGGCCTTTCGATCCCAAACGGCGACCGGGGAGAATGTTGGTCAGCTAGACTTACCTTGGCACGCTCGTTGCCGCCGCGCGGAGACCACCGAACAACGGGAGCCGTATGAATCGAGAGGTTCACGTGCGGTTCTGATCCCGGAGGGGAAAGTCCTTTGGGCCACTCGACAAAAGCATCGTTTTGACCCCCCTGACGGTTACTTTCAGTCTGCCTGCCCCCACGAACGGACATCGTCAGACCGCCTCGGAACGCCTCAAGTGTGCCAAGACTCCAGTACTCCGGACGATACAGGGGACGGTTCTCGAGGTTATTTCGACGCTAAGTCTTTCGATAACAGCGCGATCGCTTCGTGTACTGTCGTCATAAATTGTGCGGGAAAAATGATGGTGGAGTTCTTTTCAACTGAGATTTCCGCCATCGTTTGAAGAGTGCGAAGCTGAAGCGCCACTGGATGCTGCGTGATGATATCGGCTGCCTGGCCGAGCTTGACCGCTGCCTGGTATTCACCCTCGGCGGCGACGATCTTAGCGCGACGCTCTCGCTCTGCTTCGGCTTCCTTAGCCATCGCACGCTGCATATTCTCAGGGAGCGTGATGTCCTTGATTTCAACCGCCGTCACCTGAGTGCCCCACGGCTCCGTATGCTGGTCGATGACGTTCTTTATCTGATTGTTAATGCTCGCAGTATCCGAGAGGAGCTGATCGAGGCTAAACCGACCGACGACATTGCGAACAGTGGTCTGGCTGATTTGATTGATGGCATCGTAGACTTTCTCAATCGCGATCACCGCCTTTTCCGGATCAGTAATGTGGTAGTACGCCACCGCTGCGATATCGATCGAAACATTGTCCTTGGTGATTATTTTTTGCGAAGGGATTTGCATGGTGACAGTGCGCAAGGACACCCGGACCATCTGTTGGATGGGAACGAAGATCAGCGTTAGTCCCGGCCCGCGGACACCTGCAAATTTGCCAAGAAGGAAAACGACCCCGCGCTCATACTGCTTCAACACGCGAAGCGAGATGATAACGTAGATGGTCGCCGGTAAGACGAAAAGGTAGATCCAAATCATGGTGTCCTCATTCGGATGTCTCACCACGCTTGTTCGGTCAGCGACCAGGGGAGCGCCACGCGCCGCCGCATGTCCGTCCCAAGGCTCAATCATCCTATCGGCTCAACCCATGACATGATAGGGAATGGTGACATGCGGGCCTTGGCGGCCACATCGACTCGGGACGCTTTAGAGGTCTCATGTAAATTCAGTCGTGGGATGTCCAGCGGGACGGTGCAGGCGCGCTCAATTACCCCGTTTGGAAATTTATCGATCAAAAACAACAAAGGCAGGAGAGCTTGGACACAGCGCAATGGACTACTATGTTAGTTCCTTGACCGCATGATGCAGGGGGGACCGCAATGGGCCTCTTTCGAAGGAAGGTGCCATCTCATCTAATTCGGATCCATCCGGATAACACCACAAGTAAGGACTGGGTCATCTTGTTGGAGGCAGGCACAATTATTGGCCCCTCGCCTGAAAGACTGCGTATCGCCTGAGCGACGCAAGAACGAAAAATTAAAAAACATACAATGTTTGGCCTCGAGCGGAGCACTTCCTCGTTGTGGAAGGATATGATCCACGAATTCACGCTGTTTATTTTTGTCCTCAACTTTACAAATATGATTCCGAGAAAAAACTTGTGCCTCTGCAAGGCGACGAAATTGGCAGGTTGGTCGCGAATGCCCTTGAGGGTGGAATTGTAGATAGACGACCATGGCATGAGCCAACGCAGAAGCTGCCCGATCAGCCAATCATCAGCATTCCATTGGAAACCGATTTTGACTCGCTTGTAGTTGAGATGCCAGCGAGGAACTCCAGCACGACCGGCCCAGCGCCTAAACGCGGCTAAAGACAAACGGCGGCAGAGCCATTATTGGCATTTATTCTGATTGCCTCCATCTGGCTGCGCTGATTTCGGAGAGAGCTTCGCCTAGAGGTTTCAGCATTGGCTTGCGAGCCGGCGGACTTTGGCGGACTTCTCGACCGTTTCGGCTTAGAAGGCGCCGATCCCATAGGGATCGCGTCAGGTCGCAGGCCGCTTGCTGGCTGGATTTCCATTGGCGTTGAGGTCCGCTTCTTTGGTACGCGCTCCTCCAACCAATTCCATAGCCCCAAGACGCGTTGGATTGAAATATCAGCCTCTTGTCCGAGGAGTTGATGTTCGGCTCCGTAGGCTCTGCACTGTTCGGCGGTTGACATGATCGCTCTTTCGCCTAGGCGGGAGCGCAACACTCTCAGTCACGGCATTGCCCATGAGCGGGACGGTTCACTATGCGCCCTTCAGCGCGAATAAAGCTAGTTAATTCCACAATGCGAAACATAGGCGGGGTCCAAACATCCCGCCAAAGGCTTTGCCGGTTCCAGCAGATTACCGGAACCAGATCGCTTCAATCGCCAACCTCGATGAGCCTGACGTCCTTCGGGTATCCGCGGAGTTTCTTGTCGGCGCTTCCTTTCTTGACCTTCTTCTTGGTCTCTTCAATCAGGCGGTCCGGGCTCCGCTCGACTTCATCGCAAAGCGTCTTCATAATTTCTTCGCGCGTCTTTTTGCTTTTCAGCGCGTATCCGTGGACCCATATCTTCAGCTCGTCTTTGCCTGCGTGGTACTCGTGTTCGATTTTCGGGTTCTTTGACATTGTCTCTCCTGCTAATGCTTCAGCCGAGCGCGTCCTTTGGTTGCCATGACACTCTCACTCAGATTCTCGGCGCTAGACCGGCCCGATCGAACGCCGGCGTTTTTTCGATATCATCCTGCGCGGTACCGGAAGCCGTGTCTTCTGCGGCGCGCCGCAATGCTTTAGTGGTAAAATTCAGACCATCAACCGTCTCGTTAGACTGACTGCCGGAGTCGTGCGGTCGTGCAGGTACCCGTTCGCCTTTTTCAGCTGCACTTGGGTCGCGATTGCTTTGTGACATAGTTGACTTCCCTGAGCAGACCAATCCACTCGCTTGCATCCCCGTTCCGACCAGGCCGGCTTACTCAACTCAGCTGGCCTTTCCGTTGCTTCTGCGGGTCGCGGCAAGTTGTTGATGGTCCCTTTCAAGTCGGTGCTTTTGGGCGCGGCCGATGCAACCGGCGAGGCAAATCTAGCGACCCACCGCTGCTCAAACTTTCTTTGAATGTCTAGAGGAATAGCGCTCATCGCCAAAGCTCCGTGTTGGTCGTCACCTCGGTCTCTCAACGCGCGTGGGTCGCCTAAAGGTCCGCCTCGGACTCACCCAGCGGCCAAGCTCGCGCAGGACCATCGAGAGCGCCTTGATCCGGGTTTTCAAGATCTTGCCGTCATGAGCGCACCGCCGTCAAAAACCCTGGTGAAGGTCCCTGTCAGAGGCTAAGACCTGGCGGACGCACCATAATAGACGCTTAGTATCCTGAATGAGTCCGTTCAGCCTTTCGAGCGAGTGCGGATCATGAAGGTTTCGTAGGAGTATTCCGCAACCTGCCACCAGAGATTCCCGTCGTTGCGGAATTCCGTTTGCGACTCCAAAATCTTCTTAAAGTCCGGATTGACCGCGGAGGTCTCGGCGTTGACCTCGTTCGACGCCTTCAGGCAGGCCTCCATAATCGCCTGGCTGAATGGGCGCAGTTGGGTTCCGGCCGCCACCAGGCGCTTGATCGCCTGTGGATTGCGCGCGTCATATCGCGCCTGAACATCCAAATTGGCATAGCCGCAGGCTATCGTGAGCAGCGACTTATAAGTCTTTGGCAAGGCTTCCCACTTGTCGGAGTTGATGAAGAAGTGCAGCGCTGTGCCGCCCTCCCACCAGCCGGGATAGTAATAGTATTTGGCAATCTTGAAGAAGCCGAGCTTCTCGTCGTCATAGGGTCCGACCCATTCGGTCGCGTCGATGGTGCCCTTTTCCAGGGCCGGGTAGATATCGCCTCCCGCGATCTGCTGCGGAACGGTGCCGAGCTTGGCAAGGGTCTTGCCCGCCCATCCGCCGATCCGGAACTTGAGGCCATTGAGGTCGTCGACGGTATTGATCTCCTTGCGGAACCAGCCGCCCATTTGGGTGCCGGTATTGCCGCCGGCGATAGCGTATATCTTGTACTTCTGGCCGAACTCGTTGAGCATGTCCTGACCGCCGTGATCCTGAAACCAGGCATTCTGCTGGCGCGAGTTCAGACCGAACGGAACGGAGCAATAGAGCGCAAAGGTCGGGTCCTTGCCTATGAAGTAATAGGCGGCGGTGTGACACATCTCGACCGTGCCATTGCCCACCGCGTCGACCACCTGCAAGGCGGGAACGATCTCGCCAGCGGCGAAGGTTTGGATCTGGAATTTATTATCGGTCGCTTCCGCAACGTATTTCGAAATCGTCTCCGATGCGCTGTAGGGAACGTCGAGCGACTTCGGCCAGCTCGTGGTGCAGCGCCACTTCAGTTCGGGCATCGACTGCGCGATGGCCGGCGCCGCGACAGTAGTGGACGCCGCGAGCCCCACGCCGGCGGATTTCAGAAATTCGCGACGTTTCATGGCCTTTCCTCTTTTCTATTTTTCCGTTTTCGGAATCGCCAGCCCAATGGCGATGTGCGCCGCACCGGTCCCCATCGGAGATGTCGAGATATCAAGATATAGGGCATTCGGCAGCGCCGACTTTCATTGACGGTATTAACCCGCCAGCGCCTGAATTGATCTACATGCACGACTGTTTCAATGGCCCGTAGCAGTACCCGCAGCGCCTTTATGATCGTGTAGGAAACGAGCGATCTGCGTCTTCAGCAGGGCGGCATCGTGCGATTTGCCCAAGGTCGCGTGCTCGAAGAGTCTGCGCCGAACGTCAGTGGGCAGATCATTCCATTCGCTGACAAGGGCGGCACCCAGACATTCCAAGACTCTGCTTTCGACGTCCCGCAAATCGCTGGCTTCATAGGGTAAAGGCCAACCTACATCCTGCGCTCCGCCTTCCTCGTCCCAACGGTCGAGAGCGGTTGCCATTTCTTCTCCCGACGTTGACCTTCCTTTCTTTTTGACCATGCTGTTGGTATTCACTCTTGCTCACGGTCCTAATTTCAGAGCCTATCGTCTTGATCGCGGTGATTGTTCCCGAATAGGGGAAACGGTATGCGCGTCGACCCACTCCTTGTTTCCAAAGGGGCTGCCAACGAAGCGGCGGTCTGCCGACGTTGATTCCGTTCAGATGATCCTCTCGGCCACGACCGAGCGTACCGGAGCATCTGGCGGCGCAATTGAAGAAGTTGCGAGTTGAAATACCGCGACTGGTCGTCGACGAGCTTAAGCTGAAGTGATGGCATGATGCTCACCTGGTTTCAGGTAGGAGCGTTATAGGACTCGGTCACCGACAGATGGCTGATGGACAACCTACATATTATAACCCAACTATCTCGCTGACTGTTCCATTCTGCTCATTTTTGAAAAATTAGGACAAGGCACGCTGCACCATGCGAGTGGGTGTCGCACGTCGACGGCACGGATACAACGCAAAATGGCTAAAGGGAATCTCTCGACTCGGATAACAGGTTATCCGCCATCTGGAGCGATTCCTGCTGGATGGTAATCTGTGGCAGTGTCTTTCCCCTCGTCTGATTAAAAGATTAAAATCAGATCTTCGTCGTTCTTCATTGCACGGCTCGGTCACCCGCCTGAAAGCGTGGCGGCAAATTGTTCATTGCTACCCCTGGACCTGCAATATCTCCTGCGATCAACAACCCAACGAGGACCACGGCTGCAGACAGGCTCGCAGCGATCAGGGCGAAGAATGCAAGTTTGGGCGGCTGTTTGGCACGTTCATGCTCCTGACTGACAACCCCGCGCAAGGGCGAAGCTTGCCTAGGGACGCAGCTGGTGAAGTCTGAGGCGGACCTTTACGCGACCACGCGCGTTGAGGCCCTGGGAACGGCTTCAACTGACACCTCATCCTCACACGGCCGAGGTCCATAATCGCAGTCAGACTGGGCTGTGTGGTGCCTTAGGACGGGCCGTCCTGAGATTGAGTAACCCGCAAGTCTAGGCGCTACAGTGTGTTTTTCGAGGCTAGAGCTGACCTTGCATGGGTCGCCCGCTCTATTTCCGGCGGCGGATGTTGTAGTCCTGCCATTGCACACCAGACACTGACATAGGCAGCATGCAACGACAGGTCTTCAACGCTATCCTTGAAGTTCGCATAATCGATATGATCGATTATTGCGAGTAAGGCCTGTTTCACCACATCGCGTGGCAGGACTGCCCGATACAGATAATCACTGTTGGTGTTGCGGGTTACCTTGGCATCTGGGAATACCTTCTCGATATCCCCGGCACGCCAGCAGTTCAGCCGGGCCACAATCCTTGCTTACGATCGACAGGTAGCTGTTGTTCGTCATTATCCACATAATCCTCTCCCGTTTCTATTATGCATTCGTTAGAGGCGGCGGCCGCAGTCGATTGATCAATCCGCTTTCAACAGCCGCATGACTGCGTGGTACTGAAGGCTTCTCTTACCCCAGAGCAGTGGCTTCGAATTCGGCACCCTCATCGGTATAGCAACTCGGGGATGGGTGGGGTCATGTTGCTCCTCGGGTGTGGAGCCGAGGGGATTTTACTACCTCTGCTCCGGCTTCCGCATGAGGGTTAGCGCCACACAGTTTCCGCCCTTTTTTAGAAAGTTCAGATACTATTCCCCTTGTTCGGAATATGACCGTTCCGTTATCCGAGCCAAACATTACCCCGCCGACGAGCACCTGTAACGAAATCATGACGATCTTCATCGTCCGGCATATTACAACATATAGGTACAAGCGCGAGATAGGGCTCGGCCGGCATCAATTGATGGCACGCCCGCGGGACAATTTTGATCAACGTCTGATCAATTTTTCGCTTGATGTAACGCCCAAGCCCTTAGAGGTGAGATGGCTTCGTGATGTCTTCGGGAATTGCGTTGCGCACGTCGATTTTGACCGTGTAAGCGATCACTTGCGGTTCGAGCGTGTCATCAAGCTCGATCACACCCCCGAGAACGCCCCGGACTTCAGAATCGAAGATTACGCGATAGACCATCCATTCGCGTATCATGACGAAGAAGCGCCGGACCTAGCACCGTATGTTCAGGATGGTTTTCCGACCCGAAAGATGATGTAGGCCGATGGCTGGATACGTTTCTCGCGAGCGGAACGAGACGTTCGACAGGCCAGGTCTTGATGACCCTCAATGAAGCTATCTCGGATGGATTCGCGTATGACCGCCGCACGGCGCCAGGAACTCAAAGTCCTTCCACAACACTTGAACTCAGGAATGGGGCGGTCGGCTAGCGTTCTTGAGGATAGGCGTTCGCGTCGTCCGAACAGCCGTCCGGGCGTCCGGCTGCTCGGGTGCAGGCTCGGTATAACCAAGGCTCGACGCAACTGCCGACTACATGCCACGCCCGGCATGGTCGGCCTCTCGAGCCCCCCTGATCGTACAGCAGTCAAAACCCTGACATGATATGCCGGCCTACGGGCGGCTACGGCTCCTACCGCTGCAATTAGCTGCACCTCGTCGTTGCGCTTGCCGGAGTGCAGCGCGTCGAAATCGGATATATGCCGTCCACGCCGAGGATGACAGCCTCGCCGTCGATGACGAATTGCTTCTGCCGGTTCTTCAGCGCAGCCTCGACGATCCAAGGGGAAACGCTTGGTCCAGTCGTAGCCGCGGATCAGCCGGACGTGGTCGCCGTCCCACTCCACGTCATGGAGCGTTCACCCGCTCGACATAGATGCGGCCATCCAGCACAGCCTCGATATCTTTGGCGATCTCGACGATCTTGCGCGCGGCGAGATCGGCATCGGCGAAGGAGCGATGCTCGACGAATTTCATGCGGTCACTTTCGTGCCAGTACCCTCACAGTAAGTTGGCTGCCCGCTCGTGCGGCACTAAAGACGATTCGCGACGCGATCAAGCAACAGTCACGCCACGGCATCAGATCGATCTGTACCTTGAGCTAGATCAACCCTTTGCGAGGAGCATCGTGTGAGAGTGCTATGTGATGCGAATTCTGACGAGTGCCACTGCGACAGAGGCCGTTATGACCGATGGATCAACAATCAGGGTGTATCCGCCGTTCTCAAATGCGAAGCGTTGGGTTTGTGGCCGGGCGGACGGCTACACCCTCACCGATAGCCCATCGGAGGCTGGCCGGTATTCGCACGAAGATGTTGACCGTATCTTGGATGCACTTCAACGCGCGCGGCCAAGCGTCTCTATTGCGGTGAGCGCATGTGGCGCGGGCGTCGATAGCCTCGGCACCTAAGCGGACAAGCGTGCTCAACCGACGCGATTGACAACGGACATCGGCGCCGAACTGACGCGAATAACTTGGACCGCAAAGTCCACTACTTTTCGCCCATCCTTCATTTTATCCGCGCTATATGATGTCTCCTGCGATCTTCGCCGCCGAGGCGAGGTCTTGCAGCAAAAACCCTCTGACCTGTTCACGCCCTCCGCTGTATTTTTCAGACTTCAGAGGGTTCAAATAAATTTTCCCCCACTCGACCGCGGCATCAATTTTCTCCCTGTAGGTTGCTTCGCGTTCTACGCCGTCAAATGCGGGCTGCAGGTTACCCAACTCTCGCAAAAGTTCATCTTCCCCGATATCGTACTTGCGGATGCGTGCCCCCAGCAGCGTTAACCGTTCCTGCGGATTCATCCTACATCTCCATCTGTTGCTATTACCGCGCTGAAATCGACGCCGGCGAAAGGTTCGCTGATCGAGGCCAAAGGCGGCGGCTTCACGGGCACATCGAACGCCAACACAGCCCCGAGTGCCGAAAACCACGACGATCAAGCCGCGAAAACCCACAGCACTTTGTGCGTCCGATGCTCCTCGTACGCGGGGGCTGATGCAAAATTGTCGCGCCAACCCTTTCAACGCGTGTCTATTATTAGTTAAGAATGTACACGCGCTCGATCGGCTGTGTCAGAGCAATTTTGCTCACTTTTGAGCCGGTGGGGGGCTAACGCTCGCGATGACGAGCCGACCCGATGGTAATTACCGGTTTAGACTCATAAGCGACTTCGTCATTCTTCGACGAACACGAGGGCCTAAAGCGACGACAGGCAATCCAGAGGCAGCGCTGACAACCGATTAATCTCGGGAGTCGAATGTGCCAAGCTGCTTCCATGTCGTGGCAACACGTTCGCATATGCCGGTTCGGTGGCCCCAAGGTCTTGGAACTGGCGGAAGTGTCGACGATCCCAAATGCGGGGCACATCAAGGTTCTTGCAGCCGGGACCGGCTTTACCGACAGCTTCATTCGGCGCGGCAGTTACCCTGACTTCAAGGGACCGCTGCCGTTCACTCCGAGCTATGAGCTGGTGGGGGTTGTCGAGAAAGCTGGTACTGGCGCCCCGCGAGGGACAAATCGTGGCCGATCTCTGCGTGGTCGGTGGTTACGCGCAATATGCCATTCGGCCCGCGCGTCTTCTTGTGCCTGTTCCTGCTAGCGTCGATGCGGCAGAGGCCGTTTGCATCCCGCTCGCCTACCTCACAGCCTTCCAGATGCTGACGCGTTATCGTCGCTTTTTGCCGGGCGAGACGATCCTCGTCATCGGCGCGTCAGGCACGGTCGGCAAGGCGCTGCTCGATCTTGCGCGTCACTTTGGCCTCAAGGCTATCGGTACTTGCTCGGCAGCGAACTTCGCCGCGGTTGAGCGATTTGGTGCCGCCGCAATCGACTATCGGGCTTGTGACTTCGTTGCTTCGGTGCGTGAGCTCACGGCGGGACGAGCTGGCGGCGCCGGCGTCTGAGCGGCATTCGGATGCGATCGGTGGATCGCATTTCGGCCGGTCATTCGCCTGTCTCGCGCCGGGGGGCATCCTCATCGGCTACGGCTCCCAGACCATGGCAATCGGGCGCGAAAACATCATCGCAGCGGGGTTGGGATTGGCGCCGTTGAAGCTTTGGGGCGCATTGAGCTTCCTGTTCCGTGGTCGTCGTGCCCTTTTGGTACAGCATCACCAGCCGCCGCTTGCCGCACCCTGAAGAGTTCATGGCTGACATGGCTGCCTTGTTCGAGTTGCTCCGCAACGGTGCCATTCATCCGGTGGTTATCGATCGCGAACCATTGGCGGCCGCAAAGAATGTCCATGCACGTATCGACGCCGGCGGGTTCGGCGGCAAGACTCCCACTGCTGCCCTGGCTCCCATCGCAGGGAACCTTGTGACCATTGACCGCTTCGAGCGGGCTTTTGGGAAGCTCCCGCAATCAATCTTGCGGTAGGCGCGACTTCCGAGTTTGATGCTGTTGTCTAATCGCAGCTAGGGCGTCAAGCTTATAATCTCGCCAAGGATACGCTGCCGGGTGCATGGTTGTCTTCGCGGTCGACATTAGCCGCCGCATGATGGAGCTTCGCGGGACGAGCCTTCAATGTGGACGACGCACTATGCTGAGTCAGCGGTGCAACAGCATCAACGGAATGGCTCGGCTCACGTCCCGGCAGGGACACCTTCGGCGTTCAGGTTCTGAACGCTATCGGGACTTATGCGGCAGCTCCAGCATTTGGATTAAAAAGCTCGCCGGTTTTGAGCATCGTATGCATGACTACCGCCAGTTTGCGGGCCACGGCCACGGCCGCTCTTTTGAAGCCGATCCTCTCCCGGAGCCGTAGGCCCCATGTGCGCAGCGTGCTGGGGGTTGAGCTGCGCGTCAGAATGACTGCCGCCGCTTCGTAGAGAAGCCCTCGTAAAGAACCATCGCCACGCCGAGATATATGACCATCATAATCGACCTCTCCGGATTGGTAGCGACGCGTCGTCAGCCCGATCCAGGCGCCAACAGATCGAGATTTCTTGAAGTTGTCCGGCCTCTCAATGGCTGTGGTGAAGGCGGTTGCGGTGATCGCACCAATGCCGGGAATGGACATAAGGATGCGGCAAGCCTGTCGTGCGTCCCGGACCAACTGGCGTCCGAGTTCGGCGGCGCGGATGCGAAGGCCACGCCAGGCTTCCAGCATCGGAAGCACGATCGATGCAAGTCCGTCCTGATTGGCAAGTAGGCTACGGACGTTCTTCTCGAAGGTGCTTCCCTTTCCAGCAGGCACGAGCAGACCGAAGGTTTTCATGACGCCGCGGATCTGGTTGGAAAGCTCCGTTGTGATACGGACCAGCCGCATGCGTGCCGCGACAAGCGTGCGGGTCAACATGCTATCGAATCCTTTCACCCGAACTTCACGGAAGAACCCGACTTCCGCAAGCTGCGCCAGACCATCGGCGTCATTCGCATCCGTCTTGTTGGCGGCCATATCGAGCGCTGCTTTAGCATGGCGTGCATCGATGCAGATCGCCGGCAAGCCCTCAGCCCGCAGAGAGTGATAAAACCATATCGACAGTGGTCCGGTCTCGAACACCACGCGTTTCACGGTTGGCGCCCGCTTGCGGATGAGTTCGGCTATGATTTTGGGGTCAGATGCGCACTTGCCGCGCCAGATCCGTTCACCTGCTCGGCGAATCGAGACTGACGTCTCTTTCATCGACACATCGAGACCAATATATTCTTCCATGGCTGTTCTCCATTCGATGCTTGGGGCCCGGCGTCCAGTCGTGAGCCCGTATTTCCATCCTATCGGGGAACAGCCACTGATTCGGGGGCGACTCGCTCCGCGATTACCCCATGTGGACGGCTCCTCCACCGGCACATGGGCGCCATGGATGTGCGCTGTTGACGCTCACACGATCTGGAGGCTGATGTCTCCCCTGCACATTTCGGAAGTCGCGCGATGTCCGACTTGAGTCTGCTCTTGCATGTTCACGGCGCTCGGAGGCGCTCACCCGATTCCGCAGAGTTTCTTGAATTCGACCGGGGTTTCGGAATTCCCGTCCAGGCCGACCACTCCCGTACCTACAAGAAAGAGGTCCAAAGGCTCGCCGCGCAAGGAGTACAATTGGCTATTGCTTACGGTAGCGATCTTTCGCTTCTCGGGGGCAGCAGCGAAAATGTCGCCGTTTTCAATCCACGCGAGCTGCTTTCCATTCTCGTCATAAATATAATCGCTCATTTGTATGTTCCTTTCTTGGCAAGGTTAGTAGCCTACCTGATCCTCAAAGTCTCGGACCTGCACCAACGTTTTTGCAGCATGGATCGGATTTGTGCCGCCGCAGCACTCGACGGGAGGCAAGGATCGGCTCGGCGGCATCACCAAGCAGGGATCGCCATCTCCGACGGTTGCTCGTCATCGGTGCAACAACCGTTGTTCGACACGCTCGGCAGCATCCGCAAGAGCATCGCTGGGTCATGAGGCTGCTGGCCAAGAAGCCGGCCAAGCTTGTCGCCGCCGAGGCAAGGGACACGCTTGCCAGCCGTTTAATGCGGTATTGAGGCGTATGCAGAGATAACCGCCGCCATTACGGCGATAATTGCGACGGTCGCTTTAGACATCGACGTAATCAGAATTACGAAGATCGTGATTGAATAAAGAAGACGGTCCGCTTTGCGGGCCGTTTTTTTGTCGGCACGCGTCTATTAGGAGCCGGACTGGCCACGGTACATCCGTGAGGCTAGTTCGTTCCGTTGTGGCTAGCCGACATGCCAGGGCGGTACCGGCGATGTCCGCTGTTGAGGGTCGAGCGGGCCGATCGTCTGAAAATGACCGATATTGTTGAAAAAGTCGAAAGTCGCGGGAATCCGAAAATCTCGCGAATGTGGAATGTTTCGTGGTCTCCGACGCAGCAAGGCCCTCCAGAATCCATGCGAACGTCGGTGGTCGCTTTTGCGTTAGTGTGAGCATACACAAGATCGAAGCAGTCGAAGTCAATCTAGTCGACTTTGGAGAACGCCAAGTGAGGATCCGGGTCGGCTATGAGATGATCTACGACTTTCCGCAGCCCACACCCATGATCATGGTCCTGGGGGTGCATTTTACCCGGGCTTCAGACGTTATCGTGCCCGACTATCTAACCACTAACCCCTCAGTTGCGATCATCCCATACCGTGATGGCTTCGGTAACTGGTGCAGCCGTATCGTTGCTCCGACCGGGCGAATGCGCCTGGCGGCTGATGGTATCATTCGCGACACAGGCTTGCCGGACGTCACCGTGCCCTCGGCGTCCCAACACGCGGTCGAGGACTTGCCAGCAGAGACGATCGTATATCTTCTTGGCAGTCGCTATTGCGAAACCGACGAGCTGTCCGATGTCGCGTGGAAGCTCTTTGAGAAGGAGCCGCCCGGATGGGCGCGCGTTCAGGCGATCTGCGATTTTGTCCACAATCACATTCAATTTGGCTACGAGGACGCGCGCGCAACCAAGACTTCCCGGGACGTGTTCCACGAGGGCAAGGGCGTTTGTCGCGACTACGCGCATCTGGCCATTACGTTCTGCCGTTGCATGAACATTCCGGCAAGATACTGCACCGGCTATTTGGGCGACATTGGCATACCGCCCCCATATGCCCCAGGGGATTTCGCTGGATGGTTCGAAGCCTAAATTGGCGGGCGCTGGTACACATTCGATCCGCGCAACAACGTGCCACGGATTGGACGTATACCGATTGCTCAAGGACGTGACGCTGCTGACGTCCCGATTACCCAGACGTTTGGGCCCAATACCTTGATCAGCTTTAAAGTGTGGACCGATGAGATCACTTCCTAGCGGGTTTACAATTGAAGTGATCGGTGGCCACCGGCATACACCGAAACCGGCATCAGACCCGAAAGGAGGCCAAAGCTTAGAAGCCTCTGCGATGACCGTGAGGGTTATCGTATCCAAGGAGCGACATCCCGCCTCTGCTGACGCTTCCCTAATAAATAGACAGACCTCAGCCTATCAGCAAACCACATCACAAAGATCGCGACAAACGAGAGAATGAATAGTTCGGCAGTAAGCAGAAATGCTTGCATGGCATTTGACATAAAGTCCTCCAAAGCCCTTGTTGATTTTTCGCTTTGTTCGTTTTCAGGGCAACTGGGTTTCCTAAAGCGGCGGTCGTATCCCGGAAGACGTCCAGTTCATCGAAAACGTCTCGGTGACGACCTTATCGGCGTGATCGCAATTGACGCCGTTAAACGTGCGCATCTCGAATCCGATCCGCGACGGCCTGATGCGTGCCAAGACCATTGGACTCAAGCATTTGGCCCAAAGGTGGGGCTGAATTGCTGTGCGGCTTGGATCAAACAAGGCTGCTAATGATGGCATGATGCAGTCCCCTTACATCAGGCGGGAGCAATGCAGGATAGTCCTTCCATGCCTGACCCCTCGAAATCTGGTCAATACAGACCACCTTTCGAAATAATTAACAGAGCGCTCTATGAACCGGATTGGTTATTCGCGTCGGCGCTTGCTCTGTTGGGGGGGCGCGCTCATTTGGGTCGTTGGCCGAGCCTTCAAATATCTTCTGGCTGGCGCTTGAACCCGCGTCGGCCCCCCGCCGCGAAAGAAATCCTTGCACAGTTCACTTCTAGACAGAACGTCGAGAGATGGCTGCCTAGCCTCGCGCCACGCGCTCCCGGCCACCCTCACTCACCGGGCGGGGCTTTTTTGAATGCGCCGGTGAACTGCATGGACCATCTTAGACAAGCGAAGAGATTACGGGACCTGGCGCAAGAGTGCCGCGAACCAGCCGATGTCGCGAAAGGAAAGCAAGCGCGGTCAGCTTGTCTCATTCTGGCTGCGTCATACGACGTCTTGGCGGTACGCGAAGAGGTTGACTATACCTGCTCCAAGCTTGCATCGAACGCCTTTAGCAGTCAGCCGGGGAAAGGTCACGTCATGAGCAAACGAGAAAATGACGCCGACAACGCGTTCCCTTCATCGGACAGCCCGTTAACCGAACATGAGAGGGAGCAATTCGGGCTGCGCAAAAATCTGGAACGGTTGAAGGCCGAACGATTGGCCAGAGAGGCTGCCAATCAAGATCCTTCACCTAAACCAAAGCAAAGATTGTAGGCCTCGCTGGCCGATCGCCCAACCAAGATCACCCTTGCCGAAATGCGCGAGTCCGACGTGCGCGGCGTCGTGGTCTATTGCCGAGATTTCAAATTCGGTCGCAATTCACAGGCACCAAGTGCGGCAAGAAGGGTGGCGATGTGCGGCCCGACTTCAATTGGGATAAGCGACCGGAGGGGGCGATGGGGTATCGCTGAGAGCCGGCGCGGGAGCGAAGGGCACCTGGGCGTCATAGATCATGAGGCAGCAAGGGCAGCGCAAAGTGAGATAGTAAAGCCCCTGCCGAAGCTCTGTTGCGCTCTGGACCACTGAAGAAGCTTCGCACCTGGGGCAACGTATGTGTTGCTCCGCAATCGTAGCAATTTCGTTCATGCTTGAAGAACGTTTGTCCGTTTCGCACGGTTCCTAGACTGCGGCAAAATTGTGAAAGGCTGGAACCAAACCTTTTCAGCGGGATCGTTTTATAGGTTCCTGTTCGAATGCGAGATCGGATGACTTACCTCGAGGGCCCGAAGCAACCGCAGAAGACGCTGCGCCAAGCACAACTCTACGGTTATTCAATCGCTCGGCATGGCAGGCTTTATTGTCCGGGCGGTGCCCGCCCGCTATGCGGCGTGCAGCTCTCCAAGAAAATCGTCCGATCTGGATGGCTGAGATTTCGCAGCGGGAAGTACGAGCTTACGCCCGAGGGCTTGCGCGTGCTTGCGGCGGATGAGTGGAAACAGCAAACGAGCGAAATTGTTTAATCGGCCGCTCGCAAGGCCGGGCGATCCTCGCAATGAACTTCCAAGTGACAGTTCTCAAGGTCCTGGCGAGCTACCCGGATGGGTACGCTAGACTCAGCGACCTGAAGCGCGACGTGGCCATTCTCGCCGCCAGCGGAAAGGATTGGGCGGAACAGTCCAAGCGCCTTGCCGCTCGATCACCAAATCTGGAGATCTTCTCGCAAGGTCTCGTTGTGCGGCTGGAGGAGGGGTGGCGCATCACTGAGGCGGGTCGCTCCATATTGCAAATGATGGAGAGCCCATAATGCTTTGCGGCGCGGATATGCGGCCGGACTTCAACTGGAATAAGCGGCCGGTTGGTGGGATGGGATATGGTAGGAACTAATCTACCCCAGCGGAATTCAACCTGCCGCTCTCGGCCTGCTACCCTCCGGCCGAGGGCGCATTTGGCGGAAGCGGGGCGGCCCCGGTGTCTCTATCATCGGGGCCGTTCCTTGGAATGCCCTCCCCGAGCGGCCGCTTTGCGCTCGGCCCCCTGATTTCCCCTGCCGAGGGCACAGGCGGCCCCGCACCGTTCCGGGATGCTCTGGTCGGGGCCGCCCCCTCTTTGATTGGTAAAATCGCCAGTCGCGCCCTATCCTCGGCGCATGTTTCGAGCGTTTGAGTTCTGCCTGCCGACCTCCGGAAAGCAGGCCCGGCCGGTCCCGACTGGCTCCTCGAAATCAAGTATGACGGCTTCCGCCTTCGCATTGAACGCGACGGTGATCGCGTTCGGCTTATCACGCGAGGCGCCACGACTGGACCAAGAAGTATCCTTGGATTGAAGAGGCGGCCTTAAAGAACCGGCAGCATGCATTTTGTGATCGACGGCGAGGCCGTCATTCTCGGCGTTGATGGCGTGTCCGATTTCAACGCCTTGCATTCTGGCAAGCACAACGACGAGGTGCAGCTTTGCGCGTTCGACGTGCTGGCAATGGACGGGGACGACCTCCGCCCTCTCTCGCTATCCATGCGTAAGCGAACCTTGCCCGCCTCCTAGCCCGAAGGCCGGAAGGCATCTTCATCAATCCGTTTGAGCTAGGCGAAATCGGGCCCGGACCTATTCCGCAAGGCCTGCGAGTTCGGCCTTGAAGGTCTGGTGTCAAAGCGCCGGGAGCGCCCCTATCAGCCTGGCCGGTCAAGCACTGGGTCAAGGTAAGCACTCGCCGCTCCTATAGGATGGGCGGATGCTTTTGAGAAAGTCGTCCAGCGGCGGGGGTCCGTGGAAGATCGCTAAACTCCGACGAATGGTAAGTTCGGCCTTCAGGCGTCGTTATTTTAACGTCATAACATCCACGCTTTATCAGCTCTCCGGCCTTTCTAAGCGCTAGTTCGGGCGTCTTGCGGTTGACGGTGTTGATGCCTCTGACATCAGTCCCGCTCACAGAATAGGGCATTCATTTCTTCTTTTTGCGCTTCTTTTTCAGGCGTCTGCCTGAGCTGGCGCCTCCAACCGCGTAGCTGGTGGGGGCGCTATGACAAGGGCTCGGTTCATGCGTCCTTCCATTTGATCGAGCAGCCAATGGACGCCCTTTGGTCAGCCGGCCCCACACCGGTGTTCGCAATCTCGCGCATGGCCTCGACAAGCTCTCGGGGCGCCCCCGCGCGAGGCGGAGTTGTGCGGCCTTCGTCGAGCCGGCCGCGGTATTTGAGCTTGCGGTCGGCGTTGTAACCGAAGAAGTCCGGCGTACAGACGGCCCCATACGCCCGCGCGACTGTTTGGCTCTCGTCGCGAAGATAGGGAAACGGGAAATCATGAGCCGTCGCGAAATGCTTCATATTCTCAAATGAGTCTTCGGGATAGCTCGCCGCATCGTTCGAGCAAATCGCCGCAAAGCCTACGCCCTCCGACATCAGCACGCGGGCGTCCGCAACCATTCGGTCGATCACCGCTTTGACATAGGGGCAATGGTTGCAGATGAAGACGACGACCGTGCCATTTTCGCCCGCAACGTCGTCCAGTTCGTAAGTCTTGCCGTCGGTGGCCGGAAGCCGAAACTCCGCCGCCAGCGTATTGAGAGTGACCTGGGTCGCGGTCGTTGCCATCTCGCACCTCATGGTGTCCCAAATAGATGCCCGCACGACCTTGACGCCAGCCGCGGGAACGAGGGTCTTAAAACGTTCGTGGTGCAAGGAGCGTCGGTCATCCGCGCCTCCGCTGCATTGAAGCGTACAACCATTGGCATCCGCGCTCGGGCACGAAAGCTGGGAATTCCGTTCCCACCAACGCGGGATGTTGATCGCAATGATTGTCAGTCATCATATTCCATGGAGATGTCCTTACCGGTGTAGTCGGGCATCATCGCCGTCGCTACCAGACTTACCACTGCGCACGCCGCGATGTAGATCGAGATCGCATAGCCCGACTGAAAGCGCGCGAATAACGCGGTCGCGATCAGCGGCGCCGGCCCGCCGGCGATGACCGATGCCAGCTGATACCCCAGCGAAGCACCACTGTAGCGGAGGCGCGGAGTAAAGGCCTCAGCGATCAGCGCCGCCTGCGGCCCATACTGCATATCATGCGGAATGAGCGACAGCACTATTGCGACGAACACCGCCAAGGGAGCCGCTGTGTCTATCATGCCGAAATAAAGGAAGCCGAACACGCCCGTGGTCGCAGCACCGATCAGATACATCTTTTTGCGGCCGATGCGGTCGGAGATATGGCCCGACAGCGGGATGGTGACGAACGAGACGACAGAGGCTGCCAGCACGGCGCTCAGAATCAGGTTGCGCGACATGTGCAACGTGCCGACCGCATAGGCGAACACGAACGCCGTGAAGATGTAGAACGGCGCCTGCTCGGACACCCGCAGCAAAGCCGACAGGATGATCTGCTTTGGCTGCTTTCTGATAACCTCGATAATCGGCGTCTTCTCGATCTTGTTGTTGTTTAGAAGCGCTTGGAACACCGGCGTTTCGAATATGCCGAGTCGGATCCACAGGCCGACGCCGACCAAAATGATCGACAGCGCGAAGGGAATGCGCCAGCCCCAGATGGCAAACTGATCGCCGGACAACTGGCTGAAGGCGAGCACAGCGAGATTCGCCAGGAACAGGCCGCACGGCACACCGAATTGCGGCCAGGACGCCACCAGGCCGCGCTGGCCGTGGTGACGCGACCATTCCATCGCCAGCAGAACGGACCCGCCCCATTCCCCGCCGACGCCGATGCCCTGAATCATTCGCAGCGCCGTCAGGATGACCGCGCCCCAGATGCCAACCGTCTCGTAGGTCGGAACGAATGCGACCAGGAAGGTGGCGATGCCCATGCATAACAGCGTTGCAATCAGGGTCGCTTTGCGGCCGATGCGGTCTCCGTAGTGGCCGAAGATCGCAGCGCCGATCGGGCGCCCAACAAATCCGATGAAATAGGTTCCGAAGGCGGCGAGCGTCGCCGTCAGCGGATCCGAATTGGGAAAGAACAGCTTGCCGAAAATGAGCCCAGCTGCCGTGCCGTAGAGGAAGAAGTCGTACCACTCAATCGCGGTACCAATAGTGGACGCGATAACCGCCTTGCGCAGCTGTGTGCTGTGCTCGGACGCGGACAGCGTCCCGTAAGTAGCTGTTAGAGTCATTTGTCCCTCCGGTTTGCGTCCTCGCGCGCCCCTGGATTGTACGGAAACCCGCAATTCACTTTTGGCTGCTGTCAAGATCTGCCCCCGAATACCTCCAGATTGATCTCCGATAGGGACAGATCCCCCATGCTATTTTTCCAGAACATAGCTTCCCGGTGCGTCCTGGACCGGCGAGTAGGCAGCACTGCCGACAGCCGCGGCCGGCATTCTCTTTCCGGAACGGGCCTCAAGCCATTTGATCCAATCGCCCCACCAGCTGCCCTCGTGCTTTTTCGCGCCGGCGAACCAAGCCGCCGCCGTCCCGGCCGCCGCCGCATCGCCGGTCTCGTCGGCCCAGTAACCGCCTTTGCCTGCGGACGGCGGGTTGATCATGCCGGCGATGTGCCCACTCGCTGCAAGCACGAAGCGCGTCTTCGCACTTGTCAGCTGCGCGATCCGCCAAGCCGAGCTCCATGGAACGATGTGGTCCCTCTCGGCGCCGATTGTGTAGATGTCCTTGCAAATACGACGCAGATCGATCGGTTGATCGCGAAGAGAGATCTTCCCCGGTTTGACCAGGTTGTTCTCGAGATAGGTGTTATGGAGATAGAAGCCGTGCGCCGAGGGGACCATGCGGGTGCCATCGTCGTTCCAATAGAGCAGATCGAAGGCAGACGGCTTGTTCCCCATGAGATAGCTGTTGGTGAACGTGTTCCAGATCAAGTCATTGGAGCGCAGAAGATTGAACATCTTCGCCATGTCGCGGCTGTCGAGATAGCCGCGCTCAAGCATGCGTCGCTCCATAAACTCGATCTGGGGCTCGTCCATGAAAACAGCTGTATCCCCGACCTCGGAGAAATCCAGCAGCGAAACCATGAAGGTGGCCGGACCGAAGCGGTCGTCTTCCCGCGCCGCCAAATAGGCCAGCGTCATGGCGAGCAATGTTCCGCCAATGCAGTATCCGACCGGGTTGACAGAATTCCGCCCCCATGATTTCGCGCACCGCATCGCTCGCGGTCAGTGGCCCATCGGTCATGTAGTCCTCGAACGCGATGCCCTGCATTGATGCGTCCGGGTTTTTCCAGCTGATCATGAATACCGAGAAGCCATGCTCGACGAGGTAGCGGACGAGACTGTTCTTAGGCTGCAGGTCGAGAATGTAGAACTTGTTGATCCAGGGCGGAATGAACAGCAGTGGTACCGCGTAGGTCTGCGTGGTGAGCGGTGCGTACTGGATCAGCTCGATGAGGCGGTTTCGATAGACGACCTTCCCTTGCGTGATGGCGAGGTTCTTTCCTGGCGCGAAAGCATCGGTGTCGGTCATAGTCATCCGACCCTCGCGCAGATCGGCAACTAGATTGCGCAGGCCGTTGGCCACGCTGCCGCCACCCGTCTCCAACGCCTTGCGAAGAGCCGCCGGGTTCGTCGGCAAAAACAAGGTAGGACTCGTCGCGTCGATCAACTGTTGGACGTGGAACATGAGGCGATGTCGTTCGGTCGGATCGGGGATCTCCCGGTCGGCTTCCTCGCGAAGCTGGGCGGAAATCGCGAGATAGCACTGCTTAAGGACCCGGAAAAACGGGTGCTGCTCCCATTCTGGCGCCTCGAAGCGGCGGTCGGCTGCGGGGTCCCGAAGTTTATCTTCGGTTGGCGTCGCCAGTCCCCACCAGCGCGATGCGGTGCCGATCCACGTCTCCGCCGCTTCCTGCCACAGCCTCATATTCAGTTTCGCGGCCACCGTTGTCGCGTTCACCGGATCTGCCATCGAACGGGCACCCAGCGTCGCGAGAGCCTGCGTGATCGCTTCCCAATCCAACGGCAGGAGCTTCTGGAGCGGATTGGCCTGCCACATCTGGTCGATCACGGCGGCGGTGGGCAGTTCGTCGACAGGCACCTGGCCCCGTGCTGGATCAGGCGCGACGGTGACCGCTGTTTCCAGTACGATGTCGTGCACTATGTCGTGCTGCTGCGCTTCGGTCGCAGGCATTCGCCGGGAGGCCCGCGATTTCCTTCGCTCTGGTCGCTGTGGATTGGTGGTCGAAGCGCCAGTAATGCTGACGTGCAGGCTCATTGAATCCTCCCAGCGGAAGTTCGCCAAAAGCCGAAGCCGAATTCGGCTGGTTGACTTCCGAGCAACACGCTGGTGGCCGGACTCTATGCAATCAAGATTCACGGCCCCGGCCGCTTATGTCGATACACAGTTGCGCCGTTGTCCGCCTGGAGTTTGAGCAAAACAGCTCAACCTTGAGGCATGATTGAATCTGTATGTCCGGATCTCTGGCGGGCCAGCCGGACCATTCCAAAATATTAGGGCAACTTGATCAGAACCGCGACGTTGAGCGTGGAGTTCATCGGCGAGTTTTTCTCGGCCGGCATGGCGTTCCGGTTGGCGATGCAACCGCAGGCCGGGGTCGGTCTCGCGCGCATGGAATTCATCATCAGCGAGCATATCGATGTACATCCGATGGCGCTTCTCCAGCCGAAAAAGATCACCTCAGCCAGGGCGACGGCTGCCATCATCCGTAGGCACGATTGCCGCAGCGTTCTATCCCAAGCCGGTCATTGTTCGGCTCTCCGATTTAAGGCCAACGAATACGCCAGCCTCCTCGGCGTCGAGGCGTTCGAGCCCAAGGAGGAGAATCCGATGCTGGGTTTCCGGGGAGCTTCGCGTTACAGCCACCCTACTTACGCCGAAGGATTTCCGCTGGAGTGTGCGGCACTCCGAGACAATGGGTCTCTCCAATTTGCGCATCATGGTGCCCTTCTGTCGAACCGTCGCGGAAGGACGACGCGTGATCGCGACGATGGCGGCCAATGGACTGAAGCGCGGCGAAGCCGGGCTTGAGATCTACGTCATGTGCGAAATTCCGAACAATGTCATTCAGATTGACGCGTTCTCGGGGCTGTTCGATGGCTTTTCAATCGGCTCGAATGACCTCACGCAACTCACGCTGGGGGTCGACCGGGAATCCGATATCGTCGCCTTCGATTTCGACGAGCGCGATCCGGGAATGCTCGAGATGTTCCGACAGGCCGTGGTGGGCGCCAAGCGTAACGGTCGCCATATTGGCATCTGCGGCGAGGCGCCCGCGAATTACCCGGAGATTGCACGTTATTTGACCGGGCTCGGCATCAATTCGATCAGCGTCAACCCGTCGAGCGTGTTTCGCACCATCGCCGTGGTGCTCGACGCCGAGAGCAATCCGGCCAAATCCAAGGCCTGACGACTTCGTTCCGTTGCAACGATCCGATAACAAAGGAGGCAGCCGCGTGAATAGGAGGAATTTCCAGCGGCCATGCCTGCTGTCCCGATTTCGCCGCGGCGAATCTCCCGTTCCAGCGAACTGCCCCCAACTGGGTTTGACGAGCCGACGAGCATAAGAAGGCGGCGGCAGCACCGAGCGCAGCAGCTCCGACACCCACGGCACTCCGCCTCGACGGCTCCGCCGCGATAAACGCCGCCCGATAGACACCCTGTGATAAACGCCAGCGCGACCGATGCTGATAATCGGGCAGTGACGCTTTCGGAACAAAAAGCACGCAGGTGAGCAATATTGGTCAGGCAGCAATGCCATTTCAGATTAGATTTCGCGCAAGAGCGGAGGCTGAAATGGACAGTTTCCTCCATGAGAAAAACCTTGAGCTTTTACAGCGGCACCTCGCCGAGTCTGACCCGACGAAAAACCCGCAACGGCACAAGATGCTATTGAGGCTACTGGCCGAAGAAGAAGCCAAGGAAAAGAAGTAGGCGCTAGCCAGTTAAGTAGCTTGCCCGATGCCTGAAACGGGCCGCCCGGCTTTTGCGTCCGTGCGAGAAGAGAGCACGGCCCTAGCTCCTCCCCGAAGTGCGGGGCCGTGCTCCGGCCCGCACCGCCGATCATGGTTTGATCAATAGCAGGCGAGTCTCCAGGCTTCACCGAGCCGCGCCAGAGCGGCGAGTGGTGCTGCGGATGTTGGCCAGCGGCGGCCCGCCGGTGCGCGGCGGCCTTCAATTTGAGAGGTTCCGCCATGACACTAATCGTCGGCATGTTCCTGACATCGGGAGTGATCGCTCTTAGCGCACTCTACACCGCTCGCTCAGCGAGGTGACCGAATAGCGTGTGCCGGCTCGTCTCTCCAGCCGAGTTCGGGGTAGCGCCGAGCGGTCGCCGTCGAAGCCAACGATGCAGGATGTAATCGGAAGGGCCGTACGTCCGCGTTGAGTTTCCGATCGGCCACAATCTGACATGTAAACCGAGCAAATCGGACATCCCCTCGTTCGCCTTGGAAACTAACGAGTGCGAGCAATATCAGGCCTTCCGGCTGATCATCTGCCGCCACGGGAATAGAACTGATGCTGCTCTCGCGTCGACGAGATGATCGAATGAGACGCGCAATGTTTGAGCACGACGTCAGCCCTCTCAGAAACCGTGCCGCGAGGGAGGTAATATACCGTTCCGTCACTGGAACCAAAGTCACACCGCGTTATTGTTCACCGTGGAGGAACATCATGATTTCCAAATGTCTTGCAATAGCATTCCTGGCTATCGCGTCGATGACCGGCGCGGCGGCGGCGCAAACAGCCACAAACCAAGCGGTTTCGACAACCAGTGCCACCACGCACAAGCAGGGTGAATGGCGCGCGTCCAAGCTCGCCGGCGTCGATGTGTACAACGAAGCAAACGAGAAGATCGGCGAGATCCACGACGTGATTTTGGATAGGTCAGGCAAGGTGGCCAATGTTATTCTGGGTGTTGGCGGCGTTCTGGGCCTGGGCGAACACTACGTGGCGGTCGCCTTCGATAAGCTGAAGTGGGTTGACCAGCCGGTGACCTCGACAACTTCGTCAACAACGTCAGCACCGGCGAATGCGCCTGCAACCACTCCCGCTCCAGACAGCACCACGCGAACCACCACCGGTGCCGCAACAACCACCACGACAACCACGACAACCAGCGCCAGTACGCGTTGGTATCCCGATCACGCGGTGTATAACGCGACCAAGGACGAATTGAAGGCCATGCCGGAATTTAAATACTAACTCTCGACATAGAGCGTGTTTTGACCGGACATACTTACCTTCACGCTCAGCACGCGGCTGCCGATGATCTATAGCACCCGTGATTTCGTCCAAACTGGAGGGCTAATGTTCTACGGGCCTAGCTGTGTCGATCTGTTTCGGCGTGCGGGTGACTACGGTGTCGTTCAATGCTTCATATGTCCTTTCGTCAAGCCGCGAGCACACTGCTCAGACTTGCCAAGTCGACGTCCGATCCTCGACTGGCTGCGCAGCTGATCGCGAGGCCGCTGAGCTCAAGGACAAGGCAGGCGAACTTCCCTCACCTGTAAGCACCAAAGCACCAAATGTTCAGACTGAGGTGCGACCGCCTCCATCGCCCGGCTCATCGTTTTACCCGCCCCTACCTTGGCGAGAAAAGCTATGGGATCGAACTCGTTTTTGCCCGTCCGCCAGGAACGGAATTTTTGGATGCGGAGACAGAGGCCCTGAAATCACCGCCAGAGACAACATGAGCTCGCAGAGACCAGAAGGGGCCGATCCATCATTATTCATTTTCAGCTCTTGATCTCCGTGGACCATGTCTTTTCGATCAATTTGACCACGGGTTCTGGCATCGGAATGTAGTCAAGTTCTTCGGCCATCTTGCCGCCCTTCTCGAAAGCCCATTTGAAAAACTTAAGGGCATCGGCAGACGCCGCCTTATCGGCAGGCTGCTTGGGCATCAAGATGAAGGTTGCCGCGGTGATCGGCCAGGAACCTTCGCCGGGCTGGTTAGTGAGGATCAGGTCGAAACCCGGAGCCTTCGCCCAGTCCGCGTTGGACGCCGCCGCCTGGAACGCTGCGGCGGTCGGCTCCACGGTTTTGCCAGCCTTATTGACCATAGCTGTGTAGGTCAGCTTGTTCTGCTTGGCGTAGGCGTATTCAACGTAGCCGATCGAATTTTTCTGCTGATCGACATTGGCCGAGACGCCCTCGTTTCCCTTTGCGCCAACGCCAACCGGCCATTCAACCGCGGTCCCCGAACCGATCTTCCAATCCGGACTTGCCTTGGAGAGATAGTCCGTGAAGTTGAAGGTTGTTCCCGACCCGTCCGAACGGTGCACCACAATTATTGCCGCTAAGGGCAAAGATATTTTCGGGTTCAGCTTCTTGATCGCGGGATCGTCCCACTTGGTGATCTTGCCTAGAAAGATTTGGGCAAGGGTGTCAGCGTCGAATGTGAGTTCGCCCGGCTTGACGCCTTCGATGTTAACAACGGGAACTATGGCACCCATTACCATCGGCCATTGGATGAGGCCGTCCTTGTCAAGCTCGGCAGGCTCAAGCGGCATATCTGATGCACCAAATGTCACGTTATTAGACCTAATTTGCTGGATTCCTCCGCCAGAACCGATCGATTGGTAGTTCACTTCGTTGCCGCTCTCCTTCTTGAAGGCATCTGCCCATCTCGAATAAATCGGATAAGGGAACGTTGCGCCCGCTCCGGTGATCTTCTCGGCCGCAAATGCGGATGTCGATCCTGCGATCACGCCAGCAGCGACGATCGTTCTGACGAACTTCATTGAAGTCTCCTTTTTTAAGCGAAACACACTGATCCAATCGCGATCACGACGCTCGCCTGATGTCGTGATAAGCGATGATTTGATTAGAATGGTCCGCGGCCTAGGAGATGGCTGGTCAATATTGCTCGGTCATGAAAAATTCACGCGCGTGCATCATCGTGGCGATCGCTCCAGGACCCCTATGGACTCTTCCACCCGTCCAAGCATGCTCTCTTCTCCGCCACCCATACCTTCTGACTCGGACGTAGACAGGCGGAGGGCATCCTGTTCCCATTCTCGCAATATCGCCAGCTTCTCATCCCGCGATAGCTGAGGATGCGCAACAACGTCTTTTGGTTCCGTGAAATAGGACCTGAAATGGCGAAGTGCCGCATCGGCACTGAATGGAGGAGTTCCGTAAGTCATCGGTTGTCCTTCCCTTAGGAAAATATCATAGCACGAGTACCATAGCCGTCCCGCGTCCGACTGGCGGCGCTCGCTTAGCCCCGCCCACGTGGCCAGTGGTCTGAGCCCCGCGCTTCATCCAGCAATGGGGAAAGTCCCGACGCTAACTTCACCGCCTTCTGTGGCGCCTTCGCTGCCAGCGCGGGCGTCGATGAGCCGATGACAGCTGCTGCGCCTGCAATCAATTCGCCAGCCGCCATCTCGAGGAACGCCGTCAGCGCGAAGCGGGTTTTCGCGACGCCTCCATGGTGGACCGGATCTTGCGAGCAAACCGCCCAGCGGGAAAGCAATTTTCGGCCCGTGAAAGCAATGAAGCGAATGGCTCGATTTCCGCGCATAGCCCTTCCCTTTTTGACCGGGAACAATTCATGCCTGCTGCGGCGCGCAGTCGCCGCGCTGACATCCTATCATCACGCATCAACGACGAACTTCTGGAGCGATTCGATCTTTCGCGTCGCGCGTCGCCGGGTTCGCCTCAAACGCTTGCTTCCCCTTTGCGGCCCAGAGCGCGCAGGCTCGTTCGCGCTCATCGCCCTTGAGTTTGTCGGCGCACCAGAGCAGCGCGCCGAAAATCATGGCGCGGTCGTCGCCGGTCAGGTCGACGATGCCGGCTTTGACGACGAGGGCGCCGAGTTCGATGAGATGCCGCGTGCGCTTGCGGCGCTCGATCTGCCAGGCGCGCATGTCATGTCGCGCCCTTGCGGATTGATACCGGTTGCGCGCCGCCCGGTTGCGCTGGAGGGCCGTCCGGCTTGCGGTCAGTTGTCGGTGCATTTCGCCGCGCCCGGACCTGAAAGAACGCAGCCCCGCGCCTGGCCCACGCCTCCCTCTTTCCAGCATCTTTGGTCTCGGCTAGCACGACCAGCGCGCCGGCCAACTCGTCGGCGCTGAAGCTATCTGCCCCCGTGGCGATGACCAGTTCGCCGAGCTGCCGTACCTTGCGGCTCTTGAGGGCGCTCGCCTTGTCCCCAAGCGCCTTCAGTTCGGCATCGAAGTCCCGTGGCTTGCGCATCGTCGCCTCCATCAGTGTTGATGGAGAAATGATAGGCGAGCAGCTGGCACAATGCTGTAGCGTCGTAGGGACTGGGCGAGACGGCCTGGTCCCTCCCGAGATTTTTTCGAGGGAGGGCGCGCTTATACGTCGTTCCGACGTGCGCTCCGGTGTGCCACTGATCCGATCGCGATGGCGATCTATCATCTTCACGTCAAGGTCATTGGCCGCAAGTCTGGCTCCAGCGCGGTGGCGTCAGCCGCCTACCGCTCGGCCTCGCGGCTGCGCGACGAGCGGCTTGAGCGTAGCCACGACTTCTCGGCCAAGCGCGGCGTCGTCCATTCCGAGGTGATGCTGCCGAAGAACGCGCCGGACGTGTGGAGCGACCGCGAACGGCTCTGGAACGATGTCGAAGCGTTCGAAATCCGGAAAGATGCCCAACTTGCCCGCGAGGTCGAATTCGCCATTCCCCGCGAGATGAGTGAAGCGCAGGGCATCGAACTCGCCCGCGACTTCGTTCGGGCGGAGTTCGTAGGTTTGGGCATGATCGCCGATCTCAATGTGCATTGGGACATGGCCGAGGACGGCATGCCCAAACCCCATGCGCATGTGATGCTGACCATGCGCCAAGTCAGCGTGAACGGGGACGAGAACGGTTTTGGCCCGAAGGTGCGGGCGTGGAACCGCACAGAGATGGTCGAGCGCTGGCGAGGACGGTGGGCCGAGCTTGCCAATGAACGGCTGGCCGAACTCGACATCGACGCGCGGATCGACCACCGGAGCCTCGAAGCACAGGGCATCGCGCTGGAGCCGCAGACCCAGATCGGCGCACCCGCCAAACGTATTGAGGAAGGGGGTGTCGAGGGCCAAGCGACCGAGGCTGACCGCGCCGACCGCGCCGAACTGCACCGCGAGATCGCGCGGAACAATGGTGAGAGGATCATCGCCCATCCCTCCCTTGGGCTGGGCGCGATGACCCAGCAGCAATCGACGTTCACGCAGCGCGACATGGCGAAGTTCGCGCATCGCCACAGCGAAGGGATCGAGCAGTTCAATGAGGTCATGGCGGCGATGCGCAAGGCGCCCGATCTGGTCGAACTCGGCAAGGACATTCGCGGCGAGGATCGCTTCACAACCCGCGCCATGATCGAGACGGAGCAGCGCCTGCACCGCGCCGCCGAATTGATGGCAGAACGGGCACGGCATGAGACGCTTGACGCGGATCGCGAAGCGGCTCTAGCCCGAGGTGAAGAGCGCGGCCTTGTCCTTTCCGGCGAACAAGCCGAGGCGCTGGCGCATATCACAGACGGGCACGATCTTGGGATCGTGGTCGGCCATGCTGGCACGGGAAAAAGCGCGATGTTGGGGCTGGCGCGGGAGGCCTGGGAGGCGGCGGGCTATGAGGTCCGGGGCGTGACGCTGTCCGGCATCGCGGCGAAAAACCTCGAAAGCGGATCGCGCATATCGTCACGAACCATCGCCAGCATGGAACACGGCTGGGAACAAGGGCGGGATCTGCTCACCTCGCGCGATGTGCTGGTGATCGACGAGGCCGGCATGGTCGGCACGCGCCAGTTGGAGCGCGTGCTGTCCCATGCCGCCGAGGCTGGCACCAAGGTGGTGCTGGTCGGCGATCCGCAACAACTGCAAGCCATCGAGGCCGGCGCTGCGTTTCGGTCGATTCACGAACGACACGGCGGGGCGGAAATCGGCGAAGTGCGCCGTCAGCGGGAGGACTGGCAGCGCGACGCCACGCGCGATCTCGCCGATGGCAAAGCCAGCAATGCGCTTGAGGCCTACCACTCTCACGGTATGGTGCATGACGCGCAAACACGGGAACAGGCGCGCGGCGATTTGATCGAGCGCTGGGACCGCGACCGGCGGTCGGAGCCGGAGCGTAGCCGGATCATCCTCACCCACACCAATGACGAAGTCCGCACCCTCAACGAGGCGGCACGGGAGCGGATGCGGACGACGGGCGATTTGGGCGATGACGTGCGCGTTGTGGTCGAACGCGGCGCCAGAAACTTCGCCAGCGGGGACCGCGTCATGTTCCTGCAGAATGAGCGCGGCCTTGGTGTCAAGAACGGCACCCTCGGGACTATCGAGCAGGTCAGCGCGCAATCCATGACCGTGCAGTCCGACGATGGCCGTTCCGTGCAGTTCGACCTGAAGGACTACAACCGGATCGACCACGGCTATGCGGCGACCATCCACAAGGCTCAGGGCATGACGGTGGACCGAACCCATGTGCTGGCGACGCCGGGAATGGATGCCCATGCGAGCTACGTCGCCCTGTCGCGGCATCGCGACGGCGTGGACCTGCATTATGGCCGCGATGATTTTGCGGGCCAGGACCGGCTCACCCGCACCCTGTCGCGCGATCGGGCCAAAGACATGGCCTCGGATTACGAGCGTGCCCATCCGGAACAAAGCTACGCCGAACGACGTGGGATCACCTTCCGCGAGCGCGTGGCCGAGATTGTGCGCAAGGTCGTGCCGGAAAAACTGCGCGACATGTTGGAGGGGTTGCGCCCGCCCACAGATGTGCCCGGCCCGGAAGTCGGACGGGGGCTGGAGCGGGAAACGCCGGAAAGGGGAAGGAGCGGTGCGGCGGCCCTGCGGCGCGAGACCGAAGCGCCGGAACAGAAGGTGACGGAAGACCTGGAAAAAGAGATGCGCCGCTTCCGCACCCGGATGCTCGTGCGCCATGCCCGCGCCGTAGACGCGATTTTCGAGGCACGGGAAATGGGCGGCGAGGCCAGTCCCGAGCAGGTGAAAGAACTCCAAAAGGCCCGCAGGGTCTTCGAGGAGGTGCGGCCCTACGGCTCGGTCGATGCCGAAGCCGCCTATAAGAAGAACCCGGGGCTTGCCCAAGAGGCGGCTAGCGGCCGGGTCAACCGCGCCATCCGCGCCCTCCAGCTCGAAACCGAAATGCGCATCGATCCGAGACGCCGCGCCGACCGCTTCGTGGAGGACTGGCAGGAGCTCGGCCACACCAGCCAGCGCCAATATCAATCGGGCGACATGTCCGGCTACAGGTCAACGCGCTCGGCGATGGCCGACATGGCGAGAAGCCTCGAACGCGATCCGCAATTGGAATCTCTCCTCGAGAACCGCAAGCGCGAGCTTGGCATCGCATTCGAATCAGGTCGCCGGCTAGGCCTCGAGCTCGCTTTCACCCACGGCGTCGACCTCGGCAGAGGCCGGGGCCTCGGAATTTGACCCGTCCGATTTACCGCCGAGCCTTCGCCAGCCTGCGACGAGGAAGATAACCCTCTTGCGTGTCATTGAATGCTTGACCTGTCTGGTCTCGGCAGTCGTCAGAGGAGGCAACGCGGCCATGCGCGAGCCAGATCGTATCATCCGCTTGAAAACCGTCCTCGCCTGGACCGGGCTGTCCCGGTCGACCATCTACCGCAAGATCGCCGAGGGCACGTTCCCGGCTCAACTCCAGATCAGCACCAACGGGACGGGCTGGCATGAATCCGACATCAACCGCTGGATCGCAGATCCAGTCGGATGGCGCCCGGAGCGCGAGTTCGATGCGGTCTGACGAGGCTTGCGACGCACAGCGCGGCACGCGAAGTGATGCGACTGGGCGCCATCCAGCGAGCCGCGGGAAGCGAAATGTTCGTTGGCCTGAAGCGATGCGTTGCTCGCTGCGCTCAACCGATGATTTGGCGACTGAAGCGTTCCGCTCACATTGTCGAGAGCTGCGCATCGTCTCCGCCGAAAAAACACCGTTTGAAAAACCGTTTTAGTCTGGCTTTCTCAAACGGTGCACATCCGTAGGTGCTTGAAAAGCTTGGTGGGCGCACCAGGGCTCGAACCTGGGACCCGCTGATTAAGAGTTCAACGGGTCTTCGCCAGCGAGGTTTTAGACCGCCGTAGGTTTCCGATTCTTCGCGGCTCCCGCCGATTACCGCATCAAGAGAAATTCCTCTGTTTAGTCGAATTGAATCGGTTTCAATTGCTAAGAAAGGCGCAAGGAGGTCGACAATGGCTCGCCAGGGAACCACGGCGCTAAGACGAACAATCCGACGACATCAACTTCACGAAATGGTCCCCCTTGCCGACAGTACCATCTACGAAATGGAACAGCGCGGAGAATTTCCGCGACGCTTCGCGCTCTCTCCTCGGTGTGTCGTATGGGACCTGAGTGAGGTGGAAACTTGGCTCTTACTGCGCCGAAGCACCCCCCTCACCCGTGCTCCGCATCCGGACGTGAAACAACGACGTAATCGTCCGGTCAAAGTGCCGGATCGAGCTCAACGATCGGCATCAAAGGCGGAATGAGAACTGGCAGATATCTTTGACCTCCAACCCAAGCGTCGACGATGTTCGACCACTCTTGCAGCATGTGCCGACGCTGTGGCTCGTACTCCGCCTTGTTATAGACGCCGCGCGACGAGCGACCGTCTTCATGAGCCAAACATTTCTCGATCCAGTCGCTATTGAACCCAAGTTCGTTGAGCAGCGTTGATCCCGTCCGTCTGAGGTCGTGTACCGTAAAATGTTCGAGGGGCAGTCCTCCGTTCTTGGCGCGCTCGACGACCGCAGCAGTGACACGATTGAACGTGGCTCGTGACATTGGGCTATCTGCGTCGTAGCGCGAGGGAAGCACATACGTTGAGTTTCCGGCGCAGGTCTTCAGCGCAATGAAGATATCGAGCATCTGACGCGAGAGGTACACATTGTGCGCTTTTGACCGCTTCATCCGCTCCTTTGGGATGGTCCAGACAGCATTCTCGAAGTCGACCTCATCCCAGGTCGCATCTTGCAATTCGCTCTTTCGTACCATTGTGAGAAGATAGAGCCGTATCCCTAACCGGATCGTCGGCAGCGTGGCTACGTGATCGAGCTGCTTGAGCATGATGCGGATTTCAGCAGGCGAGAGCGAGCGATCTCGGGGTATGAAATGTGCAATCGACGACGGACCGACTTCGTCGGCAGGATTGGCGACCTTTTCGCCATGCAAGATTGCAAACCCATAGATCTGCTTGACGATATCGCGGACGTGAATTGCGGTTGCCGGTGCACCTCGTTCGACAATTGCGGCACAATGTTTCCGCAAGTCGTCCGGCGCAATCTCGGAAAGTAAACGCTTCCGCCATGGCGGCAGTAGTTCGCGCTCGAAGATTGAACGGCGCATGGCGCGGGTGCTGTCGGCCATGGGAGCAGCGGTGAGCCACCTCTCACCAAACTCACCGAACGCTTTGGCTTCCATCAGGCGTCGTTTTGCTCGCTGCTTTTCAATGGCTGGAGACCGCCCCTCCTTGATGGCACGCCTGGCATCGATGCAGAGCTCTCGTGCTCGGGCAAGCGACAAGTCGGCGAGACCATATTTTCCGAAGGTGACGGTCTCTCGGCGCCCGTTCATTCGATAGTCGAGCCGGAACGAGATCGAGCCCTTCGTACTAACGAGCGCATACATGCCGTCCCGGTCCGTCACCTTATAGGATTTTTCCTTTGGTCTTAGATTCTTAAGCGCCGCGTCCGTCAGCATTTGCTCGCCTCTTTGCTCGATACCGTCAGGCCAATTTCGGCCATCGACTTCAAGAAAAGCGACGCTATTTCAGTTGGTTAGACCAAATAAAATACCGTCACTGCTCATTTCGAGGTGACGGTATCGATCAAAACAGGGTGGGAATAAGGATGAGCGTGCCGTCAGCGAGTCCGACAAACGCGAACACGGCGCACCGATAGCCGACGATAGCTGCCGACAGGATTTATTTTTAAGTTCAGCGAGTTAGAGCGTAGTTTTGGACAAATCCGGATAGCTGCGAGTAGATCCGAATTATTCCCACTCGATCGTGCCGGGCGGCTTGGAGGTGACGTCGTAGACCACGCGGTTGACGCCCTTGACCTCGTTGATGATGCGCGTTGCGGTGGCGCCCAGAAACTTCATGTCGAAGGCATAGAAGTCGGCGGTCATGCCATCCGTCGAGGTCACCGCGCGCAGGCCAACAACATAATCATAGGTGCGCCCATCGCCCATGACGCCGACGGTCTTCACCGGCAGCAGCACCGCAAACGCCTGCCAGATCTGATCGTAGAGGCCCGCTTTACGGATCTCATCGATATAGACCGCGTCCGCCTTGCGGAGGATATCGAGTTTCTCGCGCGTGATGTCGCCGGGACAACGGATCGCAAGGCCCGGACCGGGGAACGGATGCCGGCCGACGAAAATCTCGGGCAGGCCAAGCTCGCGGCCGAGCGCGCGGACTTCGTCCTTGAACAGCTCACGCAGCGGCTCGACCAGCTTCATGTTCATGCGCGCCGGCAGTCCACCGACATTGTGGTGCGACTTGATGGTCACGGACGGTCCCCCCGTGAACGACACGCTCTCGATCACGTCGGGATAGAGTGTGCCTTGCGCCAGAAATTCGGCACCGCCGATCTTCTTGGCTTCGGCCTCGAACACGTCGATGAAGAGGCGGCCGATGGTCTTGCGCTTTTGCTCGGGGTCGGTGACGCCGGCGAGCTCGGAGAGAAATTGCCTGGAGGCATCAACATGCACCAGCGGGATGTTGTAGTGATGGCGGAACAGATCGACGACGGTTTCGGCCTCGTTCAGTCGCAACAGGCCGTGGTCGACGAAGACGCAGGTGAGCTGGTCGCCGATCGCCTCGTGGATCAGGACGGCAGCGACCGCGGAATCGACGCCGCCGGAGAGACCGCAGATCACCCGCCCGCGGCCGACCTGCGCGCGGATCTTCTCGATCGCTTCCTCGCGGAAGGCGCGCATGGTCCAGTCGCCGGACAGACCGGCGACCTTGCGCACGAAGTTGCGGATCAGCTTTGCGCCGTCGGGCGTATGCACCACCTCGGGGTGGAACATCAGCCCATAATACTTTCGCTTCTCGTCCTGGATCACGGCAAATGGCGCGTTGGCCGACACACCCGCAACGACAAAGCCCGGCGGCATCCTGGTGATGCGGTCGCCATGGCTCATCCAGACCGGATGCCGCTCGCCGGGTTTCCAAGCGGAATCGAACAGGCAGCTTTCGGCTTTCACCTCGAGGTCGGCGCGACCGAATTCGCGATGATGTCCGCCCTCCACCTCCCCGCCGAGCTGCGCCGCCATCGTCATCTGCCCGTAGCAGATACCGAGCACAGGCACCCCGGAATCGAAAATCAGTTGCGGCGCGCGCGGTGAACCTTCCTCATGCACCGACTCAGGCCCGCCCGAGAGGATCACCGCCTTCGGTTTCATCTCGCGGAACGCGGCTTCGGCCTTCTGGAACGGCACGATCTCGCTGTAAACGCCCTCTTCGCGGACGCGCCGCGCGATCAGCTGGGTGACCTGGCTGCCGAAATCGACGATCAGAATCTTGTCATGGGCCGACGCCGTTGCGGGCGCCGACTCGCGGGCTTTCTGTGCTGCTGTCATGGCTAGGAGGTACGCGAGCGAAGGCGGTCCCGCAATGGCTGAAATCGGCTTGTCCGCGCCAAATTTAGGGCTTTTGCCGCATCAAAACCGAGACAAAAAAACCATCTGTTCCGGTCCGGCGCGGGGTCATGAGCCAGCCTTCGTCGGTCCGGAGCGCGGCCTTGGCGAAATCGGCCGACTTGTCGCCGAGCGCCGAAGCGGTCTCGGCCGGCGGGATGATCGAGAAAGCCGGATGGCGTGCGCGGAAGGCGCGGACCTGCTCCGAGTTTTCCGGCGCCAGCACCGAGCAGGTGATGTAGGCGATCCGCCCGCCGGCCTTGACCATGGCGGCCGCGCGATCAAGCACTTCGACCTGGTCCTTCAAGCGGATCTCGAGGGCACCCGGCCGCATCCGCCACTTCGCATCGGGGTTGCGGCGCCAGGTCCCGGTGCCCGAGCACGGCGCGTCGATCAGAACCAGATCGGCACGCGCGCGGATGTCCGCCAGCGGATCGTCGCCGCCCCTTGGGGTCCGCACCTCGGCATTGTGGACGCCGGCGCGCGACAAACGCTCGTGGATGGGCGCGAGCTGGCGCTTGTCATTGTCGGTCGCGATCAGGCGGCCCTTGCCCTGCATCATCGCCGCGAGCGCGAGGGTCTTGCCGCCCGCCCCGGCGCAGAGATCGATGACCTGCTCGCCGGGCTTTGCCGCCGAGAACAACGCCGCAAGCTGCGAACCTTCGTCCTGGACCTCGACAAGTCCCTTGATGAAAGCCTCTTCCGCGTGAACCCCGACATTGCGCGCATCGGCCGCAAGCTGGATGCGCAGGCCAAGCGGCGACCACGGTGTCGTCACGGCATTAAGGTGCGACAACGAGGCCAGCACCTTCTCGCGCTTTGCCTTGAGCGTGTTGACGCGGAGATCAAGCGGCCCGCGGCGCGCCATCGCGGCGGCCTCGGCAACGCGATCATCGCCGAAGACATCGGCGAGATAAGTGTCGAGCCATTCCGGATAATCGCCTGCGACCGGCGCGGGTGCGGCTTCCAGCGAGCGAGCGGCAAGCGCGTTGCGTTCGGCCTCGGTCAGTGGCGGAGGTGCAAAGCGGCTGCCGTCGCAAAGTTTTTCGATTGCCCCGACATCGAGGCCGCGCTCGAGGTGAAGCATGCCGAGCACGCGCGCGCGCGGCGTATCGGCATCCATGATCCAGGCACTCGAGGAACGCCGGCGCAGCACGTCCCAAACCAGGCCGGCAATCGCGGCACGATCGCCGGAACCGGCAAAGCGATGCGACGTCCCCCAATCCTTCAGTGCCTGGGCCGCCGGGATGCGCTGGGCGTCGATGGTGTCCATCACGTCGATGGCGGCGGAAAGCCGGGCGGCAGGGGTCATTTCGGACTTTCATTTTCGGGAACGGCTGCAAGGTGCGAAGGCAACATAGATTCACGATCCGCCGTCAACAAGCCCGCGTCCGCCATGAACCACGGTCGACGTCGACGCGACCAACTTTCGATGGTCGGAGCATTTTGGCTCAAACCTGTTCGAGGCGAAGATGTACGCCAACGGCGGTGATTGGATCGGTCTGGTCCGTGACGGGGCGGATGGCGGGCTTGGCATCTTGCTCTCCACACTGGCGGGCGCCGCCGCCGCGCTGGCGGTAGCGATTCTGCTGATGATGTATTTCCACACGGGCCGGCGCTCCCCGCGCGACATCGTCAAGCACGGTATCGGCGCGCTCGTTGCATTTGGACTGCTTGCCTTTGTCGCTTACGACACGCGGCATGCCGCGTTTGCCTATCTCGGCATCAACCCGTCCAAGCCGACAGTCGAGTTCGAAATCCGGATGCCGCCGGCGGCTTTGGCGACCATTGGCGACACCCAGATCGAGCTTCATACCGACCGGAACCAGACCCTGGCGCGGGTTGAAGGCGCGGAGAAAGCTGGCGATGGCCGTACCGTCTTGCGGGGGGTTGTCGCAATCGACTATCGCACAACCGATCGCGTGATGGTGCTCAGCCTTCCCGACCGCGCCCAATGCGAATTCAGGCTGCGCCTTGCTGCCGAGCCAAGCCGTACCGCCCAGTTCGGGCCGTGGCACCTTGCCGATCGGGTCGCGCTGCCATCAAACAGCGGAGCGGCCGCAATCGAACCCCGCGACAGCTTCACGATCCGCTATCGGGTGCTTTGAAGCCCCGCGTTATAAACCGAGAATTGTCCGTCACGATTCCGCAGCCGGCCCGGTCTAGACTTGGGGTCGGAAGGAAGAATGCATGAGCGAATTTCGGCTGACCCAGATTTCCGACACCCACCTCGCCCGGCGCCTTGGAAAGCTCACGGCGAATTTCGATCGCGTCGCCGAGCATATCGACGCCACACGCCCGGATCTGGTCGTCAACACCGGCGATCTCGCCTTTGATGGTCCGACCAGCCCCGGCGATATCGAATACGCCAAAGCGCTGCACGCCCGTCTGCCCGTCGCCTGCCGTTATCTGCCCGGCAATCACGACATCGGTGACAACCCGACACAGATCGGTCCGGCGCCCGCGCAAGTCGTGACCGAGAAAAACAGGCAGTCCTACATCTCCACGTTCGGGGACGATTATTGGCGGTTTGAGGCGGCCGGCTGGTGTTTTATCGGTCTCAACCCGCTCTTGATGAACTCAGGCCTCGTCAGCGAGGCCGAGCAGTTCGAGTGGCTGGCCTCGGAGTTGGCGAGCACTGGCGGCAAGCCGGTGGCGTTGTTCCTGCACAAGCCGGTCTTTCTGAACGCGCCTAACGACCCCGAGTTGGAAGCGAGCGCGATCCGTTATGTGCCGATGCCGGCGCGGCAGCGCCTGGTCGAGATGCTCCGATCCGTCGATCTCCGCCTGATCGCAAGCGGCCATGTCCACCAGCGCCGCGACTTCACGTTTCGTCACACGCGACATGTCTGGGCGCCATCGGCCGGCTTCATCATTTCCGATGCGCGCCAGGAGCGGATCGGCATCAAGGAGGTCGGACTCGTGGAATATTGCTTCCAGCCTGACGTCTTCGAGGTCCGTCACGTCCGCGCCCCGGGTCAGACCGATGTCGATCTCGACGAACTTCTGGTCAAAGCTCCGGCAGAGGCAGCCGCCCGGCCCGCGCGCGCCACCTAGCCGGACCTACAGCTTGGCGGCTTTTTTCAGTTCCTGCTTCAGCGAGGCGAGCAGCACGTTCAGTTCCTCTGTACTCGCAGGCTTTTGGTGCACGGGCAGTCTCGCAGACGCAGTCGGCCTGGGCGGCGGGAGCTTCGGTCGAGACGCGACCTTCGGCGGCGGCGTGGGCATGACGAAAACCGGGCGGTCCACCCGTGCTTCGGTTTCCAGAAATTGACCGTGCAAAACATCGTCGTTGCGGCCCATCACCCACAGGGCCGCCCAATAGCCCACGACAAACACGATGAAACAGCAGATGACGATCTCGAGCATCGAAGCACCGGACATCCGATGCATTGTTTCGGGGTCCTGCGACGGCGGTCAATATCCCTCGTGTCATTTGCGCATCAGTGTTGCGTTTGGGATACGCCCACCGCCGGCTACAAGGGGCAAGACCGCTGCGGCCTAGATCCCGCCGGGATAGTTCGGGGCCTCGCGCGTAATCGCCACATCATGCACGTGACTTTCACGCAGCCCGGCGCCGGTGATGCGCACGAACCGGGCCTTGGCATGAAATTCGGCGATGTCCTTTGCACCGACATAGCCCATCGCCGCGCGAAGCCCGCCGGCGAGCTGATGCATCACATTGGCCACAGGTCCCTTGTACGGCACCTGGCCTTCGATACCTTCCGGCACCAGCTTGAGCGTGTCCTTGATGTCCTGCTGGAAATAGCGGTCGGCCGAGCCGCGCGCCATCGCACCGACCGAGCCCATGCCGCGATAGGCCTTGTAGGAGCGGCCCTGCCACAGAAACACGTCGCCCGGCGTCTCGTCGGTGCCGGCGAGCAGCGAGCCGACCATCGCGATGTCCGCGCCGGCCGCAAGCGCCTTGGCCAGATCGCCGGAATATTTGATGCCGCCGTCGGCGATCACGGGAACATCGGCCTTCTTCGCCGCCTCCACCGCGTCCATGATCGCGGTGAGCTGCGGCACGCCCACACCGGCGACGATGCGCGTCGTGCAGATCGAACCGGGCCCGATGCCGACCTTGATCGCATCGGCGCCGGCATCGATCAGCGCCTGCGCACCGTCTCGCGTTGCGATGTTGCCGGCGATCACCTGCACCTCGTTGGAGAGCCGCTTGATGCGATTGACCGCCTCGAGCACGCGCGAGGAATGGCCATGCGCGGTGTCGACGACGATCAGGTCGACGCCGGCATCGATCAAGCGCTCGGTGCGCTCGTAGCCTCCCTCGCCGACCGTGGTCGCGGCCGCCACCCGCAAGCGTCCCTGCGTATCCTTGCAAGCGAGCGGATGAGCGACGGCCTTTTCCATGTCCTTGACGGTAATCAGGCCGACGCAGCGATACTGCTCGTCGACGACCAGAAGCTTTTCGATGCGAAACTTGTGCAGCAAGCGCTTGGCCTCGTCCTGGCCGACGCCCTCGCGCACCGTGACCAGATTTTCATGCGTCATCAGCTCCGACACCTTCTGGCGCGGATCGGTGGCAAATCGCACGTCGCGATTGGTCAGGATGCCGACCAGCTTGCCGGGCTTGGCACCCTCGCCGCCCGCGACCACCGGGATCCCCGAGAAGCCATGGTCCTTCATAAGCGCCAGCGCGTCCGACAGCATCGCGTCGGGACCGATGGTCAGGGGATTGACCACCATGCCGGACTCGAACTTTTTCACCTGCCGCACCTGGGCGGCCTGCGCCTCCGGCTCGAAATTGCGGTGGATGACGCCAACCCCGCCCGATTGCGCCATCGCGATCGCCATGCGCGCCTCGGTGACGGTATCCATGGCGGAGGCGATGATCGGGATATTGAGCGGGATCGCGCGGGTCACGCGGGAGCGGATGTCCACATCCGAGGGCAGGACGTCCGACAGGCCGGGCTTGAGCAGGACGTCGTCGAACGTGAAGGCTTCGCGAATGTCCTGAATTCCCTGCGCCATTGCCAACTCCTTCTCCTGCGGCCGTGCAAAACAGCCCTTGGGGATGAACGCCGCCCTCGGCGGAGCTTCTCGCACCGCCGTCGAATCGAAGCCCATCGGTGGGGTTGACGCTGGTCGATAGCATGGTGCCGGGACGAATCAAAGCGCCATACACAGCCTTTTCATCGCCCCAAGGCGCCAAAAGGCGTCAAAACCGAGGTTCAGCGCGGATAGCCCGGCGGCGGGCCGTGCTGACGGATGGCCTCCACCACTTCCCTGTGCCGACGCTCTTCCCGCTTCATGTGCACTGCAATGATCGCGTGCACCGAAGGGACCAGAAAAAGCACATGAAAAACCAACCCGAAGATCAGGCAAAAGACGATCAGGAGCAGATTCAGAATGGCCGAAAAAGGCTGTCCGTTCAGCAACAGGCCCACCGGCGGCAAAAGCGCTGCAAGGACGTAGATCATCGAAGGGAACTCCGGGGCGGAAGCGCCGCGCCTGATTTAGGTGGTTATGCACCTGACGCAATAGTCAGTATGCCAAGGGGATGTTAGAGCGCCTTTCCATCCCGCGCCTGGCTTGACCGGATGAACAAGCGACGATTGATACCGCTCATCGTGGCCACGGCCCTGTTCATGGAAAACATGGACTCGACCGTGATTGCGACCTCGCTTCCCGCGATCGCGGCAGACATCGGCACAAGCCCGCTGACGCTGAAACTCGCGATCACGTCCTATCTTTTGTCGCTGGCCGTCTTCATCCCGGCGAGCGGCTGGACCGCCGATCGGTTCGGCGCGCGCATGGTGTTTGCGCTGGCGGTCGCGGTCTTCATGGTGGGATCGATCGGCTGCGCGTTGTCCCGCTCTGTGACGGATTTCGTGATCGCGCGCATCCTGCAGGGCATGGGCGGCGCGATGATGACGCCGGTCGGCCGCCTGGTCCTGCTCCGCTCGATCGACAAGCGCGCGCTGGTGAACGCGATGGCGTGGGTTACCGTGCCTGCGCTGGTCGGACCCGTGATCGGTCCGCCGCTTGGCGGCTTCATCACCACCTATTTTTCCTGGCACTGGATCTTCCTGATCAACATCCCGATCGGGCTGCTCGGCATCTTCCTGGCGATGAAATACATCGACCCGATCAAGAGCACCGAGCCCGAGCGCTTCGATCTTTACGGCCTCGTGCTCGCCGGAATCGGGCTCGCGGGCATTGCGTTCGGCCTCTCGGTTGCCGGTCTCAACCTGCTGCCGTGGAGCGTTATCGCCGCGCTGGTCGGGGTCGGCTCGATCTCGATGACGCTCTACGTGCTGCATGCGCGCAAGACAGGTTCGCCGGTGCTCGATTTTTCGCTGCTGCGGCTTGCGACAATGCGTGCCGCGATCCTCGGCGGGTTCATGTTCCGGCTGGGCATCGGCGCGCTGCCGTTCCTGCTGCCGCTGCTGATGCAGGTCGGCTTCGGGCTGACGCCGTTCGAGTCGGGCCTCGTCACCTTTGCGTCGGCCGTTGGCGCCATGGGCATGAAGACGCTTGCCGCGCGCATCATCCGCACCTTTGGTTTCCGCAACATGATGACCGTCAACGCCCTCGTCAGCGCGTTCTTTCTCGCGGCCTGCGCGCTGTTCACGCCGGCGACGCCGCTGCTTTTGATCATGATCATCCTGGTGGTGGGCGGCTTCTTCCGCTCGCTCGAATTCACCGCAATCAACACGGTGGCTTACGCCGAGGTCGAGCCGGCGCAGATGGCCCGCGCCACGACCCTCGTCAGCGTCAATCAGCAGCTAGCGGTGTCCGCAGGCGTCGCGGTCGGAGCTTTCTCGGTCGAATCCACACTCTGGCTGCGCCATCAGGACCAATTGAGCGCCGCGGCGTTTGCGCCGGCCTTCATCGTGGTCGGCGTGATCGCCGCCGCATCATCCTACCTGTTCTGGCAGATGCCCGCCGATGCCGGCCACGAGATCTCGGGTCGCAAGGCGCTCGCCATCTCAAGCCGCAAGGGGGCGGAAAAGGAGGCAGCGCAGGAGGCAACCGTCGTTGCGACCGAACGCACCCAGGACGCGCGGGATCAGAAGCTTTGACGTTTCCGGATGGTCTCCACGCAAACGCTTCGCTTTTCGCGAAGAAACGGTTTTCAGCCTTTTGGACAGTCAGCCGCGAAATCCCGTCGCGAGCACGTAACGTTCGGAGGAGTCCTGACGGCTCGATGCCGGCTTGACGTGCCGCACCGTTGCATAGTCCCGCTTGAGCTGCGCGAGCAGATCGGCATCGGCGCCACTTTGAAACACCTTCGCCAAGAATGTTCCGCCGGGCTTCAAAACCTCGGAGGCAAACAGCGCGGCAGCTTCCACGAGGCCGACGATGCGCAACTGGTCGGTCTTGCGGTGGCCGGTCGTGTTGGCGGCCATGTCGGACAACACGGCGTCAGCCCGGCCGCCGAGCATCGCGATCAGTCTTTCCGGCGCGTCCTGGTCGAGAAAATCAATCTGCGCAAACTGCACGCCCGCAATCTCGGGCATCTCCAACAAGTCGATCGCGACCACCCTGCCCTTGCCATCGGCGGCGCCCACACGTTTTGCCGCGATCTGGCTCCAGCCGCCGGGTGCCGCACCGAGATCGACGACGGTCATGCCGGGCTTGAGCAGGCGGTATTTGTCGTCGATCTCGATCAGTTTGAACGCCGCGCGCGAGCGATAGCCGTCGCGCCGGGCCTGCGCCACATAGGGATCGTTGAGCTGCCGTTCCAGCCAGAGCTTGGACGATAATTTGCGCTTGCCGCCGGTCCTGACCGTGACACGCAGCCGGCCGGTCTTGTCCTTGGCCATCGACGAAAACCCTAGAGCGCCCCGTCCTCGCGCATCATCTCGACCAGCATGCCTTCGCGCAAGCCGCGGTCGGCGACACGCAGCCGCGGCAGCGGAAAGGCTTTTCGGATGGCATCGAGGATGGCGCAGCCCGCCAGCACCAGATCGGCACGGTCGACGCTGATGCAGTTGTTGCTGGCGCGCTCCTGATAGCTCATCGCGAGCAGGCGCTCGATCGTCGCGGTGATGTCGGCATCGTTCATCCAGATGCCATCTACGCGGCGGCGATCGTAGCGCGGCAAGTTGAGATGAATGCCGGCAAGCGTCGTCACCGTTCCCGAGGTGCCGAGCAGATGGATATCCCTGAGGTCGCGGCCGTGCTCGGCGGCAAAGGGGGCGATATGCTGGGCGACCTCCCCGACCATTTGATCGTAGAGTTGGCGCGTGACATCACGCCCGCCAAAATGCTCGGCCAGCTTGACCACGCCGAGCGGGATCGACATCCAGGCCTTGGTGCGCGGCTCGGCATGGGCTTCGGTCGAATCGCGTTCGATCCTGACCAACTCGGTCGAGCCGCCGCCGATATCGAACAGGATCGCCCCGCGGCCCCTTGGATCGAGCAGGGGCGAGCAGCCGATCACCGCAAGCGCCGCCTCCGTCTCGCGATCGATCACCTCGAGCCGGATGCCGGTTTCGGCCGCAACGCGGTCGCGGAAACACTCCGCGTTGGATGCCGCGCGACAGGCTTCGGTCGCGATCAGGCGCAGGCGTCTGGCCTTCCTGGATTCGATCTTGTCGCGGCAGATCGATAGCGCCGCGATCGCACGCTCGATCGCCGCCTCGCTGATGCAGCCGGTCGCGGACACCCCTTCGCCGAGGCGGATGATCCGCGAAAAGGAATCGACCACGCGGAAACTGTCCCCGCTCGGACAGGCAATCAGGAGCCGGCAATTGTTGGTGCCGAGATCGAGCGCGGCATAGACGCTGCCGGCATGCGCTTGCGCATGCTGAGCGCCCGTCGCACATCCGGCCGCCGCAACCGGCCTTTGCAGGTCTTCGCCCGGCGTCCGGCCGTCGCGAAGCCGCGTGTCATCATTCATTCAAAAACTGTCTTTCCGCGGCCGTTGCCGGCCGGCCAGGAACTCGTTGTCGGGCGAAACTTTAGCAGTCCCAAAGGGGCGCGCAACACGCCTACATGGGACCATGCCGAAACTGCCGTTGTGGCAGCGCAATCGTTACATTATCTGAACTAAATCCACGACAAATCAGGCCTTTTCCGATGCAAGATCTGACCCCGCCCCAATCCGTCGAAAACGCTATTGCACTGCAAAAACATGGCGTCGGACAGCCCGTCCGCCGCAAGGAAGACGACACGCTCGTGCGCGGCAAGGGCAAGTATACCGACGATTTCACGCTGCCGGGCCAGGCCTATGCCTGGATTGTCCGCTCCAGCCATCCCCATGGGGTCATCAAGGGGATCGATACGGCATCCGCCAAGGTGATGCCCGGCGTGCTTGGGGTGTGGACGGCTGCCGATCTGGCCGGCGCCAACTACAAGCCGTTCATTTGCGGCCTTCCGCTGAGGAACCGCGACGGCTCGCCGCTGTTGCAGACCAACCGCATGCCGCTTGCAATCGACAAGGTCCGCTTTGTCGGTGATCCCGTGGCGTTCGTGGTCGCGGAGACGCTGGCACAGGCGCGTGATGCCGCCGAAGCCGTCGAGGTCGATATCGAGCCGCTGCCTGCCGTGACCAACGCCGCCGAGGCCGCAAAGCCCGGCGCGCCCCAGCTCTATGATCACATTCCCAACAATGTCGCGCTCGATTTCCATTACGGCGACAGCGCGAAAATCGAGGCCGCCTTTGCCGCCGCTGCCCACGTGACCAAGCTCGATATGGTCAACACCCGCGTCGCGGTGGTGTCGATGGAGCCGCGTACAGCTCTCGCCCAGTACGACAGAAAGAGCGAGCGCTACACCATCCAGGTCCCGACCCAGGGCGTCTCGGGCAACAAGGCAATCATCGCCCGAATCCTGAATGTGCCGCCGGAAAAGGTCCGCGTGCTGACCGCGAATGTCGGCGGCTCGTTCGGGATGAAGAATCTGAACTATCCCGAGTACACCTGCATCCTGCACGCCGCGAAGGAGCTCGGTCGCCCCGTGAAATGGACCGACGAGCGCTCGACCAGCTTTCTCTCCGACAGTCACGGCCGCTCCCAGCTCATCCATGGCGAGCTCGCGCTTGACGCGGATGGCAAGTTTCTGGCCGTGCGCCTTTCGGGCTACGGCAATCTCGGTGCCTACATCACCGGCGTCGCGCCCGGTCCGCTCTCGCTCAACACGGCGAAGAATCTCGCCAGCGTCTATCGCACGCCGCTGCTCGGGGTCGACATCAAGACCGTCCTGACCAACACGACGCTGATGGGCGCCTATCGCGGCGCCGGCCGCCCCGAGGCGAATTACTACATGGAGCGATTGATCGACCGCGCTGCGGACGAAATGGGTATCGACCGCCTCGCCTTGCGCAAGCGCAATTTCATCAGGCCGGCGCAACTGCCGTTCGCGGCCGCCTCCGGCGTCACCTACGACAGCGGCGATTTCGCCGGCGTTTTCGCCAAGGCCCTGGAGATCTCCGATCACGCCAACTTTCCCAAGCGCAAGAAGCAAAGCCGCAAGCAGGGCTTGCTGCGCGGCATCGCGGTTGGCTCCTATCTGGAGGTGACGGCGCCGCCGAGCGGCGAGCTCGGCAAGATCACCTTCGAGCCTGACGGCGGCGTGCGCCTTACCACCGGCACGCTCGACTATGGCCAGGGCCACGCCACGCCGTTTGCGCAGGTGTTGTCGGCCCAGCTCGGGGTGCCCTTCGAGATGATACGGCTCGAGCAGAACGACAGTGATCTCGTCCGTTTCGGCAACGGCACCGGCGGCTCGCGCTCGATCACGGCCACCGGCCAGGCCATTGTCGAAGCCTCGGCGCTGGTGATCGAGAAGGGCAAGAAAGCCGCCGCCCATATGATGGAGGCTTCCGAGACCGACATCGAGTTCGCGGGCGGCCGGTTCACCATCGCCGGCACCGATCGTTCGATCGGCATCATGGAGCTTGCGGAGCGGCTGCGCGAGGGCAAGCTGCCGGATGGCGTGCCCTCCTCGCTCGATGTGGACCATGCCACCAAGGACATTGTCTCGACTTTCCCCAATGGCTGTCACGTCGCCGAAGTGGAAATCGATCCCGAGACCGGCGTGGTGAAAGTCGTGCGGTATTGCGGCGTCAATGATTTCGGCACGATCGTCAATCCGATGATCGTCGCCGGCCAGTTGCATGGCGGCGTCGCGCAGGGGATCGGCCAGGCGCTGATGGAAGAGGTCAGTTACAACTCGAGCGGCCAGCCGATCACCGGTTCGTTCATGGACTACGCGCTGCCGCGGGCCGGCGACATCCCGCCGATCGCCGTCGGCGATCATCCCTCGCCGGCGAAATCAAACGCGCTGGGAACGAAGGGCTGCGGCGAAGCCGGCTGCGCCGGCAGTCTTGCCACCATTGCCAATGCGGTGCTCGACGCGCTCTCCGAATACGGCATCAAGCAGATCGACATGCCGATCACGCCGGAAAAGGTCTGGCGCGCGATCCGCGACGCCAAGGCGAAGGCGGCGTAAGGCTGCCACCTTCCCAATCGCCGGTCATGGCCGGGCTTGTCCCGGCCGTCCACGAACTTTGATGCAGAAGGACGTGGGTGCCCGGCACAAGGCCGGGCATGACGAGCAGACAGTGGCTTGACGTCCGAGTGCTACGCAGCCGCCTGCTCGCGCGGCTGGTAGATCGCGATGTGCCAGCAATGCGCGAGCGGCGTCGTGCCGTTGGCGACCACCAGCGCGTCGAGCTCGACGAAGCGATGGCCCTTTTTCTCGTAATTGCCGACGACCCTTGCGCGAGCGGTGAGCTCGTCGCCGGTATTCGCGACCGACAGCAGTTGCATGCGGCTGCCGACGTGAATCCAGGGACCCAGGATCGCGTTGTCGACCAGGACCTTGTTCATCACACGCTGCAACAGCCCGGGATGGCCGAGATTTTCGCGCGCGTAGATCGGATCGGCTTCCCTGATGTCGGCAAGATACTCGCGCGCCGCATCGCCTTCCCACCGGCGTGGAATGGTGCCGAGCCATTTCTCGATTTGATACGAGCTAGCGCTGACCGGCTTGCGTTCGCTGACCGCAGCCACCTCCCGGAAATCCGCCAACGCAAAGCTCGGCGCGGCGGCGGGCAGAGCTGCGCTTCCGGTGGCGCAGACTTCGCCGCGGCTCACGACCTCGATGGTCAACGCGCCGCCGTCCTCGACGGCACTGACCTCGGCCGTCTCGCCATCATAGACCGGTTTGACAAAACGCGCTTCGATCAGGCCATGTTCGAGGAAAGCGCGGCCCCATTTCGCGACCGGCATGTGCATCATGTAGGCCATGACGTCGACGCCGGGCACGAGTCCGCCGGAGAAGCCGAAGCGGCGCGCCACCGTGTCGTCGTGGATCTTGTTCTCGGAGTCCTTTGAGGTGTTGTAGGCCGAAACGCGATAGTTCTCCAACCGGCTGGACATGCCTTTTTCCCCTCGATGGCTCGCGACGATGCGATCATGGTAAGGCCCAGGGAACCGGCGTGGCAAGGCGTCCTGCCCTCGCAATTTCCGCATGAATGGGCTACCACGCGCGCAACGCAGACGATGAACGAAGACGATGGCGCCGCCGCTGATCCAGTTGAAAGATATCGCGCTGACATTTGGCGGCACGCCGCTGCTCGCCGGTGTCGAGCTTGCGGTTGCGCCATCCGATCGCCTCTGCCTGGTCGGACGCAACGGCTCCGGCAAGTCCACGCTGCTCAAGATCGCGGCCGGCCTGATCGAGCCCGATCGCGGCAGTCGCTTCGTCCAGCCAGGCGCGACAATCCGCTATCTGCCGCAAGAGCCGGATTTTGCCGGTCATCCGACCGCGCTGGCCTATGTCGAGGCGGGACTCGGCCCCGGCGACGACCGTCACGCGGCCCGCTATCTGCTCGAGCAGCTCGGGCTGCGTGGCGATGAAGACCCCGCACAACTCTCAGGCGGCGAAGCGCGCCGGGCGGCGCTGGCGCGCGTGTTGGCGCCCTCGCCGGACATCCTCTTGTTGGACGAGCCGACCAACCATCTCGATTTGCCGACCATCGAGTGGCTCGAACGGGAGCTCGACGGCCGGCGCAGCGCGCTGGTGTTGATCAGCCACGACCGCCGCCTCCTTGCCGACCTCTCGCGTGCGACGGCCTGGCTCGATCGCGGCACCCTCCGGCAGATCGACCGCGGGTTTGCAGACTTCGAGACCTGGCGCGACGAGGTGTTGGCCGAAGAGGAGCGCGAGCAGCACAAGCTCGATCGCAAGATCGTCGAGGAAGAGCACTGGCTCCGCTACGGCGTCTCCGGCCGCAGGAAGCGCAACATAAAGCGGCTTGGCAATTTGCAGGCGATGCGCGCGGCACGCAGAAATTATCGCGGCGCGGTCGGGAGAGCCAACCTCACTGCCGCGGAAGCCGAAAAATCGGGTAAGCTGGTGATCGAGGCCAAGCGCATCAGCAAGTCCTATGGCGAACGCAGGATCGTGGACGATTTCTCGACGCGCGTGTTTCGCGGCGATCGCGTCGGTGTGATCGGGCCGAACGGCGCGGGCAAGACGACGCTGGTCAACCTCCTGACCGGCACCGACCTGCCCGACAGCGGCAGCCTCCGGCTCGGCGCCAATATCGAGATGGCAACCCTCGACCAGCATCGCGAAAGCCTCGATCCCAAATCGACGCTTGCGGAGGCGTTGACCGGCGGACGCGGCGATCACGTGATGGTCGCGGGCAAGGCAAAGCACGTCGTCGGTTACATGAAGGACTTCCTGTTCACAGGCGAGCAGCGCGGCACGCCACTGGAGGCTTTGTCGGGCGGCGAACGCGGCCGGCTGATGCTGGCGCGCGCCCTGGCGAAGCCCTCCAACCTGCTCGTGCTGGACGAGCCGACCAACGACCTCGATCTCGAAACCCTGGACGTGCTGCAGGACATGCTCGGCGATTACGAGGGCACGGTGATCCTGATCAGCCATGACCGCGACTTCCTCGACCGCGTCGTGACCTCGGTGATTGCGCCGGATGGCGACGGCAAGTGGATCGAGTATGCCGGCGGCTACAGCGACATGCTGGCGCAGCGCGGCTCGGACTTGAAGCGGGAGACGGTGAAGGCGTCACCCGCCGAAGAGAAGAAAGAGCCAAAGGGCGCTCCGCCTGCGTCTGCGCCCAGGCGACGGCTCAATTTCAACGAGAAGCACGCGCTGGAGACGCTGCCGAACACGATCGCCAGCTTGCAGGATGAAATCGCGAGACACCAGCGCCTGCTCGATGATCCCGATTTGTACCAAAGGGATCGGAAGCAATTCGAGCAGGTGTCGTCGGCGATCGCCAAGGCACAGCGCGAGCTAGCGGCGGCTGAGGATCGCTGGCTCGAACTTGAAGTGCTGAGAGAAGAAATCGAACAGGCCTGAACCAATGACCACACCGCTCGCCGCAAAAATCGCCCGCGAATACGGCACGCCCTGCGCCGTCATCGACATGGACAAGGTCGAGCGCAATATCACGCGCATTCAGAGGGCCTGCGAGGTCGCAGGTGTCGCCAACCGGCCGCACATCAAGACGCACAAGAGCCCACTGCTTGCGAAAATGCAGGTCGAGGCCGGCGCCAGCGGCATCACATGCCAAAAGCTCGGCGAAGCAGAGGTGATGGCCGACGCCGGCATCGATGACATCCTGATTTCCTACAATCTCATCGGCGACGAGAAGATGGCGCGGCTTGGCGCGCTTCAGGCAAAGGCCGAGATGACCGTGGCGGCCGACAACTCGACTGTGATCGCGGGATTGCCGAAGGCCGCGGCCGCCTCGGGTCGGCCGCTGTCGGTCGTGGTCGAGTGTGACACCGGGCGCAAGCGCGCGGGCGTGGAGACGCCGGCAGAAGCGATCGCGCTCGCACGCGAGATCGCCGCCTTGAAGGGGCTCCGGTTTGCCGGATTCATGCTTTACCCGACCGAAACCGGCTGGGCGGAAGCGCAGAAATTCTTCGATGAGGCGCTCGCCGGCGTGCGCGCCCACGGGCTCGATGCCAAAATGGTCTCGACCGGCGGCTCGCCCAACATGAAGAATGTCGGCAAGCTGAAGGGCGCAACCGAGCATCGGCCGGGCACCTATATCTATAACGACCGCATGCAGGTCGCGGCCGGCGTCGCGACATGGGACGATTGCGCGCTCAACATCTATTCGACCGTGGTGAGCCGCGCCGCGCCCGAGCGCGGCATCCTCGATGCGGGGTCGAAGACCCTGACGTCCGATCCCGGCGGTGGGCTCGACGGCTTTGGGCTGATCCTCGAGCATCCCGAGGCGCGGATCGCACGCTTTGCCGAAGAGCATGGCTTTCTCGATCTCGCCCGCAGCAACACGCGGCCCAACGTCGGCGATGTCGTGCGCATCGTGCCGAACCATGTCTGCGTCGTCGTCAACATGATGGACGAGGTCGTGATGGTGCGTGGCGACGAGATCGTCGGCGTGCTTCCGGTCGCGGCGCGCGGGAAACTGCGTTAGGCATGGCGCGTGGCATCTCTGGCTTTATTCCGCTACTCGCTACTCGCTACTCGCTCACTTTCAACCACTTCAGCGCACCCCGACCCGCCGCAGCGCCAGTCGCAAAGCACGCCTGCAGGAGATAACCGCCGGTCGGCGCTTCCCAATCGAGCATCTCGCCGGCTGCGAACACTCCGTCCAGCCGGCGAAGCATGAAATCGGAATCGAGTTCATCGAACGCGATGCCGCCAGCGGTCGAGATAGCGCGCCCGATCGGCGCGACGCCCGTGAGCCTGATCGGTAGATCGTTTATCAAACGCGCCAGCTCTGCCGGCGACAGCGATGACAGCGGCCTGCCAGATCCGGTCGCAGTCTCCTGCAACAGGCCGATGGCCAAAGGGGAAAGCTGCGCGGCCTTGCGCAGGAAATTGGCGGAGGACTGCTTGCCGCGCGGCGCTGCGAGCCGCCTGGCCAGATCGGCTTCGGTGAGATCTGGTCGCAAGGCGATGCGCAATGTGGCCTCGCCCGCATCACTGATCGCCTCGCGCAAGTCGGCCGACAACGCATAGATCGCGCCGCCCTCGATCCCGCTTCTGGTGATGATGGCCTCGCCACGGATCGACTGCTGGCCGAATATCATCATTGCGCCCTTGAGCGGCTGGCCCTCGAAACGATCGCGAAAGACCGTTGACCAGCCGACGAGGAATCCCGAATTGGCGGGCCGCAGCGGCGCAATCTCAACACCCATGGCCGCAAGCACCTCCGCCCACTCGCCATCGGATCCAAGCCGCGGCCAGCTTGCGCCACCGAGCGCGAGAACCGTCGCGCGCGTTTCGACAGAGGTTTCCCCGTCCTGCGTTTGAAACAACAAGCAGCCGCGCGCGTCCCATCCGGTCCAGCGATGGCGAAACGCGAATTGCACGCCGTCCGCGTGGAGCCGGCGCAGCCAGGCACGTAACAGTGGGGAAGCCTTGAAGGCTTTCGGAAATACGCGGCCGCTGCTACCCACGAAGGTCGGCTGCCCCAGGGCTTCGCTCCAGGCGCGCAAGCGAATTGGTGGTAAGGCGGCAATTGCGGCATCCAGCCTCGGCGCCGCCTCGCGGTAGCGGGTCAAGAACAGATCGAGCGGTTCGCTGTGAGTGAGGTTCAGCCCGCCGCGCCCCGCCATCAGGAACTTGCGCCCCGCCGAGGGCATCGCGTCAAAGACGGTGACGCGTGCGCCGCCTTTCACCAGCACCTCCGCCGCCATCAACCCGGCCGGGCCGGCGCCGATGACGGCGACATCGTTTGGAGTGGAAGGCATTATGCGGGCTCGCGGCCGGGAAAGGTCGTCATGCCCGGGCTCGTCCCGGGCATCCACGCCTTGCTTGTGTGGCCTCTCGTGGATGGCCGGGTCAAGCCCGGCGACGACGAGGGCGTTAGAGTTTTATCCCTGCTCGCGCCGCGGCCTGGCCGACGTATTTCTGGGTCTGCTGGAACGCGTTCTCCAGCGCCTTTGCCGTCGACATGTCGCCGATTTCCGAGAAATGCGCGGCAATGGCGTCAGGCGTCCATTCGAACTCCGGCAGGTTGATACCTTCGGTCTCCATGATCTTGATGAGCGCAAACGAGCCCGCGCCGGCGCCCATGATGGTGCGGGTCGGCGCATCCTCGCTCAGAAGATATTCGACCGCCGGCGTGATCGCCTCAGGCCGCATCAGCTTGAGCGGCTCCGGCGGCAGCAGCTCTTCCGTCATCCGTGTCGCCGCAGTCGGCGAGATCGTATTGACGCGGATATCGTTCTTGCGACCTTCCTCGGCGAGCACGTTCATCAGCCCGACCATGCCGGCTTTCGCAGCGCCATAATTGGCCTGGCCGAAATTGCCGTAGAGGCCGGACGACGACGTCGTCAGCACAATTCGCCCGTAGTTGCGCTCGCGCATGCCCTCCCACACCGCCTTGCAGCAGTAGAAGGTGCCGACCAGATGTACCTGCAGCACCTTGGCAAAATCGGAAAGCTCCATCTTGCCGAACGACTTGTCGCGCAAGATGCCGGCGTTGGCGCAGAGCAGGTCGACCGCGCCCCACTCCTTCGTTGCGCGTTCGACCATGGCCTTGACCTGCTCGAAATTGGAGACGTCGGCACCATCGGCCATCGCAATGCCGCCGGCCTTGCGGATTTCCTCGACGACGCCCTCAGCGGGCGTCAGCGAGCCGCCGGTGCCGTCACGCGTACCGCCGAAATCATTGACCACGACTTTCGCGCCGCGGCTGGCCAACCCCAGCGCATGCGCGCGCCCGAGACCATTGCCCGCGCCCGTAACGATGGCGACGCGTCCGTCAAACCTGATTGCCATGAGTGCTGTTTCCCAGTTTATTCGAAATAGATGAGGCCGAGCCAATCCGCGACGAGCGCAGGCTTTTGCTCGCCTTCGATCTCGATCGTGACATTGGTGCGCGACTGCAGCTCCCTCTCCTTGCGAAGCCTGGCTTCCGCGAGCACGAAGCGGCCGCGCACGCGCGAGCCTGCCTTCACAGGCGAGATGAAGCGAAGCTTGTCGAAGCCATAGTTCACCCCCATGGTGGTGCCTTCGATCACGGGCATCACCTCGTAGGACATGATGCTGAGGAGCGCCATGGTCAGAAAGCCATGAGCGACGGTCGAGCCGAACGGCGTCTCTTTCTTCGCCCGTTCCGGGTCGATGTGGATGAACTGGTGATCCTCGATCACATCGGCATAGACGTTGATCCGGTTTTGATCGACCAGATGCCACGAGGAAACACCGACCTCCTTGCCGACCATGGCCTGATAGGCGGCAAGCGACACCGGCGGCTTCTTCCAGACTTCGTTCATTCAGTGATCTCCGACCCCACGGTCCGCGTTTTCCTCAGCTCCGGAAACTCCTCTTCGCGAAATTCCCGGCCGCGCAGGGGATCGCCGCGATTGTCATCGTGCTCGAGACGCCGCAACTGCACGCGTCGGATCTTGCCTGAAATCGTCTTCGGCAGCTCGGTGACGAGCTCGATGCGGCGGATGCGCTTGAACGGCGCAAGACGCGTGTGCAGGTGCTTGAAGATCGAAAGCGCGGTTTGCGGCGAATACTCGGCGCCCGCGACCAGCAGCACATAGGCTTTCGGAATCGCAAGCCGGATCGGATCGGGGCTCGGCACGACGGCTGCTTCCGCAACCTGTTCATGCTCGAGCAGAACGCTCTCGAGCTCGAACGGGCTGATACGATAGTCCGACGATTTGAAGACGTCGTCGGAGCGGCCGACGAAGGTGAGATAGCCCTCGTCATCGGCAAACACGACATCCCCGCTGCGATAGAGCGCGCCTTCGGCACCGCTCAATCTTCCATCTTCGCCCTGGTAACCCTGCATCAGCCCGGCCGGGCGATCGACGCCGAGCACAAGCGTCACCTCGCCTTCGCTGGTGACGTGCCCATCGAGATCGGTAATCTGCACGCGATAGCCAGGCAGCGGCCGACCCATCGAGCCGACCTTGATCTTCTGGCCCGGCGAGTTGCCGACGATGGCGGCGGTCTCGGTCTGGCCGTAGCCGTCGCGGATGGTCAGCCCCCAGGCGGCGCGGACCTGATCGATGATCTCGGGATTGAGCGGCTCGCCGGCACCGCAGGCTTCGCGCAGGCTCACTTTGAAATCCGCCAAGTGCTCCTGAATGAACAGGCGCCACACGGTGGGCGGCGCGCACAGCGTGGTGACGCCGCAGCGCGCGATCGTCGCAAGCAGGCTTTTGGCATCGAAGCGCGGCTGGTTGACCACGAACACGGTGGCGCCGGCATTCCAGGGCGCGAAAAAGCAGCTCCAGGCATGCTTGGCCCAGCCCGGCGAAGAGATGTTCAGATGCACGTCGCCGGGCTGCAGGCCCAGCCAGTACATGGTCGAGAGATGGCCCACCGGATAGCTGCGCTGGCTGTGGCGCACCAGCTTTGGCTTTGCCGTCGTGCCCGAGGTGAAGTAGAGCAACATCGGATCGTCAGCCATGGTCGTGCCATCGGGCACAAAGGCTTCCGGGCAATCGGCCGCCTGCTCGAACGGCAGCCAGCCTTCCTGCTGACCGCTCGCGCCGACGACGAGGCGCACCAGATTGTTGCTGCGCAGCGAGGCGAATTTCCCGATCTGATCCTGTGTCGCCACAACCGCCCTGGCCCGGCCGCGATCGAGGCGATCCTGCAATTCGTCCCCCGTCAGCAGAGTGGTCGCGGGGATGACGACGACACCGAGCTTCATTGCCGCCAGCATCGTCTCCCAGAGCGGCACGACATTGCCGAGCAACAGCAGAAGATGATCGCCGCGCTTCAAACCCTGCGCGCGCAGGAAGTTCGCGACCTGGTTCGAACGGCGCGACAGGGTCGCGAACGAAAGCTTCGTTTCGCGGTCGTGGCCGGCGTCAACGATCCAGAGCGCGACGCGGTCCTTCGATTGTGGATCGCGCGCAAGATCGGCGTCAAACCAGTCGAGCGCCCAGTTGAAGGGCACGGGATCGGGCCAGCGGAATCCCTTCACGGCCGCGTCGTAGTCGGTGCGGTGCTTGAGCAGAAACGCGCGCGATTCCTGAAACGAGGTCATCTGGCTTTCCCGGACGGCGGAAATCTCCTGGATTCTAACTCCGCAAAACCGCCAGCCGCAAATGGAATGCGAATGTCAGGACGCTCCCGCGAGGCTCCTGACGTGGCGGATGATGCCGGAGAAATCCACCCCGCCATTTCCCGAGGCGTCGAACGCCTTGTAAAGCTCCTGCGCCTGCTTGCCGAGCGGGGTCGCGGCGCCCGCGCTCCTGGCAGCATCCTGCGCCAGCGTCAGGTCCTTCACCATCAGCGCGGTCGCAAAGCCCGGCTTGTAATCGTTGTTGGCGGGCGAAGCCGGAACCGGCCCCGGCACGGGGCAGTAGGAGGTCAGCGCCCAGCATTGCCCGGAAGAGGTCGAGACCACGTCGAACAACGCCTGGTGCGACAACCCGAGCTTTTCGGCAAGCGAAAATCCCTCGCTGACCCCGATCATGGAAATGGCCAGGATCATGTTGTTGCAGATCTTGACGCCCTGCCCCGCCCCGGCCCCGCCGCAATGCACAATCTTCTTGCCCATCTTCTCGAGCACGGGTTTTGCGGCCGCAAAGGACTTATCGTCGCCGCCGCACATGAAGGTCAAGGTCGCCGCTTTCGCGCCACCGGTGCCGCCGGAGACCGGCGCATCGACCGAACCGACGCCGTGCCTGGCGGCGAGCGCATGCGCTTGCTTGGAGCTTTCGACATCGATGGTCGAGCAATCGATGATCAGGCTGCCTTTGGCCATGGCCGGCACGACCTCGTTCCAGACCGACAGCACATGCTTGCCCGCTGGCAGCATGGTGACGACGACATCGGCCCCCTTGACGGCAGCGACCGAGCTTTCAGCCACGGAAGCGCCGTCGCTTTTCGCCTGGTCGCGCGACGCCGCCACGAGGTCGAATGCGACCACCTTGTGGCCGGCCTTTACCAGATTGGCGGCCATCGGTCCGCCCATATTGCCGAGGCCGATGAATGCGATCGTTGCCATGATGATTCCTCCAAAAAGCTTGTTCTAGTTCGAGTGATTGAAGACCAGCTCGTCCTTGCCGATTTCCGCGAAATAAGGCGCAATCATTTCCGGCGTTACATCTTCCAGTTTTGGCGGCGACCATTTCGGGTTGCGGTCCTTGTCGATCACGGCCGCCCTGACGCCCTCGCGGAAGTCATCACTGCGGAACACTTCCAGCGCCGCGCGATATTCGCGCACCAGGCATTGCTCCAGCGACGACGCCGTTCGCGCAAGCCGCAGCAGTTTCAGCGTCACCACCATGCCGCGGGGCGATTTTTCTCCGAGCGTCTTCAGTGTCGCCTGCGCAAGCTCCGATCCGTCGGCCTTGAGCGCCGCGACGATCTCTTCCATACGCTCAAACGCGAACCAGCGATCGATGGTCCCCTGAATGGCCGCGACAGGTCCGGCCTTCTCGGGCGTCGCAAAGTCGCCGATCAAGCCTTTGACTTCGCTTTGCATCGTTCCCGGGCGCACCTTCGTGAGCGCCGCGCGCAGAGGTTCAAGTCTCGACGACGGCACGATCGCATCGGCGAAGCCGGCGTAGATCGCGTCCGGGCCATTCATGGTTTGCCCCGTCAGGCCAAAATAGGTGCCGATCTCGCCGGGCGCGTGCGCGAGCAGCCAGGTGCCGCCGACGTCGGGAAAGAAGCCGAGCCCCACTTCCGGCATCGCAAGCTTTGTCCGCTCGGTGACGACGCGATGGCTGCCGTGCGCAGACAATCCGACGCCGCCCCCCATGACAATGCCGTCCATGAAGGCGACATAGGGTTTTGGGAATTTCTTGATGCGGGCGTTGAGGACGTATTCCTCGCTCCAGAGGATCTTGCCGAGATCGCCGTTGACCTGCGAGCTCTCATAGAGCGCGCGGATGTCGCCACCGGCGCAAAGCCCGCGATCGCCCGCGCCTTCCAGCACGATCACCGAAACATCGGCATCGGCCTCGAACGCATCGAGCGCCTTGTCGATGTCGCGAAACATCTCGAGCGTGATCGCATTGAGAGCCTTCGGTCGGTTGAGCCTGATAATGCCGGCAAAACCTTCGCGCCGCGCGATCAGGTCGGGTTCGGTGACGCCGGTCTGCGTCATCGCGCGCCCTCGATCATCTTGCGCGCAACGATCAGGCGCATGATCTCGTTGGTACCTTCGAGGATCTGATGCACGCGAAGATCACGCACGATCTTCTCGACGCCGTATTCGCTGAGATAGCCGTAGCCACCATGGAGCTGCAACGCCTGGTTTGCGACCTCGAAACCGACGTCGGTGCCAAAGCGCTTGGCCATCGCACAAAGCATCGACGCATCCGGATCCTTGCGGTCGAGCGCCGCGGCCGCGCGCCACACGAACGTCCGCGCGGCCTCCAGCTCGGTTGCCATGTCCGCGATGCGAAATTGCAGCGCCTGGAATTCGTCAAGCCGCTTTCCGAAGGCCTTGCGGTCTTTCATGTAGGCGAGTGCCTTGTCCAGCGCGTTTTGCGCGCCGCCGAGCGAGCAGGCCGCGATATTGATGCGGCCGCCGTCAAGGCCGGCCATGGCGATCTTGAAACCGATACCTTCATCGCCAAGCCGGTTCGCGACGGGCACGCGGGCGTTCTCGAAAATCACAGCGCGCGTCGGCTGCGCGTTCCAGCCCATCTTGCGCTCGTTGGCGCCAAGCGAGAGACCGGGCGTGTTGCCCTCGACCACCAAAGTCGAGATGCCGGAGGGCCCCTCGCTCCCGGTCCTGGCCATCACGACATAGAGGTCGCCGCTGCCGGCTCCCGAGATGAACTGCTTCTGGCCATTGAGCACATAGTGGTCGCCATCACGCACCGCGCGGGTACGTAGCGCGGCCGCATCCGAGCCCGACCCGGGCTCGGTCAGGCAATAGCTTGCCAGATGCTCCATCGTGCAAAGCCTTGGCAGCCATTTTCGCCGCTGGGCGTCGCTGCCGAAGGCATCGATCATCCAGGACGCCATGTTGTGGATCGAGATGAATGCGGAAACCGTCGGACAGCCCTGCGCCAGAGCCTCGAAGATGAGCGCGGCGTCGAGCCTTGTCAGCGCGCTGCCGCCGACATCGTCGCGGATATAGATGCCCCCGATGCCGAGCTTTGCGGCCTCACGCATCACGTCGACCGGAAAATGCTTCTCCTCATCCCAGCGCACTGCATGCGGCGCGATCTTTTCCGCCGCAAAATCCCGCGCCATGTCGCGAACCGCAAGCTGGTCCTCGTTGAGAGCGAAATGCATGCGTTTTCTACGAACCCCTGAGTCTGGACCCAAATGGTCTCGTTGTCCTTGCGAGGAGCGAAGCGGCGAAGCGATCCAGACTGTCTTCTGGATTGCTTCGCTGCGCTCGCAATGACGGCACCTTGCCGGTCAATTCATTGTCGGGATCGAGAATTCCGCACCCTCCTTGACGCCCGAGGGCCAGCGCGAGGTGACCGTCTTGGTCTTGGTGTAGAAGCGGATCGAATCCGGGCCGTGCTGGTTGAGATCGCCGAAGCCGGACTTCTTCCAGCCGCCGAAGGTGTAGTAGGCGATCGGCACCGGAATCGGCACGTTGATGCCGACCATGCCGACATTGACCCGTGCCGCGAAGTCGCGCGCCGCGTCGCCATCGCGGGTGAAGATCGCAACTCCGTTGCCGTAATCATGCTCCGATGGCAGCGCCAGCGCTTCCTTGTAATCGTGCGCGCGCACGACCGACAGCACCGGCCCAAATATCTCTTCCTTGTAGATCCGCATATTCTTGGTGACGTGGTCGAACAGGCAACCACCCATGTAGAAGCCCTTCTCATAGCCCTGCATCTTGAAGCCGCGACCGTCGACGGCGAGCGTCGCGCCTTCCTTGAGGCCGATATCGACATAGTTCTTCACGCGCTCCACCGCCTCGCGCGTGACCAGCGGGCCATAGTCGGCCGAAGGATCGATGGAGGTGCCGATTTTCAACAACTCCACGCGCGGGATCAGCTTTTCCATCAGACGGTCGGCGGTGGTCTTGCCGACGGGAACGGCGACCGATACCGCCATGCAGCGCTCGCCGGCCGAGCCGTAACCCGCGCCGATCAGCGCATCGACGGCTTGATCCATGTCCGCATCGGGCATGACGATGGCGTGGTTCTTGGCGCCGCCAAAGCATTGGCAGCGCTTGCCGCTCGCGGCGGCGCGCTCATAGATGTATTGCGCGATCGGAGACGAGCCGACAAAGCCGATGGCCTTGATGTCGGGATCGTCCAGGATGGCGTCCACCGCTTCCTTGTCACCATTGACGACATTGAGCACGCCTGGCGGCAGGCCTGCCTCGATCATCAATTCCGCAAGCTTCATCGGCACGCCGGGGTCGCGCTCGGACGGCTTGAGAATGAACGCGTTGCCGCAGGCAATCGCGGGCGCGAATTTCCACATCGGGATCATGGCCGGGAAATTGAAAGGCGTGATGCCGGCGACGACGCCAAGAGGCTGCCGCAGCGAATAGATGTCGATGCCGGGGCCGGCGCCTTCGGTATATTCACCTTTCATCAGATGCGGAATGCCGATCGCAAACTCCACGACTTCGAGCCCGCGCTGGATGTCACCCTTGGCGTCGGGAATGGTCTTGCCGTGCTCGCGCGCCAGCAGCTCGGCAAGCTTGTCGTAGTCGCGCTGGGCAAGCTCGAGGAATTTCATCATCACGCGCGCCCGGCGCTGCGGATTGGTTGCCGCCCATTCGGCCTGTGCGGCCTTGGCATTCTCGACCACTGCGCGAACTTCCGCTTTCGACGCAAGCGCCACCTTGGCCTGGACGTCACCTGTCATCGGTTCGAACACATCTGCGGTCCGTCCCGAGGTGCCCTTCACTTCTTTGCCGCCGACGAAATGCCCAATTGAGCGCATGACTAGTCCTCCTTGGTCCCGGCCTCTCGGCGACCCCTTCGCTTTGACAACCCTTTTGCCCCGCATTTGATAGGATACAAGTCCGAGTTATTGCACCATAGATGTGCGGAAATGCTGGATCAAGGCGGCGCAATCGACTGAGATCACCGCTACGTGCTCGCCATGGTGCGCGGCCGGCGTCCGCTGCGGCAAAACCGGTCGCTGCCATCGTGCCGCGGTGACCGGGCGTACCCGCCGGCTCGAGCTTCGCCTTTCGGCGAAGCCTGGCCGGAGACCCGCTCACCAAGGTCGGCCGATGCGTCACCGGCAGGCCTGCAGTCTATCTTTGGGAAATTGCGGAAAGCGAGCGCACGTTGTTGAAGCCTGAGCGACCCAGCTCGGCCGCGGACTGACCCTCGGGAAGCGGAACTTATGTTTGGGAGGACCTCATGAAGCTGCTTACTGCATTTTCCGCAACGCTGTCTTTGACAGTTTTCGGCACCCTGGTTCCCTTCGCGGCGCCACTGCAAGCTCAGACCTACGATCCAAAGTATCCCGTCTGCCTGCAGGTTTACGACGACATGACGCATTTCTATTTCGATTGCAGCTTCACATCGATGCCACAGTGCGCGGCGTCTGCCTCGGGGCGCTACGCTCAATGCGTGGTCAACCCATATTACGCTGGGCCGAATACCAAGCGCCATCCGCGCAAGAAGCCGGCAACGTAGATCCTTTTTGGCTTCTATCGACCCGCTTTGCGGCAGACGCCGAGCTTCGTCTGCGACAATCGAAATCACGACAGACTTGTAACTCTCGCCGGTCGATCGCGGCGGCTAATCAAAGACGTGAGGGCGACGTACGTAAAGGGAACTGACACACATGAACACGAAACATGCGCAGAACGAAACCCAACATCCCCAAATGAGCCCACCGCCAGTCGTGTCGCCCGAGGCTTGGGAGGCTGCGCGGCAGGAGATGCTGGTGAAGGAGAAATCGTTCACTCGCGCGCGCGATGCGCTGGCCGCCGAGCGTCGGCGGATGCCGTGGATGGCCGTGGACAAGACCTATTTGTTCGAAGGGCCCAGGGGCAAGATGAGCCTGCTTGATCTGTTCGAAGGCCGGCGACAGTTGGTCGTCTATCGGGCCTTCTTCGAGCCCGGGGTGTTCGGCTGGCCCGAGCATGCCTGCCGCGGCTGCTCGCTTGGCGCCGATCAGGTCGCTCACCTCTCCCATCTGAATGCGCGCGACACCACCCTCGCCTACGCCTCGCGGGCGCCCCAGGCGGACATCGCGCGGCTGAAGGCGCGGATGGGTTGGGAGATGCCCTGGTACACGATCACGGACAGCTTCGATGCCGACTTCGGCGTCGACCAATGGCACGGCCATAACGCGTTCATCCGCCAGGGGGACAAGGTGTTCCGCACCTACTTCATCAACAACCGCGGCGATGAGGCGATGGGCACGATCTGGAGCTATCTCGACATGACGGCACTCGGGCGTCAGGAGGTTTGGGAGGACTCGCCCGCAGGTTACCCGCAGACGCCGCCATACAAATGGTGGAACTGGCACGACAATTACGAGGCCGAGGCCTCGCCGCATCCTAAATGGGTCGAGGTGTCCGATGCCGGAGAAGCGGCCTTTCGAAAGGGCGACGCCGAGGCGTGACCGAGGCTCTCGGGAGCCGCCGGCGACGACAGCGAATGCTAGTTCGCCTTTGCGCGCGATGCCTTGGTCGCGGATTTCGCGCGAGGCGGACCTCCGAGCGCGGCTTCGCGGCCGGCCGCCATGATCTCGTCCGAGAACTCTCCATTGCCGGCGATCCGGGCCATCAGCAGCGCGCCCACGAGGGTTGCAAGGGTTGCCGTCGCCTGCTTGCGCGCGGCCTTGCGGGGTGTGTCCTGGATCTGGTCAGCGATCAGATCGATCAGGTGCTCCAGTTCGGCCGCGAACGCCTTGCGCGTCTTCGGACCCTCGCGGGCAATGTCGGCGCCGAGAGAAGCGATCGCGCAACCATGGCCGGGATCGTCGCGGTGGGCCGAACCGAGATAGGTATCGACGATCAGCGCCAGGCGCTTGTCGGGCGGGGTCTGCTCCACGATCTTGCGCCAGAAATCGCGCGAACGACCCGAGGCGTAGGTGAAGGCCTCGATCACCAGCGCCTCGCGGGAATCGAAATGGGCGTAGAAACCGCCATGGGTCAGCCCGGCCTCCTTCATCAGATCGGCGACGCCGATGCCATGCGCGCCTTTTTCGCGCAGCCGCACCGAGGCCTTCTTCACGATCCGGGAATGGGTGTCCTGCTTGTGCTCTTTTGAGTAACGCATGGTCGTCCTATGGAATGTCCATAATCATATAATAGCACCTGCCGCGAAAATTGCCGCACTTATTTGCTTAAATCGATCTCACCTGCGGGAATCTGGTGGCTTGACAACGGCCGGGTTTGAACCGGAAGTGCCGTTGTTCAGTGCAGGCGCGAGACTTTCCGATGGACATGCTCAATTCCCATTGCGGCGTCGACCGCGATTCCCGCGGCGTCGTCCGTGCGACCATCTGCAACGCGGGTTCGCTCAACATTTTGGGCTCGGCCGTCATCGACGGCATGCGTCAGGGGCTGGAGCGGCTTGCAAGGGACCGGACCATTCGCGTTCTCGTGCTCGCGGGCCAAAGCCAAAAGAGCCTGATCGGCGGCGCCGACATCAAGGAGATGGCGAGGCTCGATCAAAAGTCGGCAGAGGCCTTCATTACCCGACTGCGGGACCTCTGCGAGACCGTGCGCGCGTTTCCGGCGCCGGCGATTGCTCGGATGCCGGGCTGGTGCCTCGGCGGCGGTCTCGAGGTCGCGGCCGCCTGCGATTTCCGGGTGGCGGCGCATGATGCGAAGTTCGGCATGCCCGAGGTGCGGGTCGGGATCCCCAGCGTGATACACGCGGCGCTTCTGCCACGGCTGATCGGCTGGGGCCGCGCCCGCTGGCTGGTCATGACCGCAGAAAACATCGACGCGTCGACGGCGCTCGCCTGGGGACTGATCGACAGGGTCGCGCCGCCGGGCGGCCTGGATGCGGCGGTGGAAGACGTCGTCAGGATGCTGCTCGAATGCGGCCCGGAGGCGCTGCGCTCGCAGAAGGCGCTGCTGCGGCAATGGGAAGAGTTGCCGCTGACCGAGTCCGTCAATCTCAGCATCGGCGTGTTCGGACAATCCTTTCTCAAGGATGAACCGACACGGCTGATGCAGGGCTTTGTGAACCGGAAGCGGTAGTGCGGGGTCTATTGAAAGGCCGGTTTCGGAAGACCATCGCAAGATATGTACTGAACACGGAGCCTCACTCCGCGCGAGCGTAATAGGTCCATGACGCGCCGCGACGGGTGGCCGGGCGTCGAGACATCGGCAAAGATACGGTTGCCCCAGAGGTGGCATTCAGCGAGCGCGGGCAGATCGAGCAACGCTTCGATGTTCGAATAATCGCCGATGGTAAGCATCAGACGAGCCAGCTTGGGCAGCTCCCGCAATGGCGCTCGCAGAAAGTCCCCGCCTGCGATGGGCAGGTCGCACACTGTGGTCACGTGGCGGCACAATGCGATACCTTCGATGCTTTGCACCGAGAAATCGTCCGTCTCTCCATCGTAGAACGGCCAGATATGGGGATAGATTGAAAGTCCACCACCGAAGTCGATCGTCTCCACTTTATCGAGATGATCCTGTCCCAGCGGATAACGCAACAGATAGTCGTAAACCGGGCGATTAAGCGAATAGCCCTCTTGCTCGCGATCGAACGGACGCTTGAGAACGAACGAGGCCAGTTCAGCGGTCGTGCCGAGAGTGATGATGTTTCGATCAATCAGATCGCTCATGACCACGAGCTTGAAATTGGGGTCGACAAAGGGATGGCCGGGAGGATTGGCGGCTGCCGGATAGGGCGTGGACAATTTTGGCTGATAGAGCGCCTTGGTGTCGAAAATCTCGATGACACGCAGTTTGTCAAACAAGAACTGCAGCCGCAGATTTGCGTGATCGTCGAACCGCAAAAGGCCGAAGGTCGGCATCGGGTGCACGCCCGGCCTGATATCCAGTTGGGGATACACTCGTTTGGCGTCGGCAGGCGACATGCCTTGATGCAGGCCCACAACCTCGATGCCAGCCGCAAAGGGCGGATCGGACCAGGTCGTCCCGAATTCGGCACGACCGACGTTCCCGTCAACGTCGATCTGCGCGACGAAAGCATACGAATGCCGCAAGCAGAGCACCTGGCCCTGCTCATGCGGTAGCGGCTCGCGCCACCGCGAGCCGATCAGGCTTCGCAAGGAGTTCGCGGAAAGGCCGGGCCGAACGCCGGCCAGCGCCCGCACGAATGCCAGATCGTTGGACATTTTCCTGTTCACGCTACACGCACGGACAATAGCGAAGTTCGCCTCGAAAGTTTTGACGTAGAGAGAATGGCTTTTGGCAAGGCGCGCAATTCGCCCGAGCCCTTCAAAAGGGCAAAACCGAGTCCTCCTGACGATCGTCCCGAATTGGCTCGGAACTCATCCGAACACGACTTTTTGTCATGGGAAGATGCGTTGCAATTTCCGCGGCGCATCATATGATGCGTGTCATATAATTCACCCTCGACTGCTCTTGGAGCAACCGCCATGGCCGCCCCCGATCCCGTCGTCATCCTGTCGGCCGCACGCACCCCGCTCGGTCGCTTCATGGGCGAACTCTCCCCCCTCGCCGCCCACAAGCTTGGCTCGCATGTGATCGCCGCTGCGCTTTCGCGCGCAAAGGTCGCACCCGGAAAAATCGACGAGGTGTTCATGGGTAATGTGCTGCCCGCAGGCCAGGGCCAGGCCCCCGCCCGCCAGGCCGCGCGCGGGGCCGGCCTTCCCGATGCCGCCGGCGCCACGACGATCAACAAGGTCTGCGGTTCCGGCATGAAGGCGACGATGCTGGCGCACGACATCATCAACGCGGGTTCGGCCGACATCGTGGTGTCCGGCGGCATGGAGAGCATGTCGAACGCGCCCTATCTGCTCGCCAAGGCCCGCGCCGGCTATCGCGCGGGGCACGACCGCATCATCGATCACATGATGATGGACGGCCTCGAGGACGCCTACGAGACCGGCCGTTCGATGGGAGATTTTGGGGAGGCGACCGCCGAGGCCTATCAGTTCACGCGCAAGGATCAGGACGCCTACGCGATGGAGACGCTGACTCGTGCCCGCAACGCCGTCTCGGGCGGCGCATTCAAGCCCGAGATCGCGCCGATCACGCTCAACGAGAAAGCCGGTCCGAGGATCATCGCAAATGACGAGCATCCGCTGAAGGTCGATCCGGCGAAGATCCCCGGCCTGAAGCCTGCGTTCCGTGCGAACGGCACGATCACGCCCGCCGCCTCCTCGGCAAATGCCGATGGCGCTGCGGCCCTGGTGCTGGCCAAGCGCTCGCTGGCATCGCGGGAGAGCCTGCCGATCATGGCCGAGATCAGGGGGCACGCGACCCACAGCCAGGAACCGCAATGGTTCACGACCGCGCCGATCCCCGCGATCCGAAAGCTGCTGGACAAAGTTGGCTGGAACGTCGGCGATGTCGACTTGTTCGAGATCAACGAAGCCTTTGCGGTCGTTGCGATGGCCGCGCAAAGGGACCTCGGGATTGCCCGCGATAAGCTCAACGTCAACGGCGGCGCCTGTGCGCTCGGTCACCCCATTGGCGCAACCGGCGCTCGCCTGATCGTGACGTTGCTGCATGCGCTGGAAGCGCAGAAACTGAGGCGCGGCGTGGCCGCGCTCTGCATCGGCGGCGGCGAAGCGACCGCCATCGCGATCGAGAGGATCGCGCAGTGATGGCCCGATTCTAGCACACACTTCTCATCGGTGGAGCGTCGCAGCTCCCTTAAACGAGGCAGGCTCCAACGAGGGTCCATCAAGCGCAATGATTTCGAACTGGCTCGCGGCAGCATTGTCCCGCCGCAACATCCATTACGGCTGGGTGATGGTCGGCGTGACCTTCCTTGCCGCGCTTATCAGCGCCGGCACGGTCGGCGCGCCCGGTGTGTTTATCGTTCCCCTGCAGAAAGAGTTCGGCTGGAGCACCGCGCAGATTTCCTCCGCGCTTTCCATCCGTTTCGTTCTATTCGGACTCATGGCGCCGTTTGCGGCCGCGCTGCTCAATCGCTACGGACTGCGCAATGTAACACTCGCCGCGCAAACGATCGTGGTCTCGGCGCTGGTCGCCTCGCTGGCCATGACGCAGGTGTGGCAGCTCATGCTGCTGTGGGGCGTGGTGATCGGGATCGGCACCGGAATGACGGCGCTCGTGCTGGGCGCGACGATTGCTGCACGATGGTTCGCGGCACGGCGCGGGCTTGTGGTGGGCATCATGACCGCGAGCGTCGCGACAGGACAGCTGGTCTTCCTGCCGCTGCTTGCGAGCCTGACCGAGCGCCTCGGCTGGCGCCTCGCGCTTTCCTTCATCTGCGTCATGCTCGGCGTCTCCGCGCTCGCCGTTGCGCTCGTCATGCGCGACCGGCCAGCCGACGTGGGCTTGAGACCGTTCGGCGACGACGGCAGCAAACCTTTGGCCACACCGCCCGTCAGCACGGCGCCGGTCTGGGCCGCGGCGCTCGGCACGTTGCGCGATGCGTCCAGGAGTGGCGTGTTCTGGATCCTGTTTGCGACCTTCTTCATCTGCGGCGCCAGCACCAATGGCCTCGTGCAGGTGCATCTGATCCCCATGTGCCTGGATTTCGGCATTCCGCAGGTGCAGGCCGCGAGCCTTTTGGCCGCGATGGGCGTGTTCGACTTCTTCGGCACCATCGTTTCGGGATGGCTGTCGGACCGTTACGACAATCGCTGGCTTCTGTTCTGGTATTACGGCCTGCGCGGGCTGTCGCTGGTGTTCCTCCCCTTCAGCGATTTCTCGTTCTACGGCCTCTCGCTTTTTGCGATGTTCTATGGTCTCGACTGGATCGCGACAGTGCCGCCGACGGTGCGATTGACCGCGCAACGATTCGGGGCCGAGCGTGCCAATCTGGTGTTCGGCTGGATTTTCGCCGGTCATCAGCTCGGCGCGGGTACCGCCGCCTTCGGCGCCGGCCTGTCGCGCACGCTGCTCGCCTCCTATCTGCCGGCGTTCTTTGCCGCCGGTGCGCTTTGTATCGTCGCAGCACTGATCGCGCTCGCGATCGCGCGGGTGCCGAAGCCTGCTACGGCCTGATCGTCATTCCCTTCGCAAGCCCCGGCGTGCGCAGGGGCTCGGCAAGGCGCGCGAACTCGCACAAGAGCGCGCGCGTCTTGCGGGGATCGATGATCTCCTCGACCCAGAACTTTTCGGCCGAGCGGAACGGCGAGCGCAGCTTGTTAAGCCGATCCTCGATCTCCTTGAGCTTTTTCGCAGGATCGGGCGCCGCGTCGATCTCGGCGCGATAGGCGGCTTCGATCCCGCCTTCGAGCGGCAGCGAGCCCCAATAGGCCGACGGCCAGGCGTAGCGGATCGAAAAACGATCCGCCGGCTGATGCACGACGCCCGCGACACCGAAGGAATTGCGCACGATCACCGTGCACCAGGGAACAGTCGTCTGGTTGACCGCCGCCATCGCGCGAACGCCGTGACGGATCGTTGCCGATTTCTCCGCCTCCAGCCCGATCATGAAGCCCGGGCAGTCCATGAGATAAACGATCGGCAGATGAAAGGTTTCGGCGAAGTCGACCCAGCGCACGACCTTCTGGCACGCCTCGGCCGTCCATGAGCCGCCGTAGTGAAACGGGTCGCTCGCGAGCACGAGCACAGCGCGGCCCTCGAGGCGCGCGAGCCCCACAATCATCGGCCGGCCGAAATTCGAATTCACCTCGAAGAACGAGCCCTTGTCGACGACGGCCTCGATGATCGGCCGCATCTTGTAGACCTGACGGCGGCTGCGCGGCACCGCCTTCATCAGCATCCCCTCGCTTCTCGCCGGATCGTCGTTGCACGGCAAGGTCGGGGGCAGCTCGAACACCGATGATGGCAGATAAGAGAGGAACCGACGCGCACGCGCAAAGGCTTCATCTTCCGTATCGACCGCGTCGTCCACGCCGCCGGCGCGGGTCTGGATGTCGGCGCCGCCGAGCTCCTGCTTGGTCAGGTCCTGGCCGAGCCGCTTCACGACCGGGGGACCTGCGACGAACATCGCGGAATCGCGGGTCATGATCGAATAGTGGGTTGCGGCAAGCCGCGCCGCGCCGAGGCCCGCGACCGATCCGAGCCCGAGACCGACCACCGGAACATGCGCGAGATTTTCGGTCGTGTAGCGGTACCAGCGCGTGCCGCCGATGCCGCCCGGCAGATTGGCCGCGCCCTTGGTCTCGATGGTCTTCACCGAGCCGCCGCCGCCGGATCCTTCGATGATGCGGATGATCGGCAGGCGGAAATCGTGCGCCATCTCCTCCGCCATCAGCGGTTTTGCCGAGATCGAGGCATCCGCCGAGCCGCCGCGCACGGTGAAATCGTCGCCGACCACGACGACCGTGCGGCCATCGAGCCTGGCGCGGCCGAACACGCAATTGGCCGGCGTCAGGTGCTTCAGCTCGCCCTGCTCGTCATACTCGCCGATGCCCGAGATCGCGCCGATCTCGTGGAAAGTGCCGGCGTCGACCATCTTGTCGATGCGTTCGCGGACGGTGAGCCGGCCCTGGTCGCGCTGCCGCTTGACCTTCTCAACGCCGCCCATCTCGCGCGCGAACGCTTCGCGCCGAGCGAGGTCGTCGAGTTCGGGCTTCCAGATCATTCGTCTCCTCCGTCTTGACGATCTTGTTGGCCTGGACCGCGAGCGACTTCCGCTCCAGGCGATTGTTGAAGAAATCGCCCTCGGCGCCCTCGAGCAGTCCGCCGACCGCGGTGGCGAGCTGCAACATCAAGGGTGCGACGTCCCGGTGCAATCGCTTCTCGTCGTACATCGCTGCCAACAGCCCGATCGTCACCACGACAAAGGTCTGGTATTGCGGCGACCACAGCGGCACGGCGAGCCCGTTGATGTGCGGGCTCCACAGCCCGCAGGCCACGACATAACCGTGCTCTCGGTAGAAGCGGCGGTTGTTCTCGATCCGGGGCCGGAGCACCTTGGCGACCTCGGGAATTTCGCGCTCCATCTCGGCAAGCAAGGCCTCGCCGACCTCAGGCGACAGCGCAGCCGTATAAGCGTGGCCGGCAGCGGTCGTCGCCATGGCGATGCGGCTGCCGGTGACGTCATGCAGTCCGAGCGCGTTCGCGGCGCGCGCAAATTCGAGATAAACAAGGTGAAAGCGATCGGGAATGACAAAGCCGACCGTTCCCGGCAATTGCTCGGCCACCTCCTGCAGCCGCAGCCTGATCAGGTTGCGCAGCTGCAAGCCCTTCATCATCGAGGTGCTCATTGCCACGGCGCTCGGTCCGATACGATACTTCTGGTCGCGCGGCAAATAGACGAGCTGTCCCATCCGCGTCAGCGTGTGGGTCAGCCGCGACACCGTCGACCGCGGCAAGCCGCAGCGACTGGAGATCTCGAGATTGCCGAGCCGTGCCTCGTGGCCCTCGAAGCATCGCAAGACGTCGAAGGCGCGCGATACCACTTGAATAACGTCGCCCTCGCCTTGATCGCCGGTGAGCATCTGCCTGCTCAGCCGCTCCGAGCGTCTTCCCATGCGCTCTCCACCCAAATGTTTTTCCATTTTACGGAATAAAATTCCACTTGAAGATCAAGCTACCTCAGGCAATCTGCGGCTACAACAAAGAAGCCGATTGGCATGCCAGATATCAGCGTTGTGACCGAAGTCGCGGGACGCATTTGCGCGCTGCCGCTCGAGGCCGGTGCGGTCGTCGGCGACGGCGACGAGGTCGCGTTTGTCGAAGCCATGAAGATGGAGATTCCCGTAGCCGCCCCGGCTGCGGGCACGCTGAAGACGCTGCTCGTCGCCATCGACGAGATGGTTGCCGAGGGCCAGATCGTGGCGATCATCGAGACCTGAGCTCACATGTGCTGCCGGACGCGATGACATCTCCTGCCCCTTAAATGACCAATCCGGCGGTTTCGGTGTCGGCGACGGCGACGTAACATCGCTCTCCAAGGCGCTACATCTGCGCAGGACAGAATGCACATGACCACCATGCGACCGACGCCGCATCCGCACGCCGGCAACTGGAGCACGGCGATGCCGCCGCTGTTGCGGTTTTTGACCGGATGCCATGCCGAGTTCATGGGTGACAATGGTGGCGAGGTCGCCCACTACATCCCCGAATTGTCCAAGGCGAACCCGGATCACTTCGGCATCAGCCTTGCGACGCTCGACGGCCATGTCTACGAGGTCGGCGACACCAGAGTGCCTTTCACGATTCAATCGATCTCGAAGGCATTCGTGTTCGCGCTCGCCCTGGACACGCTCGGGGCGAAGCATGTGGAGGCGGCAATCGGCGTCGAACCCTCCGGCGATCCTTTCAATTCGATCCGCCTCGATGCCAACAACCATCCCTTCAACCCGATGGTCAATGCCGGCGCGATCACGGTGTCCGGCCTGATCCGACAGGCAAAGGGCGACGGAGCATTCGAGTATATCCGCAAGGCGCTCGGGCGCTTCGCAGGACGCGAGCTCGATGTCGACGAGGCGGTGTTTTCTTCCGAATGCGCAACCGGTGACCGCAACCGTGCGATCGGCTATCTCCTGAAAAACTCCGGAGTCATCAAGGATGACGTCCGCGCGGTGCTCGAGGTCTACTTCCGCCAGTGCTCGGTGCTGGTTACCGCGCGCGACATCGCGGTCATGGGGATCACCCTTGCCAACCGCGGTGCGAATCCGGTGACCGGCGAGCAGGTCATGACGCCCTATGCGATCTCGCGCACGCTGTCGGTCATGACCTCGTCCGGCATGTACGATTTTGCCGGCGAGTGGATCTATCGGGTCGGCATCCCTGCAAAAAGCGGTGTCGGCGGCGGCATTCTGGCGGCGCTGCCGGCACGATGGGGGCTCGGCACCTATTCGCCGCGGCTCGACAGCCACGGCAACAGCGTGCGCGGCATCAAGGTCTGCGAGGCGCTCTCGGCGCATTATGACCTTCATATGCTCAACCGCTCCGACGACGCGCGCACCTCCGTGATTGCCGACTACAACATCGGCAAGAGCGCGTCGCGGCGCAGCCGCAGGCCGCATGAACGAAAGATCCTCGCCGCTCACCACAACGACGTCCGCGTGCTGGAGCTGGTCGGCACGCTCTCGTTCTCCAACGTCGACTACGTCTCGCGGCAGCTTCGCGGCAACCCGCGTCCGCAATTCGTCATCTTCGACCTGCGCCGCGTCACCGCGATCACGCCGGCGGGCGGCCGGCTGCTCGCCGAAGGCTTCCGCGAGCTTGCAGCGTTCAACATCACGGCCGTCCTGTCCGGCATCGAGCGCGCCTCCGCGCATTGGCAGAGCCTGCGCGAAAGCGCGGCCGGTCTCTCCAACCTCCGCAACTATCCCTTGCTCGACGACGCCATCGAGTGGGCGGAGGACCAGATCATCTATCGTCACGGTGGCGACATCTATTCCAACGAGAGCACGGAACTCTCCGAGCAGGCGCTGCTCGCGGGCCTTTCCGCAAGCGAGCTCGACATCATCGCCTCGCTCGGCCGGGTCCGGACGTATTCCCATGGCGAGAAAATCGTCAGTGCGGGCGAGCCGGCCTCGTCCATCTTTTTCCTCAGGCGCGGGGTCGTCCATGTCAGGCTGCCGAGCGGCGCCCGCGTTGCGACCATCACCGCGGGCATGGCGTTCGGCGAAATGGCGCTGCTCGAGAGCCGCCGTTCCGCCGACGTCTTCGCCGACGCCGCGGTCACCGCGCTCGAGGTGCCGCTGGCCGCCTTCGAACGCTTCGGTGCGCAGCACCCGGCGATCTCCGAACGCATCATGCGCAATCTCGCGCGGCTGCTCGCCGACCGGCTGATCGCCGCCAACGCAAAGGTGAACCTGCTGACGTCAAGCTGAGCTCAATGCGATCTCGGCGCGGGCGACGGCGGCTTGACCATCCAGAGCCTGAGCAGCCTGCGCGCATCCGCGGCCGTCAGCTTGGCATATTGCCCCTTCAGCCGGGCAAGCTCGTCCGGACCGGTCGCGCCGGTCGAAAAGCGGCAATCCAGAATCAGCATCACGCTTTTCCAGCTCAGGCCCGCGACCTTGCACGGCACCAGGATGCTGTCGCTTTGCAGGCTTTGCATCAGGGGACGCACGACCTCGACGCTGGATTGCGACAGCTCGGCAAGCGCGATCACGGTTTCCTCGTAGCGGCGCTTGCGCGCAAAGTCGCAGAGCACCTCCTCATCGAGTTCGGCCCTCGACCTTCAGCATCGCGACCAGGTGGCTTGCCGCCGCGAAATCGCGCTCCGCAGACATTTCACGGTCGGCGCTTGCGGAGGCCGCGGAAATCGCCTTGCGAATATCCTCGAACAGATGCGGCGGGGCACGCGACAACAACCGGGTTCGCACCGCGTCGGTCGCCTTGCGCAGGAGCTGGTTGCGCAACTCCGCCGGCAGGTCGACCCGGACACCCATCTCGACTGCGAGCTCCGGATCGGATTGCGCCTGCGACAGCACGATCGCAAATCCGGCCGGCGAAATCCTCGCGCCCGGATTCTTGATCAGCCTGCGGCTCACGCTCTTGAAGCGCCGCGCCAGCAAAACGTCGGTGACGACCTCCTTCAGCCACCAGCGGCTGGAGATCGCAAGCAAATGTTGCTCACCTTTGCTTTGGGCGATCTCGACCAGGTCCTGCGGGCCCAGTCGCGCCGATTCGCTCAAAATGGGTCCAGCGACGGAGATTTCGTCGTGTCGCGCCAGCCGCAGCACTACCGGGCCTGGAGCCTGGGCAATGGGCGCAAGCTGGGCACTCAGCTCGGCCAGCGCCATCCTGGCTCCGACTTCGGCCAGCGCGCGAAGCTCGATGGTGTTGATCAGCCGGTCGAGGACCTGGCCGAACAGGGTGACCTGATCCTCGCTGAGGTTGGCGGCAGACGCCGAGAACAGCGCCGTCACGCGCCGCATCATGTCGAAACATTTGTCCGAGGCGCCGGCGGCAACGGCCGCCTCGACCTCGTCGGCAATCGAGAAATTAGTGTCCGACATGGCTCGTCCTGAGCGCTTCCAGCGGCTGTTCTGCCGGTCAGTCAAACCTAGACGAAACCATCTAAAGGTTTCGTAAAAGTTTAATTTTGCCGCGTGCATCGAACCGAAATTCCGCAAATCGACCGTCAGGGGACTCAAACGACCTCGTTCACCGGCTGCAGGTCGATGTCGAAGGTCTCCAGGAATTTCGAGGTCATGATGTAGAAGCCCACCGAAAGCTGCAATTCGACCAGCGCACGCGGCGTAAGCCTGGCGCGGATCGCCTGAAAGGTCGGGTCCGTCGGCCGGCGCAGTCTCACGATCTCGTCGGTGAAGGCGAGGACCGCGCGCTGCACCTCGTTGAAGCAGCCCGCCTCCTGCCAGTTCTCGAGCGCCGCATTCTGCTCGTCGGTGACGCCGGCATTCTTGCCGATACGCTTGTGGGCGGCGATTTCGTAGGGCGCCTCGCACAGAATGCCGGCGCGCGTGATCGCGAGCTCGCGCAGGACCGGATCGAGCTCGCCCTTGTTGCGGATAGCGCCGCCGAGCCGGCAATACTGCTCAAAATAGCTCGGCGAATGCGCCATCATGCGAAAGATGTTGGCGTTGCGATTCCACTCGAGCAGTTGTCGGGTGCGGTCGTCGTATTTCGCGGGATCGCTGTAATCGATGCGGGCCATGGCGTTTCCTCAAGGTTTGCGACTGCTGGCGTCTTGCTTCTTGCTGATTTGTCTTGCGGCGCGGCGGCGATGATTTTGCCAAAGACTATCAGGCCCGCGACATTCTTGAGTCAAATTGCCGCCTCATTGCTATCCGACCTTCGGATGGTCGATATTCGCTGAGTGGGGACAACAGTCAGGCGAGTACTCGACGTTTGTGCGGGGTGTTCCGAGTAAAAATTCTGACGGTTGTGCGCGTCGCCGCGCCACGACTTGTTGCGCCCAGGTTTAGGGAGAGACCGGCATGAAGGAAGCCACCAAGAGGGCGACCTCGGAAGCATTCGCGCACATGCTGGCGGTGACGGCACTGCTCGTCATCGCCAGCGTCCTTTTCTATTCTCACTAAATCCATTTGCATCGTCATCGGGAACCATCCGGGCCGCGCTTCGCGCGGACCCGCTGGCTCCTCGCAATGACGGCTCCTTTCATTTCATCCTCTCGAAATACGGAACGACACGCCCCGCAAAGGGCACGAAGCGCGCGCTGACGCGATCGCCGATCGCAAGATCATCAGCGCCGTGCGCCATCATGCGAAAGCCCTCCGTGGTGTCGACCAGCACGATGTTGTAGGGAACATGCGCGCGGGTTTCGGGCGTCGCGGCGCGGCAGACCAGCGAGGTCGCATAGACAGTACCCTCGCCGCTCGACCGGTTCTCGGTGAGAACGGCCGAACCGCAGGTCGCGCAGAAATCGCGACGAAAATACTGCACGCGCCCGCACGATTCGCAGGACTGATACAGGATGGCCCCGTGGCCATGGGTCCAATCCGCCCGCGTCTCGCTCATCGCACCCGCTCCAGGAACATGCTGACATGAGAGGAGAGCACGCCGCCATCGCCATGCAGCAGCGCAAGCGAAGCGTCGCGCACCTGGCGCTGCCCCGCACGACCGGTCATCTGCAGGTGGGTCTCGACCAGATGCGCCATCGCGCCGCCGACGCCGCAATGGCCGTAGCTCAAGAGCCCGCCATGAGTGTTGAGCGGCAAAGCGCCATCGCGAGCGAAATGGCCGGCCCTCACCTGTGCGGCCGCCTCGCCGCGCCGAGCAAGGCCCAGGTCCTCCAGCAGCATCGCAAGCGTGATGGTAAAGCTGTCGTAGACGGCCGCGTAGCGCACATCTGCGGTCGCAACACCGGCGGCCGTTCTGGCCCTGGCGATCGAGATCTCCGCGCCGAGCTCGCTCAAGGGCGGTGCGGCCGTGACATGCTGATGGGTGTGCGCCTGCGCGCAGCCGCGGACGCGAATTCGCGCGCTCCCGGTCGGCTCTCGGCTCACCACAAAGGCCGCGCCGCCGTCCGAAACGGGACAGCAGTCCAAAAGCTTGAGCGGCAGCGCGACAGGCTTGGAGGCCATCACGTCGGCCACCGTGATCGGCTCCTTGAATTGAGCGCCGGGATGGTCATGCGCGTGGGCGCGCATCAGAACAGCAAACTCCGCGAGGTCTTCCTGGGTCAGGCCGTATTCGTGCATGTAGCGAGAGGCGACGAGGCCGTAATAAGCGGGGATGGTCGGCCCGAGCGGCACCTCGTACTCGGGATGGCCGACCTGCGCGAGCGCCGTAATCGAGGCGTCGCGGCTTTGGCCGGTCAGCCTGTTCTCACCGCTGACGACGAGCATGTGCCTGACCACGCCCGCATCGACCAGATGATGCGCCAGCATGGTCATCGCAAGGCCCGTCGCGCCGCCAACCTGCACCGCATGGGCATAGGACGGGCGGATACCGAAGTGCTCGGCGAAGACAGTCGCAAGCATGATATGCGGAGCCACCGTCGAGTAGCCGCACAGGATGCCGTCGACCTCGCTGCGCTTCAGTCCGGCGTCGGCAATCGCGTGCGCAGCCGCCTCGCTCATGAGGCCGAGCGAGGAGGAGCCTTCGTGTTTGCCAAATGATGTGAGACCGACGCCGGTGATGTAGCTCACGTTCTTACCTCCCCTCGAAAAGGGGAGGTCGATTTGTGCTTCAGCACAAATCGGGTGGGGATCCTCTCTCCACATCCGCCATCGCTCATGGCCGACCCCCACCCCAACCCTCCCCCTTGCAGGGGGAGGGAGAACTGAAAGTAAGCGTCCCTAACGACCATCTTGCGCATCCCTCCGGGCTCACCGGGGCAATGCGGGCGACCAGGGAGTCCCCTCTCCGTCATTCCGGGACGCGCCGAATGGCGTGGGCCCGGAATCCATAACCACGAGCGGGGGTTATGGATTCCGGGCTCGCTCGCTTTGCTCGCGCCCCGGAATGACAAGGTTTGATACATCAATACGACTTCGGCAGGCCTAGAACTTTCTCGGCGATGAAGCTCATGATCAGCTCCCGGCTCACGGGGGCAATGCGCGGGATCAGCGATTCCCTTAAGTACCGCTCGACATGAAATTCCTTGGCATAGCCGAACCCGCCATGGCTCATCACCGCCTGCTCGCAGGCGTGGAAGCCGGCCTCGCCCGCAAGATATTTCGCCGCGTTCGCCGACGGCCCGCACGGCAGACCCTGATCATACTGCCACGCCGCGGACAGCGTCATCAGCCAGGCCGCCTCCAGCTCCATCCAGTTTCTTGCAAGCGGGTGCTGGATCGCCTGGTTCATGCCGATCGGCCGATTGAACACCACACGTGTCTTCGCATAATCCGCCGCCCGTGACACCGCACAGTGCCCGAGCCCCACCGCTTCGGCGGCGACCAGGACGCGTTCGGGATTCAAGCCGTGCAGGATGTATTCGAAGCCGCGGCCCTCCTCACCCAGACGGTCCTCCAGGGGGATTTCAAAATCCTCGAAAAACAGCTCGTTGGAATCGATGGCCTTGCGGCCCATTTTCTCGATCTCATGAACGGTGACGCGCCTGCGATCGAAATTGGTGTAGAACAGGGTCAGGCCATGGGTCGGGCTTTTGACCTCCTCAAGCGGCGTGGTGCGCGCCAACAGCAGGATCTTGTCCGCGACCTGAGCGGTCGAGATCCAGACCTTCTGGCCGTTGACGATATATTTGTCGCCCTTCCTGACCGCGCGCGTCTTGAGCTGCGTGGTGTTGAGCCCGGTGTTGGGTTCGGTGACACCGAAACAGGACTTTTCCTTGCCTGAGATGATGCCAGGCAGCATGCGCCGGCACTGCTCTTTTGTCCCGAACACCGCCACGGGCTTGAGCCCGAACACATTGATATGGACAGCCGAGGCGCCCGACATCCCGGCGCCGGATTCGGCGATCGTCCGCATCATGATCGCGGCCTCGAGAACGCCGAGCCCGGCGCCGCCATATTCCTCGGGGAAGCAGATGCCGAGCCAGCCGGCGTCCGCGATCGCACCGTAGAAATCGTCGGGAAAGCCGCCCTCCTTGTCCTTCTTCAGCCAATAGGCGTCGTCGAAACGGCTGCAAGTTTTTGCAACGGCATCGCGGATCGATTCCTGGTTTTCCGTGAGCGCGAAATCCATGGCTCTATCCCTCAATTGGCAGGCGAAGACTTTGTCACACCGTCACGCACGAGTGCTGCGATCTCATCAGCCGAAAATCCGGCCTGGCTCAGGATTTCGGCGCCATGCTCGTTGAGGCGCGGCGCAAGGCGTGAAGGCTCGGCCGGCGTTTCCGACCAGCTCGCCGACACCTTCATGCTGCGGATCGGACCCTCGGTCGGATGCTCCACGATCGGGAAGTAGCCGGTCGCAACCAGATGATCATCCTGCAAAATGCTCTCGAGATTGTGCATGGGCATTACCGGCACATCGGCCTTGGTCAGAAGCGCGATCCATTCGTCGGTCGTGCGCGTTTCGAAGATGCGGGCCAGCTCGCCATACACGATGTCGATATTGGCGGCGCGCCCGGCAAAGGTTGCAAATCTCGGATCCCGGCGCAGATCCTCGCGGCCGGTGGCGTTGAAAAAGCTGTTCCATTGCTTGTCGTTGTAGACGATGACGCTGAGATAGCCGTCTCTGGTCTTGTACGGCCTGCGATCGCGCGACAGGTGCCGCGCATAGCCGCCCTTGTCGAGCGGCGGCTCGTAGGTGAGGCCACCCATGTGGTCGCCCATCACAAAGCCGGCCATGGTCTCGAACATCGGGATATCGACGCGCTGGCCGCGTCCGGTGCGGTCGCGGTGCACGAGGCTCGCGCAGATCGCCCCGACCGCGGTCAGGCCGACAATGCGATCGACCAGCGCGTTCGGCACATAGCGCGGCACGCCGTCGCCGGTCTGCGCCATCAGCGCCGGCAGCGCGGTTGCGCCCTGGATCAGGTCGTCGTAAGCGGGCTTGGCGGCATAAGGCCCGTCCTGGCCGAAGCCGAACACGCCCGCATAGATGAGATGCGGGTTGACCTCGGAGACGACCTCATAGCCGAGATTGAGCCGCGCCATCGCCTGGGGGCGCACGTTATAGACCAGGACGTCGGCGGTCCTGAGCAGCCGCAGCACGGCGTCGCGGCCGGCGGGCTTCTTGAGGTCGAGACAGATCGAGCGCTTGCTGCGGTTGGTGTTCAGGAACACCGGACCCATGCCGGGATGCCGGGTCGGCCCGATCAGCCGGGTGACGTCGCCTTCCAGCGCCTCGACCTTGATGATGTCGGCACCATAATCGCCGAGCATCTGGGTCGCATACGGCCCCATCAGCACGGTCGTCATGTCGATGACCTTGATGCCTTGCAGCGGGCCCATCGTGGCGTTTGCTCCCTGTTGTGGTGTTGGCCCCACGTAACGGCAGGCGACTGCCGAGATCAAGGGTATCGGGCGTATGGGGGCATGCGCTTTGGGGCACCATAGCCGTGTCCCGGACTCGTAGGGTGGGCTGAGCGAAGCGAGCCCACCATTCGACGACCTGCACTCGGAGGAAACGCTGGGCATGGCGCTGCGCGCCTTTGCCCGCCCTACGAAGCCCGCGCTCGCTGGATGCACGTCCGCGTTCCCGCGACGCGTTTTGCCCGGGTGATGCATCAGTTTCGTCCCCCGAAAAATCAGAGGGCGCAGGGAAAGCCGGGTGTTTTGTGCACCCGCAGCCTCGCATGCAATAAAAGAAAGCATACGAGTAAGTTCACCACAGGTACGCCGAAACGATCCGGCCTTCCCTGCGCGATGGTGTTAACGCTTATTTTCGTACTCTCCCCGGTGTCCATGACCTCTTAGTCACCGTCGCCTGCGGAATCATCATCAGCAGACTTAGCGCCAGCCCAGGGGCGCCAGGACCATACGATTTCGCCGTCCGCAACCGCGTCGTTCGTCACGCGCGCGCTCGCGTCCATCGCATCCCGCCTCGCGTTTCGTGACGACGCGTAACGCCCCTCGCATCGAGACGGGATGGCCGACCATGGCACTGATTTGCTCTTCCGATAAAGCGAAATATTTTTCACGCGGAGAGTTGACAGCAAGTCGCACGGCTCACTTGTCGGGCAAATCAGTCGATGCAAGTCATTGGATCATCACGAGATCCCCCTTGAACGGCGATTGTCGGCCCCTCGGAAAAAGACAACCGATTTTCCGCACGGGCGAAGCGCTGTCGCACGGAAAAAGGGTTATAAGCGTTCTTCAAGGGTTGTATCCGAGTAGGAGGAACGTCCATGTACCTCAAGCTTGCTGCAGCAGTTCTTGCCGCCATCGCCGCCACGACAGTCACAGTGGCGAGAGCGGCCACCGAACCTGAGAGCCGGATTACCATCCTCTACGACGCGTTCGGCTCGGATTCCAAGATGACGAAAGACTGGGGCTTCTCGGCGCTCGTCGAAATCGCGGGCAAGCGTATCCTGTTCGATACCGGCGACAACGCCGAGATTTTCGCCACCAATGTGAAGGCGAAAGGCGTCGACCTGACAACACTGGATTTTGTCGTTCTCTCGCACAGACATTCGGATCACATGGCGGGTCTGGCCACCGTGTTGAGCGCCAATCCGACAGTTAAAATTTACGCGCCCAAAGAGGGATTTGGCATCTATGGATCATCCCTGCCCTCCAGCTTCTATCGCAAAGACGATTCGCTGCCGCCGGAGATGCGATACTACGGAGGCAAGCCGCCCGAGATCATGACCTTCGGCGCGGCATGGGCAAACGCCAAATTCGAGTTGATCGACCAGACCACCGAAATTGCGCCGGGCATCACGCTGATCGCACTGGTTTCTGATGCTCCGGGCACGAAGGAACTCAAGGAGCTATCGCTGGCCGTCAACACGCCTGATGGCGTTGTGCTCGTTGTCGGCTGTTCGCACCCCGGTATCGAGCGCATCGTCGAGGCTGCCGCCGCTATCAACCCGAAGATTCACCTCATTGCCGGCGGCTTTCACCTGGTCGCCGCGCCTGATGACGTGATCGCAAAGATCGTCGCCTCGCTCAAAGACCGGTTCAACGTCGATTACATCGCTCCCGGTCACTGCACGGGCGAGCCAACCTTCGCTGCTCTCAAAAAAGCGTTTGGCGACAAGTATCTTTATGCCGGCCTTGGCACATCCATTCCGCTCGCCGCGAATGCGCCTTCGGGTGTGAGACGGGGCGAAGGACCCATGCAGGATGACCTTGGGACCTATCGCAAGCTGGCGGCCCGCGAAGATCCATTCGGCGTCATGCGCGCGCGAGCGCGGCGAGAAGGGAGCCTTTGAGCCCTCAACGTCGCCGAGAGGGTCATCTTCCACCAATGGCGACCGGCACATCGAGCCGGCCGCCCCGAAAACCTGCGCGCCGTCATCGCAGCGGACGGAAGAAGTGAAAAATCTCTTCCGCAAGCGCGGCGGGCTGCTCCAGGGCGGCGAAGTGACCGCCCTTCTTCATCTCAGTCCAGCGCTGGATGTTGGTGTAGGTCTTCTCGGCGACCGAGCGCGGCGGCACGATGATTTCCTTGGGGAAGGCGGCATAGCCGGTGGGCACCTTGACCGGCTGCGCCGGTGAGATCGGCCAGGCCGGCGCGTGCAGGCGACCGTAATACGGCCAGAACGACGATCCGATCGCCGCGGTGAACCAGTACAGCGAGATGTTCGCCAGCATCCGGTCGCGATTGATCGCGTTTTCGACGAGGCCGTCGCAGTCGGACCATGTCCGGAACTTCTCGGCCATCCAGGCCGCAAGGCCGGCGGGAGAGTCGGTCAGCGCGAAGGCAAGCGTTTGCGGCTTGGTGCCCTGAATTTGCTGATAGCCGGTTTCTTCCTTGAGCCAATGCGTGAGCTTCGCAATGTACTGCGTCTCCTCCGCCGAGCTCGCGGCAGCGGCCTTCTGGTCGCGCGGCGCAAACAACAGATTGAGATGGATGCCGCAAACCGACGACGGATATCTCTGTCCCATCACCGAAGCTATGCCGGCGCCCCAGTCACCGCCCTGCACCGCGAACTTCTTCAATCCCAGCGTCTCGACCATGAGGTCATGCAGACATGCGGCCATCTCCTGGACGGTGAACCGCTTTTGCCCCGGCTTGAAAGAGAGGCCGTAGCCGGGCAGCGACGGCGCAATCACGGTGAAGGCATCCTTGGGATCGCCGCCGAAGCGCGCGGGATCGGTCAGGCGCGGGATGATGTCCAGAAACTCGTACACCGAGCCCGGCCAGCCATGCATGAGCAGCAGCGGATACGGATCAGGTCCTGCGCCCTTCACATGCAGATAATGCACGTCGATATCGTGCAACGGCACCTTGAACTGCGGAAAGTAGTTCAGTGCCGCTTCCTGCGCGCGCCAGTCGAAGAGGTCCTTCCAGTAGGCAACGAGGTCGCGCATGTAGTCCACGCTGCTGCCATAGGCCCAGGGATCACCGGGAGCGGCGTCAGGCCAACGCGTCAGACCGAGACGAGCCTTGAGATCGGCAATGTCGGCCTCGGGAACGCGGAGGAGAAACGGTTGCGGCGCCATGCCAACCATCCTTTTGTTTCACGTTTCGCAACGACTGGTCAGACCACAGGCACACGCCTGGCCGCGACCGCTGCGGGCGAAATCACCTCGATATCCAGGGGCACGCGCCATCGCTCGGTCAGCCGCACGCGCGGCGTCTCGTTGCTCCGGCTTGCGCCCTCCATCACAAAGCCTTCGAAGCCATTGGTCATGACCTCGTTGCACTTTTGAACGTAGATCGGGAAACCGCCGATATAGGGCATGAAAACCCGCGGCCGTCCCGGGATGTTGGCCCCGACATACCAGGAGCTGCATGTCGAGCGGAGCGAGACCTTCGAGACCTCGTTGACATGCTCGATCCAGTCGTCCTCGTAGGTCTCGATCGCCTCGACGGTCGCCGCACCGATGTCGCGCATGTGAGCCATCAAGTCCACCATCCAGTCGACGTGCTGCTCGATGGCCTGGATCATGCTCGCCAGCACCGACGGGCTGCCCGGTCCGGTGATCATGAAGAGATTGGGAAAGCCCGCTGAGGCAACGCCGAGATAGGTGCGTGGCCCCGCGCGCCATTTCTTGGACAGCATCAGCCCGTTGCGCCCGGCGATTCTGATCTTGTCGAATGATCCCGTCATCGCCGCAAAGCCGGTCGCGCAAACGATCGCATCGAGCGGATATTCGGTGCCGTTCACCTCGATGCCATGCGCGGTGAAGCGCTCGATCGGCGTCTTGGAGACGTCGACCAGTTTCACATGGGGAAGATTGTAGGTCTCGAAGTAGCCGGTATCGACGCATAGACGCTTGCAGCCGAAGACGTTGTCGGGACAAAGCAGTTCGGCCGTGGCGGGATCCCTGACGATGCCGCGGATCTTGCGCCGCGCGAACTCGGCGATCGTATCGTTGGCGGCCTTCTCGAACAGAAGGTCGCCATACGCGCCGAGGAATGGCAGGCCGCCGCGCTTCCAGAACTCCTCATATTGTCGCTCGCGCTCGTCTTCCCTGGCCTCCATGGCCGGCTTCATGTTGAACGGAAAATAGAAGCCGGTCGGCCGCGCCCGCGCTTTGGCGCGCAGCGCGGGATAATCGGCCTTGACGGCCTTTCGATATTCCGCCGTCAGCTTCTCGTTCCAGGCCGGCACGGAATAGGTCGCGGTGCGCTGGAAAACCGCCAGCGCCGAGGCCTGCTGCGCGATAATCGGAATGGACTGGATGGCGGACGAGCCGGTGCCGATGACGCCGACGCGAAGCCCGCGAAAATCCACGCCCTCATGAGGCCATTCGCCGGTGTGATAGATGGGCCCGGAAAAATCCTCACGTCCCTTGAACGGCGGATGGTTCGTCGCCGACAGGCAGCCGATCGCCATGATGCAGAATTTCGCCGCCACCCGATCGCCGCGATCGGTCTCGATGCGCCAGCATTTTGCCGTCTCGTCGAAGCTTGCGCCGGTGACGCGGGTGTCGAACACGATGTGCCGCCGAAGATCGAAGCGGTCGGTGACGTGGTTGGCGTAGCTCAGGATCTCGGGCTGCGGCGCGTATTTCTCCGACCAGTCCCATTCCTGATCGAGCTCTTCGGAGAACGAGAACGAATATTGCATGCTCTCGACGTCGCAGCGCGCGCCCGGATACCTGTTCCAGTACCAGGTGCCGCCGACCCCGCCGCCAGCCTCGAACGCGCGCACGGTGAAGCCCTGGCCCCGCAGGCGATGCAGCATGTAAAGACCGGCAAATCCCGCGCCGACGACGACGGCATCGTAGGTCTTGCCGATTTCCAGTGGACGTTCCTCGGCCTTCGGAGTGCTGGGGGCCATGGATTTTTCCGCTGCTTGCTGGCGCCGGAGATGCTCCGTTTCTTCAATTAGATCAGACCAAAGCGCGCTGGCAGTCAATCACATGACAGACCCGCGTTTTCGCCGGACACGCCGCGCGCGGCGGAGCGCGCCTCACGTTGCACTCGCCGGACGATTGTCGAATACTGCGGCCGCCATAACAACGGCCGACCCAAGGCCGAGGCTCAGGGAGCCAAGATTTCGGGAGCAACACGATGTCATTTTACCGAGGCATGACCTGCGAGAACGTCACGATCAATGGCGACAAGGGCACGCCGATCACCGCCTACACCGCAAGGCCCTCCGGCGCCGGACCCTTTCCGGGCGTGGTCCTCGTCCATCACCTGCCCGGCTGGAGCGAGCTTTACATCGAGACGACGCGGCGCTTTGCCCATCACGGCTATCTCGCGATCTGCGCCAATCTTTATGAGCGCGCGGGCCCCGGCAACCCCGACGACGTCGCCGCGAAGGTGCGCGCCGATGGCGGCATTGCCGACGCGCAGATGGTGGGCGACACCGAGGCCGCGGTGAAGTGGATGCGCGCGCAGCCCAATCACAACGGCAAGGTCGGCGTTTTCGGCTCCTGCTCCGGCGGCCGCCACGCCTTCATCTATGCCTGCCAGAAAAAGGACGTCGACGCCTGCGTCGAGCTCTGGGGCGGCCGGGTGGTGATGGGAAAGAGGAGCTCAACGCCAAGACGCCGGTCGCGCCGATCGACATGACCAGGGATCTCTCCTGTCCGCTGCTCGGCCTGTTCGGCAATGACGATCGGGCGCCGAGCCCGGAGCAGGTCGACCAGCACGAGGCCGAGCTCAAGAAGCACGGCAAGGACTACGAATTCCATCGCTACGACGGCGCGGGCCACGGCTTCTTCTATTGGCACCGGCCGCTCTACCGGCCCGAGCAGTGCATGGATGGCTGGAGCAAGGTGTTCGCCTTCTTCGGCAAGCATCTTTCGAAATAGGGAGAGCGGGACATGTGCACGTCCATCATCGAGATCGCCCGCGCCGAGGGCATGGCCAAGCGCGGCGATCAATGGTTTGCGCTCTCGCACAGCGTGGTCGCCTATGACCATGCGCGCCACGCCCATCTTGGCGACGTCATCACGCTCGATTTCATCAACACCGCGCTCGAGCCCGGCGCACGCGCAGGGATCGAGCTGACGCTCGAGACGGCGAAGGAGTTGCGCGCCGCGCTTGACCGTGCGATCGCGGCTGCCGAATTCGAGGAGGCGGAAGTCAGGGGCAAGGGCGCTCCCCTCGTTCGGGCGGCATGAAAAAGCGATCGTCGGCTGCGAAATTGCGAGCGCAGCTTCCGGGTCGAGAAGGTCCGCCAATGAGCTTCGCGGACTAGACATGCTCTCGCACATCGAACGGCCGATCGAGCGACCGCCCGGCCTGGCGCGGATCGTCTCCGATTTCGGCCTGCTTTATCTCGCCAACGGCTTCATCGGCTGGCTGTTCGCGATCACCGCGCCGGTTGCCATCATTCTCGCGGTCGGCTCGAACGGCGGGCTGTCGGAGAGCGAAATCGCCTCCTGGATCTTCGCCGCCTTTTTCATCAACGGCCTGATCACGATCCTGTTCTGCTGGTTCTACCGGCAGCCGCTGGCCTTCTTCTGGACCATCCCCGGAACGGTCCTGGTTGGCCAGTCGCTGACGCATCTGAGCTTTGCGCAGGTCGTCGGCGCCTATTATGCGACCGGCGCGCTGATGCTGGTGCTGGGTGCGACGGGCTGGGTCAAGCGCGCCATGCAGCTTGCGCCGATGCCGATCGTGATGGGCATGGTCGCCGGCGTGTTCCTGCGTTTTGGCCTCGACCTCGTTCGCGCGCTGTTTGCAGATATTGCGATCGCCGGACCAATGACGGCCGTCTGGCTGATCCTGAGCTCCTTGCCGGCACTGGGCCGACGCTGTCCGCCAATCATCGGCGCACTCCTCGTCGGCGCGCTCGCCACTTTGGCGCTCGGACGCTTCGATAGTGCCGCGCCGCTCCATCTCGAGCTCATCAAGCCGGTCGTCCAGACGCCGGCCTGGTCGCTTGCGGCCATGATCGAGCTGGTCGTTCCGCTCGCGATCACGGTGCTTGTGGTGCAGAACGGCCAGGGCTTCGCGGTGCTGAAGGGGACAGGTCACAGCCCGCCGATCGACGCGGTGACGATCGCCTGCGGCATCGGTTCCGCCGTCAGCGCGGTTGTCGGCGGCGTCAGCACCTGCCTGACGGGACCGACCAATGCCATTCTCGTCTCCAGCGGCGAGCGCAAGCGCCATTACATCGCCGGGCTCGTCGTCGGCTGTCTCGCCCTGGCGTTCGGCCTGCTGGCGCCGACCTTCACGCGCCTGCTGCTCGACGCCCCCAAATCGCTGGTGATGACGCTGGCGGGCCTTGCAATGCTGCGCATCCTGCAGACTGCGTTTGTCACGGCATTCAAGGAGCGCTTCTCCCTCGGCGCCCTCGTTGCCTTCCTTGTGACCGTCGCCGACATGCCGCTGTTGAACATCGGCGCAGCCTTCTGGGGACTGCTCTGCGGATTTGCGATGTCATGGCTTTTGGAGCGCGAAGACTTTACCGGCGCGCCGAACCCCTGACGCGCTGTCGCCGCCTCTATCGCTCCGAAGATGCCGCACGCGCGTCCGATAGCGCAATCGCCGCCCGGCAGGCATCCGCAAGGAAGATCAAAAGCAGGCTGAGCAGCAGGAACATCGTGATCGCATCGAAATCGGCGGCCATCGGCGAAGTGAATTCGAAATAGGGCGGGATGAAAGCCCACCACACCAGCGGAACGCTCAGCGCCACGACAAGCGCGGCCGCCGGCGTGCCCGCAAGCAAGCCGGCAAAGAACACGGCGGGCAGGAAGGCCGCGAAGTAAAGCTGGATCCCGACCTGGAACAGCAACCCCTGGATTGCCGCCGCACTGAACACGGACGCAAGCCCGAGCGCAAATGCGCCCGCTGACCACGGCTGAACCCGAAACAACGTTCTCAAGCGGCCCCTCGACTTCGGACGAAAACCAACCCGCATTTTAGGTCGATGCCGGTTCCCTGTGAAGGACGAGAGGTGTGGCCACTTTGCCGCAGCTACTTGGATGGCTCCAGGATCGAGACGTAGTTCGCAACTGCAGCACCGCCCATATTGAAGATGCCGCCGAGCTGGGGGTTCCTGATCTGCATACCCTCGGGCGCCTGCCCCGCAAGCTGCATCGCGGTCATCACGTGCATGGAGACGCCGGTTGCGCCGATCGGGTGACCCTTGGCCTTCAACCCGCCGGACGGGTTGACCGGCAGCTTGCCGTCCTTCTGGGTCCAGCCTTCCTTGATCGCGCGGGCCCCCTGCCCCTTCGGGGTCAGGCCCATTGCCTCATATTCGATCAGCTCGGCCACGGTGAAGCAGTCGTGGGTCTCGACAAAGGAGAGATCGGTCAGGTTCAGGCCCGCTTTTTCCAGCGCGCGCTGCCAGGCGACCGTACAGCCTTCGAACTGCAGGATGTCGCGCTTGGACATCGGCAGGAAGTCCTGGGCATGCGCGGTGGCGCGGAAGTTGATGGCCTTGCCCATGGTCTTGGCGGTCTCCGCGTCGGCCAGCACCAGCGCGGCGGCGCCATCCGACACCAGCGAGCAATCGGTGCGCTTCAAGGGACCCGCGACATAGGGGTTCTTCTCGCTCTCGGCGCGGCAGAACTCGTAACCGAAATCCTTGCGCATCTGCGCATAGGGGTTGGCGACGCCGTTCCTGTGGTTTTTCGCGGCGATCATCGCCAGAGCATCGGACTGATCGCCGTATTTCTGGAAATAGCTCTGCGCGATCTTGCCGAACACGCCGGCAAAGCCGCCGACGGTTTCGCCGTCCTCGGGCAGATATGATGCCTTCAAGAGGTACTTGCCGATCTCGGCGCCCGGCGTGCGCGTCATCTGCTCGACACCGACGACGAGGACGATCTTGGCCGCACCCGCCGCGATCGCGCGGATACCCTGATGAACGGCGGCCGAACCGGTCGCGCAGGCATTTTCCACACGCGTCGCCGGCTTGAAGCGGAGCTGCGGATCGGCCTGCAACACCAGCGAGGCGGTGAAGTCCTGCGGCGAGAAGCCGGCATTGAAATGGCCGAGCACGATCTCGTCGACATCGCGCGCCGCGATACCGGCGTCCGCGAGCGCCTCGTTCGCCACCCTCACGACGAGGCTCTCGACGGTCTCGGCGTCGAACTTCCCGAATGGCGTATGCGCCCAACCGACGATGCTGGCTGTCATGGTGCTCTCCTGATTCTTGCAGGCGCAATAGCGAAGCGTATTGCGCCGACCCGTATCGCATGGCGGATTACGCTTCGCTGATCCGCCCTACAATTTGGCTTTCTCAATCGACGAACTTACCACCAAGTTCGTCCTCGATGTGAATGCGAATGATGTCGTCGAAGCTGTTTTCGGCGGTGGTAAAGCCGAGCTGGCGTGACCTCCTGGCTTCGAAATTCCGCGGCCAGCCGTCGACGATGCTCATGATGAAGGGATCCGGGACGCGCTTGATGCGCGCCGCCACCCGCTCGCCCGCGACCCGTTTCAGCGCCGCGATCTGCTCACCCACGGTCGCGGAAAGACCGGGCATGGTGAGGTTGCGCCGCGGCCCGACGGCGGCGAGGTCCATGGTGGCGGCGTGGAGCAGGAAGCCGACCGCCGATCGCGGCGTGGCGTGCCAGTGCCGCACGTCTTCGGAGACCGGCAGGATCGCCTCCTTGCCGGCGAGCGGCTCGCGCAGGATGTTGGAGAAGAAGCCGGAGGCGGCCTTGTTCGGCAGGCCCGGCCGGATGCAGATGGTCGGCAGCCGAATGCCGATGCCGTCGAGAAAGCCGCGCCGGGAATAGTCCGCGAGCAAAAGCTCGCCGATCGCCTTCTGCGTGCCGTAGCTCAAAAGCGGCGTGTTGAAGAATTCGTCGCCGATCGCCTCCGGGAACGGCGCGCCGAACACCGCAATCGAGGAGGTGAACACCACGCGCGGCTTGTAGCCGCCGCCAGCGAGGCGAATGGCATCGAGCAGCATCCGCGTGCCGTCGAGATTGATGCGATAGCCCTTGTCGAAATCAAGCTCCGCCTCGCCCGAGACGATGGCCGCGAGATGGAAGATAACGTCGGGCCGGCCGGCGATCAGCTTCTCGGCAGCGCCGGGCACGGCGAAATCGCCGGCATGCAGGTCGACGGGGAAGCCGGCCTTCTCCGGCTTTGCCGGAGCCACCACGTCATGCAACGTGAGCTTAGTAATATCCGACTTGCCGAGCCTGCCATCGCGCAGCAGGCGATCGACCAGTTTGCGTCCGACCATGCCGGCCGCGCCGAGAACCAGGACGTGCAAGGGCCAACTCCTCGTTATTGTTGCTTTTGCCGCGGCGGCGCGCTCACTCCTTGACGGCGCCGGTCATGGCCGACACATAATGCTCGACGAAGAAGGCGTAAAGGATCACGAGCGGCAGCGAGCCCGCCAGCGCACCCGCCATCAGCGAGCCCCAGCGATAGACGTCGCCGTCGACGAACTCGTTGACGATCGCGACCGGCACCGTCTTGTTCTGGATCGACTGCAGGAAGGTCAGCGCGTAGATGAACTCGTTCCAGCACAGCGTGAAGCAGAAGATGAAGGCCGAGATCAACCCGGGCACCGCAAGCGGCAGCACGATCTTGATCAGGATCTGCCAGCGGCTGGCGCCGTCGATCAGCGCGCATTCCTCGAGCTCGAAGGGAATGGTCTTGAAATAGCCCATCAAGAGCCAGGTCGAGAACGGGATCAGGATGGTCGGATAGGTCAGGATCAGCGCGAGCGGTGAATCGAACAGGCCATACTGAAACACGACGGTCGCAAGCGGAATGAACAGGATCGAGGGCGGCACCAGATACGCGAGGAAGATCAACCCGCCGACCATGCTTGCGCCGTTGTAGCGCAAGCGGACGATGGCGTAGGCCGCCATGACGCTTGCGATGATCGAGAGCACGGTGGCGCACACGGCGACATACATCGTGTTCCAGAGCCAGTGAGGATAGTAGCTTTCGAACAACAGCTTGTGGAAGTGCTTCAACGTGGGACTCCAGACCCAGAACGGGCTGTAGGTGTCCATGTCGAGCAGCTGGTTGTCCGGCTTGATCGCCGTCAGCGCCATCCAATAGAACGGAAACAGCAGCACGACGACGATGATCGACAGCGGCAGATACAGCGTCACCAGCCGCCGCGGCACGGACTGCAAATAGCTCATGCCCTCGCTGTGATCGACCCGCGCCGGCGTCGACAGGATCGTCTTGAGGTCGAGTTTTGATGCCGGGAGATCAGTCATTGTTCTCTCCCTGCTGCCACTTCCTTCGCTGCAAGCCGAACCAGGAGACCATGATCGCGGCCAGCAGGAACGGGATCATGGCGCTCGAGATCGCCGCGCCCTCGCCGAGCTGGCCTGCGATGATCGCGCGCTGATAGGACAAGGTCGCCATCAGATGCGTGGCGTTGACGGGGCCGCCGCGAGTCATCGCCCAGATCAGCTGGAAGTCGGTGAACGTGAACAGCACCGAGAAGGTCATCACGACCGCGATGATCGGCGTCAGCAAGGGATAGGTGATGTGTCGGAACATCTGCCAGCGCGTCGCACCGTCGAGGGTTGCCGCCTCGTACAGGGAGGGCTGCACGGTCTGCAGTCCCGCCAGCAGCGTGATCGCCACGAAGGGCACGCCGCGCCAGATATTGGCGAAAATCACGCAAATCCGCGCCCAGGTGGTATCGCCCAGGAAATTGATGTTCTGCGTGATCAGTCCGAGATGTTTCAGCGACCACGAGATGATCGAGAATTGGGAGTCGAAGATCCACCAGAACGCCAGCGCCGACAGCACGGTCGGAACGATGAAGGGGATCAAAACCATCGCGCGCAGCATCGCCTTGAACGGCATGTTCTCGTTGAGCAGCAGCGCGAGATAAAGCCCGATCGCGAACTTGAAGGCGCTGGCGACGGCGGTGTAGAGCAGCGTGTTGGTCACCGACAGCCAGAAGATGGCGTCGTCCCACAGCCACTGATAATTCTCGATGCCGATGAATTGCCCGACGCGGCCGATGCGCGTGTCGGTAAAAGACAGCCAGATGCCGAGCCCCAGAGGATAAGCCAGGAACAGGATCAGGAACGCCATCGCCGGCAGCATGAACCAGAAGCCGAGCCAATTCTTGTTGTGCTTGAGCTGGTCCCACGCGGTCGCTTCGCGAATTTCCTGCTTGGTGCGCTGAGGAGCGAGTGCAAGGTCGGCCATGGCGGTATCTCGAATTGGATATCCGGAAAATCCCTTGAGGGAAGCGGGCGGCAGGACCGCCCGCTCCCGTTTGCGTCAGCGATAGATCCGCTTCAACTGCCGCTCGGCGTCGGCGACCGCGCCCTTGGCGTCCTTCGAGCCCGTGCAGTAATTGGCGAACATGTCGACCACGATGAAATCGGCGATTGCGGTCGCCGCCTTCTCGCCGGGCGTGCCGATGCCGGAGGCCGGCAGCGCGCGCTTGGAAGCCTGGCCGAACACGGTGTTCTTCGGATCCGCAGTCCAGATCGGCGAGCTGTCATAGGCATTGAGCGTATGGGTCAGATAGCCGCGCGCTCCCGTCAGCCAGGCATCGAACTGTTCCTTCTCCAGCATGAAGTCGATGAAGCCCTTCGCGGCGTTCGGATATTTGGTGAAGTTGAACGCGAGAATCGGAACCGCGAGCTGCAATTCCGTGGGCTTGCCGACCGGACCGACCGGGTACAGGGCGTGATAGGTATCCTCGGCGAGATCCTTCTTTGCCGGATCGTCCTTGGCCGCGATGTAGATCGAGATACCGTTGGCGGTGCAGTAGAGTTCGCCCGCCAGGTACGCCTTGTTGTTGGAGGAGTCGTTCCAGGAGGCGACGCCCGGGATGAAGGAGTCCGACAGCGCCTTGGCATATTCCAGCGCCTTCATCGTCTCCGGCGAGTTGATGACGACCTGGTCCTTTTCATTGACGGTATAGGCACCGTGACCCCAGAGCACCCAGTGCAGCCAGCCATTGGCGTCGCCCGTGGCGTGGCCCAGCGCGAACCCTGCCGGGGTGTTGTTGGCCTTCAGCGCCTTGCACATTTCAAGGAAGCCCGGGAAGTCTTTCGGGAATTCCTTGAAGCCGGCCTTGTCCAGCGCCGATTTGCGGTAGGTCATGTAGCCGCCGATGGTCGCGACGGGAATGCCGAGCCAGTCGTCGCCAAGCTTGCAGGTCTTCGCCGCCGCGTCGGTCCAGCCGCCATATTTCTTGCCGAGGTGATCGGCAACGTCGTTCATCTTCAAGACCTTGGTCGGGAACAGCTGCGGCAGCGTGTGCAGGCCCCAGGCCATGTCGAGTCCGGAGCCGGTATTCGCCGCAACGGACGCCTTGGGCTGCACGTCCTCGAAGGATTCGCTGAACACGTTCATCTCGGTGCCGGATGCCTTCGAGTAGGCCGCGACGATGGCGTTGAAGGCGTCGTCTTCCGCCGGCACGAAGCGCTTCCAGCGCATCAAGGTCAGCTTGGCGCTCGGCTCCGCCTTCCAGGGCGTATCAGCGGCCCAGGCCTTGGCAAAATCCATCAGCGCCGGCCCGGTCAACGCGCCCGTTGCGGCGAGCGCGGTGCCGCCCTGAAGCAGGGCGCGGCGGGTAAGCTCATTCATGGTCTTCTCTCCCTTCCAAGTGCTTTTCTTCAAAGTGTTTCTGGTTTCGTCGCTTATGCATTCATCCGCTTGCCGGTGGTCTCGTCAAAGAGATGCACGAGCGCCGGGTCGGGTTTCAACCGGATCTTGTCGCCCGGATTGAACTGGTGTCGTTCGCGGAACACCGCGACGACTTGCTCGCCGCCGAGGTTTGCGAACACCTGGGTTTCCGAGCCGGTCGGCTCGACCACGATGATCTCGGCGTCGGCGCCGTCATCGGCGATGGTGAAGTGCTCGGGCCGGATGCCGTAAACCGATGGCCGTCCGTCGGAATTGGCTGGCGCGCTCTTCAGCGGCAATTTCACGCCCTTGGGGCCCTCGAAAACCGCCGAGCCATTGACCTTCACCTTGCCCTTTAAAAAATTCATCGCCGGCGAACCGATGAAGCCAGCGACGAACTGATTATCCGGCTTGTCGTAGAGTTCGAGCGGCGAGCCCATCTGCTCGACAATGCCATCGTGCATCACCACGATCTTGTCGGCCATGGTCATGGCCTCGATCTGGTCGTGGGTGACGTAAACCGTGGTGGTCTTCAGCCGCTGGTGCAGTTCCTTGATCTCGGTGCGCATGGCCACCCGGAGCTTGGCATCGAGGTTGGACAAGGGCTCGTCGAACAGGAACACCTGGGGATCCCTGACGATGGCGCGTCCCATTGCCACGCGCTGGCGCTGGCCACCCGACAATTGCCGGGGGTAGCGGTCGAGCAGCGGTGTCAGCGCCAGGATCTCGGCGGCGCGCGACACGCCCTTCTTGATCTCATCCTGCTTGGCCCCGCGCAGCTTGAGCGAAAAGCCCATATTGTCGGCGACGGTCATATGCGGGTACAGCGCATAATTCTGGAATACCATCGCAATGTCCCGCTCCTTGGGCTGGACATTGTTGACGACGCGGTCGCCGATCGAAATCGTCCCGGAGGTGATGTTCTCCAGCCCCGCCAGCATGCGCAGCAGGGTCGATTTGCCGCAGCCGGAGGGGCCGACCAGCACGACAAACTCGCCGTCCTCGATCGGGATGGTCACGCCGTGCAGGACCTCGAAACTTCCGAACGATTTCCGCACCTCGCGAATAGTGACAGACGACATCCAGTTCCTCCCGATCAACGCTCAAAAAGACGTCCGCGGTGAAATCCCGCGGTCTTGTTGCTTTGCGGGGCGTCATATCAGACTTTTTCGGCAATGTCGTCGGATCAAAGTCGTAAGTCTTGCCCGACAAATCCGAATTTGCGATGTGAGAAAGGTCGTGTAAACATCGTCCCCAAAATCAAAAGACCGCACAATAAAAGGGCGTGTGCGCTGCGGGAGAAACCATGAACAAGCCCCTCACCGGCGTCACCAGGCGCAAGCTCCGTTCCAGCGAATGGTTCAACAACCCACACAATCCGGGCATGACCGCGCTCTATCTCGAGCGCTACCTCAATTACGGCCTGACCCGGAAAGAACTGCAGTCGGGCGCACCGATCATCGGGATCGCCCAGACCGGCAATGATCTTTCGCCCTGCAACCGCCATCATCTCGAACTGGCGCACCGGGTGCGCGAAGGAATTCGCGCCGCCGGCGGCATCGCGATGGAGTTTCCGACCCATCCGATCCAGGAGACCGGCAAGCGCCCGACGGCGGCGCTCGACCGCAATCTAGCCTATCTCGGGCTTGTCGAAGTGCTGTTCGGTTATCCGCTCGACGGCGTGGTGTTGACGACGGGCTGCGACAAGACCACACCCGCCTGCCTGATGGCGGCGGCCACCGTCAATCTTCCCGCAATCGTGCTGTCGGGCGGGCCGATGCTCAACGGCTGGCATAACGGCGAGCGCACCGGCTCCGGCACCATCGTGTGGAAAGCCCGCGAGCGGCTCGCCGCCGGCGAGATCGATTACGAGCAGTTCATCGAGATCGTCGCCTCCTCGGCGCCCTCCATCGGCCATTGCAACACCATGGGCACCGCCTCGACCATGAACTCGCTGGCGGAAGCGCTCGGCATGTCCTTGCCCGGCTGTGCCGCGATCCCGGCGCCCTATCGCGAGCGCGCGCAAATCGCCTATGATACCGGATTCCGCATCGTCGAGATGGTCTGGGAGGATCTGAAGCCCTCCGACATCCTGACGCGCAAGGCCTTCGAGAACTGCATCGTGGTCAATTCCGCGATCGGCGGCTCGACCAACGCGCCGATCCACATCAACGCGCTCGCCCGCCATGTCGGCGTGGAGCTGTCGATCGAGGACTGGCAGAAGGTCGGCCATGACGTGCCGCTCCTGGTCAACATGCAGCCGGCGGGATTCTATCTCGGCGAGGAATTCCATCGCGCGGGCGGCGTGCCGTCGGTGGTGCGCGAGCTGATGGCGCACAAGCGCATCCATGAGGATGCCGTGACAGTGAACGGCCGAAGCATGGGGGACAATTGCCGCGAGGCGCCAAAACCCGATGGCGACGTGATCTTCGGCTACGACAAGCCCCTGGTGAAGGACGCCGGCTTCCTGGTGTTGCGCGGCAACCTGTTCGATTCCGCGATCATGAAGACGAGCGTGATCTCGAAAGAGTTCCGCGACCGTTATCTGAGCAACCCGAAAGAGCCCAACGCGTTCGAGGGCCGTGCCATCGTCTTCGACGGGCCTGAAGACTATCACGCACGGATCGACGATCCCTCGCTGGAGATCGACGAGCACTGCGTGCTGTTCATCCGCGGCGCCGGCCCGATCGGCTATCCCGGCGGCGCCGAGGTCGTGAACATGCAGCCGCCGGCCGCCCTGATCAAACGCGGCATCCTCGCTCTGCCTTGCATCGGCGACGGACGGCAGTCCGGCACATCCGGCTCCCCCTCGATCCTCAACGCCTCGCCGGAAGCGGCCGCCGACGGCGGGCTCGCCATCCTCAGGACCGGCGACAGGGTCCGCGTCGACCTCAACAACGGCTCGGCCAACATCCTGATCCCGGAAGAAGAGGTGAAGCGCCGCCGCGCCGAGCTGAAGGCCAAGGGGGGCTTTCCCTACCCGGCCCACCAGACGCCCTGGCAGGAGCTCTACCGCTCCACCGTCGGCCAGCATTCGACCGGCGCCTGCATGGAGTTGGCAACGCGCTATCATAATATTGCCGGCGAGGTCGGCGTGGCCAGGGACAATCACTAGCATCGACTTCGTCATTGCGAGCGCAGCGAAGCAATCCAGAGCCGAGCAAAGAAAGGCTGGATTGCTTCGTCGCTTCGCTCCTCGCAATGACGGCCAATAGAGGAGCAGTCCAATGTCCGACCGCCTGAAAGGCAAGCGCGCTTTTGTCACCGCGGCCGCCGCCGGAATCGGGCGGGCCTGCGCGGTCGCGTTCGCGCGGGAGGGCGCGAATGTGATTGCGACCGACATCGATGAAAAGGGTCTCGCCTCATTGAAGGGCGAAGGCATCCCCGAAACCGCGAAGCTCGATGCGCGCGACACCGCCGACGTCAACGCCATGGCGAAGCGCGCCGGCAACATCGACATCCTGCTCAATGCCGCGGGCTTCGTGCACCACGGCACGATTCTCGATTGCTCGGACGAGGATTTCGATTTTTCGTTCGACCTCAACGTCAAGTCGATGCATCGCACGATCCGCGCGTTCCTGCCTTCCATGCTTGCCGCCGGCCGCGGCGCGATCGTCAACATCTCTTCGGCTGCCGGCGTGTTCAAGGCCGCCCCCAACCGCTACGTCTATGGCGCGACCAAGGCCGCGGTCGCCGCGCTGACGCGTTCGGTCGCCGTCGATTTCATCAACAAAGGCATCCGCTGCAACTGCATCTGCCCCGGCACGATCGAGACGCCTTCGATGCTGCAACGGGCCGCTACCGCAGGTTCCGGCGGTCGTGAGATGTTCGTGTCGCGGCAACCAATGGGACGGCTCGGCACCGCGGAAGAGATTGCCGCACTTGCGGTTTATCTCGCCAGCGACGAAAGCGCATTCACCACGGGAGTAGCCCACGTCATCGACGGCGGCTGGACGTTGTGACCTGATTTCAATGGTCCGCAGGACCGGACCGAGAATTCAATTCGGGACAAAAGGAAAGATCATATGAACAGGATCGATCTGAACGGCCGTACGGCCGTCGTGACCGGCGGTGCGCAAGGTTTTGGGCGCGCGATCACCGAGCGCTTCGTCGCCTCGGGCGCCAAGGTTGCGATCTGGGATCACGACCAGGCGCTTGCCGAAAAGACCGCAAAGGACATCGGCAACGCGGTGTCGCCGTTCAAGGTCGACGTGACCGATCCGGCCGTGGTGCGAAAGACCTGCGATGCAACGATTGCAGCCTTCGGCAAGATCGACATCCTCGTCAACAATGCCGGCATTGCCGGCGTCAACAAGACCGTGTGGGAGACCGATCTGGAGGAGTGGCGCAAGGTGCTGCGCGTCAATCTCGACGGCCCCTTCATCTGCTGCCAGGCGATCGTGCCGCAGATGCTCAAGCAGAAATACGGGCGCATCGTGAATATCGCATCAATCGCCGGCAAGGAGGGCAACCCCAATGCGGCGCACTATTCGGCATCCAAGGCCGGTCTGATCGCGCTGACCAAATCGCTCGGCAAGGAGCTTGCCGCTCATGACATTGTCGTCAACGCGGTGACGCCGGCGGCCGCAAAGACGGCGATCTTCGACCAGATGACGCAGCAGCATATCGACTTCATGCTGTCGAAGATTCCGAAAGGCCGCTTCGTGCTGGTGGAGGAACTCGCCGCGATGGTGGCGTGGCTCGCCTCGGAGGATTGCGCCTTCTCCACCGGCGCGGTGTTCGACATTTCCGGCGGACGCGCGACCTATTAACGCGACGCCGACAGTCCGATGGAGCGGATCTCGGCCGGCGACAGGAACATGCGCCTGAGCGCACGCGCCGCGCGCGCGGCAAAGGCGACCAAGGCCGGCTGGGGCTTGCGGCAAAAGGCGAGCTTCTTCACATGGCCGTCAACGTGCCAGCGGGCGTGCGCGCCGTTCCGGAACAGGATGACGTCACCGGGGCCATAGCGGGTCGGAGCCATGTTGTCGCTTTCGAGAACGATCGATCCCTCCAGGATCAGGATGGTCTCGTCGACATCGTAGTGCCAGTCGAACCGGCCCTCGGTGCAATGCCAGACGATGGTCGATGCCGATCCGTCCGCGCTCCATGACAACATGCACGAGCTTGCCTGCGGATTGCCGTCGAGGATCCAGGAAGGCTCGATCGGTGACGGGCTCAGCTTCGCGCCGATCGCGGCAGTCTCAATCAATGAAAGGGGCACCGAAAACCTCGTTACGGATCGTGTCCCCCCGCCCGCTTGCAAAATAGCTTGCCGCGGGTGCTGGGCAAGCTTGGCCCGTCGTTAAGCTTGATGCGGACGACAAAGGTTAACCGCGCGACCGCAACGCCCCGAAAAAAGCCGCAAGCATGGCTGGTTTGACCGCAGAGCGCGCATGCCAGAGGCCAATGCCGTTGAGCGGCCGCCTGTCGCCTGTATGATGCCACCTGCGATTGGCGAACAAACATACTAAGGACAGGGAGCACCAAATGGCCAAGGCGCCGCCTTCAGCGAAGCGGGACCGCATCAAGAATTTCACGCCTGCGCTTGTGGACTACACCAACGACGTCCTCTACGGCGACCTCTGGGAGCGCAAGGGTCTGTCCAAGCGCGACCGCAGTCTCATCACGGTCGCGGCGCTGGTTGCGACCTATCGGCCCGAGCAGCTCGTGTCCCATCTGACGCGCGCGGTCAACAACGGCGTCACCCAGGAAGAGATCACCGAGCTCATCACCCATCTGGCGTTCTACGCCGGCTGGCCGGCGGCGATGTCGGCGGCCCAGGTGGCCTACACGGTGCTGGTCGAAGGCAACAAGGGAGACTAGGCCATGGCCAGGGATGTCGTTATCGGCTTCATCGGGCTCGGCACGATGGGCGGCAGGATTGCCGCCAACGTCCAGAAGGCCGGCTACGAGGTCGTCGTCCACGATCTGCATCGGCAGTCCGCGAGCCATCATTTGCAGGCGGGCGCCGCGTGGGGCGATTCACCGCGCGCAGTCGCCGAGAAATCCGACGTGATCTTCACGTCCCTGCCCGAACCGGCCGACGTCGAGCGCGTCGCGCTAGGTGAAAACGGACTGATCGAAGGCGTGAGGAAGGGCGCCGTCTATTTCGATCTCTCGACAAATGCCCCTTCTGTCGTGAAGAAGATTCATGCCGCTTTCGCCGCAAAGGGCGCGCAGATGCTCGACGCGCCCGTCAGCGGCGGGCCTTCGGGCGCCGCCTCGCGCAAGATGGCGATCTGGGTCGGTGGCGACAGGGCTGCGTTCGACAAACACAAGGCCGTGCTCGAGGCGATGGGTGACCGGCCGGCCTATATCGGCGAGATCGGCAGCGCCACCGTTGCAAAGCTCGTCCACAACATGTCGAGCTACGCCGTCAGTTGCGCACTTGCCGAGACCTTCACTCTGGGCGTCAAGGCCGGGATGGATCCTGTCACCCTCTGGGAGGCCGTGCGCCAGGGCGTCAGCGGCCGGCGCCTTACATTCGATGGCCTGCTCGAGCAGTTCCTGCCGGGCAAATACGATCCGGCGAATTTCGCGCTCAAGCTCGCCACCAAGGACGTCTCGCTCGCAACCGGACTCGGACGCGAGCTCGGCGTGCCCATGCGCATCTGCAATCTTGCCCACGCCGAGATGGTCGAGGCCTGCAATCGCGGTTGGGAGGGACGCGACTCGCGCGTCGTCATGGTGCTGCAGCAGGAGCGCTGCGGAGTGACGATCGCGGCCGACCCCGAGCGGGTGAAGCAGGCCGCCGAACGCGCAAAATCCGGCGGGTGACGCCGAAAGCTTTGGAACGGAGCAAACATGACCAGAGAAGGCGGATGCCTGTGCGGCGCGGTGCGCTTTCGGGCAGAGGGCGAGCCGATCAATGTGCGCATCTGCCATTGCCGCAACTGCCAGAAGGCGATGGGTTCGCCGTTCTATGCCCGCGCGCTGTTTCCACAGACGGCATTGACGGTCGAGGGCGAAACCGGCCGCTATCCCTCCTCGGAGCGGCTGGATCGAGTCTTCTGCAAGACGTGCGGCACGCGGCTGTTTTCGTGGCGCAGGAACGGGACCGCGGCCGGGGTCGCGCTCGCCACCTTCGACGACCGCAATGCCTTCTCGCCGACTGAGCATATCTGGGTCTCGGAGAAGATCGCCTGGGTCAGGCTCGATGACGGCCTGCCGCAGTACCCCGAGACCGTTCCCTCCTGAGGCGGCCATGATAAGGTTGACAGCCCAAGATCGAGGCGAGCCTTCCTCGAAGCCACCTCGGCGCGCGACCGGGAAAACCAGTCCTTGAACCTGCCGCTCTATCAGATCTCCGTCTGGATCCTGCCGCTGCTGTTCGCCATTACCTTCCACGAGGCGGCGCATGGCTTTGCGGCGTACCGGCTCGGCGATGACACCGCATGGCGACTCGGGCGTGTCAGCGCCAATCCGCTGCGACACATCGATCCGTTCGGGACCGTCCTCCTGCCCGGCATGCTGCTGCTCTCCCACGCGCCGTTCCTGTTCGGATATGCCAAGCCGGTTCCGGTCAATTTCCGCGCGTTGCGCGAGCCGCGGATCGGCATGGTGCTGGTGGCGCTGGCAGGGCCCGCCACCAACATCCTGATGGCATTGATCGCAGCCGCGGCCTTCCATCTGCTCGACATCGTGCCGGAGAATGCGGCGCAGTGGGTCGCCGACAACCTGAAAAACGCGCTTGTGATCAACGTCGTGCTGGCGGTCTTCAACATGCTGCCGATCCCGCCGCTCGATGGCGGCCGGGTCGCGGTCGGGCTATTGCCGCGATCGCTCGCCTTGCCGCTGGCACGGCTGGAACCCTACGGCATGCTGATCCTGATCGGTTTTTTGATCCTGCTTCCCTTGGCGGGCTCGCAGTTCGGTCTAAATCTTGATGTTATCTCGACGATATTAAAGACCTCGACTGATTTCATCATTCGGTTCATTCTTGTTTTGACTGGTAACGCCTAGTTGCAAGGCTGTGACGACCCGAGGCCCACTTGGCTAAAGCTGCGGATATGCTGATTGCGCGACGTGCCGAAACCAGGGCCCGCGCCGATTTTGCGACCTGGAGGATGATTGCCAAGCTCAACGGCGCCTCTTCGCTGCCGGCGGAAGCCCAGAATTTTCTGGCGGAATACAAGGGTCTGCTCGCCAACATGAGCGAACAGGACGCCACGGAAGCGACCATCCGCCTGATGTACAAGACCTACTATTCGGAGATGGGCGGAGGCGGCACGCCGCCGGAGGTGCGACCCGCGCCAACGGCCCCCGTCGCCGACAACGTCACCGCCTTCCGCCGGCCGGCCGCCAACCGGACAAAGTCCACGGGCTCGTTGAGCCAAAGTGGAAGGCCACAGCTTCCGGTCGCGCTGATCTTCACCTGCCTCGTCATCGTCTATGTCGGCATCAGGTATTTCTGGCGCTAGCGGCGTTATCGTTATCCGCTCTTGCCCTTGATCCGGAACAACACCGGAAGCGTGAAGCTCAGCGTCTCATCGGCAACGGCCGGCGGCGGCGCTGGCACCGGATCGGAACGCCGCACCATCGCGAGCGCCGCCTCGTCGAAAGCCTGATCGCCCGAGCCCTTGACGATGCTGGCCGACAGCACGTGACCCATCCGGTCGAGTACGAAGCCGACCACGATCTCGGCTGCCTTCATGACGCGCTCCGGCGGATAGCGCTTGTGCCGGTCGAGATGCGCCACCAGCTCCTTCTGCCAGGCGGCGCGCACGCGACGGGCGTTCTCGCCCGTGCCCTGGGCCGGCGCAACCGAAACCGGTGCTTGCGGCAGGTTCTCGATCGAAGGCGGCGCCGTTGCCTCGGCCGCGACCGATTCCTGCGACGCCCGGGTCTGCACCGCCGCGATCTTCGCCTCTTGCTCGACGGGCTTCTTCACCTCGTTGGGTGTGACGAGACGATCGGCTTCCCGGGTTTCGCTCGGCTTGTCCCTTGGCAGATCGGTTTCCTGGACCTGCGCCTTGTGTTCGGCGAGCGCGGGAGATGCGATGGATGCATCCGAATCCGGACCGGGCGGCAAGTCCGTCGGCTCGATCTTCGGCGAGCTCAGCTCCAGCCCGATCTCGATTGCGGGCGCGCCGAGCGCATCGTCATCGAAGGTCTCCTGCAGATGCGCGAGCGCCAGCGCGGCGCCACCTAAATGCAATGCGAGCGCGGTCAGCGCGGCCGACAGCCAGAGCCGGCGCGAGGGCTTTGGCTCGATCTCACTAGAAGCCATCTCGCCACTCACGGTCTTGCGGCGGCCGCGGACGCGGCCTGCGCATCCGGAACGCCCTCGAGCGCCACCAGCTTGATCTTCGCATAGCCGCCCGAGCGCAGGATCTCGAGCACGTCCATCAGCTCGCCGTAGGGCACCGCGCGATCCGCCCGCAAGAACACGAATTTGTCCTTGCTGGCATCCGCCATCGCATCGAGCGTCCGCACCAGGTCGACCCTCTTGACCGGCGTCTCGCCGATCGCGACCACAAGATCCGGCTTGATGCTGACATAGGTCGGCTTGTCCGGCTTCTTCTGCGGCGTCGCGGCGGAGATCGGCAGGTCGATCGGCAGATCGACGGTCGCAAGCGGCGCCGCCACCATGAAGATGATGAGCAGCACCAGCATCACGTCGATGAATGGCGTGACGTTGATCTCGTGAGCCTCGGCAAACTCTCCGTCATCGTCGAAGCCGTCGTCCGCGATCGAAGCACCCATCACCTACTCCGCCGCCCGCATATGCGCGCCGCCGTGGCCGCGGTCGAGATCGCGCGACAAGAGGCGACCGGCGGCGCCCGAGGCGCGGCTCACCAGCTCGAGATAGGCTTTCGTGACGCGCGCAAAGCGGTTGTAGATGATGACGGCGGGGATTGCGGCGACCAGGCCGACGGCAGTGGCAAGCAGCGCTTCGGCAATGCCCGGCGCGACCACCGCGAGATTGGTGGTCTGTGCCTTCGAGATTCCGATGAAGCTGTTCATGATGCCCCACACCGTGCCGAACAGCCCGACAAAAGGCGACGTCGCGCCGATGGTGGCGAGCAGGCCCATGCCGAGGCGGATGTGGCGCGCCTCGGCGCGCGCGATCTCGGCAAAGCTGGACGCGGCGCGCTCCTTGATGCCGCTATCTGACGAGATGCCCGCCGACAGTCGCGCCTCGCGGATCGCTGCGGCAATGAAGGCAGACAATACGCCGCCTCTCGCGCCCAGCGCGAATTGCGTTTCGGCGAGCGAACGGGACTTGGCAATCCCGTCCAGCGAAGCGGCAAGCCTGCGCCGTGCGAGCGAGAGCTCGACCGTCTTGGCGATGAAGACGGTCCAGGTCGCAAGGGAAGCAAGCGCGAGGCCGACAATGACCGCCTTGACCACGATATCGGCCGACAGAAACATCGACCATGGTGACAATTCCCGCAACGTAACCGGCATCCTCTCGAATCTCCGTCAGAACCTGTAGGTCGCCTTCAGCCGAACGGTGCGCCCCTGCCCCGGCGAGATATTGTTGTTGCCGTCGGCGGAGGCCCAGTAACCCCTGTTGAAGATGTTCTCGACGTTGAGCTGCGCGCGCCAGTGCTCGTCGATGGTCGCAAAGAGGCCGGCGTCGAACCGCACGAAGCCGGGCAGCCTCACCGTCTCATCCGAGGACGCAAAGGAATCCGAGAAGTAGATGATGCCGAGCGACGCCGCCCAGACCGAATCGATCTGGTACTTGTTCCACCAGGCGAACTGATTGTAGGGCACGAGTTGAACGCGATTGCCGGGAACGATGCTGGCCGAGGTGGCGCTTGTGATCCGCGCGTCGGTATAGGCATAGGCCAGCGAGGACTGCCAGGCCGGCGTGATGAAGCCGACCAGAGTCGTCTCGAATCCCCTGGTCAAGGTGCTGCCCGAGGGAAAGAAAAAGCCGGGATTGTTCGGATCGGCAAGCGGCTGATTGGTGCGGTTGAGGTTATAGATCGCCGACGAGAACAGAAGCTTCGGATTGATGTTCCACTTCAAGCCCGCTTCCTCCATCTCGAACTTTTGCGGCTGGAGAATGACCGTGCCCGGCGCCAGCGCACTGAACTGGTCTCCGGACGCAGGCAGATATGAGACGCTGTACATCGTGTAGATCGAGATCGTCTCGACGGGCTTGACGATCATTGCGGCCATTGGCGAGACCTTGTCGTCGACCCGACCGCGCGTGATATTGGTGTTCATGTCGCGCGCGGAATTGTCGAAGCGGTCGAAACGCGCGCCGCCGATCAACTGCACCCATCGGGTGATCTCGACGGTGTCGCGCGCGTAGGCGGATTCGATGTTGAGCAGATACTTGCTGTTGCCGTCCGCTGCGGTGACGCCGTCGGTGTTGGTCGCCGTGAAGTGATGGATGAAATTCACGGGCCCGAAATAGGTCGGAGCAAACGGGTTGGCGACGATGGTGTTGGTGCCGGTCGGAAAGATGCCGGTGTTGCGAACATCGATGCCGCTCTGCCGGCCGAACTCGGTTCCGAACGCAACGGTGTGAAGCGCGGGGCCCGTCGCGGTCTTGTAGATGAAATCCGTCTGGTTGAAGGCGTTGTCGCGGTTGGTCGTGTGCTGATAGGCCGCGAGGTTGAAGGCGGTATCGGCGACATTGACCGCGCCCGAAAGCGGGCCGTTGCCGGGATAGACGTTTTGATAGAACTTCTGGTAGTCGGCCACGATCGTGCCGTTGCGCATCGTCAGCCCGTTGCCGAAATCGTGGTCGACGATGGCCATCCCGGTTTGTACCGTGGCGATCGCCTTGTTGAGGCTCGGGCTTCCGAAAAAGGTCGAATAGTCGCCGGCCGGCACAAACGGCGCCGCGGGATTGAAGCGCGTTGCGCCGCCAGGGGGCGATTGCGAGGGATTGCCGCGATCGGCCGTCCGCCCATCGTGGAAGTACTCGTAGGAAAGCCTGACCCTGGTATCGTCGTCGGGCTTGAGCGTGAGCGTCGGGTTGAAGCCGTAGCGCTCGAGATGAGTGAAGTCGCGGAAGCCGTCGGCACCCTCGTAGAACACGTTGAGGCGCGCGGCGACGTTGTCGTTGATGGCCTGTCCAGCATCGAGACTGACCCGACGGTCGCCCCAGGATCCTGCCTGCGCGCTCACCTCGTAAAGCCTGGTGCCATCGGCTTCTTTCAGGGTGCGGTTGAGGATGCCGCCACCGGCGCCGCGCCCGAAGGTGAGCGCCGACGGTCCCTTCAACACTTCGACGCTTTGCGCGTTGTAGAGATCGCGGAAATACTGCACGTCGTCGCGAAAGCCATTGACGAAGAAGTTGGCGCTGGAATCGACGCCGCGAATGATGAGCTCGTCGCGGTTGCCTTCGCCCTGATGCACGGCGACGCCCGGCACGTAGCGCGTGATCTCGGCCAGGTTCTGAAAGCCTTGATCGGTGATGAACTCCCTGGTCAGCACGCTCAGCGATTGCGGAATGTTGACGAGGGCCGTGTTGCTCTTCGTCGCGACCGACGTGCTGTTGGCGTAAACGCCGACGGTGCCGGTGCGCGCGTCCTGTGTCTGCATGAAGGGTTTTGGTTCGCCCTGCGGCTGCACCTGCCGCGCGGCCTGAGCACGACGCCGGGCGCCACCGACGCCGGCGCTGTGTGTCGGCGCAGCCGAGCTCCGCTTCACCTCGGGCGCGGTGACGCTGATCGGCGGAAGCTCCGCGCTTGGCTGCGACGGCTGCGCCGCGGGCGCCGGCTGCTCCGCGCCGGTCGGCTGCGGCTGGGTTTGCGCGATGGACGCTGCTTCGCCGAGAAGCCCAACCAAAGCGGCGATCGTGAATGCACCGGCCGCCGACAGCAACCGACCCGTCGATGTCCTTGCCGCCGCCCTGCCGCTCGAACCGGCCAACTCCTCTGTCTGCATCGCCAAGCCCTTTGAGCGGTCCCGCGTTCGAACCGTTTGCTGGGCTGGCTGCCGCTGCCGTCATGGCAAGGGTGGCTGGCTGAAAAAATCCGCGCTGGCTATTCGCCGCGCGCTACTTCGTGAGGATGAGCTTGCCGGACGCCGTCACCTGCAGGCGATAGCTTTCCTGCTCGTGCTGCACGATCACCAGCTTCTCGCCACGCAAGAGCTCGCGGCTGGAAATCGTTCGCGGCGATTTCGCAAAGGGCCTGTTCTGCGCCGACCGATCGTCATCATTTGCGTTGTCGGCCATTGCGCTCCCGCGACACCCACCTCGTGCAGGATATTTCTAGTGAACCCATCGCAAGCGTCAACGCGCGCCCTGTGCGATTACACCAATTCTAACGCGCGCATGCGTGCGAGCTTAGGATCGTTCTAAAATGAAGCAGCGATGGCCACTATTTCGCGGCAACATCGGCGGGCGAATCCGAGAGATGCTTGATGCGATCCTTGATGTCGCGCAGCGTGTCGAGGCTTTTCTCGATCGCGTCATCAGGCACGTTCCGCAACACATCGATCGCAATCGCATCGCGCAGGCTGTCGAGATCGTCGACGAGCTGACGGCCCTTCGCGGTGAGGAACAGCCGGTTTGCGCGGCGATCCTTCGGGTCGTGACGCCGTTCCAGAAGACCATGCTCGACCAGGCGGTCGAGCAGCCGCACCAGCGAGATCGGCTGCAGTTCGAGCACTTCGGCGAGATCGACTTGCGAGAGGCCTTCCTGCTGGCGCAGGCGAAACAGCACAATCCATTGCGCGCGCGTGGTTCCGCGCGACTTGGCGCGGTGGTCGATGTAGTTGCGAAGCAGCCTCGAACTCTCGACGAGTTGCGCAACCAGCTGGCGTTTCAGATCGAGTGACATTGGGCTTGCCTTCTGACCGTCGCGCACGCGCGTCTGGCGTTATCTGACCCTTTTCCTTGAACCTTTTCTTGACCTTAAGCGTGCCAAACCTTGCCAATTGTTTAGGATTCTCAAGCCTTCTCAAGCTATAGTGTGTTTACATATAAATTGCATGCGTACTATAGCTGGGCACGCTGGGAACGGTTGGGAAGACCCACTATTCTTAGTTTTTCAGCGAAGAAGAGATCATGAAGCGAACGATCCGTTGGGTGCTGTTTCTGGCCGTGATTGTCGCCGCCGGCTATTTCGGCTGGCAGCGATATTATGGTCCGGAGGCTGTCGCGAGGGCAGATAATGCAGCGAAGATGGCGGCGCGCAGGCCGCCCATCCCGGTCAGCATCGCTCCGGTCGAAAAGACCGACTTTCCGGTTTACCTGACGGGTCTTGGAACGGTTCAGGGCTTCAACACCGTGCAGGTGCGCACGCGCGTCGACGGACAGATCGACAAGATTGCCTTCACCGAAGGCCAGATGGTCAAGGAAGGCGACCTGCTCGCCGAGATCGATCCGCGTCCGTTCCAGGCGACGCTGGACCAGGCCAAGGCGAAGAAGGTGCAGGACGAGGCCGACCTCGCCAACGCCAATCTCGACCTGCAGCGCTACACCAAGCTCGGCGAGTTCGCGACAAGGCAGCAGCTCGACACCCAACGCGCGATGGTTGCGCGGTTGACCGCGCTGATTGCCGCCGACGACGCGGCTATTACCAACAGCCAGACCCAGCTCGACTACACCCAGGTGAAATCGCCGATCACCGGCGTGGTCGGCCTGCGCCAAGTCGACGTCGGCAACATCGTCAACGCCGCGACCCAGACCGGCATCGTGTCGGTCGCGCAGGTCGAGCCGATTGCCGTTATTTTCACCGCGCCCGAGGAGCAACTGCCTAATATAACGGAAGCCCAGAAGGCAGGCGCGCTGAAGGTGATCGCGATCACCACCGACGGCAAGAAACCGCTCGCAGAGGGTCAGCTCGCGGTGGTCAATAACCAGGTCGACACGACCAGCGGAACTATTCGGCTCAAGGCGGTGTTCGACAACAAGAGCCACACCCTGTGGCCCGGCCAATCGGTTTCGACCCGGCTGTTGGTGAAAACCTTGAAGGATGCCACCGTGGTTCCGGACGACGCCATCCAGCACGGCACCGAGGGCCTCTATGCCTACACCGTGAGCCAGGACAACAAGGCCGAGCTGCGCAAGGTCAGTGTCAGCTATTCGATCGACGGCCGCTCGGTTGTCGATAGCGGGCTGGAGCCGGGACAGCGCGTAATTACCGGCGGACAGTTCAAGGTGCAGCCCGGCTCGCCGGTGACAACGGCGGTAGCGAGCACCGATCAAGCCCAAGGCAAGGTCAAGCAGGAATGAACGGCGCAGGCGGCGGAATCTCGGCACCTTTCATCCGCTACCCCATCGGCACCTCGCTGCTGATGGCGGGGATTTTGTTCGTCGGTCTCGTCGCCTACCCGCTGCTGCCGGTTGCACCTCTGCCCCAGGTCGATTTCCCGACCATTCAGATCACCGCGACCCTTCCGGGCGCGAGCCCCGAAACCATGGCGACCTCGGTGGCGCAGCCGCTGGAGCGGCAATTCGCGCAAATTCCGGGCATCGCCCAGATGACTTCGACGAGCTACCTCGGCACGGCGGCGGTCACCATCCAGTTCGATCTCAACCGCTCGATCGACGGCGCCGCCAATGACGTACAGGGCGCGATCAACGCGGCCTCCGGGCAATTGCCCAAGAACCTGCCGTCGCCGCCGACCTATCGCAAGGTCAACCCAGCCGACTCACCGATCCTGCTACTGTCGGCAACGTCGGACACGCTGCCCCTGACGACCGTCAGCGATGCGGTCGATGCCCAGCTTGCCCAGCAGATCAGCCAGATCTCCGGTGTCGCGCAGGTCATCATCGGCGGCCAGCAGAAGCCCTCGATCCGCGTGCAGGTCGATCCCGCAAAGCTGGTCGCCAAGGGACTGTCGCTGGAAGACGTCCGCGCCCAGATCGCGCAGACGACCGTCGACAGCCCGAAAGGAAATATCGACGGCGACAAGCGCGCCTACACCATCTACGCCAACGATCAGCTCCTGGACTCCAAGGACTGGAACGACGTCATCATCGCCTATCGCAACGGCGGGCCGCTGCGGATCCGCGATATCGGCAAGGCGGTGACCGGCCCCGAAGACGCCAAGCAGGCGGCCTGGGCCAACGGCAAGCGCGGTGTGTTCCTCGTGGTGTTCAAGCAGCCCGGCGCCAACGTCATCGAGACCGTCGACAAGATCAAGTCGCTGCTGCCGCGCCTCGTTGCCGCGATCCCTCCCGCGATCAAGATCGAGGTCATTTCCGACCGCACCCAGACCATCCGCGCCGCCGTCGAGGACGTCCAGTACACCCTGCTCCTGACCATCTTCCTCGTCGTGATGGTCATCTTCGTGTTCCTGCGCAGTTTCTGGGCGACCGTCATCCCCGCGGTCACGGTGCCGCTCGCCCTGCTCGGCGCCTGCGCGCTGATGTGGATATTCGGCTATACGCTCGACAACCTGTCGCTGATGGCGCTGACGATTGCGGTGGGCTTCGTGGTCGACGATGCCATCGTCATGCTGGAAAACATCTCGCGCTACGTGGAAGAAGGCGAGAAGCCGCTGGCGGCAGCCTTCAGGGGTTCCAAGGAAATAGGCTTCACCATCGTCTCGATCAGCGTGTCGCTGGTCGCGGTCTTGATCCCGCTGTTGCTGATGGGCGGCATTATCGGTCGGTTGTTCCGCGAATTCGCGGTCGTGCTGGCGATGACCATCTTCGTCTCGATGATCGTTTCGCTGACGCTCACGCCCATGATGGCTTCGCGCTTCCTGCGCGCGCATGGCGAGACCAAGCACGGCAGGTTCTATCAATGGAGCGAGCGCTGCTTCGATGCGATGCTGCGTTCCTATGAGCGCGGCCTCGACCTCGCGCTCCGCTGGAAGCGAACCACGCTCCTGGTGTTTTTCGCCACGCTGGCCTTGTCGGTCTATCTGTTCGTCATCATACCGAAAGGCTTCTTCCCGCAGCAGGACAATGGCCTGATCACCGCAACCTCGGAAGCCTCGCAGGACATCTCCTTCGAGGCGATGAAGTCGAGACAGGAAGAGCTGTCGCGGATCGTGATGGAGGACCCCGCGGTCGCGACGGTTGCGATGGCGATCGGCGGCAGCGGCCGTGCCGGCAACAACGGCAATCTCTTCATTACGCTGAAGCCGCGCAACCAGCGCGACGTCACCGCCCAGCAGGTGATTTCGCGGCTGCGTCCCAAGCTCGAAAAGGTCGAGGGCGCCCGCCTCTACATGCAGGCGGCGCAGGACGTGCGCCTCGGCGGCCGGCCGACCCGCACCCAGTTCGAATTCACGCTGCAGGACTCCAACCTCGCCGAATTGAACGAGTGGGCGCCGAAGATCCTGGCCAGGATGCAGAAGCTGCCCGAGCTGCGCGACGTCGCGACCGACCAGCAATCCCAGGGTACGACGCTCCAGCTCACCATCAACCGCGATACCGCCTCGCGGTACGGCATCTACCCGCAGCTTATCGACGACACGCTTTATGACGCGTTCGGTCAGCGCCAGGTCACGCAATATTTCACCCAGCTCAACAGCTACCACGTGATCCTGGAAATCCTGCCCGAGCTGCAGGCCAAGATCGACAGCCTCGACAAGCTCTATATCCGTTCGCCGACCACGGGCGACCAGGTGCCGATTTCGACGTTCGCGAGCTGGACCAGCGTGCCGGTGCGTCCGCTCTCGATCAGCCACCAGGGACAGTTCCCGGCGATCACCATCAGCTTCAACCTTGCCCAGGGCGTCGCGCTCGGACAGGCGACCAATGCCGTGCAGAAGGCGATGGCGGAGCTCGGCGCCCCCGCGACGCTGAATTCGAGCTTCCAGGGCACCGCACAGGCGTTCCAGCAATCGCTCGGCACCGTGCCGCTCCTGATCCTCGCGGCGCTGGTCGTGGTCTACCTGATCCTCGGCATCCTCTATGAGAGCTACATTCACCCGATCACCATTCTGTCGACCTTGCCGTCGGCCGGCGTCGGCGCGCTCGCGATCCTGATGGCGTTCGGCTACGATTTCAGCCTGATCGCGCTCATCGGCATCATCCTTCTGATCGGCATCGTGAAGAAGAACGGAATCATGATGGTCGATTTCGCCATCGTTGCCGAGCGCGACCAGCATCTGTCGCCCGAGCAATCGATCCGGCAGGCCGCGCTGCTGCGCTTCCGCCCGATCATGATGACGACGATGGCGGCCCTGCTCGGCGGCGTTCCGCTGATGCTCGGCACCGGAACCGGATCGGAAATCCGCCAGCCGCTCGGCTACGCCATGGTCGGCGGCCTGATCGTCAGCCAGGCGCTGACCCTGTTCACGACGCCGGTGATCTATCTCTATCTCGACAGGCTCTCCAATGCGTTCTCGAATTGGGGCCGCTCCGGCGGCTCGAGCGGCGACCAGACCAAGTCCGAGAGCGCCTCTGTCCAGGAAGCGGCCGAATGACTTGACTTTGATCGCGCTTGGGCACATCGGGATGACGAATCCCGGGAGCCGTCCAGTGAAGATCGCAGTCAAGCTTGCCACCACTCTTGCCGTCGCAGCCTTGGTTGCCGCATCGTTGGCCTCGTTCCAACCTGCGTTTGCGCAGCAGGGCAAGAAAAACCAGCCGCACCCGGCCGCAACCCAACCTGCTCCCGCTGCCACGCCGTCGCCATCCGCGCTTCAGACCGACGCGCCGGCGAACGCGCCGGCCCAGCCCGGCTGGGCTTCGCGCTGCACCAGCACCAGCCGCGACGCGCCGCTCGAATGCGCGATCGAGGAGACGGCCGTGCTGACCAAGACCGGCCAATTGATCGTGCTGGTCAATATCCGTGTCACCGGCGAGGCCCGCTCTCCGGTGGCGCTGGTGCAACTGCCGCTCGGGCTCAATCTGCCCGGCGGCGCCAAGCTGCAGGTCGACGACGGCAAGGCCGTCGACCTGCAGATCCAGACCTGCGAAAACCGCGGCTGTTACGCCAACGTGGCGATCGGCTCCGATCTTCTCGCGGCGCTGAAATCCGGCAAGCAGCTCAAAGTCTCGTTCCAGAACCTTGCCAAGGAAACCATCACGATCCCCATGCCGCTGACCGATTTCGCGGCGGCCTACGACAAGATCAAATAGCAGTCGCGCCGTTGCGAGGAGCGCCAGGGATGCGGCAATCCAGACCTGCCTGATCGCTCTGGATTGCTTCGCTCGCGCTCGCAATGACAAGACACTTCACTGCCGTCCCATCTGGGCGTTGCCGACACCAGCGCCATCGAGCGTCTGGTCGTCGTGCATTTTCACGGTGACGCGCAAAAGCGTCCCAGTGAATTCGAACGGCGCGTCGTAGTGCGAGACCGGGCTGCCGCGATCGCGGCCGATGTCGAGCCCGGACCATGAAATCAGATTGTGGAAGCCGAGCTGGGTCTTGAGCGTACCTGCGGGCTCGCCATCGATCAGCAGCGTGTATTCGCTGATCCCCGTGCGCGCGCCCTTTGCGGGCGGCTCGTTCCGGACCAGGCGCTCGACATGAACGCCGAGCCGGCCCGCGCCGGACGGCACCTTTTGCGCCGATCGCACGATCTCATGGCCGCCGCCGATGTTGAGATCGTGCACGAGATGGCCGTCCTTGATGTAGAGGCTGTAGCCGGAGGTGGCGTCGCCATGCGCGATCAGCACGCCCTCGGCCCCATGATCGCCGATCTCGACATGCGCCTCGATGGTGTAGCTGCGGCTGCGCACATCGGGCGCCACGTCCGTCGGCACATGGCCCATTCCGGCGTGGAAGGTGAAGCTGTGACGCGCGCCGTGGAAGCGCGCGGCGTTCTCGGCAAAGCGCGGGCCGAAACGGTCGTCAAGCGGCAGCACGTGGTGCCTGTCCGCCTCGCGCCACCACGTCTCGATCATGGCGGCGAGCCGCTGCGGCTCCTGCTCCGCGAGATCATGCACTTCCGAGAAGTCGCGATCGAGATGGAACAGCTCCCACTTGTCGTTCTCGAACGGGGTGCCCGGCGGGTGATAGGAGACGGCCTTCCAGCCCTCGTGCCAAAGCCCGCGATGGCCGAACATCTCGAAATATTGCGGGCTCGATTTCGACGGCGCCGAGGCGTCCACAACCGAGCGCGCAAAGCTTTCGCCTTCCATCGGCATTTGCGCAATGCCTGCGATTGCGGCCGGCGCCTCGATGCCGATCATCTCAAGCAAGGTCGGCACCAGGTCGCAGGCGTGGACGAATTGATGGCGCAGCTCTCCCCGTGAGGCGATCTTCTTCGGCCAGCTCATGACAAAGGGGTCGCGGATGCCGCCGCCATGCGTGTTCTGCTTATAGCGGCGCAGCGGCGTGTTGGACGCCATCGCCCAGCCATGCGGGAAGTTGGAGTGCGTGTCGGGACCGCCGATATCGTCGAGCCGGCGCAGCTTTTCCGGGATGGGCTCGGGGCGGAAATTGTACGGACCCATCGCATTGATGAAGCCGAGCGGCCCGCCCTCCTGGCTCGCGCCATTGTCCGACATCACGATGATGAGCGTGTCGTCGCGGACGCCGGCGGTCTCCAGGAATCCGATCAGCCGCGCCAGATGCCGGTCGGCGTGATCGAGCATGCCGGCGAAGGCCGACTGCAGGCGCGTGAACACGCGTTTCTCGTCCGCGCTGTGCTCTTCCCAGGCTTTGACCCCATCGTTGCGCGGCGGAAGCCTTGTGTCCGATGGAACGAGGCCCATCGCTTTCTGGCGCGACAGCCGCTGCTCGCGCTCGATGTCCCAGCCGTGGGCGAACGAAGCGTCATAGCTCTTGATGATGTCGGCCGGCGCCTGATGCGGCGCGTGACAGGCGCCGAACGCGACCCACGTCAGCCACGGCAGGTCGGGCCGATCGGCGATATGATCGCCGATGAAGCGGATCGCCTGGTCGACCAGATCCGCCGTCAAATGATAGCCGCCGGCAAAGGAGCCCGGTGGATCAATATGCGTGTTGTCGCAAACGAGCTCCGGCGCATATTGGTCGGTTTCGGCGTCGAGGAAGCCGTAGAAGCGGTCGAAGCCGCGGCCGAGCGGCCAGCCGTCGAACGGCCCGGTGGCTCCGCTTTCGGTCAGGGGAGTGACGTGCCACTTGCCGATCATGTAGTTGCGATAGGCATGCGCACGCAGCATTTCGGCGAGCGTGCCTGCTTCGCGCGCGATCTTGCCGCGATAGCCGGGATAGCCGCTGTCGAAATTGGCGAGACATCCGACCCCGACGGAGTGGTGGTTGCGCCCGGTCAGGAGCGCGGCACGCGTCGTCGAGCACATTGCGGTTGTGTGAAAGCTCGAATAGCGCAGCCCCTCGGCGGCGAGCCGATCGATGGTCGGCGTCCTGATCGGCGAGCCATAGCAGCCGAAATCCGAGAAGCCGACGTCATCGAACAGCACGACGAGAATGTTGGGCGCGCCCGCGGGCGGTTTCGCGGTCTCCGGCCACCACGGTTTTGAGCCCGCAACGGTCTTGCCGATGCTGCCGCCAAACGGCGCCTTGCCGCCTCCGCTCATGGCTTCCTCCCGGTGTTTCGATCGACGGTTTCGTCCGCCGTTGAACCGTTGCTATCCCGCTCCCGCGGGTCCTGCAAGGAGGTGTTGAGAAATCGCGATCAGGCGGTGCCGAGATAGGCGTGCTGCACCTGGGGGTCCTGCGCCAGCGCGGCCGCCGTGCCCGACAGCACGCTCTTTCCCACCTGAAGCACGGTCGCGAAATCGGAGACTTCGAGCGCAAGCTCGATCGATTGCTCGGCCAGAAGGATCGTGAGGCCCTCGCGGTGCAACCGGCCGAACGTTTCATACATGGTCTCGACCACCGCCGGCGCCAGGCCAAGCGAGGGCTCGTCGAGCATCAAAAGCTTCGGGTCGCTCATCAGCGCGCGCCCGACCGCCAGCATCTGCCGTTCGCCGCCCGACATGGTGCCGGCGCGCTGGTTGCGCCTCTCGCTGAGCCGCGGGAAGATGTCGTAGACCCGCTCGATCAGGCTCGCGGCCCGCTTCCTGTCCTTGAGGGGCGTGGCGCCGAGCAGAAGATTGTTCTCGACGCTCTGCTGCACGAACAGCCGCCAGCCCTCCGGAGACAGCGCAAGTCCCTTGCGGACGATCGCGAACGCGTTTTGGTTCGCGATCTCCTCGCCGCGAAACGCGATTTTTCCGGAATGCACCGGGATCAGTCCCGCGATCGCATTCAGCGTCGTGGTCTTGCCCCCGCCGTTGGAGCCGAGCAGCGCGACCACGCTGCCTTCGGGCACTTCGAGCGAGACGTCCGACACACCGATCAGGTCGCCATAGCGGACCTCGAGATGCTCGATTCGAAGCAGCGCCGCGTTCATGTCACTTTTGCCCGCTGGTCGGCGACACAGGCCCGGCCATCAATTCGATCGGCGTATGGCCGGCGGCGGCCTTTGCCGCGCGGGTGCCAAGATAGGCCGCGATGACGGCCGGATTGCTCGTGACCTCGCGCGGTGAGCCGCGCGCGATTTCCTTGCCCTGGTGGAACACCATCACACGGCTCGCCAGCGACATGATGACTTCGATAATGTGCTCGACGATCACGAGCGTGACGCCGGAGCGATGGATGTCGCGCACGACATCGATCGCAAGCTGGACCTCGCGCGCAGTGAGACCGGCCATCGCCTCGTCCAGCAGCAGCACTTTGGGCTCGGTTGCGAGCGCGCGGGCGATCTCGAGCCGCTTGCGGCCGGGCGTGCCGAGCGAGCGGGCCGGCGTATCCGCGAGCCTGGCCAGGCCGACCCGCTCCAGCACGGCGCGCGCCTTCCTCTCGGCGTCGGCGCGCTGATGATGGCGCAGGAACGCGCCGATCATCACATTTTCGAGGACGGTCAGGCCTTCGAATGTCTGCGGCACCTGAAAGGTGCGGGCCAGCCCCAGTTGCGCCCGCGTCTCCGGCGCAAGCGCGGTGATGTCATGGCCTTCGAAGAAGACCTGCCCCGAGGTCGAGACGAGATCGCCGGTCAGGCAGTTGAAAAAGGTCGATTTGCCCGCGCCGTTCGGCCCGATCAGGCCGAGGATGTCGCCCTGCTCCAGCGTCACGGAGGCCTGGTCGACCGCCCTGAAGCTGCCGAAAGCCTTCGTGACGTTGCGCGCTTCAAGAAGCATGGCCAGCTCCCGCTGCAGTCGCCGCAGCTTCCGCCTGCTTGGGTTTGCGCTGCCAGAGCCGCATCGCCAGCGGCAAAAGGCCGCCCGGCTGGAAACGCGAGATCAGCACGATGATCGCGCCATAGACGACGAAGGTGAGGCCCGCGCCCTTGCCGCCCAAGAGGCTGTTTGAGAGCTCCTCCAACGGCACCAGGATCGCAGCGCCGACCAGCGGTCCGAACAACAGTCCGGCGCCGCCCAGCGCGGCCATGATGAGCATCTTCACGGAGATCAGGATGCCCAGTCCCAACTCGGGATCGACAAAGCCGAACATCATCGCATACAGCGCGCCGGCGACCGATGTCAGCCCCGCGCTCAACATGTAGGCGTAAAGCTTGGCGCGGCTCGCGGGCACGCCGAGCGAGCGCGCGGCACGCTCCGAATCCCTGATCGCGCGCAGATAGTATCCCATCCGGCTGCTGGTCATCCACCAGGTGATGCCGAGCGTGATCGCAAGCACCGCGAGGAACAGGTAGTAGTAAGGCAGCGCGGAGATGAAGGAGACATCGAAGACATTGCGCGGCACGGGCGGACCGCTCAAACCCACGGCCGCGCCGAGATACTCGGTGTTGGTCACGACAAGCCTGATGAGCTCGGCGACGGCAATCGTCGCCATGCTGAAATAATGCCCGGAAAGCCGCAACGTCGGCACGCCGACGACCGCGGCGATGGCGACGGCGAGCACGATTCCAGCGGGAAGGCCGACCAGCGGCGACAGGCCGAAGTGCGCGTAGGCGCCCATCGCGGCATAGGCGCCGCAGCCGAAGAACACGACGTGCCCGACGGAGACCTGGCCCGCATAGCCGCCGACGATGTTCCAGCTCGAGGCCGCGATCGCATAAAGCAGCACGAGCGCGCCGAGCCGCTGCTGGAACGGCGTCGACAGCACGAGCGGATAGGCGATGACAAGCGCGAGCAGAACGGCTGGCCAGAGCAGGCGGCGCATCACAGCTTGCCCATCAGGCCCTGCGGCCGGAACCAGAGGAAAGACACGAACAGCGCGTAGACCACGATGTCCTTGTAGACGGCGCCGATCAGATAGCCCGACAGCAATTCGATCACGCCGATCAGGAGGCCCGCGATCAGCGCGCCCGGCACGCTGCCGAAACCGCCAAGCGACACCGTGACGAACGCCACGATGCCGAGCGTCTCGCCGACGGTCGGGACGATATAGAAGAACGTCGCGATCATCGCGCCGGCAAGCCCCGTCGCGCCGGCCGCGATCGCCCAGGCGATCGCCTGCATGGTGTCCGGCCTGATGCCCATGAGCTGCGCGGCGGTAGAGTCCTCGGCGACCGCCAGCATCTTTGAGCCGAGCGAAGTTCGCGTGAGCAGAAGATGCAGGGCAAGCGTCACGAGCAGCGCGACGATGCCGGCCAGTAGCCGCGAGGCTTCGATGCGCAGGCCGGCGAAGACCAGGGTGCGGCCGACAATGTCCTGCGGCAGCGACAGAAAGTTGGCGCCGAACCACCAGAACACCGAATAGCGCAACAGCAGCGCGAGACCGAAAGTGCCCAGGATCTGGGCAAGCATCGGTCCCTTCATGATGTCCCGGATCAGGCCGAAATAGACGACCACGCCAAGCGTCGCGAGCAAGAGCGCTGCGAGCGGCGCGCCGGCCGCGGGCCCTGCGCCGAACAGCGTGAACACCACGAATGCCACATACATCCCGAGCATGACGAAATCGCCATGCGCGAAATTGACGATGTTCATCATGCCCCAGACCAGGGTGAGGCCCGACGAGAACAGCGCGTAGACGGCCCCCAGCAAAAGGCCGCCGACGATCACCTGGACGAGAACAAAGGACATTGAGCCGCGCGCCGTTGCGAGGATGAAGTGCCGACGGGTTCGAACAAGAACAAGGGCGGGAGTTTAAGTCCCGCCCCTCACATTCACCAGCCCTTGTAGGGCAGGATCGGGTCCTTCAAGGCGTTCGCCTTCGGCCATACCGTGTAGTAGTTCTCGCCGTCCTGCAGCTGGATGATCACGGCGGACGCGAGAATGTTCTGGCCCTTCTCGTCGAACTTCACGCCCTTGTAGCCCATCATCAGCTGGTCCGGCTTCAGATCGGTGGCTTTCAGCGCTGCCTGAATCTTGGCCGGCTCCGTCGAGCCCGCGCGGTCGATCGCTTCGATCAGCACCAGAAAGCCCTGCATGTCGCGGCCGGCGGTATCGTCCATCTCGTCGCCGCTCTTCTTCTTGTACATGTCGGCGATGATCGCGGTCGGCGAGCCCGGAGGGCCGACGCTCCACGAGGAGCGATTGAAGGCACCCTGCGAGATCTTGCCCACCGCCTTGAGGAAGGACGGATCGGAATAGCCGGCATCGTCGGCGATCAGCATCGCCGGCTTGTAGTCCTGCGCCTGCATGGTCTTGGCGAACAGGATGGCGTCCGACGTGTACGAGATCATGATCACGACGTCGGGATTCTTCTCCTTGAGCTGCAGCACCTGGCTTTGCACGTCGGTGGCATTGGAGACATAGGCGACGTCGAGGATGTTCAGCCCCTTTTCCTTGAAGCCGCTGGCGATGGTGTTGGCAACGGACGTGCCGTATTCGGTGTTGTCATGCACCAGCGCGACATTGTCGATCTTGACGCCCTTGGCTTTCATGTCGACCAGGAAGTCGTAATAGACCCTGACGAAGTCGGTTGCGATCGGCGTCGTGCGGAAAAACCACTTGAAGCCGCGCTCGGTGAGGTTGGCCGCCACCAATTCCGGCGTGAGGAAGGGGATGCCGTATTTCTCGGCGATCGCGCTCGCGGTCAGCGTGATACCGGACTGATAGGCGCCGACCAGGGCGGCGACCTTCTCTTCGGTGATCAGCCGCAGCGCCTGGTTCTGCCCTGTCGCGGGGCTGCCCTGATTGTCGGCAAAGACGACCTCGACCTTGGCGCCGCCGAGGCCCGCAAGACCGGCATTCTTGGCCATCGGGAAGTCGCCAAGCTCGGGATGGGCATTGTTGATGATGTCCATGGCGACTTCGATTGCGGCCTTGGCATGGATACCGGCGCTCGCCGCGTTGCCTGTCAGCGGAAAGATCGCGCCGATCTTGACGACCTTGTCTTCCGCCACCGCCCCGCTCGCCGCGGCAAACGAAAGCGCGGCGGCGCCAAGCAGCCCAAGCAATTGCCTGAATTTCATTTTGATGATCTCCGAAAGGATTACCCGATTGCCCGGACTTGCAGGGTCTTGCGACGCGCGGCTGCGCCGTCGTCACAGTTCAAGTTGAAGTGCCCAAGCATTGCATGCCGCTTTCGCAGGGGCAAGCAACCGGGCCGCGCGCATGCGCGAGCGCGCGCTAGATAGTTGGTCGATGCGTCGCCTCGTCATCTTGCCTTCGGGAAAGGCAAAGCCGCTTTGATCTCGCGCAGGCCGCTCGCCAGCGGGCGCAGGAGATCCTTGGCGAGGTCGGTCAGCGCTGGTGGCGGCAACAACATTGCCTACGGCTTGCAGGGTCTCGACAGGCCCCCGTCATGGCGGGGTCTCCACGCGGTCTTCGTCCAAGCCGCCGACGGGCTTGCCAAGCGGCGGACGGTGCGGGTAGAAGGACGCGAGCCGGACCCTGGCGCTTGCTTCGCAGGCCGGTTTCGGGCACCCTCTCAACAGATTGAGATTGCTCGATAATTCACTTGGGGAATGGTGTAACGGTAGCACAACAAACTCTGACTCTGTTTGTCTTGGTTCGAATCCAGGTTCCCCAGCCAGCTTCCTCTGGCACCGCCTCCCGTCGCGTGGCCGCAATGCGCCCTGCTCCACGCAAAACCTGAAGCATTGTCGTCGCGCCGTGACCTGTCTTGACCAAATTCAAGCGGTCAATTCCGCGTGGCGAGTTGTCGGGGCGATAGATTGCGGAGCGAAGTGGTCTCACGTAGACTTTCGATGGTCATCGGCGGACTTGGGGTGGAATCCTTTCGGCCGGCCTGCCTGTCCTTGAACAATCGCCGCTAACTCAACTTACGGCGAGCGTTCAGCGTGCCGGTCAGCCCATTTCCAAATGCCGGAACGTTCGGGGCTTCTTGCATGGTCGAGCAACCTTCCATGATGGCGACCGACATCGCGGAATTGCCGGCAGACAGCCGCGAAAAGACGATCCTCACCACCGACATCGTGGGCAGCACCGCGCTCCTGCGCCGCCACCCAAACGACATGCTGAACGCGATGGACCAGCATGACCGCATTCTGCATGCTGCAATCCGCCGCCATGGCGGAGATCCCTTCCGATCGACCGGCGACGGCGTGCTCGCGATCTTCGACCACCCGCTCAATGCGGTGATGGCGGCGGTCGAGGCACAGCGCGCCATGCGCGACGCTGATTGGGGCCCGACCGGACGGCTCCAGGTCCGGTTCGGCATCCACACCGGGCTGACGCGGGCACGCGGCGAGCGCGACTATTTCGGTCCGGCGCTGCCGACGGCAACGCGACTGCAGAATGCCGCAAATGCCGACCAGATCCTGTTGTCCGACATCACGGTGCAACGGCTCGCAGGCGACCTGATCCAGACGCCGTTCCAGATCTCCGATCTCGGCGAACACCATTTCAAGGGGATCGACCCGATCCGCGTCCACCAGGTCTGCGCCTCGGGGCTGCCGATCACCTTCCCGCCGATCGGCGGCAAGCGCGAAACCGCCAGCGGCAACCTGCCGGCCAATCTCTCATCCTTTCTCGGCCGCGAACGGGAGCTGGAAGAGCTCGCGCGGATGGCGATCGAATCGCGACTGCTCACATTGGTCGGGCCCGGAGGGATCGGCAAGACGCGGCTTGCGATCGAGTTCGCGCGATTGCTGGAAACCTCGTTTCCCGACGGCGCATGGGTGATCGATCTTTCGGCGCTCGAGCGCGACAGCGACGTCTGGCCCGCGATTGCGGAAGCGCTGCTGATTCCCTCGCTGCCGGGGGTGGAGCCGCGCGTGCAGCTTCTGGAGCGATTGCACAATGTCCGCGCGATCCTGTTGATGGACAATTGCGAGCACGTGCTCGATCCGATCGCCAACGCGGTGACCGAGCTGGGCTCGGCCTGCGGAGAGCTGTTTCTGATCAACACCAGCCGCGGCACGCTCGGTGTCGAGGGCGAGGCCATCTACGAGGTGCCGGGCCTGGATTCGACCGGCGAAGGACGCCTCGGCGAATCCGCGGCCGCCCGCCTGTTCATCGATCGCGCGCGGCTCGCCAACCGAAGGTTCAACCCGACCCAGGCCGAGCTCGGCTCGGTCGAGCGGATCTGCACCAGCCTCGATTGCATGCCGCTTGCCATCGAGATCGCCGCCGCGCAGCTGCGCCAGCAAACATTGGCAAGCATCGAGAACGGGATTTCGCAGCCGCTCGACCTGCACTCGATCAGCTTTCGTCGCCGCGCGGGACGCCACCGAACGCTGCGCAATGCAATCGAATGGTCCTACGAGCTGCTCGACGAGAACACCCGTCAGGTGCTGCAGCGGCTTTCCATCCTGTCCGGCAGCTTCCATGAGGAACAGGCGCTGGCGATCTGCGCGGCCGACCTGCCGAGCGAGAGCGAGGTATTGCGCGCCATCGACGAGCTGGCCGAAGCCTCCCTGCTCTGCCGGGACGTCGGCAACCGCCAGCATTTGCGCATGCTGCAGACGCTGCAGGCCTTCGGACGTGAAAAGCTCGATCAAACCGGCCTGCTGCAAACCGTCGAGACCCGTCATGGTGAAGTCTATGCGGCGCGCGCCAGGCAGTTGGGCGAGCAGATCGCAAGCATCCACGAAGCAAAGGCTGCGAGCGCCATCTATGACGAGATGCCCAACTTGCGCGCGGCCTTCGATCGCGCCGTCACGCGCGATCTCAAGCTCGCCGCGGACCTTGCTGCACCCCTTTTCCTGTTCAACTATTGGCACCGGGGCGCCGAGATCGGCAGCTGGTACGAGCGGATCATGGCGCGCCCCGGCGCCGATCAACTCGCGCAGGCGCCGCTATTGTTTGCTGCGGCGGCCGGCCACTCGTTCCATGACGAGGGCAATTCGGCGAAGGCAACGGAATTCATCCAGCGCGGCTTTCAGGCCGAGGCGGCCGGCATGCAATCGAGCCGGGGATGGCTGTCCCACGTTTCCGGCCAGATGGCCCAATGGTTCGGCGATCTCAAGGGCTGTCTTGCGAGCCTCACGGCGGCCGTGAGCGAAGCGCGCGCCGCGGGCAACGCCCCCTGCGAGATCATGTCGCTCTGCATGATCGCCTATATCAAGGCACGCGTCGGCGATCGCGACGGAGCCCGCGAGCTGCTCGCAATCATCAACGAGGCCGGAAAAGCCCACCTGCCGCCGACCGTGATGGGCTACATTCATTATGCGCGAGGCGGCGTTGCCGAGGATACCAAGGTCGCCATCGACGAATACCAGACGACGGCGGAATATGCGCGGATGGCGGGCAACCCGCTTGGCGCGCAAAGGGTCAAGCAATTGATCTCCGACCTGCTGTCGGCCAACGCGACGCCGGCGGAAGCGATGGATATCCATGTGGAGTCGCTCATCGAGCTGCCGATCCATGGTGCTACATTTTACACATGGCTCACCATCCGCTCGCTGATCCTGCCGCTCGCCGGCCTCGAAGCCTATGAAGTTCTTGCGGTATTGGCCGGTGCGTTGCGACGTTCCCCGCTCAAGCTCGACCGCTCCGCGCGGAACGCGGTCGAGAAGGCGCGCGAGAAACTCGGCGACAGCGCATTCGAACTTGCGGCCGAGCGCGGATCCCGTTTTGACCCGGCCGAGGCGAGACGTTACATTATCGACGTCTGGCGGGGCATGGCGGCCGGCCGCGCGAAGTCCGGCACGGCGGGTTTCTGAACAATCGATTGTCCGGAGGGGAAAACATCATGGACGATCTGTCCCTTGGAAAGCAACTTGTAGATGCAGTGATTTCAGATTTCCCGGACCACAGGGAGGGAACCAGACCGATCCACACCATCGGCGTTGGTGTCGAAGGCTATTTCGAAGCATCCGACGTCGCGAAGAATTATTGCATCGCCGGCCACTTTCAGGGCCCGCGCGTTCCGGTCCAGGTGCGTTTCTCCAACGGTTCGGGCAGCCCCACGCAACATGACGGCTGGTCCGACGTTCGCGGCATGGCGACGCGCTTCCATCTCAATGACGGCGCCGCGGCCGACCTGATCGCGATGACGCTCGGTGAGTTTTTCGTCGGTTCGGTCGAGGAATTTTTTGAGTTCACCAAGGCGGCGCGGCAAAGGCCGATCGCAAGGGTGCCGCTGTGGGCAAAGCTCCGCGACATGATTCAGTTCAAGGTTTTCCAGCGCGACCCGTATCCGGGGCAAACTGCAAGCGGCGATGCAGGCGTGCTGGCGTACGCCAACAACCACCGCTTCGCGCAGCTCGCGGCCGTCCAGGCCGGCGACATCGGTGCGCCCGTGAGCTATGTCCGCGCTTCCTATCATGCGGTCCATACCTTCATCATCACCGGACCTGATGGCGTCAAACGCCCGGTTCGCTTCTCGTGGAAGCCGGTCGCAGGCGTACGCACGACAAACCCTGAGGACCCGCCCTGCGATGCGTACCTGAAAAAGGAGCTGGAAGATCGGCTCAGCAAGTGGCCGGCGCGATTTCTGATGATGATGATGATCGGAGAGCCGGGCGATGCGCTCGAGGATTGCACGCAGCCCTGGCCCGCCAAGCGCGTGCGCGTCGTCATGGGGACGCTCACGCTGACCAACGTTCCCAGGGATCAAGATACGGCAAGCGAGAAGATCGGCTTCAATCCGTGGCGGCTCGTTCCCGGCATCGAACCCTCCAACGATCCCATGCTGCTTGCGCGCCGCGCCGCCTATCAGGAGTCCCAGCGACGGCGCGGCGCCACCCCGTGCCCCTTCCACGAGGAGCGAGGCCGATGAATTTCGTCGACAAGCTGCACCATTACGTGAACTTCAAGCTGCCCGACTTGCCGATCTTCACGTGGATCGCGGGTACGTTTGTGGTGCCCTATTGGGCCTGGCGGCAGCCGACCAAGCCCTTGCCCGGCGGGCCGCGCTATTCGGTGCAGCCCGGCGACAACGTCCAGCGCATGATGAACCTCATCATGCCGCTGAAAGACAAGTCGGCGATCGGCCGCGCCAAGGCGGCGCAGGCCATTGCGCAAAGCAAGGATGAGATCTATGCCGGGCTCGACAATGTCGGCACCGTTCACTTCGCGCGCTTCGTCATCGTCGACGACAACATCTGCATGTTCTCGGTCTACGACGGTGACTTCACCAATTACATCCGCGATTTCATCGCCACGATCGGAAGCGTCTTCGATGCCATCGTGAAGCTTGTCGAGGGTGGCGAGGACGTCATTCCGTCCGAGCACAACGTCGAGAAATTCATCGATTGGGTGCACGCGCACGATCTCTACCAGGTGCCGGACACGGTGACCGACATATTGAGGGACCAGGAGGAAGCGAACGGCGACACTTCCGGAAGCGACGACCTGAGCGCGTTGCCCCGCAATATCATTCTGCAACTTCACGCCAACCCCAACGTTTCGCTGGGCAGCGGTTACCGCGCCTACCCCGGCTATTCGGTTGCGCAGGTGCGTGAGAAATTCGGGATCGGCTGGTGATGAGCGCTTCCTTCAACCCCGCCGATATCCAGGGCAATATCCTGCGCGGCTACCACAAGCCCCGCGTTCGTCATCTCGTTCTCGAGGTCACCGATCGCGCTGAAGCAAGGCGCTGGCTTGCAGCCAGCGTCTCCGGTCGCAGCGATGCCGTGCCTCAGATCACGACCGAGGAGCCGTGGCAGACCAAGCCCGACACCACCTTCAACATCGGCGTGACGTTCGAGGGCTTGCGCGCCCTAGGCGTGGCGCAATCGTCCCTCGACACGTTTCCGACCGAGTACAAGGAGGGCATGACGGTACGCGCCACCAAGCTCGGTGACGTCGGCGACAGCGCACCGGACAAGTGGCCCGAGCCCTTCGACAAGCCGCAGCGGATTCATCTGATTGCGACAATCTTTGCCGACGAGGTCGCGCAGCTCGACCGCATCAAGCAGCAGGCCCTTGGCCGATCGAGGGGGCTCAATCTGCTCGGACAGCGCGACGGCTTTTGCTTCGACGGCGATTTCGTCCATTTCGGCTACACCGACAATATCTCGCAGCCGAAATTCGCCGAAATACACGATGCCGACGACCTGTCGGACCCTCAGCCGTTCGCGCCTCTCGGCACCGTGCTGCTCGGCTATGACACCAATTTCGAGGGACTGACCTGGCGCATCCCGGACCCCCAAGCCCTGGGACACAACGGCACCTTCAATGCGTTCCGCATTCTCGAGCAGGACGTCGAGGGTTTCGAAGCCTATCTCGATGAGGCCGCGGATATCCTGATGACGCATCCCCAGGGCACAATTTTGCTGCCGTTGGGCGCGGAAGCTTCCATCAAACCCGGTGTCGACCGTCGCGCCGCCCTGCGCGAGGTCGTCGCCGCCCACATGTGCGGACGCTGGCGCGACGGCACGCCGATGGCATTGTCGCCGGACAAGCCGGATCCATCGGCCAGCCGCACCAATTTCGACTATGGGGACTCCATGAGATTCCCCGACGGCGGGCGCTGTCCCTTTGGATCGCATGTCCGGCGTACCAATCCGCGCGGTGCCATCATCGTGCAGCGGGTCGCGAATTTCAGCCGGCGCCTGGTTCGCCGCGGAATGCCCTATGGCCCCGCCTACAAACCGAATGACGAGCTGACAAAAGACACCGAACGCGGTCTGCTCGGCAATTTCATCGGCGCAAGTCTCGGGGCGCAATTCGAGGCAATGGCCTGCGATTGGGTGAATGTCGGACTCCTGGATCCCCGGCTATCGGGATCGAACGATCCGCTGATCGGCACGAATGCGGTCGAGACCGGCTGGTTCGATTTGCTGCTCAAGTCGGGCGCGACGATCCGGCTTCGAGGGCTGCCGCGTTTCGTCACCACGCGCGGCGGCGCCTACACTTTCCTGCCCAGCGTTTCGGCAATCCGCTATCTCGGCGGGCTGTCGGATTGAGGTCCGATCAAGGGGGGCTTCTGCTACAGGCGGCCAGAGCATGATCCGGAAAAGTGGGCACCGGTGTTCCGAAAAGATCATGCTCAATCAAGAATCTAGAGCGCGATCGCGATTCGACCCAATCCGATCGCGCTCTAAAGGCCTGGAGCGACCGGCAAGCTGACCAGTGCGCGCAAACCGGGCCGCGGCTGCCATCTGACCTCGGTCGGCTTGATCGCAAGCCTGAGCTTCGGCCAGCGCGTGAAAAGCGCCTCGAGCGCACAAGAGGTTTCCAACCGTGCCAGTTGGTGGCCGAGACAGAAATGGATTCCGGTTCCGAACGACAGATGTCGGTTCGGCTTCCGTTCGAGATCGAGCCGCTCGGGATGCGGACTGACCTGCCCGTCCATGTTCGCCGCCACGATCATGGCCATGATCCGATCGCCCTTCTTGAGGCGCACGCCGTCAAGTTCGGTATCCTGCCGAACGAATCTCGGCTTCGAGAACATCACCGGCGAGACAAAACGCAGGAATTCCTCGACCGCGAGTCCCGCTCGGCTCCAGTCCGCCGCGAGCCAGTCGCGCCGCGCGGGATCCCTGAGCAGCTCGTAAACGGCGCCGCCGATCAGATGCGTCGTGGTCAGCGACCCCGCATTCAGCAGCAGAAACAGCATGGATACCATTTCGTCCAGGCTGATGCGCCCGCCCTCCATCTCGACCCGAACGAGCTCAGCAATCAGGCCATCGCCGCCCTGCTCGCGCGCGACGGAGAGGCGCTCCTCCATGTAGCGGCGCATTTTCTTGAAAGCAGGCAGAATGCTGAAGAAGCCGATCGCGCCGTTGACGCGCGACATCGAATTTGCCCAGGCAATGAAGGTCGGCCGATCGGCCTCGGGCAGGCCTAGCAGCTCGCAAATGACCGACAAGGGCAGGATTTGCGCAAAACGCGCGACGAGGTCGGCGGGGTGGCCTTGCGCAAACAATTCCGCTGCGAGGTCCTCGGCAATGGTGCGGATGCGCGGGCCCATCTCGAGCACGGCACGCCGGCGAAACGCTTCGTCGACAATGCCGCGGAGACGGCCGTGGTCGGGCTCGTCGGTGCCGAGCATATTGCTGGCAAGGGTCGAAACGAACGCGGGCATCCACCAGCGAAGCCCGGCGATCGCCCCGTCCTCCTTTCGCAACGTGAAAATCGAATCATCCTTCAGCACGCGGGCGGCGGCGTCATGAGTGGTTGTGATCCAAACTCGTCCGACCATCGGGAAGCGCGTTGCGACGGCGGGCCCCGACGCCCGCAGGGTCGCGATCGCAGCCCCGGGATCGCGAAAGAAGGCTTCGCTCACGAAATCGACAGATGCCATCGGAGGTTCCCAGCGATTCAGCCGCGCCCGCCGCAAAGATGGCGGGTGATGCTCCGGATGCAAGTGCCGTCGGGGGCGGGTCCGGTTCAAAGCATTGTGCTAAACCGGCGGCGTGCCGTGGGTATGGAAGGACTCGATCGTCTTGAGGCCCCAGGCCTGGCCTTTCTTGCGCTCTTCCTCGGTCCAGACGATCGGCTTCCAGTCCGGCGCGAGGATAAGCCTCGCGCCGGCGTTCGCGACCTCGACGCGGTTGCCGCCGGGCTCGAAGACATAAAGGAAGAAGGTCTGCTGGATCGCGTGCTTGTGCGGACCTGTCTCGATATGGACGCCGTTCTCGAGAAAGATGTCGGCGGCACGCAGGATTTCCTCGCGGCTGTCCAGCGCATAGGTGACGTGGTGGAAGCGTCCCTTCTTGCCGTAATGGTCGCGCGTGTAGGCGAAATCGTAGCTCTTGTTCGACATGGTCATCCACATCGCGGCTTCGGTGCCGTCGTTGAGCACGATCTGCTCGGTCAGGCGGAGGCCGAGATAGTTCTCGAAGAACTCACGGTTGGCCTTGATGTCGACGGCAAGGCAATTGAGGTGATCGAGCCTGCGCACGTTGATGCCGCGCGCGGGAAAGCGTTGCGCCTGGTTCTTCAGCGCGGGCTTCAGCTCGGGAGGGGCCTGGTACCATTCGGTCTCGTAATACAGCTCGACGATGTGACCGTCCGGGTCGCGGCAGCGAAAGGTCGGCCCCTGCCCCATGTCGCCGTCGATCCAGCCGACGTCGAATCCGGAACCCTTCAGCGCCGCAACGCGCCGCTCCAGCGCCTGCGGGCTGCGCGCGCGCAGCGCCATGTGCTCCATGCCCGAGGTCGTGGATGCCGTCAGTTTCAGCGAATAGCGCTCATAATCGTCCCAGCCGCGCAGATAGACGGATTCGGCCTTCCGGCCGCTGATCGTCATGCCCATGACATCGACGAAAAACTTCAGGCTCTCGTCGGGCTTCGGCGTCAGCAATTCCAGGTGACCGAGATGGGCCATGTCGTAGATCGGTTCGGGCTGCATATCAGCCTCCTGTTAGATCAGCGCGCGCGTCACGTCGTCGAATAGCTCGTCGAAGGTAAACGCGTGGGGGACGAGTTTCTGCTGAGCGGCATAATGCGTGATGAGCTCCAACGACCTGCGCATGCCGTCCGTATCAAGACGCGCAGACGGAGCCGATGCCATGCTGGATTCCACCAGCAGCCGATGCACCTCGCGCACGGCATACGGATGCTTGTCGCAGAGATCGTGGGTCACCACCACCATGTGGTTGATCGGCAGAACCTTGTGCCTGGCAAACCACGCTTTCTCCTCGGCTTGCGGATCCGCAAACAGCGGCTTCAAGTCGGGATGCTCGATCTTTTCGCCCAGCACCGCATCGAGCTCGCCATCGATCAGCATCTGCACGATCTGCTTTCCCGTGCCGGCGCGCCTGGTCGTGTCCTTGTATTCGGCGACATGGGCGTCCTCGAACGTCACCCAATCGATCGAATCGAGATCGACGCCGCAGTCGTTCGCCAGGATGCCGCGCAGCCAGGCGCCGGTCGTGGTCGTGAACGAGCGGATCCCAACGCGTTTGCCGTTGAGGTCGGCCGGTTTCAGCGCGCCGCGCGTTGCATTGTAGAGCGCGTAAGCATGCTGGAAACGCGCGATCACGACATCGGGCAGCAGCACCATGGGTTTGCCGACACTTTTCGCCATCAGGTAGGTGACGATGGCCATCTCCGAGACGTCGAAGGCCTGCTCGCGGACCATCGGCTTGAAGCCCTTGTTGGTCGGCGTGTAGTCGATGAAATCGAGGCTGACGAGGTCGGATTTCACCGCGCCGCGTTTCAGCGCTGCGGTGCAGGCGTGATCGCCGAGCAGGGTGCGAAGGCGTATCGTCAAATCAATCGTCCTCCGGATCGTCGAGGTAGACGAGGCCCGCCTTCTTCAGCGGCTCGCGCATGTTGTACATGTCAAGCCCGAGCACGCCGGCCGCGAGCTGCTTGCGCTTGCCCTCCTCTTCGGCGTGACGCTTCTCGGCCCTTGCGACCACGTCGGCGGCATCCCTGCGATGCACGACGACGACGCCGTCGTCGTCGGCGATCACGGCGTCGCCCGGAATGACGTTGATCCCTGCACAGACCACGGGCACGTTCACAGAGCCAAGCGTTGCCTTTACCGTGCCCTTGGCCGAGATCGCCTTCGACCAGACGGGAAAGCCCATTTCGCGGAGCGACTTTGCATCGCGCACGCCGGCATCGATCACGAGTCCCCTGACGCCGCGCGCCATCAGCGAGGTCGCGAGCAGATCGCCGAACATACCGTCGGTGTTGTCGGCGGAGCAGCCGACCACGAGGATGTCGCCGGGCTGGCATTGCTCGACCGCGACATGAATCATCCAGTTGTCGCCGGGATGCGCCAGCACGGTGACCGCGGTGCCCGCGGCCTCGCCGCCCGCCCAGACCGGACGCAGATACGGCTTCATCAGACCGAAGCGGCCATAGGCTTCGTGCACCGTGGCGACCCCGAGCGCGCCCAGACGCCTCACCAGCTCCCGATCCGTGCGCTTGATGTTGCGGATGACGACCGTCCTCATGCCAGTTCCTCCACCGCCATCGGAAACAGCCGCTGATAGGCTTCGCCATAGGTCATGGCCTTGCCCGAATTGCGCCCGCCCTGCATGCCTCGCTGCAACGCGACGCGCTCGTAGTAGACCCACAGATGCTTCTGCGCCGCGAGAATCTCGAAGCACTTGCGCTTGATCTCCCAGACCTCATCGATGTTGAGGATCACCTGCGGCTTGAAATTGCACATCTCGGGCTGGTGCGGCTCGAACAGGAACACGGGCGGCGCCGAATATTGATATTTCGCACCCGGCTTGTGACCCATGGCCTGCGCCACGACGCGGGTCTGCTGCGCGAAATGGGCCGCATCCGGATGATCGAAATTGTAGGGGTCTTCGAGCGCGTGCGTCAGCACGAAGCTCGGATTGAGCTCGCGATACACATCCACCATGCGGTCGAAATGCGCTTCGTCGAGCCTCAGCGGATAATCGCCGCAATCGAAAAATTCGATTTCGGCGCCAAGCATCCTGGCGGCGCGCTCCGCCTCATCCTTACGGCCGGCCTTGACCGATGCAAGCGTCGCACCCGTCTCCTTCCAGGCGAACTGGCTTTCGCCGCGCTCGCCATAGGACAGGCAGACGATCTTCATGCGATAGCCGCGTCTAGCGTGAAGGGCAATCGCCCCGCCGGCGCGCCAGACGAAATCGCCGGGATGGGCGGTGACGACGAGACCTGTTTTCATGAGAGCTCCATCGGTTTCACAAAAGCCTCAGGTACCGAACTCAAACAGGCGTTCGGGGTTATAGACCAGAATTTTCCGCTGAAACTCCGGCTCCGGCGCGAACAAGGGAACCAGATCGACGAGGTCGCCGTCATTGGGCATCACCTTGACATTGGGATGCGGCCAGTCGGTGCCCCAGATCACGCGGTCGACGGCGGTCTCGACGATCTTTCGCGCAAACGGCACCGCGTCCACAAAGGGTGGACCGGCCGACGACACGCGCTCGCAGCCGCAGACCTTGACCCAGCATTTCTCATCGCGCCGCATCAGATCGATCAGCGCCTGGAAGGGACGCTGATCGAGCCCGTCGGAGGCTTTGACCCGGCCCATGTGATCGATCGTGTAACGCACGGGAAGGCGCGCCAGCAGGTCCGCATAGTCGGGGATGTCGATCGCGTCGAAATGCAGATCGACATGCCAGCCGAGCTCCGCGATCATCGCAATCACCCGCTCGAACACCTGCTTGTCGGGCACGCCGCCGAGGTGGCGGACGAAATTGAAACGGCAGCCGCGGAATCCGCCCTCGTGCAGTTCGCGCAAGCCCCGTTCGCCGATGCTGTCGTCGATGTTCGCCACCGCGCGGTAGGCGCCGTTGCTCGCGGCGATCGCATCCAGCGCGACGCGGTTGTCGGTGCCGTGCACACTCGCATTGACGATGACGGCGCGGCTGACCCCGAGCTTGCTGTGAAGCGCGCGGAAATCGTCCAACGGCGCGTCCGGCGGTGTGTACGGCCGGTTCGGCGCATAAGGATATTTCGCCCCGGGCCCGAAGATGTGGCAATGCGCATCGCAGGACAGCTGCGGCAACCTGAATTTCGGAATCCTCGTGTTCGGGTCGGGTCCGGGGATGGTCGGCTTGAAGCTCATCGGATCTGTGAACTCGGCGTTGGCACGTTCGGATCGATATAGGTCAGGCCTTGCTGCTGACCGTCGCGCGTCGCCGCGGCGGCGCCGACAAATCCAGCGCGGGCGCCTGCAACGAAGCAACAGTCGAGCGCACAAGCTGCTCGATGGCGCTCGCCGCATCGGATCCGTCGGCCTCCCCCCGCGACAGCCGCGACACGCGCTCCGGCGTCACCAGCGAGTAGTAGAGCGCCCCGAGCAGGAAATGAGTGCGCCAGACCAGCTCTGTGCGCGGGATATGCGGCAGACTGTCGTGGATTGCATCGATGAAGGCGTGGCTGGTGTCATCGAAGGTCTGCGCGATGATCTTGCGCGCCACCTCGTTGCCTTCGGCCGACATCACCGCGCGCAGCCGCGTGAAGCGCGCGCCGCCGCCCGCGAGGTCGTTGCCCGAGGAAAACGCCGGCAGCACATAGGCGCGCACGATCGCCTCCAGCCGGTCCTGCAGATCGCGCACCCGCCTGGCCGCAGCCAGAAGCTCGGAGCGACGCAGGTTCATCGGCCCGCAATGGCGCCGATAAATCTCGAGCAGGAGACCGTCCTTTGTCTTGAAGTGATAGGTCACGCTGCCGGGATTGGCGCCGGCAGCCTGCGCGATGTCGCGCACCGACACCGCGTTGAAACCGTTGGTCGAGAACAGCTCTTCGGCGGCAGCCAGGATCGCCTCGCGCAAATTCGGCTTGCGCGTCGCTGCCTCCCTGTTTGACCGGCGGACCATTGTATTTGTACATATGTACAAATGATCCGGTCTGGTCAACAGTAAAATGGGGCGCTAGGAGCTTCGGCTCCGAGACCGCCGCCCGCGCCGGCAAGGGAAGCCCGTCCCATGAACAACCCATCGTTTCGATTGTTCGTCTCATCCATCGCCATGCTCGGGCTTGGTGTGTTCGCCGCGATGGCTGGCGGCGAGAAGGAACTGCTCGCGCCGACCGGGAGCCTGCGCGTCGGCGTGTATCAGGGCAGCCCGACTTCAATGGTGACCGATCCCAGGACTGGTCAGACCCATGGCCTGACCCATGATCTCGGGGAAGAACTGGCCCGCCGGCTCGGCGTGGGGATCGAATATGTAACGCTTCCACGCATTGCCGACGTCATCGACGCGATCAAGGCCGGCCGCGTCGATTTCACGGTCTCCAACGCGACGCCCGCGCGTGCCCAGGATGTCGATTTCAGCCAGACGCTGATCTCTATCGAGCTCGGTTACCTCGTTCCGCGAGGCTCGCCCGTGACCCGCGTCGACGACATCGACAGGCCGGGCGTCCGCATCGGCGTCACCAAGGGCGGCACGTCGGAGCGCACGCTCTCGGCCAAGTTCAAAAACGCCACCATCGTGCCCGCCGAAAGCGTCAAGCTCGCAATCGAGATGCTCGAGCGTGGCGAGCTCGACGTCTACGCGACCAACAAGGCCATTCTGTTCGAAATGTCGGACGCGCTGGCGGGCGCGCAAATCCTGGAGGGCAATTGGGGGTTCGAGCACATGGCGATCGCCATCCCCAAGCAGCACATCGCCGGCATGGAGACGCTCAAGGCTTTCGTCGGCGACGTTCAATCGAGCGGGTTGCTGGCAAAGCTGCAACAGCAGGCCGGATTGCGCGGCGCGGTCATCGAGACGCCGGCGAAGTAGCGGCTTGCTCGGCCACCGCGCTCATCGAGCGTTTGCCGGCGCGTGCACGGGCCAGAGGTCGTCGCGCCAGTGCAACGCGATCCCAAGCATGGCGACGAGACCGGCCGCCGCGTACAGCGTACCCGTGGCGCGATACCCGATGAGATCGATGAGGCTGCCGGCCGCGAGCAACCCGAGCGGAAGACCATAGATCACCATCATGCGAACGCCCATGACGCGGCCGCGGAACCGTTCGCTCGCGGTGCGCATCAAAATCACGGCCGCCGAGATCATCGACAGGCTCTGCGCGATGCCGGCGAGCATCAGGCACAGCATCGCGACCGGCATCGTCCTGATTTCGACGAACACCAGCAGCATCGTGTACCAGGCGAGCGTTGCCCCGATCAGCAGGCGCGCGATGCGGACGCCACCACTCAGGCTCAGCGTTATCGATCCGATCAACGAACCGAACGCGAAGCTCGCCGAGAGATAGCCGAGCCCGGTCTGGTCGGTCAGAAACACGTCGCGCGCGACATAGGGCAACAGCCCATTGGTCAGCGGGAACGCGGTGAGATTGGCCAGAAAAGCCACCGAGAGTGCCGCGCGCATTCCAGGCCCGCTCCAGGCATAAACGATGCCCTCCCTCAGCTCGCGCAAGAACGATGCCCCGGCCGCATGATCGGCCATGACAAAAATCTTTCCGGGCCGGGCCATGCACAGCATCAGGATGGCGGCCACGAGATAAAGACAGGCGATCGCCACATACGCATAACCGATGCCGAGTGCGGCGAACAATCCGGTCCCACTCAGGGCGCCGGCAATGCGCGCGCTGTCCTGAGTTCGTGCGCGACACGCTGATCGCGCCGACCAATTGCTCCGCCGGCATGATGTCGGCGAGCAGCGCGCCGCGGACGCCGAGGTCCGAAGGCCTGATCAACCCCATGACCGCGACGATGATCATTACATAGAGCGGGGCCAGATGGCCGCTCAATGCCAGCGTCATGATGGTTGCGGCGAGCGCCGTATAGGCAAAGCGCATCGCCGCCAGAAGATCGCGATGGCCGATGCGGTCTCCGATCATGCCGAACACCGGCGCGATCAATGTCCCCGCATAATTCAGTGACGCCAGCACGGTCAAAAGCAGCACGGAGCCGGTCTCGACCATGATGTACCAGCCGAGAACGAGCGTCTCGACCTCGAACGCCCAGGAGGTGAGCAGATCGGCGGGCCATTGAAAACGGTAGTTGCGGAGGCGGAATGGCGCGAGCGCGGAGGTCCGCGCAGATTCGCTCAACGCGCGACGACGCGGATCATGCGTTCCCTGCCCGTTCTTGTTGTTGTTCTGCCGAATTTTGGTACCGCGCGGCCTTCGACGGTGTCAATTCACATGCCTGCAGTGGCGCCCTGCAGCAAATTGATAGTGTCCGGCCACTCTGGGCCTCCTGATTGCCGAGCGGGTCTGTTACCGGCCGGTTCGCACCATGCGCACGGCAAACGGCGTCGTCTTCAGAAAATTCCAGGTTGGCATGCCGGTCCGAAAGAACACGACCCACGCTAGCATGGTCCGCTTGCCGTGCTTGTCCAGTACTGGATCGACGCGTCCAAGCGCTGCCGCCACGACGAGACATTTGCGGGCTACCATTTGCCGCGTCCATGCTCTGGCCGACAATCACAAGCACACCGAAACGGCGTCATTGCCAGCGGGCTTGCCTTGAAGTCTTGCGTTATCGGGGCATTGTGCCCCCTTCGATCAAGAGATTTCCGCCTGACCCAAAAGCCACGATCCGCACCGCAACAATGCGAACCGATTGTAGTGACCGAGCGACCAACTACGGTTCGACCCGGACAAAAGCCGGACACATCTAGATCGCCGAATGTTTGTAAGTTCGCCGGAGCGAAGCAGTGAGCAAGGTTAAATCGCCGCCTGAGAAAAAGAGATTGAGCTACCTGCACGACAGGCGAAACATCTATGGAGAGAACGACAAGAGTAGTCGAAAAAACATAGCGCGCGGCAAGCAGCGCAGCCATCAGGATGAACGCCGATCGTTGCGGCAGACGCTCTCCAGTACGTTTGCCGGCGCTGTGGATGACGATCTTGCCGAGAGCGCCCAATCGGAGGCCTTGATCCGGGGCAAGATAAACCAGCGTAAGAGATTCAGAAAAGTGCCGGACGCCCCACTTGGAGAATTCCTCAAAAGGCGCAACCTGAGGCGAAGTCGAACAGCACAAACGAGGTTGGACAATTTTGCCGAACTATACGCTATCGCGATCAAACAATGGCCCCGGGAGATTGCGTTGCCCGTTAGAAGGGGCACCGGGGTTTATATTGTCGACGGGCTGACAGCGCTGGACAAACGAGTGTCGAGGCGATGGGTTGGACACCGCGGCGAGGTTTTGATGGTCAATCTGCACTGGGCGATAACGTGCGCCGTCCAGGCAGCTTTCGAGCACAGCGACGGCCCGGTGCGATCAAAGGATTTAGACGTAGAGAGGGTTCGCAGCAAATTCGAAAGAGATTTGCGCGCGATCAGGAAGGGTACTATTCCCACCTGGACTTCTGACGACCGCATGACAGCCGCACGCTATTTCAGACATTTCGCGGCCAGAGTTCTTTTGACAGCGCCGCAGCAGCACTGATTTCTGCTTCTTTGAGTTGATGCGGGTCCACTACCCGACCACGTGCCGCACCGCCGCGCGGGTCAGGAAGCGCAGCTTTTCGTTCAGCGGGAAGCGGCCGAAATTGGTCTTCACCGCGCCGAGCGTGAACGCGGTCTTCTTGGAATAGTCGATCTTCACGGCGACGATGACCGGCTTTCCCGTCGCGGCGATCTCATTGGCCTTTCCGATGACGCCCCCGATCGATTCGTTGTCGTTCATCGGCAGATAGGCCGCGCCGGTCGCGAGCGCGACGCCCTCGATGTTGAGCTTGCCGAGGGTCGTGCAGGGTTTGCGGCCATAGGGAATGGCCTGTGCCTGGCCGATCTGCGCGAGCTCGCCGTCATTGAAGACATAATAGACGATGCCGAGATTGTTGCTCGCAGCCGTCAGGATCTCCATGCACGTCATCATGAAAGCGCCGTCACCGACGATCGCCTGCACGCTGCGCTCGGGCAGCGCGAGCTTTGCGCCGATCGCAGCCGGCACCGCATAACCCATGCAGTTGAAGTCGGTCGGCAGGATCACGCTTTTGGGCGCATGGATCGGCATCAGCTCGGCCGTCAGGAACGTGTGGTTGCCGTCGTCGATGGCGACGATGCCGTTGTCCGGCATCTGGCGGCGCAGCTCATCGAAGAAACGCGCGGGATTGACGATACCGGCGGCGTCATTGCGATACCAGCTTTCGCGATAGGCGACCTTGTCCTTCCTGATCTGCTCGCGAAGTGCGCCGTTTGCCCCGCGACGCGGCACGCGCGTCTCGAGCGCCAGCAGGAGCTCCGTCAGCACCGCGCCCGCATCTCCGGAAATGCCGACTTTCGCGGGAAAGTTGGCGTTGAGGACCTCGGGGTTGATGTCGATATGGATCAGGTTCGCGGGCACCTCGGCACCATAGCTGCCGGTCGCGATTTCGGAGAAGCGCGTGCCGATCGCGACCATGCAGTCGCAGGCCTTGAACGCGTTCTGCGCGGCGGGAACGGCCGATGCTCCAAAGCCGAAGCCGACATGCAAAGGATGGTTTGCGGGAAACACCGATAGCCCCTGCAGCGTGGTCGCGACCGGCGCTTCCAGCCATTCGGCCAGCTTGATCAGCGATGCGGTGGCATCGCGCGCCCCCCAGCCTGCGAAAATACAGGGGTGCCTGGCCTGCTTGAGCAGATCGGCCGCGCGCGCGATCTCCCCTGTCGCAGCCAGCTGCGGCGCGGGCAATTGCTTGAATTGCGGCAGCTCGCCGATCTCATCCGTCAGCAGCAGGATATTGACCGGCAGCTCCACGAACACCGGTCCCGGCTCGCCCGAGATTGCGATCTCATAGGCCTTGAACAATGTCGGCACCACCTCGTCGTGCCGCGTGACGCGGAACGTTGCCTTCGTGAGCCCGCTCATGAACTTGTGGGTGTCCATCTGGTGCAGCTGATAGCGGTGTCCGGTGTCGGTGCGCGGGCCGCCGGAGATCACGAGCATCGGCACGCCGTCCAGAAAGGCCTCGCCGATGCCGCTGGCGGCATGTGTCAGGCCGGCCGCCGGCACGACCGTCAGCACGCCGATCGAATCGGACAGGCGGCCGACCGCATCGGCCATGAATGACGCGCCGCCTTCATGGGTCACCAGAACCTGCGTTATCCGGTTCGAGCTGTTGAGCTCGTCGTAGAGCTCGGTGGTGTGGACGCCGGGGATGCCGAAGGTGAAGCGCACGCCGATCTGCTCCAGCGCATAAGCGGCAAGCCATGCCCCTGTTCTCTTCATGTCTGCTCAACCCTTCAGAAATGACGTTCGGCCGTCGATCGAGGCGGCAGCCATGCGCGCCGACAGAATGCAGCCGCCGAGAAAAGTCCCTTCCAGCGCGCGCAGCCCGTGCATGCCGCCACCGCCGAAGCCCGCCGCCTCGCCGACCGCATAGAGCCCCGGAATCGCCTGCCCCGCGGCATCGATCACCCTGCTCTCGAGATCGGTCTTGATGCCGCCCAGGCTTTTTCGGCTGATGATGAATTCACGAACCGCAATCAGCGGCAATGCCTTTTCGTCGTTGATCGGCTGGAATTTGCTGAGCCTGACGCGGTCGCCCCGATACTTGCGCAAATAGGCGATACGCCGCAGCTGCTCGTCGTTCATCAGGCTCTCGCCGCGCGCTATCGTCGCATCATATGTCCTGACCGCGTGCTCCACCGTCTTCAGCTCGACCGCGGAATTGCCCTGCAGCGCGTTCATCTTCTCGACCAGCTCCGGCAGCGAGCGCGCGGTGACGAAATCGCGGCAATTCGCCGTCATCTCGTTCACCAGCCATTGATTGCCGAAGATGATGTCGCGGAGGAAGGCAAGCTTGTTCTTGTCGCGGATCGACGGATTGTGCTCGGCGCCGGAGACGGCCAGCTCCTTCAGCGCGATCTTCCGGTTCATCAGTTGCCAGGAATATTGCCGCTCCTGCGCGCAGATGTCGCTGACCAGTCGCCGCGTGTCGAAGCCGGAGACCAGCGGTTGCGGCCCGATCCGCTCGCCGCGCCAGTTGAGCCACAGCGCCGAGCGCGGCGGCACCAGCGACAGGCCGTGCATCGGTTTGCGCGGGCGCGGATGATGCACGCCGGCGGCATAGTTCCACATCCGGTCGAGATGAGTGAGCACGCCGCCGGCGGCCACGGCTGCGTCATGAAGCTTGCCGTCGGCAAAGCGGTGCGAGCCGCTCAACAGCTCTTCGGGCGGGCTGCGCCAGTCGCGGTGCCAGTTCTGGCGCACCCGCGACAGATCGCCGCCGTTGATGCCGCCGGCCGCGATCACGACCTGCTCGGCTGCGACCTCAAACGGCGCGCCGCTTTTCTCATCCACGCCGACAGCGCCGATGACCCTGCCACCCCGCGTCGTCAGCCGCTCGGCCCGGCGGTTGAAGCGCAGTGTCAGTCGAGCGGCATTGGAATGCGTGCGCACAGCGCCGATCAATGCGTCCGCGAGCCCCTTGCCGGTGCCCCAGCTGATATGGAAGCGCGGTACCGAATTGCCCGGGCGGAATTCGCCACGTTCGACCCAGTTGACGACGGGCAGGAAGCCGACGCCATAGCGGCGCACAAAGCGGTAAACATCGGCCGTCGCACGCGTCACATAGGCCTGCGCCCAGGCTCTCGGCAGATCGTCCGCCGCGTCGAATTCCGCGAAGCTGCACCAGTCGGAAAAGGCAAGCTCCGCGCAATCGCGGATGCCCTGGCGGCGCTGCTCCGGCGAATCCACAAAGAACATGCCGCCAAAGCTTTCGCGCGCCAGTCCTCCGAACACCTCCTGCTCGTCGCGGTCGATGAGCAGCACGGACTTGCCGCCGTCGAGCAGTTCGAGCGCCGCGGTGATACCCGCGATCCCGCCGCCGATGATCAGGACGTCACAGCGATCCATCCCTTCAGGCTTCCCCCTTGGTCGTCTTCGCTTGCGAGTATCATGATTTTGCCCGACCGTGAAAACGGTATCGCTCAACCGCCGCAACCATCTCCCGATCCGGCATTCACAAGCCGCGGATGCTCCTCGTTCGCTTGGTTAAAAAGGCTTTAAACCACGGTCCCCAACCAGCGTCGACGCAAAAGCCGCTGATTTTCGGGCCTTTCGCGTCGAGCGGCCCGGTCGTTTCGGCAACAGTTGCAGAGTCCCGGCCCCGATGGCCGGCGGTTGAACGCTCCAGCGTGTTCCCGGCTTAACGCTTTTTCCAAAGACGATCGACATAGTGATGCGCTGATCCATTCCCTGAAAACCAGGAATTGCCGTGACATCACTTGGACGCGTGATTTCAGTACGCGGCTCGCTCGCCCGGGTCGGGATTCTGGCGAAAAACCAGATGCCGATCTCCGAAATCAGAGCCACAGTCGGCCGCTTCGTCAGCCTCCGCTGCGCCGCATCCACCATCGTGGCCATGATCACCGACGTCACCTGCGAGCAGTTGCCGACGACGGACAACTATATCGCGACCGCCGGCGTCGACCTCCTCGGTGAAATCGTCAATGGAGATCGTCCCAAATTCCAGCGTGGCGTCACCAACTATCCGACCATCGGCGATGCGGTCGAGTTGATCTCGAGCCAGGAGCTGCGCACCATCTATGCCCCGAGCGGGTCCGACCAGATCGATGTCGGAACGCTGCAGCAGGATCGTTCGGTCATCGCCTATGTCGATATCGAGGAGATGCTGTCCAAGCACTTTGCGGTGCTCGGTTCGACCGGCGTCGGTAAATCGACGGGCGTGTCGCTCCTGCTCAACGAGATTCTCAAAGCGCGGCCCAACCTGCGCATCTTCCTGCTCGACGTCCACAACGAATATGGCCGCTGCTTCGGCGAGCGCGCGCTGGTGCTCAATCCCCGCAATCTCAAGCTGCCGTTCTGGCTGTTCAACTTCGAGGAAATCGTCGACGTGCTGTTCGCGGGACGCCCGGGCGTTGCGGAGGAGCTCGACATTCTCGCAGAAGTCATTCCGCTGGCGAAGGGCCTCTACACCCAATACCAAAACGCCGACCGGCTCGGATTGAAGCGTGTCGATCCGAAGCATGTCGGCTTTACCGTCGATACGCCGGTGCCCTATCGCCTGGTCGACCTGATCTCGCAGATCGACGAACGCATGGGCAAGCTCGAAAACCGCTCCTCGCGCATCATCTACCACAAGCTGATCTCGCGCATCGAGACCGTGCGCAACGATCCGCGCTACGCCTTCATGTTCGACAACGCCAATGTCGGCGGCGACACCATGGCCGACGTGATCAGCCATTTGTTCCGCCTGCCCGCCAACGGCCGCCCGATGACCGTGATGCAGCTTGCCGGCTTCCCGGCCGAAGTCATCGATTCCGTGGTGTCGGTGCTCTGCCGCATGGCCTTCGATTTCGGGCTGTGGAGCGACGGCGTGTCGCCGCTCCTGTTCGTCTGCGAGGAGGCGCACCGCTATGCCTCCGCCGATCGCAGCATCGGTTTCGGGCCGACCCGCAGGGCCGTGTCTCGCATCGCCAAGGAAGGCCGCAAATACGGCGTCTATCTCGGCCTCGTCACGCAGCGTCCGGCCGAGCTCGATGCGACCATCATCTCCCAGTGCAATACGCTGTTCACGATGCGTCTTGCCAACGAACGCGACCAGGCGCTGCTGCGTTCGGCCGTTTCCGACGCCGCTGCCAACCTGCTCTCCTTCGTTCCCTCGCTCGGTACGCGCGAGGTGCTGGCCTTCGGCGAAGGCGTGGCGCTGCCGACCCGGCTGCGCTTCAAGGAGGTGCCGACGCATCAACTGCCGCGCAGCGAAGCAACGATTGCAACGTCGCCCTCGGTTGCCGCTGGGCATGACACGCATTTCGTCAGCGCCGTGCTGGAACGCTGGCGCGGCGCCACCTCTCAGCGCGACGTCGCAAACGATCCCGGCATCAGCGAACGTCCGGGCGCCCCGCGCCCGCTGCCCTCCTACGAGGCGCCGATGTTGCAACCCTCGCAGGGGCTCGATCCCGACCGCTTCTCGCTGTTGAAGAAGCCGCTGCGCTGATCCCTCCCCAGGACCCGCGTTGCGCTTGCGCGCACCGCGTCATCGACTATGGTTCCCGGCGAGGCCGCAACGTGGCCCGGAGCCGGAACCCCAGTTATGACCCAGCCCGCAAAGCGCTTCCCCGCCCCACCGATCGACAAGCTGCCCGACGACATCCGGACTCGCCTGCTCGCGGTGCAGGAAAAGTCTGGTTTCATCCCGAACGTGTTCCTGTCGCTCGCTTATCGTCCGGACGAATTCCGCGCGTTCTTTGCCTATCACGACGCGCTGATGGAGAAAGACGGGGGCCTCACCAAGGCCGAGCGCGAGATGATCGTGGTCGCCACTTCGGCCGCCAACAACTGCGAATATTGCGTGATCGCGCACGGCGCGATCCTGCGCATCCGCGCCAAGAACCCGCTGATCGCGGACCAGATCGCGATCAACTACCGAAAGGCCGACATCACTCCGCGCCAGCGCGCTATGCTCGACTTTGCGCTGAAAGTCGCGCTCGAAGGCCAAAAGATTTCGGAAGACGATTTTGCCGCACTGGCGGGCCATGGGTTCTCCGACGACGACATCTGGGACATCGGCGCCATCGCCGCGCTGTTTGCGCTGTCGAACCGGATGGCGCATCTGACCGGCATGCGCGCCAACCCCGAGTTTTATCTGCTGGGCCGAGTTCCCAGATAGCCGTCCGCCTCACAGCGGCAAGGCGGTCTCGTACTTGATTTCCTTGAGCACGACATTGGTCCTGATGTGTCGGATGCCCGGCAGCTTGAACATGAACTCGTCGAGGAAGCGATTGTAGGCGGCGATGTCGCTGAAGACGACGCGCAGGTGATAATCCGCATCTCCCGTCGTGGCGAAACATTCCAAGACTTCCGGCCGCTGCTTGACGCGCGAGACGAATTGCGTGACGAATTTCTCGTCGTGGCGGTCCAGCGAGACGTGAATGATTGCCGCCATGGCAAATCCTGCCTGCGCGCGATCGACAAGCACGGTGTAGCGGCTGATGACGCCGGACTTCTCGAGCGAGTCGACCCGCCGCCAGCAGGCTGACGGCGACATGCCGACCCGATCGGCCAGATCCTGATTGCTTTGCCTGCTGTCCTTCTGCAGTTGTGCCAGCAGCCGCCGGTCCTGTGAGTCGAGCATTTTTGGGCTCCCATTCAAATCGGTTGTTTTATCCGTTAAAGCGCTCTTCATCGGACATTTCCACCATTTTACTTGGCGAAAATGGTTGATTTTGGAAACCCTCGCCAGCCGAACGGATCGATAGTTTCGGCCTGACGTGGCGTCTTTCAAAACCGGGGATGGCTCATGACAAGCCCGATCCTGACGGCAGGCTCTGATCTCGAAACCTACGCGCTGCTCGATCGCTATGTGCGGCAGAGCGGCCGCGTGTTCCTGACGGGAACACAGGCGCTGGTGCGCATCCTTCTCGAGCAGCGCGACCGCGACCGCGCCGATGGGTTGAACACGCGCCGGCTTTGTCTCGGGCTATCGCGGCTCGCCGCTCGGCGGCGTCGACCTCGAGCTCTGGCGCGCCAAGAAATTCCTGAGCGAACGCCGCATCGAATTCCTGCCGGCCGTCAACGAAGACCTCGCCGCGACCGCCGTGCTCGGCTCGCAGCAGGTCGAGACCAATCCGAAACGCGAGGTCGATGGCGTGTTCGGCCTCTGGTACGGCAAGGGTCCCGGCGTCGACCGCTCGGGCGACGCGCTGAAGCACGGCAATGCCTATGGCTCATCGCCGCATGGCGGCGTGCTGGTCGTCGCCGGCGACGACCACGGCTGCGTGTCGTCGTCGATGCCGCACCAGTCCGACGTCGCCTTCATGGCGTGGTTCATGCCGACACTCAATCCGGCCGACGTCGCCGAATATCTCAGCTTCGGCGAATACGGCTATGCGCTGCAGCCGCTTTTCCGGCATGTGGGTCGGCTTCAAGGCGATTTCCGAGACGGTGGAATCCTGCGCGTCGGTCGAACTTGCTGCCGCGCCGCAAGTTCAGCATGCCGGACCTCGAGACGCCGCCCGGCGGACTGCATTATCGCTGGCCCGACCTGCCGGGGCCGCAGATCGAGCAACGGCTCGAGCACAAGAAGAACGCCGTGCTGGCGTTTGCCGCGGCGAATCCGATCGACCGCCGGATCTACGACATTGCCGATGCAAGCTACGGCATCGTCACCACCGGCAAGAGCCATCTCGACCTGATGGAGGCGCTCGAGCTTGCTGGGCCTCGACGAAGCCGAGTGCCGGCGCATCGGCATCGACATCTACAAGGTCGGCATGGTCTGGCCGCTCGCCCATCATGATGCGCTGGAGTTCGTGCGCGAGAAGCGCGAAATCCTCGTGATCGAGGAAAAGCGCGGCATCATCGAGAGCCAGTTCAAGGAATATTTCTACGACTATCCCGGCCACAAGCCGGAGCGCATGGTCGGCAAGAACGACGAGGACAATCAGCCGCTGGTGCCCTGGATCGGCGAATTGTCGCCGCGCCTGCTGGCGCCGATCATCGCGCGGCGGCTGGATGCGATGTTTCCCGGACTTGGGCTTGGCGAGCGCGCCGCAGCCCTGCAGCCGCAGCGAGAGCGCGATCGTCAGATATCGGAGGCGCGACCCGCACGCCCTATTTCTGCTCGGGCTGTCCGCACAACACGTCCACCAAGGTGCCGGAGGGATCGCAGGCGCTGGCCGGCATCGGCTGCCATTTCATGGCGAGCTGGATGGATCGCAACACCTCCTCGCTGATCCAGATGGGCGGCGAAGGCGTCAACTGGGTCGCCTCGTCGCTGTTCACCGGCCGCCATCATGTATTCCAGAACCTCGGCGAAGGCACCTATTATCACTCCGGCTCGATGGCGATCCGCCAGGCGGTCGCGGCCAAAGCCAACATCACCTACAAGATCCTGTTCAACGACGCCGTCGCCATGACCGGCGGCCAGCCGGTCGATGGTCCGATCAGCGTCCAGCGCATCGCGCACGAGGTCCGCGCCAATGGCGTCGGTCGGATCGCGCTGGTCTCCGACGATCCCGCGCAAATTCAGCGCGCGCGATTTCCCGGCCGGCGTCACGCATCGATCCGCGCGCCGCGTCTCGATGCCGTGCAGCGCGAGCTGCGCGAGATTTCCGGCGTCACCGTGCTGATCTACGAGCAGGAGTGCGCAACCGAGAAGCGACGGCGCAGCGCAAGCGCGGCCAGGCTGACCGATCCGCGCGAAATTCGCCTACATCAACGAGCTCGTCTGCGAAGGCTGCGGCGATTGCTCGGTCGAATCCAATTGCCTCAGCGTCGAGCCGAAGGAGACGCCGTTCGGCCGCAAGCGCCAGATCAATCTCTCGACCTGCAACAAGGATTTTTCCTGCCTCAACGGGTTTTGCCCGAGCTTCGTGACGATCGAAGGCGCGCACGCGCCGCAAGCGACGACGCACGGCGCAGATCGAGCTGCTCGCGCGCGCGGCTCGCCTTGCCCGCGCCAGCATTTGCGTCGCTGGAAAAGCCCTACAACCTGCTGGTAACCGGCGTCGGCGGCACCGGCGTGATCACCGTCGGCGCGTTGATCGCGATGGCCGCGCATCTCGAAGGCAAAGGCGCCTCCGTGCTCGACTTCACCGGCTTCGCGCAGAAGTTCGGTCCGGTCCTGAGCTTCGTCCGTCTGTCGGCGCAGCCCGAGACGATCCATCAGGTGCGCATCGACCAGGGCGCCGCCGACGCATTGATCGGCTGCGACATCGTCGTCAGTCGTCGTCGGCCAAGGCGTCGACCACCTATCGGTCCCGGGATGCGCGCGGTCCTCAATACGGCGGAGATGCCGACCGGCGACGTCGTCCGCAATCGCGACGCCGGCCTTGCGGCGCAAACGCGCAAGAAAGGCATCGAAGCGGTGATCGGCGCGGACAACATCCTGAGCTTCGATGCCAATCGCGCCGCCGACCGCCTGTTCGGCGACACCGTCTTCGCCAACATGATCATGCTCGGTGCGGCCTGGCAGCGGGGGCTGGTGCCGGTCTCGCTCGCAGCGCTGATGCGCGCCATCGAGCTCAACGGCGTCGCGATCGAGCGAAAACAGGCTTGCTTTGGCCGGCGGTCGCCTGATCGCCGCCGATCCCGACCTTCGCGGCTTCCCTTGCCGACACGCCTGAGCCCGAGACGCTGGATGAGATGATCGCCCGCCGCGTCGATTTCCTGACGGCCTACCAGGACCGTCGCTATGCCGCGCGCTATCTTGCGCGCATCGAACGGGTTCGCGCGGCGGAACGTGCCGCCGAGCCCCACTCGGAAGCCCTGACGTCGACGGTTGCAGCGCTCGCTTTTCAAGCTCATGGCCTACAAGGACGAGTACGAGGTGGCGCGGCTGCATCGGGACGCCTCATTTCGCGACCGCCTGACGCAGGAGTTCGAAGGCGACTTCACCGTCAAATATCATCTGGCCCCGCCGTTCCTGGCCTTCAGCCGCGACGCACGCGGACGTCCCCTGAAGATGCAATTCGGCGCATGGATCGAGGTTGCCTTCGGATTGCTGGCGCGGCTGCGTTTCCTGCGCGGGACGGCGTTCGACATCTTCGGCTACACCCGCGAACGAAAAACAGAGCGCGAGCTGATCGGCTGGTATGACGGATTGATCGACGAGGTATTGACGCAGCTCGGATCAAAACCGCTCGCTTCGCTCGTTGCGATGGCATCACTGCCGGCCGACATTCGCGGCTACGGTGGCATCAAGCACGCCAGCATCGAGACCGTCAAATCCAGGGCGCTGGCGATGATGCAGGCGCTCGCCTTCTAATCCTCGGCATGCGGTCCGCACCAGCCCGGCAGATAGACCGCCTGCTCGCTCTTTGCGAGCTCGAGGGCATTCTCCATCGCCTTTGAAAAGTTCTCCTCGACGGCCTTGCGCGATATCTTGCGGCGCAGGAAATCGGCCCACAGGAATTCGCTGAACGGCGTGGTGTCCTTGGCAAAACCGCCGGCGCGCCGGAGTTCGCCCGCCAGGCTGCGGAACGGATCGTCCTTGAGGTCCGCGATCGACTTCGGGATATCCTTGAAGCGCCGCCGCTCGCCCTTGGCGTCGTAGGGATACGCCCAGCGCTTGTTGTCCATCACGCCCCAGAAGGCGTCCTTGTCGACCATCCTGAGATCGCCGATCACGGTGACGAGAATGTCCTTGACGCCCTCGTCGTGCAGCGCGCGGGCGAGGTGGTGATGATCGACGACGTAGTAGCGCGCGTCCGGGCCCACCACTACGGGAATCATATGCTTGCCTATTATTTCGCTCTGCTTCTTTCCGGCCTGCTCGCGGAAACGCTTGCGCTTGTCCTTGACCTCGCGCATTCCGACGGTCATCTGCGTCGGGCGTAACGCGAGAATCGGGACCGGGTGGACTTTCGGTTCGCGCGTGTTGGCCATAGCTTGAAACTCCCGTGTGTGCCTGCCAAATAAGCCGCTGAAAAGCCTTTGATTATGGCACGTCGACGGAGGCGTTCAAATGCCCCGCACCCCCGAGGTAATTGCCGAAAACCGGAAGAGACAGAGGAATCGAAAGAGATGATGCGAGGCCAGAGCGAACAGGTGATCCGGCTTGGCGGCCGCGAGATCGTCACCGAGGGACTGCGACTGAACTTCTGGGCCGACATCAGCCACCGCTGCATGACCGCCTCCTGGCCGGCCTTCATCCTCGGCGCGGCCGCGGTATTCCTGGCCTTCAATGCGGTGTTCGGCCTGCTCTATTTCATCGGCGACCATCCGATCGCCAACGTGAAGACCCGCGACTACATCGATTATTTCTATTTCTCGATCGAGACACTCTCGACTGCGGGGTATGGCGACATGCATCCGCAGACTCATTACGGTCACTTGATCGCGACGATCGAGCTGTTTACCGGCATCTTCTCGATGTCGCTGATGACGGGGCTGGTCTTCGCGCGCTTTTCCCGGCCGAGCGCGCGGCTGCTGTTCGCCAACAATCCCGTGATCGCCCCGCATGACGGCGCGCCGACGCTGATGGTCCGTCTCGCCAATGAGCGTCACAACATCATCGGCAACGCCACCGCGCGGCTGTGGCTGTTCAAGGATATCGTCACCGCCGAAGGGCATGAGGTCCGCCGCTTCTACGAGCTGCCGCTGATGCGCAACGAGAGCCCCGCGCTGGCCTTGAGCTGGACGCTGTATCACGTGATCGACGAGCAAAGCCCGCTGCACGACCTCACGGCCGACGACCTCGCCGCCTCCGACGTTTCGCTGGTCGTCGTGGTGTCCGGATATGATGTTGTTGCAGCGCAAACCGTCCACGCACGCAAACCCTACGAGCACCACGAAATCCTGTTCGGTCGACGCTATGCCGATGTGCTCGGCACCTCCCCCGATGGCCGCGTCAAGATCGACTATGGCCGGTTCCATGACACGCTCGATGGTTAGCCTTTGGATGCAGTGAGGCGGCGACAACATTTCCTGTGAGCGGCGCTGCGCGCATGCTAAACAGGAGCAGGAGTTTTGGGAGCCGGATCGAAGTGAAGACGCAACGGCCCATCGCAGCCGAGGAAGAGCATCAGGTGCTCCAGTTCCGGCCGCGCAATACGGCCCGCTCTCCAGCCTTCCAGGGAAATCCCGCCGCACAACCTCCGCGCGAGGCCTCCAGGACGGAGCTGAGGACGGAGCTCAAGCCGGAGGCCAAGCCCGCCTCGCTCGACCTTTCCCGCTACGAAAAGCCGCGGGAAGAACCGGACGACTTCCGTCAGCGCATGCTCGCCAACATCGCCGCCTTCGCCTTCACGGTCGCCTTGACTGCGATCGGCATCTGGCTTGCGATGAGCATCGCCGACCTGCGGCGGACCCAGGATTGCGTGCTGATGGGCCGGCGCGACTGCGTGCGCATTTCCACCCCTTGATGCGCGCACGCACCGGAAAACCGCTCCCGCCCTCTGATTTCGGCCGCGACGCGGTTTTTCCGGAAAGATCATGCGCAACAACAAGCTATAGCGGTTGGCGGCATTGCGCGCGCGGCGGGAAACCCCTCCCCCGAGCCCGATCTGAAATCACCCGGTCAGGGCAAACCCGCCTCCATTGAACTCAAAGCGGCGCTCCGATATACGGGCACTCGACTCTCCCTGAGCGGCGGGAACAGGGCTTTTCGGGCAAGCCGCCCGCCCGCTGCACCATTCTGGAATTACCTTCAAAATATCAAAGGCTTAGTGATGTCATCCACATTCGATCAGGTCGCAACGATCATCGCTGAAACCTGCGACATTCCGCGCGACACGATCACGCCGGATAGCCATGCCATCGATGACCTCGGCATCGACAGCCTCGACTTCCTCGATATCGCCTTTGCCATCGACAAGGCCTTCGGGATCAAGCTGCCGCTGGAAAAGTGGACGCAGGAGGTCAATGACGGCAAGGCCACGACCGAGCAGTATTTTGTATTGAAAAATCTGTGCGCGCGCATCGACGAACTGGTCGCCGCCAAGGGCGCGGGCGCGTAAGCACGCAACAGCTGAGTCATGCAGCTCGATTACTTCCAGCTAATCGACCGGATTCTCGACCTCAACATGGAAGAGAAGACGATCACGGTCGAGGCGCAGGTCCCGAAACAAAGCACGATCTTCGAGGGCCATTTCCCGGGCTACCCGATCATGCCCGGCGTGCTGCTCATCGAATTGATGGCGCAGACCTCGGGCTGGCTCGTGCTGAGCGCGCTCAGATTCGAGCGGATGCCGTTCCTGGCCGCGGTCAAGGAAGCCAAGATGCGCGGCTTCGTCACCCCCGGAGAGGTGCTCACGGTCGAAGCCAATCTCGTGCATGAGGGTTCGGGCTATGCGATCACCGACGCGCGGATCAAGGTCGGCGGCAAGCTTCGCTGCAATTCGACCATCATGCTGAGCCATGTCCCCTTCCCCAACCCCGAACTGCGCGGACATATGGACGCCGTGGCCAAACGCATCGGCTTCCCGCAACAGGCTCTTTTGCCATGACCGAAACCACGACCTCGATGCCGGCTCCGGCGGAAGTCTGGATCACTGGCATCGGGCTTGCCACGTCCCTGGGTGAAGGGCTCGATGCGAATTGGGATGCGCTCGCCCAGAAGCGCATCAACGTCGACGCGAAGGGTTTTGCGCCCTACGTCGTGCATCCTTTCGCACCGGTCAATTTCGATGCCCAGATCCCCAAGAAGGGCGATCAGCGCCAGATGGAAGCCTGGCAGCGGATCGGTACCTACGCGGCCGGCCTTGCGCTCGATTCCGCGGGCGTCAAGGGCAACAAGGACATCCTCGGGCGCATGGATATGGTGATTGCGGCCGGCGGCGGCGAACGCGATATCGCCGTTGACACCAACATTCTCAATGCCGAGGCGCGCGGCAATTCCGCGCCGGGCTTTCTCAACGAACGGCTGATGAGCGATCTGCGCCCGACCTTGTTCCTGGCGCAGCTATCCAATCTGCTCGCGGGCAATATCGCCATCGTCCATGGCGTCTGCGGCACGTCGCGAACCTTCATGGGAGAGGAAGTCGCAGGCGTGGATGCGACGCGCATTGCGCTCGCGCGCATTGCCGCCGGCCAGAGCGACATCGTGCTGATCGGCGGCTCGCATAATGGCGAGCGCAAGGACCTCATGGTGCTCTATGAGTTCGGCGATTTCCTGCTGCGCGACAAGTTTGCTTCGGTCTGGGATCGCAAGGATCGTGCGGGGTTTGCGCTCGGCTCGGCCGGCGCCTTTCTGGTGCTCGAATCCAAGGCGCATGCCCAGGCGCGCGGCGCCAAGCCCTTTGCAAAGCTCTCGAGCGCGGTCGCCGATCACAGCCGGCGCAAGCAACCCGGCGACATCGCCGCAACGCTGGAGAAGCTGTGGTCGCAGCTTGGGCCGGTTGACCGTGGCGGCATTGTCATCACGGGCGCGACCGGCGCCGAGCCCGCGACATCGGAGGAACGCGCTTTCCTTGCGAAGCACGCCGATTTCGCGGTGCGGGCGACCGGCACCCGTTTCGGCCACACGATGGAAACCCAGTTTCCGCTCGGGCTGGCCCTGGCTGCCATGTCGCTGTCGCGCGGGAGCCTGTTTCCTCCCGGGGATTCCTCCGGCATGGAGATTGAAATGACCAAGGCGCCGACCCAGATTGTGGTGGTCGCGACGGGCCATTGGCGGGGCGAGGGCATGGCCCTGGTCGAGGCGATTGGGTAGACTGACCCGGGCTTTGGAGTTGGCGCGGGACACCGCCGCGCGGGGTACGGGTGACAACGGGTGGGGAGAAGATGACAGCACCACGCGACAAACTCGGACGGCCAATCGTTGTCGTCACCGGCATGGGCGTCGTGACTTCGCTCGGCGCCGGCAAAGCCGACAATTGGGCGAAGCTGACGGCAGGCGAGTCGGGCATCCGGACCATCTCGCGTTTCCCGATCGACGGCCTGAAGACCACGATGGCCGGCACCGTCGACTTTCTCCCGGTCGAGCCCTTCACCTCGGTCGCGCTTTCCGAACGCCTCGCCGAGCTCGCCGCCGAAGAGGCCGTGAGCCAGTCCGGCATCGGGAGCCAGGGCGATTTTCCCGGCCCGCTGTTTCTCGCGGTCGCCCCGGTCGAAATGGAATGGCCGCAGCGCGAGGAGCTGAGCCGCGCCGCCGGCAGCGCCGACATCACCTATGACGACCTCCTGAGAGTTTCAGGCGGCGGAAAGCGCGCGTCGTGGCATCACCGCTTCCAGTTCATTTCGGTTGCGGACTACCTCGCGGAGAAATTCGGCACCAAGGGATCGCCGATCTCGCTGTCGACCGCTTGCGCCTCGGGCGCGACCTCGATCCAGCTTGGCGTCGAAGCCATCCGCCGCGGCGAGACCGATGCCGCTCTGTGCGTCGGGACCGACGGTTCGGTCAATTTGGAGACGCTGGTGCGGTTCTCGCTTCTGTCGGCGCTGTCGACCCAGAACAATCCGCCGAAGGCGGCCTCCAAGCCGTTCTCCAAGAACCGCGACGGTTTCGTGATGGCGGAGGGTGCCGGCGCGCTGGTGCTCGAGAGCTACGATGCGGCAGTCGCGCGCGGTGCGCCGATCCTGGGCGTCGTGGCCGGCTGCGGCGAGCTCACCAATTCCTTCCACCGCACGCGCTCCAGCCCTGACGGCAAACCGATCATCGGCTGCGTGCGCAAGACGCTGGCCGATGCCGGCATGGCGCCCGAGCAGATCGACCATATCAACGCCCACGGCACCTCGACCCCGGAAAACGACAAGATGGAATACCTCGGCATCTCTGCCGTATTCGGCGAACACGCCAAGAAGGTTCCGGTCTCCTCGAACAAATCCATGGTCGGTCACACGATCTCGGCAGCGGGCGCGGTCGAGGCGGTATTCTCGCTGCTCACGCTCGAGCACCAGCGGATTCCGCCGACCATCAATTACGAGATCCCGGACCCCACGATTCAGTTCGACGTCGTCGGCAACAAGGCCCGCGACGCGCGCGTGACCGCCGTGATGTCGAACTCGTTCGGCTTCGGCGGCCAGAACGCCTCACTGATCCTGACGCGCGAACCGGCCTAAGGCCGTCGCGCTTTGTGAGATGTCGTCCCTGCTGCCGGCTCGTGCGAAGGCCCGGATTCGCGACATGGTCAAGCCGCTCAGCGAGGCCGCGGTCGGCGCCTTGACTGTCGGCCTTTTGCACTCGACCCGCTGGTTCGATCCCGACAAGACCGCCGACGCTTTCAGCCGCATTGCGCGGCGGATCGGTCCTCTGCTGCGCGAGAACAGGATCGGCCGCGCCAATCTGACCGCGGCGTTTCCGGAAAAATCGCCCGAGGAGATCGAGACGATTCTGGCCGGCGTCTGGGACAATCTCGGCCGCGTCGGCGCCGAGTTCGCCCATCTCGATCATATCTGGGATTACGACACCAACTTCCCGACCCGGTATGGGCGCATCGAGGTGCCGCCGCGCACTTTCGATCTGTTCTATCAGCTCAAGGACGACGACAAGCCGGCGCTGGTGTTCACCAGCCATCTCGCCAATTGGGAGCTGCCGGCGCTAGCGGCTGCCGCGCACGGCATCAATTCCGCGGTGCTCTATCGCCGGCCGAACAGCGCCTCCGCCGACCGTGTCATTCAGCAGGTGCGGCAGGTCAATATGGGCGAATTGATACCCGCTGGCCGCGACGCGCCGCTGCGATTGGCCGAAGCCCTCAAGGCCGGCCGCCATGTCGGCATGCTGGTCGACCAATACCTGACCAACGGCGTCGAGGTCACCTTCTTCGGCCGCAAGACCAGGGCCAATCCGATGCTGGCGCGGCTGTTGCGACAGGTCGAATGCCCGGTTCACGGCGTGCGCATCATCCGCCTTCCCGGCAACCGCTTCCGCGCCGAGATCACCGAAGAGCTGCAGCCGGTGCGCGACCCCGAGGGACGGATCGACGTGCAAGGGACGACGCAGGCCATCACTTCCGTGATCGAAGGCTGGATCCGCGAGCATCCGGAGCAATGGCTCTGGCTGCACCGCCGATGGCGGTAGTGCGGCCTACTTCCTCAGCGGACGCATTCGGACCCGGCCAGGCTCGATGACCGAGACGTGGCCGGCCCAATCGTCACGTGCGGATATCGCCTCAACCAGCAATCGACTTAGCACCGCGACGTCGTAGATCGGAACGCGCAATAATATGCCTCCACACGTGCGCGGCAGCGCAGAATCCCTGGCCAGTTCGCCGAAATCCTTGTCGAACGTCAGTAGAGTCCGTCCCTCGCGCAGCAAGTGCCAATACTTCGGCATCCGTGGCGCCCGGCGCCACAGCGCCGACCCGAACGACGAGCTTCCACGCGCGATCAGGGCTATCGGCAAGAAAGCGCATTCCTCATGCGGCGCTTGGATGGACCTTCTCACCGCTCAGCATGTCACGTGCGTAAGCAAGGCAGGCGATTATGTCATCATGTGTGAGGTTAGGGTAATTGGCCACGATCTCGGCCTCGCTCCATCCCGCAGCCAGCAGGCCTAACACGAATTCGACGGAAAGGCGGGTGCCGCGGACGACTGGCTTGCCGGCGAGCACCTCTGGTGCCAGCGAAATGCGGGGATGTTCCGTCATCTTCAGACAGGGCCTCCAGATCACAGTCGAACAATATCAGAATTAAAATGCCAGCCAAACCACGTTTCGGTCGCAACTAGCTCACCGCCCCGTTTTCACCTTGGTCCAGAGGCGGTTGATGATCCGCTGGGTGGCCGGATCACGCGCGGTGATGACGAACAGCTTCGATAGCGTCGCCTGGTCCGGATAGATGTTCTTGTCCTCGAGTATCTTCGGGTCGATCAGCTTCTGGCTTGCCAGATTGCCGTTGGCGTAGGACAGGAAGTCGGAGTTTTTCGCAGCGACCTCCGGCCGGTAGAGATAGTTGATCAGCTCATAGGCTTCCGCGATGTGCTGCGCATCCGCGGGAATCGCGAGATTGTCGAAAAACATCTGCGCGCCCTCCTTCGGGATGGTGTAGCCGATCTCGACACCGTTTTTCGCCTCGGCCGCGCGACTGCGCGCCTGCATGACATCGCCGGACCAGCCGACCACGAGGCAGATCTCGCCGGTGGCAAGCGCGCTCAGATATTCCGATGAATGAAACTTGCGGACATAGGGCCTGATCTTGCTGACGAGATCGGCCGCCTTCTCCAGGTCCGCCTGTTTGGTGGAATTGGGATCGAGCCCCAGATAGCTCAACGCGGCCGGAAAGATATCGTCGGCGGAATCCAGCATGTGGACGCCGCAGTCCTTGAATTTGGCGAGATTTTCCGGCTTGAACACGATGTCCCAGCTATCGATCCTGGCGCCGGGCCCGAGGATCTTCTGCACGGCCGCGACATTGTAGCCGATGCCGGTCGTGCCCCACATGTAGTTCGCGGCATAGAGATTGCCGGGATCGTAGGTCGCAAGCCGCTGCACCACAACGGACCAGGCATTGGCGAGATTCGGCAGTTTCGACTTGTCGAGCTTCTGGAACACATGCGCGGTGATCTGTCGCTGCAGGAAATAGGCGGTGGGCACCACGACGTCGTAGCCGGACTTGCCCGCAAGCAGCCGCGTCTCCAGCGTCTCGTTGGCGTCGAAGGTGTCGTAGACCACCTTGATGCCGGTCTCCTTGGTGAAGTTCTCAAGGACGTCCGGCGCCATATAGTTCGACCAGTTGTAGAAGTTGACGACGCGCTCCTGGGCGCTTGCCGATGCGGACGAGAGAAGGCCAAGCGCCAGCGCGAGGCACCGAAGCGAGTTCACCATCTTCATCGGACCTTCCGGCGATGCACCGCCTCAGACAGCCGCTCCAGCGCGGTGTCGAGGGTTGCATCCTTTTTCGCAAAGCAGAACCGCACGACCGAGGTCACCGCATTCTGCTCGTAGAAAGCCGACACCGGGATGGCCGCGACCTTGTAGTCGTGGACGATCCGCTGGCAGAAGGCCAGGTCGGTTTCGTTCAGGCCAAGTGGCGACAGGTCGACTGTGAGGAAATAGGTGCCTTGCGAGCGCAGCACCGGAAAGCCGATACGTTCAAGGCCTGCGGTCAGGCGGTCGCGGCTTTTCGCCAGCTCCTTGCGCATGTCGAAGAAATAGGCGTCGGGCTTCGCAAGCCCGTAGGCGACCGCCGCCTGCAGGTTGGGCGCGGTGGTGAAGGTCAGGAACTGGTGCACCTTGGCCGCCACGCGGAGCAGCGGCGGCGCGGCGCAGACAAAGCCGATCTTCCAGCCCGTCAGCGAAAAAATCTTTCCGGCCGAGCCGACCTTGATGGTGCGGTCGCGCATGCCGGGAATCGTGATCAGGGGGATGTGCTCCCGCCCGTCGAAGATCACGTGCTCCCAGACCTCATCGCAAATGGCGATGCTGTCGTACTCCTGGCAGAAGCGGGCCAAGAGCTCCAGATCCTCTCGCGGATAGACCACGGCGGCCGGATTGAGCGGATTGTTGAACAGCACCGCCTTGGTCCTGGGATTGAAGGCGCTTTTCAGCATCTCTTCCGAAAGCCGCCAATGCGGCGGCTCGAGCCGCAACAGGCGCGGAATGCCGCCGGCCTGGCGAATGATCGGCAGATAGGAGTCATAGACCGGCTGAAAGACGATCACCTCGTCACCGGGTTCGACCACCGCAAGAATAGCCGAGGTGAGCGCTTCCGTGCCGCCGGAGGTCACCATCACTTCGGTCATCGGATCGAGGTCGAGCTTGTGCCAGTGGCCGTAATGGCGAGCGATTGCCCGACGCAACTCCGGAATGCCCATCATCGAGGGATACTGGTTGTAGCCGTTGAGCACGGCGTCGGCGGCAGCGCGGCGGATGTCCTCGGGCCCTGGATCGTCAGGAAAACCCTGGCCGAGATTGATGGCATCGTTGTCGCGCGCAGCCTGCGACATCGCCTCGAAGATCGTGACGGGCAGATCCGCGAAGACCTTGTTCATGGACGTCATGGGACAGCTTCAGCCGCCGGTCCTGGTCGGCAGGCCGGCGGCCTTCCAGCCGATGATCCCTCCCGCGAGATGGCGGTCGTAAGGCAGCCCCGTAGCCTGGGCCGCGAGCGAGGCGGTCACCGAGCGCTTACCGGAACGGCAGGCAAAAACCACCTGCTTGCCTCCTGGATCGGGAATCGATTGCGGGTCAAAGGTCGAGAGCGGCACGACCACGCCGCCCGGATAGGCCTCGGCTGCGACTTCGTTGAGCTCGCGCACGTCGACGAGCAAATAGCGTCCCTCCGCCATGCCCCGGGATACCTCCTCCGGCGTCAAATCAAGCACCTTGTGATCCGCCACTTGAGACTTCCTCCGAAAGCTTGACCAGATGGTTCCCAGGCGCCCTGCCCGGACCCGCCTGCACTTGGGTCATTTAGACAACCCGAGAGGCGAACCTCACCCCTGCCGCGCCAAAAATCAAGCGCCGCAATGGCTTGGATGAACGGCCGCAAATCAGATTGTAATCTGCGTTCCGACCTCGACCACGCGTCCGCTCGGAATCTGGAAATAGTCGGTGGCGTCGTTGGCGGTTCGGGACAGCGCAATGAACAGGTGATCCTGCCAGCGCGGCATGCCGGAATGGGCCGCCGGCTTCAGCGCCCGCCGCGACAGGAAGAACGAGGTCGACATGATGTCGAACTGCCACCCGAGCTTGCGGGCAATCGCCAGCGCCTTGGGAACGTTCGGCGTTTCCATGAAGCCGAACTTCAAGACCACCTTGGTGAAGGTCGGCGTCATCTGCTCGAGCCTCACGCGCTCGGACGGATCGACGCGCGGCCTCGACGTCGTCTCGATGGTGAGAATGACATTCTTTTCATGCAGCACCTTGTAGTGCTTCAGGCTGTGCATCAGCGCGGTCGGCGCACTGTTGGGATCGGAGGTCAGGAACACGGCGGTGCCCGATACGCGCTGTGGGGGTCGCTTCTCCAGCATGGCCACGAGATCGGCGAGCGGAAACTCGAGCTTGCGCGACTTGTCGAACAGAAGCCGCGAACCGCGCCGCCAAGTGTACATCAACAGCATGACCCAGGTGCCGAGCGCGAGCGGCACCCAGCCGCCCTCGAAAACCTTCAACAGGTTCGCCGCCAGGAACGTGAGATCGAGGAACAGGAACGGCGCGATCAGGGCCGCGGCCGCGAATGGCGACCATCTCCAGACCTTCCAGACCACGACAAAGGCCATCGAGGCCGTCACCACCATGGTCCCGGTCACGGAGATGCCGTAGGCGGAGGCCAGCGCGCTCGAGGACTTGAACATCAACACCAGGAGCATCACCGCGATCAGCAGCATCCGGTTGATGCGTGGAATGAAGATCTGGCCGGATTGCGATTCCGAGGTATGGCGAATCTCGAAGCGGGGCATCAGTCCGAGCTGGATAGCCTGACGTGTCAGCGAATAGGCGCCGGTGATCACCGCCTGGCTTGCGATCACCGTCGCAACGGTCGCGAGCACGACCATGGGCAACAGTGCCCAATCCGGGTACATCCGAAAAAACGGGTTCTCGACCGCGGTGGGATCGGCGATCACGAGCGCTCCTTGCCCGAGGTAATTCAGCGCGAGCGAAGGCAACACGATAAAAAACCAGGCGGTCTGGATCGGCTTTTTGCCGAAATGGCCAAGGTCGGCGTAGAGCGCCTCCGCGCCAGTGACAGCCAGAAACACCGCTCCCAGCGTGACAAAGCCGATCATGCCGTGATGGAGCATGAACGATACGGCGTAGAGCGGGTTGAACGACAGCAGCACCTCGGGCCGGCGCAGGAGGCTGGGAAAGGATCCCAACCCAAGCACAACAAACCAGACCAGCATGACCGGCCCGAAAAAGGCTGCTACGCGTGCGGTGCCACGCGACTGCACGGCAAAAAGCGCAACCAGAATCAATACGGTGATCGGCACGACGTATGGATCGAGTGCGGCGGTATAGAGCTTGATACCTTCTATCGCCGACAGCACCGAGAGCGCCGGCGTAATCACCGCGTCACCGAAAAACAGTGCGGCGCTGATGATCCCGAGCAGCACGATGGCACCCGCCGCTTTCGTGACCCCGCGCAAGGCCAAAGCCATCAGCGCGAGTGTGCCGCCCTCCCCCTGGTTGTCCGCGCGCAAAAGGAAGACCACATACTTGAGCGTCACCACGATGATCAGCGCCCACAGGATCAGGGACAGGACTCCCATGACCCCCTGGACGGTTGGTTCGCCGCCGTTGCTCGCCGCCAGCACCGCTTCGCGCAAAGCGTAGAGCGGGCTGGTGCCGATATCGCCGTAGACTACGCCGATGCTTCCGAGCGTCAGCGCTCCGAAACTCGTCGTCGAATGAGCGTTGCCATGCCCGTCGGCGACCGCCGTTTCCGGGGCCGGAGCTGCAACATCACTGGTCATGAGAGGGTCAGCCTTCAAGATGCTTCACTGCAACACTGGCAGAGCGGGCCGGCTTATAGTCCCGCGCTCGCAGCGTAACCTACGGCGAATTTGGGGTCTGCACCATACAAAAACGCATACCGGCCGGTATCGCGTTCAAATGGAGACTTGGGTCCCAACTTCAACCACCCGGCCGGTCGGAATTTGGAAGTAGTCGGTCGCATCATTGGCCGACCGGCTCATGGCAATGAAGAGGTGATCCTGCCATCGCGGCATTCCCGACTGCTTTGAGGGCTTCAAGGCGCGCCGCGACACGAAAAACGACGTCGACATGATGTCGAACTGCCAGCCTAATTTTCGGGCGATCGCGAGGGCTTTTGGCACGTTGGGCGATTCCATGAAACCGAACCGCAGCCGCACCTTGGCGAACTGGTCGCTGATGGTCTCCATTGAAACGCGTTCGGCTGGATTGACGCGTGGCGTATGCGCCGTCTCGATGGTGAGGATCACATTATGCTCGTGAAGCACCTTGTTGTGCTTCAGATTGTGCAACAGCGCCGTCGGCACGAAACTCGGGTCGCTGGTCAGAAAAACCGCGGTGCCCTTGACCACATGCGGCGGCCGCTTTTCCAGGCTCTTGATCAGAGTGTCGAGCGGGACCTCGATCCGCCTCGTCTTGGCGGTGAGGATCGAGGTGCCGCGGCGCCATGTCCAGATCATGACAGCCATGGCGACGCCAAACAACAACGGCACCCAGGCGCCCTCGAGCAGCTTCAACAGGTTGGCGCTGAAGAACGTGATGTCGACCGTCACGAGCGGAAGCGTGATGGCGGCAGCCGTTGCCGCGCGCCAGTTCCACAATTTCCAGATCACCACAAAACCCATGACACCGTCGGCAACCATGGTCGTGGAGACGGCGATTCCGTATGCCGACGCCAGCCCGCTCGATGTTCGAAACATCAAGACGAGCAGCATCACTCCGATCAGGAGCAGCCTGTTCACGCGCGGCAGGAAGATCTGGCCGGCATGAGATTCCGAGGTATAGCGAACCTCGAAGCGCGGCAACAGTCCGAGCTGCACGGCCTGACGGGTCAGCGAATAGGCCCCGGTGATCACCGCCTGGCTGGCGATGACGGTTGCCGCGGTTGCCAACACCACGAGCGGCAACAACAAAATCTCGGGAACCATCCGATAAAATGAATTTTCCAGCGCGGAGGGGTCGGACAGCACGAGCGCGCCCTGGCCGAAATAGTTGATCAACAGCGCAGGGAGCACGAGGTAAAACCACGCGCTCTGGATCGGCCGGCGACCGAAATGGCCGAGATCGGCGTAGAGCGCCTCGCCTCCGGTGACCGCAAGAAACACCGCGCCCAACGTCACCAGCCCGATCGTTCCGTGCGAGAGCAGGAATTCGATGCCATACAACGGATTCATCGCGGCCAGAACCGAAGGGTCGTCGCTGATATGGACAACACCCATCGTCGCGAGGACCAAAAACCAGACCACCATGACAGGACCGAAAGCCGACGCGACGCGTGACGTGCCGCTGCTCTGAACCGAGAACAGCACGACCAGAATGAAAACCGTGAGCGGCACGACGTAATGCTCGAAGGCAGGCGTCGCCAGCCTGAGACCTTCGACGGCCGACAGCACCGAGATCGCAGGTGTGATCATGGAATTGCCGATGAACATCGAAGCGCCGACGACCCCGAGCCCGAGCAGCAACCAGCTTCGCCGCGGAAGCGCGCGCTGACCGAGAGCCATCAGCGAGAGCGTGCCGCCCTCGCCGTTGTTGTCGGCTCGCAACAAAAGCAGCACGTATTTTGTGGTGACAACGATCAGAAGCGCCCAGAGGACGAGCGAAAGCACACCGAGCACAATGGCGCGGGAGACTGGTTGGCCTTGGGCGGCAGCAGCGGCGGCTTCGCGAAAGGCATAGAGCGGCGAGGTGCCGATGTCACCGAACACGACGCCAATGCTGCCAAGCGCCAGGGCCCAAAAGCCCGATTGAGCCCGCCCTTCACGGGTTTCGCTGGATGTATCGCTGACAGCCATGATGTGGGCGAAAATACTCTGGCGCCTGATTTGATCCGCGCAGCGAGGGCAGCCGGCGCAATGTGATTGAACTCCAGCATAGCAGCGTTCCTGGAACGCCATGCAGCGAAAAGCTTCTATGAGCGCGGGGTACTATAGTAGTCCATTCGCGTGTCAGGGCTTCAAGTCCGGCGGAACGGCCGGGTCCTCGCGCATCAACGTGATGGTGACGCGCCGGTTCGCCGAGAGCGAGGGATCGTCGGGGAAAAGCGGCTGAGTGTCCGCCTTGCCGGAGACGGCGTAGATGTGGGACGCCGGCAAGCCCTCGCGCTCGAGAATCTGCCGCACCACATTGGCGCGATCGGCCGACAGATCGTACGGACCGTAGTCGCTCCTGCTCGGCACGAATCCTGCCGCCGTATGTCCGGTGATCGAGACACGGAGCGGCGTCTGCTTCAGCGGGATCGCAAGCTTCTCGATCAACCGTTTGGTGCGCTCATAAGGCTGCCTCGAGCCGTCGGCGAACATCGAGCGGCCGTCCTGGTCCACGATCTCGAGGTTGAGACCCTGTTTGGTCTCCTCGAACATGATGTGTTTCGAGATCTCCGTCAGCTCGGGCATGTCCTGCAGCGCCTGGCGGAGCGAAGCCGAGGCGAGCGCAAATTCGCGGTCGATCTTGAGCTTGGCGCCAGAGGTGCGGCTGCGTTCCTGCTGATCGGGGGTCGGCGTGTTCGAGGCCTCTTCGGGCGGAATATGATCGACGTTCTTCAGTTTCGGACGGGTCGGAAGGCCGTCGGCTTCGACGATGCCGGAATAACGCGACTCCTGGACGCCGAAGGCGTCCCGCATCGACCCTGCGACGATCTTCAGTTTTTGCGAGTCCTGGGTCGAAAAAGCGACGAGCATCACGAAGAAGCTCATCATCAGACCCATCAGGTCGGCGAAAGTGACGAACCAGCCGTGTCCGCCGCCGTGTGCCTCGCCGCGTTTCTTCTTGGCCATCGCTCAAGCTTCCAGGATCGCCGATGCCGGATCAGGCCGGCACGGGTTCGCCCTCTTCGTGCCGATGTTTCTCCGGCAGATAGGCGAGCAGCATTTCGCGGACCAGCGCCGGGCTCTTGGAGTCCCGGATCATCAAGATGCCGTCGATGATCAGCGTCCGGTTGGTCTCCTCGTCGAGCAGCTTGCCGTGCAGCTTGTCGGCGATCGGCAGACACACCAGGTTGGCGACGAGTGCGCCGTAGAGGGTTGCGAGCAGCGCGGTGGCCATGAACGGGCCGAGCTTCGAAGGGTCGGTCATGTTGGCGAACATTTGCACCATGCCGATCAGGGTGCCGATCATGCCGAAGGCCGGCGCGCAGTCGCCGATCGCGCGATAGATCTTGCTGCCCTCGTCGAGATGCATCAGGAAATTGTCGCGGTCGCGCTCGAGGTTGTCGCGGATGAATTCGAGATCGTAGCCGTCGGCGACGTAGCGGATGCCCTTGGCGAGAAACGGCTCGTCGGTCTCGACCTTTTCCAGGCCGACCGGGCCCTGCTTTCGCGCGATCTCGGCGATGCGGGCGAGCTCGTCGACGAGGTCGCGGGCCGACAGACGGCTCATCGTGAAGGCGAATTTCATGCCGAGGGGCAGGCCGTGCAGCATGACGCCGAGCGGAAAGCGGATCATGGTCGCCGAGATCGAACCGCCGAAAATGATGATGATGGCGTGATCGGAGACGAACATGTGGAGGTCGCCGCCCAGGAGCATCAATGTGGCGACGACGACGGTGCCAGCAACGAGGCCTGCGCCAGTCATGATATCCATGGGACACTCCACGCGTACGCGAACGGCCGGCCATGCTGGCTGGCGCGCGGCTCATCCTGACCCGCGCTTTCAGACCCTACGTCGGTGCCATTAAAGACGCGTTACCGGAAAACTAAGGATTAACAGACCGTTGCAGCGAATTACGGCGCAAAAACCCTGTTTGCAACCACTCCGGGGCCGCGCCTCGGTCTTCAATTGCCCGCAACTTTGCCCAAGATTCGACCGGAACTCTGAGGAGTAATTGCAGTTAATCCGAAGCCCCGTTCAGGCAAAGAAAAAGGCTCGAGGAAACGTCATGGCCGACGCGCTGCAGATCAACTGCGCCCTGTGGGCAATGCTGGTCTTTGCGGAAATCAAAATCGCGGGATGGGTGAGCCTGCTCTTCTAGCAACAGGCGCCCCGGATCGGTTCTTTGCGCGCTTATTGCATACGTCCCGGATCGCCGGCGAGGCCTTCTGTCACATCGAGTTGTTCGAAGGCGGCTCGAGAGTCCATCATCGGTGCGCATCCTCCCCCTGTGGCGAGGACGCGACCTTCCTGATAAGACTGTCAACCTTCTGCTAACCAAAATCGATGGGCGGGCGCGGCCGAGGCACACATGTCTAAGGATCCGATCAACTGGATGCTGTCGGAGGCGATCGGCTCGCTCGCGCGTGCCGAACGCCTGCACCAGCAATTCTTCGGCCTGCAGTCGACGGGCGGCCCGTGCTGGGAGCCGCCGATCGACGTGCTCGAGACCGAGAAGGAGTTGCTGATCTTTGTCGCCCTGCCCGGCGTCGATGCCGATCAGGTCGAGGCTCTGATCAACGGCAGCATGCTCGTCATCAGCGGCAATCGAACGCTGCCGGCTGAATTGCGCGACGCCCATATCCACCGGCTTGAGCTGCCGCAAGGGCGGTTCGAGCGCCGGATCGGGCTGCCTCCCGGCCGCTACGCCATCAGCCGCTCCGCCGTGAATGGATGCATCGTTTTCCGCTTGGCCAAATCGGGATAAGCCCCATGCCTGACAATGAGCCAGTCAATGGCGGCGCAGCCGGCGCGAACGCCGTCCGCATTCCGGACGATGCCACCATCGTCATCGCCGTGCGCAACATCGTGCTGTTTCCCGGCGTGGTGGCGCCCGTCACCATCAACCGGCCGAAATCGATTGCGGCTGCCCAGCAGGCGCTCCGCGACCAGCGGCCGATCGCAATCCTGCTCCAGCGCAATCCCGAGGTGGAGGATCCCACGCCGGACGACCTCTACCGGATCGGCACGATCGCCAATATCGTGCGCTACATTACCGCGCCCGACGAAACCCACCACATCATCTGCCAGGGCGTTCAGCGCGCGCGCATTCTCGACTTTCTTCCGGGGACGCCCTTTCTTGCCGCGCGGGTGCTGAATGTTCCGGAGCCCGCGACCAGTTCGCCGGAGATCGAGGCGAGATTTCTCAACCTGCAGCGACAGGCGGTCGAAGCCATCCAGCTATTGCCGCAGGCGCCGCCGGAGCTTCTCACCGCGTTCCAGTCGACGACGTCGCCGGCCCTGCTCGCCGATCTTTCCACCTCGTACATGGACATCAAGCCGCAGGAGAAGCAGGAAATTCTCGAGACCGTCGATCTCGCCAGGCGAATGGAGAGGGTCTCGCAGCTTCTCGCGGAACGGCTCGAGGTCCTCAGATTGAGCAACGAGATCGGACAGAAGACCAAGGCCGCGTTCGACGAACGGCAGCGCGAAGCCATCCTGCGCGAGCAGATGGCGACCATCCAGCGCCAACTCGGCGAAGGTGATGGAAAGGGCCAGGAAGTCGCGGAGCTGACCGAGGCCATCGCCAAGGCGCAGATGCCGGCAGAAGCCGAGAACCAGGCGCGCAAGGAATTGCGGCGCTACGAACGCATGCCGGAAGCCGCCGCCGAATCCGGCATGGTGCGCAGTTATCTGGACTGGCTGGTCGAGCTGCCCTGGGCGCTGCCGCCGGAAAAGCCGATCGATATCGCAGAGGCGCGTCGCATTCTCGACGAGGACCATTTCGGTCTCGAAAGGATCAAGAGCCGCATCGTCGAATATCTGGCCGTGCGCAAGCTCGCGCCGCAGGGCAAGGCGCCGATCCTGTGCTTCGTCGGCCCTCCCGGCGTCGGCAAGACATCGCTCGGCCAGTCGATCGCGCGCGCGATGGACCGGCCATTCGTGCGCGTGAGCCTCGGCGGCGTGCACGACGAGGCCGAGATCCGCGGCCATCGCAGGACCTATATCGGCGCACTGCCCGGCAACATCATCCAGGCGATCAAGAAGGCAGGCGCGCGCAACTGCGTCATGATGCTCGACGAGATCGACAAGATGGGACGCGGCATTCAGGGCGACCCGTCGGCCGCGATGCTCGAAGTTCTCGATCCCGAGCAGAACGCGACCTTCCGCGACAATTATCTCGCCGTGCCGTTCGATTTGTCGCGCGTGGTGTTCATCGCCACCGCCAACATGCTCGAAACGATTCCGGGCCCGCTGCAGGACCGCATGGAGATCATCAGCCTGCCCGGCTATACCGAGGAGGAAAAGCTCGAGATCGCCCGCCGCTATCTGGTCCGTCGCCAGCTCGAGGCGAACGGGCTGTCGGCCGCGCAGGCCGAGATCGAGCTCGAGGCGTTGCGGCTGATCATCAAGGGCTATACGCGCGAAGCCGGCGTGCGCTCGCTTGAACGCGAGATCGGCCGCGCGCTGCGCCACGCCGCCGTCCAGATCGCCGAGGGCAGCGCTGCGAAAGTGACGATCGCGCCGAACGATCTCAGCGCCATTCTCGGGCCGCCGCGCTTCGAGGGCGAGATCGCACTGCGCACGAGCGTGCCGGGCGTCGCGACCGGGCTGGCCTGGACGCCGGTCGGCGGCGACATCCTGTTCATCGAGGCAACGCGCGTGCCCGGCAAGGGCGCGCTGATCCTGACGGGTCAGCTCGGCGACGTCATGCGCGAAAGCGTGCAGGCTGCGCTGACGCTGGTAAAAAGCCGCGCGGTCCAGCTCGGCATCGATCCGCAGCTGTTCGAGAGAAACGACATTCACGTACACGTGCCGGCCGGTGCCACTCCGAAGGACGGACCGAGCGCAGGCGTTGCGATGTTCACCGCGCTTGTCTCGCTTCTCAGCAACCGCACCGTGCGGCCCGACACAGCCATGACCGGGGAAATTTCGCTTCGCGGACTGGTTCTGCCGGTCGGCGGGATCAAGGAGAAGGTCGTTGCGGCCGCTGCCGCCGGCCTGACCAGGGTGATGCTGCCGGCGCGCAATCGCCGGGATTTCGAGGAAATCCCCAAGAGCGCGCGCGACAAGCTCTCGTTCATCTGGCTCGAGCAGGTCGACGAAGCCGTCGCCAACGCGCTGGCGGAGCCGAAGCCGTCTGCGACTGCCGCCGAGTGAAGTCTGAGAATCCGCACCGATCGTTCACCTGACATGGTGCCGACTTTCTGCTAACGCTGGTAGCCGCCTGCTTCTTCGTCGTCTTGTCGTGTCTTGTCGTGTCTTGCAAATACATGGCCCGTACCGCTGTCCTCGCGCCCGTTCTCATCGCAACCCTGCTTGCAGGCTGCTGGAGCACCGATCGTCCCGAGGTGGAGAGCACGCCTGTGAATACCGGTCCGACCGCGGCCCCGCCTCCGATCAATCTTGCCGGTCGCTGGACATTGTCGGCGACGGGTTCGAGCTCATGCGCCATGACGTTCGGCGCGCAGGCCGAGGCTACCGAAGGCAGCATCGCGCCGGCCGGCGGCTGTCCGTTCAGCTTCTACACCAGCCGCAAATGGAGCTATACCACGGCCGGCCTCAACATCCGCGACCACAACGGGCAGGTGCTGGCGCAGCTTTCGCCGGCGGGACCGGATCGGTTCGAGGGCAAGAGCGGTGCCGGCCAGCAGATCGTGTTATCGCGCTAGACCGGCAAGCTCCAGGCTCAGCCTTCGCAGGCGGCTTCGCGCCGCGGCGTCATAGGCCTGCGGATTGGCCCTGCTCTCTTTCATGCCGTTGAAAAACAGTCCGCTTTTTTCGGCGACATCGTCGCCGGTTGCCAGGTGCAGGATGGCGCGGCCACCCTCCTCCACCGTCGAAACCGGCGTGATGCCGCCGGCGCGCACCATCGTGGTGTTCATGTAGGTCGCCGGATGCAGCGAATTGACGGTCACGCCGCTGCCCTTCAGCTCTTCGGCAAGGTCGATGGTGAACATGATCTGCGCGAGCTTGCTCTGCGCATAGGCGCGCGAGCCCGAATAGTTTTTTGTGATCATCACGTCGTCGAAATCGATCGGGTGCTGTCCGAGCGAAGCGACGTTGACGATGCGCGACGGCGCCGCCGCCTTGATCAGCGGCAGCAGGAGATAAGTGAGCAGGAAGCCAGAGAGATAGTTGACCGCAAAGCGCAGCTCGTGGCCATCGGCGCTCGTACGCCGCGCCGCTCCGCCATTCATCGAGCCGATGCCGGCATTGCTGATGAAGACGTCGATCCGCTTGTGATCGGCTGCGACATCGGCGGCAAGCGTCCGCACGGCGCCAAGCGACGACAGATCGGCCTGATAGAACATCGGCGCGGTGTGACCGCCGGCCGAAAGCTCCGCAATCAGCTCCTTCGCGCGCGCTGCATCGCGGCCATGCACGAGCACCCTCGCGCCTTGCTTTGCGAGCTCGGCGGCGACATAGCGGCCAACGCCGTCGGTCGAGCCCGTGATCAGCACCGTCCTGCCGCCCATGTTCATGGCGCGATCTTCTTCCTCTAATGAATCTCCGCCGAGCGCTTCAGCGCATCCTTCAGCTTCTCCAGCGAGAAGTCCTTGGCTCGCGCGATCTCCAGGATCGGCACCTCGCGGCGGCCGCAAAGCTCGCACGCCTCCGGCAATTTCGCGGCAAGCTCGTAGGGGATCACGATCGCGCCGTGCCGGTCGGCGTGTATCAGATCGTCGGACTTCACCGTCATGCCGGCGACGCGGACCTCGCCGCCAAAGCTCTCCGCATGCACCCAGGCATGCGACGGGCCGATCGAGCCGGCCAGTGCCTGGAAACCGTCCGCCCATTGCGGGATGTCGCGGATCGAGCCGTCGGTGATGACGCCGAGACAGCCGAGTGCGCGGTGCACGTTGCTCTGCACCTCGCCCCAGAACGCGCCATAGCCGATATCGGGACCGTCGATATCCTGGATCACGGAGATGCGCGGACCGAAGCCGGTGCCGACATATTCGTAATAGGCGATGCGTCGCGCGGCCTGCTCGGCCGCCGGCAAGCTCGACTTGATCACGGAGCGGATCGCCACGGTGCGGGCGTAGCCGACCATCGGCGGCAAATCGGGAAACGGACAGACGAGCGGCTTTGTGGTGTAGCCGATCAGCCGCCGCTCGGGCGCGACTACCTCCATCGCATTGCAGATGGTCGGCGTGTCGTAATGGCGGAGCGCTTCGAGGACGGATGCGGACAGCGGCGCGGAATGGGTCAAGGGCGTTTCTCCACATGATGGGAACGGCAAGAAGCGCCGCCCAAAGCCCTATAGCCGACTTCCCGCGACAACCCAACTCGGCTCGCGCTCATGCCTGCCGGCCAGGAGTGCGATCCAGCGCGTGGGCAGCAGCGCCTCAGTGCAGCCGTTCCGGCCGGTCGTCCTGCGAGCTGTCGGCGACAGGCGTAAACGGCGATGCCGACGCAGGCGGGGCGACCTCGGCGGCAGGCGTGCCTGCAAGCTCGGCCGCGCGTACATGGTCGCGATAGGATTTCCAGCCGAGCGGCAGGCTCAGGAGATAGAGCACGGTGCCCGCCGACAGGATATACCAGGGATAGCCGACCAGCAGCGCGATGAAGAAGATCACGCAGACGAACACAGGCAGCACCAGCTCCGGCGGCACACGCAGGCGCACGCTCTTGCCCGAGAACACGGGCAGGCGCGACACCATCAGAAACGCGATCAGAAGCGTATAGGCCGCAGTCAGCGTTGCCGGCGCCTTGAACACGCCGAGATAGGCGAGATAGATCGGCAACAGCGCGGTCACGGCGCCGGCGGGCGCCGGCACGCCGGTAAAATAGTTCGCGGCGAATGCCGGTTTTTTCGGATCGTCGATCGAAGCGTTGAAGCGTGCGAGCCGCAGGCCGCCGCTGATGGCGAACACCATCGCCGCGATCCAGCCGCCATTATGCAGCTCGTGCAGCTGCCAGAAATACAGCATCAGGCCGGGCGCCACGCCGAAATTGACGAAATCGGCGAGGCTGTCGAGCTCGGCGCCGAATTTCGACTGGCCCTTGATCAGGCGCGCGACGCGGCCGTCGATGCCGTCGAGCACGGCCGCGAACACGATCGCTGCGACCGCAAGCTCCATCCGCCCTTCCGTGGAGAGCCGGATCGCGGTCAGGCCGGCGCAGATCGCAAGCAGGGTGATGACGTTGGGCACCAGCATGCGCACCGGGATCGGACGAAACCGGCGGCGGCGGAGTTCGCCATGACGGGGGTATCGGGGCTCGAACATCGCCACAATATAGCAAGCGCCCTCACCCGACGCCATTGCGGCGGTCCGACGCAAACACCGGTTACGAAAGGTTAATTGGTCCGGAACGTGCGTCCCGCATCGTCCAGTCGAAAATCGGCCAAAATCGTCTCGCCCGCGATTGCGGTCTGCCCTTCGCTGACCAGCGCCCGGGTGCCTTCGGGCAGATAGACGTCGAGCCGCGAGCCAAAACGGATCAGGCCGAAGCGCTCGCCCGCGCCGATCGACTGGCCCTCCTTGGCGAAGCATACGATGCGGCGCGCCACGAGACCGGCGATCTGGGTGACGCCGATCCGCCCGTTGGGCGAGGCGATCACAAGCGAGTTGCGCTCGTTATCCTCGCTCGCCTTGTCGAGCTCGGCATTGATGAAAGTGCCGGGCCGATAGGCGATGCGTTCGATCCGGCCCGACACCGGGCTGCGGTTGATGTGACAATTGAACACGCTCATGAAGATCGAGATGCGCGGCAGCGCCTTGTCGCCAAGGCCGAGCTCGGCCGGCGGCACGGCCTGTGCGATCATCGAGATGCGACCGTCGGCGGGGGCGACCACCATGCCGTCGCGCACCGGCGTGATCCGCACGGGATCGCGAAAGAACAGCGCGCACCAGATGGTCAGCACCGTGCCGATCCAGCCGAGCGGCGTCCAGATCCAGAACAGGATGAGACTTGCCAGCGCGAAGCCTCCGATGAACGGATAGCCTTCCGGGTGGATTGGCGGAATTTGCGCGCGGATGGAATTGCCGATGGACATGTGCCCCACTCTTACCCTTCCCCCTCCCCGCAACGCAACCGCCTTTGGCGGGGAGCGGTCGGTGATGTTTTGCGAGTCGTCAGGCCAGCTCGTCTTGGCCAACTCGTCCCACCGCCAATCACTCCGCGGCGGCGGCGATCGCATCGTCCACCGGCGGCGGCGATCGGTTGGGTGTTTCATTCTCGTCATCGACCAGCGCCAGCCGCTCGCGCGCCTCCTCGGCCTCGCGCTGGCGGTTCCACATGCTGGCATAGAGGCCGTCCTTTGCCAGAAGCTCGCCATGGGTCCCGCGCTCGGCGATGCGGCCCTGGTCGAGCACGATGATCTCGTCGGCGGAAACGATGGTCGAGAGCCGGTGCGCGATCACGAGCGAGGTCCGGTTTCTGGAAACCCGGTCCAGCGCCTCCTGGATCTCGTGCTCGGTGTGACTGTCGAGCGCACTCGTCGCCTCGTCGAGCACCAGGATCGGCGGCGCCTTGAGCACCGTGCGCGCGATCGCGACCCGCTGCTTCTCGCCGCCCGACAATTTCAGCCCGCGCTCGCCGACCTGCGTCTCATAGCCCTTCGGCGCCATGCGGATGAAGCGGTCGATCTGCGCAAGCTGCGCCGCGCGCTCGACCTCGGCATCATCGGCATCCCAGCGCCCGTATCGGATGTTGTAGCGGATGGTGTCGTTGAACAGCACGGTATCCTGCGGCACCATGCCGATGGCCGCGCGCAGCGAGGCCTGCGTGACGTTGCGGATGTCCTGACCGTCGATGGAAATGCTCCCGCTCGAGACGTCGTAGAGACGGAACAGGAGCCGCGAGATCGTCGACTTGCCGGCGCCGGAGGGTCCGACGATCGCGACCGTCTTGCCGGCGGGCACCTCGAAGCTCAGCCCTTTCAGGATCGGCCGCTCCGCCTCGTAGGCAAAGCGCACGTCCTCGAAGCGCACTGCGCCGGCGGAGACGACGAGCGGCATCGCGCCCGGCGCATCATTGATCTCGGGCCGCTGCGACAGCACCGAAAACATCTTCTCGATGTCGATGATCGCCTGCTTGATCTCGCGATAGACCATGCCCATGAAGTTCAGCGGCTGATAGAGCTGGATCATCATGGCATTGACCAGCACGAAATCGCCGACCGTGTTGTGCCCGTTGCGGATGCCGATCGCGCACATCGTCATGGTTGCCGTCAGGCCGAACGTGAAGATCACGGCCTGCCCGGTGTTGAGCACCGCAAGCGAGGTGTAGGTCTTGACGCTCGCCTGCTCGTAGCGCTCCATCGAGCGATCGTAGCGCTGGGCCTCGCGCGCTTCCGCGCCGAAATATTTCACGGTCTCGTAGTTGAGCAGCGAGTCGATCGCCTTGGTGTTCGCCTCGGTGTCGGAATCGTTCATCTTGCGGCGGATTTCGATCCGCCACTCGGTCGCGGCATAGGTGAAATACATGAACGCCACGACCGTGATCGCGGTGGCCAGCACATAGCGCCAGTCGAATTGCCAGAGCAGCACGACCAGCAGCAGCGAGACCTCGACGATGGTCGGGATCAACTGGAGGATCACCATCCGCACGATGGTCTCGATGCCGTTGCGGCCGCGCTCGAGGACGCGCGTGAGCCCCCCGGTCTTGCGCTCGAGATGGAAGCGCAGCGACAATTCGTGCATGTGCACGAAGGTGATGTAGGCGAGCCTGCGCACCGCATGCATCGCCACGCGGGCGAAGATGCCGTCGCGCCACTGGGTCAGCACCGCCATCAGGACGCGGAGCGCGCCATAGCTTGCCGTCATGATCAGCGGCGAAGCGACGAGCCACAGCATCCAGCTCGAGGATGCGACCGGCGCCGAACCCTTGCCCGACAGCGCATCGATCGCCCATTTGAAGGTGAACGGAACCGACAGCGTCGCAAGCTTGGCGATGATGAGCAGCACCACCGACCAGATCACCCGCATCTTCAGGTCGGCGCGGTCACCGGGCCAGATGTAGGGCCACAGATGCACCAGCGTTCCGATCAGGGTCGCCTTCTCGGCGGATTGGCCTGGTTGGGCACGGCCGTCGGGAGGGGACGAATGTGGGTGAGCCATCAATCTTGGAAAGTACGAGGAACCGCCGGCGTATTTGCCGCTTTTTTCAGCTTCGACCGCTCATATAGAACCTTTGAAAGCTGCGTACACCCTGTGTCGTAGCAATTCTTTCGCGATTTACGACCTGTTTGCAGGTAAATTCGGCCGTTATCGCGAATCATTTATGCGCTTGACGCGCTTTACGCTGCAGTGCCACATGCATCCAATGAGCAAGATCAGAACTGTCTGTGTCTATTGCGGCTCCGGTTCCGGTACCAATCCCCGCTTCATCGAGTCTGCGAAAGCCCTCGGCAAGGTCTTTGCCGAGAACGGCATTCGCCTGGTCTATGGCGGCGGATCGGTCGGCATGATGGGCGCGATCGCGTCCGCCGTGCTCGACCACGGCGGCAGTGTGACCGGCATCATTCCGGACTTTCTCACCACGCGCGAGCACGCGTTGTCGCGCGTGCAGGAGATGATCGTCACCCCCGACATGCACGAGCGCAAGCGGCTGATGTTCGAGCGCTCGGACGCGTTCGTGGCGCTGCCCGGCGGCATCGGCACGCTGGAGGAGCTTGTCGAGCAGCTCACCTGGCAGCAACTCGGCCGCCACTCCAAGCCGGTGCTGCTGGCCAATATCGACGATTTCTGGGAGCCGCTGTTTGCGCTGCTCGCGCATATGCGCGCCACCCAGTTCATCCGCACCGGCTTCTCGGTCGAGATCTTGAAGGCCGACCGGGTCGAGGACATCCTGCCGCGGCTGCGCGCCGCTGCCGCCCGCATGCCCGAAAGCGCCATGGAGATGGCGCCCGAGATTGCAAGGCGGCTGTAGGTTTTCGGACGCGTCGTCACGACGTCGCGAGCATACGATTGCTGGTTGAAGCGATCGGGAAGCGGATTGATGGCCGCAGCGATGCTTGCAGGAGCAATCGGCAAGAAGCACTACACGAAAATCACCAAGAAAGTGGCCAAAACCGGATTTTTCGCCTAGCTTTCCCGACGCGTGCGGCCTCGATGCAGGGAGAGCAGACGTGACCGAGATAGCGGACAGTTATGTTTGCGGTACAGCCGATGTGCCACTGTTGGGGATCACCATTGGCCGAAGTCTTGATGACGCCGCGCGCCGCTGGGGCGAGCGCGACGCACTGGTTTCGCCGAGCCACGGGGTCAAGTGGACCTGGAAGGAATTGGCGGAGCGGGTCGACGCGCTGGCAGCCGGCTTTCTCGCGCTCGGTCTCGAACGTGGCGCGCGCATCGGCATCTGGTCGCTCAATCGTCCGGAATGGACGCTGACGCAATTTGCCGCCGCCAAGGCCGGGCTTATTCTCGTCACCATCAATCCCGCCTATCGCCTGAGCGAGCTCGAATTCGCGCTGGGCAAGGTCGGATGCGTTGCGCTCGTCACGGCCACCGCGTTCAAGTCGTCCAACTACATGGAGATGCTGAACACGCTGCTGCCCGAGCTTGCCAAAGCCGAACCAGGTGAGCTGCGCGCGGCGCGGTTGCCGCATCTGCGCGTGGTGATCCAGATCGGCGGCCCCGTTTGTCCCGGCACGATTGCGTTCGACGACGTCATGCGGATGGGTGGTGCGCGGCACCGCGAGGCGCTCTCGACACTAACCGGCACGTTGCAATTCGACGATCCTATCAACATTCAGTTCACCAGCGGCACCACCGGATCGCCCAAGGGCGTCACCCTCACGCACCACAACATCCTGAACAATGGCTACTTCCTGGGTCGCGTGATGCGGCTGACCGAACAGGATCGCATTTGCATTCCGGTCCCGCTCTATCACTGTTTCGGCATGGTGATCGGCAATCTCGCATCCCTGACCTCGGGCGCAGCCATGGTCTATCCCGGCGAAGGGTTCGATCCTTTGGCGACGCTGCAGACCGTGGAGCGGGAAAGATGTACGGCGCTCTACGGCGTTCCAACGATGTTCATCGCCGAGCTCGACCATCCGGACTTCGACAAATTCGATCTGTCCTCGCTGCGGACCGGCATGATGGCTGGCGCACCATGCCCGATCGAAGTGATGCGGCGGGTCAACAATCTGATGAACATGCGCGAGGTCACGATCGGCTACGGCATGACCGAGACCAGCCCGGCCAGCTTCCAGAGCGCCACCGACGATCCGCTGGAGCGCCGGGTCTCGACCGTCGGACGCGTTCATCCCCATGTCGAGGTCAAGATCATCAACCCCGAGGGCCGTATCGTGCCGCGCGGCGAAGCCGGCGAATTATGCACCCGAGGCTACAGCGTCATGCTCGGCTATTGGGATGAACCTGAAAAGACCGCCGAGGTGCTCGATGCCAATGGCTGGATGCATACGGGCGACATCGCAGTCGTCGACGAAGAGGGCTACTGCAACATCGTCGGCCGCATCAAGGACATGGTGATCCGCGGCGGCGAAAATCTCTACCCGCGCGAGATCGAGGAATTCCTCTATCGTCATCCCAAGATTCAGGACGTGCAGATTTTCGGCGTCGCCGACGATCGCTACGGCGAGGAGCTCTGCGCCTGGATCCGGACGCGACCGGGGGAGACGCTGAGCGCGGAGGACGTTCGCAGTTTCTGTCAGGGACAGATCGCCCATAACAAGATTCCGCGCTACGTGGAATTCGTCGACGAATTCCCGATGACCGTCACCGGCAAGATTCAGAAATTCGTGATGCGCGAGGCGGTCGAGGCGCGGCTCGGATTGAGGGCGGCGAAGACGGCCTGAAAGCCTCTTGTGCGAGCGGTCAGGCCGGACAAGCGCGCCCACGCATCATCGCAGCTCGGCAAGCAGGGCCTTGGCCTTTCGCAGGTCACCTGTCTCAAATCCCTCCGTGAACCAATCGTAGGTGGAGGCCAGAAGATCGTATGCTGCGGGTCGCTTGCCCTGCTCGTTCAAGAGCTGGGCCAGGCTCATGGCTGTGCGCAGCTCCCACGACTTTGCCTGTTGTGCTCGCGCAATCCTGAGAGACTGCGCGAAATGCATATGCGCTTTTGCCACGTCTCGCTGCGGCGACTTCAGCGCGATTTCACCGGCAACGCGGTGAGCCTCGGCCTCGCACCACCTTTCCCTGGTTGCTTGCATCGCCGTCATTGCCCTTTCGATGCAGTGCCAGGCACAATCGAATTGACCGGAATCCGCTTGGGCGGCTGCCAGCATGTACTCGTGCTCCGGGGTAAATATTGTCGATCCGGCAGCCCGCCACATTTTGATGCCGCACGTGACCACGTCGACGGCCTTGGCGGCCCCCGTGAGAGTCAGGACATAGCCCCGCCGCAACACTCCTTCCGCCTTTCGGAACGGGGCACCTTTCTCCTCCGCCAGAGCGACAAGCTCTTCGATGCGCTCGTTTGCAGCCTCGTAGTTGGCGCAATAGGTGTTGAGGAGAATCGGAAAGTTCAGCGTGAACATCAAAGTGGCGGCGTGCTCGATGTGGCGCGCTTCCGTCAGCGCGCAATCCGCGTCCCTGAGGGCGGCCTCGGGAAAGCCGAGCAGCCAGGAGACCATTGACCGAAAGGCCAAGCACGTCACCCGCAGGTCCTGGCCAAATCGCGTCATCAGTCGCCGGTGCTCGGCGGGGCGAAAAAGGGCGAGCGCTTCGTTGTAATGGTCTCGAGCCTCGATGAGGTCCCCCAAAAATGCGAGAGTACTCGCCATGGTGCGGTGTCCAACGATCAGCGGTACCGCCGTTCCCTCCTTCCGGCCGAGTGCCAAGAAGCGAGCCGCGAGCTCCCGCGCGACGTCGCCATTGAAGGAAATGAAATTCACGATCCACTGGCCGTAGAGAGCCGAAAGCAGCAGCGAAGGGTCGTCGAGAGATTCTCCAAGCCGCTCGGCTTCGTCGATCAAGAGCCTGACCTGAGCCACGGCAGCCTTGGTTTCGGGCGCGCCATACCCTTTGACATGCATGAGCGTGTTCAAGAGCGCGATTTGCAAGACGATCTGGTCGCGCCGCAGCTCGCGCGTGCTGGGCAAGCCTGCGATTTGCGCCAGAGCATGGCCGAGCTGTTCTGCCGCTTCGACGAGTGCCGAGCGCTGCTGCGATCGCTGACCCGCCTTTCCCCACAGCCGGGCTGCCTTCTCGATCAGGCCGGCCTTTGTGTAGTGACGCGCCAGGAGCTCGGGTTGGCTCTCGCCGATGTCCGCGAACTGAGTTTCGAGGATTTCGGCAATGCGCGCATGCAGTGCGCGCCTCGGCTCCCGCAACAGCGTCCCGTAGGCCGCGTCCTGCACCAAAGCGTGCTTGAACTGGTAGCTCGCGTGCGGTGGAGTGCCTTGCCGAAACAACAAACCTGCGCCTGTGAGCCGGTCGAGATCGGCATCCAGATCCGCCTCAGACCTTCGCACGAGCGCGGCCAGCAACATGTGGGGAAATTCCCGGCCGATCGCCGCGCCAATCTGGGCGACCTCTTTCGCCGGGCCAAGCCGATCGAGCCGCGACATCAGCGACGCATGCAGGCTTGGTGGAACTGCGACCGCGGGCGACGGCTTGCCTGCGGCAGCCGGCTGTGCTTCGCACTCACCTTCCGCATCCAGAACGGCCTTGGTCATCTCCTCGACGAACAACGGGATTCCGTCGCTGCGCTCGACGATGTCCTGACGAAGTCCCGCCGCCAGAGGCCGATTGCCGACGACTTCCTCGATGAGGGAGCTGACCGCGCGTCCGCTCAGCCGATTGAGGGTCAGCGCGGTCACGTGGGGCCGTCCGATCCAGGGTGGGCTGAATTCCGGCCTGAACGTGACGATCATCAGGAGCCGCTGGCTCACGGCCAGATCCACCAAAGCGGCGAACAACTCGAGGCTGGTCGGATCGGTCCAATGCGCATCTTCGAAAATCATCAGCACAGGACCGATTCGCGTCAGGGCCTTGAGCTGCGAAGAGAGAGCTTCAAGCGTCTTCTGACGACGCACATGCGGCTCAACTTCGACCGCAGGATAACGTCCATCGTTGGGCAGCGACAGCAGCCCCGCAATCAGGGACGCATCCTCGGGCGACGTCGTGGTTTGTGCCAGCAGCGCGTCGAGCTTGTCCAATTTGGCTGGCAGGCTGTCTTCGTCGTCCAGTGCGGCGGCGCGCGTCAATTGGCTGATGATCGGATACAAAGCGCTGTCGGTATGCTGGGGCGAACAAACGTAGCGCAGGCGTATGTGCGGCTCGCGCGCAAGCTGGTCCAGCAGCGCGAATGCGAGGCGCGATTTACCGATTCCTGCTTCACCCGAGAGCAGCACCACCTGACCCTCGCCGCTCTTGGCCCGAGACCAGCGCCGAAGCAGCAACTCGAGCTCTTCTTCCCGCCCGACCAGGGGCGTCAGGTCGTCCGGATGCATCGCTTCAAAGCGGCTCGCAACCGAACTGGGCCGCAGCGCCGCCCACGCGCGCTCACCCGCGATGCCCTTCAGATCCCTTGTCCCGAGGTCCTCCAGTTCAAAGAGATTTCCGAGAAGCTTGCGGGTGCCCTCGGCAATGACCACCGTGTTGGGAGGCGCGATCGCTTGCAGGCGGGCAGCCAGGTTTGGAGTTTCACCGACAATGCTGCGTTCCTGAGCCTCGCCCGAGCCCATTAGATCTCCGACGATCACCACCCCCGTGGCGATGCCGATGCGGATTTGCAGAGGAACCAGGGTCTCGAGAGCAGATACCGCCGCGATCAGCTCCAGTCCGGCACGCACGGCACGTTCAGGATCATCTTCGTGAGCCTCGGGAGCCCCGAAATAGATGAGAACGCCGTCGCCCATGTATTTTGCCACAAAGCCGTCGAATGCCTGCACCGTGTCGGCGACGCAGTTCTGGTAGCTCGATATGACGTCTCGCAGATCCTCCGGATCCATGCGCGTCGAGAGCTCCGTCGATCCGATCATGTCGACGAACATGACGGTAACCTGACGGCGCTCCGCGGCATCCAGGGGCCACTGTGCGATCGAAGCAACAGAAGGTTCGATCGCAGCCCGCGCCGGAGCTTCAGGCTCGCTGGCGACAGCAAGGATTTTCCGCCGGTGTCCGAGCGGAATGCCCAGCTCTTTCAGATCCTGGTCGGTCAGGTGGCGCAATACGGAAACGTCAATTTCATTTTCGGCAAAACGCTCCGCGTATTGCCTGAGACCAAGTCGCTCAAGCCAGTCGGCAATCTCCTGCACATCGCCTCCGGTTACTCAACGGTGGCAGCTCGCATGGCCAATACTCGCTTGCCGAAGCTCGGTTCGCCTCACCATCGGGCTCATGTCGGAAGCGGTGTATCTGCTTCTGTCGTCCGCGACGCGTTGCTCTGAATCCTCGAAAATCACGTTCCAATGTCGGGCAGGTGTTTCTGTCCGCCCGTTTTCAATATGCTGGGAATGTTTGTTCCCGTTGCTTTGACACCGTCAAAGGCATGGCGGTTAACACGTCACTTGCGAGTGCGGATGTGAACCGGATCACAATGTGACTGGTCAACTCGAACCACTGCCGCTCAAATTCTTGATACCGGTCGTGAGCTTCCGCTCTCTGCACTATATGTCGACTTCTCGATTTCCGCTAATATCCAATTAGCGGCCGGGCAAGCTCCAAGCACGCAATACGAGACGCCATGGAACGCAGACGATCGTCTTCTCAGCCCTGCGGAAACGTCACCGCCTCGATCCGGTTGCCGTCGGGATCGATCACGAAGGCGGCGTAATATTTCACGCGCTCATGCGGCCGGATGCCGGGCACGCCATCGGACACGCCGCCGGCGCCGAGTGCGGCGGCATGAAACGCGTCGACATCGGCGCTCGTCCTGGCGCGCAGGCAGATATGGGTGCCGCTCTCGTACGGTACCTTGGGCATGCCCGCGCGCAGGTTGATCCAGAACTCCGGATAGGTCTTGCCGAAGCCGATGGTTGCCGCCCGCGTGATGAGGCGCGACAGGCCGAGCGCTGCGAGCGCAGGCTCATAGAAGCGCGCGGCGCGATCGAGATCGGCGACGCCGACGGAGACGTGATCGATCATGGGTGAGACCTCCCGATTTTTTTCGGCACGATTGTGCGACAATTGCGAAAATTTCCCGGACATATCAAGCTGATTTGCCCGACAAGTGATTTTCACGACGCAGTGTCAAGGCGCCCCACGAAAAATATTTCGCTTTATCAGAACCCCAAATCAATGCCATCACTCCCGCCGTTCCGATCCGCAAGAGGGGCGTTGCGCACGTCACCAACGTTGGGTCGCGAATGCGATGGACGCGGCCGCCTTGCTCGACGGGCAATGCGGATGCGGACGGCGAAGGCGTATGGTCCTGGCACCCCTGGGCTGGTGCTAAGCCTGCAAGGCGATGATCTCGCAGGCGACGGTGACTAAAAGGTCACGGACACCGGGGAGATTACGCAATAAGCGTTAACACCATCGCGCAGGGAATGTCGGTTGTTTCGGCTTCACCTGTGGTGACTACGCTCGTGTCCTACTTAAACTATCGGACGCGAGGCTGCGGGTGCAGCACAACACCCGGCATTCCCTGCGCCCTCTGCTTTCGAGGGTGAGGCTTGGCATCACTCGGGCGAAAATCGCGCCGCGGGAATGCGGGGCTATGCCCTCGGCGCTGTTTGAAATGTCAAATCGGATCGTAGGTCGTATGGGTGGGCAAAGCGCGGCGTGCCCACCGTTCAGGATAACGCCTGTGGAATGTTGGCGGGCACGGCGCTGCGCGCCTTTGCCCACCTACATACTGCCATTCACGCCGGCGCGCCCGATTTCACGAGCTTGTAGACCACCGAATCCATCAACGCCTGGAACGAGGCGTCGATGATGTTCGGCGACACGCCGACCGTGGTCCAGCTATCGCCGTTCTCATCCTCGCTCTCGATCAGAACGCGCGTCACCGCTTCGGTGCCGCCGTTGAGGATGCGCACGCGATAATCGATCAGCTTCAGGCCTTCGATGTACTTCTGGTACTTGCCGAGATCCTTGCGCAGCGCGACGTCGAGCGCGTTGACGGGACCGTTGCCTTCGGCCGCCGAGATCAGGTGCTCGCCGGCGACATCGACCTTGACCACCGCGAGCGCAACTGTGACGCGCTGGCCGTTGGCGTTGTAGCGCTGCTCGACATTGACGTCGAACTGCTCGACGCGAAAATATTCGGGCACCTTGCCCAGCGTGCGGCGCGCGAGCAGATCGAACGAGGCATTGGCGGATTCGTAGGCGTAGCCGATCGCCTCGCGTTCCTTCAATTCCTCGACCAGTCGCGCAAGCTTCGGATCGGCCTTGTCGTAGGCGATGCCGGCGCGATCGAGCTCGGCAATGACGTTGGAGCGGCCGGCCTGGTCGGAGACCAGAACCTTGCGGTGGTTGCCGACCGCCTCGGGCGTCACGTGCTCGTAGGTCTGAGGATCCTTGAGCACCGCGGAAGCATGAATGCCGGTTTTGGTGACGAAGGCGCTTTCGCCGACGTAAGGCGCATGCCGGTTCGGCGCGCGGTTGAGCATATCATCGAGCGTGCGCGACACCTTCACGAGGCTCGACAGTTTTTCGTCGGACACGCCGATCTCGAACTTGTCCGCAAATTCCTGCTTGAGCTTCAGCGTCGGGATCAGCGAGCAGAGATTGGCGTTGCCGCAGCGTTCGCCAAGCCCGTTCAGCGTGCCCTGGATCTGGCGCGCGCCGGCGCGGAGGGCGGCAAGCGAATTGGCGACCGCCTGCTCGGTGTCGTTATGGGCGTGGATGCCGACGTGGTCGCCGGGGATGTGCTTCGTCACCTCGGCGACGATGGCCTCGACCTCATGCGGCATCGTGCCGCCATTGGTGTCGCACAGCACCACCCAGCGTGCGCCGGAATCGTAGGCAGCTTTGGCACAGGCGAGCGCGAAGTCCGGGTTCTCCTTGAATCCGTCGAAAAAATGCTCGCAGTCGAGCATGACCTCGCGCCCGGCCTTGTGCGCAGCCGCAACGCTGTCGCGGATGGAGCTGAGGTTCTCCTCGTTCGTGGTCTCGAGCGCGACGCGCACCTGGTAGGCGGAGGATTTTGCGACGAAGCAGATCGCATCCGCCTTGGCTTCAAGCAGCGCCGCAAGCCCGGGATCGTTGGACGCCGAGCGGCCGGCGCGCCGCGTCATGCCAAAGGCGGTGAAGCGGGCGTGGCCAAGCTTTGGCCGGGCGGCAAAGAACTCGGTATCGACCGGATTGGCGCCGGGATAGCCGCCCTCGACATAGTCGATGCCGAGCCCATCCAGCATCTGCGCGATGACCTGCTTGTCGGCGAGCGTGAAATCGACGCCGTTGGTCTGCGCACCATCGCGCAGCGTGGTATCGAAGAGAAAGAGGCGCTCGCGGCTCATGGCTTGTCTCCGCTCGACAGCGTCTTGTGCATGGTGGTGTTGGCAAGCCACTCGCCATCCACGTTCACGCTGTTGCGTTGCTGCGCGACATAGCCGCGCTTCCTGAAAAACTCGTGCGCGGTATCGCTGGCATCGACCTTGAGGATCCCAGCGCCTCGCGCGCCCGCGAGCTTTTCCAGCGCATCGCACAGCATGGCGCCGACGCCTTGCCCGGCGACGCTCGGATGGACATAAAGCATATCGATGTGGTCGTTGCCCCTGAGCGAGGCGAAGCCAATCGGCGAGTTCTGCAATGTCGCGACCAGCGTCAGCTCGCTTGCAAGCTTGCGGCCGAATGTCTGCTCGTCCTCGGCGACCTCGGCCCACGCCTCCCGCTGCGCCTCGCTGTAATCGTCGGCGGTCAGCTCCTCGACGGCGGCCGCGAAAATAGCCGCCAGCATCGGCACATCCGCCGCAAGAAACGGCCGCAGCGCGGGCTTTGGCAGGGACTGAGCCATCATCGTCACCAGAAGTGATAAAGCTTCAACACCAGCGCCACGGCGCCCGCGATCAGGAGAACCTTCAGCGCGATGTAGTAGAGCCAGTGTTTCGGGAAAGGCGTTTCCGGCCGCATCATCGCGCCATTTCCCAGGTGGTGCCGTCCTTGGAATCCTTGATTGCGATCCCCATCGCGGCAAGCTCGTCGCGGATACGGTCGGACTCCTTGAAATCCTTTCGCGCGCGCGCCGCGGTGCGGTCCGAGATCAAGGCATTGACGCGATCGGCATCGACGCCGCTCGCTTGGCGTTTTCGGCCCTCCCATTGCGCCGCGCTTTCGCTCAGGAAGCCGAGGAAACGCAGCGATGCCGCCAGCGCGCCCCGTTCCGCATCGCTGCCGCGCAACGAATGAAGCGAGGCGATCATCTGCGGCGTGTTGAGATCGTCCGCAAGCGCTTCGAGGACGGCCTCGGAAACCTTGCCATTCCGCGTGTCGGCGGCGGCGCGATACCAGTCGTCAAGCGTTCGCGCGCTCTCCTCGACTCCCTTCAGCGTCCAGTCGATCGGCGAACGATAATGCGTCTTCAGCATGTTGAGACGCAGCACCTCGCCCGGCCAGTCTTTCAGCAGATCCCGGATGGTGAAGAAGTTGCCGAGGCTCTTCGACATCTTCTCGCCTTCGACCTGCAGAAAGCCGTTGTGCATCCAGGTGCTCGCCATGCGGCTTTCGCCGAACGCGCAGCAGCTTTGGGCGAGCTCGTTCTCGTGATGCGGAAACACGAGATCGATGCCGCCGCCATGAATGTCGAACTGCTCGCCGAGATGCTTCCAGGCCATCGCCGAGCATTCGATATGCCAGCCCGGACGGCCCGGCGCCTTGATGCCCGACGGCGACGGCCAGGACGGCTCGCCCGGCTTTGATGGCTTCCACAGCACGAAATCGGTCGTATCGCGCTTGTACGGCGCGACATCGACGCGGGCGCCGGCGATCATCTCGTCGAGCGAGCGGTTTGCGAGCGCACCATAGCGCGGCAGCACGGAGTTTGCCGCGTTCATCGCTTCCGGCGAGAACAGCACGTGGTCCTCGGCGACATAGGCAAAGCCGCCGGCCACGAGCTTCTCGATCAGGGTCCGCATCTCCGCGATATGCTCGGTCGCGCGCGGCTCGACCGTCGGCCGCAGGCAGCCGAGCGCATCGACGTCGTCGTGGAACTGCTTCTCGGTCAATTCCGTGACCTTGCGGATCGCCTCGTTCAGCGGCAGGCCGGGAAAATCGCGCGCGGCGCGGTCGTTGATCTTGTCGTCGACGTCGGTGATGTTGCGGACATAAGTGACGTGCCTCTCGCCATAGACATGGCGCAGCAGGCGGAACAGGACGTCGAAAACGATGACCGGGCGCGCGTTGCCGATGTGGGCGAAGTCGTAGACCGTCGGCCCGCAGACATACATGCGCACGTTCTTGGGATCGAGCGGCGCGAACGGCCGCTTTTCCCTCGTCAACGTATCGTAGAGGCGCAGTTCCATAGAACACCCATCCCTGCCGGCCGGGCGTCCAGTGCTCTCAATGTGTGAGATAAAGACGGCCTCAGCCAGCGAATTGCTAGCTCATAATCTCGCGGCAAATGCAGCAAATGGCGAGGAAACCGTTCATGGCGGGCACCATGGGGCACGCCGGGCCGCCGCGTCAAGAGCCCCTTAAAAAAGCCGCTTTCCGCAACCAAATGCTGCGGCCCGCCCGCATGGTTAATCATTGTTAACCATTTGGGTTTATTCGGGTGAGGCGCTTCCTCCTCGCTCATCGGTGCAACACATGCGAACCGTTTCGGCGCTTCTGGCCTGTGCCCTTCTTGCTACCGCAACCGCTGTGTCCGCCGAGACCCGCGTCTTCATCATCGCCAATCACGCCGATGGCTATGGCGTCGACCAGTGTCTGGCCAAGGGCGACAAGTGCGGCGCCCACGCGGCCAGTTCCTATTGCCGATCACGGGATTTTGCACAGGCCTCCTCCTATCGCCGGGTCGATCCGGACGAAATTACGGGATCGGTACCAAAGGACCGCGCAAAATGCCCGCGCGGCGGCTGCGAGGAATACGTTGCCATCACCTGCCAGCGTTGAAGTGGACGTTGTCACCATAGCTTGGCCGCGGAAACAACGTGACGCTGCCCCCAGAAGCGGCTATGGGAAAACACCGCGGCGAAGGCCGCCCCGGACCGTATATGCCTGAAAAGCCGAGCACTTCCCGTTTGAGACAGTTCTTGACCTGCGCCGCGCTGCTCGCTGGTGTTGGCTTTGGCGTGAGCGCATCCGCCCAGATGAACCCGGTTCCGCCGGGAGCCGCGGGGCCGCCGCCAGCCGCCGGCGCGCCGGTCAATGCGATCTGCCCCCGACTGGAAGCGCAGCTTGCCACCATCGACCGCGGCGGCAGCAACGATCCGGCCAAAGATGAGCAGATCCGCCGTTACCAGGACGCCGCCGCAAGGCAGCAGTCGGAACTCGATCGCGTCCGCAATCAGGCCAAGCGTCAGGGTTGCGACAATTCCGGCTTCTTCTCCCTGTTCAATCAGCGATCGGCGCAATGCGGTCCGATCAACACCCAGATCCAGCAGATGCGCGCCAACCTGGATCAGATCAATTCGAGCCTCGAGCAGCTGCGCACCGACAGCGGTTTCAACGGCGAACGCGACAACCAGCGCCGCTCGGTCCTGATCGCGCTCGCGCAAAACAATTGCGGACCGCAATATGCGAGCGCGGCCCAGCAGGCCGGGGCCGGCGGACCCGGCGGCTTCCTGAGCAATCTGTTTGGCGGGGGCACGATCGCGCCACCGCCCGGCGATCTCGGTCCGCCATCCGGAACCTATCGCACGGTGTGCGTGCGGACCTGCGATGGCGGCTACTTCCCGGTTTCGTTTGCGACCGTGCCCGCGCGCTTTCCCGACGACGAGAAAACCTGCAAAGCGCTGTGCCCGGCAACGGATGCTGCACTCTACGCCTACCGAAATCCCGGCGAGGACATCAACCAGGCGGTGTCGGTCAATGGCGCGCCCTATACGGCGTTGCCGAACGCCTTCCGCTTCCGCAGCGAATTCAATCCGTCCTGCTCGTGCCGGGCGCCCGGCCAGACCTGGTCGGACGCGCTGAAATCGATCGACGAGAAAGCGGCGGCGGAGCAGCAGGGCGACATCATCGTCACCGAGGAAAGCGCCAAGAAGATGCAGCAGCGGCCAAGTGCAAAGCCCGCGCAGGCCTCCGCCAAAAAAGGCGCCCAGGCGACGACGGGTGCCGCGCCACCTGCCGAGAGTTCCGCGCCGCCACCCGAGCGGGCCGCCGCGCCGCCAACCGACAACAAGCAGATCCGCTCGGTCGGACCGACCTTCCTGCCCAACAACCCGACGCCACGCTAAATCGCGCAAAAGCTATCCCTCGAAGGCGCCGACGGACGTGCGGCCTGCGCGCGAGATCAGCGTCTCGTCCGGTTCGGGAAGCGCCTGGCCGGCATCGCGGAAGCGGTTGGTGATGGGATAGCGGCGGTCGCGTCCGAAATTCCGGGTCGTGACCTTCACGCCCGGCGCGGCCTGCCTTCGCTTGTATTCGGCGATGTTGAGCAGCCGGTCGACCCGCGTCACCACCGCCGGATCAAAGCCATCGGCGATAATGGATGCAAGCGGCTCCTCGTGCTCGACGAGGCGCTCCAGGATTGCATCGAGCATGTCGTAGGGCGGCAGCGAATCCTGGTCGGTCTGGTTTTCGCGCAGCTCCGCGGTCGGCGGCCGCGTGATGATGTTGACGGGGATGACTTCGCCGGCAGGACCGAGCGCGCCGTCCGGCTTCCATTCATTGCGCAGGGCTGCCAGGCGGAACACCTCGGACTTGTAGATATCCTTGATCGGATTGAAGCCGCCATTCATGTCGCCATAGAGCGTGGCATACCCGACCGACATTTCCGATTTGTTGCCGGTTGTCACGACCATGGCGCCGGTCTTGTTGGAGATCGCCATCAACAGCGTGCCCCGCGCGCGCGCCTGCAGATTTTCCTCGGTGATGTCGCGCGCCAGCCCCTTGAACGGAGCGGACAGGATTTTCTCGAATCCCTCCACGGCGTCCGCGATCGGCAGCACTTCGTAACGAATGCCGAGATTCTTCGAAAGCTGTGCGGCGTCCTCGAGCGAGACCTGCGCGGTGAAGCGGTACGGCAGCATGACGCCTCGCACCGCGTCCTTGCCGAGCGCATCGACCGCGATCGCCGCACACAGCGCCGAATCGATGCCGCCGGAAATGCCGAGCAGCACGCCGGGGAACCCGTTTTTCTTCACGTAATCGCGCAGGCCAAGAACGCAGGCCGCATAGTCGGCCTTGTCGCCCTCGAGCAGCGGCAGGACAGGCCCCGCGCAGCGCCAGCCGTCATTGCTCCTTGTCCAGCGCAATGTCGTGACGTTCTCGACGAAGTCGGGCAATTGCGCCGCGACCGACAGATCGCCGTTGAGGGCAAACGAGGCGCCGTCGAAGACGAGCTCGTCCTGGCCGCAGACCTGGTTGAGATAGACGAGCGGCAGTCCGCTTTCGGTGACGCGTGCGACCGCAATCGACAGCCGGACGTCGGTCTTGTCGCGCGCGTAAGGCGAGCCGTTCGGAACCAGCAGAATTTCGGCGCCGGTCTCGGCGAGGCACTCGACGACGTTCTCGTAATCCTCGGATTCTTCCAGCCAGATGTCCTCGCAGATCGGCACACCGACGCGGACGCCTTTGACCGTCACCGGCCCCGCGGCCGGCCCGCGCGTGAACAGGCGCTTCTCGTCGAACACGCCGTAATTCGGCAGATTGCACTTGTAGCGGAGCGCGGCGATCCGCCCGCCGTCGAGCAGCGCGCAAGCGTTAAAGAGCTTTCCCTCGTCGACCCAGGGGGTGCCGACCAGCATCGCGGGCCCGCCATCGGCGGTTTCCTGCGCCAGGCTTTCGATGGCCGCCCGACAGGCCGCCTGGAACGCAGGCTTGAGCACCAGGTCTTCCGGCGGATAGCCGCAGATGAACAATTCCGGCAGCAGAACCAGGTCGGCGCCCTCGGCAGCCGCCTGGGCGCGCGCGGCGCGCACCTTCGCGGCATTGCCCTCGACATCGCCCACCGTCGGATTGAGCTGGGCGAGCGTAATCAGGAACTCGTCGGCGCGGTCGGACATGGCGTTATGGTGCACTCAGGTCGCGCAAACCGCAATTACCAGCTTCAGATCACGCCCATGCGTTCGGCGATGGCAAACAGCCAGAAAGCGCCGGCCATCAGCAACGCGACGCCGACCGCTGCCGATCCCATGTCCTTGACCCTCCCGATCTGCGGATCGTGGTCGGTGGTCAGGCGGTCCGACAGCTTCTCGATCGCGGTATTGAGCAACTCGACGACCAGGACCATGACCACCGCGGCCACAAGCTCGACGCGGCGCATGGCGGTCGTGCCGATCACCCACGCCAAGGGAATTGCGATCACCAGCGCGGCCAGCTCTTCGCGGATTGCCTGCTCCGAGCGGACCGCGAAATACAGGCCGTTCCGCGAATTGATGGTGGCCCGCCAAAGTCGCAGCAAGATCAAAATCCCGCTGCGGCCGACACCGGCTTGATCTTGTCCGCACGCTGCTGCTTGAACAGCTCCGCGATCAGAAACGCCATGTCGATCGACTGCTCGGCGTTGAGACGGGGATCGCAGACGGTGTGATAGCGGTCGTTGAGATCCTCATCCGTGATGGCGCGCGCCCCGCCGATGCATTCGGTGACGTCCTTGCCGGTCATCTCCAGATGCACGCCGCCGGGATGGCTGCCTTCAGCCGCATGGATCGCAAAGAAGCTCTTCACCTCCGCCAGGATGCGGTCGAACGGGCGCGTCTTGTAACCGCTCGTCGAGGTGATGGTGTTGCCATGCATCGGATCGCACGACCACACCACGACCCTGCCCTCCCGCTTCACAGCGCGGATCAGGTTCGGCAGATGATCGCCGACCTTGTCGGACCCGAAGCGGCTGATCAGGGTCAGCCGGCCGGGTTCGTTGTCGGGGTTGAGCACGTCGATCAGCTTGATGAGATCGTCGGCCTTCAGCGACGGTCCGCATTTCAGGCCGATCGGGTTCTTGATGCCGCGGAAGTATTCGACATGGCCGTGATCGAGCTGGCGCGTGCGGTCGCCGATCCAGATGAAATGACCTGATGTGGCGTACCAGTCGCCGGTCGTGGAATCGACACGAGTCATGGCCTGCTCGTAGCCGAGCAACAGCGCCTCATGGCTGGTGTAGAAATCGGTTGCGCGCAACTCGGGATGACTTTCGAGGTCCAGCCCGCAGGCGCGCATGAAGTTCAGCGCCTCGGAGATGCGGTCGGCCAGCTCCTTGTAGCGGCGCGATTGCGGGGAATCCTTGAGAAAGCCGAGCATCCACTGATGGACGCTCGCCAGATTGGCGAATCCGCCGGTCGCGAATGCGCGCAACAGATTCAGCGTCGCCGCCGATTGCCGGTAGGCCATCAGTTGACGCTGCGGATCGGGCGTGCGCGCGGCCGCGGTGAAGGCGATATCGTTGATGATGTCGCCGCGATAGCTCGGCAGTTCGACCCCGTTGATCTTCTCGGTCGGCGAGGAGCGCGGTTTCGCGAACTGGCCGGCAATGCGGCCGAGCTTCACCACCGGCACCGCGCCGGCATAGGTCAGAACGACCGCCATCTGCAGGAAGACGCGGAAGAAGTCGCGAATGTTGTTGGCGCCGTGCTCGGCGAAGCTTTCGGCGCAGTCGCCGCCCTGCATCAGGAAGGCATCGCCGGCGGCCACGCGCGCCAGCGCCTTCTTCAGATTGCGCGCCTCGCCCGCGAAAACCAGCGGCGGAAAGGTTGAAAGCTGCGCCTCGACGTCGGCCAGCGCCGCGACGTCGGGAAAGTCGGGCATTTGCAACACCGGCTTCTGCCGCCAGCTGTCGGGTGTCCACCGCTCGGACATGACGTTAACTCCTGAGCGAAAACCGCTATTTATCAGGGAAAAGTGAAGGGCCGCGTTATACACAGGCTGGTTGCGGCCCGCCACTTGGAATTCCACCGAAAAGTTGCCCTGATTACAAGCCCTTGCGGCAAAAGTCCAATCCGCTTTTGCTGCCCCCAGGGGGAAAGCCGAGAGTAAACCGTGGCGGAAGCCATCCCTTACGACGTTTTTGCCGACGACATCACGCTGCCGGCCGTGGACGGCTACAAGCTCGCGGCAACCTTGTTCCTGCCGCGCGGAGCCAGGCGCCGCCATGCGGTGCTGATCAATTCGGCGACCGCCGTGCCGCGAAAGATCTATCGCGGCTTCGCCGCCTACCTCGCGCACACCGGCTGTGCCGTCCTGACCTACGATTATCGCGGTATCGGCGGCAGCCGGCAAAAGGCCGTCGAAGGCTACGACGCGCCGCGATCCCTGGTCGGCTTCAAGGCCACGATGGCCGATTGGGCCGCGCTCGACATGACCGCGGCGGTGACGTGGATGCGCGAACGCTATCACAATATGCCGTTGATCTTTGTCGGCCATTCCTTCGGCGGCCAGGCGCTTGGGCTTATTCCCAATAATACGGAGGTGTCGCGCGCGCTCCTGGTCGCCGCGCAAGCCGGCTACTGGAAGCTGATGGCCTCGCCTGAACGCTATCGCGTCTTTGCGGCCCTGAACGCCGTCGGCGTTCCCCTCACCCATCTGCTCGGCTATGCGCCCGGCTGGAGCGGGATCGGCGAGGACCTGCCGAAGGGCGTATTCCTGCAATGGGTCAAATGGGTGATGAGTCCGCATTATCTGTTCGACGACAAATCGCTTCCGGCCGCGAAGAATTTTGCCAATTACAAGGGCGCGATGCGCGCGCTCTGCTTCACCGACGATCCCTGGGCGACGCGGCCGGCGGTCGAGATGCTGTGCGCTGGCTACAGCGGCACGACAGCGGACATTTTGTCCATCAGGCCGGCCGAATTGTCCGTGCCAAAGCTCGGTCATTTCGGCTTCTTCCGGAGCGAACATCGCGACACCCTGTGGCGCGGGGCGGCGGAGTGGCTGCAAGCGGAGTGAGGCATGTCCGTCATTGCGAGGAGCGCTTGCGACGAAGCAATCCAGAATCGTCGGCGCGACTTTGGATTGCTTCGCTTTGCTCGCACGAGGGACACACTCTCACATTCTCGCGGCACGTTTCGCGCCCGAGGTTTGACTGACATCTCCCTCTCGGAAACAGAGGGCGCAGGGAAGACCGGATGCTGGCTGCACCCGCAGCCTCGCGTGGAATGAAAAGAACCACACGAGTAAGTCCACTACAGGTTCAACCGGAGCGACCCGGCCTTCCCTGCGCAATGGTTTACGACTTGCTGCGTACTCTCCCCGGTGTCCATGACCTTTTAGTCACCGTCGCCTGCAAGATCATCACTTGCAGACTTAGCACCAGCCCAGGGGTGCCAGAACCACACGCCTTCGCCGTCCGCTTGCCGCATCACTCGTCAGTCGATGTGGCCTGCGTCCATCGCATCCCGCCTCGCGTTCGTGACGACGCGTACGCCCCTCTTGTCGAGGCGGGACGACGGCAGTATGCATATATTACGATTTTCGTAAACAGATTTTTTGATGCGAGCCCGCTAAATCGCCGCGATGACGTTGAAACGGCTCACATATTTCGATTTTCAGAATTGCGCATTCTTGCGGATTTGACGGCAAACTGAGCCGCCCGACGAGACTTCATCGCGCAATTGATTTGCCCGACAAGTGCCGCGCCGAACCCCGGCCCGAAGGATGGCAAATTGCCTGGATCGGCGTCTCATTGCATCGCCATCAGCCATTATGCGAGCGGCAGGTCATCATCATCGCAGGCGACTTGGCCAAATCCTCTGCTCGACGAAATGGTGCTAAATCTCCCAGACTAGAGGTACGCAAATCGGGGTTGCGTTCGCGTGCGCGTGCCATGCCCTTTTCTGCCGGCTCAAGGCGTCCGGCGAGCGCATTGCTGGCTGCGAATAAGTAGATTGGCAGCAGGAAATCTGGATCGTCGCGCATTGCTTTTTCGGCGCACGACGATGCCATATCATAGCGCCCCGCGAGAAAATGCGCATACGCCATGGCTCCCTGTATGCTGGACCTATAAGGATCGAGCGGGCTCAGGCGCATGGCACACGCAGCGTGATCAAGTGCGAGGTCCGGCTCACCTATCCAAACTCTCACCCAGGCACTAAGATACCAAGCTTGCGCCCAGTTCGGATTGACCGCCAGTCCGCGATCGGCGAAAGCCACAGCATCATCGTACTCATGGGCTACAAAGGCGAGTACATATGCACCCATACACAGCGCTACCGGGTCATCTGCTCCATGATGCACTGCTTTCCGGCGAGCAAAGATCGCCGCCGTCGAGATCATCTTCGGCGTCAGGATGCTGGCGTTGCAAGGTCGCCGTCCAGGCGTAAGCCATCGCGCGGTTGAGAACGTGATCCACCACCCAAATCGCGCGCTCCGCGACCGACGTGACGACATTCATGGCTCATCCCCTGTTATCCGTGGCGACTGGCCGCGAATGTCCGGGATTCGCCGGGGGAGTGACTGTGCGGCCGCTCACACTGGGACGGGCTGAATTGTGGCGCCTCAGGGCTCCTTCGAATCCATCAGCACAAAGAGAATCCGGCAGGGCTCCTTGCCGTGGTTGACCCAGGCGTGATTGGTGGCCTGCTGCACGATCACGTCACCCGGCTTCAGATGGACGCTGGTGTCATCGAGCATCATGTCGATTTCGCCGGCGAGAATCATGGCGTAGTCGAGACTGCGGGTGCGATGCATCAGCGGATGCTTGACGGGGATGCCCTTCGCCGGCGCGTTGGTGATGCCCTTTGCGATCATCTCGGGCGGCAGCCTGGCTTCGGCGGCGGCATCGAGCGGCGCGAACTCGACGATGCGGAACTTGGTGCCGTTATCGGGCGGCGCCGTGCCGATCGGTCGACCTGCCGGATCATCCTTCATCAGGCTCGGCGGATAGGAGTCGGTGATCCAGAAATTGGTCGCGACGATGCCGGGCGCGACTGATTTCAGCGGCATCATGCTGTCGAACAGCACAACCGCATGGTTCTTGTCATCAAGTCCCGTGACGACGCGGCGCACCGTTTGATTTGCATCCTGCGCTTTTGCGCCGGCGACGCCGAGCATGACGGTCAAGAGCGTTGCAATGATTTGGCGTTTCATGGTTGCGTTTCCTCCTGTCATCGGGAATAGAACCGCACCCGAATTGGGAGATCAATGTCTCAAGCACGATTGCGCCAATGAAGTTTTTGACCGCCCTGACCGCGCCTTGTCGCTTCGCCCGCCGCAGGATCATCGGCTTGCTGATGATCCCGGCGCTGGCGATCATCTCCGCGTCGGGCGCGCCGTTTCGCCCCGCGCTGGCGCCACATGCGACGCTGGTGTTGATCGTGCCATATGGTCGTGGCCTGATCGTCGCGGCCGACAGCCGTCAGACCGTGTTCAACAAGATCTATTGCGACGGGGTCGCCAAGATCATCGAGCCAACCAAAGCAGTTCGCGCGGTCGCCGCCGTGACAGGAAATGGCGTGGTCGTCGATTATCCGCACCCATTGCCCGAGGATCAGATGTGCGGCTACATCAAGACAGCACCGAAGATCTTCGATATCGAAGCCGTGGTTCGGAAGTTCCTCGATGCGAGCAACGGCCCGCTACAAAAGCTGAGCCTTCAGCCGCTGGTGCAGCAATGCCTCGCGGAGGTTGTCAAGCTCGACAGGACGCTCCCGGGATTCCTCAGCAGATTTCTGGGCACGACGATGTTTCAGGTCGTGCTCGCGGGCTACGACGCCGAGACCGGCACCGGTGTCATCAGGATGTTCAGCGGACGCATCGAACGCGACGGCCGGTTCGTGTTTCAGTTCAGCGAGGACAAGACCTATTCGCCCGATGCGGCCGCGGACTGGCTGATGTTCGGCGAGGCCGATTATTTCAGCGCCCATGTGCTGGGGCCGGAGGGCCAGCCCTTCTACGACAGAAGCATGTTCGAACGCATGAAGGGACACAGGATCGCCGACATCGATCGCGCTCAGGCGGTCGCGCTCGCCCAACATTCGATCGAGGCGGCGGCGAAGACGACGGATGTCATCCCCGCCGCGACCGGTATCGGCGGCCCGATCGAGATGCTGGCCATCAGCGACGACCCGAAGCTCGAGAGGATCGGACGATAGGGCCGAGAGTCATTCGAGCACGTCGTCGGCGCTGGTCAGGAGCGCGGGCGGGATCGCAATGCCGATCGACTTTGCCGCCTTCATATTGATGGTGAGCAGGAAGCGGGATGGCTGCTCGACGGGAAGGTCGGCCGGCTTTGCCCCTTTGAGAATCTTGTCGACATAGGCCACGGCGCGCCGAAAATAATCGGGAAAATCCGGGCCATAGGACAGGATCGGTCCAAACGGCACCATCTCGGCGACGGCGACCTCGGTCGGAATTTTTTTCGCCGACACGAACGCGCCGATGCGGGCTCTCTCGTTGAACATCATGGAGCCGGGTCCCACGAGAAGAGCTTCGCTGCCGGACGCGGCGAACTCGGCAAGCGCGCTGTCGATCGCGGCGGGCGACGGCACTTCGACAACCCGCAGCTCCAATCCCAGCTCCTTTGCGGCCGTCTGCGACGACGACACGACACGTTTGGCAGCAGGATCCTTCGGGTCGACCATCAATGTGAGCCGCGCCAGGCCTGGAACAGCTTCCTTCAACAAGGCAAGCCGTTTTCCGGAGAGATCCACCGACATCAGCGAGAGGCCGGTGATGTTGCCGCCCGGGTGAGGCAGGCTGTCGACCAGTCCCGCCGCCACCGGATCAGGCGCAAGCACAAGCACAATGGGTGTCGTTTGAGTGGCGCTTCGCAGCTCCCTCGCCCCGAGCTCGGTCACGGCGATGATCGCGTCGAGCTTGCTCGCTGCGAGCTCCTGCGCCATCGAACGAAACAGCTCTGCCCGCTCCGCCGGAAAACGGTGCTCGAGGTTGATCGTCTTGCCTTCGACATAACCGAGATTGCCGAAGGCTTTTTTGACGACGCTGAGATAGACATCCTCCTCTTCGGCGCTGCCGGCATGCCAGAGCACGCCGACGCGTGGCACCGTAGACGTTCGCTGGGCCCAGGCCCCCGGGGCCGACATCGTTGCCGCGGCCGCGGCAGCAGCCAGAAAATCGCGCCGTCTCACGCTGCGCTCCATCTCATGGACACGCGCATTATAGCTTCGTGGGACCGACATTCGAAGCGAGAAAAACGCGGACATCTCGTGCAGATATGTCTTCTCGGGGTGCGAACCGACAGCATCACCAGCGCGACAAATCCGGCGGATCATGCAGGAAACATGAATGATTGGAATCTCCGCGCTGAACCGATGGTTGATCGGTATTGTCACCGTCGTCATCTGCGTTGCCTCGCCCGCCTCGGCCGCAACGGTCCGCCTCGCACTTGAAAAGGGACAGGTGTTTACCTGGAACTGGAAAACCTCCCGGCAGCGCACCGAAACCGGAGGGCAGCCGAAACCATCCGGTGAGAGCGCGATGCGGGTAACCCTGCGGGTCATCGACCGGACGCGGGATGGTTATCTGCTGGAAATCCAGGATGGGCGCACGGTGTTCGATCCGCAGCAGGCGCCCACGAAAAACGACGCCCTCATGATCAAACTCCTGAGAGTCTTTGAGACCCTCAAAGTGCAGTTTGATGTGACCAGGAATGGAGAGATCAAGGACATCGTCAACTTCGACGAGGTCAAAGCCGCAGGCCGCAGGATGATCGAGAACGGCGCAGGCGATCGCGAGATGCTCCTCCTGATGTTCGAATCCCTCGCCTGTTCCGAACAATCCCTGAAAGACTCCTTCCTCAAGGACGTTGGACTGATCTTCTACGGAACGAATGTCGATATGAAGATGAAGAAGCCCGTCGATTTCGAGGCAAAGCTCTTCAACGGTGGACCTCTCAAGGCGACTGGACGATTGAGCTTGAGAAGCGTCGATCTCAAAACAAGATTAGCCGAAATCCACGTCGAACAGCAGGCAGACAAGCAGTCCTTCATTCAGTTGTTCATTGAGAACTACGATGCGAAAGCTGGCAAGAAACCTCCAAAGGATCTGATCGAAGACATGACGCGAAACGGATCGATGCAGGACATCATTGATGTCACAATCAGCCTCGACAGCGGGCTGGCGACGCATGCGAAACTGGTGCGCACCTCAATAGGCGGAAATACGGTGCAGATCGATCAGGTGGAGTTTACCTTGCAGAAATAGCCCTACTCCGCCGCCGCCTCCGCACATGGCGCGCGGTCGGCGTGCGCATCGTCACAAGCTCCTCGGCTGCGGTCGGATGCAGGGCCATGGTGGCGTCGAAGTCCGCCTTGGTCGCCTTCATCTTCACGGCAATCGCGACCGCCTGGATGATCTCGGCGGCGCACTCGCCGACAATGTGGCAGCCGAGCACCCGATCGGTTGCGCCGTCGACCACGAGCTTCATCAGGACGCGGGTGTCGCGCCCCGACATCGTCGCCTTGATTGGGCGGAACGTGGCCTTGTAGATGTCGACCTGACCGAATTGCGCGCGCGCCTCGGTCTCCGTCAGCCCGACGGTGCCGACCTCCGGCTGCGAGAACACCGCCGTCGGGATGTTGGCGTGATCGACCTCGACCGTGCGCTTGCCGAACACGGTGTCGGCGAAGGCATGGCCCTCGCGGATCGCGACCGGCGTCAGGTTGAGGCGGTGGGTGACGTCGCCGATGGCATAGATGTGCGGTACCGACGATCTCGACAAGTGATCGACGGAAATCCCGCCATTGTGCGGGTTGATGGCAACACCGGCCTTCTCCAGGCCGAGATTGGCGACGTTGGGGTGCCTGCCGATCGCAAACATCACCTGGTCGGAAGCGATGCTCGATCCGTTCGACAGATGCGAGGTGAAGCCCTCGCCATGCTTGTCGACGCTCGCGACGGTGCAGCCGGTCAGGATGGTGATGCCGAGCTTCTCCATCTCGGTGCGCACATGCGTGCGCACGTCGTCGTCGAAGCCGCGCAGGATATTGTCGCCGCGATAGACCACGGTGACGTCGGAGCCGTAGCCGGCAAAAATGCCGGCGAATTCGAGCGCAATGTAGCCGCCGCCCTGGATCAGGATGCGCTTCGGCAGCTCTTTGAGATGAAAGGCCTCGTTGGACGAGATCACATGCTCGATGCCGGGAATGGCGGCACCGTGATTGGGCGCGCCGCCGGTCGCGATCAGCACATATTTCGCGCGTACGGTCTCGCCGTTGGAAAGCTTGAGCGTGTGCGGATCCAGGAAGAGCGCGCGCGCCTTGACGATGCGCGCGCCGGATTTTTCGACGTTTGCGGTGTAGGCCGCTTCCAGCCGCGCGATTTCCTTGTCCTTGTTGGCAACCAGCGTCGGCCAGTCGAAGCGCGCGGCGGGGATGGTCCAGCCGAAGCCCGCCGCATCCTCGAGCTCATGGCGGACATGGGAGCCGATCACGAACAGCTTTTTGGGCACGCAACCGCGGATCACGCAGGTGCCGCCCATCCGGTATTCCTCGGCGATCATGACGCTCGCGCCATGACCGGCCGCGATCCGGGCGGCGCGAACCCCGCCCGAACCTCCTCCGATCACAAACAGCTCGACGTCGAACTCAGCCATATTCCGCCCGACCCTCGCCTGACGTTCCCCGTCAGATCTGCTTGCCGCGCTTGCGCATCTCGGCGCGGAACTCGCCGTTCACGATCTCGGCGAACTGCTGCGCCCATTGGTTCATATAGGCCATGCTGGACTGGATTGCCCGTGGCTCGCTTGCAAGCAGCTTCTGGCCGAGCGGGGATTTGTAGAAGGTCACGAGGTCCTTCAGCTCCTGCTCGGTGAACTCATTGGCATAGATCTTGGCCATGCCCTCGCCGATTTCCTTTTCCCGGCCTGCCATATTCTGCGCGACGATCACGGCGACCTCGTTGAGGTCCTTTTGATAGTTGAGGTTGCTCTGCAGCAGCGTGTCCTTGGTCTGCTGGACGATATTGGGCACCGCGTTCTGGTACATGCCGGCCGCATTCTTCATCGCCAAAATCTCCTTGGCAGCCGCGATCGCCGCGGGCGAGGCCGGTTTGAGCTGCGGCTGGGGCGGAGACGCCGGCTGTTGTGCGGCCACAGGCGCGCTTGCGATGGCGAGGCCGAGCGCAAGGCCCAGAGCCGGCAGGATTCTGAAAACGCTCTTCATTCCGTTTCTCCTTGGAAGCAAGCGGCGCTAGCGCCGCTCAATAACGCGAATTCCCTGCGCGCCCGCCAGGATGGCTGTGCGGGCGAGCCCGACGAAAAGCCCGTGCTCGACGACCCCCGGGATTGCGCCCAAAAGGCCCGCAAGACGCGGGACATCCTCGATGGCTCCGAGGTGGGCGTCGACAATCCAGTGGCCGCCATCGGTGACAAAAACGTGGCCGTCTTTGCCCTTTCGCAAGCTCATTTGCCCGGAAACGCCGCTTGCGGCAAAGGCCATTTGCATCGCGCGCCGGGTCGCCGCCAGTCCGAACGGGACGACCTCGACCGGCAGCGGAAAACGGCCGAGCGTAGCGACCCATTTGCTCTCGTCCGCAATCACGATCATGCGATCCGACGCGCAAGCCACGATCTTTTCGCGCAGCAGCGCGCCGCCGCCGCCCTTGATCAGGTCGAGGCGATGATCGATCTCGTCCGCGCCGTCGACGGTCAGGTCGAGACGGTCGATGTCATCGAGCGTGGTGAGTGCGATGCCGCAGGCTTCGGCCTGCGCGCGGGTCGCCTCCGACGTCGGCACGCCCACGACCTCGAGGCCGCCGCGCACCCGCTCGCCCAGAAGGTCGACGAAGTGCTGCGCCGTGGAGCCGGTCCCGAGGCCAAGCTTCATGCCGTCGCGCACCTCGTCCAGCGCGCGCGCCGCCGCCTGCCGTTTCAGCCCGTCCATATCCACGATTGCGGCCCGCCCCTCTGGGAAACCGCCGCTTTCTATCTCCCTTTTTCGACCGGGAATAGCCCGCGAAGGGCCCAGATTTCCGTGAAAACTCCGCCCTGCCCACCTTGCCTCGACGCAGTAGGACCGCTAGCGCTTCCTGATGACCTCGCAGAAGACCATCGTTTTCGACCTCGACGGCACGCTTGTCGACACCGCGCCGGACCTGATCGATGCCCTCAATCATGTGCTCGATCGGGAGGGACTGCTGCCGGTTCCCCTGCATTCGGCACGCAACCTGATCGGCGCCGGCGCCCGCAAGCTGATCGAACGCGGGCTCGGGCTGGAGGGCCGCGAGGCAAGCACCCACGACATCGATCGCATGACGGCCGATTTCATCGCTTACTACGCCGATCACATCGCCGACGCCTCGCGTCCGTTCGAGGGCCTGGAAGATGCGCTCGATGACCTCATCGCGCGCGGCCACCGGCTGGCCGTCTGCACCAACAAGCTGGAATGGCTGTCGAAACGGCTGCTCGACCGGCTCGGATTGAGCGCGCGCTTTGCCGCGATCTGCGGCGCGGACACGTTCGGCGTCGCAAAACCCGATCCCGCTATCCTCCGCCAGACGGTGGCGCGCGCAGCGGGCGCGCTGTCCTCGACCGTCATGGTCGGCGATGCCGGGACCGATATCGGCGTCGCCAGGCGCGCCGGAGTGCCGGTGATTGGCGTCAGCTTCGGCTATACCGAGGTCCCGATCGCCGAGCTTAAGCCTGATCTGCTGATCCATCACATGAGCGAATTGCCCGACGCCATCGCGGGCCTGACGGAGCTGCGGAAGACCTTATAAGAATTTGATCTATCTTGCTTTTTTCACGATACCCCCGGAGTTAACAACCGATTGCCCCCAAGCCCACGCGCGGTTGCGCGGGGGTTTTTACGCTCCTATGGTCGGCGCTTGAGGGGATTGCGGCGGTTCGCCGCAGCGGGGTGGGTCGAACATGCGTCGTGTTGTTGCGATTGCCATTGGCGGGGCAGGCGTTGCCGCCTCCCTTGGCGGATGCTCGTCGTTTTCCGTCGGCACGGTCACCGACTATTTCAAATCGACCCCGCCCGCAGTCCAGGTGCAGATGGAATCGACGCCGCCCGGCGCCGAAGCGAAGACCTCGCTTGGCCCAGGCTGCAAGACGCCCTGCTCCGTCTCGGTCAGCCCGCCCGACAACGCCTTTTCCGTCACCTACACGCTGAACCGGTTCCAGACGACCACCGTGCAGGTGAGCGTCATCCATAACCCCGGCGATCTCACCAGTCCGGGGACTACGACGATCGATCCCAATCCGGTCTTCGCCGAGCTCGCGCCTGCGGTTCCGCCGAAGGGCCACAAAGTCGCGATGGCGAAACCGGTTAAAAAGAAGAAGACCACCGCACAAGGCACCGAGGATTCGGCCTTCCCCGACCCTTCCGTTCCGCCGCCGCCCGGAACGAGCCGCTGACGGCATTCGCATGCGCAATAGCCCGGCGCGCAAGCGCATTGTCGGGCATTGCCATCGTGCCTAGATTGTGGGAACGGCTCGCCTGGAAGCCGCGAAAAGCCTTGGCATGAACCGACCCGTCTCCCACGCCATCTCCTCGTCCCAGCCCATGGTCGATCCGTTCGGCCGGACGATCAGCTATCTGCGGGTCTCGGTCACCGACCGCTGCGACCTGCGCTGCTTCTATTGCATGTCCGAGGACATGACGTTCCTGCCCAAGGCCGATCTGCTCTCGCTGGAAGAGCTGGATCGCCTCTGCTCGGCCTTCATCGCCAGAGGGGTGAAAAAGCTGCGCCTGACCGGCGGCGAACCGCTGGTGAGGCGCAATGTGATGTCGCTGGTGCGCTCGCTCTCTCGCCATCTTGGGACGGGCGCCCTGCGCGAGCTGACCATGACCACCAACGCCACACAGCTCGCGCGCTTTGCCGCCGAGCTTGCCGATTGCGGCATTCGCCGCATCAACGTGTCGCTCGACACGCTCGACGCCGCCAAATTCCGCGCCATCACGCGCTGGGGCGAGCTCGACAAGGTTCTCTCCGGTATCGAGGCTGCGCGCGCCGCGGGACTTGCGGTCAAGATCAACGCGGTCGCGCTGAAGAATCTCAACGAGGAGGAGATCCCCTCGCTGATCAATTGGGCGCACGGCAATGGCATGGCGCTGACCTTGATCGAGGTGATGCCGATGGGCGAAATCGGCGAGGGCCGGATCGATCAATACGTGCCGCTGTCGCTGGTGAGGGCCCGCCTCGCCAAGCAGTTCACGCTGACCGATCTCGATGAGACGACCGGGGGGCCGGCACGCTATGTGCGCGTCGCCGAGACCGGGGGCACGCTCGGCTTCATCACGCCGATGACGCACAATTTCTGCGAGTCCTGCAACCGCGTCCGCATCACCTGCACCGGCACGATCCACACCTGCCTCGGCCAGGAAGATGCCTCCGATTTGCGCAAACCGTTGCGCGCCTCGGCCGACGATGCGCTGCTGCACCAGGCGATCGACCGTGCCATCGGCACGAAGCCCAAGGGCCACGATTTCATCATCGATCGCCGCCACAACAGGCCAAGCGTCAGCCGGCATATGAGCGTGACCGGCGGCTAAAACCGTCTAGCGCCGAATATTCCCATAGAGGCGGAATTTACCAGAGCCCAGCCAAAGCCTTGGTCTAACGCTCGTTTGTCCATTTTCCAATTGACGGAGCGATGACGCGCTGAAATGGTGCGGCTCAATTCTTTGCCCGCGTGGCCGGATAGGCCGCTGCGTCCGCCGCAGCCAAGACGGCAAGAACGTCACGTGGGGAGGACCAGCCTTGCCAGTGCTCCAAACCATGAGCCGTACCTACCCTCGCCGCGGCGCAGCGCATGCGTGGCGGCGAAATCCCGTCTGCTGAGACAAATCGGCGCGCCGAAGGGCCCGCCGCGGAGAACATGATGCGTCCACTGCTGGCTCTAAGTACAGCCATCGATCAGCTCAACGAGAAGATAGGCTACGTCTGCAACCTCATGGTTCTGATCGCCTGCCTGGTGAGTGCCGGCAACGCGATGATCCGCTACGCCTTCGGATACTCCTCCAACGGCTGGCTCGAGGCGCAGTGGTATATGTTCGCGATCCTCGTGATGTTCGGCGCTTCCTATACCTTCAAGCGCAACGAGCATGTGCGGGTCGAGATCTTCTATCTGTTCCTGTCCGAGCGCGGCCAGCTCTGGCTCGACATGGTCGGCACGCTGTTCTGCCTGATCCCCGCCTGTCTCCTGCTTGCCTATCTGTCCTGGCCGTTCTTCATGCAGGCCTATTCGGTCGGCGAAATGTCCGGCAATGCCGGCGGCCTGGTCCGATGGCCGATCAAGTTCGTCATTCCCTCGGGTTTCGTGCTGCTGGCATTGCAGGGCGTCTCCGAAGTCATCAAGCGCATCGCGGCCCTCCAGGGTTACGTCACGATCGACGCCAAATATGAGAGGCCGACCCAATGACGATCACGCTGGAAATGATGCCGCCGCTGATGTTCGGCGGCCTGGTTCTGGCGATGCTGATCGGCTATCCGGTCGCCTTCACGCTTGCGGCCGTCGGCCTCTCGTTCGGCTTCCTTGCGATCCATCTCGGCTTCTTCGACCTGAACTTCCTGCAGGCGATCCCCGGGCGCGTGTTCGGCAGCGTGCTGTCGAACGAGCTATTGCTCGCGATACCGTTCTTCACCTTCATGGGCGCCGTGCTCGAAAGATGCGGCCTCGCCGAAGACATGCTGGATTCGATGGGCCAATTGTTCGGGCCGATCCGCGGCGGTCTCGGCTATTCCGTGATCATCGTCGGCTTCATCCTGGGCGCCATCACCGGCACGGTGGCGGCGCAGGTCATCGCCATGGCGCTGATCTCGATGCCGGTGATGATCCGCTATGGTTACAACATGCGCTACATCACCGGCGTGCTCGCGGCCTCAGGGACCATCACGCAGCTGGTGCCGCCGTCGCTGGTGCTGATCGTGCTCGCCGACCAGCTCGGCAAGTCGGTCGGCGACATGTATCTGGGCGCCTGGGGTCCCTCCGTGTTCCAGATCGCGCTGTTCGCCGGCTATACGTTCCTGCTCGGCCTGATCAAGCCCAACCACGTGCCGCCGGTGCCGAAGGATGCGCGGACGCTGACCGGCTGGCCGCTGTGGAAGAAATGCCTGATGGGCATCATCCCGTCCGCGGTGCTGATCTTCGTCGTGCTCGGCACCATGATGCTGGGTCTGGCGACGCCGACCGAAGCCGGCGCCATGGGCGCGGTCGGCGCGATCGTGCTGGCGGCGATCCATCACAAGGATTTCAGCGCCACCGGCAGCAAGATCCTGATCGTCGGCGTCATCGCCGCCGGCATCGGCACGATGATCGGCATCTTCTTCAGCGAGAACCTGCTGTTCAAGATCGCGTTCGCGATCACCTATTTCGCGGTGGTCTGGATCTGCCTCGAGGCAGTCAAGATCCCCGACCTGCGCGACCTGATCAAGCAGGGCTACGAGACCACCATGCGCATCACCTGCATGGTGACCTTCATCCTGATCGGCTCGACCTGCTTCTCCGTCGTCTTTCTCGGCGTCTCCGGCGGCGTGTGGCTCGAGCATCTCCTGACCTCCCTGCCCGGCGGCGTCTGGGGCTTCCTGATCTTCATCAACATCTTCATCTTCGTCGTCGCGTTCTTCCTCGATTTCTTCGAAATCGCCTTCATCATCCTGCCGATGATCGCGCCGACCGCACAAAAGATCCTGGGGCCGGTCGTGGGCCCGGACGCCGCGCTGATCTGGTTCGGCGTCATGCTCTGCGTCAACATGCAGACCTCCTTCCTGCATCCGCCGTTCGGCTTCGCGCTGTTCTACCTGCGCGGCGTCGCGCCGAAGGAAGTGAAGAGCTCCGACATCTACTGGGGCGCCATGCCCTGGATCGGGCTGCAGGCGATCATGGTTATACTGGTGATCGCCTTCCCGGCGACGGTGACAGCGCTGCTCGACAAGCCCGTCAATGTCGACCTCAACAAGGTGAGGATCGAGGTGCCGCAGATCGAGCTGCCGCCGCTCGATTTCGGGCAACCGCCGAAGCAGTAGGCGGGCTTTTTCGCGATCAAAACAAAACGCCGGAGCTTTCGCTCCGGCGTTTTTCATTGCACCGATCGGAATGGTCGATCAGCTCAGTCCATGCCGCGACATGAAGCTGTCGAAGCTGAGCTCGGCGACCTGCCACCACTGGTAGCCGTCATTGGCGAAATCGGTCAGCGACGCGTAGGTTTTCTTGAAGTTGGGGTTCGTCGCGGAGATTTCGGAATAGAGCTCCATCGCCGACTTGAACGAGGCCTGCATGATCTCCGGCGAGAACGCGTGCAGCTTGGTGCCGCTTGCCAGAAGCTTCTTGAGGGCTGGCGGGTTGACCTGGTCGTATTTCGCCATCATCCAGTTGTTGGCGAAGGCGCCGGCCTGGGTAAGCACGGCCTGATAATTCTTCGGCAGCGCGTTCCACTTGTCGAGATTGATGATCGCCAGCAGCATCGGGCCGCCTTCCCACCAACCCGGATAGTAGTAGTGCGGCGCGATCTTGTTGAAGCCGAGCTTCTCGTCGTCGTACGGGCCGACCCATTCGGCGGCGTCGATGGTGCCCTTTTCCAGCGCCGGATAGATGTCGCCTCCCGCGAGCTGCTGCGGCACCACGCCCAGCTTTTGCAGGACACGGCCGGCAAAGCCGCCGATGCGGAATTTCAGGCCGGAGAGGTCGGCAACCGTCTTGATCTCCTTGCGGAACCAGCCGCCCATCTGGCAGTTCGTGTTGCCGGCAAGCAGCGAGACGATGTTGTAGCTCTTGTAGAACTCGTTGAGCACCTCTTTGCCGCCGCCCAATAGATACCAGCCCTGATTGAGCCGCGCATTGGGCCCAAACGGCAGCGACGTGCCGAAGGTGAAGGTCGGGTCCTTGCCGAAGTAGTAATAGGACGAGGTATGCCCCATTTCGACGGTGCCGTTCTGGACGGCATCGAGCACCTGGAGACCTGGCACGATCTCGCCGGCGGCGAAAAGCTGGATCTGGAATTTGTTGTCGGTGGCTTCCGCGACCGCTTTGCACATGACCTCGGCGCCGCCGTAAATCGTGTCGAGCGATTTCGGCCAGCTCGCCGTCATGCGCCACTTGAGCTCGGGCATCGACTGCGCAATCGCTGGCGCTGCGATGGTTGCAGCGCCCGCGGCGCCCAGTCCGGTGACCTTGATGAAGTCGCGTCGTTTCATGTCTTCTCCCTCTGAAAAAAACTGCTTGTGTGCAGGCCTTGCTTGAGGCTTGCCACAAGCATGGAACATCCGGTTCCCGATTTCCATCCCCGAAACGCAGAAAGCCCAACCTCGTTAAGAGGTTGGGCCGTTTGACCTAAGACTTAAGGCTAACACGCTTATCAGCCGCGGGTGCGCCGCGGACGTCAGGCTGTCGAAGGTATCAGCCCCTCAATCCATTCCGTACCATGAAGCCATCGAAGCCGAGCTCGGCGACTTGGTACCATTGATATCCGTCATTCGCGAAGTCGGTCAGCGACGCATAGACCTTCTTGAAATTGGCATTTGTCGTGGAAATTTCGGCGTACAGTTCCATCGCCGCCTTGAACGAGGCCTGCATGATCTCCGGCGAGAAGGCATGCAACTTGGTGCCGCTCGCCAAAAGCTTTTTCAGGGCCGGCGGGTTGAGCAGATCGTATTTCGCCATCATCCAGCAGTTGGCGGTAAGGCAAGCCTGCGTGAGCACGGCCTGATAATGCTTCGGCAGCGAGTTCCACTTGTCGAGATTGACCATGGCAAGCGTCATGGGACCGCCCTCCCACCAGCCCGGATAGTAGTAGTGCGGCGCGATCTTGTTGAAGCCGAGCTTCTCGTCGTCATAGGGGCCGACCCATTCGGCGGCATCGATGGTGCCCTTCTCCAACGCCGGATAGATGTCGCCGCCGGCGAGCTGCTGCGGCACCACGCCGAGCTTTTGCAGCACTTTTCCGGCGAAACCGCCGATGCGGAATTTCAGGCCGGAGAGATCGGCGACCGTCTTCACCTCCTTGCGGAACCAGCCGCCCATCTGGCAACCGGTATTGCCGGCCAGCAGAGAAATCACGTTGTAGTTCTTGTAGAACTCGTCAAGGACCTGCTTGCCGCCGCCATTGATGTACCAGCCTTGGTTCAACCGCATGTTGGGCCCGAACGGCAACGACGTTCCGAAGGTGAAGGTCGGGTCCTTGCCGAAATAGTAATACGACGCGGTATGCCCCATTTCGACGGTACCGTTCTGTACGGCATCGAGCACCTGCAGGCCGGGAACGATTTCACCGGCGGCGAAAACCTGGATCTGGAATCTGTTGTCGGTGGCCTCTCCGACAGCCTTCCCGACTATCTCGGCGGCGCCGTAAAGGGTATCCAGCGACTTTGGCCAGCTCGCCGTCAGGCGCCATTTGATTTCCGGCATGCTCTGGGCGATCGCTGGTGCGGCGATGGTGGCAGCGCCCGCGACCCCCATTCCGGTGACCTTGATAAAATCTCGACGTTTCATGATGACCTCCCTCTTGGATTGTGATTGGTGGCCTTCTTGGTGAGGCTTGCCGTCAGCATGAAACATCCGAATCCCGATTGCCATCCCCATTTGCGACGTAAAAAGCCCGGCCTCCTGCTGGGGCCGGGCTTATGATCTACGACTTAAGGCTTAGCGGTTGATCAGCCGCGTGTGTGAAAGCCAAGTGACGAGACAAGTCGCAAGCCAACCGATGACGCCGGCAGCGACCTGCGCAATCGCGCCTACCGAGCTGCCGAGGATTGCGAAGATCAAGGCCATTATCCAGGATAAGACGAGGAGGACCGTCCCGATAACATCCCACTGCGCAGGTGCGCTCGGCGCGCCTCGTCGGGGCTCATCACGCGACCGGAAGCAGGATGGCGAGCGAGCAATTTGCGCGCTTCTTTCCACTGCCTTTGCGTCAGTGGGCCGCCCTCGCGGTTGTCGACGAAGTCCTTCACCTCTTGATGCTGTTGGCATAGGACGCCTTGATTGGCAGCCTCTTTGGCCTCAACCATGAAACATCCGGTTCCCGATTTCCATCCCCCGCTTGCGACGGAAAAGCCCGGCCTCGCGAGGGGACCGGGCTTGCGATCTACGACCTAAGTCTGCGACCCTTGTTCCTCGATCAGCCGCGCGTGCGCGAGCGGATCATGAAGCTGTCGAAGGTATATTCGGCGACCTGCCACCACAGATATTCGTCCGAACGATAAGCCTGCATCGCATCGATCGACTTCTTGAAGTCGGGATTTTTCGCCGAGATTTCCGCCCACAGCTCGTTGGTTGCCTTGAGACAGGCCTCCAGCACTTCGTTGGTGAAAGGCCGAAGCTGAGTGCCACCGGCAACAAGCCGTTTCAGCGCGGTCGGATTCTGCAGGTCATAGCGCGCCGCCATCCAGGTGTTGGCGTAGGTGGTCGCCGCATTGACGATGGCCTGATAGTTCTTCGGCAGCGAATTCCACTTCTCCAGGTTGCAGAAGGCGTGCACGGTCGGGCCGCCCTCCCAGAAGCCCGGATAGTAGTAGTACTTCGCGACCTTCTGGAAACCGAGCTTCTCGTCGTCATAGGGGCCGACCCATTCGGCGCCGTCGATCGTGCCCTTTTCGAGCGCCGGATAAATGTCGCCGCCGGCGAGCTGCTGGGGCACGACGCCCACCTTCTGCAGCACCTGGCCCGCGATGCCGCCGATCCGGAATTTCAGGCCGGAGAGATCGGCAACGGTCTTGATCTCCTTGCGAAACCAGCCGCCCATCTGCGTGCCGGTGTTGCCGCAGGGAAAGCCGATCACGCCGAACTTCTTGAAGAACTCGTTGCCGAGCTCCTCGCCGCCGCCCTGGTACCACCACGAGTTCTGCTGCCGCGCGTTCAGGCCGAACGGCACGGAGGCGAAGATCGCAAAGGTGGGGTCCTTGCCCACATAGTAGTAGGAAACCGTGTGGCTCATCTCGACCGTGCCATTGGAGGTCGCATCGAGCGCCTGCAGGCCGGGCACGATTTCACCGGCGGCGAACAGCTGAATCTGAAACTTGTTGTCGGTCATCTCGCCGACGTATTTTGCGAACTCCGCAGCACCGCCGTAGATCGTATCGAGCGACTTCGGGAAGCTGGACGTCATGCGCCATTTGATTTCCGGCGACGACTGCGCAATCGCCGGCGAGGCGACGGCCGTCATCGCGGCACCGGCTGCGGAAACCTTCAAAAAATCACGACGCTTCATTTAAGGCTTTCTCCTTGGTGGGGCGTTTCGCACTCGAACGGCACTCCCGGCGGGCGCGAATCTGCTTCTTTTCGGGGTACTTGGGCGGGGCCTTTAACACGGAAGTCGACAGGCGAAAACGCAACATTGGCATGACTACTACCCACTTTCCGAAGTTCGCGCCCGGGCAGCCATGCGCGTCCCGCGAACTTCGGACACCGGCAAACCCGTTGATTCCAGTGCCGCTTTTCGATTTGAAGTTGTTGGGCGCGGATTTGCCCGCGGCGATCCAGCGACTTCCGGACGCACCGGCAACGATTAAACCAAAGTCGCATGCGCATGAGCGCAGGTTCAGGCCGCGGCGATCACGTGCTGCAACTGCTCGCGAACCTTGGCGCCGATCGCCCGGTAGATTGCCGCATGCGGCCCTTCGGGCTCGCTGACCACGACCGGATTGCCCGCGTCCGACGTTTCGCGGATGGCGATGTGGAGAGGCACCTCGCCCAGAAACGGTACCCCAAGCCGCTCGGCCTCGTGACGGGCCCCGCCATGGCCGAAGATGTCCGAACGAGTGCCGCAATGCGGGCACTGGAAATAGCTCATGTTCTCGATGATGCCGAGCACGGGCACATTGACCTTCTTGAACATCGCAAGTCCCCGCCGCGCATCGATCAGGGACAGGTCCTGCGGTGTCGAGATGATGATCGCGCCCTTCAGCGGCACGTTTTGCGCAAGCGTCAGCTGCGCATCACCGGTGCCGGGCGGCATGTCGACGACAAGCACGTCGAGCTTGCCCCAGTCGACATCGCGCAGCATCTGGGTGATCGCCGACATCACCATGGGCCCGCGCCAGATCATTGCGGTATCTTCCTCGACCAAAAAGCCGATCGACATCACCGCAAGCCCGAAGCGGGCGATCGGGATCATCTTGCGGTTTTCGTCCAGCTCAGGCTTTTGATGGATTCCGGTGAGCCGCGGCACCGACGGACCGTAAATGTCGGCGTCGAGCAGCCCGACCTTCAGCCCGAGATCGCGCAAGCCCAGCGCGAGATTAAGCGCCGTGGTCGACTTGCCGACGCCCCCCTTCCCCGAGGCAACCGCGATGACCGCGGCGATACCGGGAATCTCCGCCTGCCGCGACATCGGCGAGCCGGCCGGGCTCTGCGGCGGCCGATGTGCCGAGGCCGGCGGCACGCCTTGGCCGGGTCGCCGTGGCCCCGCGCCCGTGCCCCCCGGCTTGCGCTCGGCGGTCAGTGCGATCATGGCGGTGGTCACGCCCGGCAGCGCGCGCACGGCGGCCTCAGCCTGCGCACGCACCTCCTCCCAGGCGCGCGCCTCCTGGGCGTCGACATTGATGGAGAAAAACACCTTTCCATCGTTGAGCGTGATCGGCGACAGCACATTGGCTTGTGTCAGCGCCACCCCGCGGGGCGACCTGACCTTCGCCAAGGCTTCCAGAACCTGTTGCTGCGACACGCTCAAAACCCGTCTCCTGCCGGCATATCCGGGGACAGATAGGATGGTTCACCGCGAAATAACAGCGCCACAGCGACGGATTGCGCCTTGACGCAATCCGCCATGCCCCCTTTTCGACAAGACGTGATGTTCGCCGAACGGCGTTCAGGCGTGCTGTTTGACGCCGACGTCGTCGCTGCGCTCTTCGGGCGCGGTCGTGCCGCCTTCCTTGGCGGCTTCGTAGTTCAGCTCGATCATGACGCCGTTGGGGTCGTTGACGAAGATCTGCCAGAGATCGCCGCCCGGAACCTGGCGGGCCTCGAACGGCATGCCCTTGGACTTCAGCCTTTGCTTCATGCCGTCAAAGCCGTGGCTGGCAAAAGCGACATGATGCACCACGCCGGAATCCGGCTTTTGCGGCTCGGTGGTGGCGGCGATGTCGACAAGATGCACCACGGCCTTGCCCTCGCTGTACATCCAGGCGCCTGGAAACGCGAAGTTCGGACGCGGACCTTTTTCCAGTCCCAGCACGTCCTCATAGAACCGGACGGTCGACGCGAGATCGCGGGTCCGGATATTGAAATGGTCGAGCACGCCTACGCTGATGCCCATGCGGAACACTCCCTGTTTTTGCGAATTTGATTGGTCGTCGATGGCCGAGTTCTGAGCCGGCACACTAGCACAGAACGGGGCACTTCCGCCAAACGAAGCCGTTGGCCCACCCCCGCCCGAGGGGGTATGGTTTGTTCATACCCGCCTCACAAGTCCCGCCAGCCGCAACGCCGGCGAAACCCAAGGTCCTAAAAACAAGGAAGCACACATGGCTAAAATCGCTTTTCTCGGTCTCGGCGTGATGGGTTTTCCGATGGCAGGACACCTTGTGAAGAAGGGCGGCCATGAGGTCACCGTCTATAACCGCACCCCCGCCAAGGCCAAGCAATGGACCGAGAAATTCGGCGGCCGCAGTGCGCCGACGCCGAAGGCCGCCGCCGAAGGCCAGGACTTCGTCATGTGCTGTGTCGGCAACGACAACGACCTGCGATCGGTCACGATCGGCGCCGACGGCGCCTTTGCCGGCATGAAGAAGGGCGCGACCTTTGTCGACCACACCACGGCCTCCGCCGACGTTGCGCGCGAACTGGACGCCGCCGCGAGGAAAGGCGGCTTCAAATTCGTCGACGCGCCGGTCTCCGGCGGGCAGGCTGGTGCGGAAAACGGCGTGCTTACCGTGATGTGCGGCGGTGACGAGGATGCGTACGCCGCCGTCGAGCCGATCATCGCAGGCGCCTATGCGCGCATGTGCAAGCGCCTTGGGCCGGCAGGATCCGGTCAGCTCACCAAGATGGTCAACCAGATCTGCATCGCCGGGCTGGTGCAGGGGCTCTCGGAGGGCATTCATTTCGCCAAGAAGTCGGGGCTCGACGTCGCTGCCGTGATCGAGACCATCTCGAAAGGCGCGGCCCAATCCTGGCAGATGGAGAACCGCTACAAGACCATGAATGAGGGCAAGTACGATTTCGGCTTCGCGGTCGAGTGGATGCGCAAGGATCTCTCGATCTCCATCGCCGAAGCCCGCCGCAACGGCGCGAACCTGCCGGTCACCGCGCTTGTCGATCAATTCTACTCCGAGGTCGAGAAGATGGGCGGCAAGCGCTGGGACACGTCGAGCCTGCTGGCGCGGCTGGAGCGGTGATTCCCAAGAGGGCCGTCATTGCGAGGAGCGATAGCGACGAAGCAATCCAGACTGCTTCCGCGGCGAGATTCTGGATTGCTTCGCTTCGCTCGCAATGACGGACACAGCGGCCCGACAAACGCGGATTTAACCTCCCGTTAACGTAATTCTTTAGCTTCTTAAGGCAGCTCTTAAGAATTTGGCGGCACAGATAGACGATGCAAAAGCTCGCGCAATTCGCGGGCGGGATTTGTGTTGTTTGATGAGTAAAGCTGCCGATAGGCCCGAAGTTGTCCAACTTCCGGCTGAGCCGCCGGTCGCCGCGCCCGTGAGCAATCGTCGCGTCGCCGCGCAGCGTGTGCGCGAGGCGCGCGATCGGTTAACGTCAACCAGCGGCACGCGGCCGGCTTTCGACCGCGAGCTGTTGCGCCAATACGCCCAGACCCGCATCTCGGCCTCCTATGTCGTGATGCTGCTGGTGGTCTCGACCGGACTGCTGTTCGGCTTCTGGATGCCGCCGATCTCGGCCGCCGCCTGGACCTGCGGCATCCTGTGCATCCATGCCGTGATCATGCGCGCCTGCATCCGCTTTCTCGGCGGGCATGCGACGCTGGCAGCGACCCGCAAATGGCGGACGCGCTTCGTCCTGCTCGACCTGCTTTACGGCCTGTGCTGGATGGCGATCCTGATCCATCCGGCGCTCGACGCCGTCTCCGATACCGTGATGATGTTCCTGATGCTGCTCGTGATCGCGGTCTCGAGCATGCTCGCGGCCAACCTGCCGATTGCCGCATTGGCCGCCACCGTCCCGGTGACCGTTGCAATCGCGCTCAATTTCGTGCTGAGCGGCACCTTCGACCACTACGTCCTCGCAGCCCTTGCGGTCGCCGCCGAAGGCTATTTCGCGCTGCTCGCACACCGACTGCATTCGACGACGCTCGACACGCTGGAAGCGCGCGCCGAAAAGGATGCACTGATCGGCGAGCTCGAGCAGGCCAAGGCCATTTCCGACGAGGCGCGCCACCGCGCCGAATCCGCCAACGTCGCCAAGTCGCGCTTCCTCGCGCAGATGAGCCACGAGCTGCGCACGCCGCTGAACGCCATCCTCGGCTTCTCCGAGGTGATGAAGAGCGAGATTTTCGGCGCGCATGCCGTGCCCGTTTACAAGGAATATTCCGCCGACATCCACAATTCCGGCGTTCACCTCCTGAATCTGATCAATGAGATCCTCGATCTTTCACGCATCGAGGCCGGCCGCTACGAGCTCAACGAGGAAGCGGTGTCGCTGGTCAATGTCGTGGCCGACTGCCATCACCTGATGAAGCTGCGTGCCTCGAGCCGCGTCATCACCATTCACGAGGTGTTCGAGCACGGCATGCCGCGAATCTGGGGCGACGAGCGCGCGATCCGCCAGATCGTGCTCAACCTGCTCTCCAACTCGATCAAGTTCACGCCGCAGGGCGGCGAAATCTGGCTGAAGGTCGGCTGGACCGCCTCGGGCGGGCAATATCTCAGCGTCAAGGACACCGGCTCGGGTATTCCCGAGGACGAGATTCCGATCGTGCTGGCATCATTCGGTCAGGGCTCCAATTCGATCAAATCGGCCGAGCAAGGCGCAGGCCTGGGCTTGCCGATCGCCAAAAGCCTGATCGACATGCATGGCGGAACGTTTACGCTGAAATCGAAACTGCGCATCGGCACCGAGGTGATCGTCACCTTCCCGCCGGAGCGCGTGATGTCGGCGCTGGCACCGGTCACCGAGGAAGCCCCGCCGTTGCAGCCGGAAAACAGCAGCCCGGGCGCGACCGACGAGAGAAACCGGCCGCGCCACAAACCCATCATGAGCGCCGGAACAGGAACTTGAGGCAAGGCGCTTGCGCCAGCGCCAGGATGTCACCATACCAAACGAATGAGCCAGGACACGCCGTGCATCGCAGTCTGTATGATCGATCCCAGGACCAGCCTCTGTTTCGGTTGCGGCCGCACCCTGCCCGAGATCGCGCGCTGGCACCGCATGGATGGCGCCGAGCGGCGCGCAGTGATGGCCGAACTGCCGCAGCGGATGCGGGAAGCGGGTCTGCCGTGCATGGCCACGGATCCGAGGCCCGCCTGATCTGTGCGAGGTCGGGAGGCGAGCGATGACGCGTCTCCTGCTCGTCCTGTTCTTGCTTGCGATTACCGGAACGGCCGTCGTCGCCTACAAGGATCCCGAGCGCGTCGCGCGCTACAGCGACACGATCTCGGACATCCTGCGCAGACGCGCGGAGCTGCCCTCGCGCGCGGTCAACATCCCGCGCGGCCAAAGCGGTGAGTTCGCGGTGCAGGCAAGGATCAACGGCACCGGCGCGGCCATGGTGGTGGATACCGGCGCGACCTCGGTCGTGTTGACCTACGAGACCGCCAAGGCAGCCGGTCTGCCGTTGGAGCTGCTCGAATTCGACGTCGACGTGCAGACCGCGGGCGGCCACACCAAGGCTGCGCGCGTCACGCTTGATCGGCTCTCGATCGGCAAGCTGGTCGAGCGTTCGGTGCCGGCGCTGGTGGTGGCGCACGGACAAATGAAAACCAATCTGCTCGGCATGAGCTTTCTCGACCGGCTGGAGAGCTGGGAAATGCGCGCCGATCATCTCGTGCTGCGCGGCTTCCCGGAGCCGGTCGCCTCACGCGGCGATCGCCGCGGCTCTCTCTTCAACTAGCGCGATCGCATCGCGCAGCACATTGGCGCCCGCGCCCGGGCCAACCCCATGCTCGGCCAGATGCCGCCTGAAGGCGCGCGCGCCCGGCACGGCATGATAGGCGCCGACGAAATGCCGCGTGATCGCGTGCAGCCGCGTGCCGCGGGCAAGCTCGCGCTCGATATAGGGCAGCATCGCCTCGAATGCGTCCTTCATGCTCGCGTGCGGTGGCCTCTCGCCAAAGATGACCGGGTCGACCGACAACAGCCGCCATGGCTCCTGATAGGCCGCCCGACCCAGCATGACGCCGTCGACATGACCGAGATGGACGCTGGCCTCCTCAAGGCTCGCAATTCCGCCGTTGATGATGACGGGCACGCCCGGCAAGGACTTCTTCAGGCGGTAGACGCGACCATAGTCGAGCGGCGGGATATCGCGGTTTTGCTTCGGCGACAGCCCGTTCAGCCAGGCCTTGCGGGCGTGCACGATCAGCGCATCGCTGCCCGCGGCAACGACACCATGCGCCAACGCGTCAAGCGCCGCTTCCGGGTCCTGGTCGTCGATGCCGATCCGGCATTTCACCGTGACGGGTATTTTCACGGCGCGCTTCATCGCCGCGACGCATTCGGCAACCAGCCGAGGCTCCGCCATGAGGCACGCGCCGAAGCGGCCGTCCTTCACGCGATCCGACGGGCAGCCGACGTTGAGGTTGATCTCGTCATAGCCGAAGTCCTCGCCGATCCTTGCGGCCACCGCGAGCTCGCGCGGATCGGAACCGCCAAGCTGCAGCGCCACCGGATGCTCGCTGCGATCGAACCCCAAAAGCCGCGCCCGATCGCCATGGATCACGGCGCCGGTCGTCAGCATCTCCGTATAAAGCCGCGCACGCCGCGTCAGATGGCGATGGAACACGCGGCAATGCCGATCGGTCCAGTCCATCATCGGGGCGATGGAGAAGCGTAAATCGCGCGATAGCGCGGGGTGTCGATTCACTGCTGAGCGCCGTATCCAGAGGGAAAGAGGCAAGAGACTACAAAATTTCTCAAAAACAACCCCATGCACCGCTTGCGTTGCGGAGCACCCAAAAGGGCGCGTGCCGGGCTGATGTATAATTAAAGATGAGACTAAGACTAAGCCATTGATTCTGAATGGTTTTTAAACTGCAAAGGAACATCGGATGGTCCCGAGGCGTTGGATTCATTGTTAGTACCATCTCGTTGAACTCATTCACATTTCGGAGGGCTACAAATGACTAAGAGCAGGAATACGAGCAAACCGAGGGGTTTCCAGAAAGCTGACGCTCCAAAGGAATCCGCTCCTCCCCCTGCGGGAAAGCAGGCCGCCAAGCAGGTCAAGTCGCAAAAGACTGCCGAGCGGCGCCGCTTGGAGAAAGAGGAGGCCAAAATCACTGACGCGGACCTGCGGAGAGCGTGGGGAAGTGCTGATCTTGATTTTGTACACGGGCTGTACCGGCACTTCACCGTCTGCAGTCGGGTTGGTGGAGAGAGACTCCGAGCTTAGCCTCAAGTTCATGGCATCAGTCATCAGAGGCGCAAAACCCAGAGATCAATTCGAAACTATGTTGGCCACGCAAATGACCGTGCTCCATCAGAAAGTGGTCGAGCAGAATCTTGAATTGGCTCAGCCGCACGCTGATACCCAGCAAATTTTATTGACAATGATTAAGCTCAGTCGAGCCTTTGCGTCGCTGCTAGACACTTGGAAACGATATCGCTCGAAAGCTGAGCAACAAGTGACCGTGCAGCACGTGACGGTCGGGCAAGGCGGCCAGGCCATTGTTGGCGACGTTCATCAACAACAAAGAGAAAATGCGCGGCCTACCGCAACGCCTCCGGCGCTCACACACTCAAGCGAGTTGCCGATGCCGCTGCTCGCTGACGTGCCCAAGGAGGTCGGGGTGGCCGAGCAATCTCCCAGATGATCAAGCAGTATCCGCCACACCTCCGTGGCATGTTTGATAGCCCGCGCTGCGGGGCAAGGACGCGATCAGGTATGACCTGCAAATCGCCTGCAGTCCACGGCAAAAAACGCTGTCGAATGCATGGCGGCGCGGAGGGCTCTGGCGCGCCGAAGGGCAACCAAAACGCGCTCAAGCACGGACGCTTCAGAAAGGAGGAGATCCAGCGTCGAAAAGCCTTGCAAGAGCTCATCCAGGAAGCCCTCAGGACGGTACGGGAGGTGAGCTGAAAGAGCGGTGCCCGACCATCGTTTCGGAGCCACCTCTCTTGGCTGAGAGGATTGGGTTCGTTTCGCAGAATTGTGTTGCATTTATTTCGGACCCTGTGGGCAGGTCGCAGGTCGCGGTGAGGTGATGCGTTGCTAACCTCGCCGCGATCCGATCACTTGATAAACTTGGCGATCGTATCAACGGCCTTGTCATCGATACCGAATACCCATGCCCCTTTGCCTTCTGCTCGGTGGCTGGGGTGGATCGCTTGCCGAGTACGTGATCCCTGCTTTTCTAGCCTCTACCGCCTCTTCAGCATCTGCGCATCGGGTGCCGGTATGGCCTCGTAGCTCGCGATGCGACATGACAGGCGTCGAGATCACGCCCCTGCCCCTAACCCAAAATCATGGATGAGGCCACGGCCGCCACGGCTTGGTCGCGCACAGCGGTCTGCCAGGCCGTGACGACGTCGTCGCGCCGGACTAGTATTCGCGCAAGGGAGGCGATCATGTTCAACCCAACACAAATTGTCATCCAAGCGTTCGTTGAGCAGCTGAAAGGAAAATACGTCCAAATCTACGGCATCCTTGAGCCCGCCTATCCCGACATCATTGGTTTTGTGGGGCGCCTGGCTTTGGAAAATATTGCCAATAGTGATGCAGCCTATCACGACATGAACCACACCATCATGGTGACGCTGGTCGGACAGGAGATTTTGCTCGGCAAGCATACGAGCGAAGGCGGCGTCAGGCCGCGCGATTGGCTGCATTTCATGATTTCGCTTTTATGCCACGACATCGGCTACGTCCGGGGCGTGTGTCGGGGCGACCGCGACGGCCACTATGTCTGTAACGAAAACGGCGATGCCGTGCAGATATCGGCGGGAGCCACCGACGCATCGCTCACCCCCTATCACGTCACGCGATCGAAACTCTTTGTCCGCGAACGCTTCGGCAAAGTGAGTTTAAGCCACATCGACACGCAAGAAATCGAGGCCAACATCGAGCACACGCGGTTTCCGGTCCCGGAGGACGAGCAGCATACCAGCACGGCAGATTATCCAGGTCTGCTTCGTGCGGCGGATCTGATTGGCCAATTGGCCGATATCGACTATCTGCGCAAGACGGCGGCCCTGTTTGCCGAATTTCGCGAAACCGGGACGAGCAAGAAGCTCGGCTATCACACGCCCGACGATCTACGCGCAGCCTACCCTGCTTTCTTCTGGAAGGCGGTCTGCCCCTTTATTGGCGATGCCCTTCGCTATCTGCGGGTCACCCAGGAAGGCAAGCAGTGGATCGCCAACCTTTATGCGCACGTGTTCTCGGAGGAACACCGGGGCGCTATTACTGGGGCATAGGCACGCTTAAACGTTGAAGTCCGGTAGCCTCGAATTGGCGGCGCCGGTCTTGTCTCATCGACGTGACTTGCTGGTGCCAGCCGCACTTCGCAAGCTCCAAAGCCCGCGCTGGTAAGCTTTCCCATACAGGTTAACGTCTTTTCCAATTTGACGATCTTTTTAGTCTTTCTAGTGTTCGGCTGAGCTTTCACAATCTTAGGTCAGCGCGGTATGATTAAGAAAGACGCCAATCACGAAGTAAAATGTCAGGCTTGCAACGGGACCGGATACCCTGCCCCAACTCAGCCAGTCCGACCCGGCCGGAGGATCTATCCGCCGCCCTGCAAGATTTGCGGCGGAAAGGGACGCCTCCCGAATTCACAAACCAACCAGACCGAGACCCGACGCGATTAGCGGCGATCCTGGACGATTCAAATCAAGCGTGATGGTATCTGCTATGCCTGCCAAGAGCGGGAAAGCGAAGGTCTGAGTTGGGCCAACAGTCACTTCCCTCCCTGCCGTCGTGCCTTTGGCGGATCGTCGACCTCCCGCCTTTTCGACTGGTTGAAAAACGAATCTCTGGGTTGCGATAATCCTTCAATTTGGACGCGTTCACGCGCGTAACCCTCAATCTGCGCGACCTTCACGTCGTGCACTCTCAGCTTGCCAAGAATCCAGCTGAAACCGTCAATGTAGTCGCGGCCAGCTTCGATAATCAGGATCGGCCAGATCCAGCCTTGCTGGGCCGACTGAAATCTCCTCGATCATTTTCCCAAGCGCAGAGATCAGGGTGGCGGCCTCCAAAGTGGTGATGGCGGCATTCCGGGGTTCGCCACTCTCGTCCTCAAATTCGAGAATGATCTCATCCCCTAAGCTATCGATCCCCGTTGGTTTTAAATATCGAGCCATTTCCCCGCTCCTTTTCGCTCCGACTCGGCGCCCTCGATCAGGTCGGCACCAATTTCCGGCAAAGCTTGCTTTATCATCTGGCCGATAGGCTGCAGCGCCTACAACTTGCCTGCCAGTCAGGGAGGACTTGAACCATTTGGTTTGCCTGTCTCGTCCGTACCCCCGACGGCAAGTGACCATTTTCGAAGGGGCAAATCCCGGCTTGGTCGGATGGGATAGACGACCTAAGCCGGGATTCCAGCAGCGGAGTAAGTTGGGGGGTCGCAAAACCGCTGCTAAGTTCCAGCCTAAATCAAAATCGGCGCCGAAAAAAGCGTTTTAAATGCTCCGATGATCACATTTCGATGTCAATTTAAATCATGCATTTAAAATCATTCAGGATTGCCGGATTAACTGAATAGAGCCGCAAAACACAGGGCAAGCGCATAGCCTTCATAACGAATCTTTTTCAAAAGACTTGTCAAAAACGAATAAGGCGAGTGTATTAAACGAACAGAGATTTTAAAGATATTTATTTGGCGGGGATTTTGTAATGGACGAGAAACTTGCCCGTTTACGCGCCCATCAAAGAAACATTGAACGCTATCAGAGCCTGCTCAAGGCCGAACTGACCGAGACTGAAATCCATTACCTCGAAAAGCTTTTGTCGGAAGAGCGCCTCGTGATGGGCCTTCTGAGCGCCAACCATCAGCAAAGCCGACATCTTCCCGACGCGCTGACAATAGCGGGCGAAATCCCGTTCGAGAATGCTCATGCGAAAAGATTTTGTTTCCGGTGGCTATCTCGCCCTCACCGCGGCGGGCTTTGCCTTGCTCTGTTCAAGCCTGTTGGCTTTCGCCTTCTTTTGAGCTTGAGAGCACGAAGCTTGCCGAGCGCGCCACGGCGCATATTGGAGAGATGAGTACGACCTATTGATTCAAGTGTCCTAATTGGCGATAGCCCTATAACCGGAAGAGACTCGCTTTAATGCACGCTTCGTTCGTCGGCATACAGTGGCTGCCATCAACGGATCGACCAACCGCTTCAATGCACGCCTCGACGCATAAGGACGCGAAAGATGGGATCCAGACAGGTGGAATGGTGGATGGTCTCAGCATTCGTCGTCAACCTGTTTTTGGCGACGGTCATACTGGTGGTTTTCGGCGCTGACGCCCACGGCACCAAAGCAGCGCTCCGCGCGACTGCCCGTGTCGCATTTCTCTGGTTCTGGCTAGCCTATGCCGGCGGCGCATTGTCCGTCCTTTTTGGCCCGGCATTCAGCTTTTTGAAACAACACGCGCGCGAGTTCGGATTAGCCTTCGCGGCCGCTCTCCTCGTCCATCTAATGCTTGTCAGTTGGCTTTGCTGGATCGGCGCGCCGCCAGACAGAGGCGTATTCGTGTTTTTCGGAAGCGCTGCGGCTGTCACCTTTCTGCTTGCCGGGTTTTCCTTTGGAAATCTGCACGCGGTACTTGGCGCCAAAGTGGTGGTACGTGTTCCGAATGGTTGGAATGAATTTTATCCTTTACGCCTTCTTCCGGGACTTTAGATCACTCCCTCGGCACGATGCCTTCGACGTTCTCATGTATTTGCCCTTCGCTGTGATGGTAGTGGCTGCTCTCTTGCTGCGTATAGCGGCATGGGGCACGCGATGGCATGCGAACTTCACTGGCTCATCAAGGTCCGACACCGAGCGGCATCATGTCGTTCGGTCTGGGCGATGACCGGCCGCAATTCATAGCCTCGCCACAAGACCACGCGCCCAACCCGCTTACCCCATTGTGCCGAATGCACTGCGCCGCGAACTCGTTGGGACCGCGTTAGCGCGCAGCTGCCACGAGCGACTTGTCAAGCGACTGTCGTACGTCCGACCTCACCTCGATGACGACGGGTCCCTTTGCCGACATGGCCTCGACGAGGACATCGGCGGCTTGGCGGGCCTCGGAAATGCAATATCCAGCAGCGCCGTAGGCACGGGCCAACGCGGCGAAATCTGGATTGAAGAGATCGGTGCCGTAGGGCCGGTTGGGAAATGCCCTCTCTTGGTGCGTGCGAATCGTGCCGTATGAGGCGTTGTTGGAGATGACAATCTTGAGATCCAGGCGCCTTGCGACCGCGACGGCCAGCTCGTTTCCAGTCATCAGAAAGCCGCCGTCCCCGCAAAATGCAACCACCTGCCGATGGGGAAAGCGGAGACTAGCGCTCAGGCCGGAAGGAACGCCGCTCCCCATCGCTCCGCAGGCCGACCCAAGCAGTCTTCCTGAGGTCTTGAAGCTGAAAATGCGATGAACCCAGGCGGCAAAATTGCCGGAGTTCGTCGTTACAACGCTATCGGGGCTTAAGTGAGCAGCTATCTCAGCCACAACGTGTCCGTAAACGTCGGCCAATGGTACTCCCGATTTCGGCCAACCATGCGTTGCAGATCGCGCAAGTGTAACCGCCTTCATCCACTCCGCGCGTTCACGTCGTGAGCCGGCCTGATCGAGCAAGCTGCAAACAAACGCATCGGAACCAGAGACGATTGCAAGATCCGTCTGAAAACGCGTGCCGATCGCCGCCGGATCCGGGTAGACGTGCACCAACGGCTGGCGCGGCGATGACTGCCTTGGGAATTCGAAACCGAGCGAAGAGAGTTCGCCCAATCGCGTTCCGATTGCCACGATGAGGTCAGCCTGCCCGAAGAGCTTGACGTGCGCGGGAGCGGTAAAGAAACCCAGTTGCCCGATCCATTGCTTGTGATCGTTTGGAAACTGATCCTGCATCTTGTTCGTCACAGCCACCGGGACGTTCCACTTCTCGCTCAACGCGACCACGTTCCGTCGAAACTGCTCGGATCGACATTCCCCGCCAATGAGGATGATCGGCCGCTCAGCTTCGCTGAGCAGGGCCGCGGCTTTCTGCACGGCGGCCATGGCGGCCTCGGGTTGAGCTACCCCGTGGACCCTGACGGCGAGCGTGTCGGCCGCCTCGACAAGCAGGTCCTCGGGCAACTCGACCGCGACCGGACCGGGCGTACCGGATTGCGCCATGGAAAATGCGCGCGCCATCATTTCCGGAACCTGCGCTGCGCTGCTCAAACGAACCGACCACTTCAACAGTCCCCCGAACGCACGTCCGCAGTCGATCTCCTGAACGGCATCCCTGCCAAGGTTCGGTCGGTCGACTTGTCCGACAAGCAGAATGAGAGGGATCGCCTCCTGTGCAGCCACATGAACGCCAATCGCTGCGTTAGAGGCGCCCGGTCCGCGGCTGGCCATGACGAGACCGGCCCGGCCCGTCAGCTTCGCGTCAGCGACCGCGGCTAGACACGCACTTCCCTCGTGACGACACGTGACCAGGTCGACCTGATTCTCGGTCGTGCAATGCATCCAGAAGTGCCAGAAAACTCTCGCCAGGCACTCCGAAGGCACGATCAACACCATGCGCGATGAGGCTATCTGCAATGAGTTCGGCGACCCGATAAGTCATAAGATGACAGTCCCGTTTGGCGTGATGATCCGCAGCACCTTCAGAGCACGAAGCCTCTGTTGGACTGGCAGCGCCCGACGCCAATCCCTCACGCAGGGCGTGAACGAGGAGGCGCGTTCCCGCTGATATCAATGATCACGTTGGTTCGCAACACGCTTGAGGATCGAGGTCGCGCGCTCGCCGGCAAACCCAAAATGGCACGCGCGCCGCAGCGCCCGAACGAGGGAGCGCGGGCGTGGGTCCCCTCCTTTACCTTAAGTTTGAACCTTAATTGATGGAATTTGCTGAAGCGTGGGCCCGCTGGGCGTAGGCTCTGGTGAACGTCGGCCATCACCTCTGTTTTGCCGTCACGGCAATCGGAAGTGGCTGGCGCGGGCGCGCAATTCAGGAGATGGGACGGTGAGGGAAATAGCTTTCCGATGATTACTAGCCATTTCGAAACATCGATAAAACGCACCACCGACGCGCTGACTGCACTGATTTCGGATCTCCGAAGAACGGCGCAATATTTCGATATCGACATTGAGGTAGAAGAAACCCGTGCGCGCGTTTCCGACGTGCAGAGCGCGGATTATCCGGGTGTCGCTCGACTTTTAAGATCGCGTCGTGACAATCTGCTCACGACGATAGCTATGCTGGAGACGGCGCAAGGCCTCCACGCAGAACAACACACTAAGGAGGGCTCATGACCATTACCGCAGCGGCGCCGGCCTCAGCCAGCAAAGACACCAGGATCAACGCGATCGTATTCGCGAGCTGCCTCGGCACCATCATCGAATGGTACGATTTCCTGATCTACGCGACCGCGGCCGCCCTGGTCTTCAACAAGGCGTTCTTTCCGACCTTCGATCCGCTTGGCGGGTACGCTGGCCGCGCTCGGCAGCTACGCCGTCGGCTTTCTGGCGCGGCCGCTCGGCGGCGCGCTGTTCGGTCATTTCGGCGATCGGCTCGGCCGCAAATCGATGCTGGTGCTGACGCTGTTCATCATGGGGCTCAGCACCTTCTGCATCGGCCTGTTGCCGACCTACGCGCTCGATCGGCGTGCTTGGCGCCGATCCTGCTGATCGTGCTGCGCATCGTCCAGGGTATCGGCCTCGGCGGTGAATGGGGCGGCGCCTCGCTGATGGTGCTCGAGCACGCGCCGGCCGATAAACGCGGCTTCTACACCAGCTTCGTGCAGATCGGATTTCCGATCGGGCTGGTGCTGGCGACGCTGGTGTTCGCGCTGGTCAGCAAAGTTGCCGGACGCCGATTTCGCCGCCTATGGCTGGCGGATTCCGTTCCTGATCAGCATCGTGTTGCTGGCGGTCGGCACCTTCGTGCGCTCGCGGGTGCCGGAGACGCCGGTGTTCGAAGGGCTCAAGAAGCGCGACGGTTGTCGAAAAACCCCGTTCGGCGAAGCCGTCGGCAGAGAACACCAAGACATTCCTGATCGCCGTCGGACTGAAACTCTCCGAGGTGTCGTGGGTCTACATGCTCACGGTGTTCGTCGTCGGTCTATGCCACCACCAAGCTCGGCCTGCCCAAGCAGATGATGCTCGACGCGGTACTGTACGCGGCGCTGCTCGAACTGATCAGCCTGCCGCTGTTCGGCTGGCTGGCCGACCGGATCGGCCGACGGCCGCTCTTACATCCTCGGCGCGCTGTTCACGATCGCCTTCGCGTTCCCGCTGTTCTGGATGCTGGAAAGCAAGAGCACCGCGCTCATCTTCACCGCCATCATGATCGCGATGAATTTCGGTCACGGCATGATGTTCGGACCAGAATCCTGCTATTTTCCGGAATTGTTCGGCCCGCGCGTCCGCTACAGCGGGGCTTCGTTCGGATTCCAGGCTCTCGGCCGCGATCGGCGGCGGCTTCGCGCCGATCATCGCGACCGCGATGGTCGGATATTTCGGCGGCACCACCGGCGTTTCCGTCATGATGATCGTGCTCGCGCTGATCACGCTTGCGGCCGCGCTCGCGGCGCGCGAAACCAAGGGAGGCTCTCAATCAACGGATAACACGGACGGGCGCACTTGCTGTTCGGCATTTTCATCTACGACGGCGTCGAGCCGATCGATCTTGCGACCTTCGGCGTGCTGTCGATGGCGCGCCGGATCGCGCCCGAGATCGAGATCTGCACCATCGCGCCGCGCGCGGGGCCGGTTGCGCTGGCCAACGGGCTCAAGGTCACCGCCGATTTCGGCATCGACGATGCGCCGCGCTTGCGATCTCGTCATCGTCACCGGCGGGCCGGGCTGGACCGGTGCAGGCCGCGGCGCCGGCCACGCTCGATACATCCGCAAGCGTGCATGCCTCAGGCCGGATCGCCTCGGTGTGCACCGGCGGCATGATCCTCGCCGCGAGCGGTATCCTTGACGACGGCCCCGCCACCACCAAGCGCGAGGTGGTGCCGCCCGAAATCTCGCCGCTCGAGGTGATGCGGTCGAACTATCCCGAGATCGATGTGCGGGAGGCGTGCTGGTCGAGCAGCGGGCGGGCGTCGTCACCGGCGGCGGTGTTTCGCTCTGCATCGACACCACGCTGCATCTTCTGGCCGAGATGCTCGGCCAGCACGTCGCCGACGAGACAGCGCGGATTATCGAATATCAGCGCGCGCGACGCGCCAATCGCGAGGGATTTCTGCCCCTTGCGCGATGAAGCGGCGCACGCACGATCTTGCGCCATCCCAGCCCCTGATGTCGGAAATCATGAGGCCGCAGCACAGCTGGTCCAGCAGAGAAAAACGGTCGCGGCGCACGTTCTGAAGACCTCGATGGGGCTCTCGGGTGGGCACGCCCGTGGATAAGCGCCAGCCATTTCAGCAATCCGCGTCCAAATCGCAGTGCGTCAGGCGGGCTAGCAGGCGGCTCATCACCGGCTGCGTCCGTTCCTCGCGTTGATCCCGCCGTCGCCACCGGCCAGCCCAACACAGGCGCTCTCGGCTTTCCCTTCCTGCACTGGCTGCGTGCCGCTGCGTTGCTCCGCGACATACAGTTCGCGTCGAAGGCGCTGAAGATCGGCATACTCCCGTCGAAGCCGGCGGAGCCGTGCACTGAACAGCTTACCAAATTCCCTTTTCATGGGGATGCCTCACCGCTGGCAACCCCAGAGTGCGGACGGTATTCCCAGTGACCCTTGCCTATTGTCAGTGGTTGCAAATTTGATCGCAATCACAATCTAAGGGAGCATGCCCTCATTGCCGGTTGCGGCTTGTTCTTGGTCTTTCACCAGTCCAACGCAAGCTGCCGGTGTCGCATCCAAAACCAGGGAACATGACAATAGCTATGCCCTTATTTTCACTGGGGGTCATTTAATTTGCTCCGGAAGGAACTCCAGCTCCGCCTTGTTGTTTAAACGCCGCGGAGGGCGCGGGGGACCGGAGGCGCATTCATGGAAAGCTCTGCGTTGAACGCGATGTCCACAGACGAGCTGTGGGATCTGTATGAGCAGGTAATGTCGACATTGACCCGCAAGATGGCGGACGAGAAGTTGAAGCTCGAAGAACGACTGCGGCGGCTGAATAGCGACAATGCGATTAGCCGTGATCGGCCGCGCCGTCCCTACCCGAAGGTTCTTCCAAAATATCAGAACCCGAGAAACCCGACTGAAAAATGGTCCGGCCGTGGAAAGCAACCGCGCTGGGTGCGCGCGCAGCTCAGGGCGGGCAAAAAGCTCGACCATCTCCTTATTAATCGATCCCAAACCCGGCGCCGTCGTCAGGCAGGATAGCTAAAAGCTCCCGCTGCTGACCCGGGCGCTTCGGTTTCATTAGCTTCGCCCATAATTGTCGCGCGTGCCGCAGGGTCATTATTTCGGATCGGAGGTCCAGAAACTAGCTGCGCATCGGGAAAGGTCTTTCAGTTGATTGACCAGGCGCCGTCCTTCCCGACGTGGCGAAATGTCAACACTCCGCCCGACATCATGGCCATTTGGGTCAAAATCGCGGCTAATCCCTGCTCACGCAAGTCCCTAGTACTTACTAAACGACAGATCTCGGGATTCGTCTTTGTGGTCTGCCAATGACATGTGGCCGACGAATGCGAATTTTGTGGCGCCTGCTCGGCAGTTGAGTGCTCGATGAAAATCCATGGCAAATTGGTTGAGCCCAGACACCACAACTAGAATGCGAGGCCGTACGCCCATCGAACGGTGCTTCGGCGTAGAAGCAAAGTGGACAGGCTTTGTCGGTTAAAGGCGCTCTGCGGGTCTCACTGACTGCCAATCGATGAAGTCGTAGACGCCGGACCAGCGATGCACCGGTGCTCCGCAATCCTCACAATCCTTTTTCCTGGGTTTTGACTTCGACTGTCGGATCTGAGTTGCCCTGTAGAGCAAAGAACATTTTGAGCAAACGAAGCAGACCGTGGTCGCGCCCGTGTGTCCGGGTACGCTAGCAATGTCGATCGAGGCCTGACGCGCGTAAATGTCCCGGATCGTTTGCAGATCCTTTCCATGTTGGTTCTTCGGCCATAGCTCGTTCTCCTCACCTGCCGGATTCTACGCGATTCAGCGATCTCGGTAGCTGGGGCAAGATACCCATTTTGGGGGGCGATCGCAGCTCCAGCTGTAGGGAGTGTTCGTAGTCGCAGCCGTTGCAATTGTCCGAGGGCTTTGAGCGTTGAACTGACGATCGCGGTACTATTCGTCCCATAAGGGCGACTTGCACTGACCGCTTCTGTTGCGCTAATGGCCGCGTTCAGTTGTTTCGATTCTTGAGCGTCCGTGTCCTCGTCCCTGAAATTGACGAGCCGATCAAGCTCGAACGCGAATCCTGCTTACCCTGCGCGACGCCGGCAACCACATCCTTTGCCCTGCTGCAGCGGCAAAGCACCTGATGCACGCCATCCATGGCCGGAAAAGCCCTTGCCGAGCGACCATTAGCTCAGCAAAAACCGTCCAACCGTTGAAAACCGCTCGGCGGTTTAAGACAGAATAAGTTCAGAGTAACAATGTGGCCGAAGCAAAAGATCTGGAACTGATCCGCAGGATCGCGAGCCAGGGCGGACGTAAATACACGGCCGGCAACATCGATCGGCAAAAGTACGAGCGTCTGGTCGATCTAGGCTGGCTCAAGGCAACTCCGACGAATGTAAGCGACGTTATTTACGAAGTCACGGCAGCCGGAACGGATATTGCCGCAAGCTTGGCGGAAGCAAAGGAGTAGCTCGCCCGCGAGAACGTGCGTCCAGGCGCAAGCACGACTGCTGGTCCACCCAGCTCAGCAGCTTTTCGATTGTCAGCTCTTTTCCTTCATTCAGAGGCCGCTGGTGTCGAGCCCATTCAGCGTATCGGGATTGACGCATGCCATACGCGCAAGGTCTGAACCCAAGCCACACCGCCGTCCTCACTCAACTGCTCGAGCCTGGCGAGCGAGGGCTTCGTACCAGTCCTGCGGCCTTCAACGCTGCCGTGATGATCGGCCCGGGCGCAACCGGTGCGCCGGGTGCGGTCGGAAGATCCGGAACCGGAAGACCGGCAGCCCTGAAGGCGGCGGCGATCACCGCATTTGGGTCCAGCGCATATCGGGTCTGCCGCTGCTCTCGGTGCTCATGCGCATTTTTCGCCGAAGGGTGCGCGCTTTCAACCACAGGTTCAGCAAGCACAACGGACCGGCTGCTCGTAGCAAATGGTTGAGTTGGTCGGGCGGGCACCCCGGCTGTCGGCATGTCAATCAGAGGTTCGTCGAGGCGCCAGAAGCGCGCGACATGATGCGTCGACGAGATTCCTGCATCCAGGAAAAAAGCGCCCAGCTGGCCGCAGCTCTCTTCCGTGATCGTTGCGAGCGGCACACCATGCGCCATGCCGTGAATGGAAAAGGCCTCGATGCGTTCGTTTCCACTTTCATCTTTCCAGACGCGACGCGTGTAGCTCTCGAGCGCGTCTTCATGTGAAGGATGCTCTGCAAGCCCGTGCACGTTGGTCCACTGCCGAATGATGTCTTCGCCATTGGAGGGTTTTACGATCGGATCGCAGGAGCCGTGCCATACCGAGATTTTCGGCCACGGCCCGCGATGTTTGGACGCCGCCCGAACGCGCTCGCCGAGCGCCTGCGCCGCATAGCCCTGCTCGGTGAACATGGCCTCGAAAGCCTGTTGAACGTTGTTCGCGCACCCGTAAGGCAGTCCAGCAATGACGGCGCCGCCGGCAAAAACATCTGGGTATGTGGCGAGCATCACCGATGCCATCGCGCCTCCGGCCGAGAGACCCGTCACGAACACTTTGCGTCGGTCGCAACCAAAACTCACAAGCGCGTGCTCAACCATCTCTCTGATCGACAGCGCCTCACCCTCTCCGCGTGCGATGTCGCCCGGCAAAAACCATGAAAAGCAGTTTTTCGGATTGTTGGCGGGCTGCTGCTGCGGGTAAACGACCGCAAAACCGAGCGCGTCGGCGAGCGACGACCAGCCGGTGCCGTGATCGTACTCGGCGGCCGTCTGGGTACAGCCATGAAGCGCGATGACGAGTGGGGCGCTGCGAGGCAGGTTTTTGGGAGTGTAAGCAAACATGCGAAGCTGGCCGGGATTGGTGCCGAACCCCGTCAGTTCGCGCAGCCGCGTCGCGCGCGCGGCGGGCTCCGGCGCCAGCGCGGCCCGCGCTGTTTCGAGCGCCTGCAAGGAGATCTTCGAATTTCCGTCGAAAGGCCTGAAGTCGAGCAAGTATCTGCGGAAGATCGCGCATGGGAACCACCTATGTTGCATCGCAAAAATTAGCGTGCACCGCAACATGGGAGCTTGCGCGGGTCCGTCAAGAACCCGCCCCGTAATTTCATCTTAAAGGGCTAGTCGCGCCCTGGGGGCCGGCAGCAGCAATTCCGCGATCTGGAGGGCTCTAATGACCTATGGGCTCGGTGCGCGCACCTGCAGGCACCAAGGCGGCTCGGAAGGGCAAAACGCGATTGTCCGACCGCAAGATCATGCCAAGCCAGAGCTAAGCGCACCCATTTCAGGCGCTCGCACCCGGTCGTCGCGGCGGCCATTTTCATCGCCGCCTGCGCCTGGCTCTGGTAGTCGAGGTCTGCTTGCTGTCTCACGCCGCAAGAGTGGCGAGCGAGTGTTAAAGATTTGCGAAATGGCGGTCCCGTAGGACTACGGGCCCATGGGCGACGGCAGTCTCACAGGCGCCTTCGTCGTTATCGCGTCGACCTTCAGGCAAGTGCGCTTACTCTGCTTCAAACCCTTTTGCTCTGAAGGTCGGTGCCGCGTCCACGCCCGTGAGAAACTTGATCAACGCTTTAGCAGGCTCGACCTTGTCGCTCTCCGCGCCAATTCCAGCTGTAAAAAGGGTCAGGCTGCCGAGATCGCTCGGCAATGGGCCGACCAGCTGAACGCCCGCGAAGGGCACGATTTCTGAAGCCTGTGCGATGCCGAGTTCCGCGTCGCCCTTGGCGACGACGTCCGCCGTCTGGGCGCCGGGCACGAGAATGGTTTTTCCTTTCATCTGATCGGCGATGCCCAGGCGCTCGATGGCTTTTGACGCAACAATGCCGCTCAGACCGCCTTTCGATGGGTCCGCATAGACGATCGACCGTGCCGACAACAAGGTTTGCTTGAACGCCTCGACGCTGTTGATGTCAGGCTTCGGCGCCCCTGCGCGAGCAGCAAGGGCAACGGCCGTACCGGCGACGTTCACGAGACCATCGGCGGCGAGCTTATTGGTCTTGAGCAGGTCCTCCATCATTGAGCGCGTGAGGATGATCACGTCGGCGCGCTCCCCATCGAGAATGCGCTTTTTCAAGTTTGCGGCCAAATCGTAATCTATGACCAGCTTGTCACCGGTCTTTTTCTCGAACGTTGGTCCAAGCTCGTTGAGGACAGAGGTCAAGGCCACTGATGTGAGCACCTTGACCTCGGCAGCATGAGTAACGCTTCCAAACAGCAGGATCGCTAACAGTGATCCTGCAACGCGCGTCAATTGCGACCGGCGATTTATCGTTGTTCTCCCATGTTCGGCTGAAGGCGATTGCAATGGGCCCAAAAAGACCTTGCGACGGTTTGCCGAAAATTGTGGTAGATCATCAGCAAAACGCATCCGAGAGATCTGCACAAGGAGTTCGTCATGACCAGGACAAAGGTATCCGTCCCCGACATCGCTGAGGTCGGCCCCGAGCTGTGGTCAAACGCGATACGCGCAGGAGACATGCTATTCATCTCGGGCCAGGTCGCGCGTCCCTTTGAAGGCGGCACCCAGATCATCGGCAAAGATGAATACGAGCAGACCAAGCAGATATTTTCACGCATTGATCGGATCATCAAAGCGGCCGGCGGAACGATGGACAATCTGGTCAAGATGACGATCTACGTCGTCGACATCAGGAAAAACACTGAGGTCTGGCGAGCGCGCCGCGAGTTCTTCACCGGAGATTTTCCTGCGTCCACGCTCGTCGAAGTGCGGTCACTTGCGAAGCCGGACGTGTTGGTGGAAATCGAAACTGTCGCTTATCTTGGTCGAAGCTGAATTGATTAGCTAGCTTCGCTCCTGCAAACTCGGCACCCCGGGGCACCTGGTAATCACCGGACGGCCGTTTGGATTCTTTGATGCTGCCAGCTCTACCTATTTGCTCCACCAGACAACGCGAAAGCATTCCGCACGGCGGCCGATAGCCTGGCCCAGCTACAGGACAAAGATCCGCCTTGGCACGCTTTGGCGCGATCGATCGCTGGACGTTTAGGCGGAAGCGGAATTTTTGGTTCGTAGCGCCAATGGCGCTGCACATCGTGCTGACCGCCTCCGAGGTTGCTTGCTCCAGGTTGGCTTGAGCTTTCGCCAAATCCGCCAACAGCATCTCGCGTCGTTGTGAACCGAGAAATTCCATGTAGGACCGATCTATGTGCTTGCGCTCGTCTTCGTCCGGGTTAGGTCCTGCGATGTCGAAACTTCGATTCTGCAAGAAATCGAAGTAGGTGTATCCACCGCCGAGTTTTCGCCGGCCCGCAAAGCGCTCGCCGCAGTGTGTTACCAGTTTGGAATAATCAGCTTTGGAAGCGGCATTGGCTTGAGCCTCCTCGGCACAATCCTCGTAGTCTTTTGCGATGTGCGGTCCGGAGTTGTCATAGGCAATCCAAGGCCGGCGCCAACGAGCAGCGCCAGACTTGCCGTCGCAAGCCCCCATCCAGCCTTCCTGTCCAGTTTATACATCAACCGATTCCCCTCACCGACCTCGTTACTGCCGAGCATTGCGGCCTTTTGCGGGGCGAAGGTACAAAGTGTGTGCCCATTTGGTGACAGTCGCACAATTTTCTAGGACAGCGCTCTTCAGCCACGATCACGCACGTTGTTGCTGGCTATCATCTTCTTTGCCGAAGAGAGATCAATATTATGGCGCGTCCAGTAAGAGCGATTGCAACCGTAGCCTCTGTGACCTTCCTGGTTTGTTCCATTTTTGCGGCCAGTTGGGTAGGTCTTGCATTGCTCGGCTACTGAAGGCCGCGGCGCGCGGGACCATCAGGTCCCAACCCAATAGATCGTCCATCCGTTCGGACTAGCGCATCAGCGATCCCACAAGTCGTTCCGAGTTGGGCAAGCTGTGGATTGCGGCTTTCTTTGCCATCAAGTATAGGCCACCGGTGGTATGCAGCACCATGGGTGCAATGAGGCCGGGCTGTTTTTGGCCCAAGCTTAACCAGGGAGGCTTGGCATGTGGTCCGACCTGCTAATTGCGTTGTTGCTCGCTCTGCCAGCGCTCGTTTTTGGCGCTGTCGAATGGCTCAATTACCTTCAATAGAAAATTAGAAAGCGGGCGGGACCGACAACGGCCAGTGCCCTTTGATTTCGTGCTGTCTTTTCGCAGTGCAATTCATCCAGCAGCACCAGCGGCCGGCACAGCCGCGCAGAGCAAGCTCCGCGAGCGGATGCTTGCGCGACAAAAAGGACGAACTCAGTCTGTGCCATGCTATGGACGCGGCCAGCTTTGATCATGGGTTTCGGTCCATTGATCGAGGTTAGGCCCGACGCGGGAGCTCTTGAGCTTCCCGTCGGGCCGACGACGTGCTCAGGACCAGCGGCCGTCACGCCTGGTCGAGAGTGGGCTCAAGGCAAGGAAATGAAGCTTCCGAATTCTCGTGAGCGGCAGATCATGCAGCGCCTGCGCGGCGCCGGCTGGGTCAAAGCTGCGGGCATGCCACACAGCCCGAAGGTCCTTGTAAATCTAATCAGAAAAGGCTGGGTCGAACGGGAGCAAACAGAAAATGGACAAGTATATCGCCTGACGGAGCTGGGATTACAGGCCAAAAAGGCGCCGCTCCCGCTACGATCAAAGGCGGTTGGGCTGAAGGCGAATAGGCAAGTGGTTTGTCGATAGCGGGGAAGCAATAATGCCTTCACTTGCGCAAATGATCGTTTGGATTGCCGTCGGCCTGATCGGCGGTGGCCTGGCGTCGCGGCTGATTACCTGGGACCGTGAAGGCTTTGGCACATTTCGCAACCTCGGCCTCGGTCTGGTGGGCGCGCTGATCGGCGGTTTGCTGTTTCGGACCTTCAATTTGCTCCCCAGCCTCGACAACGTTTCGATCTCTCTTCGCGACGTCGTTGCGGCCGTAATTGGATCGCTGATCCTTCTTGCAGCGATTTGGCTGGTCCGCCGTTACAGGAGATGAGGCACGACGCTCAGCAACTCGCTAACTATTCATGCAGATCAATATCGCTGGTCATCGGATCTCGAGGCGTGCGGGTTGTCTGTCAGGGCACATGCGGCAAGCGCGGACCTGAGCTGCGGCCCGATTTTGACTGATGCAAGGCGCCGGCCGGCGCGATGAGCTATAGTTAATTAGCGCGGTCACTCAATTTCGTTCGGCTGATGCCATGTATGAGGGACTGTCAACGCGAGAAATCGTGGGTTGGATTGCGTCCCTGGTCGTCGCCGCGGGGCTAATCGTTCTGGGCGCTGTTTATCTCGTCAATTCCGATTTGACGGCGGACGTATCACACGCCCATAGCACCATCGGCTCGTCCAAGGCTAAGGCGTCTCACTGAGGTGCGCCGTTTTAGCTGAATAAGCAGCCGGTCCTTTCAGATTGGGCGAATGGAAACTCGCCAGCGCGCCCCGACCGATCTCCGTCGGCCGGTTTACCGAATTCGTAGTCGCTGTGTAAATCGCAGCACACAGCGAGCTGCCGAATCAATTTAGCTTAGGCTCTCGCCGTTCTGACGATGGCATCTCCTCTTTGAACCCCGAATGCTGGAGTTCTCTTAAAGGGCGACGATCATCAGCTTTAAGCTAACAGTGATGGCGATGAAAACAATCGAACAGTGCGAGCGCGAATTTTCAGACGCGGTCCAGGAGTTCATCAACGCCGCAGTCGCCAAAGGTCACTCACTGGAAACAGCCAAGGTCATGGCCCGCGACGTGGTTGCGCGCGCGGTGCGCAAAACGTTCAAGGTCGTGTCCACATGATCTCCGATGAAAATCAACCGGCCTTCAAATGTTGATTGAATTTGATCAAAATACGCTGGCCAACATGACGGCCGCTCTCGAGCACGTTTGCAAAAAGCTGCCCGCCGAGCAAGACAATCACGAGACCCGTAAACGAATAGCGGATGCGATGGTCACGAGCGCGCGGACGGGACGGCGCAGCTATCTTGACCTGAAGGACGCCGGCTCAAGGGTCCTGGCAGAGATAGCTCGGCCAAGCAGGCTCAACCGGCTTGGCTTGTGGTGGCGCTCCAACCGGCCCAAGCCTTAATCCGACTGCGTCCCAGATCTTCCTGGGCCGATCGCTCCAACCACCGCGAGAAGGTCTGCTGCGCCGGGCTTTGTCGGCTGCTGGCGCATGCGCCCGTCCCGACTTTGCTGTTCCAGCCGGCCCCACACTCTCCATCGTGCAGCCATGTTTTGGTCAAAACGCGTTCAGAGTTTCGTCTTGTGAAAAATCCCTGTTCTCCATCGAGTGATACTGGGAGCGCCAAATGATTTCCACGCCGAATCTCGAAGCAGCCGAGGCCGATAACGTGTTGGCCGCGCGGGCGGACGAGCGGCTCGCGCACGCTTATCAACAAATCGCCCGCGCAGATGAGCAGCTTGCGCGGGTCACTGAGCAGCTCTCGAAAATGGAGCACGATGCCACGCGCTTGGGCGCACCGCGCCGGAATCGGTCACGGGTTGGCCGCGCCGTACGTGGTCTGATCGGCTTGCTCTTGGCAGCGCTCATCATTGTTGCTGCCCTCGCTTCCCAATCGTCTTATGGCGATGCGGCCAAAGTGGTGATTTCCCAATGGACGCCCGAACTCATCTCAACTCTGTTAATCCGTTCGGAAAAATCGCAGCTTCCAGCGCAGCCGGGCCCCTCCACTGTTCAGTTGGCTGCGGCGGAGACAGCACCCCCGCAAGCGACACCCACAGCGCCGGCTCATGCGCAAGACCTCGCGCCGACGAGTGCCCCGACTTCTCCCGAGATTGAGCAGATGCTGCAGACGATGATGCGCGTTCTCGCGAATGTGGAGCAAGAGGTCCAACAGCTCAGGGCGGGTCAGGAGCAATTGGCGAGCGATAACGCGAAGGTCGTTGAGCAACTCAGGGCGAGCCAGGAGCAAATGGCACGTCTCGTTGGCAACACTTCAGGACAGAACCCGGGACCCAAAGCATCTGCGCCACTGCCGCGGCCGGTCGCCGGCCCGACACCTAAGCCAGTCTCGATGCATTCGTCGCCGCAAGCCCAGCCGCAGCAAAGTCCAATCCGGTTGGAGCCGGAATCGCGCGGCCGCTGAAGCCGTGCCGTTGGGCACAAGGGCTCCCCGGATATTTGGAATTATTCATCACTCTCAGTAGAAAATGAGCGCCACGACATCCTAATCCCCGAGCTCCGCGCGTCATTTATCCTCCGGGTGGGAGGCCGTGCGCTCCTCACCGCTATTGTTCGGGCGATTTCCACTTGCGCGAGCCGAAAAAAGGAAAAAGCCCCGCCCTTGCAATTGATTGGGCGGGTCGCAGTTTCGAGTTGGGGCAAATGACAGCGGATTTGGAGGTAAGGCCCGCACCCCACGCGTACTCCCGCCACCGCGCCGCTAAATCGTTGCGCCCTGGTTCAAATTTGAGAGCTGGTTTCTTGAAGCACAGCTTCTATTTCCTTCGGAGCTGGTGGGTTCGATCAGATGAACGGAAACGCGATCACAGGATCGATTACCATTCCAGACGACGTACGCAAACGCACGGTCGCGGCTGTACTTTGCAATTGTGCCGGTACGACTTTGCCAATCAAGTCGAGGCCGGTATTTAGCTCCGCCCGTAGCCATGTACGCGCGAACCCCTTTATCGTTCAATTTTATCATCATCAGAAATGTCCCACTTGGCCCCCCACAAGGTTTCTTGGTCGAAACCGCGTGGCCGTTTGTTGATGGGGCTAAGGCGAAGTCGAGGCAATCCACATCCATCAGCCAGAAAAGCGCACAGATGACTTTCGCCAGCGTGGTCTCTAACAACCTTCGCCCCGTGCACCATCAAGCATTGACTGTCGACGCGATAGCGGCACCGTTGATCATCTTAGACGTGTCTGCGACGGCGAAAACAAGCCGCAGCAGACGACTTCTGATTAGCGACCGGCGAGGCCTTTCTGTTAAGGGCTTTGATGTATCCCAGGGAGCATTCAAGGTTGTGAGCGACATGCCGCTAACCATTCATATTCTTGACAAGCGGGCACTGCTTTACGATAAACCAAAATAGGAGAACGCTCTGCACGGGGTGAGGTCGGAGCATGGGATTAGTCCAGCGAAGGCGCTTTGCCCAATATCACCGCGCGAAAGCTGATTAAGATCGCGACCGACATTGAGCTGCAAGACGGCCGCATGCATATCGAGCGGTCAACGCACCGCTCGCACGGGTCGTGTTGGTGGAAGACTGCTGCAATGACGGACGATGTCTTGCGTGTCGCGGCACTGATGGTCCCCTGCCTGCTTGGGCTGTGGACCGCTGTTGCTTGCCGACGGGCCCAGTACCACGGCTTGCCAGGCTACGACGCATTGGTCTGGGCGGGACTATCGGGTGTGTTTTTCCTGCTGTCGTTGATAAGGACAGCGCGCGGCCTCGGCTTGCTGCGCGGGTTCGGAGACTTTTTGCGCGGCATCTTCAAGCAAAGAGGCTGGTACGAAGACCGCCGAAGCTTGCAGATTGCGGCAAGCGTCGCCGTTGCGGTCGTGGTCATCGTCTTGGTCGTCTGGGGCCTGCTGTGGGCTTGGCACCGCATCAAGCGCTATCGCCTCGCCATCGGCTTTGCGGGCCTGACCGTGGGCTACGGGATAATTCGCTTCATTTCTTTGCACGAGGTCGATGCATGGAACGCGAACGTGCTCTGGGCACGAACGGCCATCGACCTCGTCGCCGCTACCGGGGTGTCCGGGGTCGCCATCGCCCGGCTTTACCAACTGAGGAATTTTCGGCGCTTGCGACATCGGGCTGTTGGGCGGTGATCTCATTAGCGGATCGATCAGGCTGCATTGTTCATCCGCTGGAGCATAAATTGCCGGCGTTCCAGATCGCGCTCGAATTGAGTAGGCTACCCAGAGGGGCACACTGCCATGAGCATCAGAAACGGTTTTTCGATGAGCGTATGCGCTGCTTTAATCGTAGGAATGCTTTTGCTTCCAATGTTTCCGAAGTGCGCGATCGCTCAAGACGACTCAGTTTTGACTTATCATGGGGGAAACAGTCGAAGCGGCAACTTCGTCGTTCCGGCCCTGTCCTGGGAAAAAGTCAGGTCGGTGCACCTGGATCTCACGTTTGAGGCCCGCGTTTCTGGTCCCCTCTACGCACAGCCGCTTTATTGGCATCCTTTGGGCTCGAGCAGCGGGACCCTATTTGTGGCGACAGCGAACAATGTCGTTCAGGCGATCGATGCCACGTCCGGTAAAGAATTGTGGAGACGCGTGGTCGGGCGTCCCGTTCGGAGGGGTTCACTGCCATGCGGGAACATCGATCCGCTTGGTATAACCGGCACGCCGGTGATAGACCCGGCAACCCAAGCCATTTATTTCGATGCAGCCGTCGAGCTACCGAGCGGCCCCCGCCATCAGGTGTTCGGGCTCTCGTTGAAGGATGGCACCGTGCTTCCAGGCTGGCCTGTGGATGTCGCAGATGCCTTGCAACAGGCGGGCAGCCAATTCGACCCAACCGTCCAAAATCAGCGGGCAGCGCTCTCAATTCTTGACGATACTATCCTCGTCGCCTTTGGCGGCCATTTCGGCGATTGTGGAAACTATCACGGTTGGGTGGTCGGAATATCCCTTCACGATCCGAGCAAGCTTGTCAGCTTCAAAACGCGCGCGCGAGGCGGCGGCATCTGGTCTCCAGGGCGGATTGAGTGTGGTGGAACATCAGCTCTACTTTACGACGGGAAATACGTTCGGCGCGTGGACCTGGAGCGATGGCGAAGCCGTCTTTCGCGTGGGAGCCGACTTGCGACGTAATGAAAGCCCGCAGGGTTATTTTGCACCTTGGGATTGGAAACTGCTCGATTTTCGTGATGCGGATCTCGGAGGCAGCAATCCGCTTCCTCTCAACTTTCCCAGTGGTGGCCAGGCCTTGGTGTTAGCGTTGGGCAAGAATCGTAAGGCCTAAGCAATACGTAACGGCGCAACAGATGCTACAACATAACCATGTATTGCTAACCCTGACCTGTCCGCCACGTGGGTGCCACCCGCAAGCAGCAAATTATAACCCTGCCGGGCCGCCGTAGGAAAGACGTCGGGATTGTGCTGCAGCAGGATGTTGGTTGCGCCAGGGACGATGAGGCGTTCAGCGCCGTGCAAATACCGGTCGCGCATGCGCTGCGGCTGGAAGTCCAGGCCGGCAAGATTGAGTGTGGCCTGTCCGAAGCGCAGGGTCTGAGCCTGGCCCGCGAAGGAAGCGTATCCCCACCCGGGCGGATTCACTCGCAGTGTAGTCTTCGGCGCGGGCATACCGTTCATGATTGCCCATACAGGCGAAGACTCCGGCGTCGGCTTTCACGCGCGCCAACTGGCGGACACACGCGTCCAGGGGGTCGCTATGACCGCTGATCAGGTCGCCGGTGACTACGGCGAGGTTGGGATGCAATTGAAGGGCGGCATCGACCACACGAGCGAATTCGGCTTCACTGAGAAACGCGCTGAGATGAATGTCGCTGAGTTGGAGGATGCGCAGACCGTCGAGGTCGTCCGGCAGGCCGGCAAACGGGATATCGACCTCGCGGACGCGAAAATCGGTGCGCATCGACGAGTGCGCCGTATCCCACGGCAGCAAAGGGCGCGTCGATGAGCGCGCCGCCCGCGGCGTTGAGCACGCGGCGGCGACCAGGGTTTACGTCGGCGTGCACGACCTTGCGCAGGCCAGCAAGGAGCTGGTAGATCACCAAGACGCCGGTCAGGGTCATGAAGTAAGTGAGCGAACCCGCGCCCAGTATGCTGCCGATGCGCGTAGGGATGCGCAGCAATGCCAGCAGCGAGGAGAACGTGAACGCGTAACTGACCGCCAGGAAGGCAGCGAACACAAAGAGGGCGGGGCGCACCCAGCGGCGGGAGGATGCGGCGAGTAGAAGCCGGCTGACCCGCCACTGTGCCAGGGTGAAGACTACGATGAGGATAATATCCAGCGGATAGTTTGCCACGCGTGTTCTATTTTCTCACGGTACGGGCTTATCCCGAGGACACTTAGGACGGCTGTCAAGTCAACCAGGCATTTACGACTAGAGCAAGGGCAGCGCAAGCGGCTGTTTCCGCACGAAGAACCAGGGGGCCAAGGGAGACGGGCTGCCAGCCGGCTGCAATTGCAAGCTGCCGTTCCGGATCGGTCCAACCGCCTTCGGGACCGATCAAAAGAGCTGCGGAATCCGAGCGCTCCGCCGGAATTTCACGCAGCAGGGGCGGCGCAACTGCTTCGTCCAGGAAGTAGCGGTGGGCGGCGGTCTGCTCCAGGCAGCGCTCGAAGCGGACTGCGGGAAGGATTTCGGGGATGCGCACGCGGCGCGATTGCTGGCTGCTTTCGCGGGCGATACGCGCCCAGCGGTCGCTGCGCTTGCGCGAGGCGTCGAAGAGTCCCTTTTCAGAGCGTGCCGCCTCAACAGGAACCAGGCGATCGACTCCCAGTTCGGTCGCCTTCTCGACGATCCATTCGAAGCGATCAAACTTAATCAGGCTGACACAGAGGGTAATCGAAACCGGGAACGGGACAGCGGGAAGAGGTTCGACTACGTGAAACACCACTCGTTCGCCGCGGGCCTCGGAGATTTCAGCAAGGTAGGCCTGCTGGTTGTCGGAGATTTCGAAGCGCTGACCGGGTTCGACACGCAGGACACGGGTCAGATGGCGGGCTTCGTCGCCGCGCAGTTCGGCGGACCCGCCGAGGATGGAATCCACAAAGAATCGACGTCGTGCCAAATTTCATAGTGGCATATGGCGGGGCCGGTCGTCAGCAGGGCAATGAGGCGGAAGCAAAGGCAGTTTAAGATGGGACAGATGGGTTTCCACATTGCCCGCTTCTTACTGTTCGTGATTGCCTGCGCCGCGTGCACGGCGCAAACCAGTCCACCCAACCGGAACACCGGCGACGAGGCTGCCATCGAAGACGTGGTGGCCCGATACGTCGATGCGCGGGACCGCAAGGATGCCAAAGCCACGGAAGCGCTGTTCACGGCGGATGCCGACCAGTTGGTTTCTTCGGGGGAGTGGCGCAGGGGGCGCGACGCGGTGGTACGCGGCACCATGGCCAGTTCGGAGAGCAGCGGCGGAAAGCGTACCATCACCGTGGAAACTGTCCGCTTCGTGGCGCCCGGTGTAGCCCTGGCCGACGGCCGATACGAGATCGCGGGTACTGGCGGCGCTCCGGCACGGCGCATGTGGAGCACGTTCCTGATCACACGGACACCCGATGGCTGGCGCATCGCCGCAATCCGTAACATGCTGCCGGCACCAGCCGCGGCGCCTGCCGCGCCGAAGTGAGCGAAGTGGCATGGACGGTCCGGCATGCCACGGCCGATGACATCACGGCGCTCACCGCACTGATCGATATGTCGGTACGCGGCTTGCAGGCGGGGGATTACAGCGCGGCACAAATCGATGGCGCATTGCGGGCGGTTTACGGCGTGGACACGCAGTTGATCGCGGACGGTACGTACTTTGTGGTGGAGAAGAGCGGCAGGGATCCCGTCATTGTTGGCTGCGGCGGCTGGAGTAAGCGGCGAACGCTGTACGGAGGAGATCACTATCAGGCGCGCGAAGATTCGTTGCTGGATCCGCATCGCGACGCCGCGCGGATTCGAGCCTTCTTCGTGCATCCCGCCTGGGCGCGCTGCGGTATCGGAGCCGCGATCCTGGAAGCGTGTGAGCGTGCGGCCATTGCAGCGGGCTTCACACGGCTCGAAATGGGCGCGACCTTGACTGGAGTACCGTTCTACCTCGCCAAGGGATATCGCGCCGTGGAAGATATGGCGGTGCCGCTGCCGGATGGAGAGGCGCTGGCCATCGTACGGATGGAGAAAGACATGGAACAAAAACCAGGTAACCGGGCGTAACTATTAGCCAGTACGCCAGTATAAGGAGAGCAGGAGCCCAAGAATGTCCGATACCCGACGTCTGCCCGCGCTAGACAGCATACTGCAGGATCTGCGCTACACCTTTCGAACGCTGGGAAAGGATTCGGGATTTACAACCTTTGCGGTGCTGATTGTCGGCCTCGGGATCGGCGCAAGCGCCACGGTATTCAGCGTGGTGGATACTCTGCTGCTGCGCCCGCTGCCGTTCCACGAGCCCGAGCGACTGGTCTGGATTGCCAATCATGACAGCAGCGGACTATCGGGCCAGACTACCCAAGTAGGGCACCTGCTGGATCTGCGGGAACGGAACAAGTCGTTTGCCGACATGGCGGCATACTTCGCCTTTTATGGCGTAGGCGACAACCTGCTCAGCGGCCAGGGCGAGCCGGAGCGGCTCAGCGGTGTACCGGTATCGGAAAATTTCTTCCAGATGCTGGGCATCCAGCCGCAGCTTGGCAGATTGTTCACGCCGGAGGAATGTAAGTGGCACGGGCCCAAGGCGGTGCTGTTGAGCCATGGCCTGTGGGAGCGGCGGTTCGGTTCCGATCCGGGAGTGGTGGGCCGGTCGCTCACCATCAACGATGAGCCGGTGACCGTGGCCGGCGTCCTGCCGGCTACCTTCGATATGGCCGCCGTCTTCGCTCCCGGCAGCCATTTCGATCTGTATTTTCCCTTTCCCCTGAGCAACGAGACGAACCGGTGGGGCAACACCATGGCAATCATCGGCCGTCTGAAGCCCGGCGTGTCGATTGGCAGTGCCCAGGCCGAGTTGAAAATACTGGCGCAGCAGATCACCCAGGCACATCCGGAGCGCAACGATTTTGAGGGCCGGATCAGCCCGCTGGCGGAACACGTGACAGCCCCCGGACTCGGCCGGCCCTGCTGGTGCTCGCATGCGCAGTGGGCGTGGTGATGCTGATTGTTTGCGCGAATCTCTCCAACCTGCTGCTGGCGCGGACGGCCACGCGGCAGAAGGAGATCGCCATCCGCACGGCGCTGGGGGCGGGTCGACGGCGGCTGATCCGCCAGATGCTGACCGAAGGTGTGACATTATCCTGCTGCGGCGCGGTGCTGGGCGTAATCGTGGCCGCCGTTGGCACACACTTGCTGGCGCGCATC
>CAVTYJ010000008.1:0-496299 GCA_963738845.1 uncultured Alphaproteobacteria bacterium | reverse complement strand
CGATCACCGACCTGATCGGCGGGCAGATCCAGGTGATGTTCACGACCGTGGCAAGCGCAGCGCCGCTGATCGAAGGCGGGCAGTTGCGGGCGCTTGCGGTGACCTCGGCGGAGCGCTCACCGGCATTTCCCGACTTGCCGACCGTGTCGGAAGCCGGCATTCCCGGCTACGACGCCGAGGCCTGGTATGGCCTGTTCGCGCCCGCCAAAACGCCACCCGCCATCATCGACCGCCTCAACAAGGCCGCGGCGGTCGCGGTCAAGGCCGAGTCCTAAGAAGCTTGCCGTGAGCGAGGGGCTCGTTCTGGTCGCAAGCCCGCCCAACGAGCTCGATCGTTATTTCGGCCTCGAGGAGGAGCGCTGGCGCAAGGTGATTTAGGACGCCGGACTTAAGGCGGATTGAAGTCAAAGGGTGTCGCATCGCGGAATAACAGGCTGTTGCTGGGGTTCTGCGAGCGGTGTTCAAAACCAAAGCCCAGTTAGGAGAATAAAGCATGCGACCGATCGTTTCGATGACCCTGGCGGCCTGTGCCGTCGTGTTGATGACCTCGCCGATCCTGGCGCAGGCGCAGACACCGGCACCTGCCGCAGCACCGGCGGCCGCCGCCGGCCGCGCGGGCGGAACGCCGGACGCGATGCCATTCGACATTCCCTACGGCCAGTCGATCGGTCTCGAGCTCGCCAAGCAGGCGGTCGCGGCCGCCGAAGCCGAGGCCAAGAAGCGAAACTGGAAGATGAACATCGCCGTCGTCGACACCAACGGCGAAGCCGTGATGTTCGAGCGCATGGAGAGCGCGCAAATCGGTCGGGCTCGATTTCGATCGGAAAGGCACGCACCTCGGCGCGCTTCCGCCGCGAATCCCGGTTGTTTACGAACGCCTTTGAAACCGGTCACGGCTATATCGCGACCCTCGATGCGACCCTCGTTGCAAGCCCCGGCGGCTATCCGCTCGTGCAGGGCGGCAAGCTGATCGGCGCCATCGGCTGCTCCGGCGGAACCGGCGACCAGGATGCGCTGATCTGCAAGGTCGGCGCCGAGGTCGTGAAGTAGTTCTTGCTTTCCAAAGAGCGCCGCCACCGACACCGGTGCGCGGCGCTTTTTTATGGAATAATCCGCTCGCGGCGGGGTTGTGGGGACGTTGCCAGCAATCCGGGAGGTCGTCATGGCCAGGAAAATCCTCGCCGTCCTTTTCGTGCTTATGTGCAGTATGACGCTCGCGAGCGCCCAGGACACCGTGCGCATTCGTGGCACGGTCGAGCGACTCGAGGGACCGGCCTTCGTGGGTCAGACCCGCGACGGTTCCGAGGTGAAGCTGACCGTCACCGACAATCCGCTCTGGGTGGTGATCGTCCCGGGCAAGATGAGCGACATCAAGCCCGGCATGTTCGTCGGCCTCCGCCGGCATGATGCAGGAGGATGGGACCCAGAAGGCGATCGAGGTTCATATCTTCCCGGAATCGATGCGCGGCACCGGCGAGGGCCATTACGACTGGGACCTGCTGCCCAAGAGCAAGATGACCAACGGCAACGTGGAGCAGGCGGTGACGGGCGTCGACGGCCCGGTGCTGTCGGTCAAGTACAAGGACGGCGAGAAGAAGCTCATGGTCACGCCGCAGACCGTCGTTGTCACCTACGAGATGGGCAAGCGGGAAGACATCCAACCCGGTACCAAGGTCTTTGTCGCCGCCGCCAAGAAGCAGCCGGATGGCTCGCTGCAGACGCCGCGCATCACCTATGGACGCAACGGCGAGGGTCCGGCGTTCTAACCGTGATCGCCGCGTTTGCAGCTTGCGGTCCTGCCCGACAACAGCCGCGCTACGGCTCGATCCTGATATTGGCTGATCTTGCGACATCGCCCCAGCGGGCGATGTCCGCAGTCAGGACACGCGTGAACTCTGCCGTCGAACTGCCGACCGGATTAATGCCGAGCGCCTTCAGCCGCGCGACGACGTCCGGCATTCTGGCGATCCGCGTGAACTCGGTGCCGAGCTTTGCGATGATCTCGGGCGGCGTCTTCCTGGGCGCGAAAACGCCGGTCCAGAGCGTGCCGTCCACGTCGGCCCCGCGCTCCTTCAGGGTCGGCACGTCAGGGAAATCATCCGAGCGAAGGGGCGCGGCGACCGCCAGCGCGCGCACGGTGCCGGCTTTCACCTGAGGCGAGACGGGACCTGCATCCGCGAATGCCGCGGTCACCTGACCCGATATCACCGCAAGCACCATTTCGTTCGCGCTTTTGTAGGGAATGGCCTGCATCGGCGCGCCGGTCTTCTGCTTGAACAGCTCGGTCACGAGCTGAAACGAGGCGGAGGAGCTCGCATAGTTCGTCTTGTCCGCATTGGCCTTGGCATAGGCGACAAGATCGGCCACCGAATTGATGGGCGAGGCGGCGCTGACAATGAGGATCAGAGGATAGGTGACGAGCTCGGAGATGGCGACGAAGTCGCGTTCGCTGTCGTAGGGCAGCTTCGTATAGATGCTCTGGTTGATCGCCATGCCGCTGGCGCCGACCAGAAGCGTGTATCCGTCGGGCGTCGCCTTGGCGACGTAGTCGGTTCCGACGATTGCGCCGGCTCCGGGCTTGTTTTCGACGATCACGGGTTGGCGGAGATCTTCCGACAGTTTTTGCGCGAAGATGCGCGCGATCACGTCGTTGCCGCCGCCGGCCGCAAAGCCGACGACGATATGGATCGGCCGCGTCGGATATCTTGCCGCATCGTCCTCGGCCGCAACAGGCCCTGCGGCGAGCCCAAGGCACAGAACCAATAAAGCGGATCGCCAAAACATTCCCATTGAGCCTCAGAGCCTCGTCACATGCACATGCAGCACGGCGGCCTTGGCCGCATCGACTGCGGAGAGACAGCGCTCGATCGCGCCGGCAAACTCGTCCGGCTCGCTCACGCTTTCGCCGTAAGCGCCGAATGCCTTGGCGACGTCGGCAAAATCGCGTCGCTCGCCCTGGCGTCCGGACAAAAGCCGCGATTGAAACCGGTCGTCTGCGCCGCGACGCCCTCGGGATAGACGCGCTGGGTTGCCGATTTCACGGCCTGCCAGCCGCCATTGTCGACCACGACCGTGAAGATCGGAATTTGATAATGCTGTGCGACCGCATAGACGCTGTCGGGCGAGGAAAAGTGAAACCCACCGTCGCCGATGACCTGCACGACGCGGCGCTTGGGTTGCGCGAGCTTGAGGCCCAGCGCCATGCCGCCGGAAAAGCCGAGCCCGCCGCCGGCAAGCCCGACATAGGTCCCCGGTCGCGTGCGGGTGAGATGCTCCTGCAGGGCGGGTCCGTTGCGGATCGCTTCGTTCAGCACGACATCGTCCTGTGATAACTTGGTGCCGAGCGTGGCAAACCCGAACGCCGGATCCAGCGCACCGGAAACGCCCTTGTCGGCGCTCACCGCTGCCCGGCGCCGCGCGGACTGATTGCGCGCGCTGTCCCAGCCCGCGATCCGCGCCGCCACGCGTTTGCGATAGGTCTCGTCGGCGCGAGCCTCGACCGCCTCCAGCACCTGGCTGAGGATGATCGCGCTGTTGCCGGCAATGCGCATGTCGGTTGCAAAGCCCCACATCGGAAAGTCCGCCTTGAGCGGGTCGACATCGATCTGAATCCATTTGGTCGCGGCGGCGTTCCTGGCCGACTGCGGCACAAAAGGCACGTCGGTATCGAGCAGGAGACCGAGGTCGGCGCTCTCCAGCAGCGGTGAGGGATCGATGCCGGCATAGCAAACCGAGTCCTGGGGGATGTTGAGGTCGATCGCATTGAAGTCGGCAACACGGATGCCGCAGGTACGCGCCAGTCGCTCGAGCAGGCGACCGCACCCGGCCTGCGGCCGAGATAGGCGGCGAACGCCACGGATTGTCCGCCTCCATCAAGGCCCGTGCGATCGCATCCGCCCGCGCCGGCTCGATGCCGCCGGCCTGCACGCTGCCGTAGCGCGCCGGCGGATAGGCCGGCATGACGGCCTGATCAAACTCCTCCGCAAGCGTCTCGCGCGGCAGCATCATGTAGACGGGCCCCGGCGGATCGCTATGCGCAAATGCAGACGCGCGCGCGAGCGCCTCCTTCACCACGATGCCCGAGGGCAGCGAATATTCCCACTTGACGTAAGGGCGGACGATGCTCGCGATATCGAAGGGGTCCTGGACGAAATGCACGTAAGTATCGCGCGAGCCCCCCAGCTCGCCATGCAGCGTATGCGGCGCGCGGCCGGCGAACAGCATCACCGGCAAGCGATAACGAAACAAATTCTGGATCGCCATGCATGCATTCGCGGTGCCGGCATCGACATGCACAAGCACCGCCTGGGCCTTGCCGGTTGCGAGCGCGTATCCGCCTGCCATATGGACCGCCACGACCTCGTGCGGGCACAGGATCATCTCGGGATGGCTTTTGCCTTCCCGGTCCCAGCGCGCCATCTCCTCGATCAGCGAGACGTGATCGGTGCCGAGATTGGCGAAGATGTAGTCGACGCCGAGATCGACCAGGCCTTCCAGGAAATAATGCGCGGCGGAATAGTGGGCCATGTGTCAGCGCTGCTCGGCCACGAACCTGTTGCGCAACGTGCCGATGCCCGTGATTTCGATCTCGACGACGTCGCCCGCCCTAAGGTCCGGCGAGGCGCCATCGGTACCCATCCAGATCACGTCGCCCGGCCACAGCGTGAAGTACTTCGTCAGCTCGACGATAAACGGCACCACTCCGAAGATCATGTCGTTGGTCCGAAAGCGGCCCGTCTCCTTGCCGTTGACCTTGATGATGGTCTCCATCCTGTCCAGATCGACGTCGGTCTCGATCCACGGTCCCATCGGCTTGAAGGTGTCCGCGTTCTTGGCGCGCCACAGCCCGCGGTCCGCCTTCTGCCATGTGCGTTCGGAGACGTCGTTTCCTATGGTGTAGCCGAGCACGCAGGACATCGCGTTGGCCTCGGTCAGATGCTTCACCTTCTTGCCGATCACGACGACGAGCTCGCCCTCATAGTGGATCTTCTCGGTCGCGCTCGCCGGGATCACCACGTCTTCGTCATGTGCGATCAGCGCGTTCTGGGCGCGGTAGCCGATCTCGGGGCGATCGGGAATGTTGGGCACCGTGCCGGCCTTGTCGGCGGCTTCCTTCAGGTGCTTCAGGTAGTTCAGGCCGACGCAATAGAAAGTGCGTGGCACCAGCGGCAGCTCGATCTTGACTTCCTTGAGCGCATGCGAGCGCGCCGTGCGCGACCATTCCCCAAAAGGATCGCCGTCGACCGCCGTGACCTTGTCGCCCTCGACGAGACCCCAGCATGTCTTGCCCGCAGCAGTGAATTTCAGCCAACGCATGTTTTATCCTCGAGCTATTCGGCCGCAGCGTGCGGCGGAGTCTTCCACGCGCCGGCAGCGGGACGCTTCAATCCGAGATTTTCGCGCAACGTGGTGCCGGCATAGTCCTTGTGAAACAGGCCGCGGCGCTGCAATTCCGGCACGACGTGGCGAACGAAATCGGCGTAGGAACCAGGCACATAGGTCGCCGCGATGACAAAACCGTCGCAGCCGCGGCTGACGAACATATCTTCCAGCTTGTCGGCGATCTCCTTTGGCCCGCCGACGATGGCATCCTGGGTCTGGCCACGGCCGGAGAAGGTGATGAAATCGCGCGTCGAAGGATTGCTCTTGCCGGATGTCCTGAGCACGCCGTCCCGAATGCCGAGCATGCCTTGCATGCCCTGCAATTCCTCCGTGGTCAGCGGCTCGTCGATGCCTTTGGCGGCGAAATCGAAATTGAGCCCTTCTGCGAGCAGCGACAGCGCATCGATCTCGAGCGGAAGCTTCTCGATCAGGGCCATCCTGTCCTCGGCCTCCGTTTTGGTCGCGCCGCAGACCGGTGTGGTGAGATTGCACAGAAACATCTGCTCGGGATCGCGGCCGGCCTTCGCAGCCTCGTTGCGGATCGCCTCGTAACCCTGCTTCGCATTCGCAAGCGTCCGCGCGGCCGTAAAGATCACCTCGCCCCAGCGCCCGGCAAAGCGCTGGCCGCGACCGGACGCGCCGGCCTGGATCACCACCGGATGGCCCTGTGGCGAGCGCGGCACCGTGAACGGCCCGCGCGACCTGAAATAGCGCCCGTTGTGATCGAGCCGTTGCACCCTGGTCGGGTCGGCGAAACGTCCGCTCTTCTTGTCGATGATGAGTGCGCCGTCTTGCCAGGCATCCCAGTGGCCGAGCACGACTTCCATGAACTCGTCGGCGCGGTCATAGCGCAGATCGTGCTCGAGGTGATGCTCCTTGCCCATGTTGAGCGCTTCGCCGTCATTCACCGACGTGACCACGTTCCAGGCGGCGCGGCCCTCGGTCATCAGGTCCAGGGTTGCAAATCGCCGGGCGACGTCGAACGGCTCGAAATAGGTTGTCGAGCAGGTCGAGGCGAGCCCCAGCCTGCTCGTGACCATGCCCATCGTGGTCAAAACGATCAACGGATCCATCTTCACGCAGCGGATGCCGTATTCGACGGTGTGGGCGTGGTCATTGCCGTAGCGGTCCGGCATCGCGAGGCGATCGTCGAAGAACGCCATGTGGAATTTTCCCGCCTCGAGAATCCGCGCGATCTCCTGGTAGTAGTCCGCCGACATCGAATCGTCCCTCGATTCCGGATGCCGCCACGAGCTCGGCAGGTTCGTGCAGTTCTGCGCCTGCAGGAAGCCGACCATCGCCATTTGCCGCGTCATGTTGCTCTCCCGACCAGGCGCGCTTCAGAAAGGACCAGGTTGACCCGCGATCTTGTATTCGGCTGCGAGTTCGCGCAACTTGTTCCAGGTGGCATCCTCGACCTCGATGCCGTTTTTCCGCCGCTGCTGCTCGCGCAAATATTCGATCTCGCCGGGATAGAACACGCCGTTTGAGCCTTCGGACGGCGGGGTCGATTTGAGATAGCGCGCGAACTCGGCGACCTCCTTCTTGAAATCCTTGAGCGGGCGGAATGCCGCGACATTGAAGACCGCCATGAAGCAGCCGTCATTGTGCCGGCCGGTCGGCTCGACGCCGAAGCCCAAGCCCGTCAACAGCCCGCACAGCACCTCGACCATCGCGGCAAGTCCGCTTCCCTTGTAGCCCTCGGTACCGCCGAGCGGCAGCAGCGCGCCGCCCTTTCGATAGTCCTTGGGATCGGTGGTGTGCCGCCCATCCTTGTCGATGATCCAGCCCTTCGGGATTTCCTCGTTGCGCGCCACCGCGAGCGCGATCTTTCCGGCGGCGACCGCCGAGGTCGCCATGTCCAGATAGAACGGAGCCTCGAGATCGGACGGCACCGCGATCGAGATCGGATTGGTGCCGAGCCGCGGCTCACGGCCGCCGAATGGTGCAACATGCTTTGGCGAGCGGCCGGAATCGGCGGTGGCGATCCCGATCATGCCTGCGGCGGCCGCCATCATCGGATAGGCCGCGAGCCGGCCGACATGGCTTTGCCGGAACACCGTGCAGGCCGCGACATTGGCGGTCCTGGCTTTCTCGACCGTCAGCGCCATCGCTTTGGCGTTCACATGGAAGCCAAAACCCCAGTGGCCGTCGATCACGGTCGTGGTCGGCGATTCCTGCACGATAGTCCATGTCGCACCGGGCACGATGTGGCCGGCCTTGATGCGGTCGATATAGGTCGGGATCGCGATGATGCCGTGCGAATCGTGCCCGGCGAGGTTGGCGTTGACGCAGCCAACGGCCACCGCATCCGCCTCTTCGTCCGAGGCGCCGGCGGCCTTCAGCAGCGCCGCGCCGACCCGGATGAGACGATCGGCCTGAACGACCGGCATGGGCTTTCCTCGAGGCTTGCCCGCATGGCTGCGGGTCTTGCTTGTTTTCGTCCTCGCATGCTCTCAAAGCCCTCCGCCGATGGCAATGACCTCGCGGCCGAATCATGGGTGCAATGCGATGGCGTTCGGGGGCAGGACGCCCGACACCGGCCGCGGGATCGTATGGTAAGCAAACCGTAGCTTTTGAGCCGAGCAGCCGACGGCCATTTGCGCCTCATTCACTCTGAATCCCGGTTTCGCGTCCGCGATAACGGCCGTTTAGGCGTCCAATCAGCATAACTCCTGCCGAATGGCAGGAACTGCCAGGGGAGCAGAGGGCCTTGGACACGACAGCCGCGCGTAGCTTCGCCTCGTTGAGCGCGACCAACGAGGCGATTCTCTACGCCAAATCACCGGAAGAGCTGTTCCAGAAGGTCTGCGAAGCCGCGTTTTCCAGCGGCGACTTTCTGGCGACGGCCGTGTTCCTGCTGGACGAGGCGACCGGCCTGCTGCGGCTCGCGACCGGGTTCGGCGACGACATCGCGCGGCTCAGCAGCATCAGGATTTCCGCACTTGCAGGCACCCCCGAAGGGTCGGGGGTTTGCGGGCAGGCCTTTCGCGACCAGGCACTCTGCATCAGCAATGATTTCCTGAACGACGCGCGATCTCTGGCCTGGCGGGAGGGCGCCGCGAAAGGACAGGTCGGCGCAGCGGCGGCGTTGCCGCTGATCTGCCACGGAAAAAGCATCGGCGTTTTGCTGGTCACCAGGCGCGAGGCTCATTCGGTGACCGATCAGGTGGTCTCGGTGCTCGGCCGCATGTCGGCCAATATCTGCTATGCGCTCGATAATTTCGCGCGCGATGCGGCGCGCCAGAACAGCGAACTGGCCGCCAAGCGCTTCAACCGCATGTTTGCCGCCTTGAGCGCAACCAACGAGGCGATCATGCGCGCGACCTCGCGGGCCGAATTGTTCGCCCTGGTGTGCGAGGCGGCGCTTGTCGGCGGCGACTTCACCTCGACCGCGATCGCCTTGATCAGGCCGGACGCCGACTTTCTGGAGAATGTCGCTGCCGCGGGTCCCGATCGCGAGCGCGCGATGAAGGTGAAGTTGTCGATCGACCCGTCTCGACCGCAAGGGCAGGGCATTACCGGCAAGGCCTACCGCACGCGGCGTCCCTATGTCAGCAACGATTACCTGGCCGAGTTCGGAGCGAAGGGACATTTCTTTGCCGAGCTTCGCGATAGCGGGACGAGATCGGGCGCGGCCGTGCCGCTCCTGAAAGATGGTGAGGTGATCGGCTTCATCCTGTTTCTGTCCCGCGAGCTCAACGCCTTCAGTCCCGAGCTGATCGTGCTTTTGGAGCGCCTTGCCCGGAACGTCGCCTTCGGTCTCGACAATTTCGATCGCGCCGACGAAAAGGCGAAGGCCGATGAGCAAAGGGAGCGGCTGGCGCGGATGTTTGCCGCCTTGAGCGCCACCAACGAGGCGATCATGCGCGCGAAGACTCGCGGCGAATTGTTCGAGCTGGTCTGCGCGGCGGCGGCAAGTGGCGCCAAGTTCACCTCGACCAGCCTTGCGCTTGTCAGAGAAGGCAGCGACGAACTCGATATCGTCGCGGCGGCAGGGCCGAATGCAGAGGGTTTGCGCCAGGCCACGATCTCCATCGACGAGGGGCGGCCGGAAGGGCAGGGGCTCTGCGGCCGTGCCTTCCGCTCTCGGCAGGCCTGCATCGCCAATGACTACATGGCCGATCCCTTCAATCAGGCGTTCTACGCGAGGGCGCTGAGCGACGGATCCAAATCGGGCGCGGCCTTTCCCCTGATCGCGGGAGGGCGGGTCGTCGGCACCATGCTTTTCGTCGCCGTGGAAAGAAACACATTCACGCCCGAGTTCACCGAACTGCTGCAAAGGCTCGCAGAGAACATTGCCTTTGCGCTGGAGAACTTCGACCGCGCCGACGAGAAGCACAGGGCGGACGAGCGCATCGAGTATCTCGCCTCGCATGACAGTCTGACGGGCCTTCCCAATCGTGAAACGTTCAACGAGTTGCTGCGTCATGCGATCGAGTCGGCGGCGCGCCATGAGCGGCGCTTCGCGCTGCTCTTCATCGATCTCGACCGTTTCAAGGTGATCAACGACTCGCTCGGACACAGCGCCGGCGACCAGCTTCTGATCGAGGTCGCACAGCGCCTTCGCGGCGCGCTGCGTGCGAGCGACGTCGTGGCGCGGCTCGGCGGCGACGAATTCGTGGTCATCCTGGACGAGATCGCCGAACCTGGCGACGTCGAGCGCGTCGCTGCGCAATTGCTGTCGGTGCTGAGCCAGCCGCTTCAATTGAGCGGCCACGAATGCCACACGACCGCCTCGATCGGGATTGCGATGCATCCGTCGAACGGCACCACGTTCAGGGCGTCCGCCAGTTCGATCTCTCGATCGGCAATTACGATTACAAGCGCCGGTTCGGCGCCCGGCCGTTCCCGCTGACCGATGTCAGCATCGCCCTGTCTTATCGCGGCATCCCCCACATGATGCGTCATCGCGCGGCACAGCGGCTGCGCCGTTACCCGCGGCTCGCCGCTCGCCTCGCCCGCGTCCTGCGAAAATTTCCGTCCGGCACACGCCCCCATCCATAAGTGCTGCGGCGATGCTCACGAGCCCTCACGGGCGCTTCACGACGCCGTGCACTCCGGGCATCGACGCGCACCGCGCGTCGCGCGGAAAAGGCTGCGGCAATACCAACGCCGCGCCATCGCCTGCAACGGCTTGCGAACCAGCTGCGCCATAAAGATAACTTCCACCATAGCAACGCCTTTCAATATGCCCCGTTTTGCAAGCAGAGATAGTGCGGCGTTCGCACCGGAGAACGCCGCACTTTTCGTGGCTGCCATGCAATTCGCATCGGGAGCATCGGCACACGCAGCTAGCCGTGAAGCTTCCTGGCGGTCTCCGCGATCACGCGGCCTTGATAGCGCGCGCCCGAAAGCTCGTTGGCGCTCGGAAGCCGGCTGCCATCGCCGCCGGTGATGGTGGTGGCGCCGTAAGGCGAACCGCCTGTCACCTCGTCGAGCTTCATCTGGCCGGCAAAGCCGTAGTTCAGCCCGACCACCGTCATGCCGAAATGCAGGAGGTTGGTGATGATCGAGAACAGCGTGGTCTCCTGGCCGCCATGCTGGGTCGCGGTCGACGAGAAGGCGCCGCCGACCTTGCCGTGCAGCGCGCCCTTGGCCCAGAGCCCGCCGGCCTGATCGAGGAAGTTCGCCATCTGCGACGACATGCGGCCGAAACGGGTGCCGGTGCCGACGATGATCGCATCGTAGTTTGCGAGCTCGTCGACCTTGGCGATCGGTGCGGCCTGGTCGAGCTTGTAATGCGAGGCCTTCGCGACCTCGGCCGGCACGAGCTCCGGCACGCGCTTGATATCGACGCTGGCGCCGGCCTCGCGCGCGCCTTCGGCAACCGCGTTGGCCATCGCCTCGATATGGCCGTAGGCGGAATAATAGAGGACGAGAACTTTGGTCATTTGAGTGCTCCCTGATTTCGGAGTTTGTTGAAAAGAAAATCCCGTCATTGCCGGGCTTGACCCGGCAATCCATCGATCTTCAGAAAGCTTTTCCGAGTGGGATGCCCGGGCCAAGCCCGGGCACGACGAGGCGTTTTGTCGTTCGATTGTCCTTAGGCCGCGTCGACCAGCACCAGCTCCGTATCTTCCAGAGCCTTGATGGTCAGCTTGGCCTCCTTGCTGATCGCCGCGCCGTCGCGCGCATTGACGCGCACGCCGTTGATCTCGACGCTGCCGACGGCCGGCACGAGATAGAGATTGCGCTGTTTGTCCGTTGCGTACTCAGCGCTCTCGCCGGCCTTGAGCGTGGTGGCGAGCACCCGCGCATCGGCGCGGATCGGCAGCGCGTCGTTGTCGCCGTCGATGCCGCTGGCGATCGTGACGAGCTTTCCGGAACGGTCGGCCTTCGGAAAAGGCTTTGAGCCCCAGGTCGGCTGTCCGCCCCGCGTAGTCGGCTGGATCCAGATCTGGAAGATCTTCGTGTTGGTCGGCTCCAGATTGTACTCGGAGTGACGAACGCCGCTGCCCGCGCTCATCACCTGCACGTCGCCCGCTTCGGTGCGGCCCTTGTTGCCGAGACTGTCCTGGTGAGTGATCGCGCCCTCGCGCACATAGGTGATGATTTCCATGTTCGCATGCGGATGCGGCGGAAAGCCGGTGTTCGGCGCGATCTCGTCGTCGTTCCACACCCGCAGCGCGCCGTGATTCATGTTGGCGGGGTCGTAGTACTCGGCAAAGGAGAAGTGGTGCTTCGCCTTCAGCCACCCGTGGTCGGCGCCGCCGAGCTTTGCAAAGGGTTTCAGTTCGATCATGTCATTGGTCTCCGGAATTTCGATCTCTTCGGGGCTTTGATAAGCGTTCGGCTTGCGTGTATAAATAGAAACCATCGAAACTCATTGTTTCCAGATTTGACCCGAGAGGCCCGATGGCCAAACTTCCGGATTTCGAGGCGCTCGCCATCTTCGCCAAGGTCGTCGAGCTGCGCTCGTTCGCCGGCGCGGCCGCCGAGCTTGCGTTGTCGAAAGCAACCGTCTCCAAAGCGGTCGGGCGGCTCGAGGAGCGCCTGGGCGCGAGACTGTTCAATCGCACGTCGCGGCGCCTTGCGCTCACCGACGCGGGTCAGCGCCTGTCGGAGCGCGCCGCACGGCTGCTGGCCGACGGCGAGGCCGCCGAGAGCGAGGCGCTGGCGCAATCGGCAACCCCGCGCGGGCTGGTACGGCTCGCGGTCCCCATGACCTTCGGGGTCAAAAAGGTCGCGCCGCTGCTGCCAGAGTTCCTGGAAACCTATCCCGAGGTGTCGATCGACCTGCATCTGAGCGATGCCACGGTCGACCTGATCGGCGACGGCTTCGACGCGGGCCTGCGCATCGCGCGCCTGCCGGACTCCTCCCTGATCGCGCGGCGCCTCTGCGGCATGCCGCGCTACACGGTGGCGGCACCGTCTTATCTCAAGCGCCACGGTCGCCCGACACATCCGATGCAACTCGCCGATCACAGATGCTTCGGTTACGCCTATCTCTCCAATCCGGATGTTTGGCATTACGCCAACGCCGCGGGCGAGCAGGCGAGCGTGCGGCCCGGCGGCCCGCTGCGCGTCAACAATGGCGAAGCGATCATGCCGGCGCTGGTCGCAGGCCTCGGCATCGCCGACCTGCCGGAGTTCATTGTCGGCGATGCGATCGCTTCCGGTGAAGTCGAGGTGATCCTGAAAGGCTGGAAGCAGCCGGAGGGTGCGGTGCATCTGGTCACGCCGCCCGGTGGTCCGCGTCCGGCGCGGGTCGAGGTGCTCGCGGAGTTTTTGACTCAGAAGTTTGCCAGGGGACGAAAGCGGTAGTTGCATTTGGCATTGCAAGCGGAGCGACGAAGACTCGTAGCAGGGCGACGCAGACAGTTGGGTGGGCAAAGCGAAGCGTGCCCACCATCCACTCTCCGAACGCCCGAATTCCGCGTCCGCACCTCCCCATTCCCGCGGCGCGATTGCGTCCGGGTGATGCAAGGAACGGCGTCCCTCAAGGAGAAGAGGGCGCAGGGAATGCCGGGTGTTCAAGCTGCACCCGCAGCCTTGTGTGCGAACAAGGAAAGCACACAAGCGAAGTCACTACAGGCGAAGCCGAACAGACGACATTCCCTGCACGATGGTGTTAACGGCTGCTTCGCGCTCTTCCCGGTGTCCATGACCTTTTAGTCACCGTCGCCTGCAAATCATCGCTTGCAGACTTGGCGCCAGCCCAGGGGCGTCAGAACCACGCGACTTGGCCGTCCGCATCATGTCGTACGTCCGACGACATGATCGCGTCCATCGCATCCCGCGCCCAACGTTTCGTGACGATCGCGAAGCGCCCCTCTCGTGGGCGCGGGACAGCGCAGGATTTGCCATCGATTCCGATTTTCCGCAACATTGCGCGCCTGCGGCAGATTGGCACGACGGGCAACTTGCGCATGCCACGTATGACAAGTGTTCGCTTGGCGTGTCGGGCAAATCAGTGCCTGGCCGCGGCCCTACTGGATCACACCGCCATCGGCATCTTCCAGCCGCCAAAGCTCTTTTCCAGATGCAGTGCGAGCGCCAACGCGACGTCCTCGCGCCATGGCCTTGCTGCAACCTGGACGTTGAGCGGCAGTCCCTCCGGCGAAGTCCCGATCCGCACCGTCGCGGACGGCCATCCCGTGAGATTGTACATCTGGGCGTAGCCGAGGCCTTTGCGGTAAGGCTCATCGAAGCTCGTGCCGTGCAACACCGCCGGATAGGAGGCGACCGGCGAGAGCACCGCGTCATAATTCTCCATGAAGCGCAGCATCGAGTTGCGAAACAGATCCCAGCGCACGAACGCGGCGAGCGCTTCGGTGGTGCTGGCCATCGCTGGCGCGACGTAATAGGTCAGCGCCTTCTCGAACAGTGGCGAGATCGGATCGCTGCCGATGTTCTTGAGGAAGGCGCGGGTGCCCGCGCCGCCATCGCCCCGGCTCATGTCGAGATAGACTGTCGCCGCCTTCTCCGCGTCCGGCGTCCGCCTCTCCTCCACCTTGGCGCCGGCATCCCCAAGCGCGTGAGCGGAATCGCGCACCGCAGCCGCGATCTCCCTGGTCGGGCTCGAGACGCCGTCATCATCGAACCAGGCGACCTTCAATCCGGCGATCGATACCGCCTTCGGATCGAGCAGCGGCATGCCGACGATGGAGCTGTCGCGGAAATCCGGCCCTGCGATGATCGGCAGCGCGAGCGCAAGATCCTCCACGCGGCGCGAAATCAGGCTGACATGGAACACCGGGGCGCGGGCGCCCATCGGCTGCGGAAATTGACCCGTGCGCGGCACGCGTCCCGAGGTCGGCTTGATCGCGGCAAGGCCGCAGAAATGCGCGGGGATCCGAATGCTGCCGCCGGCGTCGGTGCCCAGTCCGAGCGGCGAGCCGCAGGCCGCGATGATCGCGGCTTCGCCGCCACTGCTGCCGCCCGGCGTGCGCGCGAGATCGTAAGGATTGTTGGTCCGGCCATAGATTAGATTGTCGCTTTCGATCGCGCCGGCAAGCTCCGGCACGTTGGTCTTGCCGAGGAAGATCGCGCCCGCCGCACGCAGCCGCGCCACCGCGGTGGCATCGGCCTTGGGCACGTAATTGGCGCGGCCCTTGGTGCCGCCGGTGCAGATGACGCCGGCGGTCTCCAGCGTATCCTTGATGGTCATGGGCACGCCATGCAGCGGTCCCCTGATTTCGCCGCGCGCCAGCGCTGCGTCTGCTTCATCCGCCTCCTTGCGCGCGGAGTCTGCGGTCAACTGCACGATCGCGTTGAGCTTTGGATTGACCGCAGCGATGCGCTCCAGATGCGCCTCGACGACCTCCTTTGAGGAGAGCTTTTTGGACTGAATGGCGGCTGCCAGCTCGCTCGCCGATGATTGGGTGATCGGGTTGACAGTCTGGGCCGCAGCGGTAGCGGAATTGGCCATGAAACTCGATCCGGCCGCCGCGGCTGCGCCCGCGAGCGCGACCGAGCCCAAAAAGTCGCGTCGTGCGATCTTCTCGCTCATATGAAAATCCAATGCTGACGAAGGCCGGCGCGGTGAGCAGATGCCATTTTGCGCGCTGGCGCAAGCGTCGTCCGAACGAGGGCGCATGCGGCAGGCACAGAGGAAATACGGGAATAACGCGGTCGGTCCGGTGTCGGCACGCATCGATCGGCTCGGCCGACGCCGGCTCCGTCATTCGTTTCGCGCTGGCGCGGAACCCGCTTCACATCTTTTTGTACGACGCGAACCTTCGGTGGCCTCAATCATTTCAGACACCTGAACCGGAAGGAAGCGTCATGCAGACAAAGCGGCTGATGTTAAGTCTTGGGCTCGCCATCGGGAGCGGGCTTGCCGCACAGGGTGCCGTGTTCGCGCAAGAGTATCGCGGAACCGAGCAGCAGCAGATGGCCTGCACGCCCGATGTCTGGCGGCTCTGCTCTTCGCAGATTCCCGATGTCAACCGTATCGTCGCCTGCCTGCGCGCCAACACGCAGAATCTGTCGGACGGCTGCCGCGCGGTGTTTGCCGGCCCGCCTCCGGAGCCGCGCGACCGTGTCGCGCCGAGGCCGCGCGGGCGCCCTGCACCGCCGCCGTACTACGATGATGATGATGACTGGTGATCCGCTCCGCCGTTCTGGCACACATCCACCCATTCGGCCGAGGTCAGTTCAGCCATCCGATCGGGCGCGATCCTGACCGCGCTGTGGGTCGATCCGGCCGCGGGCACCACGACATCGAAGGCTTTCAGCGACACGTCGCAGTAGATCGGCAGCGGCGCCTTCAGCCCGAAAGGGCAGACGCCGCCGACCTCGTGGCCCGTGATCTCGGCGACCTCCTCGAGGCCGAGCATTTTCGGCTTGCCTCCGAACCTCGCCTTCACCTTCTTGTTGTCCATGCGCGAGGTGCCGCTCGCCACGATCAGCACCACGCGGTCGCCTACGCGCAGCGACAGCGTCTTGGCGATGCGCGCGGGCTCGACGCCATAGGCTTGCGCCGCGAGCACGACGGTCGCGGAGCTTGCTTCGGATTCGATGACGTTGATGTCGGGAGCTTTCTCGGCGAAGAAGGCCTTGACGGATTCAAGACTCATACGTGGCAACGACTTTCGGAATTTCGGAGAGGGAGCCGATGCGATGATCCGGTACGACCCCGAGCTCGTCCATCTGCGTGCGCAGCGCCTTGAACATGGTGAGCGGCGGAACTATTTCGCTTTCGACGCACAGCAGCGCCATTGCTTCCGGCCGAACGCGCTCGATCCAGGCGACGTTGAGGCCGAATGATTTCGCGCCGCAGGCATCCCACGGATTGGAAGAGATGAACAGCACGTCGCGCGGCGCCGTCCCAAGCGTCTCCTCGATCAGGGTATAGGCCTCGGGAGAGGGCTTGAACGTCTTCTTCGCGTCGACGCTGATGGTGGCATCGAGCAGGGGCTCGAGGCCGGTGTTCCTCACCAGCGCGTCCAGCATGTCGGGGCTGCCGTTGCTGAGGATCGCAAGCTTGAGCTCTTTCAGCGCCTCGAGGGTTGGGCGTGCGTCGGAATAGAGCTCGAGATGAAGATATTTCTCCACGATCCGGTCGAAGGCGGCGCGCCCGTATTCAAGCCCGAGGCTGCGCAGTGTATAAGTGAGCGACTCGCGCGTGACGGCGGTGAAATCCTGGTAGCGCCGCATCAGCGAGCGCAGCCAGCTATATTCGAGCTGCTTGATGCGCCAGATTTGCGTGATGATCTCGCCATAGCCGGGAAACATCTCCTCGGTGATCTCGGCCACGGACTGGACGTCGTAGAGCGTGCCATAGGCATCGAAGACGACGGCTTTGATGGTCATCGCGCTGGTTCCTTGTCGCCGGCTCCGATGGTCGCGTTGAGGAAGTCGCGCAGCGCATCCGCGGACCGATCGGCGGCTTTCCGGTTATACGCGAGATGATGCCCGAAATATTGCACGCCGTCGCCCAAGGCGGCGATGTCGAACGCATGATAGGCGTCGGGATAGACGATCAGCTTCACCGGAATGCCCGCCCCCTTCTGCCGAGAGATGCCGAAATCGTCGCGGCCGTCCACCATATAACGGCATTCGCTCGCCGGCGTCCAATCGTCGAGCTCGCCGACCAGGATCAGCGTCGGCACCGTCATGTTTCCCTTGAAGGCGCGGCAGGGCGGGTAAAAGGCAATTGCGGCGCGGAATTTGTTCGGCGAGATTTGTTCGATGATGCCACGCTCGACCGAGGTCAGCGCAAGCCAGCCGCCTTGCGAGAAGCCGACGGCCGCGACGTTTGCCGGATCGACGGAAGGTTGCCTCACCAGAAAATCGAGCGCGCGGTAGGCATCGCGCACCATGTCGACCGGCGCGCCGTTGCTGCAGGTGTTCTGCAGGCCGCGCGGACCGAAGCTGTCGACCGTGAGCGTCACGTAGCCCCAGCGCGCGATGCGCTCGCCCCAGCCGGCGTCGAGATGTCGCCAATTGCCGTTGCAGCCGTGCAGCAGGATTGCCGCGGGCGAGGGGCCTTTGGCTGAGGGTTGCCTCAGGATGCCCTGCAGCGGCGGCGAGGCGGCAAGCGGCGTCTCAAGTTCGACGATCGTGCCTGCGGATTGGGCCAGGGCCGGAACGCACGCGGTCACGCCTCCGATCAGAAGCGCCGTCAAGCTGATCGCGGCGAACTGGTTTGTCACAACACGCCATCCGCGAAGGACCCTGGTGTCGTTATATACCCAAAATCTTGCGCGCGTTGGCCTTCAATACTTTCGGGCGGATCTCCTCGCGGATGTCGAGCTTCGAGAAATCCGACAGCCACCGGTCGGGCGTGATTACCGGCCAGTCCGAGCCGAACAGCATCTTGTCCTGCAGGATCGAGTTGATATAGCGCACCAATATCGGCGGGAAATATTTCGGCGACCAGCCGGACAGGTCGATATAGACGTTCGGCTTGTGGGTCGCGACCGACAGCGCTTCCTCCTGCCAGGGGAAGGACGGATGCGCGAGGATGATCTTCAGATCGGGAAAATCGGCCGCGACATCGTCCATGTACATCGGGTTCGAGTATTTCAGCCGCATGGCCATGCCGCCGGGCATGCCGCTTCCGACGCCGGTTTGCCCGGTATGAAATAGCGCGATCGCGCCGCCCTCGTTGATCGCCTCGTAGAGCGGATAGGCCATGCGATCGTTCGGATAGAAGCCCTGCATGGTCGGATGAAACTTGAAGCCGCGCACGCCATATTCCTCGATCAGCTTCCTGGCCTCGCGGACGCCGAGCTTGCCCTTGTGCGGATCGATCGAGACAAAGGGGATGAAGACGTCGAGATTCTCGGACGCCACCTCGAGCATCTCGTAATTGTTGTAGCGGCGGAATCCGGTCTCGCGCTCGGCGTCGACGGGGAAGATGACGGCCGCGATGTTCTTCGCGCGATAATAGGCGGCGGTTTCCGGCACGGTCGGCGGGTGCTTGTTCGGCGACTTGAAATACTCCGCCATCCGCTCCTGGAAATCGTCGTAGCCGTCGTCGGCATGCAGCCCGCACGGCTCCTCGGCATGCGTGTGGATGTCGATGGCGATGACCTTGTCGATGTCGGGCAGCTTCAGCTTGGGCATGTCCGTTCCCCGGCTTGGGTTTTTCTGGCCTGCAAATTGATTATATCATATAACGAATTTGGCAACCGCGGAATTCCGCTTTTGGATTCAAGCACGAGCGGCGCGCCCCCCATGCTGGCAAACGGACCGAAAGGCCCTGTTTGGATTGACATTTGGCCGTTTCATAGCTTAGAACCCGCCGCGTCCCGGACCGGTTTGAGGTGAACGGGACCAACCCCAATTTTTCTGCGATATCCGGCCTTTCGCTAAAGGGCCTCGTCAACGCATCAGGATAGGTCCATGAAGGTCCGTAACTCGCTGAAATCGCTGCGCGGCAGGCACCGCGCCAACCGACTGGTCCGCCGCAAGGGCCGCGTCTATGTGATCAACAAGGTTCAGCGCCGCTTCAAGGCGCGCCAGGGCTGATCAAGACCACCCCCTTCACCGGGGCCTCACGCGCCTTTGCCGCTTTTTGCTGCTTTCCGGCCCGACTTTCCGCGGCTAGACTTGCCAGATGGCATTGAGATTCCAGAAAGCAATCCTTGCTGCAGCGGGTCTGGCGCTTGTCGTCGCGCTCGGGCCCTCCCTCGCTTTGGCTCAGGGCGATCCCCGCGCCGCCACAAAGAAGAAGCTCCCGGAAGCACCCGCAAAGCTGCCGAAGGTCGGCGCCGACAAGACACGCGGGCTCGACTTCCTGTTCGGCGCGCTCAAGGCCGCACCTGACGAGACCAGTGCAAAGCACGTCGAGGCGCGGATCTGGGCGATCTGGATGCAGACGCCGAGCGATACCGCGGCGCTTTTGATGATGCGCGCCAAAGCCGCGATGGACGCCCAGCAGACGGAGGTCGCGCTCAAGCTGCTGGATGCGATCATCAAGCTGCGTCCGGACTGGACCGAAGCCTGGAACCGGCGCGCCACGCTCTATTACCTGCAAAACGACTACGCCCGTTCTCTCGCCGATATCCAGCAGGTGCTGGTGCGCGAGCCCCGGCATTTCGGCGCGCTGGCAGGTCTTGGCATGATCATGCAGGACCTTGGCGACGAGAAGCATGCGCTGGAAGCCTTCCGCAAGGCTCTCGCCATCAATCCGCACCTCGAAAAGGTGCCGGATCTCGTCAAGTCGCTGAGCGAGAAGGTCGAAGGCCGCGACATCTAGCCGGCTCGCCGCACGACCGTTCGGGCCTGCCCAGCCGAGCCGGACGAACCCGCGGCCACGCGACGATGACGCAGCCGTTGGGATCAGTGCAGTGCGTTGCTGCCGCGCTCGACGAAGCCGTGATGCGCCGCCGCCGCGTAAAGCTGCGCGATCTCGGCTTCGAGATGCTCGTTGACCATGAGCAGCGCTTTCAGGGCGCCGCGCAGGTCGCCGTCGCAGCTTGCCACGATTTCGTCGATCGCGGCTTCACTCGATCTGAAACTCATTCAAAACCCCTTACTATTGTCCCTGTAGGATCACCTTTGCGACCGGTCCGGTGTTTCCCCTTGAGGATGTGAACGAGGCCGGGGTGAGGTCACTGGTTGATACGCGCCCGGCGGTCAGAGAAAGTGCTGACAATGGTTATAAAATGGCCGACGACGACCGTATGACAATTCCAGGTAATATTACGGGAAAACAGGCGGTCTTTTCCCCCCGAAACCTCGTTGCGAGCCAGCGCGTAGCTTGCGCGCGGAACCCGTCTCTCGGGAAAGATCAATGATATCAACTGCCCTTGTCGCGACGCTGGTGACCCTGGCGGTTGCGACGCGAATCGGTGTTGCCCTGCTCGAGCGCCGCTTCAAGGCGCAGGGACAGCCGATCGCGGTCGCCGGCGCGGTTTTGAATGTGGTGGATTTGGGGCCGCGCGAGACCGCAACGCCTCCGCTTCTCTTGCTGCACGGTGCGAGCTCCAACCTGCTCGCCATGCGGCAACCTCTGGGCGACGTGCTCGCCGCAGCGCATCGTACGATCCTGATGGACCGGCCGGGTCACGGCCACAGCCGGCGCGAGCGCGAGCTGGATTCGACGCCCGAAATTCAGGCGCGAATGATTTTCGAAGCCCTCGACAGGCTCGCGACCGGGCCCGTCATTGTCGTCGCGCATTCATGGGCCGGCGCGCTGGCGGTTCGGATGGCGCTGGACGCGCCATCGCGCGTCGCAGGCCTGGTTCTGCTCGCGCCCGTGACCCATCCCTGGCGCGGCGGCGTCGGCTGGTACAACAAGGCCGTGACGGCGCCTCTGATCGGCCGGCTGCTGGCTCACACGATCACGCTGCCGCTGGGTCTGTTGATGACCAGGCCCGGCGCGCGCAACGTGTTCCTGCCGCAAGCGATGCCGCTGGATTTCGTGGAAAGCACGGCGACGCCGCTGTTGCTGCGTCCCCGCGAATTTCTCGCCAATGCGCGCGACCTCGTAACTCTGAAGCAGGCGGTCGCCGAGCAGGCGCCGCGTTATGGCGAGATCGACGTGCCGGTGACGATCATCTCCGGCGATGTCGACAAGACCGTCTCGACCCGCATTCATTCGCGTCCGTTCGCGACAACAGTCGCCCATACGAGGCTGATCGTGCTTCCGGGCATGGGCCACATGATCCAGAACGCGGTACCCGATCTCGTCGTCTCCGAGATCGAGGCGATGGTCGGACGGATCGGAGTGGACGTGGCGGTGGCGGCGAAATAATCGCTTCGCTAAGCGCGGCGCTTCTGAACGAAAGCCGACGAAACAAAAACCCCGGCCAAGCCGGGGTTTTCATTTTGCCTCGATTGCGACGGCGTTACTTCTTCTTGCCGTCCTTGTCGAATTGCGAAATGTAGGCCCAAAGGCTCTGCGCCTCGGTCTCGTTCTTGATGCCGGCGAACGCCATCTTGGTCCCCGGGATTTTCGCCTTCGGGTCTTTGATGTATTCGAGGAACTGCTCCTTGCTCCAGGTGATGCCCGAGTTCTTGTTGGCATCGGAATAGCTGAAGCCTTCCACAGTGCCCGACTTGCGGCCGTCGAGCCCGTTGAGCTCGGGACCGACCTTGTTCTTGGCGCCTTCGCCGATCGAGTGGCAGGCCAGGCACTTCTTGAACGAGTTTTCGCCAGCGGCTGCGTCCTGCGCCAGCGCGCTGGAAGCGCCGGCCATTGAGAAAAACACGGCCAGCACGCTCAGGGTCAGTTTCTTCATGGGATACTCTTCGGGGCTGATCGGATGGATCGGAGGATTTCGCGCGTGAGTTTTGGCAGGCCCGCAGGCATTGTACAAGCCGCCAAAAAGGCTAGTGCGAAAATCCGGCGGACGTGCTTGATTTGCCAGTACAAAATCTGCGGAGCCTTGCTGGAGGGACAACCATGGCGATCATGATGCCGGCGCCGGATCAGGCCGTGCTTGCCCGCCGCGAGGCGATCGTGGGCGCCTTGCGCGCGATCGTGCCGGGCGAGGGCGTGATCGACAGCCCGGAGGAGATGCGCGCCTACGAGTCCGACGGGCTCACGGCGTATCGTCAGCCGCCGATGGTGGTGGTGCTGCCCGATACCACCGAGCAGGTGTCGCAGGTCCTGAAATACTGCCATCAGCAGGGCATCAAGGTGGTGCCGCGCGGCTCGGGCACGTCGCTCTCGGGCGGCGCGCTGCCGCTCGCCGACGGCGTCCTGCTGGGGCTCGGCAAATTCAAGCGCATCCGCGAGATCGATTTCGACAATCGCGTCGTCGTGACCGAGCCCGGCGTGACCAATCTCGCGGTGAGCCAGGCGGTGGCGCATGCCGGCTTCTACTATGCGCCGGATCCCTCCTCGCAGATCGCCTGCTCGATCGGCGGCAATGTCGCGGAAAATTCCGGCGGCGTGCACTGCCTGAAATACGGCATGACCACCAACAACGTGCTCGGCTGCGAGATCGTGCTGATGAACGGCGAGATCCTGCGGATCGGCGGCAAGTGCGCGGAAAATTCCGGCTACGACCTGATGGGCATCATCACGGGCTCCGAAGGTCTGCTCGGCGTGATCACCGAGATCACCGTGCGCATTTTGCAGAAGCCGGAGACGGCGCGCGCGATGATGGTCGGCTTCGCGGAGGTCGAGGCGGCCGGCGAATGCGTGGCGCGGATCATCGGCGCCGGCATCATTCCCGGCGGCATGGAGATGATGGACAAGCCCGCGATCCACGCCGCCGAGGCCTTTGTCCGCGCCGGCTATCCGCTCGACGTCGAAGCGCTGCTGATCATCGAGCTCGACGGACCGACGATCGAGGTCGACGAGCTGATCAAGCGGGTCGAGGCGATTGCGAATGGCTGCGGCTCGACGACCTGCCAGATTTCGACCTCGGAGGCCGAGCGCAACCTGTTCTGGGCCGGCCGCAAGGCGGCATTCCCCGCGGTCGGTCGCATTTCTCCCGACTATCTCTGCATGGACGGCACGATTCCGCGCGGCGCGCTGCCGAAGGCGCTCGCGCGCATTCGCGAGCTGTCGGAAAAATATCAGCTCGCCGTCGCCAATGTATTCCATGCCGGCGACGGCAACCTGCATCCGCTGATCCTCTACGATGCCAACCAGCCCGGTCAGATCGAGCGCGCCGAAGCCTTCGGCGCCGACATATTGCGCTGCTGCGTCGAGCTCGGCGGCGTGCTCACCGGCGAGCACGGCGTCGGCATCGAGAAGCGCGACCTCATGGGCGAGATGTTTACCGAGATCGATCTCAATCAGCAGCAGCGGCTGAAATGCGCCTTCGACGCCGGCGGCCTGCTCAATCCCGGAAAGGTGTTTCCGACGCTCCACCGTTGCGCCGAGCTCGGCCGCATGCACGTCCATGCCGGCAAGCTGGCGTTTCCGGACATTCCGCGGTTTTGACACTGAGCGCGCAGCGACAGAAGGCCCGCTGTCGCGGGCCTTTCCGGCTGCGGCCGTCACAGCAGCGCATATTGCGTGCGTTGGCGTTTTGCGAGCAGCGGCAGCGCTTGCCCCGCGATATAGGTCTTGAAGTGCGGGCTCTCCTGATGCGCCTTGAAGGCTTCTTCATCGCGAAACAATTCATAGAACAGAAATTGCGCCGGATTGTCCTTGGCGCGCGAGATCAGGAACAGCTTCGCCCCTTCCTCGCGCTGGGCTTCCGGCACGAAGCGCGACAGGATGTCGGCGACCTTGTCGGCCTCTCCGTCCTTTGCCTCCCACTCGGCGACCACCAGCAGCCCGCCGTTCGCGACTGCGTCGTTAACGGTCATATTGCCGATTGCATAGCGAGCCATCCTGATCACTCCTTCTTGTTGCGTTGGGTTCGCGGGCGTTCGGCCACGCCGGATGCCTGCGTCGACAGTTCGATATAAGCTGAAGAATGACTTGGAATGCTTCGATTGAAATCGAACCATGCCTGCGAGCAGCGGCGCGAGGAGCCCGCTCCGGTTCTGCTTCGGCCCTTGTCTCCGATCACCACGTCTTTAGAAGGGATTGTGAAACGCCGCCGCGACTGCAACGGATGCGGCGGAACGGACGCAGGAATAAAGGCAAGGACGCAAGCGCGTGGATATCCTCAAAGTCAGCGATGCCGGGGACGTCGAGCAGGTGGTGCGCTCGGCGATCGCAAGCGAGCAGCCGCTGGAAATCATCGGCCATGGCTCCAAGCGCGGAATCGGCCAGCCGATGGCGACCAATGCGGTGCTCGACCTCTCCGCGCTGAACGCCGTCAGGTCCTATGAGCCGAACGAGCTGATCATCACGCTTCAGGCCGGTGTGCCGCTTTCGGATGCCGTCGCGCTGATCGATTCCAAGAACCAGCAGTTCGCCTTTGAGCCGGTCGATACGTCCGCCCTGCTCGGCACGCCCGCGCGCGGCACGATCGGCGGCATGATCGCCGCAGGTCTGGCCGGCCCGCGGCGGATCAAGGCGGGCGGGGCGCGCGACCATTTGCTCGGTGCGCATGCCGTCTCCGGCTTCGGCGACAGCTTCAAGACCGGCGGCAAGGTGGTGAAGAACGTCACCGGTTACGACCTCTGCAAGCTGCTCGCGGGCTCCTGGGGAACGCTCGCGATCATGACGGAGGTGACGCTGAAGGTGGTGCCCAAGGCCGAGTGCGAACGTACGCTGGTGCTGCGTAACCTCGATGATCTTGCGGCCAACCGTGCGATGACGGCGGCGCTGGGTTCCCCCTTCGACGTCTCCGCGGCCGCCCATGTGCCGACCTCGTCGGCGCGCGGCGAGGTGAAGGGCCTGGACCACCTCGGATCGCCGCGCGACGCGTTGACGCTGCTGCGGCTCGAGGGCATTCCGGCCTCGGCGGATCATCGCGTGCGCGCGCTCGGCGATGCGCTCAAGGCTTTTGGAACCGCCGAGATCCTGCAAGATCTGACGTCCGCCGAGGCATGGAGTTCCATTCGCGATGTGTTGGCTTTCGCCGCAAGCGGCCCGCTGGGGACCTGGCCGGTGTGGCGGATCGTCTGCCCGCCGGTGTCGGGGGGCGAATTGGGGCGTCAGCTTGCGCGCGAAAGCGGTGGCGAGGTGATTTACGACTGGGGTGGCGGCCTGATCTGGGCCGCGCTGCCGCCCGCCTCAGATGGGCAGGCTGCGCTGGTGCGCCGCTTGGTCGACGCCGCCTCCGGCCATGCCATGCTGGTGCGGGCCAGCGAACAAGTCAGGCGCGAGGTCGACGTGTTCCATCCGCAAGCGGCCGGCGTTGGCGCGCTGGCCGAGCGGGTTCGCCAGAGCTTCGATCCCAGGGGCATCTTCAACCGTGGCCGCATGAGGCGAGAGGTTTTGGCATGAAGACCGAGTTCAGCCTCGCCCAGCTCGCCGATCCCGATATCGCGGAGGCCGACAAGATTCTGCGCGCCTGCGTACATTGCGGGTTCTGCACGGCGACCTGTCCGACCTATGTGCTGCTCGGCGATGAGCTCGATAGCCCCCGCGGCCGCATCTATCTCATGAAGGAAATGCTGGAAAAGAACACGGCGCCGACGGAGGCCGTGGTCAAGCACATCGACCGCTGCCTGTCCTGTCTTTCCTGCATGACCACCTGTCCGTCAGGCGTTCACTACATGCATCTGGTCGATCAGGCACGGGTCAGGATCGAACGGGACTACAAGAGGCCGCCAGCCGAGCGCTTGCTGCGCGCGGTGCTGGCCCGCGTCCTGCCCGAGCCGAAGCTGTTCCGCGCAGCGATGAAGCTTGCGGGCGCCGCCCGCCCGCTGGCGAGACTGCTGCCGACGCCGCCTGCGTCGGCGACAAAGCCGACCCTCGTGGGCCGGCTCGCCGCCATGCTGGCGCTGGCGCCCGCCGGGTTGCCCGAACCCGGCCCTGCCGCCGGCCGGGTCTTTGCGGCCTTGGGCCGGAAGCGGGGTCGCGTCGCGCTGTTGCAGGGCTGCGCCCAGCAGGTGCTCGCGCCCCGCATCAACCAGGCCGCCATCAACGTCCTGACCCGGCACGGGATCGAGGTCGTCCTGGTCAAGGACGAGCAATGCTGCGGCGCGCTCACCCATCACCTCGGCCGCGAGGATGATGCTTTGGCGCGCGCGCAAGCCAACGTCACCGCATGGAGCGCGGAGATCGCGCGCGAGGGGCTCGACGCCATCGTGGTGACGACGTCCGGCTGCGGCACGGTGATCAAGGATTATGGCTACCTGCTGCGCGAGGACCGCGATTTCGCAGCGCCCGCCGCCAGGATTTCGGCGCTCGCCAAGGATATCACCGAGTATCTCGCCGGCATCGAAATGAAGCCCGTGCAGAGCGCTCGGAACGATGTCGTGGTCGCCTATCACGCCGCCTGCTCGCTGCAGCACGGGCAGAAAGTCACAGTTATTCCGAAAGATTTGCTTTCCAAGAACGGATTCGTGGTGAAAGATGTACCCGAGAGTCATTTGTGTTGCGGCTCGGCGGGGACTTACAACCTTCTCCAGCCTGACATTGCGACCCGATTGCGCGATCGCAAGATCGCCAACATCGCAAGTGTCAAGCCGGACATGATCGCGGCGGGCAATATCGGATGCATGGTGCAGATTGCCGGCGGCACATCGGTTCCCGTCGTGCACACGATTGAACTCCTCGATTGGGCGACGGGCGGTCCGCGACCACTGTCGAACTGATCGATTAGCGCCGCGCGCTTCCAGGGCGCGGATGAGATGAAACGCCTGATGGACATGGATCGGCGGCAACAGGAGGATCACGATGGCGAAAGCGAAAAAGAGCAAGAAGGGGAAGAAATCCGCGAAGAAGGCTTCCAAGAAGGCCGCAAAGAAGACGATGAAGAAGGCCAAGAAAGCGGCGCCGAAGAAAGCCGCCAAGAAGACGGCGAAGAAGGCTGCGAAGAAAGCTGCGAAGAAGGCCGCACCGAAAAAGAGCGCCGCCAAGAAGCGCGCTGCCAGGAAGCCTGCGCCGAAAGCGCCTGCGCCTGCCCCTGAACCGATGGAAACCCACACCCCCGCTGCTGCGCCCGTCCACAGCTGGGCCACGTCGGAGCCCGCGCCCGAGCCCTCCTGGAGCCCATCCGGCGGCGGGGACGAGCACAGCAACTGACCCGACGCGCCCCGCCGAGCCGGGGCAGCGAATCAAGAAAGCCGCGGCCGTCCTGCCGCGGCTTTTTTCATTTGAGCTCAGCTATCCGCCAGCCGGCGTGCGGCCGATTCGGTCGCGGCCTTTGTTTCCATCTCGCGCCATGAAGCCCACAGGCCGAGTTTACGGCGGCGAGGGGCCTCTATTTTGTTGTGATTGAGCAACACATTCCGACAACCTTTGGCGGAATCCCCAAAACGCCCAAAAAGTCGGCAGATGGACACTTTTTTTGCTTCACCGGTCGCGCGAGCCGTACCAGATTGCCGAACGGAACAAGAAATTCGGCTTTCAGTCAGGTGTCGATTGCCCGTGGGGGGCGCCGGAATCGGGCTGGTATCGGAAATGCGATGGGGATCGTAATGAAAAAGATGGTGTTGTTGGCAACGGCGCTGGCAATCGTTTCGGGATCGGCTGTGACGGGATCGGCCTTGGCCGCGGATATGCCTGTGAAGGCAGTGAAGGCACCTCCGCCGCCCGCGTTCGACCCTTGGGATATCGCGTTCGGCAGCGCGATCATGAACGATTACATTTTCCGCGGCATCACCCAATCGGACCACAAGCCGTCGGTCGCGGCCTATTTCGAGCCGCGCTATAACGTCAACAAGGACCTGCAGCTCTATATCGGCACCTCGGCGGAAAGCATCTCGTTCCCCAACCGCGCCGCGGCCGAGGTTGATATCTACGGCGGTGTTCGCCCGACATTCGGCATGTTCGCCTTCGACTTCGGTGTGTGGGGCTATATCTATCCCGGCGGCCAATGCTTTGGCTCCCAGGGCACCGTGCTTCCGCCAACCAATAACTGCGCCGCCTTTGGGCAAGGGATCGACTTCGGTCAGCTCGGCGTTGGCGGCCTTCCCATCAATGGCAACTTCGCCAAAAGGAATGCGAGCTTTTATGAGGGCTATGCCAAGGTCAATGTCACGATCAACGATCAGTGGCAGGTTGGCGCCAACGAATACTACTCGCCGAACTTCCTGAACCTCGGCGCATGGGGCAACTACGCCTCGGTCACGGCGAAGTGGACCGCCCCGAGCACAACGTTCGGCTCGAGCGGCGTCGGCATGTTCATTTCCGGTGAATTCGGCCGGCAGTGGCTCGGTACCTCTGATGCCTTCTACGGCACCACCGTTCGCACCGCCTTTGGCGGTCCGTTCCCGGCCGGTATTCCCGAGCCCAGCTACAATACGTGGAATATCGGCGTTGCTTTCACCTACAAGGTCTTCACGCTCGACCTGCGCTACTACGACACCAATCTGTCGAAGGGCAATTGCAACGCCTTCACCAGCGACTACAGCACCACCAACGCGAGCGCAGGTTTCGTGACGGCGATCAACCCCGGCAATGGCACGACCGCCTTCGGCTCGAACTGGTGCAGCGCGGCCGGTGTGGCCAAGCTCTCGGCCGACCTGACAGCGATGACCAACCTGAAGTAAGCTGATCACAGAGATCGGCAGCGAAGGGCGGCAGAACGATCTGCCGCCCTTTTCATTTGAGCGGACGGAGCATGCGCTCACACTGGCGTGAGGCGATGAAGGACGCATGGCGCGGTGTCAGCCTCGCCAACGCCGTGGCCGGCATGGTCGCAGGCGCTGGCGGAGCGCTTGCGATCGGCATCATGGAATGGTTCTCGCTGAACACGCGCTATCCGCTCGCGGCCATCCCTTTTGCGACCTCCATCGTGCTGGTGATTGGGGCGCCGGAGGCCGAGCCGGCCCAGCCACGGGCGCTGATCGGCGGCCATCTGGTGTCGACCATGGTCGGCCTGGCCGTGCTCAAGGTCACCGGACCCGCCGCCTGGGCGGCGGCGCTCGCGGTGGGCCTTGCCATCCTCGCCATGTATCTGACGGCGACGTTTCACCCGCCGGCCGGGATCGATCCGCTGCTCGTGGTCGCCAACAATCTCGCCTGGACGTTCCTGTTCGTGCCGGTGCTCGCGGGCGCGCTCTTGCTCACTCTGTTTGCCTGTATCTGGCACCGCCTGCTGCGCCGCCGGCACTGGCCGCAGCGCTGGCTCTGACATCGCCTTCGCGCTCGCCCTGGCCGCGCAGCGCGAACTGATCGCCGTCGGGGGCGAGTTCCGCGTTGCGCTGGTGAAACGCCCGCAAGCTGGAGCGATGGCCGATCGAGACCACCGTGGTGTCGGGCAAGCGGTCCGCGATCAGTCGGTAGAGCCTGGCTTCAGCGGGCTCGTCGAGCGAGGCGGTTGCCTCGTCCAGAAACAGGAATTGCGGCGCGTGCAGCAGCGCGCGAGCGATCCCGAGCCGCTGCTGTTCGCCGAGCGACAGGATCCGGTTCCAGTGATCTTCCTCGCCCAGCCGCGGCTCGAGCTTTTGCAGGCCCACCGCGCGCAACAATTCGGCGATGCGTGCCTCGTCGAACGCGCCGTCTTCCGCGGGATAGGCGATCGCCGCGCTGAGCGTGCCGATCGGCAGATAGGGCCGCTGCGGCAGCATCATCAGCGTCGCCTCGGGCGGAATCGTGATGGCCCCGGAGCCGAACGGCCAGATCCCGGCGATGGCGCGGAACAGCGTCGACTTGCCGGCGCCGGAAGGACCCGTCACCAGCACGCGCTCGTTGCCGCTGATCGAGAAGCGCTGGGCGGTGACCAGCGGCATGCCGTTGGGCAGCGTCACCAGAAGCTGTGCCAGGTCGATGCTGTCGCCGTGCCCGGCCGCGGAGACCTCGATTGCGGGCGGCTTGCGCGGCAGCGCCTCGGCAATCCTGATTGACTTCTCGAAGCCGTCGAGACGAGCCACCACCGCGCGCCATTCGGCCATGTCCCGAAAGACCGTGACGAAATACGACAAAGCCTTTTGCACGCTGCCAAACGCCGAGGCCGACTGCATCATGCCGCCGAGCTGGATGCGGTCGGCGAAATAGGCGGGAGCGACCAGGATGTAGGGCACGATGACCGCGGTCTGCTCGAAGCTCGCGGTGAAAGCGACCAGCCGCTTGGTCCGGCTCATGATGGCGTACCAGTTCGCGACCACCCGGCCGAAGCGGGCCGTCAGGCGCTCGCGCTCGGCGCTCTCGCCGCGCAACAGCGCAATCTGTTCCGAGTTCTCGCGGACGCGGACGAGATTGAAGCGGAAATCAGCTTCGAACTTCTGCTGGTTGAAATCGAGATTGACCAGCGGCGAGCCGATCCACTGTGTCAGCACGGTGCCGAAGGCGGCATAGATCAGCGCGCACCAGACAAGGTAGCCCGGAATGATCAGATGGGTGCCGAAGAAATTGAGATGCGCCGCAGCCGAGAGAGCCCAGAGGATCACCACAAAGGACGCGAGCGTCACGACGGCGTTGAGCAGCCTCAGGCCGAGATCGATGGTGCGCTCGACGAACAGCTTGACGTCGTCGGTGATGCGCTGGTCGGGGTTGTCGGCGGCATCGCCCTGCAGCTGCATGCGGTAGTGATTGGCCTCGTGCAGCCAGTTTCCCAGATAGCGCCTCGTCATCCACTGCCGCCAGCGGATCTGCAGCCATTGATTGAGGTAGAGCTGGTAGACCGCGAGCACGACGTTGGAGGCCGCAAGCGTGCAGAAGATCAGGATCTCGCGGACGAAGGTCCCCCAATCGTGCTCCTGCAGGGCGTTGTAGAATTGGTTGTTCCACTGGTTGACCAGGACATCGATGGCGACCAGCGAGAGCTCGATCGCAACGACGGATGCGAGTAGGACACGGCCGGCCCACTTGTCCTCGGAGCGGAAATAGGGAGCAGCGATCCGCCATACGATCGCAAGCGTCGCGCGGATGTTGTTCACGAGATCAGATGTCTCCTGGAGTGGCGCCTGGCGGCCCGATCGCTCACAGAGCTGTGGACGCTTAGACTAAAGTCGTAAGTACCATGGTGCCGGTTGGCTTGTCCGCAGGTTCGCCTCAATCCTAGCATGGGCGCGACGGGGAAGCGGGACGGCTTTCATACTTCGCAAGTATTTGAGCGGGATTCGGCGCGGCGGATGGGCTTGCTGAATCCCTGGGCTCGTCTCGTATACCTGTCTGCCTGGCATGCCTGATTCCACCACGCGGGGTTGGGTGCAAGACATGGCGTGGGGAGGAAATGCAAATGTGGAATCAAGTTTACAATCCGCTCGGCAGTGCGGCGCTGTCGACGATCGCCGCGGCCGTTCCCGTGGTCACGCTGCTGGTGTTGATCGCGAGCGGGCGGGTGAAGGCGCATATCGCCGCGATCGTTGCCGTGATCATCACCAATCTGATCGCGATCTTCATCTTCACGATGCCGGCCGGCATGTCGATCCGCGCCTCCGTGCTCGGGATCGTGACCGGCTTCTTCCCGATCGGCTGGATCGTGCTCAACGTCATCTTCCTGTACCAGGTCACTGTCGCCACCGGCAAATTCGAGCTGCTCAAGCGCGCGGTGGGCGGCGTCACGGAAGATCGCCGCCTGCAGCTCCTGCTGATCGCATTTTCGTTCGGCGCGTTCTTTGAAGGCGCGTCCGGTTTCGGCACGCCGGTCGCAATCACCGGCTCGATCCTGATCGGCCTCGGTTTTTCGCCGCTCGCCGCATCCGGACTTTCCCTGATCGCCAATACGGCGCCTGTTGCCTATGGCGCGCTCGGCACCCCGATCCAGGGACTGGCGTCGGTGACGGGCCTTGATCCCTACATTCTCGGCGCGATGGTCGGCCGCCAGCTGCCGCTGTTCTCGCTGATCGTGCCGTTCTGGGTGGTGTGGGCGTTTGCGGGTTGGAAGGGTATGAAGGATATCTGGCCCGCCATCCTCGTTACCGGCGTGTCGTTTGCGATTCCGCAATTCGTGATCTCGAACTTCATCAATCCGTGGATCGTCGATATCGGCGCCTCGCTGATCTCGATGGGCTGCCTGATCCTGTTCCTGCGCATCTGGCAGCCGAGGGAGCTCTGGCTGTCGCCCGCGTTGCGCGGTCGCGACGAATCGGCGGCAACCATGGCGGCCGCCAAGCCGCTCGACAAGACGCCGCTGACGCGGGCCGAGGTGTGGAGCGCGCTGCTGCCGTGGATCATCGTCTGCATCGTGATGCTGATCTGGGGCAATGGCGCGTTCAAGACCTGGGCGAACTCGATCTTCACCTGGAACTATCCCGTTCCGGATCTGCACAACATGATCAACAAGATGCCGCCGGTCGTGGCGAAGCCGACGCCCGAGGGTGCGGTGTTTGCGTTCACCTATCTGTCGTTCACGGGCACCGGCATGCTGATCGCGGCGATCGTATCGGGCCTCTTGATGGGAGTTTCGCCCGCGAAGCTGGTGACGGAATACGCCCGCACCATCCGCCTGTGCGCGATCTCGCTGATCACGATCTCGGCCATGCTCGCGATCGGCACGTTGACGCGGCTCGGCGGCGTCGACGCAACGCTCGGTCTCGCCTTTGCCGCAACCGGCGTGCTCTATCCCTTCTTCGGCACGCTGCTCGGCTGGTTGGGCGTGGCGCTGACGGGATCGGACACCGCCTCCAACATCCTGTTCGGCAACCTGCAGAAGATCACCTCCCAGCAACTCGGCCTGTCGCCGATTCTGATGGCCGCCGCCAACTCATCCGGCGGCGTGATGGGCAAGATGATCGACGCGCAATCGATCGTGGTCGCCTCAACCGCGACCAATTGGTACGGCCATGAGGGCTCGATCCTGCGCTACGTGTTCAAGCACTCGATCGTGCTGGCCTGCCTGGTCGGCCTTTTCGTCACGCTGCAGGCCTACGTCTATCCGTTCACGCTGATGGTGCTGAAGTAGGCGAGAAAAACTCCGCCAAAACAAAGCCCGCAAGGCCAGGACCTTGCGGGTTTTTCTTGCGAAAATTTTTTCGCGCAACGAACCTGTTCAAGCTCGCAGCCGTCGAATAGAACGGCGCGACCATAATCGGTTGCGTGAGAGGTGGTATGATTTCCGTCAGATCCGCGTGTCCTGCGGCGTTCGCGTTGTCGATCGCGCTGCTGTCGTTTTCAAGCATCAGCGCCGCCCGCGCGGAGACCGACTTTCCCTTCGGCATGGAAATGACGCTGGACGCGGCTCGTCAGCCCGGATCGAAACGGATTCCCGATCTCGACATCGGCGATAATGGCGAGGTCGTTCTCGAGCTCTGGTGCAAGGGCGGCAAGGGCCAGTTTTCGGTGGCGGGCGACACCGTCATCTTTATCGCCGGTCCGATGCAGGATCGCGGCTGCCCGCCGGATCGCGCGCAACTGGATGACGATCTGGTCGCAGCACTCAGCCAAGCGACCACCTGGAAGCGCCAGGGCGACCTCGTCTCCTTCATCGGAACGAGAACGCTCAGGTTTCGCCTCAACACGAACTGACTACTTCCACACCGATTTGTCGGCATCCCAGCGCTGGCCCTTCAATTCCCTGGTCAGCGCATCGACCGCGCCGGAATCGTCCCGCTGGTCGCCTTCCTCCTCGCCGGAGGATTCGTCCGAAAGCACGAGTTCGTGCGCCTGATCCCTCGTCGGCCGTAGTCGTCACGGGATTGCTGAGCCAGAGCATCAGTTTGTCGGTCGCGCCGGGCTTGTCCGGCGCAACCAGGGCGACCACCTCGATGGTGTCGGTGAGTTCGAGCGCGGGATAGACCGGGCTTGGCCGCTTGAAGTTCAGCTTCAGCTTGCCGGTGGTGGTGCTCCAGCTCGAGCTCGCCAATTTTGCCGACAGCGTTTTCGCAAGCACGGCGGAGAGCGTCGCCGCGAGCTTGTCGCGGTTGAGCTTGTCGCCGTCGCGCCAGTCGGCCGCGGCAAAGCGGATGGCGCGGTCCATCTCGACCACGCCCGTAGTCCAGCCGGCCAGCGTGACGCCCGTCATTGCCTTGGCCCTGGCGATCAGCGCAGCAGCGCGATCGGGATCGACGGACATCGTGATGGTCTGCTGGCCGGCGCGCAACGCATCGCAGGTCACCGCGAGGCTGTTGAGCGCGACCTCGACGTCCTGGCCCTTCAGGCTCTTCAGGAAATCGAGCGCGGATTCGAGCTTGACCCGCACGCCGACGGCTTCCGGAGAGACCTCGCTGAAATCCTTCGGCGCGGGCGTGATGCCGTCATCGACCACCTGGCTGTCGAGGAATTCCTTTTCGCTGATATCGGAATTGTCGGTGGAGGCGACCTCGGTCACGTTGCTGCCGATGCTGATCTGGCCTCTAAACTCGAACGTGTCGCCGGTCGGCTTGCGGTTCAGCTTCACCGTCACGGGCACCTTGTCGCCGAGGCTTTGCGCGGAGCCGGACAAGGTCTGGCCGTTGACGGCGAGATTGACGACAAAGCGGTCCTTGCGGTCGGAAGTCTTGTCGGCGGGATAGCAGACGTCGAGCATGGCGGCCGTGACGGTCTTGCCTTTCCGCGTCTCCTTCAAAATGACGTCGGCGTTGCCCTCCATCAGCCCGTCGATCGAGGTGAAATATCGGGTCTCGGCAACATTGGGATCGGTCTTTGCCGGCAGCTTGATCTGGGCCGTGGCGAGGTTCGGCATGGCAGCAATAAAAACCGCCGCAAGAAGCAAGAGCGCGCGCATAAGACATTCCCTGGAGCTGGTTCGAAACCGGGCCCTAACTAGCAAACCTCGATCGTCTATGGGCCAAAAAAGAAGGCCGCCTTTGAGGCGGCCTTCGTCAAATTTTCGAGGTCCCGGCGGGGCTAGAAGCCCATGCCGCCCATTCCGCCCATGCCGCCGCCGCCGGGCATCGCCGGCGCCGGCTCCTTCGGCAGTTCGGCGACCATGGCTTCGGTGGTGACCAGAAGGCCGGCCACCGACGAGGCGTCCTGCAGCGCGGTGCGCACGACCTTGGCCGGATCGATGATCCCTTTGCCGACCATGTCCACATACTCCTCGTTCTGCGCGTCGAAGCCAAACGTCTCCGACTTGTCCTCGAGGATCTTGCCGACCACGATCGAACCCTCGACGCCGGCGTTTTCGGCGATCTGCCGCAGCGGAGCTTCCAGCGCCTTCAGCACGATGTTGATGCCGGCCTGCACGTCCGCATTGTCGTTGTGAATGCGGCCGACCGCCCGCTTGGCACGGAGCAACGCCACGCCGCCGCCGGGAACGATGCCTTCCTGCACGGCCGCTCGCGTTGCGTTGAGCGCGTCCTCGACGCGGTCCTTTTTCTCCTTGACCTCGACCTCGGTCGCGCCGCCGACGCGGATCACCGCGACGCCGCCCGCGAGCTTGGCAAGGCGCTCCTGCAGCTTCTCGCGGTCGTAGTCCGAGGTGGTCTCCTCGATCTGCGCCTTGATCTGGGCGACGCGGGCCTCGATGTCCTTTTTCTTGCCGGCGCCGTTGACGATCGTGGTGTTCTCCTTGTCGATCACCACCTTGCGGGCGCGGCCGAGCATGTTCACGGTGACGTTCTCGAGCTTCATGCCGAGCTCATCTGAAATGAGCTGGCCGCCGGTCAGGATCGCGATGTCCTCCAGCATGGCCTTGCGGCGATCGCCAAAACCCGGAGCCTTGACGGCCGCGACCTTCAGACCGCCGCGCAGGCGGTTGACGACCAGCGTCGCCAGCGCCTCGCCCTCGACGTCCTCCGCGATGATGAGGAGCGGCCGGCCCGACTGCACCACCGCTTCCAGCACCGGCAGCATCGCCTGGAGCCCCGACAGCTTCTTCTCGTGCAGCAGCACGAAAACATCCTCGAGCTCGGCGGTCATCTTCTCGGCATTGGTGACGAAATAGGGCGAGAGATAGCCGCGGTCGAACTTCATGCCCTCGACGATGTCGACCTCGGTCTCGAGCGACTTGTTCTCCTCGACAGTGATGACGCCCTCGTTGCCGACCTTCTGCATGGCCTGCGCGATCATCTTGCCGATCGCGGCGTCGCCATTGGCCGAAATGGTGCCGACCTGGGCGACCTCGGACGAGGAAGCGACCGGCTTGGCGCGCTTCTCGAGGTCCTTCACGACGGCAAGCACGGCGATGTCGATGCCGCGCTTGAGGTCCATCGGGTTCATGCCGGCGGCGACCGACTTGCCGCCCTCGCGCACGATCGCCTGGGCGAGCACGGTGGCGGTGGTGGTTCCGTCACCTGCAGTATCGTTGGTCTTGGAGGCGACCTCGCGCAGCATCTGCGCGCCCATGTTCTCGAACTTGTCGTCGAGCTCGATCTCCTTGGCGACGGTGACGCCGTCCTTGGTGATGCGCGGCGCGCCGAAGCTCTTCTCGAGGACGACGTTGCGGCCCTTGGGGCCGAGCGTCACCCTCACCGCATTGGCGAGGATGTCGACGCCGCGAAGCATGCGTTCGCGCGCGTCGCCGGCAAATTTTACGTCCTTGGCAGCCATTTGAAGTTCTCCTGGATTGATTGATTGGATCGCCTGCCGCTTCCTTCGTCGGGATGACCGGGGTCCAGCCCGGGCATGACGATGTGCGGATTGTCGGCGCTTAAGCCAGCACGCCCATGATGTCGGACTCCTTCATGATCAGGAGTTCCTCGCCATCGAGCTTGACTTCGGTTCCCGACCACTTGCCGAACAACACGCGGTCGCCGACCTTGAGGTCGATCGGGATCAGCTTGCCGGTTTCATCACGGCCACCCGGACCGACTGCGGTGATCTCGCCCTGAGAGGGCTTTTCCTTGGCGGTGTCGGGGATGATAATGCCGCCCTTGGTTTTCTCTTCGGCATCGATTCGCTTGACCACGACACGGTCGTGCAGCGGACGGAATTTGGATTTGGCCATGACGTGTCCTTCTGGAGGCTCGCTGATCGGATCGGTGGACGAAAGCGGATCGGAATGCGGCCGGGGCTGGCGCCGGGTCGGGCGTCAAAAGGCCAACATTTTTGGCAATCGTGCCTTCGGAGTGCTAATCGCCGGGCCCGAAATATGGCCTGACGCGGGTCCTGTCAAGCAAAGCGGTTAATGCCTTCTTGAAGCTGTTGTAGGATGCTGCGGCACGAAACGCGACCAATCTGTCAGGCGTAGTTATTGCTCCGACAGCGGTTTTGCGCTTGGCTGTCGGCGGGAGCGGCCAGGATTTTGCTCGGGGGAATACCATGGTCAGTCAGGGCTATGCGCGGACGGGTGTCAACCTAGCGGTTGTCTCGGCGCTGACGGTGCTACTGGGGGCTTGTTCGAGCTTCAGCCTGGGCGGCGGCACGTCGTCCGTTTCAACGGAGCCCGGCGTCGCGCCCGAGGTGCCGGCAACCATTCGCGCCGACGAGCTGGTCGGCAAATGGGGGCTCGCCTCCTACCAGAATCCGAACGACCGCGCCCGCACCGAAAAACAGGCGCTGGCGCAGTGCAAGCAACCTTATGTGATCGGCAAAGGCACCGCGGGCGGCGTGGTCATGCATCTGGCCGATCAGGCCACCCCCCAGGAACTCGCGATCAAGGGCAGCCAGAGCGGCAAGAACTATATCGGGCCGGCCGGCCCGGCCGCCGGCGAACAGGACCGTGAAATCGTCTCCTTTGACGGCCGCGTGCTGGTCACGCGGTTCGTCGACAAGGATGCCGCCACCCGCTACGGCAACATGGTCTATGTCAAATGCGCGCCGCGGGCCTGAGGTGAAACGTCTTCCGTAGCGCTCGCAAAGGCGAGCGAGAATGGCGAAGCCAAAAAAAACGCCGGCTCCAGGCCGGCGTCTTGCATTGAGCCTCTGGCGGACTCTCAGTCGAACAGCGCGTCGATATCGTCCTGCGAGGCGTGACCGGGATCGCCATCGAGCTTCGGCCCGTTCAACAGCTTGGCATCGCCTTCGCGCGTATCGATGATCGGCGGTGCATGCGCCTTGATGGCGTCGACGCCGCCCCAGATCTCCATCATGACGTTGATGTGGTTCTCGATGAACTTCATCGTGGTCATGACCTTGCTGATGCGCTGGCCGGTCAGGTCCTGGAAGTTGCAGGCTTCGTAGATCGAGATGATGCGCTCCTGGATTTCCTCGGAGAGGATCTTGTGCTGTTCCGGCGAGTTCACCTTGGAAAGGGCGCTTGCCGCCTGATCGATCGACTCGGCCGCTTCCAGGATCTGCTGGGTCGCCTGCTCGGTGCCGCCGACCACGGCGCCGAGCTCGCCATTGACCTTGGCCATCTCCTGGCCGTCGAAGCTCTTGCCGTGCAGCACCGCGATTTCGCGCTTGGTGCGGTTGATGGCGTCATGGATCAGGTCGAGCTCGACCTTGAGCTTCTCGCATTGCTCGATCTGGGCGCGGTAGGTTTCGAGCAGCGCGTGCGCTTCGGCAACCTCGCGCGCCACCGATCCTTCCACCGTCGCGGCCGTCGCGCTCTTGGAGGGGTTGGCCATCTGCGCCCGGATCGCGCGCAGCTCCGACATGATCGCGCGGTGCAGAGGCCCCACGTCGGCTTCGCCAGATTCTTGGACCGGCATCTCTAACCCGATTGCTTCTTCGATACGGAAACGCTTGCGATGAACAGGCATGGCACTCTTCTCGAACCCCAACTCAGACGAAGTTTTAGAGGGCGCCCTTTAACACCAAGTTCACGCGGGGAACTGCAATCGAACATTTCGCGCGGCTCGCATACGCTCGATTAACCATGCGCGTTTCGAGTTCATCGAAAATAAACGCTACCCGCCAATTCCACCGCCTTCGCCGACGTGGTGAATCGAAACGGCGAATCCGTTTACCAAACCGACGATGTTTTGCACTTAATTAGCGTTACGCGAGCGTGAACGTCCCCGTCGCGCTCGAACGTTCGAGACGAAACAGTACAGAGTACGTCGATGTTCAGAAAAGCTTCTCTCGCGCTGCTGGCCGGCGCGTCCAGCCTCATCGCAGCGATCGATTCCGCGGCGGCATTCGACAACGCGCCGCAGCAGCCCAATGTCATTTACGCCCGCGAGCCTCAATCGGCAGCGTCGATGCGCGGTGCCGAGCCCTCCGGCATGGGCGGCGGCTTCATCGAATTCCTGTTCGGCGACCCGCAGGCCGCGCGCGGCCATTATCAGCAAGGCGGCTATCCGCGCGACCCGCTCTATCAGCCGCAGCCCGGCTACGATCCGCAGTTCACGCGCCAGGATCAGTATGGCCTGCAGTATGGCGATCCGATGCAGCGACCGGTCGATCCGAGATACGACAGGCAGGAAGTCGAGTATCAGGGCAGCGAAAGCGCCGGCACCATCGTGATCGATACGCCGAACAAGTTCCTCTATCTCGTGCAGGGCAATGGACGTGCGCTACGCTACGGCGTCGGCGTCGGGCGTCCGGGCTTCGCCTGGGCGGGCGTCAAGACGATCTCCGCCAAGCGCGAATGGCCGGACTGGACGCCGCCGGCGGAAATGCTGGCACGCCGTCCCGACCTGCCGCGGCACATGGAAGGCGGGCCGGAAAATCCGCTCGGCGCGCGCGCGATGTATCTCGGCTCCTCGCTCTACCGCATCCACGGCTCCAACGAGCCATGGACCATCGGCACCAATGTCTCTTCGGGCTGCATCCGCATGCGCAACGAGGACGTCATCGACCTCTACGATCGCGTCAACGTCGGCACGCGGGTGATCGTGCTCTGATCAGATGCAAGCAGAGCGGGATGACAGGGAGTCAACCCGCTCTGCGCGACTGTCTTGTTCCGGATTTCCGTCTCAGGCGTAGTCGCTGTCGTCGCCACCGCCAAAGTCGTCGGAATCCATGTCCATGTCGTCCTGGTCGGTCCCGTCGTTCGAGGCCTGGTCGAAAAATCCGGCGCGCGAATTGTCGTCGCCGCGATCGCCGCTGCGGCCAATGTCGTCTGCACCGAGATCGCGCGCCATCGGACTGTTGGATTGGTCGCTCCACGGGCTCGAGGCGCGTTCGCCGCCCATCGCCGTGTCGCCGAAGGCCTGGCGGCTGCCGCCGCCCATCATCCCGCGGATGCTGTTGAGCAGCAGCGAGCCGCCGACCATGCCGGCGGCGGTGGCCGCGGCCGTGCCGAGGAACGAGCCGCCACCGAACGGCGATTGCGGCGCGCCTTGCCCGTATCCTCCCTGACCATAGCCTCCCTGACCATAGCCTTGGCCGTAAGGACCCTGGCCCGGAGGCATTTGGCCCATCACCTGGCCGCTGTTCCAGACCGGCCGGTTTTCGGGGAGGGGAGGCGGAACATTCGGCACCGAACCGCGCGAGCCGCCCTGTCCGAGGATCTTGTCACGCATGGAATCGAGGAACCCGCCGGATTGGTTTTGCCCCGTTCCTTGCCCCTGGCCCGAAGCGGCCGCGAGGGCCTGTTCAAGCTCCTGAATGTGGGCGTCGGCGCGCTTGAGCGCCTCGTCCTGCACCAGCACGGTCTGCACCAGCGGATAAACCGCGTTCGGCGCGCTGCGCAATCCTTGCGCGATCGCGGCTGTGGCTTCGCCATCGCGCGGAGCGCTCTCCAATTTGGCAAGCCGCTCGAAAAGGTCGTCGATCAGTTGGCGTTCCTGCGGTGTCATGGCGTCCTCCTCGCGTCACCGGCAAATGGCGCCGCCAAATGTAGGTAGGCTTTATGACGCTGTTAGCCGGGGCGCGGATTAAATTTCGGTATCCGACGACAGGCGCTACCGAGGGTCTCAGGCCAACGTAACATTGTTCGCAGCGAGCAGGCCGGAAAAGGCGTCGCTTGCCAGATAGGCATGCTCGATCTCGCGCACCGTGGTCAGCGGATCGAGGCCGACCAGAACCTCGTCGACAAAGCCTGGATGACACATCACGAGGCCATCTGCGGGCAGGCCGGCGAGAAAGCCTTGCATCAATGCGCCATAGTCCGGCGCGCGCGAATAGTCGTAGGCGCCCGAGAAGGCGGGGTTCGTGACAAGTCCCGCGCGCGCGGCAAGCCGGGTGAACTGCGTGCTCAGCGCATCCAGGAACAGCGCCTTGGGCGACAGAAGCCGGTGCGAAAGCCTCCGGTTGCGGCGCGCCTGGCGCACCCACGCGTTCGGCGCCTTTTCCTTGACGGCTGAGAGAAAGCCCTCGCGCACCATCGGATAAAGCTGCGCATGCTGATGACCGTCGACGAAATCGGGCAAGACGCCGAACATCTCCTGGAACGCCGCGATCTGCATCGCCACCTCCGCGCGGACGATCTCCGGATCGAGCCGTCGCCACAGGCCAGCCCGCAACAACTTTGCAAACGGCAGGAACATGTCGCCGTCCAGCGGGCGGAAGTGCATCGTGAGCGGACGGAAGGGCGCGGTCAGGGTCACATGCAAGCCGATGGCGCAGCGCGGGCTTTTGGCGGCCGCGGCCTTGAGGCTTGCGACCTCTTCGCGGCCGATCGCAGGGCCGACCACCATTGCCGATGTTGCATTGAGCCGGCCCTTGCCGATGAGATCGCGGATCGCGCGATTGACGCCGGGGCTGATGCCGTAATCGTCGGCGCATAGCCAGATACGCCGGGCCGTACCGTTCATTCGGCGGCGGTCCGTTCGCTCGCGCTTGCGGCCTCGTCCGTCTCGACGCGCCTTTCGGTGTGCTCGGCAACGAAATAGATCGGACGCGCCTTCAGCTCGGAGAGGATCTTGCCGATGTATTCGCCGAGCACGCCGATCATGATGAGCTGCACGCCGCCGATGGTCATGAGACCGACCACGAGCGAGGGATAGCCGGGCACCTGCTTGCCGGTCGTAAACACCTCCCACAGGATCGACAGCCCGAACAGGAAGGCGGCGGATGCGAGCAGCACGCCGAGCAGGCTCGCGAACCGCAACGGCGCGACGGAGAACGACGTCAGCCCCTCGATCGACAGGCCGAGCAGGCGCATGAACGAGAACGTGGTAACGCCATGGGCGCGCGGCGCGGGCTCGTAATCCACCCGGATCTGGCGGAAGCCGATCCAGCTCGCCAGCCCCTTGAAGAAACGATTGCGCTCCGGCAGTTGTCGGAGCGCTGCAACGGCGCGCGGCGACAGCAGACGGAAGTCGCCCGCGTCCTCCGGGATCTTCTGCCGCGCGCCCCAATTGATCAGCGCATAAAACCCGTGCACGGCCAACCGCCGCAGGAACGGTTCATTGTCGCGATGGGCCTTCGCGGTATAGACCACGTCGTAACCGCCTTCGACCCAGTGGCCGACAAGTTGCTCGACGAGATCGGGCGGATGCTGGCCATCGCCGTCCATGAACAGCAGGGCGCCGCGCCGGGCATGGTCGAGCCCCGCCATCAACGCCGCCTCCTTGCCGAAATTGCGTGACAGCGACACCACCTGGATGTCGAGGCCTTCCGCCGTGAGGCCTTGCGCGATGTCGCGTGTCGCGTCCGTCGAGCCGTCATCGACATAGACGACCTCGCAAGCAAGGTGAAAGCGCTGCCGCAGGCGGATCGCGAGCGCGCCGAGCCGGCGATGCAGCAGCTCCAGGCCCGCCGCCTCGTTATAGAGCGGGACGACGATCGACAGCCCTTGCGCTGCGGCATTGGTCGCAGTCGTGGTCAGGCTCGAGACATCGCTACCCAGCATCATCGGATCAGATTCCCGTATTCCCCGCTCAACCATATGGCAATCGCGAGAACTTGTCGCCACAGTCGCCCCAGCGACGCTTGGTCTCAGTTGCCCAGGAATGCCGTCAACCTGGCAAATAGCGGGTTCTCGCGGTCCAGCACATAATCGAGGGATGCGATCGACACGGTGTCGGCGCCATGTGCGCGCAGGAAGCTGCCGAGCGCGTAAAGCTGGGCCGGCGGGCAGTGCAGGGTCAGCATGCCGGACGAGGTCGGTCCACCGAACGGCGACACCACGCCGAAACGATTGTGAGCTTCGGCAAGCAGCGCATCATTGCAGCCGGCAAAGCGTGTGCGCACCTCGCGGTACATGTTGGCGCGGGCGCGGGCGGCGATGTGGTCGAGGATGATGCGGGCAGCCTCCCGGGCCTCTCCCGACCAGTCGGCCGCGCGAGAAGCCACCAGGTTGGCCTGGCTCTTGAGGATCACGCCGTCGTCGAGCACCTTGAGGCCGTTGGCGGCAAGCGTTGCGCCGGTCGTGGTGATGTCGACGATCATCTCGGCGGTGCCGACCGCGGGCGCGCCCTCGGTTGCGCCAGCGCTTTCCATGATGCGGTAGTCGACCACGCCGTGAGCGGCGAAGAAAGTTCGGGTAAGATTGGTGTACTTGGTCGCAACCCGCATCCGGCGGTTATGCTGTTCGCGAAAGCCGGTGGTGACGTCGTCGAGATCGGCCATGGTGCGCACGTCGATCCATGCTTGCGGCACGGCAACCACGACATTGGCATGACCGAAGCCGAGCTGGTCGATCAGCAGCACGCGCTTGTCGGCGTTGGCGATGCTCTCGCGCACCAGATCCTCGCCGGTGACGCCGAGATGCACGGCCCCGCTCGCAAGCTGAGCGGCGATCTCGGCGGCGGAGAGATAGGCGATCTCGACATTGTCGTAGCCGATCATCGTGCCACGATAGTCGCGCGCACCGCGTGGCTTTGCGAGCGACAGCCCGGCATGGGTAAAGAAGGCCTCGGCGTTTTCCTGCAGGCGACCCTTGGAGGGTACCGCGAGAACGAAGGGGGCGCTCATGGCCTGCTCCCGCCGCGATCGGTCGAAGCGCGGCTCTTGGTCAGCGCTTCGACCCAGACCGAGAAGCCGACCGCCGGAATAGGGGTCGAAGCGCCGAGCTGGGTCATCAGCCCGTCATAGCGGCCGCCCGCAACCAGTGGCTCGACGCCGTCGCCGGCCTTGTGCAGCTCGAATTCGAAACCGGTGTAATAGTCGAGCCCGCGCCCGAAGGAGGTCGAGAAACGGGTCTTCGTGATGTCGATGCCGCGGGCGGCCATGAAGCCGACCCGGCTTTCGAGCTCGTCGATGACAGCGGTGATGGCGAGCCCGGCGTCGGCGGCGAGGGCGCGCAACTGCGCGACCGCGTCATCGGGTGCGCCCGCAATCGACAGGAAGCGCTTGATGATGCCGGTCGCATCGCGCGGCAGCGCGCCGGCTTTCAGCGTCGACTGCTCGAGGAAGCGATCGGCAATTTCGGCGACGGTTCGTCCGCCGACATTGGTTGCGCCTGCAATCGACATCAGGTCGGTGACCAGCGCCAGCGCCGCCTTGCGGTCGCTGCCGGCAAGCGCCGCCAGCACCCCCTCATATTCGTGGCGTCCGGGCGCGGTCGGAAGCGTCAGCTGCTCGATGTCCCGCGCGAGGTCGATCTTGCGGTTGAAATCCTTCTGAAGCCGCCGGCGCCACACCGGATAAAGCTGCAGCGCATCGATCAGCGCGTTGAAAAGTGCGACGTCGCCGGTTCGGATCTCGACGTCGCCGATGCCGAACGCCGCTGTGGCCTCGAGTGCCAGCGCCAGCATTTCCGCATCTGCCGCCGCGCGGTCCTGGCGCCCGAACGATTCGACGCCGGCCTGCAGGAACTCGCTCGGCTGGTTCCAGCGATAGCGAAACACCGCACCGAGATAGGAGAAGCCGGCCGGCTGCCCGGCCTTGGGCGAGGCGAGATAGTCGCGCGCCACGGGGATGGTGAGATCGGGCCGCAGGCACAGTTCCTCGCCGCTGGCATCCGTCGTGAGATAGAGGCTCTTGCGGATGTCCTCGCCGGAGAGGTCGAGGAACGGCTCGGCCGGCTGCAGGATCGAGGGCTCCGCGCGCACATAGCCTGCTTGGGCAAACGACGCCAGCAGCGCGTCCGCCCAGTGGGCGGAAGCGGCGGGGGCAGGCGTTGCGGCGGTCAGCGTCATCGGCCGAGGGTCCGATCATCCGAAAAAGGCGTTGTTGGAGCAGCCCCTTAGCATGGCCGATCACTCGTTTCGACATCGTTTCCGCGAGTCCCTTAACGGTTTTGGCCGCAATTAACGATTTGGGCCGGTCCAGTCGCCAAGGGCGGCCTGGACCAACGTCAGCGCCGCGACGGCCGCGGTATCGGCGCGCAGGATCCTCGGGCCTAAGGAAACTCTTAAGGTTTGCGGCTGGCGCAACAGGTCCGCGCGCTCGTCCTCGGCAAATCCGCCTTCGGGGCCGACCAGGACGTCGATGCCCCGGGCAGTCGCCTTGCGCAGTGCCGCCACGGGATCGGCGACCTCGGCCGCCTCGTCGCAAAATACCAGAAGCCGGTTTGGATCGCGCGATGTGAGAAAACGGTCGAGCGGTACGGGGTCTGCGACCGCGGCCAGGCTCAGGATGCCGCATTGTTCCGCCGCCTCGATAACGTTGGCGCGCATCCGCTCGCCATTGACGCGCGAGACCTGGGTGAAGCGGGTCAGGACCGGTTGCAGGCGGGCAGCGCCCATCTCCACCGCCTTCTGCACCATGTAATCGAGCCGGGCATGCTTCAGCGGCGCGAAGACGTAAGCGAGGTCGGGCAGGCGATCCTGCGGCCGGGTCCGCGTCTGGACGGTGAGGCTGTCCGCCCGCTTGCGCCCGGCGATCTCGGCCCGCCATTCGCCGTCGCGCCCATTGAAGACCAGGATGCTGTCGCCGGCGCCCAGACGCAGCACATTGCCGAGATAATTGCCCTGGTTACGCTCCAGCACCACCGTCTGCCCCTCGTGCAGAGGGGCGTCGACGTAGAGGCGCGGCGCGCGAAAATCCAGTTCAGGCATTTGTGATGGTCCTACCGGGGTCGGTTTTAACCCAAAGGCCCAGAATCAGTGGCAAATATTGGCTCTAAGGTGCGGCTCTGCGCCGCGCTATTGCCAGATTCCGCAGGTTGTTAAGCACTGGCAGGGATCGTAAAAAGCTGTGCTGGAAGATACCTGAGAGCCGGACATCGCTTCCGAACCGCGAAATTCCGGACATTGTTGGGCTCGCGGACCTGCCGGAGATGAAAGCCGTGATGATTTACCGCCTGATCGTGCCGCTGACATTGGCCGTGCTTGTCGCTCGCGCCGACCATGCGCAAGCGCAGGGGGCGTTCCCTGCGCCGCTGCCTAATCAGCCGATGAAGAACGATCCTGCCTTTCCGCCGGTGAATGGCGCAGCCCCGTCGGCCTCCATGGGCGCTGCCCCCGCTTCACCGTTTCCGTCCGCCGGTGTCGCGCCGGTTGCCGGCGGGGCGGGCGGGTTCGGACCGCCTCCGGGTGCGGCGCCGCCCTCCGGCGGCCCGTCGGAGGCCTGCATGAAGGGCTTTGTGCCCCTGCGCGAGGACGCCGAGAAGCGCGGCAAGGCAATCAAGGTGGCCGGCGAGCGTCATGCTCCGCCGGATGAAGCCTGCAAGCTGATCTCGAGCTTCAGCCAGGCCGAGCTCAAGATGATCAAATATGTCGAAACCAACTCGGCCAAGTGCGGGATCCCGCCGCAGATCGCCGACCAGTTGAAGACCGGTCACAAGAATACCGAGGCGCTCGAGAAGCGGGTCTGCACGGTGGCCGAGCAGATGAAGACGCGCGGACCGGCCGGTCCCAGCTTGAGCGACGTGCTGGGCACGTCGACGGCTCCCGAGGTCACCACCGCCAAGAAGGGCGGCAGCACCTTCGACACCCTGAACGGCAACGTTCTCGAAAGATAGCGATGAGCGGCAGCGCCGCCGATTTGACGTTCCCGCGATGCGCGTTGCGAACTCAGATCAGGAACTTCAGATCGACAGGCGGCACTGCAAGACAAGATTGCACGTAGAAGCCTTGGATCTGACGTTCGCATCAGGAGTTGCGGCAGGTGGCTAGCGAACCTCAAATCCGCTCCACGTGGTCTCTGCGCGTCGCCGACTCCACCGGTAACTGGGTCGACACCGCAGCGCCGCAATGGACGCGACCCTATCTCCGGCTCGCCCGCCTCGACCGGCCGATCGGATCCTGGCTGCTTCTGCTGCCGTGCTGGTGGTCTGCCGCGCTCGCCGCGGGCATCGCACGCGACCTTGCGCATTTGCCGCTCACGCTTGCCTTGTTCTTCATCGGCGCGTTCGCCATGCGCGGCGCAGGCTGCACCTGGAACGACATCACCGACCGCGATCTCGACGCCATGGTCGAGCGCACGCGCTCGCGGCCGATTCCCGCCGGTCAAGTCAGCGTGAAGCGCGCGTTTGCCTTCCTTGCCCTCCAGGCACTGGTCGGTCTCATCGTGCTGCTGCAGTTCAACCGCTTTGCGGTTCTGACCGGTATCGCCTCGCTGCTCATCGTTGCGATCTATCCCTTCATGAAACGCATCACATACTGGCCGCAGGTCGTGCTGGGGCTCGCCTTCTCCTGGGGCGCGCTGATGGGATTTGCGGCCACCTTTGGGCGTCTCGATGCCACCGCGCTCGTGCTCTATGCCGGTTCGATTGCCTGGGTGATCGGCTACGACACCATCTACGCCCATCAGGACGTCGAGGACGACGCGCTGATCGGGGTCAAGTCGACCGCGCGGCTGTTCGGCGCGCGAACCCATGCCGCGCTGGTTGCATTCTATGGCCTTGCGGTGATGCTGATCGGCGTGGCGCTTGCGCTTGCCGGTGTCGGCGCTGCGGCCTGGGTCGGCCTTGCCCTGTTCGCGGCGCATCTGGCCTGGCAGATCCGGCGCTTGCGAATTGGCGATCCCGCCTTGTGCCTGAAGATTTTCAAGTCCAACCGCGATGCCGGGCTATTGCTTTTCGCAGGCCTCGTGGTCGATGCGCTGATACGGTGGTAATTGCGCGAAAACGGTGGCTCACCGACCTTCCAACGAACGTCAATTCCTGGCGATGATCTCGCGCTCGTTGCGATAGACCTGTGCCGGGTTGAGCAGGCTGCCGGTGCGCCTGCGCATCAGAAATCGCGGCCGCCGCCAGCGGATCGCATTGCGTCGGCGCCGTCGCGGCGCCGGCTCACGCACTTCGTCGTCCCGCAATTGCGGGAGGGCGAACAATTCGCTCCACATCAGCCAAGCGGCTGCGATTTCGTCCTGATCTGTGCCGACGCACAACGGAATGGTCAGCGAAGGATCGCGATGCCTGAGCACCAGCATGGCGCCGTCATCGATGCCGCGCAGCGCGACGCCGAGGAAATCAGCGATACGAACGCTGACGGCCATCCGCATGCCCTGAACGGCACGGCGCAGCACGACGCGTTCGCGATAAAGCTCGATCTGGCGCACGCCGCCATCGGCGCGCGTGTCGTGGGCGTCGAAGCTCACGGGCAAGGAAAGAGGGTCGAGCCGCAAAGCGCGGCTCGACCCAGCGGGATTGACCCCGCTTGTTGCTGTTTGACGCCTCACGGCCTTGTCTCCCCGCCGGGATTATGTTCCCGGTCGATGCGCGCCACCTTACGCCGGCCACGTCCGTTTCGGCTTAAAAAGACTGGTTAAGGAGAACTGAGTGCCGGCGCATCTTGCGGCATGATTGACAAGAGCTTGGCCCGCATGATTGACGAGACGTTGCGGGGAAAGTGCAAAGTTTCGGCTTTTCGCAGGCGAAAATGCTTGAAGTCTGCACCGATTGGGCACATCTGGTGGGCTAATTGAGTTGCACCCGCTAGCGCTTCAGGCCCGAGGGCTTGCGATAGCTTCCTCAAGGATTTGTTCGTGATCTCCTCGCAATCTCCCGCCTCGCAGGTTTCCGCGAAATCCGCCGATGCCGGTCTGCTCGATCAATCGGCGCTGAGCACGCTTGCGGAGCAATTGGTGGAGGCTGCGAAACGCGCGGGTGCGGATGCAGCCGACGCGGTCGCCGTGCGCGGCGTTTCGCAAGCCGTCGAGGTGCGCGACGGGCGGGTCGAGGAGAGCGAACGCTCCGAGGGTGACGACGTCGGGCTGCGAGTGCTGGTCGGCAAGCGCCAGGCCGTCGTCTCCACCAACGACGTGAACGGCGATGGCATCGCAAAGCTCGCCGAGCGCGCGGTGGCAATGGCGCGCGCGGCGCCCGACGACCAGTTTGTCGGCCTTGCCGATCCCGAGCTGTTGGCGCGCGATTTTCCCGATCTCGATGTGCTCGATCCGAACGTTCCCGATATTGCCGAGCTCGAGCGGCGCGCGCACGAAGCCGAGGCCGCGGGGCTTGCGGTGAAAGGCGTCACCAAGTCCGGCGGCGCCTCGGCCTCCGCCGGGATCGGGGGCATGGTGCTGGTTACCTCGTCCGGCTTCCGCGGCTCCTACCTGCGTTCGAGCCATGCCATCTCGATGACGGCGATCTCGGGCGAGGGCACCGGCATGGAGCGCGACTACGACTATACGTCGGCGCTGCATGCGGCCGATCTCCTCACGCCGGAGCGTGTCGGCCGCAGCGCCGGCGAACGGGCGGTCGCGCGCGCAAATCCGCGCAAGGTCGAGACCTGCAAGGTGCCGGTGGTGTTCGATCCGCGCGTGGCGGGATCGCTGGTCGGCCATCTCGTCGGCGCGATCAACGGCGCCTCCATCGCGCGCAAGACCAGTTTCCTGAAAGACAAGCTCGGGGCGCAGTTGTTTGCGAAAGACATTCGCATCGTCGACGATCCCCTGCGCAAACGCGGCCTGCGATCGCAGTCGTTCGATGCCGAGGGCGTCAAGGTTCGCAAGCACTTTCTCGTCGACGAGGGCGTGCTGACGACCTGGCTCCTCGATTCTGCGACCGCACGGGAGCTGAAGCTTCAGACCACGGGCCACGCGCATCGCGGGGTTTCGTCGCCGCCGTCGCCGGGCCCCTACAATCTGCACCTCGAGGCAGGGGAGGTCACGCCCGCCGAATTGATGTCCGACATCGCGAAGGGCTTTTACGTGACCGACCTGATCGGTTCAGGCGTTAACGGCGTCACCGGCGACTACAGCCGCGGCGCATCCGGCTTCTGGATCGAGAATGGCAAGCTCGGCTATCCCGTCAGCGAGGTGACGATCGCGGGCCATCTCTTGGAGATGTTCAAGTCGCTCAGCCCGGCCAACGACCTGGAATTCCGTTACGGCGTCAACGCGCCGACGCTGCGGATCGAGGGATTGACCCTTGGCGGACGTTAGAGCTGGGCTGAACGAAATCCTGACGCGCGATGCCGAGCTGTTGAGGGATGCCGTGCGCGAGGCTGGCGAGCTCGCCTTGTCGCTGTTCCGCACCGAGCTCAAGAACTGGACCAAAGGCGCCTCCTCGCCGGTGTCGGAAGCCGATATCGCGGTGAACGATCTGCTGGAACGACGGTTGCGCGCGGCGACGCCGGACTATGGCTGGCTGTCGGAGGAAAGCGCCGACGACGAGCGGCGCCTGTCCAGGCGACGGGTGTGGATCGTCGATCCGATCGACGGCACCCGCGGATATCTTGCCGGACGCGAGGACTGGTGCGTCAGCGTCGCGCTGGTCGAGGATACGTCCGCGGTTCTGGGCGCAGTGTTCGCGCCGGCCAGCAAGGAATTGTTTTTTGCCGCGCGCGCACACGGTGCTACCCGCAACGATGTACCGCTTCAGGTGACGTCCGGCACCGCGATGGATTTCGCGCGTATCGCCGGTCCAAAGCCGCTGGTCGAACGGCTCAAATCGTCGCCGGGCGACATTACGCTGCATCCGCGAATCGCCTCGCTTGCGCTGCGGCTGTGCCGCGTGGCGCAGGGCAGTCTCGATGCCGCTTTTGCGGGAGGCCAGAGCCACGACTGGGATCTTGCCGCGGCCAATTTGATCGTGCAGGAAGCGAATGGTATGATGACGACGCTTTCCGGGGAGGCGATTCACTACAATCGCCGGGAAGTGGCGCACGGGGTGTTGGTGGCAGCAGGACGCGATCGTCATGCGAGAATCGTCTCGCATTTTCGCAACCGTCCGTTGCCGTGACGCTTCGCTGCGTTCGCGGTCAAGTCATTGCCGGGCATCTCCTTGAGGACAGCAAACATGGCAGAAAGTGCCCCGCAGCAGCAATTGCTCCACCTTGTCATCGGCGGCGAATTGATCGATCTCGAGCGAAACATCTTCAAGGATCTCCACCAGCTCGATATCGTCGGCGTGTATCCCAATTACGCCACCGCCTATGCCGCGTGGAAAGCGAAGGCGCAGTCGACCGTCGACAATGCCCATATGCGCTACTTCGTCGTGCATCTGCATCGGCTCCTCGATCCCGACAAAGACGCGAAACCTTCCCGTTGAAAAAGCTGCTTCGTAACACGCTGCGCAGCAGCTGGTTTCAGCATGCGGTGGGTTTCCTCGCGGCCGAATGGCTCCGATTCGTCTGGCGGACAAACCGTTTCAGTTTCGAGCCGGGCGGCTTCGATGCCCTCTATGAACGCGTAGAGCGGCAGATGCCTGCAATCTTCGCGTTCTGGCACGGCCAGCATTTTCTCACCCCGTTCATCAGGACCAAGGACAGCCACAAGGCGAAGGTGCTGATTTCCATGCATCGCGACGGCGAATACAACGCGATTGCCGCCGAACGGCTCGGCATCGGCACCATCCGCGGTTCCGGCGACCACGGTCAGGCGTTTTATCGCAAGGGTGGGGTCGCCGCCTTCAGGGAGATGGTGCGCACGCTGGAAGAAAGCTGTAATGTCGCGCTGACCGCCGACGTGCCGAAGCGCTCGCGCGTCGTGGGGCTTGGCATCATCATGCTGGCGAGGGAATCCGGACGGCCGATCATGCCCCTTGCGATCGCCACCAGTCGCTATATCCGCCTCAAGAACTGGGATCGCACCACCGTCAATCTGCCGTTTGGCCGCGGTGCGGTGGTCGGGCTGGAGGAGGTCTATGTGCCGCCGGATGCGGATGCGGCGAAGATGGAAGAGCTGCGCCTCAAGCTGGAACAGATCCTCAATGAGGTGACGCGCCGCGCCTATGCGGCGGTCGGGCGAAGCGAGGGGATTGCGGATGGCTAGCTCATTGCCGATGACGCTGCGCGTCTATCGCAGACTGTCATCTGCGGTGGTGCCGCTCGCGCCCGCGCTGATCAAGCGGCGGCTCAAGCTCGGCAAGGAGGACCCCGCGCGAATCGGCGAGCGGCGCGGCCTTTCCCGCGATTCGCGCCCGAACGGTCCGCTGGTCTGGATTCACGGCGCAAGCGTCGGCGAGGTCCTGGCCGCGGCCGCGTTGATCGAGCGCTTGCGCGCGCTCAAGATCCGCATTCTCCTCACCTCGGGCACGGTGACGTCGGCGGCGATCGTCGCCAAGCGGTTCCCCACCGACATCATCCATCAGTATGTGCCTTACGACTCCCCGCGTTACGTCGCGCGCTTTCTCGATCACTGGCGGCCCTCGCTCGCGCTGTTCATCGAATCGGATCTGTGGCCGAACCTGATCCTGTCGAGCGCCGCGCGGCGTTTGCCGATGGTCCTCATCAACGGGCGCATGTCCCAGCGCTCGTTCCCGCGCTGGCGACGCGTGGTCGGCACGATCTCGGCGCTGCTCGAGAAGTTCGATATCTGCCTTGCGCAGTCGCGCACCGACGCGGAGCGCTTCGCGGCACTCGGCTGCCGCAACGTCGTCGTCACGGGAAACCTCAAGCTCGACGTTCCCGCTCCGCCCGCGGATCACGCAAAGCTCGAGCGGCTGATGGCGTTGACGCGCGGCCGGCCGATCTTCCTTGCTGCCTCCACCCATGCGGGCGAGGAGGACATCCTGATCGAGGTGCACAAGGCGCTGACCGGATTTTTCCCGCGACTTCTCACCGTGATCGTGCCGCGTCACCCTGACCGCGGCGCATCGATCGCGCGGACTATTTCGACAGCCGGGCTCACGCCGGGCCTGCGTTCGCGGGAGGAATTGCCGTTGGCCGCGACCGATATCTACCTCGGCGACACCATGGGCGAGCTTGGGCTGTTCTACCGCCTGGCCGGAATCGTGTTCATGGGCGGCTCGCTGGTCGAGCGTGGCGGGCAAAACCCGATCGAGGCGGTCAAGCTTGGAGCCGCGATCGTGCATGGCCCGCATGTGTTCAATTTCGCCGACGTCTACGATGCGCTCGATAAATCCGGCGGCGCGCGCTGCGTCGAGGACGAGCGCGCCATGGTCAAGCAGGTCGGCCAGCTCTTGGCCAATCCCGAGTCGCGCGACACGATGGTCGCGGCTTCGGCGCAGGTGGTCGAGGATCTCGGCGGCGCGCTGGAGCGCACGCTGGCTGCGCTCGAGCCCTATCTGTTGCAGGTCCGGCTCGAAATGGGAGCCGCCGATGCGTGAGCCGGCCTTCTGGCACCGGCCATCGTCCTGGAAATCGCATTTGCTTCGGCCGCTCGGTGCGCTCTATGGCGCGATCGCGGCGCGGCGCCTGCAGCGCAAGGGCTTCGATGCCGGGATCCCCATTCTCTGCGTCGGCAATTATCATGTGGGCGGCGCCGGCAAGACGCCGACCGTGCTGGCGCTCGTCCAGGTTTTGCGCGGCATGGGGGAGAGGCCGGTCGTGCTCAGCCGCGGCTATGGCGGAAAGCTGCGCGGCCCGGTCACGGTCGATCCCGAAAGGCATGGCGCAGCCGACGTCGGCGACGAACCATTGATGATGGCGCCTCATGTGCCGGTGGTCGTGGCGCGCGAGCGCATCGATGGCGCGGCGCTCGCGAAGTCGCGAGGCGCCAGCGTGATCCTGATGGATGATGGCTTCCAGAATCCGTCGCTTGCAAAGGATTGTTCGCTGATCGTGATCGACGGCGAGCGCGGCGTCGGCAACGGCCGGGTTTTTCCAGCCGGCCCCCTGCGCGCGCCGCTGTCGCCGCAGCTTGCGCTTACCGATGCGCTAGTCGTCATCGGCGAGGGCGTGGCGGGCAATGCGATTGCCGAGGAGGTCGCAGCAAGAGGAGGAGCGGTGTTTTCCGCGCAGCTCGAGCCGGATGCCGCTTCGATTGCGGAGCTCCGGGGAAAACGCGTGCTTGCCTTTGCCGGCATCGGCGACCCCGCCCGGTTCTTCCGAATGCTGAGCGCCTGTGGGGTCGATATCGTGCGCAGGCGAACGTTTGCCGATCATCACCGCTTCAGCGCAAGCGAGATCGATGCGTTACGGGCGGATGCCAAAGCTCAGGGGTTGACACTTGCAACCACCGAGAAGGATCTCGCGCGCCTTAAGGATGCCGGCGAGGCGTTCTTGCGCGAAATCGTGCCGCTCAAGATCACGCTGCAATTCGCCGATGCAGCGCCTTTAACGCAGTTCCTGTCTGAACGTCTGTTCAGGGCGCGCGAGAAAAACTTTCGCGACAGCTAGCCTTGCTTTTTCAATACGTCGGGAAAAAAATGGCGCTGCAGCACCGCGCTGGGCAGCGCATAAGCTTCCTGAAGGTCGACGCTCCAATATTTCAGCTCGTCGAGCGGAATCCGTGCGTCGGTGATGGCGCAACGCACATATGTTCCCGGCGAGATCACGCGGAAATCGCCGTCGAGATACTGCACCTGTGCCTCGCCGTGCCCCGAGGGACCGAATTTGTTCAGCACGCTCTAACGCTCCGATTGCCGGCCGGCTGTCTGGCCGGTCCCGATTCGATCTACCATAAATAGGATATGTTGTCCGCCCGCGAAACCCACCGATTTGTGATGTTTGTGCGGCGGTCCGCATGCTAATTTTTCCAGCAGATTAATCGCCATTTCCCGAGCTTGACGAGCCGTCGCCTTGATGCGTTTCCTCGCGGCAATCGCAGCGCTATCGCTCTTTGTCTCGGCCTTGCCTGTCCAGGCGGCGCCATCGCCGCAGCAGGTCGACATTGCCGCGGGCTCGTTCACCTTGCACGCGCAACTCTTCAAGCCTGATGGCGACGGGCCGTTTCCGACCGTCATCGCGTTGCATGGTTGCGGCGGGCTCGCCGGACATTCCGAGCAGGTCCTGCCGCGCTATCGCGACTGGGCCGAGCAGTTCGTCAAGGACGGCAAGGCGGTGCTGCTGCCGGACAGCTACGGCTCGCGTGGGCTCGGACCGCAATGCCGCGTCAAGGAGCGCAGGCTGTCGGCACGGCGCGAGCGCGTCGCCGACATCGGCGCGGCGCGGCAATGGTTGATGCAGCAGCCCTGGGTGGCGCATGATCGCATCAGCCTGGTCGGCTGGGCCAATGGGGCGAGCGCTTTGCTCTGGGCGGTGCGCCCGCAGAATCTTTCGCACAGCGCGGAGCCCGATTTCCGCTCGGCGGTCGCCTTTTATCCCGATTGCCGAATCTCGGCCGGGCTCGGCTGGAGCGCGCGCGTGCCGACCTTGCTTCTGATCGGCGCCAAGGACGACGTGTCCTCGCCGCCGGCCTGCCGCCAGATGGTCGATGGCGCGCGCGGCCGCAGCGCGCTGGCGCGGATCGTGGTCTATCCTGGCGCCTATCACGATTTCGATCGTGCCAATCTGCCGCTGCACGCGACTGCCGAAAATTCCGATGCTGGAGTGCCCGAGCACGGCCATGTCGGCAGCGATCCCGACGCGCGCGCGGATTCGCAGAAGCAGGTCGCCGACTGGCTCGCGCGGTGACCTCACCTCTCCCCCGCTTGCGGGAAGGGGAGGACAGCTAAAACAAGCTGCCTTGATCCACGGGCTTCGAGGCGCGCTTGGGCGTGGATTTCGTTTCTCGCGTGGCCTCTTTCGGCTGAGAAGCGGGCGCGCCCGTTTCTGCCCGCCGATCGCCGTCGGCGGTCGCCCCCACGCGGCCATCCGAAAACTCGATGCTCATGCGTGCGCCGGGCTCGACACCGGCGGCCGCATGCACCGGGTGGCCCCCTTCGTCGCGCACCAGTGCGAAGCCACGCGCCAGCACGCTGCGATAGGACAGCGCTGCGAGCAATTGACCGCTATGGGCGACGCGCGCCTCGAGCCGCCGCATCACCGTGCTCAGCGCGCGTTGCGCGCGTTCGGCGAGGCGCTCGGTGCGCTCGCGCTCGCGCGCGATGCGCTGACGCTGCGCCTGTGCGTTGGCAAGTTTCGAGGCCTTCAACCGCGCCTCGAGGCTCGCGAAACGATCGCGGCGCTGCCTGAGCAACGAGCGTGCGGATAACCTCAGCCGCTCGCCCGACACCGTCAGATGCTGGCGGGCCTGCGCGACCTGTGCGTGCAATACCCTGAGCGTCAGCCGCGCGCTTGCGCCGCTAAAGCGGCGGAAATGCGCGTGCGTGTTGGCTCTGAGCCCGCGCGGCAGGGCGCTGCCGGCGCCGTCAAGCCGTTGCCGCGGGATCGCCAACACGTCGCTTGCCGCAGGGAGAGCCCGGGCGGCGGCGCGAAACTCGTTGCGGCGGCCCTCCTGGCCGCGCTGCCAGCACACGAGCACGCGACGGCCGAGGCTCCCGACCTCGGCGAAAAGCTCGCTGCGAACCGGCACGGCCATTTCCGCCGCCGCGGTCGGGGTCGGCGCGCGCTTGTCGGCGGCAAAGTCGATCAAGGTGATGTCGGTCTCGTGGCCGACTGCCGAGATCAGCGGGATCAGGCTGTCGGCTGCGGCGCGAACCACGATCTCCTCGTTGAACGACCAGAGGTCTTCCAGCGAGCCGCCGCCGCGTGCGACGATCAGCACGTCAGGGCGCGGAATCCGTCCGTCGACGGGCAGCGCATTGAAACCGCGGATCGCGGCCGCGATCTGCTCGGCCGAGCCTTCGCCCTGCACCTTCACCGGCCACACCAGCACGTGGCGGGGAAAACGGTCCTCCAATCGATGCAGGATGTCGCGGATCACGGCGCCCGTCGGCGAGGTCACGACCCCGACCACCTCCGGCAGCCACGGCAAAAGCTGCTTGCGTGCCTCGCCGAACAGCCCCTCGGCGGCAAGCTTCCTCTTGCGCTCCTCCAGCAAGGCCATCAGGGCGCCGATACCGGCGGGCTCAAGCGACTCGACCACGATCTGATAGGTGGACTTGCCGGGAAAGGTTGTCAGCCTGCCGGTCGCGATCACCTCAAGCCCCTCCTGCGGCTTGAAGCGCATCCTGTAATGCGTGCTCTTCCAGATCACCGCATCGATTTTGGCGTTCTCGTCCTTGAGCGCGAAATAGCAGTGTCCGGACGAAACCGGGCCCTTGAAGCCCGAAATCTCGCCGCGCACCCGCACGTGCCCATAGGCGTCCTCCACCGTCCGCTTCAGAGCGGAGGAGAGTTCGGACACCGTGTATTCCGGCGCATTGATCAGGCCTGGGGCCGCGGTCATGGCGATTCGGGGCTGTTGAGGTCTGTCCAAGTTAGAGATTTTCGGCTTGCGCCGCCAATCCAAGCTCTTGCTTTATCATTTGCTCTGTATTACAGAGTTCTCTGTAATTATGAAAATGCGAGCGCCATCATGGTCAAATGGCTGGTTTGGTTCCCCTTGAGGCTGCTGCGTTGGGCATTGGTCGCGATTGGCGCGCTCGCGCTCGTCCTGGCAGCGATGATCGCAACTCCGTTGCGGCGCCCGCCTGAATTGCGCTCGGTCGCGGAGGCGGCACGCAGTGTCGATCGCAGCACCATGCCGCAGCTGGAACGCTTTTCCGGCCGCGACGGCACCAGTCTCGCCTACCGGCACTATGCGCCCCGAGGAGCCGCGCTGGGGAAAATCGCCATTATCATGCACGGTTCGTCGGGTTCGAGCCCGGCCGTGCATGGGCTGGCGGATGCACTTGCTGCGCGCGGCATCGAGACCTACGCGCCGGATATCCGGGGCCATGGCGGCTCCGGCACGCGCGGCGACATCGCCTATACGGGCCAACTCGAGAACGATCTCGAGGATTTTGTTGCGCTGGTGCGCAAGACCGAGCCAAACGCGCCGATCACGCTGCTCGGCCATTCCGCCGGCGGCGGGTTTGCATTGCGTGTTGCGAGCTCGCCGATCGCCGGACTGTTCGCGCGCGCCGTGCTGCTTGCGCCCTATCTCGGCTATGACGCGCCCACCAACCGGCCGGATTCCGGTGGCTGGGCCAGTCCCGACCTGCCGCGCATCTTCGGACTGATGGCGCTGCGCGGGCTGCGTATCGATTGCTGCGAGTTGTTGCCGGCGCTCGCTTTCGCGGTGCCCGCCAACTCCGAAAGCTTCCTGGCGCCGACCTACTCCTATCGCCTCCTGCGAAATTTCGCGACGCGCGGCTACAAGGCCGATCTCGCCGCGGCGACGATCCCGCTCACGCTGATTGCCGGTGCCGACGATGAGCTGATGCTGGCGGACAAATACGCCGATGCGGTGCGTGCGGTCGCGCCCACGATAAAAGTGAAGCTGATCGACGGCATCGACCACATGGGAATCGTCGGCTCGGCCAAGGCGGTCGCGGTCGTGTCTGACGACGTCGCACGGGCGGGAGCCGGATCATGACGGACGCCGATGCAAGGGAAGCCGCTCGGGCGCTCAGCGACATCGACGATATCGTTCGTCGCGTTCGCCAGTCGCGCACTTACGAGATCGCAAGCCTGATGATCATTCTCTGGGGTGTCCTGGTGCTTGCCGGAAATCTCGCAAACTATAGCTGGCCGCGCCAGGGCCCGGCGATCTGGATCGGCGTCAATCTCGTGGGGATGGCCGGCTCGCTTGCCATCGCCGTCAGTTACGCGCGGCGACAAGGCGGACAGAGGATCGGCGTTCGCGTCCTGGCCGCTTTCCTGATGGTCTTCGCATTCGGCATCCTGGCGAGCAGCGTGCTCGGCCGTTTTGGGCCGCGCGAGATGGCGACCTTCTGGCCGATCTATTCCATGCTGTTCTACTGCATCGCGGGCCTGTGGTTCGGCTACGCCTTCCTCGCGCTCGGCCTGGGCATCAGCGCGCTGGTCCTGGTCGGCTATTTCTTCATCGGTGGCGAGGCCTTCCTGCTTTGGATGGCTGTCGTCAATGTCGGCGGGCTGATCCTCTCGGGCCTGTGGATGCGCTGGAGCGACTGATGGCCGAGCTCGACGACGTCATCCATCAGCCGCTCCGTCTGCGGATCATGGCCGCGCTGAACGCGCTGCCCTCGGGTGGGGGTCTCGAATTCTCCCGGCTGAAGAAGCTGACCGGCGCAACCGACGGCAACCTCGGCGCGCACATCGAGACGCTGTCGAGGGCGGGCTATGTCGCGGTGGACAAGGCGTTTGTCGGCAAGAAACCGCAGACCAAGGTGACGGCGACGGCGGCGGGCCGTGTTGCTTTCGCCCGCCATGTCGCGAGCCTGCAGGAGATCATCGCGGCATCCGCAGGCAGCAAGTAGGTGCGCTCGACGACGTCATTTCGCGACGGCCCGATGGGCCAGGCCCGGAATCCATGACCGCAGCCGAGGCATATCGATTCCGGGTTGGGGACTTCGTCGGCCCCCAGACGCCATGTGGATATCCCCTTGCAGGCCGACTGCCTTTCATGCAACCGACACTCATGCACATCCTTCTCCTCGGCTCCGGCGGCCGTGAGCATGCGTTGGCCTGGAAGATCGCAAGCTCACCGCTGCTGACAAGGCTTTGGTGCGCGCCTGGCAATGCCGGGATCGCGCGCGAGGCCGAATGCGTGCTGCTTGATGTTGCGGATCATCGGGCGGTGATCGAATTCTGCAGGACCAATGCCGTCGATCTGGTGGTGGTCGGGCCGGAGACGCCGCTCGCGGCCGGGATCGTCGACGATCTCGCAACCGCCGGCATCAAGGCGTTCGGCCCGAGCAAGCAGGCCGCGCGGCTCGAGGGTTCCAAAGGTTTCACCAAGGATCTCTGTGCCGAGTTCGACATCCCGACCGGTGCCTATCGCCGTTTCGACGATCAAGCCGAAGCGCTCGCTTATGTCCGCGCGCGGGGCGCGCCGATCGTGGTCAAGGCCGATGGGCTCGCGGCCGGCAAGGGCGTCGTCGTCGCAAAAACCCTGACAGAGGCGGAGGACGCGCTTGCCATGATGTTCGCTGGCGGCTTCGGCGCAGCCGGTGCCGAAGTCGTAATCGAGGAGTTTTTGGAGGGGCGCGAGGTCTCGTTCTTTGCGCTTTGCGATGGCGAGACCGCTCTGCCGCTTGCCTCTGCCCAGGACCACAAGCGCGTGTTCGATCATGATGAGGGTCCGAATACCGGCGGCATGGGCGCCTATTCGCCGCCGCCGTTCGTCACCCCGGAGATCCACGATCAGATCATGTCGCGCATCATCGCTCCGACCGTTGCAGGCATGAATGCCCGCGGCACGCCGTTTCGCGGCGTGCTGTATGCCGGCGTGATGCTCACCCAAGACGGCCCGAAGCTGTTCGAATACAACGTCCGCTTTGGCGATCCGGAATGTCAGGTGTTGATGCTGCGAATGATGTCGGACATCGTACCGGCGTTTCTGGCCGCCTGCGACGGGCAATTGAAGCACTTCAACCTGCGCTGGTACCCGGACGTGGCGATCTCGGTCGTCATGGCCGCGAAGGGCTACCCCGGCGACTACAAAAAGGGCACGCGTATCGACGGTCTGGACGAGGCGGGCAAGATCGATGGCGTCGAGATCTTCCACGCCGGCACGGTCGCAAAAGACGGCGCGATCCTCGCCAATGGCGGACGCGTGCTCAACGTCTGCGCGCTCGGCAAGACCGTGACCGAGGCGCAGGCGCGGGCCTATGCGGCGGTCGACCGCATCGATTGGCCCGACGGCTTCTGCCGCCGCGACATCGCCTGGCAGGCGTTGGAGGCGGAGCGGGGCTAGGTTCGTCTGCCGTCATTGCGAGCGAAGCGAAGCAAATCCAGGGCTTCACCCTAAGCGCAGTCTGGATTGCTTCGTCGCTTCGCTCCTCGCAATGACAAGTCGTTACAGCAAATCGCCGCCGGCCGCGGACGCCGTGGTGCCGTGCTCGCGGAAGGCCTTGATGACGTTGCGGCCGACCTTCCATTTGTGGACCTCGTCCGGGCCGTCGACCAGCCGCTGCGAGCGCACCTGCGTGTACCATTTGGCCAGTATCGTGTCCTGGCTGAAGCCGAGCGCCCCGTGAAGCTGGATCGCGGTGTCGATCACGTGGTGCACCATGTGAGCGAGATAGACCTTTGCGATCGAGTTCTCCTGCCTGAGATCGAGGCCTTTCTCCGCCTTGTAGGCGATGTGCAGCAGCATCAGCCGGCCAATATAAAGCTGGCTTGCGCATTCGGCGAGCATGAACTGCACCGCCTGGCGGTCGGCAAGCAGCACGCCGAAGGTCGAGCGCTTGGTCACGTGCGCGGCCGCCATGTCCAGCGCGCGCTGGGCTTTTGCAATGTTGTGCATGCCGTGACGCAGGCGGCCATAGGCGAGACGATGCTGGCCCATGGCAAAGCCGTTGCCCTCGCCGCCGAGCAGATTGTCGGCCGGGACTTTCAGATCACGGATCTCGATCTCGGAATGACCGCCGGCGATCCTGTCGTAATGCGCGCCTTCGATCGCCATGTTCTTGATGTTGCGCTTGATGCGATAGCCGGGGTTCGGCAGCTCGACGATGAAGGTCGAATATTGCTTGTGCCGCGGCGCATTGGGGTCGGTCTTTGCCATCACCAGCGCGAGGTCGGCGACGCTCGCCGACGACGAGAACCACTTTTCGCCGTTCAGGATGTAATTCTCGTTGCCGTCCTTCACGGCGCGGGTCTGCATCCCCGTGGCATCGGCACCGGCTGCTTTCTCCGTCATGGAAAAGCAGATGCGCTTCTCGCCGTTCAACAAAGGCTTGAGGAATTTTTCCTTCTGATAGGGCGTGCCGTGCTCGAGGATCGTGAGCATCGAGGCATCGTCCGGGCCTTGCGTGTTCAAGGACAGCGCGCCCAGAATGCTCTCGCCGAGCTCCATCTGGACCAGTGCGTTGGCGAGGGGACCAAGCCCCATGCCGCCATATTCCTTCGGCACGAACGGGCACCACAACCCCTGGGCGCGTGCCTTGGCGCGCAGCTTGCCGAGCACCTCGTCGAACGGCTTCTCGTCCAGTTCCTTTTCGGCGGGAATGCACTCCTCGTGCACCCATTTACGCACCCTCTCTCGGATGGCCTTGGCCTCGGACGGGATCTCAAAATCGATCGACATGGCAGTTCCCCAAAATTCGTTGTTCTTGTTTGGCAACAGGTTGAATAACTTCACGTCATATCAGCGGCAACGCAAGCAAGGTCTGACGCGCAAACGGAGACGGCCAGCCAGGCTGTTTCCAATCGAGATGAAGACGAGCTTATCACATGGCTGATCTCGCTGACCTGTTTCCCGGCTACGAAGCGAAATGGATTAATACTACCTCAGGTCGTATTTTCGCCAGAGTTGGCGGCAAGGGCCCGCCGCTGCTTTTGCTGCACGGCTTCTCCTCGACCCACGTGATGTGGCACAAGGTGGCGCTCAGGCTCGACGACCGTTTCACGCTCGTCATCGCGGATCTGCCGGGCTACGGCTGGTCGGACATGCCCGACAGCGACAAGGATCATACGCCCTACACCAAGCGCGCGATGGCAAAGGCGATGATCGAGGCGATGCAGTCGCTCGGTTACGTGCATTTTGCGCTCGCGGGCCATGACCGCGGCGGCCGCGTGTCGTATCGGCTGGCGCTCGATCATCCCGGCCGGCTCTCGCGGCTTGCGGTGCTCGATATCCTGCCGACCTACGATTACTGGGAGCGGATGAACCGGCTCTACGCGCTGAAGATCTATCACTGGATGTTCCTGGCACAGCCTTATCCGATTCCGGAGACGCTGATCCTGGGCAGCCCGGATTTCTTCCTGAAGGAGAAGATGGCGAGCCAGACCAAGTCGAAGACGCTCGCCGCCTTCGACCCGCGAGCGATGGAGCATTACCTGGCGCCGTTCCGTGATCCCTCCCGCGTGCATGCGATGTGCGAGGACTATCGCGCCGGCGCCTATGCCGACTACGACATCGACAAGGCCGACGTCGCGGCGGGCAGGAAGATCACGATCCCGATGCTCGCGCTGTGGGGCGATGCCGGGATCGCAAGCGCGGCGGCCACGCCGCTGGACACGTGGAAAAAATGGGCGACGAATGTCCGCGGCGCCCCGGTCAATTCCGGGCATTTTCTGACCGAGGAAAACCCCGATGCGACGGCGACGCTGCTGCGCGAGTTCTTGCTGGAGGGGTAGGGGCGCGCCATCAGTCTCACAGCTCGTCATGGATGGCGGAGCAAGGTGCACTATCGCCGCGCCCTGAAAAACTGCTGCAGAAGCGCGGCCGCCTCGCGCTCTCCCATGCCGGAATAGACCTCCGGCGCGTGGTGGCAGGTGGGCGATGCAAAGAACCGTACGCCCGAACTCGACGGCGCCGCCTTTTGGGTCGGCGGCCCCATAGTAGAGCCTGCGGATGCGCGCAAAGGAGATCGCGCCCGCGCACATGGTGCAGGGTTCGAGGCTGACGTAGAGGTCGCATTCGACCAGACGCTCGCTGCCGAGCTTGGCCGCGGCCGCACGAAGCGCGATCATCTCCGCATGCGCGGTCGGATCGCGGTCGACGAGCGTGCGGTTGCCTGCGCTCGCCACGACGGCTCCGTCGCGCACGATCACGCAACCGATCGGTACCTCGCCGGATTTTCCGGCCGTTTCGGCCGCTTTGAGGGCCAAATCCATGAAAGAAGGGGCGGTCATGCCTCGTCTTGCCTGAATAACTCTGCTAATGCGCGCGGCACGCTTAAACCTTTACCGCAAGATGAGACTGTTCATGCCCCGCGACGACGACAAAGACAACGCTTCCCGCGGCCGGCGTGACCGCGATTTCAGGGGAAAGGGTCGCTCTGCCGGGCACGGTGGCGAGAAGCGTTTCTCGAAGAAGTTCGATAAAGGCAAGAGCTTCGCGGGCAAGGGGCCGCGCGCGGCGCGGGACGATCGCGATGACCGCCGCCCCCGCTTCAACCGCGACGACCGTCCGCCGCGTCGCGATGGCGACGAGGGCCGTCCCGCCGGACGTTTCCAGGATCGAAAATCTCAGGACCGGAACTTCAAGGACAAGAAATTCGAAGGCAAGAAATTCGAGGGCAGGAAATTCGAAGGCAGGAAATTCGAAGACAGGAAATTCGAGGGCCGGAAATTCGAGGGCAGGAAATTCGAGGGCAGGAAATTCGAGGGCAGGAAATTCAACGACAGTAAATTCAAAGAGCGCCGGGACGAGCGCGATTTCGGCGGCCGCGACCGCGGACAGGACAAGCCATGGCGCAAGCGCGACGAGCGTTCGCGTGATGAGCGCGGCGATCGAGGACGAGACAAGCCATGGCGGAAGCGCGACGATCGTGAGCTTGACGCGCGCGGCGAGCGCGAACGTCCGCGGTTCTCCCGCTCGCGCGAGGGCCGCAACCCCGAGGAACGGCCCCGGTTTGGCCGGCCGCGCTGGGAGGGCGAGGATCGCGGTGAAGACCGCAACGACCGCACCCCGCGCGCTCGGGAACGCCGCCATCCCGAAGGCCGCATGGAATGGCAGGAGCATCCGCGCAGCGACAGGCGCGATTCGGATCGGTCGCATCGCGACGGCGAGGGCGAGGGCAAGAGCTTCGTAAAGCGCCCGGCCTTCGGCGGGCGCGGCGCCTACCGCGAGCGCAAGGGCGATTTCGAGAAGCGCGCACCGCGCGAGGAGGCCAAGCCGAAAAAACCCGGCGAGCGTATCGCAAAGGTGTTGGCGCGGGCCGGGCTCGCTTCGCGCCGCGATGCCGAGGAGATGGTCGTGCAGGGGCGCGTGGCCGTCAACGGCCGCATCATCAATTCGCCGGCGCTCGACGTGACCGCCAACGACGTGATTTCGGTCGATGGGAAGGCGTTGCCGCCGCGCGAGCGCACGCGGCTCTTCCTCTATCACAAGCCGCGCGGGCTGATGACGACCCATGCCGATCCGGAGGGACGGCCGACGGTGTTCGACAATTTGCCGGAAGGGCTGCCGCGCCTGATCTCGATCGGCCGGCTCGATTTCAATACCGAAGGGCTTTTGCTGCTCACCAATGACGGCGGGCTCGCGCGGACGCTGGAGCTGCCGGAGACCGGTTGGCTCCGTCGTTATCGCGTGCGCGCCCATGGCGAGGTGAGCCAGGCGCAGCTCGACCAGTTGAAGGACGGCATCGAGGTCGACGGCGTCAAATACGGTCCGATCGATGCCACTCTCGAGCGCGACCAGGGCGCCAATATCTGGCTGGTGTTTGCGATCCGCGAAGGCAAGAACCGCGAGGTGCGCAATGTGCTCGCTCATCTCGGGCTCGAGGTGAACCGGTTGATCCGCATCTCCTACGGCCCGTTTCAGCTCGGCGAGCTCGCCGAAGGCGCCGTCGAGGAGGTGAAGACGCGTGTGCTGCGCGAGCAGCTCGGCGAGAAGGTGATCGCACGTTCGGGTGCGGATTTCGCGCTGGCTTCGAAGCAGAGCGACGCCGAGGCGGAGGATGCTCCATCCGGCAAGAAGCCGTTCAAGCCATCGGGCCGCAGCGCGCTGGTCTCGGACCGCAAGGGGCGTCGCGTGCTGGTGCAGCGCACCGGCGGCGAAGAGGGACGTGAGCGCAACGAACGCGACGCCATGGGCTTCGGTCCGCCGCGCCGGCCCAAGCGCGGCTATCACGGCAAGCGCGATTTTCGCCCGCGGGACGAGTAGAGCATGCGCGTGGTCGGCGGACGATTGAGAGGTCGCAATCTGGCCGCGCCGTCCTCGCAAGCGATCCGTCCGACGGCCGACCGCTTGCGCGAGTCGCTGTTCAACATCCTGATCCATGCCTATTCCAATCCGCTCGAGAATGCGCGCGTGCTCGATCTCTTCGCCGGCACGGGTGCGCTCGGCATCGAGGCGATTTCGCGAGGGGCTGCGTTCGCGTTGTTCGTCGACAATGGTGCGGAAGCACGCGCGCTGCTCCGCAATAACGTCGAGGCGCTGGGGCTTGGCGGCGTGACGAAAGTGTTCCGCCGCGACGCCACCAATCTCGGACCCGCGCATCCCCTCGATCCGTTCTCGCTGGTCTTTCTCGACCCGCCCTACGGCAAGGGCTTCGCGGAACAGGCACTCGCCTCGCTGCGCGGCGGCGGCTGGCTCGTGCCGAATGCGCTGCTCGTGGTGGAGGAAGCCAAGGCTGCAAGGTTTGTCGCGCCCGAGGGATTTGATGAGCTTGAGCGGCGGGCCCATGACGATACCGAGTTTGTGTTTTTGAGGTTTCGTAGGGCGGATTAGCGAAGCGTAATCCGCCGCGCGTCTCCGAGGGCGCCGTCATCGTCGCCCGAACAGCTTCTCGATGTCCGACAGCTTCAGCTCGACATAGGTCGGCCGGCCGTGATTGCACTGGCCCGAGTTCGGCGTGTCCTCCATCTCGCGCAGAAGCGCATTCATCTCTTCGGGCTTGAGGCGGCGGCCGGCGCGCACCGAGCCGTGGCAGGCCATGGTGGCCGCGACATGCAGCAGGCGGCGCTCCAGCGGCAGCGCCTCGTCCCACTCGTCCATGTGCTCGGCTAGATCGCGCAGCAGCGCGCCGGCGTCGATCTTGCCGAGCAGCGAGGGCGTCTCGCGCACCGCGAGCGCGCCGGGACCAAAGGATTCGACCGCGAGACCGAACGAGCCGAGCTCGTCGGCGCGCGCCAAAAGCCGCTCCACCGTCGCCTCGTCGAGTTCGACGATCTCGGGGATCAGGAGGATCTGCCGCTGCACGCCGTTCCTTGCAAGCGACGCCTTCAGCCGCTCGTAGACGATGCGCTCATGCGCGGCGTGCTGGTCGACCACGATCAATCCGTCGCGGGTCTGCGACACGATGTAGGTGTCATGGATTTGCGTGCGCGCGGCACCCAACGGGCGGTCGATCAGATCGGCCGTGGCCGGCACCTCGAATCGAATGTCGGCCGATGGCGCGCCGACATTGAACGCAGCCTGATCCCGCTCGGCGAACGCGCCGGCTGCCGATCCGGCAAACGCCGGCAGCGGTCCGGTTGGCAATGATGGCGAGCCTCGCCAGTCCCAGCTTGCGGGCCGCGACGGCACAACCGACGGACGGAAGGAGGAAATCGTCGCTGCAGCGCTGTGGGCCGCCGTACGCCTGCCTTCGCGCGCGAGCCCCTCCTTGAGAGCGTGCACGATCAGCGCGCGGACCAGGCCGGCATTGCGGAAGCGCACCTCGGTCTTGGCGGGATGCACATTGGCATCGACCTCGCGCGGATCGAGCGAAACGAACAGCGCCACTACCGGATGGCGGTCGCGCGGCAGATAGTCGGCGTAAGCCGCGCGCACGGCGCCCAGGATCAGCTTGTCGCGCACCGGCCGGCCATTGACAAAGAGATATTGCCCGAGCGCATTGGCCCTCGTGAGCGATGGCGCGGCGGCGAAACCCTCGATCAGAACGCCATCGCGCTCGGCGCGCACCTCGATTGCCTGCGCGCGGAAATCCGCCCCCAGGATATCGCCGAGCCGCGTGAGCCGCCCCGCCGCGCCTGGGAGAGCCGCGGCCCATGTCACCGGCGCGCGCTCCTCCCCCGCCAACGTGAAGGCGATGTCCGGCCGCGCCATCGCCAGCCGCCGCACCACCTCACGGATCGCCTCGGCTTCGGTGCGTTCGGTCTTGAGAAATTTCAATCGCGCTGGCGTCGCGTAAAAGAGATCGGCAACCTCGACCCGGGTGCCGTGCGCCAGCGCGGCCGGCATGGTTTGCGATTTCACCCCGCCTTCGACCGAAAGCGACCACGCGTGCGGCTCGCTCGCGTGACGGGTGGTGATCGAAAGCCTGGCAACGGCGCCGATCGAGGGGAGGGCCTCGCCGCGAAATCCGAGCGTCTTGATCTGCAGCAGGTCCTCATCGTCGAGCTTCGACGTGGCATGGCGCTCAATCGCAAGCTCGAGGTCGGTCGACGTCATGCCGCCGCCGTCATCGGTGATGACGATCTTCCGGCGCCCACCGCCTTCGGTGAAGGCATCGATCCGGCTCGCGCCGGCGTCGATCGCGTTCTCGAGCAATTCCTTGACCACGCTCGCGGGACGTTCGACCACCTCGCCGGCGGCGATGCGGTTGACGACCTGTTCGGGCAGTTGGCGGACGGGCATGGGGACTGGACTGTTGACGGACGCGGAATTTAGTCCAGACGATAAGCAATTGCATGGGGTGAGACCATGTTATCCCTCTTCTTGAGGGAGTGAGCGGCGCGTGCGGCCGCGTTCCCGCGGCACGACCTGCCCGAGTTCTGCAAAATAAAGTCCCTCGAAAGGCAGAGGGCGCAGGGAAGACGGGATGCTGGTTGCACCCGCAGCCTCGCGTGCAGTGAAAAAAGCACACGAGCAAATTCACCACAGGCTCAACCGGAGCGACCCGGTCTTCCCTGCGCAATGGTTTTAACGGTGTTGTGCGCGCTCTCCCCGGTGTCCGTGACCTCATAGTCACCGTCGCCTTGCGGGATCATCACCCGCCAGACTTAGCACCAGCCCAGGGGCGCCAGGACCACACGCCTCCGCCGTCCGCGGCCATACCGCTCGTCAGTCGGCATGGCCCGCGTCCACCGCATCCCGCCCCGCGTTCGTGACGATCGCGAAACGCCCCTCTTGCCGAGGCGGGACGAAGTGGATCATGCTTCTGATTTGGAGAAATCAGCAACGTCGCGCGCCTGCGACAGATTGGCACGACGGGCAATTTAGGCATGCCGCCCATGCACCGATTTAGCTTGGCTTGTCGGGCAAATCAGTGCGTGCAGAAATTTGCCCTTGCCCATGCTTCCTCTTGATTTGGCATGTGCGCGCGCTGCTTTTGCGCCGCTCCTGGTGCCAAGCCGACATGGGCACGTGATGAGTACGCCCCTGCGTGCCCGGGCACGCCCCTGCGTGCCCGGCCGCGCTGTCTCAGTCGTCCAAGGCGCGCGAGCCGCGGCGGGCCTTGATGTCGCCGCGGCGCTTCTTGCCTTCGAGCCTGCGCTGTTTCGATGCAAATGTCGGCTTGGTCGGCCGTCGCGGGGTGGGGCGGACCATCGCCTCGCGCAGCAGCTCGACAAGACGATCGATCGCATCCGCGCGGTTGCGCTCCTGGGTGCGGAAGCGTTGCGCCTGGATCACGATCACGCCGTCCTTGGTCATGCGGCTGCCGGCCAGCCGCGCAAGCCGCGCCGCGGCATCTTCGGCCAGTGCGAGGCGACGCGTGTCGAAGCGCAGCTGCGCCGAAGTCGCGACCTTGTTGACATTCTGGCCGCCCGGACCGGAGGCGCGAATGAATGCAATCTCGATATCGCCTTCATCGATTGCGAGGTCGCGGGTAATCCGAAGCATGGGGCACCGTGGCAAGGAGAATCGCCTGGTGCAACATAGCCGGTTTGACGCGAGCTTGCCTCGCCCGACGGCGCGGGACTGCCTATTCGATCTTGGTCACGGGTGCGGCCGCTGCCGGCTGCGCGGCCGCCTGCGGGGCGCGTCCGACCACCACGCTGATGAGGCCCTGGCCCCAGATGCGCCGGGCGATCTTCCTGGCGTCGTCGAGGGTCACCGCGTCGATGATGGCGTTACGCTTCTCCAGATAGTCGATCGGCATCCGGTCGAGCTGATACTGCAGCAGGCCGGAGGCGAGTTTCGAGGAGGTGTCGAGCTGCAGCATCTGCGAGCCCTTCAGATAGGATTTCGCCTCATCCAGCTCCTGCTGGGTCGGGCCCTCCTCGGCCAGCCGACGGATTTCCCTCTCGATCGCATCCATGGACTCGCCGGCGCGATCGGCGCGGGTGCCGGTGTTGCCGATGAACAGTGCCGAGTGCTCCATCCACAACAGCGATTCGTACACCGAATAGGCGAGGCCGCGCTTCTCGCGTACCTCGTGATAGAGCCGCGAGGACAATCCGCCGCCGCCGATGATGTGGTTGACCACGTAGGCCGCCATGAAATTCGGGTCATGGCGCATGATGCCGGGGCCGCCGAAGGTGATCACGGTTTGCGGCACGTCGAGCGGCACGAAGGCCCGTTGCGGCGGGTTTGTGGCCTCCACGTCCGGCACCGGCGTGAGGCTCGCTTTGGCCGGCAGGCTGCCGAAGGTCTGGTCAAGCAGCTTTCCGAGCGTCGCCGGATCGACATCGCCGACCACGGCGATCTTCAGAGTGTCCTTGGCGATCACCCGCCGGACATAGTCCTTCATGTCGGCGACCATGATCGTGGGCACGCTCTCGAGCGTGCCGGAGGACTGCCGCCCGTACGGATGGTTGGGGTAGGCGATCTCGAGAAATTTACGTCCGGCCAGCGCGTTCGGATTGGTGGTATCGCGGCGCAGCCCGGAGACGATCTGCGAGCGGATGCGCTCGACGTCGCTGTCATCGAAGTGCGGCGAGGTCAGCGCCAGATGCAAAAGGCCGAACGCCTCGTCCTTGTTGTCCTTCAGCATCCGCAGCGAGCCGCGGAAATAGTCTCGCGTGGCGTTGAAGCTCAGCTCGATCGCACGTCGGTCGAGGCGCTCGTGGAAGGTCTTGGAATCGAGATCGCCGGAGCCTTCGTCGATCAGGCTCGCCACCATGTTGGCGACGCCGGGCTTGTCCGCGGGGTCCTGCGAGGCGCCGCCGCCGAATGCATATTCCATCGCGATCAACGGCACCGTCGCATCCTGCACGAACCAGGCTTCGATGCCGCCGGGCGAGATCAGATGCTGGATCTTTGTCGCAGCGGAGGCGGGCGCCGCCGTCAGCGAAATCGTGAGCGAAAAAATCAGCGCGACCGCGTTGCGGGCGAGGGTCGAATGATGGGTCACGAACGCTTCTCCTCGCGCTTCGGCGTGGTGTCCTTGATCAGATAGCCGGTCACCGAACGTTTCTTGTCGAGCCATTTCTGCGCGGCGGCGCGGATCTGGTCAGCGGTCACGCCGCGGATGCGGTCCGGCCAGCTCCTGATATCCTCGACGCTCAGGCCCGAGGTCAACCCGCCGCCGTACCAGCGCGCCATGGTTGCCTGGTTGTCCTGGGCATAGACCGCTTCCGCGATCAACTGGGTCTTGACGCGTTCGAGGTCCTCGGCGCGTACCCGGTTTTGCGCGACATCCGCGATCACGCCATCGATGATCTGCTCGACGGTCGAAAATTCGACTCCCGGCCGCGGTGCCACGGAAATCGAGAACTGCGTCGGATCAAGCGAGGTCCCCATGTAGGAAGCGCTGGCCGAGACCGCGAGCGGCCGGTCGACCACCAGCGCACGGGAGAGATAGGAGTTGTTGCCGCTTCCCATGAGCTGCGCCAGCACGTCAAGCGCTGCGCTTTCGCTGGGCGCGGCCGTCGTGGACGACGGCACGAGATACATTCGCTTCACCGCCGGCTGCTCGACATGCGGGTCGGCCAGCGTCACGGTGCGCGGCGCCACCGGCTCCGGCTCCTGCGGGCGTACGCGCCGTGCGGGGATCGCGGGCTGCGCCTGAACCTTGCCGAAGGTCTCTTCGACCATCGGGCGCACATCCTTGACCTCGACGTCTCCTGCGATCACCAGAATAGCGTTGTTGGGTGCATAGAAGCGCCGGTAGAAGGCAAGCGCGTCTTCGCGGTCGAGCTTTTCGATTTCGTGGTGCCAACCGATGACCGGCCGGCCGTAAGGGTGGTTCAGATAGAGCGCGGCCATCATCTGCTCGTTCAGCCGCGCCTCGGGATTGTTGGCGACCCGCATGTTGTACTCCTCGAGCACCACATCGCGCTCGGGCAGCACGTTCTCGTCCTTGAGGATCAGCCCGGTCATGCGGTCCGCCTCGAATTCCATCATCCTTGCGAGCTGGTCGCGCGGCACGCGCTGGAAATAGCCGGTGTAGTCGGTCGAGGTGAACGCGTTCTCGTTGCCGCCGATCTTCAGCACGGTCTGGGAAAACTCGCCGGCCGGATGTTTCTCGGTACCCTTGAACATCAGATGTTCGAGGAAATGCGCAAGCCCCGATTTGCCTGGCGTCTCGTCGGCGGAGCCCACCTTGTACCAGACCATCTGCGTCACGACGGGCGTGCGGTGATCCTGGATGATCAGGACCTGCAGCCCGTTCGGGAGCGTGAATGACGCCGGAGCCTCCGAGGTGAATGTGGTCTGGGCGAAGGCGCTGGTCACAGAGACACAAAGCGCAAAGGCTGCAGCAGCGAAGCGGTGTGCGGGCATCACGACCTTTTTGAAATTTCGGACACAAGCGTCCGATCAAGCTCGGGCTCGATTCTGACATTTGCGTCACGAACCGGGATAAGTGCGTCGCGAACGACAAATCCGGCGCACCCTACATGGCTCCGGGTGCACAAGATGTCACGAAGCCGAGAGTAACGGTTACTTATTCGCCATACTTTCCGGCGGCCGGGTTGTATTCCTTGTTGAGCGACTCCTTCGGCCCGGTGCCGTAAGCAAAACCGTTCGACGGGGTCTGGTATCCGGGCGGAGGCTGGGTCAGGGATTCCCGCGGCGGCTCGGCCTTGAACTCCTTCACCTCCGCCTTGTTGCCGCCGAACATGCTGGAGAAGCGGCCGTCGAAGCCGAGATCGGACGGGCTCAGGATCGCGCGCTGGCCGGGATCGCCGCCCGGAATCGCCGAGTCCGAACCGCGGCTGCCGCCGCTGCTGCCCTGGGTCTTGGCGGCGTTGAGCTCGCTTGGCGACAGAATACGCGAGGCTTCCATCGGGTCCTTGTTGGCCTTCTTGCGGGCTGCGATCGCGGCCTTGCGCCGGGCCTCGTCGGGATCTTTCGGCCAGTTCGGCGCCTTGACCTCGGCTGCGGCTGCGGCCGGCGGCGGCAGATCGAGCTTCGGTGGCACCACGAGCGGCGAACGCTCGCGGTAATCGATTCCGGTATTGTCCATGTTGGTGCCGCCGATGCCCTTCATGATGCCTTCGATGATCTTTTCTTCGAAGGTCTGGTCGTCGTCGTCTTTCTCCTGGGCGCGCGCGGCGCCCGAGGCGAGCAACAGGCCGATACCAAGGGCAGCCGCAGAGAACTTCAAGGCGCGCGAGAGCCGCCGCGACGAACGGCGTTCGATGGAGCCACAAGCTTCAGTCTTGCGCATCGCTTTACCTGTCCAAAACAAGAACGAAGGGGCTTGATCGGCTGGGATCAGGGCGCTTTTGCGGCAGGAAGCCCCAAAAACGAATCATACAATAGGGCCATAACACCGGCAACAATGGCCGCGTCTGCAAGGTTAAACACGTACCAATTGAAGGTATTTCCCCCAATCCGGATGTGAAACAGCGCGAAATCGACCACCGCGCCGTATGCGATGCGGTCGATTGCATTGCCGATCGCGCCGCCGATGATCATCCCGAGCGCGACACTAGCCAGCACCGTCCGCGATCGCGCCATCCAGATCGCGAGCGCGATCACCGCAAGTGCCTTGACGACCATCAGCGTGGTCTGGACCACGGGGCTGTCATTCTGGAACCAGCCGAAGCTGATGCCGATATTCCAGGCCAGCACCAGATCGAAGAACGGCGTGACCCTGACGGTGCCGCGATGGCCGATGTCGAACACATAAAGCAGCCATAGCTTCGAGGCCTGGTCGATCACCAGGGTTGCGAACGCGGCCGCGATGCCGGCGCGGAGCGGGGTGCTCATCTCGACGTCGACCCCGCGAAAGCGGGGACCCATACCGCGTGATCTGAGTTGGCTGAAAGACTTGGGGTCATCGTCGGCGCCTACAACTGAAATTTGGGGTTATGGGTCCCCGCTTTCGCGGGGACGACGACATCTAGACCGAGACCCCCAGCGCCTTCCACTCGCGCAGCGCCTGTGCGTCACGCGGGGAGACATCGGGATAATCGGGATCCTCGCCGACGGTCGGCAGGATCTTCCAGGAGCGCGCGCATTTGGTGCCGACGGCTTGCTCGACCACGACAGCGACGCCGCCGACAGCATCGAGACGGAACGCATCCTGGGGACCGTCGCCCTCCTGCACCTCGTAGCTCGATGTGATGCAGACTTCGGCCAGGTCGATATCGAACAGCGTTGCCAGCAAATCTCTGTCCACCACATAGATGATCGGCGAGGCTTCGAGCGAGGAGCCGATCTTTTTCGCCGCGCGCGCAAGCTCGAGCGCGCCAGTGACGACCCGCCTGACGTCGCGGATGGTCTCCCATTTCCTTGCCAAAGCCGCGTCGCGATTGGATTCGAGGTGCGTGGGGAAGGTCATCAGATGCACGGACGGCGATCCGCCGGGCCGATACATCGTCCAGGCCTCGTCACTGGTAAAGCTCAGGATCGGTGCGAGCCATTTCAGGACCGCATCGCAGATGGTGTCGATCGTGGTCAGCGCAGCCTTTCGCGCCACCGAGGAGGGGGGATCGCAATAGAGCGCATCCTTGCGAATGTCGAAATAGAACGCCGACAGCTCGCTGTTCATGAACGCGGATAATGTCGCGACCACCGTCTTGTAGTCATACTCGGCGTAGGCCTTGCGCACGATCGCATCCTGCTCGGCCAACAGATGCAGCATGTAGCGTTCGAGCTCGGGCATCTCGCCGCGATCGACTTTGTCGCCCGGCTTGAAGTGATGCAGCGTGCCGAGCATCCAGCGGATGGTGTTGCGCAGCTTGCGATAGGTCTCGACCGTGTTTTTGAGGATTTCCGGACCGATCCGCTGGTCGTCGGTGTAATCGCAGGCGGCAACCCACAGCCGCAGAATGTCGGCGCCGGACTGCTTGATCACGGCCTGCGGCTCGACGGTGTTGCCGAGCGATTTCGACATTTTCCGGCCGTGCTCGTCCTGCGTGAAGCCGTGGGTCAAAACCACGTCGTAGGGCGCGCGTCCGCGCGTGCCGCAGCTTTCGAGCAGCGAGGAGTGAAACCAGCCGCGATGCTGGTCGGACCCTTCCAGATACATCACCGTATCGCTGCCGCCATCGACCTTGCGCCTGATGCCGGCGAGGCCGGGAAAATGCACGGGGTCTTCCAGCACGAAGGCATGCGTCGAGCCGGAATCGAACCAGACGTCGAGGATGTCATCGACCTTGTTCCAGTCCTCGTTGGTGCGGGAGCCGAGGAAGCGCTCGCGCGCGCCTTCCATGTACCAGGCGTCCGCGCCTTCCTGCTCGAAGGCGTCCGCGATGCGCTTGTTGACTGCCTCGTCCTGCAGGATCTCGGCGGAGCCGTCGCGCTTCTCGCGCACAAAGACGGCGATCGGCACGCCCCAGGCGCGCTGGCGCGAGATCACCCAATCGGGCCGCGCCTCGATCATGCCGGTGATGCGGTTCTGGCCCGATGGCGGCACCCATTGCGTCACGGAGATCGCATGCAGCGCGCGGGCGCGCAGCGTATCGCCGCTCTTTGCCCTGCCATTGGTCGCGATGTCCTTATCCATCGCGATGAACCATTGCGGCGTGTTGCGAAAGATCACCGGCTTCTTCGAGCGCCAGGAATGCGGGTATTGATGCTTGAGCCGGCCGCGCGCGAGCAGCATGCCCGCGTCGACCAGCGCCTTGATCACGGCCTCGTTGGCATCGCCCTTTTCGCCCTTGTCGTTGATGACGCGCTTTCCGGTAAAGCCCGGCGCTTGTGCAGTGAATGCGCCGTTTTCATCGACGGTGTAGGGGATTGCGGTCGAGATACCGCGCGCCTCCAGATCGCGCGCATTGGCCGTCCAGACGTCGAAGTCCTCGCGGCCGTGGCTCGGTGCGGTGTGCACGAAACCGGTGCCGGTATCGTCGGTGACGTGATCGCCGGAAAGGAGCGGCACGGTGAATTCGTAACCGCCGTCGAGACCTCGCAGCGGATGGGCGCATTCCACCGCATCGAGCGTATCGCCGGGAATGTCGCGAAGCCTCTCATAGGCGCTCACGCGCGCCTGCTTGAAGACGCTGTCCGCCAGCGCGTCCGCCAGGATCAGCACGTCTCCGGTCTTGGCCCAATTGTCCGATGGTGCCTCGGTGACCTTATAGAGGCCATAGGCGATTTTCGGCGAGAACGAGATCGCGCGGTTGCCGGGCAAGGTCCAGGGCGTGGTGGTCCAGATCACGACACTGGCGCCACTGAGGGCGCCATGCGCGGGCGAGGTGACCGGAAACTTCACCCACACGGTATCGGAGGTGTAATCCTCATATTCGACTTCGGCTTCGGCGAGCGCAGTCTTCTCGACCACGCTCCACATGACGGGCTTGGAGCCGCGATAGAGCGTGCCGTTGGCAGCGAACTTCATCAATTCCCGCGCGATCTGCGCCTCCGCCGGAAAGCTCATGGTGGCGTAGGGATGATCCCAGTCGCCGACCACCCCGAGGCGCTTGAACTCCTCGCGCTGCACGTTGAGCCAGTGCGTCGCATAGGCGCGGCATTCCCTGCGGAACGCCACCATCGCCGCGGGGTCGCGGAAGTCGGGCTTCTGCTTGCCCTTGGAGCGATAATTTTCCTCCTCGACCTTCCACTCGATGGGCAGGCCATGGCAGTCCCAGCCCGGCACGTAGTTGGAATCGAAGCCGAGCATCTGCTGGCTGCGCGTCACGAGGTCCTTCAGGATCTTGTTCAGCGCCGTGCCGATATGGATGTTGCCGTTGGCATAGGGCGGCCCGTCATGCAGCACGAACTTGGTGCGGCCGGTTGCGCCCTCGCGCAGGCGCCGATAGAGGCCGATCTCGTTCCAGCGTTTCAAAATCTCCGGCTCGCGCTGCGGCAGCCCCGCGCGCATCGGGAAATCCGTCTCGGGCAGGAACAGGGTCTTGGAATAATCCCTGGCGTCGGACTTTTGCGGCTTTTCGGACATAGTCATTCGGTCTGGCTAATGAGGGCGCTGCAACGCTTGGTGGTGCGGCGAGTGAGGAGAACCCCGGTCTTGCGCCGAGCGAAAGCTCAGGCGGAAGCCGGGCCGCTAATGCCGATCATGATGCGCCGCGCAAACATGGGCATTCCATAGCAGCCGACGGCCAAATCGCAAAGCCCCGCAGCGCGGTTTAACCGAGCCTTCCGAGCTTCGGAAACGCGTTCGGCGCGGCGGCGAGCTGGGCGCGGGCGTTCCGGCTGTCATCGTCCATCTGGCGAATCAGGGCTTCGACGCTGTCGAATTTCAGCTCTTCGCGGATGAAGCCGATGAAGGCGACATCGAGGCGCTCGCCATAGAGGTCGCCCTTGAAGTCGAACAGGAAAATCTCGAGCAGCGGCGCGCCATTGTCGAAGGTCGGGCGGCGGCCGAAGCTCGCCACGCCATCGATGCGCGCCTCGCCGCGACCGACCCGGACCGCGTAGATGCCATGCTTGAGGCCGCAATTGTTGTCGAGGCGGATATTTGCGGTGGGGTAGCCGAGCTCGCGGCCGCGCTTCTCGCCGTGGACGACCTCGCCGGTGACGAACCAGGGGCCGCCGAGCATGGCGGTGGCCTCCTCGATCTGCCCCTCCGCGAGCGCGATACGGATCGCGCTGGAGGAGACCGGACGCTCGTCGATATCGACATGCGGCTGCACGTCGACCTCGATGCCGAGACGCGGCGCCTCGGCAACCAGCAGGCTCGGCGAGCCGACCCGGCCCTTGCCGAAATGGAAGTCATAGCCGACCGCAATTCCCGAGATGCCGAGCCGGCCGATCAGGTCGTGGTAAATGAAATCCTGCGCCGTCGTGCCGGCCCTCGTCTTGTCGAAAGTCATGACGACCGCGCCGGCGAGCCCGGTTCCCGCCAAGAGCCTGAGCTTGGCGGTCTCGTCCGACAGGCGAAACTGCGGCGTGTTCGGGCTGAAGAAGCGCCGCGGGTGCGGCTCGAAGGTCAGGGCGAGGGCGGGGCGGCCATGCATTCGGCCCATATCGAGCGCGGCCGCGATCACGGCGCGGTGCCCGAGATGGACGCCGTCGAAATTGCCCATTGCCACGACCGCGCCCTTTGGGATCGCCGCCGCCGGCGTGGTGTCGCGAATGACGGTAAAAACTGCGGTCATTTTCCTGAAATTCTTCGGCTTCTCGCGCTCGGGGCCGGACCGTGGCTTGATCGGCTCCGGTAAGTCAAGCAGGCCCCTCCACCGAGCGACCTTACGGGTTGACGTCATCCCACCGAAGGTCAGTTAACGAGCTGTTTAACGCCTTGATGCTAGTCCTTGCAGCGGACTGCGGGGCCGTTCGAGGCCCCGGCAGACAGGTTTTGTCGGCGTTTGTTCGCTCGAGGGGAGCAAGATGGCGGTTGATTTGTCGATGCCGATTCTGGTGGTGGACGACTATTCGACCATGATCCGCATCATACGGAATCTGCTGAAGCAGCTTGGCTTCGACAATATCGACGATGCAAGCGACGGTTCGGCGGCACTGAACAAGATGCGCGGTAAGAAGTACGGGCTCGTGATCTCCGACTGGAACATGGAGCCAATGACCGGCTACGACCTGCTGCGCGAGGTGCGTGCCGACCCCAACCTCGCCACCACGCCCTTCATCATGATCACGGCGGAATCCAAGACCGAGAACGTGATCGCGGCCAAGAAGGCCGGCGTGAACAACTATATCGTCAAGCCATTCAACGCGGCGACGTTGAAGACCAAGATCGAGGCGGTCTTCCCGGATATGGCGAGCGCTTAACGCTCTCAGCCAACTTGCGATCAATCCAGTTCGTCATGCCCGGCCTTGTGCCGGGCATCCACGTTCTTGGGTTGGCGCAAGCAAGACGTGGATGGCCGGGACAAAGCCCGGCCAAGACGGCGATGATTACCACCTTAGCTCGCGGATCAGCGCCTTCGGCGGATGGCCGAACAGCTCCTTGACCGAAGCCGGATCGAGCTGGTCGATTCCTTCGAATTCCTCGGAATGAATGCCACGCGTCACGAACAGGCAATCGACGCCGAAGGTGTGGGCGCCGGCGAGGTCGGTGCGCACGGAATCGCCGATCGCAAGCACCGACCGCGGCTTGATGTCGTGGCCGCGAAGCTCGGCGGCTAATGCGATGGCGCGTTCATAGATCGGCCGGTGCGGCTTGCCGTAGAAGATCACCTCGCCGCCGAGATCGCGATAAAGCTCGGCGATCGCGCCGGCGCAATAGATCAAGCGGTCGCCGCGCTCGACCACGATATCGGGGTTGGCGCAGATCAGCGGCAGCTTGCGCTCGCGCGCCTGCAGCATCATCTCGCGATAATCTTCCGCGGTCTCGGTCTCGTCATCGAACAGGCCGGTGCAGACGATGTAATCGGCCTCTTCCAGCGAGCTGAGGACAGGGTCGAGCCCGCGATAGATTCCGCTGTCGCGCTCCGGTCCGAGCTGGAAGATCTTGCGCCCTGGATGGTCGGCGACATAGTGCCGTGTCAGGTCGCCGGAGGAGACGATCGCGTCGTAGGTGTCGTCGGCGACCGCAAGCTTGTGCAGCATGCGCTGCACCGAATCGGCCGGTCGCGGCGCGTTGGTGATGAGAATGACGCTCGTGCCGCGCGCGCGGCAGGTGCGCAAAGCCTCGCAGGCTTCGGCAAATGCCTCGAGCCCGTTATGGACCACGCCCCAGATGTCGGACAGCACGACCTCGACACCATCGGCGAGGTCTCGCAGCCCGTCCACAAAACGCAACGCGGCCATGATCTGCGCCGCGGATCAGGTTGGTCCGGCGACGCGGCGTGCCAATGCGGCATTGCCGCTCGCGCGTGGCGGCGGATCCATCAACGGCTGCTCCTGCGGCAAGGCCAGCTTGACGGCGCCATTGCCCTCGGGCGCGACCGTCGAAGGCGTTCCATTGGTCGCGCCCTCCGGGCGCAACGGACGCGGCGGCGCGAACAGGAATCCCTGGCCGAAGCGGACGTCGTAGTCGAGCAGATCGACCACGGAGCGTTCGCCCTCGATCCTTTCCGCAATCAGGTCGATGCCGAAACGGCCGAGCAGGTCGGACAGGTCGGAGGGGTGGATGTCGGACGTCGACGCCTGCTTCGGATCGAGCAGGAGCGCGGCCGATACCTTGATGAAGCGCACCCCGCGATCGGCAAGCTCGCGCGGATCGATGCGCAAATCGGTGACGTGATCGATGGAGAAGCGATAGCCGCGCTGCGCCAGCGCCGCGAGATGCTCGCTCTCCGTCGCTCCGAGATTGCGGAAGGTCGCCTGCTTGAACTCGAACACCAGCGAGGGCGCGAGCGCGCGGTTGGCTTCCAGGAAATCGAGGCATTGCGAGAACGTCGTGCCGTTGGCGAGCGTCGCCGCCGAGACATTGCAGAATATGCCGACGTCCTTGTTGCGCACCAACAGCCGGCGCAGCACCTGCACACAGCGCAGCATGACCATGTGATCGATCCGGCCGATCAGGCCGGTGGCCTCGGCGATCCCGACGAAGTCTTCCGCGGGCAGGATCTGGTCCTGATCGTCGCGCAGCCGTGTCATCGCTTCGTAAAAGCGCACCTTGCGCTGCGGCAGCGTCACCATCGGCTGCAGATGAATATCGAGGCGATTCTCGTCGATGGCGGCGCGGAGCGCGGCCAGGATCAGGGCGTGGCCGCGCGCCGACGCCGGTGCGCGCGCCGGCGAAACGGGGGCCGGCGTCGCCGCAGGCCTCTCGCTTGCGTGCGGGGCTTCCTGTTGCGGTCCCGCCTCTGCCTTGGCCGGCTCGCGGGCCGCATTGGCCTGCAGTGCGGTCAAGGCATCTTCATGGTTGGCAACGGAGGCGGCAAGCTGCTTGACGAGCCCGCCAAGCTCGCCGATTTCATTGGCCACGGTCTGGATGCGGTCGGCACCAGAGGAGTTGACGGAGACCAGCCGGCCCTCGACAGCCGCGAGGCGGCGGCCGAACTCGGCGACCTGGCGGGCAAGATCGGCGGTCCCGCGCGAGAGATCGGCGATCTGGGTGCCGACATCGTTGCGGTCACGCAGCCGCATGGAGACCGCGTTGTAAAGGATCAGGAAAGTCAGCGCGGCCAGCGCCACGATTGCGGATTCCGAGCCGGAAATGCCGGCGACCGAATAGAGAATCAGGCCGAGCGAGGCTGCGACCAGCACCATGCAGATGGCGACGAAAATCGTGGAAATACGGATCATTGGCGCGCGGCGCTCCCCCTAGCGGCGCAACCTTAGCACTAATGTTGATTCGAGCTGCTAGTTGTTTGTTGGGCACGGCCGGAACCGGCAGCGGCAAACCTCCACTCCCGTCGTCCCCGGCGGACAAGGCCCTTCCCCACGGCTCGCGGGGAAGGAACCTGTTGGTCAGGCCACCGCGCGGATGACCTTGCCGACCTTGTCGACGACCTCGCCGATCTGATCCGCGCTGATGATCAAGGGCGGAGTCAGCGCCAGCGTGTCGCCGGCGATGCGCAGCATCAGGTCGTTGTCCTGGTACGCCGAGACCATCGCATCATAGCCGCGCTTTCCGACGAGGTCGGCGGCGCGCGGCGCAAGGTCGATGCCGGCGGTCAGGCCCACGGTGCGGATGTCGAGCACGTTCGGCAGGCCCTTCAGCGACATGACCGCGTCGGCGAATGTCGGCTCGATCGCCTTGGCGCGCTCGAACAGGTTTTCGTCCCGATAGATGTCGAGCGTAGCGAGCCCCGCGGCGCAGGCGAGCGGATGGGCCGAATAGGTATAGCCATGGGTCAGCTCCACGGCATGCTCGGGGCCATTCATGAATGCGTCGTGGATGGTGTCGCGCACGATCACGCCGCCCATCGGCGCTGCGCCGTTGGTGACACCCTTGGCAAAGGTGATCATGTCCGGCAGCACGCCGTAGCGCTCGGCCGCAAAGGCATGGCCGAGTCGCCCATAGCCGGTGATGACCTCGTCGAAGATCAGGAGAATGCCATGCTTCTGGCTGATCTCGCGCAGCTTCTTCAGGTAGCCCTTCGGGGCGGGCAGGACGCCGGTTGAACCGGCCATCGGCTCGACCATCACGGCGGCAATGGTGTTGGCGCCGTGCAGGTTGACCAGATTTTCGAGCTCGTCGGCGAAATGCGCGCCATAGTCGGGCTCGCCCTTGGTAAAGGCCTGCTTCTCGCGGTCGTAGGTCGCCGGGATATGGTCGGTGCCGGTCAGGAGCGTGCCGTAGATCTTGCGGTTATTGACGATGCCACCCACCGACGTGCCGCCGAAGCCGACGCCGTGATAGCCGCGCACGCGGCCGATCAGGCGCGTGCGCGAGCCCTGACCGTTGATCTGGTGATAGGCGAGCGCGATCTTCAGCGCGGTGTCTGCCGCTTCCGAGCCCGAATTGCAGAAGAAGACGTGATCGAGACCCGCCGGCGCGAGATCGGCGATGCGGCTCGCAAGCTCGAAGGATTGCGGGATGCCGAACTGGAACGGCGGGGCGTAGTCGAGCGCGGCGGCCATTTTCGCGATCGCTTCCGAAATCTGGGTGCGGCCGTGCCCGGCATTGGTGCACCACATGCCCGAGGCGGCATCGATGATCTTGCGGCCGTCGACGGTGAAATAATGCATGTCCTTGGCGCCGGCCAAAAGCCGCGGCGCCTTTTTGAAGGCCCGGTTGGCGGTAAACGGCATCCAGTGCGCGGCGAGATCGTTCGGTACATTGACCTTGGGGGCAGGCGGGCTCTTGTCCAGCATGGGGGCCTCTTCTCGCGGTTCGAAAGCGGGGAGCTGATAAGCAAACTATCAGCTTCGCGGCCCCGCGGGAACGTCAATAACTTGCGATATTGCCGTCCATTCAGGCCGATTGTTGCTCAGGGTTTCTCAGGGCAGGTCAGCCGCGGTGACAAAAAATACTTCGCCCTCAGAATCCTCGGTGTCGAGCCAGAGCAGCGGCAGCGCGGCAAAAGCGGCCTCGAGCCGCTCGCGCCCGCGGCCGACCTCGCAGAGAAGGCCACCTTGCGGCGCCAGATGCGCCCGCGCCCCGGTCAGGATGCGCCTGATGACGTCGAGGCCGTCGGCGCCGCCGTCAAAGGCAAGCCTTGGCTCCGCCCGGCATTCGCGCGGCAGCGACGCCATGCCGTCGGCGTCGACATAAGGTGGATTGGCAATGATCAGCCCGTAACGCCTGTCTGCAACCGCCTGGAACAGGTCGCCGCGAAACAGGCTGACCCGGTCTTCCAGCCCGTGCTCGGCGATGTTGCGCGCGGCAACATCGAGCGCATCCTTTGAAATATCGACCGCATCGATTTGCGCATTGGGAAAATACTTCGCGGCCAAAATCGCAAGGCAGCCCGAACCGGTGCAGAGGTCGAGCACGCTTGCGACCTGCGCGGGATCGCCGATCAGCGACATGGCCTCGCTGTCGTCTCCGCCGAAATGCGAGTCCAGGAGCTCGCCGATGAAGGAGCGCGGCACAATCACGCGCTCGTCAACATAGAATGGCAAGCCGCTCTGATAGATCTTGTTGACGAGATAGGCGGCGGGTTTTCGCGTGCTGACGCGCCGCGTAATCAGGTCGAGGATTTTCGCTCCCTCTCGGGCGGTGACTTGCGCGCCCGCAAAGCTCTCGAACTGGTCGGGATGCAGGTGCAGCGCCTCGCATACCAGAAAGGCCGCTTCCGCGACGGGATCCGTGGTACCGTGCGCAAACGTCAGCCCGGCCTCGACGAAGCGGCTCACCGCAAAGCGGACAAAGTCGAGCAGGCTTATCAGCTCTCCGCGGCCGACTTTCGCAAATCCCGCCGCAAGCTTTGTTGCTGCAGGCTTTTTTGCTGCAGGCTTGTTCGCTGCAGCCTTGTTCGCACCAACCTTGGCTCGCCCGGCCATCAGCTTTTGGTCCAGCGCGCTGCGGCCAGATCGTCGTGGCGGCGCGCTTCGACCCAGGCCGTGCCCTCGGCGCTCTCTTCACGCTTCCAGAATGGGGCCGAAGTCTTCAGATAGTCCATGAGAAACTCCGCCGCCTCGAACGCCGCCTGCCGGTGGCTCGAAGCGGTCACCACCAGCACGATATTCTGTCCGGGCGTGATGCGACCGAAGCGATGGATGATCGTCAGCCCCTGCAGCGGCCAGCGCGATAACGCGTCCTCCGCGTGCCGCCTGATTTCGGCTTCGGCCATCCCCGGGTAATGTTCGAGCGTCAGCGCGGCAATCTCGTCGCCACCTTCGCTGCCGCGGCAAATGCCGGTGAAACTGACGACGGCTCCGATATCGGTGCGACCCTCGGAGAGACGGGCGATCTCATGGGCGATGTTGAAATCGGCGTCCTGAATGCGGATCGTGAGGGGGACGGTCATGACGGCTTAACCGCCGGTCATCGGCGGGAAGAAGGCGATTTCCTGCGCTCCGGCGATGGTCGCGTCCGGCCTGACATGGGTATGATCGATCGCCGCGCGGATCACCCGAGGGGCTTCGAACGCGTGAGCGTAACCCTCGCCGCGCCCGGCGAGCCAGCCGATCAGGTCCGAGACGGTGCGCACGCCCGGCGGCGGATCGAGCGTTTCTTCCGCCTTGCCGATGCGTTCGCGCACCCAGGCAAAATACTTCACCCTCATCCCTCATCCTCCTTGATGAGGTGATGGATGCCGGCGCGAAAATAATCGTAGCCGGTGTAGATCGTGAAGAGTGCGGACGCCCAGAGCAGCAGCAGCCCGATCTGCGTCACGACGGGCACCCACTGGTCGCCGGCTTCGCCCGCCAGCAGGAAGCCGATCGCGACCAGCTGGATCGTGGTCTTCCACTTTGCGAGCTTGGTGACGGGAACGCTGACGCGCAGTGCAGCCAGATATTCCCGCAGGCCCGACACCAGGATTTCGCGGCACAGGATGATGATCGCAGCCCATAGCGACCAGCCATGGATGATGCCGTCCGCGGCGAGCATCAACAGGCAGGAGGCGACCAAAAGCTTGTCGGCGATCGGATCGAGCATGCGGCCGAACGCCGATTGCTGGTTCCAGACGCGCGCGTAATAGCCGTCGAGATAATCGGTAACCCCGGCCGCGATGAAAACCACCACCGCCACCCATCGCAGCCAGAGCGGGCCGTCCATGATCGACTGGGCATAAATGCAGCCTACTACCACCGGGATCGCGGCGATCCGGGCATAGGTCAGGATATTCGGCAGCGACAGGCTCTTGGGCTGGGTCCGTGTGGTTGCGATGTTCATCCGTCTTTCCAAATACCGCCTCGACGCAAACGTCAACCGACCCCTTCACATGACAGGTCGGACACGATGTCCCATCAACCCCGCAGCCTCTCGTTTAACCCGATTGGGCGTGGAAGAATTCGAAGATCTTCCGCGCGCTTTCGGCGCTGACGCCCGGAACCTTGCCGAGATCGGCAATCGACGCCCGCTCGATCTCCTTCAAGGTACCGAAATGATGCAGCAGCGCGCGCTTGCGCGAGGGGCCGATGCCGGGGATTTCCTGCAAGCCGGCTTCGCGGATGTCCTTCTTGCGCAGCTTGCGATGCGAGCCGATCACGAATTGGTGCGCCTCGTCGCGCAGCCGCTGGATGAAGTAGAGTACGGGATCGCGCGGTTCAAGCTTGATCGCCTCGCGATCGGGCACAAACAGAGTTTCGCGTCCGGCGTCGCGGTCCGGCCCCTTGGCGACCGCCATCAGCGTGACCTGCGTCACCCCCAGGCTCGCGAGGATGTCGCGCGCCGCATTGAGCTGGCCCCTTCCGCCGTCGATGATCACGAGGTCCGGCCACTGCGGGACGGCATCCTGCTCCGCTCTGGCCTTGTCGCTGTCCGACGGCGCGAGCAACCGCTTGAAGCGCCGCTGCAGCACCTCGCGCATCATCGCGTAGTCGTCGCCGGGGGTCAGCCCTTCCGACTTGATGTTGAACTTGCGGTACTGGTTCTTGATGAAACCCTCCGGCCCCGCGACGATCATCGCACCGACCGCATTGGTGCCCTGAATGTGGCTGTTGTCGTAGACTTCGATTCGCTTCGGCACCCGCGGCAGTCCGAGCGTGGAGGCGAGCCCCTCGAGCAGCCTTCCCTGCGTTGCGGTGTCGGCAAGCTTGCGGCCCAGCGCCTCGCGCGCGTTGGTCAGCGCGTGCGCGATCAAATCCTTTTTTTCGCCGCGCCGGGGAACGGTCACTTCCACCCTGTGCCCCGCCTTGACCGACAGCGCGTTCGCAAGCAGTTCGGCTTCCTCGATTGCGTGCGAGAGCAGGATCTGTTTCGGCGGCGGCTTGTCGTCATAGAATTGCGCGAGGAACGAGGACAGCACCTCCTCGGGCGTAAACGACTTCTCCGCGCGCGGGAAATAGGCGCGGTTGCCCCAGTTCTGTCCGGTACGGAAGAAGAAGACCTCGACGCAGGAATAGCCGCCCTCCTGGTGGATGGCGAACAGATCGGCTTCCTCCACCGTGCGCGGGTTGATGCCTTGCTGCGACTGGATCGCCGAAAGCGCGGCGAGGCGGTCACGGAAGACCGCCGCGGTTTCGAATTCCAGTTCGGCGGACGCCTTGTCCATCAACCCGGCCAGCTCCTGCTTCACGGCGCCGCTGCGGCCGGAGAGGAAATCGGTGGCCTCGCGCACCAGCTCGGTATAGCCGGGAAAATCGATCTCGCCCGTGCAGGGCCCGGCGCAGCGGCGGATCTGGTAGAGCAGGCAGGGCCGGGTGCGGCTTTCGAAAAAGCCATCGGTGCAAGAGCGGATCAGGAAGGCGCGCTGCAGCGCCGTGATGGTGCGGTCCACCGCGCCGGCCGAGGCGAACGGCCCGAAATAGCGGCCGGGGCGGCTTTGGGCACCGCGATGCTTGAGAATCTCGGGGCGCCCAGTGGTCGCCGGTGATCAGGATGTAGGGAAAGGATTTGTCGTCGCGGAGCTGGACGTTGAAGCGCGGCCGAAGCTGCTTGATCAGGTTGGCCTCAAGCAGCAACGCCTCGGTCTCGGTCGTGGTGGAGATCATTTCCACCGAGGAGGTGGCCGCAATCATGCGCAGGATGCGTGCCGGATGCGGAGCGGTCGACCGCGCGTAGGACGAGAGCCGCTTTTTGATGCTCTTGGCCTTGCCCACATAGAGCACGTCATGGGCCGCATTCAGCATGCGATAGACGCCGGGCGAGGTCGGCGCGAGCTTGACCGCGTTCTCGATTGCGGCGTGTCCGAGCGCAAGCGGTCCTTCCGCCACCGTCTCGGCGGTCTCCTCGACCACCTCGGGCAGCCGCGCTTCCTCCTCATCCTCGGCGGTCGCGGTCGCGGGATCGATGTCGGAGGAGGAAAGATCCTGCGGCGGCCAATCGCTTGCCTCGCCGCGGGATGGCTCGCGCGGGCCCGGGGCCGAAGGGTGTGATGTGTTGGCAGTCATGGCCCCGAATTTAATGCCTCGGCAAGGGGATTTGAAGTTCCGGAGTTGGAGCGAAATCCGTAACGCACAGGCCCGGAACGACGGTTTGCGAGCAATGAGAAGCGGGAAACGGCGAGCCGATGCGGACGCCGGGTCGTCAAGGGCGGTTGGCCCCGACACTTCATCGCGAGCCTGAAGTGGCCCTTTACACTTCATTAAGAGCTTTAACGGATGCCGGTAAGCCTTCGTTAAGCAACTCAAGTCACGCGTAACGTTTCATTAACAACATTAAGTCCGCCGGTAACCGGGCTTAACAGGCCTTTAACTTAAAACTCTCGATAAAGCTTCTCGAGGAAAGCTGGAGTTCCGTAACCAAGCGTTTCGCGACAATCGCGAACGCCAGGTCTCGGCAGTTGCGTTGGGGAGTACGATGAAAGGCTTCGCATTAGGCGCTGGTTTGGCGCTTGCGGGCTTGCTTGCGCCCGCGCGGGCCGCCGACTTCTCGGCCTACACGGTCTACCAGCCGCTCGATGCCCGTAGCTGGGCCGGACCCTATCTCGGGGGAAATCTCGGCTATGACTGGGGCTCCGTCTCCAACAACCTGACCAGGCCATCCGGCCTGGTGGGCGGTGCTCAGGCCGGTTACAACGTTCCAAGCGGCTCCTGGGTGTTCGGGGTCGAAGGCGATCTCGAGTTGACCGGCGCCGACGACACTTTTGCGCCCTGGAAGTTCTCGAACCCCTGGTTCGGCACGTTGCGCGGTCGCGCCGGCTACAGCTTCAGCAACGTCCTGTTCTTCGGCACGGCGGGGCTTGCCTTCGGCGAGCTCAGCGCCCAGACGTTCGGATTCTCGGAGTCGCATACCACCGCGGGCTGGACCGCGGGTCTCGGCGCGGAGGTTCTGTTCGCAAACAATAAATGGAGCGCCAAGATCGAGTATCTCTACGTCGATCTCTCAAGCAGCCAATTTGCCATTACAGGGGTGTCAAACGGCTACCGGTTCGGCGTGATACGCGCCGGCGTGAACTATCACTTCTGATCTTGACCAAGAAACTACCGCAAGTCGCTCCTTCCGGCCGCCATCCGCGGCCGGTTTTTTTTCAAGCGCATGAAGAACGGATAGTCTGCTCTCCGACTCGGTGATCAAGCCGAGGGATGAAGCGCACGACAAGAGCGCGCGCAACGAACAAGCTCATCGCGCCTGCTGTCTTCAGGCGGAGTAGTTGCCCCTCCGCGCAAACGACGCGTCAGGACGATGACGACTACGATTGAACCACCAGATTGACCGCCTTCGGGCCCTTGCCCTTCTTGTCCGGCTCAACCTCGAATGTAATGCGTTGTCCTTCGGTCAAATCCTTCAGTCCGGCCCGCTCGACGGCTGTGATGTGAACGAACACATCGCGTCCGCCGTCGTCAGGCTTGATGAAGCCGTAGCCGCGTTCTCCATTGAAGAACTTGACCGTCCCAGTCATGGCCATCGGGTACTCCTCCCCCCGCATTGCTCCGCCGCCACGCCGATTGCGTTGCAGCTCGACCGGACATCACTTGCCGGAAAGCTTGGCCACCTTGGCGGGCCGGGTCCTTGGGTCCGTGTCCGCCTGGATTTTTTGAGGCCTTTATCACTCCGCCGCAACCATTCGCGGAAGCGGAACGTAAAGCCAGTCTCCACAAGTCAAGCATAATACGGATCACCGTAAATTGAGAACGGATTTTCTCGTTCTCCGCGCTCAGAGCATCGGTTGTGCAAGCCTGAATCGAGCGGCGCCGCCCTGGCCCAGCGGTTTTTCAAGCTCCGGCAGGATTGTCTTCAGCTCGCTTTGCAACGTCCACGGTGCATTCACGATCAGTAACCCGCTGGACGCGAGCGGCGCATTGTCCGCCTGCGGCGCAACGCTGAATTCGACTCGCAGACATTTGCCGGCGGGCTTTGTCGCGGTTATCGCCTGCGCGACCTGCTGCGCCAGCTGGTCGGTGGTGCGGCGGCTTTTGGCCGGATACCACAGCATGTAAATACCGGTCGGCCATTTGCCGAAAGCCGTCGCAAAGCCTTGCTCCAGCCTCTCGAACTCGTCCCTGGCCTCGAACGGCGGATCGATCAGCACAAGCCCACGCCGCTCCTTCGGCGGCACGAATGCGTTCAGCGCGGCCCAGCCGTCGAGATCGACCACGCGGGCCTGCGCGTCCTTGCGCAGCGCGTCGATCAACGCCTTTCGCGCCGACGGCTCGACCTCGCAGGCGGTGAGCCGGTCCTGCGGCCGCAGCAGAGCGCGCGCAAACAGCGGAGACCCGGGATAGGCCACGAGCGAGGCCGGGTGCGGATTGAACGCGCGAACGATGTCCAGATAGGGCTTGAGCAGCGCAAACGCTGCGTCCGAAAAGCGCGCCTGCACGAGGCGCGCAATTCCCGTCAGCCACTCGCCGCCACGACGCGCCTCCTCGCTGGTGAGATCGTAGAGGCCGGCGCCTGCGTGGCTGTCGATGACACGGAACGCGGCCGGCTTCTCGTGCAGGTAGGTCAGAATGCGCACCAGCACGATGTGCTTGACGACATCGGCAAAGCCGCCGGCGTGAAAGGCGTGACGGTAGTTCATCTGGGTGGGTTACGACATCGCGCCGCGAAAGCAACCGACAATCCGGGGCGATGCGCAGCAGCGCACCCGGAAATCGCGAGTTTCGGGGTTTGCCTCTCCGAGGCGCCCCGGAAATGACGTTGCCTGAATTACCCCCCGCGCATCGGCGGCATGACCACGGAATCGCGGCGGCAGGCACGTCGGTCGATCTCGTCGCAACCGCGGAACTGCAGATCCTTGGTCAGGCAGATGCGCACTTCCGACAGCCGCGTGCGGTTGCAGGTCACTGCAATTGCCGTATCCGAAAGCCCCGGATTGGCCTTGATGAAAGCCGCTTCGATGTCGTCCGGCGCAATCGTCTTGGGCTCGGCGAGCTGCAGGAAATCCTGCGGGATCTTGACGGCGGCGCGCGCCTTGCGGACGGTCTCGAAGTAGGCGCGCTCGCCGAGGCCGGAGCATGTGCCGTGCTTGTCCCACTCATTGTAGATCAGGCCCGGCGCCGGCATCAGGTCGAGCATCGACGTCATGATGTTGCGATCGAGCCGCGGCGAGGGGCGCTGGCAATATTCGGGGAAGCCGTGCTCATACTGCGGCCAGAGCCCGTGCACGACAAAGGAGAATGGCCGACCGCCGCATTGCGCCTGCTGGCCGCGCCCGCTCCGCCCGCGCTCCTCCGCGTCCTCACAGAAGGAGGGCGACCATGACAGTGACAGCACGTAGTAGTCGAACTCGCCCGGGGTGTTCTGGCGCTGATCCTGGGCCGAGGCCGGACCCGTCAAGCCAATCCCGGCCGCACACACGCCCAGAAACAGCGAAACCAAAAACCTCGACATGACGACACCCCTCGCTCGACTGCGGGGCGCAGCCTAGCAGCCGAGTAGAACATTTCAAGAACAAAATTTAAGGTAGCGGCCGGCAGGCTGGCTGTTAAGGTCTCGCAGCCTTGCAGGCGGGATTGTAGGCCCAGTTGCGGTCAAGCCCCGTGACGCACCATTCGACGCCCTGGTCGTAGCCGGCAAAGCCGCCATCCTCGATGATCGAGAAGTTCACGATGTGAACCTTGCCGTCGCTGGTCATGGCCTCGCCGCTGCAATAGCGCCGCGGAATGTTGTCGGACTGCCAGGGACGGAACGCGACTTCGTGGATGTTGCCGTAGGCCGTGATCGAGAGCGGCGAATTCCAGAAATTGCGCTCTTTCTCGCGGAACTGGGAGGCGATGGTGGACAGCGCCTTCTCGCAAGGAGCCACCCGGCCGTCATAGCTCGGCCCGAACAGTCCGAAATTCAATTCCAGCGGGTTGGCGGCCTGGGCCGGACGGCCCAGTGCCAGAAGAGCGAGCGCGGCGGCAAGCCCAAATCGCGCAAGACCGAGGCGTTTCAAGGGGGTAGCGAGGTCGAACATGTGCAATCCGTCACGAACTCGATCCCACGAGCCGATGGGTGACGGTGCCCTTTAGGGCGGGGCGGGTCAAGTGCAGCGCGGCAACACTTGGACCTCAACTCGCTATCCAGCCGCCCGCTGTTCTTTCCTTGGGCGCGCGGTCACCGTAAGATGCCGCTTGCGCGAAACGGAGTCTGCGATGCGAAGGATTGTCGCCGGGAGCCTTTTGATTCTCACCGGGATGCTGGCCTCGGGGCCGGCGGGAGCGGATTGGATAGGCAGTTTCAAGGGCAACGACACCGGCGGCATCATCGCCTACTCGCTGGCGACCCAGGCGGACGCCCGTCAGATCGCCGTCAGCCACTGTGCCAAATACGGCAAGATCGCAAAATTCCTGGCGATCGATCCGCAGGAAGGCGGCTACGTCTCCTTCTCCTGCCGATGGGTACCCTATGGGCCCGTCGAGCCGCCGCTGATCACCAAGTACTGACCTTTTTTCTGCCAGAACAACCCACGATTTTCTTCCGGAGCGAACCGACCGGGAGCAAGCCAACATGATGCGAGAATTTCTCCTGACGTGTCTTTGCGGTGGCGCGTTGGCATTGCTCTCTGCCGGCGGCGCGAGCGCTGACGAATTGCCGACCCGCAAGGCCGGGCTTTGGGAAATGAAGATCGTCAAGACCGGGTCGGCGCTGCCGGAGATGACGATGCAGCACTGCACCGACGAGGCCACCGACAAGGACATGAACAACACGGTCTCGCCGATGGCCAAGCAAATCTGCTCCAAGCAGGATGTGAAGAAGACTGCGACCGGTTACGTGTCCGATTCGGTTTGCTCGGTTGCCGGCGTCACCATGACGACGCATGCCGAAATCGTCGGCGACTTCAGCTCCGGCTATACGGTGACCAGCAATTCGCACAGCGAGGGCGGACCGGCGAGCCTGCGCGACATCACCACCAGGATCGAGGCGAAGTGGCTCGGCGCCTGCAAGGCGGACCAGAAGCCCGGCGACATCGTGATGCCCGGCGGCTTCAAGCTCAACGTCAAGGACGCCGAGAAGCTGAAGGGGCTCTTGCCGAAATCGAACTGAGCGCTCGCTGCGCTCCTTCGGGCTAACGGCAATACCTACACCGGCACGCGCACGGTGGCGCGCAGGCCGCCCATCGGGCTGTCGCCGAGCGTGATGTCGCCGCCATGGGAGCGGGCGATGTCGCGGGCGATCGCAAGCCCCAGGCCCGTGCCGCCCTCGTCCTGGTTGCGCGCGTCGTCAAGCCGCAGGAACGGCTTGAACACCTCCTCCCGCATCTCCTGCGGGATGCCGGGGCCATCGTCATCGACCGTAATCGTGAGGTAGCGATGATCGCGATGCCCCTTGATTGCGATCGCATTGCCGTGCCGTGCCGCGTTGGAGACGAGATTGCCGAGGCAGCGCTTGAACGAGGCCGGCTTGACGGTGACCACCGGCAGGCCGTGAAACGCCGTCGTCGCGGTATGACCGTGGCGCTCGGCGTCGCTACGCAACTCTTCCAGTGCGTTCGCCATGTCGGTCGGTTGGGCGTTCTCTCCGGAATCGCCGCGCGCAAAGGCGAGATAGTCTTCGAGCATCATCGACATCTCGTCGATGTCCTTGCGCATGGCGTCGATCTCGGGGCCCTCGCCGATCAGCGCGAGCTCGAGCTTGAAGCGGGTCAGAATCGTGCGCAGATCGTGACTGACGCCGGCCAGCATCGCCGTGCGCTGCTCCATCGTGCGCTCGATGCGCGCCTTCATCTCGAGAAAGGCTTGAGCGGCCCGGCGCACTTCGCGCGCACCGCGCGGCCGAAAATTCGGTGCCTCGCGGCCCTTGCCGAAGCTTTCGGCGGCATCCGCAAGCCGCAGGATCGGCTTGATCTGGTTGCGCAGGAACAGCACCGCCACGATCAGCAGCATCGAGGAGGTGCCCACCATCCAGAACAGGAAGATCTCCCAGTTGGAGGCGTAGGCGGCGCTGCGCAGCGCGAAGACGCGCATCACCGAATCATCGAGCAGGATGCGGATCTCGACCAGGTTCGAATTGCCGACCGTATCGATCCAGAACGGACGGCCGATCTGCCGCGAGAGCTGCCGCGACAGCGTCTGGTCGAGCAGCGAGAAGAACGGCTTCGGTCCCGGCGGCGGCATATTGCCGAGCGGCAGGAAATCGACCACGAGGCCGAGCCGCTGCTGCGCGATGCGGCGGAGCACGGTACGGTCCTTGTCCTGAGGATAGTCCTTGTAGACGTCGATCAGTCCGGCGATGTCCTGCACGACCGCAGCCGACAGATGCCGTGTCACCGTGTTCCAGTGCCGCTCCATGAACACGAACGCGACGACGGACTGCAGCACCACCATCGGCACAATCATGATCAGCAGCGCGCGGGCGTAGAGCCCGGTCGGCATCCAGCTCTTGAACGCATTGCCGAGGCGGCCGTTGACCGCCGACAGGCGGCTCGCCGCTGTGCGGATCAAAGTGAGGCCGGTATCGATCGGAGCGGATTTGACGCTCGCCACCCACTTTCCGCGATTTGGCGATATGAGGGTCAAAGGCAAAGCTCCGGTCCAATGGCGACTGTGCCCGCGATCGCGACTTTGCAACCACCGCCGGAGGCGGGTGCCGCGACAGGGAGCGAAGGTCGAACATCGGGCACTGGCGTGCTCATGACAGAGAGGTTCAGGGCGAGGCCACCAGGCGATAGCCGATGCCGCGCACCGCCTGCAGGAACAGAGGATTGGCGGGGTCGCGCTCGATCTTGCGCCGCAGGCGGTTGATCTGCACGTCGACCGCGCGCTCGTTGACGCTGCCATTGCCGGTGAGAGCGCCGCGCGGCACGGTTTCTCCCGGCGCCATCGCAAGCACGCGCAGCATGTCGCGCTCGCGATCGGTGAGATGGATGACCTCCTCGCCCTGCCGCAATTCGCCGCGGCCGAGGTGATAGACATAAGGCCCGAATGCGACCTGCTCGACGGTCTCGGCCGCCGGCGGCGGTGAGGTGCGCTTGAGGATGTTGCCGATACGCAGCGCGAGCTCGCGCGGCTCGAATGGCTTGGCGACATAGTCGTCGGCCCCGATCTGGAGGCCCTCGATGCGGGCCTCGGCCTCGTGGCGCGCGGTCAGCATCACGATCGGCACCGAGGAGGAGCGTCGAATGAAGCGCGCAAGCTCGAAGCCGGTCTCGCCCGGCATCATGACGTCGAGGATGAGCAGATCGAAGTGCAGGCCGTTGAGCTTGGCACGCGCGTCGCTGGCCGAGAGCGCGGTCGTGACGCGATAGCCCTCGCCGGAGAGGAAGCGCGACAACAGATCGCGGATGCGGCGGTCGTCGTCGACCAGCAACAGATGCGGCGCGTCGTCGGCCGGTTGCGAGGGCGTGCGGTGGGCGGTGGCGACCAGGGACACTCTTACTCCTTGGCAGCGTTGGGATTGCGGAAGATCGTCTCCAGCACCTTGTCCGGGTCGTCGCGATCGATCATCGCGCGCAGGAATCGGCGGACCACCTCGGCGTCCTGCGGCGCGATGTCCTCTAGCGCGCGGTTGATCCGTTTGGTCTGCAGCGTTGCGAGCTTGCCGACCAGAGCCTCGCCCTTCGCCGTCGCATAGAGCAGGCGCTGCCGGCGGTCGTTGTTGCCGGTCTTCTGCACGATGTAGCCTTCGTCAAGCAACTGCTTGAGCACGCGCCCTAGCGATTGCTTGGTGATGCGAAGGACGTCGAGCAGGTCGGCGACTTTGAGCCCCGGATAGCGGTAGACAAAATGCATCACCCGGTGATGGGCGCGGCCGAAGCCGAAAGCCTCCAGCTCATGGTCGGCATCGCCGACGAAGTCGCGGTAGGCGAAGAACAGCAGTTCGATGATATCCCAGCGCAAATCGGCCTCGCCTGGGCCCGGCCCCCGTGCCTCCGCAGTCCGCGAATCGGCGCTGGTTGCAGGTCCCGAAAAATTTATGTCAGTCATATTGACGTATCTTGGGTTCAATGTTACAAAACAATCGGCCCGGACGAAATATTAGATCGTTTTGCCCTGGTGATTGTTTCAAAGCGGCTGGAGACAGCCGGACCGCGGCGCCAGCCGCGATTTGGTCTACCGTGCGATTGTCGAGCGGCATATCGGCAAACATACTGGACTTCCGCATCCGGCAAAAGCGTGTCGTCTTTTCGACATGCAGGAGCGGCAAGGCGGGTCCAGGCGTCGTAAAAACCGCGCTGTGCCCAAAAAGGGCGGAGTGCGCCGATCCGGGAGAAAGCTCATGGCGGTTGCCTTAGACAAATCTGCTCAAAACCGTTCCGGCAGGCCCGCGCCAGCTCCGACAGCGACCGCCAGGAAAACGGGCTTGCCATTCGAAATCCTGCCCTCGGCGCAGCCGGCCTCGGAGCAGGAGCGTGCGGCAAGGCTCGTGGATCCGGGCTTCGGCCGTGTCTTCACCGATCACATGTCGATCATCCGCTACGATCAGGCCAAGGGTTGGCATGATGCGCGCGTCGAATCGCGTGCGAAATTTCCGCTCGATCCGGCCACAGCAGTTCTGCATTACGCACAGGAGATCTTCGAGGGCCTCAAGGCCTACAAGCGCGACGACGGCGGCGTGAACCTGTTCCGGCCCGACGCCAACGCCCGGCGCTTCCACAATTCGGCCGAACGCATGGCCATGGCGCCGTTGCCGGAGTCCGCGTTCATCGAAGCGGTCGAACAGCTCGTGCGCATCGACCGCGGCTGGATTCCGGGCGGCGAGGGCAGTCTTTACCTGCGACCCTTCATGATCGCGAGCGAGGTGTTCCTCGGCGTGAAGCCGTCCGCGGAATACATCTTCGCGGTCATCGCCTCGCCGGTCGGCTCCTATTTCAAGGGTGGGCCAGCGCCGGTGTCGATCTGGGTCTCGGAGAACTACACGCGCGCCGCCATCGGCGGCACCGGTGCCGTCAAATGCGGCGGCAATTATGCCGCGAGCCTGCGTGCGCAGGCCGAGGCGATCGAGCACGGCTGCGATCAGGTCGTCTTCCTCGATGCCGTCGAACGCCGCTACATCGAGGAGCTCGGCGGCATGAACATCTTTTTCGTGTTCGACGACGGCTCGCTCGCAACCCCGCCGCTAGGCACGATCCTGCCGGGCATCACCCGCAATTCGATCATCGCGCTGGCAAAGGATTCCGGCACGCGCGTGCGCGAGGAGCCCTATACGGTCGAGCAGTGGCGCGCGGATGCCGCGAGCGGAAGGCTGAAGGAGGCGTTCGCTTGCGGGACCGCGGCGGTCATCTCGCCGATCGGCAAGGTGTGTTCGGTGAACGGCGATTTCCTGATCAGCGGCGGCACCGCGGGCCCGGTCGCCATGGGGCTGCGCAAGCAGCTCGTCGATATCCAGTACGGTCGCGCGCCCGATCCGCACAACTGGATCACAAAGGTGTTTTGAGACTGAGAGTTCTTTCCCTCTCCCTTCGCGGGAGAGGGTGCCTTCGCGCTGATAGAACCCCTCATCCGGCCGCTTCGCGCCGCCTTGTCCCACGAACGAGGGGAGAAGGTAGAAGTGAACTGCCTGCCGCTTCGCAGCGACCAACTCGCCGATCCCAATGGCCGGCAGGTGAAGGTTATGTCGACATCCGCAGCGCATCTCAAAATGGCCGCCCTTGCCGCACTTGCTGCCGCGGCGCTCGCCTTGATCACCCCACCCTGGGCGGCGATGACGGCCGAAAACCGTGCTGACGGCTCTCCGGTGATCGACGTTTCTTCGGCCAATGCCGAGATGGCCGCCGCGATCGGCAAGGCACGCGCCACGCTGCCTGCATTCTGGGCCTCCTACGAAGCCCCGAAGCCGTCGGAGACCGGTCACTCCTTGAAGGTGCGCTTTGCCAACCGCAAGAACAACGGCGAGCACATCTGGATGGACGAGGTGAAGAAGCTTGCCAATGGCCGCTATTCCGGCCGTTTCGCCAACGAGCCGCGCGACCTGCCCGGCAAGCATGCCGGCGACACGGCCGAGTTCGCCCAAGCCGATATTTCCGACTGGATGTTTATGCGCAACGACAAGATCGTCGGCGGCGAAACCATCAGGGTGCTGTTGAAATCCATGCCGAAGGAAGACGCCGACGCGCTGCGGGCGCGGCTGGAAACGCGGTAGCAATCGGCAATGACGTGCTTGCCGCCAGCGTGCAGGGTGCGCTAAGCGAAGCGTGCCCACCATAATTGCTCGGGGGTCGGTGGGCACGGCGCGAAGTTCGCGCCTTTGCCCACCCTCCAATTCCTGTTACCAACGCCGCCCGAGCGTCGCGAACGAAAATGGCCGACAAAACCAGGAAACCGCAAAAGCTGAAGGCGCGCCTGCCGCGCGGGCTGGAGGATCGTTCGCCCGCCGCGATCAATGCCACGCGGCAGATGGTGGAGAAAATCCGCGCGGTCTACGAGCGCTACGGCTTCGAGCCGGTGGAGACCCCGGCGTTCGAGTATACCGACGTGCTCGGCAAGTTCCTGCCTGACCAGGATCGGCCCAACGAGGGCGTGTTCTCGTTCCAGGACGATGACGAGCAATGGATTTCGCTGCGCTACGATCTGACCGCGCCGCTGGCGCGCTATGTCGCGGAAAATTTCGACACGCTGCCGAAACCGTATCGCTCCTATCGCTTCGGCTGGGTGTTTCGCAACGAGAAGCCCGGCCCCGGCCGCTTCCGCCAGTTCATGCAGTTCGATGCCGATACCGTGGGGGCGCCCACGCCCGCGGCCGATGCCGAGATGTGCATGATGGCGGCCGACACGATGGAGGCGCTCGGGATTCCGCGCGGCTCTTACGTGGTGAAGGTGAACAATCGCAAGGTGCTCGACGGGGTGCGCGAGGCGCTCGGCATCACCGACGACGGCCAGTGGCTGACCGTGATGCGCGCAATCGACAAGCTCGATCGGCTTGGTATCGACGGTGTGAAGCAGTTGCTCGGACCGGGTCGCAAGGATGAGTCCGGCGACTTCACCAAAGGCGCTGCATTGAACGACGCCGACATCGCGTTGGTGATCGGATCGATCGATCAGGGGAGCGCGCCGATCGACCAAAGATTGCGCGACAGCAAGATCGGGCAGGAAGGTCGGCGAGAGCTCGACGAAATCAAGAAATTCGCCGCCGCATCAGGCTACGATGAAGATCGCATCAAGATCGATCCGACTGTCGTGCGCGGTCTCGAGTACTACACCGGTCCCGTCTTCGAGGTTGAACTGCTCCTCGACACCAAGGACGAGAAGGGCCGCCTTGTGCGTTTCGGCTCGGTCGGCGGCGGCGGGCGTTATGACGGGCTGGTCTCGCGTTTTCGCGGCGAGCTGGTGCCGGCGACCGGCTTTTCCATCGGCGTCTCGCGCCTGCAGGCAGCCCTCACGATGCTCGGCCAACTCGACACCCGGCCGGAGAGGGGTCCGGTCGTGGTCACCGTGTTCGGCGGCGATATCTCGGATTACCAGAAGATGGTCACGGCCCTGCGCGAGGCGGATATCCGCGCCGAGCTTTATCTGGGCAATCCCAAGCACAGCCTCGGCCAGCAGATGAAATACGCCGACCGCCGCAATGCGCCGTGCGCGATCGTGCAGGGCTCGGACGAGCAGGCGAGGGGCAAGGTGCAGATCAAGGATCTGATCCTTGGCGCGGGGCTGAGCGACATCAAGGATCGCGACGAATACCTGAAAAGGCAATCGGAGGCGCAGACCGAGGTCGACCAGGGCCAGCTGGTCGAAGCCGTGCGCAAAATCCTCGCTCGTCATGACGTGAAGTGGGAATAGCCATTCGTTCATGCGTGATGCCTGGGTCTTGTCCAGGGCATTCACGTCTTGTTTGATAAGAAAGAACGTGGATGGCCGGGACAAGCCCGGCCATGACGGAAACAGGGAGAAGCGAGAATGCCTGAGATTACCGTGAGCATGGCCGCCGGCCGCACCGACGAGCAGAAGGCCGGCATGATGCGCGACATCACGCAGGCGCTGGTGAAGAATCTCGGCGTCGATGCCGATGCGGTCGTGATCCAGATCAACGAGGCACCGCTCGCCCACAAGATGAAGGGCGGCAAGACCTTCGTGGAGCGCGCGGCAGCTGCGAAGAAGTGACGCGTAGCGTCATTCCGGGGCGCGCGAAGCGCGAACCCGGAATCTCGATCTGCAATCTCCAGATTCCGGGTCCACGCGCTTGCGCGCGTGTCCCGGAATGACAACAAGCCCATCCCATGGACGCACGCGACATCATCACGACAGGCATGAGCGCCGAGCGCACGCTGCTGGTGCCGGTGGAGCAGACCGTCGGCCATCTTCTCGCCGGCATGCCCTTTGTGTTTGCCACTCCGATGATGATCCTGCAGATGGAGCTGACCTCGGGCGACGCGATCCGCGCCAAGTTGCCGCCCGGCTGGGTCACGGTCGGCACCGAGGTCGACATCAGGCATCTCGGCGCCTCGCCGGTCGGCGCGACCGTCCGCACCACCGCGCGCGTGATCGCGGTCGAGCGCAAGGTGATCCGCTTCGAGGTCGCCTGCTTCGAGGGCGAGCGCAAGATCGGCGAGGGCCGCCACGGCCGCGGCCTGGTGAATATCGAGGCATTCAACAAGCGGCTTGCCGGGACGACGGGGTAAGGTTGTCGTCATTGCGAGGAGCAATCCAGCGCTTTTTGCATCCGACCGGATTGCTTCGCTTCGCTCGCAATGACGAGTACTACTTCGCCAATTCCTTCGAGCGCGCGGTGGCGGCGGCGATCGCGCGGATCATCAATTGCGCGAGGCCGTCCTTGCCCATGAGCACCTCGAGGGCGGCGGCCGTGGTGCCGCCGGGCGAGGTGACGTTCTGGCGCAAGGTTGCCGAGGCAAGCTCGGATCGGCGCAACAGCTCGCCCGAGCCGGCAACGGTTTCGCGCGCAAGCTTGGTCGCAAGCTCTTCCGGCAAGCCGGCCGCAATACCGGCGCGCGCGAGCTCTTCGGCGAGCAGGAATACGTAAGCCGGGCCCGAGCCGGAGACCGCGGTCACCGCGTCCATCAGGCCTTCGTCCTCGACCCACTCGACCGTGCCGGTGGCGCGGAGCAGCGCATCGGCGGTCGCGCGTTGCGCCGCGCTGACGTTTTCCGCAGCGACTGCAACCGTGATGCCGCGCCCGATCGCGGCCGGCGTGTTGGGCATCGCGCGCACCACCGTTCCGCCGCAAACCTCCTGCAGCGATTTGATCGTGGTGCCGGCCATGATCGAGACGACGAGGGTCGACGACGCGATGCGCGATTTCAACGTGGCACCCGCCTCGCGGAACGACTGCGGCTTGACCGCCATCACGAGCGTCTCGACCGCGCCGATCTCCTCCGCATTCAGCCGAACGCCTTTAGCCGCAAGCCCAGCGATCTCGGCCGACGGCTGCGGCTCGATCACCACGACGCGATCGGGCTTCAGGCCGCCGGCAAGCCAGCCGGTCAGCATTGCGCCGCCCATCTTGCCCGCACCCGCAAGCAATATGGTGCCGGCGATGTTTTGTAACGGATTCGAAGTCATCGAACACCAAGCCCGTCGTTGCCGGCGTGACCCCGGCAATCCATCACGATGAAAGGCTCTTTAGATTTTAGATGGGTGCGCGGGTCAAGCCCGCGCATGACGACGGGGACGACGACTACGCCTCGCCATCGGTGTCGAACATTGCCGCATCCATGGCGTCGGCTGCGGATTTGCCGGCCCAGACGACGAACTGGAACGCCGGGAAATAGCGCTCGCAGGCATGGATCGCGCCGCTCAGCATGCTCTCGCATTGCGCGGAGGAGGCGGTCAGCCCGCCCGGCAGCACCAGCGCCTGGCGGTGCATGATCATGCCGGTATGGGTCCACAGGTCGAAATGGCCGATCCACAATTGCCCGTTGATCGCCGCGATCAGCCGCTCCACCTCGCCACGCCGGGAGGGCGGAATCTTCATGTCGAAGGCGCAGGCCAGATGCAGCGCGTCGATCTCGCCCATCCAGGTGAAGGAAAGCTGATAGTCGATGTATTCGCCCCGGGAGACGATGGTGATCTCGTCTTCGCCCGAGCGCTCGAACGACCAGTTGTTATCGGCGGCGATGTCCTCGACCACTGCAAGCGGGTGGCTGGCGGAATCGACGATGGCTTCGAGCATGGACATGCCGTCTCGACCTTTACTTGCTCAATCTGTTGGTACGCACAACGAACCCACCCGCGCAGCGCCGGGCGCGTTGTGACCGGAAGCAAGCCCGAACGATCCGGGCCTGCCGGAATCAACTGATGTGATTTGCGGAATCTGCGCAACTGCGCCCGGAGTCCGTCCACATCATTGCAACGCGCTTTCCACAACAGATCGTGCGCCGAAATCGTTAACGGGAGAACAAAGGGGAATCGCCTGGGCTCTTAAGAAATCGTTAACTTTTTGCCCGCGCAAATCCGTTGCGCCGGACGCAGTGTTTTCGAGAGGCTTTCCATGCCGGTTCCGGCGCTCCGAGGCGCTTGCCGGCCTGTCAGCGTTTGGTCATAGTCGTTAACGGCTGCTCACGCCGGAAAACCTGTTCTCAGGACGGGATGAAATTTTCCCCGGCGGTAAAGGCCGAACTCCCGGAGAGGAAGCCAATAAATCAGCCCTCGCACGACGACGAACCCAGCGCCTCCGAAGGGACAAAGCCGCCGCCGCTGCCTCGCGAGCATCCGCGCTTTGCCAAGCCGCAGCGCGTGGCTTTCGTGCAGTCCGCATGGCATAGCGACGTGGTCGCCGAATGCCGCGCGGCCTTCATCGCCGAGGCGGAAGCGCGCCACATCCCCCGCGCGGCAATCGATGTCTTCGAAGTGCCGGGCTCGTTCGAGATCCCGCTGCATGTGCAGATTCTGGCCAAGACGCGTCGCTATACCGCGATCGTGGCCGCAGGCCTCGTGGTCGACGGCGGCCTCACTCACGAGCATATCGCCGATACCGTCATTCGCGCTTTGATGGACGTGCAGCTCCGCACCGAGGTGCCGGTGTTCTCCGCGATCCTGACTTCGCAGGAATCGGAGGCAACTGAGGCGCGCGCCGACTTTTTCAAGACGCATTTCGCGACCAAGGGTGTCGAGGTCGCCGAAGCCTGCGCCAACACGCTGCTGTCGCTGGAGCGCCTGCGTGGGCAGGTCGCCGCCGGAATCGTTGCCAGCGGTTGAACGATGCTGTTCTCCCAACGTCGCATTGTGCCTCCGCCTCGCGAGGAGTGAGGCGTCGGCACGCCGCCCATAGGCACGCCACAATCCCTTGATTGTCATTCCCGCCGCCGCGTTGATAAGGTCAGGGCGGGAGGAGGTCGCCCGTGGTGACGGGCGGTCGCAAAGATCATGTTCGAAGGACACGATCCCTATCTCGTGGCGCTCTCGGTGGCGATCGCGATCCTTGGGGGCTATACCGGCTTTGCGCTCGCCGCGCGGGTGCGCAGCGCACCGGGCGCAAGCCCTCGCTTGCTGCTGGCGGGCGCCGCGACTTTTCTCGCAGTCGGCATCTGGACCATGCATTTCGTCGGCATGCTGGCAGCGCCGATCCCCGCCGATGCCGTCTATCTCGTGCTGCCGACCATCATCTCGTTTCTGATCTGCGCCCTGGTGGTCGGCATTTCCCTGTTCTTCGTCTCGGTTGGCGAACCCTCGCTCTTGCGGCTGGTGTCGTCGGCCGTGCTGCTTGGGCTTGGCGTCGCCAGCATGCACTATGTGGGGATCCACGCTCTCGCCGGGAATTTCAGCATTCACCATGACGTCGGGATGGTCGCGCTTGCGACCGGGGTCGCCATCGTGACCGCCTATGGCGGCCTGCGCGTCTTCCTGGCCCGACAGGACGGCAAGCGGCTGATCGCCAGCGCGATCGCCTTCGGCCTTGCGGTGGCGGGGATGCATTACACCGCGACCTACGGCATGCATTTCGTGCCGCTTGCGGACGGGGCGCCCCATCATGTCGCAAGCGGGCTCGCCGCCTCGCCGCAGATGCTCTCGATCGTGGTCTCGGTGCTGTGCTTCGTGATTGCGGCTGGCTTCCTGTTGTCGCTGGTGCCCGATCCGCGGCGGCAGACCGTGCCTGCGGCTCCTGCCGACGGCCCGGCCGCGCCGGCGTCCGGTCCGCCGAGGATGAGCGCGCCGCGGCTGATGGCTGTGCCGCTTGGCGGGATCGGCCAGCCGCCGCGTCCCGCGCCCGTTCCGCGGCTGCCGGTCGAGGGCGCCAACGGCACCCATTTCATCGACGCCGCCGATGTGCGCAGCGTCCGCGCGGACGCGCACTACACCCGCGTCCATGACGGAACCCGGGAGCGGATGTGCCCCTGGTCGATCTCGGAGGCCGAGGCCCAGCTTGATCCCGGTCTGTTCGTCCGGGTGCATCGCAGCCACATCGTGGCGATGGCGCATGTCTCCTTGGTTCGAAAGGAGGGCGATGGCGCCGTGATCGAGCTCGACGGGCCGAGCCCGCATTTCGTACCCGTGAGCCGCGCCAAGATGGCCGAGGTGAAGGCCCGGCTCGGTCTTGTCAGGCGCCACGCCTCATCGCCGAGCGCCGGTTAGGTCGCAAACGCTGACGCACTTCGTGCGCGCAAGGCCGCAATTCGTGCGAATTTCCTTTGCCCGTGAGCCCGCCGGACACGCTGCCTTGCGCGCGCAAAACTCCGGGCAGAGCGTCCCGCCAACGTCTGCGCCCCCGGGCCAACACAAGACGAATGGAGGAGACGATGATACCCGGCTCATTCAGCTATCATCGGCCGACGAGCGTCGCCGATGCGGTCAAACTGCTCGCCGATCTCGGAGACGAGGCCCGTCCGCTTGCCGGTGGTCACAGCCTGGTCCCGATGATGAAGCTTAGGCTTTCGACCCCGGGTCACCTCGTTGACCTGCATGGGATCGCCGGGCTCAAGGGCATTCGCCGTGATGGCAACAAGGTCGTGATCGGGGCCATGACGACCCAGCACGAGCTCCTGGGGTCCGAGGATATCGCCAGCTTGCTGCCGATCCTGCAGGAGGCGGCGGCTGTCATCGCCGACCCGCAGGTACGCTACCGCGGCACCATCGGCGGCAATGTGGCCAATGGCGACCCCGGCAACGACATGCCGGCGCTGATGCTGACCCTGGGTGCGAGCTACAGGCTCGAGGGGCCGAACGGCGCGCGCGATGTTCCTGCCACCGAATTCTATCAGGGCGCCTATTTCACCGCGCTGGAGCCCGGCGAACTGCTGACCTCGGTTTCGATCCCGGTGCCCGCGGCGGGCCACGGCTATGCCTACGAGAAGCTGAAACGCAAGGTGGGCGATTACGCGACGGCCGCGGCCGCCGTGGTGCTGACGGTTACGGGCGGCAAGGTCGCAAGTTGCGCGATCGGTCTGACCAATCTGCACGAGACCCCGCTCCTCGCCTCCGATGCGGCAAAAGCCGTGGTCGGCACCAGCCTGGATGCGGCGTCGCTGAAGAAGGCAGCCGGCGCCGCCGAGGCGATCATGTCGCCGGCATCGGATGCGCGCGGGCCGGTCGAATACAGAAAACATGTCGGGGGCATCATGGTGACGCGCGCGCTGCAGCGCGCCCTGAGCCGCGCGAAGTGACAGGGAGGCAGAGATGGCAAAAATACACGTGACCATGAAGGTCAACGGCGCCGAGGTCGAGGGCCTGGTCGAGCCGCGCACCTTGCTCGTGCATTTCATCCGCGAGACTCTGCAGATGACGGGCACGCATATCGGCTGCGAGACCACGCATTGCGGCGCCTGCACCGTCGATATCGACGGCATGTCGGTGAAGTCCTGCACCATGTTCGCGGTGCAGGCCAATGGCAGTGATATCACCACCATCGAGGGCATGGCCAATGCCGACGGCACGCTGTCGGCGCTGCAGGAAGGCTTTCGCATGATGCACGGCCTGCAGTGCGGCTTCTGCACGCCCGGCATGATTCTCCGCGCGCATCGCTTGCTGAAAGAGAATCCGTCGCCGTCGGAAGAGGAGATACGTGCCGGCATTTCCGGCAATCTCTGCCGCTGCACCGGCTACCAGAACATCGTCAAGGCGATCCAATACGCCGCCGCCAAGCAGAATGGCGTGGAATTCAAGGAGGCCGCGGAATGAACGACCTGACTCCCACGCGGGAACAACGCACCGCCGCCCTCGAGGGCATGGGCTGCAAGCGCAAGCGCGTCGAAGACATCCGCTTCACGCAAGGCAAGGGCAATTACGTCGACGATCTGAAGCTGCCGGGCATGCTGCACGGCGACTTCGTGCGGTCGCCGCACGCGCATGCGCGCGTGAAATCGATCAACGGCGATGAAGCGCTGAAGGTGCCGGGCGTGCTCGCGGTCATCACCGCCGAGACTTTGAAGACCGTCAACCTCGCCTGGATGCCGACGCTCGCCGGCGACGTGCAGATGGTGCTGGCCGACGGCAAGGTGCTGTTCCAGAACCAGGAGGTGGCATTCGTGGTGGCGACCGACCGCTATGCCGCCGATGACGGCATCGCCAAGGTGCAGGTCGAGTACGAGGCGCTGCCCGTGATCATCGACCCCTTCAAGGCGATGGCAGCCGACGCGCCGGTGCTGCGCGAGGATCTCGCCGGCAAGACCAGCGGCGCGCACGGCCCGCGCAAGCATCACAACCACATCTTCGAATGGACAGTCGGCGACAAGGAGCTGACGGATGCGGCGTTTCAGAAGGCCGACGTCACCATCAAGGAGCTGATCTCCTATCACCGCACCCATCCCTCGCCCCTGGAAACCTGCCAGTGCGTCTGTTCGTTCGACAAGATCAAGGGCGAGTTGACGATCTGGGGCACGTTCCAGGCGCCGCATGTCATTCGCACGGTGGTGTCGCTGATCGCCAAGCTGCCGGAGCAGAAGATCCACGTGATCTCGCCCGACATCGGCGGCGGATTCGGCAACAAGGTCGGCGCCTATCCCGGCTATATCTGCGCGGCGGTCGCCTCCATCGTCACCGGCAAGCCGGTGAAATGGGTCGAGGACCGGATCGAGAATCTGACCGCGACCTCGTTTGCGCGCGACTATCACATGACGACCGAGATCGCGGCGACAAAGGAAGGCAAGGTCATGGGCTTGCGCGTGCATGTGCTCGCCGATCACGGCGCGTTCGATGCCTGCGCCGATCCGTCGAAATGGCCGGCCGGCTTCTTCAACATCGTCACCGGCTCCTACGACTTCCCTGTTGCCCATCTTGCCGTGGACGGCGTCTATTCCAACAAGGCGCCCGGCGGCGTCGCCTACCGCTGCTCGTTCCGCGTCACCGAGGCGGCCTACTGCATCGAGCGCGCGATGGACATCCTCGCGCAGAAGCTAAATATGGACCCGGCCGAATTGCGGTTGAAGAACTTCATCAAGCGCGAGCAATTCCCCTATCACTCGGCGCTCGGCTGGGAATACGATTCCGGCGACTACCACACCGCGATGCGCAAGATGATGGAGACGACGGAATACGCCGCGCTCCGCACGGAGCAGGCGGAAAAGCGCGCGGCCTTCAAGCGCGGCGAGACCCGCGAAATCATGGGCCTCGGTGTCTCGTTCTTCACGGAGATCGTAGGCGCGGGTCCCTCGAAGAATTGCGACATCCTGGGAATCGCCATGTTCAATTCCTGCGAGATTCGCATGCACCCGACCGGCGCCGGCATCGCGCGCATGGGCACCAAGAGCCAGGGCCAGGGCCACGAGACCACCTGGGCCCAGATCATCGCGACCGAAATCGGCATCCCCGCCGACAACATCATGGTAGAGGAGGGCAACACCGACACCGCGCCCTACGGGCTCGGCACCTATGGCTCGCGGTCGACGCCGGTCGCGGGTGCGGCGATCGCCATGGCGGCGCGAAAGATCAAGGCCAAGGCGCAGATGATCGCCGCCTACAAGCTCGAAGTCCACGAGGACGATCTCGAATGGGACATCGACGGCTTCCGCGTGAAGGGCCTGCCGGAGAAATTCATGTCGATGAAGGATATATGCTGGGCGGCTTACAATTCGGTGCCGCCGGGCATGGAGCCGGGACTTGAAGCGGTGAGCTATTACGATCCGCCCAACATGACCTATCCGTTCGGCGCCTATCTCTGCGTGATGGACATCGACGTCGATACCGGCGTCTACGAGGTGCGGCGCTTCTATGCGCTCGACGATTGCGGCACCCGCATCAACCCGATGATCATCGAGGGCCAGGTGCATGGCGGTCTCACCGAGGCCTTCGCCATCGCGATGGGCCAGGAGATCCGCTATGACGACGGCGGCAATGTCGTGACCGGCTCGTTCATGGATTTCTTCATGCCGACCGCGGTCGAGACGCCGCATTGGGAGACCGATTTCACCGTGACGCCCTCGCCGCATCATCCGATCGGCGCCAAGGGCGTCGGCGAAAGCCCGAATGTCGGCGGCGTTCCAGCGTTCTCCAACGCCGTCAACGACGCCTTTTCATTCCTGGGCTCGACGCATATCCAGATGCCGCATGACTACTGGCGCAACTGGAAGGCGGCAAAGGAGCTGGGCTTGTTTGCGGCCTGATGTCATTGCGAGCGAAGCGAAGCAATCCAGGGCTACAAGGCGATTCTGGATTGCTTCGTCGCTTCGCGCCTCGCAATGACGAGGAGATATGCAAAGCATGAAAAACCGCGACGAGATCGCGCAAGCCCTGGCCGATTGCGGCTATATCGCCGATGGCGAGCTTGCGACCGCGATCTCGCTGATGCAGCTATTGAAACGTCCGCTTCTGCTGGAAGGCGAAGCCGGCGTCGGCAAGACCGAGGTCGCCAAGGCGCTGGCCAAGGTGCACGCGACCGACCTGATCCGCCTTCAATGCTATGAAGGGCTCGACCAATCTTCGGCCCTGTACGAGTGGAACTATCAGCGGCAGCTCCTGGCCATTCAGGCGCATCACGGCAAGGATGCCGATGCGATCGAGGACCAGATCTTTTCCGAGAAATATCTGCTCGAGCGGCCGCTGCTCGCCGCGATCCGCCGCCAAAAGCCGCCGGTGCTGTTGATCGACGAGATCGACCGCGCCGACGACGAGTTCGAGGCCTTCCTTCTGGAATTGTTGTCCGACTTCCAGATTTCTATCCCCGAGCTCGGCACGATTGCCGCAACGACCATTCCGCACGTGGTCCTGACCTCGAACGGCACGCGCGAATTGTCGGACGCACTGCGGCGCCGCTGCCTTTACCACTATGTCGATTATCCCGACGTCGACCGCGAGGCGCGCATCATCATGGCGCGGATCGACGGCACCAGCGCATCCTTGTCGCTGCAGATCGCGCGAATGGTCGCGGGCATCCGGAAAGAGGAGCTGCGCAAGGTGCCGGGCGTGGCCGAAACACTGGACTGGGCCGCGGCCCTTGTCGGCCTCGACGTGCGCGACCTGCAAGATGCGCCCGAGCTCGTGCACGAGACCATGATGTGCCTGGTCAAGACCCAGGAGGACAAGTCACGGCTGACCCGCGAGGTCAGCGACCGGCTTTTGGGGAGGGTCGCATGAGCTGCTGCGGTCAGACCCCCGATTTCAAGGAGATCGACGAGGTGTCCCGCCTGGTCTCTGAAAAGCTTGCCGGCTTCCTGCGCACCTTGCGCGAGCAAGGCTTTGCGATCGGCCTCGCCGAGGGCCAGGACGCCGCGGCCGCGATCGCGGCAGGCTATGCCGCGCGGCCGGCCTTGCTGCGCTCGGCGCTGAAGCATCTTTTCTCGGCGCGCAAATCCGATTGGGACAAGTTCGACGGGATCTTCGATGCGTTCTGGCTGGGCAAGCGCGTACGCTCGCGCGCGACCATCGCGGGCGCGGCAAAGCCGGGCAGTAATCCATCGCTGAAGAGTTTTCAGGATGCGGGCACGACTGCGGGCGCGACCTCATCCGCCGCCGAGCAGGTTCCGTCGATCGAAGACGCGGTGCAAAGTCAGGGCGGCGAGGGGCGGATGGAAGGGGCCTCGCGCGCCGAAAATCTTGCCGAGGTCGATTTCCGCAAGTTCGCCGATGCAGAGGAGGTGGCGAGGGCGCATGACGCGGCGGCCCATCTTGCGCGCGCGTTGCGGACGCGGCTGACGCGGCGCGATCTTTCGCGGCGGCGCGGCTACCGGCTCGATCTCAGGCGGACGATCCACAAGAACATCAGCCATGGCGGCGTGCCGATCGCGCTTGCCAGACGTCAGCGCAAGCACAAGCCGCTGCGGCTGATCGTGCTGCTCGACGCATCGGGCTCCATGAGCATGTACACCAGCGTGTTCCTGCGCTTCATCCACGGTGTGCTGGACGAGTTTCGCGAGGCCGAGGCCTTTCTGTTTCATACGCGGCTCGCTTATGTCTCTGCGGCGATGAAAGAGCGCGATGCCGGCCGCGCACTCGATCGCCTCTCCTTGCTGGCGCAGGGTGCGGGCGGCGGCACGAAAATCGGCGAGAGCCTGCAGACCTTCAATCGCCACCATGCGGCGCGCGTGATCCATTCGCGCAGCTGCGTGATGATCGTTTCCGACGGCTATGAAACCGGCGACGCAGCCTTGCTCGGCCGGGAGATGGCCGCGCTGGCGAAGCGCTGCCGCCGCATCGTCTGGCTCAATCCGATGGCGGGCTGGCCGGGCTATGCGCCGGAGGCCAGCGGCATCAAGGCGGCGCTGCCGCATGTCGACCTCTACGCGCCGGCCAACACGCTCAAGAGTCTCTCCGCGCTCGAACCTTATCTGGCGAGGTTGTAATGGGCGCCCATGTCGAGGTGATGGATCTGGTCGCGCGCATGAAGGCCGCCGAGGAAGCTTTTGTGCTCGCAACCGTGGTGCGCACGGTATCGGTGACGGCGGCCAAGGCGGGCGCCAAGGCGATCATCCGTCCCGACGGCACCATCGTCGCGGGCTGGATCGGGGGCGGATGCGCAAAGGGCGCGGTGCTGAAGGCGGCGCGCGAGGCGCTGGCCGACGGCGCGCCGCGCATGGTCTCGGTGCAGCCGGAGAATCTTCTGGCCGAGCTCGGCGTCAAGCCGGGCGAGACGCGCGAGGGCGTCCGCTTTGCAAGCAACATGTGCCCGAGCAAGGGCACGATGGACATCTTCGTCGAACCGGTGCTACCGCATCCCTCGCTGGTCATCCTTGGCGCAAGCCCGGTCGCGCTGTCGCTTGCGTCGCAGGCGCGCGCGCTGGGCTATCACGTCACACTCGCTGCGCCCTCGGCCGATCTCGTTGGTCAGCCCGAAGTCGATATGCTGATCGGCTCCTACGCGCTGCGCGGGCTGAACGAAGCAAAACGCTTTGTCGTGGTCTCGAACTCAGGGCAAGGGCGACGAGGACGCTTTGCGCGCCGCGCTCGCCGTGGACGCCGCCTACCATGCCTTTGTCGGCAGCCGGCGGAAGATGGCAGCGCTGCGCGAGAGGCTGGTTGCGGACGGCGTCGATGTTGCTTCCATCGATCGCGTCAAGGCGCCGGCCGGGCTCGATCTGGGCGCCATCACGCCGGAGGAAATCGCGGTGTCGATCCTGGCTGAGATCACGCTGGAGCGGCGGCGCGGGCAGCGCAGCAAGGCAGAAATTAACGTGCGATAACAGCGAGAGTGAGACGAAGGTGGGATGGCCCGGACAGCGCTCGCAAGCACATCAACCTTGTCTTCCCGCGCACCCACGCACATACTGCGCGCTGCGAACGATTGAGATCGTGACAACTCCTCGATCCGCGCACGGCGCGGCGCAGGAGCAATTAAGTCCAGGCCTTTTCTGAAATTTCATCCGGCGGCGCCAGCCGCCCCAACAGTCCTGCACAGACGGCGACGACGGCCGCGCAGGTGACACATGGAGAACATGCCGACGTAAGCACAACAGGAGAAGCGCACATGACAATGACGGCCGAATTGCCCGGTCAACTGCCGTGGTGGAAAGAGCCTACCAAAGATCAGTGGGTCGCCTGGATCGCCGCGTGGCTTGGCTGGACCCTCGATGCGTTCGACTTCACGATCTTCCTCCTGATCATGGTGCCGATCGCGGAATCCTTCCATGTGCCGCTGATCGAGGTGACCGCCGTTTTCACGGTCACGCTGTGGTTGCGGCTGGTTGGCGCCGTCGGCTCCGGATGGCTCGCCGACCGCATCGGTCGCAAGACGCCGTTGATGATCTCGATCATCTGGTACTCGGTGTGCAATCTGCTGGCCGGCATCGCGCCCAGCTTCGCGCTGCTCTTCCTCTTCCGTGCGCTGCTCGGCATCGGCATGGGCGCGGAGTGGCCGGCCGGCGCGGCGCTCGCGATGGAATCCTGGCCGGCCCGCTCGCGCGGCCTGATGAGCGGCGTGCTGCAGGGCTCGTGGAGCATCGGCTTTTTGATGTCCAGTCTCGCGTACGGGCTACTGTACGACCACATCGGCTGGCGCGGGCTGCTGATCATCGGCGTGCTGCCGGCTCTCGCCGTCGTGTGGATCCGCATCTATGTCAAGGAACCGAAAGTGTGGGTGGACAACCGCCGCATTCAGCGCGAGCGGCATCAGGAATTCCGTGCACCGCTGCTCGAAATCTTCCGGCTGCGGATTCTACCCAATACGCTGATGGCGTGCCTATGGATGGCAAGCAGCTTTGTGATCTACTACTCGGTCTACGGCATGTTCGCCACCCACCTGCAGAAAGACATGCATCTGAGCGCGGCGATGGTGGCGATGCCGATCGCGCTGGCCAATCTGGTTGCGTTCCTGGCGAGCGGCTTCTGGGGCTATGTCGCCGACATCGCCGGTCGCAGATGGGCGATGATTATCCCGGCGGCGATCGGGGCTCTGGTCACGCCGTTTTACCTGTTGTCGGAATCCTATGCGTTCGTGGCCGGCGCCTTCATCCTGCAGGGCGCGTTCCTTGGCGCGATCTACGGGCAGAATCCGGCTTACCTGAGTGAGCGCTTTCCGACAGAGGTGCGCGCAACGGCGTCCGGCTTCTGCTACCACCAGGGTGCGATCTGGGCAGGATTTACCGGGCCGGTGCTTACCTACTTCGCGGCCACCCAGCCACTCGGCTTCACCATTCCGATGCTGATCTCGACGACCGGCGCCGCCATCCTGTTCGTCGTCACCCTGCTGTTCAGCCCGGAGACGCGGGGCAAGGTGCTGGTACCGGAGCTGACGCTGGTGGAGCAGCCGGCGGAGTAGCAGCCGCCGACCCGCTCGGATCCGATGCGCGCTTGGCACGCGACCGGGGCTTGCCCCGGTCTCGGGCCGGTTGGCGTATCCTGACTTGGGCGCATCCGCGACGCCGGGCGGTCTTTTTTCCGCCCTGACAGCAACAAACGGTTCAACAAGGTTTGAACGACAGCGCGGTGATCAGAGGGAGAGCGACTTCAATGTTGCCCGGTCAAGGCGCTGTTTACGATCCCGAGGAGTTGTCGCTTCTGGGGCGGGTTCTGGATGAGACGGTCCGGTCCTTGCCGGCGAGCCTGCGAACCCCCCGCAACCGGGTGGAGATCGCGCGCAACATCCTGGCCTGCGCCGCGCAAGGGGAGCGAGATCCGGCCGAGCTCGAGCTCGCGGCACTGGTAAATCTGAAAGTCATCGCCGGGGTGTGACGGTCGCTTCCCAAGCAGGCCCGCTTTGGCCGATCACCCGGCCATCAGCTCTCTGCCAGCTCATTCTTCCGGTCCCGCTGTTCGGCGACCGCTTCCGACTGCGGAAAAATGCTGTCGTATCTCGCGCGAGCCTCGCGAATGAGCCGAGCCCGTTCCAGCTCCGCCTTCGAGACAAATCGAATGACCTCACCCATGCTTGTTCTCCAAAGTCTGCATCTTGGTGCGCCCGGCTATGGAATGACGTACGTCATTCCATCCGGTCACGTGCCAGATACGTTTGGATGGGCGCGCCGGTTTTCACCCCTTGGAGCGGCGGTGAGGGAATAAACAACTTGTGACTGACGTCCCCACGAGCCGACGTGGAACCTGAAACAGACCGACGAAACCATTTTCAGGACATGACGAAATCATTCTGAAACCAATCACGATCTATTCGTTATCCTTATAGCTGTGCGGGCCGTGCGTAAGGATGCGTGTTATGGTTGAGATTGCAGCATTATTGATTGGGCTTTTCAGCGCCGGTATTTTTGTGGCGCACGCCGTCGACGCCTATCACGCCCAGTAGGCACATTATTGTCCCAGAAACCGGCGGTCCGCCGGTTATTTTCCGTGGAAGTAAAGCTCCCGCGGCGTCTCGCCAAAGATTCGGGCGCGCGCGGCCGCATCCGGAATAGCCTCGATCAGCCAATCGATTGTGGCCCGATAAGGGAATTTTCCTTCATGTCCGACAAAGGGACAATCGCTGGCCCAGACCAGGCGTTCGGGGCCGGCGACGCGCATTAGCTCGCGCGCATAGTCCTTGGCCTGCGGTCCGAGCCGGTAGGCGCCCGACAGCTTGACCCAGGTGCGGCCCATGTCGATCGAGCCCAGCAGCGCTTTGAAGCCTTCGCTGGCGATGCCGGATTTGGGGTCGGGGCGGCCGAGATGGTCGACCACGATCTTCACGCCAGAGGCCTCCAGCGTCGGCAGAATCCTCGGCAGGTCCTCGCCCTCCACATGGGGATGCACATGCCAGTCGAGATCGGCCAGCCGCCGGAACAGCGCCCGGTATTCGAAGGTCGTGATGTCGGGGAGCGCCGGCAGCCCGATGAAAGGCAACCTGATACCGACGAAGCCGTCGCGGCTCATCGCTTCCAGCTCATAGCGCTCGACCGGGCGGCGGAAGATCGCGGTTCCCTTGAGCCGTGCAGGGTGGGCGCGCAGGGCGGTGAGGATGTAGTCGTTGTAATCGCCCCAGGGGCTTGCCGCCGCGATCACCGCCCGGTCGACGCCGTTTTGATCAAGCGTTGCGATCAGCTCCTGGTGCGTGAAGCTGTAGGTCGGCGCGTGCCGCGGATTGTCGATCAGCGGCATATCTGCGGTGAAGACATGGACATGGGCGTCGATCTTGAGATTGTCGGATCGAGGGTTTGACATGCCAGCCCGGTCTTCACGTTCCCGCTGCCTTGATCAGGTTGGCGGGGCGTTCACTTTCACAAGCCCTACCAGAGTTCCAGCGCCGGCGTAAGTCGAGCCTGACTTTGACTCAAAGCGAACCGCGCACCGCAATGACAAGCACCATGGCCGCACCCAGGCCGAACAAGCCATAAGCGATCCGGCGTGAGCGCGGGCTGTCTCCGGCAAACCATTGCACGACGGCGAGCAGGAAAATCCCAAGAATTGTGAGTTCGCCACGCATGGAGCACTCAATTCGGTTCGAGGCCGGCTTTTTTCACGATTGCGGCCCACATCGCGACATCTGATTTCAGCCGCGCGTCGAGCTCTTCCGGCGAGCCCGTCACCGGCTCGCCGCCAAGCTCGATCATCCGCCTCCTGAAATCCGCGTCGCCAATGATGGCGCGGACCTGGCCGTTGAGGAAGGCGATAATGTCGCGCGGCGTGCCGGCCGGCGCGACCAGCGAATTCCAGCCGTCGACGGCGGCATCGATGCCGCTCTCGCGCAAAGTGGGGACCTCGGGCTGCTCCGGCGAGCGCTTGCTGCCGGATGACGCGATGGCGCGGACCTGGCCGGCATCGATGACCGCTTTCAGCGCGGCATAGCTCTCGATGCCGATCTCGGTGTCGCCGCGCAGCAGAGAGGTCAGCACTTCCGCCGAGGTCCGGTGCGGCACGATCGTCATGGCGATCCCGGAGGCCGATCGCAGCAGTTCGCCGGTGACGTTCTGGGTCGAGCCCGGGTTGATGGTGCCGACCGTGAATTTCGCGGGATCGGCGCGCGCGACATCGAGGGCGTCCTTTAACGTGTGCAGCGGCGAGTTCGCCTTCACCAGCAGCAGCAAATCGAATTGGGCCATGATCGAGATCGGCGCGAATGCCGTCTCCGGATCGAACGGCATCGACTTGAGAAGCGACTTCGACAGCGCGATTCCGGAGGAAAACACGAACAGCGTGTAGCCGTCCGGCGGGGCGGCGATGACGGTGGTGGCGGCGACGATGCCGCCCGCACCCGGTCGGTTCTCGACGACGACCTGGGCGCCGGTGCGCTCGGCCAGCTTCTGCGCCAAGAGGCGTGTCACGATGTCGGCGAAGCCACCGGGCCCGAACGGCACCACGATCCTGACCGGATGGTTGGGGTAGGCTGCCTCGGCGCGGGCGGGAAGGGGAAACGCAAGGCCGATCGCGAGCGCGATCAGGGTAGCCGCCGTTCTGAATGGCAATCGATCCCCCTTGTTCTGCGCTGTCCTGTCAGCCGGGCAGTCCGTATTCGGCCACACCGACTATAGCAGCGGCAGCAGCGCTGTGCGCTGTCCGGACACCCCGGTCCGGGGCAAAGTGCTGCTTTCAAAACCCTTTGCCCCGCGACATTGAAGCCGATTAACCAAGATCCGCATATTAATGTTACGCTTTAACTATTCATTAATTATGGGTTTGCGCGCCGCAGCGCCGGGCGCTTAGCTGCGGTCGGGGAGCTCAAAGAAACTTACAAGTTGGTGCGTGCCATGAGTTGCAGAATTGGAAAACTAGCCGCCTCTCTCAGCGCAATCGTGCTGATGCTTGCCGCGACCGATGCTGTCGCGAGCGACGGCGCCATCGGCGCTGGCGCGCGCGCTGCGGCTGTCCGCCCCTTTGTTGGGCATCGCCAGCCTTTCAGGAATTTCGGCACGTTATGGTCGCCCTATTCGGATTTCGGCTACGCGCCGCCGTCCGGTTATGGCGAGCCCGTGCCAGCCATTCCTGCCCAGCCGATGTCGACGGATATCCATTATACCCAGACCTATGACGTGCCCTGGGATTGGGCCCATCGCTTGCCACCGATTGTGACGCCGTCGGATCGACCCTACGTATCGAGCTGCCCGGTCGAGACTGTGACGTTTCATGGCCGCGACGGCAACGACAAGTCCGTCAACGTGATGCGCTGCTACTGAGGCGACGGACGTCTCGATCTTCGCGGTCATTGCAAGGAGCGAAGCTGAGGACGCAATCCAGACGTCCCTCGCTGAGGGTAGCTGGATTGCTTCGCTTCACTCGCAAAGACGACGGAAATTTTCGCTGCGGCCAAAACACCGCTCAGTTCGTCAGCGTTCCCCATTGCGAGGCCATGCGCTCGGCGCCGCGTTGCGACAGGGCAAAGATGGTGAAGGTCGGATTCGAAGCGCCTTCGGTCGGGAAGATGCCCGGTCCCGCGATCCAAAGGTTTGGGATCTCGTGAGTCTGGCCGTAGCTGTCGACGACCGAGTTGTCGGCGAGCGTCCCCATGATGGTGCCGCCCAACAGATGGCTGGTCGGGATCGCGCCACGCGCTGACCACGCCTCTTTCGCGCCCGCCGCCTTCGCGACCTTGAGTCCCTCCTCGAGGTTGGCATTCCAGAGCGCCACCGCATCCTCGGTGAAGCTGTGGGTCAGCCGTCCCAAAGGCATGCCGAACTCATCCTTCTCATTCGCCAATTCCAGGCGATTCTCCATCACCGGCTGTTCTTCGCCGAAAGTCTTGATGCCGGCGAGATTGCGCACGGCTCGTTTCATGTAATTCGCAAGCTCGGCTCCAAACAGATCGCCGCGGGCGTTGGCGAGGTCGGACGTCTTGACCGCGAATCCCGCCGTCACGAACGAGCTGCCGAACGCACCCGCGTGACTGGTCTTGGGATAGCGCTGGTAGGACATGTACTGCACGGCGATGGTGCCCATGTGGTTTTGCGTATCCTCATTGAACATGGCCCAGGTGTTGGCGACATGGTGGGACATCATGTAGCGGCCGACGAGACCGCTGGCGTTGGCAAGGCCCTTGGGATGCTTGTCGGTTGCCGAATTCAGCAACAGCCGCGGATTTTGCGCCGACCACGCCGCCAGCACGACCACGCTCGCTTCCTGGGTCTGCCTCTGGTGCTTCTCGTCGTAATATTCGATGCCGGTCGCGCGCGTGCCGGCCTGATTGGTGAGAATGCGCGTCACCGTCGACCAGGGACGAACCTCGGCGCCGGCCTTGCGTGCCTCGCCGAGATAGGTCACTTGCGGATTGGCGAGCGCGCCGATCGGACAGCCGACATGGCACCATCCGTCGTAAAGGCAGGCGGGCCGGCCCCTGAATTCCACCGAGTTCATGCCGACCGGCGCAGGCACCAGAGGAATGCCGACGGCTTCAAAACCCTTGCGCCAGATGTCGCCGTTGCGGAACGTCTTCATCGGCGGCATCGGATAGGGCTCGCCGGCAGGCCGCCATTTCTCCTCGGCCTTGGCATCGCCCGACACGCCGATCTCGCGCGCTACCTTGTCGTAGAAGGGCGCCAAGTCTTCATACGCGATCGGCCAGTCGTTTCCTCGCCCATGCTCGCTCTTCATCCTGAAATCGGTCGGCAACAGCCGCGGGAAGTTGGCGAAGTAATGCAGCGCCGCCCCGCCGACGCCCCATCCGCCTTGCGCGGCGTAAGCCATCGGGTTTCTGCCCTCGAGCAGGATCGGAGCGCCGGCGGGTTTGATGCGGCGGCCCCAGATTTCGGAGCTGATGAGATCGGAAAGCTGCCAGTCCGGACCGGCATCGAGCAGGACCACCTTCTTGCCCGCCTTCGCCAGCACCGATGCATAGACGGAGCCGGACGCACCGGCTCCGACGATGACGACGTCGACCTTCTCTGACATCTCACCACCTCTTGTCCGGCGGAATATGCGGCATGTAGGGAACGCCGAGCGCTTCGTAGCCTTCCATCGTTCCGTAGACGACGTCGACGGCATCGGCGCGCAGCACGGCATAGACCGCACCGGCAGACCTGCCGGTCCAGCCTTCGATCTTGTTCTGGCGCATGAGGTCGACGAACTTGCGCTGGTCGGCGACGGAAAGACGCGCAAAGTCCTGCCCGGAGATCTTGCGACTGCCTTCCTCGATCGCGACGATCGCGGTCCGGTAGAAATCCGCAAATGGCGGGCGGATGTTGAAGATGCGGGCCTGCAGCAGCGATTCGTGCGGCGGCACCGAAAGTTGCTGATCGATATAGTGGGCGATGCCGGCCTCGCGCGCCTGCGGCACCAGCGTTTCGCCGATCGCTTCCAGTGTCTCGCCCTGGTGGGCATCCAGCGAGCGGAACGGCACATTGCGCGCCCGCGCGATGCGCGGCGCCATCAGAACTTCAACTCCGCCCACCGTGAAAGCCAGCGCACTCAAGCTTGCGCCCTTGACGAAGCCGCGTCGACCGATCGCCATGGTGGTCTCCTCCCGGAGCAGTTCTTGTTCTTTGTTTGCGCGGCGCCTGTTTGCGCGACGTGCAGAAGATTTGCGGTATTACTGGGGAACCACAATCACGAGTCAAGAGAATGTGCGGCGAATGGCCCCGCCGCTTCGCCATCGCCAGTCCCGATGCAACTAGTCGCGCATCGCCGAAAGCGGTAATATATTGTAAACTGCAAGGCTGGCGGTTCCGGATTGCCCAAGATTCCACTTCGCGTCGTCAGAACGGGAGGCCGATCATGGTGAGGGTATCGCTTTCATGGGTGACCTTACTGGCGGGCCTGTCGCTCGCCCAACCGCTCTCTGCCCAATCGGAAGACGACAAGCTAGGCAAAGTGCATTTCGAAACCTCGTGCAACGCGGAAGCCCAAAAGCTGTTCGACCGCGGCATGCTGTATCAGCATTCGTTCTGGTACCGCGCCTCCCAGAAAATGTTCGAGGAGGCGCTCAAGGCGGATCCCGCCTGCGGTATCGCCTACTGGGGCATCGCCCTTAGCCTGTTGTGGAATCCTCATACGGCCCCGCCGGTGAAGAATCTCGCCGAAGGTGCTGCGGCGATAGAGAAGGCGCGAGCGCTCGGCTTCAAGACCGAGCGCGAGCGAGACTACGTCGATGCGCTGGCGGTGATGTACACCGATTACGACAAGATCGATCACCGCACTCGCGTGGTGGCCTATGCCAAGGCGATGGAAGCGCTGGCGCAGCGCTACCCGAACGACGACGAGGCGCAAATCCACTATGCCATCGCGCTCAACACGTCAGCCTCTCCAGCCGACAAGACCTATGCCAACCAGCTCAAGGGCGCGGGCATTCTGGAGCCGATCGCGTTGCGACAACCGCTGCATCCCGGCGTCGCGCACTATCTGATTCATCTCTACGACTATCCACCGATCGCAGACAAGGGAATCGAGGCGGCGCGGCGCTACGCCAAGATCGCGCCGGATGCGCCGCATGCGCTGCACATGCCCTCGCACATCTTCACGCGCGTCGGTTACTGGAGCGACTCGATCGCGTCCAATCTTGCATCTGCGCGCTCCGCGGAGAAATCGGGCGATTTCTCCGAAGAGCTGCATGCGATGGACTACCTGGTCTATGCCTATCTGCAGCTCGGACAGGATCAAAAGGCCAAGGGCGTCATCGATTCGATGACGACGGTGACGGGCTACAGCGAGACATTCATCGCTGGACCTTATGCGGAGGCGGCTTCGCCGGCGCGCTATGTCCTTGAGCGCGGCGACTGGAAGGCGGCCGAAGAGCTGACGGTGCGCCCGAGCCCGCTCGCCCACGTGCAGGCGATCACCCACTTTGCGCGCGCGCTCGGAGCCGCGCGGGCCGGCGATCCGGAGGCTGCCAAGCCCGATCTCGCAAAGCTCGGCGAGCTTCGCGACAAGCTTCGCGAGGCCAAGGACGCCTATTGGTCCGAGCAGGTCGACATCCAGGCCCAGGTCGCCACGGCCTGGGTGCTTTACGCCGAAGGCAAGAAGGATGACGCGCTCAAGGCCATGAGCGATGCCGCCGATGCGGAGGACCGCACGGAGAAGCACCCGGTGACACCAGGCGTTCCGAAGCCGGCGCGCGAACTCTATGGCGAGATGCTGCTTGAGAGCGGCAATGCAAAGGACGCGCTGGCAGCCTTCGAGGCCACACTCAGGAAGGAACCGAACCGGCTTGGCGCTTTTGCGGGCGCGGGCAGGGCTGCCGTGCAACTCGGCGATCGCGCCGCGGCGCGGGACTATTTCGGCAAGATCGTCGAGCAAGTCGGCAACGAGGGTAGTTCCCGAACCGAGGTTACGGATGCGCGCACATACCTCGACGGTCACTAGGACGATCGCCCGCAAGAGGGACGCCGCGCTGCTGGCGACATTGCTGCTTGCCTGGGGTCTGCCCGCGGCCTCCGCAAAGGCAGACTCGCTGCAGATCCTCGGCTACTCCGGCTTTCTCGGTGAATGGGAATTGACGGCCACCGTCACGGACGAGGGTTCATCCACGGCCAGGCAATATTCCGGACCACTGTCGATGAAGCATGTCGGCCTGTGCACCCAGGACGGACCGGAAGAACGAATGGGCAAGATCCACGTTCGCATGGCGCCGTCATCGGCGCGGCTTGATGCAACGCTGTGGGTCGATGGCGTCGAATGCAACTACACCGGAAATCTGGCTGATTTCTACAGCGGCACCATGAGCTGCCCCGGCCGCGAAACGGTGCCGCTGAAAGTATGGGTGAAATAGGCAGGTCACTCAGGCTCTTGCGATTGGCGCCGCGCCCGTCAAGTCGTCGTCGACAGGCGCGTGCGCACGAGGTCGATATGACTTCGCAGCGTGTACAGGCTGCTGGCGTAGACGGTCGGCAATTGCAGATGGTTCGCGCGCTGATCGATCAGGTCCAGCTTCTTGTTCAGCATGCCGGCATCGATTGCCGTTCCGTCTTGCATCTCGCTTTCGATCGATCTGATCTCGTCATAGAGCCGCCTGATCCTCTGCTGCATGGTCCAGTCGTACAGTTGCGGCAGGAAGCGGAATATCGGGTACAGCAGCGCGGCCAGCGGGACCAGCACGACCAGAACCATCTCGACCAATGTCGCGACCCAGAATGGAAGATATCCCTGCAGGAAAGGCCGACCGGTTTTGTAAAAGCGCTGCGCTTCGTCGCTCAGCGGAAGATCGATGGCCTCGGCAGCAGGAAATTCTCCCGATTTCTGGAAAATCCCCGGTTGCGAGTGAATCTGAACGGCGGCACTGAGCAGCAGATATTGCAGGGCCGGATGCAGCTCGGAGCGGACCACAAGGCTCGCTTTCGGCGCCACCAGCACGACATCGTTCGGCGGGCGGTTCGTCAAGAGATCGATCACCCCGGCAGGGAGCACCAGCTTGTGAAGAAATGGATAGATCGCGACGAAAGCTTCCGCGCGCTGAAAGCTTGAGAGCTCGATGCCTTTTGCCTTGATCAGGGACTGGATCACCGGAGAGTCCCAGGCGGTCACGATGAACGCAGCGTCGATGTCGCCGGCGATCAGCTTTTCAGCGGCCATTTGTGGCGCAAAGCCCGACAGTTCGCCGATAATGCTGTCGAGCTTGGTTCGTTCGATGATTCGCGTCGCCAAAGCGCGGCCGCCGCTTCCCTCGGCACCGATCGACAGTCGTCGACCCCGCAGCGCCTGCATGCCCTCGCCGATTTCACTCCGGTGAAATAGCCAGAGCGGCTCGTAGAAGACCGTGCCGAGCGACTCCAGCCCCGGCGCTTCGGTCCTGCTCGTGGTGCCTCCCTGAACGAATCCGACGCTTACCCCGGACCGTGCATCGGTGAGCTGTCGCAGATTTTCCATGCTGCCGGATGTCGGCTGCAGCCGCAGCGTGACGCCTTCCTTTGCCAGGATTTCACGATACCGCAGACCAAGCTCGTGATTGGCGCCGCCCTCGGCACCGGTCGCCATCACGATGGTTCGCGGCGGCAATGTTCTGAAAATAAACGCTGCCGCACCGGCAAATATCGCAATAACCCCGGCCACTGCCAGATGACGCCGGTACTTGTCCACGTAATCTCCAATTGCCATCGCGCGTCGATCCACAACTGATGCCGACCTCGTTATCGAATACGAACCTTCGCAGCCTTCAAAGAAAATCCTCGGGCGGCACGCCGAGCAGAATCTGGCCGACCTGCTCGAAATGGGCACCGCGGGCCTGGATCTGTTGGGAGAGCGTGTGCATGTCGCGGAAGCGGCGCTCGAACGGGCTGCCCGGAAAGATGGCGTCGACGCCGGCGGCCTTGTAGGCGAAGTCTGCAACCTCGACCGCGGCATGTATGGCGTTGGTGCAGGCGAGCCGCACGCGAGCGCGATCGGCCAGGTCGATCGGCGCGACGTCATCGGCATGCGTGTAAATCGCAGTCAGCGTCTCGATCAGGTAGGCGCGCGCCGAGCCCAGCCGCGCTTCCGCGCGTGCCACGTCTGACTGCACGACGGCGTCGTCGGCGAGCCGGCCCAAATTGCGCGGCGCCTTGCGGGAGGCGAGGGCGATGAATTCGGACAGCATTGCGCGCGCGATGCCGAATGCCACGCCGGCGACGCCGGTCGCGTAAAGGCCCTGCATGGTAAAGGCATAGAGCGGGCCGCGCTCGCGGCGCAGCGTCGGATCCTCGCGCGTGGAGCTGAACGCCTCGGAGACGAACAAGTCATCGACACGATAGAGTTCGAGGCCGTGCCGCACAGCCCGATCGTCCGCCAGGTGTCGAGCAGTGTCGCCTCGCTTGCCGGAAACAATAGCGTGCGCACCGTGGGCCGGCCGTAGCGGTTGAGCCTGAGTGAGCCATCCGCTTCCACCACATGGCAATGCGCGCCCATCCAGCGGGCCTGCCGACAGCCGCTGGCGAAATCCCACTTGCCAGTCACGCGATAACCGCCGTCGACTCCTTTCGCGCGCGAAGCGTTTGGAGGTCCCCAGGATACGAGGCTGCGCGGATCGGCGAAGATCGCGTGATTTGCCCCAGGCTCGAGGTACGCGGCGATCAGCGCCGAACTGTTGGAGGTGAATGTGTTCCAGCCGATCGAGGCGTCGTGCCGCGCGAGCTCCTCGAGCGCCGCCAGATAAATCGCGGGCTCGGTCTCGTCGCCGCCCGCCGAGCGCGGCAGCAGCATGCGGAACAGTCGCGACTCGTGAAGCCGTGTCAGCAGCGACTCAGGGATGCGACGCGTGCGCTCGATCTCGTCGGCTGCGGCGGCAATCTCGGTCCCGAGCTCGCGGGCGCGGGCAACCGGGTCGGAACGGGTCTGGACGTTCATGCGCCACCTCACCCTGACAGGCCATTGCGGCCGAACGGGCGGGCGCTGTCAACCGTCTTGTCGGCAAGCCTCGGCGCATCGGCCGCATGACGCCTGCATCGGCGTCCTCTACTCGCGCTGGGTGAGGCTTTGCAGGAACGATGGGAGCTGGGCACTTTGCCCCGTTTGGTCCTGCGTTCGGCCATCCTGTCCTGGCCGCATCGTTACGCGCGCGTTCTGTGCCTGCCGGCTGCCAGCTGGTGGATATTGCGCTCGCCTGATCTCTGCTCGCGCATCCCGGACGGGCCGGACCCTTCGCTGCCTTTGATCAGGCCGGGCTTGGGTCGGAGCAGGTGGCAAAGCCTGTGCTTGTGCCGCTTGCACAGGTCGCACGGGCTCGATCGCAGGTGGCTCGACCTTTGCCCGAGCATCCTGCTCGGCCGCCCAGGCTTGAAATTGCCTCAGCAAGGCTCCGTTTTGTGTCTCGCCGCCCTCCGCCTGGCTCTGGCCGGCGGTGTCGGCAGTTGCAGTCACCTCTTCGTGGCTTGGCGCAGCGCTCGCGGTCGTCGGCAAAGCTTGCGCGTCAGCAACGGACTGCAGGGGCACCGTCGACTGATCGGGGCCACGTTGAAACATCGGAATTTCGATCAACGCCGCAAGCTCCGCAAAGACCCCGGTCGGATCTCCCCACAGCAGGGCGAGCGCGAGGCCGATCGCTGTCGCCGTCGCGAGCGAGAGACTTGCCTTCAGGCGCAACGACGAACGCGGCGCCTCGTATCTCTCGGCATCGGCCGAGAGAAAGAGAGGCAAGGGGTGGGCCGGAGTAAAACCGTCTGTGGTCGGCACTGGGAAATGCCTCCTGCTGATTCACCTGTCGGACCGGTAGCGCGGTATCGAGGTTCAAAAGCGACAATCGCTGACCGGATTTTGGACAAATCTTGGTTTCACTGGGGCCGAATGGGCTGATCCTGGTCGACTTGAGTGGAACAATCGGGAACCCGTTTACGAATTAGTGTCGCCCAGGTGAGTGCCCGGACCCGCTTTCGGCCGTTCAAGAAGGGATGCGTCTGTTCGCCGGCGGAGTTCATCCGTGGGCGCCGCGTGCCGGCTGGACAGGTACGATCGCGCTAGGCGCGCGCCTTTGGCCGAGCGAAGAAGTCGCGCAGCTTTGCGACCGAGCTGTCGGGCGTGGTCAGGACCGGCCGCCCGGTCGCGTCCGCCACTTCCGATGCAGCGGCCGCCATGCTGAATTGCGCCAGCGCAATCACGTCGCAATCGCGCAGACCCTTTGCCGCCTCCGCGATCAGGCGATCATGCGTGGTGCGGTCGCCGCGATCGAGAGCCGCGAGCGCGCCATCGGCGAGCTTCGGCACGATCTCGAGGGATGCCGGAAATTCCCGCGGCATCGAGGCGAGCGTGGGAGGAAAGGTCGAAAGCAGGCCGATCCTGCGGCCCTTTGCGGCCGCCTGCTCGATCATCGCCTCGTTTGGCTTGAGCACGGGCTTGGGCGCCTGCTCGCGGGCGACCGCCTCGATGCAGGGACCGAAAGCCGAGCAGGTGAACAGGATCGCGTCCGCGCCGGTGGCTTCGACGTACCGCCCGAGCGCGCGGAAGCGATCGGTCATCGCGTCGTTGAGCCGGCCCTCGCGCGCAAGGTCCGCCGACAGCGAGTTGTCGAGCAGGTTCATCAGCCGTGCCTCCGGCCAAAGCCTCGCGAACGAGGCTTCGATCGGCGCGATCGAATGTTTCAGGGCGTGGATCAAGGCGATGCGCATCGTTGTGGCTCACTTGAACGGGATCGCGTACATCAAGCCGCCCTTGCTCCAAAGCCCGTTGAGCCCGCGCTCGAGCTTGAGCGGGCTTGCCTGCCCGACATTGCGCTCGAAGATTTCGCCATAGTTGCCGCCGGCCTTGATCGCCAGCAAGAGCCATTTGTTATCGAGGCCGAGCCGCGAGCCGAGATCGCCCGATGCGCCCAGGAGGCGCTGGACCGCAGGCGTCTGGCTCGACTTCGCCATCTCGTCGGCGTTGGCCTGGGTGATGCCAAGCTCTTCCGCTTCGATCAGTCCGTAATGCAGCCAGGCGATGATGTCTGTCCACACCTCGTCGCCGTTGCGGGTGAACGGTCCAAGCGGTTCCTTGCTGATGGTCTGCGGCAGCACGATGTAGTCGGTGGCGTTCGGAGCAGCGGTCGCAACCGCGCCGGCAAGTGCGGACGCATCCTGGGTCATGACGTCGCAGCGGCCGCCAAAAAAGGTCTGGTACATGGTGTCGACCCGATCGAACACCAGCGGCTTCCAGTCGATATTGTTGGCGCGGCCGTAGTCTCCGAGCGTCACCTCATGAGTGGTGCCTTGCGCGACGCAGACGGTTGCGCCGTTCAGGCTTTTCAGGTCCTTGACGCCCAGATCCTTCTTCACCACAAAACCCTGCCCGTCGTAGAAATTGACAGGCCCCTGCCGCAAGCCGAGCGTGACCCCGCGCAGAAATGTCTGCGTCGAGTTGCGGTAGAGCACGTCGATTTCACCGGATTGCAGCGCCGTGAAGCGGTTTTGCGCGGTCAGCGAGACATAGCGCACCTTGTTTGCGTCAGCGAATATGCCGGCGGCGAGCGCACGGCAATAGTCGACATCGAGCCCTTTGAAGTTGCCCTGCGAGTCCGGCATCGAGAAGCCGGCAAATCCGGCGCTGACGCCGCACACCAGCGTGCCGCGCTGCTTGATCGCCTCGAGTGTGCCGGCCGCCGACGCAGCCGCGGCACTCCAGATGAACAAGCCGGCCGAGAGAACGACGAACCTCCTCATCATCGGTACTCTCCTCTTCAGTGCCTGAGGCCTTTGATCGCGTTGTCGACCGCCGTGCCGAGCCGGTCGACGATCATGTCGATCTCGTCGCTCGTTGCGATATAAGGCGGCGCCAGCAGCACATGATCGCCGCTTTGACCATCCACCGTTCCGCCTGACGGGTAGCAGGCCAGGCCGATCTCGAAGGCGGCGGCCTTGATCCGCTGGTGCAGCCTCAATTCGCGCTCGAACGGCTTTCGGCTCGCGCGATCGTCCACCAGCTCGATCGCCCAGAAAAGCCCGCGACCGCGAATGTCGCCGACGTGACGATGATTGCCGAAGCGCTCGGTCAATCGCAGCTCAAGCTGCTTGCCGCGTTCCTTGACCCGGTCGAGCAGCTTTTCGTCGCGGATGATGTGCTGCACCTCCAGTGCGGCGGCGCAGGCGAGCGGATGGGCGAGATAGGTGTGTCCGTGCTGGAACGCGCCCGAGCCGTCGCGGATGGTGTCCACGATGTTTCCGCGCGCGAGCATCGCGCCGATCGGCTGGTAACCGCCGCCCAAGCCCTTTGCGATCGCCTGGATGTCGGGACTGATGCTCTCCTGCTCCCAGGCATGCAGCGTTCCGGTGCGGCCCATTCCGCACATCACCTCATCCAGGATCAGCAGCGCGCCGTGGCGATCACAGATCTCGCGCACCGCCTTGAAATACCCATCGGGCGCCGCGACACATCCGGCGGTCGCGCCGACCACGGGCTCGGCGATGAACGCCGCAACCGTATCTGGACCGAGCCGCTGAAATTCCGCCTCGAGCTCGGCCGCAAGCCGCGCCACGAACGCCGCATCCTGCTCGCTCTCGCGCTTCTCGCGATAGGCAAAGGCGGGGCTCACATGGCTGAACGCAGGCGAGAGCAGCGGCGCATAGGGCTCTCTGCGCCAGGCGTTACCGCCGGCCGAGAGCGCGCCGAGCGTGTTGCCGTGATAGCTCTGCCGGCGCGCGATGAAGTGGCGGCGCTCGGGCTCGCCGCGTTCGACAAAGTACTGCCGCGCGATCTTGAGCGAAGCCTCGATCGCTTCCGAGCCGCCGCTGACGAAATAGCTGTAGGCGAGGCCGCCCGGCTCTTCGCCCGTGAGCTGCTCGGCCAGAGCTTCCGCGGGTTCCGAGGAGAAGAACGCGGTATGGGCAAACGCGAGCTTCGACATCTGCCCGGAGATCGCTGCCAGCACGCGCGGATGCTGATGGCCGAGGCAGGAGACTGCCGCGCCGCCGGATGCGTCGAGGACGCGGTGCCCATTCTCGGCAATCAGCCAGACGCCTTCGCCGCCAATCGCCCTGGGTGGCGTCTCGCGGAGGCTTCGATGCAGGATGCGGCTCTTGCGGTCGCTCATGTGTCAACCTTTCCGGCAACAGGTTGCGACAATGCCGGCAAGCCGGCCTCGGTGCGCTGTAGAGATCGCTCGGCGACGCAATTTCCGCAGCTGAGCTCTCGGCGGCGGCGCAGCCACGAAACATTTGCTGCATATTTCGCCGATTGATGCAACATGTGAAGTGTCGACGTCGAGCTTTCCTTGAGGAGCGTCCCGCCTTGACGACCGCCTCGTTCGATTCCCCGCCTCGCAAACCGCCCGGTCGGTCGTTGCGTCGAGCGGACGTGAGCGGCATTCTCCGGCAGGTTTTGGTGGTCGCGATCGCGGTTGCCGTCGTCGCCTGGCTTTGGTCGAACACCGTTCACAATCTCTCGGCGCGCCGTATCGCCACCGGCTTTGCCTTTCTTGGCCGCGAGGCCGGCATGCCGATCGCCGACAACTGGCTCGCCTACTCTCCAAAGGACACCTATCTCTGGGCTTTCGCGGTCGGCCTCGTCAACACGCTGCGCGTCGCCGTGATCGGCATCGTGCTCGCAACCGTGCTCGGCACCGCCATCGGCATCGCAAGGCTGTCGCCGAACTGGCTGCTGTCGCGGCTCGCCGCCGTTTACGTCGAGGTGCTGCGCGACATTCCGCTGCTGCTGCAACTATTGTTCTGGTACGTGCTGATGCAGGGTCTGCCCGCCGCGCGCGGCGCGTGGAATCCTGTCGCCGGTCTCTATCTGTCCAACAGAGGGCTGGTGCTGCCGCAAGTTCCGATCGGATCCGACCAGTTATGGGTTCTCGCTGTCGCGGCGCTCGGATGCGTCGATGTCTGGCTGGTTCGGCGATTTCTGATGGCGCGCCAGATGCGGGACGGAAGGCCGCGACGGCTTTGGCCGTGGGCGCTGCTGCTCATCATCGCTCTGCCGGCAGCGGTCTCGTGGATGCTCGGCGTGTCCTGGACAATCACCATGCCCGAATTGCGCGGCTTCAATTTCGTCGGCGGTCTGACGCTGTCGCCCGAATATTTCGCGCTGCTGATCGCGCTTGTGACCTACACGTCGGCTTTCATCGCGGAAATCGTCCGCAGCGGCATCTCGGCCGTGCCTCGCGGCCAGTGGGACGCGGCACTCGCGCTTGGCCTGCGCCGCAGCTTCGTGTTGCGGCATATCATCCTGCCGCAGGCGCTGCGTTTGATCGTGCCGCCGATGACGAGCCAGTATCTCAATCTGGCCAAGAACTCGTCGCTCGCCGTCGCCATCGGCTACCAGGACATCGTGTCGGTCGCGAACACGACACTCAACCAGACCGGCCAGGCGATCGAGGCAATCGCGCTTATCATGCTCGTGTTTCTGACCATCAGCCTCGGCATCAGCCTGTTCATGAACTGGTACAACGCGCGCATTGCGCTGATGGAGCGGTGATGCGATGACGTCAGCCGCCGACACGGAGCTGCGTTCGCCGGCGCAGATTTCGTCAGTGCCAATGCGCGGCTGGCGCTGGCTCCGCGCGAATCTGTTCTCGTCGGTTACCTCAAGCCTGACCACCCTGGTGCTCGCGGCGGTGCTGGCGAAAGCGCTGATCGCGCTTGTCCGCTGGGGTATCCTCGATGCGATCTGGAAGGTGCCCACTGGCGATTCCAGCGCCTGCCGCGCCGCGCGCGGGCTCGGCGCCTGCTGGGCAGTGATCCCCGAAAAATACCGCTTCATCCTGTTCGGCACCTTTCCCTTCGATCAGCAATGGCGGCCGGCGCTTGCGATCGTCGTCTTCATCGCGCTGTTCGTGCTCTCGACCCGCCGATTTCTGTGGCGGCGCGAGTTGATCTTTGTCTGGGCGGCGGCGCTGGCGACAATCGGCGTGTTGATGTGGGGTGGCGTGCTCGGCATGCCGTTCGTCTCGCAGGAGCGCTGGGGTGGTCTGCCGGTGACCCTGATTCTTCGCAACCTTCGGTCTCGCGTTCGGATTCCCGCTCGGGATCCTGGTGGCGCTCGGTCGGCGCTCGAAATTGCCCGCGATCCGCTCGCTCTCGGTGCTTTACGTCGAATTGATCCGTGGCGTGCCGTTGATCAGTCTGTTGTTCATGGCGAGCGTGATGTTTCCGCTGTTCATGCCCGACGGCTTCAACATCGACAAGCTGTTGCGCGCCCAGATCGCGATCGTGCTGTTTGCGGGTGCCTATCTTGCCGAAGTCGTGCGCGGCGGCCTGCAGGCCGTGCCGAAGGGACAGGACGAGGCGGCCGATGCGATCGGCCTTTCATACTGGCGCAAGAATCGCCTGATCATCCTGCCACAGGCGATCCGTCACGTGATTCCGCCGCTGGTCAACACCTTCATCGCCTTTTTCAAGGACACGAGCCTGGTCCTGATCATCGGCATCTTCGACCTTCTCACCACGGCCAAGACTGCGATCATCGATCCCGCCTGGCAGCAATTCAGCGTCGAGGTCTACGTCTTCGTGGCGCTGATCTATTTCGCGTTCTGTTTTGCGATGTCTCGTTACAGCCGCGGGCTGGAGGCGCAGACGGGGCGGGGGATCTGATCGGCTGGCATCCAATATTCAAACTGAAGAGGCCGCCCTTCATGGCGGCCTCTGGCCTGTTGATCGGCTGCGGCGTCGCGATTTCCGCTACTGGCCGGGTTGTCGAGGCGGTCCATGATAGTCCGAGCGCAGGTTATTGGGATCGTTGCGGTCGAACAGATCCTGCCGGAGGACGCCGAAGGGAGCGATAATTTGCGGCGGTGGTGGTGGCGGCGGTATCATGCGCGCCGTCTGCGCCGGCTCGGCCTTTGTGTGCGTGCTCTGCGCGAAGCCGATGGTCGGTATGAACACGACGCAGAACGCCGCGAGCAATAGGCTTTTTCGCATTATATCACCTCGATAACCGCTTATTCGCACCCTCGCCGCGCAATATAAGAAGGCGAGTCGACGGTTTGTCAAACGCACAGTTTTACCCGCAGCCGACAGCCCCGGCTTTCATCTCCTTGCTTGGCGGCAAGCCAATCGGATCAGGCGACGAAAATACCTTTGATTTGAATCAAGACCCGACACCCTCGAATTCTCGCAAACTCTCAACACAAGGATGCCTTTCGTGGGGAGAGTCATGGCTATTCGCGAAGCATGTGCCGCACTGCTCGTCATTACCGCCATTTCGACGCCGGCGCTGGCGCAAAACGCGCAACAGACGTCGCCACCCCCGGGCTCACCAGCCGCGACCATCACGATTCCCGGCGATCAGCTTCCGCCGCCACCGCAGAAATTCGGCGGCAAGATCGAGCGCGACGCCCGCGATTCCAGGCCATTCTGGCCCTCGCGCGTGGTGCCTCCCAAGGGCGCTCCGAACGTGCTGTTGATCATCACCGACGACGCCGGCTACGGCGTGGCCGGCACTTTTGGCGGCGTCATACCGACGCCCGCGCTCGACCGCATCGCCAACAGCGGATTGCGGTACACGAATTTTCATTCGACCGCGCTGTGCTCACCGACGCGCGCAGCGCTGATCACCGGGCGCAATCATCATTCCGCGGGTTATGGGGTCATCGCCGAGCAGGCCACCGGCTATCCGGGCTACGACAGCGTCATTACCAGGGACAAGGCGACGATCGGTCGTATCCTCACCGACAACGGCTACCACACCGCATGGTTCGGCAAGAACCACAATACGCCGGAATACCAGGCGAGCCAGGCCGGCCCCTTCGATCAGTGGCCGACGGGCATGGGCTTTGAATATTTCTACGGCTTCATGGGCGGCGATACCAATCAGTGGGAGCCGGGCAACCTCGTTCGCAACACCACGCCGATCTATCCCTATGTCGGCAAGCCCGGCTGGAATCTGGTGACGGCGATGGCGGACGATGCGATCGACTACATGAACCGCGTGAACACGCTGTCGCCGGACACGCCGTTCTTCATCAAATTCGCGCCGGGCGCGACCCACGCCCCGCACCACCCGACGCCGGAGTGGGTTAAGAAGATCAGCGACATGCACCTGTTCGATCAGGGCTGGAACAAGCTGCGCGAGCAGATTTTTGCCAACCAGAAGCGGCTCGGGGTGATCCCGCAGAACGCGAAGCTCACCCCCTGGCCGGACGATCTGATCAAGAGCTGGGACAAGCTGAACGATGACGAAAAGAAGCTGTTTCTTCGACAGGTCGAGGTGTTCGCAGCCTATGCCGCTTATGCCGACAACGAGATCGGCCGCGTGATCCAGGCCGTCGAGGACATGGGCAAGTTGGACAACACGCTGATCATCTATATCGAGGGCGACAACGGCACCAGCTCCGAGGGCCAGCCGAACGGCACCCCGAACGAAGTTGCGATGTTCAATCAGGCCAATCCGTCGGTCGAGGAGCAGCTCAAATATTTCTACGACGTGTGGGGGACGGATCGCACCTACAATCACATGTCGATCGGCTGGGCCTGGGCGTTCGATACGCCATTCTCCTGGACCAAGCAGATCGCCTCGCATTTTGGTGGGACCAAGCAGGGCATGGCGATCTCATGGCCGGCCGTCATCAAGGACAAAGGCGGCATCCGCAGCCAATTCCACCACGTCATCGATGTGGTGCCGACGATCCTGGAAGCTGCCCACATTGAGCAGCCCAAGATCGTCGACGGCATCCCGCAGAGCCCGATCGAGGGCGTCAGCATGATGTACACGTTCGATGCGAAGAACGCGAATGCACCATCGACGCACACGACCCAGTATTTCGAGATGTTCGCCGATCGTGCGATCTATCACGATGGCTGGATTGCCTCTACCAAGGTGCTGCGCCCGCCTTGGGTCACCGCTGCCAAGAATTTGCCGGACCCATTCGATTATCCCTGGGAGCTCTACGATCTCCGCAATGACTGGACGCAGTTCGAGGACGTCGCGGCCAAGAACCCGGACAAGCTGAAGGAGCTGCAGGCGCTGTTCATGACCGAAGCGCAGAAATATCAGGTGCTGCCGCTCGACTCGTCGGTCGTGACGCGAATCGTGGCGCCGAGGCCAAGTCTCAGTGCCGGTCGTACCTCTTTCGCCTGGACGCGGCCGATGACGGGCACGCCGAACGGCGATGCGCCGAGCCTTCTCAACGCCTCCTACAATTTCAAGGTGGACGTCGAGATTCCGCAAGGCGGTGCCGAGGGCATGCTGATCACCCAGGGCGGGCGCTTCGGCGGCTACGGGCTCTATCTGGTGAAGAGCAAGCCCGTCTTCACCTGGAATCTCGTCGATCTCAAGCGGGTGCGCTGGGAGGGTCCGGAGCTCGCGCCCGGCAAGCACCAGCTCGAATTCGACTTCAAGTATGATGGCCTTGGAGCTGCGACCATCGTATTCGGCAATTTCAGCGGCGTCGGAGCCAGCGGGACCGGTGTGCTGAAGGTCGACGGCAACGCCGTATCGACCCAGAAGATGGAGCACACGATCCCATTCATCCTGCAGTGGGATGAGTCGCTGGATATCGGATCGGACACCGGAACGCCGGTCAACGACGACGATTACAGCACGCCGTTTACGTTCACCGGCAAGCTCAACAAGATCACGCTCGACATCGATCGGCCGAAGCTGAGCCCTGAGGACATCAAGCGCCTCCAGGAAACGGCCCGCGCGGCCGGCGACGGACCATCGGCCGATGCCGGAAAAGCGCCGGCCGAAGCCGCCACGCCGGAAGTTTCGAGCGGCGTCGGCCTCAGCCTGGCGCAGAAGATCGACATGCGCATGGACAAGCTCGAGAGCTGCCGCAAGGAAGCAATCGCCAAAAATCTCGGGCTTGCCGAGCGGGTTGGCTTCGTGCGCAGCTGTATGCAATAGTCGAGGGGACGCAACGGGCGCGCAACCGGCGCGCCTCGCAAGAGAGGAATGTCATGTCCAAGGCTGTCCCGTTGATGCGGCTTGGCGCCGGGATCTTTGTCTGTTGCCTGGCGGCACACAGCCAGCAATCACGGGCGCAAACAACGCAGGATATGCTCGCTGCCCAGATTTGGTTGCAGGGCTATGCCTGCGAGAAGACGGTTGGCGCGAAACGGGACGCGAAGCTCTCCCGGCCTGATTACGAAGTCTGGGTTCTCAAATGCAGCAACGCCGTCTACCGCGTCAGTCGCTACCCGGACATGGCGGCACAGGTCGTGCCGCTGCGCTGAAGACCCCGCCTATTTTCCGGAACATCAGCACACCCAATGCACACGATTACCGAGTTTCTGCCCGTAACGCCGTCGGTCGACCAGTTGGCCCGCATCATCGGCAATGTCGCCGCCCCCGCCTTCCTGCTGGGAGCGGTCGCGGCGTTCATCTCGGTGCTTGTATCCAGGCTCAACCGCGTGATCGACCGCGCGCAGTTCATCTATAACATTCCCGACAGCGATGCGAGCAGGTCATTCCTCAAGGCCGACTTGCCGCGGCTCAGACGTCGCGCCGGGATTTTGAACAGATCGCTGTTCTGGGCCGTTGTTGCCGCGATCCTCACCTCACTCATCATCATTGTCGCCTTTGTCAGCGCTCTTCTGCACCTTTCGCATGAATATGGTGTCGCGCTCCTGTTCATGGCTGCGCTGGTGACGTTCTGCGCCTCTCTCATCGATCTGGCCCGCGAAACGCGAATAGCGCTTCACGACAACGACCTTCGCATATAGCCGTCAAAGCCCCTTGCGGTCGCCTCAAAGCAGATCGAAGCAGACGGTTGCGGCGATCAGCAGCAAGTCTGCGATCGCGCTGGCAATGAAGTAGCGTTCGGCGATATTCATGGACGTCCCCTCCATGTCCATCGTTGAAATATTTTCGGAGGTTCTGGGCTCGCCGGCCTTGACCTGGCTCAATGACAACTCGCCTCGAGAGCGCATCATTTCTGGATGTTCGCGATGTCAATCAGGCGGCGATGGGGCCGGTGGAATTGGACGGTGTCCGATCAGGACGGAAAAGTGCTGGTATTCGGCGAGGAGATTTCTCGTTGCGCGGCACGGTATCAGGCCGCTCGCGCCCTGTTTCAATTGCTGCTGACGAGCACCAGAACCTGTGAGCCGCGGCAGCGGCCCGGACACACTTGAGCTTCCGCGAATAGCTTTTGCGCGATGCTTGGCACGCGTGCTCTACGAGCGGTGAACGACCGCGCCGGTCGGCGTCGCAAAACCTTCCATCGTCCTGATCCGCTTCTCGAGCCACCAGCCATATTCGGGGGGCCAGTCCTCGAACCTGCGGTTGATGCCGAGTTCATGCGCCCAATGATGGGCGATGTTGGGGTTGTACTGCGATTGGCGCCCCACCGCGATCAGGTCGGCCTGTCCTTTCTCCAGAATGACCTCGGCCTGCTGTGCCTCCAGAATGATGCCGACCGCCACGGTGGCGATGTGGGCTTCCTTGCGTACCCGCTCGGCAAACGGCACCTGGAAACCGAGGCTGCGCGTCACCTGTGCTGCGGTCGCCGAACCCGAAATGCCGCCCGAGGAGCAATCGACCACGTCCACGCCGCGGGCTTTCAACTCGCGCGCATAGACGACGGTGTCGTCCATGTTCCAGCCTTCCTGCGTGCCGTCGACGGAGGAGACGCGCACGAACAGCGGCATCGTGGCCGGCATCTCGCGCCGCACCGCTTCGACGATCTCGAGCGGCAGCCGCATGCGCCCTGCGCGGTCGCCGCCATATTCGTCATTGCGCGTGTTGGAAACCGGCGACAGGAAGGAGGCGAGCAGATAGCCGTGTGCGGTGTGGATTTCGATGGTGTCGAACCCGGCCTTGACCGCATTTCGCGCCGCGTGCGCCCAGGTCTTCACCATCGCCTTGCATTCGGCGGTCGAAAGCTGCCGCGGCGTCAGCCATCCCTTGGCGACCGGCTCGGACGTCGGACCCACCGGCTGCCACTGCCTGGCGCCGGCCTTGATGTTCTCTTCCGTCAAAGGTCCCATGCCCTGCATTGCCGTCTGCGACGAAGACTTGCGGCCGCCATGGGCGAGCTGGATTCCGATTGCGGTGCCCTGCCGATGCATGAAGGCGATCAGCGGCTTGAAGCTTTCCGCCTGTGCGTCGTTCCAGATGCCGAGATCATGCTCGTTGATGAGCCCGATCTCCTCGACCGCCGTGGCCTCGACGAAGACGAGCCCGAACCCGCCGAGCGCGTAGCGGCCGAGATGGACGAGGTGGAATGCGCCGCAGGTATTCCCCGCTTCGGCACGATAGTGCACCATTGGCGGCACGACGAGGCGGTTTTTCAGCGTGAGGCCACGCACCGCAAATGGCGTGAACAGTTTCGGTCGTGCCGCATCGCCGCCATTCGGTCCGTCTGTCACCGTGGTTGCTCCCTGCCTTTTGTCGGGCAGGATGCCGCGAAAGCGCAGGCCGATCAACCTTGCATGATGCGCCGCAACTCAGTCATGCGGGGGCGTGATCGGCGTGACCCGAGGGCGAAGCCGCGCTAGCCTGCAAGGACAAAAGATCGAGCAACAGATTGAGGGAAACGCCAACCGTGTATGATTTCATCATCGTCGGCGGGGGATCCGCGGGTTCGGTGCTGGCTCACCGGCTCTCCGAAAAGAGCTCCAACAAAGTCCTGCTCCTGGAGGCCGGACAGGACACGCCGCCCGGCGAGGAGCCGGCCGAAATCAGGGACAGCTATTCGGGCACGGCCTATTTCGATCCGCGCTTCCACTGGACCGATCTGAAGGTGACGACCCAGGTCATCAGCCACAACAATCCCGAGGAGCGTCCGCCGTTGCGCAAATACGAGCAGGCGCGCGTGCTGGGCGGCGGCTCCTCCATCAACGGACAACTCGCCAACCGCGGCGCGCCGACCGACTACGACGAGTGGCAGGCGCGCGGTGCGGCGGGCTGGAGCTGGAACGACGTCTTGCCCTATTTCAGGAAGGTCGAGCGCGATCTCGATTTCGACGGGCCGTACCACGGCAAGCATGGTCGCATCCCCGTTCGCCGCATTCCGCAAGCGCACTGGACGCGGCATTCGATCGCGGTTGCCCAGGCCTTCAACCAGGCGGGCTTCGCCTTCCTGCCCGACCAGAACGGCGCGTTCACCGACGGCTATTTCCCGGTCACGCATTCCAATCAGGACGAGCAGCGCGTCTCGGCCGCGATGGGGTATCTCGATCGCGAGACGCGCAAGCGCGCCAACCTGACCATCTCGACCAGCGCGCAAGTCAGGGAGTTTCTGTTCGAGGGCACGCGCTGCGTCGGCGTCAAGGCACAGGTCAAGGGTCAGGAGGTGGAATTCCGCGGCCGCGAGATCGTGCTGTCTTGCGGCGCGATCCATTCGCCGGCGCATCTTTTGCGCGCCGGCATCGGGCCGGTCGGGCATCTCAGGGATGTGGGCATTCCCGTGCTGGTGGCGCTTGCCGGCGTCGGCCAGCGCCTGATGGATCATCCGTCGATCTCGTTGTCGTGCTATGTCCGCCGCGGCGCGCGCATGAACGAGCATACCAGGCGTCACATCCAGCTCGGCTTGCGCTACTCATCGGGGCTGTCGGGCGTGCCCCGGGGCGACATGTTCGTCGCGGTGATGAGCAAGTCGGCATGGCACGCCGTCGGCGCACAGATCGGCTCGCTGCTCACCTTCGTCAACAAGACCTATTCCGAAACCGGGCAGGTCAAGCTCGTCTCGCGCGATCCTATGGCCGAGCCGATCGTCGAGTTCAACCTGCTGTCCGACCGGCGCGATCTCGATCGGCTGATGAGCGGCTTTCGCAAGATGGCGGGGATCCAGATGAGCGCGCCGGTGCGCGCCGTCACCGACAAGCCGTTTCCGGCCTCCTACACCGATCGCGTGCGCAAGATCGGCGTGGTGAACACGAAGAACAAGGTGCTCACCTCGATTGCGGCCGCGATGATGGACGGGCCGGCGGCGCTGCGCCGCTACATGATCGACAATTTCATCGTCGAGGGCTTCACCTTCGAGGACGTGATGAAGGACGACGAAGCGCTGGAAGCCTTTGTGCGCAAGGCGACGATCGGCGTCTGGCACGCCTCGTGCTCATGCCGCATGGGCCGCGAGGACGATCCGATGGCCGTCGTCGATACCCAGGGCCGCGTCAAGGGCGTGCAGGGACTTCGCGTGGTCGACGCCTCGATCTTCCCTGTGGTGCCCTGCGCCAATACCAATTTTCCGGTGCTCATGACCGCGGAAAAGATCGCGGACGCGATGCAGGCGCAGGCGGCGTAGCTGGGTCGGGTGATCAAAGCGAAAGCGTGCCCACCGTTCACGATAGCGCTACCCACCCCAATGATCTACGCGTCGATGAAGTCGAACGCATCCTGCCGGCTCACCACGCGCGCGGTCGATGGCGAGGGAAAGTGCGCCGTGCACATCAACGTGGAGGTATCGCAGAAACGGCCGAACAACTCCCGCCGCGACCGCCCCGCCTGAGCGGAATCGTAGTCGGACATCATGCCGAGCTCCGGATAGCGGGCCTGCAGTGGCGAGTGGATCATGTCGCCGGTGATAACGGCGTCGGCCCCTCGCTTGCCGACATGCACCGAATAGTGGTCGATGGTGTGCCCGGGCGTCGGGATCAGCGTCATGAGCTCGTTGAACGCATGCGCGCTCTTGACGATATCGACGCGATTGGCGGCCACGATCGGCAGCACGGAATCGGTGATCCATGGACAAGCGGCCGGATCGTCCTGCTGGCGCTTGGTCCAGTAAGCCAGCTCGCGGTCCGAGAAGACGTAGCGTGCCTTCGGGAAGGTAGGCACCCATCTGCCGTTCTCGAGGCGCGTGTTCCAGCCCACGTGGTCGGTGTGCAGATGCGTGCACATGACAAAATCGATGTCGTCGACGCTGAACCCGCTTGCGGCCAGGTTCTTCTCGTAGCGGTCGGAATTCATCATGTTCCAGAAGCTTCGCGTCGGTCGCGGCTTGTGGTTGCCGACGCAGCTGTCGATCATGATGGTGTGGTGAGGCGTCTTGACGATGTAGCTCTGGATGCACAGCATCAGCCGGTCCTGGGCGTCGAAGAACCTCGGCTGCAGCCACTTCCGGTTCTCGTCCAGAAGCTCCTTGGTCAGGTTCGGAAAGAACTGCAGCGCCTCGAAGAAGGGCCCCTCCTGCTCGACGATGCGGTGGATCGTGACGTTCCCGATTTCGATTGCCGTGGACAAGATGCTCTCCATTGTCGTGTCGGTCCGGTTCCGATGCTTAGCGGCTGGTTCCGGTCATGTAGGCCTGCTCCAGCCGGTGCGGCAGATCGGGCTCGGAGGTTTGCGCTTGCAGCACGATCGATCCGCGTGCCAGCGCGTAAACGCGATCGGCAAGCGCGAGCGCCTTCTCGATCAGCTGCTCGACCAGCAGCACCGCGGTGCCGCCTTGCCGCAGCCGCTGCACCACCTCGAGCACGCGATCCACCAGAACCGGCGACAGCCCCGCCGACGGCTCGTCCAGCATCAATAGCCGCGGCCGGCGGATCAGACCCTGTGCGACCGCCAGAATCTGCTGCTGGCCGCCGGAAAGCCAGGCCGCGCGCTCGTGACGCTTGGCAGATATCTCGGGGAACAGCGCAAACACTTCCTCGACGCGCGGGGCGCGCTCGCCGCGCGGCAGGTCGTAGGCTGCGAGCATCAGATTGTCGATGACCGAGAGTTGGGTGAAGACGCGGTGTCCCTCGACGACATGCGCAAGTCCGCACTTGACCGTCTCGCGCGGGCCGAAGCCTGCGAGATCGCGGCCGTCGAAATGCACCCGGCCGGACCAGGGCAGAAGTCCGGACACCGCGCGCAGCAGCGTGGTCTTGCCGGCGCCGTTGGGCCCGAGCAGCGCCACGACCTCGCCGGCGCGGATCGAAAGGTCGACGCCCGCAAGCACGCGGATCTTGCCGTAGCCGCTGGAGAGGCCCGCAATGTCGAGCAGCGGATCAGCCGCCGAGATAGGCATTCACCACCTCCCGATGCGAGCGGATTTCGGCCGGCGTTCCCGCAGCCAGCGTCTTGCCGAGATTGAGGACGGTGACCTCGTGACAGATGTCGAAGATCAGGTCGGGATGATGCTCGACCAGCAGCACGCCGGTGCCGGCGCGCGCGATCGCCATCAGCAGCGTCGCAAGGCGCGCGATCTCGTCGCCTGAGAGGCCGGCCGCGGGCTCGTCGAGCAGCAAGAATATAGGCCTCAGCATCAAGCCGCGCGCGATCTCGATGAAGCGGAGCTCGGCGTGCTGCAGCCGGTCGGCCCGCACCGGCGCAAGCCGCTCGAGGCCGACAGCCGAGAGCGCCAGCATCGCGGTCTCGCGCAGCATCGCCTCGTCGCGCCGGTGCCGCGGCAGCGACAACAGCGACTCGACGAAGGTGCCGTGGCCGTCGATGGTGCCGCCGATCATCACATTCTCAAGCACGGACGCCGAGCCCACGATGCGCGGCGTCTGGAAGGTGCGCGCGATCCGCATATGCGCGCGCGCCTCGCGTGCCAGTGCGGGGAGGGCTTGTCCGTTCAGCATGACGGCACCGCGCTGCGGCGCGTAATAGCCCGAGATCACGTTCAGCGTCGTGGTCTTGCCGCTGCCGTTCGGGCCGATCAGGCCGTGCACCTGGCCAGGCTTGATCTTCAGATCGAGGCCGTCGATGGCGCGCACGCCGCCGAAGCTCAGCGCGATCTGATCCAGCGTCAGCGTACCGGTGTCCGTTCGCGCATCGAGCAATCGTGCCACGAGGTCCGGACGCGGCACGATGGCGCGGTTGCTCTCGAGCGGGCGGCGGTTCTTGAAATCCAGGAGTTCGGCAATGCCGCCGGGAATCGCGAGCACGATGACAAGCAGCAGCACCGCGTAAAGGAAGGTCGACCATGCAACCAGGGGCGCGGCGAACTCAGGCAACACCGTGAGCAGAATAGTGCCTAGCAGCGGCCCCAGAATGGAGCTGCGCCCGCCGATCAGGATCGCGATGAAGAACAGCACCGAGAGGTCGATCGTAAAGGCATCCGGCGTGATGTAGGACTGCAGCGAGGCGAACAGCCCGCCCGCGATGGCGGCGACAGCGCCGGCAAACAGGAACACGGTGCCGAGCAGTCGCGGTTTTGCGATGCCGCTGGCTTCGGCCGCGACCTCGGCGTCGCGAATCGCGGTGAGCGCGCGGCCGAAACGGCTGGCGGCAACATTCGCCGTCATCCAGGTGCAGATCGCGGCCAGCGCCATGCAGAAATAATAGAAGCCCCATTGCGAGGAAAACGGCTCGGGGAACACCGGTCCGGGCACGCCGACGCCACCGCCCGTGACGCTCTGCCAGGCCAGCGCCACCTGTGTCACGATGGTCGCGAAGCCGAGCGTCGTGATCGCGAAATAAAAGGTACGCAGGCGCAGCGCCGGCAACCCGACGATCAGGCCGAACACCGCGCCCAGAGCGGCCGCAATCGCCAGCGCGAGATAGGGTGGCAGCGGAGCCATGACATTGCCGGCCGCGAGCACGCTCGTGGCGTAGGCGCCGAGCGTCAGCAGGGCGACCCAGCCGATCGCGATCTGGCCGGCAAAGCCGACCACGAGATTGAGGCCGGACACCAGCACCCAATAGACGCAGGCCCGCGTCCCGATCACGCCCCAATAGCCGCCGCCGAACAGCGGGAACAAGATGGCGAGAACGAGCAGCGCGAGATAGGGCATGGCCGCGCTGAACGCGCTCGCAGCTGGCGCCGCATCCACGCGGGCAGCGCGCAATTCGCTCGCAGGCTTTGTGGCTTCGCTGTCCATCAGACGCGACGCTGCAGGGCCGAGCCGACGAGGCCGTTGGGTCGCGCCAGCAAAACGATGATGAATACGGTGAAGACGGCGACGGAGGCGAAGATGCCGCCGACGAGAAAGTTCGCGCTTTGCTGAAAAAGTCCGAGCAGGAGGCCGGCCACGACCGCGCCGCGGTTGTTGCCCATGCCGCCCAGCGCAACCGGAACGAAGCCGTAGAAGGTCAGCATCGGGGCATTGGCAAAGAAGGCGAGCAGCATCTCGCCGCCGGCAAATCCCGCGAGCGCGCCGATCGCGCCCGCAAGCGCGAAGCTCGTCATGCGCAGCCTACGCTCGGGAAGCCCGAGCGCGCGGGCGGCGTAGTTGTCCTCGGCGATCGCCAGAAAGGCGTGCCCGATCAGGGTATGTCGGTAAAGCAGCTCCAGCCCTACGATGACAAAGGCGCAGGCCAGCATCGGCAACCAGAACTGCTGATCGAATTCGACGCGGGGGATGTCGAACAGTCGCGGGAACGGCAGCGGCTCGGTACTCCATTCGATGGCTGTGAACTGCTGCACCATCAGCGCGAGCGCCAAGGTCGAGAGCACGTACAAATGCTGGTCCAGGCTTTTGAGCACCGGCCTGACAGCGACGATCTCGGTGACGATGCCGAGCAGCGCGCCGCCGGCGAGCGCAAGCAAGAAGCCGAGCACCACCGGCAATCCCATGCGTATGATGAACAGCGAGCCCAGGACGCCGCCGAGCATGCCGAGCGTGCCCGCCGTGAACGAGAACACGCGCGAGGCCGAGAACATCACGTTATAGGCCACGGCGATGAGCGCGTAGATGCAGCCGATCGCCGTGCCGGACAGGATGATCGACGTGACCATGGCAGGTCAGGCGCCGTAGCCGGGAGCCAGCTTGAATGCGCCGTTCTTGAGCGAATTGGCCTCGACCATCACCACTTCCTCGTCCGGATAGCCGTCATGGCGATCCGGCGTGAAGGAGATGTCGCCGTAGACGCCTCCGAATCCTTTCAGGGTGTTGAGATAGCCGACGACCTTTTCTGCCTCGGGGCCGACGGCCTGCATCGCTTCCGCAATCATGCGCGGCGAATCGTAGCCCATCGCAATCCACCACAACAGCGTATCGCCCATCTCGATCTTGGCGCTCTTGAGGCGGTCGAGGAAGGCGGCGGTGCGATCGGTCAGCTTGCCGTCGGTGGCATAGCAGACCGGGCGGAAATTGTTGGGATAGACCTTGGCCCAGTATTCCGGCTTTTCCAGCAGCGCCTGGGTCTGCCCCGAGCCGAGCGTCGTCTGGCCGATGATCGGCACGTCCCATCCCATCTGTCCGCGCGTATTGATGATGCGCGACAGGAAGCCTGCGTTCACGCTCCAGGGCATGATCGCCTCGGCGCCCGCCGATTGCATGCGCAGAAGTTCGGGCTTGAGGTCCGGATTGGCGGCATCGACATTGCCGGAATAGACGACGTCGGCGTTCTTGGCTTTGAGCATCGGCACATAGGCGTTGACGGATGCCGTGCCGTAGCCGGTCGTGTCACTGATGACCGCGACCTTCTTGTGCTTGAGCACCTCGAGCACATAGCGGTTGGCGGCGCCGCCGATCTGCTGGTTGGTCGGAGCGTTGCGGAAGCACATCGGATACTTCTTGGCGTCGGTCAGGCTGTCGACCCAGCACGGATGGATCTGCGGCGTGTTGGTGCGCGCGAGCAGCGGCACGACCGCAAGGGACTCGCCCGAATTGACCGGGCCGAACACCGCGCTGACCTTCTGTCCGCGCGTGAGCTCGGCTGCGCCGTTCACGGCCTTGGTCGGATCGCTCTGGGTGTCGCGGGTGATCAATTCGATCTGCCGCCCGTCGATGCCGCCAGCCGCGTTGATCTCCTGCACGGCGAGCTGGATGCCTCTGTTGATGCCGACGCCGGTCGACGATGAGGGGCCGGTCAGCGCCGGCAGGTAGCCGATCAGGATCGGCTCCTTGGCGGCGATGGCCGGTTTGGCGATGGTGCTAGCAATCGCAGCAGCGCCCGACGAAAGCAATTGACGGCGAGAAAGCGGCATTGAACGTCCTCCCTGAAGCGGTTCTTGAGTTCACTCCCAAAGCGTGCCGCGGCTTTTTCTTGAGTTTGGCCCCGGATTTTTGATCTGACCGAGCGGACTATAGTCTCGGCACGGAGCGCCGAAAAGCGCGGAGCCTCCCCCAAAAAGTCAAAGACGGGTGCGGAGGCGGGATGGCTGACCATCTTGTGGGCAGATTCCACGACACAGGAATGTCATGGTTTGAGCCGAGCCCGGATTTGTGCGGTGCGTGCTTGCTTCGATGAGCGCCGGCCTCACTGAAGACGCGGGCAAGGATCGCCCGCGCCCGGCCGGTTCGCTCGGCAGAGTTAGAAGGATCCGAGCATCGAACCCACGGCGATCACGACAGCCAAGGCGATGATTGGCCCGACGATATTGGCCATCACCATATCCATGTAGCTCTTGCGGTGGGTCGAACCGCATACCGCAAGCAGGGTCACGACGGCGCCGTTATGCGGCAGGCTGTCGAGGGTGCCGGAGCCGATCACGGCGATGCGGTGCATGAGCGCCGGGTCGATGTTGTTGATCTTGGCGATTTGCAGATACGTGTCGCCGAGGGCGTCGAGCGCAATGGTCAGCCCGCCGGAAGCCGAGCCGGTCAAGGCGGCAAGGACGTTCGTTGCGATGGCGAGCGAGACGAGGGGGCCGCCGGAGATCGACAGCACCCAGTCGCGCACCAACGCGAAGGCGGGCAGCGCGGCGACGACGGCGCCAAAGCCGACCAGGCTCGCCACGCTGAAAATGGGGAGCACGGAGGCGTTTGCGCCGGCATCCATGCTGGATCGCAGATCGGTCAGGCGGGCGCGATTGAGCACGATGAGCGTTGCGGTGCCCGCGGCGAGAGCGATTGCGACCGACCACACTCCGGCAACGCCTGCAAGCGTGGTCGAGCCCCAGCGCTCCTGCGCGAGGAACGAGAAGTCGAGCCGCGGCAGGATCACAACGGACATCAGCAGGTTTACGGCCACGACCACCGCGAGCGGAATGATCGCTGCTGCAATCGGCGGGACCGCGTCGCTGCGCTTGCCGTGCGCTATCTCGGCCGTGTCGAATTCGTGCGAGGAGGTGGCGCGCTCGCGAATGAATTGATCGTCGGTGAGTGCAGGCGTGCCGAGGTCTGCGTCTTCGCCATAGCCTTCACCGCGCACGCGGGCCTTTCCCTCGGCGCGCCTGAGCCACCACAGCCCGAATGCGAGCATGATCGCCGAGGCGATGATTCCCAATCCGGGGGCGGCGAACGGCGTGGTGCCGAAGAATGGCATCGGGATCGTATTCTGAATGGCGGGCGTTCCGGGCATTGCCGACATCGTGAAGGTGGACGTGCCGAGCGCGATGGCGGCCGGCATCAGCCGATGCGGTATGTTTGCCAGACGAAACAATTCCCGCCCCATCGGCGCCAAAACGAAAAAGGCGACGAAAAGGCTGACGCCACCGTAGGTGACGAGCGCGCCCGCAAGCACGACGGCAAGGATCGCCTGGCTGTGCCCCAGCTTGCCGCTCATGAAGTGGGCGATGGCCTGGACACATCCGCTGTCATCCATGAGCTTGCCGAACAGCGCACCGAGCAGAAATATCGGGAAGAATTGCGCGATGAACTGCGCGGCGCTGCCCATGAAGGTTTGCGTCCAGTGCGCGAGCAGCGGCTCTCCGGCGAATGCCGCAGCCACGATCGCAACCGCCGGCGCAAGCAGCAGCACGCTCCATCCGCGGAACGACAGCCAGATCAGGAGGCCGAGGGCAAAAAGGATTCCGACAAGGCCCATGGATCAAACCCGCTGCAAGGTAAAGCTCGGATTTCTCGAACAGCTCGCCGATTGGCGTTGCCTTAGCCGCAAGACCGCCGGCCTGCCCGAAGCACGATGCAATTCAAACAAGATGGGCGCATGTTAATGCGAAATGGGGCCCGGGGCAAACTGGCTCGCTCGGCACCAAGAAAACTCTCGGCCTGTCAATCGCCATGCGGGCAATCAAGCCGACTTCGCCCGCATCGTATAGATGCCGAGCGCGAGCACCGAGAACGCCGTCAGCACGACGGCAAGCGAGAGCGTCGCATCATCGGAAATATGCGCGGCGAGGAGCACGCCGGATGCCGCGCCGATCATCTGCCAGAAACCGAGCAACGCGGAGGCAGCACCTGCCTTCTTTCCAAAAGGAGAGAGCGCCTGCGCCGTGCCGAGCGGATTGACGATGCCCATGCCGAGCAGAAAGACGCACGCGCTGCAGAGAAACGGCAGGAAGCTCGGCCAGAGGATCGACGTCGTCACCATGGCAACGCCTCCCGCGGAGGCCGCGAGCAGACCGAGGCAGATCGATCGGTCAAGACCCAGCCGCGACGCGAGCTGCCTGGCCAACATGCCGGCGGCGAAAACGATCATCACCGTGCCCGCGAAAAACAAGCCAAGTTCGATCGGAGTGAAATGCAAGGCTTCCATGAGAATGCGAGGCGTCGCGGAAAACATCGAAAAGAGGCCGCCCATGATCAGGCTGACGGTCGCCGCGGGAACGATGAAGAGGCGATCGCGCAGCAGTCCTGCATAGCCGTTGGCGATCGCAAATAAATGCAGCGGAGTTCTGTTCGCATGGTGCGTTTCGCCGAGGATCGAGCCATAGGCAACGGCCGCGACGGCGGCGAGAACGGCCACGAAAACAAATTCGGAGCGCCAGCCCCAAAAGTGATCGAGAGCACCGCCCAGGAGCGGTGAGAACCCGGGCGCGGCCGCCATGGCGATCATGATCAGCGCCATGGCGCGGCCCAGCGCAGCGCCCCTGAAGAGATCGCGGGCGATCGCGCGGGACAGGACCGAGGTTGCGCAGGCACCGGCAGCCTGGATCATTCGCCCGATCAGAAGGCTTGCGAGCGTGCTCGAGCCTGCGCACCAGATGCTGCCTGCCACGAAAACGGCGAATCCGGCGAGGACCGGCCAGCGCCTCCCATAGCTGTCCGAGATCGGTCCCACAATGAGTTGACCCAGGGCAAACACCGCAAGGAAGACCGTGATTGCCGAGGTCACCGTGGCGCTCGATACCCGAAGCGCCTCCGCCATCTGCGGTAGCGAGGGTAACAGAATGTTGGTGGCGAGCGTGCCGATGGCGGCGAGACCGGCCAAGACAGCGATCTGTGACGCCGCGGCGTTGTCCGGCCGCGGGGCAGCTTGGTCCGTGCTCACAACATTGTCGACCATCAAGACACTCTCCTTTAAATGTCGTTCATCATACAATAAACGAAATCGTTCGCTAGCCCCTGGAAGCAGATCTGTCATGTGCGGGATTTCGGCCGGACAACTTGTCGGCTGGACAGCGTTCGACCCGGCGCTGGCCTGGGCTGCTGCGATTCGGCCGCGGCGCACCCGCCTTTGGCGTCCGCAGAAACGTTGGAACTCAGGCCGCAATGCGCGGCTGGATGATGATGGCTTCAACGACCCCTTGAAGGTGAAGCTGTCACCAAACGCGATGGTCTTACGATCTCCATTTTGGGACTATCCGATATCTCCAGCGTTGGGCATAAACCGCTTCGAAGCGAATCAAAGCACGCGGACTCTGGGAGGTTCGGATGCGTACATTTGGCTGGATTATTCTTGCGCTCGGAATGTTCGTCGTGATGCCCAAAACACAAGCTCAGACCTATGATCCCCGTTACCCGGTTTGCCTGCAGGTCTGGGACAACAGAGGCAGCTATATCGAGTGTGGCTACACATCCATGGCCCAATGCGCTGCGTCAGCCTCAGGTCGTGCAGCCGAATGTCTGGTGAACCCATATTTCGCACGTCCTTACGGCGTCGGCCGAGCCTACCGGCATCGGCAATACTACCAATACTATTAGCGGGCGTTTTGTTCGTCAGCTGCGTATGGAAATGGTCCTGGCCTGCCCGAACTCATGCAGCGCAGCAGGGCTCATACGGCGATCTGCCTTGGTAGGCCAAGTGTGGAGTCCACATGCCAAAGAGGCCGCCAAACCTCGGCGGCCTCTGCTTGCAACTCTATTTCCGATTTAATTCGGCAGCCCCTCGGTTACGTAAGATCTGGCTTTGATCGCCTTGTTGCGCTCTTCGCTGAGTGCCTTCCAAGCCTGCGAGTTACGTGAAGCCTGCGCCTTTTCGAGGCTATCATAGATCACTATCGTCACGCGCTTCGGCGCATCGCCTTCCAACGCAACAACTTTTCCGCCGCGAGCCAAAAACGTGCCACCAGTGGACTTGATCGCCGCCGCAACCTTGGGAAGATACGCGTTTTGAGCCTCCTGATTGATGACCTCCACCTCCGTCACGACATAGGCTTTTGGCGTGGACTGCGCGTGCAGGCCGTCGATAGCTATTGCGCCGATTGCAGCTCCAACGAGCATCGATATCGCGACTGTAAATTGCGTTTTCACAATATCTCTCCTTCGATAATCGTGTTTCTCGGCCTCGCGCTGACCGCGAGCAGTCCGCTTATATATCAGGCGTTCCTGTACCGAGTGGATTTAATCTCGCACTGATTGGCTCAGTTGAACGCGTGTAGGTCAGTCACTTTGACCGATTGAATTGGAATTGGATGGATCGATTTTCAGTGGCCAATATCCGGTTCGCGCGCGCCTATTCGACAATCTCGTCCACCACTCACGTTTGATCCGAGTGTCTTGGTCGTCTTCAGAATGGCACCGGGTGAACAGCGGAATTGATCTTACCTATTCGATGACCTCATCGGCACGGGTGAGAAATGATTCCGGCACCTTCAGTCCCAGGAACTCTCGCCGTTTTCAGATTGAAGATGAGGTCAAATTTGACGGGTTGTTGTACGGGGAGGTCGGCAGGCTTTGCGCCGCGCAGGATCTTGTCGGTGAAATCGGCGGCACGGCGAAACAGGTCGGGGAAGTTGGGCCCATATGACATCAAGCCACCCGCATCGACGAATTCTCTGAAGCCGAAGATCGTCGGAAACCGTCCGGTCGTGGCCGCTTCGATGATCTGCACCCGGTTGGCGTTGACGAGCGGTTCGCTGAGCACATACAACGCGTCCGTCTGCCCTTTGAGCGCAACGAGCGCGGGTTCGATATCGGCGGCTGTACGAAGCTCGAAGATATGGGCCTCGACATTCAAGGCCGCGGCCGCGCTTCGAATCCCTTCTGTTTCGCCCTCGAAACCGGACGAGGCGACATTCGCGAGCGCGGAGAGACGGCGCAGATTTGGAACGATTTCGCGCAGGAGATCAATCCGCTTGCTGGCGAGATCGCTCGGCTGAACTGTCAACCCGGTGACATTGCCGCCGGGCCGGGACAGGCTCTCGGCAAGACCCAGGGCGACCGGATCGCTCAAAGCAGCAAACACGATCGGGATGCTCGACGTGGCCTGTCTGGCTGCCAACACTCCGTTCGCCGACGAGACGATGACATCGACCTTTCGCTGGACGAACTCAGCGGCGAAATCCAGCATGCGCTGATTATCGCCGGCCGCCCACCGATATTCGACAGTGACATTGCGGCCCTCAATCCAACCGAGTTCCGACAGGCGCAGCGCGTATGCGGCAACCCAGGCTCCATGCGAAGCTTGCGAACCCGCCACGAGGAAGCCCACGACCGGAGATGATTTGCTCGGTCCCTGTGCGAGGACCGGCGGCCACGGTGTAACGGCGCCCCCCAGCAGACCGATAAACTCTCTGCGTCGCACTTGCCTCTCCAGCTTGGGCTCGCATTGCAAATGGCCAACAGATCGCGCCGACCATCATGCATTACATCACGCTTTTGCAAGCGCCGAAATTGTATCCGAGATCACTTGCAGAGCACGGTCGGCCCGAGAGCCTTCGCGGAGTTTCTTGTGGAGCTTGGATGTGCGCATCCGTATTGGACAGGCCGGCTCTATCCATCCCTCATCCTGCGCAGCGAAATAGCCAACAATCCCGCCGCGGCAAATGCCAGCAAGGCTGCGAAGCGGAAGGTCCTCTGGAAGGCTTCGATGAAGTCGTCATTCGTGCTCAAAATCTCGAACACCATCAGCACGAGCGAGGCGGCAGTCACGGTGCCCAGTGTTCGGGTGAGGAGCACAAGGCTGCCGGCAACGCCACGATCCCTCAATGGAAGCGCGGCAGTCACGACATCCGAATAGGCAAGCTGGAACAGTCCGAGTCCAACACCCTGTGCGACAAGCCCGGCGATCCGCAGGATGGTCGGTGTCTGCTCGGTCCACGCGCCGATCAGCAGCAGACCTATTCCGATAGTCGCGGCGCCCACGACCGCCAATCTTTCGGCGGAAATACGTCGTCCCGTAACGGCACCGCCGATTGGCGCGGCGAGTGCTGCGCCAGCCGCGGCCATGGCCAGGATGACGCCGCTTTCGGTCAGGCTATAGCCGGGCACGCGCGTCAGGAAATAGGGCACCAGCAGCCAGACGGAAAAGGCAGCCAGATTGGCCAGCACGCTGACGAGGTTGAGCAGCGCGAAACCCCTCCGCCTGAGAACATCGAGCGCAATGATCGGGCGCGAGGCGCGCGACTCGCGAAAGATGAATCCCGCAAAGGCTGCGGCGGACAATATCCCGAACCAGATGCCTGAAAGCTCGCGAAGGCGGTTGAGCGCCAACAGCATCGTGACCAGGCCCAGCATCAGCGCAACGCCTCCCAGCACGTCGAAGCGATCGGCTGGCTGGCGCTGCGGCGAGGCCGGCGTGCCGCGCAACAAGAGCAGCGGGACGACGGCAATCGGAATTCGGAACCAGAACACGGCAGGCCAATTCCAGGCCGCCGTCAGGGCGCCGCCAAGCAGAGGACCAAGCATCAAGCCAATCGAGATCATCATGGTATAGATGCCAAGCGCCTGACCGCGCCGCTCCTCGCCATAGAGAGATGTCACCAGCGCCGCGCCGCAACTCAAGACCAGCGCCGCGCCGATACCCTGCAGGAAGCGAAAAACCAGCATCGCGCCGAAACTCGGCGACCAGCCGACAAGGAATAGCGCAACCGCGCTCCAGATCAGGCCAATGCGGAAAACAAGCGCGTGACCGACGGTGTCGCCGATGCGCCCTATCGCCAGCAGCAGGCTGGCATAGGTCAGCACGTAGCAGATCACGACCCACTGAATGTCGCCGATCGAAAGATCAAACCCCCGGGTGATGGCGGGGAAGGCGATATTTACGGAGGTATCCAACTGGGTTGCGGCGGTGCCAAGCCCAATCATGGCGACTTGCCAGGATCTCGCGTGGAGCAGACCCGCCGAGGAAGGGGGACGATCGTGTTTGGAGATCGAAGCCACGCCAGAAATCTAGCGGGTTTGATTTCAACCCGGCAATCGATAATCGCGCGCTTTGCCGATCTCTCGGGCTGATCTCGAATTCGTCAATCCCTGCGCAAACCCCTCCCCATCGCCTCATAGAGCATCGTCTTCAGGTTCAGTTGGATCCGTCCGCCCTGTGTCGGCGACATCACCATGAAAATTCCGAGCATGTCGTCCGTGGGGTCGACGAAATAGAAGCTGCCGCCGGCGCCGTCCCAGCGGTATTCACCGAGCGGCCAGTTCGTATTCGGAGGCGGCGAGGTGCGCACTGCAAAGCCGAGACCGAAGCCGCTGGTGGGGCCAGGAAAGTAGAAGGGATCATGAATGATCCCGGTCTCGGGCCCGATCTGATCCGACGTCATCAGTGCGACCGTCTCAGGCCTGAGGTAGCGCTTGCCGTCCAGCTCACCTCCGTTCAACAGCATCTGCAGGAAGCGGGCGTAATCGCCCGTGGTCGAGACCAGGCCCGCTCCACCGGATTCCCAGCGCCGCGCCACGGTGGGGTCCAGGATACCGGCCACGCGAAACCGGTCGACGGGAAATCCCCGGGCAATCAGCGGCCACTTCGCTGTGTCGGCGACGTAATACGCGGTGCCGGACATGCCGAGCGGATCGAACAATCTCTGCTTTTCGAACTGATACAGCGTCTGCCCCGAGACGACCTCGATGACACGGCCGAGCACGTCGGTTGAATGGCCGTAATTCCAGCGCGTGGCGGGCTGATCGGCAAGCGGCATCACTGCGATGCGGTCGGCGAAATCAGCGGTATCGAAATCTCCCGCAAACAACAGGGGATTGGCATAGAGTTTCTGCACCTGGGTCTCGCCGTAGAACCCGTAGGTGATGCCCGAGGTGTGCCGCAACAGATCCCTGATCGTGATCGGACGCTTCAACGGCTCGAGCTTGAGCGGATACTTTCCCGCTTCATCCGATATATCGATACCGACTTTGGCGTCCGCAAAGGAGCGAATGTATTTCGCCACGGAATCGTCGAGACCGAGCTTGCCTTCATCGACCAGCATCATCGCCGCTACCGATGTGATGGCCTTCGACATCGAATAGATCTGGAAGATGGAGTCCGGCGTCATCGCCATCCCCGTGTCGGGGTCTCGCACGCCGAGGCATTTGAAGTGGACCGGCTTGCCGTGTTGCTGGATCAACAGGATGCCGCCGGGTATCTTGCCGGCCGCAATCTCATTGCGAATAGCGTCGTCAAGCTGCGTCAGCGCCGCCGGTGAAAGGGCTCCCGCAGAATGCGTTGCAGATTCCGCGCGAAGCTCAAATGCCGAGGTTGCGACCAGGGAAATGGCAAATGCCGCCGCGACAAGACAGCGCAGTACAGCGCCGGCACCCTTGATGAATTCGCGCCGCTTCATGGTGACCTCGACCTACGGACGAGGGCATCTTACAGCCTCAATCCGATACAGGAAGTCGACTTTTATACCGGTATGGTCCCGACCCGGACGCACGCCAGCACAGCGGTCGCGCCGGCGACTGCTTGATTTGGTTGTGAGCGGCAAGACTGGCGTGATAAAATCAAGAAAACGAAAAGGAAAACGCCGTGTCCGATGACGATACCCAAGCCGAGCTCGAACGTCTCCGCAGGGAGAACGCGGCCCTCAAGAAAGGTGCTTCCGAGGGCGTTCGCATGAAGGTAAGTGAAAAGGGTGGCCTCTCCATTTACGGAATGGGGCGCTTCCCGGTGACCTTGTACAAGGAGCAATGGCTGAGGCTTCTGAACATGTCCGATGAGATCCGCGCGTTCATTGCCGAAAATGAAGCGCGATTGAAGGCGAAGGACTGACAACGCAGTCAAACAGGTCAAAGGACCGCTGATGGCTGCAGGTAGATGCTGCCTGCGGTTCGGCAATGACGTAAGGCTGTCATATTGATCCCGGTCAAAGGGCGTTCCGGTCGCCATGCTTCTCTTAACCACGCCCCGTGTGGAGGCGGGGCGACCTATTCGGGAACGGCCTCCAATCGGAAGGAAGAACCCATGACCACTTTCGTCACACTCTACAATTTCACCGAGCAAGGCCTCAAAACCATCAAGGATACCGTCAAGCGAACGGAAGCCGCGAAAAAGGCGGCGGAGACCCAGGGCATACGCATCAAGGAAGTACTGTGGGTCGAGGGGCAGTACGATTTGGTCGTCATCTCGGAGGCTTCTGATGACACGAAAGCAACCGCATTCGCGTTGAGCACCCTGAAGCTCGGCAACGTCCGGGGGCAGACGCTGCGCGCGTTAACAGCGCCGGAGATGCAGAAAATCCTTGATCAGGTCGGTTGAGGTTTGCTCTTTTCTCGCCTCATGCGGAGCCACAGGGTCAATCCCTGTGGCTCTTTCGCTATTTGAGACAAGTCTGAACAACCGAAAACCTTCGGCTCGAAACGACTGAGCAGAAGCTCGAAGGCAATTGGGGGCGACCCGCCGATGAAGGCAATTCGAAGCAGGACAAGAATTTCCGCCGGTGTCAGGCTCGGCTGTTCAAGCCTGATCAGAGGATTTCTGATTTCGCAACGGGTCCGTCCTGCGATGATGATTGCTCTCGAAGCAACTCGTAGATCGGCGGATCTTTGAGCAGCATCGGCACCAGCATGGCGACCGCGCACGCGCATAACATCGGCAGCAGCATCGAGACGTTGCCGGTCATTTCCGTAGCGAGCACGATGCCCGTGACGGGGGCCCGCACGACGCCCGCGAAAAATGCAGCCATCCCGACGACCGCAAATCCTTCGGGCTGAACATCCATATAGGGGAGCAGCATCCGGCACACTCCGCCGGAAAGAAAGCCCAATTGCGCGCCCAACACCAACATGGGCGCAAACAGGCCGCCTGGCGTTCCAGCCGCATAGGACACAGCGCCAAGAGCAAATCGGATCAGGAAGACCGCAGGAATGGCAGCCAGCGAGACGCTCCCCGCCAAGACGCTCTGGGTGATCGCGTCTCCGCCGCCGATCACGTCGGGCGCGAACCAGCCAAGGATCCCAACCACTGCGCCCACCAGCCCCGCGCGTAGCTCGACCGGTACCGCGGTCAGCCGACGCGCGCTCGCAAGCGTTGCAAGCAGCGCACGGTTGTAGGCAACCGCCAGAATGCCGGCGAAGGCTCCAAAGACAAAGTACAGGGGTTTCGTTCCGGCGTCGGCATAGCCGAGCATATTCACATGGAAATCCGGCGTGTCGCCGAGCAGCAGTCGCGCGACTCCCAGCGCGCTCGCCGACGCCGCAAGCGCTGCGACGGCGATCCGGTGCTCGAACCGTTGCACCAGTTCCTCGAGAACGAAGACGGCGCCCGCGATGGGTGCGTTGAAGGCGGTGCCGAGTCCGGCGCCCGCGCCGGCCGCAACCAGCACCCGGCAGTCCGGCCAGCTTCGGCGAAACACCGTCCCGACCAGGTGCGCCAGGCTCGCCCCCATCTGAACGCTGGGCCCCTCGCGGCCGAGCGCCAGGCCGGAGCCGATCGCGAGCAACCCGCCGAAGAACTTGACCGGAATCAAGCGATAGGGCGCCTGCGGAAGCTCGCCACGCACGACCGCTTCGACGTGAGGAATGCCGCTTCCCGACGCGTGTGGCGAGTAACGACGAACCAAAAAGGCGGCAAGCGCAGTCGCGGCCGCGCATGTAGCGAGAACGAGCACGAAGCCCACCGCATCCCAGCCGTGAGCCCATGCGATCAGCACGCCCCGCAGGCGGTCCGCCTGCTCGAGACAGATTCGAAAGATCGCTCCGACGAACCCCGCAATTGCGCCTGCAACGAGCGCGAGCAGCGCGAGCGCCAGCAGACCTCCCTCGCGCTGATCCTCGCCTTTTTTCATTTGCTTCCGGCTTCGCCCTCGACGCCGAGAATTGCGATCTTCGCCCTCCTGATTTCAGTAGGAAAGGCGGGAGACACGTAGCCGGTCGCCACCGCGATCTTCTGGGCGCCGTTTACGGCGTAGGTGATCACACCGCCGCCGATCGCACCGCCGATCTTCTGGCCCCACAGCTTCTGGCCAGTGGCCGCATCGAGCGCATAGAAATGGCCGCCCGTGTCACCAAAGAACACAAGGCCCCCAGCGGTCGGCGTCACCGCGCTCAGGATCGGATAGTTGGACTTCAGCCTCCACTTCCATACCCCCGTGTCGGCGTCGGTGGCGTAAAGCCATCCTGCCCAGACGCCGTCGGCGCGCGTGAACTTTCCGAACTCGTTGAACGGATTGAGGGACTTCTCTCCCGTCCAGGGCTGCCCGAGTGGGGCCGCCGCAATTTCTTCCCTGGTCTGCAGCCGCACCGTCGTGCACCAGTCGACGTCGCCGGTAAAAATGAAATTGGTCAGAGGGTCGTAGCCCGGGCTGTTCCATTCCTCCCCACCCCCGGCACCCGGACAGAAATGCACGTCCTTGTCGACCGCGAAAGGCTCTTCCACATTCTCGATTCTCGTCACGGGCGTCCGATAGACGAGCTTGTTGTCGGCAAGATCGAAGCCGTAAAGGTGTCCGTCCTTCGGCGACACCGCCATGAGTCTCTTGCCTCCTCTCGTCTTGATCAAGATCGGCGGGTTGGAGACGTCCCAGTCATGCCAATCTCTCGGCACAAGCTGGAAATGGTTCTTGTAAGCACCGGTCCTGGCGTCGAGTACAACCACGGAGCCGGTGAAGAGATTATCCCCCTGGCGGACGCTGTTGTCGTAGTCGGGCGCGGGGTTGCCAACCGGCACATACAAAAGCCCGGTCGTCGGGTCCAAGGTCGTCGAAGTCCAGTTTCCGCCACCGCTGATCGGAGCACCCGGTATGTTTTTCCAGGTCGAATTGATAGGCGGCGAGGCGCCCTCGGGTCCGCGAACGGTATCTCCCTCGGTCTTGGGCACGAGGAAGAACTGCCAGACGATCTTGCCGGTCTTGGCGTCGAGCGCGTAAACGTGCCCCTTGGCGCCCTTGAAGTCTCCGCCGGCGTTGCCGATGAAGACGAGGCCCTCCCAGGCGATCGGTGCCGCCGGCACGTCTTCGCCGTTTTTCACGTCTGCGATCGTCGTTTCCCAGAGGCGCTTGCCCGTTTTGAAATCATAGGCCAGCACACGCCCGTCGTCGGTGCCACGGAACAACCGACCTTCGAGGTAGGCCGCGCCCCGATTGGTCGGCAGAACGTAGGCCGGATATTCCTCATGCGTGCGCCAGTTCTCGGCGCAGGTCGCGGGATCGATGGAGAAGATATCGAATTCGGTGGTGCCGACGAGTGCGCCCTCGACCATGATCATGCCAGTCTCGAAGCTTGTTAGTCGCCAGGTGTCGTAGGTACACAACACCTTGAGCTTGGCGACGTTCTTGGTGTTGATCTGGCTGAGGTCGGAGAAGCGCTCTGAGGTCAGCGTCTTGTTGTAGCTCGGCCAGTCTGCGGTAGTCGCCGAGGCATGGACCGCGGGCGCGGGCGCCACAACGCTCTTGTAATCTGGGTTCGTTTCCGTCGCGACGACACCCACAGGCGCCAGGAGCGACAAAACCGCGCCGCGCACTTCGCCGACGCGCGCCTCGATCCCGGCCTCGTCCGCGAACGAGGAGGTGATCCCTCCGCCGGAAAGGCCTGCGACCAGCGGCAAGGCCAAGATGCTGACGAGCCCGATTCTGCGATCCATCTCCGTCTCCTTGCCTTGATCATTCAGCGGTGAGCACCGCTAAAGTTTCAGTTTGGTCCGCTTGTCGCGTCGAAGCCGGCGCGCTGTCTGCCGCGAAACATCCAGTAGACGACAAAGGTGTAGAGACCGATCACCGGCAAGACGAACAAGCCGGCGCCCCAAAATAGAAATGACAGCGAAGCGTGGGGCGCCGCCGCGGAGGCCACAGTGACGCTGTAAGGGATCATGTAGGGCCAGAACATCACGGCCAGCGAGAGAAATGCGCAGACGAAGAGCACGACCGTCATCGTGAACGGCCATGAATCGAGGCGGCGCCGCGCTCCGACGAAAATCCCGACGATCGCAACGAGACCGACCAATGGAAAGACAAAACCCCAGGGCCGGTCCATAAAGAGGCTTCCGGTCATGCGGGCCCGATCAACGAATGCAGTGACGGTTGCAAAAAACAAGATCGCGACGACGGAAGTAGCGAGTAGCGGTATGCGCTCGCGCGCCCAGTCGCGCAGCTTGCCGTCCTCGGATTTGAGGACGAGCCAGCCGGCGCCCAGCAGCGCGTAGCCGAGCACGAGGCCTGCTCCAGACACGATCGAAAGCGGCGTAACCCAGTCGAACGTGCGCCCGGAATATTGGCCGTTCACGATGGGTATTCCGCGGATCATGGCGCCGACCGCGGCGCCCTGTACGAAGGCGGCCACGACAGAACCGAGCACGAAGCCTCGATCCCATAGCCCGCGCGCAGCCCCGCGCGCGCGAAACTCGAACGCGACGCCACGGAATATCAGCGCCAGCAGGAGCAGCAGCACCGGGATGTAGAAGGCGGCCAGGAACACTGCGTAGACGACCGGGAATGCGGCGAACAGCGAGGCGCCCACCACGATCAGCCAGGTCTCGTTGCCATCCCAGAATGGAGAGATCGAAGCGATCATTTCGTCGCGCAATGTCGAATCTTTCGTGGCGCCGAAAAGGATGCCGACGCCCAGATCGAAGCCATCCAGGATGACGTAGGCAAGAATGGCCACGCCGATCACGGCTACCCAGAACAGGGCCAATGCTGACGGCTCCATGGCGCTCATTGGGGCGCTTCCTTCGTTGCGTGGATCGCAACGGCCAGCGGCCGAGCCGGAGTCATTGTCGTCTGGTCGGGCACATCGCGGCCGGGACCGTCACGCAGAAGCCGATAGATGTAATACAACCCGAACGCATAGATGACGGAGTAGACCACGACGTAGCATGCGAGCGACAGGAGCACATCGCCCGTCTGTAGCGACGGCGTTACGGCATCCTTGGTTCGCAGAAGCCCATAGACGACCCAGGGTTGGCGACCGACTTCGGCCGTGAACCAGCCCGCCAGCACCGCGATGAAGCCGGTGGGAAAGGACAGGAACGTCGCCCACAAGAACCAACGCGTGCTCTCCAATGTGCCGCGCCAGCGGAGAAGGGCTCCGAACCAGGAGACCGCCACCATGATCAGGCCCATGCCCACCATGACGCGAAACGCGAAGAAAGGAATGATGACAGGCGGTCGGTCTTCTTCCGGGAACGCTTCAAGCCCGCCCTCGCGGGCATCCCAGTTGCCGGAGGCGATGAAGCTGCCAAGCCTGGGGATCTCCAGCGCAAGGAGATTGCGCTGCTGGCGTGGGTCGGGAATGGCGATCAGCACTTCGCTCGCGGGCTGCTGAGTTTCCCAACGCGCCTCGATCGCTGCGAACTTGGCGGGTTGATAGTTGAGAACGTAGATACCGGTCAGGTGGCCGAACACCATCTGGATCGGGATCACAACCGCGACGAAGCCGAGCCCCCACCGCACCATTGCGCCGGCCTCCGGCGCGTCTTTTCCGCGCAAAAGGTACCATGCGCCGGTAGCCGCAACACACATACCGGTCGTCAGAAACGCAGCGAGCAGCATGTGCGGCCATCGAATCCGCATGATCGGCCCTGTCACGATCGCCCACCAGTCGCCCGGCACGATTTTGCCGTCGACAATCACATGGCCCAAAGGAACCTGCATCCAGCTGTTGTTGGCCAGTATCCAGAACGAAGACAGCATCGTCCCGAGGGAGACCATGCAGCAGGACAGAAAATAAAACCTGGGTGGCACATGATCTCGGCCAAGGAGCACGACGCCGAAAAACGTCGCTTCCAGCAGAAAGGCGGTGAAAGCCTCGTAGCCCAGCAGCGGACCCTGGATCGATCCGGTGCGTTCCGCCAGGACGCTCCAGTTGGTGCCAAACTGGAAGGCCATGACGATTCCACTGACCACTCCCATGCCGAACGAGAGCGCAAATATCTTCAGCCAGAAATCGAAGATACGCCGATAGAGCTGATTGCCGGTCACCAGGCGCACGCCTTCGAGAGTTGTGAGCCAAGCGGCGAGCCCGATGGTGAAGGCAGGAAAAATGATGTGGAAGCTGATGACGAACGCGAATTGCAGCCGTGACAGCAGAACCGGATCAAACTCCATGACGGGCTCCTCACTGGCTCACGGAGGCGCTATCGAGTCCCAACGACCGGGCGCAGCATCCGACAAGCATCCGGCCCGCGCTATGCAACTTCGGCTAATCTGAGCGATGATGGTTTTCGGAGGGCGCCGTCACATCAATGGCGATGCGGTTAAAATGACGAGCCTCGCCGAATTCGCATAGTGCGACGGAACGACATCTGCGATCCTGAACGACATCTGCAATTCTGTGTCCTTGGCGGTTCCGTGCACAACCGTCCACCTGAAGTGGACCATTCGTCTGGTTTGAACGACGTCATTGGCGGCGGCGTAAATTGGGATCTGGCGATGACCGAGGCCGATCACCAGGAACTGGGAGTGCTGGCCAAGGCAGTGGTCGTGGTTGCGGCCGTTCTGTTCGTTTCCGGCGCCTTGTGGCATGGCATCTCGCTGAAAGTCATTGAACAGTTTTGGCACGATCTGGTCGAGCGGCCGGACGGACCGATGCGATTCCGTTTTGTTCTGCAGCCGTTGATGGCCACGATCGTCGCGATCCGCGACGGTCGTGAGGATGCTCGCTCCGGCCGCCTGCCATATCTCGCAACGGTGCTTGGAAATCCGCAGGAACGCGCAAGCCGGCTGCGGCACGGATTGAACGCGACCGCCAGGATCATTGCTCTTGGGCTCGTCATGGATGTGATCTATCAGGCCGTCGTCTTCAGGACGTTTTATCCGGACCAGGCGCTCGTGATCGCATTGATACTGGCGTTTGTACCTTATGTGATCATCCGCGGCGTGACTGCGCGCCTCTCGCGTCGTCAGCCGGTAAAGTAAAGGGCGTCGCACAAACCCTCGACAGAAGGATGTCCGAGCATGGCCGATATAGTCAGCACTCCCGATGCAGATCGGTTCATAGTGAAGGTGACATCGGACAGCCATTTCGGCTGGCTTCGCACCCGGCTGAGCCTTGAGCGAACTATGATGTCGTGGCTACGCACGGCGACTGCCTTGATCGGGTTCGGCTTCGCGATCGTTCAGTACCTCAACCACTTGCAGCAGGTGCCGCAGGCCCACGCGGCGTACCTGCCGACCGCGCCGGAATACCTGGGGCTTGCCCTGATTTCATGCGGCGTCGGCGCCCTTGTCGTCTCCATCTGGCAGTACGAATTCACGGTCCGCTATCTCTGGAGCGGCGAGTTCGAACCGATTGCCGGAATGACGAAGGAGGGGAAACACTCGCCAGTCCTGGCGATCGCAATCGTTCTCATCTGCGTAGGCGTATTCGCTTTCTTCGCCGTACTCCTGCGCCTCGCGTAGTCAGAGAAGCTGAAGTTCGCCGCATGACCGTAGAACTCTCACAATGGTGAAAGGAGACCAGGTATGGCTAAAACCGACAAGCCCAACATTCTCATTCTGTGGGGCGACGACATCGGCTGGTGGAACATCAGCTACAATAACCGGGGTCAGATGGGCTATCGGACTCCAAACATTGACAGGATCGGTAACGAAGGAGCGACGTTCACCGACTATTACGGCCAGCAGAGCTGCACCGCCGGGCGGGCAGCCTTCATCTGTGGGCAAAATCCAATTCGCACCGGGCTTACCAAAGTCGGAATGCCCGGAGCCGACGTAGGTCTCAGAGCTGACGATCCGACGATCGCCGGGCTGCTGAAGCCGCTGGGTTACGCCACCGGCCAGTTTGGCAAGAACCATCTGGGCGACAAGGATGAGTTCCTCCCCACGCTTCACGGTTTCGATGAGTTCTTCGGCAATCTGTACCATCTGAATGCCGAAGAAGAGCCCGAGGATGTTGACTATCCGAAGAACCCGGAATTCAGGAAGCATTTCGGACCGCGAGGCGTGCTTCACAGCTGGGCCGACGGCAAAGGCGGACAGAGGATTGAGGACACGGGTCCCCTGACGAAGAAGCGCATGGAGACGATCGACGACGAGGTGACCGAAAAGGCCCTGGGCTTCATCGATAAAGCCCACCAGGACGGAAAGCCCTTCTTCCTCTGGTACAATACCACGGCGATGCACTTCAGGACGCATTGCGCCGAAAAACACCGGGGCAAAAGCGGTCAGGGCTTCTACAACGACGTCATGGTCGCGCACGACGAACACATCGGTCAGATGCTCGCCAAGCTTGACGAGCTTGGCATCGCAGACAACACCATCGTGATGTATTCGACGGACAACGGCCCTCATTACAACACTTGGCCGGACGGCGGCATCACCCCGTTCCGCAGCGAGAAAAACACCAATTGGGAAGGCGCATGGCGCGTGCCTGTCTTCGTGCGCTGGCCTGGCAAGATCAAGCCTGGCACAGTGCTCAACGACGTCGCGTCACACCAGGATTGGCTGCCGACACTTCTCGCAGCGGCGGGAGATCCGAACATTTCGGAAAAGCTGCTCCAAGGTCACAAGGTTGGCGACAGGACTTATAAGGTCCATATCGACGGTTACAACCTGCTGCCTTACCTCAGTGGCGACGCGAAAGAGAGTCCCAGAAAGTTCTTCTTCTACATCAGCGATGATGGCGACATCATGGGCATCCGGATGGGCGACTGGAAGGTCGTGCTTATGGAGCAGAGGGCCCAGCAGTTGATGTGCTGGTTCGAGCCGTTCGTAAAACTTCGCGCGCCGAAGATCTTCAATCTGCGGCGGGATCCGTTCGAGCGAGCGGACCATAACTCGAACACATACTGGGATTGGTTGATCTCTCACGCCTACATCATCTACGAAATGCAGGGTCTTGTGGCCCAACAGATCCAGGCATTCCTGAAATTCCCGCCACGGCAGAAACCAGCCTCGTTCAACCTGGACGCGGTCCTCGCACATCTCCAGGAAGCCTCGGGAGGTGGCAACCACTAGACAGATGGCCATCAGGTGGCCTGCCACGGTTGGTGGCAGATGGCAGGCCACATCGGCTGGCTCTATCTATTCTGGCGGCGTTCGGGAAGCCGGCAAGCGCTGGCGGCGTCGGTCATCGACAGACGGGCCATCGTGCCGATGGTCCTTTTGCCCTCGGCTTCCGCGCCGCTGGACGTGAGCCTCGGGATCGGGCGGAGCGCTGTTGGGCGAACCGAATAAGCAGTTTGCCAGCTTGGGTATCCGAGACTAGTTTGTTACCGCGGGTCGGCGGACTTGCGATGCGGAATATCGAGGAATGCGCTGATGCTGCAGGCGACACGCGAAGGCACCGAGCGGACCGATCCGACCAGTGACATGCTCTTCATTCCCGGTGGCACGTTCCGTATGGGATCCGACCACCATTATGCGGATGAGGCGCCGTCGCATCGTGTTGCGGTCGACGGCTTCTGGATCGACCGCACGCCGGTGACGAACCGACAGTTCAAGGCATTCGTCAATGCGACCGGGCATGTGACGACGGCCCAGATCGCGCCTGATCCCCGCGATTATCCCGGCGCGCTACCAAAGATGCTTTACGCCGGATCGCTGGTATTCACTCCGCCGTCGCGCGTATCCGACCTTGAGGACTGCAGCCAGTGGTGGAGCTTCATGAAGGGCGCCAACTGGCGGCATCCCTACGGTCCCAAGAGCAATATCAAGGATCTTGACGATCATCCCGTCGTGCATGTCGCGTTTGCCGATGCGCTCGCCTACGCGCAATGGGCGCGCAAGGATCTGCCGACCGAAGCCGAATGGGAGTTCGCCGCGCGTGGCGGCCTTGATGGCGAGGAATTCGCCTGGGGCAGCACGCTCACGGCTGGCGGCAAGCACATGGCAAACACCTGGCAGGGGAATTTTCCGGTCCAAAATATCAATGAGGATGGCTTTGAGCGGACTTCGCCGGTGACCGCCTTTCCGCCGAATGGCTACGGCGTGCACGACATGATCGGCAATGTCTGGGAGTGGACGACCGATTGGTGGTCAAGCAAGCACGAAGGCGACGCCGCGAAGGCGTGCTGCATTCCCCAGAATCCGCGCGGCGGGCCGGAGCACGCGAGCTACGACCCGAGGCAGCCGAAGATCAAAATCCCCCGAAAGGTGCTCAAGGGCGGCTCGCATCTCTGCGCGCCCAATTACTGCCGTCGCTACCGACCAGCCGCCCGCCACGCCGAACCTGTCGATACATCGACGAGCCACGTCGGCTTTAGATGCGTAACCAGAACGAACGCTCACGCGTAACTAAAGTGTGGCTCACTCGGTTCCTCGCGCATCCCCTGCACGACGCGCCCGATCCACGCGCCTCAGCATGCCAACACCCGCTACCCCCGCCGAAGTCGACTGCCGAGTTCGGGCGGGGGCGCTGCGTTTCACAAGCGTGCAAATCGCGTTATCGAAGGCCCGCCTTGCGGATGCATGCGTAATAGGCATCCGATCCAACTGCGTTTCCTTCGGCAGCAGCAGCGGGATTGGCCGAAGCCATGCCTGTTGCCGATTGTGCGGCCTGCTGCGCCTGCCTGAAGCATTCAGCGCGTGCGGCTCTCTCTTTGGTCATTGGCTTGGCTTGTTGAGCCGATAGCGACGTTGCAAAGAACGGAAGAAGCAACGCGACAGCCAATAGTCCTCGCATATTGAGCATGTTTATCTCCTTGGGTTGACGAGCTTAGCGCGGCCTCAGCAGCCTCATTTTTGAGAAGTCATGCCGAGGGGGCCGAGGGCAACCGGAGATCGCAATCCGTTTGTCCGCGACCTTTTGACCGTGAACCGAGGGAACGCGCAGGGCTATGCGTTTTCGGCAGACTTGGTCGTCAGCAGTTCGGCGACCGTGAAACCGGGAGAGCGGCCGAGGTTCGCATCGGCGAGATGAGGCCATGATTTGAAATTTGTGCAGTGCGTGGGCTCTTCGCGGTGAGCGCGGTGCGCGATATGCTTTCGCATTGCTATCAAGCTTTTGAAAAATCCGGGAGTCCGCCATGGCCGTGCAGGAACGCAAGATCGTTCATCCCGACATCAAGCCGCAGAATCCGCCGGAGCGCGCGGCTCATTATCTCGACGTGCCCAACATGCCCTGGGAGGCAACCAAGTTTCCGGGCATCAAAATCAAGGTGCTCTATACCGACGACAACGGCATCACCACGGCGCTGTTCAAGCTCGATCCCGGCGCGATCGTGCCGCTTCACGAGCACACGGCGCTCGAGCAGACCTATGTGATCGAGGGCTCGCTCGAGGACCACGAGGGCAAATGCGGGCCGGGCCAGTTCGTCTGGCGCCCGGCCGGCAATCAGCACGAGGCGGTCGCTCCCAATGGCGCGGTGCTGCTCGGGTTTTTCCTGAAGCCCAATCGCTTCGCCTATGGCGAGAGATTCTTCACCGCGCCGGGCGAGCGGTAACGGGCATTCCTGCGACAGCGCTGCCGGGGCGTGTTTGCCCCATCCATGAAGCCCGGGAAGATGTGACGTGTGAGGATCGCCCATGACTGAACAACCATCCACCGATTGGCTTGGCCTTGCCGGCCGCGTCTGCGTGGTGACCGGGGGCGGCGGCGGCATCGGCCGCGCCGTTGCCGTCAATCTCGCGCGCGCCGGCGCGCTGGTTGCGGCAATCGACCGCGACGAAGCCGGCTTGTCGCGCACGCGCGAGGAGCTTTCGGGAAACCGCCACCTGATCGCGCCCTGCGACGTCACAAGCCGCGACAACATCGTGGCGAGCGCCAAGAAGATCGAGCAGGCGCTCGGGCCCTGCCACGTGCTGGTCAACGCCGCGGCGCTGCTTCGGCCAGGTTCGCTCGATGCGCTCTCGCTTGCGGAATGGAACGCCGTGCTGTCGGTCAATCTCACCGGCTATTTTCTCTGCGCGCAGATTTTCGGAGCGCAGATGCGCGCGAAGAAAAGCGGCAGTCTCGTCCATGTCGCATCGATCGCCGGCAGCCATGCGCAAGGGCGCAGCGGTGCCTACAGCGTCAGCAAGGCCGGCGTCATCATGCTGTCGCGCCAGCTTGCGAGCGAATGGGGGCCGGACGGCGTGCGCAGCAATGTCGTCAGTCCCGGCATGGTGATCACGCCGATGAGTCAGGCCTTTTACGACACGCCGGGTGTCACCGAGCGCCGCTCCGCCGTGACGCCGCTCAGGCGTGTCGGCATGCCGCAGGACATTGCGGATGCCGTGACGTTTCTGGCGAGCGACCGCTCGGCTTACGTCAATGGCGAGGAGATCGTCGTCGACGGCGGCTACACGCGGACGATCATGAACCTGGTGCCGAGACCGGGCCACGATTGAATCTGGATCGCAGAATCGCAGGGTGGGCAGAGCGACCCCGTCCGCCGAACCTCGACCGAGCGAAGGCGGAAGCGTGCCCACCGATCAAACTATGCGGTGTTTGAAACTGGTGGGCACGGCGCAAGCGCGCCTTTGCCCACACTACAGTGCCAGAGTTCCACAATTCTAGTCGAACAGGCTCGACACGGACTCTTCGGCCGCAGTGCGATTGATCGCTTCGGCGATCAGTGAGGCGACCGAGAGCGTGCGGATATTGGCGGCGCCGCGCACCGCTTCGGTCGGCTGGATCGAATCGGTGATGACCAGCTCCTTCAGCCGTGAGGAGGTGATGCGGGTCACCGCGCCGCCCGAGAGCACGCCATGCGTGATATAGGCATAGACTTCCTTGGCGCCGTGCGCGATCAGCGCGTCCGCCGCGTTCACCAGCGTGCCGCCGGAATCGACGATGTCGTCGACCAGGATGCAGGTGTAGCCCGAGACATCGCCGATCACGTTCATCACCTCGGACTCGCCCGGCCGCTCGCGGCGCTTGTCGACGATCGCGAGCGGCGTGTTGATGCGCTTGGCAAGCCCGCGCGCGCGCGCCACGCCGCCGACATCCGGCGAGACCACCATGACATTGGTGAGATCGAAGCGTTCCTTGATATCGCGCACCATCAGCGGGGCGGCGTAGAGATTGTCGGTCGGGATATCGAAAAAGCCCTGGATCTGGCCGGCATGCAGGTCGAGCGTCATCACGCGATCGACGCCGGCATTCGTGATCAGGTTCGCCACGAGCTTCGCCGAGATCGGGGTGCGGGAGCCCGATTTCCGGTCCTGCCGCGCATAGCCGAAATAGGGGATCACAGCGGTGATGCGATGGGCCGAGGAGCGCCGCAGCGCATCCGTGATAATCAACAGTTCCATCAGATGGTCGTTGGCCGGATACGAGGTCGACTGCAGGACAAAGGCATCCGAACCGCGGACGTTCTCCTGGATTTCGACGAAAATCTCCATGTCGGCGAAGCGCCGGACCACGGTCTTGGTGAGCGACAGGCCGAGCCCGTCGGCGATGGCCTTGGCCAGCACCGGATTGGAATTGCCGGCAACGAGCTTGATTGCGCCGTTTTTGGCCGACATCGAGGCTTCTCCCCGGGGGTTGCTGGAGACCTTGTTCAGCATATCGGGTTTTCCCTGGAACCGGCCAACCTGGCTGATGGAACGAGCGAGGAAATATCAGGGGGAAAGCGCGGCTGGCAACCCGCGCTGGACGATTTACGGGGATTTCTTGGGCAAAAATGGCTGTGAGTGCCGCGATTTGGCTAATGGTCGGTATAGCCGAGGACCGTTGTGGCCGCTGTCGTTGCGGGTGCCGGCTCGGAGCTCGCAACCGCCGGTCCCCTCCGCGGGGCGGCGGGCGCAGCGGACGGGGCGTCCTGCGTGGCGTTGACCATGTTGGTGAGGCCGGAGAGGCCGGCTTGCGCGATTCTGCGCAACACCAGGTCGTCGGCGGCGGCCCAGGCATCGCGCCCGCCGGCGCGCCCCGTCTTGCCCGCCGGCTCTTCGCCGGAAAGACGGAGCGTGCGCTGCTGATCGCGATCATAGACGTCCCACACCCAGGCGATCACCGTCTTGCCGTGATGGACCTGCGCCGACAGATAGCTGCGCACGCGGTAGGTGGCCGTGCCTTCGCGCGAGACGATTGCGAGGTTGCGCAGCTTGCTCTCGCTGTCGAGCACGCCGACCATGCGGTCGAACACTTGCGGCGGCGGGCCGTCGATCGACTCGAAGGTGACCGTGGGCGCATCGCCAGCCATCGCAAAGGCCGTGTTCGCCGCGCCGCTCGACGCGCAGCCGCCAAGCGCGGGCGCAGCTGCAAAAAGCAGCGCGACGAGGCCGGCCCGTACGATGGTCCGGCGCGGCAGGTTGATTGACGCGTCCCTCATTTGAGTCCGCGTTATCGCTAAATCGAGCAAGCGTCTAGAGCCGGTGCGCCACAGCTCGGAGATGAAATAAAGGGCCGCTTCGCCCAGAAATCGCCCGCTTTGCCAGCCTCAGCCTTCCAGCGCGATCGCGTGAACGTGGCGGCCATAATCGGCCTCCTTGCGGTGCACCGAACGGCGATAGCTGTAGAAGCGCTCGTCGGAATAGGTATCGATGCCGAGGTCGTCGACCAGAAGCACGCCGGCATTTTCGAGCCGGAGGCGAATGAAGCCGGCGAGATCGAACATCGCGTGCCCGTTGCGGTAGGCCGGTTGGAAGAACGCCGCATAGTCCGCGTCGGCATCGAGAAAGCGTTCGACGAATTCGCCGCCGACCTCGTAGCTTGGTTGCCGGATCATGGGACCGAGCGCGACCATCGTGCGCGCGCGATCGGCGCCGAGCTTTTCCATGGCTTCGATGGTCGATTCCAGAATGCCCGTCAGCGCGCCTTTCCAGCCCGCATGCGCCGCGCCAATGACGCGCGCATTGGGATCGACGAACAGCACCGGGGCGCAGTCGGCTGTGGTGACGCCGATCGCAAGCCCGGCCGTTGCGGTCACGATCGCATCAGCCTTCGGCCGCTCGGTGGCCGGCCAGGGAGCGGTCGCCGCGATCGCATCCGGCGAATGGATCTGGTGCGCGTTGATGAGATTTTCCGGCGCAACCCCGAGCCTCGCTGCCATGCGGGCGCGGTTTTCCCGCACGCTTGCGGGATCGTCGTTGGAGCCGAGACCGCCATTGAGCCCGGCATAGATTCCCCTGGACACGCCGCCCTCGCGGCTGAAGAAGCCGTGGCGCAGACCGGGAATGGCGGCGAGCAAGGGGGACGCCAGCATCAGGACGCTCCGTCCGACAGGTTCTCATCGCTCAGTCCCGGCAGGATCTCGAGGTTCGGCTCCGAAATGCCGAGCACCTTGAACATCGAACCCATGCCGCCGCGGCCGCCGCCGGTCAGCCGCTTCAGGGCGCTGGAAATGTCCTCGGCGGCTTCCCCGCTCGCTTTCGCCATCAGCGACTCCGCGCGGGTCTCGATCCCGAGGCGCTTGAGGAAATCGCCCTGCATCACCGGGCCGTGCACGCGCGCGCCGATATCCTCGGCCGCGCGCGCCAGCGCTTGGAAGTCGACATGGGCGGTGACGTCGGCCTGTCCCGGTGCCTTCAGCGGATCGGTGAAGGTGTGACGGGCGATGGCCTGGAAGGTGTCGCCGGCATCGCTGCGCAGGTGACCATAGTCGATGATCAGCGCGGCACCATCCTGATCGCGCACGCGCTTTGCGATCTTCATCATCTCGGCATCCGGCCGCCACTCGAACACCGCGCCGACCGGGGATGCGCGCAGCAGCGACGGCAACAGCACCTCGAAGCGCGGGATCGGTTCAGCGGCGGCGCCGAACACCAGGCGGTCGGCGGCGTCGAGCTCGACCACGCGCTCATGCCAGCCGCTCTCGCGCTTCACGACCTGATGGATCGGCAGCACGTCGAAATATTCGTTGGCAAAGATGATGCCCGGGCCTTCCGGCACATCATCGATGGTGTCGTACCAGGCAATGTTGCGAACGCCCGACAGGGTCTGTCGCTGCTTCTCCCGCAATACCGGGTTGACCTCGACCAGATCCACGCTGATCGTCTGATAGAGCGGCGGCATGACCCGCAGCGCGCGCAGCGCGTCCGCCATCATGGTGCCGCGGCCGGGTCCGAGCTCGATCAGCCGAAAAGGCGAGGGCGAACCGACCATCTTCCAAACCGAGGCAGCCCACAGGCCGAGCAACTCGCCGAACATCTGGCTGACCTCGGGGGCGGTGATGAAGTCGCCCTCGCGGCCGAGCGGATCGCGCGAGACATAGTAGCCGTGCTCGGGATGCATCAGGCACAGCTCCATATAGCGCCACACCGGCATCGGTCCGGACGATTTGATGAGCCTCTTGATCTCCGACTGCAGCGGCGAAACTTCGGTCACAGCCTGCCTTGAAAAACGAGCTAATGATGAGCTTCAACCTTATCGGGCGATTTGCCTCGCCATGCCAAGAAAATAATGATTGCGCCGGCGATTACCATCGGGACCGACAGCAGCATCCCCATGGTGAGCCCTCCCCAGAGGAAGCCGAGTTGCGGGTCGGGTTCGCGAAAATGTTCGCCGATGATGCGTGCCAGGCCGTAAATGGCGACGAAGCTGCCGAGGATCAGTCCGGGCCGCTTCAACGCGCCGAGGCGGATCATCACGAAGAGAATGGTGAACAGCAGGATGCCCTCAAGTCCCGCTTCATAGAGCTGGCTCGGATGCCGCGGCAGCGGTCCGCCGGTCGGGAAGATCATGGCCCAGGGCAGGTCCGGGTCGGCCGGGCGACCCCACAACTCGCCATTGATGAAATTCGCAAGCCGACCGAGAAACAGGCCGATCGGCCCGACCGCGGTCGTGATGTCGCCGAGCGACAGGATCGAAATGCGGTTCTTGCGCGCGAACCACATCACCGCGATGACGCAGCCGATGAACCCGCCGTGGAACGACATGCCGCCTTTCCACAGCTCGAAGATCTCCGCCGGGTGCGCCGTGAAGAAGACGAGATTGTAGAACAGCACGTATCCCGTGCGGCCGCCGAGGATGATGCCGATCGTCACCCAAAGAATGAAGTCGTCGAGCTGGGTGAGCGAGATCGGTGCCGGCCCGCCCCAGAGCTTCTCGCTCTTGAGCAGCGAGCGCGCATAGATCCAGCCGAGCAGGATGCCGCCGATATAGGCGAGCGCATACCATCGGATCGCAATCGGCCCGATCGAGATTGCGATCGGATCGAACACCGGAAATTTGATCAGGAGAAAAGGCATCAAACCGCTTCAGCCGAGTTTGCGCCGGTAGAGCGCGAGCAGCCGCTCCCAATGTCGCTCGGCGGCGTCGCGGTCATAGACCGGGCGCCTGGGAAAGGCGAAGCCGTGATGCGTGCCCGGATAGATTTCGACCTCGTTGCCGGTACCTTTCATGCTCTCGCGCAGCTTCGCGATGATCTCGGCCGGCGCGTAGATGTCGGTCTCGGCACAGGCGAAATAGAGCTCGGCCTTGGTCTTGCCTGCTGCAAGATGCGGACTGTCCGCCTGCTCGGTTGCCAGATGCGTGCCGTAGATGGAGGCGGCGGCCTTGACGCGGTCGGCAAAATGCGTGGCGGCGTTGACCGCGTAGCGTCCGCTCATGCAATAGCCGAGCGCGCCGACAATGCGCGTGTTGGCGGCTTTGTCCGCCTCCGCGTAGGCGAGCAATGCCCTTGTGTCGTCCATGACAAGCGGAATGTTGATCGCGTTCATCAGCGCGAACATCCGCTTGCGTTCCGGAGATTCGGGATCGGGATTGATCGGCCCGAGCTCCATCACGCCCGCGCGGTAATAGAGGTTCGGCAGCATGACATAGTAGCCCGACGTCGCGAGCCGGCGCGCCATGTCGCGCAGCTCCTCGCGGATCCCCGGCGCATCCATGTAGAAGAGGATCACGGGAAAGGGGCCGCCGCGCTCGGGATGAGTGATGAAGGTGGTGGTCCTGCCGTCCCTGGTCTCGATGTCAACCTGGCTGTCGATCATTGGTGCCTCTTTAGGCGTTTTGCGATTCCGCTTCTCGTGGGCGTCAAGCACGATTACAGGGAAAGCGGAGCATGACAAGGCAAGTTGCCGCCCTTGACGGGGCTTGAACGAAGCCCTCGAGATTGCCATTTTCCATGCTCAGTTCCCGCGCACGGAGACTTGGGCGATGACGCAAACGAGCAACCGGTTTTTGGACGAGATCGGACGGCTGATGAACGACGCCGCGGGCGCAGCCCAGGGCGTCAAGCGCGAGGTCGACGCGATGTGGCGCAATCAGGCCGAGAAGATCCTGCGCGATCTTGACATCGTCAAGCGCGAGGAGTTCGAGGCCGTCAAGGACATGGCGCGGCTGGCGCGCGAGGAAAACGAAGCGCTGAAGGCGCGGATTGCGGCGCTCGAGGCGAAGCTCGGGACGGCGCCGAATCCGTAAGGGTTAGGCCATCCGCGTCCTCTGCCGTCATGCCCGGGCTTGACCATGGCTTGACGCGGGCATCCATCCAGCAAGAAAGCTTTCTTTTGGTGTCAGATGGCTCGTGGCGCGTGCGGGGCTGTCGCCACGATCCCTCAGAAAAATCCCATCATTCCTTGTCATTTTAGACCTTTGGGGCTAAAAGCCCGCCACGTCCGCGGCCCCCGCACCCCTGGAGGCTTGCCGCGGACGGGTAACGGGCCGCGGATTGCGGCCTTTAGCTTTAAAAACAAGGACTTAAACCAATGGCGACGACCGTCAAGGAATTGAAGGCGACCGCACGTCCGTCAGTCGGCAAGGGGGCCGCACGGGCAGAGCGTCGCGCCGGGAGAGTGCCCGGAGTGATCTATGGCAACAACCAGCCCCCGCTGCCGATCTCGGTGGACGACCGCGAACTGCGCCAGCGCATTCTGGCCGGCCGCTTCCTCACCACCATTTACGACATCGAATTGGACGGCAAGAAGCACCGCGTGATTCCGCGCGACTTCCATCTCGATGCCGTGAAGGATTTCCCGATCCATGTCGATTTCATGCGGCTCGGCGAAGGTGCCAGCATCCGCATCAGCGTGCCCCTCCACGTGATCAAGTCCGAAGCAGCCCCCGGCGTGAAGCGCGGCGGCACGGTCAACATTGTCACCCACACGATCGAGCTTGAATGCTCGGTGGACAACATCCCGCAATACATTGATGCCGACGCCAGCGGGCTCGAGATCGGCTACTCGCTGCATCTGTCCGACATCAAGCTGCCCCCCGGCGTGAAATCGTTGACGCGCGAGGACGCGACGCTCGTGACCATCGTGCCGCCGTCAGGCTATGCCGAAGAGCAGAAGGCGGCCGCTGCCGCCGCGGCTGCTGCGGCCGGTGCCGCCGCCGTTCCCGGCGCTGCGCCCGCTGCCGGTGCCGCGGCCCCCGCTGCCGGTGCGCCGGCTGCCGCCGCTGCGGCTGCGCCCGCTGCCGGTGCCGCCGCTCCCGCCGCCGCTGCCAAGGCGCCGGCCGGCGGTGGCGACAAGAAGAAGTAAGCCGGGGAGTCGGGATGCTGCGCCATGCTGCTGTTTGTCGGCCTCGGCAATCCCGGCACGAGATACGCGCGTAACCGGCACAATATCGGTTTTCTTGCGGTCGACGAGATTGCGCGGCGTCATGGTTTCGGACCATGGCGCCGCCGCTTTCAGGGCGAGGTTGCGGAAGGCGCGCTCGGCTCGGCGCGCGTCATCCTGCTCAAGCCCACGACCTATATGAACGAGTTCGGCCGCGCGGTGCAGGAGGCCTTGAACTTCTTCAAGCTTGCGGCGTCCGAGGTGACCGTGTTTCAGGATGAGCTCGAGCTGCCGCCGGCAAAGGTGCGGGTCAAGGTCGGCGGCGGGATTGCCGGGCACAATGGCTTGCGCTCGATCAGCTCGCATATCGGCAACGACTATCGTCGGGTGCGGCTCGGGATCGGTCACCCCGGCGTCAAGGAACTGGTGCACGCCTACGTGCTGTCCGACTTCTTCAAGGAGGAAGGACCGTTGGTGTCGGCGCTGTGCGAAGCGGTTGCCGACAACGCCGCGCTGCTCGCAGCCGGGCAGGATGCCTCGTTCCAGAACAAGGTGCACCTGGCGATGCTGAGCAAGGGATTTTTCGAGAAGGGCGAAGAAGTCAAGCCGTAATCACGACGCTTCATCGCCGGACCTGATCCGGCGATCCATCTTCTCAAAGAGGATGGATGCGCGGCTCGAGCCCGCGCATGACGGATCAATTCTACTCACTCGCAGCGTCAACGCGCGACGGATCGGACGAGGAAAATGGGATTCAAATGCGGTATCGTCGGCCTGCCCAATGTCGGCAAGTCGACGCTGTTCAACGCCCTGACGGAGACCGCCGCAGCCCAGGCGGCGAATTATCCGTTCTGCACCATCGAGCCGAATGTCGGCGAGGTCGCGGTGCCCGATCCCAGGCTCGACAAGCTCGCGGCAATCGCGAAATCGGCGCAGATCATTCCGACCCGGCTGACCTTTGTCGATATCGCGGGTCTGGTGCGCGGCGCCTCGAAGGGCGAAGGCCTCGGCAACCAGTTTCTGGCCAATATCCGCGAGGTCGATGCCATCGCCCATGTCGTGCGCTGCTTCGAGGACAGCGACATCACCCATGTCGAGGGCAAGATCGCGCCGCTCGCCGATATCGACACCATCGAGACCGAGCTGATGCTCGCCGATCTCGACAGTCTCGAGAAGCGCGTCGACAATCTCGCCAAGAAGGCGAAGGGCAACGACAAGGAAGCCAATGAGCAGCTCGATCTCGTCAATCGCTCGCTTGCGCTCCTGCGCGAGGGCAAGCCGGCACGGCTGCTCGACCGCAAGGCCGAGGAGGAGCGCGCCTTCGGCATGCTCGGCCTCTTGACCTCGAAGCCCGTGCTCTACGTCTGCAATGTCGAGGAGGCGTCCGCAAAGGACGGCAATGCCTACTCCGCTCAGGTGTTCGCGCGCGCGGAGGAAGAGGGCGCGGTCGCGGTCGTGATCTCGGCCAAGATCGAATCGGAGATCGCGACGTTGTCGCGCGAGGAGCGCAAGGAATTCCTCGACACGCTCGGGTTGGAAGAAGCGGGGCTCGACCGGCTGATCCGTGCGGGCTATCGCCTGCTCGACCTCATCACCTATTTCACCGTCGGCCCGAAGGAGGCCCGCGCCTGGACCATTCACCGCGGCACCAGGGCGCCGCAGGCCGCGGGCGTGATCCATACCGATTTCGAGAAGGGATTTATCCGCGCCGAGACCATCGCCTATGCGGACTATGTCGCGCTCGGCGGCGAAGCCGGCGCCCGCGATGCCGGCAAGCTGCGTCTCGAGGGAAAGGATTATGTCGTCGCCGATGGCGACGTCATGCATTTCCGCTTCAACACCTAGCCTCGAAGCAGAGCTTCCCCGTCATGACCGGCCTTGTGCCGGGGCATCGTGGGCATCGAGCTAGCGCATTCCCTGGTCGCGGATCGCGCCGAGGTGCTCGTTGATGCGGAACACGATCAGGATGAACTCGGCGATAATGCGTGCGAACACGATGCCGACGACGGCACCGAGCAGGCTCGACAGGATCGCGATGAACCCGCCGAACGGGCTGACGGCCATGCTGGCCAGACCCGAGAAGACGCCTGACAGGCTGAACAGGATCACCAGGCCGACCATCAGCGAGTAGAACGGCTTGATGATGGAGGGAGTAATGAACCTGTCCCATTGAAACATCTGGGTATAATCAAACATGGTCGCCCCCGTCGCGGCGTTCTGCGTTGTGGCCTTGAACCTGCCCGACTTCGCTCAAGGCGACTGCGTCGAAGCGGTCGCGCGGAAAAAGGTTGCTAAAATCGAACATCGGTCGGCTCTCCCCCGGCAAGTCGAAGAACTTGAACATGATTGCTGAACGCTCGCGGCCAGCCCAGCACTTGCAGTCCCCGGCAAGATCAGGCACTGCCCGATTCCTAACTTCGCAAGACTGCTCCCGGGCGGGATGCGAATCTCGGAATCGGACTACTCGCGCGTCTCTTGAGATTGCCGGAAAGTGCGGCCACAATCGGGCTTCCTCGCCTTAAACGTGCAAGATGACCCTGACCTTTGAAGATTTTGCGCCTGGCCGATACGGTACATTCGGACCGCGCCATGTCTCGCGCGAGGAAATTCTGGAGTTTGCCGCCGAATTCGATCCGCAGCCGATGCATCTGGATGAGGCGGCGGCCGGCAAATCGATGCTGAAGGGGCTTTCGGCGTCGGGCTGGCACCTCTGCTCGATCATGATGCGGATGCTTGCGGACGGATTCATCACCCGCGCCGCTTCGCTCGGCTCGCCGGGTGTGAACGAGGTGCGCTGGCTCGCACCGTTGCGGCCGGGCGACGACCTCACGCTCGAGGTCGACGTGCTGGAGGCGCGGCCGTCGCGCAGCCGGCCCGAGACGGGCATCGTGCTGTTCAAGAGCACGGCGCGAAACGCATCCGGCGAGGCACTGTGCGAGATGACGTCGCCGATCATCATCGGACGGCGCGTAAACGCGACAGGCTGATGCGGTATTTCGATGACATCAAGGTCGGTGACCGCCGCGAGCTCGGCTCGTTCACCTTCACCGCCGCGGACATCAAGAGATTCGCGGCCAAATTCGATCCGCAGCGCTTTCATCTCGATGAGGAGGAGGGCCGCAGGTCGCTGTTCGGCGGGCTCACTGCATCGGGCTGGCATGTCGGCTCGGTCTGCATGAAGCTTCTGGTCGCCGACTTCCAGCGTCAGGCGCAGGAGCTTGCAGCGCGCGGAGAGGCGGTGGCGATCTGGGGACCGTCGCCGGGATTTCGCGAGCTGCGATGGATCAGGCCTGTGCTGGCCGGCGACACCATCAGCTTCGCCAGCGAGGTCCTCTCCAGGCGCCCCTCCGAATCACGTGCGGGCTGTGGCATCCTGCAGGGCCGCAATTCGGGCACCAATCAGCGCGGCGAGCCGGTGTTTTCCATTCTCACGACCGCGTTCGTGCCGATGCGTGAAACCAAATGACGCGTGATTGACGCATCATGGTTACCGCATCGTTGCATCCTCGCCACAGCCGCCCCGAAATCCGCAACGAGATTCCTCGCTAACGCATTTTGAACGTCTACTCTCCATAGTGCCCGCGCTATAGAGGGGCGGGGAATGACGATGGCGGATCGCAGCGGCTTGCAACTGGTGGGGCTTATCTTCGCAAGCATTACGCTTGCGGTGATGCTGACGGCCGTGATGGTGGTGCGAAGCTATGCCGACGGCACCGCGCGGCTGGATCTCGCATCGATCGAGAGCCAGCGCTAGCGGTACATTCAGCCTCCGCTAACTCTGTTCAGAAAACGACGGCTTCAGCGCAGATAGATCAGCGCGATTGCCGCCACTGCCAACACCAGCAATCCGACGAACCGGATCAGGATGGTTCCGACCTGATCTGGCACGGGGCGCAGCGGAATCGGCTTGGGCTGTTCCGGTCTGATACTTTCCATACGCAACCTCGTCACACAACGCGCCGCATTGCGGCGGCTGCCCTTGGTCGCGGCGAGGTACGGACAAGTTCAAGGGTGCGTGCTGTTGCAGGACGATGAAGCAAAACCGCCGCCTCCCGTGGGGGAGACGGCGGCGAAACTGCCTTAAAAGCGTCGATCAGCCCTGGCGCAGGCCCTCGGCCGTGCGTTTCCACTGCGCGACGTTCTCGGCGATGATGCGCGTGGATTTCATCGCCTGCTGGCTGAGCTGGGCGTAGCCCGAAATCTCGCGCTGAACGCGCTGGCCTTCGGCATGCAGGAGGTCGCGCAGGCCCTCCAGCTCGTTGATCAGGTGCTCGATCTCCGACAGCGACGTGCCGGCAACCCGCTGGATCAGCGTGTTGACGTTGGTCACGGCGGCTTCCGCGCCCGGTTCGAGTGACTCCGGGCCGTTCATGATCGCCGGGCGGCGCAGATAGGCGACATCGTTGCGAACGAAGTCGCGGATGCCGGCCTCGACCTCGGAGGCTGCGGTGTATTCGTTGTCCGCGTCCACCTCGGCCTCCGGTTCAAGCTGCTCTATTCTTTCCGAACGAATGGAATTCATCAGCCGTTTCCCTGTTTTCGCTGGCGAGTGTCCCCCGCGCGCGCCGAATATGAACTCTGACAGGGTCCATCAGGGCTGTGGAATTTGACCGCATCGCGGCCAAGTTGCGGCAATGCCCGATCATTGCCGTGGCGGGCAAAAGGGGCCGGGAGCGCAAAAAACGGGCATTTTACCAGCTTTTTCTGAAGCTCGCCCCGATGCTCTTGCTGGTTGTGCCCTGCGCGGTCTCGCCCACCGAGCCCGACACCGTGAGGCCGTCGAACAGCTTCTGCTCGGCGCCGATCTTGCGCAGCCATTTGTCCTCGGTTGACGACAGGGTCTGTCCGGCCGTCACGCTGGTACCGCTGTCACCGATCGAGAGCTTCGCGGCTTGACCGGTTTCGTAGCTGCGGCTTGGGTGGGCGGTAATTCCGACCACGGGGACGACGCCCTGCTGGGTCACATTATAACCGTTCGACAGCGTCACCGAAGACTGGTCGGACAGCGGCAACTCCTTGCTGATGGAGGTCCCGATCCTGCTCTGTTCCTGGGTCGGATCGACGCGCGCCTCGACAGCGGTCTTGTCCCACAAGGCGCCGGCGCCCGGCGCTGTAATCGAAGCCCAGGCGCTGCCGCCGGATTGCGGCAGGTTGCCGCCATTGGCGCTTTTTTCGGCGAGCAGCTCCGACATCGTGGTGGGCTCGCGGGCGACCGTCATGTCGGCGCCGATTCGCGTGTCCCAGAACGGGGTGAGCGATTGCTTCACCGACACCGCCGATGCGCCGTTCGGCCGGTCCTTGTTCGACCAGGTCGCCCCGGCCGACTGGGTCGGGCCTTGGGCGCGGGGCGCCTTGCCATAAACGAGGGTGAAGGCATCGACGTTGAGCTGGCTCCAGTCGAGCGTGCTGGCGTCGATCTCGGCCATGTCGGCCTCGCCGTCCTCGGCGGTCGTGGCTTCGTCTGTTGCAGCCTCGTCTGTTGCAGCCTCGGGCGCTTCGGGCGCTGCCGCTTCCGGCGCGGATTGTGCCAGGGCCGTACCAACAGGCGCCAGCAGCAGCGCAAGCCACGCCGCCAGCACCAACACTCTTCCAGCTTGTTCGGATGTCATGCCCCGCCACATTCCCCGCGTCGCTCTTTAGCCGATGCGCGGCGGCTGTGGGATTCACATCCGCGTCAGCAGGCGCGCGACCGCTCCGCGGGTTGCGAAGCGGTCGCGCGCAAAAGCCGTTCCGGCGGGGCTGGAGGGCCGGAGCGGCCTAAAATCCCAAATCAAAAATCCGTCACGCGCTCATGCGCGGCAGGTGGATGGGGTGGCCGAGCGCCTGCTCGACGAGGTCGAACGTGTCGACCAGCACGCGCATGCTGGAGAGCAGGCCAGCCTTGAACTGCGCGAAATGCGCGATCCTGAGCGAGATCGGCTTGTTGGATTCCAGCGATGTCAGCGAATAGCGCAGCATGGAGCTCGCCGAATCGACCCCCAGCATGATCGTCTCGCGGTCGAAGCGATGGACGCGGAAATTTTCGGCGATCTGCTTCACGACATCGAGGACCGCGGCCTTGCCGCGCCGCTGGCCGAGAAACGGAAACATGTCGATCGGGCCGTAGATCGCCCAGTCGATATCCTCATCGAGCAAGATATCGAGATCGTCGAAATGGCGCTCGTTGATCGCGCGATGAATCGCGCGCGAGAAACGCCAGAGGCTGTGCTCTGTCATTCCAGTCTCTTCCCGAATTTGGAGTTCGAAGGCACCGCGCCGTCCCGCATCGGACGAAAAATTAGCCGGACGTCATTGTCGCTGTCCGGCGGAGCCGCAGTGCCATTATTTGAAGCTTCAAATAGTCGAAATCTGCGGAAATGCAAGTGCGCATTTTTGCATTTCATCGATGCGGAGTTCTGTCGATCGTGGAGGCGCTTACAGGTCTTTTCGGCGGACCGGCTCGCGTTCGATCGCAATCTTGTTATCACGGAAGGCGAGCCGGCCGAACACGAGCGCACCGCCGAGGCCGCCGATGATGGCGCCCGCGGGCATGAAGGCAAGAAAAACCAGCATGCCGCTATAGCCTTCAAAACTCGTGGTTTTGAAGATATCCACCCAGGCAAGTCCTGCGCCGATGCCGAGCGCCGCGCCGCCCAACGCCCCCAGAGCCAGCCCCAACAGGGCAAACAACACGATCTTCATCGGTGCGCTGGGGCCCAAAAGTGCAGAAAATCCCGAGATGGGTCGCGCGGACTCGCAGACAGGTTCAAGGCGCAGGGAAGACATGCGCAAGCGCGTTGCGGATATTCTCTTTATCTTCGCCGGCGCCTTGCCGAGCGGGCGGCGCGGCCCGTATCCTCCGCGGCCACAACGAGAAACCAGGGGAGGACCATGAACCGGACCACATTTTTTGCTGCCGTCGCGCTGTTGTTGCCGCTTTCGGCTGGCTTGACCTTCGCTCACACGCCGCAGCAGGCACCGCACCAGTCCTTCGCCGAGGGCGACCTCAAGCTCGAGAGCGGCGAGGCGATCAAGGATTTCTCGATCTCCTACGTCACTCACGGCACGCTGAATGCGAAGAAATCGAACGCCATTCTGATGGTGACCGCGATCTCCGGCAACCATCACCGGCTCGACTTCATGATCGGGCCCGGCAAGGCGCTCGACCCGGACAAATATTTCATCATCTGCACGGATGCGATCGGAAACGGGCTCACGACCTCGCCGAGCAACTCGAAGGCGCAGCCGCGCATGGCGTTTCCGAAGTTCACCATCCGCGACATGGTGGAATCGCAATATCGCCTGTTGAAGGAGAAATTCGGCATCGACCATGTCGTCGCCGTGGTGGGGCCGTCGATGGGCGGCATGCAGGCGCTGCAATGGGGCGTCAGCCATCCCGACTACATGGACGCGCTGGTGGCGATGGTGCCGCTGGCGAAGACGCCGAGCTGGTCGGTCGCGGTGATGGAAGCATCGCGCAAGGCGATCATGCAGGACGCGGCCTGGAAGGATGGCAATTACGAGGCCCCGCCGGAAAAAGGCCTGCGGTTGTTCCGCGATATCGTGGCCCTGCTCGCGGCACGCACGCCCGACATGTATGCCGCGCAGTTCAAGAACGGCCCGGACGTGCTGCCCTGGATGGAGCAGCAGGAGACCGCGCTCTTGAAACTGTTCGACGCCAATGACTGGATCTACCAGAGCTGGGCCTATGACCGGCACGATGTCGGCACGACGGCAGGCTTCAACGGCGACACCGCCAAGGCGCTGGCCTCGATCAAGGCGAAAACGCTGATCCTCACCGGCACCAAGGATCTGCTCAATCCGGAATTCGAGCCGACCGAAAGCGCCAGGAACATCCCAAACGTGAAGATGGTGACGATCTCGCCGGGCACGGTGACCGGGCACGCCTCGGCCGGCGGCTTCTTTCCGGCCGATGTCGAGTTTCTCAATCGCGAGACCGGCGCGTTCCTTGACGGCGTGACCGAGGGCGGGAAGACGCTGAACTAGCCGTAACTTGTTTGCTCGCTCGTAATGGTGGGCACGCTTTCGCCTTCGCGGATTGAGCCGCCGCATCGCGGCCGCTTTGCCCACCATCGCGCCTCTTCTCGCAGCGGCTATCGTGGCGCGATCTTGCGCGTCACGAGATCGATCACCAGCGTGCCGCTCTTGGCGTGCCCCTCGGGCACATAGGCATCTCCTGGCGGAAGCTCGCCGATCGCGTCGTCAGGCCTGGGAAAGCCCTTGCCGCAGGCGGTCTCGATAATTGCGGCGTCGGCATAGTCGGCTTCGACCATAACGGTGTTCGGCCGCGGCCCGACACTGAGCTTCGAAACGTCGAACACCTTGAACTGGTCGTCCTTGCAGGTGACGGTATTGGCGCCATAAGCGCCTTCTGAATCCTCCGCGCGCAACAGCATGTCCATGTCCATCACGATCGCGGGACGCTTGCCGGCCATTCCCTTGAAGGTCATCTGCGCCACGCCGCTTTCCAGGATTCCCTGGCCCATGTGGCCGGTGAGGCAGACGAGAGCATCCTGCTGCTCGCTTTTCGGCAGCGTCACGCATTCGCTGCCCTGCATGCCCGGCTGAAAGCTCCTGAACGTGTATGCGTCGCCGACCTGCTCGAACACCACCGCCCCGCCATTATCGGTGGCATGCGCTTCGCAACCTAAGTCGTAGAAAACGACGAACAGCGGATTACCCGAGGTGAGAAACTTTCCGCCATAGCGCTCCGCCCGCAGCGTGACGTCGCAGCCGCGCCTGGGTGCGTTCGGATATCCCTTCGCGCGCTTGCAGGTCGCCCCCTTGATGTTGGCGGCGTCGCAGAAGGTCAGAAGCAGCGCGCGGTCGGTGTTCCCGGCATGGGCGGGGGCAGTGGCCAGAAAGGCGGCGGTGTGGGCGAGAGTGAGGGCGGCGGGGAGGCGTTTCGGCATTGAAGGCGGAATCTCTAAGGCGGCGGTTCTTCGAACTCGGCAAGAAACTCCTCGGCCAGGGCACGGGTCGGAAATCGGCCAAGCTCTTCATAGTCGGGATCATGTTCAGCCGAATCAGGCGAACGGATCGCCACGAACTCGTCACCCTCCTGCTCGATAAGCTCGGTCAGGTCCTCGCTCTTGAACGGCGTCATATCTCGAAAGCCGCAAGTCGGGCACTCGTCGTCGCATGTGCAGGACCATTCGTCGGTCCACACCTTTTTGCAACGCGCGCAGCGGTAGAAATTGAGAAACCAGGCCATGCCTTTCCTCTATGATCGCAAACGATAGTTGCCGCGTGAAACAAACTCAATAAGTCCCTGATCGCGCAGGAATTGGAGTTGCTGACGAATCTTCGGTTTGACGTTCTGGTTGCGCGGATAGATTTCGCCGAGATGCTGCTCGAATGCATAGACTTCGTCGAGGGTGAATTCGCGCTTCCCAAGAGATTCGACACACTTCAAGACATCGAGCAGCCAGCCTCGGGTCTCAAGCGATTGTTTTCTGAGAAACAGTGTCTTCTGCCACTCTTCGAGCATGATCTCCTTTGGCCGAACAATTCCGTTCTGAACGATATAAATCTTGCCGGCCTCCGGCACTTTGCCGAGCAGGATGTTTGATCCGATCCAGCCAGCACGGCGCGCAGTTGCCGCAAGTGGCTTGCGCTGTTCGATGATATCGCGCACAAAAAAGTGCTTCGGGACGATGAAGAGGTTCTGGACTGCAAGCGATTTACGGTCGTAGTTCATCAACAGCAGGTTGGGATTATTGCTCGAGTTGAGGCGCTCGCATTTCGTCCTGTAAGCCCCATCTGCAACCTTCGGGCCGAATTTTCGCTTCTGGCTCTTGAGCTCGAATTCCTCATTGCACGACGCGCAAAGGAAATCAGCCACCGGGCTATTGTTTGGAAATTGCGACATCCCTCTATTGCCGCAATGTGGGCAATAAGCCCAGAGCTTGACCCAAGCCTCAGTCCATGCGCGTGCGCTTTGCGAGCCACTGGAATAGGGCAATTGAGCTTCGTCGAATTCGAGCTTCATGCCGCTAGCGTAGCGAAGATCAACCGAATTACCAGCGCTACGTCACATTCCCGCCATCAACCTTACGTTGCCCGTCGTGCCAATCTGTCGCAGCCGCCCGTCATTGCCGAAAAACAGAAGCAATGCCATATCCCGCGCTGTCCCGCCTCCGCAGCAGAGGGGCGTATCGCGATCGTCACGGACGTTGGAAGCGGGATGCGATGGACGCGATCGGATCGTCAGACGTGCGATTTGCGATTGCGGACGGCAAAGCCGTGTGGTCCTGGCGCCCCTGGGCTGGTGCTAAGCCTGCGGGACGTTCTCGCAGACGACGGTGACTAGAACGTCACGGACACCGGGGAGAGCTCGGTATAAGCCGTAAACTATCGTGCAGGGAATGTCGGATTGTTCGGCGAACCTGTAGTGACCAAGGCTTGCGTGCTTTTTTTATTTGCACGTGAGGCTGCGGGTGCAGCTAAACACCCGGCATTCCCTGCGCCCTCTCATTCATCGAGGGTGGCTTGCAAAGCTCGGGCGTGATTCGCGCCGCGGGAATGCGGAGTGTTGTCCTCTCCTCGTCATTCCGGGATGCGCCGTAGGCGCAGGCCCGGAATCCATAACCCCCGGCCTGTGGTTATGGATTCCGGGCTCGCCCTTCGGGCGCCCCGGAATGACGAGGAGCATGCTGTTTGACAATCGAATCAGAACTAGCGTCGCTTCCAGCCGCCGCGTTTTCCAGGTGCGCCGCCGGTCGAGCGCGGCGCGGGACCGAACTCGGGACCGGAGTCGCGGGAGTTGGCGGGCTGGATGATCCGGCTCTCGCCGCCGAACGGCTTGTCCGGCAGCGCGCGCGTGGGCCGATAGGGCAGGGATTCCGGGCCATGCATCTCGTCGAGATGCGGCTTGTGCACTTTCGAGCCGGAGCTGCCGCTGGCCTTCACAGCCGACGACACGCCGCGCTTCTTCATCGCGCTGACCGGCAGGTTCGCCGCATCGCCGTACTTCCGCTTGCCCGCGTAACTGCCCGCGCGATCCTGCACCGCGCGCTGCTTCACGGTGGGATCATCGACCACCGCAAGCTCGGTCGCGCGCAGGCGCTTGACTTCGTCGCGAAGCCTTGCGGCTTCCTCGAAGTTGAGATCGGCCGCGGCCTCGCGCATTCGCGTCTCGAGGTCGGCCAGCACCGCCTCGAAATTGTGCCCGATGGCGATGACGTCCTCGGTCATGCCCTGATCGCCGATCTCGACCAGCACGTGGTCGCGCTCATAGACCGAGTTGAGGATGTCGCCGATCGATTTCTTCACGCTTTCCGGCGTGATGCCGTTGGCCGTGTTGTACTCGACCTGCTTTTCCCGTCGGCGATTGGTCTCGGCAATCGCGCGCTCCATCGATCCCGTGACCGTGTCGGCATAGAGGATCACCTTGCCGTCGACATTGCGCGCGGCGCGGCCGATGGTCTGGATCAGCGAGGTCTCGCTGCGCAGGAATCCTTCCTTGTCGGCATCGAGGATCGCAACCAGCGCGCATTCGGGAATGTCGAGGCCCTCGCGCAGCAGATTGATGCCGACCAGCGCGTCAAAGGCGCCAAGCCGCAAGTCGCGGATGATCTCGATGCGCTCGATGGTGTCGATGTCGCTGTGCATGTAGCGCACGCGAATGCCCTGCTCATGCAGATATTCGGTGAGGTCCTCCGCCATGCGCTTGGTCAGCACCGTGACCAGCGAGCGATAGCCGGCGGCCGCGGTGGCGCGCACCTCGCCGACGAGATCGTCGACCTGGGTGCGGGCGGGCCGGATGTCGACGGGAGGATCGATCAGGCCGGTCGGGCGGATCACCTGCTCGACGAACACGCCGCCCAACTCGTTCAGCTCCCAGCCGCTCGGCGTCGCCGACACCGCGACCGATTGCGGGCGCATCATGTCCCATTCCTCGAAGCGCAGGGGCCGGTTGTCCATGCAGGAAGGCAAGCGGAAACCGTATTCGGCGAGCGTCGCCTTGCGGCGGAAATCGCCGCGGAACATGCCGCCGATCTGCGGAATGGTGACGTGGCTCTCGTCGGCGAACACCAGCGCGTTGTCGGGCACATATTCGAACAGGGTCGGCGGCGGCTCGCCGGGCCGGCGTCCGGTGAGATAACGCGAATAGTTCTCGATGCCGGCGCAGCTTCCGGTCGCTTCCATCATCTCGAGATCGAAGGTGGTGCGCTGCTCCAGCCGCTGCGCCTCGAGCAGGCGGCCCTGCGCATGAAGCTGGTCGAGCCGCTGTTTCAGCTCGAACTTGATCGCCTTGATCGCCTGCACCAGGGTCGGGCGCGGCGTCACATAGTGCGAGTTGGCGTAGATCTTGATGAATTCGAGGTCGTCCTGCTTGTGGCCGGTGAGCGGATCGAATTCCTCGATGTTTTCAACGGTGTCGCCGAACAGGTTCACGCGCCAGGCGCGGTCCTCATAGTGCGCCGGGAAGATGTCGATGACATCGCCACGCACGCGAAAAGTGCCGCGGGAAAAATCGGCCGAGGTGCGCTTGTATTGCAGCGCCACGAGATCGGCGATCAGTTGCCGCTGGTCGATGCGCTCACCCTTCTTCAGCGCGAAGGTCATCGCGGTATAGGTCTCGACCGAGCCGATACCGTAGATGCAGGAGACGGAGGCGACGATGATGACGTCGTCGCGTTCGAGCAGCGCGCGCGTCGCCGAATGTCGCATGCGGTCGATCTGCTCGTTGATCGACGAAGTCCTTCTCGATATAGGTGTCGGTGCGCGGCACGTAGGCTTCGGGCTGGTAGTAGTCGTAATAGGAGACGAAATACTCGACCGCGTTATCGGGGAAAAAACTCTTGAACTCGCCATAGAGCTGGGCGGCGAGCGTCTTGTTCGGCGCAAGGATCAGGGCCGGGCGCTGCGTCGCCTCGATCACCTTGGCCATGGTGTAGGTCTTGCCGCTGCCGGTGACGCCGAGCAAGACCTGCGTGCGCTCGTTGCGCTTTATGCCTTCGACGAGCTCGGCGATCGCCTGCGGCTGGTCGCCCTTCGGCTGGTAGTCGGACCTGATCTCGAAGCGGACGCCGCCCTCGCTCTTTTCGGGGCGTGGCGGCCGATGCGGCGTCCACACCTTCATCGAGCCGTCCTCTTTGCGGAACTCCGGACGGCCGTCGCGGATCAGCGTTTCCAGCGCATCCGCGGTGGCCTTGACGCCGAGCGCTTCCGTCTTGCTGCGCGGCGGGCGCGCCAGCGCGGCGAGGTCATCCTCCTCGGTCGGCAGCCCAAGCTGCCGCGCGAGCTCCGGATCGAGCATGGGTACGGTCGCCGCCGTGCCGTAATTGGCCTGCGGGGCTTCCTCGAAGCCCTGGGCGGCGTCGCGATGGGCAACATCTTCGCTCCTGGCCTGGGTCGAGGCGCGAGCACGATGGGCCGCGGCCTCGCCACCGGAACGACGATCGAAGGAATTGTCCGGCGGCGGTTGCAGTCCCGTGGAGGAACCGACGCCGCTTTCGCCCCGATTGATCGCGGGATTGAGCAGTTCGGCCAGCGCCGGCCCGATCGGCAGGACCTCTGGACGCGATGCCTTAGAGCTCGGGGCCTTCGATTTCGTGGATTTCGCCGGCTTGTTAGGCCGCTCGGGGGTCTTCGCCATGCCGCGAATATGGGGCGAGTTTTGCGGGCAGAAAAGGGCCAAGCACGATCCGGTGGGCTGTTGTCAGCATCTGTCAGCACCGGGACGCGGTGGCGGCTTTCAGGCAGGCTCGGGCAGCTCGGCAACGGCCCTGATGATGTCGAGATGAATGCCGCCGCAGCGGGTGCAGCGGAGCGTCCAATATTCGGAACCCGCGCGCCCGCTGATGATCCGCAGCACCGTCAAGCGGCCCCGGCAATCCGGACAGTTGGACCGCACGGTGCTTTGCGCCGCCTGGCGCGTTTCGGTGTCGATGGTGGTCACGTGCCCCTCCCATTGACCGACTCGGGTTGGTTCCACCCAGGGATGCACGGGTTCGCAGCCAGTGATTGTGAAGCCGTTCACATTCCACCCAGCTTTTTTCGCTCAGTGGGCTCGCGCAGTGGGAGCCGCCGAAGCGGCCCGCATGATCCAGCGTCGGAACGCGGCGAAATCGCGCTGCTCGCGCTGGAAGCCGCGATAGACCAGATACCAGCGCTTGCCCTTCGGTACCGTGAGCGCGAACGGCGCGATCAGCCGACCCGCCGCGAGGTCGTCGTCGATATAGGGCCGGATGCCCATGGCGATGCCGAGCCCGTCGACGGCGGCCTGCAGCGCCTGTCCGTAATACTGGAATTCGGTGCCGCGCGCGTTTACCCGGCTCGCGCCGGCGGCCTTCAACCACAACGGCCAGTCCTCGCTCGCATGCGCCACACGCAGCAGGCTCGGCCCCTTCAGGTCATTCGGGCGCTTCAGGTTCGCGACGAGCTTCGGCGCGCAGACCGGGACCAGATCGGCGGCGAACAGGGGTTCTGCAACAAGTCCCGGCCAGGCGCCGTCGCCGAGCTTGATGCCGCAACTCCAGTCCTCGCCAAACGGCGCCAGCATGCCGCCGGCGGCGATGCGCACGTCGATGTCGGGCTCCATTTTGCGAAGATCGGCGAGCCGCGGGATCAGCCAGCGCATCGCAAAGGTCGGCCCGACGCCAATGGTGAGCACGCGCAAGGCGCCCGGCGCCGTCACCTGCGCGGTCAGGCTCGTCAGCGCGTCGAAGATCGGCGTCAGCCCGCTCTGATAGGCGCGTCCGGCCGATGTCAGCGCGAGCCGGTTGGCCTTGCGTTCGAACAGCGCGACGCCGAGTCGCTGCTCGAGCAGATGCACCATCCGGCTGATGGCGGCGGACGAGACGTTGAGCTCGCTGCCCGCGGCGGCAAAGCTGCCGCTGCGCGCCGCCGCCTCGAACGCCTTGATGCCATTGAGAAAGAGCAGCCGCCGCACATCACCCTCAGGAAAGCTGATGCTAAGCGCAAGATAACTCCGTTTGCGCGACGCGCACAAGCAGGGCACTACTGCTTCGGGAGGCTTGCATGACAGCGCTGATGATGGCCGGGCTTGGGTCGCTGATGGTGGCGACCGCGTTCCTGTCCGGCCTGTTCGGCATGGCGGGCGGGCTGATCCTGATCGGCGTGCTCTTGACGCTGATGCCGCTGCCGACGGCGATGGTGCTGCACGCGATCACGCAGATGGCCTCGAACGGCTGGCGCGCGTTCCTGTGGCGCGCACACATCCGCTGGCGCCCGGTTTCGGTGTACCTGATCGGCTGCGCGCTGGCGCTCGGCGTCTGGTCGATCACCCGCTACGTGCCGGACAAGCCGATCGCGCTGTTGATGCTCGGCATCACGCCGTTCATGGCGCGGATGACGCCGAAGGACCTGAAGCCAAATCCCGACAGCGTGGTGCAGGGGACGATCTACGGTTCGATCTGCATGGGGCTGATGCTGATGACCGGCGTCTCCGGGCCGCTGCTCGACACCTTTTTCCTCGGCGGCAATTTCGATCGCCGCTCCATCATCGCAACCAAGGCGACCTGCCAGGTCGCAAGCCACTTCACCAAGCTGATCTATTTCGGCGGCATCATCGATCAGGCCGCAACGCTCGATCTGCGGCTGGCGGCCATCGCGGTCGCGGCGTCCATGCTCGGCACCACGCTGTCGCGGCGGGTGCTGGAGGCGATGAGCGATGCGCAATTCCGCCGCTGGGCCAACCGGCTGATCACGACCGTTGCGAGCTATTACATTCTTTATGGAAGCTGGCTGTTCTTCGCGCGCAGCTCGGTTGCCCTGGACTGACGGAGAAATGCGATGACGCAATCGGCCGATCCTCTGGTGCTCGATTTCGTGGAATGGATCGCGCGCGAGCCGCGGCTCTACGCGGAGGTGGTCGGAACCTGGAAGACGTCATGCCCGCGGCTGACGATATGGGAGGACGCTGCCGATCGCGGCTATGTCGCGCGAGAAACCATCGCGGGATTTGGCCTGGTCGTCACCGTCACGGCAGACGGCGAAAAGCTGCTGCGCGCGCATGGCCGTCCCTGCTAGGCGCGAGTGGGCAGCGTTCGTTTGAGCAGAACGCGCGCACATGAGATGGCGGCGATCACTTTCATGCGCGCGCCATTGACTTGGGCCGTGCGGCAAGCGACATTCATGCAACCGCATGTTTCTGCGACAGAAGCCCGCACGCATCAGGAAACGCCGCCATGATCGACCTTTATTACTGGACCACGCCGAACGGCCACAAGATCACGATGTTCCTCGAGGAGACTGGCCTTCCTTACAAGATTTTTCCGGTGAACATCGGCAAAGGCGAGCAGTTCACATCAGAATTTCTTGCCGTCGCGCCCAACAACCGCATTCCCGCGATGGTCGATCACGAGCCGAAGGGCGGCGGAAAGGCGCTCTCGATCTTCGAATCCGGCGCGATGCTGCTTTATCTCGCCGAGAAGACCGGCAAGTTCATTCCCGCCGACATTCACGGCCGCTATGACGTGCTGCAGTGGACGTTCTGGCAGGTCGGTGGATTGGGGCCGATGGCCGGTCAGAATCATCACTTCCGCAATTACGCGCAGGACAAGCTGCAATACGCGATCGACCGCTATGTGAACGAGACCAATCGTCTCTACGGCGTGCTCAACAAGCGCCTTGCCGATCGCGAGTTCATCGCCGGCGATTACTCGATTGCCGACATGGCCTCCTATCCATGGGTCGTGCCCTACAAGAACCAGGGCCAGGACATCGAGCAGTTTCCGCATCTCAAGCGCTGGCTGGAGACCATCAAGGCGCGTCCCGCGACCGAGCGCGCTTACGCCAAGGCGAAAGAGGTCAACCCGAATTTCGGCCAGCCCGCCATCCGCACCGATGAGGAACGCAAGATCCTGTTCGGGCAGACCGCGGCAGTGGTGAGGTGATGCACGGCCGGGTGGTTGTCGTCGTGGCCGGGCTTGTCCCCGCCATCCACGCGCGTTAGCAGGAGAGAACGTGGATGCCCGGCACATCGCCGGGCATGACGGCATTGGGTGGGGGCAATGGAATTGAAACTTTTCGAACTTGTCGGAGCGGATGCTGCGCGTCCGTTCAGCCCGTACTGCTGGCGCACGCGGATGGCGCTCGCGCACAAGGGCCTCGAGGCGACCTCCATTCCATGGCGCTTTACCGAAAAGAGCGCACTCGCTTCGCACGGATCGGAGAGGGTTCCGGTGTTGCTGCACGACGGACGCGCGGTGGTCGATTCCTGGGCGATTGCGAACTATCTGGAAGACAATTTCGCCGATTCACCGTCGCTGTTCGGCGGCGGGCGCAGCGTCACTCGATTGATCAATTCCTGGGGCGACATTGCCATCGTCGGCGGCATCTTTCCAATGATCGTCGCCGATATCGTGACGCTTCTCGGCCCGGTCGACGCCGAGTATTTCCGCAAATCGCGCGAGAAATATCTCGGCAGGAAGCTCGAGGAGGTCAGCGCCGAGCGCGACAAGACCGTCGTTTCATTTCGCAAATCGCTCGAGCCGTTGCGCCAGACCCTGAAGTCGCAGCCCTATATCGGCGGCGCGGCACCCAATTACGCCGACTACATTGTGTTCGGCGGTTTCCAATGGGCCCGCGCGGTCAGCCCGTTCCAATTGCTGGACGCGAGCGATCCGATCTACGCCTGGCGCGAGAAGCTGCTCGATGCCTACGACGGACTCGCCCGCAAGTCGCCGGGGTATCCGGTCTAGCTGCTCTTTTTGACGCCTGCGGCCTCGCGCAGGCAGTCGCGGCAGAGGCAATTCTCGGCTGCAACCGGCATCGGCAACCGCACGCTCTCCGCCTTGCACCAGCAGGCGCCGAGGGGGTCGCAGCCAAATTCCCTGCCGCAGCGCCAGCAGATCAGGCGGCGCGCGCCGCTGTCATCTGTCCGATTCGTCATGAACAATCTTTCATGATGGACACGAGAGTTGCACCGTCTTTTTCATGCGGGGTTCATCCCCTCGGGCAGTATAGTCGCGCACCGCAGAAACAAGAGTATCGCAACGCAGACCGACAGGGAAAGCCGCAGAGGGAAGATCGGATGGCCCGCGATTCGCTGACCGCACTGGTTGCGCTCCATCGCTTCGGCTTCGGTGCGCGTGGCGGCGCCTCCGGCGATTTCCTCAATGCCGCCTCCGACCCGCGCGGCTTCGTCAAGGCGGAACTCGCGCGCCCGAGCGGCGTGCTTCTGGAAGGGCCAGGGTTGCAGTCGACGCCGGCGCTGGCCGTCACCGTCTTCGAGTATCAGGAACAGCAGCGGCAGGCACGGGAGCAGGTGGCAAAGTCGGCTGCCCCCGCACCGGGGGCTCAGCAGCCCGACGAGCAGAAACCACCTCTTCGCCGCGGGCTTTCGCTCAATGCCGTGGCAATGGATATCGGCGCGCAGACGCCGGGGATGAAGCCGCAGGATGGCGGCGCCAATTCCACTATCGCCGCCGGCGAACCCATGCAGCCGAACGTTGCGCCCTCGCCGAATGCGCCGAAGCCGCAGGCGCCGCCGCAACCCCTTAATGTCATCCAGAAGACCTTTCGGGCCGAGGCGCTGGCGCGGCTGCAACGCGCGGTGCTCTCCGATTGCGGGTTCGCCGAACGGCTTGTCGCGTTCTGGTCCAACCATTTCTGTATCTCCGCCAACAAGGGCGCGCTGGCGCGGATGTGGGCGGGCTCGTTCGAGCGCGAGGCGATACGCCCGCATGTGCTCGGCCGGTTTTCCGACATGCTGAAGGCGGTCGAGCAGCATCCTGCCATGCTGTTCTTTCTCGACAACCAGCAATCGCTCGGGCCAAACTCGCGCGCCGGAATTAACCGCAATCGCGGGCTCAATGAAAACCTCGCGCGCGAGATCATGGAGCTGCATACGCTCGGCGTCGGCGGCGGCTACACGCAGGATGATGTCACCTCGCTCGCGCGCGTCATCACCGGATGGACCTTTGTCGGACGGCAGGGCGTGCTGGGGCCGCCGGGCAGTTTTGTCTTCAATGCCAATGCGCATCAGCCCGGCGCACAGCGCGTGCTCGGCAGGAATTATGAGGCGAATGGCCTCGCTCAGGGCGAGGCCGTGCTTTCCGACATCGCGCGTCATCCATCGACCGCGAAATTCATCGCAACCAAATTCGCGCGCCATTTCGTGGCCGACGATCCACCTCCCGCGCTGGTTTCTAAGCTGCAGGACGTCTTCACGCGGACCGACGGCAACCTCAAGGCGCTCGCCGCAGCGCTGGTGGATTCCGATGACGCCTGGCGCGCGCCGCTCACCAAGATGCGTTCGCCGTACGAATACCTGGTCGCGATCGGGCGGCTGCTTGCGCGCGTGCCCGAGGATCCGAGCCTCTACCTCAACGGCCTCAATGTGCTGGGCCAGCCGCTGTGGTCGCCGGCGGGGCCAAACGGCTTTCCCGATACCAATGCGGCATGGGCCTCGCCCGAAGGGTTGAAGCTTCGGCTCGACATCGCTTCGCAGGCCGCCTCGCGGGTCGGCAACAATGCCGATGCGCGCGATCTGCTGGAACTGGCATTTGCGGATGCCGCCTCGGTCGAGACGCGGCGCAGCATCGAGCAAGCGGAGTCGCGACAGCAGGCGCTGGCGCTGCTTCTGATGTCGCCGGAGTTCCAGAGGAGATGACGATGGTATGCTGTGAAAGCCGCGCATCGCTGTCGACTACGCGCCGCGGCCTGTTGCTCGGCGGAGGCGCCTTTGCCGCCTGGGCGTACTTGCCCAAATTTGCCCGCGCCGCCGACGGGCGCGACCCACGGCTCGTCGTCGTGATCCTGCGCGGTGCGCTCGACGGTCTTGCGACCGTCGCCCCCGTGGGCGATCCCGACTATGCCGGCCTACACGGCTCGATCGCGCTCGCCGCCAACGGCTCGCATCCCGCGATCATGCTGGATTCCTTCTTCGCGCTGCATCCCTCGATGCCCGAGTTTGCCCGCATGTACCGCGAGAAGCACGCGGCGGTGATTCACGCGGTGGCGACGCCGTATCGCGACCGCTCGCATTTCGACGGCCAGGATGTGCTCGAGAGCGGCTATGCGGGGCCGGGCCGGGTGCAATCCGGCTGGCTCAACCGTGCTCTCGAAGGCTTGCCTAAAGGCGAGCGCGTGGCGAGTGCGCTTGCGGTCGGGCCGACGACGCCGCTCGTGCTGCGTGGTGCAGCCCCCACGGTCGGCTGGGCGCCGGTGGCACTGCCGCAGGCTGATGACGATACGGCAGCGCGGCTGATCGCGTTGTACCGGCATCGCGACATCGCGCTGGCGAATGCGCTGTCGCAAGGGCTGCAGCTCGAAAAGGTCGCGCAGGGTGAGGAGATGCGGCCAAAGCCCGGAATAAACGCCATGCAGCAGGTAGCGCGCGGCGCGGCCAAGCTGATGGCCGCTGACGACGGCCCGCGGATCGCCGCGCTCGCCTTCGACGGCTGGGATACGCACGCCAATGAGGGCGGTCCGGTCGGCCGCCTTGCCCAATTGCTGTCAGGGCTCGACGCTGCGTTGCTCGAATTCGAGACCGGCCTCGGCACGCGCTGGCGCGATACCGTTGTGGTGGTTGCCACCGAGTTCGGCCGCACCGCACGCATCAACGGCACCGACGGCACCGATCACGGCACCGGCACGATCGCGCTGCTCGCCGGCGGCGCCGTCAAGGGCGGCCGCGTGATCGCGAATTGGCCGACGCTCAAGCCCGCGAGCCTTTACCAGGGCCGCGATCTCGCACCGACCACCGATCTGCGGGCCGTTGTCAAAGGCGTGCTGGCGGATCATCTCGGAATCAGCGAGAGCGTGCTGGCTTCGACCGTCTTCCCCGACAGCGCCGCGACGAAGCCGATGAAGGGACTGATTTCGTAAGCAGGTTCTCCTCGTCCCGGCCAAGCGAGCACTTGCGAGCGCGAGCCGGGACCATAGCCACAGACCTGAGTTGTTGCGAAGAACATCAGCCGGCGAGCGCTACCGATCAATTCCGCGGCAGGGGTTCCGGCGTTCGCCGGGACGACATCTCTCATTTCGTGATCCCATCGATCTCCGCCATGTCCTCGGGCGAGAGCGTCCAGGCGATTGCTTTCACGTTCTGCTCGACCTGCTCGACGCGGGTGGCGCCGGCGATCACGCTTGCGACCTGGGGCCTGGCTGCGAGCCAGGAGAAGGCGAGCTCCAGCATCGAGTGCCCGCGGGCCTGCGCGAATGACTGCAGCTTCTCGACGATCGCTTCATTGCGCGGCGTGACATAGCGCTCGCGCAATTGCGGCGCCTTGCCGAAACGCGTGTCCACCGGCGCAGCCTCGCCACGTTTGTACTTGCCCGTGAGCAGCCCGCTCGCCAGCGGAAAGAATGGCAGCAGTCCAAGCCTGTATTCCTGCGCGCACGGCAGCAGGTCCTTCTCGATCTCGCGCACGACCAGGCTGTATTCGTCCTGACAGGAGATGAAGTGGCTCGTATTGATCGCGCGCGCCACATGCTCGGCCTCGGCGACGCGCCAGGCCGGGAAATTGGAATTGCCGATGTAGCGCACCTTGCCCTGCCGGATCAGGTCGTCGAGCGCGCGCAGCGTTTCCTCGATCGGCGTCAGTGGATCGTAGTCGTGTTGCTGGTAGAGGTCGATGTAGTCGGTCTTCAGCCGCTTCAGGCTCGCTTCCACCGCGTTCATGATGTAGCGGCGCGAAGCACCCTGCTTGGTGCCGTCGGTTGCCATCGGCTTGGAGTATTTTGTCGCCAGCACGATGTCCTTGCGGCGATCGCCGAGCACGGTGCCCAGAACCGTCTCTGATCCGCCCATGCCGGCATAGATATCGGCGGTGTCGAACAGGGTAATGCCGAGATCGAGCGCCTTGTGGATTACCTTGCGCAGAGTCTTCGAGGTTCGTCCGTTGGCCGAAATTGTTGCAGCCGAGCCCGACGGCCGAAACGCGAAGGCCCGAGCCGCCGAGATTGCGAATGAGCATGGTCAAAAGTCCTGTGGTCGAGTGGCGGCGACAGTCTCGCCCGTGCATCCGCCCCTCGCAAGGTCCGCTCCACCCAGGCAACGCGGTGCTGCCTTGCGGGAAAGGGATGGCGCTGGAAGAAGGGCCCTGCCGAAATCAGACCCAAAAAAATGCGGCCCCGGTCAGACGCGGCGACTGACGGGGACCGCTGGGGGCGCTTGATCTGTGACGGGGGGCCCGATCAGACGCAAGCCTACCCTAGTCCCGCTTTGTTACGCGCCGGTGACAGGTTTATTTATCCACAGTCAGGCTCTGCCGGAAAAAAAGCCTCTTTTTTGCAATCCGTGTCCCGTCGCGACGGTAGGGCTGAAAGCCCGCATCGACCTCACAGCTGCTTGCGATAGACGATGAACCCCTGATGCTCGGCGAGCCTGTCGTAAAGCGCGCGCGCGGTTCGGTTGGTCTCGTGGGTTTGCCAGTAGACGCGCGGCGAGCCCGCACGTTGAGCTTCGCGATAGACGGTTTCGATCAGCGCGCGGCCGACGCCCCTGCCGCGCGCCGCCTCGGCCGTGAACAGGTCCTGCAAATAGCAGATCGGCTCGATCAAGGTCGTGCTGCGGTGAAAGAGGTAGTGCCCAAGCCCCAGCAACTCGCCACAGCTCTCGGCAACAAGGCCGTGAACCGGCTCATATCCATCGAAGAAGCGCGACCATGTTCGCTCGGTGATCGCGCGGGGCAGGGCAGTTGTGCCCGCGCGTCCGTAGAACGCATTGTAGCCGTCCCAGAGCGGCAGCCATTTCTGGAAATCGCTGCGCGCCACGAAGCGGACCGACAAGTTATCAGGCATCTGATACTCGTTTTCACGGATGCGGGTTGAACCTCTCTTGTTTAGAGCCTCGGCGTCGGACGATCAATGGCGGAGCGCTATTCTGCTGCGCGCAAGGCGCGGATGAAGGCGCGCTCGCCGGCGCGCAGCGAACGATAATAATCGGCGTCGGCCGGATCGTCGCCGTGACGAACGAGGTCGGTCACCGGCGTATAGCTCAGCATGCGGCCCCCGTCAGGCAATACCGTGCAGGAAAAACGCAGCACCTCCCCGTTGGCGAGGTCGAGGTCGATCGGCGCGCAATCGCCCGAACGCATCATCTCCATGCGTCGCGCGATGAAGGCATTCAGCTCGTCCGCCGGCAGCTCATAGGCGCCCATGTCGCGGCCGTGATACATCAGCGCAACAAAGGGCGGGCGAGACTGCGCCTTCTCGTCGGGAAGCGAGAAATAATCGCGAAACGCGCGGTTGATGAACTCGGCACGGGTGTCAGCGTTGAGCAGCACGATGCCGATGTCGACCTGATTGAGCGCTGCCGACAGGCGCACCGCGGTCGCGTGATGCAGCCGCTCCAGCGCGAAGGCGTCCATCAGACGCTGCCGCAACAGGCCGGTGATCGCGGCCGTCGCACCCACGGTGACCGACAGCATGGCAAGCCGCAAGAGGTCGGCCTCGTCGTAGCCGGGCGTCGGGCGATGATCCAGAAAGAAGACCGACGAGCCGACAATCGCGATCGCGGCGCTGACTGCGGCCGAGCCAAGGCCCGAGAGCGAGCCCGCGAAGGCGACGATGCAGACAAAGAGCGGAGCGGGATTGGGGACGCCGGCGAGACAGCGATCGAGCAGGAAAGCGCCCACCGTCGTCGCCGCCGCGAGCGCGGGACCCGCAAATGCACGCCAGTCGAACTGCATTCTTTTCCTCGTAGCCCGTCCAACCAATATCCGCCAAGGCTTGACGGATCGTTGCGGGGCCGCAGAGAGTTCGAAAGGTCTTGCCTAAGAAGCAGTTGACCGGGACTTTGCGAGTTTCCGTTCTGTTTGGATCAAATGGTATCGACCGCCAGTTCTATGAGCCTGAAACCCTTTTCGGCTCTGTCGTCGAAGCGATCATCGATCTCACCAGCAGAGGTGACATGCTCGCGGCGTTCAAGCACCAGCGCGACGGCTTAGCCCAGGCGTCGCGTTTCAGACGACGCCAGCCTTGATCGACACGACGAGCGTGCAGGTGACAACTGCACAGATAGACAGCGCAGCGAAGGCGAGCGACGCTGCGACAGCGTCGATCAGGCGGGTCGAGGTGACGGGTGCGCCGTGGCCGTAAAAGCCGGCGGCGCCCGAGGGCGGTATCATGGCCGGAGTCCTTTTCAGGCCGCGAGCGAATCACCCGCGACGACGAAACCCTCGCAAGTTGCGTCGGCAACAATGCGGCGACTTTCTCGCAAGTCCCGCCACAGTCGTTAACATTCGTTAACGGTCAGGCTCCGGCCGCGATACTTGCGGAACTATCGACCTGGTCCGGCCGCGCGCCCATCGACACAAAGCCCGGCGCTTGCTCGACACGGCGGAGCCAGGTGCGGATCGCAGGGAATGTCGACAGGTCGAAGTCGCAATGATCCGCCAGGTGGGTGTAGCCGTAGAGCGCGATGTCGGCGACAGTGAGCTGGTTGGCCGCAAAATAGTCGTGCGTCTTGAGGTGATTTTCCATCACCTGCAGCGCGCCATAGCCGCGCTCCATCCAGTCTTCCAGCGCATGTGTCTGCAGGTCTCGTCCGCCCTTGACCAGCGCCAGCCAGAAATAGGCCGCGCCGATATTCGGTTCGAGCGCGTGCTGCTCGAAGAACATCCACTGCAACGCTTCCGCGCGCTCGATGCGCAATTCCGGTGCGAGCGGCGTGCCGCCGCAGACATACCAGAGGATCGCATTGGACTCGGCGAGGTAGCGGCCTTCGCCGACCTCGAGCAGCGGCACTTGTCCGCTCGGATTCTTGGCGAGAAAATCCGGCGTGCGGCTCTCGCCGCGCAAGATATCGATCTCGATCGCTTCATAGGGTGCGTTCAGCAATGCCAGCGCAAGGCGGACCTTGTAGCTGTTGCCGGAACGCTGCATCGAATAGAGCTTGTACATTCGGACCGTGTTTGAGTGTGTGATGCGTCGAACACAGCCGACGCGAGAACCGATTGTCGCGCCTTAACGCGGCCAAACAATGATGCCGATGGCGCCGAGCCGCAAGTGCCAGGCGATACAAAAAGTCGAAAACTCTACCGCACTGCAAACATGCGGAACAGCATTCTTCCATGTCGCAACAATTCAGATCACGCTTGCGCGATGCGCGGGCTGCTTAGAATGGCATTTTCGCGATCGGTGAGCGCGCGGTGCAAGGTCAGGGAATAGAGCGCGATCATCGCGATCAGGCCGAGGGGGATACCTGTCGCGCCCGCGATGCCGCGCGAGAGCAGCGGGACAATCCACGCCGCGGCGAGAATGCTGATCTCGTAATCGCGGAAGCCGTGCCCGTAACCATGGCGCGCGAAGAAGGCAATCGCGATCGCCAGCACGACGAGATCGTAGTCGAGCACATAGGGCGTTGCGAGCAGGCTTGCGGTCGCAAGCGCGGAGGCCTTCAGCTCAAAGGCGACGTCGCTGCGCCAGAGCCAGGCCACCGTTGCGGCGAGCGAGAGGCCCAGCGCTATCTGGATCGCGTAAGCCGTTTGCACAGTCGCGCCGAGATTGCGGGCGGCCGAGAACGCCGACTGGATTTTCTCCCAACCGGTGTTGCCCTGTTCGAGCACGACCGTCTGCGTGAAATTCATGGAGTCGCGGAAGGCATGCCAGACGTCGCCGCCGAGCGCGACAAAGCTCAGCGCGACCAGCGCGGCGATGGTCGCCGCCGCCGCCACGCTGCTGCTCCAGCGCTTGCTTGCGATGAGCGCGATCGGGATCAGCACGCCGAATTGCGGCTTGTAGGCGAGGAGCCCGATGAGCACGCCTGCGAGCCACGGTTTGCGATCGATCAGGCACAGCGCGCCGCCAAGCAGCGCCGCCGTCAAAAATCCGTTCTGACCATGGCCGACATTGATGAACACTGCCGGGAAGGCGGAGGCGATCAGCAGCGTCTCGGACCGCGGCAGGATCGCGCGCATCGTGGCGAGATAGGCGGCGAAACTCGCTACCAGCCACAGCGCGAGACCGAGGCTGTAGGGCAGCGCCGCGACGAGGAAAGCGACCGCGAAGAAGAATGGCGGATAGTGCCAGCCATAGAACGGCACGTTGCGGCCGCCAAAGATCGCTTTCTCCGCGTGGTGCTGGAGAGCGGGGTCGTAGGCATCGGCCGGGCGGCCCTGCCAGGTCAGCGTCCCTGCCGCATAGACGTTGGAGAAGTCGGTGCCGACAGGTTTGCCGTTAGGGTCGATCAGGCCGGGCGAGACGGCGACCCAGCCGATGACCGCGAGGGCACAGATCACCAGAAGGATGAGGCTGTAGCCGCGGGCTCGCGCGGCCGTCAGCCACGCCCCGGATCGCATACTTTGCCAGATATGAGCCATTTCGCCGCGGAAATTCAGGAATGTTGCGCGAGCCTATCGGGGCGGCTTTAAATGTTCCCTAAATTCACCCGTCCTTGTCGAAGCTTCTTGCGATGCAGCGGGGGTGAGAATAGGGTGCTTTATTCCCTCAAATGGAGTCGTGGGCAGCTCGTTCACGACGCATGGCCAAAGGAGCCGATGATGCCCTTCCTGTCCGCTGCGCTCGACCGTGTGAAGCCGTCCGCGACGATCGCGGTCACGGATAAAGCACGCGCGCTGAAAGCGGCGGGCCGGAACGTCATCGGCCTTGGCGCGGGCGAGCCCGATTTCGACACGCCTGCCAACATCAAGCTGGCGGCGATCCATGCCATCGAGGCCGGCAAGACCAAGTACACCGATGTCGGCGGCATCCCTGAGCTGAAGGACGCGATCATCGGGAAGTTCAAGCGCGAGAACGGGCTGTCCTACAAGCCGAACCAGGTCATCGTCGGCACTGGCGGCAAGCAGGTGCTGTACAATGCGCTGATGGCAACCATCAATCCGGGCGACGAGGTGATCATCCCGGCGCCCTATTGGGTCAGCTATCCGGAAATGGTGGCGCTCGCCGGCGGAGAATCCGTGCCGATCGTTTGCACGGCCGAGCACGGTTTCAAGCTGCAGCCGGGCGACCTGGAAAAGGCGATCACGCCCAGGACCAAATGGATCATCCTCAACTCGCCGTCGAACCCGACCGGAGCCGCCTACACGCGCGCCGAGCTCAAGGCGATCACCGACGTGCTGGTGAAGCATCCGCACGTCTGGGTCATGACCGACGACATGTACGAGCACCTCGTCTATGACGAGTTCGAGTTCACAACTCCGGCACAGATCGAGCCAAAGCTCTACGAGCGCACGCTGACGGTGAACGGCGTGTCAAAGGCCTATTGCATGACGGGCTGGCGTATCGGCTACGCCGGAGGTCCGGCCGATCTGATCAAGGCGATGGCGACCATCCAGTCGCAATCGACATCGAACCCGTCGTCGATTTCGCAGTGGGCGGCCGTTGAAGCGCTCAACGGTCCGCAGGACTTCATTCCCATCAACAACAAAACGTTCAAGGAACGGCGCGACCTCGTGGTCTCCATGCTCAATCAGGCCAAGGGGATCGACTGTCCGCGGCCCGATGGCGCGTTCTACGTCTACCCGTCCTGCGCCGGCACCATCGGCAAGACGACGGCCTCGGGCAATCTGATCAAGGATGACGAAGGCTTCGTCACCGAGCTTCTCGAAACCGAAGGCGTCGCCGTCGTGCAGGGCTCGGCGTTCGGGCTCGGGCCGGCGTTCCGGATTTCCTATGCGACCAAGACCTCCGACCTCGAGGAGGCTTGCAAGCGTATTCAGCGCTTCTGCGGCAATTTGCGATAATTGCTTGCATTCATCAGGATGAACAGAAAGAGGCCCGCGCAGACGGGCCTCTTTCCGTTTGGCGTGACGAAAGCTGTTGTGGCATAGCAAGCGCCTGAGGACATTCGTTCTCCACCTGCATCACACCGGAGTTCTTCTTCATGCGCCGTTCGTCTCTCTTCGCCGCTTCCATGTTGGCCGCGCTGGCCGGCACTGCCCACGCGCAGGATCGCGTTCAGGTCGGCGTGCTCGAATGCCGCGGCGGCGCAAGCATCGGCTTCGTCGTTGGCTCCGTGACCAATCTCGGTTGCGTGCTGCGGATCGAGGGCCTGCCCGAGGACCGCTACGTCGCCACCATCCGCAGGGTCGGTCTTGACCTCGGCATCACCCAGGAAACCGCGCTGGCCTGGGCCGTCTATGCGCCGGTCAACCGTCTCGGACCGGGCGATCTATCCGGCAACTATGCAGGCGCCCAGGGCAGCGCGTCGCTTGGCGTCGGCGCCGGCGGCAACGTGCTGGTTGGCGGCTCCAACAATACGGTCGCCCTGCAGCCGCTCAGCCTGCAGGGTCAGATCGGGGTCAACATCGCCGCTGAACTCGAGAGCCTGGAACTCCGTCCGGGACGATGATGTTCTCGTCCGTTCTCGGCCCGCGCCGCTTGGGGCAAGCGTTTGTGTGTTGAAATCTCACGATGCACCGCAGCGAATTTTTCCCGCTTGCCAAACTCCGAGGTCAGGCAGAGCATGACCCTTTGCCGACCCAATCAAGGGCCGAGCTCCAAATGAAGGAGGCGGCGAATGGGACAAGACGTCAGAAGTCCCCGCGGTCCACGGTGCATCGCACTGGTGGGCCCTTTCCAAAGCGGTAAAACCACACTTCTAGAAGCAATCCTGGCACGCACCGGGGCTATTCCGCGTGCCGGAAGCGTCGACGCCGGAACTTCGGTCGGCGACGCCAGCGCGGAGGCCCGCCATCACAAGATGAGCGTCGCGCTCACCGCGGCCACGACCAGTTTCATGGGCGACAGCTACACTTTCGTCGATTGTCCGGGTTCGGTGGAATTCGCCAACGACATGCGCGCGGCGCTGCCTGCGGTCGACGCCGCGGTGGTGGTCTGCGAGGCCGACGAGAAAAAGCTGCCCCAGCTGCAAATCATCCTGCGCGAGCTGGAAGAACTGAAAATTCCGCGCTTTCTGTTCCTCAACAAGATCGATCGCGCCAACAAGCGCATCCGCGAGACGCTGGCGACGTTGCAGCCGGCTTCGCCCGTCCCATTGGTGCTGCGGCAGATTCCGATCTGGAACGGCGAGCTGATCGAAGGTTTCGTCGACCTCGCGCTGGAGCGCGCCTTCGTCTATCGCGAGCACAAGGCCTCCGAGGTCATCGCGCTCGAAGGCGGCAATCTCGACCGCGAGAAGGAAGCGCGCTTCTCGATGCTGGAGAAGCTCGCCGATCACGACGACGCGCTGATGGAGCAGTTGCTGGAGGACATCCAGCCGCCGCGCGATGCGGTGTTCGACGATCTTGCGCGCGAGTTGCGCGAAGGGCTGATCTGCCCGGTGCTGTTGGGCTCGGCCATCCGCGAGAACGGCGTCCTGCGCCTATTGAAGGCGTTGCGCCACGAGTCCCCCGACGTGAGCGCGACCGCAAAGCGTCTCGGCGTGCCCGCAACCAAGGATGCGCTCGGTTACGTGTTCAAGACCGTCCATTTGCAGCATGGCGGCAAGCTGTCGCTGACCCGCGTGCTGACCGGCCGCCTCGAGGACGGCGCCACGCTGCAATCCTCTTCCGGCGAGAGCGGGCGCGTGTCGGGAATCCTCGGCGTCAGCGGCGCGCACGATAGCAAGCGTGCAGCGGCGGAGGCTGGCGATACCGTCGCGCTCGGCAAGCTCGACAGCATCAAGACCGGCGACACCGTCGGCAGCGGCAAGACCGCGCCGCAAGCGCTCGTCCGCGTTGCGCCGGCGCCGCCGGTGCTCGCAATATCGATCGCGGCCGCCGATCGCAAGGACGACGTCAAGCTTGGCCAGGCGCTGCTTCGGCTCAATGACGAGGACGCCTCGCTGTCCATGGTGCAGAACGCGCGCACCCACGACACCGTGCTGTGGGGGCAGGGCGAGATGCATCTGCGCGTGGCGCAGGAGCGGCTGCGCGAGCGTTTTGGCGTCAACGTCAAATCGCATCCGCCCGCGATCGGCTATCAGGAGACCATCCGCAAGCCGATCACGCAGCGCGGCCGCCACAAGAAGCAGTCCGGCGGCCATGGCCAGTTCGGCGATGTCGTGCTCGACATCAAGCCGCTGCCGCGCGGCGAGGGCTTCAAGTTCGCCGAAACCGTTGTCGGCGGCGCGGTGCCGCGCAACTACATCGGCGCGGTCGAAGAAGGCGTGGTCGACGGACTGACGCGCGGGCCGCTCGGCTTTCCCGTGATCGACGTGCAGGTGACGTTGACGGACGGCTCCTATCACAGTGTGGACTCGTCCGACCTTGCGTTCCGCACGGCGGCGCGGATCGGCGTCAGCGAGGGCCTGCCGCACTGCCAGCCGGTGCTGCTCGAGCCGATCCATACCGTGGAGATCGTCTGTCCGACGGATGCGACCGCCAAGATCAACGCGATCCTGTCGGCGCGGCGCGGACAGATCCTGTCCTTCGATACGCGCGAGGGCTGGGCCGGCTGGGACTGTGTCCGCGCGCTGATGCCGGAGGCCGAGATCGGCGAGCTGATCGTCGAGTTGCGCTCGGCAACGGCCGGTGCCGGCAGCTTCACCCGGCAGTTCGACCATATGGCCGAGGTGACCGGCCGCACCGCCGACCAGATCATCGCAGCCCATCGCGACGCGGCGTGATGATCCTGTCATTCCGGGGCGCTCGCGAAAGCGAGCGAACCCGGAATCTCGAGATCCCGGCTTCGACGCCAAGACTTCGACGCCAAGACTTCGACGCCAAGACTTCGACGCCAAGACTTCGACGCCAAGACTTCGACGCCAAGGTTTCGACGCCAAGGCTTCGACGCCAAGGCTTCGACGCCAAGGCTTCGCTGGCGGATGCTTTGCGCGGCGCGGCGCGCTTCGGCTGGGTGCCCAATCTGCTGCTCTGGGTCGCGCTGGTCATGGGTTCCCTGTGCGGCGCGCTCGCTTATCACTGGGTCAATCTCGGCGCGATCTGGTTTGCCGCCGCCCTTGCCTTTGGCCTGAGTGCGGCCGTGGCGATCAGGGTCCACAGTTGACAGGGCGAGCGGCTTGTCCGATGGGACTTGGATGACCAGCGTCGCAAAACCCCGTGCCGCATGCCTGATCGGATGGCCGGCGGCGCATTCGCGTTCGCCGCTGATCCACCGTTACTGGCTGCGCATACTCGGGATTGCGGGCGGCTACGTCATCGAGGCGGTGCCGCCGGACGAATTCCAGGATTTCGTCTTCCGCCTCGCGCTGCGCGGCTTCGTCGGCGCCAACGTCACGATCCCGCACAAGGAGCATGCGCTGGCGGTCTCAAAACCGGACGAGCGGGCGCGTGCCATCGGCGCCGCCAACACGCTGTGGTTCGCCGACGGCGAGCTGCAGTCGACCAATACCGACGTGGAAGGCTTTGTGAACAATCTCGACGCCAGCGCGCCCGGCTGGGACAAGATCGACGAAGCGCTGGTGCTGGGCGCCGGCGGCTCGGCGCGCGCGGTGGTGTTCGGCCTGTTGGAGCGTGGAATAGCCTGCGTGCACCTCGTCAACCGCACGGCTTCGCGCGCGCAGGCGCTCGCGGCTCAATTTGGCGACAAGGTGCATCCCGCCGCATGGGATGCGATGCCGGAACTCCTGCCGCGCGCAAGACTTCTGGTCAACACCACCTCGCTCGGCATGCGCGGCCAGCCGCCGCTCGAGCTCGATGTCGGGCGGCTGCCCGCTGATGCCGTGGTCGCCGATCTCGTCTATGTGCCGCTGGTAACTCCTCTGCTTGCGGCTGCGAAGGCGCGCGGATTGAGGACCGCCGACGGTCTCGGCATGCTGCTGCATCAGGCGGTGCGCGGTTTCGAATTGTGGTTCGGCCAGCGCCCGGCGGTGACGGCGGAGCTTCGCGCGCTGGTCGAGGCCGATCTCACGGGCGCATGATCGTCTTATCCTCATCGCTCGCGCGCATGTGAGGCGGAATAAGCTGCGCGGCCTGGGGTCTCTGCTTACATCAAATCAGCCACGCGGAGATTGTCCCATGTCCGTTCGCCGTTCGACGTTCCGCCGTCCGCTCATTGCCGTCGCAATGGTGACCGTCTCAACTCTGTACGCCATCGCGCAACAATCGCCGACGCCGTCGCGCGTGCGTGGCACGATCGAGGGCGTCGAGGGCGATGTGATTGCGGTGAAGTCGCGCAGCGGGGAGGACGTCAAGCTGCACATGACATCCGACATGCGCGTCGTCGGCATCGTCAGGATTTCGCTCGCCGATATCAAGGTCGGCTCCTTCATCGGCACCACCACGGTGCCTGGCGCCGACGGCACGCCGAGCGCGGTCGAGGTGCATGTGTTTCCCGAGGACATGCGTGGCACAGGCGAGGGCTCGCGGCCCTACGACCTCAAGCCCAACTCGACCATGACCAATGCGACGGTGGCCGAGAGTGTCGTCGGCAATGACGGACACACGCTTCTGATCAAATACAAGGACGGCGAGAAGAAAGTCGTGGTGTCTCAGGAGACGCCCGTCGTCACCTACGTGCCCGGGGACAAGTCCGACCTGAAGGCGGGCGCAAAAATCATCGCCTTCATAAAGAAGCTGCCCGACGGCTCCTACGAGGCCAACCGGATCAGCGTCGGTCGCGACGGACTGACCCCGCCCATGTGACGCGCAGTCGCGCGCGTCGTCCCGGCCGCGATGCCGGTCGTCAAACCTTAGGGTTCCGCCGCAGAACCAGCTTTCCGTCTCCGCGCAGGAGAATTCATAACCAGCGGGCATAATGTTCCGCTAGCGCGTTCCAATTTTGCTACAATAGATTGTGCGTTGGAATAGCCATGCGCCTGCGGTGTTTCTGTCGAGTCAGCGCTTTTCTCCGGAGGACGTCATGCCGAAATTCACCTTGCCCGCGCCGCGCGCATTCCTGTCGGCCCTTGCGGCGTTTTCCGTTTTGGGAACGCTTGCTCTCGCCCAACAGGCCCCGACGGTCCGGATCCGCGGCACCATCCAGGCCGTCGACGGCCCGCTCCTGAGCATCAAGACGCGCGAAGGCAGCGACGTAAAGGTGAAGATGACCGACAACGCCGCGGTGTTCGCCGTGGTCAAGACCGAGCTGTCGCAGATCAAGGAGGGGTCCTATATCGGCGTCACCGCGATGCCGGAGCCCGACGGCACCCAGAAGGCGATTGCCGTGCATATTTTCCCTGAGAACCAGCGCGGCGCCGCCGAGGGTTTTCGCCCCTGGGATCTTCGGGCCAACTCCACCATGACGAATGCGACCGTCGCCGAGACGGTGAAGGGCACCGACGGCCAGAACATCCTGGTCAAGTACAAGGACGGGGAGAAGAAGGTCGTGGTCCCACCGGAGACGCCGATAGTCACCTTTGTTGCCAGCGACAAGTCCGAGATCAAGCCGGGTGGGAAGATCATCATCTTTGCCGCCACCAAGAAGGACGATGGCACGCTCGAAGCCGCCCGCGTGAATGTCGGCCGGGATGGCGTTACGCCGCCGATGTGAGCGGGCCGGCTGGCGCGTTTCTCAAGATAGATAGCCGGTTCGGTTCGCGCGTGATTTCGAGTCCGCCGAATCCGGCTTGGATAGTTTGCGAAAGCGCATCCCGTATACGCTCGATCTGGATGCCTGCCGCCCGCGTTGTCCTGCTGCGCTCAGCCCACATCAAGCTCGGTGGTCTTGCGCTTGTTCGCCGGCGAGTCGAACATCGCCTCGAAGATGATGAACGGGAGATAAAACAAAAGCATGGCAATATCCTCCATGCCAGAACAACATCCCCATCTGCTCCCTCGTTCCCAAAATAAACCCTGGGGTTGCTGGAACGTTTTTGTCTCCTATTCAGCTACCCAGGGTTTTGGGCAGCGCGCAACGGTCAGACAATTAGCGCGGCGGGAGCATTGAACGCTCACACTGCCAGCACGTCGTCGCCGATCTCGGCGATGGTGTTGACGCCGCAGAGCCCCATGGTGGTGGTGAGCTCTTTTGCGATCAAATCGATCGCCTTCGCCACGCCTTCCTGCCCGCCGGCGCCGAGTCCATAGGCATAGGCGCGCCCGATCATGCAGGATTTGGCGCCGAGCGCGAGCGCGCGCATCACGTCCTGGCCCGAGCGGATGCCGCCATCGAACATGATCTCCATTCGCGAGCCGACGCTGTCTGCGATCTCCGGCAGCACCTCGATGGACGAGGGCGCGCCGTCGAGCTGACGGCCGCCGTGGTTGGAAACGACGATCGCCTGCGCGCCGGTTTTCGCGGCAATCTCCGCATCCTCGACATCGAGGATGCCCTTGAGGATCAGCTTGCCCGGCCAGATCGAGCGGATCCAGTCGATGTCTTTCCAGTTCAGCGTGGTGTCGAACTGCGAGTTGATCCAGACCGACAGTGCCGTGACGTCGTCGGTGCCCTTCAGGTGGCCGACCAGATTGCCGAAAGTGCGCCGCTTGCCGCGCAGGATACCGGACACCCAGGTCGGCTTGGTTGCGAAGTCGATCAGTTTAGAGACCGACCATTCCGGCGGAACGGTCATGCCGTTCTTGATGTCCTGGTGGCGCTGGCCGATCACCTGCAAGTCGACGGTCAGAACGAGCGCGCTGCATTTGACGGCGATGGCGCGCTCGATCAGCGATTTGATGAAGCCGCGATCCTTCATCACATAGAGCTGGAACCAGAACGGCTTGTCGACGGAGGAGGCGATGTCCTCGATCGAGCAGATCGACATCGTGCTTTGCGTAAAAGGAATGCCGGCGGCCTGCGCCGCGCGGCAAGCCAGAATTTCGCCGTCGCCGTGCTGCATGCCGAGCAGTCCGACGGGCGCGAGAATGAGCGGCATCGCCGCCGGCTCGCCGAGAATATTGGTCGAAAGATCGCGCTTCGATATGTCGACCAGAACGCGCTGGCGGAACTTGATCTGCTGCAGGTCGGCGCGATTGGCGCGCAATGTCTCTTCGGAATAGGAGCCGCGATCGGCATAGTCGAAAAATGCCTTCGGCACGCGTCGCCTGTGCAGCTCGCGCAGATCCTCAATGCAGGTGATGTGCTTCATCGACGTTTCCGGCCCTTCTTGTCTTCACCGCTTGGCGTGGTCATCTAGCATGGTTGGGGCAGTCGCCAAATCGTCTGCAAGGAGATCGCCATGACCCGATCGCGTGCCGTTCCCAAGACCGCCGAGGACGCCGAGAAGCGCCGGCTCGAGGAGGCGCTGGAGGAGGGGCTTGAGGAGAGCTTTCCGGCATCCGATCCGCCGAATCTCACCCAGCCGCCACCGTCCAGGGGCGATCGCCACGTTCGCCGCAAGGACTGAGCGCGCGCCGGGCCGAAAGGTAAAATATAGGCTTAACAACAGCTTACCGCAGCTTAGCACGGCTGTCCCCGGTAATCATTCATGATATTTTTTGAAGCCATTTTAGCCAGCGGGGTATTATAAACGTTGAGTGTAAGGGGCGTCGGTGGGCTTCCGCCCGAGGGCGGAGATCAAGGGTGCTGCTGGGGGACATATGAGCCGCAATTATTTCGGTACGGACGGCATCCGGGGCCGTGCGAACGGCCTGATCACGCCGGAGCTCGCGCTCAAGGTGGGGCAGGCCGCGGGCCTCGTGTTCCAGCGCGGCGAGCATCGCCATCGCGTCGTGATCGGCAAGGACACGCGGCTGTCCGGCTACATGATCGAATATGCCATGGTCGCGGGGTTCACCTCGGTCGGCATGGACGTGCTGCTGGTCGGCCCGATGCCGACGCCGGCGGTCGCGATGCTGACCAAGTCGATGCGCGCCGACCTCGGCGTGATGATTTCCGCTTCCCACAACCTGTTCGAGGACAATGGCATCAAGCTGTTCGGCCCGCAGGGGTTCAAGCTCTCCGACGATGTCGAGAAGCAGATCGAGCAGCTGCTCGATGAATCGCTGGATCGCAAGCTGGCGCAGAGCGCGAGCCTCGGCCGCGCCCGCCGCATCGACGGCGTTCATGACCGATATATCGAGTTCGCCAAGCGCACGCTGCCGCGCGATCTCTCGCTCGACGGCCTTAGGGTCGTGGTCGATTGTGCCCATGGCGCGGCCTACAAGGTGGTGCCTGAGGCGCTGTGGGAGCTCGGTGCCGACGTTATTGCGATCGGCGTCGACCCTGACGGGTTCAACATCAACAAGGAGTGCGGCTCGACCGCGCCGGAGGCGCTTTGTCGCAAGGTACGGGAGATGCGCGCCGACATCGGCATTGCGCTGGACGGCGATGCCGACCGCGTGATCCTGGTCGACGAGCGCGGCCATCTCGTCGACGGCGACCAGTTGCTCGCCGTGATTGCGCAGAGCTGGAAGGAAGACGGCCGCTTGTCGCGACCCGGCATCGTGGCGACCGTGATGTCGAATCTCGGTCTTGAGCGTTTCCTGAAAGGCATCGGGATCGAGCTCACCCGCACGCCGGTCGGCGATCGCTATGTGCTCGAGAAGATGCTGAGCGACGGCTACAATCTTGGTGGCGAGCCGTCCGGCCACATCATCCTGTCCGACTATGCGACCACCGGCGACGGCTTCGTCGCTGCGCTGCAGGTGCTCGCGGTCATTCAGAGGCTGCGCCGTCCGGTATCCGAAGTCTGCCATCGTTTCGATCCGCTGCCGCAGATCCTGAAGAACGTGCGCTACCGCAGCGGCAAGCCGCTCGACGACGCCGACGTCAAATCCGCAATCGATGACGGCGAGCGGCGGCTCAACGGTCATGGCCGGCTGCTGGTGCGCACCTCCGGCACTGAGCCCGTGATCCGCGTGATGGGGGAGGGCGACGATCGCGTCCTGGTCGAGGAAGTGGTCGACAACATCGTCTCCGCGCTCGGGCAGGCCGCGGCGGCATAAGCCGAGCTGACGGTTAGCCGCGGCTCTTCCCGTGAAACATTTTCGTGCGCTGGTAACGATTGCATCGCTGCCATCGCCGATTGACGGTGGTCCGCGCGTTGCCATCATCGTAGGACACGTCGCGAACACCAGCCGGGAATCGAAGCTTGAACAAGCCTGTCGTCGTCTCCGAGGAAGCCTTGACCGAACCGGTCATCGTCGCGGATGCCGCGCCCGGCCTTGCGGCGAAGGCGGCCGGTCCCGTCTATATTGTGCTTGTCAGCATCTCCTTCTCGCATTTTCTCAACGACACCATGCAGTCGTTGATCGCGTCGGTGTATCCGATCCTCAAGGAGACCTACGCGCTCGATTTCGCGCAGATCGGGCTGATCACGCTGGCGTTCCAGTTCACCGCCTCGCTCCTGCAACCGGTGGTCGGGCACTTCACCGACAAGAAGGCGCAGCCCTTCTCGCTCTCGGTCGGCATGGCCTCGACCTTTTTCGGACTGCTGCTGCTCAGTGTCGCCCGCCAATATGCCGTCATCCTGATCGCGGCGGCACTGGTCGGACTTGGCTCGGCGGTGTTCCACCCGGAATCGGCGCGGATCGCGCGGCTCGCCTCCGGCGGCCGTTACGGTTTTGCGCAATCGGTGTTCCAGCTCGGCGGCAGCTTCGGCACCGCGATGGGGCCGGTGCTGGCGGCGCTGATCGTGGTGCCGTTCGGGCAGCCCTCGATCGCCTATTTCTCGCTGATCGCGTTCGTTGCGATCGTGATCCTGTGGCGGATCGGGCTGTGGTACCGGCCGCAGATCACCGCCAAAAAACCCGCGCCGCTCCACGCTCACCCGGGCGGTCCGAGCCCGCGCCGCGTCATGGTCGCGCTCGGCGTGCTGGTTGCGCTGCTGTTCTCGAAACAGCTCTATGTCTCGAGCCTTTCGAGCTATTACATCTTCTATCTGATCGACAAGTTCGGCGTCTCGACCCAGGCCGCGCAGATGTATCTTTTCATCTTCCTGGCCGCCAATGCGGTCGGCGCCTTTATCGGCGGTCCGCTCGGCGATCGTTTCGGCCGCAAATATGTGTTGTGGGTCTCCGTGTTGGGCGCGCTGCCGTTCACGCTGGCGTTGCCCTATGCCGGCCTCCACGCCAGCGCCGTGCTGACGATCATCATCGGCCTGATCATCTCGTCGACGACCGCGTCGATCATCGTGTTCGCCCAGGAGCTGATGCCGCACCGCTTCGGCATGATCTCCGGCGTGTTCTTCGGCGTCGCTTTCGGCATCGGCGGGCTCGGTGCCGCCGTGCTCGGCAAGCTCGCCGATCACACCTCGATCGGCTTCGTCTATCAGGTCTGCTCGTTCCTGCCGGCGATCGGCCTGCTCGCGGTGTTCTTGCCGAAGATGCCCGGCCACGCGCGTTGACAAGAAGAGAATAGCGAGCAGGACTGTGCCCAATTCGCTACTCCCCATTCGCTATTCGCTGCTCGCTACTCGCGATCGGTGACCCGTCTTCACACCTCGTTAGCACCTGAGGCGGCTTTGCAGCTTTTGCATGCGGCTCTCGTCCGCGTCAGTAGAAAATCAACCTTAATAATTAGGGTTAAGTGCTGCTTAAGCATTCCGTGCCATCGTCCGCGCGTGAGTTTTCGATGTGGGGCTGTCGCGTTTGCCTCACGGGGTAAAAAGGACGAAGTCAAATGCGTAGCGTTAAGTCTCTCATCGCCGCCGGTGCGGCGACCCTGGTTTCGACGATGGCGCTTGCCGCCGACCTTCCGATCGCACAGCCTCCGATGTACGCGCCGCCGCCGGTCGATTTCGGCGGCTGGTATCTGCGCGGCGATATCGGCTTCAGCAATCAGAGTGTGAACAGAGTTCTCGACACCAACCCCGCGGCCTACAACAACGTCGCCGTCTCGCAAACCAGCGGCTTCGGCAGCGCCGGCATCTTCGACTTCGGCGGCGGCTATCAGTTCAACAGCTGGTTCCGTGCCGACGTCATCGCGCAATGGCGCGGCAAGTCCAACTTCACGGGCCTCGACGTCGTCACCGGTACCGGGCCGCTCGCAGGCTTTGTCGGCACCGACAATTACACGGCGACCAAGTCGGAGCTCGTGTTTCTTGCCAACGCCTATTTCGATCTCGGCACCTGGTGGTGCGTGACGCCGTTCATCGGCGCGGGCATCGGCACCGCACGCGTGTCGGTCGCGAATTTCACCGACACCGGCGATTTCATTATCCCTGGCCCCGGTCAGGCACATAGCTTCAACTACGCCGGCTCCGCCTCGAAGTGGAATTTCGCCTGGGCGGCGCATGCGGGCCTTGCCTACAGGGTGACCCCGAGTGTCACGCTCGAGCTTGCCTACAGCTACATCGATCTCGGCAGCGGCATCACCGGTCCGACCTATTCGTTCGACCAGGTGACCAACGTCACCCATGCCCCATTCTCCTTCCACAACATCACGTCGAACGACCTGAAGCTCGGGGTGCGCTGGGATCTCTACACGCCGCCGCCGATGCCGCCGCTCGTCACCAAAGGCTGAGCCGCCGCACTTCCTTGCTTAACAATGCTTAACGGCGCGGATCATTTCCGCGCCGTTTTTGTTTGTCGGAAAGGTGGCGCGACAACGATTGATTAAGGTTAACGGGCGATGATCGGCGCATAATTTCAGAGCGTGATCCGGAAGAGTGGGTACCGGTTTTCCGAGAAGATCATGCGCTCTAAGAGTTTGATTGGAGCGTTGCGATGCGTCGACTTCTGTTAGCGGTGATGATCTGCGGCGTGGCATCCGGCGCGCGCGCCGCCGACATGCCCGACCTCCCGGTCCTTCGCGGAACGCAGGGGCTGTCAAGCTCGTACGTCAACTGGCAGGGCTTCTACGCTGGCGTGCAGGGCGGCTATGGATCGTCGGACGAGAGTTTCCGCGGCTCGACGTCGAACATGGTTTCGGCCCTGGTGCAAAACCTCGTCATCCAGCAGATGGGGATCGAGTCCTGGAATTTCGCCCTGGGCAAGGTATCGACCCGCTCCACGATGTATGGCGGGTTCGCCGGGTACAACTGGCAGTGGGAAGACGTCGTGCTCGGGGTCGAGGCGAGCTACATGCACGGCTCGCTGGGCGGCAGGACCTTGTCGACCCAGTCAATGACAAGCGCGAACATGCTGTCCGACGGCCTGTTCCATTCCGTCACGGTCAACTCGTCGGCGTCGATCGCGATCTCGGACATGGCCACTTTCCGCGGCCGTGCGGCCTATGAGTGGGGCTGTTTCCTGCCCTACGCCTTCGGCGGCCTTGCACTCGGCAACGGCAACCTCAACCGCAACGTCACGATTTAGGATTCCGGCAGTCTAAACTTGTTCGGTCCCTTTATACCATTCGCTCCCCTGATCGCGAACGAAGGCACGAGCAACCACTTGATCTACGGTTATTCCGCCGGCCTCGGCGTCGACGTCAGGCTGGTCGGAGGGCTGTTCATGCGCGCGGAATGGGAATATGTCCGCTTCGTCGACAATATCGAGGTCAACATCAATACCGTGCGCGCGGGCCTCGGTTACAAGTTCTGACCCGATCGGCCCAAGCGGGCGCGTTCGCTGCGCCTGTTGACAGTCTCGCTTTCGCCTGTTGCTCTGTCGCTCCAACCGTGGAGCGCGCATGAAAATCTACGGCGATACGAATTCCGGCAATTGCCTGAAGGTGAAGTGGGTTTGCGATCATCTCGCAATCCCCTTTTCATGGATCGGTGTCGACACCATGAAGGGCGGAAGCCGCACGGCGGAATTTCTGCGATTGAACCCCTTCGGCCAGGTGCCGACGGTTGTCTTCGACGATGGCCGCACGCTCGCGCAGTCCAATGCCATCATCCGCTATCTCGCGCGCGACAGCGCGCTGGTCCCCGCCGACAGCTTCGCGGCCGCGCAGATGGACGCCTGGATGTTCTGGGAGCAGAACAGCCATGAGCCCTATGTCGCGGTGGCCCGCTTCCAGATGGTTTATCTCGGCAAGCCCGCGCGCGATCTCGATCCCAATCTGGTGAAGCGCGGCTATGCTGCGCTGGATCAGCTCGAGCAGCGGCTGCGCGTCGCGAGATTTCTGCTCGGCGAGAGCTTCTCGCTCGCGGATGTCGCCTTGCTTGCCTATACCCGCGTTGCGCATGAGGGAGGATTCGATCTGGGTCGTCACGATTTGCTGCGGCGCTGGATCGTCGATTGCGAAACGCATCTCGGCCTCTCACCTGCGCGCTGATGGAATCATCATGACCGGGATTTCGACCATCACGATCCGACGCGCCCGCCGCGACGATATTGCAGCGATCGTCGGGATGCTCGCCGACGATCATCTCGGCCGCGCGCGCGAGCGGCTCGAGCACCCCTTGCCGCCGGCCTATTACGATGCCTTTGCCAGGCTCCAGGAAGATCCGAACATCGCGCTTGTCGTCGCGGAGGATCGCGGGCTCGTGGTCGGCTGCCTGCAGCTTTGCATCCTGCCGGGCCTGAGCTCGCAAGGCGCTTCGCGCGGCCTCATCGAGGACGTTCGCGTCGCCTCGGATCGCCGCAGCCGCGGCATCGGCGAGCAGCTTGTCCGATGGGCGGTCGCGGAAGCGCGCGCCAAGGGCTGCAAGCTGGTCGAGCTTCTGACGCACCAGACGCGCGTCGATGCGCAGCGCTTTTACGAACGGCTCGGATTTTCCAGAAGTCATGTCGGCATGACGATCCGGTTTTAGTGCAGGAGACAGCGATGTCAGCCATCCACCCGGTGACGGCGATTGCCGTCGTGCTTGCGACAGCGGCAACCGATGCCGTTTACGTGATGTTCACCTCGGCGGTGGTGGCGCGGAAGCGTTTTCCCGCGGCGACCTGGAGCAGCATCTGGTACTTGCTCTCCTCCTTTGCCGTCATCAGCTACACGGAGAACTGGGTCTATGTCGGCTTTGCGGCCGCGGGCTCATGGATCGGCGCCTATGCGTCCATGACCTTTCTTCACCGGCCGGGCGGCGGCACGCCGGTCGGCGCCGGGCCGGAATGAGCCGAGCGCAAGTTTATTCCTCGCCAGGCTCCTTCCCCGAAAGAACCTGCTCGCTCGCATGGCGCGTTGTTGGCATTCCAGCAAACTTCCTTGACGGCGCGGTGCGTTTCCCATATCTGCAGCGGCGGGACACCTCCCCCCAACGGGAGGCTTACTATCTGGAAGGGTAGATCATGACTGCAGCGAAGCCCGCTCAGCGGCCGGCCGTGCCGCATTTTTCATCCGGCCCCTGTGCCAAGCGCCCCGGCTGGAATCCCCAAAATCTCAAGGACGCAGCGCTCGGCCGCTCGCATCGCGCCAAGATCGGCAAGGCCAAGCTCAAGCTGGCGATCGAGCTGACGCGCGAGGTGCTTGAAGTGCCTGCCGATTACAGGATCGGCATCGTGCCCGCCTCCGACACCGGCGCGGTCGAGATGGCGCTGTGGTCGTTGCTGGGCGCGCGTCCCGTTACGACCATCGCCTGGGAATCCTTCGGCGAAGGCTGGGTCAGCGACATCATCAAGGAGCTGAAGCTCAAGGATGTCACGCAACTCCATGCGGCCTATGGTGAAATCCCCGATCTCGCCAAGGTGGATTGCGACACCGACATCGTCTTTACCTGGAACGGCACGACCTCAGGCGTGCGCGTGCCCAATGCCGACTGGATCGACGCGAACCGCAAGGGCCTGACCATTTGCGATGCGACCTCGGCCGCCTTCGCGCAGCCGCTCGACTGGAAGAAGCTCGATGTCGTCACCTTCTCCTGGCAGAAGGCGCTCGGAGGCGAAGCCGCGCACGGCATGCTGGTGCTTTCGCCTCGGGCCGTCGAGCGGCTCGAGACTTACAAGCCGGCCTGGCCGCTGCCGAAAATCTTCCGCATGACCAAAGGCGGAAAGCTTAACGCCGGCATCTTCGAGGGTGAGACGATCAACACCCCGTCGATGCTGTGCGTCGAGGACTATCTCGACGCGCTGAACTGGGGCAAGTCGATCGGGGGCCTGAAGGCGCTGATGGCGCGTGCCGACGCCAACACCCGCGTGCTCGCCGACTGGAAGGCGAAGACGCCCTGGATCGATTTCCTCGCAAGGGATCCCGCGATCCGCTCCAACACCTCGGTGTGCCTCAAGATCACCGATCCCGCGATCACCTCGCTCACGCCCGACCTGCAGGCGGACTTCTGCAAGAAGCTGGTTGCGCTGGTGGAGAAGGAGAACGCCGGTTTCGACTTCGCGCATTATCGCGATGCGCCGGCGGGCCTGCGCATCTGGTGCGGCGCGACCGTGGAGGCAAAGGATGTCGCCCTGCTCACGCAGTGGATCGATTGGGCCTTTGCCGAGACCAAGGCAGCGTTGCCGAAGGCTGCTTGAGCCACGTTTATCTGACTCGTCATGGCCGGGCTTGACCCGGCCATCCATCAAAAAGGATGGACCCGCGGGTCAAGCCCGCGGGTGACAATGTTGAAATTTGTCGCCCATTAAACGGATCACAACATGACCAAACCCAAAGTTCTCATTTCCGACGCGCTCTCGCCGGCCGCCGTGCAGATTTTCAAGGACCGTGGTGTCGAGGTCGATTTCCAGCCCAACCTCGGCAAGGACAAGGACAAGCTCGCCGAGATCATCGGCAACTATGACGGGCTTGCCATCCGCTCGGCGACGAAGGCGACCGCAAAGATCATCGAGAAGGCGACGAAGCTGAAGGTGATCGGCCGCGCCGGCATCGGCGTCGACAATGTCGAGATTCCCGCGGCCACCGCCAAGGGCATCATCGTGATGAATACGCCGTTCGGCAATTCGATCACGACCGCCGAGCACGCGATCACGCTGATGTTGGCGCTGGCCCGCGAGATTCCGCAAGCCGATGCTTCCACGCAAGCCGGTAAGTGGGAGAAGAACCGCTTCATGGGGGTCGAGATCACGGGAAAGCTGCTCGGCGTGATCGGCTGCGGCAATATCGGCTCGATCGTTGCCGATCGCGCGCTGGGCTTGCGCATGCGCGTGATCGCCTATGATCCGTTCCTGTCGCCAGAGCGCGCCAAGGATATCGGAATCGAGAAGGTCGACCTCGACGAACTCTTGAAGCGCGCCGACTTCATCACGCTGCACACGCCGCTGACCGAGAAGACCAGGAACATTCTCGATGCCGCGGCGCTCGCCAGGACCAAGAAGGGCGTGCGCATCATCAATTGCGCGCGCGGAGGCCTGGTCGACGAGCAGGCGCTGGTCGATGCGCTCAACTCCGGGCATGTCGCCGGCGCGGCCTTCGACGTGTTCTCGGAGGAGCCGGCCACCAGCAACGTGCTGTTCGGCCATCCCAACGTGATCTGCACGCCGCATCTCGGCGCCGCCACCAGCGAGGCGCAGGAGAACGTCGCGCTGCAGGTCGCCGAGCAGATGTCGGATTATCTGTTGTCCGGCGCGATCTCCAATGCCGTGAACTTTCCCTCGATCACGGCGGAAGAAGCGCCGAAGCTGAAACCCTTCATCGCGCTTGCCGAAAAGCTCGGCTCGTTCGCCGGCCAGCTCACCGAAACCGGCATTCTGAAAGTCCAGATCACCTATGAGGGCCATGTCGCCGAAATGAAGATCAAGGCGCTGACCTCGGCGGCGCTCTCAGGCCTGTTGCGGCCGATGCTGGGCGACGTCAACGTCGTTTCCGCGCCGGTCGTGGCCAAAGAGCGCGGCATGGTCGTTGACGAGGTGGTGCGCGCCGCGCAGTCCGATTACGAAAGCCTGATCACGGTGACGGTCGCCACCGAGCGGCAGGAGCGCTCGGTCTCGGGCACGGTCTATCATGATGGCAAGCCGCGGCTGGTCGACATCAAGGGCATCCGGGTCGATGCCGAATTCGGCAAGTCGATGATCTACGTGACCAACGAGGACAAGCCTGGCTTCATCGGCAGGTTCGCGGGCCTGTTGGGTGATGCCAAGATCAACATCGCGACCTTCCATCTCGGCCGCACGACGCAAGGCGGTGACGCCATCGCCCTGGTCGAGATCGACGGCACGGTGCCGCCGGAGGTGCTGGCCAAGGTGCAGGCGCTGCCACAGGTCAAGCAGGCCAGGCTGCTTTCGTTCTGAGCCGTCCAGGAAGGTGCGGAAATTCCACCCCTCATCAATCCTTTCGCCGATCTCGCGCGACCAAGTGGATGGGAACGCTTTTGTGCGGGTTCCCGGAAACAGGGTGGCGTTTGTGTGATGTTCCTCACGATGCGCCGCCGCCCATGACGCTAGCTGTGCAGGGGTGCAGGGTTCCCCGATCTGCTACAAGCGGGGTTCGTTTGATCGAGGTTCAAAAATGCGACGCATGCTTGCTGCCATTGTCGGTCTTGTTGCCCTCACCGCTGCCGCGCGCGCGCAGCCGCCCGTCGCCGTGGTCGAGGACGTGCAGGGCAAGGTCACAGGCGCCGAGTTCATGGACTATGTCGTTCCCGGCCAGGTGATCAAGCTTGGCCCCGGCGGCTCGATCGTGCTGAGCTACATGAAGTCCTGCTGGCGCGAGACCATCTCCGGCGTCGGCACCGTGATCGTCGGCACCGAGGAGAGCGCGGTTCATCTCGCGGAGTTCAAGGCCGGCAAAGTGCCCTGCGATCCGACGCAAACGGAGAAGATCGCCAAGGAAGTTGGCGAGAGCGCTGCTACCGTCGTGCGCAGCCTGAAGGATCATACCCCGCCGCCACTGACCTTGCATGGGCAGTCGCCCATGGTCGCTGTCTCCGATCGCGGCAAGCTCGTCGTCGACAGGATCGACGAGAAGGGCGAGCACTATGAGGTGGACCTTGCCAAGGCACCGCTTGTGCACGGCAAATTCTACGATTTCGCCAAGGCCAACACCGTGCTCAAGCCGGGCGGCGTCTATGTCGCGACCTTGAAATCGAAGCGGATCGTGTTCCAGATCGCTTCGGATGCCGAATCCGGTGCCGGCCCGATCGTCGGCCGTCTGGTGTCGCTGCAGTAGCCCCGCCGGATCATGGGGCGTGGCATCAGGCGTGACGCGATCGCGATCGTGCTGGTCGCCCTGGCCGGCGGCGTCGCCTTCGCGTTTGCGCCGCTCAACATCGTCCATGGCTGGTCGATCGACTTTCTCACGGCGGCGCGGTTCGAGCTGTTCGGTCCGCGCCAGGATGGCGCAGCCATGCCCGTCGCGGTGATCGCAATCGACGAGGAGACCTACCAGACGCCGCCATTCAAGGGTTCGCCGACGCCGACCTGGACCACCGAGATCGGTCGCGTGCTCACGGCCGTGCTCGACGGCGGCGCCAAGGTCGCGGGCTTCGACATCGTCTTCTCCAATTCGATCGAGCAGTCCGAGATTCCCTTTGGCGAGGAGATGGTGGGCGCAAAGCTTCGCGGTTTCGACCGGCCGTTCCTGCGCGCGCTGGCCGCTGGCGCCGGAAGCGGCAAGGTCGTGCTCGGCGAGGTGCTGCGCGCCGACGGCGCGCTTTCGCCGGCTCCGGGGCAGCGCATCGCGGTGCGCCAGCAGCAGAACATCCGCCCGCTCAACGTCTATACCGATGCCGACGATATCGTGCGGCGCGTGCCGCTGACCTTTGCAGGCAGCGGCGGCCCGATCACGTCGATGGCGCTCGAGCTCGCCGCGCGCGCGCTGAGCGCGCCGCCGATCATCGCCGATGACGGCAGCGTCAGGCTTGCCGGCTACCGCATTCCCCGCGCGGTCGGCAATACCATGACGCTGAATTTCGATGGTGGCGGCAACGACGTCCTGACTTATTCGCTCGCCGATCTGCGCGCCTGCGTCGAGCGCAACGACAAGGAGTTCTTTCATCGCCAGTTCGACGGCAAGGTCGTGATCTTCGGCACGCTGCTCGATCAGCTCGACCGCAAGCTCACCTCGAAACGCTTCGTGACCGCGCCCGACCGGTCCACTGCGCCGCGCTGTGCCCCGACTGCGGTGCAGGTGAGTGCGCCGCAATTCGGCCGCGGCACCATTGCCGGAGTCTATATCCACGCCACCGCCGTCAACAACCTGCTTGGCCGCGACGCTCTCGTCGAACTTGGCCGCTGGCCGGTAGCGCTGATCGCGGTTCTCTTTGCCGCCCTGGTCGGCATCGCGGCGCGGCTGCTCGCGCCCGCGACCGCCGCAGTCGCCGCTTTCGCGCTCGCCGCGCTGTGGACCTGGTGCGCGATCTTCGCGTTCGACCGTCTCCTGGTGCTGCCGCTGAGCGAACCGTTCCTCGCCGGCCTTGCTTCGCTGGTCGCGATCATCGCGTATCGCCTCGTCGTGTCAGACCGTGGGCAGCGCCTCCTGCGCAAGAGCTTTGCGCTCTATCTCGCGCCCCAGGTCATCGACAAGATGCTGGCCTCGGACAAGCTTCCCGAGCTCGGCGGCGAGACGCGCAACGTCACCATCTTCTTCTCCGATCTGGCGGATTTCTCCACCATCTCCGAGCAGATGACGCCGACCGAGCTCGTCAGCTTCATGAACGAATATCTCTCCGCCATGACCGACATCATCGAGGCGAAGGGCGGTTATGTCGAAAAATATATCGGCAATTCCATCGTCGCCATGTTCGGTGCGCCCGTGGACGACGCCGATCACGCGCGCAATGCCGCGGTCGCGGCGCTGGGCTGCCGCGCAAAACTCGAGGAGCTGAACAGGACATCCGCCGCGTTCCGTGGATTGAAGGTTTCGCAGCGCATGGGGCTGAACTCGGGCGAGGCGCTGGTCGGCAATATCGGCTCGCGCCGCCGCTTCAATTATTCCGTCATGAGCGATGCGGTGAACGTCGCCTCGCGGCTCGAGGGTGCCAATAAATATTACGGCACCGCGATCATCGCATCCGAGAGCACGGTGACGCTCGCGGGCGACGGGTTCATCTGGCGCGAGCTCGATGCCACCAGGGTCAAGGGGCGCAACGCGCCGGTGAAGATCTATGAGCTGGTCGCACGCTCCGGCGAGGCGACCTCCGAGCAGCGCGAAGCCGCATCGGCCTACGCGGAAGGTCTGAGCGCGTGGCGTTCGCGCGCGTTTGCCGTCGCCGCCGATTGCTTCGGCCGCGTCTCCGCTTTCGACAAGCCGTCCGCGCTGTTTCTGAAACGCGCGAGTGCCTATGTCACCAACCCGCCGGGCGCGGATTGGGAGCCGATCAACGTGCTCGAGGGAAAGTAGGGTTAGCTGTTCGGGCCGCGGTCCATGCCGACGGGCTGCCAGCGCCTCAACGTGGTGTTCTGCAGCACCGACGGGTTGACGCAGGAGACCGGCCACATCCCCTGTAGCACCAGCGCCAATTCGTGCCCGACGCGGCGCTTGCGCGCCTCGTCGAAGCGCGCGGAAGCGGACGCCACATGCGCGGTCAGCGTGACGTTCTCCATGCGCAGCATCGGATTGTTGTGCGAGGGCGGCTCCTTCTCGAGGACGTCGAGCGCGGCATGGGCGATCCAGCCCTCCTGTAGCGCCTTGATCAGCGCCTCCTCGTTGACGGTCGCGCCGCGCCCGGTGTTGATGAAGATCGCGTTCTTTTTCATCTGCCTGAAATGCGCCTCGCCAAGCATGTGATGCACTTCGGGCCGGGCCGGCGCGTGCATCGAGACGAAATCCGACTGTGTGAGCACCTCGGACAACGTCGCCGGCATCACGCCGTGATCGTACATCAGCGTTTCCTGGATGAAGGGATCGTAGGCCATCATCCGGAGGCCAAAGGGCGCCGCGCGCTTGGCGACCGCGCGCGCGACGCGTCCGAACGACACGAAGCCGAGCGTCTGTCCCATCAGGCGCGGCAGCTTCAAGAGCGCCGGCCGCCCTTCGGCCCAGCGGCCCTCGCGCACCATCCTGTCCTGCTCGACAAGCCGGCGAAAGGCGGCGAGCAGCAGCATCATGGCGTGATCAGCGACCTCCTCGATGAAGGTGTCCGGAATGTTGGTGACGGGAATGCCGCGCGCGGTCGCCGCCTTCACGTCGACGGAATCGACGCCGACGCTGCCGAGCGTGATGACCTTGCAATTCTGCAGGCTGTCGATGATCGCCTTGCTGATCGGCATGCCCTTGGCGTAAATCGCGTCCGCCTGTTTTGCCGCCGCGATGAACTCGGCCTCGTTGGCGGGCGCCTCGATGATCTCGGCGCCGATCGGATCAAGCGCTTCCCGCTCGTAGGCATAGCCGCCGCCCGCGACCGAGAAGCTTGCACCTTTCGGCGTCACCACCTTGAACCCTGCCATGCGCTGCTCCCGTTTGTTCATTTGCCGTTTGAACGGCCGTGTTGGGCTTGTGGCGCCATCCAAGCATGGCGGAGCGGACATCCGCTAGGCGCGGAACGGCATGGCCGAGCATCGTTTCCAGGAAGCATGGCAGGCGCGGGCAATGCCGGCCGGGCACAACCGGCGCGCAATCCAGAATTGTTTGCATATACATGTATCGTGCGAGCAACCGTGCAAATACGGAGCCAGCCATAAACAAAGCGCTAAGGGATTCCACCCTATGGTGTGGCCCGACGAATCGCCACGCCTCGGAATCCTGGAGTGCCTGCCTTGAAATTAAGCAATCTCACGATCGCTCCCAAGCTCGGCTTGGTGGTGGGTGTAGCCCTGCTTGGCCTGTGCGTTGCTGGCTTGCTCGCCGGCTATCTGATGAAGCAGGAGATGTTCAACGACCGCGTCGAGGAGATGCACGTCATTGTCGACATGGCGCGCAACATGGCGGCGGGACTGCAGAAGGAAGTCGAGGCCGGCAAGCTCACCAAGGAGCAGGCGCTTGCCGAGTTCGGCCGCCGTGGCAACACGCTCAACTACAACAATGGCAGCGGTTATCTGTTCGGTATCACCATGGACGGCATCACGATTTTGTCGCCGAACCCGAAGGAGATCGGCCAGAACCGCGCCGACATTCTCGTCAACGGCCGCAACATCGGTCGCGAGTGGCGCGAAAACGTCGCCGCCAAGGGCGAGCACACGATGATCTACGAATTCACCAAGCCGGGTGAGGAAAAGCCGATCCGCAAGATCGGCTACTCGGTCGCGCTGCCGTACTGGAACATGTTCATCGGCACGGGCGCGTATCTCGACGACATCGACGACAAGATGCGGCCGCTGATCTGGCTGCTCGCGGGTGCGATCCTCGCCATCGGCCTGGTGGCGGGCTGCGCGGCCTGGCTGATCAGCCGCAGCATCAGCCGTCCTCTCAATCTGCTGGGCGAACGGATGAAGGCGCTCGCGGGCGGGGCGCTCGACGGCGAAATTCCCGGTGTCGGCCGCGGCGACGAGGTCGGCAAGATGGCCGAGACCGTGCAGATCTTCAAGGACAACGCGCTGCGCATGCACGAGCTCGAGAAGGCGGAAGCCGCGACGCGCGAGCGCGCCGCAACCGAGCGACAGGCCGCGATGGAAGGCCTCGCCAGGGATTTCGAGCGCGACGTCAACGGCATTGTGCGTACGGTCTCCACGGCCGCGGCCGGCATGCAGACGACTGCGCAATCGATGACCGCGACCGCAAGCGATGCCAGCGCGCGCGCGGCCACGGTGAGTGCCGCCTCGCAGAGCGCCTCCAGCAATGTCTCGACAGTTGCGTCCGCTGCGGAGGAGCTGTCGAGCTCGGTCGAGGAAATCTCCCGCCAGGTCACGAGATCGAGCGAGATCGCAGGCAAGGCTGTCGGCGATGCAGAGCGAACCAATGCCACCGTGCAGGTGCTCTCCACCGGCGCCGAGAAGATCGGCGAAGTGGTGAAGCTGATCCACTCGATCGCCGCCCAGACCAACCTGCTCGCGCTCAACGCCACGATCGAAGCGGCGCGCGCCGGTGAATCCGGCCGCGGCTTTGCCGTGGTCGCCTCGGAAGTGAAGGCGCTTGCCAACCAGACCGCCAAGGCGACGGAGGAGATTTCCGGCCAGGTCGCCGCCATGCAGCAGTCGACCAGCGATGCGGTCGCGGCAATCAACGGCATCACGCAGACGATCGCGCAGATGAGCGAGATCACGGTTGCGATCTCGGCCGCGATCGAGGAGCAGGGAGCCGCAACGCGCGAGATCGCCCGCAACATCCAGTCGGTTGCGGCCGGCTCCAACGAGATCAACGCCCATATCGGCGGCGTCACCTCTGCGGCAAGCGCGACCGGAACCGCCGCAGGCGAGGTGCTGACCAACGCCCGCGAGCTCGACAACCAGTCCGGCATGCTGCGCAGCGCCGTCGACAGCTTCCTCGCCAAGGTCCGCGCGGCGTGATTCGGTGACCATGCTGCTATTACGTAGGGCGGATGAGCGCGCAGCCTAATCCGCCGTCCACCGGCACGAGCGGTTCGGCGCAATACGCTCCGCTATTGCGCCCTACGGAGCGTCTAAGCCGAGCCTCGCCTTGACGCGATGATCACGCCGGCCAGCACCAGCGCATAGCCGACCATGTGGAAGAGCTGCAGCGTCTCGCCGAGCAGCAGGATTGCCATCGCCGAGCCGAACACCGGCATCAGATGCAGGAACGGGGCGGCGCGGTTCGGCCCGATCATCGCAATCCCGCGGTTGAAAAACAGATAAGCCAGCGTCGAGGGGAAGACCACGACATAGGCGAGCGTCGCGGCGGTGAGCAGATCCGGCTTCAGCCTCGCGCCGGTGGAAAACTCCCAGATCGAGAACGGCATCAGCATCAGCGCGCCGCAGCCGGTCGTGAACGCAAGCAGCGACAATTGATGCATCCCCGGCCGCCGCAGCATCAGCGCCGAATAGAGGCCGAAGGCAAACAGGGCGCTTGCAAACATCACGTCGCCGCGGTTGAGGCGGATATCGGTCAGCGCCGAAACATCGCCGTGCAGCAGGATGGTCAGCACGCCCGTGAGCGAAATCACGATGCCGGCAAGCTGCGGCAAGGTCAGGCGCACGCCGAACAGCACCAGCGACCACAGCGCGACGAACAGCGGACCCGCGGACTGGATCAAGAGCGCGTTCAGGGCCTGGGTGTAGTGCAGGGCCCAATAGGAGACCGCGTTGTTGTAGGCAAATCCGGTCGCCGACAGCAGCAGCATCAAGGGCAGATGCCGCCGCAGCGTGCGCAGATCACGGTTCAGGTGCGGCCATGCGAATGGCAGCAGGATCAGGAAGACGCCGATCCATCTGACGCAGGACAAGGTCAGCGGTGGGACGTGGCCCGCAACATAGCGCGCGAGCACGACGTTTCCGGCCCAGAACAGCGAGGTCAGGCTGAGCAGCAGATAGGGCTGGTTGAAGAGCCAGCCGAAGGGGGCGTGGTGCCGTGGTGCGGTGGGCAAGAGAAGGCCATATGCGCCAGAAAGTGCGGTCGCGGCAAGATTGGCGGCGGAATTGGTGCCATGCGCGACATGGCTGATCGTGCGCTCTCGCGATCCACTGTCATGCCGTCAGCCGGGCGATGACACTGGGGAAAGGTTTGAAATTCGAGATCAGGAAGGCACGAGAGGCCAACACGTGAGTTCGTCCTGCCGGTGACGGTTCATTTCTGCGGCCCCGACAGCGAGATCTCGCGCTCGGCGCGGAACACGTTGCTGTAGAGATTGGCGATCCATTGCCGCCCGCTCGAGGTCACGTTGAGGTAGCGGATCGCGGTCTGCACATGCGGCGCGACGCAATTCCAGTAGAACTGCGGATAGAGGTTGACGAGGTCGGCGGGCGACGAATAGCCGAGCTGCCGGTTCAGTCCGGCTTCCTCGAATTCGCAATAGAGCGCATTGGCCTTGCGGATATAGTGGGGATCGCCGAGCTGCCCGATCAAATCGGCGGCGCGCAACAGCGCTGCCTCCTCGTCGATCTCCTCCGCCTCGCTCGGGATGCTCGCGGGAAAGCGCGTGCCTTCGATGGCGCGGGAGATGCGCTGCTTGTCGAGCTTCGCGATGCCGGCAATGCGCTCCATGGCGAACATCTTCGAGCGGTCGACGTGATAGGGCAGGAGCGCGGCATCGGACGCGCCCCGCGGCAACGTCACCTTGCGCCCCGAAGCGTCGACAACATAGCCGTCCTTGTCGTCGGCCTTGAATACCCCGCGCACATAGCCGATGTCGTGGGTAAGACAGGCGATGATGACATGGGCATAGTCCTCGGCCGGCATGTGGGAATGCAGCGCGCGCCCGCGCAGGATGTCGTGGCCGGCGAGCGTTACCAGCATGGTGTGCTCGACATTGTGATAGAGCGCGTCCGAATTGCCGATGCATTCGATCGCGATGCGCGCGATCGACGGCACCATCTCCACAAGATGCGCCTCGGATGAGCCGAAACGGCGGCGCATGTAGCTGGCCAGGAATTCGCCCAGCGCGTCAGCCGCAAGCTCCGGAACAGTCATCATCGCATCGGCCCCCGATCCCCTTGATGGTTCTCTACAACATAGCGGGGCGGTGTGACACCGGCGTTGCGGGCGATGGTGGTGCGAAAAGCGGCAGGCGACACAGAGCTTGAGCTTGATCACCGTGCAAACGCTGCACGCTTGTCGCGAAGGAAAACCGGCGCGCCTTGGATCGTGCGCTAGGCCTGCTTGCGGGAGGCGATGTAGACGCCGGTCAGGACCAGCGCGAAGCCGATGATATGAAAGGCTTGCGGACGTTCGCCGAGGAACACCATCGCCATCGCCGCGCCGAACACCGGCACGACGTGGAAAAAGGGCGCCGCCCGATTGGCGCCGATCAGCTGCACGCCGCGATTGAAGCAGAGATAGGCGACCGCCGAAGGGAAGATTGCGACATAGAGCAGCGTCAGCATATTCTGCGCATCGAGCGCCATCACGGGACGCGAATACAATTCGACGATCCACAGCGGGATGAGGACGGCCGCGCCGCAACCGAAGGTGAAGCCGACCAGCGACAGCGAGTGAATGGCCGGACGCTTCAGCGTCAGCACCGAGTAGAGCCCGAAGGTGATCATCGCCACCAAAAAGATCAGGTCGCCCTTGTTGAAGCGGATCGCGGACAGCGCGGTGAGATCGCCCTGGGTCAGGATCACGACCACGCCGCAGAGCGAGAGCATGACGCCGATCGCCTGCGCCAGTGTCAGCCGTACGCCGAGCAGGAGCAAGGACCAGACCGCGACGATGAGCGGTCCCGCCGACTGCAGCAGCAGCGTGTTCAGCGCCGAGGTATGCTCGAGCGCCCAGTATTGCAGGGTGTTGAAGACGCCGATCCCGGTGACCGACAACAGCACCATGACCCCGAGCTTGCCGCGGATCGCCGGCCAGTCGCGCTTCAGATGCTTCCAGGCGAAGGGCAGGATCAGGAGGAAGGCGAATGCCCAGCGCAGTAACGACAGCGTCACGGGAGGAATGTGGCCGGCAGCAAGGCGGCCGACGATGGCGTTCCCGGCCCAGCACAGCGCGGTGATGCAGAGCAGGAGATAAGGCTGGTTCGCCACCCAGCGAAATGGCGTGGCGATATGCGCGGCTTGGTCGGAGGCAGACATGGTTTTTCTTGTTTGGCCCGCTTCAATGCAGCCGGGGACCGGCCCGGCGTCTGGTTCCGGGCGGTCTCTTGCCGGCCATCCCTCAAGACACGGATTTTTGGCTCCCATCAATGGGGCGGGATGCATCGCGACCATGCGAGGATGGCACTTTCAAGCGGTGGGGCAGGGGCTGGCCCGGGATGCTGCCCGTCGGGGCCGAGCGGGTACAAATTTTCAGGGGATATCAAGAGCTTGGATACCGATCTGTAATGTCAAAAGGCCCCCTTCCAGCTTGCTTAGATGACGGGCTTCCTTTATCCGGTGGAATTGCCTCGCATGCGAGCGGCCCCGGCCGTGGTTTCGGCCGGGCGCATGGTTGGGAATGGCCTGTGCGCGGACGGGTGGTCTGCTGTGGGCCGGCTTTCGAGACCGATCGTGCTCGTATGTTGAACGTTTCAGGGGACAGTGAAGCGAATGGCAAATGTTGTCGTCGTCGGCGCCCAATGGGGCGACGAAGGGAAGGGCAAGATCGTCGACTGGTTGTCGGAGCAGGCCGACATCGTCGTGCGCTTCCAGGGCGGTCACAATGCCGGCCACACACTCGTCATCAACGGCGAGACCTACAAGCTTGCGCTGTTGCCATCCGGCGTGCTGCGTCCCTCGAAGCTTGCCGTGATCGGCAATGGCGTGGTGTTCGATCCGCAGGCCTTCCTCGATGAGGTGGTCAGGCTGAAAAGCCAGGGCGTTGCCGTCGGTCCCGACAATCTGCGCGTGGCTGAAAACGTCACGCTGATTCTGCCGCTGCATCGCGATCTCGATGCCATGCGCGAGCAGTCCAATGCGGTGACCGCGATCGGCACCACGCGGCGCGGCATCGGGCCCGCTTACGAGGACAAGGTCGGACGCCGCGCCATACGTCTGATGGATCTCGCCGATCTCGACACGCTGCCGCACAAGATCGACCGTCTGTTGGCGCACCACAACGCGCTGCGACGCGGTCTCAACCTTGCGGAGATCGACGGGCGCATCATCCTGAAAGAGCTCACCGAGATGGCGCCAAGGCTTCTGCCCTATGCGGAGACCGTGTGGCGCCTGCTCGACGCGAAACGCCGCGAGGGCAAGCGCATCCTGTTCGAGGGCGCGCAGGGTGCACTGCTCGACGTCGACCACGGCACCTATCCCTACGTCACCTCGTCCAACACGGTCGCGGCACAGGCGGCGACCGGAACGGGAATGGGACCGGGCGGCGTCGGCTATGTGCTGGGCATCTGCAAGGCCTACACGACCCGGGTCGGCCAGGGTCCGTTTCCGACCGAGCTCAACAACGAGATCGGCGAGGAGATCGGCCGCAGGGGTAAGGAGTTCGGCGTGAACACCGGGCGCAAGCGGCGCTGCGGCTGGTTCGATGCCACGCTGGTGCGGCAAACCGTCAGGACCTGCGGCATCAATGGGTTGGCGCTGACCAAGCTCGATATTCTCGACGGCTTCGATACCATCGAGGTCTGCACCGGCTATCGGCTGGACGGCAAGGAAATCGACCATTTACCGGCGGGCGAGGGCGCCCAGGCTCGGGTGGTGCCCATCTACGAGACGATCGAGGGCTGGAAACAGCCGACCGCCAACGCCCGCTCCTGGGCGGGCCTGCCGGCGCAGGCCATCAAATATGTCCGTCGTGTGGAGGAACTCGTGGGTTGCCCAATCGCCTTGCTTTCCACGAGCCCTGAACGCGAGGATACTATTCTGGTCCAGAACCCCTTTGAGGCTTAACAACATGTTACCGGGACGTCCGCATAGTTGAGCTGAAATGGCCGATTACTACCCGCTAATCGCCCGCGCTATCGCCGGATTGGATCCCAGTGCTCCCGGCGAGAGCCGGCGTGCGCTCTATGAACGGGCGCGCGCGGCGCTGATTGCCCAGCTGCGCAGCGTGCAGCCGCCGCTGTCCGAATCCGAGATCACACGCGAGCGGCTGTCGCTGGAAGAGGCCGTGCGCAAGGTCGAATCGGAAGCCGCGCAGCGCGCCCGCGATGCCTCGCGCCCGGGGGGTGCCCCACGCGCCAGCGACGCGCTTCGCCGCGCCGGGGCGCCGCAAGCGGCTCCGGCGGGGCAGCAGCCCGCGCGCCCGCGGCCGCCGTCAGCCTCGCCGCCCCCAGCACGCAATGAGCGGCCGCCGCTCGGACAGGACGGGCGGCCGGATGTCCAACAACGCGGTCCTCGCAACGGCCGCCCTGAACCGCCCCCAGCGTTGCCACAGCCCCAAGTCGGCATGCAGGATCCGGAGTTGCCGCCGGTTCGCGACCGCGCCGGACCCCCGCCGCGTCGCGGTGCCGACAACGGGCCGCCGCCGGTACCGGGTGTGCGCGGCTTTCGCGACATTACGGCCGATGCCGACGACCTCGGCCGCGCCGCCGCCCAGGCCAACCGCGCCGCGCGAAAAACTTATGCCAATGTGCCCTCGCCCTCGCCGGAATTCGACCGGATCGAGCCGGACCTCGAGGATCGCGGCGATGCGAACACGCCCTATTCCTATGACGAATCGATCGAGGAGGCCGAGCGCTATGCGCCGCCGCCGCTGGCGCCGCGTGCGCGCGTCGGTGGTGAGCGCGAGCGCGGGCCGAAGCGTGCGCGCACAGGTGCGGCGTTTCCATTCAAGAGCGCGATCGCTGTCGGCATCGTTCTCATCCTCGCCGGCGCCGGGATCCTCTGGGGTAAATCGGTGGTCTCGAGCGTGGCCGCGCTGTTCAAATCGCAGCCGGCGGTGGAAGCACCAAAGGACACGGCCGCTGCGCCGCTTGCGAAGCCAAAGATCTCCGATCGCGTCGGCCAGCCGTCATCATCGTCCGAGCAGGTTGCCCCGGTGGCACAGCGGGTCGTGCTTTATGACGAGGATCCATCCGATCCCAAGGGCAAGCAGTTCGTAGGCTCCGTGGTCTGGCGGACCGAGCCGATCAAGGCGACCGGCAGCCAGAAGCCCGATCTCGCCGTGCGCGCCGATATCGAAATTCCCGATCGCAAGTTCAAGATGACGATGTCGTTCCGCCGCAACACCGATTCCTCGCTGCCGGCGAGCCACACTGCGGAATTGACCTTCATCCTGCCGCCGGATTTCGCGGGCGGCGGTGTCGGCAACGTGCCGGGCATCCTGATGAAGTCGAACGAGCAGGCGCGCGGCACGCCTCTTGCCGGTCTTGCCGTCAAGGTCACCGAGGGCTTCTTCCTGGTCGGACTGTCCAACGTCGACTCCGACCGCGCGCGCAACGTCCAGCTCCTGAAAGAGCGCTCCTGGTTCGACGTGCCGCTGGTCTACTCGAACCAGCGCCGCGCCATCATCGCCATCGAGAAAGGGCCGCCGGGCGAGCGCGCCTTCAACGATGCGTTTGCGACGTGGGGCGAATAGGGCTGCATCCGACCAATATTTTGTCCAGGCTTCATGCATGGCTGCTATGTTAGCGGCTTGACCGCGACACCGCGAAGAGAGGCCGAGCATGAAGCGCTACCTGATATTCGCAGCCCTGGGTCCGCTGCTTGGCGGGTTCTGGCTGCTCCTGACCACGACGCTGATGTCGGGCTATTGGAGCAAGCCGCCGAATGCCGCCGAAATCGGCAAGCTGCTCACGGTATTCGCGACGACGTTGCAGTACAGCTATCTGTTCGGGATTCTGCCGGCGCTGATGATTGGCGCAATCGACGACATCCTCTCGCATATCAGGCGGATCGCCCCGGTCGTTCGCATGCTGCTGGTCGGCGCGATCGCCTTCGCGCTTGCCGAATTGATGTACGGCTCGCGCGGCCCGGATTCCGGCGCGCTGCAGTTCATCATGTATGGCCTGGTCGGCTTTATCCCGGGCACGGTCAGCTCGTGGCTGGTGCATGAGTTCGTCGATGAAGAGCCAATGCCGCAGACAGACCCGCCGGTGCAATCTACGTCCTGAAAAAAACGGCGGACGCGAGCCCGCCGCGCAACAGGATCAGGTGATCGAAAGCTTTCCCTCGTTCTCAGCCAATCGCTTCCCGTTGCCCTTGCATTCGCCGCCCCGGCCAATGTGATAGCCGCGCGGACAGGCATGCGCGGCAGGATCGGCGTAATTGCGAAGGCAGCCGCCATAGGGTCCGCGATGCCAACCCGCGCCGCATCCGCCGCCGATCCTGACGATCGCCGGATTTGCGCCGGTATTGAGGGAAACGACCGGCATCGCCTGGGCGGTGCCGGCAATCATCGCGACAAGGAAAGTTGCAGCCAGACAACGTCGCATCATCATTCTCCGTCGGTAAAGGACTCGAGATCGGCTTCACCCGATGGTCGCGGGCCTCGATGACCTGGTCGGATGCGAGCTCGCAGGCGGCGCGCTGTCGCTTGCGATAGACTGCAGCGACATGTTGCTCAGGCATCCCGATGCCGTCGACGAGGCCGGCATGGCGATTGCCGCGCATCTGCTCGATCTCGCAGCGATCGGTCGCGGCGGCCGCAGCGAGCAAGCCGTGGCGGCGCATCGCGGCGGCTTGCGCATGGTGCGGCTGAAGGCCGTGCTGATGATCCTGCAGCGACGATTTGCCGAGCCGGATTTTTCCGCGCAGAAGCTCGCTTTCGAGGCCGGCCTTTCAGAACGCTACGTCAACGAATTACTCACGGCGAGCGCCGCATCAGCGACGTGGCGTTTGAGTGCGGATTCAACGACCTCTCCTACTTCAATCGCTGCTTCCGCCGGCGTTTCGGCCTGACGCCGACCGCTGCCAGAGGACGGTAAGCGCCCTTTATCCGACCGCGGCGACGCAACTTGTGTGGGACCAGCGCGTTCCCATCTCATGGCCATGGCACACGACCCGATTTATCCCCGTAATCCACGTTCTGCGCGAACCTCCCGCGCCGACTTCAGCGCGGCCGAGGCGCGAGGTCCCGTGATCGATCAGGAGGGACGAGAGATCCCGCGTGAGGAACTCGGCCAATCAGCCGGGATAGGATTCGATTTTCGTCATTCGGCGGCCAATCCGTTCGGTCAGCTCACCCGCGAGCAGCGGCTGAAACGGCTCGAGGCCGTGGCGAAAGTCCTGGACATCGCCTTCATCCTGCCCGGTACCAAGGTGCGCTACGGCATCGATGGCATCGTCGGACTGATTCCCATCGTCGGCGATATCATCGCCACGGGCTTGTCGCTGTGGGTGGTGCATGAAGCACGCGCGCTCGGCGCGCCCTGGCATGTTACGGGGCGCATGCTCGGCAACGTCGCGGTTCAAGGTGTCGTCGGCGCGGTGCCGATTGCGGGCGATGCCTTCGACGTGCTGTTTCGGGCCAACATGCGCAATGCGCGGCTGCTGCGTCGCTGGTTGGAGCGGCAGGCAAAGTAGCGCGCAAACAAAACGCCCCCGGATTGATCCGAGGGCGTTGAAAGCAAGACGAACAGGGCTTTTATGCCGCGTCCTTGTTGCTGTCGGCTGGCGCGGGCGCCGCGGCCGAGCGCGGCCGGCGCGGCAGCGGAAAGGCTTCGCTCTCGTAAAGCGAACGGATGCCGCTCTGGTCGAAGCGAGCTTCCTCGACCTGCAGATAGGCGCCGTTCAGCGAATCCGCAGGCAACTCCTCGATCGCGAAGCGCACAGCCTCAGCCGCGGTGCCAAATCGCCGATAGGCGAATCCCGCCCGCTTCTTCTTGCGGATCGCGGCGGGGAAAAGTTCGGCGGCGGTGTTGAAGTTGAACGGACGCATAGGACGCATGGTCGAGGACCTCTTATCTCTTTCGCGCTAGCGCAAGTGGTTAGGGACAGACTGACAGGGCCGCGACCGGCGGCGCTCCGTGCACGTCATTTCACCCCTAATATAGGCTTGTTTGACAGAATTGCGAATCCTGCCGGACCAAACCATGAATCTGGAACTGGAATAATAATAGTCTAATTTTCAAAGACTTATATGGATTACAGCTCACCGAACAGGAGCAGCACGATCAGCACCACCAGGATGACGCCGCCGATGCCCATGCCGGAATGGCCCATGCCATAGCCATAACCGCCAAACCGGCCGCTGAAGCCGCCGATCAGGTAAATGATCACGAGGATAATCAGGATCAAGCCAAGCGACATGGCACTCTCCCCGACGTGGCTGCAGGCGAGGGACAACTCGCCGGGCCGCGATGAGAAAAGCACATCCCGCCAATTGGTTCCAGCCAAGGAACCGTTTTCGCGCCTGCTGCCGCTAGCGCGGCTTCAGCTTCAGCGCGACAGAGTTGATGCAGTAACGCAGCCCTGTGGGGCCGGGGCCGTCATTGAACACATGGCCGAGATGGCCCGAGCATTTGGAGCACAGCACCTCGGTGCGCACCATCCCGTGGCTGAAATCCCGCTCCTCGTCGATATGGCTGTCGGCGGCCGGCTGGGTGAAGCTCGGCCAGCCGCAGCCCGAATCGAACTTGGCATCGGACTCGAACAGCGTTTGCCCGCAGCCGGCGCAGATATAGGTGCCGGCGCGGTGCTCATGCTCATATTCGCCGGAGAAGGGACGCTCGGTCGCCTTCTCGCGCAGCACCGCATACTGCATCGGCGTCAGCTCCTTGCGCCATTCGGCCTCGCTCTTTTCGATCTTGCCGGATGTCGTCTTGGTATCGGCCATCATTCCTCCATTCGCGCGCGTGCAGCGGTTCGAAAGATCAGTTCGAAACGCTTCGCACCAGCGTCGGCTTCTCGATGTAATTGTCCGCGAACAGCTTCTTCAGGTTTTCGATCTTGGGCAGGTCGTTATAGGCAATATAGGGCTGGTTCGGGTGCAGCGTCAGGTAGTCCTGATGGTAGGCCTCCGCGGCAAAGAAGCCCTCGAGCGGAGACACCTTGGTCACGATCGGCCTGGCATAGACATGCGCGGCATTGAGCTGGGCGATATAGCCTTCCGCGACTTTCTTCTGTTCGTCAGAAGTGGTGAAGATCGCCGAGCGATATTGCGTGCCGCTGTCCGGGCCCTGGCGGTTCAGCTGGGTCGGGTCATGCGCAACGGAAAAGAAGATCTGCAGGATCTTGCCGTAGGAAATCTTCTTCGGGTTGTACTTGATCTGGACCGACTCCGCATGCCCCGTGGTGCCGCTCGAGACCTGCTCGTAGGTCGCGGTCATCCTGCTGCCGCCGGCATAGCCTGACACCGCGCTCGCCACGCCCGCGGTGTGTTGGAACACGCCCTGCACGCCCCAGAAACAGCCGCCGGAGAGGACCGCAGTCTGCAGGCCGTCGGACGGCGGCACGTCAATCGCGGGCGCCGGAATCTTGACGGCTTCCTCCGCCGCACGGGTCGGCACCGAAATGACGGCTGCGACCGCGAGCGCGCCGATGGCGGCGGCGCAGAGCGCGAGACGGCTGATCTGGATTTTCCGCATGGCTATCCTCTTCCGGGCCTGGTGGGTCGAATTAGGCGGCAGTCTAAGGCGCACAGCCGGGGCTCCACAATCGCCGGCAGCACCGCTGGATGCCCAAGATACGCGGCAAATGGCGCTCTGTTACGCCGTGGTGGACACGGTTGCGTGAATTCGCCGATGTGCCAGCGGCAGCGAGGCGGCTAGACCACCACGCTCAGCCGCTTCGCAGCCCGGGTGATGCCGGTGTAGAGCCAGCGCGCGCGGCTGTCCTGGAAGGCGAAGCTTTCGTCGAACAGCACGACGTCATCCCATTGCGAGCCCTGCGATTTGTGGACCGTCAGCACATAGCCGTAGTCGAACTCGTCATAGGGCTTGCGCTGCTCCCACGGGATCGCCTCGACGCCGCCCTCAAAACAGTCCTGGCGCACCGAAACCCTGGTCACCTTGTGGATGAACTCCTCGTCCGGCGACAGCCGCATGCTGATGATCCGCGACGATTTCGAGCGCGAGGGAGTGCGCGCCTTCACCCGCCACAGCCCGCCATTGAACAGTCCCTTCTTGCGGTTGTTGCGCAGGCAAACCAGCTTGTCGCCGGCGACGGGCAGGGGATCCTCGATCGATTGGCGCTGCCGCATCCGCATGTTGTAGGCACGGCGGGTGTTGTTGCGCCCGACCAGCACCTGGTGCGCCTGCATCACGCGGTCCGGATCAAGCTCCTTGCGCGACACCACCTCGCTCTCGCCATGTCGCCCGATCTCGAGGTCGCGGCCCTCGCGCACGTCCATCGACATCCGCACGATCGGATCGTCCTGGGCCTGGCGGTGCACCTCGGTCAGCATCGCATCGGGCTCGCTTGCGGTGAAGAACCCGCCGCCCTGGATCGGCGGCAACTGGGCGGGATCGCCGAGCACGAGCAGCGGACATTCGAACGAGAGCAGATCGCGGCCCATCTCGGCGTCGACCATCGAGCACTCGTCGACCACGATCAGCTTGGCCTTGGATGCTGGCGCATCGTCCCACAATTCGAAGCTCGGCTGCTCGACGCCGCTTTCGCGCGCGCGATAGATCAGCGAATGAATGGTGGAGGCGCCGTCGCATCCCTTGTTGCGCATCACGAGCGCGGCCTTGCCGGTGAAGGCCGCGAACTTCACCTCGCCGTCGACGCCGTCGGCGATATGGCGCGCCAGCGTCGTCTTGCCCGTGCCGGCATAGCCGAACAGGCGGAACACCTGCGCCGCGCCGTTCTTGCCGGGTTTGGCCTTCAGCCAGGCGGCGACGGCATTGAGCGCGGAATTCTGATGTGGCGTGAAAGTTGGCATCTGGCTCGGTGCGGCAGATCGCGCGTCTTGCGATTCGCTCTACCGAACCTAACCATTGCTGCCATCAGCGCAAGACCGCGCGGACCTACTGCCAGCCGGGAACGCCGCGCATGTCGGGAAGACGGTGCGCAATGCCCTTGTGGCAATCGATGCAGGTCTTCTCGCTCGAGAAAAGAAAACGCTCATGGGCGACCGCGGCGCGCGGCGATTGCTTGGTGACGTCCATCGATTGCGCGCTGTGGCAGTTGCGGCATTCCAGCGAATCGTTGGCCTTGAACCGCGCCCATTCGTGCAGCGCGAGCTCCAGCCGCTTGTCGACGAATTTCTCACGGGTGTCGATGAAGCCGAACAGATGGCCCCAGACCTCCTTGGACGCCTGCATCTTGCGCGCGATCTTGTCGGTCCAGTTGTGCGGAACGTGGCAATCCGGGCAGGTGGCCCGCACGCCCGAACGATTGGTGAAATGGATCGTCGACTTCAATTCCTGAAACACGTTGTCATGCATCTCGTGGCAGCCGGTGCAGAATTTTTCGGTGTTGGTCAGTTCCAGCGCGGTGTTGAAGCCGCCCCAGAAGATCACGCCGGCTGCAAAGCCCGCAAGCACCAGCACGCCGAGACCGAACACCGAGCTCGGGCGGATCAAAACGCCCCAGAGCTCGAGAATGAAGCTCCAGGCGCGCTTGAGGATCGAGGGGCGCGTGCCCGGCTTGTCGAGCACGCTCATCTGCGACCACCGGGCGCCGCGCGGGTGAGCATGGTGTCGATGTCGACGAAATCATTGCTGACCGGTGGATTGGTGACGTTCTGCGGCACGTGGCATTCGGTACAGAAAAAGCGCCGCGGCGACACGGAGGCAAGGAGCTGGCCGTCGCGGTCCATGAAATGGGTGATCGAGACCATCGGCGCCTGCGATTCGGCCGTGCGCGCCCGCGCGTGGCAGGACAGGCACTTGTTGCTGTTCAGGTCGATCTGGTAGCCGTCGATCGAATGCGGGATCACCGGCGGCTGCTCGGGATAATTCCGAACCTCCCGTTCCGAGGTATTGCGCGGCGCCGACATCGGCGGCGCCGGCCCCTCGTCGTTGAGCGGGGTCGGCCCGCGCAGGCCGGAGTTGAGCGTTTGCGCGGCGAGCGTGCCGGTGCCGGCCGCGATCGCGGCGACAAGCAGAACGATGGCTGATTTCCTGATCATGGTCGTCACACCTTCTCGACACGCACGGCGCATTTCTTGAAATCGGTCTGCAGCGAGATCGGATCGGTGGCGTCGAGTGTCACCTTGTTGATCAGCTTCGATTCGTCGAACCACGGCACGAACACGAGGCCGCGCGGCGGCCGGTCGCGGCCGCGGGTCTCGACGCGCGCGCGGATGAAGCCGCGCCGCGAGATCACCTTGACTTCATCGCCGCGGCGCAGTTTCGCATCCTGCGCATCGTCGGGATGCATGAAGCAGACGGCCTCCGGAAAGGCGCGATAAAGCTCGGGCACGCGCCGCGTCATGGTCCCGGAGTGCCAATGCTCCAGCACGCGTCCGGTCGAGAGCCACAGCGGATACTCGCTGTCCGGCGATTCCGCCGGCGGCTCGTAGGGCAGGGCGAAGATGCGCGCCTTGCCGTCCGGATAGCCATAGAACTGCACGCCGGCGCCTTGCCGGACATAGGGGTCCAAGCCCTCGCGAAAGCGCCAGCGCGTCTCCTGCCCGTTGACGACGGGCCATCGCAAGCCTCGCTCGCGATGATACGAATCGAACGGCGCAAGGTCATGGCCATGACCGCGGCCGAACGCGGCATATTCCTCGAACAGGCCCTTGTGCACGTAGAAGCCGAACGCCTTGGATTCGTCGTTGGCGTAACCTTCCTCGATGTCGGACAGCGGAAATTTGTCGACCTGGCCGTTTCGGTAGAGCACGTCGAACAGGGTCTTGCCGCGGTATTCGGGCTTCTTGGCAATAAGCTCCTCGGGCCAAACCTCCTCGATCTTGAAGCGCTTCGAAAACTCCATCAGTTGCCAGAGATCCGAGCGCGACTGGCCCGGCGCCGAAACGAGTTGGTGCCAGAACTGCGTTCGCCGCTCGGCATTGCCATAGGCGCCTTCCTTCTCGACCCACATCGCGGTCGGCAGGATCAAGTCGGCCGCAAGCGCGGTGACTGAGGGATAGGCGTCGGAAACCACGATGAAATTGTCGGGGTTGCGGAAGCCGGGATAGGTTTCCTCGTTGGCGTTGGGGCCGGCCTGCAGGTTGTTGTTCACCTGCACCCAATAGGCGTTGAGCAGGCCATCCCTGAGCATCCGGCTTTGCAGCACGGCGTGATAGCCCGGCTTGTCGGGAATGGTGCCTTCGGGCAGCTTCCAGATCGCCTCGGTCTTCTCGCGATGCTCCTTGTTCGTCACGACCATGTCGGCGGGCAGGCGATGCGAGAAGGTGCCGACCTCGCGCGCGGTGCCGCAGGCCGAGGGCTGGCCGGTCAGCGAGAACGGACTGTTGCCGGGCTCGCAGATTTTTCCGGTCAGGAGGTGGATGTTGTAGACGAGGTTGTTGCACCAGACGCCGCGGGTGTGCTGGTTGAAGCCCATGGTCCAGAAGCTGACCACCTTGATCTTGGGATCGGCGTAGAGCTCGGCGAGCGCTTCGAGCCGGTTGAGCGGAACGCCCGACTTCTGGGCCGCCTGCTCCAGCGTGTAGTCGGAGACGAATTTCGCGTACTCGTCGAAGGTCATGTCGGTCGAGTTGTTGGCCTTTGCCGCGCCGGTCGCCTTCTTTTGCAGGGGATGTTCGGGGCGCAGCCCGTAGCCGATATCGGTCTGACCGCGCCGAAACACCGTATGCGCGGTCACGAAGTCCTTGTTCACCCGCCCGGTCTTGATGATGTGGTTTGCGATCGCATTGAGGATATAGAGGTCGGTCTGCGGAACGAACACCATGCCGATGTCGGCAAGATCGAACGAGCGGTGCTCGAAGGTCGAGAGCACGGCGACGCGGACATGCGGTGCGGACAGCCGGCGGTCGGTCACGCGCGTCCACAGGATCGGATGCATCTCGGCCATGTTGGAGCCCCACAGCACGAAGGCATCGGTCGCCTCGATATCGTCGTAGCAGCCGGGCGGTTCGTCGATGCCGAAGGTCCGCATCATGCCGGCGACCGCGGAAGCCATGCAGTGGCGCGCATTGGGATCGATGTTGTTGGAGCGGAAGCCGGCCTTGAACAGCTTTGAGGCGGCGTAGCCTTCCCAGATCGTCCATTGGCCGGAGCCGAACATGCCGACGCCGGACGGACCGCGTTTTTTCAGCGCGCCCTTGAACTTTTCCGCCATGACGTCGAAAGCCTCGTCCCACGAGACCGGCGTGAAGTCCCCGTCCTTGTCGAACTTGCCGTTGGTCTTGCGCAGCATCGGCTGCGTCAGGCGGTCGTGGCCGTACATGATCTTGGAGAGGAAATAGCCTTTGACGCAGTTGAGGCCGCGATTGACCTCGGACTTGATATCGCCGTGGGTGGCGACGACGCGATTGTCCTTGGTCGCCACCATCACGCTGCAGCCGGTGCCGCAGAAGCGGCAGGCGGCCTTGTCCCATTTCAGCTCACTGGCGTCGCGCTCCGTGACGAGATTGGCGGCGAGCGCCGGCGCCGGCATGCCGGCGGCGGCGGCCGCGATTGCCGCGGCCTCCAGCTTCAGCATCTGGCGGCGGTCGAGTTTGGGTGTAGTCATGAGGGTTCTCCCACGAAGCCCTTAGCCGGCATCGATGGCGTGAAAGACGAGGGATGCGGAATAGACGTGCGGCAGCAATGCGATGGTGTTGAGGATGACGCCGAGCGCGCCGGCGTCCGGCACGTCGGCAACCACGATCAGCTTGCCGCGCGCATCGCGGCCGCAGATCTCGCATCCGCCCAATCCGACGATCTCGGTTTCCACGTCTGCAAGCTGTTCGGGCCGCGCTTGCACGAGGATGCTCGCGATCTCGCCGCCCGGCGGCGCCGGCACGGGATTGCTGGCGAGAACGCGGCCGGTGATCACAGACCGACGGTTGATGGCGTGGGACTTGGGCATGCTGACACTCTTTGCCTCAGTGGGGGCTCGGCGGACCGGGCGGGCCCGCGACCATCTGGTAGATCCAGACCGCAAGCCCGTAGGAACCGACGGTCGCAACCGCGAGCGCGGGGATCATGACCGCGGTGAGAAACAGGAATGCGAAGATTTCCATGCGCCTGCGGCGGGGTCGTGCATGCGCGTCGTCGCCGGCGACCGACATGATCGTGTCTCTCTGCGAATTTTGGGGGGAAGTAGACGGCTTCCGGGCCGTTGCCTGTCGATACGCTAGGCAGAACGCCCAATCGGGCCTTGATCTGGATCAAGCGGCCAGGAACCGCGGCAATTCGGCGCGTCGGCAAGGACCATCTCCCGCACAGCGGAATTGGCGGCGATGGACAGCGCCGGGCCGGCTACTACAATGGCCTCAACAAGAAGAACGAGTGAGCGGGAGAGGCGTCATGAAATTCGGCATCTTCTACGAGCTGCAATTGCCGCGCCCTTGGCAGGATGGCGACGAGCTCCGGCTCTATCAGGACGCGCTGACCCAGCTCGAGACCGCCGATCGCCTCGGCTACGACTATGCCTGGGTGGTGGAGCATCATTTCCTGGAGGAATATTCGCACTCGCCCGCGCCGGAGTCCTTTCTCGCCGCCGCGAGCCAGCGCACCAGAAACATCCGCCTCGGCCACGGCATCTTCCAGCTCACGACCAACCACCCCGCGCGAGTGGCCGAACGCGTCGCCGTCCTCGATCTGCTCAGTCGCGGGCGCTGCGAGTTCGGCATGGGCGAAAGCGCGTCGATCACCGAGCTGACGCCGTTCGGGCGCGACATGGAAACCAAGCGCGAGGTGTTCGAGGAGGCGGTGGCGGCGATCTTCCCGATGTTCACCAGGGTCGGCACCGAGCACCACGGCAAATATTTCGACATTCCGCTGCGCAATGTCGTGCCGAAACCGGTGCAGAAGCCGCATCCGCCGCTGTGGATGGCGTGCTCGCAGCTGCCGACCATCGAACGCGCCGGCCAGAACGGCTTTGGCGCGCTCGGCTTCCAGTTCGTCAGCGCCGATGCCGCGCATGCCTGGGTGCATGCCTATTACAACGCCATCACCAAGCGCCTGAACAAGCTCGCCGCGTACGAAATCAATCCGAACATGGCGCTGGTCTCGTTCTTCATGTGCGCAAAGACCGACGAGGAGGCGCGCAAGCGCGCCGATGGCGCGACCTTCTTCCAGTTCGCATTGCGCTATTACGGCCAGTCGCAGAACCGGCAGCGTCCCGCGCCGGGCACGGTCAACATGTGGGACGAGTACAACAAATGGAAGCGGGAAAATCCGGACGCGCAGGAGGCCGCGTTGCGCGGCGGCCTGATCGGATCGCCCGAGACGCTCCGGAAGAAACTCAAGCGGTTCCGCACCTCCCATATCGACCAGGTCATCCTGCTCAACCAGGCGGGCAAGAACACCCACGAGGATATCTGCGAGTTGCTCGAGCTTTTCGCAAAAGAGGTGATGCCGGAGTTCCAGCACGACCCCGAGCACGACGCCTGGAAAGCGGGCGTCATGAGCGGGGCGATCGAGCTGGAGGAGATCGATACCGCGGCTTTCACCGATCGCTATGGCAAGCTCGCGGTCAGCGTCGCGCCGAAGGTCGCGGCCAGCGCCTAACTGCGGCCGGCCGGATACCACTGCAATCGAGAGGGTCGAGATTGAGCACCGCTCCGCGCTTCGACATCGATGTGCCTTCGTTCTGGAGCGACCCCTATCCGGCACTGGCCGAGATGCGCGCCAAGGCGCCGATTGCCTTTGTGCCGCAGCTCGGCAGCACGCTGTTCTGCGGTCGCGACGACATTTTCATCTCGGAGAAGCAGATTGACGTGTTCAGCTCGCATCAGCCGCAAGGCCTGATGAACCGCCTCATGGGCCACAACATGATGCGCAAGGACGGCGAGGCGCACATGGCGGAGCGCAGCGTGTTCTTTCCGGCGGTATCGCCGCGCGCGGTGAAGGCGCACTGGATCTCGCAATTCCAGGCGCATGCCGACCGCATCATCGACGCCTTGCCGGCTTCCGGCACCGTTGATTTCGTGCAGGCGTTCGCGCTGCCCTTTTCCGCCGAGTGCCTGAAATCGATCACCGGCCTCGTCAACATGCGCTTTCAGGACATGAATGCGTGGTCGCAAGGCATGATCGACGGCATCGCCAACTATGCCGGCGATGTCGCGGTGGAAGCCCGCTGCCATGCCGCGACCGCAGGCATCGATGCGGCAATCGACGACATGACGCCAGTGTTGCGCGAGAGGCCCGACCAGAGCCTGCTTGGGGTGATGCTCGCCTCCGGGATGCCGATGGAGAGTGTGCGCGCCAATATCAAGCTTGCGATCTCCGGCGGGCAGAATGAGCCGCGTGATGCCATCGCCGGCACGGTCTGGGCGCTGCTTTGGCATCCCGACCAGCTTGCCAGGCTCCGCGGCGGCGAAGTGGCGTGGCTGCAGGCGTTCGAGGAATATGCGCGGTGGATTTCGCCGATCGGCATGTCGCCGAGGCGGGTCGCAAAGCCCTGGACCATCCGCGACGTCGCCTTCGAGCCGGACGAGCGCGTGTTCTTGATGTTCGGCTCCGCCAACCGCGACGAGAAGCACTTTCCGAATGCCGACCGCTTCGACATCAGTCGCGATGCGTCCAAGAGCGTGGCGTTCGGCGCGGGGCCGCATTTCTGCGCGGGCGCCTGGGCGTCTCGCGCCATGATCGCCGATGTCGCGCTGCCCACGGTCTTTTCACGCCTCGCGAATCTGCGGCTCGTCAGCGGTGAGCCGGTTCGTGTTGTGGGCTGGGCCTTTCGCGGCCTGCTCAATCTACCGGTGACGTGGGATCGCCGGCCCTGGCGTTAGAGATAAGCAGACCAAGCACGAGCGCGGAAGCCGTGGCGACCACCGCCATCGATACGGCCACGACCGTCCGTGCGGTGATGCTTCGGCAGATAACCTCTAAGTGTCGCCCCAGCGAACGCGCCGGCCAGGATTGCGACCAACGATCAGTCCGACGAGCGGCGAATTGTTCATTTTTGGCTCATCGCATTGTGGCAGCGGTGGGCTTGATCTAGCTCAAGGGGTGAGGTGCTCGGCCGTGGGTTTATGGGAGACGGCGAGAGGGAGTCTCTGCTGGTTCTGTCGCCAATCCTGTGTTTGACATGCGTTTCAGTTCAGAGGACCCTCCTGTTCTCACCTCAGCATGAGGATTGACCATGGCCGAAACCAAGAAGCTCTCCGTCGAGAAGGCACTCAATAAGCTTCGCGAGGCGGATGCGCAGAAATCCGGCACCAGTGATGTCGACGATCGAATCGATGCACTCGAGGAAGAGACCAAACGCTTGAGAGCACAGCGATTGCGCCTCGAACGACACCAGCGACGGTCGCAGGACTGATCGAGCCTGTTCGTTTATTCAGGCGAATTCGATCATGGGATTGGCGCTTTGAGACATGTTCGAGGCAAGCCTCGCCTTCAGGCGGCTTGCCGATCCCGCCGGGCGGGCAGATCCGGGCACAGCACGAGCTTGCCCTCGAGGCCTCCCGCTTCGAGCCGGCGGTGTGCCTCGGCAACCTGATCCATCGAAATCCGCGCTGCGACACGTGGCTGGATGGCGCCCTCGGCCAACAGAGCGAGCAAGCCCCCCAGGTCTTGCCGAAACCACGCGGGATGTTGCAGCCGCATCGCGTTGATGGAATAGAAACGGGCGCGCTTTCCGCCGGCCGACCATCTCCACAGGTACAGGCGCGCAATCCACATCAGCATGGTGAGCATGCGCCGCTGATCCTGTACGCCTGCCGAGTAGCCGTAGGCGCAGAGCAGGCCGCCGCGTTTGAGCGCCGCGAACGAGCGGCGGTAGCCGTCCTCGCCGATGCCGTCGAAGACGACGTCGAAGCCGCCCGGCAGGAAGCGGGTGAAATCGTCGTGGTCGTAGTCGATCGCCGTGGCGCCGAATTCGCGGATCAGGCCGGCGTGCCTTCCGCGGGCGGCGCCCCACAGTTGCAGCCCGGCCATCCTTCCAAGCACGAGCAGCGCCTGGCCGACCGCACCGGCGGCTCCATGCACCAGCACGCGCTGTCCTTGCTGCACCCGCGCAGCGCGGTGCAGCAGTTGGTACGCGGTCATCCAGCTCAGGATCAGTGTCGCGGCCTCCGCCGCATCGACGCCGGCCGGCACCGGTGTCAAATCCTTTGCGCGGAGCGTGCGATAGAGCGCATTCGACCCGAGCACCGTCATGTCGGCGACGCGATCGCCAAGCTGAAATTGACCAACGCCATCGCCGAGCTGGTCGACTTCTCCAACCAAATCATAGCCCATCACGAATGGCGGGCGACGGGACGCGGTCTGCGGATAAAGATGGCGCCGGATCAGCGTGTCGGTGTATTCGAGACCCGAGGCGAGCACGCGAACGCGCACTTCGCCTGGCCCGGCCTTCGGCAGGGGGGCATCGACGACCTGCAGGGCGTCCGGACTGCCGAAGCGTGTGACTTGAACGACGCGATTGCGCGGCTCGATCACGGGCGGATTCCTTGCGCTCAGGCACGAGATATTCCGCGGATTCTTCCCGTGTAGCTTTGAAATTTGATTGGGTATTTGATGAGGATCAATTCCGCACGTCGTTTTCGGGGCGGACGCGGACGTCAATTAGGAGATCGAGATCGATGACGACAGGCGTTTCGGTTCTCGCCTCCATGGTGTCGGTGTTTCCGCGCATAGGGCTTGCCAGCCTGCCCACTCCTCTGGAGCCGATGAGGCGCCTTAGCGCGCATTTGGGAGGACCGCGCTTATGGGTGAAGCGCGAGGACGCGACCGGTCTCGGCTTTGGCGGCAACAAGCTGCGCAAGCTCGACTATGTCCTTCACCAGGCCATCGCCTCCCAGGCTGACGTGCTTGTGTCCGGTGGCGTCGTGCAGTCCAACAGCCAGCGACAGGTTGCTGCGGCTGCAGCCAGGCTCGGCATGGAGTGTCATCTGGCCGTCTATCACGGTCGTCTGGCTCCGCCGACGGCGGAGTACGACAGTTCGGGAAATGCACTGCTCAATCGGCTGTTCGGCGCGCATCTTCACGATGTGCCGTGGACAGGAAATCGCAATGCGGCGATCGAGGAGCTCGTCAGCCGGCTCAGAGAAGAGGGACGTCGGCCTTACTTCGTCCCGTACGGTGTTTCCAGTCCGCTCGGCGCGATCGCCTATGCGTCGACGGTCCTGGAGATCGCGGAGCAGTCGCGCGCGCTCGGCGTGCGGCCTGCCGCGATCGTCCATTGCACCGGCAGTGCGGGAACTCAGGCCGGACTTGTTGTCGGCGCGTCGGTTGCCATGCCCGAGACGCGAATTGTCGGCATTGACGTCGACGCCGAGCCCGAACGCGTTCGTTCCGATGTCGTCGCCTACGCCAGAGCCGCAGCGGACATGATCGGCACCGGTTTCGACGAGAACGATGTCGAAGTTGTCGCCGGTTACGCCGGTCCGGCTTACGGCGTGCCGCATGCGGCAACGATCGAGGCCATCAAGCTTGCTGGAGCGCTCGAAGCCCTGATCCTCGACCCGGTTTACTCAGGCAAGGGATTGGCCGGCCTGATCGCACTGGTTCGGCAGCAGCGATGGCAAGCCGACGCCGACGTTATCTTTATTCATACCGGCGGAGCGCCCGCTCTGTTCGCCTACCAAGCCGTGCTTGGAATCTGACCGGCCAGGCCTCTCGTACGGGCTTGCGCAGCAAGCGGCTGGCATTTTGTGTGCCCTCGCCCTAAAAGCAGCCTCATGATGAAGCGCGTTGCGATATGGGCGTTCTACGCGATCGGCACGCTCGCGATCCTCTATCTCGCGCTGTTTGCCTATGTCACTTTGACGGGACGCCAGTTCACGCCTGGCGATCCCATCCACATTTTCCGCAATCCGGACGCGCCGAGCTACTCGTGAGACGCCTTGTCAGCTAGCCCACATTCGCCGCGCGCTGATACTCGCCGGTGCCCGGCGGCGGGATCGGGACGCCGACATCGGCATATTCGTTCAGCTTGTTGCGCAGGGTACGGATGGAGATGCCGAGGATGTTGGCGGCATGGGTGCGGTTGCCGAGACAATGCTTCAGCGTTTCCAGGATCAGGTCGCGCTCGACATCGGCGACCGTGCGCCCGACGAGTGCGCGCGTGATCTGTTCGGCCGCGAATGTCGCATGCGCGACCGCCGGCTGGGTCTTTGCGGCGTCGAGCCGGTCGCCGTCGGGGGTCAGGATCGCGTCGGGGCCGATCTCGTCGCCGTGCGCCATCAATACCGCGCGATGAATGGTGTTTTCGAGCTCGCGGACGTTGCCCTGCCAGCGATTGGCGCCGAGCACGCGCCGGGCATCCGCCGAGATCGGGCGCAGCGGCACGCCGTTGGCGGCGGCATATTTCTTCGCAAAATGCTGCGCCAGCTCCAGGATGTCGGCCGGCCGCTCGCGGAGCGGCGGGATTTTCAGGTTCACGACATTGAGGCGGAACAACAGGTCCTCGCGGAAAGTGCCCTCGCGCACCGCGTCCGCCAGATTTCGGTTCGAGGTTGCGATAATGCGGATGTCGACCGGCACCGGCTTGGTGCCGCCGACCCGGTCGATGACGCGCTCCTGGATCGCGCGCAGGAGCTTCGATTGCAGCCGTACGTCCATCTCGGAGATTTCGTCGAGCAGAAGCGTGCCGCCGGTCGCTTCCTCGAACTTGCCGATGCGGCGGGCGACCGCGCCGGTGAAGGCGCCTTTCTCGTGCCCGAACAATTCCGATTCCAGGAGATGCTCGGGGATGGCCGCGCAGTTGATCGAGATGAACGGCCGCTTGGCGCGGGCCGAGCGGGAGTGGACGTAGCGCGCGAGCACTTCCTTGCCGGTCCCGGATTTGCCGGTGATCATCACTGAGGCTTCCGAGCCCGCGATCTGCTGCGCGAGCTTGATCACCCTCGTCATCGCATCATCGCGATAGATGAGATCGCGCGAATCGTTGGCGACCGCGGCGAGAACGGCGGCGATCAGCTCGGGGTCCGGCGGCAGCGGGATGTATTCCTTGGCGCCGGCATGGATCGCGGCGACCGCGGCGCGCGCATCGCTCAGGATACCGCAGGCCACGATCGGCACATGGATGTGCTCGGCTTCGAGTTGCGTCACGAGCTCGCGGATATCGAGCCCGACATCGACCAGCAGCAGGTCGGCGCCCTTGCCGCCGCGCAGCACCGCCATCGCCTGTTCCGTGCGCTCGGCGTGGGTCACGGTCGCGCCGTTGTCCATCGCGATCTTGGTGGCGGTCGTGAGCTGGCCCTTCAGTGTGCCAACGATGAGAAGCCGCATGCTTGTCTCCTGTTCGTCTGAGCGCGCTTGCAGATCGCGCGCGTCGAAAAATTAGGTCCGGTCTGCCTTGATGATTTCCGTCATGGTTACGCCGAGCTTGTCTTCCACAAGCACCACCTCGCCGCGCGCCACCAGGCGGTTGTTCACGTAGATGTCGATGGCCTCGCCGACGCGGCGGTCGAGCTCGAGCACTGTGCCGGGGCCGAGCTTCAACAATTCGCCGACGTCCATCTTCGAACGGCCGAGCACGGCCGAAACCTGCACCGGCACGTCGAAGACCGCTTCCAGGTCGGCGGCGATCCGCGCGGCCTGTTCGTCCTCGTTATAGGCAATGTCGTCCGCCGCGGCCGGCGCCTCGGCTGCATTGAGATCGGGAAGCGGAACCTGGGTATCGGTGTCGCTCATGATTCATTCCCCTGATTCCTGGACGCCATGTAGCGCCCGACAAGTTCGTCGATCTTGGCTTCGATGGCGGCGCGTTCCAGCACGACGCCGCCATCCGCCCACTCGATCTTGCAATCGCCGGTCGGAATATCGGGCTCGGCCAGGATCACCAGCCGTCCCTGGAATCCGCTCGGCTTGGCCAGGCGTTCGATCCGCTCGCGCGCAGTCTCGTAGAGCTGGTCGTTGACGCGGACCACCAGATGCGGCGTGGCCACCAGATGCGAGAAGCATTCGACCACCAGCCCTGTGACCTCACCGAGCGGTTCGGCCGCGATCAGCTCGCTGCACAGCTTGCGCGCGACCGCGACCGCGACGTCCACGGCCTCGGTTTCCATTCGCCGTTCGATGCCGGAAAAGCGCGCCGCGATCCCCTGCATCGCGATCTTGATCTCTTCCAGGGCCAGCGCGGCGCGGCGATCGCTCTCGGCCTTGGCCTCGCGTTGCCCGGCGTCAAAGCCGTCGCGATAGGCCTTCGCCTCGGCGGCGGCGATCTTCTGCACCATCTCCGCCTGCGTCGGCCGCTCGCGCGACTTGTCGGGCGTCCCGAAGTCGGTATCGAACAGGAATTTCGCGGGTGCGGCCATCAGTATACCAGCTCGTCGTCGGCGCGGTTCTTGGTCAGCGTGATCTCACCCTTGGCGGCGAGATCCTTTGCAAGATTGACCAGCAGCGCCTGCGCCTCGTCGACGTCGCGCAGCCGCACCGGTCCCAGCGCCTGCATGTCGTCCATCAGCATCTTGCCGGCACGCGACGACATATTGGAGAGGAAGAAGCCCTTCACCTCCTCGTTGGCGCTCTTCAGCGCAACGCCGAGCTTGTCCTTGTCGACATTGCGCATCAGCGTCTGCGCCGAGGCTGAATCCAGCTTGATCAGGTCGTCGAAGGTGAACATCAGCGCCTTGATGCGCTCGGCGGATTCGCGATTTTCCTCTTCCAGCGCCGTGATGAACCGCGTTTCGGTCTGGCGGTCGAAATTGTTGAAGATTTCGGCCATGACCTCGTGGGCGTCGCGGCGGCGGGTCTGCGACAGGTTCGACATGAACTCGACGCGCAGCGTCTGCTCCACGCGCTCGATCACTTCCTTCTGCACGGCTTCCATCTTCAGCATGCGGCCGACCACGTCGAGCGACATGTCCTCCGGCAGGATCGAAAGCACGCGCGCGGCGTGCTCGGGCTTCAGCTTCGACAGCACCACCGCGATCGTCTGCGGATATTCGTTCTTCAGATAATTCGCGAGCACCTCTTCCTGGACGTTGGAGAGCTTCTCCCACATGTTGCGGCCCGCCGGCCCGCGGATCTCGTCCATGATGCCGACCACCCGTTCCGGCGGCAGGTACTGCTGCAACAGGCGTTCGGTGGCGTCGAAATTGCCCATCAGCGCGCCCGATGCTGACATGCGCGAGACGAATTCGAGCAGCATGTCCTCGACCGTGTCGGCTTCGACCGTGCCGAGCGTCGACATCGCAATCGACAGCTCGCGGACCTCGTCGTCGTCGAGCATCGACCAGATCTTGCCGCCATATTGGTCGCCGAGCGCGAGCATCAGCATCGCCGCGCGCTTGACGCCCGAGATCTTCTCCTTGGGCTTTCCGGCCTGGCGTTGCGCCAGATGGGAGATGACGTTGGTGATGTCGTTTGCGTTGGCGTTGCTGGCGGGTTGCGGCAGGGCCATGTCTGATCACTCGGCAGGTTCGCTCAGCCATTGGCGAACAATGGCGACGGTCTCGTTGGGATTTCGTTCGGCGAGCTCGCCGACGCGATGCACGGATTGGGCGTGGACCTGGCCCTGGACCTGGGCCACGTCGATGAGATGGGCGGTCGGGTTGGTGCCGGGGAGCAGCGCCTGGCCGGCGGCCCCGCTGCCCGCGGCGCCCTCGGCCGGTGGCGCAGTCGCGGCCGCAGTCAGCGCTGCGACCTCCTCGGATGCGAGAATCTTCTTCACCAGCGGACGGACCACCATAAACAGGACCACCAGCCCGAGCAGCATCATGACGGCGAGCTCGATGACGTACATGACGTCGTCCTTGGTGAATTGCAGCATGCCGAGGAGACCGGCGGGCTCGTTGATCGTCGCGACCTGCGGGGCTTCGGCAAAGCGCAGGTTGACGACCTCGACCTGGTCGCCGCGCTTCTGGTCGAAACCGATCGCCGAGCGCACCAGCGCGGCGATGCGGTCGAGCTCTTCCTTGGTGCGGTCCTTGTAGACCAGCTCGCCCTTCTCGCTCTTGGAGTAGGCGCCGTCGACCAGCACTGCGACCGAGATGCGGTTGACGCGACCGGCCTCCGTCACCTCGGTCTTGGTGGTGCGGGAAATCTCGTAATTGTTGGTTTCCTCGGTCTTCTTGCTCTGATCGCGCGCCGCGTTGGGATTGCTATTGGTCTGGTTGCCCGGCAGCTCGTTGTTGACCGTGACCTGGCCGGCGTCGGCGGCGCTTGCCGTCTGCTCCTCGCGGGTCTGGCTCGAGCGCAGCACCCGCCCTTCGGGGTCGAACTTGTCAGAGGTCTGGGTGATCTTGTTGTAGTCGAAATCGGCCGAGAGCTGGACGCGCGCGCGGCCCTGGCCGACCACGCTCGAAACGATGTCCTCGACCTGCTTGCGCATCCTCTTCTCGAACGAGGCTCGCCGCTCGTCGGCGACCGCCTGCTCGACGTCGCTGGCGGCGCCGTCGGCGAGCAATGTGCCGGACTCGTCGACGATCGAAACGCGTTGCGGTTTCAGCCCGTTGACGGACGATGCGACCAGATGGCGAATCGCGCGGATCTGCTGGGCTTCCAGCGTGCCGCGCACCCGGACCACGATCGAGGCCGACGGTTCCGGCGTTTCGCGCGAGAACAGCGGCCGTTCGGGCAGAACCAGATGGACGCGAGCGGCCTGGATGCGGTCGATGCCGCGGATGGTGCGGGCGAGCTCGCCTTCGAGAGCGCGCAGATGGTTGATGTTCTGGACGAAGCTCGTGGTGCCGAGGGCATCAGATTTGTCGAAGATTTCGTAGCCGACGCCGCCGCCCTTCGGCAGGCCGCCCTCGGCGAGCTTCATGCGCAGCCGCGTGACCTTGTCCCTGGGCACCATGATCACGCTGCCTTCGTTGCGGATCTCGTAGGCGATGGCCTGGCGTTCCAGGTCCTTGATGATGGAAGAGGAGTCCTCGATCGACAGGTCGGTGAACAGGGTCGTCATCTGCGGCGTGGTGACGCGCATGATGACGAACGCGAAGAAGCCGACCAGCGCGGTCGTGACCGCGATCATCGCCATCAAACGCGCAGCCCCCAGGCCCTTCAGGAAGTCGAATAGACCTTGCAAAACCAACTGCCCCAGAGATTCGGCACACCCAAATCCAAGTGGGCAATTATTGCCTACGGTATGGTTTCGATATGGTTAACGAAGGTTAAGGGCCGGCCTTCGATCGCTCGGCATGAAAAAAATCGGCCTCGCAAGGCGAGGCCGATTTGCTTCAAAATGCGCTGGTTTCGTGGGAAGCGATCGCCTATTGGCGATACTGCTGGATGCGGGTGGTCCGCAGTCCGGCGAGGCCATGCTGATCGATCGAGAACTGCCAGGAGAGGAATTCGTCGACAGTCAGCGTGTAGCGGCTGCAGGCTTCCTCGAGCGAGAGGAGTCCGCCGCGAACCGCGGCAACGACCTCGGCCTTACGGCGAATGACCCACCGTTTGGTGCCGGGTGCGGGCAGGTCCGCAATCGTCAGCGGGCTGCCGTCAGGCCCGATGACGTATTTCACCCTCGGGCGATGGGGTTCTGTCATGGCGTACTCACAAACTCTTAACCACTGAACTCACGCCGACAAAACTACGCTTCGCGGCTTAAAATTTGCCTAAGCTCAAGGCTTCAATCCGCTTCTCCCTGATAAAGCCCTGCAAACACCTTCGCCCCGTCGTCACGAGGACCCGGGGAGGGCGCATTGGTTAATACTTTACTAATTTAGGGGCCCTTCGAGTGCCCCGCGCCTGCACTAATTGGCGATGCTCTGGATCTGGTTCACGGTGTAGGTCTGGCCGTCGATGTTGAGGAGCGGGGGCGATTGGGTGAGGTCGACGGAGCTGACCGTGCCCTGAAGCTGTGTCGTGACGGCAACCGAATTGCCGGAGCTGTCGGTCGCCGTTGCCGTCAACGTGTATTGTCCATCCGGCCACTGCGTGCCGTCGCTGCCCCGTCCGTTCCAGACGAAGGGCTGGTTGTTGCCGGCGCTGACGTTGTAGGAGCCCGTGAACGCGGTCTGTCCGTTGGCGTTGGCGATGCTGATCTTGACGGTGGAATCCGAGGGGACGTTGAGTTCCCATGTCGCCTGCGAGTTGGCGAGCGCAGCGGTGTTACCCTTGACCACCGCCGTCTTGCCGACGAATTGCAGGGCCTGCGTCGCTTGCGCGGTCTGTTCCATCGAGACCAGCGTGGACAGCGAATCGTTGGTCTTGAGCTGCTGCTCGACCGACGCGAATTCGACGAGCTGTTGGGTGAACTGATTGGTGTCCAGCGGATCGAGCGGGTTCTGGTTCTGCAGCTGCGTCGTGAGCAGCGTCAGGAATGTCTGGAAGTTTCCCGCCAGCGTCGCTCCCGAGGTCGAGTTCAGCGACGAAGAGCTCGACGACGAGCCCGCCGGCAATGGCGTCGTTCCCGATACGACGGGGCTTGCCGTGGTTGCCGCAGGTGATGCCATCGTCGCCTCCTTACACCCTGATATCGATGCCGCCGCTCGTACCGAGCATGCGGCCATAGGATTGTCCGGCGATGACGGCAGGAACGCTGTCGTCCTCGCTGATCACGAGCTGCTGGGCGTTGCCGTTCGCCTGGTTGCCACTGTTCTGCCCGGACGAGGATTGATCGCGCAGGCTGAACTGCAGTCCGCCGCTGCCGGTCTTCAAGCCGGCGTCGTTGAGGGCCTGCTGCAATTGCGGCGCATCCTGCTGCAGGATTGCCAGCGTTTCCGGCTTCTCGACAGTCAAATGCGAGATCACCTGGCCGTTGCGATCGACGTCGATACGAACGTCGATGCGGCCGAGATCGGCGGGATCGAGCCTCAGCTCGAATCTTGTCCTGCCGCTTTGGATGGTTGCGGCGATCTCGACGGCGAGCCCGCTGACAGGCACCGGTGCGCCGGTTGCGACGATCGCGGTGAAGTTCGGCGCAGTCGGGGTGGAGCTTGGCGAGGCGGGCTGCTGTTGGGCGGCAGCAGCGGCGGCTTGCGCGCTCGTGTCGCCTGTTGCCGTCGACGGCTGTGTGCCGGTGTCGAGGGCTGCGTGATCGCGCGGGGCGGTCGGCGGGTTGGCCGGAGCAGTCGCGGCCGGGGCCGTATCGGGATTTGTCGGGTTGACCGTAGTATCGCCATTGCCGGTCTTGCCGGCGACGCTCGACTGCGGCGCGGCAATGGCGGGCGTCGTCACAGCCGGCGTCGTCGCAGTCGTTGCTTCCGTCGTCGGTCCGGTAAAGCCCGTTGCCGATGGACCCGATTGGGCGGAGGAGGGCGCAACGAAACCGGTCGTGGCCCTGCCCTTCGCGGCGTCGGCCGCGGCGGCAATTGATCCATCGGGCGCCGCAGCGGTTTCGGTCGGTCCGTCGAGCGAAGCGGCAAAAGTGCCGTCGCCCGTCGCCTGGCCGCCGATCCTGATCGGTGCCCGGCCTGTCGCGATTGCGCCGGATCCGGTCGCGCTGCCGCCGCTCGTCGGCGCGGCGGGCGGCATGATGGCTGCGGCGGTCGACGAGCTCGCGGCGATCGCGGCCGCGGCGATCGCAAGCGGGGCTGCGGAGTTGCCCGCAAGCGCGGACGTGGCATTTGCGACCGGAGGTTGCGGGCCGATGGGAATGGCGGTTGCGAGCGCAATCACCGTCGCGGCCGGCGTGGTCGTGGCGTCGGCCGCCTGTGTTCCGGCGGCATTGGTTGCGGTCGTGGTATCGGCCGCTGTCTTCTCGCTCGACTTGCCGTCGCTTTGCTTTGAGCTGGCGGACTTCGCTGCGGCGGACTGATTGCCGCCGGATTTTCCCGCCGTCGGGCTGGTGGGGGCAGGCGGTGTGGAATCGGCGCTCGAATCGTTCGGCGGATTTGCCGCCGCGTTCTGGTCGGACCCGGCGTTGGACGAGGTGCTCGGAGGCGGCGAGGTCTCGCTGCTCGTGGTCCGCTGCGGCGCCGGCGGTTCCGGCGCGGGCGCTTGCGTGCTCGCGGGGTCGGCTGGCAGGGCGCTGTCGACCAGGTCGGAGAATCCCCCGCTGGTCCGCGATGGATCGGGCTGGGCAGCCTTCGGCGGCGCCACCTGATAGGAGGCGCTTGCAGCAGGATCTGACGGGACGCTCAACACGGGCCGGCCTCTTGCGGTGAACTCGACATGATAAGGGTTAGCAAGGAGCGGGCCACCCGATCGAAGTTAAATCACTCAGCAATATCAATCTCTTATGAAAGTCGTTGACGACGCCCGCGCTCGCTGCGGCGGGCGCTTTTTTCTGGCCACCGGCAAGAATTGCCGTCTGCATGGCTCCCGGTAAGCCGCCGCAATTGCCTCGCGGGAATGCGGCCTATATTAAAGAGCAACTGCCTCACCCCTTTCCGCAAAGCCGATGCTCAACAGTCTCGATCTCGAAGGTCGTCCGGAGGACACCAAAGTCGTGGTCGCCATGTCAGGCGGCGTCGATTCCTCGGCGACCGCTGCGCTGTTGAAGTCGCAGGGCTACGACGTCATCGGCATCACCTTGCAGCTCTACGATCACGGTGCGGCGACCCATCGCAAGGGCGCCTGCTGTGCCGGTCAGGACATTCACGACGCGCGCAATGTCGCCGAGCGGATCGGCATCCCGCATTACGTGCTCGACTATGAAGCCCGATTTCGGGAATCGGTGATCGACACCTTTGCCGAGAGTTATGCGCTCGGCGAGACGCCGGTGCCATGCATCGAGTGCAATCGCGCGATCAAGTTCCGCGACCTGCTCGCAACGGCGCATGAGCTCGGCGCGCAGGCGCTCGCCACCGGCCATTACGTCGCCTCGCGCCGCCTTTCCGACGGATCGCGTGCGCTTGTTTGCGCCGCCGATGCCGATCGCGACCAGAGCTATTTCCTGTTCGCGACCACCCGCGAGCAGCTCGATTATCTGCGCTTTCCGCTCGGCGACATGACCAAGCCCGAGGTGCGCGAACTCGCGCGGCGCTTCGGGCTCTCGGTAGCCGACAAGCACGACAGCCAGGACATCTGCTTCGTGCCGACCGGCCGCTATACGGACATCGTCAGTCGGTTGAAGCCGAACGCGATGGAGCCGGGCGACATCGTCGATCTCGACGGCCGCGTGCTCGGACGGCACCACGGCATTGCGCATTTCACGGTGGGCCAGCGCAAGGGCCTCGGCATAGCCGCGGGCAGCCCGCTCTATGTGGTGCGGCTCGATGCGGCGGCGCGCCGTGTCGTGGTCGGTCCGCGCGAGGCGCTGCGGACGGACCGCATTCGCTTGCGCGACATCAACTGGATCGGCGACGGCGTGCTCGACCAGGCGATTGGCAAGGGCCTGGAGATTTTCGTGCGCGTGCGCTCGACGCGTCCGCCGCAGCCGGCTTGGCTGCGCGGCGCTGACGGCAACTACGAGGTCGAGCTTGTCGCGGGCGAGGAGGGCGTCTCGCCGGGCCAGGCCTGCGTGTTCTACGATGCGCCATCGGGACAGGCGCGCGTGTTGGGTGGCGGCTTCATTCAGAGCGCCGCGGCGAAGGGTGCGTCCGCGACGCGTCCGCTGGTGGAAGCGCTGCGCGGGTAGGGCGGTTCGGGGCGCGGGGGCATGGCAGGCGACATCGACCGCGAAGGGGTCGAAAAGGCTTACGGGCGCTGGGCGCCGGTTTACGATCTGGTTTTCGGCAAGGTGTTCGATTCCGGCCGGCAATCGACCATCGCCGAGGCCGACCGGATCGGCGGCCGGGTGCTCGATGTCGGCGTGGGCACCGGGCTGTCGCTGTCGGATTATTCGCGTTCGACAAGGCTCTGCGGGGTCGACATTTCGGAGCCGATGCTGCGCAAGGCACAGCAACGCGTGCGCGCGCTCGGCCTTGCCAATGTCGAGACGCTTGCGGTGATGGATGCGAAGAATCTCGCGTTCAAGGACGCCTCGTTCGATGCGGTGGTGGCGCAATATGTCATCACCGCGGTGCCCGACCCCGAGGCGACGCTGGATGATTTCGTCCGTGTGCTCAAGCCGGGCGGCGAGCTCATCCTGGTCAACCATATCGGCGCCGAGCGCGGGCCGCGCCGCGCATTCGAGCTCGCGTTCGCGCCGCTCGCGCGGCGGCTCGGCTGGCGTCCGGAGTTCCCGTGGCTGCGCTTGGCGCGCTGGGCCGAGCGGCATGGCGGCGTCAGCCTTGCCGAGCGGCGGGCGATGCCGCCGATGGGACATTTTTCACTGATCCGCTACCGCAAGGCCTGACGCCTGCGGTTGATATTGTCGCCACTTTGCAAGGACCTGGCGGGCCGGCGCGGCTTGCTTGACAGGGCTTGGACCTGCTCCTTATATGCCGCGCGTTCGCGAGAAAGTGGGCCGAAATGAGCCCGCTCACGAACGGCGTGGCGGGGTAGCTCAGGTGGTTAGAGCACGGGAATCATAATCCTGGGGTCGGGGGTTCGAGTCCCTCCCCCGCTACCAACCGACCCCCACCCACTTACCCCTTTAACGACGGCCCAGCGCAACGTCACAACTCTCCGAACCGTCGCCCGGACGCCGGTTATTCCCGCGCCGTGCTTTGCTCGGCGGCCACGAGGCTGGCCAGCGATGGGATCGCTTCAAGTCTCTGGCGGGTTGCGAGGTGGAGTTGCGTGCCGGGCATGGCGTAGCGCCGGGTCAGGCCCGCTGCCTCGGCGATCGCACGCAACCTCTGCGCGTCATACCCCTCGGCGAAGAAGATCACCGTGTCCGGCGAGGTGGTCGCATCGTTCGGCGCCGTTTCGTTGCCCTGCAGAAACGGCACTTCTTCTTGCGCAAACCCGTTTGGCGCCAGCGCGGCGAGGCTGTTGTCGACGAGCAACCGACCGAGCATCGGTCGTGCAGCGCTTATGGCCGCCACGGCGCGATCGGTCGCTGCCTGCTGTGCGGAGGATGGGGGATTGAAAAACGCCTGAAGGGGCAGCCGTCCCGGGTCGTGTAACCCGATGCCGGGGATAAAGCTTGCCGCCAGCAGCGTGGCGAAGCCGATGACGACCGAGGATGGCTGCCGCGCGCTTTCTGTACACAGTTGCTGCCGCTTCTCGGCGACGAGCGGCCAGGCCAATGCGACAAGAAATGGAAAGGCGTAGTAACTCGCCAGCACGCCTGCGAGCGGACTTCTCGCCAGCATGTGCACGAGCAGCCATGGAAGACAGGCGATAAACCCCAGCACGATGTCAGGATTGCGCACTCGCGCGGCCCATATGCCGGCACCAAGGGCAGGATACAAAATGTACGGGCGACCGATCACGAAGAAGCGAGTTCGGTCTGCGATCAGCCCGGCACTCAGATGTGCCAGGGGTGGGTCACCCAGGTAGACCCGCGCGAATGCCGAGGTCCCGGGAAACAGAAGGCGCTGCCCGGCCATCGCGGCAATAGCGTACAATAGCGCCGCAAGCGCGAAGGTCAGGTCCGTGCGCTGCTGCCGCAGCGGGACCCCACGGGCGACGTTCAGCGCGACCAGCAGCCCAAGAACGGCCACATAGTGTAACCCGGCATCCTCGCGCGTCGCAAGCCCGAGGACGAAAAACGCGACGGCAAGGCGTCGATATCCAAGTATCTGCGCGACGGCGAACAGCAGGAAGAAAGCCGCTATCAGCGTCTCGAAATGCGGGTACCGCGCAATCGCGATCGCCAGGCCGCTGCAGGCAAAGCCCAGCGCCGCGAGCGCCGCGATCCAGGGTCCCGCGCCTCGCCGCAGACCGAAGCCCTCCACCAATAGCCAGAATATGGCAAGCGCCAGCAGCGCGTGACTCAGTCCGACAAAGCTGGCGAAGAACTGCGGCATTGAAAGCGGCAGATGCCAGCTCAGCGCCGAGGCAGGCAGGAACAGCAGCGACGCGTGCGTGCCGAAGAAGCTGCCTCCAAGGCTCAAAGGTTGCGTCAGGCTCGCATCACCATGCCACATGAGAGATGCGAGCAGGCCGGTGTCCAGCACGAAGCTGCCGCGCACATAAAAGTGGAACAGCACGAGGTTTGCAAATGCCACGAAGGGGACGCCGACGGCGAGCATTGCCGCAGCAGCGATGCTCACGCGTTCCCATCCGATGCGGACGGATCTCGCCGTGCCGGCCGCAACCAGCGGGTTCTCGCGAGCACCGCGATCTCCGCAGCGAGGATCCTGCATCTGCATCGGCAATCTGGCCCCGGTGTCATGAACGCCTTGCCACGCGCAAGCGAGGAGCGCAGATGCAGGACTTTTGCGATGCTACTTAAGATAGAAATGTATCCGAACAGTTGCGGATTTGTTCAAATTGTCGAATTCCCGGAAAGTCCGCTAAGCTCAGTCGCCTATGGTTCGATCACCCGGGCAGCGGTGCAGCCGTGTCGACCTTGTCGTTTAAGCGCCTGAACGATGGTTGGAATGCCGAGCCAAATGCGCCGGCTCCCAAGGTCGACGTCAACGGCCCGCAGCTTCGGCTTGGATTTTTCTTGAACCCGTTTGCCTATGATGCCGAACAGGAGGAGGCAGGCTGCCTGACCTTCGGTGAGTGCGCCATGTGGCGGCTGGGACCGGCCAACGATGAAGGCTGGTATGCCGGGCAGTGCCGATACAGCAAACTTGCTCCAGCCTGGGGCGAGTTTTATGAATTGATCGGTGGCGATCCTGAGCGGACCAGTCCGACGGATTGGCGCGTGCCGAAGCCAAGAGGATCAGGGGACCGCCACTTCCTCTTCTATCTTCGCGACGAAACGTTCGAGTGCATTGCGGGGAATTGGACATTCGAGCGTGGCCTCGCCTCGAACTGACTCGGCTGGGCCGAAAGCAGCGCCGCTTATGCGCTCCGAACACTGCTCCGCTGCACGTGCATCATGACCGGTCCCCTCCCGGTCGTCAGACCGCGATCATTCTCTGCAGTTCGCTCTTGATGCGTTCAACGACCGGCGCGTAGTCGCGCATCGCCGTTTGGCGGAACAGGCGCGCTGACGGATACCAGGGGCTGTCGTCGCGATCGAGTAGCCAGCGATAGTCGGGCGTGAACGGCAACATGATCCACACAGGGCAGCCGAGCGTTCCCGCCAGGTGAGCAACGCTGGTGTCGACCGTGATCACCAGATCAAGACAGGAGACGAGGGCGGCGGTGGCGAGAAAATCCGTCAGGTGCTCGTTCGCGTCCATGACACCCGCGCGCTCGCCAAGTGTAATCCTGTCTTGCTGCCGTGGGTCCTTCTGCAAACTGATAAAGGTTGCGTCGAGGTCCAGAATGGGAAGCAGGGTCTGCAGCGTCGTGGATCGGTTGTGATCGTTGGCGTGCGTGGCTCTGCCGGACCATACCAGCCCGACGCGCAACCGGTCGCGCGGCCCGAGCCAGCTTTCCCACCGATCGCGTAGATCCTGCGGGATCGACGGCAGGCAGGACACCGGTGCCGGAATGGTCTCAAGTCTGGTCTGAAACGCCAGCGGCAGGCTCGTCAGCGGACAGTGATAGTCGAACTCCGGCAAGGATGAGCCGCGGGACACGCTCTGCGATACGCCTGGCATTCCGCATAGTAGCGGGAATGCCGGCTTTTCGACTTCGAGGATAATGCGAGCGCCGAGTGCGGCGACCATCGGCACGTAACGCGAGAACTGGATCGCATCGCCGAATCCTTCGTCCGAATGGAGCAGGATGGTCCTGTCCGCGATTGATTGCTGGCCGAGCCATAGCGGTTGGGTGAAGTCTCGGCGGATCATGCTTGGGTTGGCCTCCCAGCGGGCCTCGCGCCCCGCCCAGCCTTCCGCAAAATTTCCAACGAGCAAATTGAGCATCGACAGGTTTGACCGCGCTATGACACAGTTCGGATTGTTGGCCAAAGCCCTGCTGTAGGCAGCGAGTGCATCGGCAAACGCGTGCCGTTCGGCGGCCGCAAAGCCTTTGTTGAGCAGAAATGGCTCGCGGTCCGGGTCCAGCTCGAGCGCGCGGTCGAAGTACCTCGACGCATCGTCGTAGCGGCGGCAGTTCAAAAGCGCATGACCCAGGTTATAGATTGTGTCGGCGCAATCGGGCTCGAGCTTCAGAGCCCGTTCATAGTCGGCAATGGCTTGCTCGAACCTCTGCTTTTTTGAGTGGCACAGCCCTCGCGTCTGGAAGGTATGGGCACGGTTGGGCTCGAGTTTTGCGCAAAGATCGAAATAAGGGATGGCTTCGTCGAAGCGTTCCTCGTCGAACAGCAGCGTAGCGCAGATGTGCGCTGCGGCCGTGTGGAGCGGGTTGAGCTTCAGGACATGTTGAAAGGTCAGCACGGCCTCGTCGATGCGGTCGAGCTTGGTCAGAACGAAGCCCATGCTATTCCATATCTCGGCGTCGTAAGGCCTTAACGATACTGCCTTGTCATAGGCCTGCAGCGCCTCGTCCAGCCGTCCCAGAAGCTCCAATACATTGCCAAGACTGCGCAGATATTCCGGCTTCGGCGACTGCCGGAGAGCTCCGGCAATGCATTGGAGAGCTTGATCGTATTGTTGCCGAGCAATGGAGATGGCGCCCATCAGGTGCAGCCCGTCGGGAAAATCCGACTGCTGTGCCAGGGCTTCTCGACAGCATCTATCTGCTTCGTCCGCCTGCCCTGACTTCAAGAGAGCGAAACCAAGCTCGCAGAGTGCCGATGGTGAAGTTGCTGCCGGGCCTTTGCCGATCGTGCTCGCCTTGGCTGCCAAACGACGTTCATTGCGGTTCATGAGCCATCGGCCCCCAGTCATCAGAGAACGAAACTCGTCGCTTTTTGAAGGCGACGAATCAGTTGCAATCATCGACTGCACTTGGAAAAGATTAACAGCCCCTGAGCGCGCCGCAATCTGAGGGGCGGAGCGCCAGGAATTGGCCTGCGTAGGACTGCCGTCCAGCGGCTTCTTGCGCGGCATGTGCGATCAGGAGCAATGTCGCCGCAGCGGCAATGACAACCCACGTGGCTTCCAAAGCCGGCGCAATGAATTGCCGCAGCGGTAAGGGCGACAACTTGTGCCGAACGGGTTCTCGAGTGGGCGCAAGGTTTTCTGCTTCGGTTCGAAATGTCCCAAATTGAGCCGCGAGCCCTCTCGTGCGTGCTCGTCGATGCGAACTGCATCATGGCCGATCACGGATCACCGAAGCGAGGGGCGTCGATCAGCCGGCTGCAATTCCGGCACCCCCGGTCGCCGGACCGCGATCAGTTTCTGCAGTTCGCTCTTCATGCGTTCGACGACTGGCGCGTAGTCGCGCGCTGCTGTTTGGCGGAACAGGCGCGCTGACGGATACCAGGGGCTGTCGTCGCGATCGAGTAGCCAGCGATAATCGGGCGTGAACGGCAACATGATCCATACAGGGCAGCCGAGCGTCCCGGCCAGGTGAGCAACGCTGGTGTCGACCGTGATCACCAGATCAAGACAGGAGACGAGTGCGGCGGTCGCGAGAAAATCCGTCAGGTGATTGTTGGCATCCATGACACCCGCGCGCTCGCGAAGCGTAATCCTGTCCTGCTGCCGTGGGTCCTTCTGCAAACTGATAAAGGTTGCGTCGAGCTCCAGAATGGGAAGCAGGGTTTGCAGCGTCGTGGATCGGTTGTGATCGTTGACGTGGACCGGATTGCCGGACCACACAAGACCCACGCGGAAGCGATCATGCGGCCCAAGCCAGCTTTGCCATTGATTCCGGAGTGTTTCGGGAATCGACGGCAAGCAGGACACTGGTGCCGGAATGGTCTCAAGCCGGGTTTGAAATGCCAACGGCAGGCTCGACATCGGGCAGTGAAGATCGAACTCCGGCATCGGGCAGTCGCGGGGCTGACTGTGCGACAGCCCAGGCAGCCGCTCCAGTAGCGGGTGCGCCAACTCTTGAACTTCGAGAATGACATGCGCGCCGAGTGCGGCCACCATCGGCACATAACGCGAGAATTGGATCGCATCGCCTATGCCTTCGTCTGCATGCAGCAGGATGGTCTTGCCGGCGATGGGCTCTTGCCCGTCCCACCGCGGCCGGGCGAAGGTGCGCTCGACCAGGCCGATATCGGCTTTCCAGCGGGCCTCGCGGCCGGCCCAGCCGGCCTCGAAATTTCCCATCAGCATGTTGAGCAGCGAAAGGTTCCACTGGGCCGGGGCATTGTCCGGCTCGATGGCCAACGCTAGACGATAAGCGGCTATGGCTTCGGGAAATTTCTGCCGGTCGCTATCGAGGAGGCCCTTGCTGATCAGAAATAGGGTTCGGCCCGAATCTAGTGCGAGCGCGCGATCGATGCAGCGCGACGCAGCATCATGTCGACCAAACTTCAAATGCAGGAGGGCTAAGTTGTGATGGGTATCGGCATGGTCGGGATCGAGCTGCAAGGCCCTTTCATAGTCGGCGATGGCCTGCTCGAACCGCGACTTCCGCTCGTGACAAAGTCCGCGAACCTGGTAAACGTCGGCGCGATCGGGGTCCAGTTCAGCGCAGAGATTGTAATAGGCGATCGCCTCATCAAACCGCTCAGTCTTGAACAGCAACGTGGCGCAGCGGCCCGCAGCCTCCTTGTGGCGCGGACTAAGCTTCAGCGCGTGCTGAAAGGCTAGTATCGCCTCGTTGGCCCGGTCGAGCCTAGTCAAGACAATCCCCATACTCTTCCAGAGCTCGGCGTCATCCGGCTTCAGTGTCACGCCCTTGTCGTACGCTTTCAGCGCCTCCTCCAATCGCCCCAGGAGATGCAATGCATGGCCGAGACTGAGGAGATATTCAGGTTTTGGCTTCTGCCGGAGAGCTCCGGCAATCCATTCGATTGCGTGATCGTACTGCTGGCGCGAAAAAGCGACGACACCCATCAGGTGGAGCCCGTCCGCGAAATTCGGCTGTTGCATTAGTGCGTGTCGGCAATGGCTGTCAGCTTCGGCGATTTGTCCGGAGTTCAATAGAGCGAAACCAAGCTCACACAGCGCGCCCGGCGTAATAGCAGCACGACTAGATCCGACCCTCGCGGATTGGGCTGCCGCCCGTTGTTCCTTTTGGTTCATTAGCCACCTGCCCCAGGAGCTTAGAGAACGAGAATCATCACTCTTTGAACGCGACGAATCACCATCGTTTTGGAAACCCTTGATTGCATTAAGAAGGGTTAACAGTGCCTGAGCGCGCCGCAGCCTGAGAGGCCGGAGCGCCAAAAACTTGACTCTGCGTAGGGCTGCCGTCCGGCGGGCTCTATCGCAGCATGTGCGATCAGGAGCAATGTCGCCGTAGAGGCAATGACGACTGCCGTGGCTGCCAAACCAGCCGAACAAGTTTCCGCAGCGGCGTTAGCGGTACCGATGGATCACGCAGCCGACGGCCGGTTGCGGAGAAATGGACGTTCGGACGTGGGCTCGCTCGATCCCCTCGACATCAATAATGGCGACGCGCCCAATCCCGGTCCGATCTCTTCCGCTCTTTCCGGTTTCTTTTTCATTTGATCGTTTTGAGACGACCAGCCCGAACCAGATTGATGGCTTTATCGTGCATTGCCTCGGCTTCGTCCCATGTCGAGCAGCGGCTCCTGAAATTGTTGAGCTTTCCGGCATCGATCACAGTCTCGAACAGGATCGGCGGACCCCCTCCACGACGGCTATGATCGAGACCGAGAAATGCCGTGCTGATCGCCACCTTGCCGATGGTGGTCCTGGCGACGCTCCATGGATCGGAACCGGTGCTGCGATGGACCTCGCTCCGTTCCTCGAATTTCATGGCCCAGACCAATGCACTCTCGACGGGCACGGGCAGGTGACCGACAAGCTTGTAGTAGCAGAACCGGCGACCCGAGCGCTTTCGCAACTCATCGATCTTCGCATTGAGATCGATGCACTCGATCTGTGGAAAGTTCAGGACGTGGTCGTCACGGTCGCTCATGGCCTATTGGCCTGGTTCGAGCAGACTGGTCCGGCAGAGCTCGGTCGCTGCGGCTTCATGAGTGGCGACATAAGCGTGGCTTCAATGCCTTCCGTTGTTCGACGCCATGCAATCAGAATCGGTGGAGCATGCTCGGCGCGTCCCCGCGATAATGCAAAAGGCCCCACTTGCGCGCGGGGAGAGGGCAAGTGGGGCCCCGTGGTTGCATCGAGCGTCGGCCACGCAGACATGAGAACCGACGCCCCAATAGGGACGCGCTAGTTAGAGGCGAGTTTGGGGCGGCGGTCCGTCACTTGCGGACTAGTCCATTGGTATCGAATGAGCCACAGTCGCTAACAGCAGCACCATGTGGCCTGTTCAGACAGGTGCACTCGACGGCATTGGGGCCGGAATTGCCGTTGCTGGCGGCCCTCTTCAGCTTCCGACCGCATTGGCTCGCTCGCGAACGTCTCCGGCGCGTTGACCCCGATCTAGGCCGCCATGCAGATCAGCGTCTGACAGGCGCCGGCGGGTCCCCGGAAACCTCACGCAGCCGTCCGCGAAACTCTTCATCGGAAAGTGAGCCAATGGCTTTCAGTTCATCCCGATAACAATCCAGCGAACGCTGATGAATCTCGAGCACATCGAGGGCTGCGCGCGCGTCCCAGCCACTCCACTTGAAACGCTCGACCATGGCGCGGTAGTGGTCCACGCGCCGTTGCGCGTGCTCACAATGTTTTTCGAGTTGGGCGATGCGGGCGGCACGATCGGCACTCGCACGAGTGCGAAAGTTGCTATGCCTGGTCGAGTAAGTCATGACTGTGTCCCCCGCCGCGGTCGCAGCCCCAGCCGCGAGATCATGCGCGCTCGCGAGTCCCACGCAAGTGGCCCTCACAACCACTCATTGCGGTCACTCCCGACATCGTTTTGTGTCTGTGTTGATTGCTTTGATTTCACGTCGTAAATTTTCTTAAACAGTCTCGGAAATAAATCTTTCCACAGCACTGGACGAGATGAAATGTCAGAACCTGTTGGTGAGACGAGCTAGCGGAACAAGGGACATCTGATTCCTTCGGGCCGGCCCGAGGCATTCGCGCATCTTCAGGACCTGATCGCTGCTCGGGAAGCTACTTCGCCCCAAGCTTGCAGAGCTTGTCCCGATCATCCTCCGGCCGCTTGTCACCGCTCGCACGGCAACGCAGGCTTTCAAAAGTGATTCGGGTTCAACGGACATTTGTGGCGTGCGGGATTTGCTCGCGTTGGTGTTTTCAATGGTCATTTTTCAAATCGGCAAGCTTCTGTACCGCATGGGCTGGGTGGTGTCGGAGCTGTTGCGGTTTGCCTTTCCAGCGGCGATCTTCGCTTACTCGGCGTTTGCGGCCCAGCTGACAACAATCGACAATACGCTCGCGACCGCCGCCTCGTGCATGGCGATTGGTTCTTCAAGTTGGTTGGCGGGGCGGGCGATGGGATATTTTCTTGATCGCATCTGGACCGCTGGCAGCATGTATCCCTGAAGTATCGCGCTTGGGTTTGATGGCGTGCTGCGTCGCTCGGCTCATGGGGGAGCGGAGTGGCAGATTGGCAACGTTCATGATGTTTCGCCTGTGGACCGGGCGATTCCGACTCCACAACGACTGCGGCCACGATTACGGCATCAAGGCGGCTTTTTCAGTGCGGCTTTGCGCCTGATTGAGTTTCGTCGTCGAGGAGGGAGTATGAAGAACCGCGCCGAGGCTTCCAGTCCGCTTTCAGCCCCTCGTGCTTGTGTCGAGCTGTTGGCCCGACAATCCGACGAAATTGAGCAACGTCAAAAGCGGGTACGAAGCGTCGAAGCGGCAGCGATCGGTGCACCCCTGGATCAGGGAACTTGCGGCAACAAGCCTGTGCCAGCTCTCGATTCGTTGCTGGGTGGTTTCGGTTCTGGATCTTCAGCCGGTGCCCGGTAGTCGCCGCCGCGCTGCCTTTTGGGCTTGCGGTTCTTGAGCCTGATCCGGTGCTCGCAGCCGCGGTAGGGCCGGTGCCGACCGAGCCGTTCGAGGGAAACGACGACAGAGGGACCAGCTTGGACGCTACGGCTCAACCTGCTTGGAGCCTTATAAGCCTTGGCCTTACCCTGGTGGTTGAAAGATTTTTTCGGGCAAGGGCTTCGATCATCGGAAGGTTATCTCGAAAATAGGTCGCCGCTTCTGTTTCACAGGATGCGCGAACTTTCACCCGACAGGCATGTCTCGCGCCCTGATTGGCCACCTGAAAATTGAAGTTGAAATCATTCGTCTCGGCACATTGACGTTCGCGGTGCACGTGCTTGTCCCCCTGATGCGCGCTGCATCCCCAATCAAGCATTTGATTGAGCTTTCCGTGGGACGCGATTGTGGTCCGATGCGGGTAGGGTATAGGCCGAGAGGGGGCAAGATCACCCAACGTCGATTTCTTCACCCGCTCGTTGACGTCGGCCTGCTTCGACAGAGCCCCTGGCCCGGGCGTATCTCATTTCGAGACCCGACCTTCCAACCCGTGCGGATCGCCGCTGCGGACGCGCCCGTCAGGCCGCCTCGTCGTCTCCATCATCCTCCGCCGCCCATCGTCGGCCGAGCGCGGCGACCTTGTCGCCGGCATGATGCAGGAGATCGGCTATGAGTTGCAGGTCGTCGCTGCGTGTCAACATGGCGACGTGTTTGTTGATCAGCTGCTCGAGCTCTTGGGGGAAGCTCCACATGGCGTGGTCCTCGATTAACCGACAGCCCAGACCTCCTCTTCGATCGTCTTGATCGAATGCTGCGCACGCCTGCGCTATATCGAATGCTCGACTGATCCGCAGGGCTTTAGTCTTTTCAGGATGTGCCCCTGAAAGCATTCTTCATGTTTCTGGGTCCACGCAAGCAAGGTCATAAAAACCAAAGCCACTACGACCAATCCGGCTACGATGTTTTGAATCATGGCTGCCACTCCACCAGGTTAGCTTACTACCGCAGGGAGCGCCCCGCTAGGCTTGTGTGAGCCTATTGCAGGTCGGCCAGGAAAAGGCCAGCCGGGATCAGGTCCGGTCGGGCGAGGCTCTGATCTCGAGTTTGATCTGCCGCTGGTGAAATGATCTGCTCATCGTTTCAGTCTTATCCATCCGGGTGCGTGTTTCCTTGCCAAATGTAGAAACTTCCCTCGCCCTTTTTATCGATGACGATCATCTGCGTGGGGTATTCCGGGTCTTCGACATAAATCATCATGGTGGATTTGACGGCTTTTCCATCCTGGTCCTTGCCGACAACCCGCATGAAGCTGTCAGAGTCGATGTCATACTTGCCGCTGATCGACAAAGGCGAGGTCGCTCTCGGGCCTGTCGTCGAGGTGTAGCTCCCCTCCCGGATATTGCCCTTCAGCTCAAGACAGCCGAGCGTGATCGTTTCGTCGTCATCCCAGTCGTACCAAACGCCTTCAAATGCACAGAAGGGTCCGGAATGCGCGGCCAGGTAGGTCTCTGTCCGAGTGGTGTCGGCGACCCAGGCGTCCCTGTAGTCGGAAGCAGTCTTCGCCGCCACAATGACTAGCGCAGCCATTGCAACGGCCATCACACAATTGAAGCCTTTTCCCTGGGCCCGGCTCACAGCCATAGGCGCCCTCCAACGATCCGGGGAAACTATAGTGCTATCAGTGCCATCGCAGAGTGAAGCAGTTCACACGAGCTTACGACCCCGATGTTTTCCTATCGGGTGCGGAAAAGGCGGGCTTCTCCGGGCTCTTTCCAGCAACTTATGAGCTGCCTGACGCCGCGCCTCGCCATCAAGTTGCCGCCGGGCGAGCATGTGAGAGATTGTCCCGGGGGCTTTCATGCAGTCGCCCTCTCGCCAGCAAATCAAATACTTGGCGCAACCCGACTCACAATAAGATTGAGCATTCTAACGAGGGCCAAGAGGCTCAAAACGCCTTTGCACACGAGCATGATTGGCGAGCGGTCTTGCCGTTGACGTGGTGGCCTGGTGAGCGAGAAGGAGGAGGTTGTCAACCTTGAGGATCAGCAGACTGTTCTGGGCCGGGTTGATCCTGCTCATGCTCGGCATCACGCCCTTGCTGGCCGTGATCCTGTTTTCGCGCGACCCCGATCCGAACCCCATCGGCTTTGGCTTGCTGGCTTTCGTGACGTTCTGGCCAGCCATCATCATGATTGTCGTGGGTTGGAACAGGTCCTATCGGTGAGTCCGCCCGCGCGGCGGTGACTGCGCTGCTGTGCGGAGGTGTTTCGTTCGGGAGGTGCATTCTTGGTCGACGCAGGTCTACTTCTGCTGGATGCGATTGAGGTAATCGATCACAGCGAGGATGCGTGTTCGCACGACGACTTCAGGGCTTTGCTGCGGCCCGGCCATCTTCCAGTAAGAGGGATCGACGTTGTGCGGCAAACCGACAACGGGATTGAACCGTTCTCCCCAAATCGGCATTTCACGCGTGCCGTGAGCGGGAACCGTTTTTGACCCATATATGATTTCGTAAACGGCGTTGGTGGGAAAGACCCCGTTGTTGTTCTTGGCCAAGATTGTCAAATCGGAAGGCGCTACCTTGAGCTGCCCGCTGACAGGGCCGTTGCCCTTTCCATCCGTGCCATGACAGCTCGCGCACGAAGACTGGAATTCAGATTTACCGATGTCGATTTCTTGAGCCTGGGCCGCGGCGGCCCAACAGCTGGCAAGGGTGGCGATCATCAACCGGTTGATACCGCTTTTCATCATGTCGCAGCTCCGACGCCGGCGGGAAAAGGTTATTATTGCCGTCCCTTCAACCCGAGCTTTGACGCACATCAACATGCGGATCCCCGATATCGAAGGCAACCTGACCCGTCTTTGGTGCGGCAGACCGGCGCTGTGGTGCGGCAGCATTTCAATCGGGAATAATCGACCGATCCCGGCGGGGTGTCGCCTATAGCCATCGCCTTTCCGGAGCGCCATAGTGGCCAGGGGGAGCAGCGCCTGGCGTAACGAAAGATCATCGATGTCGAAAAAACCGTCGGTTAAATCAGAATATCATGGGAAAAAAGATCGCCTGGAAATCACGATCAAGCATTCCGGCCTGAAGAAATCGGAGCGCAAGGAACTGGTCAAGCAGCTTGAACAGGACCTCAAACGGGGTGCGGACGATGGCGGGAAGGCCGGAGGCAGGCGGCCGGAAAATCCTTACAAGCAAACCAAGATACCGGAGGTGGGCGATTGAATTGCGGCAGGACTGGCCTCCACCAAGATGACCGGAGTTGAAGGAATGGCTGAACAGCGTCCTGTAGCGTCGATTGAAGCGGTCGAAAGCGGTCTTGCCTCGCAGGGCTACATCGCGAGCCGCCAGATTGCGACCGCCGTCTATTTGTCGGAGCAGATCGCAAAACCGATTCTGGTCGAGGGGCCGGCCGGCGTCGGCAAGACCGAGCTTGCCAAGGCGATCGCCGGCTGGCGCGGCCTGAAGATGATCCGCCTGCAATGCTATGAGGGGCTCGACGAGGCCAAGGCGCTGTACGAGTGGAAATACGCCAAGCAGTTGCTTTACACCCAGATACTGAAGGACAAGCTGGGCGAGGTGCTGGGCGGCGCGGCCACGCTTCACGCGGCGCTCGATCAGCTGCACGATTTCGGAGACGTGTTCTTCTCGAAGGAGTTCGTCGAGCCTCGACCGTTGCTGCAGGCGCTGGAGCAGCCGGCCGGTTGCGTGCTCCTGATCGACGAGATCGACAAATCCGACGCCGAGTTCGAATCGCTCCTGCTCGAGATCCTCAGCGATTTTCAGGTGTCTATCCCCGAACTCGGGACGATCGCGGCCGCCGTGCCGCCGACGGTGATCCTGACCTCCAACAGCGAACGCAATCTCGGCGATGCGCTGAAGCGGCGCTGCCTCCATCTGCACATCGGCTTTCCCGAGCAGAGGCTGGAGGAGCGCATCGTTGAGAGCCGCGTTCCCGGCATTTCGCAGGTGCTGCGCCGGCAGCTCGTCGGCTTCATCCACGAAGTCCGCACGCTCGACCTGAAGAAGCAGCCTTCGGTGAGCGAGACCATCGACTGGGCGCGCGTGCTCGTCCTGCTTCAGGCCGCCGAACTCGGCCACGAGATGGTCCGCGACACGCTGAACGTCCTGCTCAAATACGAATCCGACGTCGAGGCAACGTTGCCGCATCTGACGGCCTTCGTGGCCAAGGCCTCGCGTCAGAACGTCTTCGGCTGAACGCCATGAAAGAGAACCTGCATCGCTTCTTTCGCGCCGCGCGCGGCGCGGGCGTGCATGTCTCTCCGGCCGAAAGCATCGATGCCATGCGGGCGGTGGCGAGCGTCGGGCTGTCGGACCGCTCCATCTTGCGCGACGCGCTGTTGCTCACGCTCGCCAAGTCCGAAGACGAGAAGAAGTCGCTTGGCGCGTGCTTCGACCTGTTCTTCGCCACGCCGGAACCGCAGCAAGCCAGCGACGCCGATAAGACGGGCGACGAAGCGAAGTCATCCGAGCCCTCGCAAGGCGCGGGCGGCGAAAGGGACGCAGGCGGCGCCAGCATCGAGGCCAGCCTCGGGCCGCTTGCGCAGATGCTGTTGTCGCAGGACCGCGCCGCGATTGCGGCGGCGATTGCTACCGCCTCTGCCGCCGCCTCGCTGTCGGATATCCGGTTTTTCACCCAGCGCGGCATTTTTTCCAGCCGCATTCTCGAGCAAATGGGAATTGCGCGGCTCAATGACGACCTCGAAAGCCTGACGGCGACAAACCCGTCAAGGGCCGAGCGATTGTCCGAGCTGACCGATGGCTTGCGCGAGACCGTTCGCGATGCGGTGTCGCAGGCGCTTCTGCTCTATGGGCGCGAGGAAACCGAGAACCTGCGCAACGAGATCCTGCGCAACGCGCCGCTTGCGCGGATCGAGCCGCGGCAGATCGAGGAGATGCGTGCCCTGATCCGCCGGATCGCGCGGCGCCTGCGCGACCGCTACAGCAAGCCGCGCAAGCGCCAGAGGCGCGGCCATCTCGACGTTCGCCGAACCCTGCGCAGAAATGCGGCCTGGGGCAGCGTTCCCTTTCTTACGGCCTGGAAGCGCAGGCATCGCGACCGGCCGAAGATCGTCGCGCTCTGCGACGTCTCCGGCTCCGTCGCGCGCGTCTCCGACTTCTTCCTGCTGCTGATCCACAGCCTGCATGAGGTCGTATCCGATGTGCGCTCGTTTGCCTTTTCCGGGAACCTGATCGAGGTCAGCGAGATCCTCGAAACCAAGAGCGCCGACGAGGCGATGCGGGACATCATGTCTCGGGTCGGGTTCGGATCGTCCGACTACGGCAACTCCTTCGCCGATTTCGAGCGGCAATGGATGACGAGCGTGACGCCCAAGACCACGGTGATCGTGCTCGGCGACGCCAGAAGCAACAACCTCGATCCCGGCGCGGACATTCTGCGCCGGATTTCCGAGCGGGCCAAACGCGTCGTCTGGCTCAATCCCGAAGGCCGCATGGGCTGGGGATTTGGCGATTCCGAGATGCCCCGCTACGCAACCTTCTGCAACGTGGTTCGCCAGTGCGCGACCGCCCAGCAGCTCGAGCGCGCGATCTCCGATATCGTCGCGACCTATCGCTAGTCGCTGCCGAAGAGTTCCGCGCGCAATTTGTCGAGCCTCGACCGGCCCGACGCGCGAGCATCGGCTTTGTTGATCTGCATCAAGGCGCCCGACCGCTGCTCGAACATAGGTAGCGAGTATTGAGATCTGCGTGAGCATATTCGGCCTCGCTCACGTTTTGCCGGTTTCAAACAGGCATGAGACGGACCCGTGCAGCCATGCGCGCGTCCGCATTCTTTTCACGAGCCATGAAGGGATGATCGGTGTGAACGCCTACGAAAAAATCGAGCAAGACCCCAATTTTCAGGAGTTGGTTCGCCGACGTTCCGCGCTCGGCTGGACGCTGTCGCTGATCATGTTGATCATCTATTTCGGTTTCATCCTTCTGGTCGCCTATGCGCCGAAGTTCCTGGGCATGACGATCGGAGCCGGCGTGATGACGATCGGTATTCCGATCGGCCTCGTGGTGATCGTTTCGGCGTTCCTGCTTACGGGCATCTACGTCAACAAGGCCAATTCCCAGTACGACCCACTCATTCGCAAGATTGTCGGAGCGAGCCGCTCATGAAAAAGATCTCCTGCATATTGGTCGCATTGCTCGTTTTGCTTCCGACCTTTGCCCTTGCGGCCGGAACCATCGACGGCGGCAGCAAGCAGGCCGTGAACTGGGCCGCGATCGGCATGTTTCTCGGCTTCGTTTCGTTGACCCTTGTCATCACCTATTGGGCGTCGAAGCGCACGGTCTCGGCCGCCGATTTCTACTCGGCGGGCGGCGGCATCACGGCGGGCCAGAACGGGCTCGCGGTCGCCGGCGACTACATGTCCGCGGCCTCGTTTCTGGGCATTTCCGGCCTCGTCTACACCTCCGGCTACGACGGCCTGATCTATTCGGTTGGCTGGCTGGTTGGCTGGCCGGTGGTGACGTTCCTGATCGCCGAGCAACTGCGCAATCTCGGCAAGTTCACCTTCGCCGACGTCGCCTCGTTCCGGCTCGGGCAGACGCAGATCCGGATTCTGGCCGCATGCGGCTCGCTGGTCACGGTCGCATTCTACCTGATCGCGCAGATGGTCGGCGCGGGCAAATTGATTCAGCTGCTGTTCGGCCTGGACTACTGGATCGCGGTGGTGCTGGTCGGCGGCCTGATGATGATCTACGTGACCTTCGGCGGCATGAAGGCGACGACCTGGGTGCAGATCATCAAGGCCGTCCTGCTGCTTTTCGGCGCGACGTTCATGGCCGGAGCGGTGCTTTACAAATTCGGGTTCAGCCCCGAGGCGCTGTTTGCCAAGGCAACGGAGGTGCATCCCAAGAAGCTGGCCATCATGGAGCCCGGCAGCCTGATCTCCAATCCGCTGTCGGCGATTTCGCTCGGCCTTGCGCTGATGTTCGGCACGGCGGGCCTGCCGCATATCCTGATGCGGTTCTTCACCGTGAAGGATGCGCAGGCCGCGCGCAAATCGGTGTTTTATGCGACCGGCTTCATCGGCTATTTCTACGTCCTGACCTTCATCATCGGCTTCGGCGCCATCACGCTGGTCTCGACCGATCCCGCATTCCTCGATGCCTCGATTCTGGAAAAGACCAAGAGCGGCATCGCCGCGATCAAGGGCGGCTCCAACATGGCCGCGATCCATCTCGCCGACGCGGTCGGCGGCAACCTGTTCCTCGGCTTCATTTCGGCGGTCGCGTTCGCCACGATCCTGGCGGTCGTCTCCGGCCTTGCGCTCGCCGGCGCTTCGGCCATCAGCCATGACATCTATGCCATGGTCGTCAAGGGCGGACAGGCCAACGAGCTGGAAGAGGTTCGCGTCTCCAAGATTGCGACGCTGTTCCTCGGCGTGCTGGCGATCATCCTGGGCATCATTTTCGAGAACCAGAACGTCGCCTTCATGGTCGGTCTCGCCTTCGCCATCGCCGCATCCTGCAACTTCCCGGTGCTGGTGATGTCGATCTTCTGGAGGGGGCTCACCACGCGTGGCGCAATGATCGGAGGTTTCCTTGGCCTGATAAGCGCCGTCTTGGGCGTCATCCTGTCGCCTGCGGTGTGGGAAGCAACGCTCGGCTTTGCCAAGGGCTCGGCGCCGATCAAGCTGGATAACCCGGCGATATTCTCCATGGCGCTTGCCTTCGCCGGCATCTGGCTGTTCTCGCTCCTCGATCGCAGCTCACGCGCCAAGACCGATCGGGCCGGCTTCGAGGCGCAGTTCGTGCGCAGCCAGACCGGCATCGGGGCTGCGGGAGCAACCGCGCATTGAGCGAGTGAGCGCGAGGAGACCTGCGGGGCTGGATCTCGCAGGCTCCAGCCCGGCGAGAGTGCGATGCCCAAGGCTTTCGATGCTGCCAATCCGCCTTTTGACCGGCTGACGCCATCGGAGGTCGAGACCTTGCGTGCGGCGCTCGATATCGCTTACTTCCGTCCTGAGGAGGCGATCATCGAGCAAAATGCATCCGCCGACGCCCTCTATATCGTCATCAAGGGCACGATCGAGGAGCGGGACGGCAAGGACCTGCTGGCGCTGCTCGGCCCCAAGGACAGCTTCGACAGCCGCGCTCTTGTCCATGGCAGGAGCGGTCATGATTTCGTCGCGCGCGAGGAGACGCTGTGCTACACCGCTCCGAAAGCCACGATACTCGCTCTGATTCAGGGCAATCCGCGGTTTGCATCGTTCTTCTACCGCGACATATCGCGCAAGCTGGATGAGTTCGTTCGCGACGAGGAGGAGCAGCGCTACGGCTCGCTGATGCGCTCGCGCATCTCCGAACTGTTCCTGCACCCGGCCACCTTCATCGATGCGAGCGACAGCATCGAGGCCGCGGGTCACATGATGCGCGAGATCGACAGCAACGCATTGTTCGTTCGCGACGGCGAGCGGACCGGCATCATCACCGGCATGAACCTGTCAAAGGCGGTCGTGCTGCGCCGCCTGCCGATCCAGACGCCGGTGCGCGAGCTTGCGCATTTCGACATCGTCACGATGCGGCCGGACGATTTCGTATCCTCCGCCCTCGTGCTGATGACCAAGCTCAACAAGCGCCGCGTCGCGGTTCGAGATGGCGAGCGCTACATCGGCGTTCTGGAAGATATCGACGTGCTCGGCTTTCTTGCCGGCAGTGCCCAGGTCGTCGCCGGCCGCATCGAGCGCGCGTCGACGGAGGATGATCTGGCGATGGCCGCGCGCGAAACCGCGGCGCAGGTGCGCCTGCTGCGCCGCCAGGGCGTCGGCGTCGACGTCATCGGCGAGATCGTCTCCGATCTGAACCAGCGTCTCTTTTCCAGATTGTTCGAGATGGTGGCCCCGGCCGAGTTTCGAACCAGCGGCTGCCTCATCGTCATGGGCAGCGAAGGCCGCGGCGAGCAGACGATTCGGACCGACCAGGATAACGGGCTCATCCTGTCCGAGCCGGTGGATGAGGCAAAGCTCGAAGCCTTTCGGGCGGACTTCTCCGGCGCGCTGTCGCGCTTCGGCTTTCCGCCATGCCCCGGCAAGGTCATGGTGAGCAATCCCGCATGGTCCAAGCCGCTGGCCGGCTACCTCGCGGATTTCCGCAGCTGGCTGGTGCTGCCGGACGACAGCTCTCATCTGAACGTCGCGATCTTCTATGACGCGCGTGCGGTTGCGGGCGACGCGACGTTGTTGACCGCGGCCAAGTCCAGGCTGATCGAGATGGTGCGCGGCGAGCAGGCCTTTCTCGCTCATTTTGCGCGGGCGATCGATACCTTCGCAACGCCGATCGGTCTGTTCAGGAGCCTTATCACCTCCGCCGGCAATGGCGATGCGCTGGACCTCAAGAAGGGCGGCATCTTTCCCATCGTGCATGGCGTTCGCAGTCTTGCGCTGAAGCAAGGCCTGATGGAGACGGCCACCGACAAGCGTATTGCTCGCCTGCGCGAGATCGGCGTCCTGCAGGCGGACTTCGCCCGGGAGATCAGCCAGGCCTTCCAGTTCATGCTGATGCTCAGACTCGACGGTCAATTGGCCGCCTCGGCCGGCGCTTCGGGCACGCTGGTGCGACCGTCATCGCTGTCGAGCATGGAGCGCGACCTGCTGCGCGACGCCTTTCAGGTCGTCAAGCAGTTTCGCGAGTTCATTCACCACCACTTCAATCTGGACCGTTTCTGACGTGATCCCCCGCGCGATCAAACGCCTGTTCCATCAGGCCACGATCGGGAACCAGTCGTACCGGTTCATGTTCAAGCGCGGCCCCGCGGACGAGGTCGTCGCCATCGACTGCGAGACCACGGGGCTGAACGTGCGCGCGGACGACATCATAACCGTTGCCGCGATCAGGGTTCGGGGCAATCGCATCCTGACCAGCGAGCATTTCGAGGCGGCGGTGCGTCCCGATGCCGACATGCGCGCGGAGGCCATCAAGACGCATCGGCTTCGTGAGGTCGACGTCGCAGAGGGCCCCCTGATCTGGAAGGCGCTGCCGAGCTTCCTGCATTTCGTCGGCGGCCGGCCGCTCGTCGGGTATTATGTCGATTTCGACATCGCCATGCTCGACAAATACATCCTTCCCTTCATCGGCATCGAATTGCCGAATCCGCGCATCGAGGTCTCGAAGCTGTACTACGAGCGCAAATACGGCGACGCGCCGCCCAACACCTCGATCGATCTCTCCTTCGCGGCGATGCTCGCCGATCTCAACATTCCCGCGCTGGCTCAACACGACGCCTTCAACGACGCCCTGATGACCGCGATGATGTATGTCAGGCTGCGCGACATGAAGGAGAGGGGACTAAGGATTCCCCGCCAGCGCACCCATGACGTGTTCAATCCGACCGGCGCTTAGGAATAGACCGAGGCGTCGTTCCCGAGCTCGCGGCGCCATGCGGGCGAGGGTGCTGAGCGACAAGCGCGGATGAAGCGGAACAAAATCGCAATCCCTGACGTTTTGGTCTCTCCAGACCGCATGGGAGCTTGCGATGCCTTATACACGACCATATAGACGCTTCTACCTGACGCCGCCGGCTTTGCCGACGTTTATCATTTCCGTGTTGCTCGCGATCGTGGCGGTGCTGGCGGTCTATGGCCACCTTACGCTGCTGCACGGCGTCAGCGCCTTCTCGATTCTGCTGATTGCGTATGTCGTTTTGCTGATCGGAAACCTGGTGCGCGGGGTTTAGCCGCAAAGGCAGATGCGGCATGTCTCAGGCCTCGGTCAGCCGATACTGTGAAAAGTCGAGATCGTGAGTCATCGCCCAGTAATCGACGAACCGCCACGGCATCGCGGAAAACACGCGGCCGCTCTTGTTGCGGTAATAGGTGGTCATGCCCGGATGGGTCCAGATCATCGCCTCATGCTCGGCATCCACTTTGCGGATGTAGTCGTCATGAACCTCCTGCCGCACGTCGATGGCGGCAAGGCCGCGCTCGATCATCCCGACCAGCGCGGTTGAGATATAGCGGCTCTGGCATTCGGACTGGAAGATCACGCTGCCGCCATGCGCCGGGCCTGAGCTCGGACCGAGCATGCAGAAGAAGTTCGGAAAGTCGGGCACGGTCAGCCCGAGATAGGCGGTGGGGTTGTCACCCGCCCATGCATTGCGGAGGTTCTTGCCGTCGCGCCCGGTGATGTCGAGACGCGCCGCCATCTCGGTCACCTTGAAGCCGGTCGCGACCACGATGATGTCGGCGGAACGCAATTCGCCCTCCGCGGTCACGATCCCGTCGCGCTCGAAATGGTCGATTGCATCCGTCACGAGCTCGACATTGTCCTTTGTCAGGGTCGAATACCAGCCATTGTCCAGCAGAATGCGCTTGCCGTAGGGCGGGTAGGTCGGCACGCATTTTTCGATCAGGTCGGGGCGATCCTTCAGCTCGGACAGAATGAAGTCGGTCAGCTCCTGCCGGTGGCGGTCGTTGCCCTTGTTGACCGCGCGTTGTGGATGCGGCCACGTCGGATCCTTGCGCAGGAAAGGCAACAGCCCGTCGCCGTAGCGCCAGAACATGTTGAATCGGTACCACTTCACATAGAATGGCAAATGCGCGAGCAGCCATTGCGCGCCTTCGGTGATCGGATCGGAATAACCCTCCACGGGCCGCGCCCATTGTGCGCTGCGCTGATAGACCGTGACCTGCGCGACCCTGTCGGCGATTGTCGGCACGAGTTGCATGGCGGTGGCGCCGGTCCCGATCACGGCGACGCGCTTGTTCGCGACGTCGATATCCTCCGACCACAGCGCCGAATGCAGGATCAGGCCCTTGAAATTCTCCTCCCCCTTGAAGCGCGCGCGGGAGGGATCGTTGAGCTGGCCGATGGCGCTGACCAGCGCGGTGGATTCAAATGTCTCTTCGCCTTTCGCGGTCGCAAGGGTCGAAATCCAGCGCCGCTTGCTCTCGTCCCATCGCGATGAGGTCAGGCGCGTGTTGAGCCGCAGATGATCGCGAATGCCGTATTCGGCCGCGACCTTTTTCAGGTAACCGAGCAGCTCCTCGCGCCGGCAGAAGTAACGCGTCCATGAGTTGCCGGAGAAGGAATACGAGTAGGAGTGGTTCGGCGTGTCGACGCCGCAGCCGGGATAGCGGTTGATGTACCAGGTGCCCCCGAGCTCGCCGTTCTTTTCCACGATGGTGTAGGGGATGCCGAGATGACCAAGCGCTGCGCCGAGTGCGATGGCGCAGACGCCGGCGCCGACGATCAGCACGTGCTGCTGCGCCAGCACCGCATCCGGCGGGCGCTTGCTCCAGCGCGCCTCGCGCGCGACGAAACCCATCTCCTCGCGCATCAGCGGCGCATATTCGCTTGCGACATTCTCGCCGAGGCAGGCGCGCATCATCCTGAGCATCAGCGCGTCGCCGGGGTCGCTGATCACAGGCTTTGGATCGCCGTTCTTGAACAGCTCGACGACGGCGGCACGAATGTCGTCCTGGATCGCATCGGGCAGGCCGGCGTTCGGATCCGGAATCAAAAGGACGTCGCGCTTGGGACGATAGGGCGGCTCGAGCCAGCGTTCGTCGCCCGTCATATGGACCAGCACCATCAACAGGCAGCGGATGTCGCCTTCCGCTATGGCGGAGGCGAGGTCGAGCGTCCTGCGTGGCGGCTCGATAGTCATTCTGGTCTCGTTCAGATGTCGATCTTGCAGCCGAGCCGGGTCAGCGCCGCGTCGACCCAGGCGCGGTCGCTTTTGCCTTCCTTGATTGCGGCAAATTGCTTGATCTCGGCCTCGTGCTTGGCTTCGGTCGCCTTCAACACCTCGGCCGCCTGGTCATAGGGAACGCATACGATGCCGTCGCCGTCGCCGACGATCAGGTCGCCCGGCGCGATCACCATCCCCGCGATTGCGATCGTCACGTTGATCTCTCCGGGACCGTCCTTGTAGGGGCCGCGATGGGTTACGCCCGCGGCATAGACCGGAAAAGAGTCGGCATGCAGCGTGTCGTAGTCGCGTATCGCGCCATAGATCACGAGTCCGGCGACACCGCGCGCCTGCGCATGCGCCGACATCAATTCGCCGATGAGCGAGTTGGTCAGGTCGCCGCCGCCATCGACCACGATGACATCGCCGGGCTCGGCCATGTCGAGCGCCTTGTGCACCATGAGATTGTCGCCGGGCCTGGTCTTGACCGTCAGCGCGGGCCCGGCGAGCACGCCCGTTTTGTGAATCGGCCGCAGCGCCGGCCCGCCGGCGGTCATGCGCGACATCGAGTCGCTGATATTGGCGACGGGCAGCGCGCGGAACCTGGCGACGATGCCGGCATCGACCTTGCGCGCGCGCTTGCAAATCCGGAATCCGATCACCGCGAACCCTCCCTGAGCTTTTCGGCTATCCTGACAGAGCGGCGCTGTCCAAGGCAAGACGGCGCACCCATGCCGCCATTGCAGCCCGCCATGTCGGGAGCAACTGATTTGCCCGACAAGTGCAGTCAGATAGATTTTTTGTGCTTCCCGCCGCCCGCGCGGCTCCGTCAACCGCGGAAAAAATTGCGCGAAAAATCGAAATTCATGAGCGGATTCAGCGCTGAGTCGCCTGTCCAGTCCTTCCGCCGAAAATATTTATCTTCTGCTTTTCGGAAACCTGTGATTGTCTGTCCGCCATCCCGCCTCGAGATGAGGGGCGTTTCGCGATCGTCACGAACGTGAGGCGGGGTGCGATGGACGCGGGTCGTATCGTCAGACGTGCGATGCGATTGCGGACGGCGAAGGCGTGTGGTTCTGGCGCCCCTGGGCTGGCGCTAAGTCTGTCGACGAGACAGGCGACGGTGACTATGAGGTCACGGACACCGGGAAGAGCACGCGGATAAGCGTTAACACCATCGCGCAGGGAATGTCGCTTGTTCGGCTTCACCTGTAGTGACTTAAGCTTGTGTGCTTCTTCACTTCGCACACAGGGCTGCGGGTGCAGCACAACACCCGGCATTCCCTGCGCCCTCTGCGATTTCGAGGACGTGGTCTTCGCAAGGACTCGGACATAACGTGTCGCGGGACCGCGGAGTCGTGCCGTGCCTGACGACCACTTTACCCATCGTCATTCCGGGGCGCGCGCAAGCGCGAGCCCAGAATCCATAACCCCGGACTGTGGTTATGGATTCCGGGCCTGCGTGCTTCGCACGCATCCCGGAATGACGAGGCGAGAGGCGCGGATGGACTTCTCATGGTCCGGCATCTCGACCATGATGTCGGCTGCACTTGGCGCGAGCGTGTGCAATGTGCGCTGTACCCTAAAGGACAGCCAAAGGAGCGACTGCAATGAAGGCCGTCTACAGCGAACAGCACCGCAGCCACGATCCGCAATTCTTTCTGGTGCGCGGCATCGTCAAGCGCACGACCGAGCAGCCCGAACGCGCAGATCGGCTGCTTGCGGGATTGAAGGCGGGCAAGCATCAGCTCGTCGCGCCCACCGCTTTTGGCGGGGGACCGCGGGCGAGGGTGCATAGCACCGAATATCTGCGCTTCCTCAGCGAGGCCTGGGACGCCTGGACGGCGCTTGGCGACGCCGGGCCGGAGATGATCGCCAACGTTCATCCCGTTCGTCATGCGGCGACCTATCCGACCCACATTGTCGGTCGGCTCGGCTGGCATACGGCCGATACGGGTTGCCCGATCGGTCCGGGCACCTGGGCCGCGGCTTGCGTTGCAGCCGATGTCGCAACAACGGCGGCGCAACTCGTGATGGATGGCGAAGATGCAGCTTACGCGCTGTGCCGCCCGCCCGGCCACCACGCCTTCCGCGATGTTGCCGGCGGCTTCTGCTTCCTGAACAACAGCGCGATCGCGGCCGCGCACCTGAAACTTCGCCATGAGCGCGTCGCGATTCTCGACGTGGACGTCCACCACGGCAACGGCACGCAGGGCATCTTTTACGATCGCAACGACGTTCTCACCGTGTCGATCCACGTCGATCCCTGCGGTTATTACCCCTATGTCTGGGGATACGCACATGAGCGCGGAGAGGGTGCAGGTCTTGGCGCCAATCTCAACATCCCGCTGCCGCTCGGTACGGGCGATGACGGCTACATGCCCGCGCTCGATGTGGCGAGGAAGACGATCGAGGCGTTTGCACCGGGTGCTCTCGTGGTCGCGCTTGGCCTCGATGCCTCCGAGCACGATCCGCTCGCGGGGCTTGCCGTGACATCGGATGGCTTTCGTCGCATTGGCGCAGCGATCGCGCGCTTCGGCTTGCCAACGGTGCTGGTGCAGGAAGGCGGCTATCTCTCGGATGTCCTCGGCGCGAACCTGACGGCGGTGCTCGGCGGATTTGAAGCGGCGCGCTAGGTTGCGTTTGGCGATGGGGCTCGAGCACTTGAAGATGAGTGTCGATGGCCTACATCAAAGCTGAATTTCACCGATGGCGCGAGCTCGGAGCTATTATTCCGGGACCGCAGGCCTGATTCGGAAAAGACGACCATGCGCATCGGTGTGCCCAGGGAAATCAAGGTCGAGGAATATCGCGTCGGGCTGACGCCCGCCTCGGTTCGGGAATATGTGGCGCACGGTCATGACGTGCTGGTCGAGCAGGGCGCGGGGTCGGGCATCGGCGCAAACGATGACGTCTATCGCGCGGCGGGTGCCGCGATCGCCGACACCGCCGACGAAGTCTTCGCCAAAGCGGACATGATCGTGAAGGTGAAGGAGCCGCAGCCCTCCGAATGGGTGCGGCTGCGCGAAAACCAGATCCTCTTTACTTACCTGCATCTCGCGCCGGACACCGCGCAGACCCATGGCCTGCTCGCCTCGGGCTGCACCGCGATCGCCTACGAAACCGTGACGGATGCGCGCGGCGCCCTGCCGCTGCTTGCGCCGATGAGCGAGGTCGCGGGAAGGCTTGCGATCGAGGCGGCGGCACTTGCGCTGCGCAAGACCACGGGCGGCATGGGCAAATTGATCGGCGGCGTGCCCGGTGTGCCGCCGGCAAAGATCGTGATCATCGGCGGCGGCGTGGTCGGCACGCAGGCGGCGCGCATGGCGGTCGGTCTCGGCGCCGACGTCACTATTCTTGATCGTTCGCTGCCGCAGCTGCGCGTGCTCGACGAGCACTTCGGCGGGCGCGTGCGCACGCGCTATTCCACGCTGGAAGCAATCGACAATGAGATTGCAAGCGCCGACGTCGTGATCGGCGCCGTGCTGGTGCCGGGCGCGGCCGCGCCAAAGCTCGTCACGCGCAAGGATCTGGCCACCATGAACCGGCTCGCGGTGCTGGTCGATGTCGCCATCGACCAGGGCGGCTGCTTCGAAACCTCAAGACCGACCACGCATCAGGCGCCGACCTTTATCGTCGACGACATTGTTCACTACTGCGTCGCCAACATGCCGGGCGCGGTGCCCGTCACCTCCAGCCATGCGCTGAACCACGCGACCTTGCCTTTCGGTCTGGCGCTGGCTGCCAAGGGCCTGCGCGCGCTGGTGGAGGATCCGCACCTGCGCGCCGGCCTCAACATCCATCGTGGGCAGATCACCAATCGCGCGGTTGCGGAGAGCCAGAACGCCGCCGTCGTGCCGCCCGAAATTGCGCTCGCAGCGTGAACTGACTCCAATCAAATGTTCGCTTTTGACATGCGCGATGCCGCTAGCCGACGCGCATCCCAAGGTTCAGGCGACGCGCGCCCGCGACTTCGGCCTGCCGACGCTGCGTGCCGCGAGTTTTTCGGGGGCCGGCCGCGCGCCGGGGCCGGGATGCACGGCGACTTCCTTTGCATTCAGCGGCTCGCCGCATTCGGAGCACACCATCACCGGATCGAACAGCTTGCCGCATTTTTTGTGTTCGTGCAGCAGCGGCCGTCCGCGCTCGTCGACCATATGCGTGTCACCCCAATGCACGATCGCCATCATGATCGGATAGAGGTCCAGTCCCTTCTGGGTGAGGATGTATTCGTGCCGCTTCGGCGAGTCCTGATAGGGGACGCGGCGAAGGATGCCAAGCCTCACGAGCTTCTTCAGCCGCTCCGCGAGCAGATGACGGGTAATGCCGAGCGCCGACTGGAACCCTTCGAAGCGCCGGGTGCGCAGAAAGCATTCGCGCAGGATCAGCAGCGTCCAGCGGTCGCCGATCACGCCGATGGTCCGGGCCACCGAGCACGGCTCCTCTTCAAGGGCATCCCACTTCATTCGGTTCTCCACGTCTGGTCGCGAACCCGGCCCGCGACGCTCACTTCGAGCATTCTAAATAGGTACTTAGAGGGAAACAACCGCAGAAGCCCTGTTTACGGGCGGGCATTTCGAGTTCTGCCATCCCGGACGGAATTGACAGTTCAATTATGGAACTATAAAAAGGACGAAAAGATCGTCAAGCCGTTGGCGACAACAAATTCGAGAGCGCAAGCTGCCGCACCGACGGCGCAAGCAAGGAGAGCGTCATGCCCGGTCCACTCAATGGTGTCCGCGTGCTCGATCTGACCGGCGTCGTGTCCGGCCCCTTCGCGACCATGTTCCTGGCGGACCAGGGCGCCGACGTCATCAAGATCGAGCCGATCACCGGCGACATCACCCGTCGCAGCCGCGCCACCATCGACAAGCGAGGCGAGTTCTCCGCGTTGTTCATCTCGTCCAATCGCGGCAAGCGCTCGCTTGCGATCGACGTCAAGAGCAAGGCCGGGCGCGAGGTGCTGGAGAGGCTCATGGCGCAAACGGATGTGCTGGTGCAGAATTTTCGTCCGGGCACCATGGAGCGCCTGGGTCTCGGACCGGAGGAGATGCGCCGTCGGCATCCGCGACTGATTTATGTTTCCATCAGCGGCGTCGGCGAGACCGGGCCATATGTCAAGAAGCGGGTCTACGATCCCATCATCCAGGGGCTCTCGGGTTTTGCCGATATCCAGGCGCAGCCCGTGACCAACCGTCCGCAGATGATCCGCACCATTGTTTGTGACAAGACCACTGCCGTGATGACAGCGCAGGCGGTAACGGCCGCGCTTTACGCCCGCGAGAAGACGGGCAAGGGCGATCATATCCAGGTCGCGATGCTCGATGTCATGATCTCCTATCTTTGGCCGGAGGGCATGGCGCAATACACCGTGGTCGGGGAAGAAGGACTAGCGCGGGATCCGAACGATCGCCCCGATCTCGTGTTCAAGACCAGCGACGGCTATCTCACCTGCGGCACGATCTCGGATTCGGAATGGCAGGGTTTCTGCCGCGCGACCGGCGACCCCGAGCTCGCCAACGATCCGCGCTTTGCAACGGCAACCAGCCGCAGCATCAATGCCACCGCGCGCATCAACAAGATGCAGGAATATATCTCGCAGCACACCACGGCCGAATGGCTGGAACGGCTCGATGCCGCGGACGTGCCGTGTGCGCCGATCCTGCGCCGCGGCGAGATCATTCAGAACGAGCAGGTAGTTGCGCGCGACATCATTGCCGAGATCGACCAGCCGATGGTCGGCAGGATCCGCCAGCCCAAACCCGCCGCGCGATTTGAGGTTCATGGCTCTTCGATCGGCGGTCCGGCGCCCCGCATCGGCGAGCATTCGCGTGGGGTGCTGAAGGATCTCGGCTATGACGATGCTGCGATCGAGAAGATGGCGGCCGACAAGGCGATCCGCCTGGCGAGCCCGCCAACTGAAAAGGCGTGATCGCTGGTGTCGTTCGGCGGGCTCCTCGCCTCAGCTCTCTGCCTGCACCGGGGTGATCGGCGCCAGCGGCTTGTTGGCCACTTTCGCCTGCTTGTAGGCTTTGCGCTCCTGAATGCGCGCAAGATAGGGGCGGGCATTGTCACAGATGCCGACGCCATAGGCGTTCGCCCAGTCGAGACAGGTGGTGAGCAGGATGTCGGCGCTGGTGAAGCGGTCGCCCATCAAATAGGTGCGGCCGTCGGCGAGCGCGATCTCCACATGCCGCAATTGCGCGCGGAAATATTCGCCGGCCTTCGCCACGACATCAGGAGCGATGCCATAGATCGGACCGAGCGCATCGGCGCTGTGCCGCCGCATCACGTAGAGGCTCGTCGAGTCGAGCTCGGTGACGATGAAGAAGCACCATTCGAGCCACGCGGCATAGTCGCGCTGCGTCTCCGGGATCAGCAGCCTGTCTGGGCTCGAATAGGTCCGCGACAGGTAGGCGACAATGGCTGCGCTCTCGCCGATGCAGAAGTCGCCGTCCTGCAGCAGCGGAATCTTCTGGCGTGGATTGAGCGCAGTGTATTCGGGCGTCTTGGTTTCGCCGGTGCGCGGGCCGATCGGTATGCTCCGGTACGGCAGGTTCAGCTCGTACATCGCCCAATGCGCGCGGATCGTGCGGCTCGTGCCGACGCCCCACAACGTCAGGTCAGGGGCTTTCGTCATCTCTACCATTTCTCCCCGGCCGGCCGCAGGTCGAACTCGTGCGTCCAGCCGTCCCTGGATTGCTGATGCGCGAACCAATAGGCTTCCGCGATCGAGGCGGTTTTGGTCAGGCTGTCCGGCGGGATATCCCGGGCCTCGATGCCGCTTGCCGCCTTCATCCGCGCGTAGATCGCTTCGCTATCGACGGCCGCGTCGATGATCAGGTGCACGACATGGATGTTCTTTGGCCCGAGCTCGCGCGCCATTGCCTGGGCAACCGCGCGAAGCCCGAACTTCGCCGCAGCAAAAGCGGCAAATCCCTTGCCGCCGCGCAGGCTTGCGGTCGCGCCGGTGAACAGGATGGTGCCGCGGCCGCGCGGAACCATGACGCGGGCGGCCTCGCGTCCGACCAGGAAGCCCGCATAGCAGGCGAGCTCCCAGGCCTTGAAAAAAAGCTTTTCACTGGTTTCGATCAGCGGCTTGTTGACGTTGGCGCCCGCATTGAAGAGGCAGACCTCGATGGGTCCGATCTCCTTCTCGACCCCCGAGAACAGCGCCTGGACCTCGGCTTCCTGCCGGGCATCGACGCTGAACGCTTGGATGTTGAAGCCCTCGGAGGTCAGCTCGTCGACGAGGTTTTGCGACTTGGCTGCCTCGCGCCGGCAGATGCAGACCGTGTATCCGCCTCGGGCAAAACGGCCCGCCACCGCGGCCCCGATCGCGTCGCCCGCCCCGACAAGAATGGCAACCCTCTGCGCTTCCGCCATTTTCGCCTCTTAAGTTCTTATTTGGTACTTAATTCATAACTGCAGAACTGCCCGTTGTAAATCAGCTTCGATGAAAATGCCGATGAGATCGCCAAAACGCATGGCACGGCGATGCCGATTGACAGGTTCTTAAATAGAACTTAAAGAAATGGATCAGGATCCAAAGCCGGCTCAAGACCGCGCGCCGCGAGGCCGAAAAGAATAGCGCAGGAGGAGGTGCCCGTGCAGAAAAGACACGCAACCGCGGCAATTATCGGCGCTGGCGATTACATCGGCGCCGCGATCGCCAAGAAGTTTGCTTCCGAGGGATTTTCGATCTACGCCGGCCGGCGCAACGGCGCCAAGCTCGAGCCGTTGGTGAAGGACGTCGAGTCCGCAGGCGGTGAGATTTACGCGCGCTCGCTGGATGCCCGTAAGGAAGACGAGATCGTCTCGTTCCTCGGCGACGCCGACAGGCATGCGCCGCTCGAAGTCTGCATTTTCAATATCGGCGCCAACGTCAATTTTCCGATCCTGGACACGACCGAGCGCGTGTTCCGCAAGGTCTGGGAGATGGCCTGCTATTCCGGCTTTCTGGCGGGACGCGAAGCGGCGCGGCTGATGCTGCCGCGCGGCAAAGGTAATATCTTCTTTACAGGCGCAACCGCGAGCCTGCGCGGCGGCAAGGGCTACGCCGCCTTTGCCAGCGCCAAGTTCGGACTTCGCGCCGTGGCGCAAGCCGCCGCGCGCGAACTGGGACCGAAAAACATCCATGTCGCGCATCTGATCATCGATTCCGGCGTCGATACCGAATGGGTGCGGCAACGCCGGGTCGAGGCGCTGGGGCCGAATGCGCTCGACAATCCCGATCTCCTGATGCCGCCGTCGTCCGTCGCTGAGTTGTATTGGCAACTTTATCAGCAGCCGAAGAGTGCCTGGACTTTTGAACTTGAAATTCGCCCGTTCGGTGAGGCCTGGTGAGCAGAAGCTTGTGCCGATGATCGCAGCTCGATCCTGCTATGGACCCGTTGTTGCCTTGTTGGGGGCGCCGCGATGTGATTGCATCCGGCGGGAGGACGGGCCATGCGCGCAGTCGTCATTCATGCTCCGAAGGACTTGCGGATCGATCAATTCCCCGATCCTGCGCCCGGCCCGGGCGAGGTGCGCGTCAAGATAGTGGCTGGCGGCATCTGCGGCTCTGATTTGCATTATTATCACCATGGCGGCTTCGGAACGGTGCGCATTCGCGAGCCGATGGCGCTCGGCCACGAGATCGCCGGTGTTGTCGCGACCGCAGGCGAAGGCGTGACTCATCTTGCGCCGGGCACGCGGGTCGCGGTCAATCCGAGCAGGCCTTGCGGTCTTTGCATTCATTGCCGGGAAGGCATGCGCAACCAGTGCCTCGACATGCGCTTCATGGGCAGCGCGATGCGCAATCCTCATGTGCAGGGTGGCTTTCGCGAGCATGTCACTGTCGAGGCGGCGCAGGCTATTCCGATCGCAAAACAATTGTCGCTGCCGGAAGCCGCCATGGCCGAACCGCTTGCCGTCTGCCTGCACGCCGCCAACCAGGCGGGGCAACTCATGGGCAAGCGCGTGCTGATAACGGGCTGCGGTCCGATCGGCGCGCTGATGGTGGTGGTCGCGCGCTATTCGGGAGCGGCTGAAATCGTGGTGACCGACGTCGCCGAGGCGCCGCTTGCGGTGGCGCGCAAGCTCGGTGCAAGTCACGCCATCAACGTCGTCACGCAAGTCGCCGCTCTCGATCCCTGGCGCGCAGGGAAGGGCAGCTTCGACGTTCTGTTCGAGGCATCGGGCAACCAGGCGGCGCTGCGGCTTGCGTTCGACCTGCTGCGCCCCCGCGCTACAATCGTGCAACTTGGGCTGGGCGGCGAGATGACCTTGCCGGTCAACTCCATTGTCACGAAGGAGCTGCAACTGCGCGGCACTTTCCGCTTTGATGCGGAATTCGAGCTGGCGTTGCGGCTGATGGGCGAGGGAAGGCTTGACGTGAAGCCATTGATCACGGCCTCCCTGCCGTTCGATGAGGCGGTCGAAGCATTCGAACTCGCAAGCGACCGCGCCAGTTCGATGAAGGTTCAGTTGACATTCTGAAAGGCAAGTCTTTGAAAGTCGCCTCTGTCGGCGAATGCATGATTGAGTTCTCGGCCGCGGGCGGCGGCCTGTTCGCGCGCGGCTTTGGCGGTGATACGCTCAACACCGCCCTCTACCTGTCGCGCCTCGGTGTTGCGACCTCCTACGTCACAGCGCTCGGCGACGATAGCCTGAGCGAAGCAATGCTGGCGGCGTGGCGCACTGAAGGCATCGCGACCGATGAGGTTCTGCGGCTGCCCGGACGCCTTCCCGGTCTCTACATGATCGAGCGCGACGCGCGCGGCGAGCGCAGCTTTCTCTACTGGCGTGACCGCGCGCCGGCGCGCGAGTTTTTTGACCACGCCGACGATTCTGCCCTCGAGCGGCTGTCGCGCTTCGATCTGCTTTATTTCTCGGGTGTCAGCCTGTCGCTCTATGGCGACATCGGCCGGGCGCGCCTGCGTGAGCTTCTGGTAGCGGCGCGCCGCAACGGCGGCAGAGTAGCATTCGACGGCAATTATCGGCCGCGCGGCTGGAGCGGTGCCGCGACCGCAAAGCGTGCTTTTAACGAGATCCTGCCGCTGGTCGATCTCGCCCTGCCGACGCTCGAGGACGAGCAGGCGCTGTTCGGCGATGCGGATGCGAGCAAGTGCATTGCTCGCCTGCGCAGTTTGGGAATCGGCGAGATCGTGGTCAAGCGCGGCGGGCTCGGCTGCCTGATCTTCGCCAATGGAGATAGCGTGGACGTCCCGCCGGCAAACATCGTAGAGCCGGTCGATACCACGGCGGCCGGAGATTCGTTCAATGCCGGCTATCTCGCGGCAAGGCTGCGCGGGGCCTCGGCGGTTGACGCCGCCCGGGCGGGGCACAGGCTTGCCGGTGCCGTCATCATGTCGCCGGGTGCGGTTATCCCACGCGAAGCCATGCCAAAGGAGGCGGAGCCATGACATCCCAAAAAACGCGCGGCCGTCTCGATCAGATTTTTGCACTTGCGCCTGTCGTGCCGGTCATCACCATAGAGGATGCGCGCGATGCGCTGCCCTTGGCACGCGCGCTTGTCGCGGGGGGATTGCCCGTCGTCGAGATTACGCTGCGGACCGCTGCCGCGGTCGACGCTGCGCGCGCCATCGTCGCCGAGGTCAAGGACGCCGTTGTCGGTGTCGGCACTGTGCTTTCCCCGCACGATCTGGAGGAAGTTTCGAAGATAGGCGCTGCGTTTGCGATCAGTCCCGGCCAGTCGCTCGAGCTGCTGGAGGCCGCATCCTCGACCGACCTGCCGTTCGTGCCGGGCATCCAGACCGCGTCCGATCTCATGGCCTGCGTGACGCGTGGCTTTGATCTGGTAAAATTCTTCCCAGCAGTGCCGGCCGGGGGACTTGCCGCGTTGAATGCGCTTGGCGGCCCGTTTCCGAATGTGCGCTTCTGTCCGACCGGCGGCATCGGGCAGAACAATGCCGGCGAATGGCTCGCCCATCCCAGGATTGTCGCGGTCGGCGGATCCTGGGTTGCGCCAGCTTCAGATATCAAGGCCGGTCGCTGGACCCTGATCGAGGAGCGCGCCAGGGAGGCGGCGGCGCTGCGCCGAGCCGCATAAGCCACGCGAACCAGGGTGTCGCATGGAGCAGGCCCATGACAGAAGATGATCGCCGCGCACATTGGCAAAACGTCTATCTCACCAAGAACGATCAGCAGGTGAGCTGGACCCAGCGGGATCCGGAGCCGTCGCTTTCGCTGATCGAGAAGTATGCCAGGAGCACGCGCGCATCCATCATCGATATCGGCGGCGGTGCATCACGTCTGGTCGATGTCCTGTGGCAACACGGCTACCAAGCCATCACGGTCCTCGATCTGTCGCAGGCAGCGCTCGATGCCACAAGGCAACGCCTCGTCGATGCCCCCAGCATAAAGTGGATCGCCGCCGACATCACGCAATGGCAGCCGCCGACTGCGTTCGATATCTGGCACGACCGCGCCGCTTTTCACTTCCTGGTCGAGGAAAGCGATCGCGAGGCTTATCTGAAGTGCTTGCATGCCGCCGTGAAAACGGGCGGGCACGCGATCATCGCGACGTTTGCGCTCGATGGTCCGGAGAAGTGCAGCGGCTTGCCCGTGCAGCGCTATGATCCGGAGACCCTCGCGAGGACCATCGGTCCCGCCTTTGAGCTGGTCGAGCAGCGCCGGCACCGTCACACCACGCCGTGGGGTGCCGTGCAGTCGTTCCAGTTCAGTGTGCTGCGGCGGCGATGAACGCTGTTCTATTTCACCTCGATTCTGGCTTCGCGCGCCACCTCCTTCCAGATCGCGACGTCCTGCTTGATGAAGCTGGCGAAAGCTTCGGGCGAGTTGCCGACGACCTGAATCGATTGCGTTTCGATCACTTTTGCCGTTTCCGGGTCCTTCAACGCCTTCACGATCGCGGTGTTGAGCTTCTCCACGATCGCGGGCGGCGTGCCGACCGGGGCCATGATGCCGTGCCACGCAATCGCGTCGAATCCGGGATACCCACTCTCGGAGATCGTCGGAACGTTCGGCGCAACCGGGGAGCGCTCCTTGCTGGTCACCGCAATCGCGATCAGCGTCCCGGCATTGACCTGCGACAGCGCCGAGACCGGGTCGGCGAACACGACCTGCACCTGTCCGGCGATAAGATCGGCGACGGCGAGCGCGGTCCCGCGATAGGGAATGTGGGTCATCTTGATCCCGGCCTTGCTGTCGAACAGCTCGGTGACGAGATGGTTGGAGGCGCCGACGCCGGCAGTTCCATAGTTCAGCTCACCGGGCTTTCTCCTGGCGAGCGCAACGAGGTCTTGCAGGGTCTTGACGCCGAGCGACGGATTAACCACGACGACGTAGGGATACGACGTCGTCATCGTGATCGGCGCGAAATCCTTTTCCGGATCGTAGGACAGCTTGGTGTAGATGCCCGGGTTGATCGAGATCGGCCCGGACTGGCCAAGCAGCAGCGTGTATCCGTCCGCATCGGCGTTCTTCACGAGCTCGGTGCCGATGATGCCGCCACCGCCCCCGCGATCCTCGATGACGAAGGTCTGACCGAGCGCGTCGCCGACGCGCTTTCCGAGGATCCGCGCCACCGAATCGGCGGCGCCGCCGGCCGCGAACGGGACGATCAGCCTGATCGGCCGGGACGGATAGTCATCGGCCCGCACGGAGACGGCGGTCGCGGCGCTCAGCGCAAGCGCAAGAAGAAGCTTCCGCATTCGCATGGGACTAGCCTCCCGGAAATGTGCCCGCCTGGTCTCGGGTCTTTCGAATTTCGAAGACAATACGGCGAAAATGACGAGCCGGTCCATGGCGCATGCTGTTGCGCTTTTCAGCACATCGTCGGATGCTCGAAACAAGAGGGAGGCAGCATGTTGGACAGGCCGCTGGTCACCAGGACCCTGGCGCGTTACATCGCCGCGGCGCGCTGGGAGGACATTCCCCTTCCCGTGCGGCACCAGGCCAAGCGCTCCCTGATCAATCTGTTTGCGGTGGCGCTGGCGGGCTGCCGGACAGAACCGGTCGAGATTGCGTTTCGTTCGCTGGCCGAATTTTCCGGCGGCGCGACGGCCACCCTGATCGGCCGCCCCGAACGCATCGACGCGTTGAGCGCGGCCTTTCTCAACGCGGCTGCAGCCAACGTCCATGATTTCTGTGACACGCATCTTGCGACCGTGATCCATCCGACCGCGCCGGTGGCGCCGGCGCTGCTGGCGCTTGCCGAATTGCGGGATGTGAAGGGCAGCGATCTGCTGCTTGCTTTCATCCTCGGCAACGAGATCCAGGCTCGCATCGGGCTTGCGATGTCGCCGCAACACTACAACAAGGGCTGGCATATCACTTCGACCTGCGGTGTGTTCGGCGCGGCAGCCGCCAGCGGCAAGCTGCTTGCACTCGACGAGCGCCAGTTGATCTCGGCGCTGGGGACGGCGTCGACTCAATCGTCCGGACTTTGCGAATGTCTGGGCATGCCGGCCAAGAGCGTCAGCGTCGGCAATGCCGCGCGCAACGGGCTCTGGGCGGCGCTGCTCGCCGAAAAGGGTTTTGAAGGGCCCGACGAGCCGCTGACCGGCCGCCAGGGATTTTACAACGCCTTGGGCGAGGCGCCCAACGTGTCGCTCATCACCGATGGCCTCGGCGACAGCTTTCAGATCATGGCAACCTCCTACAAGCCTTATCCCTGCGGCTTCGTTATCCATCCGGTGCTCGACTGCGTGCTGGATTGGCGAGGCGATCACGGGGCTGCCGAGGTGAGGCGCGTCGTGGTGCGCGGCAATCCGCTGTTGGCCCATCGTACCGATCGCCCGGACATTTCGACCGGACGCGAGTCGCAGGTCAGCGTCCAGCATGCAGTCGCGGCTGCGTTGGTGCACGGCGCCGCTGGGCTCGAGCAGTTTACCGATGCTTGCGTCAGGGACCCGCGGGTGAGCGCGCTGCGCGGCAAGATCGAGGTCATGCGCGATGAGGCCTTCTCGACCATCGCCGCGGCCATCGAGATTACCACCGCCGACGGCGCGGTGCATCGGCTCTCGCAATCGGCGGCTCGCGGCAGCGATGTCAACCCGATGAGCGATCGCGATCTCGAGAAGAAGCTGCGCACGGCGGCGGCCTCGTGGAATCCGCACGGCGACGTCACACCCTTGATCGACGCGATCTGGGACCTCGACCAAAGCGACGACGTCTCAAGGCTGACGTCGCTCGCCATGCCGTAAGTGGTGGTGAGCTCCGATTTTACGCAAAGCGCGACGCGCCCAACAGCCCACGATAGATCCCGACCTCGGAGCCTTCGATCGGGACCGCGCCGACCGCCTTGGCGTAGTATTCCGCAGGGCCAACGCCGCCGATGATCGCGTAGCCATAACCCTGCTGCTTCATGTCCTCGAGACAGGCGAGCAGCAAGGCGGTGCCGATGCCGCCTTTTCTTGATTTCGGCAGAACGCCGGTGGGACCGAAGAAGTTGCGGCAGGTGACGTCGTGGCAGGCAAAACCCGCAAGCTTTCCGTCCTTGACTGCGACGAAGCAGGACACCGGCTGGCGGGCGAATGCGACCTCGGCCTCGCTGGCCCAGCCTTCGGAAAAATTGTCCCGCACCCAGGCAATCACCTTGTGCTTCTCGGGCACGAGGCCGCGCCGCAGGCTGATGCCCGCTTTCGCCAGCTGCTCGCGCAGTATTTGCGAGCTCGGCAGATCGTAAAGCTTGACCAGCATATCCATGGAAACGGATGGCCCTCCGACACGACGATCTTGCTAACATATTCTCGCTGGTCCACAAATCCGTGAGCGACGATGGACTTGGTTAAAAAGGGTTATCGATATGAGTGAAAACCTGCCGCCACGGCCGACCAGCGAGATCGCAAGCTTCCATGCACACATCTATTACGATCCCGCGACCTCGCGCGCCGAGGCCGAACGGCTGCGCGCCTGGATCGACGAGCGCTTCTCGGTGACGCTCGGGCGCTGGCATGACGTCAAGGTCGGGCCGCACGATCAGGCGATGTATCAAGTCGCCTTTGCGACGGAGGTGTTTGCCGACCTCGTACCCTGGCTGATGCTGAACCACGGCTCGCTCAGCGTCCTGGTGCATCCCAACACCACCAACCCGCGCCGCGATCACCTCGCCGATCCGCTGTGGATCGGGCCGCCGCTCCACCTTCATGGCGACAAGTTGCCCGATCATGCCGACAGCGAGCCGGCGCCGCCGCCGAATACGAATGCCACGCCGCGGCCTTGATGCGAGTTGCATGCTAGCCGAGTTCTTTCCGTACCTTTGCCGCAGCCTCGCTCATCGCTTTCAGTTTTCCGAACGCCACGTGGCGCGGCATGTATTTCATGCCGCAATCCGGCGCCGGCACAAGGCGCTCGGCCGAGACGTATTTCAGGCCATTGCGGATGCGGTCGGCGACGGTCTCGACGCTCTCGATGCCGGGATCGCCGAGATCGAGCACGCCGAGCATGATCTTCTTGCCGGAGAGATCCTTGAGCACCCCGAGATCGAGCTTGGGCTGCGCCGCTTCGATCGAGATCTGCTCGGCGCTGGTGTCGGCTAGCTCCGACAGGAAGGAATAGCCGGCCGGCTTGCTCGAGCCGGGCACGACGGCTGCATAGCCGAAGCAAAGGTGCACCACCGTGGGCACGGTCAGCCCCTGCAGCGCGCGGTTGATCGCCTTCACCGCATAGCGGCGGGCGAGATCGGGATTGTTGCGCACCCATGGCTCGTCGAGCTGGATCACGTCGGCACCGGCCTTTTGCAGATCGTGCGCCTCGGCGTTGACGGCTTCGGCGAACGCCATCGCGAGCTCTTCGTCATCTTTATAGAATTCGTTTTTGGCTTGCTGGCTCATGGTGAACGGGCCGGGCAGGGTGATTTTCGCCGCGCGATCGGTGTTTCTGCGCAGGAATTCCATATCGGGCCGCTCGACCGGTCGGGTGCGCCGGATTTTTCCGACGATGCGCGGCACCGGCGTCTCGTGGCCCGAGCGCGACACGATGATTGCGGGGTTGTCCGCGTCGATGCCCTCGAGCGCCGTGGCAAAGCGGTTGGAATAGCTTTCGCGGCGAATCTCGCCGTCGGTCACGATATCGATCCCGGCGCGCTCCATGTCGCGGATCGCAACGATTGTCGCATCGTTCTGCGCCTGCTCCAAATGCTCCTCGGGCACCCGCCACATCGCAAGCATCCGCGTTCGCGGCACCGATTTCGACAGCATGGCGCGATCCACCAGCCAATCCGGCTGCGGGTAGCTGCCGACGACGGTCGTCGGCAAAAGATGCGTCGGCAGCTTCACGGGTGCTCTCCCTGTTGTTCTCGTTCGCTGGTTTCGTCGATGGCCGACACATAGGGCTCGATCGGAAGCGCCACTTCGCCGGCTCGTATGGGGACACAATCGGGCGGGAAATCCTGCCGAAAGCGCGCGCCTGCCGCGCTCGCACGATCGAGGAAATCGTCCAGACGGTCCATCGCGCCAGTCGGCAGATCGTGCAGAACCATCAGCGACCATGGCTGGGCGCGGCACTGCACGAGCGCGCGATCGACCCAGCCTTTCGGATCGGCCCAATCGCGCGGTATCGCGTTCCAAAGCACGCAACTGAACTTGTTGCGAACCAGGTACGTCACCACGGAACGCTTCAACAGGCGGTCGTCGAGATTGCCGCCGCCGCCGAATGGCCGAAACCAGCGCTGCTCGTGCGCGAGCTCCGCAATGATAGCCTGCGCTCGACCGATTTCATGTTTGGCGGCTAGCGGGTCGCCCTGTCGGCCGAGTGGCACGGAATGCGTAAAGGTGTGATTGCCGATCCAGTGGCCCTCTTCATGAGCGCGCACGGCGAGGCCGCGGCGTGGACCCACGAGCTTTTCGCCGATCACGCAGAAAGTGGCCTTGATGCCGCGCGCGGCCAGGACATCGAGCACGCGCGGCGTCACGTCGGGCTCGGGGCCGTTGTCGAAGGTCAGCGTCAGGTCGAACACGAAACCAAGGCTCCATCAGGTCGCAGGCTGCAACGCGCCAGCTGCCATCTCGTCGGCGGCGCGCTGGCCGCCGCGCGTGCCAGTCTGCCAGATCGCGGCCTTGCGTTCGAGCAGGCGGATCGCGGCATTGAACGCGATCGCCATCGCCAGCACGAGCAGCACGCCGGCAAACACATGCGGGCTGTCGAGAATGGTGCGGTAGCGCGAGATCAGATAGCCGATACCGGCCGACGAGATCAGCATTTCCGAGACCACCACGCCGACGATCACGAGCGCGCCGCCGACCCTCAAGCCCGACAGCACGGTCGGGATCGCGGCGGGGATGATCACACGTAGCACGCGCTGGCTCAAGGTCGCCCCCATGCTGCGCGCAGCGAGCAGCAGTTGCGGGTCGATGGTCTGGATCCCGGCCGCGGTCGAGAGCATCGTGGGCAGGAAGCCATAGATCGCGGCAAAGGCGATCTTGGATTCCGAGCCGATGCCGAGCCAGACCGTGAACACGGGATAGAGGATCACGAGCGGCACGGCGTAGAGGCTCGACACCATCGGCATGATCAGGACACGCGGGCGCGGCAGGCTGCCGACGATGGTGCCTGCCAGGATGCCGCCGCCGCAGGCAAAGGCCATGGCGATGCCGACCTCATAAAGCGTGACGGCGAGCGCTCCGGCGTATTCGCCCGCCTCGTTCCAGCCCGCCGCAAGCGTCGACGACAGCGATGGCAGGAACAGTTCGGGGATCAGGCCGAGGCGCGGCAGCGCCTCCCACAGGACAATGAGGCAGAGCACGATCAGCCAGCGCAGCGTGGATGCTTTCATCTTGCCCTCACGCCGATTTCCGGATGTGGCGCCAGATGCGCTCGCGCAAGCCGCCGAAGGCATCGCCCGACAGCATCTCGTAGGTGCGCGGACGTGGCAGCGAGACCTGCAGATGATCGACAATGCGTCCAGGCCGCGCCGACATCACCGCGACCTCGTCGGCCAGATAGACTGCTTCTGTGAGACTGTGGGTGACAAACACCACGGTCTTGCCGGTCGCGGCCCAGATGCGCAACAGCTCGTCGCCCATGGTCATGCGTGTCTGCTCGTCGAGTGCCGCGAACGGCTCGTCCATCAACAGCACCGGCGGATCCTGCACCAGCCCGCGCGCGATGGAGACGCGCTGCTTCATGCCGCCGGAAAGCTCGTGCGGGTGGCGTTTGCCGAAACCTTCGAGCCCGACGAGCTTGAGCATCTCCTCGGCCTTGACGCGGCGCTCCGCCTTGGCGCCGCCGCGCAGCGCGAGCGGAAACTCGACATTCTCTTCCGCTGTCAGCCACGGGAACAGGCTCGCTTCCTGGAACACCACGCCCACCCGGTCCGGATCCGGCTGCGGGATCGGCGCGCCGTTGATCAGAATGGTGCCGGAGGTCGGCTGCCTGAGGCCTGCGAGCATCATCAGCAACGTCGATTTGCCGCAACCGCTCGGCCCAACCAGCACCACAAAGCGCCCGGGCTTGATCTCGAGCGAGACGTCGGAGAGTGCCACGACATCGGCGCCCGAGGTCCTGAACACCTGGCCGATGCCGGTGATCTGGATCGCGCCCGCGCGCGGTGCGGGCTTGAGGGTCGTTATGTTCGCCAATGGCTGCATAGCGTTTCCACCGCTCGCACCAGCTCGTTGAAGGCAATCGCAATCGTGGCGATCATGACGACACCGGCCAGGAGCTGCTTCATCTGGAAATTCTCGCCCCACGTCGCGATCTGATGTCCGATGCCGTCGCGCGAGGCGTACATTTCGGCGAGGATCACGCCGGTCAAATTGAAGATCATCGAGATGCGCAGCGCCTCCAGCAGCACCGGCAGCATGCTCGGTAGATAGACGCGGAACGCCGTCTGCGACGGCGTCGCGCCGCAGGAGCGTGCCACCGTGAGATATTCGACCCTGACGGATTCGACTGCGGTCGTTGTCGACATGATCACGATGAAGATGGTCGAGAAGAAACCGAAGCCGACCTTCTCGGCAAAGCCGACGCCGAACACCAGGATGAACATCGGCAGGAAGATCGATTTGGGAATCGAGAACGCAAAAAACAACAGCGGCTTCATCACTTCCGCAAAATAGCGGTATTCGGCGATCAGATAGCCGATGAGGCAACCGAGCGGCACCGCGATCGCAAAGGCAACCAGCACTTCGGTTGCGGTGACCAGGAGATCGTAGCGGACGCTCGCGCGCTCGAGGAGGTCGGCAAGCGTCGCCAGCGTCTCGGAAGCCGGCGGCAGCAGCCGCGGATTGACCAGTCCCGTCCGCGCCAGCATCTCCCAAACCGCAAAGATCACGACCACGATCGTGATCCGGGAGAGAGCGAGTGCTATACGGCTGGCCATCTCGGCGCTCAGGGCTTGGTCGGAACCGGCTTGAACTGGGTCGAATAGACCTCGTCCGCCGGGACGATGTCTTTCAGTCCGCCGAGCTTTGCCAGGTCGAGCGAGAGCTGCACGGCGTCCCTGACATTGCTTGCGGCCATGTTGCCATCGGTCTCGAGCTTCATGATCGAGTTGTCGTATTCGAGAGCTGCGATCTCCGCCGGCATCTCATAGAGGTCCGCGATCAGTTTCACGGTGACGTCGCGATTGGCGCGCATGAACTGCACGGCGCCGTAGAGCGCATTCAGCGCCTTTTGCACGACTTGCGGTTTTTCCTGCGCGAACTTGTCGAGCACGATCCAGCCGGCGGTGAGGTTGGGCGGCACGGCGGAGCCATAGTCGAGAATGGTGCGCGCCTCTCCTGATTTCAGGATCTGGAAGGAAAGCGGGGAATAGACAACGGCGGCATCGACATTGCCGGCGAGCAGGTTCGGCACCAGTCCGCCGCCGCCAACCGGAACGCGGGTGAAATCGATCTTGCGGTCCTGGATGGTCCACAGCGCCAGCAGATCGGAGCCCGACCCGGCCGCCGTGATCGCGACCTTCTTGCCGTTGAGGTCTTTGACCTCCGTTGTCGATTTCGCGGGCACCATCAATTGCCAACCGAAATTGCCCATCGAGGCGTTGGCTACGATCTTGCTCATCACGCCCTTCTTGCGGCCAGCGGACACCAGCGAGGGCGGATCGAGGATGATGTCGGCTGCGCCCGCCGCCATGCCTTCAAAGGTCTCCGCGCCGGAGCGGTAGATCGTGAGCTCGGCCGTGATGCCTTCCTTCTCGAACAGCTTTTGCCGCACCGCGGTCTCGGCCACCGTCGTGGGCCAATAGGTCTTGGTCGGCAGCCCGACGCGGATGGTTTCGGCATTGACGGCGGATGTCGCCAGCAGCGCCGTGATCGCCAGCACGAGGCGCGACAGTTTCATTGGATTTCCTCCCTGTTTTTCAAGCATTGTCGCTTTGCGTTGCGACGATCGTCAATCGAAAAGCGGCTTTTTGCAATTGACCCTATGGTGAGTGCCCGGTACCTCTTCCCACGCGATCTGCCCACCGGCTGACGTTGCCGGTTGCGCCTTGAGCGAGGGAGTCCATGAATAATAAGGGGGCGGGTGAAACCGCCGAATTCGATTACGTCATTGTCGGCGCGGGCTCTGCCGGCTGCGTGCTCGCCAACCGCCTGAGCGCCGACGGCAAGCATTCGGTGCTGCTGCTCGAGGCCGGCCCGAAGGACAATAACATCTGGATCCACGTGCCGATCGGCTACGGCAAATTGTTCAAGGAGAAATCCGTCAACTGGATGTACCAGACCGAGCCGGAGCCTGGTCTCGGCGGACGCCAGGTGTTCCAGCCGCGCGGCAAGGTGCTGGGCGGATCGAGCTCGATCAACGGGCTGCTCTATGTCCGCGGCCAGCATGAGGACTACGATCGCTGGCGGCAGCGCGGCAATGTCGGCTGGGGTTTTGACGACGTGCTGCCCTATTTCAAGAAGGCAGAGAACCAGGCGCGCGGCGCCGATCAGTATCACGGCACGGGCGGGCCACTGACGGTGTCGGACTGGCGCCACGCCGATCCGCTCTCGGAAGCCTTCGTGAAAGCGGCGGTCGAGACCGGCATTCCCTTCAATCCCGACTTCAACGGCGCGACCCAGGAAGGTGCCGGCTTCTTCCAGAGCACCACCCGTCGCGGCCGGAGGGCGTCGAGCGCGTTCTCCTATCTGCGGCCTGCGCGGGGCCGCGCGAATCTCAAGGTCGAGACCTCGGCGCTGGCGCAACGCATCGTTTTCGAGGGCCGTCGCGCGCGGGCCGTCGAATACAGGCAGAACGGCATTCTGCGCAGCGCGCGGGCGCGCAAGGAGCTGCTGGTGTCCGGCGGCGCCTACAACTCGCCGCAACTGCTGCAGCTCTCGGGCGTGGGACCGGCCGAGCTTCTGAAACAGCACGGCATCGACATCGTGCTCGATGCGCCCGGCGTCGGCAACGATCTGCAGGATCATCTGCAGGTCCGCATCGTGACGCGTTGCGCCAAGACGATCACGCTCAACGATATCGTCAATCATCCCGTGCGCAGGACGCTGGCGGGCATGCAATACGCGGCGTTCCGCAAGGGGCCGTTGACGATCGCGGCCGGCACCTCGGGTGCCTTCTTCAGGACCAATCCGCGCCTTGCCTCGCCCGACATCCAGATCCACTTCATCCCGTTCTCGACCGACAAGATGGGCGAGAAGCTGCATTCCTTCTCCGGCTTCACCGCCTCGGTGTGCCAGCTTCGCCCTGAAAGCCGCGGCTCGCTCAAAATCAGGAGTGCCGATCCGGGCGATCCGCCGGAAATCCGCATCAACTATCTTGCGACCGAAACCGATCGCATCACCTTCATCGAGGGCATCCGCATCCTGCGCAGGATCCTGGCAGCGCCGGCGCTGAAGCCTTATGCCGCCGGCGAGGTTTATCCGGGGCCCGAAAAAACCAGTGACGAGGAACTCCTCGATTTCTGCCGGAAGACCGGCGGCACGGTCTATCATCCGACCTCGACCTGCCGCATGGGCAATGATTCGCTTGCCGTGGTCGATCAACGGTTGCGCGTCCGCGGAATTGAGGGGCTGCGTGTCGTCGATGCGTCTGTTATGCCGGACCTGATGTCGGGCAATACCAACGCGCCCACCATCATGATCGCGGAAAAGGCCTCCGACATGATATTGGAGGACGCGCGGTGAGACAGGAGCGCTTCTAGGTGGCCCCACTCAAGATCGGCACGCGCAAGAGCGCGATGGCGCTGGCCCAGACGGAGGAGATCGGCCGTCGGCTCAAGGCCCAGGGCACCGAGGTCGAGATCGTCAAGTTCGAGACCACGGGCGATGTCGACCAGATCGGCAAGCTGTTGCCGCATGGCGGCAAGGGCGGCGCCTTTGTCGCGCAAATCCGCGAGGCGGTGCTGTCGGGGAAGCTTCACGCCGCGATGCATTCGCTCAAGGACATGCCGGGCAACGAGGACACGCCGGGGCTCGTCATCGGCGCGACATTGTCGCGCGATCCGCCCGGCGACGTGCTGGTGCTGCGGCCGGGCTTGTCGATCGACGAGATCAGGCATGCACGCGGCCATGGATTCAAGATCGGCACCAATGCGGTGCGGCGCGCGGCTTACGTGCGGCGACTGTTTCCGGATGTCGAGGTGATTCATTATCGTGGTGCTGCCGACACGCGCGTGCGCAAGCTCGATAAAGGCGAGAAGCAGCGGCTGCCCGATGGCGGTGCGGTGGGGCCTGCGGATGCGCTGATCATGGCGCGCTCGGGGCTCGAGCGCGTGGGACTCGCGAGCCGCATCGCGTTCGAGTTTCCGGTGGCCGACATGCTGCCGGCGGTGGGGCAGGGCATCGTCGCCGTCGAATGCGCCGCGCGCGATTTCGAGACCCGGCGCATCCTCTCTGCAATCGACGATCCGACCGCGCATGCCTGCGCCGATGCCGAGCGCGAGGTGCTGTGGGTGCTCAATGGTCATTGCAATTCGCCGATCGCGGGATATGCGCACATTGCCGGTAGCGAGATGCGGCTTGCGGCCTCGGTGCTCGATCACGCCGGCAGTCGCGTCATCGAGGCGCAGCGCGCGGGACCGGTGAGCCGCCCACGCGAGCTCGGCCGTGCCGTGGGACTGGAGCTGCTCGCCAAGGGTGCGGCCGAGATCATCGAGCGCAGCCGGTGATGTGAGGGTTGCCATCGCGCGAACCCGCCGTCGTTGCGAGCGAAGCGAAGCAATCCAGTTTGTATCGAAGAGTTCTGGATTGCTTCCGCCTACGCGCAAGGGCGCTTCGGCGGACTCCCACCCGGCGTAGCTCGCGCAGCGAGCGTAGACGGGTCGTCGCTTCGCTCCTCGCAATGACGTCGACAGCAATAGCATCGCTTCCACATTCAAGCGCGTAGGGCGCAATAGCGAAGCGTATTGCGCCGCCGAGTCTTCGGCGGATTACGCTGCGCTAATCCGCCCTACCGGTTTCACATGTCAAAAAGCTTGCGACACGACTTCGCATTCCCGCGGCGCGATCGCGTCCGGGTTTTTGCGTCATGCGCGTTCCTCGGGAAAATGAGGGCGCGGGGAATGCGGGCGCAAAGCTTGCACCCATAGCCTCGCGTGGGAATGAAGAAGAACCACACGAGCTTTCGTCACCACAGGTCAAGCCGCTTTCCGCGACATTCCCCGCGCAATGGTTTTAACGGCTACTTCGTACTCTCCCCGGTGTCCGTGACCTGATAGTCACCGTCGCCTGCGAATGTCTCGCAGACTTAGCACCAGCCCAGGGGTGCCAGGACCATACGACTTCTCCGTCCGCGGCCCTGCCGTCCGTCCGACGACAGGCCCACGTCCACCGCATTCCAGTCCACGTTCGTGACGGTCGCGAAACGCCCCTCGACGGACTAGAACAAAACGGGAACATAAAGGTGAATCGAGAGCGTGTCAAGCACGGGAATTCGCAAGTTATCACAAGAGCGTAGCAGGCTTCCGAAAAGCTCACGTTTGCCCGCGAACCGAATCCCGCTTCAAGGCGACCAAGAGGCGCGATGGACAGCAAGCTGCCAGCCTGGTTGCTGAGGGACCAACCGGCGCGCAGCGCGGCCGGGTACGCCAAGCCATGGAGTGCGGACAAGAGGAAGGTCCCAGCCTGGATGCGGAAGCCCATACCGCGACGCAAGGCGGCGGCCATTGCAGCGGAGAAGTCGTCTCGCAAGGCGATGACAGCCGATGCTGTGCGTCCTGAGGAATGGCCCGGCGTCAATTCCGCCGCGGAGTTGGTGGTTTACGCCGCAATTTGGGCTTTCATAGCGCTGGTGGCTTGGCTTGTTTTTCTTCTTTACCCGCGATGAGTTCGTTGAGTAGGTGTTTCCGAAGATCGGATGCCGTTCGTTCCACATTGGGTCGAAACTCATCAAAGTCTTGGTGCTCGGTTTCGAACTGTAGGTCTTGCTCGCTCATGCACGACCTAACTCTTGTACGTCCTCACCCTCGCAATCATCCGCTCCACATGCGCGATCGGTGTCTCCGGCAGGATGCCGTGGCCGAGATTGAAGATCAGCCGGCCTTTCGCATAGTTCGACAGCACGTCGTCAACAGCCTGATCGAGCGCAGCGCCGCCCGCGATCAAGACCAGCGGATCAACATTGCCTTGCACGGCGACCGTGCTCTGCACGCGCTCGCGAATGAACGCGGGCTCGGCTGTCCAGTCGATGCTGACCGCATTGACTTTCGTTGCCTCGACATAGGCCGGCAGCAGCGCGCCTGCGCCGCGGGGAAATCCGATGATCTTCGCGTCCGGCACCTTCGCGCGAACGCCCGCGACGATGCGCGCGGTCGGTTCGACCGACCAGCGCATGAATTCGCGCGGCGAGAGCACGCCGGCCCAGGTGTCGAAGATCTGCAACGCGTCGGCTCCGGCTTTCAGCTGCCCGAGCAAATACTGAATCGAGCTCTCGACCACCGCATCGATGATCTCCGCGAAAGCTTGCGGATGCGAATAGGCCATCATCCGCGCCGGCGCCTGATCCGGCGTGCCTTGCCCTGCGACCATATAGGTCGCAACGGTCCACGGCGCGCCGCAGAAGCCGATCAGCGCGGCCTCGCTCGCGAGCGCGCTGCGCACCTGGCGCAGCGCCTCATAGACCGGCTCGAGTTTTGCGAAGTCGGCCTGCGTGGCGAGCGCGCCGATCTTCTCCGGCGTATCGAGCGGATCGAGCCGCGGGCCTTCGCCAGCCTCGAACCGCACCGCGCGCCCGAGCGCATAGGGGATCACCAGAATGTCGGAGAAGATGATCGCCGCATCGAAGCCGAAGCGGCGGATCGGCTGCAGCGTGACTTCCGCGGCCAATTCCGGCGTGAAGCAGAGATCGAGGAAGCCGCCGGCCCTGGCGCGGACCTCGCGATATTCAGGCAGATAGCGGCCGGCCTGCCGCATCATCCAGATCGGCGGCACGGCCTGCCTCTGGCCTGAGAGCACATCGAGAAACGGTTTTGTCGCGGGTTTGGGCGGCACGTGAGGCGCGGTCCTGATTGTGCGGTTTCGCTTCTGATACACCGGCAAGACCCTCTTGGCCAATGCGGGAACCGCGTCCGGTCCGACGCGTTAATCCGGCGAGAGGAAAAGCATATGGCCGAAAAGTTCAATCCCGCGCCGCCTGACAAGCATGCGGTCGATCCGCGCCAGGCCGCGAAGGATGATGCCGAGATGCATGCAAGGCTCGAAGCGGGCTTGATTGACACGTTTCCGGCCTCGGATCCCGTGAGCCATGCCCAGCCGGCGCCGAGCAAGCCCGATGCCGCGCGCGACGCGCCGCTTGCGCCCGATGATGATCAGGGCGAGCCGGGGCACGCCTCGTTGTGGGACAGGATCAAGGCGGTGTTTCGGTAGCGGCGAGCTGCGACCGGCAGCATTCTGCAAGCGCAAGCCTAATAATGCGGCGGCCGTTCGTTCTTGGGATGCGACAAGCCGGCCTCGGCTTCGCGCAGTCGCTCGTTCACATGGTTCAATTGCCGCTTCAGCGCATCGATCTGTTGCCACTGCATGGTAATCGTGGTGTTGAGCACCTCGATCGTATCCTCCTGGAACATCAGCTTGGCTTCCAGCGCATCGATGCGCTCGCTGAGTTTCTCCTCACTCATCGGCGAGGTTCCTTGTCCGCTCGCGCAGGCCATGCCTGAGCGCCACGCGCTCGTCGAACACGAAGCACTCGCCGCGCCAGCGGCTGTTCGCTTCCGGCACCTCTTCGAGATATTTCAGGATGCCGCCCTTGAGGTGGTAGACCTCGCTAAAACCGCGGGCGAGCAGATGGCTGCTCGCCTTCTCGCAACGGATGCCGCCGGTGCAGAACATCGCGATCCTGCGCTGTTTTGCCGGATCGAGCTTGTTTGCGGCGAACTGCTTGAACTGACCGAAGCTTGCGATGTCTGGATTGAGCGCGCCCTCGAACGTGCCGATTGCGACCTCGAAAGCGTTGCGGGTGTCGAGCAGGAGCGTATCGGGCGAGGCGATCAGCGCGTTCCAGTCGCTCGGCGCGACATAAATTCCAACCTGCGTGGTGGGGTCGGCTTCGACGTCGCCGAGCGTGACGATCTCTTTTTTCAGGCGCACCTTCAGCCGGCCGAACGGCATCGTCGCGGCGGATGAGAATTTCAGCTCGAGATTGTCGAGCCTTGAGCCGAACAATTGTCCGTGCCTGAGCGCGTCGACGAAGGCTTCGATAGCGTCTGCCTCGCCCGCAACCGTGCCGTTGATGCCTTCATGCGCGAGCAGCACGCTGCCCTTCAGGTCCAGCCCCGCGCAGAGCGCGCGCACGGGCTCGCGCAACTCGCGAATATCCGGCAGCGCGGCGAATTGGTAGAAGGCGGCGACTTGAAGCGACATGGCGGGACCCAAAAACGACGTTTGGGAGCTGGTATACCACCCATTGCGGAAGTCACCATGAATATGTCATGTAACCCGCTGCGCCGTGGCTTGCTGCCGCGAGCGTGAATAAAGTGAGCAACTCATGAGGAATTTCCATCTCGCCGGCCGCTCCACGGTCCACGCCCTGAACGCGATGGTGGCAACCTCGCATCCGCTGGCCGCAATGGCCGCAATCGACGTGCTGCGCGAGGGCGGCACCGCGGCAGACGCGGCGGTCGCGGCGAGCGCGCTGCTTGCGGTGATCGAGCCGCAATCGACCGGGATCGGCGGCGACTGCTTTGCGCTGATCCAGCCCAAGGGCGAGGGCAAGATCACCGCCTATAACGGCTCGGGCCGGGCGCCGGCCGCGGCTCATCCGGAGTGGTATCTCGAACGCAATATCCATGCGGTGCCGCTGACCTCGGCACACGCGGTCTCCATTCCGGGCGCGATCGATGCCTGGGAGGTGATCCTCAGGGATCACGGCCGGTTCGGCCTCGACAAGCTGCTGCAGCCGGCGATCAAGGCCGCGGAAGACGGCTATGTGGTCGCCCCGCGCATTGCCTTCGACTGGAAGAACCAGTTCGAGAAGCTGAAAAAGGGCACCAACACCGAGCGCTATCTGTTGCCGCACGGCAAGCCTGCGGTCGCCGGCGACGTCATTCACCAGATGGAGCTTGGCAAGACCTTGCGCGCGATCGCCAAGAACGGTCGCGACGCCTTTTACAAGGGGCCGATCGCCGAAGACATGGTGGAGACGCTGCGCGGAATCGGCGGCCTGCACACGGTAGATGACTTTGCTGCCCACACCACCGAGGTGACCTCGCCGATCGGTACCGACTACAAGGGATACGAGGCCTGGCAGTGCCCGCCGAACGGGCCGGGCATCACCATGCTGGTGATGCTCAATATTCTCGCGCAGTTCGATCTCAAAAAGTTTGCGCCTGTGAGCGTCGAGCGCTTCCATCTCGAGGCCGAGGCCGCCCGCATCGCCTACATGCTGCGCGAGCAATATATCGGCGATCCCGCCGTGGTCGACGTCGACGTGCCGCGGTTGCTGGCCAAGAATTTCGCGGCCGAGTATGTCGGAAAGATCCGGATGGACGGCGTGCTCGATCTGCCCAATGTGGCGCCGCCGATGAATCCGTCGACGATCTATGTCAGCGTCGTCGACAAGGATCGCAACGTCTGCTCTTTCATCAATTCGGTCGCGCATGCCTTTGGCGCGGCGATCGTCTCCAACAAGACCGGCATCCTCTTGCAGAACCGCGCCGGCGGCTTCCGCATCCAGCTCGGCCATCCCAATTGCATCGGTCCGCGCAAGCGGCCGCTGCACACCATCATTCCGGGGCTTGCGACCAAAAATGGCCGCGCGCAGATGTCGTTCGGCGTGATGGGCGGGCAGTACCAGCCGACGGGCCATAGCCATGTCCTGATCAATATCGTCGACTATGGCTGCGACGTGCAGGAGGCGATCGATATGCCGCGCGGCCTGCATTACGAGGGCGTCTACCAGCTCGAGGACGGCGTGCCCGCGGACGTCGTGCGCGGCCTGCAGAAGCTCGGCCACAAAACCACCAGCATTGTCGGTCCGCTCGGGGGCGGGCAGGCCATCTGGATCGATTGGGACAAGGGCACGCTCACCGGCGGCTCCGATCCGCGCAAGGACGGCTGCGCGCTCGGCTATTGAGCGCGAACGCCGTCCGTGCGATGGCTTGCGCCCCCTATCCAAGGAAAGCAGCACATGCGACGCCGGCACTTTCTCCATCTATCGATCGCTTTCGCCAGTTCCATGGTCGTTGCCTCTCGGGGCGCATTTGCCCAAAGCGCAGGAAAACCCATGACCACCCCTTCAGGATTGCAGATCATCGACGCCAAGGTCGGCACCGGTGCTTCCCCCAAGCCCGGCCAGACCTGCGTGATGCATTACACCGGCTGGCTCTACGAGAACGGGCAGAAGGGCAAGAAATTCGACTCCTCCGTCGATCGCAATGAGCCGTTCGAATTCCCGATCGGGCAGAAGCGGGTGATCGCGGGCTGGGACGAGGGCGTGGCTACCATGAAGGTCGGCGGCAAGCGCACGCTGATCATTCCGCCCGCGCTCGGTTACGGCGCGCGCGGCGCCGGCGGGGTGATCCCGCCGAACGCGACCTTGATGTTCGACGTGGAGCTGTTGGCGGTGAAGTAAGCCGAGCGAGGGAGCGCAACGTGAACGTCACGATCCTCGACGATTATTTCGACACGCTGCGCACTCTCGATTGTTTTGGAAAGCTGAAAGGTCATGACGTCACGATCTGGAACGATCACGTCCAGGATACGGACCGGCTTGCCGAGCGCTTGAAGGATACCGAAGCGCTGGTCCTGATCCGCGAGCGCACCCAGATCAGGACGCCCCTGCTCGAGCGGCTGCCGAAGCTGAAACTGATCAGCCAGCGCAGCGTCTATCCGCATATCGATATCGACGCCTGCACGCGGCTCGGCATCGTCGTCTCATCGAGCCAGCACGCCGATACCCCGTCCTATGCGACCGCCGAGCTGACCTGGGGCCTGGTGCTGTCGGCCGCGCGGATGATTCCGCAGCAGGTGAACTCGCTCAAAGCCGGCAACTGGCAGTTCGGCATAGGCGCGACCATCCGCGGCAAAACCTTTGGCGCCTACGGCTACGGCCGTATCAGCGCTGTCGTTGCGGGCTATGCGCGGGCTTTCGGCATGAAGGTCATGGTGCTCGCGCGCGAGGCCTCGATGGCGAAAGCGCGCGCCGACGGTCTTGAGACCGCCGCAAGCAAGGCCGCGTTCTTCGCGCAATGCGATGTGATCTCGCTGCATATGCGCCTGGTCGAGGCCACGCGCGGCATCGTCAAGGCGGAAGATCTGGCGCGCATGAAGCCTTCGGCGATCCTGGTCAACACCAGCCGCGCGGGCCTGATCGAGCCGGGCGCGCTGGTCAACGCGCTGCGCGCGGGTCGTCCGGGTTTTGCCGCCGTCGACGTGTTCGAGAAGGAACCGCTGCGCGACACCGCCGATCCGCTCTTGAACATGGACAACGTCGTGGCGACGCCGCATATCGGCTATGTCTCCCGCGACGAGTACGAAATCCAGTTCACCGATATCTTCGACCAGATTGTCGCCTATGCCGGGGGCATGCCGACCAATGTGGTCAACCCCGATGTGCTGGCAAAGAGCCGGTGAAAGAGCAGGCAAGAATGACAGACCACGACCATCATCATCACGACGACCGCTGGAAGAATGACGGCGTACGCGTCATTCCCGGCAACCAGCTCGATCCCAACGTGCCTTCGACCCCCGGCATGGACCGCAAGGCCGCCATCAACTTCGCCCGTGTCGGCGCGCAGAAGCTCTGGGCCGGGACCGTCACCATCAGGCCCGACGCGAAAACCGGCGCGCATCACCACGGTCATCTCGAAAGCATCATCTATGTGGTGAAGGGCAGGGCGCGGATGCGCTGGGGCGAGCACCTGCAATTCACCGCCGAGGCGGGTCCCGGGGATTTCATCTACGTGCCGCCTTACGTGCCGCACCAGGAAATCAACGCCAGCCGCGACGAGGTTCTGGAATGCGTGCTGGTGCGCTCGGACGGCGAGGCGGTCGCGATCAATCTCGATATCGAGCCGGTGGAGAAGCCGGAGACGGTGCTCTGGGTCGATCCGGTGCATCGCGATCCCGCGGCCAAGACGTGACCAATTTCTGCCGTCATTCCGGGGCGATGCGCCAGCGTCGAACCCGGTATCCATGACCCCAGCCGGTGATTATGGATTTTCGGGCCTGCGCCTTGCGGTGCATCCCAAGATGACGGACCGAAAAGGCCCCGCGTGAAACACGAGGACATGCCATGCCCCTGGTCCGCTATGACAGTGCCGAGCGCGTCGCGACCATCACCATGGATCGGCGCGAGAAACACAATGCGCTGAACGGCGCGCTCTGCGAGGAGCTGCGCCAGGCTTGGATACGATTTCGCGACAGCGACGACCGTGTCGCCGTGCTCGCCTCGGGCGAGGACGCCTATTTCTCCGTCGGCGCCGACGTGAAGGATTTTCCGGTCAATATGTGGCACGCGGTCCCGGGGTTCGGCGTCGAGCTCGACAAGCCGGTGATTGCCGCGACATCAGGCTGGGTGGTCGGCGGCGGCTTCGTGCTGGTGCAGATGGCGGACATGTGCATCGCCTCGGAGACGACGCGCTTCATCTATCCCGAGGCAAAGATCGGCACGACGGCGGGCGGCATCTCCTCGGTGGTATCGCGCATGCCGCACAAGGTCGCCATGGAGTTTCTGCTGGTGGGCGAGGAATTGCCGGTGGAGCGGGCCTATCAGATCGGTTTCGTGAACCGGATCGTGCCCAAGGGTCGGCATGTCGCTCTGGCGCAGGAGATGGCCGCAAAAATCGCCGGCAACGCCCCGCTCGTGGTGCAGGCGCTCAAGAGGCTCGCGCGCGAGGCGATGCCGAAAGGGCCGCTGGAGACGGTTGCCGAAGCGCGCCGGCTGCTCGATCCGGTTCGCGACAGCGAGGATCTCAAGGAAGGCGTCAAGGCGTTCGGTGAAAAACGCCAGCCGCAGTTCAAGGGACGATAGGAACGCCCGGCCGTTCCCTCACTTGTTGGCGCGTGCGGTGCACGCGGCTTTCAAAGCCGGGGCGCTGCTGCTAGGCTTAATTTATCGGTCGAATACTTAAGCTTTCTGGGGAAGCGCCATGGAAAACAAGATGGCAGACGCTCAACTCGACAATCCAGCGCGCCGCAGCTTGATCAAGGGTGCAGGCATTGGCCTCATGGCCGGTGCCTTCGCCGACGCCATGCCGGCGCAAGCCGCCCCGGTCGAAGGCAGCGAAATCTGGAGCAGCGAATATTGGGCCAAGAAGGGCGACGTGCCCTTGTGGATGTACCGCAAGCGCCTCGGCGCGCCGAGACAGGGCGATCCGGCGAAGCCGATCGTGTTTTTCGTGCACGGGTCTTCCGTCACCTCGCGGGTGTTCGACCTGACAGTGCCCGGCAAGGGCGACTATTCGCTGATGAACGAATTCGCCCGTTACGGCTTCGATTGCTGGACCATGGACCATGAGAATTACGGCAAGTCCGGGCGCACCAGCGGCAATTCGGATGTCGCCAGCGGCGTCGAGGACCTGAAGGCTGCGGCGGAGGTTCTCACGCGCGAGACCGGGCAGACCAAATATCACTTTGTCGGAGAGTCCTCGGGCGCTTTGCGCGCAGGCGCCTATGCCATGGTCGCGCCGGACCGAATCCAGCGCCTGGTGTTCGCCGCCTTCACCTACAAGGGCGAGGGTTCGCCGACGCTGAAAAAGCGCGCCGAGCAGGTCGATTATTATCGTACCCACAACATGCGCAAGCGCGATCGCGAGATGATCCGCTCGATCGCAACTCGCGACAAGCCCGGCACCAGTGACATCGCCGCCATCGAGGCGCTGGCGGATGTCGAATTGCAGTTCGGCGACCAGATTCCGACCGGCACCTACCTCGACATGACTGCCAACCTGCCGGTGGTGATCCCCGAGAAGGTGCAGGCACCGGTGCTGCTCGTGCGCGGCGAATATGACGGGATTGCCACCGTCGCCGACCTCGAGGAGTTTTACAACAAGCTGCCGAACGGCGACCGCCAGTTCGTCATCCTGCCGGGAACCGCGCATTCCGTCGTGCTCGCCATCAACCGGCAATTGTTCTGGCATGTGACGCGGGCATTCCTGACCATGCCGATGCCGATCGCGACTTAAGGCACAAACGTCATTCCGGGATGGCCCAGAGGGCCAGACCCGGAATCTTGAGATTCTCAGGTGCGCCAGTGCGCACCAGAGTTCGCGCTTCGCGCGCCGCGGAATGACGTCGAAAGTTTTTCAAAGTTCTGTCGGACCCGCGCGGCTCCGATCGTCCTCTGACGGTCCATGACGACGAAGGAGCGCCCATGTCCAAGATCTGCCCCTGCCTCTGGTTCCAGAACGAAGCGGAGCAAGCCGCGAATTTTTATGTGTCGTTGCTGCCCGGCTCGAAAATCGAAACCATCCAGAGGAACACGGTGGACAGCCCCGGCGGCAAGGCGGGCTCGGTGCTCGTCGTCGAATTCACGCTGGCCGGTCAGCGCTTCATGGCGCTGAACGGCGGTATGCGCGTGGAATATACCCATGCCGTCTCGTTCAAGATCGATTGCGCCGATCAGGCCGAGGTCGATCGCCTCTGGGACGGGCTGCTCGCAGGCGGCGGGCAGCCGAACCGCTGCGGCTGGCTTCGCGATCGTTATGGCGTGAGCTGGCAGATCGTGCCGTCGGCCTTGCCCAAATATCTGGGCGGATCGGATCGCGCGGGCGCCGCGCGTGCGATGCAGGCGATGCTCGGAATGGTCAAGCTCGACATCGAGGGCCTGCGGAAGGCCTACGAGGGCTAGCCGCGCGCAGGTTCAATATCGCGGGAATTTCTCGCGCCACGTTGCGGCCAGGACCGGATTGAACGATTGTCGGTGCATCCCGGGAGGGAGCTCGCATGTCGACGACGATTTCGGTCCTGGGTGGCGTCGGTCTGTTCCTGCTCGGCATGAGTGTCATGACGGCCGGCCTCAAGGGGCTCGCCGGATCGAAGCTGCGCACCGTGCTGAGCAAGGCTGCGGCAACCCCGCTATCCGGGGCCTTCTGGGGCGCCATCGTCACGTTGATCGTGCAATCCTCCAGCGCGACGACGATGACGACCATTGGTCTCGTGAGCGCGGGCGTGCTGACCTTTCAGCAAGGGTTGGCCCTGGTGTTCGGCGCAAACGTCGGCACGACCGGGACCGGCTGGCTCGTCGCACTGATCGGCGTTCGCGTTTCGCTCACGGCCGCAGCACTGCCGATGATCTTCGTCGGCGCGCTGGTCAAATTGCTGGGTCACGGGCGGCTATCGGCGGCGGGTGCGGCGCTTGCTGGATTTGCGCTCGTGCTGTTCGGATTGACGACGCTGCAGCAGGGGATGGCCGGAGTGGCCGAGCAGCTGCACCCGGCGAACCTGCCGGCCGTCCTCGGCGCAAGTTGGTGGGCGGCGGTGTACGGGGTGCTGGCGCTGGTCGTGGTCGGACTGGTGATGACGGCCGTCATGCAATCCTCGACGGCGGCCATCGCGGTCACGCTGTCGGCGCATTATGCCGGAGCCGTCGGGCTGGATCAGGCGTGCGCGCTGATCATCGGCCAGAACATCGGCACGGCGACGAGCTCGGCAATGGCGGCAATCGGCGCGAGCAGCACCGCCAAGCGCCTCGCGCTCGCTTATATCCTGTTCAAGCTGATCGCGGCCGTGATCGCACTCGTGCTCTTTCCTGTCACCACTCCTCTCCTGATCCGTGCCTCGAACACCGTCGACGGCGTGACGCTGCTGGCCGCCTATCACACCGCCTACAACGTGATCGGCGTGCTGGTGCTGCTGCCGGTAATCGAGCGCTTCACGCGGCTGGTCGAGCGCATTCTGCCCGAGCGCGGTTCGCCGCTGACGCGCTGCCTTGACCCGGCGGCGCTGGTCAGCCCGATCGCAAGCGTTGAGGCGGTTCGGCGAACCGTCGCCCGCGCCCTTGAAACGATCTGCGGGTCGCTCGCGACGTCGTTCGCGTCGACGGATCGCGGCGCAGCCGCTCGCCCCAACAGGAATCTCCTGCCGGTCGCGGAGGTCGCTGATGCCCTGCGGCAGGCGCAGGAATTCCTGTCGGAGGCGAGCGGCCCGCCAGACTCGGAGGACGAGCAGCATCGTCTCACCAGCACCTTGCATGCGCTCGATCATGCGTCTCGCCTGACCGAAACGGTAAGTGAAGAAGCCGAATTCCCGGCTGGCGGGTCTGAAGATCTGCGGGCCCTGGACATGTGCGCGGAAGCCATGCGTTGCGCCGCCTTGCTGGCGGCGGAGGTCGGCGTCTTGCCCGATTTGCCCAATCGCGCTGTCGTTGCCGCAGGTGCGTCAATGTCGGGGAGTGACGTCGGTGGTGTCAGCGAGTCGACCGCGCAGGCACTTGCGCAACTGGAGCATTGCGCGAAGGAGCTCGGCGCGTTTCGGAGAGAACATCGAAGCGCAACGCTGAGCTCGGTCGCAAGCGGAGCGTTGACGGCCGAGGAAGCCATCGCGCGGGTCGATGCCGTACGGCGCCTCGAGGCGCTTGCCCATCACGCCTGGCGCTCCGCGGCGCACCTTGTCGGTCTCGGCGCTTAGTGGCGAAAATACAGTCGTCACCGACCGCTCAACGCCTTTGTGACGCGCTCAACTATCTTTGGGCCATTCGGATCGGACGGGGCCAATTCAGAGAATCTTTTGAAATCCGCCAGCGCGCGTTGCAGATCGTTCTTGCGTTCCCATACGATGCCGCGGTGATAGAACGCTGTCGCGCGGTTCGGATCAAGCCGGATCGCCTGGTCGAATTCCTCAAGGGCGCGGTCGTATTGGTCTTTAGCAGTATAGGCGAGGCCGAGGTTGTCGAACGCTGTTGCGTTGTTCGGATCAAGCCGGATTGCCTGGTTGAAATCCTCGATGGCGCGGTCGTACTGGCGTTTGGAGCCATAGGTGCTGCCGCGGTTGTTGAACACTTCTGTGAGGTTCGGATTAAGCCGGATCGCCTGGTCGAAATCCTCGATGGCGCGGTCGTATTGGCGTTTGGCGCCAAAGGCGCCGCCGCGGTTGTAGAACGCTGCCACATCGTTCGGATCGAGCCTGATCGCCTGATCGAAATCTTCAATGGCGCGGTCGTATTGGCCGATTGCTTTGTAGGCGCTGCCGCGGTTGTTGAACGCTCCCGCGTAGGTCGGATCAAGCCGGATCACCTGGGTGAAATCCTCGATAGCGCGGTCGCGTTGGCCTTTGGCGTTATAGGCGTTGCCGCGGTTGTAGAAAGCATCTGCGGAGTTCGCATCAAGCCGTATCGCTTCGTTCAAATCCTGGATGGCGCGGTCGTATTCGCCTTTTTGTTTATAGGTGGTGCCGCGGTTGTAGAAAGAGGTTGCGTAGTTCGGATTAAGCCGGATCGCCTGGCCGAAATCCTCGATGGCGTGGTCGTATTGGCGTTTGGCGCCATAGATGCTGCCGCGGCTGTTGAAAGCCTCCGCGTCGTTCGGATCGAGCCGGATCGCCTCGTTGCAATCTGCAAAGGCCTTGTCGCTTTCTCGTCCTCTGCTCCACTCGGAGCAGCGACCCTTGAAAAGGGCTGCAAGCCGCGGGCCGCTATATCGACCGGAATCGATCGCACGTGTGCACGCGGCTATCGCCTCGTCGCCAGCTGCCTTTCCGCAGGTATCGATATCGTCGGCCGCGGCGGGCGTCGCCGCAAACCACACGGTCGATGCGAACCCTATCAGGGCCGCCAGCGTGCCTCGCAGGATCGACGTCATGCAGAAATCGTCCCTCGGATCACCTCACAGCTGGATCAGGTCCTAATAATTGATCCGCAGCCCCACGCCGCCGTGAATGGTGTTGCCGACCGGCTGCGGGCCGAGCGTGCCGTTGACGAAGACGTCCGCGACCCAGCCCTTGGCGAGGCGGAAGCCGAGCCTGCCGCCATATTCAAACCAGAACTGGTTGCCGATGGTCGGCACCACGAGCCCGTCGCCGGTGACGGTCGCGACGATTCCCGAATGCGAGGCAAAGGACTGCACGAGGAAGCCGTTGATGTTGCCCTCGATGCTGGAGCTGAACAGATGCGTCCATTGCCCGCCGACTTTGACAAGGCTCGTTCGGTCGGTCGAGCCTGCAATCGTGGCGCTATAGGGATTGAACGCGACCAGAGGATCCGCGTAGCCGGACACGTGCTGCCAGAGCTGCCATAGCTCGATCGAGGCCGCAGCCTCGTCGCGCGGCGACAGCCGCGTGATCCAGCCGGCGCGGCCATAGACGCTGTAATCCGAGCTATCGGTCGAACTCTCGAGCGCGACCGGGCCGAATCTCGTGGTGTAGTCGCGGCTGTAGCGCACCTTCTCGAGCGGCGAGAGCACGGTGCCGAGATCGAAGAACGGGCGCGACGATCCCCAATCCGTGAAGTCGTAGCGTAGCGCGAAAGCGCCGATCGGCGCGCTGGTGACGTGATAGCCGTTCTCGCCATATTGCGTGTAGGCGAGACCTCCGAGGAACGACAGGTTATTGGTCAGTTCCTTGCGGCCGTGCACGCCGGCGGTGAACGAGCCGACCGAGCCGAAGGCAGAGATGCAGTCCGAGCAGTTGACCTGCTCGTTGACGCCGAGCAGTACCGAGCCGAGCACCTCATTGGTGATCATCTGGTTGAAGCGCTGACCGGCGACACCGCCGAGCGAATTGCCGCTGCTCTCTGCTCCGGTCTGCGCCGGAGTCGGCGGGGGTGGCGGTCCGGCGCCCCCGCAGACACAAGTGTCGGTCGAGCCGGCCAGCACCTCGGCGACGCTGACCACCAACGCAATGCCTGCAACCAGCGCCATCGAAGCGGCAAGGCCGAGCGCTCTCCTGGTCATGCTCAGCGCCCGCACAGGATGCCGGTGAAATCCTGGCCGGGTTCATTGCTGGCAAAATTGTTCACCGTGCAAAGCCCCGATGCGGCCGCACAGGTCTGGGCAAACGTCCACGTCGGAGTATTGGTTTTCTTGATCGTCGTATTGGTGCCGGTCAAGCTGATGACGGCGGTGTCGCCGGGCTGCGTCAACTGGATGCATTGAAAGGTCAGCGTGCAGACGCTTCCCGCGCCCTCCTGCAGCACCACGGTGGTCTGACCGTTCTGCGAGAGAACGTCCAGTATGGTGCCGCGCACGCCGATGCTGGCGAGCGGCGTGGTGATCTTGTAGGCATTCTTCTCGGAATGCCCGGTCACGAAGCGAAACGCACCGCTCGTGAGCTGGATTGCGATGTCGCGGTAGGAATGCTCGTCGTTGAAGACGGTACGGTCGAGCCGCAGGCTGGCATTCGGGCCGAGCGACAGATTGGTCGAATCGGCCATCACGAAACGCGCCGCACTTTCGTTGCCGGTGCGCACAGTCTCGTCACGCAGCACGCCGTCCCCGACATTGATCTGGCTTGTCGCCTCGGTCGCAACGCGCAGGACTTCTTTCTGAACGATGATCGCTTCGCCGATGCGCGCCTGTGCCTGTGCCTGCGCAGGAGGCAGGGCAGTCACGAGACTGATGACAAACCCAAGAGCGAAGAGGAGAACGCCGTTACGCCAGTGCATTTCAAGTCCGATCGAATCGTCCCGCACCGTACCGGATCGCGCCTGCATGTGATGTACCGAATTTGCCATTAACGGTGCGGATTTGGCATTCACGTTGACCTTGTCGTGATGCCTCAACGCGGACGCCAAATCCATTGCACCCAGCGAACTGAATTCAGCTAGTGGTCCAATTCCCACATTCGCAGCCCGCCTTTAATTGGGATACGAATGTAGGAATTGGCCCACTAACCCGCGGCTCCCCAGCCCGAAGGCTTAGTGAGCGCAGGCTCGATCTGCGTTCATGCGATGGACGGAAAATTTTTCATCGACCACACTGGACATGGTGAACACCAGCGAGTTGCGATTAATCCCGGTGACAACCGAGCGCGAATTATCTTCTTTTCCGGGCGCCATTGGCGTTTGCCTCATTTCCGTCATGATCCTTGTCTTCGCGCACTTTGCGTTGCTGGTCGGCATCACGACGCCGGACAAATTCGTCTTCGACGAGGTGCACTACGTGCCGGCCGCGCGGCAGATGCTCGAGACCTCACCCCGTCCGCCGATGCTCAACCCGATGCATCCGCCGCTCGCCAAGCAGATCATGGCGCTGTCGATTCGCGCTTTTGGTGATGATTCGTTCGGCTGGCGCTATCCGGGCGTGATCTTCGGCGCACTGTCGGTGGTCGCGATCTATCTCTGCGCGATCGCAATCTTCGCAAGCCATGAGGCGGCTATCGCGGCGGCGCTCATTGCGCTGTTCAACCAGATGCTGTTCGTGATCGCACGGACCGCGATGCTCGACATCTATGCGCTCGGCTTCGGCCTGCTGGCGACTGCGGCTTTCCTGCACGGTTTCGGCAGAAAGCGTCCGCATCTCCTGTTCGCTTTGGCCGGTGCCGGCTTTGGGCTGGCGGCGGCCTGCAAATGGAGCGGTCTGTTTCCGCTCGGCGTGTGCATCGTCATCGTGGCGAGTATCCGCCTGATGCAGCGCTGGCGTACGGAGTTCGCGGATGCCCGGCCGGGCGACTGGTACACTCCCGACCTGTGGCCGGATTTCCGATTCTATCATTTCGCCGCGTGCTTCGTGCTTGCACCTGCGCTGACCTATCTTGCGAGCTTTGTCGCGTTGGATGGTTTCTCGATCCCGGCGATCCTCGAGGCGCAGCGCCGCATCTTTGCCGACAACACCACCACCGCGATCGCCGGCCACACTTACATGAGCTCGTGGCCGTCCTGGCCTTTCCTGGTGCGGCCGGTCTGGTTTCTGTTCGACAAGTTTGATGACGACAGGATCGCCGCCGTGGTGTGCCTGGGCAATCCGCTGGTGCTGTGGCCGGCCCTGCTTGCGCTCGCGCTTGCCATGCGCGATTTCATCGTGACGCGGCGGCGCGATGCGTTCCTGGTGCTGGCATTCTATCTTGGACCGTACCTTGCCTGGGCGCTGCTGCCGCGCACGCTCGGCTTCATCTATTACTATCTGCCCGCGGCAAGCTTCGCCTCGCTTGCGCTGGTCTATGCGCTGCGACGCGGCAATGCGCCGCGCTGGCTGTTATGGGCCTATGTCGCGCTCGCGACAGCAGGATTTGTCGTCATGCTGCCGATTTCGGCGGCCTTTCTCGGCACGTCGATGCAGAACTTCAACCGGCTGATGATCTTCCAGAACTGGATTTAAAGTTCGAAAGATCGGGTGCGCTCAGAAACCGAACCAGGAGATGCGGCTCCAGTAGACGTGGCTGCGATAGAGATGCGGCCAATAGATCGGGAACGGCCGCCAATAGGCGTAGCGCCAGTGGTGGCGCGCGTAGCGGCGATGGCGCCTCGGCATGCCCTCGTCGGTCGCAACCGGCTTGTCGCTCGCAACCGGCTTCTCCGTCGCAACCGGCTTCTCCGCGCCGGCTTCGAAGGCTCCGCCGTCTTCAGCACGATCGACGGGCGCGGCACGCTGACCGGAGGCGGCTCGCTCGGCGTGGCGGTTGGAGCCGTTGCTGCACCTGCGGCCGGGCTCGGCGCGGGCGTGGCGTCCTCGGCATGGCTCGATAGGGTAGGCGCAGCAAAGAGAGCGGCCGCGACGGCAAAACCCATCAAACGCGTCTTCATCTCAAGTGCCTCGGCTGTTGACGGTGCCGCGCGAAGGGCAACTCGCCCGAAAGGCCGGCCCGCTATTGTCGGAAGAACTCCGCCCGCCGCGCGAGCGGCGAGCGGGGCGATGGAGAGACCGTCACTTCGAGGCGGTCTTGGTGTCCATGTTGACGACCTGAACGCGGCGGTTGACCGCATCCGTCGGGTCCTGCGCGTCCTTCAGCTTGCTCTTGCCATAGCCGACGGTAACGAGGTCGCTGTTGGCGAGATGGTAGTTGTCGACCAGATAGCGCTTGATCGTGTCGGCGCGCCGCTCGCTGAGATCCTGGTTGAAGGCATCGCCGCCGACACCGTCGGTGTGGCCTGCGACGATGAAGGTCGAGCCCTTGAGCTTCGGATCGCTCAGCGCCTGTCCGAGCGCCTGTACCGAGGGGATCGAGGAGGCACGGATCGAGGACGAGTTGAAGTCGAAATTGATCTCCAGATCGATCTTCGGCTTGTTCGACGCGATCTCGGCAATCTCTTCTCGCTCGCCCATCGACAGCGACCGCGTCTTTCGGTTGCGGATGCTGGCAAGGAAGGTGTCCTCCTTCGCCTTCGCGGCGGCGTCGACCTGCGGAGCGCCGATTGACAGGCCGCGGGTCAAGGGCTGCGGCTTCACATAGAGCGCGCCCAGGATGTCGTCCTTGGTCACGTTGTTATCGCCTGCGAACGCCAGGCCCGCGGTCATCGCGAGCGCGGCGCACACGGTCATCGCCTTCAGTCCTGAGAACCTGACGAAGCTGGTCATGGTCGTAATCCCTGCTGTTACTCGCCTGCTGGCGATTAGATGTCGGCACAATAGGGCAGGTTCAAAGCCCTGAATGTGATACAAGTCACACAGGAAACTTGCTTATAAAACAGCGTCTTCCGTGAATTCCTGGTCTCTGTCTGCCTCGTCCGAAGCGCACGCCCGATCCGACTTCAACAAAAGTTGCTGGATTGTTTGGGCCGGCACGCAAGGCCATCCCGTCGCCCGAAAAGACTAACTGGTTCGAGGGCCCCGCCCGCCTGAGTGAGGTACGTCACAGTCGTCGTGAGCGGCCCGGATCAGAGTGCGGCCAACGGATCGGCCGAAGGCCATCCCAGGGAATAGGGGAGATCGGATCATGCGCTTCTGGATCGCAGCACTCTCAGTCGCAGCGCTTCTGTCGAGCGGCGAAGCCGCCCTCGCTGACAAGCGCGTCGCCTTCGTGGTCGGCAACGGCGCCTACAAGAACGTGCCGCAGCTGCCGAATCCCGTGATCGATGCCAGGTCGATGGCAAAGACGCTCCGCAACGTCGGCTTCGACGTGGTCGAAGGCTCGAATCTCAGCCGCGACAAGATGACGGAAAAGCTGCTCGACTTCGGCAAGAAGGCCGAGGGCGCCGACATTGCCGTATTCTTCTATGCCGGCCACGGCATCGCCGTGAACGGCACCAACTACCTGTTGCCGGTCGACGCCGACCTCAAGTCCGAAATGGACGTCAAGCTCGGGGCCGCCATCAATGTCGATCTCACGCTCGAGCAGACCATGGCGGATGCCAAGGTCAAGCTGGTGTTCCTGGATGCGTGCCGCGACAATCCCTTTGCCGCAAAGATCCGTTCCGCCAAGGCGACCCGCAGCGTGTCCGTTGCTTCAGGTCTTGCCGAGATGAAGTCGGGCGAGGGCACGTTGATCGCGTTCGCGACCGGCCCCGGCCAGACCGCGCTCGATGGCGAGAACGGCACCAACTCGCCGTTCACCCGCGCGCTCATTGCCAACATCACCCAGCCCGGCGTCGAGATCCAGCAAGCGATGACCAAGGTCCGCGCCCAGGTCAACGAAGAGACCAACAAGAACCAGCTGCCGTGGGGCCACACCAACCTGATCGGCGCGGTCTATCTCAGCCCCTATGGCGTGCCCTCCGACAAGGCGACCGAGGCGCCGAATACGCCGGCGGTGGCCAATGCCCCGGCTTCCGACGTCGAGATCGAGTTCTGGCGCTCGGTCAAGGACTCCAACAAGCCCGACGAGCTCAACGCCTACCTGTCGAGCTATCCGAACGGCACCTTCAAGTCGCTGGCGCTGGCCCGTATCGCCTCGCTGCAGAACGGCCCGTCGACGACCACCCGTAATCTTTCGACCGAAATCGATCCGGCGACCTTCACCGATGAAGCCGACCAGGCCAGCGAAGACCAGATCGGCCTTGACAAGGGCCAGCGCCGCGACGTGCAGCGCCGCCTCACCGGCCTTGGTTTCGACATCAAGGCGACCGGCCGGTTCGACGAGGAGACCCGTACCGTGCTCCGCCGCTGGCAGGCCGCGCGCGGCTATCCCTCGACCGGTTACCTCAACAAGCTGCAGCACAAGGCGCTGATTTCCGAGATCGTCTCGGCCCGCGTTGCCTCGGGCAACGACACGTCCTCTTCCTCCGACGACGAGGCCGGCCACGTCCGCCACGGCGGCGGTGGCGGCGGCCGGCGCTATTACCGAAGCGGCGGCGGCGGCGGCCCCGGCGCGTTCTTTGGGGGCATGATGGGTGGCTTGTTCCGCAGGTAAAAAGTTTTCCACATGGCTCTCCCCAACTAACAGGCGGCTTTTTGGCCGCCTTCTTTTTTGGATGCTCGACATGGGAGTCGATTTGTTCGATTGTCGGATGCTGGTCTCAAACGAATCGCCTCGGCGCCGATCTGCGAACAACAAATCGGCCAGATGCTCGCTTAAGACTTCGCTTCAACAACTCTGAACAAGAAAAACCAAGAAACCGCGGAAGCAGGGGCCGTGATTCCGACAGTCAAGCGCATCAACGAATATCAGGGGTATCGCTCCGGAACGGCGGAGCGTGTGACGACGATTAGTTCCATGCCGGTCGTGATCGGCGCGGCCATGATTGCGGGGGCAATCCTTCTCTCCACTTTGGTTTCCGCGATCGGCACCCGCTACATCGGGATCGAGGGACCGACCGAAGAGAGCGCGTGGCTGGTCGATCGCCTGACCGGTCATATCTACCGATGCGAGGCATCCCATCGCGGCAAGGCCACCTGCGAGGCAGAACTTGTGACGGGCAGTCTTGCCGAGCAGCAGAGACTCCAATCGGTGCAGCGTTAGGATGCGGGAATTCAGCCGCGCGCCCTCCGCGCCGCGCGTTGTCCCTCCTTCATCACTGAATGTCCTTGTCCTCGAAGCTTCCGAGCAAATGAGTTGGTAAGGACGCCGGCTTTTACTTTGAAGCGGGGTTCGCAGTGAAAATCCCGGTCACCGCTGCAATGCTCTCGGCATTGGTGCTGTCGCACGCCTCGCCGGCGGCGGCGGATGGGGGGTATTGGGGCTGCGGTTTTGCGCCAACGACGTTGACCGCCGGGCCCTTGACTTGCCGACAAACTGTGACCTGCCAAGACACGTTGCTGGTCTGCGCGAAGGGAGAGCGCACGATCTTCGAGGCTGATGCATTCGCCGACCGGATTGCCGTCGCGCCACAGGGGGAATATGTCCTGGGACTGTCGAACCGCGGCGGGAAGTTCCTCTATTGGCTCAGAAATTTCCGCGGCGAAACCATCCCGATCGCACCCGTCAGCCCCATCGAGTTTTGCGCGATGAGCGTCTCGAACATCCGTGAATGGTTCAATGTCAACGGCCCGGATGTCAAATTTCAATTCGACGGCGACAGGCTTGCCATGATCGTCGTCAAAGGCTGCAGCGGACGACCGGTCGACTTCAAGGTGGGCGAGTAGAGGCTTCTCAAAGGCCGATTTTTAGGGGCGTCGCGCCGCACGAGGCGGCGGGATGACTTTATTCGGATCGCCATTCCGTTCTGTCGCTGTGTCCATGTGCCGACGCGTGATTTTCCGCTTCTTCCTGCCGGCCGGCCCCGATCACGGATGCGGCTGCCGCCTTTCCCATCCCTTGTTGGTCGGTGCCCGCTCGGTTGCGTCGCAGCAAAAATTTGTCTTCTGCGCGAAACGTTTCGCGAAGAGAATGCGTATCCCCTGAGCCAGCATTCCGCTGGCTTCTAAATTCTTCCAACGAGGTTCAGATGAAGATCGTGATCGCTGCCGCCATGCTTTCTGTTGTCGCCGCGGGGCCCGCGTCCGCGAAAATGATGGCATGCACGTCGGAAAACTTGATGAAGTCCACGGCCATGATGAAGCCGGAGCAAAACGCCGCGAACAAGGAAATGGCCATGGCGAACACGGAGATGAGCAACGGCAAGATGAAGAGCGCCTGCATGCATTATATGAAGGCGCAGAAGATGAGCATGGCCAAGTAAGATCACCCGACAAGGTCTGCTTTGTCTTGCCGCGCGGCCGAGCCGCGCGGCTTTTTCTTTGCACTCTTCTTTCGCCCTGTTCGAATCCCGCTACATTTGGCCCCATGCCCCGCGCGAAACCTGTTCCCTTGAGCCGACGCGACGCGCGCCGCATCTGGCTCGCCGCCCAGCGCCTCGACGTGGCGGCGCCCTTCGGCGCCGGACCGCAGGCCGTGGCGGATGCGGTGGCTCATCTCGGTTATGTGCAGATCGATACCATCAACGTGATCGAGCGTTGCCACCACCACATTCTCTATACGCGCATCCCCGACTATCGCCGCCTCGATTTGCGCGAGGCGCAGAGCGTCGAGAAAAGCGTGTTCGAATACTGGACGCATGCGTTGTCCTACGTGCCGACGCGCGACTTCCGCTTTTTCGTGCCCGAGATGAGGCTGCACCGGCGCGAGGGACACAAATGGTTTGCTTCCGTCAAACCCGCCGACACGCGCAAGGTGATGCGGCTGCTGCGCCAAAGCGAGCTAACCATCCGCGACATCGAAGACGACGTGTTGACCGAGAAGGAGCATCTGTGGGCGAGCCGAAAGCCGTCGAAGCGCGCCCTTCAGCTCGCGTTCTACGAGGGCAGGGTGGCGATCTCCGAGCGCAACGGCATGCTCAAGACCTATGCGCTGATGGAGCGGCATTTCGGCTGGAGCAAGCCGCCGAAGTCCGCGACCACCGCCGAGACGACCGCCTATCTGCTCGACCGCGCGCTGCGATCACAAGGCGTGGTCTCGCTCGATTCGATCTGCCATCTCGACGCGCCGCGCAAGAAGCAGGTCGCGCGCCTGATCGCGGCGCGGATGCGACGTGGCGAGTTGGTAGCGGTCGCGCTGGACGGCGCGCCCAGGCAGGAGCATTGGGCCTTGCCTGCGGCGCTCGAGACCAAAGGCGCCGCTGACCCGCCCGATCTCGTGCACATCCTCTCGCCGTTCGATCCGCTCGTCATTCAGCGCAAGCGCACAAAACTCTTCTTCGATTACGAGCATGTCTTCGAGGCCTATGTCCCCAGGCCCAAGCGCAAGTTCGGCTATTTCGCGCTGCCTGTTCTCGTCGGCGACGAGATCGTGGCCGCAATCGACCTGAAGACCGACCGGCAGAACAGGAAGCTGCTGCTGCAGAGATGGACCTGGGTCGGCGAAGGCAGGGCGGCACGGGGCGAGGCGCGCAAGGACCTCGAGCGCCGGATCGAGGAGGAGCTTGCGCGGTTCGAGCGGTTTCAGCTCGGCGAATAGCACCCAGTCTTCACCCGCCACAGTCGAGCGCGGCTAGAACTGCAACGCCATCCCCTCGTAGTTCGGCTCCGTCCAAGCCGTAGTTCGCTGTCGGCTAAAGGCGGCATCCCCAACTGCGGCCATCAGCCCATACATAGACGTAATCGCGCGCGATGTTTCGAAGCCGATGTTGTCAAGGTGAAGGACTTGCGATGAAAAAACGCGAGAAAGTTGCGCTGCTCTGCTTCTGTTTTAGTCTCTTGAGCGCCAGTGCGCATGCCGAGCAGAATCTGATCGTGCATGAATGGGGCACATTCACTTCGATACAAAATACCCAAGGAGAAAATCTCCATGGTTATTTCATCAACAGCGAGCCCGTGCCTGCTTTTGTCCACAAGATAGGCAATCTCATCCTTCCGTTTCGTGGAATCTTATCCGATGCGTCGCCTTATTATCCTTACTATCCCTACAATAACGGCCTTGGGCGGCCCAAACAGAATCCCGACATCGTCATGCGTCTTGAAACGCCGGTGATGTATTTCTATCCGGCACCATCGGCAAAATTGCCGCTGTCTCTCAACGTCAAGGTCGGCATGGTCGGTGGCTGGCTGACTGAATTCTATCCGCGAGCGGAGGCCAACATCACGGCAGACGATGTCAAAATCGACCGCCCGCTTCGCAAGGACTTCAAGGGAACGCTGTCATGGCAGGATATCAAGATCGGCGGCGAAGGAGTTGGCCCGGACACCACCGACAAAGTCTGGCTTGCACCTCGGAAAACGCAAAGCGCACGTGTGAGTTCTGTCTCCGGCGAAAGTGAAAAGTATCTGTTTTATCGCGGCGTCGCCAACGTAGCTTCGCCATTGCGTGTGTCACGCGACAAAAGTACGCTGCTCATTGGTGGTTCGGAAGAGTCCTGGCGTTTTCGCCACGACAACGCTCACATTCAAGATATTTGGCTGGTGGACATTGATCGGACAGGCAATCTTGCTTTCCGCCATGTCCCGGAAATCGGCGATGCCGCCGATCCCAAGACGACTGTAAGCGTGGCGGCTAATTTCAATAACGAGGATTACGCCACCGAAAATCTGCAAAAGCTCGAAGACGCAATGCACACCGCCCTGGTTCACGAAGGGCTTTTTGCGGACGAGGCGACGGCCATGCTGGAAACCTGGGAGGAGGCCTATTTCAAGGCTCCCGGAACACGAGTGTTTTTTCTCGTTCCCCGCCAATGGGTCGACCACTATCTTCCTTTGGACATTTCCCTTCCGGCTGAAATCGAGCGCGTGATGGTCGGGCGTATCGAACTGCGCGATGGTCGCGATGACCAGCGGCTCGGCAGCCTTGAGGCAGGTGTCGTTGACGCAGTGGACAGGCCAACAGAATGATTCCGGCGGTCACGCCCGCCGTAACCAGTCATTCTCGGTGCCTTCGTAAAGCAGCCCTTATGCAGCTTCGCGGCGATTTGTCGGCCTGACGGCCCCTTGATTTAGTCGCGCGAATGCGAGCCCTGATGACGGCTCCGCGAAACGATCTCCTGCAATTCAAGATCAAAGAAAGGTTTCTCGTTCGGGCGCAGGCGCTCGGCCGGGCGGCGGAGATTAATTTACGTTCACGAAATCCTGAATACTGACGATTATTGACTTTCGTCAGTTCCCATTCAATACTCCTCATTACATATTGGAAAGAGGAGTGCCCGATGTTGGATCGGTCCATTTTCTCCCGTTATTACAAAGGTTTGCTGGGCGGATCGCTCGCAGTCGCGGCGGTCGCGCTCGCCGGTTGCAACGATCAGGTCGCGCAAAAGCCAGCCCCCGCGCGCCCGGTCCTGGTTGCAACCGCCCACTACGAGGCGGAGACGCCAGAGCGCAGCTTCGTCGGCACGATCAAGCCGCGGATCGAAGCCGATATGGGCTTTCGCGTCCCCGGCAAGGTCGCCAAGCGCCTGGTCGAGGTCGGCCAGACCGTCGAGGTCGGCCAGCCCCTGGCAACCCTCGATCAGGTCGACCTGAAGCTGCAGGCCGAGCAGGCGGTTGCGGAATTTACGGCGGCGAGCGGCGTCGTCGCGCAGGCGGTCGCCGCCGAGACGCGCGCCAAGGAATTGAAGGCCAAGGGCTGGACCACGGATGCCCAGCTCGATTCCGCCAAGGCCGCCGCCGACGAGGCACGCGCGCGGCTCGAGCGTGCCGAGCGCTCGGTCGACCTGACCAAAAACTCATTGTCCTACGCGACGCTGGTGGCCGATGCCCGCGGCGTCGTGACCGCGACGCTGGTCGAGCCGGGCCAGGTGGTTGCCGCGGGCCAGACCGCGATCCGCGTCGCGCGCTTTGCCGAGAAGGAAGCCGTCGTGGCGATTCCCGAAACGCTCGTCGATCGCGCCAAATCGGGGACGGCGACGGTCACGCTGTGGTCGGAGCCGAACAGAAAATACCAGGCGCGCTTGCGCGAGATTTCGCCGAGCGCCGATCCCGCAACGCGCACTTATCTCGCAAAATTCTCGCTGCCGGACGCGGGCGACAAGGTCGAGCTCGGCATGACCGCAACACTGACGCTGGCCGACCCCGCAACCGAGCGCGTCGCGCGGCTGCCGCTGTCGGCGCTGTTCGATCAGGGCGACAGACCGTCCTTTTATGTCGTTGGCGACAAAGGCGATCTGAAGCTGCAGCCGGTTCAGGTGAAGTCTTACGAGAGCAATGACGTCGTCGTCGCCGGAGGCATCGACGAGGGCGCCAAGGTGGTCGCGCTCGGCGTGCAGAAGCTCGATCCGAGCGTGAAGGTCAAGGTGGTGTCCTCGCTGTCGTTTTGACGTGACGTCGTCATTGCGAGCGCAGCGAAGCAATCCAGAAATTGCAAAACAAGGACTGGATTGCTTCGTCGCTCCGCTCCTCGCAATGACGGTGGAAATAAAGCCGGTATTCGCATTGGAGGGTTACGATGAAGCGCTTCAATCTGTCCGCCTGGGCCGTCAGCCATCCTTCGCTGGTCCTGTTTCTGGTCGTGGCGCTCGGCGTTGCCGGCTTCTTCTCCTATCAAAAGCTCGGTCGTGCCGAAGATCCCTTCTTCACGGTGAAGGTGGTCAACGTCTCGGCGATCTGGCCGGGCGCCACCGCGCAGGAGATGCAGACCCAGGTCGCCGATCCCATCGAGAAGAAGCTGCAGGAATTGCCCTACTTCGAGAAGGTGCAGACCTATTCGAAGCCGTCATTCACGGCGATGCAGGTCACGTTCCGCGATTCGACGCCGCCAAAGGATGTGCCGTATCTGTTTTACCTGCTGCGCAAGAAATTGGTGGACGTGCAGGACCAGTTGCCCCAGGGCCTGCTCGGCCCGGTCGTCAATGACGAGTTCTCCGATGTCGATTCCATCCTTTACATGATGACGGGGGACGGCGCCGACTATAAGCAATTGAAGGCGACCGCGGAGGGCTTCCGCCAGCGGCTGCTGAAGGTCAAGGGCGTCACCAAGGTCGACCTCTACGGCGTCCAGGACGAGCGCATCTTCGTCGAGTTCTCGCACGCCAAGCTCGCCACGCTCGGGATTACGCCGCAGGCGCTATTCGATTCCCTTGCCAAGCAGAACAATGTCGTGCCGGCCGGCACGGTGGAAACGTCCTCGCAGCGCGTGCCGCTGCGCGTCACCGGCGCGCTCGATGGCGCCAAGGCCGTCGCCGAGACGCCGGTCGAAAGCAACGGGCGCGTGTTCCGCCTGGGCGACATCGCAACCGTCACTCATGGCTTCGTCGATCCGCCCACCTTCAAGGTGCGTCAGGAAGGCAAGCCCGCCATCGGCATCGGCGTCGTCACCGCCAAGGGCGCCAACATTCTGGAGCTCGGCAAGGACGTCACCGCCGCGGCCGATGAGTTCATGAAGGCGGTGCCGCAGGGCATCGACGTCCAGATGATCGCCGACCAGCCGAATGTGGTCGAGCATGCGGTCGGCGAGTTCATCCACTCCTTCGTGGAAGCGCTTGCGATCGTGCTGTTCGTTTCGTTCCTGGCGCTCGGCTGGCGCACCGGCATCGTCGTCGCCGCTTCCGTGCCGCTGGTGCTCGCGATCGTGTTCATCGTGATGGAAGCGATGGGCCTCGATCTGCACCGCATCTCGCTCGGTGCGCTGATCATCGCGCTCGGGCTGCTGGTCGATGACGCGATCATCGCGGTCGAGATGATGGTGGTGAAGATGGAGCAGGGCTGGGACCGCATGAAGGCTGCGTCCTTTGCCTGGGAATCCACGGCATTTCCGATGCTGACGGGCACGCTGGTCACCGCGGCCGGGTTCCTGCCGATCGGCTTTGCCAATTCGGCGGTCGGCGAATATGCCGGCAGCATTTTCTGGGTGGTTGCGATCGCGCTGGTCGCGTCCTGGTTCGTGGCCGTGATCTTCACGCCCTATATCGGCGTCAAGCTGTTGCCCGACATCAAGGTGCATCACAACCACGATCCGCACGCGATCTACGAGACCCGCATCTACCGGATGCTGCGATCCGTGATCCAGTGGTGCGTCAACCATCGCGTCAAGACCGTGGTTGCAACCGTCAGCGTGTTCGTGCTCTCGATCGTGGCTTTCGGCCATGTGCAGCAGCAGTTCTTCCCGCTGTCGGAGCGGCCCGAATTGTTCCTGCAGCTCCGCCTGCCCGAAGGCACCGCCTTCAACGTCACCGAAAAGGCCGTTCATGAGGCTGAAGCGCTTCTGAAGGACGACAAGGACCTTTCGACCTACACATCCTATGTCGGCCAGGGTTCGCCGCGCTTCTGGCTCGGCCTCAACCCGCAGCTTCCGAACGAGGCGTTCGCGGAGATCGTGATCGTCGCCAAGAACGTGGAGGCGCGCGAGCGCATCAAGGCGAAGATCGAGAATGCGGTCGCCGACGGCGTGCTGCCGCAAGCGCGGGTGCGCGTCGACCGTTTCAATTTCGGTCCGCCCGTGGGCTTCCCCGTCCAGTTTCGCGTGATCGGCCCCGACACCAGGAAGGTGCGCGAGATCGCCTATCAGGTGCGCGACGTCATGCGGCAGAATCCCAATGTCAAGGACGTGCAGCTCGACTGGAACGAGCAATCGCCCTACCTCAAGCTCGTGGTCGACCAGGACCGCGCCCGCGCCATGGGCCTGACCCCGCAGGACGTCTCGCAGGCACTTGCGATGCTGATCTCGGGCGCCCCGGTCACCACCGTGCGCGACGGCATCGAGAAGGTCGGCGTGGTCGCCCGCGCCGTGCCCTCCGAGCGGCTCGACCTCGCCCATGTCGGCGACCTCACCGTGACGTCGAAGAACGGCGTTGCGGTGCCGCTGCAGCAGATCGCCCGCATCGAATACTCCCACGAGGAGCCGATCCTGTGGCGGCGCAATCGCGACATGGCGATCACGGTGCGAAGCGACGTCAATGACGGCGTGCAGGCGCCCGATGTCACCAACCAGATCTGGCCCAAGCTTCAGGAGATACGCGACCATCTCGAGCCGGCCTACCGGATCGAGGCGGGCGGTGCGTTCGAGGAATTGGCCAAGGGCAACGCGTCCATCTTCATGCTGTTCCCGGTGATGGTGATCGTGATGCTGACGCTTTTGATGATCCAGCTGCAGAATTTCTCGCGGCTATTGCTGGTGTTCCTGACCGCGCCGCTCGGCATTGTCGGCGCCTCGCTGGGGCTCAACGTGGCGAGCCAGCCGTTCGGCTTCGTGGCGCTGCTTGGCCTGATCGCGCTTGCCGGCATGATCATGCGCAACACGGTGATCCTGGTCGATCAGATCGAGACCGACGTCGCCCATGGCATGGCGCGGCGCGAGGCGATCGTCGAGGCCACCGTCCGGCGCGCCCGGCCGGTGGTGCTGACGGCACTCGCCGCGATTCTGGCCATGATCCCGCTGTCGCGCTCGGCCTTCTGGGGACCGATGGCGATCACGATCATGGGTGGATTGTTTGTTGCGACCTTCCTGACGCTGTTGTATCTGCCGGGCCTCTACGCCCTCTGGTTCCGCAACAGCCTGGACGAGGCGGGGAGCGATGAGACCGTCGATCTTGCGCCGCAGCATGCAAAGCCAGCATTTCCGCTTGCCCAAGCTGCCGAATAATTGAACATTGAGAGCGACATGACGCTGGTTTCTGAACATATCGAGCCGGACACCCGAGAACGGATTATCGTGGTGGCGGAGCGTTTGTTCCGGCAGCTCGGCTACCAGAAGACGACGGTGGCCGACATTGCCAAGGAATTGCGCATGTCGCCCGCCAACGTCTATCGCTTCTTCGATTCAAAGAAGTCGATTCACGAGGGTGTCTGCCGCGATTTGATGGGCGAGGTCGAGGAGGCGGCGCAGGCCATCATGGCCAAGCCCGGCTCCGCCGCCGAGCGCATGCGCGAGCTGATCACGACCGTCCACCGCATGAACTCCGAACGTTATGTCGGCGACGCCAAGCTCCATGAGATGGTCGAGATCGCCATGCAGGAGAGCTGGGAGGTCTGCGTCGCGCATATCCAGACCATCACCGAGAAAATCGCCGGCGTGATCGCGCAGGGCGTGGCCTCGGGGGAGTTCGCGGTTACGGATATTCCGCTGACAGCAATGTGCACCTGTCACGCGATGATCGGCTATTTCCATCCCCAGATGATCGCGCAGTCGCAGAACAAGCCGGGCCCCACGATTGATCAGATGATCGACTTCGTGCTCGCCGGGCTTGGTTCGGGCAAGGCTGGGCGTTAAGCTTCCTCCGTCGTCATTCCGGGGCGCCGCGCAAGCGGCGAGCCCGGAATCCATAACTCCAGCTGGTGGTTATGGATTCCGGGCCGCACCTTTGGCGCATCCCGGAAATGACGGTGATCCCGTATTGAGAAGGACGAACACGTGACGGCGAAACAGTTGCACTTTTACGAGCCGAAAAACGGCCACGGGCTGAAGCATGATCCCTTCAATGCCATCGTCGCCCCGCGTCCGATCGGCTGGATTTCCTCGCGCGGGGGCAACGGCAACATCAATCTTGCGCCCTACAGTTTCTTCAACGGTTTTTGCTACAAGCCGCCGATCGTCGGCTTCTCGTCCACATCGCGCAAGGACAGCGTGCAGAATATCGAGGAGACCGGCGAGTTCGTCTGGAATCTCGCGACCATGGATCTCGCAAAACAGATGAACGCGACCGCAGCTCATGTCCCGCGCGACGTCAACGAGTTCGAGATCGCAGGCCTCACCCAGGCGCCATGCCGGCTCGTCAATGTGCCGCGTGTGGCCGAGAGCCCGGTCTCTTTCGAATGCAAGCTGGCCCAAATCATCCAGTTGCAGGGCGCCAACGGCGAAAAGGCGCAGGCCTGGCTGACGCTCGGCGAGGTCGTCGGCATCCATCTCGATATGGCGCTGGTGAAGGACGGCGTTTATCAGACGCAGTTGGCGCGGCCGATCGGGCGCGCCGGCCGCAGGGGCGATTATTTCGTGATGACGCCGGAAACCATGTTCGAGATGGTGCGGCCGGATTGAGATGCGGTTCTGCTTGTTTCAAAGCGCGGCGAGGTGAAACCAAGGCCCGCTTGCAAGGTTATGTTTTCCCGATCAATTTCGCTTTATAGTCAAGCTGAGGCATCACGTGAATCGTCACGCTTTCGGCTAAAGTGAGGGTCTCGACTGATCTTGAATCGCGCAAGCGCTCGCCAAGTCGATTCCCGACCGGACCGCCAAGAGGACCATCATGAGCTTTCGCCGCGACTTCATCTCAAAGCCGATTTTTTCCTGGGCTCGCAATGTGCTGCCGGCGATGTCGGATACCGAGCGCGAGGCGCTCGAAGCGGGCGACGTCTGGTGGGATGCCGATCTCTTCACCGGCAATCCGGATTGGTCGAAGCTGATCGCAAATCCGCCGGCGTCCCTGACCGAGGAGGAAAAGGCCTTCCTCAATGGCCCGGTCGACGAGCTCTGCGCCATGCTCGACGAGTGGAAGATTTTTTGGGAATGGCGCGACCTGCCGGGCGAGGTCTGGGACTTCATCAAGCAGAAGAAGTTCTTCGGCATGATTATTCCGAAGGAATTCGGCGGTCTCGGCTTCTCTCCTTATGCGCATTCCGAGGTGGTGCGAAAGCTGTCGTCGCGCTCGATCGTGGCCGCGGTGACGGTCATGGTGCCCAATTCACTCGGGCCGGGCGAGCTTTTGATGCGTTTCGGCACCAAAGAGCAGCAGGACAGATGGCTGCCGCGTCTGGCCGACGGGCGCGATATCCCGTGCTTCGGCCTGACCAGCCCGGAAGCGGGCTCGGACGCGGCCTCGATGATCGACTCCGGCGTCATCTGCAAGGGCACGTTCGAGGGCCGCGAGGTGCTGGGCCTGAAGTTGAACTGGCACAAGCGCTACATCACGCTCGGGCCAGTCGCCACACTTCTGGGCCTGGCCTTCAAGGCTTACGACCCTGACCATCTCGTGGGCTCGGAGGAGGAGCTCGGCATCACTGTCGCGCTGATTCCGACGCATCTTCCCGGAGTTTCCATCGGTCATCGCCACCTGCCGGCGATGCAGGTGTTCCAGAACGGTCCGAATTGGGGCCGCGACGTCTTCATCCCGCTCGATTACATCATCGGTGGCCAGGAGCGGCTCGGTCAGGGCTGGAAGATGCTGATGACGGCGCTTGCAGCCGGTCGCGGCATTTCTCTTCCCTCGCTATCGGCTGCGGGCGCGGCCTATGCCGCGCGCACCACCGGCGCCTATGCGCGCATCCGCGAGCAATTCGGCATTTCCATTTCCAAGTTCGAGGGCATCGAGGAGCCGCTCGCCCGCATAGCCGGCACCGCCTATCTGCTCGATGCCGCGCGGCGGCTCACCTGTGCGGCGCTGAACGAGGGACATCATCCGGCGGTCATCTCAGGCATCATGAAGCTGCAGGCGACCGAACGCATGCGCCTCGCGATCGATGACGCGCTGGACATTCATGGCGGCAAGGCTGTCATCGACGGGCCGCAGAACTATATCGGCAATCTCTACCGGGCGGTCCCGGTCGGCATCACCGTCGAGGGCGCCAACATCCTGACGCGCAACCTCATCGTGTTCGGTCAGGGCGCGATCCGCGCGCATCCCTATCTGCTCGAGGAGATGAACGCGTTGCGCGACGAGGACCGCGCGCGCGGACTTGAAGCCTTCGACCGCGCGTTCTGGAACCATGTCGGCCACACTTTCAAAAATCTGTTCCGCGCCATTGGCCGGAGCTGGACGTTCGGGCTGTTTGCGCCGGCGCCTGGCGCGGGCGAGGCCACGCGCTTCTATCGCCAGCTCTCGCGCCACAGCTCCGCCTTTGCGCTCGCGGCCGACATGGCGCTGTTGACGCTCGGCGGAGCCTTGAAGCGGAAGGAGATGTTGTCGGCGAGGTTCGGCGATATTCTCTCCGAACTCTACCTGCTGTCTGCCGCGCTGAAACGCTGGCAGGACGAGGGCAGCCAGAAAGAGGACTTTGCGGCGCTGGAATGGTGCATGGCGAGCGGTTTCAAGACGATCGAAAACCGCCTCGCTGAAATCTGCGCCAATCTGCCGAACCGATTTGTCGGCGTGCTGCTGAAGTTTTGCCTGCAACCCTTCGGCGCGCGTGTGCTTGGTCCGAACGATCGCGTCGTGCATCGGTGCGCGCAGCTCGTGCTGGAGCCGTCGGCTGCGCGCGATCGGCTCACGGCCGATCTCGCCCATGTCGAGGATGACGGCGGCAAGGCGCGGCTGGAAAAGGCCTTTCTGCTGGTCACCGGTACCGAGGAGATCGCCAGGCGGATGCATGCGGCGCGGCTGCATGACGTGAGTGAGGCCGTCAAGAAGGGCGTCATTACCCAGCCGGAGGCCGACAGGATTTCGGCGGCACATGCGGCGGTCGCGAAGGTGATCGAGGTCGACGATTTCGCGCCCGAAGCGCTGTCGCCGATCCACAGGAAACCCGCCGACGTGCATCAGTTCTTCCAGCAACTGGGTGAACAAAGGGCGGCGAGCTGATGGCGCGACCGGTCTTCATCATCGACGGAAGCCGGACGCCGTTTCTGAAAGCGCGGTCCGGTCCGGGACCGTTCACGCCGGTCGATCTTGCCGTGCAATGCGGCCGTCCGCTGCTTGCACGGCAGCCGTTTCCGCCCAACGCCTTCGACCAGGTGATCCTGGGCTGCGTCAACGTCATTGCAGACGAGATGAACCCCGGCCGTGTCGCGGCCCTCAGGCTCGGCATGGGCGAATCCATGGTCGCCCACACCGTGCAGATCAATTGCGGCTCCGGCATGCAATCGATCGACACCGGCTATCGCTATATCCGCGAAGGCGTCGCGAACCTTATTCTGGCGGGCGGTGCGGAAGCCCTGAGCTATGCCCCGCTGGTCTGGCCCAATGGCGGCGTGCGCTGGTTTGCGGGGCTCGCCACTGCCAAGGGCATCGGCGCCAAAATCATGGCGCTGTTGAAGGCGCGGCCGAAATATTTCAAGCCGATCATCGGGCTCGAGCGCGGGCTCACCGATCCGATCACAGACTTGAACATGGGCCAGACCGCTGAAGTCGTCGGCCATCTGTTCGGGATCACGCGCGAGCAATCGGATGCCTATGCGGCCGAAAGCCACAGGCGGCTGGCGAATGCGCAAGCGCAGGGCTGGCTCAAGGGCGAGATCGAGATCGCCTTCGCGCGCGACGGCAAGTTCTACGATCACGATGACGGCGTGCGCCCCGATTCCACGCCGGAAAGCCTCGCAAAGCTCAGGCCGGTGTTCGAGCGGCCCTGGGGCCAGGTGACGGCCGGCAATTCCTCGCAGATCACCGACGGCGCGTCCTGGGTGATCCTCGCCTCCGAAGATGCGGTCGCAAGGCACAGCCTGCAGCCCAAGGCCGTGATCGTCGACAGCCAATGGGCGGCACTCGACCCTTCGATCATGGGGCTCGGGCCGGTGCTATCGGCTACCGCGCTGTTGAAGCGCAACGAGTTGACGCTCGGCGATGTCGAGACCTGGGAACTGAACGAGGCCTTCGCGACGCAGGTGCTGGGCTGCCTTGCCGCCTGGAACGACGACAAGTTCTGCCGCGAGATCCTGGGCCTCGACGGCGCCGCCGGCGAGATTGATCGGACAAGGCTCAATGTCGACGGCGGCGCGATCTCGCTCGGCCATCCCGTCGGCACGAGCGGAAATCGCATCGTGCTGCATCTCGTCAACGCGATGAAGCGGCTGGGCACGCGGCGCGGCATCGCCACCGAATGCATCGGCGGCGGGCTTGGCGGGGCGATGTTGATAGAGACGGTGTGATCATGGACTCGGAGATCATGGACGTTCTCGCCGACCGCGTGCTCGCGCTCGGACCGAAGCCGGAAGCGACCGGCGCGTACCGGAATTTCAAGCTGACCCGCGATGGCGACGGCATCGCCTGGCTCCTGTTCGATCGCGAGGGCGCGAGCGCCAACACGCTTTCCGCCGACGTGCTGGAGGAATTCGATCGCGTGCTGTCGGAGCTGGAAAGCAACCGCCCGGCCGGCCTCGTCATCCGCTCGGCCAAGCCGTCCGGGTTCATTGCGGGGGCCGACGTCAACGAATTCCGCGGCGCCAGCGATCCCGGCCCGGTCGAGGCCGCGATCGGCCGCGCGCATGCGGTGATCGACCGGCTGGAGGCGCTGCGGGCGCCGAGTGTCGCCGTGATCCACGGTTTCTGCCTCGGCGGCGGCCTCGAGGTCGCGCTCGCCTGCCAGTCGCGCATTGCGATCGACAATGCGCGGTTTGGCTTTCCCGAGGTGATGCTGGGCCTGCATCCGGGCCTCGGCGGCACCGTGCGCTTCACGCGAACTCGTCAATCCCGTGCAGGCGATGACGATGATGCTCACCGGCAAAACCATCGACGCGCGGCGCGCCAGATCGCTGGGGCTGGTCGATGCCGTGTGCCAGGAGCGGCATGTGAGCAACGCGGTCAAGGACGCAGTCTTCGGCCGGCTGAAACGCGCGCGTCCGGGCTTGCTCAACACGATCCTCAATTCCGGGGCGGCGCGCGGCTTTCTTTCCTCCCGCATGCGGCGCGAAGCCGCAAAGAATGCGCCGGCAGCGCATTATCCGGCGCCCTACGCCCTGATCGATCTCTGGGAAAAAGAGGGCGGCGACAGGCACAAGATGCTCACGGCCGAGCGCAGCTCCTTTGCCCGCCTGATGGTGACGCCGACCGCGCAAAACCTCATCCGCGTGTTCTTCCTGCGCGAGGCGATGAAGAAGCTCGCAGGCAGCGGCAACAGAATCGCGCATGTGCATGTGATCGGGGCGGGCGCGATGGGCGGCGACATCGCGGCCTGGTGCGCGAACGAGGGCATGCATGTCACGCTCGCCGACATGAAACCGGAGCCGATCGCAGGCGCGATGAAGCGCGCCGCGGACCTGTTCGGCAAGATCATTCGCAAGCCGATCGACGTCCGCGACGCGCTCGATCGGCTGGTGCCGGACATGGAAGGCGAGGGCGTGCGGAATGCCGATCTCGTCATCGAGGCGGTGCCGGAAAAGCTCGAGCTGAAGCAGAAGGTCTATGCCTCGCTCGAGCAGAAGATGAAGGGTTCGGCCATTCTCGCCACCAACACGTCAAGCATTCCGCTGCAGGATTTGCGCACCAGCCTGGCGCGTCCGGAGCGGCTGCTCGGCCTGCACTTCTTCAACCCTGTGTCGCGGCTGCAGCTCATCGAGGTCGTGAGCCATGATGGCAATGACGCTGCGCTCCTGAAGGAAGCGCTCGCCTTTGTCGGGGCCATCGACCGCCTGCCGCTGCCGGTGAAGAGCTCGCCCGGCTTTTTGGTCAACCGGGCACTGACGCCCTACATGCTGGAAGCCATGGTGATGCTGGACGAGAGGATCGACCAGCGCCTGATCGATGCGGCCGCCGAACAGTTCGGCATGCCGATGGGACCGATCGAGCTCGCCGACCAGGTCGGGCTCGATATCTGCCTCGACGTCGGCGATATGCTGCGCTCGAAATTCGGCGAGCTGTTGCCGCCAACGCCCGCCTGGCTGCGCGAGAAAGTCGCCAAGGGCGAGCTCGGCCGCAAAAGCGGCAAAGGCTTCTATGTGTGGAAGGACGGAAAGGCCGACAAGCCGCCGCTGCCGGAGACCGGCCCGCGGCCGACGGACGAGATGATCGATCGCCTGATACTGCCGATGTCGAACACATGCGTTGCAGCCTTGCGCGAAGGCATCGTCGACGATGCCGACCTGGTTGACGGCGCGATGATCTTCGGCACGGGCTATGCGCCGTTCCGCGGTGGACCGCTCAATTATGCGCGCACGCGCGGCGTCGACAATGTCGTCTCGACCTTGCGAACGCTGGCGCAACGGTTCGGCGGGCGCTTCGAGCCCGACGCCGGCTGGGAGACGTTCAAATAATGACCGATACGCATATTCACGCGCCCTCGAGCACGCAGACCGAGCCTTGCGGCGATCTCTGCATCCGGACGCTCGCCATGCCGGCAGACACCAACCAGAACGGCGACATTTTCGGCGGCTGGCTGCTGAGCCAGATGGACGTGGCCGGCGGCGTGTTCGCCACCAACACCACGAAAACGCGCGCCGTGACGGTCGCGATCGAGGCGATGAATTTCCGCAAGCCGGTTTATGTCGGCGACCTCGTTTCGGTCTATGCGACGCTGGTGCGCGTCGGCCGCACCTCGATCACGGTTCGCCTCGAAGCCTGGGTGACCCGGCGCAAGGAATCGCAATCGATCCTCGTTACCGACGGCCATTTCACCTATGTCTCGATCGACGATCAGGGCAAGCCGCAGCCGGTGCAGCGCGACGGCGCGCCGCTGACGGCATAGCCGATCCCGCGAGGTCCCCGATGGTCTTCCCCTTGCCTGGATGGCCGGGACAAGCCCGGCCACGACGACTATCCGATTATTGCGATTGCGGGTTAACCAATCTCATGCGTTGACCGCGCCCCGAAACCGCCGCTAGCTTCGGCAGGCATCGCGGGAAGCAGTCCATGGCAGGCCTGACCCATCGGCAAACCGAAATCCTCAACATCGCCCGCGCCTCGGGCCGGGTGATGGTGGAGGATCTCGCGCGCCGCTTCGAGGTGTCGGCGCAGACCATCCGCAAGGACCTCAACGACCTCTGCGAGCAGCGATCGCTGACCCGCATCCATGGCGGCGCCATCATCGCCTCCGGCGTCGAGAACCTCGCTTATGAGGCTCGACGCTTCGTGGCCGCCGAGGAGAAGAAGGCGATCGGAGCGGCCGCCGCCGCGCTGATCCCGAACGGCTGCTCGCTCTTCATCAATATCGGCACCACCACCGAAGAGGTTGCAAGCGCATTGACCTCGCATGAGGACCTTCTCGTCATCACCAACAATCTCAATGTCGCGATGCTGCTCTATCGCCATCCGCGCATCGAGGTGGTGGTTGCGGGCGGCGCGGTGCGGCGCGCCGATGGCGCCGTGGTGGGCTCGACTGCGACGCAACTGATCGGTCAGTTCAAGGTCGACTACGCCATCATCGGCGCATCCGCGATCGATGAAGCCGGCGCGCTGCTCGATTTCGACTATCGCGAGGTGCAGGTCGCGCAGGCGATCATCGCCAACGCCCGCAGCGTCATCCTCGTTGCCAACTCGACGAAATTCACCCGCAGCGCGCCGGTGCGGATCGCGCATATGAGCCAGATCCAGACGTTCGTGACCGACGCCGCGCTGCCCGCGGGGCTTGCCAACATCTGCCACAACCGCGGCATTCAGGTGATCGAGGCGATGCCGAAGCGCTCCGGCGATATCGACGAGGCCGAGCCGCCACCGCCTTCGCCGGTCGTCCGGCTTCGCTAGAGTACGCGCCCCCGTGCGCCCACAGGTTGCAAAATCCAGTCCCTCCCAGTTTCGCCTTTGCTTTCGTTTTTCTTTGTGATCTAGTCCAAAACGAAAGAAGAATCGCCAAAATCGAAGGCGGAAGGCCCGGGGAAGCGCCTGGTGGACCGAATTTTCGACCTCGCAATCATTGGGGGCGGCGTCAACGGCTGCGGCATCGCGCGCGATGCGGCTGGCCGCGGCAATTCCGTTTTCCTTTGCGAAATGAATGATTTGGCGAGCGGAACCTCGTCCTGGTCGACCAAGCTCGTCCACGGCGGACTTCGCTATCTCGAATATTACGAGTTTCGCCTGGTGCGTGAGGCGCTGATCGAGCGCGAAATCCTCTGGCAGATCGCGCCGCACATCATCCGCCCGCTGCGGTTCGTGCTGCCGCATCACGCGGGCTTGCGGCCGGCCTGGCTGTTGCGGCTCGGGCTCTTCCTTTACGATCATATCGGGGGACGCAATCTGTTGCCGCCGACGCGCTCGGTCGATCTCGCGCATGATGCGGTCGGCCGGCCGCTCATTCCCAACCGCTATGTCAGAGGCTTCGAATATTCCGACTGCTTCGTCGACGACGCGCGTCTCGTGGTGCTGAACGCGCGCGATGCCGCCGATCGCGGCGCTGAAATCCGCACACGCGCCCGCGCCGCCGAGATCGGTCAGAGCGAGGGCATCTGGCATGTCGCGACCGAAAGCACCGTCACGGGCGAGCGCGCGACGATCCGCGCCCGCGTGCTGATCAATGCCGGCGGCCCCTGGGTGGAGAACGTGCTGGCCTCGGGCTCCGGCGTGAACGCGCGCGCAAAAGTGCGGCTGGTGCAGGGGTCGCACATCGTGGTGAAGAAGCTCTACGAGCACGACCGCGCCTACATGTTTCAGAATGCCGACGGTCGCATCGTCTTCGTCATTCCCTATCAGGACGATTTCACGCTGATCGGCACCACCGATCGCGACTATCACGGCGATCCCGCCAAGGTGAAAGCAACGGCGGAAGAGATCGCCTATCTCTGCAATTCCGTCAGCGAATATCTGGCAAGGCCGGTCAAGCCAGAGGACGTGGTCTGGACCTATGCCGGCGTGCGTCCGCTCTATGATGATGGCGCCAGCGAAGCCAAGGCCGCGACCCGCGACTATGTGTTCGAGCTGGATACGCCCGGCGGCGCGCCGCTGCTGTCGATCTATGGCGGCAAGATCACGACCTACCGGCGGCTTGCGGAAGAGGCGCTGGAGCGGCTCGCGCCGTATTTGCGCAGTGCCAAGGCACGCGAAGGCTGGACCGCGAAATCGCCGCTGCCCGGTGGCGACATGGACGTCTCGGCGCTTCCCGCGCTGAGCGCGGAACTGCGCCGCAACTATCCGTTTCTCACGCAGGAGCATGCGAGCCGGCTCGCCCATTCCTACGGCACGCTCGCACCGAGATGGCTCGGCAATGCGAGGCAGCTCGCCGATCTCGGTCAATCCTTTGGCGCGACACTGACCGCGGCCGAGGTGAGGTATCTGATGGCATCGGAATGGGCGCTGACCGCGGAAGACATCGTCTGGCGCCGTTCCAAGCTCGGCTTGCGGCTGTCCGCTGCCGAGATCGCGGCAGTCGACGACTGGATCGCAGCCAACGGCGCGCGACAGGCAACTCCGTTGCGTGAAGCGGGAGGGCGCTCATGAGTGTCGCGCTCGATCATGTCACGCGCATTGTCGACGGCGTTCCAGTCATTCGCGACGTGTCCTTGAAGCTCCAAAGCGGCACGCTCAATGTGCTGCTCGGGCCGACGCTGTCGGGCAAGACCTCGATCATGCGGCTGCTCGCCGGGCTCGACAAGCCGACCGCGGGAAGGGTGCTGGTGGACGGTAACGACGTCACCGGCATCGACGTGCGCCAGCGCTCGGTCGCCATGGTCTATCAGCAGTTCATCAATTATCCCTCGCTCAGCGTCTTCGAGAACATTGCCTCACCGTTGCGCGTGCAGGGCAGGCCCAGGGCCGAGATCGAGAGGCGCGTCGCGGAAGCGGCGCGGCTGTTGCGGCTCGAGCCGTTTCTGTCGCGCACGCCGCTGCAGCTCTCCGGGGGCCAGCAGCAGCGCACCGCGATCGCCCGCGCGCTGGTGAAAGGCGCCGATCTCGTGCTGCTCGACGAGCCGCTCGCCAATCTCGACTACAAGCTGCGTGAGGAATTGCGTACCGAGCTGCCGCGCATCTTCGAGGCATCGGGCGCGATCTTCGTATATGCCACCACCGAGCCTTCGGAAGCGCTGCTGCTTGGTGGTCGCACGATCGCAATGTGGGAAGGCGAGGTGTTGCAGGCGGGCGAGACGCCTCTGGTCTATCGTCACCCCGAAACGCTGCGGGTCGCTCAGGTGTTTTCCGATCCGCCACTCAATGTCGTCGGCATCGAGAAGCAGAATGGCTCGATCGAATATGCCGGCGGCGTGAAGGCAGCGGCTTCCGGCCTCTATGCGAGGCTCGCCGATGGTGCCTATCGGGTCGGCTTTCGCGCCTATCAGCTTGAGATCGCCAACGGCATCGCCGGTCGTCACGCGTTTCCCACCACCGTGACCGTGACCGAGATCACGGGCTCGGAAAGTTTCGTGCATCTGGCACGCGATTCCGCGAACTGGGTTGCGGTGCTCGATGGCGTGCACGAGTTCGAGCCCGGGCAAAAGCTCGAGGCCGTGCTCGATCCAGACAACGTCTTTGTGTTCGACACGGGCGGCCGGCTCGTCGCTTCTCCCGGCGCGGCGTTCTCAAGCGAAGTGCAAGGCACTTCGCGTGAAGACTCCGCGCCAAAACGAGCCAGATGAGGAGCGCGAATCATGGCCCGCATCGACCTTGTCGACCTCGCGCATTCCTATGGCGGCGACGCCGCCGCGCTCGAGACGTTTGCGCTCAAGCCGGTGACCATGACCTGGCGACAGGGCGGCGCTTATGCGCTGCTCGGCCCCTCCGGTTGCGGCAAGACCACGCTTTTGAATCTTATATCCGGGATCATCACGCCCTCGCGCGGGAAGATCCTGTTCGACGGCAACGACGTCACGCCGCTCTCGACACAGAAACGCAACATCGCCCAGGTGTTCCAGTTTCCCGTCATCTACGACACCATGACGGTCGGGCAGAACCTTGCCTTTCCCCTCAAGAACCGCGGCGTGCCGAGCGCCGCCATCGACCGGCGCGTCGCGGAGATCGCAAAGCTGCTCGACCTTTCTTCCGATCTCAATCGCAAGGCGACGCGGCTCACGGCGGATGCCAAGCAGAAGATCTCGCTCGGTCGCGGCCTGGTGCGCTCCGACGTTGCGGCCGTCCTCTTCGACGAGCCGCTGACCGTGATCGATCCCGAGCTGAAATGGCAGTTGCGCTCGAAGCTCAAGGCGCTGCATCGCGAGCTCGATCTCACGATGATTTATGTCACGCACGACCAGACCGAAGCACTGACCTTTGCGGATACCGTCGTCGTCATGCATGACGGGCGGGTGGTGCAGAGCGGCACGCCGGCCGAGCTGTTCGAAAAGCCGGCGCACACCTTTGTCGGCTATTTCATCGGCTCGCCCGGCATGAACATCGTGCCGGCCGAGGTGAAAGGGCGCGAAGCCCGGATCGACGGCCATGTCATCGCGCTCGATCGAAGCTACGACGGGCTGAACGGCGCCAGGATCGAGATCGGCGTGCGGCCGGAATTCGTCGATGTCGCGAGCCCTGCGCCGCAGCTGTTGTCGGCAAGCATCGAGCGAATCGACGATCTCGGGCGCGTGCGCTTCGCGCGCGTGCGGGTGGGCGAGGCGAAGCTCGCCGCGCGCGTGCCGCCGGGCTTTGCGCCGTCCGGAGAGACCGCCGGGCTCAAATTCGATCCGGCGCACGTGCATGTCTATGCCGACAGCCTGCTGGTCGAGGGGACGGCCTGATGGACAAGACCGTCAACCAGAGAGCCTGGTTTCTGGTGCTGCCGGTGGTCGCGGTGGTCGCGTTCTCCGCGATCCTGCCGCTGATGACGGTCGTGAACTATTCGGTGCAGGACACCTTTGGCAACAACCAGTTCTTCTGGAACGGCGTCGGCTGGTTCAAGGAACTGCTCGATCCAACGTCCGATCTCGGCAGCCGCTTCTTCGCCTCGCTCTGGCGCAATCTGTTCTTCTCTCTCGTAATCCTCGCAATCCAGGTGCCGCTTGGTATCGTGATCGCGCTGTCGATGCCGCGCCAGGGTTGGCAGGTTGCGGTCTGCCTCGTGATCCTCGCGCTGCCGCTTCTGATTCCCTGGAACGTGGTCGGCACCATCTGGCAGATCTTCGGTCGCGGCGACATCGGGCTGCTCGGCTATGTGCTGAACCATATCGGCCTCAACTACAACTATGTCGCAAACGACGTCGATGCCTGGGTCACGGTGATCGTGATGGACGTCTGGCATTGGACGAGCCTTGTCGCGCTGCTGTGCTACGCCGGGCTGAAATCGATTCCCGATGCCTATTACCAGGCCGCCCAGATCGACGGCGCCTCGCGCTGGGCGGTGTTCACCGCGATCCAGCTTCCGAAGATGCATCGCGTGCTCCTGATCGCGGTGCTGTTGCGTTTCATGGATTCGTTCATGATCTACACCGAGCCGTTCGTCGTCACCGGCGGCGGCCCGGGCAATTCGACCACCTTCATCTCGATCGAGTTGGTGAAAATCGCGCTCGGCCAGTTCGACCTCGGCAAGGCCGCGGCGCTGTCGCTGGTCTACAATCTGATCATCCTGATCGTGTGCTGGGTGTTCTACACGGTCATGATCAACGCCGGCGCCGAGCGCCCGCAGAAAGAGGGGGTCGCCTGATGCACTCGATCCCCGGCCGCCGCATCATTCTCGGGCTGTTTCTGGTCTTCCTGTTGCTGCCGATCTATTGGCTGGTCAACATGAGCTTCAAGACCAACAACGAGATCGTGTCGACCATGACGCTGTGGCCGCACGAGCCGACGCTGCAGCATTACCGGCGCATTTTCACCGACGAGAGCTGGTATTCCGGCTACATCAATTCGCTGGAATACGTCGTGATCAATACCGTCATCTCGATTTCGGTGGCGCTGCCGGCAGCCTATGCGTTCTCGCGTTACCGCTTCCTCGGCGACAAGCATCTGTTCTTCTGGCTGCTGTCGAACCGCATGGCGCCGGCCGCGGTCTATGCGCTGCCGTTCTTCAACTTGTACTCGGCGATCGGCCTGTTCGACACGCCCTGGGCGGTCGCGCTCGCGCACTGCATCTTCAATGTGCCGCTCGCGGTCTGGATTCTCGAAGGCTTCGTCTCCGGCGTGCCGCGCGAGATCGACGAGACCGCCTTCCTCGACGGCTATTCCTTCCCGCGTTTCTTCATCAAGATCCTGGTGCCGCTGATCGCGAGCGGGATCGGCGTCGCCGCCTTCTTCTGCTTCATGTTCTCCTGGGTCGAGCTGTTGCTTGCGCGCACGCTGACCTCGGTCAACGCGAAGCCGATTTCGGCCGTGATGACCCGCACGGTCTCCGCCGCCGGCATGGATTGGGGCCTGCTCGCGGCCGCAGGCGTGCTCACGATCATCCCCGGCGCGCTCGTGATCTGGTTCGTCCGCAACTACATCGCGCGCGGTTTCGCGCTGGGTCGGGTCTGAGGAGGCGTCATGGAAAGCATCGCATGGATGGCCTGGACGTTGCCGACGGCGATCTTCTTTGTGCTGCTCGCGCTGACGCTGGTCGTGATGACATGGCTCGCCGCCGCCTACCCCGAGGCCGAGCGCGTCGGCGCGCTTCGCATTCCGACGACGCGCGGCGACCGTCTGTTCGTCTCGATGATCATGGCTGCGATCATTCATTTGTTGTGGATCGGTCTTGTCGGCACCGACACGATCGCAACCGTTCCGATCGGGGACGAAGGACTTGAAATTTCGAGCCTCTGGCTCGCAACCGCGATTTCGCTTGGGGTCGCCGTGCTGATCTTCCGCACGGTCTAGCCGAAGGCGAAAAGGAGCAGATCCGGGGTCAACCCGGGCCTGGAGAATGTCTGTCGCACCAACGGAGGAACAACATGCGGCAAGCCTGGAGAGAGACTGGTCGGTCGACCAGAAGGAGCCTGATGAGGATGGCCAGCGCCACGGCGCTGATTGCTGCTTCGATGACGATCGCGTTGCCGGCGCGCGCCGACGACGCGACGATCCAGAAATGGATCGACGAGGAATTCCAGCCCTCGACCTTGTCCAAGGAGGACCAGAAAAAGGAACTGCAATGGTTCGCCAAGGCCGCCGAGCCCTTCAAGGGCATGGATATCAACGTCGTTTCCGAAACCATCACGACCCACGAATATGAATCGCGGACGCTGGCAAAGGCCTTCACCGAGATCACCGGCATCAAGGTCAAGCACGACACCATTCAGGAAGGCGACGTGGTCGAGAAGCTGCAGACGCAGATGCAGTCCGGCAAGAACGTCTATGACGGCTGGATCAACGATTCCGACCTGATCGGAACGCATTTCCGCTACAACCAGACGATCGTGCTGTCGGACTATATGGCGGGCGAGGGCAAGGACGTCACCGATCCCATGCTCGACGTCAACGACTTCATCGGCAAGTCGTTCACGACCGCGCCGGACGGCAAGCTGTACCAGCTTCCCGACCAGCAATTCGCGAACCTCTATTGGTTCCGCTACGACTGGTTCACCAACCCCGACTACAAGGCCAGGTTCAAGGCGAAGTATGGCTACGAGCTCGGCGTCCCCGTGAACTGGTCGGCCTACGAAGACATCGCCGAGTTCTTCACCAACGACATCAAGGAGATCAACGGCGTCAAGGTCTATGGTCACATGGACTACGGCAAGAAGGATCCATCGCTCGGCTGGCGTTTCACCGACGCCTGGCTGTCGATGGCCGGCAACGGCGACAAGGGAATCCCCAACGGCCTGCCGGTCGACGAATGGGGCATCCGCATGGAAGGCTGTCGTCCCGTCGGCTCGTCGGTCGATCGCGGCGGCGACGTCAACGGTCCCGCAGCGGTCTATGCCATCAGCAAATATCTCGACTGGCTGAAGAAGTATGCCCCGCCGCAGGCGCAGGGCATGACCTTCTCGGAGGCAGGCCCGGTGCCGGCGCAAGGCAACATCGCCCAGCAGATCTTCTGGTACACCGCCTTCACCGCCGACATGGTGAAGCCCGGCATTGCCGTGATGAATGCCGACGGCACGCCGAAATGGCGAATGGCGCCATCGCCGCATGGCGCCTATTGGCGCGATGGCATGAAGCTCGGCTATCAGGACGCGGGCTCGCTCACGCTTCTGAAGTCGACGCCGGCCGACCGCCGCAAGGCGGCCTGGCTCTATCTGCAGTTCATCGTCTCGAAGTCGGTGAGCCTGAAGAAGAGCCATGTCGGCCTCACCTTCATCCGCGAGTCCGACATCTGGGACAAGTCGTTCACCGAGCGTGCGCCAAAGCTCGGCGGGCTGATCGAGTTCTACCGCTCGCCGGCGCGCGTGCAGTGGACCCCGACCGGAAACAACGTGCCTGATTATCCGAAGCTGGCACAACTGTGGTGGCAGAACATCGGCGATGCGTCGTCAGGTTCGAAGACGCCGCAAGCGGCGATGGACGCGCTCGCCGCAGCGCAGGATTCCGTGATGGAGCGGCTCGAGAAGTCGGGCGTGCAGGGAGCCTGCGGTCCGAAGCTCAACAAGAAGCAGTCGGCCGATTACTGGTTCGCCAAGGCCGAGAAGGACGGCACCATCGCGCCGCAGCGCAAGCTCGCCAACGAGAAGCCGAAAGGCGAGACCGTCGACTACGACACGCTGATCAAGTCGTGGCCGGCCAGCCCGCCGAAGCGGGCGGAAGCGAAGTGAGCTTCGCATCTCGCAGGTGACAAGACAAAGGCCGGGAGCGATCCCGGCCTTCTTTCGTCATTCAGGGGCACGCGAAGCGTGAACCCCCACACCGAGATTCCCGGTCCGGCGCTTCGCGCCGACCGAGAATGGCAGCTCAATGCTACTGCGCCGCCTCTGCCGTCTCGCTGAGCGTCGGATAATCCGTATAGCCCTTGGCGCCGCCGCCGTAGAATGTGGCCTTGTCCCATTCGTTGAGCGGCGCGCCGCGTTTGAGCCGTTCGACCAGGTCGGGGTTGGAGATGAACGGCTTGCCGAACGCGATCAGGTCGGCGGCGCCGGCGTCCAACACCTTGGTCGCGAGCGCGAAGTCGTAGCCATTATTGGCCACGTAGGCGCCGCGGAATCTCTTGCGCAGCGAGGCATAGTCGAACGGGGCGATGTCGCGGGGTCCGCCGGTTGCGCCTTCGATCACGTGAATATAGGTCAGCCGCAACGCGTCGAGACCACTGACGATGTGATCGAACAGCGGCTGCGGATTGGAATCGGACACGTCGTTGGCGGGCGTCACCGGCGAGATACGGATGCCGGTGCGCTCGGGCCCGGCCTCGGCAGCCACCACCTTCGCGACCTCGAGCATCAGCCGCGCCCGGTTCTCGATCGAGCCGCCATAAGCGTCGGTGCGCTTGTTGCTGCCGTCCTTGGCGAATTGATCGAGCAGATAGCCGTTGGCGCCGTGGATTTCGACGCCGTCAAATCCGGCTTCGAGTGCGTTGGCAGTGCCTCGCCTGAAGTCGTCGATGATCCCTGGAATTTCCGAAAGCTCCAGCGCGCGCGGCTCGGAGATATCGGTGAACTGGCCGTTCACAAAGGTCTTGCCCTTGGCCCGGATCGCCGACGGTGCCACCGGCTTGCCGCCGCCCGGCTGCAAGGCGGTATGCGAAACGCGGCCGACATGCCAGATCTGGATGAAGATACGCCCGCCACGCTCATGCACGCGATCAGTCACCTTGCGCCAGCCCGCCACCTGCTCCCTGGAATAAATGCCGGGCGTATCCTGATAGCCCTGGCCTTGCTGCGACACCTGGCTGGCTTCGGTGACCAGAAGTCCGGCGGAAGCACGCTGGCCGTAATAATCGACCGCAAGCGGGCTCGGCACCATGCCGGGGGGGACCGCGCGATTTCGGGTGAGCGGGGCCATCACCAGGCGATTGGGAAGGGTGAGAGGACCGAGCTTGAACGGCTCGAACAATTTGGTCGACATGCTCATTAAGGGCTTTCCGGATGATATGACAGATCAACTACAGTTGTGCATTGCCTAGGCATTCGCAACGGCGGGAGCCATTCACCTCGCGCAGACGTTCTCGTCGTTTCGGCAGATGCGTCTGAGCGATGTGGGGCCGGAGTGACGATAATTCAGGCAACGCCGAGGAAATCGCGCTTGCCGATCTCAACGCCATTGTGGCGTAAAATCCCGTGCGCGATGGCGGCATGGAAATAAAAATTCGGAAATGCCATTCGGTTGAGAAATTCCTGCCCCTTCAGCGTCATGGGCGTGTTCGGCCCGGCCATGAAGGTCACGTTCTTGCTATCGGCGCCCTCGAATTGCGCGGGCTTGAAGCCCTTCAGATAATCGATGGTCCTGGCGATCCGTTGCCGCAGCTCTGCAAAGGTCTTTTCGGTGTCGGGCGTCACGGGCACGTCGACATGCGCAACGTGCGCGCAGGCCTTGCCGGCGAAATCGCAGACAAGCTGCACCTGACGCGATAGCGGCAGCATATCCGGATAGAGACGGGCAGCGAGCAACACTTCGGGCTGGATGCCCTTGGCCACGCAATGGGCCTCGGCCTTGGTCAGAATGCCGTTGATGCTGCCGAGAATCTGCAGGAGGGCCGGCACGGTCGCGTCATAGACAGACATGGATACTTCTCTCGCTCGGGGTTTTCAGAAGCTTTGTTCCGCAAATATGGGGCTTAGCGCGTCGGCAGCAATGGCTCGGCCTGTGCGCGGGGGCCGCCGCGCATGCGCGACAGCAGTTCCGCAGTCGGCCAGGAATTGGCAGGCAGGCCGTATTTGATCTGCATCGCCTTGACAGCGGAGCGGCTTTGCTGCCCAAGCACGCCATCGACCTTGCCGACGTCGAAGCCGGCGCGCACGAGCAGCTGCTGCAGCTCCTTGATTGCGTTGAACGGCAGTTGCGCCACGGCTGCGGGCGGCTTGCGCATGGGAGGGGCGCCGGCGATCCGGGTCGCAAGATAAGCCGCCGTGGTCGAATAGATCAGCGAATTATTCCATTCGGTAAAGGCCGCGAAATTCGCATAGGCGAGAAACGCCGGCCCCGTCCGGCCCATCGGCAACAGCAGCGAGGCCTTGAGATCGTCGTTCGGCAGAGGCCGGCCATCGGCATAGGTCACGCCGAGCGAAGCCAGTTTCGCGCGCGGCAACTGGATCGTGAGATCGGCCTGGTCCCAGGGAAAATCCTGCGGCGCGCGCACCTCCTCCAGCCACGGTTCGCCGCGACGCCACTTCAATCCCGTGGCGATGTAGTTCGCGGTCGAGCCGATCACGTCCGGTGCGCTGCTCAGCAGGTTGCGCCGCCCGTCGCCGTCATAGTCGACCGCATAGGTAAAGTAGTGCGTCGGCAGGAATTGCGTCTGGCCGAGTTCGCCGGCCCACGAGCCGATCATTTCGTCCGGCGCGAGATCGCCGCGATCGATGATCTTGAGCGCGGCGATGGTCTCGTTCTGGAAACGATCGCTGCGCCGGCAATCATAAGCCAGCGAGACCAGCGACGGCAGCACCGGCAGGTGACCCATGTTCGCGCCGAAATCGCTCTCCAGGCCCCAGAACGCCGCGATCACCGCCGGCGGCACGCCGAACTCCTTCTCCGCGCGCGCAAACGCAGCCGAGTATGTCTTGATGTGCGCCTGCCCGCTCTGCATGCGGTAAGTCGCCGCCATACGGCCGGCGAACTCCGTGAAGATCTGTCCGAATACGCGCTGGCCGCGGTCGCGATTGACGATGCTCTGGTCGTAAGTGAGGTAGGGAGCCGCGTCCTCGATCGCGCGTTGCGACACGCCTTCGCCGATGGCGCGCTGCTTCAGCTCGGCGAGGAATTTGTCGAAGCTTGCACCGTTATGGCAGGAGGCCGCGCTTCGCGCCGGCGTGCTCGCCGCTTTCGGCGCGTTGGCGGGCTGTCGCGCGGGTGGCAGAAGCTGCTGGGACCATGTCATCGAACAAAGCGAGAGCGATGCGGCAATGGCTGCGAGCGCCGTTCGAATTGCAATGCGGGAGGCAAACATCAAGAGCACCGGGTAAGTGGAGGAATCCTGCACGGGGGTCCGAGATATCCGAAACCGGCCGAAAAGGAAATCTCGTCCGGAACCTGCTCGATCCCGTCACGTTGGACAACGAGGACAACTCGCTGACCCGTGATGCTTCAGGAACAGGAGGGCACCGATGGTCCGAGCCCCGATTTTGACAATGTTGCTCTGGGTTGCCGTCCTGGTTGGGCCGGCGCAGGCCCAAACCGTCAATCAGAATGGCGTAGCGGGCAGCCTGGCATCGCCGAGCATACCTTTCGCAGCAACGACTGCCACTCCGTCTGCGTCAAACCGGGCGAGCAGCGGCGTCGCCGGCTCCTCGGTCCCGCTTGCAATTGCGAGCAGTTGCGATCCGCTAAGCGTAACGACCTTTACGATCGCCTCGGAGCCCGGCGCATTGCTATTCCCCTCAACGGGATGCAGCACGAGTTTCGCCACGGCGGCACAATTCTCCGGGGGTGCATCGAGGACCGCCACGACAGGCGCGGCAAATGCCGCCACTACCGGTGCCGGCACTGCTGCCGCGGCTGCGGCCGGCTCGGCGCCGCTGTGCATGCCGATCGTCTCAACCAACGCAGGTACGACCTCGCTGGGAGTGTTCGGGGGAATCACGCCCGGCGGCTGCTGATGCGGCGCGATGATCTCACTCGATCACCTCGTCCGCAGTCGCAAGCAGAGACGCCGGCACATCGAGGCCGAGAACTCCTGGCCGTCTTGGCGTTGACCACCAGTTCGTATTTTGTCGGCAACTGCACCGGCAGATCGGCGGCTTTCTCTCCCTTGAGAATGCGGTCGGCATAAATCGCGGACTGTCGAAACAGCCCGATCAGGTCGACGCCATAGGACATCAGGCCGCCATCGGCGACAGCCGCGCGCAAGGCATAGATCGCTGGTAACCGATAGTGTGCCGCCAGTTCGACGATCAGCTTGCGGCGTGCGTTGGTCACGGGATCGGAGGGAACGATCAAACCGCAGTCCGCTTCCTGTGCCCACTGCTTCATTGCAGCTTCGATGTCGCTCGCCTCGCGCGCCGACGCCCAAACGATTGTCACGGAGGAATTGGAAGCGGCCGCTTCCAGCAAAGCGAGGATCCGCCTGTGCGAGGCATTGTCGGGATTCACCAGCGTGGCGACGCGGGTGACGCCCGGCGCGACCTGCTTGAGCATCCCGAGCAATTTCGCCCCCAGGCTCGGTTCCATCACGGTGAAGCCCGTGAGGTTGCCGCCGGGATGGGCGATGCTTCGAACGAGGCCGTCCGCCACCGGGTCGCCGGCACCGATGAAAATGACGGGGACGCTCGTGGTCAGCTGTTGCGCGGCGAAGATGGCGGGGTCGCCGTTTGCGAGCAGCACGTCGGGGGTCCTGCGCAATGCCTGTTCGGTGGCCGCGCGCACCCAGGCGGCATCGCCTGTGCCCCACTCGATGTCGATTTGAAGGTTGCCGCCGATCGTCCAGCCGGCTTTTTCCAGCTCGGCGCGGAATGCGGTGGCACGCAGCTGGCCTTGCGGGTCGTGCTCGGGATACAGCATGACGACGCCGATCCGACGCACCTGTTGCGCGCCACCCGGCAACGGGCAGGCAACGGCACCTGCAAGCCCAAGGATGAATTCGCGGCGCCGCATGGATTGCCCCGGCCGGTTATCCCCGACCTTAGCACAACCCCGCGGAGGCGCGTTTCATCCCTTCAGGTCCATCGCCGGCTCGGTGTTCGGCGCGGCGAACCACAGCTCGAACGTGAGCCCCGGCGCATTGTCGCGCATCTCGATGCGCGCATGATGCAGGCGGGCAACTGCGGCCACCAGGCTCAGGCCGAGACCGTTCCCCGGCGTGTAACGGCTTTGCTCCAATCGATAGAAGCGCTTGAAGACATGCTCGCGTTCGCAGGCGGGAATTCCTGGCCCGTCGTCCGCGATGGCAATGAGCGGCCCGTTTTCGGTGTTCTCGACGCGTACCGCAACGTGCCCGCCGTTACGGCCATGCTTGATCGCGTTGTCGACGACATTGGCGATGGCATCGAAGATCAGGTCGCGATCCCCGGTCACCAGCACCTCGCAATCGCCGACGATGGCGAGATGGGTGTCGTCCTGTTCGGCCGCGGCGTCGTAGAGCTCGACCACTTCGCCGGCGATCTCGACCAGGTTGACGCTGCGGAACGCATCCGTTCGCGCTTGTCCCTCGATCTGCGCAATCCGCGTCAATGACGAGAAGATTCGCAGAACGGAATCGAGGTCGGCGATGGTATCGCCGATCAGGAGCTGATCGGCCTCGGCGGCGCGCTTGCCGTGATAGGCGGTCTCCAGCCGGCCGCGCATGCGCGTCAGCGGCGTGCGCAGATCGTGCGCGACGTTGTCGCTGACCTGCTTGATCTCGCCCATCAGCGTCTCGATGCGGTCGAGCATCAGATTGAGGTTTTCGGCGACGCTATCCCATTCGTCGTTCGATCCGCGGAGCGGAATACGCTGGTCGAGGCCGCTCTGCATGATGGCGCGGCTGGTCGCGTTGATCTGCTCTATGCGCCCGACGGTGCGGCGCGTCACCAGCACGCTGGCCATGGCAGCGAGCAGGAAGATCAGGATGACGCTCGAGATCACCGCAAGCCTGATTTGCGCGGCGAAGTGATCGAGATCGCTGATGTCGCGTCCGACCAGGAGACGTTCGCCGCCCGGAAGCGTCTCGATCATGCCGCGCACAAGCGGCGGCCCGGCCGCGTCGGCCAGCGGCGCCGTTGCGCGAAATTCGCTCCATCCTGCGGCATCGGCCGGCGGCGACGGCCACCGCGCGAGATTGCCGCCGAGCAATTGCGCGGAGGGGTCGGCGAGGGCGTAGACGTTGGCGGCAAAGCGCTTGTCGTCCATCCGCTCGCGAATGAGGTCGAGCAATCCCGCGCGACCCGATCGCGTATAGGCCTCGCGCAGGCTGAGGTAATCAGCCGTGATGGCGCGGTCCGACCGGCTGCGCACATAGGAGGTGGTCGACAGATAGACGTAAGTGAAGATCATGGACACGATCGCGCCGAAGGTTCCGATCGCGATCAGCGCGATCTTGAACGTCGACGACTTGAGCGTCTTAGCCAGGAGCACGGAGGCAATATCCCACACCGCGAATCGTATGAATAAGCGGATAGGCCTGCTGGTCGTCGACCTTGCGGCGCAGCCGCCCGACATAGACATCGATGATGTTGGTCGACGGATCGAAATGCAGGTCCCAGACATGCTGCAGCAGCATGGCGCGGGAGACGATCCGACCCTCGTTGCGCGCGAGATACTCCAGCAAGTGAAACTCCTTCGGCAACAGCGCAATGTCTTTGCCGCGCCGGCTCGCGGTACGGGTGATCAGGTCGATTGCGAGATCGCCGACCCTCAAGATGGTCTCCTTGGCGACGGTGTCGCTGCGGCGGCCGAGCGCCTCCAGCCGCGCCAAAAGCTCGACGAACGAGAACGGCTTGACCAGGTAATCGTCGCCGCCGGCACGCAGGCCGCGCACGCGGTCGTCGACCTCGCCAAGCGCGCTGATGATCAAAAAGGGCGCGGCGATGCCGTCGTCGCGCAATTGACGCATCACCGCGATGCCGTCGATATCCGGAAGCATGCGGTCGATGGTGATCACCGCATAATCGCGGGCCGCGCCTTGCTTCAGTGCTTCGCTGCCGTTTGCAGCCAAATCCACCCGGTAACCGCTGGTCGTAAGCTGCTCCACAAGCTGACCCGCGGTTTCGGGGTCGTCCTCGACGATCAGAATACGGCGGTGACCTCCGGTCATGGTCTCTCTCCGGCGAGCGCCGGCTCGTGGAAGCGCTGGCGGTCCTTGACGAATCTTCGCAGCCGCTGATCGACCAACGTGCAGCGAATGTTCGTATCGAACCGCCAGCCTAGCGAAACGCGCAAGCGGCGATCATCACGATCCTGTGGGCCGGCGGTGTTCAATAGCCGTAACCGCCGCACACATTGACCAGTTGCGGTCCGTAGGACGTCCACACCCTGCGCCAGCAATTGTCATAGTAGGCGTAGTCGTAGTAGGGGGCGCCGCCCACGAAGAAGGCGAAGCGATTGAAGCGATGGAAGCGGTGATGGAACGGGACGTGCGCGAAATGCGCGCGATGCCAGCCCATCCCGCCCCAGCGCGGGCCCATGCCTCCGCTCCATCTCGGGCCTATGGCTGCCGTGCGGAAGCCTCCGCCCATCGGGTGCATGGCCATCGCTCCCATCGGACGCATTCCCCCTCCCATGCCGTGCATTCCGCCGCCCCAACCGCCACCGCCTCCCCAATGTCCACCGCCGAAGCCCATGCCGCCTCCCATGCCATGTCCGCCGCCGCCTCCCATGCCTCCGTGCCCGCCACCGCCACCGCCACCGCCGCCACGGGCGAGAGCGGGAGATGCGAGGGCGAGCGCTGTCGCGAGAGCGCCTGCGATGATGGTGCCAAATCGTCTCTTGCTCATCCTGACCTCCGATGTCGAGTGAGCGACCAAGCTCGTCGCCAAAACACACCGACGCAGCAGGCCGCAATCATCCGGCCACTGCAAATGACTAATGCGACAGATTCTGACTTAGCAGTTAGCAGCTCATGGCCGCCGGGCAGCGACAAGCCCCGGACCGCCGCATCGGCTTGAGCGCTATCGGCTTCTCGGCTGCGGTTCAGAAGCGATTTCGGAAATTATTCGCAAATCTTTCAGGACTTCCGGCGTAACGCGATCCAGCTTCGGAAGCCGAATGATTCGCCCGGGTGTGATCCGCAAAGCGCATGCCGGGACGCCCGGCGAACGGCCTTGTCGAGGGAGGTTGATGTGGCATCGTTCGACAACGACCTTGTGCTTTCGGACAGACCCGCGTCAGCCGTGCGGGACGACCCCGCACTTAGCGCGCTCGGCGCGGCGGACGAGATCGCGCTACGCAATCTTTTGCTCGGCCTTGATGAGGCCTCTCGCATCAGTCGCTTCTGCTATCTCGTCGACGACAACGCCATCGCGCGCCATGCCCGTCATGCGGTGCGCGAAGCCGCCTTTATCGCGGGCGTGTGCATCGAGGGCGAACTCTGCGGCGCGGTGGAGGTCTACGAGGCCTGCGAGCCCGGCGAGATCGAGGCGGTGTTCGCGGTGACGCGCCGCCGGCGGCGGCAGGGCATCGGCACGGCCTTGCTGTTCACGGCCATCGAATGGGCGCGACGATCGCATTGCACGAAGCTCCAGATGTCGTTCACGCGCGGCAATTGGCCGATGCGCCGTCTCGCCGCGAAGGCGGAGCCGTCACTGCATCTTGGGCTGGACAAGCTCACAGCAACCGTCGCTGTGGGCGGCGCGACAAGCGCTGCGAAGCTTTCCCGCGGCAGATGGAAAGTCGCGGGAGCCTCTCAGGCCTGGCGCGCGCTGATGCGATCGAATTGAGCCTTCTGCTCGTCGCTGAGCGAGCCGTAGAACCTCGTCAGCGCAGCCTGCGTCATCTCGAGCGCCTTGGACATTGCGGCGAGGCGATCCGCCATCGCAGCCAGCCGCCCGGTTGGCGTCAGGGTCTCGGCCGGTTTGCACTGGCTCTTCAGGATTTCAGCCGCCCTGGCGGTCGCGTCATCCAGTGCCCTCAGCCCGTCCTGCTGGGTCGGGTTCAGCTGCAGCGTGCGCTCGATACGGTCGACCGGAAGCCGGGCTTGGTCGCTACCCTGGCCATTGCAGGCGCGGTCGAGATCGGCGGAGTTGGCCTGCGCGGCCTGCTGATCGCCCTGGTCCATCGCATTGAAGCGCGCGCGCTGCTCGTCATCGAGCGAATGATAGAATTTGTCGAGCGCGGGGCCCACGGTCTGGACCGCCTGCAACATGGCGTCGACGCGCGCACGCATCGCCGCGAGCCGGCCAGTCGCCGTGCTCGGCAACTCGGTCGGGCAGGCCGCCTGCAGGATCTGGATAGCCCTGACGGTCGCATCCTTCAGGTCGTCCAGCAAGGCCTGCTGGTCCTGCGTCGGCTGCACCTGGTCGGCAATCTTCTGGATCGAGAAATCAGTCAGCCCCTGCGCCTCGCCGGAGCAGACGCGCGCAGCGCTGCCGCCAAGCGCGGCGTTGCCGCGGTTGTCGCGCGAGGCGCGGGAATAGGCCTGTTCTGGTCCCGCCGAGCCCGCATAGGCGTAAGCATCCTCCGGCGCGTAATATTCAGGCGCATAGCCGCCGTAGATGCCGGCGTAGACGTCGTCGAACGCATAAGGCCAGAACGTGTCATAGGCGTAAGGCGCGAAGGTGTAGTCCACGAAATCGTCATAGGCGTAGGGCCAGAACACGAGGCCCGCGAAGCCCAGCACGAGGCCGCCATGCCGATGATGGCGGTCGTGATCGCGGAAAAATGCGGATTTCGCATAGTTTCCGCGGAACGTCCAATTCGACGGGCTCGTGCGCGCCGCGCGCAGGGATTTGGACGCAAATGCCGGGTTCTTGAGGATCGGCGCCCTTCGCGCCTGCTCGACCCGCGAGCGTGCGGCTTCCGCCAGGCTCTGGTTGCGAGCGCCTTCGTTCGGGCGGTTCAGATTGGCTCTTTGAGGTCCACCGGGCCTTGCTGCGATCGCGCTCTGGCCTTTGTCGATCTGGTTTTGTCGAAGGCGATTGTCGGTGACTCCGGCCCGCGGGTTCACCGCCGCGTTCCTGCCGACCTCAGCTGGAGGCGTTGCGCCGTGCCGGTTCAACTCCCGTGCGGTCCGCGCGATCGTTGCCTGTCGCGATCCGCCGACGTTTCTGTGCTCGGCAATGGAGGGACGCGCTTGAGCCGCATGCGGTGCCGCGCGCGAAGCGGTGAAATTCCGCTGCGGCGCCGAATAACGCGGAGCCGGCGCGGCAAAGCGCGGTGCTGCGTGAGGAGCGGGTGCCGCGAAACGCGCCGGCGGCGCCGAAAAATGCGGTGCCGGAGCAGCCATGTGCGGGGCCGGTGCGGCGAAGTGCGGCGCAGGCGCGGCCATGTGCGGTGCCGGTGCGGCAAAGTGCGGCGCAGGTGCGGCCGGACGTGCCATCATCGCCGGCGCTCCACCTCGTTGCGGCGGCGCCGCCGACGCTTCGGTTACTGCAAACAGGGACAAGCAAAGCGCAGTCATTACTGCGCGGTCCTTAGCGCGCCGCGACATGGTCCTTCCCTCCGCAAAATTCTTGTTGAGTTTCAAACGCCGCGTCGGAGATTTTGTTCCTGCGCGGCTGAATGCGAGCTGAATGCTCGGCTTCGGTTTCGTGTCAATGCGCGAGGCGAAACCGAGGTTGCGAATCCGTAAGCGCGTCGCTATCGCGTCACTTCGCCCGATAGGCGGCCATGAACATCCGCACGGCGCTGTCGATCACCTCGGCGATGCGCTCGGGCGAAGGAGCTGGAGCGGCCTGAAAGATCCAGGGCAGGAACAGCGAGGCCTGACACATCAGCGGGAACTGCGAGGCGGCGAGCGTGCAGTCGTCGATCGCAAGCTCGCCCGACTTCACGTGCTCCTCAAGATAGGCGGCGAGGCGATTGATGTTCTGCTCAAGCGCGCGCGCGTAGTAGCGACGTCCGACCTCGGGCATCCGCTCGGCGATCCCCATGACAGTGCGGATCGCCGATCCGCCGCCCGGCCGGCACACCATGGCAATGTAGCTGCGGCCGTAATTGCGCAACGTCGCGGTGACGTCGTGCGCGGGATCGAATCGGAACGCCTGTTGTCCGATCTCCAATTCATCCTCGACCATGGCCTCGAACAGCCGGCACTTGTCCGCGAAGTAGACGTAGAGCGTGCCCTTGGAGACCCCGGCGACGCGCGCGATCTCGCCCATGCTGGCCCCGTCGAAGCCCAAATCCATGAAGACCTTGCGGGCGCCTTCCAGGATCTGCCGGCGCTTCGAATTGTCCTCCTCGGGCGCGGGCTTGAGCGAGGTCTGATCGGCTGCAACCATTGGTTTAGGGTCTCTGGAAAGATTCGGCCGCGGGAACTTCTCTAATAGAACCTGCAGCAGTAGCGTCAGCGTTCAACCATAGCTTGACCGAACGGTTCGGTCAATGATATTAGTGCCGTTCGTGACGGCGGGACCTCTCCTTGTGAGTCCGTATCGCGACTGAGTGGAGTGGAGGCCGGCATGGCCAATCTGCGAGATCAGGCTGCGCACGTCCTTCGCCCCGAGCAGGGACCGAAGGATGGCGAGGGTGGCCGCGGCGGATCGGCCGGAGACGAAGTCAAACTCCATGCGGCGGAAACGCCGGCCGCGCCTGTCGGCGACAAGCTCGCCGCAGCGCCTGCGCCCGCGGTGGCGCCCGCGCAAAAATCCGGCAGGCGCAAGGTCGTGCTGATCGGCATCGGCGCGCTGCTCGCGCTCGCGGCCGCGAGCTATGGCGCCTATTACGCGCTGGTCGGCCGCTTCTACGTCTCGACCGACGATGCCTATGTCCGCGCCAACAACACCATCCTCGGCGCACGCGTCGCCGGCCACATCGCCGCGATCTTAGCCGACGACAACACCGTCGTGCGCAGCGGCGAGGTGGTCTTCCGCATCGATGACGGCGACTACAAAATCGCGGTCGATGCCGCGCGGACCAGGATAGCGACCCAGGAGGCGACGATTGCCCGCATCGGGCGCCAGGTCTCGGCCCAGGTGTCCGCCGTCGAGCAGGCCGAAGCAAACCGCGCGTCGGCCGAGGCCGGCCTGAAGCGCGCCGGCCTCGACTATGACCGCCAGCAGTCTTTGAGCAACAAGGGCTTCGCCTCTCACGCGACGTTCGAGCAGTCGGAAGCCGCGCGCGACCAGGGCATCGCCGGCCTGAAGGCCGCGCAGGCCGCCCTCGACAACGCGCGCAGCCTGGTCGACGTGACCAAGGCGCAGCAGGCGGAAGCGCAGGCGCAGCTTGCCGAATTGAAGACTCAGCTTGCGAAGGCCGAGCGCGATCTTGAATTCACCTCTGTGCGGGCGCCCGTCGACGGCACCTTCTCCAACCGCATGGTCAATGTCGGCGATTACATCAATGTCGGTCAAAGGCTGGCCAACGTGGTGCCGCTCGACGACGTCTTCATCGACGCCAATTTCAAGGAGACGCAGCTCAAGCGCATCCGCCCGGGCCAGCCGGTGACGATCTCGGTCGATGCCTACGGCCACCGCAAGTTCGCAGGAACTGTCGACAGCATCTCGCCGGCGGCGGGATCGGTGTTCACGCTGCTGCCGCCGGATAACGCGACCGGTAATTTCACCAAGATCGTGCAGCGGCTGCCGGTGCGCATCAAGGTGCCGAAGGATGTCGCGCGGCAAAATCTGCTCCGCGCCGGCATGTCGGTCTATGCCACCGTCGATACCAACAAGGGCGCCGACGACGCCGATTCGACCGCCGATCTCGACTTGTCGTCGTTGGTCCAACCGCAAATCGTTCCGCGCGCGCGGGTCGACGAGCAGTAACAGCATATGGCGAACGCGACCACCGCAACGCCTGGCATGACCGAAGCGCCCGAGGCTGCGATGCCCGCCGATCGCATTGCGCCGCGCCGGGTGTTCGCCTTCATCATCATGGTGTTCGGGATGTTCATGTCGGTGCTCGACATCCAGATCGTGTCGGCATCGCTGAGCGACATCCAGGCCGGGCTGTCGGCGAGCTCGACCGAGGTCTCGTGGGTCCAGACCGCTTACCTGATCGCCGAGGTGATCGCGATCCCGCTGTCCGGGTTTTTATCGCGCGCGCTCGGCACGCGGCTGTTGTTTGCAATCTCGGCATTCGGCTTCACCGTCGCGAGTTTGTTGTGCGGCTTCGCATCTTCTTCCGAAGAGATGATCCTGTGGCGCGCGATCCAGGGATTTCTCGGCGCCGGCATGATCCCCACGGTGTTTGCGACCGCCTACACCGTGTTTCCGCGCTCGAAGTTTCATATCGTGGCGCCGATCATCGGCCTTGTTGCGACGCTCGCGCCGACGATCGGGCCGACGGTCGGCGGCATCATCACGGACGCGATGTCCTGGCATTGGCTGTTCTTCATCAACGTGCCGCCCGGCATTATCATCACCATCGGCGTGCTGGCGCTGGTCGATTTCGACCAGCCTAATTTTGCGCTGCTGGATCGCTTCGACTGGTGGGGCCTGATCTTCATGGCCGGCTTTCTCGGCGCGCTCGAATACGTGCTCGAGGAAGGCCCGCAATATGAGTGGCTGCAGGACACATCGGTCGCGGTCTGCGCCGCCGTCAGCTTCACCTCGGCGATCGCCTTTTTCACGCGCGTTTTCACCGCAAGGGAGCCGATCGTCGATCTCTATGCCTTCGCCGACCGCAACTTTGCCATCGGCTGCGTGCTGCAATTCTGCATCGGCATCGGTCTCTACGGGCTGACCTACATGTATCCGCGCTATCTTGCGGAAGTGCGCGGCTACAGCGCCCTGATGATCGGCCAGACCATGTTCGTCTCGGGCATCACCATGTTCCTGATGGCGCCCGTGGTCGGGCGGCTGATGCAGAAGGTCGACCTGCGTTACCTCATTGCCTTCGGCCTCATCACCTTCGGGCTGGGCTCCTATCAGATGACCTGGATCACCCGCGACTACGATTTCTACGAATTGCTGGTGCCGCAGATCCTGCGCGGCATCGGCATGATGTGCGCGATGGTGCCGACCAACAACATCGCGCTCGGCACGCTGCCGCCGGATCGGGTCAAGAACGCCTCGGGTCTGTTCAACCTGATGCGCAACCTCGGCGGCGCGGTGGGGCTTGCGATCATCAACCAGGCGCTCAACGAGCGCACCGACCTCCACATCGCGCGGCTGCAGGATCGCGTGACCTGGGGCAACACCACAGCGGTCGAGCTGCTCAGCATGCTGGGGCAGCGCGCGCAGGGGCTCGGCGATTCCGCGCTGATGGCGTTAAAGCAGCTGTCGCAGATCGTGCACCGCCAGGCGGTGGTGATGAGCTATGGCGATGTGTTCCTCATGATCGCGCTGTTCTATATCGCGCTCAGCCTTCTGGTCATGCTGGTCAACAAGCCGCCGGCGTCAGCGGTCGGCGCCGAGGCGCATTAGCCGAAGCCGGTGCTGCTCCAGACGAGAGCCGCGCCCGAGAGCATCAACAGCGCCAGCACGACGTCGCGAAAATTCCGATCGCTCAGCGCATGATAGAGCCGGGCGCCGAGCCAGGCGCCGACGACCGTGCCGGGCAGCGCCAGAAGTGCAAGCCAGAGCACCTGCCGCTCGATCAGCCCGCTGGCTGCCTGCAGGCACAGCGCGACGAACAGCACCGTGAAATTGAAGATCTGGAAAATGCCACGTCGCTCGTTTTTGCCCCAGCCGCGAACGCTGGCCCACAGGATCGGTAACGGCCCGGACAGACCGGCAAGGCCGCCGAGAATGCCCCCCGCAAGGCCGATCGCGCTGTCCGCAAGCTTGCCTCCGACCGAGAACGCCATCTCGGGGCCGAAATAAAGCGCGAGCGGAAACACCAGCAGGAACACGCCGACAGTCAGCTTGAACACCCTCGGATCGGCATGGGCGACCAGCATCGTTCCAAGCGGCACGCCGATGAGGCCACCGATCAGGAACGGCCAGACGATCGAGAGGTCGAACGTCCGCCACATCGAGGGCAGGGTCGAACTTTGCGCAGCCACCGAGCAGATCAGCACCAGCGGCACCGCGAGCGACGGCGGCAGCACGTAGAGCCAGATGCCGAGCGCCATCAGCGCCGTACCGAATCCGGCAAGCCCCGAAACGAACCCGCCCGCAAGCGCGCCGAGCAACAACAGCGCGGTGGCGCCCAAATGCATGTCTCCCCCTGTGGCGCGGTGACGTTTACACGATTGGAGGGGCAGGTACTATCGGCTTTGCCTCATACCTGCTTCAACGAACGCACCAGGTTAGCGCCATGAGTCCTTCGCCGAACAAGACTTTCCTCGTCTGCCATGGTGCGTGGGGCGGCGGCTGGTCGTGGAAGAAGATGCATCCACTGATGCAGGCGGCAGGGCATCGGCTGGTGACGCCGACCTATACGGGGCTCGGTGAGCGCGCGCATCTGGCAAGTCCCGCGGTCGATCTCGAGACTCACATCCAGGATCTGCTCAATGTCATCCATTTCGAAGATCTGCAAGACATCGTGCTGGTCGGCCATTCCTATGGCGGCATGGTCGCAACCGGCGTGGCCGACCGCGCGCGCGATCGCATCGAACAGTTGATCTATCTCGACGCTTTCGTGCCCCGCAACGGACAGTCGCTGTTCGACCTCAACGGACCCGCGGTGAACTCGATGCGCGCGTCGGCAAAGGGCGGGGAAGGCTGGCGCGTGCCGCCGAATCCGGTCTCGGCGGACACCTCTCGCGCCGACCGCGACTGGCTGATCCCGCGTCGCCTCCACATGCCGATCAAATGCTTTGAAACGAAGCTCAAATTGCTCAATGGCGAAACCAGCTTGCCGCGCAGCTACATCTACGCGACGCGGACCGCGGCCGCCGACACTTTCGCTCAGTTTGCCGCGCGCGCCCGCAGCGAGTGCGGCTGGCGCTATTTCGAGATCGACGCGAGCCATTCGCCCAACGTCACCGCGCCTGAAGCACTGATGGCGTTGTTGCTGAAGATTGTGGAGCGATGAGCCTGAACGTTGAAAATGGCGAGGGGTCCGGCGTGGTTGCGCCGAACCCCTCATTCTCAGCATCAGCCGGCCTGTAAGCCGGGTTCTGTAGGGCATCGCCCAACTTGCGCGGGACGATGCGCGACGGCCATTCCTCTGGGATCGCGCTTGCGCGCGACCTCGAGCAACCTACCCGGACGGCGAGCCTGACATCGCTCCGCGGACGTTGTCGCTTTCGCGAACTGCCCGCATCGGCCGTCCCTATTCGGTCTTGCTCCCGGTGGGGTTTGCCATGCCGGTTCCGTCGCCGGACCCGCGGTGCGCTCTTACCGCACCTTTTCACCCTTGCTGACCCGCCCTGCGGACGGGGAAGCGGTTCGTTCTCTGTGGCACTTTCCCTGGGGTTGCCCCCGCCGGATGTTATCCGGCACCGTATGTCGATGGAGCCCGGACTTTCCTCCCCCGCGGCCTTTCGGCGCCAGCGGGAGTGGCCGTCCGGCCGACTGACGCCCCTCTCATGGAGGTTGAAGGGCAAACGGTCAACCCCCGATCGCCCGGCCAACATCCGGCAAAATAAATTATCCTGAAGATGTCGTTTGGGCCGTCCGCCGTTCGACTGGGTGTCGGCGATCCAGCCGAGGCAAAAGGAGTTTTAGCGATGCAATATCTCTTGCTGATCTATCAGAACGAAGCCGAGTACGCCAAAATGGATCCGGCGACGGGCCAGAAGATGCTGGGCGAATATCAGGATTTCACCAAGTCCATCATTCAGGGCGGCAATTTCAAGGCCGGCGACCGTCTGCAGCCGACCACGACCGCAACCACCGTGCGGGTGCGAGACGGCAAGATGCTGACCACTGACGGTCCGTTCGCCGAGACGCGCGAGCAACTCGGCGGTTATTACCTGGTCGAAGCCAAGGATCTCGATGCGGCAATCGGAATTGCGGCGCGCATTCCCGGTGCGCGCCATGGCTCGATCGAGGTGCGGCCGATCTGGGTCTACAATTGAGCGCGCAGGGGTCATGACAAAGCGGAGTTGATCATGACCCCTCGCGAGATCGAGACCATATTCCGCGACGAGGCGGGGCGGGCGCTGGCCACGCTGATACGCCTCGTCGGCGATTTCGATCTCGCCGAGGACGTGCTTCAGGACGCTTTTGCCGCGGCGCTGGAACGTTGGCGCGATGAGGCTGTCCCCGCCAATCCGCGCGCCTGGCTTGTCAATGTCGGACGCAACAAGGCGATCGACCGAATGCGCCGGAGAATTGCTTTTCGCGGCAAGGAGCAGCAGGTCGCCCACGAGATCGAGCTGAACGCCGCATGCTCGGGCGAGACGGTCGATACTTCCGTGCTCGACGACGACATGTTGCGGCTGATCTTCACCTGCTGCCATCCGTCCTTCGCGATCGAAGTGCAGGTCGCGCTGACGCTGCGCACCGTCTGCGGATTGACGACGCCCGAGGTTGCGCGCGCGTTTTTGGTAGGCGAGGATGCAATGGCCCAGCGGTTGTTGCGTGCCAAGCAAAAGATCCGGCTTGCCGGCATTCCCTACGAGGTGCCCGAGCGCGAGGCACTCGAACCGCGGCTGCGCGGCGTGCTCGCGGTGATCTATCTCGTCTTCACCGAGGGGTATGCCGCGACCGCGGGCGACGAGCTGATGCGACCCGATCTGGCGCGCGAGGCGATCAGGCTGTGCCGACTGCTCGATCAGCTCATGCCAGGACGCGGCGAGATCAAGGGCTTGCTCGCCTTGATGCTCCTGCACGATGCGCGACGTGCCGGGCGCGAGACCGCGGCCGGCGACATCGTGCTGTTGGAACAGCAGGATCGTTCGCTCTGGGATTGGCAGCAGATCGGGGAAGGCCTTCGGCTTGTAGAGGAGGCACTTCGAGCGCCGGGTCCGCCGCAGCCCTATGCGGTGCAGGCTGCGATTGCCGCTCTCCACGCCCGGGCGCCGAACTATCGCGACACCGATTGGCCGCAGATCGCGGGCCTCTATGAGGTGCTGCTGCGCATCGCAGCGTCGCCGGTGGTGGAGCTCAATCATGCCGCGGCGGTGTCGATGGTCGATGGGCCGGCGAGGGCGCTGGACTTGATCGAGGCCCTTCAGGCGCGCGGCGCACTCGACGGCTATGAATTGCTCCCGGCCGTGCGCGCCGATCTCCTGCGCCGGCTCGGCCGAACCGAGGCGGCACGAGAAGCCTATCTCGCTGCGAGCGCGGCGACGCGGCTGGAACCGCTGCGGCGGCTCTATGCGCGACGAATTGCGGAGCTCGAGGCCGCCAGTTGAGAAGCCGTCACCTCGTCGCGACCGGGGAATCGGCCGGCAGGTTCGACAGCAGCGCATGCAGCGTTGCGAGCGTCGAATGATCGGCGATGCCGTCGACGCGGGCGGGGCGGAAGTGACGCTGGAACGCGGTGACCACTTCCATGGTCGGCCCGTCATACTTGCTGGATATCGGCACGCCGTAGCCGTATCGCGCGAGCGCCTGCTGCAGGTTCTGAACGTCTTCGCCGATGATGCCAAGCTTCAGGCTGTCGCCGCGCACGATCGGCGCGGGCTGAACCCAATGGCCGACGCCGGAATTGGCGAGCGAGTGCCAGGGAAATTTCTCGCCCGGATCCTTCTTGCGCGCGGGCGCCACGTCGGAATGGGCGAGCACGCGATGGGAAGGCACCTTGCGACGGAGCATGATGCCGCGACACAACGCGATCACGGCGGCGATCTGGCGCAATGGGTAATCCGGATAGCCCCAGTCGTGGCCGCGATTGACGATCTCGACGCCGATCGAGCAGGAATTGATGTCCTCCTCGCCCGCCCAGAAGGAGACGCCGGCGTGCCAGGCGCGCTTGTTCTCCGGCACGCATTGCACGATGCGGCCGTCCTCCAGGACGATGTAATGCGCGGAGACCTCGGTGCCGGCCGTGCAGAGCTGGGTGATCGCACCCTCGACGTCGGGCATGCCGGTGTAATGCAACAGGATCATGTCGGGCGCGCGGCCCTTGTTGCGCTCGCCATAGTTCGGCGACGGGATCACATCCGACACGATCGACGAATCCGGCGCGAACGTCCTGACGTTCGCGCTGCCCCTGGGAAGCGGGAGCGCGCGCGGGCGTTTCGGGTCCGGTCGGTCGGCGGTGTACGGCGCAAGCGGCATGGACAAATCGAACCGGGATAAAGGCAGCAAAAAAACGACTCGGGACGCTACTATCCCTTCATGATGCCAAGGGTGCAACCGGTGAGCCGGCCGCCACCCCCAATTTGATGGAGTGTGTGCACAACGCACACCGCCGGAGGCGGTGTTCCGGACGGCTGTCGCCGGTGAAGCGACTGGAGGAATGTCTCCGTCCCATCAACGCTTTCTTAAGGCTATCTGCCGTTACTAACTGGTGAACATCCAGAATTGCGCGCCGAACCCCGATGGCAGCCCAACACATTCGAAGCGAGGGTTTGCCCGTCGGGATGCTCGGGGTCGGCGACCGCGCAACGGGGCGGCCCTTTGCGCGCGGAAATGGTACAAAACACGGGAATTTGAGGCGCAATGGGCTCGTTCGCGTCCGGTTTCCTCTTGCGACGGCTGCTCCCAGCCGGGGCCTGCATATGACCGCAGCCATCCAGCGTCATATTCCCGTGCTTGGCCGCGAGGCGGTCGCGCTCCTTTCACCGCGCGCCGGCGGCGTCTATGTCGACGCCACCTTTGGTGCCGGTGGCTATAGCCGGGCCATCCTCGAGGTCTCCGGAACCCGGGTCATTGCCATCGACCGCGACCGCAGCGCGATTGCCGGTGGTTTCGATCTGGTCGAGAGGTCGCAGGGGCGGCTGGTTCTTCTGGAGGACCGCTTCTCCAACCTGGCCGACATCTGCGCCGGGCAGGGGTTTGCCGCGATCGACGGCGTAGTGATGGATGTCGGCGTGTCCTCGATGCAGCTCGACGAAGCGGACCGCGGCTTTTCGTTCCGCCTCGACGGTCCGCTTGACATGCGCATGGGCCGTGACGGTCCGACCGCAGCCGATGTGATCGCAAGAGCCTCCGAGACCGAGCTCGCCGACGTCATCTATCTGTTCGGCGAGGAGCGTCATTCCCGAAGCATCGCGCGCGCGATCGTTGCCGCGCGCAAGGAGGCGGCGGTCGCGACTACACGTGCGCTCGCCGACATCGTCGCGCGCGTGGTGCGCGGCAAACCCGGCGACATCCATCCGGCAACCCGCACGTTTCAGGCGTTGCGCATTTTCGTCAACGAAGAGCTCGATGAGCTGCAACAGGCGCTGCAAGGGGCCGAGCGCGTGCTCAAGCCCGGCGGCCGGCTCGCCGTGGTGTCGTTCCATTCGCTGGAAGACCGGATCGTCAAGACCTTCCTTGCCGAACGCGGCAAGGCCAGCGGCGGCTCGCGGCATTTGCCTGAAGTCGCGCATGCGGCGCCGAGCTTCAGGATCCTGACCAAGCGTCCCCTGACGCCCGCTGACGCCGAGCTTGCAGCCAATCCGCGGGCGCGGTCTGCAAAGCTGCGCGGCGCCGAGCGCACCGACGCGCCGGCGCACCCGGCTGCGGAAGCGCAGGCCTGGCCACGTCTATCAGACCTCATGAGGGGAGGCTGACGCCGTGCGCATCATCCATCTTCTCGTGATCGGCGCATTGGTGTTCGCGGCCGCCTATGTCTACCGGATAAAGATGGAATCGACGGCGCGCACGGAACGCGTGCTGCGGCTGCACGCGGAAATTCGCGAGCAGCGCGATGCGATCGCGGCGCTGCGGTCCGAATGGGCCAAGCTTGACGCGCCGCTCAGGCTGCAGGGGCTTGCCGAGCGGCATCTGGCGCTGAAGCCGCTCAACGCGACCCAATATGACTCGCTCAAGAACCTGCCTGAGCGGCCGTCGAGCCCGGCGCTGACACCCGGGGAGGGCGATCCGATCGGCACGATGCTCAACACCATCGACGCCGCGGCCGACCGAGGCTCGGTCACCGGCTCCGTGGCGCGTCCGGAGAGCAGACGATGACCGCGCCGGGCAAGCCGACAAAGTCGGAGCCATGGGGGCAGCGGCTGATCCGCAGCCTCCTGTACGGACGCAATGTCGACCGCGCGGCGAAGGCGCGCGCCCGCGTTGGACTGGTTATGGTCGCTTTCGTCGCGATCTATGCCGTGATCGGCGGCCGCCTCGTGATGTTCGCCGTCGGTGCCGACGGCCACAGCGCGCGTCAGGCGGCGGCGCGCGACGCGATCGCGACCGCGCGGCCCGACATCGTCGACCGCAACGGCGAAGTGCTCGCCACCGACATCAAGGCGCCGAGCCTGTTCGGCGAGCCGCGTCGCATCATCGACAAGGACGAAGCCATCGAGCTTCTGACCGCGACGCTGCCCGACCTCGAGATCGGCGAAGTGCGCGACCGCCTGTCATCGCGAAAGGGATTTGTCTGGCTCAAGCGCGAGATCAACGCACAGCAGCAGCAGGACATCCATCGCCTCGGCATTCCCGGAATCGGGTTTCTGCGCGAGAACAAGCGCGTTTATCCCACCGGCAACGAGGTCGCGCACCTGATCGGGCTCGTCAATATCGACAACCAGGGCATTGCCGGGATGGAGAAGTGGCTCGACAACAACGGGCTTGCCGATCTGCATCGCGCCGGGCTTGCCAGTGATCGGCTGCAGCGGCCGGTCGAATTGTCGGTCGATTTGCGCGTGCAGCACGCGCTTCGTGACGAGCTCTTGAAGGCCAAGGAAAAATTCCACGCCAAGGCGGCGTCCGGCCTCGTCTCCAACGTCAAGACCGGCGAGATCGTCGCAATGGTCTCGGTGCCCGACTTCGATCCGAACAATCCGAAGGAGGCGCACGATCCCGATCGCATCAATCGCCTCACCACGGGCGTGTTCGAGATGGGTTCGACCTTCAAGGCCTTCACGCTCGCGATGGCGCTCGACACCGGCAAATACGATCTCAACTCGATGTGGGATGCGCGCGGCCCGCTCCATTACGGCAAGTTCGCGATCCATGACGACGAGCCGAAGGGGCGTTTCCTCAGCATGAAGGAGGTGTTCACCTTCTCCTCCAATGTCGGTGCGGCGCGCATCGCGCTGTCGCAAGGGGTCGAAGCGCACAAGGCATTCCTGCGCAAGATGGGACAACTCGAGCGGCTGCGCACCGAATTGCCGGAGAGCGCGTCGCCACTGCTGCCGAAACACTGGGGCGAGTTGAACACGGTGACGATCGCATTCGGCCACGGCATCGCGGTGGCGCCGCTGCAAGCGGTCATGGGGATCGACGCGTTGGTCAACGGCGGTTATCTGATCCCGCCGACCTTCATGAAGCGCACCGAGCAGGAAGCGATGGACATCGCCAGGCGCGTGATCAGGCCGGAAACCTCGGAGAAGATGCGCTTCCTGATGCGCCTCAACGCGGAGGTCGGCACCGCGCGCAAGGCCGACGTTCCCGGTTACTATATCGGCGGCAAGACCGGCACCGCCGAAAAGGTCATCAATGGGCATTATGCCAAGAAGCGCGTGCTTACGGCGTTTACGGCAATTCTGCCCGCGGACAGTCCGAGATATCAGCTATTGATCATGCTGGACGAGCCGCAGCCGCTCAAGGAAACCAACGGCTTCATCACCTCGGGCTGGAATGCGGTGCCGACCGGCGGCAACGTGATTGCCCGCGTTGCGCCGCTTTTGGGTGTCGAACCGCGTTTCGACCTGCCGCCGCCCGACCGCCTTATTCTTGCGGCATCCAGAACAACGCAGTAAGCCGTAGCTGGCCACTGATGTTGAGTCTGCCTGTAGCGGTTGGCCTTTGGTGGTCCGACTGGAGCGATATGAAACTTCGCGACCTCTTCTGCGGCGAAGCGGCGATCGAGCCGCGGTTCGAAGCGACCGTCGTGAGCGGCCTCGCGATGGACAGCCGCGCGGTCAAGCCGGGCGACTTGTTCTTTGCGCTTGCGGGAACCCAGACCGATGGCGCGCGCTTCATCGATGCCGCGATTGCTTCAGGCGCGGTCGCGATCGCCGGCGCGCAGACGCCGCAAGGCCAAACGCCGGTTCCGTTCGTCGTCACGAAAAATCCGCGCCGCGCGCTGTCGCTTGCCGCCGCGAGGTTCTTTCCGCAACAGCCCGCGACCATCGCCGCGGTAACCGGCACCAGCGGCAAGACGTCGGTTGCGGCCTTCACGCGGCAGATATGGCAGCGGCTCGGCCATGCCTCCGCAAGTATCGGCACGATCGGGCTGGTATCGCCCAAACGCACGGTCTACGGCTCGCTGACGACGCCCGATCCGATCGCGTTGCATCGCCAGCTCGACGAGATCGCGCGCGATGGCGTCACGCATCTCGCCTTCGAGGCCTCGTCGCACGGTCTCGATCAATATCGGCTGGACGGCGTGCGCATTGCCGCCGGCGGCTTCACCAACCTGTCGCGCGATCACATGGATTATCATCCCGACGTCGCGCATTATCTCGGCGCGAAGCTCAGGCTGTTCCGCGATCTGGTCGTTCCGGGCGGCGCGGCCGTGATTTCGGCCGATCATGATTGCTCGCAGGAGGTGATCGCGGCCGCGCGTTCGCGAGGCTTGCGCATCCTCACCGTCGGCGGCGAGGGCGACGGCAAAGGAGAAGGGATTTGCCTGCGCGAGGCGACCATCGATGGTTTTGCGCAAAGGCTCACGGTCGAGCATCGCGCCAGGAAACATTCCTTGCGGCTGCCGCTGGTCGGCGCCTTCCAGATCGAGAATGCGCTGGTCTCGGCCGGCCTTGCGATCGCGACCGGCAGCGATGCGGGCGCGGTGTTCGCCGCCCTCGAGCATCTCGAGGGCGCGAAGGGAAGGCTCGAACTGGTCGGGGAACGCAACGGTGCGCCGATCTTCGTCGACTATGCGCACAAGCCCGATGCGCTGGCCAAGGCGCTGCAGGCGCTGCGGCCTTATGCCCGACGGAAACTGGTCGTGGTGTTCGGCGCCGGCGGCGACCGCGATGCCGGCAAGCGGCCGCTGATGGGCGCGATTGCGAGCGAGCATGCCGACCGCGTCATCGTCACCGACGATAATCCGCGCAGCGAGAAACCGGAAGCCATCCGCGCCGCGATCCTTGCCGCCGCCAAGAGCGCAACCGAGATCGGCGATCGGGCCAGCGCGATCCGCGCGGCAATCGATGACCTCGACGATGGAGACGCACTTTTGATCGCCGGCAAGGGACACGAGACCGGACAGATCATAGGCGACCGCACACTCCCCTTCAGCGATCACGATGCGGTCAAGTCCGCGCTTGCGCCGAGGGTTGCATGAGCGCGAAGCCGTTGTGGACCATTGCCGAGGTAGCGCAGGCGTTGGGGCTCTCGGAGCAATTTCCCGCAACGTCGATCGATTTCGTCACGCAGGACAGTCGCCTGGTGAAGCCCGGCAGCCTGTTCGTGGCGCTGAGCGGAACCCCAAGCGGCGGTTTCACCTCCAGTTTCGCCTCGACGCGCCACGGATGGCAGTTCGCGGCGCAAGCGGAAACTGCCGGCGCGGTGGCGATGATCGTCCCGCACCGCATCGCCGACATCAAGGTGCCGCAGCTCGTGGTCAAGGACACGCTGCTCGATGGGCTCTGGAGCCTGGCCCGCGCCGCGCGCGCGCGCTTTTGTGGGCCGGTGATCGGCCTGACCGGCAGCGCCGGCAAGACCAGCACCAAGGAATTCGTCGCCGCCTATCCCGGAGCCTTTGCCAGCCCGAGCAGCTTCAACAATTTTTGGGGCGTGCCGCTCACTCTGTGCAATGGCGCGCCCGATGCTGCGCTTTGGGTCGTCGAGATGGGCATGAACCAGGTCGGCGAGATCGCGAGATTGAGCGAGCTGACCAGGCCGAGCGTCGCGCTTGTCGTCAACGTGCAGCCCGTGCATCTGGAAAAGCTCGGCTCGCTCGAGGCGATCCGGCGCGAGAAGGTGAGCATCGTGCAGGGCCTGCCGCAAGACGGCGTGCTGGTGCTGCCTGCGAATGTCGAGGCGGCGGAATGGAATGGCAGGATCATCCGCTTCGGCGAGGGATCCGACATTCGCGAGCTGTCGCACACCGCGCACGGGGAAACCTGGCAGATCGCGGCCGAGGTCGCCGGCACGAAACTCGAATTCGCGCTGATGCCCGGCGCGCCCCATCGCGTGCAGAATGCGCTCGCAGCGCTCGCCTCCATTCATGCCGCCGGTCTCGATCCGCACCTGCTTGCGGACAAGCTCGAAAGCGTCGGCATCATGACCGGGCGCGGCGTCGAGCAAAATGCCGGGGGCGTCACCGTCATCGATGACAGCTTCAATGGCAACCCGGCCAGCATGGCAGCCGCGCTCGACAGCCTCAAGGCGCGGCCACTGCAGCAGGGCCGCCGCATTGCCATTCTCGGCGACATGCTGGAACTGGGCAACGATGCGCCGGCCTATCACAGGGAATTGGCGCGCCACCTGCCTGGCATCGATGCTGTCTATTGTGTCGGGCCGCTGATGCGTCACCTGCACGATCTGTTGCCGAGGAAACAGGAACTCGGCTGGCATGAGGATCCGGCGACACTGAAGCCGCAGGAGATTGCGGCACTCCTGAGAGCGGGAGATGTGGTGGTCGTCAAGGGCAGCAAGAAAATGTTCTGGGTGAACAGGTTTGTTCCGGGTCTGTTGGCCGCGTTGCAGGCGCGGGCGTCAACGTCGTGACGTTCGAATAATTTAGCTGATGTCCACTCGCGCAGGGCCCACGATCATGCTTAAAGGACGCTGGTGTCGCGGTGCGGAAGCCCGCATCAGAATTGCTCGAGGCTGAATCAATGATGAGTGCGCTTTCCGGCGCGTTCCCTGTAAAGCCGCACAGGAACACGCGGCATGGGGCGAATTGAATGTTCTACTGGTTGATCGAGCTTTCCAATTCTTTTCCTCCCGGTTTCGGCTGGCTTCGCACGCTTCTCAACGTTTTCCGTTACATCACCTTCCGCACCGGCGGGGCGGTGATCACCGCCGCCTTGTTCGTGTTCCTGTTCGGTCCGTGGATCATCGATCACCTGCGGCTCAGGCAGGGCAAGGGCCAGCCGATTCGCAGCGACGGGCCGCAATCCCACATCATCGCCAAGAAGGGCACGCCCACCATGGGCGGCCTGATGATTCTGTCCGGCCTTGTGGTCTCGACCCTGCTCTGGGCCAATCCGGCCAATCCCTATGTCTGGATCGTGCTCGCGGTGACGCTGGGCTTCGGCTTTGTCGGCTTCTACGACGATTATCTGAAAGTGACCAAGCAGACCTCGAGCGGCTTTGCCGGCCGCATCCGTCTCGTGCTGGAGGCAATCATCGCGCTGGTTGCCTGCTATGCGCTGACCAAGCTTGGCCGCGATGCAGCCTCGACCTCGCTTGCGATCCCGTTCCTCAAGGACGTGATCATCAATTTCGGCTGGTGGTTCGTGATCTTCGGCGCCTTCGTGATTGTCGGATCCGGCAATGCCGTCAATCTCACCGACGGGCTCGACGGACTTGCCATCGTGCCGGTCATGATCGCCTCGGCAAGCTTTGGGCTGATCGCCTATCTCGCCGGCAACGCCGTGTTCTCCGATTATCTGCAGATCAACTATGTCGCCGGCACCGGCGAGCTTGCGGTGCTGACCGGGGCGGTGCTCGGCGCCGGCCTCGGATTTCTTTGGTTCAACGCGCCGCCGGCCTCGATCTTCATGGGTGACACCGGCTCGCTCGCGCTCGGCGGCATGCTCGGAGCGATCGCGGTCGCGGTCAAGCACGAGATCGTGCTCGCGGTGATCGGCGGACTGTTCGTGCTGGAAGCGGTCTCGGTGATCGTCCAGGTGGCGTCGTTCAAGCTCACGGGCAAGCGCATCTTCAGGATGGCGCCGATCCATCATCATTTCGAGCAGCTGGGCTGGACCGAGCCGCAGATCGTGATCCGGTTCTGGATCATCTCGGTCATGCTGGCCCTTGCCGGCCTCTCGACGCTCAAGCTGCGGTGATGAAAGCTTTCTCCACTCGTCGCCATTCCGCGGCGGCCGGACGGGACCGAACCCGGAAACGCGAGATTTCGGATCGCCGCTTCGGGTCGTCCGGAATCACGGAGTTCAGAGCATGATCCCGGTCACGTCCTTTGCGGGCAAGACGGTCGCGGTGTTCGGCCTTGGCGGCTCGGGGCTTGCGAGCTGTCGAGCGCTGAGGGCCGGCGGCGCCGAGATCGTTGCCGGCGACGACAGCGCGGACAATCTCGCCAAAGCCGCCGCCGAAGGCTTCGTCACCGCGGATCTGCGCAGCGTCTCCTGGGCCAACGTCGCCGCGCTCATTCTCACCCCCGGTGCGCCGCTGACGCATCCGGCGCCGCACTGGAGCGTGCTGCTCGCGCGCGAGGCCGGCATCGAGGTCATCGGCGACATCGAATTGTTCTGCCGCGAGCGGCGCCGCCACGCGCCGGACGCACCCTTTGTCGCGATCACCGGCACCAACGGCAAGTCCACAACGACCGCGTTGATCGCGCATCTGATGCGCTTTGCAGGTTACGATACCCAGATGGGCGGCAACATCGGCACCGCCATCCTGTCGCTGGAGCCGCCGCGCATGGGCCGCGTGCACGTGATCGAGATGTCGTCCTACCAGATCGATCTCACGCCCTCGCTCGATCCGAGCGTCGGCATTCTGATCAATATCAGCGAGGATCATATCGATCGTCACGGCACGCTGGATGGTTACGCCGCGGTGAAGGAGCGCCTGGTCGCTGGCATAAAACCTGCGGGTACGGCCATCGTCGGCGTCGACGACATCTGGTGCCGCAACATCGCCGACCGCCTCGATCGATCAGGCCGGAACGTGGTCCGCGTATCCGTGAGGAACCCCTTGGCAGACGGCGTCTATGTCGAGCGCGAGACCATTCTGCGCGCCTCCGGCGGCGCCCGCAGCGAAATCGCGCGGATCGGCGGCATCGGTTCGCTGCGCGGCTTGCACAATGCGCAGAATGCGGCCTGCGCCTCGGCCTGCGCGCAGGCGCTCGGCGTCGGCCTTGATGTCCTGCAAGACGGCCTGCGCAGCTTTCCGGGGCTCGCCCATCGCATGGAGCAGGTCGGTCGCCTCGGCCACGTGCTGTTCGTCAACGATTCCAAGGGCACCAATGCGGACGCGGCCGCCCATGCTTTGTCGTCATTTGCGGATATCTTCTGGATCGCGGGCGGCAGGGCGAAGGCCGGCGGCATCACCAGCCTTGCCGAATTCTTCCCGCGCATTCGCAAGGCCTATCTGATCGGCGAGGCGGCAAAGGAGTTTGCCGAGACGCTCTCCGCACGCGTGCCGCACGACATCTCGGACACGCTCGAGGTCGCCGTCGCGGACGCCGCGCGCGATGCGCAAGCGTCGGGGCTGCCGGATCCCGTGGTGCTGCTGTCGCCGGCCTGCGCGTCGTTCGATCAGTACCGCAATTTCGAGATCCGCGGCGCCAGGTTCCGCGATCTCGTCAACGCGCTGCCCGGCGTCAAGCCGGTGGTGTGACTTTTACGATTCCATTAACCGTTCGGAAACCAAGCTGGGCGACCAATGGGGTGAAGGCACCCGAAGGGAACGCCCATGCTCTCCCGTGAAGAACGCAACCCGCTTTCCGACTGGTGGTGGACGGTGGATCGCCCGCTGCTCGGGGCGATCATCGCGCTGATGCTGAGCGGCGTCATCCTGTCGCTGGCGGCCAGCCCGCCGGTTGCGACGCGGATCGGGCTCGACCCCTTCCATTTCTTCAATCATCACGTCCTGTTTCTGCTGCCGTCGCTGATCGTGCTGCTGGGCGTATCCTTCATGACGCCGCGGCAGATCCGGCGCACCGCGCTGATCGTTTTCGCAGTTTCCGTCGTCTTGATCATGGTGACGCTTCTGATCGGGCCCGAGGTCAAGGGCTCGCGGCGCTGGATCACGCTGATCGGGGTGAACATCCAGGCTTCCGAATCGGCAAAGCCCGCCTTTGTCGTGATCGCGGCGTGGCTGTTTGCGGAATCGGCACGGCGGCCTGAAATGCCGGCGACCACGATGGCGCTGGTGCTGTTGTTGATGCTGGTCTCGCTGCTCGTGATGGAGCCCGATTTCGGACAGACCATGCTGATGCTGATGGTCTGGGGCGCGTTGTTCTTCATCGCGGGCATGCGCATGATCTGGGTCACGGGGCTCGCGGGCGCCGCGGCCGCCGGGCTGTTCGGCGCGTACTTGTTCGTTCCTCATGTCGCCGGCCGCATCAAGCGCTTCATGAATCCGGCCTCCGGCGACACCTTCCAGGTCGATACCGCCATGGAAGCCTTTTACAACGGTGGCTGGTTCGGGCTTGGGCCGGGCGAGGGCATCGCCAAGCGCAGCCTGCCGGACAGCCACACCGATTTCGTGTTCGCGGTCGCCGCCGAGGAGTTCGGCATCATTCTGTGCCTCGCGCTGCTCGCGCTGTTTGCGTTCATCGTGATCCGCGCGCTGTCGCGGGCTTATGCGAGCGAGGACATGTTCGCGCGTTTTGCGGCTTCCGGCCTGTCGATCATGTTCGGCGTCCAGGCCGCCATCAACATGTCGGTCAATCTGCAGCTGATCCCTGCCAAGGGCATGACGCTGCCCTTCATCTCCTATGGCGGCTCCTCGATCGTGTCGCTGGCTTACGGCGTCGGCATGCTTCTGGCGCTGACGCGGCTCAGGCCGCGCACCGAGGTCCTCATCGACGGCACGGCGCGGCCCAGCTACGCGTGACGCCTGCCGCGCCATCGGCTATCAGGGTGGCATGGACCCAAAACCCCTGATTCTGCTGGCCGCGGGCGGCACCGGCGGCCATCTGTTCCCGGCCGAAGCGCTCGGTGTCGAATTGATCAAGCGCGGCATTTCCGTGCGCCTCGTTACCAACTCCCGCGCGCTGCGCTATAGCGGGCTGTTCTCCAGGGATATGATCGACGTGGTGGCGAGCGAGACGGCACGAAGCCGCAATCCGCTGCAACTCGCCTACGCAACCCTCACGCTCGCGGCCGGCGTGTTCACCGCACTGTCGCTGATGCGGCGATCGAAGCCGAAGGCCGTGGTCGGTTTCGGCGGCTACCCGACCTTGCCGCCGCTGGTCGCGGCCAGGCTTTGCGGCATCCCCGGCATCATTCACGAGGCAAATGCCGTGCTCGGCCGCGCCAATCGCTTTCTCGCGCGCGGCGCGGCTGCGATTGCGACCTCGCTGCCCGGCGTGTTCGATCGCGATCAGGCGCTCGCCGCAAAGGCAACTACGGTCGGGATGCCGATGCGCCCTGCGGTGCTTGCGGCCGCAGCGGCCCCATACACACCAGCGGACACGAGCGGAGCGTTTCGCCTGCTCGTGGTCGGGGGCAGTCAGGGCGCGCGTATCATGGCCGACGTCGTGCCCAACGCGATCGAACGGCTCGAGCCCTCGCTGTGGAACAGGCTCGTGCTCACCCAGCAGGTGCGCGAGGAAGACATGGCGCGCGTGCGCGCCGTCTACGATCGTCTCAGGATCAAGACGGATCTTGCGCCGTTCTTCGCCGACCTCCCGGCGCGTCTTGCGCAAAATCATCTGGTGATCTCGCGCTCCGGCGCCGGGACCGTGGCTGAATTGGCGGCGATCGGCAGGCCTTCGATTCTCGTGCCGTTGCCCGGATCGATCGACCAGGACCAGTTCGCCAATGCCGGTGTGCTGGCAAAGGTCGGCGGCGCTTTGCGCATCGTGCAGACGGAATTCACGCCGGATCGGCTGGCGGCGGAAATTTCCGCGCTTGCCGCCGAGCCCGAAAAGCTTGCCACAATGGCGAGCGCCGCAAAGACAGCCGGCCGGCTCGATGCCGCCGTGAGGCTGGCCGATTTGGTGGTGAAAGTCGCTGGAATCTGATGGAAAAACCCCTTGTCATGCCCTGCGAAAGCAAGGCATCCAGTAAGCTGCGCAGCCGATTTGAACAGCGTGGGCGTACGGAATACTGGTCGTCTGCCTCCGCGTATGATTGCCCAAGGAACCGAGCATGAGATTGCCGCGCGAGATCGGACCTATCCACTTCGTCGGGATCGGCGGTATCGGCATGAGCGGCATCGCCGAAGTCCTCTGCAATCTCGGTTACACCGTGCAGGGCTCGGACGCAGCCGATAGCGGCAATGTCGCGAGGCTCCGAGACAAGGGCATCAAGGTCACGGTCGGCCACAATGCCGCGAATGTCGATGGCGCCGACGTTGTCGTGGTATCGACCGCGATCAAGCGCGACAATCCGGAATTGATGGCGGCGCGCGCGCAGCGCATTCCGGTGGTGCGCCGTGCCGAGATGCTCGCCGAATTGATGCGGCTGAAAAGCTGCGTCGCAATCGCCGGCACCCACGGCAAGACAACGACGACGACGATGGTCGCAACGCTGCTCGATGCCGGCGGTTTCGATCCCACCGTCATCAACGGCGGCATCATCAACGCCTATGGCTCGAACGCGCGAATGGGCGCGGGCGACTGGATGGTGGTGGAAGCCGACGAGAGCGACGGCACGTTCCTGAAGCTGCCCTCGGACGTCGTGATCGTCACCAATATCGATCCCGAGCATCTCGATCACTTCAAGACCTTCGAGGCGATCCAGGACGCGTTTCGCAATTTCGTCGAGAACGTGCCGTTCTACGGTTTCGCCGTGATGTGCATCGATCATCCCGTGGTGCAGGCGCTGGTCGGCAAGATCGAGGATCGCCGCATCATCACCTATGGCGAAAATCCGCAGGCCGACGCCCGCCTTGTCGATCTCGTCGCGATGGGCGGCGGTTCGCAGTTCAAGGTCGTGATCCGCGACCGCAAGTCCGGCGCGCCGCACGAGATTTCCAATCTCATGCTGCCGATGCCGGGACAGCACAACGCCTCGAACGCCACGGCAGCAATCGCAGTCGCCTATGAGCTCGGCATGCCCGACGACGCGATCCGCAAGGCGATTGCCGGCTTCGGCGGCGTCAAGCGGCGCTTCACCCGTACCGGCGAATGGAATGGCGTCACCGTGATCGACGACTACGGCCATCACCCGGTCGAGATCGCTGCCGTGCTGAAGGCTGCGCGCGGATCCACCAACGGCAAGGTCATCGCCGTCGTGCAGCCGCATCGCTATACGCGCCTGCAATCGCTGTTCGAGGAATTCTGCACCTGCTTCAACGATGCCGATGCCGTCGTGGTCGCGGAGGTTTACCCGGCCGGCGAGACCCCGATCGAAGGCATCGACCGCGATCATTTCGTGCTGGGCTTGCGCGCGCATGGCCATCGCGAGGTGGTGCCGCTCGGCAACGCCGCCGATCTTGCGCCAATCGTCAAGGGACTTGCAACCAGCGGCGACCTCGTCGTCTGTCTCGGTGCCGGCAGCATCACGCAATGGGCGTATGCGCTGCCCGGCGAATTGAAGGCATTGGGATAGCGTGGCGCCGTTCCCCGACATCACACCCAAGCTCAAGGCCGCGATGCCGCAACTGCGCGGACGGCTGCTCGCCAATGAAAGCCTTGCGCCGCTCACCTGGTTTCGCGTCGGCGGTCCGGCCCAGGTGTTGTTCACGCCATCGGACGTGGACGATCTCGCGTATTTTCTCAAAAACATGCCGCAAGAGCTTTCGGTCCATGTCGTTGGCGTCGGCTCGAACCTGATCGTGCGCGACGGCGGCGTGCCCGGTGTCGTGATCCGCCTGTCGCCGCGTGGATTTGGCGAGACCGCGGCTTCAAACGATATCGTCACCGCGGGCGCGGCCGCGCTCGACAAGCGCGTGGCCGAGACCGCCGCCGCCGCCAATCTCGCCGGCCTCGAATTCTATTTCGGCATTCCCGGCACGATCGGGGGTGCGCTGCGCATGAATGCCGGCGCCAACGGCGCGGAAACGAGGGACGTGCTGGTCGAGGCGACCGGCGTCGACCGCAAGGGCGATGTTCGCACCTTCTCCAATGCAGACATGAAATTCGTCTACCGCAATTGCGGCATCAATTCCTCGTTCATCTTCACCTCGGCGCGCTTCCGAGGACAGCCGGCCGCCCCTGAGGCGATCCGCGCCCGCATGGACGAGGTCCAGAAGCATCGCGAGACCGCGCAGCCGATCCGGGACAAGACCGGCGGCTCGACCTTTCAGAACCCGCCGGGCAACAGCGCCTGGAAGCTGATCGATGCCGCCGGCTGCCGCGGCTTGCGGTTGGGCGGTGCGCAAGTCTCCGAAATGCACTGCAATTTTCTCATCAATACGGGCGATGCAACAGGACACGACATCGAGACGCTGGGCGAGACTGTTCGGGCACGCGTCAAACAAATGAGCGGAATCGAGCTACACTGGGAAATCAAGCGGATCGGCGTCCCCTTGTAGTCGTCATTCCGGGGTACCGCGAAGCGGCGAGCCCGGAACGACGAAAGAGGAGAGGTTACGGATAAAGCAATGCGGATCACGATTTTATTCGGCGGCACGAACAAGGAGCGGCTGGTCTCCGTGGCCAGCGCCCAGGCCTTGTGCGAAGCCCTGCCGGACGCCGATCTCTGGTTCTGGGACGCCGATGACAGCGTGCATGAGACGGAGCGCAAAACGCTGCTCGAACACGCGCGCCCGTTTGAACAGGCGTTGAAGCCGGGCGGCCGCAAGGTCGGATCGACGATCGAGCAGGCGCTGGACCAGGCCAGAATCGACAGCCGCCTGTTCGTGCTCGGTCTTCATGGCGGACGCGCGGAAAATGGCGAGCTGCAGGCAGCCTGCGAGATCCGCGGAATCCCCTTCACGGGATCGGGCTCCGCCTCCTCGCATCTGGCTTTCGACAAGATCGCCGCGAAGCGTTTCGCGGCCATCGCCGGCGTTACCGCGCCAGCGGGAATTGCGCTGGAGGATCTCGACGCAGCGCTGGCCGATCACGGCCGGCTGATCGCAAAGCCGACCCATGACGGCTCGAGCTATGGCCTCATCTTCGTCAATTCGAAGCAGGACCTTGTCGCCGTCCGCGTCGCCGCAATGAGCGAAACCTATCTCGTCGAGCCGTTCATCGTCGGCGTGGAAGCCACCTGCGGCGTGCTGGAGCAAGCGGACGGCTCGATCCGATCGCTGCCGCCGATCGAGATCGTGCCCGCCGACGGCGCTTTCGACTACACCGCCAAATATCTCCTGAAATCGACCCAGGAGATTTGCCCGGGGCGCTTCAGCCCGGAGATCACCGCGGCGCTCATGGCGGACGCGTTGAAAGCTCATCGCGCGCTGTCCTGCAGCGGCTATTCGCGTTCGGACTTCATCATCTCCGAAAAGGGGCCGATCTATCTGGAGACCAACACGTTGCCGGGCCTCACCAAGGCCTCGCTCTATCCCAAGGCGCTCAAGGCCCAGGGCATCGATTTTTCCGATTTCCTGCGCGACCAGGTCGTGCAGGCGGAGCGACGCGTCCGCAGCGAGCTCCGGCACCCGGTTTAGGTGGTTTTCAAGGCGCTTGCGAAGGCCGCCGCGGCGGAAAGGTAAAATCGTTCATATCCCGGCGCAAATGGCTCAGGGGGCGAATGAAATGCCGCCCAATCCCGCCGGGTTTTACCTTTTGTTTACCAGGAAGCCCGAAGGTCAACGGTGGCGGCGCATGTGAGCGCTTGGCTGCCGGGGCGTGAGCTGTTGCGGTTGTCCGCTTCGACGAAACGCATCTTCAGGGAAGAGGAGCTGCCTCGCTTCATCACCCGACCGGAGAGCCGAGATCTCGCGCGCGCCAGAGTCCGCAAGCGATTGCGGGCACAACGTGTAACGAGCTCGTGCAATGGATGGTGCAGGACGCCTCGCCGGGTCCGAGAGATCGCAGGCCCCGAACGCTGACCTGAAGGCGGCTGCCATTGGCGCGGCCGTGCTTTTGCGCGGATTTTTCGGTCGTGGCCGCGTCCGTAACCGGGAGCCTCTGGACCGCGAACCTCCCTCGCGCCTCGTTTTGCTGATCGAGCGGCACGTGCCGCGCCGCGCCGGCCTCGTTGCCACCGTGCTGTTGCTGCTTGGGAGTGCCGGGTTCGGCATCGTCAAGGGAGGCCATATCGCGGAGTTGAGCGCGGCGCTGAGCGACAGCCGCAACGCCTTCGCCAATGGGATCGGATTTCGTATCACCGCGGTCGCAATTGATGGCCGCAGACAATTGAGCCAGGACGAGGTGCTGGCGATCGGCGGCGTCAATGGCCGCTCGTCGCTGTTGTTCCTCGATGCCGCGGCCGTGCGCGACCGCCTCAAGGCCAATCCCTGGATCGCGGACGCCACGGTATTGAAACTCTATCCCGGCCATCTGCAGATCAACCTGGTCGAGCGCACGCCCTTTGCGGTCTGGCAATGCGACGGGCGCCTCTCGGTGATCGCCGATGACGGTGCCGTGCTCGAGCCCTTTGTCGCGCGCCGCTTCGTTTCCTTGCCGCTGGTCGTCGGCAAGGGCGCCGAAACCCACGCTCGCGACTTTCTTGCACTGCTCTCGCGCTATCCGCTGGTGAACGCGGTGACCAAGGCCGCGATCTTCGTCGGCGAGAGGCGTTGGAACTTGCGGCTGAAGGACGGCCTTGACATCCGCCTGCCGGAGATCGACGTCGGCAACGCGCTCGCGGCCTTGAGCAGGCTCGACAAGGAAGAACATCTGTTCTCGCGCGACATCGTCGCGGTCGACATGCGCCTTCCGGACCGGCTCACCGTGCAACTCTCGGACGACGCGGCCAGGGCGCGCGAGGAGCTGTTCAGGAAACCCAAGAAGAAGGCTGGTGACGCATGACCGGCCTTGATCGCTATCACACCCCGAAGACGCGCCCGATGTCGAACAAGCGTGCCGCGCTTGTCGCCTGCCTCGATATCGGCACCAGCAAGATCGCCTGCATGATCGCGCGGCTCAAACCGTGCCCGCCGAAGGACGCCCTGCGCGGGCGTAGCCACGCCGTGGAGTTGATCGGCTACAGCCAGATCCAGTCGCGCGGCGTGAAGGCGGGAGGAGTCGTCGATCTCGCCGAATGCGAGCAGGCGGTGCGCCAGGCGGTGGCGCTCGCCGAACGCATGGCGAAGGTTCGGGTCGAATCCGTGCTGCTGTCGGTCTCCGGCGGCCGTCTCCAGGGCCACCTGATCGAAGCCGCTTCCGACATCCAGGGCGGCGCGGTCAGCGCGGCAGATATCACCCGGGTCGCTTCGATCGGCATGCGGCATGCGACCGGGGAGGGCCGCACCGTGCTGCATACGCTGCCCGTAAGCTATGCGCTCGACGGCGTGAAGGGCATTCGCGATCCCCGCGGGATGGTGGCGCGGCAGTTCGGCGTCGACATGAACGTCGTCACGCTGGACGCGACGGTGGCCCGGAACCTGATGCTGGTGGTCGAGCGCTGCCACCTCAATGTCGAGGCCATGGCTGCGAGTCCTTATGTCGCAGGTCTGGCGGTTTTGACCGACGACGAGGCCGATCTCGGCGCCGCCGTCATCGAGATGGGGGCGGGGACCACCACGATCGCGACCTATTCGGCCGGCCGTTTCGTCCATGCCAGCGGTTTTGCGGTCGGTGGGCAGCACGTGACCATGGATCTCGCGCGAGGACTCTCCGCATGCATTGCGGATGCCGAGCGAATCAAGACGTTATATGGCACCGTGCTGACCGGCGGGTCCGACGCGCGTGATTTGATGTCCGTTCCTGCGGCCGGCGACGAGCGGGATGTTCCGCAGATCGTGTCGAGAGCCACGATTGCGAACATCGTGCGGCACCGCGTCGAGGAGATATTTGAAATGGTCCGGGACCGGCTGGCGGATTCTCCCTTTGCGGCGGAGCCGAAGGCGCGGGTTGTTTTGAGCGGCGGGGCCGCGCAACTGACCGGCATCCCCGAGCTTGCCACCCAAATCCTCGGCCGGCCGGTCCGGATCGGCCGTCCGCTCGGCTTCGGCCGGCTGCCCCAGGAAGCCAAGACCGCCTCTTTCGCGGTGCCTACGGGGCTCCTGGTCTATCCACAATACGCTCACCTCGAGCATGTCGAACCGCGGCACACGCGGCACCTGAAGACAGGGACGGACGGTTATTTCGGAAAGGTCGGACGATGGCTTCGCGAGGGCTTCTGATGGCTGCTTTCCGCAGAATGCGATTTTCATCAACTCCCGCGGCCGCCGGCCGGGGCGCAACCGCGCGCCCATAATCGACGAGAGGCAACCATGGCACTCAATCTGACTCCTCCCGACATTCACGAGCTGAAGCCGCGGATCACCGTGTTCGGCGTCGGAGGCGCAGGCGGCAACGCCGTCAACAACATGATCACGGCCGGGTTGCAGGGAGTCGACTTCGTCGTCGCCAACACCGACGCGCAGGCGCTGACGATGTCGAAGTCGCAGCGCATCATCCAGATGGGGACGCAGGTCACCCAGGGGTTGGGCGCGGGCTCCCAGCCCGACGTCGGCGCGGCCGCAGCGCAAGAGGTGATCGACGAGATCCGCGACCATCTCTCCGGCGCCAACATGGTGTTCGTCACCGCCGGCATGGGCGGCGGCACCGGCACCGGAGCCGCTCCCGTGATCGCCAAGACGGCGCGCGAGATGGGCATCCTCACGGTCGGCGTGGTGACGAAGCCCTTCCACTTCGAGGGCCAGCGGCGCATGCGCACCGCGGAAGCCGGCATCGCCGAGCTGCACAAGGTGGTCGATACCCTCCTGATCATCCCGAACCAGAATCTTTTCCGCGTCGCCAATGAAAAGACCACCTTCGCCGACGCCTTCGCGATGGCCGACCAGGTGCTCTATTCCGGCGTCGCCTGCATCACCGATCTGATGGTCAAGGAAGGCCTGATCAATCTCGACTTCGCCGACGTAAGGGCGGTGATGCGGGAGATGGGCAAGGCGATGATGGGCACCGGCGAGGCCTCCGGCGACAAGCGCGCGCTGACCGCCGCTGAGGCTGCGATCGCCAATCCCTTGATCGATGATGCCTCGATGAAGGGCGCGCGCGGCCTTCTGATCTCGATCACCGGCGGCAAGGATCTGACCCTGTACGAGGTTGACGAGGCCGCGACGCGGATTCGCGAAGAGGTCGACCAGGACGCCAACATCATCGTCGGCGCGACCTTCGACGAGGCTCTCGACGGCCTGATCCGCGTTTCCGTGGTGGCAACCGGCATCGAGCATTCGAACTACGTGCGCGCCTCGACGCCGACGCCGCAGGCATCTACCCAGCACGCCGCTTCTGCAGGGCCGGAGAATCGTCTGGCCGATCTCACCGCCCGCCTGCGTGCCGATAACGCGCGGCTCGCCGAGCGCGCGGCCAAGCTCGAAGCACAGCCCTCGGCGCCGACGGCATCATCCGCGCCGCAGCGCTCGTCCAACAATGTCGAGCGCGCGGCGCTCGCGGCTATTGCCGCGGCCGTCGCGCCCGACGTGACCGCGGCTGCCGCGCAGGTCGCGCCGACCTCCTATGGCGATGTCACCGTGCGTCCGATTGCACAGAAGCCGTCGCTGTTTCCCGACCACGATCCGGCGCATGCCCGCTCCGAAGAGGCGGCCGCGCCCGAAACCTTCATTCCGCCGGCAGCGGAGCGCCCCCAGGGCTCCCGGCCACGGATGCCGAAATTCGAGGAACTGCCGAAACCGGCGCAGGCCGAAATACGCCAGGCCCGCGGCGAATCGGACGAGGAGCATCCGCAGAAAAATCGACTGTCCCTGCTGCAGCGCCTCGCCAATGTCGGACTGGGGCGCCGGGACGACGAGGCGGAGCCACCGATCTCCGCCCGTGCCTCGGGCCCCGCAATGCCCCCGCTGCCGAAGCCCAAACGCTCGCCCGTTGATTCGGGCGACCCGGTATCGGAGTATGCTCGCCGCCCGTCGCCGCAAGGTTTGGACAGCCATGGGCGCCCCGCATCTGTTGCACCGGCGCCACAGGGTGACGACCATCTTGATATCCCCGCCTTCTTGCGGCGGCAGGCCAACTGAAAGTTGTTACAATTCCCGAAATGAAACAGGCCCCGGCCGGGATCGGCCGGGGCTTTTGCTTTGCGGTTGACAGGCTGTGTATCTGAGCCAACAAGCAGCTGATTCTAAAAGGTTAATTGTACAATCCGGAAAACGGCGGTCCTGTTGAAAAGGTGCTCTCGGAAGGCAGAGTTTGATCGGCGGGCGGCGCCAATACGGCGGAGATGGGGTAACAATCGGTAAAAAACCGTGAGTTGGCGCACTTTGGGGCCGTGACTATGGTTGCCGCGACTTGGGGATACTTAAAGAACGATTCGGTCGCGGAAGTTGTGCCGATAGGCTTTAGGTAAAGTCGGTGGTGGGCGGATCTCTGATGAAATTGAGCCGGCAGACAACGCTTCGGTCGCAAGCAACCGTAACGGGTTATGGCGTACATTCCGGTTTGCCCGTAAGTCTCACCGTCGGACCTGCATCCGTGGATGCAGGTTTGGTTTTTGTACGCACGAGCCTCGAGGGCGGCGACCGCGAGGTCCAGGCCACCGCCGATGCCGTGATCTCGACCGAATTCGCTACCGTCCTGGGGGACGCCGAAGGGCCGCTTGTTGCGACCGCCGAACATGTGCTTGCCGCACTGCGTGGCATGGGCGTCGACAACGCCACCATCGAAATCGACGGTCCCGAAGTACCGATCATGGACGGCAGCGCGGCGGCGTTTGTCAGGGCCATTGACCAGGCCGGCATCGTCAGCCAGTCGGCTGCACGCCGATTCATCCAGGTTTTGAGACCCGTTCAGGTCGTGATCGGCGACAGCCTTGGCGAGTTGCGGCCGCATGCGGGTGGGTTCCGCGCCGAGGTCGACATCGACTTCGCAAATCCGGTGATCGGACGCCAGAGTTTCGCGTTCGATCTGAGCGCGGAAGGCTTCCGGCGGGAAATCTCCCGGGCCCGCACCTTCGGCTGCATGTCCGACGTGGCGCGGCTCTGGGGTGCCGGCTTTGCGCTCGGCGCCTCATTCGAGAACTCGGTCGTGTTCGACGACGAGCGCCTGCTCAATCCTGAAGGCCTGCGATTTGCCGACGAGTGCGCGCGCCACAAGGTGCTGGACGCGGTGGGCGATCTGGCGCTGGCCGGTCTGCCGCTGCTCGGCGCCTACCGATCGGTCCGTGGCGGTCACAAGCTGAACCACGCCGTATTGACGGCGCTGATGGCCGACCGCTCCGCCTGGCGGGTGGTGGAGGGCGAGACCGCGCGCCGCAGCCGCGCGTACGCCGACGCCGTCGGTGGGATGGTCGGCGGCATGGTCGCGCCGGCCTACGGTCCGGAAATGTCCTGACCGGTCGCTGCGACCGATCTCCTTGACAACTGCAATCGGGCGTACTGCCCCCGGATCGCCTTAATCCGGGCGAAATGCCTGCCTATGCGGTTGGTTAATGGAGTTTTTTCGGTTACACCGGCTTCGGTTGCCGTGCAGGCGCGCCGGGCTGGCGAAGCTTAGGTCACCGATCATCGGTTGTGACGTAGAGCGGCTACAGCACGACACGCTACTCAAGGCAGTCAGGTTCTAGGGCTCATGTCGGTACGGCGTACAGCGCGCGAACAACGCAGCATCACGGCTGAGGGCCGGCTGGCCGAGGGCAGCGCCGGCCGGCGGCTTTGGCTCGCCGCCTCTCTTGTCGTGCTTGCAATCCCTTTGAGCGGCTGCGGCACCGGCGCGCTCTGGGACAAGTTCCTGGCCAAGGACGACACTTTCGTCGAGGAGCCCGCGGACAAGCTCTACAATGAGGGCTTGTACCTGATGAACGAACGCCACGACAACAAGGCCGCCTCCAAGAAATTCGAGGAGGTCGACCGCCAGCATCCCTATTCCGACTGGGCGCGCAAGTCGCTGTTGATGTCGGCCTACTCCTTCTATCAGGCCGGCGACTACGATAGCTGCATCGGCGCTGCGACCCGCTACGTCACCTTGCACCCCGGCAGCCCGGACGCGGCCTATGCGCAGTATCTGATCGCAGCATCCCATTACGATCAGATCCCCGACATTTCCCGCGACCAGGGCCGTACCGAGAAGGCGATCGCCGCTTTGGAAGAAGTGGTCCGCAAATATCCGACCTCGGAATATGCGGTGAGCGCCAAGGCCAAGATGCAGGCCGCGCGCGACCAGCTCGCCGGCAAGGAGATGGACATCGGCCGCTACTACATGGAGAAGCACGACTACACCGCCGCGATCAACCGCTTCAAGACCGTGGTGACGCAGTACCAGACCACGCGGCACGTCGAGGAAGCCCTGGCGCGGCTCACCGAGGCCTATCTGGCGATCGGCGTGGTCGGCGAGGCGCAGACGGCCGCGGCCGTGCTTGGGCACAATTTCCCCGACAGCCGCTGGTACAAGGACGCCTACAATCTCGTGAAATCGAGATCCGGCGGTGCCGAACCGACCGAGAATCAGGGATCATGGATGAGCAAGGCCTTCAAGAAGGTCGGCCTCGGCTAGTGGTCCTGTCTCCAGTCGTGCTCTCTCGATGCGCTTCTGGTTGCGGCGAGCCCTCTTGCGCATGCTAGGCTCAGGCGACAACTACTCGGATTGTCTGGTTCAGGAATTTTTCTCGCATGCTGGCGCGTCTGTCGATCCGCGACATCGTCCTGATCGAACGGCTTGATATCGAGTTCGCGAAGGGACTCGCGGTGCTGACCGGCGAAACCGGCGCCGGCAAATCGATCCTGCTCGACGCCTTTGCGCTGGCGCTCGGCGGCCGTGGCGATGCCGGGCTGGTGCGCCATGGCGCGGAGCAGGGGCAGGTGACTGCCGAGTTCGACGTGCCCAGCGGTCATCCCGCCTTTGCCGTGCTGGCCGACAACGGCCTCGAAGATGCCGGCGAAATGATCCTGCGCCGCGTGCAGTTCGCCGATGGTCGCACCCGCGCCTTCATCAACGACCAGGCGGTCAGCGTGCAGACGCTGAAAGCGGTCGGCGTGGCGCTGGTCGAGATTCATGGCCAGCACGACGAGCGCGCGCTGGTCGATGCCGCCACGCACCGCCGCCTGCTTGATGCCTTTGCCGGCCTTGAACGGGAGGTCGCAGCGCTCGGCTTGCTGTGGGACGCGCGTCGTTTGGCGGGGACAGCGCTGGAGACGCATCGTGCCGGCATGGAGCGTGCCGCCCGCGAGGCCGATTATCTGCGCCATGCCTCCGATGAATTGAAGACCCTGGCGCCGAAGCACGGCGAGGAGACGCAGCTCGCGGAGCGGCGCACCGTGATGATGGCCGGCGAGAAGATCGCGGCCGATCTGCGCGAGGCACAGGACGCGGTCAGCGGCGGTCACTCGCCGATCGCCGCGTTGTCCGCCGCCGTGCGGCGGCTGGAGCGGCGCGCGGCCAACGCGCCGGCCCTGATCGAACCGGCGGTCAGGGCAATCGACACTGCCATCAACGCGCTGGAAGAGGCCGATCAGCATCTTGGCGCAGCGCTCGCTGCGGCCGATTTCGATCCGGCCGAGCTCGAGCGCATCGAGGAGCGGTTGTTTGCCTTGCGGGCTGCATCGCGCAAATATTCGACACCGGTCGACGCGCTTGCGGCGCTTGCCGCAAAATATGCCTCCGACGTCGCCCTGATCGATGCCGGCGCCGAGCAGCTGAAGGCGCTCGAGGCGGCAGCCGGCGAGGCCGAGCAGCGCTACCTGTCGGCGGCCAGGAAACTGTCTCTGGCGCGGGAGAAATCCGCCCAGAAGCTCGACCGGGCGGTCAATGCCGAGCTGCCGCCGCTCAAGCTCGAGCGCGCGACGTTTACGACCCAGATCGAAAGCGATGCCGATTCCGCGGGACCTCAGGGCTTCGACCGCATCGAGTTCTGGGTGCAGACCAATCCCGGCACGCGACCGGGGCCCTTGATGAAGGTGGCGTCCGGCGGCGAGCTGTCCCGCTTCCTGCTGGCGCTCAAGGTCGTGCTGTCCGACCGTGGTTCAGCGCCGACGCTCGTGTTCGACGAAATCGACACCGGGGTCGGCGGCGCGATCGCCGACGCCATCGGCGCGCGATTGTCGCGACTTGCCGGCAAAGTGCAGGTGATGGCGGTGACGCACGCGCCGCAGGTCGCGGCGCGCGCCAACCAGCATCTGCTGATTTCCAAGGATTCGCTCGACAAGGGCAGGCGCGTCGCCACCCGCGTCAACGCGCTTGCCGCCGATCACCGCCGCGAGGAGATCGCCCGCATGCTCGCCGGCGCCGAAATCACCGCAGAAGCCCGCGCCGCCGCCGAGCGGCTGCTCAAGGCCGCGATGGCGTAGTCCTTGCGGTCATTCCGGGGCGCGCGAAGCGCGAACCCGGAATCTCGAGATTCCGGGTTCGGTCCTGACGGACCGCCCCGGAATGACGAAGCTAGTTGCAAATCGAGTCGTACAGGTCGAGCCATTGCGGGTTTTGCGCTTCAATCAATTGAACCTTCCACCCTCGTCGCCATTTCTTGAGCTCCTTTTCGCGGGAGATCGCAGAAATTGGATCGTCATAAATCTCGAACCAAACCAGCCGTGTGATATTGTATTTGGCCGTAAATCCCGGCACAGCTTTAATCCGGTGCTCGTAAACCCGCCTCACAATATCGCTCGTTACGCCAATGTAGATCGCTCCATCCCTTCTGCTCGCCAGAATGTAGACGTAGTAGGACATGCGATCGAACACCCTGTAAACCGCGGTGGTCTCGCCCTTCCGCCAGCGTTAAGCTTGGCGGACTCCTGTCCGCCGAAGCTCGCAGGCGATCTGAGACAGGCCGGACTATCGCGGAAGACGACGACTGTCGCATGAAGATAGCAAAATCAAAGAAAGCAAAACTCCCCGACGTTGCCGAGCTCACCAGGGCGCAGGCCAAGGTCGAGCACATGCGGCTCGCACGGGAGCTCGAGGGCCACGACAAGCGCTACTACCAGGAGGATGCGCCCAGCATTTCGGACGCCGAGTATGATGCGTTGCGTCAGCGCTTCAATGCGATCGAGAAGCGTTTTCCGGAGCTCGTCTCCGCCGAGTTGCCCTCGCAGACGGTCGGCGCCGCGCCCTCCGGCCGTTTCAGGAAGGTGCGGCATGCGGTGCCGATGCTGTCGCTCGACAACGCTTTCGCCGAACAGGACGTCGTCGACTTCGTCGGCCGCATCGCGCGTTTCCTGAAGCTTGCGGATGACAAAATCGATTTTTCCGCCGAGCCGAAGATCGACGGCCTCTCGATGTCGCTGCGCTATGAGGGCGGCGAGCTTGTCACCGCGGCGACGCGTGGCGACGGCGCCGAGGGCGAGGACGTCACAGCCAATATCCGCACGCTGAAGGATGTGCCGAAAACGCTGAAGGGCCGCAATGTGCCCGACATCTGCGAGGTGCGCGGCGAGGTCTACATGACCAAGAAGGCGTTCCTTGCGCTGAACGAGCGGCAGAAGCAGGCCGGTGAGACGATTTTCGCCAATCCGCGCAATTCGGCGGCCGGCTCCTTGCGCCAGAAGGATCCGTCGATCACCGCCTCGCGCCCGCTCGGATTTTTCGCCTATGCCTGGGGCCAGATGAGCGCGATGCCGGAAGCAACGCAGTCCGGCATGATCAAGTGGTTCGAGCGTTGCGGTTTTTCGACCAATCCGCTGACCAGGCTCTGCCATACCATCGACGAGCTGATCGCCTTTCATCGCAAGATCGAGGAGCAGCGGGCCGAGCTCGACTATGACATCGACGGCGTCGTCTACAAGGTCGACCGCATCGACTGGCAGGAACGGCTTGGTTTCGTGTCGCGCACGCCGCGCTGGGCGATCGCGCACAAATTCCCGGCCGAGCGCGCCATGACGGTCCTGCGCGACATCGAGATCCAGGTCGGCCGCACCGGCTCGTTCACGCCGGTTGGCAAGCTCGAGCCGGTCGGGGTCGGCGGCGTCATCGTGCAGAACGTCACGCTGCACAACGAGGATTATATCCGAGGCATCGGCAATAAGGGCGAGGTGCTGCGCGAGGGCCGCGACATCCGCATCGGCGATACCGTCGTGGTCCAGCGCGCCGGCGACGTCATCCCGCAGGTCGTCGACGTCGTGATCGACAAGCGCCCGAAGAGCGCGAAGGTGTTTCATTTCCCGAAAAAGTGCCCGTGCCCGCTGCATACGGATGTCGTCCGCGAGGAGACCGCGACCGGCGAGGAAGGATCGCGCGCCCGCTGCAGCGGCGAGTTTGCCTGCCCGTACCAGAAGATCGAACATCTGAAGCTCTTCGTGTCGCGTCGCGCGTTCGACATCGACGGCCTCGGCGAGAAGCAGTTGCAGTATTTCTTCGACGAGGAATGGGTGAGAGAGCCCGCCGACATCTTCACGCTGCAGAAGCGCAATGCAAAACTCAAACTGGAGCAGATCGAGGGGTATGGCGAGACCTCGGTGCGCAATCTGTTCAATGCCATCGAGGCGCGGCGAAGGATTGCTCTTGAGCGCTTTATCTACGCGCTCGGGATGCGCCATGTCGGCGAGACGACGGCTCTGGCGCTGGCGCGCGGCTACGGCTCGTGGACGGCATTTCACGAGGCCTGCCTCAAGGTCGCCAAGGGCGACGAGGAGGCGCTGGCCGAGATGGATGCGCTCGACCAGATCGGCGACACCGTGATCGAAAGCATCGCCGCCTATTTCGGCGAGAGCCATAATCGCGGGATTGTCGAACGATTGACCAAAGAGGTCACGATTCTCGACGCGGAGAAGCCCAGGAGCAACTCGGCGATCGCGGGGAAGACCGTGGTATTCACCGGTTCGCTGGAAAAGATGACCCGCGACGAGGCCAAGGCGACGGCCGAGCGGCTTGGCGCCAAGGCCGCAGGCTCGGTGTCGAAGAAGACGGATTACGTCGTCGCCGGTCCGGGGGCCGGTTCGAAGCTCGCGGAAGCGCAGAAGCACGGTGTGACCGTGCTGACCGAGGACGAGTGGCTGAAGCTGGTCGGGGAGTGAGGCTCGCTCGCAGTTTTCGGCTCAACTATGATGCCCGGCGAAAGCGGGTCATCCAGCATTTTAGCGGGAGGCGTTTCTAACGCCCGGACGGCGAGCCGGACTCACAGCGGCGCTGTCGCGACATCGAGCCAGAGCTTGTCGGTCTCGTCGAGATGCGATCGCACCTCCTCGCGCACCCGCGCGTGGTAGGCGTCGAGCCAGTCGCATTCCGCAGCGCTCAACATCGCAACATCGATCAGGCGACGGTCGATCGGCGCGAGCGTCAGGGTTTCGAATGCGTTCATCGGCTTTTCCGCCCCGATGACGTCCGCTGCCGTGACCAGCTCCAGATTTTCGATCCGGATGCCGAAAGCATCGGTCTTGTAATAGCCGGGCTCGTTGGAGAGGATCATGCCGCGCTTCAGCGGCGTGGTGCCGAGCTTTGAGATGCGCGCAGGGCCCTCGTGCACCGACAGATAGCTGCCGACCCCATGTCCGGTTCCGTGCTCGAAATCGACGCCCGCCTGCCACAGGAACTGCCGCGCCAGGCTGTCGAGCTGCGCGCCGGTGGTGCCGTCCGGGAATACGGCGCGCGCGATCGCAATGTGGCCGCGCAGCACGCGGGTGAAGCGATCACGCATTTCGTCGGTGGGGCTGCCGATCGCAATGGTGCGCGTGACGTCGGTGGTGCCGTCCTCGTATTGCGCACCGGAATCGATCAACAGCAAATCGCCCGGCACGATCCGCCGGTTGCTCTTTCGGGTCACGCGGTAATGCACGATGGCGCCGTTCGGCCCGGTCCCGGCGATGGTCGGAAATGAAACGTCCTTCAAGGCGCCGGTGTCGCGGCGGAAGGTCTCCAGCGCCTCCACGGCATCGATCTCGGTCAGCGCGCCTCTAGGCGCCTCGCGATCGATGAAGGCAAGAAAGCGCGCCAGCGCCACGGCATCGCGCCGATGCGCGTTGCGCGTGCCCGCGATCTCGGTCGGGTTCTTTACGGCCTTCAAAAGGGCAACGGGGTCCGAGCCGCGCAGCACCTTGCCGCCGGCCGCATTGATCAGGCGGCTGAGCGCGTCGGCCGCGGTCGCACCGTCGAGCGCGATCGAGGCGCCGCCTTTCGCGAGCGCCGTCAGCTCGAGCGTCAGCGCGTCGGGCTCGCGAACCTCGGCGGATTGCTCGAGGTGATCGCGGGTCGCATTCGAAAGCTTGCGATGATCGATGAACACGGTCGGCCGACCCTGCTTCGGCACCAGAGCATAGGAGAGGGGCAGCGGCGTGTGAGCCACGTCCGCGCCCCGGATGTTGAAGGTCCAGGCGACCGCGTGGCTGTCCGACAGCACCAGGGCGTCGGCGCCCAGCCGCTCGATCTCGCCGCGAATCCGGCCGAGCTTGTCCGCTTCGGCCTCTCCGGAAAATTGCGGGCCGTGAAGGGCGACCGGTGCGAGCGGCGGCGCCGGCCGCTCGGCCCAAATCGCATCGACGGGATTGGTCTCGACGGCCACGAGTTCCGCGCCAGCCTTGGCGCATGCGGCCGTGATCCTTTCAACTGCCGAAGAAGTGTGCAGCCACGGATCAAATCCTAGGCGGTCGCCGCTCTTGAGATGCTTTGTCAGCCAGGTTTCGGGGGGTGGCTCGACCAGCGGCTCGATCGCCCAAGCCTTGCGGTCGACCTGCTTGCCAGCCTGCAGCGTATACCGGCCATCGACGAACAGCGCGGCATCGGCGGCCAGCACCACCGCCAACCCGGCGGATCCCGTAAAGCCCGTGAGCCAGGCCAGCCGCTCTTCCGAGGGCGCAACATATTCGTTCTGCTGCTGATCGGCGCGCGGGACGACAAAACCGGTGAGCTTGCGTCGCGCCAGTTCCTCGCGCAGAGCCTTGAGCCGGGCGGACAAAGCGACGCCGGTTTCAGGCTCATCGAATGTTTGAAAACGCGATTCGAACATCGTGTTCGAGTTTAGGATTGCGGGGAGAACTCCGCAATGTTAGCTATTTTGGCATAAATTATGCTTGTAAAGTATTGATGGCGTTGAGTTGTTGTCGCGTTGGTCGTCACATCTCACGCGATCGGGGGAAATGCTTCGGAGTGCTCCAACTCAACGACGAGGGGAGACGGCATGCCTGCTTTCACGTTTGAAAAGATTTCGCCGCCGGTCCGCCGCGGCCCGATTGCTCCGATCGAGAAGAAACAGCGCGGTGTCATCGTTCAGATTCTGGATCGCTTCGTCGAAGCGCGCGTGAAGCGCAAACTGGTCAAGGAAACGTCAATCAGCGTTCGTCGCAAGCGAAAGACGAAATAGCGCGACGCAAGCACGATCATTTTAGCGAGCCCATCAGCAAGCTGCTCCAGCCATCGATTCTCAGGTGTCTCACGGGAACGAGCCCGCGCGCGCGATAGGCTGAGACGACGCCCCTCGCCTGGGGGGTGAGCAACCCCGACAGGATGACCTGCGCTCCCGGTGCGAGATGTCGCGCCATCGGTGCTGCGAGTTGCCTGAGCGGATTGGCCAGGATATTCGCCAGCACCAGATCGAACGGGCCGCGTTTTGAAAAATCCGGCGCCGCAAAGCCGGTTGCGCGGATCACGCGCACCCGGCGGCCGACACCGTTGAGCCGCGCGTTCCGCCGCGCGACGTCGGCCGAGGGCGCGTCGATGTCGCTTGCCAGCACGTCGTTGCGCAGCGCCTTGGCGGCCGCGATAGCGAGCACGCCGCTGCCGGTGCCGAGGTCGAGAATGCGCTCTGGCCGACCTTTCTTCAAGACGTGGTTAAGCAAGAGCAAACAGCCGAGCGTCGTGCCGTGATGGCCGGTGCCGAAGGCGAGCGCGGCCTCGATCTCGACGCCGAGCTTGTTGCTGGCCACGCGCGCGCGGTCATGCGCGCCGTGCACGACGAACCGCCCGGCCGACACAGGCACCAGATCTTCCAGGCTTGCCTTGACCCAATCCCTGGGCGCGACGGTGTCGAAGGCAATCGTGTTGGCGACGCTTTCGCCCGCGACGGTGGATACGAGTTCGCGCACAAGGGCCTGATCTGGCGGGTTCATGAAGTGGATGCTGATGTCCCAGCGTCCATCCGGCCGCTCAAAGGCCGAAACCGCCGCATCGTCTTCGAAAAACACCTCCGTGAGCGTGTCGAACGCGTGCCTGGCGATGTGTTCGTCGGCAAGCACAAGGCTTGCGCGGTGCGTGGAGGGCGTGGGGTTGGCGGTCATCGCGGGAGGTCGATTAACGATTTGGAGACAATTTGAGGAATGTTCGCCGCGTACTTTCTGGAAAAATTTCGCGTCCGACGTTCAGCCAACCTTAGATCATCGCCACTATCGTTGGGAGCGCAGGCCACTCCATGGCTATTATTTTTTTACGGAGGCAACGTTGAAGCGCATCATTGTGAAGTTTCTGTCCGACGATTCTGGCGCCACCGCAATCGAGTACGGTCTGATCGCGGCGGGCATCAGTCTCGCTATCATCGCGGTCGTCAACGGGCTCGGCAGCAACCTCAACGGCATGTTCTCGTCGATCAATAGCTCGCTGAAGTAATCAGGTTCTCACGCGCATCCGAACAAAGGCCCCGCGCGAGGCTTCCCCGCTCGCGCGGTCGATCGCCGATGGGCGAGGTGTCGCCCAGCGGCTGATCGCGGGGGAACATATGTCCGGCTATTCACAGCCTGTGACAATCTTTGCGCACAGCAAGTTAACCGCGACTTAGGGCGGTTTTCCACGCGCATCAGACGGGGTTTTCCACCGGCCGCCGACACCGGCCTCTGCCCGCTAATCGCCAGCCTTTCCACAGTTGCTCCACAGCCTATCCACGGCCGGCGAACAGCGCGCGGTGGTCGTCCAGGATCACCTTGGCCGCGTTGTGGCCGGGCGCGCCGGTGACGCCGCCGCCGGGATGGGCGCCGGAGCCGCAATGATAGAGCCCTTTCAAAGGCCCGCGGTAATCGGCATGTCCCAGCATCGGGCGGGCCGAAAACAACTGGTTCAAGCTCAGCGCGCCGTGGAAGATATCCCCACCGAGCAGGCCGAATTCGCGCTCGAGATCGAGCGGCGAGAGGATCTGCCGCGCAATCACGCTGCCGGCGAAGCCGGGGGCGTAGTTGTCCACCGTCGCGATCATGAGGTCGGCGACCTCCTCGCGACGGGCGTCCCAGGAGGTGCCGTCCGGCAAGGCGGGCGCGACGTGCTGGCAGAACAGGCTCGCGACATGCCGGCCTTCGGGCGCAAGGCCGTCGTCGAGCGTCGAGGGGATCAGCATCTCCACGACCGGCTCGCGGCTCCAGCCATGCGCACGCGCGTCGTGGAAGGCGCGGTCCATATAGGCAAGGCTGGGCGCGAGGATGATGCCGGCACTGAGATGATCGCCCTCGCCAGGCAGGGCGGTGAAGGAGGGCAGGGCAGAGAGCGCCACATTCATGCGGAATGTGCCGGAGCCGTTGCGCCAGTGTTCGATGCGGGCGAGGAAGGCCTCGGGCAGCGCCTGCGCCGGAACCAGCCGCGTGTAGAGCAGCTTCGGGTTGACGCCTGAGACGACATATTTCGCCCGAAGCAAGTCGCCACTGTCGAGCACGACACCCGCCGCGCGGCCGCGCTCGACAATAACCTCGCGCACGCCGGCACCGCACTTGATCTCCGCGCCGCGCTCGCGCGCCGCGCGCGCCATTGCCTGCGTGATCGCGCCCATGCCGCCGATGGCATGGCCCCAGACGCCCTTCTTGCCGTTCACCTCGCCGAAGGCGTGGTGCAACATGACGTAAGCCGAGCCCGCCGCATAAGGGCTTGCGTAGTTGCCGACGATGGCGTCGAAGCCGAACAGCGCCTTGACCAGGTCGCTCTCGAAGCGCTCGTCCAGCATCTCGCCCGCCGAGCGCGTGAAAAGGTCGAGCAGGTCGCGGCTTTGCTCCAAAGACAATTGCCGCAGAATGCCCGCCGAGCCGAGCGCGTTGAGGCCTTCGCGGATGGCAGCGGCGCCGAAGCTTTCGACCAGGTTTGGCGGCGCGCGCAGCACGAAGGCGCGCAGCACGTCGGCAATCGCCTCCAGCTGTCGCGAAAATTGCGGAAATGCCTCGGCGTCGTGCCGGCTCAGTTTCGCGATCGACGCAAGCGTGCGCCCTTCGCCGGTCAAGAGATGCGTTCCGTCCGGCGCCGGCAGGAAATTCTGTGCGCGGCGCTCGACGATCGTCAGTCCATGGGAGGCAAGCTCGAGGTCGGCGATCACCTTCGCGTTGAGCAGGCTGACCGTGTAGGCGGCAACGGAGTTGCGGAAGCCCGGATGAAATTCTTCGGTGACCGCGGCTCCGCCAACGACGTTGCGGCGCTCGAGCGCCGTCACGCGCAGGCCGGCGCTGGCGAGATAAGCCGCGCAGGTGAGGCCGTTATGGCCAGCGCCGATGATGACGACGTCGGTCTCGTTCATGTCCGGTTCAGAGGTCCCTGGTCTCGACATGCCGTTTCGGTCGCTTCCTCGAAGCATCCGGAAACGACCCGATGAGATTACATAGCGAACCCTCGCAATCCCGCACAGCGGTTTGATCGGGCCCGCATTGCCCGTGTGGTCGCCATGTGCTCCATTGCCGCCTCCGGCGCGGGGCCGGGCCCCTCCTTAATTCGAGTGAGCCGGAGTTTCCATGAGTTCTCGTCGAGCCGTCCGCGCCGAAGGACCAGCCGTCCGCCGCGCGTAACCGGCTGGTGCTCGCGCTCTACACCGCAGCGATCTTCGTCAGCGCGCTGCTGTTGTTCTCGGTGCAGCCGCTCTTCACCAAGATGGTGCTGCCCCGGCTCGGCGGCTCGCCGGCGGTGTGGTCGGTGGCGATGGTGTTCTTCCAGTCGCTGCTGCTTGCCGGCTATGCCTACGCCCATCTTCTGATGCAGGTCAGGAACCGCGCCATCCCGGTGGCGGTGCATCTCCTCGTGCTGCTGGCAGCATTGCTCACCCTGCCGCTCTCGATCTCCGCCAGCTTCGGCGAGCCGCCCAATTCGGCCTATGCGTTCTGGCTGCTTGGTCTGTTTGCGCTCTCGATCGGATTGCCGTTCTTTGCGCTCGCCGCCAACAATCCGATGCTGCAGGCCTGGTTCGTCCGCACCGGCCATCCGGCGGGGCCCGATCCCTATTTTCTCTACGCCTCATCCAATATCGGAAGCTTCCTCGCGCTGTTGTCCTATCCGGTGCTGTTCGAGCCGGTGTTTTCGCTGCGCAGTCAGAACCTGATGTGGACGGCAGGCTACGCGTTGTTGATCCTCCTGATCGCGGGATGCGGCCTGTTGTTGCTGCGAGCTCCGGCGGCCGCCGCGGCGCTCGATATCGAGGACACCGACGCGCCGGCACCGAGCTGGACGACGAAAGCGCGCTGGATCTTCCTTGCCGCCGTGCCGTCCGGTCTTCTGATCGCGGTGACCGCGCATATTTCCACCGACGTCGCGGCGGCGCCATTGCTCTGGGTGCTGCCGCTGTCGCTGTATTTGCTCACCTGGGTGCTGGTTTTCCAGTCACGGCCGCTGTTGTCGCAGAGCTGGATGCTGATGATGCAACCGCTTGCGATTGCGGGCGTCGTGGTGCTGCTTGCGGTCGGAGGCGAACAGAATCTGCTGCTCACGCTCGGCGGCCATCAGCTCTGCTTTTTCGTCATCGCCATGGCCTGCCACGGCGAGCTCGCCCGCACCAGGCCGCCGGCGCGATATCTCACCGGGTTCTATGTCGCGTTGTCGTTCGGCGGCATGCTTGGCGGCTTGTTTGCCGGATTGATCTCGCCTTACGCGTTCTCCTGGGTCGCCGAATATCCCATTCTGCTCTCGCTTGCCGCGCTATGCCGGCCGCCGGCTCAGGAGCGCTGGCCGATCTGGAGCCGATGGTACTGGGCACTGCTGGCCGCGCTTGCGATCGGCTTGATCGCGCCGACCTGGCGCGACAGCGGCAAGGTCTTTGCCTGGCTGGAGGAGCATCGCGCCTGGGTCGCTGGCTCGGTCGGCGTGCTCGCCGGTTTCGCGACGCTTGCACTCAACGCCAGCCGCTGGAAAATGTTTGCGACCGTGGTGCTCGCGCTTGTGCTGATCAGGCTCTATCCGGCCGATGACGGTCGGGTCGAAACCGTACGTTCGTTCTTCGGCGTGCACAAGATCGTGGTGACGCCGCACGGGCAGTACCATGTGCTGATGCATGGCACGACCATTCACGGCGCGCAGAAATTCCTGAACGACGACGGCTCGCCGGTCGAAGGCCGGCCCGAGCCGATCACTTATTATCACAAGGACGGCGGCATCGGTCAGGCGATCACGGCGATACGCGACCGGAAAGACGCGCCGCTTCGCGTGGCGGTCATCGGCGTCGGTGCCGGCACGCTCACCTGCGCGTCGGAGCCGGGCGAGAGCTGGAAGTTCTTCGAGATCGACCAGACCATGGTGGATACCGCGCGCGACCCGAAATATTTCAGCTACATCGCGGACTGCGATCCGGAGGTGAAACCGGTGATCGGCGACGCGCGGCTGACGTTTGCGAGGGAGCCTGACGGCATCTACGACATCATCATCGTGGATGCCTATTCGTCGGACGCGATCCCGATCCATCTGGCGACCGAAGAGGCGATGAAGATCTACAAGGCGAAGCTCGCGCCGCAAGGCATCGTGGTGATGCACGTCTCCAACCGCCACCTGGAGCTCGAAAGCGTCATTGTCGGCATTGCCGATGCCAATGATCTCAAGAGCTGGGTCTATGACGAGGATTCCGGGCGGGACGACGAGTACATTTTTCCGACCGACGTCGTGGTCTGTGCCCGCGAGGAGAGCGATATCGGCGTGCTCGCCTCCTCCGACAAATGGACGGAGACCGCGCCGACCGACGGCCAGCGCAACTGGACCGACGATTACTCCAATATCCTCGGCGCGGTTCTGCGCCGGCTCAAGTTCGGCGAGTAGGAAAACTGCACCTCGTCACGCGCGGAGTTTGCAGTCCAGGCAGGCATCTTGCTTCAGTTGTTGCCGGCCGCGGCAGCGGCAGGTGTGACCGCGGCCGAAGCCGCCGGCGCGGCGGCGGACGCGGCTGCGCTCAGCAATCCGAGCGAGGCGGTGCCTTCCTCCTCGTCCAGAAAGGCCTCGACGCGGCTTTGGATCGATTGACGGCGCTAGTTCTGATAATAATAGCTGCGCGGCTGATAATAAGGCCGCGGCTGATAGGTGGCCTGCGGCGGCTGCGCATAGCCGGGGTTGCCGTAATATTGCGGCTGCGGTTGCTGGTAGACCTGCGCGCCATAAAGCGACCGGCCCGGGCGCGGTGCCGGATAAATCTGCTGATCCGAGCTGCCGTCCGCGGGATAGATGTAGCCGTCATCCTGTCGCTCCTGCGGCGGCAGAACGCGACGACCCGGCAGGAGCTGCGGCTGCGGCGTCAGCACGACCGGATCGCCCACGCCGGTGGACGCATATTGCTGATCGTCATAGCCCGCCGGCGGGGCCGTGCGACGGGCCATGGCGTTGCCGCGCGGATTGCGCGCCAGCGCGATCTGCGACGAGCCGGTCAGGGTCACGGTGGTATTGAGGACGCCTTGCTGCTGCACCAGCGCATAGAGGGTCGCGGCGTTCGCCTTCGACAGCCGCACGCAGCCGTGCGAGGCCGGCATGCCAAGCTTGCTTTCGGAATCGGTACCGTGGATGGCGTGCCCGATCTTGGTGAAGAAAATCGAGTGCGGCATCGGCGCGTCGTCGAATTCCTTGGAGAAATGGTCCGCCTCCATGCGGAACGTGCGGAACGAGCCGTTCGGCGTCTCGTAGGAGGGAATGCCGGTCGAGACCGGCCAGCGATAGCGTTCGACGCCGTCGACAGCGACGGTCATGGTCTGGCTGTTCTTGTCGACGGTGATGGCGACATTGGCGTGGGCGGCCTGGCCGGCGAACAGGATTGCCGCAACAGCAACGAGGAAGGAACGCATGTGACTCTCGGCCTCCTGAACTCTTGGCCCTCGCGTCTTGTGTGACGCCGCCTGTCTTCGTCCCCCCGCAAGCCAATATGCCCGAACTTGCGCTTCGGTTCCAGAGCTCAGCGGTGGGCATTCGTCATGCCGGCGCCAGCTTCGGCTGACATTTTCGCGAGCAGGCGCAACTTCTGCCGGCCGTTCATGTTCGTGACAGCCGGCCTCGCCTTGTCGCGCGCGGGCGCGTCAATTCTTGAGCCGGTAGCCGGTCTTGAAGATCCACCCGACGATCAGAAGACAGGCGATGAGAAAGCCCACCGTCATGCTGATGCTCAGGGCGACGCTGACGTCGGCGATCTCGTAGAAGCTCCAGCGAAAGCCCGAGATCAGGTAGACCACCGGATTGAGCAGCGTGATCGTGCGCCAGCCCGACGGCAGCATGTTGACCGAGTAGAAGCTGCCGCCCAGGAAGGTGAGCGGCGTCACCACCAGCATCGGGATCATCTGCAGCTTCTCGAAGCCATCGGCCCAGATGCCGATGATGAAGCCGAACAGGCTGAAGGTCACGGCCGTCAGCACCAGAAAGGTCAGCATCCAGATCGGGTGGTGAATTTTAAGCGGCACAAAAAGCCCGGCGGTCGCAAGGATGATCAGACCGAGCACGATGGATTTGGTCGCGGCCGCGCCGACATAGCCCAGCACGATTTCGAAATACGAGATCGGCGCGGAGAGGATTTCATAGATGGTGCCGACGAATTTCGGGAAATAGATGCCGAAGGACGCATTGGCGATACTTTGCGTCAGCACGCTCAGCATCACCAGCCCCGGCACGATGAAGGTGCCGTAGCTCACGCCCTCGATGGTCGTGATGCGCGAGCCGATCGCAGCGCCGAACACGACGAAATAGAGCGAGGTCGACACCACGGGTGAGACGATGCTCTGCACCAGCGTGCGCGCGGTGCGCGCCATCTCGAACTTGTAGATCGCGCCGATGGCCCGGTAATTCATCGCGCCCTCACCAGGCTCACGAAGATGTCTTCGAGCGATGACTGCGTCGTATCGAGGTCGGAGAAGCGGATGCCGGCACTGCGCAGGTCGCTCAGGAGGCTGGTGATGCCGGTGCGCTCGCCCTTGGTATCGTAATCATAGAGCAGGGCGTGTCCGTCGTCGCAGATCTCCAGACCGTAGGGCGCGAGCTGTTCGGGCACCGCATCGATCTTTGCCTGCAGGTGCAGCGTCAGCCGCTTCTTGCCGAGCTTCTGCATCAAGGTCGCCTTGTCCTCGACAAGAACGATCTCGCCCCTGTTGATGACGCCGATACGGTCGGCCATCTCCTCGGCCTCCTCGATGTAGTGCGTGGTGAGGATGATGGTGACACCAGAGGCCTGCAGGCCGCGCACCACCTCCCACATGCCCTTGCGCAATTCGACGTCGACGCCGGCGGTCGGCTCGTCGAGGAACAGGATTTTCGGCTCGTGCGACAGCGCCTTTGCGATCATGACGCGCCGCTTCATGCCGCCGCTCAGCGTGACGATCTTCGAATCCTTCTTGTCCCACAGCGAGAGGTCTTTGAGCACCTTTTCGATATGAGCGGGGTTCTTCGGCTTGCCGAACAGGCCGCGGCTGAAGCTCGTCGTCGCCCACACCGTCTCGAAGGCGTCGGTGTGCAGCTCCTGCGGCACGAGCCCGATCAGCGCGCGCGCCGCGCGATAATCGTCGTTGATGTCCTTGCCGCCGACGGTGACGCGGCCCTCGCTCAAATTGGCGATGCCGCAGATGATGGAGATCAGCGTGGTCTTGCCGGCGCCGTTCGGCCCGAGCAGCGCAAAGATCTCACCGCTCCGGATGTCGAGATTGATGTTCTTCAGCGCCTTGAAACCGGAGGCATAGGTCTTCGACAGGTTGGCGACGGAGATGATGGGGGACATGGACGATATGCGGATGAAAGCCCGGCAGATGGCGCCGTTTTGCGCCACGGGGCCAAGTGGGAAAGTTGGCTTCCAGACATAGTAAGCGGCGGGCAGATTTCAATCTTGGCCTAACCACCCGGGCGGGCAGCGACGCGCGCAACGGCTGTTGACAGCTCCCGCCATTTCAGTTCCGGCGACAAAGCGCGGCTATCGCTTTTTCGCCGACTTCTTTGCGGGTTTTGCCGCACTCGCCGGCTGGGCGGCCTGCTCGGTTTCCGGCACCTTTCCGATGGTCACGATCTGGATCTGCAGGTTGGCGGGCGAGGTGGGATGGGCCTGGTCCACGAACTGCTCCTCGCCGAGGCCGAGCGACTGCACGCGCTTCGCCGAGATCTTGAAGGTGTTGACGAGAGAATCGCGGATCGCGTCGGCGCGGCGCTGGCTGAGCGGCACATTGGCTTCGCGACGCCCGTTCGAGTCGGTATGGCCGACGACCAGGAAGGTGTAGGGCAACAGCGATGCATTCACGAGCGCATCGGCGATCTGCCCGACCGTCTGGTACGAGGAGGGCCGCACCACCGGGGTGTCGCTGTCGAAGTCGATGCTGACGGTGAACGTCGGCAGCCCCTTCAGCTCGGGCACGATCAGGGGCCGTTTGGACGGCTCGGGCTCGTTCTTGCCCCGCATTTTCGATCTGTCGCTGATCTTCTGCTTGAGCGCCGCGATGTCGGGCTGGAAATCGGGCGCGGTCTCGAAGCTGGAAAGCTGCTTGACGATGTCATCGCGCGAGGGCGACGTCTGCCCATGCGAGGCGACGACCGAGCCCGCCAACGCGGCGAGCGCGGCAAGCGCGATGGCGGTGTTGCGCCGGCTTTGCTTCGGTGGCCGCATCATCGATACCCTGCGTCATCCATGGCCTGCAGGCAATTCCGGCTCACGCCCTTGGCCGTCGTCAGGCAGGGGATCGATTTGCTGGTCTCCTTGGTCGAGCCATTGCACAGCTTGACGATCTCGCGACCGCAGACATTGGCGACGTTGACGCGGTTGGCGATCCGCTTCTGGATCGCGTCGAAGGCGCGCAGATAGTCGCTCTTGCATTGCGAGGAGATCGCGTCGGTATTGCGCGACAGGCATTCCCTCAGCCGGTTGGCATCGAGATTGACGCCGCGGCAATTGGCGTCGATGTCGGCGCCGCAGCTCTGGGCAATCAGCCCCGCGGCCTCGCCGAAGCTCATGTTCTGCGCCGAGCCAATGCGCATCGCTTGCGCCGCCGCCAGCTCTGGCGTGGTGACAAGCGCGAGAATCAGTAGGATCGTCCGGCCCCGAACCATGGCCTCATCTGATACGATGAGATCGAGGGCGGTCAAGGGCCGACGTAGGGCAGTCCCTTGTCATATTGCCACCCCCTCACGCCCGCTCCACGAAGCTGTCGACCACCTTTTTCTCGCCAGCCTTGTCGAAGGCGATGGTGAGCTTGTTGCCGTCGATTTTCACGACGCGGCCATAGCCGAACTTCTGGTGAAACACGCGGTCGTCGACTGAAAATTCCGAGGTGGTGCCAGTCGATTTCGCGACCAGCTCGCCCTCGATCGTCAGCGGCGCGCGTCTCTTGCGCGAGAAGCCGTCGTCACGGCCTGAGGCATCGCTGCGCGAGCCTGAAAAGGGAGAATGCGCCTCGTCAAAGCCGCCGCGCGCCTGGCCGTTGCGGCGCGCCTTGGCCTGCGCGCGCTGCCAGCCCGGTGTCGCATAGCTCGAGCCGAAGGAGTCCATATTGTCAAAGCGCGAGGCGCCATAGCCGCCGGCGCCGCCCCAGGCGGAGCCGCCCTTGGACTCCGTGATCTCGACGCTGGCCGCCGGCAATTCGTCGAGGAAGCGCGAGGGGATCGTGGTTGTCCAGGTGCCGTGGATGCGACGGTTGGTGGCAAAATAGAGTTTTGCGCGCCGCCGCGCGCGGGTAAGCCCGACATGGGCGAGGCGGCGCTCTTCCTCGAGACCTGCGCGGCCCTGCTCGTCGAGCGTGCGCTGGCTCGGGAACAGCCCTTCCTCCCAGCCCGGCAGGAACACGTTGTCGAATTCGAGTCCCTTGGCCGAATGCAGCGTCATCAGCGAGACCGCATCTTCCTCGGCCTCGCCGTCGCGGTCCATGACCAGCGCGATGTGCTCGAGGAAGCCGACAAGGTTCTCGAACTCCTCCATCGAGCGTACCAGCTCCTTCAGGTTTTCGAGCCTGCCGGCCGCATCAGCCGAACGGTCCTTCTGCCACATCTCGGTGTAGCCGCTCTCGTCGAGCACGATCTCGGCCAGTTCGGTATGCGACGTGACCTCGGCCTGCGCGCGCCAACGGTCGAACTGTGCGACAAGCTCGCGCAAGCCGCCGCGCGCCTTCGGCTTCAGCTCGTCGGTTTCGACCACCGCACGCGCCGCCTCGAACAGGGGAATGCGGCGCTTGCGGGCGTGGTCGTGAAGGAGCTGCACGGTGGCGTCGCCAAGCCCGCGCTTGGGCACATTGACGATGCGTTCGAAGGCGAGATCGTCCGCGGCAGAGTTGATGACGCGCAGATAGGCCAGCGCGTCGCGGATTTCGGCGCGCTCGTAGAATCTCGGACCCCCGATCACGCGGTAGGGCAGGCCGAGCGTGACGAAGCGGTCCTCGAACTCACGCATCTGGTAGGAGGCGCGCACCAGGATCGCGACCTCGTTGAGCCTCTCGCGCTTGCGCTGCAGCTCCTCGATTTCTTCGCCGATGGCGCGCGCTTCCTCTTCCGAATCCCAGGCGCCGGTGACGGTGACCTTCTCGCCGTCGACGTCCTCGGTCCGCAAGGTCTTGCCGAGCCGGCCTTCATTATGCGCGATGAGATGGGAGGCTGCCGCGAGAATGTGCCCGGTGGAGCGGTAATTGCGCTCGAGCCGGATCACCTTGGCACCGGGAAAATCGTGCTCGAAGCGCAAGATGTTGTCGACCTCGGCGCCGCGCCAGCCATAGATCGACTGGTCGTCGTCGCCCACGCAGCAGATGTTCTTGAGGTGCGGGGCGGCCGCGGTCGGCGCCACACTCTTCTCGTCGTCACCGGGCCGACGCGAAGCGTCGTGACCCGGTGATCCATCTCGTGAAGAATCGATGGATTGCCGGGTCCCGGCTACGCCAATGGCTTCGCCGGGCGCCCCCTCGTCAGGCCGGCGTAGCTTTTGCGAAGACGGCAAGCCCGGCAATGACGAATTGGAGGGCGCCTGTGCCAGCAGCCGCAGCCACAGATACTGCGCGACATTCGTATCCTGGTACTCGTCGACCAGGATGAACTTGAACCGGCTCTGGTATTGGCGGAGCACGTCCGGATGCTCGCGGAAGATGCGGATGTTCTCGAGCAGCAGATCGCCGAAGTCGGCGGCGTTGAGAATTTTCAGCCGCTCCTGATAGCTCGTGTAGAGTTTGCCGCCCTTGCCGTTGGCGAATACCGCGGCCTCGCCCGGCGGAACTTGCGAGGGCATCAAGCCGCAATTCTTCCAGCCGTCGATCAGGCCCGCCAGCATGCGCGCCGGCCAGCGCTTGTCGTCGATGTCCTCGGCCTGCAGCAGTTGCTTCAACAGCCGCACCTGATCGTCGGTGTCGAGCACGGTGAAGTTGGACTTGAGCTGCGCCATCTCGGCATGGGTGCGCAGGATGCGGCCGCCGATGGAATGGAAGGTGCCGAGCCACGGCATGCCCTCGACCGCCTGCCCGAGCATCTGGCCGAGCCTGAGCTTCATCTCGCGCGCGGCCTTGTTGGTGAAGGTCACCGCCAGAATCTCGCCGGGTCGCGCGCGGCCCTCACTCAGGATATGGGCGATGCGCGTGGTGAGCACGCGGGTCTTGCCGGTGCCCGCGCCGGCAAGCACCAGCACCGGTCCGTCCAGCGTCTCGACCGCTTCGCGCTGCTCGGGATTGAGCCCGTCGAGATAACGCGGGCCGCCTGTTGCGGCCGCGCGCGCACGCGCGGCAATGCCGCCGGCCGCGGGCTGGTGTTCGGGTACGCCAAAATGGCTCAGTTTGCTCGGCTCGGTCATCTCGAATCGGAATTTACCCCACGTCGGCACTGCGGGGTGGCGAAAGGGAGCCTTCTTAGCAGGGATTGGGGTCTATATGGGGCGTTGCTGCCGGGTTTTACAGACTTATCCGGCCACCGCTGTTGCAGCGCGTGGCGTGCCGTCGCCACCTGTTCGGAGCGATCGCGACCAGGTGAGGCCGGCGATGAGATCGCCCGACAAAAGGGCAGCGCGCGGTAGGCGCGGAGCGAGCGAAACGCCGGCCAGGATCTTTCGGTTCGTTGAAACAGCCCTCAGGGTTGAATCCTCGTTTTTGTTAAATGAGAAGTCTCCCAATATCGCCGCGTGGCCTCATTTATTGAATGGCTCTTGTCATTTCGTGCTTTCAAGATCTCGATCTCATGTCTTATGGGTTCCTCATACTCGATGTTTCCCTTGATATCCGGGTCTTCGAGCAACTCACTCAGCCGAGCAATAGTGAGTTCGATGTCTGCTTTTAGCGAGCGGATAGGCCAAACGTAATTTCGCCCCAAAAAGATTAGAATTAAGGCCGCGGCCCGAATTGCTTGGTGATTACTGCCAGTGACATCGGACTTCAGCTTGGACACCACGAGCTCTCTAAGGTTGCAGTGCTCGAAAAGATCACCAAAAAAGTCCGCTGCCTTGTCGTTACCCCAAGGCTCATAGCCCCATATTCCCATTTGCGTTCCTTCTCGGTTTAATGCCCTTTGAGCAGGCCGACGATACCACAGCGCGCGCTATCCGCGGAAAGCCCACCCCCAATTCGATGCGGTACGGAAGTCCATGATGGAAACCGGTCCTGGGAAACCGGCTACCGGGCCGGCGCGACCGTTGATAGGGCGCAGCTTTGTTCCGCTGTCCCAGGGTTTTTTCGTTATTCTTACGGCGGAACCTCCGCTTCCAGCCTGGATTGGTTCTCCCGAAGGTTGATCGAGAGACAGAGGTACTCACCATGCTAGGTTGGGTTGTCACTTTCCTGATTATCGCGCTGATTGCCGGTATTCTCGGCTTCGGCGGTATCGCTGGCGCCTCCATCGAGATCGCCAAGATCATTTTCTTCATCGCGGTGGTATTGTTCCTGGTCTCCGCGATCGTCGGCGTCGCGCGCGGCAGACGGATCTGAACTCTAGACCGTCTGTTTCTGCGGCATCGCGATCTTGCGTCCGATGCCGTCCGGCCGCGGAAGGGCGGCGTGCGTTGCGGCGACCGCGGCGATGCGGGCGCGGATATCGGGTGGAAACGGCGCGACTTTTCGCGCGCCCATGTCCATGTGCATGGTCATGTTCTCGGAGGTAGCCGACAGCCAGCCTTCGTTCGCATGCCTGAGCTCCTCGAAGGTGTGCAGCCGCTTCTCGTCGGCCGCAAGCAGGTAGACCGAAATCTGCACGGGATCGCCAAGATGAATCTCGCGCAAATAACGCACATGGCATTCGGCGGTGAAGGTCGAGCCGTGACGTTCCCTCATATAGGTTGGCCCGATCCCGAGCTGCAGCCACAGCTCGTCGATGGCGCGGTCCATCATGACGTTGTAATAGGCCATGTTCAGATGGCCGTTGTAGTCGATCCATTGCGGCTCGATCTGCATGACCGACGACAAAAATGGCGCCGGCGGCAACGGCATGTCCTTCAGGGCAGTCGCAACGGTCATATCAATTCCTTTGATGTCTTGACCCCTTATATATCCTTTGCCACCGTCCAAAATAGCCGGGGAGGACGACTGACGTGGCGATGACGATAACTGAACTGAAGAAGCCGGAACCGAAGGTGCTGGCATCCGCGCTCGAGCAACTGGCCGCGCGCTTCGGCAACCGCCTGAGCACCTCGCAAGCCGTGCGCGATCAGCACGCGCACACCACGACCTGGCTGCCCTCGCAGCCGCCGGATGCGGTGGTGATGGCGCAGGAGACCGCCGACATCCAGGATGCCGTCAGGATTTGCGCAAGGCATGGGGTGCCGATCATCGCCTACGGCACCGGCACCTCGCTCGAAGGTCATATCAATGCGCCGGCCGGCGGCGTCTGTATCGATCTTCACGACATGGACAAGGTGTTGGAGGTCCACGCCGACGACCTCGATTGCGTGATCGAGCCCGGCGTGACCCGCAAGGCACTGAACGAGCATCTGCGCGACCAGGGCGTCTTCTTTCCGATCGATCCCGGCGCGGACGCCTCGCTTGGCGGCATGGCCTCGACCCGCGCCTCGGGGACCAACGCCGTGCGCTACGGCACCATGCGGGAGAATGTGCTGGCGCTGAAAGTCGTTCGCGGCGACGGCGAGATCATCACGACCGGCACGCGGGCAAAGAAGTCCTCGGCCGGTTACGACCTCACCCATCTCTTTGTCGGCGCAGAGGGCACGCTCGGCATCATCTGCGAGCTCACGATCAGGCTGCGCGGGATTCCCGAGACGATTGCGGCGGCGGCCTGCTCGTTTGCGACCGTGCGCGGCGCCTGCCAGGCCACGATCATGGCGATCCAGACCGGCATTCCCGTGGCGCGCATCGAGCTGCTCAACGCCGCCCAGGTCAAAGCCTGCAATGCCTACTCGAAATTGTCGCTGCCGGAGACGCCGCTGCTTCTGCTCGAATTCCACGGCAGCGAGGCGGAGGTGGCCGAGCAGTCCCGAAATTTCGGCGAGATCGCAAGCGAATGCGGTGGCGGCGACTTCAATTGGACGACACGCCCGGAGGACCGCACCAGATTGTGGCAGGCGCGTCACGACGCCTATTGGTCGGTGAAGGCACTGCGCCCGGGCGCCGGCGTGGTAGCGACAGACGTCTGCGTGCCGATCTCGCGGCTTGCCGACTGCGTCACCGAGACCGAAGAGGATTTGGCGCGGCTCAATTTGTTGTCGCCGATCGTGGGGCATGTCGGTGACGGCAACTTCCACTGTTCGCTGCTGTGCGATGTCGACGACCGCGATGAAATGGCGCGCGGGGAAGACTTCATGCATCGCCTGGTCGAGCGCGCGCAATCGATGGGCGGCACCTGCACCGGCGAGCACGGCATCGGCCAAGGAAAGCAGAAGTACCTCATGGCCGAGCTTGGGCCGGAGGCGCTGGAGGCGATGCGTGCGATCAAGCGCGCGCTCGATCCGCAAAATATCTTCAATCCCGGCAAGATCGTGCCGGCGGCCTGAGCGGGAACTTCTGGTTCCACCAGACGTTTATTTTGTCTTGCGGGAAAATCCGCGGGAGGTGCCGATGTCCAGGCTCGTCCTCACGATTGCGGTGATCGCTGCGTTCTCGGGCCCCGCCCTTGCGCGCGGTGGCGGCGGTCATGGTGGCGGGGGCCATGGCGGCGGGGGCCATGGCGGCGGACACGGCGGTGGTTTTCATGGTGGCTTCCACGGTGGCGGCTTCCATGGTGGGGGTCATGCACATTTCCATGGCGGTGGCGGACATTTTGCGCGCGCGCATCATGCCGGCAGCGGAGCATGGCATGGAGGGCACGGCTTTCGAAACGCCGGGGTCAGCTCAAGAAGCATCCGAAACGCACTCAATCACGGTCGCGCCCTGAATAGCGCTCGCCTCATCGGTAACCCCGCCGCACGGGCCAGGCTCGCCGCCGGCGCCGCCGTCATGGGCTGGCATGGCGGCGTGAACGGATGGTGGCGGCATCACAACGGCGGATACGGCTGGGTCGGGCCGCTGTTTTGGCCGTTCGCCTATTACGACATCTACGACTACACGCTCTGGGGCTACGGCGGTTTCTGGGGCTACGGCTATCTCGACATCTACGCGGGGCTGTTCGGACCCTATGGTTACGGCGGCCTCGCCGGCTACTACGGATCGCCTCAACCGCGACAGAGGGCGCCCAGGGCGGCGTCTTTCGCGCAAATCTGCGCGGATGACAGCCGAGAGGTCGCAGGCCTGCCGATCGACCAGATCAGCCAGGTGATCGAGCCGACTGAAATCGAGCGCGCCGCGCTCGACGAGCTTGCCGGCGCATCGATGAAGGCCGTGCAGACCATCCGGGCGAGCTGCCCCACGCAGATCGCGGCGACCGCGCCCGGCCAACTCGCGGCCATGCAGCAGCGTGTCGAGGCAATGATTGCTGCGGTGGCGCTGGTGCGTTCGCCGCTCGAGCGGCTGTACGGCCTGCTCGACGACGAGCAGAAGGCGCGCTTCAATGCGATCGCCGAGGACGAGCGCAAGAAATCTGGCGCGGGCGGTTTGGCGGGGACGTGTAGTGCCGCCCAGCCCGCCACGCTTGCCTGGCCGACCGACGAGATCGAAAGCAGGTTGCATCCGAACGAGACCCAGCGTGCCGCGCTTGGGAAATTGCAGGACGCGGCAGCCCAGGCCGCCGATACGCTCAAGTCGGCCTGCCAACCCTCCGACGTGCTGACGCCAATCGCGCGGTTGGACTCGATCGGCAAACGCCTCGATATCATGCTGCAGGCCGTCAAATCGGTGCGGTCGGCACTTGACGATTTCTACGCTACACTCAGTGACGAACAGAAGGCGCAATTCGAGGCCATCGGGCCAAGGCGAACGAGTTGATGACCGGCTGCTTCTGAGCACTGGCACGGGAGGGTGCCATGTCCAAATTACCTGCCGGAATTGCCGTTTTGGGAATGTGCTCCCTGCTTCTGACAAGCCTGCCGATGAGTTCGGCGCAGGCGAGAGGTTTGCACATCCGCATCGGCGGCGGTCCCTTCGGCATCGTGCGCTCCGTCGCATCCCACATGATCGCGCTTCGCAGCCTGCACGGCCGCCGCGGCGGCGGCCGGGTCAGAATGGCAAATCTGCACGCCGAGGCGAGTGCGGGAACGCCGCGTGCCGAGATTCCCCGTGGCGCCGACTGGGTGACGCGGCCGGTGACTCGGGTGCAGGTCGCAGCAAGTGCTGCGCTGGCAGGGTGGGGCGCCCGCCGTGGCGCGAGTGGATGGTGGCAACATGGCGACGGCGGTTATGGGTGGGTAGGCCCGCTGTTCTGGCCGTTCGCCTATTACGACCTCTACGATTACACGCTCTGGGGCGATGGTATCGGCTTCTGGGGTTACGGCTATCGCGACGTCTATGCTGCGATCTTCACGCCCTATGGCGATGAGGAGCTCGCCCGCTACACGACCGCGTCGCGCCGCAGGCATGGCAGAATTCCGCAACTTGCGCAGATCTGCGGCGATGACGACGTTGCCAGCCTGCCGGTCGATCAGCTCAGGCAGTCGATTCTCTTGAACGAGGAGCAGCGTGCCGCGCTCGACGACCTCGCGGGCGCATCGGCCGAGGCCGCCCGGACCATCCGCGCGGCGTGCCCGACAAACGCGGCGTTGACGCCGTCCGGCAGGCTTGCCGCGATGCAGCAGCGGCTTGAGGCGATGGAAACCGCAATCGCCAGGATCCGGCCCCCATTGGAGAAATTCTTCGAGCTCCTCGACGACGAGCAGAAGGCTCAGCTCAAGGGGTTGGAACAACAGCGGGCCAAGTCCACGCCCAAAGTTCCGCCCACGCAAAGCTGCACGCCGCCCGAGGCGCTGCGATGGCCCGGCAGCGAGATCGAGGGCAAGCTGCAGCTCAGCGACACGCAGCGCACCGCGCTGGACGGGCTTCGGCTGATGAGCGCGAAGGCCAATGATATCCTCAACTTCGATTGCCAGCCGGATGAGGACCTGATGCCGCCGGACCGGCTTGCGACCGCCGATGTCAGGCTCGATGCGATGCTGGATGCGATCAAGCTGGTGCGGCCTGCGCTGGACGATTTCTATGCGACCTTGAGCGACGAGCAGAAGGCGCAATTCGGAGCGATCGGGGCAAAGCGCACGAGCTGACGGACTGGATCAACGAGCTTGCATTTGCGCGCGCCGCAAATGACGATGGCAGCGCGAGCCAGGGGCGACGTGATGTGGCGTTTTGGCGGAAAAAGGCACCCTGAGGCCTGGGAAACCGAGATCGCGTGGCCGATCGGCGATATCGAGGCCGCCGACCTGATCCGCACCATCTGCCGCTCCGCCGCCGATACCGCCGCAAGGGTCGGCGGCATTGCCGACACCACGAACGGCAAGCGGCGGGACAAGGCCGGCAACGAGCGCGACAGGGCGCGCTACCAGGCCGCTGCGCGGCGGGCGATGGAGATCGCCATGAAAATCTCCGATGAATTGATGCGCGATGCCGCCGTGGGCGAAATCGTCGATCTCTGCCTCAAGGCCGATGACATGAAGACCGCGAAAATCCTGTTCCGCGCCATCCAGGCCAACGCGATCAGGGAGATCGTGCTGAGCGATCATCCGGCGCTGCAGGCCCCATGATCCGGGAAAGATCATGAGAAACCCAAGCGCGCCGCTGCGGCCGCTTGATGCGTTACGTGAGCTCCGACTTCAGGTGTCACTTCGCGAGCGCCGCCACCGCCTCGGCGACGCTGCGGAACACGTGATTGCGCGGCAGCGCCTCGTAGATGCGAAAGCGCTCGAAGGCCTCCTGCGCGCGCGGCGATTCCAGCCGGGCGATCGCGACGGTGACCTCGGACTTTTCGCATTCCCTGAACAATTCCAGCAGGTTCTGCGCCGCCGTGAAATCGATTTCGGGCATGCCGCTGGCCTCGATGACCAGTAGTCGCGGCTTCTCGGCCTGCAATATCTTGAGCGCGTCGGCCTTGAAGCTCTCGGCGTTGAGAAACGACAGCGGCGCGTGCATGCCGACCACGGTCGCGTTCGGAACCAGCTCACCCTTCATATGAGGGCTCGCCGGCCACCAGATCGTGGTGCCCGGAACCCGCTCGAACACCACGAGACGGGCGCGCGTCGTGCTCCAGATGCCGTGCAGCAGCGACAGGATGATGCCGATCGCGACGCCCTGCTCGATCGGAAGCGCGATGATCGCCGCGGCGGTCGCCACGATCAGCAGAAATTCGCCGAGTGATTCGCGGTAGATCGTGGCGATCTGGCGGAAGCGGATGATGCGCAAGGCCACGAACAGCAGGACACCGCCGAGCGCCGCATCCGGCACGTGCTTCAACAGCGTCGCGCCGAACGCGAGCAGGGCGAGCACGATGGCCGCGGCGAACAGCCCGGCGAATTGCGTTTGTCCGCCGGTTTCCGAGACGATGCCGGTTCGCGGCGGGCTGGCGTCGACCGGAAAGGCGCCGAACAGGCCGGCGAGCAGGCTTCCGGCGCCGGCGCCGAGGAAATCGCGATCGACGTCGGCGGGCTTGTCGGGGTCCGACGGAAACGCGCGCGTGGTCGCGGCCGTCTGCACCATCACCACGATCGAGATCAGGAAGGCGAGGGGAAACAGCCGCACCCATCGCTCCGGCGCAAGATCCGGCAGCGAGGGCATCGGCAGCGATGCCGGGACGGTTCCGACGACGGCGACGCCCTTGTGCTCGAGATCGGCCGCAATCACCGCAATGGTTGCGCCGACGAGCGCGATCAGCGCACCGGGGATCCTGGCGCTTACTCTTTCGGCCATCGCCACCACCGCAAGCACGCCAAATCCGATCGCGACGGTAAAGAGGTTGGCTTCGCCCGCATGCCTTGCAAGTTCGGCGATCCGCTGCAGGGTCGGCCCGCGCGGCGAGGCCAGCCCGAGCACGCCCGGCATCTGCGACACCAGGATGTGGACGGAAATGCCGGCAAGAAAACCGACCGTGACCGGCACCGACAACAGATTGGCGATGCCGCCCAGCCGGAACGCGCCGGCCGCGATCAGCATGGCTCCGACCAGAAGCGCGAGCGCCATTGCGGCGGACTGATACTCCGGCGAGCCGGCAGCGGCGGCCAGCGCGAGACCGCCGGCGAAGATCGGGGTGATCGTCGAAATCGGCGCCGCAGGACAGGAAGCGATTGGCACCCAGCATGGCGAAGCCGAGCGAGCCCATGATGAAGGCGAAAAAGCCGATCTGCGGCGCGAAGCCGCCGAGCCGGGCGGTGGCCATCTGCTCGGGGATGGCGATCGCGGCAAGCGTCAGCCCCGCGATCATGTCTGCGGGCACCAGGCCTGGCTGGAACGCTTGCAGCGAGCGGAACAGCGGCCATGATCTTTGCCGCGGTGCACCGGCAGGTCGGGTCGTCACGCCTCCATCTCCTTTTGATCGAGGAAATCCGATTGCCGCGCCGTCGGCAAGCCCGGTGCGCCGGTTGGGGCGGGGGCGTCTGCACGTTTGTGGCAATTTTTGCTACAGGAAAAAACGCGCGAGGCGGTTGCGCCTCCTGATGGTGCCAGGCGACCTCAAATCCCGTAGTCCGAGCGCGGACAGCTCGAGGGATCACAAGATGCGACGCTGCGAGATCGGCATCATCGGCCTTGGGCTGATGGGAAGCGCGGCACTCCATGCGCTGGCGCGCCGCGGCCTTGACGTGCTCGGCTTCGATCCGCTGGAAATTGGCGAGGCGCGGGGCTCCTCGCACGGCTCCTGCAGGGTCTTCCGGCGTTTCAATTTCGAGAGCGAGGCCTATACCGCGCTCAGCGACCGCGCATTCGAAGGCTGGGTCGCCCTGGAGGCGGAGAGCGGGCGGAGGCTGCTGATGCCGAGCCCTGTGCTTGAAGCAGGGCCGCCCGGCTGTCAGCTGGTCGCAAATTCGCGCGCCGCGGCAGTGGCGGCGAAGACCCGCATCACCGGACCGCGCAACGGCCGCGAAGCCAATCTCGCATTTCCGGCGTTCAAGCTTCCCGACGACTGGGATGTCGTGGTGCAGGATAGCGGCGCTATCTTGCTGGCTGAGGAAGCCATGCGCGCATTTCGCGGTGGCGCCAATGGCCGCATCATCCGGAAGGCGGCTCGGATGCGTGCGACGAGCGAGGGCATCCGCATCTCGAGCGCAAGCGAAGAGGTGATGGCGGAACAGGTGGTCGTCGCCGCCGGTCCCTGGATTGCGGAGTTGATCCCGGGGCTGAAGCGCCATGTCACCGTGACGCGGCAGGCGGTCGGCTGGTTCAGGCCGGCAAACCCGGCCACGACCCGCTATGGCGAGTTTCCGATCTTCATCCTCGAAGCCGAGCGCGGCATGGTCTACGGCTTTCCCGATTTCGAGGGACGCGGCGTCAAGGCAGCGCAGCACGACCACGGCAGAGTAGTCTCTGCGGACGAATGGGATCCGCCGGCGAGCGATGCGGAACTCGAAACGGTGACGGCGACGCTGGCAAAGCTGATCCCGGGCGCCGACGGACCGATCGTGGACCGTGATATCTGTCTCTATACCAATACGGCAAAGGCCGACATCGTCGCCGATAACGGCAACGAGTTCATTATCGATCGCCTGCCGCAGGATCCGCGGATCATCGTGGCATCGCCCTGTTCCGGACATGGCGCGAAATTCGCGACCGCTGTCGGCGCCATGCTGGCGGATATGGCCTGCGATCCCGCCCTCAGGACGCCAGAACCGTTTCGGATCGACCGCTTTTCCGGTTTTGTGGATCGCCCACAGGAGTGATGGACATGAAGGTGCTGCTGACGCCGCCGCCCGAATTCCGTCGCCAGTATTACGGTGAGCGCGCGCTCGATGGGCTCAGGGCGCTGGCGGAGGTCAGGCTGCATGAAGGCGAGGAGCCGCTCGATGCCAAGGGACTCGTCGCCGCCGCGCGCGAGGTCGATATCATCGTCGCCGATCGCATGACCGAGGGCAGAGGCGAAATCTTCCCGCGGCTTCCGAAGCTGCGTGCCTTTGTTCGTTGCGCGGTCGATATCCGCAACGTCGACGTGACGGCAGCGTCGGCGCTCGGCGTGCTGGTGACGCGCGCATCGCCCGGTTTCGTTCCGGCGGTCGCCGAGCTTGCGCTCGGCTTCATGGTCGATTTGTCGCGCGGCATCTCGCGTACGACCGCGGAGTATCACGGGCGCCGCAAGGCGGAGGTGCGGATGGGCCGGCAGCTTTCGGGCAGCCGCATCGGCATCATCGGTTACGGCGCGATCGGCCGCTATCTTGCGAAGCTTGCGAAGACGCTGGGCATGGAGGTTCTCATCGCCGATCCCTTTGCAACCGTCAGCGAGACCGGCATGAAGCACGTGTCGCTCGAGGAACTGCTCGGCCGCGCCGATTATGTGGTGTGCCTTGCCATCGCCAACGAGCAGACCGAAAACCTGATCGGGCAAACCGCGCTGGCGCGGATGCAGAGGCACGCCTTCTTCATCAATCTGTCGCGCGGCAATCTCGTCGACGAGACCGCGCTCGCCGCCGCCTTGCGCGAAAACCTGATCGCGGGAGCCGCGATGGATGTCGGCCGCGCGCCGGATCAGATGCCGACGCCGGAGCTCGCAACACAGCCCAATGTGATCGCGACGCCTCATATCGGCGGGTTGACGCCGCAGGCGATCGAACATCAGGCGATGGAGACGGTGCGGCAGGTTGCGGCGATCATCCGCGGAGAAGCCCCGACCGGTGCCGTGAATGCCGAGCACTGGATTCGCAGGCCTTAGAGCGTGATCCGGAAAAGTGGGCACCGGTTTCCGAAAAAAAAGATCATGCTCAATCAAGAATATAGAGCGCGATCGCGATTCAACCCAACCCCGATCGCGCTCTGGTTAGCACGATTCCGCTTTTTCATTGCGGGAGAGACGAGGGAGAAGCCCTACCGCTTGCAGGGATACAGCTGCCGCAGCGCCGTCTTGATGCCCTCGTCGATCGGCTTGCTGGCGAGCTCGGGATGAGCGGTGAGCCAATCCACCGTCTTGGGCGTCGTTACTCTCACGTCGTCGGTTTCGGCGGTCGGACACCAGGTTTGATCGGCGGCATTGGAAACCATTTCCAGGCTGATGTCCGAGACCTTCTGCGTGCAGCTCTCCAGATCTGATTTGCAGTGGGCGAGGAAGGTGCTCACTTTGGGCTTCGGCTTGGGCTTATCCTTGTCATTGATCGCGAAAGCGAGCGAGGCTTGCGCGAGCACGAACACCACGATCAAGAGAACGGCCCTGACCACGTTTCCTCCTTGCGCCGGCATACAAGTTCGCCCCGGTAACTGATCGTCACCATAGCCAGTCTCGCAACAGCAGGCAATTCGGGCACGCGGCTGTAGCGCTTGCTCTCACCTTCTCTTTAGTCATAGAGTTGTTTTCAAACGCCGGCGCGACAACGCGACGCAGAAAAAAATCGGGAGGATGCAGCATGAAGGCCGAAGCAGCACGCATCAAACGGCTTTCATGAAACGCTCGGGGATGCCGCTTCCCTTCTTCTACGGCTGGATCATCGTCGCCGTGACCTTCGTCACCATGGCGATCGGCGTCAACGCGCGCACCGCCTTTTCACTGTTTTTTCCGCCCATTCTGTCGGAGTTCGGCTGGGAGCGCGGCGTGACCGCGGGCGCGTTCTCGTTCGGCTTCGTGGTATCGGCCGTGATCAGCCCGCTGATCGGCCGGCTGATGGACCGTGCCGGCCCGCGTGCGGTGATGGAGCTCGGCATCGCGCTGATGGGCGGCGGCCTCTTGCTGGCGCCGCTGACCAGCGCGCCCTGGCACCTCTACATCACGATCGGAGTCATGGTCGGCGCCGGCAGCGTCTGTCTCGGCTACTCCGGCTTTTCGCTGTTCCTGCCGAACTGGTTCATTCGCCGCCGCGGCCTTGCGATCGGGATCGCCTTCGCCGGCGTCGGCATCGGCTCGGTCACACTCTTGCCCTGGGTTCAGCATGTGATCGAGCAAAGCGGCTGGCGCGCGGCCTGCACCTTTATCGGCCTGATCGTGCTGATCGGGCTCGCGCCGATCAATCTATTGTTGCGCAAGCGGCCGGAAGACCTCGGCTTGCTGCCGGACGGCGAGGCGCAAGCGCAGGCAACCACCGGCAAACCGGCCTCGCAGGTTCTCGATCCCGCCTGGGCTTCGACGGAGTGGACCTTGCCGCGCGCACTGGCCACGGCGCGGTTCTGGTGGATCGCGCTCGGATATTTCTGCGGGCTCTATATCTGGTACGCCGTTCAGGTGCACCAGACGAAATTCCTGCTCGATGTCGGCTTCTCTCCGAACGTCAGCGTCTGGGCGCTCGGCCTCGTCTCTCTGCTCGGCATTCCCGGACAGATCGTGCTCGGCCATGCCTCCGACCGTATCGGCCGTGAAGCGATCTGGGCGATCAGCTGTCTGGGCTTTGCAATCTGCTTTGCGTCGTTGATCGCGCTGAAGTTCGAGCCGTCGTTGCTCCTGATCTATCTTATGGTTTTCACGCAGGGAGCTCTGGGCTATGGCCTCACCTCGGTCATGGGCGCGGTGGTGCTGGAGATTTTTCAGGGGCCGCATTACGGCAGCATCTTCGGCTGCGTGATGCTGGTGGCGCTCGCCGGTGGCGCTGCGGGGCCGTGGCTTACGGGCCTGCTGTACGATCGGACCGGGAGCTATACCGTCGCCTTTGCGATCGCGATCGCCGTGAGCGCGCTGTCGGCGTTCGCGATCTGGCGGGCCTCGCCCGGAAAAATCCGCAGCGTTGCGGGCAAGGCGGGGCGATGACGGGCAGGGCGGGCACAGACGGACCAAGCCAACGTGCTCCCCACGCCTGCTATGATTTGTCGTTCCGATGCGGGTCGTATTTCGAGAGCACGTCCTTGAGGTAATCGCGGCTTTTCCATTCCGGCGGCGGCGGCTCATATCCGGGCCTGGGAACGAACGGATTGGCCGCAACGGTTGCGGAATTGCCCATCAGGTCCGGGACATAGCGGGGGCAGTTCGGAAAGATCTCGCACTTGACGCGCACGACGACCTTTGCGCCGTGATGGACGGCCAGCACGTCGGCGCTGTCGTGGATCGTTGCGCTGCCTCGGATGCGCGTGCGAAATGTCTTGCCGTCGAAGCGCACGAACAAGAGCCCGACATTCGGGTTGCGGTGGATGTTGCCGAGCGTGCGGTACATGTTGTTGCCGTCATACTCGGGGTATTCGAGCGTGTCGGGCGCGGTGACCTTGACGAAACCGGGATCGCCCGAGCGCATCGAGCAATCGACGTTGTCGCGGTAGCTCGTCGCGATGAAGAAGAATCGCGCTTCCTCGATCAGCTTGCGATCCTGTTCCCAGAACTCGAAGTGAAGGCGGTGCTTCTCCAGCGCGTCGGCGACGCGGCGGCCGTCGAAGCGGTCCTGCAGCTCACGCATGCCGTCATGGTAGAAGGGGGCGCGGTCGGTGGTGTCGCTCATGGGGCCTCGGCGGATTGCTGCGCGGCATTTGCCTGCTTCCATAGCAGATCGCAGCCCCGCGCGCGACGGGGCTGCGCACCGGTCTCGGTACAATTTGCGCCGCGGGACAAGGATGTTGATCCGGTGTCGTTGCGAGCGGAGCGAAGCAATCCAGATCCTTGCCACGTCGACATCTGGATTGCTTCGTCGCTTTCGCTCCTCGCAATGACGGCGCACGCTTTGCCCCAACTGATTTGCCCGACAAGTGACCTTTGCAAGTTCGTGTCCAGCCCCTGGGCCAAAAATATTTTGCTTCCGCTTTGCGGAAATTTATGATTATCGTAACAACGTCCCGACTCGGTACGAGGGGCGTATCGCGATCGTCACGAACGCGAGACGGGATGCGATGGACGTGGTTCGTGTTGCGCGACGAGCGGCATGGATGCGGACGACGAAGGCGTGTGGTCTTGGTACCCCTGGGCTGGTGCTAAGTGCGCAAGGAGATGACCCTCGCGCGCGACGGTGACTAAAAGGTCATGGACACCGGAGAGAGCGCGCAGATAAGTCGTAAACCATCGCGCAGGGAAGGCCGGATTGTTTCGGCGTACCTGTAGTGGACTTGCTCGTATGCTTTCTTTTACTGCATGCGAGGCTGCGGGTGCACAAAACACCCGGCATTCCCTGCGCCCTCGGCTCGTTCGAGGGACGTTGATCGTTCAAAGCTCGGACGCAGACGCGCCGCGGGAATGCGGATGTGCGCGTCTTCTCTCGCTGTCATCGCCCGGCTTGCCGCCTCCGCTAAAGCTCCGGCGAGCCCTCGGACTCGCTGCCCCGTCGAAGCCTTGGCGAAGACGGGACCGGGATCGGTATTCCAGAGATGCCTGTGCCTCGATCGCGACCCCTCTGCAAACCTGGATGCCCCGCCTTCGCGGGGCATGACATCGGAACTGAATTTTGTGAGATGTTGAATCAGAACAAGCGCAACGCGGCGACATCGCAACACATACATCACTCCGGCTTCAGCCCGGTCGAGCGCCGCAAATCTCCGAGCGCGCGCAAAAAGCTGTCCGCCGGCGTGGTCTCGGGATCGATCAGGCGGTGCAGGCGGAAGCCGTCTTCCAGCGCCAGCAGGACTGCGGCGGTCCATGATGGGTTCAGCGCCGCGGGCTGTCCGGAATCCCTGAGCGTGGTCTCGACGATGTCGGCGACCAGCTTTCGGCGGGCCCGCAGCCGCTTGGCAAGCTCGGGTCGCCGTTTCTCCGCGCGCGCGACAAACAGGATCATCTCCATGTGCAACAGAGGAGAGCGGCCGAGCGGATCCTGGCGGCCACGGTCCATGGTCTTGAGCGCATCGAGAAAGTCGTCGAGATTGTCATGCCTTGCCAGCAGATCGAGATTGCGCCGGATCGATTGCTCGACGTGATCTCCAAGCATGGCGATGATCAATTCTTCCTTGCTCGCGAAGTTCGAGTAGAACGCGCCGCGGGTAAAACCCGCCTCTGCCGCGATCGCCTCGATGCTGGCCCCGCCGATGCCCTGCTCCTCGAACACGCGCGCGGCGGCATCGAACAGCTTGTCGCGGGTCTCGTCCCGCGTCGGTCTGGTCCTCACCCTTGACATCGTCGCAGTTTAGGGCAGAATGCAACTCGATACAATAGTGTATCGAGTTGCGGACGACACATCACTTGCGAGGTTCACCATGAACGGGCACGCGCAGACCGCCGTCGGCGAACCGCTGTTTGATCCGCTCTCGCCGGAGTTCATCCGCGATCCCTATCCCCATTACGAGCGCTTGCGAACGCGCGATCCCATGCACGTGACGGCGCACGGCAATTTCCTTGCAAGCCGCCACGCCGAGGTGAGCCTCGTGCTGCGCGACAAGCGCTTCGGCAAGGACTTCGTCGACAGGACCACCCGCCGCTATGGCGCGAAGATCATGGACGAGCCGATCTTCCGCTCGATGAGCCACTGGATGCTGCAGCAGGATCCGCCGGACCATACCCGCCTGCGCGGGCTGGTGGTGAAGGCGTTCACCGCGCGACGGGTCGAGGACATGCGGCCGCGTATTCAGGAGGTGGTCGACAAGACCATCGATGCCGTCCTCGACCGCGGCCACATGGACCTGATCGAAGATTTTGCGTTCCGCCTCCCGGTCACGATCATCTGCGACATGCTCGGCATTCCCGAGGAGCACCGCGAGGCGTTTTATGCGAGCTCGCGCGACGGCGGCCGCATTCTCGACCCGGTGCCGTTGACGCCGGCCGAGATAACCCAGGCCAACGCGGGTCATGCGATGGCGAAGATGTATTTCGAGCAGTTGTTCGAATTGCGCCGCCGCAACCCCGGCGACGACTTGACCACACAGCTGGTCCAGGCGGAGGAAGCCGGCAGCAAGCTCACCAACGAGGAATTGATCGCCAACATCATCCTGCTGTTTGGCGCCGGCCATGAGACGACCGTCAATCTGATCGGCAATGGCCTGCTGGCGTTGTACCGCAACCCCGATCAGCTCGCGCTGCTCATGGCCGATCCCTCGCTCATCGGTAACGCGGTCGAGGAATTCCTGCGCTACGATTCCTCGGTCCAGTTGACCGGCCGTGTCGCGCTGGAAGACATCGAGGACCTCGGCGGGAAGCGAATTCCGAAAGGCGAGACCGTGCTGTGCCTGCTCGGCTCGGCGAACCGCGATCCGGCGGTCTATCCCGATCGTCCCGACCGGCTCGATATCGCCCGCCCCAATGTCAAGCCGCTGTCCTTTGGCGGCGGCATTCACTTCTGCCTTGGGGCGCAGCTCGCGCGCATCGAGGCGGAAATCGCCATCGCCACGTTGCTCCGCCGCATCCCGGGCCTGCGGCTCGATGACGCGCAGAACCCGGAATGGCGGCCGACCTTCGTGCTGCGGGGATTGAAGCGGCTGCCCGCGAGCTGGTGAGACGTCAAACTTTCGGCGGACTCACGGCGCCGCTGTGACTTCGCCATACTTGGCCCTATATTACTCTCTCCGGCCCGGGCGTACTGCCGACGCGCCGGGAGTTTCGGCCAAAGGGAGACCCCGTGCAGACGACGCTGCTCGGATTGGCGATTGCCTTCATCGTTGCTTTGCTTGCTGCGCTGATCGGGCCGTATTTCATCGATTGGAATCAGCTTCGGCCGCAATTCGAGGCCGAGGCCACCAAGGTGATCGGCGCCCCGGTGCGGGTTGCGGGCGGGCTCGATGCGCGCATCCTGCCGACGCCGTCCTTGCGGCTGCGATCCGTGGTGGTCGGCGGCGTCAACGATCTCGGCAAGGTGCGCGCCGACCGGCTCGACGTCGAGTTCTCGCTGGGCGACCTGCTGCGCGGCGAATGGCGCGCCAACGAGCTTACCATCGCCGGCATGGCCCTCGATCTTGGTCTTGATCGCGACGGACGGATCGACTGGCCCGCCTCGAACGGCACCTTCGATCCGGCCTCGCTCGCGATCGATCGGCTGAACCTCACCGGCCGCGCCGCCTTGCACGATGCGGCGAGCCGCAAGACCCTGGAGCTTACCGATATCGCCTTTTCCGGCGACGTGCGCTCGCTGGCGGGCACGCTCCGCGGCGGCGGCAGTTTCACGCTGGAGGGGACGCGCTATCCCTATCGCGTGACATCGAGCCAGGCAGCGGGCGGCAGCGGCACGCGCTTGCACCTTGCAATCGAGCCGGGCGAGCGCGCATTGGCGGTCGATCTCGACGGCACGCTGAGTTTCGAGGGCCGCGCGCCGCGGTTTGAAGGTGCCGCAATGGTTGCGGTGCCGCCGTCCAGGACCAAGGGCAGCGATCAGGTGCCGTGGCGGATCGCGGGCAAGCTCAAGGCCGATCATGCGGCCGCGCAGCTCGAGCAACTCGAGATCAGCTACGGCGCGGATGATCGCGCGCTGAAACTGGCCGGCGTCGGCGATATCCGTCTTGGCACATCGCCCGAGCTGCACGCGACCCTGTCGGCGCGGCAACTCGATGCCGACCGCCTTCTGTCAAAGGACAAGGACGCGCCTCCGGTCGAACCGATGCGCCTGTTGCCCCAGTTGCGCGCGGCACTTTCATCCCTGCCGCGCACGCCGATCCCGGCGAAGATCGAAGCCGGGGCCGAGCAGATCATTCTGGGCGGGCGCCCGCTGCAGAACCTGTCGGCCACCGTTCGCGGCGATGAAAATATCTGGGCGCTCGATCGATTCGATCTGCGCGCGCCCGGCGCAACGCAACTCTCCTTTGCTGGCAGGGGAGCACCGTCCGCGCCGACTGCCCTTGCCGGCAGGCTGGACGTCGAGTCCTCGGATCCCGATGCGCTGATGGCCTGGCTGCAGGGTCGTGCCGACGTCGGTTTTCACAGCCAGAAGCCGCTGCGGCTGCATGGAGATATCGACGTTGCCGCCGACCGCCTGTCTGTCGAAGGACTGAAAGCCGAGATCGACGGCGGTGCCATCGAAGGCCGCATGGCGCTCTCGACGCCGACGGGCAGCGGATCTCGGTTCGAGGCGACCTTGAAGGCGGAGCGGCTCGATCTCGATGCAACGAGCGCATTCGTGCGCTCGATCGCGACGGCACAGAGCGAGTGGCCGCAACAGGCAAGCATCGCGCTCGATATCGACCGCGCCATGGCCGCCGGGCAGGAGCTGCGCCCGCTGAGCGCGAAATTCGGCTACAGCCCGACAACCTTGTCGCTGGATCAGATGAAGTTGGGCCAGGCCAACGGCATGGTGACGGAGGCGTCGGGAAGCTTCGATCGCTCCGACGCCACCGGCAAGTTTTCGCTGACCGCGAGCAGCCCGTCCTTTGCCCAGATGACCGCGTTGGTCGCACCCTTTGCGCCCGCTATGGCTGCAAGGTTGAACGCGATCGCGACTCCGCCGGGACCGGCGCGCGTCAAGCTTGCGCTCAATATCGACAAGGCCGGCAAGGAACCCGATCGCGCAGATGCGCGCGCGGTCCTTGATATCAACGTGCCGCAGCTCAAGGGTGTTGCGACGTTGTCGGCGAAACCTCCGCTCGCCGCGATCCGTGCGCTCGATCTCGATCAGCTCACTCGCGGCGACGTGGGCGTCGAGGTGAAATTGTCCGCCGAGCGCGGCGAGGCACTGCTCGGTCTTGTGGGGCTCGATCGCGCCGTCGCGGGCGAGGGCGCGGTGCAGTTCGAGGGATCGGCGAGCGGGGCGTGGCACGCGCCGCTACAGCTGAACGCGAGAGTATGGGGCGCAAGTCTCGACGCCGACGCGCAAGGCACCGCCGAATTGTGGGGGCAGAGCCCGAAGGCGAACGTCAATTTGCGGGTTCGCAGCGTCAATCTCGCGCCGATGTTCGGCCTCAGCCCCTCCGAGCGCGCGGCGCAGAACATCAGGCTGTTCGCGCATGCCGCGCTCGCCGGCAACAAGCTGATCCTGGACGACCTCGACAGCGTCGTCGCCGGCTCGCGCCTGCGGGGTCATCTCACCCTGACGCTGGACGAGCCACGGGAGGTCGACGGCGATGTCGGTCTCGACATGCTCGATGTCGCGCCGGTCCTGGTGCTCGCGCTCGGGGCTGGGCATGACGCAAGCGAACCGTTTCGGGCGGGGATGCTCAAGGGCTGGCGGGGCCGCGTCGCGTTCCAGGCGCTCAGCGGCGTGTTGCCCGGAGGCATCGAATTGCGGCCGCTTGGCGGCGTGGTGAAGAACGATGGTCAATCGCTGACCATCGAGGCGCTCAAGGGCAAGATCGGCGGCGGCGATGCCGGCGCCACGCTCGATGCAAGGCAGGATTCCAATGGGATCGCATTGAATGCGCGCGTGGAATTATCGGGCGTCGACGGCAGTGTCCTGCGCTTTCGCGGCCTGAGGATGCCCGCAGGCCGGACCTCGTTGCAGATGACGTTGGTGAGCCAGGGTCGCAGCGTCCAGGCGCTGACGGGTGCGCTGACGGGCAGCGGTACGGTCGATCTCGAAGCGGCCAGCATCGCGGGCCTCGATCCCCGTGCTTTCGAGGTCGCGATCCGCGCCAGCGATTCCGGCCAGGCGAAGGACGACGCAAAATTGCGGCAGATCTTGGAGCCGGTGCTGGCGGCGGGCGCGCTGCCGATCGCATCGGCGCAAGTCCCGTTCAACATTCGGGACGGACGGATTCGCGTCGATCCCACCGCGCTGGACGGCACGAGCGCGCGTGCCGTCATCTCCGGCGGTTATGATATCGCTGCCGACCAGGCGGATATTCGCGTCAGCCTGACCTCCAGCGTGCTCGGCACCGCGAACAGCCGTCCGGAGATTCAACTCTTCGCGGCAGGATCGCCGGACACGTTCAATCGCACCATCGACGTCGCTTCGCTGTCGTCATGGCTCGCGGTCCGTGCCATCGACCGCGAAACGCGACGGCTGGATGCGATCGAGCGCGGCGAGCCGCCGCCCGCGGAGCCTGCGGTCCCGCCGTCGACGGCGGCCTTGCCGTCCGTCACGCCGGAAGCCTCACCATCCGAGGCTCCGCCTCCGCGCCCACCTCAACCCAGGGCAAAGGCAGTTCCTTCGCGGCCGCCGGCGGTGCAACCCGCGCCGCAAGCCGTCACGCCGCAACCTTCGACCTCGCAGCCCATCGCGACCCAGCAGGCGGCACCGCTGCCGCCGCCGATCGAGGTGCGGCCGGCGCCGGGAGCCGCACCGCCGAAACCGAAGCCTCGGCCGCCCAGAGTGCTGACACCCCCGCTGGCAAATCCCTGAGCTCGGCGCAGGCGTTAACAACGTGCTCAGCATTTTAGCGAAAATTGAACAGCAATACTTATGCGCCGATTTTACGGAATGCTCGCACTCGCCCTCTAGGATCGTTCATTGTCCGCGCTTTGCGCGGGGTGAGGGATGACCAAGGGTTCAGAATGAATCAGGCGAAGTCGTATCTGGAAGACCTCGACGATGCCATTTCGCGGGGCACGGCGGAAAGCCGCGCCCGTGCGCTCTGGCATGCGACCGACGTGTTGATCGCGGGACGCTACAGCGAGGAAGAGATTTCCACTTTCGGCAAGGTGATCGGCCGGCTTGCCGACGAGATCGAGGTCGAGGTGCGCTCTCAACTCTCGGAGCGCTTTGCGCGCTTCGACAAGGCGCCGGTCGCGGTCATCCGCAGGCTTGCCTTCGACGACGCGATCGAGGTGGCGCGGCCCGTGCTCGAGAACTCGACGCGGCTCGACGACGACGCGCTGATTGCCAATGCGCGGACCAAGAGCCAGGCGCATTTGCTGGCGATCTCGAAGCGGCAGTCGATCGGCGAGAACGTGACCGACGTGCTGGTCGCGCGCGGCAATCGTGCCGTGGTAAATTCAGTTGCCGGCAATGCCGGCGCGCGCATCTCGGGCTCGAGCCTGCTGCACATGGTCAAGCGCGCCGAGGGCGATTCGATCCTCGCCGAGCAACTCGGCTTGCGCAAGGACATCCCCCGGCAACTGTTCCAGCAGCTGATCGCGAAGGCCACCGACGACGTGCGCAAGCGCCTCGAATCCGAGCGCCCCGACATGGGCGAGCAGATCGGCTCGTCGGTGGTCGATATCGCAGGCGAGCTGCAGTCGAAATTCGGCCCGGTGTCGCGCAGCTATTTCGTCGCCAAGCGCGTCGTCACCGCCCAGCATCGCCACGGCAATCTCAACGAGGAGTCGATCTCGGGATACGCGATGGGCCACAGGTTCGACGAGGTCACGATCGGGCTGTCGCTGCTGTCGGCGTTGCCGGTCGACGTGATCGAGCGCGCGCTGGTCGATCGAAACCGGGAAATGCTCCTGATCCTGGCGCGTGCGCTGAAATTCTCCTGGCAAACCACCATGGCGCTGCTCTTCCTCGGCGCCAAGGATCATCGCATCACGGCGCGGGAGCTGACCGCGTTCGAACGCGACTTCAATCGCCTCAACATCGAGACGTCGCAAAGCGTTCTCGAGTTCTATCGCTCGCGAAAGAACGTCGAATCCGCCGGCCCTGCCGTCCAGCGCGAAGCCCAATTTGCAGTGAACTGAAAGCGAGTAGCGCAACCGCCTTTAGGGACATGACCATGAACTCTCCGCTCTTCCGCGCAGCCGCTGGAGATCAGCAACTCGATCGATCGCCGGTGGACCAGGCCTGGCTCGTGCTCGAAGCCGCAAACGACCTTGGCGACGAGGCGACGGTGGCTGCGTGCCGCCGGATCATCGACGCCAGTCTGAGGGGCGCCAGCGCGCCGGAGGCCGACCTGCACCTGGTGCTGGACTATTTCAGGTAGGATCAGCCGGCACCGAGGCCGACCGCGATGTTGTAGGTGAGAAGGCTCGCGGCATAGGCGAGCGCCAGCATGTAGGCGAAGGTCAACGCCATCCACTTCCAGCTCCCGGTCTCGCGTCGGATCACGGCGAGCGTGGACGCGCATTGCGGAGCGAAGATGTACCAGGCCAGCAGCGACAGCGCGGTCGCAAGCGTCCATTTGCTGGCCAGCACGTGGCTGATCTGCTCGGCGGCTTCCTTGCCGCCCTCGATGGCATAGACCGTGCCGAGAGCGGCGACCGCGACCTCGCGCGCCGCCATTCCCGGGATCAGCGCAACCGCGATCTGCCAGTTGAAGCCGAGCGGCGCCAGCAGCGGTGCGATCGCCTTGCCGATCATGGCGGCGAGGCTGTAGTTGATCGCGGGCCCCTCGGCGCCGGCAGGCGGTTGCGGAAACGAGGCCAGGAACCAGATCAGCACCATCATCAAAAAGATCGTGGTGCCGGCGCGCTGCAGGAACATCTTCGCGCGGTTGTAGATGCCGATCGCGACGCTGCGTACCCTCGGCATCTTGTAGTCGGGCAGCTCCAGCATGAAGGGCGCGGGCTGGTAGTCGCGCCACATGAAGAATTTTATCAGAAAGGAGACGCCGAGCGCGCTCGCGATGCCGGCAGCATAGAGGCCGAACATCACGAGCCCCTGCAGATTGATCCAGCCGAATACGCTCCTGGCGGGGATGAACGCGGAGATGATCAGCGTGTAGACGGGAATCCGCGCCGAGCAGGTCATCAGCGGCGCGATCAGGATCGTGGTCAGGCGGTCGCGGCGGTTGTCGATCACCCGCGTCGCCATGATGCCGGGAATGGCGCAGGCAAAACTCGACAGCAGCGGGATGAAGGCGCGGCCGTGCAATCCGGCCCCGCCCATGATCCGGTCCATCAGGAACGCCGCGCGCGCCATGTATCCGAAGTCTTCGAGCAGCAGGATGAACAGGAAGATGATCACGATCTGCGGCAGGAACACGATCACGCTGCCGACGCCCGAGATCACACCGTTCTGCAGGAAGCTCTGCACGAGCCCGGCGGGCAGGCTATCGTGAACGAACTGGCCGGCGGCATCGAAGGCCGACGACAACAGCTGCATCAATGGTTGTGCCCAGGCGAAGACCGCCTGGAACATCACAAACAGGATCAACAGCAGGATTGCGAGGCCACCGATCGGATGCAGCACCACCGCGTCGATGCGCGCGGTCCAGGTGTCGGGACGCGCCGGCAGGCTGACGGTTGCGGCAATGATGCGGTCGGCCTCGCGTTGGGTTGCGCGCAGCTCCGAGACCGTGAGCGGCCGCCACAAATTCTCGCGGGGTTTCGTCGCCGCCTGCGCCAGGATGTCGTCGGTCAGGCGCAACAGATCGGCGGTGCCGCCCTTGCGCACCGCAATCGAGGTGACGACGGGTACGCCCAGCTCCTGCGACAGCCTGGCAACCTCGACGTTGACGCCGCGGCGGGTGGCGATGTCGAACATGTTGAGCACCAGCGCCAGCGGCCGGCCCGTGCTCTTCAGCTCGAGCAGGAGGCGGATGGTGAGCCGCAGGTTGGTGGAATTGGCGATGCACAGCACGAGGTCCGGCACGGCCTCGCCCTTGCTGCGGCCCAGCACGATGTCGCGCGTGATCTCCTCATCCGGGCTGCGACCGCGCAGCGAGTAGGTGCCGGGCAGATCGACCAGCGAGACCTGGCGCCCGCTCGGCGTGACGAACGAGCCTTCCTTGCGCTCGACGGTGACGCCCGGGTAGTTCGCGACCTTCTGCCGGCTGCCTGTGAGCGCATTGAACAGCGCAGTCTTGCCGCTGTTCGGCGTGCCGACCAGGGCAAGATGCATGAGAGGAGTTTCCATGGCCTCGCTGTCCGGCCGCCTCAGGCGACGATGACGGCCATCGCTTCGCGTCGGCGCACGGCGATGGTGATGTTCTCGACGCGAACCGCGATCGGATCCCTGCCGACGATGCCCTCGTGCAGCACCTCGACCCTGGCGCCCTCGACAAAGCCGAGCTCGATGAGGCGGCTTTCAAGCTCGACGTCCGGCAGGGTCGAACCCGCCTCAGTTGCGGCAAGATGCTGGATCACGCCGCAATAGCCGCGTCGGGCCAGGCCCAGCGGCAATTGCGGGCGCGTATCATCGTGTTCGCTCATGGAGTTCTATTTTCAATAGCAACGCGGCAGGTCAAGCGCACAGCTCGGGGCGGAGCGCACCTTAGAGGGATTTTAAGAAGGCGAGCTTTGAGCCAGCGCAAATGACGCGCCTTGGGCGCCGGCCGATCACATTCATGTTCCCGCAAAGGCCGGCGCGCCCTGGGAATGTCGTGCGGGAGCAGGGGTTAACACCCAGGGCCGGGGCGAGCCGTTTTGACACCACCAGCAGGAGGCATTCATGACCGGAACTGCGATCAAGTTGGTGACGCTGACGTTATTTTTCGGAACTCTTGTCGTGGCGCCGGTCATCGGGCCGGCCTTTGCCGCCGGCGGCGGCGGCGGCGGAGGCGGTCCGCCCGGGGAGGACATCATGCGGCCGTCGGCGCCGCCCTCGGACACGAAGTCCCCCACCGCTGGCCGCTCGACCCATCGGACCAAGAAATCCGAAAAGCAGTCCTTCCTGGACGATCCTGCCTTCATCCGCGGCTATCGCGAGGCCTATGCCACGATCTACGACCGTTACGATTACGAGAGCGCGATCCAGCAACTCAGGGCGCTCGGCCATGACGACTACGCCAACGTCGCCAATCTGATAGGCTACTCGTATCGCAAGCTCGGCGACTACAGGCAATCCCAGGTCTGGTACGAGCGTGCGCTGAAGTCCGACCCCAACCACGTGCTGACATGGCAATATTACGGCCTTTGGCAGATCGAGCAGGGCAATCGCGATCAGGCGATGTATCATCTTGAGCGGATCGCTTCGATCTGCGGCACCGACTGCTCGGAATATCGCTCACTTGCCGCGGCGTTGGCACAGCCGCCGGGCACAAATCTTGTGTACTGACTGGCCTGACAGGAGAGATGCATGATCAAGTCGGGATTGAGAATGACGGCGTTGATGCTGCTGGGAGCGCTGGTCATGGTTCCAACGCTCAACCGGGCAGTAGCGGGCGGGGATCCGCCCTCGTCGCCGTCGCCGGACACGGGCAGCCAGAAGGGCAAGAAGCAAAAGCAGTCGCTGCTCGATGATCCGACGTCCACCGCAGGCTATCGCACCGCTTACGTGTCGATCTACGAGCACAATGATTATGCGCAGGCCATCGATCGGCTCAAGGCGCTTGGTCGCGACGACAATGCGTCGGTTGCCACGCTGATCGGCTACTCGTATCGCAAGCTGGGCGATTACCGGCTTGCCCAGGTCTGGTATGAGCGCGCGCTGAAGGCCGATCCGGACCACGTCAAGACGTGGCAGTATTACGGCCTGTGGCAGATCGAGCAAGGCAACCGCGACCAGGCGCAATACCATTTGAGCAGAATTGCCCAGCTTGCCGGTGCCGGCAGCGAGGAATATCGCTCGCTCGCGGCGGCGCTGGAACAGACACCCGGTACAGGCCTCGTCTACTGAGTTAGAAAACGCGGGCGCGCTGGTTCGCCGCGCCCGTTGCACTGTTGCGAGGATGTCAGGCGTGCTGCGACTTCGATTCGGAAGCCGTGGTATCGGCGCGGTTCTTGAAGTAGTCGAGCACGAACAGGCGGATCGCCGAGGACAGGTTGCCCTGCTGGCGGTTGTTGTCGATCTCGCCGACGAGTTCAGACAGCGTCATGTTGCGGAGACTGGAGATCTCCTTCATGCCGTTCCAGAACGCCTCCTCGAGACTGACGCTGGTCTTGTGACCGGCGACGACGATTGAACGCTTGACGACCGGCGACTTCATGGCGCGTCCCCACCGTCGATCCGGTGCTGGTCGAGCAGCTCACGCGCGCGGTCGGCGCGCGCGGCGTCCTCGCTGCGCTCGGATTTCGTGCGACCGAACCGTGCACGATTGGCGTCCGCCTCTTTGGCGGATTGCTCGCGCGCAACGCGCTTCCTGAAACGTTTCAAGTTGACCACATCCCCCATCGTCTCATTCCCTCACGATGCGGAAACGTGGAAGCGCGTGTGCTGCGCCGAAAAATCCGCTGTCGCGGAACGCGCGCTGGCCGGCTTGGTCGTCATGTCGAGAAGTCCCCGTCAATGCTCAGCATCAAAAAATATGTTCCGCTCTGCGAAACGAAATAATCCGTGCCCTAACACGGCCGATCGGGACGGTGGCAGGTAATGAATCACCGCCTTGTGTATGCTGTATCTTTATATCGCGCATCCGTAAATGAGATCATCTCTCCGTAAATTTCCGGGGCAAATTCTAGTCGGGGAAAAAGCCCCGCGCCAGCCGTCGCCAGGCTTCAAGCCGAGCGCGACGCGATTTGCATAGAGGAATGCATCATACAAAATGCCAGACCCTCGGCTCACTGACCTCGAGCGTCTGCAACCCACGGTCCATCTCGAACCGTTGGGCTTCCATCACGTTGAACCCGGAAAGCGCCTACTTCTTGCGGAAGCGATCGAGCCGCACGACTTCGGCACCATCGTTCGGCTTCGCCGGCTCTTCGATGTCCTCGGCCTCGGCCGCGGGTTGAGGAACGAGCGCGGCGGGAGCCGGGGCTGCGGGAAGATTTTTTGCCGACGCGTCCGCTGCGGCGTCGGCTGGCTCGAACTGCAATCCGAACTGCACCGACGGATCGAAGAAGCTCTTGATCGCGCTGAAAGGAACGACCAGCCGCTCCGGAATCCCACCGAACGACAATCCGACCTCAAAGTGATCCTCGGTCACCAGAAGATCCCAGAACTGATGTTGGAGGATAATGGTCATCTCGTCCGGATATTGCGCGAGCAGGCGTGGCGAAAGCTTCACGCCCTCGGCCTGCGAAAGGAAGGTGATGAAGAAATGATGCTCGCCCGGCAGCCCATGCGCGGCGGCATCGCTCAACACCCGCCGTAGCACGCCGCGAAGCGCGTCGCGGGCCAGCACGTCGTATCGAATATGATCGGTCGCCATCCTTGATCCTGTCGCATTCGGGACATCGTGTCCGGCACGCTGGCGGCGCGTCGTCCCCCGACTCGCCTGCGTCAAGTCCATGGTACTCCCGCCGCCGACCGAAAGCAGCAGGCCCCATCGATGGAAGATGCGCGGGTCCGCCCGCAAGTGAGGAAAAGTGGAGGCTTCTGTTGCCAGGTGCCTCCGAACCCCGCCTGGCGGAGCTTAACCCGCCAGGACTTTAAGGTGGTCTTTCAAACTGCGTTACGCAGCCTGAGCAACCGGAGCATAGTTGTCGTTGGCAACTATTGCATTAGCCCGATGACGGCGGAACAATACCGGGAAAAAGCACGCCCTTTACGCCCTCGTCGATCCTGTTTCGCCCCCGCCGAAACCCGCAGCTGTTGCGGGCTCTGGTGGAGGCGCCGGGTACCGCCCCCGGGTCCGAATGGTTTATTGCGACGGCGATTTATTTCCATAGCCGGCGAGCCGGCATTCCCAATATAGGGGCCAAAGTTTGAGAAAGACAGGGCTTCCTTGGTTTCGTCGGACCTCCAAAAAAGGGCCAAGAAACCCGGCAACAGGCCTGGTTCGGCTCAAAAAACCTCATCTGGACCCCCTGCACAGTCCTTTTCGGGAAACCGGTGCCCACTTTTCGCCGATCATGCGCTAGATTTTGCTGATGCCTCCGGATTCGTCGCCGGCCGCAGCTTCAGCGCCGGATATCCCGACATCGGTTCCCCCAACCGTGATCGCGCTCTTTGTCGCCTTCGCGAAAATGTCGCTCGCCGGCTTCGGCGGGGTGCTCTATTGGGCGCGGCGCGCCATCGTCGACCAGCACCGCTGGATGAGCGCGGACGAGTTCAACGAGACCTATGCGCTGTGCCATTTCCTGCCCGGTCCGAACATCGTCAACCTCTCGATGGTGTTCGGGGCGCGGCTGCGCGGCGTCGCCGGGGGGATTGCGGCTTTCACCGGACTTCTGGTCCCTCCGATGCTGATCATGACCGTGCTTGCGGCGATCTACGCGCGCTACGGCGAAATCGATGCGCTCAGACGAACTCTCGCCGGCATCTCCTGCGCAGCCGTGGGCCTGCTGATTGCCAATGTGCTGCGCATGATGGCGCCGCTCGTCAAACGACGCGACCTCGCGGGCCTGGCCATGCTTGCCATCGTCTTCGTCACCATCGGTCTTGTGCGGTGGCCCATGCCGGCCGTGCTGCTGGCAGCAATTCCGTTCAGCATCGCCGTCACCTTTGCCGTGCGCCGAAAGGGGTCCTCATGAACACCAATTCCAATCCGCTCTGGGCGCTGATCTGGACATTCGGCCTGATATCGCTGTTTGCGGTCGGCGGCGCCAATGCCGCCATCCCGGAGATGCAGCGCATTGCGGTCGACGTGCGGCACTGGATGACGGACAAGCAGTTCTCGGACATCTACGCCATTTCGCAGCTCTCGCCAGGGCCGAATGTCCTGATCGTGACGCTGATTGGTTATGCCGTCGCTGGAATCGCGGGCGCCATCGCCGCAACCTTTGCCATGTGCTTGCCGACCGCGGTCCTTGCCTACGGCGTGAGTCGCCTCTTGAGGCGGCAAAGCAATTCGCGCTGGCCCGCGATCATCCAGGCCGCGCTGGTGCCACTGTCCATCGGATTGATGGGGGCGGGCGCGCTGATCCTGGCACAAACCACCGATCGCAGTCTGGTCGCCGTCTTTGTCACCGGTGCTGTGGCTGTGCTTGCATCCGCCACCAAGATCAACCCGTTCTGGATGTTCCTGGCCGGAGGGATTTTGGGTTTTGCTGGCGTTATCTGAGGAAAGCCGCTAGGCAGGAACCCCGGCGGCCGGCCTGTGCCGGGGCTAACCAAAATGGACGAAAACGCAACCTGATTGCCCGCGGATTCGAAGCTTCTGCTCCCGTCACCAGAGCGGCTAGGCAGAATGTCCAAATGGAAGCGGCGTCGGAAAAATATAACCTTTTGCCAAGGCGCTTTCGTTTCTGACGGTCGTGGGCGAACTTACTGCGGTGCGTCACGAACCTCGCAAACGAAGCAGGCAAATGGGGGGAGAGATCGATGAGTGATACGCCGAGCGAGGGCCCGGGAAAGGCGTTTTTGCCGAAATGGGTCCGGGGCCCGCAGGACTTCATTGGCGGCTTCGTGCTGATGGTGGTCGCGGCCTTCGCTTTGTGGGCCTCCAGCGATCTGCAAGGCATGCACGGATTTTCGTTCGGCGCGGGCACGGCGCCGCGCATCTTTGCCGGGTTGCTGTTCGGCTTGGGCGCCGCCGTCATGGCGGTCGGGATCCTCAACGAAGGCCCGCAACTCCAGCGACTGTCCTGGCGAGGGCCGCTGTTCGTCTCGCTCGGCATCCTGTTTTTTGCCTTGGCGATCCGCCCGCTGGGCCTTGTGATTTCGGGGCTCGCGAGCTTCCTGATCGCAGCGCTCGGTTCGCATGAAACGCGCTGGGTCGAAGCCATTATCGTGGGTGTCCTGCTGACGGGCGCCTGCGCGGTCCTGTTTCCCTATGTGCTGGGACTGCCGATGCCGCTGTTCCCGCGATTCCTGGTGCAGTGAGGACGCGATGGCCGATCTGTTTCACAATCTCGCGCTCGGTTTTGGCGTCGCCGTCAGCCCCACCAACCTGTTCCTCTGCCTGATCGGTGCGCTGGTCGGGACGCTAGTCGGCGTGCTGCCCGGCATCGGCACCATCGCCACCGTGGCCATGCTGCTGCCGATCACCTTCGGCCTGCCGCCGGTCGGTGCGCTGATCATGCTCGCGGGCATCTATTACGGCGCCCAATATGGCGGCTCGACCACGTCGATCCTGGTCAATATCCCCGGCGAAGCGACCTCGGTGGTCACAACGCTCGACGGCTTCCAGATGGCCAAGCAGGGCCGGGCCGGGCCTGCGCTCGCGATCGCCGCGATCGGATCGTTCATCGCCGGCTGTGCGGCGACTGTGCTGATTGCCGTGCTCGGCGCGCCCTTGACCAAGATCGCACTGGCGTTCGGCCCGGCGGAATATTTCTCGCTGATGGTGCTCGGCCTGATCTTCGCCGTGGTGCTCGCCAAGGGCAGCGTGCTCAAGGCGATCGCCATGATCGTATTCGGCCTCTTGCTGTCGATGGTTGGCTCCGACATCGAGACCGGCGCCTCGCGCATGGCTTTCAACATCCCCGAGCTCGCCGACGGGCTCGAATTCGCAACCGTCGCGATGGGCGTGTTCGGCTTCGCCGAGATCATCCGCAACCTCGACCATGGCGCGGAAATGGATCGCGAGCTGGTGCAGCAGAAGATCACCGGGTTGATGCCGACCAAGAAGGACATAATGGACTCGCTGCCGGCGATCTTCCGCGGCACCGTGCTCGGCTCCATCCTCGGCATCCTGCCCGGCGGAGGCGCGGTGATCGCCTCGTTCGCCGCCTATACTTTCGAGAAAAAGATTGCGCGCGACCCCTCGCGATTCGGCCGCGGGGCAATCGAGGGCGTAGCGGCGCCCGAGAGCGCAAACAACGCCGCGGCGCAGACGTCATTCATCCCGCTGCTTACGCTTGGCATCCCGCCGAATGCGGTGATGGCGCTGATGGTCGGCGCGATGACCATCCACGGCATCGTCCCCGGACCCCAGGTGATGCAGAAGCAGCCCGAACTGGTCTGGGGCATGATCGCCTCGATGTGGATCGGCAATCTGATGCTGATCATCATCAATCTGCCTCTGGTCGGCATCTGGGTGCGCCTGCTGCGCGTGCCGTACCGGCTGATGTTCCCCTCGATCGTGGTGTTCTGCGCCATCGGCATCTACTCCATCAACAACGCACCGATGGATGTCATCTTCGCAGGCGTGTTCGGACTGGTCGGCTACTGGTTGGTCAAGCACGATTTCGAGCCGGCGCCGCTGTTGCTGGGCATGGTGCTCGGCAGGCTTATGGAGGAAAATCTGCGCCGGGCGATGCTGATCTCGCGCGGCGACTGGACCGTGTTCATCACCCGGCCGCTCTCGGCGGTGCTGATGGCGGCCGCAGCCGCGCTCCTGGTGCTCGCGGTGCTGCCGACACTGCGCAAGAAGCGCGACCAGGTGTTTGCGGAATCCGAGGGTTGATCGGGTTTTCTGAAGGTAACTCCGAAGCCAGTTCCGCCTGCCGTTTGCGGGCATCGACACAGTTTTCCGGGTATAATTGCCGTCCCGGGCCGAATCGGACGTGTCGGTCGGCCCGTCCGGCCACTAAATATGCCCTGACTATCCCTTAGCGGGCCTTCGACGCCATGAACCAGTACCACGACCTGCTCGAACGCATCCTCGCAGACGGAGTGGAGAAGCACGACCGCACCGGAACCGGTACGCTGTCGATCTTCGGCCATCAGATGCGATTTCCGCTTTCAGCCGGCTTCCCGATGGTGACGACCAAGCGCCTGCCGCTGAAGGCGATCGTGCACGAGCTGTTGTGGTTCCTCAAAGGCGACACCAACATCAAATATCTGAAGGACAATGGCGTCACGATCTGGGACGAGTGGGCGGACAAGAACGGCGACCTCGGACCGGTCTACGGATCGCAATGGCGCTCCTGGCCGGCTCCCGACGGGCGGCAGATCGACCAGATAACCAACGTCGTGGAGATGATCAGGAAAAATCCGGATTCACGGCGCCTGATCGTCTCGGCATGGAATCCGGCCGACGTGGACAGGATGGCGCTGCCGCCCTGTCACTGCCTGTTCCAGTTCTACGTCGCGAACGGCAAATTATCCTGCCAGCTCTATCAGCGCTCGGCCGACGTGTTTCTGGGCGTGCCCTTCAACATCGCCTCCTACGCGCTATTGACCATGATGGTCGCGCAGGTCACGAACCTGAAGCCCGGCGATTTCGTGCATTCGCTCGGGGACGCGCATCTTTACTCCAACCATCTCGAGCAGGCGCGGCTGCAACTGGCGCGGCCGACGCGTCCGCTGCCGACCATGAAAATCAATCCTGAGGTGAAGGACATCTTCTCGTTCGTTTACGAGGATTTCGCGCTCGAAGGCTACGACCCGCACCCGCATATCAAGGCCGAAGTGGCGGTGTGAGCGGTTCGGTCGCCATCCGCCGCGCGCGTCCCGAGGATGGCGGCCTCATCTTCTCGCTGATCGGCGAGCTCGCCGACTACGAGAAGCTGCTGCACGAGCTCGAAGCGACTGAAGCCGGCATCTGCGAAGCGCTGTTCGGCGACAATCCGCGCCTGTTCTGCGAAATCGCCGAATGGAACGGCGAGGGCGTCGGCTTCGCGGTGTGGTTCTTCAATTTCTCAACCTTCTCCGGCCGCCCCGGCATTTTCCTCGAGGACTTGTTCGTGCGCCCGGCGCATCGCGGCAAGGGCATCGGCAAGGCGCTATTGGCCCACCTTGCAAAGCTCTGCGTCGATGGCGGCTGTTCGCGCCTGCAATGGTCCGTGCTCGACTGGAACGCGCCGTCGATCGCCTTCTACCAATCCCTCGGGGCCGTCATGATGAACGAGTGGACCGGCTGCCGCCTCAATGGCGCGCCGCTCGCAGCGCTGGCAGCGAGGGCGCCCTGATGCAGATCGTCCTCATCGTTGCGGTCGCGGATAACGGCGTAATCGGCGCGAACGGCACCATCCCCTGGCGGCTGAAATCCGATATGCGGCGCTTCAAGGAGATCACAATGGGCAAGCCGGTGGTGATGGGCCGAAAGACCTTTCAATCTCTGCCCCGCCCGTTGCCGGGACGTACCAATATCGTGGTGACGCGCGACGGAAGTTTTCGCGCCGACGGTGCCGTGGTGACCAACTCGCTCGAAGCGGCGCGCGCGGTCGCCCATGCCGACGCGCTGCGGCGCTCGGTCGGTGACATTGCCGTGATCGGCGGTGCGGAGATCTACGCTCGATGGGTCGGTCTCGCCGACCGCCTGGAAGTCACCGAGGTGCATGCGCAGGTTGATGGCGACACGCATTTTGGCCCGATTGAGCCGGTGCAATGGGAGGAGGTCGCCCGCGAGCGCCATGGCGCCGATGCCGACAATAGCGCCGATTTCTCCTATGTGACCTATCGCCGCCGTGGTCCGCATTAACTTCATTTACCAATGTTTACATTGACAAATCCGCGCTTCGGCATAGCTCCTTCGGGCTGGATCGGAACGCTGCGTTGTAAGGGCAAAAAGCCTCCCTTATAAACCCAGCCTGTATTGCGGGGCCGGGCGCCGTGGTTGCCCCAAGGCTTCGGTGTGGAGAGAGTATCGATGCCGTGGAAGAATCAGGGCGGTGGCCCCTGGGGCTCGGGTCCTAAGGGGCCGTGGGGCTCCGGCCCGCAACCGGTCGGGCCGAGGCCGCCCGACCTTGAGGATCTTCTGCGACGCGGCCAGGACCGGCTGCAGCAGCTGCTCCCAGGGGGCTATTTCTCCGGCGCGGGCATCTCGGTCATCCTGCTGATCATCGTCGCGATCTGGCTCGCATCCGGTTTTTTTCGCGTGCAGTCGGAGGAGCTCGGTGTCGTGCTGCGCTTCGGCAAGCATGTGCGCACCGTCGGCCCCGGACTGAACTATCACCTGCCTTATCCGATCGAGACCGTGTTGCTGCCGAAGGCTTTGCGCGTCTCCACCATCTCCATCGGCATGACGCTGATCGACGATCCCTCCCGGCGCGGCCGCACCATACGCGACGTGCCGGAAGAGAGCCTGATGCTCACCGGCGACGAGAATATCGTCGACGTCGATTTCACGGTCTTGTGGCGCATCAAGCCCAACGGCGCGGCCGACTTCCTGTTCAACATCCAGAACCCCGAAGGCACCGTGAAGGCGGTGGCCGAAAGCGCCATGCGCGAGGTGATTGGCCGTTCCAACATCCAGCCGATCCTGACGGGGGCGCGCACCACAACCGAGCAGGCCGTGCAGGAGCTGATGCAGAGGACGCTCGACAATTACGGCTCGGGCATCCAGATCGCTCAGGTGCAGATGCAGAAGGTCGACCCGCCTGCGCAGGTGATCGATTCATTCCGTGACGTTCAGGCGGCGCGCGCCGACCTCGAGCGGCTGCAGAACGAAGCTCAGACCTATGCCAACCGCGTGGTTCCCGACGCCAGGGGACGCGCCGCGCAGATCCTCCAGCAAGCCGAGGGCTACAAGCAGCAGGCGATCGCGGAAGCGAAGGGCCAGAGCGCACGCTTCCTCAAGGTCTATGAGGAATACAACAAGGCCAAGGACGTCACCCGTGAGCGCATCTATCTGGAAACCATGGAGCGTATTCTCGGCGGCGCCGACAAGCTCGTCTTCGACAGCGGCTCCTCGGGGCAGGGCGTCGTGCCCTATCTGCCGCTGAACGAGCTTTCGCCGCCGCGGCGCCAGCCGCCGTCAACCACCGGTCAGATCCCACAGCAGAGCGGAGGCACGCGATGAAGTCTCCCGTCACGGGCATTGTGGCCCTGATCCTGCTGCTCGTTCTCGCGATCGTCGGCTATAGCTCGGTGTTCGCCGTGCAGCAGACCGAGCAGGCGCTGGTGGTGCGGTTCGGCAAGCCGGTCGATGTCGCGACCGAGCCCGGACTGCATTTCAAGGCGCCGTTCATCGATACCGTTATTCCCATCGACAAGCGCATCCTCGACCTCGAAAATCCCTCGCAGGAGGTGATCGCATCCGACCAGAAACGGCTGGTCGTCGACGCCTTCGCCCGCTACCGCATCAAGGACGCGTTGAAGTTCTATCAGAGCGTCGGCTCGATCCAGGCCGCCAACCTGCAGCTCACGACACTGTTGAACGCCGCGCTCCGGCGCGTGCTCGGCGAGGTCACCTTCATCCAGGTGGTGCGCGACGAACGCGAGGCGCTGATGGGCCGCATCCGCGACCAGCTCGATCACGAGGCCGACGGCTACGGTATCCAGGTCGTCGACGTGCGCATCCGCCGCGCCGACCTGCCGGAGCAGAACAGCCAGGCGGTCTACCAGCGCATGCAGACCGAGCGGCAGCGGGAAGCGGCCGAATTCCGGGCGCAAGGCGGTCAGAAGGCGCAGGAGATCCGTTCCAGCGCCGATCGTGAAGCGACCGTGATCGTCGCCGAGGCCAATTCGAAGGCCGAGCAGACCCGCGGCGAAGGCGATGCCGAGCGCAACCGTCTGTTTGCCGAGGCCTATGGAAAGGATCCCGACTTCTTTGCTTTCTATCGCTCGATGACGGCCTATGAGAACGGGCTGAAAGGAGGCGATACCCGCTTCCTGCTGAAGCCGGATTCCGATTTCTTCCGCTATTTCGGCAGCGCCGGCGGCAAGACCACCCCGGCGCCCACTGCGTCGACGACGGGCGCGGCGCCGGCGCCGGCGCCGAAGCCCTGAGCCCGAGCGCGGGGCGCGCGGAGTTTGAGAGTTGACGGGGTGGAGCTTTTTGGTCCACCTCGGTTTGATGCAAGAAACAACAGGCGGGGGGTACCAGTGTGCAGTTTCGGAAGTTCGCGCCTTCCCGCGCTGAGCGCCTTTCGCGAGCTTCGCAAAGCCCTGGACATTGGAAAGCCCGTCAGTGCCGCTTTGCGATATGAAGTTCCCCAGTCGAAATGCAGCCTCCCTTCCGGGAACTTCAACTCGGCGGCATTCCTCCGATGAGGTCCATTGCGTTTGCCGACTTTCTCATCGGCGTGGGCATCCTGTTCGTCATCGAAGGGCTGATGTTCGCGGCAAGTCCGGCCTGGATGCGGCGGGCGATGAAGAGCGCGATGGCAACGCCGGACAACATCCTGCGCGCGGTCGGCATCGGATCGGCGGTGATCGGCCTGATCCTGATCTGGGCGGTCCGCCACCCGGTTTGACCACCGCTCAACGCGATCGTGAGGCCTCACCGTCGGCATTTTGCCTTATTAAATGGCGTTGATGCCGCCCGGATTCTGTGAGCCGGCGCCGCCCATGGAGTCCCTGCTGAGGCAGGTGGTTCGACGAGAGACTTCACTGGAAAGGCGACACTCGAGTTGCAGGATTACCAATGCCCAAAGCTCTGAAAACCTTGGCGCAACGATGTTGCTGCGTTCGATCGCAAACCGCGGAAACGCGCATTAGTAATGCTTGCGCCGCCATTGCATCGGGCGCACTCTGCGCCTCAATTCGATCTTGCCTGGAGAGATTCTGATATGACCGCTGCGACGACAGCCCTGAGTCACCGCCTGCGTCCGATCGTGGCCGCGGTCTGGTTTGGTGCGGTTGCTTTGCTCGCCGCGGGTCCGGCATCCGCGCGCGGGCCTGAAGGCGTCGCCGACGTCGCCGAGAAGGTGATCGATGCGGTCGTCAATATCTCGACCTCGCAGACCATCGAGGCCAAGGGCGATGGCCGCGGCGCCATCCCGCAACTGCCGCCGGGCTCGCCCTTCGAGGAGTTTTTCGACGACTTCTTCAAGAACCGCAGGGGCGGCAAGGGCGGCGATCGCAATAACGAGCTGCAGCCGCACAAGACCAATTCGCTCGGATCCGGCTTCATCATCGACGCCTCCGGCATCGTGGTCACCAACAACCACGTCATCGCGGACGCCGATGAGATCAACGTGATCATGAACGACGGCGCCAAGATCAAGGCCGAGATCGTCGGTGTCGACAAGAAGACCGACCTCGCCGTGCTGAAGTTCAAGCCGCCGAAGCCGCTCACCGCCGTCAAGTTCGGCGATTCCGACAAGCTCCGGCTGGGCGAGTGGGTGGTCGCGATCGGCAATCCCTTCTCGCTCGGCGGCACCGTGACGGCGGGCATCGTCTCGGCCAAGAACCGCGACATCTCGTCGGGCCCCTATGACAGCTACATTCAGACCGACGCCGCGATCAATCGCGGCAATTCCGGCGGTCCGCTGTTCAACCTCGACGGCGAGGTGATCGGCGTCAACACGCTGATCATCTCGCCGTCCGGCGGCTCGATCGGCATCGGCTTTGCGGTGCCATCCAAGACGGTCGCGGGCGTGGTGCAGCAGCTTCAGCAATTCGGCGAGTTGCGGCGCGGCTGGCTCGGCGTGCGCATCCAGACCGTCACCGACGAGATTGCCGAAAGCCTCAACATCAAGCCCGCGCGCGGCGCGCTGGTTGCCGGTGTCGAGGAGAAGGGCCCGGCAAAGCCCGCCGGCATCGAGCCGGGCGACGTCGTCGTCAAGTTCGACGGCAAGGACATCAAGGAGCCGAAGGACCTCTCGCGCATCGTCGCCGACACCGCGGTCGGCAAGGAGGTTGACGTCATCATCATCCGCAAGGGCCAGGAAGAGACCCACAAGGTGACGCTCGGCCAACTCGAGGACACCGACAAGGTGCTGGCTGCCGCGAAGACAAAGGAGGAGCCCGCCGAAAAGCCGGTGACGCAGAAAGCGCTCGGGCTCGATCTTGCGACGCTGAGCAAGGACTTGCGCGGCCGCTACAAGATCAAGGACAGCGTCAAGGGTGTGCTGATCACCGGTGTCGACGGCGCCTCCGATGCGGCGGACAAACGGCTGTCCGCCGGCGACGTCATCGTCGAGGTGGCGCAGGAAGCCGTGAGCAACGCGGCCGACATCAAGAAGCGCGTCGATCAGTTGAAGAAGGACGGCAAGAAGTCGGTGTTGCTGCTCGTCTCCAACGCCGATGGCGAGCTGCGCTTCGTCGCACTGAGCGTGCAGTAGTCTGCGGCACTTGTTCCGTCATTCCAGGGCGATGCGCAGCATCGAACCCGGAATCTCGAGATTCCGGGTCTGGCGCTGGCGCGCCATCCCGGAATGACGTTGGCGGCACTATTCCCGCACGAATTCCGACCGCTTGTAACCCTGTGCATAGAGCAGCGCGCTCAGGTCGGCGTGGTCGATCCGCGCGGCGGCAGCCGCCGCGACCGCGGGCTTGGCGTGGTAGGCAACGCCCAATCCCGCATTCTCGATCATGCCGAGGTCATTGGCGCCGTCGCCCACGACCATGGTGTCGATATCGTCCAGATCGAAGCTTTCGGTGAGCTCGATCAGCGTCGCGAGCTTTGTGGCGCGGCCGAGAATCGGCTCCTTCACCTCGCCGGTAAACTTGCCGTCGCGCACGATCAGCTCGTTGGCGCGGTTCTCCTGAAATCCGATTCTGGAAGCGATCGGATTCGTGAACACGATGAAGCCGCCCGAGATCAGGCACGTATACGCACCATGCGCGCGCATGGTCATGACCAGCTCGCGCCCGCCCGGTGTCAGCGTGATGTGCTTCGCGAGCACCTCGTCGACCACGCCGACGGACAGACCTTTCAACAGCGCGACGCGCTCGCGCAAGGCCGGTTCGAATTCGATCTCGCCGCGCATCGCGCGCTCGGTGATTTTTGCCACATGCTCCTTCAGCCCGACAAAGGCGGCGAGCTCGTCGACGCACTCCTGGCCGATCATGGTGGAATCCATGTCGGCCAGAAAAAGTTTCTTGCGCCGCGTCGCGATTGGCTGCACGACAATGTCGATCGGCAGATCGCCACGCGCCTGGCGCAGGCGCTCTTCGATCGCACGGATATCGTCCTTGCTCTTCAGCGGGGTGTCGAAAGGAATGTCGGCGGCGACTTCGTCGAACAGCCATTGCGCCCGCCCGGCGTTGGGCAGGATGGCGAGCGCGCCGTCGACGATGGTCGAATCGAGCGCCGGGTTGGCGGGATTGCAAATCAGGGTTGCGACGAGAGACATCGGGTGATTTCGAAGGCGAATGAGCCGAATGCGGTGCTTATCGCAGGGCCGACCGCCAGCGGCAAGTCGGCGCTGGCGCTTGAATTGGCGCAAATCCGCCGCGGCGTCGTCATCAATGCCGATTCCATGCAGGTCTACAGCGATCTCTGCGTGCTCACCGCGCGCCCGACCGAGGCGGAGGAGGCGCAAGTTCCGCACCGGCTCTATGGCCATGTCGATGCCGCCGTCAATTATTCGGCAGGCGCATGGCTCACCGATGTGGCAGAGGCGCTCAGGGAGGCGCGCAGCAGCAACCGCGTTCCGATCATCGTCGGGGGCAGCGGCCTCTACTTCAAGGCGCTGACGCAAGCTCTCGCCGCGATCCCGCCGATTCCGCCCGAGATCCGTGAGGGCGTGCGCGCGCGGCTCGAGCGCGACGGCATCGCGGCGCTGCATGCCGAGCTTGCGCGGTGCGATCCCGTTTCGGCCGGGCGGCTCAAGCCGCGCGACCGCACGCGCATTGCCCGTGCGCTGGAAGTGCGGGAGGCGACCGGGCGCTCGATCGCCGACTGGCATCGCGATGGCCTGCCGCCGTTGTTGGCGCCCGGCACTTTCCGCGCCATGTTCCTCGATCCCGAGCGCGAGGCGCTCTATGCCCGGATCGATGCGCGCTTCGATGCGATGCTCCAAGCCGGCGCGCTCGACGAGGTCGCACGGCTTGCATCGCGCGGCCTGGACCCGTTATTGCCGGCGATGAAAGCCCACGGCGTGCCGGCGCTGATCCGTCATATCAGGGGCGAGATCGCGCTCGATGAGGCGGCCGAGATCGGCCGTGCAGATACCCGCCACTATGCCAAACGTCAGTTCACCTGGTTCCGCCATCAATTGCCGGAGTTTGAGTGGGTAAAGCCCGAAGCGGCGAGGAGCTGGTTTGGGATGACCGACAAGTAGCCCTGGTGAGCGCAGCGACGCCCCGCGAAACCCGGCTGTCCTCGCCCCTTGGCCCACCGCAGATGCATTTTGCGTCACTGCAGCAAATTCGCGCTCGCCGAACGCCGCCAAGCCGGCTAAGCTAGTCAAATTGTAACCCTCTTGGCCGTTTCCCTTGACTTTGGGGCTTTGGCCGCTATGGTTCGCGCAACCTTTGGGAAGTTCGGACGGCCGCATGCGTAATATTATTACCAAACTCCTTATCGTGGTCGTACCCAGGCGCATCGCCGGGGATGGCTGAACGCCATCCAAATTCGGGCGGTGCGCGCGGGGCCTCTTTCAGGCCCTTTTTTATTTCCCGACTCCGGAATCGAAACGAACAAGCCGCCGACAGCGGCGCGACCAGGATAGAGACCATGACCAAGACACCTCACGATCCGAACCAGATGACCGGCGCCGCGATGATCGTGCGCGCGCTCATCGATCACGGCGTGCAGCACATCTTCGGCTATCCGGGTGGCGCGGTGCTTCCGATCTATGACGAGATCTTTCAGCAGGACGCGGTCGAGCACATCCTGGTGCGCCACGAGCAGGGCGCAGGCCACGCCGCCGAGGGCTATGCGCGCTCGACCGGCAAGCCGGGCGTGGTGCTGGTGACCTCGGGTCCCGGCGCCACCAACATGGTGACCCCGCTGACGGATGCGCTGATGGATTCGATTCCGCTCGTCTGCATCACCGGCCAGGTGCCGACGCATCTGATCGGCAACGACGCCTTCCAGGAATGCGACACCGTCGGCATCACGCGGCCCTGCACCAAGCACAACTGGCTGGTCCGCGACGTCAACGACCTCGCAAAGGTGCTGCATGAGGCATTCTATGTCGCCACCAGCGGCCGGCCCGGCCCCGTGGTGGTCGACGTGCCAAAGGACGTGCAGTTTGCCGTCGGCACCTACCATCCGCCGCGCAAGTCCGACGTCCACGTTTCCTATGCGCCGCGGGTGAAGGGCGATGCCGGCCAGATCCGCAAGGCCGTGGCGCTGCTCGCCTCCGCCAGGCGGCCGGTGATCTATTCCGGCGGCGGCGTCATCAATTCGGGACCCGAGGCTTCGAGGCTGTTGCGTGAATTGGTCGAGGTGACAGGCTTTCCCATCACCTCGACGCTGATGGGGCTTGGCGCCTATCCCGCCTCGGGCAAGAACTGGCTCGGCATGCTCGGAATGCACGGCACCTACGAAGCCAATATGACCATGCATGGTTGCGACGTCATGTTGTGCGTCGGTGCGCGCTTCGACGATCGCATCACCGGGCGCACCGACGCGTTCTCGCCCGGCTCGAAGAAAATCCACATCGACATCGACCCGTCCTCCATCAACAAGAACATCCGGGTCGACGTGCCGATCATCGGCGATGCCGGCAATGTCCTGAGCGACCTGTTGGAGGCCTTCAAGGCGGAAACGAAGAAGCCCGACATCAAGCCGTGGTGGGCCGAGATCGCCAAATGGCGCGCGCGAAACTCGCTGTATTACAAGAAGAACAATGACGTGATCCTGCCGCAATTCGCGATCCAGCGGCTGTTCGAGCAGACGCGCGGCAGGGACGTCTACATCACGACCGAGGTCGGCCAGCACCAGATGTGGGCCGCGCAGTTCTTCGGCTTCGAGGAGCCGCATCGCTGGATGACCTCCGGCGGGCTCGGCACCATGGGCTATGGTCTTCCCTGCGCGGTCGGTGTGCAGGTCGCCCATCCCGACAGCCTGGTCATCGACATTGCCGGCGACGCATCGGTGCAGATGACGATCCAGGAGATGTCGACGGCCGTGCAGTACGAACTGCCGATCAAGATCTTCATCCTGAACAATCAGTACATGGGCATGGTGCGGCAGTGGCAGCAGCTTCTGCACGGCAACCGCCTGTCGCACTCCTATTCCGAGGCGCTGCCGGATTTCGTCAAGCTGGCGGAAGCCTATGGCTGTGTCGGGTTGCGGGCAATCAAGCCCGCCGATCTCGACGGCGCGATCAAGGAGATGATCTCGGTCAAGCGGCCCGTGCTGTTCGATTGTCGCGTGGCGGCCCTGGAGAACTGTTTCCCGATGATCCCCTCGGGCAAGGCCCACAACGAGATGCTGTTGCCCGAGCAGGCCAGCGAGGACGCTACCGCCAGCGCGTTTGCCGGCGGCAAGGCGCTGGTGTGAGGCAAGGGCGATGTTTGATCTCAGAGAGCTCGAACAGGCGCACGAGATCGTCGGCAGCACGGTGCCGCTAACGCCGGCGCATGCTTGGCCGCTGCTTGCCGAACGGCTCGGCACAAGCGTCGTCGTCAAGCACGAGAATCATACGCCGGCCGGCGCCTTCAAGGTGCGCGGAGGCCTCGTTTACGTCGACCGCCTCAAGCGCGAGCGGCCACAGACACGCGGACTGATTTCGGCGACGCGCGGCAATCACGGCCAGAGCGTTGCCTTTGCCGGCCGTCGCCACGGTCTGCCGGTGACGATCTATGTGCCGCGCGGCAATTCGGTCGAGAAGAATCGCGCGATGGCGGCGTTTGGCGCTGAACTCGTCGAACATGGCGACGATTTCCAGGAAGCGCGGGAAGAAGCGTCTCGGCGGGCCGAGCGCGACGGCCTGCACATGGTCCCGTCCTTCCATCCGAATCTGGTGCTCGGGGTTGCTACCTACGCGCTCGAGCTGTTCCGGCAAGCGGGCGATCTCGATGTTCTTTATGTGCCGATCGGGCAGGGCTCGGGCATCTGCGGCTGTATCCTGGTGCGCGATCTCCTGGGACTTCGCACCGAGATCGTCGGCGTGCAGTCAACGCTGGCGCCGTCCTATGCGCTGTCATTTGCCGCACGCACGGTGGTGAACACAAACAGCAGCAACACGCTGGCGGACGGCATGGCGACCCGCAATCCCGACGCCGATGCGCTTGCGATCATCCTGAAGGGCGCCTCGCGCATCGTGCAGGTGAGCGACGAGGAGATCGCGGGCGCGATCCGCGCGCTCTGGACCGACACGCACAATCTGGCCGAAGGCGCCGGCGCCGCACCTCTTGCGGCCGCGCTGCAGGAGACAAGCAAACTGCGCGGCAAGCGCGTCGGGCTCGTCCTGTCCGGCGGCAATATCGATTTCGATCTGTTTCGAAGATGGGTCATGGCGGACCACGCCACGGAAGAAAGAATAGCGGTGTGATGGAAACAGTCACACGACAACTGCAGCCGTCATGCCCGGCCCTGCGCCGGGCATCCACGTCCTTTGTTCGACGAAACGGAAAGACGTGGATGGCCAGGACAAGCCCGGCCACGACGGCGGAGTGATCAGGGGGACCAGATGAATCAGCCCGCATCCGCCTATTTCATGGAAGAGCGCCACGATCCGAGCGAGACGCACACGCTTTCGATCCTCGTGCAGAACGAGCCGGGCGTGCTTGCACGCGTGATCGGGCTATTCTCCGGGCGCGGCTACAACATCGAGAGCCTCACCGTCTCCGAGACCGAAAGCCAGAAACATCTCTCGCGGATCACGATCGTCACGACCGGCACGCCGATGGTGATCGAGCAGATCAAGCATCAGCTCGACCGCATGGTGCCGGTCTACAGGGTCGTGGACATGACACTCTCGGGCCGCTCGATCGAACGCGAGCTTGCGATGGTGAAGGTCCGCGGCGCCGGCGACAACCGCGTCGAGGCGCTGCGGCTTGCCGATGCGTTCCGCGCCCGCGTGATCGATGCGACCAACGAGAGCTTCGTGTTCGAGATCACCGGCAATACCGGAAAGATCAACCAGTTCATCGATCTGATGCGCCCGCTTGGCCTCGTCGAGGTGTCCCGCACCGGCGTTGCCGCCATCGCGCGGGGACCCGAGGGGATGTGATCATGCTGGCGCGCGACTGGTACTACAACGAGCGACGGCAGATCGGCCTTGATAACGCGGTCGCCTCGCTCTATGGCGACAACACCGACAGCGACCTGCGCGCCCGCGCGGCGCTGACCATGCTCGGCGTCCAGAAGGGATGGCGCGTCGCGGATATCGGCTGCGGCATCGGCGTGCTTGCGACCGAGGCGGCCTTGATGGGCGCCGACGTCGACGCGGTCGACATTTCGCCGGCGATGCTGGCCCTTGCGAAAGTCTATTCCAGCGATCGCAAGGCGCGGATCCGCGCCCAATCGGCGGGGCTGCTGAGCTTTGCCTATGAGCCGAACTCGTACGATCTGATCGTGAGCGAGTTCACGCTGCACCACCTGCCGGATTTCTGGAAAGCGGTCGCGATGTCGCGAATTTTCGCGGCGCTGAAGCCCGGCGCGCATTTCTTCATGCGCGACATCGTGTTCGTCAGCATGCCCGACGGCGCCGAGCGCGATATCGGCGAATGGGCCGATTTCAATATCAAGAACCACGATTTTGCGCGCGACAGCGTGGTGACCCATATGCGCGACGAATATTCCACCTTCGGCTGGGTGATGGAACGGATGTTGACGGAGGTTGGCTTCACGCTGGTGTCGGCCGATTACCACGCACCGCTCCATGGGACATATCTGCTCCTCAAGCCCGGCAAGCAGGGCTGATCCCGTGATTCCACCGTCATTGCGAGCGAAGCGAAGCAATCTAGGCTGTAGCCGCGGGAACAGCCGCTGCATTCCTTTGCTCCCCGCAATAACGGCGTCGGGGAGCCGTCGAGAGCGATGAAGCCCGCCGACGTCTGCATCGCCGTCATGGTAGCGGTCATCTGGGGCCTTGCCTTTGTCGCGAGCCGGATCGCGCTCGACCAGTTGCCGCCGACGTTGATGACCGCGCTGCGCTTCGGGATTGCGGCAGCGCCGTGCCTGTTCGTAAAAAAGCCCGACGTCGGCTGGCCGCTTCTCATTGCGATCAGCTTCACGCTGTTCCTCGGCCAGTTCCTGGCCCAGGCCTATGCCATCGCGCATGGCGTGCCCGTCGGCCTCGCCAGCGTGATCGTGCAGAGCCAGGCGCTGTTCACGATCGCGCTTGCCATCATTGCCTTCCGCGAATGGCCGACGCCGGTGCAGACGCTCGGCATCGTCATTTCAACGCTGGGCCTGCTGATGATCTGCGGTACTGTCGGCTATGACTTCAGCGTCGCCGCTTTCGGGATTTTGATGATCTCGCCGATCAGCTTCGCCATCGGCAACATCCTGCTGCGCTCTGCGAAGGGTGCGCCGATGTTCGACCTGTTCGCCTGGCTGTGCCTGACCGCGGCGGTGCCGTTGTTCGCGCTCGCGGTCGCGACCGATGGCGCGGCACCGACCCTGCATTCGCTGACAAAGATGTCGCCGACGGTGCTTTTGTGCATGCTCGGCCTTGGCGGAATTTCCACCAGCATCGCGTACTGGCTCTGGGGGCGGCTGCTGCGCGACTATCCTGCGGCGCAGGTGGTGCCGTTCGCGCTGCTCGTTCCCTTCGTCGGCTCGGCCGCCTCCAGCATCGCGTTCGGAGAAAGGTTCGGAAGCCTGAGGCTTGCCGGCATGCTCACGGTAATCGGCGGCATCGCCGTCATGGTGCTGGCCAGGCGCGCGCAGGTCGTGCCGGTGATCGTGGAATGAGCCATGTCGCAGCAGCTCCTGCTCGCTTTCATCCTGTTTGCCGTTGTGATGTTCATCACGCCCGGGCCGAACAACATCATGGTGTTGTCCTCGGGCCTCACCTACGGCTTCCGGCGCACCGTGCCGCACATTGCCGGCATCACCATCGGCGTCGCCTTCATGGTGGCGACGGTCGGCCTCGGCTTCGGCACGGTGTTTTTGGCCTATCCGGTGCTGCAGACCGTCCTGAAATATGCCGGCGCTGCCTATCTCGTCTATCTCGCGGTGATGATTGCCCTCTCCGGGCCTCCGAAGCCGGGCGCCCGGGATGGACGTGGGCCGATGACGTTCTGGGGCGCAGCCCTGTTTCAATGGGTCAACGTGAAGGGCTGGGTGATGGTGATCGGCACCATCACCGCCTATGCGGCGATCGCCCGCTTTCCCCTCAACGTGGCAATTCAGACGATGCTGTGCCTGCCGCTGGGTGTGGTCTCGACGGCGCTCTGGACCCTGTTCGGCAGCGCGCTGCGGCCGGTCATGACGTCGGAACGGGCCGTCCGCGTCTTCAACATCGTGATGGCGCTGTTGCTGCTCGCCTCGCTCTATCCCGTGTTCGCGGACGCATAAGGAGAGGCGCCGTCATGCGAGAAGAGGGTTTCCAACTGTCGCCAAAAGCTCTAGACAACGCGGGAAATCTGCAAAATCCCTGAATTTTCGGCCGATTTGACCACTCCAAACGAGGAAACGACCATGCGTGTTTATTACGATCGCGACGCCGACTTGAACCTGATCAAGGGCAAGAAGGTCGTCATCGTCGGCTATGGCAGCCAGGGCCACGCCCATGCGCTCAATCTGAAGGACTCCGGCGTCAAGGAGGTGGCGATCGCGCTGCGCAAGGGCTCGGCCTCCGCCAAGAAGGCCGAAGCCGCCGGCTTCAAGGTGTTCGATGTCGCCGAGGGCGCCAAATGGGCCGACCTCGTGATGATGCTGACGCCGGACGAATTGCAGGGCGACATCTATCGCGAGCATCTCCACGACAACATGAAGAAGGGCGCCGCGTTGGTCTTCGCTCACGGCCTCAACGTGCATTTCAACCTGCTCGAGCCGCGCGCCGATCTCGACGTGCTGATGATTGCGCCAAAGGGCCCTGGTCACACCGTGCGTTCGGAATATCAGCGCGGCGGCGGCGTGCCCTGCCTGATCGCGATCGCCCGCGACGTCTCCGGCAATGCCCATGATCTGGGCTTGAGCTACGCGTCGGCCATCGGCGGCGGCCGGGCCGGCATCATCGAGACGACGTTCAAGGAGGAATGCGAGACCGACCTGTTCGGCGAGCAGGTGGTGCTCTGCGGCGGCCTGGTCGAGCTGATCAAGGGCGGCTACGAGACCCTCGTGGAGGCCGGCTACGCGCCGGAGATGGCCTATTTCGAGTGCCTGCACGAGGTGAAGCTGATTGTCGACCTCATCTATGAGGGTGGCATCGCCAACATGAATTATTCGATCTCCAACACCGCCGAATACGGCGAGTACGTCACCGGTCCCCGCATCATCACCGACGAGACCAAGAACGAGATGCGGCGCGTTCTCGCCGACATCCAGTCCGGCCGCTTCGCGCGCGACTGGATGCTGGAGAACAAGGTCAACCAGACCTCGTTCAAGGCCACCCGTGCCAAGCTCGCCGCGCATCCGATCGAGCAGATCGGCGAAAAGCTCCGCGACATGATGCCGTGGATCAAGAAGGGCGCTTTGGTGGACAAGACGAAGAACTGAGACGGTTTATAGTCCCTTGCAAGATAGGGGGCGATCGCATTTGGCCGCGAACGTCCACTCGTCCGCAACGTCATGGCCGGGCTTGTCCCGGCCATCCACGTTCCGGCAGCCGATTAGAAAATTCGTGGGCGCCCGGGCGTGGGGCATCACGAGCCTGCACAATTCACCGCCGCGCGGCGTGCCAGAGCTCGTCAGGCAAAGCCAAGCTCCCTCACTGCGGTCTCCGAAATCGCAATGGGATCGTCCTCTCCGCTCTCACTGACTGCGATGATTTTGCGCGCGACAATCGCGCAAATGGGATCGTTGCGGTCGACCAGGTGCAGCGACCCCAGCGCATGCGCAAAAGCCTGATTAAGTCTGTCGATCTGGCCAGGCTCCAGTTGCTTTCCGTCGATGTAGGCCTTGATCGGCATCACCCACCCCGCGATCATCTCGTCTGTTGCACCGCTCCTCATCATTTCCTTCGGTAACGGCTCTTGCATTCGGCGACCCAAAAGGTGTCGGATTGTTCTCCGAGTAATTCGATGGTTTTCCGTATAATTTCACGGGTCCGCTGAGGCGTGCGGATGCCGAGGCATTTCTGCGCTCCTCTGCTTGTGCAGGCGGGAGCGCAATCAGTATCTCAGCCACCGACCCCTACGGCAGAGCCCTGGCCGGTGATCTTTGCACACTGCTCGGCTGGCTGAACGCCGCAAATAACGTAGGTTAGTTATGGGGGGTTTAGTTGCGTTGCTCCGATCATGATGAACTCCCGTTTGCGTTTGCCCGCTGTCATGCGTAATCCGAGCGCAATGGCGCGTTCGCGGGATAAACGTGCCATTTACGCAAGCCGCGCGTCCGGTGCCGGATGCTGCGACACGTGTCGCAGTGCTCATGGTCTCAGGCTGCCAAGTGCCAGATGATCGCGAACGCCACGATCAGCAGCACACAAAACAAGAAGCGGCCATTCATGCCGTTCATTGGCAAATGATGTTCCTTCAAGAAGCTCGTTCGCGCGACGAGTTGAGGCGTGCCGGGGGTCCTGCCGACGCTCCCTTCCTACGCACGCCCAACAACAGCGTCGTTGTTGATGGCTGCGTCAGTAGCAAAGGCGAGCGGCGAGAGCACTAACTTGTCTTAGCTTCCCACGATTTAATCCAACCTCACCACCCCAGCGCTTAAGCAGCTGAAGTGAGCCTGCTCCGCGCACATTATAGCCGCCACTTGCGCAAGCTTCGGATGTGGGAGCGGCGAACGTCGCATATACCGAGTTAGTGATCGCTGGCATACTTCATTCCCCGACCATGCGTCAGCAGATGGAGCGAGAGCAAATGAGGTTCATTATTCTTTCGACCTTGATAGGCGTGGCAATCGGCGCGGCTGCCGTCCAGACGCTACATGCGCAGGCGAAGCCGCCCGTGTACATGGTCGCGATCAACGAAATCAAAGATGCTGATGGCTACCGAACCAAATATCTTCCGACTGCACAGAAGACACTCAAGGACCACGGCGCGGTCTACGTCGCAGCGGGTCAGGGCACGCAAATCGACGGCAGCCTTCCCAAAGGACGTGTGGTGATCCTGAAATGGGATAGTCTCGACGCCTTGAACAAATGGCGTCACTCGCCTGAATACGAAGAGATCAGAAAAGTGGGCGAGAACTTTGCAAATTACAACGTCGTTGCCGTTGACGGCGTGGCTCAATAGGCAGGGACAATCAGAACCTTTCCAGTTCGACGTTGGTTCATCTTGTCGGAACTCGGCAATGGGCATTTCATGCGCATATGGAAGCGCAAAACCCGACCTGTCCACCTTGCGTAAAGTGCGGGAAGCAGCCCTGCTTTATCACCAGCATGTTGGACAGTAGGGCTGACCGCACATTCCACATGTTCAAATGTGAATGCGGCGACACGTCTTGGACATCGGAAAAAGCGGACAACGCGCGCTGACACGGCGGTTGGCCTGGTCCCCAATTCCCTCAGTATGTGCTGGCGGTCATCATAATGAAGGGCTTGAGTTTCTCGCATCGTCTTCAGGATGATGCGGCCACTGCGTGTTGCCTTCTCCCACAAGGGGAGAAGGTAGAGATCGATTCTCCAGGTACCGCCATTGGTCACGCGGGGAGGCGCGTTCCCCGCGATTGCTGCGCTGCACGAGCCCTGTCGTGCGACACCTCGCTGCTTTCGGCCAGCCTCGCAGCCTGCTATCGTCGCCTCAATCAAGAAAAGCAAAGAGGAAGCCGTCCGCCGTCATTCCTGGCCCGCAAGGAGGCATCTATGCGCCGCGCGCTCAGTGAAATTCTCAGAACGCTGGTCCTTTCCGTCATTGTCGTCACCGCAAGCACGGCTTTTGCCGCCGACCAAAAGACATACGACCCCGGCGTGACCGATACCGAGATCAAGATCGGCAACATCATGCCGTATTCGGGCCCGGCCTCGGCCTACGGCATTATCGGCAAGACGATGAGCGCGTATTTCCGCATGGTCAATGACAATGGCGGCATCAACGGGCGCAAGATCAACTTCATCTCCTATGACGATGCCTACAGTCCGCCGAAGACGGTGGAGCAGGCGCGCAGGCTGGTCGAGAGCGACGAGGTGTTCTTGATCTTTGCGCCGCTCGGCACCGCGAGCAATGCCGCGATCCAGAAATACATGAACAACATGCGGGTGCCGCAGCTATTCGTCGCCACCGGCGCCTCGCGCTGGGGCGACCCCGAGCACTTCCCGTGGACCATCGGCTGGCAGCCGAACTATCGCGCGGAAGCGCGGATCTATGCGATGTACATCCTGCAGCATTATCCGAACGCGAAGCTCGGCCTGCTCTATCAGAACGACGATTTCGGCAAGGACTATGTGCTGGGCCTGAAAGATGTGTTGCGCGACAAGTTCGACCGGATGGTCGTGGCCAACATTTCCTACGAGGTCGCAAATCCCACGGTCGATTCGCAAGTCGTGGCGATCAGGACCGCCAATCCCGACATCTTCATCAATATCGCGACCCCGAAATTCGCAGCCCAGGCGATCCGGAAGCTGGCCGAGCTCGACTGGCATCCGATCCACATCATGACCAATGTGTCCGCCTCCGTCGGCGCCGTCCTCAAGCCGGCCGGGCTCGACAATTCTCGCGGCATTCTCAGTGCCGGCTACCAGATGGACGTCACCGATCCGCAATGGGAGACTTACCCGGGCATGCAGCGCTTCCGCGCATTCATGGCGAAATATTATCCCGAAGCCGACAAATCGGAATCCGGCCCGCTCACCGCCTTCAATGTCTCGACCGCGCTGGTCGAGGTCCTGAAACGGTGCGGCGACAATCTCACGCGCGAGAATGTCATGAAGGTGGTCGCGAACATGGATTTCGAGATCGACACCTACATTCCCGGAATCCGCATCAAGACCTCGCCGACCGATTTCTACCCGATCGAGCAGGTGCAGATGATGCGCTTTACCGGCCAGAACTGGCAACTGTTCGGCCCGATTATCGACGGCCACGCGGAGGATGTCGCCTCTCGGTAGCGCCGACAGGCCGGGTGGTCGCATTGCGCTTGTCTCCGTGCCTCGCTACATCCGTCTGGTAGCGCGAAGGGGAAACGGGTAATGCGATCTGTTGTTGTTACCGGTGCATCGACCGGCATCGGCCATGCCACCGCAAAGCTGCTGCTGGACAAGGGATTCAGGGTCTTCGGCAGCGTCCGCAAGCAGGCTGACGCCGATCGGCTCAGAGCCGAGCTCGGCGCCAATTTCACGGCGCTTCTGTTCGACATTACCGACGAAGCCGCCGTGCTTGCCGCTGCCCGCGAGGTCCGCGCGCAGCTTGCCGGCGAGACGCTCGCCGGTCTCGTCAACAATGCCGGCATTGCGGTCGCGGGCCCCGTGCTGGAATTGGCCGCGGACCAATTCCGCCGCCAGCTCGACGTCAATGTCATCGGCCCGATCATCGCAACGCAAGCGTTCGGGCCGCTGCTCGGCTCTGATGCCTCGCTGAAAGGGCCCAAGGGGCGGGTCGTGATGATCTCCTCCGTCGCCGGCAAGAACGGCAATCCATTCACGCCCGCCTATTCGGCGTCGAAGCATGCCCTCGAGGGCTTGTCCGAAAGCCTGCGGCGCGAATTGATGCTGTTCGGCATCGATGTGATCATCATCGCGCCGGGCCCGGTCAGGACGCCGATCTGGGGCAAGGGACAGGAGGCCGTCGATACCGAGAATTACAGGAATTCGCCCTATCAGCCCGCGCTGCAGAAGGTCGGCGCCTACATGAAGCATCTCGATTCGATCGGGCTGCCGCCGGAGACGATCGCCGCGCGCGTCTTCGACGCGCTGACCCTGCCGCATCCGAAGGTCCGCTATCAGATCGCCCCCGATCCGCTGCGGCACCTGGTGATGGCCTATCTGCCCAAGCGCATGGTCGACAGGATCATCGCCAAGCGGCTCGGATTGCTGCCGCCGTCCGGGTGAGGTCGATGCGATCGAAGCTGATGGCGGCGGCGTTTGTGGGCCTGCTCGCGCTGCCGGCGCGGGCGGGCGATGCGGGAGATCCCGAGCAGTCCTGCGACGGCTCGACGCCGGAGATGGTGGATTGTCTGCAGGCCAGGACCGCGCGATGGGACAAGCGGATGACGATCGCCTATCAAGAGGCAATGAAGAACGCGGCGCCCGCCCAGCGCGACCAGCTCCGTGCCGCGCAACGGCTATGGATTGCCTATCGCGACGCCAATTGCCTTTACTACGGAATGGGCGAGGGCACGATCGCGCGGATCGGTGCGGCAGAATGCCTGCGCAGCATGACAGAGGCGCGCGCCCACGAGCTGGAGACTCTCGCTCGCCAATGAGGTCACGCGCTCGCCGCATTCCCGATACATGAGGCGTTGATGTCGACCATCGGCAAGAGCCGGTATGAGCTGACCGCGATCGCGAATGCAGCGCTGCGCGATCAGCCCGGCTGCGAGACCGCGCGCATCGTGACGCTCGCGCCACTGGCGCACGCGGGGGTGGGCCGCAACTGGGAAATCCCGCAGGTGGTGCTCGGCGACAGCCTGATCAGTGACGTCGACCGCGCCGTGATCACGGTGCACCGCCAATTGGGGCGCAAGTTTCATCTGCTCGACGAGTAGAGCTCACATTCCCTCATAAATCCTCGTCTAGCTTGCCTCGACCGCTCGCGGTGTGTGGCGTGGGGCCATCGCGATCATGCGAAGTGCAAACACCGCGAGAAGCGGAATCAGGAACAGCGCATAGAGCGGCATGTCCGGCACGCGTTTGCCGAACGAGACCGTGAACTGGATCAGGAGATAGTAGCCGCCGACAAGGTGCAGCAGGCGCCAGCTGCGCCGGCCGATCGCGGCCGCCGTTCGGTCGAACGAGGTGATGGTCATCGCGGCGATGACCGCGTAGCCGAAACTGCCGAACACGTAGGTTGCGGCATTGGTCGCGGCGGCAAAGCCCGCCGGGTCGATTGCGGCAAAGGCGACGATCGCGACGGCGTGCAGCGCATGCGAGGCCGCAAAGGTCACGCCGAGATAACGCCGGTTGCGGCGCTGCCACCGCGTCCACGCATTCGGCCAGAGCCGCGCCAATGCGGCAGCCGAAAACGCGAGACAGAAGAACACGAGCGAGGTGCGGGCGGTGAAGCGGACCACCGTGCGAATGCCGTTGACGTCGAAATCCCGGATGCCCGCGATGGCGACGCACAGCGCGATTAGGATCAGCGTGAGCAGCGCGAACAGCCGCCAGCCCTCGAAACAGGATTGCCGCGCCGAAGACGTCATGGGCCCCTCCACGTTGATGTAATCATAGCTTACATCGAGAGGGCGCCGGACGGTCAACAGGTGTAATCGATGATTACATTCACGATCAGGTGATGCTAGAAAGCGCGATGGAAAAAGCCGGCCCGCACGCATTCGGAGCGGTCCCGGCATTTCGGAAAGCACCAGCCTCGAATACATTTCTTTCATGCCCACATCCGCCAAGCCGAAACGCCGCCCCGTGCGGCCCGCCCCGCCGCCGAAGCCTTACCACCATGGCGACCTCCGCCACGCCCTGATCGATGCCGCGCTGAAGCTTGCGGAGGAGGGAGGGCCTTCGGCGGTCAGTGTTCGCGAGGCGGCACGGCGGGCCGGCGTCTCCGCAGGCGCGCCGTTCCGGCATTTTGCGAGCCGCGACGCGCTGATGACGGCGGTGGCGGAAGAAGCCCAGCGCCGTTTCCGTGCCGAGATCGATGCTGCGCTGGCGCTCGCGCCGGCCAGCGATCCGCTTTCGCGGTTTCGCAACTTCGGATTGGCCTATCTGCGGTGGGCGATGCACAATCCCGCTCATTTCGAGATCATTTCCTCCGGCCGTACCTTTGACCACGACCGCGCCAAAGATCTGTCGCGTGACAATGCCGAGCTGATCGCGCTCAGCGAGTGCATGCTGGCGGAGGCGTCGGCCAGGGGCCAGCTCCGCTCAACCGACCTCAAGGCGGTTCAGATCGCCGGCCGCGCGCTGGTCTATGGCTTTGCGCGGATGAACATCGACCGCCATTTTCCGCGCTGGGGCGTCCCTGACGACAGGATCGAGGCGATGGCGGAGGCGGTGCTCGATCTGTTTATCGGGGGATTGGCGAAACGTTAGACCTTCATCGTGGGTGAGGGGTCAGGGAGCGCGGACAGTCTGGTTGCGATGCGGCAGCGCGCCCCGGTAACACTAAGCAAAGGTCTGACCTGGGCCTTCGTTGCCAGTTCATGACGGTTCCACTACAGTTCCGTGACGCGCTGCGGAAACCGGCTGCGGCGTCTGCCTTCTGGCCCCGCCAGACAGGTGTTGGCAGGGCCGGTTGCGTTCAAGCGTCTCAAACGTATGGCGTCGGCGCCAAACCCAGGTCCTCAAACTGCCGTCACCGCCTCCGGCCTGACCTCCATCGGCATCGCCCGCCTGCTCGCGGTCGTAGCACCGCAGTTGGCGGCGCTCGTCCTGATGCTGCAGACCGAGACCGATTTCGGCTCGCGCCTCGGCTTCCTGCTGTCCTGGGGCGTTCTGAACTTCCTCTGGATCGCGCTTTTGCGTCGACCGGCACTATCGGGCGCGCTGGCGCTGACCATGGTCGTGGTGCTGGTGCTCCTGTCGCGGCTCAAGCACGACGTCGTCCAGATGACGGCAAACTTCGTCGACCTGATGGTGATCGACCACGACACCGCGGCCTTCCTGTTCACGATCTTCCCCAACCTGCGCTGGTCGATGATCTCGGCAGGCGTCGTGACCATCCCGCTGATGTACGCACTGTGGTGGCTCGACCCGTTCCGCCTTCCGCGTCTGCCGGCGGCAGCCGCCGCACTCGCATCTCTTGCGGCGCTCACCGGCTACTCCCTGACATGGCCCGACGAAGCCTGGCGCAGCTATTACGATGACGGCTATCTGTCGAAATTCGCACGCTCCGGCGTCACCGCGGTCTCCGACTTCCTCGAATATGGCTTGATGGAATCGACTGCGTCGGTTCCCGAGCGGCTCAACGTGCCGCGGCTTGATTCCTGCCATCCCGCCGGACGGCGGCCGAACATCGTCCTGATCCACGACGAATCGAGCTTCGACATCCGCGCGGCGGACGGCGTCAAGGTGCCGGCAGGCTACGGCGCCCACTTCCAGTCCTTCGACGGCAAGGAACGCAAATTCCTCGCCGAGAGCAATGGCGGACCGAGCTGGTTTACCGAATACAACGTGCTCGCCGGTCTCTCGTCGCGCTCGTTCGGCCGCTTCGCCTATTTCGTCACCCGCATCGCCTCCAACCGCGTCGAGCGCGGACTGCCTTTGTCATTGCGCCGCTGCGGCTACGAGACCCTGTCGCTTTACCCGGCCTTCGGCGCATTCATGAGCGCGCGCGCCTTCCAGACCACGACCGGCATCGAGCGCTTCTACGACGCCCACGATCTCGGCGCCAAGGACGTGGAGCCCGACAGCTTCTTCTACGATTCCGCGTTGAAGCTGATGCCACAACGAAGCTCACACAAGCCGTTCTTCATGTTCGTCTATCTCGCCGCCAACCACTTTCCCTGGGAAACCAGGTTCCGGCCGGAGCTGACGCCCGCCTGGCGCGCGCCGGGGAACATGCCCGTGGTCGACGAATATCTGCGACGGCAGGCGATGAGCGCCGCCGACTACAAGTCCTTCATCGCGCAACTGAAGAAGCAGTTTGCCGGCGAGCCGTTCCTGATCGTGCGTTATGGCGACCATCAGCCGGAGTTCTCGCCGCATCTGCTCGACCCCGCGCTGGACGAGGCCGGAATCGGCGCAAAACTCGAGAGCTACGACCCGCGCTATTATGCGACTTATTACGCCATCGACGCCGTCAATTTCGAGCCGGTCAAGAGCCCGGCCGTGATGGACACGATCGACGCGCCCTATCTGCCGCTGGTAATTCAGGAAGCCGCGGGCATTCCGCTGGATCCGTCCTTTGCCGAGCAGAAAGAGATCATGATGCGCTGTAAGGGGCTGTTCTATGCCTGCAAAAACGGCGCGGAAGCCCGCCGCTTCAACCGGCTCCTGATCGAGGCGGGCCTGATTCGGGGGCTGTGAACTGCGGTTCCGCATGGGCCGCGGCGGCTTGGGCGCGCTCCCGCAAACCTGCTAAAAGCGCCGGCGATCAATATTGGGTCGGGGGCTTCCGCCATGGTGATGCGGCTTTTTGCGCCTCAGTTCCTCGTTGTGTGGGCCTTCATTGCCGCTGATCCATATTGCGAACCGAACCGGTGCCTTTTGCGTTTCCAGAGCGCGATCAGATTGGGCTAAATCGCGATCGCGCTATACACTCCTGACGGAGCATGACCACATTTCCGGATCATGCTCAGGCAGAGGGCTTTCACTCGCGGAGGTACACATGGCAACGAGCGTCAAGCAGATGATGGAAGCGGCCAATGCCGTCGTGCCCAGGATCACCGCGGCGCAGGCGCAGGAGATGGTCGCAAAGGGCAATGCGCTCGTCGTCGATGTGCGCGACGGCACCGAGGTCGCGCAGAGCGGCAAGGTCAAGGGTGCGGTGCATGTCTCGCGCGGCCTCCTGGAGTTTCGCGCCGATCCGGATTCGCCCACTCACGACAAGAATTTCGCGCGCGACAGGAACCTTATCCTCTATTGCGGCTCGGGCGGCCGGGCGGCGCTTGCCGGCAAGCTCTTGAAGGACATGGGCTTCGCCAACGTCTTTAACGCCGGCGGCTTCAAGGATCTCGTCGAAGGCGGAGCGGCGATCGACAAGCCGTAACGGCGCGACGGTCGCCAGCCTCTTCGCTCACCGTTGCGAGGATGCGGCGCGGCGTCCGTTTATTGCTTCTCGACTCCGGCTTTCTCGATCACGACCCGCCATTTCTCGATGTCGGACTTCAGCCGGTCGAAAATCTCCTGCGGCGTGCCGCTCTTGGCCTCGATGCCGAGCTCGATCAGCCGCTTCTTCACGTCATGATCCGCCAGAATCTCGCGCAAGGCGGCATTGAGCGTGTTGACGATATCGGGCGGCGTGCCCGCCGGCGCAAACAGCGCGTTCCACGAGACCACGTCGTAATCGGCAACGCCGCTCTCCGTGACGGTCGCAAGCTCCGGCGTCGCTTCCGAGCGCACGGCGCCGGACGAGGCCAGCACGCGCAGCTTGCCGTCGGCGAGATTGCCCTTCATCGCGGAGTAGCTGTCGATCGTCAGCGCGACGTCGCCCTGCAGCAGCGCGACCTGGATCTCCGGCGTGCCGCGATAGGGAATGATCGCGAAATCGATTGCGGCCGCGGTCTTGAACAACTCGGCCGAGAGATTTTGCGTGCTGCCGACGCTGATGGTGGCGACATTGAGCGAGCCGGGCTTTGCCTTGGCGGCGGCAATGAAGTCGCCCAGCGTCTTGAAGGGCGAATTTGCGGCAGTCGCAAAGATGAAATCGAAGAAACCGAGGCTCGAGACCGGCGTAAAATCCTTCAGGGGATCGAACGGCAGCTTCTTGAACAGCGACGCGCTGACCGCGGTGCCGTTCGAGAGCAGCGCGAGCGTATAGCCGTCGGGAGCCGAGGAGGTCACCGTCCGCGCCGCGACGATGCCGCCTGCGCCGGCCTGGTTCTCGACATAGAAGCGCTGTCCGAGCTTCTCGGATAATTTCTCCGCGACGATCCGCGCGGTGATGTCGGCGACGCCGCCGGCGGCGAAAGGCAGAACGATGCGGACCGAGCGGTCGGGATATTTCGTCTCCGCCCGCGCCGGTTGCGAAACCGCGACGGCCGTCAGGATGGCCATGAACAGGATGGAACGGAGGCGGGGCGGGGCGACAAATGGCATGGAGAAACCTTCTTTTTCGTTCTCTTAGCGCACGCGGCTATGTGATCCAAGCCGGGCTCGAGTTCACCTGTCGCGCCTGGGAGAGGTAACCCGAACCGCCGACGCGACGTGAGGTTAGTTCTTGCCGATCTTCTCCCACAGCCAGCGCGCCACCGCGTCGGGAGAGGCGGTCGCGTCGTTGCCGCTGGCGCGCAGATTTGCCTCGCGCATGGCCTCGATATCGATCCGGCCGAGCAGGGGCTTGAGCGCCGCCTTGAGCGCACCATCGTTGGCGCGCCTGGGCGCCAGCAGCAGCACCGCATCATAGGGCGGGATCGCGTGCCTGTTGTCATCGAGCACGACCAGATCGTATTTTGCGATCAGGCCGTCGCTGGTATAGCCCGCGATCACGTCGACCTCGCCCGCTGCGACCGCGGCATACATGAAGTCCGGCTGCATCGTGCGCTGGGCGCGAAACTGCAGCCCGTAGGCCTTTTGCAGGGCGGCCCATTCCGGGCGCGAGAAGAATTCGTAATCGCCGGCAATCGAGAGCGTCGGCGCGCGCGCGGACAGATCGGCGATCGAGCGGATGCCCAGCGCGTCGGCGCGTTTCCTCGGCATCGCCAGCGCATAGGCGTTCTCGAAGCCGAGCTCGCCGAACAGCGTGACGTTCTGTTTTGCGAGAATTGTCTTCAACTCGGCCAGCAGCTTCTCGCGCGGCAGCATGTCGCTGCGGTGAAACTGGTTGACCCACAGCGTGCCGGAGTAATCCACATAGACATCGATGTCGTTTGCGGCGAGCGCATCGAAGATCACGTTGGAGCCGAGGCCTTCGCGCGAGCTTGCGGACAAGTCCGCGGCCCGCAGCCGCTGCGCGATCAGCGCGGACAGCACATATTGCTCGGCAAAGGTTTTTGCCCCGACGATGTAGAATGCCGGCGAACGGGCGAGCGTCGGCACCAGCGTTGCCGCAACGAGCGCAGCGATGCCGACGGCGCCCAGCGCCGTGCGCGCGCGGCTTCGCAGCCGAAGCCCGTTCTCGATCAGCGCAAGCAGCTGGTCGACAGCGAGCGCGAGCACGGCGGCGGCGATGCAGCCGAACAGCACGAACACCCAGTTTTGCGTCTGCAGCCCGGCAAAGATGTAATTGCCGAGCGAGGTCTGGCCGATCGGCGTCGACAGCGTCGCGGTCCCGATTACCCAGACCGCGGCGGTGCGGATGCCGGCCATGATCACCGGCAGCGCCAGCGGCAGCTCCACCGCGAACAGCGATTGCCGCTCCGTCATGCCGACGGCCTGGGCCGCCTGAAGGAGATCGGCATCGACGCCATCGAGGCCGGTGATGGTGTTGCGCAGCACCGGCAGCATCGAATAGAGCGCGAGCGCCAGCATCGCCGGCAGGAAGCCGAAGGCGGAGAAGCCGAAACCGGTCAAGCTCAGCGTCAGCGAGGCGAGCGCCAGCAACAGGGGATAGAACAGCGCGAGCAGCGCAAGCCCGGGCACGGTCTGCACGATGCTGGCAAGCCCGAGCAGCACGTTGCGAAACAGCGGCCGGTTGCGCGCGGCGATCGCAAGCGGCAGGCTGACGGCAAGCCCGAGCGAAAGTGCCGCCACGCTGAGACGGACGTGATTGCCGAGATAATCGGAAAGATGCGTGAGCGCCTCGCCCCAGCGCGGATCGGACAAGATGCTCATGCTGCGCCGTCCCGCGGCAGAAGCGTGTTCAGCCGTTCGGCCTGCCGGCGCGGCGTGCGCAGGAGCTCTCCGACATAGCCGTCGGAGGTTTTGGACAGCTCGGCCGCCGTGCCGACCGACAGCAATTTTCCGGCGCGCATCACCGCGATGCGGTCGGCGAGCAGCAGCGCCTCCATCATGTCATGGGTGATCATGACCGTGGTCAACCCGAGCTTTGCATGCAGCGCGCGAAAATCCTCGCCGAGCGCATCGCGCGTCAGCGGATCGAGCGCGCCGAACGGCTCGTCCATCAGCACGATGCGCGGGCGGGCGGCGAGCGCCCGGGCGACGCTCACCCGCTGGCGCTGCCCGCCCGACAATTCCCCGGGCAGGCGGTTGCGATGCGCCGTCCGCTCGAGCCGCACCAATTCCAACAGCTCGTCGACGCGGGCGGAAATCTCCTGGCCCGGCCAGCCCAACAGCTTCGGAGTGATGCCGATATTGTCGGCGACGGAAAGATGCGGAAACAGCCCGCCGCTCTGAAAGACATAGCCGATCCGCCGGCGCAGGCTCACGGCATCGACCTCGCGCACGTCGCAGCCCTCGATCGTGATGCGTCCGGAGGTCGCATCGATCAGCCGGTTGGCGAGCCGCAGAAGCGTGGACTTGCCGGAGCCCGAGCCGCCGACGATGGCGAGGAATTCCCCCTCGCTCACGTTCAGCGAGACATCGTCGACCGCGACGACGCGGCCCTCATCGAAGGTCTTGCCGACATTGGCGTAGGCGATCAGCGGCGCACGGGACATTTGGATTGTGACCGAACCTCGAAGATGCCTCACCTTCCCCTTCCCGGGGGAGGGGTGAAGTCAAGCCTTGAGGATGCAGTAGCACGTTGCAGCAGTTCGTTGAACTTGCCGGCGTAAGCAGCTAAGCCAACAGCCGAATTGGGAGGGCACGCGGTGGAGAGGGCAACTCGACGGGCGGTCGCGCTTGAGGACGCCACAGTGGCTTTCCGCCTTGCCGGTGAGCGCGTTTATACCGCGGTCGAGAAGGCGGCGCTCGCTGTCGCAGATGGCGAGTTCGTCGCCATCGTCGGCCCGACCGGATGCGGCAAGTCGACGCTCCTCAACGTCGCGGCGGGCCTGCTGCGGCCGGCGGCCGGCGCGGTACGCATTTTCGATCGGCCGCTGGTCGGGCTGAACCGCGATGCCGGCTATCTCTTTCAGGCCGATTCGCTGTTTCCGTGGAAGACCGCGCTCGACAATGTCGCGATCGGCCTTGAGATCGCGGGCACCGCGCGTGCGGAAGCGGTTTTGCGGGCGGAACAATTCCTCGCCTCCGTCGGCCTTGGCGCTTTCGGCAACCGCTATCCGCACATGCTCTCGGGCGGCCAGCGCAAGCGCGTCGGACTCGCGCAGGTCCTGATCCGCGATCCCAAGATTCTGCTGATGGACGAGCCGTTCGGGCCGCTCGATGCGCAAACGCGGCAGATCATGGGCAACCTCCTGCTCGATCTGTGGAACGCCGACCGCAAGGCGGTCTTGTTCGTGACCCACGATCTGGAAGAGGCGATCGCGCTGGCCGACCGGGTCGTCATCATGTCGGCAGGGCCGTCTGCGCGCATCATCGGCGACTGGCGCGTGCCGCTGGCGCGACCGCGCGACATTTTCGAAGTGCGCCTGGACAGGGATTTTCACGCGCTTCATCGCGAGATATGGGCGGTGCTCAAGGCCGAGGTGATGAAGGGCTATGCTCAAGCGGAAAGGGCATGACGATGTCGCGGCTCGGGCTCGTCTCACTGCAATTGCTTGTCGCGATCGTGGCGCTGGCGCTATGGCAACTCTTTGCAACCGTGCCGGTTTTCGGCAAGATCCTGCTGCCGCCGTTCTTCTTCTCCAATCCGATCGACGTGTTCAGCCAGGTCATCAACTGGTTTTCCACCGGCGTGATCTGGAAGCACCTTCTCATCACGCTCTGGGAATCGATCCTCGCTTTCGTGCTGGGATCCGCCGCGGGCGCGATCGTCGGCTTCTGGTTCGCCCGCCAGCCGGTGATCGCGGCGGTGTTCGACCCTTATGTGAAGATGATCAACGCGCTGCCGCGGGTGGTGCTGGCCCCGATCTTCACGCTCTGGCTCGGGCTCGGCATCTGGTCCAAGGTCGCGCTCGGCGTCACGCTCGTGTTCTTCATCGTATTCTTCAACGTCTATCAGGGCGTGAAGGAGGTCAGCCAGACCGTGCTCGACAACGGCCGAATGCTCGGCATGAGCGAGCGGCAATTGATGCGACATGTTTACTGGCCCTCGGCGCTGTCGTGGATGTTCTCCTCGTTGCACACATCCGTCGGTTTCGCCGTGGTCGGCGCGGTGGTCGGCGAATATCTGGGGTCCGCGGCCGGGCTTGGGTATCTGATCCAGCAGGCGGAAGGCGTGTTCGACGTCGCCGGCGTCTTTGCCGGGATGTTCGTGCTGTCGATCTTCGTGGTCCTGATCGACATGGCGGTGACGCTTGTGGAGCGGCGATTGCTGGTGTGGCGCCCGCAGGCGGCCGACAGGCTGGCTTAGACTTTGGTCTGGTCGTTGGTCATTGCGAGCGAAGCGAAGCAATCCAGAGTGTCACCGCGGAGATTCTGGATTGCTTCGTCGCTTGCGCTCCTCGCAATGACAAGGAAAGCAGCCTTCTCAACCCCGTTCCGCTGCTTTATCCTGCCGCAAATGATGGAGGAAGCCATGACAGGAATTTTCGGCCGGCTGGCGGGAACGCTGCTTGCTCTCGTGCTGACCTCGCCTTTGGCGATGGCGCAAAGCAAGATCACGATTGCCGTCGGCGGCGGGGCTTGCCTCTGCTATCTGCCGACCGTGCTCGCAAAGCAGCTCGGCGAGTTCGACAAGGCCGGTGTTGCCGTCGATCTGGTCGACCTCAAGGGCGGCTCGGATGCGCTCAAAGCCGTGCTCGGCGGCAGCGCCGATGTGGTCTCCGGCTATTTCGACCATTGCGTCAATCTCGCCGCCAAGAAGCAGGAGCTGGTGTCGTTCGTGGTCTATGACCGCTACCCCGGCCTCGTGCTGGTGGTGTCGCCGTCGCATGCCAAGGAAATCAGCTCGATCAAGGACCTCGCCGGCAAGAAGGTCGGGGTCAGCGCGCCGGGCTCGTCGACCGATTTCTTCCTGAAGTATCTCCTGAAGAAGAACGGCCTTGATCCCGCGAGCGCTGCCGTTATCGGCGTCGGCCTGGGCGCGACCGCGGTTGCGGCGATGGAGCAGGGCCAGATCGACGCCGCCGTGATGCTTGATCCCTCGGTGACCGTGCTGCAGGGCGCGCATGGCGACCTCAAGATCCTCGCCGACACGCGCACGCAAAAGGATACGCTTGCGACCTTCGGCGGCGAATATCCGGGAGGCGCGCTCTATTCGACCGCAGCCTGGGTCGCCTCGCACGAGAAGGAGGTGCAGGCGCTCACCAATGCGATCGTCGCCACACTTTCCTGGATCCACACGCACACGCCTGAAGACATCATGGCGAAGATGCCGGACGAGATGGTCGGCAAGAACAAGGCGCTCTATCTCGCGGCCCTGAAGAACACGATCCCGATGTTTTCGGAGACGGGCAAGATGGACCCGAAGGGAGCGGACGCCGTGCTCGCCGTGTTCAGCGAGGGCTCGCCCGACGTCGCCAAGGCCAATATCGACGTCAGCAAGACCTTTACGAACAAATATGTCGATCAGGTCAAGAAGACCACCGGGATGAATGCGAAATAGTCCCGGCCGCTCCGTTCGGAAGCCGAAATGAACCGACGCGGCTTGATTCTGGGATTGGCCGTGATCGCGGCGCTGATCGGCCTGGGCTGCGCGCCCGCGTCGGCCGACGGCAAGCGCGTGGCGTTGGTGATCGGCAACAGCGCCTACAGGAACGTTCCGGAGCTGCCCAATCCGGCGAATGACGCCGGCGATATTGCCGCGGCGTTCCGTCGTCTCGGCTTTGCGGTCACGCTGATGACCAACGCCACGTTCGACCAGATGCGGCGGGGCCTGATCGGGTTCGGGCGCGAGGCGGCCGGCGCGGACATGGCCGCGCTGTATTTCGCCGGTCACGGCATGGAGATCAGCGGCGAGAACTGGCTGATCCCGATCGACGCGGAATTGACACGGGACACCGACGCGGAAAACGAAGCCATCAGCCTGCGCAGCGTGATGTTGCAGGTGTCGAACACCACGAGCCTCGGCGTTGTCATGCTGGATGCCTGCCGTAACAATCCGTTCGCCGCGAAGATGCGGCGCTCGCTGGCGCTGCGCGATGCGGGCAGGGGCGGCCTCGGGCGTATCGAGCCGGTCGGCAACGTGCTGGTGGCCTATGCCGCTCGCGACGGCACGACCGCTCTCGATGGCGACGGGCGAAACAGTCCGTTTGCCGCCGCACTCCTGCGCAACATCGAAACCCCGGGGGTCGAGGTCACCTTCATGTTCCGCAACGTTCGCGACGACGTGATGGAGGCGACCGGGAACGAGCAGCAGCCGTTCGTCTATGGATCGCTCTCGCGCAAGGCGATCTATCTCGCCGGCCAACCGTCGGCGGTCGATCAGGCTGGCGCCAGGCAGGCGTATGCCGCGCCGGCCGCCCCCGCGATTGCTCCTCTGGCAATCGACAGCGCGCTGGTCGGGACCTGGGAGATCATGGTGCCGAGCAATCGCGGATCCTCGCGCTGGATCTGGCAGATCATGGGGGACGGCACCTACAAATTCCACGCCGAAGGCGGCCGCGCGGCGCCGTCGCATGAAGGCACGATCACCGCGGCGAACGGACGCTGGACCCTGCATGCCCTGAAGGGGCTCACCAATTACGCCGACAGCGGCTCCTACGAGGTGCGCGACGCCACGGCGGTCATCACGGGAAAGCTCGGCACGGGCCACTGGAAGCGGAGCGTGCAATGACGCTCGTTTGCAACGGCTGGTGCACGTGTTTCGGAATATCTCCAGGGAGCGTGCGCCGCCATGGCCGATGAATTCCGCAGCGCCGCGCCGATCGTTCGCCGCATCACGTCGCTGGATCTGAAGCTCGAGCCGTTCGCATGGCCGTTTGCGAAGGAGAGGCGCGCCGAGATCGATGCGCATTTTGCCGAAAAGCAGCGCGAGAAGCCGAAACTGTGGAACGGCCGCGTGCTGCTCGCGCGCAAGCCGCGATTTGACGGACCGCGGCTTTCGGCGCGCTATTTCGAGACCGATTTTGCAAGCTTTCTGGCGTGGCGCGACTGGGGCAATCCCGATCCGGAGGTCTTCAACGGGTTCGGCACTGGCGCGCTCCGCGCCTCCGACGGCGCTTTTCTTCTGGGAGAGATGGCCTCGCACACCGCAAATGCCGGGCGGATCTATTTTCCGGCCGGCACGCCCGATCTCAATGACCTCAAGGGCGATACCGTGGATATCGCGGGCAGCGTGATGCGGGAGACCGAGGAGGAGACGGGTCTCACGGCGGCCGAGCTGACCGCGGCGGCGCATTGGGACTGCGTCAAGATCGGCGCATTGATTGCGATGATCCGGCTGCTCGACATCGATTTGCCGGCCGACGAAGCGCGCGCCAGGATCGAAGCCAATCTGAAGCGGCAGAGCCATCCCGAGCTTTCCGCGATCCATTTGGTGCGAAGCAAAGGCGACCTCAACGCGCACATGCCGCACTTTGTGACTGCCTTCATCGCTCACCAGATGGCGAATTAGCCGTCCCCTAGCAAAACGTCCAAGGCTTCGGACGCCGCATGCCGCTCTATTCGGCTTGACATCGTGCGGCGCGATCAATGTGATGGGCGAAAACAATACTTACAAAAGGCATTGCACAGTCAGGGAGGGATTTATGCGGACGCGCAGGGCTGCCCGCCTCGTTTTTGGGCTCATTGTCGCAGTTGCGGTATCCGGCATGGCCGCTTCCGCCCATGCTCAGGACAAGAAAATCAAGATCGGCGTGATCTTCGATCTGACAGGTCCGCTCGCCGGCGGCGGCTCCGAGCTGGAATATCAGGGCGCCAAGATCATGCTCGACCAGTTCGCCAAAACCGGGGTCGAGGGCTACAAGATCGAGGCGATCTACGCGGACGCGCAGAGCAAGCCCGATGTCGCCATCAACGAATTGGTGCGTCTGCTCGAGCAGGAAAAGGTCGACATGGTGCTCGGCTTCTTTTCCTCCGCGCAGTGCGTGCCGGTTGCCGATCGGGTCGAGCAGCTCAGGAAGTTCATGTGGATGACCACATGCATTTCCTCCGCCGTGTTCGCCAACAAGAACTTCAAGTACGTGTTCCGTCCGCAGGCGAGCGGCGACCAGTTCGGCCTGATGACGATGGATTTCATCGCGAAGAATTCGAAGTCCAGGTTCGGCAAGGAGCCAAAGGATCTGCGGGTCGCCATCATCCACGAGGACGGCGCGTATGGCGTCGACGTTTCCAAGGGCAACGTCGCCGGGGCCGAAAAGGCCGGCTTCAACGTCGTCCTGAAGGAGGGCTATTCGGCGACCGCGCCCGATCTGTCGACGCTGGTCACCAAATTGAAGCGCGCCCGTCCCGACGTGATCTTCCACACCGGCTATAACCCCGACATCACGCTGCTCTTGCGTCAGGCGCGCGAGCAGGGCTTGAAGTTCGCGGCCCTGGTCGGCCATGGCGCGGGCTATGGCGTCTACGAGAAGCTGAAGGAGGGCCTCGGGCCCGACGCCAACTATCTCTTCGACACCGATCCGATCTCGATCTGGCTGACCAACGAGAAGACGCTCGATCCGAAACTGCTGCCCGTCATCAAGATGGTGGGCGAGGAGTTCGACAAGATCAGGCCTGGAGTGGCGATCCGCTCCGCTCACGTCGGCATCGCGGCGTCCAACACCTACGTCTTCCTCGCCGACGTGCTGCCGCGGGCGATCAAGAAATATGGCGGCGTCGATCCCGATGCGCTGCGCAAGGCGGCGCTCGACACCGACCTTCCCGAGGGCGGAACGATGCTTGGTTTCGGCGTCAAGTTCTACGGCGAGGGAACGCCGATGGCCGGCCAGAACGAGCGCTCCTTTCCGGTCGTGATCCAGTATATCGACGACAAGTCCTACGTGGTGTGGCCGCCGAGCCAGGCCTCGCGCGAGGCGGTGCTGCCGCTGCCGAAGGGCACCACTTACTCGAACCAGTAGCCGGAGGGCCAGCGGTGCTGGAGGTGAAGGGCCTGGTGAAACGTTTCGGCGGCTTTACGGCCGTCAACAACGTGTCGTTCAGGGTCGACGCGGGCGAAATTCTCGGCCTGATCGGCCCGAACGGCTCGGGCAAGAGCACGATCTTCAACATGCTGTCGGGCACGCTTGCGCCGACGCTGGGCTCGATCAGCTTTGACGGGCTCGAGATCGCAGGGCTCGCGCCGCACCGCATCATCAATCGCGGCATCGGCCGCACCTTCCAGATCCCGCGGCCGTTCCGTCGCTTGAGCCTGTTCGAGAACGTGGCGCTCGCGGGTTTCTACGGCCAGGGCCGCCACAGCCGTGCGAAAGCGGATGCAGCGGCGGAGAAGGCGCTGGCGATGGTCGGCCTTCCGACCGATCGCCATGCCAACGTCGATGGGCTTGGCGCAGCGGGGTTGAAGAAGCTCGAGCTTGCGAAGGCGCTCGCCACCGGACCGAAATTGCTGCTCGCCGACGAAAGTCTCGGCGGCCTCGACGAAGCCGAGATGGATCAGGCCGCCGACATGTTGCGGCGGATCCGAGACGACCTCGGCATCACCATCATCTGGGTCGAGCACATCATGGGTGTGCTGATGCGCGTCGTCGATCGCGTGATGGTGCTCGATCACGGCGAGAAGATTTCCGAAGGCCTGCCTCACGCGGTCGCGGCCGATCCGCGCGTCATCGAGGTCTATCTCGGCACCGATGCCGATGCGACGCAGGCTGCGGCCGCGGAAGCGCGCCGGCGGGCAGGGAGCTAGCGCCATGCTCGAGCTCAGATCGATCGATGCGGGCTATGGCGGTTTTCAGGCGCTGTTCGGCATCAGCCTCGACGTCAAGGCGGGCGAGGCCGTCGGCGTGATCGGCCCGAACGGCGCCGGCAAGACCACGCTGATGCGGGTGATCTCCGGGCTGATCCGCCCGCGAAAGGGATCGATCACCATGGAAGGCAAGGATGTGGTGGCAACTCCCGCGCATCGCATCGTCGCGCTTGGCATCGCCCACGTTCCGGAAAACCGCCGCCTGTTTCCGCGCCTGTCCGTCGACGACAATCTCAGGATGGGCGCCTTCATCCAGGACGCGCGCGGCAAATACGACGAGCGGCTCAAGCTCGTGTTCGATCTGTTTCCGCGCCTGAAGGAGCGCCGCAGCCAGATGGCAGGGACCATGTCGGGCGGCGAGCAGCAGATGTGCGCGATCGGCCGCGCGCTGATGTCGGATCCGAAATTGCTGCTTCTGGACGAGCCGTCCGCGGGACTTGCGCCGCTGGTGGTGCAGCAGGTGTTCGATCTGGTGAAGCGCATTCGTGCGAGCGGGCTCACGGTCTTGATCGTCGAGCAGAACGTGCAGCAGGTGCTCAAGGTCGTCGACCGCGCCTATCTGCTCGAGGCCGGCACCATCCGTGCCTCGGGAACCTCGGCCGAGATGCTTTCGACCGACACCGTCAAGCAGGCCTATCTCGGAGTGTAGCGACAGATGCAGGCGTTTCTCGATATTTTCGACATTTATCTCCTGGAGGCCGTCATCAACGGCATTCTGCTCGGCGGCGTGCTCGCGCTGCTCGCGCTCGGCCTCAACCTCATCTTCGGCGTCATCGACGTCACCTGGATCTGCTACGCCGAGCTCGTGATGATCGGCATGTACGGCATGTATTTCCTGGTCCAGTATTACGGGCTGTCGTATTTCATCGCGGCTCCGCTCACGATCCTGCTGGTCGCTGCTCTGGGCGCGCTCCTGCATTATCTCGTGATCGAGCCGCTGCTCACCGCGCCGCCCATCAACCAGTTGCTTGCGACCGGAGGCGTGCTGTTCGTGCTGCAGAGCTTTGCCACCGTCGCCTTCGGCATCGATTTTCGAAATCTCGGCATCCGCCTGCCGGTGCTGTCGCTCGGAGACATGAACTTCAGCTATGCGCGGCTGTTGTCGTTCCTCGCGGCCCTGGTCGGCATGGTCGCCGTCTATCTGTTCATGACGCGCACCTTCACCGGGACTGCGATCCGCGCCATCTCGCAGGATCGGCAGATCATGGCGCTGATGGGCGTCGACACCAGGCGCATCTACCTCATCACCTCGGCGCTGGGCGGCGCGCTCGCCGGGCTCGCCGCGTGCCTTCTGGTGCTGCAATACGACGTGCATCCCTTCGTCGGCCTCACCTTCGGGCCGATCACCTTCCTGATCTGCGTGCTCGGCGGGCTCGGCAATTTCATCGGCGGCTTCATCGCCGCCTTCCTGTTCGCCGAGATCATCTCGCTCGGCGGCCTGTTCTCCGATCTGGAGTGGGGCTACGTCTTCGCCTTCGGCTTCTTCATCGTCATGATGTTCATCCGACCCGCGGGCCTGCTCGCGAGGCGCCGATGATGCGACCCTCGGCCGGCGCGCTGGTTGCGCTCGCGGCGCTGATTGCGCTGCCCTTCGTTTATCGCGAGCCCTATCACCTGCACATCCTGGTGCTGATCCTGATCTGGTCGTTCGCCTACACCTCGTGGTCGATGATGGGACGCTTCGGGCTGGTCTCGCTCGGGCACGGCGGCTTCATGGGGGTCGGCGCCTATGTCACCGCGCTGCTGTGGAACAATTTCGGCCTGTCGCCATGGCTCGGCATTCCCGTCGCCATGGCGGCCGCGGGCCTGCTTGCGCTCGTCGTCGGCTATCCCTGCTTCCGCTTCCGCATCACCGGGCATTATTTCGTGCTGGTGACGCTCGCGCTCTCCGGCATCGTGCTGCAGGTGATCACCGCCTCGCGCGATTACACCGGAGGCTCGCTCGGCCTGACGCCGCAGCGCGCCACCGCGAACCGCCTGCTGGCGCTGCAGTTCGACTCCAAGACGTCGTGGTATCTCATCGCGCTTGCGGTCTGGCTCATGGGCCTGCTCGTCTGGCGCCTGATCGACCGCAGCATGAGCCGCTATGCGCTGGAGGCGATCTCGGAGGACGAGGACGCTGCGGCTGCCGCCGGCGTCAACGTCACGGCGGAGAAACTGAAGATCACGCTGATCAGCGCGCTGATGACGGCGCTCGCCGGCGCGCTCTATACCCAATACCAGATGTTCATATCGCCCGACACCGTTTCCGGGATTGCGGTGTCGCTGCAGATGGTGTTTGCGGCAATCGTCGGCGGGCTTTACGTCTCGCTCGGGCCGACCGTCGGCGCCGTCATCACCATCCTGCTTGCCGAGGGGCTGCGCATCGCGTTCGGGACCGCGGCCGTCGGCTGGGACAATCTGATCTACGGCATCCTGCTCGTGCTCTTCATTATATTCCTTCCCCAGGGCATCCTTGGTAGTCTGGTCGAGAGGCTGAAGATGAAGCGTCAACCGTCCCTGAAAGCATGAGCAAGAAGTCGGCGCACTCGCTCGCCGCCGAGCTGGACCAATTCATCCTGCCGTTTCGCGTCGACGGCAGCACGAGATTTCACCTGGCCGCGCAAAAGACCGCCCAGAAGGGCGGTCTCGACAAGAAGGCGGCGCAGGACATCCTCGACGCCAACCGCAAGCGGTTGCAGGACTTCCAGGAAAAACTCTACGCCCAGGACCGCTGGTCCTTGCTCCTGATCTTCCAGGGCATGGACGCCGCCGGCAAGGACTCCGCGATCAAGGCGATCTTCGACGGCGTCAATCCGCAGGGCTGCGAGGTCACCTCCTTCAAGCAGCCGACCACTCACGAGCTCGACCACGATTTCCTCTGGCGCTGCGTGCTCGCGCTGCCGGAGCGCGGCCGCATCGGCATCTTCAACCGCTCCTATTACGAGGAATGCCTGGTCACGCGCGTGCATCCCGAGTTGCTGCGGCAGCAGAAGCTGCCCTCGAAGCTGATCACCAAGAACATCTGGCGCGAGCGCTTCGGGGACATTTCCGCATTCGAGCGCTACCTCTCGCGCAACGGCACCGTGATCCTGAAGTTCTTCCTGAACATCTCGAAGAAGGAGCAGCGCGAGCGCTTTCTCGACCGCCTGGATATCCCATCGAAGACCTGGAAGTTCTCGATGGGCGACGTCACCGAACGCAAATTCTGGAGCCGGTATGCGGCCGTGTATCAGGACATCGTCCGACACACCTCGACGCCGGTGGCGCCGTGGTATGTGGTGCCTGCCGATCACAAATGGTTCGCGCGCGTGGTGATCGGCGCGACCATCGTGAAGACTTTGGACGCGCTGAACCTGCGTTTCCCCCGCGTCGACAAGGCCTCGCAGGAAGAATTTGCCGCCGTGAGGCAGGCCCTAGAGCAGGAGGGCAAGGGCGGAGCGGACAAGGCCGCAAAGGTTGCCGAGCAATCCGGCAAGCGCAATTAGAGCGCGATCTCGAGAAAACATGCACGCTGATGATGAGCCGCGTGCGGCCGTGTGCGGAGGCTCGGCATCAAGCGTTTCCGTGGCAATTCGGCAGCCAGCCGTGCCTCAGGTGGCACCAGAGTACGGGTAAACAATCAATTAACGCGCGACGGTTTTCGTTCCCGATCCAATCGCGCTTCAGGGCCGCGACGGCACTGACTCTCTTTATCCACAGCAGCTTCCAGCAAAATTGGCACGAATGGCACGAACCGTGCATTGCCTCAGCTAACCGGGAATTTTCTGATTAGCGAAGGTTAAACATGCTCATTACTCTCGTCGCCATTCTCTGCAACGGCCAAGTCTGCCTGGAAAAGGTCGTGACCAACAGTGACCAATCGGGCATCACCATGGCTGCTTGCAGCGTCAACGCTCAGGCCGGCATCGCCGATTGGCTCGCTCACGGCCCCTACCGCGAATGGAAGCTGCAAGGTTACAAATGCGTGATGGGAAATTACACGCCCAAGCGCGAAGCCTGACGCGCGCAACGAATCGCTGCAATTTGTGGCGCAGCCCCGCGCTCCCGAGTGAGCCGTCCTCCCCGGCAACACTGACGCGTGGCCCTTGCGCGTGATAGCCTGCAGGGCTTCAGCCTGGGAGGAAGTAGGCCATGCGGGTAGCGGTGATCGGCGCGGGCGGCGTCGGAGGCGGATTCGGAGCGGCGCTGGCGAAGGCCGGCGCGGACGTCACCTTTGTCGCGCGCGGCAGGCATCTGGAAGCGATGCGAACGCGCGGTCTCCTCGTCAAGGGTGGTCGCGGCGAGACGCATGTGGTCCCGGCCAAGGCCACGGACGATCCCGGAAGCATCGGCAAGGTCGATATCGTGCTGTTCTGCGTCAAGCTTTGGGATGTCGAAAGCGCGGGCGCGCAGATCAAGCCGCTGATCGGGCCGCAGACCGCGGTGATCCCGCTGCAGAACGGCATCGACGCCGCCGATCGGCTGATCCCGATCCTCGGCCGCGAGGCGGTCATGGGCGGCGTAGCGCAGATCTCGGCATCGATCACCGAGCCCGGCGTGATCACCCAGGTCGGCACCTTCATGCGCATGATCTTCGGCGAGCTTGACGGCAAGCGCAGCCGGCGCGGCGAGGAGTTTCTGGCGCTTTGCCTGAAAGCCGGTTTCGATGCCACGCTGAGCGAAGCGATCCTCACCGAGCTCTGGATGAAGTTCATTCCGCTCACGACCAATGCCGGCCTTACCGCGGTGACGCGCCTGTCGATCGGCAAGCTCCGGGACGATCCCGACATTCGTCCGCTGTTCATCTCGGCATGCAAGGAAGTGATCGAAATCGGACGTGCGAAAGGAATCGCGCTGCCTTCGGACGCGCTCGAAAAGACCCTCGACTTTCTCGGCCATGCGCCGCCGGCGATGAAAGCTTCGATGGCACTCGATCTCGAGCGCGGCAACCGCCTCGAATTGCCCTGGCTCAACGGCAAGGTCGTCGAATTGGGCAAGACGCTCAACGTGCCGACGCCGACCCATGGCGTTCTCTACGCACTGTTGAAGCCCTACATCATGGGCACGCCGGCTTCGTGAAATGGATCAATGTGATTTCGGCGCCACAGCCTCGTCATGCCCGGGCTTGTCCTGGACAAGCCCGGCCATGACGACGCGGAGAGGCCCGTGTCCAAATGCGATAGCCTTGCATTGGGAGTCGAATGTTAGAATCGGGCCAATAGGAGCAAGGTGCCCGCCGCGGCCTTCTCAACAAAACGCGCGCGGCGGGCATCTTCGTGTCAGCCGATCGGCACGGCGACGAAATGCGTGCTGTCCGCGCTCTTGATGCGCATCAGCACGTCGTGCTTGCCACCGGACTTGGCGTCGGACAGCGCGCTTCGGAGCTCGCCGACATTGGCGACGCTCTTGCCTGCAACGTCAAGGATGACGTCGCCGGACTTGAGGCCGCGTTCGGCGGCCGGACCGTCGGGATCGACGGCCGTCACCACGACGCCCTTGTTGCCGGCGCCGGCCACTTCGCTCGCGGGCGCGACCGACAGGCCGAGATGCGGCACGCCGCGCATCGGCCCGTTCTCGTCGCCGGCGTTCGCCTGCTTCTGCGGCTGGTTCGGCATCTCCGCGAGCGTGACGTTGATCGTCTTCTGCTCGCCGTTGCGCAGGATCTCGAGCTTGGCAGCGCTTCCCGGCGTCATCGACGAGATCTCGCGCGCGAGCTCCCGCGAATCCTTGACCGCGTTGCCGTTGACGCTGGTGATGACGTCACCCGCCTCGATTCCCGCCTTCGCCGCCGGCGTATCCGGCTTGGCCTCGGCGACGAGCGCGCCGGAGGCGTTCTTCAGGCCGATGCTGTCCGCGATCTCCGGCGTCACCTTCTGCACCTGCACGCCGAGCCAGGAGCGTGTGACCACGCCCTTGTCCTTCAGTTGCGCGACCACGAGTTTCGCCGTCGAGGCCGGAATGTCGAAGCCGATGCCGACCGATCCGCCGGAGGGTGAATAGATCGCGGTGTTGACGCCGATCACGTTGCCATTGGTATCGAAGGTCGGTCCGCCGGAATTGCCCTTGTTGATGGGGGCGTCGATCTGGATGTAGTCGTCATAGGGTCCGGCACCGATGTCGCGGCCTTCCGCCGAAACGATGCCGGCGGTCACCGTGCCGCCGAGGCCGTAGGGGTTGCCGACCGCGACCACCCAGTCGCCGACGCGCGGTTTCGCCGTCTCGAAATTGACGAACGCGAAATCGGACTTGCCGTCGACCTTGATCAGCGCGAGATCGGTTTTGGCGTCGGTGCCGATCACCTTGGCGGTATAGGTCTTTCCGTCATCGGTCGTGATGTCCACGGATTTGGCGTGATCGACAACGTGATTGTTGGTGACGGCATAGCCGTCGGCGGAGATGAAGAAACCGGAGCCGACGCCGGTGACCATCTGATGCTGCTGCATGCCGCCGCGCGGCATGTTCTCGAAGCCGCGTTGACCGAAGAATTTCTCGAACGGCGAGTTCTTCATGAACGGAGGCATCTCTTCGTCGTTCTGCCCGAGCCCGCTGGTCTCGGCACCCTGGTCGACCTTGACGCGGACGGAGATCACGGCGGGCTTCACCTTGGCGATCAGATCGGCAAATCCTGCGGGTCCTTGCTGGCTCTGTGCCGTCGCTGCCTGCGCGGGCTCGCCAAAGCGCCCATGCGCGAGCGGCCCTCCAAGCACGAGCGCTGAACCGAGCACCGCGACCGAGCCGAGCAGCTTCAGCCGCCGCGCGGACAGGGTCCTGCGTTGAGGTAGGTCGTTCCGTGGTGTCATTTTTTTCTCTCCAAAAGGTGTTGAGCCATTGCGGCCTTGAGCCATTGCGGCCTCAAGAGAGAGTGAGCGCCGCCGCCTTACGACGTCCTGTCGCGCGCATTAACTTTCAGTTCAGCTAAGTTAAATCGGCGTAACGCCCCGGCGGCTCGCCGGTGAGAGCATTTTGAGCTCGCAGCGCGCGATTTGCCGTCTTTCTGGAACAACCATTCCGTGCTCATCTTGGCTCCGTGGGCCGGCTCCGGCCGGCCTGAGATGCCGGGCCACTCTGGAGTGAGGGTCATGAAACTATCGGGCAAGGTTGCCGCCATCACGGGTGCGGCGCGAGGTATCGGCAGAGCCTGCGCTGAGCGCTTCCTCGAGGAGGGCGCCAAGGTCGTGCTGTCCGACATCGATGCCGATGGGCTCGCCAGCACCGCGTCCCAATTGGCTCGGCCGGACCTCGTGCGCGCGGTCGCGGGCGACGTCGCCAGGCGCGCCGATGTCGATCGTCTGGTGGCAACCGCGGCAAGCGAGTTCGGTCGGATCGACGTCATGGTCAACAATGCGGGAGTTGCGCGCAACCAGGACCTGCTGGAGATTTCCGAGAAGGATTTCGACGAGGTCATTGCGGTCAATCTGAAGGGCGCCTTCTTCGGCGTGCAGGCCGCGGCCAGACAGATGATCGCCCAGGGCGGCGGTGGGGTGATCATCAACATGTCGTCGGTCAATGCGTTGCTCGCCATTCCCTCGCTTGCGACCTACGCCATCTCCAAGGGCGGCATGAAGCAGCTCACCTCGGTTGCGGCGGTCGCGCTCGCCCCGCACAACATCCGCGTGGTGGCGGTGGGGCCCGGGACGATCCTGACGGACATGGTGGCCTCGGCGATCTTCTCGTCCGATGACGCGCGCAAGAGCGTGCTGTCGCGAACGCCGATCGGACGCGGCGGCGAACCAGGCGAAGTCGCATCCGTCGTGGCATTCCTCGCCAGCGAAGACGCCTCCTACATCACCGGCCAGACCATCTATCCCGATGGCGGTCGCCTCGTGCTCAACTACACTGTGCCCGTGAAGGGATCGGGTTGATGGATCTGGTCGTTCAGGGCTCGGCCGGACCGCGGGCGTGCACGGCTTGCATCACGGCCGGAATTCCCACACCATTGCCTGCCGGTCACCCAGGCGAGGACGCCACATGATCACCGCCACCGTACGTTACAAGCTGCCGCCACATATCGACCACGCCGCCTGCCGCGAGCATTTTCACAAGATCGCGCCGGGCTTTCGCGAGGCAAAGGGGTTGATCAGCAAGCACTTCATCTGGAGCGAAAGCGGCTGGGCGGGCGGTGTCTACCAGTGGCAGAGCCTCGAGGATGCCAAGGCGTTCTACAGCGGGCCGTGGCTCGACGGCATCGTCGAGCGTTATGGCATGCATCCGCAGATCGAGTTTTACGAAGTCCTTGCGCTGACCGACAATGCGCGCGGCAAGGTCGAGCTTTTCAGGGAGCCGGTGGCCGCGAAGTAGTCGTCGCAGGAGACCGCAGGCGCAACGTCATCGCTTGAGCCCCTGATTTGCCCGACAAGTGACTTTCCCGAATTCGTGTCAGCCCGCTCTGCGAAAAATATTTCGCTTTATCAGAACCGCAAATCAATGCCATCACTGCCTCATCCCGCCTCGACACGAGGGGCGTATCGCGATCGTCACGGAACGCGAGGCGGGGTGCGATGGACGCGGGTCGTATCGTCGGACGTGCGATACGGTGGCGGACGGCGAAATCGTGTGGTTCTGGCGCCCCTGGGCTGGCGCTAAGCTTGCGGATTGGCGACGTCGACCCTGGCGGTCCGACGCGCCGGGATCTCGCAGGCGACGGTGACTAAAACGTCACGGACACCGGGAAGAGCGCGAAGATAAGCGTTAACACCACCGCGCAGGGAATGTCGCTTGTTCGGCTCCACCTGTAGTGACTTGCTTGTGTGCTTCTTCACTTCGCACACAAGGCTGCGGGTGCAGCACAACACCCGGCATTCCCTGCGCCTTCGTTTTCGAGGACGTGGTTCATGCAATAACTCGGGCACAACGTGTCGCGGGACCGCGTAGTCGTGGCTGACGCCCACGTCATCCCCCTCGTCATTCCGGGGCGCGCGGAGCGCGAGCCCGGAATCCATAATCCCGGTCCGTGGTTATGGATTCCGGGCCTGCGCCTTGCGGCGCATCCCGGAATGACGAAAGGAGAGAGAGTGTCGCGCTGCTCGCAGAGGCACGGAGCGAAGCTCCGTCTCGTCCCCCTCGTCATTCCGGGGCGCGCGGAGCGCGAGCCCGGAATCCATAACCCCAGTCCGTGGTTATGGATTCCGGGCCTGCGCCTTGCGGCGCATCCCGGAATGACGAGAGGAGAGAGAGTGTCGCGCTGCTCGCAGAGGCACGGAGCCAAGCTCCGTCTCGAAACATCCCCCTCGTCATTCCGGGCGCGCAAAGCGCGAGCCCGGAATCCATAATCCCGGTCCGTGGTTATGGATTCCGGGCCTGCGCCTTGCGGCGCATCCCGGAATGACGAAAGGAGAGAGAGTGTCGCGCTGCTCGCAAAGGCGCGGAGCCAAGCTCCGTCTCGAACCATCCCCCCGTCATTCCGGGGCGCGCGGAGCGCGAGCCCGGAATCCATAACCCCGACCCGTGGTTATGGATTCCGGGCCTGCGTGCTTCTCACGCATGCCGGAATGACGGGAGGAGGTCGGCGCATCCGGGAATGACGGGAAGAGAGTTGGGAAGGCGAGGCAGCGGATGGGTGGAGCCGAACTGATGTTTCCGGGGCCGATGAACCTTGCTTTGCTCAATCCATCCTGCGGAAAGACCGCAACGAACTCACGCCTCCGCATCCCGCAGCCATGGCGGCTTCGCTGCGACGAAATCCGACCACGCGCCGCGGACGTGGGTCTCGGCTTCGACCATGGCATGGGCCTGCCAGCCCGTGATCGCGGCCGCAGCGCTCGCGCCGTCCGCGGTCTCCTCGGCGAGCCCCGCCAGCAGCGCGGCCGTCGTCGCCATGTCGTTGTAGGAGCCGAGGTCCTTCTGCAGTTCGCTCAGCCGTTCGGAGTATCGCCGCGTCGACTTGCGGTCGCCGTAGAGCGGCAGCAGGAAATCGGCGATATAGCGCAGCTTCTTCACGGCAAGGCGCACGCGGTGCCGTTCGTCGCTGCGGAGCGATTTGAAGCCGCGGCCGCGCTTGAGCACTTTGGCATGCTGCCCCGACAGCATGCGCCCGGCAAAGTTGATGGTGGGTTCGGCAAGTTGCGCGAGGCCTTCGGCCGCAACGTCGCCGCGCCAGCCGCGCGCCTCGATCCAGCCGCCGAGCTCGATCACGAAGCTCGCGCAGCGGCGGTCGGCAAATGCTGCGCGCGCCGTCTGGTACGCGCACGACTGGCGCTCTGCGGCGATCCGTCCCAAGCTGTCAAACCCTGCGATGCTGGGACAAAATTTCTCGACCGTCGGCAATGTCTTGGTTTGAAAAATGTCCCAATCGCGCGCGGGCGACAGGCTTTGCGCGAGCCACTGTGCCTCCGAGCGCAGCGACTCGAGCCGGCTCAATGGACCAACCGAGCGCCGCATCAGGTCGAGCGCCGCGCGGATGCGGCGCAGCGCGACGCGGACCTGATGGATCCCCTCGATATCCCGTCCGTCTTCTGCGACCGGGATCGATTCGAGAAGATGCAAAAGACAGGCGCGCAGGATCGCAGCCAGCGCGTCGTCGAGCGAGATCTGCGGATCGAGCCGAAGCTTGCGCGGCTTGCGCGCAGCGGGCGGCGCATCGGCGGCGAGATCAAATCCGCGCGCGGACTTGCCGCGGATCGACGGGCGAACAGGCCCGTGCTCGGCAAGGCGGCGCGCGAGCTCGTAAATCGCAAGACGGCTGCCGTCCTTCAGCTCGAGCTCGATCTCGCTCACCGCCATCGAGCGATTGCCCGCTTTCAGGACGCCCCGGTCGAACGCGACCTCGACGTTGCCCGAGGGCAGATCGACCATGCGCGCGTGCCGCCTGACCTCCGAAGTGAAGACCGCTTCGAGCGTCTCGGCCCGGATATCGGCGCGCAGCTTTGGCGCGATGAAGGGCATTGCCAGCGCGAGGTCCGGGGCAAAGGAGGGGACGCTCGCCTCCCATTCGCCGCGCCGCAGCGGATCGTCGCCGGCTTCGGCCTTGACGGTCTGCAGGAAGCGCGCGCCGCTCTTGCGAACGCGCAAAGTCAGCCCGCTGCGCCACAACGTTCGCTCGGGGGTGTCGTAATAGATGGATTTGAGGTGTTTGCGCGAACCCCTGCCACGCGCCTCGGGAGACATCGCAAGCGCGTCGTCGAAATCCTTGAGACGATCGGGCTCGACCAGCAGCTTGAGCTCGATTTCGACATTCGGCGGCAAAGCCCGGCTTGGCAAGCTGTCCGGTTCGCCGGGCGGCGTTACCTCATGCGGCAGGTCTCGGTCGACGTGGGCGGCCCCTTCGGCGCCTGGCTCAGCCCTGTCGCGCCGGGTGAAGGCGACGACGTTTTCGTTGTGCCTGGAATCCTGCGAGGCCGCATCGTTCGCTTGCCCAGACCCGGCGCGTGCGTTGCCGCCCGCCATTGCCGTGGCATCAGTCTCGGACATCGGTGCTTCTATGAAGGTTTGATGACAGCTCGGCAGAGATATAGCCGACCCCGTGGAGAAGAGAAAGCTCGGAACCATCAATTGGTTTTGACGCAATGCATTGCAGGTATCCTGCGAAGTGATTTCGCAGCGAGCAGCGAGCGCGGGTTCGAAACCGATATCAATGGTTTGCCGTCGCCAAATCGCGTTGATGTGCAAATGGATCCTTTGGGTGGCGCGGCTCGACATTCGTCATGCAGCTCTCACCTCGCAATCGCTCGCTGCCTCGGCAAGAGCGGCACTCGATCGCCGCGGGCTGGACCGCGATAGGTCAGTTCAACTGACCATCTTTTGGCGTTGCGGTTGCTGCCGTTTCTCGTCTAGAAACACTGCGGGGCGCGGTCCCGGCAACCATCCGTCAACGGTTTTGGCCGAGGATTTTGTTGTTGCCCCTAGGGTCTGGCATGTTGATTCGCAGCGAGAGGATTGGAATCGAGGGTGGCGCGGCCTGGCCGATGCCCGCGATGTCCGCTGCGTCCCTGCCTACCCGGCGTCTTGGCGGGCTTCTGCTTCTTATCTGCCCCTGAGGGCCGACTGGGCGGTTCGCGCCTGGGCACTCAGGGGTCGTGCGAGATCAGTCAAACCCCTCAGCGCCATCAATGAGCGGCGCGCCAGCTGAAACAAGGAATGCAGACATGCCCAAAGCCACAAAGTCCGAGAAGGACCGCGTCATCATTTTCGACACCACGCTGCGCGATGGCGAGCAGTGCCCCGGCGCCACCATGACCTTCGAGGAGAAGCTCGAGGTTGCCGAACTGCTCGACGACATGGGCGTCGACGTGATCGAGGCCGGCTTCCCGATCACGTCCGAAGGCGACTTCCAGGCGGTCAGCGAGATCGCGCGCCGCTCCAAGAACGCGGTGATTGCCGGCCTGTCGCGCGTCCATCCCAAGGACATCGACCGCTGCGCGGAAGCGGTGAAGTTCGCCAAGCGCGGCAGAGTCCATACCGTGATCGCGACCTCGCCGCTGCACATGCGCGTCAAGCTGAACATGACGCCGGAGCAGGTGATCGAGACCTCGATTGCCAATGTCACGCGCGCGCGCAACCAGATCGACGACGTTGAATGGTCGGCCGAGGACGGCACCCGCAGCGAGATGGATTTCCTCTGCCGCATCGTGGAAGCCGTGATCAAGGCCGGCGCCACGACGGTGAATATTCCCGATACCGTCGGCTACACGGTGCCCGAGGAATACACCTACTTCATGAAGACGCTGATCGAGCGTGTGCCGAACTCCGACAAGGCGGTGTTCTCGGTGCATTGCCACAACGACCTCGGCATGGCGGTGGCCAATTCGCTGGCCGGCATCGTCGGCGGCGCTCGTCAGGTCGAGTGCACAGTCAACGGCATCGGCGAACGGGCCGGCAACGCGGCGCTTGAAGAGATCGTGATGGCGATCAATGTGCGCAACGACAAGTTTCCGTACTGGAACAGGATCGACACCACGCAACTGACGCGCGCCTCGAAGCTCGTCTCTGCCGCGACCTCGTTCCCGGTGCAGTACAACAAGGCGATCGTCGGCCGCAACGCGTTCGCGCATGAGAGCGGCATTCATCAGGACGGCGTGCTCAAGGATGCTTCAACCTACGAGATCATGCGGCCCGAGATGGTCGGCCTGAAGCAGTCGTCGCTGGTGCTCGGCAAGCATTCCGGCCGCCATGCCTTCATCCACAAGCTGGAGGAGATGGGCTACAAGCTCGGGCAGAACCAGCTCGAGGACGCCTTCGCGCGGATGAAGGCGCTCGCCGACCGCAAGAAGGACATCTATGACGAGGACATCGAGGCGCTGCTCGACGAGGAGATTGCGGCCGCCCACGATCGCATCAAGCTGACCTCGCTGACCGTCATTGCGGGCACCCATGGTCCGCAGCGCGCCACCATGAAGCTCGACGTCGACGGCCAGACCCGGATCGAGGAGGCCGAGGGCAACGGTCCGGTCGACGCGGTGTTCAACTGCATCAAGGCGCTGGTGCCGCATGAGGCCAAGCTCGAGCTGTATCAGGTGCACGCGGTGACCGAGGGCACCGATGCGCAGGCCGAGGTGTCGGTACGGCTCGCCCATGAGGGAAGGTCGATGACCGCGCGCGCCGCCGATCCGGATACGCTGGTCGCCTCCGCAAAGGCCTATCTCGGGGCGCTCAACAAGATCGTCATGAAGCGCCAGCGCGACGTGCCCGCAAAGGCCGCGGGGTAAAGCCGCAGGGCATTACCGGACAATGCGTCAGCAGCGGACCCGGAATCGCGAGTTTCCGGGTTCGCGCTCATGCGCAACCTCAAATGACATTTGCAGTTGCAGAAACGCGGCCCCAATTCCGCATTTTGCATTGCAGCAAGACTTTCCGAAACCCATGTCCCAGACCCTGCTAAAGGGGCAATGGCTTTCGGTGCGGCTTGTCTGTATTGGTGCGAAAGGCTTTGAGGGCGGGAAGACGCCCCAAGAATAGCGCTTGGGAGAGATGAAATGCGTAATTTGATCCTGGCTGCGGCGTCGGTTCTGGCGCTGGCGCTTGTGGGACCGGTGTCTGCCGCGGAGGCGCCGATCATCATCAAGTTCAGCCATGTGGTGGCGTCCGATACGCCGAAGGGCAAGGCGGCCGACAAGTTCAAGGAGCTCGCCGAAAAATACACTGACGGCAAGGTCAAGGTTGAGGTCTACCCGAACTCGACGCTCTACAAGGACAAGGAAGAGCTGGAAGCGCTGCAGCTCGGCGCCGTGCAGATGCTCGCGCCGTCGAACTCCAAATTTGGCCCGATCGGGATCAGGGAGTTCGAGGTGTTCGACCTGCCTTACATCCTCCCCGACCTGAAGACGCTGCGCAAGGTCACCGACGGTCCGCTGGGCACCAAGCTGTTGAAGCTGCTCGATGCCAAGGGCATGACCGGGCTTGCCTACTGGGACAATGGCTTCAAGCAGATGAGCGCCAACAAGAAGCTGGTTTCCCCTGCCGACTACAAGGGACTGAAATTCCGCATCCAGTCCTCGAAAGTGCTCGAAGCGCAGTTCCGCGCGCTCGGCTCGATCCCGCAGGTGATGGCGTTCTCCGACGTCTACCAGGCGCTGCAGACCGGCGTGGTCGACGGCCAGGAGAACACCTGGTCCAACATCTACACGCAGAAAATGCATGAAGTGCAGAAATACGCGACGGTGACCAATCACGGCTACATCGGCTATGTCGTGGTCGTGAACAAGAAGTTCTGGGACGGTTTGCCGCCGGACATTCGCGCCCAGCTCGACAAGGCGATGAAGGAGGCGACCGAATTCGGCAACAACCAGTCGGCCAAGGAAAACGACGACGCGCTCGAAGAGATCAAGAAGGCCGGCAAGACCGAAATCATCACGCTGACGCCGGAGCAGGACGAGGCGATGCGCAAGGCCATGATGCCGGTTTACAAGGACGTGGCATCCCGGGTCGGTCAGCCCCTGATCGACGAATTCCTGAAAGAGACCGGTCGCGGTCCGATGAACTAACGCAAGCGGCGGCGGCACGGATCGGGCGGGTTGTATGACCCGCCCGATTCGTCACAGGGGACATCGATGTTTCTGCGCATTCTCGACCGGCTCGAGGAAATCATCATCGCAAGCCTGATGGGTGCTGCGACGGTGCTGACCTTCATCACCGTCGCCCATCGCTTCCTGGTCGACGTGCCCGTGCTCTACCCATACCTGTTCGGCATCAATCTCGCCTGGTCGCAAGAACTCTGCATCTACATGTTCATCTGGATGGCGAAGTTCGGCGCGGCCTATGGCGTGCGCATCGGCATCCATGTCGGGGTCGACGTTTTGATCAACCGTCTGCATGGCAACTGGCGCAAGGGGATGATCCTGTTCGGGCTATTCGGCGGCGCCCTGTTCACCGCGATCGTCGGCACCATGGGCGCCAAGTTCGTGTTCGAGCTGATGCACACCGACCAGGTCTCGCCGGACCTCGAGCTGCCGAGCTGGCTCGTCTATGCCTGCATCCCGCTCGGCTCCTATCTGATGTGCTTCCGCTTCCTGCAGGTGATGTGGGCATATTTCTGGACCGATGAGCTGCCGCATCACGACGCTTCCCATGTCGAGGGCATCGAGACCAGCAAAGAAGCGCCGATCGCGCTCGGAGAAGCGTGATGAGTGCGGCGCTGATCTTCGGCCTGCTGTTTGGGCTGATGCTGACCGGCATGCCGATCTCGATTTCGCTCGGCCTGACCGTGCTGACGTTCCTGTTCACCATGACCGAAGTGCCGATCGAGAGCGTCGGGCTGAAGCTGTTTTCCGGTCTCGACAATTTCGGCATCATGGCGATCCCGTTCTTCATCCTCGCCGGCACGTTTCTGACCCGCGGCGGCGTGGCGCGGCGGATGATCGCATTCACGACATCTTTGGTCGGTCACTTGCCGGGCGGGCTCGGGCTCGCCGGCATTACAGCGTGTGCGATGTTCGCGGCGATTTCCGGCTCAAGTGTCGCCACCGTGGTAGCGATCGGTTCGATCATGATCCCGGCCATGGTGGATTACGGCTACCCGCGCCGTTTCGCGGTCGGAGTGATCTCGACCTCGGGCTCGCTCGGCATTCTGGTGCCGCCCTCGATCATCCTGGTGCTCTACGGCGTTTCCACCAACACCTCTATCGGCGCGCTGTTCATGGCCGGTATCGTTCCCGGCGTCATCCTTGCATTGATGCTTGCCGCTGTGACTTTCTTCGTCGCTTATCGCAACGACTATCCAAAGATGAGGCGGGCAAGCCTTGCCCAGCAGCTCAAGGCGTTTTTCGACAGCTTCTGGGGCCTGCTCCTGATCGTCATCGTGCTCGGCGGCATCTACGGCGGTATTTTCACGCCGACCGAAGCAGCGGCCGTTGCCGCAGTCTACGCGTTCTTCATCACGGTGTTCGTCTACAAGGAGCTGAAGCTTGTCGACGTGCCCAAGGTGCTGCTGCAGGCGGCCAGCATGAGTTCGATGCTGCTCTACATCATCACCAATGCGGTCTTGTTCTCGTTCCTGATGACGCATGAGCAGATTCCGCAGGCGATGGCGGCATGGATCGTCGACAAGAACTTCTCGATATGGATGTTTCTGCTCGTCGTGAACGTCATTCTGCTGATGGCGGGCAATGTGATGGATCCCTCGTCGATAATCCTGATCATGGCGCCGATCCTGCATCCGCTCGCCACGAAGCTCGGAATCAACCCGGTGCATCTGGGCGTGCTCATGATCGTCAACACCGAGGTCGGGCTCTGCCACCCACCCGTCGGGCTCAACCTCTATATCGCATCCAGCATTGCCAAAATGGGAATTGGCGAGGTCACCATTGCGGTGCTGCCTTGGCTGTGCGCGATGCTGGTATTTCTGGGGCTGATCACCTATGTGCCGGAAACCTCGCTGTGGCTGCCAAAGTTGCTCGGCATGGTCCAGAGCTCTCCGCCTTGATCTGGCTCAACAGATTACATCTTCGTAAGAGAACCTACCCTGACCAAACTGTAAGTTGATTGCATATCGCATCGCGCTCATGCTGGATTGCCTTGTTGCGGGAGGTTCGCATGAAACGTCTTGCCATCGCCGCTGTAGCGGCATTTGCGGTCGTCGGCTCGACCGCGGTCTATGCCCAGTATCGACCCTGGTTTCATGATCATATGCGGGAGATGCGATTGACCCCGGAGGACCGCGCGGCCTTCGTCGACGCGCGAATCGCCGCCATCCATGCCGGGTTGAAGCTTAGCGCGGACCAGGAAAAGCTCTGGCCGCCGATCGAGACTGCGGTCAGGGATTTCGCCAAGCTCAGAATCGATCGGGCCGAAGCGCGCATGAAGGCGCGGGACTCGCAGGATCAGCAGAAGGAAGAGGATCCGGTCATGCGGCTGCGCGAACGCGCCGACAACATGGCGGCATCGGCCGCCGCGATGCGGAAGATCGCGGATGCGGCCGACCCGCTCTACAAGACCCTCGACGACAGCCAGAAGCGGCGTCTCTCCATCCTGACCCGCCGCGAGGGCCGTCTTGGCGGCGAAGGTTTCGGCTGGCGGCACCGCTGGATGGAGCGCCACATGGACCGCGACGGTGGGGGCGGGGACGGCCGCGGCGAGCGGCTCTGACCCGTTCTCGAGCCGCCTGAGACGCCGCGGATAAGCCACCGGAATACGGTGGCTTTTTCGCTTGCGCGGCGCGCATCCTGCAGGGAGAAAAGTGCCGGCCTTTGCTGGACATCGGCAGGGCGCTTTGCTAAACGACCGGCTCTTGCGAGGACCCTTCCGGATCCCGATCCGGGCGCATAGCTCAGTTGGTAGAGCAGCTGACTCTTAATCAGCGGGTCCCAGGTTCGAGCCCTGGTGCGCCCACCATAGCTTTCAAGCACTTACGGAAACGCACCGTTTGAGAGGACCAAACTAAAACGGTTTTTCAAACGGTGATTTTTACAATCATCCAAAGGCGACTCTCGACAATGTGATCCGCCTGGCGCGACAGTCCTGCGCGGCAACCTCAAGAAGACCGGCACTTGCTGGTGCGCGACCCTGGTGGACAAGGGAAAGTCGTGCGAAGCATCGGTCCTGTTTTGGGCCGTGCTGATAACGTCAGACGTTCGACATCGTCACGCCTGACGCGACGGCCGGTCGAACGCTTGGACCTCACTGCACCTCATCGAACTCGCGTTTTGGACGCCACGAGACGGGATCAGCGATCCAGCGGTTGATGTCGGATTCATGCCAGCCGGTGCCGTTCGTGCTGATCTTGATTTGGACCGGGAACGTCCCCTCGGCGATCTTGCGGTAGATGGTGGACCGGGAGAGCCCGGTCCTGGCGAGCACGGTTTTCAAACGGATGATACGATCCGGTTCGCGCATGGCCGCGCTGCCTCCTGCTGGCTGTTGCTGAGAGCATCTGAGACTAGACAGGACGGACCATTGCAGGCGCGCAAGAGCATTTTTCGTCTCGCCGTACTGTGGCGTAGAGCCAGCGGAAAAAGGATAAATCAAATTCCGAGGCCCCGGCCTCTGCCGAGGTCGATGCCGTGAGCGAAGGCGAGTTCGAGGCCGAGCCGGCGTCCTGATTCAAAGGAGATGCCGAGCTCCCGCTTGCGGTTGGCGAGAATGGATTCCATTTGCGGATCGCGCTCTAAGCTTCTCGCCATGTCACCCATCGCCGAGCGCGTCGACCTGCAGCCGGACATGTCGCCCGCCTGATACTGGTGCTGGCTGGTCTGCTTGAGCTCCTGCCAGCGTTCCACAAAGCGGTCGGCGCGACGGCCTGGATTAATGCGCATTTCGGTTTCGAGCTGGAGGGCGCGGATGGCGCGATTGACCCGGCCTGATCCAGCCTCACGGGCGATATCCGGGTTCTTCTTGTAGGCGGCCTCGGCATCGACCGAGCCGTAGGGCCGCACCTCCTCGAAGACCTTGCGGGCCTTTTGTAGTTCTTTCACCTGCTCGGGACTGGCCTTGCCGCCCATCTCCTGCGCCTCGAAGATCGCATCCACGGCGCTTGCATGGCGCACCAGCGCCTTGGTGCGGGCCTTCCGCAGCGCCGCCTCCGGATCATCGGCAACCTCTTTTGCTGGCGCTGCCGGTTCGCGCCTCGCGGCATCCGCGCCCGCATTTTCTCTTTCCAGCGGCTGCACCGTGTTCCCACCAGCAGCGCCGTCTCCGGGCGAGCGCAATCCTTCGAGCAAGTCATCGATCCTATCGCGCATCTTCTCCGGCACGACCTTGCGCACAATCTCGACAACGCGCTCGCGGAAGGTGATCCCACGCCGCTCGGCATAGCTTTGCGCCGGGTCGGCGCGATCGTAATCCGAGGCCATGTCCTTGGCCCGGTCGCGCGACAGGGTGCGGACAAGCCGGTTCTGATTGGCAAAATCGTCGCGGCCATAGTGCAGATCCACGCCGTCGCGGTGCCGCGACAGGGCAACATAGCTGCTGTGGCCATCCATTCCCGGCGTTGCCAGGACATGGGTGCGGTCCACCGTCATGCCCTGCGCCTTGTGGATGGTCGCGGCATAGCCGTGATCGATCTTGTTGTAGTCCTTCAAGTCGAACTGCACGGAGCGGCCTTCGTCCGTCTGCACGGTCATGGATTGGGCGCTGACCTGCTCGATGGTCCCGAGAGTGCCGTTCTTCACGCCAAGCCCACGCTCGTTCTGCAGGAACATGACGCGATCCCCGCTGGCGAAGTTTCGCTCGCCGCGTTCGACCACAAGGCGCGCCTCATCCCCGAGATCGCCGGCGGCCCGCATCCGCTCCCGCGCAGCCTCGTTGAGGGCCCGAACCTCGTCGTTGGTGTGGGCAAGGATGATCCGGCTGTGCTCCGGCGCCATCTGCCGATCGCGATCCCAGCGCTCGATCAGATCGCCGCGCGCCTCTTCGCGGGTTTCCGCCTCGTGCACCATGCCCCGGGAGCGGTAAGCCGCAAGCGCATGGTCGGTTCTGCCCGTCGCCAGATAGCGCGTGGCGTCGCGCTGCCAGTCCTCGCGCTGCCGGCGCACCTCGCCGATTTCCACCCCGCCGTGGCGCTCGTAAATGGACCGGAACGCCGCGCCCGCCTCGATCGCTTGCAGCTGCCTGGGATCGCCAACCAGCACGACTTTCGCGCCGGCCTCTGCCGCTTGGGACAGCACGCGCTCCAACTGGCGCGTGCCCACCATGCCCGCCTCGTCGATGACCAGCACATCGCGGGTCGTGAGCAGACCGCGGCCCTGTCCCCAGCCATGCTCCATGCTGGCGATGGTGCGGGACGCAATGCCCGATCCGCGTTCGAGGTTTTCCGCCGCGATACCGGAAAGGGCGACGCCCCGGACCTCGTAACCGGCCGCTTCCCAGGCCTCCCGCGCCACGCCCAGCATCGCACTTTTCCCCGTCCCGGCATGGCCGACCACGACCGCGAGATCGCGCCCCTCCGTGACATGCGCCAGCGCCTCAGCCTGCTCGCTCGAAACTACAAGGCCGCTGGCTTCCGCGCGAGCCAAAGAGACTTCGCGATCCCTGTCACGCACCTCATGGCGCTTCCGCTCGACCATCAGTTCGGCAGCACGATGCAGGCGCTGTTCAGTCTCGATCATGTCGCGGGTGGTGAAGCGATCCTCGCCGCGAGCGTCATTGCCGAGTTCGACCAGATCTGGGGCGCTACGCATCGCGCCAATCACCTCGTTGAACTGGTCGATCCCTTCGCTGTGCCGGTGCGCGAACTTGGCCATGTCGCGCTGGGTGAACGTCGATTGCTGATGCGTGATCGCGTCCAAAGCGAGGGAAGGATCGGCGATGATCCGCTGACCGTTGCCGCGCGCGATCTCGCGGTGCAGTTCGGCGCGGTCGGCCTCAGCTCCTTCGCCCTCGATGCCCCGACCCTCGATCCGTTTGGCGGGCGCGCCGATCTGGCTTTGTGGCTCCAGCGCGAGACCCTGTGCCTCTAAGCTGCGATGGTCGATGCGCGCATCGATGTCGAGCTCGGCGAGCCGCTCATTGGCAAGCTCGGCCCAGCGCCTCCGCCAGCGCTCCACCATCTCGGTGCGGTTCCAGTCCCGCACCTTTGGGCCAAAGCCGTTCTCGTCCCCACTCACGCTGACCTGGCGCATGGTCAGCATGACATGGGCATGGGGTTTGGGCATGCCGTCCTCGGCCATGTCCCAATGCACATTGAGATCGGCGATCATGCCCCGATCGACGAACTCGCCCCGAACGAAGTCGCGGGCGAGCTCAATGCCCCGTGCCTCGCTCATCTCGCGCGGGATGGCGAATTCCACTTCGCGTGCAAGCTGCGCGTCTTTGCGGACTTCGAACGCCTCGACATCGTTCCAGAGCCGTTCGCGGTCGGTCCATGCTTCCGGCGCGTCCTCCGGCAGCATCACCTCGGAATGGACGACGCCGCGCTTGGCCGAAAAGTCGTGGTTGCGATCCAGCCGCTCGTCGCGCAGCCGCGAGGCTGAGCGGTAGGCGGCCGAGGCCACCGCGCTGGAGCCGGACTTGCGCCCAATGACCTTGACGTGGAGATGATAGATCGCCATCGCGACCAGATCATTGACACGGCGAAGCGCGCGTCGGAACGACGTATAAGCGCGCCCTCCCTCGAAAAAATCTCGGGAGGGACTACCGCGTCCCAGGCCGTCCTGACGAGCTTACAGCATCGCGCCGAGCGCCCGACTATCATTTCTCAATCAACACTCACGGAGACGACGATGCGGAAGCCAAGGGACTTTGACGCCGAACTGAAGGCACTTGGGGATAAAGCGCGTGACCTCAAGAGCCGTAAGGTGCAGCAGCTCGGTGAACTTGTCATCGCTACCGGAGCGGATAGCCTCAGTGGCGACGAACTAGCGGGTGCGCTGATCGTGCTGGCCGAGACAAAGGAGACCGGAAAGAGGGAGGCATGGGCCAAGCGCGGCGCCGCGTTCTTTCAAGGACGGTCGCGGCGAAATGCACCGACAACTGTCCGCGACGCGGACGGCGCTCCTGCGCAACCGAGCGGCCCGCAACCGGCATCAAGCCGCAAGGGCGCGACATGACATGCGCACATGGCAGGTCGAACGCCGCAAGCGCACGCGGTACCTCATCGAACTGGGAGGCCTCATCGTCAAAGCCGGTGTAGTCGATCTAATCGGTGATGAGCGCGCCACTATTCTCGGCGCCTTGCTCTGGATGGCCGACAAGCTCAAAAGTGATCAAGGCGAACGGGCGCGAGCGCTATGGGCCGCAAAGGGCAAGCAAGCGTTTGAGGCGGATCCGGCGACACGTAAGGGGCCAAATCGCGCTGTTCCCGCAGATCATCGTTAATGCGTGACGATGGTGTCGGACCTAATAGATCCGGTCATGTCCTCCTGTTGCAATTATTGCCTTCCGCGCGTGCTCCGAACATTGAGCCTGACGGAGCGGCATCGTCTCATACGATGACGATGCTCGTGTCGCCTTCGTGACTATGGCCATGTTAGGCAACGTGGGCGGAGGAGTGCACGGACTATCCTGACGCGTCCGTGAGGCGGCGCTTGCGCACAAGCACAAGTCCGAGATCATAGCAGCCTATCAACGCGGGCAAAACTGGAGAAACGACGCGCGCTCATGAAAGTTTGGGCAGAATTCTTGTCAGCGTCAGATGTGAACCACCTGCGGGAAGCTGTTAAATCTCCTCCGTACGCGAGACGAACTGACCACCATCAGGAGTGCTCAAAGGGACCGACTTCCCGAATCACCTTGCAAACTTGCAAGAACCCGCTGGCGTAGAATTCAGCATGTCCTCGCTTCATGGTTTCCACATGTTCGGGATGAGTGCGCCAGGCTTCGAGCGCTTCCTCTGAAGCGAAACGAAACACGGTCAACTCCTCGCCATCGGCCGCCTTAAACGACTTGACCGACAGAAATCCCGGAAGACCGCTGACAATATTGTACATGCGCTCAGCCAGCCGGTTATATTCGTCGAAGGCGGCATCATTCCGTCGCTTTAGATCGCCAATCACAATTACTTCGCCAATCATGTTCCCATCCATTCGTCGAGCGAGTTGTCTCACCTGCCGATAGTCTTTTCGTAGATCATTTCATACGGCTGGAAGCCTGCACGCTCATAGGCCAACCGCGCAGATCGGTTTGCGGCCAACACTTCGAGCCGGACACGCGTGATGCCTTCCGAAGCGAAGTGTGCAATGATTGCTTCAAGAAGCTGGTTCGCGATTCGCTTACCTCGATAGTCCGAGAGGACGCAACTCGCTCTTGGTGGAGGCCTCCAGGAATTGAGTTCGACAAAGCCAGAGCTTGTCCAAGCGCTCGTGTCCAAGGCGAGAGCGGCGCAAGCTGCATTCGAAACGTTCTCGCAGCAGCAGGTTGATGCGATCGTGCGGGACTTCGGGAAATACGTCTATGACAATGCCGAAAACGTTGCAGCTGCAGCTCATGAGGAAACCGGACTCGGCGTGTACGAAGACAAGGTCGCCAAAGCTAAGAGTAAGGCTCGCGTCATCTGGAACAATCTCAAGGGTAAGAAGTCCCGCGGTATCATCGACGAAGACGACGACGCGGGGCTGATTTTCGTGGCGAAGCCGATGGGAGTTGTCGCGGCCGTCTGTCCCGTGACTAATCCGATCGTCACACCAATGTGCAATGCAATGTTCGCGCTCAAGGCCGGCAACGCGGTGATCTTCGCGCCGCATCCAAAGGCTGAAGCCGCTACGCGCGACCTAACGCGCGCTTACCGCGAAATCCTGAAGCGCCACGAAGCCCCGGAAGATCTCGTTCAGATGGTTACGAACGGTTCTGTCGAGACGACGCAGGCTCTTATGAAGGCGGCTGACGTCGTGGTAGCGACGGGCGGTGGCGCGATGGTGAGATCTGCGTATCTCCTCCGGGAAGCCCTCATACGGCGTCGGCGCCGGAAATGTACCGGTCGTGATTGACCGCGACGTCGACTTGAAGGGCGCCGCTGAGATGATCGTCGCTGGCGCGTCGTTCGACAGCGGCATCATTTGCTCACAGGAACAATTCGGAAAGTGTGGTACACTGCGGACAAGGATCAGGTGCAAAAGCTGCGCGACGTGGTGTTCCATAATGGTCACCTCAATAAGGATGTAGTTGGAAGGTCGGCGCGAGAGATCGCCGCAACGGCTGGCATCGATATTCCCGACGGCGTTCGAGTCATCCTCGTGCAAGCTGATGGGTCAGGGACGGAGGACATCCTTGCAAAGGAAAAACTCTGCCCGGTCGTCGCCATCTTTCCGTACGACACGTTCGAAGAAGCCGTCGCTCGTGCCAAAGCGAACCTGCTAGTCGAGGGTGCTGGACATTCTGCTGCGCTACATTCGAATTCCGAGGAGCACATTCGGCAGATGGGTTTAGCGCTGCCGGTGAGCCGGCTCGTAGTGAACCAGGCTTCGGCGCTGACTGCCGGTGGTTCGCTAACCAATGGCTTTGCGCCCACGACAACGCTCGGCTGCGGGTCTTGGGGCGGAAACTCGATATCGGAGAATCTTGACTATAAGCATCTCATGAACGTCTCGAGGATTGGTAAACCAATCACGAACAAGGCAGTGCCGAGCGATGAAGAAATCTGGTCTTAACAAGGCGCGCGCTGCCATGCCGTTACCGTTCCTTTAGATCGGGAATGGTCGTCGGTGCGGGCCAACCCAAATGAGGCTCGCTCTCTTGGGCAGCACACGGCCCGCACGGTCGCCCGCCTATGCTTCTGAAGGCAAGTGCTTTCGATCCTGGTGCATGTCGAGCGCGACACCGCGTTGATCGAGCTCGATCTCGACAGTTGTGAGACGAAGCAACCGTGATGGGTTCGCCGCCGCGCCGTGACCGCGCCCATTCCCCGGAATACAATCGAACAAACCTGCTCAATACTTGGGCTTGCCGGAACCGTAATGTGACGCTTTGATGAATTGGCGGGTCTTTGGCGTGACACCTAGCCCTGCCTAGCCTCATGCCATCCACCGCGACAAGAGCCCCCGTCGGAACGACGCCGGCTGGGGTTTGCCTACGTGTCGCGCGTGAGAGCAGAAGCGAAAACCGCTGGATTACCGGTGCCGCGAAGATCACGACCGGTAACATGCTGAACCAAGAAAGCATCCACGCTTAAATCCAAATTTCGAAGAGCGCGCCGGCCTGCGCGAGCTGGTATGTCGCAATCGCGGCGGCTATGGCACAGGTAGTTCCGGATTGAATGATGCCGTACACAAAGTGGCTGTATCGCCGTGGAATGCCGAACATACTTTCCTCGGAATATTCCGCGCCGAGCAATTCTGCCGGGCTACCTGAAGAGCATGATGCAGCGTGGCGGACAGCGAGAAAGCCGCACTTTCGGGATAGGTCTCATTCCTGTCGAGAATACGCTTTCGTCGTTAACCCTAAGCCCAAAGCCAATTGCGCTGACGGCAAATCTCTAGGACATTGCTGCTCATTCCTTTGAAGAATAGGGGGAAGCAATGAACCGCGTGGCTCAGATGGAAACCTTCATTCGGGTAGTCGAGACTGGATCATTCTCGAGCGCGGCTAGGCTGCTGCACGTCGGACAACCCGCGGTCTCGAAGACGGTCGCACAGCTCGAGAGCCACCTGGGCGTCAAGCTGCTGACACGTTCGACCCGTGGGTTCACTCCGACAGAGGCAGGGCTCGGCTACTTCGAAAGGGCCAAGCGCGCGGTCGAGGAGGCCGATGAGGCCGAGCTTGCTGCGCGCGGCGCCGGCACTGGACTAAAGGGCCGTCTCCGGATCTGCGCCGCGGTGACCTTTGCACGCATCCATCTCATTCCGCTGCTGCCGCAGTTTCTTGCCCAAAACCCCGATCTCGACCTCGAAGTCGTCCTCGACGACCGCCAAATCGATCTCGTACAGGAAGGTATCGACCTTGGACTGCGGATGGGGCAAACTCCTGAACTCGCCGCTCACCGTGCGTCGCATCGGCCGCTGCAAAAGGCTCGTCCTCGGAACTCCGGAATACTTCAAACGCAGGGGCACACCGGCCGCGCCGGCCGATCTCAGCGGTCACCAGGCCGTTGTCTATCTCCAGGGCGAGGGAAGCATCTGGTCGTTTTCGCGCGACGGTTCGGAAGCTTCGGTGAAGGTCTCGAGTCGGCTGAAGGTGACGGCGGCCGAGGGCGTACGCGCGGCGGTCCTTTCGCACGCTGGCCTCGCTATCGCGTCCGAATGGATGTTCTCGCCGGAATTGCGCTGCGGCGCGGTATGCCGCGTGCTGTCGGAATGGAGCCTACCGCCGA
>CAVTYJ010000007.1:0-734708 GCA_963738845.1 uncultured Alphaproteobacteria bacterium | reverse complement strand
CAAAATCCGGCTTACCCTGCGCGATGCGGCAACCACATCCTTTTGCCCTGCCGCGCTGAAAGCAGTTCAGCGTTTTAAGAGAGAAGCAAGTCAGAGTAACAGCGTGGCCGAAGCAAAAGATCTGGAATTGATCCGCAGGATCGCGAGCCAGGGCGGACGAAAATACACTGCTGGCAACATCGATCGGCAGAAGTACGAGCGACTGGTCGATCTAGGCTGGCTCAAGCCGACTCCGACCAACGTGACCGACGTTATCTACGAAGTCACGGCGGTTGGAGCGGAGATCGCAGCTGCTGGCTTGGCCGAAGCGAAGCAGTAGCTAGCCGCGCGATGATGCGGCCCCGCGCGAACGCCACGCCATGCTGGCCCAGGCAGGTCAGCAGCCTTTCGTTCGCCAGCTCCTTCTGCGCGCTATCTGAATTCAAGCCGCCCTTCACTCGTTAGCTTGTCGACAGTGTGGCGAGCGCTGACTTCGCACCAGTCCCGCGGCCTTCAACGCCGCCGTGATGATCGGCCCGGGCGCAACCGGCGCCCCGGGCGCCGTCGGAAGATCCGGAACCGGAAGACCCGCAGCTTTGAAGGCCGCGGCGATCACCGCGTTCGGGTCCAGCGCATAGCGGGTGTGCCGCTGCTCTCGGTGCTCATGCGCATTTTTGGCCGAACGATGCGCGCCCGCGGCAATAGGTTCAGCAAGCACGACCGATCGACTGTTCATAGGAATTGGCTCAGTTGTGAGAGCGGGCACCGCGGCCGTCGGCATGTCAATCAGAGATTCGTCGAGGCGCCAGAACCGTGCAACATGATGCGTCGACGAGATTCCTGCATCCAGGAAAAAGGCACCCGGTTGGCCGCAACTCTCGTCCGTCATCGTTGCAAGCGGGACACCGTGCGCCATGCCTTCGATGGAAAAGGCCTCAATGCGTTGTCTGCCGTTGCCATCTCTCCAGACGCGACGCGTGTAGCTCTCGACCACCTCTTCATGGGAGGGATGCTCTGCAAGCCCGTGTACGTTGGTCCACTGCCGAATGATGTCTTCACCATTGGAGGGCTTGACGATCGGATCGCAGGTGCCGTGCCAGACAGAGATCTTTGGCCACGGCCCGCGATGTTTGGACGCGGCCCGGACGCGATCTCCTAACGCCTGCGCCGTATATCCCTGCTCGGAGAACATGGCCTCGAATGCCTGCTGAACGTTGTTCGCGCACCCGTAAGGCAGTCCGGCAATGACAGCGCCGCCGGCAAAAACATCCGGGTATGTGGCGAGCATCACCGAGGCCATCGCGCCTCCGGCCGAGAGACCGGTCACGAACACTTTGCGTCGGTCGCAACCAAAACTCACGAGCGCGTGCTCAACCATCTCCCTGATCGAAAGCGCCTCACCCTCTCCGCGCGCGATGTCGCCCGGCAAAAACCACGAGAAGCAGTTTTTCGGATTATTGGTGGGCTGCTGCTGCGGGTAGACGACTGCAAAACCGAGCGTGTCGGCGAGCGACGACCAGCCGGTGCCGTGATCGTACTCGGCGGCTGTCTGGGTACAGCCATGAAGCGCGACGACGAGTGGTGCGCCCCGCGGCAGGTTTTTGGGAGTGTAGGCAAACATGCGAAGCTTGCCAGGATTGATGCCGAACCCCGTCAGCTCTCGCAGCCGCGATGCGCGGGCGGCGGGCCCGTCGCCAAGCCGGGCTGCGCTATTGCGAGCCCTTGCAACCAGATCTTCGAATTTCTTTCGAGAGGCCTGAAGTCGAGCAAGTATCTGTGGGAGATCGCGCATGGGAACCACCTATGTTGCGTCGCAAAAAATCAGCGTGCACCGCAACATGGGCGCTTCCGCGGGTCCGTCAAGAACCACGCCCCTAATTTCATCATTGAAAGGCTATGGCGTCCGACGGGACCGGCAGCAGCGATTTCGTGATCTGGACGGACCTAAGGACTTATGAGCCGGTGCGCGCACCTGCAGGCACCAGGGAGGCCTTGGGAAGGGCAAAACGCGATTGTCCGACTGCAAGTTTATGCCAGGCCAGAGCTAAGCGCACCCATTTCAGGCGCTCGCACCCGTTCGTCGCGGCGGCCATTTTCATCGTCGCCTCGGCTTGGCTCTGGTAGTCAAGGTCTGCTTGCTGTCTCACGCCGCAAGCATCGCGAGCGAATGTTAACGATTTGCGAAATGGCAGTCCCGTAGGACTACGGGCCCATGGGTACGGGCAGTCTCGGCAATGCTATCTAGCCAAGTGCGGTTACTGTGCTTCAAACCCTTTTGCCCTGAAGCTCGGTGCCGCGTCCCCGCCCGTGAGAAACTTGATCAATGCTTTAGCAGGCTCAACCTTGTCGCTCTCCGCGCCAATTCCAGCTGTAAAGAGGGTCATACTGCCGAGATCGCTCGGCAATGGGCCGACCAGCTGAACGCCCGCAAAGGGCACGATTTCTGAAGCCTGTGCGATGCCGAGTTCCGCGTCGCCCTTGGCGACGACGTCCGCGGTCTGGGCGCCGGGCACAAGAATGGTTTTTCCTTTCACCTGCTCGGTGATGCCCAGGCGCTCGATCGCTTTTGCCGCCACAATGCCGCTCAGGCCGCCCTTCGCCGGGTCCGCATAGACGATCGAGCGGGCCGACAACAGGGTTTGCTTGAAAGCTTCGACGCTGCTGATGTCAGGCTTCGGCGCCCCTGCGCGCGCAGCAAGGGCTACGGGCGTCCCGGCGACGTTCACAAGACCATCGGCGGTAAGCTTATTGGTCTTGAGCAGGTCCTCCATCATTGAGCGCGTGAGGATGATCACGTCGGCGCGCTCCCCGTCGAGGATCCGCTTTTTCAAGTTCGCGGCCAAATCGTATTCTATAACCAGCTTGTCACCGGTCTTTTTCTCGAACGATGGTCCAAGTTCGTTGAGGACGGAGGTCAAGGCCACTGATGTCAGCACTTTCACGTCGGCAGCATGAGTAACGCTTCCAAACAGCAAGATCGCTGACAGTGATCCTGCAACTCGCGTCACCTGTGACCGGCAATTCATGTTGTCCTCCCATGTTCGGCCGAATGAAAAAATGGGTACAAAAAGAGCTTGCGACGGTTTGCCGAAAATTGTGCTAGATCATGAGCAAAACGCATCCGAGATAACTTCACACAAGGAGAGCGTCATGACCAGGACCAAGGTCTCCGTGCCCGACATCGCTGAAGTCGGCCCCGAGCTGTGGTCAAACGCGATACGCGCAGGGGACATGCTGTTCATCTCGGGCCAGGTCGCGCGTCCCTTTGAAGGCGGCACCCAGATCATCGGCAAAGATGAATACGAACAGACCAAGCAGATATTTTCACGCATTGATCGCATCATCAAAGCGGCCGGCGGAACGATGGACAATTTGGTCAAGATGACGATCTATGTCGTCGATATCAGGAAAAACACTGAGGTCTGGCGAGCGCGCCGCGAGTTCTTCACAGGAGATTTTCCTGCATCCACGCTCGTCGAAGTGCGGTCGCTTGCGAAGCCGGACGTGTTGGTGGAGATCGAAACTGTCGCTTATCTCGGTCGGAGCTGAAGTCGTTTGGCTAGCTTCGCTCCTGCAGATACCCGCATCGATCGCAGCAAAGCGCTCGCCCCATGAGGCGGTATCGTTTGGTGTGCCGAGCCTGCACGGGGTGCTGGTGCCGGCCTTTGATTGCCTATGACAACTCCGAACCGCACATCGCAAAGACTACGAGGATTGTGCAGAGCAGGCTGAGGCCAATACAGCTTCCAGCGCCCGCGTCGGTCGGCGCCTCTGATGGTCCTAGTTCGAGACGATGCGATGTCCTATCTTTGGTGCTTGGAAGAAGGCCGTGAGGCTGGGCGACACCATCAAAGTGGTGCCGGAGCTGCAGTGTGGCCGCTGGTCGCGCGGGCCGATGTCCAATTAAAGCCCAGAATAGCATCTGATCGCGCCGCAATGGTTCCACAGTTCGAGCCGCCAATGTAAGCGCTTGGGGTCCGAACATGAAGGGACACAGCCATGGCGGATATCGCCGAATGGAACGAGCCCAAGTATCAGGTCCTCGAACCCGGGGTGATCGAATTCTACGGCAGCACCGTGTTATGCTTGGTACGTAAGCTTTCCGAGAAGGGCGCTGCATTGGACATGGTGAGACCATGCGTCGTGCCGGATTACTTCACGCTGGCATTCCCGTTGGAAGGGGTTAGCCGCCCCTGCCGCCTTGTCTGGCGAAGGGAGGCCGAGCTCGGAGTGGCGTTTCAATAGAGCCGCGGCGGTTCTTGGACGGCCGCCGTCCCTGCAACGAAGCCGCCCATCGGGTTCACGATTAGGCCTCTTCAGCTCTTCATTGACGGTTGCAGCCGTTAGCTCGGCGCGTGATCATCGCGGCCGTCCAAAGCGCGTTCATTGGCCATGATAGGTCTTGGGGGTGTTCCGTAGGCTTGTGATCTCGCTGTGCAGTCGCCGGAGGTCGTCTGGCTTTAGGCCGGACGCACGGTTGACGCAGTCCGGGATACCTAGCGCCTTCGCACGGAGGGCCCGCCCCGTTTTTGTCAGGCGGACACGAACCTGGCGTTCATCAGAGGGGTCCCTGCTGCGCTGAATATGACCGAGCGTCTCGAGGCGCTTAAGCAGCGGCGTAAGTGTGTTGGACTCCAGAAGGAGCTTTTCTCCGAGGCCTCTGACTGTCTGATCGTCCCTCTGCCACAACAGGACCATGACAAGGTACTGCGGGTAGGTGACACCAAGCTCATCGAGCAGAGGCTTGTAGACGTGGTTGAAAGCGTGCTCGGCCGAATAAATCGCAAAGCACAGAAAAGCGTCCAGGTTCAAGACCTCCAGACCGGGAGAGTTGGGTTTGGGCATGTGTTCCTGCCTCGCGTCCTTGTACGAGCGTCTCGTCGATGAACTCTGCTCCCGCTGCGTCAATCCTTGCCGAATGACGGGGACGCCGCGTCAGTACACTTTTGAACAATGCGTGCGGCATATTTTTCGGCTCGAACCCCTCTCATGCCTATCATGTGATGCGGCACTTGCTGAGGCCGGGTGTAAATGCTGCCGGAGCTGAGGCCCAGCAATGTCATCCATTAGCATGGGGCGGGCAGGATTGTCGCGTTGAGCGCGGCGTCATGCGCAACGGGCTAGTACACAGGCCGGCTTCAGAGGCGAAACGAGCGTCGGGAATTTAGTCGAGATCAAGCCCGTTCCGATTGATCCCAGGTCCTGCCATTTCGAACCGAAGCCCCGTGCGAGCGCCTCTCATCCTTTCCAAAAAGGCAGAGTTTGCAATGCGAACCTCACCCTCAATCGTGCCCCACGGCGCCGACCACGATACCTATCTTGTGCTGGATGATTTTGGCCGGATCGGCTGCGCCTGGCGGGAGACAGACGCCAACCATGCTGATCGCGAGACGCTAATCCGCGACCTGGTGGAGGGCCACTATCGACATCCGGTTCGCATCGTTGCGTTCAACACAGTCGAAGGCTGGTCCCGTGACGTGACAATGGAGGTCGCCAAGGAGCTGCGCCGACGCCACGTCGACTTCGGTGAGCTACCGGACGCGGTCCATGATTTTATTGACGCCCACCTGGGATGATCCGGGTCCGCCACCATTCTCCTCAATGAACTCGATGCCAGAGGCCTGCAAGTTCGCCCGGTTCGAACTGATGGACCATCACAATGCCGGCCCGGGACCATGTCGCATTTAGGCAACAGCTCCAACAAAATGTGACCGCATCGCAGTCTTGTCCACAAAAACGGACTCGCCTTGGACTAGGGGGAACATGTGTGAAGCGTTCCTTCGGAAACAACCGGCGCGGAGTTGGGGGCAATGAAGGCCTTGCAGGCCACCTGCATCGTGGGTGCCATAACATTGACGGGGATGATCCCTCAGCTTGGCGGAAACACGCCAGGCGCAGCCGTGCCCAACGCAATGGCGGAAGCGGCCATGAGCGCCGAGACGCCGCGGTGGACCAGCGCTCTCCGCCGTCATGCCGGACGCATCCGACGGAGCTGGAGCATTGTCTGGTGCGGAGCTTGGCTCGGTCACTGCGGCGGTTTCCGGACCGTTGATGGCCCGAGCCGAAATCGGCGACGATACTTTTGAGGAAAAATGGATGGCTTTGGGCCAGCGTGATGCCGCCCAACCGATGCCGCCGGCACACGATGCGTCCGATGGGGCCCCCGAACCCGGCACCGGTGACCAAGGATTTCCGATATCTCATCTATTATGTCTGGTCCGAACTGCCGCCTGCCGAGAAACCTGCGGCGATCGTCTTAAAGTCACTCAAGGACATCCCCGTCGGAACGCCGGTGGAGGAGATCAAGCGTGCTTCCGACGCTTTCGGTCTGGATTCCAATTTCATGAGAGCGGTGGCCAAGATCGAGTCCGGCTTCAACCCCAAGCAGCGCACCGGGTCGTATATCGGCCTGTTCCAACTGAGCGAATACGAGTTCAACAAATTCGGCTCAGGGCAAATTCGTGATCCCCGCGACAATGCCGTTGCGGCGGCTTACAAAGTCATCACCGAAGGCATTCTGTTCGAGTGGGTGACGCACAAGAAGCCGACCTTGAGCGATCTTTATTTGATCCATCAACAAGGTTGGGAAGGCGCCGCCCAGCACATCAGCCAGCCTGATCGCATCGCTTGGAAGTCCATGTGTGCCACCAGCGAAGGTAAGGAGAAAGGCGAAAAGTGGTGCAAGCGCGCGATCTGGGGGAATACTCTTCCGGCCGTCAAACGCACGTGGGGATCGGTCGATAAGCTGACATCGGAGGCGTTCGTCGGCATGTGGCGCGACCGGGTTGCTGAGTTCTATTCGAAATACATGGCGACCGCTGCCGCCGACTCCCTTAGCCTGAAAGACCGATGATCTGCGGCGCTTCAAGCGCGGCGGAGAAAATTGGTCGCAAAAAAACACGGCGCCACGGTGTTGCCGCTGTGCTTTAGCGGTTTTCGAAAGCGCGCACTGGACCCGCTGCGTTGACGCAATTGGCAGCGGCAGTCACGATAAACATCGTTTTCGCCAATCCCAACTTCCTGCTGGCTAATTCCGCGAGGCGAATACAGGTCGGAAGATTTGACGGCTGCTGATGTCGCTGCAGGGTGTTAGCGTGGCTGGGTTCGGATATACCGATAGTCGCGAGCGATATTCTCTGCTCTTTCAATAACAGTGATGTTCGTGCCGTCATCGGCGGGTCCGCGATCTAGCTGCGGGGACAGCCGCTGTTTTAAAGCCTCAAGCGCGTTTCGGAAAAACGTGCTGAGAAGATCAAGGCAAGCCGCGAAAGCCAGGGCAAGGCCAAGGCCGACCAATTTCTTGCTGCTGATTGCGAAGCTAATCGCGACGTCGTGCCGGCTGTCGGTGACATGAAGGCCGTCATTTTCCACATAAATCCGCTTCGTGAAACCGCAGGGGACGTGTTTGTTGGTGGCGATATCAAACCACGCGCCGGTTTCGCCTTCTTTTAAAATCGTGTGCATGGGCTTGCAGATGCGTTCGGCCTAGAGTCGTCGATTGACATTGTCACCATTCAACGAAGTAAGCGTAACCAGCGATAGTCATCAATGCACGATTCTTTTTCACCGCGTACTGAGTCTTGCGCTACCGAGTAACAACGCAGCAGTCAATGTTTCGAAGTTCCATCAGCATACAGACGCACAACGGAACTGGCTTTTATCCACACCTGTCCACACTTGCTGAGGTCATCTGAATGCAAGTTTGAGACTGAACTGATAATGCTCGCGCGTCGATATCTGGGGCTAATAGATTCGGGGCATTTGATGTTTCATTCTCATAATCGGCGGACCTCTCGGCTCATCGCGCAGACATTTCCTGCAAATTTCGGCGGCTGTAACAGGAAGACTCGTCGCCGGTCTACCGGTTCTCGCATCGCTCACGAAAGCTGCGCGGGCGAGAGGCCCAAGGGACGGGGGCGGCGACGAGGACGGAAAATGCTTTCTCAAGGGAACGCGCATTCTGACTTCGCGCGGCGAGATCGCTGTTGAAGACCTCAAGATCGGTGATCTCGTCGACACCCTCAATGGGCCGTTGCCGATCAAATGGATTGGACGCCAAACGTTCAGGAGAGCCGCCTCGGCCTGGCATGCGAGCGTTCTGCCGATTCGCGTCGCTCGCTTTGCCCTCGATGATCAATCTCCGTCGCGCGATTTGTATCTGTCCCCCGCTCATTCGCTCTCCCTCGACGGCTATCTCATTCCAGTTGAGCTTCTGGTGAACAATAACTCGATCGCGCCCGCCAACATGGGCGACGTTGATGTCATCGAATACTTCCACATCGAACTCGAAACCCATGAGGTCGTTTTTGCGGAGGGCGCCCCTGCTGAAACGCTTCTTGTCATCGACGGACGCGAGACTTTCGCAAACTTTTTCGAATATGAAAGGCTGTACGGCAGCACGCCTCAGCCGCCTATGAAGCCGTTCGCTCCCGTTCTTGGATATGCCGGGGGGCGCGCCGAGCTGCAAGGACTGCTACGACTTGGCCTGTCCAAGATTGTCGACGTGCGCGACCCGATTCAACGGGTGCGTGATCGCATCGCTGCGCGAGCCGCACGCGCCCACGCATAGGTCGACCTTAAACGCCGCATTTTGAACCCAGCCATTGTCCGCCTTCTCGACGGCGGACAACATCGCTCGCGGTTTTCTCGTTAGCGCAGCATAATTGAATTGGGCAAAAGCCGCTGGTTGTCCTCACCGCTTTTGCTTTGGCTGTCGAAGGCGTACGCCGGATCCGCCACCATTCTCGTCAAGGATTCGATCCCTCCGTGGCCGGTTTCGGCGCAATAGCGCAAGTCTATTTGCGGCTTGGCGCCGCGGACCGACGCACTGTAGGCGAGGAAGTCGCGTCCATTGCGCTTCGAACCAAACGGCGAGCTGCGCATGAGCGCGATGTTGATCCGGGAACTTACAACTGAACACTCGAAGGTCTGCTATCGGAAGAAGAGAGGCAGACATGGATCATGTGTACCCCTCCGCGGGAAGCAAGTTGGATCATTTATTGGACCGAGCGGCGTACGCGTGACGTTCGTCGATCCCGAGCTACAATCGCTCATCCGCTATTTGTGTAAAATCTGCTGCCAGATATCTCCTACGATCGCCGGTTCGCGGGGCGGAAGATATGTGAGGCCCGCCGCCTTGCCCAGTTCCTCAATTTTGCCGTTGGCCTGCAGCGTCGACAAGGCGACATTTACAGCGGAAAGCAAAGCGGGCTCGCTGGTGAGACCGACATAACCCCGGTTTACGCCGATGGGGTAATAATAGCCGGAATCCGATAGCCGCGTCTCAGGATTCTCCACACGCCACGCATCAAAGCGCCGCAGATCAATCAAGGTCGCGTCGAAATCGCCGCGCTCGAGGGAGCGAAGAAGATTGTCGCGGCCCGGAACGAGATGGGTAACATCGTCGATCAGCCGCCCCTTGCCGAAGCTCATAAGGATCGCATCGCCGAGCGTACCGCTTTCGATCACGAGCCGCAGGCCGCTAAGGTCGCCGATATCGGTGATTTTGCGTCCAGTCGCACCGGGGCCAACAATCACGGCCAGAGGCGAATAAATGTACGGTCGACTTGGCGCGAGCACACCGACCTGAACGCGTTTCCGCCGGTCCTCTCTGGTCGCACCCTCGAAATCGGGAAGCTTGGCTGTCTTGACTCCAGGAACGACAAGCGAGTTGGTCGTTAGTGCATAGCCGCCGACGAGAGAGCATTTCCTATCTGAGAGCAGCGCGTTCGCTTCCAGTGAGGGGCTGGAATCTTCTTCAAGCTTGCTTTCGAACCACCGAAATATCAATGGGCGATCTAATTGCACAGCGATCGCCTTGGCGAGTTCAACGTCGAAGCCGCTGTCGGGCTTGCCGCCTTGATGCGAGGAGAGCGGAGCCAGATCCTCGTTGAGGCAAACCGTGAGCGGCTCGACGGCGCGCGCAGGCGATGCCACTGCAAGCGTCGCAATACAGGCGGCAATAGCTGCCGGAACGGGGGTTCTCATTTCTTCCTCCGGCTCGAAATATAAGCCCAGAGATCGTTGATTTCATCGTCGCTCAAGCTGTCCCGCCAGGGCGGCATCCGGTTGTTCTTTCCGTCTTTCACCGTGGTGACAAAGCGTGTCTTATCACCAGGGAAAGCCCGCAGGTCGGGCGTGACCGTGCCGGCGTTCATCATGTTAGGCCCGTGGCAATGCGAGCACTTTTGCGCGTAGGTGAGCCGGCCTCGGTCGATCATTGCTTGATCGCCTTCTATATCGCCTGACTGAGCGAAAGCGTGTGTCGCACTAGCAACAAGGGCCGCGGCCGCAACGGCGGCTACCGATGCCGCCGTCCAGACCCATTCTTCTCTTCTCACGTGCGCCCGGATCAGTTCTTGACCGCGAAGACCCACAGAGATCCGCCGACCGGTACCTGAGCGAGCCGCTCATCGCCCGAAAAGATCGAATACACACCGCCATAGCCGCTGGTTACAGCGACATATTGGACGCCGTCCTGCTGCCAGGTTACCGGCTGGCCCTCGATGCCCGACCCGGTCTGAAATTGCCAGAGCTTGTTGCCGGTATCGGCGTCGAAGGCCTCGAACTCGCCGGTGAGCTGGCCCGAGAACACGACGCCGCCTGCGGTCGAAAGCACCCCGGAAAAGCGCGGAAGATCGCTCGGCTGCTCCCATTTGCTCTTGCCCGTCATAGGGTCAATCGCCTTGAGATGCCCGCGGGGGCCGTCACCCCATTCCCAAAGGTCGCTCAGATCCATGCCGAGGTACCACTCACCAGCCTTGTAGGTGACAGGCTCCGTCTTGTAGTGGCCGCCAAACGCGAGCGTGTTGGCGTAGGCAAGACCGGTCTGCGGGTTGAACGAGAGTGGCTCCCAGTTTTTGCCGCCCAGGAGAGACGGGAAGACTGTCACCTTCTTACCCTCGCGGGCGTCTTTGCTCACATCCGTTTCGATGGGGCGCCCTGTCTTCATGTCAATGCCAGAAGCCCAATTGACCTTCACGTACGGATTTGCGGCGAGCAGTTTGCCGTTGCTGCGGTCGAGCACGTAGAAGAAGCCGTTACGATTCGCATCCATCAACACCTTCGTCGGCTTGCCGTCGACATTCATGTCGGCGAGCACCATTTCGGCAACCGAGTCATAGTCGAATGGATTATTCGGCGAGAACTGATAGTGCCACTTGATTTTGCCGCTCTTTGGATCAAGTGCCAGAACTGAACAGGTGTAAAGATTGTCGCCGGGGCGCACTGCCGAATTGAACGGGCCCGGGTTTCCAATTCCCCAATAGACCATGTTCAGCTCGGGGTCATAGGAGCCGGTGATCCAGGTCGAACCGCCGCCCAACTTCCAGGTATCGCCTTTCCAAGTGTCGCTGCCGGGCTCGCCCGGTGCCGGGATCGTGTAGGTGCGCCAGAGCTGCTTGCCCGTTTGGGGGTCCCACCCGTCGATGAAACCGCGGGTGCCGAACTCGGCGCCTGACACACCGGTGATCACAACACCATCAGCCACCAGCGGCGCACCGGTCATGGAATAGCCGTCCTTGATATCGGCCGCCTTCTGTCGCCAGAGCTCCTTCCCAGTCTTGGCGTCCAGGGCAATCACATTCGCGTCCAACGTGGTCCGGAACACCTTTCCATCAAACAGCGCGGCGCCGCGATTGATGATGCCGCAGCACACGACTTTCGGAAGTCTCCGGCGGATAATCGACCTTCGTCTTCCAGATCTGCTTTCCCGTTTTGGCGTCAACAGCGATGGTTGCATTGTGAGTCGTTATGTAGATCACGCCCTGGTACACTAGAGGCTGCGACTCCTGTGTCCGGTCGTCCGCGAGACTGTAGTTCCACACCGGGACGAGATTTTTGACCGTATCCTTGTTGATCTGGGTCAGCGGACTAAAGCGCTGCAGGTTGTAGCCCATCCCGTAGTTGAGAACGTTTGAGCTATCTGTCGCGCCCTTGATCAGCTGCTCGCTGGTCTGAGCAGACACGCCTTGCCAGGCGAAAACGAGAAGGCCTGCGGCCATCGCAATGCGTTTCATCTGTCCCTCCGATTTTGCGCGTCTTATCCCGACGCCGGACATCCACGTTCGGTTAGAAACGCAAGTGCGTCAATAATTTTCGGTCTGCTTGGCTCCCGAACTCTTCGTCCGCCAGAGCCGGCCGCGCGGTATCTAGCCGTTGATTTCCAATCAAAAAATTGGGTTCGTTTGCAAAAACCTTGTCAGCTATTTTGTTCCAGCTTGGCGGCGGCGCGGCGGTCTCGCGTGCGGGCGCGACTCTCATAGCGGTGAATCGCAAGCAAGCGGCGCAATTCCTTGGGCGTGGCGGTCGCCAGGTCGATGTTTGCGAGCATCTGGTGGCGGACCCTTTGAATCCGGATCAGGTCGAACACCGCTGTGGCCGGCTCCTACGTATCCATCGAATTTTGATTGCCTGATGATCAGCCGTCAATCAACTGCGCCAATTCGTCGATCGCGGCCCTTGTCGCTGTATCGCTTTCCGGGGGCAGACACAGGCCATGACGACGCGCGTTGCGGCTGGACACTGATCGTCCAGCCGCGGTCCGCGGGCCAGTCGAGCGCTGCGCATCGCGGCGGTTTGCGGCGATTTGCTTTGCTGTGGGCATCGAGATGTCCGAGCGCTAGTTGGGCCTCTTTGCCTTTTGCGAAGCCTTCGCCTTGATCCGGCTTCGCTGTTGTCCAGCATGCGCTGAAGAATCGCCAAGTGCGGCATATAGTTCTGAACGGCCATATACGGCCGTTCGTGCTTTTCGAACAGCGGGCTTATCGCGCGCTGAGCACCTTCTATCAACGTGACGATCGTAGCCTTGCCACGCCGTTCTTCAAAGAGCTTGTCAACGAGATCCTTGACGGCAATCTTGTCGAGAGACGACTGCGGCTAGACATCGTCGAAGACGGCGTCGTGCAGCTGCATATAAAGCTTTTTATCCTCGTCGGCCAAAACCCGCGTCCGCTCGAGCAGCGTGAGGTAGCACGCGTCGGCAGCACTCGCCTTTGCGCGAGATGCATTCGGCTTTTGCTCCATTGCCCGAGCCTGGTCTTCGCTTGTTGCTGGCGGCTTGCTTTCAGTCATGTAGTCTCCAGTAGGTGGGTGGCGCGCGGCCTATCCCGCGCATGACACTGCCAAGAGAACTGCTGGCGAACGCCGACGAAGGTTCGTCGGGCCGCCGATCTTCTGAGGAACTGCCACTGTCCAATGAAAGGCCCGGAGGCCCACTGCCGCTACTGCGTCTGTCGTGGCGATCACGTCGACAAAGCCCTTTGCGTGATCTGCCCGCAGGGACTGGAGCCGTGACGAGGACCGAAGCAGATGCCTCGAACCAAGTCGGCAAGACCATTTAGTGAGCGAATCGATTAATCAATCGTAACGGGGTCGCAAAAAACGCCGCTGGTTCTTACTGCTTCTGGCTTGGCGGCTTTCGAAGCCGTACGCCCGCTCCGCCACCGTTCTCGTCGATGAACTCGACCCCGGTGGCCTCAGGGCCAACGCGTTTCGACCGTTGAGTCGTGCGGATTCGGCGACTTTCTTACTTGTTGGTAGGCCCTGTTGTGCGGGCGGCCCTTTTGGAGGCGTTCTCCATTAGGTCTGGGTTAGCGATTGGAGCCGAGAATGCTTGGTCAGCCCCACCTTTTCCCAAACACGGGCGACACCGCCTGATCGACTTTCCATCCGAAAAATTCATAATTGCCAGACCACGCGTGGACCTTCACCCCGCAAACCTCGCAGCAGAAACTACCGGTGTGCTTGTATGGATGTTGCTCCTTGGTCGCGGTGTAAGGCAGCCCGCAATTGGGACAGCTAAAATATTCGGTGGTCCATATGTCGCTTGCCATCCCGCAATTATGCGACGCACCGAGCCGCTTTCCAGTGTAGAGTTCTGCCAAGATAAATGACCTGGTACCCAAACGCTTAAAGCCCAACCAAACTTGGGTAGCGCTTTCTTAATCCGCCGAATTCTTAAATATTGGGAGCGGCTTTGCGTGACGTGCCCACAAAGGGTGATGTTGAGCGCGCCGTCTGTTCAAAGTCGCTCGGGAAATGCCATCGGGCCCCTCAACGCGGGAGCGTGCTCGTTTCGATCAAGCGCCAAAGTCCACCGCGCCAATTGGCGGTCAGGATAATAAAGTTGGTGCCGTCGAAAACCGTCGCTGTCTGCGCCGGCCCTATCGTCATTTCGGGCGGGGTCGACATGCGAGCCCACCCGGATGTGCCGGGTTGCGTCGTAGACTGAAGTGCCGGATCGATCACGCAGCCTCCACAGGCCCATGCGTACATCGCGTAGACGCGATTGGGCGAGCCAAAGACTGCGGCCTGATAAATATCGGCCCCAACGTGGATCCATGTTTCACCATAGTCGGTGCTTCTCAGCACGCCGTCGCCAAGCTTCGAATAAATTCCTGGCATATAAACGACGCCGGTGGCGTCGGGCTGATAGATTTGCATTTGGCCATGCGGATGCTCGTTGTCGTCAACGCGTGCCCAAGTTACCCCGCCGTTTGAGGTGCGCCATGTTCCGATGACCCCGCCGGTGCCCTGCGCCGTCCAAAGCCAAGTCTTCGTTGTGGTGGCAGGATTTCCAGTGTTGATAAAGAACAGAAAGCCCGTCCCGCCGTTCTGATGCATGCCGTCGGCCATCGGGACCGACGACCAGGTCCTTCCCCCATCATGGCTTTGCACGATGAGGTTCATCTCGTGACCGCACATAATCAGATGATCTGCATCCCAGGGGTTAACTGCTGGGGGATAGAAGTCCTGTCGATCACCGCCGGGCGCCACGCGATAGTTGGTCCATGTCACGCCGCCATCCGTGGACTTCCAGAATCCGAGTCCGCTGCCGCCGATGCCCGCCGAATACAGGATTGGGGGCCGTCCGTCAGGACCTCTCGCGATGGCGAGGCCACCCGCGCCGCTGGCCCCGGCTCCGCCTTGCCCGGTATTGATCGGGCCAGACCATGTGAGGCCATAGTCGACCGACTTCCAGACGCCCTGACAATGGAACTGCGTATAGAGATCCGATGGTCGCGCAGGGTCGGCCACCATGGTGATCGATCCGTAGTTACCGCAGGATAGCTCGTTAACCAAATCTACCCCGCTGGGCGTGACGTTGATCCACCTCTCGCTGGCGGGCATCGCCACCTTCTCAGCTGCCGTGTCGCCGGACAGCAGTCCAAAGAGGGCACCTACAAAAACGGCTAACTTGGTGACAATTTTGCGCATCTTCAATCACACCATAGAACGGGCCGTCGGACTCGACCCACCTCGTGGTGAAATTGGCACAGGCGCCAGGCTGCAGCGACGGCATGGCAGCGCTTGGCGTTGCTTGCGAGGGTTGTCATTGGTCCATGAGCTGCAATTAATGCTTCACTCACCTATCCGCGTATAAATTGACACCTTCAAGTTTTCCTAGCCCTAGGCGCGGCGGATTGTTTTACTTATCATTTGCAGCTAGTCGGGTTGCCGTTCGGTTTTCTAGCTGGGGATACCTGTGGTGAATCACATTTCCCGCGTTCGTCGGAAACGGCCGAGCAAAAGAGACGACGACCATAACCAATGCGGGAAGCGCGTAGGAACGAAGCCCCGCGCTATGTTACATGAGTGAGTTCACAAGGTCCGTCTCGGTGGTTCGGGAGGCCAAGCATGAGGACAATTAGAGTAATGCTGGCCGCCGTCCTCTGCGCGGCAGCAATCATCGGCCAAATTAACTCGGGAAGACGGCACCAAGCGGGGGCTAAGGGCCGCGAAAACTTATGGCTGGCCGTTTTGCTCCTTGCCTTGTTTGTCGGCCTCGGCGCGTGACCGCTCCAGGCTCGGCGCCGAAATCAAATCAAGCTGGACAAACCCCATCGCAGTCGCCGCCGTGCGGGTCGCGCCTAAAGGCTTCCTGCACCAGCACGGCCAGCGAGCTCATGCCGCGGCGCATATCGGTGTAGCCGGTCGCAACCCACACCCGCACGGCAAGTGGAATGAGGATCACCGCGACCGTCCATCTGCCAGTACGGCGACCGCCGGCCTTGAGCCGTCGCTGCGTCGACCGTGCCCCTGATCCGCATCCGAGGCCCCGCCGCAAATTCGACCTCGATTGACCCGCCGCCGGCCAGCTCAACCGGACCATGCGTCGGCCCCAATTCCGCGATCCGTTGGCGTTTAAGCACTACGCCTCTCACCGTCCATAGGAACAGTTCTCAACACGCCTGCCGCACTGCCGATCGCGGTGGCTTGCGTTACCCGCGCGATCTACGGATGCTGAGTGGGCGCATGTGGGATCGGTAATTTTCGCCAGCCAAGCGCGGCGGCCGGCGGCGTGAAGTGAATGCGCGTGAGGTTCTGAACGCGATCGTCTACGTGCTCTCGACCGATGGATTGTCGAGAGAACCCTCACTTGGATCAGCCGCAACCGGCGGCTCTCCCGCCATTCCGAGCTATGCACGACCCGTGGCGACCTTCATCCGGCTCGTCATGGCCGCCTCATGCTCCGACGCTTGACCAGGCCAGCTCATTGTTCCTGAATCCGACTTCCTGGATCGGCTCCAGGCGCTCGGCTCGACCCGAAACAGTCGTCGTCAAGAAGACGGCCCCAAGACGATGGCTACGCATGTTGCGGCCGAGTAACAGGCGCAGGCTTTCGTGATTCCAACACGAACATACGGTTGCAGAAATTGCGCGCGTACATACCTACAGCCCACACAAAAACGAAAGGAGGAAACTGGCTTAATGTAGGGTGAAGTATATGGTGCATTTTTTTGAGAAGCTGATGTACGGTGAGGACCAAGCTCACCACGAGATTAGACCGCCGGCCCCGGCGCAGTCCGTTCCCCGGGGAACAGTGGACGCCCCCGCAGCAACGGTTGAATCGTTCGCTGCCGAGATTCGCAAGGATTGGCATAAGACAGCCACCACAATCCTTGAGGTCGCCAGAAAATGCGCCGTGCGGGCGCCCTCCCTCGACAGTGCGCAGCGCAACAGGCTTTTTGAAAAGAAGCTGATGCCCTTTGGCCGGCCAACGTTCGCAAAACTCGTGAGCCTGGCCAGCAACGCCGGCTTGTATGATCCGGCTCGTCGGCAATATCTGCCCGGAAACTGGACAATCCTTTATGAGCTGCGCGAGTGCACGCCCGCGGAATTGGATCACGCCATCAAACAGGGCGCTCTTAATCCAAATTGCCATCGCGATGATATCATTGCCTGGGCGACCCAAAACTGCGCGGCGCGAAAGCAAAGGGAAGCCAGACGCAAGCCGAAGGCGAACAAGCCCACCAATGACGCCCAAGAACACGACGAACAGCTCGAGAAGCTGAGGTCGGCGTTCAGGCAATCCGGAATCGCGGCGATCTTCGACACTTGTCCGTTTGCCGTTCGCCAAAAGTTTGCGCGTGGCCTGGTCAATGGCGAGGTCTGATTATGCAAAGCACCGGAACTCCGGTGAGCACTTGACAATTGTAGACTGATATATACTTGAGCAACAGAGCTGATTACTCGGATGTACTTTAGAACGGTAAATAGATTCATGTATTACAATCAGCGGCTCAAACGCCGCTTCATGTCGTTTCGCGTCGACGACGCGTTTGCGCGCAGGCTTTCGCCTGAAGTCCAAAGCCGCCCGGACCCAAGGTCGGAGTTTGTACGCAAGGCGATCAAAGGCGCCCTGAAAAAGAAGATGCGCAAGGAAGGCCAGAAGTCATTTTGATCCAATGTTTACGCCAAATCCTTTTCAACAGATAAGAACGCTGATCAGCGACTGTGCCCTTAAGGTCAAACAGTATCTTCACGTCGGTCCGGCAAATCACGATATCGCCGCCGCACGGTCATCGGTTTTGACCAAATCACCTCCAGACGCCGTAAACGGGGCCGACTACCCGATCGCATTGCAATGCCCTGTGAAACAGTTGCCCAGACGGCGCAGCTCCCAGAGCAAGTGCCGGAATATGTCGTTCCGCTTGAGCGACCAATTGCACCGAAAGATCGCCCGCGAGATGCAGGTCCTGTCGGGGACGCGAGCTGATTTCATCCGGAACGCCATCGACCGCGCGCTCCAAGACGAGGAAGCCTTGCTTGGCAGTCAGGTCCCTTCCGCAATGCGTGGACACGACACCCGCCCCACAATGACCGGCCTTGAGCAGGTGCCTGGGATCGCGATCTTAACCGCGAAACGGCGGAAGATTACGTTCCGCCTGGATGACGCGTTACTTGCGCGCATTTGTCGGCGGGTACCTCCCGGACGACGATCTGATTTCATCCGCAACGCTGTCGAGCGGGCCCTCAAGCAAAACGCGCAGGAACGCCTTCACGCCCTCCACTCCCAGATAAGCTGGAATTAGTCGCAACCGTTGACTCAATTGGGCAGGACTTTGTCACGCCTTGGTCTTGAGGCCGGAACGTGAAGGGGTTCACTAGTCTGGGCACGGGACTTTCATCGGTATCCGGTCTGACCGGATGCGTTGACACCGGCCGCGCGGAAGGGGAGGCGTACCTTGGATCCAACTGAATTTGCTCTATTCTTGGCGGATGCGCCCATCGCGCCGCCGGCACAGTCCCTGCGGTAGCTTGCGAACGGGCGGCGTACACCGCCTTTTCACCATCTTTCGCGCTGTCGAGAACGCATTAATCAGCTCGTCACCGATGACCCCTCAAAATTTCCGACAAACCGGGGGATCGAGACGATGGCCAGGCCTGAGATCAGTGCCAGCAGCAGACATCTGCGCGCGATTTGTGCGGAGATCGGTTACCAGCTTGGCCAGCGGCTGAACGCCACCGCCGAGGAGCCGTCAGCGCGATTGGCCGCATTGCTTCGTCGCTTCGAGGACCTGGAACAGTTGGAAGCCCCCTCAATCGTGCCCTCATTCGAATTGGCTGACGAAAGTCTCCAGACGGTATAGTGAACGGTCTGACGTTCGTTACCGGCTTGCCCCGTGGGGTCCGCCGGCCTGGGATGATCGCCACCGATTATCGGTGGAAACATCATGGGATCGACGTTTTGAAAGCGGCGCGCCCGGTGGCGAGCAGGCTCGCTCTCGTTGGGATCGATTGCCACATCGAGCCGGCGCAGACGTGCTTCCAGCTTGGCCTTTTCTTCAAGAATCCTGCGGGCCAGGACCGAAGTGACCTGTTCGTGCAAGCTCCACAGCTCGTCGATGGACATGGATTGCAAGGCATCGCTTTTCATGAAGGTTGGCTCCCGGGCCGCCGCCCAAGGAAAACAACATTGGCGAGGTTGAGTTTCTCGACCTCGAGCTCCCGATCAGGAACCCTCCAAGTTTAGACCACGCAGTCTAGGTTGCCGGTCCCTCAACAAAGGACAAGCCCTCAGTGCGAACCCGTCGGCTATTGCGCCGAAGGGAACTTCCGCGCGTTCTTTGTCTGCGCAAGCCGTAGCGTTGATGCTTCAATGCTTTCGCTTCGGCCTTCCGCACCCGGGCTCGAAGCTGTTGAAGTTCTTCAAATTGTTGAAGTAATTTCTGAAGAAAACGGCGGTGACTCATCCACGCCCCCCTTACTCACGATAACCACCACACGTCAGTACGCAAGCACCGCGTCGTGGTTCGACCAAATCCGCGCTGATGCCCTGACCGTGATCGACTGTGAAGCAAAGTGACCTCGGCGGACGTCCATGCCTCCCACCGACAAGGCTAGGCAGCCCGGAGGTCGCGATTTCGGGACGAATGCCTATATAATCCGGATGAATAAACTTCCCTCACCCGAACGAGCAGCAAAGCAGGAACGCCAGCGCCTCGCGGCCGAGGATGGCTCAAAGGCTCTTCAAGAGGTTGCGGAGCGCGCGAGCGCGGTCCGCCAGAACATGGCTCGCCTGCGGGAATTAAGGTTGGCAAAGGAAGCGGCAGATGTTCGCAGCAAAATTGCCGCCGGGAACCAGTCCGCGCGACCCAGGTCGAAAAAGCCGCTCCGGTAAATCACCGCAACGGTGGTTCGGTCAACATTGCTCGTGCTCAGAACGTCGCCTTCAGGCCCGCATAGAAGGCCCGCGGCTGGGCCGGGCTGACCGAACGCGGATCGGTGAACGGCGCGCCGCCATTGGCGAAATTCGGAATGGCGTTGATGTCGAAAAAGGTCCCGTAAGTCGCATAGCGATTATCGAAGACGTTGTTCACGCGCGCGTAGACCTGAAACGTCTTATCGATCTGATAGGACGCACGAAGATTGAAGACCGTATATCCCGGCAGCCTTGGAAACTGGTTCGATTCGTCGCCGACGAAATACTGGCTCGAGATATAAAGCGCGTCGCCGCCGACCTTGAAGGCGTCCGTAACCGAATAGTCGATGCTGCCCTTGATGCGATGGCGAGGAATGGCGGGAATCTGATTGCCGGGCGTGATCTGCACGTTGCCATTGGCGTCGGCAAACGGACTGTTGGAGCCGACCTGCAATGAAGACAGGAAGCGCGCGTCGACCAGCGCATAGCTTGCGCTCATCTGCAAGCTACTCGATTTAAGGCTGATCTCGGCCTCGAGGCCCTGGCGTCGCGTGTCGCCGACATTCTGGAAATATCCGAACCCCTGCAAAACGGGGCTCGGGATCGCAAGGATGTCATTGATATTCCTGGTACGGTAGTAGCCGAATTTCCAGCTCACCGTTCCGATGTTGAGCTCGCTCGTGCCGCGAAAGCCTGCCTCGCCCGTGTGCGAGATCACCTGCTGCAGCGGCGGATCGGCCACCAGGAACGCCATGACGAGGCACGGACGTGCCGGATCGGCGCAGCCGAGTTCAAGCGGCGTCGGCGTGCGGTTCGCCTCCGAATAGCCGGCATAGGCGGTCAGCTCCGGCGTGATCTTGTAGGTCGCGCCGGCAATCGGGTTGAAGCGGTCGAACACCTCGTTGCCGTTCAGCGCGGTGCCGATCTGGTCCTGCAGCGCGATACGCGCGTCGTTGAAACGCCCGCCTGCCGTGATCGAGAATGCCTTGGTCACATCGAAAGTGTCGAGCGCATAGAGACCCGTGTATTGGTTGGTGGTCCGCAATGCGACCGGACCGATCGAGACCGGACTGCCGGATTGCCCCAGGAAAATTCCGCTGCCGAACGCGACGAAATTCGGCGCAAGCGTGCCAAGCTCGGCGCTGGCGTTGAAGCGCGTGATGCTGGTGTCGAAGCTCGACCCCACGACGAAACGATTGGTGTGTCCGAACAACTCGTCGCTGTTGGTCGCCTGCAACGAGCCGCCCGTCGTTGTCGAGCGCGTCAAGGTGCGGTCAAGCTCGGCCAGCACCGAACCTGCCGGGAAGGGATTGGCGAGCTGGTTTCCGTCGAGCCCATTGGCCGGCGCGTCATTGTCGCCGAAACACAGCAACGTCGGATCGGCGCCACATGGATGCGTCGCCGTCGGATTCGCATCCAGCACGCGCTGCTCGTAAACGCGCACGTGCGCGACGCCATCGATGGTCCAGCTCGGCGTCGCCTCGACTTTCCCTGCGAAATTCAGATATCCCACTCGGTTGCCGGTGATCTGCGGGGTGGTGTAGGTCGCGCCCCAGAACTGCTGCAATAGCTCGACCGGCACGGTCGCGGTCGCGCCGAACCTGTTGTCGGCAAGGCCCATGTTGACATGGAATTCGTTGCCGTCGTTCCGAGTGCCGATGTCGCCGTAAAAGCGCCGGATAGCCGACGGCGAAAAATTGCGGAAGCCGTCGTCATGCACCCCCTCGAGCGCGCCGTAGACGGCAAAATTCTCGACCTGCTTGCCCCATTGCGCCGAGCCCTGGATGCGGCCGTAGGAGCCTCCCATCGTGTCGATTTCGGTGCCGTGATAGAGGAAGCCGTTCTTCATCTGGAGGTCGACGGCGCCGCCCAGCGCGTTGAGGCCGAAGGCGGGATTGTTTGTGACCACGGTGACCGACTGGATCGCCGCGGTCGGGATCAGATCCCAGTTGACGGTATCGCCAAAGGCCTCATTGATGCGCACGCCGTTTTGATAGACCGCAAGCCCCTGCGGCGTTCCCGATACGGGAGAGGCGACAAAGCCGCGAAACTCGAAATTGGGCTGAAACGGATTGCCGGCGACCTCGGTGACATTGGCGCTGGGCACGTATTGCCGGAGGGCATCGGTAATGATCGGTGAGGCCGTGCGCGCAATCTGGTTGGCATCGACGATGTTGAGGCTCGCCGGCACCTTGTCGGCCGGGATGCCCCCCGACAGCGGCGTGGTCGGGTAGAGGTCGACCCGCGAAGGCGGCGCCGCGGCAACGACCGGTGCCGGTTGCCTGGGAGGCGCGCGCCTGGGCTGTTGCTTCGGCATTCGCACGCGCACGGTCGGCAACACATGCGCATCGCTGGGCTGAGCGTTTGCCGGCGGCGCTTCCTTTTGCGTATCCTTGCTCGAGTCCTTGGGTTCATCCTGGGCAAAGCCGGCCGCGGTGCCAAACGCAAGCACTGTCGCAACCGATGCGATGAAAACGCCCCGAACGCCCATACCGTCCCCAACTGCCTCCGGCTTTCTCTTGCGGAAGCCGGCGCGTATCGGAGCATATTACCGGGCGTTCTTGCGTATGCACGTGGAAAGCGTCGTTTGGCGGCCTCGACGTTTTCCCGGGCGGGCCGGGAGAAATTCCCGGTTCAATGCGCTGCGTTGGGGATGACCGCCTCGACCGTCACGCCGCCGTCATTCGAGGCGACCGAAAGCGTGCCGCCCAGCGCCAGGATCCGCTCCCGCATGCCGGTCAGGCCGAACCCCAGCCTGTGATTGGGCTCCAGGCCCCGCCCGTTGTCGCATACCCGCACCAATGCGCAGTTGCGCGCGCCCTGCTCCGCCGCTTCGATCGTGACATTGACGGATGTCGCGCGGGCGTGGCGGAACACGTTGGTCAAGGCCTCCTGGACGACGCGGTAGATCGTCAACTCCGCGGTTTCTCCGGTCTGGCCGAGCGAGCGCGAAATCGTGGTTTCGATCGCCACATCGGGATGGGATTCCCGCCACAGCCGCAGCAGGGCTTCGAGGGCTTCGCGCAGGCCGAGCTCGGCCAGCCCCACCGGGCGCAGCCGCTCCAGCACCCGGCGATTGCACTGCTGCAGCGCATTGACCTGCTCGAGGATAGCGCTGCCGTGCTTTTGCAGCGCCTGTGCTTTGAGCTCGCGCGCCTCGGAGAGATGCACCAACGCGCTCGCATGCGCGCGCAGCGAAAAAAGATAGGGGCCGAACTCGTCGTGGAGCTCGCGTGCGATCTGCTTGCGCTCCATGTCCTGCAACGAGACCGCGCGTTCGGCCAGTTGCCGCTTCTCTTCGACGGCCTCGCCGAGCGTAGCGGCAAGATGGTTCAGCTTGGCGCAGATCGCCGCCAATTCGGGCGCCCCACCCGGCTCCGCCCGCGCGTCATAGTCGCCGTTCTCGATCCGCGTCATCGTCTGCGACAGCGAGGAAAGCGGCGTGAGCGCGCGGCTCGCGACCGTCATGGTCACGAAGAACAGGGCCAGCGCGGTAATCGAGCCGACCGCGAGCTGGGTCACGATGCTGTCCCAGATTTCCGCGATCTCGTCGTTCGGATGCGACGTGATCACCAGCCGTTCCTGCTTGCCGCGAACCGAAACCGGGACCTCGACGGAGGTCGTCTCCGGACGGACCAGCGTGACGAACCAGGCCGGTGGCGCATGGGCCTCGTCGATATCCATGCCGCGGTCCGGGACGGCCGCTCCGTTCGCGTCGCGCCGGGTGATGCTGACGTGACGAAGCCTGCTCAGATCGTCGGCGATCTGCCGCAATTTTGCATCAGGATCCGGCGCCTCGTTGAGGTCGGCGACGATCATCTCGATGAACTCGCGCGCCAGCCGCGTGACGCTCTGATCCTCGGCCTGCACGCGTGGCCCGGCCTCAAGCACGAGCCGCGCGACATTGACGACCAGACCAAGCGCCAGCACAAGCGCCAGCAACAGGCTGATGCGAGCGCGCAAAGACAATTTCTGCCACATGGGTTTCATCCGTCACGGCGGCGAGAAGCGTTGACAGAAACATAAGCCGGCGATCTAATCGAAGTATAGCAGCATGATCGCGGCGCATGACCCGGCAGGGCCCGCGTGGCGAAAACGATGCGCTGCAACACGCGGGTGGTTACCGCGGTCCGGGACGGAAACCCATGCACGTATTGATCGTCGACGATCATCCCATCGTGGCCTCGGGCTGCCGCGCCCTCCTTGCCGGCGAAGGCGAGATTGTGCTCCTGGAAGCCGCGGACGCCGAGAGCGGCGAACGCACCTTTGCCAGCGAACATCCGGATGTCTGCGTCATCGACATCAACCTGCCGACGGTTTCGGGATTCGAGCTGGCGCGACGCATTCTCGGGCGCGATGCAGAGGCGCGCATCATCATGTTCAGCATGAACGACGATCCGATCTTCGCCGCGCGCGCAATCGAGGTCGGTGCCAAGGGCTACGTCTCGAAATCCGGTGATCCCCACGACCTGGTCGAAGCCATCCATCAGGTCGCCAACGGCGGAACCTATTTGCCGACTGCGATTGCCCGCAGCATCGCGTTTGCGGGCTCTTCCTTCGCGCAAAGTCCGCTGTCGAAGCTGACCGCGCGCGAGATGGAGATTCTGCGGCTGCTCGGCGCCGGCAAGAGCCTTTCGGAGATTGCCTGGCTTGTTCAAGCTTCCTACAAGACGGTCGCCAACACCTCCTCGATCATGCGCCAGAAGCTGGGCGTCCGCACCTCGACCGAGCTGGTGCGGTTGGCGATCGAGAGCGGCATCGCCTGAAACAGCTTGCTGACATTTTCGGGATCAAGCCATCATGACAGTGCAAACCGTCTCCCTCAACAAGTCTCATGGCGGCATGCAGGGCGTGTACAGGCACGCGAGCCGCGAGACCAGGACCGACATGACCTTTTCGGTTTTCGTGCCCCCACATGAAAAGGACGCTCACCTGCCGGTCGTGTTCTATCTCTCGGGCCTGACCTGCACGCACGCCAACGTCACCGAGAAGGGCGAATTCCGCCAGGCCTGTTCCGAGCTTGGACTGATTTTTGTGGCGCCGGACACCAGCCCGCGTGGCGCGGATGTGCCGGGCGACACCAACAATGCCTACGATTTCGGGCTCGGCGCCGGCTTCTATGTCGACGCCACACAGGCTCCTTTCGCGAAAAACTATCGGATGTGGAGCTATGTCACGGACGAATTGCCCAAGCTGGTCGCGGCGAATTTTCCGGTCGACGAAGCGCGGCAATCGGTGTTCGGACATTCCATGGGCGGACACGGCGCGCTGACGGTCGCGTTACGCAATCCGGGCCGTTATCGCGCCGCCAGCGCCTTTGCGCCGATCGTAGCGCCTGCACAAGTGCCCTGGGGAATCAAGGCACTCGGCGGCTATCTTGGCGAGGACAAGCAGGCCTGGCGCAAGCACGATGCCGTGGCCCTGATCGAGGATGGCGCAAGGTTCTCCGAGTTTCTGGTCGACTATGGCGACGCCGACCAATTCCTCAACGAGCAGCTCCGGCCGGAGCTCCTGAAGGCTGCCTGCGAGAAGGCGAAGATTCCCCTCACCCTTCGTCGTCAAGGCGGCTACGACCACAGCTACTATTTCATCTCGACCTTCATGAGCGACCATCTGCACTGGCACGCCACGCGGCTGAAAGCCTGAGCCGCCTCCGTCCTATTGCGGCTGCGGCGCGCCGTAATTGGGCGCAAGCAGCCGGTTCCGCACGAGGTAGTTGGTCGTCCGCGACCAGGATTCGTCGGTGTCACCGCGCATGTCGGCGTTCATCGTGGCGACCAGCCGTCCCGACGAGACGTCGCGAACGAAAAGGCTGATATTGAGGATGAGGTTCGAGATCTTGCGCACGACACCAGTGAGCGCAAGATCGGCGCCGAGCTGCCGGGCAAATTTCACGTCGCAGCCGCCGCAGGCCTGCAAATTGCTGTCGTGCGCCGCCGCGCTGACCGGCGCGATGTCGACGATCCCGAACACGCCCGATTGTGCCAGTTCCCTCCGAAGCTGCTCGCCGGCCCGCAATGCACGTTCCTGAACGGCCTTCGGCGGCGGCACGTCGCCGTCGACACTGGTGTCAATCAGCTCGAGATCGAACACGGCAAGCTTCGGCGGATTGGCGTGGGCTGGCAGCGCGAGCGTCGAAAGCAGTAAAATTGCAGCGAGCCAACCTTTCATGAGTCACCTCCGAACCTGCCCACGGCGCAACGACGAAATGTGGGCTTGCAAGCAAAACATATTTCAGTCTTGTTTCAAGCCAAGGCCTTTCGCCGCTCGAGGCCAGGCAAATACCAGGGAGGAGAGATGTTTCGGTGGCTTGCAGGCGCGATCGCTTTGGGCGTGCTCGCGATGCAGACGCCTGCGGCCGGAGCGCTCGAAATCGGTATCGGCTATCTCCACCGTCCCGGCATCAAATCGACGTTATCCCTGCTCGCCCAACCGACCGAAGACGCCGGCGTTGCCGGCGCACGGCTTGCGATCGAGGACAACAACACGACCGGCAAGTTCCTCAACCAGCAATTTTCGCTTGCGGAGGTCAGGCTCAAGGACGGCGACGATGCGGCCCAGGCGGCGGTGAAGCTTGCGGACAAAAACGGGTTCATCATCGCCGACCTTCCCGCCGATGAGCTTTTGAAAGCTGCCGATGCGCTGCGCGAGCGCGGCGCGGTGCTGGTCAACGCCGGCGCCACGGACGATTCCCTGCGCGAGCAGGATTGCCGCGCCAACGTCATCCATGTCGCCCCGACCCGCTCGATGCTTGCGGATGCGCTCGCCCAATATCTCGTATGGAAACAGTGGAAGCGCTGGCTGCTCGTGGTCGGCTCGCACGAGAAGGACAAGCTTTTTGCCGACGCGCTCCGTCGCGCCGCGACGCGGTTCGGCGCAAAGATCGTGCAGGAGCGCACATTCGAGGACACGGGCGGGTCGCGGCGAACCGATTCCGGCGTTACGCTGATCCAGCGCCAGATGCCTGTGTTCACCCAGCAGGCGCCCGCCTACGATGTCCTGATCGCAGCCGACGAAAGCGAGGTCTTTGCCGCCTACCTGCCTTACCGAACCTGGGATCCGCGGCCGGTTGCGGGCTCGGCGGGCCTGGTGCCCACGAGCTGGGACCCGGCGCACGATCAATGGGGCGCGGTGCAACTGCAGAACCGGTTCATGAAAATGGCGTCGCGTCGCATGACGGCGCTTGACATGCAGGCCTGGACCGCGGCGCGCATGATCGGCGAGGCGGCGGCACGCACCAACTCCGCCGACCCGAAAACGCTGTTCGATTTCATCAAGGGACCGGACTTCAGCCTCGCCGCCTTCAAGGGACAGCCGCTCACCCTGCGCGATTGGGACATGCAGCTTCGCCAGCCGATCCTGCTGGCGGACGGGCGCATGGTGGTCTCGGTATCGCCGCAGGAGGGGTTTTTGCACCAGGTTTCGGAACTCGATACCCTCGGGGTCGATCGGCCCGAGACCAAATGCAAGCTGCATTAGGGACTGGGATGTCGCGCATGTGGTGCAAATATCTGATCGCAGGAGCTGGGGCCTTTCTCGCGCTCGCGGCGCCGGCTCGAGCATTCGTCGCCTATGTCTCGAACGAAAAGAGCAACACTGTTTCGGTGATCGATACCGACAGCTGGACAGTGACGGACACCATCAAGGTCGGACAGCGGCCGCGCGGTATCGAATTCACCCGTGACGGGAAATTCGTCATGGTCGCCGTCGGCGACGACGATACGATCGACGTGATCGATGCGGCAAAGAAGCAGGTGGTGGACAGCCTGCCCTCCGGCCCGGATCCCGAGCTGTTCACCCAGGACGCCGCCGGCAAGATCCTCTATGTCGCCAACGAGAACGACAACACCGTCACCGTGATCGATCTTGAAAAGCGTGCGCGGCTCGGCGACATCCAGGTGGGTGTCGAGCCCGAAGGCATGGCAGTGAGCCCCGACGGCAAGATCCTGATCAACACGTCAGAGACCACCAGCATGGCGCACTTCATCGATACGTCGACGCGCCAGATCGTCGCCAACGTGCTGGTCGATCCCCGCCCACGCTTCGCCGAATTCAAGCGTGACGGCTCCGAATTGTGGGTCTCATCCGAGATCGGCGGCACGGTGTCGATCATCGATCCAGCCAAGCATGTGGTGACCGGCAAGATCGAGTTCAGCATTCCCGGTCTCAGGCGAGAGGCCATTCAGCCTGTCGGCATCGGCATCACCAGGGACGGAAAGTCGGCTTTCATCGCGCTGGGCCCGGCCAACCGCATCGCGGTGGTCGATGCCACCAGACATACCGTCACAAAGTATCTCCTGGTCGGCCAGCGGGTCTGGCACATGGCTTTCACCCCGGACGAGAAATACCTGCTGACCACGAATGGCGTGTCCAACGACGTCTCGGTCATCGATGTCGCGGCCCAGAAGGTGATCAAGACGATCCAGGTCGGGGAGTTGCCGTGGGGCATCACGATCGCGCCATGACGATGACCGCCGCAACCAGCGTCGAGCAAGACCGCGATCCCGCCAAGACGCCGGCGCTGTCGATTGCGGGCGTGAGTCATTCCTATGGCGCGAGGCGTGCGCTGGCCGACGTGAGCTTTGCCGTCGCGCCAGCAAGCTTCACCGCGCTGCTTGGCCTGAACGGCGCCGGCAAGAGCACGCTGTTCTCGCTGGTCACGCGCCTGTTCGGCATCCAGGCCGGTCGCATCGGCATTTTCGGGCACGACATCAACCGCCAATCCGGCGAAGCCTTGCGCCTGCTCGGCGTCGTATTCCAGCCGCGCACGCTCGATCTCGATCTCTCGGTCAAGCAGAACCTGCTCTACCACGCGGCGCTGCACGGCATTGCCCGACGCGACGCAAGCGAGCGCAGCGAGGCGCTGCTCGCGCGGATCGGTCTTGCCGAGCGCGCTTCGAGCAAGGTGCGCGACCTCTCGGGCGGCCAGATGCGCCGCCTTGAAATCGCACGCGCGCTGCTGCACCGGCCGCGCCTCCTGCTGCTTGACGAGCCGACCGTCGGCCTCGACATCAAGGCCCGCGCCGACATCCTGGCCCACGTGCGGGAGCTCGTCGCCGAGCAGCGCATCGGAGTGCTCTGGGCCACGCATCTGATCGACGAAATCGTGGCAGATGATGATCTGGTCGTGCTGCATCAGGGCCGCCTGCTTGCGCAGGGCCGGGTTGCCGACGTCGTCGCCAAGGCCGGCGCCAACGACCTCAACGGCGCGTTCATGCGCCTGACCAACGCCGCAGGCAGGGAAGGCGTTGCGCCATGAGCACCGTCGCGGCCGAGGATCGTACCGGCTTCTCGCTCTCCGAATACGCAACCTGCCTTGCGGGCATCGTGTGGCGGGAGGGGCTGCGCTTCCTGCATCAGCGCGAGCGCTTCGTCTCGGCCCTGGTGCGGCCGCTGGTGTGGCTCTTCATCTTTGCGGCCGGATTCCGCCAGGTGCTCGGCATCTCCATCATCCCGCCCTACGAAACCTATATCCTGTACGAGGTCTATATCGCGCCGGGATTGATGGCGATGATCCAGCTCTTCAACGGCATGCAATCCTCGCTCTCGATGGTCTATGACCGCGAGATGGGCAACATGCGCACGCTCCTGGTGAGCCCGCTGCCGCGGTGGTACCTCTTGTTCTGCAAGCTTCTCGCCGGCACCGCGGTGTCGTTGCTGCAGGTCTATGCCTTCCTGGTGATCGCATGGTTCTGGGACATCGAGCCGCCGCCGATCGGGTATCTCACGGTTCTGCCGGCGCTGGTCCTGTCAGGATTGATGCTGGGCGCGCTTGGCATGCTGATCTCCTCCGGCATCAAGCAGCTCGAAAATTTCGCCGGCGTGATGAACTTTGTGATCTTCCCGATGTTCTTTGCATCATCGGCCCTTTACCCGCTCTGGCGTGTGCAGGAGGGCAGTCCCTGGCTTGCGATTGTTTGCGAGCTCAACCCGTTCACCCATGCGGTCGAACTGATCAGGTTCGCTCTCTATGGCAAGATCAACTGGATCTCGCTTGCGGTGGTCGCCGGCTGCACCGCCTTGTTCATGATCGGCGCCATACTCGCCTATGATCCATCGCGGGGGCTCGCGCGCCGCGGACCCGCCGGAGGCGAGACATGAAAAAGGGGATCGTTTTCTGCGCGCTGCTGGCGGCGCTTTCGTCAACGTGCGCGTTTGCGGCCGATCCGCGCTATCCGGATTGGCCCTGTGCTCAGGCCAAGGTGCCCGAGATCTCGCTCGCGGCGGTGTGGGCCGGCCCCTCGCTCGACGATGTCGGTGGCAAATGGAAGAACGACGCCCAGGTGAGCGCGCTGGTGACAAAGCTCGCCGCCCGGCGCACGCCAATCGACGAAGCCGAAAAGGACATCAAGGCTTTCCTGGGCGCCACTAATTCCGACAAGGTCATGTCAGGCAAGCTGCTGTTCGCAGGCCTTTTCGAGACGCTGAACGCGCAGCGCTCGTCGGTCATGAACGGGCTCGAGCGCGTGATGCGAAAGCAACGCGAGGCCGCGGAGAAAGTCCGCGACGACACGCTCGCGCTGCAGGCGCTACAAAGCGCATCTGCTTCCGACCAGCCCAAGATCGACGAGCTCTCCAATCAACTGCTCTGGGAAACGCGCATCTTCGAGGACCGCCGCCGCGTGGTGAAATATGTCTGCGAGGTGCCGACCGCCATCGATCAACGGCTGTTCGCGCTCGGCCGGACGATCCAGCAGGAAATCGAATAGCTGTAATTTGCACGTCCGAAAACCGGGGCCCGCTTTTCCGGATCATGTGCCGTGCTATTCCTCCGGCCGCGGCTCCGGCTGCGCCTCGACAAGCGGCAACAGTTCGTGATCCCAGCCGTCCGTTCCTTCCGGATACCAGGCGACATTGGGATAGCCATAGGATAGTGCGCGCTTGGCCGCATTCCACGACATCCAGCAATCGGTCAGGCAATAGAGCACGAGCAAGGCGTTCTTGTTGCCCTCCGACGCCCGCGCAAGGCCGCGCTTGAAATAGTCTTCGATCGCGGGCGCGAGCCGACCATAGCCGGTGTCGGGCAGCCACAGGCTGCCGGGAATGTCAAAGCGCGGCTTGTCGCGCCATACCGTGCCCGCGGGAAGGTTCTTCGGCTTTGGCGCACGCGGCAGCACGTCGATGAAGACGCCGCTCTTCGCTCGCCAGATCGCTTCGGCTTCGGCCGTCGTCAGGACACGCGCGCCTTCGAGCGTTGCGGGCACCGCCGCGCGATAGTTATCCATGCGGTAGTCGCCGGGCTCGGAAACCTTGTCTTGCGCCTGCGCCGCGGCCACAAATGCCAGAATCAGGAGCCCTGCGGCTTTCGCGTTCATGGCGACTTGGTCGCGGTCTCAACTCCGATCGGCTTGTCGCTCTCATCGAGCAGGGGAACGCCGAAATCGAGCAGGATCTTGTTGATCGCCGGCTGATTTTCGGCAATGAGCCGATTGAGCTGCCGCTTCCAGTTCTGGTCTGCGGGCCGCACCCCCATGCCGACGCGATAAACAAGCTTCGGTCCGGTGGTCTCCTTGACCAGGGGCGTCACATGGAGCGCCGGAGTGGTCTTCCTGGCGTAAAAGCCGGCCATTGGCCCCCACAGAATGCCGGCATCGATCGCGCCCGAGTTAAGATCGTTGATCATGGCTTCAGCCGAGGAATCGACGCGGGTGTCGATCATCAGCGGATAGGGCTTGGCCGAGGCCATCAAGCCGTTCACCGCCATGTTGGTCGCCGGCGGCGTACCCGCGACAATCCCGATATGCTTCCCCTTCAGCCGCTCATCGGAAAGCGTCGTAACGTCTTCCAACCCGCTTCCCGGCTTGGCGATGATCGCATACGCCGTCCGATAATACGGATTGGTGCCCTGCGCGAGATCATCGCCCTGCGGAAAGCCCAGGATGACATCGCAGCGATGGGAACCGAGCGTCATCCGCACAAACCCGGTAGCCTGCGGATAAAAGGCGTAATCGAGCTTCTTCTGCAGCTTGTCGGCGAACAGCTCGGCCAGCTTGTTCTCGAAGCCTTCGCCCTTCTCGTTCGAGAACGGCATGTTGCGCGGATCGGCGCAGACCCGCAACACCTTGGGATCGACCAGCTCGATCGACAAATCGCCGCTCTCGTTCATCTGCGCGCGCGCGACGGTGAAACAGGTCGCGGCGGCGACTGCCGCGGAGAACGAAATCCGCAGCCATGGCTGCATCGCATGGCGTGTCCTCGACGTCCGCCGCAATTTCATTCTGCGCATCACCGCAACTCTCCAGCACAAACGACCATGCAAAATGCTATGCTGCCGAACTGGGACGTGCAATGGGCTAGTCTTGCACCGTTGCAATGGAACAGGACCTTTGAGAGAAATGCTTCGCGGACTTTGCAGTCTCGTTGCACTCGCCTTCATCTCGGCATCGGCAGCCTCGCAGGCGCAGCAGGCGTTGTCCATCACCGAGATCGCGCCCGGCGTCTATGTGCACGAAGGCGTGACCGCACTGATGACGCGCGAGAACGACGGCGCAATCGCCAATGTCGGCTTCGTGGTGGGCCAAAATGCGGTCGCGGTGATCGACACGGGCGGCAGCGTGCTTGAGGGGCGGCAGCTCCTGTCCGCCATCCGCAAGGTGACAGACAAGCCGATCCGCTATGTCGTCAACACCCACGCGCATCCCGATCATGTGTTCGGCAATGCCGCCTTTGCCGGCGAAGGCGCGACCTTTGTCGGGCACAAGAACCTGCCGCGAGCGCTGGCGACGCACGGGCAGTTCTATCTGGACGCGTTCCGCAAGATCATGGGCGACGAGTTGATCGACGAGGTGCAACTCCTGCCGCCGACGCTGCTGGTCGAGGATACGCTCGCCCTCGACCTCGGTGAGCGGACACTGACCTTGCGCGCCTGGCCGGCGGCCCACACCGACAACGATCTCACCGTTCTCGACACCCGGACCGGAACCCTTTTCGCCGGCGATCTCGTTTTTCTCGACCATTTGCCGGTGCTGGACGGAAACCTGAGCGGCTTTCTTGCCGCGATCGAGCGGCTTGAGAGCCTGCCGGCGCAGCGTGTCGTTCCCGGTCACGGACCGGTGACCGCCTGGCCTGCCGCGCTCGCCGACGAACGACGCTATTTGCGGACACTTGCAGCGGATGTTCGCGCCCTCGTGGCGCGGGGCGAGCCGATCACGGCCGCGGCGACGAAAGCCGCCGCCAGCGAGCGGGGGCACTGGCGCCTGTTCGATGATTTCAATGCGCGCAACGCAACTGCAGCATACTCGGAAATTGAGTGGGAATAAGACCGGTGAGCGCCTATATTGGTGTCATGAGTTGATGGGGAGCCGTCATGCCTCGTTTTCGCGCCTTGGGAATTTTAGGCCTTCTGAGCGCCATCTCGCTTGCCTGCCCTGCGCCGGCGGTCAGTACCGAGGCCTATGATCCCTGGCCCGGCCTTGTTCAGGACGTCTTCAACAACCGTCCGATGAATGATGGCGGCGATGTGATCTCGATCGAAATGCCCTATCGCGCCGAGGATGCGGCGATCGTGCCGGTGAGCCTGAAGACCAAGCTTGCACCGACCGACGAGCGGCGCGTGCTCTCGATTACGCTGGTGATCGACCAGAACCCGGCGCCAATGGCCGCAAAATTCGCGCTCGGACCCGATGCGCATGTCACGGAGATCTCGACGCGCGTGCGCGTCAACAGCTACACCGACGTTCATGCGGTGGCCGAGCTCTCTGACGGAAAGCTCTATATGGTCAAGACATTCGTCAAGGCCTCGGGCGGCTGCTCGGCGCCAGCCGCCAAGAATGCCGACGTCGCCAGCGCCCGCCTCGGCCAGATGAAATACCGTCAGTTCGTGACGTCGGAGCAGGCGGCCTCGAGCGGCCCCCGGGAAGCGCAGATCATGATCGGCCACCCCAACAATTCCGGCCTGCAGATGGACCAGGTGACACAGCTCTATATTCCCGCTTTCTTCGTCAATGAGCTCAAGCTGTGGCAGGACGACAGCCTCGTGCTGTCGATGGAGGGCGGGATCTCGATCTCCGAAGATCCCAATGTGCGCTTCACCTATGTGTCGAACGGCGCGAGCCATATCCGCGCGGAAGCAAGGGACACCGACGGTCATGTCTTCCGCAGCGAATGGAAGATCGACGGTTCCGGAATTTAGCGGGCGCTTCAACTGCTAGCTAGAAACACCGCACCTCAGCCTCGGCCTGGGCGCGCCTGAGGTCGTTCAACGCGCTTGCGGCCTGCGCCGATGATCGAAACTCTCCACCGAGATTGCCCCGCACCTGGGACATGCTGAGCACGGTCTCGGCCGATACATAGCGCTCGTAGGGCAAAAGCGAGGCGATCACGTCAATCGAGCACGAACATTGCTCGATTGCCTGCCGCGTCTCGCCATTGGCCTTCAGGCACCCGAATACGTACTCCGCGCGCGCGGAAGTCGGATAATCGTTGAGCTCATCGGCACGCGCAATCGTTGCCGCGGCCGCCAGCACAGCCAGCCCAGCGGCAATACGCCATACCGATCGCGCAGATACCATGGTCTTCCTCCGCTATGATTTCACGTTATGCTAAGGCCGAAGCAAGGAAAAGACGCCGAAAGAATGATTTGAGAAAGCGGCTTGGCAAGACGATGACAGGTTTTGTTCGCGCAGTTCTGATCGCAGCCGCTTTTGCCGCCACGCAAATCGGCCAATGCCAGGCTGCGGACACCATCCGCCTTGCTGTGCAGAAAACCGGGACTTTCGCCTGGGAACTTGCCGTTATCCGCGCCCATGGCCTCGACAAGCAGGCCGGTCTTTCGGTGGAGGTCCGCGAGCTTGCGACGCCGGAGGCCGGCAAGATTGCGCTGCGCTCGGGCGATGCCGACGTCGTCATTTCCGACCTGTTGTGGGTCTCGCGCGAGCGCGCGCTTGGCGCGAATTTGGTGTTCTACCCCTATTCCTCGGCGCTCGGCGGCGTGATGGTGCCCGACGCGTCTGCCATCAAGAGTCTGGCCGACTTGAAGGGACACAAGCTTGCCGTTGCCGGCGGCCCCATCGACAAGAACTGGTTGATTTTGCAGGCCGTATTGAAACGGCAGAAAATCGATCCGAAACAGGATCTGACCATGATCTACGGCGCAGCGCCCCTGCTTGCCGCGACCATGCTCAACGGCGAGGCGGACGCCACCGTCACCTACTGGAACTTCGCCGCAGTGCTTGAAGGCAAGGGTTTTCGCCGGCTCACAAGCGTCCAGGATCTAGTGAGAAGTCTTGGTGCGAAAGGCCCCGTCGCGATGCTCGGCTATGTCTTCGACGAAAGTTGGGGGCGCAAGAACCGCGATCTGCTGGCGCGCTTTATCGACGTGACGCGCAAGGCAAAGGAGATCCTGTCGACCTCTGATAGCGAATGGGAGCGCATCGCGTCCCTGACCGGCGCGCCCGATGCTGCGACGTTGCGCAGCTATCGGGATCGCTACCGGGAGGGAATCCCGCGTCGCAGCGTCGAGGACGAAGAAGCCGACGCGCGCATGCTTTATCGTGTGCTGGCTGATATCGGCGGTCGTGACATCGTCGGCCCCGCCGACCAGCTTGACCCCGGCACATTCTATCACCAGCTTTCCGGAGACTAAAGTGTTGCGCCTGCTCTCGTTCGCCGCATTCCTGGCAAGCTGGTGGATCGCCGCTCTCCTCGCCGGCAGCACAAAGCTTCCGACGCCGCCGGCGGTGCTCGATGTGGCTCTGGCGGAGGCGCGCTCCGGCGCGCTGTTCGTCAATCTCGGCGCGACGCTGGCGCGGGTTGTGCTCGCTTTCACGCTTGCAATCACCCTTGGAATTGCAATCGGCTATCTCATGGGCCGGGTGCGATTGGCAAATCGCCTTGGCGATCCCTGGCTTATCCTGCTGCTCAATCTGCCGGCGCTGGTCGTCATCGTGCTGGCTTACATCTGGGCTGGCCTGACCGAAGTGGCCGCCATTGCGGCGATCGCCATCAACAAGCTTCCGGCAACAGTGGTGACCTTGCGCGAGGGCACGCGTGCGCTGGATGCCTCGCTCGACGAAATGGCGAAGGTGTTTGCGATCCCGCGCAGCCGCGCCTTCCGGCACGTCGTCCTGCCGCAGCTCATGCCCTACATCGCAGCGGCGTCACGCTCTGGGCTGTCGCTGGTATGGAAGATCGTGCTGGTCGCCGAATTGCTCGGTCGTCCCAACGGAGTCGGCTTCGAGATCGGGGTCGCCTTTCAGCTATTCGACGTTCCGCGCCTGCTCGCCTATTCGCTGACCTTCGCAGCCATCGTGCTCGTCATCGAGACGGTCGTGCTGCAGCCCTTTGAAACGCGGCTTGCGCGGTGGCGGCTCCGTGCGGCTTGACATCGATATTGTCGGCAAGGCATTCGAGGGCGCATCCGGCAAGCGTCACGAGGTTCTGGCGAAGATGCGTTTCTCGCTCGCCGCCGGCGAAGTCCTCGTCATCGTCGGCCCATCCGGCTGCGGCAAGAGCACGCTGCTTCGCCTTCTTGCCGGCCTCGACCAGCAGTTCGAGGGCACCATCTCCCGTCCGCCTCAGTTGCGAATCGGCATGGTCTTCCAGGAGCCGCGTCTGCTGCCCTGGCGCTCCGTCGAAGAGAATGTACGGCTTACGGCGCCGCCGGTCGACGAAGCAAGGCTTTCCGCGTTGTTTGCCGCGCTGGATTTGAACGAGCACCGCAGCCATTTTCCTGGCGAATTGTCGCTCGGTCTTGCCCGGCGGGTCGCACTCGCGCGCGCCTTTGCCGTCGAGCCCGATCTGCTCATCCTCGATGAGCCCCTCGCCTCGCTTGATGACGCACTCGCCGCACGCATGCGCGACGAAATCGCACGCTTTGCCGCGTTGCAATCGCGGATGACCATTCTCGTCACTCACGACCTCGATGACGCCGCCCGACTTGGCGATCGCCTGATCGTGCTGTCGGAACGCCCTGCGCGCATCCTCCATGTCGTTCCGATCGCTGTGCCACGTGCGGCGCGAAGCGAGACGGAGATCGCGCGCATCAGGTCCGAGTTGACGCACTTGAACCTCGCCGGCAAGTGAGCCAAGCTTTTTCGACTCGAAAAAGAGGAAGCTCCTCATGCCGCGCGTGCCCGCCCTCGTCGCCCTCCTCCTGCTCACCGCGCCGGCTGCGCTGTTTGCGCAGGCAAAGGGCAAAGGCATCAGGTTCTGGAACCTGACAACGTCGACGATCTCTGGATTTGAGCTTTCGCCTGCGGGAAAGAACCAGTGGGGAGCGAACCAGACGCTGAACGACAAGGACAAGGAAGTCGATCACGATGAGCGTCTGCGTATCACAGGCATCGACCCCGGGCGTTACGATGCCAAGGTCACCTATCCCGATGCGCGGCAATGTTTCGTGCGCGATATCGAGATCAGGGCCGATGCGGTATTCGCGATAGCCGACAAGGACCTCAAGGATTGCAGCAAATAACCGCGTGCAGCAAATGACGCCGTGACTTGTCAGCCGGCTGGCGTACTGTTGCCTGCATCCACCTTGTCATTGGTGTGGGGATACTCGCAGCGCCATTTGACCGCCTGCCACTTCGGATGCTCGCCCACCCACTGGGCGATGTAGGGCGGCGCCGCCATCGCACATTGCTGCAACGAGCCTGGCCAGGAAAATACCAGATGCGTCTCCTCGCACGTGGTCGGTGACAGCACCGCACACACCGTTATGACCAGATCAATTGGGTTCATCCCGAACATCCGTGGCTATTTCGCGGAACCAATATCACCAACGAACTACGAAGCGGACCGCTCTTGGTTTCAAACACGGTGAAAAAAAATGGACGCCGGAAGCGCATGGGCAATCGCGCAAATTCTCGAAACCGAAAAAAGCTTTTGACGCGAGGAGCCGCCGAGCTCCGAAGCTGGAGAGGACGTCTGCCGCGGCTCGAGACCCGAGCCGGGCAGATCGCCTCGCTACCGTCTATTTGCGCGCAGCGCAGGCGTACATGTTGATTTCCATGCCCACCTGAACTTCGACAATCTTCGGAGTCTTCCAAGCCATTCGGGGTCCTCCCAAGTACGTTTGGCGCGATCTTCGCGCCGAGTTAAGGGTAGGACCGCATCCCGCTTTGCGCAAGTCCCCCGCTCTGAGGTTCGAACTGGCCAGCAATCGCAGGCCCGCTTCAGCAAAAATTCGCGCGAGGGAATCAGGACTTGGTTGATCTCTTGCAGCTATTTCAACAAGCGCAACAGCGCGCGCCCCGCGGCGGACTTCAGCTCCTTTGCCTCCAGAGTTCCGTCCTTGTCGGGATCGGCGGCGGCAAAACGCTTCTCCACGACGGCGAGATATTCGTCGAGCGTCAGCGTGCCGTCGTGATCGGGGTCGGCTGCAGCGAGCTCCTTTGCACTCAATCGACCTGCGAGTTCGCGGGCGTCGATGGTGCCGTCATGATCGCGGTCGAGCTTTGCAAAAACGGCTGTCGCGGCCTTTTTCACCTCCGCAAGATCCAGCGTGGCATCATTGTCGGTGTCGAACATTTTCACGGCGTCGGCGTTTCGCGACGCCGCCAATGCACCTACGTTGCCGGCGGCCGCGATGGCCGCTCCCATCGTCAGGAGGAGAAATCGGCGCGTTGTCATGGGTTTCTTTCCTTCTTTGTCAGCCAAATCTCGGCCTGCCCGAGCTCGTCGCAGGATGGACGAACCATCCGGCCGCCGGCAAGCTTTTGCAATCGCGAACAGCCCTGTCGGATTCCGGGTGGCGGATCGAATTTCCATCCGGTCCAATCGCGCCGGGAACCGCCGGTGGTTCGATTCCAACATTGGCCCCTCAGCCAGGGAGCCGCGTTTGCAAATGTTAGAATCAAAGGGCGCCAGCAAATTATTGATGTGATTGGAGCACACCAAAGCACGGTCTCGGGCGCGGCGCAGCCCGAATCCGCTCCACAGGACGGGAGCCATTCATGAACCGGATCACGCGCGAACTGCTGGCCATGTCCCTCGCGACGGGCGTGATCTTGTCGCCCCTATGGGCGCAGGACCGCAGCCCCACCGCGCCGCCTGCGGCCTCGCCCGCATCGGCGCCGAGGATACTGACGGGCAAGGAGCGGCTCGGCCCAAAATGGACGGATGAGCAACGGATCGACAACTGCAACGTGCCGCTCGACAGGCGCGGCACGCGGCCTCGCCCCGATGCCTGCGAGAACATTCCTTCTAATTGATGGAAACGGGCCGAGTGCTACGAGCGCGCGAGGCTCAGCTTGCGGAGTTGCCGTGCTGGGCCCTGTGGATCGAGGACGGTACGACACCGAAATATTTCCGGAATACGCGGCTGAAATGCGACGAGCTCGAGAAGCCCCACGAAAAAGCCACGTCGGTGATGGTCTTGCCGGCATGGGTCTCGAGCTCCTGGCGGCAGTGCTGCAGTCTCATTCGCCAGATGTAGTCGCTGACGGTGGTGCCGCGCTCGCTGAAGAGCATGTGCAAGTAGCGCTTGGTGCAGCCGAGCGCCGCCGAAATCTGGTCGATGCAAAGATCGGGATCGCGCAGATGCTCGCGGATGAAGGCCTGGGCACGGATGTACATCGCCTCGGGCCCGACCCTGAACGTCGTGTCCGCCTCGCGCAGCGGCAACAGCAAGAGATCGATCAGCGATTCGGCGACACCGACCGCGCTGTTCGGCGATAATTTCGTGGCTTCGTAAAACGCCGCATGCACGAAGTCATGGGCGATGCGGCCGGTACCGGCGCGGGACGACAGCTTGCAGGCCGACATCCGCTCGGTATGGAAACCGCGCTCCTGCAGAAACGCCTTCGGCACGATGACGACTTCGTGCCGCGTCAGGGCCGGGCTGATGATCGTGTGCGGACAGGATACGTCGTAGGCGAGACAATCGCCCGGCGCCACCTCGATTCGGCGGCCATCCTGCTCGAAATAGGACGTGCCATACGTCTGGAACAGGATCTTGATGTAGGGATGCTCGCTTGAGCGGATGCGCCAGTCGGCATGCCCGATGCGATGCTGGCTGACCTCGATCTGGCACAGCTTCAGGCGCGACACCGAGGTGTAGTTGATTCGCGCATCCAGCGACGCCGCCTCCATCGGATCGACGTCGAACCGCCCGCAAAGATCGGTCAGTGCATCTGACCAATGCTGAATTTGCTGCTTCGGTGACAATCCCGAAGTGCTCAGTGAGCGGACTGTAACGGACATTTCCCAGCAACCGATTTGGAGTCGACGTGACGCGGCCGCGAAAGAAACCCGGTCACAAGAAGGCGACGCTAACGTCAAGTTCGAGGCGCTGGTTCGAGCGACAACAGCATTCCTCCCAGCATCTTTTTGGCAATCCTCCGACTTAGTTGCTGCTCCGTCAAGCAAAACATCAACTTGGGGTCGCACGCGGCAAGCCCTCTTGCCTACGATATGACGACCTTGCCCACGATATTGATGCTCCGCAACATGCAGCGGCCCGTAAACGCTGCGCGAGAGCCGCGAAAAAGTGCACGCCCCTTCGCTTTCGAGCAAGCCGGTTTCGCTCTTGGGCAAGCCTCATGCTTGCGAAGCGGCTAGGACACGCGCGGGGAAACAGCGCAGGCCGGCCGTCAAGCAATGCGGAACCGAGCTCGCCTTCAGGAGGAGACATCCGAGACAGCACCGTATTTCGTTCCATAGCGGGACACTGAACCCGAGCGAGACGCGCGCAGATTGCGCGACGGAGCTTGGAAACCGATCGGCTTCGAAATCCGGATTAATTCGACACATCCCACGACATGCGCGAGCATTGGACATAATCATGCCCTGTGGGCGCGCGAGAACTGACACTCAAAATAAAACCAGGGAGGACTACACGATGCGCAAGGTGCTATTGGCAGCCTTTCTCGGCTCCGCTGCGGCAGTAGCCGCGGGCGGCGCTTGGGCCAGTGATGAGCTGATCAAGATGTCGCAGAACCCGAAGGATTGGGTGATGCCATCGGGCGACTATGCCAACACCCGCTATTCCAAGCTGAACCAGATCAACGCCTCCAACGCAGGCAAGCTGCAGGTGGCCTGGACGTTCTCGACCGGCGTGCTGCGCGGTCACGAGGGCGGCCCGCTGATCATCGGCAACATGATGTACGTCCACACGCCCTTCCCGAACAAGGTCTACGCTCTTGACCTTTCTCAGGACAACAAGATCGTCTGGAAGTACGAACCCAAGCAGGATCCCAACGTCATCCCGGTGATGTGCTGCGATACAGTCAATCGCGGCCTCTCCTACGGCGACGGCAAGATCTTCCTGCATCAGTCCGATGACAAGCTGGTCGCGCTCGATGCCAAGACCGGCAACATGGTCTGGACTGCGGTCAACGGCGATCCGGCCAAGGGCCAGACCGGCACGTCAGCGCCGTTCGTGATCAAGGACAAGGTGCTGGTCGGCACGTCAGGCGGCGAGTTTGGCGTCCAGTGCAGCATGACGGCCTACGACATCAAGGACGGCAAGCAGGCCTGGAAGGCCTACTCCGAAGGGCCGGATGACCAGATCCTGTTCAACGACCAGACCACCTCGCTTGGCAAGCCCGTGGGCAAGGACTCGAGCCTGAAGACCTGGGAAGGCGACCAGTGGAAAATCGGTGGCGGCTGCACCTGGGGTTGGCTGGCCTACGATCCGCAGCTGAACCTCGTCTATTACGGGTCGGGCAATCCCTCGACCTGGAACCCGAAGCAGCGTCCGGGTGACAACAAGTGGTCGATGACCATCTTCGCGCGCAATCCGGACAACGGCATGGCAAAGTGGGTCTATCAGATGACGCCCCACGACGAGTGGGACTATGACGGCGTCAACGAGATGATCCTGACCGACCAGACGGTCGGCGGTCAGCCGCGCAAGCTGGTCACCCACTTCGACCGCAACGGACTCGGCTATACGCTCGACCGCGTCACCGGTGAATTGATGGTGGCAGAGAAGTACGATCCGAAGGTCAACTGGACCTCCGGCGTCGACATGAACAAGAGCTCGCCGACCTACGGCCGGCCGAAGGTTCTTGACTCGGCCTCGACGGACAAGGCTGGCGAGGATCACAACGTCAAGGGCATCTGCCCGGCCGCGCTCGGCTCCAAGGACGAGCAGCCGGCGGCCTACTCGCCCGATACGCAGCTGTTCTACGTGCCGACCAACCACGTCTGCATGGACTATGAGCCGTTCAAGGTGAGCTACACCGCCGGCCAGCCCTATGTCGGGGCCACGCTGTCGATGTATCCGCCTCCGGGCGAGACCAACATGGGCAACTTCATCGCCTGGGACGGCAAGACCGGCAAGATCGTCTGGTCCAACAAGGAGCAGTTCTCGGTCTGGTCGGGCGCGCTCGCGACCGCTGGCGGCGTGGTGTTCTACGGTACGCTGGAAGGCTACCTGAAGGCCGTCGACGCCAAGACCGGCAAGGAGCTCTACAAGTTCAAGACTCCCTCCGGCATCATCGGCAACGTCACGACCTATGAGCACAATGGCAAGCAGTTCGTAGCAGTGCTGTCCGGCGTAGGCGGCTGGGCCGGTATCGGTCTCGCGGCCGGCCTCACTGATCCGACCGCAGGCCTCGGCGCTGTGGGTGGCTATGCCGCGCTCAGCAACTACACCGCCCTTGGCGGGACGCTGACGGTGTTCGCGCTGCCGTAAGTGAGCCCTGAGAGCTCATCGCTCCTCCGGCGCATGGATTAACCTCCATGCGCCGGCTGGTCCGCCAACGATGTCGAGGACACGCTCTTGCGTAAGATTTGGTTGATGGCCGCCACGCTGTGTTTCGTGGCAGCGTCCGGCGGGGTTGCCTTTGCAGACGGCTCTGGCGACCCGACCGCGGTCAAATCTGAGGACGGCAAATATCTGGACAAGGAGGGCAACCCGACCTTCAAGGTTGCGCCCGACGGCACGGTGGATTGGTACACCTATTCCGGATATCGCCGTTACCATTCCGAGTGCCATGTCTGCCACGGCCCCGACGGAATGGGATCGACTTACGCACCGGCGCTGAAGGATTCGCTCAAGACGATGAGCTACGCCGACTTCCTCGGTGTCGTCGCAAGCGGTCGCAAGAATGTCAGCACGGCCCAGGAGAACGTGATGCCGGCATTCGGAGATAACCCGAACGTCGCCTGTTACATGGACGACCTCTATGTCTACCTGCGTGCGCGCGCCGACGATGCGGTGGGACGCGTGCGTCCGGCCAAGCACGAAGACAAATCCAAGGCCTATGCCGCAGCGGAAGACGCCTGCATGGGTAAGCACTGATCGCGCGGACGAAAGATCGCTCCGGGCGCTTTTGGTGCGAAGATCAATTAAGGAGTCCGCGATGAAGACGCGCGCAGCTGTCGCTTTCCAGGCCAAGAAGCCCCTGGAAATTATCGAACTCGATCTGGAGGGACCGAAAGCCGGCGAAGTGCTGGTCGAAATCAAGGCGACGGGTATCTGCCACACCGACGCGTACACGCTCGACGGTTTCGACAGCGAAGGAATCTTTCCCTCGATTCTCGGTCACGAAGGCGCCGGTATCGTCCGCGAAACAGGCGCGGGCGTGACCACGGTGAAGGCGGGCGACCACGTCATTCCGCTCTACACCCCGGAATGCCGGCAGTGCAAAAGCTGCCTTAGCCAGAAGACCAATCTCTGCACCGCGATCAGGGCCACCCAGGGCAAGGGCGTGATGCCCGACGGCACCTCGCGCTTCAGCTACAAGGGGCAGACCATCTATCATTACATGGGATGCTCGACCTTTTCGAACTTCACCGTGCTTCCCGAGATCGCGGTGGCGAAAATCCGCCAGGATGCTCCCTTCGACAAGAGCTGCTACATCGGCTGCGGCGTGACCACCGGCGTCGGCGCCGTCGTCAACACCGCCAAGGTGACGCCCGGCTCAAACGTCGTCGTGTTCGGGCTCGGCGGCATCGGCCTCAACGTCATCCAGGGCGCCAGGATGGTCGGCGCCGACAAGATCATCGGCGTCGACGTCAATGACGGCAAGGAGGAATGGGGCCGCCGCTTCGGCATGACCCATTTCGTCAACCCCACAAAGGTCGGCGGCGACGTCGTGCAGCACCTGGTCACGCTCACGGACGGCGGAGCCGATTTCACCTTCGACTGCACCGGCAACACGACGGTGATGCGCCAGGCGCTGGAATGCTGCCATCGCGGCTGGGGCGTGTCCGTCATCATCGGCGTCGCCGAAGCCGGCAAGGAAATCGCCACCCGCCCCTTCCAGCTCGTGACCGGCCGCGTCTGGAAGGGAACGGCGTTCGGCGGGGCACGCGGCCGCACCGATGTCCCGAAGATCGTCGACTGGTACATGAACGGAAAGATTCAGATCGACCCCATGATCACCCATGTCCTCAAACTCGAGGAGATCAACAAGGGGTTCGACCTGATGCACGAAGGCAAGTCGATACGCTCGGTCGTCGTATTCTAAATCAAGAACGTCGTACACAAGGAGGATTGACCTATGGCTGCTCAAATCCACCCCGCGGTTGATAACGGTGTCAAGAAGGGCACAGGGGCCTTTGCGGGAGGAACCCTGGTCTGCAAGTGCAAGGACAGGCCGGTGAAGGTCGGGATCAAGGGCGACGTAGCGCACAACCATGCCTGCGGCTGCACGAAGTGCTGGAAGCCCGCGGGCTCGGCGTTCTCCATCGTCGCCGTGGTGCCGCGCCAGAACGTCACTGTTCTTGAAAACGGCGACAAGCTGCAGATCGTCGATACGTCGGCGGTGATCCAGCGCTACGCCTGCAAGGGCTGCGGCACGCATATGTATGGGCGGATCGAGAACACCGGACATCCGTTCTATGGCCTCGACTTCATCCATCCCGAGCTGTTCCAGGAAGGCGGCTGGGCGGCGCCGGGATTCGCCGCGTTCGTGTCGTCCGTCATCGAATCCGGCGTGAAGCCGGAACAGATGGATGGCATCCGCGCGCGGTTGAGGGAACTCGGGCTCGAGCCTTATGACTGCCTGTCGCCGCCGCTGATGGACGCGATCGCGACCCACGTAGCGAAAGCCAAGGCGGCCTAGAACATTTAAGTCATGCAGGCCGCGGCAACCCCGGCGACACCGCACTGCCACCGGGGTCCGGCCTGCCAATAACGCGCGCGGTATCGGCGCGGTGACGACGGCCAGGGCGCGCGGCGCCTTTAGAGTTGCGTCACGTGCGCGCGATTGAACGCGTTGCGAGCGTCTCCCCTGACTGAGCGTGCCTCGCTTCCGGCGAGGCATTTTTTTGTTTCGCCCTGTACGGCCTGGCGAGAACGCCCTGCTTGCGCCTTGAACTGGTGCGATGCTCAAACAACTCTCCGTGAAGTTGTGTCCGCTGCAACTCTGGTAGAGTGGGCGCATCGCGAGGCGGTCGGCAGATGGAGACCGAGGAGACGGCTACAGCGCATGCGCGGACGAGACAGACTGAGACCTAGTCGTGCGATGAGTCTGTGAAGGTTCGCCGACACGAGAAGATCGTCGAAGAGGACCGAGGGCGGTTGCTGCGGACGCGTTGGAAACATGTTCCAGGCTGCGGCGAGCGAGGCATTACCTGCTTAGGAAGAGCGAGAAACGATCATGATCAAATTGAAAATCAATGGCCAGGAACACAGCTGGGACGGCGATCCCGATCTTGCGCTGCTTTGGTATCTCCGCGACGAAGCGGGTCTGACCGGCACCAAGTTCGGTTGCGGCGTGGCACTTTGCGGCTCCTGCACCGTGATGGTCGACAAAGAGGCGGTGCGCGCCTGCATCACCTCGGTCTCGGACGTGGTCGGCCGCGAGGTCATCACTATCGAAGGGCTGCATCCGACCGGCGATCATCCGGTCCAGAAGGCCTGGCGCGAGCTCAACGTGCCGCAATGCGGATATTGTCAGGCCGGCCAGATCGTGCAGGCCGCAGCACTTCTGATCCAGAATCCAAAACCCTCGCACGAGCAGATCCGCGAAGCGATGTCGGGCAACATCTGCCGCTGCGGCTGCTATCAGCGCATCGAGAATGCCGTTCATCTCGCATCGACGGGAGTGTGATCATGAACATCAGCACCGACCCGAAAAAGCTCCGTGGCTTCGAAAAATCGATTCGGACGAGCGGCGTCGAGAACCTGTCGCGCCGAAAGGTCCTCAAAGGTCTCGGGCTCGCAGGAAGCTTCGTGCTGGCCGCGCCCGTGATGAGCCGCCCGGCGTTTGCCGCCTATGAAACCGGCGCGGGCAAGATGCCGCACGGCACCGTCGTCGACCCGAAGGTGTTCGTCGCCATCGCCCCGGACGGCATCGTGACCATCGTCGCGCATCGCTCAGAGATGGGCACCGGCGTCCGCACCAGCCTGCCGCTGGTCGTGGCCGAAGAGATGGACGCCGACTGGGCGCGCGTCCGCGTCCAGCAGGCTCCCGGCGACGAGGTCAAATACGGCAATCAGGACACCGACGGCTCGCGCAGCACGCGGCATTACCTGATTCCGATGCGCCAGATTGGCGCTTCCGCCCGCACCATGCTCGAGCAAGCCGCGGCGAAACGCTGGGGCGTGCCGGCAAGCGAGCTCAAGGCCGTCAACCACGAGATCGTTCACGAGGCAAGCGGACGCAAGATCGGATTCGGCGAGCTTGCCGCCGACGCGGCCAAGGAGCCGGTGCCGGCGCTGGATAGCCTCAAGCTGAAGGATCCCAGCACGTTCCGTTACCTCGGCAAGGGCACCGTCAGCATCGTCGATCTTCGCGACATCACCATGGGCAAGGCACATTACGGCTCGGACACCCGCCTTCCCGGCATGAAGTATGCGGTGATCGCCCGCCCGCCCGTCACCGGCGGCAAGCTGAAGTCGTTCAATTCGACCGAGGCCATGAAAGTGTCGGGCGTCGAGAAGGTGATGGAGGTCAAGGGCTGGCCGTGGCCCTCGAAATTCCAGCCGCTGGGCGGCGTGGCGGTCATCGCGCGCAACACCGGTGCCGCGATCAAGGGCCGCGACGCGCTCAAGCTTGTCTGGGACGACGGCGCCAACGGCAAATACAACTCGGTTGCCTATCGCGCCGAGCTCGAGCAGGCCGCGCGCAAGCCGGGCCTTGTCGTGCGCAAGGAAGGCGACGTCGATGCCGCGCTCAAGAGCGCCGACAAGGTGATCGTCGGCGAGTACTATCAGCCCCATCTCGCCCATGTCAGCATGGAGCCGCCGGTCGCGGTCGCCGACGTCAAGGGCGACAAGGCCGAGATCTGGGCGCCGGTACAGAGTCCCGGAGGCACGCGCGAGGACGTCGCCAAGACGCTCGGCATTCCCGAAGACAATGTGACCGTCAACGTCACGCTGCTCGGCGGCGGTTTCGGACGCAAATCGAAATGCGATTTCGCGCTCGAGGCAGCGCTGTTGTCGAAAGAGCTGGGCGCGCCCGTCAAGGTGCAATGGACGCGCGAGGACGATGTCCGTCACGATTTCCTGCACACGGTCTCGCTGGAGCGGATCGAGGCGGGCCTCGATAAAAGCGGCAAGGTGATTGCGTGGCGGCACCGCAGCGTGGCGCCGACGATCGCTTCGACGTTCGAAGCGGGCGCCACCCATCAGGCGGCGTTCGAGCTCGGCATGGGCCTCGTCGACATGCCGTTCCAGATCGCCAACATCCAGTGCGAGAACCCGGAGATCGCGGCCTACACCCGTATCGGCTGGTTCCGTTCGGTGTCGAACATCCCGCGTGCATTCGCGATCGGGTCCATGGTCGGCGAGCTCGCGCAGGCCACCGGTCGCGATCAGAAGACGATGCTGCTCGAGCTGATCGGCGCGCCGCGGATCATCGACATGTCCGCGGTGAAGGATTTCTGGGACTATGGCGAGCCCTATGCCAGCTATCCGATCGACACCGGGCGACTGCGCAAGGTCGTCGAGCTGGTCGCCGACAAGGGCGAATGGGGCCGATCCGTCCCGAAGGGACACGGCCTCGGCATCGCCGTGCATCGGAGCTTTGTGAGCTACATCGCTACCATCGTCGAGGTCGCCGTCGACGAGAAGGGCAAGCTCACCGTGCCGCGGGTCGATACCGCGATCGATTGCGGCACCTATATCAACCCCGAGCGCATCCAGTCGCAGATCGAGGGCGCCGCGATCATGGGTCTGAGCCTCGCCAAATATGGCGAGATCACCTTCAAGGACGGCAAGGTGCAGCAGGGCAATTTCGACAGCTTCCCGGTGGTCCGGATCGACGAGGCGCCGCTCCTGACGAACGTTCATATCGTGCCGCCCGGACCCGATACGCCGCCGAGCGGGGCCGGCGAACCCGGCGTTCCGCCGTTCGCACCTGCATTGGCGAACGCGATCTTCGCGGCCACCGGCAAGCGCATCCGCACCCTTCCGGTCGGCAAGCAGCTCGAGACGTAGGCGTCGCAGCCTAGGCGGTTCAAAAACAAATGCGGCGGAGATGCTCCGCCGCATTTTCTTCTGATGCCGCGCCCGCTTGCGCGGCTCGAGCGATTATTTCTTGACGGCAAACACCCAGACAACGCCACCCTGCGGCACGTTGTTTTCGATGCCGACATTCTTGCTGGCCAGCGCGTCCTGGATGCGCTGCGCGTCGACGCCCCAGCCCGACTGGACCGCGATGTATTCGGTGCCGTCGACTTCGTAGGCGACCGGCATTCCCATGATGCCCGAATTGGTCTTCTGCTCCCAGAGCAGCTCGCCGGTCTTGGCATCGAATGCGCGGAAATTGCGGTCATTGGTGCCGCCGGCGAAAATCAGGTTGCCCGCCGTCGCCGTCACCGAACCGAACAGCTGCGATTTCGGGAAATTGTACGACCACACTTTCTTGCCCGTGGCCGGATCCCACGCCTGCAACTCGCCGAAATGATCGGCGCCCGGACGGGGGGTCAACCCGATATCTTCAGGCTTGGTGCCGAGCCAGAGTTTGCCGGGATTGAGCGGGACCTTCTCGCCGCTGAAACCGCCGCAGAAATTTTCGTTGGCGGGAATATAGACCAGCTTGGTCGAGGGACTATACGCCGCCGATGGCCAATCCTTCCCGCCCCAGAGCGAGGGACAGAAATCGACGCGCTTGCCGACAACCGGCTTGTGCGCGGGATCGACGATCGGCCTGCCGGTTTCGGGCTCGATGCCTTTCCAGACGTCGGTTTGAACGAAGGGCCAGCCCGCCACATAGTTGATGCGGTCCGGCTTGGCTTCGAGCACCCAGAGGATTGCGTCACGTCCGGGATGAATCAGGCCCTTGAAGGTACTGCCGTTCCTTTCGAGATTGACCAGGATCGGCGCGTCGACCTCGTCCCAGTCCCAGGAATCGTTTTGATGATATTGGTGATGAGCCTTGATCTTTCCGCTCGTGGGATCGAGCGCGATCACGGAGGAGGTGTAGAGATTGTCGCCGGGATGCGCATCGCCCGGCCAGGGCGCGGCGTTTCCGACGCCCCAATAGATGGTCTTGGAATCCTTGTCGTAGGTGCCGGTCATCCAGGCGGAGCCGCCGCCCTGCTTCCAGTCGTCGCCCCGCCAAGTGTCGTGACCCGGTTCGCCTTCGCCCGGAATCGTGAAGGTCCGCCATAGCTCCTTGCCGCTGTTGGCATCGAGAGCCACGACGTAGCCACGGACGCCGAACTCGCCGCCGGAGCCGCCGACGACGACTTTGCCGTCGACGACCAGCGGCATCAGGGTCAGATACTGCCCTTTCTTGTAGTCCTGGATCTTGGTGTCCCAGACCACCTTGCCGGTCTTGGCGTCGAGGGCGACAACATGATCGTCCGTGGTTGCGAGATAGAGCTTGTCCTCCCACAATCCGACCCCGCGGCTGGTCGGATGGAGCTGGAAGAGATCATCCGGAAGCTCGCGCTTGTAGCGCCAATATTCATCGCCGGTCTTGGCATTCAGCGCGATCACCTGCCCCATCGGCGTTGCGACAAACATCACGCCATTATTGACGATCGGCGGTGCCTCGTGTCCCTCGACCACGCCCGTCGAAAACGTCCATACCGGTGTCAGGTTCTTGACGTTGGAGACATTGATCTGGTCGAGCGGGCTGAAACCCTGGCCGTCATAGGTCCGCCGATACAGCATCCAATTACCGGGCTCGGGGTTTTCGAGCCGGGCTGACGTCACCGGACTGTAGTTTTCGATCGGGCCCGCAACAGCACCAGCCGTAGTCACGCAGGTGAACGCAACGACACTCGATAACAACCATTGTCTCCTGGTCATGGACGCAATCTCCCTGTTTTTGCTCTCTTTCGCCTACCGTTTGTGGACGGCGTTATCGCCAGCTGCGACAAAAAGACATCGCCGATATCATCATCATCCCTGCTGAGCACCTACCTTTCCGACGAATGCGGTCGCGACAGTGAGCGCACCGTCAGTTATCGCCAGCGGAAGCGCGGCGAGCCGCCGCGGTGCCGGACCGAACACGACCTGCGCGCTTTCGCGCGGATTGAATTCGGAGTTGTGACAGGGGCATTTGAAGACGTGCTTGTCGATGGTCTCCGCCTTCACCCATTCCGACACCGGACACCCGGCGTGGGTGCAGATCGCCGAATAGGCGACGACACCATCGGCCGAGCGTGACCTGGTGTCGTCATCGAGTTCTCCCGGAACAAGCCTGATCACGAGAATCTCGTTCAAGATGGAACCCTTGCGGATGACCGAGGTTTTGGGATCCTTTGGCCAGGCATGCACCGGCGGCGCATCGAGCTTCAGATCGGAAGGCTTGATGATCGTGCCCTCCTGATCTCCTTCGGACCAAACGAGCAGATCGCCCTTTCGCGGACGCTCATCGCTCCCGGCCGCATTCTCCTGTTCCTCGGCAAGCGATCGGCGGGCAGCGAGGCAGGTTCCCGTGGCAAGGGCCGTCAGAAGAAGCGAGCGTCGCGTCTGCTCGGGACAACTCATCGCCCAGCTCCCTTAGCGAATCCGCATATTCCTCTTCGGCAACCTCAACGCGAAACTCCGCCAAAATGAGGGCGACGAACAAATGGCTTGCGCTTTCTTGTTTGTTCGCGAGGTCGGTCGATGGAACCGAAACCGGTGCTGAAGATCCCTCGTGGCGCATCCGACCGATGCAGCCGATCATGCAGCCCGACTTTTTGGATCCGGCGACCTGTCGATCGAACGAAGCCCGCCTCACCCCGCAAGAACTAACAAGTTCTAACGGGCCAAATCGCTCGAGCGCCGTCATGATTGGCATCGGAGTACTGGCTATGGCAGTGGATGGACTGATCACGATCAGGAGCAGCTTTGGGCCGCAGGAGACGATGATGCGGCTCGAGGCCGAACTGCAAGCCAAAGGCCTGACAGTGTTTGCCCGTATTGATCATGCAGGGGGCGCAGCCGCGGTCGGCTTGCCGCTGCGGCCGACCGATCTCTTGATTTTCGGCAATGCCAAGGGCGGCACGCCGCTGATGCAGCAGGCGCAAAGCATCGGCATCGACCTGCCGCTGAAGGCACTGATCTGGCAGGATGAAAAGGGCACGACGTGGCTGTCCTACAACGATCCCGCTTTTCTGGCGCAGCGTCACGGCCTGGGCAACCAAGCCAAAGGTGTGACCGCGTCCTTGACCGCCGCCTTGAACGCGCTCGCGACCAAGGCAACCACAGCTGAGTGAGGTACGGAGCGCGCAATGACGAATGCAAGCACAATGCAAGCGGCGATCCTCGATGGGGCAAAGCAGCCGTTCCGCCTCGCGACGGTGGACCGTCCGACGCCGAAATCAGGCGAAGTGCTGGTCAGGATCAAGGCGAGCGGCGTCAATCCGCTGGACACCAAAATCCGGGCGGGCGCGGCCGCGCATGCGCGACATCCGCTTCCCGCGATCCTCGGTATCGACCTTGCCGGGACGGTCGAGGCCGTTGGAGCGAACGTAGCCGCATTCAATGCTGGCGACGATGTCTATGGCATGACCGGCGGAGTCGGTGGCGTGCAGGGCTCGTTGGCCGAGTACGCCGCGGTCGACGCCAAGCTGCTTGCGCCCAAACCGTCCGGCTTGTCGATGCGCCAGGCCGCTGCTCTGCCCCTCATCTTCATCACCGCGTGGGAAGGCCTCGTCGATCGTGCGAACCTGCACGCCGGCCAGAAGGTGCTCGTCCATGGCGGAGCCGGTGGCGTCGGGCATGTCGCAGTCCAGCTCGCGCACGCGCGCGGTGCGGAGGTGTTCGCGACGGGCTCGGCGAAAAGCGCGCCTTATATCGGAGAGCTTGGCGCGATCCCGATCGACTATGCCAGGGAAACGGTCGACGACTACGTGGTGCGCTATACCGATGGCCGCGGCTTCGATGTGATCTACGATACCGTCGGCGGCACGACACTCGATGCCTCATTCAAAGCCGTCAAACGCTTCGGCCATGTAGTCAGCGCGCTCGGATGGGGTACGCATGCTTTGGCTCCCCTGTCATTTCGTGCGGCGAGCTATTCCGGCGTGTTCACGCTGCTGCCGTTACTGACCGGCGAAGGCCGCGCCCATCACGGCGAGATCATGCGCGAGGCTACGCGTCTCGTCGAAAGCGGAAAGCTGCGCCCTCGCCTGGATCCGCGCCGCTTTGGGTTGGGAGACATCGCCGATGCACATGAGGCGGTCGAATCCCAATCGGCGAACGGCAAGGTCGTGATCGACATCCAGGACTGAATTTGGGTCGTCACCAAGGGCTCTTCTAAATTGGCGTTCGGGCACCGCCGCCTGCGGTGAATTCGGCAGCTGGCTCAAAGTCACGTTCACCGGACTGCTCTTGCCTCGTTTCAGCGTATCCAGCCGGACCGAAGAGTCCCGGCGCCGCCGCATGGACCTTCCTGGTCAATTCACCGGCGTCCCTGACCGGCGCTCCGCCGAGTGAGGTGATGATATCGCCGTTGGTGTCAAAGGTCGGTCCGCCGGAGTCGCCCTTGTTGATGGGCGCATCGATCTGAAGGAAGTCCTGTCCGGAACTCGCATCGATGGTGCGCTGGCGCGCGGAGACGATACCCGCCGTGACCGAGTCGCCAAGTCCGAAAGCATTGCCGATCGTGAGCGCCCAATCGCCGACGCGCGGCGGCTGTTCGGCCAATTTGACGTTCGCGAGTTCGTTCCTTCAGGCCAACGCTCCGAACTACCGGCAGTTCCTGTCGGGCACGGGGAACAATCCCCCATGGCCCGGGGATGAACGATGTGAACGGGGCCTTACCTGTGTCTGCGCTGGAAGAAACTCTCGACGGCGGCAACCACCGAGGCCGTGTGCTGGCGCTCGCCGAACAGATGCTGCTCCTGGTCCATTCGGCGCAGCACCTCTTCGGTCGGGGGCTTCAACAGCTTTCGGGAAAGCGCAACCGCCTCCGATGGCAGGGCGCAAATCTCGCGCGCCACCTTTTGCGCTTCGACGACGGCATGACCCGGCGCCACGACGGCATTGACGAGACCGGCCTCGCGTGCCTCCGCCGCGTCCATCGGCCGACCCAGCACCAGGAGCGAAAAGGCACGTTGATGACCGGCCATCCACGGCACCAGCAGGCTGGCGCCCCCCTGCGGAACCAGGCCAAATTTCGCGAAGGGATAGAGAAACGAGGCGGTGGTGCCGGCGAGGACATAGTCGCAATGGAGCACCATTGTGACGCCCATTCCGACGGCCGCGCCGTCGACCGCCGCTATGATCGGCTTTTTGTTGTTCACGAGCGATTTCATGAAACGGACCGCAGCTCTCGGCTTGCCCGCGTCGGGCGGCGCGATCGCTTCCTCCAGGAACTCCTCGAGGTCATTGCCCGCGGTGAAGACACCGGAACGGCCGGTGAGAATGAAGCAACGGATCGCGGGGTCCGACTGCGCCGAGTTGATCGCCTCGGTCATCGTCGAAAACATCTCTCCCGTCAGCGCATTTTTCTTCTCCGGACGTCGCATGACGATGGTGCGGGTCGCCTCGCTATCCGAAACAATAATGTGATCCGCCATGCAATGCCTCCGCGCCCTGCCCGCAAAGCCTCAATATCCTCTGAAATTGCTTGGTTCTTTGCTGCTCTTCAATCCCGGACGGCCACAAAAGCCCCGTTGACCCTGCGGCGAATCTTCGCGTCATTTCCCCGAAGGCGTGCGCAGGCCGTGCCAGGCGTCCCTCACCTGATGATAATGCACTTCCGGCTGGTAGTCCGGCGTATTGAGGTTGAGCGTGTGCGTATCCAGCCGTCCCACGGCGCTCAACAGCGTGTAGGACGCGATGACCCTGTCCCGCTGCGCCAGGATCCGCCGCGAACGGGCGCTTGTCAGCTCCTGCTGGGCATTCAGAACGTCGATGGTGGTACGCTGGCCGCCGTTTGCCTCGCGCCGAACTCCCTGAAGCGCAACGTCCGCCGCATGCACCTCGGACTCTGCCGCGCTCAGCGCGACCTTGGTGCCTTCGTTGGACACCCAGGCGCTCACGACCGCCGTGCGCGACTGGTTTCTGACCTGCTCGAGCACCATGCGGCTCTGGGACATGACTTCCTTGGCCTGGCGTGTCTGCGAGGCGGCGGTGCCGCCATCGTAGATCGGCACGTTGACCTGGCCCATGACCGAGGCCTGGCTGGTCGCCACGTCGGTCAGCGACGTATCCGTGTTGAACTGATGGCTGACGCTGCCCTGCATGGTCACGGTCGGCAGCAGCGCGCTTTCCGCGAGCTTGATCGAGACCGTGGCAACGTCGAAGTCGAATCCGGCCCCGAGGATTGCCGGGTGCTCATGGAGCGCGGTGTCGACCGCGGCGACCTGCGTCGCGGGATTTAGTCGATCGACGGCGCTCGCCGGAACAAGTTGAGACGGCGGCTCGCCGATCACCTGGGCGTAGATCTCCTTGCTGATCGCAAGCGCAACCTCGGCTGCGTTGAGGTCGGCCAGTCCCCGGCTCACGCGTGCCTCGGCCTGCGCGGTATCGGTCGGCGTCACATCTCCCGCATTCAGCCTGCGGTTCGTCGTCGCCTGAATTTCGCGCAGCACCTGGAGGTTGGAGCGCTGCGAGTCGACCAGAGCGTAATTGGCCATCACGTTCATGTAGGCCGTCACGGCATCCAGCAGCACGCCCTGCTCCACATTGCGCAGCGCCTCGCGCCCGGACTTGACCTGAAACTCCGCGATACGCACATTGTTGGCGGTCTTGTTGCCGTTGAACAGCACCTGGGTCACGGTCAAGCCGATCGTCCACGGCTTCAAGGTTGCGGTCTGCACGGTGTTGTCGGGCAACAGATTGCGCACGGCCTGCAATCCCGCGCCAAGCGTCGCCATCAATTGCGGCCGATAGCCGGCGAGCGCCTGGGGGATGTTCTCGTCCGTCCCCCTCTGTCGCGCGCGTTCGGCATTGAGCTGCGGATTGTTCTGGTAGGTCTTGACGAGGGCCTCGGGCAAGGTCTCCGCCGCCGCCGTGTCGACCACGGCGAACGCGCCGAACATCGCGCATGCCAGCCGGATCGCCGTCGCACGCAATTTCGGATGCCATCGCTGGCCCAACTTACCCACAGCCCCCACCACTCTGGTCCGTCATTCAGCCGAGACCGGATGACCTTCTGCGATAAACCCCCTGCGGCTCCGCCGGGAAAACAACGAGATCAACGCCGGCAGCGTCAGGAGGATCACAATCGGCGCCACCATCATGCCCGCAACGACCACCACCGCCAGCGGTTTTTGCACCTGCGAACCAATTCCGGTGGACAAGGCCGCGGGCAGCAGGCCGACGCCCGCCACCACGCAGGTCATGAGCACCGGACGTAACTGCAATTCCCCCGTGCGAAGGATCGCGGCGCCGCGCTCCATGCCCTCATCGATAAGCTGGTTGTATTGCGACAGGATGATGATGCCGTCCATCACCGAAATGCCGAACAGCGCGATGAAGCCGATCGCCGCCGACACGCTGAAGGGAATGCCGAGCACCACCAGGCCGACGATGCCGCCGAACACCGCCATCGGAATGACGCTCATGGTCAGGACGGTGTCGACGATCGATCCGAAGTTGAACCAGATCAGCATGGCGATCAGCGCGAGGCTGATCGGCACCACGACCGACAGACGCTTGATCGCGTCCTGAAGATTGCCGAACTCCCCGACCCATTCGAGGCGCGAACCGGGCGGCAGTTGCACCTGCTCGGCGATCTTCTGCTGCGCCTCCTGGATGGCGCTGCCGAGATCGCGCTCGCGCACCGAAAACTTGATCGGCAGATAGCGCTCCTGCTGCTCGCGATAGATATAGGCCGCCCCCGACACCAGATTGACCGAGGCGACCTCGCTGAGCGGCACCTGAGTGATTCCGTTCGGCCCTTGCGCGCCGATGCGCAGGTTCTGGATGGCTTCCGCGCTCTTGCGGTATTCGGGCGCCAGGCGAACGATGATCGGAAAGTGCCGATCGCTGCCGGGCTCGTAGAGATCGCCGGCACTGTCGCCGCCGATCGCAGTGCGTATGGTCGTATTGATGTCGCCGGGCGACAGACCGTAACGCGCGGCACGGGCGCGATCGACGTCGATCTGGATTGTCGGCTGGCCAAGCGAGGTAAACACCGCAAGGTCGGTGATCCCCGGCACTGTCGCCAGCACCGACTTGATCTTGTTGGCGGTCGTGGTCAGCGCCTGCAGGTCGTTGCCGAAGAGCTTGATCGAGTTCTCACCCTTCACGCCCGAGACAGCTTCCGAAACGTTGTCCTGCAGATACTGGGAGAAATTGAATTCGACGCCGGGAAATTTCTCCTGCAGCATGCGAAGGAGCTTGGCCGTCAGGCCGTCCTTGTCCTCGCCGCTCGGCCATTGCTTGGCGGGCTTCAGCGGCGCAAAGAACTCGGCGTTGAAGAAACCCGCCGCATCGGTACCGTCGTCGGGCCGACCATGCTGGGAGACGACCGACTCGACTTCGGGCAGCGATGCGATCAGCTTTCGCATCTCGTTGACGTAGCTATTGCCTTCCTGAAGCGAGATCGTCGACGGCAGGGTTGCGCGGATCCAGAGATTGCCCTCCTCCAGCTTCGGCAGGAATTCCAGCCCCATCATCCGGACCGCAAAGACGGTCATCAGGATCAACACGCCGGCGGCGACCAGAACCAGGCGGCGGCTCGCCAGCGAGCGCCGCAGCGCCGGAATGTAGATGCTGTGCAGGACGCGCATGATGAAGGTCTCGGTCTCCTCCACATGCGAGGGCAGGATGATCGCGCTCAGCGCCGGCGTGACGGTAAATGTCGCCAGCAGGCCTCCCGCCAGCGCATAGGCATAGGTCCGCGCCATCGGGCTGAAGATGTTGCCCTCGACGCCGCTGAGCGTGAACAGCGGCAGAAAGGCGGCGATGATGATCGCCGCAGCAAAGAAGATCGAACGCGACACGTCGGCCCCGGCCGTGAGGATCGCATGATGCTTCATGTCCATGACGGTGTCGGGAGAGATCGCGGCCAGCTCATCCTCGGAGAGTCGTTCGGTAAGCGACAGGCGACGAAAAATCGCCTCCACCATGATGACGGTGGCATCGACGATCAGGCCGAAATCGATCGCACCCATCGACAGCAAATTGGCCAATTCGCCGCGCAACACCAGGATGATGAGCGCGAACGACAGGGCAAAGGGGATTGTCGCTCCCACGATGAAAGCACTGCGCAGGTCGCCGAGAAATATCCATTGCAGCAGCACGATCAGCATGATGCCGAACACCATGTTTTCAAGCACCGTCTTGGTCGTCGTCTCGATCAGGTCCTTGCGGTCGTAGATGCGTTCGATATGCACCCCCGGCGGCAGAACGGTCGAGTTGTTGATGCGCTCGACCATTTCCTCGACCCTGGCAATCGTCGGCGAGCTCTGCTCCCCGCGCCGCATCAGCACGATGCCCTGCACGATGTCATCGTCCTGGTTTTCGCCGGCGATGCCGAGCCGCGGCTGCTCGCCGACCGTGACGGTGGCAACGTCCTTGATCAGGACCGGCGTTCCGTTGGGGGCCGCGATCATGGTGTTGGCGAGCGCATCGATCGAGCGGATCAGGCCCACCCCGCGGACGACGGCGGACTGCGGCCCGATATTGACGGTATTGCCGCCGACATTGATGTTCGAATTGCTCACGGCCTGCACCAATTGCGGTATGGTCAGTCCGTTCGCCACCAGCTTGTTGACGTCGACCTGCACCTCGTAGGTCTTGGTCTTGCCGCCCCAGCCGGTGACGTCGATCACGCCGGGCACCGTTCGGAAGCGGCGTTGCAACACCCAGTCCTGCAGCGTCTTCAGGTCGAGCACGGAGTAGTTGGGAGGCCCAACCAGCCGGTAGCGGTAGATTTCGCCGATCGGGCTGAGCGGCGATATCTGCGGCTGGGCGTTGTTGAGGAGCGGCGGCAGCTGCGAAAGGCGGTTCAGCACCTGCTGCAATGCCTGCTCATAGGTGTAGTCGAAGGAGAATTGAAGCTTGACGTCGGACAGCCCGTAAAGGGAGATCGTTCGTATGACCTTCAGGTTCTTGATGCCGGCGACCTGGGCCTCCAGTGGAATTGTGATGTAGCGCTCGATCTCTTCCGCCGACAATCCGGGACTCTGGGTCACGATGTCGACCATCGGTGGAGTCGGATCGGGATAGGCCTCGATGTTCAATTGCTGAAACGCGATAAACCCGCCGATCACGACGGCAATGAACAACCCGACCATCAAAAAGCGACGGCTGACGGCGATTGAGATGAGGCGGTCCATTCGGATGAGATCTCTTTCGCGACATCACTTTCGTGGATCAGGTTCCGGATGCGGCCCGATCGATGAACAGACTGCCTCTGGTGACGACTTTCTCTCCGGGCCGCAGGTTGGTGCGAACCTCGACCAGGTCGCCATTGATCAATCCCGGCTGAATTTCCCGCAGCTCGAGCGACTTGTCGTCGTGGGCAACCCAAAGGCGGACACGATTTCCCTCGTAGATCAGCGCCTGTTTCGGCACGCCGACCGAAGTACGGTCCCCGCCGGCATAGATCGTCACGCTCGTGAACATCTCAGGCTTGAGCAGTCCATCCTTGTTGTCGATGGTCGCGCGAACCAGGAGCCGCCGTGTCGACGGATCGATTGCCGCCGAAACATAATCGATCCGCGCCTTGAAGGTACGCCCGGGAAGTGCAAGGACGTTGAAGTCCAGGTCCTGGCCGACGCGTACGTCCGCTGCCTCGCTTTCCCGCACGAAGGCGATCAGCCAAACCGTGGAAAGATCGCCGATGACGAAGACGGGATCGCTCGCACCGCTGTTGACGAACTGACCGGGGCCGACCTTGCGCTGCACGACCGTGCCTGCGAGCGGCGAATAGATCGGCGTGTCCGCACTGATCTGGCGACTTTGCTCGAAGTTCGAAATCTGCTCCTCCGAACGGCCGAGAATCCGCAGCCGGTTGCGGGCCGCTTCGACTGCCGTCTCCGCCGCGCGCATGTCGTTTTGCGCGGTCGTCAAATCCGATTGCGCCTGCTGCCAGTCCTTGAGCGGAACCGCCTTGCCCGCGTAGAGATCGTTTTGCCGCTTCTCGACGATCTGCGCGAGATTGAGCTTGGATCGCGCGGAATTGAGCGCGCTCAAGCCCGAGGCGAAATCGTTCAGCGCCTGCACGGTGTCGGTGGCCTCGATGATGAACAGAGGCTGTCCGCGGTCGACCGTGTCGCTCGGCTTGACCAGAAGCCTGGTCACGCGGCCCGCATAGGGCGAGAAGATCGGCGTCGAGCTGTCTTCGTTGACGGCGATCTTGCCCTCGGTCACGCGCTCGGCACGAAACAACTGCTCCTTCACAGGCTCGATCGTGAGGCTCGCCCATTCGGCTTCGCTCGGCATGAAGCTTGCGCTGTCGCGGGCGACGTGGGAGGGATCGGGAAGCTTGGCACGCTGCGCGAACATGCGGCTTCCACCGACGATCACGACCGCAACCAGCACGATCGCCGTCACGGCGATCAACAAACGTCGCAGATTTCCGGTCGCGCCGATCATGTCATCTCTTTACGCATCAACTTGCGCGCCTCGACCATGCCTCGACCTGCGCCTCTGCTTTCGACGTATGTCGCTTGTGCCCAGCGCCACCTCATATGGACGAATACAGGAAGCCGCAATAGCGTCCCGCCGTCCAGACTAAGCTGCTGCAATCACGCTAACTTTAACCGATTCGGAAGGCGTTCTGCGGTCCGGTCACCGCGCACGAGCGAACCGGCAGAGTGAATCTGCACGAACAATGCGTTGAAGCTTACACCAGCCTTACATAGGCTATCGAGAGAGACCGGATCGAAAAACAGCTGCTGGCCGATTTGTCCAAGGCTTATATTGGATCGCCGGCCCCGCAGGCGCGGATTCGGGCGTCAACAAGCGACATGACATGCGGCTCTTGATCGTCGAAGACAATGAGGAGCTTGCCGAGCTCCTGGCCAAGGGCCTGCAAACCGCGGGCTACGAATCGGACGTCCTGTCGACGGTCGAGGATGCCAAGGCGGTGCTGAGCACGACCTTCTATTCGGCGCTCATCCTGGACCTCGGACTGCCCGACGGCGACGGGTTGACCCTGCTGCGCGAAATCAGAAATCGCAACAACCCGATCCCCGTCCTGGTCCTGACCGCGCGCGGCGGCCTCAACGACCGCATCCACGGCCTGCGCAGCGGAGCGGACGACTACCTGGTCAAGCCGTTTGCGCTCGAGGAGTTGATCGCGCGGCTGGAAGCCCAGCTCAGGCGACCCGGCCATCTTCTCGGCAGCACCTTGCGCATCGCCAATCTCGAATTCGACACGCAGAACCGGCAGGCCTCGATCGATGATCAGCCGCAGGTGCTTTCGGCGCGGGAAACCGCGGTGCTCGAGCTTCTGATGCGCAGCAAGGGGCGCGTGGTCTCCAAGAAGCAGGTGGAAGACCAGATCTTCGGGCATACCAGCGAGGTCGCGTCGAACGCGGTCGAGGTCTATGTTCACCGCCTGCGCAAGCAGCTTTCGGAGCGCGGCGCAAAAGTCCAGGTCCACACCATTCGCGGCGTCGGCTATCTGATCGCCGAGGAAAAATAGCGTGCTGAGATTCAAGTCGATCATCTCGCGCATCGTTTTCCTGCACATCGTCGCCATCGTGATCGCCTCGATCCTGATGTCGCTCGCGCTGTCATGGCTGTTGAGCTACGCGACCAACAATATTCATAACAAGGCCATGCAGGAGCAGGCGATCGCTGTCGGTGACCATCTCAGCGCCACGCCCGATGGCGGCCTGGAGCTGCGTCTTCCTTCGGAGCTCATCGGCCTCTACTCGCAGCCTTATGGCCGTTACTCCTATGCCGTGATCGACGAACAGGGAGGAGTGCTGTTCTCCTCGCTACAGGACCATGGCGCGTTGTTCCCTTCCGACAGTCGCGGCGGCGCGATCGAGTTTCTGCAGCAGCGGCGCGGCGATGCGACCGTGTCGGGCGCCAGCGTCCGCAAGACGATCGGCAACAAGACCGTCTGGATCCAGGCCGGCGAGGATCTCGCCAACCGCGACGTGCTGATCGACGACATCGTCGCCGATTTCTACAGAAATGTCGGCTGGATCACGCTGCCGATCCTGCTGGTGCTCCTGATCGCCGACATCGCCATCTTTCGCCGTGCCTTGCGGCCGCTGCGCGAGGCCTCCGAGATCGCCGAAGGCATCGACCCTGCCCGCCCTGGCGTGCGGCTGCCGACCGCCGAGATCCCGCGCGAGGTGCGCCCGCTCGTCTCGGCCGTCAATCAGGGCCTCGACCGCATGGAGGAAGGATTTCGCATCCAGCGCGATTTCACGGCCGATGCGGCGCACGAGCTGCGCACACCGCTCAGCATTCTGGGCACCCGCATCGACATGCTGGAGGACCAGAATATGCGTCAAGCGCTGCGGCAGAACGTCGATGGCATGGCGCATATCGTCGGCCAGCTGCTCGATATCGCCGAGCTCGATGCCCTCGTCATCGATCCCAGGCAAAGGGCCGATCTGCAATCCGTCGCCGCCGAGGTCGCCGAGTTCGTGGCGCCACTGGCCCTGGCGCAAGGCAAGGACGTCGCGCTGTCAGGCACGACCAGCCCGGTCTGGGTCAAGGGCAATCCGGAGATGCTCGGCCGCGCCATTCGCAACCTCGCCGAAAACGCGATCAATCACACGGCGGTGGGGTCAACGGTCGAATTCGTCGTCGAGGCCGACGGCAGCGTCAGCGTGCTGGACCGTGGGCCCGGCATCGGCGAGGACGAGCGCAGCCTTATTTTCCGGCGTTTCTGGCGGCGCGACCGCAGGAAGCCCGGCAGCACGGGGCTCGGACTGTCGATCGTGCAGCGCATCGCCGAACTGCATTCGGCCGTGATCACCGTGGAAAACCGCAAGCCCAACGGCGCGCGCTTTTCGCTGAAATTCGTGCCGGCGCAATCCTAGAGCATGATCCGGAAAAGTGGGCACCGGTTTTTACGAAAAGATCATGCTCCATAGAATATAGAGCGCGATCGCGATTCAACCCAACCCGATCGCGCCCTAGCAGCGCGTCTCAGGACGGATGCTCGGCAGCCGCAACCTGGATTCGATCCGCGTGCAGCGACCATTCGCAAAGCCGCTGGCTTTCGCAGAACCTTTGCTTGGCAAGTTCCGTTGCCCTGATCTCGTCGGGCGCGTCAACCTCGAGCGTGCCCTGGCAAACCTCGAGTTCCCGGCCGTTTTCGCCGAGGACATCCTTCATGAACTGGACGACATAGCGCGACATGGGATCCTCCCGCCGGACGGCCTCCGTTGTTTAAGGCTGGTCTCAAGCCGCCTTATTGATGAGGATCAAGCGTCACAATTAAGGAGGAAAGTTGTCTGTCGCGCTCGCGGCGGCAAAATCACCCGGCGCGGCGATTTAAGCCCCGACATCCGGCAGGCTTGCTGCCGCGATGGCAACAAATTGCGCGATCCGGCGGCGGATCCGCGACGGCGTCGCGCGCAACAATGAAGTGACCCGTTGCATCAGAAACCTTCCGTGCCGACTGTCAAAAAGCGCCTCTAAAAGCATGGCACACAACAAAAAATGGCGGCGAGCGAAGGCCAAGTCGAGGCTTGCGCAAAAATAGCAATGGCCGCACCGCCGAGCGCTCAATGCACAGCAGTTTTTTTGCCTCAAGCGGAGGCGAGGCAGAGGAAATTGACTAGGCGACCGAGCCGGCTATTTCGGAGTTACGCCGAAGGTGCGGGCAAATCGCTCGCTGTAATGCGGCCAGACCTCGGGATTGATGATCCTTGGCGGCCGCTTGCCGTCGAGCGCGTCAAGCAGCTGCTCAGCGGCGATCCGTCCCATGTTCTGACGCGCCTCCCTGGTGACGCCAGCGGTGTGCGGGCTCGCCAGCACATTGTCGAATTGCAGCAGCGGATGCTCCGGCGGCGGAGGCTCCCTGGACCAGACGTCGAGGCCGGCGCCCGCAATCCGCTTTTGCCTGAGCGCCTCGAGCAGCGCGTCTTCATCATGGATGAAGCCGCGCGCGGTGGTGATGAAATAGGCATGCGGCTGCATCAGGGAAAATTCTCGCCCGCCGATCATGCCGCGGCTCTCCTTTGTGAGCGGGCAGTTGATCGAGACATAGTCGGATCGGCGCAGCAGATCGTCGAGCTCGACTTTCTCGGCGCCGCGCGCGGCGATCTCGGAGGCGGAAAGATAGGGATCATAGGCAAGCACGTCCATGCCGAGCAGGCCCTTGCAAAGTTCGGCGATGCGACGACCGACATTGCCGATCCCGACAATGCCGATGGTCCTGCCCTGCGCCTCCGTTCCGATCAGATTGTTGCGGTTGACGTCGCGCTCGCGACGCAGCGCCCGGTCGGCCTCGATGATGCGCTTTGAGAGTGTGAGCAGCATGCCGAGCGCGTGCTCGGCGACCGAATGCGCGTTCCCGCCGGATTGGTTGACGACGAGGACGCCGGCCTTGGTGCAGGCCTCGACATCGACGGGATCGAAGCCGGCGCCGTTGCTGGACACGATCAGGAGGTTCGGCGCGCGCTGCAGGAAATCCGCATGCACATGAAAGTGCGGCGCAAGCTCATCGCGCGCGGCACCCACCTGATAGGCATGCGCGTCGCGCAAGACCGGCGCGAACACGTTTTCAGGCGTTTCGTTCTCGAGCCGATCGAGCCGCACGTCGGGCCGTGCCTTCAGAAGGTCGACATAGATCTGGTGCGCGATGTATTTGACGTAGAATACGCGCTTGTTGTTGACGGTCATTGCACCCCTTTCAGTCGCTAGATCCTGGCAAAAGGCGTCGGCATCAGTCGGCCTTGATTCCGGCGGCCTGGATGATCGGCCCCCATTTGTCGTAGTCGGCGCGAATCTTCATGTCGAAAGCCTGGGGCGTGCTTCCGATCGGCGAGGCGCCGAGCTTCGTCAGACGCTCCTTGACCGCGTCGGTCTTCAACGCGGCGACGAAGTCGCGCGAAATCTTCCCGACGAGATCGCGCGGCATGCCGGCCGGCCCGAGCAGGCCCCACCACACCTCGGTGTCGTAGCCCGGCACGGTTTCGCCCATGCTCGGCACGTCGGGCAGAAACGGCGCCCGCGCAGCCGTTGTCACGGCAAGCGCCCTCACGGTACCGGCCTCGATCTGGCCGACCAACTCCGGACCGTTGTTGAACGACAGCGGAATCTGCCCGCCCAGGAGATCGTTGATTGCGGGCGCTCCGCCCTTGTAGGGAATGGCCTCGATGTCGATCCTGGCGAGCGCCTTCAACAGCTCGCCGGCGAGATGCGTCGACGTGCCGGTCCCCGCATGCGCAAACGACAGGCTCCCCGGCTTGGCCTTGGCCTCCGCGATCACGTCGTTCAGGCTCTTGAATTGCGAGTCGGCGCGCACGAGCAGGATGTTCGGCGAGGACGCAAGCAGCGAGATCGGCGTGAAATCCCGGAACGTATCGTAGGGGATTTTGGGGTAGAGAAACGGATTGGTCGCATGGCCGCTCGCAACCACGATCAGCGTGTAACCGTCCGCTGGCGTCTGGACCAGCGCCTGCGAGGCCACCACCCCGCCCGCACCCGGGCGGTTCTCCACCACCACGCTCTGTCCCCATTGCCGCGACACCACGTCTCCAAGTGTACGCGCGAGAATGTCGACGCCGCCGCCCGCCGCATAGGGGACGAAAATATGCACGGGCTTGGTGGGGAAGTCCGATTGGGCCGAGGCAGGACCGAGGGTGGCCAACATCGCCACGAGAATGGCGGCGAAACCCGACCACCTGCGCATGAACTGTCCTCCCGAATTTTCATTCTTTATTGCATACGCGCGTGGCCAGCCGCATCGCCGTGTCGCGCAATCCACGTCACCGCGAGGGCATGTTGACAATCCCGCTCGCCGCGTCAAGGTTCGATACCTCGCCAGCAAACGATCGTCGAACAAGCCAAGGAGGGACGACATGGCGGTTGCCCAGGAAAAGGCTTCGCCCCAGGCTGAAGCGAAAGCACAGCCATCGTCCCAGGAGCCCACCTGGCACGGCATCGTGCTGCAGACGCTCAAGCGCAACGACATCCGGCTCGTCCCCTACGTCCCCGATCGCGTGCTGACGACGCTGATCAGGAACCTGCATGCCGATCCGTTCTTCCTGACCTTCCCGACCGCGCGCGAGGAGGAAGCCGTGGGCATCGTCTCGGGCGCCTGGATGGGCGGCGCGAGAGGGGCGGTGCTGATGCAGACCTCGGGCTTTGCAACGCTTGCCAATGTGCTGGCCTCGCTCGCGCTGCCCTACCAGATCCCGCTGATCATGTTCGTGTCCGAGCGCGGCACGCTCGGAGAGTTCAATTACGGCCAGTCGCTGGTGTGCCGGACCATGCGGCCCGTGCTGGATTCGCTGGCCATGGAGCACCACACCATCACGCGGCTGGACGAACTGGAGTTCATTGCCGATCGTTCGATCAAGCAGGCCGTCACCACGCAGGCGCCGGTAGCGCTGATCCTCTCGCCGCTGTTGACCGGCGGCAAGGTGTTCGACAAGTGAGCGCGCCCATGAACACGCAGAGCAATTCGCCGGCCCGCAATACCAAGGTGATGAACCGTTTCGATCTCACCTCGCGTCTGGTGAGCCGGTTGAAACATGAAGAGGCCGTGATCGGCGGCATCGGCAACACCAATTTCGATCTTTGGGCTGCCGGTCATCGTCCGCAGAATTTCTACATGCTGGGCAGCATGGGGCTCGCCTTTCCGATCGCGCTCGGGGTGGCGCTGGCCCAACCGGACCGGCGCGTCTTTGCGCTCGAAGGCGACGGCTCGTTGCTGATGCAGCTCGGCTCGCTCTCGACCATCGCGACGCTGGCGCCCAAAAATCTCACCATGGTTGTGATGGACAATGGCATCTACCAGATCACGGGCGCCCAGCCCACGCCGGCCGCGGCCGTGACGGACATTGTCGCGGTTGCGGTGGCCAGCGGATTATCCAACAGTGCCTGGGCCGCCGACGAAGAGGATTTTGAGCGGCTGATCGATCAATCGATGACGGCGGCGGAGCCGACCCTGATCGGGGTGCGCATCGACGACAAGCCGGGCGTCGGCACCACCCGCCGCGATCCCGTGCAGATCAGGGAACGCTTCATGCTGGGTTTGGGCGTGCGACAGCCATTATAGGCTGCGGGCCTCGTTAACCGCGCAGGCGATTGTGACGCGAGCCCGATGGTGCGGGCGCGGCAAAGCGTGCTATCGGATCGTCATGACAAACTTCCTGCGCCTGGGCGCCTGGCTGCTCGCGGCCGCCGTCAGCTTTGCCACGCTCGGCCCGCCATCCCTCCGCCCCCATTCCCCATTTGGCCAGAACGGCGAGCATGCGCTGGCGTTCGTGCTGGTCGGGCTCGCCTTCGGACTTGCCTATCCCCGACATCGGCCGCTTGCGGTCGCTCTGGCCGTGATCGCCATCGGCGCGCTCGAACTGCTGCAACTGCTGGTGCCGGGCCGCCATGCCCGGCTGCAGGATTTTGCGGTCGATGCGGTAGCCGCCTGCGTCGGCTTTGCGATCGCGGCCGGGGCATCGCTGACGATGCTGCGAAGCTCAAGCCGGTAGCAGCGCATCCTCACGCGCGGGCGCGTCGTCGAGCGGCGGCTCCTCGAATTCGACGATGTTGTCGATCTCGTTCCCATCGCGATATTGGTGACGCGCTCGAGGCCCCGGAATCTCGATATCCCGGGTTCGATGCTGCGCATCGCCAGGCAATGACGACATCGTCAAAGGAAGCGGAAGCGCTTCCCAGAGTGCTCGGGCTCACAGCAAGCCCGCGCCGCGCGCCCACTTGTACTTTGCGCCGAGCACTTCGACCGGCAGCTCGGTCGAATAGGCGTAGGAGGGAATGCCGTGCTGATAGAGATATTCGGCGGCTTCCTCGACCTCGACGTCGCCAGCGAGCGAGGCGACCATCGGCTTCACGAAGCCTTTCGCCTCCATCTCCTTCTTCACCTCGACCATGTTGCGGGCGAACACCATCGGCGGCGTCACGATCGTGTGCCAGTAGCCGAGGATCAGCGCATGGATACGCTCGTCGGAGAGGCCGAGCTTCACGGTGTTGACATAGGTGATCGGCGGCTCGCCGCCGGTGATATCGACGGGATTTCCGGCGGCACCGAACGGCGGAATGAACTTGCGGAAGGCCGCATCCAGGTCCGGCGGCATCGCCATCAGCGACAGACCATTGTCGACGACCGAGTCGGACAGCAGCACGCCGGAACCGCCCGCGCCGGTGATGATCAGGACATTCTCGCCCTTCGGCGTCGGCAGCACGGGCACGCCGCGGGCAAACTCGAGAAGCTGCCGCAGCGAGCGGGCGCGGATCACGCCCGACTGCTTGAACACGTCCTCATAGATCTTGTCGTTGCCGGCGAGCGCGCCGGTATGCGACGAGGCGGCCTTGGCGCCGGCCGACGTGCGGCCCGCCTTCAGCACCACCACCGGCTTCTTCCTGGAGACGCGCTTTGCGGCTTCGGCAAAGGCGCGGCCGTCCTTCAGGTCCTCGCAGTGCTGCGCGATCAGGTTGGTGTTGGGATCCTGCTCGAAGAAGGCGAGCAGATCGTCCTCGTCGATATCGGACTTGTTGCCGAGGCCGACGATTGCGGACACGCCCATCTTGGCCGAGCGGGAGAAACCGATGATCGCCATGCCGATGCCGCCCGACTGCGACGACAGCGCGGCGTGACCCTTGACGTCGTAAGCCGTGCAAAAGGTGGCGCAGAGATTGGCCGGCGTATAGTAGAAGCCGTAAATGTTCGGCCCCATCAGGCGGATGTCGTATTTCTTGCCGACCTCGACGATTTCCTCCTGCAGCTCCGGATGGCCCGCTTCGGCAAAGCCCGACGGGATCAGCACCGCGCCGGGAATTTTCTTCTCGCCGCATTCGGCGAGCGCCGCCGCCACGAATTTCGCCGGGATCGCAAACACCGCGACGTCGATCACCCCCGGCACGTCCTTGACGCTCTTGTAGGCCTTGTAGCCGAGGATCTCGGGCGCCTTGGGATGGATCGGCAGGATCTCGCCCTTGTAGCCGCCGTTGATCAGGTTCTTCATCACGGAGTTGCCGATCTTGCCGTCTTCGGCCGAGGCGCCGATCACCGCAACCGCCTTGGGCTGCATGATGCGGTTCATCGCCTTCACGATGTCCTCGGTCGAGCGCGGCTTGGGCCGCGGCTTGTAGGCGAAGTCGACGACGATACGCACGTCGGCTGCGATCGCATCCTTCTTGGTCGCAAACACCGGATTGAGATCGAGCTCGATGATTTCGGGGAAATCGCTGACGAGCTGCGACACCTTGACGATGACGTCGGCCAGCGCCTCGCGATTGACCGCGTCGCCGCCGCGCACCCCCTTCAACATGTCGTGCGCCTGGATGCCGTCGAGCATCGAGAGCGCATCATCCCTGGTTGCGGGAGCAAGGCGGAAGGTGATGTCCTTGAGAATTTCGACCAGCACGCCGCCGAGCCCGAAGGCCACGAGCTTGCCGAATGAGCCGTCGGTGATGGAACCGACGATGACCTCGGTGCCGCCGGTCAGCATCTGCTGCACCTGGATGCCCTCGATCTTGGCGTCGGCCTTGTACTTCCGGGCGTTGGCTATGATCGTGTCGTAGCTCTTCTCGGCGTCGGCCGCGGTCTTCACACCGACGATGACGCCGCCGGCCTCGGTCTTGTGGAGAATGTCGGGGGAGACGATCTTCATCACCACCGGGAAGCCCATGCCGGTTGCGATCTTCGCGGCATCGGCGGCCGATTTGGCCACCCCCTCTTTCGGAACCGGTATGCCGTAGGCGTCGCAGACCAGTTTTCCTTCGGGCGCCGTGAGACTTGTGCGCTTGTCCGCCTTGACCTGATCGAGAACCTTGCGGACCGCATCTTTCGCATTTGACATATGGGCTCCTCCTGCGACGCTATTTTATGGCATTTGGTATGCCAGAGCGAAAATTGTCAAGCGGCGGTTTGCAGCGAAACGCTGAAAAAGCTGGCAGCTTGACATTGTGGCATCTGGTATGCCAAAAATCAGGGTGGCATTTTTGATGTACAAGACAATCTTCCAACGAGGAGATTGTTGTGCCGATCCGGAAACAAACCAAGGCGTCACCCCCTATGCCCGAGGCAGATATCGCAGTTGTCAGGATTGCCCCGGAGACCAGCTTCAAGAACAAGGCCTATGAGGCCTTGAAGGAAGCCATCCTCAAGATGGACATCTATGCAACGCCGGAACCGGTGATGCTGGATGAGCGCGCGCTGTCCGAACGTCTCGGCGTGAGCCGCACCCCGATCCGCGAAGCGATCGCGATGCTGGAACAAGACGGCTTTGTCAAAACCGTTCCACGCCGAGGCATCATCGTCGTGCGCCGGAGCAAGAGCGAGATCGTCGACATGATCCGCGCCTGGGCCGCGCTCGAGAGCATGGCCGCAAGGCTGATCACGACCACCGCGCGCAAAAAGGACATTTCGGCGCTGCGGGACTTCTTCCGGGATTTCGGTCCCGACCGTCTGCCGCAGGACCACGTCGACGAGTATTCCAAGGCCAACATCGCCTTCCATCAGGCGCTGATCTCGCTGTCGGAATCGCCGGTGCTGGTCGACATGACCAACGACCTGCTCCTGCACGTCCGCGGCTATCGTCAGCTCACGATCGGGCGCACCGACCGCATCGCGGCGTCGCTGCCGGAGCATCTCGGAATCATCGAGGCATTGGAATCCCGCGATACCGAGCTTGCCGAGAAGCGCGCGCGCGACCACACGCTCGGCCTTGCCGCCTATGTCGAGGCGCACGGCCAGGAACTGCCCAACTGACGCAACGGAAGAAGACGATCAACTCGTCCTCGACAAGAAGACCAGGGAGATCAAGCCCATGCTGAACACCGCTCAGAAAACCGAGGCATCGGGCAGCGAGCAGGAACTGACGGATGGTTTCCATCTCGTCATCGACGCGCTCAAGCTGAACGGCATCGACACCGTGTACGGCGTGCCGGGCATTCCGATCACGGATCTCGGCCGCATGGCGCAGGCGGCCGGCATTCGCGTGCTCTCCTTCCGTCACGAGCAGAATGCAGGCTATGCCGCGGCGATCGCGGGCTTCCTCACCAAGAAGCCCGGCGTCTGCCTGACCGTCTCCGCGCCCGGCTTCCTCAACGGCCTGACCGCGCTGGCGCATGCCACCACCAACTGCTTTCCGATGATCCTGATCTCGGGCTCCTCGGAGCGCGAGATCGTCGACCTGCAGCAGGGCGACTATGAGGAAATGGATCAGCTCGCGATCGCCAAGCCGCTGTGCAAGGCGGCGTTCCGCGTGCTGCACGCCCAGGACATCGGCATCGGCTTTGCGCGTGCGATCCGTGCCGCCGTGTCCGGCCGTCCGGGCGGCGTCTATCTCGACCTGCCGGCAAAACTGTTCAGCCAGGTGCTGAATGCCGAGGCCGGCAAGAAGTCGCTCGTCAAGGTGATCGATCCCGCGCCGGCGCAGATCCCCTCACCCGCCTCGGTCAAGCGGGCGCTGGACGTGCTGAAGGGCGCAAAGCGCCCGCTGATCATTCTGGGCAAGGGCGCAGCCTATGCGCAAGCCGACGACGTCATCAAGAGCTTCGTCGAAAAGAGCGGCGCACCGTTCCTGCCGATGAGCATGGCCAAGGGGCTCCTGCCCGATCTGCATCCGCAATGCGCGGGTGCTGCGCGCTCCACCGTGCTGAAGGATGCCGACGTGGTGATGCTGATCGGCGCCCGCCTCAACTGGCTGCTGTCGCACGGCAAGGGCAAGGCCTGGGGCGAGGCACCGAAAAAGTTCATCCAGATCGACATCGAGCCGAAGGAAATGGATTCGAACGTCGAGATCGCGGCTCCCGTGGTCGGCGACATCGGCTCCTGCGTCACGGCGCTGCTCGAGGCGATGGGCAGCACCTGGTCCGCGCCGCCGGCCGAATGGCTCAACGCCGTCAAGTCCAAGCGCGACGACAACGTCGCCAAGATGGCGCCGAAACTGATGAACAACAACTCGCCGATGGACTATCACGGCGCGCTCGGCGTGCTGCGCACCGTCATCAAGGAGCGGCCCGATGCCATCCTCGTCAACGAGGGGGCCAACGCGCTCGATCTGACGCGCGGCATCATCGACATGCATCAGCCGCGCAAGCGGCTCGATGTCGGCACCTGGGGCGTGATGGGTATCGGCATGGGTTCGGCCATCGCGGCGGCCATCGAGACCGGCAAGCCGGTGCTGGCGATCGAAGGCGACAGCGCCTTCGGCTTCTCCGGAATGGAAGTCGAGACCATCTGCCGCTACAAGCTGCCGATCTGCGTCGTCATCCTCAACAATGACGGCATCTATCGCGGCACCGACCTCAACTCGGCGGGCTCCGACCCCGCGACCACGGTTTTCGTCAAGGGCTCGCGCTACGACAAGATGATGGAAGCCTTCGGCGGCGTCGGCGTCAACGCCACCTCGCCCGACGAATTGAAGCGCGCCGTCAACGCGGCCATGGATTCCGGCAAGCCGACCCTGATCAACGCCGTGATCGATCCGGCGGCGGGTTCGGAGAGCGGCCGGATCGGCAACCTCAATCCGCAGAGCGTTTTGAAAAAGAAGTAGGCGGGCTTAAACCGGACGGGACCAAGGGAAGCCCGTCCTCATCCCTTCCCGCGCAGGCGGGAGCAGTTACAGGACGGAGTTGTAAATGACCAAGGCGCTGACGGGTGTTCGCATCCTCGACTTCACCCACGTCCAATCGGGACCGACCTGCACGCAGCTATTGGCCTGGTTCGGCGCCGATGTGATCAAGGTGGAGCGCCCGGGCGTCGGCGACATCACGCGCGGTCAGCTGCAGGACGTCCCAAACGTCGACAGCCTGTATTTCACCATGCTCAATCACAACAAGCGTTCGATCACGCTCGACACCAAGAATCCAAAGGGCAAGGAGGTTCTGACCGAGTTGATCAAGAAGTGCGACGTGCTGGTTGAGAATTTCGGTCCCGGCGTGCTCGACCGCATGGGTTTTCCCTGGGAGAAAATCCACAGCATCAACCCGAAGATGATCGTGGCCTCGATCAAGGGTTTTGGCCCCGGCCCGTACGAGGACTGCAAGGTTTATGAAAACGTCGCGCAATGCACCGGCGGTTCGGCCTCCACCACCGGCTTCCGCGACGGCTTGCCGCTGGTGACCGGCGCGCAAATCGGTGACAGCGGCACCGGGCTGCATCTTGGGCTCGGCATCGTCGCGGCGCTCTACCAGCGCACCATGACCGGACAAGGTCAGCGCGTCACCGTGGCGATGCAGGACGGCGTGCTGAACCTGGCGCGCGTCAAGCTGCGCGACCAGCAGCGCCTCGCCCACGGCCCGCTCACGGAGTACAGCCAATACGGCGAAGGCATTCCGTTCGGCGACGCGGTGCCGCGCGCCGGCAATGATTCCGGCGGCGGTCAGCCCGGCCGCATCCTCAAATGCAAGGGCTGGGAGACCGATCCCAACGCCTACCTCTATTTCATCACGCAGGCGGCGGTGTGGGAGAAGATCTGCGACGCCATCGGCGAGCCCGGCTGGAAGACGCATCCCGATTACGCCAAGCCCCCTGCCCGGCTGACGCGGCTGAACGAAATCTTCGCGCGCATCGAGCAATGGACGATGACCAAGACCAAGTTCGAGGCGATGGACATCCTCAACAAGGACGATATTCCCTGCGGCCCGATCCTGTCGATGAAAGAATTGATCGAGGACGAGTCGCTGCGCGCAACCGGTACGGTGGTCGAGGTCGATCACCCCACCCGCGGCAAATACCTGTCGGTCGGTAACCCGATCAAGCTATCGGACTCGCCGAGCGAAGTTGGGCGGTCGCCGCTGCTCGGTGAGCACACCGACGAAATCCTGCGCCAGGTGCTCGGCTTCAGCGACCACCAGGTTGCCGAGATCCACGATTCCGGCGCGCTCGATCCCCCGCGCAAGGAAGCGGCGGAATAGCCGTCCTACGATCGAGACCACCCAAAGCTCGCCGCGACTTGGGAGATCTCACGCCGTTCATTTAAAAGTGCAGCGGGGTGGCCGGCATCGCTAGCTGTGTCGACCTGCAGGGATCGTGGCGCGATGGGTTGCACAATTTAATTCGGCGCGCCGATCCCTATCCGCGGCGGCGGGGTTTTTTCCGGTGTGTGTGCGACTAAGACGAGGGGCTTCTCAAGCCCTCGCCGCCTCAGCTTGGACGCTGGCCGAGCCCGTCCGTCGAGCCGATGAACATCTCGGCGACCACGATGATGACCAGCGCAAGCGACACGCCGTTGCGCAGCCCCGATCATCCATTCCCTGGTAACAGGGAAAATAACAGGGAATTTTGTGGTTTTGGCGCCGCCCTCCGCGGTCGAAACACCGAGAAGCCATCGTGTTTCCAAGCGATTCTCCAGATGGTCGTCGACCATTCAAGCGACAAAACAGGGAAAACATCAGCGGGTAACAGGGATAAAAGATGCAAATCGCCTCGCTTAGTCCCATCGCCTCCTCCTTGACCCGCTTATTGGAACCTGACATTATGCTTCAATGGTCACTTACAAGCGGAACCAGGTGGAAGACGCGTTTGGCGGTCTCAGTGGAGATGGCCTGGGTAGACCCAGCACCGAACTGCTGACGCGTACTAAGCGCTTATTGGATACGGATCGCGCGCTTGGGCTGCGCTCGAGATCAGATGAGCCTGAATTGCAACGCTATGCCTTTTTCAGCAGTGCTTCGCCTGGAAAGGGCGCTGAGGTCGAATTCTCCAATTACGAGGCATTCGCCTTGCTGATTGGCTTGCAGATGCTCAATCACAAATGGCCGCAGAAATACGTGGTCGAAACCTTGCGCCGTCTGCGGCCAACGCTGCAAAAACAGCACCGGAAAATCTTAAACCAAGACCCAGTCAAATTGTTCGACGAACGTCAGATTGGGCTGAGCGCAAGGGCCGGCGACTTAGCTTCGGTCACCACGACACCCGTATTTTTGCTGATTTGGTCCGATCAAGGGACCTCCCCCTGTGCGGAAGTGTTTGATGATCCTGGGGCCGCGTACGCCCGAATCCTTGAGAAAGCGGGCCGCTCGTCGACCTGGATTGAACTAACAAGGTTGGCGCACGTGTTATCGGACCAGCTGTCTAAATCGCTGCCGCGCAACCGAGGTCGCAGCTGAAGTAAAATCAAACTCACGGAGAAAGATGATGTCGCCGCGCTTAATTGAAACCCATACTCAGGTTGCAAACGCAAGCTCCTCAATTGCTGGCCTGTTTGCTGGCCGCGAAATACGACTATTGCCGCTCCGATCACTGAAGCCGGCAAAGCAAAATGCACGAACGCACCCTCGAAAGCAGATCAAGCAACTTCAGAGCGTTATGCTGCGATTTGGCTGGACGTCCCCCATTGTCGTCGATGAAAACCTGACGATCGTCTGTGGGCATGCTCGCTATGAGGCCGCGAAAGGACTCGGCCTAGAGAATGTTCCGATCCTGATAATGACCGGATTGAGCGAGGCGGAGAAGCGCGCGCTTGCAATTGCCGATAACAAAATCCCAACCAACGCAAGGTGGGATCGCGGCGTGCTTGCGGTTGAGCTCGGAGAGCTCGCCACCCTGTTGACCGAGTGTGACCTCGATCTCCGCATCACCGGCTTTGAGCCGGCGGAAATCGGTCGCTTTGTGACGGGTTTTGGAAATTCAAATGGTGTCCCGTCCGAAGAGCCGCCCAAGATCTCCGATCAAGCAATAAGCCGGAGGGGCGACTGCTGGCACTGCGGCGATCATCGCCTCTTCTGCGGCGATGCCAGCGACCGATCCGACTGGGCGGCCTTGATGGGCGACGAAAAAGCCATCGCAGTTTTTGCCGACCCCCCACATCACCGCGCCCGACACGCCGACGACATGCCGCGATCCGAGTGCGCCGATGAGCTCAGGATTTGGATGCGGCTTGCCGCCGAATTCTCGACGACGGGTTCGATTTCATTCCATCTTCACGGATTGGCCGCATATCGGCGAGATGCTGCGCAGCCGGGCAAGCGAGGTCTTCGGCCCGCTACAGGATCTCGTGGTCTGGGACAGGCTGCACGCCGACCAAGGTCACTTTTACCGCACACAGCACAAGCTCGATATTTATCTACCGGAACGGTGCCCGACTCTCGTCTGAACCAACATTGAGCGTGGCAAACGCCGTAGAAGTCGTTCCAACGTTTGGAGTTACGGCAGCGTCCACACCTTCCGCGACAACGTGGGGGTGAGCTTCCGACTGATGCCGACGCTAAAGCCGATCGCGCTCGTGGCGGACGCGATCAAGGATTGCACGCGCCGCGGCGACCTCATCGTCGATCCGTTTCTGCGATCCGGCACGACGCTGCTTGCGGCAGAGCGCGTCGGCCGGAAAGCCTATGGCATGGACGTTGATCCGCTGCTTCATCGATGCAGCCATCCGCCGTTGGCAAGATTGTACCCGTCAGGATGCAATCCTTGCTGCCACCGGGCAGACCTTTGGCGAAGTGGCCGCTCATCGCGCCTCCGAAAACCCGAGGAGGACAAAGTGAACTCCTGGACCCCAGTGCCGCCGAGCGGCACCACACCGATCACGCGGCCGGACGTTGGCTATGGCCGGCCGCCCACCGAACATCAGTTTAAGCCGGGCAAGTCCGGCAACCGCCGCGGCCGACCAAAGGGATCGAAAAACGAGGCGACGCTGATCAACGAGATTCTCAATCGCAAAATCGAAGTTCGTCGAAAGAGGCAAGACGCGGCGGATCAGCCTTCTCGAAGGTATTCTTCTAAAATTCGCCGAGGACGCGCTCCGGGGCAATCCAAAGGCGGCCACCTTCCTGCTCAATCGCAAGCTGCTCGCCGAATCGTCCGAACCGTCGGTAAGCGTCGAGCTCGATAAGGATGATCGAAAAATTCTGGAATCCTACACTCAGCAGCTGCAGGAGCAATTCAAGAAACAGGAGGCAGAGAAATGAGCAGGCGGGAGCTCGCGACGGTCGATGCTATTCTCCAAAATGATTTTGGGATGTTTCTCTATCGTTGCTTTCTGTACCTTCAATCCTGGTGCCGAATTCCTGCCGAATTGGCACATCCGCGCGATTTGCTATCAGCTCGACCGCATTTGGAGGGGTGAGATCACGCGTTTGATCATTAACTTGCCGCCGCGCTACCTTAAGTCCATCATCGTCTCGGTTGCATTTCCGGCATTTCTGCTTGGTCACGAGCCTTGGCGTCGCATTATCGCGATCAGTTATAGCGACGAGCTGGCAGCCAAGCATGCGCGCGATTTCCGATTGATTGTTGAATCCGCGTGGTACCAGCGTGCCTTTCCAAACATGCGTATTGCGCGCAGCACCGAGGGGGAGTTGATCACAACGCGCCGCGGCTTTCGCAAAGCGACGTCGGTTTCCGGAACACTGACCGGACTCGGTGGCGATCTGGTTATTATTGACGATCCGCAGAAGCCGGTTGATGCACAATCAGAAGTGCGCCGAACCGCGCTCAACCAATGGGTAGCAAATACCGTGATGTCCCGGCTCGACAACAAACAGACCGGCGCCCTCATCGTCCTTATGCAGCGGGTCCATATGGACGATCTGTCCGGTTTTCTCGCCGGGTCATCCGAAAAACGGGAGGTGCTTAGCCTGCCTGCGATCGCCGAGGCGGAGGTCGACATACCTGTCGCGCCGGGCGATTACCATCATCGCGCCATCGGCGAGGCGCTTCATCCAGTCCACGAATCCTTGGAGACACTCCGCGAGCTGGAGAAGATGCTGGGGCCCGACGTGTTTGCCGCGCAGTACCAACAATCACCTGTTCCAGTCGGAGGAGGTATGATCAAAGAGGCTTGGCTGCGCTACTACGATAAACCGCCAGCTCGCGTTCTTGGCAGCAGGATTATTCAAAGTTGGGATACCGCCGCCAAAGACGGCGCGCAAAACGACTTTTCTGTGTGCACGACCTGGCTCATCCTCGAGGGCAATTATTATCTGCTCGATCTCGTCCGCGATCGCTACGAGTTTCCGCGTCTAAGGGACACCGCGATCGAGCTCGCCCGCCGCTTCAAGCCGCACCAGATTCTGATCGAAGATGCTTCGACCGGCGTGGCTTTGGCTCAAGAGTTTCGAAAGACAGGAGAGTTCTCGGTCAAGCCGATCAAAACCGAGCAAGACAAGATCGGTCGCGTCTACGTTCAACAGGGCAAGTTTGCCGCCGGCCGCGTGTGGTTTCCAAAAGGCGCTCCATTTTTGCCGGCCCTGAAGGCAGAATTGCTGAGCTTCCCGCAGGGACGCACCGACGATCAGGTCGACAGCATCAGCCAGGCCCTCGCCTATGATGGCACAAGTTTCGATACGACCTATAGCTGGGTGTAATCGCTGCCGAAAACTACGGGCGTTTCTTGCTACGCTCTTCCATTATGTCGAGGCGCAAATGAGTCCATGCGCATTGATACGGCACATCTCAATTTTCGACAAGCCGCAGGTGGCGCGGGCGTTCACGCCTAGGGCGTGTTGGGGCCGGCGGCGGTTCTGGTTCAGACACTAAGCCGACTTCCCTGAGGAGGGCCCACATCTCGCGCCGCAGGATTCCGCGAACCTTCATTGTTGAGATGTCCTGCGCCAACAATTCCATCGGGCCCTGATACTTGCGCTTCAGGTACGCGCGCTGCTTGCAGGTCGAACTGCAATAGCTCGGGAGACGGCCTCTACCCCTCACCTTGATCGACCGCTTGCATCCGCGGCAACGCACGGATCGAGGTCGACGTTTTTGTCGTTGAAGCACCATTTCGTCATGATAATTCGTAACTGACGATAAATCACGTTTTTTGAGCGTGGTCTCGCCGTAAATCGCTACTAACTTACCTTTTCCAAAAATCTGCCAGTTCGATTCGTTTGTACGCATGCAGACCGCCCCGCAGGCGCACGCGATGTTAGCGAAATTTCTTCCCACGGCAGAGCACGAGCTCCCGCGTGGCTACCTCGCACCACATGAACTTCGGGGCGGCTTTAAGCGACTGCTTCGTTCGAGGCAGACGGATGCCCGCCCTCCGGGGCGAGTTGACCTTGATCAAGCGCCATATGCCATTTGCCCGTCGTAATCACCTATGCGTTTATGCCGGCGGTGACCGACCCGGAGCGAACAGTGTCACTGGTGAATGCTAATCGCGTCAGATGGTTGTGCGAGCAAGAGTTCTACCGGCGATGCCCTTTCCACCCGCGCGCGGTCGGCATCTGAGCGCGAACATCGCACTTACGGCTTGAGAGGGACCTTCCGGCCGCCACTCGGACGCTGATTATCTGTCAGCTTCGGTTTTGAGAAACTTGAGATGCCGCGCGCGCCTCCGCTGGCGGTTCTCTTCTTTAGTGCCGGCTTTCTTCGAGCAAAGAGAAATTGGGTTCGTTTCGCAAAACTTGTGGCGGGCGCCATTTGTTACCGCTTCTGCTTTGGCGGCTTCCGAAGCTGCACGCCGTTTTCGTCGATAAACTCAACGCCCGCGGACTCCAGAGCGGCTCTAAGCGCCGCTTCGTTTGCCGCAGTCACGGGAATTTCCCCCTCGATAGTTTCCACCCGGCGAATGGTGGACACGCTTACCTTTGAAGCCTCGGCCAAATCAAGAGCACTCCACCTGAGTAGAGCGCGCGCGGCTCGCAGCTGGGCACTAGAAATACCCATTAAGCCCACTTGTATTTTTTATTCAATGTAGTACATTTCATGCAAGTCATCATGGGAGCCGCAATGAGCTTCGAACCAACACGAATACCTGATTCACACCCTCGCCGCTCATTTGTCGGTGGCTCCGACGCCCGGATCATCATGGGCGACGACTGAGGCGGCGCTGCTTCGCCTCTGGAAGGAAAAGCGGGGCGAGATCGAGCCCGAGGACCTGTCCAGGCGACCTCCTGGTCCAGCTCGGCACGCGTGACCGAGCAGCTGAACCGGCACTGGTACGAGAAGAACACCGGCCAGGTCGTCGCCGACGTGCAGCGCCAGGTCTTTCATGCCGTGCACCGCTGGATGGCCGCGACCCTCGATGGCCGCGTCGAGGCGACCGGGCGCGGTATTCGAAGCCAAGTTCATGCTGCCGTGGAATTTTTCGGAAGAAGCGGCGGCTGAAAAGCACATGGCGCAGCTCCAGCACAACATGTGGGTAACGGCGGCGCGATCGGCCGTGCTGTCCATCATCACCGGCGGCGGCAAATGGGTCGAACTGAGCATTCCAGCCGACCCTCTCTACCAGCATCTGCTGCTGACCGCGGAGCGGAAGTTCTGGCGCTGCGTCCAGAGCGGCGAGCCCCCTCACCTGTTCGGGATCGAACCGCCGCGGCCCCGGATCGAAGCCGTGCGGACCGTCGATATGAGCGGCTCCAATGCCTGGGCTGAGTTCGCAAACCTGTACCGGCTGACCCGTCCGGCCGCGCTTGAGCATGACCGCGCCAAGACGGAGCTGAAAGCCCTGGTCCCGCAGGATGCCAAGGAGGCTGTCGGACACGGCCTGCGGGCCAGGCGATCGAAATCGGGCGCTATCAGCTTTGACGTGCTACTCGAGGAGACTGGCGATGCAGCACTCCAGCCCTAGCATCGGGGCGCTCGCGGCCGCACTTGCCAAGGCGCAGTCCGAGATCGCAAACCCGGAAAAGTCCCTGACCGCCACCATCGTCTCGCCCTTCCCACGCGAGGGCAGCCGGACCTTTCGCTATGCCCCGCTCTCGTCTGGACTCGATCTGGTCCGCAAGTGTCTCGGCCAGCACGAGATCGCAACCGTGCAGACGACCGCCATCGATGATAACAGCGGCCTGATCCGCCTGACCACCACACTGGTCCATGCCTCCGGCGAATGGGTGGCCTCGGATTGGCCGGTCTGTCCGGTCAGCGAGACGGCGGCGCCGCACCGCCTTGGCGCTGCGCTGACCTATGCCCGCCGCTATGCCCTGTTCACCCTGGTCGGCATTGCCGGCGAGGACGATCTCGATGCACCCGATCTTTCGCCCGCGGTCGTCCCGCCGGCGTCGCAAAGTGGTCCGCCCAGTCCCGACGAAGCGCCAGGGGGCTTACTGCACCAGCCGTCCGCGGCCCACGCGGCCAACCAGCCTCAGCCGAGCCAGGAAAGACGAGCCCATATCAGCCGAGTCAAACCAGCAAGTCTCCCGCCTGAGGCGTCGGATAAGCTTCGACTGCAATTGCTGCGCGATCTTGAGGCGCTAAATGAACCGGATGCTCTTGCCACCTGGGCGCATCGTGTCCTTCCCCTCAAAAACCAGCTCTCGGCGGCAGATGCACAGAGTGTCGAGGTAGCGTTTGCGACCAAGCTAAGCCTGCTCGGCGATGCGTCACCAGCGGGCCAGAGTCCGGCGACAGGCGGCCGCGACGAGCGGCGGTCAGAACTTGGGCGCACCGACGATCAGGTCCTTATCATCAGCAAACCCCTCCGCGAACGCGATCGCAACCATCTCAGGTTTGTGGCCTCTCAACCCTGTGTCGTCTGCGGGAGGGGCCCATCAGACGCTCACCACATCAAATTCGCTGAGCAGCGGGCGATGGGGCGCAAGGTCAGCGACAAGTTCACCGTTCCGATTTGCCGGCTGCATCATCGCGAACTGCATCGGCGCGGCGACGAACGCGCCTGGTGGGACAAGCAGCGAATCAATCCCCTCCCCATTGCAGCAGCCCTTTGGGAAAGGACGCATGCTCTCGATCCAGCCGCTGCTGAGCTCGCAGGCGACATGAGCGAGCACAAGCTCAACGGAGAGCATCGGGCCGGCGTCGTCATCCAACATCAAAATAACGAAACGAACCCAATCATCGGCCGGGTGGCAGAATGAGCTCCTTTCGCCAAATTGAAGCCAACCGCCGCAATGCGCGCCTGAGCACAGGTCCTGTCACGGAAGAGGGCAAAACCAAATCGCGCCAAAATGCCGTTCGTCATGGCCTCACCGCAGAAACCGTGATTGATGCGCTGGAGGACGCCGAGGATTATGCGGCCTTTGAAATGGCCGTGACAGCCGACTATGACGCGCCGTCGGCTGTGGAAAGAGAACTGGTCCTCAGACTGGCCAGCCTCCTGTGGCGATTGCGTCGCGCCAATGCCATCGAGACTGGCCTCTTTCGGCTCCAGGCCCGCCAACTCCTACAGTTTCGGGCACAAAGGCAGGACTATCGTGACGGGAGCATCGTCGGCGAAACGGACAAGCACGTCGTCTCCATTGAAGGCGATACCCCGCATCATGACGACCCCGCTACCCATCTCGAGTCTTGCTCCCCCGATTGGCCGGATGATCGATCCGACGCTCTCACGCGCTCGTTTGTGCGTCTCAACAACGTGCCGAGCTGTCCCCTTGATCGGCTGAGCCGGTATGAGGCTGCGCTTTGGCGCCAAGCTTGTCAGATCCTGTTCACCCTGCAGTGTCTCGACCGCCGCAAACCGTGGGAAAGACGAAGGTTGCGAGCCTGACCACCTAACGCGAGGTCGCCATCACTGTTTCGATTGAAGGCACAGTGCAGGAGGGCCGTTTGCTCTGAACCGATCGGCCAACAACACGAAGTTCATCACGCTCGCGCGCGAGGCGATTCAAGAGGATGGCGCAGAAAAGTTCCTTCGAGCACCTCCCAAACTTAGGCTCATCGTTCTCACCGCCTCCTTGAACAGCTCTGCAAACGGTCGGCTCTTCAGCCGGCCGTCAGCGTTCAGCGGCTGACAGGAGGACAGAACCTTTTTCGCTGCCGTGCTCCAAATCGTTTGGAGCCTAAAGACTATTCACTCCGTGCGGCCTCGGGTGAGCAATGTCCTCGCAGATGGTCGAGACGTGCGGTCGGCACGGCAAGTGGAAAAAAGCCGGAGGGTACCGCTAGGTAGACTTATATTGATCTCGTGCTCAGGTTGCGCTTGGATGAATTTGGGACAGGGGAACGGCCATGCGTGATCTGGGAATCGTGGCGCTTGGCGCCGCCCTGACAGGTTGTGCGTCATCTCCGTTCCGACGTATGTCCTGCCGATGCTGTATCCGTCTTACAAGTGCCAGCAACTAGCAATGAAAGCCCCGTTGCGAACGCGCATCATTGATGCAGCTCTCTTATTCCTCATCCTGGTTCTCGCGCTCGCTGGTTCTGCGGCGGCAGCGGAGCTCGACGATGCCGTGGCCGCGGCCCAGAGGGGCGAGTACGCCATCGCGCTTCGAAAGCTATCTCCTCTTGCCGAGGGGGGCGATGCGCGCGCCCAGTTCGACGTCGGATTCATGCACTCCCAAGGCTGGGGCGTACCGCAGGATCCAGCCGAGGCAATTAAATGGTATCGCCAAGCTGCGAACCAGGGACTTCAAATCGCACAGCATTTCCTAGGGATGGCGTATGTAAAAGGTGAAGGCGTTCAGCGTGATTACGCGGAAGCCGTGCGGTGGTTCGGCCGGGCCGCCACACAGGGGTTTCCTCAGGCCCAATACCTTCTTGGCCTAATGACCATAAACGGCCTGGGTGTCCCAAAGGATGTTGCGCAGGCCTACGCGCTCTTCTACCTGTCCGGCCAGGGAGGCGTCCGACCCGCCGCTCGAGCTGCCCAGACTGTGAAGCCGAAGCTGTCCGAGGCGCAGCGCATGCAGGCCCAAGAGATCATCGACCACTGGAAGCCAAAGCTTGAATCGTCCCTGCCCGCGATTTCAAATCCGCGCGCGGAAATACTGCTCGGCCTTGATCGGCATTTCGGAGACGTCGTGGACCCCTCCACTTGGCCGGCCTCAGCGATCGGCGTCGTTACGAGTGCGGGTTTCAGTAAGGGCGGATGGTGCACGGGCACGCTTGTTGCGCCCCGGATCGTGCTCACGGCCGCACACTGCCTTTTGAGAGGAATCGAGTTTATCTCCCCTGCGAATGTGTCACTTCCTCCTCGGCTTAAACAAGGGAACGCCGGCCTCATCATCGACTGCAGAGCGGCTCATCGTGGCGAAGGATTTCGTTCCGTCGGTTAACAAGTACAAGGTGTCGCCTGCATTCGATTCGCCGGCGGACTGGGCTTTGATTGTCCTGAAGGATGCCTTACCGGCAAGGCCAATCGCCACGAAGACGATGACACGCGAGGAACTGAAGGCGGCCACGCTAGCGGGGACTATCTTCGAGATCGGCTATGGCCAAGAACGGCCCTATTCTCCGACCGCGCAGCGGAAATGCCAAGTCGATTTGGGCAACGCCAAAGGGCTGTTGGGCGTCCAGTGCCTGGCGAATTTCGGCTACTCGGGCTCACCGATCTTGGCGGAGATCAATGGTATCCCCACTTTGATAGGCATTTTCTCGGCCGGTTACGAGGATACGGGGGTTGGGTTTGGCGCCTCCGCTAGCCAGTTTGAAGCGGACCTCAGGGACGCTATTGCAGCCGACGGGCCTAACCGCTGATCGAACTGTTCTCCCGTTCAACCCTGCCAAAGCTCCTGGTCAGCCAGTGTAGCTTCGCGGTGGCTCGGACGCGCGCGTCATCATGGGGGACGATGAGGACGACCTCATTCGGCTGTGGCAGGAAAAGCGCGGCGAACGCGAGCCACAAGACTTTTCGCAGAACCTGATCGTCCAGCTTGGAAAGGTCACAGAGGACCTCAACCGCGACTGGTACCAGCGCTGTACCGGTCAGACCATCAAGGACGTCCAGAAGCGGATCCGGCATCCCATCAACAAATGGATGGCGGCAACGCTAGCGGGTTCCTCCACCACCCCTCGCCGCCGCAGGCCATCGGGCTGCCTCTGCAGACCTCAGAAAGACGAGGCCGCTGCTAGTCTTGATCACGACGTGGGCATCTCGGCCTGTCCTGCGATCGCCGTGCACAGTCACCCGTTCGCGGACGCTCCGCGGTGAGGCAATGTTGCAAACCGATAGATGTCCCGACGCGTCGTGCAGGTTGGCGAACCTCGGCATCGAGTCGGTGCAGCGCGTTCGGTACGGCCTCAGCACCTTGGTGGCCGCGGCGCCGGCGAGATAGCCAAGTCCAGGATCAAGCGAAGGCCGGGAAGAGGCCGGGTCAATGTGTCGGCAAGGGGCCTCCACTGGGCGTCGTCGCGATGCGAGACGCCACTTTGTCGGTTGCGCTCCGGCTCCTGCCGCCGCATCATATCAGCCATAACGGCAGCGCATAAGCCGCTAGGGAAGCGCCAGATGGAGATGAAACCCTCCGCCGGTCCGACCGTGGCCCTCGGAGCGCCGCAACTTGCCGCGACCGCGGTGTCGAAGCGCTTCGGCGGCGTGCGCGCCGTTGAAAACGTCACGCTCGAGGTCACGCGCGGCGAGATCATCTCCGTCATCGGCCCCAACGGTGCGGGCAAGACCTCGCTTCTGAACATGATTAGCGGCTTCTACCGTCCGACCAGCGGCACTATCAAGTTCGAAGGCCGCGACATCACCAACACCAAACCCTCTGCCATCGCCAAGCTCGGTATCGCCCGCACATTCCAGAACATTGCGCTGTTCGGTGGCCTTACCGTGCTCGACAACATCATGCTCGGTCGTCACGTACATATGCGCGCTGGCGTGTTCGCCTCGCTCGTCTACTGGGGGCCTGCGCAGAGAGAGCAGGTGCGCCACCGCGCGCGGGTCGAGGAACTCATCGAGTTCCTGAAGCTCGAGGACAACCGCAAGCAGCCGGCCGGCGCCCTCCCCTATGGCTTGCGCAAGCGCGTCGAGCTCGGCCGCGCGCTCGCACTCGACCCGAAGCTGCTGCTGCTCGACGAACCGATGGGTGGCATGAACCAGGAGGAGAAGGAGGATATCGCCCGCTTTATTCTCGACATCAACTCCCAATGGGGCACCACCATTATCCTGATCGAGCACGACATGGGCGTCGTGATGGACATCTCGCACCGCGTCGCCGTACTCGATGGCGGCCGCTACATCGCGGAGGGGACGCCGCAGCAGGTGCAGAACAACCCCGATGTGATCCGGGCCTATCTGGGCGCCAGCAGAGCTCGGCAGGGAGAAGCCGCATGAGCGACCACCTCACATTGCCGTGGCTGCTGCGCCGCAACGGCGAAGCTCTAAGCGACCGCCCGGCGATCCGCGAGAAGCATCGCGGCATCTGGCAGGGCGTGACCTGGGCGCAGTATTTCGACGAAGTGCGCGCCTTGGCGCTCGGTCTTGCGGCGTCCGGCTTCAAGCGCGGCGAGCACCTCGCGGTGATCGGCGACAACCGCCCGCGGCTCTACTGGGCGCAGCTCGCGGCGCAATGCCTAGGGGGCGTCGCAGTGCCAGTGTATCAGGACTCGATCGCCGCCGAGCTCGTCTACGTGCTAGAGCATGCCGAGGTTTCGGTGATCGTCGTCGAGGACCAGGAGCAGGTCGACAAAATCCTGTCGCTCAAGGACAAGCTGCCGCTTCTGCGCCTTCTGATCTATGACGACCCGCTCGGCATGCGGCAGTACCACTATCCGTTCCTCAAATCCTTCGAGGAGATCCAGGCGGCTGGCCGCGACTTCGGCGCTAAGAATCCGGGCTTCGTCGAGCGCGAGATTGATGCGGGAGCAGAGAATGATCTCGCGCTGCTCGCCTACACGTCGGGCACGACAGGTAATCCCAAGGGCGTGATGCTTTCCCATCGCAACCTCATCTGGGCCGCCGAGGCATTCGCCGCCGCGGAGAATATCCGAGTTGGCGACGAATGGCTGTGCTACCTGCCGATGGCCTGGGTCGGCGACGTGCTCTATTCGACCGTGCTCAGCCTAGTGGTCGGATTCACTTGCAACTGTCCGGAAAGCCCCGATACCGTGCAGCGCGATCTGCGCGAGCTCGGGCCGACCGCCTGGCTGGCGCCGCCGCGCATATGGGAGAATATGCTCACCTCCGTGCAAGTGCGCGCGGCCGACGCATCGTTCCTCAAGCGGAAGCTGTTCGAGTATTTCCGGGGTATCGCCGAGCATGCCGAGCTTCTACGCTGCGACGGCAAGAAGGTACCGATCCCGCTCAAGCTGCAGCTCGCGCTCGGCGAGTTCGTCGTCTACGGGCCGGTGCGCGATCGCTTGGGGCTGCGCCGCGTGCGCTGGGCCTATACGGGTGGCGCGCCGCTCGGGCCCGACGCGTTCCGCTTCTTCCGAGCCTTCGGTGTCAACCTTAAGCAGATCTACGGCGCGACCGAGCTGTGCGGTCTGGTCGCGTTACAGCCCGACGCCGAGGCCGATCCGAACTCGGTGGGCCGTGTCTGCCCGAGCATCGAGGTGCGCATCGATCCGTCGAGCGAGGTGCTGGTGCGCTCGCCCGGCATGTTCAAGGGCTATTACAAGCAGGACGAGGCGACCCGCGAGACGGTGACGGCGGACGGCTGGCTGCGCACCGGCGACGCCGGGTTCCTCGATCCGCGCGACCACCTGGTGATCATCGATCGCGCCAAGGACGTCGGCAAGCTCGCCTGCGGCGAGGCGTTCGCACCGCAGTTCATCGAGAACAAGCTCAAATTCAGCCCGTTCATCGGAGAGGCGGTCGCGTTCGGCCACGACCGACCATTTGTCGCCGCGATGATAGCCATCAATGGCGAGACCGTCGGCAGATGGGCCGAACGCCAAGGCATCGCTTACGGCTCGTATCAGGATCTGAGTGCCAACCCACGCGTACGCGCGCTGATCCGCGATGAGATCCGCAAATGCAACGCCGGCTTGCCTGAGGCAGCGCGCATCCGCCGCTTCATGCTTCTCAACAAGGAGCTCGATGCGGACGATAACGAGATGACGCGAACCCGCAAGATTCGCCGCCGCTTCATCGGCGAGAAATACAAGGCGGTCATTGACGCTCTCTATGCCGGGCGCTCCGATGTCGAGCTCGTCGCGGACATCACCTTCGAGGACGGCCGGAAGTCGACGATCCGCTCAAATGTGGCGATTGAGAATGCCGACGAGTCGCCGCTCACCACAGTGGAGCCGGCGCATGTCTGATATTGACTGGCAATTTACGCTGCTCCTCATCACCAACGGTGTGATGGTCGGTTTGATGTACTCGCTGATCGCGCTCGGCTTCGTCCTCGTCTACAAGGCGACCGACGCAATCAACTTCGCCGCCGGCGAGTTCGTGATGTTCGCGGGCTTCATCGCGGCGTTCGCCGCCGATGCGGCCGGGGCACCGGTCTGGGTCTGTGCGCTCATCGCAATCGCCGGCATGGCTGCGTTCGGCTTCGGGCTCGAGCGCATCGTGCTGCGCCCGCTGATCGGCCGCCCGGTGGTCGCGATCATCATGGCGACTATCGGAATCGCCGCGCTGCTTCGCGGCTTCGCCACGCTCGTTTTCGGCGCCGGCACCCGCAATATCGATCTGCCGGTGGGCGATGAGCCGATCGAGCTGGGCCTGGTCAGCGTGCCGCCTATACAGCTGGTCGGCGCCGTCGTGAGCCTGGTGTTTCTTGCCGCCTTCACCTGGTTCTTCCTGAAGAGCCGCACCGGCATCGCGATGCGCGCGGTCGCCGACAGCCAGCAGGTTGCAATGGCGATGGGCATCAACGTCCGCCGCTACTTTGCGCTCGCCTGGGCGATGGCCGGCATCGTCTCGGCGCTCGGCGGCGTGGTGTGGGGGGCGATGCTCGGCGTCGACAACCAGCTCGCGGTGGTGGGCCTAAAAGTGTTTCCGGTGGTGATCCTCGGCGGTCTCGATTCGGTCGGCGGTGCCGTGGTTGGTGGGATCATCGTCGGCATCGTCGAGAATCTCGCGGCCGGCTATCTCGATCCTTACGTTGGCGGCGGCACCAAGGACTTCGCTCCGTACATCCTGATGATCGTAGCGTTGATGATCAGGCCCTACGGCATCTTCGGCAGGAGACTGATCGAGCGGGTTTAACGGCTGAGTTTTGGAGGGCATCGAGGCTGGGCGAATAAGAGCCCTGAGAGCGAAGCCAGTAGTGGGAAGGAGTCAGGGTAAAGGCGACCAAGGGTCGCGGGGACCGGCAAGGAGCTTTGGAATGTTTCATCGCGAGTCCGGCGTGTTCAAGACCAGCTATGAGGGCGACATGGCAGTCTATCCATTGCCGATCGCCCAATGGACGATGGCGGCGATCACCGTGCTCTTTATCGTCGTCGTGCCGACGACGCTCAGCGAATATTACATCTCGATCGTTAACCTGATCCTGATCGCCGTGGTCGGCGCGCTGGGCTTGAACATTCTAGTTGGCTATACCGGTCAGATCTCGATTGGCCATGGCGCGCTAATGTCGGTCGGCGCCTACACGGCCGCGAACCTCATCACCCGGATGAACGTGCCGTTCTGGGTGGCGGTCCCGGCCGGCGGACTCATGGCGGCAGCAATCGGCGCCGTGATCGGCGTGCCGTCGCTGCGTATCAAGGGTCTCTATCTCGCGATCGCGACGCTCGCCGCGCAGCTTATTATTGAGTGGACCATCAACCACGTGCCGTGGATCTCCGGCGGCGTGCAGGCCTCAATCGAAGTCCCGCGGCCGCGCCTGTTTGGACACACACTCAAGAGCCAGACGCAGCTTTATCTGTTCTTGCTGTTCTTTGCGGCGCTCGCGACCGTCGCCACCATCAATCTGATGCGCAGCCGCATCGGACGCGCCTTCGTCGCCATCCGCGACCAAGACATAGCCGCGGAGCTCATCGGCATCGACATCTTCCGCTACAAGCTGATCGCGTTCGCGATCTCGTCGTTCTACGCCGGCGTCACCGGGGTTCTGTACACTTACTATCTCGGCGTCGCCAACTACGAGCAGTTTCAAATCAACGTCTCGATCGACTACCTGGCCATGATCATCATCGGCGGGCTCGGCTCGGTGCTGGGCTCGATCTTCGGCGCGGTCTTCGTCACCTTACTGCCAATTGCCACACGCTGGTTTCTCGAAGGGTTCGGCAGCTTGTTCTTGTCGCAAGCCGATCTTGCAAATATCATCCCCAATCTGCGCCTAGTAATATTTGGCGCGCTGATCGTACTCTTCTTGGCGCTCGAGCCGGAAGGTCTCAACCGGCTGTGGCGCAATGTCCTCGGCTATTTCCGAGTATGGCCATTCTCGTACTAAGACCACTGAAACGACGCAACATGGGAGGATACAACATGAAGCGTTTGACGGCAGGTACGTTGGCGCTCGCCGCCGCTACGGCGATGGGCGCAGCGTGGACCGCGGGCGGGATCGCCGCCCCGGACAAGAGGGACATCGTCATCGGCGAGCAATGCGACCGCACAGGCCCGACCCAGCTTGTCGGCGTTAGCTTGTGCCCGGCGATCCTCGACTACATCAATCTCGTCAACTCCAAGGGCGGCGTTGAGGGCTACAAGATCAAGCTCGAGGAGATCGACAACGAGTACAAGGTGCCGCCGGCAATCGAAGCCTACGAGAAGCAGAAGGCCGACGGCGCGGTGTCGATCATGCTCTATGGCACGCCGCAGACGCAGGCGCTCACCAAGAAGCTGACCGAGGACAAGATCCCCGGCACCTCGCCCGGCTTTGGCACGGCCGCGGCCGCCAACGGCATACGATATCCCTATCTGTTCCCGGTCGCGGCGACCTACTGGTCGCAGGCGGCGGGAGCTATCCAGTTTGTCAAGGACAAGCTCGGCGGCAACCTGGCGGGCAAAAAGATCGCATATCTGTACTTCGACAATCCCGCCGGCCACGAGCCGATGGTGATCCTCGACAATCTCAAGCAGCAGGAGAAATTCGAGCTCAGGGAGTTCGCAGTGCCGCCGCCCGGCGTCGAGATGGGCGCTCAGGTGCTCGACATTGCCCAGCGCTTCAAGCCCGACTTCGTGATCATGCATTTGTTCGGGCGCTCGCCGTCAGTCGCAATCAAGGCACTCAAGGGCGCCGGCTATCCAATGTCGAAGGTAATCGGCATGGTGTGGGCGTCGGCCGAGGCCGATATCGTGGCGGCCGGTGGCTGGGGTGCCGCGGAAGGCTATCACACTATCCAGTTCGCAGGCGTCGGCGATGACTATCCGGTGCGCCAGGAGATTGTCGCGTGGTACAAGGCCCAGGGCAAGGATGCGCCCAAGGAGATGGCCGACACGGTGTACTACAACCGCGGCCTGCTTGTCGCCGCATTGCATGTCGAGGCGATCCGCAACGCGCTCAAGGCCAACGGGGGCGCGCAGCCGACGGGAGAGGACGTAAAGAGAGGCTTTGAGGCGATCCACGACGTCACGCTCAATGGCCTCGTGCCTCCGCTCAAACTGAGCCCCGAAAATCACGAGGGCGGGGGCTGGATCCAGGTGTTCAAGGTCCAGGGCGGCAAGTTCGTCAAGGAGACCGACTGGTTCCGCGCCTATCCCGATCTTCTCACCAAGCAGATCGAGGCGGATTAGTTATGCCGCTGATTGGTGGGTTACGCGCCCTAACCACCCTACGATCCGTAGGGTGGTGCGAAATCCACCGCCTTGCTCTGAGTTTCAGATCTCTGACATCTGTTCTCTCACAACCATGTTGACCATCAACAACATCGAGGTCGTCTACGACGGCGTGATCCTGGTCCTCAAGGGCGTTTCGCTCGAGGCGCGCCCGGGCGAAATCACGACCGTGCTCGGCGCCAACGGCGCCGGCAAGACCACGACGCTTAAGGCGATCTCCGGCCTGTTGATGGCCGAGCGTGGCCAGGTCACCAAGGGCACGATCGAGCTCGACGGCGCGCGCCTCGACCGCCTGCCGCCGCACGAGGTCGTGCGACACGGCGTCGTGCAGGTGTTCGAGGGCCGCCGCGTATTCGAGAACCTGACGGTCGAGGAAAATCTAGTGGCGGGCGGCCACGTGCAGCACGATCACACGGCACTGCGCGATGGTGTCGAGCGCACCTACACGCTGTTCCCGCAGCTGCGCGATCGCCGCAATCAGCGGGCCGGCTATCTGTCAGGCGGTGAGCAGCAAATGCTGGTAATCAGCCGCGCGCTGATGTCGGGCCCTAAGGTGGTCCTGCTCGACGAGCCTTCGCTTGGGCTGGCGCCGCGCTTCGTTGAGGAGATCTGCCGGGTCATTCTGCAGCTCAAGCAAGAGCGCCAGCTCACCGTCGTGCTGGTGGAGCAGAACGCGGCGCTCGCGCTTGAGATAGCGGACCACGGCTACGTGATGGAGAACGGCCGCGTCGTGCTCGAGGGCCCGGCCGAGATGCTGCGCCGCAATCCGGATGTGAAGGAATTCTACCTCGGTCTCAACGAGGCGGGCACGCGACGCTCCTACCACGACGTGAAGCGCTATCGGCGAAGGAAAAGGTGGTTATCATAGAGGGCGCCGGGTTCGTTCGATCGATCCTGGCCGCGCCCACTCTGCACCACGCTCCGCTGAGGAGCGGTCGGCGCGAAACGGGCCCGAAGGAGGTCAAGAACCTACATTCCTCCGTGCATTCGCTTGACCGCTGTGCGGTCGATCGCGCCGGCCGGGGTCTTGGGCAGCGCGTCGACGAACACCACGTGCTTCGGCTTCTTGTAGCGCGCAAGCTTCGAAGCGACGAACTCGGCCAAATCCGACGCCAAGACCGACTTTCCTGGCTGGCACACGCACACCGCCTTGACGGCTTCGCCCCATTGTGGATCGGGCACACCGATGACCGACACCTCGGCGATCGCCGCATGCTCGCGGATCACCTTCTCGACCTCGGCCGGATAGACGTTCTCGCCACCCGGCTTGATCAGCTCCTTAGCCGGCGAGCGACCGGCGTAAATCAGATAGCCTTCCGCATCGAAGCGGCCCATGTCGCCGGTGTGATGCCAGCCGTTGCGGAACGTCACCTTGTTGTCCTGCTCGCGACGCCAATAGCCGCAGAACACCGTGGGGCCGCGCACGACGATTTCACCAACCTGGCCGGCCGCGACCGGCTGATCCAACTCGTCGACGAGTGCGATCACGTTGAGCGCCGTCGGCCGCCCGGCGGAGCCCGGCCGCTCGCGCCAGCGCGACAAGGTCACCGGCCCGGACGTCTCCGACTGTCCGTACGCTGCCCAGAACCGCGCGTCAGGGCACGTCTTCTCGAACCGTCCGATCGTCTCCGCCGTGTCGAGGCCGAGGACTGCGCGCAGGCTCGAAAGCGACGCCTTGGTCTCGGCTGCCTTGTCGAGCAGGTTCATCAGCATGGGGGCGAACTCGGCAAATGCAGTCGCCTTCTCGGCCTCGATCGCCTGCGCGCACTCGGCCGGATCGAACTTCGCCATGATCACGCTTGAACCGCCGGAAAGCTGCGCCGTGAGCATCTGGCCGAGGCCGGTCACATGGAACAGCGGCACCGCGACAAGCGAGACGTCGCGCTCGTCGAGCTGCCAAGCACTCGCGAGCTGCATCGAGGTCGCAATGAGCCCGCTCTGCGAGATGAGCGCGCCGCGCGGTCGGCCGTCGACCGCCGCGGTGTGGATGATAACGTAGCCTTGGTCGGGATCGACCTCGACCGGGGGTAGCGATGCGCCAGCGCCCGCGAGCTCTGCGAACGGCCGGAACGGCGCAGCCGCGCTGCGGATGCCGAAATACTTCGCCGACGCCGGCAGTTTTTCCTGCATGCCGGCGACCCTGGGCTGGTCCTCGGGACCGACGATCGCGAGCGTTGGGACGCCGTCGGCGAGCACATAGGCCATCTCGTCAGCATTGAGCCGCCAGTTCACTGGCAGCATGATGGCGCCGATCAGCGCCGCGGCGCCATAGAGATCGGCGAACTCCAGGCAATTGCGCGCCACGACCGCGACACGGTCGCCCGGCTTCACGCCTTGCGCCGCAAGCCCCGCGGCGAGGCGTTCGGCGCGGTCAAGGTAATCGCGGTGGCTGACGCGCTCGAACCCACAAACAATGGCCGTGCGGTCCGGAAAGAGCTGCGCGTTGCGGCGAAAAATGTCGCCGAGTGTGACCTGACGCAAACCCATGGCGAACCTATTCCGCCACGACGGTGAGCGGGCGCGAGCTGCCGATCTCGCAGGCGGCCTCGATGCGTTGCAGCCGCGGTAACACGCGCTGGGCGAATAGCATCATGTTGCGTTTAGCCATATCGTGCGGCATGCCACCGTAGCTGAACGCACCGATCAGGCCTCCGCTGTCGGCAAGACGCTGGTGCTCGGCGAGCTTGTTGAAGACCTGATCGGGCGTGCCCCAGACCTGTAGCTCGGCGAGGAAATTGACAAAACTGTCGAGGCCGTGTTTCCGGATGTTCTGCGCGAGTTTGCCGTAATATTCGTAGCCAGGGATATCGGCGAGCCCCTCGTTGTGGAATTCGTAGTGCCGGACGGCCGAGAGCGCGTAGCCGCGGATATATTTCTCGAACATTTCGCGGGCATCGGCCTCCGTCTCGGCAACCGCAATAAAGCTCGCGATGATCGGCTTCGGCGCCTCGCGGCCGTTCACCCGCCGGAACCCGGCGCGATATTCGGTGAGCTCCTTGACCGTCGTCTCCCACGGCTTCTGCGCGATGATAAGAAGGCCGATGCCGAGCCGCGACATAATTTCGAGCGAGGCGGGCGACACTGAGGCTGCGTAGGTGCGGTCGGCGAACGAGCGGATCGGCGCCGGACGGATCGCGACCTTAGGCTGCTTCAGATACTCGCCGTCATACTCGATGTGGCCGGTCTCAAGGCCCTGGAGGATCGCCTGCGCATATTCGGCGAAGCGGGTGCGCGACTCGCCCATATTGACGCGGAAGCCCCTGAACTCGATGCGGCCGAGCCCGCGGCCGATTCCGAGGATGACGCGCCCGCCCGACAAATGATCAAGCACCGAGACTTCCTCGGCGAGTCGGACCGGGTCGTGCCAAGGCAACACCATCACCATGGAGCCGAGCTTCACCTTGCGGGTACGTCCCGCCATGTAGGTGAGGAACTGCGCCACGTTCGGGCACATGGTGTAGTCGTCGAAATGATGCTCGGCGCTCCACAGCGAATCGAAGCCGAGCGGCTCGGCGAGATCAGCCATCGACATTTCGTGGGCGTAGACCGCCGCGTCGCTCATCACGTGGCCGATGTTCTGGAAGAACGTCGTCATTCCGACATGCATGATGCGCCCTCCTGGTGACAGCGTTTCGAGACGCTTGTAGGCCCGGAACTCCTGATCCCATCCTTCTCGGGGAGAAGAATGATTTGCACGCTCGCCGTAACTCTCCGCGCTCAACACTTGTAGCCGGGGATGCGCGCACCGAAACGCGGAACCGTCCTTTCCAATGGCACCGCCGCTTCCGGACCTCACTTCCGCCTCGCTTGCCGGGTTCAGCGGACTCTTGCCCTCCATAGGAGGGGCGCTCAATCCGGCCTACGAGGCAGCGGCATATCCCTCCGCGAGCGCGGCCTTCACCGACTTGTGGAAATGCTGCAGCGACGGTTCATTTCGGCCGAACAGGATTGCATCCTGAGCGCCCGAATAGAAGCCGCGCTGGATGCCCTCGGACAGCGGAAAGTCCTCATTCTCGACGGTCGCAAGCAGCAGCGCCATGTTGCGGTCCCAGTGACGGCGCGCGCTGTCGGTCTCCGCCTTCTCGGGCGTATAGAGCGAGATGTACATGATGGAGTCATCGGTGCTGTCGCCGTCCGGGAACACGTGCCAAGTCTCGACGTGGTCGCCCTGCATGATGAAAACCGCATTGGGAAACAGCACGTAGATGATGGCGGTATAGGGGATGAGATTCCACTCGACCTCGGGCACCCCTCGCAGCTCACCGATTGTGCGGCGCGCCGCGATCATGCGCAGGTTGCGGCCGAAAGCATCGAAGGTGGCCATGTTCGAATAGAGGATCGGATCAACCGTCTTGCGATGCAAAAACTGCAGGTGATAGGTCTCGAGAAATGTGTCGACGACAATCTTCCAGTTGATCTTCTGGCGGAGCACTCGCGTCTCGTAGTGGTGATAGGCGTCGAGCCTATAGGCCGCCATATCGCGCTGCGCGCCCGACAGCATGGTGTCGACATCGATTTTCGTGTCTGGCGTCGGGCTCACGTAGATCATCCCGTATTTCTCAGCAACCGGAAGCTCGCGCAGCGAGCATCTCGCCGAGTCGATATCGGCGAAGGAGCGGTCGTCAGGCCGCGCAATCAGCCGCCCATCCGTCGCGTAGGTCCAGGCGTGGTAGGGACAAAGAAACCGCTTCACGCCATGGCCGGCCCCCTCGGCGACGCGGGCGCCGCGGTGGCGACAAACATTAAGGAAGGCGCGCAGGTTCCCATCCTCGTGGCGCACCAGTAGCATCGGCACACCGGCATAGTCATGGGTCATGTAGTCGCCGGCCCGCGGCAAGAGGCAGCTCAGGCCCACGAACAGCGTGCCGCGCCTGAAGAAGAGCTCGCGCTCCCGGGCGAACTGCTTACGACAGGTGTAGTCGGCGACCTCGTTGCGGTAGACCGTGTCCGCAATGGCCGTGGTTTGCGTGTCGAGATAGGTGAAGAGCTTGCGCGCCTGGTCGCGCTGATCCTGGGCCAGCACTCGTTCTCCTCCCGCCGGCGTTTTCTCGTTGCGCCGACCACTTCATTCTGCATATCTACATAATAGCCCCATTGAAATGCGGCTGAGAAGCCATTTCGTTGGCGATTGCCAGCTGCGACGCCGTCGATCGCAAGCACGATCGAGTTGGCATTCGCGCAATCCTGTCAACTATGGGATGTCTAGGCGGGCGCGCTGGCGAGCGCCGCGTCTACATTCGCACCCGAGCCAGACCTGAACTCGATCTCCTGATAGCCCCTCGCGGCTACGTCTTTGATGATCCCGACGAATTTCGGCGTACCTCCGTTGTAGACAAAATAGCGGACCGTGCCCTCTTCGTGGCCGGCGACGTTGGAGTTGTAGCCGGTGAACCACGACTTGGCTTTGCGCATCAGCATGATCTCGTACATCTTGGCCACGTGCGCGGTCCAGCGCTCTTGAGCCTCGCGTGTGGCTTCGGCGCGGATGTAGCCGCGGTCCCACATATATTGCAGCAGGTCCATGCACCAGTTGACCCCGTTCTCGATGCCGCGCGGGAAATTCGTCGAAGCAGATGCGCTTTGCGGTCCGGTCGGCATCAACAGATTCGGAAAGCCATGGACGAGCATGCCGAGGAAGGTGGACGGCGCATGCTTCCATTTTTCAGCCAGTGTTTCGCCGCCGAGGCCCCGGATATCAATGAGATCATAGGCGCCCGTTATGGCATCAAATCCGGTGGCATAGACGATGATGTCGAACTCATAGTCGCGCGCACTAGTACACAGGCCCTTCTCGGTTACGCGAACAAGCGGCGTCTCAGTAATATCAACCAGATGCACATTACCGCGGTTATAGGCCTCCAAATACTTCGTCTCCAGCGGCAAACGCTGCACGCCAAAGCCATGATCCCTGGGGATTAGCTTTTCGGCCAGCTTGGGATCTTTGACACGGCGGCGGATGCGATCGGCGATATATTGTGACAGCTCGGCATTGGCGGCTTCGTCCATGAAGATCTCGCGAAAATTCGCGAGCCAGATGCCGAAGCCAGGCTCATCATAGAGCTTGTCCCACAACTCCACCCGTTCCTTGCGTGTTACTTCGTAGAAGCCGCGGCGCTCAGGCCCATGCAGGAATCCGCCCGGCGTGCAGGCGCACGCGGCAAAGATCTCGTCATAGCGCGAGCGAATGTCGGCCATTTCCTCTTCGGAGATCGCGCTGTTGTTGAGCGGCGCACTCCAGTTTGGCCGACGTTGGAACACGGTGAGATCGCCGACTTTGTCGGCGATCTCACCGATCAATTGAATGCCTGTGGCGCCCGTGCCAATAACGGCCACTTTCTTGTCAATGAGATCGACTGGCTCATGCGGCCAGTAGTAGGTATGGAACGAACGGCCCTTGAAGTCATCGATGCCTTCCAATCGCGGCATAGTCGGTGCGGAGAGCAGGCCGATCGCGAGAACCACGAAACGGCACGTCAGCTTGCGGCCGTCTCCGATCTTCACTTGCCATAGATCGCGCGTTTGATCGAAGTGCATCGCCTCGACTTTGCAATTGAACTGCATATGTTTGCGCAAATCGAACTTGTCGGCGACGTAATTGAGGTAGCGCAAATTCTCAGGCTGACTGGAAAAACGCTCTTTCCAGTGCCACTCGTCAAGTAGTTCGCGTGAGAACGAGAAGCCGTAGGTGAAGCTCTCGGAATCAAACCGGCAGCCGGGATAGCGGTTCCAATACCAGGTGCCGCCGAGGTCGGCGGCCGACTCGAGTACGGTGGCGTCGATGCCGAGATCGACCAGCCGCTTGATCTGGTAAATGCCCGCCACGCCGGCGCCGATGACGATCACCTCGTAATGGGTTTTGGCCTCTCCCATCATTTCCCGCTCCGGAATTCTGCGTCGCCTCTGATTGGCTTGATTACAATCTCTTTTATCGAGGCAAGCAACCACTCACGACCGAAAGAGCGACGCGACACGTGCGGATCAGCCCAGCAATTGTTGCCCGCACTCGAAATGACGCGAAGGCCATGATCGGTCGTTCCAACGCCAAGTGGCGACACGCATTTTTTGAGACGACCGCGCGCAGCGTTCCCTCAATGCCGCGGCTGTCGACCGCGGATGCGGTCGAAGCCCTGCTTTATGGCGGCGAACCGCTCGTCGATTATTGGCTCGTGCTCAGTATCGGTGAAAATGTACGGCCAGTCATTTTCGATCCCTTCCCGAACCAATTCGCCGACGTAGAATGGATCGACACCCTTGGATATCCGTTCGCTCAGCGCTTTGATCCACTCGGCGACTGGCCCTTCCGTCGGCGGATTTTCAACAGCGCCAGCGAACCGCTCAGGGAGATTGCGCCGTGAGTTCATGATTTGCGTCCGGATAATGCCCGGACACAGAACGGATACCCCGATCCCTCGAGGCGCAAGGGTCGCCCGCAAGCCCTCAGATAGCGCCACGACGCCATATTTGGTCACATTGTACGCAGGACCCGATCCTGGAATCAGTCCAGCGACGGATGCAGTGGAAACGATCTGTCCTCCCTCGCCATGCGCTTCAATGAGCGGGCCAAAAATCTCGATCCCCCAGATCACCGACATCAGATTGACGCCGAGAACCCAATTCCAACTCGCATCCGTCCATCGGCCGTAGCCGCCGCCCCCGCCGACACCGGCATTGTTGACCAGAATGTGGACCCTGCCATACCGCGCGATGGTGGCGTCCGCGGCTGCCTGCAACTCTGCCTTAAGTGAGACATCGGCTCTGACCCGATCAACATCAGCGTTCGTGAGCTTCAGGCCTGATATCGCATTTGCCAGCGCCTCCTCCTCGATATCGCAGAGCATGACTTTCACCCCTGCTTGTGACAGCGCGGTGGCGATCCCCAGTCCGATACCTGATGCGGCGCCCGTGACGAACGCGGTCCGACCAGCCAAGTCCTTCATGCGCTTCCTTTCCTCCGTACATTCTTTATGTCGCCAGAGCCGCCAATCGTATGTGGGCCTGGGTTCATCGACCGTAGTTCCCGGACGGCAGCTTGGCAACGTCCGCGCTCCCATGAGCCGAATGGCTGTAGAGAGAGCATCCCGGTGACACGCCGATGTCTTAGTATCATTTTCGACCGATCCAACCGGTCCTGCCTGCCATTTGATGTTCGCTGGGAGTCTCAAACTGCTCCCATAATCCTTGGCACTTTTGTGCCGGTGGAGGAGCCGTCCACAGCATCGAGAAACAGACACGTCTCGTTATAGCGTTGGGCAAAGCAAATTGTACCCACGCCTCAAACTGCCGCGCCCGGATCACGTGAGTATGGCAGCTTTTATCTCACCTGCGTACGCAGTGACGGCACCTGCAAATCACGTCCATTGCCTGATAGGTGCTGCGGTGCCATGATCCGGCACGTGGAGACGGTCCCGTCGGAGCGCTAGCACAAGGGGATCGCTTCCAATATCGGGGGTGCCAATGAGCATTGTGCATCGCTTTGTTGAAACCAACGGCATCCGAATGCATCTTGCAGAAGCAGGATCGGGAGCGCCGGTGGTGCTCTGCCATGGCTTTCCAGAATCCTGGTACTCATGGCGCCATCAATTGGAAGCGCTTGCGAAAGAGGGTTTTCGCGCTATCGCGCCCGATATGCGCGGTTACGGCCAGACGGACAAGCCGGAAGCGATCGATCAGTACACGCTCTTCCACCTGACAGGCGACGTTATAGGCCTGCTCGACGCTCTGAATATAGAGAAAGCTGCTGTCGTCGGGCACGATTGGGGCGCCCCGGTTGCGTCGCACTGCGCCTTGTTTCGACCGGACCGTTTCGCCGCGCTTGCCACGCTCAGCGTGCCGCCGTTCCGCCCCAGGTCGCCTGGCCGTCCAACCTCGCTCATGCCAAAGACGGAAAACACTCAATTTTATCAGCTGTATTTCCAAAAGCCGGGTGAAGCTGAAGCTGAATTGGAGGCGAATGTAGAACGCACGTTGCGCCTGATGTTGTTCTATTCGTCCGGGGACGCTCGGAGGCCGGAAAGCAACGGACCGGTGGGAATGGTGCCGATTGGACGTCCTTGGCTCTCCGACAGAACACCACCGGAAATTTTGCCGGCGTGGCTTTCTGAAACCGACATAGAGTTCTACGCGGGTGAGTTTGCGCGGTCCGGTTTCAGAGGCGGGCTAAACTGGTATCGCAACATAGATCGCAACTGGGAGCTTTTGGCGCCATGGAAAGGCGCCAAGCTTCAGATTCCGGCGCTTTACATCGTGGGCGACCGCGACTTGGTCTATCGGTTTGCCGGAATGGACACGCTGATCCCGAATCTCAAGAACTTTGTCCCGAAGCTTGAGAAGACAGTTCTGCTTGAGGGTTGCGGTCATTGGACGCAGCAGGAACGTGCCGATCAGGTTAACCGCGAAATCATTCAATTTCTACGATCAATCAATTTCGTGAGTCACGCGTCCTCGCAATCGTGACAAGTGGTGCAAAGCTCCAGCTCGCAATAAAGGCATAGGACCGAGATTTTGTGGGGTCACCGCGTAGCAGAATGCGCGACGCTTCTAGTTAGGGAGTAGGAGGTCGGCGATGGCGGCAACTCTGATTGGCAAGCGGGCGGTTGTGATCGGAGCCGGCATGGGCGGGCTTACCGCCGCGGGTGCGCTAGCCGACCACTTCGATCAGGTCCTCATTCTGGAGCGCGACACTCTGCCCTCGGAGCCAACTAACCGAGCGGGGACGCCACAGGCGCGGCATGTCCACGGGCTGCTGCTCAGCGGTCAGCGTGCCCTCAGCGAGCTGTTCCCAGACTTCGAGCAGGATTTAACGCTGGCGGGAGCCGTGCCACTCAGGGCCGGGCTCGATGTCCGCGTCGAGCGTCCCGGCTACGATCCCTTCCCGCAACGTGACCTCGGCTGGTGCGGTTACGCCATGTCAAGGCCGACAATCGAGCACACCGTGCGACGGCGGGTGGAAAGCCGCGAAAAGATTACGCTGCGCCAGCGCTGCCGGGTCACGGAAGTGTTAGCAACGCCAAATGGAGAGGTGGTCACCGGCGTGCGCTGTGAGAACGGAAACGGCGCAAGCGAGACGATTATGGCGGATCTCGTGGTGGACGCCTCCGGACGCGGCGGCCTCACGATCGAACTGCTGCAGTCGAACGGTCGACCACTGCCCGAGGAGACCACAATCGGCATCGATCTCGGCTATGCCACATGCATTTTCGAAATCCCGGACGACGCCCCAACCGACTGGAAGGGCGTTATGTCCTTCGGCCAGGCGCCCCAGAACAGCCGCGGCGGCTTGTTGTTGCCACTCGAAGGTAATCGCTGGATGGTAACAATTGGTGGACGCCACAGCGACCTGCCTCCTGGCGATGCGGACGGATACCTGAGTTACGCCAGGTCCCTTCGGACGTTGACGATCTATAATGCGATCCGCCAAGCTAAACGCCTGGACGGGGTCGCGCGATATGGTTTCCCAGAGAGCGTGCGGCGTCATTTCGAGCGACTTGCCGTCTTCCCTCGCGGGCTTTTACCCATCGGCGACGCAATCTGCCGGTTCAATCCTGTCTACGGCCAAGGCATGAGCGTCGCCGCGCTGGAGGCGTGCCTGCTTCGAAGACTGTTCGAAAGACTGGGGGAAGACAGCAATCCACTCGCTGCGCTAGCGCCTGCTTTTTTCGCCGAGGTGCAGACGTTGATCGAGACGCCGTGGTCGGTGGCCATACTCGATTTCGCGTTTCCCGATACTCGCGGGCAACGTCCGCCGGATTTTGAAATCACGCTCAAATTCGGCATCGCACTAACCCGGCTCGCCGCCGAAGATCCGGCGGTCCACAAGCTAACTCTTGAAGTCCAGCATCTATTGAAACCGCGCAGCGTCTATCGCGATCCCACGCTCGTGCAGCGCGTGCTCGAAAAAATGGCCGAGGTGTGACGGAGAGGACTGGGTTGGGTCAAAAGGCGACCTTCCCGTCGCCTGAACGACGTCCTCCGACCTCAAGAAGCGGACATCAGCGGCTCTAGGTCGGCTAAGGGCCAAAAACCCGAGATTCTCCAGTTTCCAGTAACGCCACGCACATGCAGGGGGCCCCACTCGCAAAAATCAACCCGCGGCTAACACTTCAAATAGCCGGATCCTGTCATCGAGACCCTTGAATGTACGGCTGCCCTGATCCTGAAATTTTATGTTCGACCCAGCTACCAGATCCTTAACCGTGCTCGAGACGAGGACTTGGTTGGCAGCCGCCGTCGCTACGACTTCGCGAGGCCACGTGAACGGCGATGCCGTTCACGTCATTTGCGGTTGCCTGTACCTCGCCGATATGGAGCCCGGCGCGCACGTGGATACCGATCGCAGGTATGGTTTCGACAATCGCGGACGCGCAACGCACCGCCCGAGCGGGGCCATCGAAAGTCGCGAGGAATCCATCGCCAAGCGTTTTGATCTCACGGCCGCCGTATCGTCCGATCTCGGCTCTAACGATTTGATCGTGTCTGTCCAGAAGCTCGTGCCAAGCGTGGTCGCCCAGCTCACGGGCGCGCTTCGTTGATTTAACGATGTCTGTAAATAAAACGGTTGCCAGCACGCGATCGTTTGGCTCGACGGGTCGCGACCCGGTCAAGAATTTCCTCCATCTCGTCGAGCAAACGCTTGGTGTCCCCTACGGGCGCGTGATCGTCTCCCGACAGCTCGATGTACCTTGCGTTCGGCAGATGCTTTACAAGGCTACGACTGACCTCGACGCTGCAAGCGCGATCGCCGACCCGATGCAAAAGCAAGCACGGAGTTTTCACCGATCCGAGGATTGGGCCAACATCGAGCTCGCTTTGCATTCTCACGATCGCCTTGAGAGCTGAGGGGCTGGCGCCGGCTCGCTCGTATCGAGCCCAAAGTTCGCGGAAGCCCGGGTTTCCTAAGAGACTGGGCGCGAAACGGGCAACTCCTGCGCCAGTTCCCCAATACTTGTCGACCAACTCGTCGAAATTGTCGGGTTGAGGCGGAATAACCCAGCCGGGACATTTACACAGCGCGCCATAAAGCACGAGGCTCCGCGTACGGTCCGGATAGGTGGCGGCAAACATAAGTGCCATAGCACTGCCCTCTGAGATGCCGACAATCGAGGCCTTCGCGGACCCGGCCGCGGCCATGACCGCGCGGACGTCATCGATCCGTTCTTCAAGGGAAGGGATGCCACAATTCCGATCGGATAATCCTGTGCCGCGTTTGTCGAAGATTATCAGGCGCGCAAAAGATGCGATACGCCGGTAGAGGGTCGCCACCGGCATCTCCCAACCGGTGTCGAGATTGGAAACAAATCCGGGCACGAAGACGACGTCGAAAGGCCCTTCGCCCACGACTTGGTAGGCTATGCTGAGCTCCCCGCTTTTGGCGTAACACGTTTTAGGAACGATCATGGGCACCCCTCGGCGCGTCAGCAGTGTCGCTTACGCTGGTCACGACGTGCAAGGCCAAAGATTTCCATTTCTCCCGTTTGGCTGGTTGGGTCGTCTCCGCCGCGCGCACTAGCCTTGGTGTCTTCAGCTCTCGGTCAGAAGCGGCGGAACGCCGCCTCATTTGGTCGAGACCAAGCCTCCACAGCCAACCTTAGACGTCCGTGGCGGGGCCCTCGTTAGTTTGGCGCCGCATGATCCCCATGCGAGATAGCCTGTCTTGGTGCCGCTTTTATATCAGGCTCGGGGCATTCGCATCGCAAGCGTGCAAACGGCACCTACCCCGAATGTTTACATCAACGGGTGATGGCAAGCGACGGATTGGCCGGGCGCGATCACGCGAAGCTCCGGCACTTCCCCGGCACATGTTCCGTCTGCCCGGGGGCAGCGGGTACGGAAGCGGCAGCCGGAGGGAGGAGCCATCGGCGACGGCGGCTCGCCGACGGCAACCCTGTCCGCCGGCCGCACGTCGGGATCGGGCACCGGAATCGCCTCGATCAAAAGTGCGGTGTAGGGATGTGCAGGCCTCGCAAACACCTGTGCGCAATGACCAACTTCGCAGAGCCGGCCGAGATACATCACCGCAACGCGGTCGCTGACCGCCTTCACCACTGCAAGATCGTGGGCGATGAACAAAAGTGTCAAGCTGAAGCGTTGCTTCATGTCCTCAAGCAAATTGAGGATCTGCGCACGGATAGATACGTCGAGCGCCGAGACCGGCTCGTCGCAGATGACGAATTCTGGGTTAAGCACCAGCGCCCGCGCGATACAGATACGCTGACATTGTCCGCCGGAAAACTCGTGCGGCAGCCGCCCTTTGACAAGCGCAGGATCGAGGCCAACCGCACTCAGCACCTCATTGACGAGCGTCTCGCGCCTGCTTGCATCCTTGACGCCCGCAATGACGAGCGGCTCGGCAACGATGTCGCCGATGCACCGCCGCGGATTGAGTGAGGCGATCGGGTCCTGGAAGATCAGCTGCAAGCGCTGGCGCATCTTGCGCAAGCGTTCCCCACCCGTCGCAGTCAGGTCTTCCCCTTTGAACAAGACGCGTCCTGATGTCGGGCGGCGCAACTGCAGCACCGCGCGACCGAGCGTGGATTTGCCGCAACCGGACTCCCCGACCAGTCCCAGCGTCTCGCCGCCGGTAATCTCCAGGCTCACGCCGGAGACCGCGTGAATGGTCCTGGTGCCAAGAGGATATTCGACGACGAGGTTCTCCACCTTAAGAAGCGGATCGCGCGACACGACCGGTGCGACGCCGTGCATCATGCGTCCGCTCCCGCAGCGATTAGGAGCGGGTGGAAGCAGGCGTATTGATGCTCGGATAGCTCCGCCGCCACGAGCGTCGGTTTTTCGCGGACGCATTGCCCGTCAGCATACCGACAGCGCGGCGCGAACGCGCACCCCTGTAGCGGACGTGTCGGATCAGGCGGCCGGCCCGAGATTGCCGGCAGGGGCGTATGTGGCGCGCCATCCAGCCTCGGGATCGCCGCGAGCAGCGCCGCTGTATAGGGCATACGCATGTGCTTGAACAGAACCTGCGTCGGGGCGCGCTCGACGATGCGGCCGGCATACATCACCGCGACCTCATCAGTGCGACCGGCGACGATGCCGAGATCATGGGTGATCAGGATCATCGCCATGTGGCGGCGGCGCTGCTCGCGCGCGAGGAGATCGAGGATTTGCGCCTGGATCGTCACATCGAGCGCCGTAGTCGGCTCGTCAGCGATCAGCAGTTTGGGCTCGCAGGAGAGCGCAATCGCAATCGCCACGCGCTGGCGCATGCCGCCGGAGAACTGATGCGGATAGTGTGAGAGCCGTTGCTCGGGTGCAGGAATACCCACCGCGGCGAGGAGCTCGGCGCTTCGCCTTTTTGCATCTGCCGCATTCAACGCGAGATGTTCCTGCAGCGTCTCGATCAACTGAGTACCGATGGTCAGCACCGGGTTGAGCGACGTTGTTGGATCCTGGAACACGACCGAAATCGAGCGGGCGCGGAGCTTACGCAAGGATTCTGCGTTCAAGCCCACGAGGTCCAGGCCGTCGAAAGTGATGCGGCCAGAAAGCTTTGTCCTTTTCGGTAATAATTGCAGGACCGCCCGCGACAACATGGTTTTGCCGCAGCCGGATTCACCCACAATACCGAGCGTCTTGCCGGCTCCGAGGGTGAGGCACACCCCATCGACCGCGCGCAAGTTGCCCCGGGCCGTCGGCAGATCGACGCTCACGTCTTCGATCGAGAGCAGCGCCCGTTTGCTCATAGCGCGCTCTGACGCGGGTCCGTCAGCGCCCGCAAGGTGTCGCCGACCAGATTGAACGATAGTACGGTGAGAAACATCGCAATCGCCGGGATAAAGGCAAGCTGCGGTGCGACTTCCAGACTCTCGCGCCCTTCCCCAATCATGCTGCCCCAGCTCGAGGTCGGCGGCGGCACGCCGACCCCCAGGAAGGACAACGCGCCTTCGACCAGGATGATGACGGCAACCCCGAGCAGGAAAAACGCGAGCAGCGGCGGCGCCACGTTCGGTAACAGCTCGCGCACAAGGATACGCGCGTGTGTGGCGCCGAGCGCCTGCGCTGCAATTACAAATTCCCGTCTCGCCAGAGTCAGCGTGGAGGCCCGGGCCACCCTCATGAAAGCAGGAACACTAAGCACGCCCAGAATGCAGGTGAGATAGAGCACTGATTGGCCCAGAAAGGCGGTAACTGCGAGCGCGAGTATGAGCGGCGGAAAGGCGAGCAGCACGTCCATGCTGCCGACTGCCAGCGCTTCGAAGCGCCCGCGGAAATAGCCTGCAAGCATGCCAAGTGCGCCGCCAACCATCACTCCGATCACCGGTGCGCAAAGCCCAACCGTCAGCGAGATCCGCGCGCCGTAAATCAGGCGGGCCAGTTCGTCGCGGCCAAGCCTGTCCGTCCCAAGCCAATGTATGGCTGAGGGCGGCGCGCGACGGTTCACCAAGTCCATATCGGTCGGGCTCGGCAGCGGCAGCACCGGCGCGAAAATCGCGGCGGCAAACACAAGAATAATCCAGCCGACCGCGATCCAGAACAGGACCCCAAGCCACCGCCTTCTGCGAACCGGAGCGGCCACGACATCTTGCTGGATCGATAGTTCAAGCGTGGCCATGGCGAATCCTTGGATCGAGGACGGCGTAGACCATGTCGACAATGAAATTGATCAGGACATAGCCGCAGGCGACGCACAGCACGACGCCCTGCAGGATGATCAGGTCACGGGTCGTGATCGCGCCAAGCAGCAGCCGTCCGACTCCGGGCAGCGCAAAAATCTGTTCGATAACAACTGTGCCGCCTATCAGCCGGCCAATATTGATGCCGGTGATCGTGACGAGCGTCAGCGAGGACGGCTTGAGCGCATGCACGAAAAGAATGCGAGACGGTCTCAATCCCTTGGCTTTGGCAAACGTGATGAAATCTTCTTGCAAGGTTGCGATCATGTCCGACCGCAGCACGCGCATGATGCCGGGCCATTCAGCCAGCCCAAGCGTCAATGCGGGCAAAACGAGGAAGCGGAGGTTTGCGAGCGGATCTTCCGAGAACGGTACATATCCGGTTGCCGGGAGCCAACGCAGTTCGACCGCGAACAAGTAGATCAGGAGGATCGCAGACAGAAATGCGGGTACGGACAGCATTCCGAACGCCGTGCTGGTGATGAATCGGTCGAACTGGCCGCCGCTGCGTGCCGCGCAAATGATCGCCAAGGGAACACCAATCGCGAGCGCGATGATTTGGGCTAACACCATCAATTCGAATGACACCGGTAGCCGCTCGGTGAGCGCCTGTAGCACGGTCTGTCCGGTGCGAAAGCTCTTGCCTAAGTCGCCTTCCATCACGTGGCCGAGCCAGCCGAGATAGCGCCACCAGATCGGCTGATCGAGCCCAAGGTCGCGGCGCAATGCCGCGACGTTCTCGGGAGAAGCCTGATCACCTAGAATCACATAAGCGAGGTCCCCCGGCAGGAGGGAGGCGATCAGGAATGTCAGCAACGACACGGCGACAAGAACCGGCACCAGATAGAACAACCTTCTGGCGAAAAATTTCAGCATGGTCGCTTATTCCAACCAAACGTTGGAAACGTCGATCACTCCGCTATGGAGCTTTGGAAGACCTTTCAGCCTGCTCGTTGAGATGGCGTAATAGGTGTTCTGGAAGGTCCAGAACCAGATCGCCTGCTTGTTAATCAGCCGGCTGATTGCACAATACACCTCCGTGCGCTTGTCCAAACCCGCCGTCGACCGTGCGTCTTCGAGCAATCGGTCGAGTTCTGGATCGGAATAGTTGGCCAGGGCCACGGGACTGCCGGTGTGGAAATTGGCATACATCTGAGGACTCGGATCGGGAAAATCGATGATGCGCCACGGAGTCAATTGGAACTGGCGCATGAAGGCGCGTGGAGGGATCGTGGCCTGGTCGACCTGTTCGATGTCCATAGTGGCACCAACCTGCTTCCAGAACTGCTGCAGCACCTGACCGACCGCGCGGCCGCGCGGGGTTGCGGTGGCGAGCATCTTAAATTCGACCGGCTTGCCGTAGTCCTTGAGCAGCGCCTTTGCCGCCTCGACATCATAAGGCAGCGCTCCATCGTCCTTGCAGTGGACCCAGGAACCGTCGCCGTAAGGATTCGTAGCGGGCCTACTCAGACCGTTGGTGAGCGCTTGCGACATCTTCTTCCGGTCCAACGCCATGACAAGCGCCTGCCGCACGCGAACATCATCGAATGGCACGACTTTGGTGTTGAAAGCAAAAACCTGCGCACCCGATCCGGAATAGGTATGCACGGTCAATTTCGGGTCTTTCTGTGCCTTCATAATGTTGTCGGCGTCAAACTCATCGTCCCAGATGATGTCGGCTTCGCCAGACTCGAGGCTTGCAAATCGCGACTGCGCATCCGGTAGCGGTTTCAGGATAATACGGTCGAGATAAGGATGCCCGCTGTTCCAGTAGTGAGGGTTTTTCTCCAGCACCATGCGATCGCCGGCGGTCCACGATTTCTGAATGTACGGCCCCGTGCCGACGGGATTGCGATTGTAATCGTCGCCCTTGTTCTTCCAGGCGGTCGGCGAATGGATAACATTGGTAGGGCTTGGGAAGCTTAATGTAGCGGGTAGAGTCACCGCTGCATCGGAAAGATTGTAGACCAGCGTCAGCTCGTCTGGTGCCTGCACATCGTGGATGCCGGAGATATAGAACGCGCAGCGGCACTTGTTCGCCGGATCTTTCCAGCGGTCGAAACTCTCTTTCACCGCCTGCGCGTTAAATGGCGTACCGTCGTGGAATGTGACGCCTTGGCGCAGCTTGAAGGTCCAGCTCTTGTAGTCGTCGGAATGAGTTCCACGACAGCGCGAGCTTCGGCTGCGGCTCGCCCTTATCGTCGAGATAGGTGAGCGTGTCGAATATCAATGCCGCTGCGGATTGCGCGGAGGTATCGTACACGCCGACCTTAAGCGGATCGAAGCCGGGAATATCAAGCTCCTGGCCGACGGTGATGCTGCCGCCCTGCTTTTGTGCTACAGCCGTTCCTCCAGCTATCAACAAGCTCGCTCCGACGACAAGCGCGGTCCGAAAGACTGCGTTCAAATAGGCCTGCTTTGTCACTGATAGTCCTCCCTTGGAGCGACGATCTCTCAGCGCGCTGCCTCTGCCCCTCTTGCGGCTCGCGCCTGCCTGAGTGCGAAGGACTCCGAAAAAGAGGGGGTCCGAAGGATAATAAGATCAAGCTGGGTCGCCTGACAGGCGGCTCCGTCTCTTGTCCCCGCGGCTTCGGCAGCCAAGAGGGAGAAAAAAAGCTACCTCAATCTCAGACCGAAGTCACTTACCCGTTGTTGGTACGAATATCTCTCTAGGCAGACCGCGCTGCAACACGGTGGACAAGGCCCCCCGCGTTAATGTCCGCGTCGGATCCAATCGCGCGCCGATTTGCCCATCGAGTTCATCAGGGGCGAAATCGAGCGCTCCGCTACCGAATTCAGAGGCAGCGAAAGGAAATCAGGCAGCTTCAACGAGCCCTGCTATCCAGCACGTCAGCAGAAGCGTTGCCAAAGCAGATGCTCAACAAGATCGACGACCTCTGCGCTGAACGCGACAGGCTGACGACAGGAGGCAGGAGATTGCCAGGTCGGCACTGGTGAAGATGCTATTACGATGAGGGCCACTCGGCTGTAAGGCTGACGCCCGGAGCTCACCGTTTTGTTCGCTAGCGGTAGGATAATATATCTCCAGAAATTCGTTCCATGGGGATGCGGATCGGGAGATGAGTCCAGTGGGACCGGGTTTCGCGGCTTTGCTAAGCTGCACAAAGCGGCCCCGCCGGGATGGCTTACGCGATGCCAAACCTGGGCTAAAGCGGCGCAGCCGTGAGGCATCGACCGCTGTTCCTCAATATCGCTCGGCTGGAGCCCGCACCAGCTGGCCGCGCGGGCGGTTTTATCGGATGGCCAGAAGCAGTATAATCACGCGTAATCGCGCAGGCGAGCCGAAACAGGGCTTCCTCGTTCGTCATTCGGCTCAACGCTGGCGGTCGGGCACCGTCTCCTGAGAACGCACGCGAGGGGCCGACACTTGCCGTCTGGCTACCGTCCCAATTCAGGCGCGGCACGGGCCGTGAAGCCCCTTGGTCCGAACGCTTGAGATTGGCGGCAACGCGAAAGGCTTTTCCACGTGCCACCTTCCATTTTTAAGAATGAGCCGCCTTGAGTGCCCGATCGCGAAAGCTATTTGTGAACTGCAACCATAAGCGATCTTACGCCGATGGTAGCTGAGACAGGCTACGAGATGCATCTCTTGCTCATTCTCCAAATCTTGCTGTTAATGACTGTGGCGAACGGCACACCGATTGTTGCCAAGAAGATTTTTGGTCCGCGTTTTGCGCGCCCGCTGGATGCCGGAAGCATCTTTCTTGATGGGCAGCCATTGTTTGGGTCATCGAAAACCATCCGCGGTATCCTGGCTTCGATCCTCGTCACCACCGGGATTGCACCGCTAATAGGCCTTGACCTGACGACCGGCGCGATCGTATCAGTCGCGGCAATGGCGGGAGATCTGCTCTCCAGTTTTGTCAAGCGCCGCCTAAACTTGTCGCCAAGCAGCCAGGCGCTCGGACTCGATCACGTGCCAGAATCCCTGTTTCCGATGCTGGCATGCCGCCAGGCACTTTCGTTAACGATCGTAGACATAGCGCTTGGCGTCGGACTCTTTTTCATCGGCGGGCTCATTCTGTCTCGTCTTCTATTCCATGCCCACCTGCGCGACGAACCGTATTAGCCGGTCGTTAGCCCGAACAAAGGCGGTGCAGGGTGATTTCGGGTGGACAATTGAAACGAACAGGAACGACGCTCGATCCAGCACCCACAGAGGTGTAGCCAGCCAAGTTGTGATACTGCCAAGCTCCCGCTCCCATCCGTCCAGGCAATACTGCGTCAAGCGTGAGCGGAATAGATCCGGGCAGACAGATCTGCCCGCCGTGCGTGTGCCCGCTCAGCAACAAATTGAATTCGGCAAGAGCCGCCTGGCGATAGATTTCCGGTGTGTGCGACAATAAGATGGAGAACTCACCTTGCGGGATCAGCGATGCGGCTTTTCCGATATTGTCGACCCTGAGATAGTGCGCGTCATCGATTCCAGCGAGATAGATCTGCCGATCACCGCGCACGATCGCCTCGCACTCGTTGAGCAGCATCCGTATTCCCATGGCTTCCAAGCCCGGAACCATTCGGATGGTATCGTGGTCGCCCAGCACCCCATAGATGGGCTCCTTAAGGTGGGCTCGCACTCGTGCGACGCCGTCCAAGGTTGCCTCGAACGGTCCGAAATTCCTCCCTCGATAATCGCCGGTCAGAACACATAAATCGTAACGCATGTCGCCGACGAGTTCGATGAGGCGCTGCATGGCAGCTTCATTCATGTCCACATGCAGATCGCTAAGGTGAAGTATGGTGAAGCCATCAAAAACGGGTGGCAAATTCTTGAACGTAAGGTCATTGCGTTTTGCGAGAATGCGTTCTGTGTTCCGGTTTCCGCGCCAATAAAGACCGGTGAGCTTCAGTGCGTTTCGAATGAGCGAATGGACCGGATACCAATTGCCTAGGTGAAAAGAGAGCAGGCCATGGCCGAAGATTTGCGCTTCGTGGTCCGTCTCGATCCCCAGCCGCTGTCTCGCACGGAGCGCTCCAAGGCGCTCCTCCAATTTGCGGAAGATATCGTTGTCCATCCGGTGGTTGCTCTTAGAAACGGACCTCAACCTTCATTAAGAAAACCAGAACGATGGCCGACGTTTACAGCCTATTCCGCTCATCCCCGGCAAGCCATGTCGAACTCACTGTCCGGCGCAAACGGTGCAAGGTAATTTCTGGTGGGCAATTAAGGCGGACGGGAACGACACTCGTTCCTGCACCCACAGAAGTGTAGCCGCTCATATTGTGATACTGCCAAGCTCCCGCTCCCATCCGTCGCGGCAACACGGCCTCCAGCTTGATGGGAATAGATCCAGGCAGACAGATCTGCCCACCGTGCGTATGCCCGCTCAGCAACAAATCAAAATTAGCATGAGCCGCCTGGCGATAGATTTCCGGTGTGTGCGACAATAAGATGGAGAACTCACCATGGGGTATCACGAGCGCGGCTTTTTCGATGTTATCTACCCTGAAGAAGTGCGCATCATCGATTCCGGCTAGATAGAATTCGTTGATCTCCACGAACGATTATCTCGCATTCGTTGAGCAGCACGCGAATGCCCATGGCCTCCAACCCGGGGACCATTTGAATTGTGTCGTGGTTACCGAGGACAGCATAGATCGGCCCTTTGAGATGAGCACGCACCTGTGCCACCCCGTCCAACGCCGCTTGGAATGGTCCAAAGGTCTCCCCGCGATAGTCGCCAGTCAGGACACAGAGATCGTATTGCATGCCGCCAACAAGCTTAACGAGGTTCTTCATGGCCACTTTATTCGTGTCCGCGTGCAGGTCGCTGATGTGAAGAATAGTGAAATCGTCGAAGAGCGGCGGCAGCCCCTTGAACCACACTTCGTTGCGTTTGATTCGAATCCGCTGCGCATTCCGGTGTGCTCGCCAGTAAAGCCCCGTAGCCTTCAAAACACTCCGAATGATCCACCGACCGGAAATCCAGTTTTCGAGGTGAAAGAACGTAAGGCCTTGGCCGAAGATTTGGGCTTCGTGATCCGTTTCGATCCCCAATCGCTGTCTCGCGTGGAGCGCTCCAAGGCGCTCCTCCAATTTGCGGAAGATATCTTCGTCCATCTGGCCATTCGCTCTTAGAAACGGACGCACTTAGAAACAGCCTCATTGAACAAACTACATGCTGGCTCGACGTCACGCTCAGTTGGAAGCCCGAAACAGAGCCGGCATCGTCGATAGTGCCCTCTCTGCGGCAGAGGGGCCAGTCCGTTCAAAGTAGCTCATATCGAGCGCGTTTCCGGCTTTGCAAGCCAAGGCGCGGCAATTAGCAGCGTGTTGGACTTCTTAAGAAAACTAGCACGCTCAGCACCTTCGCGGCTCACCGCGTTGCTGCGCATGAGTAGCAGGCCGCCACAAGCTCGGAACCCTGGCGCTGATAAGGTCCGACCGCCGTGATGATGACGGAAGCACGCTCGCACATGGAGCGCAGGCTGGCTGGCTCGGCGGCATCCGCCTTGACCAAGGGCAGATCATCCGGTGCGTCGATGTCTGTACGCACCTTCTGGAGCTTATCGGTTGAACGACCCGCGATCGGGTGGTAGCCGTGATCGAGGAAGAATTGCGCGAAGGCCTGTATGCGGCCAAAAGGATTGCAGGCGGTCGGGAACGGGCTGTCGTTGTTGCCGTGGAGGAAGATCACCGGAACGTGCTCAGCGCGGCCGACATCGGAGCCAAAGCCGATCACCGGCTTGCCAAGATAGAAGTTTCCGATCACCGGAAAGTGGTCGGGAAACGCAGTGCCGATCGCGACGCTTTTGCTTGGTGGCGCGGCGCTCGCCAGCCCCCCGGCGCCAAACTGCAACAAAACCGCTATGATGGTCGCAATCCGAGGATGTTTGGTGGTCATGGTCATCAGCCCCTCAAAAGCGCCATCCCGTCGAACACATCCTACAGGCGGTTCCCTCAAAGCCAGTGCGAAGCGAGGCTCGCTCTAAATGTGACAGCAGTTCCATCTCGGTCGAACGGGGATAAGTAAATGGACTTCCAACTCACCGAACAGCGGCGGCGGATGGTGGCCGCAGTGCGCGACCTCGCTCAGGGAGAGTTTACGGCAAACGCGCAAAGATACATGGATGGTACCTTTCCTTGGGAAAACATGAAGAGGCTCGCCGAAATTGGCGTGCTCGGCATGTCGGTCCCCGAGGAATATGGCGGACTTGGCTTGCCGGTGTTCGATACGGCACTGGTACTCGAGGAGATTGCAAAAACCTGTTACGTTACCGCGATGGCTACCCTCGGTGAGGCCGGGGTTCAGACCCGGGTGATCGCGACCTACGCTCCCGACAATATTCGCGAGCGTATTCTTCCAAGGGTCGTCTCTGGCGATTGCATATTGGCCATCTGTATGACTGAGCCCCACGCCGGCACTGACGTAGCGAGCTATCGGACTAACGCCGTCATCAGGGGTGACCGCGTCATTCTAAATGGGACAAAGACGCTGATCAGCCGAGCCAGAGAAGCTGGCATGTTCGTCATTTTCACACGGATCAACGGCAGGCCTGGCCGCGAGGGTATCGGCTGCGTTCTGCTGGAACCCGACACGCCGGGTTTCGAGGTGACCGGGACATACCACACGATGGGCGGCGAAAACCTCCATGAGATCCAATTCAACAATTGCGAATTGCCGCTCGAGAATCTCGTGATTCGTGATGACGGCTTTCGAAAACTGCTGAACGCCTTCAACACGCAGCGCTGCCTCAATCCGAGTATATCGCTTGGGCTTGCCGAGGGCGCGTTTGAAGAAGCCCGCAAATACGTCAGGGACCGAACGGTGTTCGGAAAAACGATCGGGGATTATCAAGGTGTGCGCTGGAAACTCGCCGAGATGTACCGCGAGATAGAGACGGCACGAAGCATCCTTTATCGTGCGTGCATCACCGCCAATCCGTTCCCGGATCCTCTCATGGCGGCGGTTGCCAAGATCACGTGCAACGAGATGTCCAATCGGGTCACCAGTGAGGCGATCCAATTGCACGGCGGATACGGTTTCACCGACGAATTCGCGGTCTCGCGTTTCTATCGCGGGGCCCGCTATGGTACGCTCGGCGGCGGCACCTCCGAGACGCTTCGCGATCTTATCGGCAAGCGCATCATGGACGCGGCGGACACAGGCGTCGAGCTCCTAGCTTATGACATGACAAACGGCGCCGATCTTGCGATATGACGCCATTCATCGAACTAAAAGAACTAGCTTGCCGCGAAAGTGGCGGGATTCGCTTACCTCGTGTGCAGCCGCGGCTTCGCTGAGCTTGTAGAGTGTCACTTCCGGCGGACGGACTGCTCCTATCGTAACCAGCGCCACGATGCGTTCGAGATGTTGCCGATCACGTCCGACACTGGGCCGCAGAGCAACGACATCGCTGCGATCAGGCTTTGGTGCCTGTGCTCCCGACGCAATAAAGGCCGCCCGGCCGCCTGGTTTCAGCACAGTGAACGACCGCTGCGCAACATCTCCGCCGACCGTATCGAACACCGCGTCGCAGTCTCTCACGACCTTCGTGAAATCCACCGCATTGTAATCGATGATCTCATCGGCACCAAGTTTGCGCACATAATCACGGTTCGACGCACTTGCGGTCGTGATCACGTGCGCGCCTAGATGTTTCGACAACTGTATGGCAAAACTCGCCACACCGCCTGCGCCTCCCTGGACGAGGATCGTCTCGCCAGACTTTAGTTTCAGTGTGTCTTCGATCGTGCAAATCGCCGTCAATCCGGCAAGCGCCAGAGCGGCGGCATCGACATGGGACAGACGGTCGGTTTTCTTTGCGACGATGGCAGCTTTGATCGCAAGTTTCTCGGCATAGGCACCCTCATCGCCAACGTCGCAGACGCCGAAGACCTCATCGCCAACACGCAGGTCTCCGACACCATCCCCAATTGTTGAAACGACGCCGGAGAAATCCCTTCCAAGAATGTGGGGGAAACGAGCAAGTTGGTTGGATTTGCCCTCACGCACCTTCCAGTCCGCGCCATTGACGCTCGCGGCGACAATTTCAACCATGACCTCGCCAGATGCGACCGCGGGATCGGGCATCTCGCCAAATTTGAGAACCTCCGGCCCGCCGTGTCGTTCGATGAAGGCAGCTTTCATGGCACTCCTCGCTTTAACCAGGATCGCATTTTAGATTGACGATTTAAATTCGATATCCGCTGTTGCGCCAACAGCCGAGCTACTCGAGATTTTTCGCAGGTGGAAAATCCCGCGAATACACGGGATTGGCGAGGAACTTTTTCGGACCGTAGGTCCAGAATTGGCTGACGTCCGGATAGGTCTTGATAACCGCGTTGACAAGGCGTCCGTCCTTGCGCGCGACGTTTCGGATATAGACGTTCCCAACGACGTTTCCAAATTCGTCGAACCTAACCGGCCCGCGCACCGTATCCACCTTGGTCGCACGCAGGGCCGCCATGAACGCATCCTTGTCTTCGACCTTGCCGCTGATTGCCTTCAAGGCTGATTCCAGCACCGCCGCCTCGACATATGTGCTGGCGGCGTAGAAGCCCGGGTCGTATGAAAATTCCTTGCGGAAGGCTGGAGCAAACTGCTTGTTGAGCGGATTGTCGAGCTCAGCGGAATACCAGCACGCCGTCACGATCCCGAGCGCCTCATCGCCCATGTTGCGGAGCACCGCTTCGTCCAGAGCCGTCATGCCGCCGACCGGCTGCAATTTGTCTTTCATCCCGTATTCGACGAATTGCCGCAGGAAACGAAAGCCGTTTGAGCCGGCAAGCCCCAGAAAGATGCCGTCAGCATCGGTTTTGAGATCGGTCACCACGGCGCCATAATCGGGCGTGGCGAGCGGCGTGAATACCTTCTGGATGATCTTGCCGCCATTCTCTTCGAACACCCGCTGGAATCCGGCGCACATCTCCTGGCCATAGGCGATGTCGTCGGCGATCGTGATCATGCGTTTGAACTTGAGCTCCTTGATGCAGTAGTCCGCCATCGGATGCGCGCATTGTGCCGAGGTTGAGGTGGCGCGGACGAACCAGGGATTGGGATGACGCTGCGTCATGTCCTCGGCCGCCGCAACCGAAAGCGTCGGGGTCTTGGTCTGGCGGATATAGTCGTCGATCGCCAACGCCTCGAAGGCGGCGAGCGGGCCGATCAGACAATGGACATTGTTGCGCTCGACGAGCTCCTGCGTCTTGGTGCGAGCGGTCGCGGGAACGCCGGCCGTATCGGCGACGATGAGTTCGACCTTGCGGCCGGCGAGCTCATTGTTGCGCTCTTTCAGATACATCACGAGCGCGCGCTCCATGTCGATACCGCCCGAAGCCAGCGGTCCTGTCTTCACAGTCAGAAGCCCCACGCGGATCGCGCCGGCGGTTTCCGCCGCCGCATTTCCAGCAGACCCGGCCAGCGTTGTTGCGGCGGCTGCCAACATCACGTCGCGTCTGGTGATCCTCATGACGTCCTCCTGATTTCGTTTATTTCAGGCGCATTGTTCGCGCACTTTTGTTATTCCTTCACTGCTTCCGGGGGATGATCGGAAGAAGCAGATAATTCGCGTCGTTAGGGTGGATATGCAGGGTCGTGCGACCCCCGAAGACGGAGCACGGCCGGTCGCGCGGATCGTCGTGCAGGAACGGTCCGCAACCCGTTAGCTCGTTTTTGAAATTCGACAGGCGCAAGCCCGTCGTCTTCTGCCATTCGTAATCTCGTCCGCGCACTGACAATGCTATCCGGCATCCGGCTGGGACCACAATCGACGCTGGCCAGATTTCGACGTGCAGATCGACTGGCTCGCCAGGGCTCAGGGGCAGCTTTTCATCATGCGTATGATAAGGCCGCCATGGCTTCGAAAGCTTGCTGTCAAGTTTACGATGCGACGCCCGCAACCAGCCCTGGGCAACGGGCGTATGTGGATCAATTGCCCCGACAAATACGACTTCGCGCATGTCGGCAGTGAAGACACGAAAGACGAGAAATATATCGGCATCGGATGTCGACGACGAAATGCGTAATCGCGCGGCGACGGGTCCAGTGATTTCCGTCTGTTCCGAAAGCGGCTCCGACAGGAAGGTGAGGCCGTCGCCGTCCGCATCGAATGATAGGCTGCCGGATTTGGCGACCGGAACAGAGGACAGCGTCTGATGATCGGGGTCGAGATAGAATTTGGTCCATGACGTTTGCGCAAGCGGCCACTCGGCTTCGCTTCGCTCCTCGAAACGATCAATATGGCGCACTTGCAACAGCACGCGAGGTCGCTCGCGCCAGCCGTTGCTCTCGCCCTTTAGATAGCAATCAAAGAAGGCTTTCTGCAGCGAGCGCCCGTAGTCCGTGTAGAAATGCGTCCAATGCTCGAGGCCGTGTGCCTCCAACCACTTTTCCTTGGAGGCTGCGCGCATAAATCCTTCAAAATTACCACGGGGATGCAGACCCTGACCGCCCCAATTTGCGGCTGAGAGGAAAGGAATTGTCACCTTGTCCCAATGCGGCGAACGCGTTTTGTGGTAGTCGTCGTCGAGCGGGTGGGCAAGAATGTCGTCGCCGAAGCTGCAGCGGTTGCGCGCGAGTTCGTCGTCGGACAGCGTGTCGTCGCCACACACCCAAAGACCGGAGACGGCGCTGCGGGGACCGCGTTGGCCAAGACCGTATTGCACGGTCTTCACCTGCATGTCGTACCAATTCGCCCAGAAGGTCGAGAGGATCCCGCCGTGATGGGTCATATCGCGGTACCAGTCGGCTGCGCCTTCCCATATGCACATCGCCTTCAGATGCGGCGGCTGCAGCGAGGCGACATGCCATTGGTTGATGCCGTAGTACGAGACGCCCGAAAGACCAATCTTGCCGTTTGACCACGGCTGCCGCGCGGCCCACTCGATGCATTCGTAGAAGTCACGCGTTTCGCGTGGCGAGAAATGATCGATGAATCCGGGTGAACGGCCCGTTCCGCGTGAATCGACGCGCACGCAGGCGTAGCCATAGGGAACCCATTTCTCAGGATCGACGACTTCCCAATTCTGATATTTGTTAGTCGAACCGTAGGCGACATCCGGATGATTGGCGATCATCTTCTGCCATGCACTCGGATAACCTTGCTGGAAAGAAAGACCCTTGGCATAGGGGCCATAGGTCAGCAAGACGGGACACGGTTCGCCAGAGATTGGCCGAAACACATCACCCTTAAGCACGACACCATCGTCGACCGGAATGTCGACATCCCAGTCGATCGTCATCCCGTCTTGGACCGTCGTTTGGCCCATTCGCACGCCTCCCCCTGCGGCTTCCAGTTTCGCAAATGCGCGCGATGGAAGTCTGTCTTGTTCGCGTTATCGGGCTCAGCGCCAGCCGGTTAGCGTGGGGTTATCCATTTGGACCCTTCGATACCCCAACGTTCGCCTCGCCGACGGGTGCTTTGGGCCCGACGAGCGCACCCACTCTAATGCCGACTCCACCATGCAGTGAATTCATTCTAGGGTCTCCAGGGCGAGTCTCCAGAAAACGGGAGTCTTCGCTATCGCGGCAGGAGGCTTTTGGGAATTCTCAGCCCAAAAAGCTCGCGCCGTCCAGACCATCGACGGTCTCATTAGACTGACTGCCGGAGTCGGTCGTGCAGGTACCTGTTCGCCTGTTTCGACTGAACTTGGGTCGGGTTTCGGCTATGCCATTGGTCGTCTCCCTAAAGGCTCCCGCTGACGAGACGCACGACAGTGCTCAGCGCAGCTTCGTGTCATGACAGATCGTCCGCCCACCTCGCGCAATCTGCTGACAACCACGTCTCGCATGCTTTCCGACACGGTACGCAGTCAGCGACTATTCAACACGTTGGCCCGCACGCCAGCCCATTTCCCAGAAGTCGGCCTCGAGCCGGGTGGCTTCCTTGAAGATCACGACCAACTCTGCCTCGCGGGCTGGCGTGACGTAGAGATCGGCGAGACCCTCCAGGTGCGCCCGCGCTTTCGCCGCGACCTCTTGGTATGGTGCACCGGCATACTCGGCGATCCAAACGCGATATGGGTTCGTTGCAGCGTGTGCATCGGGTCGCGAGGCGAGCCGCGTCGCGATCTCCGCGTAGCCGATCACGCAGGGGGCAAGCGCCACCTTGAGTGCCAGCAGATCGCCGCGCATTCCCGCGTCGAGCACGTAGCGCGTATAGGCCAGCATCTCGACCGCCGGAGGGGTTTGTTCAAGATCGGTGGCCGACAGGCCCCAGCCGGCGCAGAGCTTCACATGCAGGTTCATCTCGATGTCGAGGATGGCCGAGAGGCCGGCCGCCGCTTCACGCATGTCAGCGAGATTTGGCGACTTGTAGACGGAGAGCGCGTAGGCGCGAGCAAACTCGATGAGGAACAGGTAGTCCTGAACGAGGTAGTGACGAAACGCCGCTTCGGCGAGCGAACCGTCTGCCAACCCGTTTGTGAAGGGATGCTCGGTGTAGGCCCGCCACTCGACGGATGCTTCCGTCTTTAGACGCTCGAAGAAACTCATGATCTTTCGCCGGATTTGCTTCTCAATGAGTGGCATTGGCTCGCTACCAATAGCACGTCGCAAACCGGGTGGACGTTGACCTTGTCCGCCTCAATGATTTGGTGAGAAGTACTGGATAGTTTGTCCGGCTTTCCCTCCCACTCCTTAGAATTGGGCGGGGGCGTTTTTTTCACCATAATATTTGGCCAGCTTTTCGCGTATTCCGCATTCAACGACAGCCATTTCTCGAGCCCCGGCCCGGTGTCAGGCTTGCAGCCGGCAGACCCAGCGCCGGTCACGATGTAGTCGTAAGCTTCGGCCTCCATCTGGCTCCCCATCGCCCTACTCCATTGCAAACCTGCTTTGCCGCACTTAGGGCGGGTTTCGGAACCCTGTCGAGCCCAGGTGGCGGTGGAGGGAACGAAATGATCAAGTCTTTCGCCTACTCGGGCTTTAGACACCTTAGGCGAACGCTTTTCGGATGCGCGCCCAGTCAGCCAGCGCGTGTTCATGTCCGGGCACAAGCTGGATGGTGAACTGCATGTAGCCCGCGCTGCGCAGCGCCTCGATGCGCTGCTTGATCTCGGCCTCGCTTGCCGTAAAAGAGGTGGCGCTGATTAACTCGGCGCTCACGAAGCGCTTCTCCTCGGGCTTCACGAACATCAGGTGCCCGCGATGGTTCTGCAGGTAGGGCGCATCCTTGGGCTCAAAGTCGCGCGCTAGGTCGATATAGCCTTGCATCTCGGGCCTGGTCCTGGACACCATCGTCACACCTGGCGCCAGTCCGGCCAGCGCCTCATCCGCCGCGCGATGCAGCATAACTGCCGCGCGCGGGCCCGCTTGTGCCATCGCACGCTCGGAGTCAGCGGGTTCACCGTCTTTCAGCACGCAGCCTAGCGCAAAGGCCGTCGCCTGAAGATCGCCCATCGCATGGCCGGCTTTCGACCAGGCGTCGCGCATGGCCTCGACTTCCTTGATGCCGTTCTCGACATTGCCGACGAAGTTGATCCAGCCCGCCTTGAGCCTGGCTGTCAGCGCCTGGGTGCGCGGCCCGAAGGCCGAGAGATGGAGCGTGATCGGATCCGTGGTGTTGAACAGGGGCAGCTCGGGATTGAGGAAACGGATCTTTTTCTTCTGCCCTTCCATCTCGAACTCGACCGTCTCGCGGCGCAGCAGGCCGTAGACCTGGTGGATGTAGGTCTCCATGTCCTTTACCTTGATCGCGCCAAAGCCCATCGCGCGCCGCGCGGTGAAGCCCGTACCGACGCCGAAGTCGATGCGGCCCGGAGCGAGCTGGTTCAGTGTCGCCAGCGCATTGGCGGCGACCGGGGCAATGCGGTTCGACGGCACCAGCACGCCGGTGCCGAGGCGGATGCGCCTGGTGTTCACGGCCGCCGCGCCCATGGCGACGAAGCAATCGGCGCTCAGCATCTGAGTGTCGTAGAACCAGGCATGGGTGAAGCCGAGCTCCTCGGCTTCCTTGGTGACCCTCCAGGAATTTGCGGCCGTTGGCAGGGCGATGCCGAAATCCATTCGTTTCCTCCGTCAACTCCTCGTTGTCTTCATGGCGTTCTCTCGCCACTCGAAACGGCCTGCAGATTCTACTGAAATGTGTCCGGAGTTGAGAGTAAACCGGAAACGCCTAACGCAAGGCCGAAAAGAGGCGAACGACCCAAAGGCGGCGTTCGGTTGGCTGATTTGCCGCCTTTGTGTCGTTGATTATATCCTTCAGGCTCCGAGGCTGTAGAGGAAGCGCAGCGAGACTAGAAGCAGGAAGACCCCGAACGCGATTTCGAGCCGCCGTTTGGAAAGCGCGTGCGCCAGGCGTGCGCCATAGGGTGCGGTGATGCTCGCAACCGGCGCCATCAGGACGACGCCGAGCAACGATACGAAGCCGATGGACAGCGGCGGCATGAGCCCCTGGCGCGACAGTCCCGCCAGCATGTAGCCTATCGTCCCGGCGATCGTGATGGGCACGCCTACGCCCGACGAGGTGGCGACAGCGTTGTGGATTGGCTTGCCGTAGAGCGTCAGCACCAGGTTCGACATCGAGCCGCCGCTCACGCCCATCAGCGACGAGGCGAGCCCGACCAGGAAGCCATAGGCGGACATCAGTGGGCCCTTCGGGAGATCACCGCCGAGCTGCCAGCTTTCGCGAGCGAACAGAAGCTTCAGGGCGATGAAACTCGCAATGACGATGAAGGCGACCTTGAAGACTGTCCCCGGCAGGAACGCCGCCGCCAGCGCACCGACCGCGACGCCGCAGACCGCCGGGAATGCCCACCGCCGCACCACGCCGTCGAGGACGGCGCCCTTTGCAAGATGCGCCCGGTAGGACCAAAAGGTCGTCGGGACGATGATGGCGATCGAGGTTCCGATGCAGAGTTGCATGCGCACCGAGTCCGAGACGCCGAGGAGGCCGAACACCTCGTAGAGGACCGGGACGATGACGGCGCCGCCCCCGATCCCGAACAGCCCGGCCAGGATGCCGGTCACGATCCCGCCGAGCACGACCGCGAGCGCCAGCAACCCTAGTTCGTTAACCGGCACTCCGTGTAGCATGATATCTCCTTGAATCGGCGCACGCGGGCCTGATTATACCCTTGTCGGTCGCCGAGCCATCTCCGATGACCTACTCACGGACTCTCGCCCGGCCCCTTCACTTGTGCTCATTGATCGTCTGAACCGCGCTGGCCTTTCACAGGCTGTCCCCTCGCCTTTAGTCCCTCGACGATTGCGCTCGCAAAACCATGCCAGCTCGTGCTGCCGGGCTTGGCGAGATGGACGAGCCCGCCCGTGCGATGGCGCGAAATCGCCGGCGAGCTACGTCGGAATACTGAACAAGCGCGTAAGCCACCCCATAAAATATTCGCTGAAATTTTAATTTGACAATTTCTCGAAATTTAATTAGCTGAATTTAATCTATTTTCAATCAAGCTCCCCGTGCGGAATGGCCTCGATACTAGAACCGCCTGCCCGTGCGATTAGAGGCCGCCGCCGTCGAGAGGCGGCGGCCTCGCCCAATCAGCGTCACGCCCTAGACTAGGGATTACTTGATCTATTTTGCAGTCACGGAAACGTTCAACAATCGACTGAGTGCGCGTGCGGTTACTCCAAGGACTTAGATCACGTGATGATTTACCCTGAACTGCCGCTCCATCTCACCCTGGATGGAGCGGCATTTTTGTATACCCGTGCCTAGTAGCCGCACGGACACCGGGCGTGAGCTCAACCGCTTGTTTTAGTTTTCTTTAATTCCACATTTTGATTTAAGTTGGACATTTAAAGTGATATTTTAAAAGCGTTTAATTGATGCCGGGCGTGCCGTGGCGATTGCATCGGCCTCTGGTGCCAGATCCTGTTCACGCTGCAGTATCTGGGCCGGCCCAGGCGGTGGGACCGGCTGAGCCACGCTAAGTTGGCGAGGGTTGGGTTGGTTATCTAAGCCACGGATTGCCGATTGCGTCGCTCGTAAGGCCGGCTGTCAGGCCGCAGAGGTCGCGAACGCCCGTGACTTGGCTGAACCCCGAATGATCGGGAGCTGCTCAACGCGCGCTGAAGGTGAGGCCGGCGCGCTCGGTCAGACGCTTGCGCAGTGCTGGACCCATCAGTGCGCCCGGCGTCCAGATGCCGCCCTCACCCTGCACGTCGCGCACGAGGCAGAGAGCGCTCTCGGTGATCATCTTGCTGGTTGAGCCGTAGCCCGGATCGCGGTCACCCGTGACGACCGCCTCCACCTGTCCGCCATCTGGCAGCTCGCCTAGAAAAAGGATGTCGTAGAAGCCCTTCTCGCGCTCGTCTCGAGTTGGGCCCGCGCCGGCTTTGAGACCGCCGGTCAACAAAGAAGCGATCCTGGCGAAGGTCTCCGTCGTCACCCGGGGGATCTCCCCAAATCCCGGCGCGACCATCATCTCGTCGTAAACGAAATCCGTGCCGTAGGGATGACCCAACAGGAAATTTGTGCGGTGCACGTTTTTGGTGTTGATCGGCGCCATCGGGAACGGCACGAGCAAGACCTTCATGCTCGAGTCGTATTCAGGAATGAGGCCCGACGGCTGAGACGGCCCGGTGAAGCCAGGCGTCAATGCGAAGGGATCAGTCAGAAGGCGGATTAAGGCCGGGTCCCGCGCGGCCGCGGCCAATGTCGCTTGAGCACTTGCCGCGGTGCCGCCGGACATACCGCCTTTCAGCTTGCGCACCCGGGCTTTGACCCGCTGCGCCGGGCGTCCGAATGTCTCGCGCGCCTTCTCCTGCAACGTGAGCACGCCGAGATCGAATGGGATCGAATTCGAAGCCGCAGGAGAAGACGATGCGCGCGCCGGTCCGTTCCGCCTCTTCGTGATGGGTATCAATCATGCGCCTCATCCAAACCGGTTCGCCGCACAGATCAACATACGCCGTGCCCGTGGCCGCGCAGGCCGCCACAAGCTCGGAACCCTGGCGCTGATAAGGTCCCACCGCAGTGATGATGACGGAAGCACGCTCGCACATGGAGCGCAGGCTGGCTGGATCGGCGGCATCCGCCTTGACCAAGGGCAGATCGTCCGGTGCGCCGATGTCTGTACGCACCTTCTGGAGCTTGTCGGTTGAACGACCCGCGATCGCCCAGGACGGGGCATCGCCACCGCGATAGGACGTCGCCAGATATTCAGCGATCAGACCGCCAGTGTAACCCGTCGCGCTCGCATCTGTTCGATTTCTATCAGGGGTGGCTCTATCTCTTTGCAGTCGGTATTGCAGGTGGACAGTTGCAGCGCGAGAAAGCCGGCGCTGCATTGGGGCTTGCGAGCGGTCAGAAACCGCGACTGATGAATGTGCGCAGCCGAAAAACGCGATGCTGCCGCGCTGGGCGTAGTCCTGTGACAGCGTCACAAGATCATAGCTGGTCTTAGCGCCGGCGCTCCCATTTATAGCGGTTGGCCCAAAACTTAGACTAGCAGTTTCCATAAACCCAGCGGCGCGCCCTGACCGGCCCCTGCCCCAATGCAATCGGCGATTGGTGTGTCGCAGGAGCAACTCCCGGAAGATTACACCCTGTCCTCAACGGAGCTTTGACTTCACCAATCAGCTCGTGTGACGACAGTGTCCGCGCCCGGTGCCTTCGATTGCTCACGGCAAACCGGCGGCGCCAATCAACCCTCCTGGGTCGGCGGCATTGGTGTCGAATATGCCTTCAGCCACGATTGGAGCGTTAAGGGAGAATTTATGAACTGGGGTATGTACAAGAAATTCGAAGTCTGCGGACCAGGTGGTGGAGCGGCGGCCGGCTCGACCTTTTGTGGAGTTCACAGCATTAGAGCGTTCGCAGCTACAAATTGGGCGTAACTATCTTTCAATTCGCCGATCCTCGCGGGTTACTAATCCTGAAGAATTGTGCGGCTTTGCGGTGGCCAGCTGTGGAGTGCAGCACGCGAGCCGGCCCGTGCGCGACAGCAATGAAGCACTGAAAAGCACACCGACCAAGCTCTCGTGCCCTGCCCCGTTGCAGTCGACAATTTTCCTGCCGCCTGACGGCTCCAGCCCGCTGCTTTTCCGCATTTTTGCAAGGTGTTTTATGAATGCGCGAAAGCAAACCCACGCGCGCTCGGCTACATTTGCATCCTCGCCGCCCTTTATCTCCATCTCCGACCATTTTCGCGGTTCATTGTGTCGTCGGTGGATCGGCAGATTGCCTCGATTGATTCCGGCGTGTGGGAGGTGCCCCTGCCGAGGCGTGAACTTGCCGAAGTTGCGTCGTGAGCGACTTGGTTGGGGCTGTACTCGCTTCGGCCTGGCTTGTCTCTCGCCTACTGCTTACTGCACAAGGGAGTCGTCGATACAGGCGAAGGCTATCAGCTCCCTCCTCCATTCGTTTTGCCTATTGGACGCCACGAACCGCTTCATTAAGGATCGGCCCCACGCTTCGATTGTGACGGGCGACTATGGGCCTCATGTCCTGATTGATAATCCATCGAGCACTGAGGTCACGCTGACCGGCTATCGCATTATTCCTGCGGCCTATGGCATCGGCCCGCGATGAGGAGGCAGACGGGCGTTGTCGTTACGCAGCCCTTCCGGCTCGCATTCTAAGCCGCTAGCATGTTGCTCTGCAGGGGGAGCGACGAGTCGACGGGAGCTCATCGGAAGCGCGAGCCCTAGCTCAGGGACCCTTCAACCTATCGCCCGGTCGGGGACGAACTTTTGAACTTGTTGGAGAGACGACGATGAAACACGGGTTCTTAGCGTTGGCCGCGCTCTTAGCCGCATCAGGCGACAACTCCGCCTTTGCTCAATACTATTGCCCGGGTGGGCAACGACCCGTGCCTCCGATAGTTGCAGAACGAATGGCTCTCCCCCTGTGCGGCTTCGATGCTGCCAAGCGTTGGACTGGAAATATGTGTCAGTTGTGCGACTCGCGGAACATGTATCCGAATCCGTTTGTCGCATACCCGGTGCCGCGAAGCCGCTATTACGAATTTCGGTGATCCTCCGATTGGATCCCGTAGCTCGGCGCATTGCCGGATACTGCAGTTCTTCACCCCCAATATTGCGGTGCACTTTCGGCGCAACACGCTTGTTTTGCTGCTTTGCAGCATCGTGGCGTGGATCGCTCAGGCCCCCACCTTCCAACGTCAGGGCTCGGGCCGCGCCTTCCACGCAATCTCCCCCTGTCTTGGAACGCATTATTATGTATACAAACGGCAGATTAAGGAGATACCCTCTTAGTCCGCACTTTCAGAACCGAAAGGCGAAAAAGGGGGAAACCGATGTCAACAACAGCACAGCTTGATTCACGGCCAGTCGCTATCGCGTCGACGCGCTGGACGATCCTTGTTTGTGCAATCCTCTGCATGGTGATGATCGCCAATTTGCAATACGGATGGACGCTGTTTGTGAATCCGATAGCGGCCAAACACGGCTGGACCATCGCGGCAATACAGGTCGCTTTCAGCATCTTTATTGCTCTCGAGACGTGGCTTACGCCGGTTGCAGGTTGGATTGTTGATCGACTTGGCGCGCGTGGACCGAAAATCGTGGTCGCCTTCGGTGGCATTATGGTCGCGATTGGATGGGCCATAAACGCGTATGCCAACTACACTGCCGTTGTTGTATCTCGGCGCCGTTATCGGGGGAATTGGGGGTGGCGCGGTCTATGCCACCTGCGTTGGCCTTGCCGTCAAGTGGTTTCCTGACCGGCGCGGTCTTGCAGTCGGCCTCACCGCTGCGGGTTACGGCGCAGGCGCCGCTCTGACTGTCATTCCCATTCAATATGTAATCGGTACCAGCGGCTACGAAGCAGCCTTCTTGTGGTTCGGACTATTTCAGGGTGGGATTGTTTTCGTTCTGGCTTGGATTTTGAGGGCGCCGGCATCCGACGAGATGGCTGGCGTACCCGCCCCAAAAGTCGCTCAGTCATCGCGAAATTACGCACCGCACGAGGTGCTAGCTTCGCCGATATTTTGGATTCTCTACGTTATGTTTGTTTTGGTGTCCGCTAGCGGCCTGATGGCAACTGCACAAATTGCGCCAATCGCCAAGGACTTCAACGTTGCAAACACAATCGTTTTCTTCGGGGCCTCGACACTCACCGCCGCACTCATCATCGACAACGTCGCGAACGGCGCGGCGCGGCCACTGTTTGGCTGGGTTTCCGACCACATCGGACGCGAAAATACCATGGCAATCGCGTTCGGCTTGGGCGCGGGCGCTTACTGGTTATTGGGGACGCTCGGCACGGCCCCTTGGGCTTTCGTGCTCTTCGCCGCGCTAATCTTCCTCACCTGGGGGGAGATATTTAGCCTGTTTCCGTCAACCTGTACCGATACCTTCGGATCAAAGTTCGCGACGGTGAATCTCGGGCTGCTTTATACGGCGAAAGGGACTTCGGCTTTCCTTGTTCCGGTTGCCAACGTCATCAAGACATCAACTGGCAGTTGGCACCTTGTGTTCTTGCTGACCGCCATCATGAACCTAGCAGTGGTGGCAATAGCCTCTGTTTGTCCTTAAACCGATGCGTGCGCGAATGATGGCCAATGGTTAAAACTGCCTCTGGATTTGGCGGATGCCCACAAGAGGCCGAGCAACACAGATTCTCACCTTGGACGAGCTGCCCGGGTTGGAAGAGCTGGCCGCGGAATTGTTGAAGACTGCTCGCAGCTTTCGCGCAGGCACAAAAACGTCATGAGCCCTTTCGTCATGGTGGGTTGATGGAATTTCGAACGGTTCGGTCTAGAAACGATTCCAGCCCCTCAATGGATCGCAAGTCGCGATAGACACGAGGCTTTTGCTGGGATGTCCGCAAGGAAATGTCTCGCCGCATCGCTTTGTCGCGGCCGAGGGCCGTGGCGATTGCCACAAATTCATCCAGGGAGTGCGCCGTTGTTTCCTGCACATCCATCATGGCGAGGATGGCGGCCGCATGCCGGCCGCGCATCAAATCACCCGCCAGAGTCACGATGGGCAGATCATGGGCAAGGCTTTCCAGGATTGAGTTGCATCCGGACCATCCGATGCTGTCGAGCACGATGTCGCATAGCCCGATTGCCCCTGCGAATCTCTCCGGCGCAAGGCGGGGCAGGAAAACGCAGTAATCCCCGGCTTTCAGACCTGCGGCTTCGAATGCGCGATCAAGCCTGAATCTGAACAACTCGGTCACGGCCTTGCCGCCGGCAAACTCGATGAAGGCGAATTGGCAGCCGGGCACCTCTGAGGCGATGCGCACGAAGACCTCGTCATATTGCGGCAGATATTTCGGCAGCGATTGCGCGCACCAATAGGTCACAGCATCTTCGCGCAGACCGAGCGTGGCGCGATCGATCTGCGCCGGCACCACCTCAACCGGCTCGTAATAAATGGAGAGGTTGGGCAACCGAACTAGCGTCTCCGAGTAATGGTTCTCGGCGCCGGCCGGCTCCATCAGATCGCTGCTGATGAAGTAATCGACGGTCGGAAAGCCGGAGGTGACCGGATGTCCCCATGAGGCGCACTGCACCGGTGCGAGGCGCATGCCCGCAAGCTGCGCCGAAACCTTATCCATTCCGATCTCGGGAAACAGCAGAACATGCGGCGCATCGGCTGCGATCGCGTTCCGCCACGCGTCAAGGGAAAGCGGGCCCTGCACGAATCGCTCGCAGAGCGAGGCCGCGATGTCGGTCTCACCATCCCGCTCAACGCCAGTGTAGTAGCCGAACACGCGAAACCGATCGCGGTTCAGCATTTTCAGCCAGCCTTTGATCGGGATCTTCCAGTTCGAATGCTGCCGAAAGAACCCGCTGACGATCCCGAGCCGGATCGGCTCGTCCGCGGTAGGCGGAGGCGGCAGTGCGGGCGCGGTAAACCGCGCGGCGAGAACGCGGCAGACCGCCGATCCATAGAGCGATTGCAGCTCCCGGTCGTTGCGGCCCTGATACGGCAGGTAAAACGGCTGGTGCGCCCCGATGGCGTCGATCAAGGCGGGCGGGACGGCGCCCTTCTCCAGCTTCGAGCTGAGTGCCGCCAGCCGGCTGGCATAGGCCGCGCGGCGTGCATCGATCTCGGAGGCGGTGTCGTAGAGCGCCGGTAGCTCCGCCATGCACAGTGCAAGCTCGGCTTCGAGAAAGTCCGGCCGCAGCGCAAGCGCGCGGGAAAAATGCTCTTTTGCTTCGGAGATCGCGGCCTCGCCGCGCAGCGCGACACCGAGATTATAGTGGGCCGCGACGGAGTTGGGGTCGATGCGGAGCGCCGTCCGATATTGTGCAATCGCCTCCTCGCGGCGCTCGAGCGCGCGGAGGATATTGCCGAGATTGTTGCGGGCTCCGACGTGGTTCGGAGCGATCGCGACCGCGCGCTCGGCGCTCGCAAGCGCCTCGCCTGAGCGGTTCGTTCTCTGCAGCAATGAGCCAAGATGAAGATGGGCGTCCAGAAAATCCGAGCGCAAGGCGATGGCGCTTCGATAGTGCTGCTCGGCCTGCTCTGGCCTGCCCAGCACGTCGAGCACGGAAGCCAGGTTGAAATGCGCAAGCGGCGATTTGGGCATCGCCGCGAGGACCTGCTCGAAGTTGCGCGGCCGCTTCGTCGTGGCGGCCCAGCGCGGCCAGCGTGCGTCCAAGATTGTTGCGGGCCTCGGCATAGGCCGGATTGATCTCGATCGCGCGCTCGAAGCACGATAGCGCCTGCGAAAGATTTCCGCCGGCCGCAAGGATCACGCCGCGGTCATTGTGGGCTTCGGCAAAATCAGGCTTGATCCTCACCGCCCGTTCAAGCAGTGCGACGGCGTCGTTTCGTCTGAGCTGGTGAGCGAGCACGCCCGCAAGGTGGAACGCGTAGGGATTGTTGGGCGCGACCTTGCATGCTTGCCGGCAGAGACGTTCGGCATCCACCGGCCGGCCGGCGCGATGATGCGCGATCGCAGCTTCCAGCAGTTTCTGACTCGTCGGCCCCGGATCAGACATTGTGAATCGAAAATCCCACAGGCTCCTCGCCGTCACGCCAGCGCTGCCACATCCGTTCATAGGCGGCTTCGATCGCGGCTTTTGCTCTTGGCAGGTCAAACAGCGAATTCACATCCCGCTCCCGCTCGATCTTTCCGCGCAACGACTTGAGCCGCTCGGGCGCGCCGATCAGGTCGATCGCCATCTGCTCATACTGTTCCAGCGACGAGGTCACGAGTTCCCCGAGTCCGATTGCCGTCAGCAAGCTGCCGGCCACGCGGCCTGCGAATGTCTCTCCGGCACAGGTCAGAACCGGCAAGCCGCACCATAACGCATCGCTTGCCGTCGTGTGCGCGTTGCAGGGCGAGGTGTCGAGGAACAGATCCGCATGCCGGTGCCGCTCGAGATGCGCCGGCGGCGGAACGACGGGCGCGAAGACCAGGCGAGAGGGGTCGACGTCGCGCGCAGCGGCTTCCCGACGCAGGTTACTCTCCACCTGCGGGTTTGCGGCGAGCAGCCACAGCACAGTCCCGGGAGCCGCGCGAAGTAGCCGCATCCACACGTCAAACATCTCCGGCGTAAGCTTGTAGCTGTTGTTGAAGCAACAGAGCACAAGGCCCCGGTCGGGCAATCCGCAATCCCGACGCGTTGTAGATGTCTCCGCGATGTCGCGCCTGCGATCGTTGACCTGATAGCAATCGGGCAGATGCACCAGCCGTTCGGAGAAGTACGCCTGCTGACTTTCCGGCACCACGAAACGGTCGACCAGAATATAGTCGATGAAGTCCGCGCCCATGGTGGCGGGAAATCCGAGGTAGCTCACCTGCACGGGCGCCGGCCGGTAGGCTGCAATGGCGGGGCGCGCGCCGTGGGTAAAGCCCTTCAGATCGATCAGGATGTCGACCTCGTCCTGATGGATTCTCGCCGCCGCGTCCCGATGCGACAGGGCCGCGATGTCGACGAAGCGGTCGAAGGCTTTCGCGAGCCGGCTTCGCATCGGGCTCGCATCGTCGTCGCCATAGCTATAGGCGAATACCTCAAAGCGATTGCGGTCATGGCTTTCGAACAGCTCGGCGGTCAAACGCGCTGTGGCATGCTGGTGGAAATCGGCCGACAGATAACCGAGGCGAATCCGCGGGCGGCGCTCATGCCGTGCGCCGTGATCGAAAAGATGAGATTGCGGCGGCTTCAGCGGCGCGACCCATTGCTCGGCACAGCGCAACTGTTCGGCTGCATTCGCCGGTGTCGCGAACAGATAGAACGGCGGCACCCGAACCCCGCTCGCAACGAGGTCGCGCAATGTCTTTTGGTCCTGCGCGTGGGTGTCCCATTCACAGGCCAGGGCGCGGTGATGAGCGAGCTGGATCAGCGCATCCGGATAATCCGGACGCAACGCAAGCGCGTGGCGCCAGGCCGCGATCGCCCCGGCGAGATCACCCAGCTCGCGCAACGCGTTGCCGAGATTGTAGGCGGCCTCCGGAAAATCGTTCCGGCACGCCAGCGCTTGTTCGAGCGCCGCCCTCGCCTCTTTCGGCTCGCCTGCGGCAAGTAGCGCCGTTCCCAGATTGTTGTAGAGGTCGGCATGAACGGGCATCGGCCGCGCGACCCGGCGATAAAGGGCGATCGCATCGCCGGTACGTCCGAGTTCCTGCAGCACGATACCCGCATTGTTCACCGCGTCGACATAATCGGGCCGCAGCACCAGCGCTCGGCCATAGGCGGCGAGCGCATCGTCCAGTCTGCCCTTCTCTTGCAGGACGGTCGCGCGATTGTAGATCGGCCTCCACATAGTCGGCCCTCAGCTCGACCGCACGCTCAAACGCGGCTATCGCCTCGTCGAGACGGCGGAGATCCCTGAGCACCGTGCCGAGATTGTTATGCGCGACGGCGACGCTGGCGTCGATCGCGATTGCCTGTCGGTAAGCCGTCTCCGCGGCAGCAAGATCGCGCATCTGGTGCAGGACGACGCCGAGGTTGAAACAAGCCTCCGCGTAAGCCGGCATCGCCCCCACGGCGTTGCGATAGGCGCTTGCGGCCTCGCCGAGCTTGTCCTGCAATTGAAGCACCACTCCGACATTGTTATGAGCCTCGGCATAGTCGGGTTTGATCGCGAGCGCGGTGTGATAGGATCGCATGGCCTCGTCAAACCTATGCTGCCCCTTCAGCGCGTTGCCGAGCGCGAGATGGGCCTGGGCGTAGTTCGCGTTGAGGGCGATGGCGTGCTGATGTACGGCAACCGCCTCAATCCACTTTCCCTGCTGCTGCAGCACCGAGCCAAGGTGATTGTAACCTACGGCGCTATCCGGCCTGAGCCTGATTTCGTGGCGAAACAGACCTTCGGCGCGAACGAAATCTCCCTCTTGGGCCGCGATGACAGCGAGGTTGCCATAGGCCGCGGCATGGTTTGGGTCGGCGCGCAGCACCTCCTGATACATCGCCTTCGCATCGTCGACCGCGCCCTTGCGATGGGCGTCGATCGCGCGCTCAAACAGCCGCTGCGATGTCGTTGTCATGGCGCAGAAAGCCGCGACATCTAATAAGGCTGCCGATAATTGATGTAGTGGATATCGAAGCTGGTCGCGCCATAAAGCTTTACATAGACGATCGGACCGTCGAGCTTCACCTCCTCGATCGAGCGCGGTCCTTTGAACAACGTGTAATCTTTTTCATGGCCCTCGGCATAGATGATCGCCTGTCCCGTCGGAGGCGTCAGCGTCACGATCATGGTCACCGCGGTTGCCGACTCCGGAATGTATTTTGATACGTCGACCTTGATCGGGGTCGGCTCGGCAGCCGGTGCTTCCGGCGGAGCCTCGGCCTGCGCGATCTGGATGTAGGCTGGGGGCGGCAAGTCCATCATCTGCGTCTCCCTCCTCTCCGGTCCGCGGATCCCTCAACTGTTTTGCAGCCAGATGTTATGTCGAGACAGCGTATGTAGTCCACGAGTTAAAAGCAAAAGCAGGGCACGCAACCGCCTCACGCGGGCGATATGATCGTATCGCGCGGCAGGACCCCGACAGCGAACGGGCTCCGGTTTGAAGTCCGGAGCCCTTGTGATCCGCCGAAGTTCAATCAGGCATTCAGCGATTAATATCTGGCCGCGACCGGTGCGCCCCAGTTGAAGAGGTAATTGACCCCGACTTTCACCATCGAGACATTGCGGCCGGTCGACGTGAACGTATCATTGGCAAGGAACGGCGACGTGGCCGGAATCAGGAAGGTCCGATTGCCCAACCCGAGATAGTCGTATTCCACCTTCACGGTCCAATTGTTGGTAAAGGCATATTCGAAGCCCGCGCCGAGCAGCCAACCACCGGTGTTGTTGCCGCAGTTGGTGAGGGCGAAGGTGCCGCAGGTGAGCGACACGCCTGTCGTGAGGTTGGTCACGGTCAGATTGTTGTTGCCGACCCAGCCGCCGCCGGCCTTGCCGTAGATCAGCCAGTGATCGATGGCCCAGCCGAAGCGGGCAGCCACCGTTGTGATCCAGCGATTGTTGTTGGTGACCGCGACGATTTCGACGCCGGGAATGCTGACCCCGGTCGCATTGTTGTTGCCGGCCCAGTCAAAGTCCCACTCGCCGCCGATGACGAACTGGCCGATCTGATAATTGCCGCCGATCTGCCCGCCGCCGATAAATGCGCCATTGCTTGTCGTGTTGAAGGTCGCGAAAGACAGCGAGTCCAACCAGCTGTTGCGGGTCCAGGCGGCCCCAATGTTGGCGCCGACGTAGAATCCGGTCCAACTGAACATTGGCGGCGGCGGTGGCGGAGCCTTGACCGCGAGATCCGCAGCTCCGGCGACCGCTGTGCCAAGCACCACAAACGTGACGCTTGCGATCAATGCTTTAAACTTCATCGTGTCCCCTCCTCAAAAATCGGCCTCGCGGCTGGAGGTCGCCGAACGACCACCTAAAGTGCTATGCAACGCGCGCGAAACGTCCCCTCCTCGCAAACCTCGCGAGTTCGATCAGAAGTTGAAGGTCATACCGCTCGAAGCCGCCTTGATGGTGGCACCGCCGATGGTGTCGTTGGCCGCGTCGCGAGAACATATCTGATAACCGTGACCGCTTGCCCCGAGACAGTAATGCGCGCCCGCTCCCTGAGTGAGAACTGTGCCGACAGCATACCAGCTCGCCCATTGGTTGAAGTAATAGCGCACGCCGACTGAATACTGGCTGGCCGAGTTGTCGAACACATTCGCCTGGTACTGGCTCGGCAATCCACTCGGTCCGAACTGGACAAAGGGTCCGGGGGCCACGCACGCAGTACCGGCATCGACAGTATTGAAGCTCAAGCAAGCCGGATTGCCTGGCGTTTTGAAAGCGTGCGCGTATGCCGCGCTCACAGACCATTGCTTCCCGATGAACTGTGTCAGGCTCGCGTACACGCCGTCGCGCGAGCGTTCGTTGAAGGGCTGTTCGAAAGGCAGCACCTCACGCCGCAGCCACTCGTAATAGGCGTAGAACTGCAAGTCGCCGATGCCGTCATTGAAATGATAGCCGCCGCCAATCTTCGCGGCCCACTCGTTATGGACGCCTGTAAAGACTTCTTGACCCAACGGCCCCGCAAGAGGGCCTCCCGGCAGGAATATCGGCGCCAACAACGCCGGCTGCAAGCCCGTCATCACCGTGCCGGTTGACCTGCTCGTGAAGCTCATACGCTGCCATCGCGGTGAATGGACCGTTCTTGTAGGTGAGAGCCGCGCTGTAAGCATTGCCGTACGAACCATCGGTACAGCCCTGGCCACCGATATTGCCGGGCACCGCGCCACCGGTGCCCGGGAAGTTGCTGCCGCTGCCGCGAGCGGACGCACCGTTGCACTGGAATACGTCGCCGTAGGCATAATCGCTGTTGTCCTGCGCATAGTTCTGCCCCGGCGAGAACAATGCGCTGAACTGCAACCCGTACAGAATCGGCGATTCGTACCAAACTGCATGCGGCATGCGCCAATCGAACTCGGCGCGGTTGTCGCCGCCGGTATTCCCCATGATCGAATTGTAATCGGCGACCGTTCGCGAGAACGGATCCCATGCGTTGGTGGCTTTTTTGTAAGGCGTATCGCTCTTGCCGGCCTTAAGCGAGCCCCACGGCCCCTCTAACCCGAGGAAGCTGTCGCGGGTCCCGAATGCTGCGCGCTCCGTTGGCTGCGACGCGATATCAACCTGAGATTCCAATTGCGCCACGACCGCCCATGCCGTCATAGCCATACGGCGCGAGGTTATGCCTGACGCGCACCCCGAAGCTGGAAATGTTGCTCGCGATCCCGAGCTTGGTGCCCTGATCAAACACCGACGGATTGAAGATATCGCCGGAGATGTCGATCGATCCGTAAAGAGTGACCGTCGTGTTATCGATCAGTGGTGTCAACGGGCCGGCCTTGACCGGCATTCCACCAATCATCGGGCCCGTCGGCGGCGGCGGAGCCGGCGAGGTCGCGACAGCGCCGTGGAGGACGGGATTGCCCTTGAATTTACTTGGATCAACCGGCGCGGCCGCAGCCGCTACCGGCGCAGGCGCGGACTTTGCGCCCTGCATCGATCTGATCTTGGCTTTCAGTTCGGCATTTTCCCTCTCGATCTTGTCGAGGCGCGCCATCACGTCATCAAGCGTTGCGGATTGCGCAGTCCCACCAAAAGCGATCAGGCAAAGCGTTGCGCATGCCGTTCCGCACAAAAGCTTACTTTTCATGGCGTGTCCCCAGTCCATGTCCGATTCAACTGTCAGGTGTGATCACCGTAGGTATGCCAGATGCAAAAGAAAGCCCTTGGCGACATGGTTAATAACTTTTCTGTGATCTTGTTGCAAAAATGGTACATGGGTATTGCTGCGGTGCAGCATATTGTCGCAGCTTTAGGTCAGTTTGGCGTAAGCTTGGCGTCATGTTTGCGTAAGGATGGTCCCGGTGGCATGCAACGGGTATTGCTCATGCAACCATTGATTGCAGTCAGAATGTCCGGTTCGGAGCGTGCGGCAGGGTTCAGCCGGCCCAGGGGGTGTCGCCCCGCTGAATTCGTTCAGCGATTTCGGCCTGGAAAGCCGGCGGGCCGAACGCGAACCACTCGTCGTTCATCTGGTAGATGAGGCATCGCCGGCGCGCGGCGCCGAACTTCATGAGCCAGTCGAGCGCCTTCTGCTTTGGGCGTGTGCCCGCCGCCACCGCCACATCGACCGGCAGGCCGTGCCAGAAAAAATTGGCCGCCAGCAGGATCAGGTCGGATCTGTCCGGCCGCATCCAATCCGGCAGCGGGCTTGTAGGCACGAGCCAACCGCACACGAATTCCCGGCAGGGATGCTGGGGCCGCTCCTGGTAGATCGCGCAGGCATGCGCAATGCGGAAAGGACAAGCCCTGCCCGGCCGAACCTCATGACCGCGCACCTCGATGCGCAGCCAACCGTCGCAGCACGCCGTGCAGCTCCCGCAGTTTCTAGCCATCCCGCCTTGCATCGCCCTGTCGCGCGCCCACCAGAATACTCGTTTGCTTCATCGTGCTCCGAACAAACGAACCCCGCCCAAGGTGCGTCCATCGCACTCAACAGACGTTATAGTATCGATTTGGGGGCACAGCGCGCGAATTGCCGACCGAGATGCCCAGGAGCGTCGTCAACAGAAGGAGAGAATATCTCATCGCGGTTTGTCCGGTTCGAATGCAGCAGAAACGACAAGTTGGATGCTCGGATCGTGTCGCGGTGTCCGCTGGACTGACGATGAATATGGACGCCGACGCAACGACGATCATAACTTTGTGCCAGCGCGTCACATACCGAATAAGCCATGGGATACGCCCAGGGCAATTGAACCCGCGAGGGAGATGATGGTTGCCGGCCCTATCGGCACGCCGGGTCAGGCGATCGAGTGAGGCCCGCATTAGGCGTTGGACCGTTGCATGCCAGATGCGGTAAAATTCAGCCAAACGGCGATACCAAGCGGCCGGTCGAAACAAGAAAACGTCAATATGGCTGACGCTTTATCTCATCATATACGTAATTGACTTTTGGTATAATGTATACCAAAATGACCGAAGATACACCCGTTCCAAAGGGAGGTTGCGATGCAAGTCGGAGACATCCTGCGCAAGAAGACATCCGCCCGCGTCGTCACGGTGCGCATGAACGAGACCGTGGGCGTCGCAGCCCAGTTGATGCGCGCGAACAATATCAGCGGGCTCGTGGTCAAGGACGTGGTTCGCTCCGAGGGCAATACCGCGGTCGGCATGTTCACCGAACGCGACGTTGTCCGCGCGATTGCCGAGCACGGCGCAAACGGCGTCAACATGCGCGTCTCGCAACTGATCTCGGTGCAGCGGCTGGTCTCCTGCAGCTCCACGGATTCGCTCGAGCATGTGCGTCATCTGATGAACGTGCATCATATTCGCCACCTCCCCGTGATCGACAATTTCGCGCTCACCGGCGTCATCAGCCTGCGCGACCTGTCGGCGGCATTTGACGAGGGCGCGGCGCAGACGGCGGCCTGAACAAGACATTGCGCTTCAATTGCGTTTCACGACGGGCTTTGAGGATCGCTCAAAGCCCCAACGGTCAGGAGAAGCGCCATGCCGGCGCCCTCCCCCGTTCCAGTGGAGACATCGAGGACGCGGCACCCAGGTTTGACCGCGGCAGCCGCGAGCACTTCCGGAATGAAAAGCCTGGACCATCGGCCGGTCCAGCGATCGTATGCCAATGCATCGACTGCCTTGCCCGGTTGGGCATGGAAACCGGCCGCGAATCCGGTGCTCATGACTTCCCACCTCTCAAAAAAATATATCGAAGCAGAATCGCCCGTTCAGACAAATGGGTTGGCTCGCAATCCCTGAAAAATTCGATGCGGCACACAGGCTAGCGCCCGGTGGAGACCGCCTTCCAACACAGCAGCCATTCCGGCTTTACGTCAAGCGCATGGCACAGCTTGATCAGCTCGGTCGGGTAGAGCGGAGCGCGGCCTCTCTCCCAGAGCACGATCTGGGCCTCGCTGTAACCCGTCAGTGCGGCGAGCTCCCTGCGGTCGATCCGCGCCCTGACCATCGCGCGCGTCAGGCGCTCCCCAATTTTCTGCTGCCTGGCGACGTGGTTCTCCCTGAGCATCGCCGCGTCCTCCTGCTTGCGGGCCAGCATACACCCGAACGCCAGCGGGCGGGCCGCGGACGACGGAATAAATTTTGCCATGACGCGACCGAGTGAGCCGTCAGGTCTTGTCGGGGAGTTCCGATATGACCCAATCAACGAAGGCGCGCACAGCGTGGCGTTGCCGGCTGCTTCGCGGGAATACCAGATTGTGGCCGACATAGCGGATGTCGACCGAGCGGGCTGCAAGCGGCGCGACCAGCTTTCCCGTTTCGATCTCGCGCTGTGCAAGCAGCGTCGACTCCAGTGTCACGCCGAGCCCGCTGCAGGCCATTGCGATCGCAAGGAAGCTCCGATCGAATCGCATGCCGTGAATGGCGGGCGCCTCAAGTCCATTGGCCGCAAACCACTGATGCCACTGTACCCGCTTGACCTCTGAACGAATGAGAACCTGGTCGAACAGGTCCCTCGGCTTGCGAATCTTCCTGGCGATTCCGGGAGCGCAGAGCGGAGTGATGGTCTCCTCGCCAAGCGGAACGATTTCAGCGCCCTCGGCTCGTGGCTGACCGTAAACGATGTCGAGATCGAAATCGTCGTTGCTGAAGCGTGCATATTCAGTGCTGGCGGCAAGCCGGACTTCCAGTTTCGGCTCGGCCGCGATGAAGCGTCCGAGTCGCGGCGCCAGCCACTGCGCGGCGAAGCTCGGCGCGCAATGCACCCGAAGCAATTGGGGGCCACGGCCCGCGACTTCCTCGATGCCGCGCCGCAGATTGTCGAACGCCGCGCCGGCGTGACGCATCAGGTTTTCGCCCGCCGGCGTCAATCGCACCGCACGCGCGCTTCGCTCGAACAGCACCGTGCTCATGGTGTCCTCGAGCTTTCGGATCGCATGGCTGACGGCGCTCGGGGTCAGGTGCAGCTCGGTCGCGGCGTCGCGAAAAGAGCCCGTGCGCGCGGCGGCCTCGAAGGCGCGGATCGCGGAAATCGGGACGTTGGAGAGCAGCATCCTATAAGTGAACCAAATTCATCGATCCAAGACAACTGCGCGTTTGTCGTCATTGCAGCCGAGGCGTAGGCCAATTGCCAACAAAGAGCGGGCGCCAAGACCGACGCCGGCAAGTCACCTGAAGGGAGGAAGGCATGTTGCTTCGCGGCAAGACAGCGATCATTTCGGGAGCGGCCTCGCCGCGCGGGATTGGGCTCGCAACGGCCCGGCGGTTCGCCGCGGAAGGCGCTCGCGTCGCAATTCTCGATATCGATGGCAGTGCCGCACAAGCGGCCGCAAAAACCCTCGACCACGGTTCGGGCGAGCCGCATCTCGGCCTTTCCTGCAACGTTGCCGATCAGGTCTCCTGCGGCAAGGCCGTCGAGGCCGTCATCGGAGCTTTCGGCCAGATCGACATTCTGATCAACAATGCCGGCATCACTCAGCCGGTAAAATTCCTCGACATTACCCCGACCGACTGGGATCGCATCCAGGATGTGAACCTGAAGGGTATCCTGTTTCTCTCGCAGGCCGTCATCCCGCATATGCGCAAGCGCAAGGCCGGATCGATTGCGTGCATGTCCTCGGTCTCGGCACAGCGCGGCGGCGGGATTTTCGGCGGGCCCCATTACTCCGCCGCAAAGGCCGGCGTTCTCGGGCTTGCCAAGGCCATGGCGCGCGAGTTCGGCGCCGACGGCATCCGCGTGAATTGCGTGACGCCAGGCCTGATCGGGACGGACATTACGTCGGGGAAACTGACCGACGACATGAAGGCGAAGATACTTGAAGGCATCCCGCTCGGCCGTCTCGGCGACGCCAATGACGTGGCTGGGATTTACACCTTTCTCGCTTCCGATCTGTCCGCCTACGTCACGGGAGCGGTTATCGACGTCAACGGCGGCATGCTGATCCACTGATCATGCCAGGTGAGGAAACCACAATGGGAACGGTTACAAAGACACTTGCCAACGCACCCTCGCTCGCCGAGCGCGCCTATAACATCCGGCGCAATGCGCTCCGCATGGGCGAGGTCCAGGGTCAGGGTTACATCGCGCAGGCGCTCGACATTTCCGACGTGCTCGCCGTCGCCTATTTCCATGCGATGCGCTATCGGCCGGAAGATCCGTCCTGGGAGGGACGCGACCGATTCCTGCTTTCGAACGGACACTACGCCATCGCACTTTACGCGGCTTTGATCGAGGCCGGCATTATTCCTGAGGGCGAACTTGAGACCTATGGGAGCGACGAAAGCCGCCTGCCGATGTCGGGCATGGCATCCTACACGCCGGGAATGGAGATGTCTGGCGGCTCGCTCGGACTGGGACTGAGCATTGCGGTGGGCATGGCTCTTGGCCTCAAGCGCAAGGGCTCCACTTCGAAAGTCTACACGCTGTTTTCCGATGGCGAGCTCGATGAAGGGTCGGTCTGGGAAGCGATCCAATCGGCAGGGCACCACAAGCTCGACAACATGGTCGCCATCGTCGACGTCAACAATCAGCAGGCCGACGGTCCTTCGACGCAGGTGATGGCTTTCGAGCCCCTGGTCGACAAGCTCAAGGCATTCGGCTGGTTCGCTCAAAGGGTCGACGGCAATGATCTCGATGCGGTGGTCGCGGCTTTCGATGCCGCCCGATCCGACCCCACGCCAAGGCCACGCATGATCGTCGCCGACACGCTGATGGGAAAGGGAGTTCCGTTCCTCGAGCAGCGCGAAAAGAACCACTTCATCCGCGTCGAAGCACACGAATGGCAGCTTGCGCTGACCGCACTGGAAGCCGGGAGGAAATCATGAAGTCGACCACATCAGCGCCGTCCGGCAAGCCGCGCCTGACCACGTCCGCGATGATCGCCTCGATCGCCGCGGAGGGGCAGAGAACAAAACCCGCGCCCTTCGGGCACGCTCTCGTCGAGCTTGCACGATCCCGCCAGGACGTTGTCGGCATGACGGCCGATCTCGGCAAATACACCGACCTGCACATCTTCGCGAAGGAGTTTCCCGATCGCTTTTACCAGATGGGCATGGCCGAGCAGCTTCTGTTCGGTGCGGCATCGGGTCTGGCGGCCGAAGGATTTACGCCATTCGCCACGACCTACGCGGTGTTTGCCTCGCGCCGCGCCTACGATTTCATCCACCAGACGATCGCCGAAGAAGACCGCAACGTGAAGATCGCCTGCGCATTGCCGGGTCTGACGTCCGGCTACGGTCCGAGCCACCAGGCCGCCGAGGATCTCGCACTGTTTCGCGCGATGCCGAACATGACGGTCATCGATCCCTGCGATGCGCTCGAAATCGAACAAGTCGTTCCGGCGATCGCCGCGCATCGGGGTCCCGTCTACATGCGCCTCCTTCGTGGTCAGGTCCCGCTGGTCCTCGACGAGTACGATTACAAATTCGAGCTCGGCAAGGCCAAGCTTATCCGGCCCGGCAAGGATGTTCTGATAATTTCGACCGGGATCATGACCATGCGCGCTCTTGAAGCGGCGAAGGCGCTTGCGGACGATCACGTTGGCGCCGCCGTGCTGCATGTCCCCACGATCAAGCCGCTCGACACGGAAACGATACTTCGCGAAGCAGGCCGTTCGGGCCGATTGGTCGTGGTCGCGGAAAATCACACGACCATCGGCGGCCTCGGCGAAGCGGTGGCGGGATTGTTGATGCGCTCCGGCATTCATCCAGCCTTCCGCCATATTGCGCTACCCGACGAATTTCTTGCCGCTGGCGCGCTTCCGACATTGCACGACCGCTATGGGATTTCCACGGGCGCGGTCCAGGCGGCAATCAAGAGCTGGCTCTGAGAACGTCATCATTGCACTTGGAACGTGCGCGGCGTGGCTTGAGGCGAAGGAATACGGTCATGAAAACCATCGCTTTCGTCGGACTCGGTGCCATGGGCAGACCCATGGCACGAAACCTCATGAAGGCCGGGTTTGTCGTGAGAGGCTACGATGTGAATCCTGCCGGTCTCGCTGATCTCAGCGCTGCCGGCGGGGTGACCACAAGCTCCGCCAAGCAGGCCTTCGCAGGTGCCGACGCCATCCTCTTGATGGTCGTCAATGCCGCCCAGGCCGAGGCGGTACTGTTTTCAGAAGGGGCACTGGAAGCAGCACCGGCCGAGGCCATCGTTTGCCTGATGGCGACCTGTCCGCCGAAGCAAGTCCAGGCCATTGCCGAACGGGTTGCGATGACAGGCCGACGTTTCGTCGACTCGCCCGTCTCGGGCGGCGTGGTCGGCGCTACCGCCGGCACGCTCACGATCATGGCCGCCGCGCCCGACCACGCGTTCGAAGCGGTGCGGCCCGTTCTTCTGGCGATGGGAAACCGCACGCTCCACGTGGGTGATAAGCCCGGACAGGGCGCAACTGTAAAGACGATCAATCAGCTTCTCTGCGGCGTTCACATCGTGGTCGCGGCAGAAGCGCTTTCTCTGGCCGAGAAGATCGGTGTCGACCCCAACACGATGCTCGACATCCTGATCGGCACCTCGGCTGGTAGCTGGATGTTGAAGGACCGCGGTCCCCGCATGCTGGAATCCGACCCAAACGTGACGAGTGCCGTAGACATCTTCGTCAAGGATCTCGGCATCGTGCTCGAGGCCGGCCGAGAGGCAAAGGCAGCCCTGCCGATGACCGCGCTCGCCTATCAGTTCTTCAATTCGACATCCGGTCGCGGCGAAGGCGCTGCAGACGATAGTCAGGTCATCGGCGCCTATCGCGCCCTTAACGGCAGCCATTAGCAGCTCGCATTCGAAACAATGGACAGGAGGAAAACATTATGACGACCCCCTTCAAGCCGACCCGCCGTGCCCTGCTGGCCGGCGCCGCCGCCCTGCCCCTGCTGACGCTGCTCAAACGGCCAGCCGACGCAGCCGAGTTCGAGCTCAAATATGCTACGGGGCAGGACCCGAGCCATCCGGTCAATCTCCGCGCCCAGGAAGCGCTGACCCGTATCCGGGAGGCAACTTCGGGGCGCGTCGACATCAAGCTTTTTCCGGCCAACCAGCTCGGCTCGGACACGGACCTCCTGACGCAAGTTCGGAACGGCTCGGTCGACTTCTTCAATCTTTCATCGCTGATCCTCGCCACCCTCGTCCCGGTCTCCGGGATCACCAGCGTCGGCTTCGCTTTCAAGAACTACGACGAGGTCTGGAAAACGATGGACGGTGAACTCGGCGACCATATCCGCGCCGAGATCGCAAAAACCCCGATCTTCACCGTCTCGAAAATTTGGGACAACGGCTTCCGTCACGTCACTTCCTCCACCCGCGAAATCAGGACGCCTGCCGACCTGAAGGGCTTCAAACTGCGCGTTCCGCCCGCGCCGCCTCTGACCTCGCTCTTCAAGGCCCTGGACGCATCGCCCACGCCGATCAATTTCAACGAGGTCTACACCTCGCTGCAGACCAAGGTGGTAGAGGGCCAGGAGAACCCGCTCGCAATCATCGCGACAACGCGGCTCTACGAAGTGCAGAAGAGCTGCAGTCTGACCGGGCATGTCTGGGACGGCTATTGGGTGCTCGGCAACAAGCGCGCCTTCGCAAAACTTCCGCCTGACATCCAGGCAATCATCACCCGTGAACTTGACAAGTCTGCGGTCGACCAGCGCGCCGACATCGCAAATCTCAGCGAGACGCTGAAGGCGGAGCTGACGGCCAAGGGCATCACGTTCATCGATGTGCAACAGGATGATTTCCGAAAGGCGCTTGCCGGCACGAACTTCTACGCTGAGTGGAAGCAGAAATACGGTCCGACCGCGTGGGATCTTCTGGAGAAGGTCTCCGGCAAGCTCGGCTGACCGAGGCGCCTGCCGACCGTACTTGACTGGAGAAGGCAAATCATTGCCCCCAGCCGCAACAATAATGATTGGGAGGAACAGTCATGAATATCGTTAGCGAAACGAGCGATATCTCGCATTGGAGTGAGGCGGACAAAGCCAATCGCATCGCGTGGCTTGAGCGCGTCAATGACATCGTGGGCAAGTTGGTCGAGTTTCCGGCCGCGATGCTGGTCGCGGCGGAAGTCGTCGTCCTTCTGATGGGGGTGATCTCGCGATACGTGCTGCGCACGCCTCTCATCTGGTCGGACGAGCTCGCCTCGATTCTTTTTCTCTGGCTTGCGATGCTCGGTTCGGTCGTGGCATTGAGACGCGGCGAGCATATGCGAATGACTGCGATCGTCGGCAAGCTCTCACCACGTCGGCGCGCATTCCTCGATCTCATCGCGATCGCAGCTGCGCTTGCTTTCCTTCTTCTCGTGGTCGGTCCGGCTTATCAATTTGCCGAGGACGAGATGTTCGTCACGACGCCGTCCCTGGAGATTGCCAATTCCTGGCGAGCTGCCGCATTGCCGATCGGGATTGCGCTGATGATGCTCGTCGGCTTCCTTCAGATATTCCGCTTCGGCCGATTAGGGACAAGTCTGGTCGCGCTGGGGACGGTTGCCGTCGTCGCCGCCGTGGTTGCGCTGCTGGGCTCGTATCTGCACGGACTTGGAAACTGGAACCTTCTCATCTTCTTTGTTCTTGGCGTCGGTTCGATGGTTCTCCTGGGCGTTCCCATCGCTTTCTCCTTCGGCCTCGCAACCTTTGCCTATCTCGCGCTCACGACCTCGACGCCGACCGTCGTCGTCGTCGGCCGCATGGACGAAGGCATGAGCCATCTCATTCTGCTGGCCGTGCCCCTGTTCGTGCTTCTTGGCCTCCTCATCGAAATGACGGGGATGGCGCGCGCGATGGTCGGTTTCCTGGCAAGTCTTCTCGGCCATGTGCGAGGCGGTCTATCCTACGTGCTGATCGGCGCGATGTACCTCGTCTCCGGCATCTCAGGCTCGAAAGCTGCCGATATGGCAGCGGTTGCCCCGGTGCTTTTCCCGGAGATGAAGCGGCGCGGCGCCAAGCCGGGTGACCTCGTCGCACTGCTTTCAGCCACCGGGGCTCAGACAGAGACGATCCCACCTTCGCTTGTGCTCATCACCATCGGCTCGGTGACGGGCGTGTCGATAGCCGCGCTGTTTACCGGCGGGCTGCTGCCGGGCGTCGTGCTCGGGGTAACGCTCGGAATCCTGGTCTGGTGGCGCTACCGAAATCAGGATCTGTCGGGCGTGCGCCGGGCGTCCGGTCGCGAGATCGGCAAGGCCTTTTTGGTCTCGCTTCCCGCGATCGCCCTTCCCTTCATCATCCGCGCGGCCGTGATCCAGGGCGTCGCGACGGCAACCGAGGTCTCCACGATCGGCATTGCCTATACGGTTCTGGCCGGGCTTCTGATCTATCGGCAGTTCGATTGGAAGCGCATTTACCCGATGCTCGTCGACACGGCCTCGCTCTCCGGATCCATTCTGCTGATCATCGGGGCGGCAACCGGGATGGCTTGGGCCCTTACTCAATCCGGTTTCTCGAGCCTGCTCGCGGAAGTCATGAAGGGTTTGCCCGGGGGCATCCCGACATTCATGGCCGTCTCGATTCTCGCATTCATCGTGCTCGGGTCCGTGCTCGAGGGCATTCCGGCCATCGTTCTCTTCGGCCCTTTGCTGTTTCCGATCGCGCGCCAGGTCGGCGTACACGAGGTCCACTATGCCATGGTCGTGGTTCTGGCGATGGGTATCGGCCTGTTCGCTCCGCCTTTCGGCGTAGGCTACTACGCAGCCTGTGCGATCAGCCGCATCAATCCGGACGAGGGAATGAGGCCGATCATCGGCTATATGATCGCCTTGTTGATCGGCACTATTCTCGTGGCAGCCGTGCCGTGGATTTCCATCGGGTTCCTGTAATTTCGCTCAAGTCATCCGACGATCCTCGCGCCAGCCCTCGGCTCGCGCGAGGTGCGTTGGTCGAAGCCCGCTTTCGGAACGCGAAGTGATTTGCCCGACAAGTGACGGTTTGCCATCGCTGGGGCGCTTCGGGACCTTCCAATGGCGAAAATCCTGCATCTGAAAAACCAGCTTTTCGCGAATGGAATCAACCAGTTCTGATAATCAGATATGTCGGAGCCGAGATTTCACTTCCGTTTTACAGAAGAATATGCCACTTCTCTCGTTATCCCGCCTCGCCAGGAGGGGCGTATCGCGATCGTCACGACACGTGAGGCGGGATGCGATGGACGCGGTCGTATCGCCAGGCGTGCGATACGACGCGGACTGCGAAGGCGTATGGTCCTGGCACCCCTGGGCTGGTGCTAAGCCTGCAAGGCGATGATCTAGCAGGCGACGGTGACTAACAGGTCACGGACACCGGGGAGATTACGCAATAAGCGTTAACACCATCGCGCAGGGAATGTCGTTGTTCGGCTTGTACCTGTGGTGACTTGCTTGTGTGCTTCTTCCATTCGCACACAAGGCTGCGGGTGCAGCTCAACACCCGGCATTCCCTGCGCCCTCCGATTTTCGAGGACGCGGCTCTCGTAAACCTCGGGCATTGTCGTGCCGCGGGAACGCGCGGTCATGACCGAAGATCGTCATTGCGAACGGAGCGAAGATGGTCGCCGCGGCGGCGGAGCGTTTATTGTTCCCCCACGAGCACGGACGTCTTCCTCTCCATCCGTCATTCCGCAATGTGCCGCAAGGCGCAGGCCCGGAATCCATAACCAGAGGTTTGGGGTTATGGATTCCGGGCTCGACGCTTCGCGCCGCCCCGGAATGACGAGCGAGTTTGAACATCAAGCGACTCCGGCCGCGATTGCGACGAACGTCATGCGAGCGAAGCAATCCAACCACCGCTTTTGCATGATGGCGTTGCCTGAATTGTCACCCCGGCCGGTAGACTTTTGGCTGATGTGACGCCATCCTGCTGAAAAGCCAAGGCGCAGGCGAGCGCAATTTTGGGGAGCCCAGGGCAACATGATCAAGACGCGTTTTACCGAACTGGTCGGCGTCGACCACCCGATCGTGCAGGGCGGCATGCAATGGGTCGGGCGCGCCGAATTGGTCGCGGCGGTTGCCAACGCCGGTGCGCTCGGCTTCATCACGGCGCTGACGCAGCCGACGCCGGAAGCTCTCAGCAAGGAGATCGCGCGCTGCCGCGACCTGACCGACAAGCCGTTCGGCGTCAACCTCACCATCCTGCCCGCGATCAAGCCGCCGCCTTACGCAGAATACCGCCAGGCCATCATCGAAAGCGGCATCAAGATCGTCGAGACCGCCGGAAACAAGCCGCAGGAGCACGTCACCGAGTTCAAGAAGCACGGGGTCAAGATCGTGCACAAATGCACCAGCGTCCGTCACGCGCTGTCGGCCGAGCGCATGGGCGTGGACGCGATCTCGATCGACGGTTTCGAATGCGCCGGCCACCCCGGCGAGGACGATACCCCCGGGCTGATCCTGATCCCGGTCGCGGCCGACAAGGTGAAAATTCCGATGATCGCCTCGGGCGGCTTCGGCGACGGGCGCGGCCTGGTGGCCGCTCTCGCGCTCGGCGCCGATGGCATCAACATGGGCACCCGCTTCATGGCTACCCAGGAAAGCCCGATCCACCAGCTCATCAAGGAGCGCATCGTTGCCAATGACGAGCGCGAGACCGAGCTGATCTTCCGCACCATGCGCAACACCTCGCGCGTGGCGAAAAACGCGATCTCGAGCAAGGTCGTCAGCATGGAGAAGGAAGGCGCGACCTTCGACCAGGTCCGCGAGCTCGTGGCGGGCGCGCGCGGCAAGATGGTCTATGCGACCGGCGACGCCGATCAGGGCATCTGGTCGGCCGGGCAGGTGCAGGGATTGATCCACGACATTCCGAGCTGTGCCGAGCTCGTATCGCGGATCATTCGCGAGGCCGAAACCATCATCCGCAGCCGCCTGGAGGGCATGATGTCAGCCGGACAGCGCGAGGCGGCGGAGTAACTTGGCGCGCACCTTCATCCCATGAGGAGCGGCGCAAGCGGCGTCTCGAAGGATGAGGCCACGGTCGGGCCTCATCCTTCGAGGCGCGCGGAGATGCGCTCCTCGTCGTGAGGATCAGAAAAGAGGAATGAACCATGAGAGCCTATGTCTACGGGGCGAATGGCCCTGCCATCGCCGAGGTCGCCAAGCCCCAGCCCAAGGGCACGCAGGTGCTCGTGAAGGTCAAAGCCTGCGGGCTCAATCGTGCCGACCTCGGCATGACCAAGGGTCACGTTCACGGCTCGGCCGGCGGTGTCGGCACCGTGCTCGGCATGGAATGGTCGGGCGAAGTGGCCGAGCTTGGGCCGGACGCCAAAGGCGTCAAGGTCGGTGACAAGATCATGGGATCGGGCGCTGCGGCATTTGCCGAATATGCGCTGGCCGACCACGGCCGCGTTTTCCGCGCACCCTCGAACATGAATTTCGAGGACGCCGCCACCCTCCCCGTCGCGCTGACGACCATGCACAACGCCGTCGTCACCAACGGCGCCTTGCAGCCGGGTCAGACCGTGCTGATCCAGGGCGCAAGCTCCGGCGTCGGGTTGATGGCGATGCAGATCGCCAGGCTCAAGGGCGCCTCGCTCGTGGTCGGCTCCTCGACCGATGCGACGCGCCGCGGCCGGCTCAAGGATTTCGGCGCCGATCTCGCCGTCGATTCCTCCGATCCCGGCTGGGTCGACCAGGTGCTGAAAGCGACCAACGGCGAAGGCGTCGACCTGATCGTCGACCAGGTTTCGGGCAAGGTCGCCAGCCAGAATCTGGCCGCGACCAGGATCAAGGGCCGGATCGTCAATGTCGGCCGCCTCGGCGGCACCCGCGCCGAGTTCAATTTCGACCTGCATGCCGCGCGCCGCATCACCTATGTCGGGGTCACCTTCCGCACCCGCTCAATCGAGGAGATCCGCGAGATCTTCGACGAGGTCAAAAAGGACATCTGGGGCGCCGTCGAATCCCGCAAGCTGCAATTGCCGATCGACAGGGTGTTTCCGTTCGACGATATCGGCAAGGCCTTCGAGCACATGGAAGCCAACAAGCATCTGGGCAAGATCGTCGTCACGCTTTGATCCCAATGCGCCTCAATTTCGGGCAATTCACAACTCGGTTGCGAATAAGTGGCGATAGCGCGTTGTGATCCCATGCTTTCTTGTCCCTGCCGGGGCTGCTAAGCAGGCGCCGATGAACGATCACGTGCAGAACGAAAAGACCCGCGTCGCGGCGATCTCGGTCTTTGCCAGCGCCGGCATGGCCGTGGCCAAGCTCGTCGTCGGCATCGTCATCGGCTCGCTCGCGCTGATTTCCGAGGCGCTGCACTCTTCGGTCGACGTGGTCGCGACCATCATTACCTGGATGGTGGTCCGTGTCTCCGATCGCCCCGCCGACGACGAGCATCATTACGGTCACGGCAAGTTCGAAAGCATCTCCGCGCTTGGCGTGATCGCGCTGTTGTACGTGCTGGCGGGCGGCATCCTCGTGGAATCCTACAGCCGGCTGCGCGAAGGCGTAGCCCCGCCGACCATCTCGGCAATCCCGTTTGTCGTGCTCCTGGTCGACATTGCCGTCAATTTCTGGCGCGCCCGCGCGCTACAGCGCACTGCGCGTGAGACCCAAAGCCAGGCGCTGGCGGCCGACGCGCTGCATTTCGCCTCGGACGTGCTGGGCTCGATTGCCGTCATTATCGGGCTCGCGCTCGCGGGCCTCGGTTTCCGATGGGGCGATTCGGCCGCCGCTATCGCGGTTGCGATCATGATCGCGGCTCTGGGTTTGCGGATGGCGCGTTCCACGGTGGAGACCCTGCTCGACCGCGCGCCCGAAGGCGTCTCGGAAAAGGCCAGAACCGCGATCGAGCAGGTCCCGGGCGTTGTGGCCGTCGAACGGGTACGGGTGCGCATGGTCGGCGCCACCCATTTCATCGATGCGATCGTGAAGGTGCCGCGCACCTACCCGATCGACCGGGTCGACGAGATCAAGCGGAAGGCGCAAGGCGCGGTCAGTGCCGCGCTCGGCGATGCCGACCTGACCTTCACCGTCGCTCCCGTGGCGCTCGACAATGAGAGCGTCCGCGAGCGGATCATGGTGATCGCCCGCAATTCCGGCCTCGCCGTTCATCACGTCACCGTGCACGATCTCGGCGGCAAGCTGATCGTGAGCATCGATCTCGAGGTCGATGGGGATATGGCGTTGACGGCCGCCCACGACATCACCCGAGGCCTGGAGCGCAGCATCCGCGACGAGTTCGGCGCCGAGGTCGAGGTCGACACGCATATCGAGCCGCTGGAACCGGAATTGCCGTTCGGCATCGACGCCCCGCCCGACCGCGTCGAGACCATCAGGACCGCATTGACGCGCTTTGCCGCCGACACCCCCATCCACGACATCCATAATGTGCGGGTGCGCGACACCGACGCCGGCGAGATCGTGAACTTTCATTGCCGCGCCGCGGCATCGATGAGCGTGATCAAGGTTCACGAGACTGTCGACGAGATCGAGCGCGCGTTGCGTCGCGCCTTTCCGACGGTGAAGCGCGTCATCAGCCACGCCGAGCCGCCCTTCGCGTGAGCGTCAATCTCGACCGATGCACGCCCCGTTCCTGTTTCGGACTCGCCTTCGGACTCGCCGGATGAGCAGATCCGTCCAACCCATTCGTCGCAGGAGAAGATTTATTTGTCTTAAGGAATCGTTGACTCTCGACAGGGTGCAAAAACTGGATTCAAATCATAATGATTCGGGAGCCCGGTGGGCGGTTCTTCCGAACCGGGTACCGAATATTTTCCATGGGGGTCCAGGGCATGGCGCGTGCGCATGCGACGAACGTATGCGCCCAATCCGATTCGATCAAAGGATTGGCGCAATCGATCGCAAAGCCGGCGTACCACAGGCTGTTAACGGCAGAGCCGGCGCTTCGGCGCGCGGTGCCCACCCTGATCATCGCCTTCCTGATCACGATCTGCCTTGGCGCCTTCGTGCAGGTGCTCGACCAGACGCGCCAGAAGCGCAAGTCGACCGAGCGCGACCTTGCAGCGCTGGCCGACTATCTTGCCGAGCGCATCGATCGGCTCGCTTCGCCGCGACAGGACCGGCTCCACAATATCGAGCGCATGCAATTCCTGCTGCCGGACCTGGTGCCGATGTGGGGCATCGCCGCCGGACGACACGTCATCGTCTCCGGTCCGGACCATCGCATCCTCGCCCGTGTTCCGATCGAGGCCGGCCTCAGCGACACCGACAGCATCCTGGACTCCGTCAGTTCGGCGCAACTGCTCGCTGTACCGAGCCAGCCCGGCGCGATCATCGAGCTGACACTGGCAAACGGCAGCCGCGCGCTCGCCACTACGCTCAATATCAGATCGCTCACCGGCCGGATCGTGGTCATCCAGGAAAAGGTCGAGCCGATCTGGGGCTCGGATTCGGCGCTCTCGGTGACGCTGTCGGCCACCACCGGGTTCGTGGTGCTGATCCTGGGCTTTGCCTTCCACTGGCAATCGACCCGCGCCCGCGAGGGCGACCTGATCAACGATGCGGTGCGCGGGCGGATCGACACGGCGCTCAATCGCGGACGCTGCGGATTGTGGGACTGGGACCTGTCGCGCGGCAGGATCTTCTGGTCGCAATCCATGTTCACGATGCTGGGGCTCGACAGTCGCAGCGACCTGCTCACCTTCGGCGAGATCAACGCGCTGGTGAATTCCGATGACATCGACCTCTTTGCGATTGCGGACCAGTTGATTGCCGGCGAGATCGATCACATCGACCAGACTTTCCGCATGCAGCACACCGACGGGCACTGGATCTGGCTGCGGGTTCGGTGCGAGATGAGCCAGGGATCGAGCGACGCAGGGCTGCATCTGATCGGCATCGCGGTCGACATCACCGAGCAGAAGAGCCTCGCCGAGAAGACGGTGGAAGCGGACCTGCGGCTGCGCGATGCCATCGAGACCATTCCCGAGGCTTTCGTGCTGTGGGATGCGAGCAACCGCCTGGTGCTCTGCAACTCGCATTTCCAGCGGCTGCACAAGCTGCCGGAGTCCGCCGTCATCCCCGGCACCTCCTATGAGACCGTGATCGAAGTCGGCCGCATGCCCGAAATCCGCACCCGCCTGCACGAAAATGCGCAAACGCCGGGCGCGCGCACCTTCGAAGCCCAGCTCGACAGCGGAAGCTGGCTGCATATCAGCGAGCGCCGCACCAAGGACGGCGGTTACGTGTCGGTCGGCACCGATATTACCCGCATCAAGGAGCACGAGCAGAAGCTGGTCGAGAACGATCTGCGCCTGCGTGCCACCGTCAACGATCTTCGCCGCTCGCAAAGCGCGCTGGAACGGCAGGCGATCGAGCTTGCCGACCTCGCCGAGAAATATTCGCAGGAGAAAATCCGCGCCGAGGAAGCCAACCAGACCAAATCGAAATTCCTCGCCAATATGAGCCATGAGCTGCGCACGCCCTTGAATGCCATCATCGGCTTCTCGGAGATCATGGAGAGCGGCATGTTCGGCGCGCTCGGCTCGGAGAAATATCGCGAATACTGCCATGACATTCTGACCAGCGGCCACTACCTGCTCGAGGTCATCAACGATATCCTGGACATGTCGAAGATCGAGGCGGGACGGATGAAGCTCGACATCGAGCCGATCGACCTCGCCAGGACGCTTGCCGAGTCGCTGCGCGTGGTGTCCGGGCGCGCGCAGGACAAGAAGCTGGTTCTGGATGCGGATATCGAGCAAAGCATCTCGATGATCGGCGACCGCCGCGCGACCAAGCAAATCCTGGTCAATCTCTTGTCCAATGCGGTGAAGTTCACGCCTGAAGGCGGCAAGATCATCGTGCGCAGCCAGCTCATGGACGACAGGATCGTGCTTCTGATCGCCGACACGGGAATCGGGATCGCGCAGCAATCGCTGAAGCGGCTCGGCCGCCCGTTCGAGCAGGTCGAGAGCCAGCTGACCAAGACCTATCATGGCTCGGGGCTTGGACTGGCGATCGCGCGCTCGCTGACGCAGCTGCATGGCGGATCGATGAAGCTCCGTTCAAGGCTTGGCCACGGCACCGTGGTCCGCGTCTCGCTGCCCCGGTACCGCCTCGATAGCAGGCCGAGCATCCCCGCAGCGGCGTGACCGAACGGCTCGAGCGTCAGATTTGCAGGCCCGGGGCCACTTCGCGCGCCACATTGACCAGCGCCGCAATCAGCGGCGTCATCGGGTCGCGCTGCGGGATCACCGACCGAACGGAGCGCGCGGTCGATAGTGCGGCCGTTTCGCTATCCAATCTGCTCATCCGCCGTGGCGGTCAGGTGGTTCGGCACCAGCAGAAGCGCCGGCAGGATCAGAGCGTAGACGATGGTGATCGAAAGCACGCAGACCGAAAAGCTCCCATAGGCATCGTAGAGATGGGTGCCCAGCAGGTCTCCAAACCGCGTCACAGCGAAATACAGGCTGTTCGCCAGCATCAGCGTCGTGCCCTGCAGACCTTGCGGGCATGATCGAATGATCAGGTCGAGATATGCGCCGGTGGCGATGCCGCCCATCAGGCCGATCGGCACCGCGGCGACCAAGGCGCCCGTCATCGAGTGAATGAACAGGAGTGGAATCATTTGCGGGACGGCGATGACGGTTCCCCACATCAGGATCGACCCGAGCTCAAACCCTTTGCAAAGGAACCCATAGGCAATGAAGGTCGGAATGAACGACGCGGCAAAAATCGCGTTCCACTGTCCCCACTGGGCATCGGAGGCATGCAGCGCGTTCTGCAGATGGTACTGCAGCGGGGTGGTTGAGCCCGGAGCGAAATTCCAGAGCAGCCAGATCAACAGTGCCGGATAGATCGGCCGGTGCCGCGCCAGCGTCTTCAGCTTCTCGAGCGGACCGAGGCCGGCTTGCTCGGCATGAATATTGTCGAACACCTCGCTCGGCCGCCACAGCGCATACAAGGCGACCGCACCCATGATCGCGGCGCCGACCAGAAACAGAATACGCACGGCATGGTCGGCGCCTTCATGTTCGAGCAGGCCGCTGAGCTCGCCGCCGGCCAGCAGGGCTCCGACCGTCGGGATCGACAGGAAGATATTCCAGGCAGCGCTGACCTGGCCCGTCATCGCGTGCTGCTGTCCCATCATGGCCGTCAAGCCGTTCTGGGCGCTGAGAACAAACAGGAACGCAACGGTCAGGATCACGACGGCAATGAGCAAGGTCGCGTAGCTGATCGGGGTGAAGGCAAAGATCGTGTAGAGTCCGCAGCTCACGATGCCGAACAGCAGCATCAGCCCGCGGTCCCCCATGCCAAACGGGCTCCAGATGTCGCGCGCAAATCCGAAGACGAACGACAGATAGAGCGGCATCGCGGCGACCAGCCGAAAGCGCGCGACCTCATGGGCCTGCAGATGCAGCTTGTTCTTGAGCAGGAAGCTGATGGGGATATCGATCAGGCCGCCTGAGGGAGCCCCGAACGCCAGGAGCACGATCAGGACGCCGAGATAGACGAAAATCCTGTGCCGGGCAAACGACGAAAGATGTGCTGAAGTCCCGTCAACCGCGGCGTCCGGGGCTTCTGCGGTGTTCATCTTGTTCTCTAGTGTCCCGGACACTAGCGCCCCTCGACAACCGATCTGAAGATGCGCCGTACCTCAGCTTGCGTCTCCTTGACGCGCGCCTCAAGCGACGAGAAATCCGGCGCATCGCCGGCGCGCGCCATCACCTGCAGCAGATCGTCGCCCGCCGCCGCGGGATTGAACTTCCCAGTCACGCAAAGCCGCAGGATCTGCGTGAGGTCGTGATAGAGCCGCGCCGCCGAGCGCAGAACCTCGGCCGCCGCATGCGGCAGCACGGCCAATTCCTCGGCCTTGTCCAGCACCTGCAAGGTCGAGACGTTGAGGATCTCGGGCTTGGCGGCCGCATGAACGAGCTGAAGATATTGCGCGATGAAATCGATGTCGACCGTTCCGCCCGCGGCGTGTTTCAAGTCCCAATGGTCGGCCTCGCCCTTCTCCTGGGCAATCGCGCGGCGCATATCCGCGACGTCATTGGCGACGCTGGCCTGATCGCGCGGCCGGGTGAGCGCATCGCGAATGACCTGTTCGATTCGTTCGCGGAACGCGGGCGAGGCCGAGATCACCCGCGCGCGCGTCAGCGCCATGTGTTCCCAGGTCCAGGCCTCGTGCTCCTGATATTCGGCAAACGAATTGATGTGCGAGGCAAGCGGGCCGGCCCGCCCGGAGGGACGCAGGCGCATGTCGATCGCATAGAGCACGCCGTAGTTCGTGCGCGTGGTGAAGGCGCTGATCAGCCTCTGGGTGAAGCGCGCGAAGTAATGCGCGCCCTGAAGCGATTTCTGCCCGTCGGAGTCGGGCGCATCGGCGTCGAAATCATAAAGCAGGATCAGGTCGAGATCGGAGGACGCAGTCATCTCGCGGCTGCCGAGCCGGCCCATGGCAATTATCGCGGTCTCCTGGCCTTTGATGCGGCCGTGCTGGGCGGCAAAGCGATCCGTCACCAGGCCGTGCACCGTATGCACGATGCCCTCGGCAACATCGGCAAAAGCCGTGCTCGCCTGCTGCGCGGACACGGTACCCGACAGGATGCGGGTGCCGATCAGAAACAAGCTCTCCTGGCCGAACAGGCGCAGCCGGTCGAGGAACTCCTCGTAGGAGCCCGCGTCCCTCAGCGTCGCCGCAAGCCGCATCGACAGTTCGCGCTTGTCCGGCATCGCGCCGAAGAAGCGCGGATCGATCAGGCCGTCCATCAGCTGCGGCTGGCGCGCCAGCATGTCGCCGAGACGGGGCGCCGCACCCAGCACCAGCGCAACCAGCGCGACCAGCTCGCCGTTCTGGCCAAGCAGGGAGAACAGCCGCCCGCCGCGTTGCAGCGCCTGCAGGAAACGATCGAACGCTGCGACGGCGTGGTCGGGCTCCTCGGCATCGGCAAGCCCCTTGATCAAGGCAGGCACGAATTCCGCAAAGGCGCTCCGGGTGGATTCGGCGCGGAACACGCGATAATCGCCGGCGAGCCATTGCCGCACCGTTTGCGCGACCGTGACCGGCTCCTTGAAGCCAAGCGCGGCCAGATGATCCAGGAGCCGCTTGTCCTCGGGCCCTGCTCCATAGTCGACATCCGGAAGTTTCACGGTGCCGGTCGGATCACCCTCGAACAGCTTGCTGTAATGCCCCTGCACGACGTTCAGATGGCCGAGCAGGTCCTTGGCGAACGCAGCCCGGCCCTCATAGCCAAGGAAACATGCGAAGCGTTCGACCGCTTCGGCGTCGTTAGGCAGGCTGTGGGTTTGCTCATCGGCGACCATCTGCAGCCGGTGCTCGACCCGTCGCAGGAATTGGTAGGCCGAAGTCAGCTCGTCGCGCGCCTGATAGGTGATCCAGTTGTTCGAGGCGAGCACGCTCAGCGCCTCAAGCGTCGGACGCACCCGCAATTCCGCATGCCGCCCGCCGGCGATCAATTGCTGGGTTTGCGCGAAAAACTCGATCTCGCGGATGCCGCCGCGCCCGACCTTGACATTGTGGCCCTCGACCGCGATCTCGCTCTGGCCGCGATAGATCTGCATCTGCCGCTTCATGTCGTGCACGTCGGCGAGCGCGGCGAAGTCGAGATGCTTGCGCCAGACAAAGGGAGCGAGCTCCGATATCATGGCTTCGCCTGCGCGCAGATCGCCCGCACAGGGCCGCGCCTTGATCATGGCGGCGCGCTCCCAGGTGCGCCCTTCCCGCTCGTAATAGTGCAACGCCGCGTCCGTCGACATCGCCACCTGCGTCGAGGCGGGATCCGGCCGCAAGCGGAGGTCGACGCGGAACACGTAGCCTTCGCCAGTGCGCTGCTGCAGCAGCCGCGCCAGCGCCTGCGTGATTCGCACGAAGAAGGGTTGCGGTTCGATGTCGCTTTCAAGCGTTCGTCGCTCGGGCTCGTAGAAAACGATCAGGTCGATGTCGCTGGAATAATTCAGTTCGCCGGCGCCCATCTTGCCCATCGCCAGCACGAAAAACCCGCAATCATCCTCCGGCCGATCCTTGTCCAACGGCGCAAGCCGCCCGCGTACCGTCTCCTGACGCAACAGGAAGTGCAGCGCCGACCGCACCGAGGCGACTGCGAGATCGGTCAGCGCCGCGGTGACTTGCAGCACGGGCCAGACGCCCCCGATATCGGCGAGCGCGATCAAAAGCGCCGCTTCCGCCTTCATCAGCCGCAAGAGCCGCGACACCTCGGTTTCGCTTGCCGCGTCCGCAACGTCGCGTGATGCTGTCTCGATCAACGAAACCAGGTGCGATTCCGGCTCGCAGCGCAGCAACCGGATCAGGCGCGCGGCGTCGCTGCGGACCAGTTCCCAGAGATAGGGCGAATACTCGGCGATGCCGAGCAAGATCGTCCTTGCAAAACGCTGACCGAGCAGCACATCGAGGGCGGCCGACTGCGCAGGCTCAAGCCCGGCGATCCAGTCGGAGAAGATCCGCTCGGCCGCGGCGGGCTCGGCAAGGTGCGGTGCTTCGACGAAACGCGCGGCCAGCGCGCTCGATCTCGATTCAGCGTTTTCGCGAATCGTCATTGCAGGGATCATGAGGCTTTGAAGATGAGGACCGGGCGACGTCGATCTGCATCGCCCTTTTAGGGAAGCAGGATCATGCCACCTTCTGTGACATATCCTGCGCCGGCGCCGCAAGTCTGTCGCTGGCGCCGGCACGCGCCGGAATGACCAGGGTGGCGACCAGGCCCGGATGGGCATCGCCGAGCCTGAGCTCGCCGCCATGCAGGATCGCCACCGCCGAGGCGAGGGACAGGCCAAGACCGGAGCCCGGCTGGGTGCGGCTGGTATCCAGCCGCACGAACCGCTCCACCGCGTGCTTGCGGTCGGCCTCGGGGATGCCGACGCCATGATCTGTAACGCTGAGCAGCACCGAATCGCCCTCCCGTCGCGCCTCGATCAGAATCTGCTTGGCGTCCAAGCTGACGACGGAGCCCTGCGCCTGCGCAACGGGCTTGCCGTATTTGATGGCATTCTCCACCAGATTGGCGAGCGCCTGGCTGATCAACTCACGGTTGGCATGGATCTGAACCGGCTGGGTCCTCACCCGCAGGCTCATGCCGTCGTCCTCGGCCAACGGCTCGTAGAGCTCGTGAATGCCGTTGGCGACCTCGGCCGCGTCGAAATCGTCCATGTTGCCCCGCGCCTGGCCGGATTCGGCGCGCGCGATCATCAGCAGCGCATTAAAGGTGCGGATCAGCCCATCGGACTCCTCGATGGTACGCTCCAGCGCGACGCGGTATTCCGCCTCGCAGCTTGATTTGGCGAGCGCCTCCTCGGCGCGGTTGCGCAGGCGCGTCAATGGCGTCTTCAAGTCGTGCGCGATATTGTCGGAGACCTCCTTCAATCCCGCCATCAGCGCCTCGATGCGCTCCAGCATGGCATTTAGATTTTCCGCCAGCCTGTCGAGCTCGTCGCCGGAGCGTCCGACCGGCAGCCGGCCAGAGAGATCGCCGGCCATGATGCGGCGCGTCGTTCCCGTCATCGCGTCGATCCGCTGCAGCACGCGCCGCGCGACAAAAATGCCGCCGCCGATTCCGAGCACGACCACGACCAGGATCGACCATTGCGCCGCTTTCGCCACGATGCCGAACAATCGCCGCCGCTCCTCGAGATCGCGACCGATCAACAGGCGAAAACCCCCGCTCAATTGCGTGACGTTTACCAGCGCGCGGTGGTCGATATTGTCGGTATCTTCAAGCCTGCGGTAGGCGGTCTCCGACCAGCCGCTCGTACCCATAACGCCCGGCGCGAGCGAGCCGACATTGCCTGCGATCGCCTGTCCCGCCGGCGTGGTGACGAGATAGAGATTGGCGCCCGGCCGCAGAGCGCGGCTATCCACCGTGAAGACCAGGCCGCGCAGGCCGCGGCGGTTGTAGATGTCGCTGATCTCGCTGGCTTCGGCATTGACGTTGGTGGTGATCTGCTCGGTGATCAGCCGTCTGGTGTTCCAGGCGAAATAGCCGAGCAGCGAGGCCGCAAACAGCGCAAACAGGAACAGATAGACCAGCGTCAGCCGAAACGCCGTCGTTCGGATCAGCTTACCGAATGCCGTCACGGATCATGTATCCCGCGCCGCGAATGGTGTGGAGCAGCGGCCGATCGAATCCCTTGTCGATCTTGGAGCGCAACCGCGAAATATGCACGTCGATCACGTTGGTCTGGGGATCGAAATGATAGTCCCATACATTTTCAAGCAGCATGGTCCGCGTCACGACCTGCCCGGCATGCTTCATCAGGTATTCCAAAAGCCTGAACTCGCGCGGCTGCAAGGTCAATTCGTCCTTGCCGCGCGCCACCCGATGCGACAGGCGGTCGAGCTCGAGGTCGCCGACGCGATAGGTGGTCTCCTCGGCCGGCCCGACATTGCGGCGCGACAGCACCTCGACACGCGCCAGCAGCTCGGCGAAGGAATAAGGTTTCGGCAGGTAGTCGTCGCCGCCGGCCCGCAGGCCCTTGATGCGGTCGTCCACCTGGCCAAGCGCCGAGAGGATCAGAACCGGCGTGTGATTGCCCTTGTCGCGGAGGGCGCCGATCAGGGACAGCCCGTCGCGCTTGGGCAGCATGCGGTCGACGACCAGTACGTCGTAGTCGCCGCTCTCGGCCATCGAAAGGCCCTCGTCGCCGTCGGCGGCAAGCTCGGCGACATGGCCGACCTCGCGGAACGCCTTGGCGAGATAATCGGCCGACTTGCGGTCGTCTTCGATGATCAGGAGACGCATTTCGTTTGCAAGGGTTGCGGTCAAGTTGCTCTCCTCCAACATGGCGCGACCGGCATGCGCATGCAAGGCGGTCTCACCCCATGCGGTTAATCGGAAAAAGTGGGCGGTGAAGCTGGGGGAACTTCACCGCCCTTAGGCCCTTCCGACGGAGGGGGGCATATTTCCACCGGAAGGTATCAGGAGGGAGCGGGCTTGTGGCCCGCCCCCCGGAGAGAGCCGTCGGCGGGGGGCGACTGTTGCCGGCGACACCCTCCATCTCGTGAACACGACCTTCGGAAAACCGGATCGCGCTCTAACCTTTGGCCAGCGGCACCGCGACGAAGCGCGACTGACCGCCGCTCTTGACGCGCATCAGAACCACATTCTTGTTGTCGCTCTTGGCGGCGGTGATCGCGTCGCGGACGTCGCCCGCGGTAGCAACCGTCTTGCCGGCGACCTCAAGAATGACATCGCCTTCCTTGAAGCCGCGCTCGGCGGCCGCGCTCTTCGGGTCGACCTCGGTTACGACGACGCCTTCCTTGCCGGCGCCGGCGACGCTATTGGCGGGAGCCACCGTCAGGCCGAGCTTTGGCACGTCGGTGCCGCGGCTGGCGCTTCCCTTGTCGTCGTTGCCGGTGTCAGCCTTGGCCTCGAGTTGGTTCGGCAGCGTGCCGAGCGTGAGGTTGATGACCTTGTCCTGGCCCTTGTGCAACACGTTGAGCTTGACCGCGGTCCCCGGGGCAATGCCGCCGATGGTCCGGGCGAGCTCGCGCGCGTCCTTGACGCTCTCGCCATTGACGGCGGTGATCACGTCGCCGGACTCGACGCCGGCCTTCGCCGCCGGACCATTCGCCTGGGGCTCGGCAACGAGGGCGCCTTCCGCCTTCTTCAGGCCGAGGCTGTCGGCGATATCCTGCGTGACGGGCTGGATCTGGACGCCGATCCAGCCGCGGCTGACGGAACCCTTGTCCTTGAGCTGAGCGACGACATTCCGCACCGTGGATGCGGGAATCGAGAACGCGATGCCAACGCTGCCGCCGGAGGGCGAATAGATCGCAGTGTTGACGCCCATGACCTCGCCCTCCGTGTTGAAGGCGGGACCACCGGAATTGCCCTTGTTCACGGGCGCGTCGATCTGGATGAAATCGTCATAGGGGCCGTTGCCAATGTCGCGGCCCTGGGCCGAGACGATGCCAGCCGTGACCGTGCCACCAAGACCGAAGGGATTGCCGACCGCGAGCACCCAGTCGCCGATGCGCGGCTTGCCGTCTGCGAGCTTGGCGAACTGGAAGTTCGAGCCGCCCTCCACCTTGATGAGAGCAAGGTCGGTGCGCTGATCGGTGCCGATCACTTTTGCGGTGTAGCTCTTGCCGTCGTCGGTCGTGACCTCGACCTTCTCGGCGCCGTCGACCACGTGATTGTTCGTCACGGCATATCCGTCGGCCGAGATAAAGAAGCCGGAGCCCTGGCCCGTAACGGGGCCATGACCGCGCGGGCGCATGCCGGGCGGCATGCCGTCCGGCCCGCCGAAGCGGCGGAAGAAGCGCTCCATCGGCGAACCCGGCGGGAACGGCGAATCGTCGTTGTTGTCATCCTTGGCGAGCTTCTCGCCGATATTGACCTTCACCGAAATGACCGTCGGCTTCACCCGCTCGACGATGTCGGCAAAGCCCGCGGGCTTGGCGCTATTGGCCTCCGCGTGGGCTGGGGTCGAGAAGAGGACCGAACTTGGACCCATCGATGGGGCGAAGCCATAGGCGGCGACACCGAGCCCTCCGACAACGGACGCCATCAGCGCAAGCTTGCGCACGGCGAACAGCGGGCCGCGCGGCTTGCGGTAAGATGGGAGGGACGAAAGATCGACGGGACGTTCAGTCATGCAGCTTCTCCAAAGCCTTGAAATCTCGGTGCGAGATCACCCTTCAAGCATGAACATGGGGTTCGCCGCCTTACGGCGCGCTGGCGGCCGAGTTAAATCTTTGTAATGAAGTGCGGAATGGATGCGTCAGTTGAGCGCAGCGCTGAAAATGCATCGTCCGGCCGGCGATCTATGGAACCAGGTTCCAGCCACCTCGCGCGCCGCCTTCGAAAAAGAACCTATTACCTTGCCCTGACGGTGTTTTTACGAGCGGCCGTCCTGAGCCGCATCGCCTGCCACAAGCTGCGACAGCCGCTTCTCCTCGTCTGCCGTCAGCGGGGGCTGCACGCTTCCCGAGGTCGCGCGTCGCCGCGCCTGCATCCACAATGCAATTGCGCCCGCGATCAGAGCGAACGGCGGCACCGCCCACAACAGCAAGGTCTCGCGTTCGACGCGCGGCTTGAGCAGCACGAACTCGCCATAGCGTGCGACCAGGAAATCGATCACCTGGGAATCTGTATCGCCGGCCGCGATCCGCTCGCGCACCAGCAGCCTGAGATCGCGCGCCAGCGGCGCCTCCGAATCATCGATCGACTGGTTCTGGCAAACCATGCAGCGCAGCTCGCGCGACAGATTGCGGGCGCGCGCTTCCTTGGCAGGGTCGGCCATGACCTCGTCCGGCTGCACCGCGTGCGCCGCCGAGAACGAGAGCGCGATAACGAGGACCGCGGCGGAAAAAAATCGTCTCATCCCTACTCCGCTGCCTGCAAGCCGCGCAGCGCCTTTGCCGGCTTCGGCGCTCCGACGCGCAAGCGCCGGTCCGACAGCGAAAGCAAGCCGCCGAACGCCATCAGCACCGGGCCGAACCAGATCAGCAGCACCAGCGGCTTGTGATAAATGCGTGCCGTGATCCCGCCGCCGTCAGTGGCGTCACCGAGCGAGATATAGAGCTGGCTTGCGCCGCGCGTCAGCAGCGCCGCTTCTGTCGTCGACATGTCGCGCGTGGTGAACGTCCGCTTGGACGGCGTCATGACGGCGATCTGCCGACCATCAAGCTTCACCGTGAACGTCGCGACCTGCTCGCGGTAGTTCGGCCCCTGCGCCTGCGTCAGGCCGAGCAGTTGCAATTCGTAGCCCGCGACCCGTGCGATGTCGTCCGGCTTCATGGTCGCGATATATTCGCTGTTCCAGGTGGTCTCGCAGACGATGCCGATCAGGGCAACCCCAAGTCCGGCATGGGCGAAAGCCGTTCCCCATGCCGAGCGCGGCAAGCCGCGCGCGCGCCTTGCGGTGACCGCGAGCGGCATACGGAATAGTCCGGTGCGCTCGACGAAGTCGCTGAGCGCGCCGGCGATGACGAACACCGCAAGCCCGATCGCAAGCGGCGCGAGCGCACTGCCGCCCCGCGCCCAGGCCCAGACGAACGCGATCGCAAGCAGCGCCGCCACGCCGGCCGCAAGCAGCCGTTGCGCGGCGCCGAGGACATCGCCGCGCTTCCAGGCGAGCATCGGCCCGAAGGGAACGGCGACCAACAGCGGCAGGAATAGCGGCGCGAAAGTAAGATTGAAGAACGGGGCGCCGACCGAAATCTTGGCGCCGGTCAGGACTTCCAGCGCCAGCGGATAGAGCGTGCCGATGAACACCGTGGCGCAGGCCGTGGTGAGAAACAGATTGTTGAGCACAAGCGCGCCCTCGCGCGAGATCGGCGCAAACAGCCCGCCCTGCTTCAGCGCCGAAGCGCGGAACGCAAACAGCGTCAGACTGCCGCCGATGAAAACGCAGAGGATCAGCAGGATGAACACGCCGCGGGTGGGGTCGGTCGCAAAGGCATGCACCGAGGTCAGAACGCCCGAGCGCACCAGGAAGGTACCGAGCAACGACAGCGAGAACGTCAGGATCGACAGCAGGATGGTCCAGACCTTCAGCGCATCCCGCTTTTCCATCACGAGTGCAGAGTGCAGAAGCGCGGTACCCGCGAGCCACGGCATCAACGAGGCGTTCTCGACCGGGTCCCAGAACCACCAGCCGCCCCAGCCGAGCTCGTAATAGGCCCAGTAGGAGCCCATCGCGATCCCCAGCGTCAGGAAGATCCAGGCCATCAGGGTCCACGGACGAACCCAGCGCGCCCAGGCCGCGTCGATGCGGCCTTCGATCAGTGCCGCAATCGCAAAGGAGAACGAGATCGAGAACCCGACATAGCCGAGATAGAGCATCGGCGGATGGACGGCGAGCCCGATGTCTTGCAGCACCGGATTGAGATCGCGCCCCTCGATCGGCGGATTGGGGATGCGCATAAACGGATTCGATGTCGTCAGGATGAAGAGATAGAACGCGCCGGCGATCCAGGCCTGCACCGCGAGCACGCGCGCGCGCAGCGACAGCGGCAGATTGCCGCCGAAGGAAGCGACCAATCCGCCGAACAGCGCGAGGATCGAGACCCAGAGCAGCATCGAGCCTTCGTGGTTGCCCCAGACGCCCGTGATCTTGTAGATCAGCGGTTTCAGCGAATGCGAGTTCTCGAATACGTTGACGACGGAAAAATCCGAGGTGACGTGGAGCGTCACCAGCAGCGCGAATGACGCGGCCACGAACACAAGCTGCGCGATCGCGGTTGATCTTGCGACGTTCATCAATGCCGGGTCGCGCCAGTATGCGCCGAGCAGCGGCACGCTGGACTGGATCAACGCCAGTCCGAGCGCGAGAACCAGGGCGTAATGTCCGCTCTCCGCAATCACTGCGCTACCCTCCGGCTCGCGCACGTCGCCCCGGCCGCTGCCATCGCCGGTTGCTTGCCATAATCGTCCTTCCAGTGTCCCTGCTTTTTGAGCGCGTCGGCGACATCCTTTGGCATATAGGTCTCGTCATGCTTGGCAAGCACGGTGTCCGCCCTGAAGGTGCCGGATGCATCCAGCGCGCCTTCGGCGACCACGCCCTGCCCCTCGCGGAACAGATCGGGCAGGCTTCCCGAAAAAGTCACCGGCAGTTTCGCCGCCCCATCGGCTACTTCGAACGCGACGGTCCTGTCGCCGCACTCAAGCGAGCCTGGCTGCACCAGACCCCCAAGCCGGAACCGTTTGCCGGGCGCGATATGCTGTTCGGCGGCCATCGAGGGGGTCGAGAAGAACACGATCGAGGAGCGCAGCCCGTAGAGAACGAGGCCCGCCGCAAGCCCGAGCACCGCGAGCGAGCCGCCGATCATGGTCAATCTTCGCTGCTTGCGCGTCATGCTCATTCGTCGAACCCGAGAGTCTTCAAGCCATCATTGAGGTGCCGCAACCGCTCGGGATCGCCGGCAATGGCCTGCCGGGCATCATTGAGCGCGCCCTTTGCCTTGTCCTGATCTCCCAGCACCACATAGGCGCGTACCAGCCGCAGCCAGCCGTCGACATCTTCGCCGTTCTGCTTCAACCGCGTCGCGAGGCGCTCGACCATGCCGCGGATCATTGCCGATCGATCGCTGTCGTTCATGTCTTTGGCCGAAGCGATCGTGCTGTCGGGCAGAGCCGGTGCCGTGCCTCCGCCGACCCGCGTCAGCGCGCTCTGGACCAGATCGCGCCATGGCGCGTCCTGAGGGGCTTTTTCCAGCATGCCGCGCCAGATTGCGGCGGCATCCTGCGCCCGGCCGTCCTGCTCGGCGGCAAGCCCCAGATAGTAGCTCGCTTTTGCCTCCTCGGCATTGAGCGAAAGCGCGCGCTCGAACTCGCTCTTGGCCTGCGTGGTCACGACCCCGCCGGCCGCTCCCACCATCGCCTCGCCCAGATCGGCGCGGCGATCGGCGCTATCGCCCGCATAGTTGATCGCGTTGCGAAACGCCTGCACGGCATCATCGTAGCGGCCGATCCTTGCCAGCACCGGTGCCAGCACGGTCCAGCCGCGGCCATCGGTGGGATTCTTCTCCAGGTGCTGCTCGACCTGTGCCACCAGGGTCTCGACGGACTGGTCGCCGCCGGGCTTCATCGTGCGCGCAGCAAGCGGGAAGTCACCGAGCCGCGGCGATCCCAATGGCAGATAAAGTGCAACCGCCATCACAGGCAACCCGACAAGGGCAAGCACGGCCGCCAGGCGACGCAGCCGCGTATTCGATTGCAGGGGAGCGCCGGCTTCCTCGTCCGCGGCCGCCAGCAAACGCCGGCCGATCTCGACGCGCGCCGCCTCCGCTTCCGTTGCACCGATAAGGCCCCCGGCGACATCGCGCTCGATCTCGGCCAGCTGGTCCTTGTAGACGGTGGTTTCGTCGCCTCCGGAGCGAGCGCGGCCGGTCAGCCCCAGCGGCAGCAGCACGGCGAAGATCGCCGCGGCTGTCATCAGCGCGAACACAAACCACAAGGTCATCACGAGTTCCGGGGCGCCAAAAGAGGTTCGATGCGGCCGCTTTACACCAGCCCCGGTTTGCCCGGCAATTGACAAATGTCAATTAGGCGTCCGCTCAACAGGGCTTGAAATGTCAGTGACAATAAGCGGTTAGACAATCTCGAAATCGGCGCTCCGGGCCACGTCCCAGCCATGCACATTGAGTGCCCGCAGGAAGTAAATTCCCGGCTTGATCTTCTCCGGCAGGCGAATCCGCAACGAACCCGTCGGCAGCGGAGAAGAGATGGTCGCAACGGGATCGGCCAGGGTTTCGCCGCTTGCCTTGTCGACCAGCACGACCTTCGCCTTGATCATCAGGTTGCGGTAGGTGGCCGAGATAACACGGTTCTCGAGCTCGACGAAATTGACGACCGAATTCATGCGCTGGATTGAGTGACGGATTTGACGTAATAACGGTACGTGCTGCGATTGTGTAGGTCAACTTATAATTGCAGGAATCAATCGAAGCAGAATATCAGCTGGCGCGCGACGGCTTGCGCTCGGCGTTGCGCTCCGCAGCCAGCGCATTCTCGACCGCCCGCTTCATCAGCGCCGAGTATTCCTCGCCGAAAAGCTCGTCACAGAAGCGCACTGCCGCCTCGGCTTGCATCTGGCGATAGGCACGCACCCTCGCATCGCCGCCACGAAGCGATTGCACCAGGGATTCGGTGGCCTTTTCGACATATTGCTGCAGATCGGAATAGGTCCGCAGTGTGACTTCGTTGATCGCAAGCTCGCTCGCATAGGTGCGGCACACGGCGACGAAGTCGATCAGCGAGGCGACCTCCTCGACCTCGGCAAAGTCGATGCGGGCACCCGGCGGAATGTCCTTTTCGGCGCGTTGACGCAGAATGCGCCGGACGCGGCCCGGCACGCTCTCGATCTCCGATTGCAGGGTATTGGAAATATCGGCCCTGATCGAAGCCAGTTGCTTGCCCCAGTTCGAATCGTGGCGCAGGTCGAGCTCGGTGCGAAGGCCGCGCACGGCGTCATGAAGCGTCTTCAGCTGGTTGCCGACGTTTGCGAACTGGCCGCGACGAATGTCTTTTCTCAGATTATCGGCGAGGCAGAACATGTCGTGCAGCGCGAGGCTCACGGCGATGCCAAAGGGCGTTGCCGCCACGCGCAGCTCGTCGTCGGAGGCTGCCATCTTGATGGCGAGGCGGATGATCTGCCAGGGCGCGGCCAGGCGCTTCATCACCAGCGACAGCGCGAACGGCAGGAGCAGCGGCGTCTGCAGCGAGGGAACGTTCAGCGCCTCGACCACCGTCGTGATCCAGGAATCGGCGAATACGCGCATAAGCGTCGGCAGCCGGCTGGCGAGCCCGTCCAAGGCCTCGCGAGCCTGCAGCACGGCGCCAACCGCCAACAGGTCCTCGACCGCCTCGGGCGCGCCGATCCGAGCCAGCGCACGCTGATTGTCTCCCCGCGCACCCGGCCCGGCGATCTTCATGATCGCCTCGCCGGCCGCGAGCTGAAGCCTGCGAACGGCCGCTTCCACCTCCGCTCCCGACTCCGGAGACAGCGCCATCGCGGCCTCGTACTCCCTCGCCTGCTCGGGCGCGCCCTCGCGCGCGACCCATTGCCATATCGGAAACAGCGATGCGCGGCGAATGATGCCCGGGCGCGTCGGAACGCTGCCGTCGGTAATGAACGGATCGAGCGGGCGGAAAAACAATCGCGCGAGATCGCCGCTGCTCGGCCGTTCGCCCTCCTCGGTTCGCCGCGCGACCTTGCGCAGCAGATCGAGCACCAAGGTCGCGACCGCCGTATCTTCGCCGCGGGCGATAGCGCGCTCGAACTCCCGCACCAGCAGCGCCTGCGCTTGAGGCGGAAGCTGCGCGAGGTACTCCGTCAGCCGCTCTTTCGATGTCTGGCCCATACGCCCGGAAACTCAAGATACTGTCGCGCGGACGGCGCACGCGTCCACTGCGCACCATAAATACCGTCACGTTAAGAAGTCGTTGAGGAATCCCGGGTTGCGGCCCGTTTAGCCATTCAGAAGGGCCGTTCTAGACCGCCGGCAGGACCAATTCGGCCCGAAGGCCTCCGATCGGGGCGTTCCCGAGCGACAGGCTGCCACCATAGAGCCCCGCAAGGTCGACCACGATCGACAGTCCAAGCCCCGAGCCGGGCTTGGATTCATCAAGCCTCTGGCCGCGGCGCGAGACCTGCGCGCGTTCGGCAGCCGACAGACCGCGCCCGTCATCGTCGACAATGATCCGTAGCTGCGGACCAGCGCCGGGCACCACGGGCCGCTCCACCAGGACCTCGATGAACACGCGCGAGGATGCCCATTTGCAGGCGTTGTCCACGAGGTTGCCGGCCATTTCCTCCAGATCCTGCCGCTCGCCGCGAAATCTCGCCTTGAGGTCGGCCTTGACCTCGATCGCGATACCCCGGTCACGATGTATCTTCTCCATGGTCCGCTGCAGCGCCTCGATGGCGGGGGCCACCTCCGTGACCGTGCCGACCGTGGTGACGCGCGCGGCGATGCGCGCGCGCTGTAGATGATGCGTGACCTGGTCGCGCATGACATCGGCCTGCTCCAGCACCTTGTGCGCGAAGGGGTCGGCACCGTGGGTTGCGGCCTCGTTGACGATGACCGACAGCGGCGTCTTGATGGCGTGCGCGAGGTTGCCGACATGGGTGCGCGCGCGTTCCACGATTTCGCGATTGGCATCGATCAGAGCGTTGGTCTCGCGGGCGAGCGGGGCGATCTCCACCGGAAATTCGCCCTCCAGCCGCTCGGCAGCCCCGGAGCGGATGTCGGCGATCGATTCCGAGATTCGCTTGAGCGGTGCAAGCCCGAAGCGGACCTGGAAGATGGTGGTGAGGAGCAGCACGATTCCGAGCGCTGCAAAGGTGCCTCCGAGGTAATAGTCGAAGCTGCGCGTCTCGTCGAAAATCTCGGTCGCATCGCCGGCGACGCTGACCAGATATTTGCCGTCGGCACCGAGGTCGACCGGCCGCTCCACCATGCGCAAGCTCTGGCCCTCAGGTCCGTCGACATAGCCAAGGCGGATGCCGGCCGCGCTCAGTTCGATGCCGCGATCCTCGAGCTTCGGCAGCTTCTTGTCCCACAGCGAACGGGAGGCGCGCACATCGGCCTTTTCGGAGTCCGTGCGGCTGATCTGCCAGTACCAGCCGGAGAGCGGCAGCTCGAACAAGGGTTCGCCGAGCGACTGGAACTGACGGTCCGGCGGCTCGTCGGGGGTCGCGACCTCCGCGATCAGGGTGCGCAGATAAAGGTTGAGTTGGCGGTCAAAGGCGCGCTCGGTCGCGTTCCTGTAGACCGAGGACAGCACGAAACCGGTGATGACGAGGATCACCACCACCCAGGCGGAGGCGGAGAGGAACAGCCGGGTGGCAAGCGAGTTACGGCGCATACCTCTCAATATAGATCATGATTATGCGCCCGTGGGCGGCGGCGTCAGCAAATAACCCAAGCCGCGCACGGTCTGGATGATATCGACTTCCAACTTCTTGCGGATGCGGCCGACGAACACCTCGATGGTGTTGGAGTCGCGGTCAAAATCCTGGTCGTAGAGATGCTCGACCAGCTCGGTGCGCGAGACCACGCGTCCGGTGTGATGCATCAGATATTGCAGCAGCCGATATTCGTGCGAGGTCATCTTGACCGGATTGCCAGAGACGGTGACGCGACCGGTCCGGGTGTCCAGCGACACCGGCCCGCAGGTCAGCTCGGACTGGGCATGGCCGGTCGAGCGGCGCAGAAGCGCACGAATTCGCGCCAGGACTTCCTCGAGGTGGAAGGGCTTTGCGACGTAGTCGTCGGCGCCGGCATCGAAGCCCTGGACCTTGTCGCTCCAGCGGTCGCGCGCGGTGAGGATCAGAACCGGCATCACTCGCCCTTTGCGCCGCCAGGCCTCCAGCACAGAGATGCCGTCCATCTTCGGCAGGCCGATATCGAGCACCACTGCATCGTAGGGCTCGCTGTCCCCCAGAAAGTGCCCCTCTTCACCGTCGAAGGCACGATCAACCACGTAACCGGCGTCACTTAGCGCCGTGGTGAGCTGACGGTTGAGATCCGGATCGTCCTCAACGACGAGCAGGCGCACGTTTGCCTCCAAAAATGAACTGCACGTGATGCGCCATTAGATGACCTTGCCGCCGTGAACCCAAAATGAACAGAGCCGTCATCCAAACCTTACTTTTTTTTCACAAACGCGCCGGCCGCCGCTGACGCCGCGATCTTAGCCGCCTCCCGCCGCAAATCGGAAGACGCTCAAAGCCGCAGGTCCTGGAGTCCGCTCCGCTGTTACGATAGCGGCCTACCCTCCTTGCCGAAACTGCGCCTTGCACGCGCCAGTTCATTTCTCAGGGGAACGCCGAAGTGAGGACCGATGTTCCCCTTCTGTACTGCCGCGCTGCAAGCTTTAACGCCGTTCGGAGATTCCTGGTGGGCATGCGGGCTCAAAATCGGAGTCAACGTGTTATGATTGAAGGTCGTCTGTTGCGTACTTCGGAGTATTGCCATGGCCCCCCGCGCCAACTGGAAGGGTTTTCTTAGACTGTCGCTCGTGACCTGTCCGGTCGCGCTTTATCCGGCCACTTCCGATACCGAAAAAGTCTCGTTCAACCAGATCAACAAGAAGACGGGGCACCGGATCAAATACTCCAAGGTCGACGCCGAGACCGGCGAAGAGGTCTCCAACGAAGACATCGTCAAAGGCTACAAGGTCGATACCGACACCTATATCGAGGTGAGCAAGGACGAGCTCGACGACATCGCGCTGGAATCGACCCACACTATCGAGATCGACGAGTTCGTACCGAAGGCCGAGATCGACAATCGCTATCTCATCCGCCCCTATTACCTCGTGCCTGACGGCAAGGTCGGACACGATGCCTTCGCGGTGATCCGTGAGACGGTGCGCAGCCTGAACAAGGTCGCGATCGGCCGCGTCGTCCTGACCAACCGCGAGCACATCATCGCGCTCGAGCCGCTCGGCAAGGGCTTGATGGGCACGCTGTTGCGCTATCCCTACGAGGTACGCAGCGAGAGAGACTATTTCGATGACATCCAGGACGTGAAGATCACCAAGGACATGCTGGAGCTCGCCAAGCATATCGTCGAGCAGAAGTCCGGCGATTTCGAGCCGGAGAATTTCGAGGATCACTACGAGGCCGCGCTGATCGACCTGATCAACAAGAAGCGTGCCGGCGTGCAAATTCCCGCCAAGGCCGCACCCAAATCCAGCGGCAATGTCATTAACCTGATGGACGCGCTCAAGAAGAGCCTTGCGAACGAGAAGCAGGCCGCGCCTGCTGCCAAGGCCAAAGGCAAGAAGTCGAAGCGGATCGAAGGCCAGCGCGAAATGCTGTTGCCGATCGCAGGCAGCGGCAAGCGCGCGGCAAAGGACAAGGAAGAGCCGAAGAAGGCCGCAAAGCCCGCGCGCTCCTCTGCTCGTTCAAGGAAGGCGAGTTAGCGCAAGGTTGGTTTGGAAGAGGTCGCCTACTTCAGCGAGGAGTTCACCGTGGTGAACGTGCCATTCAGCGTGGATCCGATCCCGTTGACGGCGGCGAGAATCACGATGCTGATGCCGGCCGCGATCAGGCAATATTCAATTGCGGTGGCGCCGGATTGATCCTCCAAAAATCTTGCAATCAACTGCCGCATTGAAAACTCCTGTCACGCAATCCGCCGGACATCCGCTCCTGGGCTGATAGCTCGAATGTAGAGTTTAATTGGTTGCCGCAACGTTCACGAACAGGCTGAACCATCCCTTAAGCTGATCCAAGAATTGCCGGGCTCGGCGCTCATAGCCGGTCGCGAAGCCGCATTGGACGCATACAGGATTTCGCCGGCGCGCCGGGCTGCGGCTTTACCGGCAGCCTTTTTCCTGTTCCTCTGGCCCCATCAAGGCCGACTGCAAAATTCGGCCGTTTCCGGGAGGGATTGCATGAAACTCGGCACCGCGATCGCGGAAATCCTCAAGCGTGAGGGCATCGAAATCCTGTGCGGCTATCCGGTCAATCACCTGATCGAATTTGCCGCCAACGCCAATATTCGCCCCATCATGGTCCGGCAAGAGCGCATCGGCCTGCACATGGCGGATGCGATCTCCCGCGTCACGTCGGGCCGCAGCATCGGCGCCTTCTGCATGCAGCACGGCCCAGGCGCCGAGAACGCGATGGGCGGCGTCGCGCAATGCTATGGCGAGTCCGTGCCGGTGCTGGTGCTGCCGATGGGATATGCGCGGCGGATCTCGAACATCGAGCCGAACTTCAATTCCAGCCAGGCCATGAAGGCGTTCTCGAAATCGTCAGAGCCGATCCTTCTGGCGGCCGAGGTCGGCAACATTTTCCGCCGCGCCTTCACGAAGCTGAAGAACGGTCGCGGCGGTCCCGTGATCGTCGAGATCCCCTCCGACATGTGGAACGAGGAGGTGCCGGAGCCGCTGAACTATACGCCGGTGCTGCGCACGCGCTCCGGCGCCGACCCCGTTCACGTCAAGGAAGCCGCCCAGCTCCTGATCGGCGCAAGGCGCCCCGTGATCTATGCCGGACAGGGCGTTCATTACGCCCGCGCCTGGCCGCAGCTGAAGCGGCTCGCCGAACGGCTTGCGATCCCCGTCACCACCAGTCTCGGCGGCAAATCGTCCTTTCCCGAAACCCATCCGCTCTCGCTCGGCTCGGGCGGCCTCGCCGTGCCGCGCGCGGTGCCCAAATTTCTCTCCGAGGCCGACGTGATCTTCGGGATCGGCTGCTCCTTCACCGAGACCAACTTCGGCATCAAGATGCCGGCCGGCAAGACCATCATCCATTCGACGCTCGATCCGAACCATCTGAACAAGGATGTCGAATGCAGGATCGGTCTGGTCGGCGACGCCGGCCTCGTGCTCGACGCGCTGCTCGACGAGATCGGTAAGACAGTCACGGCCGATCGCGACCCGAAGTCGGTGGCTGCCGAAATCGCCGCCTCGCACAAGGAGTGGCTCGCCAAGTGGATGCCGAAGCTGACCTCCAACGACGCTCCTCTCAATCCCTATCGCGTGCTCTGGGATTTGCAGCGCACCGTGGACGTCAGGAATACGATCATCACCCATGATGCCGGCAGCCCCCGCGACCAGCTCTCGCCATTCTGGAGGCCGGTCGAGCCCCTCTCCTATATCGGCTGGGGCAAGACGACGCAGCTTGGTTACGGCCTCGGCCTTGCCATGGGCGCCAAGCTCGCCAAACCCGACAAGCTCTGCATCAATGTCTGGGGCGACGCCGCGATCGGCTTTACCGGCATGGATTTCGAGACCGCCGTGCGCGAGAAGATCCCGATCATGTCGATCCTGCTCAACAATTTCTCGATGGCGATCGAGCTGAAGGTGATGCCGATCTCGACCGACAAGTACCGCTCGACCGACATCTCCGGCGATTACGCCGCGATGGCGCGGGCCTTCGGCGGCTATGGCGAACGGATCACCAGCCCCGAGGACATCGTGCCGGCGATCCGGCGCGGCATCCAGAAGACCCAGGAGGGCATCCCGGTTCTCCTGGAGTTCATCACCAGCAAGGAGACCGAGGTGTCGCGCCCGGGAACCTAATCCCTTGTCTTTTCGGGGAGCTTGAACTCCGAAGCAATCCGGCGACGTCGCGCGGCCCTGGATTGCTTCGCCTACGCTCGCAATGAGGATCAAAATCGGCGACCAAGGCACTAGCCCCATTCCCGCCGGAATGGAATAATCGCGTCCACGAAAGGGCTTATCGGTATTTCTGCCCGGCGCGATTGAAGCGTCCGGGCGACATGGATTTTTGGCGGGATGACCACGCTTCCTCAGGACGTGGAGGCCGACCTCAGGCGCCGGATTTTCGAGCTTGAGCGACGGCTGGAATCGGCCGTCGCACAGCGCGACGAGGCGATCGAGCGGCAGACTGCGACCGCGCTGGTCAATTTCAGATTGCAGAACGAGCTGCGCGCGACCAGTGAACGACAGGACGCAAGCGCCGAGATTTTGCGGACGATCGCCAGCACGTTCGGCGATGCGGATCAGGCGTTGCAAGGGATTGCCGAGATCAGCGCCCGACTGTTCGGCGCGCCCTCCGTTTCGATCCAGCTCGTTGAGAACGGCGAATGGGGCAAAGCATATCGCCATGGTGCCAGCGCACAGCGCATCCGGTCAGCCGTGCCGCTCTCGGAAATTCGTATCGGCGGGCGCAACGTGCCCGGGGCCGTCATTGGCCAGAACACGCAGATTCACATTCCCGATCTCGACAATCTCGATTCCGCTGTCGCCGATTTTCCCGGTCTGCCGCATGCCCGCGCCGCCGGCACGCGCACGATGTGCGGCACGCCGCTGCGCCGTGAGGGCAAGGCGATCGGCGTGCTCATCATCTACCGTGACCGGCTCGCGCCCTTTACGGAAGCCGAGCTGTCGCTGCAGCAGACATTCGCCGACCAGGCCGTGATCGCGATCGAGAACGCGCGACTGTTCAATGAGACGCAGGAGGCGCTGGCACGACAGACCGCAACATCGGACATCTTGAGGGTGATCGCCGGCTCGCCTGCCGACGTGCAGCCGGTGTTCGAGGCAATCCTCGATCGGGCCTTGCAGCTCTGCGAGGCGGCGTTCGGATTTTTGACCACTTACGATGGCGAGCGCTACGCGCTGGCTGCGCATCGGGGTTTCCCGCCGGAACTCGCCGAGCATTTCCGCGGCGGAATGGATCAGCCGAGGCCCGGAGACGCGCATTGGCGTTTGGCGCAGGGCGGGGACCTGATTCACAATCTGGATCAGAAGGACGAGGACGCCTATCGCGCAGGAAATCCGTTGCGCCGCGCCGTGGTCGATCTCGGCGGTGCGCGATCCGCCCTGGTGGTTGCGCTTCGGAAGGCCGGCTTGTTGCGCGGCGCGATCACGATCTACCGCAAGGAGGTCAGGCCGTTCTCGCCCGCCCAGATCGCGCTGTTGCGGCACTTTGCCGACCAGGCGGTGATCGCAATCGAGAACGTCCGCCTGTTCAACGAAACGCGCGAGGCTCTGGAGCGGCAGACCGCGACCGCCGATATTTTGAAGGTCATCGCGAGCTCACCTTCGGATGTGCAGCCGGTGTTCGACGCGATCGCCGCCAGCGCCAGACACTTGCTCGGCGGCTTTTCAAGTACTGTCGTCCGCTTCATCGACGGAGTGGCTCACTTGAAGGCCTTTACCCCGACCACGCCGGAAGCGGACGAAATCTTGCAGTCGACCTTTCCGCGTCCGGTCGCCGATGTCGCGGCGTTTCGAATGACGCAATCCGGCGACGTCATGCAGATTCCCGACACCGAAGGCTCGATGTACGAACTCGGCGACGTGGCGCGAGCGCGTGGCTACCGCAGCATGGTGTTTACCCCGCTCATGAACAAAGGCGCATCGATTGGATTCATCGCGGTGACCCGCGTTCAGCCGGGCAGCTTCAGCGACCATCACGTGCAGCTGCTGCGAACCTTTGCCGACCAGGCCGTGATCGCGATCGAGAACACGCGATTGTTCAATGAAGTGCAGGCGCGCACGCGCGACCTCGAGGAGGCGCTGGAACAGCAGATCGCAACGTCCGAGGTCCTGCGCGTGATTTCAAGCTCGGCCGGGGATCTCGCGCCGGTGTTCGATGCGATGCTCAGCAAGGCCATGCAACTGTGCGGGGCAGATTTCGGCGTGCTCAACACCTTCGATGGCACGCGATTCCATACCGCGGCGACCTATGGGCTTCCGCCGGCCTATGACGAATTTCGCCGGCGACAGCCGCTGGCGTACGGCCCGGGCACGGCGCCGGCCCGCTTGCTCGAAGGCGAGCCGTTCGTGGAGATCGTCGATCTCGTCGACAGCGAGGCCTATCGCAACGCCGAACCCAATCGTCGCACGCTAGTCGATGTCGGCGGCGCGCGCAGCCTGCTTGCCGTGCCGCTGATCAGGGATGAGCGCGTCGTCGGCAATGTGATGATCTTCCGGCAAGTGCGGCGGCCGTTTTCCGAAAAGCAGATCAACCTGCTGCAGCAGTTCGCCGCCCAGGCCGTGATCGCCATCGAGAACACCCGCCTCTTGCGCGAGCTGCGCCAGCGCACCGAGGATCTCTCCGAATCGCTCCAGCAGCAGACGGCGGTAGGCGACGTGCTCAAGACGATCAGTCGCTCGACCTTCGACCTGCAACCCGTGCTCGATACACTGGTCCAGACCGCCGCGCGCCTGTGCGATGCCGAGATGGCGTTCATCCTGCGCCGCGAAGACGATGTGTACCAGGCGGGCGCCGCCGTCGGGTTTTCGAGCGACTACATCGAATTCTTGAAAGGCCATCCGATCTCGCCCGGTCGCGGCACCGTCACCGGTCGTGCCGTGCTCGAGCGTCGCGCGGTGCAAATTCTCGATGTGGCAACCGATCCAGAATACACGATGCGGGAATCGACGGTGCTTGCCGGCCAGCACACCGCGCTCGGCGTCCCTCTCCTGCGCGAGAACGAGCCGATCGGCGCCGTCGTTCTTGCGCGGCAACGCGTGGAGCCTTTTACGGACAAGCAGATCGAGCTCGTCACGACGTTCGCGGACCAGGCCGTGATCGCCATCAGCAATGTCCGCCTGTTCGAGGCCGTGCAGGAGCGCACCAGACAGCTTTCGAAATCGCTCGACGACTTGCGCACCGCGCAGGACCGGCTGATCCAGACCGAGAAGCTCGCTTCGCTCGGCCAGCTCACCGCCGGCATCGCGCACGAGATCAAGAACCCGCTCAACTTCGTCAATAATTTCGCAGCGCTCTCGGCGGAGTTGACCGACGAGCTGAAGGATCATTTGAACTCGACGATGCTGGCGGATGCAACGCGAAAGGAGGTCGACGAGCTGACCGCACTGCTCAAGGATAACCTGAAGAAGGTGGTGCAGCACGGGCAGCGCGCGGATTCCATCGTGAAGAACATGCTCCTGCATTCGCGCGAAGGATCGGGCGAGCACCGGCCCGCCGACGTCAACTCGCTGGTCGACGAAAGCCTCAACCTCGCCTATCACGGCGCGCGCGCCGAGAAACCGCAGTTCAACGTCACGCTGGAGCGCGAGTTCGATCCGGCGGCCGGCAGCGCGGACGTCTTCCCGCAAGAGATCACCCGCGTGCTGCTGAACCTGATCTCGAATGGCTTTTATGCCGTGAACAAGCGCAAGGCCGAGAAGGGTAATGCGCCGTTCGAGCCGACCGTTCGCGCCACCACGCTGTCCCGCGGCGACCGGGTCGAAATCCGCATTCGCGACAACGGCACCGGCATTCCGCCGCATGTTAAAGAGAAGATGTTCAATCCCTTCTTCACCACGAAGCCGGCCGGCGAAGGCACCGGGCTCGGGCTCTCGATGAGCCATGACATCATCGTTAAGCAGCACGGCGGCACCATCGAGGTCGAGACCCAGCCCGGCGCGTTCACGGAGTTTCGGGTGGTGCTGCCCCGCGCGAGCATCCAGGTCAGTGCTGGGGGCAAGGCCGGTGACGGATGAACAAGATGCCGGCCGACGCTGACCAGTCAGACATCGCCACGCTCAAGCGCCAGCTCGCCGAACGCACAGACGAGCTCGACGAGGCCCGGCGCCAGCAGGCTGCCACCGCCGACGTGTTGAAAGTCATCAGCCGGTCAGCGTTCGACCTGGATTCTGTCCTCACAACATTGGTCGAATCCGCGGCCAGACTTTGCGAAGCCGAGCGCGGCATGATCTTTCTTCGCCAGGCCGGGCAGCTTCACATGCGCGCGAATTTCGGGTTCTCGCCCGATCTGGAGGCGTTCGCGCGGACACATCCGTTCTCGGTCGACGGTGGCAGCACGACGGCGCGTGCGGCGGCGTCTGGAGTGGCGGTCCAGACCGTCGACATCCTGGCCGACGAAACCCAGGGCTCTCTCGCGCGGCAATATCAGCAACTCGGCGGTCACCGCACCAATCTGGGCGTCCCGCTCAGGCGTGAGGGCCATACTATCGGGGTGTTTACGCTCACGCGGCAGTCCGTGCGTGCATTCACCGAAAGGCAGATCGAACTCGTGTCGACCTTCGCCGACCAGGCGGTGATTGCGATCGAGAATGCACGCTTGTTCGAGGAGGTTCAAACCAAAACGCACGATCTCGAGGAGGCGCTGAAGTACCAGACGGGTAGCGCGGGCATTCTCAACGTGATCGCCTCCTCGCCGACCGACGTGAAACCTGTGCTCAGGGCAATCGTCGAAAGCGCCAGCGAACTTTGCGGCGCCTATGACGTGTTGGTGCGACTCAAGGACGGAGACGCTCTGGCATTCGGTGCCCATCACGGCCCACTTCCGGTCAGCCTGGACCATGTGCCCATCACCAAGGACTCCACCGCGGGCGCGGCGATTCTCGGGCGAAAACCCATCCATGTTCACGACCTGCTTTCCACCGAAGGCGACCGATTCCCGCACGCCCGGGAATTGGCACGCATGCACGGCGAGCGCACCATTCTCAGCGTGCCGCTGTTGTGCGAAAGCGAAAGCATCGGCGCGATCGTGCTCCGCCGCACCGAGGTTCATCCGTTCAGCGACAAGCAGATCGCCCTGCTTCAGACCTTCGCGGACCAGGCGGTGATCGCAATCCAGAACGCAAAACTGTTCGACGAGGTGCAGACCAAGACGCGCGACCTCGAGGAGGCGCTGAAGTACCAGACCGGCAGCGCCAACATTCTCAACGTGATCGCCTCGTCGCCGACCGACGTCGGACCTGTGCTGAAGTCGATCGTCGAAAGCGCCTGCGAGCTTTGCGAAGCCTACGACGCCGTGGTGATCCTGAAGGATGGGGACGAGCTTCAAATGAGCGCCCATCATGGTCCGATCCCCATGAACCGGCAACGCTGGGCCAACGACCGTACCTCGGCCTCGGGACGTGCGATGGCGGACGGGCGGCCAGTCCATGTCCACGACGTGCTGTCCGACGAAGGCCTGAAATTCCCGATGGCGCGTGGCATGTCGCTGGTGGATGGTTGCCGCACCTTGCTCAGTGCCCCGCTGCTTCGCGAGGGCGAGGCGATTGGCGCAATTGCACTGCGACGTGCCGAAAAGCATCCGTTCAGCGACAAGCAGATCGCCCTGCTCCAGACCTTCGCCGACCAAGCGGTGATCGCGCTCGGAAACGTCCGTCTTTTCGATGAAGTGCAGGCGCGCACGCGCGAGCTTGCTGAAACGCTCGAATATCAGACCGCAACAAGCGAGGTCCTGAACGTCATCAGCCGCTCACCGAACAATTTGCAGCCTGTGATGGACACCATCGTCCAGACGGCGCAGCGGCTTTGTGCTTCGGAGTACGCGCTGATCCTGCAACGTGATGATGCGGGCGGCTTCCGAATGATTGGACATGCCAACGCCAGCAGGCAGTTCCTGGATTGGTTGCAGCACAACCCTGTTTCCGAGGGCGATGGATCGGCCGTCGCGATAGCCGCGGCCGAAAAAAAGACGATTCATCTGCCCGATGCGCTCGCAGACCCCCGCTTCACCGATCTCCGCCGCCAGCGGATGTCCAAGGCGCGGACGATGCTGGCAGTCCCGCTGATGCGGGACGATGAAGTGATCGGCGTTGTCTTCCTCGCACGCACCGAGGTCAAGCCGTTCAGCCCCAGGCAGGTCGACCTTGTCACGAGCTTTGCCGACCAGGCCGTGATTGCGATCTCGAACGTCAACCTGTTTGAACAGGTTCAGGCGCGCACGCGGGAGTTGTCGCAATCGCTCGATGACCTGCGCTCCGCGCAAGACCGCCTGATCCAGACCGAGAAACTCGCCTCGCTCGGCCAATTGACGGCCGGCATTGCTCACGAAATCAAGAACCCCCTGAATTTCGTCAACAATTTCTCTGCGCTATCGGTGGAACTGACCGATGAGCTCAACGAAGTGCTGAAGCAGGCCACCCTTGGCGACAAGATCCGCGGCGAAGTCGCTGATCTGACCGGCCTCTTGAAAGACAATCTGGACAAGGTGGTGCAGCACGGCAAACGCGCCGATTCCATCGTCAAAAGCATGCTTTTGCACTCCCGCGAGGGATCGGGCGAGCACAGGTCAGCCGATGTCAACGCGCTGGTAGACGAAAGCCTCAATCTGGCTTATCACGGCGCCCGCGCCGAGAAACCGCAATTCAATGTCACGCTGATGCGCAATTTCGATCCCAGCGCCGGCACGATCGAAGTATTTCCGCAGGAAATCACCCGCGTGCTGCTCAACTTGATTTCAAACGGCTTTTACGCCGTCAGCAAGCGAAAAGCGGAGAATGGCGGCACGGATTTCGAGCCGCTGGTTACCGCGACCACCAGGGGCTCTGCAGACCGGGTCGAAATTCGCATTCGCGACAATGGCACCGGAATTCCGCCGCATGTGAAGCAAAAGATGTTCAACCCGTTCTTCACGACGAAGCCGGCCGGCGAAGGCACCGGACTGGGGCTGTCGATGAGCCACGACATCGTCGTGAAACAACATGGTGGCACGATTGAAGTCGCCACCGAGCCGGGAGAATTTACCGAGTTCACCATCGTATTGCCGCGCACCAAAATTCATTCAAACAAACCTAGAGGCTAGACGTGAGCGTTTTGGTTCTTGTGGTGGATGACGAGCCCGACGTGGAAGCCCTGTTCCGCCAGCAATTCCGCCGCGATTTGCGGGCTCAGCGCTTTGTCATGGACTTTGCCAATTCGGCCGCGGATGCGCTCTCGCGCGTCACGGCAACCATCGGTCAATCGCTGATCCTGATCCTGTCGGACATCAACATGCCCGGGATGACCGGCCTGGAGATGCTGCCCAGGGTGAAGGAGATGCGGCCCGAAGTGCCCGTGATCATGATCACGGCCTATGGCGACGCCGAAACCAAGCGCAAGGCGCTGGAGAGCGGGGCGCAGGGGCTCTTGACCAAGCCGATCGATTTCACGCTGCTGCGCGAGGAGATCGATTCACGGCTGGCGGCGGCAAGCTAAATTTAGCCCGGCCAACCCGGCGCAAAGAGGTTCGGGACCGCGACCGGACCGCCGGAACGGCGTCTTTTTGGAAAACGAGTAGCACGCCCGACAGCAGCAGAATGCATGCGCGCTTCGACGCATCATGGTCATGCGTACGCCATGCTCAAGCCCCGCGGCATCCGTGCTCATTTGGCTGCGACATGAATCGGCAGTTCTGCCTTGCTTGTCAGCAGCTGCGTCTAAAGCAAACCCCAAATCTTGTCGGCTCGTGCTGCGGCGGCCCCAGCACGAACCAGATTGCAATTGCAATTAAGATCGATGCCACAAAGGGCTGCAGGCCGAATCGCTTCATGTCGCACCGTTTCAGGAATCAGCTTCGACGATGCGGCGCGCGTTGTCGCAACACCGCCTGCGATTTGGGCGACATGCCGCATGCGCGGGTTTGGCTTCGGCCGCGAATGCGCAATTGCTCGAGTTCCCACAACATGGCGACGAGCGAGGCGCCAAGGCTGAAACAGATCGTAATGAGAAAGATCAGCGGATCGAGGCCGGAAAATGCGGTTACGAGCATCTTTGTGAAATACATCATTTTTCGAATCTTCTGTTCCTGACAATCTATCGGCGACCTTAACGGTCGCGGCTTGAGACGGCATCCGTCGGTCAGGGGATGCCAACATCGTGCCAAGAGGATTTCTTACAAACTGATGTGATGGTTTCGTGAATGGGGTGACGGCCTTTGAACGACGGGATTTTGAGCGACCCGCCTGCCCGTGATTGATCAGCTCTGATCTACGACTGCACACTCACCCCTCGCCGCGCCACCCCTCTATGGCCCTCTGGACACAAACCTCTCGCAATGTCCAAACTCGGCCCCCACGCAAGGAGGTGTCCGATGACAATCATCGATTCCCAGGTCCATGCCTATGAGGCCAATACGTCGAAGCGCCCCTGGGCCACTGTGCCGAACTGGCCTGATCACGTCACGGGCGACGAGATGGTGGCGGCAATGGACAAGGTCGGCGTCGACGGCGCGATCTTCATCTCCGCCTTTTCCATGTACCGATACGACGCGAGCTATGCCATCGAGGTGCAACGCGCCCATCCCGGCCGCTTCGGACTCGTCAAGCCGGTCGATCCGGACGATGCTGCCGTGGCCGATGTCGTCGCCGACTGGAAGAAAACGCCGGGTGCGGTCGGAATCCGCATCATGTTGACCAGGGAGGCCAAGCGCGATCCGAACGATCCGGGGCTCGACCGTATCGCGCGCGCGGCCGTTGGCTACGATTTACCGGTCAATATTCTATGCTGGGACAATCTGGAGGCGGGCAGCGCGCTCATCGATCGCCATCCGGATACGCGATTTATCCTGGACCATCTGGGCATCCTGCAACCGCGGGTGCCGCCCGCCCCGACTGAGCCGTGGGCCGACCTTCCGAAGGTGCTCCAGCTCGCCAAGCGACCAAATATCGTGATCAAGGTCAGCGGCGCCTGCACCCTCTCGCGAGAACCCTACCCTTTCCCGGACATTTGGGATCCGCTGTCGCGCGTGTTCGACGCATGGGGGTTCGATCGCTGCCTGTGGGGTACGGACTGGACGCGCGCATTCGCCGTCGTCAGTTACGAGCAGGCCGTCGAACCCTTCCGCACGACTGACCGTCTGAGCGAAAACGAGCGCGCCATGCTGATGGGCGGCGCCTGCGCCAAAGCCTATCGCTGGTCGCCGAGCAAAGGTTAGGCTCGCTGCACCGGTCGCGAGGGGCCGGCGAGCGTCCGCTCCTCCATCACGATCATGCAGAGCGCGGCGCAAGCCATCAGCGCAGCGGCCGCGCCGAACACATAACGGAACGCGGCGATCATGTCGGCGACGGGGATAGAGCTGACCGGACCGCGATGCTCGCCGGCAAGCGAGATGTCCGCCCCGAGCGCCATCAGCAAAATGGCTGTCATCGCCGCCACGGTAAAAGAGGACGCAAGCGCGCGGAAGAAGTTCATCGCGCCCGTGACGGTGCCGACCTGCGGTCGCCCCACGGCATTCTGGATCGACACCACGGTGATCGGGAAAGTCGTACCCAGGCCGAGCGAGAACACCGAGAGCAGGAGCAGAAGGCCCCATAGCGGCAAGGTCGTGAGCGCCAAGGCTGCACCGCTGACAAAGGCGACCAGATCTCCAATGATCGCCACGCGTTTGTAGTGCCTCGCATGGGCCATGGTGCGGCCGGCGATCGCCGCACCGCAGGTCGAGATCGCAGCCAGCGGGATCAGGGCAAGACCGGCCTGGCTCGCGGTCAGGTGATAGACCACCTCGTAATAGAGCGGCAGCTGCACCGTGAGCCCCGTCATCGCGCCAAGCGCACAACTACCCGCAAGGACCGCAAACGGAACGACCCGGCCGCCGAGGAGCGACAGCGGCAGGAACGGCTCTTCGGCGCGTCCGGCCTGCCAGACGAAACCGACCGCGAGCGCAAAGGACGCACCGATCATGGCGAGGATCACGGGCGAGAGCCAGAGATAGCGATTGCCGCCCCAGGTCAGCACCAGCATGAAGACGACCGCGGAGGCCATCAGCAGCACGCCGCCGAGCCAATCGACCTTGCGCCTGCGATGAAAGGTCGGGATCTTGCGCATCTTCGGCAGCAGCAGCGCGAGCGCCGTCAACGCCAGCGGCAGGTTGATCCAGAAAATCATCGACCAATGCAGATGCTCGGCGAAGAAACCGCCGAGCACCGGCCCGCCGATGCCGGCGGCAACCCAGACGCCAGAGAAATAGGCCTGGTACTGGCCACGCTCGCGCGGGCTCACAAGATCGGAGATCACGGTCTGCACGATCGGCAGGATGCCGCCGCCACCCAGCCCCTGCAGCCCGCGGCCGATAATCAGGACCGTCATATTGGGCGCGATCGCGCACACGACCGAGCCCGCGATGAAGACGGAGAGCGCCGCGATGATCATGGCGCGGCGACCATAGATGTCGCTCAGCGTCCCGAACATGGGCGCGACCGCGGTCGAGGCCAGGAGATAGGCGGTGATGACCCAGGAGAGATTGGAAACGTCGCGGAACTGGCGGCCGATGGTCGGCAGCGCGGTTGCAACGATGGTCTGGTCGAGCGCGGCCAGGAACATCGTCACCATCAGGCTCATCAGGATGGTGCGAACTTCGGATGGCGCGAGCTGCGGTCTCGGCACAAGCGGCGGCGCGTCGGACACGGCAACCACGTTCGTCGGGATCTCCGGCAGTTCCGCCTCGATCTCCTTGGTCAACGATTGGTGGTCGGCAGGATCGCGACTCTGCCGTTCGAACTTGTTCATCGGCACGTATTTTTTGGTCTGGCGGGGCAATCCCGCGTGGAATCACTCGATGCTGGTGAATTTAAGGAACAAGTGCCCTGCCCGGCAGCACCTCGCACGCATGGGAGGGTCCCGCTCGCGATCGCGTGAACGAAGCGGAATCGATTCCGACGTTGCGAGGATGGTGTCGTTAGGGGTGTGTCTCAGGGTACCACCGCGCCATCAGGCAGTTGCCACCGGCCAGGACCCCAAACACCGCCGCCACGACCAGGATGCAGGCCGGAAGGGAAATCAATCCGCGCTCGTAAGCCGCGATCGCGCCGTTGCCGAACGGCATCCCGAAAAACATCGCGACAAAGGCCCACAACGCCTGCAGGAGCGCGCGTCGTGTCACCGGCCGATAGTTCAGAAATCTCAACAACAGCGGACCGCCCGAAACGACAAGCACAAAAACGACCCAAATGAGGACAAGCCACCCGGGTGGGAAGAGGTTGTTCCAGTCGGACAAGGCAAATGACCCCAAGAAAATGCAGATCTTGGACGCCCCCGTCCGAACCGAGGTTCAAATCAGTGCGCCTGCCGGCACGGCAGGATCAGCCCTTCGGCCGCGGCTTCAACCTCGCCCGCTTCGGCAACAGGCCCGGCCAGCGCACGATGTGGTCCTCGAGATCGGCGGCCGCGACCTCGTCCTCGCTCGCCACCACCCGTCCACGCACGGACACGCCGGCCTCATGGACCGTGTTCGGGTCGCCGGAAATCAACGGATGCCACCAATAGAGGTCGCGCCCCTCGGCTACGAGACGGTAACCGCAACTTGGAGGGAGCCAGCTCAGGGTGGGGATATTCTCGGGCGTGAGCCGCACGCAATCCGGAACCTTGTCGGAACGGTGCTGGTAATCCTTGCAGGTGCAGAGCCCGGCATCCAGCAGCCGGCAGGCGATATGAGTGAAATAAATCCTGCCGGTATCCTCGTCTTCCAGCTTTTCCAGGCAGCACCGCGCACAGCCGTCGCACAGGCTCTCCCATTCGACATCGGACATTTCTTCCAACGTCTTGGTTTTCCAGAAAAATCCCTCCTGGGTCGAGGGTTTCTTGGGCGCGGCGGTCATGGATTCCGGCGGGTCTGGAGCTTTGGGTCGTGGCCGTTCTAAGGCGTGGTCGGGCGGCAGTGCAAGTAGCCGGCGAAAAACGAACCCGGAGTTTCATGCTGGCGTTCAAAACTGGCTTCTGACCATTGGTTTATGGCCCCTGCTCGGCTAGAAACAAAGGCGACTCCCGGGACGCTTCGGATGCGCCCTAGGTTTGCCGCAACACTCCCGCAAGACGTCGAAAGCGCCCGGATGGGTGCTCGCACGTCGTCGAAAACGTTCAAAGAGGCTTCGTGCCACGTCAGATCCTACCACCCGATTGGAAGATCAGGATCCGGCACTTGTTGCTGGACCTCGACGCGCGCATCGACTCCAGCCTGTTCTCCTCCGCCAAGGGTGCGCGCGAGCTCTATGAACGCTACTCGACCTTCATGGATCGCTTCTACGTCGGTCGCTGGAAGCGCTGGGTCTTCATCGAGCCGTTGTCGGAGGCCGCCACCCTCGGCCTTGGCGGACTCATTCTTCTGCTCGCGCTCGCGGTGCCGGCGTTCCGGGAAACCGCGGACGAGGACTGGCTGAAGAAATCCGACCTCGCGGTGAGCTTTCTCGACCGCTACGGCAATCCGATCGGCAGCCGCGGCATCAAGCACAACGATTCGATCCCGCTGGAGGACTTTCCGGACAATCTGATCAAGGCCACGCTCGCGACCGAGGACCGCCGCTTCTACGACCATTTCGGCATCGACATCGCCGGCACCGCGCGTGCCCTCGTCACCAACGCGCAGGCCGGCGGCGTGCGCCAGGGCGGCTCGTCGATCACCCAGCAGCTTGCGAAAAACCTGTTCCTGTCGAACGAGCGCACCATCGAGCGCAAGGTCAACGAGGCGTTCCTTGCGATCTGGCTGGAGACACGCCTCACCAAGAACGAGATACTGAAGCTTTATCTGGATCGCGCCTACATGGGCGGCGGCACGTTCGGCGTCGACGGTGCCGCGCATTTCTACTTCAACAAGTCGGTGCGCGACATCAATCTCGCGGAGGCCGCGATGCTCGCCGGCCTGTTCAAGGCGCCGACGAAATTCGCGCCCCACATCAACCTGCCCGCCGCGCGCGCCCGCGCCAACGTCGTGCTCGACAATCTCGTCGATGCGGGCTTCATGACCGAAGGCCAGGTGTTTGGCGCGCGGCGCAATCCGGCATTCGCCGTCGACCGCCGCGACGAGAACTCGCCGAACTATTATCTCGACTACGCCTTCGACGAGATGCGCAAGCTCGTCGATACGTTTCCGAAGTCCTATACAGAGCGCGTGTTCGTCGTGCGCACGGCGATCGACATGAACGTGCAGCATGCGGCCGACGAGGCGATCGAGAACCAGCTGCGCCAGTTCGGCCGTGATTATCATGCCACACAGGCTGCGACCGTGGTCTCGGATCTCGACGGCGGCATCCGCGCCATGGTCGGCGGCCGCGACTATGGCGCAAGCCAGTTCAACCGCGCGACCGACGCCTATCGTCAGCCGGGCTCCTCGTTCAAGCCCTATGTCTACACCACAGCGCTGTTGAATGGCTTCACGCCGAATTCGATCATCGTCGACGGACCCGTCTGCATCGGCAATTGGTGCCCGCAGAACTATGGTCACTCCTATTCCGGCGCGGTGACGCTGACGCAGGCGATCACGCGCTCGATCAACGTCGTGCCGGTCAAGTTGTCGATCGCGCTCGGCGGCAAGGCCGGTCCCAAGGCCGGCCGCGCCAAGATTGTGGAGGTGGCGCGCCGCTTCGGCATCAAGGCGCCGCTGCCGGATACGCCGTCGTTGCCGATCGGCGCCGACGAAGTCACGGTCATCGAGCATGCGGTGGCGTATGCGACCTTCCCCAACAGGGGCCGCGCGGTCACGCCGCATTCGGTGCTGGAGGTGCGCACCGGCACCGGCGATCTGGTCTGGCGCTGGGACCGCGACGGTCCGAAGCCGCGGCAGGCGATCCCCGCCTCCACGGCCGCCGACATGGCGGGCATGATGAGCCACGTCGTGAGCGAAGGCACTGCGCGCCGCGCCGCGCTCGACGGCATTCCGACCGCCGGCAAGACCGGCACCACCAACTCCTATCGCGACGCCTGGTTCGTCGGCTACACCGGCAACTTCACCTGCGCGGTCTGGTTCGGCAATGACGACTACTCCCCGACCAACCGCATGACCGGCGGCTCGCTGCCGGCGCAGACCTGGCACGACATCATGACTGTCGCCCACCAGGGCATCGAGGTTCGCGAGCTGCCGGGCGTCGGCATGGGCGTAAAGCTGCCGCAGCCCGCCGTGCCGCAGACCGTTGCATTCGGGGGCGCCGCGCCGAAGACTTTGGAGATCAAGCCCGGACCGCCGCCGGTCCTGACCAAGCGCGGAGCGGATATCCTGGTGCAGGTCGAGAAGATGCTCGATGATGCCGCAAAGGCCGCCGACAAGACCTCGCCAGGCGAACCGCCGCGGCAGCCCACAAAGCCGGTCTCTTCGAGCGCCCTGCCCTTCCCGGACAGCTTCGCCGCGGCATCGCCGGGCGACGCTCCGGCGCAGCGCAAGAACTGACCGACGCGATGCATTGGAGCACTAGCTCGTGCGGCTGATATTGATCACCTTGCTGGCGCTGGTCATCGCCGCCGCGGTCGGCCTGGGAACAACCTGGATGACGACGACCAAGGGCACCGAGCTCGGCACGCTCACGATCGGCGCCTGGACCGCGCGGCCGCGGACCGGCACCGCCGATGTCGACCCCTATTCGCGCGCCACGATCACGCGCAATGGCGAGTTGCCGATCGGGACCGGCGACGGCGTAGCGTTCACGGCAACGACCGATGACCGCAAGAAACCGCTCGACGGTCGCTGCGATATCGTCGTCTCCGGCGTCACGCCCGCGGCGCGGTTCTGGACACTGACGCTTTATGACAGCAAGGGTCATCTCGTCGCCAATGCGCTGCAGCGCTACGGCTTCACCAGCCAGGAAATCGTGCGCGGCGCGGACGGCCAATTCGAGATCCGCGTCGCCTCGCGCTCGCGCGCCGGGAACTGGCTGCCGACCGGCGGCATCGAGCGCTATGCGCTGATGCTGCGGCTCTACGATACGCCGGTTGGGGTCGCGACCCGCACCCAGCGCGACGCGCCGATGCCCGCAATTGCCACCGTGGGGTGCCCGTGATCCGGCTCGCCTTCACGATCATCGCAGGCGTGCTGCTGGGCGCGATCGTCCATCTCGTCAGCGTGCTGGCGCTGCCGCGGATCGCCTCGCAGGATGCCTATTCGCGCCTGACGCCGTTGACCAAGCTCAATGCCGTCACGCAGCTGCCGCAGGCCGATCCGACCTATACGATGATGCCCTACATGGACCCGGCCTTCGCGGTGGCGGTCTGTCGCTACGATCTGTCGAATGGGCCGATCAAGCTGACCGTTCCCGTCAGCCAGGCCTACACCTCGGTGTCGTTCTACACCCGCAGCGAAGTCGCCTATTACGCCATCAATGACCGCTCCGCGGGCAAGAAGGTCATCGAGCTCGATCTGATGACCGAAGCGCAGCACAATGACCTGCCGGAGGATGAGGAAGTGACCTCGGCCGACCGGCTGATCATCGATTCACCGAGCACGACCGGATTGATCGTGATGAAGGCGCTGGCGCCCGAGCCTGGGCTGATGCCGCAGGCACAGGCGACGCTTGCTGCATCGAGCTGCAGGGTGCAGGCGGACCAGCCGGCCAAGCAGGCCGAGGGACCGCCACCGCCGGTCAATGAGCCGCCGCCCCTGCGTCCCTCGCGCCGCTAGGCATCCGTGCAAAACCAGTGATTACCGCAGCCTAACCGCGCGTCGTCAGCGGCCGCTCGATCACCGGCCGCGCCGCGACCGGCGGATTGGCGGTCTGCGATGCGAGCTCGCCGATCAGGCGGTCGGCATCGGCCGCGATATTGTCGGGCGCCTGCAGCACCAGCCGTTCCAAAGCCCAGCGATAGGAGGCAACCCGCCGTTCCAGGCACTGCTGCACCCATTGCACGATCAGCGAGTTCTCCTCCATGCGAGAGACCGCGTCGGCGTGCTCGCGGGGCGAAAGCTCGGACATGTGCGCCATGCTGGCCTGACGCTTGCGGTCGAGCTCCAGCACCTTGATCGCGGCGGCATAGAACGGCTCGAACCTGGTGATGTCGTTGCGCACGTCCTCGATCAGAACCGCGTAGCGAGAGCTGTGGGAGCGATGCGGCTCGTCGATCAGCATGCGTCCGTACGCTGTTCGATCGAACGGCGGCGCGGAGTGCCGCCAGGGCGAGGCGAGCACCTGATAATCGCCGAACACCGTGCGCCAGGCCGGGCGCGAATGCGGCGGCTCGATCAGGGGATAGGCGAGGTCGCGGAGCTGACGTTCGTCGTCGGTGAGCTGGAACTGCGATGGGCGTATGCCGACGCTGGCGGTGGCCTCGGCGCCGACCCAGCGATGCATGTCGTCGTTGCGGACATCGTCGCGGGCGCGCCAGAAATCGCCGCCGCTGCAGGCCCCGAGCGTGGTCGCGATCAGGAGCAGCAAGGCCCGCGAAAGAAACCGGATCAAGAAATGCGCCTCCGGCATAATACCGTGCCGAAGGTTCAGCGACGCCGGCGACGACGACCCGGCGCTGTGCCCTCTTCCGGCCCGCTGCCGCCGTTCGTTCCGTCGGACTCGCGCTCGATCCTGATGACCGGAAGAATCACCACCGTCCCCAGGTCGCCGTGGGGAGCACCGATTGCAGCTGAGCCCAGCCGGCGCGATGCTGCATCCGCTGGAAATTCAATAATGGTCCCCATGCCCAATCTCTCTGCCCTGTCGCCATGTGTAATGTGTCAGGCGACGCGTCGATTAAGATCAGGACGTGGTTAACGGCTCCTTAATTTGACGATCAGGCGCGTGATCCCGCCGTGCTATTACGGCGCCCGTTGCGCGAGGGCCTCACAGCGCTTTCGCGCGTTCTTTCTTCACCAATTGTTTTCCTTAACGAGCTGTTAAAGCAAACCGGACTAGGCTCTCGCGAAAGTTCGATTGACGTCGCGTAGCCTGATATGACCACAGCTCCCTTTTTTCCGGGTTTTGATGGACTGATGACGCTCTCTCGCCGCGAGGGCGTCGATATCAGGCCAACTCTGCTGCGCGTGCTGACGGACCTCTATGTCCAGGCAGCAACCCATTCCGCCGATGAAAGGCGGCAGTTTGTCGAGCTGAGCTCGCGCCTGATCGATCAGGTCGACGATGCCACCCGCGCCGCCGTTCGCGCACGACTCTCGATCTATCCGGACACCCCGCCTGAAATCGTGCGCAAGCTCGGCCTTGGACCCGCCCATGCCGACCTGCCCGTGCCGCTCGCCGAAGCCATCTCCTCCCCGCCGCCGCCAGTGCAGCCGGAGCGACCGCCAACGGACGCACAGCTGCGTCTGGCCGCAAACCTGTCGATGCAGTCGACGGATGCCGCCGAAATCCATGACATGTTCTTCCGCGCGGGCCCCAGCGAGCGCGTCGCGATTCTGCACAGCCTTGCGGAAACGCCGCTGCGGGCTTCCCCGAGGATTCCACCTGCGCGCGCCGCGCGCGCCATCGAAACGCTGGAGATGGCGGCGTTTGCCGGCGACATCGAGAACTTTACTCTCGAACTCGGCGACACGCTGATCCTGCCGGCCCGCCTCTCCGCGCAAATCGTGAGCGATAACGGCGGCGAACCGCTTGCCAGCGCCATGCGCGCGGTCGAGATGCCGAGCGCGACATTCCAGCGCGTGCTGTTGTTCCTCAAGCCCGAGTTCGGAGTGTCCGTGAATACGGTCTACCGCCTCTCGCGGCTCTACGATCGCCTGAGCGAACGCTCGGCGCTCGTCATGCTCGCGGCCTGGCGCGGCTCGACGATGGCGGTGGCGCGCGCCAAATATCGCCCGGCCCTTTACGATGACGAGCGTCAACGCGCGCGCCACGCTCCGGCGGCGCCTCGACCGGCGACGGTGCAGCCGGGCACGGCGCCGGCCATGCGGACCGGCACGGATGGCTCGTGACGTCGCTCTCGTCCTTGAGGTCGGAGTTCAGCGCGCCAAATCCAGGAAATGTCGCCCGGCCCTGTCTTCGGTCTCGATGATCCAGGCATCGGGATCGAAGCGGATTTCCTTGGCAATGCGCTCTTCCACCGACTGCTCGGGGATAGGCTGGGGCGACGTCGGCGTGAAAACGCGCTCGGCCGGCCTGGTGTCGTCGTAGGCGGTTTGCGGGGCCGGGGTGTAGAGCATCGCATTGCCATCAAGCGTTGCAACCTTGACGAACACCGCGCCCGCTTCCTCCGCGCCGCGCCGACGCACCGCGCCGAAAATGCCCGCGCCCTGACAGCGGCGTAAATAGGCCGCGACCCATATCGAGGATTTCAACCGCATCGGCGTGACGATAAGCCAGCGCTCAGACGAGCGCCAGTCTTGCAAGACGCGCTTGCTGCCCTACTCGACCGGATGGCCGATCACGGCAGCCAGCTCGCGCACCAGGCGATCGGAGAGCTGCCCGGTCACCGGCAGCTTGCGTTCGCGCTCGAATTTCTCGATCGCGGCATGGGTGTCGGGCCCGATCGTGCCCGTGGGCTTTAGCTGGCCGTAGCCATATTCGGCCAGCGCACGCTGCACCGCTGCCACGCGTCGAGATCCTGCGAGAGTGAAAGGTGCGGGCGGGATCGGCGCCGGCGGGCGCGCCGCATTCACCGGAGATGGAGCAGCAGCCATCGGCGTCGATGACAGGGGCGTTGCCGTCGTTGCCTTCACCAGATTGGCGAGCGGATCGGGTGTTTTCGCATCGATCAGCTTCGGCTCCGCGAGTCGTGGTTCTGCGAGCTTTGGCTCTGCCAGTTTTGGATCTGTCAATCTTGGCTCGGAAGACGCGACATCGGCTTCCACCGGACGAGGGCGCGGCAGCGGGCTTGCCGGGCCTGCGGGAACCGCGACCATCGAGAACATCGGCGCCGGATGCTGCCCGTGCTGAAGGAACACCGCATTGGCGATCACGGCGCTGCAGGCCGCGATTGCGAGCAGGCCCGCGGCCGAGTCCTTCGGACTGTACATCAGCATGCGCATTGCAAGTCCGCGGTCGAACGCGACCGCGGCCGTCTTGCGGCGGCGGCGCGGCATTTCGTCGTGATCCTCTTTCTTTCTAGGCACTTTTCTTCACCTGAACGGTCTGCTCCGGCGCGGAGCGCGAGATCGGGGACAGCGTTGCGACATTGCTCGATGACTGCGGCGGCTCCGGTTTGATGAATGCAAGCGGCAGCGCGACCGTGACGGTCGTACCCTCGCCGACCTTGCTCTGCACCGTCATTTGGCCCGAATGCAGGCCGACCAGGCTCTTTACGATCGAGAGCCCGAGGCCCGTGCCTTCGTGCCGGCGCTGATAGGTCTTGCCCGCCTGGAAAAACGGATCGCCGATACGCTTGAGATCGTCGGGCGCGATACCGACTCCGTTGTCGGTGACCCGGAGCACCAGATGAGATCCCTCGACCCCGGCCGCGACCATCACCTTGCCGCCGCGCTCGGTGAACTTGACGGCGTTGGAAACGAGGTTGAGCAGGATTTGCTTGAACGCGCGCGGGTCGCCCGTGATCGCCGGCAGATCCTTTGGCACGTCGGTGACGAGGTCGATGCCGTTGTCGCGCGCCTTCAGCGCGAGCAGGTTGCAGCAACTGGTCACCGCCGCTCGCGCCGCGAACGGCTCCGGCGAGATTTCAAAATTGCCCGATTCCATCTTCGACATATCGAGGATGCCGTTCACCACCGACAACAGGTGCTGGCCCGAATCGTTGATCAGCTGGGCGTATTCCCTGCGCCGGGCCGGTCCGAGCATCAGCGCGTCCTCCCGCATGATCATCTCGGAGAAGCCGATGATGGCGTTGAGCGGCGTGCGCAGCTCGTGGCTCATGGTCGCCAGGAATTGGGTCTTTGCGGCATCTGCCTGCTCGGCTGCATTGCGCGCAAGATCGAGCGCCTGCTCCTGGATTTTGCGATCGGTCACGTCGCGCATCACCGCGACGACCTCGGGTTCGGACTCGGCCGCTACCTGCGAAGCAGGCTCCAGCGGACGGCAGCGCATCTCGACCCATATGAAGTCAACGCCCGGCAGCTCCCGCCTCACGCGGAACTCGACATTGCACGCCTCGCCTCCGCTTGCCACATCGGACAATGCCGTCAGATAGGCCGGTCGATCGGCGACATGGACGCGCTCGAACAGCCCATGCCCGAGCAGCCGCGACATCGGCGCGCCCAACATCTGCTCGGCCGCCGGCGAAATGAATTGCACCGCACCGTTCCTGCGATGGCACGAGATCACATCGCCCATGTTGTGCGCAAGCAGGCGATAACGGTCTTCCTCGCGGGCGAGCAGCGACATGCTGATGCGCGCGAGTGCATCGACGCCCAAGGCCAGGCCTGCGGCATAGATGGTTGCGGACCCGACCGCAATCGTCATCAGCAGGCTCGAGCTCATGGCGTGGGCTTCGCGCGCCGGCAGAAGCCCGAGATACCCGAGCAGGATCAGGATCGCGGCGCACGATAGCGCCAGCGCGGCCGCAAAGGCGACCACGCGGCGCGAGGCCGACAATGCCGCTTCCAGCGGAAGCAGGACGAGCCAGACGGCGGCAAAGGAGGACATGCCGCCGGTGTTCGCGGCGATTGCCATCACGAAGTCCTGCCAGCGAGAGCGACGACAGCACATGGGCGATCTCGTAACGGCCCGTGCGCGACAGGAACCAGGACAGCAGAATAGGCGCCATCAGCCAGGCAAAGGCGGCGACCTCCAGTGCGCTCGGCGCTCCGCGCATTGCCAGATAGACGGGGAATGCGGCAAAAGCCGCGAGACTTGCCGCGAGCCGCAGCGCCATGAAGGCGCGGTGTCGCGCGCGGGTCAGCGCATCATAGCGCGCGGCAGGGTGCAGCAGCGCATCGAGACAATCGCGGATGATATTCACCACAGTAACGGCCTTTGCGCCTCGGCTCGTGCATCGTAATGACGCGCCGGAACGCCCCCCTCATTCCGCGACACGGTGTCAGAGCGAAATTAAGCGAACGCTAAGGCAGATCGGGCCTGCGGCATATCGCTCGAGTTCTCACGCGCTTTTACCGGCCTTTCGTCGCCCATTCGAAGCGGATGGTGAATCTCGGGTTTCTGCCGCGACACCGCTTATGGTTTCGAATTGGTGCATGCGCAAATCGGCCGCGGCGTTCCGCTCAATCGAAAATTTACGAGCAATTCAAATCCTCCGATTCTTTCACGAAATCCCGTCCCATTAAGCCCCCCGCAATGACTTGGGATTTATCGAGGACAGCTGGTCAGCTCGTTCAAAAGGGACGACGGGGACGCGCAATGTTCTTCCTGCTTCGCATGGCATTCTGGCTTGGGCTGGTGCTCGTGCTGTTGCCGCGCGACAAGACGGCCGAATTGGAAAAGCTGCCGCAGATCGACCCCTCGCAGGCAGTGCAGGCGGTGAGCGCGGCCGTATCCGACATGGGGCAGTTCTGCAAGCGGCAGCCGCAGGCCTGCGAGGTCGGCGGTCAGGCCGCGACCGTCATCGGGGTTCGCGCCCAGGAAGGCGCGCGCAAGCTCTATCGCAGCGTCACCGATAAAAAGCCCGACGGCGACAAGAAGCCGGAGAGCGACACCAAGAAGGCGCCCGACCACACCGGCTCGATCACGGGGTCCGATGAGGCCGATGCGGCGGCGGGAGCTCCGCGTGATACGCTGAGCGCGGAGGATCTTGCCATCGGCTGGCGCGGAAGCGTGCCCTGAAGGCTTGCCGGGAACTCAAAACCGCAACATATCGCTTTCAGCCGCGCGCGATCCTATATAAGCGTGAGCGGATCGGACGCGGACCATCATGACGATTGACGAGATCAGGGACAATTTTGCGCTGCTGGAGGAGTGGGACGACCGCTACCGCTACGTCATCGAGCTGGGCCGCACGCTGGAGCCGATGCCGCAGGCGGAGCACTCCGCCGAAAACAAGGTGCAGGGCTGCGTTAGCCAGGTCTGGCTATCCAGGCGGCTCGACCGCACCGGTGAAAAGACAGCGCTGCTCAGATACCGCGGCGACAGCGATGCCCATATCGTGCGCGGGCTGATTGCGATCCTGCTCACACTTTATTCCGGCCGCACACCGCAGGAGATCCTTGCGACGGACGCGAGTTCCGTGTTTGACGAATTCGGCTTCCGCGATCACCTGACACCGCAGCGCTCGAACGGCCTGCGCGCCATGATCGAACGCATCCGTTCCGATGCGCGTTCGGCATTGGCGACGGCGTCCTGAAGAGAAGGGGCTCTGCGCTACTTGCGTTTCGGCCGCTGCTGTCCCAGCCCCATCTTCTTGGCCAGCTGCGAACGCGCCACCGCATAATTCGGAGCCACCATCGGATAATCGGCCGGCAGGCCCCATTTGTCGCGATATTGCTCGGGCGTCATGTTGTATTGCGTGCGCAAATGACGTTTCAACGATTTGAAGCGCTTGCCGTCCTCGAGACACACCAGAAAATCCGGGTTGATCGATTTCTTGACGGACACCGCGGGCTTCGCCGGCTCGCTCGGCACATCGCCGCGTCCGCTCGATACGCGCAGCAGCGCCGCGTGAATCTGGCTTATCAGATTGGGGATCTCCGAGGCGGGCGTCGGATTGTTGGAAAGATAGGCCGACACGATGTTGGCGGTCAGGTCGATGTAGTTCTTGCTGGCGCCATCTGTCATGGGCTGAAGCCTTTTTCCACGTGCTTGCGCGGGATTGCCTGCAAATGCGGGATTGCCTGCGAGACAGTATCCAGGACCATCAATACCTGATGGCGATCCCGACAATTGAGTGGATATCAACCGATTACTGCAAGGCTGACAAGAACGGCAAGACTATATTTTTTTGGGTGGGCTCTAAGCAAGTAGAGCGCATTCTATGAGCGGCGCTCGATATGAGCGGTCAATTCCTCGAGCGATGCGAAGCGCATCAGTCCTTCGGGCATCTGCGCCTCGATCGAGCCGTCGGAGTAAAGCGAGTAAGCCATTCCGTCGACCACGCCGGATTTGAGCACGGTGACGGCGGAGTGATCTTCAGTTCGCCGGGGCTGCAGCGAGTTTCGCTCGACCGGCACGGCGGTCGGCTCGACGGTGGCGGCGCGGCTGCTGCGCCTTGATGGGGGGATTTCGCCGCCGCGGGCGCGCTCCATTTTCGGCCAGGCATGATCGAGGCCTGGCGGCGCATCACCCGCTTCGGGCTCCTGTGGCAGACCGAGTTCCGATGTGCCGGGATCGGCGCCGCGCGCCGCGCGCTCGCGGTCCCTGCGCATGCTGGACTGGAACAACAGGTTGCGTTTCGGCCTCGCGGGTGCCGCTTCCGCGGGTTGCGGCTCAGGCGGCACCTCCGAGCGCGTACGCAACGAGGTTTCCTCCTGCCACAGCGGGGGCGACATCGACGGCACGTCGTCAGACGCGGCCTGCGCTGCCTCGGCAGCCGATTGATCCCGGCTGAACAGGAAACCGCCCTCGCCAGCCGCCGGTGCGGCGCCTGTCCCCTGCGGCAAAGCAGCGCGGACGCGGGCGTCGGCTGCTGTGCTGCGGGAATCTCCTGCCAGCCGCCGCGCAATCAGCTTGAGCTCGCCCAAGACAGCGGAAAGGCCGAGCAGAATCAATCCTGTGCAGGCGCCGATGCATCCCGAAAGAATGAGAGTATTGCCGAAACTGAACTCCTTGACCGGGATTCCAAACAGAATCGCAGCAAGGCCGGCCAATAGCGCGACCACTCCTGCGACCATCAGGGCCATCATCATCGAACTATCCTCATCCTGCGGCTTCGAGGTTGGCTTGGGCGCTTGCTGCCCATCCGCAGGCGAAGCTGCCGCCCCGCCGAATCCACTCTGGAATCATGATGTTGTCAGTGCTCTTTTGAGTCCGGATGGGCTGCAACGCAAACCCAGAGCCGCGAGGAGGTGCTGCGGCATAACTCGTCTTTTGCCACGATAGCGTCATATTCTTTGCGTGGCCAAAGAACAATCCGGGTTTAGTTACCTCCGCGCGCGTCATTCACGTTCCTTTCAGCATCGAATGATTAGGCCTTATTCGAGATCGCGGCAAACCGATTTGCTGCATTGCATCAGGGAATTAGCCGCAAATGAACCATTACTTGGAACCTGAACTGCGTTATAGGGATGCTGGGGAACAAGGCCTAAAAGCGCCAGCTGGGCCGGAGGGGACGCCGGGTTACCGTTAGCCATGTCATCCATCACGACTTCGGCCATCGAGACGCCCTCGCGGCGGTCGGTGGAACGGACTTGCGACGATCTCGCGCTCGCCGCGCTCGCGGCCGTGGCCTTGGTCGCCGGACTGACCTTCCGCGATTACGGGCTCGGGTGGGACGACTACACCCACGCCGAATATGCCGACCTGCTGCTGAAGATGTACGGTTCCGGCTTCCGGGACACCGGCGCGCTGTCATTCGCCAATCTCTACATGTATGGCGGCGGTTTCGACATGATGGCCGCGTTGCTGCACAAGGTCATCCCGCTTGAGCTGTTCGAGACCCGCAGGCTGCTCGGCGCCGTGGTCGGCGTGATCGGACTTGCGGTGACGTGGCGGCTTGGCCGGCGCGTCGGCGGGCCGCTGGCCGGACTCGTCGCGCTCCTGCTGCTTGCACTTTGCCCGACTTTTTACGGGCACATCTTCATGAATCCGAAGGATGCGCCGTTCGCGGTCGCGATGATGATCCTGATGCTGGGTCTCGTGCGCCTCGCCGAAGAGTATCCGCGCCCTTCGCCGCGGACGATCCTGATCGTAGGCCTCGGCGCAGGCCTCTCGATCGGCTCCCGTATCCTCGGCGGACTTGCTCTGGTCTACGCCCTGGTCGGGTTTGTCCCGCTCTTCATCGAGGAAGTCCGCACCCAGGGCACGCGCGAGGCGGCTCGTCGCCTGGTCCATATGCTCTACGTGCTGCTGCCCGGTCTCGTGTTCGGCTATCTGGTAATGGGCTTGATCTGGCCGTGGTCGATCATCGAGATCACCAATCCATTCCGCGCGCTGACCTACTTCTCGCACTTTTTCGAGAAGCCCTGGAAGGAAATGTTCGACGGCGCGCTGGTGTCGGTGCCGGACATGCCCTGGTCCTATCTGCCGACGCTGTTCGCGTTGCAGCTGCCGGAAGTGCTGCTGGCGCTGTCCTTCGCCGGCGTGGTGGGCACTTTCCTGGTGCTGCCGCGCAACGACGTCGCGGCGCGCCGCAAGACGATCCTCCTGATGCTGGCGCTCGCCGCCACGCTGCCGATTGCGATCGCGATCGTGAAGCGCCCTGCACTCTACAACGGCATCAGGCACTTCATTTTCGTGATCCCGCCGATGACCGTGCTGGCCGGGGTGACCTTCGATTGGACCATGCGCTGGCTCAAGGACAACCGCCGGAGCTGGCAGCCGGCGGTACTGGCGTTGTTCGTGTTCGGTCTGTTGCTGCCGCTCGGCGAAATGATCCGCCTGCATCCCTACCAATACACTCACTTCAACCATATCGCCGGCACCGTGCGCGGGGCCGATGATCGTTTCATGCTGGATTACTGGGGCCTCGCCTTCAAGCAGGCTTCCGACGAGCTGCGCGAGCAGCTGGAAGAGAAGCAGGAGACGCCGCCGAAGGGCCGCAAATGGAAGGTCGCGGTGTGCGGCCCGCAGCGGCCGGCACAGGTCGCGCTCGGCCCCGATTTCAGCATCGATTGGCATAGCCAGGCCGCCGACTTCGCCATGACGCTGGGCGAGTTCTACTGCAAGGGTCTGTCCGCGCCGGTCATGGTGGAGATCAAGCGCGACGACGTCGTCTATGCGCGCGTCTACGATATCCGGGGCCGGAGCATCGCGAGCCTGTTCGCGATTCCGCCGCCGTAAAGAGACATATCTGCTGCGCAGCCCGCCACCTTGCTGCTCTCCCGGCACGCCACTACGCTTGCGCAACAAACCGAATGGGAGAGCAGCATGTCGCCAGTTGAAGCGCGCCTGAGGGAAGTGCCGTCAGGCATGACGGAAGCGGAATGGACCCAGCGCATCAATCTCGCCGCCTGCTACCGGCTGGTCGCGCTCTATGGCTGGGACGATCTGGTCGACACGCATATCTCCGCGCGCGTTCCCGGACCCGAGCATCACTTCCTCATCAATCCCTACGGCCTGATGTTCGACGAGATCACCGCCTCGAGCCTGGTCAAGGTCGACCTCCATGGCAACCAGCTCACCAAGAGCGAATACAGCATCAACCCGGCCGGCTTCACCATTCATTCTGCGATCCACGAAGTGCGGGAGGATGCGGGCTGCGTGCTCCACCTGCATACGATCGACGGCACGGCCGTCTCAAGCTGCCCGGAAGGCCTCCTGCCGCTGAACCAGACCGCGCAATTCGTCACCCATGATCTCGCCTATCACGATTACGAGGGCGTCGCGCTCGACCATGACGAACGGCCGCGACTGCAGCGCGACCTCGGCGACAAGAACCACATGATCCTGCGCAACCATGGCACGCTCACGGTCGGCCGCTCGGTCGCATCCGCCTTCGAGCGCATGTATCATCTGGAGCGGGCTTGCTCGATGCAGGTCCGCACCCGGATGCTGGGGCCGGCCGCCTATCCCGTCGAGCAATCCGTGATCGACAAGAACGAGGCGCTGTTCCACAACGCCGAACGGGCGGAGCTGCGGTCGACCAACCTGGTCTGGCCGCCCTTGCTTCGCAAGCTCGACCGCATCGATCCGAGCTATCGCAATTGAAACGGTCGCAAAGCTGAGGTAATGATCCGGCCAACGACCTCTGCACTATGGATTTAAACGCCGCCCAATCCCGGGCGGCGTTTTTGCATCTACATCGGTCATTGCCGGGCTTGACCCGGCGATCCATCAGCGATCGGAGCGAGCGCGTCACCTATCGCGGCAACTCCGCCAAAGCCGCCAGAATCCGCGCCCAGGAGCGGATACCCTTGTGGAAGCTTTTCAGGTCGTACTTCTCGTTTGGCGAATGGATGTTGTCGTCGTCTAGGCCGAAGCCGACGAGCAGCGTGTCGAGGCCGAGTGTCTTCTTGAAGTCGGCGACGATCGGGATCGAGGCTCCGGAGCCCATCAGGACTGCTTCCTTGCCCCATTCCTGCGTCAGTGCCTGCCTGGCGGCGGCAAGCGGCTTCATGCTCCAGTCAAGCGCGATCGCGGGCGCGCTCGAATGATCGCCGAATTCGACCTTGCAGTCGGCGGGGATGCGCGCGGTCACGTAATCGCGAAACGCCTTGCGGATTCTTGCCGGGTCCTGCCCTTCGACCAGACGGAAGGAAATCTTCGCGGAAGCCTCGGCGGGGATCACGGTTTTCGAACCTTCGCCGATATAGCCGCCGACAATACCGTTGACATCGCACGTCGGCCGCGAGGACACCTGCTCGATCAACAGGCGATCCTTCTCGCCGGCGGGCACTGAGAGGCCGATCGGCTTCAGGAACGTCTCGGGCGTGAGATTGAGCTTTTTCCACTGCGCCAGAATGTCGGGCGGCAGATCCTTCACGCCATCGTAGAAGCCGGGAATGGTGATGTGGCCATCGTCATCGAACAGGCCGCCCAGGATGCGGGTCAGGACCCGGATCGGATTCTGCGCGCCACCGCCGAAGATGCCGGAATGCAGGTCGCGGCTTGCGGCCTTGATCTTCACCTCGTCATAGACAAGCCCGCGGAGCGAGGTCGTGATGGCCGGCGTGTTGGGGTCCCACATGCTGGTATCGCAGACCAGGGCGTAATCGGCCTTGAGCTCATTCCTGGTAGCCTCGAGGAACGGCACGAAATTCTTCGAGCCGATCTCCTCCTCGCCCTCGATCAGAATGGTGATATCGAGCGGCAGCGAACCAGTCACGGTCTTCCAGGCGCGGCAGGCCTCGACGAAGGTCATGAGCTGACCCTTGTCGTCCTCGGCGCCGCGCGCGACGATGATCTTGCGTCCATCGGCGTGGTCGGTCACGACGGGTTCGAACGGCGGACGATGCCAGAGGCTGAGCGGGTCGACCGGTTGCACGTCGTAGTGACCATAGAACAGCACATGCGGCCGCATGGCGCCGCTACTTGCCCTGCTGTTGCTTTTGCCGACGATCGCGGGATGGCCGGCGGTCGGCCGCACCTCGGTTGCAAAGCCGAGGGAAGCGATGTCCTTGGCGAGGTGGTCGGCGGCCAGCCTGCAATCCCCGGCAAAGGCCGCATCGGCGGAGATCGATTTGATGCGCAACAGTGCGAACAACCGCTGCAGGCTGCCGTCGAAGTCGGCGTCGATACGATCGAGCACGTCTTGCATGTGGGCGTTGGTCATTTCCATTCCTGCCTTCCGGTGTGCCTGGCTAGCTTGCGTCTTTTAGCTGCGGCTGAGGCGGCGAGCCAGCCATCTCCTGTTTCGGGGGATGCAAAATGTGCCAGACCAGCCCGCCGGCCAGGATCGCGGTCGCGGCCAGGTTGTTGCCGTAGGCCTGCAGATCGTTTGGAAAGATCGGGATCGACAGCGCCATCAGCGCGACCACTGCCGCAAGGGTGACCCAGGTCCAGCGTCGCGCGGTCGGCCGCGGATCAAAGGCCGCGCGATGGATCAGCACAGTGATCGGGAAAAACAGCCACATGAAATAGTATTGGCGCGCGAGCGGCGTTGCCACCGTCATCAGGCAGAACAGGATGCCGAGTTCCTCGGCATCCGAGCGCTGCGTCCGCCGTTGCTGGCTTGGCATCACCGCGAGGAAGCCGAGCCCGATCGCAAGTGAAACCGCGAGCACGATCAGGTTAGCGTCCTTGTACGAGATATCGACGATGTTCATCCTGTGCACAGGCTTGGCCGGGTCCTCCTGATTGTAGTTGATCGGGCGCGTCAGGCGATGCGTCATCGCGATGATGGACTGGTTGACCCACGACCAGTTCTGCTCGTCGCGCTGGCCGAATCCCTTTTCCGAGCTTGATGCGACCATGGCCTGATACCAGGTCTTGAGCTCCGCCATGTTGTGCTGGAAGCCGCGCACGGGCGCAGGAACGACGAAGAGAAAAACGCCGAGGAAGACGACGACGCTCGCAACCGCTTTCCACTGACGCCGCCACACCAGATAGGGAACGACAGCGACCGGAAATGCCTTGATCGCGGTGGCGAGCGCAAACATGGCGCCCGCGCTCCACGGACGCTCCTGGCGCAACAGCCAGAACCCGCCAAGCATCAGCGCCAGCAGCACGAGATTTGGCTGGCCGAGATCGAACATGTCGAACACCGACGTGATCGTGAGCACGCTCGGCAGCGCGAACAGCAGCGGCGGCGGCGTCCTGCCCGATCCTGTGAGTGCGTTGGAGAACTGCGCGGTCATCCACCACGCCGCGCAGTTCAGCAGCGCCAGGCAGGTATAAAGGAACAGCTTGCCGAACCAGCTTGGAGGCGCCAGCAAAACCGCGGGCAATGGCGGATAGATGAAGGCGAAATAGTCGTTGGGATCGCTCGGATAGAGGTCCTTGCCCTGCAGCACCTGCTGGCCGGCCCAGTACCAAAGCACATAATCCTTGGTCTTTCCGCTTCCGAATAATTCCGGGCCGAGAACGAACGCAGTGAGCACGACGCAGCAAACAAGGAACAGCACGTCGAGCGGCGCGCGCAGCGACGGCAGTCTCAGGCCATTCGAACTTTGCGAGATCACGCTAGGAAGGACCGCTCTGTCATCGCCGCAGCAGGCCGCCGAGCGCGCCGCGCACGAGCGCGCGGCCGACCGAACCGCCGACCGAACCCGCGACGGACTTGCCGATGTCGGCGGCGGCGCCGCCGACCACCTTGTCGGTCACCGAGCGCGTCACATTGCGTGCAATCAACTGTCCGGTTGACAGCCGCCCGCGCTTGACATTGGTGCCGAAAACAGTTCCGACAATCGCCCCGATCCGGCCGAGGATGCCGCCGTCCGATCCCTCTGCCGGCGCAGCCGACGCCGCGACACGCTTCTGCAGGATTTCGTAGGCGGATTCCGCGTCGATCGGCGTGTCGTATTTGCCCTTGACCGGCGAAGCGTCCATGATTGCCTTGCGTTCCTCCGGCGTGATCGGCCCTATCCGTGCCGATGGCGGACGGATCAGGACGCGCTCGACCATCGCTGGCACTCCGTTTCCCTCCAGGAACGACACCAGCGCCTCGCCCTTGCCCAGTTCCATGATCGCTTTGGCGGTATCAAGCTTTGGATTGGGGCGGAACGTCTGGGCCGCGGCCTGGACGGCCTTTTGGTCGCGCGGCGTGAAGGCGCGCAGCGCGTGCTGCACGCGATTGCCGAGCTGTCCCAGCACCCGGTCCGGCACGTCGACGGGATTCTGCGTGACGAAATAAACGCCGACACCCTTGGAGCGGATCAATCGCACCACCTGCTCGATCTTGTCCATCAGCGCTTTCGGCGCGTCGTTGAACAACAGATGCGCCTCGTCGAAGAAAAACACGAGCTTCGGTTTCGGCGGATCGCCGATCTCCGGCATTTCCTCGAACAGCTCAGACAACATCCAGAGCAGGAATGTGGCGTAAAGTCGCGGGCTCTGCATCAATTTGTCGGCAACCAGGATGTTGATCATGCCCCGCCCGTCGCGGTCGGTCCGCATGAAGTCCTTCAGAGATAGCGCCGGTTCGCCGAAAAACCTGGTGCCACCTTGGTTTTCCAGGACCAGAAGCTGGCGCTGGATAGTGCCGACCGTGGCGCGTGTGACATTGCCGAACCCTTGGGCGGCTTTGCGGATCGGCTCCAGCGGATCTTGCGCGCCATCGGCGGATTTCTTGCTTGGATCGGGCACAATCGCGTCCAACAGCGCCCGCAGGTCTTTCATGTCGATCAGCGCGAGCCCGTTGTCGTCCGCGACGCGGAACGCGACGTTGAGCACGCCTTCCTGCACGTCGTTCAGATCAAGCATGCGCGACAACAGAAGCGGGCCCATTTCGGTCACGGTTGCACGCACCGGATGGCCCTGCTCGCCGAAGACGTCCCAGAACACGGCCGAGAACTGGTCGGGCTGGTAGGCGATCCCCAGCTCGGCCGCGCGCTTGACGATGAAATCCTTGGGTTCCCCGACTTGGCAGATGCCCGAGAGGTCGCCTTTGATGTCGGCGGCGAAAACCGGCACGCCGGCGCGGGCAAAACCCTCCGCCATCACCTGCAGCGAGACGGTCTTGCCGGTTCCCGTCGCGCCGGTCACAAGCCCATGGCGATTACCCAGTCCCAGGGTGAGCCAGGCCGGCTGCTCTCCTTTGCCAATAAATATCTTCTCGCCGGTATCGGCCAATGTGTTGTCCGATGTCGCCATCGCAAATACGCCTCTTGCCACGCGTTCTTGGTCTCAGGCCGATCATACTTCATGTCGCGACGCGATTGAAACCGGCCGACGGTATCCTGGACACGCGGTTTCGCGCTCGCTCAGCCGATCCTGGCGCGCCCGCAATCGTCCAAACTCGAGACAATCGACAGACGCGCGACGATTTTCCGCACTTTTCACACCCGCTCTTGCATCGCTGCAACACTCGCGAATCGAATCGCGCATGCGAGTGTGGTGATCGCTTGTATTTCGTTTGCTCGAAGCTCAAGATGTTTTCTCAAGGCAAGGCGACCGATCCACGATCGGTTGAGGCGGGGCAATATGAACGAACTGCTTGGGGAGCTGCCTGCAAAGGCCGGCATCGGCGATGCCGTGGCTGGAAGCAGGGGCAAAGGTCTCGCAAGATTGATGGGCAGCGGATCGACGGTGGCGGGCAGCAGGCTCGCCGGCCGCGATCACGGTATGGCGAAAACTCAGAGCATCGCGCGCGAACTTTTCAGGTTCGGCCGCAACAAGATCGGAGCGGATCAGATGGGCGAGATCATGGCAGTGGCGCCCGGGCTGAGCCAGTTCGCTTAAGCACCTTTCCCGAACCGGCTCCATGACATATCCACTCACCGAGCTTGAAGGCATGACCGCCTTCTCCGCCTCGAAACTCAAGTCGCTCGGCATTCGCACGACGGATGCGCTGCTCGAGGCCGCACGTACGGTGAAGGGACGCAAGGCGCTGGCGCTCAAGACCGGCATCACCGAGCAGCAGCTTCTGGAGTGGGCCAATCTGTCCGACTACATGCGCATTCCCGGCATGGGAAGGGCCAAGGTTGGGCTGGTCCGCGCCGCTGGCGTCACCACGGTGCGCGAACTTGCCCTGCGTAACCCGGCCCGGCTTGCGCAGAACATTCGCGAGATCAACACCAAGCGAAAGCTCGTGCGCATGCTGCCGTCCGAGAAGTCGGTCGAGCAATTGATCGCGCAGGCGCGCAAGCTGCAGCCGAAAATTACCTACTAGCCGGCTCGCCTGCCGGCGAGAACAGGGCCCATCCGAGGCTCCTCAGCCAGCTGCCGGGGCTTCGCGGCATCTTGACTCCCATGCGGCGACCGCGCAAAGCGACCGCATGATTGCGACCAGGTCCAGATCCGCCTCAGATGCAGCGGTCCCGGCCACCCACCCGGCGCTGCAAGCGTTGTTGTCCCGACCCATCCCGGCAGTGATGGCGGTCCTGAACATCACACCGGATTCCTTCTCCGATGGCGGGCAATTCCTGGCGCCGGAACAGGCGCTGGCGCAAGCCGAACGCCTGATCGCCGAAGGCGCCGACATCATCGACGTCGGCGCGGAATCGACCAGGCCGTATGGCGGCGCGGAAAAGATCTCGGCGCAGGCCGAGCTCGCGCGGCTTCAACCGGTGCTCAGCCGGATCGTCGCGCTCGGCGTTCCCGTCTCGATCGACAGCATGAAATCCTCCGTCGCGGCCGTCGCGCTCGAGACGGGCGCTGCGATCGTCAACGACGTTTGGGGCTTGCAGCGCGACGGCGACATGGCCGCCTTGGTTGCGTCGCGCGACGTTCCCGTGATCGTGATGCATAACCGCGACCGTGCCGATCCCGCGATCGACATCATGGAAGACATCGCGGCATTCTTCTCGCGCTCGCTCGACATCGCTGCCAGGGCCGCGATTCCCAGGTGCAATATCGTGCTCGATCCCGGCATCGGCTTTGGCAAGACGGCCGAGCAGAGCATGACGGCGCTGGCGCACCTCGATGAGTTCAGGAGTTTCGGCCTGCCGCTGCTGGTCGGCGCCTCGCGCAAGCGCTTCATCGCCTCCGTCAGCCCGTCGGAGCCGCAACAGCGGCTCGGCGGCTCGATCGCGGCGCATCTGATCGCGGCCCGCCGCGGCGCGCGCATCATCCGCACCCACGACGTCGCCGAAACCGTGCAGGCTTTGCGCGTCGCAGCCGCGATCGAGGACAAGGCATGACCGACACCATTTTTATTACCGGCGTCGTCGTCCACGCCCGTCACGGCGTGATGAAGCACGAGACCGAGGTCGGGCAACGCTTCGTGATCGACCTCGAGCTCTATACCGATCTGTCGGAATCCTCGCGCACCGATCGCCTTGCCGACACCGTTTCCTATTCTCACGTGGTGGCGACCGCGACTGATGCATTCAAGAATGCCAATTACAAGCTCCTGGAGCGCGCCGCCGGCGCGGTCGCGGATGCGATCCTTGCCACCTTTCCGCGAATACGCGCCGTCAAGGTCACCGTGCACAAGCCGCATGCACCGATCGCCGAAATTTTCGAAGACGTCGGCGTGGTGCTGACCCGCAGCCGCCCCCATGGCTAGCGCGCTGATCGCGCTCGGCGGCAATGTCGGCGATGTCCGCGCGACATTCAAACAGGCCATCGCCGATATCTGCGGCACCGCGCAGGCGAAGCTGCTCGCGCGCTCTTCCGACTACCTCACCCCGCCCTGGGGCAACGAACGGCAGGCGCGCTTTGTCAATGCGTGCATCGAGATCGAGACCGGCCTCGATCCGCATGGGCTGTTATCCACCCTGCATCAGATCGAAAAGAAATTCGGCCGCGACCGCGCCAAGGAGACGCGCCGGGGTCCGCGCACCCTCGACCTCGATTTGATCGCCTATGACGACATTGTCCTCGAAGAGCCGGACCTGACGCTGCCGCACCCGCGTCTGTTCGAACGCGCCTTCGTGCTGGTGCCGCTTGTCGAGATCGCGCCCGGCCGGCTGATCAGGGGCCGCAGCATCAAAGGCGCGCTGGCGGAGCTGTCGAGCGAGGGGATCGAACGGTATTCGGGTCGAAACTAGGGTTTGGCTTGCGGGCCGGCCCGTGGCAATTTGAGGCAAAACAAGCATCTTGTGTCGCCCGGGAGTAGCTTACCCAGATGACTTCGACCTCTGCGACCGACGATCTCAAGCTTGCCGCGGACTTCCCGCAGGCCTCCTATGAGGACTGGCGCAAGCTGGTGGATGGCGTGTTGAAAGGCGCGCCGTTCGAAAAGCTCGAAAGCAGCACCTATGACGGGCTGAAGATCGCTCCGATCTACACGCGCGCCAGAAGCGCCGCCCCGATCCCCGGCCGTGCCGCGGCCGCGCCCTGGCAGGTCATGCAGCGCCTCGATCATCCCGATCCGGCGAAGGCCAACGCGGCGGCCCTGCACGATCTCGAAAACGGCGCCACCGGCCTCGAGATCGAGTTCCAGGGCGGTCCCGGCGCGCGCGGCTTCGGCGTCATCGACGCAACGCCGGCCACGCTGAAGCGCCTGTTCGACGGCGTGATGTTCGACGCCGGCATTTCGATCTCGCTCAATCCGGTGTTCGGGCGCGACAACGCCGGCACCAACCTTGCCGACCTGATCGCGGCCAGACGGATCGATCCGGCCAAGGTCGACATCCGTTTCAACTATCAAGCGCTGTCGACGATTGCTGTGCGTGGCGGAAGTGCTGCGCCATGGCCGGAGGTGGAAAAGCCGTTCGCTAAAATCGTCACCGATCTGATGACGCGCGGATTCGCGGGACCGTTCGTGCTCGCCGACGGGCGCCCGGTGCATGATGCCGGGGGGTCGGAAGCGCAGGAGCTTGCCTTTGCGCTGTCGATCGCGGTCGTCTACCTGCGCGCGCTTGAGGCCGGCGGCATCGATCTCGAACGCGCTCGCGCGGCGATCTCGTTCCGCCTCGTAGCTGATGCCGATCAGTTTCTCACCATGGCAAAAATCCGCGCGCTTAGGTTGTTGTGGGCGCGCGTGGAAGCGGCGTGTGGGCTTGCGCCAAAACCAGTCTTCATTGCCGCCGAAACCGCGTGGCGGATGCTGACCCAGCGCGATCCCTACGTGAACATGCTGCGTGCGACCATGGCGACGTTCGCCGCCGGCCTCGGCGGAGCCAATGCCATCACTGTATTGCCGCATACGCTGGCGCTGGGCCTGCCCGACGCCTTTGCGCGTCGCGTGGCGCGCAACACGCAGCTCATTCTTCTGGAAGAATCCAATCTCGCAAAGGTCTCCGATCCGGCGGCGGGCTCCGGCGCGATCGAAAGCCTCACGCAACAACTCTGCGAAACCGCCTGGTCCCAGTTCCAGGAGATCGAAAAAGCCGGCGGCGTTTTTTCCGCGCTTCAGCAGGGCCTGATCCAGGGCAAGGTCGCAAGCGTCCGCAAGGCGCGCGAAGCCAATATCGCACGGCGCAAGGATGTGCTGACCGGCGCGAGCGAGTTTCCCAATCTGCACGAGACGAACGCCACGGTCGAGGAGGTCAGGCCGGTGACTCCCGCCCCCGACAGCGCTGCGCCGATCAGTTTCGAGCCGCTGTCCGCAATGCGGCTCGCGGTCCCCTTCGAGCGCCTGCGCGACCGTTCGGACCAGATCCTGAAAAAGAGCGGACAGCGGCCGCGCGTCTTCCTCGCCAATCTCGGCACGCCCGCCGATTTCACCGCGCGCGCGACCTTTGCCAAGAGCTTTTTCGAAGCCGGCGGCATCGAGGCCATCGACAACGAGGGCTTTGCGGACACCGCGGCGCTCGCCTCCGCTTTCACCGCCTCGGGCGCGGAGCTCGTCTGCCTCTGCTCCTCGGACAAGGTCTATGCCACGCGCGGTCTGAATGCCGCGCGGGCCCTGCAAATCGCCGGGGCCAGGCATATCTATGTGGCAGGACGTCCCGGCGAGCTGGAGGCCACATTGAAAACCGCCGGGGTCGATGCGTTTATCTTTGCAGGCTGCGATGCCCTCGTCGCGCTGAACGCGGCCTACAAGCAGATGGAGCAGCGATGACGGCGGACACCAAGCTTCTGCTGACCGGCGGTTGCCAATGCGGCGCCATTCGCTTTGCGGTGACAGCCACGCCGGTGAAGATCAGCATCTGCCATTGCCGGATGTGCCAGAAGGCTTCGGGCGCGCCGTTCGCCTCGTTTGCCGACATCGACAAAAACGATTTCGCCTGGACCCGCGGCCAGCCCGCGGCGTTCAAATCCTCGACCATTGCCGAACGCGACTTTTGCGCCCAGTGCGGCACCCCGCTCAGCTTCCGCCGCATTGACGGGCCGCGCATCGAGATCATGACGGGAACTTTCGATCGGCCAGACCGGGTCATTCCCACCCGGCAATACGGCACGGAATCCCGGCTCGGCTGGGTGGTCGGCATCGCCAACATGCCGAGCCAGACGACGCTGCAGAACTACGGGCCGGAAAAGATGGCGACGATTGCGAGCCTTCAGCATCCGGACCATGATTAAGGTCGCGACATTCCCGATTATGCTAAGATGGTTGCCATGAGCCGGATCCCGAATTTTGCGGAAATCGCTTTCAAAACGGCCGCCAGCGCGCAACCGCCCGGCCACGCCGAACCCTGGCTGACGCCCGAAGGCATTCCGGTCAAGCCGGCCTATGGCGAGGCCGATCTGGCCGGCCTTGATTTCCTCGAGACATGGCCGGGCATTGCGCCCTATCTGCGCGGCCCCTACCCCACGATGTATGTCAACCAGCCCTGGACCATCAGGCAATATGCCGGCTTCTCCACGGCGGAAGACTCCAACGCCTTCTATCGCCGCAATCTTGCGGCTGGCCAGAAGGGCCTCTCTGTCGCCTTCGACCTCGCCACTCATCGCGGTTACGACTCCGATCATCCGCGCGTTTCCGGCGACGTCGGCATGGCCGGCGTCGCGATCGATTCGATCTACGACATGCGCACGCTGTTTGCCGGCATCCCGCTCGACAGAATGAGCGTGTCGATGACGATGAACGGGGCGGTGCTGCCGATCCTCGCCTTGTTCGTCGTCGCCGCCGAAGAACAGGGCGTGCCGCCGGAAAAGCTGTCGGGCACCATTCAGAACGACATTCTGAAAGAGTTCATGGTGCGCAACACCTATATCTATCCGCCGGCGCCCTCGATGCGGATCATCTCCGATATCTTTGCGTATACCTCGCAGAAGATGCCGAAGTTCAACTCGATCTCCATCTCCGGCTATCACATGCAGGAAGCCGGCGCGACGCAGGACCTCGAGCTCGCCTACACGCTTGCCGATGGCGTCGAATATCTGCGCGCTGGCCTGGCGGCCGGCCTCGACGTCGACCGCTTCGCGCCGCGGCTATCGTTCTTCTGGGCGATCGGCATGAACTTCTTCATGGAAGTCGCCAAGATGCGCGCCGCGCGGCTGTTGTGGGCGAAGCTCCTGAAGCCGTTCAATCCGAAGGACCCGCGCTCGCTGTCGCTCCGCACCCACTGCCAGACCTCAGGCTGGTCGCTGACGGCGCAGGACGTGTTCAACAACGTGATGCGCACCACCATCGAAGCGATGGCGGCAACGCAAGGTCATACGCAATCGCTGCACACCAACGCGCTCGACGAGGCGCTGGCGCTGCCGACCGACTTTTCCGCGCGCATTGCGCGCAATACGCAATTGTTCTTGCAGCAGGAGAGCGGCACGACGCGGATCATCGATCCCTGGGGCGGCTCTTACTACGTCGAGCGCCTCACCCGCGATCTCGCCGCGAAGGCCTGGGGTCATATCCAGGAGGTAGAGGCGCTCGGCGGCATGGCGAAGGCGATCGAGGCCGGGTTGCCGAAGTTGCGGATCGAGGAAGCCTCCGCCAAGACCCAGGCGCGCATCGATGGCGGCAAGCAGTCCGTCATCGGCGTCAACAAGTACAAGCCGACTGACGAGAGACCTATCGACATCCTGAAGGTTGAAAATTCAACCGTGCGCAGGCTGCAGATCGACAAGCTCAAGCGCCTGCGTTCGGAGCGCAACCAGAAAGAGGTCGAGCAGGCACTATCGGCGCTGACGCGCTCGGCGGGCGAAGGCAACGGCAATCTGCTCGCGCTTGCCATCGACGCGGCACGGGCGAAAGCAACCGTCGGCGAGATTTCGGACGCGATGGAAACTGTGTTCGGGCGGCATCGCGCCGAGATCAAGTCCATCACCGGCGTCTACAAACGAGAGGCATCCTCGATGTCCGACAAGGTTTTAAAGCTGCAGGCGCTGATCGACGCCTTCGAGGAAGCGGAGGGCCGCCGCCCGCGTATCCTCGTTGCCAAGATCGGGCAGGACGGCCACGACCGCGGCCAGAAGGTGATCGCCTCCGCTTTCGCCGACGTCGGCTTCGACGTCGATATCGGACCGTTGTTTGCGACCGCCGACGAGGCCGCGCGGCAGGCCGTCGAGAACGACGTGCATATCCTCGGCGTGTCCTCGCTTGCGGCGGCGCATCTCACTGCTGTGCCGGAGCTAAAGGCCGCGCTGAAGAAGCACGGCCGCGAGGACATCATGATCATCGTCGGAGGCGTGGTGCCGCCGCAGGATTACGATGCGCTTTATGCTGCGGGCGCCGAGGCGATCTATCCGCCCGGTACCGTGATCGCCGATGCCGCCGAGGAGCTGATCCACAAGCTCAACGCCCGGCTCGGCCATAGCGAAGCGGCGGAATAGCTGCGATGCGATTGGCTGTCGAAAGGCTGCTTGAAGTCATAAGTGAAGCCTCTCGTCACATCCCAGTCGAAGCAAAATGTCTAGCGCTGAAGAATTAGCTCAGTTGCGAGCCTCTCGCCTGCCGCGCCTCGGCGTTGTAAACCAGGCCATGTCCCCGCAGAAGCAAACCTCGCCCGACACCAAAGCCCTCGCCCGCGAGCTCCGCGCCGGCAATCGCGCGGCGCTGGCACGTGCGATCACGCTGATCGAGAGCCGTCGCGGCGATCATCAGGCCGCGGCGCGCGATCTCGTGCAGGCGCTGTTGCCCGCGACCGGCAAGGCGATCCGCGTCGGCATCACCGGCTCACCCGGCGTCGGCAAATCCACCACCATCGACGCGCTCGGGAGTTTTTTGATCGAGCACGGCCACAAGGTCGCGGTGCTGGCGGTCGACCCGTCGTCGGCGCGCACCGGCGGCTCGATCCTCGGCGACAAGACGCGGATGGCGCGGCTCGCCGTGGCCGATTCCGCCTATATCCGCCCCTCGCCTTCGTCCGGCACGCTCGGCGGCGTCGCAGCCAAGACGCGCGAGGCGATGCTGCTGTGCGAGGCCGCGGGCTTCGACGTGATCCTGGTCGAGACCGTCGGCATCGGACAATCCGAGACCGCCGTCTCCGACATGACCGATTTTTTCCTGGCGCTGATGCTGCCGGGCGCGGGCGACGAGCTGCAGGGCATCAAGAAAGGCCTGGTCGAGCTCGCCGACATGATCGCGATCAACAAGGCCGACGGCGACAATCTCAAGCGCGCGCAGAACGCGGCCGCGGAATACCGCAGCGCGCTGCATATTCTCTCGCCCCGCTCGGAGCACTGGCAGCCGCCGGTCGTCACCTATTCGGCGCTGACCGGCGCCGGTATTGCAGCGCTCTGGGACAAGATCCTCGAGCATCGCGCAGCCATGACCGCCTCTGGCGAATTTGCCGCGCGCCGCCGCGAGCAGCAGGTGAAGTGGATGTGGTCGATGCTGGAAAACCGCATGATGGCGCGGCTGCGCGCGGACGCCCCTACTCGCGCGAAAGTGAAAAAAATCGAAGCCGAGGTTGCCGGCGGCCGCATCACGCCAGCGCTTGCCGCCGAGCAGATGGCCGATCTCATCAGGTAAAGAATCGGGACGTCGGGCGTAAAGATTTAACCCTACCGGCAACAATGGTGCCGTCTTTGTCCCCGCCGCGCGCGCATGAGCGCAATTTCGGGGTACGTCACGTTGATCCGACATGTCAGCGGGACGACGGTCATGGACCTCAATCGCCGCAATATTCTTGGCGCATCTGCCGCCGGCGCAGCCGGCCTCTTTGCCGCGCGCGATGGCGCGCGTGCCGCGCAGTCTGTCGCAGCCCTCGGTCGCGACGCCACGCAGTTTGGCGTACGTCCCAACGCCAGCGACGATCAGACCGGCGTCCTGCAGCGCGCCCTCGACGAGGCCACGCGCGCCCAAACGCCGCTTTTCCTGCCGGCCGGCGTCTACCGCAGCGGCGCGTTGCGCCTTGCGCGCGGCACTCAGCTCGTAGGCGTGCGCGGTGCAACGAAGCTTCTGTTTACCGGCGGCGCGTCCCTGCTGCAGAGCCAGGGGGCGGATCACATCGGTATTGCCGGCGTCACGCTTGATGGCGGCGGCATCCCGTTGCCCGCGCGCCGTGGCCTGATCCACTGCCTCGCCGGGCGCGACGTCCGTATCGAAGGCTGCGAGATCGTCGGCAGCGGGGCCAATGCCATCTGGCTCGAGCAGGTTTCCGGCGAAATCTCCGGCAACATCATCACCGATACCTCGACGACGGCGATCGTGTCGTTCGACGCGCAAGGGCTGATCATCGCGCGCAACACCATCGTCGGCACCAACGACAATGGCATCGAAATCCTCCGCAACGCGATCGGCGACGACGGCACGCTGGTCGCCGACAACCGGATCGAGAACGTCAAGGCCGGGCCCGGCGGCTCCGGACAATACGGCAACGCCATCAATGCGTTTCGGGCCGGCAATGTGATCGTGCGCGGCAACCGCATCAAGAATTGCGATTATTCGGCAGTGCGCGGCAATTCCGCTTCCAACATTCAGATCACGAACAACAGCATCAGCGATGTCCGCGAGGTCGCGCTCTATTCGGAGTTTTCCTTCGAGGGCGCGGTGATCTCGGGCAACATCGTGGACGGCGCCGCGCTCGGCGTCTCCGTCTGCAATTTCAACGAGGGCGGGCGCATCGCTGTGGTCCAGGGCAACATCATCCGCAACCTGTTGCCCAAGCGGCCGATCGGCACGGCACCCGACGATGATGCCGGCATCGGCATCTATGTCGAAGCCGACACGTCGGTCACGGGCAATGTGGTCGAGAACGCCCCGTCGTTCGGCATCGTCGCCGGCTGGGGCAAGTATCTGCGCGACGTTGCGATCACGGGCAACGTGATCCGCAAGGCCTTTGCCGGGATCGGAATATCGGTCGTGCCCGGCGCGGGGACCGCGCTCGTCGACAACAACACGATCTCGGAAACGCCGCGCGGTGCGGTGGTCGGGCTGGACCACAACAGGGCCATCACCACGGATCTGTCCGTGGACGGCGCCCAGCGTTTCGCTCAGCTCGTGATCGGAACCAACGCGGTCCGGCGCTGAGCCGCCTTACAGCGCGTTGCGCAAGAGCGGATAACGCCGCTCGATGCTCGATATGTCTAGCGATGCGTCGGGACTCTCGATCGCGTTTTCCAGGGCCAGCAGGTTGACCGCTACCTCGCGTGGCAAATCGCCAGCCTCGGGCTCAGCGGGCGCAGCATCCTCCATTGCGATCGGCACAGGCAAAGGCGCCGGCGCTGCATGCAGGATCCAGCGGGGTCGCCGCGGTTCCGTTGGCACCGACTTTGGTCGCGGCATCGCCGGGCGCTCCGTTGAGGCGGGCGCCGACAGAGCGCGCCAGGTTTCCACAGCCAGCTTCGCTTCCTTGATGTTCTCGAGCAACGCGCGCTCGCTGTAGTAGCGCCGCCATCGGCCGCTTTCGAACAATTCGGCAAGGTATTCCAGTCGCTGCTCGGCAAGCGTGCACCAGCGCGCCACGACCTCGCGGCTTCCCGCCACGTCCGGACGATGTGTCATGAACCAGCCCGTATGAGAGGAACGGACGCAGACGCAACGAGCGAATCAACGAGACGTGACAGGAATATGTTGTGGAAAAGACCTTTCTTTGTCCAGCGGTGTCAGCATCGCGTCGAAAAAATGCCGCGCCGTGAGAGGCCACGCGTGCGTGTCGGGAAACGCAGCTCCAAAATGAAAGACCCGTCCGGGGGGACAACCGGACGGGTCAAAGCCATATGGGCGCTTGGGGTGGATGGGCGCTCGCGCCGAATATAGCCATGGGGAGGGATTTCCGCTCCCACAGTGATTGGTCGCCAAGGTCCGTCAGACGTTCAAGCGTGCGCGCGATTTTTTTGACCGATCACGAAGACGTTTTCCTGCGTGATGAATCGTAACACGCCGCTGGCGCATTTCGATCGCGCAGTGCGCCGTCTTTCGAAAACATCATGCACGAACAATGATTTAAAAGAGCGACAGGGCAGCGGACGACGGCGCGACGCAGGCAGGCTATTGCGCGGCGGGACGAATGGGCTCGGTTGGCGTCGATTTGTCCGTCACCACGGTGGCAAGCGGCGGATTTTGCGTGTCGTTCGTGACGACCGGCACAGCCGCGTTGTTCTTTGCAGCCTCGGTCGCCGCAAATGCATCCGCTTCGCCGGCACCGAACTGATCATCACGACCCGGTGAGCCAAGGTCGCGTGCCGTCTTCATCAGAATCGCGCGCAACTCATTGGCCTTCAACGCCGGATTGCACTCCAGCATCAGCGCGATGACTCCGCTGACGTAAGCGGCGGAAAATGAGGTTCCCGAGGCGATCTGGTACTTCTGGTCCGGCGCGGGCAGGAACAGGTCGGCGCCAGGCGCGGCCACGGCAATGTAGCTGCCGCGATTCGACGCGGCGAACAGCTTGTCCTCGGCATCCGTGCCGCTGATTGCAATCACGTTCGGATTGGCCGCCGGGTAGAGCGGCGGCGATTTCGCGCCGGCATTGCCGGCTGCGGCAACCATCACGATGCCGCGCGCGGCCAGTGCGTCGATACCGCGCTCGATCAGTGCATCCCTGGGACCAGCGAAGCTCATATTGACGATCTGCGCCTTGTGCGTCGCGGCGTAGTCAAGTCCCTTGAGAACGACGTAAGAGTTGCTTTCCTCGCCGGTCTTTCCCCTTGCAAAGGCGCGGATTGCAACAAGCTGCGCAGCCGGCGCACTTCCGATCAGCCGTCCGTGCGAGACGATCGCGCCGGCAACGCCGGTACCATGGACATGCGGACCTTCGGTGCTGCCAAGCGCATCGTAGGTCTCCACGATCGAGTTGGACAGTTCGGAATGGCCGGAATCGATTCCGGAATCGATCACGGCGATCCGGACGTTGGTGCCGTGGGCGAGCGCGTGCGCCTCGGCCAAGCGCAGCTTGGGAACGACATATTGCGAGGGATCGCCCTCGGTCGCCGTTTCCTTTTCCTGCAAAAGATAGCGGTAATTGAGCTGGACCGAGCGCACATTGGCATTGGCGGCGAACTCGCGCCTGTGCGTTTCCACCGAGCGGCCGTCGGTAATGCGGAACAGGCCAATGGTCGCGTCCACCAGCGGAAAGTATTGCGAACCCAGCCGCCTCAGACCATTCCGCCGCGCCAACGCATCCGCCTGGGCCTCGGTCAGATTGCCGTTAAGCTCGGCCACGAGCTCATTCGTCACCGTCTGCAGGCCCGGCGTGGCCGTCGCAACGCTCTTGCGTGCTCCGTTCGACTTGCCATTGCCGGCCGAACCATTGCCATTACCATTACCGTTACTGCTTCCCCCACCCCCGCCCGAAACCGGGTCATTGCTGCATTCGCCATTGCTGCTGCGATACGCGTAGCTGCAGCCCTCCCGTATGTTCAGGTTCGGCGTGGTCGCCCTCAGCGCGGCGGAGCCGGAGACGTTGGGATTGATATGCGGCAGCCGCGGCGGAACGTTGATCGCGGGCGGGCGGAAGGCGGCAATACCTTGGGCATGAGAGGGGCCGGCGCCGGAACAGATCAGCGGTGCCGAGGCGATCAGCACCAATGCGGCGCGCCTCGCGCCAGTCCGCCAGTTCGCCGCGCCATGCATGATTTCAAGACCCCTAACGTAAAGCGAGGGGCGACGCCTCAAGGCGTTGCCACCGCAAGATTGACGATCTTCTCGCTTTGCAGCCTGTTCATCAACCGCGCGATCTCGTCCTTTGTCATCGACTTGTTGCCGAATTGCAGGCGAAACATGCCGCCCTTGGCGCCGTCGAGAATGGAGGCCTGATAGCTGTCGAGCAGTGCGGTGATGTCGGACACCTTCGCATCCGGCGCAAATCGCACCAGCGCACGCGGCGGGTTCTGCGGGCCCAATTCGCGCGTGATCGGCTCGTTCATCGACAGCGACGCAGTCTGGTAGGTAGCGGTCTGGTTTTTCAGGAGCACCGCGCCGATCACCGCGGCCTGCAGCACCAGCGCCACGGCCCCAAGACTCGCCGACCAGGCAAGCGTTCGCGGCGACAGGCCGGCGAAAAATCCGGAAATCCGAGCCAAAAGGTTCACCGATGGCCGTGCTGCACGAGCCGGCTCGGCCTCGATCGCCGCAAACAGCTTCTGCATCGCCCGTACCGAAGGCGCCCCCAGGCTTTCGTTGAGCGCGATGGTCTCGGCATATTCCTCGCGGATCACCGCATATTGCCGGGCAAGAGCCGGATCGCGGGCAATCGCCTCTTCGACCCGGCGTGCATCGCGCGCATTCAGCGTGCCGGCGGCATGCCAGGGCAGCAGCGTCTCGATTTCATTGGGCTCTTGTTCCAGCATTTTCTTGCTCAATGCCATCATGGCCAGCCTCGTTCCACGCCTGCAGCCTTCAGCAGCTCGGCCAATTTCTTGCGCGCATAGAACAGGCGCGTCTTCACCGTGTTCTCCGGGATACCGACAATCTCCGCCACCTCTTCCACCGACTTCTCGTGGTAATAGACGAGATCGACGATCTCCCGATGTTCCGCCGTCAACGCCGTCAGACAGTTGCGCAACGCTTCACTCGTATCCTTCTTCGTGACCGCGACTTCCGGATCGTCGGAGGTGTCCTCGATCGCGTTGGCGGCCTCGTCTTCCAGCTCGAGGTCCTTTCTGCGCCTGAGCGCGGACAGGGCCTTGAAACGCGTGATCGCCAAGAGCCAGGTGGAGACGGCGGAACGGCCTTCGAACTTTCCGGCCTGACGCCATACATCGAGGAAGACCTCGCTGATGAGGTCTTCCGCGATTTGCTCATCGCGCACGAGCCGAAGCCCGAAGCGAAACACCCTGACATGGTGCCGTCCGTACAGCACCTGCATGGCAAGCCGGTCGCCTTGAGCGATCCTGGCGATCAGGACGTCGTCCGTAACCGTCGTTGCGCTCAATTTCCGTCTCGCAGGTTTGGTCGGAGTGAATTGGCAGGTGGTTCGAAGCGGTATGCAAAATTCTTCAAACTATCTCGCCGATCCCGGAATTTCTGTGACTCACCGCACAAACAGAATTTTCGCGCCAGCCAAGCAGTGCCCGTTGACCGACGCAGTCCATGAGGTATCATAGTAAGGGTAAACTCTCGTTAACGCGCCGCCCCACGCGCGCTTTTAGCAGGCCTTGGTTGCGAAGACAGCATGTCGCTTTGTGACATTAAACGGCTGATTCTTCGCAAAAACCGGGCCTGATTTTCTTTTGCGGATCAAGGGGTCACTGGTGACCGGACGCGCTTTGGGAATTGCGCCTGAAAGATACCAAAACTAAAGGCTTCCCACTTAGATTTTGCTGCCGAGTTCCATGATGGCAAGACGATGGGCAGCACTGCGACGCCTTTTCTGAACCCGATTGCGGCGGAGCTGGAAGCGGTCGGCCCCAGGCCGACGGCAAAGGTGCTGTCGCGTCGCGTCCGGCAGCGGCGTCAGATCCAGGCGATGATCGCGGCGAGCTATCTGCTCGACGGTCTCGTCCTTCTCATCTTTGCCGAAGCCGGAGCCGTGCCGCTGGCGATTGCGCCTGCCTATGTCGGCGCAGGCCTGCTGTCGGTCGGTTTTTACTTGCTGCTGTCGGAAAGCGGAGTGACCGAGCGCTTCAGAGATCACTACTGCGTGGTGCCGCAGCTACTCGTCAGCGTGGCCATCATTCTGGCCTTCGCCTATATCGCGCCCGGCATCGGCCTGATGTTCCTCTGCACACTTTTTCTCATCGTCAATTTCGGCTCGCTGCGTTCGACGCCCGGGCAATCGGCCATGATCTGGACGATGATCGCGGCGGGCATCGGATTCCTGTTTCTTCTGACCGACAAGCCGATCGGACTGCCGCACGACACTCATCTGGAGCGCCTGGCCACCATGCTGGTGTTCGTGCTGGGCATCGGGCGCTGCCTTTTCGTCGGAATCTTCTCCAGTTCGATGCGCGAGTCGCTGTACCAGAGCGGCCTTAAGCTGAAGGAGGCTTATCGCCGCATCGAAGAGCTGGCCGAGCTCGACGAATTGACCGGTTCATTCAATCGCCGCTGCATCATGCGGATGCTGGAAGAAGAGATCGCCCGCTCGGCACGCCTGAAAGCGCCCTGCTCGGTCGCATTGATCGACCTCGACTTCTTCAAGCGCATCAACGACCTCTACGGCCATCCGACCGGCGACGAGGTGCTGCGCACATTCGCGATCACCGTGTTTGCCAACATCCGCACCATAGATCGCTTCGGCCGCTATGGCGGCGAGGAATTCCTGCTGATCCTGCCCGACACCGACGAAGCAGGCGCAAGCCAGATGCTGGACCGGTTGCGCGCCATCATCGCCGAGCTCGACTGGAGCGCGTTTTCGTCGGGCATGCGGGTCACGATATCGGCAGGCGTCGCCGAGCTGCGGCCAAACGAGACCTCCGACACGCTCCTCGCCCGCGCCGACAGCGCGCTCTATGCCTCGAAGGCCAAAGGACGCAACCGCATCAGCAGTGCCTGAACGCTATCGAACATATCCGTTGCGGGATGAAGAAAGCTTCGCCGCCATTTTCTCCAGGACAGAGACTATGAATTCGAAAAGTGCCGCCATTACTTCCGAAAACCTGCTCGACGAGCTGCAATCGGCGCTCGCCCACGGCACCGTGGCGCGGCGTGTCGAAACGCTGCGACGGGTTACCGACCTCTTCGTCAACGGCACGGTCGATTATTCCGATACGCAGATCGCGCTGTTCGACGATGTGTTCCAATGCTTGATCGCGCACATCGAGGTTTCAGCCAAGGCGCTGCTTGCCAACCGGCTTGCGCCGATCGATACCGCGCCGCCTCTGACAATCCGCACCCTCGCATTCGATGACGTGATCGAGGTCGCCGGCCCCGTCCTGTCGCAGTCGAACCGGCTGGACGACGAGGCCTTGATCGAGGTCGCGCGCGGCAAGAGCCAGGCCCATCTGATGGCGATCTCGACGCGCAGGGTCCTGAGCGACGCGGTGACCGACGTCCTCGTCTTGCGCGGCAATGACGAGGTGATCCAGTCGACGGTGAACAACCCGGGCGCCGCGTTCTCCGAACGGAGTTTTACCAGACTCGTGAACCGGGCCGAGGGCGACGACAATCTCGCCACCTGCCTTGGGCTGCGACCGAACATGCCGCGGCATCTTTATCTGAAGCTGCTCGCGAAAGCGTCCGAAACGGTCCGGCAGCGGCTCGAGGCGGCAAACCCCGAACGCGCGGGCGAGGTTCCGCTTGCGGTGCGCGAGGCAACACGGCGCGCGCGTTCGGCTACATCAGCGATGAGCAAGGAGACGGCAGTCGCACATGCGCTGGTCAGATCGCTTCATGACGACGGACGGCTCGATGAGCATCAGGTCGCGCGATTTGCAGAGGAAGGCAAGTTCGACGAAACCAATGCGGGGATCGCCGCGCTTGCGAGCGTGCCGGTCGCGGTCGCCGAGAACATGATGGTGGAAACCCGTGCCGAGGGCGTCATGATCCTGGCCAAGGTCTGCGGCCTGTCCTGGATGACGGTAAGAGCAATCATCCATATGCGCGACGAGCTCTCCGGGGGCGAGCCGACCGACCTGAACGCGTGCCGGGAAACCTATGAGCGGTTGCGGCCTTCGACCGCCCAGCAGGTGTTGCGCTTCCACCGCATGCAGTCGGCGGCACCGGCGCCTGCGGCCTGATTGCGTGGGGATGATTTCCGGGCTGGCCCCGGGCCAGCCCTAAAACCTCAACACTTTCGATCCAACCAGCGCTCCGATCGCGGCAACAAGCGCGGCTGACAGCGTGTACCAGGTTGCAACGAACAGCGGCGAATCGTCGGTGCAGTGCGACGCATAGATGGTGGCGGCGAGTCCCGCCGAGAGAAGCCCGGCCATCGCGCCCTCGAGGGCCGGCCTGCTCGGCGCGCCATGACGCAAGCCGATCAGCGACGCCGCAAGCAGCGGCAACGACATCATCGGGACCGCGGTCATGCAGACTTTCGAGTTGCTGCCCACCAGACGCGTCATCATCGGCAGCCGCTGCGGCATCATCATTTCGCCGGAGATGCCCGCGACCAGAAGGCCGGCCGGGACCATGAACAGCCAGACAAGACCGCGCAGCGAGGCTTCCGGCCGCGACAGGTGCAAAGCGACCGTGATCGCGGCCGCCGCGAGCGCGAGCGTGACCGCGAATTTCAGGTTGAAAAACGGATTGTGCATTGCCGTCATCACGTCGGGCCTGACGCCGAGCTCGGCGAAGAACATCATCAACGAAATGGGCGCCGCCGCCAGCAGCGCCAGAGCGAGCACGAAGCCCACGGGTCGGGCGCGATGGGCATTATCGGCAGCAAGCGTTCTGATGAGCTGATCGGTGTCCATCTCGCTATTCCCTGAGTTTTGCCGTGAGGCTCGCAAGCCCGCGATGCAGCGCCACGCGCACCGCGCCTTCGCTCATTGCGAACTTGGCCGCGGTCTCCTTGATGGAAGCGCTTTCGACCGCAATCGATTGCAACACCTCGCGCTGGCGCGGCGGCAACGCATTGAGCTGGACTGCGACTTCGCTTGCGGACGCGGTCTCGGCGGGTGGCTGGTCGGCGAGCGTCTCGGCAAAATCGTCGACGTTGACGAAGACGCGCCTGCCGCGCCGGCGCAAGGCGTCGATCAGCTTGTTGCGGGCGATCGCAAACAGCCAGGGCGCGAACGGGGCGTTCACGTCCCAGGTGTGTCGCTTCAAATGCACCGCAAGCAAAATGTCCTGCACGATATCCTCGGCTTGGTCGACTGGTTGCCCCGCGCGCGCCAACCCGCGCCGCGCCGCGGCCCTGAGGACCGGCGTGACGGCCTTGAGCAGCCGATGATATGCAGCGCTATCTCCGGACATGGCCGACCGCATCAGGCCGGTCCACTCGTCTTCACGTTCGCGCACGCACGCTCCCACGATGCATTTCGGTCGTCGTTTCAGATTGTTACAGCAGAATTTGCCAGTCACGAAGTCGTGATCGGAGACCGGGCTGGCCCCGGCGACTCCAACCGGCTCATAGCACCGATTGCGCGCACCGACATCGCCGGCTGCAGCCGCAAACGCCGATGGCCGCCCACTCGTCGGGCCACTTGAAGCACGCCGCGACGGCGGGCACATTGCCTCGGGTTCTCAAAGCTGTCTTTCGGAGTGAGCCATGAGCACGTTCGAGCACATCATTGTCGAGAGCAAGGGCGCGGTCGGCCTGATCAGGCTCAATCGCCCCAAAATGCTCAACGCGTTGTCGTTTGGCGTCTTTCGCGAGATTGCCGCTGCGGTTGACGACCTCGAGGCCGACGAGGCCATCGGCTGCATCGTGATCACCGGCAGCGAAAAGGCGTTTGCCGCCGGCGCCGACATCAAGGAGATGCAGCCGAAGAGTTTCATCGACATGTTCTCCAGCGATTTCGCCGCGATCGGCGGCGATCGGCTGGCAAGATGCCGCAAACCGACGATCGCCGCGGTCGCGGGCTATGCCCTGGGCGGCGGCTGCGAGCTTGCGATGATGTGCGATATCATCATCGCGGCCGACACGGCCAAGTTCGGCCAGCCGGAGATCACGCTTGGCACCATCCCCGGCATCGGCGGCACCCAGCGGCTGGCGCGGGCGGTCGGAAAGTCCAAGGCGATGGACCTGTGCCTCACCGGGCGAATGATGGATGCGGCGGAAGCCGAGCGCAGCGGCCTTGTCAGCCGCGTGGTGGCCGCCGACAAGCTGATGGACGAGGCCATGGCCGCCGCGGAAAAGATCGCATCGATGTCGCGTCCGGCGACGATGATGGCAAAGGAAGCCATCAATCGCGCTTTCGAGACCTCGCTTGCCGACGGACTGAATGTCGAGCGCAACTTGTTTCACTCGACCTTCGCGCTGGAAGACCGCTCGGAGGGAATGGCGGCCTTCATCGAGAAGCGCAAGCCGGTGAACAAGAACCGATAGAGCCCCAGCGTCATTGCGAGCGAAGCGAAGCGATCCAGAAGCGCGCGTGAGCACTGGATTGCTTCGTCGCTCCGCTCCTCGCAATGACGTCTCTAGAGAATCGATCTACTCTCTGCCAGCGCTGCGCCCACCAGCGCGCGATACATCCGCTCGGCAAAACTTGCGGGCTTCTCCAGTCCGAGCCGCGCCAGGCATTGCTCATCAGAGGCATCGCTCGTTTGCGTGAAGCCCTGCCACAGCAGCTGAGCCAGACGCAAAGGCGAGCGTTGGGCCTCCTGCAACACCTGCAGCGCCGGGATCAGCCGCTGCTCGACCTCGGTGAAATCGCAGCCGAACGGAAACGACGGCAACAACCCGGCCTCACGCGCAGGCTTGAGCGCGGCGGTGATCCGCTCCGGAAAGTTCTCGCGGAACGCTCCTGGAATTTCATGAGACCTCTTGAGCTTGCCGGCGTCCTTGGCGATGCGGGCGAGTTCGTCCTGGAAGCGCGAGTCGGCAATTTGCAGCAGCGCCGCGATCACGTCCTCGTCCGACTTTCCCCTGACGTCGGCGACGCCATATTCGGTGACGAAGATGTCGCGCAGATGCCGCGGAATGGTTTCATGGCCGTAGGACCAGCGGATGTTGGATTGCGCTTTCGCGCCGGAGCGCACCGCATCCAGCGCCAGGATCGAGCGCGCGCCGTCGAGCGCAAAGGCTTGCGCCACGAAATTGTACTGGCCGCCGACGCCGCTCACGACCCGGCCGCCATCGAGGCCATCGGAAATCGCGGCGCCCAATAGCGTCACCATCATCGTGCTGTTGACGAAGCGGGCGTCACGGCGCGCATCGCGCTTCTTGTCCTCGTCGCGATAGAGTTCGTTTGTGAAGGAGACCGGCATCATCTGGATGCGCGCGATCTCGGCCGCGCTCATCTCGCGCAGCGCACGATACAACGATTTCGGCCCCAGGAAGAACGCGCCATGGAGGATCACGCCATCGACGGCGCGGCGCAGCAGTCCCGCCTCGATCAGTCCGAGAAAGGCCTCGGTGACCATCTCGCTGACGCCGTAAAGGCCCGTCCGGAACGGCCCCGTTTCCAGCGCAGACGGCTCGGCTGCGGGGGCGAGCCGCGCCAGGATGCTCCTGAACTGCGTGCTGTCGCGCTCGCGCAGGATGAGGCTCTGTGCCAGCGCATCGCCGACCTGCCCGATCCCGATCTGCAGCGTTCCGCCGTCGCGCACGAGGGCCGCCGCATGCAGCCCGATCGCATATTTGCTGTCGGAGATCGGCTCGGCCGGCGGCGCGAACAGCGGAAAATCGGTATCGGCACTGTCGAGCACGGCAGAAAATTCCTCGGCCGGCAGATCTCCCGGCCCCGGCATGAACGGCAATTCGGAATTGACCTGGCCGATCAGCCTGAAGTTCGCGCGCCCTTGCGCGCGCGCGCCGAGCAGATCGAGCGTGGTGTCGGTGTTGCAGCTCAGACTATAGCGCGGCACGCCGTCGACGATGCGCTTGGCGACCAATTGGGTGATGACGTTCAGCCCCTCTGCCAGAACATAGGAAGCGGCGTGGGTGTAATTGGCGGAAATGTAGTGTTGCTGGGCGTAAGGCACATGCAACCACCGGCCCGCGAGGAAGAAGAATTCGACGACGTGAATGTTGGGCGGAAGCGCGCCTGCGCGCAGCGGCGCGACATGATCGAGATCGGGGTAGCCGCCGAACAGTCGCTCGATCACGGGATCGATGAAGCGCGCCTCGAGCAGTTGCGAAGGTCTCGGCTTTTCCAGCGTCAGCGCCGAGAAGAAGGTCAGGTCGATCGAGCGGTCGGCTTTGGCGCGGGCGTAAAGCGCGTTGATGACGTGGTTGGCCTTGCCGAGCCCGAGCGGCAGACCGACGACAAGCTTCTTGCCGACGTCGCGGACGATATCTTCCGCAATCGCCTCGGGGTCGCTGAAAATTCTCGGCATTGCGGGCAAGGCCTGTGGGGAGTGCGATGGCGGGACAGGATTCGCGCACCTGCGGAGGCAGCTATATCCTATTTGCAGACGCCCGCATTGACGCATTCACGCCTGCTCACCGCGATCAGAAATCCCTGACCGAGCCCGAAACTGGCCCGTTCATAAGTGTGACGCGCAGGCAACAGGAAGCAGGCGAGTTGATGGCAAGCGTGGATTTAATGTGGCGCTCAAGCACATGATGCAGCTAATGATGATGCGCGGGTCGGCGGGGGCTGAGGGCCGAGGCTGGTTGAGTAGATTGAGCGTTCCGCTGATTTGCGCGGACCATCGCAGCGCCACTGCATCACATCATGGGCGCGCATCGGGCTCAAACGCAACCAGCCTCGGCCGCGCCTTGTTTACGAAGGCGCAACGAGGCCTGTTCTTGTAAAGGGACTTCGGATCTGCGGCAGCTTTGCGCGCGTGAGCGATGGCTCCGTTGCGCAAATCCGGCTTGCGCGCGCCGCCGGAAAGGGCCACGCTCCCAAGAATACCGCCGCCATACGCGCCGAAGAAAAATCCTGGGACGAAACGCTTTGCCTGCTCCGCTTCGGAGAGATCAGGGAGGACAATGGTCATGTTCACCAGACGCGCGATGCTGCTTGCCTCCATCGCTGCCGGCGCGGCCATGAGCAGCCGCAATGCGCTCGGCAAGGCCGCACAGCCCTCAACGCCGGTCAATTTCGAGGTGCCCGCCGGCGCCTGCGATTGCCATACCCATATTCACGCCGATCCGAACAAGATTCCGTTCTTCGCGGGCCGCGTCTACACGCCCGAGCCGGCGAGCCCTCAGGAAATGAGCGAGCTTCACAAGGCGCTCGGGATCGAGCGCGTGGTGATCGTCACTCCGAGCGTCTACGGAACGGACAATTCCGCGACCCTGTTCGGCATGCGGGCGCGCGGGCCGACGGCGCGCGGCGTTGCCGTGATCGACGACAAGACGCTGGAAGGCGATCTGGATGCGATGCAGAAGGACGGCTTCCGCGGCATCCGCCTCAATCTCGCAACCGGCGGCATCAACGATCCCAGTGTCGCAAAGCAACGATTCCAGGCCGCCGTCGACCGCATGAAGACACGCGGCTGGCATGTCCAGCTCTACACCACTTTGCCGCTGATCGTCGCGATCAAGGAGATGGTGCTGGCCTCGCCCGTGCCTGCGGTGTTCGACCATTTCGGTGGCGCCGATGCCGCGCAGGGTGTCGAGCAGCCGGGTTTCTCGGATCTCGTCGAGCTCGTGAAGTCGGGCAAGGCGTACGTGAAAATCTCCGGCGCTTATCGTGCCTCGAAGCTCGCACCCGATTATCCCGACGTGGTGCCGCTCGCGAAAATGCTGATCGCCGCCAATCCCGATCGCATCGTCTGGGGCACCGATTGGCCGCATCCGAACTCGGTCACCCCGCCCGGACAAAAGATCACCGACGTGACGCCGCTGTTCCAGATCAACGATGGCCGCGTCATGAACCAGCTTGCGGTGTGGGCGCCGGACGCCGCCACCCGCAAGAAGATCCTGGTCGACAATCCGGCTCGGCTTTACGGATTCTGAGGCGCCGCCTCTCGCATCTGCTGACGGGCCTCTGCAGCATAGTCTCGCAACCAATTGCGGGCTTTGCGCAATCCGCCGAATGGGAAGATGTGGAAGCCGGCGATCGTCGATGTCGCCGGCTGCGGCGCCGCGACAAGCCCGTGCATGACCTCATCGGGGCCGCTATCGACCAGAAGCCTGCCGAAGCGCCCGATTTGCCCGCGCAGCGCGCGCATCGAGTTGCCGATGCCGCAACGAAGCGCGAATTTCGTCAGCGTCGCCGGCGTTGCCGGGCCCGCAAGACCTATGGTGACAGGCAGCTTGATAGAGCGGCCCTCGAGATCGGCGAGAAACTTCAGGATCGGCGCGCTCTCGAAGCAGAATTGGGTGACGATATCGACCCGGAGTCCGCTGTCGCGCGCAAAGTCGCACCAGGCCTCGACATTCCGGAATGCCGCGGTCTGGTCCAGATAGGGATGGCCTTCGGGGTGGCCGGCCACGCTGACGTGCGAAATGCCGTGCGCCTGCAACAGGCCGGTGGCGGCGAGATCGCCGCTCGATTTGAACGGACCCTTTGCGCCGGCCACGTCGCCTGCGATCAGGAGCACGCGGTGCACGTCGGCCTCACCGCGCAGCCGCGCGATGAAATCATCGAGCGCCTCGTTTGAAGCGATCTCGCGTGCGGCGATATGCGGCACCGGATTGAAGCCGGCGCGCCGGATCGCTTCGGCCGTCGCGACGTTGTGGCCGAAGTTGTCGCCCGGCAAAAAGGTGATGGTCACGTCGGTGCCCGCGGCAAACTGGTCCTTCAGCTCGGCGAGCTGATGGCCGCGCGAGGAGACCTCTACTGAGGCGGAGGACAACAGCTCGATGAGGCGGTCGGAGGCGGTCATGCCGTCGCCCTCATCCCGGCGTGCGGCGTCGCGAGATCACATAGGTCTCGTCGTTGAACCAGAGGCCGCCATGTTTCTTCAGAACGCGATCGGTCGCCTCGAGGTAACGCCCGTCGCGCACCACTTCCGAAAGGCGGTTATCCTCGATCTGCGCCACATAGATCGCGGCGTTCCAGGCCGCGAACAGGGTCGAGGTGCCGATCGGGCCCGACACTTCGTCAGGCAGCGTGTGCATGTGGTAGCGGAAGATCGCGCGCGCATCGGAGGACGCGTTGAAATTGAAGTGGCGCGCGTCGGCGCCAAGCTCATGCTTGACCTCGCGCAGGATGGCGTAGCGGTCGGTCTTGAAAGGATCGTCGCCCGGCCAGACCTCGTCGATGATCTCGATTCCGGGGTCTTGGCCGTGCGAATGGATGCCGATCAGCCGGCCGCCCGGCCTGAGCGCGCGAACCAATGGCGTCACCACCTTCGAGGCCTTGAACTCCACGCTGGCGCGGGCGCGATAGGGCTGCGAGGCGATCACGAGGTCGTAGTCGGCCATCACGCGGCCCGGCCGCGGCATGATCGGATCGAGCAGGAAGGCATGATCTTCGCGGCGCAATGTCAGCACGATCGGCCGTTGATAGACGGGATTGCCGGTCTTCGGGCTGATGCCGGCGCGCCAGTTCTCCGCCAGAAATCCCTCGAGCTCGCCGATCTGCTCGGCAAAGCCGTGGGCCGTGTTTCCGGTGAGCGCGACATCCTTCCAGATCAGACCCTGCGCCGAGGTCACCGAGCGCGGCGTCAGCCAGGGCGCTTCGGCATAATAGAGGTTGGTGACGACCAGCACGGTCGCGGGATGCTCGAACAGGCGATCCGCCATCTTCTCCAGCATCATGCGCACGTCTTCGTAGGAGATCTCCTTGGCGACGACGTAGAGCGGCATGGTCGGAAAGCGCGCATGCAGCGCGCGCATCACGCGCGACAGCACGGTGCCATCGCCGACGCCGGCATCGAACAGGCGCAGCGCCGGCGGCGACGGCTGCAGGCTCGCAAGCTCGAGCGAGACACGATTGGCGATCTCGGTCTTCTCGCTGCAGGTCGACACGAACAGGAGATATTTTTGCCTGTTGTCGAAGAATCGAAAGCCGGGCGGCGGCGCGACGCCGGCCGCGCGCGTTGTGTCGGGCGCCGGCAAGGTCACCGCAGCGGCGGGGGCCTCGCCCCTGGTCGAGGTGGGCCGGTGTTCGCTCAGGTAGGCGCGGACCTTGTCGAGCGTGCCGGTCGTGATCTTGGCGCCGTCGCGCAGCCGCGAGACCAGCTTGCCGTCGTTGACGACCAGACGCCCGAAGGTGGATTCCGCGGTCTGGGTGGCCCGGCAAAAATCCCTGATCTCGCCAAGGATCTCCTCCGATGTTCCGACTGGCGCCCGCACCTGGCGCTCGGATTGACGCTCCCGCTCCTGCTCTTCGATCCGCATGGCCTCGCCCTTCGTTGCGGCTACCGCCGCTCCGTCCCTCATGCGGATTTGGGAACAGGCAGTGGGATAGGTCAACCACAAACCGAGTGGGCAATTTCTATGGGCAAGTGCCCATATCTAGTGGGCATGTTCCCGTGACGGCCATTCCGGCGGGTGACTGCCGAGCGGCATCGCAGGGCGTGCCCAGAAGGCGGGCGTCTTCGCAAGCCTTGCGGAGTGTCTGACCGCGCTCAGGCGGCCGAAGCCTGACGGCACATGCTCCAAGTACGGCCGGATCGCATCGGCTTTCAGATCTTCGGTTTTCAGCCCGTCGGCGACGCGGCCGAGATTCCAGAGCCAGCGCCCGGTCTGCGCCAGCGAGACGCGGACAAGAAAGCTGCCGCCCTCGCGCGCCTGGCGCGCCTTCGCCATCATGGCGCCGAATGCCATCAGATAGCCGGTCGCATGATCGAGCATCTGCGCCGGCAATTCCTTCGGGCCGTCAATGCCGGCGGCCTCGCCTTCCGCATGATTGAAGCCGGTCGAGGTCTGCACCAGCGAGTCGAAACCGCGCCGGTTGGCCCAGGGTCCCTCATGGCCATAGGCCGACAGCGACACGTAGACGATGCCCGGATTGATCTTCGCCGCATCCTGCGGCGAGAAGCCGAGCGCGCCGATCGCCTGCGGGCGATAACCTTGCGAAAAAATGTCCGCCTCGGCGAGCAATGCGCGCAGGCGCGCCCGGCCCGCCTCGCTCTTCAGCTCGACGAAGCTCGAAAGCTTGCCGCGGCCGGTATCGATGGTGAGCCAGGGGATCGCGGGCAAGTCGGGCCCCGCAATCAGCATGACATCGGCGCCGTGCACCGCGAGCGTTCGCCCCGCCACGGGGCCTGCGATCACCCGCGACAGATCGAGCACGCGGATGCCCGCAAGCGGGCGATCGCCCTTGGGCCATTTCTTCGGCGGAGCATCGCCGATCTTCTCGATGGTGAGCGGCGGCAGTTTGGCCAGCGCCGCCGCCTGCGGCGTTGCCGACCATTCGTCATGGGAGCGCATCATCGAGACCACGGCGCCGCCGGCATAGGCGGCCGTCTCGAAAGGCTCGCCGTCCCACTCCATCAACGCCGCCTGGATCGCGTCGCGTTCCTGCCCGCATTCCAGAACTTTGCAGACCGCAGCGCGGTGATGCGGAAAGTTGGTATGCAGCCGGACGAAGCGGCGGTCACGCGTGCGGTAAATGCCGGCGGTCGGATCCCAGGCTGGCGGGGGCGGCTTGTCGTCGACGCGCAGATAGCGCTCGGAGCGGCATTCGGCCACCGCATGGACCATGTCGACCGCGAGGCTTTGCCGTTCGCCGCTGCGCAACTGCCAGATCTCGGCGGCGGCGAGGCCTGCGGCGGCGATGGAGGCTTGCGCCGCGGCCCCCATCCGGAACGAGGACGGCAGGACCGGCTCCGCGCCGGTCAGCTTGACCGCATCGAGCGCGGATGGCTCGCCGCCGGCAAATGTCCAGAGCTCGGCAAGAATGTCGCGGGGCGTTTTCATGTTGGCGTCCGTCATTGCGAGGAGCGAAGCGACGAAGCAATCCAGTCCTTTTGTTTGGAGAAGCTGGATTGCTTCGCTTCGCTCGCAATGACACTCGTGTCAACGAAAATCCCTGGACGCCGGCAGGACGCGCACGTTGCGGGGGTGGCGGATTTTTTGCGCGGAATTCTCGGGGTGGTCGCGGCGGTCGCCATTGAGCGGCTCGAGCAGCGCGGGGCCGCTCGGCACCACATGCTTGCGCAGGCGATCATCGGATAAAGCGAGCAGATCATGCGAGCGGTCGGTCAGGCGCTGGGCGACCAGGTGCGTCACCTCTTCGGGGCTCGACTGGATATAACCCTCGACCAGGACGAGGCGCGCGCCCATCACCTCTTTGCGGAATTTTTCCATCACCTTCGGCCACACCACGATGTTGGCGATGCCGGTCTCATCCTCGATCGTCATGAACACCACGCCCTTGGCGCTGCCCGGACGCTGCCGCACCAGCACCACGCCGGCGCAGCGCACGGTGAGCTTGTCGTTGCGGTGACAGATGTCGCGGCAGGGCACGATGCGCTCTTGCGAAAACATCGACCGCAAGAATTCCATCGGGTGGCCCTTCAGCGACAGGCGAATGGTCTGGTAATCGGCGACCACATGCTCGGAGCGCGGCATCGACGGCAGCGCTTTTGCATTTTCGTCCGGCTGCTCGCGCGCGGTGGCCGCTTCGAACAGCGGCAGCGGCACGTCGTCCGGCAGCCGCCGCACCGCCCACAATGCCGCACGGCGGTCGAGCCCGAGCGAGCGGAACGCATCGGCATCGGCCAGCAGCATCAGCGCGCGTTTGGGCAGGCCCGTGTCGCGGGCGAAATCTTCCAGCCAGGTGAACGGGCGGCGGTTGCGCGCGGCGACGATGCGCTCGGCCCAGTCTTCTTTCACCTCTCCCGCTTGCGGAGAAGGTCGCATCGCATCGGAAGATGCGATGCGGGTGGGAGCTCTCTGCATTCGAACAGTGTGACGCGCGGAGGCACCCCCACCCCAGCCCTCCCCCGCAAGCGGGAGAGGGAGCGCAGTCCCGTCGTGGTTGGCAATTTGCGCATCCCGGAACGACTTCTGAATTTGTTTCAACCGCTCCTCATCGGCATCGCGCCAGTGAAAACCGTCGATCTGGCGGAAGCCCAATCGCACGGCGCAATATTGTCCGTTGCCCTCCTCCAGCGTGTTCTCCGCGAAGCTGTGGGACACGTCGACCTCGCGCACCTCGACGCCGTTCTTGCGGGCGTCGCCGACGATCTGCGCGGGCGCGTAAAAGCCCATCGGCTGCGAGTTCAACAGGCCGCAGCAGAAGGCATCGGGGTGATAATGCTTCAGCCAGGACGAGACATAGACCAGCTGCGCAAAGCTCGCCGCATGGCTTTCCGGAAAACCATAGGAGCCGAATCCCTTGATCTGGTCGAAGCAACTCCTGGCGAATTCGGGATCGTAGCCGCGCGCGACCATGTTGCCGATCAGCTTGGATTCGTATTTGCCGATGGTACCGAGATTGCGGAAGGTTGCCATCGAGCGGCGCAGGCCGTTGGCCTCCTCGGCGGTGAATTTCGCGGCCTCGATCGCGATCCGCATCGCCTGCTCCTGGAACAGCGGCACGCCGAGCGTCTTGTGCAGCACCCGCCGCAACTCGTCCGCATCGCCATGCTCGGGCGACGGCGCGGGATAGCTCACCTTCTCGATGCCGTTTCGCCGACGCAAATAGGGATGCACCATGTCGCCCTGGATCGGGCCCGGCCGCACGATCGCGACCTCGATGACGAGGTCGTAAAATACCCGCGGCTTCAGGCGCGGCAGCATGTTCATCTGCGCGCGGCTCTCGACCTGGAACACGCCGAGCGATTCGCCGCGGCACAGCATGTCGTAGACATCGGGATCGTCCTGCGGGATGGTCGCAAGCGTCCAGCGCCTGCTTTTGTGGTTTTCGATCAGGTCGAAGCATTTGCGGATGCAGGTCAGCATGCCCAGCGCCAGCACGTCGACCTTCATCATGTTGAGCGCGTCGACGTCGTCCTTGTCCCATTCGATGAAGGTGCGATCTTCCATCGCGGCGTTGCCGATCGGCACATAGGTGTCGAGCCGGTTCTGGGTCAGCACATAGCCGCCGACATGCTGCGACAGGTGCCGGGGAAAGGTGATAAGCTCGGCCGCGAGAGTGACCGCGAGCTCGACCATCGCATTGCCGGGATCAAGCCCCGCCTGCCTGACCTGCCCGTCGCTCAAGCCCTCGCCCCAGCTTCCCCAGACGGTATCGGCGAGCAGCGCGGTGACGTCCTCCGAAAGCCCGAGCGCCTTGCCGACGTCGCGGATCGCGCTGCGCGGGCGATAATGGATGACGGTTGCGATGATGGCGGCGCGGTGACGGCCATAGCGGCGATAGACATATTGCATCACCTCCTCGCGCCGCGAATGCTCGAAATCGACGTCGATGTCGGGCGGCTCGAGCCGCTCCTTGGAGATGAAGCGCTCGAACAGAAGGTCGACCTTGGTCGGATCGACCGAGGTGACGCCGAGCACGAAGCAGACGGCGGAATTCGCCGCCGATCCCCGGCCCTGGCACAAAATGCCCTGGCTGCGCGCATAGCGCACGATGTCGTGCACGGTGAGGAAGTAATGCGCGTATTTCAGTTCCGCGATCAGATCGAGCTCCTTGCGCAAGGTGGCGCGCAGGGTCGCATCGATGCCATCAGGAAAATATTTTCGAGCGCCCGCCCAGGTCAGATCCTCCAGATGCTGCTGGGCGGTTTTGCCCGGCGGCACCGGCTCGTCCGGATATTGATATTTGAGCTGGTCGAGCGAAAAAAAGATGCGGCCGGCAAAGCGCATGGTCTCGGCGACCGCGTCGGGATAATCGGAAAACAGCCGCGCCATCTCCTGCGCCGGCTTCAGATGGCGTTCCGCATTGGCCTCGAGCCGGCGGCCGATCGCCTCGATCGTCGTCTTCTCGCGGATGCAGGTGAGGACATCCTGCAGCGGGCGGCGCGAGGGATGATGATAGAGCACCTCATTGGTCGCGAGCAGCGGCACACGGGCCGCTTGGGCAAGATGAGCAAGCCGCGCAAGGCGCCTTCTGTCGTCGCCGCGATAGAGCAGGCTTGCCGAAAGCCACACGCCCTCGGCGCGGCTTCTCTGCAATTGCGTGAGAAGCTTCGCGGCGGCATCGGCATCGAAGCGATGCGGCAACACAAGCACCAGAAGCTGGCCTTCGGAAAATTCCAGGAGATCGGCGAGCCTCAGGTGGCACTCGCCTTTGTCGGCGTCGCGTTTGCCGCGGGTCAGAAGCTGGCACAGCCGGCCATAGGCCGCGCGGTCGCGCGGATAGGCCAGGATGTCGGGCGTGCCGCAGGCAAACACGAGGCGCGCGCCGACCAGCAGCTTCGGCTTGTACTTGATATCGGGGTTGTCGAGCTCGCTATAGGCCCGCACAATTCCGGCAAGCGTGTTGCGATCGGCAATGCCGATCGCCGACAGGCCCAATTCGCTTGCCTGATGCAAATAATCCTGCGGATGCGAGCCGCCGCACAGGAAGGAGAAATTCGTGGTGATGCCGATCTCGGCGTAAGGGATGGTCATGCGAACAGCCCGTGCACGAACCAGTTGGCAGGCGCGGGCCGGCCGTCCTCGTCAGTGAGCTCGCTGCCGTAAAGGCCGTCGCGAAAAATCCAGAAACGAAGGCCCGCTTCATCCTCGACGCGGAAATAATCCCGCGTCAGAACCTTGCTGTCCTGCCGCCACCACTCCATGGCGATGCGCTCGGGTCCTTCCACCTTCACGACCGCATGCACCACGCGACGCCAGGTGAAATGATGCGGCGGCCCGTCGGGAACGGTCGCCAGCGGCACGTTGATCGGCTCCGGGCGGTCGAACAGCCGAAGCGGGCGCGACGGCGGCTCGCCGTCCGCGCGCGCGGGCCATGTCGCGGCAGTGGCCGAGGCCAGATGGTGCTGCGCCGGCGCGGTCAGCGCCGCACGCTCGGGAATATGGGTCTCCAGCGGCAAATGCACGAGAACGCGGCGGGAGCCGATGCGCGCGGCGATGCGATCGATCAGCGCGGCCAGCTCGTCATTGTCATGCACATGGGTATCGAGATCGTGCTGCTGTTGCACCACAATCTCGGTGAGGCTGGCCGACAGGCGGATCAGGTCGAAGCCGAAACCGGGATCGAGTGGATCGCTGAGCGCCTCCAGCCGCTCGCGAAACAGCCGGTCGACGACATCGGGGCTCGTCACCGGCTGGCCGGTATCGACGGCGATGGCGCGGACCGCGCCGTCGGTGCGGAAAAAGCTCGCTTCCAGCCGTCGCGCGCCCTTGCCCTGCCGCTCCATCGCGGAGACCAGCATTGCGGCCAGCCGCGACAGGCATGACGAGATCACGCTCATCGTCGCGACCGGCTCGGCAAAGCGCTTTTCGGCGATGTAATCGGGCATCGGCTTGCGCGGGCTGATCGGCGCATCGCCCTGCCCCAGGGCGTGGGCGAGCAAGGTTGAGAAACGAGCGCCGAACCGCGCGGTGATCTCGGCTGGCTCGCGAGCTGCGACATCGCCGATGGTCTTCAAGCCGGCGCGGCGCAGGCCGATTGTGATCGCTTGATCGGCCCCGAGCGCTGAAACGGGCAATGGACTGACGGTGGCGGCTTCCTCGCTGTCCGCGACGATCCTGCCATGAACGTGACGGGTCAGGGTTCGCGCACAGACCGAGGTCGCAGCGATAGCCGCGCTGACCGCAAAACCCTTTTCCGTCAGGGCATTGCACAGGAGATTGAGCAAATTGGTCTCGCCGCCGAACAGGTGGGCGCAGCCGGTGATATCCAGGAACAGGCCATCGGGGGAATCGAGCGCGACCAGCGGCGTGAAACGGTCGCACCAATCGGCGATGTCCCCGAGTGTCCTGGCATCGGCCGCTATATCGGCGTCGAACACTTCAAGATGCGGGCAGATGGCGCGGGCATTGGCGAGCGGCTGGCCGATCGCAAGGCCATTTCGCGCCGCCGCGTCATCGAGCGCATAGATGACCAACGCGTTGTGCTCCTTGGCCACGACGACGCTCGGCGCGTCACTTTCAGCCCGCGCGCCGCCGTTGTTCGCGCGTTTTCGCTTGATGCGGTCGATGGGAAGTCTTGGCAGCCACAGGCTGAGGATCCGCCTTCGGCTCGTCGAAAAGGCGCTCATCACATTTCCATTCCATGATCCATCGGCCGGTCAGGCCGTGACGGTTGCGGACAAGATTTGCGTCGAAGGCGGGCGCGCCCCAGGGCTGCCACTGTGCTGCCGGGGGCGAAGGGGCCGCGCGCACGATCCATCGCGTCTCCGCCGTCGAGGGCTGCGGGTTGGCCGCAAGCCGCACCAACAGCGCGGTGACGCCGGACGCCTGCGCTGCAAGCGTGAGCTTGCGGCTTGCCACGAGATCGAGCCCGCGCACATCGCCCCAGGTTTCCAGCACCACGGCACCCAGCGCATCGCAGGCGAGCGCATCCGCCGCCGTCCGCAGCGCGCTGTCGGCGTCGGGCGCGCGGACCGAGACCAGACAGCGCGGATCAAGGCCGAGCTCGCACAGCCCGCTCATCGACAGCGCGCCCGTCTCGCGTTCGGAAAAATCCTGCCGCACCCAGACGAGCGGCCGCCGCGCCACGACCCGCGCGGCCAAACCGGCGACAAATCCGGTCGCGGCCGCGCTTTGGCGGCCTGCGTCCGCAAACACCTCATGCACCGCGCCAACAGCGAGGCCGCCCTTAAGCGCCGCGTCGCACGCGCCATGGCCGAGTGCCACGCGGTTCTGTGCCGACGCGCCGCTGGGGGCCTCGATGCGTTCGACGTGCCTGCGCAAAGTTGCAAGCGTGCTCATGCGTGCGCTCGTCATGCGCCGCGTCCTCAAATCCGATTTGGCTGCCCCGGATGGATAACCCGCAACCAGCCCATTTGTTCATGATATGTTCTAATATAAAGCTAACATCGGCGACAGAGTCAATCGGCTTTCCAGATTTCTGTTTTCATCAACAATCCCAACATGATCTGAGGAACCCTGCGTCCCCTGCCCGAATTGGGCTTAAAGCACGATCCTGGAAAACACGACCGATGACACGCCCGCCCTCCACCAACAGCCTCGCAAGCCTGCGCGAGGAAGCCGCCCATTGCCGCGCCTGCCCGCTCTGGAAAGACGCAACCCAGACCGTGTTCGGGGAAGGACCAGCGCACGCCAAAATAATGCTGGTCGGCGAGCAGCCCGGCGACAAGGAAGACCTTGCCGGCCATCCGTTCGTCGGACCTGCGGGAGCCATGCTCGACCGCGCCCTGAAGGAAGCCGGCATCGACCGCAAGACCACCTACGTTACCAACGCGGTCAAGCATTTCAAATTCCAGCAACGCGGAAAAATCCGCCTGCACCAGAAACCCTCAACGCCGGAGATCCGCGCCTGCCGGCAATGGTACGAGCGCGAGCTCGATCTGATCGAACCGGCCCTCGTGGTGGCGATGGGCGCAACCGCCGCGCAATGCGTGCTCGGCAAGATCACGCCGATCAACCGCAATCGCGGGCGCCTGATCGAGCTGCCGGAAGGCCCGAAGGCACTCGTGACCGTGCATCCGTCCTACCTGCTGCGACTGCCCGATCAGGAGTTGAAAGCGCGCGAATACGTGCGCTTTGTCGACGACCTCAGGATCGTCGCCGCGCAGGTCAGGAAATCTTCTTCCGCCGCCTGAATTTCGACGAGCGCATTTCGAAGCGGTGCGTCGGAGCGCGCGCCGCAAACGGTTGGGGAGCACCGCTGTCCCTAACTCCCCTCGTTTCACCTGCCTGTCACAGGCCTCGCGCAAAATCCTGCGCATTGTGACAGGGAGAGTTCACCATGAGCGATATCGCGTTACCCGGTTCGATCGAGCCTGCCTTGAAGAGAGGTCCGGATCTCGATCGCGGCTTTCATCCGCTGACCGGGGTGATTTATTTGGGGGTCGTCGCTGCCGCGCTGCTGTTCGTGGCCTACAGCATTTACGTCGACATCGATGCGACCGGTGCGCGCGTCAACACTTACCTTCCGTATATCTTGCTGTTCGTCGCGCTTTTGATCGCGCTCGGGTTCGAATTCGTCAACGGCTTCCATGACACTGCCAATGCGGTCGCGACCGTGATCTACACCCGCTCGCTGCCGGCGCATGTCGCCGTGGTCTGGTCGGGCATGTTCAACCTGATCGGCGTGCTGCTGTCGACGGGCGCGGTCGCGTTCGGCATCGTGTCGCTGCTGCCGGTCGAATTGATTCTGCAGGTCGGCTCAAGCGCGGGCTTTGCGATGGTGTTCGCGCTTCTGATCGCGGCGATCATCTGGAACCTCGGCACCTGGTATTTCGGCCTGCCCGCCTCGAGCTCGCACACCCTCATCGGCTCGATCATCGGCGTCGGCATCGCCAACGCGCTGATGCGCGGCCGCGACGGCACCTCGGGCGTCGACTGGACGCAGGCCGCCAATATCGGCAAGGCGCTGCTGCTATCGCCGCTGTTCGGCTTCGTGCTTGCTGCGATCCTGCTCTATGCCTTGAAGATCGTGCTGCTGCGCACGACGCCCGCCCTGTTCGGCGAGCCCGTCGGCAACCAGCCGCCGCCATGGTGGATCCGCGGCATCCTGATCGCCACCTGCACGCTGGTCTCGTTCTTCCACGGCTCGAATGACGGGCAAAAGGGCATGGGCCTGATCATGCTGATCCTGATCGGCACGGTGCCGACCGCCTACGCACTCAACCGCACCATGCCCGCGAGCCAGATCGAGGCGTTCATCAGGAATTCGGACGCCGCGAGCAAGGTCATCGCGGCCAAGGCCGGCGGCCACCAGATCATCGGCAATCCGCGCCCCGCCGTGACCAGCTATGTCGCCCAGCGCGAGCTCAACGAGGGCACCTTCCCGTCCCTCGCAGCGCTCGTGAGCGATATCGCCAGGCAGGTCACCACCTACGGCTCGCTGGCCAAATTTCCCGCGGAGGCCGTCGGCAACACCCGCAACGACATGTATCTGGTGTCGGAAGCGCTTCGCTTCCTGATGAAGGACAAGGAAGCCGAGCTCTCGGCTACGGACGTCGCGACGCTGAACGCCTACAAGAGCTCGCTCGACAACGCGACGAAGTTCATCCCGACCTGGGTCAAGATCGCGGTCGCCATCGCGCTCGGCCTGGGCAGTATGGTCGGCTGGAAGCGCATCGTCGTCACCGTCGGCGAGAAGATCGGCAAGACCCACCTGACCTACGCGCAGGGCGCCTGCGCCGAGATCACCGCTGCCGCCACGATCGCCGCAGCCGACGGCTACGGCCTGCCGGTCTCGACCACCCATGTGCTGTCGAGCGGGATCGCCGGCACCATGGCGGCCAACGGCAGCGGCCTGCAATGGTCGACTGTGCGCAACATCGCGATGGCCTGGGTCATGACCTTGCCGATCGCGATGATGCTGTCGGGGTTCCTGTATTACTGCTTCTCGCTGGTGTTCTGAGACACGCCGCCCTCTGCGCCGGCGCAACGACGCGTCGTCGGCGCAGAACATGGCGGCGGACGAGGCGTTCCAAGGCCAGCGCGCTGGCGAGGTTGCGCGGCAGTTTCTGCGCCGGCATCGGGCTGGGCCCAAAGCTCCTTATAATTCCGGAATTTCGCAAGCGTCTGGTCATATCGCGTCGGCTCGAGCACCGGCAAGATGCGCTTCAACACCGCGTTGATCGGCGCGGAGGTGTGTCGAACGTACAGGTCGATCGGGTCGAGCACGTGCCTCAGGTGCAGCTTCGGATCATAATTCAATCCGCTACTGCGAAACGATTTGTAGCCATTGGCGATCGCCCAGCTCACCATGTCGCGAAACACATAATGATAGAGGTGCAGATCGATGGCGACATCGTAGTCGAGTCCGATGTATTCCGCATAAATGGCGTCGCCGTGCACCATGCACGTTGCAAACGCGACAAGCCGCCCATTCTGACGCCAGAGAAAGAAGCGGACCCTGTCGCTCATCCGCCGCCCCAGATCGCAGAAATACTGCTGCGTCAGCTTCTCGAAGTGCAATTTCGAGCGCTCGTAGACTTGCAGATAGAGCGGATAGGCCTGCGCGATAACCGGCGTCGCATCGGTCGTGATGCTCATCTCGAGCGGGGGCGCCCGCGCCGCCGCCTCGAATTTCTTGCGCAATTTCCGGCGGGTCGCACTATTGAGCGCGCGCTTCATATAGTCGTCGAAGCTTGCGTACTCGATGCAAAGCCTGGTCATGGGCAGGCTCGGAATGCGAGTAAATCCGTAACCAATCAGGCATTCAAGAGCGGTTCGGTATCGCGCCGGGAACTCCTTGAAAACAATCAACTGTGCTCCGAGGCTGCGGGCCTGTCCTGCAATAGCTGAAGCAAGCAACTCGACAAGGGTGCCATCGCAGGCCTCATCGCCGTCAAGATGGCCTTCACCGGCAACGCAGCCGACCATTAGTGCTCGCGCTCTCATCAGACGAGGCCACATCCAGCGGGCTGCGTCGATCAGGACGCGATAGCGCGGACTCGCCCCGACCAACAAATCCAGATCGAGCAGGAAAAAGGGCTGCACAGCAGAAACGTGGTCAAGCGCATCCTTCAAAACGAAATACCGGTATTCGAATTCAGGATGAAGCGTATCCTCGACCAGTTCGTAGTATCGATGGTCCTTGCGCTCTTTCGCGAAAGCGACCTGCCAGCGCGAACAACGCTGCAGGTCCTCGCGTGCAATCACTTCGAGGCTCGGCGCTGATCGCATCCGCTCATATCCTGGGGCCGTGATGATCTGGTGCTGGAGCGTGACGTCCTGGCGTTCCGTATCTCACACCTGTACCATGCTGCTTGTGGCGGAGCTCTTGCACACTCACGTGTGTTAATCCCTCCGCGAGTTGCTCGCTGAGCTGGCCCAAGAAATCGATGGCAAAGTGGCAATGGTCAGCTGCAAGCAAGCAGCCGCAGCAAGAAGCTCTCATTACCGAACCCGCCAAGTCTCGGATCAGTTGGCAAACTGGCCTGCGGGCTTTCCGCGCTTCACCATCTCGCGGCAATATTCATAGAGAGCGTCGTAGACGATCCACTCGGCGGCGTTTTGTTCATGGTCATCCTTGTAGCCGAGATGCCGAAATCCTTCGGCGATGGCCTCGAGACCCGGCCCTTCGGCCTGATTGTAAAGCGTGTTGTCGGTGTCCGCGCCGTTGACGATCCGTCCGAGCAGCACAAGCGCCGGATCGCCGGTCAGCTGGTATTTCTTCAGGATCGCTTCGAAAGAGCATTCCTTGCCGTGATGGCCGAGTTCGACGTCCTTGACGTCATAGGGAATGGCTTCGAGCCGCTTCGCTTCGGCCATCACCTTGTCTGCGGGTGCAAAGATGAACTCGGCATCCTTGTCGACGAATTTCCTGATCAGCCAGGGACAGGCGACGCGATCGACCTTGACGTGTTCGCGGGTAATCCACTTCATCTGCTCCTCCTGTTTCATTCAGTCATCTGCGAGAACGAGAACGCCCCCATGCGTCGGCGAGATCACGTAGAGCCGGTCGGGGGCCACGATTGCGCTCGTGTGAGCCCCTTTGCCGGTCGTGGTCCGCACGTTCGCTCCGCTTCTTGGATCGACCGTTTCCACCAGCCCGGGCTCGCCGATCGCGACATGGACGAGGCCCGTCGCCGGGTTGAAGAACGTCACATCGGGCACGCCTGAAATGGGCCAGACATTCGTAACCCTGCCAGATCCTGTGTCGATCTCGACCAGCGCGCCGTCGTCGCAGGCTGCGTAGAGACGGCGGCGCCCATGATCGATGTCGAGGCCATGCGCTCCGCCTGATGGCAGCCTCCAATGCGCGATGCCGCCGAGGTCCGGCAGGCGGGCCACCAGCACCATTGAGGGCTCGCGGATACAGAGAAACACGCGCTCTGCGGCGAAATCGGTCACGCACCAGCGCGGCCGTCCGGGCAGGTCGATCACACGCTGGCTGCCCTCCTTCAGGTCGATGACGTGCAGCGTGGGGCCTGTTTGCTCGTCTCCGATGCAGGCGGCAATCCCGATACCGGCGCGCTTGAGGATGGCGGCTCCGTTGGGCCGTGGTCCGCTTTTGAAGACAGCTTTCGTTTCATAACTCCTGCCGTCGACCCACGCGACGCTCGCCGATCCGCGGTTGGTCGCAAGAATCTCGCCATCGTCGGCGACCGCGCCGGCGACACCGGGAAATCCCGGCAGCGTTGCAACGTGCTTTTGCGCATCATGGTCGATCACCTCGATGCAATCGCGAGCAGTATGTGCGATGAATACACGACGCGTTCGGGAATCGAACGCCGCATGGTCAAATTCGCTGTTGAGCGCGTTAGGGATTTCGATGACGCCAAGCTTTTTCATATGCGCAAGCTCCTCGAACGCCGAGTGTTGCGCAGAGCTTGGACTTAACGTCTCGCGGGGAGTCTGCGTGTCCCCGTGTTCTTGAGGCTAGCAGCGCCGACCGGTTCCGGCAAGCTACCATCCTCGTCGATCAGTATTTCGGACGATGCGAGCTGGCCCATTCGCGCGCGTGCCAGATCGGATCGCGCGGCGGCAGGCTCGCCCGCAGCTTCTTCGTCGTCGGCAGGTTCTCCATCCGCTCGCGCCAGCGGCAGAACGCGGGAAATTTCGGATACATGGCCCTGCCCTCCTCCGTCAGGCTGAACGCGAAAGTGCTCGGCAGCATGAAAAAGTCGGCAAGCGTGGGCTCGGAGCCGAGCAGATAGTGCTGCCCATGGGACAATTCGCGCTCCAGGACGCCGAGCGCGAGTTCGACCTTTGGCAGCGCGTGCGCCACGACATCCTCGTCGGGGGTGATGCCGAGCTCCGGAAATACCAACCGCTCATGCGTCACGTGATAGACCATGTATGGATAGTAATAGGAGTTGACCGCACTCATCCATTGGTTCATGCGCGCGCGCAGGCGCACGTCCTGCGGCGTAAGACGTTGTCCTGGAAACGCCTGGTCGACATAGGCGGCAATCGCACTCGTTTCATAGACCGTGAAGTCGCCGTGCTTGAGGATCGGCACGCGGTTGAACGGATGCAGCGCAAGATGCTCCGGCTTGCCCATGACCGGTTCGAGATCGTGGAAGCTGTAGGCCACATCCTTGTGGATCAGGACCAGCCTCACGATGTTGACATAGGTGCTTCGCGGGAAGCCGTAGAGGATCGGATCGGACATTTTGGTTCTCCTTGGGCGTTGCAATCGGCGGCCTGTCACCGCCAGAAAGGCTTGTCGGCTTCTTCGAGCGCCTCTTCCCGGGTCAGGCCGAGATCCCTGAGCAGATGCGAATCGTCCGCGAGCGTGCGCAGCGCCTCACGCTGACTTTGACGCGCCAAGTGTCTGCGGACGGCGCGCCATCCGATGGCGAGAATGATTCCCCAATCAAATTGGGGAAATCGAGCGGCGGGCAGCGCCCGCCGGATGATCAATGAAGGCATCGACAATCTCCAGAACTCGTGAAATGCTGCTTCGAAGCGCCTCAATAAGGTCTGAGAGGCAATGCCCGCAAAGCATGGTTTCTCTCGCCGGCCCTAGTTTTTCTCATGAAGTCGTGCGATGCGACCGCGCCTGCCGTCACTCAACGCCCTGAAAGCCTTCGAGGCCGCCGCCCGGCACGAGAGCTTTACGCGCGCGGCCGAAGAGCTTTGCGTCACGCAAGGCGCCGTAAGCCATCAGGTCAAGGCGCTCGAGGCCGAGCTTGCGATCAAGCTGTTCAACCGCGAACGCCAGCGTCTCATCATCACCGAAGCCGGCCGCGACTATCTCGCGGTCGTCCGCGACGCGCTGGATCGCGTCGCGGTCGGGACCGAGCGGCTGCTGCAGCGACAGAGCGCCGGCGTGCTTACGGTCAGCACATCGCCCGATTTCGCCGCCAAATGGCTGGTGCACCGACTCGGTCACTTTGCCGAAGCCCACGGGAGCATCGACCTGCGGGTCTCGGCGACGATGCATCATGTCGACTTCGCGCGCGAGGACGTCGACATGGCCGTTCGTCACGGCGATGGGAATTGGCCGGGACTTGATGCCGTGCAGTTGAGCAGCGAACAGCTTTTTGCGATCTGCAGCCCAAAGCTCCTGGCAGGCCGCCGTAGCGGCAAGCCGGCCGACATCCTGAGGTTTCCGCTAATTCATCTCGATGGCCGCGCGGATTGGACGAAATGGTTACGCGTGGCCGGCATCAGCGACGAGAACGTCAGGCATGGTCCCGTGCTCAATCGCGCCAGCATGGTGATCGATGCCGCGATCAACGGCCAGGGCATCGCACTGGCACGGACCACGCTTGCCGCCTGGGACCTCATCAATGGCCGCCTGGTGCGGCCATTCGCCGAAGCCCTGCGGCTGTCCAAAACCTATTGGATCGTCTGCCCGAAGGCGACATCGAGCATGCCGAAAATCGTGACCTTCCGCGACTGGCTGCTTGCGGAAGCGTCGGAGGATCTGCGAAAGCTCAAGCCGCGCGGCCGGACTCAGCAGGTCGTCGAAGCAGACCGGTAACCGACCTCATCTTGGCGCCGCCTCAGTGCACCATTACCCAGGCGGGTTGCAGGATCGGGTACGCAATCAGGCCGATAGCCGCGGTCACGGCAATGAGCAGGGGATTGCTGATCTTCCAGCGAAACAGCGCGGCAAGCGAGAGGATGCCGATCGCGGCGGTCAGCCAGTCGCCGATCGCAATCTTTCCAAGCAGGATGCACGCACCCAGGATCGTCCCGATCGCCGCGCCGTAGGCGCCCTTGACGAACCCCTGAACGTTCGCGTTCCCGCGGTGACGCGCCAGGATCGGCGCAACGATCAGCACCAGCAGGAAGGACGGCAGGAAAATCCCGACCGTGGACACCAGCGATCCCCAGAAACCGGCAACGATATAGCCGACAAAGGTCGCCGTGATCACGACCGGTCCCGGGCTGATCATGCCGACCGCCACGGCGATCAGGAATTGCCGCTCGTCGAGCCAATTGTACTGCTGGACGAGACCTTGCTCGAGAAACGGCACGATCACGAGACCGCTGCCGAAGGTGAGCGAACCCGCCTTGAGGAAGAACAGCAGGAGCTTGCCGAGGGTCGATGCCGTTGCGACGGGCGCGACTGGTGCTGTCGCCGCGGGCACGACCGCGATCGCCGGCAAAACCGCGGGCGTGCGCTTGAACACGCTGCCGTAGTAGAGGATGCCGATGATGCCGGCACCGATGAACAGAAGCGCCACCTCGGCCTGAAGGATGACGGTGACGACCAGGCAGATCGCCGCAATGGTCCATTGCAGCCAGTCTTCCATGCCGAGCTTGGCAAGCCGATAGCAGGAATGCAGAATCAACGCGATCACGGCAGGGCTGACGCCGTAAAAAATTGCCGTGACCGGCTTGAGATCGCCCAGATAGACATAGAGCGCGCCGAGCGCTGCGACGATGACGAAATTGGGGAGGATGAAGCACCATCCGCCGACCCATGCCCCCCAAAAACCACCACGAAGCCAGGCAATGTAGATGCCGACCTGGATCGCGAGCGGACCGGGCAGCGACTGGCAGATCGCGATGGATTCGCGCATCTCCTCCTTGGTGAGCCATTTCTTGTCGTAGACCAGCTCCCGCTCCATCTGCCCGACGAGAGCGACCGGACCACCGAAACCGAGAAAGCCGAGGCGCAGAAAATAGAGCGCCAACTCCCCCATGCGGCCGCGTTCAGGTGTCGTCTTCATATCCGTCCCTCTTCGGAAGCGTCCCGTTTCCCGCCGGCAAACCGATCGTCATCGCAAAATCATCAGCGGCGCGTGCGGGCCTCACGATTTCTTCCCGCACGACTTCATGCACATCTGATACTCGGTCTTGCAGGTGGGGCCGCCGTAATTCTTCATGCATGCCTTCTGCTGGTCGGCGCAGACCTTGCAGCTCGATTGGGCCTGCGCCGCATCGATCGATGCACAGGCGCAGGCCACCACGCAGCACGCTACCGTCAGTCTCTTCATGCCCATTTGCCCCATTGAAAAACACTTACCCTTCCTCAGCTCTTGGTTCTTTCGCCTGTTCTCCCTGCCCTACGCCTCCCTGCTATACTGGTCGTACAGCTTTCCCGCATTATCCCACTTGATCGCTTCCATGTAGATGTCGACGTATTTCGCCGCGGCCGCGCCGTAGTCCATGTGATAGGCGTGCTCGTACATGTCGAGCACCAGAACGGGACGGCCACCGGCGAGCGTCGTGGTGTGGTCGGCGGCCCATTGGTTGACCAGCCGCTTGTCGCGCGGCGAGTAGCTCAAGATCACCCAGCCCGAGCCGCCGCCTTCGGCCTTGCCCATGGCGACGAACTCCGCGCGCCAGCGCTCCACGCTGCCGAAATCCCGCACGATCGCCTCGATCAGCGGCCCTTTCGGGCTGCCGCCGCCCCCGAGCCCGTCGAAATAGATCTCGTGCAGGATCATCGAATTCTGAGCGATCAGCTCCTCGCGCTTCAACCCGTTGATGACGAAGTTCGGCGCTTTCGCGAAATCAAGCTCGGCTAGCTGCGTGCCGATGGCATTGAGCCGCTTCACCGCGCCGACATAGTTGTTCTCATAATGGCTCACCAGCACCTTTTCGGAGATGCCGGTGATGGATTTCGGATCGAACGACATTGGCTTTGGCTGATAAGCCATCGGCTTTGCTCCTGTCTGCGGATTGGCTTGCGCGAGCGCCTGCGTCTGCGCAAGGATGGCTGTGGATGCGGCGGCGGCTCCGACGCTCCTGATGAAATCCCGGCGTTGGTTATTCACTGCCATTTTGTTCTCCATATATCTGACGCCCCAAACGTGTCGTCCGCGATGCATGGCATCCCCGGCCTATTCCTTCCTGAGACCGACGATGGTCCTCGCACCATCGATCGTCTCCACCGTGAGCTCCACCCGATCGCCGAAACGGATCGCGTTGAACACGAGCGCGTCCTGCACGCGGAAGTCCGCCGTCGTGTCGGATTTGAGCCGCACCGTGATGCGATCGCTGCGCTCGTCCACCGCCGTGACCACGCCTTCCAGCGTTTCCTGTGACCGCGCTCGCAACTCCAGCGCGGGGACGAGATTTTCGATATGGCGCACGATCGCGTCGCGCGCAGCGTCGTAGTTCCTGGTAGCAGGCGGCACGTCCGACCAGTAATTCACCGCGGCCAGGCCTCTGCGTTCGTCGGGAACGGCATCGAAGGCCACGACCTCGAGGGCATGCGCGGCTTCCGTCGCGACCAGCGGCTGCGGGACATCGTCGAGCGGCACGAGCCCTTCCTGGCTCAAGCCGTCCCTGATCCGCGCCGGAATCGATGCATCGGTCTCGATGCCGCGCGAGATCGCCGTGTACGGAAGTCCGCGCTCCCGCGCGATCCTGTTGAAATGCGCCGCCGCCATCTGGCTCTTCACGGAGCCATGGAGACAGACGAACACGATGGTCTTGTTGCCGACGACGCTATCACCCGCCGCAATCGCGGCGTGACCCCACTGCATCGCGGCTGCGAGGACGAGCAGCTTGAACGCGTTTTTCATGATCGCTTCTTTCGGACTTTGTTACGGCTTCGCCTTGTTGGTCGGCCAGTTGTGGGTTTCCCTGGTCGCATCGCGGCACCAGCGGTAGAACGCGTCGTAGAGAAGGAGACCTGCGTCGAGTTGCTCGAGGTCGTCGTCGTACATCCGCGACAGGCCAAGCGAGGCCGCAAGCAGGCCCGGCGCTTCCGGCGACAGTTCGAGCCGCGCGGTATCGGCCGCGCGCACCATGGTCGCGAGCCGGTCGAGCGCCGGCGTCGACAGGCCGAACTCCCTCACCATCACGTCGAAGGTGCAGAGCTCACCGCGGTGGCTCCAGAATACGTTCTCGATATCGAAGGGCGTCGCGTTGAAGCGCTCGGCGACATCCACCACTTCGGCGGAGGCCACGAACAGCACGACCGCCGCAGGATCGACGAAGCGGCGGATGAGCCAGGGGCAGGCGATGCGATCGATTTTCGGCCGCTCGCGCGTCACCCAGACGGTGCGGCCGCGCCCGTCGCGGTTGGGAATCTTGTCGACGGGAATGGTCGGCAGCTCTGCCTGCTTCCAGGCAAGGTGACCGCCTTCGAGGATTTCAGCGGCGATATTGGCGTGGCGAAGCCAGGCGGCCGTGCCCTCGCTGAGCTTCTGTCCCTTCTGGCAAATCACGACGACGGATTTCCCGCCAAGCGACCCGGCCCAGTCCTGGATGTCGCGATGCGAGCGGCGCTGCGCGCCCGGGATCAGGCGCGCCTCGGCGGCAAAATCCTCGTCGGTGCGGACGTCGATCAGAGTAGGCGCGTTTGACGTGCCGATCAGCCGAGACAGTTTTTCAATGGAGATCGAGTTGTAGGAAGACATGCTGCGTCCTTTCGTGAAACAGGACGCGATTCTTGGGCATGTCGCCTCGCGGGGGGATCGCAACCCCCGTTACTCGAATAAACGGGCTGCAGCCTCGGCTGTCAACCGCCTCAGATCATCAACGTGAGACCCGAGATGAACAGAAGCGCCAGCACGATTTTCCGGAAAGTCGCTTCCTCGATTGTCCCAAACAGCTTGAGGCCAAGCCAGGTTCCGGCGAGCAGACAGGGCAGTCCCATCACGAAGAATTTAGCAGTCTCCGCCGTCACGGTTCCCTTCGCGCCAAGCCAGATCGCACTCATCAAAAAGACGACGACCGCAACCGGTTGGAACACGGTGCGCTGAACGTCCTTCGGCCAGCCGCGCAAATTGCACCAGATAGTGACGAGAATGCCGGCAAGGCCGGTCACACCGCCGAGCACGCCGTTGAGAAAGCCAATCGCCCCATTGCTCATCCGGCCGTCGCCCGACAATTTTAGCGCGGGACGAAAAAGCGCGTAGAGACTGTAGAGGACCAGAATGACCCCGATCGCGATACGGACGCTGCGTGGATCGGACCAGGTCAGAAGCATGACGCCCAAGGGCACACCGAGGGCGGCGCCCGCGATGAATGGCCAGAGCCTCTCCCAATCCAGCGCCTGACGTAGCTTCCAGACCGAATAGCCCTGCACCAGAAGACCGAACGCGACGATCAAGGTCGCGCTCTGCACGGGAGTCAGGATGTATAGCCACAGGGAGGCGGCGACCAGGCCGAAGGCAAATCCCGAAAGGCCCGCGACAAACGCGCCGGCAAAAGTCGCAAACAGGAACAGAGGAATGTCGAAGGTGATCCCATCCATGGCTCGCTCCATAACAAAGCGAGCAGCGCTTGCATGGGGTCACCATTTTACGGGGAGGCTGCGACGTCCCCGGAAACGCAACCTAGGCCATTCGGCACGAGATCACAACGGCCGTCCGTTTCAGCTTCGAGCCGCCGATTTGAACGGCGCGCCGTCACCAGCTTGCCTGCGATCGCGAGGAGCCGCCATGCTGCTGAAAGCTAATCCTCCCGTGAAATGTCCCGCGCCTACACGACGCGCAGCGCCCGGTCCAACGATGCGACCGCATCCCGCAACGCTTCGAGGTGAACCTCTCCGGCTGGAAGCTTCGATGCGTCCGATGCAAGCTGCTGCAGGATGTCCGCAAACAGAAAAGATGCGGTCTCCTGGTGTCCTGGAGGACGTTGAACTGCATTGACGCACATCAAACCGATGCGGGCAAAGACGAATGCCGCAGTCCGCAGAAGGACCACGGCCCTACTCGAAATCGACGGGCGTGCCCTTCTTCACCAGCCCAGCAAGGCGCTCGGCGTCCCAATTGGTCAGACGGACGCAGCCATGGGATTCCGCCTTGCTGACCTTGCCGGGGTTTGACGTACCGTGGATTCCGTAACCTTCGGCGGAAAGACTGATCCACACCGTGCCGACCGGATTGTTCGGACCCGGCTTGATGGTGAACGCTGTCCTGGAATGCACACCCTTGAACTTGTAGTCGGGATTGTAATGGTAGGTCGGATTGTGATCGATGCGCGTGACCTTGAGCGTTCCGCTTGGCGATGGCTTCTCCTCGCTGCCGACGGTCGCCGGATAGAATGCAACCAGATTGCCTGTCCGATCGAGCGCTTTGACGGTCTGCCGCTGCTTGCTGATCTCGAGCCTGTCGACTTGGGGCGTCCTGCTATCGCCCGAGGCCGTATCCACCACGGTAATCGCTGCGCCCGGCTGGTCGAAACGGCCGGCATCGGGATTGAGCGCCGACAAGAGCTCCTCGCTCATGTGAAACTTCTCGGCCAACGCCTCGCGCGGACTGGTGTAGCCGAGGTGAGGGAGATGCTTCATGTCTTCCATTCGGTTCGGCAGCTTCTCGAGGAAAGGGCCGGCAACGTCTTTCGGCTTGATCGTATATTGCGTGAGAACGGGCCGGTCGTCGGCCGCGAGCTTTTGCCAGACTTCCTGCAAGAGCTCGCCGCCGCCTGACACCTGCTGCGCCTCGGCATAGGCGCGAAGCGCCTTCTTGGCATTCTCGCCGAGCTTGCCGTCGATTTCTCCAGGCGAGAAGTGCGCGCGAGCGAGCAGAACCTGGATGCGGATACCAAGGGGCGCGATCCGGTCCGCGGAAGGCGGCTTGTCGGACCATTCGGCCGAGTTGACGCTGTCCGGTTTCAACGCGACGGAAGCTGCGAATACGGGCGAAAGCCACAGCGCAAGCCAGATCGAGACTGCCGCCAACGCCGTCAGGCGAGGCAATCGGCGATCGCTCCCGATTGCTTCGCGCCGCCAGTTCTTGTCCGCCTTCGTCGACATGCGCTCGTGCCAGAGATATTGCTCAACTCTGGAAAGGCGCGTCTGGTTCCTGTCGCGACAGCGGCATCGAGCATCATCCGGAAAAGCGACCACGGCTTTCCCGGAAGATCCCGCTCAATCGAGAATCGGGAGCACGATGGTGAGTAAGCTGTCATTGCGAGGAGCCAAGCGACGAAGCAATCCGGAATCTTGCGCGGCGCTGGATTGCCTCGCGTCGTTCGCAATGACGACCGGGATCATGACGACAGCCGTCACGCCGCGAGAGTGTTCTCCACCAGCTTGATCCAGTACGAGGTACCGTAGACGATCGCCTCGTCGTTGAAATTGTAGGCGGGATGATGCAGGCCGGCGCTGTCGCCATTGCCACAGAAGATGAAGGCGCCAGGGCGCGCCTCCAGCATGTAGGAGAAATCCTCCGCGCCCATCAGCGGCGGGGTGTCATGGACATTGCCCTCGCCCGCGATCTCGTTGGCGATCTTCACCGCGAGTTCGGTTTGAGCGGCGTGATTGACGGTCACGGGATAACCGCGCTCGTAGTTGAGGTCGATCGTGGCGCCGCTGATCTGGGCAATGCCGTTCACCACATCGCGCACGCGCTTCTCGACGAGCTCGCGCACCTCCGGCGTCAAGGTGCGCACCGTGCCGTGCAGCTCCGCGGTTTGCGGGATCACGTTGCGCGCAGTGCCGGCATGGAATTCGCAGATCGATATCACGGCTGAGTCCAGCGGATCGACATTGCGCGACACGATCTGCTGCAGCGCGGAAATCAGCTGCGCGCCGACCAGAAGGGAATCGATGCACTTGTGCGGCCGCGAGGCGTGCCCGCCATGGCCCTCGATCCTGATGTCGATCGCATCGGTGGCCGCCATGATCGGACCGGGACGTATCGCAAAGGCGCCGACCGGAATCCCCGGACCGTTGTGCATGCCATAGACCTGCTCGATGCCGAAGCGGTCCATCAGCCCGTCCTTGATCATCGCGGCGGCACCCGCCCCGCCCTCCTCCGCCGGCTGGAAGATCACGACCACGTCGCCGGCGAAATTGCGGGTCTCGGCGAGATAGCGCGCCGCTCCCAGCAGCATCGCGGTGTGGCCGTCATGGCCGCAGGCGTGCATCTTGCCGGGGGTCTTCGAGGCATAGGGAAGATTGGTCTCCTCCACGATCGGCAGCGCATCCATGTCGGCGCGCAGCCCGATTACCCTGACGTCGCCCTTGGCAGGTCCCTTCTTGCCCTTGATGACGCCGACGACGCCGGTCTTGCCCAGACCGGTCGCAACCTCGTCGCAACCGAATTCGCGCAGGCGTTGGGCGACGAAAGCTGCGGTGCGGTGCACGTCATAGAGAAGTTCGGGATGCTGGTGGATCTCGCGGCGCCAGGCCTGAATGTCAGGTTGCAGATCGGCGACGCGGTTGACGATAGGCATGGGTTTTCTCGGTTTCCTGGTTCGGCGGCCCACCTCTCTGTAGCATGGCGGGAACGCCTGACCCAACAGCTCCCTGTACAGGGCCGCCCCCTGTGGCGTAAAAAATCCCAAAACTGAGGGAGTTATGAAGCGGCTTGAAGGTGATTTCGACTATATCGTCGTAGGCGCCGGCACCGCCGGCTGCATCCTCGCCAACCGGCTGTCGGCCGATCCCAAAAAGCGCGTGCTGGTCCTGGAGGCCGGCGGCAACGACAACTGGATCTGGTTCCACATTCCGGTCGGATATCTCTTTGCGATCGGCAATCCGCGCTCGGACTGGATGTTTCGGACCGAGGCGGAAGCCGGGCTGAACGGCCGTTCGCTGGCCTATCCCCGCGGCAAGGTGATCGGCGGCTGCTCCGCGATCAACGCCATGATCTCGATGCGCGGCCAGGCTGCCGATTACGATCACTGGCGTCAGCTTGGTCTGACCGGCTGGGGTTATGATGACGTCCTGCCGGCGTTCAAGCGTCTGGAAGATCATTTCCTCGGTGAAAGCGAGCACCACGGCGCGGGCGGCGGCTGGCGGATCGAGGCGCCGCGGCTGTCCTGGAAAATTCTCGACGCGATCGGCGAAGCCGCCGAGGAGATGGGCATCAGGAAGATCCCGGATTTCAACACCGGCGACAATGAAGGCATCAGCTATTTCCACGTCAACCAGAAGCGCGGGCGGCGCTGGTCGGCCGCGCGCGGCTTTTTGAAGCCGGCGCTTGGGCGTGCAAATCTTCGCCTCGAAACCAACGTGCTGGTCGATCGGCTTGTCGTCGAGGACAACCGCGCGGTCGGCGTGCGCTTCGCGCAAGGCGGCGAAATCATCGAGGCGCGCGCAAGGAGCGAAGTCATTCTTTGCGCGGGCGCGATCGGCTCGGTGCAGGTGCTGCATCGCTCAGGCATTGGACCTGCGGACTGGCTCCAGCCGCTTGGCATCGGCATCGTGCGCGACACGCCCGGCGTCGGGCGCAACCTGCAGGACCATCTGCAGCAGCGCGCGATCTACCAGGTGTCCGGCGTGCGCACCCTGAACGAGACCTACTGGTCGCTGCCGCGGCGCGCGCTGATGGGCCTCGACTATGCTTTCCGTCGCCGCGGTCCGCTGACCATGGCGCCGTCGCAGCTCGGCATCTTCACCCGCTCCGATCCCACCCGGGAGCGCGCCAACATCCAGTTTCACGTGCAGCCCTTGTCGCTCGACAAGTTCGGCGATCCCCTGCATCGCTTCCCTGCGGTCACGGTCAGCGCCTGCAATCTGCAGCCGACCTCGCGCGGCACCGTGCGGCTGCGTTCGGCCGATCCGGCCGAGAAGCCGGCGATCGCGCCGAACTATCTTTCCACCAACGATGATCGCCAGGTCGCCGCCGATGCGATCCGCACCACGCGGCGTCTGATGCAGCAAAGGGCGCTTGCGCGTTATCGCCCGGTCGAATTCCTTCCGGGACCCTCGGTCGGCGACGACGATGCCTCGCTGGCGAAAGCGGCCGGCGACATCGGCACCACCATTTTCCATCCGGTCGGCACCGTGAAGATGGGCACCGACACCGATCCTTTTGCCGTGGTCGACGAGCGGCTGCGCTTCCTTGGCATCGGTGGGCTTCGTGTCGCCGATGCCTCCATCATGCCCACCATCACCTCGGGCAACACCAACACGCCGACCGCGATGATCGCGGAAAAAGGCGCGGCCATGATCCTCCAGGATGCGCGATAAGCCAGCCAAGGTCCTCGTCCGCAAGCTCACGCAATCGTAATTAACCACGTTTTGGCCGGTCTGGACTCCCCGGGAATAAACCACCTCGCCTGCCGATCTCGTCCGCGAAACCCAATCCAGGGTCCAAGGAGAGAGCGCGATGAGCCATCACGATCACCACCACGACGAAGAAACGGGTGTCAGCCGCCGCAAGGTGCTGGAATGCATGACCTGGGCCGGAACCGGGCTCCTCTGGACAGTCTCGGGCGGCGTGCCGCGCACGCTCGGCTTCATGGATGCGGCAAACGCCGCGGAGCCCGCGGGCATGACGTTCCTGCAGATTTCCGACAGCCATGTCGGCTTCGACAAGCCGGCCAACCCGAACGCGCTCGGCACGCTCGAGGAAGCCATCAACAAGGTCAACGCGATCCCGAAGAAGCCGTCGTTCATGATCCACACCGGCGACATCACCCATCTGTCGAAAGTCGCTGAATTCGATAACGCGGAAAAGATCATCTCGCAGTCCAGGCTCGACGTGCACTACGTGCCGGGCGAGCACGACTTCCTCGACGAAGACGTCAAGCTCTACAAGGACCGTTACGGCAAGGGCACCAAGGGCGCCGGCTATTATTCCTTTGACGCCGGCGGCGTGCACTTCGTCGGCCTTGTCAACGTGGTCGATCTCAAGGCCGGCGGGCTCGGCAATCTCGGCGCCGAGCAGCTCGAATGGCTGGAGGATGACGTCAAGGGCAAGTCGAAGTCGACGCCGATCGTGGTGTTTGCGCACATCCCGCTCTGGACGGTCTATCCGGAATGGGGTTGGGGCACGCAGGACGGCGCGAAAGCGCTGGAATATCTCAAGGGCTTCGGTTCGGTGACCGTGCTGAATGGCCACATCCATCAAGTGATGCAGAAGGTCGAAGGCGCCGTGACCTTCCACACCGCGCGCTCGACCGCGTTTCCGCAGCCCGCGCCCGGCACCGCCCCCTCGCCCGGGCCGATGAAGGTCGAAGACGCGAAGCTGCGCAGCCTGCTCGGCATCGCCAGCGTCAACTTCAAGCAGGGCGATGAGCGCCTCGCGATCATCGACTCGCCGCTGCAGGGCTGAAGGGAAGACATCAGATGACGCTTGCCAATCTCCGCGGCCTTGCCGTGGCCGCCGCCGCTGTCACTTTTCTTCAACTCGCCGCTGCCCCGGCGCAGGCCCAGGAGATCCAGGTGACGATCGACAATTTCACGTTCAGCCCCAACGAGCTGACACTGAAGGTCGGCGACACCGTCACCTGGACCAATCACGACGACATTCCACACACCGTGGTGTCGGCGGGCAAGTTCAGGTCCAAGACGATGGACACCGACGACAAGTACTCGTTCACCTTCACCTCTGCGGGTGACTACAAGTATTTTTGCTCGCTGCACCCGCACATGACAGGGATGATCAAGGTTGAGTAGCGGCCAATTACAAGGCATCACATGGGTGCCCGGGCGGCTGATCCCAGCCGGCCGGGCGCCCGCATTTTCCGCAATAGCGGGGCAAGAGGCGATGCCGGTGAGCAATTCAAGCGAAGACCCGGACAGGGCGAGGCGGTTCCGCGAGGCGGCCCTGCCCCTTCTGGACGACGTCTATACGCTCGCGCGCTATCTGCTGCGCGATCCCGCGGACGCCGATGATGCGGTGCAGGAATGTTATTTGCGGGCGCTGAAGCATTTCGACACGTACCGGGGTCCGGCGATGAAGCCGTGGCTGTTTGCGATCCTGCGCAACGTCTGCCGTGCGGAGTTCGCGCGCCGCTCGGCCGCGCCGAGCGCAGCGACCGAGGTTTCGCAGGAGCTGACCGAGCAGCCGCCGCTCTGGCACGAGGAACAGGAAACGCCGGAGGCGCAGATGCTGCGCGACCGCGACGCAGTCACGATCAGGCGGCTGGTGAACGCCCTCGCCGAGCCATTTCGCGAGACCTTCGTGCTGCGTGAGATCAACGAGCTTTCATACCGCGAGATCGCCGAAGCCGTCGGAGCCCCTGTCGGCACGGTGATGTCCCGACTCGCGCGCGCCCGCGCCATGCTGCGCTCGGCATGGATGGCGGAACAGGAGTAAGAGATGACTTGCGACGAGGCTGAGGTTCTGCTGAATGCGCTGATCGACGGCGAGCTCGATGCCGGACATGCGCGCGAGATCGAGCAGCACATCGCGGGATGTCCGCGCTGCGGTGCCGCGTTCGCGGCTTACCGGAAGATGAGCCAGTCGATCGCCGCCGCCGATTTGCGTTACACCGCTCCGGCAGCGCTGCGGCGGCGCATCGAGGACGCGCTGCCCAAGGCGCCGGCGGAAAACGTCCTGCCGATGCCGTCCCGGCGCAGCGTGCTGCGCGGTTTCGCGTTTGGCTCGGCGGTGTCCGCGATCGCGGCCACCGGACTGTTCGCCGTCGTGCTGCGCAACGACGATGAGCAGCGCATCGAATCCGAGATCGTGTCCGCGCATCTGCGCTCGCTGCAGCCCGGGCATCTGACGGACGTCATCTCCACGGACCAGCACACAGTCAAGCCGTGGTTCAACGGCAAGCTCGACGTCGCGCCGCCGGTGATCGACCTCACCGGCCAGGGGTTTGCGCTGGTCGGCGGACGGCTCGACTATGTCGATGCGCGCCCCATCGGCTCGGTCGTGTACAAGCGGCGCGCGCATGTCATCAATCTGTTCGTGGCGCAAACCTCGAACATGGAGCATCGCCCGGCGAAGGTCGACACCGTTCAGGGGTTCAACATCCGCCGCTGGAGCGAGCGCGGCCTGAACTTCTGGGCGATCTCCGATATCGGCGCCGACGAGCTCAACGAATTCGGGGAAAAATTCGAGGCCGCGGCGCGGCTCAACAGCGAGGGTTGAAGCCGCCGCGGCGTCCGCTCAGGCCGACTTGCGTACGGCGTTGTCGACCAGGGTCTTGCCGAGCGACCAGATCGCGCCGGGGACCTTGTGGCTCGAGGCGATCACGGAATCGAATGCGCTGGCGATCCAGCTGCAGTCGTCCTCGGTGATGGTCAGCGACGGCAACAGCTTGATGGTGTGGCTGCCGTGACCGGAGACCTGTGTGAGAATCTTGTGGTCCTTGAACAGCGGCACCGTGATGAGCTGGCAGAACAGGCCCTTGTTGGCGGTCTCCAGCACGTTCCAGGATGCCTTCAGCCGGAGCGATTTCGGCGGGCCGAATTCGACGCCGATCATCAGGCCCTTGCCGCGAACCTCTTTCATGAGTTCGTAGCCCGGCACCATGCGCGTCAACGCGAGGCGGAGCTCGGCGCCGCGCTTGGCGGCCGCCTCGACCAGCTTTTCGGCCTTGAGCACTTCCAGCGTCGCGATGCCGGCCGCCATTGCCAGATCGTTCTTTGCGAAGGTCGAGCCGTGCACGACCGCGCGATCCATCTGATTGAAGATCTTGTCGAAGATGCTCTTGCGCGTCAGCAGCGCCCCGACGGGCACATGCCCGCCCGACAATGCCTTCGACAGCAGCACCATGTCGGGCTCGACGTTCCAGTGCTCGACCGCAAGGAAACGCCCGGTGCGACCCATGCCGGTCTGGATTTCGTCCGCGATGAGCAGCGAGCCGTATTTCTTGCACAGCGCGGCAGCTCCGGGCAGGAACTCGTCGGTCGGCATGTTGACGCCTTTGCCCTGGATCGGCTCGACGATGAAGGCTGCGACCTGACGCGAGGACAGCGCCTGCTCAAGGGCCGCGAGATCGTTGAATGGGATCGCGGTGCAGCCGGGCAACAGCGGCTCGAAGCCGGAACGGAAATTCGGATCGTCCGTCAGCGACAGCGCGCCGTAGGACAGGCCGTGATAGGCATGCGAGCAATAGACGATCCCGGGTCGCCCCGTGGCGCCGCGCGCGAACTTGATCGAGGCTTCGACGGTCTCGGCGCCGGAATTGGCAAAGAACACCTTGTCCAGATACGGCACGCGCTCGATGAGCCGCTCGGCAAGCACGCCCGCAAGCGTCGACACGTCAAGTTGCACCAGATTGGGCAGGTCGCTGTCCAGCACGCTTTTCAGCGCCGTCCGGAGCGCCGGGTGGTTGCGGCCGATGGCGAACACACCGAACCCGCTCAGGAGGTCGAGGTAACGCGCGCCCTCGCGGTCGTAAAGGTATTGGCCCTGCCCCTTCTGGAAGCCGACGTCGTAGCCGATGGTCTTGAGGACCCGAACCAGTTGTTCATTCAAGTGGCGGGCATGCATGGAGCTGCGTTGTGCCTGCCGGGCGACAAACATCTCGGAAACGTCAAGATTCGGACTTAGCATCAGCTACTTACTTCGGTTGATGGCCGCTTCGTCAACTGAAAACGCCCAATGCGGCGATTTGCCCTCATTCGTACCTTCAACGCAAGCACAGGTTTCAGTCATGTTGCAACGCCCACGCAAGCTATCGCGGATAAGACTATTGTCGGCAGGAATATTCCTGACGATCGGCGTTGATAGCGCCATTGCCGCCGACCCGACAGGCGATTGGCGCGTCGCCGACGGCGTCGCCAACATCAGGGTTGCCCAGTGCGGTGGGAGCATGTGGGGCGTCGTGTCGTGGGAGCAGGAGACCGGCGGACGCGACGTCAACAATCCCGATGCTGCGAAAAAAGACAGGCCCACGCTGGGCATGCCGATCCTGATCGACATGAAGAAGAAGGCCGGCGTCGATCAGTGGGAGGGCGAGGTCTACAACGCCAAGGACGGCAAGCTCTACAATTCGACGATCACGCCCTCCGGCACGGACGGGCTGGAAATTCGGGGCTGCGTGCTCGGCTTCCTCTGCGGCGGCGAGACCTGGACGCGCGTCGGCCCGCCGATCCCGGCCAGCACCGCGAACGGAAAGGGTGCGCCCAGGACAGTGGGCGCGGCGAAATCCGCCAAGCCGGCCGGTCACGGCCAGCCGCCTGACGCGATCGGAGATATCTGCCTACTCCCCGATGTCGCGCGGTTTGCCCATTAGCGCCGGCTGGAACAGAAGCACCGCGGCCAGAGTGGTGAGCAGGGACAGGGCCAGCAACTTGCCCATGCTCGATGTGCCGGGGTGGCTTGACAGCCACAGGCTCCCGAACGCCGTCGCGGTCGTCATGGCGCTGAAAAAGATCGCGCGCGTCAGGCTGGTCTGCAGCAGGTTGGTCCTGCCGGAGCGCCACGCCACGACATAATAGATCTTGAAGGCGACGCCGATGCCGAGCAGAAGCGGCAGCGCAACGATGTTGGCGAAGTTGAGCGGCAGCTTGATCAGCACGCAGATTTCGAGCGTCACCGCGCCCGCCACAAGCAGCGGCACCAGGGTCATCGCGACGTCCGTGATCCGCCGCAGCGTGATCCATAGCAGAAAGCTGATCACGACCAGAGCATAGATGCCGGCGTGGATGAACGCCCGCACCACCGTGTCGCCGGATTTGAGGATGGAGACCGGGCCGCCGATGGCGGTCGGCTCGGCCGCGAGCACGGCGCTCGCAAACCTGCGAAGATTGTCGTTGTCGTTGGGATCGCCCTTTGGCAAGGCCTCGACCCGCATCAGGCCATCCTTGGCTTTCCAGGACAAGACGATGTCCTGCGGCAGGGTATTGAGAGTGACCGGCTGCGCCTCCAATGCGGACTTGAGCTGATCGAGCACCACCTTGAGCGGAGCGACGAAGATCTCCTGCGCCTTGTTGCGGGTCGCCTCATTGAACTCGGCAAGCTTCTGCAGCGCATCGGCAAGCCGCCTCGCGCCGACCGCGCCGACGCTCTTGCCGTCGCCCGCAACCTTTCGCAGGTTTTCGACTGTCGATTTCAGCGAGTCCACATTCTCCTGGTCGGTCGGCGGCTCGTCGATCAACTCCGGGCTCAGCGCCGGATTGAGGACACGCGCGGCCTGCGCGATCAGCTTGAGCTTGGCGGGCTGGTCCTCCGGCACGAAGCTCTCGAGCGATTGCACGCGCAGCACCTCGGGCAGCTTCTCCAGCCGCGCCTCGATCTTCTTGGCATCGGCCTCAGAGTGCGTCAGCACGTTGATGGCATTGGCGCCCGTGTTCGGGTCCTTCCTGAGATCAAGAAAGGTCGCGATCAACTCGACCTGCGGGCTGCGCAGGTTCATCGGATTGAAGTCGAACTTCATGAAATAGAGCAGCGGCAGGCCCGCGACCGCAAGCGCGAGCGTCCCGACGACGATCGGGATGCGGTGATCCTCGAGGAAGCGATCGACCGGCGCCAGGAACGCGTAGCCGACGGGCTCCTTTTCGCCGGGCGGATTGAGCAGCTTCAACAGCGCCGGCAGCACGGTGATGCTGGAGAGAAAGGCGATCAGCATGCCCGCACCGGCGATCTCGCCGAGCTCGGAAATGCCCTTGTAGTCGGTCGGAAGGAAACACAGGAAGCCCGCCGCCGTGGCCATCGCCGCGAGCGAAAGCGGGACGGCGGAACGGCGCGCTGCTTCCTGCAGCGCCTCCGCGAGGTCATCATTCTTGAAGCGTTCGGAGCGGTAGCGCACGCTGAACTGGATGCCGAAATCGACCCCGAGGCCGATAAACAGCACCGCGAAGGCGACCGACAAAAGGTTCAAGGACCCCACCATCGCAAGCCCCACGGCGGTCGTGATCGACAGGCCGACGAAGAGGTTGAGGAAAACCGCGAAAATGATCTTCGCCGAATGCAGCGCCAGCCAGAGGATGAACAGCACCACCACGAGCGTGCCGATGCCGTTGATGATGGCGCCCTCCTGGACGGTCGCATATTCCTCGTTGGCGATCGGGATCGGTCCGGTCAGCCTGACGCGCGCCTGGTATTTTCCGGGGAAATCGAGGTCCGCGGCCGCTTTGCGGATGGCATCGGTCGCGTCCTTGCCGGGCTCGAGCGCGCTGTAGTCGATGACCGGCTTGAACTCGATGAAGGCGCGGCGATCCGCATCCGTAAGCGGGGTCTTGCTGGTCAGTTCACGCCAGGAGAAGTGGGCGCTTCCTTTGTCGACGATGTCCTCGACCGTCTGCGCGATCAGATTGAACGGACGCGCGGTGTTGTCGAGCTTGACGTCGCCGCGGCGCACCCCCGCCAGTCCCGTTTCGAGCGCGCCGGTCAGGCCGCGGATCGAGGGATCGCCGGCCATGATCTCGATCAGAGGCGCAGCCGCCTCGAACTGACCGGTGAGCTGGGCAAGCTCGGGAGCGGGCAGAAACAACAGCCCGTTCTTCTCGAAGAACTCTCCGGAGCCGAGCGCCTGCATCGACACGAAATTCTTGGTGTCCCCCTTGAGCTTGTCCAAAAGCGCTGCGGCCGCCGTCCGCGTCTGCTCGGGGGTCGGCGCCTCGACCACCGCCAGGATCGTGCTGTCGCGATCAAACGCCCTGTCGAACTGGACGTCGCGCTGGCGCCAATCCAGCTTGTCCGAGATCAGCGTGTTGATGTCGGTGTTGATCGCGAAGTGCCGCGCCGTGTAGACGCCTGCGACCACCGCAAGCACCAGACCGATCAGCAAAACGGGAGTTGCAAAACGGGTACACGTTCTGACGATCGAAACGACGACACTTGTCAGCACATCAATTCTTTCTAATCTTGAAGCCTGCCGGAAACGCCCCGTTGTCTAGCGGAGTTCCGCAGGCTGGGCTAACCTTGTTTTCGAAGATTTTTCCAAGGGGACACAGACACATAGCCGAAAACAGGGTTATTCGTGGCCGCGGCTGTATAGCCGGGATAGTCGGGCAGTAAAGTGACGAAGACGTGGGGGGCCCGACTGGCTTACCGAATAGTACCATGTTACCAACAAAGACCCGCCAATGGGCAGGCGCGGCTCGTCTTCCCTAGCCAATGCAATTTTGACACAAAGGCTGGCTCTCCCAGGGCCCTTTCGACGGCCTGGGGAACCGGCACATGGCGATGGTGCGGATATTGCAGAACCGGCAGCGGACCTCGCTGAACCAAGTGAGACACGGGGCCTGAGGCAACAAGTGAGGCAAATTGAGTAACGGACGTCCCATTCAGGTTTTTCTGGCACAGCCGCGCGGCTTTTGCGCCGGCGTGGTGCGCGCCATCGACATCGTCGAGCGTGCGCTCGAGAAATATGGGCCGCCGGTCTATGTGCGGCACGAGATCGTGCACAACAAGTACGTCGTCGAAAGCCTGAAGAACAAGGGCGCGATCTTTGTGGAGGACCTGTCCGAGGTACCCCCGCTCGCAGTGACCGTGTTTTCAGCCCACGGCGTGGCGCGAACGGTGGAAGAGGAAGCCGCCGCCCGAGGCTTGCCGGTGCTCAACGCCACCTGCCCGCTGGTCACGAAAGTTCACAATCAGGGCAAGCGCTATATGTCCAAAGGGCGGGCCCTGATCCTGATCGGGCACGCCGGCCATCCCGAGGTCGAGGGCACCATGGGTCAGGTTCCCGGCCCGGTGTTGCTGGTCCAGAACGTCGACGAGGTTGCGGCGCTGACACTGCCGAGGGCGACGCCGGTGGCCTATATCACCCAGACCACGCTATCGGTGGACGATACCAAGGACATAATTGCGGCATTGCAGGCACGTTTTACCGATATTCAAGGCCCCGACATCCGGGATATCTGCTATGCGACACAGAACCGCCAATCTGCGGTAAGGGACCTCAGCAAGTTCGTCGACGTTATCCTGGTAGTGGGCGCCGCCAACAGTTCCAACTCAAACCGGCTGCGTGAGATCGGCACCGAGGCAGGTGTCGCGAGTTATCTTGTTGCCGACGGCAGCGCCGTCCACCCCGAGTGGTTGGAGGGCGCCAGGGCGGTCGGCATCACGGCCGGCGCTTCGGCGCCGGAGGTTCTGGTGGACGACGTCATCGAAGCCTTGCGGCGCATAGGACCGGTCACAGTGTCCGTGCTGCCGGGTCGGGAGGAAAACATCGAATTCCGGCTGCCCGCGGAGCTTGCGGCCGGCTGATCAACATCTCGAGCTAAAGGTCCAGAAAGTAATCCGTAATGGCTATACCCTTCTTCAAGGAATTGCGCATCGGCGGCTATCTGATCAAGCAGAAGCTGCTTGGCCGCAAGCGCTACCCGCTGGTTCTCATGCTGGAGCCGCTGTTTCGCTGCAATCTCGCATGCGCCGGCTGCGGCAAGATCGACTACCCCGATGCGATCCTCAACCGTCGCATGACGGCGCAGGAATGCTGGGATGCCGTCGACGAATGCGGCGCACCCATGGTTGCGATTCCCGGCGGTGAGCCGTTGATCCACAAGGAGATCGGCGAGATCGTGCGCGGGCTCGTCGCGCGCAAGAAGTTCGTCTCGCTCTGCACCAATGCGCTTCTGCTGGAGAAGAAGCTCGACCTGTTCGAGCCCTCGCCATACCTGTTCTTCTCGGTACATCTCGACGGTCTGCGCGACCACCACGACAAGGCGGTCTCGCAGAAGGGCGTGTTCGACCGCGCGGTGTCGGCGATCAAGGCCGCAAAGGCGCGCGGCTTCACGGTCAACGTCAACGCCACGATCTTCGACGGCCATCCGGCCGAGGAGATCGCAAAGTTTCTCGATTTCACCACCGAGCTGGGGGTCGGCGTGTCGATGTCGCCGGGCTACGCCTATGAGCGCGCGCCCGACCAGGAACACTTCCTCAACCGCACCAAGACCAAGAGGCTGTTCCGCGACGTCTTCGCGTTCGGCAAGGGCAAGAAGTGGAACTTCATGCATTCCGGCCTGTTCCTGGATTTCCTCGCCGGCAATCAGAGCTACGAATGCACCCCCTGGGGCATGCCGGCGCGCAACATCTTCGGCTGGCAGAAGCCCTGCTATCTGCTTGGTGAAGGGTACGCGCGGTCTTTCAAGGAGCTGATGGAGACGACCGATTGGGATTCCTACGGCACCGGAAAGTATGAAAAGTGCGCCGACTGCATGGCGCATTGCGGCTATGAGCCGACGGCGGCCATCGCGGCGCTGAACAACCCGTTCAAGGCGATGTGGGTGGCGCTGCGCGGCATCAAGACCACCGGTCCGCTTGCGCCGGAGATCGATCTCTCAAGGCAGCGCCCGGCGCAATATATCTTCGCCGCGCAAGTGCAGAAGAAGCTGTCAGAGATCCGCCGCGACGAGGCCCTCGCCGCCCAGCAGAAAGCCTCGACAGCCGCGTAGGCTTTTCAGCGCGCGATTGAAATCGATCCCGGTCGAGACCAATCCGCGCAGTGCGCGCGGATTGCGCGCAAGGCCCCGGAGGATCATGCCGAGGTCGACCTCGCCATTCGGCTTGATCGCGCTTCGGGCCAGCGCCGGAAGCGCGCGGCTGGCGGGATCGCTGATCACGCGGAGCGCGGCAAACGGCAGTCTGGCTTCGGTCGCATAGGCCGCGGCGATGTGGCTTTCCATGTCGACAGCCACCGCGCCTGTCTCCGAGCGAAGCGCGGCCTTGCAGGACCGTCCTGCGATCACCTCTTCGGCGCCGACGAGGCCGCCGCGGACGACACGGCGGCGGCCGAGTGCGATGCTGGCGATCTGCTCCTCGCTCAGAGAGATGCCGGCGAGCCAGCGAGCATCGCCGGCGACGACCTCGGTCGCCACCACGACGTCACCAGACTTCAGGGAAGGGTCGAGGCCGCCGGCCACGCCAAACGACACCACGCCGCGAATGGTCTGGGGGTCGAAAACGCTCAGCAGCGCCCGCAGTTGATGCGGGTCGCTGGCGCTGCATACCACGGCCATGCCGGGTCCTGCCGCGATGCGGGCCTCCTGGACGAGCCCGGTCACAATCAAAACCGGCCGTCGGTCAATCCTGTCCCGCGGCGAACCGTCCCCCGCCCCCAATCTCACATTGCGACCCCTACCACCCTGCTGTTTGTCTTTTTTAGGTTCCGATAGCGAGCGATCGCCCACAGCGGAAAGAACTTCGAGTAGCCATGATAGCGCAGGTAAAACACCCGGGGGAACCCCGTGGCGGTATAACGATGCTCGTCCCACAAGCCTTTTTCGGTCTGTGTGGCCATCAGGTAAGCCACTCCGCGTGCTACCGCCGGATGTCCCACCTCTCCGGCTGCCATCAGACCAAGCAAGGCCCATGCCGTTTGCGAGGCCGTGCTCGGCGCCTTCTCAAGCCCTTTGTAGTCCAGCCGGTAGCTGACGGCGTCCTCGCCCCAGCCCCCGTCGGCATTCTGCACCGAGACCAGCCAGTCAGCCGCCTTTCGGATCATGGGGTCCTGATGGCTGATTCCGGCCGCGTTGACGGCGCAGAGGACCGACCAGGTGCCGTAGATGTAGTTCAGGCCCCAGCGACCATACCAGGAGCCGTCGGGAAGCTGGGTCCGGCGCAGATAATCGATCCCGTCGGCCACCAGCCTGTTGCGCTCGGCGCTCTCGCCAAGCTGGACCAGCATCGACACGCAGCGGCCGGTGACGTCCTCGGTCGGCGGGTCGAGCAGCGCGCCGTGATCCGAGAACGGTATATTGTTGAGGTAGTATTCGAGGTTGTCGACATCGAAGGCCGCCCAGCCGCCATTGCGGCTCTGCATGCCCTCGATCCATTCGCGACCGCGCGCGATCGCGCTGCCATACTCGGAGCTGCCGGTTAACCGCTGCATCCGGTCCATCGCCATCACCACGACGGCGGTGTCGTCGAGATCGGGATAGTACGCGTTGTTGTACTGAAACGCCCAGCCGCCGGGCCGCACGTTCGGCTTCTTGACCGCCCAGTCGCCCTTGATCTCGAGCTCCTGGCGCGGGAGCAGCCAGTCGAGCCCCTGCTTGGCGGACGTTGTGGCGACCGCGTCGCCCGCTTCCATCAGCGCGTGGCAGGCCAGCGCCGTGTCCCACACCGGCGACACGCAGGGCTGGCAATAAGCCTCCTCCTCGCCGATCACCAGGAGCCTGTCGATGCCGCGTCGCGTGACGGCGCGCGGCGGGTAGTCCTCAGGCTTGTTCAGCGCATCGTACATCATCACGATGTTGGCCATCGGCGGATAGATCGCGCCCATGCCGTCCTCGCCGTTCAGCCGCTCCTCGGTGAAGGCCAGCGCGCTCGCAATGGCGCGCTCGCGCAAGCGTCGCGAAAACAGCGGCTCGACCACGCGCAAGATGCCGTCGAGCGCGCGGAACAGGAGGAACCAGCCCCAGCTTTGATGCGGCGCCTTCGCCGTCATGCCGATCGAGCGCGGATCCTGCAGGAACAACTCGTCGATGCCGACGCCTTTCGGATTTCTTGCGCGCGGCTTCAGCGCGGCGAGCACCATCAGCGGCACGAGCGTTGTCCGCGCCCAGTAGGAGATCTTGTTGAGGTGAAATGGCGACCACATCGGCAGCAGCATCACCTCGACCGGCAACACCGGCACCGCGCGCCAGGTCAGGACGCCATACATCGCGAGCGTAAAGCGCGTGAAGACGTTGCTGTAGATGGCGCCGCCCCTGCTCCGGATCGCCTCGCGCGCCCGCACTATGTGAGGCGCGTCGATCGAATCGCCGATCATCTTCAGCGCGAAATAGGCTTTCACGCTGGCGCTCATGTCGAAGTCGCCATCGGCCACCAGCGCCCAGCCGCCATGCGTGCCCTGGGTTCGGCGCAGATATCGCCCGATCTTTTCCTCGAGAACGGCATCGACGGGCTCGGCAAGGTGATGGCGCAGCAACACATATTCCGCGGGAATGGTGCTGTCGGCCTCGAGCTCGAACACCCAGTGTCCGTCGGCGCGCTGCAACGCGCGCAGCGCCGCCGTCGCGCGCTCGATGCCCGTCTCGAGCGCATCGCCCGTGCTTCCGATCTCCAGGGTTTCGTTGCTGGAAAGCATGCGCTCCACGTCTCCCGTACTCAGGCTATCCGTACTCACATCTTTATATGGCCGGCACAGGGCGGGCCTTCGCAGCGCGCGAGCATCGACGCTACGACCGGGTCAGAACGTGATCTGCCGCACGATCGCCCGAGCGCACCGAGCCTTCGATGGTCGCCGGCAATCCCGTATCAGTCCAGTCGCCGGCAAGAAACAGGTTTTTAAGGCTGGTGACCGTTCCCGGGCGCAAGGCATTCTGTTCCGGCGTTGCCTCAAATGTGGCGCGCCGCTCGCGCACGATCTGCCACGGCGGCAACTCGCCCGAAACTCCGCCGGCCTGGCAGACGTCGCGCCAGATCTCCTGCGCCAGCTCTTCGCGCGGCTTGTCGACCAGGCGGTCGCCATTGCTGATGGTGACCGACAGACGCTGAGGGAACGCGAACAGCCATTCCACCAACCCGCCGATCACGCCGAGAATGGCGGGTGCGTCGCGCGGGGGCGTCATGCGGAAATGCGCGTTCACGATGGCGCGGAACTTGGTCGGCGTCTTCACGCCCGGCAGCAGCGAAGCCGCCGCGCGCGGCGGCACGGCCATCACGACCGCGTCCTTGAGATCGAGCCCAATGGTGTCGTCGCCGAAATTCAATCCGGTGACGCGGCCTTCGGCGATCGAGAGGGCGCGCAACTCGTGGCCGAGGCGAACCTTGGCGCCCCTTTCCTCCAACAGCCTGACCGCAGGCTCGACCAGGACCGCGCTGAGTCCATCGCGGGCAATCAACGGTCGGCACGCCTCGCCGCCCGCAAGCAGCGTCTCGCGCACGATTGCGCCGGCCAGCCCCGCCGATCCCTCGGGGGGATCGAGGTTGAGCGCGGCGAGCAGAAGCGGTTGCACCAGTCGCTGGTACAGCGTTCCCTCGCAGCGGATGGCGTCGCCGATCAGGCGGTCGTTGCCTGCCCAGATCAGCGGCATCAATCCGAGATAATCGAGCAGGCCGGTATCGGGCACGCGGCGGCTTTCGTCGAGCACCCACAGCGGCAGCTTGCCGTCGCCGAGGTCGAGCAGCCAGCGCTGGCCGGTCGTCAGATCCACGAACGGAAACTGCGCGACCTTGGGCCCGACCAGGCCCGCTTCGGTGCCAATCGATCTGGCATACGCCAGTGCGTGGCGGTTGCCGGAGAGAAGCAGGTGATTGCCGTTGTCGATCGTGAGATTGGTCGCAGCATCGAAATAGGAGCGGCAGCGGCCGCCGGCCTGCTGCGTGGCCTCGTGCACCTCGACGTTACAGCCGGCATTGAGGAGACGGACGGCCGCGGAGAGGCCCGAGAGCCCGGCGCCGATAATATGGACGGTCTTTTGCATCAGATGATAGCGTAACGGAGGACGATCGCAAGCTTGGATGACTTGCTGACGCGGACCGGCGCACGCGGGGCCGCAAAACCCCGCGCCACGAGCAGCTCCAGGATCGCGCGATAATATTTTCCCATGATGCGCGGGGCGCGCACAGCGCGGCGCGAATTGCGCTCCATCACCTCGTCGGCCTTTTCGAAATGCGCCCGCGCCCGTGCCACGAGCCCCGCACAGACCTTCGGCAGCGCAGGGTCGGCTGCGACCTTGAGCGGGTCATCGGCGGTGATTCCGGCAAGCAACAATCCCTCGCGTGGCAGATAGAGGCGGCCGAGCGCGGCATCCTCGTCGATATCGCGCAGGATGTTCGTCAATTGCAGCGCGCGCCCCAGGTGATGAGCGAGCAGGATGCCGTCTTCCTGCGGAAGCCCGAACACCTTGACCGAAAGCCGTCCGACCGCGCTCGCCACGCGGTCGCAATAGAGATCGAGGGTTGCAAGATCGGGCGCGCGAATATCCTGCGGCACATCCATTTCCATGCCGTCGACGATGGCAAGAAAATCGGCGCGCTGCAGGTCGAAGCGCTTGACCGAGGCGACGTAGTCGGCAAGCCGCGCCGGCGGCTGTCCCAGATAAAGTGCATCGATGTCGTCACGCCATTGTTGCAGGGCCTTGAGCCGCTCCGCGCGCGGTCCGTCGGAATCGGCGATGTCGTCGACCTTGCGGCAGAAGCTGTAGATCTGGAACATCGCCTCGCGCTGCTCGCGCGGCAGGATGCGCATTGCAGCGTAGAACGAGCTGCCGGACGCGGTGGTCCCATGACTGGTATCGGCGACCGCCTCGACCGTCATGCGCCGGCCGTGGAGCTGGACACGCCTCGCCGCCCTGTCGCGCGCCGCAGCGTCTCGCCCGCGATGCCGCGAAGGCTGCGCCCGATCAGCCCAAGCGGCCCAAGATGCACGCGTTCGCTCAAGGGATCACGCGCCTTCAACAGGCGCACGATGCCGTCGGCAAAGGCCTGGATAACCGAAATCTCGAGGCCGAGACGGAAATCCCTGACCTCGCCGGAAAACGACCTGCTGTCGCCAAGCAGCTTTTCATTGCGCGCGGCAAGGCCCTGCAAACAGCGCAACAGGTTTGCCGGCGCCTTCGGCAAGCCGAGCTCGTCGACGGAAGCGCCCGCTTCCTTCAACGCGTCGAGCGGCACATAGACGCGGTTGAGCTCCCTGAAATCCTTGCCGCAGTCCTGCAGATGGTTGTTGATCTGCAAGGCGGCGCACAGCGCGTCGTTCGAAGCCCACGCTGACGCGCTCTCGCCGTGCACGTCGAGCACGAATTGCCCGACCGGCATCGCCGAGTAGCGGCAATAATGGATGAGCTCGTCCCAGTTCTCGTAGCGAAGCTTGGTGACATCCATGCGGAACGCGGTCAGAAGGTCGAGCGCATGGCGCGGCGGCATCGCGCGTTCGGCGAGCGCCTGCCTCAGATCGACGGCTTCCTTCTGGCTGTCGCCCTTGCCTGTCAGCTCCGCTTCGAGCAGGTCGAGATAAGCAAGCTTCTCATCCGGGCGCAGCGTCGCGTGGTCGGCGATGTCGTCGGCGGTCCTGACGAAATTGTAGAACGCCAAAATCAGGGCGCGGTGGCGCGGATGGATGATCCATGACGCCACCGGGAAATTCTCGTCGCGGTGGCCCTTGCCGGATCGGAATTCGCTCGCGGTGGTCATCGGAAACTGGCTGTTTTCAGGTCAATTCGGCACTGGTCCTGGCGGTTCCCATATAGGGGAATATGCTGCCAAAACCAATGCCGTCTGCTCGCTTCCGCCTGTTTTCGGATGTCGCCTCTGGCGTCTATTGACCGTGCTCCTTGAGCACCTGATCGCAGGCTCCGCTGATTTTTGAGCGGTTTTCCTTGAGGCAGGCCAGAATGGTGAAATCGCCCTGGTCGATCACATGACGACAGAAACGCTGCACGTCGCGCGTGCACGCTTTCTGTTCCTCGGGCGTGCCGCTTCGCTGCTGAGCAAACGCCGCCGCGGAGAACGATACCAGGATGAGAGCGAGAAGAGTTTTACGCATCGTGTTCCTTCATTCTGACAGGAGTTCTCGCCCCGGATTGCGCGGAGGCACCGGCACGGATCTTTTTGCAAGCACCGCGCCTCGAGCGGCGGTACAAGATGGAGAAGCGCCGGAAAATGCGGCTAAATTTACGACGACCCGATCCCTTTGCGGCCCAGCCCCCGGGCGCGCTTTCATTGGCATATATAACAAGCTGATACTAGGGCGTAATTTGCCGCGTCTTGCTTTTCACCGTGGGCTGTTGCAAGCAAGCACAGGCGGGTGTCCGGGTTCCCTGCCGAAGCCGCGAATTCTTTCAGATTTTTGGACGCAGCGGGCAGCCATCGATGTCCTCGTTGACAATCGGGCTGCCCGCTCGACCAACTTCTCGGCGCGACTTGTCATTTGAACCTTACAGTTGACGACGACACTAAACCTTCGATGCGGCGAGACGTGTCTTCAGCGAGAACGTCATTTCAGATGGGAAACTCACCATGAAACTGTTTGACTTTGGACAGGCGATCACGGCGGCCTCCGTTGGCGCTGTGCTGATGTTGTCGGTTTCGGCTGGCCAGGCCCAGTCCGGCCCCCCATTCGCAGGCTTCGACGGCGCCTGGTCGGGGAACGGCACGGTGGCATTGTCCGACGGCTCGACAGAACGCATTCACTGCAAGGCAGCCTACAAGGTCACCAGCACCGGCATGGGGCTGAAGCAGGAGCTGCAGTGCGCCAGCGACAGCTACAAGTTCGATCTCACGAGCGACGTCACCTCCAACGGCGACCGCATCTCCGGCAACTGGAGCGAGAAGAGCCGCAACATCTTCGGTAATCTGCAGGGCACCGCCGGCGGCGGCAAGATCGAGGTGTTCGTCGAGGCCAATGGCTTTGCCGCCAATCTGACGCTGCTCACCAACGGTAACAAGCAAACCGTGCAGATTTCGTCCAAGGGCGAGATTCGCGGGGTCAATATCACGATGGTGAAGAGCTAAGCGCTCGCGCTATTCTCGAATACAATCAGCCCCGGCTCCGCCTCGATCGGAGCCGGGGCTTTTGTTTGCGTGGCTTGCGCTTGCTACCCGACCGCGCGGCCGCTGCGGCCGTGGATGCGCTCCCACACGTTGATCAGGAACATCGCCGTCGGGCGCAGGATGAACAGATCGGCGACCAGCGCCGCGACCATCGAGAACGCACTGAGCCAGCCGAACAATCTCAGCGACGGCAGGTCGGAGAACACGGTCACCACGAGACCGCAGGCGAGCACCACCGTGGTCAGGATCAGCGCGGGTCCGACCAGCACGGTGGCGCGCTCGACCGCGATCGCCGAGCTGACACCAGGCTTGCTCTCCAGCCGCAAGCGATTGAGGAAGTGGATCGTTGCGCTCAAGCCGAGACCGAAGGAGACCGTGAGCGCGACCACGCTTGCGAACTGAAGCCCCTGTCCCATCACCCACAACAGCGTGCCGGACATCACCACGGGGAAGATGCCGGGCAGGATGCAGGCGAACATCACGACCCATGAGCGGAAGGCGAGACCGATGAAGATGGCGACCAGGGCGAATTCGACCGTCAGCCCGCGGTTGAGCTTCTCGATCATGCTGGCCGAGTTGCGCGCGGCAATCGCAGCGAGACCGGTAACGGCGATTTCATAGCCGGGATGCTTGTTGCGTACCGCATCGAGCTCGTGATCGAGCTTGTCGACGACGGGCAAAAGCTGGCTGGAGTCGAGATCGGGCACCCTGCCCGCGACGACGACCGAATCCTGCTCGGCGTCGATAAAGCGGCGCACCAGATGTTCGGGAATGAGGCTGACATATTCCTTCAGCGTCGCGACGTCGCTCGAGCCGGCCTTTTCAGCAAGCCAGCGACGCAAGGTCTCGAGCGACCACACATTGCCGACACCGGCCGCCTTCTCGACCGTTGCGTGAACCTCGGCGATGGTCTGCAGCGTTTCCGGCGAATAGAGCGATTCGCCCTTCGGGAAGGTGATCAGGACGTTGACCGGATTTGCACCGGTCAGCTTCTTGTCGAGCCTGTTGCTCGCATCCACCGCCTGACGCTTGTCGGGCACCTGGTCGGCGAGCCGGTAACGCGGCTCCAGATTGGCATAGATCGCCGCCAGACCGCCGACAAACACCACGGCGATCAGGCTGAACAGCCCGGGCCGGCTCACCATGCGCACCGCGATCCAGTAGCAGAAATTGCGCAACGCCTGCACGCCGGCATCCGCGCTCTGGAACTTGACCGCAAAGACCCTTTCATTGCGAACGAGCAGCACGCCGAATACCGGCACGAGCGACAGTACCGCGATCAGCGCGATGATGGTTGCGGCAAGCCCGGCCTCGCCGAACTTGCGGATCAGGTCGGAATTGGAGAATTGCAGCGCGATGAAGGAAATCCCGGCGGTGCCGTGGGTCAGCACGCAGGCCGGCCCCACCACGAGCACCGCGTTCTTAAAGGCGGTGAACTTGTCCTGTCCCGCGATCAGGCGGTCGCGCGCGGCGAAGGTCAGCTGCATCGAGTTGGAGAAGCTGATCACCATGATGAGCGGCGTCATCACGTTGAGAAACATGTTGAGATTGAAATTGGCCCAGCCGAGCGCGCCAAGCGCCAGCAGAATCGCGATGAAGGGCGGAAAGGCCGCCACCACCATGAACGATATCTTGCGGAAAAAGATGATGGCGATGATGCAGCCGGCGAGAATGCCGAGGATGTTGTAGGTCAGCCCGTCGCGCTCCACCGCGTTGCGGATCTCGAGCTGCATGACGGGAACGCCCGATAATTCGACGTTGAGGCCGGTATCGGCGAGATCGTCCTTCATCAACGCGCGGATATCGCCGACGACCTTGGCGAGCTTGCTGGAGGCAACCACGTCCGGATCGAGCGACAGCACGATCAGTGCCAGCTCGCCGTCCTCCGACAACAGCTTGCCGCGTATGATTTCGTTGCTTTTCACGGTTTCGATGAACTTGTCGTAGGCTGCGCCTTCCGGCAATTCGGAGGGAAACAGCGCCGCCGGCAGCTTGCCGGGCGCCGGCGCCTGCCGCGCCGAAAACAGCGAGACCAGACCGCGCGTGCCGTCGACCAACTGCAGATCGGTGACGAAGTCGCGCAGCTTCTCGAGGTTCTCGCGCTTGAGAAGCGTCTTGCCGTCGACCACGACCAGCACGTCGAATTCCTCGGCCGGAAACTTCTTCGTGACCTCTTCGTACTGCTTGAATTCCTTGGTGTTGGAGCGGAACAGCTGCGACAGCGAATCGTCGATCTTGATGCGGTCGATGCCGAAGATGGCCGCGATGATCAGCCCGACCAGGATGATGCAGGACAGGATCGGCGCCTTCATCGGAATGAGGCCGAGCCGCTCCAGCCCGAACGCGATGCTTTTGGCGGGTGGTTCCTCGATCAACTCGACATGAATTTCATTGTCGCGGGTTTTTTCGAGCATGCCCTGTCCAGTTCTCAGAAGATCGGCTTTGTCGGTATCGCTCAAGGCTTCGAAGGGCGGCCGCAATCGGCCAGTTGAACAGCGCTAACCCTTGAAAACATGCGGAAAATTGCGGGCCGAGGTTTAGCAGGTCTCGACGGCGTCTCGCAAGCCGAGCGGACTGTGCAAACCGGTGCCAATTGCGGCATTTCCAGGCAGGAGTTGCGGATTCGTCACGCTTGGCCGCCATCTGCGGCAATACGCTGCGGCGCTCCATCGCCGCTTTCATCCTTCAAGGCCAGTCCGGTGACCTTTCGTTCCAGCGCCACGCGAACAAGCCACGCAATCTTGAAGGCAGCCTCGCCATAGCCCAGCCCCCCGCCATGGATGTTGGAGACGCAGTTGCGCTCGGCATCGGTGCGGCCGATCCGAGGCGCAAAGGTCAGGTAAGCCCCGAGGCTGTCGGGCGCCGACAGGCCGGGACGCTCGCCGATCAGCACCACCACCATCGCAGCCTTCAGGATTTCGCCGATCTCATCGCCGAGCGCGACCCGTGCTCCGCGGGCCACGACGATGTGCCCGATCTCGATGTTTGCGGCGGAAAGCTGCGCCAGCAGGCCTCGCAACAGGTCGACCGCATGGGCATGCACCGCTGCGGGCGACAGTCCGTCGGCGACCACGATGGCGACCTTGCCGGTTGCCTGCCCGCATCTGGCAAGACGCTCCGCGGAGGGGGCCTCGAGCCTGCGTCCGAGATCGGGGCGGCGGAGATAATCGGCACGATTGCCGGCGCGGCTTGCGACCTCGTCCGCGCGCAGGCCAAGCGCGCTCAGCTGCGCGATCAGGCGCGACACGTCGAAAGCGGCATGAACCGCATCGCGGGCGCGCGCATGGTCAAGCGTGAATGCGAGCAGCGCGTTTGTCGGCAGGCTGGCGCCGGACCGGCCGAGCGCAACGCGTGCCGGCGTCAGGCGGCCCAGATCCGTGATCGCGCGCGGCGCGGGCTGATTGGTCACTCGGCCGGCACCTGCGCTTCGCGCAAGCGGAGCGAATAGTTCGACATGTTCTGCACGCCGCTGGATGCGTCGCGCGCGAACGTGATGAGATGATGCGACATCAGGGCGGACTGGATCAAACCTTCGATGTCGCCGCGCCGAAGCCTGCGCAGCGCAAACTTCCAGAACACGCGTTTGTAGCTGCCGAGCACGCCGACCCTCCAGAAGATCTTGCGCAGCATCACAAGGCCGCGCTTGATGTTGGCCCAGCTCCTGACCTCGGGGCTGACCGGCACCTTCAGCCGTCGCGTGTAGACGTTGTCACAGACATATTCGTAACGTGCAAAAACCTTTTCGGGCGCGTAGGCGATCGACATGCATCGCCGATACGACGCGACCACCTCGTCATAGGGCAAAAGGAATTCGACGTTGGAATCACGGCTCTCGTCGTGATTGAGCCGGTTCTCGCGCTCGAGCCGATCCCATAGCGGGGTCTTGGGCAGCGCCTGCAGGAGGTTGAATGTCAGCATCGGAATCTGCGATTCCTCGACGAAATCGAGCAGCGCATCGCCGGTCCCGGGCTTGTCGGTGTCGAGCCCCATGATGATGCCGGACACCACCTCCATGCCGTAGGAATTGATGGTGCGCACGCCTTCGAGGATCGGGACCATCATGTTGTGGTCCTTCTGCATGGCGTGGAGCGCGTCGGGGTCGGGCGTCTCGATGCCGCAGAAGATGGTGATGAAGTACGCCTCGCGCATCTTCTCCAGGATTTCCGGACGTTTTGCGACATTGAGCGTCGCCTCGCAGGCGAGCCTCACGACATAGCCGGTCCGCTTCTGCCATGCGATCAAATGCGGCAGCAGATCGAGCGCCGCCTTGCGGTTGCCGATGAAATTGTCGTCGACGAAATAGACCGTGTCGGTCATGCCGCAGGCGCGCAGCTTGTTGAGCTCGGCGATGATCTGCTCCGGCGTCTTGATGCGCGGATTGCGGCCGTAGAGGCCGGGAATGTCGCAGAACTCGCACTGATAGGGACAGCCGCTCGAATACTGGATGGTGCCGAGCAGGTACTTCTTGATCTCCACCAGCTCGTAGGCGGGGATCGGGAAATCGGTCATCGGCAGGCGTTCGACGGTTTTCAGCACGATCTGCCGCTGCGGACGGGAGACGTCATGCGTCAATCGCGCGATCAGCTCGTCGGTGGCATCGCCGAGCTCGCCGACATGCAGATAGTCGAAGGCTGGATAATGCTCCGGGCACGCGCTCACCGATGGCCCACCGATGGCCGCCGGAAGATCGAACGCATGCGCGCGATGGCAGATGTCGTTCATCTGGCGGCGCTGGATGTGCATGCCGCTGACCATCACCGCGTCCGCCCATTCGAAATCCTCTTTCGAAGCCGGGCGTATGTTCTCGTCGATGAAGCGGACGGGCCAGTTTTCCGGCAAATAGGCCGCGATCAGCAACAGACCCTGCGGCGGCATGAATCCCTGGACGCCGTCCGTCAAGGGGAACGCGTGCTCCCATGTACCGAACGCGGACGTGTAGCGGGGAAACACACACAGAATGTTGCGGGTGGTCTCGGTAGTTCCAGATCTCATAAAACGTCCTTCAAGGCCCTGCCCCGGCAACTCACAGATAAGCACGCGTCACGAGATTGGACCAGTAATTCCTCAACATTGTGACGACGGCCCTAATTCATGAGACGCTCTATGCGTTGCCGCGGTTCACACCCGTCGGAACATCGTCCGGAATCAGTCCCGATGCAAAATCAGGCAACAGGCCCGCATTCGTTGCAAGGCGAGAGGTCGCATCCGCAAGCCCCGCGCGCATGAGCCAGTCGTCGAATTCCGGCGCTCGCCGCAGCCCGAAAACGTCGCGGACATAAAGTGCATCGTGGAACGACGTGGACTGGTAGTTCAGCATCACGTCGTCGGCGCCCGGCACACCCATGATGAAGGTGACGCCGGCGGCCGCCAGAAGCGTCAGCAGATTGTCCATGTCGTCCTGGTCGGCCTCGGCATGATTGGTGTAGCAGACGTCCACGCCAAGCGGCAGGCCAAGCAGCTTGCCGCAGAAATGGTCCTCGAGGCCGGCCCGAATGATCTCCTTTCCGTCATAGAGATATTCCGGGCCGATGAAGCCGACCACGCTGTTGACCAGCAACGGATCGAAGGCACGCGCCACCGCGTAGGCGCGCGCCTCGCAGGTCTGCTGATCGACGCCGTGATGGGCCGCGGCCGACAATGCCGAGCCCTGCCCGGTCTCGAAATACATCACGTTGTCGCCGACCGTCCCCCGCTTCAGCGACCGTCCGGCGGCTTGCGCCTCGCGCAGCAGGGCAAGGTCGATGCCAAAGCTGCGGTTGGCGGCCTCGGTGCCGGCGATGGATTGAAACACCAGGTCGACCGGAAAACCCTCGCCGATCAGCTTCAGCGTCGTGGTCACATGGGTCAGGACGCAGCCCTGGGTCGGGATCTCCAGGCGCCCAATGATGTGCTCGAGCAGGCGCAGCAGTCCGCCAATCGTGGCCGGGTCGTCGCTGGCCGGATTGATGCCGATGCAGGCATCGCCCGAGCCGAGCAGAATCCCGTCCAGGATCGAGGCGGTAATGCCCTTGACGTCGTCATAGGGATGATTGGGCTGCAGGCGCGTGCTCATGGTGCCGCGAAGCCCGATCGTGTTGCGGAAACAGGTGGTCACCTGGCATTTCTTCGCAACCAGGATGAGGTCCTGGTTGCGCATCAGCTTCGAGACGGCGGCCGCCATCTCCGCGGTGATGCCGCCTGCGAGCGCCTTCAGGACGTCCGGCGTGGCCGCATCCGACAGGAGGAAATCGCGAAAGCCCCCGACCGTGAGCGCGGCGATCGGGGCAAAGGCCTTGGCGTCGTGGCCGTCGATGATGAGGCGGGTGACCTCATCGCCCTCGTAGGGGATGACGGTCTCCTGCAGGAATTGCCTGAGCGGGACGTCGGCGAGCGCCATCCGCGCCGCGATCATCTCCTGCGCGGTTGCGGCGGCGATCCCGGCCAGCCGATCGCCCGAACGCGGCGGCGTCGCCTTCGCGAGCAGATCGCGCAAACAGGCGAACACATAGGCTGTGGCGTCGATGCTGTGACGATAGGCCATCGTCTCCTCATTGGCCCGATCGCGGGCACTTGCCGTTAGCGAAAATCATAGCATCGGCAGGGGTCAGGACGGGCCGGCTCATCTCTTTCCGCTCTCCTTTCGCCCGGCCCCGGACCACCCTGAAGCACCCCGAAATTGGCATGCCACGCGTTGGCATTCCAGCACTCGCGGCGGTTGTATTCGGTCTAAATCCTTGAAGAAAAGATGCTTTATTTCCGCGCCTGCAACGCAGCAAGGTTGGCAAGTTAAGACTTTGATCATGAAAATTTTGCATGATTTTGCAACTTGGCGCAGCCGGGCCCCTCCGGGTGGCGCTGTGCGCGGGAATTCCTCACAGGTAGTCCTCATCAATGGCTTTCTTCTCCCGGCTATCACTCGCAGCAAGGCTCTACTCGATCTTTGGGCTGCTTGCGGTCCTGACGGCCGCCGTCACCGTGCTCTCCGACTACAACAGCCGCCACAGCGCCGAGCTGACCGAATCCATCGAGCGCGCCAACTTGGCCGCCCTCAATGTCGAGCGCGTCAATTCGCTGGTCTATGCCGTGGTGATGGAATCCCGCGGCGTCTACATGTCCACGGACTCGGCCGCCGCAAAGAAGTTCGGCGAGGGCCTGCTCAGGTTCAACGACCATATCCTCGACGTGGTGAAGAAATGGCAAGGCATCGTCCAGACTGACGACGCCGAGCAGTTCGCGACCTTCAAGAAGCGGATCGAGCAATTCGTCGAATTCCGCAAGGAGCTGGTGCGCCGAGCCAACGAGATCAGTCCGGCGGCGGGCCGCGAATGGGGCGATAACGACGCCAATCGCGCCGTGCGTTCGGAGCTCAACAAGGATCTCGAGGCGCTGTCCAAGGTCTATGTCGAGCGCGGCAGGGAGATCGCCGAGCGCACCGAGACCAACCGCAAGCTGTCCTTCGTGCTCACCTGCCTCGGCGGCCTCGCGCTGGTGCTGGTCGTGGCCGGCGTCGTGATCATCGCTCGCTCGATCGCGCGACCGCTGTCGGTCATCACCACGACCATCAAGCAGGTGGCCGACGGCGCCGAGCATCTCGAGGTCCCCCACACCGAACGTGCCGACGAGATCGGCGCGCTGGCCCGTGCGATCAGCATCTTCCAGGAGGCGATGGAGCGGAACCGCAAGCTCAACTCGCAGGTCACGGCGGATTCGGAGGCGCGCGAGGAGCGCACCCGGCACATCGAAGGCTCGGTCGAGGAATTCCGGCAGGCGATCGGCGCGGTGCTGCGCAACGTCAACGACAACGCATCGGCGATGCGCACCGTCGCCCAGACCATCAGCCGCGTGACGTCGGATGCCAACGATCGCGCGGTCGCCGCGAGCGGAGCGACCACGCAGGCCTCCAGCAACGTCTCGGCCGTCGCCAGCGCCACCGAGGAACTGTCGGCTTCCGTGCAGGAGATCGGCCGCCAGGTGAAGCAATCCGCGGGCGCCGTCGAGCAGACCGGCCAGCGCACGGAAAAATCGATCTCCGAGATCGAGAAGTCTCGCCGCCGCGACCCAGCGTATTGACGGCGTGCTGCAATTGATCCAGGCCATTGCCGAGCAGACCAATCTGCTCGCGCTCAACGCCACAATCGAGGCTGCGCGCGCGGGCGATGCGGGCCGGGGCTTTGCGGTGGTCGCCCACGAGGTCAAGGCTCTCGCTGGCCAGACGGCGAAGGCGACCGAGGAGATCGGCCAGAATGTCGGCATGATCCAGTCCTCGACCAAGAACGCGGTCGACGCCGTGCGCGAAATCGGCGGCGCGGTGCGCGAGATCAACGACATCACCACCGCGATTGCCGGCGCGATCGGCCAGCAGGACGCTGCGACCCGCGAAATCTCGGCGAACGCGCAGTCGGCGGCCGAAGGCAACCAGACGCTCGTCACCAACATCACCTCGCTGCGCGACGCGATCGGCGAGACCAATACGGCCGCTTCGTCGGTGCTGACCGCCTCGAGCGAACTGACCGCGACCGCCGACACGCTGTCGCGCGAGGTGGAAAAATTCTTCCACAATCTGCGCGGCGGACGGAAGGTCGCGTAGAGCCGCAAGCTCGTGCCAAAACCTGTCGGGCGAACTTGACGGCGCGACCAGCGGCGCAAGGCGCCTTACGTCCCTGCCCGGATAGCTGCTACTTCACCGCGCCGCCGGTGATTCCCGAGATGAATCGATCCAGGAACAAATTATAGGCGAACGCCACCGGGACGCTGGCGATGAGCGCTCCCGCCATGATCTCGCCCCAGAAGAAGATGTCGCCGCGGACGAGGTCGGTCGCGACCCCGAGCGTGATCGGCTTTTGGGCGGACGAGGAGATGAATGTCAGCGCGTAAACGAACTCCTGCAGCGTCAGCGTGAAGGTAAAGATCACCGCCGTCAGGATCGCCGGCAGCGACAGCGGAAGCACCATCCTGACGAAGGCGCCGAACAGGCTGCACCCGTCCACGATCGCCGCCTCCTCGATCTCGACCGGCATCGCCTTGAAGAATCCCATCAACAGCCAGGTGCAGAACGGAATGGTGAAGGTCGGATAGACCAGCACCAGCGACCACATCGAATTCTGCAGTCCGAGCGAGGCGACGATCCGCGACAGCGGCAGGAACAAGAGTGTCGGCGGCACCAGGTAGGTCAGGAAAATGCCGATGCCGAGCGCCTCGCCCGCGCGTCCGGTCATCCGCGCCAGGCTGTAGCCCGCCGGCAAGGCGGCAAGCAGCGTGATGAAAACCACGCAGAAGCCGATAATCAGCGAGTTGGCAAGCCAGCGCACGTACAGCGTCTGCTCGAACAGGTACTTGAAATGCTCGAGCGTCGGCGCCTCGTTGAACCAGAACGGGATGTTGGTGACGTTGTAGAGATCGGGATTGCTCTTCAGCGAGGTGATGAGCATCCAGTAGAACGGAAACGCGGTCAAAACGACGAAGAAAGCCACGGCGCCGTAGAACGAGACCTCCCGCAACGTCTTGGCGATGGCGCGCTGCATATCAGATCTCCCGCCGCCGGATGAAGCGCAGCATCGCGATCACGACCACGAACAGCACGGGCAGCATGAACAGCGAGATTGCGGCACCGTGCGATACGTCGCCGGAGACGATGCCGACCTGAAAACCTTCAAAGCCGAGAACCGAAGTCGCTCCGACCGGCCCGCCATTGGTCAAGAGATAGACGACCGACAGGTCGGTGAAGGTGAACACGATGCCGAAGATCAGGCCGATGGCGACGATCGGCAGGATCATCGGCAAGATGATCTGGTAATTGCGTCGCCAGAAGCCCGCGCCGTCGACCGTTGCCGCGTCGATGATGTCTTGCGGCACGGCGGTGATGCCGGCAAGGAACACCACGACGGCGAACGGAAAGAAGCGCCAGGCATTGACGACGATCACGCACAGCATCGCAAGATGGGGGTTGCCGAGCCAGTTCGGCGCCTGCGAGCGATCGATGATTCCGATCGCGATCAGCGTCCAGTTGATGACGCTGTAAAGCGAATCGAACATCCACTGCCAGGCGACGCTGGCAAGGGCGATCGGCACCGCCCAGGGCAGGATGATCAGCGCCCTGACGAACTTGCGCCCGGGGAACGGCCGCAGCAGCAACAGCGCGCCGAACTTGCCGAGGATCAGGCCCAGAAACTGCGAGGCAAAGGTGAAAAGAAAGGTGTTTCCGAGCGTCTGCAGGAACATCTGGTTGTGAATGATCTGCCTGAAGTTGGAAAGCCCGACGAAGCGCCAGGAGGGATCGTAGATGGTGTAGGCGCTGAGCGAGTAGTACACGGCAAGCAGGAACGGCAAGCCGACCAATAGCAGGACGTAAAGGATCGCCGGCGCGACCAGGACCGCGCCGAGCACCTCGCGGCGATCGAGCAGGAAACGATAACTAGGGGCGGGCTTGGTCGCGATTGGTTCAACGATATCGACCATCGACGAAATCCGGTTCTAGTGGCGGCGCGTCCGCTTGCCGTCGTGATCGAAATAGCGCATCGCGCTCTTGCGCACCCCAAAAGGATGCCATTCGCCCGGACGGATGCTCTCCTCTGCGACATGGGCGGGCGGCAGCTTCGCTGTGATCACCTGCGCGTCAAAGCCGTCGACCACGCCATAGACGATCCGTTCCGAACCGAGATATTCGGAGCGATCGACGCGGAACGAGAACTCGGTGACGCCGCCATTGCCGTCGTCGATCATGTCCTTGGGCAGGAAGTTCTCGGGCCGGAAGCCGAGCTGGATATCGCCGCGCGACAGCAGGTTCATCGGCGGCGCGCCGACGAAAGTCGCGACAAAGCGGTCGGCGGGGTCGTCGTAGATTTCCGCCGGCGTGCCTACCTGGCGCACCTTGCCATGGTCGATCACCGCGATGCGGTCGCCCATGCCCATGGCCTCGACCTGGTCGTGCGTCACGTAGATCGTGGTGGTGCCGACCCGCTGCTGGAACAGCTTGATCTCCTGGCGCGCCGAGGCGCGCAGCTTGGCGTCGAGATTTGACAGCGGCTCGTCGAGCAGGAGGGCGGTCGGTTCGCGCACCAGCGCGCGGGCGAGCGCGACGCGCTGGCGTTCACCGCCCGAGAGCTGCCGCGGACGCCGATCGAGCAAGGGCTCGATCCCGAGAAGACGCGAGGCCCATGCGACCTTCCTGTCGATCTCGGCGCGCGGTACGCGTTGCGTTCTCAGCGGAAACGCAATGTTGTTGCGAACCGTATAATGCGGATAGAGCCCGTAGCTCTGAAACATCATGGCGACGCCGCGCGCGCGGGGCGGCATGTCGTTGACGACGTTGCCGTCGATCAGGAGGTCGCCGCTGGTCTGGCGCTCGAGGCCGCAGATGATGCGCAGGAAGGTGGTCTTGCCGCAGCCGGAGGGACCGAGCAGGACCATGAACTCGCCATCGGCAACGGTTAGCGTGATGCCGTTGACGGCGGCAACGTCGTTGAAGGTCTTGGTGATATTCCTCGTCAGCACAGCAGCCATTGCAGGTCCCGTATGTTCGGCAAGCCGGGAAGTCACCAACTGCGCGCGCCCGGGCCGCGCAAGAGACGCGGCCCGGGCGCCCTCCTCACCTCACGCCTTGTGCAGCCACTTGTTGAAGATCTCTTCGCACTGCTGGGCGGCCCACTTGACGGACTCCTCCGCCGTCATGGCGCCGGTCGCGGCCTTTGCCATCATGTCGCAGACGATGAAGCTGTTGTAGATTTCGTCGGTCGCGGGCCAGGCCGGCCCCGGATAGCCGGGGACCGCGGACCACTCGTCGGAGGTCTGCAGGATCGCGAGCTTGTCGCGCGGCGTCGACGTCGGATCGTCCGACAATAGCGGCATCGGCTTCGGCACGATGTTGGCAAAGATCGGCATGTTGTAGCCGGAGCTTGCCTTGAAGGCCTCGACCCAGTTGTCGGCATAATATTTGAGGAAATCCTTTGCCGCCTCCTGGTTCTTGGCGAACTTCCAGATGCCGTAGAACTCGGCCGCCGCACCCATGATCTGACGCACCGGTCCCTTGGGCGGCTTCATCACGAAGATGTCGTCGGCCACCTTCTTGTTGAGTTGCTGCGCGGTGCGATAGGCCGAAATCGGATTGATGATCAGCGAGCTGACGCCTGAATCGATGTACTGGTTGTTGGACGCGTCGTTCCATGACAGCACGTCCGACGTCATCGCCTCCTTGTAGAGCGCCGCGACGAACTTGACCGCTTCGACCAACTCCTTGCTGTTGAGCACGATCTTCTTGCCGGTCTCGTCCTGAAAGGCGGCGCCATAGCTCCACAACAGGCCGCGCCATGTCGTGTTCGGATCATTGGAGTGGCCGAGCGAGATTCCGACCGGGTTGCCCTTGGCCTTCAGCTTGGCCCCGCCGATCCGAATGTTGTCCCAGCTGTCCGGCTGCACCCCGAACTCCGTCCCACAGGCTCTTGCGGTACATCACCGGGAAGTTGATGTAGTAGTCGGGAAACGCCGACCAGGTGTTGTCCTCCTGATTGTAGCCGATCTGTTTGCCGATGACGGTGACCTTGCCGTATTTCTTCTGAACGTCCTCGACGAGATCGGTTACGTCGACCAGGAACTTGCGGTAGAGATGCGCGCCGCCGGCGCCGTTCCAGCCGAACAGGTCGTGGCCCGAACCGGCCGATGCCTCCGCGGCCGCCCGCGCGGCGACGTCCTGAACCGGGATGTGGTCGACCGTCACCTCGATATGGTTCTTTTGTCCCCAATCCTTTGCGAAGTTGTCGAACCACTTGTCGTAGGCGGGAACGAAGTGGCTCCACTGCACGATCGACAGCGTCTTGGTGTCGGCCATCGCGCGGGTGATGAAGGGCGCGGAAATGACCGGTGCCGAACCCGCCGCAAGAGCCGCAAGACCGGATTGTTTCAGGAAGCGGCGCCGTGTGACACGCGCCAAGCTGCTCGTGCTCATCCTCGATTCCTCCTCGGCTTTGATCGAATGAGGCGAATCAGATGAGAGATTTGCCTCATCCTTCCTTGATTTGTCGTGACGATAACGCACGAAAGCCGCGGCGCCCTCTTGGTCTTTAGATCGTAGTCTTTAGAAGCAAGACTTTCGAACCGGTCAGCGGAAGTGACCTATCGGCTTCCGTCGACACCGGCCAAGCGCGCTGCGCGCAAAAGATCGACAGGAGAGAGCGAGAGAGAAAGAGAGCGCAGGTCGCCAGCGCGCGGGCTTATTTGTTGGGATCGCCGAGGTCCCCAGGCTCGGGGATCTGGATCATCTCCTGCAGCCTTCTTCTGTACTCTTCGTCCGACATCGCGGCCGGCGCGCGCATGCTGCTCTCGGCGGACTGCCCGAGATGGGTCAGTTGCGGGAACCACAACACCACAAGCAGCAAAAGCCACTGCGCCGCAAGATACGGCGCAAGCGCACGCAGGAACGGGCCGAACGCAACCTGCTCCTTCAAGACGCCACGCGCCATCATCAGCGCATAGCCGAACGGCGGCAGCAGAAAGCTCGATTGCAAGGTCAACAGCACCAGGACCGAGACCCAGCGCGCGTCCGCGACGCGGATCAGAAGCGGCGGGATCACGATCGGCACGATCACGAAGATGATCTCGAAAGCATCGAGCACGAACGCGCAAAGGCCGATCACGGCGAGCACGGTCGCGACCGCCGCGATCTCGCCGCCCGGAATCGCCGAGACCAGCCTGCCGACGACGTCGGCGGTGCCGAGCAGGCGCAACACCATGGTGAAGGTGGTCGCCGCAAGCAGCAGCGAGAACAAGGCCCCGGTCAGCGCAATTGCGTCGTTCAGGAGCTTGCTCAACATCCCGCCGGGCAGGCGCCCGGTCGCGAGCCCCGCGACCAGCAGCGCGAACGCGCCCATAGCGGCGGCTTCGACCGCATAGAAATAACCGAGGCTGACCCCGCCCAGCAGGCCGACCAGCGACACCAGCGCGACGGCGGCAAGCCAGCCCTCGCCCGACGTCAGCGGCTCGCGCTCCGGCAATGTCGCAGCCGCGCGTGCGCTGAACCAGGACAATGCGAGGCACATCGCAAGAAAGATCGCGCCCGGCACCAGCGCCGCGTGAAAGATGTCCTGCGTGTTGACGACGCGGTCGTTTCGCCCCGTCGCCGTCACCGCCATGGTGTGAGCCGACAGCATGGCATCGCTCAGAAGAATGAGCACCAGCGACGGCGGCACCAGCACGCCGAGCGTGCTTGCGACCGCGACCAGCGCGTGCCGGGCCGGGGCGGCGATTCCTTCCGCCGCAAGGCGGGGTGCGACGACGCGCGAAAGGCCGAGCACGCTGGCGCCGACCGAGCCGTTCATCGGCCCAAGCAGCGCACCCAGCATCATGCCGGAGACCAGCGGCGCCGATGGCTTCCGCGGCAACACCGCGTTGCTTGCCCGATAGAGCGCGTTCGCGACCGGAAGGCGGTCGAGCAGAAGCCCCATCGTCACATAGAGCGGCAGCGCCTGCAGAAGATCATTTTCGAAGAGGTTGAGCAGCCGGCTCGGCAACGCGCCGAGCGTTGCGATCTCGATCGTGCCGGAGGCGACACCAAGAACGGCACCGAGACTTGCGACCGCAACCAGAACCAGCGCTGCAGACAGCCCGGTGAAGATGATGCCGATGCCGACCAGCACCAGCAGTGCGAACCCCAGCCAGGCCATCAGGGTTTGTCCGCCGGCAATGGACGAAGGATATCGATCAGCGCCTGGCCGATGACGGCGAGCGCCATCACAGGAAGCGCGACCTTGATCAGGAAATAGCCGGGATTGCCCGAATCCTGAAACGACTCGAGATCGCGAAGGCCGGTGAGGACGGTGGTCTTGCCCGCGATCAGCACGAACAGCGCCCATGGCAACAGCCCAAGCGCGCTTCCGAGGCGCGTAAGCAGGGCTCGCCTTCGCGGCGAATAGCGTTTGGCGACGAGATCGACCGCGAGATGGGTGCCCGCGCGCGTCGCCGCCGTGACGCTGACCGCGACGAACAGCGCAAACGCGATTTGTCCGAGATCGTTTGCCTCACGCGAAAAATGATGGACGAAATCCCTCAGCGGCCATTGCAGGAAGAGGAGCACGATCACAGGCAGCGCGAGCCATTTCGCGGCGGCGACAAGGCCGCCGATCAGGCGATCGAGCGTGCGCAGGAGGGATGTCGTTGCTCTCTCAGGTGATCGTCGTGCCATCCGATGAAAATCACCGTTGCGGGGTGTTCGGGCGTTGAAAAAGTCGATCCAAACGAGGCCATCGACAACGGTCACCCGGTGCCCCGACCCTTACGACTCCGTCCGAGGTTGCCGCGCCAGCGGTACTTGCCAAAGGCCGAGCCTACTCTCTGCTGTCGCCGCAACTTGATCATCAGGCGAAGCGCTTCTTCGACCGTGCCCTTCTTGGTCGCCTGGCCGGAAGCCTTTTGGGCTTCCGCCATCAAGGCGTCATCCATATCGATGTTGGTCCGCATCAGCGGCTCCCTTGAGCCGAGCGGGCCGTGGCGCCCTTCTCGGCGCTGCCGGGCGCACTCAGGGGAAGCGTCATGCTCAGCGTCGTGCCCTGGCCCGGCGCGGAAACAAGGTTGATGCGGCCGCCGAGCTGCTCGGTGACGAGATTGTGCACGATATAGAGACCGAGCCCGGTATTGCCCTTGGCGCGGCTCGTGGTGAAAAAAGGGTCGAACACATGGCGCTGAACGTCCTCCGGAATTCCGCTTCCGTCATCGGAGAACGTGATCTCGACCTGACCGTCGCCGAGACGATCAGCCCTGATCAGCATGTTTCCAACCGATCCGTCGGCGAAGCCATGAGTGATCGCGTTGAAGATCAGGTTGGTCAGCACCTGTCCGTAAGCACCGGGATAACCATCGAGCACGATGTCGGTGGGGATCTCGAGCGCAAGCGCCCATTTGGATTTCCGGATGCCCGGCCGCACGCTGGCGATGATTTGCTCGGTCGCGAGCTTGAGGTCGAAGCTGCGGCGATCGGCACCGCTGCGATCGACGGCAACCTGCTTGAAGGCCTGAATCAGCTCTCCAGCGCGCTCCAGATTGGCGACGAGCTGGCTTGCCGCATCCCGACAACCCTCGCCGAATTCGGCAACCGTCGAACGGCGCACCGGGCCTGAGAAAATCTCGCTCTTGAAATTCCTGCAGCGGTGCTCGAGGGTCGAGGCAACCGTCAGGCTGATGCCGACCGGGCTGTTGAGCTCATGGGCGACCCCGGCCACAAGCCTTCCGAGAGCGGCAAGTCTTTCATTCTCGATCAGATAGCGTTGGGTTTCGCTGGCGTGCAGCGCCGCTTCCGCCAACTTCCTCTTGTCGCGGATTTCGGCAAACAGCGCTGCCAGAACGGAGGCGCCGATCGTGACCAGCAGAATGCTCATCTGCGCGGCAAGCACGCGTTCACTCATCGCAAGGTCCGGATTGCCGAAATAGCCGATGCCAAAAGTCGTCGTCCAGACGATCGACAGGCTGACGATGAGAGCGGCGGAAGCCGCGAAAACCGGGCGGCAGCGCGCGGCCAGCCACAACATCGGAGCAAACAGCACGGCGACCGGTCCGACATTGGCCAGCAGCTCGGAACGCAGGAAAATGGCGAACGCGCTCACAAGCGCCAGCGCCGCGACCGTCAGGGCGCCTTCGACGAGCTCGCCGAACGGCGGCCGATCTCGCGAGGCCGCGGCAAGCTCGATCAGGACCGGCGCAACGGTGATGATTCCGAGGCCGTCGGAGGCGAACCAGTGCTGCCAGATCATCGGAAGCGGCGCCGCCGTGCTGTGAAAGAGCTTGAAACCGATGGCGCCCCCGACGCCGGAAGCCGCGGCGCCGACCGCGGCCGCGGCAACCAACCCCAGCACATTACGCAGCTTGGTCAGCCGGAAATCCGGGCCGAAATAGCGGCCGATCAGCCACGCCGTAAGCACGGCCTCGCCCGCATTGCACAGCGCAAAGAGCACGGCGCCCCAAAAATTGCGGTCGCCAAGCAGATTGGCCACGATGGTTGCCGCCATGGTGCCGAAAATGACGGGCCAACGGGCGCGAGGGCCAAGCGCGATCAGCGCACCCGCCGACACGCCTGCGGCGGGCCAGAATACCGCGACGCCCTCGGGCTTGGTCAGAAGAGCAAGGCTGAGCCGCGCGGCAATGAAATACACCACGCCGATCGCAATCGTGAGCGCGATGGGCGTGAGCCAATGGGTCAGTTCGATCGCGCTCGATGGCTTGCGCTGAACCTGTCCGGCAAAATCTGCCACGCGCTTTACTCCTTCGAGCCCCTTTTAGCACAGGGGTGAGCGGCCTGACCCTGCGTTAATTGCGCGCCATAAAAACGGCGTCCTGGACCTCGGTCGAGAGGCCGGTTTCGGGATGCACTGGATTTGCGCAGTCAAGCCGAACAGGCGGTTGTCATCCTCGTCCATGCGATCGACATCGAACCGCGGAATGGTCGGTTTCACATTGCCCGAGGCGAGCGCAATTGCCTCAAGGACCGACCACAAGGACGTGTTGCCTGGGCTTCGGATCGGCGCAGACATCCCCACGACGTTCTCCGCGTCTGTTCTCGCGCTGACCCGCAAACCATAGCGCCTGCGGACGGAGGCGTTCAAGCCGCTTGGCTCAATTTGCCGGGAGCTGCCAAATCAAGGCATTGTCTTCCCTGACCGTCTCACCCGCCGGACCCGGGATTGCCTGCGCGAAAAACCGAATTTCCTGAAGCGATTCAAGGCCGAGTCCACTGTCCAGTCCTTCGGAGAAAAATATTTTGCTTCCGTTTTTCGGAAACATGTGATCCATTGGCGCCGTCCTGCTCCCTCTAGGAGGGGCGCTTCGCGATCGTCACGAGTGTTGGGCGCAGGATGCGATGGACGCGACCACAGCGTAAGACGTGCGATGTGGTGCGGACGGCGAAGGCGTGTGGTCCTGGCACCCCTGGGCTGGTGTCAAGTTTGCGGACGACAGTCCGCAAGCGACGGTGACTAAAAGGTCATGGACACCGGGGAGAGTACGCAAAAAGTCGTAACACCATCGTGCAGGGAATGTCGTTGTTGCGGCTTTACCTGTGGTGAGTTTGCTTGTGTGCTTTCTCAACTCGCACACAAGGCTGCGGGTGCAGCACAACACCCGGCATTCCCTGCGCCCTCCAGCTTTCGAGGGACGTGGTTCGCATCACCCGGACGCAATCGCGCCGCGGGAACGCGAAGTCGTGGCTTGGCGCGCTCGCGGCGAAAAGCCTCTCGCGAAATTTTCACTCCACCACGATCACGTCGACGGCGACGTTGAGCTTCTGCTTCGGCGAGCCGACGATGATGCCGTCGACCGGCGACACGTCGGAAAAATCGCGACCGACGCCGAGCACGATGTGATCGTTCTCGACCAGCAGGTCGTTGGTCGGATCGAAGCCGATCCAGCCGAGGCTCTCACCGCACCACAGCGAGACCCAGGCATGGGTTGCATCCGCGCCCTGCAGCCGCGGTTTTCCGGCAGGCGGGATGGTGCGCAAGTAACCGCTGACATAGGCCGCCGGCAGCCCAAGGCCGCGAAGCCCTGCGATCATCACATGCGCGAAATCCTGGCAGACGCCGTGGCGCTTCTCGAACACCTCGTTGAGCGGCGTCGAGATCACGGTCGCCTTGGGATCGTAGCGGAATTCGGCGCGGATACGATGCATCAGCTCGACGGCGCCGACCAGCACGCCGATGCCCGCTGGAAAGCTTGCAGCCGCATAGGCCGTGACCGGGGACAGCACCGGTACCAGCGCGCTGGCAAAGACATAGCCGACCGGCGACGACGGCCCAAGCGAGCTTGCCTCGAACGCAATGTCGCGCACGCTCTCCCAGCACGGGCTCGGCGCCGTACGCCCCGGAGATTTTCGCGACACGGACACGCGCGAGCGCGAATCGATCCGCAAGTGACGATGCGGGTTCTCGATCGTCACGCTCTCGGTCAGCGTGCCGAAGAAATCGCGTCGCGCGGCGCGTTCCGCCGGCCGCGGCCTGATCTCGACGGAATGCGAGATCAATTCCTGGCCGTCGCCATTTCTGGGCTCCAGCCGCAGCGAGCAGCGCGCGTAACTGACCGCGCTTTCATAGCCGTAGGTCGTGACGTGCCGGATGTCGTAGATCACGCCAGCCCCGTCAACTTCTCCGGCCGGCTGGCATTGGGACCATGCGGGAAGTAATGCGATCCGATCGCATCCGAGAGGTTGAGCAGGTCCTGCTCGAGCCCGAACAGCGTCTTGGTGTCGAGGTTGGTTGCTTCCGCCGTCGTCAGCACCGCCTGCACCGCGACCGCAAGGCGCTGCGGGCGTTCGATCAGCCCGCTTTCGCGAAGCGCGGGCAGGCTTGCGATATGTTCGTTCAGCGCCTGCACCTGGAATGCGACCGAGCGCGGATTATAGGGATCGAGCACCACGAGGTCGCGCACCGGCGCCAGCACCGGGGCCAGCAGATAGCGCGAGCGATAGGTGATCTGGCAATCCACGAGCGTAAGAAGGATATCGAGATCTTCCGGTGTCGCCTCGTCATAGGCAAACTGCCGGCCGAAGCGGACGGTATTGATGGCGCGCTCGGCCCGGCGGCCCATTTCGAGGAAGCGCCAGCCGGCGGCGCGGTTCATGTTCTCCTGTGCAAGGCCTGCGAAGCTAGCCAGCTCCTGCAGCGAAAGCTCGGCGGCGCTGGCGACGCCTTCGTCGTCCTCGACCTCCTGGGCAAGGCGCGAGGTCATCTCGGTGATCACTTGCCAGGCGTCCGGCGAGAGGCGCTCGCGCAGGGATGTCGCGGTGCGCTGGGCGGCGCGCACGAGCGACAACGCCGAGCCGAAGCGCTCCTCGGCCTGCAGCGCCTCGGCGGCGACCCTGGCAGGCTGCGAGCGCGAGACCTGGGTGACCGCCCCCCAGGTCACGAGCATGCGCTGGATCCGCTCGCCGGTGTTGGCGACGCCGGCAGCGCCCTTGCCGAGATCGCGGACCTGAGTGCCGAGCGCTCGGATCAGGCGCAGGGTGGCCTCGGCGCGCTCGAGATAACGGCCGAGCCAGAACAGATTGTCGGCGGCGCGGCTCGGCAAGACGCCCGCGATACGACGGATGCGCACGGCATCGGAGCCCGGCAGCAGGGTGCGCTGGGGCACCGGCTTGTCGGAAACGACCCAGACGTCGGCGGAACGTGCGCCGGCTCCCATCGAGACCATGCGGGCGTCGAGCTGATCGGCAATGCGGCAGAAGCCGCCCGGCATGATGGTCCAGCCGTCGGGCGTGGCGGCAGCGAAGATGCGGAGCACGAATGGGCGCGGCACGATGCGTCCGCCCTCCCACACCGGGGTGGTCGAGAGGCGGACCAGCTCCTGACCGACGAAGTCGATCCCGCGCTCATTGATCGCGGCGACCAGCCGCTCGCGCTCGGCGGAGGACAGTTCGGCCGCGAGCACCGGCCCGTTGCTGGCAATGCCGGGAACGACATTGCCATAGGCGCCTTCGATCGCCACCTCGTCGAGCCGCGACAAGACTTCCTCGCGCGCGGCCTTCTGGCCGCACCACCAGGTCGCAATATGCGGCATCATCAGGTGCTCGCCGAGGAGGCGGCGGCAGAGGCTCGGCAGAAAACCCAGAAGCGCCCGCGCCTCGAGCACGCCCGAGCCCGGCATATTGGCCACCACGACGCCGTTCTTGCGCAACACATCGATCAGCCCTGGCACACCCAGGCGGGAGGAGGCATCGAGCTCGAGCGGATCGAGCGAGTTGGAATCGACGCGGCGCAAGATCACGTCGAGGCGCTTCAGGCCGGCCACGGTTCGGATATGGATGCGGTCGCCGGAGACGGCGAGGTCGTCGCCCTCGACCAGGAGGAAACCGAGATAGCGCGCGAGCGTGGCGTGCTCGAAATAGGTCTCGCCGAAGGCGCCCGGCGTCAAAACGCCGATCCGCGGCTCGTCACGATCGGCGCTGGAGCGGAGCGCATCGCGGAAGGCCTCGAAAAACGGCGCGACGCGCTCAACGTTCATGGCCTTGTACAGCGAGGTGAAGGCGCGCGACAGCACGAGCCGATTTTCCAGCGCGTAGCCCGCGCCCGAAGGAGCTTGCGTGCGGTCGCTCAACACCCACCAGCGCCCGTCGGGACCGCGGCCGACGTCGGCGGCGTAGACGCTGAGGTAGCGACCGCCGGGCGGCTTGAGGCCGCAAACGGACCGCAGATATTCCGTCGAGCCGGCAATCGCGGCTGCCGGGATCGCGCCGTCGGCGACCAAGCGCCCCTCGCCATAGAGATCGCGCAGCACCATTTCGAGGAGCTGCGCGCGCTGTGCGATGCCGGCGCTAAGCTGCTGCCAATCGGCCTCGCCGATCAGAAGCGGCAGGTGGCTCAGCGGCCAATGCCGGTCGGCGCTCTCGCCGGGCGCGCGGTACGTGACCCCCGCCTCCCGCAGATGGCGGTCGGCAGCGCCGAAGCGGCGTTCGATGTCGGATGGCGCAAGCGCGGCGAAATGGTCGAAAAAGCGGGTCCAGACCGCGCGCGGCGCCCCGTCCTGGGCGATGTATTCGTCGGGGATGCCCTGCAGGCGCACGTAGTTGCGCATCCACTGCGCCACGCGGCGATCGGCCGGGCGCGCGCGGACGGCCTGCCCGCTCGCCCCGCCGGCGGTTTGGCCTATCGCCTGACCTGTCCCTTCGCCGGTGGTGTCCGCCATGCCGACTCTTTCAAAACCCCGATAATTTTAATGCGGGAGCGGCGTCCTCAAGTCGAGTGTCAAAGGAAATTCTATTGTGCGTTCCTCGCGCGGCGGGTCGGCCCTCCCGGGGGTATGGCCGTGGTCCTGAAACCGCGCCAGCCGCCGCGCCTCGGCTTCGTAAGAATTGACGGGTTTTGTTTCATAACTACGACCGCCGGGATGGGCAACATGGTAGACGCAGCCGCCCAGCGAACGGCCATTCCAGGTGTCGATGATATCGAAGGTCAAGGGCGCGTGGACCGGAATGGTCGGGTGCAGGCCGGAAGCCGGCTGCCAGGCCTTGAACCGGACGCCCGCCACAGCCTCGCCCGCGCGCCCGGTTGCGGTCATCGGCAATCTGCGGCCGTTGCACGAGACGACGTGGCGGCCCTCGACGAAGTTTTCCGCCTTCACCTGCAGCCGTTCGACCGAGGAGTTGACATAGCGCACCGTGCCGCCGGACGTGCCCTCCTCGCCGAGCACATGCCAGGGTTCGAGCGCCTGCCGCAATTCCAGCGAGACACCGCCATGATGGACCCGGCCGAAAGCTGGGAAACGGAACTCGAGCTGGGCCACGAACCAGTCGGGCGAAAAATCGTAGGCGGAGTGACGAAGCTCATCAAGCACATCGAGGAAATCTTCCCAGATGAAATGCGGCAGCATGAAGCGGTCGTGCAGCGCGGTGCCCCAGCGCACGAACTTGCCCTCCTGCGGCTCGCGCCAGAGCTTTGCGATAAGCGCGCGCACCAGAAGCTGCTGCGCCAGCGACATGCGCGGGTCGGGCGGCATTTCGAGCGCGCGGAATTCGACGAGGCCGAGGCGGCCGGTCGGTCCATCCGGCGAATAGAGCTTGTCGATGCAGATCTCGGCACGGTGGGTATTGCCGGTGATATCGACCAGGATGTGCCGGAACAGCCGGTCGACCAGCCACAGCGGCACCTCGCCGCCCGGCGGCGGCACTTTCGAAATCGCGATCTCGAGCTCGTAGAGGCTATCATGCCGCGCCTCGTCGATCCGCGGCGCCTGGCTGGTCGGTCCGATGAACATGCCGGAAAAGAAGTAGGACAGCGACGGATGCCGCTGCCAATACAGGACCAGGCTCTTCAAAAGGTCGGGACGGCGCAGGAACGGCGAATCCTTCGGCGTCGAACCGCCGACCACGACGTGGTTGCCGCCACCGGTGCCGGTGTGCCGGCCGTCGAGCAGAAACTTGTTGGCGCCGAGTTGGGTTTTCGCGGCATCCTCGTAAAGGCCAAGGGTGATGTCGACCGCGTCGCGCCAGCTTTTCGCCGGCTGCACGTTGACCTCAATCACCCCGGGATCGGGCGTCACCTTGATCACCTCGATGCGGGGATCATAGGGCGGCGCGTAGCCCTCGACATGAACCTGCATCTTCAGCTCTTCGGCGGTGGCCTCAATGGCCGTGATCAGCTCCAGGTAATCTTCAAGCTTTTCGACCGGCGGCATGAAAGCGCAAAGCACGCCGTCCCGGATTTCGATCGACATCGCGGTGCGCACGCCCCCCGACGTCGGCTGCTGCTCCTGCACCGCCTGTTGTGCCGTGCTGGGACCCGCGGCCATCTCGAACACCGGCAGTTCGTCCCGGGGAGCCATCGGATCCTGCTCCAGGAGGTAGGGATAGTCCTGCGGCGGGATATAGGGCAGCGAGGCGATCGGCAGCCGCAGCCCGAGCGGGGAATCGCCGGGCACCAGAAACAGGTTGCCGCGCCGCAAATCCCAGCGCTCGCTGCGCCAGCGCCGCGCCTCCGCGTTCCAGCGCTGGATCGGCAGGACAAAACCGCGGGGCGTGTCGAGACCTTGCTCGAACACACGTGCCATGCGAGCCCGCTCTTCCGGATCGGGCAGCTTGGAATCGATCGGCGTGACGTTGGCCGGAAGCGTCGCTTCCTTGAGCTGCCAGTGGCTCGGATCCTCGAAGGCCGGCAACACATAGTCGCTGGAGACGCCGAGCTTTTCGGCGGTCGAATCCGCAAAGCGCTCTGCATCCCAGATGTCGGCCTTGCGCGGGTTGTCGATGCTGGCGATCAGATCGCCATTCTTCCAGATCGGCACGCCGTCCTTGCGCCAATAGAGTCCGAAGGCCCAGCGCGGCAAGCTCTCTCCGGGATACCATTTGCCCTGCCCGTAATGCAGCAGACCGCCGGGCGCGAACCGTGTGCGCAATTTCCGGATCAACTCGTCGGCAAGACCGCGCTTGGAGGGACCGACGGCCGCGACATTCCACTCCGGCGATTCCATGTCGTCGACCGAGACGAAGGTCGGCTCGCCGCCCATGGTGAGCCGCACGTCGTCCGCGCTCAGGTCGGCATCGACCTTTTCCCCGAGCCGGTCGAGCTCGGCCCAGGCTTCGTCGGAGAAGGGCTTGGTGATCCGCGGCGCTTCGCGGATCCGCTTCACATTCATCTCGAAGGAAAAATCGACGTTGGCGTGCCCTGCCGTACCGGAGATCGGCGCGGCGGAGCGGTAGTGCGGCGTGGCGGCGACGGGGATGTGGCCCTCGCCGGTCAGCATGCCCGACGTGACATCGAAGCCGATCCAGCCGGCGCCCGGCAGATAGACTTCGGCCCAGGCGTGCAGGTCGGTGAAGTCGCTCTCGACCTCGCGCGGGCCTTCGACGGGATCGATATCGGGACGAAGCTGGATAAGGTAGCCGGAGACGAACCGCGCGGCGAGCCCAAGATGCCGAAAGGTCTGGATCAAGAGCCAGGCCGAGTTGCGGCAGGAGCCGGCACAGAAGCCCAGCGTCTCCTCCGGGGTCTGAACGCCCGGCTCCATGCGGATGATGTATCTGATCTTTTTCTGCAACTCCGCGTTCAGCGCGACGAGGAAATTGACCGTCAAATCCGCCTCGCGCGGAATCGTCTTCAAATAAGCGGCAAGCAGCGGCCCGGGCTCGGAGGTCTCCAGATAAGGCGCAAGCTCGGCCTTCAGGGTGTCGGGATATTTGAACGGAAACGCGTTGGCATAAGGCTCGACGAAGAAGTCGAACGGATTGATCACGGTCATCTGCGCCGTGAAATCGACCTCGATTTTCAGCTCGGTTGCCTTCTCCGGGAAGACGTAGCGCGCCAGCCAGTTGCCCTGCGGGTCCTGCTGCCAGTTCACGAAGTGGTTCGAAGGCGTGACCTTCAGCGAATAGGACAGGATCGGGGTGCGGGTGTGCGGCGCAGGCCGCAGGCGAATGGTTTGGGGGCCGAGGTCGATCGGGCGATCGTATTTGTAATGCGTAACGTGATGCAGTGCGACGTAGATCGACACGGACAGGCTACTCCAGCAGCTTTTTTGAGCAGAACACCGGGGCGGCCATGGATCAAGCACTAACAACGGGCATGGGGTGCCCATCGGAGCAGCGGATATTGAGCGCCGTCATTCCGGGAAGGCCCGAAGGGCCGGACCCGGAATCCCGAGATTGCGGGTCCGACGCCTCGCATCAGCCCGGAATGACAGGCGAGACCTCACATCGTCGCGCCCAGCACCCAGGGGGCAAACTCGGCACCGCCAAAGTCAAAGCACTCGCTCTTGGTGGGCTTTCCGGAGGCGGTCTGAAGCATCAGATCGAAAATACGCTGGCCGCATTGCTGCACCGTCTCCTCGCCGTCGAGGATGGTGCCGCAATTGACGTCCATGTCGTCTTCCATGCGCTTGTACATCGGCGTGTTGGTCGCAAGCTTGATCGAGGGCGCGGGCTTGCAGCCGAACACGCTGCCCCGTCCGGTCGTAAAGCAGACGAGATTGGCGCCGCCTGCCACCTGGCCGGTCGCGGCGACCGGGTCGTAGCCGGGCGTATCCATGAAGACGAAGCCCTTCTTGGTGACGGGCTCGGCATAATTGAGAACGTCGACCAGGTTGGTGCTGCCCGCCTTCGCCATCGCACCGAGCGATTTTTCCAGGATCGTGGTAAGGCCGCCGGCCTTGTTGCCCGGGCTCGGATTGGCATTCATCTCCGCGCCCTCGCGCTGCGTGTATGCCTCCCACCAGCGCATCAGCGCGACCAGCTTCTCGCCGACCTCGCGGCTGACGGCGCGGCGCGTCAGGAGATGCTCGGCGCCATAGGTCTCCGGCGTCTCCGACAGGATCACCGTGCCGCCATGACGTACCAACAGGTCGCTTGCCGCGCCCAAGGCCGGATTGGCCGAGACGCCGGAATAGCCGTCGGAGCCGCCGCATTGCAACGCCACCGTCAACTCGCTCGCCGGCACCGGCTCGCGCTTGACCTTGTTCGCGTCGGCCAGCGCCTCCTTCACGAACGCGATGCCGGCCTCGGTGGTCTTGCGGGTGCCGCCCTTCTCCTGGATGTCCATCGCGCGCAGCCGGCCGGCAAGCTTCTGCTCCTCCATCAGACCGCCGATCTGGTTCACCTCGCAGCCGAGCCCAAGCACCACGACAGCGGAAAAATTCACGTGCCGCGCATAGCCGCCGAGGGTGCGGCGAAGCAGCCGCAGCGGCTCGTCCTGCGTCATGCCGCAGCCGGTCTTGTGGGTCAGCGCGACGACACCATCCACATTGGGAAAATCGGCCAGCGGATTGTCGCCGGTGAATGGATTCTTCTTGAAGACGTCGGCCACCAGGCCCGCGACATGCGCGCTGCAGTTCACGGAGGTGAGGATGCCGATGTAGTTGCGGGTCGCGATGCGCCCGTCGGGGCGGCGGATGCCATCGAACGTCGCGCTCAGATCGAAATTCGGCACCGGCTTGACGTCGACGCCATAGGCATAGTCCTTTGCGAAATCTCCCATGCCGCAGTTTTGCGTGTGCACGTGCTGCCCCGGCGCGATCGGCTGAGTGGCAAAGCCGATAATCTGGCCGTAGCGGCGCACGGGCTCGCCCACCGCAATCGGCTTGATCGCAACCTTGTGGCCGGCGGGAATGCGCTCGAGCGTGGTCACGCCGTCGGCAACCGCCATGCCGGGCGGCAGGCTTGCGCGCGCGATCAGCACGCCGTCGTCGGGATGCAGGCGGATGACAGGTGCCGGGGTCATGGGAGGTCTCCATCAAGTTCGCGAATGGAGAGTGGCGAATTGCGAGTAGAGACCCTATTCGCTACGCCCCATTCGCTATTCGCGTTGTCACGCTTTTCCCGCAGACTTTTCGCGCGTCGCGTTGACCTGCATTTTGGCATAGGTCGACATCAACCCGACCTCATTGGAGAGCGTGACAAGCTTGAAGCCCATGTTGATGGCGCGCACCGCGCCGTCGGCGCCGCTGCAGTGAATGCCGGGATAAAGCTTGCGCTTGTCGCACTCCTTTACGATCTTCTCGTATATTTTCAGGATCTCCGGCTCGGTGCGATCGAGCTTCGGCTCGAGCCCGTAGGAGAAGCCGAGATCGGATGGACCGATATAGACGCCGTCGATACCCTGCACGTCGAGAATTGCCTCCATGCTCTCGACCGCCGTCTTGGTCTCCATCATCGGCAACAGCACGATCTCTTCATTCGCCGTCTTCTGGTAAGTGCCCGCGGTGCCATACATGCCCGCGCGGATCGGTCCGTTGGAGCGCACGCCTTGCGGCGGATACTTGGAATAGGCGACGAGGTTCTTGGCTTCCTGCACGGTGTTGATCATCGGGCAGATCACGCCATAGGCGCCGCCGTCGAGCACCTTGCCGATGATGCCCGGCTCGTTCCAGGGCACGCGCACCATCGGCGTGACGGGGTGGCCGTGCATCGCCTGAAAACACTGCACCATCGACAAATAATCCTGCACGCCGTGTTGCATATCGACCGTGACGCTGTCGAAACCGCATTGCGCGATCATTTCCGCGGAGAAGCTCGACGGGATCGCCAGCCAAGCGTTCACGACGACTTTGCCCGAGGCCCAGATTTGCTTCACTTTGTTGTTTGGCATCGATCGCGTTCCTTCCCTTCTTGTTCAAGACCTGCCGCCACAGCAAGGAGCGAAGCCAGGAAGCAATCCGGACCTGCCTTTGCCGCTCCGGATTGCATCGTCGCGCTCGCGATGACGGTACCCTTAAGCAGTCGCCCTCTGAATGCTCACCTCGCTGACGCCGACCTCGCGCGCGGTATTCACTATCGCCGCCCATGTATCGTCAGGCAAGGGGATACCGTTCTTGGTGCGCTCGGCGCGCATTCTCCGCTCGGGATCGCCTGGAATCAGCACTTGCTCGACGCCGGCGACCGGTTTGGTGTGCCGGATAAAATCCGTGTAGCGGGCGATCTCGCCATCGAAAAAATTCGCGGGATCGACGACCTTCGGATCGACGTAAAAGGCGAGCATGCCGTTGGCGAAGCGCCGGTCCGGCGCCGTTGCGCCGGTGCCGGTCAGAGCGCCGCCGAGCAGTTCGCAGATGAACGCAAGGCCCGAACCCTTGTGCTCGCCGAACGCGCGGATCGCACCGGTCCCCTTCGTATGGTCGCGCGGCCCGTCCGGCGTATAGGGCCCGTAAAGGACATGCGGATCTTCGCTAAGCGTTCCGTCGGCATCGATCAGAGCACCGATCGGCAGCTTCTTGCCGCCGCGGCTCGCAACCAGGCACTTGCCCTCGGCGACGATCGAGGTCGCAAAATCGAGCACGATCGGGTCCTGCCCTTGTCGCGGAATACCGACGCAATAAGGAGCGGTCGACAGACGCTTTTCGACGCCGCCATAGGGCGCGACCAGCAGCGAGCCTGCTGCGTTCACGAAATGCACCGAGACCAGGCCTTCGGCCGCGGCCATTTCGGCCCAGTCGCCGACGCGGCCGATATGGCCGGCGTTGCGAAGGGCGACCGCCGCCAGCCCCGCCTTCCTGCACTTTTCGATACCGATCCTCACCGCGACAGGCGTCACGGTCTGGCCGTAACCGAACTTGCCATCGACGACCGCAAGCGAGGGCGTATCGACCACGACTTCCGGGGTCTGGTTCGGCACCACCGCACCGGTGTTCTTCCAGCGCATGTAGACGGGAACCCGGATCACGCCGTGGCTGTCATGGCCGGTCAGATTGGCGGTCGTAAGATAGGTCGCGATGCGCCTTGCCTCTTCCTTCGAGGAGTTTGCATGCGCAAACACATCGGCAACGAAATCGATGAGATTTTCAAGCTTGATGGTGACCATGGAAGGTATTTGGTCCTTGGCTTTCCCTGCGCTGAGCTATGGATCAGCGCGGCGTTTCGTCCCGTGTCTGAATGCTGCGATCAGCTTGGCCGGCACTTTGAGCGAAAAACCGCCGACATGTCCATGCCGGCAACCGGATGGCATCATGCAAAATTGCGCTCACTCGTCTTCCTCGCCATCGTGCCCGGCAGCAAGCTCGAGGCCCGCAAGGCTCGCCTCCAGCGCGCCCAGCATGTCCTGCAGTTCCGCAAGTTTTCGCACACCATAGCGTCGCGTGATCTCGGCATAGATCGCCTCGGACGACGGTGCCACCAGCTCCATCAGTCGCACGCCCTTATCGGAGATCGATACCACGCCACGACGAAGGTCCGTCTTCGCCGTCTTGCGCTCGATCAGCCGTCGCGCCTCGAGGTCGCGCAGGATGCGCGAAAGGCTCGGCCCGAGGAGAAACGCGGTGCGCGCGAGCTCCGTGACCTCGATGTTGTCGACCGCGGCAAGCGCGCGCAGGATGCGCCATTGCTGCTCGGTCAACCCGTGCCGGCGCAGCGAGGGACGAAACTGCCGCATCACGGCCTCGCGCGCGCGGAGCAGCGCCATCGGCAGCGAGCGGGAAAACTCGCGCATCGGCACGTGCCGCGACGGCGGCATGCCGGGGTTGGCAGCCTTGTCCGACACACCCAACCTGTTGGCCGATTTCGCCATTTACCTGCCACCACGCGGGACCAAGTTTGCAATGCAGCACAGATCATTCGATTTGATCGGATTAACTTAACATGTTAAACAAATCGCAGCCAATCATTTTTGTCGACGCCATGGCTCTTTCCAAGCAAGAGATTCGCATAGCCGCCGAGAGCCTTCACGCTGCGGAAAAAACGCGCGCGCAGATCCGGCAGTTGTCGATCGTATATCCTTCGATAACGATCGAGGACGCCTATGCCATCCAGAAAACCTGGATAGAGATCAAGGTTGGCGAAGGGCGCACGGTCAGGGGACACAAGATCGGCTTGACCTCGAAGGCGATGCAGAGCGCGCTCAATATCGACGAGCCGGATTCCGGCGTGCTGCTCGATGATATGTTCTTCGCCGATGGCGGCGTCGTGCCGTCGGACCGCTTCATCGCGACGCGGGTCGAGGCCGAGCTCGCCTTCATCATGAGCAAAAGGCTCAAGGGTCCCGACTGCACGATGTTCGACGTGATGAACGCGACCGACTTTGTCGTGCCGGCGCTTGAGATCCTTGACACGCGGATCGAGCGCGTCGATCCCGTCACCGGGGCAACACGAAAGATCTACGATACCATCGCCGACAACGCCGCCAATGCCGGCATCGTGCTCGGCGGGCGGCCGATCCGCCCGCTCGAGGCAGATCTGCGCTGGATCGGTGCGCTGTGCTTCCGCAACGGCCAATTGGAAGAGACCGGGTTAGCCGCCGGAGTGCTCAATCATCCCGCAACCGCGGTCGCATGGCTTGCCAACAAGATTGCCCCGCTCGGTCTGACGCTGGAGCCGGGCCAAATCGTGCTCGCAGGATCGTTCATCCGCCCGATCGAGACGCGCAAGGGCGACACAATCCAGGCCGATTATGGCGCCTATGGCTCGGTCAGCTGCTATTTTGCCTAAACTCAAGTGGAGTAATCCGCCATGCCGCATTTCACGATCGAATATTCCGCCAATCTCGATGAAAGCATCGACGTGGGGAAAGTCGTCGAAATCGTCCGCCAGGCTGCGGTCGAAAGCGGCATTTTCCCGCTCGGCGGCATTCGCGTGCGCGCCATCCGCTGCGAGCATTACGCGATCGCCGACGGCAAGCCGGGTTACGCCTTTCTCGACATGGTGCTCAGGCTCGGCGAGGGCCGCGACCTTGCAACTCGCAAGCGTGCAGGCGAGCTTATCTTCAACGCGCTGTCGGCTCATCTTGATCCCGTGTTCGCGCAAGGCAGGTTCGCCCTGTCCTTCGATATGCAGATCAACGACAAGGAAACGAGCTGGAAGCGCAACAACATTCACGACGCCTTGAAAGCGGAGGCTGTCCATGGATAAGGCCACGCCGAAATCCGATCTGTTCAAGGAAAATCTCGACCGTGCCGCACCGCTCTTGAAACAACTGCGCGCCGACGGCATCGGCCACATGATCGACGGCAAGGTCGTTCCATCGATTTCGGGCGACACGTTCGAAACGAGGTCGCCGATCGACAGCGCGGTTCTTGCAACGGTTGCGCGGGGCGATGCCGAGGATATCGACCGTGCGGCCACGGCCGCCGCGCTGGCCTTCAAATCCTGGCGCGATATGCCGGCGGCGATGCGCCGCAAGCTTCTGCACCGCGTGGCGGACGCGATCGAGGACCGCGCCGAGGATATCGCGGTGCTCGAATGCATCGACACCGGGCAGGCACACCGCTTCATGGCGAAGGCCGCGATCCGCGCGGCTGAGAATTTCCGCTTCTTTGCCGATAAGTGCGCCGAGGCGCGCGACGGCCTCAACACGCCGAGCGAGGAACACTGGAATATCTCCACCCGCGTGCCGATCGGACCAGTGGGAGTGATCACCCCCTGGAACACGCCGTTCATGTTGTCGACCTGGAAGATCGCGCCTGCTCTTGCGGCCGGCTGCACGGTCGTTCACAAGCCCGCGGAATGGTCACCTGTCACCGCCGACCTTCTTGCAAGGATCGTGAAGGAAGCCGGCGTCCCCGATGGAGTTCTCAACACCGTGCATGGCTTTGGCGAGGAGGCGGGAAAAGCACTGACCGAACATCCCGCGATCAAGGCCATCGGCTTTGTCGGCGAAAGCGCCACGGGTTCGGCGATCATGGCGCAGGGCGCGCCGAGCTTGAAACGCGTGCATTTCGAGCTCGGGGGCAAGAACCCTGTGATCGTGTTTGAAGACGCCGACCTGGAACGGGCACTCGATGCGGTCGTCTTCATGATCTATTCGCTGAATGGCGAGCGCTGCACGTCATCGAGCCGGCTCTTGATCCAGCAGTCGATCGCAGACAGGTTCATCGAAAAGCTCGCCGAGCGCGTCCGCGCGCTGCGGGTCGGCCATCCCCTCGATCCCGCAACCGAGATCGGCCCGCTCATTCACGAGCGGCATCTCGCAAAGGTCTACTCTTACTTCGATGTCGCCCGCAAGGACGGTGCCGTGATCGCGGTCGGCGGCAAGCCACATGACGGCCCCGGTGGCGGACACTACGTTCAGCCGACGCTCGTCACCGGCGCGCACGCGAAAATGCGCGTGGCGCAGGAGGAGGTGTTCGGCCCTTTCCTCACCGTGATCCCATTCAACGACGAGAGCGATGCGATCGAGATCGCCAATGGCGTGAATTACGGCCTCACGGGCTACGTCTGGACCGGCGACATGGGCCGCGCGCTGCGCGTGGCTGATGCGCTTGAGGCCGGCATGATCTGGCTCAACTCGGAAAACGTCCGCCATCTGCCGACCCCGTTCGGCGGCATGAAGGCCTCGGGTATCGGCCGCGACGGCGGGGACTATTCGTTCGACTTCTACATGGAAACCAAGCATGTCTCGCTGGCGCGCGGCACGCACAGGATTCAGAGATTGGGAATTGAGCACTGACTGTCATTTGCGGGATGCGCAGAGCGCAGACCCGGAATTTCGAGATTGCGGGTCCGATGCTGCGCATCCCTCCCGGAACGACAGATGAGAGTGAGGAAACAAAAATGCCCGTTCCACAACACGTCTTCGATCCGCCCTTCAACATCATCCGCTCGAGCCATGCCGTGCTCGATGTGACCGACGTCAAGCTCAGCCGCGACTTCTATGAGACGACCGTCGGCCTGCACGTCGAAGACGCCGATGACAACGCCGTTTACCTGCGGGGCAGCGAGGAGCATCAGCATCACTCGCTGGTGCTGCGCAAGGCCGCCGCGCCCGCCTGCAGCCGGCTCGGCTTCAAGGTCGGCAACGAGGCCGATCTCGACAAGGCGGCGGCTTTCTTCTCGGCGAACGGGATCGTTTGCGCCTTTAGCGAGCAGCCATTCCAGGGCCGCACCCTGCACTTCACCGACCCCTTCGGTTTCCAGATCGAGCTCTATGCGACCATGGAGAAGAGGCCGCTTTTGCTCCGTCGCTACGACCTCTACCGCGGCTGTCATCCGCAGCGGCTCGATCATTTCAACGTGTTCGCGGCCGAGGTCCAGGATACGGTCGACTTCTACGCTCGCCTCGGCTTCCGGCTCACCGAATATGCGGAAGAGGACGGGCCGAACGGACGCATGGCCGCGGCCTGGCTGCATCGCAAGGGCAACGTGCACGATTTTGCGCTCACCAACGGCAAGGGCCCTCGCCTGCACCATTTCGCCTATTGGGTGCCGACCGCGATGAACATCTTGCATTTGTGCGACGTCATGGCATCCAGCGGATATCTGAAAAACATCGAGCGCGGCCCCGGCCGGCACGGCATTTCCAACGCGTTCTTCCTCTATGTCCGCGACCCCGACGGCCACAGGCTCGAGCTCTACACCAGCGACTATTTCACGATGGATCACGACCATCCGCCGATGCGCTGGTCGCTGAAGGATCCGCGGCGGCAAACGCTCTGGGGCGCACCCGCTCCGCGCTCCTGGTTCGAGCAGGGCTCGCCGTTCGCAGGCCAGAAGGTGCGCGAGCCTGTCTTTGTCGCTGACGTGACGGTCGCGGACTGAGGGTGGCTCAGATCATGAATACGGGCGACCTCAAAGAGCTCAAGGTGATCGCGGGCGGCTCCATCACGGCCTTGCTCCACGAGCTTGCTCCGCGTTTTGAAAAATCAAACGGACACCGGCTCTCCATCCATTTCGATTCGACGCCAAACATCATTGCGCGGATGACCTCAGGCACCCCGTTCGATGCGCTCGTGGTCCCGAGCGACGTGTTGCGGGACTCCGGTGCCAAAGCCCTTCTCGCGACCTCGCCGGTCGCCGACATCGCACGCGTCGGTTACGGCCTCATCGTTCGGGCCGGCGCGGCAAAGCCGGACATCTCGACACCGAGCGCCCTGAAGAAAGCCCTGCTCTCCGCAAACTCCGTTGCCTTCCTGCCGTCGAGTGCGGCAGGCAGCTACGTCACAAAAATGTTCGAGCAGCTTGGCATTGCCGAGGAGATGAGGGCAAAGACAAAGGTCCAGTCCGGTCCGACACAAATCGCGCCGGCCGTGGCCAGCGGTGAGGCCGAATTCGGCGTATTCCTGACCAATGTGCTGATTGCGCCGGGCGTCGAGTTCGTGGGCCCCTTTCCTCCTCCGCTGCAGCAAGAGCTGACGTTTGTGGCCGCCATCGCGGCGGATACCCAAAATGCTGGTGCAGCGCGTGGGTTGGTAGAATTTCTGATGACACCGACCGCGTTCGCTGCGATCAAAGCGAACGGCATGACTCCCGGCAAACTCCACACCGATTGAGCATCCTCATGGCCTCCCCTCGCCTCGTCACCTATTCCATCAACGGCTCGAGCAGGTATGGCGCCGTCGTCGACGGCGGGATCGTCGATCTGTCGGCGCGCTCGGGCAAGGATTATCCGACGCTGCGCGAAGTTATCGCTGGCGGCATGCTGACAAGGCTCGCCGACGAGGCCGCGCGCCGCACGCCGGATCACGCGCTGGATGCGATCGTCTTTTTGCCGCCAATCCCCGCGCCTGAGAAGATCATCTGCATCGGCGTCAACTATCCCGATCGCAATGCGGAATACAAGGACGGGTCCGATGCGCCGAAATATCCGTCGATGTTCATGCGCACGCCGCGCTCCTTTGTCGGGCACAACACGCCGCTGGTCCGCCCGCGTGCCTCGCAGCAGCTCGATTACGAAGGCGAGCTTGTCATTATCATCGGCAGGCCCGGCCGCCATATCGCGGAAAGCGCGGCGCTTGATCACATCGCGGCGATAACGCTTTGCAACGAAGGCACCATCCGCGACTGGGTGCGCCATGCCAAGTTCAACGTCACGCAAGGCAAGAATTTCGATTCCACCGGCAGTCTCGGGCCGTGGATGGTGCCTTACACCAACGAGGCGCAGATCGCGGACATCCGCCTCACCACCCGCGTCAACGGCGAGACGCGGCAGGACGACCGCACCTCGCGGCTGATCTTCGGCTTTCGCTACCTCATCAGCTACATCTCGACCTTCACTACGCTCGTGCCCGGTGACGTCATCGTCACGGGCACACCGACGGGCGCTGGCGCGCGGTTCGATCCGCCGCGTTACCTCAAGCCCGGCGACGTGATCGAGGTCGAGGCCGAGGGAATTGGCGTGCTGCGCAACGGTGTTGTCGATGAAAATGCTTGAAGGATGGCTGTGATGACTTCCATGACGGGCGGCGAAGCGATCGTCAGCGGCCTTGTCGCGCACGGCGTCGATACCGTGTTCGGCCTGCCGGGCGCGCAGATCTACGGCCTCTTCGATGCCTTCCACCGGGCGCAGCTCAAGGTGATCGGCGCGCGGCATGAGCAGGCCTGCGGCTACATGGCCTACGGTTATGCCCGATCGAGCGGCAGGCCGGGCGTATTCAGTGTGGTGCCCGGCCCCGGAGTGCTCAACGCGGGCGCCGCGATGCTCACCGCATTCGGATCGAACGAGCCGGTGCTCTGCCTGACTGGACAGGTGCCGACGCAGTTTCTGGGCAAGGGCCGCGGCCACCTGCATGAGATGCCCGATCAGCTCGCGACCTTGCGGACTTTCGTGAAATGGGCCGAGCGCATCGAATATCCCGATGCGGCGCCCGATCTGGTTGCGCGCGCGTTCCAGGAGATGATGTCCGGCCGGCGCGGCCCGGTCGCGCTCGAAATGCCCTGGGACATCTTTACCGAACGGGCGGAGATCGGCGCCGTAAGAGTGTTCGACCCTCTTCGTGCACCGCTGCCGGACAGCGAGCGGATCAAGAACGCCGCGGCGATGGTCGCGGGCAGCAAGCACCCGATGATCTTCGTCGGCTCTGGCGCCATCCATGCACGCGAGGAAATCCTGGAGCTCGCCGAAACGATCGACGCGCCGGTCGTGGCGTTTCGCAGCGGCCGCGGCATCGTCTCCAACGCGCACGAACTCGGGCTGACGATGGCGGCTGCGTATCGGCTCTGGCCGGACACCGACCTCATGATCGGGATCGGCACGCGGCTGGAGCTGCCGACGATGTCGCGTTGGCCGTACCGCCCGCATGGTCTCAAGTCGATCCGGATCGACATCGATCCGTCGGAGATGCGGCGCTACACGCCCGATGTCGCCGTGATCTCGGATTCGAAAGCGGGCACGCGCGACTTGCTCGCGGCGGTCCGCCGGGCCGGCTACCGCAAGACCGCCGGCCGCCGCGCCGCGATCCGGGAGGCGACCGCGGCTGCGCAACGGGAAATCCAGCAGGTGCAGCCGCAGATGGCCTATCTCAACATCCTGCGGCAGGTGCTGCCCGCGAACGCAATCGTCACCGACGAGCTGTCGCAAGTCGGCTTTGCCTCCTGGTACGGCTTTCCGATCTACGAGCCGCGTACCTTCATCACCTCCGGCTATCAGGGCACGCTGGGTTCGGGCTTTCCGACCGCGCTGGGTGCGAAGGTCGCCAATCCGGACCGGGTGGTGGTCGCCATAACCGGCGATGGCGGCTTCATGTTCGGCGTGCAGGAGCTTTCGACCGCGGTGCAATTCAACATCGGCGTGGTGACGCTCGTTTTCAACAACAACGCGTACGGCAATGTGCGGCGCGACCAGCGCACGCGCTTCGATGGTCGTGTAGTGGCGGCCGATCTCGTCAACCCGGATTTCGTGAAGCTCGCCGAATCCTTCGGCGTGCCGGCGAGCCGGGTGACCTCACCCGATCATTTCCGTCCGGCGCTTGAAAAGGCGCTCGCGCATGCGGGCCCCTCGCTGATCGCGATCGAAGTGGCACGCGACTCCGAAATGACGCCGTGGACCTACATCCACCCGGCGCGACCCTGAATTTGCGTCATGGCACTAGACATCGCTCCGCTGCGCCCGCGAAGCCGCGACCACAACCAACCCGCAGCCTGCGACGGACCAGCAGGCGACCGGGACCCAATGCAACAGCGGCGCGTAGTCCGGCAGCTTCTGCAGTCCGCCCGCGACCGCGGCCATCCGCGCGAACGTTGCAAGCGCGAGCGCCGAGAACACAAGGCCCGTCACCTTTCCTTCCGCACCGGTGTGGCCGATTGCTAGCGCAGCCGAAACCGCGCTCATGAGCATGCAGCCCCAGGCGGATCCCGCGACGAATTGCGCGATGACGAGGGTCGAGAGATCGCCCGCCAGCTCCGCCACGAGGATCGCGACCGCGCCGAACAGGCCGCCCGCTCCCATCACCAGGAGCCCGCCGCGATGCTTGACGATTGCGCTTGCCGGAAACATCGCGATGTTGAAGCCGACCCAGAACACCGGCATCAGCCATTGCAGATCGTCTGGCTTTGCAAAACGCAGATAAATCGGCCCGCTATTGATGGAGAAATGCAACTGATAGCCGAGCGCAAGCGCGATCATTGCGACGATGAAGATCAGGGGCACCAGACCAAATGGCCTTGCGGACGGAGCCTGCCCGGCCGGCGCCTCGGCGGCGATGCCACGCTCAACCATCGATAGTCCAAGGGCCGTCAAAAGCAGGACCGCGCTCGAGATGATGAAGGGAAGCCGCGCATCCGTCTTGAGCAGCACAGCGCCGAGATAGGGAGAAACCGCGCCGGCGACGCCATAGCCCAGCAGCATCAACGCGGACAGCAGCGGGATTTCGGGTTTTGCGCGATATTTGCCGAGCAGGATCAAGGGCGGCGCGCGCAACGCAGACGAGGTGATTGCCCAGGTCACGATCAGCGCGATCAGGAGCGGTTTTGCGCTGGTGCCGAGCGCGGAAACATAGGGCAAGGCCACAAAGGCCGCACAGGACACCACCGCGAAGGCGCCGACGAAAACCCCGAGCCGGCCGACCAGCGCGTCAATTCGATCCGCGGCAATCCCCATCGCGGTATCGGTGATCGTAAAGATCGCCTGATCCAGCATCAGGATCAGGATCACGGCGCCCGGCGCGATCCCCACATTGGCTGCGAGCTTCGGCAGATAGATGACATAGGTGGTCCACAGGAGCGTGAAGACCAGTTGCAGAAAGCCGAGGTAAATGCCGATGCGCTTGCGGCCGGCCCCGATATCGGCCCGAACTTCCGAGGCGCTCATGGGTTACCAAGCTCCTGCGATCAACCATTGACCCTAGCATTTCCGGCAGGAATTCCCGACGTGAAAAATGTCACAGATCGACGGGCAAGCCCTCCGCTATGTCGGCAGTCGGCAAGGGAGATTCGCAGATGTCAGATGCAGCCTTTTCGGCTCAGGCCCAAACGCGCAGGAAATCCGTGCTGGTCGCAGGCCTCGGCGCCGCCTTCATGGCTTCGATCGTCACGTGCACCGTCATGATGAGCAATTCATCGCCCGCGGCGATGCCGGCCCAGGCTGCAAAAACCGGCCAGTGCCAGATTCTGCCGCGCACCATGCTGGTCTCGACCAACAATGGCAACGGCGTCGTTCGTTTCCGCGAGGGCAATTACCTCTCGCCGCCGATCACGCTGACGAGCAAGCCCCAGGAAGTCACATTTCCGCTGCCGCGGCCCGAATTCGGCGCGATCGACGAGATGATCTCGATCGAAGGAAACGCCACCAATCTCGTGATCACGAGTCCGCTGACACAGGAAGCAAGGGCTTACCCGATGGTGATCGGCGCCATGACCATCAAGAAGAACTGGGTGTCCGCGACCACATGTGGGATCCGCAACTAGCTAACGCGCCTTGCGAAACGTCAGGTTGATGCGATGGCGGCCGAGCAGCGCGTGCTCGCCCTCGGCCAGCGGCGCCACGCCATGGAAGTACAGCCGCGAAACTCCGCCCCACACCACGACATCGCCATGCTCCAGCCGAAAGCGCTGGGGCTTGTCGCTGCGCTTCAAGCCGCCCCACAGGAAGATCGCTGGCAGTCCCAGCGAGACCGAGACGATCGGCGCGCCGAAATCCCTTTCGTCCCGGTCCTGGTGCAATGACATGCGCGCGCCCGGCTCATAGCGATTGATCAGACAGGCATCGGGCGAAAAGCCGGCGAAGCCCGCCTCCGCCGCGGCCTTGGCGGCCAGGTCGAGAAACGCCGGCGGCATCCCGGGCCAGGATTGTTGCGACAGCGGATCGACTGCGTCGTAGCGGTAGCCGCGGCGATCGGTGATCCAGCCAACGCCGCCGCAATTGGTCATCGCCACCGACATCTGGTGGCCGCCCGGCGTCTGCATGTGACGGAAGGGCGCCTGCGCGGTAATCGTGTCAAGCGCCGCCAACAGCTCGTGCTCGCGCGGCCGGGCAAAGCCCCGCAGCAGCATCGCCCCCTCCGCGATCTGCTCACGTTCGGGACGGAGGTCGGCGCGATCGAACAGATCTGCAGTCATTTCGCGTCGTGAAAGATCACGCCGACCGTATGGCGCCGGCCGAAGCGCAATCGGCTCACGCCGTGGCGTAAGTTGACGCGATAGGTGCCGCGCGTTCCCTGCACCGGACGGTGGTGGACGGCGAACGCCACCGCGTCGCCCTGGGTCAGCGGAACGACCTCGGCGCGCGACTGCATGCGCGGCCGTTGCTCGGTGAGCACGAACTCGCCGCCGGCAAAATCACGTCCCGGTTCGGAAAGAAGGATCGCGACCTGCAGCGGGAACACGTGCTCGCCATAGAGGTCCTGGTGCAGGCAATTGTAGTCGCCGGTCTCGTATTGCAGCAGCAGCGGGGTCGGACGGGTCTGCCCCGCCTCATGGCAGCGCTTCAGGAACGCATCGTGGCGTTCAGGATAGCGGATATCGATGCCCATGCTCTCGTTCCAGCGATTGGCAAGGCCGACAAGTCGCGCGTAAAGCCTTGGCCGCAGCTCGGCGATCACGTCCGGCAGCGGATAGGAGAAATATTTGTACTCGCCCCGGCCGAAGCCGTGGCGGATCATCACCACGCGACTGCGGAAGTGCGCGTCGTCGGCATAGAGTGCTGCGAGTGCGCGGCAGTCCTCCGGCGCAAGCAGGCTCTCGAGGACCGCACAGCCCTGCGCATCGAGATCGATTTCGGCCTGCCGCCAATCGATGGTTTCGACGCGGGCGGCGACGTCGGAGGGTGGAACCGAACGAAGGGTTTTGGTTGCGGATTTCATAAAGTCAATGTGGCAGTTCGGATCGCCCCTCGCCACCCGATTTCCGGCGAGGCAATGGCGTCTTATCCGCGCACGGGCATGTTGATCACGTCATAGGCGTGGCGGATCGTGCGCTTCAACACGGGATCTTCGAGCTCGTATTCGAAGCGGTCGGCGGGGCGGATGCCGCCCTTGGCCGCAAACGTGCCGCCGAACATCGCGCAACCGTCGGGAAATTTGCCGCCTTCGAAGCCGCGTTTGATCAGCTCGTCGACCGGCAGCATGGAAGCGAGGGTTCCCTCCTGGTACAGCTCGCGCTTGCCTTTGATCACCGCGTAGGAGCGCAGGATCATCTGATCCCAGTGGCCCCTGACGTCCTCCAGCTCCCACAGCACCGAGGCGAGCGGCTTGTCGCACATCTGCTTTGAGACGGTCACACTGTAGCTCTCGACCTTGCGGTCGGTGTGATCGGAGCCGAGACCGACAAAAATGCGGCCTTGCCAGCCGATCAGCACGAACTCGACTTCACCGCTGGAGTCCTCCCCGCAGACCTCGATCGCGTCTTCCAGTGTCAGCCGGCGCGCCGAGCAGCGGTAGTAGATCGGCGTCGTCGCAGGCCGGGCGATTCCGAGCGCCTCGAGTTCTGCGATGTGCTTGTCGCGCGCGATCGGGTCGCGCCCGGTCCAGCCGGCGATCACGGCCTGTTCGATCGCCAGCGTCAGCGGCATGGCGCCGCCCTCGCGGTCGATCACGGTGAAGGTGAGATCAAACACGGATGGCCGCCTCCATTCCGGCCGCGAGCTCGAAAATGCGGCCGTCGGCGCCGCCGGATGAGGCCAGCATCAATCCAACCGGCACCTCGCCCTCATGATGTGCGGGGATCGAGATCGCGCAACCGTCGATCATGTTGATCAACGAGCAGTTGCGCAGCGAGCGCAGGTTTGCCACCGCAAACGCCTTGTCATCGGCCAGATCGGCAATTCGCGGCGGCGTATTTGCGGTGGTCGGCATGACCACGGCGTCATAGGACGCAAGCCGCGCCGCGGCGCGCCCAATCAACGAGCGGCGCGCGACCACGAGATCGATGTAGTCGGCCGCGCTGATGCCCTCGCCGCGCATGATGCGCGCGGAGACGCGAGGATCGTACACGTCTCCCTTGCTCGTCAGAAGGTAGCGATGCCAGGCATAGCTTTCCGCCGCAGCGAAACCGCCCTTGGTATTCATCACGCCGACGTCGAGAAATTCCGGCATCTCGATGCGGTCGATCTGCGCGCCCGCGCGCGACAGCGTCTCGAGCGCGCGTTCGAACGTCCTGGCGACGGCACCATCGAGATCATCGAGCGCGACCGTGGTCGGAACGGCGAGTTGCATGCCCCTGATCGGCCGTTTGCGGACCACCGGCACTGGTTCGTCGGCCAGCACCGCGTCGAGCGTGGCGCAGCATTGAACCGAATTTGCCAGTGGCCCGAAACTGTCCAGCGTAAACGACAGCGGCACACCGCCTTCGAGCGGAACGCGGCGTTGCGTTGGCTTGTAGCCGACGATGCCGTTATAAGCGGCGGGAATCCGGCAGGAGCCGCCAGTATCGGTTCCGAGCGCGCCATACGCCATGCGCTCGACGATCGAGACCGCAGCGCCCGACGACGATCCTCCCGGGATATGGCCGACGCTGCGCTGCCAGGCGCCCTTCGGCGTGCCGTAATGCGGGTTGATGCCGATGCCGGAAAACGCGAACTCGGTCATATTGGTACGACCGATCACGACGAAGCCGGCGCGCCGCAACCGCGCCACCGCAGGCGCATCCGCTTTGGCTGGAATGGCATCTTCTTCGAGCGCACGCGAACCCGCGCGCGTAACCTGCCCCTTGATGTCGAAGAGATCCTTGATCGATACAGGGATTCCCGCAAAGCGCGACGGCGCGGCATTGGCCTTGCGCAGGCGATCCATCGCGTCGGCGGCGTCAAGGGCTGCGTATTTGTCGACATGGATGAAGGTGCGGCTTCCCTCGCCTGCGGGATCGGCGATCCTTTCGAGGCAGTCCTCGATCAGATTCCGGGCGGTCGTGCGGCCGGCTTCGAGATCGTCGGCGAGCGCGGCGAGTGTCGGATTTGGCATTATGATGGGGTGTCCTTGGGCATAGTGATCTCCAGGTCGAGCAGCGCCGAGCTCAGCGACTTGCCATGAGCGTCGAGTGCCAGCGATCGCGTCACCCCGCCGCCGAGCGTGTTGCTCAAGACGAAATTCAGCGCGGCGATGTTCGGTAGCTCATAACGCACCACGTCACCCCCGACAACGCCTTCAAAATGCGACTTGACGCGCTCGGCCGTGACCTGTTCGCGCAGCAGCGGAAAATGCCTTGCATCAAAGGCGATCACGGAAATGTTTGAGGTGTTGCCTTTGTCGCCGGTGCGCGAATGGGCAATCTCGCGAAGCTTCATGGTGCCTCCACGAAGCGTACCTGCGGCCTGGCTAGCTCGCGCGGCAGCAGGACGGATGCAACCGCGATCACGTCGCGCGCCGACTTCCAGGCCCCGCCGCCGCCCGCCGGCCCGTTCGTATAGAGAGTTTCGACCTCATTGCCGATCCGCACGGCTTCGCGAAGGCTCTCGGTGCGGCCGGCAACGCGGATGCGGACCTCATAGGGTTCGCTGGCATGCGCCGAGACCTGCGGCCCATGCAACGAATCCACGCCGATCAGGTCGAAGCGCAATTCGCTAGCGGCAACGCCCGTCAGCTTCAGCCGCTCGCGGACAATGTCGAGCGCGAGGCGGCCCCGCGCCAGCGCGCCGGGACCGGCATAGGAGATTTGGCCCTCGCCGATGAAACTGTCGACATAGCCGACCGAAACCTTCAACGTATCGGTGCGCCGGCTGCCCCGGCCACCGGACACCCGCACCCGGTCGGGCGCTAACTCTTCGACCGAAACGTGCGAGAAATCCGCGACCACGTCGGGCTGGAAGTATCTTGCGGGGTCATGCACCTCGTAAAGCAGTTGCTCGCGGCAGGTTTGCGCAGTGACTGCGCCGCCGGAACCCTTGACCTTGGTCACGACCAGCGAGCCATCCGCATCGACTTCGCCGATGGGAAAGCCGAGCCGCGCGAGATCGGGAATGTCCTTGTATCCGGGATCGGCGAAATAGCCGCCCGTGATTTGCCCTGCGCATTCGAGCAAATGGCCGGCGACCGTGCCCTGGCCGAGCAGGTTCCAGTCGTTCATCGCCCAGCCGAAGGCGTGGATCATCGGCGCCAGAAACAGCGCGGGATCGGAAGCACGGCCGGTGATGACGACGTCGGCCCCGGCAGAAAGCGCTTGCGCCATCGGCTCGGCGCCGAGATAGGCGTTGGCCGAGATCAGCCGGTTGCCGAGCTGCTTGATCGTTCCGTCAAACTCGAGGATGGGAAGGTCGCCGGCCTTGCAGGCATCGAGCACATCATCGCCGAGAACGGCCGCGACCTTCAACGACGGCAGCCCGAGCGAGTTGGCGATCTCGGCCGTCTTCCTGGCCGCGGCTTCCGGATTGGCCGCGCCCATATTGGTGACGATCCTGATGCCCTTGGCGGCGCAGAGCGGCAGCACCGCGCGCATCCGCTCTTCGAGCAGCGGATCGTAACCGGTTTGAGGATTTTTCAGGCGCCACTGCTGCGCCAGCGCCACGGTGCGTTCGCCGAGGCATTCGAACACGAGATAATCGATCTCGCCTTTTTCCGCGAGCTCGACCGCGGGCTCGATGCGATCGCCCGAATAACCGGCGCCAGATCCTATGCGAATGGTCCGCATCATTTCAGCCCGAAATAGGCGCGGTGCAATTCCTCGTTGCCGCTCATCTCGGCAACCGTGCCGGAGAAACGGATATGGCCGCCTTCCAGCACGAAGACCCGCGTCGCGACCTCAAGGAAACCGATATTTTGCTCCGCAATCAAGAGCGCGATGCCGCGGCCCTGCAAATCGCTCAGGATCCGGATCACTTCCTTGACAAAGAGCGGCGACAGCCCCGCCGAGGGCTCGTCCATCACGAGCAGTTTCGGCTCGGCTGCGAGCGCCTTGGCAATGCCGAGCATCTTGCGCTGGCCGCCTGAAAGGCTGGAGGCGGCATCCCGGCGCTTGTCGCGCAGGACCGGGAACAGTCCATACAGCTCGTCCACGCGGGCGGCAGGATCGGCGTGCCCGAGCGCCTGCGCGCCGACACGGATGTTTTCCTCGATCGACAGGTCAGGGAAGACCGCAAGCTCCGACATATAGGTCATGCCGAGCTTCATGCGGTCCGTGGAGCGCAGATGCGTGATGTCGCGTCCCGAGAGCCTGATCGCGCCATGTCTGGCCTCGATGAGCCCAACCAAGGATTTCAGGAACGTGGTCTTTCCCGCGCCATTGGCGCCGAGCAGCAGCACGGTCTCGGCCGCGCGGACATCGAGATCGACGCCCCACAGCACCTGCATGGTGCCATAGCCGGCATCGATGCCTTTGGCTTCCAGGATCGACGCGTCAGGCGGCATGCTCGCCTCCCAGAAACACCTCGATCACCTGGGGTTCCCTCACTGCTGCGGCGAGCTTGCCTTCGAAGATCTCCCTGCCGGCGTTGAGCACGATCACGCGATCGGTGACCTGCTCGATGAAACCCATCAGATGCTCGACCACGATGATCGCCATGCCGGTCGCGGCAAGAGCCTTGATCCGTCCGGCGATCCAGTCGAGCTCGGCCGGATTGAGGCCGGCGGCGAGCTCGTCGAGCAACAACAGCCGCGGACGCGTCGCGAGCGCGCGCGTGAGGTCGAGCATCTTTTGCTGCGCGCTGTTGAGATCGGCCGCCGGACGGTTCGCGACCTCGGCGAGGCGATATTCCCCAAGCAGCTCCGTCATGGTCGGCGGCGTCGTCTGTGCCCTGCCATGGCTCAGCGCGACCTGGATGTTCTCGCACACGGTCAACGACATGAATGGCTTCGGGACCTGGAACGTGCGGTTGATGCCGCGATGGACCAGCCGGTGCGAGGCAATGCCGCCGATATCGGCGCCTTCCAGCGTGACCGCGCCGCCATCGGGCGCATAGAGGCCGGAGATCACATTTATCGCGGTGGTCTTGCCGGAACCGTTGGGGCCGACCAGGCCGAGAATTTCACCGGGCACGACATGGAAGCTCAAGCCGTCGAGCGCGTAGAAGCCGCCGAAGCGCTTGACCAGCTTGTCGACGTTGAGAATGGGCCCTTGTTGTTCAGGGGACATGCCAGCCCCTTCGTGTTGCCAGCGACACCAGCCCGGCGGGCAGGAACAGCACCAGGCCCATGATCAAGAGCCCGTAGATCAGCTGGAAATATTGCGGCGTGGTGAAGCCGATCAGATTGTAGATGCCATAAAGTATAATGACGCCGACGATCGGGCCGGTGATGGTCGCGACCCCGCCGAAAAGCGCAAACACGATGGCGAAGATCGAGAATTCGCTCGAAAACACGTTGTCGGGATAAAAGACCGAGACGTACCAGGCGTAGATGCCGCCGGTGAGTCCAGCGACCAGCGCCGAAGCGAGCCAGGCAATCACGCGCATTTTCACGACATTAACGCCAGACATCGAGGCGGAGACGGCATCCTCGCGCACGGCCTGCAACGCCAGGCCAAAGCTGGAGTTCTTGAGGTAAGTGACAGCGGCAAGCGTCAGCGCCAGCACGACCAGTGCGGCAGTATAGGCATCGGTCGGATTGAAGGTGCCGGTCAGAGACACGCCATAGGGCCCCTTGGTGATGCTTTCGAGCGCAGGGTTGGCGACGAAATGGAGCACGGCAAGCGACGCGGCAAGATTGGCAATCGCGAAATAGGCGCCCGAAAGTCTGAGCAACGGAGTGAGCAACAGGCCAAGCGCGACGCCGACGACACCCGCAACGAGCACCGCCGGGACAGCGGGCGCCTTCAGATGCATTACCATGATCGCAAAGCCGTAAGCGCCCGCGCCGAAGAAACCGACATATCCAAAGGGCAGATAACCGGTGAAACCGTAGATGATGTTGACGCCCTGGGCGAGGATCAGGAAGACGACGAAATTGAACAGCAGCAGGTGGTTTTGATAGACAGCGGGCAGCACCGCAAACAGCACGACCAGCGGCAACAGAATGAAAAGCGTGTGCTTGAGCGCGCTAGGCAACACGCACCTGCCTTCCGAGCAGGCCGCTCGGACGCAAGAGCAGGATCAGGATCAGCAGCACATATGGCAAGAGATCGGCCCAGGAACTGAGATAGGTCTGCACGAGCATGTAGCAGACGCCGTAAACGATGCCGCCGAGCGCTGTGCCCAGCGGATTGCCGAGCGAGCCCAGCACCACGATAGCAAAGGAGGTGACGGTCGCATCGGCCCCGAAGGCCGGCGTGACGGAGCCGAACATGAAGGGTGCGAACACGCCGGCAACCGCGGCCAGGCCCAGACCGATGCCGAACGCTGCGGCCGAGACGCGATCGACATCGATGCCGGTCGCGAGCGCCTCGTCGCGGCGCGACATGACCGCGCGCGTCAGCGTGCCCAGCCTCGTGCGGTAGAGATAGACATAAACCAGTGCAATCGCGATCAGGCTCACGACTGCCGCGGTCACCCAGGGCGCAGGAAATCCCTGGCCCAAGATCTGGATCGGGCCGGAGGCGCCCGGCTTCCCGCCGAACCATTTCACCTTGATGGTCGTGAACACCGTTCCGAGCATCCTGCTCTGGATCGAGCGTTCGCTGGTGCCGGCAAAGATCGTGGTGACCGCCTCGATCACCTGCGACAAGCCGAAGAACAGGATGATCGACAGCATTTCCGGGTTGGCGGAGCCCTGCAGCCGCGGCACCAGCACCCAATAGAGCAGCACGCCCGCCAGCACAAAGACGACGAAGGCTAACGGCACCGCGAACAGGGGATCGATCGCGGCGAGCGTCACCACGCCGAACGCGATGAAGGCGCCGAGCATCAAGACGTCGCCATGCGCGAGATTGACGATGCGCATGACGCCGAACACGAGGTTGAGGCCGATCCCGACCAGGCTGAAATACAGCCCGAACAAGACGCCCGCGACCAGCGCGTAGATCAACATTCAGGCCTGCCCCGGCGCCTTCTGCGTTGCGCCGACCTCATTGCGCCGGATAAACCGGCTTCCCGGTCGCGGTCTCGTGCGGATAGATCGAGATGAACTTGATGTGTTCGTTCTCGAGAACGAGCTGCCCGAGCGGCGTCAACTCGCCGATCTGGCCACCCGTCTCATCCAGCGCAAAGGTGCCGTCGAGCGTCTTCAATTGCCCGGACAGCGAGAACACCGCGCGGCGCAGCTCCATTTGGTCGAGCGAGGTCGCGACCGACAGCGTCTTCTCGAGCACGAGCCCCGTGGTGTAGCCCGCCACCGCATTGAATCCGAATTCGACCTTGCCGTCCGAATATTTCTTGTCCCACGCGGCTTTGTATTCCTTCATGGTCATGCCGAAATTGACGGGATAATCGAGCGCGGACGACGGCACATAGGTGAAGACGTGCTCGAGCCCCTTCTCGCCGACGTTCTTCTCCAGAAGCTCGGTCTCGATACCCGGATAGATGCAGAACAGCATCTTGAACTTGATGCCCACGTCCTGGAGGTTTCGCAGGAAGGCGATGTCGTTCGGCGCATAGCCGAGATGGATCACCGCATCCGGATTGGTATTGTTGATGTTGTTGATGATGACCGTATAGTTCGTGGTCTCCGTCGGAATCCCCTGATCGTACACGATCTCGATCGGCGCGCCGAACTCCTTGACGAACTTGCGGAAGGCATTGGCCTGCGTGCCCGTGAATTCGTTGGTCGAATACAGGATCGCGACCTTCTTGATGCCGAGCGCCGGCCCGTCATGGGTGATGAAATCCGCAACGGGCTTCGGCCAGATCGTCGAGACCGGATCGGCCATCAGCGCGATATAGGGGTTGTCCTTCGAGAAGAAGCTCGCCCCGGTGCCGGTCTGGTCGAACAGGAACATCTTGTGGTCGCGCGCGATCGCAACCGCCGGTGCCGTCAGGACCGAGCCGGAATCGGCGACCAGGAGGTCAACCTTGTCCTGGGTGATCAGCTGATTATAGAGCGTCGAGGCGGTCGCCGTGTTGCTCTGGTCGTCATACGAGACGAGCTTGAGCGGGATCTTCTTGTCGAATGCCTTTACATACACGCCACCCTCGGCATTCTTCTGCTCAGCCCAGAGTTTCAGCCCGCTATAGACGGGCATCGAGATCGAGGCGAAGCGCCCCGACGAGGCGTAGAGCGTGCCGATCTTGATTTCCGCCGGTGCGTCGGCGGCAAAGGCCTGAGCTGAAAATGCCAGACTGGCGGCCAGCGCCGCACCCGTTACCTTGAACATCGAATCCTCCGGATATTATGCGCCTAGGCGTATCTAACGGCCCTTCTACCGCGCCCGAACCAACGCATACAAGCATTCCTGCCCGCTGCTTTGTGCGTGCCACGGAATACCGGCATGCGCAGGACGCGGATGGACCGTTGACGCCTGCCCGTCCAATGTCGCATCAAGATCGCAAAACGAATTTGGGAGGATATGCGAGAATGGCCGAGCCCGCGCGCGCGAAACCGAAACCGACGCCCGAAACCCAGCATTTCTGGGACGGCACGCAGGCCGGAGAGTTGCGCCTGCAACGCTGCGACGCCTGCGCGCACGTCTATTTCCCGCCGCGCCCGTTCTGCCCGTCCTGTGCATCGCGAAAGGTGTCCGTGTTCAAGGCCAGCGGCATGGGCAAGCTCTACAGCTACATCATCCATCATCGTCCTGCCCCCGGTTTCACGCCGCCCTATTCGATTGCCGTTGTCGAGCTGGACGAAGGCCCGCGGATGATGAGCAACATCGTCGACTGCCCGCAGACGCCGGAAGCGCTCGAGCTCGACATGAAGCTCGAGGTCAAGTTCGAGAAGCTCGACGACAAGATCACCCTGCCCATGTTCCGTCCGGCGAAAGGGTAAGCGATGCGCAGAAACCAGGTTGCCATCGTTGGCGCTGCCGAGACCACCGAGCTCGGCGTCATTCCGAACATGTCGCAGATTCAGCTTCATGCCGACGCGGCGCTGAACGCGATTGCGGATGCCGGACTGAAACTCTCCGATATCGACGGCTTTGCCACCGCCGTCGAGACGCCGCAGCAGGTCTGCCATTATCTCGGCATCACGCCGACCTGGGTCGACGGCACCTCCGTCGGCGGCTGCTCCTTCATGCTGCATGTGCGTCATGCCGCAGCCGCGATCGAGGCGGGCCTGTGCAAGACCGTGCTGATCACCCATGCCGAAAGCGGCAAATCCAATATCGGCCGCACCCCGCGCATGATCGGTGCCGACAGTTTGAACGGGCAGTTCGAATTGCCCTACGGCGTCACGACGCCGGCGAGCATGTTCCCGATTCCGGTGCTGCGCTACATGAAAACCCACGGCATCACCCACGAGCAGATCGCGATGGTTGCCGTGGTGCAACGTGAATGGGCCGGAAAGAATCCGCGCGCCACCATGAAGGAGCCGATCACGGTTGCCGACGTGTTGAATTCGCGGATGATCGCCTATCCGTTCCGCCTGCTGCAATGCTGTCTCGTCACTGACGGCGGCGGCGCGCTGATCCTGACCTCGGCCGACCGCGCCAGGGATTTTCCGCGCAAGCCCGTCTACATTCTCGGCACCGGCGAAAGCGTGGAGACGCCGATGGTCAGCCAGATGCAGACCTTCAATTCCTCGCGCGCCTTCAAGGTCGCCGGCCCCCTCGCCTTCAAGGAAGCCGGGATCGCGCACAAGGACGTCGACCATCTGATGATCTACGACGCCTTTGCGCACCTGCCGCTGTTCGGCCTCGGCGATCTCGGCTTCATGCCGCACGAAGAAACAGGCAAGTTCATCGCGGACGGCAACACGCGGCCCGGCGGGAAGCTGCCGCTCAACACCAACGGCGGCGGCCTCTCCTACATGCATTCCGGCATGTACGGCATGTACGCATTGCAGGAAAGCGTGAGGCAGATGCGCGGCACAGCGCCGGCGCAGGTGCCCGATGCCAGAATTTCGGTGTGCCACGGCGTCGGCGGCATGTTCGCCGCAAGCGGAACGATCATCTTCACCAACGAACGTCACTAAACCCTGTCGTAGCGAGGCGCGCGATGGCGCGACTTCGGACATGACGGCAAAAGGAGGCAAGCTTGGCCAAATCACTCGAAGGCAAATCCATTGTCGTCACCGGCGCCGGCCGGGGCATCGGGCGGGAGATCGCGCTGCTCTGTGCCGCCGAGGGCGCCAAGGTCGTGGTCAACGATCCCGGCGGCGCATCCGACGGCGCGGGTACAAGCGCCGCGCCCGCCGAGGAAGTGGTCGCGGAGATCAAGAAGCGCGGCGGGACGGCGGTTGCGAATTTCGAGAGCGTTGCGGAGCCAATCCCGGCCAGCCGCATCGTGAAGACCGCAACCGATCATTTCGGCAGGCTCGACGGTGTCGTCAACAATGCCGGCATTTTGCGCGACATGATCTTTCACAAGATGAGCGTCGAAGCCTTCGAGGCCGTGATCAAGGTGCATTTGATGGGCTCCTTTTACGTCTCGCACGCGGCCGCTCGGCTATTCCGCGAGCAGGAAAGCGGCGCATTCGTGCACTTCACCTCGACCTCGGGGCTGATCGGCAATTTCGGCCAGGCCAATTACGCGGCCGCCAAGCTCGGCATTGTCGGGCTGTCGAAATCGATTGCTCTCGACATGGGCCGCTTCAACGTGCGTTCGAATTGCGTGTCGCCCTTTGCCTGGAGCCGCATGATCGGAACCATCCCGACCGAAACGGAGGCGCAAAAGGAACGTGTCGAGAAGATCAAGCAAATGGGGCCGGAAAAGATCGCGCCCGTCGTCGCCTATCTCCTGAGCGATGCGTCCAAGGACGTCACCGGGCAGATCTTCGGCGTGCGCATGAACGAGATCTTCCTGATGGGCCAGTCGCGTCCGCTCCGCTCGGTGCATCGCAGCGACGGCTGGACGATCGAGAGCGTCGGCTCGCACGCGATGCCGGCGCTGAAAGCGTCGTTCTACAAGCTGGACCGCTCGGCGGATGTCTTTAGCTGGGATCCGATCTAGATTGGTTTCCATCTGCGGTTGTTTTGCGAAGCATTGCCTGCTTTATGCCGGATTGCGGGCACATGATTTCCTTCCAACAAAAAATGTTTGGAGGAAACCATGACAACTCCACTGACCTTTCCCGACCACCTCAATCGCCGCACCCTGATGAAGGGCGCGGCGGCGCTTGCCGCCTCGGCCGCAACCGCAACGGCAGCCTCTGCCGCCTCCGTTGCTCCACTCGGTCAGACCGGCGCCCCAACGACCTCGACCGATCCGTTGCCATTGGGGCCGCTGCCGGGGAGCCGCTATCCGGCGTCTCAACTGGAATCCGCCAAGCCGTCGTCCAAACCCACCTTCGGTCCGAACGGTTTTCCGGCTTTCGCCGGCACCATGGCGGTCGAACGGGTCGCGACCGGTTTCCGCTGGGCCGAGGGCCCCGTGTACTTCCCGGCCGGACGTTACGTGCTGTTCTCCGATATTCCCAACAACCGCATCATGCGCTTCTCGGAGGATGACGGTCACGTCAGCGTCTACCGCCAGCCCTCGATGAACTCGAACGGCAATACCATCGACCGCGAAGGACGCCTGATCACCTGCGAGCATAGCGGTCGGCGGGTCACCCGCACCGAGCTCGACGGCTCGATCACGGTGATCGCGGACAAATACAACGGCAAGCGGCTGAACTCGCCGAACGATGCGGTCGTCACATCGGACGGCGCAATCTGGTTCACCGATCCCGCCTACGGCATTGGCGGGTATTATGAGGGCATCAAAGCCGAGCCCGAGCAGGACAAGCACAACGTCTACCGGGTCGATCCGAAGTCCGGCGAGGTCAAGGTCGTCGTCGACGACTTCGTGGAACCCAATGGCATTTCGCTCTCTCCCGACGAGAAGAAACTCTACGTGATCGACACCGGCTTCACCGACGGTCCGGACAACCCGTCGCATATCCGCGTGTTCGACCTCAATGTCGAGCAGGGCAAGGTCGGCAACAACAAGGTCTTTGCCGACATGCCGAAGCCCAGCATCACCGACGGCCTGCGCACCGACACCGAGGGGCGCGTCTGGTGCTCGGTCGGCTGGGGCGACCCCAAGGAGGACGGCGTGCGCTGCTACACCAAGGACGGCGAGCTGCTTGGCAAGATCCACATCCCCGAAACCGTCGCCAACCTCTGCTTCGGCGGCCAGCAGCGCAACCGCCTCTATATCTGCGGCTCGTCTTCGCTGTATGCCGTCTATACCAGCGCGCAGGGCGCGATGAAGCCGTAGACACACGCTGCCATTCCGGAGCACCGCGACCAGCGGCGAGCCCGGAATCTCGAGGTTCCGGGTTCGCGCTCTCGCGCGCCCCGGAACGACAGCTACCCCGTATTGCGCAGCCCTGCGGAAATCCCGTTGATGGTGAGCTGGATGCCGCGCAGCACCTGCTCCTCCGCGTTCTGCGCGCGGTGCTCCTTCAATAGCTCCACCTGCACATGGTTGAGCGGATCAAGATAGGGAAAGCGGTGGCGCACCGAGCGCTCCAGAAGCGGGTTGCCCTGCAACAGGCGATCCTGTCCCATGATGTCGAGCAGCGTCTCGATCGCCAGATGCCATTCGCGGCGGATGCGGCCGAAAATCTTCTCGCGCAACTCCTGGTCCGGCACCAGCTCGGCATAGCGCGAGGCGATCGCGATCGAGCTTTTGGCGAGCACCATGTCCATGTTGGACAGGAGCATGCGGAAGAACGGCCATTCCCGATAAAGCTCTTTCAGGAACGGCATGCCCTGTTGCGGATTTTGCGCGATCCAGGTTTCGACCGCGCTGCCGAAGCCGTACCAGCCCGGCAGCATCAGCCGGCATTGCGCCCATGAAAACACCCAGGGTATCGCGCGCAAATCCTCGATCGCGCGCGTCTTCTTGCGCGAGGCCGGACGGCTTCCGATGTTCAACGTCGCGATCTCGTTGATGACGGTCGAACTCCAGAAATAGTCGACAAAGCCGTCGGTCTCGTAGACGAGGCCGCGATAGGCCGCGAAGGCGAGATCGGACAACTGGTCCATCGCGGTCAGATATTCGCGCTTGGGCGCGGGCTGGCGCGGATGCAAAAGGCTCGCCTCCAGCGTCGCCGCGGCCAGGATTTCCAGGTTGTTGCGGCCGACCTCGGCGTTGGAATATTTCGAGGAGATGATCTCGCCCTGCTCGGTGATGCGGATCTGCCCGTTCACCGCCCCGCCCGGCTGCGCGATGATCGCATCATAGCTCGGGCCGCCGCCGCGGCCGACCGAGCCGCCGCGGCCATGAAACAGGCGCAGCTGCACGCCGTGACGTTCGAACACCTCGACCAGCCTGATCTCGGCCTTGTAGAGCTCCCAGCCGGAGGTGACGAAACCGCCGTCCTTGTTGCTGTCGGAATAACCCAGCATCACCTCCTGCACGGAGCCGCGGCTGTCGACATATTTGCGGTAGTCGTGCAGCGAGAGCATCCGGTCCATGATGCCGGCGCAGGCCCGCAAGTCCTCGATGGTCTCGAACAGCGGCACGATGTTGATCGCGCTGCGGCCCTTGGGGTCGACCAGGCCGGCTTCCTTCAACAGCAGCGCCACCTCGAGCATGTCCGACATGCCCTGGCACATCGAGATGATGCATTGGGGGATCGCGTCCCAGCCGAACTTCGCGTGCGCCTCGGCCGCGGCATGAAACACGGCGAGTTCGCTCAGCGTCTCGTCGCTGTACTTCACGAAGCTCGACGTCAGCGGCCGCGCATTGCGCAGCTCGTTGACCAGCAGCGCCACGCGCGCCTCCTCGCCGAGCGCGAGATAGGACATGCCGGGATTTGCGGCATCCAGCAGTTCCGCCACCGTCCGTTCATGCACCGCGGAGTTCTGCCTGATGTCGAGGCGGGCGAGATGGAAGCCGAAACAGTCGACGGCGCGGCGCAGCAGCCGCAGGCGTCCACGCGCGATCACGCGGGCGTTGTTGGCAATCAGCGAGCGGTCGAGCACGTCGAGATCGGCCTGCAACTGCGCGACGCTCGCATAGGGCGCGGCTTCGCCGACCGGCCGCCTGATGACCTCGACGTCCAGACGTTTCGCGGTCGCCGCGAGGCGCGCGTAGATGAGCGAAACCGCAAGGCGATAGGGTTCGCCGCTCCGATGCGGCGACTTGTCCGGCGAGCTTTCGGCAAGCGCGCGCAATTCCTCGGAGACGTCGGCCAGATGCACCGCAATCGACAGCTCCGCGCCCAGAGCATGCAGCTCCTCCAGATAGAACTGCATCACGCGGCTCGACTGCAGCTTGAGCGTGCCCCGCATCACCTCGGCGGTCACGAAGGGGTTGCCGTCGCGGTCGCCGCCGATCCAGCTTCCCATGCGCAGGAACGAGGCAAGCTCGCCGGCCGCCTCGTCGCCGGCGTTGAGGCGGTCCTCGAGCGCGCAGATCAGCCGCGGCACCTCGTGCAGGAAAGTGTAGTCGTAAAATGACAGGCCGTTGGCGACCTCGTCGAGCACGGTGAGCTTGGTGCGCCGCAACAGGTTGGTCTGCCACAGCGTCTGCACCGCGCGGCGAAGCTGCTCGTCGCTTGCGTCCGCCTCCTCGGCCGTGAGCTGGACGCGCTCGCGCCGGTCGAGCAGCGCTGCGATCTCCATCTCGCGGTCCATCGTGCTCTTGCGGCGGACTTCGGTCGGGTGCGCGGTCAGGACCGGGCTCACCAGCGCCGACTTGAAGAAGCGGCGGAGGTCGTCGGCGCCGATCCCTGCGGCCTGCGCGTGCGCCAAGGTCTCGGCCAGCACGCCGGCCTTGAACGGGCCTTTGGCTGCGCTTTTCGATCGCATCTGGCGAATATTGTTCTGGTCCTCGGCGATGTTGGCCAGATGGGAGAAATAAGAGAAGGCACGCACGATGCGCACGGTCTCGGAGATCGACATGCTGTCGAGGATGCTCTCGAGCTCGCGGCGGGCCTGACGGTCCTCGTCACGATGGAATCGGATCGAGGTCTGCCGGATGCGCTCGACGAGATCGAACACGTCGGCGCCCTCCTGGTCGCGCACGGTGTCGCCGAGAATGCGCCCGAGCAGACGGATGTCGTTCCTGAGCCTGGTATCCTCCTCCAGTGCTTGCGCGTCATCGGCGCGATTGGACCTGACCTCGATGTCGGAAGGCATGGCCTGGGGGGTCATCGGCGCGGCTCTCCAGAAACTGCCCGGCAGGCCCAAGTCTGCAAGTTTTTTGCCGCAGCGCAAGATCAAGAAAGAGGCTGCGTCCCTGGCGGTCGTCATGCCCGGGCTTGTCCCGCCTGCGAGGCCGAAGCCCTTCGGCGAGGCGAAGGGCCGGGCATCAACACCCTGGATGGCCGGGCCATAACGGTGTGGCTTTCACAACAAGCAAACCCCCGCGTTCCCGCGACGCATTCGCGCCCGAGTCTTGCATCATCATCGTCCCTCGAAAGCAGAGGGCGCAGGGAAGACCGGGTGCCGGCTGCACCCGCAGCCTCGCGTGCAATGAAAAAAGCACACGAGTGTAGTCACTACAGGTTCAACCGGAGCAACCCGGCCTTCCCCGCGCGACGGTTTACGACTTTCTGCGAGCTCTCCCCGGTGTCCGTGACCTTTTAGTCACCGTCGCCGGCAAATCATCATTTGCCGACTTGGCACCAGCCCAGGGGTGCCAGGACCACACGCCTTCGCCGTCCGCAAGATGTCGTTCGTCCGCGCGTTTCCGCGCGCTCGGCACCTTCGCGTCCATCGCATCCCGCAGCCGACGTTTCGTGACGATTGGCCGTAACGCCCCTCTGGTTGGCGCGAGATGCCGACAATGAACCATCAATTCCGAAAAAACGAAAGAGAAATATTTTTTGCAAAGGGGCTGGACACGAATTCGCGGATGTCACTTGTCGGGCAAATCACTTGACCAGGTTCGCTGTGATCATGCGCTTTTACTGCGTCCTCAAGGCGCGCCGCAGTGTCGCCGAAGGCACCTCGCCAAATGCGCGGCGGTAGTAGCCGGAAAAATGGCCGAGATTTCCGAACCCGCACGCGAACGCGACCGACGTCACGGATGTCGAAACCTCGGCGCGCTGCAGCATTTTCCGGGCGCGCCCCAACCGAAGCTGCTGCGCAAAATCCATAGGCGAATAGCCTCTGCTTTTCCGGAACGAGTGAAAAAGGGTTCGCGTACTGACGCCGGTCACAAGCGCGAGAGCTTCTATGGTCAGCGGCTGGTCCCAATTGGCTTCGATATAGGCTTCGGCAAGGCGAACCTGCCATGGCGCGGCCGATTGGGGACGGCGGCGCAGGAGCAGGGTGTAGTTGCTCTCGTTCGCCATCAGGAACGACACAATCAGCGCTTGCTCGAACTCCGCAAGAGCCAGGGGATGGCAGGGCGCCGCCGAGTCCAGACGTTCGACCAGACACATGAACATCCGTCGCAGATTCTCGGTGTCAGGATGCCGGAAATCGGCCTTTGGCCTGAACGTCAGCCGGTCGCCGATAGCTGCCCCCGTGATGCTCTCGAGTTTTTTCGCCACGGCCTGCGGCGAGATGCTCAGAAGAAGGTGCTCGAACTGCTCGGCATAATCCAACCGGACAGCTCGTGCACTGGAGGCGATCAAGGCGCGGCCTGCATCGATGTCCACGTCCGCGCAGCCAAGTCGCGCTGTTGCGCCGCCGGCGAATGAAAACAAAAATGCATAAACGTCGAGATAGGGAATCTTGATCCGCACCCGCGTTCCAAGCCTGCTGTATGCCAAGGCGATGTCACCAACCTGATACCGGTTGGCGACGGCATCCAGCGTTCTCGCACGGTTGCCGAACGCGAATATCGCGCCGGGGAAGAGGCGGCCAACCGCGGCTTCCACGACGTCCGGATTGCTCGTTTTCAGATGCTGAAAGGCTTTCAGCGGAACGCGGGAGCGCGCCGTCGACCCGCCGCCAATCATGTCAAAATCCCGGGAAGCTGAAATGAGGAGCAAAATAGAAATCCAGCCTATGGCCTCCGCTTGGATGCCGTACACCCCGGGAAATTACGGGCCAAAGGGCTCTCGATCCGCTCCTTGCGAGCTTTTCCGATTTCCGCGCCCCAATCAGGCCGCGATTCGAGCACGGGTCCTCTTGAAAACCGCCTTGCACAATTTGAGTAGCCAGCCGTCACCCCGATTGCTTGGCTTCGCCGAAAGACGTGTGCCGACAACGCAAGATGGATCGGGATCGACGATGAAAGCCAACGAAGGCGGCATGAGACGAAGCTCGAGGCGTGAATTCCTGAATTTCTCCGCCGGCCTGGCCGCCAGCGTCGGGATGCCGGGCTTTGATGCGGGGCAACGCTCGGCGCAAGCTCAGGCAACAAGCGAGCCGCCGCGCAAGCGAGCTGGTGCGGCCAGGCCGAACATCCTCTTCATTTTCACCGACCAGGAGCGCTACCAGCCGAAATGGCCGCCGGGACTGTCGTTGCCGGCGCATGAGCGCCTTCAGAAGACGGGCGTGACGCTGCACAATCATTATTGTCCCGCGGTCATGTGCACGTCCTCGCGCGCGGTTCTAATGACCGGTTTGCAAACGCCCGACAATCGCATGTTCGAGAATTGCGACGTGCCCTGGGTCAGGAACCTGTCGACCAAGATTCCGACAATCGGACACATGCTGCGCAAGGCCGGCTATTACACGGCTTACAAGGGCAAATGGCACCTCAACCGCAAGTTCGACAGCGAAGAGGCAGACCGGCTCTTTACGAAGGAGATGGACGAATATGGCTTCTCCGACTACTTCTCGCCCGGCGACATCATCGGCCACACTCTCGGCGGCTATCAATTCGATCCGTTGATTGGCAGCAGTGCCGTTACCTGGCTGCGGCGCAATGGACGGCCGCTCACCGACGACAACAAGCCCTGGGCCTTGTTCGTGAGCCTGGTCAACCCTCACGACGTCATGTACTTCAATACCGATGCTCCGGGGCAGAGAGTTCAGGACAACGGCAACCTCATCAAGCACGCGGCACGCGCTCCCGAGCATCAGCTGTTCAAGGCCAGTTGGGATGTCGCGCTTCCGAACAGCATCAAGGAGCCGTTCGATGTGCCAGGCCGTCCCAAAGCTCATGGCGAATTCCTCAAGATCTGGGATTACGTCCTCGGCCACATTCCTCCCGAGGAGGAGCGCTGGCGCCGCTTCCATGACTACTACATCAATTGCATTCGATCGGTCGATGCGCAGGTCGACCGCATCCTGCAGGAGCTCGATGCGCTTGGCCTCGCCGACAACACCGTCATCTGTTTTACCTCGGATCACGGCGAGATGGCCGGCGCGCACGGGCTGCACGGCAAGGGTCCATTTGCTTACGAGGAAACGATCCACCTGCCGTTTTACATCGTGCATCCGGATGTCAGGGGCGGACAGGATTGCCGAGCCCTGAGCGGGCATATCGATGTGGTGCCGACGCTTCTGTCGATCGCCGGCGTGCCTCCGGAAAAATCGGGCGAGCTGGCCGGCCGCACCTTGCCGGGAAAGGACATTACCACGGTCCTGACCAATCCTGGCGCCGCGGACATTCACGCCGTCCGCGAGGCCGTTCTCTTCACCTATAGCGGGCTCGGGGCGAACGACAGCACGCTGTGGCAGGTCGTTTCCGAGGCTCGGGCGGCCGGCAAAAGCCCGATCGTGGCAATTCTCAAGCAGGGCTACAAACCGGACATGAAAAAACGCGGCAGCCTTCGCTCCGCGTTCGACGGGCGTTACAAGATGACGCGCTATTTCGCGCCGGGCGAGCGCAATCGACCGACCAACCAGGCCGAACTCTACAAGCACAACGACGTCGAGCTGTTCGATTTGAAGAATGACCCGGCCGAGATGAGCAATCTCGCGATCGACCGGGCCGCCAATGCCGAGCTGATTGCGACGATGAGCGAAAAGCTGGAACGTGCCATCAAGTCCGAGATCGGCGTGGACGACGGCCGCGAGATGCCGAATATTCCGAGGATCGAGTGGACGATCGACCGGGTCGATTTGTAGAAGCGATTGGTGAATTACCCAACAAAGGAAAGAACGGGGTCATGAATTACAAAGTCTGGAGTGTCTACATCGGGCTAGCCGCGTTCGCGACGCCTGCCCTCGCTCAGGTCGACTTGACCGCCTATGCAAACAAGGACGGCTATATCGACGTCCAGGCACTCACATGTGCTCAACTCGCCAACACCTATCAGGAAGACGCCGATTACCTGACCGTCTGGTATAGCGGCTGGTACAACGGATTGGGCAAGAAACACATGATGCTCGTTGATCGGGCCAAGACAATCGAGCATCGGGTTATTGTGTACTGCAAGGCGAACCCGGACAAGAAGGTGATCCAGGCGATTGACGTCGTGATCAAGGCTTATCGCGCCGAGAAAGGCATCAAGGTCGACGATTAGCGGGCGTCGAATTTAAAACATTGTAGGCACTTCCCGCTATTTCTCGGGAATCGAGCATCGATGAATACCAAGATGGGGGTGATCCCAAACGCCGCATTAACGCTGCGACGGGCCGACCGTCCGCGACGGCAAAACATCGCCGCGCGACGGTCGATGTACAACGTTGAAGGGTTTCGCGAAGCAGTTCGCAAGGCGGATTGGAAACTGACCTGGCGAACGACAGCTAAGGCCGCGCCTTTGGGCAAAGCGGATATCAAACGGTCGTCAGCATCAGCAGACTCGGTCGCAATGACCTAAAGCGGTCATGTTTTCACGCTCAATTATACGTGGGTTCGGACGGAAAGCCGACCTGAGCATGGATTGCGGCACCCGACAGAGTTGGAGGCTCGAATGGATGGCAGTGATCGGAGCAAACTGATCATCGCCATCCTTCTGTTGGCTTGTTCGGTCGGCATTCCAGCGGTTGCCCAGCCGGCGTCGGGCCAACAACCTCACGTAAAGGTCGAGACGGGGGAAGTTAGTGGGGTCGTCGCCGATGGTATCGACAGTTTCAAAGGCATTCCTTACGCCGCACCTCCCGTCGGTACATTCCGCTGGCGTGTGCCGCAGCCCGCGCAGCCATGGTCCGGGGTTCTCCTTGCTGACAAGTTCGGCCCCGCCTGCATGCAGGCTGACGACGTTCCTAAATCCGAGGACTGTCTGTCGTTGAACGTATGGCGGCCTGCGGGCCAGACCTCCGGGAAGCTGCCGGTGATGGTCTGGATCTACGGCGGAGCGCTGGTGCACGGAGGCACGGCGATGTATCCGCTAGATGCCATCGCCAGACAGGGCGTCGTCGCGGTCAGCATGAACTATCGGATGGGGCGCCTGGGGTTCTTCGCGCATCCTGCTCTCGCCGCGGAAGCTCCGGACGAGGTTCACATCAACTTCGGCTACATGGACCAGCAGGCGGCACTGCAGTGGGTCCAACGCAACATCGCCGCGTTCGGCGGAGACCCTGCGAACGTCACGATCTTCGGCGAGTCCGCGGGCGGCGGTTCGGTCATGGTTCACCTCACGTCGCCATTGTCCCGCGGCCTTTTCCGGCGTGCCATCCTGCAGTCGCCGGGCGTGCCGACGGCGCGGGAGAAGGTTCTGCCCGCGAGCGCAGTCGCGGAGGCGGAGAAAGCCGGCGCCGATTATGCGCGCTCGCTGGGAATTATCGGCGACGGCGAGGCGGCTTTGAATGCCCTGCGGGCCTTGCCTGCCGCCAGCCTGGTGGAGGGTGCGTCCGCGAAAGACGAGATCGCCGCGCTCTCGGCCGGCCGGCACGTGCCGGGCTTCGCCAGCGTGACCCGGGACGGCAAGCTCGTCGTGGATGCGCCCGAAGCGGTCTTCGCCGCCGGCAAGCAAGCTATGGTTCCGGTCATGGTTGGCGCCAACGACCGCGATCTGCCGATCGGGATTGCGCATGACAAGGACGAACTGTTCGGAGCGTTCGGAACCCAGGCCGGAGCCGCGCGCGAGTTCTACGATCCGCGAGGAGATCAGACGTTAGAGGAGCTCAAACAGCAGGTGCTCGCCGACAGGACGCTGGTCGAGCCGGCGCGCCATCTCGCGGACGAGACGGCCCGTGCCGGCCAACCGACCTGGCTCTACCGCTTCGCCTACGTGTCCCAAGCGCAACGCGGCACCAACATGGGGACGCTGCACGGCTTTGAGATCCCCTTCACGATCGATGTTCCGGGCGCGATGGTCGGCGCAAAGGTGACGCCGACGGACAAGATCATGGCGGATACCGCCAGTGCCTACTGGGTGCAGTTCGCCAAGATGGGAGACCCCAACCGCGACGGCCTGCCAGCCTGGCCGAAGCACGATCCTTCGGTCGATCGTCTGCTGCATTTCACCAATTCTGGCGTGGAAGTCGGGACCGATCCCTTGAAACCGAGGCTCGATCTCTGGAATAAGGCTTGGACCTTGCAGAAGAGCGCGCAGGGGGCCGCGCCGTCGGCGAAGCCCTCGGGCAAGCTTGTGACGGTCGACAACTTCGTCCGCGCGGAGACGGACATGTATTTCTCGAAAGGGGAGTTCGGAAAGCTGCGACACGCCCGGACCATGGCAGATATCGATCACCAGGATGTCGTGCGCATGAATCGCGATACGCTCTACTCGTCGGGCGTGTTCGATCTGAACGCGTCGCCGCTCACGGTGACGCTTCCTGATCCGGGGAAGCGGTTCATGTCGATGCAGGTGATCTCGGAGGATCACTACACGACCGAGGTCGTCTACGCGCCGGGCACCCACACTTACAAGCCCGAAACGGTCGGCACGCGCTACGTCTATTTAATTGTCCGGACGCTCGCAGATCCCGAAAATCCGGCCGACCTGAAAGAAGCCAATGCGCTCCAGGATCAAATAAGGACGGAGCAGGCCGACAAGGGCAAACTCGAACTCCCGGACTGGGATGCTGCTTCACAGAACAAGGTCAGAGATGCCCTGAACACGCTCGCTGGGCTGCGCGGCAGCGACATGGGCGCGATGTTCGGAGCGAAAAGCGACGTCGATCCGATCGCGCATCTCATCGGCACCGCGATCGGTTGGGGCGGCAACCCGCGCGCGGCTGCGATCTACCAGGGCATCTATCCCAGGGAAAACGACGGAAAAACCGTGTACCGGCTATCGATAAAGGACGTGCCGGTCGACGGCTTCTGGTCAATCAGCGCCTATGATGACAAGGGCTTCTTCGCAAAGAACGATCTCGGGCGCTATTCGCTCAACAGCATCACTGCTAAACCCGAAGCCGACCGGTCCTTTGCGGTGCAGTTCGGCGGCTGCAGCGCGGAAACAATCAACTGCCTCCCAGTTGTGCCGGGCTGGAATTATACGGTGAGGCTCTATCGCCCACGGGCCGAAATTCTGGAAGGCAAGTGGCGCTTCCCCGAAGCGCAGCCAGTTCGGTGAGCACGTCTGGTTCTGGCCCTTCGCGACATATTGTGCCGTCGTCAGCATCAGCAAACTCGGTCGCAAAGGACCCAACTGAGACATGTGCGCCGCGGGATTGTCGGGATGCGGAGCGCGTGGATATAAAAAAGGACTACGGGGCAAGATGGTCCGCACCGTCAATCGCCCTGCGCCCCTCCCCAGCATCCGGCACCTGATCGCATGACCAAAGCACGCGCCGTGCCCATGCCCAGCAACAGCGTGCTTGCACCGCTTTACGCGGGCGCGGACCTTTTGGACGCCTTTGCAATTCGATTGCCGGCGGGGGCCAGCGATGATCTGGAGGTGCTCGCACGCGCCGCGCTCGAGCGACAGGCGTGGTGGATTCGTGCGCTCACTCGTGTCCGCGATGTGGTGATGGCGGCAGTCGCCGTCAAATCGTCGCGCGCCGTCGGTCTCGCCGCAGCGGTGCGTGGGCCGGTCATCGGCTTCTTCCCGGTGCTGTCAAAGAGCGCGACGGAGTTGGTCGTGGGCGCGGATGACTGGCATCTCGACTTCCGTGTCACCATCCAGCTGCGCGCCGATGCAGCAAATGGGCGCGAGCTGGTCGCGGGTACCGTGGTGCATTGCCACAACCGACTGGGGCGTACCTATCTTGCGGCCATAGCACCATTTCATCGCGTGATCGTGCGGGCCAGCCTAGAACGAGCGGCAAGAGCAATGAAGATTTAGGCGTGCTTTGGTGAAGATGCTGCAGGGCTACGCCATCGAGGCGGTGAAGATCCCGCTGTCGGGGCCGGTGGCAGGCTTGGCCGGCGACATCGGCGCGGTGCTGACAAGGCAGGAGATTTCGACTAACCTTCAATGCGGACCATCAAGGCCGGGCAGGATGGGGCCCGCGACAGGAGATCGATGAGCACAGTAAAAAACGCTCTGGCCCACAAGGGTGGCGGCCTGATCCATGTTCGTTCCGGCGACATGGTCGTCGAAGCCTTGCGCCAGATGCGCGATAACCGGGTCCGGTCGGTGCTGGTCATCGACGACGACGTGCTGGTCGGTATCGTGACCCAGGGTGACTGCGCCATCAAAGTGCTGCTGCCCGGGCTCGATGCGAAGCAGACGCCGGTGCGCCAGGTGATGACGGGCAAGCCGGTGACGGTCAAGCCGGACGATCGGCTGGACGGCTGCATGGCATTGATGGCTGCGCGCGGTTTTCGCCATCTGCCAGTGCTGGACGCGGGCAAGGTCGTGGGCGTGATCTCGATCGGAGACGTCGTCAAGGACATCATCCGGGATTTGGAGCACAACGTGGACGACCTGATGGGCTACATCATGAAGGACGGCCCCGGGGGCTGACAGACCCTTCGCGACATATACGCCGACGCGCCGGCCTGGTCGCTAACGGGACACAGCGGACGCGGCGGCTAACTCCTCCCACCTGCGTTTTCGACGCGATCAATAGATCCGCCAGGTTTGTGGACGCCAAACCCGAAGCACCGTCGAGCCGACCGCCTCTCAAATCCTCCGCCCGGCCCGCTCCCAATAGGGATCGCGCAGGCGGCGCTTGAAGATCTTGCCGGAATCTTCGCGCGGAAGGTTTGCCTGGATCTCCACGTGCCTGGGCACCTTGTAGTCGGCAAGCTGCGCCTTCAGGCGGCCGCGGATGTCCGCAACGTCAAGCTTCGCGCCGGTTTGCGGCTCGACAACCGCCATCAGCGCCTCGCCGAATTCCGCGTCGGGAATGCCGAACACGGCGCAGTCGTGCACGCCGGGGATGGCATGCAGCACCGCCTCGATCTCGGCGGGGTAGATGTTGACGCCGCCGGAAATCACCATGTCGCGCTTGCGGTCGCAGATGAAGACATAGCCGTCGGCATCGATGTAGCCGACATCGCCTGAGGTGATGAAGCCGTCGCGGTCGATCTCTCGGCGCTTCTCCGGCTTGTTGTGATAGGTGAAGTCCGGATTGACCGCGATCCGCGAATAGATCTCGCCGATCTCGCCGGTACCGAGCACGCGTCCGTCGTCGCCGATGAAGCGCAGCTCGGCCCCGGGGGCGACCTTGCCGACGGTGCCGGGCTTCTTCAGCGCATCCTCCGACGTGGCAAAGGTCACCGCGCTCGAACTCGGTCGAGCCATAGAATTCGTAGATCACCGGCCCCCACCATTCGATCATGGCGCGCTTGACGTCGGCGGGACAAGGTGCCGCGGCATGGATGACGTGGCGCAGCGAAGACACGTCATATTTGTTGCGCACCTGCTCGGGCAGCTTTAGCAGGCGGATGAACATGGTCGGGACCATGAACATGGTGTCGATGCGCTCCTCCTCGACCAGTCGGAGGAACGCTTCCGGCTCGAAGCGCGGCATCATTGCCAGCACGCCGCCCAGCCGGCCGGCGCGAAGCCCAAAGGCATTCGGCGCCGAATGATAGAGCGGCCCGGGCAGCAGCGTCCGCGCACCCGGCTTCAAGCCGAAAATCAGCGATCGCATCCGCTCGGCGGCGGCGGTCTGCTGCGCTGTCGGCGCGTCGCGGCGCACGCCCTTGGGATGGCCCGTCGTGCCCGAGGTGTAGATCATGTTGGCCGGTTGCGGGACGATCGGCCCCTCATAGGGCGCCTGATCCAAAAGCCAGGATTCGAAGTCGAGCGCGAAGTCCGGCTTTGCCAGCTGAGCCGGATCGATGGTGTAATGGGCGAGGATTTCCGGCGGGGTCGGCACGCTCAACACGGTCACGCCCGGCGGAATCGCCTCGCGCAGTTGATGCAGCATGTCGGCGTGGGCGATCAGCACCGGCGTGCGCGAGTCCTTCAAAATGTATTCGATCTCCTCCGGCTTGAAGTGCCAGTTGACGGGCACGCCGTAGGCGCCGAGCCGCATCGCCGCATAGGCCGCCTCGATGAAGGCGATGTCGTTGCGCATGAGAATGGCGACGCTGTCGCCCTGCTTCAGCCCGAGACGATGCAACCCGCCGGCAATGCGCGCCGCGCGGCCGGCGACCTCGTCATGCGTGCGCCTGCGTTCGCCGGAGATGATGCCGAGGAAGGGTTGGGAGGTTTCCATTATTGGTTTCCGATCTCGCGTCGGGCTTTGGATTGTTCGTCATTCCGGGATGGTCCGAAGGACCAGACCCGGAATCTCGAGATTCCGGGTTCGATGCTTCGCATCGCCCCGGAATGACAAGGGCTACACCTCCGCAAATTTCGGCGCGCGCTTTTCGATGTTGGCGCGGACGGCTTCGAGCTGGTTTGCGCTGCCGATCAGCTTCTGCTGCTCGACGGATTCGGCGAGCAGCGCCGGGCCCGGATCGACCGAGAGGCGGTTCAGAAGCCGCTTCGCGGCGCGGACCGCGTCCGGGCTCTTGGCGGCAATCTCGCGCGCGACCTCGAAGGCCTCAGCACGCGGATCGTCGCAGATGCGCGTCGCAAGACCAAAGCCAATCGCTTCCTGCGCGGAGAAAATCCGGCCGGTGTAAGTGAGGTCGCGCAAGATATCGTCGCGCACGAGGCTCGCAAGGATCGGCGTCCCCGCCATGTCGGGGACGAGGCCCCATTTGATTTCCATGACCGACATCCGCGCATCGGGGCTCAGGAAGCGCATGTCGGCGCCGAGCGCGAGCTGGAACCCGCCGCCAAAGGCCACGCCCTGGATCGCCGCGATCACCGGCACGGGGAGTTGACGAAAGCCCCACACCGCCTGCTGCGGAAAATTGGCGAGCCCGTGGGTGCGCACCGTCAGGTCGCGATTTTCGCCACCCGGAATTCCATTGCCGCCCTTCTCTTTCATGGCGGCGAAGCGGCCCATGTCGAGGCCTGCGCAAAAGGCCCGCCCCTCGCCGGACAATACTACCGCCCGAACGCCCTTTTCGCGGGAGAGACGATCGGTCGCGGCGACCAGCGCCTCGAACATCGCGGCGTCCAGGGCATTCATCTTGTCGGCGCGGACAAGGCGAACGTCGGCGACACCGTCCGCAATCGTGATCGAGACGCGCTGCTCCATGAAAATTCTCCTTGGGCCTCATTCGTTGTTGCAGCTTTACAGAAGGCCTCGGGGCGGATTGAGTCAATCGCGCAATCAATCGGCAACTCATCAGGGCGGACCCCCATGTTCAGCGAAAATCTCCTGGCCGGGCGGCGCATTCTCGTCACCGGCGGCGGCACGGGCCTCGGCAAATCGATGGCGGGGCGCTTCCTGCAATTGGGCGCCGACGTCGATATCTGCGGCCGCCGCAAGATCGTCTGCGACGAGACCGCAACCGAGCTGATGGACCTCCATGGCGGCCGCGTGACGAGCCACGGCCTCGACATCCGCAATCCGCTCGCGGTCGACGAGATGATCGAGAACATTTTCCGCGAACGTCCCCTCACCGACCTCATCAACAATGCCGCCGGCAACTTCATCTCGCGGACCGAGGAGCTGTCGACGCGCGGCTTCGACGCGGTCGCCAACATCGTCATGCACGGCACGTTCTACGTGACGCATGCGGTGGGCCGACGCTGGATCGCGTTGAAGCAGCCCGGCAATGTGGTGTCGATCACGGTGACCTGGGTGCGCAACGGCTCGCCCTACGTGGTGCCATCGGCCATGAGCAAATCCGCGATCCACGCCATGACCATGTCGCTTGCGACCGAGTGGGGCCGCTACGGCATCCGCCTCAACACGATCGCGCCCGGCGAAATCCCGACCGAGGGCATGAGCAAGCGCATCAAGCCCGGCGACGAGGCCGGCGCGCGGACCAAGGCGATGAACCCGATGGGCCGCGTCGGCAAGATGGAGGAATTGCAGAATCTGGCGATTTTCCTGATCTCCGGCGGTTGCGACTGGATCAACGGCGAGACCATTGCAATGGACGGCGCGCAGGCGCTCGCGATGGGCGGCAATTTCTATCAGCTGCGCGACTGGACCGACGAGGACTGGAGGAAGGCGCGCGAGTCCATCCAGGCCCAGAACGAAAAGGACAGGGCGGCGCGCGCCTAGTGAATCAGCCGGCCGGCGGCATCAGGCAACGCGTGCGACCTCCGCATTGCGTCGCGACGAATCGAACCATCCGGCGACGCGCCCCATCAGGCCCGCATCTTCGCTGGCACCCAGATTCGCCACGAAGGGATCGGTGTAGCACGGCGCGCCCGCGGCCCTGGCGATCCGCGCCACGGCTTCGGTCATGCCCGGCGCGCCGCAGGTATAGACGACGTCATCCGCCGTCAACGACGGCAAGTAGTCGGTCGGCAGGCCGCTGCGCAGCGCGCTCGAGACATTTTGCGGCTCCGAGACCACCGGAATAATCTTCACGTTGGGAAACAGCGCGAGCCGGCACAGCGCCGCGTGCATGTAGAATGACTGGAGCGTGCGCGTGGCAACGACCACCATCATGTCGCGCCGCGGATTTTCCATGATGGCGGCGACCGCGATCGACCAGATCGGTGCAAAGCCGGTGCCGCTCGCAACCAGCAGGATGCGGCCGGAATGATTGGGCCGCAGGAACGCGCTGCCGAACGGACCGGCCAGCCTCACGCGGTGACCGATCCGAATTTTCTGTCCTAGTGCCGACGACACCACCCCGTCCGGCAGGCGCCTGATCTGGAAATACAAACGGCGGTCGTCTGGCGCGCCTTCCAGCGGATAGCTCGGGCTGTAGCAGCGCGCGGGGAAGCCGCGAAACTGCAGCTTGCAGTACTGACCCGGCAGAAATTGCAAAGGCCGCTGCAGATCGAGCGTCACGCCGACCACGTCGGGCGCGAGGCGCTGCAGGTCGGCCACCTCGCCCGCAACCGAGACGGGATCGGGAACGGGCTCGGTCACGAGCGCCAGGTCGGAGACGACGCGCGCCTGGCAGGCGTAAATCATGTCGCTGCCGTCCTCGGTGCCGCCGAAGACCTTGCCGTCCACCCGCCGCACCCGGCACGTGCCGCAGACGCCGCTGCGACAATCATGATGCAGATCGACACCGTTCTTGAGCGCGCTGTCCAGCAACAGGTCGCCGACGTTGGCGTAGAAGGTTTCCTTGTTGAGGGTCACCTTGCAGATCTTCGGCATTATTCCACCTCAAGACGAATCGGACGAACGCGCCGCGTGTGCCTGATCTGGCTGTGATCGAAGGCAGCGACACGCATGTAGACGCCGCTCTTGATCGGCACGTCATATTGGCTCTTGGTATCGAGGCGCCGCGCCACTTCGAGCGCCCAATGCCCGGACGCCCAGCGCGCCGCGCACCGCACGTCGGCGCGATCGCCGGAATACTCACCCGTGACGACGACGCCGGGCAGCACGGTGCCGACCGGAATCTGCTGATCCAGCTCGACCGTATACGGCACCGATTCGGCCTCCGTCATGAACCAGCGCGCGCCATCGCTCTCGCCGACATTCGGATCGAGCGTGATCTGCCCCATCGCCGCCGTCATCGCGGCCAGATCGCGCGGCAGCCGCCGCGGCGTGACCATCCGGGTGTCGCCGACGGCATCCGCCGACAGGACGAAATTGTCGCTGTAGTTCGCGCTTCCGGGATCGTGGGCAAAACCGCCCCGGTAGGGCACGGTGTAGTTTGCCTGCATCGGCGTCGGCTCGACCGGCGGACCGAAATGATCGTCATCCATCCAGCCCGTTGGACCGCCGCTGGTCGCTTTCCACTGCCACACATCGGCGTAGGCGCCGGGTGTCGTCGTGTAGTGCAGGCCCCGCCCCGTCATGGTCGATGGCGCGTCGGCAATCGGATGAGGGCTCGCGTGAAATGTCCGATCGCCCGCGAGATCGACGTCCATGGTCGTCAACAGGACCGAGAACTTGTCCTCGTTGAAGGCGTGCTCGTCGCCCTGCTCGTAACCGTCATGGAGCAAATGCCAGCCGTCGACCTGCTTGATCAGCGGCAATTGCTTGAGCGAGCGCGTCGGATCTTCCCAGGTGAACAGGAAATAGGCCCAGGTGCCGTCATGCACGGCCCGGATGTTGATCCGCGACTCGCCCTTGTCGTCGAAATTGCCGCCGTGGTTGGTCAAGAGCGACAGCGGCTGGATGTTCCGCCAAACCGGATCGGAAGTGTCGCCGTCGAGGATCGGTGCATCGGCATTGGCGATACGATGAATCTGCAGGCCGTCGACCACAAGCCAGTCGGAGGCGATCACGGCCGAAGCCGCTGTGATCGCGATCGCAACGCCAACCACGAGCGGATTGGACTGCACGGTGAGATTCCGCCGTCGCGCGCCATCGCGCGCCGATGCGTTTTTCGCATGCGTTCGCGGCGCGCCCCTGCGCGCCTCGCCCACGGGCAGCCGATGAGGTTCCGGCGGCGCCTGCGGCGCGCGTTGCTGCTCCTGCGGCGGCGTATCCCTTTCGACCAGCATCGTCAGCAACTCGACCGGATCAAGTCGCGGCGGCGGCGGCGGCAAGCGCTCGGGGCGGAAAATACGCAGCAATTGAGACGCGCCTCCAATTCTGAAATGCAGGTATACGTGCAGTCCGACGAACATCGGCACGACCCAGGCCGCGTACCAATGCAGCATCGCCATGTCGTAGCCGGCGAGCATGCCGAAATACAACGCGCCGCCGGTGACGATGAGCGTCAGCATGGCCAGGAAGAAGGTCCAGGTCAGGATGATGCTGAATGTCGCAAGTCGCGCCGGCTTGCGGCCGACCAGGCCACGCAGCCGGATCTTGTCGAGCTGCACGCGCCGACTGAGCCCCGATCGCGTCAGGTAAATCGCGTGCGCGATCGCGACCGCGATCAGCACCATGCCCGCCTGCATGTGCGCGACCCACACGCTGGCGCGCGGCAGCATGAAATCGAACAGATTGATCCAGGTTCGGTCCGGCGCCTCGGTCGCGATCCGTAAACCGCTGACGAAGGCGACACAGATCGCGCCGACAAGCAGCCAGTGCAGGAGAATCGTGCCGTAATCGGTTTTGCGCGGCTTCATTTGCGCGCTCCCGAACGTCGGGATCTGCACATCGCCAGCCAGGGCAGCCTCGCCCGGGTTGCAAAGGATGCCTCCGGGGAACAATCAAATGCCTCGGGCCGCTCGATCCTCTGCAAGGAGCCGTCATTACTAGTACACAAACCACCTGTCCCCCAGAAATCGGCTCGCCACGATCGGCGAACGGAAGCCATCTCCTTTTGTCAGCACCCCACACACGCATGACTTGTCCAACCAGCTACGCCCCAGCTGAATTGGACGATCCGCCGACCGACTCCGCCGTTTTGTCAGCTGTTGACCGCATCTTCCGTGCCGTCAACGCGCGCCGGTTATAAAGCAAGGCAATCGTCTCCTCGTTTCCGCCGCCACAAAAAAATCAATCGACGGCATCGACTGACTGACGGGAACTTCATCGACCTTCATGGCGAGTTTCAGCCGACACAGCGACTAATGCGCGCGCAAGCAAGGTTATAGCCGGACGATTCTATGACGATTGGTTCCATGCTCTCGCGATCCGAAAAAGTGCGACTTTATTCTGCACAATCTTGCTTCATCAGCGCCGAACAGAAGATTTTCATCGGTCCCATTCTTGCCCGCATCGGCTGGCAATGACGATTTCGACCGGCGACAATTCTTTTCTCATCGGGAGACGCAACAGGATGAGTGTCGCTCAGGACCGCCAGAGCACTTCATGGGGGTCCCTCAACCCTTTCACCGCTGCTGCGGCTGACGATCCCGTCTCGCGCGGATTGCACGAGAGCGCGCGGCGAATGCTCGGCATTGCCCTGTTCAGCGGCGTCATCAACCTGTTGATGCTGTCCGGCTCTCTTTACATGCTGCAGGTCTACGACCGCGTCATTCCGAGCCGCAACATCGCGACCCTGTTCGGTCTGTCGCTGATGGTGCTTCTTGCCTACCTGATGCAGGGCTATTTCGATGCGTTGCGAACGCGCATGCTGTGCCGCGTCGCGACGCTGTTCGACGTCGGACTGCAGGATTCGATCCACAACGCGCTCGCGACGCTGCCGCTGCGCGGCGCGAAGCCGATGCTGATGCAGCAGCCGTTGCGCGATCTCGACCAGATCCGCGCCTTCATGTCGAGCATGGGACCGACCGCGTTCCTCGACATGCCCTGGATCCCGATATTCCTCATCGCGCTGTTTCTGTTCCACCCGGCCATCGGGATGACCGCGGTGTGCGGAACCGCCGCGATCGTGGCGATGACATTATTTACGGAGCGCATGTCGCGCGGCGCCGCCAAGGCCGCGATGGATACCAGCGCGCAACGGCAGGTGCTCGCCGACGCCACCCAACGCAATGCCGAAATCATCCGCGCGCTCGGCATGGTTCATCGCTTCGGCGCGCGCTGGGCGCAGGTCAACGAGCGGCATTTGCGCGAGAACATCCGCGCCTCCGACATCTACGCCAATCTCGGCTCCGGGGCGAAGGTTCTGCGCTATGTCCTTCAATCCGGGATGCTCGGGATCGGCGCCTATCTCGTCGTCGCCGACAGGGCCTCCGGCGGCATCATGATCGCTTCCTCGATCATGATGGGCCGAGCGCTCGCGCCGGTCGAGGTCGCGCTCAGCAGCTGGAAGCAGCTCGTGGCCGCGCGCCAGGGAATCACGCGGCTGCGCGACATCTGCAAGGTCACGGCCAAACCGCCCGCGCCGCCCGTCAGTTTGCCGCGCCCGAGCCACGAACTTGTGGTGCAGGATCTTTCGGTCGGCGCCCCCGGCACCGACAAGGCTATCGTCACCAACATCTCGTTCGCGCTGAAGGCGGGATCGGGACTGGCGCTGCTCGGCGCCAGCGCTTCCGGCAAAACCTCGCTGTCGAAGGCGCTGGTCGGCGTCTGGCCCGCCATGCGCGGCGTGGTCCGGCTCGACGGCGCGGCGATCGATCAATGGCGAAACGAGGATCTCGGCCGACACATCGGTTACCTGCCGCAGGACGTTTCGCTGTTCGACGGCACGGTTGCGGAAAATATCAGCCGCTTCGACGAGAATGCATCCTCGCAGGCCATTCTGCGCGCCGCACAGATCGCGGGCGTCCACGACATCATCCTCCGCCTGCCCCAGGGCTATTCGACGCGAATCGGCCAGGGCGGCATGTCGCTCTCGGCCGGCCAGCGTCAGCGCATCGGGCTTGCGCGCGCCGTATTCGGCGATCCCTTTTTGGTGGTCCTCGACGAGCCGAATGCCAATCTGGATGCGGAAGGCGAGAATGCCCTCTCCCGCGCGATCCTCACCTTGCGCCAGAACAAGAGCATCGTCATCGTCATCTCGCATCGACCTAACGCGATCGCGGTGATGGACATGGCGATGGTGCTCTACGAAGGCAAATCGATCGCGTTCGGCCGATGCGACGAGATTTTCGCGCGCGTTCGCGGGTCGGCGAAGGCAGCCGCACCCCCGGCACAGCCGACAGCGATGCCAACCAACAAGGCGGCGCGACGCGCCGTTGCCGCGGAAAGAGTTTGAGCCATGCGTTCTCACGACGACATCGAGGGCCCCGCACCGCGCTGGGGTGACGCGTCCGGGTCCGACGGATTGGGACCGCAGGGTGCCGCCCTCATTCTCGAATTGCAGCGGCTCCGCCGCGCCTTCGACAGCGAGAACGGCTCCGGCCGCGGCCGCGCGCGCGGCAACTCACGCCGAAAGACCAAGGGTGAGCCGGAGCGGCGTCGGCGCAAGCATGCGAAACGATCGAAAAAGAGCCGAATGGGAAAGGCGATCGATCTCTGCCTGCAGCAGTTCGGGTTGAAGCCCTCGATTGCGCCCGAACGCAAGAGCGACGCGCCGGTGGACCTGGCGATGCCGCCGAGCCGCGAGAGCCCCACGCTCGCGCCGCGCGATCCGCTCAGCATGGATTTGACCAGGCCGCCGCCGGAGATGCCAGGCCTCGTGCATCTGCATCACGCGATGCGAATCGAAAGTCCCCGGCTCGCCCCTTCGCGGTCGCCGGGGGCCGAAACGGCGGTGACCCGGCTCGTGGAAAGCGCCCGCAGCAACCTGGTGGCGGGCGTGAACTTCCTGATCCGGGGCGACGAGACGCCGCCGGGCGACAACTCCGAGGGACTGATGCAGCGCGCCCGATGGGCGTTCGATCGCGAATTGAAAATGGGGCTTCGCATCCTCGTGCTGGCGACCATCCTGGGCGGCGGCTGGTTCGTGTTCATGCCGCTTGCCGGCGCGGTCGTCGTGCCCGGCAATTTGGTCGTGCAATCCAACGTCAAGGCCATCCAGCATCCGAGCGGCGGCATCGTCGCCGAAATCAAGGTGCAGAACGGCACGCGCGTCAACGCCGGCGATCTTCTGGTGCGGCTGGATGCGACCCAGGCGCAGTCGAGCCAGCAGGTCATCAGCAAGCAGCTAGACGAGGCGCGGGCGCGCATGGCGCGACTGTCCGCCGAGCGCGACGGCCTGCCGCGAATCGAAAACCCGCCGGAGCTTGCGGAACGCGCGGCGGAGGAGACCGTGAAAAGCCTTTTGACGTCCGAAGCATCCTTGTTCAATGCCCGCTATACCGCGCGGCAAAGCCAGAAGGACCTGCTGCAAAGCCGCATCGCCCAGCTTACGGAGGAAATATCCGGCTTCGAGGCGCAATCCGCCTCGAAAGCAAAGCAGCTCGAGCTGATCACCGGCGAGCTCGAGGGCGTGCAGGACCTCTACGACAAGCGCCTCGTGCCGCTGGCGCGTCTCACCGCCCTGCAGCGCGAGGCCGCGCGGATCGACGGCGAGCGCGGGCAATTGACCTCCTCGATCGCCGAGACGAAATCCAAGATCGGCGAAGCGCAACTGCAGATCGTAAAGCTCGATCAGGATTTCCGCACCGATGTCGTCAAGGAGCTTGGCGAGGTTCAGGGCAAGGAGGCGGAACTGGTCGAACGCAGCGTCGCTGCACGCGACCTGCTCGACCGCATCGAGATCCGAGCCCCGACCTCGGGCGTGATCCACCAGCTCAACGTGCACACGATCGGCGGCGTCATCCGCGCCGGCGACACGATCATGGAGATCGTGCCGGACACCGACGATTTGCAGATCGAGGCGCGGCTGCAGCCGGCCGATATCGATCATGTCCATAGCGGGCAGCAGGCCTATGTTCGTTTCACCGCCTTCAATCAGCGGACCACGCCGCAGCTCTCGGGCTCGGTCTCCTACGTCTCGGCCGACATCAGCCACGATCAGCAGACCAACTCGTCCTTCTTCACGGTTCGCATCGTGCTGTCCGAGGACGAACGCCGCCGTCTCGCCGGCCAGCAGCTCGTTCCGGGCATGCCGGCCGAAGTGTTCATGCAGACCGGCAGCCGCACCATGATGAGCTATATCTTCAAGCCGATCGTCGACCAGATGCGGCGCGCCTTTGTCGAGCAGTAGACGTTTCGGCCTCCGCTGATGTCACAGCGATCGGCATCGGCCCCACCGCGGCACCGTCGCGGTCGAGTCAGTGCTTGCTCGCGCCCATAAAGCCGAACAGGAAGCCCGCCACCTTCCGCTTCTGGATCTCCTCGCTGCCTTCCGTGATGCGATAGCGGCGGTGATGGCGGTAGATGTGCTCGAACGGCTTGTGGCGGGAATAACCCATGCCGCCATGCACCTGCATGGCCTGGTCGGCGGCCTCGCAGCACAGCCGGTTTGCCCAGTAGTTGCACATCGACACCTTGTCGGAGAGCGTGTGCTCGACCTCGGCCTGGGTCAGCCGGTCCATCTCCCACGCCGTCTTGCGGATCAGGAGGCGGAGCATCTCGGCCTGGGTTGCGAGTTCCACCAGCGGCCACTGGATCGCCTGGTTTTCCGCAAGCGCCTTGCCGAACGGCTTGCGCGCGCGTGCATATGCGACGCTCTCGTTGATGCAATAGACCGCGGCACCGAGCGAGCTTGCGGCCTGGCGGATGCGGTTCTCGTGCACGAAGCACTGCGCAAGCGAAAGCCCCCTGCCGACCTCGCCGAACAGCGCATCCTCAGGCACGAACACGTCGGTGAAGCTGACACGCGGGTGTTCGGTCGGCATGTTGAAGGTCCACATATATTGCTCGACCCTGACCCCCTCGCTCTTTGCCGGCACCAGGAAACAGGTGATGCCGCGCGCATCGCCGTCGTTTCCGGAGGTGCGCGCAAACAACGCGCAATGGGTCGCGACATGCATCCCCGTCGTCCACATTTTCTCGCCGTTGATCAGCCAGCCCTTGACGTTGTCGCGCACGGTTGCCACGGCGCGCGTCTCCATGTGGGTCGCATCCGAGCCGTGCGCGGGCTCCGTGAGGCCGAAGGTGATGCGGCATTTGCCGCGGATCGAGCCGTCGATCATCGCCTTCTGCTCTTCGCTGCCGTAGCGATCGAGCATGGTCACGATCGGGAAATTGCCGACGATCGAATGCTCGTTCTGCAGGTCGTTGTGCAGCCCGAGGCCCTTCGAGGCGAAGTGCTCACGTATCACGGCCATCCAGAGATTGGAGCCGTCCCTGCCGCCATAGCGTTTCGGAATCGCGAAGCGCAGATGACCGGCCTCGTCGGCGAGATCCTTGGCCTTGCGCAACAGCGCCTCCCATTCCTTTCGCGGCAGCCCGCCCTGGTCGAAATCGGTGCGCGCCCACTCACGGCGATGGTCGAAGAAGCGGATATTGTCGTCGGCGTCCTCCAGCGGCTTGATGGTCTGCGCGATGAAACGATCGAGCTCGCCGAGATAGGCTGTGAGGTCAGCGGGCAATGAGAAATCCAAATGCGCCTCCCGGGGTTTCCTGTCGTTGTCGAGAATGCGGGCCCGCTCTGCAAATCGAGCCGGGCAAGCCCGATCTGCTTGTGGCGCGCCGCGCGCTTGCGTAAGGAGAGAGGATCAGACCGCGCCGGATCGCGGCATTCCGCGCCGCAGAAAAACCAGAGCACATGAGGAAACCACCATGGAGCTGAACTTTTCCAAAGTCACGCGCAAGGGCCCGATCACGATCGTGACGCTGTCGCGTCCCGAAGTGTACAACGCGCTGCATATCGATGCGCATTTCGAGCTCGACAAGGTGTTCGACGAGTTCTCCGCCGATCCCGAGCAGTGGGTCGCGATCGTCACCGGCGCCGGCGACAAGGCGTTTTGTGCCGGCAACGACCTCAAATGGCAGGCGGCGGGTGGAAAACGCGGCTGGGACAAGGGCGGTTTCGGCGGACTGACCGCCCGGTTCGACTGTGACAAGCCGATCATCGCCGCCGTCAACGGGGTTGCCATGGGCGGCGGCTTCGAGATCGCGCTTGCCTGCGACCTCATCATCGCTTCCGAAAATGCGACCTTCGCCCTCCCCGAGCCGCGCGTGGGGCTCGCAGCCCTTGCCGGCGGCTTGCAACGGCTGCCGCGGCAGATCGGGCTCAAGCGCGCCATGGGCATGATCCTCACCGCGCGCCACGTCTCGGCGAAAGAGGGTTTGGAGCTCGGCTTCGTCAACGAAGTGGTACCGACGGGCGAAGCGCTGGCCGCCGCCGAACGCTGGGCGGAGACCATTGCCAGGAATTCGCCGATGTCGATCCGCGCGTCCAAGCAGGCGATCCGCATGGGCATGGAAGTTTCGCTGGAAAAGGCCATGACCGAGCAGCGCGAGTACCCGGCGGTCAAGGCGATGGCGGCGTCGCAGGATTATATCGAGGGACCGAAGGCCTTTGCAGAGAAGCGCCCGCCCAAGTGGCTGGGGCGTTAGGCGCGCAAACTTTGCCGTCGTGGCCGGGCCTGTCCCGCCTGCGGGGCCGAAGCCCCTTCGGCGGGGCGAAGGCCCGGCCATCCCCGTTCTCAGGCTCGGCGCGAAAGGCGTGGATGCCCGGCACAAGGCCGGGCATGACCATGCAGATTCATCCGTCACTGTTTCGTCGCTCCGCTTCTCGCTTGTACGAGGCGTAGTTCGGCTGATCGACCGCGAGCTTGGCGATCGTTGTCTGCCATAGATGATCGGCAAGACCCGGCGTCTGCAAGTCGGCCTCACCGCTGGCGATCTTGTCCGCAAGCGCCCGGTTCATCTCGATCAACGTACCCTCCATGCCAAGCAGCGCGCGCAGCCGCGCGGCTTCGGCCGCATCGCTCCTCTGTTCCAGCGCGAGCTGTCGCGTGACGAGATCGAGCATGTTGATGGCGACGCGCAACTTGAAGGCGGTGTGGCCGGAGATGCCCGGCGCGATCTCATTGCGCAGGAAATCGGCGACCGCCCTGGTCAGTTCGGTCGGTGTCGGTTCGTCCTGCATGTCAGTCTCCTCTCGGGCGCACCGGTTCCCGCTTTTCGGGATCATGCGGTCCGTGGCGCCAATAATCTCAAAAGATCGATCTCGGTCTCGGAGGCGCGGCGGCCGATCATGGCGCGCTCCATCGAATTTTCAGGCGAGGTGCGAAACCGCTGCATCATGCCGCAGCACATCATGCCCCAGCGCAAGGTACCCATCACCTCCCAAAAGGTCACGCGCGCCGGATCGACGGTGCGGCCGGCTTCCTCGTATCCGGCAAACAGCTCCTGTCGCGAGCCAAAGCCGCCGACCGGCTTGTCGATCTGGCCAAAGCGCCAGGAGTTGACGCAAATCCATCCGAGATCCTCCATGGGATCGCCGAGATGCGCCAGCTCCCAGTCCAGCACCGCACGCACACCGTCGGGTCCGATAATGAGATTGCCGTGGCGAAAGTCGCCATGCACCAGCGTCGTCTCGTGCGGAGGCCCCGGATCGTGCTCGGAGAGCCAGCGCAGTGCGAGCTGAAACACCGGGCGCGGCCAGTTGAAGCTTCGATATTCCCGCCCGAGCTCGGCAATCTCCCTTGCCGCGGTCATTTCACGCAACTTCGGCAGTCTGTCGCGCGATAGCCCATGGATTCCGGCCGCAATGCGGCCGAGCTGACGCGCAAGCCTGGGGCGAGCCTCGGCGAATTGCTGATCGCGCAGAATCTTCCGCGCAATGGTCTCCCCTTCTATTCGCTGCATGATGAAGCCTGTGCCGAGATCGTCCTCCGGCGTCAGCACATGCAAGACTCCCGGCGACGGCAGGCCCGCCTCATGCGCGAGCTGCATCAAGCTCGCTTCGGCCTCAAGTCCCGCAGCGCGCGAGGGTGCCGCGCCGTATCCCCTTGGCGAGCGACGCAAGATCGCGCCGACGGCGCCCGTCGGATGCAGGATGTCGAACGACCATGTCTCCTGGCTGGCGCCGCCCGACAGCCTCGCGGCGCCCGTAATTCCCGTCGCGCCCGGATACCAGGATGCGACGCTGCGCTGAAGCTCGCTTTCGATCATCGACCTGCGAATTTGGCGGGACGCTTTTCCAGGAACGCGGTGACGCCTTCCTTGAAATCCTCGGTCGCGCCGGCGAGCCGCTGCGACTGGAATTCGAGATCGAGCTGGTCTTCGAAGGAGTTCTCCGGACTCTCCCAGTAAAGCTTCCGGATCAGCGACAATGCGACGGTGGGGCCGTTGGCAAGCTCCCGCGCGAGCTTCATCGCCTCCTCCATCAAGACCGCATCGTCGTAGACGCGGTTGACCAGCCCCCATTCCAGCGCCTTCTCGGCGCCGAGCCGCTCGCCCATCAGCGACAATTCGACCGAGCGCGCCTTGCCGATCAGGCGCGGCAACAGCCAGGTCGAGCCGCAATCCGGCACGAGGCCGATGCGGCGGAAGGCCTGAAGGAAATAGGCCGAGCGCGCGACGAGGATCATGTCGCCCATCAGCGCAAAGCTCATGCCGGCACCGGCTGCGGGCCCGTTGACGGCGGTGACGATCGGACAATGCAGATTGCGCAGCCGCCTGAGGAACGGGTGAAAGCCGGTCTCGAGCGCGGCGCCGGCATTGCTGCGACCGGGCTTCTGCGGCTGGTTGCGGCCCTGCAGGTTCGCGCCGGTGCAGAAGGCGCGGCCAGCGCCAGTCAGAACCAGGCAACGGACACTGGCCTTGTTCGCCTCGATCTCATCGATGGCTTCCGCGAGGCCCGCGAGCATGTCCATCGAGACGGCATTCATCACCTCCTGATGGTCGAGCTTCAGGACGGCGACGGGGCCTTCGAGATCGAGCGTGCAGTGCTTGAATTGCATGGCGTTTCCTCCTCCGACCGGGGTGTACGTGCCGACGTGTGAGCGGCGTGGCTTGGACGTCATATTTGATTTTTGCGGCACGCTTGTCCATGCTGGATGTCGGGCAAACCCGCGCGTCCGACGCGCGTTATGGCAAGATGGAAGACGCCGATGAGCATGTTCGATCTATCCGGCCGCGTGGCGGTCATTACCGGGGGCAATGGCGGTATCGGGCTCGGCATCGCGCAAGCACTTGCGTCGAGTGGCTGCAACGTCTCGATCTGGGGGCGCAATGCGGAGAAGAACAAGGCCGCCGCGGCGACGATGGCGAGAGGCCCGGGCGAGGTTGCGACCTGCGTCTGCGACGTCACCGATCCCTCTTCGGTTGCGGACGCGATGAAGGCGACGCTGGATGTGTTCGGCCGGGTGGACGGCTGCTTTGCCAATGCGGGCATCGGCGGCGGCGGCCGAAAACCCTTCATCGAGCGCACCGAAGCGGAATGGCGACAGATGTTTGCGACCAATCTCGATGGCGTGTTTCATGTCTTCCAGGTCGCCGCGCGCCACATGACCGAGCGCGCAAAGGACGGCGATGCGTTCGGCCGGCTGGTTGCGACGTCGAGCCTGGCCTCGCTGTTCGGGACCGCACGGAACGAGCATTATGCCGGCACGAAGGCCGCGCTCAATGCGCTGTGCCGCGCATTGGCGGTTGAGCTTGCGCGCTACGGCGTCACCGCCAATGCGATCCTGCCGGGCTGGATCAAGAGCGAGATGACCGCGCGCATCATGGCCGACGACAAGTTCGTCGCCGCCGTCATGCCGCGCATTCCGATGCGGCGCTTCGGCGAGCCGTCCGATTTCGGCGGAATTGCCGTTTACCTCATGAGCAAGGCATCGTCCTACCACACGGCCGATTGTTTTGTGATCGACGGCGGGTACACGGCCTTTTGAGGCGAACCTCGGGAGGACAAGAGACATGGCGCGCATCCTGATCCTCGGCGCCGGTTTTGCCGGTCTTTGGGCCGCGCTCGCAGCCGCGCGGAAGCGGAGCGAGGCCGGCCAGCGCGGGGCCGATGTGGAGATCCTGGTGATCGACCGCAATCCCTATCACAACATCCGCGTCCGCAACTACGAGGTCGACATATCCGAGGCCGCGATTCCGCTCGCAAAGGTGCTCGATCCCGTCGCCGTCAAGCATGTGGCCGCGAAGGTCGAGAGCATCGACACGACAAAGCAGCAGGTCGCGATATCGACGGCGCGAGGGAGCGAGAAGTCTCGACTACGATCGGCTCGTGCTGGCGCTCGGCAGCCAATTGGTACGGCCGGCGATTCCGGGTCTCGCAGAACACGGATTTGACGTCGACACCTTCCCGGCGGCGGAAAAGCTGTGCGCGCATCTTTCGTCACTGCGCGGCCGGACGGCCTCGCAGGCCCGCAACACGGTGGTGGTCGTCGGTGCGGGCTTTACCGGCATCGAGGTCGCCGCCGAGATGCCGCAGAAGCTGCGCGCGGCGGGTATTGGCGGCGATTATCGCGTCATCCTGGTCGATCCAAACCCGGTGGTCGGTGCGACCATCGGGGATGAGGCGCGTCCGGTGATCCATGAGGCGCTGTCGGTGCTCGGGATCGAGACGCGGCTTGGCAGGCGCGTGAGCCGCATCGAGGCGGCGAGCATGACACTCGACGATGGCGAGGTGATCGCGACTGAAACCGTGGTGTGGTGCGGCGGCATGGCGGCCTCTCCCCTCACCGCGTCGCTGGCCGCCGAGCGCGACCGGCTCGGACGCCTGATCGTGGATCAATTCATGCGCGTCGAGGGACCGGGCCATGTCTTTGCCGCCGGCGACGTGGCCAACCGCCTGATCGACGGCACGCATTCAACGGTGATGTCGTGCCAGTTCGCCCGTCCGATGGGACGGTTTGCCGGACATAATGTCGTGGCCGATCTCCTGGGCGAGCCGATGCTGCCGCTTGCGATCGATTGGTACGTCACCGTGCTCGACCTCGGCGGCTGGGGCGCGCTCTATACCACCGGGTGGGACCGCAAGGTGTTTTCGACCGGCGCCGCGGCGAAAGCAACCAAGCAGACGATCAATCACCAGCGCATCTACCCGCCGCGCGACGGCAGCCGCGCGGAGCTGTTTGCCGCCGCCGCACCCACGATCCAGACCGCGCCGAACGTCCGGAAGGCGCAATGAGCCGAGACGATCGCAACCTGCGGCCGATCTCCGACCGCGGGATTGCCATCTACGCCGCGATCCTCGTTGCCGCGCTGGTTCTCGGCTATCTCCTGCTGAACAAGCTGGCCCACATGTCCAGCGAGGAGGACTGCGCCCTCGCCCATCGCCGCAATTGCGGGCCAAGCGAGCAGAGCCGCTAGTGGGGCCTGCGTGCGACGCAATCCGCCCCGCGCGGCAAAAAACTTGGCTCCGATCGGCGAGCAACACATTCTATTTTCCGGGGAGCCAAGAGCCACAATAACAAAAGCAGCCCATAACCGTTCGTCACAATTGTTGTGGACAGTGGAACGTTGAGCATCGTAACCGCGATCATGGATCCCGAGATCAGGACGAAACGGGAGGAAAGACCACTCGAACACACATTTCCGAGGGCGACCACGAGCCCGCAAACAAAAGCAGCAATGGGCGCAAGCGTGGGTCCAACCGACGCCACGCCCTCGGTCGCCAGCAACGAAGCGTTCATGTTCCCCAGATGGTAGGCATCAGCCATGATGACCCCGAGTTGATCGTCATATGGACAGCCCATGAATTGCTTAAGCAAGCTTATCTGACAAAAATAAGTCAAGGGATGATCCGAGAAGAACGCGTAGTAGTGCTCTAGAGATATTGAAGGAATGGCTAGCAATCGGACATTTAGGATTCCGAACAGATACAACTTGGAGGGCGTTGCCCCGAACCACCGAACGACGGCTACTTCCAGCTGACCCAACAGCAGAGGCCCCATCAATGAAAAAAGCACAGTCCATCTGGGGGATACGTATCGCGTAACAATGGCCAGAAAAACAAGAAAAGGACTGATGAATAATGCGGTCTTTGTTAGTGTTATAGGGTAGAAAAACAGCTGGATTGTGCAAAGCGCAACTGCCATGAGCCATCGATTTTGCATAACGACCCACGCCACCGCGAAAGGAACCAGCGCTCCGCAAGTGTTCCAGATCATGTATTCGAGCCAACGCGGACGGGTAATGAGTGCTCGATATCGATCAAGATCATCGAGACCCGCGAAACGATACCCGTAAAGGGCGCCGACAACGAGCAAGACAGCCGACACAATCAGTATAATTTCAGGTGTTCTGTTGGGGAGAACCTCGAGGCTCACCCGCCCGCTTGTCCTCGCCATTAATGCCGGAAGCAGAAACAGCGCGATCGACGCCGCCGAGGACAACAACGCTGCCTCGTGTTGGTAGCTCAGTACACTGAAAGCATTAATCCAGAAATATCCGGCGGACACGACAAACAAGTAAAAACCAGCTAAGTATCCAAAACTAAATCTTGCGAAGACAAAGGCAACCGCTATGGCGGCCGTCAGAGTTAGGGCCGGTATCGCCTTGGTCATCCAATCGTCACTGAAGCCAACGTGATAGGTTGATGTCGTCGTAGGGGACGATAGTTCAGATAAACACAGGAGTAGCAGGCAGAGAAAGCCGGCCAACGCGAAAGCGAAGCCCACCATGGCAGTCAAAGGTTGAACGCTGGATCGTTTCAACGAGAAAGCGCCAGCATCACTCGTCCCCCGCAATTCTCGTCGCTATCAATTCGAGGAGGTCGGCTGCCCAAGCCAGAAGGAGCGCGAGAACGTACAATGGCAAAGCGAGCATTCGTCGAAGCGCGCGGAATGCACCGGTTGTGGTATGACCGCGCCTGCGCCCGCCAAATCCCCACATTGAAATTTTTTCAAATGCTCGTGCTAGTTGATTCCACAATTACCAGCTTTGCTGCGAAGCGGCTTTGACCCATGGCGAAATCGTTTTTATCAAGGGAAGAAGTCGCGTAATTACTTTGGCTAAAAGGTCATCACCAGCCTGCGCCAGCTCACCACGAACAGGACCCTTTCGAAATGGAATATGCCCCCGCCGACCTCGCGCCCCGCGAGCGCTACAAGGTGCTGACCTCCTTTGTCTTGCCGCGGCCGATCGCCTGGGTGACCAGCGTTGGCGAGAGCGGGGTCGTGAATGCCGCGCCGTTCTCCTTCTTCAACGTGTTCTGCGAAGACCCGCCGCTCTGCATGTTCGCGGTCAACCTGCGGCCGGACGGCCGCGTAAAGGATACGCTGCTCAATATCCGGCGCACCGCCGAGTTCGTGGTCAATCTCACCGATGAACCGCTGGCGCGCGCGATGCACGAATCGAGCGGCGATTTTCCTCCCGACATCGGAGAGCCCGATTATCTCGGGCTGGAGCTTGCGCCTTCACGCAAGATCGCGGTGCCGCGTCTGGCCGCGGCACCGTTTGCAATGGAATGCAGGACGTGGAAGACGATCGAGGTCAATGGCGACCGCGTCCTCATCATGGGCGAAGGCATCAATTTTCACATTCGCGACGAGCTTTGGGACGAGGAAAAGATGCGCGTGCACACGGAGCGCTATCATCCGATCGGACGCATGTTCGCCGACCGCTATTGCCGCACCGACGATCGCGTGATCTTTCCGGCGGCGGAGGGAGCAAAGCGGGCCTGAACCATCGGCGAGCCAACGCGTCGCCGCGCTGCGGTGCATGTTCCTGTCGAAGGCGAATTTAAGCCGGTGGTCGAAACTCCAGTCAGGGCTGTTTCACGCGGACGTACCTGAAGTCGCAATGGCTGGCACCCTGCATGATGGTTTGCGTGCGCGTGAGCTTGACGTCGCCGCCGAACCCCTCCGCCGTGTCGAAATCCGCGCTGCACACCAGGAGAAAACCGAGGTCGGGCTCGCCCAGCGCCTTGTAGAATTCGGCGTAGCGGCAACGCGTGATATCGATTGCGAAAGCATCCTGCGCCTGCTCGCGCACGCGATATTCGAGCGCGTCGTCGCGGGCGTAGGTTTTGAACGCGGACGCAATGGCTTCTCCGAGATTGCGCTCGTTCTTCGCCTGCCAGAACTCCTCACCGTAGCGGCGATAGAGCTCGCCGAGCGTCCTTCGCACCAGCGCGTTGGCGCGCGCCTCGCCCAATTCCGCCTGCAACGCCTTGATCAACGGCACCAGCACCCGTGATTGGATTTTCGCCTGCTCGAGGACGGATATGCTCACGAAAGACCTCCTGTTCTGCAGGGCGCCTTAGCGGGAGGCGTAACCCGCCGCGGGGCGATGCGCGCGGAGGAAGGAGCGGATCTGCCGGACCGCGAGCGGGATGCGCTCCCTCGGCTCCTTCCACGGGAACATGCTGACCTCGGCATTGGGCGCCAGCATCGCCGTTTCCATTGCGACCGCATAGGGATGCGCCGGAATGTCATCAGGCAGGATCAACACCGGCGTGCGGCAGCTCCGCACGAAATCGCGCGTCACCGTGAACACGAAGTCCGGGTTGGTGCGGTACATCCGCGTCAGGAATTTCTCGGCCTGATCCATGCTGATATCTGGCCTGCGCTTGACCAATTCCGGGGCCCATCCCTTCATGTTGTTGTCGTAGAACAAGTCGCGCATCTCCGGACGCGAGCCCGATGGCTGCGCCAGCACGGCTGCGACAATGCGACCGGGCGCGCGCTTCAAGAGATTCCAGATCAGGGGCCCGCCGATGCAAAAGCCCATCACCATGAACTTGTCGATGTGCAGATGGTCCATCAGCCCGAGGTGGTCGTCGGCATGGGAATCCCAGGGGCGCTCGATCTCGAGCGGCCCGGAGGACTCCCCGCCATTGGCGTTGCGAAGATCAGCCCCGATGCAGCGATACTCGTTTGCGAATTCGTCCATCGCGTTGAAGGGCGAATAAGGCGCGGACAGATTTGCGATCGTCGAATTCAACCCGCCGCCCGCGATCATCAATAGCGGAAAGCCCGAGCCCTTCTCCTCGAAATGGATGCGGACAGAACCTCTCTCGTAAAAGCCCATGGCGGCTCCTTCCCGTGGTGTCATTGTGAGCGTAGCGAAGCAATTCCAGAGGTCACGAGGAAACTGGATTGCTTCGTCGCTATCGCTCCTCGCAATGACGAAAACTACACCGCCGCCGTGCGCGCCTTCACCGCAGCCGTCATCGCAAAACCCTGATAGCCCTTGGCCGCGACCTCGTTGCAGATCTGCCGGTACGTGCCGACGCCGCCGATATAGGGCATGAAGATCCGCGGCTTGCCCGGGATGTTGGCGCCCATGTACCAGGAATTGGCCTGCGGATAGAGCGTGGCATTCGCCACCTCGTTGACGTGAGCGACCCACTCCTCCTCCGCCCGCTGCTCGGCCTCCATGATCGCGAGGCCGCGGTCGCGCATGAAAGCAAGGCAATCGGCGATCCAGTCGACATGCTGCTCGATCGAGACCATCATGTTCGAGAGCACCGAGGGGCTGCCCGGGCCGGTGATGATGAAGAGATTGGGGAAGCCCGCGCTCATCAGCCCGAGATAGGTTTTCGGCCCTTCCGCCCATTTCTGGTTCAGCGAGCGCCCGCCTCGTCCGCGAATGTCGATTTTTGCGACCGAGCCGGTCATGGCGTCGAAGCCCGTGGCGAGCACCAGCGCGTCGATCTCGTAATCCTTGCCGCCCGCGCGCACCGCCGAGGGAAGGATTTCCTCGATCGGATTGCTTCTGATGTCGACCAGGGTCACGTTCGGCCGGTTGAACGTCTCGAAATAGTCGGTGTCGATACAGATGCGCTTGGTGCCGATCGGATAGGTGGTCGGCTGCAAAAGCTTTGCACACGCGGGATCCTTGACGGTCTCGGCGATTTTTCCGCGGACGAAATCGGCTGCAGTGTCGTTGGCCGCCTTGTCCAGCGCAAGATTGTTGTAGACCGACATGAAGGTGAGGCCGCCATGCTGCCAGCGCGCCTCGTATCTGGCGCGACGCCCAATGTCGCCGTCGTCGAGCGCGCCGCGGTCCGGCACCTCGGTATAGATGCCGTTCTTGGCTTCCTCGCGGGCAAAGCGCCGCACCTCCGGATAGATCTTTCGGAACGCCGCGCGATCCTCGGCCGACAGCGGCGCATTGCGCGCGGGGATCGAGTAGTTCGGCGTGCGCTGGAACACGGTCAGGTGTCTCGCCTGTCCGGCGATGACCGGCACCGACTGGATGCCGGACGAACCGGTGCCGATGATACCGACGCGCAACCCGGTAAAATCGACCGGCTCGTGCGGCCAGTTGCCGGTGTGGTAGACCGCGCCCTCGAACCCATCCAGTCCCCTGATGTAGGGCTTGCGCGCGTTCGACAGGCACCCGGTGGCGAGCACCAGGAATTTCGCGGACGCGATCTCCCCTTTCGAGGTTGTGACCGACCAGCTATTGGTCTTCTCGTCGAAGGTGCACGATTGCACGGTGGTGTTGAACTGCATGTGCGGGCGCAGGTCGAAGCGATCCGCGACATGGTTGGCGTAGCGCAAAATCTCCGGCTGCGAGGCGTAACGCTCGCTCCAGTCCCATTGCTGCTGCAATTCGTCGGAGAAAGAATAGGAGTATTGCATGCTCTCGACGTCGCAGCGCGCGCCGGGATAGCGGTTCCAGTACCAGGTGCCACCGACGCCACTTCCCTGCTCGTAGACGCGCACCGAAAAGCCGAGGCCGCGCAGGCGATAGAGCATGTACATGCCGGCAAAGCCAGCGCCGACCACGACCACGTCGCAGCTCTCGCCCCTGGCAGGATTGGATTGCGCCACCGACATCTGCACTCCCTCTCAGATCCTTGTTTATTGAAGCCGGAGGATTCTCCCCGCGCGGCCAAAGTGCAAGAGGCAATCGGGCGCATGGCCGCATGCATATTTTGTTGCACGGAATGCAGCGCCTCGACGCAAGTCCGGCCGCGTCCCGAGCATGCGCCTCGGCTTCACCGCGCTTGGCGCCCCCCATCCGAATGCGCTAGCGTCGGCCCGTATCAAAAGAAGCGGACACCGGGAGAGGACAGATGAAATCACCGATCTGCGACATGCTCGGCATCGAATTTCCGCTGCTCGCTTTCAGCCATTGCCGCGACGTGGTAGCGGCCGTCAGCCGGGCCGGCGGCTTCGGCGTGCTGGGCGCCACCGTGCATTCGCCCGACTCCATCGAGCGCGAGCTGAAATGGATCGACGACCATGTCGACGGCAAGCCATACGGCGTCGACGTGCTGATCCCCGAAAACATCTCGACCGCGGGCGAGAAGCGCGTCACCTGGAAGAGCCTGGAAGCGCGGGTGCCGCAGGCGCATCGCGACTACACCGGCAACCTCCTCAAAAAGCACGGCATCGAGCTGACCACCACCAGCGTCGCCGATAACGAGCCGCAGCCGTTCGACGCGGAAACGGCGATGCAGCTTCTGGAAGTGTCGTTCCGCCATCCGATCAAGCTGATCGCGAACGCGCTCGGCGTGCCGCCAAAGGAGATGATCGCGATGGGCAAGAAGCACGGCGTGCCGGTCGCCGCGCTGGTCGGCGCCAAGGAGCACGCGCTGCGTCAGGTCGCGGCCGGCGTCGACATTCTCGTGGTCCAGGGCACGGAGGCCGGCGGCCATTGCGGCGAGGTCTCGACCATGGTGCTGGTACCCGAGGTGATCAAGGCGATCAAGAACATCCGCGACGTGCCGGTGCTCGCGGCCGGCGGCATCATGACCGGCCGCCAGATGGCCGCCTGCATGGCGATGGGCGCGGCGGGCGTGTGGACCGGCTCGGTCTGGCTCGCAACCGTCGAATCCGAAACCACGGAGACATTCCGCGAAAAGATGATCGCGGCGTCCTCGCGCGACGCGGTCCGCTCCAAGGGCCGCACCGGCAAGCCGGCGCGGCAGCTTCGCTCGGTCTGGACCGACGCCTGGGACCGCGATCCGGCGAGCCCCGGCGCGCTGCCGATGCCGCTGCAGTCGATCATCAGCCGCGACGCCTTCAATTCGATCGACCGCGCGGCCGCGGCCGGCAACCCGAAGGCGCGCGACCTCGTGAGCTATTTCGTCGGCCAGGGTGTCGGCCTGATCGACAGCGTCAAATCGGCAGGCAGCGTCGTGCAGGAGTTCAAGGAAGAGTTCCTGGAAGCGATCGAGCACATGAACGAGCTGGTCGCGGATTAGAAGGTTGTTATTGCGAGGAGCGTAGCGACGAAGCAAGCCAGCGTGTCGTCGAAACAATTCTGGATTGCTTCGCTTCGCTCGCAGTAACGAAAACAACAACAGTATCAAAGAAACAAGCAACGATGGCAGCAATTCCCGAACACCGCATTCCCGTCATCGTCGGCGCCGGCGAAGTCGTCGATCGCCCAAAGGACATCGCGCAGGGGCTCGAGCCGCTCTCGCTGCTCGAGGAGGCGCTCAAGCGCGCGGAGGCCGATTCCGGTGCAAGGCTGCTCGGCGAGATCGGCTCGCTCGACGTCGTCAATTTCCTGAGCTGGCGCTATCGCGATCCGGAGCAGCTCCTGGCACGGCGTCTCGGCATTGCGCCCGCCCATTGCTATTACGGCCCGGTCGGCGGCGAGAGCCCGATCCGCTATCTGCACGAGGCCGCGCAGCGGATCGCGCGCGGCGAATGCTCGGTTGCCGCCGTCTGCGGCGCCGAGGCGCAATCGAGCGCGACCAAGGCCGAACGCGCCGGCGTGACGCTGCCCTGGACGCCGTTCGCACATGACGTGCCCGAGCCGAAGCGCGGCGCCGCGTTCCAGAAGCCGCTCGCGGTCAAGCTCGGCGTATTCCGTCCGATCACGGTCTATCCGCTCTATGAATCCGCGACCTCGGCGCATTGGGGCCAGACCCCGCGCGAAGCTCTGGCCGAAAGCGGCGCACTGTGGTCGACTTACGCGCGCATCGCCGCAGACAATCCCAATTCGTGGCTCAAGAAGCGCTTTACGGCAGACGAGATCACGACGCCCGCGCCGGCCAACCGGCTGATCGCCTGGCCCTACACCAAGCTGATGGTGGCCAATCCCACAGTGAACATGGGTGGCGCCCTGCTGCTCACGAGCCTGGCGAAAGCCCGCGCGGCGGGCATCGCCGAGGAGAAGCTGGTCTATCCGCTCGGCGGCGCCGCCGCGGAAGAGCCGCGCGACTATCTCTTGCGCGACCAGTTTTACGAAAGCCATCCCCAGAACGCGGTCTTGCAGGCCGCGATGGATCTCGCCGGCGGCGATGGGCGGAAATTCGACGCTATCGAGCTCTATAGCTGCTTTCCCTGCGTGCCCAAGATGGCGCGTCGGACGCTGGGCCTCGGGCCCGACGTCGAGCCGACGGTGACCGGCGGCCTCACCTTCTTCGGCGCGCCGCTGAACACCTATATGACGCATGCGGCGTGCGCGATGGTGCGGCGCGTGCGCAGCGGCGCGAGGCTCGGACTGCTCTATGGCCAGGGCGGCTTCGTCACCAAGCATCACGCGCTGGTCGTCTCGCGCACACCGCCGCGCGAGACGCTGTCGCAGGACGCGAGCGTGCAGGCCGCGGCCGAGCGCAACAAGCGCGCGGTGCCGGAGTTCGTGACCGAGGCGAAGGGCGCAGGCAAGGTCGAGGCTTTCACCGTGATCTTCCGCGGCAATGGCGAGGTCGAGCACGGCGTGGCGATGCTGCGGACCGGGGCGAATACCCGCACGCTGGCGCGCATTCCCGCAGAGGACCGCGCGACACTTGCGCATCTCATGAACATGGATCGTACCCCGGTGGACTCGACCGGCACGATCGCGATGGCCGACGACGGTGTGCCCGAGTGGCGGGTGGGGTGAATGCAATTCAGCCCCTACCCCTTCCCGTCCTGCTTTTCCGAGACGCGTGCCGGCGGGCCCTTGGCGCCGCCGCCGGGGGCGACGACGCGGACCTGATCGCCGTCGGCGAGGCCGTCGGGCGGGGCCACGATGATGCGGTCGTCAGCCGAAAGCCCCGATGCGATCTCGATCTCGCGGCCGAGATCGCGCGCGATGGTAACCGTCTTGAACACCACCTTGTCTCCGGTGCCGACGGTTGCGACGCGCAGACCCTTCTGGTTGAAGATCAGCGCGCTCGAGGGAATATGCAGCGGCACGCTGTCGCGCAGCAGGCTCAGCCGCACGCTCGCATAGCCGCCCGGCAGCAATTCGCCCGCTGAATTGTTGAGCCCAAGCTGCATCCGGCTGGTGCCCGAGTTGACGTCGACCGCCTGCGAGGACGCCTCGACCGTGGCGGGAAACGTCCGGTTCGGATATTCAGGCACCGTGATCACGGCCTTGGCGCCGAGCTTGACCATCGGCACATAGTTCTGGGGCACGTTGACGTAGACCCTGAGCTTGGTGATGTCGGACACCACGAACATCGGCGGGCCGCTTCCGCCCCCGGCATTGATGAGCATGCCGACGTCGGTGTCGCGCGCGGTGACAACGCCATCGAACGGCGCGGTGATCTTCTTGTAGCCCGCGAGGGCTTCCAACCGTTCGACATTGGCCTGCCCGGCCTTGACCGCCGCATTCTTGTTGGAGAGATCGGCGGTGCGCTCGTCGATCTCCTGCGCCGAGACGAAGTTCGAGGCGACCAGTGTCTTGCGCCGGTTCAGCGTTGCCTCCGACAGTCTCGCGCTCGCCTCCTGGCTTGCGAGATCGGCGCGGGCCTGCATCAATTGCTGGTCGAGATCGGGCGCCTCGATCTCGGCGATCACCTGACCGGCCTTGACCTTGGCGCCGATATCGACGTTCCAGCTCTTCAGATAGCCGGACACGCGGGCAAAGATCGGCGCACGGTAATAGGCCTCGATCCGCCCGGGAAGATCGATGGTGTCGCTCAGCGCTCGCGCATCGGGCTGCACGACCGCAACGCTCGGAATTGCCTGGTCGTCGGTCCAGTCGCGCAGGCGCGAACTCGCCTCTTCGCGCGCCCGTATCCCGGTAATCACGACCAGGATCGCGACGATCACGGCCGCAGCGCCGAAAAGACCCAGCTTCCGGCGGGAGACCGGCGAGGGTTGATCAGGGAGCATGCGGTGTCTCCGGTTCGGCGACAACCTCTTCGGCGAGGAGTTGGACGCCCTGCTTCTTGTGCATCATACTGAAAACGACGGGAACGAACACCAGCGTCGCGGCCGTTGCAAAGATCAAGCCACCGACCACGGCCCGGCCGAGCGGCGCATTCTGCTCGCCGCCCTCGCCGAGCCCAAGTGCCATCGGCGTCATGCCGATGATCATGGCGAGCGCGGTCATCAACACCGGGCGGAAGCGCACGAAGCCCGCCTCGATCGCCGCCGTGACGGGATCGCCATGCACGTCATAGCGCTCGCGGGCAAAGCTGATCACCAGCACGCTGTTGGCGGTGGCGACGCCCATGCACATGATCGCGCCCGTGAGCGCCGGGACCGACAGCGTGGTCTGGCTCGCAAACAACATCCAGATGATGCCCGCAAGGGCGGCCGGCAACGCCGTGATGATGACGAACGGGTCGGACCATGACTGGAAGTTCACCACGATCAGGAGATAGATCAGGACGACCGCGGCGAGCAGCCCGAACAGCAGCCCGGAAAACGAGTTGTTCATGGTCTGCACCTGCCCGAGCAGCACCACCGAGGAGCCCTTCGGCACCTCCCTTGCGGTGTCGGCGATCGCGGCGCGCACGTCGCTTGCGATGCCGCCGAGATCGCGTCCCTGCGGCGTTGCGAAGATCTGCACCATCGGCTGAATGTCGTATTGCGACACCACCGCGCTCGAGACGGTCCGCTTGATATTGGCGATGCCGCCCAGGATCGGCGCGTTCGAAGTCGCGCTCGCCGTCACCGGCAGCGTTTCCAGCGCGCCGAGCGAGTCGATCTGGAATTGCGGCGTCTGCATCACGATCGAATAGGAGACGCCATTGTCCGGGTTGAGATAGTAGGTCGGCGCGACCTGGCCGCTGCCCGCAAGATTGACGGTCAGGCTGTTGGTGACGTCGCGCTCGGTCAGGCCCACATATTGCGCGCGGGTGCGGTCGACGTCGATGTTGAAGGTCGGGCTGTTCGGCGACTGCTGGATGCGCGCGTCGGCAACGCCCGGGATTCGGCGGATCCGGTTGAGCAGCTTGTTGGCGTAGACGAAGTTCGCATCGAGATTGGCGCCGCGGACCTGCACGTCGATCGGCGCCGGCGCGCCGAAGTTCAGGATCTGGCTGACGATGTCGGCGGGCAGGAACGCAAAGGTCATGCCCGGAAAGGCGCGCGGCAATTGCTCGCGCATCTGCCGAACATATTCCGCCGTCGGCCGGTGCCCCTCCTTCAGCTTGATCTGGACGTCGCCGTCCTGGGGACCGATCACGCCGGTGTTGTTGTAGGTCATGTTGATGCCCGAGACCGGCATGCCGATACTGTCGGCCATCGTCTCGATCTCCGCGGGCGGGATGATCTTGCGGATCGCCTTCTGCACGTCGGCGAACTGGTTGGCGCTTTCCTCGATCCGGGTGCCGATCTGGGTGCGCACATGCATCAGGATCGATCCGGTGTCGACCTCGGGGAAGAAATTGCGCCCGATCGAGGGCACGAGCAGGAACGAGCCCGCGATGAAGGCGAGAAAGCCGAGCACGAACGCCCGCCGGCCCTGCATCGCGAAAGCCAGGAGGTCGCGATACGAGGCGCGCACGCGCTCGAAGCCCGCCTCGAAACGACGCTGAAATCGCACAAGCGGATTGCGGGTCGGCGGCGGCCCGTCGTCGTGCTCGACGTGCGGATGCAGCAGATATTTCGCCATAGTCGGCACCAGCGTGCGCGACAGGATGAACGACCACATCATCGCGAACATCACGGCTTCCGCCATCGGCACGAACAGGAATCGCGGAACGCCGGTCAGGAAGAACATCGGCACGAACACGATGCAGATGCAGAGCAGCGACACGAAGGCCGGCACCACGATCTGGTTGGCGCCGTCCATGATCGCGTCCTCGACCGGCTTGCCCTGCTCCAGGTGCCAGTTGATGTTCTCGATCGTCACCGTCGCCTCGTCGACGAGGATGCCGACGGCGAGCGCAAGCCCGCCCAGCGTCATGATGTTGAGGGTTTCGCCGAGCGCCCACAGCATCGCGATCGCGCCCATGACCGAGAGCGGGATCGAGACCGCGATGATCAGGGTCGAGCGCCAGCTTCCCAGGAACAACAGGATCATCACGCTGGTCAGCAATGCGGCGATCACGCCTTCATAGGCAACGCCGGATATCGCGCTGCGCACGAACACGCCCTGGTCGCCGATGAAGCCGATCCTGAGCGCTTCGGGCAGCGCGTTGCGGACGTCGAGAATCTTCTGCTTGACGCCTGCAATGATATCGAGCGTCGAGATGAAGCCCGCCTTGAGCACCATCATCAGCACGGAGCGGTTGCCGTTGACGTGAACGATGTTGGTCTGCGGCGGGTTGCCGTCGCGGACGCTGGCGACGTCGCGGATATAGACCATCGCGCCGTTGACGGTCTTGATCGGCAGGTCCCCGAGTTCCTCGATCCGCATCGGCGCGTTGTTGAGCTGAAGGTTGTATTCGAACTCCCCGATCTTCTGGGTGCCGATCGGCGTGATCAGATTTTGGGCGGCGAGCGCATTTGCGACGTCCTGTCCCGACAGGCCGAGCGCCTGCAGCTTCGACGGATTGATATCCATCTGGATCTGGCGCTGCTTGCCGCCGTAGGGCCAGGGGATCGCAACGCCCGGCACCGTGATCAAGGGCGTGCGGAGCTGGTTGGTGGCGATATCGAACAGCCCCTGCTCGGTCATCCCCTCGCCCGAGAGCGCGAGCTGGATGATCGGCACGGTCGAGGCGTTGTAATTGAGGATCAACGGCGGCGTCGCGCCCGGCGGCATGAACTTGATCAGGGTCTGCGAGATCGCGGTGACCTGCGCGTTCGCGGTGCGGATATCGACGTTCGGCTGGAAGAAGATCTTGACGATGCCGAAACCGTTATACGAATTGGCGACGATGTGCTCGATGTCGTTGACGGTCGTGGTCAGCGCGCGCTCGAACGGCGTGACGATGCGGCCCGACATCTGGTCCGGCGGCAGCCCGGTATATTGCCAGACCACTCCGATCACGGGGATGCGGATGTCCGGAAAAATGTCGGTTGGCGTGCGCAAGGCCGCCAGCGGCCCGACGATCATCAGCAGCAGCGCAAGCACTGCGAAGGTATACGGCCTGCTGAGCGCGATGCGGACCAGTGCGACCATTAATTAGGCAATCCCCGACGGTGGAGGGCCAACCAACCGGTTGGGTCAAGCTCGTTTACCCGAACTGAAGCGTTGCGCCAACACCGGGGGGAACCCTGACTTTCACTTCCGCGAGAACCCACCGGACGTGGCGCGACCGGGACGGCAGTCGTCGCGCTCAGCGCATCAAATTGAGCGCGTCGGAGAAAAATTCCGGACCGCCGAAATTGCCCGACTTCAGGGCGAGCAACATATCCCCCGTCTTCGCGCCGACCGCGCGCAACACCGGCACGCCGGCCGCGATCTCCGCGCCGACCAGGAAGCCCGGTATCCCGAGCCGATCGACCACCGCGCCCGAGGTCTCGCCGCCGGCCACCACCAGCCGCCGCACGCCGGCCTGTACCAGGCCTTCGGCGAGGTCGGCCATGGCCTGCTCGATGGCATGGCCCGCGGCCTCGCGGCCATGGCGCGCCTGCAGGGTTGCGACTTCCTCGGGCGAAGTGCTCGAGGCGATCAGAATCGGTCCGCTTGCAAGCCGTTCTCGCGCCCAGGCCAGCGCCCGGCGACCTTCGTCCTTGCTTTTGACGATCTGGTCGGGATCGAGATGCAGCACCGGCATGACCTTCTCGGCGCTCGCGATCTGGCCAAGGGTGGCCTGCGAGCAGCTGCCGGCAAGACATGCCGCCGGCCCGCCGACCGGCTTGTCCGAACTTGCGGCGACCTGCTTGCCCGCACCTGCCCCGCCAAGCGCTCGCGCCAGCCCGAGGCCGATGCCGGACGCACCGACCGAGACGCGATGATCGCGCGCGACCGCGCCAATGGTCTCGAGGTCGCGGTCGAACACCGCATCGATGATCGCAGCGCCGATGCCCTGGCTCGCGAGATCCGCAAGCCGCTCGCGGACGGCCTCGGCTCCGCGCGTGACGGTCGCAAGCTCGACGAGCCCGATTTTCGTCCTGCTCTGCCGCGCCAGCACGCGCACCAGATTGGAATCGTGCATCGGATTGAGCGGATGATCCTTGAGCGGGCTCTCGTTCAGCGGCACAGAGCCGACAAAGAGATTGCCCATATAGACGGTGCGGCCGGTCTCGGGAAACGCCGGCGTGACCAGCACGATCGGATCGCCGCAATCGCCGCGCAACGCATCCATCACCGGGCCGATATTGCCCTTATCGGTGGAATCGAAGGTCGAGCAGATCTTGAAGAGCACATGCTCTGCGCCGCGCGCACGCAGCCATTTCTCCGCCGCGCGCGATCGCGTCACCGCAAGCTCCGCCTCGATCGAGCGGCTCTTCAGCGACACCACGACGGCGTCGACCTCGGGCAGCGCGAGGTCGGCAGCGGGCACGCCGATGGTCTGCACCGTTCTGAGCCCCGCGCGCGTCAGCGTGTTGGCGAGGTCGGAGGCGCCGGTGTAGTCGTCGGCGATGCAGCCGAGCTTCAGCGTCACGGCTTTGCTCCGGCGTACGGCTTGAACCAGGCAAGACCGTCCGTGGTCTTGCCGCGCGGATTGTATTCGCAGCCGACGAAGCCGCCATAACCGAGCCGGTCGAGCTCTGCGAACAGGAACGGATAGTTCAGCTCCTCGCCATCAGGCTCGTTGCGCGAGGGAATGGAGGCGATCTGGACGTGGCCGATGATGGGCATCATCTCCCGCAGCCGCATGGTGACGTCGCCATGAATGATCTGGCAGTGATAGATATCGAACTGAAGCTTCAGGTTGGACAGCTTCAGCTCGTTGATGAGATCGCGCGCAAAGGAAAAATCGTTGAGGAAATAGCCGGGCACGTTGCGCGGGTTGATCGGCTCGATCACGACATCGAGGCCGTGAGGGGCGAAAAATTCCGCCGCGCACGCAACCGATTTGTAAAACGCCTCCACCGCCCTGCGATCGCTGCGCTCGGCGATGCCCGCCATCAGATGCAGCCGTTTGACGCCGGTCGCCTGCGCGTAAGGAAGCGCGGTGACCAGGCTCCGCTTCAGATCGTCAAAGCGCGCGGGCAGCGCTGCAAAGCCTTTTTCGCCGGCCGCCCAATCGCCGGGCGGCAGGTTGAACAGGGCTTGCGTCAGGCCATGCGCCTTCAGCCGCTTGCCGATGTCCTCCGGCGCATGCTCGTAGGGAAACAGGAACTCGACCGCGGTGAAGCCCGCCTTCGAGGCCGCCTCGAAACGGTCGAGGAACGGCACTTCATTGAACATCATGGAGAGATTGGCGGCGAAGCGGGGCATTTGTCCTCTCCTATGTCTTCTTTTCGCCGGGCAAGGCGACGCCGCTGATCCGGCCATAGAGCCGCGCCACCGAGGCGTCGTCGTCGTGGCCCATGCCGCTTCCCGCGGCGCCCAGGAACATCTGCAGCGCAGCGGAGGCGAGCGGCGCCGGAAACCGCGCCGAGCGCGCCATGTCCTGAACGATGCCGAGGTCCTTGACGAAGATTTCGACCGCGCTGCGCGGCTTGTAGTCGCCCTCGAGCACCTGCTTCATGCGGTTTTCGAACATCCAGGAATTGCCGGCTGACGCCGTGATCACATCGTAGACCTTGCGCAAGTCGAGGCCCTGGCGCGCGGCAAAGGCCATGGCTTCGGACGCCGCGACGATATGGACGCCTGCGAGCAACTGGTTGACCATCTTGAAGGCGGCGCCGAGCCCCGGGGCATCGCCGAGCTCGTAGAGCTTGGCCGCCATCGCATCGAGCGCCGGCCGGGCTTTGGCAAAGGCCGCACTGCTGCCGGAGGCCAGAACCGTCAGCTCGCCCTGTGCCGCGCGCTGCGCACCACCGGAGATCGGCGCATCCAGATAATGCCGGCCGCTGGCTTCGAGCCGGCTCGCCAGCTTTCGGGCGACATCCGGGTCCATGGTCGCCGACGAGATGAAGACCGCGTCCTTGGCGAGCGTTTCGGCAACGCCGTTCTGGCCGAACAGGATGGTCTCGGTTTGCGCGGCGTTGAGCACGACACTGACGACGATGTCCGCACCCCTTGCGGCTTCCGCGGGAGTTTTGGCGCCCTTGCCGCCCTGCTTGACGAAGCGCTCGACCGCCTCGGCTGCGACGTCGCAGCCGGTGACCTCGTAACCCTTGCGCTGCAGCGAGGTCGCCATGCCAAACCCCATCGAGCCAAGGCCGATCACGGCCACTTTTGGTTTTTCGGCTTGGGACATCGGGCGTTTCCTTCGTGTTCTTGTTGAGGACGCTCTCTCCTGCCTATCACGGCTTGGCCGCGCTGCCAAAGCATGAGAGAACGGCTGCCAAAGGTGGCACCCATGATCGGAACAGGGAGCAGCGAGACCAGGGCCCGAGAGGACATCTGCCGCTTCGGCCGCTCGCTGTTCGAGCGCGGTCTGACGCCGGGCTCCTCCGGCAATATCAGCGCAAAGCTCGACGATGGCGGATGGCTGGTGACGCCGACCAATGCCTCGCTCGGTTTCCTCGATCCGGCAAGATTGTCGCACCTCGATGCCTCCGGGCGGCTGCTCTCGGGCGATGCACCGACCAAGGAGGTGCCGCTGCACAGCGCGCTGTACCAGACCAGAGGATCGGCGCGCGCGGTGGCGCATCTGCATTCCACGCATTCGGTGGCGCTCTCGATGCTGCCGGAAATCGATCCGCGCGCCGCCTTGCCGCCGATGACGCCTTATTATCTGATGCGCTGCGGTGCGACCGCGCTCGTGCCGTACTACCGCCCCGGCGATCCCGCGGTAGCCGACGCGATCAAGGGGCTGGCGGGCAAATATTCATCCGTGCTGCTCGCCAATCATGGCCCGGTCGTCGCAGGCGACACGCTGGAGGCCGCGGTCTTCGCGATCGAGGAGCTGGAGGAGACGGCCAGGCTCTATCTCCTGCTGCGCGGGCTGAACCCGCGCCATCTCTCACCAGAGCAGGTGACCGATCTGGTCAAGGCGTTCGGGCTGACGCTGCCCGCCGATCACGGACATCGGCGGCCTTAGCCTCGATCAACACGTCCGCGCTGGCTCTGGCTTGGAATAGCCCATTGCCGCGATCGCATGGACGGCAATGCGCGCCTGAGCAACAGCTTCAAGCGCGCGATCTCGCCACGCGCCCATCGCCAGATCTCGGACGACGTGATCCACTCGTGAAACCTGATCCAGTGGCGGTACAGCATCGCGAAAGCGGGGATCTGCATCAGGCGATCACGGGTCAGCCTGAACAGACGCTCGACGAGTGTGATCTTCAGGATCTCGCCTGCGCAAATGGTCAGGGTGCCCTCCACGACCCGACCCTGCGCGAACAGCAGCGCTCCGACGGGCTTTACCGGCTCAAGGACGACGACAGGGACGGAAAACAGGGCCAGCGCCGGGTAAGGTCGCAGGCTTTTAATCCAGGCATTCAGCGGTCGCAGGATGTGCAGCCGCCCGATCCATGCGGACAGCGGACGGGCCACCGATTCAAACAGCAGATCGGCGACAAAATAGACGGTGACGACGGCATAGCCGAGATATTTCAGGACGCGTTTCATGGCTGCGCTCCATGCCAGAAAACGCGACGTCCACATGTTCGTTCCGGGGTTTCTTGATTTGGTTCCAAGGCTTTTTTCAAAACGTGGAACTCCGCCCCGTTTCGATCGGAAAGACCGCGCGTCAGACCAGGGAGCTAGCTCGGCCGCTTTTCTGCCAAATGCTTGTAGGCCTCGTTGGCTTCCTCGAAGCGGCGCATCGCCCGCTCGCCGTCGTAGCGGCCTTCCACCAAGGTTTCCGGATCCCACTCGCTGCGGTGCGCTGCGAAAAAATCGCCGCCGTAGACGTGGATCGCGCCGGTCAGCCGCGGGATCGGATTGGTTACCGAATGGATGATGTTGTGGCCGAGCGGCTCGGCGTCGCCCACGCACAGCGCCCGCGCACCGGCTGCCTCGATGCGGCCGTTGCCCTCGGGCAGGCGGCGCCAGAACATGTTGTCCTCGCGCCCGCTGTAGATTCCGATGATGGCCCACATGTTGTGATTATGCGGCATCACGGTCATCATCGGCGCCCAGATCACGTTGAGGATCGTAAGATCGGGTGCGTGGTAGAGCTTTTGAACTCCCGCGCGCTTCGGCTCACCCAGGCCGTTGAGCACGGCCGCAGGATCGGCGACGGCGCGGGCGATCACCTCGCGCACTGCCTTGTGGGATGAATTTGCCTTCAGCGCTGCGCGGCAATCGGCGGTGAACTGCTCAAGATCGAACATCCTGCGTCCTCCGTTCTGAAAATCAATTGGCGAAAAAGAATTTAAAGTCGTCGATCGCAGCCGATTGCAGCGCTTGTCGCAAGGCGGGTCAGAGAATAGCGAGCGCCCTGTTCTGCAGGTCCGTGACCAGCATCAGCCCCGGCGCATGCGTGATCGCAAATGGCAGCTTCGCTGCCGCAATCACCGCCTGCGGTGTGACACCGCAGGCCCAGAACACCGGGATCTCGTCGGCTGCGACCGGCACGGGATCGCCGTAGTCGGGCTTTGCGATATCGGAAATGCCGATCAGATGCGGATGGCCGAGATGAACCGGCGCACCATGCACGGCGGGAAAGCGCGTGGTGATCTGCACGGCGCGGATCGCGTCCTTTGGCTTGAACGGGCGCATCGAGACCACCATCGGGCCTGCAAATGGACCGGCGGCGGCGCAGGCGATATTGGTGCGGTACATCGGCACGCGCACCTTGTGCTCGATGTGACGGAGCGTCAGGCCTTCCGCCATCAGCGCTTCTTCAAAGGAGAAACTGCAGCCGAGCACGAAAGCCACGAGATCGTCGCGCCAATGCGCTACGACGTCGGTCGGCTCAGCCACCACCTCGCCGTCCTTCCAGACCCGGTAGCGCGGCAGGTCGGTACGGATATCGAGATCGATGCCGAGCGCAGGGATTTTCGGGTTGCCGACATCGGACATGCCGATGATCGGGCACGGTTTTGGATTGAGCTGGCAGAACCGGTGGAAGTCCGCAGCCTGCTTCTCGGGCAGGATCGCGAGGTTGCCCTGGACGAAGCCGTTGGCAATGCCGGCCGTCGTCACCGCCATCCCGGCGCGGCAGTCGAGCCGCGCCCGATGGCTCGGCAGAATCGGCGTCTTGCCGGGATCACCCTGCTCTTTCCGCGTCAGACCGACATTCATGGCGTGCGCTCCGTGCCTCGACAGGTCCTATCTATGAATTCTACCATGCCCTCCCGCCACCAGCCTACGCAAATCCGGAAAGCTGAATGACCAAAATCGCGTCCAACCTGCAGATCAACTCCGCCCGCCTCTGGGACACCATTCACGAGACCGCCCAATTCGGCGCGACGGCGAAGGGCGGCGTACGGCGGCTGACACTCTCGCGCGAGGACAAGCAGGTGCGCGACTGGTTCCGCAAAGCCTGCGAGGCCGCCGGTCTCGAGGTGCATGTCGATGCGCTGGGATCGATGTTCGGTGTCAGAAAAGGAAGGGATATGTCGAAGCTGCCGGTCGGCGTCGGCTCGCATCTCGATACCCAGCCGAGCGGCGGCAAATATGACGGCATTCTCGGCACGCTGGCCGCGCTCGAAGTGGTGCGCACGCTCAACGACGCCGGCATCGAGACCGAGGTGCCGATCTGCATCTGCAACTGGACCAACGAGGAAGGCTCGCGCTTTGCACCGGCGATGATGGCATCGGCCGCCTATGTCGGCGACTTCACGACCGCCGACATCCTGTCGCGCAAGGATGCCGATGGCGTCAGCGTCGGCGAGGCGCTCGATCAGATCGGTTATCGCGGCGACGTGCCGGTCGGCACCCAGAAGCTCGGCGCCTTCGTCGAGCTGCATATCGAGCAGGGCCCGATCCTCGAGGCCGAAGGCAAAACCATCGGCGTGGTCGATTCCGGCCAGGGCGTGTTGTGGTACGACGGCAAGATCACCGGCTTCGAAAGCCATGCCGGCTCGACCCCGATGCCGCTCAGGCGCGACGCGCTCGCAACGCTTTCGGAAATCGTGCTCGCGATGGAGGCAATTGCCAGGAAGCACGGGCCGAATGCGGTCGGAACCGTCGGCGAGGCCGTGATCGCCAAGCCGTCGCGCAACGTCATCCCCGGCGAAATCGCCTTCACTATGGATTGCCGCAGCGCCGATGCCGCGATCATGGACGCGCTCGACCGCGACCTGCGCGCGGCGATCGCCGAGATCGCGGCGCGGCGCAAGGTCGAGGTCGCAATCGATCTGGTCTGGCGCAAGCCGCCGACCCATTTCAACCCGAAGCTGGTGGAAGCGGTGGAGAGCGCAGCAAAGATGCTCGGGCTTTCCCACCGCCGCATCACCTCGGGCGCCGGCCACGACGCCTGCAATCTCAACACCAGGATTCCGGCAGCCATGGTGTTCGTGCCCTGCAAGGACGGCGTCAGCCACAACGAGCTCGAGGATGCGACACAGGCCGATTGCGCGGCGGGCGCCAATGTGCTGCTGCACACGGTGCTGACGCTCGCAGGCGTCGCGTCATAGGCAAGCAACGATATGACAAGGGAGGTCCAATTGCGCGGAGTGTTCGTCGACGCCAATGAATCGCTGGCCAAAATCTTCGAGCGGCTGGAAAAGCCCGGCGATCCCAAGATCGCCGTCAACCGCGATCCCGATATCATGCCGGATCAACTGCCGAAGCTGCTCGACGGTGCCGAGATCGTTGTGATCGATCACACCGCGCTGCCGACGGACATCGCCGAAAAATGCACCGGTCTCAAGCATGTCGTGTTCCTCGGCACCGGCGCGCGCAGCTACATGAACCCGGACGAGCTGGCCGAGCTCGGGATTCAAGTGCACCTGATCAAGGGCTATGGCGACACCGCGGTTGCCGAATCCGCGATTGCGCTGATGTGGGCCTCCGCGCGCGTGCTGGCACAGATGGACCGCGAGATGCGCGCCGGCAACTGGCTGCGCGAGGACGGCATGCAACTGACCGGCAAGACGCTCGGCCTGATCGGTTTCGGCGGGATCGCCGCCGAAGTCGCGCGCATCGCAGCAGGGTCCGGCATGAAGGTCATTGCCTGGAACCGGACGCCGAAAAAATCCGAAGGCGTCGAGTTCGTGGAGCTCGATACGCTGCTCAGGCAGAGCCACGTGATCTCGATCCATCTGCTCCTCAACGACGAGACGCGCGGCATGATCTCGCGGGAGAAGATCGCCGGCATGCGGCCGGGAGTCATTTTGATCAACACCGCACGCGGCGCCATCGTCGACGAGGCCGCGATGATCGAGGCCTTGAAGTCGGGCCACATCCGTCATGCCGGGCTCGACGTCTACAACATCGAGCCGCTGCCAAAGGATCATCCGCTGACGACGCTTGCGAACGTCACGCTATCGGCGCACTCGGCCTTCCGCACCCCGGAGGCGAGCGAGAATCTGATTGCAGCCGCCTGGGAACATTGCCGGCGCGTGGCGAAGGGGTGAGACTGTTGCGTTTCGCTTTACGGCTCGCCCGAGTTGGACTATTTTGAGTTGATACTCATAAACTGTTTAACTTTGAGTTTTTCTTCAAAATAGTTGAGCTCGGGAGGGCATCATGGCGCCACGCATGCGCAAGGATGTTTGGAAACTGCCCGCCAACGACAAAACCTTGTTCTGGTACGGGCAAGCCATCAAGACCTTGCAGGCCAAGCCGATTACGGATGTGACGAGCTGGTGGTCGCTCGCGGCGATGCACGGGATTGATCCGCAGCTCTGGATCGATCTCGGCTATCTGGACCCGGCCGTACAGCTGCCGTTCCCTGCCGACCCCACCCAGCCGGGCTTCTGGAACCAGTGCCAGCATGGAAGCTGGTATTTCCTGCCCTGGCATCGCGCCTACCTGGGCGCGTTCGAGGCGATCCTGCTCGACACCATCGTCAAGCTCGGCGGACCGTCCGACTGGGCGCTGCCCTACTGGAATTACGATCCGGAGCGACGCGCCAACCTGAGATTTCCGCAACCCTTCGCACCTCGGCTACTCGACGACGGCAGCCAGAATCCGCTGTGGGTCAAGGAGCGCTACGGCAGAAGGGGCGACGGGGTCATCACTGTGACGCCGCAGGACGTCCCGCTCACCCAGTTGTGGGAAGCTCCGGAGTTCTTCGATGAGGCCGGCACCATCCCGACCTCATTTGGAGGGACCCAGACCGCATTCCATCATGACGCCGGGGCCGGCGCCGGACAGCTCGAACAGGTGCCCCACGGTCCGATTCACAACCTGGTCGGCGGCTCGATCCGGGGCGCCGACCCGAGCGTCGCCGCGAATAACGGCCTGATGTCGATGTTCGAAACCGCCGCGATCGATCCGGTCTTCTGGCTGCATCACGCAAATATCGACCGCCTCTGGGAATCCTGGCTGAAGGCCGCTCGGTCGCCCGGCGACCCTGCCGACGCCTTCCAGAATCCCGCCAATACCGATTGGCTCGACCAGCCGGCGGGCGCGTTCGTGATGCCCGCGCCCAACGGCTCCACGTTCACGACAACCGCGCGGCAGGTATTGAACACCCTCGATCCGTCGCTCAACTATGTCTATCAAGAACTGACCGTGCCGGTCCGTCCGACTGGCCCGGTTGCCTCCCGGCTCCGGTCGCTCGGCATGGCGCCGGCGGAAGCGGACCGGATTTCGGAAACCCTTGGGATGCCGTCCTCGAAGACAACGGAGCTCGTTGGAGAATACGGCGGTTCCGTGCGGGTCGCGGGCGCTGCGGCAGACGCGCGCGTGCAACTCGACCCGGTCGCGCGGGATAAACTGACAGCCTCGCTGTCGCAAAGATCGACGATGCGCGCTGCGCCGGGCGGATCGCCAAAGCCGCCTGACCGCGTCTACCTGGCGCTCGAAAACATCACGAGCGCCACCGACGCCGGCGTCTTTCACGTCTACATCAACCTGCCTGATGGCGCCGACCCGAAGGATTATCCAAAGAATTACGCCGGCGTCGTCTCGCTGTTCGGGGCGCGGGCAGCCAGCCAGCCGGGCGGACCGCATGCCGGCAATGGGCTGGCCCAGACCCTCGATATCACCGCTATCGTCGACGCCCTGCATTTGGGCGGGGCGCTCGACCATCTCGATGTCAAGTTCATTCCGCAAACGCCGATGTCCGACCAGGACAAGGTCGATGTCGGCCGCGTGAGGGTCTATAGGCAAAGCCGCGGGCCATGAGATTGCGCGGCAGGCTCTCGGCGCGATCAGTGCTGCTCGTTGTCGCGAGCCTTGCCGGGTGGATCGTTTTGCTGACGCTGGAGCGGCATTCACAGGTGCCGATCTGCCTGTCACAGGCGAGCCTCGATGCGCTGGCGAGCGGCGCACTGGCGCATGCGCTCACGGCCGATCCGCCCGCGCTCATACTGCTGTCCTGTTTCGCAATGGTGGTGGCGATGATGTCGCCGCTGCTCGCGCGTCCCATCGGCTATTTGCGGCTGCGCAGCGCTACGTCGCGTCGTTGGCGCGCGACCACATTGTTCATGGCAAGCTACCTTTCGGTGTGGATCATTGCCGGCATGATTTTGTTGTCGGCCTCTGCGGCGCTGCGCCTGCTTGCCGGAACCGGGTTTGCGGCACCGCTTATATCGCTCGCCATTGCCGCCGCCTGGCACACAACGCCCTGGAGACAGCATGCACTCAATCGCTGCCATCATTTGCCTGCAGTGGCCGCTTTCGGCGCCGCCGCCGATCGCGATTGCGCGCGGTTCGGCATCGTGCACGGTTCGTGGTGCGTCCTGACCTGCTCGCCGCTGATGTCGCTGCCGCTATCCGCGCCGGAATTTCATCTTCCGTTGATGGCGGCTGTCGCTGTGGCGCTTTTTCTGGAACGGATGGAGCCGGGCCGGCGCCCCGCCTGGACGATTCCAAATCTGCCAGGCCGAACGGCAGCCGCGACGGTGATGAGGTCGATCTGCTCGCGGGCGCGACACGCTGCAGCTTCCTAAAGTTAGAGATCTTCCGGAAAGGTGGGCACCGGTTTTCCGAAAAGATCATGCTCCATAAGCGCGATCCCGATTCCACCCAATCCGGTCGAAGCCGCTGTGCGAAGACTGCTTACTCCACCATCTCGGCCACCGCCTTGCCGCAGGCGGTGGTGTCCGCATTGCCGCCGAGGTCGCGGGTGCGCAGCGTGCGTTCGCCGAGCGTTCGCTCGATCGCGGCGACGATCGCTTCGCCCGCTTGCTTCTCGCCGAGATGCTCCAGCATCATCGCGCCGGACCAGATCATGCCGATCGGATTGGCAATTCCCTGCCCCGCGATATCGGGCGCGGAGCCATGCACCGGCTCGAAAACACTCGGGAAATCGCCTTCCGGATTGATGTTGCCTGATGGCGCAATGCCGATGGTGCCGGTGCAGGCCGGACCGAGATCCGACAGGATGTCGCCGAACAGGTTGGAGCCGACGACGACGTCGAACCAGTCCGGATGCAACACGAAGTTCGCGGTCAGGATGTCGATGTGGTACTTGTCCCACTTCACTTTGGGATAGTTTTTCGCCATCGCCTCCACGCGCTCGTCCCAATAGGGCATGGTGATGGAGATACCGTTCGACTTCGTCGCCGAGGTCAGGTGCTTTTTCGGCCGTGAGGCTGCGAGATCAAACGCGAATTTCAGGATGCGATCGACGCCGATCCGGGTCATCACCGTCTGTTGCGTCACGAACTCGCGCGCGGTGTCCGGGAACATGCGCCCGCCCACGGACGAATATTCGCCTTCGGTATTCTCCCGCACCACCCAGAAATCGATATCGCCCGGCTTGCGATTGGCGAGCGGCGACGGCACGCCTGGCATCAGCCGCACCGGACGCAGATTGACGTATTGATCGAACTCCCGCCGGAACTTGATCAGCGAGCCCCACAAGGAGATGTGATCGGGAATCTTTGCGGGCCAGCCGACCGCGCCGAAATAGATCGCGTCGTGCTTCCCGATCTTCTCCTTCCAGTCCTCCGGCATCATCTGGCCGTGTTTCTCGTGATAGTCGTAGGAGGCGAAGTCGAAATGATCGAATTTCACGGAGACGCCGTGCTTTTTGGCCGCCTGCTCGACGACGCGCAGTCCTTCCGGCATCACCTCCTTGCCGATGCCGTCGCCGGGAATGACCGCGATCCGGTAGGTCTTGGTCGCGCTGCTCATCGAAGGATGTCCTGTTGCTCTGCCGCTTGTTTGGTCATTCACTGCAATGGACCAAACCGCGACCATGCGCAACGCTGCACTGCAATGTTGACCGCGGCGCGCCCGGCCGCCTAACTTTTTCGCCCCTGCCCCGCCGCTCCTGAAACCAAGCGAGAACCCTCATGGACCTGCATCTGCGCGGCAAGCGCGTTCTGATCACTGGCGCGTCGAAAGGCATTGGCGCGGCCGCCGCCGAAGCCTTTGCCGAAGAAGGCTGTCATTTGCGGCTTGCGGCACGCAGCGGCGACCAGCTCAAGGCACTCTGCGAGCGCCTGCGTTCGCAACACCAGATCGACGCGACCGACCATGTCACCGATTTGCGCAAGAGCGAGGACCTTCAGCGCCTGGCGAAGGAGGCGTCCGACGTCGATATTCTCGTCAACAATGCCGGCGATATTCCGGGTGGCTCGATCGACAAGATCGACGAGCCGACCTGGCGCCACGCCTGGGAGCTGAAGGTGTTCGGCTATATCAACCTCACCCGGGCGATCTACGCGCAGATGAAGGCGCGCGGCGGCGGGGTCATCGTCAACGACATCGGCGCCGCCGGCGAGAAGTTCGACGCCAACTATGTCTGCGGCAGCGCCGGCAACGCCGCGCTGATGGCCTTTACCCGCGCGCTGGGCGGAAAGAGCCTTGCAGACAACATCCGCGTGGTCGGCATCAACCCGGGACCGGTCGGGACCGACCGCCACATCACGCTGCTCAAGACCCGCGCCAAGCACCAGCTCGGGGACGAGAACCGTTACAGGGAATTCCAGAAAGGCATGCCGCTCGGCCGCCCCGCGCACGCCCGCGAGATCGGCGATCTGATGGCGTTCCTTGCCTCCGACCGCTCCGGCTACACCTCGGGGGTGATCTTTACGGTGGATGGCGGCATTGCGGCGGGTTGGGGCTGACGCGAGCGATTGCCCCTCCTCGGGCCAGATTTGCGCTGCAGCGCCGAGCCGGCCCTTAACCAATCTTAGGTTTCGACCGCGGAACGCGGGCCGCCGGCGTGCGCTTGTGCTTTCATTGACGGGGTCAAAGGATTAGCCTGTCATATCAACGTCGTCTGTAACAGCAAGCGGGGAGCTGACAATGAAGACGATTTTGGTCCCGACGCAAAATATCGCGGGCATGACGTCCGCACTCGAGACCGCGGTGCTGCTGGCGCGGCGCACCAACGGCTACATCGAAGGCTTCGCCTTGCGGTTCGGCATTCCGCAGTTCGTCGTCGCGGAATTGTCCAGCGGCATCCCGATGGAGTCCTATCAGGCCCATCGCGACGAGGAGATCGCGGAAGCCCAGCGTATCTTCGAAACCTTCATGAAGCAGCATGATATTGCGGCCGGGCGCGGTGCAAACCGACCATCCTTTGGCTGGTTTGCGGACGCACCGGAGGGCGAAGCGTTCGTCGGCAGCCAGGGTCGCGCCTTCGATGTGACTGTCATGAGCCGGCCGGACACGGATACGCTTAGCCTGCACAACCGTGCGATCGAATCCGGACTGTTCGAAAGCGGCCGGCCCGTGCTGCTGTCGCCGCCTGTGGCGCCGAAGCAGATCGCGACCAACATCATGATCCATTGGAACGGCTCGACCGAGCAGGCCCGCACCAATGCCTTCGCGATGCCGCTGTTGCGCCTCGCCGACCGGGTGACGCTCTTGACCGTGGTCGGCGGTCAGGAAGTGCCGGGACCGAGCGCAGGCCAGATCCTCAGGCATTTGCAGTGCAACGACATCCCCGCGAAATCCATGCGTGTCGAGCTCGATGGCCGCAGCACCGGCGAGGCCGTGCTCGCCGCCGCCAAGGCGGAGGGCTGCGACCTCCTGGTCAAGGGCGCGTTCACGCGCCACCGGCTGCGACAGATGATCTTCGGGGGCGCCACCAGCCACATCATGGAGCACGCGGAGTTACCGGTGCTGATGGCGCATTGAAGCGCCCTGGCCTTTGTCCTCCGCCTCCCTCGCGCAGGCCGCCACGACCTCGACAGCCGGCGCGCAAAGACGATAGGATATCGCGTCCGCCTCGGGGACGGCGCAAACGGGACGGCTTCGGCTCCAGTCAGAGAGCACCTGCCCGATCACTTTGGATGATTGCAGACGGACGGCGTTCGCCATATTCGTCGTTGGTAGGCGGAGCCAGGCATGAGTGAGAAAGCGGTTCGATCGAACGCGGCTTCGGCACCCACCGAGCGCATCGGCGATTTGCTGACGTTGTCCCACGAGCCGGTTCTGGTGTGGGCGCTTGGCGGCGCCATCGAGGTCTGGAACGCCGGAGCCGAGCGACTCTACGGGTTTCGTCGCGAGGAGGCGCTGGGTCGCGTCAGCCACACGCTTCTGAAAACCAGGTTCCCGATGGGCCTCGCGGAGCTCACCGCCAGGCTTCGCGACGAGCGGCACTGGTCAGGCGAGCTGCGCCACACCTGCAAGGATGGCCGCGAGGTCATCGTCGACAGCCGGATGCAACTGCTGGATGACGGGACCGTTCTCGAAGTCAATCGCGACGTCACGGAAATCAGGGCGCTTGCCGCGCGACAGGTGACCCTGGTGCGGGAGCTTTCGGCCGCCGCCGCAAAGTTCGAAGCGCTTTTCAACCAGTCCGGCATTTTCGCCGGCATCATGGACCTGCAGGGTTATCTGCGCGAAGCGAATAATTTGTCGCTGGAATTGTGCGGCTACACACGAGAGCAAGTTCTGGACCGGCCGTTTTGGGAAACGCCGTGGTGGCGGGGCTCGGAGGATGTCAAAGCAAAGATTCGTGCTGCCACTGAGCAGGCGGCGGCCGGCCTCGTCTTTCAGGAAGAGCTCCCCTATTGGCTGGGTGATGGGCGCGAGAGGATCGTGAACTTTGCCATGCATCCGATTCTGGACCGGTCGGGATCGGTGATGTTCCTCCATCCGACCGGTGTCGACATCACCGAACGAAAGCAGGCGGAAACGGCGCTTCGCGAAAGCGAACAACGTCTGCGCTGGATCGGCTCGGTGGTCGAGTCCAGCGACGATGCGATCGTGAGCAAGAATTTGGACGGCATTGTCAGCAGCTGGAACAGGGGTGCGGCGCGCCTTTTCGGCTACTCGGCGCAAGAGGCGATCGGCCAGCCTATCACCATCATCATCCCACAAGAGCGGCTCGACGAGGAACGGCAGATTCTGACGCGTATCAGGCGAGGAGAGCGGATCGACCACTTCGAGACGATCCGGCAACGCAAGGACGGCAGCCTGCTCGCCGTTTCGTTGACCGTTTCGCCGGTGAAAGACTTACAAGGAACAATCGTAGGTGCATCAAAGATTGCAAGAGATGTGACCGGGCAGAAACGAAACCAGGAGCGCATCAGCGTTCTGGCTCGCGAAGCCGAGCACCGCAGCAAGAACATTCTCTCCAACGTCCAGGCAATCGTCAATCTCTCGCAATCGGACACCTCCGACGGCCTGAAGCGCGTGATCAGTGGCCGAATCCAGGCCATGTCGAATGTTCACTCGCTGTTCGTCGAAACGCGGTGGATCGGCGCCGAAGTCTCGGCCATCGCGAAGCAGGAGCTTGCCCCCTATCTCGACGAGCGGTCCGCGCGGGTCGACTTGGAGGGACCGGAAACCGTGCTGGAGCCCAGCGCCGCGCAGGCGGTTGCCGTCGTGTTGCATGAGCTCGCAACGAATGCGTCCAAATATGGAGCGCTGTCCGACGCAAAGGGCCAGATCAGATTGACCTGGTCGCACGCGGCGGATGGAGAGCTGGGGCTGCGCTGGACCGAACTGGGCGGACCGAAGGTAGAAGCGCCGGCACGCCAGGGCTTCGGCAGTCGCCTCATCCAGGGATCGCTCACCCAATTGGGCGGCAACGCCCGGTTTGACTGGCGACCGGAAGGCCTTGTTTGCGAAATGACGCTTCGCGCGTGACATCGAATCTTTAATTCGTCCCAGGAAACCCATGCGCCGCTCGGACCTGACGATTTGTCTGATCACCGACGAGGTATCGCCTTCGCTCGACGCCGGGCTGGCCTTCGCGCGCGAGGAGGGTATTGAAGCCATCGATCTTCGCGTCGTCGATGGCTGCAACGTGCTGGCGCTGTCCCGCGACGAGCTGGTCGCTGCGGCACGGCGCGTGCGGGCCGCAGGACTTTCGGTGTCGTGCATCTGCACACCACTCCTGAAATGGAGCCCGCCCGGCCAGGCGGCGCGAAGCGAGGGCGATCAGTTCGGCTTCGAGCTCGGCGAGCGCATGCCGCGCGACCTCTATGCGCACGCCTTCGTTGCCGCTGAGATACTCGGCGCGCGCAACCTCCGCGTCTTCAGCTATCTCGCCTACGATGATTATCGCGTGGATGACTTGCGCGAGCCCGTCGACGATCTGCTCGCGCTTGCGGAAAAGTTCGACATGAAAGTGCATGTCGAGAATGAGGGTGTGTGCAACATCGCCGGCTTCGCCGAGCTCGAGGCCCTGATCACGACATATCGGCATCCGCGCCTGAGGGCTCTGCCGGACATCGCCAACGCATACCGAACGTCTCGGCCGCCGTCGGCGGCCGATCTCGCGCGACTATTGCCTTTTGCCGACATCCTGCACATGAAGGACTACGCCGATGCGGCACGCCGCTTCGTCGCAATTGGCGAGGGAGTTATCCCGCTCGCGGCATTGTTGGCGGCGACGCTGCCTGCGCGCGAGGCGCCGCTGACGCTGACGATCGAGACGCATGCCTCCTCGGAGCCCCTTGAGACGACGCGACAATCGGTGAGCGGGTTGCGCCGCATGCTCGACCGGATCGAGCTCGTCTGACGCTTCGTTTGCATCAGGGTGCGCGTCGCCCTTAAATCGGTCTACGAATTGTACCTTGCCGTGCATACGTGTCCGATCGGCCGGGCTCGGATGCAGGCCACCCTCCCCCACGCCTGTCTCGGGCATCAACCCGCCGTCCGCTCGAACAACTGGCGGATCAATGTCGTGATCCGCCCCGCGGGCGCGGCCATCTCATTCATGATCGTGAAGTGGTCGGCGCCAGGGATCTCCTCGTAAGTGACCGGCAAGCCGCCTCTGGCGCGATGCGCGGCGAAATCGGCAGTCTGCTTGCGTAAGAGCGGCAGCTCGGCCGAGCCGACCACGAGCGAGAGCGGCTTCGGCGGCCCCTCCGGCTGCATCATCGGCGAGTTGCGGCGGGAAGCCGCTTCGTCAAGGCCGAGCTTGACGTTGAGATAGGAATGCCGGATCGGTTCGAGGTCGTAGATGCCGCTGATGCCGAGCCCCGCCCGCACATTCGGGTTGGCCAACGCCATCGCGGTCAGATGTCCGCCCGCCGACCAGCCCGACACGACAATGCCCCTGCCCTCGCCGCCGAGGGCGGGCAATTGGACACCTAGAAAATCGATGCCGGCATCGATTTCGGCTACGATCTGGTCGAGGGTCGCATCGGGCGCGAGCGTATAGCCGACCAGCGCGACGTTGATGCCGTGCGCCATCGCCCCTTCCGCAAACAGCGCAAAGGTCTCCTTGGCCCGGTGCTGCCAATAGCCGCCGTGGATGAAGAGCAGCGTCGGGGCGCTCGCGCGCGCTTTGAAGAAATCGATGCGGTTGCGCTCGCGCGGGCCATAGCGGAGATCGAGATGGTCCGGGAGGCGTTTGCGCAATGCTGCCGAGCGGGCGTCCCAGCCGGCGACGATGTTCGCGCTGCCGCTTACCGCCTCGCCATTGTTGAGGCCGCGGTCGCGCGCCTCCTGGCTCATTGTCCGCCAGTCCGGCGCATCAAACGGCGTTGTCATGCCAAACCTCGAACCTCGTCGCGTTGCCACATGGCGGTAAAATGTTCTACAGCAGGATTTATTCCGCGACCACCGCGCGGAACGCATGGAGAGACGCCATTGGCTGATCAGGGACTGGTACGGGAAAGCGCCTGCGCGATCGTGGACAAGCTCAAACGCGGCGAGGTCACGCCGCTCGACCTTCTGGACGCATTGGAACAGCGGATCGCCGAGGTCGACAAGAAGGTCAACGCGCTGCCGATTCTCTGCTTCGACCGCGCGAGAAATCAGGCCAAAGCGCTGATCCAGAAACCCGCTTCCGAACGCGGAATGCTGGCCGGCCTGCCGGTGCCGATCAAGGACCTGACCGACGTCAAGGCCGTGCTCACGACTCAGGGCTCGCCAATTTTCAAGAACAGGATCGCCGAGCGATCGGACATCGTCGTCGAAACGCTCGAGCGCCATGGCGCTATCGTCTTCGCCAAGTCGAACACGCCGGAATTCGGAGCCGGAGCCCACACCTTCAACGAGGTGTTCGGCGCCACCCTCAATCCCTGGGACATGTCGAGATCGGCGGCCGGCTCATCGGGAGGCGCCGCGGTTGCGCTCGCGACCGGCATGGCCTGGCTTGCGCATGGCACCGACATGGGCGGCTCCTGCCGCAATCCCGCGAGCTTCTGCGGCGTCGTGGGATTGCGGCCGAGCCTCTCTCGGGTCGCGCATTCCCGCCAATCCAAGATCGACCGCACCCTGACCGTTCACGGTCCGATGGCGCGCAATGTCAGCGACGTCGCACTGCTGCTCGACGCCATGAGCGGCGAGCACCCCGGCGACCCGCTCTCGCTGCCGCGCTTGCCGACCTCGTTCCTCGCCGCGGTGCAAGACGGAAAGAAGCCCAGGCGCATCGCCTATTCGCCGAACCTCGGCATTACGCCGGTCGATCCCGAAGTGGTGGACGTCACACGCAAGGCCGCGCAGCGGTTTTCCGATGCAGGGGCGATTGTCGAGGAGGCCCATCCGGACCTCAGCGAAGCGCATGAATGCTTTCACGTGCTGCGTGCGTTCGATTTTGCCGTCACCAAGGCCAAATTGCTGCGCGAGCATCGCGACCTGCTCAAGCCCGAGGTGATCTGGAATATCGAGCAGGGCCTGAAACTTTCGGTCGAGCAAATCGAGCGCGCCGAGGCGCAGCGCGTCGCGCTCGCCCAGCGCACGCTGAAGTTCTTCGAAAGTTACGATCTCCTGCTCAGTCCCGCGACTATCGTCCCGCCCTTTCCCAAAGAGCACCGCTATGTCGCCGAATGCGCCGGCAAGAAGTTCGACAATTATGTCGAGTGGCTCGGCATCGTCTACGCGATCACGCTCGCCTGCTGCCCGGCGTTGTCGCTGCCCTGCGGCTTCACGGCGTCCGGCCTGCCCGTCGGCTTGCAAATGGTCGCAAGGCCGCAAGCCGAAGCGGAGCTGCTCGCGGGCGCAAAGGTGCTCGAGGATATTCTGGGCCTGCGCGGCACGACGCCGATCGACCCGAGAGCGCCGAAATCCTGAACGGATCGCTCGGATCCTAATTGCCGCGCGCCTTCTCGATTGCGGCCTCCAGCGCGGCCTTGGTCTGCTGCACGATGTCCTCGATCAGCTCCTCGCGCGTGACGTGCGCGGCCTGCCCCGTGAGCAGCCCCTGCCCGGCCAGCGAGATCACTCCGTGCAGCGCGGCCCAGATCTGCAGCGCATGACGTTCGCGCAGCAGGCCCACGGCCGGCGCCTCGAAGGCTTCCACGAGCAGCGCAAGCGTTTCTCTCGCCGCGACGTGAAGCTCGCCGCGGCTGGGGGCACAAGCCATGATGCGCGATGCGAACATCAGGCGGTAGATGCCGTTCCGCCGCAGCCCGAAATCGAGCGCGGTCTGCGCGAAGCGGGACAGTTTTGAGCGTTTCGACGACTTTCGGATTGCCTCACCCAGGATGGCGTTGAATTGCCGGAACGCCTCCGCGGTCGCCGCCTGCAACAGCGCCTCGCGGTCGGCGAAATGCCGGTACGGCGCGGGCTGCGACACGCCGAGCTGTTTTGCCAGCGCCTTGATGCTGATGGCCTCGGGCCCCTCGCGCTCGGCCTGCCTGAGCGCTGCCTGCACCAGCGCATCGCGCAGATCGCCGTGGTGGTAAGTATTGACGGGCTTGCGCTGTAGTTGAGGCGACATGGGACGACCACGATTTTTTCACTTGACGGACGGCTGCGCCCTGAATGTAATAGGATATAACTTAAGCCGTAAGCGACAGGCTCGCAACATTAATCTCGGCGAATATTGAGGAACGCACCGCGCCAGGACTCCGTCGTGCGGCTTTTTGAGGAGGTGCCCTTGCCATGGCAGCAAAGCTGAAAATCCACGTCGACCAGGACAAGTGCCAGGGGCACGCGCGCTGCAAGTCGCTTGCGCCCGAGCTGTTCGAGCTCGACGAATACGGCAACGCGCACGAAATCGGCGACGGCGCGGTGCCGGCGGGGCTGGAGGACAAGGCCTGGCTCGCCCAGACCAATTGCCCGGAAATTGCGATCGAAGTCACCGAGGAGTGATCGTCGAGGCCAGCCTCGAACTTCGCGACCAAACAGAGGGATTTGCGATAGATGTCCGACACCGCCCGTATCATGCCCGATCATCCGCCCGTGACCGACTGGGTCAACGATTTCGATCACACCGATCCGCGCTGGACCGAAAATCCGTACCCGATCTGGGACGAGCTCCGCGCCGCCTCGCCCGTGGTCCACACCAAGCGTTTTCTCGGCTGCTACATGCCGACGACCTACGAGGCGGTGCGGGCGATCGCCCACGACACGGAGCATTTTTCCTCGCGACGCGTCATCGTTCGCGACGTCAGGCCGGAGACCGCAAATCCCGCGCCGCCGATCACGTCCGACCCGCCCGTGCACAAGCCGGCCAAACAGTTGCTGCTGCCCCCGTTCACGCCCGACGCGATGAAGAAGCTGGAGCCGCGGGTCCGCGTCATCTGCAACGAGCTGATCGACGAGTTCATCGCCGAGGGCAAATGCGACGCGGCCGCGCGCTACACCAAGCACATTCCGGTGCGCGCCATCGCCCACATGCTGGGCATCGACGAAAAGGACGGCGACCTCTTCATCAGGTGGATCCACGAGATCCTCGAGCTCGGCATCAAGGACGACGACGCGCTGATGAAGGCGGTGCAGGAGATGACCACCTTTTTCGCCGGCCATATCGAGCATCGCAAGACGCACCCGGGCGACGACCTGATTTCCACGCTGATGCAGGCCCGGGGCAAGGACGGCCAGCCGCTGCCGGATGGGCATGTGCTCGGCTCGCTGCGGCTGCTTCTGATCGCGGGCATCGACACCACCTGGAGCGCGATCGGGGCAGCGCTTTGGCATCTGGCCAAAACCCCTGCCGACCGCGAGCGGCTGGTACGCGAGCCGGAGTTGATGCCGCTGGCTGTGGAGGAATTGCTGCGGGCCTATTCGCCCGTGACCATGGCACGCGAGGTGATGAAGGAAACCACCATCTCCGGCTGCCCGATCAAGTCCGGCAATATGGTGCTTCTGTCGTTCCCGGCCGCCAACCGCGACCCCGCGATGTTCGCCGACGCCGACAAGGTCGTGCTCGATCGCACGGAAAACCGCCATGCCGCCTTCGGCCTCGGCATTCACCGCTGTGTCGGCTCCAACATGGCGCGCATGGAAATGACGGTCGCGCTCGAGGAGTGGTTGAAGCGGATCCCCGAGTTCAGCCTCGACCCCGCGGGCAAGGTTACATGGTCGGAGGGCACCGTGCGCGGTCCGCGGCAGCTTCCATTGCTGTTTCCACGCGCCTGAGCGGCGCTGCGCAACGCGCGACCGTTGTCGCGCCTTGGCGGGGCTTGACATTGAAGTCTCGATCCAGCGGTGATAGCAGGCCCGAAAGGGGGAACGCCTGCCATGACCGACCAAGCCATCAATCCGGGAACCGTCGAGCTTGACATCGCCGATGTCGAGCGCCGCCTGAAGGCGATCTTCATCGGCTCCATCGGCAATCTCGTCGAGTGGTACGACTTCTACGCCTACACGGCGTTTGCTCTGTATTTTGCACCTGCGTTCTTTCCTGCAACCGATCCCGTCGTGCAGCAGCTCAACGCGGCCGTGCTGTTCGCCGCGACCTTCCTGATGCGCCCGCTCGGCGGTTGGCTGTTCGGCTACCTCGCCGATCATTTCGGCCGCAGGCTGTCGCTTACGCTCTCGGTCGTCTGCATGTGCTTCGGCTCGCTGATGATCGCGGTGACGCCGACCTATGCCTCGATCGGCTTCGCCGCGCCCGCGATCCTGGCGCTGGCGCGCGTCATCGAGGGCTTAAGTCTCGGCGGCGAGTACGGCGCGAGCGCGACCTATCTCAGCGAGGTCGCCGACCCCAGGCGCCGCGGCTTCTATTCGAGCTTCCAATACGTCACCCTGATCGGCGGCCAGCTCACCGCGATCATCGTGCTGCTGCTGTTGCAGAAGGTATTCCTGACGCCGGAGCAACTGAAAGCGTGGGGCTGGCGCATTCCCTTCGTCATCGGCGCGGGGCTTGCGGTGTTCGCCGCGGTGATGCGGCGCGGCCTGCATGAGACCGAAGCCTTTATCGAGGCCAAGAAGTCGGTGAAGCCGACCGGCTCGATCGCGAGCCTTTTGAAATATCCGCGCGAACTGCTGCTCGTCATGGGCCTGACCGCCGGCGGCACCGCGGCGTTCTACACTTTCACCACCTATATGCAGACGTTCGTCCGGCTGTCGGCGGGTTTCACCGAAGACCAGACCACCATCGTGATCTTCGGCACCCTGGTGTTCGCAACGCTGCTGCAACCGATCTACGGCGCGATCTCGGACAAGATCGGTCGCAAGCCGCTCCTGATCTTCTTCGGGATCGCCGGCACGCTCTCGACGGTGCCGATCCTCACCACGCTGAAAGAGGCGAAGTCGCCTCTGATGGCATTCCTTCTGATCTGCGGCGCCTGGATCTTCGTCGCGGGCTATACCTCGATCAACGCGATCGTGAAGGCAGAGCTGTTCCCGACCAATGTGCGCGCGCTTGGCGTTGGGCTACCCTATGCCATCACGGTATCACTTTTCGGCGGCACGGCGCCCGCGGTTGCGCTTTACTTCAAGAGCCTCGGGCACGAGCAGTGGTTCTACTATTATCTGAGCGGCATGATCTTCCTGTCGCTGCTGATCTATTCGACGATGCGCGACACCAAGAGCGAGTCCGCGATGCACCGTCACGAATGACAATGCGAGCGACATGGCCGACGAGGACAAAACTCCGCCCGATTCCAAGCTGACGCGCAGCAAACAGCGCTGGGCCCAGCAAGGCCGCTTTCTCACCGGGAAAGTCTCGCGTCCCGAAGAGCAGCGCCTGCCGCCCGGGCAGCATCTGACGCGGGATTGGCCGACCCTCGATCTCGGACTTATGCCGAACGTGCCGCGCGAACGCTGGCGCCTCGACGTGCACGGCGCGGTTGAAAACCCGCTGTTCTGGGATTTCTCCGCCTTCATGGCGGCGCCGCAGACGAAATTCGTGTCCGACATTCACTGCGTCACGACCTGGTCACGCTACGACAATCAATGGGAGGGGCTTGCGACCCGCGATCTCCTCGACGTGTGCCGGCCTCGCGAGGAGGCGCGTTTTGTGGTGCTTTATTCCCATGACGGCTACACCACCAATCTCGCGCTGGAGGATTTCGCCGCCGAAGACGCCCTGCTCGCGCATAGCTGGTCCGGCGCTCCCATCACCGCCGAGCATGGCGGGCCGGTGCGGCTCGTGGTGCCCCATCTCTATTTCTGGAAGAGCGCGAAATGGCTGAAGGCAATCGAACTCGTGAGCGAGGACAAGCCGGGCTATTGGGAAGTCCGCGGCTACCATAACCGCGGTGATCCCTGGCGCGAGCAACGTTATTCCGCCGACTGAGCCCTGCACCTCCTTTGGGAGAGGTCCGCACGCAATCATTGGAGGCTTGATATGCCGACCGAACGTTTTCAATTCGAAGGCGAAGGCGGCATTCAGCTTGCCGCCGCCCTCGACCAGCCCGAAGGCGAACCGCTTGCCTATGCGCTGTTCGCGCATTGCTTCACCTGCGGCAAGGATGTGCTGGCGGCAAAGCGCATTGCGGTGGCGCTCGCGGACAAGGGCATCGCGGTGCTCCGCTTCGATTTCACCGGGCTCGGCTCGAGCGAAGGCGACTTCGCCAGCACCAACTTTTCCTCCAACGTCGCCGACCTCGTGCGCGCGGCCGATGTCCTGCGCACCAGGAAGAAGGCGCCGACGCTCCTGATCGGTCACAGCCTCGGTGGTGCGGCAATACTTGCAGCCGCCGCAAGGATCCCCAGCGCCAAGGCGGTCGCGACAATCGCCGCACCCTCCGATCCCACGCACGTCACTGGCCTGTTCAGGGATCATGTCGAACAAATCAAGAAAGACGGCGAGGCGAAGGTCTCGCTCGCCGGCCGGCCCTTCACCATCAAGCGCCAGTTCCTCGATGACGTCGCCGAACACAACCTCATGGCCGACATCACCGAGCTGCGCAAGGCGCTGCTGGTGATGCATTCGCCGACCGACGACACCGTCGGCATCGAGAATGCGACGCGCATCTTCGTCGCGGCCAAGCATCCGAAGAGCTTCGTCTCGCTTGCCGGCGCCGATCATCTCCTGAGCCAAAGGCGCGACTCGGCTTACGTCGCCGCCGTGATCGCGGCCTGGGCGACGCGGTACATCGATGTCGCCGCACCGGAGCCGGCGATGGACACGAGCGAAGCCCCCCGCCGGGTCGTCGTGCGCGAGACCCGCGACGGCAAGTTCCAGAATACGGTCACGATCGGACCGCATCATCTCCTCGCCGACGAGCCCAAATCGGCAGGCGGCGAGGATTCCGGACCCGGGCCCTACGACTTTCTGCTGGCGGCTCTCGGCGCCTGCAAATCCATGACCATGCGCCTCTATGCCGATCGCAAATCATTTCCGCTCGAGCGCGCCACGGTCACGCTCAAGCACAGCAAGATCTACGCAAAGGATTGCGAGGAATGCGAAACGCGCGAAGGCATGCTCGACCAGATCGAGGTCGCGATCGGCCTCGAAGGCGACGCGCTGGATGCCGAGCAACGCAAGCGAATTCTCGAAATCGCCGACAAGTGCCCGGTGCACCGCACGCTCACTTCGGAGATTCGCATCTTAACCCGCGCCGCGGATTGACGTATGATCGATCTTGTCATTTGCGCATGATATTCTCGGAAAACCGGTGCCCGCTTTTCCGGATCATGCGCTGAGGAGACGCCATGCCGGCCGTCGCGCGCATCGACCCGAAGACCGTCTTCTCGCCCGAAGAGTGGAGCGCACTGACCGCGCGCAGCGCCTGGCGCGGCCTCTGGCTTGTCGCCCACGCCTGGGGCACGATCGCGGGCGCCGTTGCGCTGGTCGTGCTGTGGCCCAATCCGCTGACCTGGTTGATCGCGGTGATGATCGTCGGCACGCGCCAATTGGGATTGGCGATCCTCATGCATGAAGCCGCTCACGGCGGCATCTCCACCAACAAGGCCGTCAACGAGTTCGTCGGCCAGTGGCTCTGCGCCGTCCCGGTCGGCGCCGATCTCCAGAGCTATCGCGCCTATCACCTGGCGCATCACAAGTTTACCCAGCAGCCGGAAGACCCCGACCTGTCGCTGTCGGCGCCATTCCCGATCACCAAGGACAGCTTCAGCCGCAAGGCGATCCGCGACCTCACCGGCCAGACTTTCGTCAAGCAGCGGCTGCCGTTGCTCCTCTCGCTGCTCAAGCGCGGCGAGTCGGAGGAAGCGGTCACGCATGAGAGTTTCGTCGCCACTGGACGGGCGAAGATGGCGCGCTTCCTCGCTGTCAACGCGCTGCTGTTTGCTCTGTTCTGCCTGGCCGGGGCCGGCATCTGGTTCTTCGCAATATGGCTGGTTGCGATGGCGACCTGGCTGTCGCTCGTTACGCGCATCCGCAACATCGCCGAGCACGCCTGCACCTCGACCGGCGAAGACCCGTTCAGTCACGCGCGCACCACGCTGGCAAACCCGGTCGAACGGGCGCTGATCGCGCCCTATTGGGTCAACTATCACGCCGAGCATCATCTGTTCATGTACCTGCCCTGCTATCGCCTGCCGAAAGCGCATCGGCTTCTGGTCGACAAGGGTCTGATCAAGCGCATGGAGGTGCGGCCCGGCTATCTCGACGTGATGCGGCTTGCGACGTCACGCGCTTAGAGCATGATCCGGAAAAGTGGGCACCGGTTTTCCGGAAAGATCATGCTCAATTAAGAATTTAGAGCGCGATCGCGATTCAACCCAATCCGATGGCGCTCTAGGTCGCCGCCAGCGGCTGCACCCTGAGCGCGCCGCGCAGGCCCGCCGCGGCACCGAGCAGAATGCCTGCGACCGCGATGAACGACGCGAATGCCAGCGTCGACATTCCCGTCAGCCCCTGCCCGATCGAGCAGCCCAGCGCCATCACGCCGCCGGTGCCCATCAGCGCGGCGCCGCCCGCCGAGCGCAGCATGTGCTGCGGCGAGCGGTAGCCTTCGAGGCGGAAGCGGCCGGTTGCAAGCGCGGTCGCGAGGCTGCCGGCAAACACCCCGCCGACGGTCGCGATGCCGAAGCTCAGCGTCGAGCCCGTCGACAGCATGACGTATTGCAGGCTATCGGCGATCGGCGCGACGAAGGTAAGGGAGGCAACGAGGACCGGATTGAACTCGTCGGCGCCGAGCGTGCCGGTTGCGTACCAGCCTGCGGCGATCAAAATCCCCACCAGCAAGCCCGCGACCACCTGGCCCGGCGACCTGCGGAACGGCGCGTGGGAGAGAGCGAAAATGATCAGCGCCGCGCCGATCAGCGAGGCCGCAAGTCCGCGCGACAGCGAGGCGCTCAAGCCGAGACTCGCCAACGCGGCCGGCAGCGATGCGGTCTTGATCGTCAGCTGCGTCAGTTGCACCGCGGCAATCCGGGCCGGCGCAATCAACCCTTTCAGGGCGATTTCGGCGAAGATGCCGAGCACGACCACCACCACGAAGGACCGGAGATTGCCGCGACCGAGCAGCACGAGTGCGCGCGCGCCGCAGCCGTTCGACAACACCATGCCGTAACCGAACAGTATCCCGCCGAAAAACACCACCGGCGCCGAGAACGAGGGCTGCAGATAGATCGATTTGTTAAGGTCGACCAACCCACGCGCCGCAAGCAACTGCGAGGCCGCAATCGCGATTCCCATCGCGAGCGCATAGGTGCGAACGAGGCGGCCGTCGCCTTCCGCCCACCAGCCGCGAAGCCCGCTCACCATGCAAAAACCGGAAAGCAAGCCAACCGAGCCGTAAGCCAGGCCGATAAGCAATCCGGAGAGGACAACGAAGTGATTGGAATCCATCGATGCTCCCTCGTCACTGCGAGCGAACCGAACAATCCTGAAGACACTCTGGATTGCTTCGTCGCTTCGCTCCCCGCAATGACGGTTTCAGTGGCTGCTAGGGTTTCAAGATCACGCGGTCGCGCGTCGAGCCGGCAACCGCGACGAAGGCGCCTTTGGCGTCTTCCAGGGGATGGATCGCAGCCGGGTTGATCGAAAACGGCTTGAGATGACCGGTGGCAAAGCCACCTCCAAGCTCGCGCAGCACGGCTCCGGTCGCAACCGACGACAAACCGAGCGTATCGATGCCGACATAGGTGTGCTGGCCGCGATAGAATTCAAGGATGTTGAACTGCACGACGCGGTCGATGGCGGCAATCAGGATCTGCCGTCCGCGCAATGCGAGCGATTGGTGGGCGGCCTGAAAATAGGGATCGCCGACCGTATTGAAGACGATGTCGGCACCATGGTCGCCGGTCAGCTCCCGCACGCGCGCGGCGACATCGGTAGACGAGGCGTCGATCACGTCGACCTGCGCATTGGCGTGACCCTCATAGGGCTCATTCCGGCGCACCACGCCGATGACGCGCGCGCCGCGCCAGGTCGCGATCTGCGCCGCCGCCTGTCCGACCTTGCCGTTCACGCCCAGCACAAGCACGGTCTCGTCCCCTTTGGGTTGACCAGCGCGGCGAAAGCCTTCCATCGCCGTGACAAAGGGAACACCGATTCCGGCAGCTTCCTCCCAGGAAATGCTCCGGGGCTTGTCGACCACCGCCTCCAGCTCGACCGCGAGATGACTTGCATGGGTGCCATCACGACGAATGCCGAGGTCGCCGGAGGAGCCGAACACCTCACGGCCGACCGAGCCCGCGGGGCCATCGATCACGACGCCGGCATAGTCGCGGCCGGGCGTACGCGGAAACACCGCATACGGCATCAGTCCGGTTGCGGCCTTGACATCGGAGGGATTGACGGCGGCCGCCTTGATCTCGATCAGCACTTGGTCGGCGGCGCGCGAAATCATCCGCCGCTCAACCGCCGGCGCAAGCAAAGCCGCATCCGGCGCCTTTGCGGCAAGGCGCACACAGCGCGCCTCGACCTCAAGCGGCCGGATCTCCGAATCTTTGGCAGCCTGCATAAACTTCCCGATCTCTCATGAACCACGAGAGAGGGAGTTACCCTTTCGGGCGCTTGTCGTAAACCCGCTTAGCCTTGCCGAGCGAGCGTTCCAGGGTGTCGGGGGCCACGGCCACGATGCGCGCGGTGATGCCGACGGTGTTCTTGATGAACAGAGAGACCTTCTCGGCATGGTCCGGCAAGCCGGTGCCATCCCAGTGCTCGGGCCGCGCTTCGGCGAGCACGGTCATCTCGTCCATCCGCCCTTCCCGCGTCAGCTCGATGATGAAATGCCCGCCGCACCATTCGGTCGCGAGCAGCGCCTCCTCGATCTGGGTCGGAAACACGTTGACCCCGCGAAGGATGATCATGTCATCGGAGCGGCCGGTCACCTTTTCCATCCGCCGCATCGCCGGCCGCGCCGTCCCGGGCAAGAGTTGGGTCAGGTCGCGGGTGCGATAACGGATCACCGGAAAGGCTTCCTTGGTGAGCGAGGTGAAGACCAGCTCTCCCCTCTCGCCGTCGGGCAGCACCTCGCCGGTTTCGGGGTCGATCACCTCCGGATAGAAATGATCTTCCCAGATGTGCAGGCCATCCTTGGTCTCCACGCATTCCTGCGCCACGCCGGGACCAATCACCTCGGACAGCCCGTAAATGTCGACCGCGTCCATGTCGAAGGCCTGCTCGATCTCGAGCCGCATGGCGTTGGTCCAGGGCTCCGCGCCGAAAATGCCGACCTTGAGCGACGACTTGCGCGGATCGAGACCCTGCCGGCGGAACTCGTCGAGGATCGCGAGCATGTAGCTTGGCGTCACCGTGATGATGTCGGGCCTGAAATCGTTGATCAACTGCACCTGCCGCTCGGTCATTCCCCCGGACACCGGCACCACCGTACAGCCAAGCCGTTCCGCGCCATAATGCGCGCCAAGCCCGCCGGTGAAGAGGCCATAGCCGTACGCATTGTGCATGATCATGCCGGCGCGCCCGCCGGCTGCGCGGATCGAGCGCGCCATCACATTCGCCCAGGTATCGATATCGGCCTGCGTGTAACCGACCACGATCGGCTTTCCCGTCGTGCCGGACGACGCGTGCACGCGCACGAGCTTTTCGCGCGGAACCGCGAACATGTTGAAGGGATAGTTGTCGCGCAGGTCCGTCTTCACGGTGAACGGAAATTTGGCGAGATCGCCAAGCGCCTTGAAGTCGCTCGGGTGCACGCCGGCGGCATCGAACGCTTTCCTGTAGTGCGCGACGTTGTCGTAGGCATGGCTGAGCGACCAGGCCAGGCGCTTTGTCTGCATCGCCATCATCTCGTCGCGCGAGACGCGCTCGGCGTCATCGAGCTCGGCGTGGTAGCCGCTGTCCTTCGATTTGAGATTTCTCGAAGCCATCCCGTGTTTCCCTGCAATCATTTTTTTCTGGTGTCCGTTTCATTCGTCGGCAACCAATTGCCCGGAACGGTGCGCGAGTGTCCGCGAAACTCGGCGATCACCTCATCGGCGACGGTGACGCGGACATCGTAGATCCCTGAGCGCCCACTGCGCGAGATCTCGCGGGCGGTCGCGACCAGGAGATCGCCGAGCTTGCCCGGCCTGATGAAGCTGATGCTGCCCTGCGCCGCAACTGTGCGATGGTTGTGCGAGTTGCAGGCAAAGGCGAAAGCCGAGTCGGCCAGGGTAAAGATGAAGCCGCCATGGGCGATCCGCTGACCATTCACCATGTCGGGCCTGACCGTCATCGTGAGCGTGGCGCGGCCGGGTCCGATATCGACGATTGCCATGCCGAGCCCGCTCGACGCATCATCCTCCTTCCACATCGCATCGGCGCAGGCGCGCGCCAAATCGTCGGGCGACAGCGAGGCCTTGACGTTCACTGAGCTCCTCCCGTGGGTTCAAACGTGATCGTAGTCCACGACGACCTTTTCCGAAACAGGCTTCGCCTGGCAGGTCAGCACGTATCCCGCCTTCAGCTCCCACGGCTCCAGCGAATAGTTCACCTCCATCTCGGCCTTGCCCTCGACGAGCTTGGCGCGGCAGGTCGAGCACATTCCGCCCTTGCAGGCAAACGGCAAGTCGACGCCGGCGCGCAGCGCGGCGTCCAGGATGGCCTCGCCCTCGGCGACCGGAACCTCGCGGCGCTTGCCGTCGATAATGAGCGAGGCAAACGCCTTCGGCGGCGCAGTCGGTGGAACGACCGCCTTCGGACGCGGCTTGCCGCCGAGCCCCGATACGAACCGTTCGACATGGATGCGTTCGTCCGCGATCCCGATGTCGCGGCAGGTCTTTTCGATCTCGTCGCTCATGCCGGTCGGACCGCAGATGAAGACGTGGTCGATCGTGGATGCCGGCACCAGCGATCGAAGCAGCACCCTCACCTTGTCGTCCTCGAGCCGGCCATGCAGGATCGGCAAATCCTGCTCCTCGCCGGAAATGACGTGGAATATGGAGAGTCGGTGCAGGAACCGATCCTTGAGCTCCTCCAGAGCCTCGCGGAACAGCATGCCCTCGCTTGTGCGATTGCCGTAGAACAGGAAGAAACGGCTGTTCGGCTCGCGCGCCAGCACGCCCTTGACGATCGACAGGATCGGCGTGATGCCGCTTCCGGCGGCGAAGCCGACATGGGTGCGGGCCTGCCCGGGTGTCGGCTGAACGCCGAACCGTCCTGTCGGCGTCATTACGTCGAGCTGGTCGCCTTTTTTCAGCTCGTCAGCGGCCCAGCTCGAGAACGCGCCGCCGTCGACCTTTTTCACGGCAATGCGGAGCTCGCCGTCATCGGGACCGGAGCAGATCGAATAAGAGCGTCGGACTTCTTCGCCATCCATCATGGTGCGCAGCGTCAGATACTGGCCGGGCGCGAAGCTGTAATCGAGAGCAAGGTCTTCAGGGATCGCAAACGTCATCGACACCGCATCGGCGGTTTCGCGGCGCAGATCGCTGACGGCAAGGCGATGGAAACGGGGAGCTGCTGCGGACATTGGAATCTCCAAAGCGTCATTTGCGAACGAAGCGAAACAATCGGACTACTTCAGCGGAAAGCCTGGATTGCTTCGTCGCTTTCCTCTTCGCAATGACAAGTCAATGACATTTGAAATAATCGAAGGGCTCGCGGCAGCTCTTGCAGCGCCACAGCGCCTTGCAGGATGTCGATCCGAATTCGGACAGCAACTCGGTGTCGCCCGATCCACATTGCGGGCACGCCACCTCCTGCACGCCGAACAACGCGCGGCGCGAACCCGAACGCTCCGGCGGCGCGATGCCGTACTCTCTGAGCTTGCGGCGGCCATCCTCGCTCATCCAGTCGGTGGTCCAGGCCGGCGACAGCACGGTGCGGATCTTCGGCCTGGAAAAACCCTCGCGCTCCAGCGCCAACTCGATCTCCAGCGCGATCATGTTCATCGCGGGGCAACCGGAATAGGTCGGCGTGATCGCGACCTCGACATGGCCGTCGCTGACGCTGACCTCGCGCAGCACGCCGAGATCGGCGATGGTGAGCACCGGGATTTCGGGATCGACCACGGAAGCCGCCGCGTCCCAGGCGCGCCGGCGCAGATCGTCCGTTTTCTCGAGCGCGCTCACCACGCCGCCCCGGGGAAGGTGCGCTGCATGGACTGCAGCTCGCTCAGGAGATGGCCGAGATGCTCGCTATGACGGCCGCTGCGGCCGCCCTGCTGCATCCAGTCGGTTTTCGGCAATGCCAGCGTCGCTTCGTTGACGACACCGGTAATCGTCTTGAGCCATTGAGGCTTCAAGGTCATGGGGTCGATCGCAACCCCGGCCTCGATCAGGGCGCAATCGCTGTCGTCGACTGCGAACATCTCGCCGGTAAAGGCCCAGAGATCGTCGATCGCGGTTTGGGCCCGCCGATGACTCTCTTCGGTGCCGTCGCCGAGCCTGAGCATCCATTCCGAGGAATGGCGCAAATGATAGGCGCTTTCCTTTTCCGACTTGGCCGCAATCGCAGCGAGCGTCGCATCGGAGGAATTCATCATCGCGCGCCAATAGAGGTCGGCGAAAGCCGAGTAGAAGAACTGCCGCGCGAGGGTCCGCGCAAAGTCGCCGTTCGGCTGCTCGACCAGCAACAGATTCCGGTACTGCCGGACATCGCGAAGGTAAGCGAACTTGTCCTCGTCGTTGCCGCTGCCTTCGACGCTTGCCGCATAGGAGTAAAGCTCGCGCGCCTGGCCAAGCAGATCGAGGCCCATGTTGGCGAGCGCCATGTCTTCCTCGAGCATCGGCGCATGGCCGCACCACTCTGAAAGCCGATGACCGAGGATCAGTGCATCGTCGGCACGGCGCAGCAGATAGAGGACGAGCGGCGTTTCGGAGACCTTGATCGACGGCGTTGCCATGTCTTTCGTTCCGGATTGTCCACTTGCTTGCCCCATCCTTGGGAGTCCGCGCGAGCGGGCGTCGCAAAGGATGAGCCATGGGCCTCATGGTTCGAGATGGCGCTTGTGCAGCTCCTCACCACGAGACGATGAAATCACATATGCCCGACTTCCTCGGGCACGTCGTAGAAGGTCGGATGGCGGTAAATCTTGGATTCCGCCGGATCGAACATCATGCCTTTTTCGGCCGGATCGGATGCGGTGATCGCATTGGAGGGCACCACCCAGATCGAAAGCCCCTCGCCGCGGCGGGTAAAAATATCTCGCGCAGCTTGCAGTGCCATGGTGGCGTCGGATGCGTGCAACGAGCCGCAATGCTTGTGCGCCAGCCCGTTTCGGCTGCGAATGAAGACTTCCCACAAAGGCGTGTTCGGCGTGGCCATCGTGCTCTCCCGATCCTATTCGGCTGCTTGTGCGAGTTGCCGCTGCTTGCGCTTTTCGGCGAAAGCGGCGGCCGCCTCGCGCACCCAGGCGCCCTCCGCGTGCGCCTTGCGCCGAGCCGCGATCCTGTCGCGGTTGCAGGGGCCGTTGCCGGCGAGCACCTGATTGAACTCGGTCCAGTCGATCGGGCTCGAAATCCAATGCCCGGCGTCGTCCTGCTTCATGCCGGGATCGGGAATGGTCAGCCCGAGGTAATGCGCCTGCGGCACCGTCGCGTCGATGAACTTCTGGCGCAATTCGTCATTGGAGAAACGCTTGATCTTCCACCGGGTCGAGGCGTCGCTGTGCTGGCTCACCCTGTCCGGCGGCCCGAACATCATCAGCACCGGCCACCACCACCGGTTCAGCGCATCCTGCGCCATCGCCTTCTGCTCGTCGCTGCCGCGGCAGAGCATGAGCACGATCTCGAAGCCCTGGCGCTGGTGAAAGGATTCCTCCTTGCAGACGCGGATCATCGCACGCGCATAGGGACCGTATGAGCAGCGGCAGAGCGGGATCTGATTCATGATGGCGGCGCCATCGACCAGCCATCCGATGGTGCCGATGTCGGCCCAGGTCAGCGTCGGGTAGTTGAAGATGGAGGAATATTTGGCCTTGCCTGCCAGCATCGCGTCGACCAGTTCCTCGCGCGACGAACCGAGCGTCTCGGCGGCGGCATAAAGATAAAGCCCGTGACCGCACTCGTCCTGCACCTTGGCCAGCAGGGCCGCCTTGCGACGAAGCGTCGGCGCGCGGGTGATCCAGTTGCCTTCTGGAAGCATGCCGACGATTTCGGAGTGCGCGTGCTGGGAGATCTGGCGCGTCAGCGTCTTGCGGTAGGACGCCGGCATCCAGTCATTGGGCTCGATGCGCTCCTCGGCATCGATACGCGCCTGGAAGGCTTCCGCGCGCGCGGCATCCTCAATATGGCGGTCATCGCTCTCAGACGTGTTGAGCGCCTGGGTGTACATCCCGACCTCCCTTGGTTTTGGTTGGCGCGAATGTATAACATAATTTTGCAAATGCAAGTCATTTTTGTAACACGTCAGGTTTCATGGAACCGGCGCCGGAGTTCCGAATCCGCGCCCGGCAAAGGCCCGCTTTCGTTGCTGCCATGATGGTCAAGCCATTGTTCTGAGGCAGAAAGCAGAGCGCGATAAATGTCGCCGCAGAGGGCACGCGCCGCCCTGCCCGGCCAGTCTTTCGGCAATAATGCCATCGGCAGCAGGGGATCGCGCAGCACGACCCGCCGGTAATGGTGGATCAGCAGGATACGCGCGGCGAAAGCGTCGCTTTCGCTGAGCGCGGCGCGGCGCGCGATCCAGCCGCGCAACGGCTCGAAGGTCTTCATGAATTTGAGATAGGCGTGCGCCGTGCGGTCGAGCGGCCAGCTTTCGGCCAGCAGCCGTCGGCCGCTCTCATCTTCCGCAGACACCTCCAGCCGGATGGCTCGCGCGGCCTCCTCCGGCACAGGCACGCCCGATGGTGCCACCCACACGCCCGGCAGCGGACTGCCGAAGCCCGCGTTTTTCAGGGCCTCACGCGAGGCATCGCGATCGCTGGCATTGCCGATCAAGAGCAGTTCGAAGCGGCCGGTCCAGTCCGACGGCGGCGGGTCATAGATGTGCCTGGTCGCGACATCGAAGGTGTGGCGGCCGTTTTCGGCGAGACGATAGAAGCTGTTGCGGCCGACCTTGCTGCGCGTCAGCCAGCCGTCGCTTGCAAGCCGCGACATTGCGGTGCGCACCACGCCGCCGTCGATATCGAGCGACTTGAAGAACTCGAGCAGCGTGCCGAGCCAGACCGCGCCGCCACGCGGCACGATGGCATCGCCGAACACGGTAATGACGATCGAGCCGGTGCGCGACGGCTCGCGCTTCAGCTCCTGGACTATGCGATCGAGCGGCTGCGGCATGCATCACGCATACCGCTTGCGGGGACAGGTGGGCAACTAGCGGTTCGGATCGGGATACAGCAGCGCACGCCAGCCGGTGCGGTCGAACGGCTTCCAGCCGCCTTCGGGCTGAGCCAGCCGATCGGCCACGGCATAGACCACGGCGGGATGGTGCCCCATGCCGCAATGGCTGCTTTCGACCTCGATGCTTTCCGACTTCGCGGAGGTCTTTTCCATGCAGCCCTGCCAGGCGCAGATGCCGTCGGTGCGGCTGTAGATCGCGGTGGTCGGCACCGGCGGCGCAACCGACAACGACCCGCCGAAGCGCGGATCCTCTTCTTCGGCGCTGCGGCCGCTCGCAAGCTCGTACACGCGCCATGCATTTGTCGACCTCGGCGGCCCCGCGAACGGGCTGCCGAGCGTGATCACCCCACGCACCCGTTCCGGCATCATCTTGGCCAATTGCCGGGCATAAAGCCCGCCAAGACTCCAGCCGACCAGCGAGACCTTGCGGCCGTGGATGTCGTTCATCTTTTCCAAGAGATCGATCATCGCATGCTGCACGCCGGCCCGCGGTCCGAGATTGCGGCCCTGCCGCCAGCCCGACACGGCGTAGCCGCGATTGCGAAGAAAACTTCGTAGCGGCCGCGTCGAGACGTCGGAGGCGATCAGTCCCGGCAAGACCAGCACCGGATGTCCGTCGCCCTGCGGCGCGAGATTCAATAGTGGCATTGCGCCAAGGAAGGCGCCGAGTTCATGGATGGCGCGCCCTTCCAGAAACATCAGCGTCTTGGAGGGCGGGCGAAGCGTCTGCGCGGCAGCGGACATTCTGGCTCCTTTTGCAAGCCGGTGCCTCACGAGGCAGCCGGCCAACAGGTGAATTAAAACCCCTGGGAATCGCGTGCAACGCAACAATTCACATTAAAGCTAAGGAACTGTTTTGGGGGATTCAAGCGAGGTGGCTCACAATTGGCACAAAGAAAACGCCCGGCGTGCCGAATTGGTCACAACAGCCGCAGCAAAAATTCCGCCGTGTAGAGCGCAAGGCCGGCCAGCCCCCCGATCAGCGAGCCGTTGAAGCGGATGTATTGCAGGTCGCGCCCGATGTTGATTTCGATCAGCGAGATCAGCTGCGCCATGTTCCATGATTTCACTTGGTCGGAGATGAACGTCGACACGCCGCTCTTCTGGTCGGCGATGAAACTCCTGAGCACGGTGACGAGACCCTGATTGATCTCGGCGCGCAGCTCTGCGTCCTGGGTGAGCGCTTCGCCGGCGGCGACGAACATCGAGGCCAGATGGTTCTGCAGCACCTGCGTCTCGCCGGAGGCCGAGCGCTCGATGAAGCTGCGCGTGTTGGACCAGACGGTACGCGCGAGGTCCGACAACTCCGGTCGCGCCAGGAAGTCCCGCTTCAGACCGTCGAGACGTTGCCCATAGGCCTTGTCGGTCGCGATGCGGTCGACGAACGACAGCACCATGCGGTCGAACTCGCCGCGGAAAGGATGCTTGGGATCGCGGCGCACCTCGTCGAAGAAGCTGGTGGCGGAGGCCATGATCTTCTTCACGAGGAACTTGTCCGCGCGATAGAGGTTCAGCAGCGTCGGCAACTCGTTGCGGATTTTGGCGCGGATCATCGCCATGGTGTCCGCCGTCGTCAGCGTGTCGTGGACGACGCGCAGGAGATCGTCGAGCAGCGCCTGGTGCCGGCCCTCCTCGACAAAGTCGCGCAAGGTTCCTGCCGCGAGCGGGGCCAGGTCGATCGCCTGCAACTGGGCGGACATGCGGCGCATGAGGAAGGTCATCAGCCCCGAATTTTCCGTCGCCGAGACCGCTTCCGGCAGCAAACGCAAGGCAAAGCGCGCAAGATCGTCGGAGCGCTTGCGGTCACGCAGCCAGTCGGCGACGAACGAGCCGAAATCGATCTGGCGGAGCTTGGCCTCGACCGGACCGGGCTCGAGGAAGTGCAGCTCGATGAACTCGCCGAGCTTGTCGGCGATGCGGTGCTGGTTGCTCTGGATGATCGCGGTGTGCGGGATCGGCAGCCCGAGCGGCCGCTTGAAGAGGGCGACCACGGCGTACCAGTCGGCGAGCCCGCCGATGGTCGCCGCCTCGGCAAAGGCCGCAACGAAGCCGAAGACGGGATGCACGTGAAGCAGCGCTTTCGCGGCCGCAAACAGCACCAGGGTGCTGGCCAGCACCAGGGTTGCAAGCGCCTTCACGCGCTTGAGCTCCGCGGCGCGTTGCGCGTCGCCGGGCGTCTCCAGCAAGACAATGGCCTGTGCGGTCATGGCACGCGCTCCGCTCCTCGCCCCAAGGAAAATTCAAGAAAGATTCAAGGGGATTTACTGGCGCACGTTCTCAAAAAGAAGGCCCGCACGAAGCGGGCCTTGCCTCCTGAACTCAACTCTACGCTACAAGACCGATTACGCGGTCTTGTTGTAGACCTTGGACAGGTTGTCCTGGGCAGCCTTCGCACCGTTGGAAACGAGCTTGCCGAGATATTCGGTGGTCGACTTGGCCCGCGAGACGAACACTTCGCCGCGCGCACGGGCGAGATCGGACTGGATCTGCACGGCCTCGTTGAGGCTCTTGGCCGACGCCAGCTTGTCGATGCCCGCAAAGAACGCTTCCGCATCCTGGTACAGGGCCTGCTGGATGTTGCGGCTGATCTTGGCGGCCTCGCTCACGGAATCGGCAACCGCGGTCTCGATCGCTGCCGTCACCTTCTCGGAACCGGCATAAGCATCGGCCGCGCGCTCCTTGGCGGAGTTGGCGGACTTCTTCACCCACTCACGGGCAGCCTCGGGAACTTCCATGGTCTGAAAATTCTTGAACGCGTCGGTCACGGGCGCGAAGGCTTCCTTGACGGTATCGAAAACGGTGTTGGTTTCGGTGGTCATTGGGGTCTCTCCATCCTCAGGGTTTGAGCTATGGGCTCACCCCGTCCTCGTTGGCCCGGGGCACCCTTTATATGGCACGGTTAATGGTGCGCCGCAACAACCATGTTGCAATGCGATATCACGAATTCGTGATCAGCCGGCTTTTTAGGCGTGCTTGCCCATCCCAAAGGCCTTAGCCCCGCACGGCGTCGGGCAGACCGTAGGCCTCCATCTGGGCCCCGAATTGCGCAACATTGTGCCCCAGCACGACGATATCGTGCTTCTTGCCATCGACATCGCGGACGTGGTCGCGCAGGAGCGCCTCCGCCTTGAAGCCGAGGCTCTCGAACAGGGTGATCGCGGCCCGCTGGTCCACTGTCATCTGGACGCAGAGCTTTTCCAGCCCGGCGCCCAGAGCGAGGGCAAAGGTCTCCTGCGACAACGCCCGCCCGACACCCTTTCCGCGCACGTCCAGCGACACCACCATCCGGATTTCGCCGACATGAGGCGACCAGGAATAGGGATCGCGCACCAGGGTCCCGCATCCCACCACCTTGCCGTCCTTGACCGCGAGCAGGCTCGTAATGTCGCCGCGCTCGATCTCGCCGATCCAGGCCGAGAGCACTTTCGGCTGGCTGATATTGCGCGGCAGGAACAGCAGGTCATGGGTCGGCAGCTTCTGCGCGAACTCCAGCACCGCCGCCTCGTCGGCGCGCGACATCTGGCGGAATTCGATTTCGCCGGCATCGGTGTGGGCGCCGCGCGGATAGGAACGGGTTTCATTCATGTCGATCTTCCAGCTAGCCAGGTGTCCAGTTTCGGCCACAGCCGTTTCACGGCATTGGGGCCGGCGACGAGAGAGACGTGTCCGCCCTTGAGCATCACCTCTTCCTTGTCGGTGGAGGCAACCCGCGGGATCAGATGTTTGGCCGCCTCATAGGGCACGATGTGATCATGCTCGGCAACCGCATGCAGGATCGGCACCTTGATATCGGCGATATCGGCCTTGCGGCCGCCGACGGTCATGGTGCCGTTGTAGAGCTTGTTGTCCCACATCAGGTCCTTGGTGATGCCGCGGAAATATTCGCCGGCCAGCGGCAGGATGTCCGTCGCCCAGCGATCGAACATCCTGTAGGACTTGACGTACTCGTCGTTCCAGATGTTCTCCCAAAGCTGTATCTGGCTCACCGTTCGCGAGGCGGGCCGCAGCATCTCGAACGAGGACAGGATCATCTCGGGCGGCATGTTGCCGACGCTGTCGATCAGGCGGTCGACGTCGAAATAGCGGCGGTCCGCGAAGTTCGCGAACAGCTTCATTTCCCGGAAATCGACCGGCGTGGTGAAGCAGATCAGGTTCTTCATCGGCCCTTCATTGAAGATCGAGCCGTAGAGCAGCGACAGGACGCCCCCGAAGCAGTAGCCGATCACGGACACATCCTGCTCGCCGGAATCCTCCTGCACGCGGCGGACGCAATCGGGGATGAAGTCGAGGACGTAGTCCTCCATCGCGAGCGATCTTTCCTCCGGCCGTGGCGCGGTCCAGTCCAGCATGTAGACGTCGTAACCGCGCTTGAGCAGGAACTCGATGAAGCTCATGCCCGGCACCATGTCGAGGATGTAGCCGCGATTGGTGGTCGCCATCACGATCAGCACCGGCACGCGATAGACCTCATTGGCGAGCGGTCGGTAATGATAGAGGTTCATGGTGCCGCGGGCATGCAGCACGTCCTTCGGCGTCGAGCCGAGCATCGGGCCCGAGGTGGAGAAATATTCGACGCCCTTGATGCTGCGCTGAATCGCGCGCTGCACCTCGGACTGGATCCGGTCCTGGACCGACGCGAAATCGAACGCGCTATTGTCCGCGTCGCGACGTTCCTGCGCAGCACCTGCGTTCATTTCTTCTCTCCACCCGAAGACGGCGGCTGCCTCGTACGCGGCGGCCGCGGCGTGCCGGCGACGGCGCCTTGCGCTGCGCCCTTGTTCATCTGGTGCAGCATCGCCTTGACTTCGTTGAGCTGCCCCTCGATCGACTGCAGGCGGTCGGCCACGCCGATCATCTGCGCGCGGCTCGGCAGGTTCATGCTGACGAGATATTTCTCCATCAGATCGCCGAACTGCTTCTGCGCGCCCGCCGTGAGCCCGCCGGCCTGGTTCAAGACTTCGCGAAAATTCAGGCGACACCATCGCCTTGTTGGCGAAGGCATTGAAGCCCTTCTCCATTTCGCCGATCATCTGCTGCCACAATGCGACCGGATCGCTGCTCTTTTTGTCAGCCATCACCGTCCCTCCTTCACTGCCCGGGGGCCTGGCGACCCTTCTTTTTTGCCATACCACACTGTTGCGAAGCGCCGGTCAACATCGCATGTCCGGTCTTCTGCGATCCCACAAACCGTGCCATAGACACCATCGACGACGACCCTCAAGGAGTGCTTCCGTGAGCTCACTCGCCCATCAAGGTCCCCAATTCACCCGCGCCAACGGCATCGACATCTGCTACGAGACCTTCGGCGAGCCCACCGCCGAACCGATGCTCCTGATCATGGGGCTCGGCGCGCAGATGGTGCTGTGGGATGACGATTTCTGCGAGCAGCTCGCCGCGCGCGGCTTCCGCGCGATCCGGTTCGACAATCGCGACATCGGCCAGTCGAGCAAGATGTCCGGGGGCAAGCGGTTGACCCCATTCGAGCTGTTGAAGCTGCGCTTCCTGAAAATTCCGGTCGCGGCGCCCTACAAGCTCTCGGACATGGCCATGGATACGGTCTCGCTGATGGATGCGTTCGGCATCCGCTCGGCGCATCTGGTCGGCGCCTCCATGGGCGGCATGATCGCCCAGGAGATCGCGATCGGCTTTCCTGAACGCGTGCGCTCGCTGACCTCGATCATGTCGACGACCGGCAATCCGAAGGTGCCGCCGCCGACCAAGGAGGCGGCCGCCATGCTGATGGCGCCGCCGCCGGTCACCAAGCAGGAATATCTGGAGCGTTTCGCACAGACCTGGAAAATCCTGCGGGTCGGCCACTTTCCCGAGGACGAGGCGCGCGACCGCGGCCGCGCCGAGCGCGTTTTCGCGCGCGGGCTCAATCCCGCCGGCGTCGGACGGCAGCTTCGCGCCATTCTGGCCTCCGGCAGCCGCAAGGAGCGGCTGCGCAACGTCAAGGCGCCGACGCTCGTCATTCATGGCACCGTCGATCCCCTGGTCCATCCGATGGGCGGCCACGACACCGCGGCCTCGATCCCCGGCGCGAAGCTCCTGATGATAAAGGGCATGGGCCACGCAATCCCGCTGCCGATGTGGCCCGAGATCATCGACGCAATCGCAACGCACGCCAAGGGCGCGGCGGCCAAGGCGGCGTGAGGATCTTGGGAATTGATTTCGATATCTCAAACGACCATTCCGATGTCATCGCCCGGCTTGCCGCCTCCGCTAAAGCTCCGGCGAGCCCTCGGACTCGCTGCCCCGTCGAAGCCTCGGCGAAGACGGGACCGGGCGATCCAGTTCTTCAGAGACAGATGTACTCATTCCAAAAGCCTCTGGAATACTGGATCACCCGCTTTCGCGGGTGATGACAGCTGAGATAACGCGTGTCGGCGTTCCCGCGGCGCGATTTGCTTCCGAGCTTTGCACCAACATCGTCCCTCGAAAAAGAGAGAGGGCGCAGGGAAAACCGGGTGCCGGCCGCACCCGCAGCCTCGCGTGCAATGTAAGGAAAGCACACGAGCATAGTCACTACAGGTTCAACCGAAACACCCGGCTTTCCCCGCGCGATGGTGTTAACGCTTGCTGCGAGCTCTCCCCGGTGTCCATGACCTTTTAGTCACCGTCGCCTGCAAGGTCATCACCTTGCAGGCTTGGCACCAGCCCAGGGGTGCCAGGACCACACGCCTTCGCCGTCCGCGTTCATGCCCTTCGTCAGTGGGCATGTCCGCGTCCATCGCATCCCGCCTCACGTTCGTGACGACGCGTACGCCCCTCTCGACGAGGCGGGACGGCATTACGATAATCATAAATTTCCGCAAACCGGAAGCAAAATATTTTTTCTGAAGGGGCTGGACAGGGTTTCGCGAACGTCACTTGTCGGGCAAATCAATTACTACAATGCTCGACCGGCTCGCATCGAGTTCCGGACGCGGCGGTCTCCGGCAGCCGCTTTCGAACTTTCATCGGGGAGGATGATGCGCGATAGTTCGCCAGTCCGCCGCGACAGGTGTCCGGCGGGATGCGCTTTGCACGGAGACGGTAAACTCATGGCCGACAGTCGAGACAGCGAGATCGAGACCACCAAGGCGAGCGCGCAGCTGCCCGGTCTCGACATCGAGATCGTTCACCGGCAATCGCCGAACAACGAGTGGGAGCAGGTGTCGATCAACATACGCGCAATGCCGTCTTTCGAAGGGCTCGGGCGCTCTTTCGAGATGGCCGATCCCCTCACGCTTTGGATGCAGGCCGCCCAATTGATGTGGATGCCTTGGCTGCTGACCGCGCAGACGATGATGCTGCCGGACAGCTTGCCGCGAGCGCTAACGACGCGCCAAGCCGAGTTGGTCAGGCTCCTGATGGCCGCCAGCCCCCAGTCGGCGCGCCGCCAGACCTGAGTTGAAGACAATTGCGCAATGGCATATGTGGCTTTGCCCTTCACGATGAATAGGACCCTCTCGCGGGACCAATGAGACGGCGCGAATTCATCACTTTCCTCGGCATGGCTGCGACACAGCCGTTTGTGGCGCGGGCACAAGGCGAGCGGAAACGACAAATTGGGGTCCTCATGGGATTAGCCGCCGACGATCCCGAAGCCGAAGACCGAATTGGGGCCTTTGGGCAGGCGCTGCAGCAATTTGGCTGGACCGAAGGCCGCAACCTGCAAATCCACTATCGCCGAGGCGCAGGGCAAGCTGACACAACGCGGAAACTTGCGGCTGAATTGGTTGCGCTCGGGCCAGACGTCATCCTGGCATCGGGCGGATCGGTGGTGGCACCCTTGCTGCAGGCCACGCGCGCCATTCCCATCGTGTTCACGCAGACCCCCGATCCGGTGGCTGCGGGCTTCGTTGAAAGCCTGGCTCGGCCGGGCGGAAACGCCACCGGCTTCACGACATCCGAATACGCAATCAGTGCGAAATGGCTGGAGTTCCTCAAGGATATTGCACCGGACGTTACCCGCGTGGCGGTGCTTCGCGACGCCACGATACCCGCCGGAATCGGCCAGTACGAGTCTGTTCGAATCGCGGCGCCGTCGCTCGGAATTGAATTGAGCGCGCTGGACCTGGGCGACGCCGGCCAGATTGAGCAGGACATCACCGCGTTCGCCCGGCAGCCAAACAGCGGATTGATCGTGACGTCGAGCGGATTGGCGGCCGTCCACCGTGAACTGATCATCGCAACGGCTGCTCGGTATCGATTGCCTGCGGTCTACTCGTATCGTTACTTTGCGACAAGCGGCGGGCTCATCTCGTACGGACCTGATCCGATCGACCAGTATCGGCGCGCGGCCGCTTACGTCGATCGGATTTTGAAAGGTGAAAAACCCGCCGATCTTCCAGTTCAGGCGCCGACGAAATATGAGCTCGCGATCAATCTCAGGACCGCGAGGGCGCTCGACCTTGCCGTCCCGCCGGCTCTCTTGGCGCGAGCCGATGACGTGATCGACTAGCAATGCCGCTGTGTGGCGCTGCCCGGCCTGTCCAAGGCCTTGCATAAGATATCCACGGGACTTCACCCACCCGCCCAGACGTCGAGCACGTAACGGTTCTTTCCGCCCAACTCCTCGATCCAGCGCAGGCCGGCCTCGGCGTCGGCCCCTTGCCTCTCGCGATAGATCGAGACCAGCGCGGCCTTAACGTCGGGCTCCATCCTGCTGCCGTCGCCGCAGACGAAGATGACTGCGCCCTGCTCGATCAGGCGCCAGACCTTGTCCTTTTCCTGCGCGATCAGGTGCTGCACATAGGTCTTCTCGCCCGCACGCGAGAATGCCGTGAACAGCTCCGTGATGCCGTCCGCGGCGAAACGCTTGAGCTCGTCGGCATACAGAAAATCCTGATCGGGATGTCGGCAGCCGAAGAACAGCATCGCGGGCCCGAGCGCAGCGCCTTTTGCCTTGCGCGCGGCGCGCTCCATCAGGAAGCCGCGGAACGGCGCAAGCCCGGTGCCCGGGCCGACCATGATCACAGGCAGCGCATTGTCGTCGGGCAGGCGGAAGCCGGCCTTGGTCTCGCGCACGGTGGCATGAACGGTCTCGCCCACCCTACGGCCGGCGAGATAGTTCGAGCAGACGCCTTTGTAGAGGCCGCGCCCCGAGGCCGCGGGCCCCTCCACCACGCCGACGGTGATGCTGCAGCGGGCGGGATCGGCGGACGGCGAGGAGGAGATCGAGTAATAGCGCGGCGCGAGCAGCGACAGCATCTCGAGATAGACGTGGAACGGCAGCTCGCAGGCCGGACATTCCTGCAAGAGGTCGAACACCGATTTGCGCTTGTCGAGAATTTCGGCGCGATAGCGCTCGGTGGATGCCGCGTCCTCGCCGACGAGCGCTGCGAGCTTCGGCCTGGTCACCGGGCAGCGCGTGTGCTCCGACATGATCTGGATCTGCTTTCGGGTCGCGACCTGCTGCAGCTCGACGAAATCCGACAACAGCCGACCGACCGACACCGCGTCTCCGACCGGAAGCTGCGCGCGCCGTCCCTCGGCGACCTGGAGCTTGATCAGATCGGCGGCGAGAAAGCCGAAGCGTCGCGCGACGGCATCGACCAGGGCCGGATCGTTGCGCGGCACCACGCTCAAATGATCGCCGACGCGGTAAGCCGTGCCGGCAGGCAATTCGACCTCGATATGCCGCGTCGAACGCTCCGAGGCATTCGGGCCCTGGTGGTTCTGCAGCTCGTTGTTGACGGCGATCTTCATCGCAGCCGTGCCACCGAGCGCCGCGATCGCGCTCACGGCCGTGGGCGCAAGCGGCTCGACGCTGTAGAGCGGCGCGTCATCGGCGCTGCGGCTGAACGTGGAGTCGAGACCGAACGCCTTCACCGCGGCCGGCGCAAGCTGTGCGAACCAGCGCTCGAACTGGCCGTCGAGGTCGCCGCCGCGCGCATCGCCCTCCCCGCGCGCATAGACGCTGCGGGCGCCGTGAGCGGCGAGCCTCTCGTCGATCAGGCGCGGGATCGACTGATAGGTCGCGGCCCAATCGCTGTTGCCGCAGCCGAACACGGCGTACTTGACGCCCGCGAGCGCATCCTTGGCCAGGCCGTCGCGCAGCCATTTGACGAATTGGGTGGCGTTGTCGGGCGGGGCGCCGTTATAGGAGGCGCAGAAGATGATGACCCCGCCCTCCTTGGGCAGCTCCCCGCCGAAATCATCGAGCGGCGCAAGCCGGGTGGCAAAGCCGTTGACCTCGGCGAGGTCGGCGACGCGCGTGCCCATCTCCTCCGCAGTGCCGAGGTTGGAGCCATAGAGCACGAGCAGCGGCGTATTGTGTGTGGGACGCGCGCGTGGCGACGCCGCGCCGCCGCTTGCCGTGCTCTTCGCAGCGCTTGTGCGACCCGCAAACGCGCCGCGCTCCTCAGCGCTGCGCGGCCGCACCTTGATCTTGAAGCCCTCGGGCTTCATCGTCAGCGTTTCCTTCATTTGCATCTGGTAGCGGTGCACGTCGATCAGCCTGAAGCGCTGCAGGATCATCCCGATCGCAAGCGCCGCCTCGTGCATCGCAAAGCCACGCCCGATGCAGGCGCGCTGGCCGTTGCCGAACGGCTTCCAGGCGTTCACCGGACGTTTTGCCTCCGCCTCGCGGCTGAAGTTCTCGGGGTTGAAGACGTCGGCGTTCGGGCCCCAGACCAAGGGATCGCGGTGCAGTGCGGTCACCAGAACCGTGATGAACGTGCCTTTCCTGAGCCTGTACTTGCCGCCGGCGATGGCTTCATCCTTTAACGGCGCGATGCCATAGGCCGGCGCCGGCGGCCACATGCGCAGCGCCTCCTTCAGGATCTGCGTGATGTAGGTGAGTTGCGTGACCTGCTGATAGGTCGGCCTGGCATTGATGTCGCCACCAAGCACGCGGTCGACCTCCTCATAGGCCTTTTTCAGCACGTCCGGATGCTTGAGCAGCGCGTAGAGCGTACAGGAGAGCAGCCCGCTGGTCGTCTCGTGGCCCGCGATCAGGAACGTGTTGATCTGGTAGCGGATGTTGACGTCGTCGAGCTGCTCGCCGCTCGCACGGTCGACGCCCGTCATCATGGCCGCGAGCATGTCCTTCCTGCCGTCGGAGACTCCTGCGTCCTTGCGCCGCTCGGCAACGATCTGGTCGACCATCTTGTTCATGAAGGCGACGTCGGCGGCGAGATCGCGCCGCCGCTTCTGCATCCACAGATTCTCCATCGGCAGCCCGCGGATCATCATGATGGTTTCCAGCGAGCGCACCAGCGACTCCACGAAAGGATGGTAGTCGCGCCGATAGAACGAATTGAAGCGGTAGTCGAAGCCGCACAGGCCGATGGTGTCGAGCGTCAGCGCGGTCATGTCGTGGACCACCTCGATCTCGTCGTCGGCGTTCAGCCGTTCCCATTTTTTGGTGAGCTGCTCGGCGATATCGACCATGCTTGCATGATAGGATTGCATCGCGCGGTTGCCGAACGGCTGCAGCAGGATGTTGTGCGCCTTGCTCCAGTTGGGTTCAGATGTGTCGGCGGTGAACAGGCCGTCGCCGGCGATCGCGCGCACGCGCCGCAACGGCCCGCGCACCGCCTTGTCGAAGCGCTTTTCGTCGGAGAGCTCGTCGACGAGGTCGTGACCGGAGACGACGACCAGCGGCGCGCCCATCATGTCGAGCCAGAAGATCGGACCGAGCTCTTTTGCAAGCCGCGTCAGGTTCTGCACCGGCGCGGACGAATCCAGCGAGAGCATGTTGCCGACCACGGGCTTGGTCGGCGGACGCGGGATCGGAGACAGTCTGTTCTTTGCCGGCATTGTTTCCCCCCTGCCTTAATGTCGTCATTGCGAGGAGTGTAAGCGACGAAGCAATCCAGACCGTTTCCGCTGGCCTCATTTTTGGATTGCTTCGCTTCGCTCGCAATGACGGTGTAGCTCGATCGCTACCCGAACCTTTTCCTCCGCCATTCAATCAGCTTGGCCGAGACTTCGTCCGGCTTTTCCTGCTGCGTCCAATGGCCGCTGCCGCGCACCAGGTATTTCTCCAGATCGGGCACGAGCTTTCCCATGCCGTCGGCGGCCGATGGCGGCAGCACATGGTCGTTCTCGGCCATGATCATCAGCGACGGCACGCGCACGGTATGGTCGAGCCCCGCCGCACGCTGCCAGTTGCGGGTGAAATTGCGGTACCAGTTGATGCCGCCGGTAAATCCGGTTTTCCTGAAGGTGTCGACGAACACCTGCTTCTCCTCGGCCGAGAGGATCGGGGTGCGCGGGTCGTGCCGCGCATCGTAGTTCGCGATCATTTGCGGAAAAGCGAGGTTGAGGCGCGCCGACGCGCCGACACCGGCGACGGGCTGGTCCGCCGGCGCGGTATCCGGACGCGGCGCCGGCTTGCGCATGAAGGCATCGAAGGTCTGTTCGACCCTGCTCTCGAAGATTTTGTCGGGCTCGCGCGAGGGGTTCTGGAACTGCACGATGTACATGTGCTCGCCGAAGCGCTTGCGGAACAGCTCGATCGGGTCGGCGGGCGCGCGATCCATATGCGGGGTGTTGACGCCGACCACGCCGGCGACGCGATCCAGATGCCTGAGCGGCATCTGCCAGACGACGAACCCGCCCCAGTCGTGGCCGACAAAGATCGCCTTGTCGATCTTGAGATGATCGAGCAGTCCGACGAGATCGCCGGTCAGATGCTCCATGTCGTAGTCCTCGACCCTCTCGGGGCGGTCGGTCGCGCCGTAGCCGCGCTGGTCCGGGGCGATCACCCGAATCCCAGCCTCGCTCAGTGCCTTGATCTGGTGGCGCCAGGAGAAGGCGAGCTCCGGCCAGCCGTGGCACAGCACCAGCGGCGGCTTGTCGCTCTTCGGGCCCGCATCGTAATAGCCCATGCGGATCCCGTTCGTCTGCGCATACTCAAGCAGCGGCATCTCGATCATGGCACGTGTCTCCTACTCGGCCGCGCCCTTGATATCGGCGGCCGGCGGCGCGTAGGCCGCCTCGAGCGCGGCAAACTCCTCCGGCAGCATGTCGCAGAGCACCTCGACATGCGGAATGATGTTGGCGCCGGCGATGAAGCCGAAATCGAGCTGGTCGCGGTAGCTCTGCACGGTGATGTTGAGCGCGATCCCGTGGGTCGAGATCGAGACCGGGAAGATGTGCAACAGCTCCGCACCCGCGGCATAAAGCGTCTGGCGCGGCCCGGGCACGTTGGACACCGTGATGTTGGCGGCCGGCGGCAGCACGTCGGACAGGCTCGAGCGGCTGTAGAGCAGCGCGAGAATCTGCACCAGGATCGGCGCTCCCAACATCGAGATGTTGGACACCTGCGGCATCAGCGCGCGCAGCGGATGCGACATCTCCTTCGATTTGACGGACTGCGCGATGATGGTCTCGAGCCGCGCCCTGGGATCATCGATATTGGTGGCGATCGAGCAGATCATGCCGAACACCTGGTTGTTGGCTTCGGCGTTGCCTTCCTCGCGCAGCGAGATCGGCACGGCCGCCGTCATCGACTTGTTGGGCAGCGCCCCCTGCGCGATCAGGTAGCGCCGCACCACGCCGGAGGCGAGCGCCAACACCACGTCGTTGAGCTTGCCGCCGGAGGCCTTCGCAATCGCCTTGGCGCGCGACAGCGAGATCGAGACGCCGGCAAAGCTGCGTTCGGACGAGATCGATTTGTTGAGGATGGTCGGCGGCGAGAGCATGCTGGCGAGGCTTTCGCGCGACTTCGGATCGGCGATCTTTGCGACCACGTCGGAGGCGCTCCGGAGCATGGTCGGGATGTTGCCGGCAAAGCGCACCGCGCTCTCGATCTGGTACATCGCGTTGTCGAACAGGATCGAGCCGAGGTCGCTCTTGCCCGAGCGCGGCAGCTCGATCGACTTGGCGGCGGCCGCGGCCTCCAGCGGCTGGGCCCAGAGCTGCTGGTAGGAATCGAGCAGATTGGCGGCAATGTCGCGCGGCTCCTGGCCGACCTTCGCCCGCGCCGTTGGGGGATCGACCTGCCGCGGAACCGGCGAGATGTCGTAGATCATGTTGGTCAGCGCCGCTCCCGCGCCGCCATCGATGCAGGCGTGATGCATCTTGGAATAAAGCCCGACCTCGTTGTCCTTCATGCCCTCGAACACGTAGAACTCCCACAGCGGCCGGGCGCGGTTGAGAAGCTTGGCATGCATCCAGCCGACGATGCGCTCCAGCGTGGCGCGATCGCGCGGCGCGGGCAGGCTGGCTCGGAAGATGTGACGATCGATGTCGAACTGGTCGTCCTCGACCCAGGAGGGATGGTCGATGTCGAGCGGCGCCTTTTCCAGGCGTGCCTTCAGGATCGGCGCGATATGGAGCCGCGAGGCGATCATAGCCTTGAAGTCTTCGAAAAAATCGCCCTTGTAGCCGTCGGGCAGGCGGAAAATCGCCATGCTGCCGACATGCATCGGCATTTCCGGCGTTTCCAGATACAGGAACGATGCGTCCAGCGACGACAGCTTTTTACCGTCACCCATGCTTTCCTCCCGAAACATCACGCGGCGCTTCTCGCGCTTCTGGCTAATATCGATTGCGCATGACCTTTTCGGAAAACCGGTGCCTTCTTTTCCGGATCATGCATCAGGCCGAATTACGGCGTCACCGATTGTGCATTTTCCGGGGGTGCGTAGGCAATGGCAAACGGCCCCGACCGGTCAAATTGCCGGAACTGGCCTTCCGCCTGCGATAGGCGGTCCGCGACCGCCCACAGCGCCGCCGGATTGACGCCGAGCCCGACATGGCTTGCAAGACGGATTTCGATGTTCTCGGCTCGGGCGGAGGGACGCAGGCGGGCGGTATGCCAGTTCACGACGCCGTCGGCCTTCGAATAGATCGCGCTGGTCGGCACCGGCAGGTCGCCTCCGACCTCCCTGGACAATGCCGAATCCGGATCGACCCTCTCTCCCGACAGCGCCTCGTAGAGCCGGGTCGCATTGGTCGCCGTCACGTCGTTGGCGAAGGGGCTTGCGAGCGTCACGACATAGCGCACCATCTCGGGCGCTCGCAGCGCGAGGTCGCGCGCATAGACGCCGCCGAGACTCCAGCCGACAAGGGAGACCTTGCGCCCGCTCTCCTCGAAAATCTCGCGAAGGCGGTCGCGCAGCGCGATGCGCGTTCGCGACACGCTGCCAGTGTTGCGTCCCATGCGCCAGGCATGGGCTACGTAGCCGAGCTCGCTCAGATAGTGCCGCATCGGGACCATCGAGAGGTCGGTCGCGAGAAATCCGGGCAAGGTCAGGACCGGATGGCCGTCGCCGCGCGGCGCCCGCAACAGAAGCGGCGAGAGCAACAGGCTCGCGTTGAGCTCCAGAATGCCGCGCGCCTCGGCCAAAAGCAGGCCAAGTCCCGGCGGCCGCAGCCGGCCCGAAGCCCGCGGTTCGCCGGGGCCTTCGGTCGTCACTTCTTCCTGTCGCTCTTCAATGCGCCGCCCAACCCCGCCATGGTGACGAACATCTCCTGGAACCGTTCGGCGAGCTTGGGATCGAAACTGAACCAGCTCTGGATCAGCGACTCCGGCGATATCTTCTCGATATTGGCGGTCATCTGCTGCTGCAGCTTGTCCATGACAGCCATCTGCATCGGCGCTACATCGGGAAGCCCGAAAAACTGCCGGGCTTCGATGGGGGTGCAGTCGATCTCGATGTTAACCTTCATTTTTGCTCCTGCCCGCGCGCTTTTGACTGGCGTCGATATATCGCCATGCCGGGCTTAGCCGCACAAGCGACCGGACGCAACGTGGCAGCCTCCCTGCCCTTCAAGTCGGGGGACGGGTCACCCAAGCCCGGCCGAAAATGACCCGCGCAGCGCCCGCCTTCCGCACCTCCAAAGTCGACTATCGGGCGCGCGCGATGCCGGCTTAGGCTGTGGCCGGCAGTCGCGCCTCGGCACGCAAAAAGGCCGCGCTTTCCGGCCGGAAATCAAGCTTGCGCGATGGCCAAACTCGATCCAACATGCTTTGCGTCACACCCGCCGCGGCAAACAAGAAAGCGGGCACCACCAGTGGAGAATCTTCTGACATGTCGGTACGTCGTTCCTTCCTTGCAGCGGCCGTCGCCTCGATGGTCGCGATGGCGATCTCGCCGGCATCGAGCCAGTCCCTGCGCTACGCCAACCAGGGCGAACTCAAATCGCTCGATCCCTACACGCTCAAGGAAACCACGACGATTGCCCACCACGCCCATGTCTACGAAGGCCTGGTGACCCGCGGCAAGGATCTCAAGATCGTTCCGGCGCTGGCCGAAAGCTGGGAGGTCGTGGAGCCGACCCGCTGGCGCTTCCACCTGCGCAAGGGCGTCAAATTCCACAACGGCGATCCCTTCACCGCCGACGACGTGCTGTTCTCCGCCCAGCGCGTGCGCAGCCCGGGCTCCAATTTTCTCTCCAACGTTCCGGCGGACGCGAAGTTCGTCAAAGTGGACGATTACACGGTCGACGTGACGCTGGACTCGCCCAATCCCATTCTCATCGCGCAATGGGACGGCTGGTTCATCATGGACAAGAAGTGGTGCGAGGAGAACAACGCGGTCCAGCCGACGCCCGCATCCGCCACCACGCCGAGCTACGCATCGCTGCATGAGAACGGCACCGGACCGTTCATGATCGAGAGCCATCAGCCCGGCGTGAAGACCGTGTTCAAGGCAAACCCGAACTGGTGGGGCAAGCCCGAGCATAATCTGAAGGAAATCGTGTTCACGCCGATCGCCTCCGCCGCGACGCGCGTTGCCGCGCTGTTGTCCGGCGAGGTCGACGTGATCGAGCCGGTGCCGATCCAGGACATCCAGCGCGTCAATTCGAGCGGCATCGCCACCGTCCTGACCGGTCCGGAACTGCGCACCATCTTTCTCGGCATGGACCAGGCCCGCGACGAATTGCTGTTTTCGAACGTCAAGGGCAAGAATCCGTTCAAGGACATCCGCGTCCGCGAGGCCTTTTACAAGGCGGTCGACGTCGAGCTGATCAAGACCCGCGTCATGCGCGGGCTGTCGACGCCGTCGGCCCTGATGATCGCTCCGCAACTATTCGCGCTGTCAAAGGATTTCGTGCGGCCGAAGCTCGATCCGGACGGCGCCAAGAAGCTGCTCGCCGATGCCGGCTATCCCGACGGCTTCGAGGTGACGATGGATTGTCCCAACGACCGCTATGTCAACGACTCGCAGATCTGCGAAGCCGTGGTCGGCATGCTCGCCCGCATCGGCGTCAAGGTGAACCTCCTGGCGCAGCCCAAGGCGCAGTATTTCGCGAAAGTGCTCAAGCCCGGCGGTTTCCAGACCTCGTTCTACCTCCTGGGCTGGACCCCGGCGTCGTCGGATTCGCACAACGTGCTGCACGACATCATGGGGTGCCGTGACGACAAGAATGACGCCACGCGCGGCGAGGCCAATCTCGGCGGCTATTGCAACAGGGAACTGGACGCGCTGACCGACAAGATCCTGATCGAGACCGATGCGGCCAAGCGCGACCAGATGATCAAGCAGGCCTTCGAGATCGGCATCAAGGACTACGCCTACATTCCGTTGCACCAGCAGGCGCTGGCCTGGGGCGTATCGAAAAAGGTGAAGCTCACCCAGCGCGCGGACAACGAGGTCCTGCTGTACTGGGCGACAAAGACGGAGGAGTAGCAGGTCTTCAGGGCAACAAGGTCCCCGCGGCTTCATGCGCTCCGGGACCTTGGCCTTGAACCCGATCCGAACGCAACTGCTTCGCACTCGGACTTGGGGACCTGATCCTGCAAAGGATCATGCTCCGAACAAACAACGTCGCGCGGCGCTGTGCGAGCCGCGTTGAACAAGGCGAAAGGGTCGCATGCTCGCCTTCATTCTCCGACGGGCGATTCAGGCCATCGGCGTCATGGTCGTCGTCGGCATCATCTCCTTTTCGATGTTCCGTTTCGCCGGAGACCCGGTGAACCAGATGGTGTCGATCGACACCTCCGCCGCACAGCGCGCGGCCATCCGTCATTCGCTCGGCCTCGATGATCCCGTGCTGGTGCAGTTCGCGCGCTATTTCGCCAACGCGGCGCAGTTCCAGTTCGGCATCTCCTACCAGTTCCGCCAGCCGGTCGCGACGCTGCTGAAGGAACGGCTGCCGGCCACGCTGGAGCTTGCCACTTGCGCCACCATCTTTGCGATGGTGTTCGGCATTCTGATGGGAGTCTATTCGGCGCTGCGGCGGGACTCGCTGTTGGCGAAGGCCTTCCAGGCGATCTCGCTGATCGGGATTTCATTGCCGACATTCCTGATCGGGATCCTGCTGATCTACCTGTTCGCGGTGGTGCTCAACTGGTTGCCCTCGTTCGGGCGCGGCGAGGTGGTGCGGTTCGGCTGGTGGACCACCGGTCTGCTCACCGTCTCCGGCCTGAAGGCGCTGATCATGCCCTCGATCACGCTCGGGCTATTCCAGATGACCCTGATCATGCGGCTTGTTCGCGCCGAGATGCTCGAAGTGCTGCGCACCGACTACATCCGCTTCGCCCGCGCGCGTGGTCTGACCACGCGCGCCATCCACTTCGGCCATGCGCTCAGGAACACGCTGGTTCCGGTCATTACGGTCGCGGGCCTGCAGTTTGGCTCGGTAATTGCATTCGCGATCATCACAGAAACCGTGTTTCAATGGCCGGGGATGGGCCTGCTGTTCGTGCAAGCCGTGCAAAATGTCGATATCCCGATCATGGCGGCGTATCTCATGATGGTCTCGCTGATCTTCGTCACCATCAACCTCATCGTCGACATCCTCTACACCATTGTCGACCCGCGCCTTCGCGCGACCATCAGCAAGCCGGCCTAGGATTTCGGACTGGAGTTGCCGCGATAAATGAAAAGGGACTGCATATGGAGCGGCACGAACCATCATTGCCGGCGTTCTCTTGGCTTCCGAGGTCCTTGCGGAAAGGTTCTGCGATGATTGACCAATTTCGCCAAGCGAGCGCCGATCTGCCATGAGCGACGCCGTCGTCCCCCGCCCGACGGAAGCGAGCGCGGCAACGCGCTCGTCGGCGGCGGGCTGGCTCGCGCGCGCCCTCGAGAGCGACCTGCTCTATTCGTTTCGCCGCTCGAAGCTCACGATGGTCGCGGCCGCCGTGACTGTGCTGTTCTTCCTGCTCGCGATCTTCGCCTCCGTTCTTTCCGTGCAAAATCCGTTCGATCCGGCGCAGCTGCAATTGATCAATTCGCGCATCTCGCCTTTGTGGACCGCGGAGGGCCAGAGCCCGTTCCTGCTCGGCACGGATGAGCAGGGCCGCGACATGCTGTCGGCGATCCTCTATGGCCTGCGCATCTCGCTTGCGGTCGGCGTGCTCGGGGTGTTGTTCTCCGGGACGCTCGGCATCGTGCTGGGCCTGGTCGCGGGTTATGTCGGCGGCGCCGTCGACGCCCTGATCATGCGCATCGCCGACGTGCAGCTTACATTCCCGGCGATCCTGATCGCGCTGATCGTCAATGGCGTCGCCAAGTCGGTGTTCGGCAATCGCCTCGACGCGATCAGCATGCTGATCGTTCTGGTGTTTGCAATCGGCCTGAGCTTCTGGGTGCAATATGCGCGCACCGTGCGCGGCTCGGTACTGGTGGAGAAGAACAAGGATTATGTCGCGGCCGCCCAGCTGATCGGCCTGCCGGCGCCCGTGATCATGCTGCGCCATGTGTTGCCGAACGCGATGGGCCCCGTGCTCGTGATCGCCACGATCAACCTTGCGCTCGCCATCATCACCGAGGCGACGCTGTCATTCCTCGGCTCGGGCATGCCCGACACCATGCCGTCGCTCGGTACCCTGATCCGCATCGGCAACAATTACTTGTTCTCCGGCGAGTGGTGGATCGTCGCCTTCCCCGGCATCGCGCTGGCCGCGCTGATCCTCTCCATCAACCTGCTCGGCGACTGGCTGCGCGACGCGCTCAATCCGAAACTTCGATGACCGAACCCGTTCTCTCCGTGCGCAACCTCCAGGTGGAATTTTCGACCCGCCGGCGCGCGCTCCGTGCCATCGACGGCGTTTCCTTCGATATCGCGAAAGGCGAGGTGCTGGGCGTGGTCGGCGAATCCGGCGCCGGCAAATCCGTGACCGGACTTGCCGTGATCGGCCTCATCGATCCTCCCGGGCGCATCACCGGCGGCGAAATCCATCTTGCGGGCTCGCGCATCGACAACCTCCCTCCGGAGGAGATGCGACGCGTCAGGGGCAAGCGCATCGGGATGATCTTTCAGGACCCGCTGACGAGCCTCAATCCGCTCTATCGGATCGGCGACCAGATCGTCGAGACCATCACGACCCATATGAACCTTTCGGAAAGCGCTGCGCGCAAGCGCGCGATCGAGCTTCTGGCCGAGGTCGGCATCCCCGCCCCCGGCAAGCGGATCGACGGCTACCCGCACGAATTTTCCGGCGGCATGCGCCAGCGCGTGGTGATCGCGCTCGCGATCTGCGCCGAACCCGAGCTGATCATTGCCGACGAGCCGACCACCGCGCTCGACGTCTCCGTGCAGGCGCAGATCATCGCGCTGATCAAGCGGCTCGGCCGCGACCACGGTACCGCTGTCATGCTGGTGACCCACGACATGGGCGTGATCGCGGAAACCTGCGACCGCGTCGCGGTGATGTATTCCGGGCGGGTGGCGGAGATCGGCCCGGTGCAGGACGTCGTGAAGACTCCGTTGCATCCCTATGCGAGGGGCTTGATGGGCGCGATCCCGACACTGGCGGGCGAGGACAAGCGGCTGGTGCAAATCCCAGGCTCCATGCCGCGCCTGTCCGCGATTCCGCCGGGCTGCCCGTTCAACCCGCGCTGTGGGTCGGTCTTCGACCGCTGCCGGGTCGAGCGCCCGGAACCTGTTCAGCACGGCGCGCAGGCGGTCGCCTGCCACCTTTACGAGGCCTCGGTAAAGGACAGTGCGGCATGACCTCCTTCATCGATGTGAAAAATCTGCGCCGGTTGTTCGACGTTTCGAAACCGTGGCTGAACCGCCTGATCGAGGGCGGGCATGTCGAATTCCTGAAGGCGGTCGATGGCGTGACCTTCGACATCAAAAAGGGCGAGACGTTTGCGCTGGTCGGCGAATCCGGCTCGGGCAAGACCACGGTAGCGCGCATGGTCGTCGGTCTCTTGCCGCCGACCTCGGGCGATGTGGTGATCGACGGGGTGTCCATGGTCGATCCGAAACAGGGCCAGGCACGCAGACGGCTGCGCCGCCGCATCCAGATGATCTTTCAGGACCCCTATGCAAGCCTCAATCCGCGCTTCCGCGTCGATGCGATCGTCGCCGAGCCGATCCGCGCTTTCGACCTGATCCAGGGCGAACGCCAGATCAAGGATCGGGTCGGCGAGCTCCTGGGGCTGGTGGGGCTGCACCCCGATGACGGCAGCAAATTCCCGCACGAATTTTCCGGCGGCCAGCGCCAGCGCATCGCGATCGCGCGCGCGCTTGCCTCGGACGCCGAGTTCATCGTCTGCGACGAGCCCACCTCGGCGCTCGACGTCTCCGTGCAGGCGCAGATCCTGAACCTGATGCGCGACCTGCAGGACCGCTTCGGCCTCACCTATCTTTTCATCAGCCACAACCTGGCCGTGGTCCGCCACATGGCCAATCGCATCGGGGTGATGTATCTCGGCCGCATCGTCGAGATCGCGGAAGGCCGCGAGTTGTTCGCCTCGCCCCGCATGCCCTACACCAAGATGCTGCTCGGCGCCGTGCCCGACCTTTCGATGTCCGGCCGCCAGCGCATCCCGGTCAAGGGCGAGATCCCCAACCCGATCGATCCCCCTCCAGGCTGCGCCTTCAATCCGCGCTGTCCGCTCGCCTTCGACCTCTGCCGCACGAAGGCGCCCGAATTGATCGACGGCGTCGCCTGCCACGTCGTTAACCTCGCGCCGGTGCCGGCGTGAGGGGCGTTGGCGGCTGGCATGCCAGTTGGCAGAGGGCAGCGGCTGTGATCAAGTGCGCTCGGCTCGCTACCCATTTTGGAGCATGATCTTCGGAAAACCGGTTCCCACTTGTCCGGATCACGGTCGACGCGAAAGTTGAACCAATGGCCAACCACATCAATCCCGATCCGTTCACGACCCGGCCCGAAATCGAGGGCACCTTCGGGGTCGTGACCTCGACCCACTGGATTGCGACGGCGGTCGGGATGGCCACGCTGGAAAAGGGCGGCAACGCCTTCGATGCCGCGGTTGCGACGGCGTTTACGCTGCAGGTGGTCGAGCCGCACCTGAACGGCCCCGGCGGCGACGTCCCGATCATCGTCCATGACGTCAGGCGCGGTGCGACAGAGGTGATCTGCGGACAGGGCCCGGCACCCGCGCGCGCCACCATCGCCCATTACAAGAGCGAGGGCCTCGAGATGGTGCCCGGCACGGGGCTCTTGGCCGCCTGCGTGCCCGGAACCTTCGAATCCTGGATGCTGCTTCTGCGCGACTACGGCACGCTGAAGCTGCGCGACGTGCTGGAGCCCGCGATCGCCTATGCGAAAGACGGCTATCCGCTGGTCGAGCGCGCGTGCGCGACGATCAAAACCGTCGAGCAGCTGTTCAAAAAGTACTGGCCGAGCTCGGCCGCCGTCTATCTGCCCAATAACGAGGTGCCGAAGCCCGGCACGCTTTTCACGAATACCACCCTCTCAGAGACTTACGCGCGCATCCTCAAGGAAGCCGAGAGCGCGGGCTCTGACCGCGCAGCCCAGATCGAAGCCGCGCGAAAAGCCTGGTCCAGGGGGTTTGTCGCGGAGGCCATCGACAAGTTCTGCCGCACGCAGGAGGTCATGGACGTCTCCGGCTCGCCGCATAGAGGCGTGCTTTCCGCCGACGACATGGCGCGCTGGACGCCGACCGTGGAGGCGCCGCTCAGTTACGATTACGGCCGCTACACCGTGTGCAAGCCCGGCGTCTGGAGCCAGGGTCCCGTGATGCTGCAGCAGCTTGCGCTGCTGAAGGGCTTTCAGCTCGACGGGCTCGATCCCACCAGCCCCGAATTCATCCACCTGCAGGTCGAATGCGCCAAGCTCGCCTATGCCGACCGCGAGAAATTCTACGGCGATCCGAAATTCAACGACATCCCGATCCAGACGCTTCTGTCAGACGCCTATAACGATGCACGGCGCAAGCTGATCTCGGACCAGGCTTCGCTCGATTTCGTGCCGGGCTCGGTCGAGGGCTTTGGCGCGGTCGTGAAGCTGCGCCGGGCCGAGGGCCACCGCGAAGCCGTCGGCGCCATGGGCGCGGGCGAGCCGACGGTCGGGCGCTTCGGCGAGGTGCGCGGCGATACCGTGCATTTCGACATCATCGATGCCGCCGGCAACATGGTGTCGGCGACGCCCTCCGGCGGCTGGCTGCAATCCTCGCCCGTGATCCCGGCGCTCGGCTTCTGCCTCGGCAGCCGCGCGCAGATGTTCTGGCTCGAAGAGGGCCATCCCGCCTCGCTCGCACCGGGCAAGCGCCCGCGCACCACGCTGTCGCCGACCATGGCGTTCCGCGACGGCGAGCCGTATCTGTCGTGGGGCTCGCCCGGCGGCGACCAGCAGGATCAGTGGATCACGCAATTCTTCCTGCGGCATGTGCATGCCAGGATGAACCTGCAGGAAGCGATCGACGCGCCGGCGTGGCACTCCGAGCATTTCCCGATCTCGTTCTGGCCGCGCACGGCGCGGCCCGGCGTGCTGGTTGTCGAGAACCGTGTGCCGAAGGCCAGCCGCGACGACCTGACCCGTCGTGGCCACGTTCTGGAGGTCGGCCCCGATTGGTCGGAGGGGCGGCTCACGGCCGCTTCCCGTGTTGGCCGCCGGCGCCGCGCCGCCGCCAATCCGCGCGGCATGCAGGGCTACGCGGCCGGACGTTGAACGCATCATGAGTATTGGTCGAAGTATTCGAGCCGTGGAAAGAAATCACCTCGCCCCGCCTGCGGGGAGAGGGAGCGTGCCGCTTACACGGCCAAAATCTCAGTCCATCTCCCGCTGACAATGACCTGGTCGATCATCGCCCGTGACAAAGCCACCGGCCAATTCGGCATCGCGGTCGCGACCCGGTTTTTCGCCGTCGGAGCGCGCGTCCCCCATATCGCGGGCGGTGTCGGCGGCGTCGCAACGCAAGCCCTCGTCAATCCCTATTACGGCATCGATGGCCTGAAACTGCTGCGCGAAGGCAGGAGCCCGCAGGATATCGTCAGCACGCTGACCGCGGCCGACGCCGGCTGCGAGAGCCGGCAGCTTCATATCCTGGATGCAGCGGGCCGTATCGCAGGCTTCACAGGAAAGGATTGCGTGGACTGGTGCGGTCATCTTTCCGGCGACGGCTTCTCGCTCGCCGGCAACATGCTTGCGGGCGCCGCGGTGCTCGAGGAAACCGCGAAAGCCTACGTCGCAGGCGAGAACCTGCCCTTTGCGCGGCGGCTGATTGCGGCGATGCGCGCGGGCGAAGCCGCGGGCGGCGACAAGCGCGGCAAGCAATCGGCGGCGCTCTTGATCCACGCGGACGAGGAATGGTCGGCACTCGATCTGCGCGTCGACGACCACGCCGATCCGCTCGCCGAGCTCGATCGGCTCGAGCGGGTCAGCCGCGAGCGCTGGGTGCATTTCCGCAAATACCTCCCGACCCGGCAAAATCCGGCCGGGATCACCGATCGCGCCATGATCGACGCCGGCATCGAAGCGGCACTCGCAGGCAAGACATGACGCAGAACGCCTTGATCGACATAAAGGGCCTGCGCGTGCTGTTTCACGGCGATGACGGTCGCACCACGCACGCCGTCGACAGCGTCGATCTGGCCGTCGCCAATGGCGCGACACTCGGCCTGGTCGGCGAATCCGGTTGCGGCAAGAGCGTGACCTCGCTTGCGATCATGGGGCTTCTGTCGAAGCAGTCGGCCGAAGTGTCGGGCTCGATCCGCTTCGACGGGTTCGATCTTGTCGGCGCGCCGGACGAGACCCTGCGCGATCTCCGGGGCAATCGGCTCGCCATGATTTTTCAGGAGCCGATGACCTCGCTCAATCCGAGCTTCACCATAGGTGACCAGATCGTCGAGACCATCCTGCGCCACCGCGGCGGCACCCGACGCGCGGCGCGCAACCGCGCCATCGAGCTGTTGCGGCGGGTGCACATCCCCTCCCCCGAGCGGCGGATCGACGAATACCCGCACAAGCTTTCGGGCGGCATGCGCCAGCGCGTGATGATCGCGATGGCGCTCGCCTGCGATCCGAAGCTCTTGATCGCCGACGAGCCGACGACTGCGCTCGATGTCACGCTGCAGGCGCAGATCCTGGAGCTGATGCGCGAGCTGAAAGCCGCAAGCGGCGCCGCCATCATCCTGATCACCCATGACCTCGGCGTCGTCGCCGAGGTCTGCGACGAGGTCGCGGTGATGTATGCGGGCGAGATCGTCGAACGCGCCGAGGTCGACGAGCTGTTCGCCTCGCCCCAGCATCCCTACACGGTCGGCCTGCTCGGCTCGATTCCGCGGCTGGACCGGTCGACGGCGCATCTTGCCACCATCGAGGGCATGGTGCCGAACATGACGAACCCGCCGACCGGCTGCCGCTTTGCCCCGCGCTGTCCCTTCGTCGGTGAGATCTGCCTGAAGGCGCCGCCTTCGCTCAAGGAAGTTTCGCCCGGCCACGCCTCGCGTTGCCTGAAAGCCCCGCTGGAAAGGCTGGTGTCGTAATGGGCGCGATCTCCAATTCCCTGTTTCTGGCGCAACGGCGATGACCGCGCTTCTGCAGGTCGAAAATCTCGTGAAGCACTTTCCGGCCGATCGCAACCTGTTCGGGCGACCGACCGCGTTCGTCAGAGCCGTCGACGGCGTCAGCTTCCATGTGGATGCCGGCGAGACGCTGGCTCTGGTCGGCGAATCCGGTTGCGGCAAGTCGACCGTGAGCCGGCTGGTGCTGCGGCTGATCGAGCCCGACGCGGGAACGATCCGTTTCGAGGGGCGCGATCTGCTGGCGCTCGATGCCGACGATCTGCGTGCCTTTCGCAGCAAGGCGCAACTGATCTTCCAGGATCCTTACGCCTCTCTCAATCCACGGATGACGGTGGGGCAAGTTCTCAGCGAGCCGCTTGCGCTGCACTCGCTCGTGCCCGCCTCGGCGCGCCGCGCGCGGGTCGATGAATTGCTCCGGCTGGTCGGGCTCGAGCCGCGCTTTGCGCGCCGCTACCCGCACGAATTTTCCGGCGGCCAGCGCCAGCGCATTGCGATTGCCCGGGCGCTCGCGGTCGAGCCGAAGCTGATCATCTGCGACGAGCCGGTATCCGCGCTCGATGTTTCGATCCGCTCTCAAATTCTCAATCTGTTGCGCGACCTGCAGGACCGCCTGAGGCTGTCCTATATCTTCGTCTCGCACGATCTGGCCGTGGTGAAGCACATCGCCGATCGCGTCGCGGTGATGAATCTCGGCACCATCGTCGAGACCGCGAACACACAAGCGCTGTTTGCTTCGCCTCGCCACCCCTATAGCCGCGCGCTGTTGTCGGCGATTCCTGTGCCCAAGCCGCAGGCAAAGCGCAGCCGCATGTTGCTGCAAGGCGAGCTGCCGAGCGCGCTCAATCCGCCGAAGGGCTGCCGCTTTCATACCCGCTGCCCGTTTGCGATCGATCGTTGCCGCATTGAGATGCCGCCATTGCTCAATGATGCGTCAGGGCATGCGACTGCCTGTCATCGCGTGGCGGAGTTGCCCGCGGCCGAAGCAATCGTGCCCTCGGATGGCGGCTTCTCGCCGGTATTGGAACGATTGGTCGCGGCCTTCGACCGGCCCCAGGAAGGAGGCGCGGCATCCGGTGTTGGTATGGATGGTGCATCGCCACCTGGCGTTTGAATTGGAGACTGATGCAATGAAGACTTTGCGGGTTTTGGCGTTGGCCCTCGCTGCCTTGCTCTCGCTCGGGCTGATGGCGCGGGCAGAAACCACGCTGCGGATCGGAATTGCCGAGGATCCCGATATCCTCGACCCGACGCTTGCGCGAACCTATGTCGGGCGCATCGTGTTCTCGGCCGTCTGCGACAAGCTGTTCGACATCGACGAGAAGCTCAATATCGTGCCGCAGCTCGCGCTGTCCTACGAGACTTCGGCCGACGGCAAGGCGATGACCATCAAGCTCAGGCCCGGCGTGAAATTCCATGACGGCGAGCCGCTCGATGCGGAAGCCGCTAAATTCTCCATCGAGCGGCATCTGACATTGCCGGGTTCGTTCCGCAAATCCGAGCTTGCCAGTGTCGATCATGTCGAGGTGGTCGATCCCCTGACCATCAAGCTGGTGCTGAAGACGCCCTATGCGCCGCTGATCGCGCAACTGACCGATCGCTCCGGCATGATGGTTTCGCCCAAGGCAGCCAAGGAGGCCGGCGACAAGTTCGGGCTGCATCCGGTCTGTGCCGGACCCTACAAGTTCGTCGAGCGCGTGCAGCAGGACCGCATGGTGTTCGAAAAATTCGCCGACTACTGGAACAAGGACAACGTCTTCATCGATCGCATCGTGTACCTGCCGATCATCGACGCCACGGTTCGGCTCGCCAACCTGAAATCCGGCAGCCTCGACCTGATCGAGCGCGTGCTTGCGACCGACATCAAGGACGTGCGCGCCGATTCCAGGCTCGTGCTCTCGACCGCGCCCGAGCTCGGCTATCTCGGCCTGACCATCAACATCAAAAACGACAAGAACAAGGGCGCGCTCAGCCAGTCGGACAAGGTAAGGCAGGCGCTCGATCTATCCATTGATCGCGAAGCGCTGAACCAGGTGGCGTTCAACGGCGAGTTCACGCCGGGGAACCAGTGGGTCAGCCCGCAGCATCCCTTTTACCAGCAGGCGTTTCCGGTCCGTGGCCGCGATATCGAAAAGGCCAAGGCGCTTTTGAAGGAAGCCGGCGTCGCGCTGCCCGTCACCGTCGACGTGATGGTGCCCAAGGGAAGCGAGAACGAGGCGGTGGCGCAGGTCGTCCAGTCGATGGCCGCCGAAGCGGGCTTCGACCTGAAAATCCGCCTGATCGAGTTCGCAACCTCGTTCAAGGACGCGCAGGCCGGGAATTTCCAGATCTTCCAGATCAACTGGAGCGGCCGCATCGATCCGGACGGCAATTCCTATGTCTTCCTTCACACCGCAGCGCCACAGAACGACGGCGGCTATTCCAATCCGGAAGCGGACAAGCTGATGGAGGAAGGCCGCCTCGTCAGCGATCCAGCGCAGCGCAAGGCAATCTATGAGAAGCTGACGAAGATCGTGCTCAACGACGAGCCGATCATCTACCTCTACCATCGCAAGCTCCTGATCGCGCACACGACCAGGCTCGAAGGTTACCGCCAGATGCCGGACGGGCTGGTGCGCGTGGTCGGGCTGAAGCTGAAGTGAAACGAATGAAGATGCCTGCGCGGCGCGCGGTGTCCGGCACAGGAGACATCCCATGCTGAACTTCCTCGCGCGCCGCATCGTTCAGCTCGTCCCGACGCTGTTCTTCGTGTCGCTCCTGATCTTCTCGCTGCAGCATTTGTTGCCCGGCGATCCCGCGCTTGTCATGGCCGGCGAGGAGCGCGATCCTGCCGTCATCGAGAAGATACGCCAGCAATACCGGCTCGATCAGCCCATCCCGGTGCAATATGTCTACTGGGCCAAGGGCGTGCTGTCCGGCGATCTCGGCGAATCCCTGCGCATCAAGGTGCCGGTCACCGCGCTGATCGAGCAAAAGCTGCCGGTCACGCTGCAGCTCGGCTTGATGGCGATCCTGATCGCGTTCCTGATCGGCATTCCCGCCGGCATCATCTCCGCCGTGAAGAAAGGCACCGCCTGGGACTATGGCGCCAACATGTTCGCGCTGTGGGGCATCTCGACGCCGAATTTCTGGCTCGGCATCCTCCTGATCTTCCTGTTCTCGATCAAGCTCGGCTGGCTGCCGGCCTCGGGCTACGTCTCGCCTTTCGAAAATCTGCGCGCGAGCCTCGCCTCGACCATCCTGCCAGCGTTCGTGCTCGGAAATGCGATCGCCGCGGTTTTGATGCGCCATACCCGCAGCGCCATGTTGCAGGTGCTGGAGAGTGACTATGTCCGCACCGCCCGCGCCAAGGGGCTCTCCGAGCGCTCGGTCATCCTCAAGCACGCCATGCGCAATGCGCTCACGCCCGTGATCACGCTCGGCGCGCTCGAGCTCGGCACGCTCCTGTCGGGCGCGGTGCTGACCGAGCAGATCTTCTCGATCCCCGGGTTCGGCAAGCTGATCGTCGACGCCGTGTTCAACCGCGATTATGCCGTCGTGCAGGGCGTCGTGCTGGTGACGGCAACAATCTACATCACGCTGAACCTGGTCGCCGACATCGCCTACATCCTGGTCAACCCGAGGCTGAGGGGCTGACCACATGGCAGAGGCCGCGCTCACAGCCGCTCCGCTTCTTGCCGTGCGCGACGAGCTCGAAAGCCCGTCACGCCGCGCGATGCGGCGGCTTCTCAAGCGCAAGGGCGCTGTGATCGGCCTCGTCGTGATCGCGACCTTCATTTTGCTTGCGCTGTTTGCGCCCCTGGTTGCGCCGTACGATCCGATTGCGACAAGCTGGACTTCGGTGCGCAAGCCGCCGTCGGCGCTGCACTGGTTCGGCACCGACGATCTCGGCCGCGATATCCTCGCGCGCGTCATCTATGGCGCGCGAGCCTCGCTGATGGCGGGCGCGATCTCGGTCGTCATTGCGCTGACCATCGGCGTGCCGCTCGGGCTGTTGGCCGGCTATCGCGGCGGCTTTGTCGACGCGCTGATCAGCCGCATCACCGACGCCATGCTGGCCTGTCCGTTCCTCATCCTCGCGATCGCGCTTGCGGCCTTTTTGGGCCCGAGCCTCAGCAACGCCATGATCGCGATCGGAATTTCGGCTACCCCGATCTTCATCCGCCTGACGCGTGGTCAGGCCCTGAGCGTCAAGGTCGAGGATTATGTCGAGGCCGCGCGCGCGGTGGGCAATCCGTCCTGGCGCATTGCGCTGGTGCATATCCTGCCGAACATCCTGCCGGCGCTGATGGTGCAGGCGACGCTGTCGATCGCGGCCGCGATCATCGCCGAAGCCGCGCTGTCGTTTCTGGGGCTCGGCCAGCAGCCGCCCCTGCCGTCCTGGGGCAGCATGCTCAATGCCGCGCAACGCTTCCTCACCAACGCGCCCTGGATGGCGATCTGGCCGGGGCTGGCGATCTTCGTGGTGGTGCTGTCGCTCAATCTGGTCGGCGACGGCCTGCGCGATGCGCTCGACCCGCGGCAGCGTTGAGTCAGATCACGACCTCCCGCCGCACGCCGCGGCAATCCATCTCGAATTCGAGATCGAGGACCGGCGGCCTGGCAAAATGCCAGGTCAGGCCGGGCTGCATCGCACCGGGGCGAACCAGCTCCTCCACCATGACAGGATGAAAATCGTGAACAGTGTAGGCTTGAACGGCGGTCGCGTCGTCCCAATCGAAACCGAACTCGGCCAGACGGCTTTGCTGTTGCCGCGCGGTGAAGCGAACCTTCTCCTTCAGGCCTTCCGGGCTCAAGTCGCGGTAGCGCACGATGCGCTCCGGATAGGACCCGCTGCCCGAGCCGAGTTCCGCGCCGCCGGCGATGACGAATGTCGGCGAGGTGTGCTCGCTCGGTCGTGTGAAGGCGAAGGCATAGAAGGACGGTTCCGGCGGCGGATCGATCTCGGGACAGACATTGCTGCGCGCGACCGGATTGGTGCTGCCGTCGTAGATTTTCCATTCGGCCAGCGTCTTCACATAATGAAGGTTGAAGTTGCGAAAGCCCTCTTCCGTGAACGCGGCGGGCGAGCGCAATTCGCAAGCACAGAACGAGGTCAGCGGCCGCCCCGCTGCCTGAATATACTGCGCGGCCCGGGCGAAGCCTTCGGCCAGCGGCAACAGACGCTTGAACCGCACATGCTCGATCTCGTAGCCGCGATGCGCCGCGGCACCGCTGGAATATTGAAACACGGCCGGGATGAAGGCGTAATTGCCGGCGGCAAAATTCTCTGTCATGTCGACTGATCTCAGACTATTCCATTTGCATCCGCACGCCCTTGGCGCCGTTGAGAAGTCGCTTGAGATGGAAGCCTGCCAGGGGATCGTCGGCGTGCAGTCCGACGAGCGCCGCGAACGCCGGCATGGCAGATGTGTCGCCGGCTTCGAGCTTGGCGAACGCCTCCGAATATTGCTTCATCGCCGGTGCGTTGAAGGCCTCCTCCGATAGCGGCTCGAACGCACGCAGCGGCTCGCTGCGTCCGCGCAGGAGGAGGTCGCCGACCGGCCGGCCGCGAAAGTCGCGCGCGCGCTCGGCCAGGGTCGCGCTGGCACACATCCGGGTGCCCAGGATCTTGTTGGCCGCCTCGAGCCGTGCTGCGGTGTTGATGGTGTCGCCGTGGGCCGTGTAGTCGAAGAAGCGGCTGCCGCCGAAATTTCCGACCAGCGCGGGGCCGGCGTGAACGCCGATGCGGGTGATGCCGAAATTCACGCCCCTGGCCTTCCAGCGCGCACGAAAGTCCTCCGCCCAGGAATCGAGGTCATGCGCGCAGGCAATCGCGCGCGTCGCATAGTCCGGCTGGTCGCCCGGCGCATTGAACAGCACGTGCACGGCATCGCCGATCACCTTGGCGACCGTGCCTTCATGCGCGAAGATCACGTCGGTCATCCCGCCGACATACTCGTTGAGCAACTCGCCCAGAACCTCGGGCGCGGTCGACTCGACCAGCGTGGTGAATCCCATGATGTCGGTGAAGATGGTGCCGACCTCGCGCCATTGCACTTCCATTTTGCCGCTTTCGGCATTGGCGGCAAGCCGGCTCGCCAGTTGCGGCGAGAAATAGCGCGACAGCGATGCGTGCGCCCGCTCCGCTTCGTTCTGGCGGCGTCGCGCCTCGCGCAGCATCTCGACGTGGCGGATGGTCTTGTCGATCGTGGTCTCGAGATCGCCGAAGTCGATCGGCTTGGTCAGAAAGTCGAACGCGCCGCAATTCATCGCGGTACGGATGTTGCTCATGTCGCCATAGGCCGAGACGATGATGGTCGACTTCTTGTTTTCGCCCTCCTGCAGCCGGGCGAGCAGCGACAGCCCGTCCATCCTCGGCATGTTGATGTCGGACACTACCATGTCGACCTGCGGGTGCTGCTCGAGCCACTCCAGCGCCTCGATCCCGTCGTGGGCGAACATCACTCGCACCGCGCCCTCGCGGATCTGCTTGCGGAACTTCTGCAGGACGAGCGCCTCGAGGTCTGGCTCGTCATCGACGAACAGGATGGTTGCCGTCATGCCGCCTGCCCAAGCCTGGTATCGATCTCCTGGCGCAATGCCGAAAAATCGATCGGCTTGGTCAGAAGCCCCTCCGCGCCTCGCTCGATCGCCTTTTTGCGCGTCTCTGCATCGCCATAGGCCGTAATCATGATCACGGGCACGTCGGGCCGCTTGGCCCGCACCTCGGGCAGCATTTCCAGCCCGCTCATGCCGGGCATGTTGATATCAGACAGGATAAGCACCAGCGAGGGATCGCTGGTGTCTGCCGCGCGCTCGAGCGCGGCCGGCGCCGAGGGGGCGAATTCCATCTGAAACCGTCCCGATCGCAAATCTCGCCGGAACTGCTGCCGAAACAGCGTCTCCACGTCCGGCTCATCGTCGACAACAAGGATGTAAACGCTCAATGCGAGCCTCCGATATTGCCTTGCGCTGCGAGCTTGCGCGGCAGCGTAATGATGAATTCGGTAAAAACGCCGGGTTCTGTAGCTACGTCGATCTTGCCGCCATGTTGCTTGACCACGATGTCGTGACTCATCGATAGTCCGAGGCCGGTTCCCTCGCCGGCCGGCTTGGTGGTGAAGAAGGGATTGAACATCTTCTCTTTCACTTCCTTGGGAATGCCGGTGCCGTTGTCGCGGATGCGGATTTCGACCGTGTTGCCGAGGCTCCTGGTGGCCGCACTGAGCGTCGGTTCGAAACCGTCGCCTGCCGTCTCCTTGCGCTTTGTCGCGGCATAAAAGCCGTTCGAGATCAGGTTCAGGAAGACGCGGGTGATCTCCTGCGGATAGAGATCGACCATGCCGGCTTTCGGATCGAGCTCGCGCCTGAGGTTGATGTTGAAGCCGCTCTTTTCCGCGCGCGCGCCGTGATAAGCGAGATTGAGGCTCTCCTCGACGACCGCATTGATGTCGACGGGCCGGTGCTCTCCGCTTCCTTCCCGCGAATGCAGCAGCATGTTCTTGACGATCGAATCGGCGCGCTTGCCGTGCTGCACGACTTTCTCAAGGTTGCCCTTGAGCATATGGGTAAGCTCGTCGATCTCCTCACGCGCCTTGTTCTCGATACCCAGGGATTTGAGCACGTCGTTCAATTCGTCGATCAGCTCGGTCGACAGCGCCGAGAAATTGTTGACGAAATTCAGGGGATTCTTGATTTCATGCGCGATGCCGGCGGTAAGCTGGCCAAGGGAGGCGAGCTTCTCGGTCTGGACCAGGCGGTCCTGCGCGGTGCGCAGATCGTCGAGCGACTGCGACAGTTCCTGCGTGCGTTCGCGCAACTGGTTCAACAAGCGTGCGTTCTCGATGGCGATCACGGCCTGATTGGCGAAGTTGGCCACCAGGTCCGTCTGCTTGTCTGTGAACGGCTTCACGTCCTGGCGATAAATCGTGATCGTGCCGATCAACTCGTTGTCCCTGAGCATGGGCACGATGACCAGCGTGCGGGCGCCGGCCAGATCGGCAAGCGCGCAAACATGGGGATTGCCCTCGACATAAGGCGGCTCGGTCCTGATATCGGCGATGTGGACGGCCTCGCGCGTCTTCTCGACTGCGCTCAGGCCGCTCTCCGGGTGGGGGCGAATGACCTTGTAAAGCTGCGTGTCGACGTAGGCCCGGGGCGCATTGTAGAGCGCGACGGTACGGAAGCCACCGTCCTCATAGAGCGTCATCGTGCCGAAATTGGCGCCGCAGATGCGCGTCGCATTCTCCAGCATCTTGTTGAACACCGGCTCCAGCTCGCCGGCGGATGAAGAGATCGTCTCCAGAACTTCCGACGTTGCGGTCTGCTGCTGCAGCAATTCCGTCAAATCGTCGGTGCGCTGGCGCAGCTCCTTGAGCAGTCGCGTGTTCTCGATAGCGATGACGGCCTGGCTCGCGAAGCTTCGGACCAGCTCGACTTGCTTGGCGGTGAAGGGGCGGACTTCCTGCCGGTAGATGATGATCGCACCGATCAGCACATTCTCTTTCATCATCGGCACGCCCAGAAGGGAGCGTGCGCCGCCAAGCCTGGCTGGCGCGCCGGGATTCGGCTCGGCGGTCTCGTCACCCGTGTAGGTCACTTCCCTCGACTGCAGCAGACGATCGAGAGGGGTGCCTGGATCCGGCAGAAATGACCCGCGGGCCTGAACGAAATCGGCAAGTGCCGGCGGTACGTTGAGCAGCGCCGCGGGGCGGAACGCTTCGTTGTCGTAAAGATACATCAAGCCGAATTTTGCCTCGCAGATTCGGGTCGCATTCGCCAGCATGATCTGGAAGATGGGATCAAGCTCGCCCGGAGAGCTGCTGATGACTTTGAGCACCTCCGAGGTTGCCGTCTGTTGTTCGAGCGATTCCGTAAGCTCGTGTGTCCTTTCCTGAACCTCGTCGAACAACCGCACGTTCTGGATCGCGATCACCGCCTGATCGGCGAAGGTCATGACAAGCTCGATCTGCTTGTCGGTGAACGGCCGAACCGCGGTCCGCGTCATGCCGATCACGCCGATGGCCTTGCCTTCCTGCAACAACGGAACGCCCAGCATGGTTCGATATCGGCCGACTGCCTGGTACTCCGACGCCGAGTATTCGGGATCGGCCAGGCAATCGGGAATGTGAACGGGCTTGCGCTCCAGCGCGGTGCGGCCGACCAGCGAGCCTCGTCCCGGCGCGATGGGATGTTCTATCGCATGCTCTACATACGCATCGGTCGCGTTGTTCGATGCAACAAGCTCGTAGTGGTCGCCCCGAAGCTTGAAGATCAGGGCAAAATCGGCTTCGCACAGCCGGCTCGCCGTCTGAACGATGGTATCGAACACCGGCTGCAGATCGAACGCGGAGCTGCTGATGACCTTGAGCACTTCCGCCGTCGCAGTCTGCTGCTGCAGCGTTTCGGTCAACTCCGACGTGCGCTGCTCGACCTTGTTCTCCAGGTCGGCATAGGATTCCTGCAGCCGCTCGCCCATGTCGTTGAACTGGTTGGCGAGGCCCTCCAGTTCGTCGCCGGTCGGAACCGAGATGCGCTGGGAGAAATCGCCGCTGCCGATGCGAGCCGCGCCAGCGCGCAGCGCCTGGATCGGTCCGACCATGCGCCGGGCGAGGAAGATCCCGGCGAGGACCGCAAAGAATGAGGCCCCTGCCAGCACGATGGCCAGCCGCTGCAGCGCCGCGTAGAGCGAGGCGTAGGCTTCCTGCTCCGGCAGCTCGACGAACATGATCCAGCGCAGCGGCAGGATCGGCGCGGACGCGGTCAGCACCTCCTGCCCCTGAATGTTGAGCGCGCCCTGCAGGGAATCTGCAGTCATCGCCGGCATGCGTGGCGGCGGCGGGATCGGCGGCGGCATCGCTCCTCGCGCGGCGGCCGAGGACTGCGCCGCCTGCGCCGCCGCGGCCTGCTCTGCCTGCTCCGCGAGCGCTGCCTGCTCTTCCAGCGCTGCCTTCACTTGAACGAGCTTCGACATATCGGTGTTGCGCAGCACCAGGCTGATGTCGGGATGGGCGATCAGGCGGCCTTGCGAGCCCACGACATAGGCGTGGCCGTGCTCACCGACCTTGATCTGCGAGACGACGTCCCAGATCAGCTTCAGATTGACCTCGGCAATGCTGACGCCCGCATCCTTCCGCGTGCCGGCAAGCGCAAGCGTCATGTAAGGCTCGGACTCACGTCGAAAATAGACCGGGCCGTAATAGACCTTGTGCGCCACCGCCTCGGTGAATTTTGGATCCTTGGAGAGGTCGAGCCCGCTATCGACCACGTCCATCGCAAGCCGCGAGACCCGCAGCCGCTCCTTTCCGGTCGAATCGACCTGAGCGAGCTCGGTGATCGCCGGCACCTGCCGCAGCAGACGCAGGGCATCGAAGCGCCTCTGCTCGATCGAGCCGGCCGACCACGGCAATTGAGTCGTCCATCCGAGCTGGCTTTCGATTTCCTTGATGAACTGGCTGATCTTGGCAGCCGCCGCTTCGGCCTGCTCGTGCTGGATGCGGATGAGCGACGCCTTGTGCTCGCGATAATAGAAGAAAACCTCGAAGATCCCGTTCGAGAGCAGCGCGATTCCGACGACCGCGACGAACAGCGCGACATATTTGGTGAACAGGCGGCTGCGCACACGCGCGCCGAATGACGATGCCGTCGCCGCCGCAGGCGCGATCACGGGCGCCCCCAGCGTCCTCCCCTGGGGCGTGTCAGGATGGAGCGAGATCGTCATCGCGCCTTTTCTAGCAAGAAGGCGCTGGCTTGTCTCTTACCGCAGTGCGGGAGACCCGATCGGGGTTAAGACCACGGCGGCCAAATTCACCGCGGCCGGACAGGCCCCGCAACGGGGTTTCAAGTCGGCTTGAGCTGCCGCTCCATCTCATAATCGGCGATCTGCCGGGTCCGCTCCGATCCCGCCTTGGCCTGATGGTCGGTTGCGAGCGTCACGTAGACGGCGGGCAGCACGAACAACGTGAACAGGGTACCGATCGACATGCCGGCCACGACGACCAGGCCGATCGAGAAACGGCTCGCGGCACCCGCGCCGGTCGCGGTCAGAAGCGGGATCAACCCCGTCACCATCGCGGCCGTCGTCATCAGGATCGGCCGCAGGCGGATACGCGCCGCCATCTCGATCGCCGAGCGCTTGTCCAGCCCTTCCTTCAGTTGCAGCTCGTTGGCGAACTCGACCATCAGGATGCCGTGCTTGGTGATCAGCCCGACCAGCGTCAACAATCCGACCTGGGTATAGATGTTCATGGTCGCCATGCCGAAGAACAGCGGGATCAGCGCGCCGACGATTGCCATGGGCACGCTGATCATGATGACCAGAGGATCGCGCAGGCTTTCGAACTGCGCCGCCAGCACCAGGAAGATGATGATGAGCGCGAAGCCGAAAGTGATCGCGAGCTGATTGCCTTCCTGCACGTATTGCCTGCTATCGGCGAGATAATCGTGGCTGAAGCCCGTCGGCATCTTCCTGGCCTCGCCCTCGAGGAAGTCGACCGCCTGTCCGACGGTGACGCCGGGCATCGGCACTGCCTGGAAGGTCGCGGAGTTCAGCTGATTATAGTGGGTCAGCGCGTTGGGATCCGTGCCGGTCTCGATCGACACCACGGTCGAGAGCGGCACCTGTTGCCCGCTCGTGGTCGGCACATAATAACCGCCGAGCGACTCCGGCGACAGGCGGATGCCGCGCGGCACTTGCGGGATCACTTGATAAGACCGTCCCTCCAGGTTGAACCGATTGACATAATTGCCGCCAAGCAGCGTCGCCAGCGTGCCGCCGATGCTCATCATGGTGATGCCGAGATCGCTCGCCTTGGTGCGGTCGATCTTCACCCGCACCACCGGCTGATTGAAGGCGAGATCGCTGTCGGAGACGATGAAAAGGCCGCTCTTGCGCGCGGCGTCCTTGAGCTTCTCCATCTGCTCATAGACGGTCCGGAAGTCGCTGGTCGAGTTGATCACCATCTGCACGGGAAGACCGCCCGGCCCGCCCGGAAGCGGCGGCAGGTTGAAGGCGAACGCCTGAACGCCTTCGATCTTGGAGAGCTCGGCCTGAACCAGCGGTTCCAGCTGAATCGATGAACGCTTCCGCTCATCCCAGGGCTTGAGCAACATGCCGGCGATGCCGTTCTGCGGGCCGTTGATGCCATTGAGCGCAAAGCGCAGATCAGTCTCGGGGAATTTCTGGAACACCTTGTCGAGCTTGTCGCCGTAGAAGTCGAGATAGTCGATATTGGCGTATTTCGGTCCCTTTATGATGGAGAACACGATGCCCTGGTCTTCCTTCGGCGCGAGCTCCTTGGAGGTGTGCATGTAGAGAAAGCCGACCAGGAACAGGATCGTCAGCGCGAACAGGCCCGTAATCGGCCGATAGTCGAGCGAGCGGTCGAGCTTGCGGCCGTACCAGCGCGTCATCGCGCCGAACACGCGATTGACGAGCTTCGCAAAGCGCCCCTCCTCCGCGCTCTTCAGGAACACCGAGCACATCATCGGCGACAGCGTCAGCGCGATCACGCCCGACACGATCACCGAGCCCGCGAGCGTGAAAGCGAACTCGCGGAACAGCGAGCCGGTCAGGCCGCCGAGAAAGCCGATCGGCGCGTACACGGCGGCAAGCGTGATGGTCATCGACACGACGGGGCCGACGATCTCGCGCGCGCCCTTGAGCGACGCCTGCACCGGCGACAAGCCCTCTTCCAGATGACGATGGATGTTTTCCACCACCACGATGGCATCGTCGACCACGAGGCCGATCGCCAGCACCATGGCGAGCAGCGTCAAAAGGTTGAAGCTGAAGCCCGCGACCAGCATCAGCGAGCAGACGCCTATCAGCGACAGCGGGATCGTGACCACGGGAATGATCACCGAGCGGAAGGTCGCCAGGAAAAGGAAGATCACGACCACGACGATCAACACCGCCTCGCCCAGCGTCTTCTCGACCTCGTCGATCGAGGACTGGATGAACTTCGTGGAGTCGAACGCCACCTTCATCTTGAGCGAAGGCGGCAGGTTCCGCTCGATCTCCGGAAACAGCGCGCGCACCCCTTTCACGATGGTGAGCGGATTGCCCTGCGGCGTGGCCTGAACGCCGATGAAGATCGCATGTTCGCCGTTGAAGGCGACGCTGGCATCCGTGCTTTGGGCGGCAAGCTCGACGTTGGCGATGTCCTCCATCCGCACGAAACCGCCGTCCTTGGATTTGACGATCATGCGCTTGAACTGCGCGACATTCTGCAGGTCGGTGTTGGTCGAGACGTTGGAGACGATGAAGAAGCCCTTGGCCTGTCCGGCCGCCGCCTGGAAATTGTTGGCGGCGATCGCGGCGGCGACGTCGCCGGGCGACACGCCGCGGCCGGCCATTTTGACGGGGTCGAGCCACAGCCGCATGGCGAAGGTCTGGCCGCCCAAAATGTCGGCGGACGCGACGCCATCGACGGTCGACAGCACCGGTTGCACGACGCGCGTCAGATAGTCGGAGATCGCGCTTCCCGTCAGCTCTTCCGACGAGAAGCCGATATACATCACGGCCGTGGTCTGGCCGGTGGACTTGGTGACGACAGGGTCGTTCGACTCCTTCGGAATGAGGTATTTGACCGAGTTCACCTTCGCCAGCACTTCGGTCAGCGCCTGGTTCGGGTCGAAGTTCAGCTTGATGTAGACCTGGATGGTCGAGACACCGAGCACGGAGGACGAGGTGATGTAGTCGACGCCTTCCGCGGAAGCGACCGCCTGCTCGATCGGCGTGGTGATGAAACCCTGGATCAGGTCGGCGGACGCGCCGGGATAGACGGTCGAGACGTTGACGACCGTATTCGACAATTTCGGATATTGCCGGATCGGCATGACCATCGCCGCCCGCAGCCCGATCAGAAGGATCAGCAGGCTGACGACGACCGCCAGCACCGGACGCTTGATGAAGATATCGGTAAAGGCCATCACGGCATTCCTGACAGAGGTCGGGTTCGCGCCAACTGCGCGACAGTTTCAGGTCGATTAAAAATCGTCAGTAGCGCGGCAGCTGCGCCGGAACCGACGGCAGCGGGTCGGTCGAGATCACGACCGGCGCGCCCGACTGCAGCTTGAGCTGACCGACGGCAACGACACGGTCGCCGGCGCTGATGCCCTTGAGAATCTCGGCGCGACCGCCGGCCCGAGCGCCCGACTGCACGAAGGTGCGGACCGCCGACAGCGTGGTCTTGCCGTCGTCGCCCTTCTTCTCGGTGATCAGGAATACGGAGTCGCCATACAGCGTATAGTCGACCGCGGTTTCCGGAACGGTCACGACCGGCGGCTTGTCCGGCAGCACCACGGTAGTGGTCGCGAACATGCCGGGCTTGAGGATGTGATCGGGGTTGGCGATCGTCGCCTGAACGCGAATGTTGCGCGTGTCCGTCGCGATCTGCGGCTCGATGGTCGTGATCTTGCCCTCGAACGCGCGGCCCGGATAGGCGTCGACCGCGATGCGCACGATTTGTCCGACCTTGAGCTGCCCGGAATCCTTCTCGGTCACGGTGAAATTCGCATAGAGCTCCGACAGATCGGTCAAGGAGACGATCTGGGTGCCGGCGGTCAGGTATTGCCCGACCTCGACCTTGCGCACGCCGAGATCGCCGTCGAACGGTGCCCGTACCAGCTTCTGCGAGATGATGGCTTCGGTCTTGGCAATGCCGGCAAGCGCCTGGTCGTAGGCCGCCTGCGCCTGGTCGACGGTCGCCTGCGGACCAAATTGCCGCGAGGCGAGCTGCTTGGCGCGGTCGAGCTGCAGCTGCGCCACCGTCGCCTGCGCCTTGTAGTTGGCGAGATCGCCCTGGTCGGGCCCGTCGAAAAGCTGAACCAGCGGCGTGCCCGCATTCACGTGCGCGCCGGGCGTGAACATGATGTCAGTGATGCGCCCGTTGACGTCGGACATCACGTTGACCTGGTGCACGGCCGCAAGCTCGCCGACCGCGGTCAGCAGGTTGGGTATGACCTCGGACTTCGCCTCGGCGACGCTGACATTGGCCGGCGGCGGTTTGTTGCCGGCGAAGAACTGCGCGATCATGTGGCTGCGGAAGGCATTGAAGCCGACGAGGCCGCCCACCAAGAGAGCCAGCGCGAGCCCGACGATGATGAACCAGCGCACCATCCGCACCGGGCGCGCGGGCCGATTGTCGTCGATCGGTTTCCCCGAAAGCTTGGGTTCGGTCGCAATATTCATGTCATGCACTTTCTGCAGCAACCGGCCGCGGTGCCGGGGTCTGCGACAAATCGCGGGTCAGATGCGCAGCAATTGCGGCGTCGTTAAGTCCAATACCGCGCAGGAGGAATTCGCAAAGCTGGCGTTCGAGCTGATCCTTCCCGCCATAGGACAGGCAGGGAACCGGGGGCAGCCGGGTCAGCGCCGCCGACAGCACCGTGTGGTGGGCAAACCAGAACAGGTTGAGTGGTTCCTTGCCGATCCGCACCGCATCTCCTGCGGCAACGGCGGCCTCGAGCGAGGCCGTGAACATCGCGCCGATCAGCTTCTCGATCTTGTCGTAGAGCAATCGGGCGAACTCGCCATCGTCGAGATGGCTGGTCGCCATCAGCCGCAGCCGCTGCTCCTCCTCCGGGTCTGCGCTGACCTGCAGGAAGTGGCGGACCATGGCCTGCATCAATTCGACCAGAGCCGCGGTCGACGGCTCCTGCCCGAGCAGATGAGCCAGCTCCGGATCGGCCTCGCACTCCTCCGCCAGAATTTCCGCGTAGAGCGCGGACTTGGACGGAAAATGCTTGAACAGCAGCGCTTCCGAGATGGACGCAGCCGCAGCCACGCTCTTGGTCGTGGTGCCGGCAAAGCCGTGTCGGGCAAAGCAACGCTTGGCGGCACCCAGGATCAATTGCCGCCTGAGATCGCTGGTCATGCGCAGGGTGCTCATCTTGTGAGTAAGCACTCACCAACGAGAAAAGTCAATAAATCCCGTTGCATTGCATCCGATCATTGACACGAATTTGAAGGCTAAATCGGCCTGAAGCCCAGCGACGCCCGCAGGCGCGTCAGGACGAACATACCGTCGCGGTTGGACAGGACGCGATCCAGATTGGCGGCATCGATCTTGACGTTGGCGAAGCGCGGACCGCTGCCGACGTCCTGCAGCCCCTTGGCGAAACTCTCGATCTCGCCGAGCGTCGCGAGCGAGCGGCTGTCCGCAATGCCGCAGGCGCGGGCGACGCCGACCAGATCGACGGCGGCCGCGGTATGGCTGGTCTGGCCACCGGTCTCGCCATAGCTCTCGTTGTCGAGCACGACGATGGCGAGATTTTTCGGTTGCTGCAGGCCCACGGTTGCGAGGCTGCCGAGCCCCATCAGCATCTCGCCGTCGCCGGTGATCACGACGACAGGCAGCTTGGGTTGCGCCAGCGCGAGCCCAAGCCCGATCATCACCGCTCCGCCCATCGCGCCCCAGAGATAGAGATTGCGATCGTGGTCGCCTGCGGCCGCGATGTCGTAGGTGGAGGCGCCAAGCCCGCCGACGGCGATGGCGCCTTTGCGGTCGGCGAGCAGGCTTGCAACCACCCGGCGGCGATCGAGAAGATTGGCTTTGCTCATTTTACGAAAACCTTGGTGCCGATCAGGCGTTGCGACAGCAGCATGGCGGTGGGCGTCAGCGCGTTGTAGGCCTGGCTCGCCGCCGCCTCCATCACCTCGCTCACCTCGCCCGGATGCGATGCGCGCAGCACCCTGATGCCCGACGATTCCAGAACGGCCTGCGTATTCGATCCCATCGGCACCTGCCACGGATTGAACTCACCCCATTCGCCGCGCATCGTCACCAGGGTCAGGAACGGGAAGCTGAAGACCTTGGTCAGCGACAGCATGTTGATGCAGTTGCCGACCCCGCTCGATTGCATCAGCAGCACGCCGCGCTGGCCCCCGGCCCAGGCGCCCACCATGAGCGCGATGCCCTCTTCCTCGGTCGTCAGCGGAATGCCGCGCATCGAGGGATCGCCGAGCACGCGGTTGATCAACTGCGAGTGTCCGGCATCCGGCACGTACGGCACCTGGCGGACCTCGAACCGCTTCAGGATCGCAAAGATCTCGTTCGGCCAGGGGGCTGTCTGTTCGGCTGCTTGTTCGGCGGAATCGTCGGCGCGGACGTGCATTGTCTTGTCCATGAGTTCGGCAGGGCGGACTTTAGACGGAGCCGCGCGTTCCATCAAAGCGCAAAAACCGCATGTCGCCCTGCGCCCGCGCCGCTTTCCAATTGTTGTTGCGCCGGTCCGGCGCTCACCCTAGGATCGTTGCAAGTGAGACTAATCAACAGGCATCCGGGGATGAACGCAAACGCACGCGAGCTCGCGCAACGCTTCGATCTCGAGAAGCTGACGCCGGAATTCTACGTCGACCCCTACCCGACCTATCGGGCTCTTCGCGAGCATGAGCCGATCAAGCGCATGCCGAACGGCTCCTGTTTTCTCACGCGCTACGACGACCTGGTCACCGCCTACAAGAACACGAAAGCGTTTTCCTCCGACAAGAAACGCGAGTTTGCGCCGAAATATGGCGACTTACTTCTGTACGAACACCACACCACGAGCCTCGTCTTCAACGACCCGCCGATCCACACCCGCGTGCGGCGGCTGATCATGGGCGCGCTGTCGCCACGCGCGATCGCCGAGATGGAGGGCGACCTGGTTCGGCTCGTCGACGGCCTGCTCGATGCAATCGCCGAGAAGGGCCGGTTCGAGCTGATCGGCGACTTCGCATCGGCAATTCCGGTCGAGGTGATCGGCAATCTTCTCGACGTGCCGCACGAGGAGCGCGAGCCGTTGCGCGACTGGTCGCTCGCGATCCTGGGTGCGCTCGAGCCCGTGATCGGCGAGGCTGCTTTCGCCCGCGGCAACAAGGCCGTCAAGGATTTCCTGGCCTATCTTGAAACATTGGTTGAACGCCGCCGCGCCCGGCCCGGCAATCCCGACAAGGATGTGCTGACCCGCCTGATCCTGGGCGAAGCCGACGGCGAGAAGCTGACCGCAAAGGAGCTCCTGCACAATTGCATTTTCCTGCTCAATGCCGGTCACGAGACCACGACCAACCTGATCGGCAACGGCCTCGTTGCGCTCTCGGAGCACCCGGCCGAGAAGCAGCGGCTGATCGCGCAGCCCGAGCTGGTCAAAACCGCCATCGAGGAAATCCTGCGCTATGAAAGCTCGAACCAGCTCGGCAACCGCATGACCGTCGAGCAGGTCGAGCTCGGCGGCCTGACGCTGCCGGCGGGCACCCCGATCACCCTGTGCATCGGCGCGGCCAACCGCGATGGCGCACAATTTCCCGACCCCGAGCGTTTCGACGTCGGCAGAACGCCGAACCGCCACCTCACCTTTGCCACCGGCGCCCATCAATGCGCCGGAATGGCGCTGGCGCGGCTCGAAGGCGCGATCGCAATCTCGCGCTTTCTCAGGCGATTTCCGAATTATGCGTTGGCCGGCGAACCCGTGCGCGGCGGCCGCGTCAGGTTCCGTGGCTTTTTGAGTGCGCCGTGCGTGACGGGTGTGTAAGTTTCTACTTCCACGGCTGACGCAGCCGAACTCATACCACCGTCCTGTGCCGCTCGATGCACCTTCTCAACACCTCGTCCATCGGCTTCGCCCACCAGTCGTTGGAAAAAATCTCGATCTCGCAAAACCCGCCGAAGCCTTGCGCCTCGACCGCTGCGCGCAAGGCACGGATGTCGATGACGCCGTCGCCCATCATGCCACGGTCGTTGAGGATGTCCCTTGTCGGCACCAGCCAGTCGCAGACATGAAAGGCAAGCAGCCGGTCCTTTCCGGCACGCGCGATCTGGCCCATCACCTCAGGGTCCCACCAGATATGATAGACGTCGAGGGCGACGCCAAGCGCGCCGGTGCGTTCGGGGTCGAGCGCATCGCAGAGATCGAGCGCCTGCTTGGTGGTGTTGACGCAGGCGCGGTCAGCGGCATAGCCCGGATGCAGCGGCTCGATCGCAAGCGGCATCTTCGCCTCTTTTGCATAATCCAGCATCTCGGCGATGGCGTCGCGCACCTGTCCGCGCGCCGCCGCGATGTCTTTCGAGGCGGCGCTGCCCGGCCGCGAATATTGCGGCAGCCCGCCCACGACGAGCACGATGCAGGGCGCGCCAAGCGCCTCGGCCTCGTCGATGGCGCGGCGATTGTCGTCGCGCACCTCGTTCTTCCGCGCGGCATCCGAGGGGAACATGCCGCCGCGGCAATAGCCCGAGAGTTCGAGGCCGGCGTCGCGCACCGCGCGGACGGCGCGCGCGAGCCCGACCGCGCCGACCTGGTCGCGCCAAGGGTCGATCGAGCGAATGCCGTGCCGCGCGCAAGCCTCGACGATCTCAACGAGATCGCCCTGCTTGCGCACCGTCGCGGTGTTGAGCGAAAGCCAGCGATGATCAGAAGAGAAGTCCCGCATCACGCCTCGACGCCGCGCGTCGCGAGCACCGCTTTCATCCGCCTTATCGCAAGCTCCGGATCGGCAAGCAGGCCGGCCCGGTCGGCAAGGCGAAACAGCTCGGCGAGATGGACGGTCGAGCGCGCGCTTTCCTGGCCGCCGATCATGGTGAAATGATCCTGATGGCCGTTGAGATAAGCCATGAACACCACGCCGGTCTTGTAGAACCGCGTCGGCGCCCTGAAGATGTGGCGCGACAGCGGCACCGTCGGCCCCAGCACATCGTGGAAGCCGGCGACATCGCCGGCCGCAAGGCGCGACAGCGCGTGGGACGCCGCCGGCGCGATCGCATCGAAGATGCCGAGCAGCGCGTGCGAGAAGCCTTTTTCGTCGCCGGCGATCAGTTCGGCATAATTGAAATCGTCGCCGGTATACATCTTCACGCGTTTGTCGAGCCGCCGCCGCATGTCGATCTCGCGCTGCTTGTCGAGCAGCGAGATTTTCACGCCGTCGATTTTGGCGGCATGGGCATTGATGATGCCGAGCGCGGCATCCATCGCCTTGTCGAGATCCGCCGTGCCCCAATAGCCCGCGAGCGCGGGATCGAACATGTCTCCCAGCCAATGGATGATGACGGGTTCGCGGACCTGCGACAGCACGCGGTCGTAAACCCTCGCATAATCGTTAGCGTTGCGGCCGATCCGTGCGAGCGCGCGCGAAGCCATCAGGATGATGCGTCCACCGACCTTCTCGATCGCCGAAATCTGCTCCTCATAGGCACGGATCACGTCGTCGAGCGTATGGGCGCTCTCGAGAGTGAGGTGATCGGTGCCGGCGCCGGAAAACACCAGTGCATTGCCGCGAACCTTCGCCGCCCGCACCGAGCGCGTGATCAGTTCCAGCGAGGTCGGCCAGTCCAGGCCCATGCCGCGCTGCGCCGTGTCCATCGCTTCGGCGACACCGAGGCCGAGATCCCAGACATGCTCGCGAAACGCGATCGTCTTGTCCCAATCGACGGCGGCCGTGAGCCAGGGATCGACGTCGGCGAGCGGATTGGCGACCACATGCGCCGCGGAGAAGGCGACGCGGTTCAGCGTTCCCTCGAGCTTTGCGGGAAAGGCGCGCGATGCGGCGAGCCGATAGGTTTCGATGCTCCCGTCGGCTTTCGGCAGCTTCAGAGACAGCGACGAGATCGGCAGGACGGGCTTGTTCATGGTATTGCTCAAACCTTGATCGGCGCGACGTCGATCCAGCGCCGTTCTTTCCAGCTTTGCAGCGCGCATTCGGCGAGCTGCACGCCCTTCGCGCCTTCGAGCAGCGTATATTTATAGGGTGCATCTTCGCAGACGTGGCGGATGAACAGCTCCCATTGTTCCTTGAACCCGTTGTCGTAGCCGACATTGTCCGGCAGCCTCTGCCAGTCGCCGTAGAAATCATGGAGCCGCTTCTCGTCGGGATTCCACACCGGCCGCGGCGTCGCCTGGCGGGCCTGGATCATGCAATCGGTGAGGCCTGCGACCGCCGAGCCGTGCGTGCCGTCGACCTGGAAAGTGACGAGATCGTCGCGATAGACCCGCGTCGCCCAGCTCATGTTGATATGCGCGATCACCCCGCCTTTCAGCTTGAACGTCGCATAGGCGGAATCGTCGGCGGTCGCGAGATAGTTTTTGCCCTGCTCGTCGTAGCGCTCGGCAATATCGGTGTTGCCGATGCAGACCACGCTCTCGACCTCGCCGAAGAGATTGTCGAGCACGTAGCGCCAGTGGCAGACCATATCCAGAATGATGCCGCCGCCGTCTTCTTTTCGGTAGTTCCAGGACGGCCGCTGCGCTTCCTGCCAGCCACCTTCGAAGACCCAGTAGCCGAACTCGCCGCGCACCGAGAGCATGCGGCCGAAGAAACCGGAGTCCCGCAGGAACGCCAGTTTCTTCAATCCGGGCAGGAACAGCTTGTCCTGCACCGTGCCGTGCTTGACGCCCTTGGCGTTCGCTAGCCGCACGACCGCAAGCGCCTCCTCGAAGGTCGTTGCGATCGGCTTTTCGCAATAGACATGTTTGCCGGCATTGATCGCTTTGGTCAGCAGTGCGGGCCGCGCCTGCGTGGTGGCGGCATCGAAGAACACGCTGTCGTTCTTGTCGGCCAGCGCCTTGTCGAGATCGGTGGTCCAGCGCGCGATGTCGAACTCTCTTGCAAGCCGCTCGACTTTTCCGGCGTCGCGGCCGACCAGGATCGGATTCGGCATCACGCGCACGCCGCTGGAAAGCCTCACCCCGCCCTGCTCGCGGATCGCGACGATCGAGCGGATCAGATGCTGGTTCAGCCCCATGCGACCGGTGACCCCGTTCATGATCAGGCCGAGGCGTTGGGTCGTCATCTCGCTTCCCCCCGAGGTTTCTCGCTTCTCCGCAGAATTAACCCGATGGGTAAATACTGTCCAGCTCTCTTGGCTCGTGATGAAGCTATTCCCGCGCGTATCGTCCTCGATGCTGGCGCTTGAAGCGCCGTTCCTCGCCAAGCCCCCCAAAAAACACCCGCAAAAACGTGCGCGAAAAATCGAAATTCGCGAGCCGATTCAACGCTGAGTCTAGTGTCCAGATGCGGATTGAAAAATATTTCACTTCCGTTTTTCGGAATTGTATGCTCCATTCTCGTTGTCCCGCCTCGACCGAGGGGCGTTTCGCGATCGTCACGAACGTGAGGCGGGATGCGATGGACGCGGTTTGTATCGCACGACGAGCGGTATGAACGCGGACGGCGAAGGCGTGTGGTCCTGGCACCCCTGGGCTGGTGCTAAGGTCGCGGGTGATGATCCCGCGACCGACGGTGACTAAAAGGTCATGGACACCGGGGAGAGCTCGCAGATAAGTCGTAACACCATCGCGCAGGGAATGTCGATGTTTCGGCCTCACCTGTAGTGACTATGCTTGTGTGCTTCTTGCTATCGCACACAAGGCTGCGGGTGCAGCCAAACACCCGGCATTCCCTGTCCCTCTCTGCTGTCGGGAGCGGTTGGTTTTGCTATCAAGCCTCGCGCAAAGTTTGCGGCGGGATCGCGATGTCGCGTCTGAAAACGACGCAACGGCTGTTTGACAAGTCAAGTGGATGTGTGCGGCAGCCTCAAACTGCTTGATCCGCCGGCGCCCGCAATTTGGCCGCCTTGCCTCTGCCGAACATCGCGGAGGACTTTCCGGTCAGCGCCGCCAGCACCAACGCCGTCATGTGGTCCAGCCGCTCGTCCTTGGCATCGTGCGCCAGCAGATCGCGCCCGAAGATCACGCTCAATGTCGCGCTGTTCGCGAGATAGAAAAAGCTGAGCGCGGCGATGGAAATGTAGAGCTGGATCGGATCGACAGCGACCGGGAAGTCACCGCTGGCAACCCCGCGGTTCACCACGGTGCGGATCATCTCCAAAAAGGGCGAATGCATCGACTTCACCTTGCTCGACCGCTTCAGGTGCCTGGCGCGCGCCAGATTCTCGGTGTTGAGCAAGGCCAGAAATTCGGGATTGCGCAGAAAATAATTCCAGGTGAAGTCGATCAGCCGCCTGACCGCCTCGGGCGGATCGAGATGTTCGAGATCGAGCCCCCGCTCCTCGGCGCGGATCTTCTCATAGGCGCCTTCGAGCACGGCGAGATAGAGATTTTCCTTGTTGCCGACGTGATAGTACAGCATGCGTTTGTTGGCGCCCGCCTTCGCGGCAATCCGGTCGACGCGCGCCCCGGCGAGACCATGAGCGGCAAACTCCTGCTTGGCTGCTTCGAGAATGCGCAGGCGCATGCCCTCGGGGTCGCGCTGCCATTTCAATGCTCGCCTGGCCTTGTCCAAATTGGTCGCCCGGAGTGTGATCCGAGAAAGAATGTACCATGCAAGCGCCGGTTTGAGAACCGCGCGAAGCGGATCGCTCAGCCCGCCTGCCGTGGCGTTCGCTCCAGGAAGAGAGTTTGAATGCCGCAGGTGCCGCTGCGAATGCTCATCACGCGCGTGCCCGGCTTGCGGCCGACGCGCACTTCGGAGACGTCGATGCCGGATGCCGCAAGCCGCGTCCGCGCCGCGTCGACATCGGCAACGCGCCAGCTCAAGCCCCATATCTTGTCGCGGTCATGGCTTACATCGGCGGCCGCGGCCGCCCGCCGCACGACCTCGACGACGAGGTCTCCGCAGCGGAAGAACATCAGTTGCCCCCAGTCCTGATGCGTGCGGTCGAGCGCCATGTCGAGGCCGAGCCGAGCCCCATAGAGCGCGGCGGCGCGCTCCAAATCCTGGGTTGCGATCACGACATGATCGAGCCCCAGCACCGGCGAGGCGGTGGTCGGTTCCGAGCGCGGACGCTCGCCCGCAAGCTCGAGAAAGAACATCCGCACGCCGCGCGTCAGGTCGGTCGCAGCACGCGTGCGCTTCCAGCGCAGCGTGCGGCCCGAGGCGGCATCCTGGCTCTCGGCTTCGGCGATCGGCTCGGGCTTCAGCGCGACCCGATCCAGCCTTCGCTGCATTTTGGCGATGTCCGAGGTTGCAAAGCAGAGGCTCGCCAGGCCCTCGCCCGACAGCTTGATCGCGTCGCGGATATGGTCCGCGGCCACGCTGAAACCGCGCGGCGCCATCAATTCCAGCGTCATGTTGTCGAGCGTGAACAGCACGCGGTCGGCGCCATCGCCGCTGTTCTGCCACGCCGGCGCCCGTCCGAGCAGAGCCTCATAGGCTGCGCGCCCCCTGGCAAGGTCCTCGAGCAGGACCACGACATGGTCGAGGCCGGCGATCACGTCACTCTCCTTTGGGGAACTGGTTTTGGCCGAGGGCCGTTAGCTGCAGCGGGTGAGCGACGATGCCCGGGCGCGGGCTCGACCTCAAGCGATTAAGCGGGCAATCTCTGCGAATAATTTCAGCTAAGGGCCAAAGAAAGCGGTGCTAAGCTGAAGCCGCCGGCCGGGATAACCTTCACGCCAAAGACGGACAAGCTTATGCAGGCCCTCTTTATCGGACAGACCTATATCGACGTCACCTTCATTACCGACCACCTTCCGACCGGCGACGAAAAGCATGTCGCCGAAGCCTATGCGGTCTCGTTCGGCGGCAACGCGGTTACCGCGGCGTTCTGCTGCGCCAAGCTCGGCATCGTGCCGGACCTGATCGCGACGGTGGCCAATGACTGGCTCGGGCGCATGTTCATGGATATGAGCGCGAAGTACGGAATTTCGGTCCATCCGCGCAAGGTCAATGCCTCCTCGCTGTCCTTCATCATGCCGAAGGACGGCAAGCGTGCCATCGTCCGCTGCCGCGACGATCACCACATCCATCCGTTCCCGCTGCTCAATCTCGGCAGCTGCCGGGTGCTGCATGTGGACGGGCACCAGCCCGACGCCGCCATCCACTATGCAAAGCTCTGCCGCGAGGAAGGCATCCTGACCTCCCTCGATGGCGGCGGTCTGCGCTCGAACACGCATGAGCTGTTGCAATACATCGATGTCGCCATCGTCGCCGAACGGCTCTGCGAGCAGATGAACCTCTCGGCCGAAAGGATGCTCGACTATCTCAAGGAGCGCGGCTGTCGGGTCGGCGGCGTGACCATGGGCGAGAAGGGACTGCTATGGTACGACGAGACCGGCTCGGTTCACATCATGCCGGCGCTGCCGATCCCGCGCGAGCGCGTGATCGACACCAATGGCGCCGGCGACGTCTTCCACGGCGCCTACATCTACTCCTATCTCGCGCATCCCGGCCGAGGCTGGCGCGATCATTTTGATTTCGCGCGCGCCGCCTCGACCCACAAGATCCAGCGCCTGGGCAATGAAGCGGGCCTGCCGACCCTTGTCGATATCGCCAAGGTCAGGCAGGAGTTCGAGGTCCGCGTCTGACCGCAATCTGATCGGATCGCTTTCATGGGCCGCGTCTTCGTCGCCGGCAGCATCAACATGGATGTGGTGGCGACGGCCGAACGGCATCCGGCGATCGGCGAGACCGTTGCCGGCAAGGACATCCTCTATTTCCCCGGCGGCAAGGGCGCGAACCAGGCTGTCGCGGCCAGCAGGCTTGGGATCGCGACGACGCTGATCGGGCGTGTCGGAAGGGACTCGTTCGGCCGGGAGCTCAAGGCCTTTCTTGCCAAGCAGGGCGTCGATGTGACGCTGGTGCAAGATACTGCGGACGTCCACACCGGCACCGCGATCATCACGCTTGCCGATGCCGACAACACGATCGTGGTGGTTGGCGGCGCCAACGGGCTTGTGACGCCGGACGATGTTGCCTTGGCCGGTCTTGCAAAGGGTGACGTCGCGATCAGCCAGTTCGAGATTCCCCTGGGCACGATCGACGCGTTCTTCCGCCACGCCCGCGCGCGCGGCGCAACCACGATCCTCAATCCGGCGCCGGTGCGCACGTTCGACGCCGGGCTTTGGCGTCTTGTCGACATCCTCGTTCTCAACGAGACCGAGCTCGCCTCGCTCTCCGGACGCAAGCTGTCGGAGAGCGACGATGTGGCGCGTTTCATCGACGCGGCACGATCGCTGCAAGGTGATCCGGCGCAGATCATCTGCGTGACGCTCGGCAGGCGTGGCGCGGTTGCGCTTGTGGGCGGAGAAACCGTCGTCGTGGCTGGCCGAACCGTAACGGCCGTGGATACCACCGGCGCCGGCGACTGCTTTGTCGGCGCGCTCGCAGCGCGGCTGGCTCAGGGCGCCACGGCGCATGACGCACTGGCCTATGCCAACGCCGCCGCGTCGATCTGCGTGCAGCGAATGGGCGCAGCGCCCTCCATGCCGACGGCGGCGGAAGTGGCGGCCGCGCTCTAGGCCAGCGCCTTCTTCAGATCGAAGCCGGGATCGGCAGCCTGCTCAGGCAATAGCAGACGGTCCATCGGCAGAAAGCGGCGGCCGAACATGTGGTCACCGGCCCGGTTGACGGATTCGATGCCGAGAAGCTTGTCGCCCCTGTAGCAGAAGGCGGAAAATGCCTTTTGCGCAGGATTGCCACGGACCACCACATGATCATAACCGGTGGTGAGTCCCGCGATCTGCAGCTTGTCCTCGGCCTGGTCGCTCCAGAACCAGGGCATGCCGTCATAGACCTGATCGTCGCCGGTCAGGCGCGCCGCGACGCATTTGCCATGATCCGTGGCGTTCTGCACCGATTCAAGCCGAAGCGAGCCGCCGAAGCGCGGACTATGAAACAGCGCGCAGTCGCCGATCGCGGAGATATTCGGATCGGCGGTCAAGAGATGCTCGTTGACGATGATGCCCGAGCCTACGGCCAGACCTGCCTGCCCGGCGAGTTCGACATTGGGCAGCACGCCCACGCCAACCACGACAAGATCGGCGGGGATATGACGACCGTCGTTCAGGCTGACGCCGGTGACGCTGTCCCCGGACGCCTCGATCGCGGTCGCCTGCACGCCTAGATGGATGCGAACGCCGGCCTCGGCATGGCGGGCTTGAAAGTAGTCCGAGACTTCGGCGGTCACCGCACGCGCCATCACGCGGCTTGCGAGCTCGAGCACGTCGACTTCAAGGCCCTTGATCCGCGCCGTTGCCGCGAACTCGAGCCCGATGAAGCCGGCCCCGATCACGACGACGTGCTTGCTCGTGGCAAGACGCCTGCGCAGATCGTCGCTGTCGTCGAGGATGCGCAGATAGCGCACGTTAGGGAGGCTGGCATTGGGGATATCGATCAGGCGGTTGCGCGCGCCGGTCGCAAGCACGAGATGGCCGTAGTCCAGCGATCCGCCGGACGCGAGCTTCAGCGTGCGCGCGGCGCGGTCGATTGCGACGGCGCGATCGCCAAGCAATTCGATGCGCTGATCGGCAAAGAACTTTTCGGGGCGAAACATCAGGGTGTCGGGTCCGCCCGTGCCCTTCAGATACGCTTTCGACAATGGAGGCCGCTGATAAGGCAGATGCGCCTCGTCATTGATCAGACAGATGCGGTCCTTGAAGCCGAGTTGTCGCAAGGACAGCGCCACCTGAAATCCCCCGTGGCCGGCGCCAACGATCAGAACTGGTCCTTGCGTCATCGCGACAGCCCGATTTCCAAGGCACGGGAATGACCCATGTCGTCACCTTCTCGCCGATTTTGGCTTGCTATCGCCCACAATGAGCGGCGCTCGTGTCCGGCCGGGGACGATCGCATTATTTAGCCAGATGCTTTTGGCAGGCGCAAGGGCCGCTCGATCCACGCCGGAGCCTTTTCGCATGCATCAAGCCAGCTTGAGGCGCAGCGGCAATGTATCGAAACCACGCAGGGTGTTGTTGAGCCGCCGTGTCGGCTCGCCGGTCAATTCGAATGCGACGACGCGCTTCAGGAGCGCGCCGAACAACGCCTCGCTTTCCAGCCTCGCCACCGCCTGCCCGACACAGCCGTGGATGCCCGTGCCGAACGTCATATGCCCGGTCGCGCGGCGGCGGACGTCGAACTGGTCCGCTCGCTCCCAGCGGCGCGGATCGCGATTGGCGGCTGCGAGGAACAGAAGCACCTTCTCGCCCTCGCCGAGCCTCACGCCGCCCACTTCGACGTTCCTGCTGGTCGTGCGGAAGAACGTCTGCACCGGCGCTTCGAATCGCAGCACCTCCTCGAACGCCAGACGCATCAGCGAGGGATTTTCACGCAAGGCCGTCCATTGTTCGCCGTATAGTGCAAAGCAATACAGCCCATTGCCGAGCCCAAAGACCGTGGTGTCGATACCGGCCGAGAGGAACGAGCGGACCAGCATTCCGGCTTCGGCTTCCGTCAGCTCTCCGGAATCCACCGCCCTGAAAATCTGCATGCCGAGCCCCTCCGGCGCGAGCGCCCCGCGGCTGCATTTCGACATGATCCAGTCCCGCACCGGCCCCGCATTCTCCATCGCCTTCTGGAGCAAGTCGTTGCGCGGACCGAACGAATTGAACACCATGCTGCCGTACCGCATCAGGTTCTCGCGACCCTGATCGGCAAGACCGACCGCATCCGGAAACACCTTCAGCGGAAAGGCCTCCGCAATCTCCGCGATGCCATCGAACTCGCGCTTGTCGACCAGCCGATTTACCAGCGTTTCGGCCTCGCGCTCGAACCTCGTGCGGAGTAGATTGATGGCGGCGGGCGACAGGATGCGCGTCAGCACCGCCCGGGTCCGGGTGTGCAGCGGCGGATCGGCCTCAAGAATGATGCTCGGCGGCCGCCAGGGCGGCTCCTTGCGGAAGTCGCTCAGGCCTACGCCGGCTCCCGAGCAATAGGTCTGCCAGTCAGTGAGCGCCTCGCGCACCTCTCGGTGCCGTGCCATGGTCCAGATACGATAGTGTTCTAGCCATACCACGGGCCCCGCTTCGCGCAGGCTCTCATGATGCGGATACGGATTCTCTAGGAAAGCGTGCGAAAACGGATCGATTTCGGAAACCGGACGCTCGACGATCGTATCCATCTGGACTGCGCCTCCTTCCGCTCCCCCAATGCGCCGCGATCTTCGCCGGCCTTTTGCGGGGTATCTTGCAGGCTGCGTCGGGGATTGTCACCCGGCGTTTGGGCGATTTAAATGCCCTCACCTCCTCAACGCCGGGGATTTTCCGAATGTCAGCTTCCGCCACCACCTCCCAGCATGACGATCCCGCGCTGCTCCGCGTTGACGGCGCCGTCGCCACGATCACGCTCAATCGCCCCGCGGCATTCAATTCCATCGACCTGTCGATTGCCAAAAAGCTCGAGCAGCTTGCGGCCGAGGTCGAGGCTTCCGATGCGATCAAGGTTTTGGTGATCGAGGGCGAAGGCCGCGCCTTCTGCGCAGGGGGCGATCTGCAGACCATCGGATCCGCAACGGCCAGCGACAGCATCGTGCCTGTGGTCGGCGAGATGCTCGAGCATTATCATGCCTTCATCACGACGCTGCGGCGGATGCCGAAGATCGTGCTGGCAAGCGTGCACGGCTCGGCCGCCGGAGCCGGGTTGTCGCTGGCATTTGTCGCCGATCTCTGCATCGCGGCCGAGGACGCCAAGTTCACGCCGGCTTATGCCAAGCTCGGGGTTTCACCCGACGGCGGTGGTACCGTCGGGGTCGTGGCCAGCGTCGGTCCCCGGCGCGCGCTGCAGATCTATCTCGCCGAGGACAGCTTTGGCGCGCGCCAGGCCTATGAGTGGGGGCTGGTTGCGAAAGTCGTCCCTGCCGCCGAGCTGAAGAGCGCAACACAGGAGTTCGCGCGTCGTTTGGCACAGAATGCGCCAGCCGCCATTGCCGCCACCAAGATGCTGATCCACCGTTCGCCGACCACGCCGATCGAGCAGCAACTGGAGGCCGAACGCGAGGCCATCATCGATTGCATGCACACGGAGGAATTCCGCACCGCCGTAAAGAAATTCACGAGCAAAGGGAAGTAGTTTCCGCCGCGCCGGCTCGCGCTCGCGATGCCGCTTGGCCGGGACGACAAAGCTTACTGCGGACAGATATAGCCTGTGCCCGCCGGCGACTTGAAGCAACCGACCGACTCCGGGATGACGTGCTTCGGCAGCCACAGCACGACGCTCGGGAAATAGATTGTGAAGGTGATGGTGATCAGGAACACAACGTAGATCGGAAGCGCCGCGCGTAGCGCCTTGCTGAAGCTGACGCCGACGAATTTCGAGGCCATCAGCAGCACGAGCCCGTAAGGCGGCGTGATCAGGCCGAAGGCAAGCGTCGCGATCAGCACGACGCCCATGTGCACGCCGTTGATGTCGCCGGCCTGGGTCAGCGCGTTTACCAATGGCATGAAGATGATGATGGTCGGCACCGGCTCGATGAAATCGCCGACCACGGTGAACAGCAGCACCATCAGAAGCATGATGTGATGCGGGTCGTTGCCTGCAATCGAGGTGATCCAGTCGGCTATCACGATAGCCCCACGCAAATAGGCCAGCATCCAGCCGAAGGCGTTGGCGGCGCCGATCGTGATCAAGGGCAGCGAGAAGATCAGCCCTGCGAGGCAGAAATCGTAGGGAATGTTCTTCAGGTGGCCGCGGTTGAGTGCGGGGATCACCACCAGGATGATCCAGATCACGGCAACCACGCCGGCTTCGGTCGGCGTGAACCAGCCCGTCAGGATGCCGCCGAGCAGGATCACGGGGATCATCAGCGGCAGCGCGGCATCCGCGGTGGCAAATGCGACCTGTCGCATCGTGGCGCGCGGCTTGCGCATGCCGGACGGGCCGAAGAAATAGCAATAGATCATCAGCCCGAAGCCGATCATGAAGCCGGGCACGACACCGGCCATGAACAGCCCCGCGATCGAGACGTTGCCGACCGCGCCGTAGACCACGGCCGTAATGCTCGGCGGCACCAGCGCGGCGATCGTGGAGGCGGCCGCGATGATCGCGGCGATGAAGGCGGACTCATAGCCCTCGCGCCGCATCGGCCCGCCGAGCGCGCGACTCATCACGGCGACGTCGGCAGTGGTCGAGCCCGACATCTCCGAGAAGAACATGCTGAAGACCACCACGACCTGCGACAGCCCGCCCCTGATATGGCCGACCAGCGACACCGAGAGGTTCGCAATGCGCACCACGACGTTGGCCGAGCTCATGAGCTCGCCGACCAGCAGGAAGAACGGGATCGCGAGCAGCGCCTCGGAATCGACCCCATCGAAGATCTTCTGGATGATTGCGGCGAGCGACACATCGGCGAGCGTCGCACCGACGAACACGCCGGCAAGCAGCGAGAACGGCACGGGCACGCCGAGATAGCCAAAGAACAGGAAGCAGGACGACATGATGGCGAGAATGACGGGAGGGCTCACAGCCGCGCCCTCCCCTCGATATCGCCATCAACGGGCGGAATCTCAGGCAGCTCATCCCGCGGCTCGGGATGATCGAAACCGTTGACGATGCCGTTGACGAGCTGCTCGACCGTGAACAGCGCAATCAGCACGCCGGAGATGGGAATGATCGCATAGAGCGAGGCGATCGGCGTGCCCGACGGCAGACGAAAGGAGCCGAAGCCGCGCAGGTAGTTCTGGTAGCCGTACCAGATCAGGCAGGCAGCAACCGCCAGGACCACGGTGCGCAACGTGACTTCGACAATCAGGCGCGACACGCCGTGCATCGATTCCGAGATGGCCGTAAGGTAAAGGTGATCGTTGCGGCGGGTCGCGACCGCAGCACCCAGGAAGATCGCGTAGATGAACAGCGTCGAAGTTGCTTCCTGCAGCCACAGCCAGGGATGGCCGATCGTGCGCGTCACGATGTCGGCGGTCACCGACAGCGAAAAGCCGAAGCAGAGCACGCCGCAGATCACCATCAGCACGAGCTCGAGCCTGTCGAGCGCTCGCCATTTGAGATGGCGCTGCCGCTGCAAGACGAGTTTATCCGCAATCGCCATCGGCTGTCACACGGGAGGTCCCCATCCTGAGGAGCGCGCCTGCGCGCGCCTCGAAGGATGAAAGAGGGCTTGGCAGGACCTCATGGTTCGAGACGCGCTGGCACGCTCGTCCCCACGAGGGTCAATTGATTGCCTTGATCAGGTTCTTGATCTTCTCGGCGTGGGGCCCGAGATCATGCGCGAGCTTGTCCAGATAAGGGTCGGCGATCTTCTGGAAGCCGGCCTTGTCGACGTCCTTGTTGATCTTCACGCCCATCTTCTCGAGCTTGCCGGCCGCCGCATGCTCGAGCTCGAAGCCGCGCTTGGGCTCCTGCAGGCTGACATCGCGCGCCGCGGTCTGGACCCATTGCTTCTGCTCGGGCGAAAGGCTCTGCCAGAGCTTGTCAGAAATCCAGAGGATGGCGTTGTTCGCCTCGTGCTCCGTCATCGATATGATCGGCGCGACCTCGTAGTGGCGGTTGATGAGATAGACGTTCATCCCGTTTTCGGCAAAATCCACTACGCCGGTCTGCAGCGAGGTGTACACGCTGCCGAACGGCATATGAACGGTTTGGGCGCCATAGGCCGGAAACATGGTGTCTTCGGTCGCGGTCGCCTGGACACGGACCTTGTAGCCCTTGATGTCGTCGACCTTTTGCACCTCCTTCTTGCCGTACATGTAGCGGAAGCCCTGGGTCGCCAGGCCGATCGCATGGATGCCGGGCGCGGTGTCGTCGATCATGTCGCGGATGGCGGCAAAGACCTTCTCGTCGCCGAGCGACTTGGTGATGTGATCCTCGTTGCGGAACAGGAAGTGCAGCGACATCACGCCGGCCTGCGGCGAAATCGTCGAGGTGTTGGCGGAGGAAACGACGGCAAAGTCGATGTCGCCGGCCTTCACCAGCTGCAGGATTTGCGGCTCCTGCCCGAGCTGGGCGCCTGGGTATTGGTCGACCAGCATCGTGCCCTTGCTCAATTCCTTCAACTTCGCTGAAAAGATGTCGTAGGCGACGCTGTAGCCGGAGTTGAGCTGCTGGTCGTGGGCAAAGCGATAATGCTTCACCTCCTGCGCGTTGGCGCCCGCGGCAAATACCAGCGCCATGCTGGCCACAAGCAATTTGAGGATTTTCGCTGGATTGAACACCGTCTCCCCCTGTTTTGAGTTTGCGCGGATCAAACCATCGCGCTTGGCGGATTGTCAATTGACCATCCGTCAAGCGCGGTTTTTGACCTCGTTTTGCGTAGACCGGAGCAAGGCGGCTTCGAAGGATCATGCGCCTATTTGATGGCCCGGACCATGTTCTTGATCTTCTCGGCGTGCGGACCGAGGTCCCTTGCCAGCTTGTCGAGCAAGGGATCGGCGACCGCGATGAAGCCGGACTTGTCGACATCGGTCACGACCTTCACGCCGATCGAGCGGAGCTTGTCTTGCGACTGATGCTCGAGCTCCAGCGCCTTCGCCGGCTGCGTCCTGTTGACCTCATCGGCCGCCGCCTGCACCCAGCCCTGCTGTTCCGCAGTCAGGCTGTTCCAGAGCTTGTCGGAGATCCAGACCAGCGAATTGTTGGCTTCGTGCTCGGTCATCGACAACACCGGCGCGACTTCATAGTGCTTATTGGCGAGGTAGACGTTGACGCCGTTTTCGGCGACGTCGACCACGCCGGTCTGCAGCGAGGTATAGACACTGCCGAAGGGCATGTGCACGATCTGCGCGCCATAGGCCGGGAAGGTGGTGTCCTCGGTCGGAGTGGCCTGCACGCGGACCTTCAATCCCTTCACGTCCTCTATCTTCCTGATCTCGCGCTTGGAATACATGCTGCGCAGCCCAAGGGTCGCAACCGCGATCACCCGGGCGCCCTGCACGGTCTCGACAATCATCGCCTTCACCGCCTTGGCGACCTCGGGATCGGCGATCGCCTTGACGAGATGCGCTTCCGAGCGGAACAGGAAATGCATCGACATCACGCCGGCCTGCGGCGACAGGGTCGCCGCATTGGCAGACGAAGAGATGCAGAACTCGACGTCGCCGTTCTTGACCAGCTGCAGGACCTGCGGCTCCTGCCCGAGCTGCGCACCCGGATACTGGTCGATGAGCATCGTACCCTTGCTCAATTCCTTGAGCTTGTCGGCGAAGATATCGCCGAGGATGCCGTATCCCGTCGTCTTCGGCTGGTCGTAGGCGAAGCGATAATGCTTCACCTCCTGCGCGGCCGCGCCCGTCACCGCGAAAAGCAGTGCGGCAACGACCGCACCGAATGCCCTGCTCCAGCTCGCCATCGTTTCCCCCTGAACCTGTTTTGCTAGATCATCCCATCGCACTTTGCGGGCTGTCAATCGAACTGAGGGCGAAGGCGCATGTACGAAAGCTACTCCTTCCCCTCGCGCCGCATGAAATCGAAGTCGCAACCCTCGTCGGCCTGCAGAATGGTCTCGTTGAAGAGCCAGGCGTAACCGCGGTTGGCCCCTTCGGGCGCTTCCGGAAGCCTCATCGCCGCCTGACGCTGCTTCAGTTCGGCCGCATCGACCATCAGCTCGATGCTGCGTGAGGCCACATCGAGCCGGATCATGTCGCCGGTCCTGACCAGCGCCAGCGGGCCGCCGACGGCGGATTCAGGCGTGATGTGCAAGACGATGGTGCCGAACGCCGTGCCGCTCATCCTTGCATCGGAGATCCGCACCATGTCCTTGACGCCGGTGCGCAGAATCTTCTTCGGGATCGGCAGATAGCCCGCTTCCGGCATGCCGGGCGCGCCCTTCGGGCCCGCATTGCGCAGCACCAGCACGTCGTCGGCGGTGACCTCGAGCGCGGGATCGTCGACGCGCAAGGTCATGTCCTCGACCGAATCGAACACCACGGCACGGCCGGTATGCTGCAGGAGCTTTGCCGTCGCCGCCGAATGCTTGATGACCGCGCCGCGCGGGGCGAGATTGCCGCGCAGCACCGCAAGCCCGCCCTCCGGCTTGATCGGATCTTGCCGCGAACGGATCGCGGTCTGGCCCGGCACGTCTTCGGCGCCGGCCACCACCTCGCGCAACGTCTTGCCCTCGACGGTCTTCGCATCGAGATCGATGAGATCGCCGAGCTGTGCCAGGAGCTTCGGCACGCCGCCGGCGTGGTGGAAATGCTCCATGTAATGCTCGCCCGAAGGCTTGAGGTCGACCAGCACGGGCACTTCGCGGCCGAGCCGGTCGAAGGCCTCGAGATCGATCCGATACGGCGTGCGATGCGCGATCGCGGTCAGATGAATAAGGCCGTTGGTCGATCCGCCAATCGCCTGCAGCACAACCTGGGCGTTGCGGAACGCGGATTTCGTCAGGAGCTCGCTCGGCTTCGGCCCCTTCGCCTTCGCCATTGCGGTCGCAGCCCTGCCGCTGGCCTCGGCAAGACGGAAACGCTCGGCATGCGGCGCTGGGATGGTCGCACTCATCGGCAGCGACAGCCCCAGCGTCTCCGTGATGCAAGCCATCGTGCTCGCCGTGCCCATGACCATGCAGGTGCCGACGGAAGGTGCGAGACGCCCGTTGACGGCCTCGATTTCCTCATCGTCGATCTCGCCCGCGCGGTATTTCGCCCAGAGTTTGCGGCAATCTGTGCAGGCGCCCAGCACCTCGCCCTTGTGATGGCCGACCACCATAGGACCCACTGGAATGACCACGGTCGGCAGATCGGCGGAGACGGCAGCCATGATCTGTGCCGGCAAGGTCTTGTCGCAGCCGCCGATCACGATCACCGCGTCCATCGGCTGCGCGCGGATCATCTCCTCGGTTTCCATCGCCATCAGATTGCGCAGATACATCGAGGTCGGATGCGAGAAGCTCTCGGCGATCGAGATCGTCGGAAACACGAAGGGCATTGCGCCCGAGAGCATGACGCCGCGCTTGGCCGCTTCGATGATCTGCGGCGCGTTGCCGTGGCAGGGATTGTAATCGCTATAGGTGTTGGTGATGCCCACGATCGGCCGATCCAGCGCGTCGTCGGAATAGCCCATCGCCTTGATGAAGGCCTTGCGCAGGAACAGCGAAAAGCCTGCATCACCGTAACTTGCCAGTCCCTTGCGAAGTCCGTCGGTCATTGCCGTGCTCTCTTGAATCCATCAGGTCCAGTCGACGATCCGGTTCCTGTCGCCATCGAATTCCATGCTGCAGAACGCGCCGCCCTGATAGAAGTCGGCGACCGCGTCCGGCTTGAGCTTGGCCTGCTCGGCCATGGCGTGCTCGCGGAAGTCTTCACCGCGCCCGGTCGGACGATAGCCCAGATCATAAGCGCGGTGGTTGTCCCACCACGCGCGCTCGTTGTAGGACGCGCCATAGAGGATCTCGAAATGAATGTCGGGATGCTCGAGGCCGATCCGGCAGAGCTGCACCAAGTCCTCCGGCTTCAGCCAGATCGAAAGCCTGCGGTGGTCGAGCGGTTTGTCGCCGAAATTGCCGATCCGGATGCACGTGACCTTGATGCCGTGCTTGTCTGCATAGAGCGCCCCGGCCGCTTCGCCGAAGGCCTTGCTGACGCCGTAGCGGCTGTCGGGGCGCGTGGTGACGTCGGTGCCGATCCGATGATGGCGCGGATAGAACCCCACCGCGTGGTTCGATGAGGCGAACACAACCCGCTTGACACCTTTCCGCCGCGCCGCCTCGAACAGATTGTAGCAGCCGATGATGTTGGACTGCAAAATGGAATCCCAGGGGCCTTCGACGGAATAGCCGCCGAAATGCAGGATGCCGTCGACGCCTTCGCAGATCGTCTCGACCTGCGCCAGGTCGGCGAGATCGGCCGCCTTGAACTTCTCGCTTCCGCCGAGATCGGCTGGCGCCTTGAGGTCGCTCAGCACCAGGTCCGGATAGATCGGCGGCAGCAATTTCCGCAATGACGTACCGATACCTCCGGCCGCACCCGTCATCAATATCCGTGGCATCTCTTCCCTCTCGCAAACCTGTTTGCGGTCATTCGTCTGTGATGATAGCAACTCATACCGCGAGGAAACGCAACAACGAGAACCGCAAAATGACCGATGCACCTCAGGCGGCTGGCTGGCATCCCGCAACCTGCTATCCCGATCCAGCCATCACCGCTCTCGATCCCCGCTTCGAGAAATACTGGCTGAAGCTGTCGGCCATCGAGCGGCTTGCCACGGGGCTTCGCTGGGCCGAGGGCCCTGTCTGGGTCGGCGACGGGCGCTATCTTTTGTGCAGCGACATTCCGAACCAGCGCATCCTCAAGTGGGAAGAAGAGACCGGTTCCGTCTCGGTCTACCGAAAACCCTCCAACTTCGCCAACGGCAATACCCGCGACCGGCAAGGCCGGCTGATCACGTGCGAGCATGGCGGACGGCGCGTGGTGCGCACCGAATATGACGGGTCGATGACCGTGTTGATCGACAGCTTCGCCGGAAAGCGGCTGAACTCGCCGAATGACGTCGTGGTCAAATCCGACGGATCTATCTGGTTCACCGATCCGATCTTCGGCCTGCTCGGCAATTACGAAGGCTATAAGGCCGAACCCGACCTCGAGCCCAATGTCTATCGCATCGACGGGGCGACCGGCAAAGCCACGATCGTGGCCGAAGGCGTGCTCGGCCCGAATGGCCTCTGCTTCTCCCCAGATGAAAAGATCCTCTACGTCGTCGAATCCCGCGGCGTGCCGAACCGCAAGATCCTTGCATATGACGTGTCCGCGGATGGCGCGAGGCTTTCCGACAAGCGCGTGCTGATCGACGCCGGCGCCGGCACGCCCGACGGCATGCGCTGCGATATCGACGGCAATCTCTGGTGTGGCTGGGGCATGGGTGATCCCGCGCTCGACGGCGTCATGGTGTTCGCCCCCGACGGCGCCCCGATCGGCCGCATCGCTCTGCCCGAACGCTGCGCCAATGTCTGCTTCGGCGGCCTCAAGCGCAATCGCCTGTTCATGGCGGCGAGCCAGTCGATCTACGCGCTCTACGTCAACACGCAGGGCGCGCTCGGCGGATAGGGGCGCCTCGCCCCGGCGAACGCCGGGGCACATGCCGCGGACTTTATCGATAGGCACGCCAACAACTAACAAAGCTCGTACAACTCCTTCCGGTGGCTATGGGTCCCGCTTTCGCGGGGGACGCCAAATTAGAGGGTCCTGTATTTCGCGATCGACGAGAGATCGGGCTCGATTCCCAGTCCGGGCTCCTCCGTCAGCACGAGCTCACCATCCCTGACGCCGGCGACGCTGCCGCAAAACTGCTCGCGCAGCGGATTGTCGTTGCAATCGACCTCGAGCCAGCCGCCGTTGCAGGCGGCAAGCAGATGCGCGGAAGCGAGAAGCCCGATGCCGCCGCCGAGAAAATGCGGGCAATAGGTGCGTTGGGCTCCGATCACCTCACGCGCGACCGCAAGGCAGCCGGTGATCCCGCCCCACTTGGCCGCATCCGGCTGAAGGATGCTCAGGACTCCCTCGGAAAGCGCGGCCGCAAAGACGTCGCGGCCTGCGAGGTTTTCACCGCCGGCAAGCGGCGTCGATACCCGCTCGCGCAAGCTGCGCCACTCGCTCCAGGGCCGGTCGGCGCGCAGCGGCTCTTCCAGCCACATCAGGCCGAACTCATCGAGCTTGGGCGCTTCATCGAGCGCCTGACCGAGCGAGAAACCCTGATTGACGTCGACCGCAAGCTTCAAGTCACCGATCAGGCGGCGGAGATTGCGCAGATTGTCGCGGTCGCGTTCGGCGCCGAAACCGATCTTCAGCTTGAAAGCGCGATGGCCGCGGCCCATCGCAGCTTCCGCCACCCGAACGCAGCCGTCCGGATTGATGCCGCTGGCATAGGCACGCATGCGCGGCGATGTTCCTCCGAGCATCCTCCATAGCGGCTGCTTGGCGCGACGCGCAAACAGGTCCCACAAGGCGATATCGATGCCGGCGATTGCCTGCGCGAACGGTCCCTGCTCGCCCGCCTGCAGCGCCATCACCGACGTCGCCGCGGTGAGATAGTCGAAGACCTCGGAGGGATGCGCGATGGCGCGCGCGGCAAGCATCGGCGCCAGCACCTCGTTGATCAACCGCGCGCGGTGCTCGGCGCCGACCGCCGGGAAGTTGCACCACACCTCGCCGAAACCATGCGCGCCGTCCTCGTCATCCGCGCGCACGAACAGCGCGGGGCGATCGTTCATCCGGCCGAACGAGGTCACTACCGGCGTCGCCAGCGGGTAGCGATAGCAGGACGCCTGCAGCGAGCCGATCTTGAACGAAGCCGACAGGGCCGCCTCCCCCTTAAAACCGGAACGCCGGAGCAGTGATCCCGCCCCGGCGCCGCCTTTCATTGATTGCCGCGCACGCTCACGCGGCGTTGTAGCCCGCGACCGCCTTCACCTCGAGATATTCCTCGAGGCCGAACTTGCCCCATTCGCGGCCGTTGCCGGACTGCTTGTAGCCGCCGAACGGCGCGGTGCGGTCGTTCGGCACGCCCTGCAGGTTGACGTTGCCGGCACGGATCTGGCGGGCGACTTTTCGCGCGCGCTCGACATTGCCGGCCGAAACATAACCGGCAAGGCCATAGGGCGTGTCGTTGGCGATCTTGACCGCGTCCGCCTCGTCCTTGGCGCCGATGATGGTGAGCACCGGCCCGAAGATCTCCTCACGCGCGATGGTCATGTCGTTGGTCACGTCGGCGAAGATGGTGGGGCGGACATAGAAGCCCTTGTTGACGCCTTCGGGCAAACCGGGGCCACCAGCCACAAGCGTTGCGCCCTCATCGATGCCCTTCTTGATCAGCGCCTGGATCTTGTCCCACTGCGTGCGGTTGACGACCGGGCCGATATTGGTGCCGTCGGCGCGCGGGTCGCCGGCCTTGGTCTTCTCGGCGACGCCCTTGGCGATTGCGGCCACTTCCTTCATCTTCGAGAGCGGCACGATCATCCGCGACGGCGCGTTGCAGGACTGTCCGGAGTTGTTGAACATGTGCATCACGCCGCCGGTCACCGCCTTGGTGAGATCGGCGTCGTCAAGGATCACGTTCGGCGACTTGCCGCCGAGCTCCTGGCTGACGCGCTTGACCGTGGGCGCGGCGCGCTTTGCCACATCGACGCCGGCTCGGGTCGAGCCGGTGAACGAGATCATGTCGATGTCAGGATGCTCGCTCATGGCGGCGCCGACCTCGGGACCCAGCCCGTTGATGAGGTTGAACACGCCCTTCGGCACGCCAGCTTCATGCAAGATTTCTGCAAAGATCAGCGCCGAGGTCGGGGTGAACTCGGAAGGCTTGAGGATCATGGTGCAACCGGCGGCCAGCGCAGGCGCGACCTTGCAGGCGATCTGGTTCAGCGGCCAGTTCCAGGGCGTGATCATGCCGACCACGCCAACCGGCTCACGCACCACCACCGCCGAGGGCAGTGTCTCCTCGAACTGATAATTCTTCAGGACTTCGAGCGTGGAGGCGAGATGGCCGAGGCCGGCGCCCGCCTGCAGCTTTTCGGCCATCGGCAGCGGCGCACCCATCTCGTCGGAGACGGCAGCGCCGATCTCCTTGATGCGGCCCTTGTAGATCTCGATCACCTTGGAGAGCAGCGCGACGCGCTCCTCGCGGCTCGTCTGCGAATAGGTGGCAAACGCGCGCTTGGCGGCTGCGACCGCCTTGTCGACGTCGGCCCTGGAGCCGACCGCAACCTCGTACATCGCCTCTTCAGTCGCCGGATTGACGACGGGGATGGATTTTTTGACGACCGGATCGACCCAGGCGCCGTCGATGTAGAATTGCATGCGATTGACCATCGGAAACCTCTTGATTTCGGGGGCGAGAGAAAGGGGCAGAAGAGCCCTTCGGCAACTATCCTTGCACGAAAGCCCCCGCAGTTGAACCCGCCATAAGCGACCGCCAGCCTTGCAGCGGACACTGGATATAGGGTGCGAGGCACGACCGCGACAAGGCTCTATCCATCGTCATTCCGGGGCACGCCCTTGGGCCGGTCCCGGAATCCATACTCCCAGGCGGTGGTTATGGATTCCGGGCTCGCGACTTCGTCGCGCCCCGGAATGACGAGCTTGCATGTTTTTCCTTTCCTAACGTCACACCGCCATTTTGCGGTGCAGGACCGGCGCACCCGAGGTGAGGCCTTCGGCGGCATCGATGATGGCGTTGGCATCGATGCCGTAATGACGATAGAGGTCGTCGATGGTGCCGGTCTGGCCGAAATGCTCGACGCCGAGCGCCTCGACCCTGTGGCCGCGGACGCTGCCGATCCAGCCGAGCGCGGCCGGATGTCCATCGATCACGGTGACGATGCCGCAGTCGCGCGGCAGGGGCGCGAGCAGTTTGTCGATATGGCTCAAGTGCTGCACGCCACGGCGCTCACGCCGCAGCTTCCGTGCGGCGGTCCAGCCCGCATGCAGCCGGTCGACCGAGGTGATGGCGAGCAGCCCGACATCCCGCCTGCTCTCGCCGATGAAACCGGTGGCCTCGATTGCCTCCGGCGCGACCGCTCCGGTATAGGCGATGACGACTTCCGCGTTCGGTCCGGGCTTGCGCAGCCAATAGGCACCTTCGGTGATGTCGTTCTGCAGGCTCTCGCCGATCGCGCGCTGCGGTTGATCGATGGCGCGGGTCGACAGCCGCAAATAGACCGAACCGCCCTCGCCGCTCTCGCGCTGCATGTGCTCGAAGCCCCAGCGCATGATCACGGCGAGTTCATCGACGAAGGCCGGCTCGAAGGAGGCAAGCCCGTCCTGCGCCATGCCGATCAAGGGCGTCGCGATCGACTGGTGCGCGCCACCCTCAGGCGCGAGGGTAATGCCGGAGGGCGTCGCGGCCACCATGAAGCGCGCATCCTGGTAGCAGGCATAATTGAGCGCATCGAGCCCGCGCTCGATGAAGGGGTCGTAGAGCGTCCCGACGGGCAACAGCCGCGCACCATTGATATGGTGCGAGAGGCCAAGTGCGGCGAGCAGGATGAACAAGTTCATCTCGGCGATACCGAGCTCGATGTGCTGGCCCTTCGGCGAGAAATCCCAGTGGAAAGTGGTCGGGATCTTTTCGCTGCGGAACAGGTCGGCCTTTTCGGCACGTGCAAACAGGCCGCGGCGGTTGACCCAGGCGCCGAGATTGGTGGAGACGGTGACGTCCGGCGAGGCCGTCACAATGCGCGCGGCAAGCTCGCTGTCGCCGCGCGCGATTTCGTTCAGCACGAGCCCAAAGCCCTGCTGGGTCGACATCTGCGCCGCGGGCGAAAAGGAAAGCTGGCGCGGCACCTCGATCACAGGCGCGGTCAGGCGGCGGTCGTCCTTGTTGAATGGCACGCGCTCGAGAAACGCCGTCAGCGCGGCAGCATCCTGCGCCATCCCTTCGAACTTGTCCCATTCGTGACCGGGACGGATGTTCTGGCTCGCGCGCCACTTCTCCATCTGCGCGACCGTCATCAACCCGGCATGATTGTCCTTGTGGCCCTGGAACGGCAGGCCGACACCCTTGATGGTGTAGGCGATGAAGCAAACCGGCCGATCGTGATCGATACTTTCGAACGCTTCGATCATGCTCGCCATGTCGTGGCCGCCGAGATTGGACATCAGCGCGAGAATCTCATCGTCGCTACGGCGTGCGATCAGCTTTGAGACGTCGCCCTGATCGCCGATCTCGTCCTGCAGGTGCTTTCGGAACGCCGCCCCACCCTGGAAGCAAAGCGCGGAATAGAGCGCGTTCGGGCAATTGTCGATCCAGCGCCTGAGCGCCTCGCCGCCGGGCTCGGCAAACGCCTCTCGCATCAAGGTGCCATATTTGACGATCACCACATGCCAGCCGAAGTTGCGGAACATGGTCTCGAATTTCTCCCAGAGCCCTTCGCGCACCACGGCATCGAGCGACTGGCGATTGTAATCGACCACCCACCAGGTGTTGCGCAGGCCGTGCTTCCAGCCTTCCGCGAGCGCCTCGAAGATATTGCCCTCGTCCATCTCGGCGTCGCCGACCAGCGCGATCATCCGTCCCTCGCGGCGGTCTTTCATCCAGCCATGCGACTTGACGTAATCCTGCGCCAGCGAGGCGAACAACGTCTGCGCTACCCCGAGGCCGACCGAGCCGGTCGAGAAGTCGACATCGTCGGTGTCCTTGGTGCGCGAGGGATAGGACTGCGCACCCTTGTAGCCGCGGAAATTTTCCAGCTTGTCGCGGCTCTGGCGTCCGAACAAATACTGGATCGCATGAAAGACAGGACTCGCATGCGGTTTCACGGCGACACGGTCTTCGGGGCGCAGCACACTGAAATAGAGCGCCGACATGATGGTCGCGAGCGAGGCGGAGGACGCCTGATGGCCGCCAACCTTCAGACCGTCCTTGTTCGGGCGGATGTGATTGGCGTGGTGGATGGTCCATGACGACAGCCACAGCACTTTCCTGGCCAGCGCCGACAACAAGTCCAGACGTGCGGGTTCAATCGCCATGCGGGCCTCCGGTCGCGCCAAGTTTCAGATATTATCCTGCTGCGGGCGCCTGAATTCTCAAGTTTTTACACCATACGACAGCACCGCGTCGACCAAGTCGAGCTTTGCGCTGAGGCACTTAGAAATATTCGATCGCGTTGGCCGGTCTGGCACGACCATTCCGCTCTCCTCCCGGCCTTGAGCCGGGACGCGCAAATGTACATCCACCCCGCCTCGCCGCGATATGAACCGTCGGGCGGTTGAACGCGACCAAGCCCTGAACCGGCCGCATCCCCGGCCGGACAATGGGACTCGAATTGATGCGCAAAGTGAATTGGCGCCTGGTGATCGTGGGCCTGGTCCTGATCCTGCTGGCAATCGGCTTTTTTGCGGGCATGGGATCGATGGCCGGCCGCTCCAACGACGCGGTCAGCATGATGCAGACGGTCGGCACCGTGTCCGGCCTCGTCGGCGCGCTCGGCGCGGTCATGGCCCTCTTCGGCTTCATCGGCAAGCGCACCGCGTAAGCGCGACGCGTTGAGCGGGTTTACGCACGCGATTCCAGGTCGCTTCGCTTGCGCTCGCAATGACGCACGACGCTGCATTCCCGCGGCGCAGATGGCGCCCGAGTCTTGGGACATCACGCACTCCGAAGAAAAGGAGGGCGCAGGGAATGCCGGGTGTTGGCCACACCCGCGGCCTTGTGTGCAGTTGAAGAAAGCACACAAGCACGTCACCACAGGCAAAGCCGAAACAAACGACATTCCCTGCGCGATGGTGTTAACGGCTGCTTCGTACTCTCCCCGGTGTCCGTGACCTTGTAGTCACCGTCGCCTCGCAGGTCGCCCGCGAGACTTGGCGCCAGCCCAGGGGCGCCAGGACCATACGACTTGGCCGTCCGCAACAGCATCGCACGTCAGGCGCTGCTTTCGCGTCCATCGCATCCCGCGCCACACTCGTGACGATCGCGAAGCGCCCCTCCTTGAGGTGCGGGACGGCGCAAATGATGCCGGTGATTTGGGTCGAAAGTCAACAACTGATTCCGAAAATCGGAACTGCGGCGGATTGGCACGACGGGCAATTTTCGCATGACATGCATGCGCGGTTTTCGCTTGGCATGTCGGGCAAATCAGTGCTCCGCAGTTTCGTCACGCCGAACCGCCCTTGCATGGCACGACTGCCGGGCGTGTTGCGCGAGGGCGGTCGGCGCTTGCGCCGGCGCGCGTCGGCTTGTTTGCGGTGCGAAAGCAAGGACGCGATAACAACGAACGAGCCTTCGCCCTTTCCCGTCGCCGAAGCCGACATTAGGATTTGCGAGCACATTGCAGGGAGGGCGACCATGGCAGATCGATCATCACATCCGTTTCTCTCATATACAGATGGTGTCGCAACCGGATTGGCCGACACATGGCTTCTCATCGGACGCGTGCTGCTTGCGGCCGTCTTCCTGATGACGGTATGGACCGGGGGACCGAACGCGGACTATCTGAAATCCCTGCAATATCCCGCCCCCGCCGTCATGAGCGACATCGCGCATGTGGTGGAATGGATAATCGTGATCTCCCTGATCCTCGGCGCCGGCACGCGCTACGGGGCGCTGCTCGCGCTGGCTTTCGTGGTGATCGCGTTCGGCACGGCGCATCGCTACTGGCAATTTCCGCAGGCTGCGCAAAATCTGCAATACATACTCCTCAGCAAGGATATCGCGATTGCCGGCGGTCTCCTTGTCCTGTTCGTGACCGGCGGCGGCCGTTTCAGCGTGGACGAATTGCTAAGACGCTGATCGCCGCGCAATGCGACCACGCGACGCCGGCGACGCATGATCGCGTGACCAAATGTCGCGAGGACCTATGAAGCGCCGGCTTGATGATCGGGCGCGCGTGCTCAAATGTTTGGCTGCTGTGAATACTCAATCCAATTGCGAGGAGAAGTCCGATGACAGCGAATCCGAACAAGGCGCTTTGGGAAAAGGGTGACTTCACCCGGCTTGCGGCCAACATGCGCGAGAGCGGCGACGCGCTCGTGGGCTCTCTCGGAGTGACCAAAGAGATGAAGGTTCTCGATCTCGGATGCGGCGACGGAACCACCGCGATCCCGGCGGCAAAGCGCGGAGCAGAGGTACTCGGCGTCGATATCGCAAGCAACCTCGTGGCGGCGGCCAATCGGCGCGCTGGCGAGATGGGCCTTTCCAATTGCAGGTTCCAGGAAGGCGATGCATCGAACCTGCAGGGGCTCGGGGACGACAGCTTCGATCTCGTGGTGAGCATTTTCGGCGCCATGTTCGCGCCAAGGCCGTTCGACGTTGCCAAGGAGATGGTGCGCGTGGCGCGTCCCGGGGGGCGGGTCGTCATGGGCAACTGGATCCCGAATGATCCGACCCTGGTTGCGCAGGTGCTCAAGATCAGCTCGGCCTACACCCCTCCGCCGCCGGAAGGGTTCATCAGCCCGATGACGTGGGGCGTCGAGGGCAATGTGATCGAGCGATTTGGGGCTGCAGGGATCGCGAAAGAGCGGATATCCTTCCTCCGCGACACCTATGTGTTCAACTTCCCGGGCTCGCCGTCGCGCTTCGTCGAGCTGTTCCGCGACTATTACGGGCCGACCATGAACGCGTTCGAGGCGGCCGGAAAAAACGGCAAGGCCGGCGATCTCCAGAAGGAGCTGGATATTCTTTTCAACAACCACAACAAGAGCGGATCGAGAGACACGACGTCCATCCCTGCGACATTCCTGCGCGTCACCGTCTCGGTTTGACCAGAGCGCGATCGGATTGGGTTGAATCGCGATCGCGCTCCAGATTCTTGATGGAGCATGATCTTTTCGGAAAACCGGTGCCCGCTTTTCCGGATCATGCTCTAACGGCGTCAGAGCAGCTTCCGCTGCGCCAGATTCGTCATGAGCGCGCCGACGCCGAACGTCCAGGGCTCGCATTCGTCGCTTGCGCGCATGCGATTTGTGAGCTTGCCGAGCTTCGGCGAGGCGACGGTGACGATGTCGTCGCGCTTGTGGGTGAAGCCCTGCCCCGGCGCGTCGCGGTCCTTGACGGGCGCGAACATCGTGCCGAGGAACAATGCGAAGCCGTCCGGATACTGGTGCACGGTGCCGATGGTCTGCGCGACGAGATCGGTCGGATCGCGGCTGATCTTGCCGATCGAGGAATGACCCTCGAGCACAAAGCCGTCCGTTCCCGTGACCGTCAGGGCGACGTCCATCCTGCGCACGTCGTCGAGCGTGAAATTCCGGTCGAACAGCCGCAGCAGCGGGCCGATCGCGCATGAGGCGTTGTTGTCCTTGGCCTTGGAGAGCAGTAGCGCGGAGCGGCCTTCGAAGTCGCGCAGGTTGACGTCGTTGCCGAGCGTTGCGCCGACGATTGCGCCGCGGCTCGAGACCGCGAGCACCACCTCCGGTTCCGGATTATTCCAGGTCGATTTCGGATGCAGGCCTGCATCCATGCCGGTGCCGACCGCGGACATGACAGGTGCCTTGGTGAAGACCTCCGCATCGGGGCCGATGCCGACCTCGAGATACTGGCTCCAGGCGTTCTGCTCGATCAGCACCTGCTTCAGCCGCATCGCTTCCGTCGAGCCCGGCTTGAGCTTCGACAGATCGTCGCCGACCAGTCGCACGACTTCCTTGCGAATAGCCTCTGCCGAGGCGGGATTGCCGCGCGACCGCTCCTCGATCACCCGCTCCAGCATCGAGATCGCGAAGGTGACGCCGGCGGCTTTGAGCACCTGCAGATCCACCGGCGCGAGCAGCCAGGGCTTGGTGCGATCGCGGCGATCGGGCGGCGTGTTGGCCAGGAGCGCATCGAGCGCGCCGATCCGCTCGCCGCCGGTCTCACGCAAGGCCGCCGCCGGATTTGTTTCCTCGCACAGGGCACTCTCGGTCGGAAAGCGCCGGGTGACGTCGAACACGCCGTCTTCGCGCACGACGACGACAGCCGGCCCTTGCGCCTGCGGCAGAAACACGCGCCCGACCAGCGTGCCGCTTGTGCCGTCTTCCGGCAGGACGTCTTTTGCTGTGAGGGTGATCATGCGTTTCCTCCCGGGGGACCCTTTTTCAGCGGAAATCCATCAGGTGATTTCCACGCGCGCGATGGGCTTCGCAAGCACGGCCCATCCTACACCGAAGAGGCCTCACCGGCGCACGGCTTAATTTCAGGCGTTCGGCGACGACTCGCCCGCCGCCGTGAGCAGTTGCGAGCGTCGCACGCGCTCGCGATGGGCGGTGTAAAGCCCGCTGCCGACGATAAAGACAGCGCCGATGACGGTCCAGACGCTGGGGACCTCGCCGAAAACGAGGAAGCCGAGGATGGAGACCCAGAGCAGCTGCGAATAGGAGAAGGGCGCCAGCACGCTGGCATCGGCATAACGGAAGGCGAGCACCACGATCCACTGTCCCGCGGTCGACGCCACGCCGATCAGGATGCCGAGCACGATGTCGTGCCAGCTCGGCGTCACCCAGACGAAGGGAACCAGCGCCGAAAGGATGGCCACGCCCGCGATCGACGAATAGGTCATGGTGGTGACGGCATGCTCACGCCCGCTCATCATCCGCGTCATGATCAGGGTCGAGGCCCAGGCGAGCGCGGAGACGATCGGGAAGAACGCAGCCACGTGAAAGGCGCTTGTGCCCGGCCGCAGGATGATCAAGACGCCGAGGAGCCCGCAGGCGGTCGCAAGCCAGCGGCGTATGCCGACCTTCTCCGACAGCAAGACGATCGACAGCGCTGTCACGAACAGCGGTGCAATGAAGCCGGTTGCGGAGGCTTCCGCGATCGGCAGGTAGCGAAGGCCCGTGATGAAGAACAGCGACGAGCCGAGCAGCGCGGCGCCGCGCATCAACTGCAGCTTCAGGCTACCGGTCTTGAGAGAATACAGCGGCGTGCCCGGCACCATCGCCGGCACCATGATCAGCGCGAACACAAGAAAGCGGATCCAGGCGATCTCGATCGACGGCAATGTCGCCGACAGATATTTCGCCGTAACGTCGGAGACGCCCAGAAACACCGTCGACGCCAGGATCAGCGCGATCCCCTTGAACGGCCGGTCGGCGCGCGCCGGCGCACGACGTTTGGCGGCTTTCTTCTCAGGCAACGGAAGAGCGACGCTGTCGAGCCTTGCGGCTGCAGAGGCAGCGGGTGGCGGGGTCACGGCAAATCTCTGGCGAAATCTCGATTCGGATGAGCCTCCAAAAAACGCGAAATTCCGCTTTGCGACAACACCCGATAGCGGGACGCCGATATGCGTGAGGCGGGCAGCGCAGCAATAAATTGTTAATAATGGCCCATTGATGCCAACGCGGCGAGGCCAACATGCGTGCTTCGGCGCGGCGCGTTACAGCATCGGCAGGCCGCGCGGCTTCGGTCCGCGCGGAAACGCCGCATCGATCGAGGCGATTTCGGCCGCGCTCAGCGTGAGATCGCCGGCCGCGGCGTTCTCTGCAGCGTGGTCCGCGCTCCCGGCTTTCGGAATCGCAAACACCACGGACTCGCGTGCAAGAAAGCTCAGCGCGACCTGTCGCGGCGTTGCCTGATGTGCGGCCGCAATTTTTTGCAGCACCTCGCCGCCACGGCTCGCGGGCTGCGGGAAATCGTTGTGACCGAACGGCGAATAGGCGACGACGGCCGTGCCGTGGCGCGCACACCAGGGGATCACCGCGTGCTCGATCGCGCGCTCCTTCAGATGATAGAGCACCTGGTTGCAGGCGATCTTGCCCTCCCCGGCGACTGCGAGAATCTCGTCGAGATCGTCGGCATCGAAGTTGCTGACGCCCCAGGAACGGATCTTTCCGGCGCGCACCAGCTCCTCGAAGGCGGCAACCGTATCCGCGAGCGGGTACGAGCCGCGCCAATGCAGCAGATAGCAATCGAGGCGGTCGGTCTTCAGCCGCTTCAGCGAGCGCTCGCAGGCCGTGATCGTGCCCTTTCGCGAGGCGTTGCTCGGCAGCACCTTCGAAACGAGGAAGACCTCGTCGCGCTTGCCCGCGATCGCGTCCGCCACGACAAGCTCCGCGTCGCCATACATCTCGGCGGTGTCGATATGGGTCATGCCGAGCTCGATGCCGCGGCGAAGCGTGGAAACAGCCGCCTTGCGGTCGCCGCGGTCGATATACCAGGTACCCTGCCCGATTACGGAAACATTTTGCCCGGTGGGGCCGAATGGCTTTGCTTTCATGCTCGACCTAACGCGCGAATATCATTTCAGTTCATTGATATCTGCAACCAGCACCGAGCCGGTTGCGGATTCCGTGATGTAGAGCTGATCGCGGTTCTTACCGCCGATCGCGACGTTGGTGCAGGTCTGCCCGGCGCAGGATTTGATGCGTGCGATCATCTCGCCGTTCGGCGCAAAGACGAAGACATGGCCAAGCGAGGCATGCGCGACGAACAGCCGCCCCGCGCCGTCCATGGTCATGCCGTCCGGGCCGCTCGGGCCGAACATCGAGCAGAAGCGGCCGACCTTCGACACGCTGCCGTCGTTCATGAAAGGCATGCGCCAGACCGCGTTGTCGCGCGTCATCGCCACGAACAGCACCGTTTCACTCGGATCGAGCACCAGGCCATTGGGACTGGGAGCGGTGTCGATCAGGCAATCGAGCCGGCCGCCGGTCGTCAACCGGTAGACCCGGCCGGTCGGATCGTGCAGTCCGGTCTGGCCCTGATCGGTGAAATAGATGTCGCCGTTTTTCGCAATGTGCAGATCGTTGCAGCCACGGAATGATTCCGAATTGCGCGAGGCCAATAACGGCCTGATCTTTCCCGCGGCGGCATCGAGCTCCATGATGCCGCGCCGATAATCTGCAACCAGGATACGCCCGTCGGCGCTGATCTTCAGCCCGTTCGGCCAGCCCTCATATTCGATCACGAGCGACCAAGCGCCGTCAGGCGCGATCCGGAAGATGCGGCCGAAGGGAATGTCCACGACATAGAGATTGCCGGCGGCATCGAAAGACGGGCCTTCGATGAAGCAATCCGCGGGATTGCCGGGCCGGTTCGCATCGGCCCATTCCGTGCGCACGCCCTTGCGCCGATGCTGGTCCGGCATCGCCGAGAAGACACGGGTTTCGATCAGCTTTGGCGGAGCTTCCAGATACATTTTATCGGCTCACCCGAGTTGGACGAGCCACAACATAATCGACCAAACAAGCGGCGTCGATTGAGGAGGTTGCGGGCACTGGGGGCTAGTCAGGGCTGCAATGTCGCCAGATAGGCCGAAATCGCGAGCATGTCGTCCTGGCTGAGACCGGCGACCACCTCGCGCATTTGCGCGACGTTCGCCCCTGCCCGTGTGCCGATCTTGATGTCGTTCAGCTGACGAAAGACATACATCGGCGAGCGCCCGGTCAAATGCGGGACGTCCGCAGTGCCCTTGAGATCTGCCCCGTGGCAGCCGGCGCATGGCAAGGTCTTGCCGTCGGCGCCGGTCGAGACCAACGCCTTTCCTCTGGCAACGCTGCCGACGGGTACATGGGCGACGAAGCCGAACCGCGAATCCCGCAGGTGTGCGCGTTCGGGCGCTTGCGGCAGCTCGATGATACGGCTGCCGAGCGGCTCGCTGCCGCCGCCGTCGGCGACGAAACGCATGCCGCCCGTGCTGAGCCTCGTCTGCGGCACGGTGTCGGCTTCGACGACCTTGGTCCATTCGGGACGCTTGAGCGCACTGTAGTACTCGGCGGCGCTCCGCACCTCCTCCTCGGTCGCCGCCTTTGCGATCGGCAGCATCGAGGTCGCACGCCCGCCTTTGCGGTTTCCATCCCTGAAGTCGGCCATTTGCTGGATAATGTAAGCCACGGAGAGCCCGGCCAGATCCGAGGATTCAGGATGGCCCGCGCCGTTGGTGACGTGGCACTTGGAGCACGCCTTCACTGCCGGCGGCCGGCCGTTCGCCACGACGGAGGGCATCGGCGGATGATCTTCGGGAAACCAGTCCGGAGGCGCGAAATCGTCTTCCACCTGCGCCTGCGTGAATTGCCTGCTGCTGCCGGCAAGCGTCCTGGGTTGAGTCGCATCGAATGGTCCAAGCGGCGGATTGGCGGGATAGGCCCAATCGGGAAGAGCAGCCGACGCGACCGGCTGCGCTCGACCATCGCGGGCTGCCGCAACCGCGACAACAATCCCCGCAACCAGCGCTGCGGCCATCTTCGGCACTCGCTTCATGCGTTCTCCCCCCGCCCGGGTCCGATCCGGTCGGCAAGACCGTTTGTACAATCCGTATGGCGACTGTTGCAAACCCGTCCAGGCGCCAGCCGACCGCCAGAGCACGATCAGGAGACGTCGTCCAAACCGACCTGCGTGAGAATCCCCTGTCGCAAGGCAAGCCGGACAAGCTCGATATCCGAGCCGACCGCGAGCTTGTCCTTGATGACCGAATGCAGATTGGCGACCGTCTTTGGGCTGATATGCAAGGCCTCGGCGATCTCATCCGTCGTCCGTTCGGCCAACAGCAGCTGCAGCACTTCAAACTCCCGCGCGCTCAGGACATCGGCGGCCATCGTCTCGCCGCCGAGCTTGCTGAGCGCGAGCTCATGATCGATATCGGGACTGACGGCGATGCGGCCGGCAAGCACATCCATCACCGCCCGCACCAGCTCATCGGGCGGGCTCGTCTTCGTCACATAACCTCTGGCGCCGGCACGGATAGCCTGCACCGCGAAGCCGGCATTCTGGTGCATGGTGAACACCAGGATTCTCGCGCCGCGATCCCACTGGCGGATGCGCCGGATCGCTTCAATGCCGCCGATACCGGACATGCTCAGATCCATGATCACGAGATCCGGCTTGACGTCCTTGTAGAGGCGATAGGCGTCGGCGCCATCGGACGCTTCGGCGACAACCCGCAATCCCGGCTGCTTCTGCAGGACCGTTCGATAGCCCTCGCGAACGACGGCATGGTCGTCGACCAGCATGATGGTGCCGCCACGACTCACGCCGCATACTCCTCCAGGGTGACGCCCTCCGGAATCTGCTCTGTCTGGAGCTGAATTGCGGGAATGACCACCCGCAGCGCGGAGCCTCCGCTCTGTCCGGCCTCAAAGGACAGCCGGCCGCCCAATGCCGCAACGCGTTCGCGCATGCCGAGCAGTCCCATTCCGGACTTCATCGCCTGATCGCCTGCCCGGCCGTCGTCCTCCACGGTGAGCGCGATGGTCCCGGAAGCGCGGGCACCGGGCTGCGCCTCAGAGATCGAAAGATGCAAGACAACACGCCTCGCTTCAGCGTGCTTGGCCGCATTGGTCAGGCCCTCCTGCGCGATGCGGTAGAGACTCGCGCTGACGGCGGCCGGCAGCCTCTCGACATCGCCGGCTAACCTGATTTCGAACCGGGTCTGTCCGTGGCTGCGCCCGTTCCATCCGGCAACCAGGCCCTCCAGGCTTGCCGAGAGGCCGAGCTCTTCGACATCGGGTGGACGCAATCTGAACAGTGCCCCGCGCAACGATTCCATCATGTCGGTCGCGATCCGCGCAATGGCGTCGCATTCCGGCAGCAGGCCCGAACAGTCCTGCAGCGCGCTCTGGCGTGCCGATGCGGCCAGCGCGCGGATCGCCGCAAGGGATTGCCCGAACTCGTCGTGCAGCTCGCGCGCAAGGTGCTGACGCTCGTCGTCCTGCAGCGCGATCAGCCGACGCGTCAGCTCCTGACGTTGCGCGAGAGCCGTTCCGAGACGATCGGCAAGCTGGTTGAACACGTCGCGAACGGCCGATAGCTCCGCAAGATCGAACGGCGGCAGCCGCGCCGCAAGATCGCCTTCGGCCACGCGTTCGAGGCCCGTGCGGATCAACGCTGTCGGTCGAAGCGCGCGCGCAAGCGCCGCATAGACAAGCAGGCAGAGCAGCGGCAGCGCGATCGTAAGCACGGCAGTCAGGCGACCCGCCTCGTGCCAGGCATCCGCCGCCATCACGCGCGGGTCGATCCAGACGACGGCGTCGCCGACCTTGGCGCCGCGAGACAGCACCGGCCGCGCGGCTTCCTGTGCAGGGTCGAACAGAGCGCGATAGACCGTCGCGAACGCCGCCGGCACGGCACGATCTTCGATCTCGGCTCCGTTGCAGAAACGCTGGAGGATTTCGCCGCTATTGGCGCGATAGGCGATGCAGAGGCCGGGCATCATCACGGCTGCCGCGATGTTGTTGAGATCCGGAAATTCGGAACGCGGATTGTTCACCCACTGCATCTTGCTTTGCTGCAGCGTCAGTGTTCTCGCCGCGGCCTCGGCGATGGCATCGATCCTGGCGTGTACGGACCTGTCGGCATCGAGCAGGAAAAGAGCGGAGATTGCCGCAAAGCACAACGCCGTCACGGCGCCGACCCTCAGTGTCAGGCGGTATTTGAGATCGCTTCTGGCAAGCCTGCGCTTGGCGAACGTCCACATCTGCAGATGCCTCCCGGCGGTTCCCTGCGGCTGCGCCACATTTGGCCGCCGCGCGCAGGCGGCTTCGCATTAAACGGCAGAACGGGCAGAACGGAAAGCGCTGCCCCGCGGCGGGAGGCGAGGACGTGAAATTTTCCCGGTCGTTTGCGGGAAACGCTCAGGTGTTTCGATACATCGACGGGCGTAAGCTTTCACGACAAGCATCCTCGAAAAGCGCTCGCCAATGCCCCGCCTCCATTTCAGCCACGTTCTCGCTGTCACCGCTCCTTTCATTGCGCTCGGCCCGGCTCCGGGCTGGAGCGCCGGCCCCACGGATCGGCCGCTGGCCGTGACTGTCGGCGATTTCGCCTATGTCGACACGTCAGCCGAGCCGACCGATCAGGCCGCCATTCATGGCGAACGCCTGCAGGCCTTCATGACCGCATTGAGGCGCGATGTCGAGGCCGACTCCCGCTTTCATCTCGTTGCCTGTGCCGAGCCCTGTGCCGGCCCCGCGGCGGCGCAAACGGGTGCGAGCATCCTCGTGGTCGGCGGCATTCATAAAATCAGCACGCTTGTCCAGACAGCGCGCGTGGCCGGCATCGACGTGGCTTCCAACCGCGTCATATACAGCAAGCTGTACACGTTTCGCGGCGACAACGAAGAGGCCTGGAAACGGGCCGAGGCGTTCGTGTCCGAGGACGTCCGGGGAGCGCTGGCCGGCTCGCTGCCCCCGGTTGCGACGGCCACGCCGGCACCGACCAGGCTTGCCATGTTCAACTTCGAGCTGGAGGACACCAGCGCCGGTGCCGAAGCCGCGGCTCAGACCGCATCCGATGCCACCGGATTGACGGATACGACCGAGGCAGTGCGCAAGCTCCTGGCTCAATCCGGGCGCTACAGTTTGGTCGATGTCGGCTCGGCAAGCGCGGACGCGGCGAAGGCGCATGCGCTCCACGATTGCGGCGGCTGCGATGCCCCACTCGCACTGGGGCTCGGTGCAGATCAATCGCTGGTCGGCGTGGTCAGACGGGTGAGCCGCACCGAGTACACGGTCAGATTTCAACTTCGCGACACCCGGACCGGCACCATCGTCGCTGAAGCCGACAGCGGACTTCGCATGGGAGCCAACTATTCGTGGAGCCGGGGCGCGGCACGTTTGGTGAGCGATCGCCTGCTGGAGAACGCAGCTCCGCGCTAGAGCGCGACCGAGGCCAGCTTCGGCGCTCCCTTCGCAGGCGCCTGCGCGATCAGCCGCTTCAGTTCCGGAATGCAGGAGCCGCAATTGGTGCCGGCCTTGAGACGGGCGCCGAGCTCGACGGCCGTCTGCGCGCCGGCCGCGACCGCATCGCAAATGGTGGTGCGGCCGACGCCGTAACAGGCGCACACAATTGGGCCCGCCCCCGACATCCCCTCGCTGGATCGACCTGACAACAGCATGGCCCGCTGGTCGTCGGAGAGGGCGTCGGCCGCAAAAAGGGTCTTCACCACATCCCAGTCGCCGGCATCATGCGCGGGGCCGACAAAGAGGCAGGTCTCGATGCGCTCGCCCGCAAACGATGCCGCACGAAAAACGCCGCCGCCAAAGTCGCGGTATTCGGCAACATCGCCGCCGGCGACGCCCTGTAACCATGTGGGCCAGCGCGCGAGGTCCGCATTGTCAGCAAACAGGTAGCCAAAACCGCCCGTCACGGCGGCGCGCGTCCACCACGCGTTCGGCGGCAGCTCAAGTTCCTTGCGCGCCAGCACGAAGCCCCGGAACACGTACTCATAAGGCTGAATCGAGGCCGGCGTCGCCTTTGCCTCGGGCTGACCGGAGAACGGATCGGTGTGGGATGCAACCAGCGCGCCGACGCGGCCGCTGGATGAATTGCTGTCGTTCCAGTGGATCGGCGCAAACAGCATGCCCCGCTGCTGCCGTCCGCTGACCACGACCTTGAGGATGCATTGACCGTAATCTGTGGTAACCCGCGCGAAGCTGTCGTCGGCGACACCGTATTTACTCGCATCGTCGGGATGAATCTCGACGAAGGGCTCCGGCATATGTGCACCGAGCCGCGGGCTCAGGCCCGTGCGCGTCATGGTGTGCCACTGGTCGCGAACGCGCCCGGTATTGAGCCGCAGCGGGCGGCCCGGATTGGTCTCGCTGCGCAGCGCCGGAATGTCGGGGGCGATGAAGCGCGCTTTCCGATCTGTGGAATAGAACCCGCCTTTGTCGAAGAAGCGCGCCTGCGGCTCGAGATCCCCCCATCGCATCGGCCATTGCAACGGCGACATCGTATCGAAGCCGTCATCGCTGACCTTCTGCAGCGCACCGATATCGAAATCCCGGCTGCCATTGTTCTCGAACGCCGAGAGCGCCGCATGCTCGCGGAACACGTCCGCAACCGTCCTGTAATCGAACGCCGCGCCGAAGCCCAGGCGTTTGCCGACCTCGCTCAGAATCCACCAGTCGGGCCTGGCCTCGCCCGGCGCCGGCAGAAAGGATCGCTGACGCGAGATGCGTCGCTCCGAATTCGTCACCGTGCCACTCTTCTCGCCCCAGGCGAGCGCGGGAAACAGCACATGCGCGCCGGCATTGACCGTGTCGTTGGAACGGACATTCTCCGAGACGACGAACAGCTCGAGCTTCTTCATGACATCCCGCACGCCATCGGCTTCCGGCAGCGACACCGCCGGATTGGTGCCGATCACCCACAGCGCCTTGATCTCGCCGCGCGCGATCGCCTCGAACATCTGCACCGCTTTCAACCCCTCGTGGGTAGCGATGCGCGGCGCGTGCCAGAACCGTCGCACGCGGTCGATGTCGGGCGGGGTGAAGTTCATGTGGGCGGCGAGCTGGTTGGCAAGGCCGCCGACTTCGCGACCGCCCATCGCGTTGGGCTGGCCGGTGAGCGAGAAAGGACCGGTGCCGGGCTTGCCGATGCGTCCCGTGGCGAGATGGCAATTGAGGATCGCGTTCACCTTGTCGGTGCCCTGGGCCGACTGGTTCACGCCTTGCGAATAGAGCGTGACGACGCGCTCGGTCTCTCGGAACAAGTTGAAGAACGCGGCGACGTCGGCTTCCGACAGCCCGGTCGCGAGCGCGGTCGCGGCAACGCTGCCGGCGATGCTTTTTGCCCGCGCCAGCGCCTCGTCGAAACCTGTGGTGTACGCCTCGATATAAGCGCGATCGAGCGCGCCGCTTTCGGCAAGATGAACGAGAAGCCCCGCGAACAGCGCCGTATCCGTTCCGGGTTTCAACCCCAGAAACAGCTCGGCATCTTCCGCGGTGTCGGTCCGGCGCGGATCGATCACGATCATCCGCGCGCCGCGGGCCTGCTTGTTCGCGATCATGCGCTGGAACAGGACTGGATGACACCAGGCGGCGTTGGAGCCGACCAGCACCAGCAAATCGGCGCGATCGAGATCCTCGTAGCAGCCGGGCACGGTGTCGGCGCCGAAGGCACGGCGATGGCCCGCGACGGACGATGCCATGCATAGCCGCGAATTGGTGTCGACATTGGCCGAGCCGATGAACCCCTTCATCAGCTTGTTGGCGACGTAGTAATCCTCGGTCAGCATCTGGCCGGAAAGATAGAACGCAACCGCTTTGGCGCCGTCGCGGGCGATGATGTGCTTGAGACGGTGGGCGACATGGTCGAGCGCGTCGCTCCACGCAACCCGCTCCATCTTGCCCTTGCTGAGGCGGATCATCGGATACAACAGGCGGCTGTCCAGCGCGAGCGTCTCGCCCAGCGCCGACCCCTTCGAGCACAGCCGTCCGAAATTGGCGGGATGATCGGGGTCGCCCGAGATCGCCGCGCCCCCCTTGCCGTCCGGCGTCGCCAGCACGCCGCAGCCGACCCCGCAATAGGGACAGGTGGTTCGCGTCGCTCGAAGACTGGGATCGACCGCTGTCATGGCCGTCGCGCCCTCATGCCGCCTTGTCCTCGATCGCGAGCGCGCGGCCGAACATCATCTCCTTGCGGATCGCGGCGATCGGCCTGCGCGCACGGATCAATTCGAGATACCAGAGCGCGTCGCCGACATCGCCGACCAGGACCGCACCGGTGAGCCTGCCGTCCGCAATCACCAGCTTCTTGTAGGTGCCGCGGCGGGTGTCGCTCAACACGATCGCTTCGCTGCCGGCACCGCCCAGGAAATCGCCCGCGGAGAACACGCTGACGCCCGACACCTTCAGATTGGTAAAGACCACGCTGCCGAGATAGGTTGCCTCGCGCCCGGCCAGATGCCGCGCCAGCACGCGCGCCTGCTCGTAGGCGGGCTCGACCAGACCGTAGCAGACGCCGTGGTGCTCGGCGCATTCGCCGAGCGCAAAGATGCCGGACGCGCTGGTTTGCAGGTGGTCGTCGACCACGATGCCGCGATTGACGGTGAGGCCGGCCTGCTTTGCCAGCGTCGCGTTCGGCCGGATGCCGGCGGCAAACACCACGGCATCCGCAGCGATCAACCGCCCATCCGCGAGCTCGACCCCTTCGACGCGCCTGCTGCCGTGAATGCGCGCGGTGTTGGCGTCGAGCATCACGTTGATGCCCTTGCGCTCGACCAGCGATTTCAAAAGCCCGGCCGCGGGTGCATCGAGCTGGCGCTCCATCAAGCGGTCCATCAGATGCAGCAGCGTCACAGGCGTGCCGGCCTTGGCTAGTCCGTACGCCGCCTCGAGGCCGAGCAGACCCCCGCCGATCACGACCACCGGCTTCCTGCGTGCGGCGAGCGTCAAGAGCAGATCGACGTCGCGGCTGTCGCGAAACGTGTGCACGCCGGCCAGATCGCTGCCGGGCACGTTGAGGCGGAGCGGCGAGGAACCGGTGGCGAGCACAAGGCGCGAGAACTCGATCGACTCGTCGTCCTCGATCTTGAGCTCCCGCCGGCCGACATCGATCTCGGTGGCGCGGCAGCCATATTTCAGGGTGACGCCACGGTCGCGCCACCAGGCGGCAGGTTTCAGCTCGATGTCATGGGAAGCGGTCTCGCCCGCCAGCACCGAGGACAGCAGCACGCGGTTATAGGCAAGGCGCGGCTCCTCGCCGATAACGGCGATGGCGTAACGCCCAAGCGAGGTCTTGACGAGTTCGTCGACCAGCCGCGCCGCGGCCATTCCATTGCCGACGATGACCAGCGGTTCGCTCAAGGCGGTGCCTCTATTCTGCGGCCTGCGGCCGCCCATAGGCCTGGTTGATCATGAATACGGAAAGTAAAGCGTAGGCGGAGGTCCAGGCGTCGGCGACCTCTTTGGTCCAGTCCTCGCCAAGTCCGTTTTCCAGCGTCCACAACAGCGCGGAGCCGACCACGGGATAATGCTCGGGCCTGGCGCCGTAAGCGACGTGGCGCGTGGCAAGCGCGCTCGCCGCCGGCAGGATCGTTTCGAGATTGGACAGGCCGTTCACGACGATGGCGAGCGTTGCCATCAGCTTGCGGCGCTGCTCGGCCATGTCGGAGGAAAACAGCGATTTCACCGCGGGCGCGATCTCGAACAGGCGATCATAGAACATCAGGGCGGCCTGATCCGCGATCGGCGCAACCTTGGCAAAGCTTTGCTGCACGATTGCGACCTGATCGGGTGTCATGCCTTGCTCCCTTCTTTTGGCGCTTCGCCCCGCTTACGGGGCGAAGCAAGCATGTGCATCGGCGCGCTCGCTAGATCCGTGCTTCGGCGAGACTCGGTGCGGTGGCGCTCTCCGGGCCCCTGCGCAGGTAAAACCACCAGGTGAGCGCAAGGCAGGTCGCGTAGAAGCCTAGATAGATCACGAGCGCGAGCTGCGGACCGCCGGTCAGCGCGATCGACTTGCCGAAGCCGCTCGGTATCAGATAGCCGCCGCAGGCACCGATGGCGCCGATGAAGCCGAGCGCTGCGCCGCTTTCGATCGAGGCGGTCTTCAGCGCCGCGACGCGTGCGGCGTCGCCCTGCCCCTTCACCTTGTGCAGGTTCTCCTCGCGGAAGATCGAGGGAATCATCCGATAGGTCGAGCCGTTGCCGATGCCGGTGGTGACGAACAGGATCAGGAACATCGACAGGAAGCCGATGAAGTCCTTGTTGCCGACGAAATAGAGCACGCCGATCGTGGCAGCCGCCATCGCGATGAAATTCCAGAAGGTGACGATCGCGCCACCCACCTTGTCGGCGAGCAGACCGCCGATCGGACGCACCAGCGAGCCGACCAGCGGGCCGAGGAAGGCGATGGCGATCGTGATCTGCGGGAACTGGGTCTTGATCAGCAGCGGAAACGCGGCGGAGTAGCCGATAAACGAGCCGAACGTGCCGATGTAGATAAGGGACATGATCCAGGTGTGCTTGCGCTTGACGACCGCAAGCTGGTTTTTGATCGACGATTTGGCACTCGTCAGGTTGTTCATGAAGAAGATCGCGCCGAACACCGCGATCGCGAGCGGCAGGATCCACATCAGCCCGGCGTTCTGCAGGTAGACGCCGCCGACCGGCGTGGCCTGATAGAGATTGATGAGACCGGCTCCCATCAGGATGGGTGTCAGAAGCTGCACGCTGGAAACGCCGATATTGCCTCCGGCCGCGTTGAGCCCGAGCGCCCAGCCCTTCATCCGGTCCGGGAAAAAGAACGAGATGTTGGCCATCGAGGAGGCGAAATTGCCGCCGCCGAGTCCGGCGGTGGAGGCCACAAGCAGCATCATCCAGAAGGGCGTGTCAGGCTGGCTCACGAAGTACGCCAGCGCCAGTGTCGGGATGAACAGCACCGCGGCCGAGAAGATGGTCCAGTTGCGGCCGCCAAAGGTCGTGACCGCAAAGGTGTAGGGAAAGCGCATCAGGGAGCCGATCAGACCGGGCAGCGCCACCAGCTGGAACAGTTCGTCGGTGGAATAGTGGAAGCCCGCCTGCGGCAGTTTGGTCGCGACGATCGACCAGATCAGCCAGACCGAGAAGCCGATATGCTCGGCCACGATCGACCAGATCAGATTGCGCCGGGCGATGAACTTGCCCTTTGTATTCCAGTAGGTCTCGTCCTCGGGGTTCCAGTCTGAAATCCAGGCCGGGCTCTGATTGCTCATACGCGAGATTCCTTTCGTCGCTGGTCGCAGCCCGCGCAGCCGCGCGCTCCGGGGATGCCCCAGTTTGGCCGTCTCAAGTTCGGTGATGCTGTTCGGGACGGCGTCGGTGGCGTCCTGAGCCAAGCTATTCAAGCTCCATGCCAAATCGCCACGGCCGTAAAAGTGCTGCAATTACAAGTATTTCAGTCTCATGCTCGAAATCATGGCATGCCGGATTCGCATTCAAAATTTGCGATTCGCTCATTCTTTGTGCGACGCACAAAGAATGAGCAGGGCGAACAATATTTGATCCTTGATGTGATCAGGCGTCCTCGGTCGCGCGTGCCGCCATCGGTCTTGGCGCTGCTCCGCTCCCCGGCTTCATGCGGAATTCGTAGCTCATCAGATGCCACGGCGAAGGTACGGCTTTGCCGTCCGGCGTGGTCGGATCCGAGCGCTTTTCGATCTTCGCCACCAGTTCATCCTTCACGCCGAACACGACGTCGGAATCGAGATATTTGTCGCCGTCGATGAACACATGCGTGATCAGCGGCTCATAGCCCTTGGCATTGACCAGAAAATGCACGTGCGCAGGGCGCATCGGGTGGCGCTTGGTCTCCACGATCATCTCGCCGACCGGACCATCGGTCGGGATCGGATAGCTGCAGGGCAGGATGGTGCGGAAGAAAAAGCGACCATCGCTGTCGGTAATGAAGCGTGCCCGCGATGACGGTCCCTCGGTCGCGTAAGAGGGTTTCTGCGAGTCGTAGAAGCCGTCATCGTCGGCGTGCCAGACATCGACGGGGACGCCGGCCAGCGGCTTGCCGTTGAGGTCGGTAACGCGGCTTTGCACGAACATCTTCTCGCCGCTTTGGTTCTGCGGCGAGATATCGGCTCCATGCGGCATCTCCTTGTGGTCGCCGACATAAAACGGCCCGAGCACGGTGGTCTCGGTCGCGCCTTCGCGCTCGCGATGATTGACCGCATCGACCAGCATGGAAACGCCGAGCACATCGGAAAGCAGGATGAATTCCTGCCGGATCGGCGTGCACTTCTGGCCGGTGCGGGTCAGGAAATCGATGGCATATTCCCACTCCTCGAAGGTGAGCCCGGTGCGGCGAACATAATCGTGCAGCGATGTCACGAGCTCCTGGAGCAGAAATTTGGCACGCGGGTTCGGCGTGTTGTCAAAGCTCCTGATGACGGCCTGGGTCAGATCGGCTTCGCTGAATTGGGTCATTTTTTGGCGTTCCTGGCAAACGAGGCGATGACGCATATCAGGCTATCAAGCCGGCGGAGACAAGTCAGCTATGTGATTGGAGGCAGGACTCTTTTCCGATATGAAGGCACGTCATCGTTTCCGGAGATTGACCGTGCTGGCCCCGACTGCCGCCTCCCCCGAATCCGCAGGAATGTCGCAGGCGTCGCTCGATTGCGCCGAAGCGCACCTGAAGCGCCGTTATCTCGAAACCGGGCGCCTTCCCGGCACCCAGCTCGTGGTCTATCGCCGCGGCAAGGTGGTTCACCGGGGGATGCAAGGCTTTGCCGATGTCGAACGCAAGGTCCCCATCAAGGAGGACACCATCTTCCGCATTTATTCGATGACAAAGCCGATCACGAGCGTCGCCTTCATGATGCTGGTGGAGGAAGGCCGCGTTGCGCTCGATGACCCCGTCCACAAATACATCCCCGAATGGAAAGACCTCGGCGTGTTTGTCGGCGGCATTGCGCCCAATTTCGTGACCAGGCCGCCGGCGCGGCCGATGCTGATCGTCGATCTCATGCGCCATACGTCGGGCCTGACCTACGCCTTCCAGCAGCGCTCCAACGTCGACGCCGCCTATCGCGAGATGAAGATAGGCGAGATGGACAAGGCGGGAACGCTGGACTCGATGATTGCGGATCTGGCGAAGATCCCGCTGGAGTTTTCGCCCGGAGAGGCCTGGAATTATTCGGTTTCCACCGACGTGATCGGCTATCTCGTCGGCAAGATCAGCGGCCGGCCCTTCGAGGAATTCCTCAAGACGCGCATCCTCGAACCGCTCGGCATGAGCGACACCGATTTTCACGTGCCGGCCGCAAAGGCGCATCGCCTCGCTGCCTGCTATTCGGTCGATCCGCCCGGCGGAATTGTGCTGCAGGATGATCCGACCACAAGCTCTTTCCTCGTGCCGCCATCGCTGATCTCCGGCGGCGGCGGACTGTGTTCGACGGCAGCCGACTATCTCACCTTCTGCCGGGCGCTGATCAATGGCGGCGAGCTCGGCGGCGTCAGGCTGCTCGGACCCAAGACGCTGAAGCTGATGACCTCGAACCATCTGCCCGGCGGCGTCGACCTGCCCACGATCTCGCGAGCGATGTTCTCGGAAGCGAGCTTGAGCGGCATGGGCTTCGGCCTCGGTTTTGCCGTCAATCTCGATCCGGCCAGGATGATGCTTCCCGGCAGCGCCGGCGAATTCAACTGGGGCGGTGCCGCATCGACCGCGTTCTGGATCGACCCGGCGGAGGAGTTGATCGTGATCTTCATGTCGCAGCTCATTCCCTCGAGCGCGTATCCGATCCGCCGCGAGCTGCGCACGATGATCTATGCCGCGATCACGGAGAGCAATCTCTAGGTTTCGCGCAAAACGCGTTTGCGGTTTTCCGGATCTGCCGCAGTGCAACGATCGCACGCGTGTGACCGCGCGTCCGCCCAATTTGCTTGGCGCAAGGTCTGCGCTTCTCATATGCTCGGGAGATAAGGCCGCGAAAGCGGCGTTTTCCGAAACTCGTGCGACGACGTTCTGCTCGAGTTGCGCAGGACGAGGCACAGGTTGGCGAAGCTCTCACTTCCCCTCAGGCTCGCGCTTCTGGTTGCGGGGACCACGCTGCCGATGATCGTGTTCGCCGTCGGCATTGTGGTGCATGACTATACCCACGACCGCAAGGAAGCGACCCAGCGCGTGCTCGAAACCGTGCGCAGCGTTCGCTTCACGCTGGAAGCCGAAATTCGCCGCATGACCGGCGGCTTGCAGGTGCTGGCGCTGACGAGTGCCCTGCGCAACGGGAATTTCAAGGACTTCCGCGGCATGGCCTCGGGTTTTCTCGAGCAATACGGCAAGGACGGCGTCATCCTGGTGTCGGACAGGAACGCGCAGATCCTGTTTTCCTCGCTCGACCGGGATGAAGGGGATCTGCCACATCGCAACAACCGCGAGATCGTTCAGAGGGTCTTCCTGACCAAGCAGCCGCATTACAGCGGGCTGTTCACCGGTGCGGTCAAGAAGAAGCCGATCATCGCCGTCGACGTTCCCGTGTTTGTCGATGGCGAGGTCATGTACGACGTCTCGTTCAGCCCTCCGCTCGAGATGTTCCAGAGCATCGTCGAAAAGCAGCGGTCCGGCGAGGACTGGACGATCACGCTGCTCGACGGCGATGGCGTGGTGTTTGCCCGGATACCGAACCCGGAGGGCACGATCGGCAGACGCGCCTCCGATTCACTGCTCGCGGCGACATCGACGACATCGGAAGCGACGTTGGTAACGGCGTCGCTCGAGGGCTCGACACTGATCACGGCATTTTCCCGCTCGCCGCTGACGGGCTGGACCGTGGCCGCCGGAATTTCGGAGAGCTCGCTGGTTGCACCGCTGTGGCGATACTTGGTGATCATCAGCGCGATCGGCGCCGTGCTGTTGATGGTGGGCCTTGCGTTCGCCGTGCGGATGGCGACCACGATCGCCCGCGGCGAGACGCTGCATGACCTCCTGATCGAGGAGCTCAATCATCGCGTCAAGAACACGCTCGCCATCCTCCAGGCGATCGCGGTGCAGACGTTCCGAAACGCGACGCGGTCCGAGCGCGAGAAGTTCGAAGGCCGGCTCGGCGCGCTCGCCGAAGCGCACAATCTCCTTAGTGAGGAAAAGTGGCGCGGCTCGACGCTGCAGGACGTGCTGGAACGCGTGCTGCAGCCCTATCTGCTGAACAACCCCGAGCGGATCAGGATGTTCGGCCCGAAAGTCCCGCTGTCGCCGCGGATCGCGGTGGTGCTGTCGATGATCGTGCACGAAATCGCGACCAATGCCGCAAAGTATGGCGCATTGTCGAACGACAGCGGCACGGTGACGCTGGATTGGGAAGTCGTCGAGGAAGACGCCGGCCCCAAGCTGCGGCTGATCTGGACCGAGACCGGCGGCCCGCCGGTCACTGCACCGGTGCAGCGCGGCTTTGGATCGCGACTGATCGAGCGCAGCGCGCGCGACCAGCTCGGCGGCGAAGCGACCGTGGATTTCCTGCCGCGCGGCGTCGTCTGCACCGTGACCTGCGCGCTCAAGGAGTAGGCTCAGCCGAAGCTCTGCAGCGAGGGAAATGTCTCGAGCAACCAGATGCTGACGCTCGACACCGCACCGGTAAGGAAGCCAACGCCCGTTACGATCATCAACACGCCCATCGCGCGTTCGACGGTGGCCAGATGAGCCTTCATGCGCGCAAACAGCGAGGAGAACTGCTCGACCATGAAAGCCGCAATCAGGAACGGGATGCCGAGCCCGGCCGAATAGACCGCGAGCAGGCCGGCGCCCTTCGCCACCGTCGCCTCGGCAGCCGCAATCGACAGGATCGCGGCGAGGATCGGGCCGATGCACGGCGTCCAGCCGAATGCAAAAGCGAGCCCCATCACATAAGCGCCCCAAAGCCCCACCGGCTTCGGGATCGGCAGCCGGCCCTCCCGCATCAACAGCGAAATCCGCGTGAGCCCGAGGAAATGCAGTCCCATGACGATGATGACGATGCCTGCAAGGATGGACAGTTCGGCCGACCAGGCGCGGATCAGCCCCCCGATCAGCGTCGCGCTGGCGCCAAGCAGGATGAAGATGGTGGAAAATCCAAGCACGAACAGCAGCGCCGAGATCATCACCGCGCGTCTGGACGAGGAGACCGATTCCTCGTTTTCGAGATGCTCGATGGTGGCGCCGGTCAGATAGATCAGATAGGGCGGGACGAGCGGCAGCACACACGGCGACAAAAAGCTGACGAGGCCGGCAATCAGCGCGGCCGGGATCGACACGTTTTGAATCATCAAGCCTGGGCCCATCCTCGAGTCCGGCCGGATACGGCCGAACAGCCCCAAATAGCGGATGTGGCGAAATCCGCAACTAACGCGATGGTGAGACGGACTTGATTTGCAGCGCCATGTTGCGGCGCCATGTGCGACGCCGTACCGGCATTGCTACTTGACCACCCTCAGAAGCGGGCGCGGACGCTCGGCCGGCTGTGGCTTGATCTCGCGCACGCGATCCAGACTACCGCCATCCGGCAACATCTCGTCGCACAAGGCCTGCAATTCGCCATCGCCGATCCGGTTGAGCTTCATCCTGAGATCGAGGATGGCAAGCGCAACCAGCTGGGCGCTTTCGCCGTTGCCGGCAGCGACAAGTGTCACGCGGCACTCATCAAGCCTGGCCAGAACCCCAAGCAGTTGTTCCTCTGAATTAGCCACCGACGCCCTTTCCATTGCCAAGCTTGCGAGGGGTGGTCGCGGCGATCCATTCGCCGGTTTCATACACCTCGGCGTATACTCCCGCTATCATCGACACCGAGCGGTGCACATCATCGGCCGACATGTCGCCGAGAGCATGACTGGCCGACGCGTCGCACAGATAAGTTACTTTATGGTTGCGATGGAACGCGTCGATCAACGTCGACAGGCAGGCCGCCTCGCCCGCAAATCCGGCCAGGACGATGCCGCCCCGGCTCTGGTTCACCAGCGCCGCGAACCGCTCGCAGGAATAGCATGAGGGGCTTTCCCGCTCGAACACCATTTCGTTACGCGTGGGCTCGAATCCTTCGATCCAGCGGACGAACGGGGTCGCACGGTTGAAGAAGACGGATTCGCCGAACATGCGCACGAAGGCCACCGGCAGTCCGACCCGGCGCGCGTGATCGAGGACTTTGCGGCAATTGGCGAGCGCACCATCGATCTCCGTGATGGCTAGCAGCCTCGGCTGTGCCAGATATTCCTGCTGCATGTCGACGAACACCACGAGCGGGACGCTCGTCGAATTTGCGAAGGCGCGAAGGCTTACGACTGACGTCACATTCCACTCCTGTGCACTCTGGCGTGCAAAACCCCGAAAGCGCCCAAACAGTCCTCCAATACCGTCGCGGGTAGTATTAAAACGGACAAAACCCTTGTGGTCAGACCCGCCGTGGTTGTGGTTTTCGCGGGATTCTGCCAAGTTTAGCAACCGCAAGGGGTTTGTATGCATCTCGCGACAGAAAGGGGCGTTCCGCAGGAGGAACGCCATCCAGCCCTTGGAGGGCTCACCGATTGGGACGCGGCCAGGATCTTCCTGGAGGTCGCGCGCTGCGGCAGTTTCCGCTCCGCCGCCGAGCGGCTGTCGCTGTCGATCAACGCCGTGCGCCGACGCGTCGACGATTTCGAGCGGCAGACCGGCACCACGCTGTTCACGCGCGACGTCCACGGCACGCGCCTCACCGAAGAGGGCGCCTCGATGGTTGCGGCCGTCGAGCGGATGGAAGCTGCGACGCTCGATTTGATGCGCGCCAGCAACTCGATCGGCACTGCCGTGGCCGGCGAGATCCGCGTTGCGGTCACCGAAGGCCTGGGCACTTTCTGGCTCGCGCCGCGGCTGGTGGAATTTCAGAAATCCTATCCGAACGTCCTGATCGATCTTCACTGCTCGATGCGCTCGGCCGACGTCTCGCGGCACGAGGCCGATATTGCAATTCATCTGTCGCGGCCGGCGTCGCTCGACGTCAAGCTGGTCCGGCTCGGTCGGATGCACCTGATCCTGTTCGGCGGCGAGAAATATCTCGACACCTACGGCATGCCCAAGAGTGCCGAGGAGTTGGTCAAGCACAGGCTGGTGATGCAGCTTGCCGATGATGCGAGCGCAAAGGAGGCTTTCGAAAATCTGTTTCCGGGTTATGCGCTGCGCGACCTGCTGGTGATGAAGACGAATGTCTCGAGCGCCAATTACTGGGCAGTGGCGAATGGCGCGGGCATCGGCATCTTCCCGACCTACGCCTGTGCGCTTGGCGGGAGGATGATACCTCTCGATATCGACCTCAGGTGGTCATTCGATATCTGGCTTTCCTACCATCCGGGCAACGGCCGCATTCCCAGGGTGCGGCACATGATCGACTGGCTGGTGGAAGCCTTCAATCCCGCAAAATACCCGTGGTTTGCAGATGATTTCGTGCACCCCCGGGAATTCAAGGCGGTGTATATGGGTGAACCCCTGACCCATCTGTTCGGGGGATTTTTTACTGAAGGACGGTGCGATTAGCATGAACAAATCAGCTGCTAAGAAGATGAAACAGCGCAGTGCAGGCAAGTCCGACATTGAGCTCGGCAAGCGAATACGACTGCGGCGCGTCGAGCAGAAAATTTCCCAGGCTGAACTCGGCGAAAAGCTCGGCGTGAGCTTCCAGCAAGTTCAGAAATACGAGAAAGGCGTCAACCGCGTCGGTGCTGCGCGTCTGCAGCAGATCGCGACTGCCTTGGATGTGCCGGTCACGTTCTTCTATGACGGCGACAACAAGGCGCGTGAGGTCGAAAGCCTCCTGTTCCTCGACAGCGCATTCAGCCTGCGGCTACTGCGGGCCTACAGCAAGATCAAGGACCAGACGGTGCAGCGCCAGCTCGTTTCGCTGATGGAGTCGATCGCCGCCAACGAGGAGTGAGGCTCAAACGCCAAGCCCGCGTGAGTGAAGACCTCAAGCAAAGGGCACGAGCCGGAAATTGGGCCGGCGGCGGCCGCTGAGGTGGTGATTTGATCATACTGCGAGGGATTGCGATAGCCGAGCGAGACATTGCAAAACACAATCGGTTCTTCGATCGAGAAGAATGCGCGTCCTGCGATTGGCCGGACATGGAGCGAGGATCAATTCATTCCGTTTCCGCGCCAGAGTTCTTCACGATGATCGCCCAGCGATCGATCTCGTTTCTGATATGAGCGGAGAAGCTGTCGGGCGTCGATCCCGGCAGCGGTTCGATAGCAATGGCCGCGAAGCGGTCCCGCGTTGCCGGGTCGCTCAACAGCCTGGCGATTTGCGTCGCCAGCGCGTCGACGATCGGCCGCGGCGTGCCGGCGGGCGCCACCACGCCCTGCCAGGCCACGAGTTCGAAACCCTTGAGGCCGCCTTCCTCGAAGGTCGGAATCTCGGGCGCGGCGGCGACGCGTTTCAGCGTCGTGACGCCCAAAACCCTGACCTTGCCCTCCCTGATCTGCTGCAGCGCCGGTTGCAGGTCCACGATCATGAAGGGGATGTGGCCCGCAATCACGTCCAGCATCGCAGGAATGCTGCCGCGATACGGCACGTGCCGGATCTCGATGCCAGCGGCCGACCTCAACATCTCTGCGCCAAGATGGTGCGGGCTGCCATTGCCCGCCGAGCCATAAGCGAGGCCCGGCGTCGACTTCGCGTAAGCGATGAACTCGCTCAAGGTTCTGGCTGGTATCTGAGGATTGACGATCAACGCGAAGGGAACGGCGGCCACCAGCGAGATCGCCGCAAAATCCTTCACGGGATCATAGGGGAGCTTCTTGTACAGCGTCTTGTTGATCGCAAGCGTGGTCGAGGTCGCCATCAGCAGCGTGTAGCCGTCCGCCTCGGCGCGCGCGACCTGCTCGGCGCCGAGCATTGTGGCCGCGCCCGGCTTGTTCTCGACGATCACGGTCGCATCGAGGCCGGTTTTGATCTGGTCCGCGACCAGACGCCCTAGAAGGTCGGTGGTGCCGCCCGCGGGATAGGGCACGATCAACTTGATGGTCCTGTTTGGGTAAGGCGCCTGCGCGCGTGCGCCCGGCGCAATCATGAGCGCGAGCCCGCCCCCCAACACAGCCCGGCGCCGTATGGCCATGATCTCTCCCCTGAACTGCCGGTCTTTTTCCAACGCGTTTTGCGAACCACATTAGCGCTTGCGGCGACATATCAAAGGCCGAAAAAGGTCCAATCCAATCGCTTGACGCGCGACACCTTAATCAGAACACAAAGTCGTGGACGGGCTCCTCACCTGCGCGCCGTTGCGACGTCTCGGGGGGATCAATCATGCAAAGGTTTGCAATCGCTGCTGTTGCCACGCTGTTTGCTTGCGCTTCCGCATTCGCAGAGACCGCGGCCCCGGCTCCCGGCACCCCGCCGGCGCTCAGCAAGCAGGCAACCTCGCCGGCGATAGGCAGCGCTTCCGCGCATCCCGCGGCCGCGAAGGCAACCGCTCCCGCCTCCACTCCCGAGCAGCGCTCGGCCGCAGCGCTCGCGTTGTCGCACGAGCCGACCTATGACGAGGGGACCGCGCAGCGGATCAGGGATGCCGCACTCAGCTATTCGGACATCGCCGTGCGCGGGGGCTGGCCGATCATCCCAAATGACGCAAAGTTCGCGATCGGTGTGGGCGGCGCTAACGACGATCTCCTGCGCAAGCGCCTGATCATCACCGGCGACCTCGCCGACGACAAGACCACCGGTGCTTTCGACGACGCGGTCGCCGAAGCCGTCAAGCGCTTTCAGGCGCGTCATGGACTGGCGCCGACCGGAACCGTGACGCCGCGCACGCTCGCCGCGCTCAACGTCTCGGTTCAAAAGCGGATCAAGCAGCTCGAGGCCTCGCTCGAACGTATCGAACAGATGAATTTCCAGTTCGGGCAGCGTTACGTCGTCGTCAATATCCCCGCGACCTTCGCGGAAGCCGTCGAGGACGACAAGGTGGTGCGGCGCTATCGGGTGATCGTCGGCAAGACCGAAAAGCCCTCGCCGACGCTGACGGCCGAGATCACCGGCGTCGTGCTGAACCCGACATGGACCGTGCCGTCCTCCATCGCCAAGACCGAGATCTCGGCGCATATGCGCAAGGATCCGACCTATCTGTCGCGCATGCACATGGAAGTGCTGGATGCGCACGACAATCCGATCGATCCGCACGCGGTGGACTGGTCGGGCACGCATACCCCCAATTTCACGGTGCGGCAGCAGAACGGCACCTTCAACGCGCTCGGCGCGGTCAAGATCGACATGCCGAACTCCTATTCGGTCTACATGCATGACACCAATCAGCGCAGCCTGTTCAGCGACGACTACCGTTTCGATTCCCACGGCTGTTCGCGGGTCGACAACGTGCGCGACCTCGCGACCTGGCTGCTCGCCGAGGAGATGTCGAAATGGAATCGCGCGGCGGTCGATGCTGCGATCGCGACCGGCGCGCATCAGGAGATCGCGCTGCCCAAGAAGGTTCCGGTCGCCTGGATCTATCTCACGGCCTGGATGACAAAGGACCAGACGGTGCAATTCCGCAACGACGTCTACGCCCAGGACGAGCAGCTCCTGGAAGCAACCGCCGAGGAAGCGGCCTTCTTCAACCAGGCCGCCGGTCACCCGCTCACGGCGCATCTGGCGCAATGAGGGTTAAGGACGCGCCGGTGACGGGTGGCCATGTCGGCGGCGCACGCGAACAAGGATTTTTCCGGACGCGGCAATCGGCTAAGGTGAGCTCTGCAAAACTACCGGGAAGCTCCCTGCCATGCTGGATGTGCCCAACACCAAACAGTCCTACGCCGATGGAAAAATCACGAAGGAGATCACCGACGCGGTCGGCGTGGTCACCTTCAACAATCCCGACAAGCGCAACGCCATGTCGCTCGACATGTGGGAGGGGCTGGGGCTCGCGCTGACGGAACTGCGCGACGACGACAATGTGCGGGTCGTGATCCTACACGGCGCCGGCGACAAGGCATTCGTCTCGGGCGCCGACATCAGCCAGTTCGAGAAGACGCGCCACAATGCGGCGGCTTCGGAAGAATATTCGAAAAAAAGCGCCGTCCAGCGCGCGCTGCTCGCCGACTATCCGAAGCCGACGATCTCCTGCATCCGCGGCTACTGTCTCGGCGGCGGCATGCAGGTTGCGATGCTCACCGACATCCGCATCGCGGCGCAAGACAGCACATTCGGCATTCCCGCGGCCAAGCTCGGCATCGCCTATGGCTATGACGGCCTGCGGCATCTGGTCTCCCTCGTCGGGCCCTCCTGGGCGCGGCTCATCATGTACACGGGCATGAAAATCGACTCTGCCGAAGCGTTGCGGATCGGCCTGGTCGACCGCGTGATGCCGAACGAGGAGCTCTGGGGCGCGACCATGGAGATTGCACGCACGATCTCGGGGAACGCGCCGCTTGCCATTCAGGCAGCCAAGATCACCATCGCGCAGGTTTTGAAAGACCCCGCCGACCGTGACATGGACGCGATCAAGAAGATCGGCATGGCCTGCATGGATTCGGAGGATTTCCGCGAGGGCCGGCGGGCGTTCATGGAAAAGCGCAAGCCGCAGTTCAAGGGCAAGTAACGCAAAGACTCCCCTTGCGCACGCGTAGCCTCATTGGTCAGAGCGCGGCGAGCACGGCCCGCGTGATATCGGCGGTGCCGTTCTTGCCGCCAAACTCGATCGGCTTGATGCCGTCGGCATAGGCTTCATCGACCGCGCGTTCGATCCGCGCGCCGGCCTCGGTCGCACTTTCGATGCCGAGCTTGTCGCCGAGCCAGTCGAGCATCATGGCGGCAGACAGGATCATGGCGGTCGGATTGGCCTTGCCCTGCCCCATGATATCGGGCGCCGTGCCGTGGCAGGGCTGGAACACCGCGTGATTGTCGCCGATATCGGCCGATGGCGCCATGCCCATGCCGCCGACGAGACCCGCGGTCAAATCGGAGAGGATGTCGCCGAACATGTTCTCCGTCACCATGACATCGAAATCCCAGGGCCGGCGCACCAGCATCGCCGCGCAGGCATCGACATAAAGGTGATCCGCCTTCACCTGGGGATGGCGTTGAGCGGCTTCATCGAACATCTTGCGAAAGAAGGCAAAGGCCTTGAACACGTTGGCTTTGTCGACGCAGCTGAGCGCGCCCGGCCGGCCGCGCGCCTTGCGACGTTCGGCGAGCTTGAAGGAAAATTCAAAGAGCCTTTCCGAAGTGCGGCGCGTGATCACAAGCGTCTCGCGCGCGTCCTTGTCCGTGACGACGCCCTTCCCCATCGAGGCGAACAGGCCCTCGGTCGATTCCCGGATCAGGACGAGATCAATGCCGCGCGCGTCCGCACCTGTGATCGGGCTCGGCACCCCCGGAATCAACCGCGCCGGGCGCACGCCGGCATAGAGGTCGAAATGAAAGCGCAGTTCGATCTGCGGCGCGATTTCGGTGTTGTCGGGATAGCGCACCGAGGGCAGTCCGCAGGCGCCGAGCAGGATCGCGTCCGCGTCCGCGCACAGTTTCAGCGTCTCCTCCGAAATCGACTTTCCGGTCGCAAGATAATTGTTGGCGCCGGCCGGCGCCTCTGTGAAACGGAACGCGAGACCGGCTTTCGCTTCGACCTTGCTGAGGATCTCCAGCGCGGGCGCCATCACCTCCGGACCGATGCCGTCGCCCGGGAGAACGGCGATATGGAGCGCATTGGTTGCGGACATCGGACTCCTTTGGGCGAACTAGGGCCGTCATTGCGAGCGAAGCGAAGCAATCCAGAGCCGTCAACTGAGGTCTCTCATTCCTGGATTGCTTCGTCGCTTTGCTCCTCGCAATGACGAGGAAGAAACTACGGCACAAGCACCGCGCGCCCGACCAGCTTGCCTTTCTGCAGGTCGAGGAGCGCATCGTTGGCCTTGTCGAGCGACATCGGCGTCACCGGGATCGGCGCGATCTTCTTGGCGCGGACGAGATCGAGCAGCTCCTGCGTCTCGCGCAGATTGCCGACATAGCTGCCCTGGATGGTGACCGCCTTCATCGGGATCAGCGGCAGCGCCCAAGGCGCGCCGCCGCCGAACAGGCCGACGATCACGAGCTTGCCGCCTTTGGTCAGGCAATCGAAGCCGAGCTGGGTGGTCTGGGCGTTGCCGACGAGGTCGATTACGGCGCGGATCGGCTCGCCGGCCTTTTTTTGCAACTGCTCCAGGGCGTCGGGGGCCATGCCGTCGACCGTCGCAAGCGCGCCGGCCTTTTCGGCCGCTTCGCGTTTTTTCGCGTCGATATCGACCACGATCGCGCCTTTGCCGCCCATTGCCTTCAACAGCGACAGCGCCATCAGCCCAAGTCCGCCGGCGCCGAAAATCACAACGGGCGTGCCGAAATCCTTCTCGACCTTCTTCAGCGCCGAATAGGTGGTCACCCCGGAGCAGGCGTAAGGCGCGGCCGTCAGCGGATCGAGGCCTTTCAGATCCAGCAGATATTTCGGATGCGGCACGGTCATGTGATCGGCATAGCCGCCGTCGCAGAACACGCCGAGCGCGTTCGGCTTGACCGCGCACATATTCTCGTCGCCGCCAAGGCAGGTCGGACATTTGCCGCAGCCGAGCCAGGGATAGGCCAGCACGGTGTCGCCGACCTTCAGTCCGCCCTTGTCGCCCTCCTTCACATCCGGTCCGAACGCCGCGATCTGACCAACCGTCTCGTGACCCATCGTGCGCGGCAGCGACACGCCGCGATCTTTCAAGGACAGCGGTTTGCGGCCGTGGCCGAGCTCATAGCCGCCTTCCCAGATATGCAAATCACTGTGGCAGAACTCCGGCCGCCTTCACCTTGATCAGCACCTGGGTTCCGGCCGGCTGCGGCGTCGGCTGCTCGATTTCTTTCAAGGGGGCGTTGAAATCGGTGACCTTGAAGCTTCTCATGGCGTCTCTCCCGATGTTCTCTGTTCTTGTGGTTTTATGCCAGTCAGCGCGGCTGCGCCACAAGCGACTTCGCCGGCGGATCGGAACCTTCAGCCTCTGTGCGAAGCTCGCGCGTGTGCTCGCCCAAGGCCGACATCCTTGGCACGGCTGCAATCCGGGCGCCCGACATCCGGAACGGCAGATTGAGCACCTTGAAAGTGCCGCCGGCGTCCTCGACGTCGGCAAGCGCGCCACGATGGGACAGTTGCGGGTCGGCCAGGGCTTCCGCCACGGTACGATAGGCCGAGGATGGAACGCCCTCCTTGTTCAGCGCGGCAAGACATCGCTCTGTGGTGATTGTGCGCGACCAGGCCTCGACACCATCCATCAGCTCCGCCCAATTGTTGCGCCGGTCGGCATAGGCTGCGAAGCGGGGATCGTTGACCCATTCCGGCTGGCCGATCGCGCTCATGAGGCCCTGAAAGGTCTTTTCGCTGGCGATCGCGACCATGACGTAGCCGTCGCTGGTTTCGATGGGGCCGAACATCGGGCGCGAGGTCGGAGCGACCTTGAACTGAGACCACTGCACCTCGTTCAGGGTCAGGGTCAGCATCGATTCCAGCATGGAAACGTCGATGTGCTGTCCGCGTTGCGTCTGAGTGCGTTGATAGAGAGCCGCGGAGATGGCGCCAAAGGCATAGGTGCCGGTGAGAACGTCGGCATGATAGATGCCGCAATAATCCGGCCGCTCGCGGCCGGGTTGATACGCAAGATGCGCCATGTCGTAGCCGGACGCGGCGTGAATGACGGGCGCATAGGCCGGCAGTTCGGCGGAAGGACCGGTCTGTCCGTAGCCGGAGATCGAGCAGTAGATCAGTTTCGGATTGAGCGCGGACAGCGTCGCATAATCGAGCCGCAGGCGGCGCATGACGCCCGGACGGAAATTTTCCACCAGCACGTCGGTGCCGGCGATCAGTCCTCGCACGACGTCCCGGCCTTCCGCCGATTTCAAATCGAGCACGACGCTCTTTTTGCCGACATTGAGCTGGCCGAAGGTGGTCGAGCAGCCGTTGCGCAGCGGCGGACGGGTCCGCATCGTCTCGCCCTCGGCGGGCTCGATCTTGATGACCTCCGCCCCCATGTCGGCCAGCATGCGGGCGCAGTGCGGCCCGGCTATCGTTGTCGAAAAATCGAGCACGCGAAGGCCCGCAAAGCACCCCGTCAAAGCCCGCTCATCCTTGTCGGATAATGTCATTGTCGAAAGGCTCCCTGGCGACCGGCTTGTCGTGCCGCCGCATGCCGGGACCCTAGATGGGGCTGAGGCGGCAGGGAAGCATTTCCAACGACAGGCAAATTGAACCTTCCCCGGACAAATTGGACCCATTCTTGCATAGCAGCATGAGCGGGCTCCTGAGAGGGCGGCTGTTGTTGAAAGTCCTGTTCGTTACGACCGAGATGGACGACTTCGTCCGCGTGGGCGGACTGGCTGCCGTTTCCGCAGCGCTACCCCGGGCATTGCGACCCTGGGCCGACATCCGGATCCTGCTCCCCGGCTACACCGATGTTGTCGAACAACTCACGCAGATTCAAATCGTTGGCGAATGCGCGGCGCGCGCCGAAATGCCGTCCTGCCGGCTTGGGCGCTCGTCGACCCGTGACGGCCTGCCGGTCTACGTCCTGCTCTGCCCGCAGCTTTACGACCGTCCGGGCAACCCGTATGGCGACGAGACCGGGCGCGACTGGCCCGACAACGACATCCGCTTCGGCCGGCTGGCTTCGGCGGCCGCCGAACTTGCCGCGGGCACTTTGGACAAGAATTGGGCAGCCGACCTGGTCCATGCCAACGACTGGCAAGCCGCCCTGGTCCCGGCTTACTTGGCCTGGAGCGGGTCAAATGTCCCCTCGATTCTGACCATCCATAATCTCGCCTATCAGGGGCTATTCCCGCGGGACTTGCTGCGACGGATTGGCGCGCCCGAAAGCTCCTTCCACATCGACGGCGTCGAGTTCTACGACAAGCTCTCCTTCCTCAAGGGCGGCCTCGTCTACGCGTCCCACCTCACGACCGTGAGCGCGACCTACGCGCGCGAGATCACCACGAACGAATTCGGCTGCGGACTGCAGGACCTGTTGCGCGCTCGCTCGGACGCCTCGCAACTTACGGGCATCCTGAACGGAATCGACGAAAGCTGGGACCCGCGCTACTGCGCGCAGCTTGCGCAGCCATTCGGCGCCGGCGACTGGGACGGCAAGCGCACCAATGCCCAATATGTCCGCAAGCAGTTCGGCCTTGCGGTCTCGCGCGGACCGATGTTTGCCCTCGTCGCGCGCCTGGTGCACCAGAAGGGGATCGACCTGGTTTTGTCGGCTGCCGACGAGATCATCGACAGCGGAGGACAGATCGTGGTCACCGGGTCGGGCGAGCCTGCGTTCGAGCAGGCGCTGGTCGATGCGCATCGCCGACGGCCCGACGCGTTCGGGGTTGCGATCGGCTTCAATGACGGCCAGGCCCGCCGAATTTTCGCCGGCAGTGATTTCACGCTGATGCCCTCGCGGTTCGAGCCCTGCGGTTTGAGTCAGATGTATGCGCAGCGCTTCGGCTCGCTGCCGATCGGTCACCAGACCGGCGGTCTCGCGGAGACGATCACCGACGGCGAGACGGGCTTCCTGTTTTCAAAACCCTCGATCGACTCCTTCCTCGGCGGCGTACGGCGGGCCTTTTCGACCTTCACGGCGACGGACCGGCTCGACTCCATGCGCCGATGCGCAATGGCGAGAACGTTCAGCTGGGATCTGTCGGCGGCGCTTTACAGCGCGCTCTACCGCAAGGCCGTTTCGCCGTAGAGCATGATCCGGAAAAGTGGGCTCCGGTTTTCCGAAAAGATCATGCTCCATCAAGGGTCCAGGGCGCGATCGCGACAACCCGATCCGATCGCGCCCTAGGTGCAGCCTTCGTCCTTTGCATGCCGCGTTTCCGGCATCAGGAGCGCGATGGCCGCAAGCCCCACCGCCGCCACAGCGGCCAATCCGAGAAACGCGAAGTTGCTGCCAAAGGTATCGCTGACATAGCCGGCAAGCACGGTCGAAAGGGAGGCGCCGATGCCGGTGGCGGTGCCGACGATCCCCTGCGCCAGATTGAAGTGACCGCTGCCGAAGGCGACGTCGGCAACCGTCAACGGCACCAGCACGCTGAAGACCGAGGCGGTGATCCCGTCGAGCAACTGCACCGCGACCAGAACGTAGGGATCGCGCGCGACCGCAAACAAGACGCCGCGCAAGGCGAGTGCGCCAAAGCCGATCAACAATAGCGGCCTGCGGCCCCAGGCTTGCGCCTTTGCCCCGACGGTCGGCGACATCAGCGCCACGATCGCCTGCGGCACGACGATGCAAACGGCGATCAGTACCGGGGCCCACTGGCTCGATCGGCTGGTCACGATCCCCGCCATCAGCGGCAACATCGCCGCATTGGCGAGCTGCAGCAACAGCACGCACCCGGCAAATATCAAGAGTGGGCGGCGACACAGCAGACGAACAACGCTGGTCGCCTTGGGATCGCCGTCTTGGCGCGGCACGGCGCCGTGCGCACGTGCAGTGTCGACTTCCCGCTCGCGAATGGAGGCCAGCGACAGCAAGGCCGGGATAGCCAGCACGAAGGTAACGAGAAACACCGAGCGGCTCGACAGGAGATAGCCGCTGGTGCCCATGACGGCGGCGGCCACACCATTGCCGAGCGAGGCAAAACGCGCGTTCCGCCCGAGCCTTTCGCCGATTGCGATGGGCCCGACCAGTCCGAGGCTGATTGCGGCGATCGCCGGGCCCAGCACGCAGCTTGCGGCGGCATGCAGGATCGCGGCCGTGGCCACCACCGGAAAAATCGGCCAGACGGCGTAGCACAGCGCGGCGCAGCCGATCGTTGCGACCGCAAGCCCCGCGACCAGCCGCTCCGAGCGCGCGGCGTCGACAATGGCGCCGCCCGGCATCTGCCCGATCAGGCCGACGATGCTGCCGATCGACAGCACCAGGCCGATTTCGGCTTGCGTCCATTTCTGCGTGGTCAGATAGACCGCAATGAACGGGCCGAAACCGGTCTGGACATCGGCAAGAAAGAAGATGAACCAGTCGAGGCCGCGCAGGCTTTGCCGCGACGGTAACGGCCTTTCCGGAGATGGGCCCGCAGGTTCCGGCACAACAGTATCGCTGCCGCCCGCGCCTGCGCGGCGATCGCCTTCGTTCCAGTCATGCGAATGGGATCGGCGCGCGACCAGGAGGCACCTCCCTTGCTCAGTGATCGTCCAGCGGCTGCAGGCTTCCAGCAGCGCCCAACACCACGATCGGCGTGTCCTCCTTGTATTCGGGGGCTGCGGCCACCTGCGCCTTGGTCAATTCGAGCGTGATGCTGTCGCTCTTGTCCGCGACGCGTCCGAAATGCAACGCGTTCCAATCGACGACGATCTTCCGGCTGCCGACCCCCAGGAAGCCCCCGAAGTCGATTACCGCCGCACGCACAGTGCCGGTGCGGTCGACAATGACGTCGACGATGTGTCCCATGTCCTCATTGGCCGGACTGCGCACCTCGCGGCCGAGCACGCCGTGAGCTTCCCGCGGCGCGATGACGGTGACGGAGGCCGGCGGCACCGGCTCCTTTGCCGCAGCAGCCGGCGGCTTTGTCTGTGGCTCATTCTCTGCGTGCGAGGCCACGACGGCGCCAGACGCAAACAGCAGGCACAGCATTACGGACAAGCAAGGACGGCGCATCAGACTCTCCCTAGCCAATCTTTCAGTGCGCCAGCACGATCGACACCTGGATCCTGCCACGCCGCCGCAGGATCTCCATCGAGACGTCGTCGTCGTGGCGGTTGATCCTGATGTCGACGGTCGAAGGCCCGAGTTGCAGGCCACGCAGAACGACCTCGTTGAGGAATGTCGGCAGCCGCGGATTGCGCAGCCGAATCTCGCTGCGCTCAACGTCGAATTCGAGCCCCAGCGCGGCTTCGAGCAGCGTAAACGGCGTCGCGCTTGCCCAGGCCTGCGGCGCACAGGCGACCGGGTATAGCGTCGGTCCACGGTGGCGCACGCGGCGGAAGCCGCAGAAAAGCTCGGGGAGCCGCCGCAGGTCCATGTAGCTTGCGGCATCGAACAGGCCCTTGAACACCATCTCGACCGAATGCTTCAGGCCGTAGCGGGCGAGCCCCAGCGCGATCAGCGCGTTGTCGTGCGGCCAGATCGAGCCGTTGTGATAGGACATCGGATTGTAGCGCGCTTCGCTTGCCGCAATCGTGCGGATACCCCAACCCGTGAAAAAGGGCGGCCGCAGCAGGTTGGTCGCCACGCGGCGGGCACGATCCTCGCGAACCATCCCGCTGAACAGGAGGTGCCCCGCATTCGACGAGCGCACCCTGCACGGCTCCTTTTTGCCGTCGAGCGCGAGAGCATAAGTGCCGATCTCCTCGCACCAGAAGGCCTCTTCGAAGCGCTCAGCCAGCAGACGCGCATCGACCTCGAGCTGCTGCGCGATTTCGCGCCGCCCGAGCTTTTGCGCGCAGTGCGCCGCAAGCCGCTTCGCCGCAAACACGTAGCCCTGCACCTCCGACAGCGCGATCAGCCCTTCGGCGAGCCGGCCGTCGGCATGAAAGATCGCATCGTGGGAATCCTTCCAGCCCTGGTTGGTAAGTCCCTTTTCCGTCGCGCGGCGATACTCGACAAAGCCGTCGCGATCGGGATCGCCGGGCCCATCGATCCAGCCGAGCGCCGCCTCGATTGCCGGCCACAATTCTTCCAGCGTCGCCAGGTCGCCGGTGCGTTCGACGTAGAGGCCCGCAAGCAGGACGAACAGCGGCGTGGCGTCGACGCTGCCGTAATATTGCCCGAACGGCACTTCGCGCAGGGCCGCCATCTCGCCGCCACGCATCTCGTGCAGTATTTTTCCAGGCTCGGCGTCGGCGAGCGGATCGACCGTGTGCGCCTGATAATGCGCGAGCCGTTTCAATACGCCGCGCGCGACCCGCGGATCGATCCACAGCATCTGTAGTGCGGTGATGAGTCCGTCGCGACCGAACGTGGTCGAATACCAGGGAATGCCGGCATAGGGGTATCGCCCTTGCGGCGTTTCGGTCATCAGCACGTTGAGATCGGCCATCGAGCGGCACAGCACCTCGTTGAAGATATTGTTCGAGGTTTCGATGCTGGTGACGCCGGCGTTTGCCTGGTGCATTTCCCGGCGATGCGCCAGAAGGCCGGGAAAGAACTTGGTCGGCTTTGATTCGGGTTTTTTGTTGCAGGAGACCGACACGAACAGCGACGTGGTCCCTTGCGGCTCAAGGTCGAAATGCCAGGTCGCGGCACCAACCGAAAGCCGCGTCGGCCGCGGCTCGAAATGCAGCGCCGTGTGCCGCGACCGCTCGTCGAGACCCCTGTATTCGAACAGCACATCGGAAGGCCCAAGCAGCTTGCTGGACCCCACCCCGCGCCGTGACCGCTTCTCGCCGCGAACCTCGAACAGGTCGGCGAAGTCGTTGTCGAACAACAGCGTCAGATCGAAGCTCGCGCGGCGATCGCCATGATTTTGCAAGCCGATCCGCTGGTAGGCCGTGCCGCGCCAGAGAAAGATCGTGCGGACGACATGGAGCATGTCCTTTGCCAGCACCAGCCTTCCCTGATGGTAGATGTCCGGATTCGTCAGGTCGATGCTCAGAGATGAATTGTCATCGCGCAGGTTCGAGCCGAGCAGCAGCGGCTGCAGGTCTTCGAACAGAAGCTGCAACCGCGCAAGATAGCGGGTATCGGCATGAAACAGCCCGTCCGGACCGCCGGCGGATGCGCCGATATCGCCATGACTGTCCAGCACGACGAAGGTATCGTCGTGTTTGAGCGAGCGCCGCGGCCGCGCCGCGGGTCCGGTCATCGGAATGTAGAAGGACTGCTCGACAACGATCTCGCGCGCCGGCGATGTCGCGAAGATCCGTGTGACTTCGCTTGCCATGATCAACCACCCCGCGGTTTTTCCGACGCGTCCTCCAAGACGCATCGACCAACGCGACCACTCACACTCACGCGGCGAATTTTTCGAGCCGGCTCAGTTCCTGCCTGACCAGTTCGCGATACGGCCCCTGGCCCTGCATCAGCCGATCCGGCGGTCCGTCCTCGAGAATCTTTCCGGCCTTCAGCAGCACCACCCGGTCGAAATTGCGCAACGTCGAAAGCCGATGCGCGATCGCGATCACCGTGCGCCCGCGCATCAGCCGGCTGAGAGCCTCGCGGATCGCCTCCTCCGACTCGCTATCGAGCGCGGCGGTCGCCTCGTCAAGCAGCAGAATCGGCGCGTCCTTCAGAAATGCGCGCGCGATCGCGATGCGCTGCCGCTGTCCGCCCGACAGCTTGACGCCGCGATCCCCGACCATCGTATTCAGACCGTCCGGCAAGCTCTCGACGAAGTCGCAACGCGCCGCAATTGCCGCGCGCAGCACCTCGTCGTCGCTCGCACTGGGCCTGCCGTAGCGGATGTTCTCCAGGATCGAGCGATGGAACAGCGAGATATCCTGCGGCACCACCGAGATCGCCTCACGCAGGCTCAGCTGCGTAACCCGCGAGATATCCTGCCCATCGATCGTAATGCAGCCGGCCTCGACGTCATAGAAACGCTGCAGCAACGTGAACAGCGTGGATTTGCCGCCGCCGGACTGCCCCACGAGACCGACCCGCTGGCCCGGTTGCAGCCGCAGACTGAAGCGATCGAAGACTTTCGCCCCACCCGGATACTGGAATGTGATGTCCTCAAAGGCGATCGCCGCGCCGCTGCGCATCAGCGGTTCGGCCTCGGGGTGATCGCGCAAATCGTGCGGCAATAGCAGTGTCGCGATCGCCTCCGTCAACCGCGCGACATGCTGGGTCACGTCGACAAGAGCGACCGCAAGATCGCGCGTGGCATTGAGAATGGAAAGGCCGAGCGTACAGACCAGCACGACATCGCCGGTAGTGGCGCCGCCGTTCTGCCACAACCTGATCGCCCAGGCGAGCAGCGCGATTGTCAGGACCAGCGTTACCCCCGCGTGAAGAATGCGCAGCTTCTCCAGATACCGCAAGCTGCGTCCACGCGCGGTCAGCTCGCGGCTGACGGTCGCGTCGAAGCGTCCGTGCTCGTGGCTCAGCCCGCAGAAGGCTCGCACCAGCGGCATGTTGCTGATCACATCCACCATTTCGCCGTCGACAACGGCCGCCTTGTCGGCGAAATCGTCATGCAGCGGCTTGCCGGCCGCCGCCAGATGGAACATCGCCACCACCATCGCGCCCGCAATCGCGATCAGGCCGGCCGCCATCGGCAGGCTCACGGTTCCGATCAAGGCGATGGCCGCAACGGTGGCGATGCAGGGCGGCAGCACGTTCCATACGAACATGTTCTCGACCGTGAAAACCGCATTCGACGTCGCGGTGATGCGGCTCGTCAGCATGCCCGGGAGGCGGTCGGAAAAATAACTCGGCGCGTGGCCGGTCAAATGGCGAAACATGTCGCGCCGCAGATCGCCGGTCACGCCGACGAAAGTGAAGCTCGCAGTCCAGCTCGCGATACGCCAGAGAAAATTGTCGGCCCCGATCAGCGCCATGAGGAAGGCGAATGCCAGCCATACGTCTCCTGTCTGGGGGCCAGCGGACAGACTATCGACCAGATACTTCACGCCATATTGCGTGCCGACGGAGCAGGCAACCGCGGCAACGACGGCGAAAAGGATCAGAAGATGCGCGACGGGTCGCCGGCGCAGATAGCGCAGAACGAATGGTAAGGGACGCTGAGCATATCCCGATAGCTGATCCATATTGTTCATGACCCTGGTTTTTCATGACCCTGACAGAAGGTGGTCATCGCCCCACGTTTACGTCACAGAACGACTGATGCTCCGAACAGGTTCCACACCAAAGCTGCCGGCGCATGGCGGCCATGTGGCAGCTTCGAGTTCGCGCCCAAAGGCCGCATCAAAACAGATGTCGAAGATGTAACGCTCCTCCCGCGGAACTTCGCAGATGCGAGAACGTTCCCTGTCCGGCGGCAAATCTGTCGGCGGGGGCTGGACCCGCATGACCCGAAAAAAGGAGAAGGTAAGATGCGCATCGCGCAGGTTGCTCCGCTTACGGAGGCTGTTCCACCGAAGCTTTATGGCGGCACCGAACGCGTGGTGCACTGGTTGACCGAGGAACTCGTGGCGCTCGGTCACGATGTCACGTTATTTGCAAGCGGCGACTCGCGGACCTCGGCCAAGCTGGACGCGACCTGGCCGAAGGCCTTGCGGCTCGACGGCTCGGTCCGCGATCCCAACGCGCTTCACATGGTGATGCTGGAGCGGGTTCGCCAGAAATGCGACGATGAAGAGTTCGACTTTCTCCATTTCCACCTCGACTACTATCCGTTCTCCCTGTTCTTTCGACAACCGACGCCGTTTCTGACCACCCTGCACGGTCGCCTCGATCTTCCCGAGCATCAGCCGGTCTTCAACACGTTTGGCAAGATTCCTGTCGTCTCGATCTCCAACGCGCAGCGCCGCCCGGTTCCGCAGGCCAACTGGATCAAGACCATCCATCATGGTCTGCCGGCGAACCTGCTGGTGCCGAAGCAGGCCAGCCGCGACTATCTCGCCGTGCTCGGCCGCATCGCTCCCGAGAAAGGCGTCGATCGCGCGATCAGGATTGCGACGCGATGCGGCATTCCGCTCAAGATCGCCGCCAAGATCGATCGCGCCGATCAGGAGTACTATGACGAGGTGATCCGGCCGCTGATCGCAGGCAATCCGCTGGTGGACTTTATCGGCGAGATCAGCGATCACGAGAAATCCGATTTCCTCTCGGGCGCCCTCGCACTGCTCGTGCCGATCGATTGGCCGGAACCGTTCGGCATCGTCATGATCGAGGCCATGGCCTGCGGTACGCCGGTGATTGCCTATAATCGCGGTTCAGTGGCGGAGATCGTTGAGGATGGTCTGACCGGCTTCGTCGTGGAGGACGAGACCAGCGCCGTGGGTTGCGTCGGCCGCCTGTCTCAGCTCAATCGCGGCGCGGTTCGCCGGCAATTCGAGACCCGCTTCACGGCACGACGCATGGCGCTCGACTATCTTGCGGCGTACCGGAGCCTGATGGGAGGAGCGGAGCCGCGGATCAAGCTCGTCAGCAGCGCCGAGTAGTCGAGCCCGGCGCTATTCCGCCGCGCGCGCCACCATCACCTCGTCTTCGTGCAGGATGACGCCGGAGAGCGGATCGAATTCGCCCTCCCAGGGGGCGCGCGCCACTGCCGCCTTGGCATGTGCATAACCCGCTTCCCAGCGCTGCGCGATACCGCCGGCGCTAAAGTCGATGTCCTTGGTGTGGGTCTCACGATCGAGCCGAGGCGCAAGCAGGCGAACGACATGCATCCTGGTCTGACAGCCATAGCTTGCCAGCTCCCGCACCGCCCCGCTGTTGCGCTCCGCCTCAGGCAGACGGGCGGCAAGCTCGTTGATGATGTGGCGCAGACGGTGGGACTGCTGCAGGCGCGTGATCTGGGTCGCGATGCGGCTGGAGTATTGAATATCCTTGTGGCGGTTGAACACCTCCGCCATCGTGGTCGGCTCGGAGCCATCCGGATTCCAGAGATGTACCGAAAAAATCAGCGAATCCCGGCGCGGGTTATCATCGAACACCGCTTCCGTCGGCGTATTGGAGAGAATGCCGCCGTCCCAATAGAGCTCGCCTTCGATGCGCACGGGCGGGAAAGCCGGCGGCAGCGCCCCTGACGCCATCACGTGCTTGACCGAGATTTCGCAGTCGCGGCTGTCAAAATAGCGCATCCGGCTAGAGCGCACATGAGCCGCACCCACGGTGAAGCGCGGCGTGCCGCGGTTGAGGAGCTTGAAATCGACCAGCTCTTCCAGCGTCTGCTGCAGCGGCGCGGTCGTGTAATAGCCGGCACGCTCGGGACCGAGCACATAGGCATCCCCGGCATGCGCCAGCGGATTGGGCCGAAAGAAGCCCGCGATGCCATGCGTGATCGTCGCCCAGTAGGAAAGCTTGTCGTTGAAGCCCGGGAAGACGTCGCGAAAATTGAAGACCGTCCTTTGCTCCATCCGCTTCCAGAACTCCTGCAAGCGCGCGAGCCGATGTTCGGGTTCGTTGCCCGCAATCAGGCTTGCGTTGATCGCGCCGATCGAGGTGCCGATGATCCAGTCCGGCTCGATGCCTTCTTCGTGCAGTGCCTGGTAGACGCCGGCCTGGTAGGACCCAAGCGCACCGCCGCCCTGGAGCACCAACACGATTTGGCCGGGAAGCGGCCTTCCGCGCCGCCTGATGACTCGGGATAGGGAATTATCCTGCATGCCACTCATCTCATGCTCCGGTTCGGGCCACATCCTTGCCGACGTTCGCGACGTGGCGGACTTTGTTACCTGGATCGCGGCATTTCAAGGTGCTGAGCTTGCGCGTCATTGTCCGCCTCCGAGCCTGGTTCGCCGGCGCAGTAAATCTTGCAATGGGCCCGCAATGAACGGAAATACCTGCTGCCTTCCAAGACGATAGGCAGAAGCTATGGCCGCCGCCGCACCATTGGGGCTAGATTGGCTGACGGGACCAGGTGGGAGCGCGGAGCGCGGCCATGGAAATGCATCAGGTGCGATACTTCCTCGCGGTGACGCGCACGCTCAACTTCACGCGCGCGGCCGATGAGTGCAACGTGACCCAGCCATCGCTGACGCGGGCCATCAAGCAGCTGGAAGCGGAGCTCGGGGGTGATCTGTTCCGGCGCGAGCGGCCGGCGGCGCAATTGACCGAGCTCGGCCAGCGCATGCATCCGCTGCTCAAGCAGTGCTACGAGGCAGCGGTCGGCGCGCGCTCGCTGGCAACCGCGTTCAAGAGCGGAGAGGTCGGCGCGCTCAGGATCGCACTCACCCATTCCGTCGATCTGTCGCTGCTGATTCCGTTTCTGAAGCGGATCAAGCGGCAATTCAACCGGTTGGAATTCCGGTTTCTCCGCGGCTCGAGCCAGGAAGTGGCGGAAATCCTCAAGAAGGGCGACGCCGAGCTCGGAATAGCCGCAGAGCTCGACCAAACCTGGGAACGTCTGGACGCCTGGCCGCTCTTCACCGAGGATTTTCGCTTCGTGCTGAGCAGGCGCCACCGGCTTGCGGAGCAGGACAGGCTCGACTTCGAGGACCTGCGTACGGAGCAATTGCTGTCGCGCAACTACTGCGAACACAGCGCCGCGGTCAGCGCGTCGCTTCGCGAGCACGGCCTCGATGTCGATCACAGCCACGAGATCTCGTCGGAGCGCGACCTGATCGAACTGCTCGAAGGCGAGATCGGCATTGCCGTCGTCCCGGATACCTCGCCCATTCCCGACTCGCTCAAGCGCGCGACCGTCGAAGGCCTCGACGCTCGGCGGACGGTCCACCTCTACGGGGTGGCCGGACGCGAACGCACGGCGGTCGCATCCGCGGTTGTGCGCATGCTGCGCGGCGCAGATTGGAAGAACTTTCTCGGCAGCAATACCGGCGCGAGCGAAAGCTAGTTTCGAGTTCGTCTCGCGCAACGCCGCGACCAGATCGTCGATCTCCATCCGCTTGCGGAAGTCCGGATCGACGAAGCGCGCCTTCACGATCCCGTCGCGGCCGACCACGAAGGTCGCGGGTATCGGCAGCACCCAGCCGTCATTGCCATGAAAGCTCGCCATGTCCTGGTAGGACAGGAGCTGCTGGATTTCGGTGCCCAGCCAGATCGCGAGATTGAGCGAAAGCGCATAGCCGTTGTCGAGATCGGTCAGCACCGGAAACGGTACACCGGCTTCCGCCTTGAATTGCCCGGCGAAGGCTTGCGTTTCCGGCATGATCGCCACGACCTGGCCTCCGACCGCGGTGATCCGCTCCATGGCCTGAGCAACCGCTCTGACATTCAAGCGGCAGAACGGACACCAGTGACCGCGAAAGAACATCACCGCAAGCGGTCCGTTGGCCAGCAGCGACCACGAGTTCGACCAGCTTCCCGGTCTCGTCCGGCAAAAGGAAAGGCGGCATCGCCTCGCCCGGACGCGGCGCATTCTCGCCGCCACCATTCTCGTTGATCCGCGCGACCAGCCGATCGACGGCCTCGCCATAGGCCGGGAAAATCTCGCGTCCCGCCGCGGCATAGGCCTTGAGCTGCTCGCCGAGGGTACCCTCCATGTCCCGGCAGCGCAAAAAGGCCTGTCGCAGACGGTCGGTATCGGCGGATGAAAGCGAGGTCATTGGTTGCTCCAGCGTTATCGGGCGCCGCGCATCAGGGCGGAGTTTGCCATAACTTGGAAATGCCGTCATGCAATCGGATCGATGGGGTGTATCACCCAGGGCCATAGCATCGAACTATCAACTCCAGAGCAGGCAGGCATTTCCGCAAACCTCGGATCTCGGCGATCCTCTGCGTGAAGCCGGTCAGGTGACGCGGTTTGCAGCAGGAGATTCACGACATGTTCAAGCAAATATCAGATGCAGGCGCACGCGGGCAGAGCCTTGCTTTCGCCTGTGCGATCGCGGCGAGCCTGGCGCTTTCGGCAACCGCGGTCGCCGGCGAATGTCCCGCCGACAAGATGAAGCCGAACGTCCGCGAGAAGGTCGACTACAAGCCGGTTGGCGTCAGCGACGTCACGCTTGGCGCGATCGACCTCGGCAAGCAACCCGCGCATATCGAGGGCCGCGAGCTGCGCTTTCGCAAGCTCACGATCGAGCCCGGCGGCATCGTCCCCTGGCACAGCCACGACGATCGTCCCGCGCTGATCTTCGTGCAGCAGGGCGAGATCTCCGAATATGCCAGCAACTGCGAAGTGCCGATCCTGCACAAGGCCGGCGATCTCCGCCCGGAAGTGTCCGGCACCTCGCACTGGTGGAAGAACCTCGGCAAGGAGACCGTCATCCTTTATGTCGGCGATGTCCGCAAGGACCCGACCGATCACAACATGTGACGAGCGCACTGCCCAACTCGCTCGTTGCCCGATGTGACGCGTCGGACATTCGTGTCTAGCCCCGCACGCCGTGCGCGTCACATCCTCTTTCACCGGACACCGCGCCGCCATGACCGACATATCAGCTGAGATGCAGCCGCAAGCGACCGGCGTAGACGCTCACTCGCCGGGCGTGGTGCTGCGCTCGATCGTCATCGGCCTGACGGCCTTCCTGACCGTGGTCGATCTGTTCGCCACGCAGGCGATCCTGCCCGTGCTCGCAAGTCACTATCAGGTGACCCCCGCCGCCATGGGCTTTGCGGTGAATGCCACGACCATGGGAATGGCGGCGGCGGGACTGATCGTCGGTTTCTTCAGTCCGCATATCGATCGACGTCTCGGTATCCTGATCAGCCTTGCGGCGCTCGCTGTGCCGACGACCCTGCTCGCGGTCGCGCCCAATCTCCTGATATTCACGCTGCTGCGGATCGCGCAGGGGCTATGCATGGCGTCTGCCTTCACGCTGACGCTGGCCTATCTCGGCGAACAATGCAGCGCGACGGATGCCGGCACTGCGTTCGCGGCGTACATCACGGGAAATGTCGCCAGCAATCTGGTCGGCCGATTGCTGTCCGCAAGTGTCGCCGGCAGTTTTGGCCTGGCATCGAATTTCTACCTGTTCGCGCTGCTCAATGTTGCTGGCGCGGCGCTGGTCTACCACACCATCCGGAAAGTCAGGCCGATGCATGCGATGGGCAAGCCCTCCTCGCCGCTTGCGGCCGCGCTCGATCACTGGCGTAACGACAGGCTCCGCGCCGCTTTCGGCGTCGGCTTCTGCATCCTGTTCGCCTTCATCGGTACCTTCACTTACGTCAATTTCGTGCTGGTGCGCCCGCCGCTTTCGCTCGGCATGATGGACGTAGGCCTCGTCTATTTCGTCTTCCTGCCGTCGCTTGCAACTACGCTCTTCGCGGGCCGAGCGGTCGCATGCTTCGGGACGCGGCCCGTGATCTGGGGCTCGCTTGCGTTCGCGGCACTCGGCCTGCCCTTGATGCTGTCGGCCCATCTTGCAGCTGTCTTGACCGGCATGGTCCTGGTCGGCGTCGGCACTTTCTTCGCGCAGGCGGTTGCGACGGGATATGTCGGACAGGCGGCGGAGCGAGATCGCGGCATCGCCAGCGGCACCTACCTCGCCTGCTATTTCTGCGGCGGCCTCCTCGGCAGCGCTGTGCTCGGTCAACTGTTCGATCGTTTCGGCTGGCCCACCTGCGTTCTCGGGGTCGGCGCAGCCCTGGCGGCAGCGTGTGCCCTCACGGCCCGGCTCAAGCCTGCGTGACGGAAGTGAAGGTCATGCGGAAATGGCGCCGATTCACGGCGAACGTGTCGATACCGCCGCGCTAGCGAGCCGCGGCGGCCACCGCCTCGCTCCGGCCGAAACGCCGCTCGTAAGCCGTGATATAGGCCTCCGGCGACGGCTTCAGATGGCGCCTCGTCAGCGCAATCAGTTCCTCGCGCGCGGAGCCGCGCAGCGCCTTGATCATGTCGACATGGTCGCGACGCGCGCGGTCGAGTTGTTGCGGAAACGCATTGGCATAGGAGCGAATGCCATAGACCTTCTGCGCAAGGAGGTCGATGGTCTCGATCAGGCAGGCATTGCCGCAAAGCCCGAACAGCGCCTGGTGGAAGCGCAGATTGCTGTAAAACACGGTCAGCATCTCGCCGTCGGCGATTGCTTTCGCATGCTCGCGCTGCAAGCTCTCCAGGCGCGCGATGTCGGCGGGCGCGACCGGAAACGGGATGATGCGAACCGCCATCACCTCGAGCTCCTCGCGCACCGCGTAGATTTCCCTGACCTCCGCGGGCGTCAATCCGCGCACCATCGCACCGCGGTTCTTGATGCGCTCCACAAGCCCCTTCTTCTCGAGCTCGAACAATGCAAGTCGCACGTCGCCACGGTGGGTGCGGAAGAGATCGGAGAGATCCTGCTCGACCAGCCGCTCGCGCGGCTGACGACGGCCGAGGACGATATCTTCCTCGATGCTGCGCGCAATGACGAGCGCGGCCGCCGGCGCGCGCCCAGGCGCTTGCGCGGCCGCACGAGACCTCGCCGATTTCGCCTTTCCGTCTCTGAGCACCTTTGCGTGCCTGAGCGCCTTTGCCGCCATCGTGCCCCGTCGCAAAACGCCGGCACAACTTTGGTAGGTCAGCGCCGGCCCAACTCGCGCGATGATAATATTGAAAACTATATTGTAAACAATTTTCACTCGCGTTAGCATGAGCGCATAAAGCAAGCGAACGGCTGGGCCGGATGCGCCCGTGAACGGATCGGACCTCAGGGGAGACGGCATGACCAAGGATCGCGCGCGGAAAGCGTCCGGGAACGGGCTCGTTGCGGATAAAACTCCGTCGAAACGAGACAGCCGCCGCAAATTCCTGAAACAAACCGGTGCGGCACTCGCCGCCGGCGCTTTCGGCGCGGTACCGCTGCGCGGCTGGGCTGCGGACCCCGTCAATATCGGTGGGCTTTACCCCACGACCGGCAGCATGGCTCAGATCGGGGTCGGCTGCGTCGCCGCCGCAAAGCTTGCCGTCGAGATGATCAATGACGCGGGCGGCATCAAGTCGCTCGGCGGCGCCAAGCTCAATCTGATTGTTTCAGACGTGCAGAGCGACACGACCGTGACGCGCACCGAAACGGACCGGCTGATCACATCCAACAAGCTGTCGGCGATTCACGGCTGCTTTGCCAGCGCGTTGACGTTGATCGCAAGCGAGGTTTGCGAGCGCGCGAAGGTTCCGATCATCACGGGATCCAGCACGGACCAGCTCAACAAGGGCCGCACCTACACGTTCACGCCGTTTGCGCGCGCTTCGCAATTCGCCAAGGCCCAGTTGCAGATGTCGAAGCTGGTGGCCGACCAGCCCAAGGTTGCGGTGATCTTCGAGAATACCGCGTTCGGCACCTCCACCTCGAACGGGCTGAAGGAGCAGGCACCCGGCGAAGGCGTCGAAATCGTGATGTTCGAGCCCTATTCGGCCGGCTTCACCGACGCGAGCCCCCTCATCAACAAGGTCAAGGCCTCGGGCGCCAACACGCTGTTCTCGGTCTCCTATCTCAACGATCTCATCCTGATCGTGCGGACCGTGAAGCAGGTCGGCCTGAACATCGCGATCAACGGCGGCTCGGGTGGTTTTGTGATTCCGGATTTCTACAAGAACGTCGGCAAGCTCGCCGAAGGGCTGCAGGGCGTCGCGCACTGGAATCACGATATGGACGACAATGCGCAGAAGGTGAACGCCGAATACAAGAAGCGGACCGGCGAGTTCCTGTTCGAGTATGCCGGCGGCCTGGTCGCGCAGACCTACATGATCGCGGATGCGCTGGAGCGCGCGGCGTCCGCCGATCCGCAGAAGGTGCGCGAGGCGCTGTCCACGCTCGATGTCTCCTCCGGCTTCGCGGCGATGGCGCCGGGCGGCAAGGTCAAGTTCGGTCCCGACGGCAAGAACGTGTACGGCCGCCCGCTGGGCGTGCAGTGGCAGAACGGCGACCTTGCCAGCGTCTTCCCCAAGGAAGATGCCCGCGCCCCGCTGATGAAAACGTAAAGCCGAAGCGGACGCTTGCGAATGCTGGAGACAGTGATCCAGGCCGTCGTCAACGGCCTGCTCATCGGCGGTATTTACGCGCTCGTCTCGATCGGCGTGACGCTGATCTTCGGGGTGGTCAAGATCGTCAATTTCGCCCAGGGCGAATTCGTGATGATCGGGATGTACATCACGTTCTTCCTGTTCACCTATCTCGGCATCGACCCGCTGCTCTCCCTCCTCATCTCGATGCCGGTGCTGTTCGTCGTGGGCGCGCTGATCCAGCACTTCCTGATCCGCCGCGTGCTCGGGCCGAACGACATGCCGCAGATCTTTCTGACGTTCGCGCTGTCGCTGCTCCTGCTCAATCTCTCGCTGCTCCTGTTCTCCGCGAACTACCGCACCGTTCACACCTTCTATTCCGACGAAGCTTTTCACATCGGCGGAATTCTATATCCCCGTGGCAAAGCTGATTGCCTTCTGCGTGGCGATGGGCCTGAGCGGCGCGCTCTGGGTGTTCTTGCGCACGACCGATCTCGGCAAGGCGATGCGGGCCGCATCGCAGAATCGCGACGTCGCCACGTTGATGGGCATCAACCCGAATTACGTTTTCGCCGTCGCTTTCGGCGCGGCGCTGGCGCTGGCCGGCGCGGCGGGGTCGCTGCTGATGCCGTTCTACTCGGCATATCCCTTTGTCGGGCAGGTTTTCGTGCTGATGGCCTTTGTCGCCGTCGTGCTCGGCACGCTCGGAAATGTCATCGGCGCGCTGGTCGCGAGCCTGATGATGGGGATCGCGGAGTCTCTGGGTATCCAGTTCGTCGGAGCGGATTCCGGCCTGATCGTGGTGTTCGCGATGCTGCTGTTCACGCTTGCGTTCAAGCCGAACGGCCTGGGCGGCGGGAGAGCGCGATAGTGGCCGAGATCAACAAGTGGAGCATGCTTGCGCTCGCCGTGCTCGCCGCCGCCGTCGTGGCGCTGCCGCAAGTGGTCCACAACTCCTTTGCGGTCGACATCTTCATCCGCATCCTACTGTTCTCCTTTATCGGGGTCGCCTGGAACCTGATGGGAGGCTACGCAAAGCAGCTGTCGCTCGGGCATGCCGCGTATTTCGGCCTCGGCGCCTACACGTCCACGATCATGCAGATCGATTTCAACATCTCGCCGTGGATCGGGATGGTCGCGGGCGGCGTGGTCGCGATGCTGGCAAGCCTGCCGATCGGCTGGCTCTGCTTTCGGCTGCGCGGCCCCTATTTCACCATTGCCACGATTGCGACCGCGCAGGCGCTGATGCTGGTGTTCCTGAAATTCCGCGATTTCGCCTGGGGCGCGGAGGGCACCACGATCCCCAACCTCGGCAGCTCGCCGCTGATGATGCAGTTCGAGACCAAAGCGTCCTACTACTATGTCGTGCTCGGCCTGCTCGCGCTCGGGCTCCTGATCACCTACGCGATCGAGAAGTCCTGGATGGGCTACTATCTCGTTGCGATCGGCGAGGATGAGGATGCGGCCGAAGCGATCGGCGTCAACGCGCCGCGCATCAAGCGCGACATCTACATGATCTCTGCGTTCCTCACCGCGCTCGCCGGCACCTTCTATACCCAGTACATCTACTTCATCGATCCGGCGACCGCCTTCAGCTTCAACATCTCCATCGAGGCCGCGCTGGTGTCGATCGTGGGCGGCATCGGCACGCTGTGGGGCCCGGTGATCGGCACCGTGCTGCTGGAGACCACGTCGGCGCTGCTGCAGAGCTGGCTCGGCTCATCGACCGGCGGCATCCAGCTCACCGTCTACGCGCTGATCCTGATGGCCGTGATCGTGTGGCGGCCGACCGGCCTGATGGGCATGCTCAACGAGATCCTGCATCGCCGCGCCCGGCGCGAGAAGGCCGCCCACGCGAGCACCGCGCCATGAGCGACGCGCTTGTCATTACCGGCCTCAGCAAGCGTTTCGGCGGCTTGCGCGCGGTGCAGGATGTGTCCTTTAGCGTCAAAGAGAACGAGACCGTGGCGCTGATCGGCCCGAACGGCGCCGGCAAGACCACGAGCTTCCATCTCATTACCGGTTTTCATCGCGCCGATTCCGGCTCGGTGAAGGCGTTCGGGCGCGAGATGGTCGGCCTCAAGCCGCACGACGTTTGCGCGCTGGGTCTCGCCCGCACCTTCCAGGTCGCAAAACCCTTCGGAGCGATGACCGTGCTTGCCAATGTCATGACCGGCGCCTTCCTGCGCGACCGCCACGTCGCCGCCGCGCGCGAAAAGGCTCGCGAGGCCATCGAGTTCGTCGGACTGTCCGCGCGCGAGCAGACCAAGGCCAGGGATCTCACAACCATCGACCAGCGCCGGCTGGAGATGGCGCGCGCGCTGGCAACCCGGCCGAAGATCCTGCTGCTCGACGAAGTGATGGCCGGGCTCAATCCGTCCGAGATCGACCAGGCGGTGGCGCTGGTCGGAAAGCTTTCGCAGGCGGGTCTGACAATCGTGATTGTGGAACACGTGATGCGCGCGATCATGGCGGTGGCCCGCCACATCGTGGTGCTCGACCATGGCCAGAAGATCGCCGAGGGTGCGCCGAAGGAGATCGTGGAGAATCCGGAAGTCATCCGCGCCTATCTCGGCTCCGGCTATGTGCATGCGCCGTCGGGAGGCGCGCATGCTTGAGCTGGTCAATGTCAGCGCGGCGTACGGGTCGGTGCCGGCGATCTCGAATGTCGCAATCGAGGTCGGCGCAGGCGAAGCAGTCGGTCTGTTGGGCGCCAACGGTGCCGGCAAAAGCACGACGTTGCGCGCGATCTCGGGCCTCGTGAAATTATCCGCCGGCAAGGTCACGTTCGACGGCATCGATGTCGCATCGCTGCCGCCGCACCGGATACCCGAACTGGGCATCGCGCACGTGCCGGAGGGACGGCAGGTGTTTCCGGAAATGACCGTGCAGGAGAATCTGGAAATCGGCGCGTTTGTGCCGAAGGCCAGGACCGAGCGCTCCCGCAGCCTGGAGCTCGTCTACGAGATCTTCCCGCGCCTTGCCGAGCGCAAGCGCCAGCTCGCGGGCACCATGAGCGGCGGCGAGCAGCAGATGCTCGCGGTCGGGCGCGGGTTGATGTTGAAGCCGCGGCTTCTGATGCTGGATGAGCCTTCACTCGGGCTTGCGCCCGTGATCACCGACGTGACGTTCGAGAAGATCGGCGAGATCCACAAGATGGGCACCGCGATCCTTCTGGTCGAGCAGAATGTCAGCCGCGCCCTGTCGCTGGTGCAACGCGCCTATGTGCTGGAGAGCGGCCGCGTCATCATGCACGGCACGAGCGAGGAGCTCGCCAACAACAAGCAGGTGCAGGCGGCGTATCTGGGGATTTGAGGCGCTTATCAGTACGAGCGAGGTTTGTAGGATGGGTTAGCCGCAGGCGTAACCCACCGTCTCGCCGAGGTCAGAGATGGTGGGTTACGCTTCGCTAACCCACCTACGCTTCCGTCATTGCGGGCTTCGCTCCCGCAATGACCAACATTACGTCACTTTTGTCTTCTTCGGCTCGACGATCTCGAACATCCGCGGGAATTCGTCCATCAGGCTCATCAGCTCGGCGAGCCGCATCGGGTTGCCGCCGACCTTGACCTTCCCCGCACCCACTGCTTCCGGAAAGCTGGTCTGCTTGGCGATCACCTCATCGAGCGTGGAACGCGCCAGCGTGAAGCTCGCGTCCGCCTTCTCCGACTGCGCGCCTTGCGTATAAGTCAATGCGCTGTTCTCCAGATTGAGCACGAAGGTCTCGCCCGTATCGGAAAAGCTCCAGTTCAGCACGATGTGCTTGCCTTCGGCTTTTGGACCGTTGAGCCGCACGCCGAGCACGTCCCATAATTGCTCGGTACGCAAAGCCGCGAGCGTCTCGCGCGCGATTGGCGGCCGACCCGGCGTCGGCGGCATGCCGTGTCGCAGTTCCTGTGCGCCGAAGAGATAGGCATTGCGCCAGGTCGAGCTTTCCGCGGCATAGCCGAGCTGCTCGAACGTGTCGGCTAGCATCGCACGCGCCGCCTGATTGTCCGGCTCGGCGAAGACGAGATGGCCCACCGCCTGCGCGACGAAGCGGAACTCGCCCTTGGCAAAATCCTTGGCCGCGCGCGCAAGGATCGCATCGGCCCCTCCCATATACTCGACATATTTCTTGCCGGCTTCGACCGGCGGCAACGGGTCGAGATGAACGGGATTGGCGTCGTACCAGCCGAGATACTTCTGGTAGATCGCTTTGACGTTATGGCGGATGTGACCGTAATAGCCCCGGCCGTGCCAGGCCCCTTCGAGGCTCTTCGGCAGGCGTATCGTTTCGGCGATCTCCGGCGCGGTCAGGCCGTGGTTCATGAGTCGAATGGTCTGGTCATGCGCGAATTTGTAGAGATCGCGCTGTTGGCGGACCATGGTGTCGATCCGCTCCTTGCCCCAGACCGGCCAATGATGCTGGCCGCACATCGCATCCGCCCTGCCGCCCCACATGCGCAGCGCTTCGTTGAGGTATTTCGACCAGGCGAGCGCGTCGCGCACGTCGGCGCCGCGGAACGGCAGGAGATTGTGGAAATTATGCGTGCAGTTTTCCGCGAGATTGAGAACCTTGTAGCGCGGGATGAAGAAGTGCATCTCCGCCGGCGCCTCGCTGTTCGGCGCCATCTGGAACTCGAATTCGACCCCGTCAATGGTGCGCTTGTCACCGGTCGCCATGATGAGATCGGTCGGACGCAGCAGCGAGACCGCACCCGCCGCCATCGATTTGCCAAGCCCGCAATCGACCTGCCCGCGCGGACCCTTGGCGAGGAGCGGGCCGAACTGATACTGCGCACGCCGCAGCATCGCGGGCCCTGCGATGATGTTTTCCGACACCGCGTGCTCGATGAAGAGATTGGGTGCGATGATCGGCACCGTGCCGCTTGCAAGGGTTGCATCGTCGAGCACGCCCCTTGCGCCCCCCCAATGGTCGGTGTGGGTATGGGTGAAGATCACGGCCGCGACGGGCCGCTTGCCGCGATGCTTGAAATAAAGCTCCATCGCCGCGGCGGCACCCTCGATCGACGTCAGCGTGTCGACGACGATGACGCCGCTGTCGCCCTCGATGAGTGTCATGTTGGCAATGTCGAGCCCGCGCACCTGATAGACACCGGGCACGACCTCGAACAAGCCGTGGTTCATGTTGAGACGCGACTGCCGCCAAAGGCTCGGATTGACCGTGGCAGGCGCTTCGGACTGTGCGAGGAAGCCATAGGGCTCCAGGCTCCAGACCGTGCGTCCCGAGGCCGAAATGATCTTCGCGTGCTCGAGCGTGCCGAGAAAACCGCGCGCCGCGTCGTCGAAATCGGCTGTGTCTGAGAATGGCAGCGTCCTGAGCACCGCCTGCTGCTGCAGGACGACGGAGCTTGAGGCGTCCTTTGGAGTTTGCTTTGCCACTTCGGTTTCTGCACGGCTCATGAGGGGCCTCCTACAAGCTTGAGAAAAATAGAAAATGGATCACTCTGGATGCGCGGCAAGATAAGGCGAATTGGCAATCGACCAGGGCGGCATCGTCTCCATCTTGAAGATCTGCCGCAAATGCACCTCGTCCGGACCGTCGCCGATGCGCAGGAGCCTGCCCCAGGCCAGCGCCTGATGGATCGGCGTATCCTCCGAGCCGCCCATCGCGCCGAACACCTGCAGCGCACGATCGGCGATCCGCTGCAGCATCGCGGGAACGGCGACCTTGATCAGCGATACGTCGCGCCAGGCGCCGTGATGGCCGGCCTGGTCGAGACGCGCGGCGCAGCGATAGCACAAAAGCCGCGCCTGCTCGAGCTCGACGCGGGATTCCGCGATCCAGCGCTGCACGGTATCGTACTGGATGACCGGCCGGCCGAAAGCGGAGCGTTCGGAGGCACGCACCATCATCAGCTCGATCAGGACTTCGCAGAGGCCGATCGATCGCATGCAATGGTGAATGCGCGCGGGCCCGAGCCGAACCTGCGCGACCTTGAAGCCCTCGCCCTCCTCGCCAAGCAGATTCTCTCTGCTCACGCGGACATTATCAAAGGCAAGTTCGCCGATCGGTGCAACGTGATCCTCGCAGCCCATCCAGGACAAACGTCGCACCAGGCGGACGCCCGGCGAATCCATCGGCACGATGATGCAGGAATGACGGCGCGTGCGCTCGGCGCCTGAATCGGTCACGCCGAGCACGATCAGGAAGCTGCAGCGCGGATGCGCGGCACCGGTGATGAACCATTTGCGGCCCGTGATGATGTAGTCGTTGCCGTCGCGAACCATTTTGGTCGCGATGTTGGTCGCATCCGACGAGGCCACATCCGGTTCGGTCATGCCGAAGGCCGAGCGCGTCTCAGCCTCGAGCAGCGGACGCAGCCAGCGCGCCCTCTGCTCAGCAGTCGCGCAGTTCTGCAACGCGATCATGTTGGGCACATCAGGCGCCTGGCAGTTGAAAACTTCCGGCGCCCAGAACAGCCGCCCCATGATCTCGGCAAGCGGCGCGTAGTCGAGATTCGAAAGCCGCGTGCCGGGCTCGCCCTGGGCCAGTTCGGGCAGCCCAAGGTTCCAAAGACCGGCGGCACGCGCCTTTGCTTGCAGCTCAGCCATGAACGGCGCCGCCTCGCCTTGCCGCGCGACGTGATCGAGATAGGCGCGATGGCGCGGCAGCACCTCCCTGTCGAAGAAAGCCTGCAGCTTTCTGCGCCACGCTTCCGATCGCGCGGACAGATCGAAATCCATGTTTCCTCCCAATTTCGCGCGCATGTAATACAATATCGATACAGAATGCAAATTTGTTCCGATATATTGACAAACAAGCACATCTGGTCTGATATTTTGACATGATTGATGCCTCGACCGCGTTGCCCCGGCCCAAGCCCGACCATGGCGACCCGTCCTTTGCGACCACGCTCGCGCACGGTCTCGATGTGCTGGCGGCTTTCCGCAGCGCGTCGGGCTCGCTGTCGAATGCCGATCTGGCCGAGCGCACCGGCCTGTCGCGGCCGACGGTGTCGCGGCTGACGTACACGCTGACGCTGCTCGGCTATCTCAAGCGCGATGCCAAGGGACGCCTCGAGCTTGCGCTGGGCGTGCTCGCGATGGCCTACCCGCTGCTGTCGGCGCTCAAGGTGCGCCAGCTCGCGCGTCCCCTGATGCGCGATTTCGCTGCTTATGCCGGCGGCACAGTCTCGCTCGCGATGCCGTTCGGGCTTGACTTCATCTATGTCGAGACGCTGCGCACCACCGACGCGGTCGCGCACAATCCCGATGTCGGCTTTTCCTCGTCGATGGCGACGACGGCGGCCGGCCGCGCGCTGCTCTCGCTCTACACCGGCGACGAGATTGCGGCCTACGTGGACAGGATCAAGGCCGAGCGTCCCCACGAAGCCGACACGGTCGCGCGGAGCACGCTGCCGGAAATGGAGCGCTGCAGGGAGCGCGGCTTTGCCGTCTCGATCGGCGAATGGCGTCGCGAGATATTTGGGGTCGCGGCCCCGCTTTATCGCGCGCCCAACGGCGACTGCCTCATCGTCAATTGCGGCATACCGTCGTTTCGCTTCAACGCCGAACAGATCGAAAGCGAATGTGGGCCGCGGATCCTGGGGCTCGCACGCAGCATCCGCGCGCTGGTCGCAAGCGAGCAACGTGCCACCTGAACACACCTCGACCCAACGAGGTGAATGGGAGGACGGAATGAGGGGACGAGCCGCCTTTGGTGTTGTCGTGGGCCTTGCCGCCGCGTTCTGGAGCGCCGCGCCAAAGGCGTATGCCGCCGACAACTGGCCGAGCCGGCCGATCCACATCATCGTCCCCTACCCCGCCGGCGGCATTGTCGACATCGTCGCGCGCGCCGTGACCGAACAGATCGGACGCGACCTGAAGCAGGCGATCGTGGTCGAGGCCCGTCCCGGCGCGAGCAGCAATATCGGTACCGCCGCGGTCGCGCGCAGCGAAGGCGACGGTTACACCTGGCTCGTCACGGGGCCGGCGGTGCTGGTCAATCCGATCCTCTACAAGGATGCCGGCTGGGACGCGTTGAAGGACTTCAAGTGCGTGGGCCTTGCGGTCTGGAACGAGAGCGTCGCGCTGGTGCCGCCGTCGCTGCCGGTGAAGACGATCGCAGACTTCGTCGAGCTCGCGCGTTCAAAACCCGGTCAGCTCAATTTCGGCAATCCCGGCACCGGCTCCTCGATCGATCTATCCGCGCAAAAGCTGTTCCAGGCGGCCGATATCAAGCTGACCAATGTCAGCTACAAGGGCCAGCCGCAGGCCCTGATCGACCTGATGACGGGGCTGATGCATTTCGAGATCACCTCGCTGGCGCTTGCTTTGCCGCATATCAAGGAGGGAAACGTCAAGCCGCTCGCAGTCTTTACCGAGAAGCGCGTCGCCGAATTGCCTGATGTCCCGACGATCACCGAAGCCGGATTTCCGCAGGCGGCCTACGTGCCCTGGTATGGCATCTATGTGCCCTCGACCACTCCGGACGCGCTTGTCGAGAAGATCCATGATGCGATCGACAAGTCGCTACAAAACCCGGATGTCCAGCGCCAGCTCGCGATCTCCGATATTCCGGGCAAGCCGATGCCGCTTGCCGACCTCGCCGCGCTGATGAAGGCCGACTACGAGAAGCTGAGCAAGGTGGTGAAGACGTCGGGCATGGCGCTGCAGTAGCGGCCGTCACTTCTTCACCTTGCTCGCATCCATCTTGATGGACGTATCAAGCATCTTCGTCGTGAAAGCGGTCTGCACGTCGAACGGCTTTTCCATGCCGAGATAGGTCTGGACCAGATCGTAATCCTTCTTCATGCGCTCGCCGTCGATCCAGCCCAGCGCCTTCGTCGTCGTGAACTCATCCGTCATCAAAAACTTGATGCGCTCCCACTGACGTTCCTGGTTTTCCTTGTCGAGACCGGAGACCTGATCCAGCAGCGCCTTCAGGCACGGCGCCGCGTCGGCAACGCAGGCAGCATAGGCCTTTTGCGTGATCTTGACGAAGTCCTCGACCAGCTTCGGGTTCTTCTCCAGGAACGCGCCATTGACGATGAGCGAATTGCCGTAAGGGTTGAGCCCGATGTCCTTCCAGTTGATATAGCCGAGATCGCTTCCGAACTCGATCACCTTGAGATCGTGCTCATTGTAGAAATCCGAGATGATATCCACGGTATGGCTCTTCAGCGCCGCGATCTTTGCGGTCGGTCCGACATTGACGAAGTTGACGGAGTTCGGGCGCAATTCCTGCGGCCTTGGCAAAGGCCGGCCACATCACACGCGAGGCATCGCCCGGCGGATTGCCTATTTTGTGGCCGGGAAAGTCCTTCGGACCGTTCACGCCGTAACTCTTGAGCCAATAAAAGGTTTGTCCGGTGTTGGCGTAGATGCTCATGACCGCCACCGCGTCGGCCCCCTTTGAGCGCGCCACCAGCATGGTCGCGAGATCGGCGATGCCGAACGGCGAGCCGCCCGAACCGACCTTCAGCGAGGACACGCCGGAACCCTTGCCGGTCTCGATGGTGAGATCGATGCCCGCCTTCTCGTACCAGCCCTGGGCTTTGGCATAATAGAACGGCGAGTGGTCCGCGGTCGGCGTCCAGTTCAGCATCAAATTGACGGCTTCGCCCGCGCTGCCAGGGCTCGACGACATCGCCAGCGCGAGCGCCAGCGCAGCCATCTTCAAGCCCGCAACTCTCAGGCCTCCAGCGCATCCCATGGCAACGCTCCTCAAAGCTGCAAGTTGGACTTGTCGTCCCCGGCCCACGACGTTACCAATGCAACAGCGGACAGTCCAGTCGTCAACTGTTTGGTTGGAAATGCCCGATCGACGAGCAAATGGCAGAAAGCCGCAACGTCGCAATCCCGAAGCCACGCGGCAGAAGCTTCTGGGCGCAGCACGGCGTGAGTTTGCCGGCAGCGGACTTGCCGGCGCGCGCGTCGACGAGATCGCAGCGCGCGCCGGCGTCAACAAGCAACTCGTCTATCACTATTTCGGTGACAAGGATGCGCTTTATCTCGCCGTGCTCGAATGGGTCTACGAGGAAATCCGTACCCAGGAGCGCAAGCTCAACCTTGCCGGCCTGCCGCCGCGAGACGCTATTCGCAAGCTGATCGAAAGCTCGTTCGACCATCTTGCCGCTCATCCTGATTTCATCCTGCTGCTCAATGACGAAAACCGCGGCGGCGCACGGCATGTGCGACGCTCGCGGAGGCTGGAGGCCATGCATTCGCCGCTCGTCAGCATGGTCTCGAAGATCCTGTCCGAGGGCGTCCGCGAGGGCGTGTTCCGGCGCGGCATCAACCCGGTTCACCTCTACATTTCGATCGCGGGCCTGAGCTATTTCTACTTCTCGAACACGCCGACCTTGTCGGCGATCTTCGGCAAGAATCTCGCGAGCCCCACGGCACGGCGGGCGCGGCGCAAGCATGTGGTCGATCTCGTGCTGCAGGCGTTGCGGCCTTGAACCGGGCATGCTTGCGAGGCCGAACCGCATCGTTCGCGCCGCGATAGGAAGCGCTTCGCCTTGGTCGCAAGGCCTGGCAAACTGCTAACCCCTAATCAACCATGCGGTTGAAACATGGCATGCGGCACGATAGGTTAAAGGTGGCAACGATAGGAGCGGAAAGTGGCAGGTGACGGAGGAGGTACAGCAAGGTCGTTTGCGATCGTCCTGATCGTTCATCTTGCCGTGATCCTGCTCTGGCAATTGCTGGTCGATGCTTTTCACGTGCCGAAATTCATCCTGCCCTCGCCGCTCGCGGCGCTCGGCACGCTTGGCCACGCAAACTATGCCTGGGTTTCCAATCTCGCCGTGACCGCCGTTGAGATCCTCGGCGGATTTGCGCTCGGCGCCCTCGTCGGCGTGGCGTTGGCGGTGATCTTCACGTGGTCGCGCATCGTCGCGCTGTTGCTGTTGCCGCTGTTCGTGACGCTCAACATGATCCCGAAGGTCGCGATGGGGCCGCTGGTCATTGTCTGGTTCTCGTATGGTATTTTCGCAAACATTCTGATTGCCTTCAGCATCTGCTTCTTCCCGATTCTGCTGACGACCGCGCGCGGCCTCAGCGAGGTCGAGCCGGACCTGCTGGATCTCGTCAAGTCGCTGCGCGGCTCGCGCTGGACGCTGTTTTGCAAGATCCAGTTGCCGGGATCGCTGCCATACGTGTTCTCGGGCATGAAGGTCGGCGCCATCCTCGCCGTGGCCGGCGCCATCGTTGGCGAGTTCATCGCATCCGACCGCGGGCTCGGCTATCTCATGATCCAGGTGCAGTCCTCGCTCGATACGCCGGCGATGGTGATGGCCGTCGTGCTGCTGACTTTGCTCGGCGTTGTGCTTTACGGCCTGGTGCTCGGCCTCGAACGCCTGTTCGTGGTGCGGGATATCCGGCTGCAATAAGACCAGGGCACGAACCATGATGCTCACGCGCGAAACCCTTCCCGAAACGATCCCCGATATCGCCGCTCTCGATGAGCTGTTGTGCCAGCCGAGCCAGGCGCTTGTCGACGATCTCGCGCGCGTCGACGGCGATCTGATGATCCTCGGTGCCGCCGGCAAGATGGGGCCGACGCTTGCGGGACTCGCGAAAGCCGCCCTGCCCGGGCGGCGGATCATCGCCGTCGCCCGGTTCAGCGAGGAAGGCGTCGAACCGTGGCTCAAGGCGCGAGGCATCGAGACCATTCATTGCGATCTGCTCGACGAGACGGCGATTGCGCGCCTGCCGCGGGTTCCAAACGTCATTTTCATGGCGGGGCGGAAATTCGGCGCCGAGGGCAATCTGTCGCTGACCTGGGCGATGAACGCCCATGTCCCGGCCCTGGTCGCGCAGGCGTTCCGCAGTTCTCGGATCGTCGCGTTCTCGACCGGCTGCGTGTATCCCTTCGTGCCGGTGGACGGCAAAGGTGCCGATGAGAGCACGCCCCCCAATCCACCCGGCGAGTATGCGCAGTCCTGCGTCGGGCGGGAGCGCATGTTCGAATATTTTTCGCGAACGTTCAAAACGCCGGGCAGACTGTTCCGCCTGAACTATGCGATCGACATGCGCTATGGCGTGCTGCACGATATAGCGACCAAGGTGCGCGACGGCACGCCGATCGACATCAGTCTCGGTCATGTCAATTTCATCTGGCAGGGCGACGCCTCATCGCAGGCCTTGCGCTGCCTCGCCCATTGCGAAACTCCGACATCGCCGATCAATGTCAGCGGCCGCGAAATCCTGGCCGTGCGTGATCTCGCGGAAACAATCGGCGAGCTGCTCGGCCGGAAGCCGATCATCACGGGCCAGGAACAGCCGACGGCATGGCTCACCGATACGTCGCAGGCAGCCAGACTGTTCGGCCCGCCGATCGTCGACACCGAACAGTTGATCAAATGGACTGCGGATTGGGTCGGCCGTGCAATGCCCTCTCTCGGCAAGCCCACCAAATATGAGGTCCGCGATGGGCGTTACTGAGCACCTGGATCTCGTCCAGCTCGTGGAGGCGGATGCGGCCAGCGGACTTGCATTGTCGACAGAAGCCGGATGGAACCAGAACGAGGCGGACTGGCGCTTCTTCCTCGCCAAAGGCGTCGTGTTCGGCATGCGCGACCGTGATCGCACGGTGGTCGCGAGCGCGGCGCTGTTGCCATACACCGATAGCGATGCCTGGCTCAGCATGGTGCTGGTCACCGCTGGCTGGCGGCGGAAGGGGTTGGCAACCCGGCTGGTGGATGCCTGCATCAACACCGCGACCAAGCTCGGCGTCACCGCCTGGCTCGATGCGACGCCGGCCGGCGCCGCCGTTTACGGCCCGCTTGGATTTACGCCGACGCTGCAGTCGCGCCGATTGCGGCGCACGGCATCGGCGGCAACTGGCGGCAAGCCAGGCGCCGGCAAGCTCGGGGATTTCCTGACGTTGGATAGCAGCGCAATGGGTTTTGCCCGCCGCGATCTGCTGCAGGAGCTTTCGGAACGTCCGGGCTCGCAGCTCGTTTCGAGCGGCGATGCGATGGCGCTGGTCCGCGACGGCCGCACCGCCCGTCACATCGGACCCGTGTTTGCGCAGAGCGTCGCGCACGCGCTTGCCCTCGTGCACGAGCTTGCAGCGAGCGAGCCCGGCCCGCTCTTGATTGACGCCATCGCCTCGCAAGATGCGTTCCTGCAAGGCCTCACCGGGGCCGGATGGACGCTCGAGCGATCGTTCCAGCGCATGCGGTTCGGCCGCGCCACGACCAAACCGGACGAGCTGCCCTTTGCCGTTGCCGGCCCGGAGTTTGGATAGGAGGTGCCCATGCATCACACCCAGATCAAGCCGGAGGTGCGTGCCCTGATCGCCGACGGCGCGGTGCTGCCGGCGCATCCGCTCGCGCTCGATGCCGACCGCAAGCTCGACAAGCTGCATCAGCGCGCGCTGACACGCTATTATATCGATGCTGGCAGCGGCGGGCTCGCGGTCGGCGTCCACACCACGCAGTTCGCAATCCGCGACGTCGGCCTGTACCGGCCCGTGCTGGAGCTTGCGGCGCAAACAGCGGCCGACTGGACACGTCGACCGCTGGCGCTGGTCGCCGGTCTCTCCGGGCCGACCGCACAGGCGCTGGCGGAGGCGGATGTCGCACGCGGGGTCGGCTATCTTGCCGGCCTGCTCAGTCTCGCCGCGATGAAGTCGGCCTCCGAAGACGAGATTGTCGCGCATTGCGCCGCCGTCGCGCGCGAGATTCCGCTGGTCGGCTTCTATCTGCAGCCCGCCGTCGGGGGCGTGGTGCTGAGCGCAAATTTCTGGCGGCGCTTCGCCGAGATCGATAACGTCATCGCGATCAAGATCGCGCCGTTCAATCGCTATCGCACCCTCGACGTCTTGCGCGGCGTGTTCGCGGCCGGCGCGCTCGATCGCGTCGCGCTCTATACGGGCAATGACGACCACATCCTGCTCGACCTGACGCTCCCCTTCGATCTCCGCGACAATGGTGTTTCCGTGCGCACGCATATCCGCGGCGGCCTGCTCGGACATTGGTCGGTGTGGACTGCCAGCGCGATCAAGCAATTCGAGAGGTGCAAGGCTGCGCGCAACAGGGACATGGTGCCGGCCGAGTTGCTCGCGCTCGATGCAAGGGTGACCGATTGCAACAGCGCGTTCTTCGACGTCGCCAACAATTTTCACGGCTGCATCGCCGGCTGCCACGAGGTGCTGCGGCGGCAGGGATTGATGGAGGGCATCTGGTGCCTCGATCGGGCCGAAGGCTTGAGCCCGGGCCAGATCGCGGAAATCGATCGCGTCTGCAACGAGCATGCCGACCTCTCGGACGACGATTTCGTCGCCGCGAACTTGCAGAAATGGCTGGCATGAAGGGAGCCGACCCGTTCATCAGCCTGCGCAATGTCCGCAAAGTCTACAGGTCAGGGACAAGCGAATTTCTGGCGGTCTCGGACGTCACCATGGACGTACAGGAGGGTGAGCTCGTCGCGCTCGTCGGCCCCTCGGGCTGCGGCAAGACGACGGTTCTGAAAATCCTTGCCGGCCTGCACGCCGCCGATGGCGGCCGGGTTGTCATCGGCAATGCCTCGAGACCTTTCGATCCCGCGCGCGACACCGGGATGGTGTTCCAGCAGCCGCTTTTGCTGAAGTGGCGGACCATCCTCGACAATGTCCTGCTGCCGGCGGAGATCGTGGGGCTGCCGATGAAGGCGGCGCGCGCTCGCGCCCGCGAGCTGCTCGCGCTCGTGGGCCTTTCGGGCCAGGAGGACAAATATCCGCAGCAACTGTCGGGCGGCATGCAGCAGCGCGCGGCGATTGCGCGCGCTTTCATTCATGATCCGAAGCTGATCCTGATGGACGAGCCGTTCGGCGCGCTTGACGCGCTGACGCGCGAGCAGATGAACCTGGAGATGCTCAAGATCTGGCGCGAGAGCGGCAAGACCATCATCTTCGTCACGCATTCGATCCAGGAAGCGGTGTTCCTGTCCTCGCACTGCGCGGTGCTCACGGCAAGCCCGGCGCGTATGGCCGAGTTCTTTCCGGTCGCACTGCCGTTTCCTCGCGCGCTGCCGATCAAGACCACGGACGAATTCGGCGCCTATGCGCGGCGCATCTATGCGAGCCTTGGACTCGGCGCCGGAGCCTAGTCGTCGCTCACCGGCGACGTCACCACCAGAAAGACCAGATCAACCAGCCCCGTGTTGGAAATCGCGTGCTCGACGCCGGGAGGAAGGAAGATCACGTCGTGCTTACGGACGACGTGATCTTCGTTGCCGATCTCCATCAGCCCCTCGCCCTCCAGCACATGGTAGACCTGCTCCTGAATGCGGTGCTTGTGACGCGCCACATGGGCCATCGGCTGGTACATCGAGATACGGTAGTCGATGTGGCGCGACCCTGCGGTGTGCGGCATCACCAGCGGCTTGGAGAGCGCGCCGCCAAAATGATCGGGAAACTCGCGCCAGGGCACTTCGGCGATGTTGCGAATGAAGGCGCCGTTATCTTGCGAAACCATCTGCCTCTCCTCCCGAGCTTTGCCTTGCGCATGATCCCATGCGCCAATCGCTCGCACCATAAGCTACTCGGCCCCCTCACCCGAGAAGCGCGCTCTCGCGCCCCAATATGACGATCAGGCCGGCTGATAACGCGTGCCGATGCCCGCCTTGCTTTGCCCGAGCCCGGGCAACTCCCATACGCCGGCGCCGGCCGGGTTGATGTCGGCGGCGATATCGACGTCGATCAGATAGGGCTTGTTGGCTGCGATCGCTCTGCGGATCGCCTCGCCAATGTCGCCGGCGCGATCGACGCGGACGCCCTCGACGCCGCAGGACCGCGCCATCGCCGCGAAATCCGGACTGTAGCGCTCGCCGGTTCTGGGATCGTGGAAATCGGTTGCGAGCTCGCGGCCGCCGAGGTAGCCGCGCTGCAATCCCCTGATCGAGGCGTAGGCGTAATTATTCCAGACCACCCACACCACGGGCAGATTGTATTCGAGCGCCGTACCGAGCACGTTGGCGTGCATGAAGAAGGCACCGTCGCCGCACACCGATACGCAGGGACGATCGGGCGCCGCGAATTTCGCACCGAGCACGCCCGCGACGCCAAAGCCCATCGGGCCAAAGCCCATCGAGCCGATCAGGGAATCAGGCCGCTTCGGCTTGCAGAAGCCGAGCAGCCAATTGTGATGCACGCCGATGTCGCTGACCAGGATCGCGTCCTCCGGCAGCGCCTTGTCGATCTCGAGTGCGGCGCGCTGCGGATTGACCGGCGTGGTGTCGTCGGAAAAACCGGGGGCAACGAACTTGTCCCATTCCTTGCGATAGACATCGATCTGCGCAAGCCATTTGCGTCGCGCATCGGCCCTGGTCTCGAGATTGCCGCGGCGGTCGAGCTCGGCATGGATCTGGCGCAGGAAGGTGCGCACGTCCGCCATCAGCCCGAGCGCAACCGGATAGTTGCGGCCGATCTCTTCGGGATCGATGTCGACGTGAATGAGCTTCGTCGGCGGGATCGTGAAGGAATAGCCGGGGATCCACGAGCTCGAGGTGCGGTCGTCGAAACGCACGCCGAGCGCGAGCAGCACGTCGGCCTGCCGTGCCGCGTGATTGGCCTGGTAATGCCCCGCGCGCGCGACAAGGCCGAGCGCGAGCGGGTGATTGACGTCGAGCGCACCGAGTCCGCTTGCGGACGCCGCGACCGGGATCTGCAGGCGCTCGGCAAGGCGCTTCAACTCCTCGCAGGCGCCGCCATAGCGCACGCCCTGGCCGACGAGCATCACCGGCCGTTCGGCCGCAAGCAGCATGTCGACCGCCTTGGTCACCCCGTCGGGATCAGCCCCACAGCGGCAGGAGATATTGGCGCTCCATTCGCTCGCCCTGGGCGCTTCCTCGGCCGCCTGCTCCATGAACACGTCGAACGGAACGTCGAGCACGACCGGCCCCGGTCGACCCGTGATCATGGTCTTCCAGGCCTGCCGAACCGCGAGCGGCACCATTTCGCCGCGCGTCGGCTGGAACACCTTCTTGCAGATGGTGCGAACGGTGGAAGGGAAGTCGGCCTGATAATGCCGATACATTTCCTGGAACGCGCCGCGGTTGAACTGGCTGGTCGGCACGTTGCCGGTCACCGCCATGAACGGCACCGAGTTCGAGAAAGGCGTTCGCGAGCGAGATCGGCAGGTTCGCCGAACCCGGACCGCAAGAGGTGAACGTCGCGGTCGGCCGTCCCGAAACGCGGTAGTAAACGTCGGCCATGAAGCCAGCGACGCTTTCGTGATGCACCGAGACAGTCTTGATGTCGGCCGAGCGTTCATAGAGCGCATCGATGAACTGGATGTTGCCGTGGCCGCAAAGGCCGAAGACCTGCGGCACCTTCTCCTGGATCAGGTAATCGACGATGACCTGGGCACCGTTGAGCATGTTGCCAGCCATCGCGTCTCCTCCTGTTGCACAACGATCGATCTCGCGCGGCTTCTCAAGTCGAGCAAAGCAAAGCGGGCCCACCTGAATGGAAGTCGCTGGGCACCGCGCGAAGACCGCGCCTTCGGCCACCCTGCAAACGTCGGCATATCGGGCTCGCGCAGCCCGGGACCCTATTTCTCATCATGCTGCACGTCAATTGGACCCTATCACCTCAAGGGTTTTCTCCGCGTAGCCGGGGGCAACCGGTTGTCCGGCGAGTTTCGACCGGGATCCCTGTTGACCGATCTCGACCTCCGCACAAGAATCTCCCGGCTTTGATGCGGGAGAAATTGATGCGCGGTCTCATGACGGCGATCCTGTCGGGAGTGATGGCTTTGATTGCAAACCCGTCCGGCGCAGCCGAAAGCACGATGACCATCGCCGTGTTCACCAAGAACACGACCAATCCCGCCTACAGCGCATTCCGTCTCGCCGCCGACCAGATCGGACAGGCGACCGGGGCGAGGATCGTCCATTTCGTTCCGCAGCAGCCGGACAATGTCGATGAGCAGAAGGCCATGGTCGAGCAGGTTTTGAAGGAGCGGCCTGACGCCGTCGTCTTCATTCCCGTCGACGATGTCGCAATGATCGAGCCCGTGAGGAAGCTGAACGATGCAAAGATTCCGATCGTGCTGGCGGCCAATCCGCTGCCGGGCAATTTCGTCACCTTCGTCGGCGCGGACGATTTCGACATCGGTTACCGGCAGGCGCGCTATCTCTTCGACCATCTCGCGGGCAAGGGCAGGATCGTGATCCTCGAGGGCACGGCCGGCGCGCCGACCAACCGCGAGCGCCTGCGCGGCTACGAGCAGGCGCTTGCGGAAGCGCCGGGCATCACGGTTCTGGCGTCAGCCAGCGGCAGCTACCAGCAAGCCGACGGCAAGCGCGTGATGGCGGGCTTTCTTGCCGGTCACCGCGAGATCGACGCCGTGCTGTCGGCCAATGACAGCATGGCGCTCGGCGCGCTGGAGGCGCTGAAGGAAGCGGACCGCACCGCCATCGTGATCGGTATCAACGGCATCCTGCCTGCCGTGAAACGGATTGAAAGCGGAGACATGCTTGCAACCGTCGATTTCAACATGTTCAAGATCGGCTGCACCGCAACGCGGGCTGCCGTGCGCCACCTGCGCCGCGAACCGGTGCCGGAAAAGGTGATGTTGCCGGCCGAGGTGATCGACAGGACCAACTACAAGGCCTGGCTCGTTCCGGTCGAGCAGCGCCCCTGCCCCCAATGGGATGAGGTCGCCCCGCGTTGACGCGAGGGCTGGATCAGGGCGTGCACTGATAAGTAATCATGGATGCCACCGCCGCCGAACTTGGGCCGCGGTGGCGTTCATCGGATTGAAGGTCAACGCCTCGGTAGCGACGCCATGACCTCGCCCGCGTCTGCGTCTTCCAGGCAAGGCGTGACGGTCAGCGAGAGTAGGTCGGCCCATTGGGCGACCCAACGATACATGGCCTTTGGATCATTCGATTCGGAGATCGCAAATCCCTTGCCGTCCATGCCGTGCCAGCGCCCCAACATTTTGACACCCTCGGGCGGTGCACCACCGGTTTCGAGGAAGCGCGCCACTGCTGCATTGAAAGTGCCTTGAGGTACAGTCCAAGTACTGATGAATTTCATGCGATTCTCCCTTTTGCAATCAACTGGTGGCTAAACGCGGCTTCGCCGCTTGTGCACGATAGCGCCAACGCATCGAATGACAATGGCCGGCCGCTCCGAAGCGTCAGTTTGGCGGCATCAAGCGTTTATGAGTACACGCCCTAATCGTACGACGCCGGTCCGGTGTCGCGATAAGCCCAGCACGCTTCTCTTGCAATGCTGACCGGCATGTCGACCCCGATTGCATGGCGCGCCGCGGTACCGAGTTCGAGCGCCTCGAGGCGATTGCCGAACAGATCGATGTCATAGACGGTCTGCGTGCCCTGATAGCGGCGGTCAACCAGCTTCGCCGTAAACGCGTTGCCGCCGTCGTGCCGGCCCATCGCGATATTCTCCGGACGCAGCGCAATCCGCACCCTGTCGCCGGGATCAAGCGCCTGCAACAGCGCCGCCTCGCCTCGCTGCCCATCACCAAAATCCACGACGCCGAACTTGCCGTTGCGCGCGACAAGCGTCCCGGCAAGCTCATTGGTGGCCCCGGTGAAGTTCGCAACGAACAAGTCCGCCGGACGGTTGTAGATCTCGTCGGGCGTGCCGAGTTGCAGCAGCCGGCCGTCGCGCATCACGCCGATGCGGTCGCCGAGAACGACCGCTTCGGCCTGGTCGTGTGTAACGTAAAGCGCCGTCATGCCGGTCTGCTTGAGGATCGCGCGGAGATCGTCGCGCAGGCGCAGTCGGAGCTTTGCGTCGAGGTTCGACAAGGGCTCGTCGAGGAGCAGCAGCTGCGGTCGGTAGATGATGCTGCGCGCCAAGGCCACGCGCTGCATCTGCCCGCCCGACAACGCCACCACGGGGCGATCGGCATATTCGGAGAGGCCAACCAGCGCCAGCACCTGCTCGACCTTGCGGCCGGCCTCATCGCGCGAGATGTTGCGGTGCTTCAGCGGATAGACAACGTTCTGCCGCACCGTCATGTGCGGCCACACCGCATAGGACTGAAATACCATCCCGAGATCGCGCGCGCGCGGCGGCACCAGGATGCCGCGTTTCGGCGACGATACCAGCTTGCCGCCGATCGAGATCTCCCCACCCGTCGGATGCTCGAGGCCGGCGACGCAGCGCAAGGTCGTGGTCTTGCCGCAGCCGGAGGGACCAAGCAGCACGACGATCTCGCCGGCGGGCACGGCAAAGCTCACGCCGTCGATCGCGGGCTTGCCGATCGCGAACTGCTTTCTGAGGTCGGTGACCTCGAGCGTCGCCGTCATGATGTCACCGCGCGCCTCGAGACCTCTTCACTGCCGGTAGCCGAAGGTCTTGTCCCATTCCGCGACCCACTCGCCATGCAGCTTCACGTACTGGTCGAAATTCGGATACCAGACCTTGACCACCTTCGGATCGAAACCCTCCGGATAGAATGGCGACACCTTCAGCGAGGTGAGATTGCCCTGGGCCTTGATCATGAAGGTCTGGCCCTCTTTCGACAGGCACCAGTTCAGGTAAAGCCTTGCCGCGTTCGGGTGCGTCGCGGTCTTCGGGATGCCGGTGGCGTAGGGATTGGCCGGTACGCCCTCCGGCGGGAACACCGCCTTGATCGGTGCGCCTTCCAGCTGCTTCGGATAGACCGCATTGTAGATCAGCGGCCCCATCGCGACCTCGCCGCGCACCATCGCATCCGACATCGGCGCGCCGGACGGATACAGAACCGGATGCGTCGCGGCCTGCTTCGCCCAATAGTCTTCGCCCAGCACCTGGCGCTCGAACATGATGCGAGTCCAGGTCGTGCCACCGGATTGCGCGAACACCTGCGCGGTTTTCTTGTCGTTTTCCGGCTTGGTCAGGTCCATCCAGGATTTTGGCGGATCCTTCACCAGCTCGGTATTGTACGCAATCGACCAGATCGCGGTGATGCGCGGCCAGTATTTCGGCGAGATCAACGCGGCGGGATCGTAGTCGGCAGCATTCGGCGGCGCGTAATCCTGGAACAGATCGGTCAGCGGCAGCATCAACGCGCGGTCGGAATGATCGACGATGTCGGCGATCAGCTTGCCCGCAGCAGCTTCGGTCCTTACCCGCGTGATGAGCTGGCCGCCCGGCGCGCGCACCATCTCGACCTTGATCTCGGGGAAGCGCTTGTTGAATTCCTTGATGACGTCCTGCTCGACCTCCGCGAAGTTCGCCGTGTAGAGCACGAGCTTGCCTTCCGCTTTCGCGGCCGCGATCAGCTCGGGCGAGCCGAAATTTTCTTCCGCCCGGACCGCAGCCGTGCCGCCGAGCGCAAGGCAGAGACCGAGGCCGGCCATTGCCGCCAAAAGCCTTCCCTTCATTGGTGCGATTCTCCCTCTTGGTTCTTACCTTATGCGTTGGGCGACGCCGCCCTCGGCGTCGTTGCGCGCCAGCCAGTTCGCTCCGCCGATGAGAATGCCGAGCAGCACGGTCTGCACCAGGCTGAACGCCGCCGTCTTTCCGATGTTGCCGCCTTCGTAATAGTCGAGCAGCAACACGCTCATGACCATGGTGTCGCTGGTGTAGAGAAACAGCGACGAGCCGAGCTCGCGGATCGAGAGCACGAACAAGAGCGTCATCGAGGCGACCACACCCGGCCGCGCCAGCGGCAGCACGATTGAGCCGATCGTGGCAAGGGTGCCCCTGCCGCAAACCCAGGCGGCTTCCTCAAGCTCGCGATGAATCTGCATGAAGGATGTCGAGAGCGCCTTGACGGTATCGGGCATGAAGCGTGCGATGAAGGCGAGCGCCAGGATCCAGATCGTGCCGTAGAGCCCGCCGGGAATACCGATCCAAGCCCAAAGGTAGGCCACGCCGACCACGAGGCCGGGAATAGCAACCGGCACGGTCGAGATCAGATCGATGGCGCCTCGGCCCGGCAGGCGGGTGCGGTGAATGGTGTAGCCGATCGCGAACGCCAGCGCACCACCGAGCACCGCGGTGATCAGCCCGACCTCGATCGCGTTGTAGATGGAGCGGAGCGTCAGCGGATTGTCGAATATGGCATTGAAATGCATCAGCGAATAAGCGCGCGCATCGAACAGCGCATTGACGTCGCGGATGAACAGGAATTTGCGGAAAGCCGCGACGATCAGCGCCAGCGTCGGCAACACGACGACGACCAGAAGGTAGAGCGCACCAAGACCGAAGGTGAGCCAGCGCCAGGGACCGAGATCCAGGCTGCGCGGCCGGAACGCCTTTCCCGCGACCGTCGTGTAGCTGCGTCCGCTCAAGATCTTCTGCTGCAGCAGCACCAGCGCGCCCGTCACCAGCATCAGGATGATCGCGACCGCGGCCGCGGTGTTGTAGAGCGGCGGCGACCAGTTGGTGAGCTTGAAGATATAGGTCGTCAGCACGTTGATATTGGCGGGCGCCCCAAGCACGGCCGGCACGCCATAGATGCCGAGCATGACGATGAAGGAAAGCAGCATGCCGGACACGATCGCCGGCATGATCAGGGGAAACGTCACCGTGAACAGCGTCGAGAAGGCGCTGGCGCCGGAAATCTCCGCGGCTTCTTCCAGGCTCGGGTCCATGTTGCGCAGCGCGGACGCCGTGAACATGTAGACATAGGGCGCGTAATAGATGCCGAACACGAAGATGAGCCCTGACAGGGAATAGAAGTCGACATGCCAGTCGAGGCCCGCCCATTTGAAGACGGTGTTGATCAGCCCGGTCTTCGGCGAACCGAGGATCGACCATGCCACGCCCGCGACCAGCGGTGGCGCGAACAGCGGCAGGATGCTGGCGGCGGCGATAAAGCCCCTGAAGGGCGTGTTGGTGCGCACCACGATCCAGGAGAACAACAACCCGATCGCAACCGCGATCGCCGTCCCTCCGCCACAGGCAAGCAGGGTATTGAACAGCGCTTCCGCGACGTTGGGATTGGCCGCAACCGTCAGGAAATGGCCGATTGAAAGGTGGGAGAAGCTCAAGCCGTCCACCACCGGATTGGTGTCGGTCAGCGCGCCCACCAACAAGGTGAGGACGGGATAGACCACCAGAAATCCCAGGATCGCCAGCAAACAGGCAACCCAGATGCCGCCGACCAGGCCCCTGCGCCTGCCCTCAACGCCGCTTTGCGCGGCTTCGACGTGCCGGCTCAAGACCTGTCCGTCCAAAGCGCTTTCCCCTTGAAGGCATTGTTGGCTTTATTGTTTTGGCGGCTCTTAGAGGCAGCCTAGTCGATCGGAAGGCGCGCGAGAAGTAGCCGAAAGTCGGCTCGGAGCGGACGCAATGACGCATAAGCCCATGCGCCGGCGCGGCTGTGGGCCGCTCCCTCGCCGGTATACATCCGGGTTCGGCGGGGCCCGGTCTTGCGAACAAGCGCTCGGAGAATGTCGGTCGATAGAGGCGAAGGAAAAGTTGCTGCGATCGCCGGCCGCGGCGACGGCTTGCCCTGGGAACGCCGCCGTTGGGCGATCGCGGCGATCTTCACCGCACTCGCCATGGCCTCGCTCGACACGGCAATCGCCAATGTCGCGCTGCCGGCGATCGCAGCCGACCTTCGTGTCAGCCCCGCGGACGTTGTCTGGGTGGTCAATGTCTACCAGATCGCACTGGTCGCCACGCTGTTGCCGCTCGGCGCCCTCGGCGAGATCGTTGGCCATCAGCGCATCTATCTCGCCGGACTCCTGCTGTTCACGCTCGCATCGCTCGGCTGCGCGCTCGCCTGGTCGCTGCCGAGCCTTCTGATCGCGCGCACCTTGCAGGGGCTCGGCGCCAGCGGACTGATGAGCGTGAACACGGCGCTGGTGCGCTTTGTCTATCCGAGCCGGATCATCGGACGCGGCTTTGGCCACAACGCGCTGGTGGTCGCAACCGCCTTCACTCTGGGACCGACCATTGCCTCCGCCATCCTGGCGTTCGGACCATGGCCCTGGCTGTTTGCAATCAACATCCCCTTCGGCCTGGTCGCAATGGCGGTCGGCTTCAAGACGCTGCCGTCGACGCCTCGGGCCGTGCATGCCTTCGATTTTCCGGGCGCGGCACTTGCGGCCGCCTGTCTTGGCCTCTTCATCGTCGCGATCGGAGGCGCGGCTCATGCGGCACGTCCGAGCCTGATCCTGATTGCGCTGGCCACGGCGATTGTGCTCGGCTTTCTCCTCGCTCGCCGACAGGCCGACCATCCGGCGCCGATGCTGCCGATCGACCTGTTCCAAAGGCCACTATTCGCACTCTCGGCCTTGACCGCCGTCTGTTCGTTTTCCGTGCAGGGACTTGGTTTCGTCGCCCTGCCCTTCTATTTCGAGGACATTCTGCAACGTACGCAGGTCGAGACCGGATTCTTCATGACACCCTGGCCGCTGGTGGTCGCGATCATGGCGCCGATCGGCGGTCGCCTGTCCGACCGCTACCCTGCCGGTCTCCTCGGCGGTCTTGGACTGATGCTGCTCGGCGTCGGCATGGGTCTTCTGGCGATGCTGCCAGCCAACCCCGGAGTCGCAAACATCGTCTGGCGCATGGTGATCTGCGGATTGGGCTTCGGCCTTTTCCAGACCCCAAACATGAGAGCCATCATGTCGAGCGCGCCGCCGCATCGAAGCGGCAGCGCCAGCGGAATCGTGGCGACCGCTCGCCTGATCGGACAGACCACGGGCGCGGCGCTCGCCGCACTGTGCTTTGGCCTCGCCGGTCGCGAGGGAGCGACGGTGGCGCTTGCGCTTGGCGGCGGATTTGCGGCGCTCGGCAGCCTGATGAGTTTCCTGCGATTGGCGGTCACGCCGCACAAGGGTTGAGCATCGCGGGAAGACAATGCAACACCGGAAGATCAGATATCTTCCTGTCGCATGCGCAGAATTTATTGATTTGAACCGTTCCGGCTTCGGGTCCATTTTCCCTGCGCAGTTCAATCGGTGGATTGGACCAATCAGGGGATCGCGATGGCCAACCTCACAATCAACGGAAAATCGTTTACTGTCGACGTCGAGCCCGACACGCCCTTGCTTTGGGCGATACGGGAGAATGTCGGACTGACCGGCACCAAATATGGCTGCGGCATTGCACAATGCGGCGCCTGCACGGTGCATATCGACGGCGTCGCGACGCGCTCTTGCGGCGTCTCCGTCAGCGAGGCGGTCGGCAAGCAGATCACCACGATCGAGGGCCTCGCGAATAATGGTGCCCTGCACAAGGTGCAGCAGGCGTGGGTCGAGAACGATGTCCCGCAATGCGGTTATTGCCAGAGCGGGATGATCATGGCGGTGTCGGCCCTGCTCAGGGAGAAACCGAACCCGACCGACAAGGACATCGACGAAGCCATCACCAATATCTGCCGTTGCGGCACGTTCAACCAGGTGCGCGCGGCGATCCACGCGGCCGCAAACGCTTGAATGAGGCAGATCATGAACAAGCACGTTGCACCGCAAATGAACCGCCGGTCCTTCGTGATCGGCACCGCCGCACTCGGCACCGGGCTGGCGCTCGGCCTCGACATCCCCTTTGGCGGCCCGTCGGTTGTCCGCGCCGCCGACGGCTCGCCCGAAGTCAATGCGTGGGTCGTGATCCGGCCCGACGACACGGTCGTCATCCGCATCGCCCGTTCGGAAATGGGCCAGGGCACGTTGACCGGCCTTGCGCAACTCGTGGCCGAGGAGCTCGAATGCGACTGGTCGAAGGTCGTCACCGAATTTCCGACACCCGGCCAGAGCGTCGCGCGCAAGCGCGTCTGGGGCGATTTCTCGACCGGTGGAAGCCGCGGCATCCGAACCTCGCAGGAGTATGTGCGCAAAGGCGGCGCCACCGCGCGGATGATGCTGATCGAGGCCGCGGCCAATGAATGGAAGGTGCCCGTCACGGAATGCACCGCCGCCAACAGCGTCATCACGCATACCCCGTCGGGCAGGACGACGACCTACGGCAAGGTGGTCGAGGCCGCCGCGAAGCTTTCGCCGCCGACCGAGGTCAAGCTGAAGGATCCGAAGGACTGGAAGCTGATCGGCAAAGGCGTGAAACGGCTCGACACGCCGGACAAGGTCACGGGCACGACCGTCTATGGCATCGACGTCAAGCTGCCGGGGATGCTGAATGCGGCGATCGCGGATTGTCCGGTCACCGGCGGCAAGGTGAAGAGCTACGACGAAGCCAAGGTCGCCGGCATGAAAGGCGTGAAGAAGGTGGTGAAGGTCGGCGACACCGCGGTCGCCGTGATCGCCGACACCTGGTGGCAGGCCAAGACCGCGCTGGAGGCGCTGCCGATCGTCTGGGACGAAGGCGAGAATGCCAAGGTGACTTCGGCGTCGATTGCAAAATGGCTGGCCGAAGGCCTCGATTCCGGTCCGGCCTATGTCGGCAACAAGAGTGGCGATGCCGCCGCCGCGCTGTCGAGCGCGGCAAAGAAGGTCGAGGCGGTCTACAACTATCCCTACCAGAACCATGCCACCATGGAGCCGTTGAACGCGACCGCGCTCTACACGGCAGACAAATGCGAGGTCTGGTGCGGTACCCAGAACGGCGAAGCGGCATTTGCCGCAGTGCTGGAAGCATCCGGGCTCCCGGCCGACAAATGCGAAGTGCACAAGCTGATGCTGGGCGGCGGTTTTGGCCGCCGCGGCCAGACCGATTACGTGCGACAGGCCGTCGAGATCGCCAAGCAGATGCCGGGCACCCCGATCAAGCTGTTGTGGTCGCGCGAAGAGGACATGACGCACGGCCGCTATCATCCGATCACCCAGTGCAAGATGACTGCCGGCTTCGATGCCGACAATAACCTGACCGCACTGCATATGCGCATCTCCGGCCAATCGATCCTGTTCGCGCTGCGGCCGGAAGCGATGGTCAACGGCATGGATCCGGCGACCTTCGCCGGCCTCAACGCGTCGGGCGATGCGGCGTTCGGCTATTCGGTGCCCAATCTCCTGATCGAGCACTCGATGCGCAACCCGCATATCATCCCGGGCTTCTGGCGCGGCGTGAACGTCAATCACAATGCGCTCTATGTCGAATGCTTCATGGACGAGCTTGCGAGTGCGGTGGGACAGGACCCACTGGAGTTCCGCCGCAAGCTGATGAAGGATCACCCGAAGCATCTGGCGGCGCTCAATGCCGTGGCCGAGAAGATCGGCTGGGGCACGCCGGCGCCGCAAGGGGTTTACCGCGGGCTCGCCCAGCACATGGGATACGGCAGCTATGTCGCCGCGGCCGCGGAAATCTCGGTAACCGATGGCACCAAGGTCAAGGTGCATCGCATCGTCGCCGCGACCGATCCGGGCTATGCGGTCAATCCGGCGCAGATCGAGCGGCAGATCGCGGGCTCCTTCGTGTACGGCCTGACCGGGCTGTTCTACGGCGGCTGCACCGTCAAGGATGGCCGCATCGAGCAGACCAATTTCGACAACTACAACTCGATGCGCATCAGCGAGATGCCGAAAGTGGAGTCGATCGTGATGCCGAGCGGCGGCTTCTGGGGCGGCGTCGGCGAGCCGACCATCTGCGTCGCGGGACCGGCGGTGCTCAACGCCTATTTCGCGGCGACGGGCAAGCGAATCCGTTCGGTGCCATTGCGCGATCAGAACATCACCTTTGCCTGATGCAAGCAAGCGGCGGCCGATCGGGGCCGCCGCTCCCTCTTCTGGATGAACGTCATGGACGTGACGCGACGAGATGCCGTATTCGGCATGACCGCGTCCGCGGCATCGCTGGCCTTTCCATCCATCTCGCGCGCGCAAGCGAATGCGCGCATTGTCGTGGTCGGCGGCGGCTTTGCGGGCGCCGCCTGTGCGCGCGCCCTGAAGCGGAGCGATGCCGAATTCGAGGTGACGCTAATCGAGCCGAACCGCATATTCGTTACCTGCCCGTTTTCCAACGAGGTCATCGCCGGATTGCGCGAGATCGACGCGCAGAAATTTTCCTACGACCGGATCGCTGCCGAGCGCGTCAGCATCATCCCGCAGGCGGCCTCGACGATAGACCCGCAGTCGCGCAAGGTGACGCTTGGCGACGGCAGCTCGCTTTCCTACGACAAGCTTGTGCTGGCACCCGGCATCGACCTGAACTTTCAGGCGCTCGAAGGGTATGACGAAGCGGCATCGCAAACGATGCCTCACGCCTGGAAGGCCGGCGAGCAGACACTGCTGCTGCGCAAGCAGCTCGAGGCGATGGACGACGGCGGCCTGGTTGCGATTGCCGTCCCCGCAAATCCCTCGCGCTGCCCTCCGGCGCCTTACGAGCGCGCCAGCCTGATCGCGCATTATCTCAAGACGAAAAAGCCACGCTCGAAGGTCCTGATCCTCGATGCCAAGGACGGTTTTTCGCAGCAGCGCCTGTTCGAGACCGCCTGGAAGGAATTTTATGGCGACATGATCGAGCGCGTGGCGCTGTCGCAAGGCGGCCGCGTCACGGCGGTTGATCCGAAGACCAACGGCATCGTTACCGAATTCGGCAATTACACCGCACAGGTCGCAAACATCATTCCGCCACAGCGTGCCGGCCGTGTCGCGGACAGCGCCGGCGCGGCGGACCACACCGGCTGGTGCCCGATCGATCCGAACACGTTCGCATCGAAACTCGTGCCCGATATCCACGTCATCGGCGATGCCTGCCTTGGCGGCGGCATTCCGAAATCGGCCGCGGCCGCCAGCGCGCAAGGCAAGGCTTGCGCGGCGGCGATCGTGATGCTGCTCTCCGGCAAGGCGCCGGAACCTCCAAAGCTCACGGGCATCTGCTACAACACGGTCGCACCAGGCTATGCGTTTTCGCTTTCCGGCACCTATCAGCCCAGGGATGACATCTTCGCCGAGGTTCAGGGTGGCGGCGCGAGCCCCGTCGATGCGCCGCGCGAGGTACGCGCGCGCGAAGCGGATGAGGCGCAGATATGGTTCAACACAATCACGGCGGACACTTTTGGCTAGATCGCTCCTCCACATCGCCATGCTGATGGCCGCGCTGCTCGCGGTGCCTCTAGCCGCAGGCGCGCAAGCGCTCGCAACCCTCAAGATTGCCGGCGACGGCATTCCGGACTCGCTCACCGGCGCGCCCGGCGATGCCGCGCGCGGCCGCGCGCTGGTTCTGGATCGCAGCAGCACGTGTATTCTCTGCCATTCCGGGCCGTTCCCCGAGACCAGGTTCCAGGGCGATCTGGCGCCCAGTCTCGCAGGTGCCGGCGGCCGCTGGAACGAAAGCCAGCTTCGGCTGCGGCTGGTCGATGCCGCGCATTTCAATCCGGCCACGATCATGCCGTCCTATTATCGCCTCGATGGACTTGCGCGGGTCGGCACGATCTGGCGCGGCAAGCCGATCCTGTCGGCGGAACAGATCGAGGATATCGTGGCCTATCTTGCAACGCTTCGGGACTAGGACGACATCCATGGCGATGCGCAACACCACAAGCACCACGCGCCGGAAGTTCCTGCATATTGTAGCCGGCAGTGCCGTTGCCGGCGCGATCCCGGTCGTGTCCACGCGCCCTGCGGAGGCAACGCCTGCGATGCTGACCGCCGCGATCCGCAACGTCGTCGGCGAAGCACCCGTGCGAGCCGGCAAGGTCAAGCTCGACATCCCGCCGCTGGTCGAGAACGGCAACACCGTGCCGATGATGGTTTCCGTCGCAAGCCCGATGACCGCGGAAGATCACGTCAAGAGCATTCATGTGTTCAACGAAAAAAACCCGCAGCCCAATATCGGCAATTTCCACCTCGGCCCGCGCGCCGGCCGCGCGCAGGTTGCGACCCGCATCCGCCTTGCCGACAGCCAGAAGGTGGTCGCGATCGCGCGCCTCTCAGATGGCTCGTTCTGGTCGGCGACCGTCGACGTGGTGGTGACGCTCGCGGCCTGCACGGACGAGGTGCTGTGATGGCGCAGACACTCGTCAATGTCCCCAAAAAGGCCAGGCGCGGCGACGTCATCGAGATCAAGACTTCTGATGTCGCACATCATGGAGACCGGATATCGCCGCACGGCGGCTGGTGATATCGTGCCACGCGATATCATCACGAGCTTTACCTGCCGCTTTAACGGCGAGGAGATCTTCCGCGCCGACCTCTTTCCCGCAATCGCGGCAAACCCGTACCTCGCATTCTTCACCGTCGCGACCGAAAGCGGGAAGTTCGATTTCGAATGGATCGGCGACAAGGGTTTTTTGGAAACCGCATCGGCGCAGATCACCGTCGAATGAAGATCGCGCCCGCGATAGCACTCGCCTCGGCGCTGACCGCCTTGCCGGCCTTCGCCAACGAGATCCCGCCCGATCAGCGCCGCTCCGGCTATGATTTCATGGCGGCCGACACCAAAGCCATCCAGGACGACGACACCAGCAATCCCGGGATGCTCTGGGTGCTCGACGGCGAGGCGCTGTGGAAGGCCAAGAGCGGCAATGCCGCCAAGTCCTGCGCCGATTGCCATGGCGAGGCGCGAGAGACCATGAAGGGCGTGGCCGCGCGCTATCCGGCCTTCGACAAGTCCCTCGGCCGCCCCGTCAACCTCGAGCAGCGCATCAATCTCGAGCGCACCGAACGTCAGGGAGCGCCGGCGCTCGCCTATGAGAGCCGCGAGTTGTTGGCGCTGACGGCTTTCATCGCCAACCAGTCGCGCCGAATGCCGATCGCAGCGGGCGACGATCCCGCGCTCAGGCCGTTTGTCGAGAAAGGTCGCGAGCTGTTCCTGCTGCGCCAGGGCCAGCTCAATCTCGCCTGCGCCAATTGCCATGACGACAACTGGGACAAGCACCTTGCGGGATCGGCGATCACGCAAGGGCAGCCGACCGGCTATCCCGAATACCGGCTGGAATGGCAGACGCTCGGCTCGCTCGAGCGTCGCCTGCGAAGCTGCATGACAGGCGTCCGCGCGCAGGCCTACGACTATGGCGCGCCCGAACTGGTCGCGATCGAGCTCTATCTGATGTCGCGCGCCAGGGGCATGCCCGTCGAGACGCCGGCAGTGAGGCCTTGAACCAAATCGGGCCGCAACGCGCGGCCCGATTGCAACAACCGGATTTGGGACGCCGTCACTCCGCGGGCGCCGCCGACATTTCGGGATGCGCGGCATAATCCTCGGTGGCGCCGAGCTTGCCGACCGCAAAAAGTCCCGCCGCCACCACCGCGTAGGACAGTGCGACCGCCGGCGTCACACCAAGCCCGCTGCCGACTCCAACCGCCTCGCCATGCATGAAACCGAAATAGGTCAGCACCGCCCCCGCAAGCGCAAACGCTGCGGCCTTGACGAAGTCGCGTTCGATCACGAACACGCCGATCGCGCCCAGCACGAGGCCGGTCAGGATCGAACCGCCGCCCATGACTTCCAGGCCGTGATAGACGACGCCCTGCTGCGGCAGCGATGAGATCGCGACAGCTTTCACCTCGGCCATCTTTTCAGGCGAGAGCCCGCCGACCGCCTGCGCGGCATTGGTGATGGAAGCCATCCCGGTGTCGATCAGGAGCTTGGCCCAGGCCGCAAGATGGGGCGTGAGTGCCAGCACGATCGCCGGCGCATGCTTGACCGGCGTCGTCTGGAACGCCTGCGCGCCGATCAGCATGCCGATGTAGAGCAGGATCGGCAGGATCGCGACCACAGGCACCAGCGCCAGCAGCACCGAGATGATGCCGAGCCAGGACAACAGGATCACCATGACGCCGGTCGCGGCGGAATAGCCGATTTGCCCGCCCATCGCCTTCCAGCCGGGATGGCCGATATAGACCGCGTTGATGAAGGGATTACCCATCATGCAGCCGACCAGGCTGACGATGCCGTCGGCGGTCAGGACGCGGGTGGTCGGATACTCATCGCCGGCGGCTTCCGCGCTTTCGACGTTATCCATCGCTTCGACGAGATCGTAGATGCCGAACGGTACCGCGGTGACCAGGATGACACCGAGATATTCGAAGCCGGAGAAGACATGGCCGAACGCCGGGATAGGCACCGAGAAGCCGAAATTGGCGAAGGCATCGCCGAGGCCCTTCAGGCTCAACCCGCCGAGATTGAGACCGAAGATATTCGAGCCCCACGCGATGACCATGCCCGCCGCGATCGCAACCAGGCCGGCCGGAGTGCCCTTGGGATATTTGACGCCGCCGAACCAGCTCACCAGGATGATGGCAAAGCAGACCAGGCCGATCTGCGGGGTCACGTACATCTCGAGCGCAGGCCGCATCGAGATGAAGGTCACGGAGACGCCGGCCAGCGTCCCAAGCAGTGCGGCGCGCGGCGTGATCTTCCGAACGATCGGCGCGATGAAACCGCCAATCATCAGGATGAAGCTCTGGAAGAATACCCAGACCAGGCCGGCGGACCAGCCTTTCAGGGGATCGCCGGTCTTGATGGTGATCGGCAGCATGATCACGAACGTGACGATGAACATGTGCGGGACGCTGACCCCCGAGGGCAGCGCGCAGACGTCGGTCCGCCCCGTTCTCTGCGCCAGTCGATAGGCAAGGAACGCATAGTAGAAGGTCGAGAGGCACATCATCAGCCCGAGCGCGGGCAGGATGCGGCCGAACACCAGCGAGTTCCGGCATCTTCAGCACGAAACGCAACAAGCCGGTCAACACCAGCATGTTGACCAGAATGTTGGTGCCGAAACCGAAAAACGCGTTCCAGTCGCCTGACGTCCAGATGACCGGTTTGAAACCAGGTTTAACTGCAGTTGCCGCCCCGTCTGCACTCATCGTGATGCTCCCGCTGCCAGTGTAGTGGCCGTGTCCGCTTGCATTGCCTTCAGAATTGCGGCCGAGTTGGCGACCCAGCCGAAGATGCCGCCCTGGGCCTTGATCATTTTCAGGCCCATCTCGTGAAATTCCGGGAAGTAGGAGGCGCAGCCATCGGAGACGACGACGCAGCGATAGCCGCGATCGTTGGCCTCGCGCACGGTGGTATTGACGCAAACCTCCGTGGTGACGCCGCACACCAGAAGATTGTCGATGCCGTATGTCTTCAGCACATCGCCGAGCTCGGTGGCGTAGAACGCGCCCTTGCCCGGCTTGTCGATCACGATCTCGCTGTCGAGCGGATAGAGTTCCTTGATGATGTCGTGCCCGGCCTCGCCGCGGATCAGGATCCGCCCCATCGGGCCGGGATCGCCGATGCGAAGACTTGGTGCGCCGCGCTCCACCTTGGCCGGCGGCGCATCGGAAAGATCAGGCAGATGACCCTCGCGGGTGTGGATGACCAGCATCCCCATCTCGCGCGCCGCTTGCAGCAGCGCGCCGATCGGTTTCACCGCCCGCGCAAGCTGACTGACGTCGTTGCCCAGCGTCTCGCCGAAACCGCCGGGCTCCATGAAGTCGCGCTGCATGTCGATGATGACGAGTGCCGTGCTCGACCAATCCAGATCGATCGGCGCCGGCTCGGCTGCGACCGTTCCACTGCGAGCTTGTCGTGAGTTCAGCATGATGAAACGCCCCCCTGGGCGAAAGAACTCTTTCCCTCACTCAAGCAAGCGCCATGCCATTGTGTACAATCCTCGGCGACTGTCTGAGCTTTGGGAATCTCGCGTCTTTTCAGCGAGTTGGTTTTCGAACTTGGACCTGCTTATTCCCTGTGCGGAGAGTTTGCGGCGGGCACTTGCTCATTCGTTGAGCCGACGTTGCATGCACGCACCCGCCATTGGATCGACAAATGAGCGGAGCGAAAGCTGCCTTCCGCGCGCCGCGCTGCGGGCGGGAATTGCCATGCGGGAACCGCAAAATGCGAGCCAGTGAGCACCTCACAACGCAGCTCGCCGGCGTCCTCGATTGCTCGGCCCGATGCGTGCAAAGCCATGAAATTCCTCGATAACGGCCATGCCGGGCGGCCCACGATCGGCCGGCGATATTGACATTGGCAACGCATGCTTTTCACTGCCGGCTCCCTCGGCGGTCCGGCGCAAGACGTCTACGGAGCAATGAATGACGCTGATGCAGGTGGGGCTCGACGACAAATACCGGCTCGATGCCAAGCGGATTTATCTGTCCGGTGTGCAGGCGCTGGCGCGATTGCCCATGCTGCAGCGCGAGCGCGACCGGCAGGCCGGGCTCAACACCGCCGGCTTCATCTCGGGTTATCGCGGCTCTCCGCTCGGGATGTACGACCACGCGCTGTGGCGCGCGAAGTCGTTCCTGCAGGCGCACGACGTCGGTTTCGTTCCCGGTCTGAACGAGGATCTCGCCGCGACCGCGGTCTGGGGCAGCCAGCAGGTCGGCCTGTTCCCAGGCGCCCGGGTCGATGGCGTGTTCGGCATCTGGTACGGCAAGGGACCCGGCGTCGATCGTTCGATGGACGTCCTGAAGCATGCCAATTCCGCCGGCTCGTCGCGGCATGGTGGCGTGCTGGCGCTCGCCGGCGACGACCACGGCTGTCAGTCCTCGACCCTGGCGCACCAGAGCGAGCAGGTGTTTTCCGCGGCCCTGATGCCGATCATCAATCCCTCGACCCTGCAGGAATATCTCGATCTCGGGCTCTACGGCTTTGCGCTCTCGCGGTACAGCGGCTGCTGGATCGGCTTCAAGGCGATCGGGGAAACGGTGGAGAGCTCGGCCTCCATCCATAGCGACATCGACCGCATACAGGTTGTGCTGCCGGACGATTTCGAGATGCCGCCGGGCGGCCTCAACATTCGCTGGCCCGATCCGCCGCTGGAACAGGAGAAGCGCCTGTTCGGCCCGAAGCTCGAGGCCGCCAAGGCTTTCGTGCGCGCCAACAAGCTCGATCGTATCGTGCTCGACGGCAAGCCCGCGCGGCTCGGCATCATCACGACCGGCAAGGCCTTTCTCGATCTCAGGCAGGCCTTGGCCGACCTCGGAATTCAGCGACCGCGAGGCGGAAGTGCTGGGGCTTCGCATCTACAAGGTCGCGCTGACCTGGCCATTGGAGGAAAGCGGCGCGCGGCGCTTCGCCGAGGGCCTGCAGGACGTGCTGGTCATCGAGGAAAAGCGAGGCTTTATCGAAGACCAGCTGATGCGCATTCTTTATAATGTCGACGCCTGGAAGCGCCCGAGCGTGGTCGGAAAGCGCGACGAGACGGGCGCGCCCCTTTTGCCAAGCGAAGGCGAGCTCAACCCGACCGTCGTTGCCTCGGCCCTGGTTGCGCGGCTGCGCCGGCTCGGGCACCAGAGCCCGCTCTTGGAGCAGCGGCTGGCGCGGCTCGAGGCTTTCGACCGCCCAGCCCCCGGCCACGCGCCGATCGCCCTGCAACGCACTCCCTATTTCTGCTCGGGATGCCCGCACAACACCTCGACCAGGATCCCGGACGGCAGCCGCGCCATGGCCGGCATCGGCTGTCACGGCATGGCGCTCTATGTGCCGGCGCGGCGCACCGCCACCATCTCGCAGATGGGCGGCGAAGGCGCGAACTGGATCGGACAGGCGCCCTTCACCGACGAGCAGCACGTCTTCCAGAATCTCGGCGACGGCACCTACACCCATTCCGGGCTGCTGGCGCTGCGGGCCGCAGCGGTCAGCGGCGTCAACATCACCTACAAGATTCTCTATAATGACGCGGTCGCGATGACCGGCGGCCAGCCCGCGGAAGGCGGCTTTACCGTGGGCCAGATCGCGCATCAGGTCTGGGCCGAGGGCATCAAGCGCCTTGCAATCGTCTCCGACGATCCCAAAAAATATCCGGCCAGCTATTTCCCGCAAGGCGCCACCGTCCATCACCGCCGCGACATGGACCGCCTGCAGCGCGAATTGCGCGAGACCAAGGGGCTGACGGTCCTGATCTACGATCAGACCTGCGCCGCCGAGAAGCGCCGCCGCCGCAAGCGCGGGCTCTATCCCGATCCGCCCAAGCGCGTCTTCATCAACGATCTCGTCTGCGAGGGCTGCGGCGACTGCTCGCAGGCCTCCAATTGCGTCTCCGTGCAGCCGCTCGATACCGAGTTCGGCCGCAAGCGCCAGATCGACCAGTCGAACTGCAACAAGGACTACTCCTGCGTCGAGGGCTTTTGCCCAAGCTTTGTCACCGTCCATGGCGGCACGCTGAAGCGGCTGAAGAATACGGCGGTCGATTCCGGCCAGCTGTTCGCCGACCTGCCGCTCCCCGTCCCGCCCAGGCTCGATGCGCCCTACAATATTCTGGTGACGGGCATCGGCGGCACCGGCGTGATCACGGTTGGCGCCCTGCTCGGCATGGCCGCCCACCTCGACGGCCGAGGCTGCTCGGCGCTCGACTTCACCGGGCTGTCGCAGAAGAACGGCGCGGTCATGAGCCATGTGCGGATCGCGGCGACGGCGGAGGACATCTCGACGGTGCGCATTACCAATGGCGGCGCCGACCTCATCCTCGGCTGCGACATAGTGGTGTCGGCAAGCGAGACGGCGCTCGTCCGCATCGAACGCGGCGTCACAAAAGCCTTTGTCAACGCCGATCTGTTGCCGACCGCGAGCTTCGTGCAAAATCCCGATATCGATTTCGAGATGAACGCGATGCAGGCGACGCTCAGCGACGCCGTCGGCGAGCGCAACCTCGACATCATCGATGCGACCGGACTCGCTTCGGCGCTGATGGGCGATTCGATCGCCACAAACCCCTTCATGCTCGGCTACGCCTTCCAGAAGGGCACGATCCCGCTGTCGCTGGAGGCGCTGCTGCGCGCGATCGAGATCAATGGCGCGGCGGTGGAGATGAACAAGCAGGCCTTCACCTGGGGCCGGCTTGCCGCTCACGACATGGCGCGCGTGCGCAGCGTGACCCAGTTCCGCGCCCGCGCGTCCGCGCCGAGCCGGACGCTGGACGAGCAGATCGCGCTTCGGGCGAAGTTTCTTGGCGCCTATCAGGACGAGACCTATGCCGGGCGCTATCTCGCGGCCGTCGCCAAGGCGCGAAAGGCGGAAACCGCGCTCGCGCCCGCCTCGACCGAGCTGACCGAAGCGGTCGCCAAGAACCTGTTCAAGCTGATGGCTTACAAGGACGAGTACGAAGTCGCGCGCCTCTATACCGACGGCAGCTTTGCCAAAAAGCTCGGCGACAAGTTCGACGGCAATTTCAGCCTGAAATTCCATCTGGCACCGCCGATCTTCGCCCGGCGCGACCATCAAGGCCGGCTGCAGAAAAGTGAATATGGCGGCTGGATGATCCACGCCTTCCGCCTGTTGGCCCGGCTCAAGGTCCTGCGCGGCACCGCGTTCGATCCGTTCGGCCGCAGCGCCGAGCGCAAGACCGAGCGGCAGTTGATCCGGGATTACCTGGCGATGATCGATCAGCGCACCGCGCAGCTTGCGGCCGCGCAGATCCCGCTGCTCGCCAGATTGGCGCGCGTCCCCGAAATGATCCGCGGCTACGGCCATATCAAGCACGACAGCATCGGCAAGGCACGCGCCGAGCAGGCTCGGATCGAGGCGGAGCTCGACAACAGCCGCTTCGCTGCTGCCGCGGAGTAGGTACATCTCACCCAAAGGTGTCTCTCGCCCTTCGTCATTCCGGGATGCGCCGAAGGCGCAGGCCCGGAATCCATAACCACGGACCGGGGTTATGGATTCCGGGCTCGCCGCTTCGCGTCGCCCCGGAATGACGGTGAGGATGAAGTGGTCGTCAGGCACGACTCCGCGCTCCCGCGACATGTCATGTCCGAGTCCTTGCAAATACCCGGTCCTCGGAAATCGCAGAGGGCGCAGGGAATGCCGGGTGTTATGCTGCACCCGCAGCCTTGCGTGCGAGTTAAGAAAGCACACAAGCTTAATTCACTACAGGTGAAGCCGAACAAGCGACATTCCCCGCGCGGTGGTGTTACCGCTTATTGCGCGCTCTCCTCGGTGTCCGTGACCTCATAGTCACCGTCACGCGCAGATCATCATCTGTGCGCTTAGCGCCAGCCAAGGGGCGCCAGGACCACACGCCTTTGCCGTCCGCTGTCGTATCGCACGTCCGACGATACGACCCGCGTCCACCGCATCCCGCCTCGCGCTCCGTGACGATCGCGATACGCCCCTCGTGTCGAGGCGGGACGAGCAGTGATGGCATTGATTTGCGGTTCTGATAAAGCGAAATATTTTTCGCAAATCGGATTGACACGAATTCGCGAAAGTCACTTGTCGGGCAAATCACTTGCAAGCCGGTCAGTGCGGGGACGCGGCGGCGATCGTCGCTTCCTGCGCCAGCTATGACTGGCCTATTGCCCACTTTGAAGCATCTGCAGCTCGGCAAAGCGATCGTCGGCGCGGCGGAGCCGCCGGCAAAGCTCGCGATTGATGTTCTGCATCACGATCACATAGCCATAGACGTCGTTCTTGTAGAACTTGTAGAGCTTTTGGGCTGTGAGCTCGTACAGCACGGTCGGACTCTCCGCCACGACGCTCGCCGAGCGGTTCTGCATCTCGATGAGAGTCATTTCGCCAAAAAAGTCGCCGGTCTCGAGACGCGCCATACGAACGGTCTGCCCCGACCTGGCGAGCTTGCTCACGGCGAGCTCGCCGGAATGAACAACGAACATCGAACGCCCCGGCTCACCCTCGGCAACGACGGTGGCCCCGACGTCAACCCGACGCTGGACCAGCATTGAAATCAGCAGGTCGAGGCTCGTATCCGAAAGGCCACCGAAGAACGGCGTGGCAAGCAGGAACGCTTTCAGATCGGGCGGGCTGGGATCCATCCGGAAAATATACTCCGGCCCCGTTCGGCGGCAAGCGGAGCCGACATGCTTGCGCGGAGCCGGGGTATCGACGGCCCGGGACTTACGATTGGTTGAGAACATGTTGCTATGCGAGCAAGCTACGATCGTGTTCCGGGGTCGTGGGTACGGCGATCTGGTCGTTGCGGCGAATCCAACCCGGCTTGACGCCCATAGTGAAAATACTATATTGGTCTCGCAACTTGAGATGACCGACCCCGACACGCCACTGGAATTTATCGGCTCTTCAAAGGCAGACGTGTCTGCGTTTCCGGTGGAGGTCAAACGCTGTATCGGATTTGCGCTGAGAACCGCGCAAAAGGGCGGCAAACATCTGGATGCCAAGCCCTTGTCCGGTTTTGGCGGTGCGAGCACGCTTGAGATCATCTCGGATTTCGACGGTGACACATTCCGGGCGGTCTACACGGTCAAATTCAAGGGCGTGATCTATGTGCTTCACGCTTTCCAGAAGAAATCGAAAACAGGTATCAAAACGCCCAAGGCGGAGATGGACAAGATCAGGTCACGACTGAAGGACGCCCAAATCCTCTATGCGGAGAGTGATTATGAAAAAAAATATCAAGTCGACAAAGAGCAGCGGCAACGTCTTCAAAGACCTCGGCCTGCCCAACGCCGATGAGCACATCGTCAAGGCGGACATTGTCCTTGCCATTGCCGCTCGCATCAAAGCCAAGGGTTTGACCCAGGCCGAAGTGTCAAAGCTGATCGGACTGGCGCAGCCGGATGTTTCGAAACTGCTGCGCGGACACTTCACCGGCTACTCCTTCGAGCGACTGTTCGGCTTCCTTATTACGCTCGGAGAGAACGTGACGATTGCTATCTCTCCCGCCGGGCCGAAAAAGCAAGCCCGCCTCGAGCTCGAGCTGACGGGCTGACGTCTGGCTCGAGGGAAACTTCGTTCCTATCTCAAGCTGTCCAGCTCGTCGATCGGGGCTGGTGGGTGATCTTCGGAGAGCATCTCGTCCGCAATCCCCTGAAATGCACCGCCCGCACTGGACACTTCGTCGGGCGACATGAATTCGGAACGAGCGCCGGGGCCGAGCCTCATGGCAGAGTGCGTGGTGCGATCGTTTCCCCAGATGTAGTTGTGGATCACGGCGACGCCGTAATCGCCGGCGGTGAACATGTCGGCGGCGCCGCGCACGATCGCATAGAATACGATGTACTCGATCAGGTTCTCCGCATAGGTGAGCGACCCTGCAACAAAGTCGCGCGTATCGGGCACGTAAGAGGCACGCTTGAGGTGCGGCATCTCCGCCGAGTTCATGATACCCCGCACCGCCGACCGATAGTCCCGATAGTGGAAGAGAGCCGCATCGGCTTTGACCAGGCTCGCTACCATGTCCGCGTCGGAGAAATCACTGAGATGCTGAACACCCGAATTATAGTATTGGCCGCCCATCTCGCGCCAATCCGTCCATCGGGACGCCGGTCGGACCGCGGCATCGAGCCAGCCCACAAGCCTCGCGCGATCCATGCGCAATCTAAAAATGGCGGATTCCGGTTCCGACATCGATCCCCCGCAGACGCACCACCAACAAATCTCCGTCGCACGGGAGATCGCTTTGGTTCACGCGGAAGGCGTTCTCGACCGGCGCAGAGTTACGGGGCAACCTGTTGCCGCACCACGGGCTTGCGCTCGATCGGATGAATATCGACCGCGCGGAGCCGGCCGAGCCGCAGCACGTCCATCGCCAGCCGCTTGCCGATACGGTCGCGGTCGAGCACGCGGATCAGGTCGTCGACACCGTTGATGTCGACCCCATCGAGCCTGATCACGACGTCGCCGGGCAGGAGTCCCGCCTGCGCCGCCGGGCCGTCCGGCTCGATCTGCATCAAAAGCGCGCCCATCTTGTTCTCGACGCCGGCGATCACGGCGTGGCGCCGCGGCACCGGCGCGGTCTGGCCGGACACGCCGATATAGGCGCGGCGGACGTAGCCGTGGCGGATGATCTCGGACAGCACGAATTGCGCGGTGTTGCTTGCGACCGCAAAGCAAATGCCCTGCGCGCCGTTGATGATCGCGGTGTTGATGCCGATCACCTCGGCACTCGAGGACACCAGCGCGCCGCCGGAATTGCCGGGATTGAGGGCGGCATCGGTCTGGATCACGTCCTCGATGGTGCGGCCACTGACCGAACGGATGGAGCGGCCGAGCGCCGAGACCACGCCAGCGGTGACCGTGGATTCGAAGCCGAGCGGATTGCCGATCGCGACCACGAGCTGGCCGCGGCGAAGCTTGCTGGAATTGCCCAGCGCCGCATAGCGCAGCTCGCGCGCATGGTCGGCGCGCAGCAGCGCCAGATCGGTATCGGGATCGACGCCGAGCACATGGGCCTCGGTAACGAAGCCCTCGATGTCCTGCAGGCGGATGTCCTTGGCCGAGCCCACGACATGGCTGTTGGTCAGCACGAGACCATCGGGCGAGATCACGATGCCCGAGCCGAGCCCGCCGCGCTCGCGCGGGCTATGCACCTTCGGTCCCGTCTCGACGCGCACGACCGCGGGACCGACGCGCTCGGTCACGCCGATCACGGCATTGGAATAGGCATCGAGCAGGGCCTGATCGTTGACAAGGACAGGTTCGGTTGCTTGCGGCTTCAACGTGTCGTCGAAGCCGGCGGAGGTAAAATCCAACATGGCGAAATTCCTTTGGGCCTGTCAGATGGTTACACCCTTGCGCGGTCGCAAGTGCGCATGGCTGACCTGCGCCCTGCCCGTTCGGCTAGGCCCGTAGCCCGGATGAGCGCAGCGATATCCGGGGCCGCGCCACCCGCATGTCGCTGCGCTCATGCTGGCTACGAGCATCCACCTCTCGATCGTCAAAGGTTGGTCTGGGCGGTGGTGAGCGCGTACACCGACATTTCCGTGCGTGCGTCCGCGATCGAGAACCAGCGGTGCTGCTCGGCGCGGAAGGCGCGCCAGTTGTCGAGCACGCGCTTGAACTGCTCGCTTTTCGCGCCCTCCTCGTCGAGCACCTGCTCGAGCGCGCCGCGAAGCGCCTTGAGGATCTCCGGGCTGAGCACGACGAGCTGCGCGCCGTTCGCGACCAGACGGTTGAGCGCCTTGGGATTGCGTGCGTCATAACCTGCGAGCATTTCCATCAGCGTGCTGGTACATGCCGCCCTCAGCATCGCCTGATAGGCAGGCGACAGCTCGGCCCATTTCGCCTTGCTGACATAGAGGCCGGTGTTGGCCTCAAGCTCGAGCACGCCCGGAAGGTGCATGTATTTGGCGACCTTGTGGAAGCCGAGCTTCTCGTCGTCATAAGGTCCGACCCATTCGGCCGCATCGATCGTGCCCTTCTCGAGCGCGGGATAAATATCGCCGGCTGCGATCTGCTGCGGCACCACGCCGAGCTTCGACAGAACCTTGCCGCCAAAACCGGCGACCCGCATCTTGATGCCGTTGAAATCGGCCGGCGACTTCAGCTCCTTGCGGAACCAGCCGAAGGTCTGGCCGCCGGTATTTCCGATGGGAATGCTGACCACGCCCATGCTGTCATAGACTTCGTCCATCAGCTTCTTGCCATCGCCGTGATGATACCAGGCGTTCTGCTGACGCGGGGTCATCCCGAAGGGAAGCGAGCCGTCGAAGATAAGGGCGGTATTCTTGCCGATATAGTATCCGCCATAGGAATGGCCGCACTCGACCGTGCCGTTCGCGACCGCGTCCAGCACCTGCAGCCCGGGCACGATCTCTCCGGCCGCGAACGGCTCGATGGTGAACTTGCCGTCGCTCATGTCGTTCACGTATTTGGCAAGCGTCGGGCTCGCTCCCCAGAGAACGTCGAGGCTCTTCGGAAAGCTCGAGGCGAGCCGCCACTTGATCGCACCCTGCGCGATCGCGGGCGTTGCAACGGCAACTGCACCGCCTGTTGCGGCAAGACGAGCAAAATTCCGGCGCGAAATTGCCATTCGGTCCTCCCTGATGCTTCCCGTCGGTTTTCAGTCAGCGTTCTTGTTTTTGACTGCGCCGACAGCCGTTTCCCTCGAGCCAGCATAGCAAAAAGCGGCAGAAGCGCGACCTCTAAAAACCTGCCCGAAACCGCGCTCAGGGCACCCGGCGCAACGCCGCCGGCCGCGCCTTCACAGGGTCGAGCAGCGACCAGTCGCCCTGCTCCAGCACGTGGCCCAAAGGAAACGGCGCGCGCAGCTCAAGGCCGAGCGAGCGCAGCACGCGGTCGTCGCGGTAGTAGCATTGCAGCACGACGCGCACGAGGGTTGCGGCCGGCGCGCCGCCACGCTCGCGAAACTCCCTTGCGACTGCGTCGCGCCGGGCGGCATCGAGCCTGGCGAGCGGCATGCCCGCGAGGCGGGCGAGATGATCGAGCGCTGCCTGAACCGGTTTTGTGTCGCGTCCAAGCGTTGCCAGAATTTCGGCCTGGATGCGGCTGTCGTCGGCGCCGGGCACGCGATATTCCGCGCTCTCCGGGATGATCATTCCCGCAATGCTGCGAAGGTCGTCGCGTTGCGCCGGTGTAAGAACATCCGTGCTCATTTGAGGTCCTCAGTCGAAGAGATTGGCGAGCCGCTGCTTCATCTGGTCGGCGATGTAGAGGGCGATGGCCTGGATGGTCGAGGTCGGATTGACGCCGCCCGAGGTGACGAAAACGCTGCCGTCGACGATGAAGAAATTCTTGACGTCGTGCGAGCGGCCCCATTCGTTGACCACGGAGCGATCGGGATCGGTGCCCATGCGCGCGGTGCCGAGCAGATGCCACCCGCCCCACGGGATCGGCGAATTGACGCAGATGTCGGTCGCACCCGCCGACTCCAGAATTTCGCGGCCCCGCGCCAGTCCGTGCGCCATCATCTTTTTCGAATTCTCGCTGATGGTGTAGTCGATCTTCGGCGCCGGGATGCCGTGGCTGTCCTTCAAAACGGGATCGAGCGTGACGCGATTGTGCTCCTCCGGCAAATCCTCGCAGATCGCGGAGACGTGCAGGCGATGGCCGTTCAGCCTGCGGAAGACGCGATGATGGTCGGCGCCCCAGGGCAGGATGCCCTTCTGCTCGCTGGCGACCGCCTCGAACACCGGTCCCGCCCCGCGGCCGAACTGAATGCCGTAACCACGCACGAAGCCGCGCGACAGATCGGTGTCGTAAAACTCCTTGCTCCAGAGACAGGTCGGCGGCGCGCGATTGGAGTCGGTCGGCTCCTTCACGAAGCCGTAGATCTGCGCGTAGGGATGGAACATCAGGTTCTTGCCGACGAGACCGCTAGAATTGGCAAGCCCGTTCGGAAAACGAGCGGAGAGGGAGTTGAGCAACAGGCGCGGCGTGCCGACGCCGTTGCAGGCGAGGATGACGACCTCGGCGGCCTGGAACTGCTCGACGCCGTCCTTGTCGTAATAGACGACGCCCGAGGCCATGCCATGCTCGTTGGTCAGGATCTCGCGCACGCGGCAATGCGTCTTGAGCTCGACGCCTGCCCGCAAGGCGTGCGGCCAATAGGTGATGTCGGTCGATGCTTTGGCGCCCTGCGCGCAGGCCGGCGTGCAATGGCCGAGATTGATGCAGCGCGCCCTGCCCTCGTAATCCGTGGTCGCAACCGTGGTATCCGACGGCCACCAGTGCCAGCCGAGCTTGTTCATGGCGTTGCCGATCAGCACGCCGGACAGCCCGAGCGGCTGCGGCGGCATCGGCGGATGGGTCAGCGGCGAGCGCGGATCGCCGGACAGGCCAGAGACGCCCATCATGCGATCGTTCTCCTCGAAGAACGGGACCAGCGTCTCGTAATCGATCGGCCAGTCGTCGGCGACGCCGTCGAGCGTCCTGACGCGGAAATCGGACGGATGCAGCCGCGGCCAATGCGCGGTGTACATGATGGTCGAGCCGCCGACGGCGTTGAAGTTGACCACCTTGATCGGCGAGTTGTCGTCGTTGATCGGATAGTCTTCGAGGCGGCCGCGGATATTCGGGCTGGTCGACCATTCGCCGTAGAATTTCGCCTCCCAGTCGCGACCGGTCGAGGGATATTCGGCCGGATTCATCCAGCCGCCCTGCTCCAGACACAGGATGTGCATCTTGGTGTCGGCGAGCGACCATGCCACCGCCGCGCCGGAGGCACCGGAGCCGATGATCAGGACATCCACGGGATCGTTCATTGCGTTTCCCATTCCGATTCGAGCGTCAGCGCGAGCAGTGAAGCGACGAAGCCGTCCAGACTCTTCGCGGGCGCAGTTTCCGGATTGATTCGCTTCGCTCGCAATGACGCGCAAGGTGTCGCCGCTTGCCGGGCGATTGACGAAAGACGATAGGGGCAGACCGGGCCCGCAGTCAAAGCCCGTTCGCCCGCCGCAACCCTGCACGCCCCCCACGCATGGATTAAGGGGTTTGTTCGCTCGCCAAAACCCGGCTAGCGTGGGTCAAAGACAAGAGGATGGGGAGCGATCAGGTGCCGCCGCCAACCCGGAGTGCCGGGTCCGATCCGGACTACGACGTCATCATCATCGGCGCAGGGCTGTCGGGCATGTACCAGCTCTACCGTGCGCGCGAGCTCGGACTGCGCGTGCGCGTGTTCGAGACCGGCACCGATGTCGGCGGCACCTGGTACTGGAACCGCTATCCCGGCGCCCGCTTCGATTCCGAGAGCTATTCCTACGGCTACTCCTTCTCCAAGGAGCTTCTGGAGGAATGGGAGTGGTCTGAGCATTTCGCCGGCCAGCCGGAGACGCTGCGCTACTGCAAATATGTCGCAGACAAGTTCGATCTTCGCCGCGACATCCAGTTTCAAAGCCGGGTTACGGCCGCGATCTACGACGAGGAGACGCGAAGCTGGACGGTCACGATCGAAGACGGAAGCCGGTTTCGCACGCGCTTTCTGGTGGCCGCGATCGGCCCGCTCTCGACGCCCACCTTGCCGCGCATCGAGGGCCGCGACAGTTTTGAGGGGCAATCGTTCCATACCGCGCGCTGGCCAAAGGACAAGGTCGACCTTGCCGGCAAGCGCGTCGCGGTGATCGGCACCGGCGCGACCGGCGTGCAGACGATCCAGACCATCGCCGGCGAGGTCGGCCATCTCACCGTCTTCCAACGCACGCCGAACTGGTGCGCGCCGCTGCACAATGGCAAGATCGACGCCGAGACGCAGAAGAAGATCAAGGCCGGCTACCCTGAATTGTTTGCCCGCTGCCAGGAGACCTTCGCCTGCTTCATCCACACGCCCGATCCGCGCGGCGCCTTCGAGGTGTCGGACGAGGAACGCGAGGCGTTTTACGAAAAACTCTATGCGGCGCGCGGCTTCGGTATCTGGCAGGGCAATTTCAGGGACATTCTCACCGATCGCGGCGCGAACAAGACGATCAGCGATTTCGTCGCCCGCAAGATCCGCGAGCGCGTCAAGGACCAGAAGATCGCGGACAAGCTGATCCCGAAAAACCACGGCTTCGGCACGCGGCGGCTGCCGCTCGAGACCTTCTATTACGAAGTCTATAACCGCGACAACGTCAATCTCGTCGACATCACGGAAACGCCGATCGAACGCATCACGCCCAAGGGCATCAGGACCAGCGAGAAGGACTATGCCTTCGACATCATCATCTTCGCGACCGGGTTCGATGCGATCACCGGCGCATTCGACAAGATCGATCTGCGCGGCGCCGACGGCGTGCGGCTGAAGGACAAATGGAAGCACGGTCCTGAAACCTATCTCGGGCTGATGGTCGAGGGCTTTCCCAACATGATGATGCTGATGGGGCCGCACACCGCGCTCGGCAACATTCCGCGCAGCATCGAATACAGCGTCGACTGGGTCACCGGGCTGATCCGCTTCGCCCGCGAGAACGGGCTGACGCGGCTGGAAGCGACCGCGGCGGGCGTCTCGTCATGGACCGATCACGTCAAGGCGCTCGGGGTCGGCCTTCTGTCCAACGAGGTCGATTCCTGGATGACGGGAATCAACCGCAACGTCGAGGGCAAGACGACGCGGATCGTTGCCCGCTACAGCGGCAGCGCCCCGGACTATCGCGCAAGATGCGACGCGGTCGCAGCCAAAGGCTATGACGAGCTCAAGCTGGCATAACGCTGACGGCGGGATATGCTAAGGATCCATTCGTTGTCATTCCGTGGCCCGCGCGAAGCGAGGGAGCCCGGAATGAAAAAGTCTCTTGAGTTTCAATTTCGTGGGCTGGCATGCACATACGTGACCTCGTTCTTCCGATTTCGTTGATCGTCTTAACGCTCTTGTTGGCAGGGCCGAGCCGGGCGGCTAATGCCGTCGTTCGGGACGCCGGCACGATCCAGCTTGGCGACGTCATTTTCCACCTTGACGGCGTCGATGCGCCGGAGCTCGACCAGATCTGCATCGACGATCAGGCCGACTCCTGGACCTGCGGGGTGGATGCGCGCGAGGCGCTGATGAAGCTGATCGGCGGCCGTCCGGTCCGCTGCGACGATCTCGGTCCGGACAAGGAGTTCAAGAAGCGGCGTGCGGGCGTTTGCACCGTCGAGGGCGAGTCGGCGAGCCTGAACCAGCAGCTCGTCCGCCGGGGTTTTGCGATGGATTTCGAGCCGTCCGCCAAGGGCCGCTTCCTGGACGATGAAGCCAAGGCGAGGGATACTCGCCAGGGCCTCTGGAAAGGCTGCTTCGTCGCGCCCGAGGAGTTTCGCCACGGCAAGAAGGACGGCGCGCTGCGCGGCGGCGCCTGCCGCACCGATCGCGACCGGCAGATCCGCGAGGCGCTGTTCCCCGAGTTTCTCTCGATGCCGCCGGCTTGCAGCATCAAGGGCAAATTCGCGCTCCGCGCCGAGGTCACCGGCAATATCGGCATCTATCATCTGCAGGGCTGCCGCAGCTATGCCGGCCTGACCAAGCCCGACCGCTGGTTCTGCTCCGAGGACGACGCGCAGGCCGCGGGGTTTCGCCGCGCCTACAACTGCCGCCCGCCCAAGGCCAAGTGACGTAATGCCGAGCAGGCAGCGCCGACGAGGCTCCTAAACGTAGGCATCCAGGGGCTTGGGCGTCGTGATGGGCTGCCCGACTTCGATCAGGTATCCGTCAGGATCGCGCGTGTAGCAGCGCAGTTCCGTCGCGTGGGTCTTTGGCTCGGTGATGAATTTCGCGCCTCGCGAGGTCCAGAGCTCGTAGCAGCGTCGGATGTCGGTGACGCGGAGATTAAGGAAGATGCTGAGCAGATTGAGATCGCGCGGCGGCGCGGCGATCACTTCGGGTTTGTCGTCGGTCGGCCCGCCCCCGACATTGATCGTCAGCCAGACATTGCCAAGCCTGAGCAAGGTCGGCTCGCCCTCGCGCAGCACGGTGGCGCCGAGCACGTCGCGATAGAATGCGACAGAGCGCCGAACGTCCTGAACGATGAGGGTGTTGGTCACCACGAATTTGAAGCCTGCGTCCTGATCCGATTGGGATGTCATGATCGTTTCCTTTCGAGCCCGATCATGCGCTAATCGAACTCGTAATTCCAGCCGATCCAGGCGCAGAGCCCGCGTCCCATCACGTCCTCGAGGTCCTTGCCCGAAAGCCACGTCAATTCCTCGGTGAAGAAGGTCACGCATTGGCGGTAGCTGCATTGCATGCGCGTGATGTCGGTGCCCCAGAAGAAGCGTTCTGGCCCGAACGCATCGAAGATGCGATGCAGGCCGTCGTGGATGTTCCGGAACGGATAGGGCTGCGTCGAGTAATGCGGCGCGCCGGTTGCCTTGACGGCGACGTTGGGCAGCTTCGCCAGCGCCACCAATTCGTCGAGATGGATAAAGGCGTCCGCGTCGCGGCCGTGGCGATTGAGCCCGCAATGATCGAGGATCATCTTCAGCCGCGGATGGGCCCGCGCGATCTCGCCGAATTTCTGCAGGAACAGCCCGCCCATCATGGCGATCGGCAGCCCCTCCGCTTCCGCCGCCGGCCATAGCCAGTCCAGCGAGCCGTCATGGAGCCACTTCTGGTGCTCCGCCAGCAAAAGCGGCCAGCGCAGGCCCATCATGCCCGGCTGATTGCGCCAGCCGTGGATCAGCTTGCGGTTCGCGGGGTCTTGCAAAGAAAATTGCCCCATGACCGCGAAACGGTCGGGATATTTCCTGGCCGCCTCGATCGCGAGCGCGTTCGCATCGGGGTCCCAGCCGCCGGGTGGATGGATCAGCGCGGCATCGACGCCGGCCGCGTCCATCTCGGCCAAAACGTCCTCGGCCATGAATTTTTCGACCTTGCGATGCAGGCCCGAGGTCGGCACCACCGTCTGCGACCAGATATGGACCTGCGCATCGATGATTTTCATCGGCGCCCCTTCCTCGCGCTTCCCTGCCGAACCGATCATGCCGGATCAGCGCGAGCGCGCAAGCGCCAACTGCACGAGGCCTCAAGAGCTACGCCAACGTCCAGACCGACGACGGCGGCGCGCCTTTGCAAAAGCGCCTTGAGGTCATGCCGCTCCAACGTCTTCAACAGCTCACGGGCCGTTGCCTTTGCGTCCGGCCCTTGGCGCCTCGTCCCTCAACTTCTCCAGAGCGTCGGGCATCATCCGGCCGAACATCGAGCCCAACATAGCGGTCGGGATCAGGCCCGCGTTGTTGCTCTCCTGCCCCTGTCCACCGGACATCAGGAACTGCGGTACCAGCGGCTGATTGATCCTGGTCAGGGCTTCGGCGAACTTCGCAAAATTCTGCTCGGCCAAACGGAATTCGGGACCGCCATAGGCATCTACCGACAACTTCGTCGCCTGCGCGTTGGCGGCGCCGACCGCGAGCACCCGATCGGCTTCACCTTGTCCCTCGAGCCGAGACTGCTCTCCGACCGCGGCCGCTGTCACCTTTCGTGTCTCTGCATCCTTTTGCGCACGCGCCAGCGCGGCGGCACCCTCGTTCTCGTTCACCTTGACCTGAATGAGCGACTGCGTCAGCGCCAACTGCGCGGCGGCCGTCGCTTTGGCTTCGTTGAGCGCGCGCTCCTGTATTGCGGCCTTCTCCTGCTCCTTGTAGGTCTCGATCTGCTCGCGCGCGACCTGGCGCGAACGAAGCTGAATCAGGATATCCTCGATCGTATGGTCGCCCGCCGCAGCCCTCGGCGTGCCGATCAAGACTTCCTGCAGATCGAGCGAATAGCTTTCAAACTTGGCCTTCATCTCAGTTGCCGATTCCTGCTGGATCGCGGCCCTGTTCTGCAGCAATTCGATCAGCGTCATCTTTTGCGCTATATTCTTGAAGAATGCGCTGACCATCGGATCGAGCGTCTGCTCGACCAGTTTCTTCACGTCCCCAAAGCGCTGGATGATCATCGGAGCTTTCTTGTAGTCGATATGCATGACCACCGAGAGCGGCAAAGTCGGCTCGAACGCGTCTCGTGTGATCAGCGATATCTCCGAGAGGTTCTCGTCGAGCCTCATCGCGCCAACTTCGCCGCGCACCCATTTCAGGATGAAATTGACGGTCGGAATGATCTCGATCTTGCCCGCGTAGGTATTGAACGCGTATTTGCCCGGCAATAACGGGTCTTTCCAGACACCGCGGCCACCGTTGAGGACGAGTTCGCCGTGACGATACTGTTCGCCCGAGACGTCGTCGGTTTGCGGTCCGGTGTAGAATATGACGACGCCGACATTTCCGACAGGGATCACCGTCTTTGGCACGGGCTCAACCGTCGCAAACAGCCTGTTGATGTACCAGGTGCCCTCGACGATGATTTGCAGCTGCCGCCCGCGACGGCCTCCGCCTTTCAGGAATTTTTCAGGCTCCTGAAAATTGTTGTGAAAGGTTTCGTCATCCCGCAAGTCAGTTCCGACTTCCGGTGCGATGATCTCGCCGGGAGGGAGCGACGGACCGTCGTGCACGGTAACGATCCCGACCAGGTCATGATCGGCCGCGAGGACGACCGGCGTGAACCCCCATCTTTCGGAGATTGTCAGCTGCATGCCCTCAAGCACGCCACCTTCCTGTTCGCTCAGTGCATGACCGTAGACGCGATCGTCGGTGATGACAGCAAACTGGGTCGTGTTGATCGCATAGGTGCCTTCGCGCAGGATTTTCCGCTGCGGGCCTTTCTGGCCGCCGCCGAGCAGAAATCTCCGTGCATCCTGAAAATCCGACTTGTCCTCGGTGTCGTTGGCGCCCAGCACCTGCGACGCGCCAAGCGGTGCGCCGTCGCGTGCGAACACATAGGCGATCTTGCCTTGCCCGACCGTAACGAGGTCAGATTTGTGGATTCGATACATGAAGGGAAACAGCGCGTGCAGACCACCGCGCAGGACTTCAGGCTCGTACCCTGCTTCGCCGTTTAGCGCGATGAACCCGCCATCGATCGAACCTCTAGTCGTCCATAGCTTTTCGACAATTCCGACCTGATTGTTCGGTATGTAACGAAAAGCATTCGAAGCGCGCAGCAAGATGAGAATTGCAATCGCTGCCACAGCCCAAAGGGCTGGTTGGATCAGTCCAGCGCCGTTGAAGCCATTGATATCCATAGCCGTCTCCACTGTCCGTAACTGGGCGGTTTCGGCGTCCCGAAGCCACGTTCGCAAGGCGGCGGGGGGCCGCCGCCTCGGCAACGTTTTGTCGGACACTCACTTGGCAAGGTTCGAATGGACTGTGGCTTTTGCGCAGGCACTTCAGCAAGCTGAGGGTCGCCCCGACGCAAACCCGTTGCCGATTTGGGCCCCTGATGAAGGCGCAAGATCGTGCCGGGGGACTACGAAAGTCGTGGCTATCTTCGCCCTTGCGGCAGCCAACGGCTCGCAATGACCGATCGATATGCCATCGCGTGGAATGACCATGCGCCTGTTGCAGCGCGACCGCCCTTCTCGCACAGCCTGGGCATTGCTATCGTGCCTGCCAAAATGAAGGGACGAAACCATGAGAGGACCCGAGGACGACGAAGGTCTCGCCGGCAAGGTCGCGCTGATCTCAGGCGGCGGCGCTGTGGGCGACGGCATCGGCAATGGCCGGGCGGCTGCGATCCTGCTCGCCCGCGCCGGCACCAGGGTGATGGTCGCCGATCGCGACGCAAGCCTCGCCGAACGCACCGCAGAGATGATTGTGGCCGAAGGCGGCACCGCGGCTGCGCTCGCGGCCGATGTGACCGAGGAGGCGGACTGCCGACGGCTGGTCGAAGCAACGGTCGCGCGTTTCGGGCGGCTCGATTTCCTCGACAACAATGTCGGCATCGCCAGCCGCGGCAGCGTGGTCGAGGAGAGGCCGGACAGCTATCGGCGCGTGATGCAGGTCAATGTGGAGACGATGTTCCTGCTGTCGAAATACGCGATCCCCGCCATGATCAAGACCGCCAATGGCGGCGCGATCGTCAACATCTCATCGATCTCGGCGCTGCGCCCGCGGGGCCTCACCACCTACACGACCTCGAAGGCCGCGATCATCGGCCTGACGCGCGCGATGGCGGTCGATCACGGCCGCGACAACATCCGCGTCAACTGCATCTGCCCGGGTCCGATGTACACGCCGATGGTCTATGCCCGCGGCATGAGCGAGACCGCGCGCGCCAATCGCACCAGGGCCTCGGTCCTGAAGCTGGAAGGCACCGGCTGGGATGTCGGGCACGCCGTCAAATTCCTGCTCGGCAATTTCGCCCGCTACATCACCGGCCAGGTGCTGGTGGTCGATGGCGGCGTCACGTTGCAGGCGCCGGAACGCGAATCGGAAGATCACTAGCACAGTGTCATTGCGAGGAGCGAAGCGACGAAGCAATCCATGGCATTCCGCGCTAGCCTGGATTGCTTCGCGTTGCTCGCAATGACGGAGCTTGATGGAAGGACACCCACATGGCCCGGCTGCCCTATCTCGAGGCCGATCAGGTCGCGCCCGAATATCGCGACATGCTCAAGCGCAACACCAACCTGCACAAGCTCCTCGTGAACTCGCCCGACATGGCGCTCGCCTTCAACGGCGTCGGCAATTTCATCCGCTTCAAGAGCAAGCTCAATCCGCGGCTGCGCGAGCTAGCCATTCTCCAGGTCGGCTGGCTGGAGAAATCGGAATATGAGTTCACCCATCACGTGAAGATCGGCAAGGAATTCGGCGTCACCGACGATGATATCGCCGGCCTCATGGCCGAGACCGAGGGCATTCAGTCGCGCCTCGAGCCGCTCGCGCGAGCCATCCTCAAGGGCGCGCGCGAAATGGCGCGCGACATCGAAATGTCGATGACGACCTTTGCCGAGATCAAGAGGCATCTCTCCAACGAGGAGATGGTCGACCTCGTGCTCACCATCGCGTTCTATTGCGCGGTCGTGCGCGTGCTCGCGACCATGAAGATCGACAACGAGCCGCATTACAAAGAAGTACTCAAGCAGTACCCCATTCCCGGAGTTCTGATATGCGCCTGAAGGACAAAGTCGCCATCATCGTAGGCGCCGGCCAGAGCCCCGGCGAAGGCATGGGCAACGGTCGCGCCACCGCACTCACTTTCGCGCGTGAGGGCGCCAGGGTGCTTTGTGTCGATCGCGATCTCGCTTCCGCCCAGGAGACGGCCGACATGATCGCGACCAAGGGTGGTGAGGCGGCGGCGTTCAAGGCGGATGTCACCAGGGATGCCGAAATCAAGGCGATGGTTGCGGACGCCATGAAGCGGTGGGGCCGCATCGACGTGCTTCACAACAATGTCGGCGTCAGCCTCGCCGGCGGCGATGCCGAGCTGCTCGCCATCACCGAGGAGGCGTTCGATCGCTGCGTCGCGATCAACCTGAAAAGCTGCATCCTCGCCGCCAAGCACGTGATTCCGATCATGCGGCAGCAGAAGAGCGGGTCTATCATCAACATTTCGTCGATGGCGGCAATCACCACCTATCCTTACGTTGCCTACAAGGCGACCAAATCCGCGATGATCGCCTTCACCGAACAGCTCGCCTATCAGAACGCCGAATACGGCATTCGCGCCAACGTGATTCTTCCGGGCTTGATGGACACGCCGATGGCGGTCGACACCCGCGCCCGCGAATTCAAGAAGACCCGCGCCGAGGTCGCAGCCGAACGCGACAGGCAGGTGCCGCTGCGCAGGAAGATGGGCACCGGCTGGGACGTCGCCAACGCCGCGCTGTTCCTGGCGTCCGACGAAGCCAATTTCATCACCGGCGTGACCTTGCCCGTCGACGGCGGCTCGAGCGTGCGGCGGGGCTAGTGGAGCAGCGTTTCTCCAAGTCCGATAACGCGATCGAGCATTAGGAAGCTCTGGCGAAAGCCAATGCCGCAGCGACAAAGATGAGCCGGCGGGATTTCCGCCTCGGCCTTCGGTCAGACGCAAGACAATCGCAACGCACCGCCGCGGGCGGTCCCGCATCTCGCAGCGAGCCGTGGTCACGGGTCAGCCAAACTGCCGTTTCAACCGGAATACTATCATTGCAACCTGGGCGTTATTCGCCTTATAATATTATTTGTTAATTATTACCCGTAAAAGGAGTATCGCAAATGAGAAATTTCATGTTTGCTTTTTTCGTTTCGGTGACATCATTCGTGTTGCCCGCCTCGGCAGAAGAAAAACCTCTCCTCGTCCCGGAAATTGCTGCTCCATCGACGGCCGGCACTTGTACGCAACCGGCGGCTGGCGACGCGCTCGTCTGTATCGCCAAGGGTCACGTCGTATCGAAACCTCTGCATTTTTATACCGGCGAGTACACCGCTTACAGCGAAGCCGACTTTGGGCCTCGCTATGATCCGAGAAACTACCCGAACTATGATCCAATAGCCGCCGACATGTGCAAAAGATTTGCGCCAAACATGAAAGCCCCCGTCATCAATTACACGGAATTCAAGTCTCTTCCCGGCGGCTGCTGTGGGTACGGCTTTTTCTTGATGTCGTGCACGGACATTCAATAGATTCTCTCAGGGGCTCTCTGGAACCGGAGAGCCCCTTAACCTCCGCGATCTTGATCACGCTGATATCGTCCAAGGTGCGACATTGCGGCATCAGAGCGATTGCTTGACCCGGCTGTGCTTTGAGCCGTAGGCAAAATAGATGACGAGCCCGATCAGCAGCCACACGGCAAGGCGCAGCCAGGTGTCGAGCGGCAGTCCGAACATCAAGAAGATCGAGGTCACGGCGCCCAATGGGGCCACGATCCAGACCGCGGGCGTGCGGAAGGGCCGCGGCAATCCGGGATCGACGATCCGCAGCACCAGAGTGCCCAGCGAGACCACCGCGAACGCAAACAGCGTGCCGATCGAGACGAGCTCGCCGACCAGCCCGATCGGCAAGAGACCGGCGAGCACGGCGACGACAATGCCGGATCCGATCGTCGAGACATAGGGCGTCCGAAAGCGGGGGTGAATTTTTGCCGCAACCTGCGGCATCAGGCCGTCATGGGCCATGGCACGGAAGATGCGGGGCTGCGCCAGCAGCATCACCAGGATGACCGAGGTCAGGCCGAGCACGACGCCGAGCTTGACCAGCGGCGCCAGCCAGCCGACCCCGGCGGCATCGATACCGACCGCAATCGGGTCAGGCACGCCAAGACGGTCGAACGGCACGATGCCCGTCAGCACGAACCCCACCGCGACGTAAAGGATCGTGCAGATCACGAGGGAGCCGAGAATGCCGATCGGCATGTCGCGGCTCGGTGTTTTCGCTTCCTGTGCGGCGGTGGAGACCGCATCGAAACCGATATAGGCGAAGAACACCACGGCTGCGCCGCGGATCACACCGGACCAGCCATAGACGCCGGTCCCGGCATTGGGCGGGATGAAGCGACCTTCGGGATTGGCCGCCGTGACCCAATTTGCCGTCGAGAAAGCGTGCGCGGACAACACCAGGAACAGGAAGATCACGGTCAGCTTGACCGCGACGATGACGTCGTTGAAGCGCGACGATTCGCGGATGCCGATCACGAGCAGCGTCGTGATCGCAACGACCACGGCGACCGCCGGAAGGTTGCAGATCGCGCCGGTGGTGGACCAGCTGTAGCTTGCAGCGTCATAGGTCAGGGGCGCCGACGCAAAGCGCGGCGGGATGACGATGCCGAAATCGCGGGCAAAGCTCACGACATAACCGGACCAGCCTATGGCGACGGCGATCGCGCCGACGGCATATTCCAGGATCAGGTCCCAGCCGATGATCCAGGCCACGAGCTCGCCGAGAGTCGCATAGGCGTAGGTGTAGGCGCTGCCGGAGATCGGAACTGTCGACGACATCTCGGCATAGCAGAGCCCGGCAAAGGCGCAGGCAACCGCGCCGAGCAGGAACGACAGCGTCACCGCAGGTCCCGCATTCGCGGCCGCCGCGTGTCCGGTCAGCACGAAAATACCCGCGCCGATGATGCCGCCGATCCCGAGCGCGACCAGATTGAGCGCAGACAGGGTCCGCTTCAGCGGCCGCACCTCGCCCCCGGCGTCGGCCTCGGCCGCTTCCTCGGCCAGCGCCTGCGTCGATTTCCGCGCGAAGATTTTTGCCAAGAAAAGCCGCGCCTCCCTGCAAGGGTCCTGCCCTGGCCAAACTGCCGCTTCGGTCCCCTTCCCGCAATAGCCTATGGCGTAGACTCACAAATTGATCGGGCCGCCCAACGAGGACGCAAACGCAACTGCGACGCCGACGCAACTATCGATGTGTCCCCGAGACAATGCCCGGCACAATGTGCTTCTCTGCACTGACGATTTGGGCACTTCATCGCACCAGAAGGAGAAGTCGGATGGCAGTCGCCGGCCTGGTCCTCCCCGTGTTTGCGATCATCGTCACCGGCTGGTTGGCCGGATGGCTCGGCTACATATCCCGCTCGCTAGCAGATGGGCTGGTGCATTTTGCCTATAACGTGGCGATGCCGGCGCTGCTGTTCGTCACAATCGCGCAGGAACCGGCGCGTAATCTTCTGGAGTGGCGTTTCCTGCTTGCATTTGGCGGCGGCTCCCTTCTCTGCTTCGCGCTGGTGTTCGTGCCGGTGCGCATGGGATGGAAGCGCGACCTTGCCAGCAGCACGATCCATGGAATGGCTGCTGCGATGACCAATACCGGGTTCGTGGCGCTGCCGATCCTGCATGCCATTTATGGCCAGCCCGCCGTCTTGCCGGCCGCCGTGGCAACTGTGTTCGTCGCGGCTGTGATGTTCCCGGCCACCGTTATCCTTTTGGAAAGCGACAAGCACAGCGCCCACGGCCCATCAGTACAGCCCTTGGTTTTGTTGAAGCAGATCGTGCTCAATCCGATGGTGCTATCGACGCTGCTCGGGCTGGCGTGGGCCATCGGAGGCTTGCCTATACCGGCGCCGGTTGCGGCCTATCTGAACATCCTTGCGGCCGCGCTCACGCCATGCGCGCTGTTCGCGATCGGGCTTGGCATGTCGGTGGAGGGACTCCGCTCGAACTTGACGGCGTCCGCCGTGCTCGCGGCCGTGAAGCTCGTGATCATGCCCTTGATCGTCTATGGACTCTGTATCGGCTCCGGCCTCAACCGGCTCTATACGATTGCTGCCGTCGTTTGCGCAGCCGTGCCGACAGCAAAGACCACCTATGTGCTTGCGCACGAGTACAAGGTCGAGGAGCCGCTTGTCGCGGCCACGGTGTCGATCACGACGATGTTGTCGGTAGCCACGTTACTGGGCTGGCTCTATCTGCTTTCCAATGTGCCGCCGCATTAGACTAGAAGCCGCAATCCCGGTATTGCTTTCGGGCGAGGCGAAACTGCGAGCCGACTTCGATGAAGTCGACGTCCAGACACTGCTTTCCGCGACGATAATCGGCAAGGCCCTCGCATCGCAGGTATTCAAGGTTTATCCGCCAGCGCTTTTCATGCGGCGAATAGGTCGCGAAGTCATGCCGAGCGCTTGGCTGCCCCCTGCAAATTCCAGCGATGTAGTGCCGGATCTCCGAAGGTAGATCGTCTATGTGGCGAGGATTCCAGGGCTCGTCCCTGCCTACGGCGCTGCCCTTCGAACCAGCCGTAACCTGGCTGCAAAGCAAGACGCACAAAGCCAATAGTGAGGTGCGAATTGCCATTCGAGCACCAGCCATAAGGGTTGCCGCCTGTTTGCGGCAGGGGCCCGGGGCGGCCCAGTCCCCAACATAATCAGAACGGTCGGATCGAACCGCTCGAACCCATGTTTGCGACACGATGCTTGAGCTGCCGATCAGCGCATTGATGCGCATCAAATTTGTGACGGAACATGGGCCGAGCCTGTCACGCTCAGGTTTAGACCTGGGCGCCGGCCGAATTCCTACAGGCTAAATCCGATACCCTCAGACTATTTGCGCATAAGAACGTTCGCCATCATCAAGCGTTTGAACGGAAGGCACCCCGCTTACAAGGAATAACACATGCTAAAGCGCCGCCGTTTCAAGCAGACGACCTCGCTGGAGGATCGGCTGCTGATGGATGCCCGAAAAAAACGAGAGCGAGCCTGCCGATTGCCGCCCGGCACAGAGCGAGACACTCTGCTGGAAAGGGCGCGGCAGGATGAAACGATTGCCAACGTCTCGGAATGGATTACATCACCTGGGCTGCAGCCGCCGAAGTAGAGGGTATCACGCAGGGATGCGGTTTTCGCCCATATGACTGAGGGGCAGCCGACACGGACACTGCGTGCGCGCAAAGAGCGGCCGCGGACAAAAAAGCGGCTCCGGCGCGCGGATGCCGGAGCCGCGGGGAACGCGACCCATGCGGTGGCGGGGTCGCATCCGGACCATTTCACAGGTGGATCGGCGCACATTTACATAGGTGTCTTTTTGCGGAAAATATAAGCGCCTCTCTGTGTTCACTAGTGGACACACGGAGCATCGCCGGTATGAGATTGGGTGCCTATGAAGGACATGCAGGCACAGCTGGAAAAGCTTCGGGTGCAAGTCGCCGAGTGCGAGTTGATCAGGGACCTGGCGACGGATCTCGGGAAGCGTGAGCTGTTCGGACGCCTTGCCGAGCATTTCAAGGTGCTCGTCGCCGAGATCGAGAGGGCGATTTCCGAGGCCGGGAAAATTTAATTCGGCGTTGTCGGATTCGGCTTCGATGCACGGCTACGTCGCTGCCGTCTCTCCGCAAAGCCGCGCGACATCTGCCAGCAGCCGGTCCATCAAATAGGGCTTTTCCCATCTCGTCACGTTGCGAAAGCGGGCGGGAATTGACACGTCCGAGTAGCCGGTAGCGAACAAGAACGGCACGCCGCGATCCTGTAGCTGCTCCGCTATCACGAACGAGGCAAAGCCGCACAAATTGATATCGATCACCGCGACGTCAAATGCGCCTTCCGCGGCCTGCTCCACAGCATCGGCGATATTGGGGATCGGGCCGACCACGTCGGCCCCGGCGGCGCTAGGGAACCACAAGCGTGCCGGCGAGCGCCGTGCTGCAGCATGAGACTTGTAAATGCCGTAGCGGAACGGCGCTCCCGCCCCTGCATTGGTCTTCGACGGAGACCACGATGAAACTGTATTGGGGGTTTTTGGCCCTGCTCGGCACCTTCGTTCTCCTGATCCTGTTTCTGGCGGATCAAGAGAGGAAATCAGGTGTGGAGCGACTGTCGCGCTACAACGCCGTGCCCCAGGCGGCGCGTGAAGATCAGCCCGGGCTTCGGCAGCAAAGCGAACGCAGTCTGTACATGCGCGACGAGCGCTATTGACGGCCGCGGGCATGCAGAGCTGTTGAACCATCATTTCTTTTGCCACCACCAGCCGGCAAACCGCGGCCGCGGCCGCGCTCTTCGGTCCGCGCGTGGCGCGGAGGCGCTGGCGCGTTCCTTTCCAGGAACGATTGAAGGCGACTCGCCATCCATCGCGCGAAGTCGCTCAACCTTTTCCTTGAGGTTTGTCGGCAGCTCCACGTCTGGCTGCAGACGCGCTCGCAGCGACTGGCCAATTTCTCGGCGGATTGCAAAGCCGAACTCGTGGTCGATATCGATCGAGTCGCGCATGGCGGAACTCTCGTTCCGGTGAACCCCCGCTCAAGAAAGCCCTGTCGACAAGGAACGCATTACTGTGCGTCGAGCGCGCGGCGTAAGGTGCGGGTGTCCCTGGCTATCCCGCTACCATTCGCCAAGAGGCGTCTCTTCCGCCATCAAGTCGCGGCCGACAGTTTCGTTCCGGCGGAAAACGAGCCAGGCCCGACTGAAGCAAGCGCAGCGAGACTTCGGCATTTTTTCGTCACGCTTCGGAACATCGCCGCTCACATCCTGTTGGCCTAACGAAATAAAACATTTCAGTGCAGCGCGGGGCGTCAATGGCGCAAGCGGTGACAAGGCTGCACCACAAACGGGTTTTGGACATGCAGGCAGCCGACACGATCTCCGATGCGGAGCACATTGCTGAAAAGCAGAAAAAGAGTGGCGCAAACCAGGTCCATGGAATGGCCCAGGCGGTACATGGCGCAGCCGACGAGCTCGGAAAACAAATGCCGCAGGCCGCCGAGCTCGTTCACGCCGCGGCCTCGCGGCTGGAGCAGGCCGCCGACGCTCTTCGCGAGCGTAGCATCGGCGAGATCATGGAGTCCTTCAACGACGTGGGAAGGAAGCAGCCTCTTGCCCTGTTCGGCGGCGCGGTGGCGGCCGGATTTGCCATCTCGCGTTTCCTGAAAAGCTCATCGACCAACTCACACTGAGGAGACCGAGCAATGGCTCTTCCGAATTACCAGCGCTCGGTACCCGAGATCATCAGTGACCTCCTTTCGCAGTTGACCATCCTGGTTCGCAAAGAGGCCAAGCTTGCGCGTGCGGAAGTGTCGGAAAACATGACGAGTTTTGCGCGCGGTATCGGTCTCGCCATCGGCGGGGCCGTGCTGCTGATCCCTGCGCTCGTCATCCTGCTTCAGGCCGGCGTCGCGGCGCTCACCGACGCATACGGGCTTGCGTCGTACTGGTCCGCGCTGATCGTCGGCGGCTGCGTGCTCATAGTCGGGATCATCCTGCTTTCGGTCGGCCTCAGCCGTCTGAAACTCGAGAACATCATGCCCAGCAAGACCGTCCACCAGCTGCAGCGGGATGCGTTGGTGGCCAGGCAAAAAGCGAGTCAGGACAATGAGCCACGCCGAGCAGCTTGAACAAGAGACCGAGCAGACGCGCGCCCAGATCGCCGATACGCTCGACGAACTCCGCGCCAGCATGACGCCGGGTCATGTTCTGGACCAGTTGACAGACCGGTTTACCCAGGGCGCTGGCGCGGCATTCGCGCAAAACCTGAAGGATCAGACCGTCCGCAACCCGATTCCCATCGCGCTATTGGGCGTGAGCCTGGTCTGGCTCATGCTCGGCGCTCGCGGCTCGTCGGGCGACAGGTTCACCGGAGAGCGGCTGCGCAATCGCGAAAACGATCGTGCCGATGATGCAGGCGGCGCCCTCGATGCGGCCGGCCAGGCCGGCTCTGACGCCTATGCCGCATCGAGCGAGAAAGCCTCGCGGTTCGGCAAGGAGGCCGGCGACACTCTGAGCTCGGGAGCCGAGCGCGCGCGGCAGGCGGGCAACGATGCCGTCGGCACGATCCGAAGCACCGCCGGTTCGGCCGCGGACGCGGTGCAGCAAGGGACGGCGCAGGCCGCCGACCGATTGCGCGCTTCGGCGGCATCGGCATCCGATTCCATGCAGCGAACCGCATCGTCAATCGCCGAGGATGCGCGGCGAGCGGCCGGGACCCTTTCCGACTCGACAAAGGCCGCCGGGCAGCGGACGCTGCAATCAGGCAGCGCTCTGCTTGATTTCTGCCGCGAGCAGCCGATGGTCACAACCGGACTGGGGCTTGTACTCGGAGCGGTCATCGGCGCGTTGTTGCCGGCGAGCGAAACCGAAGACCGGCTGATGGGAGAAAGCAGCGATCGCGTGAAGGACCGCGCGCAGAACCTCGCCACCGAGCAGTACGAAACGGCCAAGGAGACCGTCAAGGAAACGGCGCGGGAAGCGGCCAACGAAGCAGCCAAGACTGCCGGCCAGCATGGGCTTGACGCGAACGAGACCGACACACGGCCTGACAAGGAACAGAAGCCCGATCAGTCAAAAGACGAACAGCACGACAGCAGCGAGGTGAAGGCCGATCACGCCACGCTGGTTCCCTCCGAGCAATCCGAGCTTGAGCGGCGCGGCCAGCCCTGGACGGCCGACAATGCTCCGATCTGACGAGCACCATCTCGGCGTGGCAGCCGCGAGGCCGCCACTCTGGGCCGCTGCCCTGACAGCGGCCCTTTTGCTGGCAGGCTTTCGGCCACGCCGATTTTCCCCCAACTCGACGCATCCAGAGGATGAGGCGGCGCACCGCGCGCTGGACCGGGGACGTGGCCGGCAGGCCCGCACGCCGTCCGAAATCCCGGCGCGCGGCTGGAAGGATATCCTCTTTCGGGTTTACGAGAACATTTCCGAACACCGCATCCTGGCGCTGGCCGCAGGCGTAACCTTCTACAGCCTGCTTGCGATATTTCCCGCCATCGCCGCGCTGGTTGCGATCTACGGCCTGTTTGCCGATCCGGCGACCCTCGGCGACCGGCTGGCCACGCTCGCGGACGTGCTGCCCGGCGGAGCGCTTGACGTGATCCAGGATCAGCTCACGCGCGTCGCATCGCAGCACGGCAGCACCTTGGGGGTGACGTTCATCGTCAGTCTCGCCGTATCGCTGTGGAGCGCGAATGCGGCGATGAAATCGATCTTCGACACGCTCAACATCGTGTATGGGGAAAAAGAGAAGCGCAGCCTGATCACTCTGAACGCCATCTCGCTTTCCTTTACGATTGCCGGCATCGTCTTCGTGCTGCTTGCGTTCGCCGCGATGGTGGTTCTGCCGCCGGCCCTCAAATACCTCGGAATGTCCGATTTTGCGGACCTGCTGGTCCGGGTCGGCCGATGGCCGGCACTTTTCATCATCGTCAGCATCGCGCTCGCGTTCATCTATCGGTACGGACCGTCACGCGAGAGGCCGCAGTGGCGTTGGACGACATGGGGAAGCGCGTTCGCGACCTTCGGCTGGCTGATCGCCTCGATCCTGTTCGCCTGGTACGCGCAGAACTTCGGAAACTTCAACAAGACCTATGGATCGCTCGGAGCGGTGATCGGCTTCATGATCTGGATCTGGATCTCGGCCATCGTGATCCTGATCGGCGGCGAGCTCGACGCGGAAATGGAGCACCAGACCGCAAGCGACACCACCACCGGCCGTCCCAAACCGATAGGCGCGCGCCACGCACAAATGGCCGATACGCTGGGGCCGGCAAAAACGTCTTGAGCCGGAGCCGATCGTCCGCGACGGCAGCGAGGTTCGCTTCGAGCGCACGCCGCACTCAGCGTCCGCTGACCACCACCATGACGGGCTTGTCCTTGGCCTTGATACGGACGACCAGCGTCCTTGATTCCCGGTCGGTTGCGTTCCGGCCGTAATGAGCGACGTTCGGCGGAGTATAGATCACCTCGCCGGCCTTCACGACCTTCGTCCCTACGCCCTCGATTTCGAAGGTCTGCTCACCTTCGATGACGTATGTGAACTCATGTCCGTCGGGATGGATATGCCACGGCAACCTGAAGCCGGGCTGCCAGATCGACGCGAACAACAGTACTTCCTGACCAGGCAGGTTATTCAGGTCGGTCTGAACGAGTTGCCTTGTCGCGTAACTCGGCGCTTGGGCGTGGATAACCTGCGAAGCGCCCATCCCAAGAAGAATACCGCACGCAAACACAGCGATGACCCAAGTCGTTCTCATCGTTTTGCTCCGACTTTCCCGATTGCGCATTTCACGTCAGCCATTCATGCCCAAGATCAGACCCGGCTGGGCCACGCTCAAATATTCGAGAGGCGAGCGACGTCTCGTCGCATCTTCGATGCCTCGGTCGGCATCACCCAACCCATGTGCCCTGTTCCGCAGGGATCGAATTTGCGGGGGATCACGAAGACCCGGGTTCCCGGGAACCGAACCGTCGCTCTCAAGTTCTCTCGATGGAGGTACAAATGAGCGAATATGTCGAATCCCGTTACGCAAGGATGGTCCTGCAGGACGCACGGGTTGCGCAAGAGGAGGTCGCATCGAGACTGGTCAATGAGCTCTTGCGCGATCTGGGCTCCTTTCGAACGCTGAGCTCCGCGCGCGCGCAAGCCTTGACATCCATCCGCCTGCTCGCGCTCAGCCTTGATCAACCTCAATCCCCTCACCTTCGTGAATGGGAAGCCGCGGATCAAGCCGCCGAGGCCTGGTGCCAAAACGCATATCATTGAAGCAATCCCGCTGCAGAGACTTGCGATCGCGCTTTAAATCGGAAGACATACGATGAAGGTTAAGGTTCTCCCGCCAGATGAAGTCTTTCTCGGCCTCACCGTCGGCAGTGCCGTTCTGCTTGTCGAGGTCAGCCTGCTTGCGCTGATGATGATGTGACGAGCGCGACGGCAGGTCGCGATCCGGTCAGACGCCTGGAAAAGCCCAGATATTCAGGGTGGCGATCCTCTCGCGCAGCTTCTTGATCGGTACGTAGTCCGGCGAGCTCCAGAACGCGTGGATCGCATCCATGTCTGGAAATTCGAACATCACTACCGGCCGCTGGTCGTGTTCGCCTTCCAGCACTTCGACCTTTGCGCGTCGGGCGAGAAACTTTCCGCCGAATCCGGCTATGAACGGGACGACGGCTTGCACATACTTCTGATACTGGGCTTCGTCCTTGATCGTGCTTTGGACGATGAAATAAGCGGGCATAATAAACCTCACTCGGCAATGGCTTTGGAAAGCGCCGACGTTAGCATGCCGTCAGGGCCTGTCTAGCAGACGTGGCGGACATAAAGGCTTTAGCGTAGTCTCGGCGGCTGGGCGGTTCGCTTCGAGGTCCATTTGTCGGGCGAAACCTGGTAACGCCTTCCGCGCGCGGATCAGGGATGGGGGGCAGCTATGAACTTGCGCGACTGTCACAACTTTCACGATTTCCGGCGCCTGGCCGAGCGACGCCTGCCCGGCCCGATATTCAATTACATCGACGGTGCCGCGGACGACGAGGTAACCTACCGCCGCAACACCGAAGCCTTCGAGAGCTGCGATCTCGTGCCCCACGTTCTACGCGGCGTGGAGAAGGTCGACCTTTCGGTCAAGGTCATGGGGCAGAAGCTGGCTCTGCCGGTTTATTGCTCTCCCACCGCGCTGCAGCGCCTTTTCCATCACCGGGGTGAACGCGCGGTTGCTGCTGCGGCCGCGAGCTACGGCACGATGTTCGGCGTCTCCTCGCTGGGCACCGTCAGCCTCGAGGAGCTGCGCAAGACACACGATACGCCGCAGGTCTATCAGTTCTACTTTCACAGGGATCGAGGCCTCAACCGCGCCATGCTTCAGCGGGCCAAGGATGCCCGAATCGAGATCATGATGCTGACCGTGGACAGCATCACAGGAGGCAATCGCGAACGCGATCTCCGAACCGGCTTTTCGATACCGTTCAGGCTGACGCTTGCCGGGATGATGCAATTTGCAATCAAGCCGATGTGGGGACTGAACTATGTCACTCACGAGCGATTCAGGTTGCCGCAGCTCGACGAGCACGTCGAGATGAGTGGTGGCGCGCTGTCGATCGGCCGCTATTTCACGGAAATGCTCGACCCATCCATGGACTGGGACGATGTGGCCGAGATGGTCCGTCTGTGGAATGGCCAATTCTGTCTCAAAGGCATCATGTCCGCTGCCGATGCCAGGCGCGCGGTCGAGATCGGTTGTACCGGCATAGTCGTCTCCAACCATGGCGGACGGCAGCTGGACGGCTCTCGCTCATCGTTCGATCAACTGGCCGAGATCGTCGATGCCGTGGGTGATCGGATCGATGTGCTGATGGACGGCGGGGTCCAGCGGGGCAGCCACGTTCTGAAGGCGCTCTCGGTCGGCGCAAAGGCGGTCGGCCTCGGCCGCTATTATCTTTATCCCCTCGCCGCGGCCGGACAGGCTGGCGTCGAGCTGGCGCTCGAGCTGATGCGAAACGAGCTCGAGCGCGACATGAAGCTGATGGGTTGCACCGCGATCAGCCAGCTCTCGCGCGACAACCTGCGGTTCAGGTAAGTGTACCGGACAACGTGGCCCGATCCGGTGACGTCCTCGCGGCACCCGCGGATGGCACCGTGGCCCTGAAGCTTGAGCGCGCGAGCGATCCACAATAGGGCAGCGAGGCTGCCGAATTGCATCGGTTATTGCGTCGATGCAAGTTTGAGCATTGAATTGCCGAACAATACGAAGCAGCGAGCAATTCCGTCGCGCCCGGCAATCTCAAACTTGCGCGCTCTTTCTGCGCAGCCTGATGGAGGCAAAGTACCAGCATCATAGATCAGCCGGGAGAGGCATATGTCACGAAGACTGTCTCGACGACAATTCGTAGCAGCGACCGCCGCCACGAGCGCAGCGCTCCTCGCCGCACCCCACATACGCGGTGCTCACGCGGCCGGCAGATTGACGATGGGGTTCTGGGATCACTGGGTGCCCGGCGCCAACAAGGTGTTGACGGCGCTGGTGAATGAATGGGGTCAGCAGGAACGCGTCGAGACCCAGATCGACTACATCACCAGCCAGGGCCAGAAGCTGCTCGTGACCGCCTCGGCTGAAGCTCAAGCCAAATCCGGCCACGATATTCTCGCCATGCCGAACTGGCTGCCGCAGGCCCATGCCGAGTTGCTCGAGCCCATGAGCGACATCATGGGGCCGATCATCAGGCAAAACGGCGCCGTAAACGACACCGTCAACTATCTCGGACGAACCAACGGCAACTGGATCGGCGTTCCCGCCTGCGTCGGCAGCCAGATCAAGGGACCATGCTCCCGCATCGACCTGATGAAGAAATTCGCTGGGATCGACGTACAAGAGATTTATCCCGCCGGCGGCCCGCCGAAAGCCGACAGCTGGACGATGGATGCGTTTCTGAAGGCGGCTGAAGCCTGCCACAAAGGCGGCCACCCATTCGGTATCGGTCTCGGAACGACATCCGATAGCGTCGATACCGCCGGCGCGATCTTCCAGTCATTCGGTGCGGAGCTCGTCGATGCCGAGGGCAACCTGGCCGTCAGGACAGACGCAGTCCGGCAGGCGGTCGATTTCTACAAGCGCCTGATCGCGTTTCTGCCGCCTGACGTGGCGGCCTGGGACGATGCGTCCAACAACAAATGGCTGATTTCCGGCAGAGGCGCCATGATCATGAATCCGCCGAGCGCCTGGGCCGTTGCCAAACGCGACGCGCCGCAGGTGGCCGAGCAGTGCTGGACCCATGGTTTCCCGTCCGGCCCCAAGGGACGGTTTGCGCCCTATGTGCCCTACCACTGGACGACCTGGAGCTTCTCGAAGAACAAGCAGGCCGCCAAGAGCCTGCTGGTTCATCTCTCGCACCCATCCTCGATCGAACGGCTTGTCGTGGCCAGCGGCGGCTATGACCTGCCGGCCTATGAGACGCTCACGACGTTGAAGGTCTGGGCGGAAGAGGAGCCGCCGAAGGGGACGCTCTACCACTATCCTAACCCTTACAATCACCAGAAGCTGTCTATTGCGGCCTCGCCCGCCCCGCCGAAGGTGGCCCAGCAGATCTATGTACAGGCCACCCTGACGCAGATGTGCCTGCGCCACGCTCAGGGAGAAAAGATGGAGGACACGATCACCTGGGCGGAAAGCGAGTGCGAGGGTTTCATGCGGAGCTGAGCCTTGCGCTGCGCAATCTCGAGAACCGCACGTCTTGGCGCACGATGCCGATCGTGCGCGCTACATGATCCGCGTGCGCCGTGGAGAACGAGCGCGCCAGTCGCGCTAATCCAGACAGCTCCCGTCGGCGGCGAAAGCCAGAACGCAGAGCAAGGTGGTCGCAATCGCGATCAATGAAACATAGTCAGCGAACATCGCAGCTTCGTGCATCAAACGAAGCTTGGCGACAACGGGCCTTTGTCGTTGAGGTTACCCGCAGAAAGCGCGAGTTCCGGATTTAACCTAATTCGCGTCTAATAATGTTAATTGGAAAGCGACGTTGTGGTCGCGCCGATCGGCGATAGCCTTGAATCAGTCGCGCGACGGTGTTTGTAGCTCAGTCTCCGCCGCCCGATCAGGAGGTGTCGCCACATGCGACACCTCCGCCCATTCAGGGCTCACGCATGATACGCGGTGCGCTCGATTTCCCGCCTCATGTACCCGGCGTTTTGACGACCAGCTTGATGTCGAGGAGGCTGACGCCCTTGAACGGGTTCGGTGCGCTTTCGATCGTCCCCGTGCCCGTCGCATTGGCGTAGGCGCCTGTGCCCGACAGGATCGTGTATTCGCCCTTCGACTTGCCGTCTTTCACCGCGCCGGTGTAACGGGCGGTGATCGACCCATCCTCGAACGTGTAGGTGCTGTAGCCGTAATAGGGGCCCGAGCCTTTGAACAGGTCCGAGGAATTGACGAAATCCTTCACCCCGATGCGACCATCCTTGAAGACGGCCACGCCAAAATATTTGCCGGACACGACCGTCTGGCCCTCGATGTTGACGGCCTCCGTTACCTTGACATCGATCGGCCTGGTGACGAGCTTGAACTCGAGTACATGCTCGCCGGCCAGGGCGGTGGAAGCCGCACAGACCAGTGCCGCGCCGGAAAGAAATAGCACGAGAGACTTGGGCATAAGCTCCTCCTGCGTTTGCTGAAATGAACGAAATACCTGCCGCAGCGGGCCGTATGTCCTGCCTGGAATGTCCATTGCATAGTGACGAGCGCCCGAGCGATGCCCAGCCAACGGCCGAGGTCTTGAGACCCGGCATTCGGGCCTGGGCACATTCATGGGTCAAGGTGATGGAAAAAAGGTTCAGGACCGACCAGGCGCGTTTGCTCCTCACAGCGAAGCAAGACGGGTCGCCTGATACCGGCTCGACCGAGCGCAATGCAACGAATGGATTTATTCGATCAGCTCGTCGGCGATGCTCAGCAAACCCGGGGAGACGGTCAGACCGAGCGCCCTCGCCGTCTTCATATTGATGACGAGCTCAAACTTGGTCGGCTGCAGCACCGGCAGGTCGGCGGGCTTTTTGCCCATCAAGATCTGTCCGGTCAGTGTCCCGCCCAGCCGGTACAGCTCCTCCGCACTCGCGCCGTAACTGATCAAGCCGCCGGCCTCGGCGAAATTGCGAAGCTCGAACATCGTCGCAACGCGATATCGTGTAGCGAGATCGGCGATCTCTGCGCTGTTGGCGACAAAGAGTGCATCCGGGGCGACAATGAGTGCGCCATCCTGCTGCGAGCTCATTGTCCGGAAGGCCGGCTCGAACTCCCTTTCGCTGCTGGCCTCGAGAATCTGGAACGCCAGGCCGAGCGCCTGCGCGGCGCCTTGTACCTGCCCCTTCTGCGCATCGACCCCGGGTCGGGTCGGATTAACGAGCATTGCGATTCGTTCGACAGATGGCAGCAGGTCACGAAGCAGGCCAACCCGCTTTGCGACCAATTCGGCACTGAGCAAAGTGGCGCCGGTTATGTTTCCTCCCGGTCGGTTGAAGCTGGCAACCAGACCAAGCTCCACGGGATCGGCGACATTCATGAAGACAATCGGAATAGTCGTCGTAGCCGATTTCGCGGCAAGGGCTGATGCCGGGCTGCCGCCTGCAACGATGATGGAGACCCGGCGCGAAACCAATTCGGTAGCCATTGTCCCCAGCCGGGCGATCTCGTTTTCCGCCCAGCGATATTCGATCTTCACATTCTGGCTCTCGACATACCCGCTCTGCTTCAGACTTTGACGGAATGCATTGACTTGAGACGCATAGGAGTTGGCCGAAGCGCTGTGCAAAAATCCTATCGTCGGCATTTGCAACTGCTGTGCGCGAGCGACCAGCGGCAGCACCGCAGCACTGCCCGCAAGTGCAATGAATACGCGCCGTTTCATCGCGTTTCCAGGCCGCTTCGGCCCCATCTTCCGCGTCCATTCGCCTCGAAAAAAGGCGCCCGTCTGCCCTTGATCCATATCAAACAATGAGCGAGTACGTCACCTAGCCCTCTTTGGGACCGAGCATATTCATTGCCTATTGAAATGGAGAATTATCTTGCCGCAAACGCGCGATTTTCAAGGAAAAACAATATTCAATGCCCGCGGCCAAGTTGACCAGATTGTGCTCAACCGTCGCCTGTTCACTCTGGCCGGACTTACCGCGGCGCTACTGCCTTCGCAAAGCCGGGCATGGGACGGTCCCCTGATGGATGTCATCGAGGGCAGCGAAGATTTTGCCGACGCATCGGACGCCTACGTCTACGGCTATCCGCTTGTGACCATGGAGATGACCAGACGCGTCGTCACCAACGTTACGAAGCTCGAGGGGACGCGCGCACCGATGGGCACCCTCATCAAGTTGCGCGAATACCCGAACGCCAGCTTCCGCGACGTGACAGCCCCAAATGCGGACACGCTGTACACGACCGCGTTCTTCGATGTCGGCGACGAGCCCTGGGTGCTGAGCGCGCCCGACATGAAAGGCCGCTACTTCCTGCTGCCGTTCCTGAGTGGCTGGACGGACGTCTTCCAGGTGCCCGGAAGCCGCACCACGGGCACGCAGGCCCAGACCTTCCTCGTCACGGGCCCTGGCTGGTCAGGCACGGTCCCGGCCGGGATGTCGCAACTCAAATCGCCCACCGCCATCGTGTGGCTTCTCGGGCGCATCTATTGCACCGGCACTCCGCAAGACTATGCCGAGGTGCATGCGTTGCAGGACCAGTTCAAGCTGCAGCCCCTGAGCACCTGGGGCAAGGACTACACCCCGCCGCCGGGCAAAGTCGATCCATCCATCGACATGAAGACGGCGGTGCGCGATCAGGTGAACCGTCTGTCGGCCACCGAGTACTTCACGCTCCTTGCCGATCTCCTGAAAAGGAATCCGCCCGCACCGGCCGATGCGCCGGCCCTGAAACGGTTCGAGCGGATCGGCCTCGTTGCCGGGCAAAGCTTCGATCCGAAAGCTCTCGAAAGCCGCTTGGACAAGCGGCTGCCGCAGCTCTCCTACGATCGGATCATGGCACACTTCCTGACGAGGGATGGCGATTTTACGCGGCAGAACGGCTGGGCATTCACCACGAAGGCGGGCGTCTACGGCACCAATTATTTGCAGCGCGCGTTGGTCACTGCCATCGGACTTGGGGCCAACCGGCCGCAGGATGCCGTATACCCGACCTCGCTGAAGCCTTCGCTCGTCGAGAACTATGACGGAAAGCACAAGTACACCATGCGCTTCGAGAAGGGGCAGCTACCACCCGTGAAAGGTTTCTGGTCGCTGACCATGTACGATGAGCAGATGTTCTTCGTCGCCAACCCGATCAATCGTTATTCGATGAGCGTGAGGACCAACCCCAAATTCGAAAGCGACGGTTCGCTCGTGATCTACATCCAGAGCGAGAGCCCCGGCGCGGAAAAGGAAGCCAATTGGCTTCCCGCTCCAAACGGGAAGTTTCACCTGATGCTGCGCTTGTATTGGCCGGACGAAAACAATCCGTCGATCATCGATGGATCCTGGGTCATCCCGCCAGTGACCAGGGCAAGCTGAGGGTCTTCACCAACGGCTTGGTTCAGTGGCTCACGCGCCAGATCGTGCCGTTACCGTCCTCCGAAATCAAAAGCGCGCCGTCATGGGCGACGGCCACTCCGACCGGCCGTCCCCAGACCAGGCCGTCATCGACGACAAAGCCGGTGACGAAGTCTTCGTATTCGCCTGTGGGCGCGCCGTCCTTCAAACGGATGCGAATGACCTTGTAGCCAGTCCGCTTCGACCTGTTCCACGAGCCGTGCTCGGCGGCAAAGGCGTCGCCGCGATATTCGGCGGGAAAATTGCCCCCGTCATAAAAGGTGAGTCCGAGCGACGCGGAATGGGCCTGCAGCAGGACGTCGGGGACAGTGACCTTGTCCTTCAGGTCCGGCCGCTCGCCTCTGTGCCTCGGATCCTCATGGCCGCCGATATAATACCAGGGCCAGCCGTAAAACGCGTTCTCGCGAATGCGCGTGACGTAATCGGGCACGAGGTCGTCGCCGAGCCCGTCGCGCTCGTTGGTGGAGCACCAGGGCGTGCCGTCCGCCTGCATCGCAAGGCCGACGCAATTGCGGATACCGGTGGCATAGACCCTGCGGTTCTTCCCGTCGGGATCGAACGACAACACCGCCGCACGATCGGCCTCATGGCCGAAGGCCGCACCAAGCGGTTGCTCGCGGCTCCACGCCTCCAGCCCTCCGGTCGGCCTGCCCATGCCTTCGCCGTCATTGCTCGCGGAGCCGACCGACACCAGCATGCGCTTGCCGTCCGGTGTGAAGACGATGTCGCGAGTCGAATGCGCCCCGCCAGAGGGAACTTTGGCGACGACTTCGGCAGCGCCGGTAGCCTTGATGTCACCGGCGCGATAGGGAAAGCGTACGATGCTGTCGGTGTTGGCAACATAGATCCAGTGCGGGTCATTGCCGGCTGGAAAAAACGCAATGCCGAAGGGATGGTTGAGCCCGCTTGCGAAGTTTTCGGTTGCACCCGGTTTCGATGCGCCGTCGGCCGCGCGCAGGACGCGGATGCGCCCGGCCCACGTCTCCGCGACAAAGATGTCTCCATTCGGCGCGACGCGGATCACGCGCGGGCCGCTCAAACCTTCAGCGAACAACCCGATTTTGAAGCCGGGCGGGACGAGCGGAGCGGTGCCGGCCGGCCTCGTGACGACGCGCGGAAACTCGGTTGCGGATCGCGTGGCCCCAGGTTCGGGCAGGTCCTCGGGGCGGATCAGGCGGACCGTGCCGGGCTTGTCGAGCTGCCAGCCGCCGAAGGCGTCCTTGCCTTCGAGCCGCATCGACTGGGCGCTCACCGCGCCGCCTGCGGCCAGTGAGCCGCCGAGCATCAACAGGCAGACCTGAACTGAACGGCTGGGCATTCATTCCCTCGCTGCGCGATTGCACTCGATAGGGAAGCTAACCGAAAAGCTGCGTCTCATGTTCATTGCCGCCCGATCAATTTCCTTTGGTTGCAGCCCGCCGCGAGCCGCCATCGCGTGCCGTTTGCCTTAAGGATGGGCAGCGGCTGCCCAGGGAAGTGCTGGAAAATCAAGATGATCGATGCAAGACATGATTTGGGGCGTTGACTGCGGCGTCGTCGGCTTGAAACATTGTCAGGCCCATTGGGCGCATCACTTGCGGGCGGGATCATGTGGCAATCGATACTGACGGAATGGATCAGCCTGGGCTTTCGCTGGCTGCATGTGGTGGCTGCGATCGGCTGGATCGGCAGCTCCTTCTATTTCATTCATCTCGACCTCAGCCTGAAGCCGAACAGCGCCTTGCCGAAAGAAGCGCATGGCGAAGCGTGGCAGGTCCACGGCGGCGGCTTCTATCACATGATCAAGTATCTGGTTGCGCCGGCGCGGATGCCGGACGAGCTGACCTGGTTCAAATGGGAGGCTTACACGACCTGGCTTTCCGGCTTCGCGCTGATGGTGGTGGTCTACTATCTGGATGCCGAGCTGTTTTTGGTCGACAAGTCGATACTCGACCTCACGCCGCTGCAGGCCGCCCTGTTCAGCTTTTGCAGCCTCGCGCTCGCCTGGCTGCTTTATGAAGGCGCCTGTCGCTCGGGCCTTGCCAGGCACGAACTGCCTTTTGCGATCGGCGGCTATGTGTTCCTGGTTGGCCTGACCTATGCCTTCACGCATGTGTTGAGCGGCCGCGGCGCCTTCAACCAGATCGGCGCGATCATCGGCACCATCATGGTCGCGAACGTTTTTCTGGTGATCATTCCGAACCAGAAAAAGGTGGTGGCCGCCCTGTTGGCCGGCAAATCGCCCGATCCCGCGCTGGGCAAAACCGGCAAGGAGCGCTCGGTCCACAACAATTACCTGACCTTGCCGGTCGTGGTGCTGATGATCAGCAACCATTATCCGCTGTTGTTCGCAACCAGGTACAACTGGGTGATCGTGGCGGTCGTGCTCGCGCTCGGGCCGATCATCCGCCATTTCTTCAACGAGCGGCACGCCGGACGCCCGTCGCCGTGGTGGGTCTGGGGTGCCGCTGCGCTCGGCATGATCGCCATCGGCCTGTTGTCCGCCGCCGGTCCCCGCGACGCCAAGGCGGCGCTGTCGGCGCCGGCCACCTACGCCAACGTCGAGGAGATCGTGCTGTCCCGCTGCAGCATGTGCCACGGCGCCGAACCGGTCTGGGCCGGCATCGTCACCGCGCCGAAGGGCATTTTGCTCGATGACGAAACCCATATTCGCCGCAACGCGCGGCTGATCGGGCGCAATGCGGCCTGGGCGAGTGCGATGCCGCCAGGCAATGTCACCGAAATGACCGCAGAGGAGCGTGCCGTGATCGCGGCGTGGATCGCAGACCCGCGCTAACGCGGCGGTTTTCCCTGCGGGTCGTGTAGTGCGAACCAGCCTCGGGGCCCGTCAGCTCATTTTCGCCGGTTGCCGGTCCGGGCCTGGGCATTGCTGGCCCGCTGGACCCGCATGTCCCGCGCATTCTCCAGACAGGTGACAAGCTCGACATAGCTCTGCGTGCCCCCCATGGTGGCCTCATTCAGGCACTGACGTTTTTCGTCCCCCGTGAACTGGCGCCACTCCTGGCCCAATTGCTGCCGCGCCCGTTTTTCCTCCGTAAGACACTGCTGCTGGTTGCCCAGCGGGTTCCCCTCGAAGCGGCATTCGCGCGCCATATCGAGGGTCGGCACCTTGTCTCCAGCGTGCGCCGCGGGAAATGCCGCCAATAGAATGATCGGAAGGTGCATCAGCATCCTGTTGCTCCATGCTGGATCGATGAATTCCAGCATTGGAAAGCCGGGCGAGGCCCGGTCGTTCCATGCGTCGGACGCGTGGATTCAGGACAATGCGCCGAGCACGCCGCGCGTAGCCTGGTCGATCTCCTCGACATAGCGGCGCCTTGCGTAGGACTCGCTCAGATACCCGATCACCTTGCGGCTCTCGGCCGATTCGAGCACCGCCAATTCTTCGGCCTCCGCATCGTCAAAGATCTTCATCGCGGTCTTGACGTTCATGTCCGGCAGCAGCGTGACGTCGGTGTAGCGGGCAAGCTCCACCACCTGGATCTCGTCGGCAATCGTATCCAGCTCATGCGAAAACAGCTCCGGCAGCAGCACCAGCCCGCAATAGTCGTCCGCATTGTTGACCACCACGACCGCCTGGCGCGACCCCAGCACGAATTCGTGGCGGCACGCGGCGATCGTCGTCGTGGTCGGCACCTTGCCGACGTCGGTGCGCATCATGCGCTCGACCGTGAGGTTGCGCAGCCACCCGACGTCGTTGGCACTGCGGATGGTCTCCCCGCGCAGGTGCAGGCGCCAGGTCGAGAAGGAATGGCCGAACATGAAGCGCACGAAGATCGAGGTGACGATGCAGCCGGCGAGCACGACCGCGGTGACGTCGACGCTGCGCGTCATCTCCAGCACCAGGAACGACATCGTCAGCGGGCCGCCCACGATCGCGACCCCAAGGGTTGCCATGCCGGTGAGGGTTGCGACCATGGGGTCGATCGCAAGCCCCGGTCCGAGCGTGGCGAGCATCGCGGCATAGAGCTTCCCTATCAGGCTGCCGACGAACAGCGAGGCGAAGAACAGGCCGCCGCGGAAGCCGGATGCGAGCGAGATCAGGCACGCGCAGAGCTTGAGGATGATCACGAGCGCGATGACGGTCGGCAACATGTCGCGATGCATGTCGAGCACCATGGCGCCGTGGCCCGCCGCCAGCACTTGCGGCGTGATGATGGCCATCCCGCCGACACAGAGGCCGCCGATGACCGGCCTGACCCACACCGGCGTCCAGCTATTGGCGAACAGCCGCTCGAACAGCGATGAGCTTCGCATCACCAGGATGCCGATGGCGCTGACGAGCAACGCGAGCGCGATCAGCGCGATATAGTGCTCGACGCCGACCTTGCCGACCTGGGAGATTTCGAGCAGATAGGGCGCGCCGCCGAGCCACTGCGCCGTCAGGGCGCCCGCAAGCGAGGCGGCCAGGATCGGCGCAGCGCTTCCGACCGCGTAGACTCCGACGATCAGCTCGCAGGCGTAGAAGGCGCCGGTGATCGGCGCACCGAACGCAGCCGCGATCGCCGCGGCCGCGCCGCAGCCGACGATCAGCCGCAGGTCGTTGCGTCTGAGATTGAGCACCTGTCCGATCAGCGATGCCACACCGGAGCCGATCTGGGTGTAACCGGCCTCGAGCCCGACGGAGGCGCCGCATCCGTTCGAGATCAGCGTCTGACCGCTGACCACGACGCTGTCCCGCAGCGACAGTCGGCCGCCGCGCAGCGCGTTGGCCTCGATCGGGTCCACCGCGCTCGAGAGCTTCAGCCGGCGGCGCCACCACTCCATGATTCCCAGCGAAAGACCGCCAATCGCGGGCGCAATCATCGCAACGACGGGGTTGACGTAGGCGTTCGCGCTCAGGCGCACGTCGATCGGGATGCCATAGATCAGCACATGGGCGATCTGGGCGATCTGGAACATCAGCGTCACGATCGAGCCGGTGACGACGCCGATGACCAGCGCCAGCGGTATCAGGTAGAATTCGTTGCTGCGCAGAAGCGCACGCAGGCGCGTCAGCACGCGATTGGAGCCCTTGCGGTCCATCATGTGCGCGAGCCGCGCAAGCACCGGATGGTCCTGTTTGGTCTCGTCACGCATCGCTCAACCCATAGTCCGACATCTTGCGCCGGACACGCTCGATTTCGTCTTTCGAAAGCACGGGCGGCTCGCCGATTTGCAGGCAGCCATGATATTGACGCGCCAGGGTTTCCACCTCGACCGCAAGCCAGAGCGCCTTTTCCAGCGACGATCCGATCGCGATCATGCCGTGGTGGCCGAGCAGGCATGCGAAACGCCCGGTGAGCGCAGCCACCGCATGCCGGGACAGCTCGGCAGAGCCATAGGTCGCATAGGGCGCGCAGCGGATGCTGTCGCCGCCGGCGGCTGCGATCATGTAATGAATCGGCGGGATCTCGCGGCCCATGATGGCGAGGATCGTGCAATAGGTCGGGTGCGCGTGGACGACGGCTTCGGCCTCCTGCCGTGCGCGAAGAATATCCAGATGGAATCGCCATTCGCTCGACGGCCGCTGGGCCGGCGCATGCGTACCGTCCATGGTCATGAAGACGATCTGGTCCGGGGTCAATTTCTCATACGGTACGCTGGTCGGGGTGATCAGCAGCCCCTCGCCGTGCCGCACGCTGATATTGCCGGACGTGCCCTGGTTGATGCCGAGCGCGTTCATCCGGCGACACGCGTCGATGATGGCCTGCCGTTTCTCGCTCTCGTTCATCGCGATGGCGCCCTGATCTTGCTTGCAGGCCCCGGAAAATACGGCCGAAATCCGGAAAACCATGGCGGCAGATAATGATGTAACGCAGAACCGGTCAAGCCGCTCCTATTCCTATCATGAACCCGCGGTTTATCGGCCTTAGCCGGCGCGGTCCGGAACGGCGGCTTCCGCAAATGTTGCCATCTGGTTATGCAGCGCGCAGGCAAGCCGCAGGACTGGCAAGGCCAAAGCGGCCCCAGACCCCTCGCCAAGGCGGAGGTCCAGATCGAGCAAGGGCCTTGCTTCCAGCGTCTCGAGCACCCTGCGGTGCCCCTGCTCGGCCGACCGATGCGCAAAGATCAGATACGACCGGCAGGACGGGTTGAGTTGCGTCGCCGCAAGCGCTGCGACCGAAACGATAAAGCCGTCGATCAGGAGCGGAATACGGCTTTGCGCTGCCGCGATGATCGCGCCCGCGATGGCCGCAATCTCCAGCCCGCCGACAGCGCACAGGACCTTCCCGGGAGAGGCGCCCGCAATCGCATGGCGCGCGATCGCCGCGTTGATCAAACGCACCTTGCGATCACGGCCGGCGGCATCGAGACCGGTGCCGCGTCCGGTCATCGTTTCGGCATCCGCTTCGATCAGAGCCGCGGCTATCGCCGCAGCCGACGTCGTGTTGCCGATCCCCATCTCGCCGAGAATGAGCAGATCGGGCGCGGAGACCGCGGCGCGGACGACGGCCCGCCTGCCGCATTCGAAAGCAAAGCAAAGCTCGGAGCGCTCGAGCGCGGCAACCTTGCTGAAATCGCGCGTGCCGTTGCGCGGCTTGTCGACGACGATGCCCGGCAGCGGCGCCTCCGCCAGGGTTCCGGCATCCACGATCTCGAGCGGCAGGGCCAGCTCGCGGGCAAGCACGGAGATCGCTGCGCCGCCCGAAGCGAAATTCTGCATCATCGCGATCGTCACGGCTTGCGGATAGGCGGAGACGCCTTGCGCGGCGACCCCGTGATCTCCGGCAAAGACGATGACGTGCGCGCGCGCCGCGCGCGGTCGTTCGCTGTGCTGCAATCCCGCAAGCTCGATCGCGAGCGCCTCGAGGCGGCCGAGCGCGCCGGTCGGTTTTGTCAGCTCGCTCTGACGGCGGCTCGCCGCCTCGCGATGGCTGGCGGAGGGCTCGGGACATTTTTGATGGACCCAGTCGGGAAACATGTCTTGCCTTCGGTTCATGTCGTCGTGCGCCGGATGATGTAGCTGTCCATGATCCAGCCGTGCCTGGCGCGCGCCTCGGCGCGCATTCGCGCGATCCGCGGACCGACCTCGGAAAGCGGCCCGGCGACAATGATCTGCTCTGGCATGCCGAGATAGGCGCCCCACCAGATGTGAAGCCCCCCGGGCTTGAGCACCTCGAAAGCGGTAGCGCCGTCGAGCATGACCGCGACGCTGTCGACGCCGTCGGGCCAGCCGCCTTCGCGCAAGCGCCGCCCGGTCGTGACGAGAAACGGCTTTCCGATCTCGTTCAGGGTGATCGCATGCGCGGCGCAGAGCGACTGGATCGCGGTGACGCCCGGGATGACCTCGATCTCGGGCGCCGGCTTCAGGCGTCGCGCGATGCGCAGGCTCGAATCATAAAGCGACGGATCGCCCCAGATCAGAAGTGCCACACGCCCGGCCTGTCCGAGATGAGCTTCGATTTCGCGCGCCCACACCTTGGCGACCGCATCATGCCATTCGTCGACACCTTCGCGGTAATCCGCGCGATCGGCGTCACGGTCGGGCATGTCGAACTCGACCACGCGGGTCGTGGCGCTGGTCAGAACATCGGCGCAGATCCGCCGCCGCAATTCGGCGAGATCGGACTTTTGCTCGCCCTTGCGCGGGATCAGGATGAGGTCGGCGGCATTGATCGCGCCGACAGCTTTGAGCGTCAGCTCCTGCGGGTCGCCGCAACCGATACCGATGAGGGTGAGCGTGAGCATCGCGGAATAACGGGGCGACCGGATGCCGGCCGCCCCGGTTGTGCGTCTCAGGCCGGATGATGCAGGCGCGCGGTGACCAGCATCCCATCCGACAGGCCGCGCAGCGATTTCGCCAGCGCCAGCACCGCAAGATCGAGCAGAGGCTCGACCACGATCACCAGCGCATAGGAGCCGGCGAAGGTGGCAATCGAGGAGAGGTTCTGCGCACCCAGCCCGCGGCCGTACAGCGCCCAGAACGCCACCCACGCGATGATGCCGGCCTGATAGGCGGTGGAGAGCGAAAGCGCCTGACGATATTTCAGATCGACATAGGCCGTATCGCGCGCGATGACCCGCGCGGCGAGCGCATTGATCGCAAACAGCGGCACCAGCAGCGTCGTGACGTTCATCCCGTATTGCGGCAGGTCGGCCGGCTGAAAGAACAGCCCCTGCAGCAGAAGCCCGAGCGCCAGGCCGAACGCCGCGGGCGCGGCGCCGAAGATCAAGAACAGCGTGGAGCCGAAGATGAAGTGCACCTCGGATACGCCCACGGGAAAATGCGGCAGGATTTCAAAGAACGAAAACACCAGCGCGGTCGTTGTCGCCGTCCGCGCCGCCAGCGAGACGATGCCCTTTTCGCGGGCGCTCTCGAAGGCGAGCCTGATGGCATAACCGCCGGCGGCGGCAGCGGTTGCGTAGCTCAGCACGATCTTCGTGCCGTCGACGATTCCGGGTTCAATGTGCATGGTCTTCTCCTTCGCGGTTTTCAGATGGTGTCGTTTCGTCTCCGGCGAGCGCGCCATAGAGGATCACGGCGGTCGCCGTGACGCTCTCCTGTGCGAGCTGGTCGGCCAGTTTCTCGATGGTGGTGCGAACGAGCCGCTGATCGGCATGTCCGATGGATTCGGCAAGCAAGGCCGGCGTATCCGGCGACATGCCGTGTGCGATCAGCCTGGCCGCAAGCGCCGGAAAGGTACGCTTGCCCATGTAGACCGCGGTCATGGCGCGGGGATCGGCGAGCGCGCTCCAATTGAAATCGTCGGGCAGCTCGCCCTTGACGTCCGCGCCGGTGATGAACTGGACGCGGCGGGCCGTGTGCCGGCGCGTCAACGGAATCCCGGCCGTGGCGGCCGCCGCACTTGACGCGGTCACGCCGGGGACGATCTCGTAGTCGATGCCGGCACGGCAGAGCGCGTCGACCTCCTCCTCGAGCCGGCCGAAGATACCGGCATCGCCCGACTTGAGCCGCACCACCTTGGCCCCGGTCGCGGCATAATCGACCAGGAGCCGGCTGACATGCTCCTGCTTGGCCGACGGCCTGCCAGCGCGCTTCCCCACAGAGACCAGCGTGGCATCCTTGCGCGCATGATCGAGGATCGCCCCCGCTGCCAGATCGTCGTAGAGCACGACGTCGGCTCCGCGCAGGCGATTGGCCGCCTTCAGGGTCAGAAGCTCGGGGTCGCCGGGCCCCGAAGAGACAAAGGACACAAAGCCGCTCACGCGCCCTCCGCAAGCAGATGAAAGAATGTGCCGGTGACGCGCCCGCGGCGCGAACCGGTTTCCGAAACCTCGGTGCCGTTCGCATCGCGCACGGTCGCGAGCGGCGCATCCGGTTGCGCGAGTATCGTGGCATAGTGGAATTCATGTCCGCGCAGCTGCCGGCCCGAACCGTGGCCGGGCATCTCGGCGGCAAGCTCGGCGAGCCGATAGCCGAGATGCATGCGGCGCTTTTGAAAGCTTGTCTCGAGCCCGAGCAATCCGGTCATTTCGTGCCGCGCGCCGCTGGCATCGGTGAGCCCCGAGCCCAGCACCATGTAGCCGCCGCACTCGCCGTGAACCGGCCGCGTTTGCGCAAACGACCTGAGCGCGGTCTTGAAACGACGATTGGCGGCGATCTGCGGCGCATGCAATTCCGGATAGCCGCCGGGCAGCCAGCAGACATCGGCGTCCTCGGGCGGGCCTTCATCAGCCAGCGGCGAGAACGGCAGGACCTCGGCGCCTGCGGCACGCCAGCCTTCGAGGATATGCGGGTAGACGAATGAAAACGCCGCATCGCGGGCCAACGCAATGCGCTGGCCGGGCGGCGTGACGCGCGGGGCGTCGTTGCTGGCCCTCGCCGTCCAGGCACACTCGGAAAGCCGCAGCACTGCTTCGAGGTCGACATGGGCGCCGACAAAGCGCGCGGTTTCGGCAATCAGCTCGCTCAGCCGTCCAAGCTCCTCGGCCTGCACGAGGCCCAGATGCCGCTCCGGCAGCGCGATCGGCCCGTGCCGCGGCAGCGCGCCCAGCACGGCGATGCCCGCTTCCTCCATCGCCTTGCGCACGAGAGCCTCGTGACGCGGGCTTGCGACGCGGTTGAGCACGACGCCGGCGATGCGCACAGCTTTGCGGAAATCGCGCAACCCTGAAGCGACCGCGGCCGCGGTCTGCGCCTGACCCGCGGGATCGAGCACGAGCATCACCGGCCAGCCCATCATGGCCGCAATGTCGGCACTCGCGCCCGTGCCCGACTGACCCTGCGTCGCCACGCCATCGAACAGGCCCATCGAGCCTTCGGCAAGCACGAGATCGGCATCGCGGCCGCGTGCCACCAGCCTTTCGATCGTCTGGCGTTCCATCGCCCAGCTATCGATATTGACCGAGGCGCGTCCGGTCGCGGCGGCATGAAACGCCGGATCGATGTAATCCGGGCCGCTCTTGAAGCATTGCACCGACAGGCCGCGGTCGCGGAACGCGCGCGCCAGCGCCAGCGTCAGCGTGGTCTTGCCGGCACCGGAGGCAGGGGCCGATATCAGCAGGCATCGCGCCATCACGAGGCCTCCGGAAAGCGCGGCGCCGAGCCGAGCGGCCGATAGCGGCGATCATAGTCGACGGCATAAAGCCGGCTGTCGTCGAAATCGGCTGATCCGAGCGTGCGGCCGACCAGAATGAGCGCAGTGCGCTCGAGCTCGCTGCCCACGGATATTTCGATGGTGGCCAGGGTCGCGCGAATGATGCGCTGATCCGGCCAGCTCGCGCGCCAGACGATTGCGACCGGACAATCGCCGCCGTAATGCGGCTCGAGCTCGGCGATGACCTTGTCCAGCAGATGCACCGAAAGATGGATCGCAAGCACCGCGCCGGTTGCGGCGAAGGCGGCGAGCTTTTCCCCTTCGGGCATCGCGCTGGCGCGGCCGGAGGTGCGGGTCAGCACCACGGACTGCACAAGCCCCGGCAACGTCAGCTCGGCTTCGAGGGCTGCGGCAGCCGCGGCAAAGGACGGCACGCCCGGGGTGATCGAAACCGGAATGTTCAGCGCGCGCAGCCGCCGCAACTGCTCGCCCATCGCCGACCACACCGAGAGATCGCCGGAATGCAGTCGCGCGACGTCCTTTCCTTGCGCGTGGGCGGCCTGCATCTCCTTGATGATCTCGTCGAGCGACATCGGCGCGGTGTTGACGATGCGCGCGCCGGGCGGGCAGTACGCCAGTATCTCCTTTGGAACCAGCGAACCCGCATAAAGACAAACCGGGCATGATGCGATCAGGTCGCGGCCACGCAGCGTAAGAAGGTCGGGCGCGCCCGGACCGGCGCCGATGAAATGCACGGTCATGGCGCGCCTCCCTTCACCATGCTCCATTGCACGATCGGACGCGCGGCCTCCCAGGAGCGCATGCGGCCCAGAGGAGATGCATGCGAAACTTCGATCCGCATCAGCTCGCCGCCGTGGCTGCGATGCAGGTCCGAGAGCAGCCCTTCGGTTTCAAGCGTCACGGAATGAGCGACGACGCGCGCGCCCTCGGGCAAAAGCCGCCACAGCGCCTCGAACAAGGACGCGTCGAGCCCGCCGCCGATGAAGACGGCATCCGGCTTGTCCAGGCCGACGAGAGCCGCCGGCGCGTTGCCGGTGATGACTTTGATCCTGTGCGCAACGCCGAACGCGGCGGCATTGGCGCGGATATTGGCCGCACGGTCCTCGCGTGCCTCGATTGCGACCGCCATTCCCCCCGCCAACGCCCATTCGACCGAAATCGAACCCGAACCAGCGCCGATATCCCAGAGACGCTCGCGCGGCCGCGGCGCCAGCACCGACAGCGCCAGCGCGCGCACCGGTCGCTTGGTGATCTGGCCGTCATGCCTGAACAGATCATCCGCAAGGCCCGACGCGCGCGACAATCCCGGCGCGCCATCGGCTTCGATTGCGACGGCGAGCGGACCCTCGGCCGCGTCCTCGTAGCCGTCGGCACGGCTCTCAGCAATGCGTTCGCGTGGTCCGCCCAAGGCCAGGAGCGTCCAGACCTTCGAGGCGCCAAAGCCGCGTTGCGCGAGCCAGCTCGCAAGCTCGCTTGCGGCCTTCCCATCGCGCACCGTGCAGATGATGCGCGCACCGCGCACAAGCAGAGGGACCAGCCGCTCGAATGGCGCAGCGTGCAGGCCGATGCATTCGACCTCCTCGAGCCGCCAGCCGAGCCGCGACGCAGCCAGCGAAAAGGTCGAGGGCGCGCTGTATGCAACCCACTCGTCAGGCGACAATTGAGCAGCCAGCACGGCGCCGGCGCCATGCCAGAACGGATCGCCTGAGGCGAGCACGGCCGTTGGGCGGCCGCGCCGGGCGAGCACGCAGGACGCTTCGAACGGCACCGGCCATGGCTTGCCCCGGCCATCGACGCGCGCAAGCCTGAGGTGGCGCTCGCCGCCGAAAACGGTCTCGGCCCTTGCAAGCGCGTTTCGGCTTGCCTCCGACAGCCCCGCAAGGCCATCTTCGCCGATACCGATAATGGTCAGCCAGGGCTCAACGCAAGGATCAGCCATGATGCGCGCCCTCATTCTGGGCGGAACAGGCGACGCCAACAAGCTCGCGGACGCGCTGGCGCGAGCGCAAATCGAGGCGATCTATTCCTATGCGGGACGCACGCAGATTCCGCTCGGCCATGCGTTGCCTGTGCGGATCGGCGGCTTCGGCGGCGCCGACGGACTTGGCCGTTACATTCGCAGCGAGCGCATCACGCATCTGATCGATGCGACCCATCCCTTCGCATCCGAGATCAGCCGCAACGCGGTCGAGGCTTGCGCTGCCACGGACGTGCCTCTGCTTGCGCTCGAGCGTTCGCCATGGACGAAGCTGCCGGGCGATCGCTGGACCGAGGTAGCCGACATCGCCGCCGCCGTTGCCGCACTGCCGGAACAACGCGCAAATGTGTTTCTCGCAATCGGCCGCCAGCACGTCGCGCCGTTCGCGGCAAGGCCGCAACATGCCTATACCTTGCGCTTCGTCGATGCTGCCGACGGCGCCCTGCCCCTTCCGGACGCCCAGGTCATCGTATCGCGCGGGCCGTTCACGCGCGAGGGCGACCGCGCGCTGATGCAGTCGCGGCGCATCGACTGGCTGGTTGCGCGCAATTCCGGCGGCGACGGCGCGCGCGCCAAGATCGACGCCGCCCGCGAGCTTGGCGTGCCCGTCATCATGATCGCGCGGCCCGACCTGCCCGAGCGAGCGCACGTCGAGAGCGTGGCGGAGGTACTGGCATGGCTCGGTCATGATGCGCGCCTCGGAGCATAGACCCAGCGGCCGACCTTGCGGGTTGCCGAATTGCCCACGATCACCAGCGTCGCCATATCGGCCATCTCCGCTTCGGCATCCTTCAGGCGCAGGGTGTCGATCCGCTCGCGCGGCGTGGTGACCGCCCTTGCAAAGATAATCGTGCGCTCGCCGCATCCTGCGTCCTTCAAGACCTCGAGTGCGCGGGCGAAACCGTCGGGGCGGCTTGCCGAACGCGGATTGTAGATGGCGATCGCGAAATCCGCTTCCGCGGCGAGCCGCAACCGCTTCTCGATCACGGGCCAGGGCTTGAGATTGTCGGACAGATTGATCGCGCAAAAGTCATGACCGAGCGGCGCGCCGGCCCGCGCGGCCGCGGCCAGCATGGCGGTCACGCCCGGCAGCACGCGGATCGAGAGATCCTGCAACTGCGGTGTCGCCTCAAGCGCCTCGAATACCGCCGCCGCCATCGCGAACACGCCGGGATCGCCGGAGGAGACGAGGACCACGCTGTGGCCTTCCGCCGCGAGCTTGAGCGCCTCGCCGGCGCGATGAAGCTCCATGCGGTTGTCGGATGGATGCAGGCGAAGCCCTTCGCGCGCCGGCACACGCGCGACATAGGGCGCATAGCCGAGCACGTCGGTCGCTTCTTCAATGGCAGCCGACACCTCCGGCGTCACCATTGCCGCATCGCCCGGTCCCAACCCTGCGATGGTCAGGCTTCCCCTCACTCCGCCGCCTCCTTTCGCCGCAAATGGCGGCCGTGCACCAGCACGATCGCGAAGTACGGGCAATCCGAGGTATCGACGTCGCGCAGGCGCGCGATGCGCTCGCCCGGCATGGTGCCGCGCTCGATCAGCCAGGCCTCCTCGAGCCGACCGGCGGCTTCAAGCGCCCGTCGGATCTTTGCAAGATTGCGGCCGGTCTTCATGATCACGAGCGCGTCGGTGCTCTGCACGCGCAGTTCGAGCTCGGCTTCCGGCAGCGTGCCCATCAAGACCGTCATCACGTCGTCGCCGAGCGCGATCGGCAGCCCGGCGACATTCCAGCAGCCGGCCATGCCCGGAATCCCGGCAACCACGTCGATCTCGCACCTGCCCTGCAGGCGGCTATAGAGATGCATGAACGAGCCATAGAAGAACGGATCGCCCTCGCAGAGCACGACCACGTCGCTCTCGCGCGACAGATGCGCCAGACGGTCGGCCCAGGCGTCGTAGAAACCCGCGAGCAGCTCGTTGTATTCGCGGCTGTCGACGGCAAGCTCGGTCGTGACCGGATACTCCATCGGATACTCGCGCACGTCCGGCGAAAGCATGCCTTCGACAATGGCGCGCGCCTGGCCGGGCCGTCCTTTCTTGCGGAAATAGGCGACATGGGCGGCCGCGCGCACCTCGCGATCGGCGCGTACGCTCATGAGGTCCGGATTGCCCGGACCAAGCCCGCAGCAGATGATCCGCCCCATCGCTATTCCCCCGTGCTTGCAAGTGCGTTGACGGCAGCGACCGCGACCGCCGAGCCACCCAGGCGTCCCTCGACGGCGAGCGCCGGCGCGGGAGGCCGTGCCATCAACGCCTCCTTGGATTCGGCGGCGCCGACAAATCCGACCGGGCAGCCGATGATCGCGGCGGGCCGCGGACACGCGTCGTCTTCCAGCATATTGAGCAGATGAAACAGCGCGGTTGGCGCGTTGCCGATCGCAACCAGCGCGCCTGCAAGATGCGGCCGCCACAGCTCCAGCGCCGCCGCCGAGCGCGTCGTCTGCATGGAGAGCGCGAGCGCGGGCACTGCTGCGTCGGCCAGCGTGCAGATCACGACATTGTTCGCGGGCAGCCTTGCACGCGTGATGCCTTCGGACACCATGCGCGCGTCGCAAAGTATCGGCGCGCCATCCAAAAGCGCCTTGCGCGCGATCTGCGCCATGCCCGGCGTGAAGCGAATGTGTCGTTCGAGACCCACCATCCCGGCGGCGTGAATCATGCGCACCACCACCGCCTCTTCGTCGGCCGTGAAGCGCGCGAGATCGGCTTCGCGCCGAATGGTGGCAAAGGATTTTCGATAAATCGCCGCGCCGTCGGTTTCGTAGACATGCGGCATCAGCGTGCTCCCACCAGCGTGCCGGCTTCGGCCAGGATGGTTGCGGGATCGAGCCCGCGCAAGCTCGGCACATCGCGCGCGCCGCCGTCGCGGACGAGATCCAAGCCATCGGAGGTGCCGACCAGGGTGATGTTGGCAGGCCCCGGATGTGCGCAGCCCTTGGCGCAGCCGGAGACGTGAAGGTGCGAGCCTTTGGAGAGGCCGGCGGCAAGCGCCGCGGCAAGCTTTCGTGTTTCGACACGCGCCTCGGGGCAGCCCGGCGCGCCGGTGCAAGCCGTGACCCGCAGCAACGGATCGTCCGCGCGCGTGATGAGGCCCTCGTGTTGCGGCATCTCACGACAATCCTCGACCAGGACCATCCGCCAGGGCGTCATGCGCAGCCCAGGTGCAAGACGCGCGAGGAAGCCGAGCGTCTCGCTCTGCAGCTGCCCGAACACAAGCGCGACCAGGGCGCCGGCCGGGTGAATATAGGGCGACGGCGCGGTCATCGCCGGAGCCGGCCTCGCGACACCCGCCAGCGCGTGCGGAAGCCTGATCCCGCTTGCGATGTGCGCGGCCATCCGCCCGCGCCCATTGTTGGCGCCGCCGGTGGTCACGAACCAATTTGCCAGCGCCAGCGCCGTGGGGACGGCCTGCTCGCGCGCGACCGCACGGCCTTCCGCGGCGCCTTCGGCCCGCACGATCAGACCGCCCCGCGCGCCGCGCTCGATGCGGACATCGGCGGGAGCGTGCGCGAGGACCCGACTCTCTCCACAATCAACGGCAAAGCCGAATTTGTCGGGCAGGCCGAGCGGCATCGCCCCAAGTGCGCGCCCAAGCTCCATCGCGAGCAGATGCGTATCATCGCCGACGGCCCAGAACGGCGTCACCAGGATATTGCGCTGCGCCTCGAGCTCCGCCTCGCGATCGACCAGACCGAGCCTGTCCAGCGCGGCCGCAAGCGCATCGGAATCGATCTCGCGCACGCCCCGGATTTGCAAGTTCGCGCGCCCGGTCAGGTCGATCAGCCCGTTGCCGAATGCTTTCGCAAGCTCGGCAATCCCGGATGCCTGTGCCGGTGTCAGACGCCCGCCGCGCGGGCGGACGCGGACAACGAGACCGTCGCCCGACGCCATCGGACGCAGCGCGGACGGGCACCAGCCCTTGACCATGAAACCGGTCATGATGCCTCCCGCAATGAGGCCGCAATCGAATTGCGCCGCGTCACCCAAAGCGAAGACTCGCGCAGCCGCGCGAAACAACTCTCGATCGCGGCCAGCGCGTCCGGATTGGCGCTCCCCAGGAACGCACGGACATCCTCGTCGCCAAGCGACGCATCGTAATAGAGATCGAACAGATGCGACGGCACGACATCGGCAAGATGCGCGAACGCCGCCATGTGCTCGAGCGTTGCCGCGATCTCGGCGGCGCCGCGAAAGCCATGCCGCATCATCCCGGCGATCCATACGGGATTGGCGGCGCGGGCGCGCACCACGCGGGAGATTTCTTCGCTCAACAGCCGAGCGCGCGGCGCGTGAGGCCGCACCGCATCGAGATGATAGAGCGAGGCAATGGGCGCGCCGAGATTTTGCGCCGCCGCCGCGATGCCCGCCTCATGCGCCGCATAGTCCGCTGCAAGCAACAGATCCGTCTCCGGCAGATCCTGCACATGCACGAAGGAGTCGGCACCCCTGAGCCGCGCCTCGATGCCGGCACGATCAGGCCTGATCTCGCCGTCCGCGCCGATCGACCAGGACGACGCCGCAAGCCAGGCCTCGCCGGCGGCCCTGCGCTGCTCGCGGGTGAAGAGGTCGAGCATCGGTGCCATGCCCAGACCATAGAGGCCGGGCTTGGGACCGAACACGCGCGCGATGCGGTGACTATAAGGATTTTCGTCGCCTTCAAAGTCGCGCCGCGCGAGCGCCTCGGACGCCGCCTCGAACAATTGCGCGAGGCCCGAAAAAACATCGCGGAACAGGCCAGAGACCCGCAACGTCACGTCGATGCGCGGTCGTCCGAGCTGGGCCAACGGCATGATCTCGAAGCCGCTGACGCGGCCTGAGGCCGCATCCCAGCGCGGCGCGACGCCGGCAAGCTGCAGCGCCATCGAAATCTCCTCCCCGGCGGTGCGCATGGTCGCCGAGCCCCAGAGATCGACGACCAGGCCTTTCGGCCAGTCACCATGATCCTGCAGATGACGGCGCAACAGCTCTTCGGCGAGGCTAACGCCCTGCGCGTGTGCCGCGCGCGTCGGCACGGCGCGCGGGTCGGCCGCGAACAGATTGCGCCCGGTCGGCAGCACGTCCTTGCGGCCGCGATGCGGCGAGCCAGCAGGTCCCGGCGCCACGTGGCGGCCGGCAAGCGCCGCAAGCAGGCCAGCACGTTCCTCCTCGCCGCAAGCGCCTTGGCCGAACACGTGCAAGCCGTCGCCGAACTGGCTTTCCTTGAGGTCGCATACGAAACGGTCGATGCGCGGAATCGCTTCGGCAGGCGCAGCCGAAGCCGCAAGCCCAAGGTCGTCCTCCAGGCCCGACGCCCGCGCTTCGTCGCGGATCGCTGAAACCAGACGCTGGCGGCGCGCGGGATCAAGGCCATCGGCCGTTGAATATTCGTCGAGCAACTGCTCGAGCCGCACCAGATTTTTCGGGAACGCCGCCTCCTTGAGCGGCGGCGGAAGATGACCGATTGTGACCGCACCGATCCGCCGCTTCGCCTGCGCCGCCTCGCCGGGATCGTTGACGATGAACGGGTAGATCACGGGCAGATCGCCGGTCAGCGCCTCGGGCCAGCAGGTGTCCGACAGCGCAACCGATTTGCCCGGCAACCATTCCAGCGTGCCATGCGCGCCCATGTGAACAAGCGCGTGAATCCCCTGGCTCCGGAGCCAGAGATAGAACGCGACATAGGCGTGACGCGGCGTGCGCGCGAGGTCGTGATAATCGGCGTCACGCGCAGCAATCTCGCCGCGTTCGGGCTGCAAGGCGATCAGAACCTTGCCGCGGCGGATCGCGGCGAAATAGAAGACGCCGTTCTGCACTTGCGGATCGTCCTCGACACTGCCCCAGGCCTCTTGCAGGTTCTGCTGCAAGGAGGGCGGAAGCGTGGTCAGCCGCGCGCGATACTCCCCAACGCTGAAGGTCAATGTCGCCTTGCGCAGCTCCTGGCCGAGCTCATCACCGCTTTCGGCGTCGAAACCCGCTTTGGCGAGATCGCCGAGCAGGAGGTCGGTCGATGCCAGCGCATCAAGCCCGACCGCATGCGCGATCTGGTGCGGCCTGCCGGGATAACTCGACAGAACGATCGCAAGCTGCTTGTCGTACGGCGCGGTCGTCGCAAGGCGATGCCATGACGACACCCGGTCGATGACAGCGGCCACCCGCCCGCGATCCGCACGATGGGCGAGATGGGCAAACTGCAGATCGACATCGCGCTCGCCCTCCGACTTGAAGCTGACGACGCCTGCAAAAATCCGCCCATCGACCTCCGGCAGCACCACATGCATCGCGAGGTCCGAGGGCGAGAGCCCGCGCAGCGAGGATAGCCAATCCTCGCGCCGCGCGGTCGAGAGCGCGACCTGCAAGACGGGACACTGCAATGCATCGAACGGCGTTGCGCCATCGTCGCCGATCGCGGAGAACGCGGTCGCGTTGACGATTGCGGCCAACGGCCGCCCAACAAGCCGCGCTCTCAACCAATCGGCAACGCCGGGCGCCTTCAGCGAAGGCGCAAACGCGCCATGGGCATCAAAGCCCTTTTCGCGCAGGCCCGCGATCAGCGCATCGACCGGCCCGGTGTCGGCTGCCGTGACATAGGAGCGATAGAAAGTGACCAGCGCAGGCGGCGCTCCGTCACTCGGCGGCAGCTCGGCAAGCACGCCCTTGTCCGGATCATAAAGCCCCATTTCCGGAATCTCGGTTTCGCCGAACACGGGTCCGGCGTAGAGCCCGGAGGCGAGCGCGAGTTGGGCCAGCGCGACCTGCGCCGCCACGGCCCCACCGCTGTCGCACAGCGCACGCAGCCGCAGCAGGGTCGAACGCGGCAGGGTCGAGAGCGCGTCGAGCCTTGGATCGTCGCGGCCGTCGGCAGGCAACACCGCAAGCGCAATCCTTCGCTCACGCGCGAGCTGGTGCACGGCCGCGATACCATAGGCCCAGTAGGATTCGCCTCCGATCAGCCGCACGAGAATGCCCCGCGCCTGCGACAGCGTACGCTCGATATAGGTATCGACCGAGAGCGGATGGCGGAGCGCGACCAGATTGGCAAGCCGAAGCGACGGCAACTTCTCGCGCCCACGCCGCCAGCCCGCGGCAAAGGCTGCCAGATCGCTGTCGGAGAACGAGAGCACCACCAGATCGGCGCCGTCCTGACCGAGATCGACAGCCGTCGCGGTCTCTTCCAATCCATGGCTCTCGCGGAAGACGACATGCATCAGAGATCAGATCCCCTGGATACCAAGTTCCGCCTTGATCGCACTCTCGTCGATATCGCCGCGCTCGCCGATGACCACGAGCTTCGATTGCCGCGGACGTTCGCCCCAGGCCTTGTCGAACTGATGGCGAACCCGCTCGCCGACGGACTGCACCAGGAGCCGCATCGGCTTGCCCTTCACCGCCAAGAATCCCTTGGCACGCAGCACGTTCTGCTCGCGTGCCAGGCGGCCGATGGCAGTTACCAGTGCGTCGATGTCGGTAATTTCCGGAAGCTCGACCACGAGGGAGGCAAAGTCGTCGTGTTCATGCTCCTCCTCGCCGTCATGATGCGAAGGCCGCGCGGCGAGATCGTCTTCGGCCGCGGCATTCAGCCCGAGTATCACCTGCGGATCGATCGCGCCGTCGGTGACCGCCAGCATCGGCACCGGACGCGGCGCTTCCGCCGCGATCGCAGCCTTTGCGGCTGCAAGTCCGGATTCGCCGGCGAGGTCGGCCTTGGTGAGCAGCACGATATCGGCGCAGGAGACCTGGTCCTCGAACACCTCCGAGAGCGGCGTCTCGTGATCGATGCTTTGGTCCGCGGCGCGCTGCGCATCGACCGCGGCCGGATCCGGGGCGAAGCGCCCGGCCGCGACGGCTTCGGCATCCGCCAACGCGATCACGCCGTCGACGGTGATGCGCGAGCGGATTTCCGGCCAGTCGAACGCCCTGAGCAGCGGCTTCGGCAGCGCGAGCCCGGAGGTCTCGATCAGGATGTGATCGGGGCGCACCGGTCGTGCGAGCAAGGTTTGCATGGTCGGAATGAAATCGTCCGCCACCGTGCAGCAGATGCAGCCATTGGCGAGCTCGACAATGTTTTCTTCGGGGCAATCGGCATCCGCACAGGACTTCAGGATCTCGCCGTCGACGCCTTCGCTGCCGAATTCATTGACCAGCACCGCAAGCTTCCTGCCATTGGCATTGCTCATCAGGTGGCGGATCAGCGTGGTCTTGCCGGAGCCGAGAAAGCCGGTGATGACGGTGACCGGAATCTTTGCGAGCGAGGTCATTCAGCAGCCTCCGGCAGCAAGGCGATTGGAGGAATCCGCGCCAGCGACTGCTTCCTGAAAATCTCGGGCCGCGACCGCCAGGGCACGATGCCGTCAGGGGCGGCCGCATAGGCTGCGGCGCCCGCGACAATATCGCCCGCATTTGCCTCGGACATGCGCCCATACACATAGGACCACCGCCCCGGTGCGCTGAGCGCGACCGAGCAGCCATTGTTGCAAGCCGACAGGCATTCGACCGGTACAACGGTCACGCCCGGCGGCGCGCCGATATCGGCAATGGCCCGATGCAGGAGCGAACCCGGCGTGGGTTGGCCCTCCGCTATGGTCTGCCCGGCACGGCAGGTGATGCAAACGTGGAGTGTCGCGGTCATCGCCCTTCCTAAAGTTGCTCCGGAGGAAGTTGCGATGGGAGGTGCGAACCGACATGCGAATTCGCTCCCGTCGCGGAACACCCCGTCCGCCGGTTCGAAAAACTCAAGCGTTGGCAGGTCTCCCGGCTTGCGGAGCAGGATTTCTCCTCCGATCCTCGCCTTCCCGACCTCAGGTCAGTGGCTGTTTGAGGATCTCTCCGGTCACGGTCGCGGGGGCGGCTGCATTTGGGAGCGCCATCAGAAGATGTCGAGCCCTATCGCATTCCCTCTTGGCCTGTCGTAGGACAGGAACCAGCGCTTGGCCCACCATTTGCTCAAGCCGGCGCCTTGTCAAGCTGTGCGGGAGTTTTCCATGGAGGTCGAACGGGACGCCGCCGAACTGGCCCGCCACGCCGCCAAAATGGCCAAGAAGAAGGTCGCGCGCGACAAGATCATGGCCTCAAAAAGCGGCGAGAAGGGCCTCATCATCGTCCACACCGGCGCGGGCAAGGGAAAATCCTCCTCGGCCTTTGGCATGATTCTGCGCTGTGTCGCGCATGGCTTTCCCTGTGCGGTCGTGCAGTTCATCAAGGGCGCCTGGGATACGGGCGAGCGCACGCTCCTGACCGGCCATTTCGGAGAGCTCTGTCAATTCCACGCGATGGGCGAAGGCTTTACCTGGGAGACCCAGGACAAGGCGCGCGATATCGCAGCAGCCCGCGCGGGCTGGGAAAAGGCCAAGGAGCTGATCGCCGATTTGCGGCTGCGCATGGTCGTGCTGGATGAGATCAACATCGCGCTGCGCTACGATTATCTCGACGTCAACGAGGTCGTCGCGTTCCTGCAGAGTTCGAAGCCGCCGCTCACGCATGTCGTGCTGACCGGCCGCAACGCCAGGCAGGAACTGATCGAGATCGCCGACCTCGTTACCGAAATGACCCTCGTGAAACATCCATTCCGTTCCGGCATCAAGGCCCAGCCCGGTGTCGAGTTTTAACCCGCTCGACATTCCGCGCGCCCTGATGATCCAGGGCACCGGCTCGGACGTGGGCAAGTCGCTTATCGTCGCAGGCCTTGCGCGCGCCGCGAGGCGGCGGGGTCTTCGCGTCCGCCCGTTCAAGCCGCAGAACATGTCGAACAACGCGGCCGTCACCATCGATGGCGGCGAGATCGGCCGCGCTCAGGCTCTCCAGGCGCTCGCCGCCGGGGTCGAACCGCACACCGACATGAATCCGGTGCTGCTCAAGCCGGAAAGCGAGATCGGCGCGCAGGTAATCGTGCACGGCAAGCGCGTGGCGACCTTGCGCGCGCGGGAATATGCAGACCTCAAGCCCTCGCTTCTGCCGGCGGTGCTCGAGAGCTTCGAGCGACTGAAGGAGAGTTGCGACCTCGTGCTGGTCGAAGGCGCCGGCAGCCCCGCCGAGGTCAATCTGCGGCTGAACGATATCGCCAATATGGGTTTTGCCCGCAGCGCCGAGGTGCCCGTCGTGCTCGTGGGCGACATCGAGCGCGGCGGCGTGATCGCCCAACTGGTCGGCATCGAGTTGGTGCTCGAGCCCGAAGACGCGGCGATGATCCAGGGCTTCATCATCAACAAGTTCCGCGGCGATTCCTCGCTGTTCGAGGCCGGCTACAAGCTGATCGAGGCGCGCACCTCCTGGCGCGGATTCGGCGTGCTGCCCTTTTTCGCGCGCGCCAGGGAACTGCCGGCGGAGGATGCGCTGGGGCTATCCGAGGCGCGCAAGTCCGGCAAAACCAAGGTCGCCTTCCTCGCCTTCGCCCGGATCGCCAATTTCGACGATCTCGATCCGCTAAAGCTCGAGCCCGACATCGACCTCGTCATGGTCAAGCCGGGCGAGGCCATCCCGGGAGACGCGGCGCTTGTGATCCTTCCCGGATCGAAATCGACTTGCGGCGATCTTGCCTTTCTGCGCGCGCAGGGCTGGGATATCGATCTCCTTGCCCATCACCGGCGCGGCGGACATGTGCTCGGCCTTTGCGGCGGCTATCAGATACTGGGCAAGAGCATCTCTGATCCCGAGGGCATCGAAGGGCCCGCGAGCAGGACAAGAGGTCTTGGCCTGCTCGACGTCACCACTGTCATGACTTCCGAAAAGAGCCTGAGCCGCGTGATCGCCGTGCATGCCGACACGCTGCAGCCCATCGACGCCTATGAAATCCACATCGGGCGCACCAAGGGAGCGGACTGCAAGCGTCCCTTCGCGTTGGTCGCCGAGGGGCGCGACGGCGCGGTATCGGCCGACGGACGCGTTCACGGCACCTACCTTCACGGCCTGTTCGCATCCGATGCCTTTCGCAGCGCCTTCCTCAATCAGCTCGGGATCGCCGCCGCCAACATTCGCTTTGATGCAAGAGTCGAAGACGCTCTCGATGCGCTGGCCGACCACATCGAACGCCATCTCGACGTCGATGGTCTGTTCGCGCTCGCGCGCTGACCTAGTTCGGGTGGACTAGTCAATAAGCTCCGTTGAAAAGACGCAATTAAACCCCGCTTCGCCACAATTGTGCAGCCCTGACCTTGGTCGAGGCTGATGGCGCCCTCGGGGGAAACCATGACGAACCCGGAAGCACAGCTCAGTGCGTCGCAGACAAGCCAGCGGCGCCGCTGCCCGACCTGCAACGCGTGCGCTTCCCTCACCCATTGCTTTCTCGATTCGCGGCGCGGCAAGACGATCCGCCTGTACCAGTGTGCAGAGTGCGGCGAGCGTCTTTGGGACGACGGCTCAAGGCTGCTGGCTGAAGTTTTCAGCGATCCGGCCCGTTCTGGGAGCCAGACGCAGTGATCAACACACAGGACTTGAAAAAATTGTCGACGATTCGCCGCGTTTATCGGCGGATCGGCCGATCGCGCAATTCGAAAATTGTCAGGTCGAAACACGTCCTCAAGAACGAGGAGCTTGACCCGACGATCCGCGTGCTGGCGGCAAGCAGCCAGCTTCCCAGGTGCCGCGTTTTCATTAGAGGAGTAAACAAGAATGAGAGCCCAGAACGCAGTGGTTAAGCCTTTCGACGTCAGCCGCCTCGAAGAAGAAATCCAGGACGCCGGCCTGGACAAGCAGCCGCAGGTCCAGACGGTCAATTACGCGCAGCGGGGCTCGGCGCCGCCAATCCCGGAATATGTCAGCCACCGCGACGACGTGACCGAGATCGGAAGGCTTTCGGCGGAGGCCATCGTCAAGGAATACGAAGAGACCGCCAAGGAGATCGAGGCCATCGGCGAGGTCGTCAAGGAGATGGTTCATCGCTGCGACCAGCTCGCCACCTCCGCGTCCGCCCTTCTCAGGGATATCAAGGCCACGGCGATGACCTATCGCAAGGAAGGCAAACGGATGTTCAACGAGATCGAGTCCTGCTCGACCACGACGGACGAAGTTCGCCGCCTGTGCGAGGGCTTCCGGGACAAGATCGCGATCAAGATCTCCGAGCGGGAAACATGAGGGTCTATCGGGCGGTGCCGTACCTTTTGCTTGCGGCACCGTCGGTCATCCTGCTTCTCACCATCCTGATCGGCGGCTGCACGATGACCAGAACCGTCAACGATCCGGTCGATCGCACGACCTTTTATTCCGATCCGAACAGCCGTCCAGGCAATGAGCTGATCAGGGAGCTGGACCGGCGCGCCGCCCGCGACGATCTGCAGCGCGCCATCGAGGAAGCACGGCGATGATCTGCGATTATTGCCGGCGCGAGGTCGACTATTTCAGGGGATCGTTCTGGCACGGCGATAGCAGGATCTGCCGGGAGTGCTTCGCGCAATGGTCCGATCCGGACAACGATACCATCGGATCAAGCGACATCGAAAGCGTCGGAAACTATGTTCGTCTCAGGCATGGGCTTCCGCCGCTCGCCGCGGCGCTGGCGATCTTGTTGTTGAATCCGGCGTCGACAGCACACGCCGCACGGCACTGTTTCGACCACACCGACGCGGCGCTGACCTGGCCGACGCGGGCTCTGATGAAGGAAAGCGATGGTTGCTGGACCTTCGACCATCATCCACCACGCGCGGAAGTTCCAATCTGGGTACCCGAGACCATGATGCCGAAGCGCGAGCCGACGCTCATGGACCGTTGGCCGCACACGGATCTGCTTGAGGTCGAGTTGCGCGAACTCGAGCCGGAACCCGCTCCCCAGACGAAACAGTTCATAATCGCACGTCATTTCGCGTTGTTCGTCACGCTTGTTCTTGCAACCATGACCGTGGTGGAGGTCGCGACGGGACGGCGGCAACGTCAACCTTCGCCGGCGCCGGAGGTGCGCCCGCGAACGAATCCCGTGAGATAAAATATTTGAAGCCTCAGCGATCTGTGCCGTTGGGCAGCAGAATCGGAAACTCGTGGGGCGCACCGTAAGCACCATCGAACAGCCGGTGGTTCAACGCCCAAATCGCCGCCTGAGTGCGGTTGCTGGCGCCGATCTTGCTGAAAATGGCCTTCACATGAGCTTTCACGGTGGGTTCGGCGATCTTAAAGAACCGCGCAACCTGCTTGTTGGAATCTCCCTGGACGATCCGCTCCAGAATCGCGATTTCCCGCGCAGACAATTGTTTTGCGAGAGGTTCATCGGCGGCGGCCTCCCAGGCGATCTCATTCTGGAGCGGCGGCGCAAGTCGTTCCTCGGCCTTGGGCTGGATCTCGAGCGACCAGAGCCGCGCATCGATCAGAATGAGTTTTCCGTTCACTACAGTTTGAAGCGTGCTCACGAGATCGTCGGGACTGACCGAACTGAAGAGCGCTGCGTTTGCTCCATCATCCAGCGCACTCGCCAGAGAGCGGGGATTGCTTTCATCGGCGACGGCTACGATGAAGGCCAGCGGGTATTGGCTGCGAATCTTGCCGCAAATGACGGCCTGGTCAGAACGAAGGCCAACAATGAACAAGATTGGTCGGTCGCTGGGAACCTCGGTGAGATCATCCAATTCGATTGCACAGCCGTGCGGACGGAACCGAGTGCGGGAAAGTATAAGCCTCAGTCCTTCGCGAAAAAGGCCATCGCCTTCGAGAATATACGTAGGTACAGATGGCTCACTCGACATACAAATACAGCCGCTCCGAACGCAACGTTACCGCGACCCTCAGATGTCCCCCCGGCAAAATTGCCCCTTAATCACAACATTACAACAACATAGGACAAAGTCGACTGGAACTCGGGCAATACTGCTGACCTGATCGCCGACACTGCCGGCGCGGCTTTTCCCGTCTCCAATCAAAGCAATGGCCCAGGGAATCGAACCTCGCCCGAACGGCGCCAGAAAATTTCTCAAAAAAGTCTCAGAAACGGTTCAAATTTAAGGGTTTTTGAGGATGGGCTCTCAATACGCCGTCCCGCTCTCCGGGAGCGCGATGGTATTATGTTCCGCAAGCGCGAGCGCCGCGCTTCTGCAAAATCTCCAAAGGACTAGTTCGAATTTGCCGCGAAAATTCGCGTTTCCTGGTCCGAAGGACACGAGTTCCAATGTTCAATAACGTGCACAATGGACGCGCGGGGCTCTGCGGGCCGTCTTACCGTGACTTGATCTCGTCGAACTTGATGCGAGCACGCTCGAATTTCTCATTGAAGAGCCACATCGCATCGAGAATGTCCCGAAATGTCGCTGACGTCCGCGCCCTGTCGGCCTGTCCGAATGCGAACATGCTGTTGTTGCGCAGATATTTCATCACCGTTGGGTCCGATACCTTGTAGGCGAGCAAGTTTGCGGATTTGAGAGCCGCTCTCGTTGGACTCGGAATGATCTGAATCAACTCAAACACCTTCATTTGATCGATTGGATCGGGAAGCGTTTTTGCGATCGCCGGTATTTGCAGAAACAGTTCAGCGTGCGCATTCATCAAGCCATCTCTCACAGCGATCCAATGATTGAACCGCCGATCCAGGCTACCCACCCTCGCCTCTTCCTTGTCGTCGCGCGCGATCAGTTCGGGATCGAACGCGGCGATCTGGCTCCTGATGGCCGCCCACTTCCGTCGGCCGTTTTGATCTTCGGACGGCCCGGTTTGAAAGCTGCCCTTGTAAGTGTTCGAGCGGCCATTGCCCACGTTCTGATTGCCATTCGTCTCCGCAAAGAACAGGCCGAGGCTGATGCGGCCCGCTGCGTCGGCGTTGGCCGGGTCTAACCCCTTTGCCCGGGCGATTGCTGTCCCAAGATCGACCACATCCTTGAATGGCGTGGCTGACGCCTGGGCATTCGAGGGCGGCGCCTCCATGATGTCGAACAGCTTTCTGTACTCGTCCATCAGCGGTTCATTGTCGGCGTCGAGATAGGCCGGAGGAATGCCGAGCTTGTTGGGCCGTCCGATCCTGGACGGATCCGCGTCCGTGAGATCCTTGTACGAGCTGATGAGGTTGTTGCGCGCGAGATAGATCGCCTGACCCGGAAGGTTCGGCAGCGGCTGTCTGGAATCGATCTGGCTGCGCCGTTCACGCAGGATCGCCTTGAACTGGCTCAAGGCGAGATTATAGGCGTTGAGCGCGTCCGCCTTGCTCGAAGACGAAATCGGTGCCGCCGTCGCGGGCGACGCCGAGCCGAGATGGCTGGCGGCCGTGAACAGGATCGCAAGAGCAAGAGTTGCCCTGGTTGCGCTGGTACGGCTTCTCATCGCACGGCCATTTCCTGTTACCGCTTACGTCGATCGGAGTGCCGCGGCAAGCCGGGCCCATTCGGTCTGATCGGCTGGCAATCCGAGGCGAAGCCATCGCGGTCGGCTTGCAAAGGCGCGCGACCAAATGCGGGCGCCCGCGAGCCCCACCTGGGCTGCATTCGCATCTCTCGTATCATAAAGGCGGAACAACGGCGTGCCGCCGACCAGTTTCCAGCCGGCATTGATGGCGAGATCGTCAAGCCTGAGCGAGTCCTGCGCAAGGCGCACCTTTGTCTCGGCACCCCAGTTCCAGTCGCAAAGCGCGCGCCGCCCGATCTCGATTGCCGCGCCCGATACCGGCCACGGCCCGGCCATGGCGGCAAGGGTTGCGATATCGTTTTCATGGCCCAGCACAAAGCCGAGACGCAATCCCGCGAGCCCGTAAAACTTGCCGAACGAGCGCAGCACCAACAAGCTCTTCCCTCCCGCATGAGGCGCGAGCGACAGGCCGGCTATCGCGTCGGCAAAACTCTCATCGACGACGAGGCGCCCGACGTGCGAGGCGAGCGACAACAGCACCTTGGGATCGTAATGTCGTCCATCGGGATTGTTGGGATTTACGATAACGGCGAGATCGCTGCCTGCGAGCGAATCGAGATCGCCGGTTTCCTCGACCTGCCAGCCTGCCGCGCCAAGCGTCGCAACATATTCGTTGTAGGTGGGACCGAGAATGCGCGCCTTGCCTGGGGGCGACAGGTGCGGCAGCAACTGGATCGCCGCCTGCGCGCCGCCCAGCGCAAGGACCTGGGCTTTCGTTTCGTAGGCTTGCCTCGCAGCGTCATGCAGAGAGGAGATATCGGTGCGCGAGGGTAACGCTTGCCAGCGGTGCGATGGCATCTCGGGGACGGGATATGGCCTGCGGTTGATGCCGGTCGACAGGTCGATCCAGTCTTCCGCGCGCCCGCCGAAGCGCGCGATCGCCACATCGAGATTGCCGCCATGTTCCCTCATGTGTCCTCTTTAGACGAAGGCGAGGATCACCAGAAGACCTGCAAGGCCGGTCATCGCGCGGAGATAAAGACTGAGCCCGCGCGCAATGTCGCCGGGCTTCGGATCGGCCGCGCCACCGTTCAGCCACGGCTCGCAGGCAAGCTTGCCGTCATAGAAACGCGGTCCGCACAGCCGCAAGCCCAACGCACCTGCCATTGCCGCTTCCGGCCAGCCCGCATTGATCGAACGATGACGGCGCGCATCGCGCGACATGCAGGTCAGCGCGCTCCCGGGCTGCGCCGAGACCAGCACGAACAACAGGCCGGTGAGCCTTGCCGGCAGGAAATTGGCGACATCGTCGATGCGCGCCGAGGCCCAACCGAAGCTTTCGTGACGCTCGTTGCGGTGCCCGATCATGGAATCCAGCGTGTTGATCGCCTTGTAGCCGAAAACCCCGGGAAGCCCGAACAGCGCGCCCCAGAAGACCGGCGCAATGATGCCGTCGGAAGTGTTTTCGGACAGGCTCTCGATCGCGGCGCGTGCAATCCCCGCTTCATCCAGCTTTTCCGGATCGCGTCCGACGATCATCGCAACCGCGGAACGTGCCGCGCCGATATCGCCGGAGGCCAGCGGTCCCGCCACGGCTGCGACATGCTCGTAGAGCGAACGCGCGGCGACAAAAGGTGCCGCAACGATCCCGACCACGACGACCCGGCTCCACGCCGTTGTCAGCACGCTCTGCACCGCCCATCCGAGACCGGCCGCGAGGCAAATCACCAGCAGCGCAGCGGCAACCCCTGCGATACGCCGGAGCCAAGGCGCGTCGTTTGCGCGGTTCCACCGCGCGTCCAAAGCGTCGATCAAGCGGCCGAGCCACATGACGGGATGGCCGAGGCGTACGAGAAGCCAGTCCGGCCAACCCACCAGCGCGTCCAGGCCGATCGCAACCGCCATGGCTCCGGCAAATCCCACCAACGTCCTCCGTATTGTCCCATTTTGATGCGCAAGAGGCGCGACCGGCGCAAGCCCCTTTGAGGCGATTTCGCTATTTGTCACGGCGCGGATTTAGTGATTAGTGCGGAGCCGGAGACATCATGTCCATCATCCTCATCACCGGCGGGGCACGATCGGGAAAGAGCGTGAGGGCCGAAGCTCGCGCGCGGGCCTTTGCCGGCCAACCCGTCTATATCGCAACCGCGGAGGCGCTCGACCATGAGATGCGAGAGCGTATCTCGATTCACCGCATGCGGCGCGGCTGCGCCTGGCTCGAGCGCGAAACTCCGCTCGAGCTTGTCACAGCCCTTGCGGAGACCGATGGCGGCGGCGCACGGCTGGTCGATTGCCTCACGCTCTGGCTCTCCAACCTGATGCATGCGGAACGGGATTGGGCGAAGGAAACCGCTCGCCTGGCCGCTGCGCTGGAAACCCAGAACAGCCCGGTCGTGCTCGTCACCAACGAGGTCGGGCTCGGCATCGTGCCCGACAATACCCTGGCACGCGCGTTCCGCGATGCGGCCGGCGCCATGAACCAGAGGATCGCGCAGGTGGCTTCCGAGGTGGAGTTCATGGTGGCGGGCTTGCCGATGCGGGTGAAGTAGAGATGGTCGACGCTGCTCAGTTGCTGCGAGGCATGCTGATCGATCTCAGAATCGGGATTTCGCTTTGCACCCGCCTGCCCCTTGCAGCGAAATTTCCGCTTGGCGATGGCGACGTCGCCCGCGCCAGCTGGACCTTGCCGATCGCAGGCTTTCTGGTCGGTCTTGCGGGCGGCGTCGCGTACTGGCTGGCCAATCGGCTGCACGTTCAGCCGGAGCCTGCTTCTGCGCTGGCGCTTGTTGCGACCGTTCTGTTCACCGGCGCCATGCATGAGGACGGGCTTGCCGACACCGCCGATGGCCTTGGCGGCAAGACGCAGGAGCAACGCCTCGAGATCATGCGCGACAGCCGCGTCGGCACGTTCGGCGTCTCGGCGCTCGTCCTCTCCTTCCTTTTGCGCTGGTCGGCGCTCGCCGAGATCGGCGAGCTTGCCGATATTCGCACGCTCGTGATCGCGCTGATCGTCGCCCACGCCGTTTCGCGCGCCGTTCTGCCGGCCTTCATGTATCTCGTGCCGCCCGCCCGGGCGGACGGACTTTCGACCAGCGCCGGAAAACCGCCGGCGCAAAGCTTCGCGATTGCGCTTGGAGTTGGCATCCTTTGCCTGCTGCTTGCCTTCGGGCTGAAGCTTGCGATGATTGCGCTGCTGATGCTGGCGCTCGCGGCTCTCGCGTTGGCCCGCATCGCGTCCAGGCAGATCGGAGGACAGACGGGCGACGTGCTCGGCGCATTGCAACAGATCGCCGAAGCGACGCTGCTTGTGATCGCCGCGGCCATGCTGTGAGGTCGGAGCACCACTGTCTTGCGCAAGCCGCCCAGATTGGGCCGCCTTTCACATGAATACAGGACCGTCCGAGAGCATGTGCGATGACAAGTTCCTGGTCCTACTGCCAACGCGCCTGCCGGGCGGCCGCGACCCTGGCCGCGGCAGCGTGCTTTGCGATCGGCTGGCACATTCCGCACGCTGCCGCGCAAGCCGGGCTTGAGGGCGCGCCGCCGAAGCTGTCTCTGCACACGACGCGCGACGAGCTTTCCGACAGCTGCCGCCGTGTTGACCAGATGGATCCAGGACAGCTGTCCGCCATCTCGCTCCACCGCACCTTCGAAGACGATTTCGACGAGCATCCACTCAAGAGCGGGCGATGGGTTCCGCATTATGCGGGGGGCGCGGCATGGCCGGAAGCGAACTACTGGGGCGGCGAAGGTTCCGCGCTCAAGCGCCAGACAAAGCCCAATGGGGAGCAGCAGATCTACGTCGACCCGCGCTATGCCGGCCGTGCCTCGACCCCGCTCGGGCTCGATCCGTTCCGGGTTCGCAATGGCGTGCTTTCGATCGTCGCGAGCCGCACGCCGCCGGGGCTGAAGGCTGTGCTGTTCGACAATCCCTACATCTCGGGCATTCTGACCTCGCAGGCCTCGTTCGCCCAGAAGTACGGATATTTCGAGATCCGTTCCAAGATTCCGCACGGGACCGGAGTTTGGCCGGCGTTCTGGCTGCTCGCCAATGACGGCGGCTGGCCGCCCGAGGTCGACGTGATGGAAGGGCGCGGACAGCGTCCCGGCGACCTCGTCATGACCACGCATTGGCGCATCCCCTCGACGCAGAAGATCGAGCGTTGCGGGTTCGACTTTCTGCTGGCGGACGCATCGCTCGCCTTCCACGATTACGGCATGCTCTGGGTGCCGGATCGCCTCGTCTATTTCATCGATCGCAAACCGGTGTCCGACATCAAGGTGCCGGTTGGGTATGACGATCCCATGTACATGATCGTCAATCTGGCGATGGGCTCGAAATTTTTCAGCGGCGTCGGCGTGGTCGACGGCATGTCGCCCGACATGGTGGAATTCGAGATCGACAGGGTTTCCGTCTACCAAATCGATCCCTAGTCGTCGTATGGTTGGACGACGAAGGACGGCTTTGTGATTTGATGTCAGAAAGATTCTCGCGCCGGCGTCTCATGCAGCTTGCAGGCCTGTCCGGCCTCGGCCTGGCAACTCCTGCGCTGGCGCAACCGCGCCCGTCGAATGGCGCAGCCGATCGGCGCGCGCCGGCGAGCTTTCCGAGCGGTTTCATCTGGGGCACGGCGACGTCGGCCTATCAGATCGAAGGCGCGGTCAATGAGGACGGCCGCGGCCTCTCGATTTGGGACGTCTTCAGCCACACGCCGGGCAAGATCGCCGACAACACCAACGCCGATCGCGCCAATGACCACTATCATCTCTACAAGAACGATGTTCGCCTGATCAAGGACCTCGGCGTAAAGGCCTATCGCTTCTCGATCGCCTGGCCGCGCGTTTTTCCGCAAGGCGATGGCCAAGCAAACCCGAAGGGACTCGACTTCTACAACCGTCTCGTTGACGAGCTGCTCGCCAACGGCATCGAGCCCTATGCGACGCTCTATCACTGGGACCTGCCGCAATCGTTGCAGGATCGCTTCGGCGGCTGGCAGTCGAGCACGATCTCGAAGACATTCGGCGACTACGCCGGCTATGTCGTTGAGCGCCTGAGCGATCGCGTCAAAAACTTCTTCACCATCAACGAAGCTGGACGTTTTTTGAATTTCGGCTATGGCTGGGCGATCGACGCGCCAGGCCTCAAGCTGCCGACCGCCGAGCTCAACCAGGCGCGTCATCATGTCGTGCTGGGTCATGGCCTCGCGGTTCAGGCGATCCGGGCGCATGCGCGCGCCGGCACCAAGGTGGGGCTCGCAGAAAATATTGCTGCTTGCGTGCCCGCGATCGACACGCCGGAGAATGTGCGCGCCACCGAGATCGCAACGCGCGAATTGAACGCAGCCATCTTGGGCGTGATCCTCGAAGGCAGATACACCGACCACTTTCTCTCTTTCGCCGGCAAGGACGCGCCGAAATTCACCGCGGACGAGCTCAAGATCATCGGCGCCAGAATCGATTTCGTCGGTCTCAACATCTACGCACCGCAATTCTACGTCGTGGCCAAGGACGAGAGTCCCGGGTTTCACGTTCTGCCCTTCCCCGCCTCCTTCCCGCACATGAAATCGGAATGGCTTCGGATCGGGCCGGAAACGGCCTATTGGGTGCCGCGGATGACCGCAAAAGTCTGGAAGACCGATACGATCTATATCACCGAGAACGGCACCTCGTCGGAAGACAAGGTTGCCGCCGACGGGCATGTCTACGATCTCGACCGCATCATGTACCTGCGCAATTATCTGACGCAGCTGCAGCGGGCGATTTCCGAGGGCGTGCCCGTGCGCGGCTACTTTCTCTGGAGCCTGATGGACAATTTCGAGTGGATCTTCGGGTTCGAGCAACGCTTCGGTCTCTATCACGTCAACTTCGAAACGCAGCAGCGGATTCCGAAGCTCAGCGCATCGTTCTATCGCAATGTGGTGGCGAAAAATGCAGTGGGCGCGTAAATGAGGAGATCGCCGAACCGGCGCGAGGTGCTGTTGCGAACGCTGGCAATAGCGGGCGTCGGAGCCATGCCGCGCGCCATCGCCGCGGAGCGGCCACGCCGCAGCGATCTAGACGACATTCTCAAGGCGCGCATCGCTGCAGGCGATGCACCCGGCGTCGTCGCGATGGCCGCGACCGACAAGTCGATCATCTATGACGGCGCGTTCGGCGCCCGCTGCCTGGGCACGGCGACGAAGATGTCGGACGATACCGTTTTCCGCATCGCCTCGATGGTCAAGCTGCTGACCTCGGTCGCGGCGATGCAACTCGTCGAAAACGGCAAGCTCAGGCTAGACGAGCCCGCCGAAAACATCGATCCGACGCTTGCCTCTCCGCTCGTCCTGACCGGCTTCGATGCGCACGGCAAGCCGCAGCTGCGCCCCGCGCAAAAGCCACTCACCTTGCGCAACCTTCTGACCCACACGTCCGGCTTCAGCTACCCGCTGTGGGACGCCAACGTCATCCGCTATCAGAAAGCCGCGCACGGCGACAAGACATTGCCGAAGCGGCCGCTGATGTTCGATCCGGACACGCGATGGGCTTATGGCGGCAGCATCGACAAGGTGAGTTGGCTGGTCGAGATCGCGAGCGGGGTAACGATCGACCGCTATTTCCGCGAGCGCATTTGCGGACCGCTTGGCATGACCAACACCGCCTTCGAGATCGGCCCGCAGCAGCGCGCCCGCGAAGCGAGCCTGCACGTCCGCCAGCCGGACGGAACGCTCAAGCCAAAGCCGCTGGAAAAACCTTCGGAGGCACCAAAGGTTTTTTCGGGTGGCGGAGGCATCTATTCCACCGCGCCGGACTATCTGACCCTGCTGCAGGCGCTGCTCAACGAGGGCAGCCTGCATGGCGCGACAATCCTTCGTCCCGAGACGGTGTCGCTGATGTCGAGGAACCAGATAGGCGAGATCCAGGCCGGCATCATGAGGACGACAAGTCCTGCGCTGTCCGACGATGTCGACTTCTTTCCCGGCAACCGGCTGCGCTGGGGATTTGCCAGCATGATCAACCTTGATCCCGTCGAGGGCGGCCGCAAGGCCGGCAGCCTGACCTGGGCCGGTCTCTACAATACATATTACTGGCTCGATCCGACGTCCCGCGTCGCCGGGGTCATCATGATGCAGATCCTGCCGTTTGCGGATGCCCGGGCGCTCAAGGTGTATCGCCAGTTCGAGCGCGGCGTCTATCGCGCGCTGAAAAGGGCATGACGCCAGCGTATCTCTGTACGTCGATGGCCGCGACCCAGGGGTTCATCCGTTTCCATGACAAAGAAAGTTTGCGAAACGTGAACCAAACCGCTCCAGGGAGCGGCCAAAAACCGTCTCATCGACCTTCGGGATGGACGTGTCATGGAGTTGAAGTTCGAAGTACCGAGGTACTGCCGCGAAGCCGAGGATTGCCGGCGCCACGCAGAACAGGCGAGAAACCCGATCGATCGGGCAGCGTGGCTGCGGCTCGCCGAGGATTGGATGAAGCTTGCGCGAGGAGCGGAACTCAATTGCGCCCTGCAGGACATGCGTGAGCGCGGCGGCAAAGTGACGCGCCACTGAGTCCTTCCACCGCGAGGACGCGGGCCGCAGCCGATTCCGATCAGCGTTCGGCGAACGCCTTCTCGACCACGAATTGCGCCGGCTCGCCGTGATTGCCTTCGACAAAGCCGTTTTCCGTCAGCAGCGCGCGCGTATCCCGCACCAATGCGGGGCTGCCGCAGATCATGACGCGATCGTGCTCGGGCTCGAGAGGCGCCAGCCCGATATCGTCGAAGAGTTTTCCCGACGTGATCAGGTTGGTGATACGGCCGCGATTGCGGAAGGGGTCACGTGTCACCGTCGGATAATAGATCAGCTGGTTCGACACCAGTTCGCCGATCAACTCGTCGTTCGGCAGCTTCTCCGTGATCATCTCGCCATAGGCGAGCTCCTTGACGCGGCGGCAGCCGTGCAGCAGCACGACCTTCTCGAAGCGGTCATAAGTCTCGGGGTCCTTGATCACGCTCAGGAACGGCGCAAGCCCGGTGCCGGTCCCGACCAGATAGAGGTTGCGCCCCGCCTCGAGATTGTCGATCACCAGCGTGCCCGTGGCCTTGCGGCTGACGACGACCTCGTCGCCCTCCTTCAGGTGCTGGAGCCGCGATGTCAGCGGGCCATCCGGCACCTTGATCGAGAAGAATTCGAGCTTGTCCTCGTAATTCGCGCTTGCGACGCTATAGGCCCGAAGCAGAGGCCGCTCGCCAAGCTTAAGGCCGATCATCGTGAACTCGCCGTTGCGGAAACGGAAGCTGGGATTGCGGGTGGTGGTGAAGCTGAACAGCGTCTCGGTCCAGTGGTGAACGCTTGTGACGCTTTCCAGGTTGAAGTTGCTGCTCATCGTACCGATCCCGCGGTTTGCCAGAAGTCAATTCATTTGTATACGATCGTTCGTATGCAAATGAATAATCCGGCTTGATCCCGCCGTCAAGAGCGGCTCAAAATCACCAACAAAATCAGTGGAGAAGACAAATGGCCCATGACGCGCCGACAGCCCCCGGCCCCGGCAAGCTGGTGATCCGCAACATCGGACTTCTGCTGTCCGGCGCGCTGGAGAAGCCGATCCTCGATGCGGACGCGATCACGGCCGAAAACGGCAGGATCACGGGTATCGGCCGCCTCAAGGACCTCGACACCGAGCACGCCACCACGATCATCGATGCCAACGGCACCGTGCTCGCCCCGGGCCTGATCGACAGCCATGTTCACCCGGCAGCAGGCGACTGGACACCGCGACAGAGCCAGATCAACTGGATCGACAGCTGTCTGCATGGCGGGGTCACCACCATGATATCCGCTGGCGAGGTGCACATGCCCGGCCGTCCGCGCGATGTCGTTGGCCTCAAGGCGATGGCTATTTTCGCGCAACGGGCGTTCTGGACCCTGCGGCCCGGAGGCGTGAAGGTGCATGCCGGCGCGCCCGTGATCGAATGCGAGATGGTCGAGGACGACTTCAAGGAGATGGCCGCGGCCGGCGTGAGACTGCTCGGCGAAGTCGGCCTTGGCGGCGTCAAGGACGGCCCCACCGCGCGCAAGATGGTGTCATGGGCGCGCAAATACGGGATTCAGAGCACCATCCACACTGGCGGGCCATCGATCCCCGGCTCCGGCCTGATTGACAAGGACGTGGTGCTGGAAGCCGACACCGACGTGGTCGGCCATATCAATGGCGGTCACACCGCGCTGCCAGACGACCAGATCCGCTGCATCTGCGAGGGCTGCAAGCGCGGCCTCGAGCTCGTGCATAACGGCAATGAGCGCTCGGCGCTCTACACGCTGCGCACCGCGCGCGAAATGCGCGACCTGAACCGCATCATCCTCGGCACCGATGCGCCCGCGGGCTCCGGCGTGCAGCCGCTCGGAATCCTGCGCATGATCTCGTTGTTGTCCTCGCTCGGCGAGGTGCCTGCCGAAATCGCCTTCTGCTTTGCGACCGGCAACACGGCGCGGATGCGCGCGCTCGATTGCGGCCTCGTTGAGATCGGCCGCGCCGCCGATTTCGTCATCATGGATAAGGCCCAGCACTCACCCGGCAAGACGCTGCTGGACAGCGTGCGCCTCGGCGATCTGCCCGGCGTAGGGATGACGATCATCGACGGCATCGTCCGCACTCAGCGAAGCCGCAACACGCCGCCGGCGACAAAGGTGCCGGAGATCGTTGCCCGTTGACAGTGCCTTTTGCAGGACCCGTCGATTGACCAACCAACGCCTTGAAAAGCTGCAACGGGCGATTGACGTGCTTCCGCACGACATTAGCGGGCTAAAAAGCCGCACCAAGGATGAAGCGTCGCTCCGTGAAAAATGCTAGCTTCGCACCCGCGCGGGCAATGAGACGCCGGAACATGCCAGCGGCGTCGAAAATTTTACGAAATTGCTTTTTACCGAGGATGAAATGTCGATCATTGCCTTCGGTCCGTTTCGCCTTGATCTGGAAGCCGGGATGCTGTTCCGCGACAACGAGCCTGTCCCGCTCGGACAGCGCGCAACGGCTCTCCTGTCCGCCTTGGTCGAGCGGCCGGGCGCGCTGATCTCGAAAGACGCGCTTGTCGACGCGGCATGGCAGGGCCTTGCGGTGGAGGACAGCAATCTCAGCGTCCAGATCGCGACCTTGCGTCGCGTTCTGGGCGAGGCCGGCGGCGCGGACTGGATCGAAACGATGCCCCGCCGCGGCTATCGCTTTGTCGGGCCGGTGGTGCGCAGTCAAAAGACAAACGGATCTTCGGTGGCGACTTCGGGCCAACAGGCGTTGACGCAGCGCTCGGGGGAGCCGATCCTCTCCCCATCCGGTGATCCGTCTCTTGTGGTCGGCCGGACCGCTCCGCTCGAAATGCTCGAGGGGATGAAGCAACGCATTCTTGCCGGCCAACGCCAGGTTGCCTTTGTCACCGGCGAAGCCGGGATAGGCAAGACGGCTTTCATCGCCAAGGCGACTGAGCTGCTGACCGGCCAGGGATTCGATCTGCTCTACGGACGGTGTACCGAAAGGTTCGGCAATAACGAGGTCTTCCTGCCGCTGATCGATGCGCTGGTCACGCGCTACCGTGCCAACGGGCTCGACCTGTTGCCGATCATCCGCACGCACGCGCCGACCTGGATGCTGCAATTGCCCGGTGTCATGGACGCACCGGAACATGCGGCTTTTCAAGAGCAGATGTTCGGCGCGACGCGGGAACGCATGCTGCGCGAGTTTTGCGACCTTGTGGAAGCACTCAGCACCGACCGCCTCTGGGTTCTCGTTCTCGAGGATCTGCACTGGAGCGATTTCGCGACGCTCGACGTGCTGTCACGGTTTGCGCGCGGAACCGGCAGGGCCTCTGTCCTGGTTCTCGGCACCTATCGGCCATCGGACAGCGCCATCGGCGGACATCCGATCAGGCGCCTGCATCAGGATCTGGAGATCCACGGATGCTGCAATGAGCTGCGCCTGGATCGATTGTCCCATGCCGAGGTCGAGAGTTATCTGGCGCTGCGGTTCGGCGACGGCGAATTGGCCTCGACGTTGTCCGGCCCGGTGTACGAGCGGACCCAGGGACATCCGCTGTTCGTCACCTCGATGCTCAAACATCTGATCGATCAGCAAGCGATCGTCGAGGTCGACGGCATGTGGCGACTGTCGTCGCAGGCAAGACCCCAGGAGGGCGTGCCGAACAATCTCCTGAACATGATCACCTATGAGCTCGATCGGCTGAACGAGGAAGAGCGCCACCTCCTCAACGTCGCGAGCGTCGCGGGCGAGGAATTTTCGGCGGCTCTGGTCGCGGCCGGCCTGTCACGCGATGCGATCGAGGTCGAACGCGACATCGAAGCGCTGGTGCGCAAGGATCATATTCTTGTTCGAGCAGGTGCGTCCGAGTGGCCGGATGGCACCTATTCGGGATCATACCGTTTCCGCCACATCCTTTATCAGAATGTCATCTACCAGGACATTGCGCCGGGACTGCGCGCGCAAACCCACAAGCGCCTGGGCAAGAGGCTGGAGGAAGCCTATCTCGGCCGCACCTCGGAGATTGCATCCGCGCTCGCGCTGCATTTCGAGCAGGGCCGCGATTTCCAAAGCGCGTTGCGCTACCTCAGGCAGGCCGCGGAAAGCTCGAGCAAACGCCTCGGCCACGCTGAAGCCGCGAGCTACCTCACGCGCGCCCTCGAGATACTCGATCGTTTCGAGGCGGCCGATCGATTTGCAACCCGCATCGCCCTGTTGCGGCAACGCAGCTGGGCCTTTCGCTCCTGTGGCGATCTCGCGGGCTCGGCGCGGGACCTCAAGGACATCATCGCCTGTGCCGAGCAGGCGAACGAGATCAAGCAGCAGGTCAATGGCCTGATGGCCTTCAATACGTTCTGTTTGTATGCCGACCGTCGCGCCTGCCTGCAGACGGCCGAAGCCGTGATGGCCCGCAGCCGCGCGCTCGAGGATGATCCCTTCAAGGCCATGGTCCAGGGCAGCAGCGCTAGCATCAACCTGTATCTCAAGGGCTGGCAAGAGCGGGATGCCGAGCTTTGCGCCAGAGCGATCGAGCAGACAGCCGGTGCCCACAATCACGGCACCCTGATCAGGCGCTACGGGATCGAAGGCATTCTCGACTGCTGGCAATCGCGATACGAGGAGGCTCGCCGCTGCGCCACAGAAGGCAAGCGACTGGCGCGCGCCGTCGGCGACATCTATGTCTTCGTGCTCTTCAATGTCCTCGAATCGACCGCGCTCATCCATCTGGGCGAATGGCGCGATCTGCAGCTGGAAACCACGACCGCGCTCGAATTGGCCTCGACCAACGCAAACGAGCCCGCAATCGCATTGTGTCTCTTGACGCTCGCGTGGATGCACGTCGAAGCCATGGACTTCGAGGGCGCCTGCAAGCTCTGCGAAGACGTCGACGACAGCGTTTTTCGCGAAACCCAGTTCGCGATTTTCTTCAAGCGAGCCGTGCTTGCGAAAGCCTTCGTCGGCATGAACGATCTCGTGCGGGCGCGCGAGCAATTCGAGGACATTCGGCGCTGTATGGAGGACGACGGCATCCCGATAGATTTCACGATCGCAACGCAGCTCTATCACTGTCTGGGCGAATACTGCCTGAAGATCGGCGATATGGCCCAGGCCCGGAAATGGGCCAAACAACTCCACGATTATGTGGCGCCTGCCCCCGATCACAATCATCTCGCCCAGGCCTACGGCCTGTTCGCGCGCATCGCGTTTGCTTCGGGCGATCCCGCCGAGGCCCTCGTTCACCTGTCGCGCGCGCTCGGGATCGTCGATAACGCCGACTTCCCGCTTGCGTCGTGGCGCATCTACTATGCCGCGGCCGAGATCTACTCGAAATGCGGCGAAGCCGATAAAGCGGCCACGTACCGGATTCGTTTCGTGGACGTCATGCGGCGGCTCGCGCGGAATTTCGAGCCCGACGATCACTTGCACAAGACGTTGACGACGACGCTGAAAACGCGAACGGCCAGGCTGGAAGCGATGGCCTGAGCACGCCGGCTCGTCGTGAACGGCAGATACGCCCTTCGCCTAACCCGGCATGCGTCAGCGGAGCTTGTTCAACAGCGCAAACAGCGTCTCGCGCTCTTTCGGATCGAGCGGGGCCAAAGTCTCCTTGGAGATCGCGAGCGCGTTGGGGGCGGCTTTCTCGGCTAATTGCTGGCCGGCGCGCGTGAGGCTCACGAGCAAACGACGGCCGTCCTCGGGATCGGGGCTGGTCTCGGTCAGTCCGCGCGCGGTCAGGCGATCGATCACGCCCTTGATGGTGGCGACGTCCATTGCGGTCAGCCGGCCGAGTTGGTTCTGCGAGCACGCTCCGGTCTCGCTGAGCTTCGCCAGCGCCGCCCATTGCGTCGGCGTCAGATTGATGCCGATGTCGCGCGCGAAAATCGAGGCGTGGCGCTGCCAGACCTGGCGCAGGATGAAACCGATCTGCTCGTCGAGGAGGTAGAACGGTTTCGCCGGCTTGCCGTTTTTTCTCAGCGACGCACTCTTGCCCATTGGCGTCCCCTGCTCCGCTCTCGTCTATATCGACAGATGCGCATCGCGGATATCCGGACGCGCATCGAGCTCGCTCATGCTGCCGCCGAAACATATCCGCCCACGCTCGATGATATAGGCGCGATCGGAGATCAGCCGCGCGAAATGCAAATTCTGCTCGGACACGATGATGCTGACGCCCTCCTTCTTCATTGTCAGAATGGCGTCAACCATTTGCTCGACGATCTTCGGTGACAGTCCTTCCGAGGGCTCGTCGAGCAGCACCAGCGACGGATTGCCCATCAGCGTCCGCGCGATGGTGAGCATCTGCTGCTCGCCACCGCTCATCCGCCCGCCCGCGCGGCCGCGCATCTCGCCCAGATTGGGAAACAGCGAAAACAGGCTGTCGCGGGTCCAGTAAGGCGCGTTCGCGCGCTGCGGCTGACGGCCGACTTCGAGGTTCTCTTCCACCGTGAGCTCGGTGAAGATACGCCGCTCCTCCGGCACGTAACCAAGACCGCCGCGCACGATCTCATGGGTCGGCTTCTGCGAGATGTCCCTGCCTTCGAAGACGATCCGGCCCGCGCGCTGCGCGACCAGGCCGACGATGGAGCGAAAGGTCGTCGACTTGCCCGCGCCGTTGCGTCCGAGCAGGGCCACGACTTCGCCTTGGCCGACCTCGAGCGCGATGTCGAACAGGATATGGGCGGGGCCGTAGAAGCTGTTGAGGTTGGAAACGGTGAGCTTCATGCCGGCGTCCCCTCGCGGTGATGCGCGCCATACGTCAGTCCCTCGCCGAGATACACGGCGCGGACATCGGGGTTGGCGCGGACCTGTTCGGGCGTGCCCTCGGCGATCAAGGTGCCGCGGTTGAGCACCAGGATGCGGTCCGCATGCTCGAACACGACGTCCATGTCGTGCTCGGTAAAGAGGACGCCGATGGTCTGTTCGCGCGCGATACGCGCGACGAGCCGCATCAGCTCCGCGCGCTCGCGCGGTGCCATGCCGGCGGTTGGTTCGTCCATCAAGAGCAGCTTCGGACGATTGGCAAGCGCGATCGCAAGCTCGAGCCGTTTGAGATCGCCGTAAGCGAGCTCGCCGCAAGGCCGCCCGACATAGCCGCCCATGCCGACCAGCTCCAGCAGGCGCCCGGCCTCGTCCCGCAACAGCTTCGGCGTGGATAAGAGGAGATTGAACAGCTGCCGATTATGCGAGACCAGCGCGACCTGTACGTTCTCGCGTACCGTCATGGTCGGGAACGTCGCCGTGATCTGGAACGTGCGCCCGACCCCGAGCCTCCAGACCACGCGCGGCTTTTGGCCCGTGGTGTCCTGGCCAAGCAACGTGATCCTGCCGCTGTCCGGCGTGTTCTGGCCGTTGAGCATGTCGAAACAGGTACTTTTGCCCGCGCCGTTCGGGCCGATCAGCGCCAGGATCTCGCCGGCCTGAAGCGCAAACGACACGCCGCGCACGGCGTGCACGCCGCCATAGGATTTGCTCAGGCCTTCGACCGACAAAAGTGGTGAGATTGCGTTCATTCGGCGGTCTCGATGCGGGAAGAAAGCAGTGACGGGTTCGATGACGTGCGGCGGCGGCCGAAGCTCTCGATCATGCCGACAATGCCCTTGGGGAAGACGACGACGATCAGCACGATGAAGGCACCGAGCACGAGCTTGGACCAGTCGGTCTGGCTGACGAGCCAGATGCTCAGCGCCTTGTAGACGATGGCGCCGACGACCGCGCCCGACACCGTCTCGACGCCGCCGAGCAGCACCATCACCAGCGCATCGACCGAGAGCGAGATGCCAAGACTATCAGGGAAGACGCTTCCCTTGAGATAGGCAAACAGCGCGCCCGCGACGCCGGCCGCGGTGCCCGCGATCACGAAAGCGGTCCACTGGATGCGCTTGCCGTCGATTCCGATCGCTTCGCTGCGCAGCGGCGAGTTGCGGGTGGCGCGCAGCGCAAAGCCGAAAGGCGAGAACACGATGATGCGCAACAGGACCACCACGAGTGCCGCGATGCCGAGCACGAGCCAATAAAAACGCGACGAGCTTGCCGCCCATTTCTCCGGCCAGACACCCAGAATGCCGTTATCGCCGCCGGTCACTTCGACCCATTGGAACGCGATCGACCAGACGATCTGCGCAAATGCAAGCGTCAGCATGGCGAAATAGACGCCGGAGAGCTGCACGGCAAAGAAGCCGAACACGGCCGCGCCGAGGCAGCCGAGCAGCGGTCCGAGCAGAAGGCAGGCGATCATCGGAAGCCCTGCGAGCTTGGCCAGGAACGCGACGCCATACGCGCCGAGACCGAAATAGGCGGCATGACCGAATGAGGCGAGCCCCCCGACCGACATCAGGAAATGCAGACTTGCGGCGAAAATGACGAAGATCGCAATTTCCGCTCCAACGGTGAGCGCGTAGTTGCCGCCGATGAATGGCAGTGCCGCGGCAGCGGCGAGCACAGCGAATGCGGCAAGCCGCTCGGTCGCAGTGAGCGGACGCCAGGGGTTGACGGCGAGGCCGGGCGTGCGGCGCGCCAGCGCCTGTTGCCTGCCGAACAGTCCCCATGGACGCACGATCAGGACCGCGGCCATGACCAGAAAGACGAGGATGATGGATATCTTCGGAAAAATGAGAATCCCGAAGGCATTGAGCTCGGAGACCAGGACCGCCGCGACAAAGGCGCCCAAAATGCTGCCGAGGCCGCCGATCACGACGACGACAAAGACCTCGACGATGATGCGCAGGTCCATGGCATGATTGACGGCATCGCGCGGGATCTGCAGCGCGCCGCCAAGTGCGGCGAGGAAGACGCCGACCGCAAAGACGGAGGTGAACAACCATTTCTGATTTACGCCGAGCGCCGCCACCATGTCGCGGTCCTGCGTCGCGGCGCGCACCAGGACACCCCAGCGGGTGCGCTGGAACAACAGCCAGAGAATGCCGAGTACGGCCGGACAGAGCACGATCAGGAACAAGTCATAGCTTGGGATGTTCTGGCCGAAGAATTCGATCGCGCCTTTCAGGCCCGGTGCGCGCCGGCCCACGAGGTCGGCCGGCCCCCATTGCAGCACGACGAGGTCCTCGACCATGAGCGTCAGCCCGAAGGTTGCGAGCAACTGAAAGAGCTCGGGCGAATGATAGATGCGCCTGAGCAGCGCCATCTCGACCAGCACGCCAATCGCGGCCACGATCAGCGCAGCGAGCAGGATGCCGCCCCAGAAGCCCAGCGCGCCGGAAAAGCGCTCGGTCAGCGAATAGGCGAAATAAGCGCCGAGCATGTAGAAGGCGCCATGCGCGAAATTCACGATCCGCGTCACGCCGAAAATAATCGACAGCCCCGAGGCCACCAGAAACAGCGATGCCGCGCTGGCAAGCCCCGTCAGGAACTGAACGACATAAAAGGCCATGGGCGGTTCGCGGCTTTCAAAGCGGTGGCCTCATCCTTCGAGACGGCGCTTCGCGCCTCCTCAGGATGAGCGTCTCACTCCTGATGGTAGGAGCGCGGCACCGCCGCGCGTCTCTAAAGGCCATTGATGCAAAGCCGATTTCACTCCTTCGGGCGCATCTTCTCGATTTCGGCATCGCTCGGCAGATAATCCGATCCCTTGCGGTAGACCGAGTTGACCATGATGCCCTTGCCGTCCTTGACCGCTGTCTTGCCGACAAAGGCGCCGAGCGTCGACTGGTGATCGATCTTGCGGAAAGTGATCTCGCCGAATGGCGAGCCCAGCGACAGACCCTCGGCCGCCGCGATCAGCTTTTCCGGATCGGTGGAGTTGGCCTTGGTCAGAATGGCAGCCGCGGCCTTCATGGTCTCATAACCCACGATCGAGCCGAGGCGCGGATAGTCGTTGTACTTGGCCTGATAGGCTTTCAGAAACTTGTCGTGCTCGGGCGTGTTGATCGCATACCAGGGATAGCCGGTGACGATCCAGCCTTCGGGCGTCTCGTCCTTGAGCGGATCGAGATATTCGGGCTCGCCGGTCAGGAACGAGACCACGGTCTTGTCCTTGAACAGGCCGCGGGTCGAGCCCTCGCGGACGAATTTGACGAGGTCGGCGCCGAAGGTGACGTTGAGGATCGCCTCCGGATTGGCGGCGGCGAGCGCCTGCACCACCGGGCCGGCATCGATCTTGTTGAACGGCGGCCACTGCTCGTCGACCCACTGGATGTCGGGTCGCTTCTCCGACATCAGCTTCTTGAACACACCGACCGCCGACTGGCCGTACTCATAGTTCGGCGCGATCGTCGCCCAGCGCTTCGCCGGCAGCTTTGCCGCCGCCTCCGCCAGCATCGCCGCCTGCATGTAGTTCGAGGGCCGCAGGCGGAACGTGTAGCGGTTACCTTTCGACCACGTAATCGCGTCGGTCAGAGGCTCGGCTGCGAGGAAGAAGACTTTCTTCTGGTTGGCGAAGTCGGAGACCGCCAGACCGATATTGGAGAGGAACGTGCCCGTGAGCATCGCAACATTCTCGCTCGACACCAGCTCGTTGGCCGCGGTCTGCGCGTCTGCCGGCTTGCCGCCGTCATCCTTGGAGATCACGACGAGCTTCTTGCCGTTGATGCCGCCGGCAGCATTGATTTCCTCGACCGCGAGCTGCCAGCCCTTTCGATAGGGATCGGTGAAGGCGGGCAACAGCGAATAGCTGTTGATCTCGCCGATCTTGATCTCGCTCTGGGCCATGGCCGAATGGCACAAGCCGGCAACCACAATCGCCAGACTCGCCCCGAGCAAATGTCTCCGTCGCATTCCTTGCCTCCACTGTTGAAGAAACTAGCGCAAACCGTCCTCGCCCTTGACCTCCGAGACCGTCAGTCCGCCAACCCGCGGCAGCGGCCGGCCGGAATCGGTCACGGCAACCGCCACCATGATCTCGTTGGCGCGCGGCGCGTCGTTGATCTGCACCTCCATGCCGTCAAAATGGCTGCGCACAAAAGCCGCGTCCTTGTGCCCCAGCGGAATGTCGAGCGTTGTTCCCGGACCTGAACGCTTCTTCGACGATGGGATCAAGGCCGCGCCTTTGCTCAGCACTTTCCGCACCGGGGCGCCCATCTTGGGATGCAAGATCGCTGCCGCATGCTCAAGCTCGCCGTTCTCGCCGACCGCGGCGGCCTTGCCATAGCTCTGCGCCTTGGCGCCATCGATGCCCAGCGCGGCGACTGCTTTCTTCGCGAGCAACTCGCCGAGTTCCTCGCCAATCGCGATCAAAGGCGAGAGGTCCTCGACATAGCGGCCGGCAAAGGGATTTTCGATCACCGCGATCGCGGCGGCACGCCGCGTCGGCGGCGACACGGTCTTGCCCATCTCAAGATGGGTTTCCTCAACCACGGTAACGATCTTGCGAATGATGGCGTTCATCTTTGTTCGCTTTCTATGCGATTTCCATCACACGGTCGTGACGCATCTGCGCCTGCTGCATGCCGACGACCAAGATCTCGCCGAACAGACAAAGCGCGGCGCAATCGATCAATCCGGCCGCGAGCAATTGGCGAGCTCGCGTTTCTCCGGCCGCAAGCGCCTGTGCGATTTCAGCTTCGGAAAGATTGCCAACCTCGCGTGTGACCAGGCGCGGCCCGAGATCGCTGTCGACCTGCAGTTCGTTTGCGGGCTTGCGGATGATTGCGGGATGCCCGGGCAAATCGACCGCGTTGGCGATGATGGTGGCGGCAGCGTCCGCCCGTGACGCGGTCTTGGCCAGCACCGTGACGGCATCGGCAATTCCGAGCGAAAAGCTGCGTCCGTGCCGTCCGCTTGTCGCAATGCCGCGCGAGGGATGCTCGGCGTCGATCACAAGCGTGCGCATCAGGCCTTGGCGGTCGGGCCGGTCCATCAGCCCGACACGAAACTGCTCGCCCGGCTCAAGATATAGCGCGATATCGCCACCGTTGTTGACATAGGCTCGCGAAAGCGGCGCAGCGTTCAACATCGCCGCAAGGATTTCTTCCGCCACGCTGCCTGCGACCGCCGCCATCGGAGTTATAAAACAGTCGGCTGCAAACGGCGCGACCGCAGCCTGCATGCGGCGGGGAACCACGCCCTGCAGCGGAGAATGGATCGGGTGCGCCGGCTTGCGGAGCTCTGGAAGCTCGGCACAGAGCTCATCGAGCAAACCCTCCAGGCGCCGCGCGGCGGCGGCATAGGCGGCGCGAATATCGGCTTCCCGCCCTTCGGCCTCGACGATCAGGTCGATCGGGCCATCCTGCAAATGCAGCCGCTTGCCGCCGGGAAGAAGCGCGATTTGCGGGAGCCGCCTCATGCGCGCCGTCCGGGAACAAAGGTCATCGAGCGGATTTCCGCACTGTCTTTCAGTGACGAAAGAGGGCGGACATAATCCATATGGCCGCCAAGCGCCGCATAATCCGACAGCCGCATCGTGAACTCGATCGGCGCGACCAGCGCCGGTGTCGGCACGTAACCGAACGCGCCGGCCGGCATTTGCGTGACATCGACCATGAATGTGATGCCGCCGCCCGGCCAGACATAGACCGGCGCGCCGCCGCTGGTCACGCGCGTGAGCGCGTCCTTGACCGAACGCGTCAGCCGCACCGGGTTGTCGGTGACGCCGGCACGAAGCGATCCTCCGGCTCCGCCCATGAACAGCACCGTGCACAGCGCCGGCTCGCAATTTTCCTGGATGCGCTCGACCGAAAGCTTCAGCTCCATCGGGATGTCTTTCTCGACCGGCCGCAACGCTTCATCCAGCACATAGTAGCTTGCGTGCTCGCCGGTGGTCGAGACCATCAGCATGGTCGTGCCCGGCCGCGCCTCCTTCGGATCGAACGGTCCGAGGATCGACAGCGGGTCGGAAATGTTGGTGCCGCCCCACCCCGTCCCGGGATCCGCGACCTGGAAATATCGGCCCGGCGTCGAGCGACGCCCCTTCATCTTGATGCCGGTGTCGGCGATGTCGAGCAGCTTGCCGGCCTGATGCTCGGAGAGCACGCCGGTGATGTGGTCATCGACGACAACGACCTCGTCGACCTTGCCGTGCCATTGCTTGGCGAACATTCCGATGGTGGCCGAGCCGCAGCCGACCCGCATGCGCTCTTCGGTGATTCCGTTGACGATCGGGGGACGCCCGGCCTGCACCACGACGGTCGCGCCGCCATCGATCGAAAGCTCGACCGCCCTGCAATTCGACAGGTCCATCAAGGCGTCGCAGGTGACGCGCCCCTCCTTCTTCGATCCACCGGTGAGATGATGCACGCCGCCGAGCGACAGCATCTGCGAGCCATATTCGCTGGTCGTGACATGACCGACCGCTTCGCCCTGCGCGCGCACGGTCGCGGTCTCCGGCCCAAGATAGCGATCGGTGTCGATCTTCACCTTGACGCCGCAATAGGAAAAGATCCCTTCGGTCACCACCGTGACCATGTCGACGCCATCGATTTCCGAGGAGACGATGAAGGGCGCCGGCTTGTAATCGGGGTAAGTCGTGCCGGCGCCGATCGCCGTGACGACGATGTCGCCCTGGTGCACGATCTTGCCGTCCCAATCGCCGGTGGCCTGGAACGGCACGACCCGCCCGCCATGCGTCACCGTGCGCTCCAGCACGATATGGGGATCGACACGCACGAGCTTGCCGTCGTGATTGGCGTAGCGGTCGCAGGCCCCGGCCGCGCCCGGCTTGATGTAGCACATCACCGGACAGGCATCGCAACGGATCTTGTCGCCGCTCGCGGCGGTGGTCGCATCAGTCACCATCTGCAAGCCTTGCAAGTCAACATCGACCGTCGGACGGCTGATCGGCACCGATTGACTGCGATCGTCCGCGCCTGAACCACTGCTCCGGTCCGCATCATTCGTATACGAACGATCTTGCGCGCGAACCGAAATACTGTCAAGCGGCGGTGCGGCCGAATAATAGCCCAGCCTGCCTCGCCTTTGTTCATAAAGCGGGCATCGCGTTGCGGCGCGGCACACGATGCTTGCACGTTTGTATACAAACGGTAGTCTCTGCGCGGATTGCATGGCAACAGTCGGGACAACACCGGGGATGACGCAAGGAACGATCCGCCTGACCGTGAATGGCAGGATCCATGACGTTGTTGCCGATCCCGACACCGCGCTGCTCTACGTGCTGCGCAATGATCTTGAGCTCAATGGTCCGAAATACGGCTGCGGTCTCGGCGAATGCGGCACCTGCACGGTGCTGATCGACGGCGCCGCGGCGCGTTCTTGCGTGATCCCGATCGAAGGTTGCGTCGGACGCGAGATCGTCACGCTCGAAGGCCTCGGGACGCGCGGATCTCCCGATCCCGTGCAGGACGCCTTCATCAAGGAGCAAGCCGCGCAATGCGGCTATTGCCTCAACGGCATGATCATGACGATCAAGGCGCTCCTGAACGCCAACCCGCATCCGAGCGAGGCCGAGGTGCTGGAGGCGCTGCGCTACAATCTCTGCCGCTGCGGCGCGCATGTTGAGATCGTCCGCGCCGCGATGCGCGCGGCCGGCCAGCTCGTCGAGGCGCGCGATTGATGGCGTCGGGCACCTTAACCGTTGTCCGCGCCGCCGGCGAGGCAGGCAACCTCGAGACCTTCATCAAGATCACGGCCGACGGCGCTGTCACGGCCTACAACGGCCACGTCGATCTCGGCACCGGGATTCGCACGGCGCTCGGGCAGATCGTCGCCGAAGAGCTCGACGTGTCCTTTGCGCGTGTCGTGGTCGTGCTCGGCGATACGACAGAGGTTCCCGATCAGGGCGCAACGATCGCAAGCGAAACCATCCAGATCACAGCCGTTCCCTTGCGCAAGGCCGCGGCACAGGCCCGGCAGTTCTTTATATCGCGTGCCGCCCAGCAACTCGAGATCGATGCGGATGAGCTTTCGATCGAGGACGGGCTGGTGCGCGGCAACGACAATCGCAGCATCTCCTATGGCGAATTGATCGGGAACGAAACCATTCGCCTTGCGCTTGCGGAGGACGTGGCGCTGAAGGAGGCCGCCAGCTATTCCATCGTCGGACAATCGGTGCCGCGCGTCGATCTTCCCGCAAAGGCGACCGGCGAGCTGGTCTATGTGCACGACGTCCGCGTGCCCGGCATGCTGCATGGCCGCGTGGTGCGCCCGCCCTATGCCGGGGTCGATGCGGGGCCGTTTGTCGGCACCAGCTTGATCGCGGTCGACGAAAATTCGGTGCGGGGCATCGCGGGAGTCGTTGCGGTGGTCCGCATCGGCGATTTCGTAGGTGTTGTTGCCGAGCGGGAAGAGAATGCAGTCAAGGCCGCGGCACGGCTCAAGCTCGACTGGAAGCCGACGCCGACGCTGCCCGATTTGCAGAACATCGAAGCAGCGTTGCGCGCAATCCCGAGCCAACCGCGGACCCTGGTCGACAAGGGCAATGTTGACGCCGCCATCGCTGCTTCCGCAAAGCCGATGCAGCGAACCTATACCTGGCCCTACCAGATGCACGGCTCCATCGGTCCGTCCTGCGCGGTTGCCGATTTCCGCGACGGGGCGATCAAAGTATGGTCCGGCACGCAAAATCCGCATCTCCTGCGCGCCGACCTCGCACTCCTCATCGAGCGGCCCGAAACCGAGATCGAGGTGATCCGCCTGGAGGCCGCGGGCTGCTATGGTCGCAATTGCGCCGACGACGTGACCGCGGACGCGCTGTTGTTGTCGCGCGCCGTCGGCCGGCCCGTGCGGGTGCAATTGACGCGGGAGCAAGAGCACGCCTGGGAGCCGAAGGGAGCCGCGCAACTGATGGACGTCAACGGCGGACTGAATGCCGACGGCTCGGTCGCCGCCTACGATTTTTCGACCCGCTATCCCTCGAACTCCGCACCGACCCTTGCCCTGCTGCTTACCGGCCGAGTGGCGCCTTCGGCCGAAATCAGCCAAATGGGCGACCGCACCGCGATCCCGCCTTACGACTACGAACACATGCGCGTCGTCGCCAACGACATGCCGCCGATCGTCCGGGCGGCCTGGCTGCGCGGCGTCTCCGCGCTGCCGAACACGTTTGCGCATGAAGTCCTATATCGACGAACTCGCAACCGAGGCCGGGGTCGATCCGATCGAGTATCGGCTGCGCTACCTGAAGGACAGGCGTGCAATCGACCTCGTCAATGCCGTGGCCGAACGCGCCGGCTGGAGCCCGCGTCCGGTCCGGGAAGACAAGCAAGGCGACGTCGTAAGTGGGCGTGGTTTTGCTTACGCGCTTTATGTGCACAGCAAATTTCCTGGCTATGGCGCGGCCTGGTCGGCCTGGATTGCCGACGTGGCGGTCAACAAGAAGACCGGCGATGTCAGCGTCACCCGTGTTGTCGCGGGCCAGGATTGCGGGCTGATGATCAACCCGGACGGCGTGCGCCACCAGATCGAGGGCAACGTCATCCAGTCCACCAGCCGCGCGCTGATGGAGGAGGTTGTGTTCGATCGTACATCGGTCGCGACACGCGAATGGGGCGCCTATCCGATCATCCGCTTCCCCGACCTGCCGAAGATCGACGTCTTGATGCTGCCGCGGCAGGACCAGCCGCCACTCGGGGTCGGCGAGTCCGCATCGGTGCCGAGCGCGGCGGCGATTGCGAATGCGATCTTCGATGCGACCGGGGTGCGTTTCAGGGAGCCGCCGTTCACGGCGGAACGCATCTTGAAGGGATTGCAGGGCGAGCAGGTCCCCATCGCGGCCCTGCCCTCGCCCGCCTCCCTACCCGCATCACCCGAAAGCTGGAGCCCGTTTGCCAAACGGCGCGGCATCGTTGCAGGCGTCGCAGCGCTGTGTGCCGCAGCCATCGGAATTGGGTCTGCCATCTTGCCGTGGCGAGCAATCGCGCCGATCGCGCGGCCCGACGCTTCGGTCTTTTCCGCGGCAACGATTGCGCGCGGCGCCGAGCTTGCGGCGCTCGGCAATTGCGCGGTCTGCCACACCAGCGCCAACGGCGCCGTCAATGCCGGCGGGCGCGCGCTGGAAACGCCGTTTGGCATCATCCACGCAACCAACATCACGCCCGATGTCGAGACCGGAATCGGCTCCTGGTCTTATCCCGCCTTCGAACGGGCGATGCGCGAAGGCATTCACCGCGACGGGCGGCATCTCTATCCGGCGTTTCCGTACACGCATTTTGCAAAAGCAACCGACGCCGACTTGCAGGCGCTCTATGCCTATCTCATGGCACAGAGGGCGGTGCGCGCCAGCGCGCCCACAAACGACTTGGCGATTCCATTCAATTTTCGGCCGCTGCTTGCAGGGTGGAACGCGCTCTTCCATCGCACCGATGCATTCAAGCCCGACCCGGCCAGATCGCAAGCCTGGAATCGCGGCGCCTATCTGGTTGAAGGTCTCGGCCATTGCAGCGCTTGCCACTCGCCGCGAAATGCGCTCGGGGCAGAGATATCGAGCGCCTATCTCGCCGGCGGCTTGGCGGAAGGCTGGGAAGCGCCGCCGCTGACCTCGCTGTCTTCGGCTCCGATCCCCTGGAACGAAAACGAACTTTACGCCTACCTGCGAACCGGAGAGTCCCGCTTCCATGGCGTGGCCGCGGGCCCGATGGCGCCGATCGTGAAGGACCTCGCAGCACTGTCGGACCAGGATATCCGCGCGATGGCGATCTACCTCGCCTCCTTCAATGAGGGCATCGACCAGACGGCGCAACAAGCGCGAGCGAGGCAACTCGAAGCGAGCACGCGTACGACCGTCGCCTCGTCCGCTGGCGCGCGTCTCTATGAAGGCGCTTGCGCCGTCTGTCATGAGGTCGGCGGCCTCCCCCTCTTCGGCAGCCGTCCATCGCTGTCGCTGAACAGCAATTTGCACTCCAGCAGGCCCGACAATCTGATCCAGGTGATCCTGCACGGCATCGCAAAGCCGTCGTCCAGCGATCTCGGCTACATGCCCGCCTTCAAGGACAGCATGAATGACGCGCAAATTGCCGAGCTGATCACCTATCTGCGCCGACAATTCGCTCCGGACAAGCCGGCCTGGACCGATCTGACATCCGCTATCGGCCGGGTCAGGCAATCATTGTTAGTGCGGTGACCAAAAATCTGGAGCGCGATGGCATTTCATTCTAGTGTTGTCGCACTGCAGGCAGGGGGATTATATGCAGAATGACGGCGTCCATCTCATCGACCACCCGCTGGTTCAGCACAAGCTCTCGCTGATGCGCGAGAAGGATCGCTCGATCAAGGGCTTTCGCGAGCTTCTCAACGAGATCGGGATGCTGCTCTGCTACGAGGTCACGCGCGACCTGCCGATCGAATTCGTCGACATCGAGACGCCGCTGGAGCCCATGAAGGCGCCGAAGATCGCGGGCAAGAAGATCACGTTCGCGCCGATCCTGCGCGCCGGCGTCGGCTTCCTCGACGGCATGCTCGCGCTGGTCCCGTCGGCGCGGGTTGCCCATATCGGGCTCTATCGCAATCCGCAAACGCTGGAGGCCGTCGAGTACTATTTCAAGGCTCCGCAGGACCTGCCCGAGCGCACCGTGATCCTGATGGACCCGATGCTGGCGACCGGGAACTCCGCCTGCGCCGCGGCCTCGCTTCTCAAGGCGCGCGGCGCGCGCGACATCAGGTTTGTCTGCCTGCTCGCCGCCCCGGAAGGCATCGAGCACTTCCAGGCGGAGCATGGGGATGTCCCGATCTGGACGGCGGCAGTCGACGAGCGGTTGAACGATCACGGCTACATCTTGCCGGGCCTCGGCGACGCCGGCGACAGGATGTTCGGTACCAAATAGTCGCGCATGATCCGGAAAAGTGTGCAGGCGCGATAATTATCTCCCCGCCCAGTGCACGAAGCGCCGCTCGATCAGCAGGAACAGCAGGTTCAGCGTGTAGCCGAGCGCGCCGGCAGCAAAGATTGCGGCATACATGCCGGGCATGTCGAACAATTGCTGCGCCTCGAACACGCAATATTCATCATAGCAGTCGAGCAAACCCTTGAGATGCCAACACAAAATTGGGTTCGTTTTGCCAAAATGCGGTATATACAAGTTAAGGTTGTATTTTTATTTACCACGCCGCGCGGCCGCGCGTTTAATGGCCATAATCGCGCGAAGCGCTCTGTCCCTTCGCGAGGCCGCGCGGCGTTCATAGCGCGCAAGCCGCGCGAGTTCGAGATCCGCACGTTTGTGTCCCTGCCAATAGGCACGCGGATCAACTGTCGATTGAGCTGGAGAGCCTGACCGTTCGAAGGCGATCTGCATTCGATCAATCGTTTCGGCTCTGACCTGCCGAATGCGCAAAAGATCCAAATGCGCCCGCGCTGCCGATTGGGCAAGCTCGAGGGTAAGGACGGTTCGAGATCCTTTCGTGGCCGCTCGCGCGAAGCGTTCGATCCAATCCTGATCCGACTTCGCAAACGCAACCGGACTGGATAGTCCGTGCCGAAAGCTGTTGTGGCTGGCCCGACGCTTGCCGGCTGTCGAGCGTGGCCCGGTGCTGTTGGCCGCGTTGGTTCGATTGGCAGCGGCCTGGCGTTCGGTTGGCATTATCGACGGTACCTCGCAACTGGTTGCAGCGGTGGCGCTTCGCTCTCGATCAGCCGCTTCGAGATTTTCTCAACCCGCCGCGCAAAGGGTGCCTTGCTGTATTCCATGAGGAAACGCACAGCATTCAAACGCCGGATTTCCATTGTGGCTAATGAGTGGTCGATCGCGTCAATGAAACTACGCGCGTTCGTAAACGCCGTAATTTCGATATCGGATTCATATCGCCCAGCTTTTTGCAGCAACTCGGCAACTTCCCTTCGTCCCTCCTCACCGGTGCTAAACCGACGGATTGATTCATTGATGCTTTGCTGCATCTCTTCTATTGACCACTTCTCGTCGTCGGAACGCTTCTCGTCCGCGTCTAGCACTGGCTCCATCAAGACACTGATCAGTTCTTTCATATATGCCCTGCTTAGGACATGCGCTCTGAGCCGCCGGGCGCGGCGAATTTCCCAGGTGAGGTTCGCGACATCGGTGACATAGGTCCGCTGGATAATGTCGCGGGGATTGCAGTCTTCGATGAAGGCGTCGTGCAACGCTTCGTATGCATCGAGCTCCTCCGATACATCCAAGCCGCGAGATATCCACGACTCCAGTGTTTGCGGTTGCCGAGACTGATGGGCTGATTTTTTCATGTGGCCACTCCCTTCCAGACCGCCGCTAAACGCGAAGCGGTCCCAAAACGCTGGTGATGTCGAGCGCTGGCCCCTGCCCGCGCATGGCTAACACCTTTAAACAAGACCGAATCAGCTTTTAAGGTTTCTTCGACAGCCCAATTTTTTTGTATTTACCGCGATGCTTGGCGTTGTCGGCTTTCGAAAGTGTATGCCAAGCCCGCCACCGTTCTCGTCGATGACCTCCACGTCTGGCGACGGGCGGTCCGGCAGCATGAAAGCAAGGTTTTCCGGCGCCGAAACGCCGCAAAATGACTTTTCCGCAGCTGGCTAAACGCCCCGCTCTCGGCCTTCGTCAGTTGGGCCTTCATGCGAAATTGGCTTGCGCGGGGTAGGCAATAGAAAAATCAGGCCGCTACACAAGCTAAGCCGCCAACCATCAACGCAGCGCCGATTGTATTAAGACCCATCATTCGAGCACCAAGCTCGGCAAACTAGCCCGATTTTGGCGTCAAGAATGCGTGGATCACGCTGTCTACGCCTTGCAAGGCGCCGCGCGCCTTCGCCCGCTGGCGCCCGAGGACCTCAGCGGCGGTCTTCCGCAAAAGCGATCTGCTTGTTTAGTGCCGGCTTTCTTCGAGCAAGGAAATTGGGTTCGTTTCGCAAAAACTGGTGGCGCGCGCCATTTGTTACCGCTTCTGCTTTGGCGGCTTCCGAAGCCGAACGCCAGGTCCACCACCGTTCTCGTCGATGAATTCGACGCCAGCTTTCTCAAACGCTCGTCTTACGACATCAAGGGTAGCGCGACGTGGTTGGCTCCCCTCGTTTTCGAAATGGTGGATGGTCATGAGGCCCACGCCCGCTCGATCAGCTAAGTTCTGTTGGCTCCAACTTAGTAGGCCTCTGGCTGCTCTGCATTGGGCGGATGTGATCATTCTCCAATCATCCGCGAGTTGATGATTCTTTACAAATTTGCCGAACGCTATTGACTTGCCAAACGAATAAATATTATCATCTTACATAATATTTATTCGAAAGGAGGAGCCGATGTTCCCGCGGCAAACTGCTGATAGGCGCTCATTCATCGGCGGCTCCGACGCGCGGCTCATCATGGGCGATGACGAGGCGGCGCTGCTCCGCCTCTGGAAGGAAAAGCGGGGCGAGATCGAGCCCGAGGACCTGTCCGGCGACCTCCTGGTCCAGCTTGGCAGCGTGACTGAGCAGCTGAACAGGCACTGGTACGAGAAAAACACCGGGCAAATCGTGGCCGATGTGCAGCGCCAGCTCTTTCACGCCGTGCACCGCTGGATGGCCGCAACCCTTGACGGTCGCGTGGAGGCGACCGGCGCCGTGTTCGAGGCCAAATTCATGCTGCCGTGGAATTTTTCCGAGGAAGCGGCAGCTGAAAAGCACATGGCGCAACTTCAACATAACATGTGGGTCACGGCGGCGCGATCGGCGGTGCTGTCGATCATCACCGGAGGCGGCAAGTGGGTAGAGATGACCATTCCGGCCGATCCGCTGTATCAGCACCTGCTGCTGACCGCCGAGCGGAAGTTCTGGCGTTGCGTCCAGAGCGGCGAGCCCCCTCGCCTGTTTGGGATCGAACCGCCGCGGCCCCGGATCGAGGCCGTGCGGACTGTCGATATGAGCCAGTCCAATGCCTGGGCCGAGTTCGCAAGCCTTTACCGGTTGACCCGTTCGGCCGCGCTTGAGCATGACCGGGCCAAGACGGAGCTGAAAGCGTTGGTCCCGCAGGATGCCAAGGAGGCCGCTGGACACGGCCTGCGGGCCAGGCGATCGAAATCGGGCGCCATCAGCTTTGACGTGCTACTCGAGGAGACTGGCGATGCAGCGCTCCAGCCCTAGCATCGGGGCGCTCGCGGCTGCCCTTGCCAAGGCGCAGTCCGAGATTGCAAACCCGGAAAAGTCCCTCACCGCCACCATCGTCTCGCCCTTCCCGCGCGAGGGCAGCCGGACCTTTCGCTATGCGCCGCTCTCGTCCGGACTGGATCTGGTCCGCAAGTGTCTCGGCCAGCACGAGATCGCGACGGTACAAACCACCGCAATCGATGGCGACAGCGGTCTAATCCGCCTGACCACCACACTGGTCCACGCCTCCGGCGAATGGGTGGCCTCCGATTGGCCGGTCTGTCCGCTCAGTGAGACGGCGGCACCTCACCGGCTTGGCGCTGCGCTGACCTATGCCCGCCGCTATGCCCTGTTCACGCTTGTCGGCATTGCCGGGGAGGATGATCTCGATGCACCCGATCTTTCGCCCGCTGTCGTCCCGCCGGCGTCGCAAAATGGTCCGCTCAAGCCCGACCAAGCGCCAGGCGGCGGCTTACTGCACCGGCCGTCCGCGGCACGAGCGGCCAGCCACCGTCCATCGAGTCCGGAAAGACGAGCCCGTGCCAACTCGGCAAGCCTGCCACCTGAGGCGTCGGATAAGCTTCGGCTGCAACTGCTCTGTGATCTTGAGGCGCTAAGTGAAACGGATGCTCTTGCAGCCTGGGCGCATCGTGTTCTTCCCCTTAAGAACCAGCTCTCGACGACAGATGCCCAGAGTGTCGAGGCCGCGTTTGCGGCCAAGCTGAGCCAGCTCGGCGGTGCACCTCTGGAAGCACGGGCTGAGAGTCCGGCGACGAACGGCACCGTACCTGGCCCTAAGGGCGACCGGGTCCTGACCACCAAGAAGCCGGTTCGCGAACGCGATCGCAATCATCTCAGGTTTGTGGCCGCTCAGCCCTGTCTCGTGTGCGGGAGGAGCCCTTCAGACGCCCACCACCTCAAGTTTGCCGAGCAGCGAGCGATGGGGCGGAAGGTCAGCGACAAGTTCACCGTTCCGATTTGCCGGCTGCATCATCGCGAACTCCATCGGCGCGGCGACGAACGCGCCTGGTGGGGCAAGCAGCGGATCAATCCCCTCCCCATTGCAGCGGCTCTTTGGGAAAGGACACATGCGCTCGATCCGGCCGCGCCTGAGCTCGCAACCGACATGAGTGAGCCCACAGCGCTCAACGGAGAGCATCGGGCCGACGCCGCGATCCAGCATCAAAATGACGAAACGAAGCCAATCATTGGCCCGGAGGCAGGATGAGCTCCTTTCGCCAAATCGAAGCCAACCGCCGCAATGCACGTCTGAGCACTGGTCCTCTCACGGAAGAGGGCAAAAACAAGTCGCGCCAAAATGCGGTGCGTCATGGGCTGACAGCAGAAACGGTGATCGATGCGCTGGAAGACGTGGAAGACTATGCGGCCTTCGAAATGGCCGTGACAGCCGACTATGACGCGCAATCGGCTGTTGAACGAGAACTGGTCCTCAGGCTGGCAAGTGTCTTGTGGCGGCTGCGTCGCGCCACCGCCATTGAGACGGGTCTCTTTAATCTTCGCGCAAGCCAGCTCCTGCAATTTCGGTCAGGAGAGCAAAATTGCCGTGAGCGCCAATTCGGCAGGATACATCGGAACGCCTTCGCCATTGAAGACGACATCCACCAGGATCGAGTGCCCGCCGCCGATCTAGATTCGAATACAAACGAGGAGCCGGCTGATCAATCCGACAATCTCACGCGCGCTTTTGTGCGCCTGAATAAGCTGCCGACTTGCCCCCTCGACCGGCTGAGCCGATACGAATCCACGCTTTGGCGGCAGGCTTGTCAGATTCTGTTCACGCTCCAGTGTCTCGACCGACGGAAACCGTGGGAAAGACGAAGGCTGCGTTGAGCTCGACCACCCGCGGCGTGTCGGCGAGACCTACAACGTTGACGGTCGCAACAAGCGCACCAACCTCCCAGGTGGTCGAGACCATCTGCGATCTGCTCGACGACTTGGCCCCGAGCGCCGAGGGTCTGCACCGACGCCTCATCACATTCGTGACCGACCGTCCCGGCCATGATCGGAGGTACGCGATCGATGCCTCGAAGTTAGAGCGCGAACTCGGCTGGCGGGCGCAGCAGAATTTCGAAACTGGGATTGAGAAGACAGTGCGCTGGTACATCGAGCAGAAGGGCTGGTGGCGGGCAATCCTGGACCGCGGCTATCTGGCGAAAAGGGTCGGATTGGCTACCTAAACCCAGATGGGCGCCTGCGTCGCCTGAGTGCGAGGTGCAGTTGCGGAAACCGAGCGCACGACTAGGCCTCGCCGACGGTCCCATCGTTGCTCGGGCCGTTGTGGTACCCTCGGACAGCACCTGCGTGATGCCGACTACTTGGGCACGAGTTCGTCCAGCCAGACGAATTCGAGAGGAGCGGTCGACATCGCGTTCACGCGGCCGAAGACCTCTTGCATGCGTTGCGTGCTGATGAAGTCCTTCACCGTCTGAGCTTCCGAATCGGCCATTTCTCCAACAACATGAACCCGATTGGGATCATCCCTACCGCGCAGCAGCCTCCACCGACCTACGTCGGGCGGCGGGTCGGCCTTGAACAACCTTATCCACGCGTCGAAACTCTTCAGGCGATGTATGATGACAACAACGGGCATCTGGATCTCCTGGCAAAATTACTTGTGGCTGGCGCCTGCCTGCGTCACCACGCCGTGGGGTCTCGGCAGTATCGCTTTCGCTGCCGACGGGTGCTTGGTCAGCTCGCGGGACGATAGGTTTTCGCCACGGTGGTCGCCTTCTTGAGTGCCGTGACTCCTTGAGCGCCCGTCATGAGGGGTGTCGTCTTTCCTGATTTGAGCGCGCCGCCTGCGGCCACCGCAAGCGCGATGGCAGCCATGCTCTCGATGTCCGGCACATCGGCAATCAGAACAGCGTCGTATTCTCCCATGCACAGCCAGCCGCCGATAAACTTCCCGCCAGCAGCCTCTGTCGCCAATCGACCGACCTCCTCGACCCGGTTCTGCGGGTTTTTCATCTGAGCAGCCCAAGACTCCGGCGTGTATGCGAATTGATACATGTAAAGTGCCATTTTGGATCTCCCTTTGAGAAGTAATCCCCGCTGATGCACATCAGCCTCAGCACGGTATCCACGGACAGCCAGACTCGGCCTGCCACGAAACTGCTTTCATGCGACTTTAGCATCAGCAGCGCTGCAATGTGCCCCTCATCCTCAGTGTGGAGCGTCGCGCTGCGCGGATCGTTCAGTGCCGGCCGAAAAGGCCGCCCATCATTCCGCCGAACAGAGGAAAACCACCTCCACCCCCACCTCCGCCTCCACTGCTGCGATAATAGCGCCGGCCGCCGCCTCCGCCCCCTTGGTGGCGGCTCGCATGGCTTTCGGGCTCTTCTGCTCTGCTGCCAAAGCTTGCGATGATCTCGGAAAGCAGGGCCTTGTGCTGCAGCTGGTTGAGATACCCGCTGGCCGGATAGCCGCGCGCCGCTTGCCACCGCCTGATCACCGAGCGCGTCTCGTCATCGAACTTGCCGGTCACCTTGGTATCGAAGCCAAGACCGGTCAGCCGGCGCTGCACATCCCGACGTTGGCCGCGATCGAGCCCAATCTGGTCCTCCGTGACCTGGTCGGCTTCCTCAGTGAAAGTCGCGGGGTCGACCGCCGTCAGATTGCGCGTCATGTCCTTGTCTTTTGTTCCGCCGTTCTCAAGCGCGGCAATCCTGGCCTGTGCCAGCGAGCGGAATTGCCCATTTGGATAGGTGCTCAAATAGGCGTTGAGCTCTTCCGGCTTGTTTGAGTCCCTGACCGAGCGCCAGAACTCGAGTTCGACGTCGTTGCTGCCCGATTTCGGAGGAATGGCCAAAGCCGCTCCGGTCGCGGCAGCGGCGACAGTATTCGGTGGTGCCTGTTCAGCCGGATTAAGATAGACCGAACCGGTCAGATTGGTGTGGCCCCAAGGCAGCTGACTCTTCTTGGTCTCTTCAGTAACCTGCGCACGCACTTCCGTCATGGCCTGCTGGATCTCCACACCGGGTTGGGTGATGTGGGCGATCAAGGCCCGCGTGAATGGGCTTTTCCTGCCGGCCTCGCCATCAAGTGCGGTCTGTCCCGGTCCCGTTGCGAACGCGATCAGCGTGCCTTCACCAGACTTCATTTCCGCCAGCCCAGCCTGAACCTTGACGCCGCGCGTCGATGCGGATCTGATCCTGGCGGCAAAGGGATTGTCGCGGCAGGCGTCAAGAAACACCAACTTCACCTTGGCGTCAGCCATAGTCTGATCAAGCGTCACGTCGACGTTGATGGCAGCGCCAAGCTTGACGTCCATCTCCGATTTGATGTCGGCATCGACCGGCAGCAGGTAGTTCACGCCGTTGATGGCGATGCCGTGGCCGGCGTAGTAAAACAACGCGATGTCAGCGCCCTGCGCCTTCTGGCCGAAATCGAGCAGCTTCTCCGTCATGCCGTCGCGGGTGAGATTGACGCCTTCGACGACGTCGAAGCCCACGTTGCGCAGCGTTCCGGCCATCGCCGCGGCATCGACTGGCGGATTAGGGAGGCTCGCGACGTTCCTGTAAGCGCCGTTGCCGACGACAAACGCCACGCGCTTGTCGGCTCTGGCCACGCTCGAACTCGCGACAATGCCGATGGCGACGAGAGCGATGACGAGGAAGCGCATGTCACGTCCTCCGTAATGCCCACCTAAGACGCGCCCGCCAATCTATCCGAGCATTCGGTTTCTCCACGCACCCAATGTTAGCACCCTGCTGTTTCCTATTCTTTTCGCGACGGCAACAAAAGCGTTTCGTCGGAACCCGCCGTGCTTATCCGCAGCCGGCGCAATCATTTCGCTCGAAGCCGCATTCCCCACGCTGCGCGCAGCTTTAGCCGAACTCAACGGCCAAGTTTCGGGATCAACGGAGCTCCGGCACGGGAGAGGTGGGCGTCGCGGGCGCGCCGGGCGGCGAAGGACGCCTGTGCGCCAACAGCGGCCTCACCGCGGTGCGGGACAACTCGAAATTTTAGCAACGGTTCGCGCCATTGATGCCGTCTGCCAAGCTCATCCGCTCAACACCATGGCAAAGTCCGGCAACGCGGTCGGAGATGTGGCGCTAGTTTTGCCGGCTGTCTTCAGGTTGCCTCGCTATCGATACTCCGCATCGAATCTTATCGATACAGCAGACGTGCAAAACCGTACGATGGGTCAATGAGGCTGACCCTTGAAATCTCAATTTCGCGTCCAGTCACGAGGATCGCCCTTTCGCGATAGCTTATCGACTGTCGATTTCCGCTGTGCCCCGTTAGCGATTCGGTGCCGGGCGAGGCAATGTCTAGCGAAGGCTCACAAGGGGCAGTCGGCGGTCTATTCGATCACCTCGCCGGCGTAGCTTCCGCATTGGACACTCACCTAGGCGCGGAGTTCGTCTGCTGAGGGGCCAACGAGAGACGAACGGCAATGCAACAAATTCCTCAACCGCGCGGTCGGCGCCCGAAGACCACTGTCGTTGACATCACATAGGCCGTTTGCGAACATCAATGTTGGCCGTTTGCCTACATCATACCAAAAAAATTGAGAGCGCCTTCGAAGGAGCTGCGCTCCGTATAGGAGGGTGATGGAAATGGACAAATATAGCCGGAGATCGGTGCTGCGCGGCTCTCTTGGACTCGCTGCCGCTGCTACAGTGGGTAAACCGTACATCGCCAATGCTGCCGCTACGACCGCGACCGTATGGGTCAACCAAGGGTTCGTGAAGGCGGAGGACGAAGCTTTCAAGCAATTGGCTGCCGATTACATGAAGGCAAGCGGCAATACGCTCGACTACAGCATCATGCCGTTCCAGGCGCAGAACCAAAAGACCATCTCTGCGCTGACCAGCGGCGACGTCCCCGATCTGGTTTTCATGGACGCGCCCCAGACCATCATTCCGCAGAACGCGTGGGAGGATAAGCTGGTCGATATCAGCGATGTCGTTAAGCCCTATGAAGCGCAGCTGTCTAAAACGGCCAGGGAATGCTCGACTTTCTATAACAAGGCCGCAAAAGCCCACAGCTATTATCTCGCGCCGATTAAGCAGGCCTGCATCCCGTTCCACATCTGGGGCAGCCTCGTCGAGAAGGCCGGTCTGAATCTCTCGGATGCGCCAAAGACGTGGGATGCTTACTGGGATTTCTTTAAGCCGGCGCAGAAGGAACTTCGCGGCAAGGGCATGCGCAAGATTTACGCCCTTGGCCTCCAGATCACCACCGTCGGGCCCAACGACGGGAACGGGCTGTTCACGCATTTCGTGCTCGCCAACGGAGGCAATATGGTCACGCCGGATGGGCGGCTACATACTGATGACCCGAAGGTGCGCGAGGCGGCGATCAAGTCCGTCGCCTATCTGACCGACGCTTACAAGCAGGGCTACGTACCGCCCGAGGCGTTGAGCTGGAACGATGCGGACGATAACAACGCCTTCCACGAAAAGGTATTCCTCGTCGACTTCGACGGCACGATCTCGACTGAGTTGGCCATGATCAAGGACACGCAGGCCTATATGCATGAGGTGGTCACCACGGGACTGCCCAATAGCAACGATGGTCAGCCGATGGCAGCCCAGGTGAATGCCGGAGGCGGCTTCATTCCGAAGGGAGCGAAAAACCTCGAAGTCGCCAAGGATCTCATGAAGTACTGGATGCAACCCAAAATCATGAACGACAACCTGAAGGTGGGCCTTGGACGGTGGGTGCCGGCCATACCGCAGGTCGTCAAGGATGACCCATGGTGGCTCGATCCCGCTGACCCGCACCGCGCCCCCTATGTGCGCGAGGCCGTCCTCGGGCCGACGACGTCGGGCTACGAAGCGTTCAACCCGGCCTGGGGCCAGGTGACGGCTGAGCAGGTTTGGGGACAGGCGCATGCCGACGTCATCAAGAACGGCATGACTGCGGAGCAGGCGATCGACAAGGCATTCAAGCGAGCGGAGCAGATTTTTTCGCAGGTCACGTTCTGACAGCCTCACGAGGGGCGCATGAGCATAACCCAACAGGCGCTTCCGGCTGGACGACGCCTGATGACCGTCCCGATGAGACGGCGCACCCGGCGGGGCGGACTCTATGGCTCTGACCGCGTCTGGGCCGTCGCGTTTGCGCTGCCCTACGTCCTCATCTTTCTTGCCTTCGTCCTCTATCCGATCCTCTACGGACTGTGGATGGGCAGCGATCCGGCGCTGTACCGCCAGCTGTTCGACGATCCGCGCTATCTGACGGCGGTCGTCAACACGCTGTTGTACGTTGGCATCGGCGTGAATTTGAAGATGGCGTTGGCCTTCCTGCTGTCCGGTTTCTTCATGCGCAAGGGATGGTGGATCAAAGTCGTTCTGGTCATCTTCATCCTGCCGTGGGCAACGCCGGCGCTTCCCGCCTATATGTCGATACACTGGTTCCTGAACGGACAGTGGGGGATGCTGAATAACGTGCTCTACTTGCTGACCGGGATCGACGGCCCCGTCTATTTGAACTCGCACTGGATGGGGCTGGCCGCCAACATCGGCGCATATATCTGGAAGAACCTGCCGTTCTGGACCTTGATCCTGCTGTCCGGTCGCATGTCGATCCCGCAGGAACTCTATGAAGCCGCTGCCGTCGACGGCGCGAACGGCCTGCGTCGCATGACCCATGTGACACTTCCACTGATGGCGAACCTGTACATCGTCTGCGTACTGCTCGATACCGTCTTCGCACTTGGCGATTTCAATGCCACCTACTTCGTTTCCGGCGGGGGCCCGGCGATGTCGACGGAAGTGCTCGCCACGCTTGGTATCCGCTACGCCTATACGGTATCGCTCCCGCGTCTCGGGGTGGCCGAGGTCATGACCGCATTGCCGGTGTTGATCCCCCTGATCTTCATCCTCATGCGCAAGCTGCGCATGTCGGAGGGACAGCTGTGAGCGTCGCTCGCATCCGTCGTCTTCCGCCATGGCGCTACCGCGCGCGTCGCCGCGCGGTAGAAGCCGCCTGCATGTTGCTCGGCATCGTGCTCATCGTTTGGTCGCTGGCGCCGATCTACAACATGGTGGTCATCGCGCTGTCACCCCACGATGACATCTTCGCGGGGACTATCTGGCCGAACAACCCGACACTGGAAAGCTTCCATGTCGTCGTCACTGAAGGCTTCTGGTACCTCGAACGTTTCTGGCATCAGTTCGGCAACAGCTTTTTCGTGGGACTGATGACGATGTTCCTCACGTTGCTGATCGGCTCTCTCGCCAGCTTCACCGTCGGACGGATGCGCCTTCGCAACGGCTGGCTACTGACGAATGCAGCGTTGATGACCTATGTCATTCCGGCATCATTTCTGGCAATTCCATTCTATCGTATTATGCAGATCTATGGGCTGACCAACCATCTGTGGGCCGTGATCGCTGCCATCACCACCTTCGCCACGCCGTACGCGATCTTCATTTTCTCGCAATATGGCAAATCGATCCCGATGGAGCTCGACGAGTCGGCGCGGATCGACGGGGCCAACCCGCTGCAGATCTATCTGTACGTTTACCTGCCGCTGATGGCGCCCGCGCTGGTCGCAGTGGGTACCTATGCCTTGCTGCTGGCCTGGAACGAATATCTGTACAATTTCCTGATGCTCTCCACGCCGGACAGCATGACGGTCGCAGTCGCCCTGGCCCAGTTTCTGAACAGCGACGAATCGCCCTGGAATTACATGATGGCGACGGCGATCGTGTATGCGCTCCCGCCAATGATGATCTACTACATGTTCCGCCGGAACATGGCGGCCGGCCTCACCATGGGCGGTGTGAAGGGATAGACGTGAAGGGATAGAGTTGAGTCCGATGCTCTGCGGGGCACGATGAGTAGCGCGCAGCAGGTTCTGCCGCTCCAGACGCCCATACCTGGCGGCCGGGTGCGCCGTCCTCGCCGGCTTTTCCGTCTGCATGGTTCGGACACCGCCTGGGCTATTGCTTTCGTTGTTCCTTACGTAGCCGTATTCGTGGCCTTCGTCGCTTATCCCGTTGTGTTCGGCCTCTGGATGGGCAGCCGGCCGACGATTTACACCTTGTTGTTCTCCGACCCTCGCTACATCGACACACTCGTCAACACGCTTCTGTTCGTTTGCATTGGCGTGAACGTCAAGATGTTTCTTGCTTTCATGATCTCTGGCTTCTTCATGCAGCGACGCTGGTGGGTCCGAGCGCTCCTGGTCGTGTTCTTGCTGCCCTGGGCGCTGCCGGCGCTCTCCGTGTTCCTGTCGATCCATTACATGCTGGTGTCCCAATGGGGGCTTCTTGATAGCCTCTGGTCCGCGGTGACCGGCACGGACGGCCCCCTGTTCCTAGTGTCACGCGGCATGGCAATGTCAGCCAACATTCTCGCCTATATCTGGAAGTGGCTGCCGTTCTGGACACTGATATTCCTGAGCGCGCGGATGGCGATCCCTAAGGAAATCTATGAAGCGGCTGCGATCGATGGCGCCACCAGCATCCAGCAGATGATCCATGTCACATTCCCATTGATGGCCAACGTCTATCTGGTGGCGACGCTGCTCTCTACGCTCTGGACGCTTGGTGATTTTCCAACCACCTATTTCGTCTCTTCGGGTGCGCCCGCGCGCTCCACGGACGTGCTAGCAACCTACGGCTTCCGCCAGGCGTTCACCTTCGGCCATCCGGAGTTGGGTGCGGCTGCGATGATATCGGCTTTGCCGCTCGTTATCCCTGTCGTTATCCTTTTGATACGGCGCCTGCATAGGACTGGCGTGCAGCTATGATCGGTCGTCCTCCGAGTGAACCCGCAATGGACCGCCTGGTGGTTCGACGTCGCACCGCGCGCCGTCGCTACCGCAACGGATGGCGACTTGCCGGCGGCACCGCCAGTGCGACTGTGGGCGTCATCCTGCTGATCTGGACGTTGCTGCCGATCTACAACATGGTGCTCATTGCGCTCGATGACGAGGGCGATGAGTTCACTGGCAGCCTCTGGCCGCAAGATCCGTCGTTCGGCAGCTTCCGCGCTGTCTGGACGCAAGATCATTGGTATCTGGAACATTTCTGGCATCAATTCGGAAACAGCATATTTCTCGGCGTAGCCACCATGGCGCTCACTGTCCTCATCGGCTCGCTCGCGAGCTTTGCGATCGGACGGTTACAGCTTCGCCGCAGCCAGCTCATTGGTGACGCCGCGTTGCTTACCTACATGCTGCCGACCGCCATTTTGATCATCCCGTTCGTCCACGTCATGCACGTTTACGGGCTCTCCGACACTCTCTGGGCAGCGATATCTGCCTATGTCGCCTTCGCCACGCCGTACGCCGTCTTGATCCTGCACCAATACGGCAAGCTGCTGCCGATGGAGCTCGATGAGTGCGCCAAGATAGATGGTGCTTCACCTGTCCAGATCTACCTGCGTATCTACCTGCCGCTGATGACACCGGCGCTCGTAGCCGTGGGTGTATATGCATTGTTGCTCGCGTGGAATGACTACCTCTTCCAGTTCATGCTGCTTTCATCGACGCGCAACATGACCGTGGCGGCGGCCATCGATCAGTTCTTCGACAGCGACGAGGCGCCATGGAACTATCTGATGGCGGTCGCCCTGGTTTATTGCCTGCCGCCGATCGCGATTTACTTTGGGTTGCGCCGGCTTACATCGTTTGACCGAGCTCATGCCTAGCTCCGATGCGCTGAGCGGAAGAGTCGAGACACCACTATCGGGCCAACAGCGGCCGGTTCATGCACCTGCAGCAAACTCCGGCTCAATCGCCAGGCTTGAGCACAATCCGGCGGTCCTCGCAGGGCCTTGGCCTAGTGATGCCGGACGCCAAATGCCCGCGCCGCTTCGCTTTACATTTCTGGATCTGAAATGCGGGTCAGCATCTTCACGTGCGGTCCCGCCCGTTTGAAGATCGGCTCCCAAAAGGCAAAGGCTTTCTCGGCGAAACTCGCGCTTATGCTGAACTTCGTGAGCGCGCCCCGATATGCGGCCTGGCGCGGGCAGCCCTGCCCCTCGACCAGGTGCCAGACGAATTGAGCGACCTGGCGCGCGTACGTGCTCGGACGACCGCGGTGGTTGGTTACGATCTCAAGCCGCATGCTCCCGGTGTCGCGCGTCTCCGGTTCGGTGATATTGGCAAGCCAGATGAAGATTGATGGATCAATGCTCGCGGCATAGCCGTCGCGCGCGAGTTGCTGATTGATCATAGAGAACGCGCTGGCGGCTTCTCTGAAGCATTCGCTCAAGATGAAGTTCGCCTGATTGTCCAGCTTGCCGCTTCGAAGATCGTCCAGCAATCTGACCGCCTCGTCAGTGAGCCGCCGCATGTATCGCGGTTGCGGCTGCCCTGCGCTGTCGGCTCGTTCGTTCTGCACAACTAATTCGACCGCATCCGCGCAGAACTCCGTTGCCGCTTCTTTGAGAACGGGCAAAAAGCTGCTTCCAACATTGAAGCCGCCGATGTCGTTCGACGCCGCTTGGCCTCTCACCCGTGTCTCCACGAGGTCGTTTGCATCGTCCAATGCAGCATTCAGGCTGGGTTTGATGTTTTCAAAAGCTCTGTTTTGATACTCCCTGGTAATCTTCACCACCATCTCGGTGGTAGTGTCGAAATCCGGGAGTTCGTGCTTGCGCGGCGCCGCCGCATTCCGTGATTTAAGCCCCGCAATAGGACTCGGATCCGTCGCTTGCCTTGCAAGGATTGTTTGATCAGACGCCTTCTCGGTTGTGTGCCCCGATCGGGAATTGGAAGCAGCAATCCCGCTGGACAACACAATCAGGCCATCGTCAATGGCTCGGCTCGCCGCCAGCGCGGTAAGCTCCACCAGCGAGCGACGCGCACAGCGCGTAGGGCTAGTACGCCTCCTTGTCTGCGTGTGGCTCATGATCCAAGGACCCAGCGCTGATAGACGAACACATCTTGGCCGCCGCCGTCCGGCTTGATCAATCTATAGCCCTTCACCGGATTAAAACCACTTTACTGTCCCTATCGCCACGTCAGTATCTTCTAGGAGGTGACTCAACGAATGCGATTCGTCGGCCGAGCCGACGGCCGCTCGGTGGCGAAAACAAGGAAGCTGCGACCGCCAGGCCCAGGTGGTCACAGACCGTTACCGCCTCAGTCTTCTGGCGCCGAATGAAACCGCGTCCCTTGTGTCATCGCTCTAGGCGGCAGCCGCGCTATTCAGCTTCGCAACGCCAGCCTCGATCACCGCGATGTCGTTCTCAATCTCCGCAATGGCGCTGCTGACATCGTAAGGGCCGCTCATGACAGCCCAGAGGTCCCTCATCAGTCCTCCCCGATGCGCCCGCAGCTCACCGAGCGCTTTGTGATTGCTGTAGCGGACGTACACGTCGACGATGGTTTGTATGGATGGCTTCATGCCCCCACATGCACCCGAATCGCGCGAAGAACCAAATGCGGGCTGGGGAATCGCTGTGGATTACTTTGAGCACCGGTTCTCGGCCGAGGTCAGTTTGCCACACTCGCAGCGAAATATGCGAAGCGTTCGACCGTCCTTCGGACAAGTGATGCTGAGCATAAGATCAGCCTTCCTATCGCATCGGACGCAGCGCGTTCTGTCCGCTTCAAACGCGGTACCTTGAAGGGTCATGGGACAGGTATTCAGCCGATGCGTAGATTTTCCGCAGCCGTGTTGCTGTGGCGCGTCGTCACAAGCTCATAAAAACTCTTCGCGCCATCAGCGAGGCCGGTGTATCCAGCCCTTTCCACAGCCGAAATATGGACGAACACATCAGGCCCGCCTCCGTCTGGCTTGATGAAACCATACCCCTTGGTTGCGTTGAACCACTTCACCGTCCCCATAGCCACTTCAAGGTCCCTCTCTCGGTTGAAATGAACGCTTCTACCAAAGTGATTCTTCAGTCGATCTAACGGCGAGGTCGCGGCAAAAAGCGGTCGCTGAATGGTCAGGGCCGCTGCTATCCGTCATAATTATTAATACTTTCTTGCCAGCCCAGGCTCTTGGCCCGTGTCACACCCCACTCCGCTGCCTTAAAGGAACTTCACCATGCGGATTAGAGGGCGCTGGCGAGAACTTGCTCGAACGGTGCCGACGAAAGATGATCGCCCATCTTTTCGACAATCTGCGTCCGCGTCTCGGGATCACAAACGAGCAGCATCCATTTGATGTGCAGCAGACGATCACGAAGCTTGCGAAGCTCGCGGTTAGTTAGCTTCGAAACATCGATGGACTGCATGCGCGCGAGATCCTGGCGCAAAGGTTCGGCGAGTTTGGCCAGTTCTGCGCTGGTGACCTTCATGACGTTGTGAAACTCGAAATCGATCGGGTCGGCCATGGGACGCTATCTCTTTTTTCGATTGAAAATGCAGGTATTGAAAGAAAGCCCGCCCAAACTCGGCGGCGGGCATCCAGACAGGGCGGTCTCGACTGCCAAGCTCCGCAGCACATTGGACCGCGGTCCGTTTGCTTCACGCTACCGCTGCTGCCCTAAGCCCAAAATGATCCTTGATCGAGCGCATCTTCATTTAACCAGATCAGCACCTCACGCGCCTCCAACCGAATAATTCTCTCCTCTTTCGATGAAGTTAAGCCGTCCTTAGACAAATAGAGGAGGAAGCCGTTCTCATCGCGAAAGAGCGCCTCTTTTGCATGACAAGGCGCGAGCGACTCAGTATCCAGACAGGGCAAATTTCGCAAACAGATCATCTGCATTTGTGTTCAAACCATCGGTTTCGGTTTTGGATTGCACGCTTCCTGTTGGATGACGTGCCTCTCCAGCAAAATGGACGCCGACATCGTAACCAACAAGGCGATCAGTTTGGCTTGCGCCAGCCGTGTCGCCAAGGCGGTCCTGACTCACACAAACTCAAACAAGTAGGATTCGCGAGCCGTCCTAAACGCCACCGCTCTCCCTGGAACAATCTCGTACCAACAGAAGGAGAGATTTGCTTATGTTACCAACAAGCTTCGCGCCAATTTGTTAACGGAAGTTATACATTCGGGGCTCTGTCGCCATCATCCCCGGCGCGTAGCTCCTACCTTCCTGACTGTGGCCCGCTCTCAAACACATAACTCACCCAATGGTTGCTCTCTTGCCGGGCAAGAAAGTAGTGCGCCGGGCGTTGGCGAGCGCCCCCTCTGTACGGTCCTAGTTTGGTGGATCAGATTGCCAAGAGACCTGAGTGCTGATGGTTTTGGCGCAACACTCACGAACTAAACACCGCCTCCGCTTGCTCCAGGATGGCTCATACGGTCAATTGCTGGCATGCTGCCGCGATCGCAACACTGCCAACTGCGAGGAAAAGTCCTCATGCTCATTGCTGCGATCGACTTGTGGCTCCTGCCAGCCACTTTATTTTTCGATGCGTTCTCGCCCGCGCCCAAGGCTGCGCCTATTGAAGTCGTCCCACTTGCTCCCCTCGCCCAACGTCTCCGACGCAAACGCAAGGTTATGCGCTGGAAGCGGGGCTACTGAAAAGTAGCAAGGGAAGAGTGATGGCGGGTCTAAGCGGCGCATCCGCCTTCGAGCCTTAATGTAACGGAAACTGGATCGGTTTAAACGTGTACCGCGCATCTATTTCACTGAAAGGTGGAACATGCAGATTCACACTGCTGCTTTTATCGATATTAGATGTCCATCTTTTGCGAGCTCCGCAAAACCGAGTATCTCGAAAGCGGCTCGCCGCACGGTCACGAACTTGACTCGAATCGGAAACACTTAGTCGCGCCCTCAGCGGCGCTTTGGAGCAACCAAAAAATCGAGACGGCGCTTAACGAGGTCCGCCAAAGAGCTTGGTGAGACATCGCGAATCAACCTGACACTTCCACCAACCGAGAAATTTTCGAACCCAGCCGACAGCGCCGGCGTTCGAAAATTGCTGGCGAGCAACAAATCGCGCACCTCCTGAACATAAAACATTTGACGCGCTGAATTTTCTCTGCGTTTAAATAATCACATTCGTCGCGGGTGAAATAAGCCTGCACTCTTGAGGACCGTGATGCGCAACGCACGCACACACATCGTAGAGACTGCCGTACGCGTCCGGCCGCTTATTCGGTTGGCTGATTGGTCGTGCATGTCCGTGATGACAGACGGTCCGAATTTTCAGTTCGAAGCGGGGCTGATCCGCAAAACAAGAGTGTAACTCTCGGCGCAGGCGCTCCCTCCGCCGAACCGGCAGGAGGGCTAGATGAACGCCCACAATTACAAGAGACCATTCGACCACAGCTTGGACGCGAGGCTTCTGCTTGCGGCGGCTCAACTGCGAATCGCTGCGCTCGTCGATTTTCTAGTGGCTCGCTGGCTCGCGCGCTGCGCCTCGAACGCCGGGGCCGTACAAGCATGGTTCAAGACCGATCGGAAGCCCCTAGGTGAGCTCGAGACGAGTAAACCTTGTCGGTTCTTATCGACGTCGGGATGAGACCCCATGAGGGCAAGCGGCGGATTCGTGGATAGCACAACATATGAGGGAGGCTGCCCACAAGGCAGCCTTCAATTGCAGCTCGCCACGGCGCTCCTTAACCCTGGTATCGCCAAGGCGCGCTGCCGGCGGCACTCTCGTCAATGGTCCATTGCGGCAGCGCCAACATCGGCGCGACATCGGTGAACACCATGCGCACGCGCGTACCGATGCCGACCCGCTCGACCTCACTCTTTGGCGCGAGCACGCCATCCGTACTCGTGAGGTTGCCGATCACGCGGAGCCCCTCCTCTTTGGTCGGCTTGCCGCTTTGCGTGTCCAGCTCCACCAACAGCACGAGATATGGCGTGTACTGCTTAAATGCCGGCTGAATGGCATGGTGGACCTCGGTGTAGGAATGCACGATACCCCGGCCCTCGACCGACACCCATTCCGAACGCAGCTCGGCGCACCATGGGCATGCGGTCGACGGCGGGTAGCGAAACAGCTTGCACGAGGCGCATCGCTGCAGGCGGAAATCGTGCTTCGCACAGTACGCGAAGTACTCGAGGTTCTCATGGTCGAGATCGTTGATCTCGAGTGGCATGCCAAGATAGTTTGCGGATATCATTTTCTCACCGTGTTTTCCTCACATGAACTTTGGCAGCACTTTGGACCACAACGCCTCAGTCGACTTCATCAACTTGCTGTGCGGAACCAGCGCGTTGTAGGTGTAGCAGAACAACCAATCGACCGGCTGCCGTTTCATGTTGGCCTCGAGCGCACGCGTCACGGTGTCGACGGTGCCAACCAATGCATAGCCGAGGTCGATCGATTCCTTCGCGGTCACGAATTTCTTCGTCACCGGGTCCATCAGGCCGCGGCGGAAGCCAAACGGCTCGAACCACGCCTTGCCGGAGAAACGTCCGGAGTCTTCCCACAATGCCATGGCCTCCTCGTCGGAGTCCGCGATGATGACGTCGCGCAACAAGCCCGTCCCCTGTCCACGGGACTTTCCCGACACCTCGGCATAAAGGTCAAAAAGCGGCGACTCGTAGGCTTCATGCATCGGAGGCAGGATCGCAGTGACACCCTCACGCGCAGCCCATCGAATGGAGTTCGGCGACGACGCGAACGGCAAGAACACCGGCGGGTACGGCTTCTGCAACGGCTTCGGCACCACGCCGACCGAGGTCAGCATGCCATTCTCGACGCCCTTGCCGTATTTCACGGTGGTCTCGAGATCCCAAGGCGTTGCGCCGGCAGGTACCTTCCAGTACTTGCCCTGGAACGTTAGCATCTCCTCGGTCCAGCATTTCTTGATGATCTGCCAGTTCTCCTCGAACGCCTCCCGATTGGTCTGATCGATCGCATCATGGTGATGCGGCAGCGTCCCGGAGACACCATGCGTCTGCTGCGCCATGACGTCGACCCAGCGTCGCTGGTATCCGCGAGCAAACCCCGCGCAGGCGCGCCCGCCGGTCATGTGATCAAGCATCGCGATATCCTCGGCGACGCGGATCGGGTTGGCAGCGGGTAGCACGATCCCGAGCTGGCCGACGCGGATGCGCTTCGTCTGCATCGCCACGTAGAGGTCGAGCAGCACGGGATTGTTCGAAAGCTCGAACCCCTCGATGTGGAAGTGATGCTCAGTAAAGCTCACCGAATCGTAACCGAGGTCGTCGGCCAGTTTCACGAGTTCGGTCAATTCCTTCAACATGCGCTGATAGAGCTCCGGCCGCATCGCAGCCATTCCCGCCTCGATCTCGGCGCGCGAGCCGACGCTCGGCAAGCAGAATATCGACGCCTTCATTTCGCTTCCTTCCCGTCCGGTTTCAGTTGTGGCTTGACATAACGAGCTCGCTCGCTGCGCAACAGAACCTAGCCACGCCGCATCACCATCGCCGATCCAGTGCCGGGCATCGCCCAGCCGAGATTGGCTGACAGCTCGGCATTCCTCACTTGGCGGCAACCGCCTTCGCGATGGTCGTAGGTGTGCTGGCGCTTGCCATCGGGGCCGATGGGACAACTATCATCCGCATCCTGGCGGAGTTGGCGAACATTCTCGATCACCATGGCGATGCCGTGCGTGTAGCCCTCACAGAGATGGCCGCCCGATGTGTTGTTCGGCCTCTTCCCACCGAGCATGATGGTGCCGTCCGAGACATAGTGGCCGCCCTCGCCCTTTCTGCAGAAGCCGTAATCCTCGAGTTGCAGCATCGTGGTGAAGGTGAAGGCGTCATAAGAGCCCGTGAGGTCGATGTCCTCCGGGCCGACACCGGAATTCGGCCAAAGGATATCCCTCGCGTAATGACCGGCGACTGTGGAGATCGGCCCGACCTGATAGTGCATGTCGACCCGCGGCTTCGAGCAGCGGCCCACAACGCCACGAATCCGGACCAGCGGCTGCTTCAGGTCTTTCGCGCGTTCGGCTGTGGTCACGATGATAGCATTGGCGTTGTCTGTCTCAACGCAGCAGTCGAGCAGATGGAGTGGCTTGCAGATCATGCGGCTGCCAACGACATCCTCCACCGTGAGGCGCTTCTTGTAGAGGGCTTTGGGATTGTTCGAGGCGTGATGGCTGTGGGCAACGCGGACATGGGCGACCTGTTCGGCCGTGGTACCGAAGTCGTACATGTGGCGCATGAAGGTCGGGGCGAACGACTGTCCCGCGCTCTGCCAGCCATAGGCGCGACTATGCAGCGCATCGCCTGAGATGGGAGCTGCGGCGCGCACGCCGGTGCCACCGATCCGCACCTGCGAGAAACCGTTCATCGAGCGGAAGATCACCACAGTCTTGCACATGCCGGCCTCGATGACGCCGATCGCGATGCCGATTAAGGCCTCGGTCGATGATCCCCCACCGAACACGTCCATGTAGAAATTAAGCCGAATGCCGAGGTCGCCGGCGACGAATGGCGAGAACACCGAATCGTTTGACTGATACGACATCATGCCGTCGATCTCGGCGGCTTTGAGTCCCGCATCGAGCATGGCGTTGCGCACCGCGACCGTTGCAAGTGCTCGGGTCGTAGCGTTCGAGCCACGTGTATAGGCGGTCTCGCCGACGCCGACGACGGCGTACTTGTCGCGCAAGAACTTTGGCGTGGTGGCGTCGACGTCTTCCCTGGGCAGCGGCATCACATGAAACTCCCTGATCGGATTCTTCTTTGTTGTTCACCGGCCTTGTTTTAGCGCCTCATTGGACTTGCTGCATAGCTTCGTTCATCAGAACTCCTTACCCCCTCAGTCGCCCGCCGAACGAGCGGCGCCTAAAACGCCTCCAGGTACGTCGTTGATCCAGCTAACCTAGATGGCAGAAACGTGATTGCGGCCATTGCCGCGAGGATAAACCTGACCACCACCAGAGGCCCAGCTTTCTACAGCATCAGAGCTTCTGGATCTCGACCGGCGGGCGGGCGGCTCGCAAACCCTCCCGGGCGGATGCTGTTCTCATGATAGCCCCGAAGCTCTTACGTTCGTCGGCCAATCCATCAGCCAGCGGATGGTCAAGGGCAGCCCGCGTAAGACGTTTGGCAAACGCAAGGCCCTCGGCCCCTCGATTCGCCAATTCCTCGCCAATCTCAAGCGCGCGAGAAAGCGGGTCATCGACAGCCTCATGCACCATCCCGATTTCGAGGGCACGCGGTCCCGTTACGGTCAACCCCCGCAGGATCATCTCAAGGGCTTTGGCCTCGCCGATAATTCTGGGCAAGCGTTGGGTGCCGCCGCCACCCGGAAAGATGCCAACGCGGGTCTCCGGCAAACCGATTTGCGTAACGGCGTTTCCAATGATGCGAAGGTCGCACGCGAGCGAAAGTTCGAAGCCCCCGCCCATGCATAGCCCGTTGATCGCTGCTATGACTGGCTTCTCAACCGTTGCAATCATATCCGTGAGCGCGTGAAAACCTGGCGGTCGAGAAGCCGACGTTGATGGCCCGCGCGGTGCTACGCTCTGAACCGCGTCTGCGGCATCAGAGAGCTCTCCAACGTCGTAATGACGGATGAAGATGCCTGGCAGGCCGCCGGTGAGGACCACGACACGCACCGACTGATCTTCACCTGCGGCGACAACTGCATTGAACATTTCGTTTGAGCCGGCACCAGTCATCGTGCCGAACGGCGGGTTGGAATAGGTAAGCACGCGAACCGCACCGCGATCTACAGTGGTGACAAGGGACATGGCATTTCCCCTCGGGTTTCCGGATTGAGTTCTTGTATCCGTGTGACCACTCCGCCGGCCGCCTTGGAACATCAGCCACTCGGATCGGGATCATCGTGCTCTTGGCCTTATTGGAGTGGCGGGCACCGTCATTTCATGCAACGTCTCGGCTGCGCCCCTCCCAGTAAGGCGCGCGTAGCGCCTTACGGTCGATTTTGCCTAGCCCGGTGACGGGGATGTTGGTGACGAATTCGATGGATTTTGGCGACCATGGTCCGCCGCGTCTGGCTTTCACATGCGCCTGCAACTCGGCCACGGCAGCTTTTGCGTCCGCCTTCAAAACGACGAAAGCCTTGACTGCCTCGCCCCACTTCTCATCGGGCACGCCAATCACAGCCGCCGAAGCGACTGCAGCATGCGACATCAACGCGTCCTCGACCTCACGAGGATAGATATTGAACCCACCGGAAATGATCATGTCCTTGGTCCGGTCAACGATGAACAAAAAACCATCCTTATCTTTCACGGCGACGTCTCCAGTATGCAGCCAGCCGCCACGCAACGCTTCATCGGTGGCCTCTGGCCGCTTCCAATATCCTTGCATCACGAGTGTGCCGCGGACGCAGATTTCGCCGGGCTCGCCGACGTCAACTTCGCGCATATTGGCGTCGAACAAGCGAACATCAATTAATGGATTGGGTCGCCCGCAGGAGCCAAGCCGTTCGGGCCTGGCCAGATCATGGTCGATCTTCCGCAGGCACGTGATGCACTGCGGCGCTTCGGTCTGACCGTAAAGTTGCAGAAAGACGTTGCCGAAGATCTTCATCGCTCCGGCTAGCCGATCGGGCGACATCGGCGCTGCGCCGTAGACGATCAAATTCAGTGAGGAGAGATCGTAACGTTCACGAAGCGAAGCATTATCGATAAGCGCATAGATCAAGGTCGGGACCAGGAAGGTTGCAGTTATCTTTTCCTCACTGATGATCCTGCAAAATGCCTCCGCGTCAAAACCTCGGGTCAACCGCGTGTAGCCGCCACGCAGCATTACTGGATAGATGGTCACCCCGGCCGCATGGCTGATCGGGGTGGCAGCGAGATAGCGAATCTCGAGCGGCCAGTCCCAGTCCGCGCAAATCGTCGTTGCCATGGTCGTCAACGCACGATGCGGAAGCATCACGCCTTTGGAGCGGCCGGTCGTGCCGCCCGTATAAGCAAGCCACGCAATCGCTTCTGCCTCACCCTCATCCACTAGCTCCGCCGCGCAAGCGTCACTTACCGCAAGCAGCACATCCTCGGCTCCCTCCACCGGACCGAAGGACAGCAAATGCTCCAGAGTAGGCACGCGCCCCTTGATTGTCCGCCCGCGCTCTCCGAATTGCGACGCCTCGACGATCAGTGCATCGATCTCCGCGTCTTCAATGATAAAGGCGTGATCGTCCTCGGCGGCGAGCGGATGCAGCGGCGTATAGCGCATTCCCATGATGAGGGCGGCGCACATTGCAGCCCAGCTCTCGGCGCGATTCGAGGAAAGGATCGAGAGAGCCTTACCCTTGCCTAAGCCCAAGCCTCGATAGACAGTAATAAATCGGCCGATGGCATTTCCGAATTCCCGGTAAGTCCAGCTCAAATTACCGTCCGAGATGGCGGGTCTGTCCCCATGACGCACGATGGCGCTCAGGATGAGGGCACCGACCGTACCTCCGGAATGTAGATAGCTCATCGACTTCCCCTCATCCCGCTTTTGAAGAACCGCAGGAGCCGCCACTTCGGCCAGACAATCACCCCGTCTTTGCGTCGCGCGGTCCCGCTAGGTCAGGTTTTATAGCATGGAGCACTTTAATTCGCCGCAACTGTGTAGGCGCTTCATGTCGCTCGGCGGGCCTCAAAATGGGTCGTGCTTCACGCCAGGAAGTTCAGGGGGCTGCAATTGCGTCTCCAGAGGGCCGCAAAGGCTCGGCACAAGGGCTCACGTTGTGCAGGATTTGTGGAGCTGGAATTGAGGATTTCCACTCCCAACTACAAATTCTGTCCTGACCCAGCTGCTATCGCTTGCCCTGAGCTGGCTCAGCGTTTTAGCACCGGTGTCCTAGCAAGACGCTCGGTGGGAAGCTGGCACGAGCCAGATCACACACAGCCGGCTTGGAAAATGAGGTGCCAAACCATTTACTCGTCAGCGAACCATCGCTGTCGATCCAGGGAATTGGTGGCAGTTGCGGCAAGTAAGATGCATACGGCAGCACCTTCGCCAGCGTCACTCTGCCCGGAAACTGCGCTAGGAAGGCCTTATTCATTCCGCCGTCCAGTCCACTGTAGATTGGAGCGGCTGGCACCTCGGCTTTAAGCAATTGCGCGTATTCGAGCTCGTCGATGCGTTTTTTCTCCAGCGCCCGCCGCGCGATTTTTGAATTGACAACGAAGGCGGGGCATTTATCCGTGGGATTGAACACAAGTGGTTTCGGCGAATTTGGCGGAGGTTGTGCATCGAATACATAGAGACGATTGCAGACATCCACCTTAAGTTCGAGCTGCGTCGTCTCGAAGTGATCGTTGCCGATCTTGAGCATTTCCCAAAAGGCCAAGTTCGGATTATTTCGATGCCGCGCCAGGTTCGCAGGCGTCAAGCGGAACGGATACGCCTGGACTTGGAATGACGGCCGGCCGCCGAGAAATGAGTCGCGCGCCAGCGAGTAGATCTCGCTTATCTGTTCGTCGGTCATGGCATAGCAACCGCTCGACGAGCAGTCGCCGTGGATCATGAGCAAGCTGCCGTCGCGGTTGTTCGCTTTGTCGAAGCTGTTGGGGTAGCCGACATTGATCGCAAGATAAAAGTTGGAGTTGGGATTCATCAACTCGGGGGTGACTGTATAAAACCCCTCTGGGGCCTGACGATCGCCCTCCTGCAACTTCGGCCCAAGATCGCCCGACCACCGACAGATCGGATAGACCTTGAGGATCTGAAAATGACCGCTGGTGTCCTGTTTCCAGACTTCGAGCTCCGCCTCTTCCTTGAAAATACGGACAACGATAGGTGAATATTTTGGCATCTTCTTTTGCCGGAGCAGCGAGAGCAACTCGGGCGGTAGCTCCTTTGTTGCCTTGGTCGGCAACTGATTACTGTTTTCGCTAAGGCACGTGACCGGCGTCACCCCCGCGGCAAAAGCCGCGGCCAGCACAAGCGCACGGAGTACCGTGGCGCCGAACATTGCTGTACCTCCGACATGAAACCGTCCCTCTGCATAGCCTGTAGTCGGTGGCTTTCGTATGGCAAACTCAATGGGCGCAGGCGCCGACGAAGTTCGAGGTTGTCGTCGACCTCAAGAACAAGGCGCTCGATCACGCGGGCCGCAGGGGCATCAGACCACTTTCGGCGCTTTTGAGATTCGACTACGACTTTTGATCGGTTACGATTGGCTGCGATCTCAAGCGGCGGAACGCTCCGTTTGAGATCCTAACGGGAAACTGACCCAGGAGGAACGCCGCAATGACCGACAGCCCCTTGCGCACCAAAGGCCGCGCGATGCGCCGCAACCTCATGGGCGCGGCCTACGCCGACAAGCTCGATCAGCAGCTCTATACCGATCCGATCATGGAGAAATTTGCGGCATAAACGCAGGAGACGGTGTTCGGCACGTTGTGGACGAGGCCCGGGCTCGACCTCAAGACCAGGACGCTGATCTGCGTCGTCTCCGACACCGCAACAGGGCGGACCCCGGAGCTCAAGTTGCATATCCGCTTTGCGCGCAACCACGGCTGGGGCGAGGACGAGCTCGTCGAGGCGATTTTGCACCTGCTCGGCTCTGTCGGCGCGCCCCTGGTTCGAGAGGCGCTGCTCGTCGCGAAGGGGACCTTTGCGGAGATGCGCGCCGAGAATGCGGGCACCTCATAACAGGGCTGCAGCGGCTAGGCTCGGACGTACCGGCGCTGCTCCAACAGCGCGCCGAGCAGGTAATTGAATAGAAGGGCAATTTCCGTTTCTGGGCCGAACTCGACATGCTGGTGACGTCCGCTTTCGAGGTTAGAACGGAGGTGGCCATCATTTCAGTTTTTGACCCGGAGCGGGCTATCGAGGCTGACAAGCGCCATCGCGACCGATAAGTTCTCTGCGAGTATTGTGGCCGGCACATCGCCGACTACAACCCGCAGACCTGATAGCGTTGGCGAACAGCTGACTGCCTCAGCCACACATGCTCAAGCCCAATCGGTGGCAATCGACGACGGCAAAACCCATCAGGAGGACCGATGAATACGCCTCTCCGCAGCGGTATTTTCCTCGCTCCCTTCCACGCCAAAGCCGACAATCCAACGCTTGCGATGGAACGTGATTTCGAGCTGCTGCAGCACCTCGACCGGCTGAACTACAGCGAGGCGTGGATCGGCGAGCATCACTCCGGTGGCGTCGAGATCATCGCCGCGCCTGATATGTTCATTGCCGCGGCGGCCGAACGTACCAAGCACATTCGGCTTGGCACCGGCGTGACGTCGCTGCCGTATCATAACCCCTTCATGCTTGCGAGCCGCATCGTCCAGCTTGATCATATGACGCGTGGTCGCGCGATGTTCGGCGTTGGCCCCGGTGCGCTCGTCTACGACGCCTACAAGATCGGGATCGATGCCGCCGATCAGCGGCGCATGATGAATGAGGCGCTCGATGTCATCGTCGCGCTGTTCAAAGGCGAGACGGTCAACAAGGAGACCAACTGGTTCAAGCTCTGCAACGCCAACCTGCAGCTTGCGCCCTACACCAAGCCGATGATCGAGATGGCGGTCGCAAGCGCGCGCTCGCCGGTCGGCGCGATGGCGGCGGCGCGCCACGGCATCGGCATGCTGGCAATCGGCGGCGCGACGCCGACGTCGATCGCCCATCACACCGCAAACTGGAATCTCTACGAAACCGAGGCGCGCAAGGCCGGCCACGTGCCCGATCGCGCCAAATGGCGCGTCGTGACGCTGATGCATATCGCCGAGACCCGTGAGCAGGCGAAGCAGAACGTCAAGTTCGGTCTCAAGGCGTTCGCCGACTATTTCCGCGAGATCGCGACCTTCCCGATCATTCCGCCTGATGTGCCTGACGATTACGATTGGCTGATCGAGACCGGCACCGCGTGCATCGGCACGCCCGATGACGCGATTGCCTACATTGACAAGCTGCTCAAAGGCTCGGGCGGCTTCGGCGTGATCATGGAGCTCGCCCATAATTGGGCCGATTGGGACGCCACCCGCCGCCATTACGAGTTGATGGCACGTTACGTTCACGCCCATTTCCAGAAGAGCCTTGCGCCGCGCCTCGAAGCTTACACCGCGGCCGCGACCCAGCAGAAGGAGTTCGCTGCGCAGGCGGCGCAGGCGGTTCAGTCCGAGATCGACAAGTTGGCGGCGCGGCAGGCGAACAGCGGGACCTGAAACCGCGGTCGGCTCCGGCCGATGCAACAGCACATTGGCATTTGAGGAGGGATGTGATGGACCTGAAGGGCATGGTTGCACTGGTGACAGGCGGCAATGGCGGGCTGGGGCAGCGCATCTGCCACGCGCTCGCGCAGGAGGGCGCACATGTCGCTGTCATGTATGCTCAGAGCCGCGACCAGGCGGAAAGCGTCGCCAGCGAACTAACGTCGCGTTATCAAATCAACGCTCGAGCTTTCGGCTGTGACATAACCGACGGCGCGGCGGTGGATCGGCTGGTCGGCAAGGTAAGGCAGGCCTTCGGCCAGCTTGATATTCTGATCAACGACGCCGCTTACAACATCTCGATCCCCTTCGCTGATCTCGACAGTTTGACCCTGGAGGTATGGAACAGGATCATGGCCACCAACCTGACGGGGCCGATGCGCCTGACCAAGGCCGTCGCCCCGATCATGAAGGCCCAGGGGCGAGGTCGCATCGTCAACATCGCTTCGGTCGCAGGGCTCAGCCCAACCGGCTCTTCCATCGCCTATGCCGTGTCCAAGGCGGGGCTCATCCATCTGACGCGTTGCATGGCGGTGGCGCTGGCCCCCGAGACGCTCGTCAACTGCGTGGCACCGGGTCTCTTGGACGGCACTCGCGCGACAGCCAATCTCAGGGCCGAGCAGGTCGAGCGCTCCGCATCTGGCTCGCTCCTGAAGAGGCCAGCCGACAAGGACGACTGCGCCGACATGGTGATCGCCATGTGCCGCACCGAGACCATGACCGGCCAGACCGTCGTCATCAACTCTGGCCGCATCTTTCATTAAGACGACGAACCCTTTCCGTGCGCTGGTTCGAACCGGTACAATCCACCGAGACGTTGAACGGAGACCAGTTACATGAGCATCGCCGATCCCAACAAAACGATCCTGACAGGCGAGAACCCGTTTATCCGCTTGAGCTTAAAGGACGGCGATCCGAACTCGACGGATGCAAGCTATTGGCGGATTGTCTTTTCGCCAGCCGGACCCGGCCATGTGCTCTACCTGAAGAGCGATCTCACAGAAGGACGCTGGCGCATTTATTCCGACAACATTGCGATGGCGCGCTGGCTGCAGACGACGGTACAAGGCATGCTCAACGCCGAACTTTCCGACACAACGATCCCCTGTGCGGAGGCGACATTTTCCAAGGCCGGAGATCCCCGCTACTTCTGGACCGAGTACATCAAGTCGCATGGCGAAGACATCTCGCTCACCTGGTTCGACATCGGAGAACCGCTTCTCATCCATGCGCAGCCGAACCAAATCCCCAACCGCCGCTACGGCGTATGCACTCTATTGATGCCAGCGCTCGGCACGCGCCTCGTCCGCAACGGCATCGAGGCCAAGGGGCAATCCTGGCCGCGCGAGCGCGAGCGGCGGCCCTTCTCGACATCGGCCTTGGCATTTTCGGAAAGCTGGACTGACGCGGTCTGACGGGGAACGGCAACGAAATGTCGTGATCGCATTGCCGGGCTCGCGTGCACGACCGATTAATCGGGCAGGACTTGCCGAGCTGCCTGTGTTTGGGGTGGAGTGAAGAACACCAGCAAGGGAGCCGCGAAATGTACGCCAACATTCTCTTGAGCACGGATGGATCGGATGTCGCCAGACAGGGCATCAAGCAGGGGCTTGCTTTAGCAAAGGCGTTGAATGCCAAAGTGACAGTCATCACCGTAACCGAACCGCTGCCGACCGCTGTTGGAGCGGACGCATTGGCATGGATTCCCTCGAAGGCAGAGATTGATAGTTTTGACGCAGCCAACAAGGAGCGTGCAGGCAAAGTCCTCGATGAAGCTCGGGCTATGGCGGAGCGGATCGGGATATCTGCCGAACTCGTGCATGTTCCGAATGCGCACCCAGCCTCTACGATCCTCGAAACAGCAAAGTCGAAAGGCTGCGACTTAATTGTCATGGGTTCTCATGGGCGCCGCGGCCTCAGGAAGCTTTTCTTGGGCAGTCAAACATCGGAAGTCCTGGCGGACGGAAGTGTGCCGGTATTGGTAGTGCACTAGCGGACGCATGAACCGCCCCACCAAGATCACGTTCGCCGAAATGCGCGGCATGGGCGTGCGGCGCCGTTAGCGGCGCCGCCTTTGGCCTGCTTATTCGGCCAGGATCAGACCGGGGGGAAGTGAATCGTCGTAAAGACTGGCCCGGTCGGATCGTCCGATCGGAACGAACCCCTTGATTTTTGCGGTCTGCTGCGCAGAGACGCCCGACTTCTCCAGCTTGCTGGCAATCAGGCCACGCAAAGGCATGGGTAAATCCAGGCTCCGGTCATCGACAACGCGGGCGGCCCGGAGGAAAAGAATCTGCAGATCGCGCAGATCCGGCATAGTCCAATCGAAGCGCTCGAAAGCCCGATACGCGTGCTCGACAAGATCGGGCGAAACGACAGTTTCCGGCCCTGCGTACAGCGGAGTTCGATTGAGCAGGAGCCCGAGCGCCGCAAAATAAGGAGCGCAGTGCCGTTTGGCGTCTGCAAGCGTCACCGCGGTGTCGCAAAAACAACGCACCAGTTCTGCCTTGGTATCGTGGTGGATCAGTTCGAGAGATCCAGCCAGGCGCACGAGTTCGTCAGGCGCCCTGCCGCTGCGGATCCTGTCAATCTCTTCGGCCATAAGCCTGGTCTGGCGTTCGCGCGTGAGCCCGCCCGCCACGCGGCGCCACAGGATGTATTCCTGGCTCTTGATGCGACGACCGGGAAAACACGCGCCATCCTCGTGCACCCGCCACAAGGCATCAATACGAAGACCGTCGCCGACAACACCGAAGCCCGGGCGCAGCAGGAATCCAGCCATGATCAGCCATGCCTCTTCGTGGTCTGCCGAACGTCGCCTGTCGTCGCGCCGCTCCTCGAGCGCGGTCCAAAGAGCGCGCAGCAGCGACCCGTTCCATTCGCTTCTGCCCGACGCGAGGATGCGCTCCATAGACTTGAGGATCATGGCAGCGGTAATTTTGGTCTTTTTGCTGCTATTGGCAGGCTGGGTGAACACGGTTCCGATCTGACTGCGTGCTGTTTCCAGCGCGTCCGCCGAAGCGTTCGGTTCAATTGCAGCATTTGCCTCCCGCGCGCGCCTCGCTCCGGGCGCGCCCGCGCCGCCTTGGACGTGCTCGCGCATGTTGAATTCGAGGGGCCAGGACTGCTGGATGGCAGGGTCGGCGCTGACGCATGTGATCTGGAGCAGCCCCAGTGCATTCATCTGCGCCGCCAGACCGACGGGCAACATCCCGCCAGTTTGCGGACTGGATAGCTCAGCCGTCTTGACGATGGTCTGGAGCGGGGGCAACGGGTGGAATTCGCCTTCGGACCAGGAAACGATGTCTCCAGCCTCCCTGAGGCTCTTCCCAATTGAGGAATAAGCTTGGAACCGCACGAGCTGATCGGTGCGGAGCTTAAGGCTTAGATTTGCGATCTCAAAAACCTGCGAGGGCGCTGCCCCCTGAGGAAGAACGCATACGAGGGGCGGACGCACAGTCTCTCGATCCGTTGCCTCAATTCCCTCCACTTCGAGAAAGATCGCAGCGGCGGCCCCGGCCGCGATGCGAGCTGAACGGTGGTGGAGAAGGGCACCAAATCGCGCGGCTCCGCGCGCCACCGCCAGATCCGGCTCGTCGTTCTCCAGAACTTGCGGTACCAAGCCGTCCTGCCAGGCTCCGATCTGCTCGCGAAGTCTTTGGCGCAGGAGCGGCGGTCGGACGGATCCGCCGTTGAATAGGACGGCATCAATGCGCGGTCGATCGTTGAGGAATTCGGCAAGGTGTCGGGTTATCGCGCTATCGGAAGGATAAGGAAGTCCCCATTCCCTTAGCGCCGCCTGCGTCCGATACGGCCGCGCCGCCGCCGGGCAGAAGGGAAAAAATCCATCCAACAATAGGCTCTCGATTTCCGTTCGCGTCACCGTCGCCGTCTGCGAGCCGCCGACGATTCCCGACCCGCGACCGGCCAGTGCAACAGCGAACCGCTCATCGGGGGGCCCCGTAGCGGCCAGCGCGTGCTCTTTCAGATGACGGCAGGCAGCGACGAGCTGGTCCCATTGCGGGCCGGAAAGCTGGCCACCTGTCCCGGCAAGCCGCGGCTCCAGGAAATGGGCGATGGCAAGGTCGATATTGTCGCCGCCGAGCAGCGTATGCTCGCTCACCGCGACACGCCTAATGTCAGGCTCCGGCGTTTGCCCGTTCAGGCGAATTTCAAAAATGCTGAAATCCGAGGTGCCGCCGCCGATATCGATGACCAATACGTGTCGCAGCCCGGCATCGCCGGTATCGGGCCGCTGCCATAATTCGCGCGCTGGGTCGTGGTTTTCCAGCCAGCAATAGAATGCAGCCTGCGGCTCTTCGAGCAGTCGCACGTCGCGGGGGAAGCCCGCTTCCTCGGCCGCGGTAATCGTCAGCCGCTGCGCCGCCGCATCGAAGGAGGCCGGGACTGTCACCGTGATGTCCTGATCATCGAACGCAAAACCGGCTTGGGCAAACCGGTTGTTCCAAATCCCCCGCAGATAATTCAGAATCAGTGCCGAGGCGCGTACCGGTGAGATTTTCTGCTCACCTGTCAGAACCGTCGATGCCCAAGGTAGAAAGGGTGCCGACCGGTCGGCGGCGTGATGGCAAAGCCACGACTTGGCGGAATGGACGACCCGTCCGGGCGTTTCGCTCGCCTTCATGCGCGCAAAAAGGCCGATGATCCATTGCCCGGCTCCGACCTCTTCCATGTGTGCTGCGACAGACTCCTCTGGCAGGTACAGGAAAGAGGGTAACGTTGGCTTCTCGGTCAGACTCGCCAGACCTTCCCACTGCGGGACGAGAAGGACCTCTGGCGTCCCCTCGCCGACAAGTGGCGCGAATGCGAGTGCGGAGTTGGTCGTGCCGAGATCGATACCAATGGCGAAGCGGGCGCGGTCTTTCGTCAAGAAGTTACCTCCAGGGCGCCCTATTCCGTGCGGACTTGGAACTCAACCTTCCATCGGCGATCGGAGTTCGTGTGCCTCATCCAAAGCTCAAGGACGCCAAGTTCGGTGACGACCGGGCTGATGCGGACCGGCACCACCTGACCAACCGGGACGTCCAGTGCCGGGATCGCGACTTCGAGCAGGCCAGCGTCATCGAGTTCACGCTCCGCGTCAGGGAGTATCTGTCCCGGCGTATCGCCGCTTCGTACCGAAGAAGAGAAAAACCGAAACTCGGCCGTGCGGCCGGTGACAAGACCGAACTCGCGTCCTTCGATGAGCAGTTCCGTGCCTTCCTGCATCCCCTGCGGGACAACACACAATGCCTTCAGCGGCGGCTTGTAGCCCGGAATCGCCGGCATCGAGGTTTCCAGTCCGATGTAATAGGAGCGCGCCGCACCGGCCTTGATGCGGATGCCCTTCCCGGTGGCGCGGAGACGTCCGTAGATCGCGCCGCCGCGTGCGACGGCGAGATCTGGTTCAGCACCTTGCAATTCGCGGACTGGCTGGCCCTCATTCCAGGATGCCAACAGATCAAGCACCCGCGTGCGGATTGGCGCGGCCTTGAAGACCCCCCCGTTGAACAAGACCGCGGTCGGCATCAGCACCGGCCTCTCAGCCTGTGCTCCCACCAGAGCAGAAAGCTTTTCGCTTGCCTTCACGTTCTGCAAACTCTGAGCGAGGAACCGGGCGATATGCTTGCTGACGACGGGATTGGAAGCGTAGGGCAAACCGAATTCCTGCAGCCCTGTCCCACGGCTCTCGCGCGGGAGGTCGTCGATGCGGGTTCTGGCGAAAAAGCCGTCGACAACAATCTGATCCAGCATCTCGCGATCGAGGGTCGTTGAGACGGTTTTGGCAAGCAGGCTCGAGCCGCGCGAGGGCACCGCAATGGGCGCCTGCGCCAGCCCGCCATCATCAAATAACGCAATCTTGGCTTTGGAGGCAGCATGCACGAGCGCCAAGAACTGCCACGAGTTCCAGCCGTTTGCCCGCGGCCTCAAGCTTGCCGTTCAGCGCATATGCGAGCGCCAGATCCATATTGTCGCCACCCAGGAGAATGTGCTCGCCGACGCTGACACGCTCAAGTTCCAGGCGGCCTTCGATATCTGTGACCGCGATCAAGCTAAAATCGGCTGTGCCGCCGCCAACATCGCAGACCAGCACGATGTCGCCAGCGGCAATCAGGTTTCGCCATCCCCTGCTCGCCTGCGACATCCAAGCGTAGAATGCGGCCTGCGGCTCCTCGAGCAATGTGACGTCCCCGAGGCCCGCAGCCTTGGCGGCTTCGGCCGTGAGGCTTCTTGCGACCTCGTCGAAGGAAGCAGGAACGGTCACAACGATCTCGCCCCCGGAGGGGTCCCAATCCCGGCCCCGCGCCCGTTCGGCATGCAGGAACGATTCCCTGAGGTGTTCGAGGTAAAGGCGTGAGCATTCGAACGGTGAGAGCTTCTCTTCCGCGATGTCGGATCGCCACGGCAGGATCCGCTGCTTCGGGTCGATATGTGGGTTGGACAGCCAAGATTTCGCGGAGGTCACGACGCGATCAGGTACGAGCGCGCCCCGCTCGCGCGCGAACTGACCAACGATCGCGCGCTGCCCGGCATCGTTCCACGGCAAAGGAAACGAACTCTCCGGGAATTCCTCGGCGTGCGGAATATAGATGGCGGACGGCAGTGTCGGCATCTCGCCGATCTGATTTGGTCCTAGAGTTTGGGCGACGTCTATAATCCTGGTTTCACCACTGTCGAGATCGGCGATCGCGATTGCGCTATTACTGGTGCCAAGGTCGATCGCAAGACTGAAACGAGCGCTCATAATAAAGGGTTGTCCTGGTTGTCGTGCTGTCAATCGCGTCAATGGCTGCGCGTGACGGAAAGCACCGCTTGTACATAATCCGGTTCGGGCGTCCGGCAGCGGGCCGATGCGAGTTCGCTTATCTCAGTTCCACCTCCGCCGGAGCAATCGCTGGAAGTCGATTGCTCGAGGTCCGCAAAATGCGCGGGAGATTCACCGCATCCGTTTTCCAGCCGTGGTGGACAAGCACTCCCGAGAACGGCGCCGGGCCGCTGATCTTGCCCACCAGGCGGTACTCGTCCGGCGAATAGCCAGCGGCGACTTGTACCGTCGATCCCTCGCGCTCTGCGCGGACGGGAGAGATTCGAAAGTGCTCAAGCAGGGCGGACTTGCATCCGGCATGAACCACGCGCGCGGCTGCCCCGACCTGTGCGTCATCATGCGCGTTGATGTCGTCCATCAGGAAATCCACCAGGCGCCCCCTTGCCTGCAGCAAGGCCAAGAAGCTGACGATCTCGGCGTCTGCCTGGCTTGCGCGAGTGGCGACAGGGACCGGTCGGGCCGCCTCGGCGCCAGCACCTCGGTTATCCCGGGACGGGCCGACCAGGATCCCGATTAGCGCGACAACGCTCAGCGCCACCCCCGCACCCGATAGATACATTTGAAAAGCGCTCGCTGCCGGCAGCAATTCCAGAGCGTTCACCACGAGCAGCAGCAGGACCGCTACGAGGGCGATCGCTTTTATCGCATGCATGTTTAGCCGCAGCTCCCTTTTGAGACGCATCAGCGTTGACGACGCACTTGTTGCCAGAGCAATCTTAAGCACAAAAACGAGAGTATCTGAAGAGGCGCGCTCAAACTCGGTCCCGCCAGGATCACTCAGCAGAAGCAAAGCCGGAACGTTTTAATTGGAGGCCATCGCTCCACGATAGCGCCGACGCGCCACCCCCAGCGGCGAATGAGGTCTCTTAGGCGAGCCCAAAACCGCCCGCGATTGAGTCTTCCTCTCTTGAAACGTCGCTGCTTCAGTCTCATACTGGTTGACTAGGTCCTTGGCTATCAGCACCTGAGGAGGACGGTCATGGCGACCCAGATCGTGATGGACCGCACAGGCGACACCCGGCACTCTTTCGACCCGAACGACGCAGAAGGCCTGGCGAAGGCGGAGCAGCGGTTCTACGAGCTGACCAAAGTGGGCTTCACGGCCGCAGTTCGGACCGGTCCGGGTCAGGTTTCTCAGATCCGATCGTTCGATCCGAGTGCGGAAGAGACCGTGTTCTTTCCCAGGCTCGTCGGCGGGTAGTCGATCGCACCATGTTGCGCTTTACCCAACCTCGGCCGAGGGAGCCTTCGCGCTTGAGAGCTATAAGGGCTCTCTTCCGCAGACACGGCGCCGAGTGCACACCGGAGGGCCGCTCGCTTCGCCTTCTGCGCGCATGGTTGTCGCCAGCGCAACAGGCTCGCTTCGCCGAAAAGGGTTATTTTGAAGTCATCGGCGGCGACACCGGCAAGCAGTACAGGATCTATCCGGGCGCTGGGATGAACGTTCTCGAGGTCGACGAAAAGGGCCGGCCGCGACTCGGCTTGTGTTTCATGCCGGAAGGCGAGTTACCGATCGGAGACGTCCTGCTTTCGCAGAAGATTGCATTGGAAAGCCATGAAAGCAGCGCGCTGGCGGTGGCCATTCCATTTGTTCCGAACGCTTTCTCGTTTCGGCGAAGCAGGCTTCTTGGCTGAGATCGTTTGGATCTGAAACGGCTGCACGGTGAACCCAACCGACACGGTTGTGTGCGGCTGCCGCGCCGAGTACATCGGCCAGTCCATTTATGCACTGAGAAGCGTCTCACCTCAGGTGCGAACTCCGCGCCGCTCCGCAAACAAGGAAAATCTTGGACCGCCTGTGCGGCCGCTAACACCGCTTCTTCGTGAACACGAGTTGCTTCGAGAGCAAAGAACGGTCGTTAAAATTTTGTGTTTGTTTGAATCGGTTTTCGTGGAAAAAACTCTCGCAAATCAATGCATGATTGCTCCGATTCCATAAACGTTCGGACGGAATTTGTCGCCGCGCTCTCCGCCAGATGACTGGACGGCGGAGCTGGATAGGTGCCAGGTATGCTGACCAGTAGAGTCCGCAGACCTTCATCATAGCGTTGATCGTGATGATGAGACGAGCAATCTTAGCCTTTGCAATAGTGATTGCATTTAGCCAAGCGGCCACAGCAGGCGTGCTATTGTTCGGTCATGTCTCTTGCACCATGGTGCGTTTCTACGTCGCAAGATACTCGGAAGTAGCCGCGGAAAAATGGGCACGAAGTCACGGCGCCAGCGATACCGAAATCGAAACAGCGCGTCGTTGTCTGCAAAGCCCTAACGTGCAGACTGCAAGCTTGGCTGCGAAGTCACAGGTGACCGCCCCTATAACCGAGCAGGAGCGCGTCCAGCACAAACCAGCCGAACGCGAACCAGATCAGCACGCGATGCACGTCGTACCTGTGCAAGATCAGCAAGCCGAGCCCAAGCAGGACATCCAACTGAAGAAGCTCGAAGATGCGTCTGCCGGAAATGTGAACCATGGAATCAAGGATCTAGCTCGCTCTGATGAAAAGACTACCACATCGCGCCAAGGCCCTATTCATCACGCCGCCAAAGTGGGAGTGACGGGCCGTGTGTCTTGGCTCAGCCGACTGTGGACTCATCTAGTTGGGCGGCGCCAATCCAGAATTGCCCTTTTTACTTTTTCACGATCGCGATCGTACAAGAAGGTATGGCCCCTCTGGCATCACGTTTGAACCGGAAGTGGCGTCTATTTATGCCGCCGCTGCTTGATCCTCTTTGCCCTCACCGAGCAACACGTCATCCGGCAACGGCTACTGCAGCGCCTTCGCCTCACCCCACGGTGCCCGCATCCAAAGATCGCGCTTCTCGTCGTTCGTCAGGATCACCGGCATGGCCTTTGAGTGGATCGGCTCGACGATTGCATTCGGCGCAGTCGTCAAAAAGCCATAGACCTGATGCGGCCCGGGCCCCAGCTTCGATCAAACGCTTGGGAACGGAGTTGCACTCAAACACGCGCCGAGAGCATCGCTCTCACGGAAGCGTTCGTGCCGGGCTCGGCAGAACACCGAATGATCGGGAGCTACTCAAGGCGCGCTGAAGGTGAGGCCGGCGCGCTCGGTCAGACGCTTGCGCAGTGGCGGCCCCATCAGCGCGCCCGGCGTCCAGATGCCGCCCTCGCCCTGCACGTCGCGCACGAGGCAGAGAGCGCTCTCGGTGATCATCTTGCTGGTTGAGCCGTAGCCCGGATCGCGGTCACCCGTGACGACCGCCTCCACCTGTCCGCCATCTGGCAGCTCGCCCAGAAAAAGGATGTCGTAGAAGCCCTTCTCGCGCTCGTCCCGAGTTGGGCCCGCGCCGGGTCTGAGACCGCCGGTCAACAAAGAAGCGATCCTGGCGAAGGTCTCCGTCGTCACCCGGGGGATCTCCCCCAATCCCGGCGCGACCATCATCTCGTCGTAAACGAAATCCTTGCCGTAGGGATGCCCCAACAGGAAATTTGTGCGGTGCACGTTTTTGGTGTTGATCGGCGCCATCGGGAACGGCACGAGCAGCACGTTCATGCTCGGGTCGTATTCAGGAATAAGGCCCGACGGCTGAGCCGGCCCGGTGAACCCCGGCGTCAATGCGAAGGGATCAATCAAAAGCCGGATCAAGGCCGGGTCGCGCGCCGCGGCAGCCAACGTCGCCTGAGCGCTCGCTGTGGTGCCGCCGGACATGCCACCTTTGACCTTGCGCAAGCGGGCTTTGACCCGCCGCGCCGGGTGCCCGAATTTCTCGCGCGCCTTCTCCTGCAACGTGAGTACGCCGAGATCGAACGGGATCGAATCGAAGCCGCAGGAGAAGACGATGCGCGCGCCAGTCCGTTTCGCCTCGTCGTGATGGGAATCAATCATGCGCCGCATCCAAGCCGGTTCGCCGCACAGATCGACATAGGCCGTGCCCGTGGCCGCGCAGGCTGCCACAAGCTCGGAACCCTGACGCTGATAAGGTCCGACCGCCGTGATAATCACGGTAGCACGCTCGCACATCGACCGCAGGCTGGCCGGCTCGGCGGCATCCGCCTTGATCAAGGGCAGATCGTCCGGTGCGCTGATGTCTGTACGCACCTTCTGGAGCTTGTCGATTGAGCGACCCGCGATCGCCCAGGACGGGGCATCGCCGCCGCGATAGGACGTCGCCAGATATTCAGCGATCAGACCGCCAGTGTAACCCGTCGCGCCATAGACGATGAGGTCGAATTCCCGCTTCATGGTATGGGTTCTCCGCAGCGAGCAGCGGGGAACCTCACGACCACACCCGCAAGTGCTCGCCTTCGATTTAAGCCAAGAGCTCGCCTACAGCGGCAGAAAACCAATGCCGATCAGGAGCAACAAGCCCAGCACCGCCGAGGCGATGAAGCAGCGTTCCACGATGCCCATGGTCGTCCCCCATGCCCATCATGGTCTAGCTTGCACCTTTCCTTCGAGAGCTGTCAAACAACCTGGCGCTCACGCCCTTCCCAGTAAGGCTTGCGCAGCTCCCGCTTCAGGATTTTGCCGGTCGGGTTGCGCGGCAGTTCAGTCACCAGGTCCACCGTCCTTGGTACCTCGTAGCCGGCCAGCCGCTCGCGGCACCACCCCAAAAGCTCATTGGGCTCGACGCGCGCGTCAGGCCGCAGCACAACCACCGCCTTCGGCACCTCACCCCAGCGCTCGTCGGGCACGCCGATCACAGCCACGTCTGCCAACGCGGGGTGCTCCGCCAGCACACGCTCGATCTCGGCGGGATAGATGTTCTCTCCGCCGCTAATGATCATGTCCTTGATGCGATCGGTCACGTATACGTAGCCATCGGCGTCGATGTGGCCGCCGTCGCCCGAGCGGTACCAGCCGTCGGGCATGATCGCGGCGGCCGTGGCGTCTGGCTTGCCCCAGTAGCCGCCCATCACCTGCTCGCTGCGCACCCAGATCTCACCGGATTGGCCGGTCGGCAAGGGCTGGTCGGTCGCGGGGTCACGAATCTCGATTTCCACGCCCGGGATGGGTTTGCCGGCCGAAACCAGCCGGTGCGCCACTGCGGGGTTCTCGTGGTCCTCGGGACCCAGCGTGGTGACGACGCCACTTTGCTCGGTCATGCCGTACACCTGCTGCATTGTGCCAGGCGGGAAGAGTTTCAGGCATGCGCGCATCACCGGCAATGGCATCGGCGAGGCGCCGTAGCACAGCACCTTCAATGACGAGTAGTCGCGTTGGTCAGCACCGGGTACCTGGGTCATCGCGGCCATTAGCGCGGGCACGTAGAAGGTGTGGGTGATCTTTTCATGCTCCAGCATCGCCAGCGCAGCAGAGGGGTCGGGCATGCGCATTAGATGGATCGGTGCGCCGACGCTCCACACTACCAGTGCGTAGCTGGTACCACCCACGTGGAACAGTGGCATGGCCACCTGCACGCGCGAATTGACGCCCATCTCCTGCGCGGCCGCCACGTTGCGCGCATGGGCAAGCATGCCCTTGTGGGTGAGCATCGCGCCCTTCGGAAAGCCAGTGGTGCCAGAGGTGTAGAGCTGCACGAAGCAGTCGGTGGGCCCGGCGGGATGGACGCGGGCATCGGGTGCATGTGCGGCCAGCCAAGGCTCGAATTCATCGTGGGGGCCGCCGATGTGGATCACGCGCTCGAGGGTGGGCAGCTGCGGGCGCAGTTGCGCCGCAGCACCGGCGAATTCGGGTCCCACGAAGAGCAGCCTCGCCTTGGCATCGTTGACCACATAGGCGATCTCGGGCGGCGCCAGGCGGAAGTTCACCACCGCATTGGCGCAGCCGGTCTGTGCGCAAGCCATCGTCAATTCCAGGCAGGAAGGGTGGTTCAGGTCCAGCACGGCGATGCGGTCGTTGGGTTTGAGGCCCGCTGAGCGCAGGCCAGCGGCGACGCGCTGAACCCGCTCGGCAAGTTCGCCCCAGGTACGGCGCGTTTCGCCGAAGGTAAGCGCCGTGGCCGCAGGTCGCTCGCGGGCCCAGCGGGCCAACAAGTCACTAATGTCGGCAGGCTTCGGGATCATGATGTCTCCTGGACTGCCACGCGCAAGTCGTCGGACCAGTTCGTCGCATCGGAGGATGGCGGCAGCGGCCCGCGTGCACGAGATCGCGCGTTATTAGTCGCCATCGTTATCTCGGACGGTCGCGCCAACGGTAACCGGACAAGCGCCGCGATCGCAAGCTCTGCCTGCGTTTGGTCATGAGTGCGGTTTTGTGGCCCTTCCATCCGATGTCTTATCCTCAGACATGGCGAAAGTCGCGACGCAAGCTGTCAGATCATCAACCGGCCCCTAAGCGAATAGACTGATCAGCCGCAATTCCAGATCGGTCCGATAGGTGTGCGCGTCCAGCACGGGCCAAAGGTGCCCCCATTGTAGCGGCCGCCGTAAAAACCAGGCCAGCCGAAATAGTGCCAGTTGCCGTCATACCCAAAGTAACTGGGGACGGGGTCAATGTACCACGGGCGTCGGTCGCGGCGCAGCAGCGCATTTTTCTGGACATAGAGCGGTTGGCTATTGCTCGGCGGCTGATGATAGCCCGGCAGGAAACCGTAGCCATGCCAGCGTGGCGGCGAGCGCTTGTGAATGGGTGCAGCCTGCGCGGCTACCGAGGGCAGCAACAGAACAATAGCAATTGATAGATGAACGAGGCGCGCCATGAACACACCATAGACAATCGGCTGAGCGAGGAAAAATCAAATCCGAGCGCCAATTTCTGCTTGGCGTCAGATTGAGCTTATCCGCTTCTAGGTTCGCGCGACCGAAGCGAGAGCGGATTGAAGCAACTCAAGCGCTCGGTTGCCGCGTCCGCCGACGAGAAAGGAGGCACAACGATGAGGGGCGGTCGGAAGGAGGCCCGCCATTCGCGACGGGCCCAAGTTTAGGGAGGAAACGCCGCTGGGAGCGGCGCTTCCTAAGCTACGCCAAGCAGCGCAAGAATTGTGTACCGGAATTCCCACAGCGCGGCTCAAGCTGCGAGTTAACAACAAAAACTCACAGCCGCCGTTACTTACTGCGGCCACGAAATGACGTGATGGACCAAGTCCAGACGAACGAATAGGAACCACGCAGCTACGCGCGTTCCGCTAAGGGCTGGCGTCGTTAAGCAGAGCAACGCTGACGCACTTTACAGGCTGTAGTGTGCTCTGATGCGTCGGGCGCCGCTAATGCGTGTTGGCCGAGGGTTTTGGCGTTGCCGGGGTCCATAGCGGTGGAACGATCAACAGAGCGCCGACGGCTTCGCCAAGAAGCTGATAGGCAACGTCGACGATGTCGTCCAGGGATATGGTCTTCGGGAACATGTTCAGTGCTTCGGCAAGGAGCAACTCCCGAGTTGGCATGTTCGGTAAATGCCAATTCCAGAGCAAATCAGCCCGATGCCGCAATAGCAAAAGCATCTCCCGGATGGACGGCAATTCGGAGTCATGGACTGACGATCTGATCGCAAGCGCAATGTGCTCGGGATTAAAACGTTGAGCGAGTTGCTCTGCCGTTCGTCTTACGACGCGTGATCCCAACCGCTGCTCATTGCGCAGGGCCTGCTCGGACGGCGCTTTTAGATCCCAGACAATCCCCAGCCAGCACAGGACCACCAGAACATAATAGGTCAGATCCATCTCCCACCAGCGGAAGCCCTGTCGCGCGCTGCTCTGGTAGGCGTGATGATTGTTGTGCCAGCCCTCGCCCATCGTGAACAGAGCCAGTGGCCAATTGTTGCGGGAATCGTCGCCTGTCACATACCGCTTGCTGCCGCGAACGTGCGCGAGTGAATTGATGCAGAATGTAGCGTGATACAACAGCACGGTGCTCCACAGAAAACCGACCACGAGCCCAGACCATCCAGCAATCAGGACGCAGAGTGCTCCGAGCACGATTGCCGGCAAGATCTCCAATTTGTGCAGCCACATCAACTCAGGATACGAAGCAAAGTCGGAAACCTTCACCAGGTCAGTGGCGTCGTGCCGTCGATAGAAAATCCAGCCGACATGACTGTACACGAAGCCCTTGTGCCTGGGCGAATGCGCGTCCTGCTCGGTATCTGAATGCAAATGGTGATGTCGATGTTTCGCGGCCCACCACAGCACGCTTTTTTGAGCTGTGCTTTGCGCGAGGAATGCAAGTACGAACTGAAATGTCCGGCTTGTCGAGTAGGCTCGATGCGAGAAATACCGATGATACCCGCCGGTTATCGCAAACATGCGCAACCAATATAGAATGACGCAAATTGCGATCGCGTGCCAGGTGACGCCCGACCAGATCGCTGCAACGCAGCCCGCGTGGACGGCCAAAAACGGGACGAGATCCGGATACATGATCTCGTCTTGATCTAGATCCATATTGATGTGCAAGCTCACAACCTCGCTTGTTTTCAACGCGGGCTACCGCCACAAGAGGTCGGTCCTGATAGCCAGTTCAACTAGGACGTTATGGTACTTCCGGAACGCAGGATCAATCGACACCAAGGACGCGTTGAAGCACCGGCGTGCTACGCTGATTTGTACCCTTTGTCAGTGAGTTACAATGTCGCTGTTGGGTCATTCCGACCGAGTTGGGCTAGTAGCAAAGTCCGGCCAAGTCCGCTATTCCGCCGAAAGCGGAAGTAAATTCAGAGCATTCGTGGCACGCCCACGGTGCACCGCCGATTGATGGGGCTGCCCGTGATTCAAGCTCCGAAACCGGAGCCTCGAATCATGCGCTACGAACTCAGCGATTACGAATCGACGGCAATAAACCGATGCCCCCGAACAAGCCGCGCGGCGTTCGGCGCGTAAACGACCGTCGCGGGTCCCGCGTTCAGGTGCGCCATGGCGAGACCGGCCGGAGAACTAAAGTCCCCGCACCAGTTGTTACAATCGATTCGTTCGGTGGCGGCGGGCTGGCGTCTGGGACCGGATCATGGATGCCGGTCGTGACGCGGCGGTGCAAATGATCGAACCACGCTTCAACAGAATTCCCGAAGCCCGCGATCTATCGCGGCGGCCGCGCTTCCAGCGAAGCTCATCACACTCAACAAACGCGTAAGCCATCCCAGAAAATATCCCGAATTTTTAATTTGACAATTATCTGAGCTTTAAATAGCCTATTTTAATCTATTTTCAATCAAGCAACCCGTACGGAACGGCCTCCATGTCGCCTGCCCGTGCGATTAGGGGCCGCCGTCGCGAGGCGGCGGCCTCGCCCAATCATCTCACGCCGAATCGAGACTAGTATTTTGCATCACGAAGACGTTCAACAATCGATTTAGTGCGCGTGCGGTTACTCCAAGGACTTAATGCAGGTGATGAGCTCCCTGCACTGCCGCTCCATCTCGCCCAAGATGGAGCGGCATTTTTTGATATCAATGCCAAGTAGTCGCAGTGGAACGCGGGCGTGAGCTCGATTGCGGTTATTTCGATTTAATCTCACATTTCGGTTTAAGTTAGATATTTAAAGTGATATTTTGCCGAAGTTTAATTGATTGTCCGGCTTCGCGATTGCTTCGGCTTCTCAGGTTTTGCTCGACCGGCAATTGATATGCGCCTTGCGGCCTGCTGCCTTAATCGAAGAGAGAAGATGATGGCACAGAAAGGTTCGCGTTCGACACACGTCCCAAAGTTGGGCTCAATCAGCTTCGGACGCTCCGAGGCAGATTGCATCATTCGCAGCATCTCTGCCTTCGGTGCCGCCCTTGATGTTGCTGCAGATAAAAAGATTCCCGACGAATTCGCGCTGACTGTGATTCCAGACGGAGGCCTGCGCCGCTGCATAGTCCTCTGGCGTAAAGAACAACGTATCGCCGTCGCCTTTTATTGAGACGCCTCCAGGGAGACCTGACAAATACGGCTGGGGCAGCAACATGGCCAGTAGACCGACGCAGCCCACATGGGACCCGCTCGTCCTTGCAGGGCAACTTCAGAACATCGCAACGCAAAGCCAGCTGCTGGTGCAGGGCGTCCTGTCTAATCTGACGGACGTCACGAAGTTTGGCATGAGTGACACCTCGACGCTGGGGTTCGATTGTCTTGAGCTCATGACCAGGATGATGGGCGACCCCGCCAAGGTCGCAAGCGCTCAGATCGATCTATGCAAGGACACACTGGGCATCTGGCAAAAGACGGCAGAGCGCATGCTCATGCTGCGCGCGCACGAAGCCGATAATCTAAAAGACAAACGCTTCAAGCATCCGCAATGGAGTGAAAATGCCGTCTTTGGCCTGGTGAAGGACAGTTATCTCGTTGCTGCGAGAAGCATCCTGTCGGCAATCCGTGAAGTCAAAGGCATGGACCGGGCCACAGCGCGCAAAGTCGAGTTCTACACGCGCCAGTTTGTCGATGCATTGTCACCCTCCAACTTCGTCGCCACCAATCCGGAGGTCCTCACCGCGACCCTGGCTTCGGGCGGGCAGAACCTGCTGCGTGGTCTGGAGAACCTTCTTGGCGATCTGAATCGCGGCAATGGCCGGCTTGCGATCACGATGACCGACACGAAGGCTTTTCGTCTCGGCGAAAACATCGCAACGACGCCGGGAAAAATCGTCTACCAGAACGATCTCACGCAATTGATCCAATATATGCCTTCGACCAGCGACGTCCGAAGGCGGCCCCTGCTCATCGTGCCGCCGTGGATCAACAAGTTCTATGTTCTCGATCTGCAGCCGAACAATTCGTTCATCAAGTGGGCCGTCGATCAAGGACATACCGTGTTCGTCATCTCCTGGGTCAATCCCGACGCAAAACTCGCTGCAAAGTGCTTTGAAAATTACATGATCGAGGGACCTTTGGCGGCGCTGGACGCAATCGAGTCGGCAACTGGAGAGCGCAGCATCAACACGATCGGTTATTGCCTTGGCGGGACGCTACTCGCCGCGACGGCGGCCTATTCGGCCGCGAAGGGTGACGATCGCATTGCAAGTGCCACCTATTTGGCGACGCTCGTCGATTTTAGCGACGTCGGTGACATGGCGGTTTTTATCGACAACAAGCAAATTGCCTCGCTGGAACGACGAATGCAGGAACGCGGATATCTCGACGCCCACGATATGGCAACCGCGTTCAGCATGTTGCGCGCCAACGACCTGATCTGGTCTTTTGTCGTCAACAACTACTTGCTTGGTAGGGAGCAAGTCTCGTTTGATCTGTTGTTCTGGAATTCAGACCCAACACGCATGCCAGCGACGATGCATTCATTTTATTTGCGCAACATGTATCAGCAGAATCTGCTGGCACGGCCCTGCGGGATCAACCTTGCCGGTACGCCGATCGACCTGTCGAAAATTCGAACGCCGAGCTTCGTTCTGTCGACGCACGAAGATCACATTGCGCCCTGGAAATCGACCTATGCGGCGACACGCCTGTATTCCGGGCCGGTCAAATTCGTCCTGTCTGGCTCGGGCCATATGGCCGGCGTGATCAGCCCGCCAGGCGGCAAATACGGCCACTGGGCGAATGACAACTTGCCATCCAGTCCGGACGAATGGTTCGGTGGCGCGACGCCGCAGCAGGGATCGTGGTGGCCGGTGTGGGACGAATGGGTTGCGCAACTTGATTCGGCGCGCATTCCTGCCCGCGCACCCGGCGGCAGGCTACCGATTATCGAAGACGCGCCGGGCTCTTACGTCCGCGTCAGATCGATGGCCTCATAGGGTTGCGGCGAGCGGCGCAATCAGACGCTATGGCGTGCCGCCAGCACGCGTCGAGGATTATAGTTGCGGATGAACCCGCGTCTCGCGCGGTTCCAGAGCCTGTCGTCACTTCGCGTTAGCGTCCAAATCGGTATGAAGCTGCAGCGCTCTCGAGTAGCACCTTGCCTACTACTTCAACTCCTTAGGCGACCGTGGAACGCTCTGAAGCACCAATTGCGTCCGCTCGGCACCAAGCATCACGCGCGTGCTCACAGGCATTTCGACAATTGGGCCGAGCTCGAGGCGTGCTGGGGCGCCGGATGGGATCAATGATGTGACCTCGAAGGGCCGTGACTCCAAACGCTGGAGAGATTGCGAGAGAATGCAGAGAAGGGCTCTGCATTGCGCGGGACCTTTCTCCGGTTTTAGGCGGCTTCGTTCTCAGTATTTCGACTATTTGTTGAAGAGCTTGCTGAGAAATTCGAGGACGTCTTTTTGAGCGGCGGCGGTCGCCTCGGCATTGTAGGCGATCGCAACACCTCGTTCCATACAGGGGTCACTGGGAGTGGCGGGCTGGCCCGTATCGCTGTTGATAATCGCGCCCTGCTGCTTTTCCTCGAAGCGGCATTTGCGCCCGGTAAGCGCCTGCGGGAGCTGCATCGTGCCCGAGATATTCTGATAATCGAAAGCGTGAGTGGCGCCGGAATACTCAACGAGATCTATATTGGCACCAGCCTTTTTCAGCCGTGCGACGTAATCTCGGCATGGGCCAATCGGCACCCAGTCGTCGGCAATGCCGTGATAAAGTCGGATCGGCTTCGCGCTGACCTTTTCGTCATCGATCAACGCGGTATTGCAAGGCGTGTAGAAACCGATATAGGCGGCGAAACTTGCGCCCTCTGGGGCGTAGGCGTTCTGGAAACAATTCATGCTAGCGTAGAGTGAGGGTACGGCGCCCTTCGAGAACCCCATGACCGCAATCTTGTTCGGATCAATCCGCGGATGCTTCCCGAGCACGGCGAGCGCAGCAAAGGCATCGTTCATCATCGTGTAAGACGAAAGCTGCGATTGATCGGTAATGGTATTCGTGATCCCACGGCCCGTGAAGCTGTCGATGACAAAAGTCGCGAAGCCCGCCTTGTTCAGCTCGCCTACCCACATCCCAGTATTGAAGCCAACGCCGCCCGAGCCATGCACGAGGACGACGGCCGGCAACCTGTCGGCCCCGGGCTTTGGAATGCGCAGCTCGCCTCCTATCATTGCTGGCTTGCCGTCTTTCTTGCCGAGCAGGAAATCAGCGGTGCTGAGTGTAACTGTCGGCACCGCAAAAATTTCGGTGCGGAAGATCCCTTGTGCCCGTACGGCTTCCGAGAGCAAGACACAACCAGCGATCGTGAACGAGCAAATCAGGGCGCGGCTTGCTGAAGTGTTCATAAATTTCCTCCCTCGTTATCGGATCAGAAATGCATCTCCTTTTGATCGTCGCTATGTTTCGCTGCCGATGTCATGCGCGCAGCCACTAAAAGCAGCCTTGGGCAGCTCAGCCCAGGCTACATCGCCGCACGCGCGCCTACAACAAGTTGGGCGCGCTCAGGTGCTGAAACACGGACTTGGTCCGAGTTGGGTCAAAGTCGCCGTTTTGGAAAGCAGTCGATCACTTCCGGTCTACCCTGACGAGCTGACCATTTCAGAGCCTGTCGCCGGTTCGCGCTTGCGAAAGCGGACGCGGAGCTGGCTAGGGGCATGTGGCAATACACGTTCACTCGGCTTCACTCCGACGACAGCCGGCGCGGCGAGCGCACGACCCCGCCCAAGCCTTAGGGGTGTTAGACGGAGCCGTGCCCAGGCCATGGCAACCACGCTTATGGCCCGTCACAAAGCTGCACGGTAGCTTTGATCTGCGTCAAGCAAAAGGCCGCCCGAAGTAGTCAATTCGCCGCCGTCACCTCATGCAAATTGGTTTTTTGAGGGGGTACGATGCCGGACATCGAGTTCATCAGGGGCGAAATCGAGCGCATCCGCTACCGAGTTCAAAGGCAGCGAAGCGAAATCAGGCAGCTTCAGCGGGCCCGGCTATCCAGCACATCAGCAGAAGCGTTGCTACACCGGATGCTCAGCAAGATCGACAACCTCTGCGCAGAACGCGACAGGCTGATGACGGGACAGCCGGACAGGAGAATACCAGGTCGGCACTGGTGAAGATGCTTCTACGATGAGAGCAAGGCTCGGCTGTAAGGCTGAGCGCGGCTTGACGCCCGCAACTCTTGCCGTTTGTCGCGCCAACGCCGCACAGAAAACTCGCAACTGTGAGGAACAGGCACGAAACGTTCGAATTGGTCTGTTTCGATGGTTGCAGGCGCCGCGAAACGGCCGTTTCGCGATCCAAACGCGCCAACAGGAGCCGAAAATTGAAAAAGCACCTCGTTCTGGTCTTTGGTGCGCTTACTGGGATTGCAATTTTGCCAGGCAGTGCACTTGCGCAAACTGGCCCGTCAAACTCGACCACCGTCCCCCCGGCATCTTCGTCCGTACCACTCACAACAAATGGACAAAGCTCGAAGGCAATCGTGGAGGACTGCGAGGCTGAATGGAGGGCCAATCGGGACGCAATGATGAAGTACGACATGACCGAAGAGAGGTATGTCCAACAGTGTAGCGTCAAAGATGACGTGCCGGCTATTCCGTCGGAACCGAACACCAAAGCCCGTCCGTCGGCCGCACCCAAATAGATCCGCCGCGCCGTTCGCGAGCGCCCGAAAATAGGAGGATCAACTCTGAGCGAGGCAACGCATTTCGGGCGGCTATCATGCTGCTTTTTGCGTTAGTGTTGGCATGACGTGAAATCCTCTAAACTGGCAGCTGCAATAGCTGCAATCCACAATGGTGCGTCGATGTTCAAGCATGTCCCCCTTGATCGTTGCCGTCGCGCTCTATTGAGCACCGCAGGAGCACTGGTCTTGCAAGAAGTGCTCAAGCCCGTGAGCGCATTCGCTCAGACCGCGATGAAAATCGGCGTTATCGGTGCTGGCCATATCGGCGGCACGATCGGTAGCCTCTGGATCAAAGCGGGCCATCCGGTCCTTTTTTCGTCGCGTCATCCAGAGGAATTGCAAGACCTGGTGGCTCGCCTTGGCCCACTTGCACAGGCCGGCACCGTCGATAAGGCCATTGCATTTGGCGAGATCATCTTCATCGCGGTGCCGTACGCCGCATTGCCGCAGATCGGAAAAGATTACGGCAAATCGCTAGCGGGCAAGATCGTGCTCGACGCCAACAACGCCGTGGCGAGCCGCGACGGCGCTATTGCCGACGAGGCCGAGCGCAATGGAGTCGGAGTGACCTCGCAAAAATATTTGCCTAGCGCGCGATTGGTGCGCGCCTTTAACACGCTATCTTACACGATCTTCGAACGTGAAGCGAACCGTCCTGCTCCCAGGCTCGCCGTGCCGATTGCTGGCGATGATCACGAGGCAGTCCAGATCGCAGCGCAACTCGTGCGCGATGCCGGCTTCGATCCGGTGGAGGTTGGCAAACTGGCCGATGCGAGCCGGTTCCAGCGCGGCGCGCCAGGCTATGGCCAAAATTTGAGCGCACCGGAACTCAGGCAGAAGTTGTCCCTGGCGCCATGATCGCTGCAGCGACCGCTTTCGGGGGCTGGTTGCAACGCGCTGTGCCGGGCACCGCGCGCGAACGGATGACCGCACTGTGGTCGTTCGCGTATTTCTTCACCCTGCTTGCCGGATACTACGTGCTGCGTCCGTTGCGCGATCAGATGGGGATTGCGGGCGGGACCAAAAACCTGCCCTGGCTGTTCACGGCAACCTTTGTCACCCTGCTCGTAGCACAACCCATTTACGGCGCTCTGGTGGCGAGCTTGCCGCGGGTGAAATTTATTCCGATCGTCTACCACTTCTTTGTAGCCAACCTGGTACTGTTTTGGTTGTTGCTGGTTTTAGACATTGAAAAAGTGATCGTGGCGCGACTGTTTTTCGTCTGGGTCAGCGTCTTCAATTTGTTCGCGGTCGCGGTGTTCTGGTCGTTCATGGCTGATCTGTTTACGTCGGAACAAGGCAAGCGGCTGTTCGGGTTCATTGGCGCTGGGGGAACGGCTGGCGCGCTTCTCGGTCCCCTGGTTACGATATGGCTGTCCTCGCCGCTCGGTCCGGTCAACCTGCTGCTGGTGGCCGCCGCTTTCCTCGAAGTAGCTGTGCTCTGCGTCCATCGGATTGAACAGTTGGCGGAGCCGCCGGCGGAAGTGGAAACTCGAAGGCAACCCATTGGCGGGAGCGCGTTGGCAGGCTTGTCCGAACTGATGCGCTCGCCCTATCTCATTGGCGTCGCCGGCTGGGTCAGCCTCCTCTCGTTCGGCGCGACGATTGCCTATTTTGCGCAGGCCAATATCGTTTCGGCGACGATCCATGGCGCGGCAGCGCAAACGCGTCTGTTTGCCACGATCGATCTTGCGGTTGGGCTGCTGAGCCTGGGGACGCAGGTCCTTGCGACCGCCGCGTTCCTCAAGCGCTTCGGCACCGGCATTGCGGCCGCAGCTTTGCCCGCGATCTATATCGTGGGCTTCGGCGCGGTGGCGGTCGCGCCGAGCCTGTCCGTCGTGGTGGTACTTCAGGTCGCCCAACGCTGGATGAATTTTGCAATCGCAAATCCGGCGCGGCAGGTCTTCTTTACCGTGGTTGGGCGCGAGGAAAAGTACAAGGCCAAGAACCTGATCGACGTGGTGATCTATCGCGGCTCGGACGCGTTGTATGGCTGGGTCTATGACAGCCTGCAGGCATTGGGGTTGAAGCTTGGCGCCATCGCGCTCTGCGTGCTGCCAGTCGCGGCGGGCTGGCTCGTGCTTTCAATCGCGCTGGGGCGAGCGCAGGAGCGTCTGGCGACAGACACAGAGCTAGGAGTGCCGGCATGGCAATCCAAATGACCCGCCAAATGACTCGCCGCGGCTTTGCCGCATTCGCCGGCGGCTTTCTGGTCTCAACCAGAGTTGTTGCGCAACCGGAGACGCCACTTCTCACTCGAGCGATACCCGGCAGCGGCGAGCGCATTCCCGCCGTTGGCCTCGGCACTGCCTATGTTTTCGACGAGAATAGCGAAGCGACGCGACGCAAGGCCGATGCAGTCGTAAAAGCGCTGGTTAACAACGGCGGTCGGCTCATCGACACGGCCTCAACCTATGGCGATGCAGAGAGCGTATTGGGCGAGGTCGCGACAACTGCCGGCTTGCGCGACAAGCTCTTCATCGCCACGAAGCTCGAAACGCCAGACCCGCAAGAACTGAAGCAATCGTTAACCCGACTGAAGACTGCAAGTGTCGATCTGCTGCAGCTCCACAACGTCAGGAGCAAGCAGCAATCTCTCCAACGCTTCAGGGAATGGAAGAAACAGGGTATGTGCCGCTACATCGGCATCACCTCGACATTTCGCCGGGACTATCCCGCAGTCGAGGCGGTGTTGGAACGGGAGAAGCCTGATTTCGTCCAGATCGACTATTCGCTCGATAACCGCGGGGCTGAAAAAACCATCCTGCCACTGGCCGCCGAAATCAGGGCTGGCGTGCTGACCGCCTTGCCTTACGGAAATGGCAGATTATTCAAGGTGGTGCACGGGAAGGAATTGCCCGAGTGGGCGCGGGTGTTCGCAAACTCTTGGGGTCAGTTTTTTCTGAAGTATTTGCTCGCGGACTCGCGTGTGACCGCTGTGATACCAGGAACCGGAGATCCCGGCCACATGACCGACAACGCCGGGGCGATGCACGGCCCTCTGCCGGATCCTGATCAGCGCCGCCGAATGATCGAATTCGTCGAGTTGCTTTGATTGTAATGCGCGCATCAAGCGCCAAACAGGAGTTTAGCCGATCGTGCGCCGCTGCGAGCATGATGAAGAGCCCACCACCAATCTCGAATTAGGCTCCCCATTGGGCTGCTCATCAATCCGATGGTCTCACGCGCGCCTTTGTGCGCCTAAACAACCTTCAGACCTGTCCGCTCGACCGGCTGAGCCGGTATGAGGCCGCGCTTAGGCGCTGGGCTTGCCAGATCCTATCCACGCTTCAGTGCCTCGACCGCCGCAAACCGTGGGAAGGACGAAGGTTGCCTTGAGCCCAAGGGCGGTGGCGCGATGCAGGACGAATGGGCTGCGCAACTTGATTCGGCGCGCATCCCTGCCCGCCTACCCGACGGCGGCAGGCTTTTGTCCGGCGTAGGTGCGAATCACGAGGGACTTTCAAAGCCCTCGTCTCAGCGTGAATAGCGGGGACACTCGCTGGACTGCCGGGCTCGGACCTGTAGGTTTCGTTGTCCCAACTGCGGAGCCGTGACATGCCCAGCGATTTGGTAGGAGCAGTGGTCCAAGCACTTGAACGGCAGCGGAGCGGCGCAGCTTCTGGCAGCACGATCCCGCCTGTTGTGCAGACAACTGAACCGACTCGCGTGATCCCGCCTGTTGTGCAGACAACTGAGCCGACCCGCGTGATCCCACCTGTTGTGCAGACAGCTGAGCCGACTCGCGTGATCCCGCCTGTTGCGCAGACAACTGAGCCGACTCGCGTGATCCCGCCTGTTGTGCAGACAACTGAGCCGACCCGCGTGATCCCACCTGTTGTGCAGACAGCTGAGCCGACTCGCGTGATCCCGCCTGTTGCGCAGACAACTGAGCCGACTCGCGTGATCCCGCCTGTTGCGCAGACAACTGAGCCGACTCGCGTGATCCCGCCTGTTGTGCAGACAACTGAGCCAACTCGTGGCAACTTCAATGCTCGTAAACGAGTCTCCCCAATCAGAGATCCCGGTCACGACAGCCTCATCAAGGCGAGATATGCGTCAACAGTTCTGCGGGTGGCTCAATCCATGGAACAGCAGACAGCTGCGCGGCTTGTCAGCGGGCTCTCGCGTGATTTGCCCCGTCGTACCGAGCGCGCAGAAATAGCAGAGCTTCATTTCCGTGCAATCAAATCGTTTTCTGAATTGGCGACCGCGCTTTCCAGCGAACCTGCCTCAAGACGACAGCATCTTTGGAAGGGCGCAATGGATGCGGCTGCGGCCTGGCTCAAGGCGGTTACTTAGACGGTAACTGTCGCTCCCGCTACGCAGGCAAAAAAAGCGCTTGGCTGTCCTCTCGGCGCTCCGCAGAGCAAAAAAAACTGCATCTCGCCTCCACCGAATCCTGGCGGGCCGACGTCGGATTTCTCGCCCCGCCCATTCTCGATCGATGCACTCCGCCCGCCTCCTCTAGACTCGGGCGAATGGGCTAAGTCGCCCGCCAGTCGATTATCCAGAGCCCTTTGTCGCTGTCCTTGGCACGATGCTCTATCCGAACGAAACAGAAGACCCACAGCGACGAGCCTTTGCCGCCCATTCTCTCGCCGAGCCGATCCGGCGATTTGCCGCGGCTTGGGGGGATGGTCCCCTATGACGACTTGTTGCGTATCGCGACAGACGGCGGGACGCGCCTGATCTGGAGCAGCGATGGTGGGACGGCCTGGTGATGGGAGAGTTGTTCAAGGTCCTTTTCGCACGCATGAACCTGCGTGGAGTGGCCGGGTGGAGGAGCATCAATAGTGGACATCCATTTTCATCGAGTAGCGCCGCAAGAAAAACCCGGGCACCCGCCCGGGTTTTCATCATGTTTTTACGGACCGTCGGCAGGGCCTCAACCCGACTTTACCTCGATCTTCTTCGCAGGCTTTTGAGCCTCGGCCTTCTTGGGAAGGGTCAGCATAAGTACGCCCTTCTTGAAGCTCGCTTCGATTTTGTCGACCTCAACACTTTCCGGCACTTCGAAGCTGCGTTCGAACGAGCCGAAGCGACGTTCTTGCAGATAATAGTCCTTCTCACTTTTCTCGGTTTCTTCCCGCTTCTCACCCTTTATCGTCAGCACACCGTCGGCCACTTTGACCTCAATATTCTTTTCGTCCAGGCCGGGTAGCTCAGCCATGATTTCATAGGCCTTCTCCCTCTCGACAACGTCGACCGCTGGCATCGTGGGCCACTTCACTTGGCTTCGGAATGAAGGTGGTATCGGAAAGAGTGACCGACGAAATGGCTGCCACATGCCGCGGCCAAAATCGTCAAACAAGCGATCGATTTCATCACGGAGGCCTTCAAAGGGCTGCCATGGCTGGAGCGTTGACGAGGGTTTTTCGATCTTTTCCTGCTTCACAGGTACTTTAGCTACATTTTCAGCCATAATGGAGCGCTCCTCTAGGTTGGAACGCTTCCTCGTAACCGGTTGAGAATAGAGGGTCTTGACTCAGATCAACCTGGTCCGATCAACTTGATATGGATGCACCCACGCTTGCTCGTTGAAATATTGTTGATCGAAGGGCGCAGTCGCAACCGGCTGATTGCGCCGAATCGGCGATCTCGCCATCATCTCAAGATGAGCTCGACAGTGATCGAATTTCCAGGCGCACGTGAAAGGGGTGGTAAACCTACGCCGAAGGCCGAAATTGCGCGGGCTTCCGCTGAAAGTATCGCACCGCTGACTGATTTTGAGATTGCAGCAATCGAAAGCCTAAGGGCCATTTTTCAGACGGGGGACACCGAAGCGTTCAACTTCGCTGTAAAGCGGCAACTTTTCATACTCGCTTCGCTAATCAAGCGCGTCCTAGGTGAAGATCGACTAAACGAATTGCTGGCGGCGGCGGAATGGGTCTGATCCTCGACCGCCATCCCCTCTGGCCCGGTTCGGCTCAAACGGGAGTGGTCCCGATGATCTTGCCTGCCGCTGCCCGCATAGCCGATGGGCGCCGGAGATTTTGCCGCCCCTCACAACATGAGCCAACCACGGCCCAATAATTGCCTCTAAAAATCAGTAGCTTGCTAGCGAAATTCCCTAGTCAATAAAGCAGGGAATTTTCTGATGTCGAGCAGGGAAACGCGTGAACCGGGGAAGTTTGCGAAAGTAATTCAACTTGGCCGCGTCCGGGGTGACTTCGAGCGCCGCTGCAGGGGGTTTTGAGTGTGCCAATACTGCCCGTCGATTACCCCGAGCCCTTCGTCGCTGTCCTTGGCACGATGCTCTATCGAACAAAGGCGAGGAAGCACAGCGACGAGCCGTTGCTGCCTACTATCTCGCCGAGCCGAACAGGCGTTACCGGCCGCCGCCGATCCGTTCACACAATCGATTGGCCCGCAAGTAGACCCGCGCGGTATCGTAACGCAGTTTGCATCCATAAGACGATTCTCAATACAAGCGCGGCAGAAATAGCCACCCATTCCCTTGAACAGTCTCGCTCCTCGCTTCCGGCAGACCAAAGACCGCCCGAAGGCGGTCTTTGAAGTTGGATTGGTGCCCGCAATAGTCGTCAGTTCGTTACGACGTTGCCGCTGATGATGTCGCCGAACAATTCCCATTTCTCGCCCTTGAACCGCATCATCTGCAGCTGCGACAACGGCGCGAAGTCGGTGGCTGAAGTGTTGATCTTTACGCCGGGAAGCAGCGTGTCGGTGGTGAAGTCCTTGAGCGATGACGCCTGTTTCATGACGTTGGCGCGGGTCAGGTCGTCACCACACAGCCGAAGTGTCTCGACGAGCGTCTGCGCGACACCGTAGCCATAGACCAGATTGCCGTCCGAGCGATTGGCGCCCGGCATGTACTTTTCTAAGAAAGCAGACCATTTCTTCATCCCGGGATCGTCGTTCCACTGCGGGTCGGCGCCATCTTTGGCATAGGCCGCCGAGAGAAGGCCCTGAGCATTCTCGAAGCCGGCAGGCTGCAAGACGCTGCCGACTGAAGCCGACACGTTGGCGACTATCTGCGTCGGCTTCCACTGCAATTCGGCAATCTTCTTGATCGCCTGCGCTGCAAATTTTGGCGTCGTGATGCTTAGGAACAGATCGGCACCGGTGGCTTTGAGCTTGACGATGTGGGAATCGATCGATGGCTCCGAGGTCTCGTAGCTTTCCTCCGCGACGATCATCGATACTTTGGCGCCGAGCCCGTCCTTCAAGCCTTTAAGGTAATCCTTGCCGAAGTCATCGTTCTGGTAAAACACCGCGATCTTTGCGTCCGGCTTCTCCTTGAGAATGAATTTGGCGTAGATTTGCGCCTCGCTTTGATAGCTTGGCTGCCAGCCCATGGTCCAGGGAAATTCCTTGGGATTGTTCCATTTGGTGGCGCCGGTGGCGACGAACAGTTGCGGTACTTTCTTTGAGTTCAGATATTTTTGTATCGCGGAGTTCGATGGCGTTCCAAGCGGATTGAACACTAACAGTACTTCGTCGCTCTCCACCAATTTACGCGCCTGCTCGACTGCTTTGGGCGGGCTGTATCCATCGTCATACGTGACGAAATTGATCTTGCGGCCGTTGATGCCGCCCTGATCGTTGACCATCTTGAAATAAGCTTCTTCGGTCTTGCCGATCACCCCGTAGGCCGACGCCGGCCCGCTGTAGGGCATGATGTTGCCGATCTTGATTTCAGTATCCGTCGCACCGGTGTCATATTTTTTCTGGGCAAGTGCGGTTTCACAGAGAGTGATGCTAAACATGGCGGCAACAGATAAGCCGGCTAGCCGCTGCAGGATGTTGGGCATTTTCTATCTCCCATATGATCGATTTTTTGATAGGCGGAGTTCGCGCCAAGAGTGTTGGCGGACCCAACTAGCAGAATCTTGATGCAAGTCATTGCGCCAGATCAATCGGGATTAGAATTGCACTTGGCTCTGGGTCACGCCACCGCCTCACTGAGAAAGACCGGTGCGGGCATATTTTTTCCGCGTCGATAGGATAGACAACCCGCATAGGGCTTCATTATCTCATCGGTGGATCGGCAGATCGCCTCGATTGATTCTGGCGCGTGGCAGGTCTTGCTGACAGCCGAACTAGTGCGGCCCTGGATGATCAGTCACTAGCGGGGCCGATGCAGCTCCGGCCGAGCGCGGGTAAAGCTGCGGCGGCCCCGCTTGTAGGCAACGAGCGGCTGGATGATTTCGGCGACGGCAGCCGCTTCCTCCGCGCAATCGAGCACGACGAGATCGGCGGGATGGCCGACTTCGATACCATACTGCTCTAGATTCATCAGTCTCGCTGGCCCCCGTGTGACCATATCCAGGCAGGAGCATAATGCTCCGGCGTCCCCGATCTGGGCGACGTTGGCATAGAGATTGGCGATCCGGATCAGCGAGCAATCGCCGAACGGCGTGAACGGATTGAGCACGTTGTTAGTGGCAAGCGAGCACGTCACGCCCTGGGCGAACAGGCGATGTGCATGGGTCACGCCGCGCGGCACATCGTGGTCGTGGTCGCGGCCGGTCAGGAACAGGTCGGTCGATGGCAGCACGGTGACGGCGACGCCGGCATTGGCGAGGCGCCTGCCCCAGACCTCGAATTCCGCCGATGGCATCGACGACAATTTGGTCACATGGCCGATCGCGACCCGACCGCCATAGCGGTGCGCGTCGGCCTGCCTGCAGACTTCCTCCATGTCGGTCCAGGACGGATCGAGATCGAAATCGAGATGGAAATCGATATCGAGATCGAACTTGCGGGCGATCGCGAAGATGCGCGCGATATGCAAGGCGCGGTCACTGTCGGCATAGGGACAACCGCCGATCAAATCGGCACCGGCCTCGCAGGCGGCGATCAGCACCTCTTCGGTACCGGGATCATTGATCAGGCCTTCCTGCGGAAACGCACAGAGCTCGAGATCGATCGCCCAGGCATAATCCGCCTTCAGCTTCTTGATTGCGTTGAAGCTCAACAGGCCGATCCGCGCGTCGACCTCGACATGGGTGCGCATCGCGGTCGTGCCCTGCAGAATCGCCTTTTCAAGTGTGCGGGAGGCGCGCGCGTGCACGTCCTCCTCGGTGAAGCCGCGCTTGGCGGCCGCGACCTGGCCGATCGCCTCCTGCAAGGTGCCGTGCTCGAGACGGCAGCGATCGAGGATGCAGGATTTGTCGAGATGAATATGGCTGTCGACAAAACCCGGCAGCACAAGGCGGCCCCCGGCATCCTCGCTGCGCGCATCGGAGACGATATGCGGCGCGATCTCTGCGATGACGCCGTCGCGAGTTGCGATGTCGAACCGTTGCGCGCCGCGCCCGGCAATCACGGAATTGCGCAGGATGAAATCGTCAGCCATGGTCAGTCCACCGCTTCCATCTTGCCGAGATAGGCCGCCTCCAGCGCTGGATCGTGGGCCAGCGCCTCGGCCGCGTCCTCGTGAACGATCCTGCCTGATTCGAGGACATAACCGCGATCGGCGATCTTGAGCGCGAGCGAGGCCATCTGGTCGACCAAAAGGATGGTGACGCCCTCGTCCCTGAGATCGGCGAGCACCGAAAACAGCTCGCCGATCATCGCCGGCGCGAGGCCGAGCGAAGGCTCGTCGAGCAGGAGGATTCGCGGTTTTGCGATCAGCCCGCGAGCGATCGCCACCATCTGCTGCTCGCCGCCGGACAACAAGCCGGCGCGGCTGTCGATGCGATCGCGCAGGCGGGGAAATCGCTGCAGCAGCGCCTCGACTTCCTTCGATGCGTCGACGTCCGTCCTTGTATAGGCACCCAGCAGGATGTTGTCGCGCACGGTGAGCTCGGTGAACATCTGGCGTCCTTCGGGCACCAGCGCCAGTCCGCGCGCCGCGATCAGGTGGGCCGCAAGACTGTCGATGCGGTCGTCGTCGAGGACGATCGAGCCGACGACGGGCCGCAACAGTCCGCTCATCGCCTGCATGGCTGTCGACTTGCCCGCGCCGTTGGCTCCGAGCAACGCGACCATCTCGCCCGCGCGCACCGCAAGCGAGACGTCCTGCAGCACCGGCGCAGCGCCATATCCGGCATCGAGCTTCACGCAGGACAGGATGACCTCGCCCGCTGGCGCCTGCCAGGATGTCGGGCGCGGTCGGGCCTGCATGTCGCCGGCGCCGAGATAGGCCTTGAGCACGAGCGGATCGTTTCGCACCTGCGCGGGATCGCCGGATGCGATGACGGAGCCGGCATCGAGCACCACGATATGATCGGAGATCGCCATCACGAGCTGCATGTCGTGCTCGACCAGAATGACGGCAATCCCGCTGCTAGCGATCTTCTTCAAGAGCGCGCCGAGCTGGTCCTTGTCCGAGCGCAGGAGGCCCGCCGCAGGCTCGTCGAGCAGCAGCACGCTCGGACGTGTCGCGAGCGCGCGTGCGATCTCGACCAGCCTGAGATCGACATGGGCGAGATAGCGCGTCTCGAGATCGGTCCGGCCGCGATAGCCGGCGAACGCAAGCAAGGCGCGCGCGGTGCCTTCGTCGTCCGGCCGCGCCAGCGCGCCGAAGGGATTGCCCAGTCGACCACGGCGCAGCGCGATCAGGACGTTGTCGAGAACCGTCATTGCGCCGAACAGCTGCGTCGTCTGATAGGTCCGCGCGATGCCATTACGGGCAACGCGCCACGCCGGCAGTCCCGCCAGCTCTACGCCGGCGCGCTTAACGCTGCCTGCATCCGGCCTGTAAAATCCTCCGATCATGTTGAGCACGGTGGATTTGCCGGCACCGTTCGGTCCGATCAGGCTGGTGATGCGACCGGGATGCGCGACAAAGCTGACGTCGGTCGCCGCCTTGACGCCACCGAAGGCGATGCCGATTCCCTTTATGGTCAGGACGTCCGAGGCGCCGGCGCCCGAAAGGAACTTCTGCAGATCGATCACCACATCCTCGGCGCTACCCGCGTGCCGACGCTTCGGCAACAAGCGGGCGAACAGGCCGATCACGCCTTCGGGCGCGATCCAGAGCACTGCGAGCAAAAGCAGGCCCACGAACAGCAGCCGGTATTCGGCCAGCTGCGACAGCAGTTCCGGCAGTAGCACGGTTATCGCGGCGCCAACCGCGGGCCCGAACAGCGAGCCGGCGCCGCCAACGATCACGGCAAGCAGGAACAGGATCGATTGCGAGAACGGAAAGGAGTTGGGTGCGACGAACATCATCAGCGGCGAATAGACCGCGCCGGCGAGCCCCGCGAATACCGCCGAGATCGCAAAGGACGCGGTCTTGATCGTCACCGGATTGAGCCCGATCGAGCGCGCCGCGGTTTCGCTGTCGCGCACCGCAACCATCGCGCGGCCCCATGTGCTTCGCGAGAACAGATGAAACAGAAAGAGCGCGCCGGCTGCCAGCAGCACCGACAGGATCGCAGTCTCGCGCTCGGCGAACGGCCGGCCGAAAAATGTGGGCGCGGCGAAGCTCATCAGGCCGTTCTGACCGCCGGTCAGCGACTTCCATTCGATAGTGCCGTGCTGGACGATAAAGGCAAACGCAATGGTGATCATCGCAAGATACGGCCCGGCCACCCGCAACGCCGGCAGCGCGAGCAGGATGCCGACGACGCCCGAGAGCGCGCCCGCAAGCGGCAGCGCGATCCAGAAGCTCACACCATGGCCAAGCAGGATCGCTGCGACATAGGCGCCGATCGCATAGAAGCCGACATGTCCAAGCGAGACCTGCCCGCTGAGCCCGAGCAGAACATTAAGTCCGACCCCGACGATGGTCGTCAGGGCCACCAGCGCGAGCACGAAATGCGTATAGCTTTCCGAAGTCACCGCAATCGATATCGCGCCGGTCGCAACCGCGCCGATCGCGAGCGTCTCGACCGAAAAGAGGCGGAGCCGCATCGTGCTACACCTTCCGCGTTCCGGCGCGACCAAGGAGCCCGTTGGGGCGGATAGCGAGTGCCGCGATGACGACGGCAAAGGCCACGATCTGGGTATAGCTCGATCCCGCAAAGGAAGTGACCATGGCTTCGATCAAGCCGTAGAGAATGCCGGCGAGCATCACGCCCCAGGCCGAGCCGATACCGCCGAGGATGGCCGCCGCAAAGGCCTTGATGCCGAACAGCGTGCCCATGTCCGACTGCACGCTGAACAAGGGCGCGATGAGAATGCCTGCAAGACCTGCAAGCGCCGTCGACAGCGCATACGACATCGCGATCGCGCTCTTCACGTTGATGCCCATGAGCTGCGCCGCGCGCTTGTTCTGGACCACCGCCAGCAGCGCCTTGCCCTGGCTCGTCTTCTGAAACAAGAATTGCAGGATCACCGCCAGCCCGAGACCGACCAGCGGGATCACAAGCTGAAGCGGGAAGATGCCGGTGCCGAAGATCTCGATCGGCTTTTGCGCCAGAAACGACGGAAACCCGCGCGGCTCCTTGCCGAACGTGAACAACACGACGTTGTCGACGACGATGCCGCCGGCAACCGTTGCCATCAGCCAGGCATTCGATCCGCGCTCGGCAAAAGGCCGCACCAGCGCGCGCTCGACCACGAGGCCGAACAGGCCACACAGCAGAAGCGCGATGCCGGCAGCGAGCGGCATCGGCACGCCGAGGCGAATCGCAAACACGTAACCAAGCACGGCTCCCAGCATCACGGAGGAGCCCTGCGCGAAATTGACGGTGTTGGAAACGACGTAGGTGACGTGATAGCCGAGCGCGATGAGGCCGTACATGCTGCCGACGGCTACTCCGCTGACGATCGCGGAAAACAGCAACATTCAAGCCGCTCCCTGCTTCCGGGAGACGCGGCCGACCGCGTCCCCCGGCGGGCAAGCCTAGTTGGTGAGCGGCACGATTTCACCCTCGACGAAATGAGTGAAGATGTAGTCGCCGGAGCCCAGCGCGTCATGGTTCTGTTCCGTGAACGGCTTGTCATAGTTCTTGATCAGGCCGTCATAGTGATCGATGGCCAGAAAGCCGTCGCGGATCTTGGTGCCATCCGTGGAGCCTGCCTTCTCGACCGCGATCGCCGTCAGGTGCATGGCATCATAGGCGTTGGCGATGCCGACCGCCGGCGTGACGTCGGCGAGCGTCTTGATTTCCGGATATTTCTTCTTCAGCGCCTCGAACACGGCTTCGGCCTTCGGCGACATCTTGCCGGCAAAGCTGAAGGTCTGGATGAAATGGACCTTTGCCGCGCTCGGACCTGCGAGCTCGGTGAATTGCCCGCCCGCCGGGCCCCAATGCGAGACGACGGGCACGTTCCAACCCATCCGGTCGAGCGACTTCACCACTTGCGAGGACGGCGCGACGTTGGCGACCAGAAACAGCGCATCCGCGCCGGACTCTTTCAAGCGCGTGAGCTGCGGCACCACGTCGACGTCGGCGTCCTGGAATTTCTCGATGCCGGCGAACGGCACGCCCTTGTCGGCGAGCGCGGCCTTCAGACCGCCTTCGTTGGATTCGCCCCAGGGATTGTTGATCAGGATCATGCCGGGCTTCTTGATCGCGTATTTCTTCATCGCGTAATCGACCAGCGCCCGATCGACCAGCGCATCGACGGCGGAGACGCGGAACACATAATTGTCGGCCGCGCCGTTGCGGGTGATCGCAGTGCCCGCGGCCCACACGCCCATGAACGGCACTTTGCTCTGATTGGCGAACGGCACGATCGCCATCGACACCGGCGTATCGAGCCCGCCGAACAGGACTGCGACCTTCTCGCGTTGAACCAGTTCGCGCGCCGCCACGACGCCCTTGGCCGGATTGCTTTCATCGTCGCGGACGACCAGCTCGACCTTCTTGCCGAGCACGCCGCCCTTGGCGTTGATCTCGTCCAGCGCCAGCGACAGGCCGCGCACAATGGCCTCTCCCGACTTCGCCGATTGGCCGGACATCGCGGCAACCAGTCCGAACTTGATGGTGTCATCGGCAAATGCCGGCATCGAAAATGCAAGCGCTGCGCCAGCCAGAAGCGCGCGGCGGGTGAAAGATCGCAAGGTGGCAGACATTGGGGTGGTCCTCCATGAGACGGCAAATCCTCTGGCAAGCTCCATGCCAAGGCAAGCGGAATTGAAAATGCTGGAAATTCATGAGGTTAATTCTGTGACTGGCCCTCTCGGCCAGATTTCGTGTGCAAAATCTGTCCAAATTGTATGCAATCACGCATGCGATTTCGCTTTCCCTTCCGGAAGCCGGATCGCATCCTTGAATCCGAAAACACCGCAGGAGGACCATCCATGCCGGCAGCCGCCCCCGCTTTGTCCGCAAACACCTCCGATGACGTCGCTATCGTTCGCGACTTCCTCGACGCCTCGATGAAGCCGGACGCCGAACGCGCGGCGAGCCACATCGGCAAAGGTTTCAAGCTCACCTTCACCGGCGGGCGCACCTTCGATCATCCAAGCGGCAGCATCGGCTTCAATGCCAAGCGCTATCGCTGGGTGAAGAAGGCGATGGATCGTTTCGATGTTGTGCCGGGCGCAGACGAGACGATCGTTTATTCGATCGGCACGCTCTATGGCGAATGGCCCGACGGCACGCCGTTCAAGGACAACCGCTACATCGACCGCTTTGTCGTGCGCGGCGGCAAGATCGTGCAGATGGATGTCTGGAACGACAGCGCCGAGCGCATTCTCGTGCGCAACGGCCTCGACGCGTAGTTCGCGCATCATCGTCGTGGCCGGGCTTGTCCCGGCATGACAAGTCTGTGGACCAATTGCTACCTGAGTTTCGTCGAACCCGCGTCGCGACTACTCAATTGGCCTGCAGCCGTGGGGACAGGTAACTCGGCCCCGCTCATTCTCAATGCTTCAGTGCTTTCTTGGCTTCGGCGCCGCGCGCGCCGGCTGCGGCTCGCCGGCATAGCTGTCGAGGATGTCGCTCAGTTCGCGGCTCTTCCGGATCGAAGGCATGATCAGCGCGCGGTTCGCCACCGCCTCGAGATGGTCTTCCATCACGGTCATCGCCGCATGGGCGTCGCCCCTGACCAGCGCGTCGATCACGGCTCGATGCTCGCTCACCGCGCATTCTGAGGAATGCGGCCGGCTGTAGAGCGCAAGGATCAAGCCGAAGCGGGACGACACCTCGCTGACATATCTGGCAAGCGCCGCGCTGCCCGTCATGTTGGCGAGCACGATGTGGAACTGGGTTGCGAGCCGGATCGACAGCGGCTCGTTTTCGCCGCGCGCCCGTTCCTCGTCGTCGACATGGGCTGTGAGCTGCGCGATCTGCGCCTGATCGAGCCGGCCGGCGAGCCGCGCCATCACCAGCCGCTCCAGGCCGAGGCGGATGTCGAAAATATCGCGCGCCTCCTCCCATGCCGGCGTTGCGACGACTGCGCCGCGGTTGCGCCTGAGCTCGACCAGCCCTTCGGCTGCGAGCTGCCCGAGCGCATGGCGCACGATGGTACGGCTCGCGCCAAAACGTTCGCCGATCGCGTCCTCAGGCAGCTTGGCTCCGGGCGACAATGCCTGCTCCATGATCGCGTGGCGAAGCGCGCGATAGATCTGGCCGGTGCGGTCGATGGAAGGCTTCGAGCTTCTCGCCATGGAGCTTGCGGGTGATGATATCCTATCTCGTACCGTAGGCGCGGTCGCCGGCGTCGCCAAGCCCGGGGACGATGAAGCCCTTGTCGTCGAGGCTTTCGTCCATTGCCGCCGTCCAGACCGGGACGTCCGGGTGCAGTCCGCGAACGCGCTCCAGGCCTTCCCGCGCCGCGATAAGGCAAACCAAACGGATGTCCTTTGCGCCGCGCTCCTTCAACCGATCGAGGGCTGCAACGGAAGTGTTGGCGGTCGCAACCACCGGCGTCACCACCACCGCGAGCCTTTCACCAAGGTCTGACGGCGACTTGAAGAAATACTCGACCGCGGCGAATGTATGCGGTTCGCGATAAAGGCCGATATGCGCGACGCGCGCGGTGGGGACCAGGTCCATCATGCCGTCGACAAAGGTGACGCCGGCACGCAGCACCGGAACGAACACCAGCTTCTTGCCGGCGATTTTCGCCGATTGCATCTGAGCAAGCGGCGTCTCGACCACGACTTCGGTCAACGGCAGGTCGCGCGTGACCTCGTAGCACAGGAGCATTCCGATCTCCTTGAGCAGCTCGCGGAACGACTTCGTCGAGATGGATTTGTCGCGGATCAGCGTGAGCTTGTGCTGGACCAGGGGATGATCGACGATGGTGACGCCTTCCATGGAATGCTCCTGAAATTCCCGGTCAACCGCTCAAAAAACCGTGCCGTCGCTGATCACCTTGATCGGCGGCGAGCCGTCGGCGCGGCGCTCAAAGGCAATGGCGCGGCCGGCCGCCCAGGTGCCGCCTTCCAACAGACTGGCGAGCGGCAACTCGTCCGCGCCGCGACCGAGCTTTTCGCGAATGCGCGCGGCCAGAAGATTCAGAAGCGCGACTGTCAGCGCGCGCCATTCTACCACCAGAGGCGAGCTCACATCATGCGAACGGTTTGCATCCTCGGCATGGCGCAGGCGGAGGACATCATGGTCGACGAACAGCCCACCGTTGCGATATTCGGCAAGACCGGTGAGACCATCGATGTCGGTCACGGTCAGCCCCGAGCGCTGCAGCGGTTCGATCAGGGAATAGGTCAGCCACTGCGATAGTTTGTGCAGGGGCACGAGGCCGTCGGTTGCATCTCCCGTTTTGATCGCATCATGGCGCCAGCAATCGCCCAGCGGAATGCCGGCCAATTCGAGCCTTGACGGCCAGATCGGGCCGAGCTGCATCAAGACCTCGAAAAGAAGCGTTGGCGCCGCGATCGCACCCTCTTTTGCCTTCGCCGCCAGATGATCGAACAATCCGCCGGGCCGCGGACGATCCCTTGCGCCGAAAATCGCCGGCCGCTCCATCGCGAGGCCGCCAAGCTGCCGCAGCAAGTCAACGCGGCCCTCCAGTCCGACCAGCGGATTTTCGCCGCTGATTTGAAAGCCCCGCTCGAGTACAGGTGCGGACAAAGCCGCCAGCTTCTCGGCATCAACTCGAAGCGGATCGCGCCCATCCAGGGAGAACGCACCGTCCGCGAACATGTCGAGGCTCGCAAGCGCAAGTCCCTCCGATCGGCCGATGGTCTGTCCCGTCACGGCATCGCGATATCGCCATGACGGTCCGGCACCGGCGTCCAGCAGCACACTCACAATCGCAAGATCGAACTCGGCGCGTCCGCGCGCGGCGCGATCCGGCCAGGCGAGCGCATCTGCTTTCGACCCCCAGCGATCGACGCCCGAAAGCGCAAAGTGGCGCCAGCGCGCGTGAAAGGGAATTTTGAGCGCGGGATAGGCTTTGCGCGTGACCGCGATGACCGCGTCGGCCGCGCGATCCAGGCGATCAAGATCGATCGTGAAATGAGCCAGCCTGTCGCGCAGGCCAGTGGCCAGCATCGTCTCGGCGCGGCTGCGAACCGCCTGCGCCGTCAGAAGCGAAAGCGCGTCGCCTTCGGTCGCAGCAGCCAAGGCGATCACCAGATCAATACTTTTCCAGGGAGCGCCCGATGGCGTCGCCCAGATCCTGCGGTTTGGGCGCCTCGGACGAATAATAGCCGGCCGCCTTCTTGGCGGCGATCTCGACATGCGCATCGGCCGGAATCAGTTCGTCCGGGATCGGCACGCGCTCGACGATATCGATGCCCTGCCCGGTCAACGCCTCATATTTCATGTCGCTCATCGACAGGAAACGGTCGATCCGCTCGAGCCCGAGCCAGTGGATCACATCGGGCATCAATTGCTGAAAGCGCGCATCCTGCACGCCCGCCACACATTCGGTGCGCTCGAAATAGGCCGCTGCTGCGTCGCCCTCTTCCTGGCGCTTGCGCGCGTTGTAGACCAGGAATTTCGTGACCTCGCCGAGCGCGCGTCCTTCCTTGCGGTTGTAGACGATGATGCCCAGGCCGCCGGCTTGCGCGCCGCGCGCGCATTCCTCGATGCCGTGAATGAGATAGGGACGGCAGGTGCAGATATCGGAGCCGAACACGTCGGAGCCGTTGCACTCGTCATGCACGCGGCAGGTGATCATCGTGCGATGATCCGCAAGTTTCGTCACGTCGCCGAACAGATAGACGGTGGTGCCGCCGATCGGGGGCAGGAACACCTGCATGTCGGGACGCGTCACCAGTTCTGGGAACATGCCCGCGGTCTGCTCGAAGAGCGTGCGTCGCAAATTGTTTTCGCTCGTGCCGAAACGCTCGGCGACGCCCGGCAGATACCAGACCGGGTCGATCGCGATCTTCACCACCGAAACGCTGCCATTGGCATGAACGACCGCGCCGTCGGACTTCAGCCGCCTGGCCGCAAGCGCGGCCTGGAGTTCCGGCAGATCGAGCCGGGCGCGCGTGATCGCAATCGACGGCCTGACGTCGACGCCCTCCGCAATCTCCTTGCGGAAATTTTCCGCCACCAGATGCCCCCAGGGATCGAGCGCGACGATGCGCTTGGGATCGGTCCATTGCGGAAATGGCCCGATGGTCGCGGCTGGAAAGGTGTTGGTGAGATCGGGACGGCGGATCGGATCGAGCGCGCCGGCGGAGACCGCGAGCGCGCGATACACGGCATAGGATCCGCCATGGCTGCCGATGACATTGCGATCCTGCGGCCGCGACACCGTGCCGATGATCGGTCCGCGCGTGCGCGGGTCCGCCGCACCCCAATGGATCGGGAATGCTGGCTTTCCGCCGGGCTCCGGATGGGAGGTGAGGCGGATATGTTCGGTCCGGTTCGAACGGCTCATAATGAAACGTCCCAAAAAGCCAACGGCCCGCCTGTCGGACGGGCCTGGCTCAATCGCGTTGTTGATACGGTTGACCGAGGGCTCCCCCGGTTTGTTCCGCATGATTGTCGCCGATCTTTATATCAAATCAGCAAACGCGCGCAGCGCACAAATTTATACATTATATTCAAATGGTTGCAAAGGCGGAACTGTCAAGGGCTGCCGTGGCATGGCGCCGGCCCGCACCCCGGCAGGTCATGGCAACACTTGCCCGATCGACCATGGCAGGGTCTGTCCGCCCTGGAAGACCACGACGTCGGTGTCCTCCACGGCGACCGCGGCCATGATGGGTTGCTCACGCCGCTCGATGACGATGGTGCCGCGATTGGGCTCCAGGCCATAGAATCGTGCGCCGTTCTCGGAAGCGAAGCCCTCGAAGCGGTCGAGCGCGCCCTCCTCATCGAACACCTGGACATAGGTCTGCAGCGCGGTGGCGCCCCCGAATACGCCGGCCGAACAGCATTCGGCTTCCTTGGCGGTACGACGATGCGGTGCGGTGTCGGTGCCAATGAAGAAGCACCCCTCCCCCGAGGTCGCGGCCTTGCGCAGCGCGAGGCGATGTCGCTCACGCTTGGCAACCGGCAGGCAATAAAGATGCGGACGCAACCCGCCCTGGAACAGCGAGGTCCGGTTGATGACGAGATGATGCGGCGTGATGGTGCCGGCCGCGCGCGAGGCATGGGCACGAACGATATCGGCGGTTTCCGCCGTAGTGACATGCTCGATCACGACTTTCAGCCCCGGATGCCGCTTCAGAAGCGGTAGCAGGCTCTGCTCCATGAAGACGGCTTCGCGGTCGAAAATATCGACCTCAGGATCAGTCAATTCACCGTGGATCAGAACCGGCATGCCGAGCTTGGCCATCCGCTCGAATACCGGAGCGAGTCGTGGAATGTCGGTGACGCCATACTGCGCGTTTGTGGTGGCGCCGGCAGGATAGAGCTTTGCGGCGACCCAGACGCGATCCGTAAAACCTCGTTCGATCTCGTCGGGCGACGTCGCGTCGGTGAGATAACAGGTCATCAGCGGCTGAAAATCCGATCCCTCCGGGCGCGAGCCGAGTATCCGTTCGCGATAGGCGATAGCCGCGGCGGCCGTCGTCACCGGCGGCACCAGGTTCGGCATGATGACGCCGCGGGCAAATTGCGCGGCGGTGAACGGCAACACCGCTTTCAGCATAGCTCCGTCGCGCAGGTGAACGTGAAAATCGTCCGGCCGGCGGATCGTGATGCTGTCCGCGCGCTTTTGCACAGCCTTGTCGAACAGCTCTGTCACGCTCATCTTGCGGCCTCTTCGAACCAGCGACTGGAGAACCGGTCGCCTAGCGTAGATTGGGTCCTTCGCCCGGCACCGGGGATGGGGATGCAACGGTCGACACCGGCGCTTTTACAATGGCCCGCCGGTCCTTCACATAGGCAATGGGAACGCCGAACCTCTCCACCGTACCGATGACCTCGCCATCGAGATCGTGGTCGCAGTTCATGTTGGTCGGGGCGATGAAAAACTCCGATTCGTCCCACTCGGACCTGAAGTCCCAGCGCAATTGCGGCAGCGTGACGGTGCGATCGAATGGCAAGCGTTCCCCGCATACGGCAACCGAGTAGATCTTCGGCGCCTGAATCGATTCGAGATGGGATTTGCTGCGAACAAACGCCTCGAGCTTATGGATCGCCTCCGGCATGCTGTTGAACCAGTAATCCATGTCGTAACGGCGGGATGCGCCCTGAAGTCCTCCGACCACCGCGTTGTAGGACAGGTTCTCGTAGGGATGCAACCTGACGAGGCCCACTCCCTCCCACAGAAAGCACGCGCCGACCAGCACGATGAGCCCGGCGGCGAGGCTGCGGCTTTTCATTGCCAGGCCCTCAAGCAGCTCACTGAATCCGATGCCCGCGAGCGTAGCGAGCGGCGGAAGCACGAACAGGAAATGCCGCATTCCGGTGAAGGCGGGTCCGTGAAACAGCACCTGACAAGCCAGCGGAACAATAACGGCCAACGAGACCAGCAGGATCTCGCGGCGCCGTAGCCGCCGAGCTTGCGCAAGCGGCAGCCAAAGCAGCGCGATCATCCCCAGAGCCGCGCCCGCCTGAGTGATCAGCGGCACGCGGATGAAGAGGTAGCCGGGAACATAGACCCGCGGGACGTCAGCCATCTCGTAGATGCGTCCGGCAAAAAGGGTGCGGATCTCGTAATGAAATTCGGCGAAGGCAAACAGGCCGCGGATCGGATTGAGCGGCGACAGTGCAGCCCACGGCCAGGCCAGGATCATGATGAGATAGGCCAATGCAACGGCCGGAAATGTCCTGAGCGCGGAGCTTGCCGCAAAACGCAGGCGCGCTTGGCCCGGCCCGCGCCATGGCAGATAGATCACGACCGCAAGCCCGAGATACACAAACAACAAAAGACCCAGGCTTCGCACCCCGAGCGCCGCACCCGCCAACACCCCGAACGCCACCACATCGATGGGGCGCGGCGACGGCAATTCACGCGCCATGCGGATAAGAAACAGCGTCGCTCCGCTCATCGCGGCGGCGAACGGTATGTCCTTGGTGTGGTTGAACATGGCGCCGTACCACGCGCCGCAAAGCGTGAGAGCGACCGCCGCGATCAGACCCGCGCGGGGTCCGGCAATCAGTCGCGCCATTGCTGCACTTGCGGCGACCCCGCCAATTCCCATGATCGCGCAGAGGATATGACGCAGGTCGTAAGGATCGATCGGAATGACTTTGGCGAGTCCCACCGCGAGGACATCGAACAGGCCGCCATAGAGGTAGAGATTTTCGAACGTGAAGAGATCGCGAACCCTGAATCCGCTTTGATAGTATGCGATGATCAATTCGCCATAATGGTGCTGCACGCCTTCATCGTTGGACACCGCGTAGTCACCGGCGGTATACAGCGCGATGACGCCAAGAGCGGCGATCAGCGCGACGGTGGCGATATCAAAGGGGTCGAAGCGCGCGATCGATCGCGTCGCACTGCGCCAAGGTAAACTTTTCGCCGCAACGCGGGGAAGGCGCCCTCCGGAGCGGATTTGACCTTCGCTACCCACCTGCCGCGATTCCCTGCATAGCGAACGTCAAGTCCGAAGCTCCACTCTAAACAATAATTCGGCAGTATCCTTTGCTTCCAACATTCAAAAGAATAACCGCCGCGAAGCGATGCGAATGTCAGAACCGGACCGCTAGTGCGCCTTCTGTCGCAGCAGCTCGGTGAAACGCGCGCGCAGAGCTTCGGTGGCCTTGCGCCCGGTCTCCTGGCCCACCTGCGTGGTCTGCTGCGCAATGGCTTGCGACCTTTCCAAAAGCTTCTTGCCGGCTGGCCGGCTGTAGAATGTCTCTATTTCGTGCAGCTCGTCCGCCGTAAAATTGTTGGCATAGATGGTGGCAGCGGCGTCGACCATGGCCGAGTAATATGGAGCGAAGGCATCCGCCATCTTCGGAAGCACGGCATCGTATTCGCGTTCCAATTCCGGCCTTTGCTGTGTCAGCACGGGCTTGAGGCCGAGCAGAATGACCGGCAAGAGCGCCTTGTATTCATCGGACAGCCCAAGCGTCGTGACAAGGCTGCGCGCTGCGGTCATAGCCTCGGGGGATGGCGTTTGCGCCGGTGCGGCGCAAGTCGAAAACAGAAGTATGCTGCTGATGATCAACAGGCGTCTGGACATAGCTAACTCCTCCGACGAAGACCGGATGAAAAAACGATCATCCGGCGACGGACATGATCACGCCGGGCCCGATCCGGTCGCCGCCTTTTGTGCCTCGAGATCGCTTACCTCGACGAACAAGTCGGGGACCTTCTGGCTCTGATCCAAAGCCCATCCGATTGCGACCATGATCAGGAAGCCGGCGAGGCTGACGCCGATCTGCGCCGGGATACCCGGGTCATACTGGACCAGGATCCAATGTGCCCCAAAGGAAAGAAACACCCCAATGCAGAAAATCGGCAGCGAATGCCGGCCGCACAGCCTCAGCGGGTACGTCCATTTGGCGGTAAGAGGCCCCCACTTTGGCGGGACATAGCGCGACACCACGACCGCCACAGCGAGGAAGTGGGTAAAACGCAGCATATCGAGGTCAGTCTTGTCGATCGGATAGATCGCCTTCATCATCCATTTCGGAATCAGCGACGCCAGGAAGTCGCTGTGCCAGGTCATCACGATCAAGAAACCAAAGGCAATCCACGCCAGGGATATCGCAAACACGACGCGGGATTGAATCAGATGCCAGTATTTTTCGGCGCCGCCGACGGCGCACCATGCGGCAAAGAAAAACATCAATTGCCAGGCAAACGGATTGAAGTACCAGGTTGTGCCCGGCGGATATGACGGGAGATTCCAGTCGAACAAGCGCGCCAGAACGTACAGGACCGCCGAGCCGAGCAAGGTCAGATTCGGGCGGCGCACCATGCACCACAGAACCAGCGGCGAAACGGCTATCAGTGAAATATAGAGCGGGAGAACGTCCAGATCGACCGGCTTGTATTGCAGTGTCAGCGCTTTGCCGATCAGCTCGTCGGGGTGCTGGAGAAAATTGAAGACGTTAAATTCGTTCTCGTACATCGGATTGTCGAATTTCCTGGCGGCACGCGCGATCTGCGCGGTAAAGATCAGGAACAGCATGATATGGGCAACGTACATTTGCGCCGCCCGCTTCCATAGCCGCTTGGTGGCAGCCAGAAAATTACCGCCGGCAATAATCGGACCGTAGATAAAGCCGGCAAGGTAGCCGGAAATGAACACGAAGAACTCGGCGGCGTCGCTGAATCCGTAGTTGCGAAGCGTCAACCAAGCGACGACGTCGTTCGGAACGTGATCGAGGAAGATCATCCACAGGCCCAAGCCGCGCCATAGATCGAGCCGGAGGTCGCGCTCGACGGGACGCAAGAGAACGACGTCATCCTTGTGGGCCATCATCTCAATCCATTTTGTCGTGTGGTGCGCTGCAACGTGACAAATGCCAAAGCCGAAGCGTAGCCAAGATGCCTGTCAACTGAAAGCGAGTGAGTTGAAAGGTGCTACCCGGCTCAAGCGAATCGTTCAAATCCCGAACCTGCGTAACCTCATTTCTTTGCCTTGCCGTCATCTGGAGGCGAAGCCTTGGGCGCGACCGGTCCAGTCGAGGCGGTGCTAAGCACATCGAACGAGACGGTGACCTTACCCGCTTTTTCAAACTCAAGTGTCATCGGCACCTTGGTCCCTTTCTTCATCTGGCTCTTGAGGTTCGACAGGGTGAGGTGAACGCCGTGCGGCGCCAACACCACTTTGTCGCCAGGAGAGATTGTCATTCCTCCCTCAACAGGGGTTAAGGTCAGCCCGCCCCCCACCATGCCGCTCCGCTGGATTTGAAGCTTTTCTGCGATTTCCGTCGATCCTCCGATCAAGCGGTCCGTCGCCGTTCCCTTGTTTTCGATCGTCAGATAGCCGCTGGCCAATTCTGAACCGCGCGGCGCGGCGCGGCACCAAGGTTGTGAAATAACGAGATCGCCTACCCTCGCCTCCTGTGATTGCACAGGCAGACTCTGGAATGCACCCGCAAAGAGCAGGAGAGCGAAGAGATATCTGCGGACTTTCACTTTTTTCTCCGTTTTTCTTTTCGGGTGCCAAATCGGCATCGAGCTGGTTGCGGGTCGAAGAATTCGGGCTTGGCCCTGACATCGGTTCTCTCCGATTCTCGAACGGTCACGGGCTCTGGGCCGTCAGGTCGGATGGGACCGCCTTGGCGCGCTCGCGCCCTGACATCGCCCATTTGTACCAGGTAAACATTCTTGCAACGCCGTACATCATCAGGATGCCGGCGGTGCCCACCACCACATGGAGAAGCACGCCCGCATCAATTTCCATGAGCAGCGCGTAACCTGCAAACGACAGCGCGACCCCGAGCGCGAAGATCTGAAGCGAATATTGGCCGCACAGAATAAGGGGCCGCATCCAGGGAGATTGCAGACCTCGCCAACCGCTCGGCACGAAGCGCAGCGCAACCACGGCCAGGGCCAGGAAGTGAGCAAACCGCAAAATGTCGAAATCAGTTTTGTTGATCGGATAGATCAGACGCGCCAGCCAGTTGGGGATAGAGCCCTCAAGCTGCGGGACATACCAAGTCAGCGTCACGAAGAATGCCGCAGCGAGATAGGCGACCGCCACCCAGAACACGAGTGGCGAAGCAAGGATCGGCGCCAGCCGTTTTCCGCCGCCCAACGCGCACCAGGCGCCGAACACGAAGAGCAGTTGCCACGCGCAGGGATTGAATGACCAGAAGCCGTCCCGATAGGTCGACAAATGCAGGTCGAAGTGGATGGTGAGAATGTAGAACACGATCGAGACGACCAGCGGCAGGTCCCTGTTCAATCTCGAAAGCAGCAGAACCAGCGGGAGGAAGGCCATCATCACGATGTAGAGCGGCAGAACGTCCATGTTCAGCGGCCGGAACCGCAAAAGGAGAGCCTGGATCATCACCGGACCCGGCTCCTTGAAGAAGTCGGCGACCTCCATCTCGCCGATGTAGAAGGAGGGCTTCGCCGAAACAGCGACCACAAAGGCGATCTCGGCCATCAGCACCAGAAACAGCAAGAGATGGGTGGTGTAGATCTGCCAGACCCGCCGCAGCACGCGCGCCGTTCCGATCACGAAGCCGGCTTCGAACGTGGCCCTGCCGTAGACCAAAGCCGCGGTGAAGCCGGAGATGAAAATGAAGATCTCGGCGGCGTCGCTAAATCCGTAGTTGCGGATCGTGAGCCACGTCAGCAGGTCGGGCGATACGTGATCGACATAGATGAGCCAGAGGGCCAGGCCGCGAAAGAGGTCGAGCCGCAATTCGCGCTGACCGCTGGCGAGAGCAAAGGTCGGCATCGATACCGAACGCGACAGAGGGGCGGCCTGCGCAATCGGCGCCTTCCCGGAGCCCACCTGGGCAACCCGGTCAGCAACCGACATCAAGCCGGACGGTTGAAGGCGCCCTGTCATCGCGCTCTCCTCCGGATCAGTAACCACGCCAAACAGATTGCCGGCGCGGCTGCCCGGGAAAAATTCGGAGGGCGCCGGAAGTGTTTCGACAGGATTTCGCGACTGTCCGAACTGGACATCCGGCGGCTCCCCAAGAATCAATAAATACGAATATCGCAGCTATTTCTAAGACAAGAAGAGCGCGACAACTATGGGTTCGATAGCAATGGCGACAATAAAAAGGATTGGCTGGCGGAAGCGATCGCACCCCCGAGTGATCAACTGAAGGTCGCTGATTTCAACAAAGATTTCAATGCCCTAAAGGTCACTCTTCTGCGACCGGCGGATCGCAGAGGGCCTTTCTCGCGCTCCTCGTGCTCAACGTCGCCTTGCCGGCCTGCGGATTTTCGGGTTGGCGAAACCACCGACGTCCGAAACGGCTGTAATCACCCTGGCTTGCAGGAGAACGCCGATCGAGGGCCTCCATATCTCCGAATTGGGCGTCGAGAGCGCCTGGTCGCCGAAAGCTCGATGGGGCGTCAAGCGGCGCGGGCTGCCGGGTGCCATTTGCGCCAATGCGCGGCTATGTCGATACGGCGCGCGAGCCACACCTTCGGATGATTTGCGAGCCAATCGAGGGCTTGGGCCAGGCCAAAGGCGCGCCCCGGATGAGCGATGATGCGGTTGTGAAGCCCGAAGCTGATCATCCGCGGCGGATCCTCGTCGATCACGCACTGAACGGCGTTCTTTATGTAGTCGAAGTAATCGTTGCCGGTGGTGATGCCCTGCCGGCTGAAGCGAACGTCGTTGTGCACGAGCGAATAGGGAATTACCAGTTGCTCGCGGGAGCCGACGTTCACCCAATATGGAAGCTCGTCGTCGTAGGCGTCGCTGTCGTAGGAATAGCCTGCGTCGAGCAGGATCGCTCGCGTCGACAGCGACGGAGCATAGCGCGTGTACCAACCTTCCGGGCGGCGCCCCATGCACCTGGTGATAATCTCCGTGGCAAGGCGAATGTGCTCGCGTTCCGTTTCCGGAGCCAGATTGGCATGCATCTCCCACCGCAACCCATGGCCGGCGACATCCCAGTCCGCCTCCCGGATAGCTGCCACCGCTTCGGGGTTGCGCTCGAGCGCACGGGCGACCGCAAACACGGTGCAGGGAATGTTTCGCCTGCTGAACATCCGATGCAGGCGCCAGAATCCGACCCGGCTCCCGTAGGCGAACATGCTTTCGGCCGCCAGGTCGCGGCCGGCAACGGGGGCAGTCGCCCCCTCCGTCAGCGCGGCCTCGGAAGCGGGGTCCCCGTCCGGCACGGAATATTCGCCCCCTTCCTCATAATTGATCACGAAATTGACAGCGATGTGAGCGCCATTGGGCCAGCGAGGATCTGGGGATCGGCGACCGTAGCCGAGGAAGTCACGCGTACGTCCCGCCTCTGCATCGCTCATGTGTGATCTCCCATGCTCTGCGGGCACCAGCGGCTCGCGACGGCCCTCCAGAGACTGTTCCCGACTTGAAAGCCGATCAAGTGAATCCGGCGTACGAGGCCGCACCATGGCGCCGCAAGATAGCGCGCGTCCGCGGATAGCAACGCGACCATATGCCTGGCTGGGGCGGGAGGGATCGAACCTCCGAATGGCGGAATCAAATCCGGCCAATTTGCTTGGTTTGTCAATTGCTTTTACGAATTTGCTGCGCAATTTGCTTCCTTATCGTTCAATAGTTTAGGTGGCCGTTCGGAATGGGCAGCCCGAAAGTCAGCAAGAGGCTTCTTCTGGAAATCGCTCCAAAACCGTTATCCGGCTCAAGAACTTCCTATCGACCATGTATTCGTATTCTTCCCTGCCTCGCCTCAGGCGGAGCCACTGTTTGCATTAACACGCCGCCTCCGGGCCAGCCCTTCTGCTCCAAAGCAAAGGTTCTGGCGATGGAAATATCGGAACTCCACGAGAATCCATACGTGCGCCGACGACGTTCATTTGCGCTGGCACCGGCGGATAGCGATAGGCCATCCATTGAGGGTTTGTTCGCCAAGGTGCTCAGCGAGGTCATAGACGCGCTCGGCATCGCCTGCTTTGCAAGCTTCTACAAAATCCAACGCGGCCTCTTTATCTCTGCGCCGTTGCTGCCTTTGCTGTGCGCGGATTTTGGCGCGGAATGGCGTTGGCAATCACGCGGTAGGCCTAGCGCCCATTTTACAAACAAGAACAACAAAAGGCCCCGCAGTGCTTCTCTTACGATGAGCAGTTCGACATCGCAGCTTCTACTCTGACGACCAGAAACGGGAGCGAAAATCAAAGCGACGCTTCGGAGTCGCTTTCCGGGAATTTTAGCCGCTCACGGTGGGTTGATTTCAGAAGCAGGTACTGAATGGATTTGACGAGTTGTTCGGCGGTGTAGGGCTTTGGCAGGAAAAGAAACGGCTCGACGAATAGAGCCTTCATTCCGGCGTTTACATCCAATCCTGAAGTGTAAAGGACGGGTATTTCGGGCCGCCTTTCGCGTGCCTTCTGGGCGACCTTTAATCCAGCTTCCAAATCCTGCCCGAGAATCACGTCAATGAACAGGAGGTCAATTGACTGATCTGTTTCTAGTAGGGCTACGCTGCCATCGAGAGCCGTTGCAGCAATAACGTTGTAGCCAGCGTCTTGAAGAATTGACTCCGAGAGTACGCGAACTGGATCATCGTCCTCAACAATCAGGATCGTTGCCATTTTGCTTCGTTTAACAAATTACTCTCAAGCAGCCTATCAGTATCCGGGGGACGGGGAACTGAAATGTTTTGTGGTCGCACGTTTCTTAGTTTCCACGCCGCTTGTGCGGTTTGGCGGGCTCCGCCTCTTGGGCGCTTGACTCCAAAGATGGATGAATGAAGGTGCTCGAACTGCAGCCCCAAATCTTGCTTGTGCGTCTGGTGGTGAGTGGAAGACAACGAGCATTCTTCCAATTCCTGCTCCTTAGCCGCAGGGCCCGACTCCCGAGTGGCCAGTTGGGGCTCGCAAGAGGCGCAATAAGCCGTTAGGGGTCCCCACCAGCTTAATTGCGCGATCGATAGCGTGCTGAGCCTCCGAGATGGCCTCCGCCTCCGTTGCGGCATCTCCGACAATTCAATGCCCTTTATCGTCGCGAACCAGCGTCAAAACCCTGACCCTGCACCACGTTGAAGCTAAAGCCTCGATACTCCACTCGACACTCTGTGCATCACTTTGACTTGCGAGCCAACAGGAGGTCCCTATTCGCTCTCTTCACCCATCCAGCTTGCCAGTTTTCGGATTGACGAAATGCAATCGGGACCAAGCTTCGCAAACACACCCTCGTATTGGTCCTCGGGCGCATCATCGTCTTCGGACCAATGCTGGACCTTCAGTTGAGTGACCGGGCGGGTGAAAAGAAATGGCGGCATACCGACTTGATAGCGGTCACACTGCTCCTGTAGGAAAATTGCTTTGGCGCGTTAGATTAGGCCGATTCTAAACCATATGGAGAGTTCCGAATGAAAGCTTCTGTTCTCAGTTTCCGCGCCGCCGTAGCTATGGTTGTCGCCGGAATGGTCTGGGGCATCGCGATGGGCATCAGCGAAGATCATTCAACATTTCCGGCCCATGCGCACCTGAACCTCCTTGGTTGGGTATCTCTTTTCCTTTTCGGTATCTACTATCACTTGCACCCATCACTTGACACCAACCGTTTGGCTTCTGTGCAGGTCTGGATTTGGATAGCAGCGACTGTCGTGCTCAGCGTCGGCGTCGCATTGGTACATTCGGGAAGAGCCATCGGCGATCCAATAGCAGCGGTATCTTCGCTCGTAATCCTAGCTGACACGCTGCTATTTGGGTGGCTTGTTTACCTGCCAGAGCGAGTTGAAGTAGGTCAGCAGTCGTCAGCAGCACCTGCGGAATAGCGAGCGGATGAAGCCACTACGTCGTCAGCTTTTTCTCAATGTAGGCGTCCACAAAGGCTGCGAACTCGCGTCTGTTCGGGTCCGCAGCACGAACCTCATCGTGGAGAATCTGTTGGATATAGAGCAGACCGCTCTTTCTAGCCCTGACAGGAGTAGCGACCCAGTATTCCTCGATGGCGTCCTCTGCCATCCTTAGGTCATTGGCGTTGCCCGCGCTGATCAAGTCGCGCAATCTGTCCAGACAAGTATCGATGTAACCCATGGTGCTAGATAGTCAGAACTTCTGGCTGATTTGCGCGGAATGCCATTTCGCGCTTCAATTCGAGGTCATCCCCAAAGATGGTCGCGGTCACGTCGAGAACCATCAACGTGAATAGATTGATTGCCTCGCACCTGTCGCATTTGTGCTGTTCGAGGACGGGTCGAGATAACCTGAATGCGGGAAGACGGCCAATTACGTTATGTTCAGAAACTTACGCCGCGGTGCGCCTTCAAACATCTCCGCTTCTTTTTAAATACGCCTCTCAAGTCAGTCACTCGTCGAATGTGGGATGGGGAGAAGTGACTTTATAAACCTAATGGCACCATCCTTTGAATTGAGATCATGCATAGGCTCCAGCTTGCCAATGGCGGCGGTCAAAATGTTATCGAAATCATCACGACTGAGCATACTTTTGCTCGCCAGCACATTGAACAAGGCCAGCATGAGCGCAGTACTTGCGTAAGCCAACTCGTAAGGTGGTGTGGTTTGCATGACGACCCCTCTTTCATTAGAAATGACCAGCACAAGAAAACGGTGCACGCTAGTAAAATCCCGCAATGTCCGATTGAGGCATATCAAAGTGCCTGTTCTGCCGCCGTCGCAGGCTGTTTAAGGCCACAACTTCGGTGGCCTAAGCGCGGCTCCGTCTAGAGTACCCCCTAAGGCTTGGGCGGGGCCGTGCTTTCAACGCCTCAATCTTGATGGGACAAACAGGACGGCGTAGTCGAGACGCGCTATGTCTCTGGCGATGGAATGATCCTGCCGAATCGGGACCGAAAGTCGCCTTGCTCTTGTTTGGGACGTTCGGCATTGGGGCTCACAATGAAGAACGGACTGTATTCGGTCACTACGAAAGGCTTCGATGGGGTGGAATGGCCGCCCAGCAGCGTCGCTGTTCTTTTGAACGGGGTGATGTTGGGAGGCGGCCCGTACATGTACTACACCGGCTCGTACTCCTCAAAAGACGGTGTGTTCAAAGGCGAGCTAATTCTCAATCAGCACACGCCTCCCCCATCGGGTAATCTGTTCTTTAACGCAAGGGATGTCGGCATGGGTGTAACGGGTACCTATGAGGCTGATCAGGCCGAGCTAACTGGCACAGCACTTGTCGGCAAGAGAAGCCTTACTGTTCAACTGACCTTGCGGAAATTGGCTGATGTTTGAACAACCCTCTGCAAGCGGATGCGCGGCGATGACCCGGAATGTCGTCTCGCGGCCACCGATTGACCACCGATAACCCGTGAACAAACGGAGCCGAACGGCGGCTGTCCGACAGAAAAACGCTCAACTCAGCATGCTGATAATTGTCTGAAGCTGGCCCGACGCCGAGGCCACGAGACCATCAAACGACGTTTGACCGTGGGCAGCAGCTTGCAAAATACACTGTGCAACAGCCGCCTTCAGGCCAATCACCGACTGATCGGCGGGCACGGTCGCCATCACTGCCTCTAACGCATCACGCATGGTTTGGGTGAGTTCTGAACTGTATTTCATGGTCGCCTCCCCACGCTCAGAATAATTCGCGTGGATAGCCTTGCCATTCACAACCTTGCGACCTACCGCGCCGCCGCCAAGGAGGATTACAATCAGCGAGGATATCGCTAGAAGGCCGCCAATTGGAGGCGGCCTTTCATTTTCAAGCGAAAGTCGCGAGGATTGTTGCCCCGAGCAAAACGAGAATCCACGCGATTGAAGTTGCGAACCACGCCGTGTCGTTCATGGCCTATCCCCAAGCCGCGCTGGCCAGCTAAGAGTGAACACCCGTCTCTTCAATTCCTCAAGTTAAACCGCAAAGGTCTGAGTCACTGACTAAGACCGCTACAGGGCCTTTTGGAATTCGCAAACCCGTCTGAATTCCTATCTTCGCCCGATGTTTGTTTGGTCGTTTGAGTGCCGCCTGATTGCAAATGAACCTTTCGGGCGATTCTGCAGCGTGGGTGCCTTCAACGGCGGAGACACTGCAGCCGATCAACGTTCTGTTTTGTAATTGACATTCTCTCTTTCGCAAATCGCACAGAACCGGTTTTGCGCGTTGGCGCTTTCAAAGCAAAACGCCGTTCCGGCATCTCTTGGCTCGGCGTACCAATCGGTCTTTGCGTCGCGAGAAATGCGATAGGCTTCTCCCCGCAATTCATCGAGTTTTTTGCCGTGAGCTTGCAGGCGGGAGCCCAATCAGTCTCTCAGCCACCAGCGCCTACGGGCGGAGCCATGGCCGGGTCGCAGAACTCGACGGGGGCGGCTAATCACTGGGCGTACGAAAGCTCATCTTCCGTGACCACTCGCTCAATTTTCTCTGAGTTGCTTTTGATGCGGTATCTAAGTCGTCCATCTGCCTCAACGGGCATACATTGAACGATGGTATAAAGCATTGGTGGATCAGCTACAGCACGACCTTGTGGCCCTTGGGGCCGATGTAGAACGACTTCATTCGGCTTATAAGCATATGACATGTAAACCTCTAAACTTTCGTCTGCTCTACGTAGACTAACGGTCTTTGGAATAGTAGCTGCGCTAAGGGAGTTAGGTCGGAATGGCGCTCACACGCGGTCACTTTCTCGGCTATGAATTTGATAGGATGGTCATACTCTTTTCGATGGTTGACGGCCAAAAGGAGATACCTTGCGCCATCTCAACCTCCGCCATGGATGATCTTGAGGGCATGGCGCGATCAAGGCCGAACCAGCGCGAGGCACAATTCATGAGGCTGCGCGACCTGATTGAAGGGCGGCACGCTCGCACATTCGCGGCAAGGGAGTTTCGAAGGCACTCCTCCCGGCATTGTCTTGCGCAGCATCGACTTTCAGACATAGTTCGAACAGACGTCACGCAGCATTTAAGCCTTAGCCGGACCTACCGCGCGATGTGCAGGAAACACTATGAGATACAGCTTCGCGGTATTTCTTCATGACCATCATCCGCGAACCGCGCACCCGCCTAGGCCAACCAACTTGGGTCGACCGATAATTAAAGCGGTTCACAAACGCGAGCCGTAATAGGCCTATTTCTTCTTGCCTGATCCGACGTTCGGCTGCCAACTCGGCGCAGTATCACCCTTTTGACTAGGTGCTGCTGCGATGGTCTTGATCTTTTCCTTCTTTGGCTTTTTGGCCTCGCGATTGCCTTTTTGTTCGCGTTGAGCCATATCACCCTCCCTTTGGGTTGATGGGACAGGCTATCACGCCCACTTGTCCACGGCATCCGCATTCGTGACCTGATCGGCTCCCACGGCTCCAACCGCCGATTGACCACCGAAAAGGCGTGAACAAACGGAGCCGAACGGCGGTTACCGGGCAGAGAAACGCTCAACCGGGTAGAAGCCACCGCGACGACCTGCATTCCGGCAAGCACAATCACGAGGTCCAGTTGTTCGCCTTCGATGTGCTCGCAACGGACGGTGAAGGCGCTTGAGTTCGGGCTTGGGGACTGGTGGGCAAGCTTCGGCACCGGACTTGTCACGGCGGCAGGTCAAAGCACTGGCCAAGATGAAAGCACCAAGCCTTCGACCGCGTGAAGGAAGCCTTCAAGTAAAAACGGCGTCGCAAAACTGCGTCAGCAAGGCTTCCATTGCTGTGGCCCTGCGGCCACACTGTTTCGAGAAAACGGATTCAAACAAGGTCAGTCAACGCTTTGCGCTGCGGCATGAGTTACAAACAAAGCAACGATTCGGGGAACGCCATTCTGACAGCAAGGAGATTGCCGATGCTGTTTTTCTATTTGCCCCTCATATTGTTTGAAGCAATGCTCTCCTCGCCCAAGCAGAACTTGCGCCCGGGACAATCTACGACCTTCATTTAAGCGAAGTGCGTAGCTCGGATTAGCGAGCTACGCGTTTAGCCTTCCGTGAGTTGGGAAACTCCATGCCGCTTTCGCAGCCTGCATGTATTGCGCCCACGTAGCTTCAATCGCGTATTTTGCATCCTCAACGCTACGTTGGGAGAATGCTTTTAGCCAATCCTGATAGAGATTGACTCTGTCGATGGGGAGCGTTGTGGCATTTATTTTCGAAACAACATCCAGCATCTCAAGAAGTTCGACATTGAAGCGTTTCGCATAATGCTGATTTATGTCTGCCAATTTCGCTGAAATATCCGATTGCTTCTGTATCATCTCGTTGGAGACGAGTTCAATCATCGCGCTATCTCCCTGTTTCTTTGATTCTCTAGGAGCGCAATCTATCGGTGCCTCTGACCGATAAAGGCAGGAGCACCTTTGTCAAGCGAATATCGTCCGGGTAGCCGCGCAGGATCACTGGCGGCCCTGAACCATGCAAAGTCGCTTCGCTCGTCGGTGCTTAGCTCACCGGCATAAATTCAAGACACGCGACCATTGCGATAAAAGCAAGAAAGCTTGACGCTGCCGTAACGAGGAAAAAGCGTTCGATCTCACTCATGGAGTTGTCCCCCTCCATCCGCCGATCCACTCAGATATCGTGCGCTCCTGATTCGGTTGGCGTCCACAGCTATGAAATAGTTATCCACAGGGAGCGAGAGCGTGCGCGGCCAATCCGAGTGCGGTGCACCCGGATTTCAATCCTCAATCGTAACTCGGGATCAAGAGACGTTACGCGCCTTTGCCTTTCCGTACCGTCCTGCCTCCGCTGCCTAAACCCTCGTTCCAGCTAGTAAGCCTTCTATCTTCTTTATGGCTTCGCCTTCCGGAATACGCTCGGCTACGGCGACCTCGCGCGACAACCGGTCGAGGGCGATTTCATAAAGCTGGCGTCCGCTAAAGGACTGCTCAGGCTGCGAATCCGAACGATAGAGGTCTCGCACGACCTCGGCTATGGCAACTATATCGCCACTACTGATCTTGCCTTCATATTCCTGCGCAACACGAGACCAGACGCCTTTGACAGCCTGCGGGCGCTGAGTGAGCGTTTGCCCTGCTCGCGTGATCGTTGATGCATTCGACAATTTGCGCATGCCAACCCTCGCGGCCTTCGCTGTCGACACTCGCAGCGTCATTTTATCTTTAACGAAATTGATGACGAAAAATTCCAACCTCGTTCCCGCGACCTCTTGCTCTTCAACTCCAGCTATCTGGCCGACACCGGTCGCAGGCTACACAATGAAATCTCCAGAACTAAATCCGTCCCGTTGCGCAGCGAGGATGCGTCCACATCGCGGTTCACCGCCAAGAGTGACCATCTCAGGTCGATCCATGAAATCGCTCCTTGCGGCCACAACGAACCAGAAATCCTCCTTCCGGAAAGTCCCTCATTTTGTCTCGGGCGAACAGGGAGGAAACGCCGCTGGCCTGGTAGCGGCGCTTCCAAAGGCTAAGCTAACTCGCCACAGAATTGTGTACCGGAATTCCCACAGTGCGGATCAAGCTGAGAGTTACAAACAAAAACTCACCAGCGCCATTCGCGAGTCAGCAATCATTGCGTTCTCCCAGGTCTCGGCTTCTTGCCACTGGCGTTCCTGCCCTTTGAGTGCGCTCGCAATTCTCTAACATCGCTTGAGTACGGACGCTGACCAACTTTTTTCGTCACTCGCTTTGCCATTATCACTCTCGTTTATTGTGGAGCCGGGCTTCTAGCATGAAAAATATTTTTGACAACTTACTTGGAAGACAGAAACGAACCTGCTCATAGCATCACGCTCAATGTAGGTGAACCAACGCTGGTCGGGCACACGCGCAATCTACCTCGCAGGATTCCCAACCACTTTTGCGCTGGCTGGCACATTCCGCGTGACGACCGCGCCTGCGCCAACGATGGCATCATCACCGATGCTGATGCCGGGAAGAATGATAGCGCCGCCACCGATCCACACATTTCGACCAATGTGAATTGAGCGACCAAATTCGAGCCCGGTCGCGCGTTGAATTGAATCGCGCGGATGATCGGGGGTCAAGATTTGTACGCATGAACCGATCTGGGTCTTATCGCCAATTGAGACTTCGACAACATCAAGGATTATGCAATTGAAGTTTAGAAACACTACCGATCCGACGCTGATGTTGAATCCATAATCGCAATGAAACGGCGGTCTGATATCCGAAGCATCGCCTACCCTCGCCAACTTATCACGAAGAACGGCCAATCGTTCGGGAGCGGATGCAGTTAACATGGCGTTGTACTTGACAAGCCACCTTGCAGTCGCAAGTTGGTCTTGCTGTATTTCCGGTGCGGCGGCATTGTAAGGCTCGCCAGCAAGCATCTTCTCTTTTTCAGAGCGTGTCATTTAAAAATCACCGCGCCCAATGAATCCAAACCAGAATCCGCAAAACGCTTGCGCACCAATAGGAGATAGTAGCTTACCTATAGTCTAAGTGGATAACTTGACTAGACCTTGACCGGCTCGAAAGCGGGCCGGGGTAGAATGGCTTGCCATGATGTGCACGCAACAGTCATGGCCACTGCCACCCCCGCCTGTCCGCAAGCAAGTCAGGCGGGGTTTTTTTGCAAGGCGCCAAGCTGCATTCTTAGTTTGCAACCTGAGACTTCGGGTGCATCCTTCTGTCCTTGACATCGGTAGAGGACGACGAGCATGATTTTCCGGGCACGAAGCCAATTTGCCTTCCTCTTTCTATCCTTGTTGCTTGCAACTGCCGGGCCTGTTCGAGCGGGCAGCGAAGATGAAGTGAAGGCAGTTTTCGCAAAGTTTGTCGCGACACAAAACGCTCACAACCTCAAGGAGGTTGGCGCATTATTGCAAGACTCAGCGCAGTTTCTGTGGATCACCCGAGGTTCGCCCGTCTGGGGTCACGAAGCGGCGATGAAGCGTTTTGAAGGCCTCTATCAGGGTACGTGGTCCCTCGATCCGAAGATGGATGAATTGAAGGTGCTCGAACTGCAGCCCGGAGTCGCGCAGCTTTACGTGCCTATAACGTTTATGATTGGACCGGCAGGGCAAACTCCGCAGCCTACGCGGTTTCTGATGAACCAAGTGCTTGTGAAAACTGGCGGTGATTGGAAGATAACGAGCATTCTTCCAATTCCTGCTCCTCTGCCGTAAGGGCATTCGCTAGTAACCACTTGGATGGCCGTTCAGTTGGTCAAAGGTCCCACCAGCTTGATCGCGCGGTAGTTCTCCACGCCCCAAGCACACTATTTGGAAAGTAGACTGGCGCAGTCATCATTTCGTAAGGGGCCGCGTGCAATGCTACCTCTTTCGTTGGAGGAGCCTCGGTCGTGGAAAGCAAAGTCAAAATCCGTTGCCCCGCCTGCACCCGCGTGTTTGGCGAGAAGGCCAGCCGAGTTCGCGATGGAGTCCAACTCAATTGCGCCAACTGTAATCGCCTTATCACCTTGAGCAAGGAAACGGAGGACCCATTTCTTCGCAGGGCGCTGAGGACCGCGAGAGAATTGAGAGCCGCAGCCCAAGACCGGTTGGCCGCCGCCGTTTACAACGGGAAATCGTCCGCTCCACCGCGCGAGACGCCTTGAACGGCTGCCATCTCGTGACCACCGATTGACAGCATCTTGCCAGCGCCGCCCGAACCGCGCGTTCCAGATTATGAGAGCGGCTGAAGACACTACGTACGGTCCCAATGTCCGCTTTACACGGGATGCTGGCAGAGGCCGTCCGCGACACACATCCCCTGACTGAACCGAGTCGTTGCCCAAGACGAAGAAGGGTGGCGTCACCTATTGAGCTTTTTTCCTCGCATCCGCGACTTGGGTGTGGTCACACGCAAAAGCCGCCAAGGTTTCCCTCGACGGCCCTTTGTCGTTGCGTTGCGCTTGCGTAGAGGTTTGCCGCGCCGAGCGGTGCTCGAACGTAGCCCAAGCCTGCTAGCCACAGGACGCACAGCCTTCATTGAATGAGGCAGTCTGATGCGTTGCCAGTGTGTCGGGGCCAACGATCCCCGATGCAAGTGATGCTGTCACCCGCGATGATGTTGAACAAGCCAGCGCTGCTGTTCTAGCTGCGTTATAAAAAAGGAGCGGCACGCTATCCGACGTAGCTAAGTTTAGCGTCAGCGCAGCGAGATCAGGCAGCTTAGGTCCGATCCTCGACCAGACCGTCTTACCACTCACCTGTTGAAGGCGACAACGCAAAGGGGATCGCTGTATTGCCCTGATGTCAGCGCGGTGATGGCGCCTTTGAGGTCCGCTCTGTCGCCATCGGTTTCTCGAAGGAGCCCGATCCGAATTTATTGATGACGAGAAAGACGGTTTGATCAAACCAAAGGGCCGCGCCCGGTCAGTGCACCGTGTTGAAGTGGTCACCTCCACAAGAGAAAGTTGCCGCATAGAGTCGGTGGAGTTCAGCCTCTAAATATTCATTCACGAGCAGCAGAGCCTCAAGTGCTCCGTGGATGTTACCATCACAATCCGCGATGATCTTTTCGATAGCAATTTCAGTCTGCTTAGACGCCATACTTGAATCCCCCGCGTATGCAACCACTGGCAGTATTCGGGGTGGATTGGGGCCAAATTCGGCGCTCTGCGAGAACATTTGGTGGCATCGTGAGATTTCCACAACTTGCAGGGTTCCCTGTTCGGACTATCCGAAATCTCATCGATAGTTACCCGCCTGTCGGATGATTTGTTATTATCGGCGATCTCCTCACAAACGGATGCGCGTTTCCTGAATTTTTGGCAACATGCGCAAACAAGGTGTTCGTGCGTCTTGGTCTGAGTAGGCCCATTGCGAGTCCTCCAAGACCATTGACGGTCCTTGAACTCATTCGCGTCAGAGTGCTTGCCCTTTTGCGACTTCGTGTAATGTCCGCTATAGGCCCTGAGTACGGAGGTCATTCGGCTGAAACTTATTGGCAACTGTTCGCGCGCGACGGGTAAACCTGAGTCGCATGAGGGCAACGAATGCTTCCTACAGCCCCAAGAGGCATGCTGATACTTTCGAGCGAATGACCACGCTGCTCTTGTTCGTCATCGCCGTTGCGGTGATCGTCCTCGCCGTTCGGCTGCGCCAGAGGCGCCAACGACGCAGGGCGAAGGTCGTAAAATTCGTGGCCTTCATCGTCCTCGCCGTCGCCCTCATCTATATCGTGAAGCATTCACCGCTAATGCCACCTTGAAGCAACGCTCCGAGCGTAATAAGAGCAGCGAGCGCTAGTGATTTGTGCAACGCAATTTAGGAGGAAAGAACTTTGGTCCAAGGCGCAGTTGAAGTAGCAGAGATAAGCAGGATGCGAGAGATCGTCACAGCGCTTGCCAATTTGTGGGATGCTGCAAATCGGCTTCCCGAGGGTATAGAGCGACAGAATGCACTCCGGGAAATCAGAGGCTACCAAATCAGGTTCGCGGCTCTCGTCGGGGCGTCTCCGTCCGACGGCGGCGTCGAGAGCACGTAGAGAGGCCGCCAACCAGCGGCATCTACCCTTGAAATGTCGATTGCAAGAAGCGAGTCCACGCGATTCGAAGTCGCGAACAAGACGTGCCGCGTGTGATCAGGTCACTGCCGCTCTAGTTGAGCTTTTGCCTCTGTCTCCTGCGCCAGCTTCGTCCATTCTGCGGCAAACTCCAGCCAGCCTTGCTTGAAAGGGTTCACAGTGATCCGAGCCATTTGGTGGCAGGTCTCGGCTTGCGAGCGGAAGTGCTCCGTCAGAACGGTGAAGGAGGCTGCGTCCGTCAAGTGCAGTCTCACGGCTTCAGCACGCATGGTGGCACCCTCCCGGACTGCTTGAGGGATAAGATTGGTCGCGATCACCAGCTTGCCATCAGGGCGCGATGTGAGACTCCAGATGTCGTAGTCCAAACGGGCTAACTAGATTTGGCCCGCGCTCCTTTTCATAGCGCACGATTATCAAATAGTTCGAAATCCCGCCTTGCGGCGCATCAATGCAGCGGCACGGAATTGTCACCAGTTTTGTTATTTACCGAGCGGCCTGCCGACCGGGTTGCTCGGGAAGGCCCGGGGCCCGGATTCCTAGCGACACGCCGGGTCTCGGGTTCTAGATCAGGCAGCCGCTCTGTTCTTGATTGCACCAATGACTGCCGTGAGGATGGCCCCGCCAGCACCACCGGCTATCGCCTGCGAAACAAGGCCGCCGATACTCAGATTGCCCGACTCCGCAGCGGCCATGACCGATGGCAGCAGCAAAGTGACGATTTGGCCAAGCACTCCACCTCCGACTAAACCGGAAACAATGTTCCCAATCGTGCCAAGATCGAAGTTAGGCGACGATTTGCCTGCTCCCACGCCGCCAAGCGCGCCTGCAATGAGATTGATCAGAATCTGTTCCATGCTCATCTCCTTATGAGTGAGGATCAACGTGATTCTATCTTTGGTAGATTAGCACGCCCGCGATGCTAAGCCATGGACAAATGTCCCTTGGAGCAAACCGGACAGGGCGTCGGAATCGCAGGGACAACTGGGGGAACGGGTGACTATGTTACGGCATCTCGCACTCGCTGAACGCCACGTCCTTGAAGGCGAGAAGTGGATGAATAGCGGCCAGACCGAGGTGCTTCCAGCACCCCGGCCCAGCCTGACCACAACGCAGAGCGGAGACTTTGCATCATGGCTAACAGACGGTATAGCGCAAACGGCCTCGTATTCGCCGCTATCGCGTTCGCGCGGAATGGGACAGCAGCGCTGGCTTGATCGGCCGCAGCGTCAGCTACACGATACTCTATCGGGTTCGTGTCCCGACACGGTGGCAGCGCCTTTAGGCGGCGAGCTACGGCAGGGCAGGGTTTGGCAAATCCCCCACCTGCAAACACAAGGCAACGGTGAAAGCCGTCGAGGGGGTAGGCCTCGGCGGCTTTTGCGTCTGAGCCGGAACAATTTTAAATCGATTGGCGTTACGAAGACGCCTTCCATCCCCCCGGAGGGAGATCCAGCGCAAAGGAAGACCCCAGCCCCTTGCCCAGACTGGGGTCCTTTTATGAGCCATGGACCGGCCCACGAAAGGATATCGTCATGTCACGTCGAACCATTCTCTCACTTGCTGCATCCGCTATCATCGGTATCGGGTTGGTTGGGAGCATTTCAACTGACGCGTCCGCATATCGCGTTGGTGTCTATCGCGGCGGTGTCTATCGCGGCGGTGTCTACCGTGGTGGCTACTACCGTGGTGTACGTCCGGGCGTCGCGGTCGGCATCGGTGCTGCCGCTGTCGGTGCGGCTGCGGTTGGCGCTGCTGCGGGTGCTTACTACGGGGCCCCCGGCTACTACGGCGCCCCGGGCTACTACGGCGCGCCTGCCCCGGTCGCGTGCGGGTACGGCTACTACTATTATGCCCCCTACGGCCGCTGCGTACCCACACCAAACTAGCTGCCATACGACCACTACCGCATCGCATTACACTTGAGGCCGCCGTTATGGCGGTCTCCCCTTTTTGCCATATCCTGACGGCATGAACCGCCCAACCAAAATCACCTTCGACGAAATGCGTGACATGGGCGTTCGCGGCGTCGTGATCTATTGTCAAGACTACAAGTGTTCGCACTCGCTGGCGCTCAGCGCGGAGCCGTTTTCGCGCAATCTAAATCAAAAGCAGAACTTACCAGCACACGATGCCGGTTGGCATGTCTCATCGGCTGACTTGAGGCCGCCGTCCCACCAATTCAGCGTCGCCTTTTTGCATTTCAACGGTGGCCGACGCTGAAAGTAATAGGGGCGGAGGCGGCTGACGACCTCTTTAGCATGGCAACAAGCGATCAATTACTTGAACGTGACACCCATGCGGTAATCTCTTTGCCAAACGACGCGGCAGGACAGCCTCAATCCGTCCTCGGGGATCAATAACGTAAATGCCTTGGCGCGAAGGATCAGACTGACTAAATCAGAAAATTCCAACGCCGCGCCGGTATTGGAAATATCGCGGACGGTGCATGAATATTTGTCACCACCATAGTCGATGGTGGCTGGCTTGTTGAACTCGGTAACGAGGCGCAACACGATCTTCGATCATGCAAATGAATGGTCAGGGTATAGCCGCAATCCGGCTGCAGGGCGTACACTTGAAGACGCGAAGCATTGGGCGATCAACGATCCTCGCTAACGTGGCCAATGCCGACATCTCATGCCCGCATTGCTCGCAAGATGGAGTATCCGCAGTGTGCTGCGCTGGTGCAGACTTGTTGCTGGGCTCGATTGCCCCATCGCACTCCCAGATTTCCCGGATGATGCGCAGAATCGTTTCCATTGATTGTTCTTGAGCCATGCCGGGGACTGTCGCTCAAGTTGGTTAACGATTGCTTTTTCTTGGTCGCGACCGGGAGTCGCAGCGCTTCATGCTGGGACCAGTTACCCGGAGGTGATCCTCGATATTAATGGCGACCTATTCACACACCGACGCGAACTCAAGCAGCTCGACTTTCATGATCGGCAGTCTGCTGGGTAAGTTGCCGATAACTGGCTGCTTGGTCCCGGAGATAGTCAGGCCAGTCCATGTCGTTCCTGCGCGGCTTTGCGAGTGAAAAGCGAACAGGCGTTCGCGGCAAAAAGTCATTAACCCTTCCTTAACCATCTTGGGTTCAGCTTCCGATCCGAAATGCGGCGGAACCGGACAAGGCCGGGCCGGCAGTCGCAAGGAAGGGTCGGCGGCGTAACGCCCGCCGGCCGTTTCTCCCGGACGAGTTTTCCCCGCTATTTCTTGTTAGTTGAAAGTCTCCAGACGAACAACCAAGACGAAGTGCAATCAGTCTAGGAACTGACGGTACCGCCCCGACCACCGATTGACCACCGATATCGCGTGAACAAACGGAGCCGAACGGCGGCGGTCAGGGCAGAAAAGCACAATCAAAACCGAGGTCCCCGGGAGAAGCTTGGCGCTCATAACGGTCTGGTTGTTGTTCTGCGGATTTCCGCTAACGCCGGAGTACGACGCGAAAGACAGGTTGGCGCGAAATGACGTCACCTAAGTAGCGGGGTTCTCATTTGGCTTGGCGTGCTTCTCGAATCCCTCCGCAGGAATGCACGCGCTCACGAATAACTTGCCAAAATCAGTCAGCATCATTCTGCTATGACGACGGACGCCGGTTTGCGGTCCACCAACAACGGCGAAGATCGGTTCCTGTTTCTCGACCGGCCAAGTTACGAGGTTCAGTGACTCAAGATGGGAATAGAAGAGGTCCATCTTAAGAGGTAGGTACAGTTCATCATTCGGCAACTCGCTCTTTTCGATTATGCGATTGTTGAACCTGTTTTCTGCCCTGTCGTAATCAAGATAATCCACGACCTCGAAATTCTTGTCGCGCAGCCGATACAAAATCCAAGCCTCATCTCGGCTCATTACCGAAATGATGTGACTGAATGAAGGGTGGACGCTTGCTTGCGTTTCGGAATCGATAGATTTTGTGAGGACTTCCTCGAACATATCCCACAATTCCGACGCCTCACGTACATACTGCAATTTCTCCAGCGTGGGGCCGACAATCTCTAGTGGGGCTTCAACTCGCCGTTGCTCCGGCACGCGCTTGCTGATGCGCTCGCACGCTCTTTCCAGACGCTGCTGAAGGGCTGCTCCATATTGCAGCGGGGCCAACAGCAATCGCGCGGTCTTCACGACATCTGTTCCGAGCTTGCCGATCTCCTTCGCAGGACCGCTCAGTGCGTCATCATAGATTTTATCTAACGTCTTCTTAGGAACGAGCTTCCCCACTGTTTCAAACACGTCCATTGCGTCGCCCCATCATTTTGAATCGCTCGTCGGTCGCAGCTTCACGCTTGATCGCGAGCCTGCCTGAACCGCCGCGAGCGGGTCTACTACCCCCACGGCCACCTGTCATTCGCCCGAGCGACGGTCGTGAACGCCCGAAGAACAAACGTTCGGAATGGCCATCTAACTGTCGTTCGGAACGGAAAAGCGGCTGGCGAAGGAAACGACTGACTTTAAAGGTAATTTCTGG
>CAVTYJ010000006.1:0-208689 GCA_963738845.1 uncultured Alphaproteobacteria bacterium | reverse complement strand
AAGGCGCTGGCTCTGGAGAATGGAAAGGGCGGTATCACAGTGAACGCGATCTGCCCGGGCTACATCAACACCGAGATGGTGCAGGCGGTGCCGAAGGAAGTGCTGGAGAAGAGCATCCTGCCACTGATCCCGGTCAACCGCCTCGGCGAGCCCGAGGAAATCGCCCGCGCCGTGGTGTTCCTTGCCGCCGACGAAGCGGGCGCCATCACCGGCTCGACGCTGTCGATCAATGGCGGCCAATATATGGTGTGATAGAGCCGCCTAATTGATGGGTTTGCGGTTCGTAAATCCAGAATGTCACTGACCTGGATATGTCATGAAGATCGCCGTTGCCAAGGAAATCGATCCGTCCGAGCCGCGGGTCGCAGTGTCTCCCGACACCGTCAAGAAGTTTAGGGCGTTAGGCGCAGAGATCGCCGTGGAGCCGGGCGCGGGCATCAAATCCGGCCTGCCGGATTCGGAATTCACCGCGGTCGGCGCCACCGTCAGCGCGGATGCGGTGAAGGACGCCGACATCGTCATCAAGGTGAAGCGGCCCGAAGCGTCGGAGCTTTCCGGCTACAAGCGCGGCGCGTTGGTCATCGCCATCATGGATCCCTATGGCAACGAGGCTGCGATAAAGGCGATGGCCGACGCCGGCGTGTCGGCGTTCGCGATGGAGTTGATGCCGCGCATCACCCGCGCCCAGTCGATGGACGTGCTGTCGAGCCAGGCGAATCTCGCCGGCTATCGCGCTGTCATTGAAGGGGCAGAGGCCTTCGGCCGCGCCTTTCCGATGATGATGACCGCGGCGGGCACCATTCCGGCCGCCAAGGTTTTCGTGATGGGCGTCGGCGTCGCCGGCCTGCAGGCGATCGCGACCGCGCGGCGGCTGGGCGCCGTCGTCACCGCGACCGACGTGCGTCCCGCCACCAAGGAGCAGGTTGAGAGCCTCGGCGCTAAATTCCTTGCGGTCGAGGACGATGAGTTCAAGAACGCCCAGACCGCCGGCGGCTACGCCAAGGAAATGTCGAAAGAGTACCAGGCCAAGCAGGCGGCGCTGACCGCCGAGCACGTCAAGAAGCAGGACATCGTTATTACCACGGCGCTGATCCCGGGCCGGCCCGCGCCGCGCCTCGTCACGTCGGAGATGGTGAAGTCGATGAAGCCCGGCTCGGTGCTGGTCGATCTCGCCGTCGAACGCGGCGGCAATGTCGAGGGTGCCAAGCCTGGCGAGGTCGCCGACGTCGATGGTATCAAGATCGTCGGCTACACCAATGTCGCCGGCCGGGTCGCTACGTCGGCGTCGAGCCTGTATGCGCGCAACCTGTTCAACTTCATCGAGACGCTGGTGGACAAGACCACCAAGGCGCTCGCGGTGAACTGGGATGACGAACTGGTCAAGGCCACCGCGCTGACCAAAGACGGCGCCGTCATTCATCCGAATTTTCAGCCTAAGGCATAAGGAAGAGCCGCCATGGATCATATCGCGCAGGCCGTCGATCCCTTCGTGTTCCGGCTTTCGATTTTCGTGCTCGCCGTGTTCGTCGGCTATTTCGTGGTGTGGTCGGTGACCCCCGCGCTGCATACCCCGCTGATGTCGGTGACCAACGCGATCTCCTCGGTGATCGTGGTCGGCGCGCTGCTCGCGGTCGGCGTTCCCATGATCTCGAGCGGCAGCGGCTGGGCGCGCGGTTTTGGTTTCGTCGCGCTGATCTTCGCTTCGGTCAATATTTTCGGCGGCTTTCTGGTGACCCAGCGTATGCTGGCGATGTACCACAAGAAAAAGAAGAAGTAAGGGCCATCAGATGAACGCCAATCTCGACGCAGTACTTTATCTGGTCGCCGGCGTACTGTTCATCCTGTCGCTGCGCGGACTATCGAGCCCAGGGCAATTTCCTCGGCATGATCGGCATGGCGATCGCGATCGCCACCACGATCGCAAGAAATCCGCCGGCGGATGGCCTCGCCTGGGTTCTGGTGATCCTGGGCGTTGCGATCGGCGGCGGCATCGGTGCCGTGATCGCGCGGCGGGTGCCGATGACATCGATGCCGGAACTGGTCGCGGCGTTCCATTCACTGGTCGGCATGGCGGCGGTGCTGGTCGCGGCCGGCGCGTTCTACGCGCCGGAAGCCTTCGACATCGGCACGCCCGGCCATATCCATGGCGCCAGCCTGATCGAAATGTCGCTCGGTGTCGCCATCGGCGCGCTGACGTTTACGGGTTCAGTGATCGCGTTCGCGAAACTGTCAGGGCGCATGAGCGGCGCGCCGATCATCCTGCCGGGGCGTCACATCATCAACATCGCGCTGGCGATGGCGCTGGTCGTGGCTGGCGCAGCAAACGGCGCTGGAGTCCGGCGCCGCTCTGCCGCTGGGCGGCCTTGCGTCGGCCCTCTACGGAATGTCCTGCTCGGCAGGCCATGGCGAGCTCGACTATTCGGCCATTATCAGGCTGATCGAGGGTGATGCAGGGAGGTAAGCCGCGGCGTGACAGACGCGCGGACGAATGCGAAAGGATGAAGCCGATGAATTTCTGTTAGCAACAACGCAGACCGAGCTGCCATGCCTTTAGCGGCTCGCGCCATGCTGATTGGCGGCGAATGGGTGCCTGCCGCGTCCGGAGAGACCATCACCGTCGAGAATCCCGCACGCCGCAAGCCACTCGGTGAGGTGCCGCGTGGGCGCGCTGAGGACGTGACGCGGGCGGTTGCGGCAGCTGCCAAAGCCTTCCCAGGTTGGGCCAAGATTCCCCCGCGAGATCGCGGGCGGCTATTGTTGCGTATTGGCGAGGCTCTTGAGGCGCGGGTAGAGGAGCTCGCTCGCACGATTGCATCCGAGACCGGAAATGCATTGCGCACACAGGCGCGTGGCGAGGCTCGCTGGGTGGCGGATACCTTTCGCTATTTTGGCGGTCTTGCCGGGGAGTTGAAGGGGCTGACCGTGCCACTCGGAGAGGGCATGCTGAGCTATACCCGCCGCGAACCGATCGGAGTTGTCGGCGCGATTGTGCCGTGGAACGCACCTGCGCAGCTTGCTGCACTCAAAATCGCTCCGGCCATTTGCGCCGGGAACACCGTAGTGCTCAAGGCGGCTGAGGATGCGCCCCTGGCAGTACTCATGATTGCGGAAATCTGTCAGGCACACCTGCCGCCTGGCGTGGTCAACGTTATCACCGGCTATGGGGCGGAGTGCGGCGCGCCACTCTCCGCCCACCCCCTGGTGCGCAAGGTCAGCTTCACCGGCTCGACCGCAGTGGGGCGCACCATCATGCGTGCCGCATCAGAGCGGCTTGCCCCGATTTCGCTTGAGCTTGGCGGCAAGAGCCCTTCCATCGTGTACGAGGATGCCGATGAGGACTGGGCGGTTGATGGCGTCGTTGCTTCCATGCGTTTCACCCGTCAGAGCCAGTCATGCACCGCCGGTTCGCGTCTCTTTCTCCACGCTGAGATCTACGACGCCTTTCTCGACAAGCTGGTGGCCCGCCTGTCCGCGCTCAAGATTGGCGATCCATTAGACGAGGCGACTGATATCGGCGCGATCATCAACGAGCGGCAGTTCAAGAAGGTCTGCGCCTATATCGAGGAGGGCCTCACGAGGCCGGAGGTGCGCCTTGTCACGGGCGGCATGCCGCCCGCTAGCGGCCCGCTCGCCGAGGGCTATTTCGCCGTGCCCACCATCTTCGCGAATGGCTCGAATGATTGGCGGCTCGCGCGAGAGGAAATCTTCGGGCCCGTGCTCGTCGTCATTCCCTGGACGGACGAGGCGGAGGCCATCCGCATGGCCAATGACAGTCATTACGGCCTCGCCGCCTATGTGTGGACCCGCGACATCGGTCGTGCCCTGCGCACCGCGCACGCCATTGAGGCGGGCTGGGTGCAGGTAAATCAAGGCGGTGGACAGGCGCTTGGCCAGTCCTACGGCGGCGTCAAGGAAAGCGGCATCGGTCGCGAGATGTCGCTCGAAGGCATGCTCGACAGCTTCACAGAAACAAAGAGCGTCAACGTTAACCTCGCACTTCCTCCGCCGCAGGCTCAACGCTGACCGCGGACGTACTGCTCATGGTGGGGCGATCAGCGACTCCGCCCTGAGCGGTCTCAGGACTTAGCGGAAGGCTTTCCCGTGGGGCGGCGAGTTCGCCCTTCAGATGGACGAAATGCCGAAAGACGTAGTGTGGGGCTTTAGGGGCGCCGTATGCGGTGGATTCTGCCACTCAGAGCGTCTCCTAATTCCAAACGAATAGGCGGCCTTGTCAGGGCTCGCTGCTACATTTGTCAAAAGCAACGGTTGGGTGATGTCCGCGCTACTTCGGCTTTGCCTCTGAAAGCCGACATCCATCCCAAGGTTCGGCATGTTTTAAGGATGTCCTCGGCCTCCACGAAAAAGGTCGGCCGAAATGATCCCTGTCCGTGTGGCTCAGGAAAAAATACAAGAAATGCTGCGGCTCAATTAAACGCCGCCACTGCGGCGCTCACCAGAGGGTTACCGCACGTCGACCTTCCGGCATTGTTTGACGGCAAGGACCCGTTCGCACCGTCCGAGTCGAAGGATAACATAGCGAGCAGCAAGCCGAACGACTTTAAGGATTTCGACGAGAAATAACCTATGGCGAAAACCGACAGCGGAAGGGTTCAAGCGAGATATGGAAGCGAGCGGCCACGCGCCGCTTCGCTTCCATGACGCAGTGTCCCGTAGGCTATACTTCCGGGCTTATGTACGAACGCTCACCAATTAGTACCAACGGCCACGGCCGTAAAAGCCGCCGCCGCCAATGAGCAGCACAACCAAAATGATGATGATGAGGGTGGTGGAGTCCATGACCGTTCCTCCGCGCTACGCAGCGCGTTCGAGTGCAAGGGTCGAGCTTAAGTAACGTCGAAGTAACCGATGAGTTCCATCTCACTTATCTATTCATCCGATATGAAAGCCATTAACCATCGACGGTCTGTTGTCTGCATCTCATTGGAAACTATCCTCTTCATTCTATGATCTTCTTTGGCCACGTCTCGGCTGCCGGCACACATCAAGGTTGAGCACTCAAACTTCAAGGACGAGCACGGCTTTGTCTCGTATCGCATTATTCAAGAGGGTAAGCAGCTCACGCTCGTTTGACCCACATCGAAAAAGCAATCAGGGATGCGGTGGAGAAGCGAGGATACATCCGACCACAAACAAGAAAACGTACTACGACAATTCATACGAAGCATAGTCACGCGGGCGGGCGGCCCTTACCCAGTTCAGCTTGAAGCATTGCTCGACCCCAAATTCTGGCAAGCACTCGGGAAGGCGCGGGGGTGGGGGAGTGCTGGCGTTCAACCTTCAGCGCGTCCACGACAGCGATCACCGCATCAAATTCGGCCAAGAATGGCAGTATCGTTCGTTCAGGTTTGTTGCCCACCTCGCAGACGGGAAGGACGCTGAGAGCTTCTTCGCTTCACTGATATGAAGTCACTTATTCGGCGATGGCTCGGCATTTGCCCACAACGCCACCAAGCCAATAATGCTTGGTGGCGTTGGATTAGGTCCGGACAGCGCAATCCCCCGGTGATTACCAAAACAGCAGATATGCACTGCGGCTGGGGCGGGGAATTAAAGCAGCCCTCCGCAATTTTGAGGTGCCGGTTTGACCCTGGTTGAGGGTCGGTAAGATACATCTGGGATCGCTCGGGCTATTTGGGTGTGGGTTATCTTATGAACCGCATGGTGCTTTGGTTTGTTTGCCGGCCGGCAGGACCAAGTCAGGAAAATGCCAATAAGGGACACATGCATCGCAACAGTTTTATGATACTCGATCACCTCGTCGGCGCAGTCGAGCAGCGAGTGCGGATTGGGAAGAGCTTCCAGCCACGTCACATTTGCAGACGGGCTTCCTGTGCGCGCGCAGGAACATAGACTGACCTTGCCGGTTAGCTCTCTGGGACTTCATCTTAGGGAGTGTGCGCCATGGAGAACGATCGAATTGCTGGCTCGGCGAAGAATTTCGCCGGTAAGCTCGAGGGCGCCGTAGGCGAAATCGCGGGTGACGCAAAGACCGAGGCAGCAGGCCGCATCCGCGAGGCGACAGGCACGGCGCAGAACCTGTACGGCCAAGCCAAGGGTGCAGCGCGCGAGGCTACGGATGCCGCCGTCAACTACGCCAAAGACGCTTATGAGAACAGCGGCGATACTTTCCGTGACGGCTCGCAAGCGATTGCGAAGAAGGTGCAGGACAATCCGCTCGGTTCGATGTTGATCGCAGGCGCGATCGGCTTTGCGTTGGCCCTATTCATAACGCGCCGGCCGCGCCGCCCTGCGCAGCGCGGAGATAACGGTTAAGATGGCCATATCGGCGCAATTCACGCTTGATCGTCCGGCCATTCAAGAAGACCGATCCCCGTGAGGGCGGTCTTGGATCGTATGTCGAGAGTTAGTACTTAAACTCCGGCATGGCTTTCAATTCATCCTTGGTGGCGTTGTACACCACGCGATCGGGATACCAACGCGTACTGGCGCTGGTTGTGGTGGTTGTCGTGGTGGTAGTTGCGGCACCGGTGGTGGTTCGCGTGGTGCTAGCTGGAGCGGAAGTAGTTGCAGGCGCATTCGCCGGTGCTGACGTTGTTGACGCAGTTGTCGAGGTCACCGGCTGGTCAACCCACTTCAGCTTATCGAAGGCGACCGCCACGTAGCGCTCGCCCAGGCCGAGAAAGCCGCCCACGCCCAGAATGACATTGGCCACCTTGCCTGACCTATCCAAAATCACGTCGTTGATGTCGCCAATCTTCTCGTTTGCTTCATTGTACACATCGAGGCCGGCGAGCTTGGACGCGCGCCATTCACCCTCCTTGTGTGTGGTAGAACTAACTGTCGAAGCCGCTTGGGTGGCTGTTTGCGCCGCCGCCGCGCCGGTCATCGACGCGATAGCCAGGAATAGAGATCTTACCGTACTCAGAGAAACATCTTGGCGTACCGGCCTTTTGCTCGTTCAGACGAACAATTCGTATGTCTTTCCCGGCATTGGGTCGGGCGCCGTTGCCGTCCAGGCTCGCCGGATTTCGGATGGGATGCTGATGGCCGCGGCGCGAGCCTTAGCCGATGTCTCTCCCTCCAAACAGAACCCGCGCGCTGCGCGCGAAAAATGGGTTATCGAGATACGTTCCGGCGTCAGCGTTTGGTGGCAAGCCGACCATGACGCTCTCAGCCGCCCGGTCAATACGGATTCTGGGACATCGGCGTGGACGATGAAAGTTGCATCTGGTTTCACCAGACCGACGGCGTGCGCGACCGCCTGATCGATTTCTATCGGAACTTCGGTGAGGGTCTGCCGCAAGCGCCGCGTCGAGCGCCATGCCAGAATGCCATTTTGGTTCGATAACTCGATTTTCTGTCAACGCCTCTTGACAGCTTTTCAAAAAACTCCCCGGACCGGGGCTGGCATCCGCCAGTCTAAGGACGCGGAGGCTCAGGCTGCCTCGGCAGCTCCGCCATGTTTGATGCTGATCGAGTGTTGCCGCAGTTCGGCGGCATCCTGCTGATGATCGGACGAACTGCAATATAGCTGTGGCCTTTTCAGAATCGCGATGTAGCAGGAGGGACGAGCAAGGTCGTCCATTCGTTTGAATTGGTGCTTGCATCCGGTGCACCGGCGACAGAAGGGCACCTCCTCGGGCTCGCCAAGCGCTCAAGCTACAGGGTGCCCTGCACTTGTAGTCGGCGCAAAAGACCACGACGCCGCTAACGCCGGTTCACCGCGCGGCGACGCCTTCGGTGCGGAGCGCCGACCAAGAGCCAGACACTGTTGCTGTGCCATGGAGCGGGCGCTGATGCGATTAGAGCTGAAGAGGCTCCCACACCCCATCCCGACCGCCGAACAATCACGGACGGCTTTCCGGGGCACCTCATGCCGAGGCGCGCCCATGTCCGCTGTGGAGCCCTTTGCGGAATTGAGACGGACATCGGGCTATGTCCGAAATGTGCCAAGAAGCGACATCAGGTTGAAATGAAAGAGGCCGCCAACTGATGGGGTGGCCTTACTCTTTTTCCGGGTGCAGGGCAGCCTTTTCGGATTCGAGTTTTTCGATGGCTATTGCAATCAATGTCAGGGCGAGGGGATCGTCGACCGTCCTTTGCTCCCGTCGCAGGTTTTCTATGTCTCTGTCTAGCGGGACGCATTTCTCACACATGTTTCCTACCCTTTTCCGGGTAATCAACGTGTGTCCATAACGGTTCCTAAGGCGAATTAGAACACCTCGAAGCCGTCGAGGGTTACGATCTGCCGCGAAGATCGAGCCGTTGTCTGTCAACCATTGCACTGTGTGGTCAACGGATGGCGGCGAACCGAACGATCAATCTCCTACCTCAGGTATTTTGGTTTCCTTATACGGGTCTTTTGGCAGCTTGCCTCTGGCCTTGCCACCCTCAGCACCCTCTTTGAAGTTTTGTTCAAGGTCCTGCATGAGTTCCTTGCGCTCTGATTTTTTCTTCAGGCCGGAATGCTTGATGGTAATTTCCAAGCGATCTTTCTTTGCATGGTATTCAGATTCAACCGACAGCTTTTTCGACATTTGATCGCTCTCCCGTTTCGCAGGGTCAGTGACAGCGCACTGGGCACGCTACGTTAGTTCCGGTTCATCTCAGAGCGAATGCTCTGACCGGGGGTCTTACATTGGCGCTCGCAATTCGCCCCGGAGCCAGCCCGCTATTTCCAGAGATTTCATTGGATCGACAAGCTCGACCGCGCGCTGATGAACGTGATCGCCATGGAATGTTAGGATGTCAAAGCCGGACGGGCCGGGAGTGATCCCTCCGCGAGTGATCCGTGGTCGCATCGTGATGGTTTTGCGCTTCGGAGAGGGTGGTCCGTATAAAACACCCATGATGTAGTCCCTTACATCGGGCGGGAGCACTACAGAACTCTCTGTCACCGGTAGATGCCGTTGAGGGGCGGTGATGGGGAACACTCTGGACCTTCGCGTCCCGACATACTGATCAATACAGACCACTTCTCGGAAAAGTTAACGAGGCCACGTTTCAACCGGCCATTGAGCAGATGGCTACTCCACGTCCGTTCAGGGTCAACACCGGTCCTGACGGCTCCGAAACGCTGACTTCCGGTCTACCCGCAACACCGGACATTCTCAGCCCGGTCGGCATGTCCGAAAGGTGCCAACAAGAAACTCATGTATAGCAAACAGCATCCCTATTTCGATCACGTGCGGCCGTCTCTATTTCGTTCAAGTGGCAGCGTTTCCAGCCGCCGAGCCCCCTGCCGGGCTTTTTTGTTGGCCACGGCGATCTAGGTGAGCAATTTTGAACAGCGGATACGGCCAAGGGAGCGCATTCTGGTATTGGGAGAAGTAGGAAGTCCGAATGGCAGTCTCAACGTGCGGGAAGTGTAATGGACATAGCTTCGAACTCGCACCGTTCGCGCCGCTCGGCACGAACCGCAAGTTCGCGATGGTCCAGTGCTCAGGCTGTGGCGCGCCGATCGGTGTCCTGGATTCGGCAACGGGCGCTCAGATTGACGGCCTGAAAAGTCAGATCGCGGCCATAGACGCGGGGCTGAACCGGATTGCGAAAGCGCTGCAGAATTGATTGGTCGCACAGAAAGAGCGACTTCCGATATGGGTCTTGCACCGCGTCAAAACGAGGGTCAATCGCTACCGAAATGGGCTATCTGGGCGACGTACGCTTTCCCCCCGATAGCGACCGAACTTCGGACATCGCGGGAACTGGCTCCGGGGCCTGTACGCGCCAACGTAAAGGCGCCTGACTTAGCGGCCTGTTTTCGGTGCCAAATCCGCTAAGCTTAAATCCGGCGCTGAGGATTTCATGCCGAATGTAGCGAAGAGCCTATTTGATCCAAAGCTCTTTCTCGCCAAGGTCGGCGAGGGCAAAACCATTTTGGAACTTGAAAAGAACCAGACCGTTTTTGCGCAAGGAGACGCCGCGGATACGGTCTTCTACATCCAAAAAGGAAGGATCAAGGTTATCGTTACCTCTGATCAGGGCAAGGAAGCAGTTGTCGGGATAATGGAACCTGGACAATTCTTCGGCGAAGGATGCCTCAATGGCCATCCGTTGCGGATTTCGACAACGATGGCGATGGAAGAATGCCTGATCACGTCGATCGCGAAAGACGCGATGCTGACGGTGCTTCACAGCGAGCCAACGTTTTCCGAGTTGTTCATGGCGTATCTCCTGAGTCGGAACAGCCGCATCGAAGAAGATCTGATCGACCAATTATTCAATTCCAGCGAGAAGCGGCTCGCGCGCCTTCTCCTTCTACTGGCAAATTTCGGAAAGGAAGGCACGCCGCAGCCAATCGCGGCCCATGTCAGCCAGGAAACGCTGGCAGAAATGATCGGCACAACGCGCTCCCGAGTCAGCTTTTTCATGAACAAGTTCCGCAAGCTCGGCTTCATTACCTATAACGGTAAGATCGAGGTTCATAATTCGCTCTTGAGCGCAGTCTTGTATGACAAGCCTGAGATAATGAGGGACGACTGACGCAAGCCCGCGCGTCGCAGGTTCGGGGGCGCCGCGCGGGGCTCGCGCGCCCAACAGGCAGGATCGATCTTTCATGGCATTCGTGCAGTTCACGCAACCGGACGATCAGCCCATCGTCATCAACACGGATAGGATCGTGACCGCCACACCACTGCCCGACGGACAAGGCACGCGCATCACTTTCAACAACGGTGGCCATCAGGACGTGAAGCAACTCATCGCTGACGTGCTGCGGCAGTTGAACATAAGCGCGTAGGCTCAGGACATCGCCGCCTGGGCGAACCATTCCGCCGATCAAGTGAGATCGTGCACTTTCTTGAGTGCTGCCCAATGTCGCAGATGGGTCATTAGCGCCGTTTTGACGCCCCGCCGACCACTTCCGGTCTACCCAATCGGCATGTCTCAAAGGTGCCATCGCGAAACCTTCATCGGTTGACGTGCGACACCCACTCGCCTTTGTTTTGGAAGAGGGGGCCGCCGGCGACGTTCGCCCATATGCCGCTGCCAAAAAGCAGCAGAGCGAGACTCAGTCCGAATATTTGTATGTACGTCATTCCGAAACTCCGTGTTGGGCTTCCATTGCCCATGGTCGGTTTTCAAGACTGCGGAAGCAGGAGTTGGCGTTCTTGCGTCCGCCATCGGTTGCGGCGCCAAGATGGTTGCCGAGGTGATGATCAATGCCTCTCCTCAGAACTGGCTGATCAATTCCGAGTGCGGTGCTGGCTTCGACAGAGCCGCCGTCCTTGACCAAGGTCTTCGACAGCACGCCTGTGACGGACGAACGGACTTCAAAAGTGACGTTGTCGGTATCAATCTCGTGGCTCACCAAGGTGACGGGATCTCCGGCGCTCTTGAACCATCGTCCGATCGTCAGGGGGTGACTACGACCCGTCTTTTCGAGGGACTGCGCGCCCGCGTGGCGGAGAGATAGGCGCCGACGATCTGAGGGTCGATGTCGATCTCGGCGCGTCGGAGGCGGAAGAAGTACCCCTCAGCCATGTTAGTGCACGCGCCGTCGCGGCTGTACGCCTCCTGATGACTAATTCTCTTAATCTTGAAACGCTCATGAAGGTTATCCCAAAACGCCGCTTCGTCGGCGTGGACGACCGTGCCCTTCGCAATCCGAGCGCGGATGAATGAAGCGGCTTGGCTTTCCGTGTCAGAAACTGCCGGGAGCGAATTGCCGCCTCCCGAACTGTCGCAATGCTACAGAACTCCCAGTCACGGCTAGATGCCGTGATGGGCCGGTGATGGGAATAGTCTTCCACGCCCGCGCCCCGACCTACTGGTCAATACAGATCACCTCTCGGAAAAGTTCGGTCCGGAGCTGGTGGTCAATATTGCTCACATCGCCGAACTTCCTGATCAGCCTATGCGATGAATTTAATCTGCGTTCGGAACGTTACACTGCACAGCATGTTGTCGCTGCGCACGAATGACCGTTGTGGTCGCCCTTGGAGTGTCAGATGAGCAAACGTAAACCGGCAACGGCGTCAAAGCACGCCCACAGCACGAAAATAGCCGCCCAACGGGCCAATCAGGCTATTATTAGAAGCCCGAAACGCAGCCCCCTGCGCTCGGTTGCGGCAGGTTCGACTAAATCGCCCCCTGAGAGTCATAACGACTCAAAACAACAGGGTCCCCTTGTTGAGAAACCGGAGGCTCCCCTTGTTGAGAAACTGGAGGCTCCCCTTGTTGAGAAACCGGCGACAGCCTTTCAAGATGACTGCAAACAGACGATGACGGATAGCGATTCAAAGAAGGGGTTTGTTTTTTCGTCACCCACGGCAAACGTGCGGGCTTATCAAGCAAAGCTGCTTGAAATGGCACAAGCCAACATGCAATTGGCTTTTGAATTCGCCCAGAGGCTTGCGACGATTAGGTCGCCCGTTGAAATTCTCAGCGTCATTGCTGAATTCACAAGCAAGCGGATCGCAATGTTCCAGAAGTTTTCGATAGAAATGGCTGAATTAGGTACCAAGCGGTGAAAAAGCATCCGTGACGGAATCCAGCGAGTCGATGTCAGCAAATAAGCGTGGCTGATGTCTCAGTTGGGTCAAAGTCGGAAGAACTCAGTCTGAGCATTTGTCTTCCGGTCTACCCCCAACTCCGGACATGGCACTTTACTGCGCCAACTGACGTTATGTGCCACTTCCGGACTCATGCGCTGCAGCAAATTGCAAAGCTATTCGATCACCTCGTCGGCGCGAGCGAGGAGAGAAGATGGGATAGTGAGGCCGAGCGCCCTCGCAGCTTTGAGATTGATCACCAACTCCAGCTCGGTCGGGAACTCCACTGGCAAATCCCCCGGTGCAATGCCATGAAGGATTTTATCCACGAAGTAGGCTCCGCGCCGAAAGCAAGCGCGGAGATCGACCCCGTAGCTGATCAGCCCGCCGGCGTCGACATGCTCGCGATATCCATAGACGGTCGGTATCTGCTCTGTCGACACCAACGCCGCAATTTTTCGCCGCTCGCTTAACAACATCGATGTCTGAAGCACAATCATCACACCGATCCGTTGGCTGGCCAGCGCTCGAATGGCGCCGTCCACATCGTCGGGCGTATCGGCTTCGGCCGCAACGACCTTAACGCCCAACTCTAGCCCTGCACCCTTCAGCTCCTGCAACTGAGCTGGTGCCTTCGCGTCCGTCAAATTGGCAAGCACGCCGATGCTGCCAGCGCCGGGAACGACTTCCCGTGCAAGCTCTAGCTGTTTGGCCGGCAGCCCCGCCACGTAAGGGGAGATCCCCGTGACATTGCCCCCGGGTCGCGCTTCGCTGGCGATCAGTCCTAGATGCACGGCGTCCGCGAGGGCCGGCGTCACAATGGGGATTGTCGCCGTCGCTTTTCTTGCCGCAACAGCGGGGCCGCTGGCGGGCGCTAGGATAACTCTGGGATTGAGGCGAATCATCTCTTCCGCAAGCGTAGGCAGTCGCTCTACGTACCCGTCCGCAAACCGATACGCGATGTCGAACTGTTGTCCATCGATATATCCGAGGTCTCGCATGCCTTGCAGAAAAGCTTCGACGAAAATCCAGGAAGCGTTCCGCTCGCCCCCCGAGAGCCATGCAATAAGAGGCCGCTTGGTCGAAACTTGGGCAAGAGCGGAATGTGGCCACGCGGTCGCCGCGCCGCCGAGAAGAACAATGAATTCGCGCCGCCTCATTGGCTCGCCCTCGAACCAGGAACCACAACCCTATCACATACAGCGAACGTGGCGTTGTGCACGACAGCAAAGCGCGCCGCCAATTGCCAGCTTTGGGCCGATGCTGTCGAAAAAGGCTCGGCGCGGCCTGGTTCGGTGTCGTCGTCGGTGCAACGACGGTGATTGGTCTCGTGCCTTGCCGAGCACTCCATCGAGGTCTACCAGTTGTCCAGCGTTTGGAGTTCGGGTCATACTCGACCAAGTCTGCGAGGTTCACCAAACGCCTGACGTCCGCCTCGCTCCGAAGGGCGACCTGGTCGTTGAACGCGCGCCAATAGACGCGAAGGGCCATCAGCAAACAACATGCCCGTGCTGGCCTCTCATACCCAGCGCCGTACCCGCGCTACATAATCGTCATAAGCCGCGCCGAACTGGCGGCGCATCTTCGCTTCCTCGAAGGGGATGTGGACCCAATTGACCGTGGCGAAGACAGCGAGGGACGCCATGAACATCGGCCAGGCGCCGATCCATACTGCAATGCCCAGCGACAGAGTGACCAGGCCCAGATACATCGGGTTACGGGTGAACTGGTAGGGACCGCGAGTGACTAGTTTGCGATTGGTCGGGGATGTCGGATCGATTTCGGTGTCCTCACGCCGGAACAGGACGAAAGCCCAAACGGGCGGGATGAAGGCAAGCGCCACCAAGATTATTCCCAGCGGCGGCAGCGGCAGGCCAGGAAACTTCGGCCAGCCCAGAGACCAGCTCATCACCGCGCAGAGCAGGATGTAGATCAACGTCCAAATTGGCGGAGGAAGCTTGAGCATGTCGAACCAACTCGTCAATCATATCTCATTTGTCAGCGCGGAGTGTCGGTATATCTCGGGAGTTTGATCGCTCCGGGTCACGAGCGTCGCCCTATGCGCTAGACGGCCGCGCCTCGACTTCCTCGCCGTGGAGCAGACGGGAGTGAGGCGTTCAGTTCCGCTTCACGGGAAGCACAAGAGTTTGGCCGGGATAGATGAAATTTGGATCACGGACCCGGTCTCGGTTTGCTCGGTATACGAGCGCGTATCGTGCGCCGTCGCCATAAGTAACGCGGCTGATACGCCAAAGACTGTCGCCGCGGGATACAACCTTGCTCGAAATCGCGTGCGCAACCGCCGGCGAGGATGAGCCTTCGTCCGCGGCCGGAGTGGCATGAATCGGATGCGCTGCCTGTAGCCCGGCGTTTTTTTCCTGCGGGTCACCGGTCCGCAACGGCGGCTCCGACGGCGGGCGCGGTTGAGACGCGGTCTCGGAAACATACTCAGCGTGCGATTGCGGGCTCGGTCCCACCTCGTTGACCGTGACTGATACACCGTGTTTCGATAATGTCACCGTGCCGTCCGGGAATTTTGCGCTCAACGTCAGCTCATAGCTGCCCGCTGGGAGGCGCGGAGGGACAATAACAAATTGTCCGGATGCATCTGCATCCGCTTGATCAAGGCGCTGGCCGCCGCGCAACAGATCTACCGTCGCGCCCGGAGCCGCCCGTCCGGCGATAACCGCGTCGCCACCTGCTTCAACGCGCGCAATGTCGAAGGAGGGTGAGAATTGATTCTTGCTATCGGCCTCAGGCGGGCCGGCAAGTTCGGCTGCAACGGCCCTGGCCTCGGTCGCGGCGAGCGCAGTCGCTGCGTGCGTAGGCGAAGTCTCGGTCGACGCAGGCCGCGCATCGCTGCTCAACGCAGGCGGAGGCTGTGGAACGCTCGTCGTTGGAGTGCCGGCAACTGCTGCAAGCCTCTCCTCCTGCGCGACGCCGAAGACAAGTGCTGCACTACCTGCCGCGATAAACACGGACGCCGATACCACTATTTTGACGATCGAAACTGGTCTCATAACAACCACGCTTGGCCGGCCAATTCGCCACCAATACAATTTGACACTGCGCCGATTTTGTTCGCGCATCAAGTCCGGCAAAAAATGGATTGTCGGTCACCTGTGCTGACTGATGCAGTTCGCCAAGGCGCTTCGGTCCCGGTACGCCATCAGGTTTATGGATACACGACTTGATCGAACAGTGCGGTCCGGAACAACTCGCCAATTCCCTGACGGCGGCAGTACCGCGCAATTCCGCGCGTCTCTCGCCACGATGATACGCCGCGAGTGCTGCTCGATCGCCTGCGAGGTGCATAGCCGGGGCAACCCTGCTGACTGTACGGCCGCTGATAACCGTCGAGGTGTTTGCCCAACCCGAATTTGGGAACAAGCATTTCGCTTGGCAGAGAGGAAGCGGTACTCAAGGACGCGGCAGCGGCCGCCGCGCGATACAATGTCGACGTCAGCACCTGCACGCGCGATCCCGGCGCGGAAGCCCTGAAGCCGTTTAGCGTCAATTCAAGCTATCTGCGCTTACTTTCATGACTATTTGGCCCGCGAGAACGATCTGGGCTTATCATCGCGGGGTTCTATCGGCGTTCCGCGAGGTCTCGCGCAGATGCACGAAACCAGAAGTCCGGCTCGTGGCATCCGCGCGCCCGCCATCAGCGACGCGGCATAGTGGGATCACGTCGTGGCGGTCTGCTACCGCGCATCGTTCTTCATCCGGCTTCTTGCCCGGTAGTTCATCAGGTCTCGGCGGCTCGCCGGGCTCGTGCACCGGCGGAGGTACTTCGGGGCGTGGATTGCCTGGTGGACCTTCCGGCGGCTGCTCGGTTGGATTGCCCGGGCTTGGTGGCGGTATTTCAGGCGGTTCAGTGGGCATCTACGTCGTCACTTTGCTGAACGCTTATAACGGTTCGCAAGCCGCGACGTTCCGACCCATTTCCGGCCGAGTCTCAAGGCAGAGCGGCTGGCGCGGGAAGCCGCTGGGACGCCAGTCGCGGCCAAGAAAGCCAAGACCAAGAAGAAGTCCCGTTAAAAATCGATCCCCTTTCGAGGCATTGCCTTTGAGCGCCAGTTGCTCTGTTGATAGGATTGGAAATGCCCCTCGTTAGCGATCCAAAAAGCAAGCCCCTATGGCACAGCAACTCGCGAGCGATCGGCTTTTGGATGAGCGTCGAGGGCCGAACCCCAATTCAGCCCGTCCGTGTTCTTGTCAGCTACGAAGCTCTAGCGGAGCTCGATCCGACGAACGTTCGCGATTTGCATGGTGCTCTGGAGAATTTCGATCGGTTCAGATCGCAAATCGAGGGCGCCGCAAGCCGCAAATTTGATCGAGACGGATTCGACCCAGACAAGTACGAAGGAATGCCTGCCATCAGGCTAATTACCAACGATTTGGCCTAGCCGGCACCGCGCGCTGGCGCGGCATCTAATTGCCAAGCCCTCACGGGCGGCCTTCGCGCACGCTCCGGGCGCTGCTGTTTACCGATAGTCGCTATGGCGATTCGACTCAAATCGGCGGATTTATGCGGCGCATGCCCACGTTCACCCGCCCGCAAAAGATCACCTTCCAGATGCGCACCGCCGGCCGTCAGCTACCGGACCGATGCAAAAACGGATCCACAGACGAAGCTAGCCTGGCCGCCAATAGCGTGGCCGGCTGCTCGTTGGATGTTAGCACCGGCTGGTCGTGGGATATCAGCAAGCCCATCGACAAGATAGCTATCGCAATCGCGGCGACGTATCGGTCCTTCATGGCGATGGGCCCTCCATCGCCCCACGCGAGATAATTGCGTCTGCACAAACTTGGTTCCGCTGCAGGCGCCCCAACTTGATCCGAGGTCATGGCGCGTCTCATTTGGGTTACATGGATCGACAGATGGAACTGGACCAGACGGGAATATAAGCGGCCAATTAAACGGCCCGAAGCGACTTCTCGAATCGCTTAGGGCCGTTGAACTCTTCTGGGAATGGTCCGAGAGAGTCGGGAAGACTGAAGCGATGCCACTAAGCCGCGCGTCTCCACTGTTCCTCAATAGCTGAGCTGAAGGCCTCCAGATCTTTTTCATAATTGCGCGCAAGCAGCTCGGCGTTGTCCGCCCACATCCTCAGAAACGAGGCTTGGTATTTGATCGCGTGGAGCCCAACGGCTGCAGCGGCAGCCATACGGCTCTCTTGGTCGTGCGCCATACGGCGCGCGTCAAATGTTTGTTCAGCCATGTTGGCTAATCCCTTTGGTCTTCGGTGGACCCCATCCCCTCAGCCCAATAGATGTTGGCAAAGTCAGTTTCACGGAACAACATTAAAACTTGCTAGTCACCAAGGTCGTTGATGCTGCGAGATATTCCGAGCATTTTGAGCAATATTGATCACAACCGTTCGGAGCCCGAGGCGTAAGATCAACAATTCGCTGAAGCTTAGATTGTAGACCTTCAACTGAGGCTTGATGAGGCGCAGTTCACGCCACCCGTCCTGACTCGCGGTCGCTCTCGCCAGTGTCCGCTACGCCGAGCGGTCGATGGGTCTACTGTCGTCAACGGTGAAAAACTATACCTCTAGATCAAAGGTGAAAATCATGGAAATCTCCAAGGAGACAAAAGCAGCCGTTAAGCCCGCACTGTGGGGCGCTGCAGCCGGAGCAATTGCTCTGGCGATCGTGGGGTTCAATTGGGGCGGTTGGGTGACTGGTGGAACCGCCGAGACGATCGCGAAGAACCGTGTCGCAACGGCTGTCGTCGCAGTTCTCGCACCCATCTGCGTTGAGAACTTCCGACAAGCGGCTGGTGCCTCAGCGAACTTGGCCGAAATGAAGAAGGCAACTTATGCATCGGACCAGAGCAGGTTCATTGAAAAAGGCGGTTGGGCAACGATGCCGGGAAGCACCGAGCCAGAACTCGGCGGTTGCAAGGGCTTGTGCTGAAACGCTCGGTAAAGAGAAGGCTGTAGACCTCCGCGGGTAATCCGGCCATCCGCCGCAGACCCCGACTGGGAAGGCGGCCATTATCGGGTTCGCCTTGAGAATAACTGGATCGATGTTCCAAACGACGCCGTGATCACCCGAACCGAATCGGGCGGGGCGCACGATGTATGACCGATGCGAGTTGACGATCAAATCTCAATCCGACGCTGCTTCATACTGGGGAGTATGACCTAGAAATTGTAAGCGTCGGCGCAGTGCAGATGCCGCCTTCGGCTCGCGCGGTTAGTCTGTCAGGACAGCACAATGCTGGCGATGGCGGCTATACCGATCGCCGCCAACAGCCAGGTCAGCAGATAGAGAAGCCACATTCGGTCGCGCGTCATTACGACCGCAAGCCTACGCCAGAGCGAACGTGCGGCTTGATCTAGGTGAAGCGCGATGCACCCGTTGGAATCGAGCTGCCGGGGCTATCTTGCTATGGGCGACTGCGGCAACGCGCCCTGCGGGCCGCTAGGATGGATGCGCTCTGCCTGAACCCGGTTCTTACCCAGCGGGCGATCCAATGGCATAGACGAGCAGCCACGCCAGAAGCAAAGGGGCGACGGTTCAGACCGCAGTTCGCGCACCCACTTCGTTGTCTATCGAATCCTTCACCATCAGAAGCGCGCCATCGCTCATTTTTGAGAAATCACGCGCCTTCACTGCCACCTGGTCGGCATACGAAAGCCTCGCTACTACACCGTCTTGCCAAGCAACATCGCGGCTCAAATCATCTTTGATTACCGCGTGGGCCAAGAACCCGCCGCCAATGATCCACAACACGCTCAGGATCACCCCAATGCGTTGCCAGCCGTTCAATCGTTTCATGGTTTGCCCCCAACTCATTTGCTCGTCTAATCGCTACCCCACGCCGGCCACGCGCCGTCCCTTATACCATCCCCAATATCGGACGGCTTGGATTCGAAGGGGCAAGGGCCTCCTCCGGGCATTCGCGATATGTATGGAGATGCATTGGTGCGTTCTTGCGTTCATGGCTAGTCCGACACGGCCCGGCAGCGCCAGACGAAGCGTGTCCGGGGTCAAGGCGCAGGCCGGGAATAGGTTCTTAGCGAGTGACGCCGGCGCTTCGGTCCCGCGCTCTTTTACTTTGGGGCGGCAGCCGACGAGAAAGGGCCCATCGCTGCACGCGCGTACAACGATGAGCCTTTCCGGGTGGATGGTACCGAAGCCAGAGCAGGTACTCTCTAGGTATCGCGCCACAGACCAATATCTCAACATCTCAGTTCCAGCATCGTTCCGCCGGGTACCTATCCGCCGGGCATGCCGTCATCTAGCGGATCGTGGCCGCCCGAGCGGGCTACCTGGTTCACAATCGCAATGACGTCCCATACAATATCACCGCGGTCACTAGCGGCGGCGTCTTTAAGCAAATAGCCTACTGCGGCGCGGATCTCAGCTTTGGCGTTGTCTGGACCGCGAAAAATCCAATCGAGCTCATCTGACATGACTGCACCTTTGCCGAGGCCGGACCAGAGCGACTAGCCGGCGCCCCTAAGTGGCCTGAGACAACGCAATGCGGCCCGATTCGTTGCTAGTAGGTCGCCGGCACGAGACGGCCTCTTTCAGAATTTAATCTCACCAATGGCGATGATGTCGCCAATGGTGGCCCCATCCGTGTCCACCGCGGTGGCCCCATCCGTGCACTTGGATGATTGAACTGTCAGTGCTGGTAGTGAGTGCGGTCAGGTTTGCGCTCGGCATTGCCAACAATCGCAATAAATCTGCTCGCATTCGACGGCGATCAGCGCCGACCCCTGGTCCGACGATCTCAGGCTATCCGACATCGAGGATCGCTTCACCTGCACCAAGTGCGTCAAGAAGGGTGGTGATGTAAGGCCGGATTTCAACTGGAATAAGCAGCCGGTCGGCGGGCTCGGGTATCGGTGAAGAAGGGTCTACCGACCGCTTTCGACCTGATCGTTTTTCGCCTGCACTCCTGCCGATCCGTATTTCCGAAGGACCCCGGCCCGAGCAATCGTCGCGCCTTTGGTCATTTTTAGCTTCTTCGCCACAAGCGCCCACTTCAGGCCTGCTGCCCTCAACGCCAGCAGCTGTCTGTCTTGTTCTGGTGTCCACGTTCGCCGGGTCATCTTGACGAAATTACTCGCCGGATTTCGAGAACAGCCTTAGTCCGGTTGCCTCAGCCCCTGAGAATTTGCCCAATCGTCAATATGGGCGGCGGTGTCCGCCTGACGGGCCTTCTTGAGTAACGCGTCTCTTTCTGGTCCCGGTCGGAGAAGAGAGGCTTTATCACGGACCTCCGTGGCAAAAGAGGCAAGACGATCTTTAAGGGAAGTCGTCTGTTTGAAACGGCGGCGTCGCATCATGACACAACCTCGTGCTTACGGGTCCTAACCGTGGGGTTTGCACTTTCAATTCCGGTCCTAATTACGCGGTCATACCGGGTTCGGTTCCCGAGAAATCTTCCTCATTGTTTATCCAAAACCTTACGGCCCTCCGGCAGGTGGTTCTGAGCGATGGCTCGCTCGACCTCATCGCCCAAAATCTTGAAGTGTTTGGCGAGCTTCGCGAACAGCTTCTCGTTTGGCCTGGTCGGTGGCTAGGTCGCGGATCAGCTCACATTCCGCCGTCTGCTGCCGGAGCTCGGCTCGCAATCGCCGCCGCTCGTAAAAACCCATGCGGACGTAGGAACCGCCAGATCGCGAGATCAGCGGACCGGCAGCATCAAATGCTCGTACTGCGTGCCAGGCCACATCACATAGGGCCTCGTTGGGTCGGCCTTCGCGTCGCGCGGATAACCATCCAACATCTTAGCGCCAGAGCCGACGATCATCACGTGTGCACCGGTTTTAATCCAATTGTTGCCGGGCTCTTCTTTTGTTGCATACGGGTCGGTGTTGCTCGCGCCGCCGTCCCCTCGGAGCATGTACATGAATCCTACCTTGTTCGCAGGCGGCTCCTTGTGATTCATCCACGCCGACGCCCATTCCATCGCATTCTTATCGCCGCACATCGGGTCGGGATTGGCCGGATCAGCGTGACCTGGCATGCATGTCCACTGCCCGGTTCCTTCGCGCAATGTCCGCATCTTACCGTCATGATCCATAGCGAGGATCGTAGCGTCTTTGGCGATTGCCTCGGGGGCGGCCGACAGCGACAGCTTGATCAGCTCTTCGTCGCTCATCTTGTGCTCTTGAGCGAAGCCGCAGCCAGGGGTAAGCGCGAGCGCAAATAGAGTTGCATAGGCCAGCGATCTCATCGCGAAATCCTCCCATGATTTTTGCTGACGCCAGCCGCGGAGGAGCCGAAGGCGGGCGTCCGCGCAGAGGTGCTTGTACGTAGTTATCCTAGCCCCCTTTTGGCCTCCTGAAACGCGCTATTTGGCCGCTGGAGAGCGATCAGCTCCCCCTGACCGGGCTTCCGCTCAGGGTCAATCTCGACCGAATTGAGCTATCCGCATCATGTCTGTTCTTGCCCTGGTAACGGACTCGGTTTCTACTATGCGCGGCTGGTCATATCTTCCCGCCGCTAAGGAACAACTCCTTGCCCCGGCTAACCGACCAAGGCTTGCAGAAAATGAACGATCTGGCTCAGCATTACGGAGTCAGTGCCGACGCGGTGATGACGTTGTTGCAGGCCCTCCTGAACAGCAAAGGCACGATGGCGCAGTTTGACCATCGCGAACTGGGTGGTGCCGGCCAGTGGATGCCGGGTGGCATGACGATGGTCGGCGACATGTTCAATCACGGCCTCAAGGCGAAGGTCGACGGCTTGTGTTCCGAGCTGTCACAAATCTTGGCTGAGCAACCCTTCGTGCCATTCCCCGCGGGCTTTCAGTCACAGTCACAGAGGCAGGGTGGCGGCCAGCAGGAGGGCGGCCACGACGTCTTAGATACAGGTTCGGTCAGCCTATTCGTACCAGAGACACCCGGCCGAGCGTCGGGTCAATGGTGGCCAGCGGAACTAGGATTCCCCAACGGGACTGGCGCGCAGAACCAAGTCCGCTATGCCTATTTCAACCAAAAGCGTCGATTAGCAGTAGAGCTGAATGGACACGTAACCATCTACGACACGCTGGATCACCAGATCAGCGGCGTCTCTCAGCAGCAGGGGCGCGGCGGCTCGCTTACCCTTACCAGCCAGCATGGGACAGTTAGCGTCTCAACTCTGCCGGTCGTCTCGGTGGACGGCCTGCAAACCAAGGCTCCGGAACCACGGGTGGCGCCTGCTAGCGAGCCGTATCGGCCTGACAGTGCCCAGGAAACGGACCTCTTCGCCAAAATCGAGCGGCTGGCTGAATTGCACAAGAAAGGCATTCTCTCATCGGAAGAATTCGCAGCTAAGAAGGCGGAGCTTCTCTCCCGGTTGTGAGTGACTGCCCTGACCACCCACTATCGAACAGACCGAAATAGGCCGTCCGCGTCATGTCCGGTCTACCCCCGGTAGCAACCGAGGAGCGGACATCCGAGTTCGGCAGCTTCGTCCAAAGGCGGAAGTCGCACTCATTCGATCCCCGTCGCCAAGCGAGCACTTGGCTGCACCGGTCATTCGGGCAGCCCGGCTCGCCGCAACCCTTCCTCGTATCGAGCGAGATCTTCGGCGCGCCGATAGGGGCCGAGCACGTCTTTGAGATTGGAGACACGCAGCGAAGGATTCAATTGCTGCAGTCGAGCCGCCGCCTTTTGTGCCTGCTCCAGTCGTCCGACCATTGCATTGCTTGCGGCGTCCATACGTAACGCAGGTTGAAAGTCCGGATTGTCCTGCAACGCCATTGCCGCCCACGATGCCGCGTCGCCATAGTGGCCCAGGAAGAAATGGGCATGCGAGGCCCCAGTTCGCACCCCGCTCATAAACGGATCAAGCGGGTTGAGGCGGATGGCACGGGCGAAGCGCTCGATTGCCGTTTCCGGCTCGCCTAGCCAGTTTTTCACCCAGCCACCCCAAACCATGCCTCGGCCCAATTGGAATTGAACACGAGCGCGCGATCGATCAACGCAGAGCCTCCGTCGAGATCACGAGCAACCAAGGCTAATGCATATCCGCTCGCGGAGAGGGCGATCACGTCGTCCTTCCCTAGCTCAACCGCCCTCAGAACGAGCTTTTTCACCTTGTCGATCTCGCTTTGTGTAACTGAGATCCAACCATTGGTCTTGGCCCAGGTGTAGCAAAGGGAGGCACGACCGAAAGCCGACGCAAAACCCGGGTCGAGCTTGATCGCCCTGTTGAATAGGCGTAACGCCTCTTCGTTCGCTTGCCGGTTAGCAAACTGATAAGAGCTGGCCAAACCGCGTAAGTAGTGATCATAGGCATCAAGACTTCTCGGTAGGCTTGCGTTTGGCGCGCTCGATCTCGGCTTTCTCAACCGCCGGTGCGATCGCTCCGACTATGCTCTCGGTGACCTGGTCCTGCAGGTCGAAGATGTCGGTGAGTCCACCGTCAAACCGGTCTGCCCAAAGATGTCCCCCCGTGGCGGTATCGACGAGCTGTCCCGTGATACGCACCCGGTTTGCCGCCTTGCGAACGCTTCCTTCCAGCACATAGCGCACGCCAAGCTCGCGCCCCACTTGCTTGATGTCGACAGCGCGTCCCTTGTAGGTGAAGCTCGAATTGCGGGCGATGACGAACAGCGCCTTGAAACGGGACAGCGCAGTGATGATATCCTCCGCTATTCCGTCCGCGAAGTATTCCTGTTCGGGATCGCCTGACATGTTCTGGAACGCCAGCACGGCGATGGACGGCCTGTCGGGCAGCGCCAGAGCCTGGATGGCCTCGACGGGCGACCTTTTCGAAATTGCCGCAGAACCTTCCGCGTTTATTCTCAATCGCCACGCGCGCATCGACTCAACAATGTTCTTCAGGTTCTGCGGACCCATGTCCTCAAAGGTGATATCGATCTTGCCGCGAATTTGCCTGTGCGCATCATCGGATATGCAGATGCCGCCGGGCTCCGCGATGCCTTCAAGGCGGGCGGCGATATTGACGCCGTCCCCGAAGATATCGTTTTCGTCGATTATGATGTCGCCGACGTGGATGCCGATGCGAAATTCGATCCGCTTGGCCCGCGGCACCGCGGCATTTTGCTCAACCATGCCGCGCTGCACCTCGATGGCGCATCGCGCTGCATCGACGGCGCTGGCGAACTCGACCAGCATGCCGTCGCCGGTCGTCTTGACGATCCGTCCGCGATGCGCGGCGATGGAGGGATCGAAAAGAGACTTTCTGGCGGCCTTGAGGCGAGCCAGCACGTCTTCTTCGTCCATACCCATCAGGCGGCTGTATCCGGCAACATCCGCCGCCAGAATTGCAGCAAGCCGCCGTTCCACGCGATTGTCGGTCAAAACGGCCTCCCGAGATCGGTAGATCCGTCGGACATATCAAAGCATAGCGCGTTGCCCTTGGGCTAGGCCGATGTCCGAGTTGGGTCAACAGCGGTCCTGACGGCCCCCAAGCGCCACTTCCGGTCTTCCCCAATCAACGGACATAGCCAGCCCGGCCCAGTCGGTCCGTTTGGTGCCAGATAATCCGAACCAAAACACCACGCCCGCAACGACATCGGAGGCAGTTCCCAGCCCAGAATCATTTCCCCCATATATTTCGAATGCGCTTGTCAGCGACTGCCGTGTAGACAACCGTATTCGCGATCGAGCGATGCCCCATGAAGGCCTGCAGCGTCCTTGTATCGACTCCACGAGCCGCCAGGGCGTAGCCGGCAGCGTGCCGCAGCATGTGAGCATGAATGGGGAATGGCAGCTCAGCAGCCTCGCCAAGCCGTTCTATAACCTTCTGGGCGCCGTCGACCGATAGCGGCGTCTTGCGTTCGGACAAGAATACGAACTCAGCATGGGGATGCTCGCGCCGTAGAGCCCGCAATAGCCGCAGCTCGTCACCCTCTATGCGGTGATTGCTGGGCGTACCGTTCTTGGCGCGCTTGATGTGGATCGTGGCCGTGGCAAGCTCGATCTGTTGCCAGCTAAGGCCGACAAGCTCGCTGACCCGCAAGGCATGGCGGAAGGCCATCAGGATCAGCAACCGGTCACGGACGGGATTGCGGCTGTTGCCGGCGGCGGCCAGCAGCTTGTCGATCTCGGCCTCGGTCAGGTACTCGCGCTGCCGGTAATCGGCGTTCTTGGCGCGACCACCACGAACTGTCGGCTTTTCAGATTGTGAAGGCCGTAACTGGATGACCGTATTCATTGGCGAATTTCCCCTCTGCGGATATGGACTGTCGACATAATGTATGTATTGACGACAGCTTACAAGAGCTGTCATTTGCTATCCACCGGCACAGTCATCCGCGCTCGCACGGGGGAATGCGCTCATCGGCACGATCTACACGGCCTTTGCACTGGCGGGTCTGCTCGGTCCGACCATTGCCGGAGTGCTGCAGGACCGGTTCGGTAACTACAACCTGGCGCTCACCATCTGCATCACGCTGTGCGCGGCCGCGCTAGTCGCCTCCGCCGGCCTCACGAAGCGGTTTTAGTCAAGTCGCCATTGCCGCGAGGTTCAACGGTTGACGTTGAGTTGTGCCCCACTCTGGAAGCGGGAAATTGCCCGCTCTCCATCGCGAGGGTGACGGCGTCCACCCTTGCTTCGTCGCTCTCGTTTCGCGCCGCTGAGCCTGTGGCGTCAATTGAGTGGCTCATCTTCAGGACGCTGTTCATCGCTCTCGATCGGCACGCCCCTCAGCCGATGGCGGAGGATTGCCGTCAGCTCAGCATCTGAGAACTCCTTGATATCGTGTCTGTCGTCTATCGTCGCATCGACGATCTGCACGGGCTTGCCCTCGAGGCGATCGGCAATTTGCTGGAAGGCCCAGCTGGCCTTGTCCTTGAGCGCGCACTCGACGAGCTTCTCGGCGAGGCGGTTGATCTTCTTGCGCTTCTCCTTGTCCCGCGGGTCAACGCGGTTCAGTTCGAGGCGCAGCGCGTCGGTGAAGATCTTTTCGCGAGACCTGCCACCTGGGTTACCTGAAAAGCCTTTCGCGAACGCCATTGCTTGAATACCCTACCAGATTGAGAGCAATAATATTTTGCGGTCCGTCCGTGCATGCATCACCATTCTGCAAGCAGGCTCTGTAGGACGCATCCCTGTTTAACCCAACGTCATTAACGCTACATAAATTGTAGCAAAGCTGTAGGTTCATTAGGTTGGCCTGCGTAGACTGCTTCGGCTGGCTGCTTCTAGGCCGAAATGGAAACCAGCCCTTCCTATTTGACGGTCGGATGCGGCGTGACGGTGTCCGGCAGGGAGCGCCCGCCGACGAGCGCCAACCCAAGGCCGGCACGATCATCCAACCGAAAGCAAGGCAGCCTAGCGAAAGATGACTGAGTGCAGCGGTTGGCTCTAGCCTTGGGACTGATTGAGTTTCATTTGCGAGATGATGCCCGCCGAGGCGAGCCGCGGCGGCTGGCGGCCGGGAAGCAGGGGCAAGCGGCTCATCGCTTGTCCTCGCCGGACTCGCCCGTGAGCACTTCGAACGATGTCAGCGGCCCCAGCGCCCCCTCCAGTTGCTTGCGCGCCTCCGGAAGCCTCGCTTGGTTGACCAGCGCCACGCGCGCCTTCTGCCCGCGCCCATTAGGGTGGTAGCGGAGCAGGAAGCGAGGAGTCGTACATTGCCTTATGAATATATCTTTATAAGGACATGTCCGACACCTCGCCTGCGTACCACCCTCAGTGCCTTTATAAGGCGATGTCCGACACCTCGCGTGCATGCGTTCCACATCGAGGCCGGCGCGCCGGTACGCCTTTTGAGCCGCCTGCGCGGTCGGCCACAGGTCGGGGTAGAGCTTGGCAGCATCCGCGCCCCACTGCGGAACCAAGCCGCGCTCGATCATGCTGTCGATCTTGTTCGGCTCCAGATCCTCGAATTGAACCACCTCGTCGACGGCGATCGGGACCGCCGTGTCATGCAAGACCATGTAGACCTCCACTGGATTGACTGCTGAACGATTGACGCCTCGGGCTCTGCCGACGGCCTGGATGATCGCTGCCTCGGTCACCGCCTGCCGGATCAGGTCGGCCTGGGGCAGCTCGAAAACTCGGCACTTCTCCAACGCGACCTCGCCGCCGCTCTTCAGCCGGATCGGCCGGGTGGCCTCGATCATCTTCTGCGGGTGACCGTTGGGGCGCTTCGGCGGATGTTCCGGTAGCATTATGGGCTTGCCGGTCAACGCGGCGGCCATGTTCTCGACCTCGTTGGGTGAAGGCAGCGGCCGGCCGATCGTGATCAGCACATCGACATTGCGCCAGCGGTCTATGCCCTCGATAGCATTGTAGTGCGCGACCTCGATGTTCTCCCCGGCGCCGTCGAACATCGAGGTCAGGTCCTTATTGGTAATCACCACACAACGTCGCCCCGCCGCGAGCTTGCGCACGACTGTGAGCAGGCGCTCCCGCTTGTTGGCGACGCGCTGCTCTTCTTCTGGCCGGCGCTTCCCCGGCGACAACGAAGCCTTGCCGACCGGCAGGCCGACCACCTGAGTGACGCGCTCATGCGGCGCCCGTACCTCCAAATCCAACGCGAACCTCGTGCGCGGCAAGAATTGCTTGATGATGTCGATGTTCAAAGTCGCGTCGAGTGTAATGACCGGCACGCCGGCGATCCGCTCGTGAATGTCGCGCCGTCCATGCAGTTTCAGATAAAGAACCGAGCCGTCCGCTGTGGTCCTTAACTCGGTGCGCAGGCGGCCGGTCGCATCGTCGGGGCCGGACAACAATTCCTCGACGGCTTGCCACATGGCGGCGCGCTTAGGCAGTTGGCCGAGAAAGCCAAATTGCTTCGCCTGCCTTCTGTACGTCTCCTCGCTTGCGCCGGGCAACAGACCGACGTCCATCCTGCGCCGCCATTCCAGCCTAGCTGCAGTCGCGCCCGAGCCGGCCTCATACTTATCGCCGGGGAGCAGGCCCGTAGCCAACAGAGTGGCCTTGGTGAGATATTCGCCTACCGGAGATGCCTTGACCGCCGACTTCAGCCTCTCAATCAGATCTGCAAGATGGTTTGTATCGTCAGCGTTCTTGGCTCCGTCGACATCCCGCACAGGAAAAGCCTGCAGTTCGGCGTCGAGCCCATCGACCGCAAGCTTAGAGAACGACAGGCCGGACTGCCAAAAGGCTTCGTCGATAATGGCGACACCGATATCCTTGGTCAGCACCGGGGGCGGCGCGAACAGATACTGATGCGCAGCGAACACGATGTCCGCCTGCTTCGCCGCCTCTTTTTGCCGTTGGTAGCCGCACGTTTCGTAAAACGGACACAGGATCGGGTCTTCGCCGCGTCGCGGCTTACGGCAGGCCGCACGCTCCACATCGGCGCCGATCGCCTCGGCGGCTTCCACTGCGGCCAAGTTGAGACAAAGCGGCTCGCCGGTCGCAAGGTCGTTCGCCTTCCTTGATTGCAGCAGCGCCGTACTGATGTCTGCGGGGAACCGCTGACGCGCCTCATCGCCGAGCTTGTGCGTCGGCACGTAGATGGCGACGCGATGTGGAATACCCCGTTTCTTCGCCTCGCAAACGTAGGCGACGGCAGCGGCGCGCGTCGCCTCGGACTTGCCCGCGCCGGTCGTGATGCGAATGGCCGATTGATCGGGCTCCGCGGGCGGGTTGAAGTCGAGCGGAGTACCCTGCGCTTCAGCGGTCTTGCTTTGTGCTTGGGCGGCCTCTTCGTGGAACCGGATCGCGCCCTCCATCAGCTGCTCTATGGCGGCCCGCAGCACGTCGCGCGCGGAATTGACCGGGATTGCGCCCGGCGTTCCCGCGCCACCAGTCTCGGTCTCCTCAATGATGACGCCGCGAAGTTCACGCATGCTGCTTGGCAAGCTCCGCGAGCAGCACGTCGTTGAAGTCCTTGCCGGGCTCTTCGGGCATCGCGCGGCGAACGGCTTTGCCAGCAGCTGCCCAGCGATCGCGGCATGCCGCAGCGGCGCGCTGGCCGGTCTCGCTCACGTCGTGATCCGCCATGATCGTGAGGCGGCCAACGTGATCGAGAACCGGAAAGGCCGCCATGCCGGCTGCATCGACCACGGACCACGTCGGCCCAAAGCCGAGCTGCATGCCAGCAAGGCAGGTCTCAACACCCTCGCCAATCGCGAGGTCGCCGCAACCGAAACGGCTGAGCCTGATCGCGCCGCCGGTCTTCGGGCCGAGCGCCATCCACGAGTTGGCCTTGGCAGCTTCTGGCGTCAGCTCGCGGCGATGAATGGCGATCGGCTCGCCCGTGATGATGTCCTGAACCAATGCCAACAAGGCCGGCGCCCTTCGACGTTCGCCGAACGGGCAGTGCCAATGAAACCCGAGCACGTCGAGCGTTTCTTCGGGCACTTGGATGCCGCGACCCAGGAGATACTGCTCTGCCAACGTCCCACGCACCGGCTGCACTTCCGACCAGATGCGCAGCGCCCGATTTATCCGAGCCGCGTCGTCCTCTTCGGGTTTGGCCGGCTGCGATGTCTTGGGCGCCGTGCTGCTCGACCACGACGCGGACGGGCCCAAATATCTCAGGGCATGGGCGATGGCGTCCCCGCCAAGCTGCGCTTCTAGGAAGTCGATGATGTCGCCGCCGATGTCGTTCTCATGGTCGTACCAAAGGCCCGGCTTGTCACCTGCCACCTTCAGCGCGAACGATCCTTTACGCCCCCAACGCAATTGGCGCTTGGTGGACAGGCTGTGATTGGGTTCGCCCAGGAACGACTGAACGATCTGCTCGGCCAAACCGCGCAGCTCTTCGCGCGCTCGGTCGTCGAGACGCGGCCCGGACGACGAGTAGTTAAAATCAAGAACCATTGTCAGCCGTCAGCCAGCGAGTCCGCAGAAAGGGGTGGTGGTGCGGCATCGTCGTTTTGACGAGCGTGGCGCCCGACCCGGTCGCGGGAAAGTGGCTCGTAGGGCACCACCTTCGGTCCGACCCAGTGGGTTTCCTTAATCGTCAGCTTGGCGCCAATGGCGCATTCGAGCTTGCTGTTCGGATCGACGCCGCCCGCAAGCAAGGCCCGGCAGAACGCGAGCACTGGCGACCAACTCCGGGCGACGATGTCGTTGGCCTGCGCCGTATCCTGGCCGATCAGTTGAGCGACGATAACGATGCCGCTCACACATTCCGGCCACTCGGACTGGTGGACTTCGGTAGGGACCGGCTCGTCGCGCCGGCCCTCATGGAAATTGGTCGTCATCGCGCCACTCCATAAGCCAGCGTGGCAATGGTGCAGGCGATCGAGTGGCAGAGACACAGCAGCCGCTGAAGCCAATCCGCTTGCGAACAGCTCGCGAACAAATTCCCCGGATTTTCCCCCAGTGATCGATGCAGGTTCGAGTTCCGTTCCCGCGAGTGAAGCGGGGGAATGAGGAGTGCTCGCCTTAGGAAGTCTTTGTTTTTCGGGGCTTGGCTGGTGCTGCCGGACAGGATTGAACTGTCGACCTCTCCCTTACCAAGGGAGTGCTCTACCACTGAGCTACGGCAGCAAGCGGGACGGCAGGCAAACGAGAATCGATCAAAAGGCCGTCACAGGCGGCCGGTTCTTGCCACAAGCCCCCTTGAGGCGCAAGCACGAGAAAACCCCGGAATCGAGGTGAAAGCCGGCAGGCTCGACTGCCCGCCGCGCACCGGGCAATCGATGCGGCCCGCATTCGGTTCCCGTTTTGCCCGCGCGCACAACAGCTTGATCGGATGATCGTCTGCGCGCCTCGACGGCGCCACAGGCCACGGGATATGACTTTTGTGGACGTGACAGGCTCGAAAAGTGATGGATCGGCCGGGCAAAACCGATAGCGGAAGGAAAGACTCGCGGCAGGATCGGCTGAAGGTTGCGCTGCGCGAAAATCTCAAGCGGCGCAAGGCGCAGGAGAGGGCGCGCAAGCCGGCGAAGAGCCCATCATCGGATGACGAGGCCCCGCCACATGGGCAGGTTGGCAAGTCCGGCGACTGATTGTATCGGCGCGCGCGGGGGTGTTTCTTCGGTCGAGGTCAGGGGATTGCCATGGCGACAGACGGAATCTCGGACACCTCAAGCACGGACGGCAGTGCCGCGGAAACCATGTTTCCGCGCCACGCGCAGATGTTTCCCGATCTGACGCCTGCGGAGATCGCGCGGATGCGCCGGTTCGGCGACATCCGAACTTACAAGAATGGCGAGCCGCTGTTCGAGGCGGGAAAGCGCGGCCCGGGCATGTTCGTCGTGCTCTCCGGTCATGTCGCGATCACCCAGCGTGACGGGCTCGGCCATGTCACGCCTGTCATCGATCAGGGGCCGGGCCAGTTTCTGGCCGAGGTCGGCCAACTCTCGGGTCGCCCGGCGCTGGTCGATGGCCACGCCGAGGGCGAGGTCGAAACGCTGCTGATTCCGCCGGAGCGGCTGCGCGCGCTGCTGGTGGCCGAAGCCGATCTCGGCGAACGCATCATGCGCGCCCTGATCCTGCGCCGCGTCAGCCTGATCCAGGGCGGGGTCGGCGGGCCGGTGCTGATCGGGCCCTCCAACTCGACCAGTGTCGCGAGCCTGCAGAATTTCCTGATCCGCAACGGCTATCCGCATCATCTGCTCGATCCCGAACGCGATCACGACGCGGCCGAGATCATCGCGCGCTATTCGCCCTCGCCAGCAGACTGGCCGCTGGTGGTGGCATTTGACGGGCGTGTGCTGCGCAATCCGAGCGAGCACGAGCTTGCGGTTGCGATCGGGATGATCGGCGGTCCGCGCGGCAACAAGATCTACGATGTCGCGATCGTCGGCAGCGGGCCTGCGGGCCTTGCGACCGCGGTCTATGCCTCGTCCGAAGGGCTCTCGGTCGTGGTTCTGGATTCGCGCGCCTTCGGCGGCCAGGCCGGCGCCAGCATGCGAATCGAAAACTATCTCGGCTTCCCGACCGGCATTTCCGGCCAGGCGTTGGCCGGCCGCGCTTTCACGCAAGCGCAGAAGTTCGGCGCCGAGATCATGATCCCGATGAGCGCGAAATCGCTGGATTGCTCGCGCAGCAACGGCACGTTCTCGCTCGAGCTCGAATGCGGCGACGAGTTGCGCGCGCGCGCCGTCGTGGTGGCGAGCGGGGCGCGCTATCGTCGCCCGGAGATCGACAATCTGAAGCGATTCGAAGGCCGCGGCGTCTGGTACTGGGCCACGCCGGTCGAGGCGCGACTATGCGCGGACCAGGAAATTGCGCTGGTCGGCGGCGGCAATTCGGCGGGGCAGGCCGCCGTGTTCCTGTCCGGCCACGCGCGCAAGGTCTACATGATGATCCGCGGCGGCGGGCTCGGCGCCAGCATGTCGCGCTACCTGATCGAGCGCATCGAGGCGACGCCGAACATCGAATTGATGTTCAACACCGAGGTGGTGGGGCTCGAGGGCACAGCCGAGGCTCCGCTGGAGCGCGTGCGCTGGAAGAGCCGGCTCTCCGGCGAGGAAACGACCTACGACATCCGCAACCTGTTCCTGTTCGTCGGCGCCGATCCCGCCACCTCCTGGCTCGACGGCTGCGGCGTCACGCTGGATCGCGGCGGCTTTGTCGTCACCGGCGCGCAGTCGGAGCTCAATTCGGGGCGACGGGTGTCGCCTCTGGAGACCTCGGTGCCCGGCGTGTTCGCGGTCGGCGATGTGCGCTCGGGCTCGGTCAAGCGCGTCGGCGGCGCGATCGGCGAGGGCGCGCAGGTGGTGGCCGCGCTGCACGGCTTTCTCGGCGATTCCGCAAAGCCTGCTTTGTGACAATTGAACAACAAGCCATGCAAACGCGACGTCCGCGCGCGCAGGCGCGTGTGGAGTTTTGATCGCATGAGGGCTAGCATCCGACACTTCAGGAATTGGGGAGCGTGTCATGACGTTGGGTCTTAGCCTGTTCGCCTTCACCGCCGTTCACGTCGTCATCAGCCTGATTGCGATTGCCGCGGGGCTGATCGTGATGTTCGGCCTTCTCAACTCGAACAGCATGCCGACGCTGACCGGGCTCTTCCTGTTGTTCACGATCCTGACCAGCGTGACCGGCCTGATGTTCCCGTTCGAGAAGCTGTTGCCGTCGCATATTCTGTCGATCGTCTCGCTGGTGCTGCTCGCAATCGCCTGCTTTGCCCTGTACGGATCGAAACTCAGGGGCGGCTGGCGCACGACCTATGTCGTCACCGCGCTCGCCTCGCTCTACATCAACGTGTTCGTGCTGGTGGTCCAGACGTTTCTGAAGATCCCCGCGCTGGCGGCGATCGCGCCGGGCAACCCGCCGAGCGGTCCCGTGTTCGCCGTCGTGCAAGGCATCGTGCTGGTTTTCTTCATCATCATGATCGTCGGCGTGATACGGCGTTTCAAGCCGTCCTGATCATGCTGCCGCCGGGCTGACGCCAATCGTCCGCTATTCGCGAGTAATCCATGCGGATCCGCGTCGCGTTCCCGCGCGCGCCTGCAAATTGCCGCAAATGAGGCTGTCTCTAGCTTCGCTCCCACCCCGGATTTCAATTTCGGTCAGGACGTCTCATGGATCGCATTCGCATCGTCGGCGGCAACAAGCTCAACGGCATCATTCCGATCTCCGGTGCGAAGAACGCAGCCCTGCCGCTGATGATTGCCGCGCTCCTGACCGAGGACACGCTGATCCTGGACAATGTGCCGCGGCTTGCGGACGTGGCGCAGCTGCAGCGCATCCTCGGCAATCATGGCGTCGACATCACCTCGCAGGGCAAGCGCGTGGGCGACCGCGCCTATCAGGGCCAGACCTTGCATATCTCCGCCGCCGACATCATCGACACCACCGCACCCTATGAACTGGTGTCGCGCATGCGCGCGAGCTTCTGGGTGATCGCGCCGCTGATCGCGCGGATGCGCGAGGCGAAAGTGTCGCTGCCCGGCGGCTGCGCAATCGGCACGCGGCCGGTCGATCTGTTGATCATGGCGCTGGAAAGGCTCGGCGCCGATATCTCGATCGATGCCGGCTATGTCGTGGCCCGCGCGCCGAACGGCCTTGCCGGCGCAGAGATCGCCTTCCCCAAGGTCACGGTCAGCGGCACGCATGTCGCCATGATGGCGGCAACGCTCGCCGCCGGCACGACCACCATCGTCAACGCGGCCTGCGAGCCCGAGATCGCCGATGTCGCCGATTGCCTCAACAAGATGGGCGCGCGGATTTCGGGCGCCGGCACGCCGCGGATCGTGATCGAAGGCGTCGCGCGCTTGCATGGCGCGCGTCACACCGTGTTGCCCGACCGCATCGAGACCGGCACCTATGCGATGGCGGTCGCCATGACCGGCGGCGACGTGCAGCTTTCGGGCGCGCGCGCCGAGCTTCTGCAATCGGCGCTCGACGTGATCGAGCAGGCGGGCGCCAATATCTCGGTCAGCGCCGATGGCATCCGCGTCGCGCGCAATGGCGCCGGCATCAACCCGGTGCGGGTCGTAACCGCGCCGTTTCCGGGTTTTCCGACCGATCTGCAGGCTCAGCTGATGGCGTTGATGGTGCGCGCCGAGGGCGCCTCCGAAATCACCGAGACGATCTTCGAAAACCGCTTCATGCACGTCCAGGAGCTGGCGCGATTGGGCGCGAAAATCTCGCTTCGCGGTGAGACCGCGCGGATCGAGGGCATCGCGCAATTGCGCGGCGCGCCCGTCATGGCGACGGACTTGCGCGCCTCGGTGTCGCTGGTGATCGCGGGCCTCGCCGCCGAGGGCGAGACCATGGTCAACCGCGTCTATCACCTCGACCGCGGGTTCGAGCGGCTCGAGGACAAGTTGAAGGCCTGCGGCGCCGACATCGAGCGCATCAGCGATTAGACTGCTATAAAGAGCGGGAAACAGCGCCTGTTCCAGGAGCGGCCGATGGCGCCCCAGCTCAAGTTGATCGCGTTCGATGCCGACGACCTCGCGGTGATTTCGGCGCATGTGCAGGACGCGCGTGTGAGCGCAGCCGATATTCTCTGGCGCGCCGGCGAGAAGCGGCTGGTGATCGGCATGAGTTGGCTCGATTGGGAGCAGGCGATCCTCGGCGAACCCACGCCGCGGCGCCTGGTCGCAGCGCTGCGATTCGATCGCGTGCTGGCCTGCCGCTCGCGCGACGTCGATCCGAGCCTGCCGCTCGAGCTCGTCGGGATCGAATTTTGCCCCGGCGAGGCGCCAGGCGGCAGCGCGCTGCTGCTGTTTGCCCAGGGCGGGGCCTTGCGGCTCGATGTCGAATGCCTGGAATGCGAGCTGACCGACCTCGGCGAGGAGGATCATAGCTGCTCCCGTCATTCCGGGGCGGTCCGCGCGGACCGAGCCCGGAATCCCGAGATTCCGGGTTCGGTCGCTTCGCTCCCGCCCCGGAATGACGGGAGCGGGAAGGGTTGACGGCGTGTGCCCGCCGCGCCATTCCAGTATTCGACCTCGAATCCCGCCGGATCGCCCGAAATGCCCCTTCGCCTGGACCGCAGCAGCGCCGATTTCGACGCACTGTTCGCAAAGTTCCTCGCCGCCAAGCGCGAGGCGTCGGCCGACGTGGAGGCGGCCGCGCGCGCGATCGTGGACGACGTCGCCGCGCGGGGCGACGCCGCGCTGCTGGAGGCGACGAAAAAATTCGACCGGCTGGATCTTGCCGCCACGCGCCTGCGCGTCAGCCCGGACGAGATCGATGCGGCCACAAAGTCCTGCGAGGCGGCAACGCTGGATGCGCTGAAATTCGCCCGCGACCGCATCGAGACCTTCCACCGGCGGCAGATGCCCAGGGACGAGCGCTTCACCGACGCCGCCGGCGTCGAGCTCGGCTGGCGCTGGAGCGCGATCGACGCCGTCGGTCTCTATGTTCCCGGCGGCACCGCGGCCTATCCGTCCTCCGTCCTGATGAACGCCGTGCCGGCAAAGGTCGCCGGTGTCGCGCGGCTGGTGATGGTGGTGCCCTCGCCCGAGGGCAATCTCAATCCGCTCGTGCTCGCGGCCGCGCATCTTGGCGGCGTCTCCGAGATCTACCGCGTCGGCGGCGCGCAGGCGGTCGCTGCGCTCGCCTATGGGACGGCCACGATCGCGCCGGTCGCAAAGATCGTCGGCCCCGGCAACGCCTATGTCGCGGCCGCCAAGCGCCTCGTGTTCGGCAAGGTCGGCATCGACATGATCGCCGGCCCCTCGGAGGTGCTGGTCATCGCCGACCAGGGCGGCAATGCCGACTGGATCGCCGCCGATCTTCTGGCGCAGGCCGAGCACGACGAGAGCGCGCAGTCGATCCTGATCACCGATTCGAAATCTCTCGCCGACGACGTCGCGCGCAGCGTGCAGGGCCAGCTTGCGACCCTGCCGCGGGCGAAAATCGCCGGTCGCGCCTGGGAGGATTTCGGCGCGATCATTCTGGTCAAGGATCTCGGTGAGGCCGTGCCGCTGGCGAACGCGATCGCGGCCGAGCATCTCGAGATCATGACGAAGGACGCCGAGCACCTCGCGAAGCAAATCCGCAATGCCGGCGCGATCTTTTTGGGTGCGCACACGCCGGAAGCCATCGGCGACTATGTCGGCGGCTCCAATCACGTGCTGCCGACCGCGCGCTCGGCGCGCTTCTCCTCCGGCCTCGGCGTGCTCGATTTCATGAAGCGCACCTCGATCCTCAAATGCGGGCCGGATCAGTTGCGCGCGCTCGGGCCGGCGGCGATGACGCTCGGCAAGGCGGAGGGGCTGGACGCCCATTCGCGATCGGTCGGATTGCGCCTCAACCTGCCATGACCAAGCCGCCCGCCCATGATGACGCGAAGAACCGCATCGTGGCGGTGACGCTCGACGAGGAATTGATCGGGCGCTCCGGGCCCGATATCGAGCATGAGCGTGCGATCGCGATCTACGATCTGATCGAGCAGAATTCGTTTGCGCCCGACGGCCACGACACGAGCGGCCCGTTCACGCTGCATATCGGCATGACCGGCAACCGGCTGATGTTCGATATCCGCCGCGAGGACGGCGCGCCCGTGGTCGCGCATCTGTTGTCGCTGACGCCGTTCCGCCGCATCGTGAAAGACTATTTCATGATCTGCGACAGCTATTATCAGGCGATCCGCACCGCGACGCCGGACAAGATCGAGGCCATCGACATGGGGCGCCGCGGAATCCATGACGAAGGCTCGCGCACGCTGCAGGAGCGATTGAAAGGCAAGGTGCGGGTCGATTTCGAAACCGCGCGCCGGCTGTTCACGCTGATTACCGTCCTGCACTGGAAAGGTTAGCCTCAAATGGCTGCGCCGCGCGCGCGCAATCCGCAATCGGTGTTGTTCGCCTGCGGCTTCAATAGCGTGCGCTCGCCGATGGCCGAGAGCCTGCTGCAGCAGATGTTCCCCCAGGCGCTCTATGTCCGCTCCGCCGGCGTCAAGAAGACCGAGCTCGATCCGTTTGCGGTCGCCGTGATGGCCGAGTTCGGCCAGGACATCTCCAAGCACAAGCCGATCACCTTCGAGGAGCTCGAGGATTGGGAAGGGCTCAACTTCGATCTCATCATCACGCTGTCGCCGGAGGCGCATCACAAGGCGCTCGACCTGACGCGGACGCTCGCTGCCGACGTCGAATACTGGCCGACGGTCGATCCGACCGGCACCGAGGGCAGCCGAGATCAGAAGCTCGCCGCCTATCGCGAGGTCTGCGACACGCTCCTGATGCGCATCCGCAAGCGCTTCTCCCGGGTGCCCGCGGCGAGCGCCTGACATAATCCTGTAATATCAATGGTTCCGGGGCGGCCCGCGACGGGTTGTCGAACGCAGGCCCATCCGATAGGTTCCGCGCGCGCTTCACCCCCGATTCTCCCAACCCGCATGCTCGGCCGTCCCAAACTCGTTCTTGCTTCCGGCTCGCCGCGGCGCCTGGCGCTTTTGAACCAGGCCGGCATCGAGCCCGATGCGCTGCGCCCGGCCGATATCGACGAGACGCCGCGGCGGGGCGAATTGCCGCGCGCCTGCGCCAATCGGCTGGCGCGGGCGAAAGCCGATGCCGCGCTGAAATCGGTGCAGCTCGACGACGAGCTGCGCGGCTCCTTCATTCTCGCCGCCGACACCGTGGTGGCGGTCGGCCGCCGCATTCTGCCGAACGCGAACCTGGTCGACGAAGCCTCGCAATGCCTGCGGCTTCTCTCCGGGCGCAATCATCGCGTCTACACCGCGATCTGCCTGGTGACGCCGCGCGAAGCCTTCCGCCAGCGCCTGGTCGAGACCCGCGTGCGCTTCAAGCGCCTCTCCGAGGATGACATCCAAGCCTATATCGGCTCGGGCGAATGGCGCAGCAAGGCCGGCGGCTATGCCGTGCAGGGCATTGCCGGCTCGTTCGTGGTGAAGATGGTGGGCTCCTATTCCAACGTGGTCGGACTGCCGCTCTATGAATCGATGACACTGCTCGGCGGCGAGGGCTTTCCGATCCGCTTCGGCTGGCTCAACGCCGGGGGAGGCTGATCGCGCATGATCCGGAAAAGCGGGCACCGGTTTTCCCTCGCGACAAACGCGGAACGTGTTTGCGCGGAGATCATGCGCAAACAAAGAGGGGTTACCTGAGCTTTGGCGGCTCACTAGCTATTCGGCATGACTGACCAGGTTCAGAAAGGCGACACGGCGACACGCAAGGCGAGGCTCTGCCCGATTTGCGGCAAGCCGGCTGCACAGGCCACGCGCCCGTTCTGCTCGTCGCGCTGCCGCGATGTCGACCTCAACCGCTGGTTTTCGGGCAGCTACGTCGTCCCCGGCTCGCAGAATGACGAGGAAGACCAGAAATAGTTGAGATTTGCCAGTATCTTGAGAGCTGATCCGGCTTGGCCCGGCTGCGCCCGGCCGGCAGCACCGCGCAGAGTTTACAGGGCCGCCCGAGGCCACTATAACCCGCCGGCTCGCAGGTCCTTCCCTCAAGGACCATCGCGGGATGCCCAGGTAGCTCAGTTGGTAGAGCATGCGACTGAAAATCGCAGTGTCGGTGGTTCGATTCCGCCCCTGGGCACCATGCTTCGCCGCTTGACGGCAGTGAAGCGCGTCATCGGGATAAGCTTGCTTGACGCAGCTTTTCCCGTTTGAAACCCTCCCCGCGTTTAATGACCACATATTCAATCAAGGGAGGGGAATATGCCTGCAGTCGTTCTTCAGTTCGTTTCGCATCCAAGGCCTGGCAGCGATCTTCCGACCGTGATTCAAATTGCAAAAGAGGCAGCGGTCCTCTGGAGAAAACACGGAGCCGATGTCAGCTATTGGTCGGTGATCGGTGGCGAGGTCGGAAACTATGCCTTCGTGGCTCGCTACGATAGTGTCGAGGCTTATGGGCGCGGCATGGCCTCGATCAGTGCCGATCCAGCTTTCGCGGAATTCCAGGCCAAGCGACTGAAGGCTGGACAGTCGGATTGGGTACGCTCCAATATTTCCGTTCAAGTCGACGTCTGAGCTTCTGTCCTGGGTGGGGGACCGCCTTTGGGCGGTCTCTCACTTGATGGCGAGCGATTGCATCCTATGAAGAGGTCGAGAAGGTGCCCGTCCTCCCGATCGGCAGGCGCTCGAATGACGATCTCCATTCCACCCGCGCCTAATTCTCCAGCGTAAATCCGACCCGCAATGTGACCTGGTAGTGGCGAACAGACCCGTTCTCGATGTGCCCCCTGGTCTGCACGACCTCGAACCATTTCATCTCGCGAATGGTCTTTGACGCGCGAGAGATGGCGTTCTGAATGGCACCCTCGATACTATCCTCGGAAGATCCCACGAGTTCCATGATCTTGTAGACATGATCCTGCATTGCAGTCGTAGCGGGCATGATGAACTCCTTTGCGATGGTGCCTGGAAGCTTCAGGTGAACGGGTCGACTCTGCGCAGGTTCCATTCGAATCCCGTTCGCCGCGTTTTGCTTGTGAGTGCGGCATGAGCCGATCAGTGCCGATCCGCCGGCGCGGAATTTTCAAGCCAAGCGATTGATTGCTGGATCGTATTGGGTGCGCTCAAGGATTTCCGTTTCGGGGCGAAGATGGGGTAATCGGCCGGCCCAGTCTGTGGATAGCTGAAGATTTTGGGTGCTGCGCTTCAGGCTGATGGTGAAACGAGGTTCGTGATCACGGCCTCAAGCATCAGAAGGAGAAGCGCAGCATGGACCATTTTGCGGGACTGGACGTATCGGTCAAGGAGACGAGCGTCTGCATTGTGGACGCCGCCGGCAAGATTGTTCAGGAAGTGAAATTAGCCAGCGAACCGGATGCGCTGCTAGCAGTGCTGAAGAACCCCGTGCATCGCTTCAAGCTGATTGGACTGGAAGCTGGACCATTGTCGCAATGGCTGTTCAGTGCTCTGGCCGAAGCAGGGCTACCAGTGGTCTGCGTCGAGACGCGACACATGCAGGCGGTATTGAAGGCGCAGATCAACAAAACGGACCGCAACGACGCGCGCGGCATCGCCCAGATGATGCGGGTGGGGCTTTATCGTCCGGTGCATGTGAAGACGTTACGCAGCCAAAAACTGCGGATGCTGCTGACCCATCGCAAGCTATTGCAATCCAAGGCGATCGCCATCGATAACGACTTGCGCGGTACTTTGCGCAACTTCGGTCTCAAGGTCGGCATGGTTGGGACAGTTAGGTTTGAGGCACGCATCAGGGAGTTGGTCGAGGACTTACCCGACCTGGCCGCGCTGATCGAACCGCTGCTCGTTGTCCGGCAGGTGCTCCGCGAACAGACTGCCATCCTGCATCGTCGCTTGCTGGCCATCGTCCGGGCCGATGAGGTATGCCGGCGTCTGATGACGATCCCCGGGGTCGGGCCGGTGGTGGCATTGACCTATCGCGCCACTGTCGACGTGCCGGCGCGCTTCCGCAAATCCAAGTCCGTCGGGGCGGTGTTTGGACTGACGTGCGTCAAGTATCAATCGGGCGAGGTCGATCGCAGCGGCGCAATATCGCGCTGCGGTGACGAGATAATGCGAACCGCACTCTATGAAGCGGCCCAGGTCATGCTGACCCATTCAGCAAAATGGTCATGGCTCAAAGCTTGGGCGATGCAGATCGCCAGACGTCGCGGCATGAAGAAGGCTATCGTGGCCTTGGCCCGGCGGCTGGCCGTGGTCATGCACCGCATCTGGGTTGACGGCACTGAGTTCCGCTGGACCAGGGAGCAAACCGCGGCTGCAGCCTGACCCCTACAAGATCAAATCCGATAGGAGGAAACTCGAGACTCCACCAGGTGGTGGAATGATGTCCCTCGCGGGACGACGGATGAGGTGAGTTCGCATGTCCGCTTGGACCTGCCAACCAACTCCAGGCAAGGCCGCGGTAAAGATTGTTCCGCCTCGTCCTCGGATCCCATGATGGAAGGGCCTTGGTGCCAATTCCGGAGAGAAGCACGAGCCCGTGAGAGACATCGACACCGCGGTGGCGGACAGTCTGAAAGTGCTTGACCCCAACCGGCCGATTAGAGAAGCGGACATCACCCGAAAGGCAGGATCAGGAGGCCACTCGCCCTGGAATGGGCTGGCGCCTGGCAGAACCGCTGGATAGGTTTGCGTGGCTGACACGGGCCTCGAAGGGCGCGGAGAGATCAATGCGGCGGCGGCAGTTCATCACGCTGCTCGATGGAACGGTTGCATGGTCGACCTTGACCCGTGCGCAAGGTCGGCGTCTCAATGTGGCCCCTTCGCTGCTCGCCCGCGCCGACGAGGTGATCGTATGAACCGGCGGGAGCTTCTTGCTTTCCTCTCGCTCGCTAGTGCCGTGCCGACGCGGACCCTGGGCCAGAGCGCCATCAGACGACTCGCAATTGCTCACGCCTCAAATCCTGTGGGGGACCTGCGAATCGATGGCGACAATCCATTGGTGAACGCCTTCTTCCAGGAATTGGCGAAACTGGGATACGTCGAGGGACGCAATCTCGAAATCGAGCGCTTCTCTGCGGAAGGCCGCACTGATCACTTCAAGGAGCTTTCGGTCGAGATCGTGAGGCGCAATCCGGACGTGATCGTTGCCAACACATCTCCGTTCGTTCGCGCGTTGAAAGAAACGACGTCGACCATTCCGATTGTAGGGATCACAGCCGACCCCATCGCGTACGGCCTGACGACAAGTCTTGCCAGACCGGACAGCAACGTCACCGGTGTCAGTGTCGATGCCGGTCTTGAGCTCTGGGGAAAGCGGCTGGCGATCCTGCGCGAAATGATCCCGTCAATATCCCGCGTCGGTTTCCTGACCATACGAGCCTCATGGGATGGACCACAGGGACAAAACCTGTCGCAGGCGGCAAAGGAAGTGGGCGTGACAATTCTCGGGCCTGCTCTGGACGACCCGGTCCGGCCTCCCGAATACCGACGGGTCTTGGAAAAGATGCACCTCGACAATGCTGACGCGGTCATTGTCGGAGATGCAGCACCGAATTACACCTACCGCCGCGATGTTGTGGCGCTCACAAACGAGCTGCGCCTTCCGGCCATGTTTCCATATCGCGATTTTGTCGAGGAAGGAGGGCTCATCGCCTACGCGATTGACATTCGCAACCTTTGGCGTCGTGCCGCGGACTGCGTCGATGAACTGTTACGCGGAAGAAAGGTCAGTGATGTACCAATATATCAGGCCTCAAAGCTGGACCTGATCATCAGTTCGAAGACTGCGCAACGCTTGGGGATATCAATCCCTCCCTCTTTGGCTTTGCGTGCCGAGGAGGTCATCGAATGAGGCGGCGCGGCCACGCTTGCGCGCAACACCCTCACGTCGCGCCGGACCCGCCCGCCACGATCCTCTCGTTGAGCTTCTGATCGACGGTCTCGACCGTGCGGTCGATCTCGGCATTGGGCATGCCGAGCTGCTGGGAGATCAGCTTCACCAGAAGGTCGACCCGCTCGATGAAGGGGGCTCCGCTGGCGACCGCGCGCGCCGCCGAAGAGGGCTTGAGCAGGCTTTCCGCGGCCTTGGCATATTTCGCGAACGGGACCTGGTCCTCCGCCTCGGCGCCGAGACGCCGGGCCACGGCATCGACATGCTCGTAGATCGCCTGCGAGAGCTTTGGATCGCCATGCACGGCATCGCGGATCGACTGCGGCTCGTGCGGCGTGATGCAGCGGTAGTTGCCGGTCAAGAGCATCGACCATTTCGCCAGAGGGACGAACAGCGAGTCGAACACCTTGAGCTTCACCGGCACGTCATGACCGTCCAGCCTCACCGCGTCGATGTCGGCCTCCAGCTCGCGAAGCACCTTGTTGTGCTTCTCGTCCTCGAAGATCGCCGCCTTGAAATTCGTCGGCAGCCCGACATGCAGCACATTGGCCGCTTCCTCCGGCGGACGAAACGCCTGCGGATCGGGCGAGCAGAGCGTCACCAGCCCCGGCTTGAAGCGCTCCCACACCAGTGCATTGGTGTAGGCCTCCTCGAGGTTCATGCCTGCGAGGGCGGGTATCCGCTTGAGATAGGGCAGCGGCGGCATGTTCATGATCGACAGGCAAGGCAGCCCGGCGGCTGCAATTCTGACCATGAGAACGCGCACCGTATGGTTGGCGTATTGCGGCTCCTGCATCGCCAGGGCAATTAGATCGTAGCGGGAAATGTTGACGTCGCCGGGCGTGGTCGCGTCCAGCTTGCCGGGCAGGTCGCGCGAGAAGATCGCCCGATGCATGGCCTCGTCGCGCAGCTTGATCCGCACTTCGGTCCCGTCGCGATTGATGAGCTCCGCGGTCTTGTTGCGACAGACCAGGGTCACGTTGTGACCGGCCATCAAGAGCTTTGTGCCGAGCAGCGAGCCGTAGGAGGCTCCGAGGATCAGAATGTTGCGCGCCATGCTCTCTCTTTCGCTGATGTGAGAGGATTTTTCCGCCCCGCTGCAAGCCAGCCGGCGAATTCCGTATGGGATTCGACTGGAAGGCTTGGCCTCACGCAGGCGAGAATAGCCCACACTGACAAGGCCGCTCTGTCTATAGCAAAGGGATAGCCATTACAATCACACAGGGGTTTGGCTAGTCTCCTCTTGTGCTCGCAACGGCAAGGGGGCAGGGCCGGGCGAGGTCGTCGGTTCGCCGTCGTCGCCCCATCCTTTGGGTCCCATCATGAGCCGGTTCTGGAGTCCTGTCGTCCATTCGCTGTCGCCCTATGTGCCCGGCGAGCAGCCGAAGCAGGACGGTGTCGTCAAGCTCAACACCAACGAGAATCCTTACCCGCCTTCGCCGCGCGTTGCGGCTGCGATCGCCGCCGCCGCGGATCGTCTGCGGCTCTACCCCGATCCGCACGCCCAGGCGCTGCGCGAGACCATCGCGGCTCATTATCACGTCGCGCCCGAAGAGGTGTTCGTCGGCAACGGCTCCGACGAGGTTCTGGCCCATATTTTCCAGGCGCTGCTCAAGCACGATGCGCCGCTCCTGTTTCCGGACATCACCTACAGCTTCTACCCGGTCTGGTGCGCCCTCTACGGCGTCCGTTACAAGGAGGTGCCCCTTGATGCCGCGATGAGGGTGCGGGTCGCCGACTACCAGCGGCCATGCAGCGCCATCCTGCTGCCCAATCCGAACGCCCCCACCGGTATTGCGCTTCCGCGCGATGCGATCGCGGCGCTGCTCGCCGAACATCCGGACCAGCTCGTTGTCCTCGACGAGGCCTATGTCGATTTCGGCGCCGAAAGCGCCTTGCCCCTCGTTGCGCGCCACGACAATCTGCTGATCGTGCAAACGCTGTCGAAATCGCGCTCGCTTGCCGGGCTGCGCGTTGGCTTTGCGATCGGCCAGCGCCCTCTGATCGAGGCGCTGGACCGCGTCAAGGACAGCTTCAACTCCTACCCGCTCGATTGTCTCGCCATCGCCGGCGCGGTCGCCGCCATCGAGGACGATGCGTGGTTTCAACAGACGCGGGCGCGCATCATGGCGACCCGCGAAACGCTGGCGCACGCGCTGGCCGGGCTGGGTTTCGAGGTCCTGCCGTCGCTTGCGAACTTCGTCTTCGCGCGGCATCCGCGCTGCGGCGGCGCGCAGCTCGCGGCCGGTCTTCGCGCGCGCGGCGTTCTGGTCCGGCATTTCAGGAAGCCGCGGATCGCAGACTTTCTGCGCATCACCGTCGGAACGGACGATCAATGCAACCGGTTGGTGGCGGAGCTGCGGGATTTGATCTGCCCCTGAGCGAAGCGCTCGCGCGCGCTGCCGTCATGAACATTCAGGTCAAGGCAGACCCTCACGAACGGGAGGAAGACCGCGGTTCCTGTTTTTCCGCCTCCGCAAAGCCGTGATGAGGGCACGTAAGCGCCGCAGGAACCGCGCGGGCTTTTCACGCGTTGCCGCCGGTAAACTTTAGGGAGTTGCCAGCATGCCGAGACTTGCCTTTCTTGCCTCCGTTGCACTGCTCGCGCTTTGGGCCGCACCGGCCGGCGCGCAGGCCGTGATCACCAATCCCGGCTGGTGCGCGCAGTTCTACCCCAACGCCAACTGCCAGAATCTCGGCCCGGGCAATCCCTACACGAGCTATGGCTGGGCGACCGGCAGCTATCCGCGCATCGGTTATGGCCCTCATTACGCCTACGGTCCGCACTACCGCTATCGCCATCACGGGCACCGGTATTGATCGCAGGCCGCGTGATTTGCGCGGCGGCGGTGCAGCGCGCGCGATTGCGGTTCGCTGTTCCGGCCCTATATGCGAGCTCTCGCCACGTTCGCCTGGTCAAGCATGTCCAAAGCCCGCCTGCTGATTGCCGCCTGTCTTGTAACCGCCGTCATCGCCGCCTCCGCGCTGAGCGGAATTGCGACCCACGGCCAGGAGGGCGGGGCGACGGATCTCAACCTGCTCGCCAACGTGATCCAGCTCGTCCGCCACGACTATGTGCATCCGATAACATCGGACGAGCTCACCAAGGATGCGCTCAAGGGAATGCTCAATCGTCTCGATCCGCATTCGGACTACATGGACGAGCAGGAGTTCAAGCAGATCCAGGCCGATACGGCCGGCAGCTTTGGCGGGCTTGGCATCCAGATCACCGAGCAGGACGGCACGCCCAAGGTCATTTCCCCGATCGACGGGACGCCGGCCGCGCGCGCGGGCCTGGAGCCCGGCGACGAGATCGTCCAGATCGGCCAGTCCAGCACGCGCGGCATGAGCTTGCGTGAGGTGGTGGCGCTTTTGCGGGGCGATCCGGGAACGTCGGTGACGTTCACGATTCTGCGGGGCAAGCAGGAGCCGTTCGAGGTGACGATCGCGCGCGAGATCATCCGCGTGGCCTCGGTCAAATCCGAGCTCAAGGACGGCGGCATCGGCTACATCCGCATCAGCCAGTTCGGCGGCGATACCTCCGAGGGATTCAGAGGGGCCATCGCCAAGCTGAAGCAGGACGCACAGGGCGGCCTCAAGGAACTCGTGATCGACCTGCGCGACGATCCCGGTGGACTGTTGAGCGCGGCGGTCGACGTCTCCGGGGATTTGCTGGATGGCGGGTCGGTGGTCAGCATCCGTGGGCGGCAATCGAGCGAGAACAAGACCTTCGATGCGCCGCGCGCAGGCGACATGCTGTCCGGCATCCCGATCGTGGTTCTGATCAACGGCGCCTCCGCATCGGCTTCCGAGATCGTCGCCGGTGCGCTGCAGGATCGTCATCGCGCCACCGTGATGGGCACGCAAAGCTTCGGCAAGGGCTCGGTGCAGACCATTGTTCCGATCACCGGGCGCGGCGCGATTCGCCTCACGACCGCGCTCTACTACACGCCGTCGGGACGATCGATTCAGGATGAAGGCATCGCGCCCGATGTGGTCGTCGAGGCACCGAAGGATCAGCAGATCAGCGGCGGCGCCGTGTTGCGCGAGCGTGCGCTGCACGGTGCATTTGAAAATCCGGGTCCGCTCAACCAGCAGCCTGCGACCACGACGCATCCGCCGCCGGTCCGGACCAAGTCCACGTACTCGGCTCCGATCCGGGCCGACCTGATCGGCAAGCCGGACGATGCCCAGCTCAAGGCCGCTCTCGACTATTTCAATCGCGACGCCGGCGCTGCGAGCGGCACGCCGCGCTGAGCGGGACGTTTTCGGAACTCCCTCCACAGCCTCGCGTTGGCTTTGTCGCGGGCAGCCTGTCGGTTCGAAGATTGCCATGAACGATGCCTCTCCGCTCGACGGTTCCGCTCCGCGCAAGTCGCGCTGGCGGCTCCGTTTCGCGGCCGGCGCCGCGATTCTGATCGTGGTGGCGCTGTCGGGTGCGGCAGCATGGCTTTTCGCCGTTATTCACTGGCCAACTCCCGCGGAGGTCGCCTCGAAGCGCGTTCTCGTCCTGACATCCGCCGACGGGCAGGATCTCCTGCACAAGGGGAACTTGCGGCTTCTGCCGGTCGAGGCGAGAGACATGCCGCCCAAGCTCGTCAACGCGGTGCTGAGCATCGAGGACCGGCGTTTCTACAGCCATGGCGGCTATGACCCCATGTCGATCCTGCGTGCGGCGCGCGACAATCTGCAGGCCGGCAAGGTCGTCGGCGGCGGCAGCACGATCACCCAGCAGCTCGTCAAGATTCTCTTTCTCACGCCGCAGCGGACCTTTCAGCGCAAGATCCAGGAAGCCGCGATGGCGATCTGGATCGAGCACCACATGAGCAAGGACCAGATTCTCACGAGCTACCTGAACAACGTCTACCTCGGCTCCGGAGCCACCGGATTTCCGGCGGCGGCAAAGCTCTATTTCAACAAGAGCGTGAAGGACCTCAGCTTGCCGGAAGCCGCGATGCTCGCCGGCGCGATCAACGCGCCGGGCCAGGACGATCCCTTGAAAAATCTGGATGCTGCGCGCCGGCGCGCCGCGACCGTCCTCGATGCCATGGTCGAGAACGGAAAGCTGAGCCAGGACGCGGCGCTTCTAGCCAAGCTGCATCCGGCGACACCCGGCCGCAGCCAGCTCTCGCCGCCGTCAGCCGGATGGTTTGTGGATTGGGTCTACAACAAGGCATTGCCGGTCATTCCGCCGCTGAGCGGCGCGGTTCGATTGCGCACGACGCTCGATCTGCGCCTGCAGGATATCGCGGCCAATGTCGTGCAGCAGACGCTTGCCAAATATGGCGGCGAACGACGTGCGGGCGAGGCGGCGCTGGTTGCGATGCGCCCGGACGGCGCCGTGATCGCGATGGTCGGCGGCCGCAGCTATGACAGGAGCCAGTATAATCGCGCGGTCCAGGCCGAGCGTCAGCCGGGATCGGCGTTCAAGCTGTTCGACTATTATGCGGCGCTGCGCCAGGGCTATTCGCCCGAGGACCGCATCCTCGATGCGCCCGTCGACATTCGCGGCTGGCAGCCCGAGAACTATTCGCGCCATCATCAGGGCGAGGTCACGCTTGCGGACGCGTTCGCCAATTCGCTCAACGATGCGGCCGTTCGACTGTCGCAGCAGGTGGGCATCGGTCAGGTCATTGCCGCCGCGCGCGATCTCGGCTTGCGCGCGCAATTGCAAAACAATCCGTCCCTCGCCCTCGGCACCTCCGAGGTGACGCTGCTCGACCTGACGTCGGCCTATGCGGCGGTGCGCGCCGGCAGGGCGCCGGTCAGCCCTTACGGGATTTCCGCAATCAGGACGCAGGGCGAGCAGAACTTCGTCTCGATGGATCAGCGCAGCGCCGCGCAACATCCGCTTGCGCAATATCAGGGCCAGTTGATCAGCCTGCTTCAGGGCGTCGTCGCGCACGGCACCGGCCGCGCGGCGGCGCTGGACGGCTTTGCGGCGGGCAAGACCGGCACGGCGCAGAACTACCGCGATGCCTGGTTCATCGGTTTCAACGATTCGCTTGTGGTCGGCGTCTGGGTCGGTAACGACGATCACAGCCCGATGAAGGCTGTCACCGGCGGCACGCTGCCGGCCAAGATCTGGAAGGATTTCATGACGCAGGCCGCCGCTCTGCCCGCGGCCGAGGCCAATGCGCCGCGCGAGCCCACGACGGTGGGGCAGGCGCGCGAGTCCTTTGCTTCATCGGACCAGACATCTTTGCCGGCCGAGACGCGAAGCGCACCCCAGTGCAACATCGCGGCCTGCGGGCAATTCTATCACTCCTTCCGCGCTTCCGATTGCACTTACCAGCCCTATTCGGGCGGGCCGCGCCAATATTGCGGGCGATGAGGCGGAGAGCTCGCGGCATGCGCCACGATTGCGACTTGACGAACGTGTGGTGGGCCGGAGTTACCCGGATCCGGCCTCGCCGCGACATGACACGTGCGTAATGTCCTGAACGGCCCATGAAGCGATTGCAAAAAGCCGCCCACCGTCTATTGATGATTCTCATGGGGCGCGTTCTGCGAGCAGGTGAATGACGCAACCGAGTTCCTCAAACCGTGGTGCTTGTCCGATGGCGACAAGGACGGCGGTCGATTGCCCAGAGCCATGGTCCTAGCGGCGGCCCCGAGATCGTGATGAGTGCCCCCGGGACCCGCCAATCCGCTCTCGCGCGCATTCGCAGCCTGCTGCGCCAGCCGACGCACCATTACCGGCCGGCGACCACGATCTTCCTCGACCTCAATGTCGACCGCATCGCCGACGACATGCAGCTCGCGGCGAAGGGTACCGAGCGCGGCGCGCAGAACCGCCCGACCAGCGATGCGCAGACGCTCGACGACATCGAGCACCAGATCGTCGAGCGGGTCGAGGCGCACAAGCAGGATGCGCACACGCTCTATCTGGACCACATGCACACCTATGACGAGCGCGTCACGGCGCTGAGCTTCGAGGAGCGCTTTGCGACCATTCAGCAGGCTGCGCCCGAAGCCGTGGGCGATTTCCGCGCCGAGGCCACCGTCGGACGCGATGAACTGTTCGTGCTGCGCCGCCGCCTCAACGAAAGCGAGGTCGAGCGCGAGCGGTTTCGCGCCCGCCACCGCATCGAGCGCCCGGCGCGGCTTGCCAGCCCCGGCAAGATCATTCTCAAGATCGGCGTGCTCGCCATTCTTTTCATCATCGAGGTCGCGATCAACGGCAGCTTCCTGGCCAAGGCCAATATCGGCGGCCTGCTCGGCGGCGCGGCGCAGGCGGTGACGTTTGCAGCCCTCAACATTCTGGCGAGCTTCTTCTGGGGCCTGGTGCTGATCCGCCTCGTCAACCGGCGCAACTACTTCCTGAAGCTGATCGGGCTGTTGTCGTTTCTCGCCTATCTCGCCTTTGCGATCGCGCTCAACCTCACGCTGGCGCATTTGCGCGAGATCCCGCCGAACGTCAGCGTCCACGGCGACGTCGGGCAGGAGGTGCTGCATCGCCTGCTCACGGCGCCGCTCGCGCTCACCGACGTCAATTCCATCGTCTTCTTCGCGATCGGCTTCATTTTCTCGCTGATCGCGATGGCCGACGGTTTGATGTATTTCGATCCCTATATGGGCTATGCCGGCCTCGAGCGGCGCTGGATCGAGGCGACCAAGCAGTTCGCCAATGCCAGGAGCGAATTGATCGAGCGCCTGCGCGACATCAGAGAGGATGCGACCGAGGTGATGAACGAGGCAGCGCGCGATCTCTCGGTTCGCCGCAGCGAATATGATTCGCTGCTGCAGGGCCGCGCCCGCCTCGCCCAGCGTTTCAGCCAGCATCAGAACCAGATCGAGCAGGCCGGCCGCGCGCTGCTCGAAATCTACCGCGAGGCCAACCGCCGCGCGCGGACGACGCCGGCGCCGGATTACTTTGCGAAGGCCTATGCGATGGATCGCATCGTCTATGCGAGCGGCGAGCCCGATCCGACCGCGCGCGAAGCCTTGCGCAAGATGATCGCGGAGACCCAGGAGCTTCTGGGCCAGCAGATCAAGGCGATCCACGACGCCTTTGACGGCGCCGTGCGCACCTATCGCGAGATCGACGAGCTCCTGCCTGACAAGCCGCCGGGGAAAAAGGGTGGCTAAGCGCAGGCCGCGACGAGTCCATCAATCAGGCCTCGGCTGGGCCGGGATCGGCGGGCTCCTGCTCCTCTTGCTTGCGATCGGCTCGGGCGGGGCGCTCGCCTGGTTCTACTTCACCGCGCCCGCGCACCCGGTGCTCGATCCGCAAAGCCTTTGTCCCGTCGACGGACCGCGGGGGATTACGGTCGTGCTGGTCGACACCTCGGACGATCTGCCGGACACCACGCGGCGCGAGGTCTTGGGCGAGCTCGACGATCTGATCACGACGCTGCCGCCCTACCACAAGCTCGACATCAGGGTGCTCGATATCGCCGGCGTCAAAAGCCGCTCGTTGTTTTCCAAGTGCAATCCGGGCGACGGCGCGGGCCTGAGCGAATGGACCGACAATCCCCGCATCGCGCGGCTGCGATGGATCGACGATTTCCGCAAGCCGGCTGCCGATGCGGTCAAAAGCAGCGTATCCTCGGCCAAGGCTGCGAGCTCCCCCATCATGGCCGCGATCCAGGACATCGCGATCGAGCAGTTTTCGAGCAATGCCAGCCAGAACGTCCGCAAGACGCTGTACCTGATATCGGATATGATCGAGTACACGCGGGACTACAGCCAGTATCCGCGCGCCGGGGAGCTGTCGTACCAGCGCTACAAGCAGTCGCCGGCCTACCTCAAATACCGGACCGATCTTCATGGTGCGACCGTGATTATCCGCTATGTGACCCGCCAATCGAACGGCCAGCCCCTGCTCGACGGCGTGAAGCACATGGAATTCTGGAAGGCGTGGATCGAGGACAACAGAGGCACGTTTGGCGGCGCCAAGCGGCTGCAGGGAGCAGGGTGAGCGGCGTGGCCGAGAAACAATCACGATGGGACCTGCCGCCCGGCCTCATGAACGGGGTGCTGTTCTTCACCGTCGTCGTGGTCGGAAGCACCTACATCATACTTTCGAAGCTTTCCCATTTCGGCGCCTTCGCGGTGACCGCGGTGCCGGTTCTGATCATGATCGGCTATGCGCTGGTGCTCGGCCTCGTGCGGCTGTTCCATCTGCGCGACGACCAGTCCGGCGACAATCTCTATTACATGGGCTTCCTGTTCACGCTGACGAGCCTTGCGGTCTCGCTCTACCAGTTCTCGGCCGCCGGCTCCGCCGAGCAGATCGTGCAGAATTTCGGCATCGCGATCGCGTCCACCATCGCCGGGATCGCGCTGCAGGATCCTCTTCAACCAGATGCGGCGCGACCCGATCGAGGTCGAGGCCACCGCGCGGCTCGAGCTTGCCGAAGCCTCGCGCCGGGTGAAGCGCGAGCTCGAAAGCGCGATCCTGGAATTCAGCTATTTCCGTCGCATGACCCAGCAATCGGTCACCGATGCGCTGGACGAGATGAAGCAGGATATCGGCAGCGCCGGCAAGCCGCTGCAGGAGGCGTCCAGGAAATCGGGCGAAACGCTGGGCAATCTGAACGAGCGGATGGCGCGCACGCTCGAAGCGGTATCCGAGCAACTGGTGCAGGAGGGCGAGCTGTTGTCGCACAGCGCCGTCCACATCGTGGAAGCGATCGACGCCGTGGTGGCCAGGCTCGCGTTGCTCGATGCGCCGCAGCAGGTGCTCGAGAGCAGGCTCGCGCCGCTGATCGAGGGCTTGACCGGCGCGGTCAATTCGCTCGGCGCTACGGCCGAAAGCCAGGCGAAAAGCATCGAGAGCAATCTCAAGGCGACGCAGACCGTCGTGGTCGCGATCACCCGGCTATTGCAGGAAATCCAGGCGACGGAGACCGCGCGCTCCGCGCCCGGCGCCGCCTGGGCGTCCCGAAGTCGCGAGAGATAGTCTTTCAAGCGAGGTCCCGTCATGGATGGACAGATCGTCGAACAGCGCGCGTCGTACCGGCGAGGGCTGGTGCTCGGCCTCACCATGGCCGAGATCATGATCCTCCTGGTGTTCTGCCTCCTGATCGCGATGGCGACCTTTCTGAAGCGGGAGGAGACGCGGCGCGTCGAGGTCGAAGAGCAGCTCAGGCAGCAGCAATCGCAGAGCAAGCGCGACCGCGAGATCGTCGCGGCGCTGCGCGAGGACGCTGCTCTCGTGGAGAAGCTCAAGAGCGCGTCGGGCCTGAGCGATCCGCAGGCGATCGACCAGTATTGGCGCGAGCTTGTCGACGGCCGGACCGTGGTGGAGGAGGTTGAAAAAAGCGGCCTGACGCAGAAGGAGCTGCACGAGGGTCTTGCGAATGCCGCCAATCTGCGCGCCAACGGCATCGACGTCGACAAGGCGCTGCGCGATTCCCGCCTGGTCGAGGCGATCTATCGAGCCATGGCGAAACCGGGCGAGCCGCCGGTGTCGACGCAGGCGATCCTGGATACCATCGAGCGGGGCAAGTCTGGCGGCGGGACGGGCGGCAATCAATGGCCGCCCATCATCACCGATGAGCGAGGCGGGCGGCTATTTCTTCGAAAGCGGCAGCGCCGAGCTGTCGCCGAGCTTCCGCGACACGCTGCTGAGCCAGACGCCCGCCAAGATCCTCGACTATATCCGTAAATACGACGTCGACGTGATCGAGGTGGTCGGTCATACCGACGAGCGGCCGATCGGGTCTCGCCCGAGCAGCTCCAATCTTGACCGTGATTTGACCTCGGTGCTGAAGAACAACGCGGCGATTGCCAGTCTCGTCCCCGCCGACAATGCAGGGCTCGGGCTCGCGCGCGCCGTATCCGTCGTCAGCGTGCTCAGGCAGTCGCCGCTGCTCGCGCCTTACAAGCTGATCCCGCTGTCGGGCGCGCAGCTCGTCAACACGGATGAGACGTTGGCGCTCGATGCGGTGCCCGGCGACATCCAGGAGCGGCGGCGCATCGAGATCCGCTTGCGCAAATCCGTCCCCCATGACGCAACCGCCGGCCTCGGCGGTGGTGTCGTCAATGTCCCCAATGCGGCGATCGGTCCGGCCTCGATCATGGCGCCCGTCCCGGCACCCGCCGCGTCACGCCGAACGGGCGCGCCGGCTCAGGCCTTGCCAGGCAAGCCCGCGTCTCGATAGCCGGTCAGGACATTCAGCGGTAGGGATCCATCCGGATCGTCGGCGCCGAGAGGCGCACGCGGTGCAAGGCGATCGGTGAGCCGTCGGACTCGAATTGCAGCTCGTAGCGCTTTCCGTTCCGGTCGACCGCCGAGCAGGTGATGCTGGAGACCAATCGGGTGGCAAAATTCCCGGACTGCCGGCACACGCCATCCGACAGTTCGACCGCCGGCACCGGCAGGCCATCGACCTTGGGCCGGTCCTTCGAATTCACTTCCATGCGGTCCACCGCGAGCACATACATGTTCTCCTGCGTGCGGTGGCCGTACTCTCCGGAGAACGAGACCACGTGGCTGTCGTCCACGGGATCGTCCAGCGCGACGGAGAAATTCGCCCGGCCCTTCTCGCTGTGGAAATAGGCCACGATCTTGCACGCAAAATCATGGCCTGCGATCTTGAGCTTGCGGCAGTTGCCCGACATGTGGGCGTAGAGATCGATGTCCGGCTTGGCGCCGTCATTGGCCTGGGACTGGGCGTAGGAAGGCGCGGCGAGACAAACAGTGCAGGCCGCGAGCGCGACACGTAACATTGTCAGATTGAGCATGAACATGTCCCGCCAAGGCCCCCCGGCGCGCGCCTGGCTCTGGCGCCGCCCAAACGTAATGAACGCCATACCCATTTGCGGGATTCGCGGCAAGGCTTTGGCTTTTTCATGGCCAAGAGGCACTTCATGCCCGGAGCCCTCCGGAGATTGCCGCCCCGCAGATTGGGGCCCCTTCCATCTTAACTTGTTATTCATGGATCATAACAACCTAAGATCGGCCTGTCGCATGGCTGCGTCGCTACGCCGCTTCCATCATGGAACTCGCAAACGCCGGATAAGTTTCAGCCAGCTCGTCGATAATGCGCCCTCGCAACAGCGCAAGCGTTGCCGTATCCGGCCGCGGCGTGGCCGGCACGCTCGCCGGTTCGTCATAGTCGAAGCCGGTTTGGGCCCGGATATCGGCGGCCGTGAAGGGCGGATGGACCGAGCGAAGCAGGAAGCGCCCGAGGTCCTTCTCGAAGTCGAACACGGCCATGTTGGTGAGCAGCGCATGGGGCCCGCCGCGGCGGGGAATACCGGGCGTCGTTGCCGCCGCCGAGATGAAATCGACCTTCGGAACGAATACCCGCGGCGAATGCTCCTCGCGGAACAGGATGACGCGGCGAACGAGGTGATAGAGGTAGGCCGAGCCGAACGAGCCCGGCCAGCGCACCAGCGAGTTCGGATAGTCGCCTGTCCCGACAAGGTTGATGTTGCCGTGGCCGTCGATCTGGCCGCCGCCGAGGAAAAACGCGTCGATGCGACCCTGGGCGGCGCAGTCGAACAGCTCGACCGTCCCGTTGGTGAAGAAATTGTGCCGCTCCGAGCCGAGGATCGATATCCGCACCGGCGGCTTGCCCGCCACCTCATTGCGCGCGCGAAGCAGCATAGCGCCGGCCGCGGGGATCGGCGAGGACGCGCCGACCGCGACGTGCCGCACGCCATCGAGGAGGTCGGCAATGGTGGCGATGAGAAGCTCGCGCCGCTCGCGGTCGGAAACCATCGCTCAGGCCACCTCGGCGCGGCGTGTCAGGAAGGCCGAGAGATAGGCGCGAAAACCCTCTTCGCTGCGCGCCATCGCGGCATAGCGCGCGACCTCGGCGCCATCGCCGTCATATTCGTCCCATAGCGGCAGCGGCCACGCGCCGCGCTCGGCGACCGCAACGGCGTCGACATAGAGCGCGGGCAACACGCCAGCGGCCGAATCCTCGGTCTCGAGCAGGTTGCGTTCGACGATGCGCTCCACGCTCACCAGCGTGCGCCTGGCGGCATAAGCCATGGCCGCGAGCTCGCGGTGACGGCCGATGCGGATATTGCCGGCGCGATCGGCTTCCGGAGCGTGGAACAGGGCAACATCGGGCACGATCGCGGGCACCACGACCACCTTGCGCGGTTCGCCGACCGGGCTGTCGATGACCTTCCAGTCCTTGCGTACGGACAGAAGGTCGCTGCCGATGATGCCCGCGATCGGCATGAAGGGGACGCCTTTTTGCGCAGCGAGCAGACCGGCGAGGATCGCGGGGCAGGTGGAATCGGCGAGCGCGAACGCGCCCTCGCGCACGGCTGCGCCGAATCGCGGCGCGCCGCCCGCTTCGCCGAGCGTAACCGCGCTGGTCTCGATGGCAGCAACACTGTTGGCGCCGATCAGAAGATCGGCCTGCATGCCGGAAATCGGCACGCACACGAGCCTCAACCCATCGGTGCCGGCTTCGATCAGGGCTGCGGTCGCGGCCATCGAAACCCCGGCGCCATCCATGGGAATGGCAAGCGACGAGCCGGGTGAAATGCGGCCAACCAGCGCATCGAGCGAAACGATATCTGTCATGGATGTGTCCCTGATTTACTACTACTATAGCGCGATATGACCTTGCGCAACAAGACCCGCGCGCCAGCGCGTATCGCGTTGCGAGGGCCGCCGGTGCAGCCTTTGGTCCAACAGCGCCCGCGCGCGTGGCAATGCGCCGGAGCGGATCAGCGCGACGATATACGTGTCCTCGACGATCTCCCGCTGGGCGTGGCTGCCGCCGAGGCGGACGATATCGGCAAGCACGCCGTCGAGCTGTTCTGCGCAATTTTCAAAATCCTCGCGCGCAAAGGCGTCGAGCGCACGGCAGACCGCCGGCACCACGGGGCCGGCCGCGAGCTTGCCGCCGGCCAGGCGCTGCTCGATCGCGCGCAGGCGTTCGTCGAGCGCGCTCTGGTTGCCGGTCGCAGCAGCAAGCAGGGCCATGTGCATCTCCACAAAGGGCAGGCTCGTCTTGGGGAAATGCGCCGCCGCGTAAGCGTCCGCATCGGCCCAGAGCGTCGCCGGAACGGCCTGCCCGTTGATCAGCAGCCGCCACAACAAGGAGGCACAGTCGGACATGGCATTCAGCGGCGGTGCCGCGTTGATCGACGGCTGCAGGATATCCATGTAGATCGCGAGCGCCTTGGTGGCATCGCCCATCTCCAGCGCACCGAGCGCCTGATGCCAGTAGATGTGGCCGTAGAGGATTCCGGAGCGGTCGTAGCTGCCGATCCATTGCGTGACGAGAGTGTCGGCATCGCTCACCGAGCCGTCCTCGAACATCGCATGCAGCAGCGCATGCGCGGCATAAGCGTTGTTCTGCCGAAGCGCGAAAGCGTGCTCGGTGATGGCGCGGCCGCGCTTGACGTCGCCATTCTCGGTCAAGGACCAGCCGTGATTGGAGAGGAACCACCAGTCCTCGTCGTAATGCGGCGCGTGGCGTTCGCAGAGATCCTGACGCGCCTGGTCGTGATCGGCCATGCCCGAGAATGCGAACAGGCCGAACGCCCCGAGCGGCAGCGACATCACCACCGCGTCGCGCGGAAAGCTTTCGAGATGGCCGAGCGCGGATTTGAGCGCCGCCGGAAGATTGCCTTCGACCGCGAGCGCCAGCGTCTCGACGTGGCCCTGTTCGCGCGCGGTGCCGCGCTCTGCCACTTTCGACCGCGCAATCGCTGCCGACTTCCGCGCGGCCTCGCCTTGCTGATAGAAGGAGTGAATGCGTGCTCGCGCGATATGTGCAAGCGCGAAGTCGGGGTCTTCAGCGATCGCGCGATCGATGCACTCGGCCGCGCCCGGCCAGGCCGACAGCATCAGATCGATGCCCTCGCGATAGTCCCGGGCCGCGGACGAGCCCGTCGACAGCGAGAGTCCGTAGCGGTCGTGATCGGCCATGGCGGCCTCGCGTTGCTGCCTGCTGGAGCGCGGTTGGCGTATTCTCGACCTCGCCGCGCGCGGGCGCAAGCCACCCTGGGGTGGCGGAGGCCAGAGCATGATCCGGAAAAGTGGTCACCGGTTTTCCGAAAAGATCATGCTCCATCAAGAGGCTGGAGCGCGATCGCGATTCCCGATCCGATCGCAATCTAGCCGTCTTCCTCGCCGGAACGACGCATCCAGCCTGACAACGCTCTCCAGAGCCGGGGTCGCTCCGGCGGAGGCTGAAGATAGAGATAGGGTGAGCTCTGCCGCACCGTCTCCTCGACCTTTTTTGCGAGGACCGGGTAGCCGGCGGCCGTGTTCTGGGCGTGCGCCAGAAATCGCGCGGCAGGCCCGCTGCTTCCGAGCAGGCCGTATCCGAGATAAAGCTGGATGGCGGCGCTGACCTGCATCTCGACGTCGCCGATCTCGTGTCCGATGCGGAGCGACTCGGTATCGAGATCGATCGAGCGCTCGTACTCGCCCTGCTTCAATGCGCACAGGCCGAGCGCTCCCAGGGCCTTGCCCTCGCCGGACACGTCGTGCAGGGCGATCGCAAGGGCGCGCGACTGCTCTAGGCAGGCGATAGCCTGCTTGTATTGGTTCAGCGTCAAATGGATGATGCCGAGGTTGCCGAGCATCTTTGCCTCAGCCTCCTTCAGCCCGATCTTGCCGGCCAGTTCGATGCTTTGCCGGTAGCAGGATTCCGCGTCCTCGATTTGCTGCGCGCGCAAATGGGCATCGCCAAGGCTCCCGAGAAGTCTTGACCTGCTCGGACAGATTTGCATCTTCGCTCGCAACCGAGAGCGCCCGCCGCAGATAGTCGATGGCTTCCTCGTGGCGGTCGACGCATGAAGAGACGACGCCGAGCGCGGCGAGGGTCGCCGCGATCCCTTCCTTGTCGTCAAGCGCAGCCGCGATGTCCGCGGCGCGCCTGTAGTACCGGTAGGCCGGTTCGAGATCGCCGCGCCATTGATAGGCATTGGCCAGGCTTTGCGCGTTGGTGGCCTCGTTGAAACGGTTTCCCGTTTTCCTGGCAAGCTCCATTCCCTGCCGACCGCAGGCGACCGCCCTCGAATAATCGTTGAGATGTGTGTATGCCGTGCCGAGCCCGGCAAGGTAGCTTGCCTGGTTTTGCTCGTCGCCGCCGGCCTTGGCCGTGTCGACCGCCAGCTTGAAAGAGCGCTCCGCATCTTTCCAGGCCGAGACGCGCGAGAGCAGAAGTCCGGCGATGTTGAACCGGCTTGCGGGGACCTCGATCAGCCCTGCGTACCACTGGTCGACATAGGCTTCCCAGAGCGCGCGAGCGACGGTGCTTTTTCTGGCCGTATATGGCTCCTCGAGGCATCCACGCCAGATCGCCGCCATGAGGCTGTCTGTGTCGCAACGCAGATTGAGGCTGCCGCCGAATTCGCGGAACGGGTTGCGGTCGGATCGCACCGACAGGTCCGTGACCTCGCCGCCGCCGGCAACCATGCCAGCCGGCGCGTGATCGACGAACAGGATGCGCCTTGCCTTGCGCTCCAGCGTCTCGATGTTCGGGGTGATGTCGAAGGCGTCGGAGCAGCTATAGCCGAGGATCAGAACATCGTCGTGGCTGCCGCTCGAGAACAGGTGCTCGATGACCCGTTGCCGGTGGGCCGACAATTGGTGATGCGAGACCTGCCGCAAGGTGATCGCCATGTTGTCGGGATCGGCGATGCTGCCATGGAGCTTGATGAGCGTCGCGGCGTTCGGGTCGTCCCAGCGGAGGCTGCCGAGCTCGGCATCGCGAAAGAGCGCGCGGTAATCGCCCGGCGCATGCAGTCCCTCGCTCTCCAGTGCCGTCTCGATCAGCGCATCGAAATTGGTGGTGCAGATGGTGGGCAGGAGGCCAAGCCCGGCAAGCTTCGCCAGCAGGATATGGTTGGTGTTCGGCTCACCGAGCTCGAACAGTTTCAACAGCGGCGCAACGTCGCTCTCGGCGCGCAGTGTTTCGATAAAGGCTTCGAAGGGAAGCCGCGGCGGCATCAGGACTTGATGAGGGACGCCGGAAATGTCGATCCTCTGCAGGATCGCTTCAATGAATTGGTTCGTCAGCGGCAAGCCCGAATTGAAGGAGATTCCGGCGCCGCAGAAGACCACGAGACGCCGGCCCCGGATCGAGGCCACGATTTGCGCGACGACATCCTCGATCGTTGCAGGTTGCGGCACGGCGCTGCCCCCGATGCGGCGTCCGGCAAGCTTACGTCAATACTACCTGTGATTGCAATAACATAAGTTATAGACTTTTACGGGGACTGGCCCGTTCTCGCCTTCCGACCCTCGATCGGGTAGGCCGGATCGTTGAATCCGGGCGTCGAGGGATGTCCGGCTGCGACCAGGCGGCCGATCAGCGCCTCGTCCTCGGCCGTGAACTTGTAGTCGAGCGCGCGGATGTAGTCGTCCCATTGGGCCTCGGTGCGCGGCCCGGCGATCACCGCGCTGATGAACGAGGAGTTGAGCACCCAGGCGACCGCAAACTGCCCGGCGGTGATGCCTTTGCTTTCCGCGTGCCGCCTGATCTCCTGCGCAAGCCTGAGCGATTCCGGCCGCCACTCCGTCTGCATCATGCGCGTGTCGTTGCGCCCGGCGCGCGTGTCCTTGTCGGGCGCGGCATCGACCTTGTACTTGCCGGTCAGCACGCCGCGCGCCAAAGGGCTATAGGGCACGATGCCGAGCCCGTAATAGCCGCAGGCCGGAAAGTGCTCGACCTCGGGCATGCGGTTCATCGCGTTGTAATAAGGCTGGCTCGCGACCGGGCGGTCGATGCCGAGCCGGTCGCAGATGTTGCAGATTTCGGCGACGCGCCAGGCGCGGTAGTTCGACACGCCGAAATAGCGCACCTTGCCCTGCCGTATCAGCTCGGCCATCGCGCGCACCGTCTCCTGGAGCGGCGTCGCGTGGTCTTCCTTGTGCAGGTAATAGATGTCGATGTAGTCGGTGCCGAGCCGTTTGAGGCTTTCATCGCAGGCTTGCAGCACCCATCGCCGCGACAGCCCGCCGCGATTGGGATCGTCGCCCGCGGCATTGGCGAGCTTGGTGGCGAGCACCCAGCTCGGCCGGTTGTTGGAGATCGCGCGGCCGACCACCTGCTCCGAGCCGCCCTTGTTGTAATTGTCCGCGGTGTCGATGAAGTTGACGCCGGCCTCGCGCGCCTTTGCGACGATGCGCGTCGCGGTCGCCTCATCGGTCGGCCCGCCGAACATCATGGTGCCGAGGCAGATCGGCGATATCTTCAGGCCGCTGCGGCCGAGCTGGCGATATTGCATCAGAGTGTTCCTTCGCGTGAGACGGGGAGCATAGCGGCTAGTTCCCGTCATTGCGAGCGAAGCAATCCAGCAATGCATCCATGGAAGCGATCGCTCCCCGCAATGACGGCTTCGCTCACTCGCTCTTCAGAATCTTGAACACGCCGTTCGCCATGGCGATGCAGCGCTTGTCGACCGTCACTTCGGTGTTCATGAAAATCAGGCTTCTGGTTGCGCGGACCACGCGCGGCCGCGAAACCAGGATCTCGCCGATCTTGCCGGCCTCGACAAAATGCATGTCGAGCTGGATGGTCGCCATGGTCTGCTTGCCCGTGACGTGACGGGCGGTCATGCCGCAGGTGCGATCGGCAAACGTCATCAGCACGCCGCCCTGCACCAGTCCGCGGCGGTTATGGTGCTTGTCCTGGGTCGGCAGCGCATATTCGTAGCTGTCGCCGGCCGCGCGCTGCCACAACGGGCCGATCAGGTGGATGAACCCGGTCGTCTCGACAATGGCCCAGCCGTCGGATTTGAGCTTTGCCGCGGCCTTGTCGATCATGCTCTAATGTCCATGTCCCACGCTTTACAGTCATTTCATCGGGCGCGGGTGTGGTGTAGTCAAGCGCCATGAGGCCGTTCGACGATACCACGAGGCGGAATATCGCTGGCCGCTGTGCCGCGTTCACGCGCGCAGCTCCCGCGGAGGCGACGGGCGAGCTGAAGCGCGCGGCGGTGGCGATCGCGCTCACCGCCGTGGGTGAGGCATCCGACACCGCGCTATTGTTGACGCGGCGCGCGGCGAGCCTGCGTTCGCATCGCGCGCAGTGGGCACTGCCGGGCGGACGCTGCGACGCGGGCGAGACGCCGACCGAGGCCTCGCTCCGCGAGCTGAGCGAGGAGCTTGGGCTGTCGCTGTTGTCCGACGCGGTACTGGGCCTGCTCGACGATTATCCGACGCGCTCGGGCTATCTGATCACGCCCGTGGTGGTCTGGGTGGATGCGCCACGCGCCATCTCGCCGAACCCGGCGGAGGTTGCCTCGGTGCACACCATCCGCCTCGGCCTGATCGAGCGCGACGAGGCTTTCGATTTCACCGCGATCCCCGAGAGCACGCGGCGCGTGATCCGCTTTCACTATGAGGGGCGGCTGATTCATGCGCCGACGGCTGCGATGATCTATCAGTTCCGCGAGGTGCTCGCGGGGCGCCACACCCGCGTCGCCGAGCTGGAACAGCCGGTGTTTGCCTGGAAGTAGCCGTCTTTTCGGCTACAAGAGCGGATGCTGTCGAAGACGATTCGCGTTCTGCTCCCGCTCCTCGGACTCGTGTCGGTGCTGCCGCCGACGCGCGCCGGCGATATGCCGCCGACGCTTCTCGCGCAAGCCGTCGATGGGCTCGCGTGGAAGCAATATTATGCCGCGCGCGCGGCGTTCGAAGCGCAAGCCGCCGCCTATTGGTCGTCGATTGCGGACAAGCGGCGCGGCCGCAACGCCAAGCGGCGCGAGGGCCGCGAGATCACGCTCGACGACTATGTGCGCACCCAGCCGCCGGTCTATAGCGGGCCGCCACGGCCGCCGGGTCCGCCGCCCGAGCCGCCGCCGGAAATAAGGCCGACGCCGCGCAAGGTCATTCCGGCGGTCGCCGATGTTCTGAAGGCAGCGAGCGAGTTCTATCAATGGGCGCCGCAGCAGCCCGCCAACGACATCGATTTCAAGCGCGCCTATGCGCGTTACGCGACAAGAGCGGGGTTGACGGCCGAGCAGGCGGTGCGGGTCTATGCCTTCGAGACCGGCGGCAACGGCACTCACGCATCCCAGGCAGGAGGGTCGCGCGCGATCTCGACCGCGGTCGGCTACAACCAGCTTCTCACCACCAACTCGGTCGAGCTGATCGCCGAGCAGGGCGAGGGGTTCGTCAGGGAGCTCAAGCAAAGAGCGGCCGGCCTCAACGGTCCCGCCCGCAACGCGATGGAGCACAAGATCGCCGTCCTGAAGAAGATGGTGGCGCTCGCGACCTCGGTGCCGGACGACTGGTCGCAGCATGAAAAGATCGGCGACACGCCGCAAGGCTGGGCGCTGCACGCCATGGTGCTCGACATCGACGTCGGACCGATGCTGCAGACTCACAAGCTCCTGACCTCGGTGATGTTCGCGCGCCAGAAGGGCCATGCGCGCCCGCTCACCGGGGCCGAGCTCGAGATGATGAACCTGACCGGCGACGGCACCGGCCTCGACATGGTGACGATGCCGCAAGCGATGCGCGAGCAGGTGCCCACCGCGAATTTCTTTCAGCGCTCGGGCTATGAGCGCAATCCCGTCGCGATCCGTCACAACACCGTGGCCAGGCTGCTCGCCATCACCGACAGCCGGATGGACGCCAACTCGAGCCAGCCCGGCGCAAGGGAACTGGCCTCGGTGTTTTGAAGTTCAATGTCGTCCCCGCTCTGCGCTTGCCTTGGCCGGGACGACTGCGGAGCTCTGTTCGCATCTAATTCGAGCCGAACATGAACTTGCCGTCACCTTCGAGGTAGGGGCCGCTGCGCATGTAGAGCTGCCCGTTCTGGCCGATGAAGAACAGCGTGCCCCTGGGCACCTTCTTGGCGCCCTTCAGCAACTGGCCGGCGTTCTTCGTCCCCATCGGATAGGAAAACGTCTTGCCTTCCCTGTCATAGGCATAGCCGGTGTCCGGCTTCAGTTCCCAGGGCGTCGGTCCTGCGGCCTGCGCCAGCGAAGCGGTCGTGAGCACCGCGAATGCCGCTGCAACAAGCGTCCTGGTCGAAATCCTCGTCATCATCGTCCTCTCCGCAATATTTCTGAACAAATCACGAACGTCGTCGTCTCCCGCGCGACACGCCTCTCGCTGAACCTCCTTGTCACTGCGGCGGCTGTCGCTGCATCACCTGCGGGCCATGACTTTGTGATTTCCCGCGGCGTGCCTGACGACTATCTTCCCGTTTCCAATTACAACCAATCCTACAAAAGCAGTCATGGGGATGATTTGAATGAACCGCGTCATGAAAATTTATGTATCGGCCACGTTGTTGCTTTTGACGCTCTGTTCGTTCGCGCGCGCCGAGGAGCTGTTCGAGCTCTCCCACAATCAGCGGATCGCCTGCAGCCGCGGCCTGGCCGCCGGCAAGCTCAACACCGCGACCTGCAAATCATACGCCTATATCTTCAACGTCAAGACGTCGGAATATTTCCGCTGCCAGGTCTCGCTCGCGCTGACGCGCGACAACAAGGAAGTGATCAACATCGCGGCCGACGGTAGCTGCGCCAAAAAGCCGCGCATCTTCGATGGCGATTCGCACTACGCCTTCGACGCCACCGAGACCGAGCCGCCCAACACCAATTCGTTCTTCGGCCCCGGCGGCTATGCGATCTGGGCCGCCGACACCACGCAGCAGAAGGTTCGCGGCTGTATCACGATTGCGTCCGGCCTCGGCTCCGACGTGTTCAAATGCGTCGACATGACCTTTCAGTAGACCCCGCTCTGGCGCGCCATGCCGATGATGCGACCGCCAAAACTCTGCCGCTCCTGGCTGTTTCTGGAAGGCGCCAACGAGACCGTGCTGCGCGGCGCGGCTCTTAGCGGTGCCGATGTCCTGATCCAGGAGCTCGAGGATTTTACGGCGCCGCACCTGCGTCCGGCGGCACGGGCGCTTTCTTGCGATCTCTATGCGGCGTGGCGCGAGGCCGGAGCCGTGGTTGCGGTCCGCGTCAATCCGCTCGAGGCCGACGGCATGGACGATCTCGCCGCGGTCATGCGCGGCCGTCCCGATATCGTGGCATTGCCGAAGGTTGCCGAGCCCGCTCACGTCTTTCGCCTCGACGAGGCGGTGACGCGGTTCGAGCGCGAATACGGCCTCGCGGAGGGCTCGACCGCGCTACTGCCCAACATCGAGCTGGCGCGCGGGCTGGTGCAGACGGCTGCGATCGCAAGCGCAAGCCGGCGCATCGTCGGCTGCCTGATGGCCTCGGAGGATCTGGCCAACGATCTCGGCGCCGAGCGCGGCACTGACGGCGCCGAGCTTGCCTATTGCCGGCAGCGTTTCCTGGTCGAATGCGTGGCGGCCGGCACCGTCGCGGTCGACTGTCCCTATACGTTCAGCGATATCGAGGGGCTGGCGCGCGATACGCGCTGGGCGCGGCGGCTCGGTTATGTGGCCAAAAGCCTGGTCGATCCCGCGCATGCGGCTATCGTCAACGCCGTGCTGACGCCCAGCGAGGACGAGCTGCGCCGCGCCCGCGAGATCGTCGAGGCCTTCGAGGCCGCCCGCGCGCAAGGCCGCTCGCGCGCCGAGCGCGACGGCTCGCTGATCGAGGTGCCGACCTATTCCAATGCCAAGCGGCTCATCGCGCGCGGCGAGGCGCTCCAGCAATGCGAGCGTGGCGCGCGCGCCTGACCTGACCCTCCCCCGCAAGCGGGGAGACAAAAGGAAAGCGTTTCAGTGCCCCATCCGCGCCGAAGCGGGATGGCCGGGCACCTTGAAGCGCTTGCCGGTATCGGTGACGTTGGTGCCGTCCACCTTCAGGATCGAAAAATCATCGGTCATGTAGTTGCCGACCAGAATGTACTTGCCGTCGGGCGTGAACATGATCGCCTCCGGCAGGCCGCCCACCTCGATGTCCTGGGTCTTGGTCACCTTCTTGCCGTCGATTTTCAGCACAGTCACGCTACCATTCTTCTCGTGGAAGAACGCCTTCTTCATGTTGGAGCCGCGCTGAATGGCGGCAACCGCAAGATCGCCCTTCGGGCTCATCGCAAGCCCCTCGGGCGCGTCGCCGACCACGACGTGATCGATGATGCGCGGCGGGTTGGCCGCAAGGTCGATCACGCTGGTGGTGTCGACGTTGCCGTCGGATGAGCCGCCTCCACCCGTCTGGTTGACCAGCGCGAGCGCCCCGTTCGGAGTGACCACGATGTTATAGGGCATCGGTGCCGTCGGCAGATCGAGCTTGTTGTAGGTCACCTTGCCGTCAGCGATATCGAGCACACTCACCTTGTTCGCCACGGAGCGGGCGGCGAGCGCGCGCTTGCCGTCCGGTGTGAACGTCGCGAGCGCGACGCTGTCCGGAAGCGCGACCGTGTCGGTAACCTTGACGTCGGTGCCGTTGACCGAGAGCACGCTCACCGAATTGTCGGCGCGGTTGGCGACCAGCGCCATCTTGCCGTCCGGGCTGAAGCTCAGGCCCGACGGCTGCTTGCCGACCGTGACGGTTGCGGCGAGCTTCGGCGGATCGGCCTTGAGGTCGATGACATAGATCTTGTTGTCGGCGACCTGCTTCAGCGCATCGCCATCCTTGACCACGTCGACGGAGTCCGCGACCAGCGCAACCGAGCCGCTCGGATCGATATCGACGTTGATTGGTGGGCCGACGATCGAGTTCTTCAGCGGCAGGCTCGCCACGATCTTGGGATTCTCGGGATCCGCCACATCGACGATCAGGACTTGGTCCTTGCCCGGCGCACTCAGCACATTCTTGCCGTCGTCGTCCCACCAGACCTTCTCGTCGAGGCCAACGATCATGAACGGTTTTGCGCTGGCGGCATTGAACAGGCTGGACCCGCCGAGCAGCAAGGCGGTCGCGAAGACGAATCCAACTGTGCGATTGAAAGGCATCGTGGCGTTCTCCCAGGGCAGTGTGACCGGCTCTGACGGGCCGGCCTTGCGTGAGCAAGAGTACGCGGCTGCGGTTTTGATTTCCAGTCCGCCCTTCGGACGATATTCGCAAGGCGGTTGTTCTCGGACGCGCCGGATCGGTGCTAATTTCAATGCGTATGCCATAACACAGGGTCAAACGGGAGGCAGCGATGGATCGGCTCAAGGGCAAGACGGCGATGGTGGTCGGTGCGGGCTCGATCGGCCCCGGCTGGGGCAACGGCAAGGCGACCGCGGTCACATTCGCGCGCGAGGGCGCGCAGGTGTTTTGCGTCGATCGCAACGCCGCGGCGGCGGAAGAGACCGCTGGCCTGATCAAGGGCGAGGGCGGCAAGGCAATCGCCTTTACCGCCGACGTCTCCAAAGCGAGCGAGGTCGAGGCGATGGTTGCGGCCTGCCTGAAGAGTTTTGGCCGCATCGACGTGCTCGACAACAATGTCGGCATCGCCGAGGTGGGCAGCGTGGTCGATGTCGCCGAGGCGGAATGGGACCGCGTCTTCGCGGTCAACCTGAAAAGCGCCTATCTCGCCATGAAGCACGTGATCCCGATCATGGCCAGGCAGGGCGGCGGCTCCATCATCAACATCTCCTCGATCGCCTCGATCCGCCATGTCGGCATCTCCTATGTCAGCTATAATGCGAGCAAGGCGGCGATGAACCAGATGACGCGCACCACCGCGGTCGAATTCGCGCCGAAGCATGTCCGCGTCAACGCGATCCTGCCGGGCTTGATGAAGACGCCGATGGTGGCGCATTCCGCGGGGCTTGCGCAAAGCTATGCGGCCGGCGACGTCGAGGCGATGTGGCGCGCCCGCGACGCGCAAGTGCCGATGGGCCATATGGGAGATGCCTGGGACGTCGCCAACGCCGCGCTGTTTCTCGCCTCCGACGAATCGAAATACGTCACCGGCATCGAGCTCGTGGTCGATGGCGGGATCACCTGCAAGTCGGGCGCCTGAAGCGTTATCGGCCAGGGGTCAGATGCACAAGCACCAGATTCCGATCCGCGGCGCGGCTTTCGTCATCCTGCTGGCGTCCGCCTTGTCATGCAGCGCGCCGGGCACCGCCGCCGAGAGCGGCAGCGTGCCGCCGGCCGACACCGCGCCGTGCATGGGCGCGATAGCGGCCCAGAACGATGACCAGGTCCTGTCCCAATGCGGCACGCTGATCGACAACGACAAGGCCGCCAAGGCCGATCGCATCAAGGCGTTGATCGCGCGCGCCGGCGTGTTCGCGCGCAGGGACGATATCGACCGTGCCATTGCCGATGACGACATGGTGCTGCGGCTCGATCCGTCTCTCGCCGATGTCTTCAACGGCCGTGGCGAGCTGTGGTGGAAGAAGGGCGACCGGCCGAGGGCGGTCGCCGATTTTGCCGCCGCGCTGAAGCTCAACCCGGATCACGCAGCCGCGCGCGCCAACACCAGGCGGCTTGCGCTGGAGCTGGAGCGGCTCGGCGCGCTGATGGCCGTGTCCGGCAAGCCGAGCTTCAATTGCGCCGGCGCGCGCCGTCCGGTCGAGAAGGCGATCTGCGCCAATGGCGCGCTGGCCGACCTCGACCGCGAGATCAATGCGGCGAGCATCAAGGCGGTGCGCGAGGCGGCCGCCGAGAGCCCGCGCGCGGGCCGCGAGCTGCAGCGCCGCCAGGAGGAGTTTCTGGCCCAGCGCGATGCCTCCTTCGGCAAGCCCGGCTACGATCTGCAAAAGGCGATGCGCGAGCGGCTGGATCAGCTGCTCGCGGTCGCGCGGCAGTAGCGCTTGAGGACGAAAATGCCGCGCGCGGGTTGGATTGCTTCGGCGAGTTCGGCTACGACCTTCGTCTAGCCCCGTCGATGCGCCGCGGGATGCCGTGCGTTGACGAAGATCAAGGCGTGATCCCGTCAGACGCGCGAGCTTTTAGTGTTGAATTGTCAGCTCGGCGCGCGACAATGCGCGTCAAACAACGCCATGCTTCAGCATCGTCATGCCCGGGCTTGAGCCGGGCATTCACGCGCTTCTTGCTGGAACCAAGACGTGGATGGCCGGGAGAAGCCGGCCGTGACACTGGAGGCGGGGAGGAACTGCCCATGAACATCCACGGCACAAGCCGGTATCACGAGGTCCATGCCCGCTCGCTCTCCGACCCCGAGGGCTTTTGGGCGGAGGCAGCCCGCGAGGTCGACTGGATCGAGCCGGCGAAGAAGATCTTCGATCCCTCGCAAGGGCCTTACGGCCGCTGGTTTGCCGGCGGCGTGGTCAATACCTGCTACAACGCGCTCGACCGTCATGTCGCATCCGGCCGCGCCGATCAGACGGCGCTGATCCACGATTCGCCGCTCACCAACACGGTCACCAAATTCACTTACGCCGAGCTGTTGAAAGAGGTGCAGACGCTCGCCGCGATCATGCAGGATTTCGGCGTCGAGAAGGGCGACCGCGTCATCCTCTATATGCCGATGGTGCCGGAAGCAGTCGTGGCGATGCTCGCCTGCGCGCGCATCGGCGCGGTGCACAGCGTGGTGTTCGGCGGCTTCGCCGCCAAGGAGCTCGCCACCCGCATCGACGACGCGAGGCCGAAATTGATCCTGTCCGCGAGCTGCGGCATCGAGCCCGGCCGCATCGTGCAGTACAAGCCGCTGCTGGATGAAGCGATCAGGCTCGCTTCCGCGAAGCCGCAAGCCTGCATCGTCCTGCAACGGCCGCAGCAGGGCTGCGATCTCCTCGCCGGCCGCGATCACGACTGGGCCGCCTTGCGCAAGCAGGCGATGGCCAAGGGCAGGCTTGCGCCTTGCGTGCCCGTGCTTGCGACCGATCCGCTCTATATTCTCTATACGTCCGGCACCACGGGCGTGCCCAAGGGTGTGGTGCGCGACAATGGCGGGCATCTCGTCGCCGTGACGTGGTCGATGTTCAACCTCTATGGCGTGAAGCCCGGCGAGGTCTGGTGGTGCGGCTCCGACATCGGCTGGGTGGTCGGCCACTCCTATATCGTCTACGGCCCGCTGTTTCATGGCGCGACCACGATCATGTATGAGGGCAAGCCCGTCGGCACGCCCGACGCCGGCGCGTTCTGGCGCGTGATCTCAGAGCACAAGGCGGTGGCCTTTTTCACCGCGCCGACCGCGTTCCGCGCCATCAAGAAGGACGACCCGCAAGGACAATTCATCCGCAAATACGACCTGTCGAAATTCCGCACGCTGTTTCTCGCCGGCGAGCGCGCCGATCCGCCGACGGTGGAATGGGCGGAAGCGCAATTGAAGGTGCCGGTGATCGATCACTGGTGGCAGACCGAGACCGGCTGGTGCATCGCCGGCAATCCGGTGGGGCTGGGCATGCTGCCGATCAAGCACGGCTCGCCGACGGTGCCGATGCCGGGCTATCAAGTCGATGTCGTCGACGAGTCCGCGCGCCCCGTGCCTGCGGGCACCATGGGCTCGATCGTCATCAAGCTGCCGATGCCGCCGGGCTGCCTGCCGACGCTGTGGCAGCAGGACGAGCGCTTCAGGGAGTCCTATCTCTCGGAATTCCCCGGCTACTACAAGACGTCGGATGCCGGCTTCAAGGACGAGGACGGCTATGTCTGGGTGATGGGACGCACCGACGATATCATCAATGTCGCGGGCCATCGGCTTTCGACCGGCGGCATGGAGGAGATTCTGGCCTCGCATGCGGATGTCGCCGAATGCGCGGTGCTTGGCATCAAGGACGCGATCAAGGGCGAGGTGCCCTGCGGCTTCCTGGTGCTCAAGGCCGGCGTGACGCGCAGCCCTTCCGAGATCGAGAAGGAGATCGTGGCGCTGGTGCGCGAGAAGCTCGGCCCGGTCGCCGCCTTCAAGCTTGCGATCACGGTCGGCCGCCTGCCCAAGACGCGTTCGGGCAAGATCCTGCGCGGCACGATCAAGAAGATCGCCGATGGTGATCCCTGGGCCATGCCCGCAACCATCGAGGATCCCAAGGTGCTCGACGAGATCGGCGACGCGCTCAAGGACAGGGTGTGACCCCCGTCATTCCGGGGCGCGCGTGAGCACGAGTCCGTAGGCTCGCTCGGTGGCGAAGGCGGTCGACGACTTCGGCCCAAACGACGTCCTGTGGTTATGGATTCCGGGCTCACTCGCTGCGCTCGCGCCCCGGAATGACGAGGGAGATGAGCGTCCCCCCATACTCGTCATTCCGGGGCGCGGCGGAGCCGCGAGCCCGGAATCCATACCGCGGAATTTCTGCTGTGGACCTCGGACCCTCGACGATCCCGGAAGGCGGCGTGGTGTCGTTATGGATTGCCGGCCTGCGCATGGGGGAATGACGAGTCAGGGCCGGTTATGCCATGATTTCGATGGATTGGCGGGTCAAGCCCGGCAACGACGACGAATACGGATCAAGGCAACCATGCGCCGCCATCTCGCGCCACTGCACATTGCGCTCCTTGCGCTCGCGCCGCTGCTTGCGGGTTGCCTCGAGCGCGGGGAGACGGCGATGCCGAGCGCTTTGGCCGAAGACGACGACGCCTTCTGCCGTGCCGGCGGCAAGGTCGCGTCGGGATCGCCCGATTATGTCTATTGCCGCCGGGAGCGCGACGCCCAGCGCAACGCGGCGAACGCGCGCTCGGACCGAAGGCAGCGCGATCTCGGCGAATACATGCTCAATCACCCGGACCATCCCTGAAAGCGGAGGCTCGCATGAACGAGGACGTGTTCAACACCAGCCTGCGGAGATTCCTCAAGAAGGTCGGCGTCACCTCGCAGCGCGAGATCGAGAAGGCCGTGCGTGACGCGCTCGCGGCCGGGCAGCTCAAGGGCCACGAAAAGCTGCAGGCCAAGATGACGCTGACGATCGGCGCGGTCGGGCTCGCGCACGACGTCAGCGATGTCATCGAGCTTGGTTAGAGCATGATCCGGAAAAGTGCGCACCGGTTTTCCGAAAAGATCATGCTCCATCAATAATCCAGAGCGCGATCGCGATTCAACCCAATCCGATCGCGCTCTACGTGACCCTCAACCCGCGGTCCGTCATGACCGGGCTTGACCAGGCTTGACCCGGCCATCCGCGACCTTGCGGCGCGGCGCAGTCGATATCGACATCAGGGCAGACGACTGTCGGCACGAGGTGGCTCCTCGTCGAACGCGAGCGCACGCCAGCCCACCGCCGTCTCGGGCAGGCCCCACCGCCGAAACGGTCCGGAGGCGATCCGCCGCCCGTCATCCATCGCGGATGAAATGGCGCGGACGGCGCGTTTCTGGAGCGGAGAAAGCTCGGAGCCGGCAAGGAGCGGCGTCTGACGCTGGCGGAGCGGGAAGATGAGGTTCAGGACGGTATCAACGGTTTGACGCGTGGCCTTGCCGGTCTCGACGGCCACGATGCCGGTCGTGGCCGCCTCTTCGCGCGATGCGGCATCGAGACACGCATAAAGCTTCTCCCGGTCGATGTCTGCAGTCACGTCCCACGGGATGCCATCAAAGCTTTTCTCCAGGTCGTCCCTCGCGATTGCTTCCAGAATGGCTGCACGTGCAAGGTCCGGAAGCGGATCGGGCTTGAGATAGGCGTAGGAAAACGCGGCGCCGTGGCGCTGCATTGGATCATCGCTCAAGGTTGCATCGCTGAGCATGGCCAATGCCGCCTCGGAGCGATCGTCGGCCAGCCCGAGCAGCAGCAACAGGCCGGCGCGTTGCAATGACCCGGTCTCTGCCTTGGTCATAATGCGCAGCCGTGCACAGACGATCTCGCGGTGCTCGGGCAACAAGGCAAGCAGGTGAGCCGCCGCTAGGCGAATGTCGGATTTCTCTTCCGTCATCGCAAGAAGGGCGCCTACCCCGCGGGCCACGGCCGCGTGTGCCTGCTCCACCCACTCGAGCTCCACCGCCTTGCGCTCGGCGAAGTCGGGCTCGTTCATGACGTCGCCGTGGACCTGTCGGAACGAGCTTCCAGTTGCGATCAGAGCCAGCAGCTCGAGGATGATGATCCGGTCCGGCACCTGTGGACACGCGGCCAGCTCGATCAGGAACGGGACTGCATACGCAGTGGCCTCGTAGACCGTGCCCTGGTGCCAGATGTTGGAAAACAGTTGCCACAGCGGCGAGTCTTCGCCCGTCTCCGTCGGCTCAGTTCGCAGGCTGCGCAGCAAATCCGGAATGTCCTTCGCAGACCCATAGGCGTGCGTCAGGCGATTCCAGGGAATGTCGTCCAGGCGATCCAACATGAAAGCCTCGTTTGCACGTTAAACGTGCAATTTGGTGCGATGTAGTGGATTTGCGAAATAGCGAATTTCATGAGCGGAATCAATGTGAATTCCGCATTCAGGTCTTTCGTCCGAATTTTTTCCTTGCGCTTTTCCGAAAATTATGATTTACCTAAATACGTTCCGCGCCAACCAGAGGGGCGTTACGGCCAATCGTCACGAAACGTGGGTCGCGGGATGCAGTGGACGACAGGGTGTCGAGCGCGCGGCGACGCGCGGACGAACGGCACCTTGCGGACGGCGAAGGCGTGTGGTCCTGGCGCCCCTGGGCTGGTGCTAAGTTTGCGAGATCGAGTCTCGCAGGCGACGGTGACTAAAAGGTCATGGACACCGAGGAGAGCGCGCAGCAAGTCGTAAACCATTGCGCAGGGAAGGCCGGTGCGCATCGGCGAACCTGTGGTGACTTAAGCTCGTGTGCTTCTTTCAATCCGCACGCGAGGCTGCGGGTGCGTTCTCGCGCCCGGCTTTCCCTGCGCCCTCTCTGTTATCGAGGGTGATGCATTTTGCGGAACTCGGGCAGATCGTGTCGCGGGAATGCGAACGTGCGCGTTCTTGCGATGGCGGGTTGTTTGAGCAACTGTATCGGAATGACGAGGGCGACGGCCACTCGCAAGTGGATTAATCCATTTTCCCGGCTGTCATGGGAGGCGAAAGGGCCTAGCCTATCGCGGGGCGGGCGCTTGAAGACGTTGCGCGAGGTGCGCCATGTCCAGACGCGGCGAAGATACGTTTGTCATGATCAGCGGCATCACGGTTTTTGCCGCGATCTGCATCGCGGTCCTGCTGTCGCTAGGGTAGATGCGGGAACGGGCGGAGAGGTCTGTCCGCTGAAGCTCGCAGAGCGAAGGCGGGCAGGGCGAAGAGCCTTCGTAGGGGCAGTGGGGTCGCGTTCGCTCAACCCACCCTACGAGGCGCGCCGGGAAGATTCTCCGGCAGATAAAAGGCATACATGAGGTTTGAGAATTCGCCGGCCGCAAACACCGGCACGGGTGCATTGGCGATCGACCAAAGCTGCAATTTGCGATGCTGACCGTAAGCGGGGTCGACGACATCGATCTCGACCTGTCGTCCATCCTCCCGCGCGACCAGCTGGATCCAGTCGTAATCCCACACATTGACGCCAGGAACGATCTCGAACGCCCGTCCCTCGGGGACGACCGTCACGAACCTCCACTCGATCGCCGACCAGTCGACCCAGGTGAGATCGCATACGCTCGAGGGAGCCTTGGTGCCAGGTGAATCAAACAGTCGGGCTCTGAGGCGCTGGATCAAATTCATCAGATGGATTGAGCAGTGGAGCGGTGGGTTTCGCTCTCGCTCAACCCACCCTGCGAATAGCGCGCGGGACTACTCCTGCTCCTGCTTCTTGCCGCCGATCGTCTTCAGCTTGGCGAACACGGCATCGACATTGAGGTCGTCGCTCTTCCTCTCGGACACCTCGAGTTCCGGCTCCTTGCGCGTGGTCTCGGAGGCCGGCAGCAGCGTGGCGCCGCCATAGGGCGTGTCGACCGGCTTCTCCTTGGCCGCGCGCTGCACCTCGAAATCGAGCTCGATCTGCGAGCACAGGCCGAGTGTCACCGGGTCCATCGGCGTCAGGGTGGAGGCGTTCCAGTGGGTGCGGTCGCGCACGCTCGCGATCGTGGTCTTGGTGGTGCCGACAAGACGCATGATCTGCGCGTCCTTCAATTCGGGATGATTGCGCACCAGCCACAGGATCGCGCTCGGCCGCTCGTGGCGTCGCGAGACGGGCGTATAGCGCGGACCCTTGCGCTTGGCGGCTGGCGGCAACACCACCTTGCTCTCCTGAAGTCTCAGGCGATACTGGGGGTCCTGCTCGGCCCTTTCGATCTCCTCGCGGGTCAACTGGCCGTTGGAAATCGGGTCCATGCCCTTGATGCCCTGGGCGGCGTCGCCGTCGGCAATGGCGCGCACCTCCAGCGGGTGCATCTTGGTGAAATCGGCGACCTGGTCGAATGTCAGCGCGGTATTGTCGAGCAGCCAGACGGCAGTTGCCTTCGGCATCAGCGGTGCGTTGCTCATCTTAGATCTCCTGGCAAACCTCGTTTGTGCTTTGCCAACCTGTTGGAGGCAAAGCCGGTGGTCATCGGCGATGACGGGAATTAGCCTTATATAAGCCTTGTCGCCCCTGCGACGCAATGGGCGCGCAAATGTGCCTTGACATGGGGTAAAACCGGCCCCAAGTCCTAGCTTTAACTGACCGTTCAGCTGACCGTCCCTTGGCCGCCGCCATGGGTTGATTCGGTCCCGAGATTGCTCCCATGACAGCTCCTTCGGCCGCCAAACCAGACCTTCGAATCGTGCTTTGCTCGCCCCGGGGCTTTTGCGCTGGCGTGGTGCGGGCCATCGATACCGTGGAACGGGCGCTCTCCATCTATGGCGCCCCGGTCTATGTCCGCCACGAGATCGTCCACAACAAATATGTCGTGGACGGGCTGAAGAAAAAGGGCGCGATTTTCGTCGAGGAACTCGCTGAAATCCCTGACAATACCGATGCACCGGTGGTGTTTTCCGCCCATGGCGTGCCGAAATCGGTTCCGGCGGAAGCCCGCGCGCGCAATTTCTTCTCGCTGGATGCGACCTGCCCGCTGGTGACCAAGGTGCACCGGGAGGCCGCCATCCACTTCAAGCGCGGCCGCGAAATCCTCCTGATCGGCCACTCCCACCATCCGGAGGTGGTCGGCACGCTCGGTCAATTGCCGCAGGGCGCGGTCACCCTGGTCGAGACCGACGAGGATGCGCGGACGTTCGCGCCAAAGAATCCCGACAATCTTGCTTTCGTGACGCAGACCACGCTCTCGATCGACGACACTGCTCATATCGTTGCGATCCTGAAGCAGCGGTTTCCGAACATCAACGGGCCGCACAAGGAAGATATCTGCTACGCCACCACCAACCGCCAGCTCGCGGTGAAGAAGGTCGCTCCTGTGGTCGACGCGCTGATCGTGGTCGGCGCGCCCAATTCGTCGAACTCGCAGCGGCTGCGCGAGGTCGCCGAGCGCGAGGGCTGCGCGATCGCGGTGCTGGCGCAGCGCGCGAGCGACATCGACTGGACTCGCTTCGAGGGCATCAGGAGCCTCGGCATCACCGCCGGCGCGTCCGCGCCCGAAGTGATCGTGGAAGAAATCATGGGCGCGTTCGCCGAGCGCTTCCATTTGCATGTGGAGACGGTCTCGGCCGCGGAAGAAAACGAGTTCTTCCCGCTGCCGCGTTCAGTGCGGCCCGACGCGGCGTAAGGCGCACCCATGGCGGTCTACACCGACGTCGCCGCCGACGAGCTTGCGGATTTCCTCTCCCAATACGACATTGGCGAGTTGCTCTCCTACAAGGGCATCGCCGAGGGTGTCGAGAATTCCAACTTTCTGGTGCATACCAGCAAGGGCGCCTACATCCTCACGCTCTATGAGAAGCGCGTTTCGGCCGGCGATCTGCCTTATTTCCTGAGCCTGATGGCGCACCTTGCCGAGCGCGGCGTCTCCTGTCCGCAGCCGGCGAGAAACCGCAAGGGCGAGGTCTATGCGACGCTCGCGGGCCGGCCGGCCGCGATCATCAATTTTCTGGAGGGCATGTGGCCGCGGCGGCCGAATGCCGTCCACTGCGCCGGCGTAGGCCACGCGCTGGCGAGGATGCATCTTGCCGGCGCCGACTTTCCGCTGTTCCGGAAAAATCCGCTGTCGGTCGACGGCTGGCGGCCGCTGTTCTTGCTTGCGGGCGCGCGCGCCGACGGCGTGCAGGCGGGCCTCTCCGACGTCATCGCGCGCGAGCTCGATCATCTCGAAGCCTGCTGGCCGGCCGATCTGCCTGTGGGCGTCATTCATGCCGACCTGTTTCCGGACAACGTGTTCTTCCTGGGGGACAAGGTGTCGGGGCTGATCGACTTTCCGTTCTCCTGCAACGACATCCTGGCCTATGACATCGCGATCTGCCTGAATGCCTGGTGTTTCGAGGTCGATCATTCCTTCAACGTCACCAAGGCGCGCGCTCTGCTCTCGGCCTATGGCCGCGAGCGCAAATTGTCCGATGCCGAGGAGGCTGCGCTGCCGCTGCTTGCGCGCGGCGCGGCACTGCGGTTCCTGCTGACGCGGCTGGTCGATTTCCTCAACGTGCCGCCGGGCGCGCTGGTGAGGCCAAAGGATCCGCTCGAATATGCGCGGAAGCTGCGCTTTCATCAGGGGGTGGCCAGCGTGCGCGATTACGGTCTTGCCGCGGGTGTGGTTGCGTGAGCGCGCTGCCCTCCGTCACGATCTATACCGATGGCGCGTGCTCCGGAAATCCGGGGCCGGGCGGCTGGGGCGCGATCCTGAAATTCGGCGACGTGGAAAAGGAAATGAAGGGCGGCGAGGCCCACACGACCAACAATCGCATGGAGCTGATGGCCGCGATTTCTGCGCTGGAAGCGCTGAAGAAGCCGTGTCAGGTCGACCTTTATACCGACAGCCAGTATGTCCGGCAGGGCATCACGGGGTGGATTTTCGGCTGGAAGCGCAACGGCTGGCGCACGGCGGACAAGAAGCCGGTGAAGAATGCCGAACTGTGGCAGCGCCTCGACGCGGCGCTGAAGCCGCATCAGGTGCGCTGGCACTGGGTGAGGGGCCATGCCGGCCATGACGAGAACGAGCGCGCCGATCAACTCGCGCGCGACGGCGTCGCAATGGCGAGGCTGAAGGGGTGAGAGGCGGCTTTGTAGGGTGGGTTGAGCAAAGCGAAACCCACCATCCAGTTTCGCGAAAGCGGTGGGTTTCGCTCGCGCTCAACCCACCCTACGCAATGGCGTTCAGCTCACAGCTGCGCGAGCAGCGTGTCGCCGCCGGAGACCTCGACCTTGCCGGGTGCGGGCTCGATGTTGAACTTCTTCACAACGCCGTCCTCGACCAGCATGGAGTAGCGCTTGGAGCGGATGCCGAGACCATTGGCGGAGGCATCGAGCTCCATGCCGATCGCCTTGGTGAATTCGGCATTGCCGTCGGCGAGGAAGACCGCCTCGTCGCGCTGGTCGGTGTCGCGCTTCCAGGCGTTCATGACGAAGGCGTCGTTGACGGAGACGATCGCGATGGTGTTCACGCCCTTGTCCTTGATGGCGTAGGCGTTGAGGAAGATGCTCGGCAGATGCATCTTGTGGCAGGTGCCGGTGTAGGCGCCCGGAACGGCAAACAGCGCGACCTTCTTGCCCTTGAAGATGTCGTCGGTGGTCTTCACCTGCGGGCCCTCCGTGGTCATCACGCGAAACTTCGCTTCCGGCAGCTTGTCGCCAACTTTGATGGTCATCGTCAATTCTCCTTGCATCGGCGGGTGAGTCTTAGAGCATTTTCGGCAGGAGGGGGAAGCGGTTTCAGCATCGTTTGACGCGGCGGCCTGCATGTTTTTGCGTCATCGCGAGCGCTCGCGACGACGCCGCGATGGCGATGCTTCAAGCTGCCGCCTTCTTCTCGTCGCGCAGCTGCCGGCGCAGGATCTTGCCGACATTGGTCTTGGGCAGATCGGTCCTGAACTCGATCAGCTTCGGCACCTTGTAGGCGGTGAGGTTCTCGCGACAGTACTTGATGATGTCCTCGGCCGTGACGTTCGGGTCCTTCTTCACGACATAGGCTTTCACCGCCTCGCCCGACTTGTCGTCGGCAACACCGATCACCGCGCATTCGAGCACGCCGGGGTGGGCCGCGATCACTTCCTCGATCTCGTTCGGATAGACGTTGAAGCCCGAGACCAGGATCATGTCCTTCTTGCGGTCGACTATCTTGGTGTAGCCGTCGGGCGACATCACGCCGATATCGCCGGTGCGGAAATAACCGTCGGCCGTCATCACCTTGGCGGTCTCGTCGGGCCGGTTCCAATAGCCCGCCATGACCTGCGGCCCCTTGGCGCAGATCTCGCCGGCCTCGCCGAACGGCAATTCCTTGCCGTCGTCGTCGCGGATCGAGATGTAGGTCGATGGCACGGGAATGCCGATCGAGCCGTTGAATTCGCCGGAGATCGCGGTGTTGCAGGTCAGCGTCGGCGAGGTCTCGGACAGGCCGTAGCCTTCCGCGATGCTGCAGCCGGTGATCTGCTTCCACTGCTCGGCGACCGGGCGCTGCACCGCCATGCCGCCGCCGTTCGAGATCTTGAGCTTCGAGAAGTCGATCTTCTTGAAATCCGGATGATGCATCAGCCCGTTATAGAGCGTGTTGACCGCTGGAAAGGAGTTGACCTGGTATTTCTGCAGCTCCTTGATGAAGCCCGCGATGTCGCGCGGGTTCGGAATCAGCAGGTTGACGCCTCCGGCGCGGACCGCGAGCAGGTAGCACGCCGTCAGCGCGAAGATATGGTAGAGCGGCAGCGCGCAGACGATGAACATCTGCTCGACATGCGGCGGCATCGCAAGCGCCGGCTGCAGCCAAGCATCGTTCTGCAGCACGTTGGCGACGATATTGCGGTGAAGCAGGGTGGCGCCCTTGGAGACGCCGGTGGTGCCGCCGGTATATTGCAGGAAGGCGACGTCGTCGGCCGAGATGTTCGGCTTGCTGAATCTTTGCGTCCGGCCCGCGGCCAGCGCCTCGTTGAAGGTCACAGCGCCCGGCAGCGAATAGGCGGGCACCATCTTCTTCACCTTGCGCACCACGAGATTGACGATAACGCCCTTGAGGCCGAGCATCTCGCCCATGCTGCCGATGATGACATGCTTGACCGCCGTGTGGCCGATCACCTGTTGCACGGTGTGCGCAAAGTTCTCGAGCACGACGATCGCCTCGGCGCCGCAGTCCTTGAGCTGATGCTCGAGCTCGCGGGGAGTATAGAGCGGATTGACGTTGACGACCGCATAGCCCGCGCGCAGCACGGCCGCGGTCGCGATCGGATATTGCAGCACGTTCGGCATCATCAGCGCGACGCGCGCGCCCTTCGCGAGCCCCTTGCCCTGCAGGTAGGCGGCAAGCGCAACCGACATCTCGTCGAGGTCGCGATAGGTGATCGACTTGTCCATGCAGATAAAGGCCTTGCGATCGGCGAACTTCGCAAAGCTCTCCTCCAGCAGCGCCACAAGCGAGGCGTATTGGGTCACGTCGATGTCGGCAGGCACGCCGGCGGGATACTGCTTGAGCCAGACTTGCTCCATGGTCTCTCCCCTCTCTGAGGCTCACCCGTGTTTCGGTCGGGGTGTTTGCGGCAGTATTGAACCATGCAGCGCTCAAGGCAAGCGCATGGGCAAAACGACGCGGCGGCTGTGTGCAGCGGCGTTGGCGACACAGTCGCATATGCCCGGAAATATGCGTTCGAAGGCCGGCCTCAACCAGCCGGTTTGCCGTCGGTCGACGTGCCCTTTGGCGCAGGCTTGCCGTCGCCCTTTGGCTTGGCCGCGGTCTTGGGCTTTGCGGGTTTGGCGGATTGATCCGCTGCGGCCGGCTTGGTCGCCGCGTCCGGCTTTGCGCTGGCATGCTTGGCCGGCTTTGCCTCCGGTTTGGCCTCGCCCGCCTTCGGCTCCGAGCTTGCGCGCGCGGCAACGCGAGATTTCTTGCCGCGGCGTACGGTCTGACTGTCGGCATCGGCAGCAACCGCCGCAACCAGCGCCGCGCCTGTCCGGGTCGGGCCGGTATAGACCACGACCGGCTCGGAGGGCGCGGGCGCGGCCGCAAGCCATTCCGATGGTTTGGGCATCGGCGGCTGCAGGCCCGAGGCAAGGAACATCGTGCTGCCCGTCTCGCCGCTCGAATTGTTCGACCCGCCTCCCGAGCCTGCGATGGTCGCGTCGTCCTCGTCGCTTGCCGGCTTGTGATGCTTGCCGCCGCAGGTTTCGTCGCGCAGGTTCGGGGGCGACGCATCGATCGGCGGCAAATTCTCGACGGTACCGATCGAAGGCCTGAGCCAGGCCAATCCATTGTTGGAGGCAAAGCCGCGATCGAGCAACTGCGCCGCGCGGACCGCGCGCATGGTGCCCGAGGAGGCCCCGAGCACGACGGCGATCAGCCGCTTGCCGTCGCGCGTGGCCGAGGCCACGAGATTATAGCCGGAGGCGCAGATGAAGCCGGTCTTGAAACCGTCCGCTCCGGGATAGCGTCCGATCAGGCGGTTGAAGTTTTGAGTGATCCTGCGGCCGAACCGGATCGAAGGGATATGCACGAAGTATTCGTATTCCGGCAGGTCCTTGATGATGGCGCGCGCAAGAATTGCAAGATCGCGGGCTGAGGTGATCTGCTCGTCGGCGGGCAGGCCGTTCGGGTTGACGTAATGGGTCTGCGTCATGCCGAGCCTTTGCGCGGTTTGATTCATCATTCCCGAAAAGCCGTCGATCGAGCCGCCCACGCCTTCGGCGAGCACCACGGCCATGTCGTTGGCCGACTTGACCAGCATCATCTTCAGGGCGTTGTCGACGGTGACTTGCGTGCCCGGCTTGAAACCCATCTTCGAGGGCGATTGCGAGGCCGCGGTCGGCGACACCGTGAACAGCGTATCGAGGGTGATCTTGCCGTCCTTCACCGCCTTCAGCGTGACATAGGCCGTCATCAGCTTGGTCACGGAAGCGGGATACCAGGGCACGGTGGCGTTCTCGGCTTCGAGAACCTTGCCGCTATCGGCCTCGATCACCAGCCGCGCCTCGGCGCGCAGCGCGCCGGGAGCAGCGATTGCAAGAACAGCGACGAGGACGATCGCCTCGAATGCCGATTTGAAGAACGACGATCGAGAAAACTGCACTATTCCGGTTCCGGTCCTTGTGATGACCCGCCTTGCGAAAAAGCGGTCGGGTCCGATATCGAAAGTCGCGTGTCCGGCAACCGCACGCGATGCGGCGCGTGCAAACCTATACCGCCGACGCCGTCGAGAACAGAGGTTTGCGCTATCAATTCGGCGTCGAAGCGAGCCGATTTCTGGGGAAATTCAAGCCTTGACAGCGCTGTTGGCCAGGCCGGCCGCGGCAGCCGAATTGAAGTTCCCGCACGCTGGAAGGCACTCCTGTCAGGCAGTTCGAAACAAAGCCCGACTACTCAGCCGTCGGAACTTCGTCCTGCCATCGCGGGCTGCGTATGCGAACTCCGGAACGCGGCCGATTGCGGATTCTCCTGCACCATGAACTGGGCGCGCGCGAACGCGGCGAAGCGGGCACCTTTTGCGACAAGTTCGTCAAAGGTTCCGCTCTCGACCACGCGTCCATTGTCGAATACCAGGATGCGCGTCGCGTTGCGGATCGTGGAGAGGCGGTGGGCAATCACAAAGGTCGTCCGTCCCCTCATCACTTCGTCGAGAGCGGCATTGAGCTTGGCTTCCGTGACGGCATCCAGCGCGCTGGTTGCCTCGTCGAGGATCAGGATCGGCGGGTCCTTCAAAAGCGCGCGCGCAATCGACAGCCGCTGCCGCTCGCCTCCGGACAGCATGCGCCCGCGCTCGCCGGCCTTGGTGTCGAACCCGCGCTCGCTGCGTTCGATGAAGTCGAGCGCCTGCGCGCGGGCGGCGGCGGCCCGAAGCTCATCGTCGGTCGCCTCAGCCTTGCCGACACGCAAGTTCTCGGCGATCGAGCGATCGAACAGCATCGCCTCCTGGAACACCACGCCGATGTTGCGGCGAAGGGCTGTGAGCGTCAGGCCGCGGACGTCCATGCCGTCGATCCGGATAAATCCGGATTGCGGATCGAACGCGCGATGCAACAGCGCAATCGCGGTCGACTTGCCCGCACCGGTCGGTCCGACCAGCGCGATGGTCTGGCCCGGCAGCGCGGTAAAGGACAGGTCTTCGACCGCCGGCCGCTTGCCGTCATAGGAGAACGAAACGTCGCTGAACTCGACAAGGCCCGACAGCCGCCCGCAATCGATCGCGTCGGGGCGGTCGCGCACCGCCGGCACCGCGTCGAGCACGTTGAAGAATTCGGTCAACCTCGGCGCCTCCATGAACACATTGTTGATGAAGGAAACCACCTGCTCGAGCTTCTGGATCAACATGCTCGCAAACGACACGAACATGACGATCTCGCCCACCGTGGTGAGACCGGCCTGGTTCAGCGCGATGCCGACGGTGAAGATCAGAAGCACGGTGATTGTGGTCGACGCGCGCGTGATCACGGTCACCACCGCCCACCACGACAGGACCGGCATCTGCACAGCCAGCAGCTGGTCGGCGACATAGCGCAGGCCCTGCACCTCGGCATCGATGCGCACAAAGCTCTGCACCAGCGCCACGTTGCCGAGCGCGTCCGAGGCGCGCGCGGAGAGGTCGCTGTAATGCTGTTCGACCTCGCTCTGCATGCCGTAGGTCTTGCGCACCACGAGCGTGGTCAGCACCGTGAACACGATGCAGAGCAGGAACAGCAGGGTCGCGAGTCGCCAATTGATGTAGAGCGACAGCGGCAGCAGCAAGAGGACCGACATGATCGCGGCAAAATGCTCGCGGAAGAAGCCGAGCCAGAGCCGCCACAACGCATCAGTGCCGTTCAGCATCACTTTCATCAGCTTGCCGGAATGGATGCCGCTGTGGAACGTGATCGGGAGCTGCAGAATGTGCTCGAAATAGCTGGAGAGCACGGCCTGACGCTGGCGGTGCGCAAGCCGATCGGCATGCAGCGCGACCGCGGCGCTTGCGGCGATCGTGAACAGGCCAAAGCCCGCCCAGGCAGCCAGCAACAGCCAGGGCGAGGCGCCGGTCTTGCCCGAGAGCACGTCGACGATGCGCCCGAACAGCACGGGCTCGGCAAATTGCGCGCAGGCCAGCAACAGATTGGCAAAGGCGAGCAGCCAGCCGAGCTTGGCCTCCCTGCCGAGCAGCTCGAGAACGCGGGTATAAAGACGAATAAGCGACATGCACGAACTCTTGGGCCACGCCAAGCCCGCAAAAGCGGGTCGAGAACTCAATCTAATCAGGGATTAGGGCCGAGATATAGCTCAATTGATGAGCCGGCCGAGGACGGGAGGGAGGAAGGAGGCGTCGAAAATATCCGTTGCGGTGGGCCTCTTGTGGAATTTGTAATCCTCCGCGATCTGGTCGATCGCGCGCTCGAAACGTCCCGGATCGATGCCGCCAAGCCCGTTGCGCTTCACTTCACCTGTCAGAATGTTGTCGGATATGACGGTGCGCAACCGTTCCAGCTCCAGATCGCGCGAGGCGCCCTCCATCAGGCCGACAACCTCGTCGACGGCGCGCGCGGGATCCTTGATGGCCAGATGCGTGCCTGCGATCAGGGCGCGCACGAAGCCTTTGACTGCGTCGGGTTTTGCCGACGCGAACGCCGGATTGACGATGACCACGAAGCCGTAGGCCTCGCAGCCATAGTCGGAATATCGCAGCACCGCGAGATCGCTTGCCGGGACGCCCCGGTCGCGCAGGTTCACTGCGGACAGATAGGAGAAGCCGGCGACCGCGTCGACCTGACCGGCCGATAAGATCGGCTCGCGCACCGCGGCGCTCATCTTGTACATTTTCACGCTGTCGGGCTTGATGCCGTTTCTCCTGGCGAGCGCCGGCCACAGCCTGATCGACAGATCGCTCTCGGCGACTTCGAGTGTCTTGCCCGGGATATCGGAGAGCGCATGAATGCCGCGACTCCTGCGCGCGACGATGGCATAGGGCGCCTGATTGAACATCACGAACACGGCCTTGATCGGCGCGTCGGCCTTGTCGCGATAGCGGATCAACTCGTTGACGTCGACCAGTGCAAGCTCGCTGTCGCCCGATGCCACGCGCGCGATCGCCTCGGGCGATCCCGTCGCAAAATGGTTTGTGACCGACAGGCCCTCCGCCGCGAACAGGCCCCGGCTTGCGGCAAGCACGAACGGCGCCATGCTTGCATCGAGCGGACGGTCAAAGGAAAACTCGATCGCAACCGGCGGCCTTGCGACCTCAGCCAGGCCTGGTTCGATCCCTGAACACGCAAACGCCATCACGCCGGCGAGCAAGGCCAGCAAGCAGCGAAGGGCGGTTGTTCTGGTCACGCGCATCGAACTCGCCGGTCGACGAAACAGGCTGTGGCAGCGCGCATCTGGGTTCATGAAAGCTACGCCGGCACGGCGGAGTTTGGCCCATCGAAGATGAACCGTCCATGAGCGCTAAATGTCGCGGCGTCGCGATCGAGGCGGACCTTGCATCACGTTTGCGGGAACCCACATCGCAATCCCGGGGGCGGCCGATGGCCGCTTTTCGACCATTTTTGATGGAGGATTGTCGAGATGTTTGCCCGAAAACGTGAATTTACCCGAACGGGCCCCGCCACCGCGATTGCGACAATGATCGTGCTGGCGCTGACCGGCGTGGCGCCTTCGCTTGCCTATGCCGGCGCCGCGCGTGGCAACGGCGTTGCGACGCCCGAAGGCGGCGTCACCGACCTCAGTGCCCGCCGCCGGCTCGCCCCCGGTGCAGCCGCCGCCGCGGCCTTTGCCGGCGTCGTCGGCACAGGGATTGCGATCGCCGCGGCCCAGAACCGCCGAGCCTATTATGAGGACGTTTATGGTTACGGCGGTCCGGTTTATGCCGCGCCCGGCCCGGGACCATATTATTACGGTTTCGACCCGGCCTACGGCCCCAACCACTACGGGGCCGACGTTCCGTACGTGAACGGCCATCCGCTCGCAGGATGGTAAACGGCAGCTTGTCCTTTAGCGATATCCGCGGGTCGGTCGCGATCCGCGGATATCCTGCTTTTGGGCGTCCGCGTTAACACGCTGCGCGCAGGTTTGGAGTATTTTCGCATCCCATGAGTGATTCGATTGAACGGCTGTATCTGGCGGTGCTTGCGGCGAGGGATCTCGATCCCGCGACCTCACGCACGGCGCGGCTGTTTCAGCGCGGTCCCGCCAGAATGGCGAAAAAGCTCGCCGAGGAGGCGATCGAGGTCGTCATCGACTCGGTCAACGGCGATGCCCAGGCCGTGGTCCGCGAGAGCGCCGACTTGCTCTACAATCTCGCGGTGCTGTGGGCGTCGGCGGGCGTGCGCCCACAGGATATCTGGCACGAAATGGATCGGCGCGAGCATTTGCTGGGAATTGCCGAGAAGATGCCGAAATCGGCTGTGAAGCTCGCCAAGACGGTGGCAGGGCGGTCAGGGCGGCGACCAATCGTCGCGCTCGAGAGCCGGCGCCTGCGGAAGCGGCCCTAGACCGGCCTCGCATTTTACGGCTTGGCCGGGCATGGACAAATCCGGTCCATGATGGTTCACAGCGCCCATGCTCAGACGAATTTACGACTGGTGTGTCCGCGCCTCCGACAAGCCCTACGCGCTCTGGGTGCTGGCGGCGGTGGCGTTCGCAGAAAGCTCCTTCTTTCCGGTGCCGCCCGACATCATGCTGCTGCCGATGTCGCTGGCGCAGCCGAAGCGCGCCTGGGTCTATGCCAGCGTCTGCACGGTGGCATCCGTGCTGGGCGGCATGCTCGGCTATGCCATCGGCGCGCTGCTTTATGACTCCGTCGGGCACTGGCTGATCACGCTCTACGGTCTTGGCGACAAGGTCGAGACGTTCCGCGCATCCTATGCCGAATGGGGCGCGGTCATCATCCTGCTCAAGGGACTGACGCCGATCCCTTACAAGCTTGTCACAATCACCTCCGGCTTTGCGGGCTACAACATCTGGTTGTTCATCCTGTTCTCGATCATCACCCGCGGCGGGCGCTTCTTCGTCGCCGCGATCCTGCTCAACCGGTATGGAGAGTGGATCAGGGTCAGAATCGAGGACAATCTCGGCCTTGCCGTCACGAGCCTCGCCGTCGTGCTGGTTGCAGGCTTCATCATCGCCTTTCGTCTGATCTGAACAGAGGCTGGCGCGCTTTGCCGCGCCGCCGCCTTCGGCTACTTTTCCCACATGATGGCTCGGTCTCGCAGGTTGTTGTCGCGATGGTTAGGGGTCCTGGCGGCGGTGCCGGCGCTGCTTGCGATCGGCGCGGGTCTGGTTCTGGCACAGACCGCTCCGCCGCAGCCCGCGCTTGGGGTTCAAGAACAGCCGTCGCCGCAGGGCGCGCTACCCCCTGCGCAACCCGCCCCGGCGGCGCAACCCTCGCCAGCACCGTCGGAAAATCCGGGCCTGTTGAATGAAATGGGCAAGATGTTCGACAAGATCCTGCCGCCGCTGAAAAGCCCAAGCGAGGCGATCGACGATCTCAACGCGCGCGTCAAGGGTGCGGCCAAGGACACCGGAGACGCACTGACGCGCCTGGCGAAGCCCGGCTCGATGGTCTCGGGACGCATGATCTGCCCGCCCGGCGCGACCGGCACACCGGATTGCAAGTCGGGCGCCGACAAGCTTTGTCAGAGCAAAGGCTACAAGGAGGGCCGAAGCCTGAACACGGATTCGCGCGAGACCTGCTCGGCGAAAGTCCTGATCCCCGGCCGGCAACGCAAGCCCGACGATTGCCGAACCGATAATTACGTCACATCGGCGCTGTGCCAGTAGCGCATCATAGCTGAAGATTCTCCGGCGCTTCCATAGCGGTGCAGCAGGCTCCGGCTCGGCGGAAAACCATCGCGTCTTTCGCGCGGCCCATGCCAGCAAGGGCTGCTCGATTTTGCGCGTTGCCTTTTTGGTATGATGTCTGGCATCTTTAGCGATGACGGGTTGCCGTCGGCTGCAAAACGCCAAAAAAGGAATTGCTCATGTCGATGCCTGCTTTGTTCAAGGGCCGTCTCTCGCTACCCGTAATCGGGGCGCCGTTGTTCATTGTCTCCGTGCCCGATCTCGTGATCGCGCAATGCAAGGCGGGCGTGGTCGGATCTTTTCCTGCGCTGAACGCGCGGCCGCCGGCGCTCCTCGACGAGTGGCTGGCGCGGATCAAAGAGGAGCTCGCAGCCTACGACCAGGCGCACCCGGAGCGGCCCTCGGCGCCGTTTGCGGTCAACCAGATCGTGCACAAATCCAACAACCGGCTCGATATCGACGTCGCTCTGTGCGAGAAGCACAAGGTTCCGATGATCATCTCGTCGCTGGGCGCGCGCGAGGAGCTGAACCGCGCCGTGCACAATTGGGGCGGCATCGTCTTCCATGACGTGATCAACCAGAAGTTTGCGCACAAAGCGATCGAGAAGGGGGCTGACGGGCTGATCCTGGTCTCGGCCGGCGCCGGGGGTCATGCCGGTGTGATCTCGCCGCTCGCCTTCGTGGCCGAAACCCGGCAATGGTTCGACGGCCCGATCGCGTTGTCGGGCGCCATTGCCAATGGTCGCGCCATCCGCGCCGCGCGCATCCTCGGCGCCGACTTCGCCTATATCGGTTCGGCCTTTATCGCGACCGTGGAGGCGAATGCCGTCGAGCGTTACAAGGAGATGATTACGACCTCGTCGGCGGAAGACATCATCTACTCCAACCTTTTTACCGGCGTGCACGGCAATTACTTGAAGCCATCGATCGTCGCTGCCGGCATGGATCCGGAGACCCTGCCGACCTCCGATCCCTCCAAGATGAGCTTCGGGACCGACGCCTCCGGCGAACGCGCCAAGCCAAAGGCCTGGAAGGAAATCTGGGGTTCAGGCCAGGGCGTCGGCAGCGTCGGAAAGATCTTGCCGGCCGCAGAGCTGATCGCGCGGTTCAAGAAGGAATATGACGAGGCGGTCGATCCGGCGCTATAGGCGAGACCGCAGATCGTTCGATGCCCGTACTTGCCCTCAAGGTGCCAAAACGCTGATGGCCGGGACAAGCCCGGCCATCACGACGTTCGTTCGCCAGCCTTATTCGAGCTCCATCGGCGCGTACTTGCCGCTGTCGTCGATCGACGTGCCCCAGATCTTGTGCGAGGCTTGGTGCTCGGCGCGGCCGTAACTCAGGGACGTTCCGAGCCCGAGATCGATGTTGCGCATGTTCTCGAGGGTGTCGATCAGCCGTTCCGTGTCGACCTGCGGACCGGTCTTCTTCAGCGCCTGGATCAGCACGTTGGCGGCAATGTAGCCCTCAAGCGAGACATAGTCGGGCGCTTCGCCGGGGAAATATTTGGCGAGCGCATTCTTGTATTCGAGCACGGCGCTCGAATAGCCGCCGACCGCCGGCACCACCTGGGTCACGATCACGCCGGAGGCGTAGCGCGAGCCGAGCAGCATCAATTCGTCAGCCAATGCGGTCGAGCCGACAAAGGAGACGTTGCTGTAGATCATGCCGGGATACTGATCCTTGGTCTTCTCGATGAATTTCGCGGCCGCCCGATAGGTCGCGACCATCACGACCGCGCGGATCCCGAGTTTCTGCGCTTTGAGCTGATTGACCGCGTCGTCGACATCGACGGTATTGCGCTTGTAGCCGAGCCGCAGGATGGCGCTGTCGCTGACGCCGAGAGTGCGGAACGCCTTCGCAACGCCCGCATAGCCGGCGTCGCCATAGGCGTCCTGCTGCGCGAACACGGCGATCTGCCGCGGCTGTAGCCGCCTTATCTTGATGAGGTAGTGCACGACCGCATCGGTTTCCTCGGCGTAGCTGGCGCGGTAGTTGAACACGTAGCGATCGGGGGGATCGTTGCGCAGGAGCCCCGAGCCCGTGAAAGCTCCGAAGAACAGCGTGCGATGCTCGAGCGCGTAGGGGATCGCCACCTGCGCCGTCGGCGTGCCGACGTTGCCGATGTAGCCGAACACCTGCTCCTTCTCGTAAAGCTGCTTCATCGCGTCCAGCGTCCGCGTCGGCTCGTAGCCATCGTCGGCCGCGACCAGCCGCAGCGATCTGCCGTCGATGCCGCCCATGTCGTTGATGCGATTGAAGGCGGTATCGATACCGAGCTTCATCTGGCGACCGAGCTCTCGTGCCGAACCGGAGAACGGCGCGACGATGCCGAAGCGGATCTCGTTGGCATTGACGCCGTGCACATTCGTGGCTGACAGCGGCACCGCCTGGGTGACCGTTGGAGCGACCGCAGCCATGGTGGCAGGCGGCGGCGCAACCACAGGTGCGGGCGGCGGCGCCATTGCCGGCAGCGGTGCCGGTGCAAGAGCAGGCGCGGCGGGCGGCGGGGGCGCGGCTGGCGCGGGAGCTGCGACCGCGGCCGACGGTCCGATCACACCGGCAAGCGACGGGCCGGCAAGCGATTGCTCGAGATCGGCAAGCTGGCGGCCGGCCGACCGGCAATCCGTGCGGCCCGCGGTCACGGCACCGCGGCCATCCGTGACGTAGCGGTCGAACAGCCGCGAGAGATCGTCACGCTCGGCCTCGTTCGAGGATACTTCCCTGATGACCGCGCGGAACTTGTCGGCGATGACCTGGATGCGGGCCTGACCGATGTCCTGGCAGGCAAGCGCGGATCCGACGATCGGGCCGACCCGGCTCGCAAGCTCGCGCACCACGCTCACATTGTCGCCGGGCGCAGCGACCGCGTTGCCGGCGAGCGTTGCACCAAACACCACCATCGCCAATCGCGACGTCCACCGCAAATTCCTGCGCGCTTTGCGCGCCAGGCTCATGTCGCACCTGTAATCGGACATAATAGTTTCTCCCGCGCTTGCGCGCCGCTGCACGCTTTTACTGCCTGTCAGTTGAATCCGCCTTCTGGCGCCATTGCACGAACTGCTGCAGCAGCCGTTCTGACTGCTCATGGCTCAGGGACTGGCCGCCCTCGGGCGCGACCAAAAGGGCCCTGAATTCGGAGAGCGCCGGCTTCGAGGTGTCGGCGGCCTGGCGCTGCTGCGAAGGTGCGGTGGCAAAAGAAGCCCCCGAAATCCTCTCCTTCGAGGACGGAAACATGGTGACGAACACGACCGCGACCGTCGCCGAAACAACGATGGCCGCAGCGACGCCGATGACCACGCCGATCAGCGCGCGTTGCGAGCGCTCGCGTTTGAAGTCGGCCGGTTCCGGAACCATCTCCGGTTCCATCTGGCGGCGCAGCGATTCGTAGACCGCGTTCTCGAGCTTGGCATTCAATGACGAGGGCGAGATCGCCCGCGAGGAGTGATCAGGCCTGGAGGTGCGTTCGGACGGTTGGGTGTCGCCGCCCACGGCAGCCAGGCGCGGCTCGATTCGCTCGGCAAACCGGCGTGGCGCATAGTGCAGCGGATCCTGCGGACTGCTGGACCGCTCGTCGGGCTGCTCACTCGGGACGCTCATACGCAACTCCTCTGACGACAGACTGTTATGTCAACTTTTCTTCGGCCATGCCGGATAAGGGTCCTGAGCAACGAGCGTGTGTGAAGATACCCAAAGGCCGTGCGGGAGACGCAAAGATCGTCTGCGCGATTTGAATCAAAAACGCAGTTGATCGCCGCGCCCGGCGGCACCTTCAACACATGTCTCGAGAGCTGGGCGCGCCCTGCGATCCCCATTGCCCGTCCCCAAGCCGGCCGCCCAAATGGGCGGAAAGAGACAATCTGGTTGTCTCACCGGGACGTGATGCGACTCGCCCGCGTCATTATTAAGCTCAAATCAAGGCAGAACCGCGTTGAGTTTTTGGCCCCAGACAACCTCAATTTGTCATTCGTAGGGCGCCAACAAAGCATTTCAGTAGATAAGACAAGTATTAACCGAGCATTAACCAAAGGCTGCCGATGGTTAACCATTCCATAAGAAAGGCGAGTTGTCAGCCATGGATCAAAGTAGCGAACCCACACGCCAGCAGGTCCGCTTGCGCGGCCGCTCCTTTGTCGCATTCGTGTTTGCACCGGTCGTGCCGATCGTGGATTGGCTGGCCGACATCGACGCAACCGTTGCCCGCTCGCCCGGCTTCTTCGTCGGCAAGCCCGTCGTGCTTGATCTTTCTTCCGTGGAACTCAGCCGCGCCGCGATCGCCCATCTCGTCGTCAGCCTTGAAAAAAAGAACATCCGCGTGCTCGGCATCGAAGGCGTCGACGCCACGTTGCTGACGCCGACCATGCCGCCGCTTTTGACGGGCGGACGCCAATGCGCCGTGCGCGAGATCGAGCCGGAAAAGCCGGAGGTGAAGCCACCGCCGACGTCGCTGTTGCTCGACAATCCGGTCCGCTCCGGGCAGTCGGTCGTGTTTCCCGATGGCGACATCACGATCCTGGGCTCGGTCGGCTCCGGCGCCGAGATCGTCGCCGGCGGATCCATTCATGTTTACGGGACGCTCCGCGGCCGCGCGATGGCGGGCGTCAACGGCAATTCGGCGGCGCGGATTTATTGCCAGAGGATCGAAGCCGAGCTTCTGGCGATCGACGGTTACTACCAGACGGCCGAAGAGTTGGACGCCGCTCTTCGCAATCGACCAGCGCAGGCGTGGCTTGAAGGCGACATCATGCGGATTACGCCGCTCAACTGAACCATTAGTTCATAGGAGGTAAAGTATGGCCAAAGTGCTGGTTGTGACGTCGGGCAAGGGAGGCGTGGGCAAAACCACAACCACGGCTGCGATCGGGGCGGCGCTCGCCCAAAGCGGCCAAAAGACCGTCGTCGTCGATTTCGACATCGGCTTGCGCAATCTCGATCTCATCATGGGCGCCGAACGCCGCGTCGTGTTCGACCTGATCAACGTGGTGCATGGCGTTGCAAAACTTTCGCAAGCTCTGATCCGCGACAAGCGGCTCGAAAATCTGTGGCTGCTGCCGGCCTCGCAAACCCGCGACAAGGAAGCGCTGACCGAGGAAGGCGTGGGGCGCGTCATCTCCGAACTGCGCAAGAGCCACGACTGGATCATCTGCGACAGCCCGGCCGGCATTGAGCGCGGCGCGATGCTCGCGATGCGCTTCGCCGATGAGGCGATCATCGTCACCAATCCGGAAGTCTCATCGGTGAGGGACTCCGATCGCATCATCGGCATGCTCGACTCAAAAACCGTGAAGGCGGAAAACGGCGAGCGGGTGTCCAAGCATGTCCTGCTTACCCGATACGATCCGGCGCGCGCTGCACGTGGCGAGATGATCAATATCGACGACGTCCTCGACATCCTGGCGACGCCTTTACTCGGCATCATCCCGGAAAGTCAGGACGTGCTGCGCGCCTCCAATGTCGGTTCGCCCGTTACCCTGAACAATCCGGCCAGCGCGCCGGCACGGGCTTATTCCGACGCGACGCGCAGGCTTCTGGGGGAGACGATCCCGATGCAGGTGCCGAGCGAGCGCAGGGGGTTGATGAACCTGTTGCGCGGACGGAGGGCCGCATGAGCATATTCCGGCTTTTTTCCAGCCGGCCCGCGCCGGTGCCGACCCCGTCGGCGCCCATTGCGCGCGAGCGGCTGCAGATCCTGCTGGCGCATGAGCGAGGCATGCGGGGCCAGCCGGACCTCCTGATGCAGCTGCGCGAGGAAATCCTTGCCGCCGTCTCGCGGCATGTTGCGCTCGATCCCGACAAGATTATCTTCCGGATGGAAAGGGGCAAGCATGTCTCGACGCTCGAGGTCGACATCGAGCTCCCGAACGAGCCCAGGCTCGCGCTTGCCGCTACGGGCTGATCGATAGAGCTATCGATTGCAAAGGAGCTGGATCAAAGGAGCTGGCCCCGACCTTATGGAAGCCATTTTTCGCGTCGACGGCAATAAGGTCGAGGTCTCACCCAATGCCGCGGGTCCCTGGGACCCGCGCATGCAGCACGGCTCCGCGCCGGCGGCACTCGTCGTCTGGGCCGCCGAAGCAATTCCCACGCCGGTCGAGATGCGGATCGCGCGCGTCACCATCGACTTGATGCGTCCGGTGCCGCTCGCCCCGCTTGTGCTTCATACCGAGGTGCTGCGCGCGGGCCGCAAGATCCAGCTCTGCTCCGTCCGCCTCCTGGCAGAGGGCGTGGTCGTGGTCGCCGCAAGCGTGCTCAAGATCAAACGGCAGGCGCAGCCACTCCCCTCCGACGTCGCCGCGCCGGCGCTCGCACTCCCACCTCCCGAGCAATCGCGCGAGGATCCCGCCCAATTTTCCAACAGTCCCTTCGTCACCGGCATGCAGCTCCGCGCCGCGCGCGGCACGTTCGGCGTGCCGGGACCGGGCGCGATCTGGTACCGTCTCGACCGCCCGCTGGTCGAAGGTTCTGACGTGTCGCAGGCGATGCGCGCTGTCGTCGCCGCCGATTTCTGCAACGGCACCTCGCCTGCGCTCGACTTCCGCGACTGGACCTTCCTCAATGCCGACCTCACCGTCAGCATGACGCGCGAGCCGCTCGGCGATTGGGTCCTGCTCGATGCCGAAAGCTGGATCGGCCCTGAGGGCGCTGGCCTGGCGGGGGCGCGCCTTGCCGATCGACAGGGCTATTTCGGCCGCGCCGTGCAAAGCCTCGTGATCGAGAAGCGGTGAGGCCTCGCTTAACGCGCTGTTAACCATCCCGCCCCAAGAATCGCCTGTGACGAGGCCACCATCAGCGGCATCGGATGACAGGGGAAGGGCGATGAAGTTCGAGACGTTTCTCGCAAGAACACCGGTAACACTGGACGAGATGACGCGGCGCGTGGGCTTTGCGTTGCAGCGCCATCCGCTCTGCCGCAGGGTGCAGTTCGATATCGTGGCGATACCGCGCAGCGCGCGCGGCAGCAACTGGACGATCAACCTGCGATCGGTCGAACCGGGCGCCTTGTGGGAGGCCTCCGCTATCGTGGCCGATATTCAGGACTCCTATGAACTCGCCGCAGCCTGAGGTTTGTTGAAGATTTTCAGCCGCTTTGCGGTGCCGGACCATTCCGCCGCCGCGCTGCGGGCCAGCTTAAGCCTTAATTAACCCCAAGTTTTCGCGAAAGTGGGCGCGTCGTTCGTCCGGGTAGGAGAGTTTGTTTGACGAAGGCGATCACCATTATCGCGCTGACCTGCTTTCTTCTCGCAGGCGCCGCGGTCACAAGTATTCTCTCCCATGGCGGCATGCAGGCGATCGAAGTGTCGACGCCGGCGCCCGTCGTCAAAAGCCCGGTTGCCAATCGCGAGACCAAGCAGGACCGCCTGAGCATTGCAAGCCTCGCGCTCGCCTCTTTCGAGCCGCCGCAGACGGCATCAGTCACCGAGCCGCTGCGCCAGGCCTATGCGGCATCGAGTGCTGCCGACGTCGAGGCGGCGAAGGCGGTGGCGGCATTGCCGCCATTGGCGCGAGTAGCTTCTGCCGAGCCTGCGAAACCGAAGGTTGCCGACAAGCCATCGCCGCAGAAACCTTATGCGCTGCTGTCCGATGCGCAGATTGCCGGAATCAAGCAGCGTCTGAAATTGTCGTCCTCGCAGGAGTCCTATTGGCCGGCCGTGGAGACGGCGCTCAGGGCAATGGCGAAGAAGCTTCATGCCGCGCGCCAGGAGAACCCCGCTGCGACCGCGGCCCAGCTTGATCCCGAACTCCGCGGAGGTGCAGCAGCTCAAATCGGCGGCACTGCCGCTTCTGTTCCAGCTCCGCGAGGATCAGAAGGAAGAAGTGCGCAAGCTCGCCCGCATCATCGGGCTGGAGAAGGTCGCGTCCGCGATCTGAGGCGGCCGGCCAGCAGCATCCAAGTCGAGCCTTACGGAACAGCCGATTCCCTTCACGGATGGGGGAACGTTGGGACGAGCCCCAACGTTGCTCCGCCATCGATGAAGGAGCCGAACCATGCGGACATCAGCGGCTTTTTTCGCAGGGGCTGGAACAATCATCGCGGCCATTGGCCTCGGGCTTGGCGGCGGTCTCACGGTCGCAAGCATGACCAACCCAAGGGCGGACCGGCACGAAACCAGCTTGCTTGAGCGGCGCAAGTCAGGCGACGCGACGCAGGCCGCGACATCCCAGCAGCCGCCGATCCCATACCTTGCGGCGAGCGTATCGGCCCCCAACGTGCCCGCGGTTACGGCACCGGCGGCGCTCGCCAAAAGTGCCTCGGCTGCGCCGCCGCCAACCGATGCTTCGCCAGCGGCGCGCTCAAAGGAGGGCGTCGAAGAGGCGAGGCCGATCGAGATGACGGCGCCGAAATCGGCGCCGTCGCCGGAACCTGCGGCGAAATCGGCGCACGTCTCTCCTGCCGACAACGCCAACGCGAGAGCGCGCGACGCCGACCTGAAGCGGCTGTCCGACAAGCAGAAGGCTGACCGGCGCCAGCGCTGGGCCGATCGCCAACCCTCGGAAGACCGCAAGCAGCGGGGAGAAGGCATTCCGCGTGGCGATGAATGGTCGGATCGCCGGAGCTATCGCGATCGGCACGAGCACGATGGGCGCGAGGGCGCGCAAGGTACATGGAACGATGCATCCCGCAGAGAGCGCGAGTACTTCGAGCCGGATCGCCGCGTTCGCGACGAGAGGGGCGCAGTCTATGAACCGCGCGACGACGCGGACCGGCGCGACGATCTCGGCCCGCCGATCAGACTGTTCGAGGTGCCGCGTTTCGGGATCTTCGGCGCCAATTGAGCATGGAGCGAGAAGAACGACGCCAGCCTGAGCTGTGCGGGCCCAGGCTGGCGTTGCGCTCGCTCCGCCGATGACGCTGAGAGCTCAGCCGCCATGCGCTTCCACGACCTGACGGCAAGGCGTGGAGAGCTTCGCCTTGTTCTGCTCCAGGCAGGCCCGCATTTGCGGTGCCTTGCCGATGAACTCCGAGCAGAGCGTCTGGGCGTCGGCGCGACAGGCCAGCTTCTCCTGCATGGTCGGCTCGGCGGCGGAAGCCTGAGCAACACCCGCGATCACAAGAGCGAGCGCGATCGCGGCGGACTTCAACGTGGTTGACTTGATCATGACGTCACCTTTGGCGTTGGATGGAGTTTGAAAGCGCGGCGAACCTCGTCAAAATCAGCTGCGGGGTCGATCCCATGAACATGGCAAGAGTAACCATGTCGCCTTGCTGTTTTACGAAAATGCCAGTTATTTCAATGATTTATGATTTTGACTCACTCACCCAAAAAGCCGCAGCGCGCGCGTTTGGCTGGCCCTCCCATGCTCATGGGATGTTGCAGCCCGCATAAGCGGCGCATGTGTCTCCTCACGACGGCTGCGGAGGCCAATCAACTCCTCGCAAGACCGCCCAAACTTCAGAGGAGAGATATCATGTCGAAGAAATCCTTCATCGGTGCCGCGATTGCCCTTGCCGTTATCTCGACGGCTACGCTCGCTGCAGCTCCCGCCAATGCGGCTGCGGTCTATTGCAAAACTGCCGGTGTGCCGCAGGGATGCATCGTCAGCCCGACGGCCCCGGTCTATGTGGCGCCCGTTGCCCGCACCAGCGTGACGCGTGCGGCGTACTACGGACCAAATGCTGCCGTGAAGCATGTCGGTTACACCCGCGTCACGCCGTATGGCGTGAGGCACGTCGGCTACACGAGGGTGTGGCGCTGAGCCGATGCGGAGAATCATGTCGGCGAGACTGTCGAGGCGCGATGGCCAACTTTCGAAAGCCATCGCCCTCGAGAATCAACCGGCGGTGCCGTCGCCATCCGGGAAGTGCCGAGGCAGCTTCAATCTCACCCGCGTGCCGCCATCGCCCGAGACCAGATCGAACGTCGCGCCGCACTTTCTGGCGCGACTTTGCATGTTGGCCAGCCCGCGCGCTGCCTTGCGCTTTTCCTTTGTGCCTTCTGGACCAGCCGCAAATCCCTTGCCATCGTCGGCCACAGTGATGATTCCACAGGCCTCGCCGGCCTCACTTTTGAGAGTCTCGATACTGACCGTGATCTTCTTCGCCCCGGCATGCTTGACTGCATTGGTCACAGCCTCATCGAGGATCCGCACGATCTGGACGACGTGCCAGGGTCTCAACTCCGGATGAACGGGCAGCCCCGGCGGCACCGCATGCCAATCCAGCGCAATATTGTGCGGACGCAATTGTGCGCCGATGCGGTCGCGCCAGGATCCCAAGGCCAGCATCAGGTCGCCGCCGATGTCGTCCATGGAATCGATGACCAGTCTCAAATCCTTCAGCGCCGCGCGCGCGGCATCGCCAATGCCCGAGGCTTCGCCGCGCTCGCTCAGCGCGACAATCGAGACCAGTTGACCGCCGAGCCCGTCATGCAGATCGCGCATCAGGCGCGTGCGCTCGCGTGCGAGCGCCGCCGCCCGCTCGCGTTCCTGCTCGCGCGCAAAGCTTGCCTTCAGCTTCTCCTCCGCCTCGCGCAGCTTGATCGCAAGATGCGCCGCAAAGCCGTCGACGCGGTTGAGCGCGCGCGCAAACCGCCAGGTCAGCCCGGCGCCGATCGCAACCAGCAACGCCGAATTGGACAGGCGGGTGTAGAACAGGCGATGGTCGGGAATGATCTGCGTGACCGAGAGCAGGTCGTGCACGAAGGAGGTCAGCACGATGGTGACCGCGCAGCCGAGCAGAAGTCCCGGCACGTCCTGCCGCCTGACCACCGACCACGCCACGATCAGCGCCATCGCGACCAGGTGCACGCCGACCGTCGGCACTCCGAACATCAAGGTGTACTTGCGAACCGCTTCCGGCGTGCCGAACAGACCGATCAAGGCGAGCAACACGCCGGGAACGAAGATCAACGCTCCAAGAATAGTCGGCCATTTCCGCGTGAAGAACAGGATGCCGAAGGCGAGCAAGAAACCGCTCTCGAGCGGTGCCGAGCCGATCAGCATCGCGTTGAGATGGGGATGTTGGGGCTCATCGATCGTCGTCTGCAGAAAAGCCTGAATCGCACCGAGCGCCATGGCCGCGGCGAGAGCGCCATAGGCGGGCTCATGGCGCCGCATCGCCCACATGATGGCGAGGATCACGGCCAGGATTCCGCGCCAGGCCGCAAACACCATCGGCAGCGTCACGAAGATCAGCACGCGCGTTTCGTAGGCGGGACGCAGTGCATCGTCCGGACCGACGAAGAGCGGCGCGAGGTAACCTGATATCGGACCCCACACATACAGGCGGATGACGAGATCGTTCGAGCCGTCGCGCAGCAACGACGCAGGGATCACGGCGATCTCGGGCGTGGCGCGGTCGGGGCGGTTGGCTTCCGGATTGCGTCGGCTGTCGAGGACCTCGACGCCGTTGACGAGAACCGCGACGCCATTGGTGAAGCGTGGCAGGTAGACCGACCAGGCGCGGCCCGCCTCGCGCGCGCTCCAGGCAAAGTGGCCCGCATAGGACGCGGCGGGATCATCGACGGAAAACGGCGTATCGAGAAAGTCGGGCAGGGTGACCGCCTGCGTGGTGCCACGATCGCTTAACGTGAAATCGACCACGCGATATTGCGCCGCCGGTTCGGGCATGGGCAGGCGCAGCACGACAATGCAGAGCGCCGCGATCAGCACCTGCAGCAAAACATACTGGACGAGACGGGACGCTCCCTTGCGCGACCGAAGTGTGGGACCGCCGGTCGCAGCCGGCTTCGCCACTTCGTCGTTCACAGCTTGATCAAGCCCTGCTGCACGGCCTCGAACACAGCCTCGCCCCGCGTGTGCACCTCGAGCTTGCGATAGATGCTCTTGATGTGGCCGGGCACGGTCTGGCGCGACATGCCTAGATTGTCGGCGATCTCGGCATAGCTGAACCCTTTGGCGATGCCCCAGAGAATGTCGATTTCCCGCGGCGTCAGCTTGGCCGTGTTGAGCTCGGGTCCCGGCGGCGGCTCGGCATGGGACTGGGTCCGCCGCACGATAAAGCGCGCGATCGAGGCGGAGATCGGCGAATGTCCCGCGACCAGCTCGCGGACGGTTGCGGCAATGTCGGTCGGGAATGCGTCCTTGAGGATATAGCCGGTGGCGCCGACGGTGATCGCCGAGACCACGGTCTCTTCGTCGCCGAGCGCGGAGATCACCATGATCTCGGTGTCGGGAGAACGTCGGCGCATCTCACGGATCAACTCGATTCCGTGACCGTCGGGGAGCTGCAGATCGGTCAAGAGCACGCGCGGCGCGTGCTTGTCGAGCGAGGCTCGCGCCTCGCCGAGCGTTGCTGCCGCAACTACGTCGAAGCCGGCACCGGCAAGCGCGTCCCTGAGCCGCCAGAGCGTCGGCGGATCGTCTTCCACGAGGAGGATCGTGATATCCCGGTCAGCCGGCGCTTCGCTCGGGGGAGTCATCGCTGGTCCAATGCTTCCGCTTCTTTCGATCGACGTCAGCTTAAGCCCGATGCCACATTTTGCTATCCCCATTTCATGGGATCGGGGCAGAGGGGCGCGTGAGCGAGCCGCGCGGCCACGTCAGCGCCTTTCAAAAAACGTAATTTTCAGACCTTTAGGCCTACAACCCAGAAACCTTTTACCCGAATCATGCCGACCTTTGGGGGGCCGTACATGACCATGTTTTCTCGGGCGATCTGTCTTTTGGTCGTCCTGCTTGCCTGGCCGGTATCCGGTTTCACGCAGGATCTGCCGCCCAATCTCAGGGACATCGCGGGCCACCTCGGCAAGAAGCGGGCGACCACTGTCGCCTTCGCCTCGGCGGGGCCCGCCACCGCCCCCGCCTGCGGACTTGCGCCGTTCAATGTCACGCTGTCGCGCGGGTCCCGAAGCTTCACCCATGCGGTGCTGTCCGAGCCCGGCGACAAGGTCGCCCGGAAGACGATCTTCGTCGTCACCGGTGGGCTCGCTTCCGACGCCGACGGCAGCCCGCGCGCCTACCATCCCGAAGACCCGACCGGTTCCGGCAGCTGCACGCTGAGCGCGGGCCGCGATGGTAGCCTCGTTCCGTCGGGATCTGCGTGTGCGCTGGATTCATTTGCCGATGGCGGTATCGCCGTCTTCAAGGGAACGACGCAGCTCAAGGACTCGAAGTCTGAAAGAGGACTGGCTGCAATTCTGGTCGCTGATCCGCGAGCGCAAGCTGCAGTCGTTCGATCTCGAGAAGGTGCTGGGCGCTTCCTTCGGCTACCACTATTACGGCTTCTACTGGAAGCAGAAGGACATGACCGCGATCTTCAAGGACGAAAACGTGCAACGCACGGCCGATGGTTATCCGTGCACGCGCGGCGCCGGCTCCCGTTATGCCGGTTATTTCGTTGCGGCCACGACCCTGAGGCACGGAACCGACCACGCTGGCGGCGACTTCGGCAGGCCGTCGGTGCTCGCGCTGGCCAGTGCCGATGCGAGCGCGGCCAATTCCGCGACCGACCGCTCAATCGCGCCAGCCGAGTGCGAGGCGTTTCGCAACATCAATTCCGAGACGGTGGCCTATTTCGTCATTCCGGGCGGCACGCTCGGAGGTGCTGGCATCGGCGATGTCGTCGTCGCGCGCATCAAGACCGGCACTGGCGAGCGGTACGCCTATGGGGTTGCTGCGGACGAGGGGCCGATCGGAAAGTTCGGCGAGGGGTCCATCCTGTTCAACCAGCAACTGCTCGGCAAGACCGGGGCAGTGATGAACAATCGCGGCCTCAACGCCCTGGATATCGATCATACGCCGGTTGCCATTGCGATCCTCGGAGGCACCAGGGATCTGCTGAAAGGCGATTTCAGCCAGCGCAATGTCGAACGTGTCGCCAAAGCCGAGTTCGCGCGCTGGGGCGGGGGCGGCGATCCCGTGCGGCGGTTCGATGCCTGCGCCGCTGCGGCTACCGTCATCCCGCGGCATTGAAATTGCCGTTGTCAAAGGCCTCGCCTTGGCGGGGCGCCATTTTTCGTCTCTTCCCTCGCAGCTATCCCGGGTTTGCGGTTTTCTCGCACCCATGGCTGTGGCATGCTGCCGCCAACAAAGCCGTAAAGGCAGAATGAGCAGGGAGGAGTTTCGAAATGGATGAGCGTGCCTCGCTATCTCGGCGCAAGCTTTTGCATGCCCTGGGTGCAACTGGCGTCATCGCCGCCGCCGATCTCGCCTGGTGGGATGAGCCGCTGATTTCTCCCCGGAAGGCCTGGGGGGCCGAGCCCGTGCGCTTCCAATGGAGTGTGCCGGAGCCGACCCGGATCGCGCTGATGAATTCGCTCGCCGAACGCTTCAACCAGTCGCAAAAGGATTTCGCCGTCGCGATCGAATATGTGCCGCAGGCGCAGGCGCGCCAGAAGCTGATCAGCGCGATCACCGGCGGCAGCCCGCCCGATCTCTGTCAGGCCTGGGACAACTGGATCGGCCAGTTCAACGGCATGGGCGCGGTCGAGGACATTTCCACGCGCGCCAAGGCCTGGAAGCATTATGCCGACGTCGCGCCGACGGCGTGGCAGACCGTCACGATCAGCGACAAGATCATCTCGCTGCCGTTGTCGGTGACGCTCGACGGCATCTACTACCGCACCGATCGGCTGAAGGAGCTTGGGCTGAAAGCGCCGACGCCGGACTGGACGTGGGACGAATTTCTGGCGCTTGCCAAAGCCTTCACCAAGGCGGACAAGAACCAATACGGCTTCGGCATGCGCGGCAGCGGCACCTGGGCGCTGCTCTATCCGAGCGAGTATTGCTACGCCAACGGCGCGGAAGTGCTGAAAGACGGCAAGGTCGTCATCAACTCCAAGGAGGCGATCGACGCGCTGGAATGGTATCTCGATCTCGCGCTCAAGCATAAGGTCACGCCGCCGAGTGCAGCGACCGACGGCTTTGTCGAGATCGTCGAGACCTTCGGGCGCGGCGTCACCAGCATGTACCAGCACAATTCCGGCTCGAGCGGCCAGCAGAAGAAGAATGTCGGGGCCGAGAACTTCGCGACGCTGCCGGTGCCGATCGGGCCCGCGAAGAAGCGCGCCTCGTTCTGGTTCTCCGAGACACTCACGATGTTCAAGGGCGCCAAGAACAAGGAAGGCGCCTGGCAGTTCATGAGCTTCATGCTGGAGGACGAGCCGAGCCAGAAATATTGCTCGACGCTCGGCCTGCTTCCCGCGCGCAAGTCGCTGCTCGACCGGCCGGAATTTGCCGGCGACCCGGCGCTGGCGGGCTTCGTGCAATCCTTCCCGATCGGGATCGTCAGTCCTTATCTTGCCTATCCCGGCTGGGGCGGGCGTATCGATTCCGACGGCGTGCCGCTGATCCAGCAGGCGATGCTCGGAAAAATCTCCGCAAAGGACTGCCTCGACCGCTTTGCCGAAATCCTGAAGAAGGAGATGTCGTAGGGCAGTAGTTTGAAGCGAAGAATGAAGTCCCCTCTTCCCGCAAACGGGGCGAGGTGCACCGAGTGGGCGGACAGGTCCAACGAATCCAAAGGCCATTTGGCTCCAGGCAATCTAATTCATCCATGACCACACTCACCCTCACGCGACCGCGAAGTCGCCCGCTTGTCAGCTGGCGCGTGCGCAAGCTTCTGATCGGTTATTCCTATTTGGTGCCGGCCGCGATCTGCCTGCTCGCGACCGTCGTGGTGCCGATCATCCTTGCGATCAAGATGAGCCTCTATGCCGATGTCCTGTACAAGCCGCAGGACTACCGGTTCATCGGGCTCGGCAATTATCTGCGCCTGATCGAAGACCCCGTATTCTGGCTGACCTTGAGAAACTCGGTGGTCTGGGTGTTCGGCTCGGTCATCCTGCAATTCATCTTCGGCTTTGCGGCCGCGCTTCTGCTGCAGCAGGCGTTTCGCGGCCGCGCGCTGGTGCGCACCTTGACGCTTCTGCCCTGGATCATTCCGGGCGTGGTCGTCGGACTGATCTGGGAGTGGCTCTATCAACCGAATTACGGCGTCATCAACGATCTCCTGATCCGGTTCGGCCTGATGTCCGAGCGCGTCGCCTGGCTGTCCTCACCCGATCTTGCGATGGCTGCCGTCGTCTTCACCAATGTCTGGCGCGGCATTCCCTTCTTCGCGATCATGCTGCTCGCGGGATTGCAGGCGGTGCCGGACGAGCTCTATGAAGCGGCCCATGTCGATGGCGCCGGCGTGTTCTCCCGCTTCTGGCACATCACGCTGCCGCTGCTTCGGCCGATCATCGTGGTCGCGACCGCAACACGCATCATCTGGACCTTCAATTATGCCGACCTGATCTTCGTCATGACCGGCGGCGGACCCGCCAATGCCACGCAGATCACCTCGAGCTATACATTGCTGCAGGCCTATTCGAGTCTCGACTTCGGCTATGCGGCGGCGCTCTCGGTGGTCCTGCTTGTGGTGATGCTGGTGTTCACCTGGGCCTATCTGCGCGTCACCAAGGGCGTGGAGGAGACGGAATGACGCGTCGCGTCTCCAGGGATGTTGCCGAGCGGCTGCTCGCGGGTCCCGTGGTCTGGATCGGGCTCGTGCTGCTCACCGCGTTTGCGCTCGGGCCGTTCGTCTGGATGCTGCTCACGTCTCTAAAGGACCGTCAGGAGCTCTACGCCACGCCGCTGCAATATCTGCCGGTGCACCCGACGTTTCAGAATTATGTCGAGGCGTGGACCTCGCCGGTGACGCCATTCAGCCGCTTCTTCCTCAACAGCCTCTGGGTCTGCTCGGTGACCATGGTTGCGACCACCATCGTCTCCGTGCTGGCCGGCTATGCCATTGCCCGCTTCCGTTTCGCCGGGCGCGACGCACTGCTCCTGATCTTCCTCGCGACCCAGATGTTTCCAAGCGTGCTGTTGATCGCGCCGCTGTTGACGCAATGGCGGGCGCTGGGGCTGATCGACACCTACCAGGCGCTGATCTATTCCAATTTTTCGTTCACGGTGCCGTTCACGGTGTGGATGATGGTCGGCTATTTTTCCTCGATCCCGCGCGATCTCGAGGAGAGCGCGATGATCGACGGCTGCAATCATTTCGGGGCGCTGTGCCGCATCGTGCTGCCGCTCGCAGCTCCCGGAATTGCCGCAACCGCGATCTTTGCCTTTGTGGTGTCCTGGAGCGAGCTCTTGTTTGCGATCTCGTTCACGACCGAGACCTCGATGCGCACCCTTTCCGCCGGCCTGCTGTACATGGTCGGCCAATACGAGGTGCAATGGGGCCAGCTTTCGGCGGGCGTCATTCTGAGCACGGTGCCTGTCGCTGTGCTGTTCACGTTCCTGCAGCGGCATCTGATCCACGGCCTCACCGCCGGCGCGGTCAAGGGGTAGGGGACACCTGAACCGCCGGCGCGCGGGCACGCGAAGATGTTCGCTGCCTCGAGTCGGCGTTGCAGCCAAGCACATTGTCTGCCGCAGCTGCGGTGGAAAGATGGGCGGCAAGATCACAGGGAGAACGACCATGAACGGCGCGGAACTGCTTGTGGCGGCACTGGCGAATGAAGGGGTGCAGCAGATCTTTGGCGTGCCCGGCGAAGAAAATCTCGACATGGTCGAGGCGCTCAGGCGCTCCAACATCAAGCTGGTGCTGACCCGGCACGAGCAACCGGCGGCCTTCATGGCGGCCACGCATGGGCGATTGACCGGAAAGCCGGGCGTCTGCCTCTCGACGCTCGGCCCCGGCGCGCTGAACTTTACCACCGGTGCCGCCTATGCCCTGCTCGGCGCGATGCCGATGATCATGATCACGGGGCAAAAGGGGATCTTGAGCCGCAAGCAGGCGGGATTCCAGGTGGTGGACATGGTCTCCACCATGCGGCCGCTCACCAAGATGGCGCATCAGATCGTCAGCGCGAACACGATTCCTTCGATCGTGCGCGATGCGTTTCGCGTCGCCCAGCAGGAAAGGCCGGGGCCCGTCCATATTGAGTTGCCCGAAGACATCGCAGCGGAGGCCGCCGGCGATCTTGCGCCGGTCGATCCGCATCCGATCGATCTTCCGATTGCGCCCAAAGAGGCGCTCGATCGCGCCGCCGACCTGATTCAGGGTGCCCGGCGGCCGCTGCTGATGCTTGGCGCCGCGGCAAGCCGTCCCCGGCTTGCCAACGACCTCTCGGCCTTCATCCGCCGCCTGCAGATTCCCTTCTTCAATACGCAGATGGGCAAGGGCGCGGTCTCCAGCGGCTCGGGGCTCTATATGGGAACGGCCGCGCTCACCGAACGTGATTATGTGCATCGCGCGATCGATCGCGCGGACCTGATCATCTCGATCGGACATGACACGGTCGAGAAGCCGCCCTTCCTGATGGGGCCGAAGGGGCCGACGGTGCTGCATATCGGCTATCTGCCGGCGGTGGTGGAGGAAGTGTTCTGGCCGCAGGCCGAGATGGTCGGCGACGTCGGACCGAGCCTGTTGCTGCTCGCCGATCGCCTCGAGGGGCGATTGCCGAATGCGAGCGCGCTCCTGCCTTTGCGCGAGGAGATTCTCGGCCGCATCGCCGAGCGCGCCGAGGAGAGCCGCTATCCATTGACCCCACAGCGCATCGTGCATGACGTGCGCCAGGTGATCCCCGAGGACGGCATCGTCTGCCTCGACAACGGCATGTACAAGATCTGGTTTGCGCGGAACTATCGCACCCGCGTCGCCAACACGCTCCTGCTCGATAACGCGCTCGCCACCATGGGCGCAGGGCTGCCGTCGGCGATCATGGCCGCGACCCTGTATCCGAACCGCCGTGTGCTCGCAGTCTGCGGCGATGGCGGCTTCATGATGAATTCGCAGGAGCTGGAAACCGCGCATCGACTCGGGATCAACCTGGTCGTGCTGATCCTGCAGGACAACGCCTATGGCATGATCCGCTGGAAGCAGGCGGTCGACGGATTTGCCGATTTCGGCATGAGCTTCGGCAATCCGGATTTTGTGGCCTATGCGAGGGCCTATGGCGTCAAAGGCAGCCGCGTGGAGGGATCGGACGATCTTGTTCCGAAGCTCGAGGCCGCGTTCAGGGATGGCGGCGTTCATCTCGTCGCCGTGCCGGTCGACTACTCGGAGAATATGCGGGTGCTGGTGAAGGAGCTGAGGGAGGCGGCGGGGGCTTCCAGAATTTCGCCGTAGGGTGGGCGAAGCGAAGCGTGCGGTTCTTTGGAAGGACTTAGGTGAGATGCGCACCTGTCTTCGTTTCGCGGCTGCGCTCCTTTCGCTGCTCAATGTGTTTCAGGTGCATGCCGCCGACAGTGTATCCCTCACCCCGTCGACGATCACCTGGAGCACCGTCAAATACGCAACCGATGCGGACAACGGCTTTGTCGCAGGCTCGCTCGACACGAGCACGATCGTCGATCGCACCTTCAAGACCTATGTGCTCGAAAATCGCTATCTGAAGGTGACGCTCCTGCCCGAGTTCGGCGGGCGCATTCTCTCGATCATCTACAAGCCGACAGGCCACGAGCAGCTCTACCGCAACAAGATCGGCGTTCCCTACGGAATGAGAGCCGGAAATTTCTATTACGACTGGATGATGGTGCTTGGCGGCATCTTCCCCACCTTCCCCGATGCCGAGCACGGCAAGGGATGGTTGAAGCCCTGGGATTTCAGGATCGTGAAGCAGAGCCCCGCCGAGGTAACGGTTGCTATGTCCCTGAAGGACGATTTTGCGTATTCGGCGGCACCGAAGCGCTTCTTGAGCGGCGCGACGGACCTGGAGGCCATCTATTATGTCACGCTGAAGGCCGACCGCGCCGCGCTCGATGCGCGCGTGATGTTGACGAATCCGAAAAGCGAAACGGTCCCTTACGAATATTGGACCTGCACCACGCTTGCGCCGGGATCGGACCCGAGCAATCCAAAAGCCACCGGCGGCGCCGAGATCATTGCGCCGATCGCGGCCTACACCACGCCCGACTGGTCGAAAAATCTATCCGCCGGCGACGAGAGCGTCGGCGCTGGGAGGAGCCGTTTCGACAAGCTGCGCTTCTTCAGGAACTGGCCGACGATGGGCATCGCCTATGCTGCGCCCGACATGGGGGGCGCAAATTTCTGGGGCGTGATCAATCACGACAACGACGAAGGCCTCTTCCGCATCGCCGACAACAGGCTCACGCCGGGCCTGAAAATGTGGACGTGGGGATTTCCATCGTTCACGGACGAGCCCGACTTGCATCAGAAGGTGACCGAAGCGCAGCCTTATATCGAATTATGGGCGGGCGTCTCGGATCAGTTCTTTCACCGCGCCGAGTTTCCCTCTTCCGGGGAGGTGTCGATCAAGGAAACCTACAGCCCGACCGTCGGCATGAGCAATGTGACTCAGGCGAATGAGAACATCCTCGTCAATTTCGGGGCCGATTTGTCCGAGGTGCATCTTCAGTTCTTCAGCGTCGAGCCGGAATGGCCTCTTCATGTCACGTTGAAGCGCGGCGAGACGATTCTATACGATGCCGGCGTCAAGGCCGATCCGAGAAACGGCAATCGCGTGACGGCGCCTGTTCCCGCAGGCAGCAGCGACGAAAGCGTTCGGCTGACGATCACGACTGCGGACGGCAAGGAGCTGATAGCAGCAGACACGAAGATGAAATAAGGGGAACGCCGATGGCGCGGCACATCGCCTGCCTGACCTTCGATTTTGACGCCATGTCCGGAATGATCGCGCATGGTCTGACCAGCCCGACGCCGATCTCGCGCGGCGAATTTGGCGTCGTCGGTGTGCGCCGCATTCTCGCCCTGCTTGCGAGGCACCGGATCAAGGCCACCTTCTTCATTCCAGGCGTCGTGATCGGGACTTACCCCGAAGCCTGCAGGGAGATTGTCGCCGCTGGCCACGAAATCGGTCATCACGGCTGGACCCATGTGCCGCCGGCGAAGATGACGCGCGAGCAGGAGGAGGCCGGGCTGTTGCGGGGAAACGACGCCATCCGCACGCTGTGTGGCCGCAACGCGCGCGGTTACCGCTCGCCGGCCTGGGACCTCTCGCCGGCGACCGCGGAATTGTTGATCAAGCACGGCTTTCTCTACGAGAGCAGCATGATGGGGCACGATCATCATCCCTATCAGGTCCGCCTTGGCGACGTCATTTCGCCGGACGAGCCGGTGACATTCGGCAAGGCGAGTCCTCTGATCGAGATGCCGATCAGCTGGTCGCTCGACGACTTTCCGCATTTCGAATATTTCCGCACCCCGGGGCTGATGCCGGCCGCGTTGGTGCTGCAGAACTGGCTCGACGATTTCGAATACATGATACGAACCGAAAGCTGGGGCGTTCTCACCTATACCTGTCATCCCTTTGTCATCGGCCGGGGTCATCGCATGTTGATGCTCGAGCGGCTGGTCGATGGACTCGTCCAGCGCGGCGCGACCTTCCTGACCATGGAGCGGGCCGCCGAGGAATATCGTTCAAGGCGCACGGACTGAAGGAGAACAGCAATGCCATATCTGGTCGCGTCCGATCTTCCACAGGAGCCCGCCGGCAGGCGATTCCGCGCGCTTGTTGCGCGCGGCGGGATCCTGCAGCTTCCGGGCGCGCACAACGGAATGGCCGCGCTGCAGGCGAGAGCCGCAGGCTTCGAGGCGCTCTATTTGTCGGGGGCTGCAATGTCGGCATCGATGGGATTGCCGGATCTCGGCATCATCACGATTGAGGATGTGGTGTTCTTCATCCGCCAGATCGTGCGCGCGACCGGCTTGCCTGTCCTGGTCGATGGCGACACCGGTTATGGCGAAGCGCTCAACGTCATGAACATGGTTCGCTGCTTCGAGGATGCGGGCGCCGCCGCGGTGCAGATCGAGGACCAGCTGTTGCCGAAGAAATGCGGCCATCTCAACAACAAAAGGCTCGCTGACGCGCACGACATGGCCGCCAAGATCGCTGCGGCGGCGAAAGCGCGCCGGCATCTCTATATCGTGGCGCGGACCGATGGCGCCGAGAGCGAGGGCCTCGCGGGGGCGGTGGCGCGCGCAAGGCTTTATGTCGAAGCCGGCGCGGACGCGATCTTTCCGGAGGCGTTGACCAGCGTCGAGATGTTTCGCGAATTCGCCAAGCAAATGCCCGATGTTCCCTTGCTGGCGAACATGACCGAGTTCGGCAAGACGCCGTATCTCGCAGCTTCCGAGTTCGAACGGATGGGATATCGGATGGTGATCTGGCCGGTTTCCTCGCTCCGAGTCGCCAACAAGGCGCAGTCCGAACTGTTCAAGGCGATCAGGCGCGACGGCGGGACGCACAAATGTCTAGAAGCGATGCAGAGCAGGGCGGAGCTCTATGATCTGATCGACCTGAAGGCCTACGAGGCGCTCGATCAATCGATCGTCGCGACGGTGCTGCCGGTGACGCCGCGCTGACCTCGGCTTGCGGCGCGGGTCGATCATGCAACGGCAATTGGAGACGACGCGGTCTCCACGGATCGGAATCATCGACTGCTGGCCCGGGTGCGAGGGGAAAGCCGTCAAATTCGGCACGATGATCTACGTCGAGAACAAGCAACACTGCGCGCAGATGGAGAGGGGGGAGCGAGGCCTCTAACGGAAAGGAATAGCTGGACGAGCGCGATGGTGCCCCTGGCCGACAATTGCCTACCACCATAAGTGTTTGAATTTAGGACAAGTTTCGCCGCTTATTGCTGCCGATACCAACAGGAATACCAACAAGCCGATGCGCGGTATCAGCCGGCAAAAATAAAATGCGGGCCTCCCGGGCAGCAGGCACGCCCCATGCCATTCCGTCTGCGCAATTGCCCAACCGGAATCGAACCCCTGTTCGAAACGCCGGCAGGGGTCCTGCGGATCTCTCACACCCGCCCAGCGTCCCTGAGGACCGCGATCGTCCGCAATGCGATGTCGCGCATCAATCCGATCTCCGTCACATCCCGTCCGTCGACGAGCGCTTTTGCAACGATCGCGAGCTCGCGCCAGCATAGGTCAGCCTCCGGTGGAGCCTCGCGCATCCATAGGGCCGTGCGCAAAACAATGTCAGCCCATCTGTCACGATGTCGCGCAATGACACTCTGCAATAGATACGTAACAAGTTTCGCACGATCACGGCCGCGGGCGCGCTCCACCGCTTGAGCGACCTGCGGATCGTCCTCGAACCAGGATTGTGCGACGACCTCCAGCTCAGCAAGTTCGTTGCTCTTCCGCAGCACCGATGCGAGCGCTGCAGGCTCACATATCGCCTTGGGGACCTCGGCGATCAGCCCGGCGAGCGTTTCACCAAGGGCCATGCGCGCGGGTTGCCAATCGGCACCGCCGATAGTTTCGGCGACCTGGAGCAGGCCGAACGGCGGCGCTTCCCGTTTCTTGATACTGAGCGCCATTTCGTGCGCCACGATGCGATCGAGATATGATCGGGATACGGCAAGCGTAGGGGTATCCATCGCAGCGGCGGCGAGACTCGTCTCGATCTGGCGGCGCGATTCCGGCTCGCCACTCCAGGCATCCACTATCCCGCCTTTGGTCAGGACCGACGATATCCGCTTTTTTCTTCCGGCCGGGGATATCAGGAGGAGTCCCTGCGCTGTGGCGCCGTCTACGGCGGTGGCGACGATTGCCTCGATGCTGCCAGCCTCCCATGGTGCGCAATCGATCCCAGCCGCCCGCGCCTTGCGTATGACCGCGTCGACTTCGGCTCGCTCGTTATCGGGTCGCCAATTGCGCATTGCGATCAGCCGCCGGACATCTGTCGGCGTCAACAAGGCGGCGACGTGCGCAAGCGCTCCGGCAACCGCTCGGCGCACAGTCGAATTCGGGTCGAGCAGGAACAGAACCGCGGCGCCACGCGCTTCGGGGATGCCAGCAAGCGCCAGGCCCACGGCCAAGCTGCTGCGGCTTTCCGCAGGCATGGCATGACCGCTTTCGATCAGCGAGCCCACGGCCAGGAACGGATCGCCGTCGCAGGCTTCGAGGATGCCGGCGAGAGCGGCGTGGACGTCGGTCGGAAGCGGTCCATCCTCGTCCGGGCCGACGGGCTGCCTTGCCGAAGCCGCTGTAAGCTCAGGCGATGCCGGGATTTTCGACTGGTGCAGGGCGCCTCCTACAAAGGCAAGCATGCGGCCGTCGACGTTTCCGGCCTCAACCTGCGCGACTACGTCGGCCTGAAAATCCGCCATCAGTTTGGCTGCGTCCGCGTAGCCCCGATCGGTGCGATAACGCAAATGCTCGAGCAGCCGCTGCAGCAGAAACAGATAACCGATCGCAAGCGGCTCATCCCGGCCGGCAGGAGGCATGTGGCGAGCCGCGCCCGTGAAGGCGGCAAAGATTTCGCGTGGGGAGCCTTCGCAGTAACGATCGAAGGCATCATTGAACGGGGGCGGTCGCCCCTTAGCGATCGCCTGCGCGATCCGTCTCGCATGCTCATCCGTCGGCGAGGATTTTGGCTGGGTTCGGCTCAACGAGGCGCCTCCGCGAATCATTGCAATGATAGCCGGGAGTTGGTCTCGGTCCTTTCAGAGCAGGCGATATCCACTCACAAAATCTGCGCCCTTGGCAGTCGTACAGGCTGAAAAGGATTTATTCGGCTTGGCGGCCTCTTGTAGTTCCGCCCGCGCTCTTCTTTCTATTTGGCCACTCGACTATCGCGCAGCGAGTGCGCTCGATGTGACTATCTGGCCGGAAAACAAATCGCGACCCAATATCTTGTAACCAATTGACTTATAGCCAAGTCTGCGTTTCGCCGCCATGCGGGCAAGAACCGGCACCTTCATGTCGACATAATCATATATGATCACCTCGCGCTTGGCGTCGTTGAGACGATGCAACCGTCCGGCATACTGGGCAAGCGTGCCTTTCCAAGCGATCGGCATGGTAAGAAAAAGGGTATCGAGGCGAGAATCATCGAAACCCTCGCCGAGGTAGCGTCCCGTCGCGACTATGACACGTTCCTCGGCCTGGGGAATTGCTGCGAGCCGTGCGGCGCTGTCGCGCCGCTGCTTCTCGCTTTGCCCGCCGCGCAATATGATCACATGCCGTGCGAAGCGCTCAAGACGCTTTGCGATGATCTCTAAGTGGGCAGTACGCTCCGTTATCACGACGGGTGACCGACCCGCTTCCAGCACACGTAAGACGTCATCGAAAATAAGATCATTGCGCGCTTCATCAACGACCATTTCCTTGAAAACATCCTGGATGGAAAGAGAAGAGGTGTCCAATGCGGCTTGAAGTTGGAAGCAGGTATCCCTGATCCGCACCACGTGATCGAATGGGCGCTTGGCGGCCTCGGATCGCGCATCTATACGATGCCGGACGGGGCCACATTGCATAACGATGATAGGGTGATGCCCATCTTTTCGGGTCACCGTTGCTGACAGGCCCAGGATGTAACGCGCCTTGCTGAGGCGCGCGACGAGTTCAAAGCTCACCGCCGACAAATGGTGGCATTCATCGACTACCATATGTCCATAATTGCCAACAATATCATTGACCTCTCCTTTGCGAACAAGGCTCTGGATCAGTGCTACATCAACCTGGCACTTTGGTTTGCGACGACCACCGCCTATCACGCCTATCGCATCGCGCGGCAGGTTCGAGAACGCTGTGAGCCGCTCGATCCATTGATCCATCAGTTGACGGCGATGAACGAGGATCAACGTATTCAATCCACGTTCGGCTATCATCCGGATGGCTAAGACCGTCTTGCCGAACGCCGTTGATGCCGCAAGCACGCCGGTATCGTGAGGCAACAGGGCCGCGATCGCCTGCTCCTGGCTTGGGCGCAGTGCCCCGGTGAATGCGAATGAGATCGGCGCACCGGTAGTGCGGCAATCCTCGATCGTTACTGCAATTCCAACTGACGCAAGGAGATCGCGGACGGCGTCCAAGCACCCGCGAGGCAGAGCAACGTGATGGCTAGTCAACTCCGCGCAAGAGATGATCCGAGGCTTGTCATGGGTCGATCGGCGCATCGCTTGTGCAGCGTAGAATTCGGGGTTCTGGAACGCGGCGAGACGAATAAGGCGCGCGATCAAGGGCGGCGGTAGCACGTGACGCGGAATGTAAATCTGGTCAGCCTGCACGACGGTGATCGCGCTTGGCAGTGGCCCGCTTATCGCTGGCGGCGGCTGTCGACGCGATGGCGGGGCAAGCCACGGTTCTTCGTCTTCGTCAACAAGAGGAATACGCACGCCAAGAATTTTTCCAGATGCACTCGCTTCCTCGACCAGATGATCCACCCTCGATCGCGCCATAGGTTCAATCGCTGAAAGGAAGGCCCATTGATCCAGATACGGCGAACAAGACTCGTCGATGAACACGCTGTTGCCGGAGTTTCGCGCGAGCCCTTGAAGCGGCAAGGCAATCAAATTACCGAAGCCACCCGCCGGCATTGTATCCTGGCTCGGAAAAAACCGATCGTAGGATCCGAATCCGATATCGGGGACACGTTCCATCGTGTCGGTGATTAGAAAGGCCCCGAGACGGCGCGCCGACGCAGCCGGTATCGGTTCCTCGAAAAAAATCCAAGCGTGAGCACCGTTTCCGGATCGCGACCGCTCAATGGCAATAGGAATTTTATGGCGCTCGCAGGTCTCCCTGAAGGCGAGGACATCTCTTCGCCATTCCCCTTCGTCGAAATCCGCGGCCAGGAACGAACAGGTATTATCCGCAAGCATCGGATAGACGCCCATGACGAACGCGGCGCCATTCGTGTCGGTCCCGCGTAGATGGCGTTCGATCGACACTTCATCTACGGCCTGGAATGCCTGATTTGGACATGCCGAACATTTGACTCTTGGTTTTTCGCAAATCCCACGCTGCCACTCATTCGTACAGGCAGGTGCGTACCCGCTGCGCCCCGTCGTGCGATTCTCCCAACGGATGGGGAAGACATCTGTGCGTCCGCGGAAAAGCCGGCGAAACAGAGCAATCTTCTGTTCGATTGTCGAATTCCGGTCGATGGGATCGCCGGCTTTTGCCGAAGCTGCGGCCTCTTCACTCCGCACTGATCGCAGGGTGTTGATCTCGGCTAAGATCTCCGCGCGCTCGCGTTCCAGCGCCGTGAGCCGCGCCACGAGTTCGGTAATTCTGGCGTCCATTTGCGTCATCGTGAAGATTGGCTTACGCCAATATTATCCAATATCAGCTTGACGCAATTTTGCTTCGCCCGATAGCTGCAAGAGCCAATCGCAATCGGCCGATCCAAGCCCGGAGTCCGCAGTTTTATTCTGATTGGTGGCAATTTGGCGCGCCACGCAGAATAAAACAGCGTATATCATTGATACTACTATTTAAATTCAAGCGCATCCACTGGCCGATAGTCCCAATTCCGCACTCAACATTGGGCAGGAATAGCAGCCGCGCCGCCTTCCGGTGGATCGGCGTATTGCAGAGTCGATTCTCGTAGCAACGCGCAAGACAATGGTCTGGGCTTTTGTTCAGCACGTGACCGCAATGCAGACTTCGGGCCATCTTCGTAGGTCGGATTCCTCTATCGAGTGGCGCGGCCTGCGTAGCTAAGCACGACGCTCGCCGGTGGTATCCCATCGAGATACAAAAGCCTTGCAATACGTATCTCGATGAGATACGTGTCCTCATGATCAGGAGCTTCAAGGGGAACTTTGCCGAGCCGATCCTACAGGGTCGCATCGTCCCGAAGGGTTTCCCGGCAAATCTCGCCAAGGTAGCTCGCCGAAAACTCATTATGGTGGACGCCGCCGGCTTTCTTGAGGCCCTGAGTTCACCTCCCGGCAATCGCCTTGAGAGGCTTAAGGGCGATTTGGCGGGTAAGCACTCAATTCGCATCAACGATCAATGGCGGATCGTGTTCAGGTGGACCGATGCGGGTCCCGAAGACGTGGAAATAATCGACTATCATTAGGAGTTTGTGCATGGCAAAGAAACTTCCGCCGGTTCATCCCGGCGAAATCCTGCGGGAAGAATTCCTCGTTCCGCTTAAGCTGACACCTTACGCGGTCGCGGCCGCGCTGCACGTGCCGCGTACCCGGATCGAACGCATCGCGCGCGAAGAAAAGCCCGTTACGGCCGACACCGCGCTGCGGCTCGGCAAGTTCTTCAAGACCGGCGCTGCGTTCTGGATGAACATTCAGGCGCGCTTCGATATCGAAACGGCCGAAGACGTGCTCGCGCCACAGATCAAGAAGATCGCATCTTACGAGGCGGCGTGAGAGCGATGCAAGTCGCGCGTTCCAGGTATCTTGTAGCCTGTGGCTCGATACCCGAAGCGAGATCCAAAGTCTGACTTAGATGGCGAGATATCCTTCCGCCGAGAATGCTTTCAGACGCCGTATCGCCACCCGTTACGACAAGCTCGTTAGAAATTTCCTCGCTGGCGCCTTCATCGCCTCGTCGTAACATGATGGCTCAATTGGATCTGGAACATAGCGTATGGCTTCAGTGCAAGCTACGTTTCGTTCGGTCGCCCCGGTCGCCTAACCAACCAAGGCAGCGGACGGCGCTGACGAGCCGCTGCTGAACCGGAGCGTGTGTGCCGAGCATGGCAAGTAACTATGGAGGTGGAAGTCCGCGAGCGCGCTCCCAGGAGCTCTGGCAGTTGACGTGTTCGAGCGGCATTCGCGCCATGATTCTTGCGGGCCAACCGCTCAATTCTCTCGTTCGAAATATCGAAATTCGCCGCGAAGGTTCGGTTTCTCGATGCCAACAAAAATGCCAACAAAACGGATGGCTGCCGCGAACTTTTGCGTGTGTTTTCAATGCTTGGCGAAAAATTCATGGAAATCAGAAATCGTGCAAGCTATTGTTATTATTGATATTTTTTGCTTGGTGCCCCTGGCCGGAATCGAACCAGCACTCCTTGCGGAACTCGATTTTGAGTTCGAGCGCGTCTACCAGTTCCGCCACAGGGGCATTCGCTGAAATCCCGGATCGAGACGGCCCCGGGGGCGGCGAAGCCGGCGGACTATAGCCGGGGATCGAGGGCGGTCAACCCGCGCGGATGTGATTTTGCAGCGCTCGACAGCGAAAGCCGCCAAGGTTAGGACCGTTCGTCCCTGCCGGAGGAGGCGAACGTGACGTCCGAGACATCAGCATGGCCGCTGCAGACGCGTGGCGATGGCGGCCCGGCCATGACGGCGGCGCTTGCGATCCTGGTGGTCGCGCTAGCAACGATCGCCGGCGCGTGGTTCTTTCAGCTGGTGGTGGGGCTGCAGCCGTGCCCGATGTGCCTCGAGCAGCGCTACGCCTATTACACCATCATCCCGCTGTCTGCGCTGGTTGCGATCTCATCCGTTCGCGGCAGCCCGCGAGGCGTGCTGCTGTTCGGTCTTTTGCTGCTGGGGCTGATCGCGCTCGCCAGTGCCGCCTTCGGCACCTATCACGCTGGCGTCGAATGGGGTTTTTGGCAGGGGCCGACCAGCTGCACCGGTTCGCTGCCCAATTTCGGCAGCGGCGGTCTTTTGGACCAGCTCGACAAGGTGAAGGTCGTGCCTTGCGACGTCGTGCAATGGCGCTTCCTTGGCATTTCGCTGGCCGGCTACAACGCGCTGATCTCCCTCTTGATGGCGGTGATCGCGGCCTTCGGGATCCGGGGAATCGCGAAGCGCTGAGCCGCGCAAGCGACAACCTCAGTCGTCCACGTCGTCCTGCGTGCGTCCGAACAGGTGGACGATGCCGGGCGTGGCGATGGTGACGAACACAAACCGCGACAGATGATGCGCGCCGACAAAGATCGGATCGATGTGCAGGGTCAGCGCGAGCGCCAGCATGGCATCCATGGCACCCGGCGCGAAGGCCACCACCGTGTCAGACAGCCGCACCTGCGTGGTCAGCGCGATGATGGCGACGAACACACCGGAGATCGCGATCGCGACCGCAAACGAACCCAGCGCCGCGTTGATATGGCCGAGCAGCACGCGCGGCCTCATGCGGGCGAAGCGGCTGCCGATTAGCGCGCCGATGCCGACCAGCGCCACGCTGCGCACCCAGGGCGGCACGCCTCCGTCCACCAGGCCCGCGCCGTGCAGCACGCTGGACGCGATCATCGCACCGAACATCCAGCTCGCCGGAAATTTCATCAGCCGCAGCAGCAAGGCGAGCGCGAGCGAGGCGACCACGAGGATGGCGAGTTGCAGCGGGGAGGCCGTCGCAAGCGTTACGCCGGGTGCGGAGGCGGGCGCCACGCCGGTCGCCGCCAGGACCAGCGGCAGCGCCGCGGTCAGGATGATCACGCGCATGGTCTGAACCACCGCAATGGCCGGCAGATCCGCGCCGCGCTCCACGGCGAGGATCGTGATCTGCGACAGCGCGCCGGGGCTGCCAGCAAGAAAGGCCGAGGTACGGTCCCAGCCGTGCACCCCTTGCAGGTACAGGCTGGAGGCGAATGTCGAGCAGAAAGTCGCAAGCGCCAGCAATCCGATGGTCAAAGGGTAGGCGCTGACATGCTGGATCAGCTGGCGCGACACCACCGAGCCGATCGAGATGCCGAGCACGACCAGCACGGCCTGGGTCACGATCGGCGGCACCGATAGCGGACGTCCTGCGATCGCGGCGATCCCGGTTGCGACCATGGCGCCCGAAATCAGCCCGCCCGGCAGATGGGCCCAGAGAAAAACGAGCCCACCCGCCGTGCCGAGCGCAAGGGTCTCGAGCGCGGCGACGATCTTAGCGCGATCTGGGGGCGCAAGGCCCAGCTCCGCGACGAATGCCGTCAGCGATGCGGTGATTTGCTTCACGCCACCTTATGGCAGTTCGGCCCCAAGGGCACAAATGCGCTAATGCGGCGCAGCAATGCAAGCCACCCCTTTGACGACGTTCTCAACGGAGGCGGCGGAAGGCTTACTTCGACTTCGTGGCCTTGGCTTCCTTCATGCACTGCGAGCGAAATTTGTGACGCTCCTTGCCATGAAGCCCCTTCTCATCGGCCTGTTTGGAGCACTCCATGGACTCGGGGCTGCGCGGCTTTTCGGCTTTCTTGGCCGGTGTGGTTGCGGCCGGTGTGGAGGCGGCGGGGGCGGTTGTCGTCTGTGCAAACGCCGAGCTTGCAAGGAAGAGCGAAGCGACGACCGCCGCAGCCGTGCGGGAGAACATGGGCATCATGGAGGCACCTGTGGAATGAGAGCAAGGACGCGAACCTCGCGCCATGATGATGAACCGTGGATGAATGAGCAGGCTTGTGTCGCGACTATATTTTCGCGCCGGGTTTGATCGCGGCTTTGTCGCGGCCTTGGCCTTGCGCTAACATGTTGCCGCGTTTCAGCTGTTTCCCAAGGGAGAGACCAAGGATGACCTTCCCACCAAAATTCATGTGCGCGGTAGCGCTGTCGGGTTTCGCCGCGTTTGCGGCGACCGCGCCGGCACAGGCGCTGACCACACAGGAGTGCAGCGCCAAGTATCAGGCCGCCAAGTCCGCCGGCACCCTGAACGGCCAGAAATGGAATGACTTCCGCAAGGCGCAGTGCGGTGCGGACGCGACGCCCGCCGCGGCGCCTGCAGCGCCTGCGCCGACAGCGGCGGCTCCTGCCGCAGCCAAGGAGGCCAAGAAGGAAGCCGCGCCTGCCGCGGCACCGGCACTTCCCTCCGGCCCCGCCATCTTCCCGACCGCGGTCGATCCGAAATACGCCAAGGAGACCGCCGGCAAGGGCCGCATGCACACCTGCGTCGATCAGTACAATGCCAACAAGGCGACCAACGGCAATGGTGGCATGAAGTGGATCCAGAAGGGCGGCGGCTACTACTCGGAATGCAACAAGCGACTGAAGGGACCAGCTTGATCGGTTAATCGAATGCGGCGGCCGGGCGCGTGTAGTTACAGCCCGGCCGTTATGCTTCGTCGAGCAGCGTCTCGGCCGACCGTGCGACAAGCTGCGCGCGCTTGCGCTGACCGCGGTCCAAGAACAACAGGCTCTGCCCAAAGATGAAGCAGTAGAATAGGAAGGCTTTCGCGTCGGCTTCCTCGACGGCCAGCCCCGTCGCGCAATAGAGCGCACCGACGTTTTTCAGCCGCGCCGCATCGACGCTAGCGACAGCCCCGGCCGCCGCCTCATCCGTGCGCGCCCATTGCCTGATCGCAAGCTCGATCGCCATGCCTTCGGTGTTGGTCCGTTCCGAATAAAGCCGGATCAGCGCCTTCAGCCGGTCGCGGGCGGTTTCGCCCTCGAGGCTCGCCTGCTGCTCGATCGCGGCGATGCGGCCTGCGCTCCATTCCGCCAGCATCGCCGCGAGCAGCGCGGCGCGGTCCTTGAAGCGGCGATAAAAGCCGCCTTTGGTGACGCCGAGATTTTTCGCGAGCACCTCGACCCGCACCCCTTCGACGCCCGATCGCGCGATCTCGGCGAAGGCCGCCTTGATCCACGCCTCCTCTTTGCTCCCCTTGATCATCTCCGGCCTCACCAACTCTTGATACGGTACCGTATTGCTAAACCGCTCGCGGTCTGATACGCTACCGTATCAAGTTCAAGACAGCACAATCGAGGCAGGAGGAGACGATGGCGGCGGAGGCGACCTATCGCGGCACGGTCTATCCGTGGCACTGCGATCACGTCGGCCACATGAACGTCATGTGGTATGTCGGCAAGTTCGACGAAGCCACCTGGAATCTTTTCGCAAGTATCGGCCTGACGCCGAGCTATTTGCGCGAATCGGGACGCGGCATGGCCGCGGTGCAGCAGAACATCAGCTACAGGCGCGAATTGCTGGCCGGCGATGTCATCGAGGTCAGGAGCATTCTGCTCGAGGTGCGCGACAAGGTGATCCGCTTCGTGCACGAGATGCGGAATGCCGAAAGCGGCGAGATCGCGGCCACCTGCGAGCTCACCGGGGTGCACATGGACCGAAGGGCGCGCAAATCCGTGGCTTTCGCCGATTCGATCCGCGAGGCGGCGCGGAAGCATCTCGCCGCCGCCGAACCGGCCCTCGCCTGAAGGCGGCGATGTCGCGCTTCACGCCGAAGAACCCCGAGTTTCGCGCGCTCGCGACCGCGACGTTCGAGGCGCAGCAGGCCATGCGCACGCTCGGTATCTCGATCGCGCGGCTCGAGCCGGGCGAAGTCGATCTTGCCATGGATTACTCGCCCGCGTTCACCCAGCAGAACGGCTTCGTGCATGCCGGGGTCATCACGGCCGGTCTCGACAATGCCTGCGGGATCGCGGCGTTCACGCTGATGCCCGCCGGATCCGATATTCTGACGGTCGAATTCAAGACCAACCTGCTGGCGCCGGCCAAGGGGGAGCGGTTTGTGTTTCGCGCAGAGGTCATCAAGCCCGGCCGCACCCTCACCGTGTGCGAGGCGCGCGCTTTCGCGCTGCATGAGGGCGCCGAAAGCCTGGTCGCGACCATGACGGGAACGCTGATGGCGTTGCCGCGACGACAGAATTGACAAGCGCCCGCGAGCTATCCTTGATGAGGCGGACGCACGCAGCGGACTGCCAATGATCGCAAGCTTCGGCCTCATCCTGCTCTGCCAGCTCATCGGCGAAGTCTTTGTACGCGCGCTGCACCTGCCCATGCCGGGCCCCGTGATCGGCCTGGTGCTGCTGTTGCTGCTGTTGTTCGCGCGCGATCGCTTTGCGATGCTCGCGCGCGGTCCGCTGCGCGCCGAGGGGGTCGAGCAAGTGAGCCGCGGCTTGCTCGCGAACCTGTCGCTGCTCTTCATTCCAGCCGGCGTCGGCGTGGTGCAAAAACTCGATGTGCTCGCTGAGCACGGCATCGCGATCATAGTGATCCTCGCGGTCTCGGTGCTGGTGACCATGCTGGCGACGGTTGCGACCTTTCTGGCCGTAAGCCGGCTGATGACGCGGCGGGGGGAGAGCCCATGAGCGACAATCCGTTCTCGTTGTGGGTCTACCTCTCGCAATCGCCACTACTCTGGCTCACGGTGACGCTCGTGGTCTATGCGGTTGCCGATGCCGTGTCGCTGGCGACACACCGGCATCCGCTTGCCAATCCCGTGCTGCATTCGATCTGGATCGTCGGCGTTGTTCTGCTCATGACCGGCACGTCCTATCCGAGCTATTTCGCCGGTGCCCAGTTCGTGCATTTCCTGCTGGGGCCCGCGACGGTGGCGCTGGCCGTGCCGCTCTATGAAAACCGCAAGTTGGTCGTGGCGGCTATCCTGCCGATGCTGGCCGCGCTGATGGTGGGCTCGATCGTCGCCATCGTCTCGGTCGTGGCACTCTCGAATGCGGCAGGGCTGCCGCGCGGCGTGGTGCTGTCGCTGGCGCCCAAATCCGTGACGGCCGGCGTTGCCATGGGTATCGCGGAATCGCTCGGGGCCGATCCGTCGCTGACCGCGGTCTCCGTGATCCTCACCGGCATCATGGGCGCGATCATCGTGACGCCGCTGATGAACCTGGCCGGCATCACCGATTTCCGCGCCCGCGGCTTTGCAGCCGGGCTCGCCGCGCACGGCATTGGAACGGCACGTGCATTTCAGGTCGATGCGGTGGCAGGCGTCTTTTCCGGCATCGCCATGAGCCTCAATGCGCTCGTGACCTCGCTGTTCGTGCCGCTCGTGATCGCGCTTCTGCTGCGCTAGCGAAGCGGGTCCAATTGCGCCGTTGCAGTGCCGCTTTGTCGTCATGGCATGGCGGTCGGCGGAAATATCTTCTATAGCGTCTTGCCGTGACAATGTATTTTTCATCCCGATGATCACTGCAGCGCAAAGCCTTTTGGGGCTGGCATGCGGAATGCTGGTCGGATTCTCGCTGGGCCTGGTCGGTGGCGGCGGGTCGATTCTCGCGGTGCCGTTGATGGTCTATGTGGTCGGCGTACCGGAGCCCCACGTTGCAATCGGCACCAGCGCCATTGCCGTTGCGGCCAATGCCGCGGTCAATCTGTCCAACCATGCGCGCGGCGGCACGGTGTTGTGGTCCTGCGCGCTGGTGTTTGCTGCTGCGGGAATTGTCGGTGCTTTTGCAGGATCGCTGCTCGGCAAGATGATCGATGGCCAGAAGCTGCTCGCATTGTTCGCGCTGGTGATGCTGGTCATTGCCGCGTTGATGCTGAAGACGCGGGCGCGGGTGGGTTTGGCCGACGTCAAGATGAACCTGTCGAATCTCCCCGCGCTCGCCGGGCTCGGGCTTGCGACCGGCACGCTGTCCGGCTTCTTCGGGATCGGCGGCGGCTTTCTGATCGTGCCGGCGCTGATGCTGGCAACGGGGATGTCGATCATGAACGCGGTCTCTTCCTCGCTTGTTGCGGTCACGGCGTTCGGCCTCACCACGGCGGCAAGCTACGCGTGGTCCGGTCTTGTGTCGTGGGGGCTGGCGGGCCTGTTCATCGCCGGCGGCGTCGTCGGAGGATTGGCCGGCACGCGCGCGGCGCGCCTTCTGTCCGAGCGGCGCGGCGCGCTCAATGTCGTCTTTGCCGCTGTCATTATCACGGTGGCGCTCTATATGTTGGCGCGGAGCTTATCGGCGTTCTGAAACGAAGAGCCGTCATGTGGCATGGGGCAACAGAAAAACATGAGCAAATCGAACGAGAAGGCGAGCCGCCGAAAGGTGCTGGGGCTTATTGGCGCGGGCGCCGCGATGCTCGGTGCGACGCCGCGCCAGGCATTGGCGCAGCGGCGCGAGCCCAACGAGGCAGCGGTGCTGCGCGACCCGGATAATCCGGTGCTCGGCAATCCCGATGGCGACATCGCGATCGTGGAATGGTTCGATTACAACTGCCCCTATTGCCGCAAGCTCGAGCCGGAGCTGCGCCAAGTGGTGCAGGATGACGGCAAGGTTCGTCTCGTGCTGAAGGATTGGCCGATCCTTGGGCCGGTCTCGGTCGTGGCCGCCCGCATGGCGCTGGCATGCAAATACCAGGACAAGTATGTGCAAGCTCACGATGCGCTGTTCGGCGTCAGCTCGCGATTGACCGAGCCGCGAATTTCCGAGCTTCTGAAGGAGGCCGGCATCGATATTGACCGTGCCAAGCACGACCTCGAGGTCAATGGCAAGGCGATCGACGCCATGCTCGCGCGTAACAACGCGCAGGCCGAAGGGCTGAACTTCAGGGGAACGCCGTCCTTTATAGTCGGCAAATTCCGCGTACCCGGCGTGCTCACGATGGATCAGTTCACGCAGGTGATTGCGGACGCGCGCAAGGCCAAGGCGAGCAGTCAGCCGCAATGAAAAAGCGTCTTCGTCGATGGCGAAGACGCTTTATTCCTGCTCGAAAGCGCGCCGAGCGCGATTATCTCGACGAGATCCGGACCCAGTCGTTGTGCGCACGCGTCTTCAAGGCCTGCCAATCGGTCGCGACAACGTCCCAATTCACGAGAGTCTGATGGCGCTGTGCCTCCGGGCCGTTGGCCACCGTCGATGTCTGGATCGAATCGTAGATGTAGGCGCCGCCGATCACAAGCACCGCCCCCAATATCATCCCGAGAAAAGACTGCATGTTCGAAATCCTCCGATGACGCCGTACAACGCGCGCCCCCGTGGATTGTTCCGCTATCCAGCCTCGTTCAACCATCGCAGAATCTGCGCGTTGATCTCGCGCGGATAGGTATGGCTGAGGTCGTCGATCTCGCGGTAAGTGACGTTGGCGCCCGCGGCTGACAGCAGGCTGTGGGTCTGGCGCGCGACCTGCACCGGGAACATCCAGTCGAGCCGGCCGTGCACCTGGAAGATCGGCAAGCCGCGCAATCTGTCCGCGTCGGCCATTTCCGCCATGAGCGGGTGAAACGTGGCGGCGACCGGCGCGAGATGGGTGAAAGGCGAGGTGCGCTCGAGTCCGCTGACGTAGCAGAACGTGCCGCCATCGCTCATGCCGGTCAACAACAGCCGGCTGCGGTCGATATGCCAGCTGCCTTGCACCGTCTCCAGGATTTGCAGCAGGTTCGGCGTATCGTTATCCTGGCCCATCAGTGCCCAGGTGTTGCCGGTCGCGGTCGGAGCAACGAGGATGGCGCCGAAGCTGCGCGCGTCGCGCAGCCAGCTCCACAGGAAATTGCGGCCGTTGCCGCTGCCGCCATGCAGCGCCATCACCAGCGGCCAGGCCCGATCCGGCGCGTAATATTCCGGCACGTACATCGAGAAGCCACCGCGGCTGCCGGGCTCGTTGCGATCATGCGTGACGCCGGTGCCGTCGCGCGCGGGCGCGGCGAGACTCGCCAGCAACTCCTCATCGTCGCGCAGGGCAGAATCGAGAAAGAAGTCGGAGACCGGCGGAAATTGCGCCGCCAGCGGATAAAGCGCTTCCTGTGCGCGCGGGGCGCAGCGCAGCGCCCGAAATACCGCGACCAGGTCGCCCTGTCCGTTTTGCACCGCGCGCAGGCCCGCGAAAGCCTGTAGCGTCGCATCGCTTGCGGCATCGAGCGCGCGGCGCACGTCCGCGAACTTCTCCGGCCATTGCTCAAGCCCCGCGCGCGCAGCCTGCAACGCCTGCTCCGGCTCGCCGGCCGCCTGCATGACGCGACCGAAATCGGGTGGATTGAGGTGCCGCGCCACAAAGGCGAGTGCTTCCAATGATTGCAAGAGCGGCGGCAGCAAGGCCACGATGTCGTCCACCACGGCCTCGCTCATCGCGCCTTCCCGGATTGCTGATCAACTCGCGTGCGTCAATGCAGCCGCGGACCCTTCAAGAGCTTTGTGCGGTCGGTCGAGGCCAGCACCACGTCGAAGGTGACGCCCTCGTGGTGCACGGTGAGCGGTACATCGACGCCGGCAGAGCCGAGCGACCACAGCTTGCGATAGAATCCGCTTTGGCTCGTGATCTTCTCGCCCTTTACTGCAAGGATGACGTCACCCGCCTTCAATTCGGCGCGCGCCGCGGGCCCATTGCCCGCAATTCCGATCACCACCACGCGGTTGTCGATCTCGGTCGAGTACATCCCGAGCCATGGTCGCGCCGGCCGGTTCACTTTGCCGTACTTGCGGAGGTCATCGAGGATCGGCTTCAGGAGATCGATCGGCACGATCATGTTGACATGCTCGGCCCGGCCGCCGCGCTCGCGCTCGAGCTGCAGCGAACCGATGCCGATGAGTTCACCGCGGCTCGAGATCGCCCCGGTACCGCCCCAATTCGGATGCGCGGGAAAGGTGAAGATCGCTTCATCGAGCAGATACTCCCAGTAGCCGGCAAATTCCTGCTTGGCGGCGATCTGGCTTGCAACCGAGCGCGTGCGTCCGCCGGCGCCGCCGACGACCACGCGGTCGCCGATCTGCGTCGCAGACGACGAGCCGATCGGGAGTGGCTCGATATCCATGCGGCCCAGCGCCTGCACCAGGCCGAAGCCGGAGACCGCGTCGAAACCGAGCGCGTGGCCTTCCATCACGCGCCCGTCGCCAAGATGCAGCCAGACCGCTTCAGCCTCGGTGATGAGATAGCCGATGGTGAGCACCAGGCCATCGTCGATCACCACGCCGTTGCCGGCGCGCTCGGTGCCGAGCGTCTCGGCCGTGAATGCGTCGTTGGGAATGATGGAATGCAGGCCGACGACGGAGGAAAGCACGCGGTCGAGATCGAACGTATAGTCGCCGGAGCGCGGCTGAAACGCGGGCGGTACTTTCCATTCCGTCAAAGAGGCCATTCCGGGCTCTCCTGTTCCAATCAGCGCGGCCGCACCATCGGCTCGCGCGATGATAGCCTAGCATTTTTGGCGGGATGCGCACCAGTGGGCTCGCATCTCGCACAGCTGATCGTCACGGGCGACGATCGATCGCGCTTGCGCGCTCCGACCTGCCGCCGCAGCCCTTGCCGAGGATCGGCCAGACCAGCCAGGCGCCGGAGGCGTAAAGACTGCGCACGGTCGATGGCCCCGTCTTCGCCGCGACATAGATACTCCCGGAATCGAGCAGATAGCCGTCCGAGCTTGCGACGGCGGCGACGAGGCTCGCGGGTGGTCCGAAGCCGACGACGCTATCCGGCCGCACGAGTGTTGCCGCAAGCGACATGCCGCCGAACCAGATCGCCGCGACCGTCAGCAGTCCCCCGATCGGGACCTTGCGTTTGAAAGCGTGCGCATCAGTAATCATAAGCATGCTCGAACTTGAAGCCAGCCGCCTCGAAAATCTTCACGTCCTGCACCAGCGCCCGGATCGGCTCATCGATGCCGATGCGACGCGATCCGGGCAAAGACTGGATCGGAAGCTGGAATATAACCACGCTCGCGGGCGCCGCCAACTTCGGATCGGCGCCTTCGACTGCCAAGATCGTGACAAGAATGCGGTGATTGCCAGCGACTTCGAGCAGCGAAGCGCCTGAATGCTGTCCGAGCTCCCTGACAAAGGCGTCGAACTCCGCATATCGCGCGGTCTCGACGAGAACACCGCGCGCGCCGCTCGCGTCGGCGACCTCGCGGATCACCTTGACGCCGCGCAAGGCCTGAAGGTCTGAACTGGCCATGCCGCCGACCACGCTGCGGATGGTGAGGTCGGCCGGATCGTAGCCTGCGATGAAACGCATCAGCGCGGCGTAGGCCCATCTTCCCGCATATTGCAGGCTGAGCGATCCGCGCCGCTCGATCGACCGGATCGAGATAACGAATGGTGTCTCGCGCCAGAATTGCCTGAGCTTCTCGCCGAACGGAAACTGATACCATGGGGTCTGGTAAAGGAACGCCGCGTATTCCCTGAGCAGCGCGGCGTTGAAGTCGTCCTCCGCCGTCTTCTTGCCGCCCGTTGTCCAGGCGCTTAGCGCGCCGATGCTGCGCTCATAGGCTCCGATCAATCCCATCTCCGCGGTGAAGCTGAAGCCGATGATATAATTCGTCGCCTTCTGGTCCGTGCTGGCGGGACCGGATCGGGAGGCCTGTCGGGTCGCCCCGCACAGGCTGCTCCAGAACCCCGCGATGCTTGCGAGATAGTCGAAACCGGACTCGGAGGTTTTTTCCGTCACGCCGGCGAGGTCGGTATAGGCGTGCACGATGTACCATTCGGGAAACGTGAGAAAGCTGTCGCCCTGCGCCCGCGCATAGTCGTTATCGGCGACGCCAAAGTCGGATGTGACGTTCGGTGGCGGCGCGCGGCCGACACAATGGTTTTCCACGCGCGCGATCGTCACGGCAACACCGATTGCTGCAAGAATTGCAAGCGCACCGGCCCCATAGAGCGTACCGCGGAGCCATCTCATGCGGCGACGGGGCTGCTTTTCCACGGCGAAAAACCGACGAGAATGCCGATGGCGCCGAGGGCGAGATGCGGCACGCTGGAGAGGAACTTTATCGACGCGGGCACATCGCGAATGCCGTCGATGAAGATCGAGAGATCGAGATAGCCCGATCCGGTGAACACACCCATGACGCCGTCGAGGAAATAGAGCGTGCCGAACACGCGCAGGAAGAATATCGCGGCGCGGCGCGAGGTTGCCGCAACCAGCGCCCAGAGTCCGGAGGCGACATGAAGCGCGTCCTTGTAGATGTCGAGGTGGAACAGGCCGAACACGCGGCCCTCGGAATCGATAAAAGCCGGGATGTAGTCGGTTGCGGCGGCGAACAGCAGTCCCGCGGCGAGCACGAGGGCGGCGATGCGATAGCGGTCCATCTGAATACCTCGCGTCACGCGAAATAGGCGTCCCACATCGCGTTTCGGAACAACAGGTTCGGATCGTAGCGGCGCTTGGCCGCGACGAAAGATGCGACCGCTGGATATGCCTTTTCGACCTGGTCGCGGCGGGCGTGCAGCCGGTAGGGCAGATAGAAGGCGCCGCCGATTGCCGTGACGCGATCGATCAGTGCCTCCGTCGTCTGCATCATGTCGATCTCGCCATCCGGCGTGACCTCCTGCGAGAACGACATGACCGCGGCGATCCGGCGCACCGGCGCGATTGCAAGCGCAGGCGTCCTGTCCTCGGCGACATACCGCAACGTGACGTTCAGAAACTCGGCGCGCGATTTCGGGATGATGTCGCGGCAGGCAGCCAGGAACTCGTCGAACCGCTCCGGGGCAACGAAATATTCGTGCAGGATGTCGGTCCTGCGCAGGTCGTTTTGCGCGAGATTGCTGACCGGCTCGGCCATCAGCGCATTCCGCGTGTAACGACCGCCCCCGACCGCGGGTCCGAGGCGGGTCTCCATGAACCATCGCAGGCCTTTTGCGATCTCCCAGCCGGTCTGCGCGCGGTAGATTTCGTTTTGGAGGCCGGCCAATTTCCGCGAGCCGGTCGCGGCCGGCATCGCGGTGGCTTGCTCGCTCGCCGGCCGGAACGTCACCAAGAGCGAATCATCGAAGAAGTTCTTCCGCGCCACCGACATGCGGCCATAGGCCATGACCAGCGAGCGGTCGGTATCGATGGCGCGCACAAAGGCTTCCGCAAATTTCTCCGGCGCCATGCGCTCGAATTTCGGCTCGAGCGCGAGGTTCGGCACCATCTCGACGTCGAGCTCGACGATGATCCCGAACAGGCCGTAGCCGCCCATCGCAAGCGAGAACAGTTCGGCGTTCTCGCTGCGCGAACACTGGACCAGCGTGCCGTCCGCCAGCACCATGCGGATCGCCTTCACCGTCGAGCCGAACGGGCCGTAGGGCACCGGCCAGCCGTGCGCGTTGACGCAGAACGTGCTGCCGACGCCGAAATCGCTGTTGGACTGCATCACCGCCGGCGAAAAGCCCTTGGGATCGAGAATGCGGATGACATCCCACCATCGATTGCCCGCGCAGGTGCGATAGGTCCTTGCGGCGGTATCCATTTCGAGCGGCCCGCCATCGAGCGAGATCGCGGTGCCGTCGCGCGCCAGGCTCTGGCCACCCATCGAGTGGCGCGCCACTGAGGCCACCACCGGGCGCTTCTCTGCGGCCGCCTCCTTCAGCTCGGCGCGGACGCGCGCGATGACATCATCAAAGGCTTGCGGCTTTGCGATGACGACGTGCTTTGCGACCGGCGTCGGGCTCAGTCGGCTCGCATCATTGAGGATCGTGCGCTGCGCGGCGCCCGAGCGCGAGACGCACGCGATCGCCGCGGCAGCCGCGCTTTTGAGGACGTGTCGTCTCGATTGCATGGGGGTTTGGTTCCGTTTTGCGCCGCGCGCATCGGCCGGCCGAGCGGGGGGCGCTCGCCTCGAGGCAGACATTGTAGGTGGACTACAACCTGTCCGGAAGGATCGAGCGGACGTTGCCCCCAGGCCATTGTTTGGCGAAATGCGCCGTCAATCACGCCCATGGCAGCCGAATGTGGGAGACCGGCCTTACGGATCCAGCTCGGTGTCCCAATAGAGATAGTCGAGCCAACTGTCGTGCAGGTAGTTCGGCGGGAACAGCCGGCCGTTCCGGTGCAATTGGTGCACGGTCGGCGCATAGGGCGCCTGCCTCGGGAACATCCTGGCCTGATGCGGTGTGAGGTTGCCCTTCCTCAGGTTACATGGCGAACAGGCCGCCACCACGTTCTCCCAAGTGGTCTGCCCACCCTTGGAGCGCGGGATGATGTGATCGAAGGTGAGCTCGTCGGAGGCGGCGCAATATTGGCAAACGAAACGGTCGCGCAGGAAGACGTTGAATCGCGTGAAGGCCGGATGGGTGGTCGGCTTGACGAAGGATTTCAGCGACACCACGCTTGGAAGCTGGATTTCGAACGAGGGGCTGCGCACCGCGCGGTCGTAATGCTCGACGATGTTGACGCGGTCGAGGAACACCGCCTTGATCGCGTCCTGCCACGACCAGAGCGACAACGGGTAGTAACTCAGCGGCCGGAAATCCGCATTCAACACCAGGACCGGCCAACCGCCTTGCGAGACATGTGCGTTCAAATAACGCTCCTGACCCCCAGAGTTCGGCTGCGAAGCAGCATGCATTGACATACTACATGCAGCGTGACGGGATTGTGAAGAGCTTAGAAGAGCTTATCCCGCAAACATGGAGCGCGCTGCGCGCGTATCCGGACCTTGTTGGCGGGTGAGAATCAGTGGGGAGACAGCCCAATGCAAGGCTTGTTTCGGGTGTTGCTGGCGGCCTTTCTCGGAGTCCTCGTGAACGGGGCCGTCCGTGCGCAGGACTATCCCACGCGTCCCATCACCATGATTGTTCCGTTCCCGGCGGGCGGCGCCACTGACACGCTGGCGCGGTTCCTCGCCGAGCGGATGCGGGCAAAGCTGGGGCAACCCATCATCATCGAGAATGTCGGCGGTGCAGCCGGCTCGATCGGCGTTACGCGCGCCGTCCGTTCCCCTGCCGATGGCTATACGCTCTCGATAGGGACGTCGACGACGCATGTGTTGATCGGCGGTCTCTACTCGCTGCCTTTCGATCTCATCAGGGATCTCGAGCCGATCATCCTGATCGGCAGCGAGCCGCTGTTGATCGTGGGCAAGAAGAGCTTGCCGGCAGACGATCTGAAGGGCCTGATCGCCTGGCTCAAGGCAAACCCGGACAGGGCATCGGTCGGCATTGCCGGCGTCGGCGCGACCGGTCATCTCACCGGCATCGCTTTTCAAAAGCTGACAGGAACCACGTTTCAGTTCGTGCCCTATCGCGGCAACGGCCCGGCGATGCAGGACCTTCTGGCCGAGCAGATCGATTTCATGATCGAACCGGCGTCGAACTTCAGGGCGTTGCTCGGCAGCGACAGCGTGAAGCCGTTTGCGATAACGGGCGGGACGCGCCTGCCATCCGCGCCGAAAATTCCAACCGCCGACGAAGCGGGGCTGCCCGGCTTCACCGCATCGCTCTGGTACGGACTCTGGGTTCCGAAGGGCGCGTCCAAGGACGTCATCGCCACGCTCAACGCCACGATGACGCAGGTGCTGTTCGATCCGCAGGTGCGGCAACGCTTCAACGAACTCGGCATCCAGATTTCGCCGATCGATCAGCAATCGCCGGACGCATTGCGCGCATACCAGAAGGCCGAGGCCGAGCGCTGGTGGCCGATCATCAAGGCGGCGAACATCAAGGCGGAGTGATTCGCGTCGTCATTGCGAGGAGCGAAAGCGACGAAGCAATCCAGAATCTTTGTCGCCGACTGGGTTGCTTCGCTTCGCTCGCAATGACGGATTAATTGGTTGTCTTCTCCAGCTTCGTCAGGCAGCGGCTGGTGGTGACCTCGTCCGGCATCTCGGTGTCCGGAAAGCTGGTCTTCCAGTTTGTGACGCCGACCTCGCCGACATAGATGTCGCCCTTCGAATCCAGCGCGAGGCCGTGCGGCGCCAGGAATTTTCCGCTCTCGATGCCCGGACCGTTCTCGCCGCCGAGCCGCGCAATGCGCCGGCCTTTCGCATCGACGATGGTCAGGCGCGGACCGAGGTTGGGCACCTTGAGATTGACCGGCATGCCCGGTCCAAGCTCGCCGATGACGAAATTCGGATTTTTCCCGCCGCAGCAACACAGAGCACAGGGACGATGCAGATTGTTCCACTGCGTCTCGTATCTGCCGTCGCCATCGAACACCTGGACGCGATGGTTCTCGCGGTCGGCGACGTAGACGAAGCCGTCGGCGTCGGTCGCGATGTTGTGCACGATGTTGAACTGGCCGGGATCACTGCCCGGTTCGCCCCAGCTTTTGATCAGTTTTCCCTCCGGCGTGTATTTGTGCACGCGCGCATTGCCGTAGCCGTCGGAAACGTAGATATCGCCTTTTGGCGAGAGCGCGGTGTGGGTGCAGCGGTGAAACGGTTCGCCGCTCATGAACGGCGCGGGCTTTTTGGGGATGCCGATGGTGAGCAACACTTTTCCGTCGCTCGTGCATTTGCGCACGGTGTGATCGCCATCGTCGGTGCAATAGAGATTGTCGTCGGCGTCGATGTGGAGTCCATGCGCGCGCGAGAACAAGCCTTCGCCGAAGCTCCGCAAGAAATTGCCGTCGCGGTCGAACACGATCATCGGGTGTTCGCCGCGGTTGAAGACATAGATCCGATCCTTGCTGTCGACCGCGACCGAGGCAACGTCGCTCAGGCGCCAGCCCGGCGGCAATCTGGCCCAGTTCGCGACCACGCGGTAGCGATGCTCGCCCGCGCCGAGAATGACGGGCGTTTGATGAGTGACATTCATGCGATCGTCTCCTCCGCCTGTTGCCTGGCGCGCGGCAGCAGCCCTTCCTCGATCGCCTTGATCTGCAGCGCCAGATACTGCGAGTTGATGCGACACTGCGCGAGGCTGCCGGCGATGAAGTAGAGGCCCGGCTGGTTGGTGCGCGTGTACATGTTGCGCAACTCCTGCTCGCTGCCGAAGCCCCAGATCGGGCCGACGCGCGCGGCGATCGCCTCGCCGAACAGCCTTTGCACCAGCTCCTCCTGCGGACGATAGCCGGTCGCAAGTACGACGAGGTCGGCCTTGATCGTGTCGCCGTTCTTCAGCCGCGCGCCGTCGGCGACGAAGCCGTCGATATCTGAGAATTGCGCGAGCTTGATCGCGCCTTCGGCCACGAGATTGGAGCAGCCGACGTTGAAGTAGTACCCACCGCCGCGGCTGAGATATTTGAACTGCCAGCCGGTGCCTTCGTCGCCATAGTCGAGCCTGAAGCCGACGCGCTCCAGGGCGTCGAGCAACTCCTTGTCGAGTAGTTTCGACTGCTCGGTCAGCATCTGATGGCTGCGCCGCGCCAGCGCCAGCGGCATCGAGGTCGCGATCAGGTCGTTATCCTCGATCGTGCCTTCATTGTAGGCGGAATAGGCGAGCTGCGCCGAGGGCTCGATATTGGTGATGAGCGTCGAGGAGCGCTGCACCAGCGTCACGTCGGCGCCGCTCGAATACAGATCCTGCGCGATGTCGTGACCGCTGTTGCCCGTGCCGATCACGAGTGCGCGCTTGCCGTGGAAATTTTCGCCGTCGTCGTAGCGGCTGGAATGCACGACTTGCCCTTTGAAACTCTTCAGCGAGGGAATGTCCGGGATATTCGGAATGCCGCTGACGCCGGTCGCCATCACGATGTGGCGCGGATGCATATTGCGCGTCGTGCCGCCGCGACGCAGCACCGCGTTCCAGCGCGCCTGCGCCGCGTCATAATCGGCGCCGACGAACTCCGTGTCGGTCCAATAGTTCAGCTCCATCGCATCGACGTAAGCCTCGAACCAGTTGGCGAGCTTGTCCTTGGGAATGTAGACCGGCCAGTTCGGCGGGAAGGGCATGTAGGGCAGGTGATTGACCTGCACCTGGTTGTGCAGGGTGAGCGCGTGGTAGCGCTTGCGCCAGTTGTCGCCGATGCGCGGCCAGCGGTCGACGATCAGCGTATCGACGTGAAGCTGCCGCAGTCTCGCGGCGATCGACAGCCCCGCCTGTCCGCCGCCGATCACGAGCACGGTCGGATCGCGATCGGCGTAGGCATTGGACCTGTTGCGCTGGTCGAGCCAGTTCGGTCCGCGGAAATCGCGCGAATAGGATTGGCCCCGCGGCCGCGAGTGGTCGAGCTGCTCCTCGAAGCCTTTGAGCTCTTCGAGCGCGGTCAACAACGTCCACGCCTTCAGGCGATGTCCGTCACTCAGATCGGGAATCAGCCGCAGGATGCCGTGGCCGCGCCCCGTCGCGGTCTCGAACGAAAAGATCGCCTCGATGCAATTGGTTCCGGCACGGGTGACGCGGCGCGGTGCCGCGCGCTCGGGGTCGATCCGGAATTGTTTCGGTGCAGCGCGCCTTGCGAGCGACGGCAGCTCTTTCAGAATCGCCTCGGCGCCGTTGAGCGTCTGCAGCTTCCAGCTCAGCGCCAGGACATCGCGCCAGAAGCTGTCCGGATGGAACAGCGTCTTCAGAGCGTCGGCGTCGCCGAGCGAGGCCTCGAATTGCGCGAGCCAGGTTTCGGCGATTGCCGCGACGTCGTCGGTCTTGTCCAGCATGCGCGTCCTCCTGGCCGGCCGTCTTCGCGGCCTCTCTTATGCCGGAGGCTATACTCTCGGCGCGCGCCCAGAAAGCGCTTTACATGGTCCGCGCGGGCATATGGCCCTGATCCCGCGGAATAAGTCATTGAGGGCATCGACAGAAATCCGCATCAGCGTACCTCGATCAGGGATTTTACCCTGCGCTCGAGACCGGACGACGGGCTCGTCGGCTGACCGTATGCTTCAATCCGGCATTTCCAGTGTTTGCCTTCGGCTTTGAGGGCCGTGAGGCTTCGTTTCTCTTCGCCTCGCTCGCCATCACCCCGTCGCGCTTCTTGATGGCGCGATAAAAGCTCCACCACAGATGCGCGGCCGCGCCGCGCAGCGGTCGCCAGGGTTCCGCGATCGGCGCCATCTGCTTTGGATTGGGGCGTTCCTTCAGGGCAAGGCCGATTCTGATTGCTTCCTGCACGGCGAGATCGCCCGCGGGCCAGGCATCGCCATGGCCGAGGCAGAACAACAGATAGACATCGGCGGTCCAGGGGCCGATGCCGTGCAGCGCGGTCAAGGTGTGGTGCGCGGCATCGGCATCCTCTTCGGCGAGAATGCCGAGGTTCACGCGCTCATCCGCGATCGCGCGCGCGAGCGTCTTGAGCGTCTTGATCTTGGCCGCCGAAAGCCCGAGCCGGCCGAGACGGTCGGTTCGGGCGCGCCGGCAGGCGTGATGGTCGAAAGGATCGAAGGCCCCGCAGACACGGCCCCAGATCGCCGCCGCGCTCGCGGTCGAGAGTTGCTGGCCGCAGATGATGTGGGCAAGCCCCACGAAACCGGGCTCGCGCCGCCGCAAGCTCGGCATTCCCGCAACCTCGAAAACCGGCTTGAGCCGCGGGTCGCGCTTCAGGAGAGCGTGGATCGCCTGCTCGAGGTCGTCCTGGCTGTTGAGGTGAATGGTCATTTGAAATGTCTTAAGCGAAATCTCTCGCTGCGTCATGGCCATCCGCCTCTCTCTGCAGGCTCGAAACGGTCACGATGCCCGGGACAGGCCCGGGCATGACGGAGTATGTGTGTCCAATGCCACCCGTTTTCCGCTTTGCCCCAAGCCCGAACGGCTTCCTCCATCTCGGCCATGCCTTTTCGGCGCTGTTGAACTTCGACCTGGCGCGCGCAACCGGGGGACGCTTCCTGCTTCGCATCGAGGATATCGATCCGGCAAGGTGCCGGGCGGAGTATGAGCAGGCGATCTACGACGACCTCGCCTGGCTCGGCATTCGCTGGGAACAGCCGGTGCGGCGGCAGTCCGCGCATTTCGACGCCTACCGGAGCGCGATCGAGCGGCTTTCGGCGCAGGGCCTGGTCTATCCAAGCTTCGAGAGCCGCGCCGAAATCGCGCGCCTTGTAGCCGAGCGGGAGGCGACCGGCGCCTGGCCGCGCGATCCCGATGGCGCGCCGCTCTATCCCGGGAACGCCAACGCGCTGACGGAGCGCGAGCGCGCACGGCTGATCGAGGCGGCGCCCTATTCGCTTCGGCTGGACATGGCGAAGGCGATTGCGCGCGTCGGTGCGCTGAACTGGACCGAACGCGGTCAAGGCCCCGATGGCGAGAGCGGGCAGGTTGTCGCCGCGCCGCAAGCCTGGGGCGACGTCATTCTGGCGCGCAAGGAGACGCCGACCAGCTATCATCTTTCGGTTGTGGTGGACGATGCGCTGCAGGACGTGAGCGAGGTGGTGCGGGGCACGGATCTGTTCCACGCAACCTCGGTGCACCGCTTGCTGCAGCAACTCTTAGGTCTGCAACAGCCCGTCTATCGGCACCATCGCCTGATTCGCGATGCGACAGGCCAGAAGCTCGCCAAGTCGTCCCGCTCGACCGGATTGCGTGAACTGCGCGGGGAGGGTGCCACGCCGGCCGATGTCCGCCGGCTGATCGGGCTTGCGCAATAATCCCGGGAGCAGCCGAAAGCCGTCCGTGACACCGCCGGTCATGCCATGCCATTCTGCGACAGGGCTTGGGGGCCGGGAGTATCATGGCGGCAAAATCGCGTTTATCGCGCCCAAAACGCTTGCCGAAGCGGCGGTCGGCCAGGACGCGTGCCGTCGCCAAATCGCCGAAGGCGGTTGCGTCCCACAACGTGGTCGAGGCGGCGCTCGCGGTGTTCGCCCACGAAGTGCGCACGCCGCTGACGGGAATTCTGGCCATCAGCGATCTGCTCGCGACCTCCGACCTGCCCGAGCGCGAGCGGCGCTGGGCGGACACCATCAAGGCGGGCGCGGAACATCTTGCCTCGCTCGCGACGCTGTTCGTCGATGCCGCCAAGGACCACAATGCGCCCGTCGTGCTGCGCGAGGATCTGTTCGATCTGCGCGCACTTGCGCGCAGCCTGGGCGACGCGTTGGCCGGCCGCGCGGCGGCCAAGGGACTGCAATCAAAGATTGAGATTTCGCAGGCGCTGCCTTCGCTGGTGGTCGGCGACCCGGTCCGTCTGCGCGCGGCGCTGGAAAACCTGATCGACAATGCCGTGAAGTTCACCGACAGCGGCGTCGTCGCGCTCAAGGCCGCGCCCGCGCGGAAGACGGGGATGAAGCAGACTGCGAAGGACAAGTTCGCCGTGGCCTTCGCGATTTCGGACAGCGGCATCGGGCTCACGCTGCAGGAAGCAAGGCGGCTGTTCCGTCCGTTCTCGCAGGCCAATGTCTCTATCGCCTCGCGCTTCGGCGGCGCGGGGCTCGGGTTGTCGTCGGTGAAGCAGCTGGCGCGCTCGATGGGCGGCGATATCGCGGTGACGCCGCGTCGCGGCGGCGGCACCACCTTTACCCTGACCGTGACGCTATCGGGCGCGGAGACGGCGGGAGCGTCGCGCGGGAGCGCGCGAGAGGCCCGCGCCATCGCGCAGATGCGGCGGCTGCGTGTGCTCAGCGTCGAGGACAATCCGTTCGGTCGGGTGGTGCTGAACACGATCCTGAGCGAGCTTGGCCATCAGGCGGAGTTCGTTGGCCGCGGCGAGGACGCGGCCGACCGTATCACGCAGGGAAGTTTCGACGCCGTGCTGATGGACATGGTGTTGCCGGGCATCGACGGCATCGAGGCGATCCGGCGCATCCGCGCGCTCAAGTCCCCGCTCGGGCGCATCGCGATCATCGGCATCTCCGGCCGCAGCGAGGACGAGGCCTCTTCGCGCACGGCCGGCGCCGACGCCTTCCTGCTCAAGCCCGTCTCTCCGCGCGCTCTCGCGACTGCGCTGCTTGCAGCGACACGCCGTGCGGCAGGCGCGACTTGATGATCGCCGCGTTCAGCTCGCCGCCATAAACGAAGATCGCGGCGATGAAATACAGAAACACCAGCGCGATGATCACGGAGGCGAGACCCGCATACATCGTGACGTAGTTGTTGGCGAAGCGCGCAAGATACTGCCCGAACACGATGCCCAAGATCAGCGACGCCACCATGGTGAAGGCGATGCCCGGCAGGATCTGCAGGAAGCTGCGGCGCCCCGCCGGCAGCCAGGCATGCAGGATGAACAGCGCCACCACGAGTGCGGTGATGGTGATGCCGTAACGGGACAGATTGAGCACCTGCTCGTTGTTTTCGACGACCAGCGGCAAATGGCGGCGGACCGCCTCGATGATCAGCGGCCCGAGCACGATCAGGAACGCCATCGCAAGCGAGGAAAGGGCTGCGATAAGCGTGTAGCCGATCAATTCCAGCCGCAGCCAGTACCAGCGCCGCGGCTCGACCACCGCGTAGGCGCGGTTGAGCGCGACACGCAGCGCCTCGACCCCGTTGGAGGCAAAGTACACCGCAAGCACCGCGCCGATGGTGAGGACGTCGCCGCGCGTGGTGGTCAGCACGTCATGGATTTCGCCGGACAGCGTATTGGCAACCTGTTGCGGCCAGGTCTGCAGGAACAGCCCGGCCGCCTGGTCGGCAAGCTCCTTCGAGCCGAACAGGAAGGCTGCGAGCGAGGTCAGGACGATCAGGAACGGAAACATCGCCATCAGCGTCGACAGTGCGATATGACTGGCGATCGCCCAGCCGTCATCGGCAAGGAACGTGTAGAACGCATCCAGGCAGACATCGAAGAGGTAGCGCAAGGGCCTCACAAATCACCCCGACGGTGGACCGCGTTCGACCGATACCATCTGATACGACTGGATAAAAGACCGTCGCGGCATCAACCAGCGATAGCGAAGCGACAGGTGCTCTGTTATGTAGCGGCGATGGCTTCTTTCCTGAGCTCGATCCTGCTTCCCATCGCGGTTGCGGCCGTCGCATTGGTCCTGTTCCTCGGCCTCATCAACATGATGCGGGGCGGCTCGCCAAACCTTTCGCAACGCCTGATGCGGCTGCGCGTCGTATTGCAGTTCGTAGCGATCGTCATCACCATGCTCGCGCTCTGGGCGATGGGGCGCTAACAGACCGGAGGAAGAGACACATGGTCGTCCTCAATCGCATCTACACGCGGACCGGTGACGACGGCACCACCGCGCTCGGCAGCGGCGAGCGTCGTCCCAAATACGATCTGCGTATCGCAGCCTACGGCACGGTCGACGAGACCAACGCCGCGATCGGCGTGGCACGGCTTCATCTTGCAGAGGCAAGCGAGCTCGATGCCATGCTCGCCGTGATCCAGAACGACCTGTTCGACCTCGGCGCCGATCTGTCGGTGCCTGAGCGCGAGGGCAAGGCCAAGCGGCTCAGGGTGGCGCCAAGCCAGGTCGAGCGCCTCGAGCGCGACATCGACGCCCTGAACGGGGCGCTTGCGCCTTTGACGTCTTTTGTCCTGCCGGGCGGTACGCAGGCAGCCGCTTACCTGCATCTGGCGCGCACCATATGTCGCAGGGCGGAACGCACCATCGTGGAACTCGCCGCACAGCCCGACGAGCCGGTCGGCGCGGCCGCGATTTCCTACGTAAACAGGCTGTCGGATTTCCTGTTCGTCGCCAGCCGCGCCGCCAACGGCAATGGCGCGGGCGACGTGCTCTGGGTGCCCGGCCAGAACCGCTAGAGCGCGATCGAATTGGGTTGAATCGCGATCGCGCTCTAGACTCTTGATGGAGCATGATCTTTTCGGAAAACCGGTGCCCACTTTTCCGGATCATGCTCTAGGATCGGCTCGCGAGGCCAATTTTGGCTTCGCGCGCGTTGACCGGGGTTGACGGGCGCTTTAGGTTCCGCGCCATGCGAGCAGCTCAAGCCATTCAAACCCTCAAAATTCAAGCGAAAGACGAGCCATGAAGGTTCTTGTGCCGGTCAAGCGAGTGGTCGATTACAACGTCAAGGTCCGCGTCAAGAGCGACGGGACGGGGGTCGAGCTCGCCAACGTCAAAATGTCGATGAATCCGTTCGACGAGATCGCAGTCGAGGAAGCGCTCCGGCTCAAGGAAGCCGGCAAGGCGACCGAGGTCGTGGTGGTCTCGATCGGGCCAGCGCAGGCCTCGGAGACGCTGCGCACCGGGCTTGCCATGGGTGCCGATCGCGGCATCCTGGTGAAGGCGGAAGGCAATGTCGAGCCGCTGGCGGTCGCCAAGATTCTGAAGGCCGTGGCCGACGAGGAGAAGCCGGGCCTCGTGATCCTCGGCAAGCAGGCGATCGATGACGATTCCAACCAGACCGGCCAGATGCTGGCCGCGCTGCTTGGGTGGTCGCAGGCGACTTTCGCCTCCAAGCTCGAGGTCGATGGAAGCGACTTCAAGGTGACGCGCGAGGTCGATGGCGGCCTGCAGACCGTCAAGCTGAAGGGACCGGCGATCGTCACGACCGATTTGCGCCTCAACGAGCCGCGCTATGCCTCGCTGCCCAATATCATGAAGGCGAAGAAGAAGCCGATCGCCGACAAGAATGCGTCCGACTACGGCGTCGATCTCAGCCCCCATCTGGAAATCCTGAAAACGTCGGAGCCGCCGGGCCGCAAGGGTGGCGTCAAGGTCAAGGACGTGGCTGAGCTCGTTTCGAAACTGAAGAATGAAGCCGGGGTTTTGTGAAATGACCACGCTGTTGATTGCCGAACACGACAACGCGTCGCTAAAGGACGCGACCAGCAAGGCGCTGACGGCTGCGAGCCAGCTCGGTGCCGACGTCGACGTGCTGGTCGCGGGCCAGAACGCCAAAGGCGCGGCCGAAGCTGCCTCCAAGCTCTCGGGGGTCAAGAAGGTGCTGCTCGCCGACGGCGATGCCTATGCGCACGATCTCGCCGAGCCGCTGGCCGCGCTGATCGTGGCGCTCGCGGGAGGCTACGACGCCTTTGTCGCGCCGGCGACCTCGCGTTTCAAGAACGTGATGCCGCGCGTTGCCGCTCTGCTTGACGTCATGCAGGTCTCAGAGATCATCAAGGTGGTTTCGCCCGACACCTTCGAGCGGCCGATCTATGCCGGGAACGCCATCCAGACAGTGAAGTCGAAGGATGCAAAGAAGGTCATCACGGTCAGAACCTCGACGTTCGCGGCAACCGGCACCGGCGGCAGCGCCTCGATCGAGAACGCGGCGGCCGCTGCAGATCCCGGGCTCTCCAGCTTCGTGGGTGAGGAGGTTGCCAAGAGCGACCGCCCCGAACTGACCTCGGCCAAGATCATCGTCTCCGGCGGACGCGCCATGCAAAGCCGGGAAAACTTCGCCAAATATATCGAGCCGCTGGCCGACAAGCTGGGCGCCGGTGTCGGCGCCTCGCGCGCCGCCGTTGACGCCGGCTACGCGCCGAACGACTGGCAGGTCGGGCAGACCGGCAAGGTGGTGGCGCCCGAGCTCTATGTCGCCGTCGGCATTTCCGGGGCTATTCAGCATCTGGCCGGCATGAAGGATTCAAAGGTGATCGTCGCCATCAACAAGGATGAGGATGCGCCGATCTTCCAGGTTGCCGATTACGGTCTGGTCGCCGATCTCTATCAGGCGGTTCCCGAATTGACCGAGGAGCTCGGCAAGCTCGGAAAATAAAGGTTAAGACAGCGGCCTGCGGGCAACCTCCGGCCGGTGTGCTATCTTCAAGGGAAATGGGCAGGCGCGATCCGCGCGCCGCCCCCGGTGGATGACAGGATGACGATGATCAAGAAGGTCGGCGTGATCGGCTCGGGCCAGATGGGCAATGGGATCGCGCATGTGGCGGCGCTGGCCGGGTTCGACGTGGTAATCAACGATGTGTCCGCAGAACGCTTGAAGTCGGGAATGGCGACGATCAACGGCAATCTGACGCGGCAGGTCACCAAAAAGGTCGTCACCGAAGATGCGAAGAACCAGGCCCTCGGCCGCATCACCCTGGCCGAAACGATGGATGGGCTTTCAGATTGCGACCTCGTCATCGAGAGCGCGGTCGAGAAGGAAGACGTCAAGCGCAAGATCTTTCACCAGGTTTGCTCCCTGCTGAAGCCCGAGGCGATCGTTGCCTCCAACACCTCGTCGATCTCGATCACCCGCCTCGCCGCCTCGACCGACCGGCCCGAGCGCTTCATCGGCATTCACTTCATGAATCCGGTGCCGCTGATGGAGCTGGTCGAGCTGATCCGCGGCATCGCCACCGACGATTCGACGTTCGATGCCGCCAAGGAATTCGTCAGCAAGCTCGGCAAGCAGGTCGCGGTATCCGAGGATTTTCCCGCCTTCATCGTCAACCGCATTCTGCTGCCGATGATCAACGAGGCGATCTACACGCTTTACGAGGGCGTCGGCAATGTCGAGGCGATCGACGCGGCCATGAAGCTCGGCGCGCATCATCCGATGGGCCCTCTTGAGCTCGCCGATTTCATCGGCCTCGACACCTGCCTGTCGATCATGCAGGTGCTGCATGAAGGGCTCGCCGACTCCAAGTATCGGCCTTGTCCGCTGCTTGTGAAGTATGTCGAGGCCGGTTGGCTCGGGCGCAAAACCCAGCGCGGCTTCTACGATTATCGGGGCGCCAAGCCCGTTCCGACAAGATAGCCGGCGAAAATCTCGGTCGCGTCAAGGGGTTGAGCAAAGCGAAACCCTTGCCCAAAGCGTCCACCCCTCGTTAACCCTCATCCCGTACCGTGCCTGCTCGGACAGAGGTTAAGTCGTCATGGATGTGATGAGTATGGTGGCCAGCATGATGGCCCTCCAGGCGGGCGCGTTTCAGCAGCAGGTCGCGACCGCGACGCTGAAACAGAACCTCGACAGCCAGCAGTCGGCGGTGCTGACGTTGCTTGGCGGCGCCCAGCAAAGCCTCTCGCTCGCCAATGTCGGTGCAGGCGTCGGCGGCAATCTCAACATCGCGGCCTGAAAGCGCGGCCGTCGGTTGAACCGCGCTTCGGGTTATCGTCTGCGCATGATCTATTCGGAAAACCGCAGCGCATTTTTCCGGACGATGCGCTAGCCTCCCGCGGCCGCCGGCTTCGTCGCCGCCGTGATCAGCTTGATCGCATCGTCGCTTGCCCATTCGGCGGGACCGGCAATGGTCGCAATTTCGCAGCCTTCGGGGTCCACCAGCACCGAGGTCGGCATGCCCAAGGCCCGGCCTATGGCCTTAAGCTCCTGAAATGACTTTGCTTTCTGGTCGTTGAAAAAGCCGAGCCGGGTCAGATTGGCCTCTTTCAAAAAGCTCTTGGGTTTCTCCGGATCGCGGGTATCGATATTGATCGCGACCACCTCGAAATCCGGTCCGGCGAGCTTTTGCTGCAGGCTCTCCAGGGCCGGCATTTCACGCCGGCAGGGCACGCACCAGGTCGCCCACAGGTTCACCAGCACGGTCTTGCCGCGCCAGTCGGAGAGCTTCCTCGGCCTGCCGTCGGCGTCCTCGAAGGCGAGATCGGGAAGCTTCAGCGGCGCACTCGCCATGGTCAGCGCGGCCACCTCGCCATGGGCGAGCGGGGCGAGCCGCCTCGCCGTATCGACCGCCGCGCGGCAGGCGGGGTCGCCCGCGGGACCCTTGAGCCTGCCGAGCCCCTGGATTCCGGCATACCCGACCAATCCGCCGATGACGACCGCGGCGATCGCGATCGGGACGCGGCGCAGCGCCGGAGCAAGGGATGGGGGACTGTCGGGCATATCGTCTGTCAATCCATGGTGGTTACGGCTATGCAGGGGCCTATATTACGGCCGGCTTGGCCGGCAAAGGGCGCGGGACCTGCTCCACGCGCAGATGTGAACGGCATATGAGCAAGAGGTCATGACCAACAAGATGTGGGGCGGGCGGTTTTCCGAGCGCCCCGACGCGATCATGGAGGAAATAAACGTCTCCATCGACGTCGACCGGCACCTTTACGCCCAGGACATTGCCGCCTCCAAGGCGCATGCCGCAATGCTCGCCGAGCAGGGCATCATCAGCGCCTCGGACGCAAAGAACATCGGCAAGGGCCTGGATACGATCCTGTCGGAGATCGGCAAGGGCGCGTTCGACTTCAAGCGCGCACTGGAAGATATCCATATGAACGTCGAATCGCGCCTGTCCGAGCTGATTGGGCCGGCGGCCGGGCGGCTGCACACCGCGCGCTCGCGCAACGATCAGGTCGCAACCGACTTCCGTCTCTATGTCCGCGACGTGATCGACGAGACGGATCAGGCGCTCGCTGCCTTCCAGGAGGCGCTGGTCGCGCGCGCAACCGAGCATGCCGCGACCGTGATGCCGGGCTTCACCCATCTGCAGACTGCGCAGCCGGTCACCTTCGGCCATCATCTGCTCGCCTATGTCGAGATGGCGGCGCGGGATCGCGGCCGGTTCGCCGACGCCCGCAAGCGGCTGAACCAATCGCCATTGGGCGCTGCAGCGCTCGCCGGCACCTCGTTTCCGATCGACCGTGACGCGACCGCGAAAGCGCTTGGTTTCGATCAGCCGATGGCCAATTCGCTGGACGCGGTCTCCGATCGCGACTTCGTGCTGGAGACCTTGTCGGCCGCGGCGATCTGCGCCGTGCATCTGTCGAGGTTCGCCGAAGAAATCGTGGTGTGGACGTCTCCGCTCGTGGGCCTGGTCCGCCTCAGCGACAAGTTCACCACCGGCTCCTCGATCATGCCGCAGAAGCGCAATCCGGACGCGGCCGAGTTGGTGCGCGCCAAGACCGGGCGCGTGATCGGCGCGCTCACCGCGTTGTTGATCGTGATGAAGGGCCTGCCGCTCGCCTACCAAAAGGACATGCAGGAGGACAAGGAAGGTGCGATGGAGGCGTTTGCCGCGCTGGCGCTCGCGATACGCGCGATGACCGGCATGGTCGCCGACCTCGTGCCGGATCAGGCGCGCATGAAGGCGGCTGCCGGCGACGGCTATGCGACCGCGACCGATCTTGCCGACTGGCTGGTGCGGACGCTGAAAATGCCATTTCGGGAGGCCCATCACGTGACCGGGCGTATCGTCGCGCTTGCCTCCAGCCAGGGCGTGGCGCTGCACGAGCTGCCGCTAAGCGCCATGCAGGAGGTCGAGCCCAGGATCGCCGCGGAAGCGTTGAAAGTGCTCTCGGTCGACGCTTCCGTCAAAAGCCGCACAAGCTTTGGCGGCACCGCACCGAAGAACGTGCTGGCGCAGGCAAAATCCTGGGCGAAACGGCTCGAAAAGCAGCGGAAATAGGGCCGGGCGTTGGAATTTCGCTGCAATTACATGGTTCTCCAGCACTCGCCAGCGCATGACAATCTCTGTATGGTGCGCCGCGCATTGGGGATTCTGTCGTGACTCGTGATCTGAGCCGGACATCCGGGCGATGGGCCGTCGTCGTGCTTGCCGTGGCCGCCTTGGCGCTGGGGGCCTGCGGCCGCAAGGGTCCGTTGGACTCGCCGCCGACCGCCTATGCGCCGACCGCCAATGCCGTGCCGACCTCGACCAATACGGACGCGGACGTCGCCGCCAGGCCGGGCCTGTTCAATGCGGCCCCGGACACGGCGCCCGTCGCGCCCAAAGGCAACAAGAATAAGCCGTTTATTCTCGACCCGCTTCTGGGTAACTAGTTCCACATGAATCATTTCGACTACCGGGCCGGCGTCCTCCACGCCGAAGCCGTCAGCCTTGCCGATCTCGCGGCACAGGTCGGCACGCCCTTTTACTGCTATTCGACGGCGACGCTGGAGCGGCACTACCGCGTCTTCACCGAGGCCTTCGCGGGCGAGAAGATTCTTGTCTGTTACGCCATGAAGGCGAACTCCAACCAGTCGGTGCTGCGCACGCTGGGGAAGCTTGGCGCCGGCGCCGATGTGGTCTCCGGCGGCGAATTGAAGCGCGCGCTCGCGGCCGGCATTGCCCCGGGCAAGATCTTGTTTTCCGGCGTCGGCAAGACCGAGGCCGAGCTGCGCGCGGCGCTGGCCGCCGACATTCTCTGCATCAACATCGAATCCGAGCCTGAGCTCGAGCTCTTGTCGCGGCTTGCGGTCGCGGTCGGGCGGACGGCGCGGGTCTCGGTGCGCGTCAATCCCGACGTCGACGCGGGCACACATGCCAAGATTTCGACCGGCAAGTCGGAGAACAAGTTCGGCATTCCCTTGAGCCGCGCGCGCGAGGTCTATGCGCGCGCGGCAAAGCTGCCGGGCATCGAGGTGACCGGCGCGGACATGCATATCGGCAGCCAGATCACGGATCTGGCGCGCATGGAGACCGCGTTTCGCCTGCTTGCCGAGTTTGTCCAGACGCTGCGCGCCGACGGCCACAACATCTCGCATATCGATTTCGGCGGGGGTCTCGGCATTCCCTATTACAGGGATCGCGAGGCGCCGCCCGCGCCCGACGCCTATGCGGCGATGGTCAAGCGCGTCACGCACAATCTCGGCTGCACGCTCATGTTCGAGCCCGGGCGGATGATCGTCGGCAATGCCGGCATCCTCGTTACGCGCGTGATCTATGTGAAGCGCGGCGAGGCCAAGACCTTCGTCATCATCGATGCCGCGATGAACGACCTGATCCGGCCGACGCTGTATGAAGCCCACCACGATATCCTGCCGGTGGTGCAGGCATCCGGCGCGCGCATGATCACCGCCGACGTCGTCGGTCCCGTCTGCGAAAGCGGCGATTATCTCGCGCTCGACCGCAGGCTGCCGGAGCCGAAGGCGGGCGATCTGCTCGCGATCATGACCGCGGGCGCCTATGGCGCGGTGCAGTCCGGCACCTACAACACGCGGCCGCTGATTCCGGAAGTGCTGGTCAAGGACGATCAATACGCCGTGGTGCGCCAGCGCATCGATATCGATGCGCTGATTGCGATGGACAGCCCCGCGCCGTGGCTGTGATTTGGACGCGAATGGGGAGTAGCGAATAGAGAGTAGCGAGCCCACTATTCGCCACTCCCTATTCGCTACTCGCTTTTTTTGCTACTTCGCTGCGTGTCCGCCGCTCTTGCCGCCGACCACAACGCCCGCGGCCTTTTCGATCGGCTTGATCGCAGAAGTGAAATCGGAATCCGCGCCCTCTTCGCGGAGCACGGTCTCCCAAAGCCGCCCGACCGCTTCGGCGACTTCCATCTTCAACCCGAGCGCCTTCATCTCCTCGATCGCAAGCCGCACGTCTTTCACCATCAGCCCCGTCGCGAATCCAAAGTCGAAGGTGCGCGGCAGGATCGAGCGCGGAAACTTGTCGCGGCTCGCGGTATTCATGCCGGAGCCGGAATTGATGACATCGATCATTACCTTCGGATCGAGGCCGGCCTTGACGCCCATCACCACGGCTTCGCAGGTAGCGACCGTCGCGGTCGCCGAGAGGAAATTGTTTGCGAGCTTCATGGTCTGTCCCGCGCCGGGTTTTGCGCTGATGTAGAACGGCTTGCCGATCACCTCGAGAGCACCCTTGATCGCCTCGTAGTCGGCTTTCGGTCCCGACACCATGACCGCCAGCGTTCCCTTTTCTGCGCCGCTGACACCGCCCGACACCGGGCTGTCGAGCTGCACGATGTTGCGCGTTTTCAGCAAGTCGTAAATCCTCACCGCCATCTGCGAGCCGGTGGTGGAGAGATCGACAAAACGCTTTACCTTGCCGCCTTCGATCACGCCGTTCCTGCCGGTCGCGACATCGAGCGAGGCCTGTAGCGAGGGCAGGCTCGCCATCACGGTCTCGACGCGATCGGCGACCTCCTTCGGCGAGGCGGCCGTGCGCGCGCCGAGCGCTGCGAGCTTGTCCATCGCCTCCTTGCGGGTATCGAACACGACGAGTTGATGCTTGGCCTCGATCAGGCGTCGCGCCATGGGCATGCCCATGTTGCCGAGGCCGATAAATCCGATCTCCATGACGCTCCCTCTTGTATCTGGTTTGCCAGAGGGAACTTAGGGGGTCGCCGGAGCCTAGTCACGCCTTCGTGTTATGCGTATTTCCGGGCCGGGGATACCGGAGAAGAACGGATGCCTAGCTGCCGCCGTTATGTTAGGCTGATTTGCCGGCAATGTCGGAGACTTTATTGAACGGCGTGACCCCTGATCCGTCCGAGCCGCCGCGCGGCCAGAATGACATCGCGCGGCTCAAGTTGACGCAGGCCCTCGCTCGGGCCAGATACGCGATCGCGTGGGAGCGTGCCTGGCCGATTCTCGCGCGGCTTCTCACTGTCCTCGGACTTTTCCTGGTGGTGTCCTGGGTCGGCCTTTGGCTGGCGCTGCCATTCCTTGCGCGCGCGATCGGGCTCGCTTTGTTCATGGCCGCATCGCTCTGGGCGCTGTGGCCGCTGATCTGGTTCCGCTGGCCGAGCCGCGAGCAGGGGCTGACGCGGTTGGACCGCGGCTCGGGCCTGAGCCATCGCCCGGCGACGACGCTGACCGACACTTTGACCTCGCAGGATCCGGTCGCTCTGGCGCTGTGGCAGGCCCAGCGCGAGCGCACACTGGCGCAGCTCAAGCGCATCCGGGCCGGGCTGCCGTCGCCGCGCCTGCGGATTCATGATCCATGGGCGCTGCGTGCGCTGGTCGGTGTGATGCTGGTCGCCTGCTATGTCGCCGCAGGCGAGGAGCGGCTGCTCCGGATCGCTGCCGCCTTCGACTGGAACGGCGTGCTGTCGCCGGCCAATATCCGCGTCGATGCCTGGGTCAATCCGCCGGTCTACACCGGCAAGCCGCCGATCATCCTGTCGGCCGCGAACAAGGAAGCTGCCGCGCTGCCGGCCTCCGGTCCGTTGCCGGTGCCGGCCGGGTCGACGCTGATCGTGCGCTCGTCCGGCGGCTCGCTTGACGTGGTGTCGGGCGGTGGCGTCAGCGAAGCGGTGCCCACCGAGCAGGCGCCCAAGGGCACCAACGAGAAGCACTTCACGATCGCGGGCGACGGCACGGCTCACGTGCGCGCGCCGTCCGGCCAGCCGCAGTGGAGATTCACAGCCGTTCCCGACCGCGCGCCGACGATTGCGCTGGCCAAGGATCCCGAGCGCCAGGCGCGCGGCTCGCTGCAGATGTCCTACAAGATCGAAGATGATTACGGCGTCACCGAAGCGCAGGCGCATTTCGTGGCGCGCGCAGGCGAGGCCGCGAAGGGCGCGCCCGCGGCGCGGCCGTTGTTCCAGCCACCGCAATTTGCGCTGGTGCTGCCGAACGCGCGGACCCGCAACGGCATCGGGCAGACCGTCAAGGACCTCAGCGAAGATCCCTATGCCGGCGCCGACGTCACGTTGACGCTGACCGCCAAGGACGAAGCCGGCAACGAGGGCAAGAGCGAGCCGTTCGACATGCGCCTGCCGGAGCGGCTGTTCACCAAGCCTCTGGCGCGGGCGCTGGTTGAGCAGCGTCGCAATCTCGCGCTCGACGGCAACCGCAATGCGGAAGTCTTCACCGCGCTCGAGGCGCTGATGATCGCGCCGCAATTGTTCATGGCCGAGGAGTCCGGACATTACCTCGGGCTCTACAGCGTCACGCGGCAACTCGAGGCCGCGCGCTCCGACGACGAGCTGCGCGAGGTGGTGGCGAGCCTCTGGGCGCTCGCGGTCACCATCGAGGACGGCAATATCAGCGATGTCGACAAGGCGCTGCGCGCGGCGCAGGAAGCGCTCAAGCAGGCGCTGGAACGCGGCGCAAGCGACGAGGAGATCAAGAAGCTCACGCAGGATCTGCGCGCGGCGCTCGACAATTTCCTGCGACAGCTCGCCGAGCAGCTCCGCAACAATCCGCAGCAACTGGCGCGGCCGCTTGATCCCAATACGAAGATGCTGCGCCAGCAGGACCTCAACAACATGATCGATCGCCTGGAGCGGTTATCGCGCTCCGGCGACAAGGAGGCGGCCAAGCAGCTGCTCGACCAGTTGCAGCAGATGCTCGAGAACCTGCAGATGGCGCAGCCCGGCCAGGGCGGCGACAGCGAGATGGAGCAGGCGCTCAACGAGCTCGGCGACATGATCCGCAAGCAACAGCAGTTGCGCGACAAGACCTTCAAGCAGGGCCAGGATTCCAGGCGCGACCGCAGTCGCGGCAAGCAGGGTGCCGAGCAGGGCATGGGCGACTTGCAGCAGGATCAGCAGGGCCTGCGCGACCGGCTCAAGAAGCTGCAGCAGGAGCTCGCCAGGCGCGGCATGGGTCCGCAGCAGCGCGGCGAGAAGGGCCAGCAGGGCCAGCAAGGGCAGGAACAGCAAGGGCAGGAACAGGGCCAGCAGGGCGGCGGCGATCAGGGCGACAACGAGGACAGCCTCGGCGAGGCCGATTCGGCGATGGGCGACGCCGGCGAGCGGCTCGGGGAGGGCAATGCCGAGGGCGCGGTGGACTCGCAGGGCAAGGCGCTGGAGGCCATGCGCAAGGGCGCGCAAAGCCTGGCGGAGGCCATGCAGCAGGGCGATGGCGACCAGCAGGGCGACGGCCCCGGAGAACGCGTCGGCCGTCAGCAGGCGGGCCCCAATGGCACCGATCCGCTCGGCCGGCCGCTACGCTCGCACGAGTATGATGAATTGTCGAAGATGATCCCCGGCGAGATCGACGTGCAGCGGGTGCGCCGCATCCTCGAGGAGCTGCGCCGCCGTCTCGGTGACTCCACCCGGCCGCAGCTGGAGCTCGACTACATCGAGCGCCTGCTCAAGGATTATTGAAGCTCTACGGGTCGACGACAGGCCAAACCGTCATGTGCGGGCTTGACCTGCCTGCGGGGCCGAAGTCCCTTCGGCGAGGCGAAGGCCCGCGCATCCATCATTCTTCGAAGAGTTGTTTCAAGGGATGGATTGCCGGGTCGAGCCCGGCAGCGACGAATGAAGCGGACTACGCCGACCTCCGCCCCGCGAGCGCGTCGGCGACCGCGGTGCGGATATCGGCAACCGAGAACGGCTTTGTGATCACGTCATGGGCGATGGCGTCGAGATTCAACGCGCGCTCGCGCTGGTCGGCAAAGCCTGTCATCAACAGGATCGTCAGGGCTGGGAAGTCGCGCGCCGCCGTCAGCGCCAGTGCAATCCCGTCCATGACGGGCATCTGGATGTCGGTCAGCAGGAGGTCGAAGGCGCCGGCGTCGCGGACCAGCACCTCCAGCGCCTCGGCGCCGTCCTGGACGGCAACGATGTCATGGCCGTCCATGGCGATCGCGCGCGCCACCAGCGAGCGCATGGCGTCTTCGTCGTCGGCGATCAGGACGCGCGCCATGGTATATCTTCCCTGTCAAATTCGGGGCGCGAGCATGGATTGTCTGGCGCCTTTCGGCCCATCCGGAAATAACGCGTGCAGGCACTATACACTGCCGCCGGCAATATCGCGCTTGTTGAAGAAGCGGATATCGATGCTGCGGCCTTCAATCGGAGGCGAGGCGAGGCGCGATTTGAACAGGGCACGGTCGCCCGGCTTCAGCACGGTCTGCTCCAGGACCGAGTTCCAGGCGTAGATCTCGGCGCCCTGCGCGTCGCGGACGGAGAACCGCAGCCGCGGCAGCTCGATCGACTTGCGGGTCTCGCCGACGATTGCACCCTCGATCACCAGCACCGGCTTGCCGTCGACGGTCTCGGCGGTGACCTTGACGTCCTTGAATAACAGGCCGCGCAGGTTCACGTCGAGACCGACCATCTTGTAAAACGCCGCGGTCTGCGGCAGATGCCTGACCACGTCGGCGCGCCAGACCACGAGCGCGACCGCAAGCGCGCCCATGGCCGCACAGGCGATCGGCAGGGTGATATAGGGTGTCTTCCGCTTGCGCGTCTGGCGAGACCGTTTAAGCAGCCTGCCGAACAATCCGGCGCGTGGCGCTGCCTCGCCGTCCTCGCTCGCGTTGCGGACGCCGGGTGTCCAGTCGCCGGCCTGGTTCGGCCAGTCGCCGGCAATCGAGGGGCTGTCCACGCGCGGGGTCTGATCGTCCGCTTGAGCGCCGGCCCATTGGGCGTCGGGGTCGGCCTCGTCGGGCCAACGGCCGGCGTCCGCCATCGCCGGCTGCACCGCGTCCTCCGGCCTTGCCAGCCAGACCTCCTTGCAGCGGGAGCAGCGCACATTGCGCCCTGCGGCACCAAGTGTGGCCGGATTGATGGCGTAGGAGGTTGTACAATGTGGGCAAACGATGTGCACGGAGCCACTCTCTGCCATGACGCCAGTCGGATTCGGGACCCCCAGATGCTACAAGGCGACCGTTAACGAATCGGAAACCATAACGGACGCAAAAGCGGCCTTGGCGATGCGTGCCCAGGGTTCCGCCGGTCCGGCGTGGACCTGCGTCGAACGGAGCTAGAGCTTGGTTCGGTTCGAAAATGTCGGACTGCGATACGGCCTCGGGCCGGAGATCCTGCGCGACCTCAATTTCCTGATTCCGGCGCACTCGTTTCAGTTCCTGACGGGGCCGTCCGGCGCCGGCAAGACGTCGCTGTTGAAATTGCTGTTCCTTTCGCTGCGGCCGACCCGCGGGCTGGTCAATCTGTTCGGCCAGGACGTCTCGCTGCTGGGCAAGGACGACGTGGCAAACCTGCGCAAGCGGATCGGCATCGTACTACAGGACTTTCGCCTGCTCGATCACATGACGACGTACGAGAACGTGGCGCTGCCATTCCGCGTCATCGGCCGGGACGAAACCAGCTACCGCAAGGAGGTCATCGACCTGTTGCGATGGGTGGGACTGGGCGAGCGGATGGATGCGCTGCCGCCGATCCTGTCCGGCGGCGAGAAGCAGCGCGCCGCGATCGCGCGCGCCGTGATCTCGCGGCCTCAGCTCTTGCTGGCGGACGAGCCGACCGGCAATGTCGATCCGACGCTCGGGCGGCGCTTGCTGCGGCTGTTCATCGAGCTCAACAAATCGGGGACTGCGGTCGTGATCGCGACCCACGACATCACGCTGATGGATCAATACGACGCGCGTCGGCTGGTGCTGCATCAGGGGCGCTTGCACATCTATGAGTAGACTGGACCAGCAAGGCCCGCTGGTGGACCTCGGAGACGAGCGTCCGCGTCTGCCGGCACGCGCGCGCAATCTGTCACCGATCGTGCCGCGCGCCTCGATCGCCGGTCGCGCGCTGGTCGCAGTCGTCGCCATCATGACCTTCCTGGCCTCGATCACGACCGGTGCAGTGCTGCTGGTGAGCGCATCCGCCGCGGAATGGCAGTCCGATGTCGCAAGCGAGATCACCATCCAGGTTCGCCCGCAGGCGGGGCGGGATATCGACCGCGACACGGCGGCGGCTGCAGAGACCGTCCGCAACCAGTCCGGGATCATCGAGGTCAGGCCGCTTTCGCGCGAGGAATCCGCAAAGCTCCTGGAGCCGTGGCTCGGCACCGGCCTCTCGCTGGATGAGCTGCCGGTGCCGCGGGTGATCATCGCCCGTCTCTCGCCGGGCGCGACGCTCGACCTTGCCGGCCTGCGCGCCCGGGTGACGCAGGTCGCCCCCGGCGCCAGCGTCGACGACCATCGCGCCTGGATCGAGCGGATGCGCTCGATGTCCGGGGCGACCGTGCTCGCAGGGTTCGGCATCCTCGTGCTGGTGATCATTGCGACCATCATCTCGGTCTCGTTCGCGACCCGCGGGGCGATGGCGGCCAACCGCCCGATCGTGGAGGTGCTGCATTTCGTCGGCGCCGGCGATCGCTTCATCGCCGACCGCTTCTTCCGGCATTTTCTCCTGCTCGGCCTCGAGGGCGGCGTGATCGGCGGCGGGGTCGCGATGCTCGGATTCGGCTTGTCGGAATCGATTGCGGGGTGGTTCTCCGGCACGCCGGTGGGTGACCAGTTTGCCGCCCTGCTCGGCACCTTTTCGCTGCGTCCGTCGGGCTATCTGGTGCTGGCGGTACAGGCGGTGTTCATTGCGGCAATTACCGCCTGGGCCTCCCGGCGTACCTTGCTTGCAACGCTCGACGAGATCGAGTGACCGTTGGTCGCGTCGAGCGGGCTACACTTCGTGCCAAAATGTTTCTAAACTTGCGCGAGCAGAGGGGCAAGAAGCCGTCGCATGACCACGCAGTCCGACGATAGATCGCCGAACGCGCTTTCGCGCGCGCCGCGGCGCGCCTTGCGCGCGACGCTGATCGGGCTGCTCTCCGTCGTGCTGGTCGCAGCAGCAGGTTTTGCCTGCTTCCTGTCGAAACTGCGCTATGCGGAAAGCGCGCCGGAGGCGCGGGCCGACGGCATCGTGGTCCTGACCGGCGGATCGTCGCGCGTGTCCGATGCGATGGAGCTGCTCGCCGCCGGTTACGGCAAGAGGCTGCTGATCTCCGGCGTGCATCCGACGATCGCGGCGAGCGACATCTCCCGCTCGCTGCAGGAGAGCCAGACCCTGTTTCATTGCTGCGTCGATCTCGATCATTCGGCGGTCAACACCCGCAGCAACGCGGCGGAAACCCGGCGCTGGGCCCATGAGCGCGGCTTCAAGTCGCTGATCGTGGTGACCTCGAACTATCACATGCCGCGCGCGATCGTTGAGCTGTCGCACGTCATGCCGGACGTGAAATTGATTCCGTTCGCCGTCATCAGCGACAGGTGGCGCGACGAGCCGTGGTGGACGAGTGGCCCAACGCTGCGCCTCCTGCTCTCGGAATACGTGAAATACGTCGCTGCCGGGCTGCGGGTGCACCTGGCCGATCTCGGCATCGAGCTGATACAAGAGGACCAGCCGCCGTCCTCGTCGCCGCGTCGGCCCGCCACGGCGCAAGCCAACTAGGTTCGGGTTCTCGATGGCCGCCATTTTCCTGCGTTCGCTCGTCTTCAACATCCTGTTCTATCTGCTGTTCCTGTTCTGCGTCGTGGTCGCGCTGCCGACTTTCCTGATGCCGCGTTCCGCGATGATGCGGGTTGCGACCTGGTGGGGCACGAGCGCCACGACGTTGATGCGCCTGGTCTGCAACATCAAGGTCGAGTTTCGCGGGGTCGAGAAGATTCCGACCGGGCCTTTGATCGTCGCTTCAAAGCACCAGTCGATGTGGGAGACGATTTCGCTGCTGCGCTTCTTCGAGGCGCCGTTCTTTGCCATCAAGCGCGAGCTGAAATTCATTCCGGTCTTCGGATTGTTCCTGATCAAGACCGACATGATTGCGATCGACAGGAGCGCGGGCGGCCGCGCGCTGATCAAGATGGCGCGCCGGGCCGCCGAGGAAGTCCGGCGCGGGCGCCAGTTCGTGATCTTCCCGGAAGGCACGCGGACCGCGCCCGGCGCGCCCGCGCAGTACAAGTCCGGCGTTGCCCTGATCTATGACGATTGCGGCGTGCCCTGCCTGCCGGTCGCGCTCAATTCCGGCCTGTTCTGGCCGCGCCGGACCTTCATGCGTTATCCCGGCACGCTCGTGGTCGAGTTTCTCGATCCGCTGCCGCCGGGATTGCCGCGGGAGGAGTTTCTCGCCCAACTCACGGCCGCGATCGAGGAGACCAGCGATCGCCTGGTCGCCGCCGGCAGGGCCGAGCAGGCCAATCTGTTCGGCGGCATGCCGCGCTCCGCTGAATTCCTGATTGCAGATTTGTGCTGCGGTCGCCACGGGCTTGTTTACGGTCCCTCCAAGGGAGCGGGCGGATGCAGCGATCGCGGCTCCTCATGCAGCATCAGCGAAAGCTGGTGCAATTGCGGATCGCGAAAGCCCTGGGCCTCGATCGCGCGCACGGTTGCCAGCACATAGTCGCGATTGTTGCCGGAGCGACCATGTCCCTGCTCGACGATGCGAAGCTGCTCGGGGAGCGGCAGCCGTCCGGCATACTGCACATGTCCGCGATCGACCACATAGGTCAGCGCGCTGACGCGCTCTCGCGCTTCGTTCTCGAGCCAGACCGAACGCATCACCTCGCGGTAGACATGAGTGGTCTGCTCGCGGCCGCGCAGATACTCGATTGTGCGGCTGCGCAGGCGTGCTTCGACGCGGAAAGCGATGCCGCGGCAGGCGCCGCCGCGATCCAGCCCGAGCACAAGCCCGGGCTTTTCCGGTGTGCCGCGATGATCGAACGAATAGACGCAAAGTGCGCGGTGCTCGCCGATCAGTCGCGCCGGCACCTGCTCGACAAATTCGAAGCCCGGCCGCCACATCAGCGAGCCGTAGCCGAACACCCAGAGGTCGGTTTTCGGGTTGGCTGTGGACGAATCCGTCTCGGGCAGGGGCACGGTCGACATTTGGCGGCGCTGTTAGCAGAAAAGCCGCCTTTTGTGAAAATGCGTTAACTTGATTGGAGGGATCGTGACCGCTTTATTGACAAAATTGCTCAGCAAAGGTCCGACATGACGCTGCCTCGCCGGCGCCCGCTTTGGCGTCTGTTCATCGCCCCCGTCCTGCTCGTGATCGCCGCGATCGGGTGGAGCGTGTTTTGGTTCTATGCCGCCTCGCGGGTCGATGTTGAGGCCGACGCCTGGCGCGCGCGCGAAGCGAAATCAGGCCGCGTCTACGATTGCGCCAACCGCTCGGTGGCGGGCTATCCGTTCCAACTCGAGATTCTCTGCAGCAATCCAAGCGTCGCGCTGGTCTCGCAGACGGCTGGCCAGAATGCCACGCCGATCACGGCCAGGCTCGGCCAGATCCTGGTGGTCGCGCAGGTCTATGACCCAAAGCGCATCATCGCCGAGTTCACCGGCCCCGCGCAGATCGCAGACCCTGCCGCACAAGCGTCCTATGTCGCGAACTGGAGAACGGGTCGCAGCAGCGTCTATGGCCTGCCGCGGGTACCGCAGCGCGCATCCGTCGTGTTCGACGAGGCCGCGATCGATCGCGTCGAGGGCACGATGCAGGTGCCGCTAGCTGCCGCGAAACATGTCGAGCTGCACGGCCGCATCGCCGAGGGCTCGCCGGCCGAGCAGCCCGTGATTGAAACCGTGCTGCAGATTTCTCAAGGCAGCATCAAGGGCCTGCATCCTCTCCTCGCCGATCCCTTCGATGCCAATGTGCGCGCGATGCTGAGCGGCCTGAAGGATCTCTCGCCGAAACCGTGGCCGGCCCGGTTTCGCGAGATCCAGGCGACCGGCGGTCATGTCGAGATTTTGCAGTCGCGCATCCAGCAGGGCGATCTGATCGCCGTTGCGTCAGGCACGCTCGGCTTCAGCCCGAGCGGACGCCTTGAAGGCGAATTGCAAACGACCGTGACCGGAATCGAGAAGGTGATCCCGGCGCTCGGTATCGACAAGATGCTCGAGAACGGCGTGCCGCAGGGAACGCTCGATCGCGTGGCGCCCGGCGTCAAGTCGCAGGATGTGACCAATCTGCTGGGGGCGCTGGACCGGGCGATTCCCGGGCTCGGCAAGATCGTGAAGCAGAATGCCAATGTCGGCGTTGCCGTCGGCATCAACGCGCTTGGCAAGGAAGCAACGCTCGAAGGCAAGGCCGCGCGCACCTTTCCGCTGCGTTTCGTCGATGGCGCGGTCTTCCTCGGGCCGCTCAAGATCGCGCAGACGCCGCCGCTCTTCTGAGAAAACGCCGCCACTGCCATGAACGAGCAGCGGTGTCTCACGCGCCGCTCGCCCAAGCGTGATCTTCTCCCTCCCGTGCGCCGGGAATGTCGGAGGCCAATTGCCGGTCCTGTGTGCAGACGGCACGCATATTGATGCCGATCACGAGGAGAACATCCATGACGAAGTACCGGATTTTGGGCACCGCCTTTGCCCTGGTGGCGGGCATGTTCGCTACGCCGGCGGCGGCGTGGGAGGCGATCGCGGAGCCCGGCGCCCACGCCTTCTATCATCCGAACGCCGATCTCGGGCTCGGAACGCCCGCGCGGCCCGCCGACGCGATGGCCTCGATGGCGCGCAGCGAGCTGCGCATGTCGGTGAAGACCCATCACGTCAACCGCGCGCCCGCGACCAGGCGCTAGTGGGCGCCGTTTTTCAGGACCCTGCGACGAACGACGGCTGCATGTCGCCCCAAACTGAACTGGGCTCGGCCATGCCTGGCTGAGCCCAGTCTTTTACGCCCATCGTTGGCGCGGGAGCACGAACGAGTTTTACTCCGGCCGCTTCGCCAGATTCGCGTGTGGCCGGCCGAAATCGGGAGCCGCCGAATCCTGGCCCGTCTCGACGATGCCGCGGCGAATGGCGCGGGTGCGGGTGAAATGCTCGAACAGCGCGTCGCCGTCGCCGCGGCGGATGGCGCGGGTGAGTTTCGAGAGATCCTCGTTGAAGGTGCCGAGCATCTCCAGCACCGCTTCCTTGTTCGACAGGAATACGTCGCGCCACATCGTCGGGTCGGATGCGGCGATGCGGGTGAAATCACGAAATCCGCCGGCGGAGAATTTGATCACTTCGGACTCGGTCACCTGTGCGAGCTCATCGGCGGTGCCGACAATGGTGTAGGCGATCAGATGCGGCAAATGACTGGTGATCGCGAGCACCAGGTCATGATGATCCGGCGTCATGATCTCGACCTTGGCACCGAGCCCGGCCCAGAACGCTTGCAGCTTGTCCACGGCGGCCGGATCGGTAGCCTCGGGCGGCGTCAGGATGCACCATCGGTTGATGAAGAGCTCGGCAAAGCCGGAATCCGGGCCGGAATGTTCGGTACCGGCGACGGGATGGGCCGGGATGAAATGCGTCGTCGCCGGCAGATGCGGCGCCATGTCCTTGACCACCGCGCCCTTGACCGAGCCGACGTCGGAAACGATGGCGCCGGGCGCAAGATCGGTCGCGATTTCCTGGGCGACCGGACCGCAGGCGCCGACGGGAATGCAGAGGATGACGAGGTCGGCGCCCCTGACCGCCTCGGCGTTGGTTGCGACAACGGAATCGGCGATGCCGAGCTCTTTGACCCGCGCGCGCGTCTTCTCGGAGCGCGCGGTCGCGACGATCTCGCCGACGATGCCGTGCGCCCGCGCCGCGCGCGCGATCGAGCCGCCGATCAGGCCGAAGCCGATCAGCGCGAGCCGTTTGAATTGCGGCTGAACGTTCACGTCTTCCCCATGAATTCGCGCAATGCGTCGATCACCAGCCGATTGGCCTCCTCGGTGCCGATGGTCATGCGCAGCGCGTGCGGAAGCTGGTAGTTCTTGAGGGCGCGCAGCACCAGCCCGCGCCGGGTCAGGAATGCGTCGGCGTCATCAGCCGTTCTGTCCTTCTCGGTCGGGAAATGGATCAGCACGAAGTTCGCGACGCTCGGGGTGACTTTCAGCCCAAGCTTTTGGATCTCGTCGGTCAGGCGGTTGCGCCACGTCTCGGTGTGCACCTTCGACATCTGCTGATGCGCGGTATCCTCGATTGCGGCGACCGCCGCCTTCATCGCCGGCGTCGACACATTGAAGGGGCCGCGGATGCGATTGACCGCATCCACGATGTGGGCCGGCCCGAACATCCAGCCGATGCGCAAGGCGGCGAGCCCGTGGATCTTCGAGAAGGTGTGCGTCATCACGGTATTGTCCGTGGTGGCAACCAGCTCCAGGCCGAGCTCGTAATCGTTGCGCGAGACATAATCGGAATAAGCCGCATCCAGCACCAGCAGCACATGCGCGGGCAGACCCGCGCGCAATCGCTTGACCTCGTCGAACGGGATGTAGGTCCCGGTCGGGTTGTTCGGGTTGGCAAGCCAGACGATCTTTGTCCGCGGCGTGACCGCCTTGAGGATCGCATCGACGTCGGCGGTGAAATTCTTTTCCGGCACCACCACGTTGCTCGCACCGTTCGCCATGGTCGCGATCGGATAGACCAGGAAGCCGTGGGTGGTGGAGATCGCCTCGTCGCCGCGGCTCAGATAGGCGTGCGCGAGCAGATTGAGGATTTCATCGGAGCCTGCGCCGCAGATGATGCGGTTGGGATCGAGCCCGAACGCGCGTCCGATCGCCTCGCGCAGGATGCGCGAGGTGCCTTCAGGATAATCCTCCAGATGCGCCGCCGCCTCCTTGTAAGCCGCGATCGCATTCGGCGACGGGCCGAACGGCGTCTCGTTGGCCGAGAGCTTGAAGACCTTGCGGCCCGGCTCCGGCACGGGGCTTTTGCCCGGCGTGTAGGGCGCAATATCGAGGATGCCGGGATTCGGCACGGGGCGGTTCATCGCAAAGACTCCGGACGGGACGGGGCGGCTTTTACGGCTTTTGCGGTCGGGACGCCAGCTGCAGATGCTAGCCCTGAACCGTATATCGCGCGGCATGGCTGCCGACGAGGGCGGTCGAACGCACCGAGGCGCCTGCCTGGATCAGGGCCAGCTTTATCTTCTCGAGGCGGTTGGCACCTGCGATCGATATCAGGAGCGCGGCACCGTCAAAGGCGGTGTCGGGCACGGCGACGACGTCGGCCAGCGGCGACAGCGCCCGCGCAATCTCGGCGTTCCAGCCGGATACGCGCACGCTCCAGGTCTCGACCTCAGTGACCATCGCGCTGTCGGCGACGCGCGAGACCACGAACACCGGCAACGCCGCGGGATGGTCGGCGCGCTCGACAAAGGGCAGCCGCGCGATGATCTTCGGCGCGCCATCGTCTTCCAGCGTCGTCCACCATGCCGTGCGGCTGGTGATGGCGGAGACCAGCGCAAGATCGCCTTTGGATTTAGCCACCGCATCCACGGCGGCGGAGGCGCTGAAATGCGCGACATAGGGGACGGTGAAGCCGAAATGGAACCGCGCAGAATCGCGCATCGCCGGCTCGCTCACGGAAACGTCGGCATGCACGCAAAACGGCGCCTGGACGTAGGTGAAGGTCGCGATGATGACACGCCAGATGCTCTCGACCGTATCGAGCGGCAGGATACCGCGATGGCGCTCGACCAGGCGTCGCATCATGTCGGCTTCGCGCGCGGGCCGAAATGCAGAGCCGACTTCCTGGGTCTGCTTCACCTTGATGAGGCGATCGATGATATCGCCGCGCTGCATCAGCAGGCGGTGCATGCCTTCATCGATTGAATCGATCTCCTTGCGCAGCTCGGCAAGGGATGGCGGGGCAGGGGGCGGCTTTGACATCTGGGAAACCCGGCGAAATCTCACGCTGTTCCTGTGAGGAGCGCGGAACGCGCGTTCCGACGATCAGACCCCATCTTGGCCTCATGCTCCGAGACCGCGCAAGCGCCTCCTCGCCATGAGGTCTACGGCCGTGTGTTAACCACGCCCCTTGGCTTGACGCGGGCCCGGCAAGTGACTAGTTTCCGATCGTTCCGTGGTCATTTGAGCCGGCCGGCTTGCAGCCACGTTAAAAAACTCGCTAAACAGGCCGGGGACCGCTCAAATCCCGGCCGAACCTCTGTTCGGGCCGGGTTTTTTAATGGCCTGATTTGATCGGGAGACCTCGCCAGGAGCGCGGGGACGAGAAGATGGTGAGCGTAAAAGCAGTCACGAGTTCCGCGATCCCCTTGGAGGAGCGCTCGCACGAGGCGGACACTCCGACCTCGCATCTGGCGCGGTTCGGCTCAGATCAGCCGCTCAAGCTCGATTGCGGCATCGACCTCACGCCGTTCCAGATCGCCTATCAGACCTATGGCACGCTGAACGCCGATCGCTCCAACGCGATCCTGGTCTGCCATGCGCTGACCGGCGACCAGCATGTCTTCAACCTGCACCCGGTCACCGGCAAGCCCGGCTGGTGGGAAACCATGGTCGGCCCGGGCCGCCCGCTCGATACCAACAGATACTTCATCATCTGCTCCAACGTGATTGGCGCCTGCATGGGCTCGACCGGACCGGCCTCGACCAATCCCGCGGCCGGCAAGATATGGGGGCTCGATTTTCCGATCATCACCATCCCCGACATGGTCCGCGCGCAGGCGTTGCTGCTCGACCGCCTCGGCATCGACACGCTGTTCTCGGTGGTCGGCGGCTCCATGGGCGGGATGCAGGTGCTGCAATGGACCGCGGCCTATCCGGAACGCGTGTTCTCGGCGCTCCCGATTGCCTGCTCGACGCGGCACTCGGCGCAGAACATCGCGTTTCACGAGCTCGGCCGGCAGGCCGTGATGGCCGATCCGGACTGGCGCGGCGGCCGATACGCCGATCAGGGCATCCATCCGCATCGCGGTCTCGCGGTTGCGCGAATGGCCGCCCACATCACCTACCTTTCGGACGCGGCGCTGCACCGGAAATTCGGCCGCCGCATGCAGGATCGCGAGCTGCCGACGTTCTCGTTCGACGCGGATTTCCAGGTCGAGAGCTATCTGCGTTACCAGGGCTCGTCCTTTGTCGAGCGCTTCGATGCCAACAGCTATCTCTATCTGACCCGCGCGATGGATTATTTCGACATAGCCGCGGACCATGACGGCGTGCTCGCGCGGGCCTTCCGCGGCGTCAAGACGCGCTTCTGCGTGGTGTCGTTCACGTCCGACTGGCTGTTTCCGACCTCGGAATCGCGCGCGCTGGTGCATGCGCTCAATGCGTCCGGCGCGCGGGTGTCGTTCGCGGAGATCGAGACCGATCGCGGCCACGACGCGTTCCTGCTCGACGTTCCCGAGTTCTTCGACATTTCCCGCGCCTTCCTGCTGTCGGCAGGCAAGGCACGCGGGCTTGGGTGATCAAGCATGGCCCTGCAAGACGAAACGCTTCCGCTTCCCGGCCTTGCGCCCAGCCGCATCGGCCATTATCGCAGCGACCATCTTCTGGTCGCCGAGATGGTCCAGCGCGGCTCGAAGGTGCTCGACGTCGGCTGCGGCGATGGCGATCTGTTGCAGCTGCTGGAAAGCCGCGGCATCGACGGGCGCGGCATCGAGCTGTCGCGCGAGGGCGTCAACCGCTGCGTCGCCAAGGGACTGGCGGTGGTGCAGGGCGACGCGGATACCGACCTCGTGAATTATCCGGACGACGCCTTCGACTACGTGATCCTGTCGCAGACCCTGCAGGCGACGCGGCAGCCGAAATCGGTGCTGGAAAATCTGTTGCGCATCGGCCGCCGCGCCATCGTGTCGTTCCCGAATTTCGGCTTCTGGAAGATGCGCCTGCAGCTATTGGTCGGCGGCCACATGCCGCGTACCGAAAACCTGCCGGCGACCTGGTACGACACGCCGAACATTCATTTCTGCACCATCAAGGATTTCGTGCAGCTGTGCGACGAGATCGGCGTGAAGATGGAGCGCGCGGTCGCGCTCGACATGTTCAGCCGCCCGGTGCCGCTCAACCTGCCCTGGTGGTTCTGGAATCTCTTTGGCGAGCAGGGCGTGTTTCTGCTGAGCCGGGGCTAAACCTCCATCGCCGTCATTCCGGGGCGCGCGGCAGCGCGAACCCGCAAACCGTCGAGCCGCAGAGTGCATATGGATTCCGGGCCTGTGCCTTCGGCGCATCCCGGAATGACGAATCAATGCGGCACAATCGACCGCGGATCGCGCATGCCCCAGCGTCCGGCTTCGACCAGCGCGATGAAGCGCTCGACCGTCTCGTTGAACAGCGCAGGCTCCTCGAGATTGAGCACGTGGCCTGATTTCGGGAAGAAGGCGAGCCCGGAAGCCGGCAGATGTTTCTTCAGGAACAGGCTCGGCTCGATACAGCCGTCGTCCTCGTCGCCGCAGATGATCAGCGCCGGCGTCGTGACCTTGCCGATCGCTTCGGCGAGCGTGTAGAGCGAGGGCCGGCCGCCCTGAAAACCGCGCATGGTGTTGGCGGAGCCCCTGGCATCGTGCCGCGCCAGCGCCGCGTAGAAGTCCGCGTGCCCGCGCGGATCCTTCACCAGGAACGGAATGCGGCCCGGCGCCTCGCGCGTGACCTTCGCGACTTCCGCCGAGCCGAGCTTCTCGAATTCGGCGGCCGTGTCGCGGCACTGCTGTCGGAAAGCATCGAGTTTGTCCAGGCTCGAGCCGGAGCCGACGCCGGCGAGCGTCATCGACAGCATCCTCGCCGGCGCGTTGAGCGAGGCGTGCAGCGATGAATAGGAGCCCATCGAGAGCCCGACGAAATGCGCCTTCTCGATTTGCAGATGGTCGAGCACCGCAAGCGCGTCGGTGTAGAAATGCCTGTAGCTGTAGGCCTCCGGCGCGGGCGGCACCTCCGAGGGCGTATAGCCGCGCGCGGAATAAGCGATACATCGGTGGCCGCGCGAAAAATAGCGCATCTGCGGCTCCCAATTGGTGTGGTCGGCCGCGAACTCATGCAGGAACAGGATCGGCGTTCCGCTGCCCGCCTCTTCGTAATAGAGCCGCACATTGTCGCTTGCTGTCGCGTAAGGCATCGACGTTCCCCCGTTGTTTTGGCTGGAGCCATAGATCGCAAGTAATGCTCCTGGCCGCAATGTGGCGAGGCCAATTCTTTCGTCACGAAAAAGCCCCCTGCAATTCGCTTCGCGCATCCCTGCAATGCCGCGCGCGTGCAGCACGGCGTCCCGTCTTGATCTCGCCACATCTCGGCACTTAACGGACCGCCCTCGAATGCCGGCCTTATCCGCCGGTGGGGAACGGGAGCGTCAGGTTAAGGATTGCGAATGGTTGTGTCTTCTGCGTTGCGCCGGTCGCTTGTCGCGCTGGCGATGTGTTCTGCGGCGATTGCCGTTTCCTCCTCCTCCGCTTCAGCAAGAATCTCTCATCACGGGACGACGCGATACGTGCATGCGCGCCATGTCGCGCATGATGCACGCCACTATGTCCACTATCGACATTATCGGACTGCCGCGCGCGCCTGGCGCCGTGAGCGCAGCATCGCGAAGCTGCGCGAGCCGAGATTTGCCAGGGTGCAGGCGAGCGTGATGTCCGGCGCCACGCAGGGGGCCACGACGATGGCATCGACATCGGCGAGCTTCGGCGGCGGCTCGGACCTGGTATCGGAGGCGCGCCGCTATCTCGGCGGCAATCCGACCGGGCGCGGCAGCCTGTGGTGCGCGCGGTTCATGAACATGGTGCTGCAGCATACCGGTCATCGCGGCACCGGCTCCGACATGGCGAACTCGTTTGCAAGCTATGGTCAGCGCGTTTCCGGTCCCCAGGTCGGCGCCATCGCGGTGATGGGTCGGCGCGGTGGCGCCCACGTCGGCATCATCACCGGCGTCGATGCGCGGGGCAATCCGATCATGATCTCGGGCAACAACGGCAACCGCGTTCGCGAGGCGCCGATCTCGCGCGGCCGGATCTACGCCTATGTGATGCCGAATTGAAATCGGTCCACGAAGCCGGCGGGTCGCGCGAAGGCGCGCCCGTTGGCGGGCCGGACTTTGCGAATGGCTGGATTGCCGTTGATCGCGCAATCCGGCCTACTTTGGGTTAGACGCGGCTTCTGACAGGCCTCATGCTCGGTGCCAATCCCGCGTGTCCTTGCGGCCTCGCGACATGCGGGGCTCACCACGTCTGGCAGGATGACCGAGATGCAGCTCCCCTATCATCATCGCTACGCGTATTCGCCGATCGTCGATCGCCCCGACTATTCCTGGCCCGAAGGAAAGCGCCTTGCGGTCTATCTCGGCCTCAACATCGAGCACTTCGCGTTCGGCGCGGGCGAAGGCCATCTTCTGACCGTCGCCGGAGTTGCGCCGGACCCGCGGACCTTCGCCTGGCGCGACTACGGCAACAGGGTCGGGGTCTGGCGCTGCCTCGAGCTGTTCGATGAGCTGAATCTGCCGGCGGCCCATCTCATCAACACGGCGGTGTTCGATTATGCGCCGCGCATCGTCGACGCCATCAAGGCGCGCGGCGACGAGTTCATCGGCCATGGGCGCACCAACGCCGAGCGCCACAGCCATATGTGGGAAGCCGACGAGAAGCGCTTCCTGCAGGAGGTTCGCGAGGCGATCGAACGCGCCTCCGGAAAGCCGCCGAGAGGCTGGATGGCGCCGTGGATGGCATCGACGCATCATACGCCCGACCTTCTGAAGGAGGTCGGGTTCGATTTCCTGATGGACTGGCCTGCCGACGATCAGCCGCTCTGGATGAAGACGCGCTCCGGTCCGATCATGAGCGTGCCGTATCCGATCGAGATCAACGACAGCCCGCAGATCCTGGTCCGGCATCATTCGCCGGAGCAGTTCCGCGACTTCATCATCGGTCAATTCGAGGAGCTGCTGCGTCAATCGGCAAGGCAGCCGCTGGTCTGCGGCATCGCGTTGCACACGATGATCGTGGGGCAACCATATCGGCTGCGCATGCTGCGGGAGGCGTTGCGGCACATTGTGACCCATCCCGAAAGGGACAAGGTGTGGTTCACGCGCCCCTCGGCGATTTACGACCACTGCGCGGCGTTGCCCTCAGCCAAGTTTCCGCCTGCTTGATCAAATGAGTTGATGGGCTGCTCATATGGCGTGCAGCTGCGGCAGGCGACGCTGGTCGAGCTGGGCGGATGCGGCATGCTTGCGCAACTGGTAGAAGCTCAGGACTTCCTGGCATGTCCTGGGATTGAGACGCGCGAATTCCTGCTTCATGCTTTCGAGATCGTTCGCCTTGATGCGGCCGTCCCTGGCGCCGAGGAACAGCAACGCCATGGCGGTTTCCCAATCGAATTTTCTGGCCTTGGCCAGGATCAGCGTCATCTCCGGGTCCGCGAGCGCCCGTTCCACCGTGGTGACCGGCAAGGAGCACAGCAGCGACAGTCCGACGGTTGCCTCTTCGATCTTGTGGGCCCGCGCATACTCGAGAATGAGCGCCTCGCCGAGCTCGCCGAGCTGATGGCGCGCGATGACCACTCTTTTCGCGGCGAAATACTTCTCGGTGGCCGGTCCGAATTTCGACTGCAGCGCGCCCGTCACCTCGATGACGGAGGGTTGAATTTCCTCGATGAGATCGGGACGCTCCTGCGCAAGCTTTCGCCTGACGTCGGCCGATGCCTTGGCGATGAGCTGGTGGAACATGTGTCTCGGAATATCCTTCCGAAGTCCGAGGCTCTCGGCGAGAATCGAATCGTCGGCGGAGCGCTGGATCGTGTGCAGAAAGCCGAAATCCGAAAGGCTTGCGCCGTCGTTCGCCACGACCGAGCTCACGACCTCGCGGTTGCCGCGCGTCACCAGCTCGTCCGTCACCACGGCGGGAATGGACTTCCGTTTGGAGATCGCCAGAAGATGCGGCTGGCTTTTGGTCCTGATGTTGCCGATCAGGGTTTTGGTGTCGAGTTGCTCGCAGTGCTGAAGAATCGGGCCTGCGACCTCGATGCTGTCGTCGAAGGCGAGCTTCCTGACGACATTCATCGGAGCATGTGCGGTATTGACCAGCCGCTTGGCCAGTCTCGCGCGCGCGGCGACCTCGATCACGTCGGCCAGCCGTCCGATGACGTCGCCGAAGGTCCAGATCTCCTCTTCGGTGTAGCGGCCGACCATCAGCATGTCGGTGGCGTACCACAGCGCCTTCTCGCGGCTTTCGGCCGATCCCCTGAGAACGGCCTCGTCCAAATCCCGGAGATACGATTTCGAAGCGCTCATCAGATCCCCACGTCGAAAGTGGCAGTCCCGGCACCACGGGCAATGACTTTGGAATAGGCCGGTCAGCCTAAAGCGCCTCCCTTAATTCAGTTCTAATCGCGACGCGCACGAGTCTTTCATAAATCCGCGCAAGCGCAATTGCCGCGGCATCGGGCTACCGCTTGTCCGGACCGTCTCGGCTCGGTTCAGGCGGCGCGATAGGCAGCAACGTCCTTTGCCGCGCTCGTCTCGGCGATCGTCTCTGATGCCGCCGACAGCGAGCTTGCGAGCTTGCCCAGCGTCGTCCACTCGATCGCATCGCCGTAGCGCTGCTCGATGTCGCCGAACAGGCGATCGAGATAGTTCATGTACAGATGATCCACGCCGTCGAGATGCGTGTGCCCGGGGACGTCCTTGCTGATATGCGCCTTGACGGACAGGATGCCGCCCGCATCCAGAATATCGAACGCGCGCTCCGGTGCCGAAGTGGCCTGAAAGTTGGTGCTGACGTGCAGCAGGTTCGGCGCAATCCGCTCCGGAAACAACAAGCTCACGCCGTTCAGGCCCGACATGGCCGTCCTGGCGTCCCTCGATACGGGTGTGAGGATGTCGCGCGCAGACATCACCCATTCAATTCCGACATCGCGGCACGCCTGCTGCAGCGAAGGGCTGCAGCTCCATCCCGGAACTTGGAATCCGCGCACATGGCGCACGCCGGCCTCGTCGAAGATTTGCAGGGCCTCGCTCAGCATGGCGGCGCAGGCCGCGCGATCCTGATGCTGGAACTCGACGGAAACCGCGCGACCCACGTTGATATGGTGCAGGCCATGCAGCGCTATTTCTGTGCGCGGCATCGCATTGAGGAAGTCGACGAACTTCGGATGGTTCCGAAGGTCCATGGTCCCCTTCGGCAACACCTTCGCAAGATAGACGCGATCGCGAACCCACGGCAGATGTCGCCAGACCCGATGGGCGGCGGGAGAGATTCGTCGCCAGTCCGACGTGACGAACAGCGTCATCTGCAGTTGCGGATGCCGCTCGAGCAGCCACGACAAGTGCCCGAGCGCACCCTCGTCGAGATCGCCGCCGGCTTCGTAGGCGCTTGCCGACGTGCCGGGGAAAATATCGTCGACGGACATGACGACGGCGGCCGACTTGCCTGGATGATACCAGTGAATCGGACCCAATATGGTGTCGTCGAGAATGAATGCCCGCCGCAGCTCTTGCGCCGGGCCGAATTGCCAGCCATCCATCTCAACCCCCAGGCCGATCGCGGCTCGGCCTCAGCCAATCGGGATCGAGTAGGGGAGTTAGATGACCAGGCGCTTTAGGGCGCACGGAGCGCGTGCAAGAAATCCTCGCGTTGATGAACGAACGATAAAGTGCCGTAAAGACGCGGCGCGCGCGCGGGCGACGCGTTCGCTTCGAAGTCGCCGCTGAGGTTTCCTTAACCAAATTCCCCTTCGCGGCAACGCGCCGCACGCAATGTAAACGCAAAGAGAAGTCATTGTGTGCAATTGCCTGCGATTGCCACAGCGCAGATCAGGCTGCGCGCTGGCTCGAGGAAGAACCATGCTCTCCGAGCAACGGAAGGCACCGGATACCGACGCAGAGTCATCAAGGCCGTCGTCGCTCGATGGTCCCCCTCCGGCCGAACCGGTCGGCGGAACGGTCGCGGAGCGACTTGCAGGTCTGGATGTGCGCGCCCAGTCGGCCCTCCTGCAGGAGGCCTTTGAAATCCCGGAGGCGCAGGGATTCGAGGCGCCGGTCTCTGTGTCATTGCCCAAGCGCCGGGGTTTCCTGGCGCGGCTCGGATGGCGCGCGTTCAAGTCCGCGCTCGGCCTCGGCGTCGTCGTCATTGCCGGAGTGGGGCCGGTCCAGCGCCTGCTCGAGCTCTCGAGCGTGGAAGCGGTGGTCAATGCCCGTCTGGTTTCGCTGCGCGCACCGATCGAGGGCAGGATCGAGGGTGCCGACAATCTTCCCACCATCGGCGCGGCAGCGCCGAAAGGCGAGTTCATGCTGCGAATTTCCAACAGCAGGGCCGACCGGGCCCGGCTGGATGATCTGCAACGGCAGCTCGATCAAGCCGAGGCCGAACGCCCCGTCATCGAAAAACGCCTGTCGCGGCTGAAGGAAATCTACGCGCAGATTTCGCAGCAGGCCCGTGCGTTCCAGGCCGGACGTATCCGGGAGCTCGAGGAACGCCTGCTTGACCTGAAGGCGCAGGCGTCCGCGACCGAAGCCTCCGAGTCCGAGGCGGCATCGACGCTGGCGCGGACCAGGGTGCTGGCCGCATCAGGATACCAGACGACAGTCGCCGTCGAACGCGCCGAGCGGGACGCGAAAGTCGCAAGCCATACCCAGAGGTCGCTCAACCACCGGCTGTTCGCCGTCGAGGTCGAGCTCGAGGCCGCTCGCCGCGGCGAATATGTCGGCGACTCCTATAATGACCGGCCGAGCTCGCTCCAGCATGCCGATGAGCTTTCGATCCGCATTGCCGAAACGGAGTCCGAGCTCAACGCTCATGACCAGCGACTGGCGAAGCTTCATGCCGCGCGCGATGCTGAAGCCGCGCGCTATTCCGAGCTGTCCACCGCGGCGCTCTCGTCCCCCGCCGATGCGCTGGTTTGGGAGGTCCTGGTCTCGCCCGGTGAAGAGGTGCGCAAGGGGCAGGACTTGCTGCGTCTGCTCGATTGTTCCGGCGCGATCGTCAGCGCCACGGTGCGCGAGTCCGTATTCAATCGTCTCAGGCTCGGGGACAAGGCGCAATTCCGCCTTTCCGGGCAGTCGGGGAAATTCAACGGAACGATCGTGCGCATGTCCGGCAGCGCGGCGCCTCCGGACAACCTCGCGATCCAGCCGACGGGGCTCACCTCCGGAGGCTATCGAATTGCCGTGTCGGTCCCCGATCTTGCGGCGACACAATGCGGCGTCGGCCGTTCCGGAACGGTCGTTTTCACTCCCTCGGCCGGCCCCGGCGGGACTTTGCAGTCGCTTCGAGAGGCGATGTCCTTCTTCCTGCCGTCGTGAGCGCCATGTCCTTTTCCGAATCGATCGCGCCGGCACTGATCGCGACCGGCCTTCTTTGCCTGTTCCTTCCCTGGGCCGATCGCGACAACGCGCGGGTTCGCGCCGCGCTTGTCGTGGTCTCATTGATCATGACGTGGAATTACCTGTTGTGGCGGATCACGCAGACGCTGCCGCAATCCGGTTCGCTGGATTGGTTCTTCGGCATGGGTTTTCTCGGTGCGGAGCTGCTGACGGGAATCGGCGGATCCATCACCTGGATCCTGTTGACGCGGAGTTCGTCCCGATCCACCGCCGTAACCGCCAACATGCCGTGGCTGATGCAAGCCCAGCCGCTCGTCGATGTGCTTATCTGCACTTACAACGAAGACAAGGCGATCCTGGAGCGCACGATCATCGGCGCGATAGGCATGAGCTATCCGAATTTCAGGGTTTGGGTGCTCGACGACGGGCGGCGCAAGTGGCTCGCCGATCTCTGCGCGCAAAAAGGCTGCCACTATCTCACCCGGCCGGACAATTCCCACGCCAAGGCCGGCAACATCAATCACGCCATACGGCATCTCGAGGGACTTGGCTCGCCGCCGGACTTCGTGGCCGTCCTCGATGCCGACTTCGTGCCGTTTTCGAATTTCGTCTCGCGCGCGCTTTGCCTGTTCAAGGATCCCGTCACCGGCATCGTTCAGACGCCGCAGCACTTCTTCAATCCGGACCCGATCCAGAGCAACCTTGCGATCACCGAGGTCTTTCCTGACGAGCAGCGCTTTTTCTTCGACATCATCATGCCCAGCAAGGATGCCTGGGACCTGGCTTTCTGCTGCGGCACCTCGTCCGTCATTCGTTTCTCCGCGCTGCGAGAGATCGGAGGTTTTCCGACGGATTCGGTCACCGAGGATTTTCTGCTTACGGTTCGCTTGCGGGAGCGCGGCTACAAGACCCTTTACCTGAACGAAAAGCTGTCCGTCGGCCTGGCACCCGAGGGCATCAACGAATATGCCACGCAGCGCACGCGATGGTGCCTCGGCCTCGTGCAAATCTGCCGTGGTCCCTCCGGCCCCTTTCGTTTCGGCAACGGTCTTCCGCTCGCGTTCCGCATCAGCCTGGTCGAGACATTTCTTTACTGGGGCGGGAGCTTTCTCTTCCGCATGTTCTGCATGCTCGCACCCGCATTGTTTTTCCTGTTCGACATTCGCATGGTGCAGGCCAACCTCTCGGATGCGGTGGCGCACTTTGCCCCCATGGTGATTACGCAAGTGGCGATCACGACCTGGCTCGGCGGCGGCCGCATGCTGCCGATCATTGCCGACGTCTACCAGATGCTGATCGCCCCGGAGATCATCATGGTCGTGGCCTTCGCGCTGATAAAGCCCCGTGGACACAAGTTCAAGGTTACTCCGAAGGGTATTCACTATGGCGGCCTGAATATTCACTGGCGCCTGCTGCTCCGCTTCCTCGTGCTGGCCTCGATCACGATTTTGGGCCTCATCAAGGTGTTTGCGTTCGACAATTCGGATTTGATCGAGGACGGCGGAGCGCTCAACCTGTTCTGGGCCTGGTACAATCTCCTCGTCCTGACGATTTGCTGTCTAGTCTGCATCGAGCAGCCGCGGCGCCGGCTCGATGAACGCTTCACCACCAGCGAAAACGTCGTCATCAAGATCGGAGATCGCAGGCGCGCCTTCGAGGTCAAGGACATTTCCGCGAGCGGCATGCGCCTTGCGGGCCAAATATCGGATCCAATCGGGTCTCCGACGACGATCATCATGGACGGGATCGAATGCCCCGCCGTCATTGCCCGCAAGGGCGCGAACGAGTTCGCGGTCAGCTTGATCGGCGATCAGGCGCGAGAGGCGATGACGCGCCGCGTCTATTCCGAGCGCTACGGCAAGCCGATCGAAACGGTCGATCCCGGCCGCGTGCTCGCCGGCATTCTGCATCGGCTCGCGCGCTGACGTCGCCGGCTCGTTCCGTTAAGCCAACTTTTACCATAATCGGCGAGGCTGTGACGATCATTTTGCGAACGGCTTTTTTTTGAGGTTCTTGCGCATGCGTGTTGCAGTCTATTCGATGCTCCTGGTTGGCGCGGGACTGATTTCAGCAAGCACGCGCGCGGCCGATCTTCCGGTCCCGACAAGACCTGTCGTGCAACGCGAGCTGCCGCTGTCGCCGGAAGCCCAGCGCAAGCAGCTTTTCGAGGAATTCCTGCAATTCCTGCGAGACCGCGCTCCTCGCTAGGCGTGAATTCATCAACGCATAAGGCTGGCTGCCTGATGGCTGGTCAATCAGCTGTCCTGAGTGCGTACAATCGTTGATAGATCATTCGCTCGGGCAGCGTGTCGAGCAAAGCCCATCCAAGCGGCAACCTGACCATGCTCGCGACGACTCGGGTCGAGGCGGGGTGCCAGTACGGCGACAAATTGTTGGATCTGATCAGCGAGAATCCGAAGTTTGCGAACTCGAGCATCAATCGCCTGTGACTGAAGTATCTTTGGTAATCGATGATCGGTCCGGAAATCAGAAGCATTTTGCCGGCGTGCTCCTGTGCGACTTTCTCGAGAAAAGCGCCTTGCTCCTGGTGTGACAGGTACTGGATACATTCGATAGCTGCGATGACATCGTAGCCTTGGTAGGACACCGCAAGCAGGTCGGCGGCCTCAAAGCGCGCGTTCGGCAGGCCTAGCGATCTGGCGCGCCCGATCGCGACATCGCTTATGTCGACCCCGATTACCGACCGCGCTTTGCCGAAAGCGACCCTGGTCAGGTGACCTTCGCCGCAACCGAGCTCGAGTACCGATTTGCCGCGAACGAACGGCGTGATCCGCCGCCGTAAGACCGTGTTCCTCAGTCGATCATGCCCAACGTGCCAAGGATCGGGGGTGGCGTAAAACCGGTTGAAATCTTCAGCAGTCCGCATTGTCCGACGCGCGTCATCTAATGCGCCACCACCGTCGCCTCGGTGCATTTCATGACATGAAGCTCTACGCCGGGGGCGGGAGAATGCGCCGGTGCAATGTCGAGCCTGGTCAGGATGAGATCGGCAAAGTCGAACGAGAAGAGCCTCACGATGCCGCCGGGCAGCTCTTCCCGCCAGGCCACGATCTGGTGCTTGTCGTTGAAGTCCCGCGTCATCCTCCAGATGCTCTTGCCGTGTTCTTCTCGGAAGGCATCTCGATCCGGGTCGCTGGTGATCTTCAGGATTGTCTTGTCGGCGACTTGAAGCCGGTAGCGCTTCAAAGGCGTCGGTGAATCTTCATTGGCGACCGAAACATCCTTCTGGGAGCTTTCCGGCAATTGCGTCTTTGTAGCGAACGATCGGTAGCAATCGATGGTCACGGCGGGGAGCGACTCGGCCGCGCGTTGCGCGTGAGCGGGCGTGAATATCGTGAGGGCCAATAATCCAGCAGCGAGAGCTCTCATTGCAATAACCTCCGTCGGATGATGCACATTCGTAGCCTGCGGGAATTCTGGAAAGGGGTTTCCTCGTTAACTTATGATAGCACCAGGACCCGACCTTCTTCCATGTTTCGGAAGACAAAATGATCCGGGGAACAAGGCCGACGCTTGCGGTTTGTCGTCCTCGGGAACGGCCCCTCGCGTCCGGTTTTCTTCTTGGTCATGGCGGCGTTGCGAACTAAATCAGCTTTTATCGCCGCCGTGACCGTGTTGCTGACGCTGGCGCAAGCCTGCGCAATGGAGCCGTTCGGCCTTGATGCAGTGCCCTATACGCGCCGCTGCACGAGTTCGACGAAAATGGCGGTCGCGATTTCGAGGGGCTGCAATAGCCGCGCAGTTCTGCTTGGCGCTCATTCGATCCTGAGATTGGCGTCGCGCACGACCTTGCCCCACTTCTCCATCTCCAGCTTGATGCGCGCGGCAAACTCGTCGGGCGTATTGGCGACCGGCTTGAAACCGAGCGCCGCGAGCCGCTCCCTGACGTCCGACCGCGCGACGCTCCTGGCGATCTCGCGCGCGAGCAAGTCGACGATCTCTTTCGGCGTACCTGCGGGCGCAACGATACCGGTGAGCGTATCCGCTTCCTGATCCTTCACGCCTTCTTCGGCGAAGGTCGGCACGTCAGGTATCTGCTCGGCCCGTTCGCTCGACGCAAGACCGATCGCGCGCACCTGACCGGCCTTGATCGCGGAAAGAGAGGATGGCAGCGCGGTGAAGGCAATCGGCGTGTGTCCGCCGATGGTCGCCTGCACGGCAGGCGCGGCGCCGGTAAAGGGCACATGGACCAGGTCGAGCTTGTACGTCAGGCGAAACAATTCGCCGCCAAGGTGCGGCGTCGAACCCACGCCGGGGCCGGCATAGCTGTATTTGCCGGGATTATCGCGGATCAACTGCACCAGTTCCGGCAGGGTCTTGGCGGGCACCGAAGGGTTGACCACGACGACGTTGGGCGAAGCCGCAACCAGGGTCACGGCCGCAAAGTCCTTGATCGGATCGTATGGCACCTTGGCATAGAGGCTGGGGTTCACCAGGAAGCCCGTGCTGATGCCCATGATGGTGTAGCCATCGGGCGCCGCGCGCGCGACCTGACCGGCCGCAGTGTTGCCGCCGGCACCGGGGATGTTCTCGACAAAAAACTGCTGGCCGAGGCTATCCGAGAGATGTTGCGCCATGAGGCGCGCGATGACGTCGGTCGGACCTCCGGCCGGAAAGCCGACGACCACGCGCACCGGGTGGTTCGGATATCCCTGCGCCGATGACACGGCGATGCCAGCGAGCAGCAACGCGGCTGCGAGGATCAAACGCAAAAACGGCATCGTGGCGCTCTCCCTGGGGACTTGCCTGCTCGGCTTGTTATCGACTGATCATCGGCGAGGAGCCGGCTCGGAACAAGGCCAAACATCGCTTGAGGTCGCGTCGACGCCGAAGCACTCGCTTGGCCTTGAGCCGCTTCAGCCTTGCGACGGCTGCTCAGCCGCAGGCGTCGGCAATTTCGTCCGCTTCTGCTGCGCGCCTTTTTGCGGCGGCGCTGCGTCCGAGCGCAGGCTGAAACCGGAGATCGGAACGTGGGCGTAGCGCTTTTCGGGCTCGCCGCCGTGCTTGAAGCCAAGCCTCGACATCCGCAGCTCTTCTTCCTGCGTGATCAGGACGGGCGGATATTCGCCGATGATGAGAGCGGCGCGCTCGATGGTGAGCGTTGCCCTCTCGGCCAGGAACATCTGATACATCAGGTTGATGGGGCGGACGTGTTCGAAGGTGACATGCCGCTTCCAGTCTTTGTCGCCGGAGTCTCGCCAGACCTTGGCGGCGTCACTGACGCGGTGATACGTCCGCCAGTTTTCACGCGAGAAGCTCCCGGTCTCCAGGTAAAGCGACAGGCCCCAAAGCATCTTGTTGATCGAGAAGCTCGAGCGGACGCCGGCCTTGGCGCAGTCGACCAGCGCGTTGATCAGGATTCGCGCTTTCTTCGCGTCGAGCGATTTGCCGTCGATCGGGTAACGCATGTTGTTCAGGAAGATGCCAAGGATGCCCGTTGATGCCGTGAACATCCGACTCGCGCAACAGGAATTTCATGGCTCGGATCTCACCATGCGCCCGCGAGGCCGCAACATCGCTGCACGAAAAACCGGAATCCACAAGTCGTTTCAACGTTTCAGCCGCTGTCAGTCCTCTGCATAAATTTTTTGCTTTACGAAAATCAGAATATGTGCATATTGTGCGTCATCCCGGCTCGGCAAGAGGGGCGGACGCGTCGTCACGAACGCGGGCCGGGGAGCGATGGACGAGGCCGCATCGGTTGACGAATGATGCGGCTTGCGGACGGCGAAGGCGTGTGGTTCTGGCACCCCTGGGCTGGTGCTAAGTGCGCAAGCGATGACTTGCGCGCGACGGTGACTAAAAAGTCATGGACACCGAGGAGAGCGCGCAGCAAGTCGTAAACCATCGCGCAGGGAAGGCCGGGTCGCTCCGGTTGAACCTGTGGTGACTACGCTCGTGTGCTTTCCTTAGCTGCACGCGAGGCTGCGGGTGCGACCAGCATCCGGTCTTCCCTGCGCCCTCTGTTTTCCGAGGGACCGAAGCTTGTTCCAAAACTCGGGCATCAGGTGTTGCGAGAACGTGGAGCTGCGTCTTGTCGCAACGTCATTGCAGGCCGGGACCCTCGCGGTGAGCGTACTTCAAACAAGCCGCGGCGCCTCCACGGCGACTGCATCGCCGACCGCAACCTCGCCGTCGGCAACCACCTCGGCATAGATGCCGCATTCGTTGTGGCCGAAGCGGCGCATCAGCGCCTCGGGAATTTCGAGATCGCGCGCGGCGGTGTCGGGATCGACATCGACGGCGGCGCAGCGGGTGATGCGCTTGACCACCTTCAATCGCGCCGCGCCGATCGCAAGCGTCTCGTCGACAAGCTCGGCCTCGCGCCAAGCCGGCCAGCCATCGAGATAGAGGTTGGCGCGGAAGCGGAGCGGATGCACCGCGCCGCCGACCACGGTTTCGATCGCGCGGACGCTTGCAAGATTGATGATGGAGACGACCTTTCTGGCGACGTCGGAGAAGCTGTGGCCCGGGCTCTCCAGCACCTTCGGCGGACCTTTCAGCTCGCTGGCAAAATTGCTTACGAAAAATCTCTCGATCTCGGCACGGCCCTGCGCCGTTGCCAGGTCGCCCTGCGCCACCACCTTGCCGTCCCGGCGGATGGTCAGGCGATGGCTGTCGTCCTCGAACTGGCTGCGCAGGCCGGCGAGCCGCTCGTTGCGCATCAGCATCAGAAACACGGTCTTGGACATCCAGGACGGCGCAGCCGGGTCGAAGCCGCTCGGGCCTTTCTCGATGGCGTAGCGGCGATCCGCCGGCAGGGTCTGACCTCTCCGCAAGACCACTCGGGGCAGGGATTCCGGGGTGAGGCCCTTGACGGGATAGCGGTAAAGGCCGGTGATCGCGGCGTGTGGGGTCGGGGACATCGGCTTTCTTTAGGAGAAACCAGCAGGCCGCGCCAGCTACACGAAATTGTGAGCCTGCCCCTTTCGGTTCCCGGACGCTCTACCCACATTTGCCTCAAGCCAGACCAATCCTGGCGACGACCGCGACCGGTTGATGAACGTCAACGCGGAGCGCGAATACCCAATGAAGATGCCTTCTCAAGTGCCTACGGGGCTGGAAGGCAGGCTGAGGGAAGACAGAATGAACATTGAAAAATATACCGAGCGTGCGCGCGGCTTCATCCAGTCTGCGCAGTCGCTTGCAGTGCGCGAAGGCCACCAGCAGTTTTCGCCGCTGCACCTGTTGAAGGTGCTGCTGGACGATCCCGAGGGGCTCGCCGGCGGGCTCATCGACCGCGCCGGGGGCAATTCCCGCGCGATCCTCAAAGCCACCGAGGACGCGCTCAACAAGCTGCCGAAAGTGTCGGGTGGTGGGGCCGGCCAGGTTTACCTGTCGCCGGAGCTCGCGCGCGCCTTCGATGCCGCCGAGAAAGCGGCCGAAAAGGCCGGTGACAGCTTCGTCACCGTCGAGCGGCTGTTGCTTGGTCTTGCAATGGACAAGAATAGCGAGGCCGGAAGCGTCCTGAACAAGGGCGGCGTGACGCCGCAGAACCTCAATGCGGCGATCGAATCGCTGCGCAAGGGCCGCACCGCGGATTCCGCGACCGCGGAGAACGCCTATGACGCACTGAAGAAATATGCCCGCGACCTGACGCAGGCGGCGCGCGACGGCAAGCTCGATCCCGTGATCGGGCGCGACGAGGAGATCCGCCGCACGATCCAGGTGCTCTCCCGCCGCACCAAGAACAATCCCGTGCTGATCGGCGAGCCCGGCGTCGGCAAGACCGCGATCGTCGAGGGCCTGGCGCTGCGCATCGTCAACGGCGACGTGCCGGAAAGCCTGAAGGACAAGAAGCTGCTCGCGCTCGACATGGGCGCGCTGATTGCCGGTGCAAAGTACCGCGGCGAATTCGAGGAGCGTCTGAAATCCGTGTTGCAGGAGGTGACCGCCGCGGAGGGCGGAATCGTCCTGTTCATCGACGAGATGCATACGCTGATCGGTGCCGGCAAGGCCGATGGCGCCATGGACGCCTCGAACCTGCTCAAGCCGGCGCTGGCGCGCGGCGAATTGCATTGCATCGGCGCGACCACGCTCGACGAATATCAGAAGCACGTCGAAAAGGACGCGGCGCTCGCGCGGCGCTTCCAGCCGATCTATGTCGGCGAGCCCACGGTCGAGGACACCATCTCGATCCTGCGTGGGCTAAAGGACAAGTACGAGCAGCATCATGGCGTGCGCATCACCGATTCCGCGCTGGTTGCGGCCGCCACGCTGTCGAACCGCTACATCACGGACCGCTTCCTGCCGGACAAGGCCATCGATCTGATGGACGAGGCTGCGGCGCGCTTGAAGATGCAGGTGGATTCCAAGCCGGAGGAGCTGGATTCGCTCGACCGCGAAATCATCCGTCTCAAGATCGAGCAGGAGGCGCTGAAAAAGGAAAGCGATGCAGGCTCGAAGAGCCGGCTGAAAGCGCTGGAAAAGGAGCTCGCCGGGCTCGAGGAGAAATCGGCGGCGCTGACCGCGCGCTGGAGCGCGGAAAAGAACAAGCTCTCGAACGCGCAGAAGCTCAAGAGCGAGCTCGATGCGGCGCGGGTCGAACTGGCCAACGCGCAGCGCCGTGGCGAATTCCAGCGCGCGGGCGAGCTCGCCTACGGCAAGATCCCGGAACTCGAAAAGAAGCTCGCGGCGATAGAGGCCAGCGAGAATACCAGGCAGGGTGCCGGCGAGATGATGGAGGAGGCGGTCACTGCCAACCACATCGCGCAGGTGGTGTCGCGCTGGACCGGCGTCCCCGTGGACAAGATGCTGGAAGGCGAGAAGGACAAGCTCCTGAAGATGGAGGAGGCGCTTGGCAAGCGCGTCGTCGGCCAGGCCGAGGCCGTGCATGCGGTTGCAACCGCCGTGCGCCGTTCGCGCGCGGGCCTGCAGGATCCGAACCGGCCGATGGGCTCGTTCATGTTCCTGGGCCCGACCGGTGTCGGCAAGACCGAGCTGACCAAGGCGCTTGCGGAGTTCCTCTTCAACGACGAAACCGCGCTCGTCCGCCTCGACATGTCCGAGTACATGGAGAAGCATTCGGTGGCGCGGCTGATCGGCGCGCCTCCGGGCTATGTCGGCTACGACGAGGGCGGCGCGCTCACCGAGGCGGTGCGACGGCGTCCCTATCAGGTCGTGCTGTTCGACGAGATCGAAAAGGCCCATCCCGACGTCTTCAACGTGCTGTTGCAGGTGCTCGACGATGGCCGCCTCACTGACGGGCAGGGCCGCACCGTCGACTTCCGCAACACGCTGATCATCATGACGTCCAATCTCGGTTCGGAGTTTTTGGTCAATCAGCCGGAGGGCGAGGACACGACCGCGGTTCGCGATCAGGTGATGGCGATCGTGCGGGCGCATTTCCGGCCCGAGTTCCTCAACCGTGTCGACGAGATCATCCTGTTCCACAGGTTGCAGCGGAGTGAGATGGGCCGGATCGTCGAAATCCAGTTCGCGCGCCTGCAGAAGCTCGTGGAGGAGCGCAAGCTCACGCTGACGCTCGATGTCTCCGCGCGCGACTGGCTCGCGGCCAAGGGCTGGGATCCCGCCTATGGCGCGCGCCCGCTCAAGCGCGTGATCCAGCGCAATTTGCAGGACCCGCTGGCCGAGATGATTCTCGGAGGCGAGGTGAAGGATGGCGACAAGGTCGCGATCTCGACCAAGGGCAATGTGCTGACCTTCAACGGCAAGGCGGCAAAGACGGCGGAGATCGCGCCGTTCGAGGCGCCCGTGGCCAAGCGCAAGCTCAACTGAGGCGCGCGCTTGATGGGCGATACCAAGGCGCGGCCTGGGCCGCGCCTTTGCGGTTCCTGCGGAATAGCTGCGGCGAGGTCGCTCGAAATTTAATGCAACAGAGCGCCTTTGAGCCCGTTCACCTCATGTGGGCGGACAAACAACCTTGCAAGGGAGCCCGCCATGTCGCGAGAGCTCGTCCCTCACAATCGGCCAGTGTTCGACCAACTTCATCCCAACGTCTATTGGACCGCGATCGGCCTGGTGGCGTGGTTCGTGGTGTCGGCCTGGGTGTTCTTTGACCGCGGCGGACAGATCGGGCTATCGCTCACTTTCGTCACCGTGTTGCTCTTGATGGCGGTGGGGTTGCCGTGGCTGTTGTCTCTGATCTGGCGCAAATATCGGATGCCGGGCGAGCAGCAGCGCCAGCTTCCGTTCCGCGATTGGAGGAGCGGCGAATTCGCGGTTTGGCAGGCCAGGCTCCGCGGTCTGCATGCCGCCATCGACATCCTGCTGCCGCTTGCGGCCGTAGCATTCGGATTGACGGCGATCGGGATCGTTTTTGCGATCGTCAGCGCCACGTCGCCGTAACGGCTTTGCTGCTAGCGGTTGGAGATTTGCAGCGGACCGCCGGTCGCATCCGACATGCGGGCCACGCCGCCGCGCCCGCTCATCATCGAGTTCGAGCCGGTCGCGCTCTTTCTCGAAGCCCGCCATGATCGGTCCTTCGAGCGAGCGGCCGCGCGGCAGCTTGATGCGCATGGGATCGACGAAGCGGCCGTTGACCAGGATTTCGTAGTGCACATGGGCGCCGGTCGACAGGCCCGTCGATCCGACGAAGCCGATCACCTGGCCCTGCCGGACGCGCTTGCCGACCTCGAGGCTCTTGGCGAAAGCCGACATGTGGCCGTAGGCGGTCTCGTAGCCGTTGTTATGCTTCAGACGGACATACTTTCCGTAGCCGCCTTCCCAGCCGGCCTTTTCGACCACGCCGTTGCCGGAAGCGAAGATCGGGGTGCCATAGGCGGTGGCCCAGTCGACGCCGGTGTGCATCTTGACATAGCCGAGGATCGGATGGCGGCGCCCGCCGAAGCCGGAGCGCATGATCGCGTTGTTGACGGGCTTGCGCACCAGAAACTTTTTCGCGCTCTTGCCGGTCTCGTCATAGTAGTCGACGACGGCGTCGTCGGGAGTTTGGAAGCGATAGTACCTCTTGGTCTCACCGCCGACGGTGAGTGCCGCATACAGCACCTCGCTCTTGTCGGTGGCGGCGCCCTCGTCCTCGCCGGCGTAGAACACGTCGAAGGAATCACCGGGCTGCACCTTGCGCTGGAAGTCCACATCGTAGGAATAGATGCGGATCATGTCCTCGATGACGGGGCCCGGCACCTTGTTGCGCAGCGCCGTCTCGTAGATGCTCTGGTAGAGCCGAACGCCGCTGCCGTCATCATCATCATCCTCGTCGCTCGTTTGCTTGTCGGCGGTGTCGGCCACTGTGTTGATACTGGCGACGTCGACGGCGACGTATTTGCCGAGATCGGACAGAGCCGCGACCGCCTCCACCATCGTGTCGTTGGCGACGATCACGCGATAAGGCTGCAGCCGCGCGCCCGGTGCCGGCCCGGACGGCGCCATCAGGATGCGCAGCTTCTCGCCTTCCTTCAGCCCGCCGTCGCGTCCGCGCGCGCCAAGCGTTGCCGCAATCGCCTTTGCTTCGTCGGGCGTGGCGCCCTGGTCTCGCAGCACCGAGGCGACACTGTCGCCCTTCTTGATGACGTGGATGCGCTCGCCGGTCGGATTGCCGCCGGTGATCGTCTCCTTGGTCTTCGGCAGCAGCGTCACGTTTTCCGGCACCACGCGCGTCTCGAAGCCCGCATAGGGATCGGACGACGGCGGACCTTCGGTGGCGTAGGCCATCTTGACGTCCGACTGGGCGCCGCCGACATCGGCCGTGGCGTTGGCGAGCGCATACCGCACCGAGCCGCCATTGCCGCGCCAGTTGGCGGCGTCGCGAACCCGCATGACGATTTCATCGAGCGCCACGACCGCGGCAATCTTCGCCTTTGGCAGGATCGGCGCGAGATCCTTGGTGACAAAGGACACTTCGGCATCCGGCTCGGCACCGTTATCGGCGTCCTCGGACGCCGCCGGCGCCGTCGATCCGCTATCGCTGAGCATGCGCTGGGCGTTGAACGGCGGGATCTTTGCCGAAAGATCGCTCGTCGTCATCGACAGGTTGCCGGAGATGCGGATGAACGGCCGCACCCGCATGATGTCGCGGTTGCCCACGCGCGTCACCGTGGACACCCGCACCACGTTACGGGCGGCGGTGGCTTCGCTGGGCGGAGGCAGGCGGTCGGCCTTGTGCAGGCTCGCGGTGCGATCGTTGGCGCCGAAGGCGCCGCGGAGCGCGCTTTCGACCCGTTCCGGCATTCGGGCAAAGGTCAATTCGCCGTCGAGGGAAGCGAAAACGGCGCCGCCGATCAGGGCCGCACCGCACAGACCGGTCAGGATTGTGCCGCTGAACCATTGTACGGAGACACGGCGGCGATCGATCACCGCGGCCTCCGAACCGTCGACCGACAGCGGCGGCTCGTGACCGAGGTCGATCAATCCGACCTCGCGCCCATATCCGCCCCCGCGTGACGTCCTTTGGCTCAACCGGCAGTCCCCCCAATTTCCACCGACCACACCCGAGAGATCATCAGTTTCGCCGGAACCCACGAGCGCCCCTCACGAGAGAGCCGACCGGATCACTGGCGGACCACCTTGCTGTCCGGCAATCAGGGGCCAGAGGGCCGGCCGGAAGCGGAACAACAAAGCTATTCAGATATCTCGATGTTTTCGGGCATCGGAGAAAGGCAACGGGTTCCATCCTCGCCTGCCCCCGACTATGACGAACGCCGGCAGCCCCCACTGGCATCCGACAATTCAATCATCTACTTATATGCCAGATCGTCGCAGGATTGTGGCTCAAGTACGGCGCAAAGCCCGCAAAAATCGAGGCTTCTTCGCGTCCCAAAATTAGTTCGCTCGATGCTACGATTTGTTGACAACACCGTTGACAACGCCGATCGGGCGGGCTTATAACCCGCCCCACTGAGCGCGGCGCTGTCTTGGCCCTCGGCCAAGGCATGTTTTCGTGCCCGTGAAGCTCCTCATTATGATGAGTGAACAGACAGCCGATAGTTCATCGGTTGTCATTTGCCGTCGACTGGATCTTCGCGGTGTTCCCATCAGTGGGAGTGGGGTTCCGGCCCCGGGCTGTTTGACAAGTGAAGATGAAGAAAGAGAAGCGTGGACGGCGGAGTCCTTGCGGGTCTCAGGCACGAAAGCCCTTAAGGTTTTCGTAACCTGCGGACCGGACGAAAGACTTCGGCGGTACACGTTTTGAAAAAGGAAACACCATGATCGGAAGCGATGTGAATCGCGTTCGGTCGATATGGTGGGACCTCGTCAAACGTTGTGATCAGCCGGCTCAAAGTTTCAAGTCCAACTTGAGAGTTTGATCCTGGCTCAGAGCGAACGCTGGCGGCAGGCTTAACACATGCAAGTCGAGCGGGTGTAGCAATACATCAGCGGCAGACGGGTGAGTAACGCGTGGGAACGTACCTTTTGGTTCGGAACAACCCAGGGAAACTTGGGCTAATACCGGATAAGCCCTTACGGGGAAAGATTTATCGCCGAAAGATCGGCCCGCGTCTGATTAGCTAGTTGGTGAGGTAATGGCTCACCAAGGCGACGATCAGTAGCTGGTCTGAGAGGATGATCAGCCACATTGGGACTGAGACACGGCCCAAACTCCTACGGGAGGCAGCAGTGGGGAATATTGGACAATGGGCGCAAGCCTGATCCAGCCATGCCGCGTGAGTGATGAAGGCCCTAGGGTTGTAAAGCTCTTTTGTGCGGGAAGATAATGACGGTACCGCAAGAATAAGCCCCGGCTAACTTCGTGCCAGCAGCCGCGGTAATACGAAGGGGGCTAGCGTTGCTCGGAATCACTGGGCGTAAAGGGTGCGTAGGCGGGTCTTTAAGTCAGGGGTGAAATCCTGGAGCTCAACTCCAGAACTGCCTTTGATACTGAAGATCTTGAGTTCGGGAGAGGTGAGTGGAACTGCGAGTGTAGAGGTGAAATTCGTAGATATTCGCAAGAACACCAGTGGCGAAGGCGGCTCACTGGCCCGATACTGACGCTGAGGCACGAAAGCGTGGGGAGCAAACAGGATTAGATACCCTGGTAGTCCACGCCGTAAACGATGAATGCCAGCCGTTAGTGGGTTTACTCACTAGTGGCGCAGCTAACGCTTTAAGCATTCCGCCTGGGGAGTACGGTCGCAAGATTAAAACTCAAAGGAATTGACGGGGGCCCGCACAAGCGGTGGAGCATGTGGTTTAATTCGACGCAACGCGCAGAACCTTACCAGCCCTTGACATCCCGGTCGCGGACTCCAGAGACGGAGTTCTTCAGTTCGGCTGGACCGGAGACAGGTGCTGCATGGCTGTCGTCAGCTCGTGTCGTGAGATGTTGGGTTAAGTCCCGCAACGAGCGCAACCCCCGTCCTTAGTTGCTACCATTCAGTTGAGCACTCTAAGGAGACTGCCGGTGATAAGCCGCGAGGAAGGTGGGGATGACGTCAAGTCCTCATGGCCCTTACGGGCTGGGCTACACACGTGCTACAATGGCGGTGACAATGGGATGCAAAGGCGCAAGCCCCAGCAAATCTCAAAAAGCCGTCTCAGTTCGGATTGGGCTCTGCAACTCGAGCCCATGAAGTTGGAATCGCTAGTAATCGTGGATCAGCACGCCACGGTGAATACGTTCCCGGGCCTTGTACACACCGCCCGTCACACCATGGGAGTTGGTTTTACCTGAAGACGGTGCGCTAACCGCAAGGAGGCAGCCGGCCACGGTAGGGTCAGCGACTGGGGTGAAGTCGTAACAAGGTAGCCGTAGGGGAACCTGCGGCTGGATCACCTCCTTTCTAAGGATGATCCTTCAGAGAGCGCCAAGCTCGCTATCGGATCGTTTTAGAAACATCAGGGGCCAGCATTTTCGGATGTTGAGCTCCATTGGCGGGATTTCGCCGTCTTCGTTTCTCTTTCTTCGCGGACGAACACGCGCCAGGGCTGCGCTGTGCGATTGCATCCGGCGCTGTGAGCCGGCTGGCGCGCACAAGGTCCCTCGTGCGAGGGGCTTGTAGCTCAGTTGGTTAGAGCGCGCGCTTGATAAGCGTGAGGTCGGAAGTTCAAGTCTTCCCAGGCCCACCACGCTTCGCCCTGCGGGCTCCGCGTGGCGCAGCCACGCAGGAGATCGAAGGTCGAAGCGTGGTGCCCGGCGTAGCCGGAGGCGAAGGCGGGCATGATCGTTTCCCGATACGGGGCCATAGCTCAGCTGGGAGAGCGCGTGCTTTGCAAGCATGAGGTCGTCGGTTCGATCCCGTCTGGCTCCACCACGCTTCGCCCTGCGGGCTTCGCGTGGCGCAGCCACGCAGGAGGCCGAAGGTCGAAGCTTGGTGCCCGGCGTAGCCGAAGGCGAAGACGGGCTTATGCCACGCCACACACATCGTCCGCGAAAGCATCACTTCGCATGTTGCGTCTCTCACCAGGGAACGACATGCGTGATTTCTGACATCGTAAAGAGGAGATCGATCCGAGTTGGATCGTGCAAGCAATTGCGCGACCCTTCACTATCTCCGGATCATTTCGGCGCTCGTTTTCGTCGTGAGACGAAAGCGAGTTGTAAATGATCCTGTTGGCGAAGCCTGACCGCCTCGCCATCGGTTCGATCTTACGAAGCAAGCTGGTCTTTCTTGTCAATGTCCCGGCCGCGCAGCTCTCCTCGCGAGGGCAAAGCGGGCTACGCATTCTGCCGAGTGTGTGGACATTGATAATGAGAGCAATCAAGTGCCTTAAGGGTGTTCGGTGGATGCCTTGGCGCTGAGAGGCGATGAAGGACGTGCTACGCTGCGATAAGCCGTGGGGAGCTGCGAAGAAGCTTTGATCCGCGGATTTCCGAATGGGGAAACCCACCTTCGATAGCCGGAACTCCAAGGCCTTGTGCCTTGGTGTTCGAACAGAGATGTCCGGAGCCAAGCCGTGAAGGTTTTGGATTTCCGGTTATCAAGTGAAGGTATGAGACTTCCGAATAAAATAGGAGGTTTCAAGCAAACCCAGGGAACTGAAACATCTAAGTACCTGGAGGAAAGGACATCAACAGAGACTCCGCTAGTAGTGGCGAGCGAACGCGGACCAGGCCAGTGACACATCAAAGCCAACCGGAACCTGTCAGGAAAGCAGGGCCTCAGAGGGTGATAGCCCCGTACGGGTAATGCGATGATGTGTCCTCGAGTAAGGCGGGACACGTGCAATCCTGTCTGAACGCGGGGGGACCACCCTCCAAGCCTAAGTACTCCTCAGCGACCGATAGTGAACCAGTACCGTGAGGGAAAGGTGAAAAGCACCCCGACGAGGGGAGTGAAATAGACCTGAAACCGGACACCTACAAACAGACGGAGCCCAAGATACGTTCTGGGTGACGTCGTACCTTTTGTATTATGGGCCAGCGACTTAATTTAACGAGCAAGCTTAAGCCGATAGGCGTAGGCGTAGCGAAAGCGAGTCTGAATAGGGCGCTAAGTTCGTTGTATTAGACCCGAAACCTAGTGATCTAGTCATGAGCAGGTTGAAGGTGAGGTAACACTCACTGGAGGACCGAACGGGTGCCTGTTGAAAAAGGCTCCGATGACTTGTGATTAGGGGTGAAAGGCCAATCAAACTGGGAAATAGCTGGTTCTCCGCGAAAGATATTTAGGTATCGCCTCGCATGAATGCTTCGGGGGGTAGAGCACTGGATGGGCTAGGGGGACTTACCGTCTTACCAAACCCAACCAAACTCCGAATACCCGAAAGCAATATGCGGGAGTCACACGGCGGGTGCTAACGTCCGTCGTGGAGAGGGAAACAACCCGGACCTACAGCTAAGGCCCCTAATTCGTGGCTAAGTGGGAAAGGATGTGGAAATCCCAAAACAACCAGGAGGTTGGCTTAGAAGCAGCCATCCTTTAAAGAAAGCGTAACAGCTCACTGGTCTAAATAAGGGTTTCTGCGCCGAAGATGTAACGGGGCTCAAGCCACGAGCCGAAGCTTAGGGTGTGCGCAAGCACGCGGTAGCGGAGCGTTCTGTAAGCCTGCGAAGGGCGACTCGTGAGAGCGCCTGGAGGTATCAGAAGTGCGAATGCTGGCATGAGTAACGACAAACACTGTGAAAGACAGTGTCGCCGAAAGTCCAAGGGTTCCTGCGTAAAGTTAATCTTCGCAGGGTTAGCCGACCCCTAAGGCGAGGCCGAAAGGCGTAGTCGATGGGAATGCAGTGAATATTCTGCAGCCAGTGGATGGTGACGAATTCCGTATGTTGTTCGACCTTAATGGATTGGTCGGGCCTCGAAGGAGTTCCAGGAAATAGCCTCCACATAGATCGTACCCCAAACCGACACAGGTGGACTGGTAGAGAATACCAAGGCGCTTGAGAGAACTATGTTGAAGGAACTCGGCAATTTACCTCCGTAACTTCGGGATAAGGAGGCCCATTGCTCGCGCAAGCGGGCAGTGGGGGCACAGACCAGGGGGTGGCAACTGTTTAACAAAAACACAGGGCTCTGCGAAATCGCAAGATGACGTATAGGGTCTGACGCCTGCCCGGTGCCGGAAGGTTAAGAGGAGAGGTGCAAGCCTTGAATTGAAGCCCCGGTAAACGGCGGCCGTAACTATAACGGTCCTAAGGTAGCGAAATTCCTTGTCGGGTAAGTTCCGACCTGCACGAATGGCGTAATGACTTCCCCGCTGTCTCCAACATAGACTCAGTGAAATTGAATTCCCCGTGAAGATGCGGGGTTCCTGCGGTCAGACGGAAAGACCCCGTGCACCTTTACTGTAGCTTTGCGCTGGTATTCGTGACTGTTTGTGTAGAATAGGTGGTAGACTTTGAAGCTTCGGCGCCAGCCGAGGTGGAGTTGAAATGTGAAATACCACCCTAATGGTTATGGATATCTAACCGCGTCCTCTCATCGAGGACCGGGACAGCGCATGGTGGGCAGTTTGACTGGGGCGGTCGCCTCCCAAAGAGTAACGGAGGCGTGCGAAGGTAGGCTCAGAACGGTCGGAAATCGTTCGTCGAGTATAATGGCATAAGCCTGCCTGACTGCGAGAGTTACGACTCGAGCAGAGACGAAAGTCGGTCATAGTGATCCGGTGGTCCCGCGTGGATGGGCCATCGCTCAACGGATAAAAGGTACGCCGGGGATAACAGGCTGATGACGCCCAAGAGTCCATATCGACGGCGTCGTTTGGCACCTCGATGTCGGCTCATCACATCCTGGGGCTGGAGAAGGTCCCAAGGGTTCGGCTGTTCGCCGATTAAAGTGGTACGTGAGCTGGGTTCAGAACGTCGTGAGACAGTTCGGTCCCTATCTGCCGTGGGTGTTGGAATGTTGAGAGGATTTGTCCCTAGTACGAGAGGACCGGGATGAACGTACCTCTGGTGGAGCAGTTGTCGCGCCAGCGGCAGTGCTGCATAGCTATGTACGGACGGGATAACCGCTGAAAGCATCTAAGCGGGAAACCCACCTCAAAACGAGCATTCCCTTGAGAACCGTGGTAGACGACCACGTTGATAGGCCGGGTGTGGAAGTGCAGTAATGCATGCAGCTTACCGGTACTAATCGTTCGATTGGCTTGATTGCTCTCATTTTCAGTGTCCATGACTTCGCATGTCATTGTCGGGCTTGACCCGGCAATTCATCGAAGAGAAAGACACGCCGCGCATGCGGATCGAGATCCTCGGGTCAAGCCCGAGGACTGCGCTCGATCGCTTCGCGTTCAGCTTGCTTCGTATTTGCTTGTCCTTCGCCGGCCTGGTGGTTCTAGCGAGGAGCATGAACCCGATCCCATCCCGAACTCGGCCGTTAAACTCCTCAGCGCCAATGGTACTATGGCTCAAGCCCTGGGAGAGTAGGTCGCTGCCAGGCCTGCCAAGGACAAGCATTTCCTCTTCACGTGTCATTGAACAAGCGCCGCTTCCTTCGGGATGCGGCGTTTTTTTATGCTTAAATGCATTTGCTTTCGCGATTTTCGGCCACGATGGTCCGTCAGGCTCGGCCCACGAGTTCAGGGCCCATTCATTTCAAAATTCGTACGCAGGACTGCCCCAGGATTTCGAGTCACAAGCCTTTCGAGGAGACCCCCATGCGCGCGTACCTTCGAGCCGTCGTCATCGCTTTGAGTGTTGCCAGCCTCGCCGCATCCCTTGCGGCGATCGGAGCCGGCAGCGCGCTCGCGCAGAACAAGATGGCGCCGGCAGCGGCAGCGCCTGCCGAGCCGCCGGCGATGAAGCAGATCGCGCTGACCGACAAGCAGATCGAAGGCGTGATCGCGGCGCAGAAGGATATGGACGCGATCACCTCGAAGCTGCCGCAAGACGCGCGGCCGGATCCGAAGATCCTGGCGCAACTCGAAGCCGTCTCCAAGAAATACGGCTTTGCGAGCTACGACGAATACAACGCCGTGATGGACAATATCAGCCTTGTGATGGGTGGCTTCGATCCCGCGACGAAAAAGTATGTCGGCTCCGAGGCCGTCATCAAGTCGCAGATTGCCCAGGTCGAGGCGGACAAGAAGATGTCGGCCAAGGAGAAAAAGGAAGCGCTCGATGAGCTCAACACGGCGCTGAAGGAGCCGGAGCCGCCAATCCAAAACAAGGGCAATATCGATCTGGTCGGCAAATATTTCGACAAGCTCGCCGCGATCATGGGCGAGGACCAGAATTGAATTTTGCTCCTTTGGAAGGGCCATCGCTCAGTTGCGAGGCCTTGATCCGGCGGCGCGTGCGAAGCCGCTTCGGCGAGCAAGGCCCGGGCATCCATCAAAGGAACGTCTTTGAAATGATGGATTGCCGGGTCAGGCCCGGCAATGACGACGGGACAGGTTTAGTCACAACGGATTTAGTCACAATTTGAAAAAGCCCCGGGAGATGCCCCGGGGCTTTTGCCTTGCGTGTCTCTTGCGTCTCAAGTCCGTGTGCGCATCCGCATCATGAAGCTGTCGAAGGAGAGTTCGGCAACCTGCATCCAGGCGAGCGACTCGTTGCGATAGGCCGAGAGCGACGAATACATCTTGCCGAAATGCGGATTGGTCTTGGAAAGCTCGGCATAGATATCGCTCGCGGCCGCGTAGCAACCCTCGAGCACTTCCTGCGGGAATGCCTTCAGGACTGCGCCTGCGACAAGGAGACGCTTCAGTGCCGGCGGATTGACGTAGTCGTATTTGCCGGTGACCCAGGTGAACGTGTCCTCGGACGCCGCCTTGAGGACCGCCTGATAGGATTTCGGCAGAGAATTCCACTTTTCCAGGTTGATGACGTTGTGGCCTTGACCGGTGCCCTCCCACCAGCCGGGGAAGTAATAGTACTTCGCGACCTTGACGAAGCCGAGCTTCTCATCGTCATAGGGGCCGACCCATTCGGCCGCATCAATCGTGCCCTTCTCGAGGGCGGGATAGATGTCGCCGGCCGCGAGCTGCTGCGGCACGCCGCCGACTCTCGCGATGATCGTGCCGGCAAAGCCGCCGACGCGGAATTTCAGGCCCTTCAAGTCTTCCATCGACTTGATCTCTTTTCGAAACCAGCCGCCCATCTGTGCGCCGGTCGAGCCGGTCGGAATGCCGATGCAGCCATATTCCTTCAAAAGATCGTTCAGCAGGTCGGTGCCGTCACCCCAGATAAGCCATGAGATATGTTGGCGCGTGTTGAGCCCGAACGGCAGCGAGGTGCCGAAGGTGAAGGCGGGGTTCTTGCCCCAGTAGTAATAGAGTGCAGTGTTGCCGATCTCGACTGTGCCGTTGGAGACTGCATCGAGGACCTGCAGGCCCGGCACGATTTCACCGGCTGCGAACGGCTGAATCTGAAATCTGTTGTCGGTGATCTCGGCGACGCGCTTGCAGAAAAATTCGCAGCCGCCGTAAAGCGTATCGAGCGACTTCGGCCAGCTTGCCGCGTAGCGCCACCTGATCTCAGGCATCGATTGCGCGATCGCAGGCGCTGCGACGGTGCTGGCGGCAAGACCGACGCCACCGACTTTCAGAAAATCACGACGCTTCATGCGCTTCCCTTCCCATATGTGCCGATGGTCCGACGCGGCGACGATCTTGACGTGTCGTTCTTGTTGCGTCGGCGGCTGATGTTGACGGATTCCGGAATAGATCCCGCTCCGCCGCACAGGATGAACAATCAACCTGGGGGAATCAAGAGTTGCACGCATTGCGCGGATGCACAAAAGCGCGTCATGTTAACTCACCCCGCGGGTCGAACACGCTCAGCGTGCAAATGCCGCTTCCATCGCCTTGCGCGTCTTGACTGCATCGCTTGCCGCGTCGACCTCGACGTCGCTCCAGCGCACCACACCGCCATGCGCGATGTCGTTCTTTAGTCTAACGCGATGCGCAAGCCCGATCGGCAATGCGCCGACGGCGACGCTCGCATCGGCCGGCATCAACTTCCCCCAGACCGTATAGCCGCCTTCGCCGTCGAGCATTTCTCCGGCGCGCAAATTTCGTTTTGCAACCGAAACGACATCGCCGCGAAAACCCATCGGCTGTCCTGTCGGCTCCCTGCGCAAGGCAGCCGAGAGCACCGAGATGTTCAATTCCAGCCCGATCAGATGATACGGCTTGTACATGGCGGCATAGCGCCCGCTTGCGTCGGTCTTCAGGCCATACTGCTTGAAGCAATCGGCGGCGTAGTCATTCGGTGCTTCGAGCACGGCATAAACGCCCCAGCGCAGGTCGCGGTAGACGGGGCGTCCGTCACGCTCGAGCGATGACACCACCTCTACCACGCCAGATTTTTCGAGCGCGCCACCTTGGTCGCGCGGTCGCATCACATGGGGCAGATCGTCGACGCCGCAGGGTGGAAACAGCAGGCCGTGTCGGGGCACATCGAGCCCGCAGGCATTCGCAATCGCAGCCATCTCGATCGCCGATTTGGTGCCGTCGAGGAACGAGTTGAACATCTGCGGATTCATGCCGCCGGATTGCGCTTCGCTCGCCGTCAGCCCGTAATGCTGCCAGACGCCGTCGGGCGTCACGTCGTGATAGGCGGGCAGATATTTCGTGCCCTTGCCCGCCGCGACGACGCGAAAGCCGGTCGCGCGCGCCCAATCGACGATCTCGGCGGTGAGCGCCGGCTGATCGCCATAAGCGAGCGAATAGACCACCTGCGCCTTGCGGGCTTCCTCCGCCAATAGCGGTCCCGCGAGCACATCGGCTTCGACATTGACCATCACGATATGCTTGCCGGCTGCGATCGCCGCGCGTGCGTGGCGGATGCCCGCTGCGGGATTGCCGGTTGCCTCCACCACCACCTCGATATCGCCCGCAACCGCCTTGGCGGCGTCGGGGGTGAATGTCGTCGCTGCGATCCGGGCCTCGTCCCAGCCCACGGTCTTGCAGGCGTCCCTGGCGCGCTGCGGATCGAGGTCGACGATCACGGGCACTTCGAGTCCGGCGACATGCGGCACTTGCGACAGGAACATCGAGCCGAACTTGCCGGCGCCGATGATGGCAACACGCACTGGTTTGCCGGCTTTGTGGCGGGCCTGGAGGAGGCGGTAGAGATTCATGGGTGCGATCCTCGGTTTTCGTCATTCCCGGGTGACGCGCAAGCGTCGAGCCCGGAATCCATACTCCAGCCAGTGGTTATGGATTCCGGGCTCGCGACTTCGTCGCGCCCCGGTATGACAGCAAAAAACTACTCCGCCGCCTGCCGCGGGGCGCGCGCGAGGCGGATCAGCGCGTCGTCGTCGACCGTCTTGATCGGCGCGAAGTCGCGATGGGCAATATACTCCGGCCGGGTCGGTTTGCGGATGTAATTGGAAACCGCGTTCAGCGTGAGGTAGACGATCTTGCGGGGGTAGGGCGTGATGTTGCCGGCTGAGCCGTGCACCAGGTTGCCGTGGAACATCAGCATGCCGCCGGCCTTGCCGGTGGGTGCCACGATGCCGCCCTGCTTCACCAGTCGCGTCACCGTGTTTTCGTCCAGCGTCCACAGCGGATAGGAGGTGGTGGCGAGGTCATGCGAGGCTTCGAGATCGCCGGCATGCTGGCTCCTCGGCACCAGCATCAGCGGACCGTTGATCGGCATCACCTCGTCGAGGAAGATCGCGATGTTCATCGCGCGCGGCTCTGGCATGCCGTCGTCGCGCTTCCAGGTGCCGTAATCCTGATGCCACTGCCAGACGTCGCCGGTGAAGGCTGCCTTCGCGTTGATCTTGAATTGATGCATGTAGAGTTTTTCGCCGAAGATCTGCTCGATCGGGTCGATCATGCGCGGGTGCGCGGCGAGCACGCCGAACGCCTCGTTGTAGAGATGGGCGGCAAAAGCAGTGCGCGGCGCGCCGCTCTTCTCGCGCCAGACCTCGGGGCGGTCGCCGTCATAGATCGCAACCGCCTCGCGCGCCAGAAAATCAACCTCCTCCTGACTGAACAGCTCGGGCAGGAACAGCCAGCCTTCGCGATTGAAGAACTCGATCTGCTGCGGCGTGAGTTTCATGATGCTTCCTCCCTGTTTCTCCGTTCGTCATGGCCGGGCTTGACCCGCCGAAGGGGCTTCGGCCTCGCAGGCGAAAGGCCCGGCCATCCACGGCCTCTGCTCCGAGAGCGCGAAGTGCGTAAGTGCCCGGGACAAACCCCGGGCATGACGCGGGTTATGCGGCAATCAATGCAACCAACCTCTCCTCCGTCCTGCGGCCTGCGGTCAGCGCGTGCGCTTGCGCTGCACTTTCGGCAGCCTTGGCGTTGCCGGCAAAAATCTGCGCGGCGATTGCCTCGTGCTCGCTCCAGGCGCTCTCGCGGTAATCGAGCTCGGCGAGCACGGTCGCCATCGAGCGGCGCATATGCGGCCATTGCGGCTCGATCATCTCCGAAATCGCCGGATTGCCGGCAAGCCGATAGATTGCGGTATGGAAATCGACATCGAGCGCAATCAGCCGCGATAGCGGCGTCTTGCGGTCGATGGCGCGCCCGGCGCGGAGTGCGGCCTCAAGCTGTGCGCGGCCGGCGGGATCCGCCCTGACGCGTCCCGCCGCAAGGCGCGCCGCAAGCGCGTCGATTGCGCCGCGCACCTCGTAAAGCTGGCGGATGCGTGCGGGATCGAGCTGGGTGATTTCAAAGCCGCGGCGGCCGCTCTCGGCGAGCAGGCCTTGCCGGTGCAACAGATGTAGCGCGTGCGATACTGGCTGGCGCGAGACGCCCAGCTTTTCCGCGAGCTCGTTCTGGGTGATGCGCTGGCCCGGCAGGAGCGTGCGGTCGGTGATCGCCTCGAGAATCCGGGCGTAGACCTGGTCCGTTAGATTGGGCGCGGGCTCCAGCGGAATCATCGCCGCTCCATTGGAATACGGAATTCCGTATTCGGAACGCTATCTCATCCCGCTCGGCCCGTCAATGGGCTAACCGGCCAAAAACTTCAGCACGACCGCGCAGAAGCCCTGAGGGTCCTGCTCGAACATCCAGTGCCGCGCGTTCGGAATGACGGCGGTTCTGGCGCCCGCGATGTGCTCGGCCAGCACGCGCCAGTTTTTGCCAAGCGCGCCCTGCGTATCGCCGCCGCCGACCAGGAGTGTCGGCGTTCTGATCGCCTCGGCATCGGCCCTTGAATAGGGCTTTCGCGCTTCATTGGCCTGCCCGAGCAGGGTGAAGATGTTGTCACGGAGTTGCTGCTTGGCGGTGGCCGGCAGCCGTCGCCACGTGCCTTCGCCATCGATGTTATCGACAAAGTTCTGCAACGCGCCTTCGATATCCCCCTCCCTGACCATGTTGACGGAGGCGAGAATCCGCTTAGCGAATGCTGACGGCGTTCCCGGCGTGGCGGCGGGATCGAGCGAGGTGTCCAGGTCGCCGCCGGGTTCGGCAAGCACGATCTTGCGCAACAGGTCCGGCCGCGCTTGCGCGACGCGAAACGCGATATGCCCGCCGCGCGAGTGGCCCATCAGATCGAGCGGCCGCGGTTCGATCTGCTCGAGGAAGGCAATCACGTCGGTTATATGCTGGGCCATCTTGTAATCGTCGCCGACGCCGTCCCAGTGTTCCGGATAGAAGCGGCGCAGACTGACGGAGATGACCCGACGCTCCTGCGACAGCGGGCCGAGCACCGCGTACCACGTTCGAAAATCGCCGAGCGTGCCATGCAGGCAGACCAGCGGAGGCCCTTTGCCGACCTCGAGATAGGCCATGTCATATCCATTGACACGAAGCGTCTGCATGGTCAGCTCGCCAGAAAGTTCAGCACGATTTCGGAATATCTTTGCGGCGCCTGCTCGAACATCGGATGCGTGGCGCCGGGGATCATCTCGAGCTTCGCGTTCGGTATGCTTGCTGCAAGCGCATGCAGCACCTTCGATAAAAGCCCCTTGGTGCCGGCACCGCCGATCAACAGCGTCGGCAATCTGATCGCTTCCGCATCGGCCTTCGAAAAGGGTGGTCGCTCGTCCCTGACCTGGCCGATCAGCGTCGTCGCATTGTCGCGCAAGGGCTGCTTCATCAACTCCGGCAGCCGCGGCCAGCGCCCCTGACCCATGAGCGTATCGACAAAGACAGCGAGGCCGCCGTCGATATCGCCGGCCGCGATCTTCTCGGCCGCAATGGTAAATCTCGCCAGAAACGGCGAGGGCGCCGGCTGGTAGCCGGGGTCGAGCGACGCATCGACTTCGCCGCCGGGCTCGGCGAGGATCAGCTTGCGCAGGAGATCGCCACGCCGCTGCGCGACGCGCAACGCGACATGTCCGCCGCGCGAATGACCCATCAGGTCGACCGGACCTGCGTCCAGCTTCTCGATAAACGCGATGAGATCGTCGACATGCTGGGCGATGGAATAGGTGTCGCCCCTGCCATCCCACTTTTCGGGGAAGAAATGCCTGAGACTGACGCAGATCACGCGATGTTTCGTCGACAACGGGCCGATCACGCAGCCCCAGATGCGAAAATCGTTGAGCGAGCCATGCACGCAGACAAGCGGCCGACCTTGCCCCACTTCGAGATAGGCCATGTCATGTCCGTTGACGCGAAGCGACTGCATGGGAGCTCGTTGCAAGGGATGGAGGAACCGTTGTGCAAGATTCCCGGAATCCGGGTGGATCGCAACTGTTTCCAAGCCTAAATTCTGCTTCGAAACGTAACGCATGGGGCATGAAAATTTCGGAGCCGACCATGACCGACCAGCATTTTGCACTGTTCGACACCGCGATCGGGATTTGCGGCATCGAATGGGGGCCGCGCGGCATCAACGGCGTGCAGTTGCCGATGGGTAGCCGCGACAAGACGCTTGCGCGCATTCGCCAGCGCCGCGGCGATATCGTGGAGGCCGGGCCGACCGCCCAGGTGAAAGCGGCCATCGGTCGCATCGTCGATCTGCTCGCCGGGAAAGCCGACGATCTCTCCGACATCGCGCTCGATCTCGATGGCGTGCCGGCCTTCAATCGCGGCGTCTACGATATCGCGCGCACCATTCCGCCGGGCAAGACGATGACCTATGGCGAGATCGCCAAGCGGCTCGGCGGGGTGGAGCTGTCGCGCGACGTAGGCCAGGCGCTCGGACGCAATCCGTGCCCGATCGTGGTGCCCTGCCATCGCGTGCTGGCCGCCGGCAACAAGCCCGGCGGTTTCTCCGCCAGAGGCGGAGTGTCGACGAAACTGAAGATGCTTGCGATCGAAGGCGCCGCCGTCAATCACACGCCGAGCCTGTTCGATTGAGGTTGAAGATATTCCGTTGCCGCTCACGACATGCGCCTGCATAGGGCGGGCAAAGCGAAGCGTGCCCACCGTCCGATCATTCCGAAACAAAATCGGTGGGCACGGCGCAATAGCGCCTTTGCCCGCCCTACGACGTGCTGACGCATTCAAACCCGTTGCCCTTGCGGCGGATTTTTCCGCTTGAGGGCGAGGGGAAATGCGCCGTGCAGCAGAGCGTGTCGGTGTCGCAATAGCGCTCGAGAAACCCTCGGCGCGTTCTGGCGGCGAGCGCCGGATCGACGTCGAATTTCGGCGACAGCTCCGGATAGTGCGTCTGCAGCGGCGTGTGCATGAGATCGCCCGCGAACACCGCCTCGTCCTTGCCCTTGCCGAATGTGAATGCGACGTGCCCGGGCGTATGCCCCGGCGTCGGCAGCAGGCGGACATGATCGCCAATGGCGAAATCATCGGTGACGATATCGGATTTCTTCGCCTGGACTACGGGCAGCACGCTGTCCGTAAACGGCGGCACCTCGGCCTTGGCGTTCTGCTCGGTCCAGTAGTCGTATTCGGTCTTGGCGAAGACGTAGCGTGCCCTGGGGAAGGTCGGCACCCAGCGTCCGTTCTCGAGCCGCGTATTCCATCCGACGTGATCGACATGCAGATGCGTGCACATCACGAAATCGATGTCGCCGACCGAAATGCCGGCAGCCTTGAGTCCGCGCATATAGGTGTCGTCGGTTTTCATGTTCCATTTCGGACGAAGCGGGCGCGGCTTGTCGTTGCCGATGCAGCTGTCGATCAGGATGGTGTGATGCGGCGTCTTCACCACATAGGACTGGAAGCACAGGATCAGCGTATCGGTCTCATCCAGCGCCCCGGCCTTTCTCATCCAGCCGCGGCTTTCGCCGAGCACCTCCGCGGTCAGCCCGGGCAGCAGGTCGTGCGCCGGTAGGAAGGTGGTTTCCTGCTCGATGATGCGGTGAATGGTGAGACTGCCGACCTTGAATGTCAGGCTCATTGACGGCTTCTCCCTTATTAAGTTTCGGCCCGCCTATGCCGGGGGCGGCGCCGAGATCTTCACCGACGGCCGCTCCTGCATTTTCTGATAGAAGGCATCGAGCGTCGGATAGGCCTTGCGCCAGCCGCAATCGGCAAAGCGGAAATCGGCGTAGCCGAGCACGCAGACCAATCCGATCTGCGCAATCGACATCGGGCCCGTCAGCACGTCGTCGCGCTGCGCAAACCGCGCCATGCCGCTCCAGGCCCTGTTCCAGTGGTCGTCATACCAGGCCTGCCACTGCAGTCCCTGCGGCCGCACCATTTTCTCGTAGCGGCACAGCAGCATGGAGTCGAGCACGCCCTGCAGCAGCGCGTGGTCGGTTTTCAGCTTCCAGCGCATCGGTCCGTAATCGGGAATGAGACTGCCGCCGGCAAGCTCGTTCAGATATTCGACAATGACATAGGAATCGAGGATCACCTCGCCCGTATCGAGGATCAGCACCGGCAGCTTCTTCAGCGGCGTGATGCGCGAATAGTCGTCGTTCGGCGTGCCGGGAGCGACGGTCGCCGGCACGAATTCGATCTTGTCGACCAGGCCGAGCTCGATCGCGGCGATCCGCACCTTGCGGGCGAACGGTGAAGCGGGGGAGAAGGTGAGTTTCATTCTGGATTATTCCCTGAAAAGCCTCTCCGCCGCCATGCCCGGGCTTGTCCCGGGCATCCACGTCTTGACAGTGTGTCGCGGAGAGGCGTGGATGGCCGGGATAGCCCGGCCATGACGCCTGGCGAAATCATGCGCCCTTCAAGCCGCAATAATCTCCTGGCGCTGCTCGCCCAGTCCTTCAATGCCCAGCGTGACGACGTCGCCGACATTGAGGAAGGTCGGCGGCTTCATGCCGAGGCCGACGCCGGGCGGGGTGCCCGTGGTGATGATGTCGCCGGGCAGCAGCGTCATGAATTGCGAGACATAGGACACGCACTTCGCCATTGTGAAGATCATGGTCTTGGTGTTGCCGGTCTGGCGCCGCTTGCCGTTGACGTCGAGCCACATCGACAGGTTCTGCACGTCGGCAATCTCGTCCTTCGTGACGAGCCAGGGGCCGAGCGGGCCGAAGGTGTCGTGCGACTTGCCCTTGGTCCACTGGCCGCCGCGCTCCTGCTGGAAATTCCGCTCGGAAACATCGTTGCAGACGCAGTAGCCCGCGACATGGTTGAGCGCGTCGGCTTCCGAGACATATTTGGCGCGGCTGCCGATGATGGCCGCGATCTCGACCTCCCAGTCGAGCTTGGTGGATCCGCGCGGCTTCTCCACGGCGTCGTTCGGCCCCGACAGCGAGGTGTTGGCCTTGATGAAAAAGATCGGCTCGGACGGAATTGGCGATCCCGTCTCCTTGGCGTGGTCCACATAGTTCAAGCCGATGGCGACGAACTTGGAGATGCCGGTCACCGGCGCCCCGAGCCGCGGCTTGCCCGAGACGGCGGGGAGCGAGGCCGGATCGAGCGCGGCAAGCTTCTTCAGCGAGGCCGGGGAATAGGTTTCGCCATCGAGGTCCTTGATCTGCGCCGACAGGTCGCGCAACTGGCCGGATTTGTCGATCAGGCCGGGCTTTTCCGCACCCTTTTCGCCATAACGAACGAGCTTCATTTTGATCACTCCCTGGGATGGACCGTCTGGTTAGGTGCTTCATGGAACAGCCAGAAGCGAAATTCAACTGGCCTTGGGCGCATTGCGGCTAGGCCAAAGCCACGTATTTGAAGGCCTCGCCGTCGCGCCTGATGTGCCCGGCATCGAAATGGCCGCCGATCACCAGCACCGGGCGATCGGCAAGGCGCGCGAACAGTTCTCGCCGGGTCTCCGCCGACTGCTTTGAGTTGGAATCCGCCGTCGACGACCAGTCGAGATGCGCCATCTGGCAGGGGTGGTGGGCAACGTCCCCGGTCAGTACGCCTTCCGCGCCGTCGGAGGTGATGTGGACGCTCATATGGCCGGGGCTGTGGCCGGCGGTCGGGATCATCCTGATCTCGTCGGTCAGCCGTGCGTCGCTTGCGATCAGCTCGGCTTTTCCCGCGTCCATGATCGGCTTCACGGAGTCGTTGAAGACCGCCGCCTGGCTCGGCTCGTCGCTGTGGTCGCGCCAATGCTCGTACTCGCTTTTGCCGAACAGGTACCGCGCATTTGGAAACGTCGGAACCCAATTCCCGTTGACGAGCCTTGTGTTCCAGCCGACGTGGTCGACATGCAGATGCGTGCACAGAACGGTGTCGATGCTCTCGGGCGGAAAGCCGGCCGCGGTCAGCACTTGCAGAAACGGGCCGTCGCGGTCGTTCCAGGTCGGCACGCCGCGCCCCTGCTTGTGGTTGCCGAGCCCGGTGTCGACGACGATCCGATGCTTTGGCGTCTCTACCACCAATGAATGGATCGACATTTTCAGCCGCCCTTCCTCGGTCGCGAAATGCGGGATCAACCAGGGCAGCTTCTGGACTTCCTCCTTGGTGGCGAGCGGCAAGATGAAGCGGGTCGAGCCGACGGTTTCGAGCTCGACGACCTTGGTGATCTTGACCTTACCCACTTTCCACTTCATCCGGCGCTTCCCAAAGGATGGTTCTTCTGCCGGAAGGATGCGGCTTTCCGGCCCGTAGCGCAATGGATCAACCTCGGCGAAACCGCGTTATGGTTTGAAACGGGGAGGGACTCCGATGCCCGAGCTTGCCATTTCGCACGAAAAGGTCGCCTTCATCATCGAGAAGGCGCGGGAGTTTGACGTCAAGGAAGCCAGTACGGACCCGGATTCGGGCTCGAATGCCGCCGATGACGACATGATCGATGTTCTCGAGGATGACGGCACGGATGCGACCGGCCGCGAGCTGTCGAGCTTCATCCGCGCGCTCAACGAGGATGAGCAGATCGACCTTGTCGCGCTCGTCTGGCTCGGTCGCGGCGAGGGCGGACTCGACGACTGGGACGATCTGCGTGCACGCGCGATCGACGCGCGCGGCACCTATCCGCATCCACGTCGTGAGACCGCGGACTATCTCCTGGGCGAGCCGATGCTCGGCGATTTTCTTGCCGACGGCCTCGACGCGTTCGGGATCGACTGGACCGACGAGCGCCTCACCGCGGATTCGTCCAGTCCGAGCGAGCGCGACGAGGATGAAAGCACGCGCGGCTAGCTCGAGCATGATCCGGAAAAGCGGTCACCGGTTTTTCGAAGAGATCATGCTCCATCAAAGATTTCAGATCGCGCTACAGCGTGCCCGGATAGGCGCCGCCGTCGAGCAGGAGGTTTTGCCCGGTGATGTAGCCGGCTCTCGCCCCGCACAGGAATGCGCAGGCGTAGCCGAACTCGTCCGGGTCGCCGAAGCGTCCCGCCGGGTTTTGCCTTGCGCGCTCGCCCATGATCTGGTCGAGAGGAACGCCGCGCTTCTCGGCTTCGGCCTTGCCGGTGTTGACGAGGCGGTCGGTGGCAAACGGGCCGGGCAAAAGGCCGTTGATGGTGACGTTATTGACGACGGTCTTGCGCGACAGCCCGGCGATAAATCCGGTGAGGCCCGCGCGCGCGCCGTTGGAAAGGCCAAGGATCTCGATCGGCGCCTTCACGGCCGCCGAGGTGATGTTGACGATGCGGCCGAACTTGCGCGCCATCATGCCGTCCACCGTCGCCTTGATCAGCTCGATCGGGGTGAGCATGTTGGCGTCGATCGCCTTGATCCAGTCGTCGCGGGTCCAGTTGCGGAAATCGCCGGGCGGCGGCCCGCCGGCATTGTTGATCAGGATGTCGGGGTCCGGGCAGGCGTTCAGCACCGCCTCGCGCCCGGCGGGCGTCGTGATGTCGCCAACGATCTCGGTCACGGTAACGCCGGGGCTGCTCTTGCGGATGTGATCGGCGGTCGCCTTCAGCGCCTCCGCGCCGCGCGCGGTCAGCGTCACGTGCACGCCCTCGTTGGCCAGCGCGATCGCGCAGGCGCGTCCCAATCCCTTGCTCGATGCGCAGACGATGGCGCGGCGGCCCTTGATGCCCAGATCCACGATGTCACTCCCTGTTTCGGACTGATTTTGAAACGCTCGATGGCGCTACTCTAGCCAAGCCGGGTGCTGCTGATAAGGCCCGCCGCGCACGCAATGACGCGTTGCCTACGTAACCCTGATCTCCGCCTTGATCATATCGGCGGCCTTCTCGCCGATCATGATGGTCGGCGCATTGGTATTGCCGCCGATCAACGTGGGCATGATCGCCGCGTCGACCACGCGCAGGCGCTCCAGGCCGTGCACCTTCAGTTTCGGATCGACCACCGCCATGGGGTCGGCCACGCCCATCTTGCAGGTGCCGACGGGGTGATAGACCGTGTCGGTGCGTGCCCTCAGCACGCTGCGGATATCATCGTCGGTCTCGATGCCGGCCGTGAACAGATCCGCCTTCTGCAGCTTGCGCAGTGTCGGCGCCTGCAACAGCCGGCGCGTCATCTTGAAGCCCGCGACCATGGTCTCGAGATCGCTCTCCTCGCCGAAAAAATTCGGATCGATGACGGGCGGCGCCATCGGGTCGGCGCTGTGGAGCCAAACGCTGCCGATGCTTTTCGGCCGCAACAGGCAGACATGGCAGGAAAAGCCCGTGCCCCAGCGCGGCTTGCGGCCGTGATCCTCGACCATGGCCATGCAGAAATGCAGCTGGATGTCGGGCAGATCGAGATCCGGGCGCGTCTTCAGGAAGCCGCCGCATTCGGCGACGTTCGAGGTGAGGGGACCGCGCCGCTCGCGGCGATATTGCCCGATGCCCTTGAGGATGCGGCCGATGCCGCTCCATGAAAGCCCCGAGAAGTACGGCGCGTCTGAAGCGAAGCCGAACACGAAATCGGGATGGTCCTGCAGGTTCTGGCCGACGCCCGGCAGATGATGCACGCTGGCAATGCCGTGCTTGCCAAGTGCTGCCGCATCGCCCACGCCCGACAGCATCAAGAGTTGCGGCGACTGGAACGCGCCTGCGGACAGAATCACTTCACGTCGGGCGCGGAGCTGCTTTGTCTCCTTGCCCTGCACGTACTCGATACCGACAGCGCGCTTGCCCTCGAACAGGATGCGGGTCGCTTGCGCCTGCGTTTCCACGCGCAGGTTCGGTCGTCTCTCCATGAAGGGGTGGATGTAGCCGCGCGCCGCGCTCCAGCGTTCGCCGTTGTCCTGGGTCACCTGATAGACACCGAGGCCCTCCTGCTCCGCTCCGTTGAAATCGTCGCGGATGCGGAATTGCGCCTCGCGCGCGCCCTGCAGGAACATGTCCTTGACCGGATTGTCCGAGCGCAGGCCCGAGACGTGCAGGGGGCCGCCTTTGCCGTGATACTCGCTCTCGAGCTCGTAATTGTGCTCCGAGCGCTTGAAATAGGGCAGCACGTCCGCGTAGCTCCAGCCGGTATTGCCGAGCGCGGCCCAGTGGTCGTAGTCGGCGCGGTGGCCACGGATATAGACCATGGCGTTGATCGCGCTGGAGCCGCCAAGTCCCTTGCCGCGCGGCTGATAACCGATGCGGCCGTTCAGCCCCTTCTGCGGCACGGTGTCGAACGCCCAGTTGTTCAGCTTGCCGGAGATCATCAGGATGATCGCGCCGGGCGTGGTCACGACCCAATTGTCGTTTCTGCCGCCGGCGTCGAGTAGTGCAACCGACGTGCCCGCATCCTCCGACAGCCGGCTTGCCACCGCGCATCCGCCCGAGCCTGCGCCCACGACGAGAAAATCGAATGTGTCGGTCATGTGAAGTCCCCCATCGTTGTTGTTGTTTGTCGTCATTGCGAGCGAAGCGAAGCAATCCAGGATTGTTTCCGCGGGTACATTCTGGATTGCTTCGTCGCTTCGCTCCTCGCAATGACGGTTCGTTCAAGACATGAACCGCAGCATCTTTTCCAGACGTGCGATCTTGCCGCCATAGGGCGGGTAGAGATCGGCGAAGCGGTTGAGCACCGAGCGGTAAAACACCGGCTTGAGCTTGCTGAGCGTCCGAAATCCCCATTCGCCGTGATAGGCGCCGGAGCCGGAGGCGCCGACGCCGCCCATCGGCTGATTGATCTGCGTGAAATGGAACAGGCAGTCGTTGACGGTGACGCCCCCGGAGACGGTGTGCGTCAGCACCGCGTCGCGCGCGGCGCTGTTGCGGCCAAACCAGTAAAGCGCAAGCGGGCGATCGTGCCGGTTGATGTAGGCGATCGGCTCGGCGGCGTCGCGGTAGGCGAGCACGGGCAGCACGGGTCCGAAGATTTCCTCCGCCATCACGGTCATGTCCGATGTCGCCCCGACCACGATCGTCGGCGGGAATTTGCGTCGCGCCTTCCAGTTGGGATCGTCTGGCTTTGCCGGCTGCAGGATTTTCGCGCCCTTGGCCGCAGCGTCCGCCACGAGCTCCTGCAAGCGCGCGTAATGGCGGTCGGAGATCACGGACGTGTAGTCCTTGTTGCCGGGCTCGGTGCCGAACATGCGCCGCATATGGGTGCGCACCTTTTCGGCAAAGGCCGTGAGCTTCTCCTCCGGCACGAAGGCATAATCGGGCGCGATGCAGGTCTGTCCGGCATTGAGCAATTTGCCATAGGCGATGCGCTCGGCGGCTTCGTCGAGGTCGGCGGAGTGATCGACGATTGCGGGCGATTTGCCGCCGAGCTCCAGCGTCACCGGCGTGAGGTTGCGCCCTGCGGCCTCGGCGACCAGCCGGCCGACCCGGGTCGAGCCGGTGAAGATCAGATGATCGAACGGCAGGGAGGCGAAAGCCTTTGCGGTCTCGTCCTCGACGCCGGTGACCAGCATCTCGTCGGGCGCGAATTTTTGCGCCACCAGCTCTTTCAAGAGATCGGCGAAATGCGGCGTCAGCTCGCTCGGCTTGATCATCACGCGATTGCCGGCGGCCAGCGCGCCGATCGCGGGCGCGAGCGTCAGCTGCAGCGGATAATTCCAGGGCGCGATGATGCCGACGACGCCGAGCGGCTGCGCCATCAGGCGGTTCTTTGCCGGCATGAATTGCAGCGCGGTCGCGATCCGCTGCGGCGCCATCCATTTCTTCAGATGCCTGGTCGCATGCCTGATCTCGCCCAGCACGAACAGCGTCTCGGCGAACAGCGTCTCGATCTGCGAGCGATGGCCGAAGTCGGCGGAGATCGCCTGCTCGAACCGCGTTTCGTTGTCGCCAACGAGCGCGCGCAGCCGGCGCAGCCGGTCCAGCCGCACCTCGAGCGCGGGAAGCGGCTCGGCGCGCGAGGCCTCGAGCATGGCATGAAAGGCTTCATCCAGAGCGCGAAGAGGGGGACTTTTCAGCGACTGGTCCATGGCGTTTCCCCGTTGGTGTCGGTCTTGGGGCGGCAAGCTCCGCCTTTGCGGAACTTCTGGCAAGGGCGCCGCCTTTACGGCCGTTTTTACCGCTTTTGCCCGTCACAAAATCGAAAAAAGCGGTCCAAAACCCTTTCCAAAGCGGTGTTGCGTTGGTACATACCGCCCGCACCCGTTCGGGCTTTTGCCCCGGGTTGCCTTCTCAGGAAGCCCTTCGAACGGACAGACCGGCGCGCTCCGAGCCGCCCAAACTGATCCGTCACGGTTTTCTCTCAAGGCGCGCAAAGGCTTATCGCGGGGTGGAGCAGCCCGGTAGCTCGTCAGGCTCATAACCTGAAGGTCGCAAGTTCAAATCTTGCCCCCGCAACCAGAAAAAGGCCCGCAACGCCAAAGCGTTAGCGGGCTTTTTCACGAGCAAATTCGCCCATGCGGCTCTAAACGGGCTAATTCAGAAAATGCTAGTGAATACTGGGCTTTCCAACCGAGTGTCATCGTGTGTCGGCTGTTCCATGTCACATGCACGGCACATGGAAAGCGATGTCCTGTTCTCGAAGCGTTCGTGCATCGAGGGAAGACTGTTCATCGCGTGCCGATACGCTGCGTAGCTCGTAGGGAACGGACCAGTCGCCGGACTATCCGGTGAGAACCCGCGCCGACGAGGACACCAAAACCAACCCGCGCCGCCCCTGCCGAATGTTTCCAGCGTGGTGTCGGCCCAAAACACTTCGATGCTGATACCGGTCAGCGGGTGAACGTCGTGGATCGGCTGACGGCGTGGAAGCTCTAGCGGCGCCATCACGCCGCCCTTTCCGTGGGCTGGGAGAGGGCCAAACCGCGCAGGTAGTCCGCAGCCCTCGACGCTTGGCTGCAAGCGGTAAAGAAGGCCCGTCTGTCAGCCTTCAGAAGGTCAATCCACGTGCTGATGTAGCCTGCATTTCTGACGTCACCATCAAAGCCAAATTCCGCACACAAGAACGCCGCGCCCAACTCCGCAATGAGTTCCTCGGCCGCATAGTTGCGAGAGCCGAACCGGTTCTTCAAATCCCGATCAAGGCGCGACTTGTGGCCCGTCCAATGGGTCAGCTCGTGAAAGGCGGTGCTGTAGAAGTGATCCGCGCCTTTGAAGGCCGCGAACGCGGGCATGGAGATTAAATCGCGGCTTGGTACATAATAGGCTTCTCCGTGGCCTTCCCGTATGTCCGCACCTGTTGAGCGAAAGAACTGGTCGGCCAACTCGTCGCGGGTGTCGGGATTGCGAACACGGATCGGCTTGCCGATGGCGACGCAATCGGGAAGTCCAGCGCATTGGTACACGTTGAACACCGTGTACTCTCGCATCATCGGGACAAGTCGTGCTGGCGCTTCGTCCGCGCCTTCGCGGATTTGGAGTTGTTTGACAAAGTAAACTTTGGTGCCGTGCTCGCCCTTGCGGACGTTGCCACCCAATTCCAGCGCCTGCTTGAAGGTCAGAAAGCGCGGCGTGCGATAGCCAGCCGCCTGTGCCATCCACAACAGGACGACGTTGCAACCCGAGTAGGGCCGGTTGCTCGCGGCATTACACGGCGTATTCGCGCCGGACGTCGCCGACCACGGCTTAATCCAAGGGGCAGCACCTTTTTCTAACTCTGCAACAATGCGCGCCGATACGTCTGCATAGAGATCACGCTTCATCCTCGCCTCGCTGTTATGGGACGCGACCACGATGGGCCGCATGCCATAGCCGCGTCGGGCAAGGCTCTCAGTTTAGCGACAGGCTGTTGGGCGCAATTCTATCCCCCGGGTACCATGGACAGGCCCCCCGTATCGCGCGCGCCGCGACGTGTGCCGAAAATATCTAGGACCAATTTTCGGCGCGTTAACAAAATCTTAACCGGCACTCGAATGCAGTAGTAGCTAAATCGGGCCTTGGACTAACCCAATTGGGGCCTTGGAACTGATGTGCTGTTTGGTACTTAATAGAGCCTGCAATGGAGCAGGAAATGAACTTCTATAGCGGCGATAAACTCAAAGGGCAGAAGACCCGCGAGGATCGGCGCTGCAAGTGCGGCGCTCAACCCGAGCTCACTCACAAGATATTGGACCCGCGCCGGGGCATGACTTTCAGGGTCTTCGAGTGCCGGTGCGGCGAGCAAATTTGGTCCGAGGACAAAGACTAAGGCCGCCTCAGTTGGCGGCCTCTGCCAATGAAAGGTTCACGTGTCATCGCGTCCCAGCGCGGGTGCAGTGAACAAGGTAAAAGGTCAAAGCCTCAAGCCGCGGAGAGCTCGCCGGAGCACGAGCGTTTGACCTGTTACCTTACAAGTCCAGCAGTGTCAGCAAAATAACACGGTGAAACGCCTCAACTCCGGCGCGCCCCTCTTTGCTGCAGCATTAAACTATTAGTCGAGAGTTCGCCGGCAGCTAAGCCCTGCTTGTCACCGTGCCATTGCCTGCATCAAGACTGACTAACCGAGGGACAGTCGAAATTTCGAAGTACATTCATTCGCTAGGACGCGAGCTGGCAACTGCTTGGCGGATGCCGACCAACGCCGCGTCAATCTTCATCTCGAGCCCTTTACGCCCAAACTCCGCGTTGGAGCCCCTCGGGTCTCCCTGCACTCCGGTGCCGGGGCCGAACTCGCCCAATTTGTCCATGCGCACGAGCTTCGGATCCAGAGCGAGTAGCTGCGAGGTGTCAGTTGTACTGGCGTGGGGCCCGATTTCGTCCTTCGAAGCTCCCTGGCTTTGAAGCCATGTCGTAAAGCCATTCCCGCTGTAATATTGCGGAATGAAGTGAACGCGGGCCCCCGAGTTCTTCCACTCCTCGTTCAGAGCACCCGCGACCGTGTTCAAGTCTTTCTGATAGGAGCCGTGGTCTCCGATCAGAACTACGTCGCGGAAACCGTGAGACTTGAGGCTGCGGGCGGCGTACTCGATCAGCTTCACGAAATACTCGTGAGGTAGCGTGATGGTACCGGGAAAGCGCATGTGCTCGGTAGGCGTTCGATGTCACCTTCCGGCACGTAGGTCACTACCGGCGCAACGAGTGCGTTTCCTAACCGACGCGCGATCTCCTCGGCAGTGTACTTGATGATAAAGTTGTGCTTGCCGACGGCCATATGATAGCCGTTCTGTTCGGTGCCACCCACCGGCAGGATTGCCGTGGTCTTCCCGGCCTTAATGGCGTCGCGCACCTCGGGCCAGGTCAGTTCCTCGATCGCCACTGGCGGGATGATGTCCTGTGCGGCCTGAGCAATCTGGGAGGACACTGGACAAAGCAACAGTACGATGCACGCAAATGATGGCCACCTCATCTCTGGGCACACTCCTGGGCTTCAAGGGGCTTTCATCTTAGCACGGCTGAGATCTTACGGACCCGATCCGAGGCCAACGGGGGGTCGGGGGGCCCGCACAGCTGCCTCCGACACCATCGGTTCTCAGGGGCAAGGCGCAAGGGCTCTAGCCGATTTCCACGCCAGCAACCCTCGGAAAGTCTAGCGGGTCAACCCTCGGGTGTGGTTTGATGGAGCTTAGTTGTTAGGAGCGGGGGCAGCTTTGCCCGAGGGACGCGTCCAGAGGCGCTTGGCAGCAATCTTAGCCGCTGACGTGGCGGGCTACTCGCGCCTCATGGGCTTAGACGAGGTCGGCACCGCCCGCACGCTGCGCGAACACCGCAAAGTTACCGACGCCCTCGTGGCGAAGCATGGCGGTCGCATCGTGAAGACCACGGGGGACGGCGTGCTGCTTGAGTTTCCCTCGGTAGTCGATGCGGTCGAGTGCGCGGTAGCCGTGCAGGGTGTGATGGCCGAACGCAACCAAGGGATCCCGCATGACCGGCAGATGCTACTTCGGATCGGGATTAACCTCGGCGACATCCTGATCGAAGGCGATGACATTCTGGGCGATGGAGTAAACGTCGCTGCCCGATTGGAAGGGATTGCCGAGCCCGGTGGGATCTGCATTTCTGCAGCCGCTTATCAGCAAGTTCAAGGCAAGCTTTCGACTGATTTTATTGACATAGGCGAACAGCGGCTAAAGAACATATCCCAACCTGTTAGAGCATTCAGAGCAGCCCTGACCGAGGGGCAACGCTTGACAAGAGGTCCAGGCTTGAACGTGCCACCCCTCTCGATGGTGGTCCTCCCGTTCATCAATATCGGAGGAAACCAAGATCACGACTATTTCGTGGACGGTGTAACCGAGAGCTTGACGACAGATTTGTCACGGATGCCAGACAGTTTCGTAATCGCCCGAAACAGTGCGTTCACTTACAGGGGGAAGTCAGTCGACGCCAGGCAAATAGGCCGTGAGTTAGATGTCAACTACGTAATTGAAGGCAGCGTGCAGCGTGCAAGCAACCGGCTTCGGGTGAATGTGCAGTTAATTGATGCCAGAGCCGGTTCGCATCTTTGGGCCGAGCGCTTCGACTGCGAAGAGGCTCATCTCTTTGAGATGCAGGATAATATCGTAGCTCGGCTAGCACGGACGTTGGATATCGAGCTTACCGCGAGCGTCGCCAGGAATACGGCCAGCTCATTTTCGAAAAACACGGATTTA
>CAVTYJ010000005.1:0-276224 GCA_963738845.1 uncultured Alphaproteobacteria bacterium | reverse complement strand
AGTTGTGAGGAAGCTCACGCCGAGCCTGCTGAGCAACGGCAGATGCAGCCAGTCAATGTGAGCATGGATCACGTCGAACTCTTGGGCCACTGGCCACGGCCTCCAGCAGTGCCGTTTGCGCGGCCATTGGATCGCTGCGTGGACGGCCAAGCCGAAGCGCGCGAGGCCAGACAGCGTGAAGCCTGGCGCGCGTGCGCGAGTCGCCCGCTCGCGAACAGCGTCACCTCATGTCCGAGCTCGACGAGTTCGTCGACAAGCCAGGCAACGACACGTTCGGTGCCGCCATAGAGATTGGGCGGCACACTTTCGGCCAATGGAGCAACCTGAGCGATCCTCATCCTATTCCGATCCGGAATAACTGCCGACAAGTCGAGCCAATCCTCCAGAAGGACGGCTCATCAGAAACTTTTCACGTACCGTTTCCCGGGCTTGCGAGCCCAGCACCTCGCGCAGGCGTGAGTTTCAGCACCTGGACGATGCGCGCGGCGGCCTCGGTCGCGTTCATCATCAACGTCAACGGCGTCAGATTTTTCGTGACGCCCCCGCCGTAAAAGGTCGAGCTCACGTGCGTCACCTGCATCATGCGAACGCCATCAATTTTCTTGCCGATCCGTTCGATCGCGCTGCGACCTATGATCGGCTCGTACTGCTCGAGCGAATGCAGCCCGAGGGTCGATCGCTCCTGAATTGGCGGAGATTGAAGTCCGGGACATGTAACCTTTCGGCCGTCCTGGGGATCCTGTCAGACGGGCCCAAGATGCTCCAACCCAACCAGATGAGAGGCGGCGTCGTTCCAGATGCCGCATTGCGCAAATTCGGCGCACGCGCCTGGACTCAAGGAAGCTGGCTCAAGGAAGTGGCCCGTCGCCGATCTGATCGAGGCGAGGACGAATGTTGGACAAGGCGGTGTCCGCCCGGGCTTCCTCATCGGTCGAAGTGCCCCGCCGAAAAACCAGCGCGCAGCAGACAAGCGCGGCTCCGATCACGATCAAGGCGATTCCGAGCACATTCATTTGCGGGATTCCTGCAACGCGCCGCCATTCTAATCCGATTTTGCGAAGCAGCGCAGGATCGCGTGCAATTAACGGGATGAAAATGATTAACCCATGTTAGCGCGACCACCGTCGGGACGAAGCAACGTGCGTCGCGCGTTTCAAGATCTTTGCGGTCCTTCGCTCCAGCTCTTCCTCGGCAAATAGTTTGGCCGAGCGTTCGCGCTGCATGCGTTTCAGGCTATAGCGACGCGAAGGGGCATGGTTTCCGGACTTCAGTTTTTTCGAGATCGGCAAAGGCGGGGGCAGCAATTGCCCTACGCGAAGATGGCAAGAAACACCCGTGCAACCCTCACTTCATGGGATGAATCTCCTCCGGGACTCCGCGTCCTCCTCCCCGGACGAGAGCCACCGACTGATCTGGGCGGCCATTTCGTCTGCCTCAGCTTTTCGAACATCGCATCGCGCTCTTGACCCTCGGCAGTGACGTCGCCTTCGCCCGAACCTGGTTCGAGTCATTCGCCAGTCTTTCAATAAACGAGAGTGTGTGCCTGAACTTCCGCCGCTCCGCCATCCGAGGCTCCAGCGTTGGCCCCACCATCCGAGAACGTCCCGGCACCGAAGTGGGTCCTAACATTTACAGGGGTCGTGGCGTTAGGCGTAACTCCCGTTAACATGACAGGCTTTATGTTCATCAGTGATTTAACTCATGTTACCCGAAATCGAGGAACCGTGTTCGAGGTGGCTCGTTAGGATATGCGAATTCATTCCAGGAGGTGGTGATGGACAAGGATCGAATTACCGGTTCAGCCGAGGATTTTGCCGGCAAGGTCGGGAATACCGTGGGCGGCATGACCGGCGATGCAAAGGCCCAGGCGGAAGGGCTCGCGCGCCAGACAGCAGGCAAGGCGCAGAATCTTTACGGGCAAACCAGGGATGGCCCGGCGAAGCCACGGACACCGCAACCAACTACGCCCGTCAAGCCTATGAAAACAGCGGCGATGCCGTCCGCGACGGCTCGCAAGCCATCGCAGAAAGAGTCAAGGAGAACCCACTCGGCTCGGTCATGATTGCCGGCGCGATCGGCTTTGGCCTTGCCCTGATGCTGATGCGTCCGCCGAGCCGTCCGTCCCGCCGTTGGCGATATTACGGGTAAGAGCGACAAGGAGATTGACGCCGTGAGTGACGAGATCCCGATCGCACCGGTCATGGACGACGGCCTGGATGCCGAGCCCAGGGCAAAACCTGCGGCAAAATCTGCGATGACCGAGGTCGCCGACGTGCTGACAGATGCGGCTCGCCAGTTGAACCGCGCGTTCGAAGCTGCCCAGAAGCCCGGCATGCCCTTGAGCGTCCTGAGCAACGTGGTGCGCGAAGCACCGTTGGGCTCGCTCCTGATCACTTTCATGCTGGGGGTTGTCGTGGGGCGCCGCCGAGCGCGATGATCCGCGGTTTGATTTCAGCGCGTCGCGTCTTGCGATGGGTGGTGCCGCGCGCGGGATCAGCTGGATGGCTTCGGCGGCTGCATTTCAGGCGATGACAGCCATTCGTCAAGATGTGCGGTGACTTCGTATCGCCGCGCGGCTCGCAATAAGGCCTCGCGTTTGGGACCCGACGGCTGCTTCGCTGCCGCTTGCCTGCACTGCTCCGCCGCGCTTTGCAGGCGGCACCTGAGCGGCTGCTCCTGCTTGAAGCGCCTGCGCGTTCGTCGGACGTTTTCCACATTGGTCATCTGCGCCTCCTGTCCTCCGTCCGGGTGCCTCAGCGCCACAATGATGTGCTATTTGAGCGGCGCAGTCGTTTACGCAGGATAAAAGGCGCGACAGAAAGAATATTATTCGACGGGGAACAAACGATCGGCTCGAACAGGCATCGTCGAGCCGGCATCACGTCGAGGCGTGAACGCCAAGCCTAACCCTGCCCCGATGGAACGATCGGCTGCGCGGGCGCCGCGATGTCGTTGCCGGAAGCCTCGAGCTCACGGCAGGCGCGCGCAAACAGCTCGTTCAGGCGGCTGGAGAACCCGCGAAGTTGCGCAAGCACCATCTGGCGCTCCGATCCCGCCGGAAGCCGCGTTGCTGCATCCAGCAAATCATAAAGCAGGTGAATCAGATCGACGATGTCCTGGTTCCGCCCCACGATTGAGCCGCGCTGGGCCACGATTTGTCCTCCTGACTTGCGCCGCTTTTCGCATCCATCCCACCGACCAGACTTCGGAGCGCTAAACTCAGCGGTTGCAGCACTATCGTTAACATATGTATGCTCGATCATGCCGGAAAGAGTCGCGCGGGAGCGCTGCCCGCGCTTTTGCTGCCGGGTTTTCGGTTCTCCGCATCCGCTACTTCGTCCACCATCGCATGTTAATGCGCAAGCTTCGGCGAGAGGCATAATGCTCCTTCTGATCAAAGGCGCCCCCCTTTTGATCGGGACGCAACTTCACTCATGGCCCCGGACAAAGAGCCGGGGCTTTTTTCTTCTCTGCTGCGCGCTGCCGCAAGCTGCAAAAAAATGGCCCCTTCGCGGGGCCATTTCCATCAGCACTCATCTCGGTCCATACTCGTCCCAATAATGACGCCTGATGATGTCGCCCCTGTCGCCGTAGTCGCGGTGATACCATCCGCGATGCCAACCGCGATCATGCCCGTAGAATTCGACTTTGGGGGCCGCCGTAGTCACGGCTGCGATAGTAGTCGCGGTCGCCACCGACATACACGCCAAATCCCTCTGCGCTGGCGATTGTAGGCAGCGCGATTGTCGCCAATGCCGCCAGGACGTAAGAGAGCTTTCTCATGTTCCATCTCCATCGTAGCCACACCGGGGCAACAAATGTCGCTCGCATCTGTTGCAGGCATCGCCTCGAAACTTTCTTGAATGGATGTTCACCATCATTGCATCGCACCGAACAAAAAGCCGACCCGACTGCACGCGCCGCCACTAGCGCGACAGCTTGTCGATCGCCTTGATCGCGCGATTGGGTCCACGCCAGCCCAAGAATTCGATCTCCTTTTCCTCGAGCGCATTCGTCGCACGGAAAAAATGTTCTAGTTCATCGACCGCGCGCTTGGGCAGACGGCGGACGTCCTGCAGGTCACCCTCGAACGGCGAGCGGTCCGGCACGGCGAAAACGCGGTCATTCCTTTCGGACTTGCCGTTGGCCTTCTGGACGGCTTCGAGGATTCCGATCGGCTTGCAGCGGAGCACCAGGCCAGGATAGGTGGCGGAGTCGTGGATGACCAGGACGTCGAGAGGATCGCCGTCGTCGGCCTCGGTCGAGGGAATAAATCCCCAGTCATAGGGATAGGTCAGCCCCACCATCAACGGCTTCGACAGCGTGAACGCCCGCAGCTTCGGATCGAACTCCAGCTTGCAACTGCTCCCTCGCGGGGGGTTTCGATGACCGCGAGAACATGAGACTTGTCCGCCCAGGTCGGCAGCTTGAGCAAGTTGGTCATCCCGATCCTCTTTTCATGCTCAAAAGCCCGAAACGCTCCGTCAAGGAACTTCGTTCCTCCGGCTCGAGGCCGAACATGACAGAATTGCGAACCCGGAACTCGTTCGAGCGTTAGAAGTCGGGGCTTTCACCCAGAGGACGCAAGCCGTGGCTCTCGTGACCGTCAAACCGACCAGCACGGACGTCGCAATCGCCCGGGCGATCGCGAGAAACACCGAGCCCGGGCTCGAGCAAACCGCGCGCACCCTGACATGGGGAGCCGACGAGAAGATTCTTCTGGTGCTGGCTGCGGCCGGCTGGCTTGGAACAAGAGGCAAGAGCGAGCATCTGCGCCATATCGGCAATCACGCACTGCTGGTGACCATCACGGCGTCGCTGCTGCCGCATGCCCTCAAGCTGTGCTTCGACCAGACCAGGCCCGACCGCCGGACGGTTGTGGGTCACATCCACGGCATTTCTTTTGCAGGCAAACCCAAGGACGCTTTCCCGTCCGGTCACGCGCTGCATATGGGTGCGCTTGCTTCGGCGGCCGGATCACTTCCATCGGGCCCCCGCGCAGTAACCCGCGCGATAGCGGTAGGGCTCTCACTGACGCGGGTCGCCGTGCTGGCGCATTGGGCCAGCGACGTGCTGGCCGGGTTTGTGATCGGAGCCGTCACGGAACGGCTGCTGCGCCCTTGGACCGGGTATCCGGATTCCATCGAGACAAGACGACCCTGAAGCTTCAGCCTTTGAGCAAGGCAGCTTGGCGTGACTGAACAGGCCTCGTTCAGAAGCGCAAGCGGGTGTAACACAAAAGCAGGGAACTTCGTGCTCTCCCCGCGTTAACCCGAGCATACGACGGATGTGGGCAGGAGCTGGCATGCGAAATCTCTTTTGCCCACATTGCGAACAGCGGATCTTCTTTGAGCAAATCCGCTGCACGAACTGTTCGCAGCTTCTCGCCTTCAATTCGGCGGCGCTTGTCTTCCGTCGACTGGATCAGATGCGGCCCTGCTCCAACCGCGACTTGATCGGCTGCAACTGGTCTGCCGACGAGGGCAGCATCTACTGCCGCTCGTGCGCGCTCACCCGCACCATCCCGAATCTCGGATCCAACAAGAACCGGCTGCTGTGGAGCCGCGTGGAAGAAGCCAAGCGGCGACTGGTTTACGATCTCTGCCGTCTCAAGTTGCCGCTGGCGTCAGAGCACGGCGTGCGCCTCACCTTCGACATTCTTTCCGAAGATGCGCAGGAAGGTCCGATCCTGACGGGACATTCGGCCGGCCTCATCACGCTCAACCTCGCGGAGGCCGACGACGTCGAGCGCGAATCCCGGCGCGTGGCGTTCCGTGAGCCCTATCGCACCCTGCTCGGCCACTTCCGTCATGAAGTGGGTCACTTCTACTGGGACCTTCTCGTCGCCGATACCAGGCTGAAGGCGCCCTTCAGGCTGATCTTTGGCGACGAGTCCCAAGACTACCAAACCGCGCTGAGGGCTTATCACGAGCGCGTCGACCGCTCCTATGATCGCGCTGCCTTCATCAGCGAATATGCGAGCGCGCATCCCTGGGAGGACTGGGCCGAAACTTTCGCACATTTCCTCCATATCGTTTCCGCCCTTAATTCGATCGCCGGACTTCCGCTGTCGCTGCAATCGCGCGTCCTCGAGACTCTTCGGGATCCCTATCTCGAAAGCGATTTCAGCGCGCTGTTGGCGTCCTGGGCATCTCTTGCCTACTCGCTGAACGAGCTCAATCGCTCGCTTGGCCGGGACGATGCCTATCCATTCCATTTGTCCAGTGCCGTGTCCGGCAAGCTTCACTTCGTGCATATGGCAATACAAAATCATCAAAACCGGGCCAGCGCGCGGGACTTGCGGGCCGCTTGCGGCGCGTCTGCCCCGGCCTAGTCCGGCGACCACAGCACGCCCGGAAGTCCGCGGAAAAACGAGCGACCGAGCCGCCCAGGAGTGTGAACTGCTTCACCAAGACCTTCGGTCGCCGGGAATAAAAGCGCGAGTTGTTCGATCTGGCTCTCTCCGATCATCGCCGGCACGCGCGCCTGGCAATTGGAAGTGATCGGTACGGGCCGCCGGTCTTTGTTGCCCCCCGTTGGCCCTTCTTCTCCACAGTTCAGGCGCTGCAACGTAAGGCTCGCGTAAGTCGGTTAGGCTAGGTTTTCCCGAACTGGCCGTCCAAAAGTTTGTTTCGGGCAGGTTTTCTTGTGCGACTGGCTCATCAAGCAGTTTGCGTTCTGGCACATCTTTTTCCAGAACAGGGGCATGCCCGACCGACCGCCAGCCATCAGCTTTGCCGACATGCGATCGGCCGGCATTGGAGTGCTCTTTCTCCTCCTGAGCGCCTGCGCATCGGTGGATTCGCCGCCTTCGACCTACATGCCGCCGTCCGAACCGACGCGGGATGCCGTCATTGCCGGTCTCAAGACGGTAGCATTGGAGACCAAAGTCACCGCACCGTTGGAAGTCTCTGCGGTGCGTCCATCAGATCACGGTCCGGGCCGCTACTTTGTTTGCCTGAGGGGTACGTTGCCGGCCCCGGCGAGCGCTGGAGCTCCGACAGATATCACCGCGGGAGAGCCATCTTCGCTGTCTCAGCCCCCACCCTCGCCGAGCCCCGTGGCGCGACTCGCCTATCTTTCCGTTTTCTTCGACAACGACGTTTACAAGGGCGCCAGACAAGCCGTCATCATAGACGCCTGCGAGATTTAGCCGTTCATGCCTGTCGATCTGTCGCCACCGCCTCCACCTCCGACTTCTCCCGCAAAACGCAAACGTTAGGAGGCGAACGCCGCGAGCCCGCGCGGATGTTCAATTTGGCTCTTCGAAGGGAAACCATTGCCAGTTTATGCGCTTGAGCTTCGCCTCATCAGCAGGGGCCATCTTTTGCTTTTCCAAACACCGTTGCATCTTGCGAAGCAGCACCAGCCGCTCCTGCGCTTCACGAATTGCTTCCGGGCGCGAAATACGCACGCTTGCTTGCGAATCAGTGTTTGCCATGGCGTTCCCCCTCGCTGATCGGGTTAGTTCTTTCAGGCTACTTCCTGAGCATTCCGCCGGGACTAACACGCGTTAACTTCCAGCCAGTTTTAATTCTGAAGCCGCTGTTGGCTTGCTGCCGTGGCTCTGGCGTCAAACCGGAATCAGAGAACATCCCGTTTCGATGACGGCCGCTGAAACCGCGTTCCGCCCCGCCGCGCGCACCAACAAGAAGGTTGCATGTCCGACCGTGATGAAAGAGCTGGAGAACGTCATCACAGGATTGGCTTTAGCGCGCTGACTGATCACGTGCCAAGGGCGACCCATGCATCAGCATCGGGGCGCGCGCCAGGGACGCTCGGGGATGAACATGGATCTGCAAAACATCGGCGATTTCCGCCAAAACATTTGTCGGTAAAAATCAAAAAAGCTATAGGAATCAACGACGCGGACGTGGCGGAATTGGTAGACGCAAGGGACTTAAAATCCCTCGATGGCAACGTCGTGCGGGTTCGAGTCCCGCCGCCCGCACCAGAAGAAACAAGGGTTTAGACGGTTTTCCTGAAAACTGGAGTGAGCCTGCCGCACTGTCTCGGCACGCCCAACCGCCCAACAGCGTCAGTCTGCCTCCCAATAATGCGTAATCGGAACTGTCCTCTCGGCGGGCAGTTTCTCGCTTTGAACGGAGAGAAAGACATGACTTATCCAAACGACAATAGGCCCACCACAAACCCTACAAACAACAACTGGGCAGGGTGGGTCGTTGCGGCGGTCTGTGTCATCGCCATTATCGTGGCGGCGGTTTATTACTCCAACCGCGACCATACAGCGTCGAATACGAGCACATCGCCGCAAACCACGACCGGCTCAAACACCGGAAATACGGGAGCGCCGCGCAAATAGACCGATCGCTGAATTGCGATCGCCAATGTTGAAGTCCGATCCCAAGCTCCGCTTTTGATCGGCCTGCACCCAGTCCTTTCCAAATGCCGCGCGCCTTCTCAATTTGCGCGGGTAGTGACTGCCTCGCCCGGCTGTGACCCCGGTCACAGCCGGGCGTTTCGCAAGGCAGCAAGATCGCCCTCAGCTGGTGAAATCAATCATCTGGAGAGGGCTCGCGCCATGACACTGTTGCAAAAGCTTGCGGGAATTGCGGTGGTTGGCTTTGTCGTCGGCGGCGGCACGGGCGCTGCCGTTGAGGCCGCGAGGTCGCCCTCGCCGGTCATCATCGCCCGCGCGAAGCTCGCGGAGGGATTGAAGGTGAAGGAGGCATCGCGGATCGCTGAGGGATCGAAACATAGCTGCGTCGACCTGCAGCAGGGCAGCTTCGAGTGGCGCTGGGCGAACGTCCCCTTTGCCTCGAATTGTCAAATCAACTGACATTTTCTGAGGCGATGCAAGCCGGACGAGCCGGCTGGGATTTCAATGCAACGGACTTGGCGGAACCTGTTGGTCGCGCTAAACGCGTGAACCATGGCTTCGCTGACCCGCATCACGATCGCCCCTCACCTCACCTTCGACACGCTGGTTGCAGGCGACGTCGGCGCGCCTCTGGTGTTGCTGCTGCACGGATTTGCGGAATCCTTTCACTGCTGGCGCGCGCAACTGACTGCGCTTGCCGACATGGGCTTTCGCGCGATAGCGCCGAGCCAGCGCGGCTATTCGCCCGATGCGCGCCCCGATCCGAAGGATCACCCGAGCTACCACATCGAGCGTCTGATGGACGATGCGATGGCTATCGTCGAAACCATCGGTTATGGCGACAAGCGCTTCCATCTGGCCGGCCATGACTGGGGCGGCAGCATCGCCTGGGCGCTCGCCGATCGCCATGAGGCGCGGCTTGCCTCGCTCACGGTGCTGTCGCGGCCGCATCCGAACGCCTTCAACCGCGCGCTGCAGATGAGCGACGGCGATCAGGCGCGGCGCTCAAAGCATCACACCTGGTTTCTGGAGCCTGACGCCGCAGATCGCGTGCTTGCCGATGACTCCAAATGGCTGCGCGAGCGGCTGGCCAAGGCCGGCGTGCCGCCATCAGCCATCGAGGAGAATCTCGGAGTTCTCGGCAACAAGGCGACAATGGAGGCGGCGCTCGCCTGGTATCGCGCACGTGGCGCGATCCGATCGCCGCTCGGACCGATCCGCGTGCCAACCCTGTATATCTGGGGGGATTGTGACGACACCGTCGGGCGCGCCGCCGCCGAAGGCACGCGCGACTTCGTTGCCGCGCCCTACAGGTTTGAGGTGCTCCCCGGTGTGAGCCATTTTGCGGCCGAGGAGGCGCCCGAGCGGGTCAGCCAATTGATGCTGGAGCATCTCGCCGCGCATCCGGTGTGATCGTCCGAAATGCCGCCGTCTCGGTGCAGCACTTCGAGGCCACGATCGCGAATAGTGATTCCGCTGCCGGCGCGTTTCGCCGCGCCGCTCAGGTCATGCGCGCGCCGCGCTCCTTGAGCACCGCGCGCAAGACGGACCTGTGGCATCGCTCTTCCCGCTCGCAATAACAGCCTAGCGAGAAATTCGTGCTCGCGGACATCGCTGCGAGAAGATCCAGCGTGCGACTTGTGGTCGACTCGCTCAATTGCTTTCGGAACTTGCGGACAAACGCGTTCCACTCGGATTCGGATTGGCTGGATTGCCCCTGCGCCATCAGTTCCGGCGTCGGTGAAAGCTCGGGATACCAGACGTCGTACCAATTGTCCTTGGCGTAACGATCCTTTGTCACGCCGCGCGGCGGCCGGCGAACCGTGCCGATGCGCAACCCTTCGCCGGGACGTCGTGCCGTCCCGAGTTGGACGATCGAGATGGCCAAAGCTTCACCCCTTTGCCAGCCTGATGAAGATCATGACCTGCGTGACGATCAGCAGAGGGACGACACAGGTCAGGACGATCCAGAACGCGCCGATGTTGTAGTTGAATGCGGGGAGCGTGAGCGCGCCGAAGATGGCGTTCAGGAGATCAAGGGTCGCCAGGATACTGAACAGCCAGGTGACGTATTTGGCTTTGTCGCTGCCTGACAACCACAGCCACATCGAAGCAATGGCCAGAAGTGTAACCACGGCATCTCCATAGGCCACCATGGCGGCGAACGTCGTCTTTGTGATGGGCTCACCGACGACCTGGGGAACGAGAGCCAGAAGCCCCAGATGCCGGAACGTATGAGGCACGAGCAGCAACGCATCTGCTTTGCCCGGAGGCTGTGTCTTTAACGAGTCCCACCAGAAGAATTTTGCCAACAGCGCGTAGACAAGCAGACTGAGGGCGAAGCCCCCCAGGAAAACGATCGAATTGGTCATCCTTACCCCTCAAGAAGCGGTTCAGCGATTCCGATGCTGACGCTTGCGTCCCCAGCCCTCCGGGACTCAATGCTCGATCCAGGCACCTCGACATCACCTTCGGAGCGAGTGAAAAAGACGAGATGGATCATCTGCTTACCCGTGATTTTACGGATCACGAGAGCAACAGGCGCAGGCAGCCTAGCCACGTCAGGGCAGCCACCCCATTGTCAGGAACGACATCTTCAATATTGATATGGCCATGAAGATTGACGTTCTGACCCTTAACGGGGTGTTCGACACCGGCCTTTCCGCAGTGCTCGATGCGTTCGCCACGGCAAACGAGCTCGCGGCCGCCCAAGAGCTCACATCCACAACCTTCGAGGTCAGCGTCATCGGGCTTCGCCGGCAGATCCGCAGCAATCAGGGTTTCCGCATTCCTGTCGCGCCCGCCAAAGGTCGCGCGCCAGCGGATTGGCTGATCGTCCCGGCGATCAGCCAGAGGGCACCGGAGCCTTTGGCTGCCGCGCTTGCTACTCCGGAAGCGCAGGACGCCGCCGAGCTTTTGCGGCAGCGCGTAAAGGATGGCGCGCAGCTCGCAGCCGCGTGCATCGGCACGTTCATCGCCGCCGAAGCCGGCGTGCTTGATGACGAGACCGCGACGACGACCTGGTGGCTCGCGCCGTTTTTCCGACAGCGCTATCCAAAGGTCCGGCTCGAAGATGGGCGCATGCTCGTGCGCTCGGGACGGGTCCTGACCGCGGGCGCCGCTCTCAGCCATATGGACATGGCGTTGTGGCTGATCCGGCAGGCGAGTCCATCGCTAGCCGCGCTGACTGCGCGCTACCTGATCGTGGACTCGCGCCCAACGCAGACGGCCTACGCAATCAGTGATCATCTCGCGAATGCCGATCCTCTGGTGCAGCGATTTGAGCGCTGGGCGCGCGGCCGCCTCGCACAAGGCTTTTCACTCGATGAGGCGGCGGAGGCGGTCGGAACGAGCAAGCGGACCCTCGCGCGCCGCATCCAGGACGTTCTCGGCAAGAGCCCGCTTGCCTACTTCCAGGATCTGCGCGTCGAACGCGCCGTGCATCTGCTGAAAACGTCCAGCGATGACGTCGAGAACATCGCCGCCGCCGTCGGCTATGCGGACGGGGTTACTCTGCGCAACCTTCTCCGCCGCAAACTCGGTCGCGGCGTCCGCGACATTCGCTCGGAGGGCGCCGCCGGATAGGCCAGGCGAGCGCGTCGGCCGCTCGATCCCGATCAGGCGGCCTCCGCGGTGGTCGACAGCCGTTCCCAGGTTGTGGCCTTCATGCTGGGCCGGGCCTGCATCCGCGCAAGCCAGGCCACGAGATTGGCATGCGGCGCGCCGAGCACCGACCACTCCGGCGTCAGCGTGAAGAACGCGACAGCGGGTGCGACCATGAGATCGGCCAGCGAGAGCGTGTCGCCGGCGAAGTAAGTCTGCTGCGCCAGCAATCGTGCAAGCTCGTCGAACACGACATGCGCCTTCGGCATCGCGGCCTTGATCGCTTCCTCATCCGGCGTGGCGCCCATCACCTTTGGCCCGACCACACGGTGGAAAATGATGACATTGCCGACGTCGTGAAAAAGATACCAGTCATTGATGTTCATGACCTGGTCCATGCGCGCGGCAAGCTTGGGATCGGCGGGCGTGAGCGGCGGTGTCGGCAGCACGCGGTCGAGATAGCGCAGGATGGCCTGGGTCTCGTAAAGGCGGAACTCCTTATGCGCGAGGACCGGCATGCGCCCGAATGGATGCAGCGCCAGATGCTCCGCGGATTTCGGCGCGAGCCGCGCGAGACGGTACGGCGCGCCCTTTTCCTCCAGTGTCGCCATCACCGCACGCCCGAACGGGCTACCCGGGTGAGAATGAACGATGAACTCCGACATGACAGAACTCCTCCCCTGCGGTTGCAAATTGGTCTCAAGTCCTGCTGCGTTCGGCCTCGGCGACAAAGCGGGCGATCAGGCCGGGCCAGCCGCCATCGACATCCCTGCGCATCGAGGCGCCGGCTTCAGCGCCCATGGTCTCGAACCTGTGGTGCACCAGCTCGACGTCGGTGGCATCAGGTCCGTCCGCCCTGAAACGCACGTCGACCTCCGACTTCATCGCAGCGTCCGGCTGCCATTTGGCATTGACCTGCCAAAGCATCACGAAGCGATGCGGCGGCTCCCACAGCGTGATCGTGGCGACCGGGGTTTCCGTGCCGTCTTCGGAGATTTCAAGCCAGCGTCCGCCGAGCCGCGGCTCCATCAACACCTTCTGTATCGGCTTCTTGCCGACGCCGTGGTCGTGCGGCCACCATCGCGTCAGGCCGCTGGTGAAGACCTCGAAGGCGTGCGCGATCGGCACCTTGACGCGAATGGTCTTGCGCACGGGCGCGATTGCGGCCTGCTCGTTCATCATTTCCTCCCCCGCGCCGTGTGCGACCGTTCGGCCTCGAGCTTGAAAGCCTCCAGGGCATCGCCCCAAAAGCTGTCGAGCCAGTCGCGCAATTCCCTCAAGCCTTCCCGCCGCAGCGAATAGATCCGGCGCACGCCCTCGCTGCGCTCCTCGACGAGCCCGGCCTCCTTCAACACCTTCAGATGCTGCGACACCGCCGGGCGGGAAACCGGCAAGCCCTGCGCGAGCAAGTTCACCGGCCGCGGTCCCTGGCGCAGCCGCTCGAACACTTTTCGCCGCGTGGGATCCGCCAGAACGGTCAATGCCAATCCGTAAGCCATGGCTAACGGTAAGCAACAGCTTACGTAAAGTCAAGCCCTGCGCCACCACGAGAGCAGCGGCGCCAGGTTTCGGGGCGTCGTTTCCCGGGATCGTGCAATCTCACCTGGGGATGCGCGCCCTCAAGTCTCACCCCGCCGGTGGGTAGACTGGGCACCGAGGCGACCGGCTCGGGTCACCGTGACCGTGTCACGGACAGCGTCTTTGAAATCGCTGCCATCGAAGGCAACGCTGAATGAATCGATCGTCAGGGTGTCGGGCGTAACGGTCGCGCGCAGGAAGCCGGCGCTGTCCTGGTCATAGTAATCAAGCTTGAGGTTGAGGCTTGGATCGCGTTCCGAGCTCGCTTTCTCGCCCATGCGGGGATATTTGCCCTCCGGGTTCTTCTGCAGCTTGTGCGCGAGCCGATCGGTGTTGGCATACCCGCCTCGGCCGTCGATGATGTAGGGGATTTCCCGATCCTTAAATTGCCGGGTAAATCGCTGCATGTTGTGGACATGCCCCGACAGCACCGCGTGCGGGACCACACCGGTCGCCTCGATTGCCTGGTCGATGGCCACGACGACGTCGAGGTAGCCGCCATGGGTCTTGTCGAGCGAATAAGGCGGGTGATGGACCGCGACAACGACGAACCCGTTCTTTGACTTCAACTCGTTGAACTGCCGCTCCAGCCATCGCTGCTGCTCGAAGGTTCCGCGCGCGTCGAGCGTGCCTTCGACATTGGAATAGAGGCCGATGATGCTGATCAAAGGCGCATCCAGGGTCCAATAGACATAAGGTTGTGTCATCGTTGCGCGGTAGGGGCTGATCTGATGCGGCTGGGGCGCGCAGAAATTCTCGGTGAAGCCAAACAGCGACGGCTCGGAATCGGGTTCGTCGCCGGAGCGTACTCGCGTGTCGCCGTCGTGATTTCCGGGAATGGCGAAAATGGGCGCCGGATAGTATTGGTAGGGCTCGTAGAACTGCGAGCCGTAGAGTTCACTCTGCCCGTTGAAATAAACGACGTCGCCGAGGTGATAGAGGAACGCAGGTTTGTCCGCCGACCCCGCCGTCTTGATCTGGTGTTCCATCGCCTCGGCGACGGCGCCCTGAACATCGTCCCCGTGGATGCCTCCGGAATCGCCGATGAGGTGGAATACGAGCTTCTTTTCCTTTTCGGCGCGCGCGGCGGTTTCTGGAACGACGACTCGCAGCGGCAGGGTCAAATTGACGTTGTTTGTGATCGGAAGCTTCTCGAAATGCGGATTGTTCTTCGGGTCTGAAATCGGTTCGAGCCAGTTGCGTCGCGTCTTGGCAAAGCGATTGGGCCGGTTCGTCGGATTTGGAATGAGGTGATGCAGTGTCATGGGCAAATCTCCTAAGCCGCCCGGCGCGGCAGCACCAATATACATCTTACAAAAACACAACCAGAGATCGAAATATCTCGGCGAATGTGAAGTCGGAGGTTGCCCCGTTCCGAAAATGGTGAAAGCCGGGCGCCCGAACGGAGCGGAACAGGCGTTTCCTTCCAGCCGCCTCGCGACTTTCCCGTATGGCGATCCAAGGCCCCGCTAGTTCGGGTGCCACCAGCGGCCGCCGATCACGACGCCTTCGGAGGCGATCCTGCGGTCGCCGGTCATGTGCTCGCCGACCACGTCGACATAGTCGAACCGCCCCTGCGCAACCGCAATCAGCGTGGCGTCACCGACGCTCCCCGGCTTCAGGCTGCCAAGCTCCGGACGCCGCAGCGCCATTGCCGCGTTCACCGTCGAGGCAGCCACGACCTCCGCAAGCGGCATGCCCATGCACAGGAACTTCGACATGGTCGTGACCTGGTCGAAGGCCGGTCCATTGATGCACAGCGCATGGACGTCGGAGGAAATGGTGTCGGGATAGAAGCCGTTGGCGAGCATTGCGCGCGCGGTCTTGAACGCGAACGAGCCCTTGCCGTGGCCGATGTCGAACAGCACGCCCCGATCGCGCGCCTCCAGCACGACGCGCTTCACCGTGCCTTGAGCGGTCGTCGCGGTGTTCGGGAACGGGCGGAAGGCGTGCGTCAGGACATCGCCCGGACGCAGCCGCGCGACCACCTCCTCATAGGTCGGCGGGGGATGATCGATGTGGCACATCAAGGGCATGCCGACCTGTTCTGCGACTTCAAGCGCGATCTCGAGCGGCACGATTCCGGAGGTGCCGGAGGAGTGCCGGCCGACCCTGACCTTGATGCCGACAATGAGGTCGCGGTTGGCGTCCGCCACCTCGGCCGCGCTGATCGGATCCATCAACCGCAACTCCTCGCTCTCGCCGACCATGACGCGGTTCGAGAAACCGAAGATGCCGGCATGCGAGACGTGGAGATAAGCGAGGATGCGCACCTGGCTCGGCTCGATCACGTGCTTGCGAAAGCCCGCGAAATTGCCGGGACCGGCGCTGCCGGTATCGATCGCGGTGGTGACGCCCGAAGTGCGACAAAATTGCTCTGCATCGATGCCGAGCGAGGTGCCGCCCCAATAAACGTGTGTGTGCAGATCGATCAGCCCGGGCGTGACGATGAGATTGGAGACGTCGCGCACGTCGGTTGAAGCGCCCGCCCTGAGTTCGGTCCCGATCGCCGCCACCTTGCCGGCGGCGAAGGCAACGTCAACGCCGGCATCGAGCTTCTGCGAGGGGTCGATGACCCGTCCGCCGCGCAGGATCAGATCGAATGACATCGTCGTCTCCGTGCGGTGCGCTCAATTGTTTGCGCATGACCTCCGCGCAAACGCCACGCGTTTGTCGCGAGGGATCATGCGCTAGCTCACCGTCGGCCAGCGCCGTTCGCGGAACCAGTTGCGGTAGTCCGACGACATCTTCGCGCGCTGGGCCTGCGGCGCATGCCGCTTGCAGGTCGAAGCCTCCTGGCTGTTTTCCGGCGCGCCCCATCTCACCTCGACGCAGTCGTTCGGATTGTAGGCCATCTCGTAGTCGGCAGCTCGCTCGAGCACCTCCTTGAGCGATAATGTCCATGGTGAGCCGTCGCTGCGCGTATAGGTTATCTTGCGCGAGGCAAGCTCGGAGGCAAGCACCGCCTGCAAGTCGCGCTTGATCTCATCCGCGCTCTTGTCTTTCGGGATGGCAAAATGCGCGGCACGCCGCACCACGCGGTCGGGATATCCGCGCACGACGTCGATTGCGATCAGCAGACGGAAATCGCGCGCCGGGGTGGAGTAATCCTCCCAGGCGCCCGACGTCTGGAAGATCGAGGGGCCGTTGGGCATGCCGATCTCGCCCGGCTGTTTCTCCTGATATTTCCGTCCGTTTTCGACCGATGTGATGCGCACCCTCACCTGCTCGTGCAGGCTCGCAATGGCGTCTGTCATCGCCTTCACCGGATCGAGCGGCTCGGGCGACATCACGTCATCCATGCGGTCGTAAAACTCCTCGACGCTGATCTGCGACTGCTCCAGCGAAAAATCGCCGTACTGCGGATTGCCGGCGATTTCGGCGTTGCTCAGCCGACGCAGCGCACCGTTCTTGTCGCGCACGATCGGGCGAAAGTGCTTGAAGCCCGGACTGCCGAGCGCGGGGTCATGCGCAAACAGGAAATTGCCGCGCCAGAAACGCTTGCGCGTGATCGAGCCGTCAGGCTCGGCGTCGACCGCGAGGAAGACGCCGGGCTTGCCGTCGATTTCCGGCACGCGATGGACAAGCATCATCACGTGGCCATAGGGATCGCCATAGATCGTGCCGGGGCGCAGTGCTTCCTGCGTCAGTGCAACCGTGTAGAAGTCGGTATTGTCGTCACCCGCCACGACGCGCACCGCGCCGGTGTGCACGACATCGCCGACATCCCTCAGATATTCGCTGAAATTGGTCGGTCGCTTCGGCTTGGGCTTCGGCTGAAGCATCGGGGGCATTGCCGGCCCCGGCGTCTCGTCGGCCTGCTGCCGGCCGAACATGCCGAGAATCCGCGGCGATTGCGCCGGCGGCGTGGCGGTGGCGACGGTGGCGACCTCCTGCTCGGGGGGCGCCGGCGGCCGCGTCATCTCCGGGTGCTCCATGTCGAACCACTGGTAGCACTTGGGCGGCCTGCCGCCGGTCCCGCGCGTGCAGTTGGAGTAGCCGAAAGGCAGTCCCATCTTGTAGGCGAAATAGGCGCGCAGGAAGTAGCCGAAATCCGCGCAGTCCGGACGAAGCCCCGACTGCACGTTGTCTTCGCCACGGCCCAGATAGTTGAACAGGAAATTCCGCGATTGGTCGCGCAGGACCTCATTCCAGGCTTTCCAGTTCAAATCCTGGTCCGGCGGCGCGTCGAACAGCTTGGCGATCCAGGCCGAAAACAGCGTTTCAGTCGCGTGATTCCAGTTGTTGCGCACGTGCCAGAAGGCTCCGGACGGAATGGAGGGAGGGTCGGGCTTGCGTGCGCTCACCACGACCTCGCGGCTGATCGTGCTGCACTCAGACATCGGATGGTCGAGCGTCAAGGTGGCCTGCCATGTTCCCGCCGCGGGCTGCGCGGTCTCGGCGAACCAGAAATACGGCGCGCCACCATGCCGTTCGGCGGATTTGGCCGCGACACTGCCATCGGGGGCAATCAGCGACATCGCACCTTCCAGCGGCTTTTCACTGATGATCATCACCCGCAGCGGCGCGCCCTTCCAAGGCGCGATCGGTGAGGGCAAGACCTGGACGTCCGCGCCCTCTCCGCATGGGCCCGTCGCCGCGTCCGCCCGCGAACTCAAAGCGAAAATGAACGCAGCTGTCGCAACAACAGCAAACCGGCCGGCTAAAAGCATGTTTCGACGACCCCTCTGGAGGAACCCGGAACCCCAAGCGGCCCAGCCCACGGACCGGGTCGCAGAATAGCCGAGTTGAGCAAGCTCAGTCAGCAGGATTAAGGCGCCTTTCGGTGGAGAGGCGCCTTCCCCTGCTTGAAAAGAGGGATTTTGGCCGATTTCCGGCTGACTTACTCCGATTTGTCGATGTTCCAGAAGATCGGCGTCGCGGGACCGTCGAGCACGCCGCTCAGCGATTTCCGCCAGGCGCTCGGGATCACGAATTGCCCGAGCGGTACGTAAATCACCTGGTCGTAGGCTTCTTTCTGGATCTCGGCGGCGAGCTTCTTCTGCTCGTCGATCGAGGAAGAGCGCGCGAACTGGTCCTTCAGCTTCTCGATGGTTGGGTCTTCCGCCCAGCCGAACCAGCCGCCGTTCTTGCCGCGCCCGCCAATCGAGAAATTCACGAGCGGGTTCATCACGTCGGCCGCCACCCAGTTGGTGAAGAACATGTTCCAGCCGCCTTCGCTGACCGGCTTCTGGCTGGTGCGACGGCTCACCACCGTCTGCCAATCGGTTGCCTGCAGGTCGACCTTGAAGCCGGCCTGTCGCAGCAATTGTGCCGCCACCACCGGCTGAGCCTTCAAGGTCACGACGTCGCCGGGAGCCATGATGACAATCGGCGTGCCGTCATATCCGGACTCGGCAAGCGCCTTCTTGGCCGCTTCGATATTGCCGCCCTTGATCAGCGCATCAGCGCCGGCCTCGGTCTCCAGCGGCGTGCCGCAAACGAAGAAAGAGCCGCAGACCTGGTAGTATTTGGAATTGCCGACCAGCGCATCGAGCACGTCCTTCTGGTTCATCGCAAGCAGGGCTGCACGGCGAACCTTGATGTTATCGAAGGGCGGCAGCAGGAAATTCATGCGCCCGAGCGTCTGGAAGCCGAATTTGTTCAGGGTCTCGACCTTGAGATCCGGGTTGGCCTCGAGCAGCGGCATCATGTCGAACGACGGGTTCTCCATGAAGTCGATGTCGCCGGATTGCAGCGCGTTGATCGCGGTCTGCGCATCCGCCATCGTGATCCACTCGACGCGGTCGACCTTTACGACCTTGCCGCCCGAGGTCCAGCTCGGCGGCTCCTTGCGCGGAATGTAATCCGTGTTCTTCTCATAGACCGCCTTCACGCCCGGCTGAAACTCGGCTTTGACGAACTTGAACGGGCCGGAGCCGATCTGTTCAGGAATTTGCTGGCCGGGCGGTGTTTCCGCGAGCCGCTTCGGCATCATGAAGGGCACGTAGGATGATGGTTTGGCGATCGACTCCAGCACCAGGCCGTAGGGCTCTTTCAGTTTCAGCACGATGGTTTTGGCGTCGGCGGCTTCGATGGAGGCGGTAAAGTCCATCAGCTTCTGGCCCATATTGTCGTTGCGACCCCAGCGCTTCAGGGAAGCAACGCAGTCTTCCGCCGTGACCGGCGTGCCGTCGTGCCATTTCAAGCCGTCGCGCAGGGTGAAGGTGTAGGTGAGCTTGTCGTCGGAAACCTTCCAGTCCGCCATCTGAGGCTGGACCTTGAAATTGGAGTCGGTGGCGAGCAGCGTGTCATAGACCATGTAGCCGTGGTCGCGGGTGATGTAGGCCGTGGTGAAGCCGGGATCGATAGTGCGCAGATCCGAATGCATCACGGCCGTGATGGTCTTGCCCGCGGCATGGGACTGCGGCATCGGCATTGCAGCAAGTGCCAGCGCCGACACCGATGCTGCAATGAGCGAGCGCTTCCAAGTCCAGATGTGGGACATCCTTCTCTCCTGATTGTGTTCCGACGACATTGTCTTCCGACGACATTGTCTTCCGACGACATTGTCTCTCGACGATATTGTCTCCCGACGATCGTCGCCTGACGTGAAACCGGTCAGAGACCGGCTATCGATTATGCAGCCCGTCCGTTCTTTAGGCGGGCCTAACACGCTGTAAATCCTTTCGTTTCGAGACTTGCATCAAGCGCGTTGCCCGTCAATCGCGATTTGGCCGATGCGAAATCCGCGCCATCTTTCGCTTTACAAATTCCTCGCAGAACATTCTCGTAACGTGCCCTTCGATCTCGCGATCCCATTCAAAAATCTGCAAGTCATTCGGGAGAACCATCATGAACCCCGCCAACCTGCCCTTCGATGCCGAGGCCATGCTGGCCGGCTTGCGCAGCTGGGTCGAGTGCGAGAGCCCGACCTGGGATGCATCGGCCGTGGAGCGCATGCTCGACATCGCCGCGCGCGACATGGCGATCATGGGCGCGAGCATCGAGCGCATCGCAGGCCGTAACGGTTTTGCCGGTTGCGTCCGCGCGCGCTTTCCCCATCCCAGGCAGGGCGAGCCCGGCATTCTGATCGCGGGCCATTTCGATACCGTGCATCCCGTGGGCACGCTTGAAAAGCTGCCGTTCAGACGCGAGGGCGACAAATGCTTCGGCCCCGGCATTTATGACATGAAGGGCGGCAGCTATCTGTCGCTGGAGGCCATCCGCCAATTGGCGCGCGCATCCTTTACCACGCCCCTGCCGATCACCGTGCTGTTCACTCCCGACGAAGAGGTCGGAACGCCCTCGACCCGCGACATCATCGAGGCCGAGGCCGCCCGCAACAAATATGTGCTGGTGCCGGAACCGGGCCGCGCCAACAACGGCGTCGTCACCGGTCGTTACGCCATCGCGCGCTTCAATCTCGAGGCAACCGGCAAGCCGAGCCACGCGGGCGCCAATCTTTCGCAGGGGCGCTCGGCGATCCGCGAGATGGCGCGTCGCATCATCGAGATCGATGGCATGACGACGGAGGATTGCACCTTCTCGGTCGGCATCGTGCACGGCGGTCTATGGGTCAATTGCGTCGCCACCACCTGCAGCGGCGAAGCACTCTCGATGGCCAAGCGACAGGCCGATCTCGATCGCGGCGTCGAGCGCATGCTTGCGCTGTCGGGCACCGCCAACGAGGTGACTTTTACGGTTACGCGCGGCGTGACGCGGCCGGTCTGGGAGCCCAATGCAGCCACCATGGCGCTCTACGAAAAGGCCAAGGCGCTCGCCGTGCAAATCGGAATGGAGCTGCCGCACGGCTCGGCCGGGGGCGGATCGGATGCGAATTTTACCGGCGCGATGGGGATTGCGACACTGGATGGCCTCGGCCCGCGCGGCGCGGACCCTCACACGCTCAACGAGCACATCGTTGTGCAAAGCCTCGCCGAGCGCGGGAGGCTGATGGCCGGGCTTTTGGCGACACTGGAGTAGATCCGATGCCAAAGCCAGCGAAAAAGGCAGAGCCAAAAATCCGCGGCATCCCGTTCGGGACGATCCTGGCGCGCGCCGAGAAGCGCAAGGGCGGACCGAAAGAACTGGGAAAGCTGCTGCCGAAAAGGCCCAGCCCCAAGGCGCTCGAAAATATGTCGGACGATCGCTTTCTGTCCGAGATGACCAAGCGGGTGTTTTCGGCTGGATTTGCCTGGAGCGTCATCGAAGCCAAATGGGAGGCTTTTGAGGAGGCGTTCCTCGGCTTCCATCCATCCAGGCTGACGTTTCAACCCGATGATTACTGGGAAAGCCTGCTCAAGGACACGCGCATCGTGCGCAACGGGGCAAAGATCGCCTCGGTGCGCGAGAACGCGGCCTTCGTGCAGACGATCGCCAACGAGCACGGCAGCTTCGGCAAATTCCTGGCGAAGTGGCCCTCCTCCGACGAAATCGGGCTGCTCGACCTTCTCGCCAGGCGCGGCAGCCGGCTCGGCGGCAATACCGGGCAGATGTTCCTGCGCTTTGTCGGCTGGGACGGGTTTGTGACGTCGCAGGACGTGGTGGCGTGCCTGCGCGACGCAGGACTCGACGTCGCCGAAGAGGTTAAATCGAAGGGCGATCTCGCCAAGGTGCAGGCGCAATTCAATGCGTGGGCGACCGAGACCGGGCTGCCCTATGTGCATCTGTCGCGCATCTGCGCGTTGTCCGTCGGCGAGAACTACCAACCCAAATAGCCGCCATTCGATGGCATGCCGTTTGCACCGCTGCCAGGAACAGGCCAGTATCCCTAGAATGGTGAATTGCCAACGACATGCAGAAGCGTCCAAAATTCCGTGCTGACGGCTGTTGCTAAAACATTGGCTCTCCGATGCTTGGTTATCTGCTTCGCCGCGTGCTTGCCGCCATTCCCGTGATGGGCGTGGTTGCTCTGTTCGTGTTCCTCCTGTTGCGTCTGACGCCGGGCGATCCGGCAGCGATTCTTGCTGGCGACAATGCAACGCCTGAACAGCTCGAGCGCATTCGCGTCTCGCTCGGGCTGCACGAGCCGATCTACGTTCAGTTCTTCACGTGGATCAACAAGCTCCTGCACGGCGACCTCGGCGTTTCCCTGATCTCCAACGTTCCGGTCCTGCAGATGATCGGCCAGCGCATCGAGCCGTCGGTCTCGATCGCGCTCTCGACCATCATCCTCTCCATCCTGGTCGCAGTACCGCTCGGGGTGATCGCGGCCTGGAAGCACGGCTCCTGGATCGATCGTTTCGTGATGGCGCTGTCGGTGCTCGGCTTCTCCGTGCCCGTGTTTGTGATCGGCTATGTGCTGATCCAGCTGTTTGCGATCGACCTTCGCTGGCTGCCGGTGCAGGGCTTCAAGAGCCTCGCAAGCGGATTCGGACCGTTTCTCGAGCGATTGATCCTGCCGACGCTGACGCTATCCTTTATTTATGTCGCCCTGATCGCGCGGATGACGCGAGCGGCGATGCTCGACGTGCTCGGCGAGGACTACATCCGAACGGCGCGTGCCAAAGGCATCGGCGAGATCGCGGTCCTTTTGCGCCACGGCCTGCGCAATGCCGCGATCCCCGTCATCACCGTGATCGGCACCGGCTTTGCGCTGCTGATCTCGGGTGTCGTCGTCACCGAAAGCGTGTTCAACCTGCCCGGCATCGGCCGCCTGACCGTCGATGCCGTGCTGGCACGAGACTATCCCGTGATCCAGGCGATGATCCTTCTGACATCGCTGATTTACGTCGCCGTCAATCTCCTGATCGATGTCGCCTACACCCTCCTCGATCCCAGAATCCGTTACTGAGCAGGGCGCAGCGATGGCGATCGAGACCTTACCAGAGCCGTCGATCCCGATCACAAAACCGCTGCGACCGACGCTCGGATTCCTGACGGCTACGCCGATCATCGCGGTCGCAACGATCTGCCTGGTCCTGATCGTCGCCATGGCGATCCTTGCGCCTTATCTTGCTCCGCACGATCCCCTAAGTCTCGCGCCGGCGCTGCGGTTGAGGCCCTCGAGCTCGCAATTCCTCCTCGGCACGGATCCCTATGGCCGCGATCTCTTGTCCCGCATCATCTACGGTGCACGGATTTCGCTCCTGATCGGCGTCGGCGCGGCCATCTTCTCCGTCGGCATCGGGCTCGTGATCGGCCTCATCTCCGGCTTCTTCAAATGGGTCGACGCGGTGATGATGCGCGTGATGGACGGACTGATGGCGATCCCCGCCATCCTGCTCGCGATTGCGGTCGTCTCGCTTTCGGGTGCGAGCGTCGCCACCGTTCTGGTCGCGATCACCATTCCGGAAATTCCCCGCGTCGCGCGCCTGGTGCGCTCCGTCGTGCTGTCGGCGCGCGAGGAGCCCTATGTCGAAGCGGCGATCTCCGTCGGCTCCAGTCAGTTCAAGATCATGTGGCGGCATCTGATGCCGAACACGGTGGCGCCGCTGATCGTGCAAGGCACCTACGTCTGCGCTTCCGCGATCCTGACCGAGGCGATCCTGTCGTTTCTCGGTGCCGGCATCAGCTCGGAGACCCCGACCTGGGGCAACATCATGGCCGAGGGCCGCGCCTATTTTCAGATCAAGCCGTCGCTGATCTTCTGGCCCGGCCTGCTGTTGTCGATCGCGATCCTGAGCGTGAACCTGATCGGCGACGCCGCGCGCGATGCGCTCGATCCGCGCATGAAGCAGCGCGAGGGCGGGACGAAATGAGCTTTTACTCCGTCATTGCGAGCGAAGCGAAGCAATCCAGAATGCCTCCGCTGGATGCCGAGTGGATTGCTTCGTCGCTTCGCTCCTCGCAATGACGACTGAGAGATTCGCATGACCGACAACGTCCTCGACATCGATGACCTCGTGGTCAGCCTCGGCAAGGGGGCCGGCGGCGCGCGGATCATCGACGGCGTCTCGCTGGAGGTCGCGAGCGGAGAGACGCTCTGCGTTGTCGGTGAAAGCGGCTCCGGCAAATCCGTGACCTCGCTTGCCGTGATGGGCTTGTTGCAAAAGGGCGCGCTGACGCCGAGTGGCGGCAGCGTCAAGCTGGTCGGGGAAGAGCTTTTGAGCGCAAGCGACTATCGCCTGAGGCAACTGCGCGCCACGCGGATGGCGATGATCTTCCAGGAGCCGATGACGGCGCTCAATCCGGTGGTGCCGGTCGGCCGCCAGATCGACGAGGTGTTGCGTGCGCACACCAATCTCGATGCCCGCGCCAGGCGCAAGCGCATCCTCGACATGATGGAGCAGGTGCGGCTGCCCGAGATCGAGCGCATCTTCGGCTCCTACCCTCACCGCCTTTCCGGCGGCCAGCGCCAGCGCATCATGATCGCAATGGCGCTGGTGCTGGAGCCGAAGCTCCTGATTGCCGACGAGCCGACCACCGCACTCGATGTCACCACGCAGAAGCAGATTCTGACGCTGATCCGCGATCTGCAGCGCGATCACGGCACGGCCGTGCTGTTCATCACCCATGACATGGGCGTGGTCGCCGAGATTGCCGACCGCGTCGCCGTAATGCGCGGCGGGCGGCTGGTCGAGACCGGCACGCTCGACACCATCCTGCGCACGCCGCAAATGGAGTACACGCGCAACCTGCTTTCCTCCGTGCCGAGCCTGTTGCCGCGGCCGCCGCGACCTGAGACCAGGGAACCGGTGGTGCTGGAAGCAAACGAGCTGGGCAAGATCTATCGCGAGCGTTCGTTTCTGGGGAAAGCCCGCGAAGTCGCCGCCGCGGCAAACGTCACTCTCGCCCTGCGCAAGGGCCGCACGCTCGGCATCGTCGGCGAATCCGGTTCGGGCAAATCGACGGTGGCGCGATGCATCGTGCGGCTGATCGATCCGACCTCAGGCGGCATTCGCCTGGCCGGCCGCGAGATTTCCGGGCTGTCGCGCCGGCTCTTGCAGCCGCACAGGAAAGGCATCCAGATCGTGTTCCAGGATCCCTACCGCTCGCTCAACCCGCGCATCAGCGTCGGAGAAACCATCGCGGAGGGGCCGATCAACTACGGCATGCCGCGCGCCAACGCGCTCGAAAAGGCGCGCGAGCTGCTCGAGCTGGTCGACCTGCCGGCGGATGCGATCTTGCGCTATCCGCATCAATTCTCCGGCGGCCAGCGCCAGCGCGTCGCCATTGCCCGCGCGCTCGCGCTCGATCCGGACGTGCTGGTCGCCGACGAAGCGGTTTCCGCGCTCGACGTCTCGGTTCAAGCACAGGTTTTGGAGCTGCTCGACGAAATCCAGAAGCGGCTTGGCATTGCGCTCCTGTTCATCACCCATGACCTGCGTGTCGCCGCACAGATCTGCGACGACGTTGCCGTCATGCAACATGGCCGCATCGTCGAACAGGGTCCGGCGGCCGAGGTGCTGACCAATCCCAAACAGGCCTATACCCGCGCGCTGCTGGACGCCGCGCCCGGACGCGGCTGGGACTTTGCGAATTTCCGGCCGGTGGCTGCGGGCGTGGCGTGAACCCTCACCATCGTCATTCCGGGTTGCGCCGATGGCGCAGGCCCGCAATGACGAGCTTCATTGGGCGCATGCAAAACTGGAATGCTTCGTCGCTTGCGCTCCTCGCGATGACGGCGCTAACCTCGCACAGCGAAGACTTGATGAGACAGCGTTGATGACCCGCATCGCGGTTGGCGCCTTCCTCCACGAAACCAACACCTTTGCGCCAACCAAGGCAACCTATGCCGATTTCGTACATGGCGGGGGCTGGCCGGCGATGACGCTTGGCGAAGAAGTGCTCAGGGTCATGCGCCGCATGAATACCGGCCTTGCCGGATTTATCGAAGCCGCGGAAACCGAGGCCTGGGATCTGGTGCCGACCATCTCCTGCGGCGCCAGTCCCTGCGCGCATGTCACCAAGGATGCATTCGAGCGCATCGTGACGGTGATAGTCGAGGCCATCGCCGCGGCCGGACCGCTCGATGCAGTTTATCTCGACCTCCACGGCGCCATGGTGACCGAGCATCTCGACGACGGCGAAGGCGAGATCCTGGCGCGGGTCCGACGCGTGATCGGCGACGATCTGCCGCTGGTCGCAAGCCTTGACCTGCACGCCAACGTCACGCCGCAGATGATCGAGCACGCCGACGCGCTGATCGCCTACCGTACCTATCCCCATGTCGATATGGCCCTGACCGGACGCGCTGCGGCGCGACACCTCGCGCTGCTGCTCAAGACAAGGCAACGCTTCGCAAAGGCGTTCCGGCAATTGCCGTTCTTGATCCCGATCAGTTGGCAATGCACCAACGACCAGCCGACCAGGGGCATCTACGAGAGGCTCGCAGCGCTGCAGAGCGAAGCCGTGCCGACGCTCTCCTTCGCGCCGGGCTTTCCCGCCGCCGATTTCGCGCATTGCGCGGCGAGCGTGTTCGCCTATGGCAGGACGCAGGCGGACGCCGATGCGGCCGCGGACAACGTCGTCGCCCTGGTCGAAAGCCACGAAGATGATTTCGACGGCACAATCTATTCGCCAGACGACGGCGTTCGCCATGCGATGGAGCTCGCAAGGAGCGCGAGCAAGCCCATCGTGATCGCCGACACCCAGGACAATCCCGGCGCGGGCGGGGATTCGGATACGACCGGCATGTTGCGCGCGCTGGTGCGCAACAACGCGCAAGGCGCGGCGCTCGGCGTGATCTACGATCCGCAGTCGGCCAGGGCCGCGCATGCAGCGGGCGTTGGCGCTGAGGTGAGGCTTTCGCTGGGCGGCAAGTCCGGCATTCGCGGCGATGCGCCGTACGAGGAAACATTCGCGGTGGAGAAATTATCCGACGGCAATTTCATGGCCTCCGGCCCCTACTATGGTGGCCGCCGGATGGAGATGGGGCCGTCGGCGGCGCTGCGCATCGGCGACGTCAGGGTGGTCGTCGCCTCCCACAAGGCGCAGCTCGCCGATCAATCGATGTATCGCTATGTCGGCATCGAGCCGACCGCGCAAAAGATTCTCGTCAACAAGAGCTCGGTGCACTTCCGCGCCGATTTCGAGCCGATCGCCGCGAAGCTCCTGATCTGCGCCGCTCCCGGAGCGATGCCCGCGGACCCGGCGAGCCTGCCCTGGACGCGGCTTCGTCCCGGCATTCGCTTGCGGCCGAACGGTCCCGCCTTCAACCCCTCAACCCAAACACGGACAATTGGATAACAGACATGCCGACCATCGACCGCATCCAGGGCTTTGCCGACGAACTCACCGCGATCCGCCGCGACCTGCACGCGCACCCGGAAATCGGCTTCGAGGAGGTGCGCACCTCCGGCATCGTCGCCGAGAAGCTCGCGCAATGGGGCATCGAGGTGCATCGCGGCCTCGGCGGAACGGGCGTGGTCGGGGTACTCAAGGGCAAGGGCTCGGGCAACCGGCGCATCGGCCTGCGCGCTGACATGGATGCGCTGCCGATGGAGGAAAACACCAACCTGAAATGGCGCTCCACCATTCCCGGCCGCTTCCATGGCTGCGGCCATGACGGCCACACCACCATGCTGCTCGGCACCGCGCGCTATCTCGCGGAAACCCGGAATTTCGACGGCACCGTGCATTTCATCTTCCAGCCGGCGGAGGAAGGCCTCGGCGGCGCCCGCGCCATGATCAAGGACGGACTGTTCCAGAAATTTCCCTGCGACGAGATCTACGGGCTCCACAACGCCCCCGACCTCAATTACGGCGAGGTCGCGATCATGCCGGGACCGGCGATGGCCGGCGCCGATTTCTTCGACATCAGGATTCACGGCTATGGTGCGCACGGCGCGATGCCGGAGCGATCGAAGGATGCCGTCGTGATCGCGATGACGCTGGGCCAGGCATTGCAGACCATCGTCAGCCGCAACGTCGATCCCTTCAAGGCCGCGGTGCTCTCGATCACGCAGATCCATGCCGGCTCGGCCTACAACGTCATTCCCGGCGAAGCCTGGCTGTGCGGGACCGTGCGCGCGTTTTCCGATGAGGCGCGCGCGCTGATCCGCGAACGCATGCGCGCGCTGTGCGCCGGCATTGCGGCCGCGTTCCAGGTCGAGATCGAGGTCGACATCCGCGACACCTTCAGCGTGCTCGTCAACAAGGAGGAGCAGTCGCGCGTGGTTGAAGGGGCGGCGCGCACGGTGGTCGATGAATCCAAGGTGTTTACGCGCTCGCAGGCGAAGATGGGCAGCGAGGATTTCGCCGACATGATGCAGACCGTACCCGGCGCCTATTTCTGGATCGGCCATGACGGCTCGGTCCCCCTGCACAATCCGGGCTATGTGCTCGACGAAAAGATTTTGCCGATCGGCGCCAGCATCTTCGCACGCATAATCGAAACCCGAATGCCGGTGGGTGCTCATGCATAGTCTGGAAACAGAGGACACGGTCACCTCGCTGCACGATCTCAGCGCGGTCGACCTGATCGCGGGCTATAAAGCCAAGCAGTTTTCGCCGTCGGAGGTGATGGAAGACCTGCTGGCGCATGTCGCCGTCTGGGAGCCGCATATTCGCGCGCTCTATCTGTTCGATCCCGACGGCGCCCGCGCTGCCGCCAGGGCGTCGACGGAGCGCTGGAACAAGGGCGAAACGGTCGGCTGTCTCGACGGCGTGCCGGTCACGATCAAGGACAACGTCGCAACCAGGGGCCAGCCGAAGCCGCTGGGCGCCGCCAGCGAGCCGCTGGTGCCGCAGGCCGCCGACGCGCCGCCCGCGGCGCGGCTGCGCGAGGCCGGCGCGATCATCTTCTCCAAGACCACGATGCCGGATTACGGCATGTTGTCGTCGGGGCTTTCGAGCCTGCATCCGCTCACGCGCAATCCCTGGGACCTCGCGAAAAATCCGGGCGGCTCCAGCGCCGGCGCGGGGGCCGCCGGGGCTGCAGGTTACGGCCCGTTGCATCTCGGCACAGACATCGGCGGCTCGGTGCGGCTGCCGGCAGGCTGGTGCGGCCTGGTCGGACTGAAGCCGAGTCTCGGCCGCGTGCCGATCGATCCGCCCTATGTCGGCCGCGTCGCCGGGCCCATGACGCGCATCGTCGATGATGCCGCGCTGATGATGGGCGTGTTGTCCAAGCCCGATCGCCGCGACGGCATGAGCCTGCCGCCGAACGACATCAACTGGAAGGCGCTGGAAAAATCGCCGCGCAAGCTCAGGCTTGGGCTGCTGCTCGATGCGGGCGTTGGCCAGGAGCTGGAGAGGCCGGTGCGCGAGGTCGTGGTGAGGGCTGCAAAAGCCTTCGAAGCGGCCGGCGCCGTCGTCACCGAGGTCGACGGCATCCTCACGCGCGAGATGCTAGACGGCCTCGACAATTTTTGGCGCGCGCGGATGTGGAACGAGCTCCTGAAGCTTCCACCGGCAACGCGCGGCAAGGTTCTGCCCTACATTCATCAGTGGGCGGAGAAAGGCGCAAAACTCTCCGGCATCGACGTGTTCAGGGGTTTCGACGTCACGATGCTGATCCGCGAGGCCGCGGCAAAGCTGTTCCACGATCTCGACTACGTGATCTCGCCGGTCTCGCCGGTGGTGAATTTCGGCGCCGAGCTCGCTTCGCCCATGCACGATCCCGACAAGCCGTTCGAGCACATCGCCTACACCGTAACCTGGAACATGGCGGAGAACCCGGCGATCTCGATCAATGGCGGCTACGACGCGAAGGGCTTTCCGATCGGCGTGCAGATCATCGGCCGTCGTTTTGACGATCTCGGCGTGCTGGCATTGGCCAAGACGTTCGAAGGCCTGCGCGGCCCGCAGCGCCCCTGGCCGAGCCCGCCGAAGAACTAATAGGCGCCGTCATTCCGGGGCGTCGCGCAGCGACGAGCCCGGAATCTCGAGATTGCGGGTTCGCGTCTTCGACGCGCCCCGGAATGACTGCGATCATTGCAGGAAGGAAACATCATGGCCTATGAGCAGATCCGTTACGAGGTCGCCGACAACATCCTCACCATCACGCTGAACCGTCCGGACAAGCTCAACGCCTTCACCGCGACCATGCAGCGCGAGCTGATCGATGCCTTCGACAAGGCCGACAGTGATGACACCATCCGCGCCATCATCGTCACCGGCGCGGGCCGCGCCTTCTGCGCCGGCGCCGACCTCTCCTCCGGCGCCGACACCTTCGACCGCGATGCGCGGCGCGGGCCCGTCAGGCGCCATCCCGACGGCAGGGTTGACTACAGCGATCCGCAGGTGCGCGACGGCGGCGGCCAGGTGACATTGCGCATCTTCAAATGCCTGAAACCGGTGATCGCCGCCGTAAACGGACCTGCCGTCGGCATCGGCGTCACCATGCAGCTGGCGATGGATATCCGTATCGCCAGCGAGGCCGCGCGTTTCGGCTTCGTGTTCTCGCAACGCGGCATCGTGCCGGAGGCAGCCTCGAGCTGGTTTTTGCCGCGCATCGTCGGCATCGCGCAGGCGCTGGAGTGGTCTTTCACGGGCCGCGTCTTCCCCGCGCAGGAGGCCCTTGCCGGACGGCTCGTCAGCAAGGTGGTGCCGCCGGACGATCTGCTGCCGACCGCCCGTGCGCTGGCGAAAGAGATCGCGGCAAAGACCGCGCCGGTCTCGATCGCGCTGATCCGCCAGATGATGTGGCGCATGCTCGGCGCCGACGATCCGATGGAAGCCCACAGGGTCGACAGCCGCGGCATCTACACCCGCGGCCGTTCGGACGACGTGAAGGAAGGCGTCGTTGCGTTCCTGGAAAAACGCCCGGCCCAGTTCAGGAACAAGGTGTCGAGCGACATGCCCGATTACTTTCCATGGTGGACCGAGCGAGAGTATAAATGACGAGATAGATGCGTAGGGTTAGCGAAGCGTAACCCACCGCTTCTTCGGTCGGTGTCGCGCATGGTGGGTAACGCCTTCGGCTAACCCGCCTTACGTGTGCTTCGCCAGTCATGTCATCAGCGCCACGCGCCCGATCGCCTTGCGTTCGATCAAAAGCCGCATCGCGCGGGCAACTTCCGCAAGCGGCAGGCGGTGCGAGACGTTGGGTCGGAGCTTTCCGCCCTCGGCCCACTCCAGCAACGCCTTCAAACGCGCTTCGCCGAGCGCGGGGTTTTTTCGCGCCGCCTCGCCCGCCCGCACCCCGAGCACGCTTGCACCCTTGATCAGCAACAGATTGGTGCGGGCAAGTCCAATACCCCCGGTGAAGCCGATGACGAGCAGCCGCGCGCCCCAGGCGATGCAGCGCACGCTGTCCTCGAACACGGTGCCGCCGACGGGATCGAATACCACGTCCGCACCGCGCCCGTCCGTGATGCGCTTCACCGCGTCGCGGAACGGCTCGCGCGCATAAAGCACGAGATGGTCGGCGCCCTTCGCTTTCGCCACCGCCAGCTTGTCCTCCGATGAAGCCGCCGCGATCACGGTCGCCCCCAGCATCTTGCCCATCTCGACCGCCGCAAGCCCCACGCCGCCGCCGGCGCCATGCACCAGCAGCACCTCGCCCGTTTGAAGTTTTCCGCGATCGATCAGCGCATGATAGGCAGTGCCATGACCGGCAAGGAACGTCGCGCCCTCGGCATAGTCGAAGGTTTTGGGCAGCGGCAACACCTGCGACGATGCCACCACCGCCTCGTCCGCATAGGCGCCGTACCGCATCTTGACGATGACCCTGTCGCCGACAGCCACACCCTGCACGCCGCGATCGACCTCGACCACATCGCCGGCCGCCTCCACGCCCGGCGTGAACGGCCGCTCGGGCTTGAGCTGATATTCGCCGGCCACCATCAGAATATCCGGGAAATTGATCCCGGCCGCGCGGATAGCGACGCGCACCTGCCCATCATCGAGCAGTTTCGGCGCAAATGTCTCCAGCCGCAAGCGCTCGGGCGGACCGAGCTCGCGGCAGATGACGGCTCTCGGCATCAGGCGGCGCGCTCCTTGCGACGCGCAAGCGCATCGCGCACCAGCGGCAGGCGGTCATTGCCGAAATACATGTCGGTCTTGTCGACAAAGATCGTGGGCGAGCCGAAGCCGCCGCGCGCCATCACTTCGTCGGTGTTGGCCTTGAGCTGGTCCTTGACCGACTGCTGGGCAATGCCGGCGAAGAATTTCTGCGCGTCGACGCCCGTGCGTCGGCACACCTCCGTCAGCACCGTATCCTGCGAGATGTCATGGTCCTCGCCCCAGTAGATCTCGAACACCGTGCGTGCGAACGGCACCATCTCCTTGCCGAGCAAGATGCAGCCGCGCATCGCCTTGACGCTGTTCACGGGAAAAACTGTTGGGCGCATCTTGATCGTGAGCCCCGCCTGACGCGCCCAGTCTGCCATGTCCTTTTTCTGATAGGCGAGCTTTGCCTGAACCGGATTTTCGCGCGATGCGTAGACGCTCGGATTGATTGTGTTGAATATGCCGCCGACCAGGATCGGCCGCCAGACGATCTCCTCTCCAAACTCCTTTGCGAGCGGCTGGATGTTGTGAAAGGCGAGATAGGTCCAGGGGCTGGAGCAGTCAAAAAAGAATTCGATCATCGGGGTTTCCTTCTTTGTTGTCAGCTCGTTGTCGGGTTCGTCATTGCGAGGAGCGTAAGCGACGAAGTAATCCAGGGTCGATCCGCGGCGATAGTCTGGATTGCTTCGCTCCGCTCGCAATGACGAGATGGCGGGGCCTACTTCCTCTCCGCCAGCTCCTTTGCCCTCTCGCCGAACATGTTGCGGCGCGCGTCTTCGTCGAATGGCTCCTTGACGAACTTGCCGATCGCAAGTCCCGCCTGCACCTGCGGCCGGGCGCGGACCGCGGCGTACCAGCGCTTGACGTTCGGATAATCGTCGAGCGTAAAGCCCTGCGCCTTGTGGGTCATGGTCCAGGGAAAGCAGGCGATATCGGCTATCGTATAGTCGTCTCCGGCGACATAGGCGCCGGTCTTGCCAAGCTGACGGTCGAGCACGCCATAGAGCCGCGCCGCCTCGTCGCGATAGCGCGTGATCGCATACGGAATCTTTTCCGCCGCATAGAGCGCGAAATGGCCGTGCTGGCCCAGCATCGGCCCCAAGCCCCCCACCTGCCACATTACCCACTGGATGGCACGGGAGCGGCCGCGCATGTCGCTCGGCAGGAAGCGACCGGTCTTGTCGGCCAGATAGATCAGGATCGCGCCGGTCTCGAACACCGCGAATGGCTCGCCGCCGTCCGGCGGCGCATGGTCGACGATCGCCGGAATCCGGTTGTTTGGGCTGATTGCCAGGAATTCCGGGCGAAACTGCTCGCCGGCCCGGATATTGACGGGAACGACGTTATAGGGGATCCCCACTTCCTCCAGCATGATCGAGACTTTCCAGCCGTTCGGCGTCGGTGCGTAGTGCAGGTCGATCATGCGTTTCCCTTTTCGGCCGCAATCGTTAAGACGCGCTGGCGCTCTCCAAGGCGACTTTTGTTATCTGTACGGCAAGCATAAGACATGGCAGACAGTCGCTCAACGAGAACATCCCGGAGGCTTCCATGCTGTTTCCAACCACGATCGCAGGCTCGCTGCCGAAGCCGGAATGGCTGGCCGAGCCAAACGTCCTGTGGGCGCCCTGGAAATCGAAGGGCGAGGAACTGGCGCGCGCCAAGCGCGACGCCACCATGCTGGCGCTGAAGCTGCAGGAGGATTCCGGCATCGACATCGTGACCGAGGGCGAGCAGGCACGCCAGCACTTCGTGCACGGCTTTCTGGAGCGGATCGAGGGCATCGATTTCGCCCACAAGGTCGAGATGGGCATCCGCAATGATCGCTACAAGGCGATGGTGCCGCAGGTCGTGGCACCGCTGCGCCTGGCCGGCCGTGTGCATGCCGCCGAGGCCCGGGTCGCGCGCAGCCACACCAGGCACAAGCTGAAATTCACCCTGCCCGGCCCGATGACCATCATCGACACCATCGCCGATCGCTACTATGGCGACCGGATCAAGATGGCGTTCGCCTTTGCCGACCTGCTCAACCAGGAGGCCAAGGCGCTGCAGGCCGACGGCGTCGACATGGTCCAGTTCGACGAGCCCGCCTTCAACGTCTACATGGACGAGGTCAATGAGTGGGGCATCAAGGCGCTGGAACGCGCCGCACAAGGGCTGACCTGCGCGACCGCCGTGCACATCTGCTACGGCTACGGCATCAAGGCCAATACCGACTGGAAGCAGACGCTCGGCGCCCAGTGGCGACAATACGAGCAGATCTTTCCCGCGATCGACAAGAGCTCGATCCAGCAGGTCGCAATCGAGTGCCGCAATTCGAAAGTGCCGCTGGAATTGCTCGCGTTGCTGCCCGGCAAGGTGGTGCAGGCCGGCGTGATCGATGTCGCGAGCGACGACGTCGAGACGGCCGAGGACGTGGTCAAGGTGATCGACGAGGTCGCGAAATTCGTGCCGAAGAGCAACATCATCCCGACCACCAATTGCGGCATGGCGCCGATGCGGCGCGATATCGCCGAAGCCAAGCTGGCCGCACTCGGCGCCGGCGCAAAGCTCGCACGCCAGCGGCTCGGATGATGCGAGCTTCGGTTCCGGGTTCGATCGCGCTGGCACTCCTCGCGAGCACGGCACAGGCCGCACCCGGCGAACGCGACCGGCTCAATGCCTGCAAGGCGCTGGTCGATCGCGCCGGTCAGACGCAGCAGGCTGCCGCTGCGCCCGATGATGCCGAGCTGCAAAAGTGCCGGCAGATGATCAAGGAATGGACCCTGCGCGACTCGCGGATGAGCGTCGACGAAAACGGCAAGCCGATGAGGTGATCTGCCGTAGCCCGCGTGAGCGTGAGCGACACGCGGGACTGTCCCCGCCTATCGCTTCGCTCAGGCGGGCTACGATCCCGCGCTCGGGTGCAGTACCGGGCGATAGCCCGCGACGAACGCGCGCAAGGTCGAGGGCGGGGTGAGCAGCATGGCGCCCTGGAGCGCCGCCGACGATTTGTTGTAACCACCGGGCGACCATCGAAGCGCCCTGCCGCGCGCGATCAGGAAGCTGTCGCCCCCTGCTTGCACCATCGCGCCGTCCGGCAAGTCTTCCAGCTTCATCGGCAGCGGATGCAGCATCTTGCCGCTGACCAGCCGCTCCCGGTGCAGCACCGCGTCGATCTCGGGCGCGTGGACCCCGTCGAGGCGGTTGCCCGTCTCCCAGGCGGCGCGAAAGCGGTTCGCATCTTCGCGCCGGCAATAAAAGCACGGGCGGTGGCCCGCGGCGAAGGCCGTCGCTTCATCGAGAAAGAACAGCTCGGTCCATGAGCGCGTTGCCATGACCTGACGCCGGCGTCCGCGGAATTCGCAGACGCAGGTGAGCCAGGCCGGTGTCGACCAGCGTTTTCGCAAAAGCGTGCGTGTCGCGGGATCGTGAATGATGCCGCGATTGCCGATGAACAGGCCACGTTCGGGGGTTGCGATGATCTCACCGGTCGGCGTGACTCGGTTTTGCAGAGGCATGGTTATTAGCGCGAATAGCGAGTAGCGAATGGCGAATAGAATTGGCCCCTACTCGCTGTTCCCCATTCGCTATTCGCGGGGGGCCTCACGCCGCCCCATCACGCAGCGGCGGAGCGAACGACAGCGCGGTGTCCCAGGGAAAGTAGATCCAGGTATCCTGCGACACTTCGGTGATGAAGGTATCGACCAGCGGTCGTCCTTTCGGCTTGGCGTAGACAGTCGCAAAATGCGCTTCCGGCAGCAACTTGCGCACCAGCGCGCCGGTCTTGCCGGTGTCGACGAGGTCGTCGACGATCAAGAGGCCCTTGCCAGTTCCACCGCCGAGCCCGGCGGTGTCGGCCGACACGCCCTTGAGCACGTTCAGCTCACCCTGCTTGGTGTGGTCGTAGCTTGCGATGCAGACCGTATCGATGATGCGCACGCCGAGCTCGCGCGCGACGATTGCGGCGGGCACCAGCCCGCCGCGGGTGATCGCAATCACGGCCTTGAACGGCCCGACCTCGTTCAGCCGCCACGTCAACGCGCGGCAATCGCGGTGAAACTGGTCCCACGACACCGGAAAGGCCTTTCCGGCCCGTTCGGCTGCGGTCAATTCGGTCATGTGGTCTCCTGCATCTTCTTCGATTGTCAGCGGCTAGCGGTTCAGGCCCAGTCCCGCCAGCATCTCCTTCACCGCACTCATCGCGGCATTGAGCTTGTCGGGATCGCGCGAGCGGACGACGAGATTGGTGTTGGGCTTCTGGTTCTCATCCAGAAAAGGATAGCTGCCGATGATGGTGTCCGGATGGGCATTCGCGATCTCCCTCAAGGGGCCGCCGATGTCGCCCTCGCGCGCGTTGGCGCGCACCGAGTCCGACAGGATCTTGACGCCGGATTTCAGCTTCGGCGCCACGATGTCCATCATCGCCTGCATGATCGAGGGCACGCCGGCCATCACGATCACATTGCCGATCTTGAAGCCCGGCGCCATGATGGTCGCGCTCTGGATCAGCTCGGCCCCGTCGGGGATACGAGCCATGCGCAGCCGCGCCTCGTTCAATTCGCCGGGGTTCTTGAAGCGCTCCTTGAAGCGCGCCACGACTTCCGGATGATGATCGATGCCGACGCCGAATGCTTTCGCGACGCTGTCGGCGGTGATGTCATCATGGGTCGGACCGATGCCGCCCGTGGTGAACACATAGGTATAGCGACCGCGCAGCGCGTCCAGCGCCGCGACGATGTCGGCCTCGTCGTCGGCGACGACACGCACTTCCTTGAGGTCGATCCCGATATTGGTGAGGTATTCGGCGATGAAGCCGATGTTCTTGTCCTTGGTCCGCCCGGACAGGATCTCGTCGCCAATCACCAAGATGCCGGCGGTGACGATCTCGCTCATGACTTCACCTTGAAACCTGCTTTCACGTTCGCCCTCACCCTGAACATTGCCGAGACAAGCCCTTGAAGTCACGGGGTTTTGCTGCCGAATTAGCCACTGACCCGCCGCTTTTTCGGGCAGTTTTGCCGCCGGCCCCGCCAAATGCCGGGGAGCTAATGCATATCGCGCTGGCCCGGGCCTTGCTACCATCCCGTTTAGTCATGCACTGTTCGGCATCGGGTGAGGGAAACGTCGGGTTCGATGGCGGTCGCGTTTGATGAAATGAACGGCCCCGGGGGTGAGACCCGACAGGCCTATGACGAGTTGTCCCGCTGGCTCGACGAGACGCCGCCGGACGTCCTCGAATATCGCCGTCAGGAAGCCGAGCTGCTGTTTCGCCGGATCGGCATCACTTTTGCGGTCTATGGCGACTCCGAAGCCCAGGAACGGCTGATCCCCTTTGACGTGATCCCCCGCATCCTCTCGGGCAAGGAATGGACGATCCTCGAAAGAGGCCTGAAGCAGCGCGTCCGCGCGCTGAACATGTTCCTGCGGGACATCTATCACGGCCGCGACATCCTGCGCGCCGAGATCATCCCCGACGATCTGATCTTCCAGAACCCGGTGTTCCGGCCCGAGATGAATGGCCAGGACGTACCGCACGACATCTATGTCCATATCGCCGGGATCGACATCGTCCGCGTCGACGCCAATGATTTCATCGTGCTCGAGGATAATGCGCGGACCCCCTCGGGCGTGTCCTACATGCTGGAAAACCGCGAGATCATGATGCGGCTGTTTCCGGACTTGTTTGCGCGCCACCGCGTCGCGCCGGTCGAGCGTTATCCGGATGAGCTTCTGGCCGCGCTGCGATCGGTGGCGCCGGCAAGCGCCTCCGCCGAGCCGACGGTCGCGCTGATGACGCCCGGCGTCTACAATTCCGCCTATTACGAGCACTCCTTCCTCGCCGACAAGCTCGGCATCGAGCTCGTCGAGGGACGCGACCTCGTCGTGAAGAACGACGAAGTGTTCATGCGCACCACCGAAGGGTTGAAACGGGTCGATGTCATCTATCGCAGGGTCGACGACGATTTCCTCGACCCCCTGACCTTTCGCCCTGATTCCGCGCTCGGCGTACCCGGCCTGATGTCGGCCTACGCAGCCGGCAACATCACGCTTGCCAACGCGGTCGGCACCGGGATTGCCGACGACAAGGCGATCTATTCCTACATGCCGGACATCGTGAAATTCTACCTGAGCGAGGACCCGATCCTCAAGAACGTTCCGACCTGGCGCTGCCGCGAGCCGAAGGATCTCTCCTACGTGCTGGACAATCTCGCCGAGCTCGTGGTCAAGGAAGTGCACGGCTCCGGCGGCTACGGCATGCTGATCGGCCCCGCCGCCACCAAGGCGACGATCGAGGCGTTCCGCGACAAGCTCAAGCGCGAGCCCGAAGGCTTCATCGCGCAACCGACGCTGGCGTTGTCCACCTGCCCGACCTGCACCGCCTCCGGCCTTGCCCCGCGCCATGTCGATTTAAGGCCCTTCGTGCTGACCGGAAGCCAGCGCACCACCATCGTGCCCGGCGGATTGACGCGCGTGGCGCTGAAGGAAGGCTCGCTCGTGGTCAATTCGAGCCAGGGCGGCGGCACCAAGGACACCTGGATATTGGACGAGTAGATCGAAGTCGCATGCTGTCGCGAACCGCCGAGAACCTTTACTGGCTCGCCCGCTATGTCGAACGGGCGGAATATATCGCGCGCACCATCGATGCGACCTTGCGCGTCACCGCGCTTCCCGCCGCCTATATCGGCAAGACCAATGAATGGGAATTCGGCGCTGCTGACCGCCGGCGTCAGCCAGAGCTTCTATAAGGCCTACACCGAGGCCAACGAGCAGAATGTCGTCGAATACCTGTCGTTCTCGGCCGACAATCCCTCCTCGATCAAGAACTGCATCGAGGCCGCCCGCCTCAATTCGCGATCGGTGCGGACCGCGCTGACCAGCGAGATGTGGGACACCATCAACGGCGCCTGGATCGAGCTGCAGGAGCTCTGGAGCAAGGGCACCACGAGCCGCGAGGAACTCGCCCGCTTCCTGCGCTTCGTGCAGGAGACCTCGCTGCGTTTCGACGGTTCGGCCTACCGGACCATGCTGCGCAACGACGCCTACTGGTTCTCGCGCCTTGGGTTGCATCTGGAGCGCGCCGACAACACCGCGCGCATTCTCGACGTCAAATATCACGTGCTGCTGCCCGAGGAGGAGCATGTCGGCGGCCCGCTCGATTTCTACCAGTGGACCTCGATCCTGCGCTCGGTCTCGGCGCTCACGGCCTATCACTGGGTTTACCGCGAGACGCTGAAGCCCTGGCTGATCGCGGACCTGCTCATCCTCAACGACTCGCTGCCGCGCTCGCTGGCAAGCTGCTACGGCAACCTCGTGCGCAACCTCGACCAGATCGGCGTCGCCTATGGTCGCCAGGGACCCTCGCAGCGCCATGCCCGCGGCATCCGCAACCGCCTGGAGCACAGCCACATGGACGACATCTTCCAGCATGGCGTGCACGAGTTCATCCAGGAGTTCATCGCGGATAACGCGCGGCTGGGCGAAATCATCACCAAGCAGTATCTGACTTGACGGAACACGGCATGACCGCATTCGATTCACGGAAAGATCGTGATGGCCGGGCTTGTCCCGGCCATCCATGTCTTCTTCGCGCCAGGTAAGAACGACGTGGATGCCCGGGCCTTCGCCTCGCCGTAGCGGCCTCGGCCGCGCAGGCGGGTCAAGGCCGGGCTCCACGAACTCATTCGCGTTGAATATCTTGCCCAACCTCCAGCTTCGGCCGAGCCGCCATGCGCTTGCGAATTTCACACACCACGACCTACCACTACGAGCCGGCCGCGACCGGCGTGATCCAGATCCTGCGAATGACTCCGGGCAGCCACGACGGCCAGTATGTCGCCGAATGGGGCATCGACGTCTCGACCGACGCGCGCCTCGACGTTCATCAGGACGCCTTCGGCAATGTTACGCATGTGATGACGCACGGGCCGCTCGAGAACCTGATCATCTCGGTCGGCGGCCTGATCGAGACGCATGATACCGGTGGGGTTCTGCGCGGCACCGATGAACGCTTCCCGCCGGGCCTGTTCCTGCGCGCGACGGCGCTGACCGAGGTCAATCCGGCGATGGCAACGTTCGCGCGCGAGCTGCGCGCCGAATCCGAGGATGACGCGCTCGGTTTCCTGCACGCGCTGATGACGCAGGTCAACGAGCACATGACGTTCGACGAGGACCCCACGCACAGCGGAACGTCGGCGGTCGAGGCGTTCGCGCTCAAGCGCGGCGTGTGCCAGGACTATGCCCACATCTTCATCGCCTGCGCGCGCTCCGGTGGCGTACCCGCGCGTTTCGTGTCCGGGCACTTCCTGCGAAGCGACGGCATGTTGCAGCAGCAGGCCGGGCACGCCTGGGCGGAAGCCTATGTGCCCAATCTCGGCTGGGTCGGCTTCGATCCCGCCAACTGCATCTGCACCACCGACGCGCATGCCCGCGTCGCGGTCGGCCTCGATTATCTCGGCGCGGCCCCCGTCCGCGGCACGCGTTACGGCGGCGGCGCCGAGACGCTGAGGGTCAACGTCCACGTCGAACAGGCCGGCCGGCCCGGCCAGTGGCAGTCGCAGTCGTAGTTGTTGTCGTCATTCCGGGGCGCCGCCGACAGCGGCGAGCCGGAATCCATAACCACTGGCCGGGGTTATGGATTCCGGGCTCGCGCCAAATGGCGCGTCCCGGAATGACGGGAATGTCTGCACCTTCTCGGAAGCAATCTACCGATCCAGCCAAACGTCCTCGAAGCGCGTGTTGTTGTACTGGCTGTTGTCGTGGGGCCGGAAATTCTTCACATAGGGTTGCCAGCAATTGCCGACGGCGCCCCAGACGATGCTCGGCCGCGCGGCATCCTCCGCGAGCAGGTGCTCGATATCCCAGACGATCTTCTCGCGCTTCGACCTGTCGAGCTCGCGCGATTGCGCGGCGAGCAGGCGATCAACCTCCGCATTGCAATATTGCGTGTAGTTGCGCTCGGAGTTGCAGGAGAAATTCTCGACAATGTTGCCGTCGGGATCGTCGACGGAAACCCCGGTCACGTTCAGCCCGATGGTGTAGTCCTTTTTCGCGAGCCTCGCGTACCAGCGCGGCGTATCCAGAATGTCGAGCTCGCCTGCGACGTAGATCTTCTTGAGCTGATCGATCAGGATCACCGCGGGATCGCGGTAGGTCGGCAGATTGCGCGTCTGGATCTTGATCGCGAGCGGCTTGGCGTCGCTAAACCCAAGCTTCTGCATGATGCCTTGCGCTTCCGCGATGTTCTTGCCGGTATCATCGCCGTAACCGGTCAGCTGCGAGACCATCTCCGGCGGCATGCCCCACTCGCCCACGGGCTTGGGCAGCATGGACCCGCCGATCAGTCCCTGCCCTTCCATCAGGATGGTGTTGAATGGCTTGCGATCGATCGCAAGCTGCATGGCACGGCGAATATCGGGATTATCGAACGGCGGGTTGACGCGGTTCACGAGCAGATTCACCTGCGTTCCCGCCTGCAGCGTCTCGCAGATTGCGTTGGGCGAGCGCGCCTTGACGTCCCTGATCAGCGCGACCGTGAGATCGCTTGGAAAGGTGATGTCGAACTCCCCGGTCGAGAATGCGAGGATGCGCGTGGCGCGGCTGTCGATCACGCGGAAGGTGATCTCGTCGAGATAGGGCCGGTTCTTCTTGAAGTAGTCGGGATTGCGCACCAGGCGAATGCTGTCGCCGCGCTTGAACTCCGCGAGCTTGAAGGGTCCGGTGCCGACCGGTCTCGTACGCATCACCTGCTGCGGCACATGGCAGGGATAGACCGGCGAAAAGGCGCTTGCGAGCAGCACCGGCAGGCTCGGCTGCGGTTCGGACAGCTCGAACGTCGCCTCGTCATCGCCGTTGATGGAAACATCCTTCAGCTTCGAATACCAGACCTTGCGCGGGTTGCGATGGAAGTCGGCGCCGTCCTGCTTGCCGATCAGCATCCGCCAGGTGCATTGCACGTCCTTGGCCGTGAACGGTGCGCCGTCGTGCCATTTCACGCCCTGCTTCAGCTTGAAGGTCAGCCTGGTGTTGGTCGCATCCCACGACCAGCTTTCGGCGAGATCGCCGATCACGGTGTCCAGGCTCTCATGCGGCCGGGCTGGATCGAACACGACCAGATTGTTGAAGATTGCGGCGAATGGCGTCACGGAAGCGATCGTCGATTCCTCGAGCAGCGAGGTCGATGGCGGCGTGTCGTTGTGATAGAGGCGGAGCGTGCCGCCCCTTTTCTGCGCGGCGGCGGGCGTGGCGGCAAGCAGGATCGCAAGGAGGGCCACGGAAACAGCTTCGAGCAGGCCCGGCAGACCGGTGGCACGCATGATCGCCTCCCAAGCGGTTTCGATTATTTGCCTGCAACCCTGCCGGACGTCCGTGCCTTAATCAAGACGCGCGCCCCGGGAGTGCCGTCAAAGGGAATTGGGGTTGGACGGTCGGCCGAAATTCGCTACTAATTTCGCGCGCGCATGACGTGCGTCTGGGGATGGAAATGACCTATTGCTGCGGGATTCTGGTGCGGGACGGGCTGGTCATGATCGCCGACACCCGCACCAATGCCGGCCTCGACAACGTCTCCACGTTCCGCAAGCTGCATATCTTCTGCAATCCCGGCGAGCGCATCATGGCGATCGCCAGCGCCGGCAATCTCGCGATCAGCCAGTCGGTGCTGTCGACACTGACCGAGGGGATGGAAGATCCTCACACCGGCGAGCTCGAGACGCTGATGAACGCGCCCACGATGTTCCAGGCCGCGCAGCGCATCGGGCGGGCGATCCGCGCGGTCCATGCCACCGAAGGGCCTGCGCTGAAATCCGAGGACGTCACCTTCGACGTCTCCTTCCTGTTCGGCGGCCAGATCAAGGGTGCGCGGATGCGCCTGTTCATGGTTTACACCGCCGGCAATTTCATCGAATGCACGACCGACACGCCGTATCTGCAGATCGGCGAGCACAAATACGGCAAGCCGGTGCTCGACCGCGCCATGCATTACGATGTCGAGCTCTACGAAGCGCTCAAAACCGGCCTGATCTCGATGGACTCGACCATGCGCTCCAATCTCGGCGTCGGTTTGCCGATCGACGTGCTGGTGGTGCGTTCGGACACCTGTGACGCCGATCTCAATCACCGCATCGAGGCGGGCGAGCCCTATTTCCACGACCTGCGCTCGCGCTGGTCGGCAGCATTGCGCGCGGCGCACCAGAATATTCCGCGACCGCCCTACAAGCAGGAAACGGAAGCCAAACGCTAGTTCACGACAACAACAACAACAGTGAGGAAACGATGAGTGAAGCGGTAGAGAAGATCGCGGTGGTGACTGGAGCGGGCACCGGTGTCGGACGCGCGGCCTCGCTCGCGCTGATGCGGGTCGGTTTCACGGTGGTGCTTGCCGGGCGCCGTCGCGAAATGCTCGAGGAAACGCAAAAGCTCGGTGACAACGTCGGCAAGAGCCTGCCCGTGACCGCCGACATGACCAGCCCGGAATCGATCGCGGCGCTGTTCAAGAAGGTCAAGGACACCTACGGCCGGCTCGACGTGCTCTTCAACAATGCAGGCATGGGCGCGCCGCCGGTGAATTTCGAGGATTTGAGCCTCGAGCAATGGCAGGCGGTGGTGAACACCAATCTCACCGGTCCGTTCCTGTGCACCCAGCACGCCTTCCGCATCATGAAGGACCAGACCCCGCGCGGCGGGCGCATCATCAACAACGGCTCGATCTCGGCGCATGCGCCGCGGCCGTTCTCATCCGCCTATACCTCGACCAAGCACGCCATCACCGGCCTCACCAAGGCCGCCAATCTCGACGGCCGCATGTACGACATCGCGGTCGGCCAGGTCGACATCGGCAACGCAGCGACGCCGATGACCGACCGCATGGTCGCCGGCGTGCTGCAGCCTGACGGGCGCAAGATCCCGGAGCCGCGCATGGACGCAAAGGCCGTGGGCGACGCGGTCGCCTATATGGCGACCCTGCCGCTCGATGCCAATGTGCTGTTCATGACTGTCATGGCGACCAAGATGCCGTTCGTCGGGCGGGGCTGAAACTCTCGTGTCCCGGACGCGGGGCACGCGTCGCCTGCATGGTCATTGCGGCGGCTGATAGGGTCGCCGCGCCCTACTCCAGTCGCTCGACCTCGCGCAGCGCCGGGAACAGCTTCATCCAGATGAGCGCGATCGCAATGGTCGCGGCGCCGCCGATGGCGGCTGCCGGCACCGTGCCGAGCAGTGCTGCCGTGACCCCGCTCTCGAATTGCCCGAGCTGGTTGGAGGCATTGATGAAGAGAAAGTTCACTGCGCCCACCCGGCCGCGCATCTCATCGGGCGTGCGGAGCTGCACCAGCGAGAATCGGATCACGACGCTGACGGTATCGGCCGCGCCGAGCACGGCGAGCGAGACAACCGATAGCCACATCCATTGTGACAGCGAGAATACCACCGTCGCCGCACCGAACACGATCACCGCCTGGAACATGCGCATGCCGACGCGCCTATCGATCGTGTGGCGTGCCAGCACCATCGTCATCAGCAGCGCTCCGACCGCCGGTGCGGCGCGCAGCACGCCAAGGCCGAACGGGCCTGTCTCGAGAATGTCGCGGGCGTAGATCGGCAAAAGCGCGACCACCCCGCCGAACAGCACCGCGAACAGATCGAGCGAGATGGTCCCCAATATCGCCGGATTACCGCGGATGAATCTGACGCCGGCAAAAAGATCGCCCGGCGTTGCGGTACCCTTGGGCTCGGCCGGCTGGGTCAGTTGAATCGCGCCGGCAAACAGGGCCGCCAACAGCCAAAACAGAACCATCAACGCATAGGGCAACGCCGGCGAGATCGCATAGGCAAAACCGCCGAGCGCGGGGCCTGCAATGGTGGCGAGCTGGGCTGAGCCGCTCGACAAGGCCGTTGCCCGCTGCAACGTGCCGCGGGGCGCGATCAGCGGCAGCAGCGCTGCGGTAGCCGGAAATTCGAACGCGGCCACAATCCCCAGTACCAGCGTGGCGATGAAGATGTGAACCACAGTGAGCCAGCCGGAGAGAGAGCCCCATGCCAGGAAAGATGTCGTCAGCGCCGCCGCGAGCTGGCAGATCTGCACGATCCGTTTGCGCTCGTAACGATCGGCAGTGTGCCCGGCGACGAACACCAGCAGCGCGGTCGGCAGAAAACCGACCAGGCCGATAAGGCCGAGCGCGAACGCGCTGCCGGTCAGATCGTAGATCTGCCAGCCCATCGCCACGATCCCGATCAAGCTGGACAGGCGCGAGAGACTTCGCGACAGCAGGAAGAAGACGAGCGAGGGCGTTTTCAGGAGGGCGCCCGCGGCTGCAAGAGATGACATGGGGGATCGGTGGCGGAGGCAAGACTTGCTGTCAACGTCCATTGGGGCATCACGGCATTGCGCTTGCAACTGCGCCTGCCATACTTGGCGGGGTTTTGGGGGTGACATGGCGCAACTGCAATCGGCGATCGGCATCCTGGCGTTGCTCGCGATCGCCTGGGGCTTGAGCGAGAACCGCCGCGCGGTTTCGCTAAGGCAGGCTGCGACAGGCCTTGCCGTCACGCTCTTCACCGCCGTCATCCTGATCAAGCTGCCGCTGGTCGCAAAAGCGTTCTCCGCGATCAACGATGCCGTCGGCGCGATTTCGGAAGCCTCCCGCGCCGGCACCTCCTTCGTCTTCGGCTATCTCGGCGGCGGTCCCCTGCCGTTCGAATCCAGGATACCGGGCGGCGAATTCGTGCTCGCCTTTCAGGCGCTGCCGATCGTGCTTGTGATGAGCGTGCTCACTACGCTGCTGTTCTATTGGCGGGTGTTGCCGCCGATCGTGCACGGCATGGCCTGGCTGCTGGAGCGCACGCTGCGCGTCGGCGGCGCGGTGGGGCTGTCGACCGCGGCCAACATCTTTCTCGGCATGGTGGAGGCGCCGCTGTTCATCCGCCCCTACCTGAAACAGATGACGCGCAGCGAATTGTTTCTGGTGATGACCGGCGGCATGGCCGGGATCGCCGGCACCGTGCTCGTGCTCTACGCGACCCTGCTTGCGCCGCTCATTCCGGATGCCGCCGCGCATTTCGTGATCGCATCCGTGCTGGGCGCGCCGGCCGCGATCCTCGTCAGTCTGATCATGGTGCCGGAGACCGCCGAGCGCATGACCGGCGGCGCGCTTGACGATCCCGAGATGCTGGCGAGCGATACCATGGACGCGATCGTCAAGGGCACCGCGAGCGGGCTCGAGCTCCTGCTCAACATCGTCGCCATGCTGATCGTGCTGGTCGCGCTGGTGCATCTCGCCAACGCCGTGCTCTCCCTGTTACCCAACGTCGGCGGCAGCAGTATCTCGCTGCAGCGGACGCTTGGCATCATCATGGCACCGGTGTGCTGGCTGATGGGCCTGCCCTGGCCGCAAGCGGTGACCGCGGGCAGCCTGATGGGCACCAAGACGGTGCTGAACGAGCTGATTGCCTATGTCGAGCTGTCAAAGCTCGGCAGCGATGCGCTCGATCCGCGCTCGAAGCTGATCATGCTCTATGCAATGTGCGGCTTTGCCAATTTCGGCAGCCTCGGCATCATGGTCGGCGGGCTCGGCACCATGGCGCCCGACCGGCGCGATGAAATCAATTCGCTGGGGCTGAAATCGATCGCATCGGGCACGCTGACGACGTGCCTGATGGGCGCAATCGTCGGCCTGCTCACCTAGACGTCATTCCCGGGTGGTGCGACGCATCGGGAGCGTCCGGATTTGCGTCCTCGACGTCTCGCGAAACCCTGTTCGATGGTTTCAGGCCAAGCAGCGGCACCAGCCTGGCCGCCACATGGAGCGAGCCCTCGGCGGTCAAATGCGCGTGGTCCCAGGACAATGGCGTGTCGTTGTCGACGACGATCGGACATTGCTGTCGCGGACAGACCGCGTCGACAACGGAGACGTAGGAAAAGCCCTCCGCATTCGGCAGCGCCGTCTGCATCGCACGGTCGGCTGCAAATATGGACGGCAGTATCAGATCATCCGGCCGAAGCTCGATCCCGCGCAGCCGGGCGCGGGCCAGCATCGATGGCAGGCGCGCGCGAAACTGCACCGAAGGCCCAAGCAGCACGACGCGGATATCGGCAGCGCGAAGCCGCGCGATGGTCGATCTCAGATCGGCAATGACGCCCTCGGTATGTGGCGGACGCATGTATTCGAGCCAGTCTGCGGACATGATGACGAGATCGGGTCTGGCCTCGCGGAAGAAGGCGGCCATCTGCGTCGCGATATTGCGACAGGACGCAAGACCGTCATTCGCATTCAGCGCCGGCATGCAGGCTGGCTGCGCCGCCTCCAGAATATTCACGGCGTCCGGATCGACGCTCCGCTTCAACCCGGAGAGATAATGCGCGGCGAGGCTGTCGCCCCACAGCAGCACGTTTTGCCTGCCTGGCGCGAGCTTGAGGCAGTCGTCGAACCTGCCATTGCCGGGTGCAAAGCAGGTGCCGAAGCCGTAGCGTTCCGCGAACTGATAGGAACCGTAGCGGTCAAACCGCGCCGCGGCCTCGTCGGCCTCCGAGGCCGTCCGGCTGATGGCGAGCCCGCCCGCGCTTGCGATCAGCAGGACCAACGAGCTTGCGAAAGCGAGCCCGAACGCACCGAAGCGCGTCGGCACGAGCGCGCGATTGCGGAACGGCTGCTCGACAAAGCGCCACGAGAGCCAAGAGATCGCAACCGTCAGCCCAAACAGGGCGATCCTGTCGGTCGCATCGAGCACGAGTCCGGGCTTGGAGAATCGTGCGAACGTAAAAAGCGGCCAGTGCCACAGGTATAGCGAATAGGAGATCTGACCGAAAAACCTTGCGACATTGAACGGCGAATAACGCCCGCGCGAAAGCGTCGGCACGCCGATCCCGCTCCAGATGAAGATGGCCGCGCCGAGCACGGGAGGAAGCGCATCGACCCCGGGAAACCCCGGGCCCTGCCGCAACGAGAAGATGGGAATCGCGAGCAGAACCAGTGCCACTCCGCGCGCGATCCGTTGCGCGAGAACGCCGCGGAGCAGCGGAAACCCCGGGAGCGCGACCAGGCCTCCGACCAGGAATTCCCAGGCGCGCGGCGGGCTCATGAAGAACGCGTCAGCCGATCGCTCGTGACGCATCAGCCAGACGGCAAGCGCAAAAGAAACGATCGTCAGCGCGCCCAGCACGAGCGGAACCACGAACGCCCTGCCGCGCGCGAAACGTGCCAGCAGGAACAGCAACAGCGGCAGTGCCAGGTAAAACTGCTCCTCGACCGCGAGCGACCAGGTGTGGAGCAACGGCTTTTCGACTGCGGCGTGATCGAAATAGCCGGTCTGAAACCAGAAGAAGAAGTTCGAGGTAAAGGTCACGACGGAGACGATGGAGCGAAAGAATTCCGCGCGCTCCGAGGTCAGCAGAAAATGAAAGGTCGGGATCGCGGTCAGCGCCACCATCGCGTAGAGCGCCGGCAACAGGCGGCGCACCCGCCGTTCATAGAAGCGCGCGAATGAGAAGGTGTCGGCCTTGATCTCGGACTGGATGATCCCGGTGATCAGATAGCCGGAGATGACGAAGAAGATATCCACGCCGACAAAGCCGCCATAGATCGCCGGCGTTTCGAAATGAAAGGCGACGACGGCGAGCACTGCGATGGCGCGCAGCCAGTCGATGTCTTCACGATAGTGGAAGGTCAAAGCCCTTGCCTTCTCCCCATGGCGATGGGGAGCGATTTCATTCAAAGCGCGCGACATTGTGGCGGGTTGCCCCCGGAAGCTCGACGTCATTCAAATCCGCAAACGACTCCGAGTATTCCGGGTCCGACGCCGACGCCTCGCCCCGCAATGACGGCGCTTCACGCCGTCAATTCGACGGTCTCGAAATCCGCGGGCAGGATCACTTCGAGCAATTCGACGTCGTCGGAATAGTCGAGGATCATGTGGCGGACGCGCGGCGGCTGGGTCCAGGAGCTGTTTTGCCGATACAGCGTCTCCCCCTGCCCTTCCATATAGGTCTTCACCCAGCCCTTGAGCACGTAGACCATCTGGAACTCGATATCGTGGAAGTGCAGCTTCGACACCTCCTCGGGATCACAGGGTCCCTGCAGGCGGATGACATGGGCGCGCGCGAGGCCGCCGGTGGCCTCGGCAATGCCGAGGTCGCGATATTTCGCGTAGGCGCGTAGCCCGTCGGCTTTGAAGTCCTCTTCGCGGTGATGGCTGACGGCGATCTTCTGTTTCGGCCGCGCGCGCTTCGCCGGCGCGCCCGCCCTGCCCTTGCTTGCGAGCTTCTTGCGCGAGCTCGATTTGGCGGCGACCTTGCGCGATGCGGATTTTTTCTGCGCGGCGGTCTTCCTTGCCGCGCGCGCGGCGGGCCGGTTCTTCGTCTTGGTGGCCATCGGTGCTCTCCCTTTTGGAGAGGCGAGCGTACCACAAACGAAGGTCCGTAAGGTGTTTTAGCCGAAGGCGTAACCCACCATCTTCGTTGCTGCGAAAATCGGTGGGTTACGCTTCGCTAACCCACCTACGCCGTTCAATGCAGGCGGAACACGCCGTCGACGTGGCGGAGCTCGGCGGGCTTGATGAGCCGCGAATGCACAACCGTGACCTTGAACAACGGACCTTCCAGCTTCTCCTGCCAGAAACGCAGAAAATCCTTCAGCGCCGGAAATTTCGGAAACAGATCGTAGTTCTGCCAGACGTAAGTCTGCAGCAATGAAGGATGATCCGGCATCCGATAGAGAATTTCTGCCGTCGTCAGCCCGTACCCCAGCGCCTGCTTCCGGAAATCTTCGGAAACAACCCCAACCCGCGACACCATGCCAAGCCTCCTTTTCAGGAGCGCATCGTTTGGGCGGCTGCCTTGGGGGAGCCACCCCGGCGGAATGCGCTCACATGAGAGAAATGTGACGCACTGAACCAACGCATCTCAAGCCCAAATGGTTAACCAGTTGTTGAAATTTCTCGCATTAGCAGCAGCTTACCGCATGTGCTAATCGACGGCGCGATCCGACCGCGCACATTAATCACGTGAAGCGATCGATGCAGCCCACTGCTCGGCCTCTCAAATTTTTCTGCTACAAGCCCTTGCTCCCCGCAAAAGTCTGGCCTAAATCCAGCTCGCTCCGTGTTGGCACTCGCTGACATGGATTGCTAACAGCCAGAAACTCTCTAACAAATCCAGTATCTTAGGAGGACTGCATGAAATTCCGTCCGCTTCACGACCGCGTCGTGGTCAAGCGCATCGACGCCGAAGAGAAGACCGCTGGCGGCATCATCATTCCCGACACTGCCAAGGAAAAGCCCTCCCAGGGCGAAGTGATCGCCGTCGGCCCCGGCGGCCGCGACGAGAGCGGCAAGCTGATCCCGATCGACATCCAGGTCGGCGACCGCGTGCTGTTCGGCAAATGGTCGGGCACCGAGGTCAAGATCGACGGCCAGGAGCTGTTGATCATGAAGGAGAGCGACATCATGGGCGTTCTCACCGAGACCTCCGCCAAGAAGAAGGCCGCCTAATCGATCGCCAGCAAACGCTCACCCTGAGGAGCGCCCGCGGGCGAAACCTCGAAGGTGAGAAGAACTACAACTCAGGGAAATCCAGATATGTCAGCTAAAGAAGTCAAATTCGGCGTCGACGCCCGCGACCGCATTTTGCGCGGCGTGGACATCCTCAACAACGCCGTGAAGGTTACGCTCGGCCCGAAGGGCCGCAATGTCGTGCTGGACAAGTCGTTCGGTGCGCCCCGCATCACCAAGGACGGCGTCACCGTCGCCAAGGAGATCGAGCTCGAGGACAAGTTCGAGAACATGGGCGCGCAGATGGTGCGCGAGGTTGCCTCGAAGTCGGCCGATGCGGCCGGTGACGGCACCACCACCGCGACCGTGCTCGCCGCCGCGATCGTCCGCGAGGGCGCCAAGGCGGTTGCCGCCGGCATGAACCCGATGGATCTGAAGCGCGGTATCGACCTCGCGGTCGAGGCCGTCGTGTCCGATCTCGAGAAGAACTCGAAGAAGGTCACCTCGAACGAGGAGATCGCCCAGGTCGGCACGATTTCGGCCAATGGCGATGCCGAGATCGGCAAGTTCCTCGCCGACGCCATGAAGAAGGTCGGCAACGAGGGCGTCATCACCGTCGAGGAAGCCAAGTCGCTCGAGACCGAGCTCGACGTTGTCGAGGGCATGCAGTTCGACCGCGGCTACATCTCGCCCTACTTCGTCACCAACGCCGACAAGATGCGCGTCGAGATGGAAGACGCCTACATCCTCATCAACGAGAAGAAGCTCTCCTCGCTGAACGAGCTGCTTCCGCTGCTCGAGGCCGTGGTGCAGACCGGCAAGCCGCTGGTGATCGTCGCCGAAGACGTCGAGGGCGAGGCACTCGCGACGCTGGTGGTCAACCGCCTGCGCGGTGGCCTGAAGGTCGCAGCCGTCAAGGCGCCCGGCTTCGGCGATCGCCGCAAGGCCATGCTGCAGGACATCGCGATCCTGACCGGCGGCCAGGCGATCTCGGAAGATCTCGGCATCAAGCTCGAGAACGTCACGCTCAACATGCTCGGCCGCGCCAAGAAGGTGATGATCGACAAGGAGAACACCACGATCGTCAACGGCGCCGGCAAGAAGGCCGACATCGAGGCGCGCGTGCAGCAGATCAAGGCGCAGATCGAGGAGACCACCTCGGACTACGACCGTGAGAAGCTGCAGGAACGTCTGGCCAAGCTCGCGGGAGGCGTCGCCGTGATCCGCGTGGGCGGCGCGACCGAGGTCGAGGTCAAGGAGCGCAAGGATCGCGTTGATGACGCGATGCATGCAACCCGCGCTGCGGTCGAGGAAGGCATCGTGCCGGGCGGCGGCGTCGCCCTGCTCCGTGCCACCGAGGCGCTCAAGGGCATCCGCACCAAGAACGACGACCAGAAGACCGGCGTCGAGATCGTGCGCAAGGCGCTGTCGGCGCCCGCCCGCCAGATCGCGATCAATGCGGGCGAGGACGGCTCCGTCATCGTCGGCAAGATCATGGAGAAGGACCAGTACGCGTTCGGCTTCGACAGCCAGAACGCCGAGTACGGCAATCTCGTCTCCAAGGGCATCATCGATCCGACCAAGGTGGTCCGCACCGCGATCCAGAACGCGTCCTCCGTGGCCGCGCTCCTGATCACCACCGAGGCCATGGTCGCCGAGCTGCCGAAGAAGCCGTCCGCCGGCCCCGCAATGCCTCCGGGCGGCGGCATGGGCGGCATGGATTTCTGATCCGACGCTCGACCAAGTTCAAGAAATGCAAACCCCGGCAGCGATGCCGGGGTTTTTGTTTGGGCCGCGCCAGTTCCGGGCGCGACCTCGTCACGGGCTCACCCTCCGAGCGCCCCGGAACGATAATGATGACACAAACCCCTCGTCATTCCGGGCGTCCGAAGGGCGAGCCCGGAATCCATAACCACGACCGTCAGTTGGAAATGCCGTGATAGAGATGAACACATTTCGCGATGTGGTTTGTCACACGCAGATGATTGCGCCCGCGCCGCCTGCTCGCAATAGAGAGCAGTCCAAATCTCCGGCGCCTGTGGTTATGGATTCCGGGCTCGCGCAAGGGCGCGCCCCGGAATGACGACCGTGACACAAACCCCTCGTCATTCCGGGGCGACGCGAAGCGTCGAGCCCGGAATCCATAACCACGACCGTCAGTTGGAAATCCCCGGATAAAGATCAACCCATTCCGGATTGGTTTCTTCGATCAGTCTGATCTTCCAGTCGCGCCGCCATTTCTTCAATTCCTTCTCGCGCGCGATCGCTGTCATGGCGTCATCGCAGATCTCGAACCAGACCAGCTTGTCCACGCCGTAGCGCGTCGTGAAGCCCTTCACGGCCTTGCTGCGATGTTCGAACAGGCGCCGCACGAGATCGTTCGTTACACCGAGATAGAGCGTGCCGTGCTTCCTGCTCGCAAGCAGATAGACATAGTAGGCCATCACTGCCGCCTGTGGTTATGGATTCCGGGCTCGCGCAAGGGCGCGCCCCGGAATGACGGCGACACAAACCTCCGTCATTCCGGGGCGCCCGAAGGGCGAGCCCGGAATCCATAACCCCTGCTCTGTGTTGGAAATTCCAGTATAGCCACAAACCATCGCGATGACGTTTGTCACACACGGATGAGTCTCCGTGCCTGCTGCTCGCAAGCATGGAGCCAGCGGGCCAATCACTGCCGCCTGTGGTTATGGATTCCGGGCTCGCGCAAGGGCGCGCCCCGGAATGACAACACGGCGCCCGCGCGCTCAGTCGACCCTGGCGACGACCGCGAGCTTCTTGATGCCCTGGTTGCGATAGGCGTTCAGGAAAGCGTTATAGTCCTTGAACGAGACGCAGCCGTTGGAATTGCCGTTCGGCCCCAGCATATAGGTATGGGCAAGGAGCCCGACGCGGCCGTAGATCGCATCCTCGCCGCCGATCGGATTGAGCCGCAGAGCCGGCACGCCGTGGAACAGCGCCTCGCGCGGCGTGAGCTCGTAGATATGGGGCGGCGTCACGCCATGCATCCTGATCGGGGCCGACGAGGGATCGTCGAGCTTGGAGCCGAGCCCGGAATGCGCTTCGAGCTTGCTGCCGTCGGGCAGATACACCGTATGCGCCGAGATGTCGTAGACCGCGGTGTCGCGCTCGTAAGGCGCCGAGCCGCCAAGCTTCGGATTCTGGTCGTGGCCGATGCTTCCGGTGATGCTGGCGTCCGCCGACGCGTAGGAGAGCAGCGAGGGATGCGACGATCCCTGCTCCTTGCCCCAAAGCTTCTCGGTGATCGAAAGCCGCTCATTGGTCGCAATCGACATCACAGCGGCCTTTGCGCGCTGTGCCATCTCGCGCACGGAAAGGCCGGCGGGCTTTGCGGGTTTCGCTTCGGTCGCGGCCGGCGCGGCTTGCGGCGGCACGTTGAGCGCGACCTGGGCAGATGCGACGGGCTTCGACTTGGGCGCTTCAGCAAGCTTTGGCGCGTCCGCTGGCCTCGTCGCATCAGCCAGCTTCGGCGCATCCAGCCCCGGATTGCTCGGCGCCTCGGCCGCGCGCGAAACCACGCCCTCTGCCGATGCGGCTGCAAACCGTTCATTAAACATAGTTGGCGAGATCGGACCGACGCGTTCGGACTTTTCCGCCACGCTCATCTGCGACAGCGCGGCAAAGGCCTTGCTCAACACCTGTGTGCCGGTGGGTGCCGCAAGCTTCGGGCGCATCGTCACAGGCTCGTCGTACCCTGCGCTGCCCAGCGAGGGATAAACACTTGCCGCGATGATGTTGGTGTAGACGACGGTGCCAGAGCCGATCACGAGGCACGCGACCGCGGCCCCGCCGAAGAGAGTTTTGGCTACGGATGTTCCCGGTGATGTCCTGCGGCGCCTCGCCGCCAACGCAACGCTACTCGTACTCATCCACTCGCGCCCAGGACAGTTCCACTTTGTTCCTCTCGATGCCTCGGCTGGCCTGAGCATCTCGCAGAGGGGCGGGCCGTCATTAAGGCGACTTTTCGTTAAATGCGGATTAAGTCGGGGCGGATGTGAGGCGCGCGCAAAACTGCACCATTTCGAGACATTTAACCCATGAGCAGGGTTCGCCGAAGCCACTGCAACATCGCGATCTTGCGGGGTTCGCACGGCGCAATGCGCCCATTTAGTGGCGAAAACGCGGCTCATCATCATAGCCGCGCACGCGCGGGCAAAGTAAGCTTCCGACAGAGGCGATTCGTCCTGCGTTGCGCCCGTCCAAGCTTCAGGAGAGCCCGATGCATAACGTGGGACGCCGGCTGGCGTTTGTGCTTGCCTCATCCAATCATGGCACCATGATCGTCAATCGCTTCGACTACCGCATGGTCGACGAGAAACGCGGCTATGGGGTTGGCTACCAGATCCTGGAGAATGCCTGTTTCGACCCAAACGAAGTGAAACTCGCGGTCGACCTGCTCGCCTTGCGCAGAAGCCATTTCGGCGATGGCGTGGTGGCGATCGACTGCGGCGCCAATATCGGCGTCCATACGATCGAGTGGGCGACTGCAATGACCGGCTGGGGATCGGTGCTGTCAATCGAGGCGCAGGAGCGCATCTATTACGCGCTCGCCGGCAACATCGCGATCAACAACTGCTTCAATGCCTTTGCCACGCATGCCGCCGTATCATCGGAGAGCGGCGTGATGAAAGTCCCCAATCCCAATTATTTTGTGCCCTCCAGCTTTGGCAGCCTGGAATTGCGCGAGCGCAAGGGCAACGAGTTCATCGGCCAGGCGATCGATTATCAAAACACCGTCAACATCCGCAAGCTGGCGATCGACGACTACGCCCTCGCCCGCGTCGACCTGATCAAGCTGGATGTCGAGGGAATGGAGCTGGAGGCGCTCGAGGGCGCGCGCCGGACCGTCGAGAGAAGCCATCCGATCATGCTGATCGAGAAGATCAAGTGCGACGCCGCCGCGCTCGGCCGCTGGCTCTCGCAACGCGGCTATCGGCTGATCGAGGCCGGCATCAACGTGGTGGCGATCCATGCAAGCGATCCGTCGCTTGCCGATGTCGCTCCGCAGGAGCAGCCGGAACCCGTCTAGGCTAACGCATGATCCGGAAAAGTGGGAACCGGTTTTCCGAAAAGATCAGGCGCAATCAACAATCCAAAGCGCGATCGCGATTCAACCCACATCCGATCGCGCTCTAGCCTCGCTGGGAATCTCCGCTCAGCAGGGCATGAAGGGTCAAGGACCTGCTGAGCTCGCCGGCATTCTTGTCGACACCTTCGGCTCTCAGGAGATCGCGCACGGCACCATGCGCGCCGATGATGCGAAGCGGGATGCGGCGAGCGGCGAGCTCGTCGTGCAGCGCGTGCAGCATGCGGGCGCCGGCGAGATCGACATAGGGAGACGCGGAAAGATCGCACACCACGAGCTTGATCGCGCCCGAGGCCGCGCGAAGCCGCTCGACCACGCGATCGAGCACCGATTCCGCGTTGACGTAGATCAGCGAGGCCTCGGGACGGAACACGATCACGTTCGATAGCGGCTCGTTCTCGGGATGGCGGTCCATGTCCGAGTAGGAGTTGGTCCCGGGAACGCGACCGAGAAAGGCCACATGCGGGTTCGACACGCGCATGAGCAGCAGCATGATGGAGGCGAGCGCGGCGAGCAGGATGCCGTTCAGGATTCCGAGTACCAATACCGCGACCAGCGCGATCGCCGCGGCACGGAAATCGAGCTGGCTCACGTGCCACATCCTGATCAATGCGGGAAAATCCAGGAGCCCGTAGATTGCGGTCAACACGATGGCCGCCAGCACGGCCTTTGGAAGGTTTTCCAGAAGTCCCGTCAGAAACAACAGGCACAATGCCAGCGTGATCGAGGCGAAAACCAGCGCGAGCGGCGTGCGCGCACCGGCCTTGTCGTTGACCGCGGACTGCGACAGGCCGCCAGCGACGGGATAGCTCTGCCCCATTGCGGCCGCGAGGTTTGCCGCGCCGACGCCCAGGAACTCCTGCCGGGGGTCGAGCGCGTAGCCATGCTTGGCGGCAAAGGTCCGCGCGGCGGAGACGCCCTCGACATAGGCAAGCAGGAGACAGCCGGCGGCGAGCGGGAAGATTCCCTCCGCCTCCGACAACCTGAGTGCCGGCCCGGCGAGGCTCGGCAAGCCCGCCGGAATTTTGCCGGTCACGGGTACACCGAGGGCCGGCAGCCCGAGAAGCGATGCGGCGAGAATCGACAATGCGACGACGGCGAGCGCAATGGGCCGTCCGGGCAACAGGCGCTCGCCAAGCACGATGAGACCGATCGCGACGAGCCCGACGAGCAGCACGATCGGCTTGACGTCGCCAAGCTCTCCAAGAAGCAGCCAGACGCGCTCAAAGAAGTTATGGCCTCCGCCCGCAACGCCAAGCAGGCTCGGAAGCTGGGTCATCGCGATCGTCAGCCCGGCGCCCGCCTTGAAGCCGACCAGAATGCTGTCGCTGATCAGCTTGACGAGCGCGCTCAACCGCAACAGCCACGCGAACAGGCAAAGCGCTGCCGTCACAAACGCCGCAAGGCTCGCGATCTCCGCATAACGCTGCGCGTCGCCTGCGGCCATCGGCGCCACGGTTCCGGCAATCATCAGCGAGATCGCGGAGGTGGGACCGACGGCGAGCTGCCGCGAAGTTCCGAACAGTGCGTAGCCGAGGCCGCCCAGGAGATAGCCGTAGACCCCGACCTGGGGCGGCAAGTCGGCAAGGGTTGCATAAGCAAGCGATACGGGAATTGCATAGGCCGCGAGCGTCACGCCGGCGACCACGTCGCTGCGCAGCCACAGAGGATGATAGTCGCGTAGCCAGCCCGTCGGCGGCAGCCACCACAACCCGGCCTTTTCTTCAGGGCGTTTCGTCGCGTCGGCCAAGGGACCCCCGAAACTATTCCGCCCCAGTAAAGGTCAGGGTTCGGCTGCACGCTTGATGCAGATCAAGCCCGCCGGCCGTCACTCGAGCTCCGGCGGCGGCGAGCGGTCGAGCACGTCGGCTTTCGGTTCGCGCAACAGCTCAAGCGCGTAGGTCTCGATCGTCAGCGGCCCGCGCTTGCGCGGCAGCTCCGCAATGCGCTCGACCTGTGCAAACCGGTCCTTCAGATAGGGCTGCAGCGGCCGCGCCTCGTCGACAAACAGCAAGGGCCCTTTGAGCAGCGCCGGATCGGGCTCGCTCATGTTGACCCAGCGGATGCGCTGGGTCGGCTGCACTACGCAGGTGCCGCGCGGCAGATAGAAGGCAAGCCAGCTCGTCGTGCCGTAATCGGGCGCCAGCACGCAAGTCGCGCCCGTGCGCTTGCGCACCGCCTCGATCTGAGCGGCGAGCTCGCGCCAGCCCACGCCGACGCTGCGCACGGTGGCATCGCGCCGATGGAGGGAGAGCCAGCCGGTGTTGGCCTGCACGATGAGGAGCACGAACATCGCGACGCCGACCGGCGCCGCCCAGCGCGAGCAAATATCGGCGACGCGCTGCCAGCGCGGTTCCCATTGCACGAGGGTGGCGGCAACCGCGGCTGCGATCGCAAACGCGGGATAGACCGGCGCGAACCAGTTGGCCTCGACTCGCGCGTGCAACGCATGCCAGATGAAATAGACGACGATGGTCCAGAACATCGCATCGAGCAAAAGCCGCGCCGATGTGGCGCCGACCTTGCGCCGCAACAGCGCGTGCAATCCCATCGCGCCCAACACGAAGACAAACGGTGTCGCGAAGGCAATCTGGGTCGGAACGAGCTCGGCAAGGAAGAGAGGACGAAAATTGTCGATCCGGACGCGACCTCCGATCTGCTTGAGGAAAGACACCCATTGATGACCGGCGTTCCACAGGATCACCGGCGCGAAGATCGCAAGCGAGACGAGGCCGCCGAGATAGGGCCAGATCGTGGCGAGCCAGCGCCGCTGCAACGGCGCGGCCGCGAGCCAGATCAGGATCGCGGCCCCAAACAGCAGGGCGGTGTATTTCGAAAGCAGCGCGCAGCCGACCGCGGCGCCAACCGCAAGCCACCACGCCCCTCGCTCGGTCTCGATCACCTTTGCCAGAAAGAGCAGCACGAAGCTGGAGGCCACCAGCAGCGGCGAATCCGGCGTGACGATCAAGGTGCCGACCGCCGCCATCAAGGTGACGTTGAGCAGGATGGCCGCGTTCGCCGCCAGCCGCTCGCTGCCGAACAGGATCGCAGCGGCGCGGTAGATCGCATAGCTCATCGGCAAGGCGAACAGGATCGACACCAGCCGCACTCCGATTTCCGTGTCGCCGCCGATCGAGGTGCCGGCGCGGATCACGAGCGCAACCATCGGCGGATGATCGTAGTAGCCGAACGCCGGGCTCTTCGACCACATCCAGTAATAGGCCTCGTCGAAAGTGAGCGGCGTCCATGCCGCGGCAACCAGCCGCAACGCCACGAGTGCCAGGATCATCAGGGAGGTGTTGCGGACGAGCCTGGCTTCGCTGGTGCCCGGCAAATCGGCGGCACTCGTCTTCATCGCGATGTCATCGCTTGCGCCAGACGAACAACCCCGACATTGCGTAGTTCCAGACGACGCCCATCAGCGCACCGGCGGCGCCAGCGAGCCACCAGATCGGCTGCTTGTCGTAGACCGAGAAGGCCACGCCGACATTGGCAAACAGGCCGACGCTGCAGACGAGATAAAACGCGAGCAGACCGCCCAGGATGGCAAAGCCTTTCAGGCGCTGGTCGCGGTAGGTCAGAAAGTTGTTGAGTATGAAGTTGCTGGTCATCGCGATGAAGGCGCCGGCGGCCTGCGATACCGCAAATGAAAGACCGAGAAACCGGAGCGCGATAAACAAGGTTCCCAGATGCACGAAGAGCCCGGTGCCGCCGACCATCGCGAACATGAGAAAGCGCAGCGACACGACGTCGTGAGTGAATTTCGCAAGCACGAGCCCGAGAAAATCGAGCGCGACCATCGAATTGAGCTTGCTCTCGCCATGCAGGCGCGAGCCGAACGAATACGGGACCTCTATTGTTTTCAGCTTGCCATGGGCGGTTGCGACGATGTCGAGCAGGATCTTGAAGCCTTGCGTCGACAGCTCCGGAGCGAGCTCTTCGAACTTGTCGCGGCGGATCATGAAGAAACCGCTCATGGGATCGGCGATCGAGATGCCAAGGACGCGCTTGGCCACCTCGGTGGCGAGCGCGCTGGCGCCCGCACGGCCGCGATTGAAACTGTCGGCGCTGCCGCCCTCGATATAGCGGCTGCCGACCACGAGCTCGGCTTCTCCGCCTCGCAGCAGGTTCAGCATTTTCGGCAACTGCGTCTCGTCGTGCTGCAGATCGGCGTCGATTACCGCTGCATAGGGTGCGCTCGAGGCCAGGATGCCCTCGATGCAGGCGCCGGACAGGCCACGCCTGCCGATCCGGCGGATTATGCGGACGCGGCTATCCTGCTGCGCCAGATTGCGCACTACTTTCCACGTGCCATCTGGCGAATTGTCATCGACAAACACCACTTCCCAGGCAACGCCGGCGAGCGCCGCGTCCAGCTTCCCGTATAGCTTGGCGACGTTGTCGCGCTCGTTGAAGGTCGGAACGACGACCGAAAGGACAGGCAAAGTCGCGACCTGCTTGAGCTTTTCGGGGCCCGGTCTGATGGCTTCATTCATGGGGCATGCGTATATCCGCCGCCCCCTGCCATGCCAAGGCGGAGTTCCGGAACAGCCCACCGAATTAGCGGGAAAAGCACGCAAAACTGGGGACCAAATACGTCAACGACCACGAACAACAGGCGCGCGTACATCCGGCGCAGCCCTGCCATTTCGTGGTCGTTCCGGCGCCGGAGCTTGAGAGGCAAGCATCGACGTCGCCGTTGCCACCTCAAATAGGAAGGACATGAGCCCTCTACAAGGGCTCTGGAGCGGCTAGTTCGGAACTTCGCGGATCACAGGACCGCGCGGCGCCGGCGCAGCCGGAGCGGCCGCTGCCGGTTGCGTCGCGGCCGCGGGCTTGGCCGGCTTGCCGAACTGCCCGATCGGTCCATAAACCACCGCGGCCAGAAGCACGACCACCGCGACGATGCCGCCCAGGAGACCCGCAACCGATTCGGAGGCCATTGGCGTTTCCTCAAATCCCGCCCGCGATGGATAGCATGGAACTTCGCTGCGCGGGAATAGGTCTAGACGGCACGCCCAACCAAGTCCCCCTTCCGGCCCAAACCCGCGCAAGCTGGACTTTCGCCTGCTCGTCGCTCAACATGATGACAATAACATGCGTCACGACGGCACAATCGTGTCGAAAACAGGGATCGCTGACTTGGCCAGGGCCACCACATCGAAGGCAGCGCCTGCGAAAACTTCACCAGCAAAAGCGGCGTCGAAAGCCGGTCAAATCTATATCGGCGTCGGCGGCTGGACCTTTGCGCCCTGGCGCGGCGTGTTTTACCCCGACAAATGGCCGCAAGCCAAAGAGCTGGAATATGCGGCGTCGAAACTCACCTCGATCGAGATCAACGGCACCTATTACGGCTCCCAGAAGCCGGAAAGCTTTCGCAAATGGGCGCACGAGGTGCCCGATGGCTTCGTATTCTCGGTGAAGGGGCCGCGCTTTACCACCAACCGCCGCGTGCTGGCGGAAGCCGGCGACTCGATCAAGCGTTTTTACAATACCGGTGTGCTCGAGCTTGGCGATCGCCTCGGTCCTGTGCTGTGGCAATTCGCGCCGACCAAGAAATTCGACGAGCTCGATTTCGGCAAGTTTCTGGAACTCTTGCCGCGCAAGCTCGACGGCCGCGCGCTGCGCCATGTGGTCGAGGTCAGGCATCCCAGTTTCCGCGTACCGGAGTTTGTTGCGCTGCTCAGAAAGTTCGAGACGCCGGTGGTCTTCGCCGAGCACAACTCCTATCCCGCGATCGCCGATGTCGTCGGCGATTTCGTCTATGCGCGGTTGCAGAAGGGCAATGACGAGCTGAAGACCTGTTATCCGCCAAAGGAACTCGATGCCTGGGCAAGGCGTCTGCGGCTCTGGGCCGAAGGCGGCGAGCCGAACGACCTGCCTCGCGTTCACACCGAGAGCGCGAAGAAGGCGCCGCGCGACGTGTTCGCCTATGTCATCCATGAGGGCAAGGTGCGCGCGCCGTCAGGCGCGATGGAATTGATCGAACGCCTCAAGTAGTCACCTCCATGGCAAGAGCGAACAGACTGTTCACCATCGGTTACGAGCAAACCCCGCACAAGGCGGTGCTCGACGAGCTGCAGGGCGCCGGCGTCAAGCTGCTGGTCGACGTGCGCGCCGTCACTTCTTCGCGCCGCCCGGGCTTTTCCAAGAAGCAGCTCGCGGCAAGCCTCGACGAGCGCGGCATTGCCTATGTTCATTTGAAAGGACTGGGCACGCCGAAGGAAGGCCGTCTCGCCGCACGCAGCGGCGACTACGCCGCACTCGAAATGATATTTTCGGCGCATTTGAAGAAGCCGGAGGCCAGGCAAGAGCTCGACGAGCTATCGGCGCTCGTCAAGAAGGCCGGGCCCGTCTGCCTGCTCTGCTACGAACGCGACCACCGCCATTGCCACCGGCAGATGATCGCCGAGATCATCGAGGAGCGGGATCGGGTCAAGGTGGAGAATTTGGCGGCGCCGCAGGTTTAGGCAGCGTCACTGCGGGATGGCCCGAAGGGTCAGGCCCGGAATGACGCAATGGCGCGCCCCTCTCTCCTACACCGCAAGCGTCCCTTCCATCATGGTCACGCAGGCGCCGCCGATATGGGCGGAGACGATCCTGCCGCTCTTCTTGACGACACGCGTCAGAAGCAGACTCTGGGCGACCCATGTCAAAGCCCTGGCCGATGCGAAGTTTCAACTCGCCGTCCCCGGCGTCGAGATCCGCAAGCAGCGCCGCAGCCGCAACTGTGGCGCTGCCAGTGGCGGGGTCCTCGATCAAGCCGCTCGCTCCGGGGAAGAACATCCGCGCCTGCAGATCAAGCGGCGCTTCGCCTGCCGGCACATCGCGCGTGTAGAACCAGATGGCGGACGCGTCGTCGCACGGCAGGGCCTTGGCGAAAGCCGCAGCATCGGGCTTGGCGCGCCGCAATGCCTCGCGCGAGGCAAGCTCGGTCACCAGGAACGGCATGCCGACCGAGACGACATGCGGCCCATGATGATCGGTTCTGATGTCGGATGCGGACAGGCACAGGCAGGCGGCCGCCGTCTCCGGGCTGAATGCGCTCATCCGTTTCAGTGGCTGAGGCGCTGTCAGTTCGGCGCCACTCACCCTCTCCCCGCTTTTCAGGATATCGATGGCGACAAGACCCGCTTTCTCCTCGAACAGAAGCTGCGCCGGCGGTCGCGATGCGCGCGAGGCCAGCACAAAGGCGGTCCCGACATTGGGATGGCCCGCAAACGGAAGCTCGGCAGTCACCGTGAAAATTCGAACGTTGGCGTCGTAATCGGCTTCGCGCGGCGGCAGCACGAAGGTCGTCTCGGAATAGTTGAACTCGGTCGCGATCGCCTGCATCTGCTCCGTCGACAATCCGCCGGCATCGAGCACGACCGCAAGCGGATTGCCGCCGAAAGCGCGCTCGGTGAAAACGTCGACAGTCACATAGCGCCGTTGCATCCCAACCCTCCTATCCGAGCTGCCAGATCCGCATCGGCTCCTCATAGCCGCGGATCGACACCTCGCCAAGCGCCACCGCATCGGAACAGTCTTCCCCGAGCGCGTCCCGCACCGCGGCCGAGATCAGGAACTGCGAATTGAACTGCTTATTGAGCGCCTCGATGCGCGAGGCGAAATTCACGGTGTCGCCGATCACGGTGTATTCCTTGCGCCGGGGCGAGCCGATACTGCCGGCCACCACCTCGCCGAAATGAATGCCGATCCCGATCCGCAGCGGCCAGTCCGTGTCCGCGTTGATGCGTTCCATGGCGGCCAGCATTTCACGTCCTGCCGCGACCGCGCGATGGGCCGGATCTTCCGCTTCGAAGGGAGCGCCGAACAGCGCGAGGAAACCGTCGCCCAGAAATTTGTTCACGATGCCGCCATGACGATCGAGAATCTCGACCAGGATCGCGAAGGCGCCGTCGAGGCGATCGACCACCTCCTGCGGGGCGCGCGAGCGCGAGCCCGCGGTGAAGCTTCGGAAATCGACGAACATCACGGCGACTTGCTTGATGTCGCTCCCCGAACCGGCACCTTCGACCAACAGCCGCTCGACGACCTGCGGAGAGACGTGCTGGCCGAACAGGTTGGTGACCCGGTCGCGCGCCGTCGCCGCGCGAATGCTGGCGGCAAATCCTCGACGCAGTTGCACGCCGACGGCCCCGGCGAGCACGCCGCAGGCGAAGACAATCATGCTGCGCGACAGGTGATAATAGAGTTCTGGCTCTGCATCGGGATTGACCGCAGGGCGATAATGCATGGCCATCGCAAACAGCTGTGACGCCGCGACAAAGCCGGTGAAGGTCGACAGAAAGAAATCGAGCCGCAGGGTCGAGAGAATGATGAAGATGAAATACACCAGCGGCATGACGAAGCCGAGCGCCCGCGCCGGTCCCATGCTTTCGATCTGCAGCGCGAGCAGAAGGGTTGGAACGCTGGTCTCGATCAACGCGCCGATATAGCGGCGGTACACCGGCAGATCGCGATCGAGCTGCAAATGATGGCGGATGGTTCGATAAACGACCAGTTCGAACGCCACGAAACCCGCCAGGATCAGGTAAACCAGGTTCGGGTTGACGCCATTGCGCCAGACGCGCTGCACCACGTCCGGAAAAAGAGCGTGAATCAAGGCGACGATCACCATGATCGCTATGGCCACGACGATCAGTGCGCGGACGCGCATCAGTTCCTCGCGCATGACCTCCCGCATCAGCATGTGCTCGAAATCCTTCGAGACCTGCTCGCGCGGGCCGATCAACTTGCGCCAGAAATTCGCGATGGAAGCCATCGGTTACCCTGGATAATGCCCTTCAATCGAGCGTGCGACGGAAGCGCGTCACTGCGATCGTCATCGCCAGCAGCATCAGGGCAATCAGCGCAAAAGTGTCATATTGCAGATGCGCGAGCGTGGAGCCCTTGAGCATGATGGCGCGAACGATGCGCAGATAGTGCGTCAGCGGCAGGCATTCGCCGATATATTGCGCCCAGACCGGCATGCCAAGGAAGGGAAACATGAAGCCCGACAACAGGATGCTGGGCAGGAAAAACATGATCGAGAGCTGCATCGCCTGCAACTGGTTCTGCGCCAGCGTCGAGAATGTATAGCCGATGGCCAGGTTGGTGGTGATGAAGAGGGTCGAGAGGATCGCCAGCAGCATCAGGCTTCCGTATATCGGCACGCCGAACAGGAAGACGCCGATGGAGATGATGATCAGCGCCTGGATGAAGCCGACCATCACATAGGGGATGATCTTGCCGAACATCACCTCGACCGGCTTGATCGGCATCGACAGCAGGCTCTCCATGGTGCCGCGCTCGATCTCGCGCGTCACCGACAGCGCGGTGAAAATCAGCATGGTCATGGTCAGAATGGTGCCGACCAGGCCGGGCACGATATTTAGTCGCGAGGCTGCCGCGGGATTATAGCGCGCATGCGCGCGAATCTCGAACGGCAGCACCGGGGGGTCGCCGATGAAGAGGTCATGCATGAGCGCGGTCTGCACCAGCATGTTCAGGGAGCCCAATGCGGAGGACGCCGCGATCGGGTCGGTGGCATCGGCCGCGACCAGAAGCGCGGGGCGATCGCCGCGCCGCACGGCGCGCTCGAATCCGCGAGGGATTTCGACGCCGAACAAGACCTTGCCCGACAATAGCAGGTCGTCGAACTCCTTGACGTCGTGGACCTCGCGGGTGAAGCGGAAGTAGGCGGTGTTTTCAAGCGCCTTCAGCACCGAGCGCGCGAGATCGGAATCCTCCTGCAGCAAGACCGCGGTGGGCAGGTTGTGGGGCGTGGTGTTGATGGCATAGCCGAACAGCATCAGCTGCATCACCGGAATCATCACGATCATCGCAAACGACACGCGATCGCGTCGGAGCTGGATGAACTCCTTGACCACCATCGCCCAGGAGCGGCGCCAGAATCCGAACCGGCCTTCGCCGGCGTTGCCGTGATCGGCGTGGGTGAGCGCAAGCGTCATTGGAAATTGTCCCTTGAGCGCGACATCAGGTCGATGAAGACGTCCTCGAGCGAGGGATGAGCCAGTTGCCAGCTCAGTCCGGCGCGGGCCCGCCAGGGCATGATCGTCGCTTCCAGCGCAGCCTTGTCGCGGCCGGAGACATGCAGCGAGTTTCCGAATGGCGCCACCATGTCGATGCCCGGCTGTCCCGAAAGCTGGGCGGCGAGCGACTGCAGATCGTCTCCGGTGACGGTGTAGGTCGTGAGCGCCGACTTCGCGATCACCTCGTCGACGGTGCCGTGCGCCAGCAGATTTCCATAGGCGATATACGCGATTTCATGGCAGCGCTCGGCCTCGTCCATGTAGTGGGTAGAGACGAGCACGGTCAGCCCCTGGGAGGCGAGCGCATGGATCTCGTTCCAGAAATCGCGCCGCGCCTTTGGATCGACGCCGGCCGTCGGCTCGTCCAGCAGCAGCAATTGCGGATTAGGCAAGGTGCAGGCGCCGAGCGCAAGCCGCTGTTTCCAGCCGCCGGAGAGATCGCCGGCAAGCTGCTCCTCGCGTCCGGCGAGGCCGAGCCGCCTGATCATCTCGCGCGCGGTTCCGCGGGCATCCGGCACACCATAGAGCCTGCCGACGAATTCCAGGTTCTCGCGCACCGAGAGATCTTGATACAGCGAAAAGCGCTGCGTCATGTAGCCGACCCTGAGCTTGATCTTGTCGGCATCGCGGCGGATGTCGTAGCCGAGGCAGGTGCCCTCGCCGGAATCCGGCGTCAGCAGGCCGCAGAGCATGCGGATGGTCGTTGTCTTGCCGGAGCCGTTGGGACCGAGAAAGCCATAGATCGTGCCGCGCTTCACCTGCATCGACAGATCATGCACCACTTCCCTTCCGTCGAACGATTTCGACAGGCCTTTGACGTCGATGGCGATAGCTGAGGTCGACACGGCGTTCACCGCTGAAGGGCAACAGGCGTTTTCGGGGTCAGATAGACGCTGATCGGCTGACCGACCCTGAGCGCATCCGGCCGCGACGGTCGTGCCTGGATCAGATAAACGAGCTTGTTGCGCTCATCGAGGCTGTAGATGACAGGCGGAGTGTACTCGGCCGAGGTGGCGACGAAATAGATCTTTGCGGTCAGATCGGCGCTGCAATTGTCGCAGGTCACCCGCACTTCATCGCCGATCGCGAGCCCGGGCAATTCGCTCTCAGGGACGAAGAAGCGGATTTTCATATTGCCCGGCGGCATGATCGACAGCACCGGCCGTTGCGCCCCCACCATCTCGCCCTCGCGGAAGTAGATCTGCTGCACCGTGCCCGAGACCGGGGCAAAACCCTGGCGCCGCGCCAGGCGCGTTTCGGAGGTGACGACACGGGCTTCGGCAACACGCAGCGCGGAGACGGCGGCATCGAGGGTGGCCTGCGTCCCGGCGCCTGTCTTGCTCAACGAGGCCGCGCGATCATAGGTCTGCTGCGCGTTGGCAAGCGTCGCCTTGTTCTGGTTGAGATCGGCCTGCTGCAGGTCGTCGTCGACGGAATAGAGCATGTCGCCGGTCTTGACCTCGTCGCCCTCGCGCACATTGAGCTTGGTCACGCGTCCGCCTTCGTCGGGACTGACAAAGATCATGTCGGCCTCGACCCAGCCCTGGAAACCGGGGTCGCGCTTGTCGTTGCAGCCGGCGAGAGCGAGGGCGAGCGCCAGTGCCGCCAGCAAATTGGTTCGCGCAAGGCTCATGACTTGCTCCGTTCGCCAAAGATCAGATCGAGATGGACGCTCAGCATGGCGCGCGTATCCAGCGGCGAGTGCCGTTCGAACAGGCTCTTCCAGATGATCGCCACGATCGCAGGCGCGACCAGGATCTGCGGGAAGTTTTTCAGCTCCCGTTGCCTGATCTCGCCGCGCGCGATGGCTGCCTCGATCAGCATCCGCATGGCAGCGAGCCCGCGCGAGATCACCTCGCGATAGTAGAAGTCGGCGATCGCGGGAAAGCGCGGTCCCTCGGCCACGATCAGCCGGATGATGTCCGCGCGCCGCGTGTTAGCCACTTCCTCGATGAACGTGTTTGCGAACATCTCGAGGCGGTCTCGGATCGATCCGAGCGCGGGCGGCGGCGTGGTGATGCGCTCCACCACCGGCACGATCGCGGTGCGGACCAGTTCCTCGAACAGCGCCTCCTTGTCCTTGAAATGGAGGTAGATCGTGCCTTTGGCGACGCCCGCGCGCTTGGCAACGTCATCAAGGCGTGTCGCGGTGAATCCGCGGGCGACGAACTCGTCCAGCGCGGCCGCGACAATGGCCGCTCGCCGCTCGGCGGTGCGCTCGGCGCGGCTCGTTGCGGGCGGCGGTGTTGGTGCTGGCATGGGCTTTTCCCCGGGGCTTTCCAAGGGGTGTTGAGAGATATATGACTGACCAGTCAGTCATAGTCAAGGCGAGCGCGGTCACCTCGCCGTGAACGGCGTCAGGCGCGGGCCGACTGATTGCCCAAGCCCCCAATGCCTGCGTGCAGCCCGCCGAGCTCAGCACGGCCAGATGGTGGGCAAGAGCGGACGCACCCGCCCTGATCCTGATCAAAGCGAGACCAATCGGCTGCGAACGTTCAGCTATGAAACTTCAGCCCGTCGACGATCTTGTCGATCACCCTGCGCTCGGCACGGAATGCAAGCCCGACCAGGTTGAGGTCGGCGCGCCCCACCGCCTTCACCGCCGCGCGATTGGCCTCGTCATGCGTGGTCTTGAACATGTCCTCGGTGTAGACCGCAGGCGTGACGTTGCGTGCGAGCGCTCGCTCCAGCGCGCGCGACAGCGCCGGGCCGTCGGCGCCGTAGATCAGGATCGGCTGGCCGATCAGCGAGAGATATCGGGTGCCGGAGCCGTCCTCGTAGGGGGCACCGATGCATTCAGGGAAAGCAGCGGCAATCCCGCCGGAAAGGAAGGCGGCAACATTGAGCTTCTGCCAGGGCTCGAGATCGGCGCGGACCACGACCGCGATCTTGGTGTCGAATTGCATGCTCTTTCCACCGTAAGTCATTCCGGGGTGCTCGCAAAGCGAGCGAGCCCAAAACTCCATTACAGCAGGCCTGCGTGGTTGAGAAAGACGTCGATCACCGCGCAGATGCGATCCGCCGGTGGTTGTGAACTCCGCGCCGGCGCTTCGCGTATCCGGGAATGACGATCGCTATGAACGAAATCAACCCTTCGCGTCGCAGGCCCAGGCCCGGATCACGCATTCCTTGCCGCCGAACTTGTAGCATTCGCGCGTAGCGGCATTAAGCGAGGAGGAAATATGCGGCCGCACGGCATAGCCGTGGGCGCCGCAGGGATTGGTCATGTCGACCGACAGCGCCGCGCAGGCACGCTTCATGGTGACCGCGGTGCAATCGCCCTTGCATTGTTTCAAGGCGGCTGCGCGGGCCGCGCCCTCGCCGGCGTAGTCAAAGGCCTGGCCATAGGCGCCGCATTTGCCGACAGCAAACGCGCCGGCGGCCCATGACTCCGTCACGAACCGCGCCCCCCCAATGGTCAATGTCAGGACAACCACGACAAGCGCGCGACGCTGCGCGGCTATGGTCGAAACAATCAAAAGCCCCTCCCGCCGAACGGACAGGCGGAATCTATCCGAGCGGGTCTTTCAACTTGGTGAATCGGGGGTTCGAAAAAGATTCGTGGGGTGGGTTGAGCGCGAGCGAAACCCACCGCCTTTCGCGGGACCGGTGGGTTTCGCGTTGCTCAACCCACGCTGCGAAAACACCTCAACTCCGCCGCGCGGTTTCCAGTGCCTGCGGCGTATCGATATCGAGGAATGCGCTGTCACCCTCGACCGGCACTTCGGCAACGGCTTCGCCGTGCTTGCCGATCAGGTGCCGCGCGCCGATATCGCCGTCAAGCGTCATCAGCTCGCTGAAGAAGCGGCGCGACCACAGCACCGGGTTGCCGCGGCGGCCTTCGGCCACGGGCACCACGATCAGATTGCCGCGATCGGGCGCGAAGGCTTCGATCAGACGGTCGATCAAGGCGGCATCGATCAGCGGCATGTCGCCGAGGCAGACCACCGCGCCGTCGACCTTGTCGGAGACCGCCGCAATTCCCGCTTTCACGGAGCTTGCAAGCCCGCCGGCGAAATCGGGATTGCGCACAAGCTTGACCTTCAGGCCTTGCAGCGCCTGCTCGACCAGCTCGGCCTGGTGCCCGGTGACGACGATCACCTCGGACGCTTTCGAGGCCAGCGCCTGCTCGGTTGCGATCCGAACCAGCTTCTTGCCGGCGAGTTCGGCAAGCAGCTTGTTGGGCCCTCCCATGCGGGTCGACCGCCCGGCGGCAAGCACGATGGCGGCGACGTTGCGGTTGTCCGCGGCCTCCGGCTGGGCGCGCGGCTGCGGCCGCGTCACGATTTCCATCAACAGCCCGCCGACCCCCATGCCCATCAGCTCGGCGCGGGTGACCTTCAGCCCGGCGAGCAGGCGCATCAGCACCCAGTCGAAGCCGTTCTCGACCGGCGAACGCGCGCAGCCAGGCGCGCCCAGCACCGGCACGCCGCAGGCGCTGCCGACGAGCAGGAGATTGCCTGGATCGACCGGCATGCCGAAATGCTCGATGACGCCGCCGATATCCGTAATCGCCGCCGGAATGACGTCGCGGCGGTCCGCGATCGCCGAGGCGCCGAACACGATGACAAGCTCGGCGCCGAGCCCAAGCAGCTCCCTGATCGCAGCCGCAAGTGCGGCTTCCTCGTGCGGCACGCGGCGCTCGGCAATGATGGCTGCGCCGGCAGGCGCAAGCCGCTCCGAGGTGACCCGCAAGGTCTTGTCGATCACTTTCGATGCAAGCCCCGGCAACAGCGTCGAGACCACGCCGACCTTCCTGATGACGTAAGGTGCGATCCTCAGCGCACCGCCATCCGCGGCCTTGACCGCAGCATCGCGCAACCGGCTCTCCACGCCGAACGGAATGAGCTTGACCGTTGCGACCATCTCGCCTTCGACCACCGGCTTGAATGCCGGCAGCGTCGCCAGCGTTATCGCCTCGTCGATGCCGTTGATGCGGTCGACCGCCGCACGATCCACCACCAGCACGCCCGCCCGCGCGGCAAACAGGTTCGAGCGCCCGGTAAAGGCGCGCTCGACATTGATGCCGTCCCCGCTGACGGTTTCCGCGATCGAGGCAGCCGCAACATCCTCGGAGACATCGCCCTCCTCCAGCCGCACGACGACGATTTCCTTGACGCCGGCCTTGTCGAGCGCCTCGACCTCCGCAGGGCCGATCGTGGTGCCCTTTTTCAGCACCAGAGAACCCTGCCGTAGCGTGTGGACGGTGACCCCGCCAATCGCCTCTCTTGGACTGGCCGGCCCGAATTTCATGCCGCCACGTCTTTCTCTTTCGGTGGCAGGCGAAGCTGCGCGGTGATTTCGGCCATGATGGCGACCGCGATCTCGGACGGCGAGACCGCGCCGATCGCAAGTCCGATCGGGGCGTGGATGCGGGCGATGTCGCTCTCTTTCGCGCCTTGCGCGCGCAAGCGCTCGGCGCGCTTGGCATGCGTCTTTCGCGAGCCGAGTGCGCCGATATAGAAGCAGTCGCGCTGGAAGGCATGCAACAGCGCGGGGTCGTCGATCTTGGGATCGTGCGTCAGCGCGACGAACGCCGTGTAATGATCGATGTTGAGCGGCGGCAGCGCCACGTCGGGCCATTCCGCGATCAGCGGCACGTCCGGAAATCGCTCGGGGCTGGCAAAGGCCGTCCGCGGATCGACGATGGTGACGTCGTAGTCGAGAGCGGTGGCGAGCGGCGCCAGCGCCTGGCTGATATGGACCGCGCCGATGATGACGAGCTTTGCGGTCGGCGCGTAGACATTGAGGAACAGCTTCCTGCCGCCGACCTCGACGTTGGCGCTCTTGCCCATCCGCAGCGCCTTCTCGAGCTCGGCGCGCAAAGGATCGGTGGCGAAGTCCTCTGCCTTGACGAGCCGCTGCTCGCCATATTCGGTGTCTGTGACGACAATCACCGGCCGCCGCGCAGCACGCTCGGCGTTGAGCTCTTTCAGGGTCTGAAGCTTCACGTCAGGCTACCTTCTCGACAAAGACACGGATGGTGCCGCCGCAGGACAAGCCGACGTTCCACGCCGTCTCGTCGGCGACGCCGAACTCCAGCATTTTCGGCTTGCCCGAGGCGATCACGTCGAGCGCCTCGGTGACGACGGCGCCCTCGACGCAGCCGCCGGAGACCGAGCCCAGAAACGTGCCGTCGTCATTGATGACAAGGCTGGAACCCGCCGGTCGCGGGGCCGAGCCCCAGGTCTCGACCACCGTTGCCAGGGCCACGCCATGACCGGCCTTCTGCCAGTCCTCGGCGGCTCTGAGAATGTCTTCGTCGCGATTGAGCATGGGCGCCTCTTCCTCTCAAGCCACGGAACGGATCAGGCTGCGATGATGCGGCGGCAGCGGCGACGACAGCGCAGAGATCAGCCCCTGGATCGAGCTTAAGTTATGCACGGGGCGGAATTCGTCAACGTGCGGCAGCATGGCCCGGATGCCCTGCGCCTTGGGTTCGAAGCCGCCGAACCTGAGCAGCGGGTTGAGCCAGATCAGGCGGCGGCAGGAGCGGTGCAGCCGGTCCATCTCGAACGCCAGCTTGGAATCGGCCTCGCGCTCCAGCCCGTCGGAGATCAGGAGCACGATCGCGCCCTGCCCCAGCACCCGCCGCGCCCACAATTTGTTGAAGGCGTGCAGCGAAGAGGCGATGCGCGTGCCGCCGGCCCAGTCCTGGACCGACTGCGAGCAGCTCGCCAGCGCCTCGTCCGGGTCACGCGCCCGTAACGCGCGCGTCACATTGGTCAGCCGCGTGCCGAACAGAAAGACCGAGACGCGCTTGCGGGCGTCGGTGACGGCATGCAGGAAGTGCAGGAACAGCCGGGTATATTCGCTCATCGAACCCGATATATCGAGCAATGCCACGATCGGCGCCGGCTTCTGGATCCGCCCGAGTTTGCGGATATCGATGATCTCGCCGCCGGTGCGGAGCGATCCGCGCAGCGTCCGCCGCGTGTCGAGCCTTTCCCCGCGCGCGTCCGGCCGATAGCGCCGTGTTGCAAGCTCCGCCTGCGGCAGCCTCATCTTCTCGATCGCGCGCGTCGCCTCCGCGATCTCGGCCGCGCTCATCTGCGCGAAATCCTTCTTCTGCAGAATCTCCTTGTCCGACACCGACAGTTTCAGGTCCTGCTCCTGGACCTGGGGCTCCTCGCGCATCGATGGTTGCGACAGCGCCTCCTGCACCCGGCGCGAGGCCGGCGGCGGCTTTTTCCGCGCGTGATCGGGCAGCGGCACCGAATCCAGCATGTTCTTCCATTCCTCCGCGGCACGGAAGAACAGATCGAAGGCCTGCGCAAAGATCAGCGCGTGCTCGTGCCGCTTGACGAAAATCGTTTCCAGCGTGGCGTAGACGTCGCCGCGATTGCCGATCTCGATCACCTGCAGCGCGTTCATCGCGTCGATGATGGCGCCGGGACCGACGGGAAGTCCGGCAGCGCGCAGCGCGCGGGCAAAGCCCACGACATTGTCGGCGAAATTTCCGGTCGGCGGCGCGAGATGATTGATGGCCATGCGCACTACTCTCAAATCGTCATTCCGGGATGGCCCGAAGGGCCAGGCCCGGAATCCATGACCCCAGCTGATGGTTATGGATTCCGGGCTCGCGACTTCGTCGCGCCCCGGAATGACAGGATTAGGTCACGTCTCGCTGGTCGCTTCCTTCAAGACCTTCTGCAGCGCGTCGCCCTGCATGCGGGCGATGTCGTCCTGATATTTGAGCAGCGCGCCGAGCGTGTCGCCGACGACCTCTGGGGTCAGCGAGCGCGCGTCGAGCTCGGAAAGCGCCGTCGCCCAGTCGATGGTCTCGGCCACGCCGGGCGATTTGTAGAAATCCTGGTCGCGCAGCGCCTGCACGAAACGCACGACCTGCTGCGAGAGTTTTGCCGAAATGCCGGGCACGCGGCTCTTGACGATCGCAAGCTCCCGCTCGGCGCCGGGATAGTCGACCCAGTGATAGAGGCAACGGCGCTTCAGCGCGTCGTGAATCTCGCGGGTGCGGTTCGAGGTGATGATGACGATCGGCGGGTGCGGAGCCTTTACCGTGCCGAAATCCGGAATCGTGATCTGGAAGTCGGACAGGATTTCCAAGAGGTAAGCCTCGAAGGCTTCGTCGGCGCGGTCGAGCTCGTCGATCAGGAGGACGGGGGCGCCGGACACGTCCGGCTCCAGCGCCTGCAACAGCGGCCGCTTGATCAGATAGCGGTCGGCGAAAATATCGGCCGACAATTGCTCGCGGTCGTGCTCGCCGGCGGCTTCGGCGACACGGATCGCGATCATCTGCGCCGCGCTGTTCCACTCGTAGACGGCGGAGGCAACATCCAGGCCTTCATAGCATTGCAAGCGGATCAGCTTGCGGCCGAGTGCGGCCGCGAGCACCTTGGCGATCTCGGTCTTGCCGACGCCGGCCTCACCCTCCAGAAACAGCGGCCGCCCCATGCGCAGCGACAGATAGGTCACCGTCGCAAGCGAACGCTCGGCGAGATAGCCGCGCGAGGTCAGGAGATCGAGCATCGCATCGACGGATGCGGGCAGTGCCGCTGCAGTCATCAAACAGCCAATCTCAATGCGCCGAAGGGGCGCAAGCTTACGCTTTGGCGGTCGCGGCTTCCACGGCACGCCGCGCCAGCACCGCGATCAAATGCGCGCGATACTCGGCACTGCCGTGAAGGTCGCTGTTGAGGCCATCCGGCGGCACCGTCAAGCCGTCGAGCACCTTGTGTGAGAAACGCTTCTTGAGCGCCTCCTCGAAGGAGGCGACGCGGAACACGCCGTTGGAGCCGGCCCCGGTGACGGCAACGCGCACGTCGGAGGGGCGTTTGGCCACGAACACGCCGACCAGCGCATAGCGCGAGGCCTGATTGCGGAATTTGACATAAGCCGCCTTCTTCGGCAGCGGAAACATCACCCTGGTGATGATCTCGTCGCTCTCGAGCGCGGTCGAGAACAGGCCCTGAAAAAATTCCTCCGCCTTCAGGCGCCGCTTGTTCGTGACGATGGTGGCACCGAGCGCGAGAACGGCGGCGGGATAATCGGCGGTCGGATCATTGTTGGCAAGCGAGCCGCCGATGGTGCCGCGATGGCGCACGGCGGGGTCGCCGATCAGGCCGGCGAGCTCGGCCAGCGCCGGGATCGCCTCGCCGACAATAGCCGAAGTCGCGACCTCGGCATGCCGCGCGGTCGCGCCGATCACGAGCGAGCGACCCTTCATCTCGATCGTGTTCAATCCCTCGATGTGAGAGAGGTCGACCAGATGGGGCGGCGAGGCCAGCCGCTGCTTCATCACGGGCACCAGGGTGTGGCCGCCCGCGATCACCTTGGCATCCTCGTTCTTGGTCAGGAGATTGGCGGCCTGCCGCACGGTCGCCGGACGATGATATTTGAATTCGTACATGTGGATGTCCCTGCGCGCAGCCTGCTTATGCGAGATCGGATTTCGCCATCGCCTTGGCACCGGCCGCGATCGACTCGACGATGTTGTGATAGCCGGTGCAGCGGCAGAGATTGCCTTCGAGTTCTTCCCGGATCACCTCGTCCGAGAGGTCGTGACCGCGGCGATGCACGAGGTCGACGGCAGTCATGATCATGCCGGGCGTGCAGAAGCCGCATTGCAGGCCGTGATGCTCGCGGAATGCTTCCTGCATCGGATGCAGCGGCGCGCCGTCGGCAGCCAGCCCCTCGATGGTCCGCACCTCATGCCCGTCCGCCATCACCACGAGGGTGGTGCAGGATTTCACGGCCTTGCCGTCGAGATGCACCACGCAGGCGCCGCATTGCGAGGTGTCGCAGCCGACATGGGTGCCGGTCAGCCGCAGATGCTCGCGCAGGAACTGCACCAGCAGGGTGCGGGGGTCGACATTGGCAGTTACGGGGGTACCGTTCACGTTCAGGGAAATCTTGGCCATCAGCACTCTCTTATCTGCACCGCTGCGTTGCACGGCGGGACAGGCTCAAAAACAGTCGAATTCCATCATATTTGCCCGTCCCGCAAGGGGCAACCTTGCTCCGGACATGGCCCTCTCGGACTTTGGAGGTAGCTAACCCTCTACAGCCTTGGCGAAATTCGCGAAGAACTCGTCGGCCAATTTCTTTGCGGTGCCGTTGATCAGGCGCTGGCCGAGCTGCGCCAGCTTGCCGCCGATCTGCGCCTCCACGTCATAGGAGAGCAGCGTGCCGCCGTCCTTTTCGGCAAGGCGGACCGTGGCCCCGCCCTTGGCGAAGCCCGCGACACCACCCTCGCCTTCGCCCGAAATCCTGTAGCCGTTGGGCGGGTCGATATCGCTCAGGGTGACCTTGCCCTTGAAGCGCGCCGAGACAGGCCCGACCTTCATCTTGGCCACCGCGCGAAAGCCGTGCTCGTCGGTCTTCTCCAATTCCTCGCAGCCCGGTATCGAAGACTTCAGCACTTCGGGATCGTTCAGCTTGGCCCACACTGTCTCGCGCGGTGCCGCTAGCTGCACTTCCCCATTCATTGTCATGGCCATGAGGGCCTCCCGGATCGGCTGGTCTGCTTCTTTCCCCCTCAAGTAAGCCACGCGGCGGCCAAAGGAAAGACCGTTTCAGACAGGGCATGACGCCTATTCGGCCGCTGCGAAGCTTTTGCGCACCCGCAAAGGACTTTCAGAGCCGGGGTAGAAATGGTTAGGTCGCGAAATGAGCACCGCCCTCTCGCCTCTGCTGGCTCCGATGCTGTCGAGCACCCCGATGCGCGCGGTGTGCGATGACGCTGCAATGTTGCAGTACATGCTCGATTTCGAGGCTGCGCTGGCACGCGCCGAAGCGACCTGCGGCGTGATCCCCAACGCGGCGGCCGAGCCGATTGCCGGGGCTTGCGAGGCAACCTCTTTCGATCTCGCGGCGCTCGCGGAAGCCGCGACGCGCTCGGGCAATCTGGCCATTCCCCTGGTCAAGGCGCTCACGGCCCATGTCGCCAAGGCAAATGCGGAGGCCGCGCGCTTTGTGCATTGGGGCGCGACCAGCCAGGACGTGATCGACACCGCCACCATGCTCGCCCTGCGCGCCGCCATCGACGCGCTGATGGCCGATCTCGACCGCGCCATCAACGGATTTGCCGCGCTGGCGCGCAAATATCGGGACACCGCGGTGGTCGCGCGCACCTGGCTGCAGCATGCGCTGCCGATGCCGTTCGGCCTGAAGCTTGCCGAATATGCCGCATCCCTCGACCGGTCGCGCCTGCGCCTGAAGCGGTTGCGCGCCGAAGGCCTCGCGCTGCAATTCGGAGGCGCGGCCGGCACCCTTGCCGCGCTCGGCGACAAGGGACTGATCGTCGCCGAAAAGCTCGCGGCGGAGCTGAAGCTGCCGTTACCGGAGGCGCCCTGGCACACCCATCGCGACCGCATCGCGGAAGCTGCAACCGTGCTCGCGATCCTTGCCGGAAGCTGCGGCAAGATCGCGCGCGACGTCTCGCTGATGATGCAGACCGATGTCGGCGAGGCATTCGAGCCTTCGGGCGAAGGCCGCGGCGGCTCCTCGACCATGCCGCACAAGCGCAATCCGGTGGCGGCGGCGAGCGCACTCGCGGCGTCGACCATGGCGCCCAATCTCGCCGCGACGATTCTTGCGGCCCAGGTGCAGGAGCATGAACGCAGCGCCGGCCCCTGGCACGCGGAATGGCCGACCTTGCCGATGCTGATGCTCGTCACATCGGGCGCGCTCGCCGCGACCGTCGATATCGCCGAGGGCCTCGAGGTCGACGCGACGCGCATGCGCACCAATCTGGACGCGACCGGCGGGCTGATCATGGCCGAGGCGATCGCATTTGCGCTGGCCGAGAAGGTCGGCAAGAGCGAGGCGCACCATCTGGTCGAGACGTTGAGCAAGAAAGCCGTCGCCGAAAAGAAGCATCTGCGCGGCGTGCTGGTCGAGGACGCGCAGGTGAAAGCGCAGCTTTCAGCGGAGAATATCGCAAGGCTGCTTGAGCCGATGACCTATCAGGGCAGTTCGCAAGCGCTGATCGATCGATTGCTCGCGTCGCTGGGCAAGCAATAAAAGTGTCATTGCCGGACTTGACCCGATAATCCATCCTCATGGATGGATTCCTTCTTCAGATGGATGCGCGGGTCAGGCCAGCGCATGACGAGCGGGGATATGGATATGCCGATGATCGATGCCGACGGATGCTTGCTCAACGTCTCCGTCGAGGGACGCCAGAGCGGACCGACCTTGATGCTCTCGAATTCGCTCGGCTGCACATTGCAGATGTGGGAGCCGCAGATGAAGGCTTTCACGCAGCTGTTCCGCGTCATTCGCTATGACCGCCGTGGTCACGGCAAATCCGCTGTGCCGCCCGGGCCCTATTCGATGGAGCGTTTCGGCCGCGACGTGCTCGCGATCCTTGACGATCTCAACATCGACAAGGTGCATTGGTGCGGGCTGTCGATGGGCGGCATGGTCGGACAATGGCTCGGCGCGAACGCGCCGGAGCGGATGGGCAAGATCGTGCTGGCGAACACCGCCTGCTACTACGCCGACCCGACCAACTGGCTGAACCGCATCAAGGCTGTGAAGGACGGCGGCATCGCTGCGGTCGCCGATACCGTCATCGCGGGCTGGCTGACGGCCGACTTCCGGGAGCGCGAGCCGCAGATCGCCGCCAACATGAAGGCGATGCTGCTGGCCTCTCCGGTGCAGGGCTATCTGGCCTGCTGCGAGGCGCTGTCGACACTCGACCAGCGCGATCTCCTGCCGAACATCAAGAGCCCGACGCTCGTGATCGCCGGCCGCCACGACCAGGCGACGCCGATCGCCGCCGGCGAATTGATCCGCAGCAAAATCCCCGGCGCGAGTCTGACGATCCTCGACGCAGCCCATATTTCCAATGTCGAGCAGCCGCACGCCTTCACCGAGGCGGTGGTCGGATTTTTGACGCAACGCTAGCGCGTCGTTGCGGGGAGAATAGCAGGGTGGGCAAAGGCGCGCTTGCGCCGTGCCCACCGATTTGTTTCGGAATGATCAAACGGTGGGCACGCTACGCTTTGCTCACCCTACGCACTAGCAGCGTCATTTCGAGGGAGGCGAGGCAATGGATGGCTTCGTCGCTTGGCTCCTCGCAACGACAGAAGGAGACATCAATGGACGAGCAACAGCGAAGCGACAGCGGCATGTCAAAGCGGCGAAAAATTCTCGGCAACGCCTGGGTCGACAAATCGCTGCAGAACCGCAACGCCTTCAACACCGAATTCCAGGACCTCATCAGCCGCTACGCCTGGGGCGAGATCTGGACGCGTCCCCATTACGACGAACGCACGCGGCGCGTGCTCGTGATCGGCACGCTTGTCGCGCTCGGCCAGTGGGACGAGTTCCGCCTGCATGTCCGCGCGGCACTCGCCGAGGGCGGCTTCAGCCCTGACGATATCAAGGAAATCCTGCTGCAGCAGGCAATCTATTGCGGCGTGCCGGCGGCCAACCACGCCGTCAAGGAAGCCTCAGCCGTGCTTGACGAGCTGGGGCTCCTGAAGCGGTAGCGTCTCGCCTTGAGCCGTGCTCTCGGCAGCCGGCTGTTTCGTCGGGCCCTCGAGCGCGAGTACCACAATCGTACCAAGCATCATCAGAAGCTCGGTCGCGTGCAGCCGCAGCGCCTCGGCCTCGCCGACCTTCGAGGCCATTATCATCATCGCAAACGAGATCACGCTGCCGATGCCGAGCGCAATCGAGAGCGCCTCGTTGTAGCCGCCGAAGCTGCGGACCTTCGGCCGGAACGCCAGAACGAGAAAGATCGCAAAGAACGCGACGACCGTCAGGCGCCCGAGCGCCAACAGCCAGGCGGCGCGGACCGTGCCGGTGGCCGCAAATTGCAGATAATCGCTGACATAAAACGCGAGCGAGACGTTCGGCCGGTCATAGAACCAGTGCACCGGCGAGGTCACGATTTTCCATGCAATGATGGTCCAGGTCGGAATGAAATAACAGGCGAGCAGCACGCCACTGAATGAACTGATCCGCCAATTGTTCGTCGTCCACATCGTCGCTTCCCTCGCCGCGGCGTTCTCTGGCGCGGCTTTCAGGGCGAGGTAACTCCGCTAAACTCGTACGGGCAACGTAAACCGTTTGTTTACCTTAATTGCCCTGCCCGCCTTCATTCGGATCGCGCGCGACCAATGCGTAGCCAAAAGAAAAGCCCCGCCTGTTGCGGCGAGGCTTTCCTTGTAAACACGGACCTCCCGAACTAGCGATCAGGCTGCTGCTGGCCGGGCTTCTGCTGTCCGCCCTGCTGCTGCTGGCCGGGTCTTTCCTGCCCACCACCCTGCTGACCAGGCTTCTGGTTGGGGTTCTGGGTCTGCTGGCCCGGATTTTGATTTGCGCTCGGGAACATGGCTGACGCGAACGGATCAGGATCATGCGAAAGGAACCCTCAGCAAAAACAACCCGGTACAAGCTGTTTTGCGCGCTGGCGCGCTGTTGCCGCACCCCCCTCGCGCTGTTAGAAAATGTCAGGACGCGTCGTTTCCGGCTGCCCGGGGCCCTCGCCGCGTCATCTCGATAGCGGCAGCCCATGGATTATTTCGCCCAGCAACTCATCAACGGCCTCGTGCTCGGCTCGATCTACGGCCTGATCGCGATCGGCTACACCATGGTCTACGGCATCGTCGGCATGATCAATTTCGCCCATGGCGACATCTTCATGATCGGCGGCTTTATCGCGCTGATCTCGTTCCTGGTGCTGGTCTCCTCCGGACTGACCGCTGTCCCGCTGATCCTCCTGATCGTGCTCCTGGTCTCGATGGCGATCACCGCGCTCTATGGCTGGACGGTGGAGCGCATCGCCTACCGTCCGCTGCGCCACTCGTTCCGCCTGGCGCCGATGTTGTCGGCCATCGGCATGTCCTTCGTGCTTTCCAACTACTCGCAGGTCGCGCAAGGCGCGCGCGTGAAGCCGGTGCCGCCGATCATCACCGGTGGCTATTCCCTGTACAAGAGCGCCAGCGGCTTCGTCGTGCAGCTCTCCAACGTGCAGATCGTGGTCGTCGTCACCACGATCGTGCTGCTTCTGATCTTCACCTGGCTGGTGGCGCGCACCCGGCTCGGGCGCGACATGCGCGCCTGCGAGCAGGACCAGACCATGGCGGCGCTGCTCGGCGTCGACGTCGACCGCACCATCTCCATGACCTTCGTGATCGGGGCTGCGCTCGCCGCGGTCGCCGGCATGATGTACCTGCTCTACTACGGCCTCGTCGATTTCTTCATGGGCTTTGTCGCGGGGATCAAGGCATTCACCGCGGCGGTGCTCGGCGGTATCGGCTCGCTTCCGGGCGCGATGCTCGGCGGCCTCGCGATCGGGCTGATCGAGACCTTCTGGTCGGCCTATTTCTCCGTCGAATACAAGGATGTCGCCGCCTTTTCGATCCTGATCGTCGTCCTGATCTTCCTGCCGACGGGCCTGCTCGGCCGTCCTGAAGTCGAAAAAGTCTAGTGACGATACCTGCCCCCGACTTCCAGGCCCGCCACGCACGGCATCGCCTTCATCCTGAAGAAAGCCACGATCAGCGCCGCCGTAGCGCTGGTGCTGTTCTCGCTGATGGTCGGCATCCGCACCGAGGCGGGCCCCACCGGGCAACTGATCTACTGGACGCGGTTCGGCGACCTGGCGGCGCTGGTCGCGGCCGTGTTCGGCGGCAGCATCGCCATCGAGCTGCTCAGGCAATGGATCGGACCGGTCGGCGCCGCGAGCCTCGTTCCGCCCGCGCTCAGCAATGCGCTCGCCATAGCCGGCCGCCTGGTCGCGCCGGCGCTTCTCGTCTTCGCGCTGCTCGTGCCGGTCATCTTCTATAACCAGCGCTACATTCTCGACCTCGCAATCCTCGTGCTCACCTATGTGATGCTCGGCTGGGGACTGAACGTGGTGGTCGGCCTCGCCGGCCTGCTCGATCTTGGCTACGTCGCCTTTTACGCGGTCGGCGCCTATTCCTACGCGCTGCTTGCCACGACATTCGGGCTGTCGTTCTGGGAATGCCTGCCGCTCGCCGGCATTTTGGCTGCGTGCTGGGGCGTGATGCTGGGGTTTCCGGTGTTGCGGCTGCGCGGCGATTACCTTGCGATCGTCACGCTTGCCTTCGGCGAGATCATACGCCTCGTGATCATCAACTGGCAGAGCCTGACCGGCGGGCCGAACGGCATCTCCGGCATTCCGCGTCCGACATTGTTCGGCATCCCGCTCACGCCGGCCGATGACGGACTCGCGGCCCGGCTCGGCATTCCCTTCTCGCCGACCCATCGCATCGTGTTTCTGTTCTACGTCATCCTCGCGCTCGCGCTGCTGACGAACTGGGTGACGATCCGCCTGCGCCGCCTGCCGATCGGACGCGCCTGGGAGGCGCTGCGCGAGGACGAGGTCGCCTGCCGCGCGCTCGGCATCAACACGACCACGACAAAGCTCACGGCGTTTGCAACCGGCGCCCTGTTCGGCGGCTTTGCCGGCGCGTTCTTTGCCACACGGCAGGGATTCATCAGTCCGGAATCCTTCACCTTCCAGGAGTCGGCGCTGGTGCTGGCCATCGTCGTGCTCGGCGGCATGGGCTCTCAGCTTGGAGTGGCCCTCGCCGCGCTGGCGATGATCGGCGGCTTCGAGCTGTTCCGCGGTCTGGAGCAATACCGCATGCTGGTGTTCGGCGTCGCCATGGTGCTGTTGATGATCTGGCGGCCGCGCGGCCTGATCGGCCATCGCGCACCGACCGTTTATCTCAAGCGTGCGCAGGCGATCTCCTCCGACCTCGTCAAGGAGGGACACGGATGAGCGGCGAGCGGATTCTCAGCGTCGATCATCTTACCATGCGTTTCGGCGGCATCGTTGCCGTCAACGAGCTGTCCTTTGCCGCCGAGCGGCGCAAGGTCACCGCGCTGATCGGACCGAACGGCGCCGGCAAGACCACCGTGTTCAACTGCATCACCGGCTTCTACAAGCCGAGCGGCGGGACGATGCGGCTCGCCCGCGACGGTGCCGGCGAGATCGCGCTCGAGCGGCTCAACGATTTCCGCATCTCCAAGCTGGCCAAGGTTGCGCGCACCTTCCAGAATATCCGTCTGTTTCCCGGCATGACCGCGCTGGAAAACCTGATGGTGGCGCAGCACAACGCGCTGATGCGCGCCTCCGGCCTCACCTTCCTCGGCCTGATCGGCGCGCCCGCTTACCGAAGCGCGGAGAAGCGCGCGATCGATCAGGCCAAGTTCTGGCTCGACCGCATCGGGCTGTTCGAACGCGCCGACGAAGCGGCCGGCAACCTGCCCTATGGCGACCAGCGGCGGCTCGAGATCGTGCGCGCGATGTGCACCGAGCCCGTGCTGCTCTGCCTCGACGAGCCGGCGGCAGGATTGAATGCCCGGGAAAGCGCGGCGCTCAGCGAGCTCCTGCTCTCGATCCGCGCCGATCAGGGCACCTCGATCCTCCTGATCGAGCACGACATGAGCGTGGTCATGGAAATCTCCGACCATGTCGTGGTGATGGACTACGGGGTCAAGATCGCCGAAGGCTCGCCCGCGCAGGTGCGTGACGATCCCAAGGTGATCGCGGCCTATCTCGGCGCCGACGAGGAAGAGGCCATCGCCGTGATGGAGCGGGAAGCATGATTGGGCTTGCCTCGTCATGGCCGGGCTTGTCCCGGCCATCCACGTTTTTTCTGGTTGCCGGAAAGCAAGACGTGGATGCCCGGGACAAGCGCGGGCATGACTGTGGGAAGGCTGTGCCATGAGCTCATCGTCACCCACCCCCCTGCTCGCGATACGCGGCCTGCGCGCCGCTTACGGCAAGATCGAGGCGCTCAAGGGCGTCGACATCGACATCAATCCGGGCGAGATCGTCGCCCTCATCGGCGCCAATGGTGCCGGCAAGTCGACGCTGATGATGACGATCTTTGGCCGGCCTCGCGCCCGCTCCGGCCAGATTGTGTTCGACGGGCGCGACATCACCGAGGTCGCAACCCACGAGATCGCGCGGTTGAAAATCGCGCAATCGCCGGAGGGCCGGCGCATCTTCCCGCGGATGAGCGTGGCGGAAAACCTGCAGATGGGCGCCGATGCGACCTTCGCCAGCGAGGCCGATCGCGCCGCGATGCTGGAGCGCGTTTTCAACCTGTTTCCGAGGTTGAAGGAGCGCCTTGCCCAGCGCGGGGGCACGCTGTCCGGCGGCGAGCAGCAGATGCTCGCGATCGGGCGCGCGCTGATGAGCCGCCCGCGCCTGCTGCTCCTCGACGAGCCGTCCCTGGGGCTTGCGCCGTTGATCGCGCGCCAGATCTTCGATGCGATCCGCACGCTGAATCAGACAGACGGAATGACCGTCCTGATCGTCGAGCAGAACGCCAATCACGCCTTGAAGCTCGCGCATCGCGGCTACGTCATGGTCAACGGCCTGATCACGCTCAAGGGCACGGGAGCCGAGCTTCTGGAACGCCCGGAGGTGCGCGCCGCCTATCTCGAGGGCGGACGGCGGGCCTAATCGTCATTCCCGCGCATGCGGCAAGATGCTGCGAAGCCACCCGTAATTTGCCTGAAAATTGCCGATGACTTCGCGGCAAAATCGGCCGACAATGGCTTTTATGACCCGGCGCGTCCGGGAACTGACCCTAAGGTGATCGCGAGGACCCTCATGAAATCAGCAAAGCTCATCGGCCTGGCACTGGGCGCGACGTTGGCATTTTCGACGGCCGCGTTTGCGGAGGACACGACCGTCGCCGTGGCAGGCCCGATGACCGGTGGCGAATCCGCGTTCGGCCGCCAGATGAAGAACGGTGCCGAGATGGCGGTGGCCGACCTCAACGCGGCCGGCGGCGTGCTCGGCAAGAAGCTCGTGCTCGACGTCGAGGACGACGCCTGCGATCCGAAGCAGGCGCGCTCGGTCGCCGAAAAGATCGGCAGCGCAAGGATACCGTTCGTAGCCGGCCATTATTGCTCGTCGTCCTCGATCCCTGCTTCCGAGGCCTATGCCGAGAGCAACGTGCTGCAGATTACGCCGGCCTCCACCAATCCGCTGTTCACCGAACGCAAGCTCTGGAATGTCGCGCGAGTCTGCGGCCGCGACGACCAGCAGGGCGAGGTAGCCGGCAACTACATCGCAAAGAACTTCGCGGGCAAGAACATCGCGATCCTCAATGACAAGACGACCTACGGCAAGGGCCTTGCCGACGAAACCAAGAAGGCGCTCAACAAGGCGGGTGTTACCGAGAAGCTGTTTGAATCCTACACCAAGGGCGACAAGGACTTTAACGCGATAGTGTCGCGGCTGAAGGCCGACAACATCGATCTGGTCTATGTCGGCGGCTATCACCAGGAAGCCGGCCTGATCGTTCGCCAGATGCGCGCCCAGGGGCTGAAGACCATCTTGATGGCAGGCGACTCGCTCGCGGACAAGGAGTTTGCCTCGATCACCGGCCCCGAAGGTGAAGGCACGCTGTTCACGTTCGGCCCCGATCCGCGCAAGAAGCCGACGGCGGCTGCGATCGTCGAGAAGTTCAAGGCCAAGAACATCGACCCGGAGGGCTACACGCTCTACACCTACGCCGCGATGCAGATCTGGTCACAGGCCGCAGCGAAGGCCGGCACCACGGACCCGAAGAAGGTGATGGATGCGATCAAGGCCGGGTCTTGGGACACCGTGATCGGCAAGATCGAGTACGACGCGAAGGGCGACATCAAGCAGCTCGACTACGTCGTCTACAAGTGGGACGACAAGGGCGGCTACTCCGAAATCAACCCGAAGGGGTCCTGAGCCTTAGACCTCGCGCATCGCTGGTCGAACGCCCCGGCTCGCCGGGGCGTTTTGCTTTCCGCACAAGATCGGAGTTACCCTGATCGCGCGCCTGGGAGTAGCGCGATAATGCAGCCCGGTACCGAGCGGAACATCTTTCTGTCGACCCTGCCGGCAAGCAAACGCGACCGCAACGCGGCGCTTGCCATCGTCGGCGTCTCGGCTGTCTTGTTTGCGATCGCGGTGCCCTATGCCGGCACGCCGCTGCCGCACGTTCCCGCCTTCGTCGTCAGTTACCAATCGGCGCTTGCAGTCAACGATCTCATCACCGCGGTGCTGCTGTTCTCGCAATTTTCCGTGCTGCGGTCCTGGGCGCTCCTGTTCCTGGCGAACGGCTATATGTTCACAGCGCCGATTGCGCTGATCCACACCCTCACCTTCCCGGGCGCGTTCTCGCCGACGGGCCTGCTCGGCGCCGGCCCGCAGACCACCGCGTGGCTGTTCATGATCTGGCATGGCGGCTTCCCGCTGCTCGCGTTCGCTTACGCGCTGACAAATGGCCGCGGCGGTCCCAAAGTGACGTACTCGACCACGAGAGCCATTGCCGCAAGCGTGCTCGCGGTCATCGCGCTCACGGTCACGCTGACCTGGCTCTTGACCGCGCATCATGCACTGCTTCCGGTGCTGCTCGAAGACGGCCACTATTCGAGGACCTATACCGTTCTGGTGACGGTCGTCTGGTGCTTCAGCGTCGCCGCGCTGCTGGCGGTCCTGCTCGGTCGTCCGCATTCGGTGCTCGACGTCTGGCTGCTGGTGGTGCTGTCTGCCTGGCTGTTCGACCTGGCGCTGTCGGCCATCGTCAACGTGGGCCGCTTCGATCTCGGCTTCTACGCCGGTCGCGCTTACGGGTTGTGCGCGGCAAGCTTCGTGCTGGCAGCCCTGCTGGTCGAGAATGTCGCGCTGCAGGCACAGATGTCGCGCCTGGTGCGGAGCCTGCGCCGCGAGGCCGCCGACGAGCGCGACCAGCGCACCGAGCGCGAGCGGCTATTCAGCGCGGTGGTGGAATCGTCCAACGATGCCATCATCACGCAGGAGCTCGACGGCACCATCACGGCCTGGAACAAGGCGGCGGAGCGGCTGTTCGGATTCGCGGCGGACGAAGCGGTCGGCAAGCACATCCGCCTGATCGTTCCCCAAACGCGGCGCGACGAGATGTACACGTTCCTCGAACGGATCGGCCGCGGCGACACTGTCGAGCACCATGAGACCCGCAGGATGCACAGGGACGGTCACGAGGTCGATGTCTCGCTGACGATCTCCCCTCTGCGCTCCTCCGCGGGCTGGATCATCGGCGCCTACACGATCGCCCGCGACCTGACCGAGAGCAAGCGTGCGCAACAGGCGCTGAGCCGGGAGATAGAGGAGCGACAGCGCATTTTCGAAACCTCGCAGGACATGATCCTCGTTACCGACTCGTCGGGGACTTTCGTCCAGGTTTCGCCGAGCGCTTTTTCCATCCTCGGCTACAGGCCGGACGAGATGATCGGCCGCAGCGCCGTCGAATTCATCCACTCCGACGACCTCGAGGCAACGCGCAACGAGATGCGCGCGGCGCGCCGCGGCCTGCAGTTGCGCAGCTTCGAGGCGCGCTACCGCCACAAGAACGGGGACACCGTGATCCTCAACTGGATGGGGACATGGTCGGAGCCGGTGCGGCGGCACTTCTTCATCGGACGCGACGTGACCGAGCAGCGCGCCGCCGAAGCCCAGCTCCGCCAGGCCCAGAAGATGGACGCCGTCGGCCAGTTGACCGGCGGCGTCGCGCACGACTTCAACAACATCCTGACCGTGATCACCGGCACGATCGGCATTCTGGCGGAGGCGGTCGCCGAGCGACCGGAGCTTGCGTCCATCGCCAGGCTGATCGATGACGCTGCCGAACGCGGCGCCCAATTGACAAAACATCTGCTGGCCTTTGCGCGCATGCAGCCGCTGCAGCCGCGCGAGGTCGACGTCAACGCGCTGGTGCTGGAAGCCGCCAAGCTGCTGCATCCCACTCTTGGCGGGCAGATCGAGATCTTGCCCAATCTCGCCGCGGACGCCTGGTCGGCGCTGGTCGATCCGAGCCAGTTGACCACGGCGGTGCTGAACCTGGCGCTGAACGCCCGCGATGCGATGCCGCAAGGCGGCGAGCTCACGCTGGAGACACACAACGTCCGTCTCGACGAAAGCTACGCGAGCACGCAAGGCGATGTCGCAATCGGCGATTACGTGATGGTTGCCGTGAGCGACACCGGGACCGGCATCCCGCCCGAGCTTCTGGAACGCGTCTTCGATCCCTTCTTCACCACCAAGGAGGTCGGCAAGGGCACGGGGCTCGGGCTCTCCATGGTGTTCGGCTTCGTCAAGCAGTCCGGCGGCCACGTCAAGATCTACAGCGAGATCGGCCATGGCACGAGTGTCAAGCTCTACCTGCCGCGCTGCAGCAGCGCGCAGGATACCTCCGTCGAGACGCGGTCTGTCTCGCAGGTCCAGGGCGGCCACGAGGTCGTGCTCGTTGTCGAGGACGATCCACTCGTGCGCAAATATGTGACGACGCAAATCGCAAGCCTCGGCTATGTCACGCTGGAGGCGGCAAATGCCGCCGAGGCATTGAAGATCATCGACGACAATGCTGCGATCGATCTCTTGTTCACCGACGTGATCTTGCCCGGCGGCATGAACGGCCGTCAGCTCGCCGACGCGGCGCAAAGACGCCGGCCGCAGCTCAAGACGCTGTTCACCTCGGGCTATACCGAAGACGCCATCATGCATCACGGCCGGCTAGATCCCGGCGTGCTGTTGCTGCCAAAGCCCTATCGCAAGCCCGAGCTCGCGCGCATGATCCGCGTCGCGCTGAACAGCTAGAGCCGGAACTGGCAGCCGATTGGGGCGGAGATATCAGGGATATTGCCGGGCTCTTTGGGGAGCAGGCTGGTGGGCACGCTTCCGCCTTCTCGTTGAGCTACGGCGGACGTGGTCGCTTTGCCTACCCTACAACACTTGGCCACCCGAGCATCACTCGCGCGTCTGCATCACGGCGGCTCTACCTGCCGCGAAAATCCGGCTTGCGCCGTTCGTTGAAGGCCCGCACGCCCTCGCGGCGGTCTTCCGTCGGCACCAGGCGATTATAGGCCTCGATCTCGAACGCCAGCCCGTCGGCCAGCGACATCTGCAGGCCGCGATGGATCGCCTGCTTGGCCTGTCGCACGGAAATGGGGCCATTGCCGGCGATGCGCGTGGCGATCGCAAGCGTGGTCTCCAACAGCTCCTCCTGCGGCAACACGCGATTGACCAGTCCCCACGCTTCGGCCTCCCCCGCCGTGAACGGCAGGCCCGACAGGATCAATTCCTTGGCCCGGCGCTCGCCCACCGCGCGTGGCAAGGTCTGCGTGCCGCCGGCTCCGGGCATGATGCCGAGCGTCACTTCGGTCAGCGCAAAGCGCGCATTGGAGGCGGCGTAGACGAAATCGGCGGCCGCCGCGATCTCGCAGCCGCCGCCGTAGGCGGCGCCATTGACCGCCGCGATCACGGGAATCGGACACGCCAGGATCGCGCGCAGCATTCGTTCGAAGATCAGGTGCTGCGCCTGCCAGGCTTCGTCGCTCATGCCATTGCGCTGCTTGAGATCGCCGCCGGCGCAAAAAGCTTTCGTCCCCTGCCCGGTCAGGACCACGACACGCAGGCTTTCGAGGTCCAACGAAAATCCCTCGAACAGCTCCATGAGGTCGAGCCCCATCCGGGTATTCAGCGCGTTGGCCGCTTCCGGCCGGTTCAGCGTGATCAGAAGGATGCCGTCGTCGCGCCGCTGGACGGCGATCGTCTCGAAATCAGTCCGCATGGCTTCACCTCGTTAAGCTTGCGCCTATTCTTCAACCGATTTCGCCCGAGGGGCAATCGGTTCGATTTCCCGCGGAGCTGATTTGCAATATGCTTGTCCCCCGGGGATGTCATGGAGGAATCCATGCCGACACAAATTCCGGTCCGGCCAAGAAGATCGTGGATCGCTGCAACCGGTGCCGCACTGATTTATACCCTGCTAGCGGCCTGCATGATCAGCGCGACCGAATTCCTCATCGTTCGGGCCTATACCGTGTTTTGATCGCGCATCCGCACCGGTCCCTGCGTTAGAGGGCGACTCAGATCGCGCGATTTGTACGGCGCGATGGCCCTCGGGCACAGTTCTTCAGCCCGGCCGCCCTTACGAAAATACGAAGTTTGTGAGGCATTTCAACACGATGGCGCCGGCCGGCCGCTCTTGCCGAAAATTTCACTTCCGTTTTTCGGAATAGTGTGCTTATCTCCCGTCATCCCGCCCCGACCGGAGGGGCGTTGCGCATCGTCACGAAACGCGAGGCGGGATGCGATGGACGCGAGCGCGCGCGTGACGAACGACGCGGTTGCGGACGGCGAAATCGTATGGTCCTGGCGCCCCTGGGCTGGCGCTAAGTCTGCTGATGAAGATTCCGCAGGCGACGGTGACTAAAAGGTCATGGACACCGGGGAGAGTACGAAAATAAGCGTTAACACCATCGCGCAGGGAAGGCCGGATCGTTTCGGCGTACCTGTGGTGGACTTACTCGTATGCTTTCTTTCACTGCATGCGAGGCTGCGGGTGCACAAAACACCCGGCTTTCCCTGCGCCCTCTGATTATCGAGGCGCGACGATGTTGCAAGACTCGGACAGATTCGTGTCGCGGGAAGGCGAAGTCGCATCCCTCAACAATCAGGCTGTTTGACACCTGTAAATAACAGCAGCTTCACAGGGTGGGCAAAGGCGCGCAGCGCCGTGCCCGCCGTCCTCTCCGAGTGCAGGTCTCGAACGGTGGGCTCGCTTCGCTCAGCCCACCCTGCGAGTCCAGAGCCCGGTCAACCAATGGCGGTTTGAACCGGGCTCCGCGGCTTGATATATCCGTCACTGTCGATCCAACAGGCGGACCCGCGCTCAGTGAAAAACCTCATCACCGATATCGCAGGCATCCGCGTCGGCCATGCCGATGATGCGCGTCTCGCCTCCGGCGTCACGGCCGTCGTCTTCGATCGCCCGGCGATTGCCGCAATCGACGTGCGCGGCGGCGGGCCGGGCACGCGCGAGGATGCCGCCCTCGATCTCGCCAACACGGTGGAGCGAATCGACGGCATCGCTCTTTCCGGTGGATCGGCCTTTGGGCTGGAGGCCGGCGGCGGCTTGCAGGCTTGGCTTGCCGAACAGGGCCGCGGGTTTGTGGTGCGTGACGCGGTCATTCCGATCGTGCCGGGCGCGATCTGCTTCGATCTCCTCAACGGCGGCGACAAGGCGTGGGGGCGTTTTGCGCCCTACCGCGATCTCGGCTATCGCGCCGCCGCGTCCGCCTCCGACGAGTTTGCACTTGGCAGTGTGGGCGCCGGGATGGGTGCCACGACCGCTACGTTCAAGGGCGGCCTGGGCTCGGCGTCGGCGAGGACGGTCGGCGGCATCACCGTCGGCGCTCTCGCAGTGGTGAACGCGGTCGGCAGCGTCACGATCGGGGATGGCCCCTGGTTCTGGGCCGCGCCATTCGAGCGCGACCACGAGTTCGGCGGGCGCGGGCTGCCCTCATTCTTCGCGCCGGACATGCTGGCAATGCGGATCAAGGGCGGACCGATCGCAGCGGCGGCGGAGAGCACCACGCTCGCCGTCGTCGCAACCGATGCTCACCTCACCAAACCGCAAGCCAAGCGCCTCGCGATGATCGCCCAGACCGGCATGGCGCGCGCGATCTATCCGGTGCACGCCCCCCTCGATGGCGACGTGGTGTTTGCCGCTGCGACCGGCGAAAAGACCATCGACCCGCTGGTCGGCCTCACCGAGCTCGGGATGATCGCAGCCAATGTGCTGGCACGCGCGATTGCGCGGGGCGTCTTCAGCGCCACCGCGCTGCCGTTCGCGGGAGCCATGCCGGCGTGGAAGGATCGATACGGCTGAACTGCCCTCTCATTTACTCTCCTATAAAGGGAGTTAGAGGAGCCCCTCACCTACGCGGTAACCGAGACGGCACCGCTGATCGATGTCGACAGCGCCTGGGCTTCGCGCTGGATCAGTTGCTCGATCAGATTATACGATGAGGTCGCGGAGCTCGATGACGAAGACGTCGAGGCTGCCGGCGTCGTCAGCGAGACCTTCGAGCCGTCAGCATAGGTGATGGACGTCGTGGTCGAACCGTCGCCGTTGGTGACTGTTGTCGCGGACGCACCGTCGAGCGCTGCGAGCAGCGGATCGCTGTTCGATGTCGGATCGGTACCGTTGGTCCCGTCAGGAGCGCCACTTCCGCCCGCCCCGCCCGCATGCATGTGATGGTGGTGACCGCCGTGATGGCCGGCGCCCTGCAGCGCCTGCTTCAATTCGTCGATGCTGACGCTGCCGTCGCCGTTGCTGTCGAGCTTGGAGAAGACGTCATCGGCCGCGGCGAGATTGGTGCCGCCGGCCCCGAGGGCGTTCTCGAACTCCTGCCTGGTGATGCCGTGGTCGCCATTGCCATCGATCTGCGAGAACAGGTCTTGCAGCGCCTGCGATGGATCGGTCGGCGCCGTGTTGCTCGTGCCGGATTGGCTTTGAGCGGCGATCAGCGCGCTCATCGTCTGCGGCGAGATCTGCACGCCACCGCTGGGGCCGCCGCCGAACGCGCCGCTTGCCGCTCCCGCACCGCTATCGATGTCGAACGGGCTGGTCGCGGTCTGGCCGGCCCCGGCTGTCTGCGCGGACGAGGCCTTCGAGGGCGAGGTCAGTGACTGCAGGGCCTCCCAAACCGATGACGCGGCGCCGAGGGCAAGCAACATGAGTGAACTCCGACAAATGGCCGCGAGAGGCGCGGCCGGCACGACTTACGCGGCTAGCATCGAGCAAGGCCCGTGCCATCAGCGGAATCCGCGATAAAACAAGGATTTTTGAAAGATCTCCGCGCCCGAAAAACCCGGCAATTGATGCCGCACCGGCAGATTTTTCCGCCTCGGTTGCCCGCTCGCCCCGCGCGTGTTAGGCGGACAATCCACTCGGAAACCTTCGGGAGGCGCTCATGTCCGCTTCGTTCACGCCCCGCCCGCTCGTCATCGCGCCGTCGATTTTGGCGTCGGACTTTTCGAAGCTCGGCGAGGAGGTCTGCGCGGTCGATACCGCCGGCGCGGACTGGATCCATCTCGACGTGATGGACGGACATTTCGTGCCGAACATTTCCTACGGGCCCGACGTCATCAAGGCGCTGCGGCCGCACACCAGGAAGATCTTTGATGCCCATCTGATGATCGCGCCCTGCGATCCCTATCTCGAGGCGTTCGCCAAAGCCGGCTGCGATCACATCACGGTGCATGCGGAGGCGGGCCCGCATCTGCATCGCTCGCTGCAGGCCATCAAGGCGCTGGGCAAGAAGGCCGGCGTTTCCCTCAATCCGGCCACTCCGATCTCGGTGCTCGAATATGTCATCGACATGGTCGATCTCGTGCTGATCATGTCGGTCAATCCCGGCTTTGGCGGCCAGGCCTTCATTCCCGCCGCGCTTGGCAAGATCGGCGACCTGCGCGCGATGACTGCGGGCCGGCCGATCGATATCGAGGTCGATGGCGGCGTCGGCCCGGCCGTGGCGGGCGCGCTTGCAGCCGCCGGTGCCAACGCCTTCGTCGCCGGCTCCGCGGTGTTCAAGGGCGGCACCATGGAGGCTTACAAAAAGAACATTGCAGCGATCCGCGACGCTGCGATGCAGGCGCGCGGCGAGGCCGTTTAAAGCACCGGCGGCGTCTCGCGATCCTCGGGTGCTTCCGCCGTCGCCTCCGGCGCAACCGGCCGCGGCGCCCGCACCACGGTCACGGTACAGGGTGCTTCGGCTGCGACCCTGGCCGAGACGCTGCCAAGCAGCGTGCGCATGATCGAATCCCGCCGCGCACCGATCACGATGTGGTCGACATGATTGACGGCGACAAACTCGAGGAGCGCGGCGGCCGGATCGATTGCCTCGAGCACATGCACCGTGAGACGGCTCTCCTCGAGCTTCAGCGGCGAGGCCCAGTGCTTCAGCGCCACCAGTCGATCGATATGCTTGTTGCGCCCCTGTTCATCGAGCGTGCGGTCGATCGTGATCAGGCCGAGCTTGAGGACGTTGATGCAGGCAAGCCGCGCCGCGGGCAGCGTCGCCAGGATCCGCGCGGCGGTGCGGCGCACCGCATCGTTGATCTCCTCCGATCCCTCCGCGGTATCGACCGCGACGGCAAGAATCGGACTTGCCGCAAGCTGCGCGGCCATGTCGGCCTTGGGCTTGGGCTGCATCACCCCCTGGTTGAAACGACGGCGCCAGACCGTCGACAGCGGATCGCGCCGCGTCCGCTCGGAGCGAGCCGTGAGCTTGACCTGGTCGGGATTGCCGAGATCGAAGGCAAGCTGGGACGCGGTGGGATAGCGCCAGACCGGCTCGATCTCGAGGCAGCGCAGCACGATCTCCTGCAGCCAGGGCGGATAGTCGCCCTTGAGCGCGCGCGGGGGATGCGGATCGCGCCACAACCGCCGCCGCATTCCACGCATGGTTTCGGTCTCGCCGAATGGCCGCACGCCGGTCGTGAAGAAATAGAGCAGCACGCCCAGCGAAAACAAATCGCTGCGCGGATCGTCGCGTATCCCGTGCAGCCGCTCCGGCGCCATATAGGGAGCCGTGCCGTAGGGAACGCGAAACTCCTCCTGCAGGAGATCGGGCAGATGACTGTGGTGCGCCAGGCCGTAGTCGATCAGGACCGCCTCGCCGGTTTCGCGGAACATGATGCTCGACGGCTTGATGTCGTGGTGGATGACGTCCTGCCGATGCAGGTCGCACAGCGCGTCCGCGATCCTGGCGAGCAGCATCCTCGCCTTCTCGTAAGGCAGCGGCAGGTTCGGCAATTGCTTGTAGAGCGTGTTGCCGGGAAGGGTTTCCATCACGACGTAGGCCTGGCGGGCAAAATCGCCGGTTGCGAAGCAGGCCGGCACGTGCGGCCCTTTCAAGCGCGGCAGGATCATCTGCTCCATCTCGAACGAGACGATGGCTGCGGGATCCTCGCCTTCCGACACCCGGGGGACTTTCATGAGCAGCGGCGCGGCGATGCCGGGATGCTTGACGCTCCACAGCGTCGCCATGCCGCCCGAGTGGACGCGCTCGCCGATGACAAAGCTGTCGATCACCGCCCCGGTCTGGACCCTGGATTGCGCCATCGCGCTCACCTTCCGACCGAAAGGCGATCGGCGAGCCAGTGCGGCAGGCCATTGTCGCGGATGCGCTGCGCCGCCGCCTCGACGTCATAGGGCACGCGGCAATAGGTGATCTCGCGCGATGCGGTATCGTAGGTGGCGAACGAGGCCGCAGGATCGCCATCGCGTGGCTGGCCGACCGAGCCGATGACCGCCAGCCACTGACGGCCGCCCAGCAGTTGCACGGGGACGCCGGTGGTCGGCACGAAGCTCGTCATCTTTGCCGTGACCGACATTGAAAACAGCGATGGCCGGTGAATATGGCCGCAGAAGGTGATCTTTGCGTCGGTGGCCGCGATGCTGCGCGCGGCCTCGGTGGTCGAGCGGACATAGCGCCAGCGCAGCGGCTGCGAGGCTTCCGAGTGAACATAGAGGCGGTCCTCATCGAGATGCGTGAGCGGCAGTCCGGCCAGGAAGCGCCGTTGCGCGGGGTCGAGCCGACCGCGCGTCCATTCGATGACGGCCTGCGCTTCGGCGTTCATGGTCTCACTGGGCGTGCCGATGGCCTGGTCGTGGTTGCCGCGCACCGCAAGCGCCCCGTTCTCGACCAATTCCATGACGGTATTGACGGCCCATTCGGGATCGGCGCCATAGCCGACATAGTCGCCCATCAGCACAAACCGCTCCGCGCCCCGCGCCCGCGCGGCCTCCAGGCACGCGGCAAAGGCCGGCCGATTGGCGTGGATATCGGCAAAAAAGGCCAGCAGCACGCGTTCCTCCGCCTCTCACACTTAAGGCGCGCCGTAAGGCAGGGTTTGAGGGACATCAACAGCATGCGCCGGCAACAGCTTCTTTTCCATGCTTCAGCGGCTATTGTTCGTCCTTGGGAGGCATGCGCGGCGGCAACAGCGGCGTGAAGGACACGCCATCCCCCGCCTGCACGGCGGCCTTGAATTCTCCGGTCGAGGGATCGCCCCCCGACGTGTTGATGATGGCTTTCGGCAAAATGTACTCGCGGACCGATTGGACCAGCCCGCCCTCGCCATTGCCGAAATCGGCGGCGCGACCGCCCTGAGCGCGCCCAGACGCCATCTGGCGCTCGGCCTCGTGGGTCTTTTCAGCCAGCGCATCGCTATAGGGCAGCCGGTAGGCCCTGGGCACGCCGCTCGGCCGATTGTCGTCGTCAAGCGCCTCGACCCATAGATAGACCGAGCCCGGGTCACCCTCGACCGTGTGCGGGTCCACGATCCGGGCCTGCAGCAGCTTGAAGCTGGCCGGCAGTCTCTCGGTCGTGGCCCAGCCGAGCAGACCCCGCGCGCCGACGAATGTTGCGACGTAGAACGCACTCGTCACGATCACCGCGATGGCTTTGGCCGGCCAGGGCAAGCGGGCATAGACGAGAACAACGAGCAGCAGTGCGCCGAGCAGCGCGTAGCCGACGGCAAGGGCGATTATGACGGATTGCAGGCTGATCACGGGCGGTACATCCTCACGCCGGTCTTGGGGTCGAGATCGGCACCATTGCGCGACACGTTCCGGAACGTCTCCAGCAGCGACTTCGGCCGCCGGGTCACGTCGACCACCCTGCCCTCGGAGTCGATCTTGAAGCGAAGCGCGGTCTTCTCGTCGCCGGTATGATCGACGACGATCTTGTCGTCGAATACGACCTGAGCGGTCGGATTGAGCTTCTGGACCTTCACGGTCGCCGCCACCGGTTCCCCCGTGGTGGCCTGGAAATGCGAGATGTTGACGGTGTATTCGCCGGCGACGACGCCACGCACGGTCACGATTTCCTCGCGGATCGGCGACGGAATTTTGCGGCCGTTGACCACGATGAAGTCGTTTGCTCCGCCGCGATCGTCGCGGTCGAGGGTGAGAAAGCCCGCCTCGCGATGACGATACCAGGCGATGTTGCCGAGCGGATCCTGCACGAAGAGGTCGAGGTCGTCCGGATGGTTGTCCGGCCAGTCCATGGTGATGATGAATTCGGCCTTTGAGTTGATCTTGCCATCCTTCGAATCCGGCGAGATCGCCAACAGCGCGATGAAGAAAAAGAAGGCGACGATCTGCAATGCCTTGAACAGCATCACGCTGAACGGATCGAAATTCTCATCGCGCGGATAGAGGCCGAAATCATCCATCATGATGACGCTCCAGGACCGGCGTGACGCGCGTCTCGGTCAGGGTAACGGCGTCGGAAAATACGCGCTGGGTCGCGGCGTCGAGCATGTAATACTGAATACGGACGAGGATCGAGCCGACCAGACCCGCGAGCGTGGTGTACATGGCGACCGCCATGCCGTCGCTCATCAGTCCCATGGACGACTTCATGGCGACCTTGTCGGCCGCATCCAGACCCGCAATCGGCGCCAGCATGATGATGAAGCCGATGATGGTGCCGAGCAGGCCGAGCTTCATCAGCGTATCCGATACGAACGCGCCGAACGCATTCGAGCCGCGCAGGCGATCGGCAAGCGTGCGCAACAGAAGCGTCTGGTCGAGCCGCCCGGAGCCCTGGGTTGCCGCCTTGGTCACGAGGCTGCGGATATGATCGGTGACGAGTCCGGGCGGAAGGGCGCGCGCATCCTTTTCGAGCGCCTTGGGGCCATCAGCAGCCGACAGGCACGCGCGGCAGCGTTTTGCGGCCTCGGCTTCGCGCGCGATCGCCCGGGTGCGCCAGAAGCAGTGACAGCAGGTGATGATATAGAGCGCCAAGATCAAGCTGGAAATATAGGTGCGATCGGAGGCGACCATCAAGCGGATGAAGCCGTAGTGCCACAACAGCACGGCCGCAAAGACGCAAAGGCCGGTAAAGATCATCCACTTCAGCAGCGCGCTGCGGTCTGGAACGTCCCTGGCTGTCAGCGCGGCTCCCCCGGCGTCGATGGAAGTCATTGCTTGAGCCTCCCTGCGGGCTGCGGCCGACCGCCCCCTTCTCAGTTAAACAGACGAAGCCGCCACAGTCCAAAGGGATATCCGACCACGGCAGCGCGCCAAGTCCTGTGGGACCTTCCTGCCGAAGTTCCCGGAAGGGTGGTTTCCGGCAGACCGATCTGGTAAAGCGCGGCGTAAAAAGCATTTTGGCCGGTATTTCGCCGAAACCCGTGCCCAACTCGCCCGGAGAGATTTGATGATCCCCCGCTATACCCGCCCGGAAATGGCCGCGATTTGGGAGCCGCAGACGCGCTTCAGGATCTGGTTCGAGATCGAGGCGCATGCGGCGGACGCACTCGCCGAGCTGGGCGTGATCCCGAAAGAGGCCGCCAGGACGATCTGGGCCAAGGCTGGGAACGTCACTTTCGACGTCGCGCGGATCGACGAGATCGAGCGCGAGACCAAGCACGACGTGATCGCCTTCCTCACCCATCTTGCCGAAATCGTCGGACCAGAAGCGCGGTTCGTGCATCAGGGCATGACCTCATCGGACGTGCTCGACACCTGCCTGAACGTGCAGCTCACCCGTGCCGCCGACCTTCTGCTCTCGGATATCGACAAGGTTCTGGCGGCGCTGAAGAAGCGTGCCTTCGAGCACAAGATGACGCCGACGATCGGCCGTTCCCATGGCATTCATGCCGAGCCCGTGACGTTCGGCTTGAAGCTCGCTTTCGCCTATGCCGAGTTCTCCCGCGCCCGCGAGCGGCTGACACTCGCGCGCAAGGAAGTCGCGACCTGCGCCATCTCCGGCGCGGTCGGCACTTTTGCGCAGATCGATCCGCGGGTCGAAGAGCATGTCGCCAAAGCGATGGGGCTCGCGCCCGAGCCGATTTCGACCCAGGTGATCCCGCGCGACCGCCACGCAATGTACTTTGCAACTCTGGGAGTCATTGCCTCCTCGGTGGAGCGGCTCGCCACCGAGATCCGCCACCTGCAGCGGACCGAGGTGCTGGAGGCGGAGGAATTCTTCTCCGAGGGCCAAAAGGGCTCGTCAGCGATGCCCCACAAGCGCAATCCGGTGCTGTCGGAGAACCTCACCGGCTTGTCGCGCATGGTACGCGCCTATGTGACACCGGCGCTGGAAAATGTCGTGCTCTGGCACGAGCGCGACATCTCGCATTCCTCCGCCGAACGGATGATCGGCCCCGACGCAACGGTGACGCTCGATTTCGCGCTCAATCGCCTGGCGGGGCTGATCGACAAGCTCATGATCTATCCCGAGAACATGGCAAAGAATCTCGACCGGCTCGGCGGGCTCGTTCATTCGCAGAGGCTCTTGATCGCGCTGACGCAGAAGGGGGCAAGCCGCGAGGACGCCTACAAGCTCGTGCAACGCAATGCGATGCCGGTCTGGCGCGGCGAAGGCGATTTCCGTGCCCTGCTCAAGAAGGATGCGGATGTGAAGAAGCTCCTGAGCGACGTCGAAATCGACGAACAGTTCGACCTCGCCTACCACCTCAAGCACGTCGACACGATCTTCAAGCGCGTGTTCGGTACCGCCTGAGCGAAATCAGCGCTCGCCCCTCACCATCCGCGTCGTCACGCTGTCGCGCCTGACGAAATGATGCCATGCTGCGGCAGCGACATGAACAACGACAAGCGCGAGCAGCACATAGGCAAACAGGATGTGGCGCTCCTCATAGGCGTCGGCCGCGGCCTTGTCCGGCGAGGTGAACTGCGGCACGTTGAACAGGCCAAACCAGCTCGCATAGTTTTGCGTGCGCGCGCCGGACATCGCCCAGCCCAGCATCGCCACCAGCATGGTCACGAGGTAGAGCGACCAATGACTGGCACGCGCGGCCAGGCGCTGCCAGCGCGGCGTATCCTCGGGCATTTCGGGTGTGGGATTGATGCCGCGCCAGATAAGGCGGATCACGGTCAGCAGCAGCACCACGTAACCGATATCGGCGTGGATCGACCGATAGAAGAAGCGATCCGCGCGCGCGGGGAAATGATTCATCCACCATCCATAGGCCATCATGCCAATGATCGTCGCGCCGAGAATCCAGTGGAACCATCTGGAAACCGAGCCCCAGCCCGACGCTGTGTTTCCCATCATATCCGGCAGACCCCCGTTCTTTCTGGCGTGTCCTGATACCCGCTCACCCCTGCCGATGCGACTTGAATCGTTCAAAATCCGCCGCTACCAGCAGTCGCACCCTTGGTCCGGCACGGGCCCGCCAGCTCTACAAAACAACTGAAGGAAGGCTTCGGATCGGATAGGATCGCAGTCGTGGCATCACCTCCTACGATTCTCGTTTTCGATTCCGGCCTTGGCGGACTTACGGTGCTGCGCGAGATCGTGACCGCGCGGCCGGACGCGCATTACGTCTATGTCGCCGACGATGCCTTCTTTCCATACGGCCATCACAGCGAGGACCAGATCATCGCGCGCGTGGTGCCGCTGATCGGCGAACTGATCGACGCGCACGTGCCCGATCTTGTGGTGATTGCCTGCAACACGGCATCCACCCTCGTGCTCTCCCACCTCCGCGCGGCCTATAGAGTTCCGTTTGTCGGCACTGTTCCTGCGATCAAGCCGGCCTGTGCGCAATCGAAAACCAAGCGCGTTTCCGTGCTCGGCACCAAAGGTACGGTGCAGCGGGAATATACCAGGGCCCTGATCCGCGACTTCGCGCAGGGCTGCGAGGTAACGCTGGTCGGCTCGCCCGAGCTCGCCTCGCTCGCAGAAGCCGCCCTGAGCGGCGTCAGCGTGAGCGATCGCGATATCGCAGCCGAGCTTGCGCCGTGCTTTGTCGGCACGGACCCGGCCGCTCGCACGGACACGATCGTTCTGGCCTGCACGCATTATCCGCTGCTGCTCGAACGCCTGGTGCGGCTCGCACCCTGGCCTGTCGATTGGATCGATCCGGCGCCGGCGATCGCGCGCCGCGTTTCCGATCTGCTGGGACCGGCGGGAATGGAGGTGGACGAGGTCGGGGCCGAAATGGTCTTCACCTCGAAGCGGCCGCATAAGCTCAGCGACGCGCTCATGCCCTTCTTTGGCGGCCGCGTCCCAGCCTAGGAGCAGCAATGCCGACACCGCTCAACCGCCTGCGCGAGGAATGGCGCCAAAAACGTCCGACCTTCGGCGCGATCGCCACCATTCCGAGCATCCCGACCGTGCAGATCATGGCGCGTTCCGGGCTCGACTGGATCATCGTCGATCTCGAGCATGGCCCGATCGACCTGACGGCCGCGCATGCGATGATCACGGCGACGGCGGGCACGCCCTGCGTGCCGCTGGCGCGGATCGCCGCCAACGAGCCGCATCTGGCCAAGGCGCCGATGGACATCGGCGCGCTCGGCATCAATTTTCCGATGATCTCCAGTCGCGCGGATGCCGAGAAGGCGGTGCGCAGCCTGCGCTATCCGCCGCGCGGCGATCGGCTGTGGGGCCCGTTTCACGCGCCATTCCGCTGGGGCGTCTCGATGGCCGACTATATGGCTACCGCCGACGACGACATGATCTGCATGATCACGATCGAGCACGTGGAAGCGGTCAATCGCATCGACGAGATCATGGCGACGCCCGGCATCGATGTCGCCGTGATCGGCCCCGGCGATCTTGCGACCTCCATCAACAAGCGCGGCCAGATCGACGATGGCGAGGTGCAGGCGCTGATCGCGCGGGCGGAGGCCGGCATCCTCAAGAGCGGGGTGCCGATCGGCGGCGTTGCGCGTACCGCCGAGCAGGCCAACGCAATGATCGCGCGTGGCTACCTTGCGCTTGCGCTCGGCTTCGACTGGTCGCTATTTCAGCGGGGGATCGCCGCGGCGTTTCAGGGGATCAAGCGCTAGCCTCACGCCCGTTCGTCATTTCCTGCCACAAGATATTGTAATTGCTCGGAATTTTTAATCCGCTGTGAGCCGGCAATGTCACCTTTGGCTTGACAGAGCACCGGCTCGTCCCCTAAAAGCCGCCCTGCTCGCGGGCCGTTTTTGGCCCGCGAAGCGTTTCGCGACCCGTGGTCTGACCGCTTCAAGCTTTGGCGGCTGGACCTGTCGGCTTCGGGGTTGTCCCGAAGCACAGGAGGGCGCGTTTCCTCAAACCTGACAGACCTGAAAGAGGACGCGATGACTAAGCGCAGTGAGGCGAAATACAAGATCGATCGCCGTATGGGCCAGAACATCTGGGGCCGCCCGAAGAGCCCCGTGAACCGCAGGGAATACGGCCCCGGCCAGCACGGCCAGCGCCGCAAGGGCAAGATCTCCGACTTTGGCGTGCAGCTCCGCGCCAAGCAGAAGTTGAAGGGCTATTACGCCAATATCAGCGAGCGCCAGTTCCACGGCATCTATGTCGAAGCCGGGCGGATGAAGGGCGACACCGGTGAGAACCTGATCGGCCTGTTGGAGCGCCGTCTCGATACCGTGGTGTTTCGCGCAAAGTTCGTCTCGACCATGTTTGCCGCGCGCCAGTTCATCAATCACGGCCATGTCAAGGTGAACGGCCGCCGCGTCAATATCGGCAGCTACCAGCTCAAGGTCGGCGACACGATCGAGGTGAAGGAAGCTTCGAAGCAGCTTGTGCACGTGCTTGAAGCGGTCCAGCTTCCCGAGCGCGACGTGCCCGACTATCTCGAGGTCGATCACTCCAAGATGACCGCGAAATTCGCCCGCGTGCCCGGCCTGTCTGATGTGCCGTTCGCGGTGCAGATGGAGCCGCATCTGATCGTCGAATTCTATTCGCGCTGATCGGCTGGTCTTTTGAATGTTGAAGGCCCCGGTTTTGCCGGGGCCTTTTTGCTGAGCTATAGTTTTGGGATGTCGCACGAACCGCCAATTCAACGAGCGCCGGACGAAGAATTAGCAGAAGCCGGGATCGAGCGCGGCGAGATCATTGCCCGCGAAAAAGTCGGTGCCATGCGGGCGAGGCACGGTCTCAAATCCTTTTGTTCGAAACAAGCCGCCGGGACAAGCCCGACGATGACGCATTGAGAAGACGAGAACTTCGCCATGCTCTATACCCCTCCCCCGCGCGATCCCAAGGCTCCGCCGGTCCGCGTCAATCTTTTGTCGGACACCCAGACACGTCCCACGCCCGCAATGCGCGAGGCGATGGCGCGGGCCGAGGTCGGCGACGAGCAGGTCGGCGACGATCCGACCGTCAACCTCCTGTGCGAGCGCGTGGCAGACCTGCTCGGCAAGGAAGCCGCTGTGTTCATGCCCTCTGGCACGATGTGCAATGTCGCAGCGACGCTGGTGCATTGCCGGCCGGGAGACGAGATCCTGGCCCACGAAACCGCGCATGTCATCGCGCGCGAGGGCGGCGCGCACGCGGCGCTCGGCGGCTTCCAGATCGTGCCGCTGAAAGGCGCCGACGGACAGTTTTCGCCGCGAACGCTTCGCGCGGCGCTGCATCCGCGCACGCGCTACCAGGCGCCGCAAACGCTGGTGAGCGTCGAACAGACGGCCAACATCGGCGGTGGTACGATCTGGAAGAAAGCGGCGCTGGATGAGGTCGTGGCAATCGCCCGGTCGGCCGGGCTTGCCACCCACATGGACGGCGCGCGGCTGCTCAATGCCACGGTTGCGACCGGCATCTCCGCCCGTGACATGGCCTCCGGATGGGATTCCGCCTGGATCGATTTCTCCAAGGGGCTGGGCGCGCCGATCGGCGGCGTGCTTGCCGGCACCCGCGCCTTCATCGACGAGGCCTGGCGCTGGAAGCAAAGGCTCGGCGGGTCGATGCGGCAGGCCGGGATTTGCGCCGCCGCATGTGTCTACGCGCTCGATCACCATGTCGATCGCCTGGCTTCCGACCACGACAATGCGCGCGCATTGGCACGTGGGCTGTCGCAGATTGCGGGCGTCGAGGTGCAACAGCCCGAGACCAATCTCGTGTTTTTCAGGCCCGATGGCGCTGGCGTTTCGGGCGACCAGATGGTGACCGCGCTCCGCCAGCGCGGCGTGATGCTTGCCATGATGGACGGCCGCATCCGCGCCTGCACTCATCTCGACGTCACCGCCGCGATGATCGACGAGGCTATCGGCCACGTCAGGGAGATTGTGCGCGGGGCTTGAGCACCGGCCCGGGAGCGCCGCACCAGGCGCAATGGGCTCAGTTCTCCAGCGCCTCATAGATCAGCTTCTTCACCGCCGGCTGGATGATCTGGCGCTGCGACGGCGTCTGCTCGAGCAGCACGAAGAACAAGTCCTGCTTGCGGTCGATCACGAAATAGCAGCCGCTCGCACCGTCCCATTTCACTTCGCCGATCGAACCCGGCGGCGGCGGCCTCGCATTGCCCGGATCCGTTCGCACCGCCAGCCCCAGCCCGAAGCCGAAACCGTCCCCTGGGAAATAGAAGAAGTCCCGGCCGACGCCGGCGCCCGGACCGACGTGATCGGTCGTCAGCATCTTGAATGACTTTTCGCTCATATAGGTCTTGCCGTCGAATTTGCCGCCATCGAGCAGCATTTGCGCGAAGCGGGCGAAATCCGCCATGGTCGAGACCATGCCGCCGCTGGCCGATTCCCATCTGTTGGGAACGGTCGGGTCGTTTTTGCGCCCGACACGGAAATCGCTGTCGTTCGGCATCGGTTGCGCCATCAGCTTCAGCTTCTCGGGATCGGTGACGTAGAAGCGGGTGTCATTCATCCCCAGGGGATCGAGCAGCTTTTCGCGTTCGATCTGCAGCAGCGACTTGCCGGAGGCGACTTCCATCACCCGCGCCAGAACATCCGTGGAATGGCCGTAGTCCCACAGCGTGCCCGGCTGGTTCTCCAGCGGCAGTTTCGCAATCCGCTCGACGAACTCGGCAAGGTCGAAATCCCCGCCATAGATGTCGGCCGCCTTGTAGGCCTTGCGCACCAGGCTGTCGCCATAGAAGCCATAGGTCACGCCAGAGGTGTGACGCATCAGGTCGAGCACGGTCGGCGGCCGGCGCGGGTCGACGAGCTCGAGGGTCTTGCTGCCGTCCTCGTTGGTCTTCTCCACGCCAACCTTCACATTGGCGAAGGACGGAATGTACTTTGCGACGGGATCGTCGAGCGAGAACTTGCCTTGGTCGAGCAGGATCATCGCCGCCACATTGGTGATCGCCTTGGTCATCGAGAACAGGCGGAAGATGGTCTTGTCCGTCATCGGCTGCTTGGAGACGACATCCTGAACGCCGACGAACTCGTGATAGACCGGCTTGCCGTGCTGCTGGATCAGAACGATGGCGCCGGGGATCTTTCCATTGGCGACCTGGTCGCGCAGATAATCGCCGACTTTTGCGAGCTTCTGCTGGTTGAAATGCGCCCCCGCCGGGATATTGAACGTGCCCTCGGCGCGCGCCGGTGCCACCGCGACGGCGGCCAGCAATGCGCCGCAAGCGAGCGCTCGCGAGATGTAACGTCGCATCATATTCCCTCCCCGGACCAATTCACGCAGAGTTTAGCCGGCGGCTCGATCGAAACAAGGCTACCGCGGAGCGGACTGACGTACCACCGCTTGCCCCCATTGGGACGAAGGCAAGTGCCAGAAAAAGGCCACTAAAGCCCTGTCATGGCTTCCTCATGAAACCGCGCGCTCTCGGGCGAGAAGCAGCAAAAAATGACATGGTTGAGCGAGGGGGCGCCGGATAGCGTTTCGACCGTCGTTGCCACTGCAATGCCCGCAGCGCGATCGGCGGGGAAACGATAAATTCCGGTCGAGATGGCCGGAAACGCAACCGAACTCAGGCCATGCGTCCGGCAAAGCTCCAGCGACCGTCGGTAGCACGAGGCGAGCAAACCGTCCTCGCCGAGATGGCCGCCATTCCACACAGGCCCGACCGTGTGGATGACGTGTCGCGCCTTCAGCCGATAACCCCTGGTGATCTTGGCGTCGCCTGTCTTGCAGCCGTGCAGCATGCGGCATTCGGCAACGAGCTCGGGTCCCGCCGCGCGATGGATCGCGCCATCGACGCCGCCGCCGCCGAGAAGAGAAGAATTGGCAGCGTTGACGATGGCGTCAACGCTTAAGGTCGTGATGTCAGCAACGATGATTTCCAGCCGCGCGGCCCCGATCTGGCGCGTGGCCACGGCTCAGGCCGCTGCGTCGACCGGAATGCCCTTCTCGGCAAACAGCTGTTGCAACTCGCCGGCCTGGAACATCTCCCGGATGATGTCGCAGCCACCGACGAACTCACCCTTCACATAGAGCTGAGGGATGGTCGGCCAGTTGGAGTAGACCTTGATACCGTTGCGCAGCTCGGCGAACTCCAGGACGTTCAGTCCCTTGTAGCCGACGCCGATGTGGTCGAGGATCTGCACAACCTGTCCCGAGAAGCCGCACTGCGGAAACTGCGGCGTACCCTTCATGAACAGGACGACGTCGTTCGCCTTCACTTCGTTATCGATGAATTGCTCGATGCTCATTTCAGTCTCTATCCGTTTGCTTGCGGGCGCACCGCCCATCTTTTGACCTTCGCGGGCAAGCCCGGTGTCTCAGCCCGATCTGCCATATATGTAGCCCAAACCGTTGCGCACCCATAGCAAAATGGCTGGCTTGGCATCCCCGGAAGGCGCAAATCGCCGCCCATTTTTTGGTCGGCCCACTCATCTGGCGGTCCCAAGGTCGTTGCCGGCGAAGGCTTTTTTCCCGTAACGGAACGCTTATCTAGGACGAACTGCCCGTTGGAACCTGTTTGCCAGAGCGACGTTCTCTCGCCTGAGGGGAGATCAACCGTGACGACACCAGCCGCCGCCGCCACGCCTTCCGCCCCCCGGATGTCACATTTCCGCGAAGTCCAGCTCGCTCGGCTGCAACCTGGTGGAGGCCTACCTCGCCGTCCGCAGCGAAACCGAGCGCCGCGCCGCTCCCTTGAGCGCCGAGGACCAGGTCGTCCAGTCGATGCCGGACGCGAGCCCGGCGAAATGGCACCGCGCCCACACCACCTGGTTCTTCGAGCAATTCCTGCTTGGCCAGCACGTTGCGGGCTACGAGCCCTTCCACCCCGACTACGCCTATCTGTTCAATTCCTATTACGTCAGCGCCGGTCCCAGGCACGCCCGCAATGCCCGCGGGCTGCTGACTCGCCCGGACACCGACGCCGTCACGGCCTATCGCAGGCACGTCGACGCGGCGGTGATCGGCTTTTTCGAACGTGCCGACCAGGACATTCTTGAAAAGCTCGTGCCGCTGGTCGAGGTCGGACTGAACCACGAGCAGCAGCATCAGGAATTGATGCTGACGGACATCCTGCACGCCTTTGCGCAAAATCCGATCTCGCCGTCCTATGATGCCGGCTGGCGTTTTCCGGCCGCAACGCGCGCGGATAACGAATGGATCGCGCTCAACGAGGGTATTCATACCGTCGGTCATGCCGACGACAGTTTTCATTTTGACAATGAGAAGCCGGCGCATCGCGCACTCGTCGGTCCGGTCAAGCTCAACCGCAACCTCGTCACGAACGCGGAGTGGCTCGCCTTCATGAACGACGGCGGCTACACGACGGCAACGCTGTGGTTGATGGACGGCTTTGCGGCGGCCAGCAGCGAGGGATGGCAGGCGCCGGGCTACTGGCGCGAGGTGGACGGGGCTTGGCACGCGATGACGCTGGCCGGCCTGCAACCGATCGATCCCGCCGCTCCGGTCTGCCATGTGAGCTATTACGAAGCCGATGCGTTCGCGCGCTGGGCGGGCCGGCATTTGCCGACCGAAATGGAATGGGAGGTCGCTGCCCGCGGCAGAGAGCTCAACGACGCCTTCGGCATCGTCTGGCAATGGACCCGCAGCGCGTATGCGCCCTACCCCGGCTATCGCGCGACCAGTGGCGCGCTCGGGGAATACAACGGCAAGTTCATGGTTAATCAACTGGTGCTGCGCGGATCGTCGCTGGCAACCCCGGCCGGTCACAGCCGTATTACCTATCGCAACTTTTTCTATCCGCACCACCGCTGGCAATTCACGGGCCTCAGGCTTGCCGACTACGCTACCTGATTTTCCTGGGCAATCGTTGCTCTAGTACGGAACATACGCGCGCGGGAAAGCGCGTTCAGGAGAGTATCATGAATGTGCACGCTCCCGCTTTGGCCGACGCCCACCTTCCCGACGAGCAGACGTCCGCGTTTGCGCGCGACGCAGTGGACGATCTGTCCCAGCATCCGAAGCGCCTCTCGCCGAAATATTTCTATGACGCGGCCGGGTCCGAGCTGTTCGAAGCCATAACACGGCTTCCGGAATATTATCCGACCCGCACCGAGCTCGGCATTTTGCGCGACAAGAGTCGCGAGATCGCGGCCATTATTCCCGACGGCGCGGCGCTTATCGAATTCGGCGCCGGAGCGACCACAAAGGTCCGCGTGCTGCTCGAGAATTGCGCGTTTGACGCTTACGTGCCTGTCGATATTTCCGGCGATTTCATCCGCGCGCAGGCCGAGGCGTTGCGACGCGATTTCCCGGCGCTCGCAGTCTATCCGCTGGCGGCCGATTTTACCGCGCCGTTTACGTTGCCAGGGGCCATCGCCAAGATGCCCAAGGTCGGCTTCTTCCCGGGATCGACGATCGGCAATTTCGAGCCGGACGAAGCCTGCCGCTTCCTGCGCAGCGCGCGCGAGATATTGGGAAAAGGCGCGCAGATGATCGTCGGCGCCGACCTCGAAAAGGACGAGCGCGTGCTTTTCGATGCCTACAACGACGCAGCCGGCGTCACGGCGCGCTTCAATCTCAATCTTTTGGTGCGCATGAATCGTGAACTCGGCGGCAATTTCGACCTCTCCGCTTTCACCCATCGCGCGGTCTATAATCGGGAGCGGCATCGGATCGAGATGCACCTGATCAGCAAGAAGTCGCAGTCCGTGCGCATGCTGGGCACGAGCTTCTCATTTCGCCCCGGCGAAAGCATTCATACCGAGAACAGCTACAAGTACTCGATCAACCGCTTCGCGGCACTCGCGCGCAAATCGGGATGGAAGGTGCGGGAATCCTGGACCGACCGGGCAAAGATGTTTTCAGTTCACGCCATGACCGCGGAATGAGCCGGACAGCATCGCTCGGACTGCTTCAAGAGCAACACCGCGGCATTCGAGACAGTGAGCCTCTGCTCAATCCTTTTTCCTGGTCCGCAGCGAGATCGACTCCCAAACCGCGACCACCACCAGAACCGCCGTCGTCGAGGCGGACAGAATCAGCGGCGACAGATCGCGCGCGAACAGGGCCAGCACCGTGAGCCCGACGATGCCCGCGCCGTGCGAGAGCTGAAGGAAGCCGCGGATATTTTGCTTGAACAGGATCGTGCCGATCAGGAACAGGAGTGGGCCGCCGATCGCGGAGATCGCCGTCCTCAGGTCCGAGAGCCCGGTCGGATGTTTCAGCACCAGCTCGTCGGCGACCGCCGACAGAATGATGCCGGCGACGATCGGCATATGCAGATAGGTGTAGGCCGAGCGCGCAAGACGCCCCGACTCCGCCGATTTCGAGATCAATTCGGACCCCGCTTCGGCGCCCTTGTGGAAATAGATCCACCACATCGCAATCGTCGTGACAAAGGCCGAGGCAAAGGCCGCAACGTTCAGACGGGTCCAGGTCAGGTCCGCAAAGGTCGCGCCGGTGTCGACGATGGATTCTCCGAGGGCGATGATGATGAAGCCGGCACAGCGCTCGGCCATGTGGCCGCCTTCGACATACCAATCCTCGATCGCGGACGCGCCGTATTTCGGGATCCAGAACCGCGCGAGAGGTCCGGCGTATTCGATCGCAAGAGCGACCATCCACAGCAGCAGGCGCCGATCCGCGCTTTGCGCGAAGCCACCAATAACCCAGAACACGGCCGAAACAGTGAGCCAGGCCAGGATTCGGATCGCATTCCAGCGCACGGCGGCGCGGGCGCGCGGGACGGACAGGAGCCAGAACAGGGTACGGCCGACCTGCATGGCGGCATAAGCGGATGCGAACCAAAGCCCGCGCGCCTCGAAGGCATGCGGGATCGAGGTCGACAGCAACAGCCCGCCGAGCATCAGGAGGAACAGCAGGATGCGAACCGGCGTCAGTTCGGGATTGAGCCAGTTGGTGATCCAGGTGGTGTAGACCCACACCCACCAGACCGCGAGAAAGAGCAGCCCAGTCTGGACGGCGCCGAGCGGCGTGAAATGGTCAAGCAGCGCATGGGCGACCTGAGTGACCGCGAACACAAATACCAGGTCGAAGAACAGCTCGGCATAGGTAACGCGGCTATGCTGGTTCGGCACGATCGGGCGAAACAGCGCGCCGCGTTCGGTCTCCAGTGGCTGATCTCGCCGTCCCACCCTGCCGGCCAGCGGCACTAGCCCTCCGGCACGCCGGTTTGCAGCGCCAGAGCGTGAAGCACGCCACCCATCTGGCCGCGTAGCGACTGATAGACGATCTGGTGCTGCTGGACGCGGGACTTGCCGCGGAAGGATTCCGAGATCACGGTAGCTGCATAGTGATCGCCATCGCCGGCAAGATCGCGGATCGTCACCTCGGCATCGGGAATCGCTGCCTTGATCATCGATTCGATATCACGGGCGTCCATCGGCATCCCAGTCAGTCTCCTTTGCCACTTTGTCCAGCCAAGTCCCTGCGGGCGAATCGCGATCTGCTCGCGCGACCGTGACGGTCAAATCTAGCGCGGACGGCTTTGAAGGTCACCAGTTGTGACACTATATTCGACCTCGGTTCATTACAAAGCGCCGGATCGCACATTTTACGATCACAACAGGCTGAGTAGAGGGCAAAACCATGCGTCTTCCCGGTCCCGATCATCCCATCACCATCACCCAAAACCCCAGGCGGGTGCGCGTTGTCGCCGATGGCGCGGTCATCGCCGACACAACCCGCGCGCTGACGCTGAAAGAGGCGAGCTATCCCGCCGTGCAGTATGTGCCGCGCGAGGATGCCAATATGGGACTTCTGAAACGGACCGAGCGGGTGACGCATTGCCCGTACAAGGGAGACGCCAGCTATTTCAGCATCGTCTCGAATGGAAAGACGCTGGACAACGCGATCTGGACCTATGAGACGCCCTTCCCCGCGATGACCGAGATCGCCGGCCATCTCGCCTTCTATCCGGACAAGGTGAAGATCGAGGAAGTATCGTAAGTCAGGCGGCTGAGCCGGTCCGCATCGGCCCGGCCCGCCGCCGGGGCTCGGGCCCGTCCTTTCGCGATGCCTCGTGTCTAGACCCTGAAGATCGTAAGTCCCAGGACCAACAGCACCACGAATATCACGACAAAGACGTAGAATAGCAATCGGGCGACGTCCGCGGTGGCCGCGGAAATACCCGTAAAGCCGAAAAGCGCGGCGACGATCGATATTACGAAGAAAAAGAGGGCCCATTTCAACAATGTCACAGCATCGCTCCTCCTGCCGGCCTCGCGCGGCGGCTTGATTGAACTCGCCGCGCTAACGTCCCGATATTGCGCAAGGTTCCTCCAGATATGCCTCTTCGCCCCTGTGGCGAAGGCCGCGCGCGGCACAAAGGCTCTTGCTTGATCCGGTTCCCGGCGGCAACATCGTGCCCAAACAAAGGGCGGGACACATGACATCGATCTCGCAAACGGCGGCGGCACCCGTGCAGGCGCAGGCGGTGCCGAAGGTCAAGACCCGTAACGCGTCGCTGGACCGTGCGCGAACGTTCCTGACGCTGGTGGTGCTGCTCCACCACTCGGTTATTCCTTACACTTATTTCGGTCACACCGACCCCAAGTCATGGATCGGCTTCGATTGCATCGTGCTCGCCACCGACAGCTTCTTCATGGCGATGTTCTTTTTTCTTTCGGGGCTGTTCGTCTGGTCGGGCCTTTCCCGCAAGGGAGCATTTGACTATCTGCGCGATCGCCTGCTGAGGCTTGGTCTTCCGTTCGTGATTTGCGCGTTTACGATCATACCGCTCGCCTACTATGCGATCTCGCTGCGACAAGAACCGGATTTGAGCTTTTCGGAGTTCTGGTGGAAGACCATCACCGTCGGCCCCTGGCCAAGCGGTCCGGTCTGGTTTCTCTGGGTCTTGTTCACCTTCGACCTGATTGCGAGCGTGCTGCATCGCCTCTCCCCGACCCTGCTCGATCCGATCAATCGCCTGTCGCTGCGCGGCTATGAACGCCCGGGCATTTTCGTTGCGGTGATGCTGGCTGTCACAACGGCGCTCTACATTCCCGGAAGAGTGCACTTCGGCGCGGGCAGCTGGTTCGCGTTCGGACCGTTCGCGGTGCAGCACGGCCGCGTGCTGCTCTATTTGAGCTACTTCTTTTTCGGCGCAGGCCTTGGAATGGCGAGTCTCGATCGCGGCATTCTGGGCGCGGGTGGCCGGCTTTCGAAAAGCAGCTTCGGCTGGATCGCCGTCGCGTTCATTCCCTACTGTCTCATGTGGGTCATGATCTACATCAAGCGCGAAATACTGGGCAATCCGGTGACGCTTCCCGACTGGTATGAAGCGACCTACGGCCTCTTCTTCGCCGCCTTCAGCGTCACGATCATGTTCGTGATCCTCGCGTATTTCCTCAGATTCAAGCAAGCAGGCTGGAGTATTCTCGATCCGATGCAGCCGGACGCTTTCGGCATGTTTCTGGTTCACTATCCGATCGTGCTTTGGCTGCAGTACTGGCTGTTCGACTTCAACATTCCGGCGATTGCCAAAGCCCTTATCGCTTTTGTGCTCACGGTCATCTTCAGCTGGGCCGCGACAAGGGCGCTCCGACAAATTCCTGGCGCCCGTTACGTTCTCTAAGGCAAACGCGTTCGAGGCGATTCGCAACGACCCCGCATTCTTGGATCGTGCAGCAGCCGACCAAGTTGGCATCAAACCTGCATCAGCCCGTTGCATTCCAGGCCGCCCGAGCGGCCTCCGTGCACGTGGCGACATTGCGTGAAATCAAACAGATAAATTTTCCCCGGGGAGACGCGTCCAACGGTCAAATTGAAAGGACACCCTGATGGAACTCTCGGCTCTTCTGATCGCGATGGCACTAAGCCTCACGATGCTTGTCGCAATCGCGGACCTGCCGTGAGAGCTTGAGCGGCGGACCTAACTGGCGCCGCTCATATAGGCCGGGAACCACGACTCGAAGCCGTGCTTGAGCGCGGCGACCGCGACCTGCCCCTCACCGGCGATCGCGATTGTCTCGCCGCCGGTGGTGCCGATGCGGACGCAGGGCACGCCCGCGCCCTTCATCTTCGCGAGCACGAGCCCGGCCTCCTCGGCCTTGACTGTCACGACGTAACGCGCCTGGTCTTCCCCGAACCAGTAGGCGTGCGGCACGATCGCACTTGGCGCCGTCAACACCTGCGCACCGATTCCGCCCGCAATCGCCATCTCCGCAAGCGCGATCAACAGCCCGCCATCGGATACGTCGTGCGCGGCCGTGGCGGTGCCGGCATGGACCATGCCGCGCACCACGTCGCCATTGCGCTTCTCGGCGGCAAGGTCGACCGGGGGCGGCGCGCCTTCCTCTTTGCCGCAGATGTCGCGCAGGTACACGGATTGCCCGAGCCAGCCTTGCGTGTCGCCGATCACGAGGATCGCTTCGCCGGCCGCCTTGAATGCGAGCGTCGCGGATTTCGTGAAATCATCGAGCACGCCGACGCCGCCGATCGAGGGCGTCGGCAGAATGCCGCGACCGTTGGTCTCATTGTAGAGCGAGACGTTGCCGGACACGACCGGGAAATCAAGCGCGCGGCAGGCTTCCGAGATGCCCTTCAGACAGCCGACGAACTGGCCCATGATCTCCGGCCGCTCCGGGTTGCCGAAGTTCAGATTGTCGGTGATGGCAAGCGGCCTGCCGCCGACGGCAGTGATGTTGCGCCAGGCTTCGGCAACCGCCTGCTTGCCACCTTCAAACGGATCCGCATCGCAATAGCGCGGCGTGACATCGACCGTGAGCGCAAGGCCTTTCGGCCCGTCCTGCACGCGAATGACAGCAGCATCGCCGCCCGGCCGCTGCAACGTGTTGCCGAGAATGACGTGGTCGTATTGCTCCCACACCCAGCGCTTGGAGCAGAGCTCCGGCGTTGCGATCAGCTTTTCCAGCGCCGGCAAAATTCCGATCGGCGGCTTGACGTTTCGCGCCTGCACGATCGCTGGCGGGGCGGATGCGACATGCGGGCGATCGTACACCGGCGCTTCGTCGCCGAGCTCCTTGATCGGAAGGTCCGCCATGACAGCGCCGCCGTGCCTGACGCGGAAGCGCTTGCTCGGCGTGGTGTATCCGACGACCGCGAAATCGAGGCCCCATTTCCTGAAGATCGCTTCCGCTTCCTTCTCCTTCTCGGGCTTGAGCACCATGAGCATGCGCTCCTGGCTTTCGGAGAGCATCATCTCGTAGGCGCTCATGCCGATCTCGCGCGTCGGCACCGCATCAAGATCGAGATCGACGCCGAGATCGCCCTTGGCGCCCATCTCGACCGCCGAGCAGGTCAGCCCCGCCGCACCCATATCCTGGATCGCGATAACGCAATCGGCCGCCATGATCTCGAGGCAGGCTTCGAGCAACAGCTTCTCGGCAAAGGGATCGCCGACCTGTACCGTCGGTCGCTTCTCCTCCGAGGAGTTGTCGAACTCGGCAGAGGCCATCGAGGCGCCGTGAATGCCGTCGCGTCCTGTCTTGGAGCCCAGATAAACGATCGGCATGTTCACGCCGGAGGCGGCCGCATAGAAAATCTTGTCGGCGTCGGCGAGGCCTACCGCCATCGCGTTGACCAGGATGTTGCCGTCGTAGCGGGTGTGGAAGCGCACCTGGCCGCCGACCGTCGGCACGCCGAACGAATTGCCATAGCCGCCGATGCCCGCAACGACGCCGGAGACCAGATGTCGCGTCCTGGGATGCTCCGGCGCGCCGAATGACAGCGCATTGAGGCAGGCGATCGGCCGCGCGCCCATGGTGAAGACATCGCGCAGGATGCCGCCGACGCCCGTGGTCGCTCCCTGATAGGGCTCGATGTAGCTCGGATGGTTGTGGCTCTCCATCTTGAAGACCACGGCCAGCCCGTCGCCGATGTCGATCACGCCGGCATTCTCGCCGGGGCCCTGGATTACCCAGGGCGCCCTGGTCGGCAAACCCCTCAAATGAATGCGTGAGGATTTGTACGAGCAGTGCTCGTTCCACATCGCCGAGAAGATGCCGAGCTCCGTAAACGTCGGCACCCGCCCGATCAGTTTCAGGACGCGCTCATACTCGTCCGGCTTGAGGCCGTGGGCGGCGACGAGCTCGGGGGTAATCTGGGGTTCGTTGGTCGGCATGGACAGTTATTAGGGACCTCGGAGCGGACGGAAAAGGCCTTTTAGGACCCATTTCCCGGCTGTCCAGAGCTTTGCAGGCGCCCCATGCAGCCGGGGGTGTTTACACCTCGCTCAGGGATCGGATTTATGGACCGGCTGTCTGGGATCGAAGGGCTCCTCGCGTGGACGACGTCGGCAAAAATGCATTCCTCAACCGCCCCGACCTCGCGATCACCGCTCGCAGCGGAGGCCGCCGCTGGCGGCCGACATAACGAATTCCGCCGGGACAACGGTTTTGAAGAGCACGATCACAGGGAGTGACGGAACGGCCTTCCCGCAAACGACGGCCGCGCGACCCTCCGGCCACAGCCTTCGCGACTATGCGCTGCTGCTCGCGCTGGCCTGCTGCTGGAGCTCGACCTATCCGCTGACCACGATCGGGCTGACATCGATCCCGCCGATCAGCTTCATCTCGGCGCGCTCGCTGGTCGCGGCGTTCTTCCTGATGGCTATCCTGCGCATGCGCGGCATCAGGATGCCGACCGACGCCAAGGCCTGGAAGCTGTTCGCCTTCCAGCAGATCATCAATTCGACATTCCCGTTCCTGATCATCACCTGGGCGCAGCAATATGTGCCGGCCTCGATCACCGTGGTGCTCGCCTCCACCACGCCGATCTTCGCCTTTCTCATCACCTGGGGCATCACGCGGCACGAACCGGCGACGCTGCTCAAGCTAGTGGGCGCGATCCTCGGCTTGGCCGGCACAAGCGCCATCATCGGCCTCGATGCGCTCTCGGGCCTCAACCACGAGATCCTGGCCGAGCTCGCAATCCTGATCGCCACCCTCTCCTTTGCCTGCGCCACCATCTTTGGCCTGAAGCTGACGGAGTACGACCCGATGGTGGTGGCGGCGGGCTCGCTCCTGTTCGGCGGTGTTGTGCTGCTGCCGGTCGCGCTGATCGTCGATCACCCCTGGACGCTGCATCCGACCGCCAAGGCGCTCGCGGCCACGGTTGCGATGGGCATCTTTTCCAGCGCGCTCGGCCTGATGCTGTTCTACATGTGCCTGGTCAGGCTCGGAACGCTTACGACCAATGCGCAGGGCTATTTGCGCATCCCAATTGGCGTTACCCTCTCGGTGCTGCTGCTCGGCGAAACCGTGCCGTCCAATCTCGCGCTTGGGCTCCTGCTCGTGATGGCCGGCGTCGCCGCCATGACCGTTCCCGGCGACAGGATCTGGCGCTGGCTCCGCTTGCTGCGGCGCTAACGCTTGCCCTCCGCAAGGTACCGTTTCCGGTTTTTCGGAACAGGCGCTATTGCATGCTGACCAGGGTCAGATCGACGAACCACGATTGCGGCGAGACGAAACCCTTGACCTTCGGCGACATCGCGCGCGGGTTGAGATCGTGGACGATGAAGAGCCAGGGCGGATTGTCGACCAGCCGCTCATGGGCCTTGCGGTAGGCGGCCGTGACCTCTTTGGGATCGGTCGCGGTCTCGATCGTTTTCAGCGCGTCGTCGAATTGATCGTCCTTCCACTGTTCGAAATTGAAACCGTTCGGCGCGAAATTGGCTGACGAGAAGTACCGCGCCATGACGCCGGCGTCCGAGGACGGCGAGGACACGTTGAGCGACATCGTGCCGTGCAAGGTCGGGCTGTCCGGCGTGGCGCGGGCCGCGGTCAACAGCACCTGCCATTCCACCACGTCGAATTCGACATCCACGCCGCAGGCTTCCTTGATGTTCTGCTGCAGGTATTCGTTCATGGGCAGAGGCAGCATCTGGCCAGAGCCGGAATTGGAGATCATGACCTTGAACGACAGCGGCTTTGCCGGGGTGTAACCGGCTTCAGCCAGCAGCGCCTTGCCCTTGGCCGGATCGAACGTGTAGCGGTTGGCGGGATTGCCGAAATCGGGATCGCTCGCCTTCAACCAACCGACCGACGGCTCGGCGGTGCCGTTCAAAAGCGCCACGAGGCCGTTGCGGTCGATGCAATAATTCAGGGCCTGTCGGACACGCACGTCCTTGAACGGGCTGTTGCTGGCCCCGATGTTGTAGAACCACGGCCAGTCGTGCGGATATGAGCCGGTGGTGATGGTGAAGCCCGATCCTTTCAGCGAGTCGATGCCGTCCGCCGGCGGCACCTCGATCCAATCCACCTGACCGGAGCGAAGAGCGGCGAGCCGCGAATTGGCCTCGGGGATCGGCATCAGGACGACAGTATCGACCTTCGCTTTTTTAGCAGGATCCCAATAGCCGTCCCAGCGCGCCAGATCGGCCTCCTGCCGCGGCACGATTTTCGTGATGCGGAACGGACCGGTGCCGGCCGCCGGCAGCGCCGCGACCTTGGCCCAATCGTGACCCGCCTTCTCGAAGGAGGCCGGCGAGGTGAAGAGAAGATAGACGGCCATATAGGGCAGGTACGAAGCCGGCCGCGTCGTCGTGATCGACACGGTGAAATCGTCGATCTTCTTGTAGCTGCCCATCAAGGGCACACGCGCGCGCGACATCGCCGAGCTTGGCGGCTCGAATTGCGGGCTGCCCTGGTTGAAATAGCGGTCGAGATTCCAGATCACGGCGTCGGCGTTGAAGTCGGTGCCGTCGTGGAATTTCACGCCATGGCGCAGATGGAAAATCCAGGTCCGCGTATCTTCGCGATCCTGCTCCCAGCTTTCCGCAAGTCCGGGACGCAAGCCCGCCATTCGATCGCTGCGCGTCAGATCCCAGAGCACGAGTCCCTCGAAAATCGGGTAGCCGAGAAAGCGCATGCCCTCGAACCCGTTATTGGGTAATCCTGTGGCGGTCGGGATATCGGCCGCCGTCATCGCGATGCGCAGCGTCGTCTCGGCCCTGGCCGAACCTGTGCCCAGCAAAGCGGCAGTGAATGCAAGCGTGCAGATAGCCTTGCGCATGACCGTCATCTCTCCCGTTGGGCGACTGGAGAGGCCGAGCAAATTTCAGGCCATCGACAGGGCCGAAGTCATGCGCTCACGCGCTGTTGTCCGGGCAAAAACGACTACGCGGCGCGGTCGAGATGCGCGACGAGGCCGGCGAACAGGCCGCGCCCGTCGGTGCAGCCCATGATGTCTTCGACGTGGTTTTCAGGGTGCGGCATCATTCCGAGCACATTTCCGCGCTCGTTGACGACTCCCGCAATCGAATGCGCCGCACCATTGAAATTCGATGCCTCGTCGACAGTGCCGTCAGGCGCGCAGTAGCGATAAAGCACCCGCCCCTCGCCTTCGAGGCGCTTCAATGTTTCTTCATCCGCCTCGTAATTGCCTTCGCCATGAGCAACCGGCACGCGGATCACCTGGCCCGCATTGTAGCCGCGCGTGAACGGCGTATCGGAGCGCTCGACCCGCAGATGCACGTCGCGGCAGACGAACTTCAGCGCCGCGTTGCGCATCAACACGCCCGGCAACAGCCCTGCCTCGCAAAGAATTTGAAAGCCGTTGCAGACGCCGAGCACGAGTCCGCCATTTGCCGCGTAGTCGCGCACGGCATCCATCACGGGCGCCCGCGCCGCAATCGCGCCGCAGCGCAGGTAATCGCCGTAGGAAAAGCCGCCGGGCACGACGACGAGGTCGGTGCCCCCAGGCAGCGCGGTCTCGGCGTGCCAGACCATCGCGGGCTCATGGCCCGAGATGAGCCTTAGCGCGCGCGCCATGTCGCGCTCGCGATTGATGCCCGGGAAAACGAGGACGGCGGATTTCACTTTGAAGAGGCCTTGGAGAATGATTGTCCGGTCAAAGAGATGTGTCGATTAAGCTTTCTCATCTCCGACAGGATCCCATCGAGCGATGCATCGATCTCGTCGAATTCCCGGAGGACCGACAACGCCAGATCATAGACTTGCTGCATCGGGATCTCGACCATCTCCTAGCCCAAAAGCTCGACGCGATAATTCTCGATCACGGTGTTCGCCAGCAATTTATCGGCGGCCTCCTTCAGCGCGGCCTCCGCCCTCGCGCGATCGGAGCCCGACAGCTCGATATCGAACACCTTGCCCTGGCGGACGCTTGCGACGCCATCGACGCCGAGCGATTTCAGCGCGCCCTCGATGGCCTTGCCTTGCGGATCGAGAATGCCGGATTTCAGCGTAACGGTGACACGTGCCTTCACTGCTCGACCTCAGCTCTTCACCAGCACCGGGCCCGACCCCGCCGGCCGCTCGTTTTCCATCAGGATGCCCAAGCGTTTTGCCACCTCGGTATAGGCCTCCAGGAGCCCGCCGAGGTCGCGACGGAAGCGGTCCTTGTCGAGCTTCTCGTTCGACTTGATGTCCCACAGCCGGCATGAGTCAGGCGAAATCTCATCGGCCACGATGATCCGCATCATCTCGTTCTCGAACAGGCGGCCGCATTCCATCTTGAAATCGACGAGCCTGATACCGATTCCCAGAAACAGCCCGGACAGGAAGTCGTTGACGCGGATGGCGAGCGCCATGATGTCGTCGATTTCCTGCGGCGTCGCCCAGCCGAAGGCGGTGATGTGCTCTTCCGAAACCATGGGGTCGTTGAGCTGGTCGTTCTTGTAATAGAACTCGATGATCGAGCGCGGCAGCTGCGTGCCCTCCTCGATGCCCAGGCGCTGCGACAGCGAGCCCGCCGCCACGTTCCGGACCACGACCTCCAGCGGCACGATCTCAACCTCGCGAATCAGTTGTTCGCGCATGTTGAGACGGCGGATGAAGTGGGTCGGCACCCCGATATCGTTGAGGTGCTGAAACAGGTACTCCGAAATCCGGTTGTTGAGGACGCCCTTGCCCTCGATCACCTGGTGTTTCTTCGCATTGAAGGCAGTCGCGTCGTCCTTGAAGTGCTGGATCAGGGTTCCCGGCTCCGGCCCCTCGTACAGGACCTTGGCCTTGCCTTCATAAATGCGACGTCGACGGCTCATGGGGATGTACCGTGTGTTGTTGAAATCCATGAATTTGGTGTGCTCCGGATGATCAGGGACTAAGACCCACGACGGAGCTGCCGTGGCGGCCTGGAACCAAAGGAAACAGAACGAGAACCGAGCCTGTGGGGAGGCTATCCGATTGGTCCATCCAGCACAATCGATACGACCCGTTGCGCCTGAGTTTTACCGCCCTCTGTCAATGATTCGGCGGCGTTGTTTCAGTCATGCATTCCAGCTATTTAGGCAGTCATCAGGCCAGTCGCAACAAGGCCGACAAGGCCTTAACCGTTAAGGGCGGGAACAGAGGGCCATGACCACATTCGACAAGCGCGAAGAAGCCTTCGAGAAGCAGTTCGTCATCGACGAGGAGCTGAGGTTCAAGGCTGTTGCACGCCGCAACAGGATGCTGGGGACGTGGGCTGCGGAGAAGCTCGGAAAGAGCGGGGCCGAGGCCCAGGCCTATACCAGGGACGTCATTGCGGCAGAGTTCGATGGCGCCGGCGACGCCGGCGTCATCGCGAAGGTGATGGGCGATTTCTCCACCAAGGGCGTCGTGCTCGGTGAAGCCGAGCTGCGCACGAAGATGGACGAATGGATGGCGCAATCGATCGTCCAGGTGAAAGCGGGGATTTAGGAGAACCGCTAATAGCGAGTGGCGAGTAGCGAATAGAGACCTTCCCTATTCGCCACTCGTTATTCGCTATTCGCGCCCTTCATCCCTCCTTGAATCCATACTCCGGCACGTTGCCGCTGTTGCCGTAATATTTGTAGGGCAGGAATTTGCCGGACATCGTGATCTTGACGCGATCGCCCTTCGGGTTCGGCAGGCGCTCCATTACCATGTCGAAATCGATCGCCGACATGATGCCGTCGCCGAATTCCTCCTCGATCAACGCCTTCCACGCCGGGCCGTTGACCATCACGAGCTCATAGAAACGATAGATGAGTGGGTCGGTCGGCGGCATCGGCACGCCCTCGCCTCGCATCGGCGTCTCGTTCAGCATCGCGACTTCCGATTTGGACAGACCGAACATTTCGCCGGCATTGGCGGCCTGCGGTTTGGTCAGCTTCATCTGACCCAGGATCGCGCCGACGATCAGGACCTCCGAATAACCGCCGATCCGTTCGCAGATGTGCTTCCAGCTCCAGCCCTTCTCGCGCTTGATGTCGAGCAGTTTTTCCGTGAGTTCGCTTCTTTTCATGGCTTGTCTTCTCCCTTCGGGTGAATTCTAGCGTGCAACCGCTTGCGTCGACGGCGGCTCCATCGCTTTTGGCCCAGAGACGATGGTCGGCTCTGTCATTCCGATCCGCACGATCGGCACGTGGCGCGGATCGTGGCCCGGCGCCTCGGCGGCAAAGGTCCTGCTGCGACTGACCAGGAAATCGACGATGTGGTTGCGCAGCGCATAGTACAGCGGGTGTCGGTGCAGATCGATCCGGCCGCGGTCCTTTGGCAGCGGATTTTCCACGATCTCCGCCAGCACCGCTCCCGGACCGTTGGTCATCAGGAAGATTCGGTCCGCGAGATAGATGGCTTCGTCGACATCGTGCGTGATCATGAATGCGGTCTGCCCGGTCTCGAGACAGATGCGCCGCACCTCGTCCTGCAGCGTCCCCCTCGTCAACGCGTCCAGCGCCGAGAACGGCTCGTCCATCAGCATGATCTTTGGCGCGATCGATAGCGCGCGCGCAATGCCGACGCGCTGCTTCATGCCGCCCGAAAGCTCCGCGGGACGCTTGTGCTCGGCGCCGGTCAGCCCCACAAGATTGATAAATCTCTGCGCGTGCGCGTTCACGCGTGCGCGGTCCCAACTGCGCCATTTCGAGCTCACGGCATAGGCGACGTTGCCGAGCACGGTGCGCCATGGCAACAGCGCGTGGCTCTGGAAGATCACTGCGCGGTCAAGGCTCGTGCCTTCGATCCCCTGCCCGTCCACGATGACCGCGCCCTCGCTCGGCTCATCGAGACCCGCCAGGATGTTCAGCACCGTGGTCTTGCCGCACCCGGAATGGCCGATCACGCAGGCAAACTCGCCGCGCGGCATCGAGAGCCAGAGATCTTCGAAGACGGCTGTGGTGCCGCCTCCCGGTGCGGGATAGCGCTTGGCGATGCCTTCGACGGAGATGAACTTGTCTGTCACCTCAGGCTACTCCGGGAAGGTGACCATGCGCGCAAAACGCGCGAGAACCTGGTCGAGCAGCATGCCGACCAGCCCGATCAGCAAGATCGCGATAATGACATTGGTGATCGAGAGGTTGTTCCACTCGTTCCAGACGAAGTAGCCGATGCCGGTGCCGCCGACCAGCATTTCGGCTGCCACGATGACAAGCCAGGCGATGCCGATCGATATCCGCATGCCCGTCAGAATCGTCGGTGCCGCGGCCGGCAGGATCACGGTAAAGGCGCGCCTGACCGTTCCGACTTCGAGCGTGCGCGCGACGTTGATCCATTCCTTCCGTACGCTGGCGACGCCAAAGGCGGTGTTGATCAGCATCGGCCATACCGAGCAGATGAAGATCACGAAGATTGCCGACAGGGAGGAAATCCTTAATGGTGTAGAGCGCAAGCGGCATCCAGGCGAGCGGCGAGATCGGCTTCAAAATCTGGATGAAGGGATCGAGCGCCTTGCTGATCAAGGGCGACATGCCGATCAGGAAGCCCAAGGGAATCGCGACAATGACTGCGATGAGGTAGCCCAGTCCCACGCGTGCGATGGAATAGCCAAGCTGAATGCCGAGCCCCTTGTCGTTCGGGCCATTGTCGTAGAACGGCCGCTTCAGGTGCTCCCATAACTTTGCGCCGACATCCGCCGGGCCGGGCATTGCCGACTTGCCCTGGGTTGCGGTGGCCCCCATCAGCCTTGCGTATTCCGGGCTCATGCTGGCGACGGTCGTCGTCGAGCGCGTGGCGATATACCAGACGCCGATGAAGGCCAGGAACAACGCGACCGACACGATCGCGGCACGGAGACGGAGATTCATCTCCCTCTCCCCATTCCTGCGGGGCTGGGGTGCGAAGCCTCTATCCGCGAATGCGGTGAGAGTTGGACTTGCGCAGAGTCCCCCTTACCCGATCGCTTCGCGATCGACCTCTGACCGCAAGCGGGGCGAGGTGGGACAGCGAGACCGGGTCTCCTCACGACGCCTTCCTGATCTTGAAGCCGGCAAGGTAGTCGTCCGGCTTCTCCGGATCGAAGGTCTTGCCCATCACCGAAAACGATTTGTACGACGTCGGTGGCGGCGCGAGCCCCATCTCGGCCATCACCTTCTTGGTGTCGGTTGCGAGATAGACCTGCTCGGCGACCGCCTTGTAATCGACGTCGCCCTTGATCTGACCCCAGCGCTTCATCTGGGTCAGCATCCAGACCGCGAACGACTGCCAGGGGAACGGATCGAAATCGACGCGCTTGGCGTCGGTTTTCACGCCGCCGAGCCCATCGGCATAGGTGCCGGTCAGGACCTGCTCCAGCACCGTCACCGGCGCATTGATGTAATTGGCCGGCGCGATCGCCTCGGCGATCTCCTTGCGGTGCTCTGCCTTGGCGGCATAGGCCGTGGCATCGACGATCGCCCGCGTCAACGCCGCAAACGAGTTCGGCGAGGTCGTGATGAACTCGCGGCTCGCGGCAAAGGAGCAGCAGGGATGGCCGTCCCAGATTTCCTTCGACAGCATATGCATGAAGCCGACGCCGTCATAGATCGCACGCTGGCAGATATTGTCCGGAGCAAGGAAGCCGTCGATGTTGTCGGCGCGGAGGTTCGCAACCATTTCCGGCGGCGGAATCGAGCGCAGCTGCACGTCGGTGTCGGGGTCGAGCCCGTGCTCGGCGAGGTAGTAGCGCAGGAGATAGTTGTGCATCGAATAGTCGAAGGGAATGGCGAATTTCATGCCCTTCCAGTCTTTCGGATCGCGCTTGTCCTTGTGCTTGATCGCAAGGGTAATCCCCTGCCCGTTGATGTTCTCGATCGCCGGCACTGAGAACGGAATCGGCTGGGCGCCGAGGCCCAGCGTGATCGCGATCGGCATCGGCGCCAGCATATGGGAGGCGTCGTATTCCTTGTTGATGGTCTTGTCGCGGATCACGGCCCACCCGGCCGTTTTCACGACTTCAACGTTGAGCCCGTGCTTGGCGTAGAAGCCGAGCGGTGCCGCCATGATGATGGGCGTCGCGCAGGTGATCGGGATAAAGCCGACCTTGAGGTCCTTCTTCTCGGGCGCGGCGCCTTCCGCGAAGACTTCCGTGGCGCTCTTGAGCGGAAAGAATTGCGAGAGCGCGGCGAGCGCCGTGGAAGCGCCGACGGATTTGAGAAACGCGCGGCGCGCCGCGTCCTTTGGAAATACTGCGCGCATGACGGCGGAAGCCACCACGCCCTCATAGCGCTTCTCGGCGCTTTGCGGCTCGCCGAGAACCGGATCGCAGCGCAGCGCGCGATCCGCATGCTCGTGCTCGGCAGGCGAACGATGGCGGCCACAAATGCAACCAGCCTTAAGCTCGCGCTCGGCATCGAAAGGATCGTCGAATACGGACATGCTGCGCCCCTTTGTCACACCCGGCGCAGCGGAAGCCTCATTTTGTCTGCCGCCCGCACGGAAAAGCCTGTTGTCGCCCGGCTTTGCGAGCCGGGCGACAACAAAACATGCAGGTTCTATGCCGCTTTGCCTGTTACGCGGGCAGTCGTCGGCAGGCCGTCGTCAATCGGCAGCGACGGGTCCCGCGACCACTCGTTCCAGGAGCCGAAATACATGCGCACGTCCTTGATCCCTGCATTTTTCAGCGCCAGAAAGGTGTTGGACGCCCGCGCGCCCTTGAAGCAATAAAGGTAGACCGGCGTGGTCTGGGAGATGCCGACGGTTGCGCATTCGGCCAAGATCTCGTCCTTGGACTTGAAGCGCGGTCCCTCCGCGGTCGGCTTCATCATGCGGTACCATTCCAGCCATACGGCTCCGGGGATGCGGCCCTTGCGCGGGCAGAAATCCTTGCCGTAAGGGGAGCTGCTTTCGCCGATCCATTCGTCGACGTCGCGGACGTCGAGGATGGCCGTGCCGGGCTTGCCGACCGCGGCCAGCATCGTCTTCGCATCGATCAGGATGTCGGCGGCTTCCGGCACGATCGAGAACGACGCCTTCGCCGGGACCGGCACCTCTTTCGTCACCGGAAGGCCGGCGGCCACCCACGCGTCGATGCCGCCGTGAAGCACCTTGATCTTGGGATAGCCGAGCATCGTGAGCAGATAATAGCCGCGGCAGGACTGACCGAACCCCGAGTTCATCGACTGTTCGTAGATCACCGCCGTCTCCTTGCCGGAGAGACCCGCGGCGCCGAACGCATCGGCGAATTTTGTTTTCAGCTCGTTGATGCCTTCAGGCGTGGAGGTCGCCAGATAGGTGAAGATGTCGTGGAGGTTGACGGCATTCGGCAGGTGTCCCCCGGCGTAGGCGTCGGGATTGCGCGTGTCGATGATGACACACGGTTCCTTCTTGACGAAATCGGCGAGTTCGCCGGCTGAAATCAATACGTCCGTCATGGTAGGCTCTCCTGGTTGTGATTGGTCACGGGTGGTCGAAAATCTTCAGGCCTCGGCCAGCATCTTGCGCAGCTGTTTGGTGGCGGGCGTGACGATGGCGACGAAATAGGCTTCGCGGAGCCTGCGTTGGGCGCGGTGGCTTTTCAGGTAGCCGCGCGCGCCGCAATGAAGCATGGCCGCATGCGCAGCCGCGACGCTGGCATCGCCCGCGCGCAGGCGCAGCGCGATCACCTTGCGCCAGTAGCTGTCCTCGCCATTGTAGGGGTCGCGCGCCAGCGCCATGGTCTCGCGCTCCAGCTCGCAAAACAGCTCCTTGAAGTTGACGGACTGTTGCGGGAGGTAGCGGTTGACGTGACCCAGGGGGGCGGCGACCTCGTCCATGATGTTGATGCAGTCCTTGATCAGGCCGAGCCCCATGCCAAGCTGCAGCAGGATGAAGCCGGCGCGAATCTTCCTGACATACGGTCCGGCCTGCTCGGCCAGGATCAGCTCGTCGGGCACGAAGGCGTCGCGGAACTGCACGCCGTAGGTGCCGGTGCCGTCCATCGCCAGGAACGGCTGGCAGGGCTGCAGGGTAATGGCGCGATCTGAGCAATCGGCGAGAAACATCACGATCTCGCCCGGCGCATCCTCGCGTTCGAAGATGGTGCCGAAGAAATGTCCCTTGCCCAGATTGGACACCCAGGGCAGCACCCCGCGCACGACATAGCCGCCCTCCACCTTGCGGCCCTTCAGCTTCAGCTTCTCGATCCCGAAAAAGCTCTTCATCGGGTTCGACAGCCCGGTGCCGCCGAGCAGCTTTCCGCTGGAGAACTTGTCGCCGAAGCGCGCGGCGAGCTTCAGGTTGGTGGAATTTGCGACATACCAGACCAGCGTGCTCTGGCACCACGCCATGAAGGCGGTTGCACCGCAGACTTCGCCGATCGCGGCCATCGCCTGAATGGCGCATCGCAGGTCAGCCGGCCCATCCTGCGGCACGTGACTACCCCAGGCGCCGACTTCACCGAAGCGGCGCAGCAAGTCCTCGGGATAGACGGAGCCGGCGTCGATTGCACCTGCAAGCGGCGCCAGCTCGTTGCGCGCGATCCTGGCAACCTCGTCGGCAATCGAAGGTGCGGGCTGATCAACTGTCTCGACCCGCGATGCAGCCAATGAACCCATGAAAGCCTCCGCACCTCTTCGGGACTGCCGCCGCTGGCCTCAGACGCCGACCTCGAGATTGACGGGACGGGTGAATGTGTTGGCGACCGGCGACCATTTCTTGACGTGGGCGACCAGCGCGTCGATCTCCTCCTTCGGAATCCCCTCGCATTCCATGTCGACCTTGACGCGCACGTCGGTGAAGCCGACCGGCTTGTCGCTGACGTCGCCGGTGCCCCAGACCGCGGTGATGTTGAGGTCGCCTTCGAGCTCGAGCTCGAGCTTGTTCACCACCCAGCCGCGATGCACGGCGTTGGCGTGCAGGCCGACCGCAAGGCAGGAGCCGAGCGCGGCAAGCGAGGCTTCGGATGGATTAGGAGCGGTGTCGTCGCCCAGAAGCCCTGGGGGCTCGTCGACGATGTAGGGCGCAAGGTTGCGGATGTAGTTGGCGTGGCGGAATTTACCTTCGGCTACCGTCTTGCATTTCAACGTCTTGATCACCTTCGGATTGGCCTTGCCCGTGGCGATCAGCTGCTCGAGGCCCTGTTTGTCGATCGGGGCAAGGCAGCCGGTGAGTGCAGTTTTCTGGGCGACCGCGGTCATCAGTTTCTCTCCCTGGAAGCTAGGATACCGAACGGTCTGTTTCTTGCACGAAGCGTGCCACATGAGCCCGAAATCAAAACGCGAAATGTTCGAGCCGCTTAGGCCGCCCTGCTCTTTTCGCGATCACCCGTTCAGTGCACAAAGCCAAAGCAATTGGCGCGCGCGTGCGATTATTCTGGGCGCACGGGGAGTTGCGACTTGATGATTTCAATTCCCTCCGATTAACTCCGCACTCATGCGCAAGACGGGCAAAGCGACAGCCAAGACAAAATCGCCTGCGAGGGGCGGAGCGGCCGGCGACGACGAAACGGCGCGCGGCCGGCTGCTCAGCGCGGCCACGCATCTGTTCTGCAAGAACGGAATCAACGCCACCGGCATCGATGCGATCATCGGTGAAGCCGGCACTGCCAAGACCACGCTCTACAAGCTATTCGGCTCGAAGACCAACCTCGTGCATGCGGTGCTGGAGACCGAAGGCCGCCAATGGCGCGAATGGTTCATCGGCGCGATCGAGCAAGGCGGCGGCGAGCCGCAGGAAAAACTATCGCGGATCTTTCCGGCGCTGAAGAGCTGGTTCGGCGAGGATCGTTTCTACGGCTGCCCCTTCATCAACGCGGTCGGCGAGCACGACAAGGACCAGAAGCAGTTCCGGGCGATCGCGATGAAGCACAAGAAGGTCGTGCTCGCCCATATCGGGAAGCTCGCGGCCGAAATGGGCGCGGTCGAACCCGAAGTGCTGGCGCATCAGCTCGCGCTGTTGATCGACGGCGCGATCGTCGCGGCCATGGTGTCGCGCGATCCAGGCGTTGCCGACACGGCGGGCCTTGCCGCCGCATCGCTGTTCGAGCCGGCAAAGCTGAAGAAGCCGAAACGTGCGGCGGGCGCGCCCGCCCAATTGGTCGCGGTGTAACTCGATCTCGCAGATCGTGTTACCGGCACGAGCGCGGCGAAATGCGGACGATCGAAATCAGCCTCGCTCGCCCGAGCTACTGCCGATCCAAGACGGGGATCAGTCGTATCGATCACATGCCGCTGGGAGCGGCGACCAGCGCCGCTCCATGTGCATGCGGCTACTTCAACGCGTCGGCGACCTTGGCGAGCCCCGCATTGGCGCACACTTCGTCCTTCTCGCCGCCAGGTGCGCCCGAGACCCCAACGCCGCCGATCACCTCGTTGCCGGCGTGGATCGGAACTCCGCCACCAACGCCGACGACGTTGGGGATCTGCCGCAAAAACCCCATTGCCGGATCTTCCATCTGCTTCATGGTGGCAAGCGACGTCTGGTTGCGGGTGCGCGCGGTGTAAGCCTTCATGCGCGCGAACTCCATGGTGTGGGGACCAGTGCCGTCGCCGCGCACGGATGCCGCAACGTTGCCGCCCTTGTCGACGATTACGACGGACACCTTGTAGCCGTCCTTGGTGCATTGATCGAGCGCGCCCTGCATGATCGCCATCGACAGCGCCATGGAAACGTTCTTTTCGGTCTGCGGCGCCTGCGCGAGCGCAGGCCCGGCTACGAGCACCGACGTTGCAAGCACGGTAACGCGGACTAGACGCATGTAAGCCTCCCGGTTTTTGTGAAGTGCGCTTGTTTGAACCCGCGGAACCATAGTTTAATCCCGCCTCAACGGCAAAAGGGGGCGATTTTTCCGGAGCTAGGCCTGCCGCGACAGGCTGGCCTCGAGCCGCGCAAGCTCGGCATCGAGATCGGTTTCGACATCACCGACCTTCATGTCGATCACGAGTAGCTGCGGCTCTCCAGCCAGATGCGCCGCGCGGCATTCGCGCACCACCGCATCGCTTCCGCACCCGCCCCTCCGCCTTACGCGGGGTTGCCAAGCAACGGTTGGATCAGACGGTTGGCCTGACCATCAAAGGCAAGTACGCCAAGGGCATTGCAAATCACGGGGATCAGGTTTCGCGTGGCGGTCCGGTGCGATGTGTAGATGGACCAGATATAGTCCGGCTCCGCCCCGATCCGGAATTCGTACCAGGTATCTTCGCCGTCGAGCGAGCCGAACCAGGCGCCGTCGCTCTCCTTCCGCCACGCCAGATCGGGAAGCAGCGCCGAGAGGGCCTCAACGAGGACGGAGGGATCCTGCTTCCCCAGCGTGTCCTCGCTAAGATCGGCCGCTGAGCTGATCTTGACCTTCGGCCTCATCATCATGAAGTCATAACTCATAACGCGCGATCCCTATTTGCCGTCCCCAAGCGTCCTTTCCAGCCGTGCCAGCTCGTGACTTAAGTCGCGCTCGACATCGGCGACGTTCATGTCGACGACGTAATAACGGCGCTGCTCCAGCCAGACGCGCCGCGCGGCACGTTCGCGCGCGATCGCCTTGGACTCTTCAGCGCCGACCAGCTCGATCGCGATCCGCTGCGCAAACGAGACAAAATCCGGAATATGCCGGCCGACAGGCGTCTGCCGCTTGAACTTGCCGGCAAAGCGCCGGTCGCGCCGCAGGGCTTCCCAGAGGATGCGCTCGGCATCGGTCGGATTGCGCCTGAGCAGTCGCGCCAGACCTCGCACCGTGCCGCTGGACTCATCCGGCTGGGTGGCCTGCCCATGCTCGGCGAGCAGCGCGCGCAGCCGCGTGGCCTGCTCCCCATCCAGCACCCCGCCCTTGGCGGGGCCCTTTCGTCCCTCGGCGATCGCCATCACCACGCCGTGCAGCGTGTGCATGTCCTGCTTGGTCGGCTCCATGCGGGAGAAGATGTTGCGCAGGTTCACGAGCATGGTCTCGCGTTTCTCCGCCGGCCGCAAAAACTCGACCCGGTCGAGTTCGCGCACGAGATTTTCAAAGAACGCCTCCATCTGATGCTGGGAAGCGCGCGGCGACCGCTCGGGCATCGCGAATGGGAGTTCGCCACCTTGGGTCGCGCGCTTGAACCACTCGTAGCCCATCAGCAGCACCGCCTGCGCGAGATTGAGCGAGGCAAAGCCGGGATTGACCGGAAAGGTCACGATGCGGTTGGCGCGCGCGACCTCCTCATTGGTCAGCCCCCAGCGCTCCCGGCCGAACAGGATACCGACCGTGCCGCCGCCCTTGAGGTGCTCGACGACTTCGCGCACGGCCGCCTCCGGACCAACGACAGGCTTGGCCTGATCGTGGGCGCGCGCGGTTGTTGCAAACAGCAGGTCGAGATCGGCGACCGCCTCCTCAAGCGTTGCAAACACCCTGGTGCGGTCGAGGATGTGGTCGGCGCCGGCTGCTGCACGCTGGGCGGCGACGTTCGGCCAGCCGTCGCGCGGATTGACGATCCGAAGCTCGGACAGCGCAAAATTGCCCATGGCGCGTGCGGCCATGCCGATGTTCTCGCCAAGCTGCGGCTCGACCAGGATGATCGCGGGGCCGTTGAAGTCAAAGCCGGACTTGGTTTTGTCGGTGCCCGAACCGGTCATCTCGCTCCCAATTTTCGCGGCGGAATCGATGGGTTACTAGCGTTTTCGAAGGTTCGGCGAAAGCCTTGAGAGACAAGATCTGGCGCGCAGCGTTGGCAGAGTGCATCGAAATCGAACCTGCCCAATGCAGGATTCAACAAAAACTTGGACGGCCTGCGCTATACGCGCCGGGCGAGTCCCTGCTGCGATCGTCCGGAGATCAGCAGCGGACGAGCAGATGCGGCGTTCGGTACTTTAGGAAGTGGACGCCGAACGCGTTTGAACAGACCTACCCGCTGCTCAAGTCTGCTGGTAGATCGCATGGACGCGGTCGAAATTCCGAGCCGCGAGATCGGCCTCGCGCATCACAAAATAGACCAAGCCTTCGGCAAAAGTCCGGGGCGCGAGACGGTTCAAGTCCACCTGCAAAAGCAAGGTCCAATCGTGCATGTCGTTCAGCCGCTGCTTGCTCTCAGCGGCCGTCAGCGCGCGGCCAATCACTTTGGTCCCGCCCGCAGAGACCGCTGCATCGACGCGCGGATCGTCCTGTTCCGGGAATGGCCAGCCGCAAAGCCGATGCGGCAACACTTCGCGGCCCGACGTCAAACGCCAGGACAGTCGTCGTTCATAAAGCGAGTCCCACTCATCGGCCCAGTCATCGTCATCAAGCGATGCCAACAATTCGTGGTCTCCTGTGCGTTCCGCCAATTGCTCCAGCATAAATTGCTCGGGCATCGACCAGACAGGCAGCGGCGCAACGGACTTGAGCGGAAAGCAGCTTGCAAGGTGCTGATCAGGCACGGCAAGCTCCGCCGGAGGATCGCGCGATACGAGCTGATCAATCGGCGAACGGTCCCAGATCACGCGGCACGACTCTGCACTGTCGATCCAGGGACCGCACCGGGTATCCCAAAAGAACAGCAAGCGACCATTATCGGGCAGACGCTCTTTCAAGACGCCGAAGCGGGCGACCGCATCGAGCGGGATCTGGGCGATGAAATGTAACGGCGCCGCCGATGTGAAAGCGCTTCCCAGATGCGCCCGATTAGAACCCGCCTCCTCAAGCTTCCGTCCGTTGGAATAGCCCGGACGAACCGGCCACACGGCTTTGTCCGGCAGATCTGGCGCGCCGCCGAACCGCGTCAGACCGGGCTGCTCCGGCTCCACGAAGCAGATCGAGGGACGACACAGGCGCTCGACCGACACGGTGAACGGCTCAAGTCCTACCTCCCTGAGCGTAGCAGCAATGTCCGATTTCTTCTCAAACATCGGGCGTTCCTTTCGATTTCGGAGGCGAGAGAATTTCTGACGTTGAGTGTCGAGAACGCCCTATCTCGTTCAATACGCAGAAATGTTGCACGGGCGGCCATGAGGCGAAATCGCGCTGGCGTGGCGCAAGGCTCGATGTACATCGCGATGCGAGGAACGCCGCCCTGCTGCCGCGGTGGCCCGCGCCATGACGCCCGGCAAGCAAAAGCTTGGCTGGAGCGGCGTTTCGGGCTCACCTGAAAACCTGCCAAATCTGCCTGTGCCATCGCCTTCCACCGATGTCGCCGCGATGCTATAGCGCTGACCGGAGCTCCGGGCCGACGACGGGCTTGGCTTGGTCGTGCGCACGGGCGGTCGTTGCAAACAGCAGGTCGAGATCGGCGACCGCCTCCTCGAGCGTTGCAAACACCGTGGCGCAATCGAGGATATGGTCGGCGCCGGCTGCTGCACCCTGGGCGGCGACGTTCGGCCAGCCGTCGCGCGGATTGACTATCCGAAGCTCGGACAGCGCAAAATTGCCCATGGCCCGCGCGGCCATGCCGATGTTCTCGCCAAGCTGCGGCTCGACCAGGATGATCGCGGGGCGGTTAAGATCAAAGCCGATCTTGGTCTTGTCGGTGCCCGAACCGGTCATCACTGCCTTTGGTTTCAGATTTCGAGTTCAGGACGCTGCGGTAGGTAATCAGGCGCAGCGGCCTAGCGTCCCTCGATTGCCCGCTGGGAACGAATTTCTCAAGCGAAATAATGGGGTTAGATTTGGCTTTTGAGCCCCTTGGTCAAGCTCGATTCCTGCGCGCAATCTTGCCAGCCGCGGCTGCAAAGCCCGCTTTGAGCGCCTGACGCTCGCGCTCGGCCAAAAGATGGGCCCAAACTGCATAAGGGCTTGGCTTCCGCTTGCAAGGCCGCAGTGCTATGACGCGGGACATTCCCCTTCCCGCTTCTCTTGAAAGCGCTCTGTTCGCAAGAGGCCCTCCCGATCATGGCAAAAATCAAGGTGACCAACCCCGTCGTCGAGCTCGATGGCGACGAGATGACCCGGATCATCTGGAAATACATCAAGGACAAGCTGATCCATCCGTTCCTGGACGTTCAGCTCCTGTATTTCGACCTCGGGATGGAATACCGCGACGAGACTAACGACCAGGTCACGATCGATGCGGCCGAAGCGATCAAGAAGGTCGGCGTCGGCGTCAAATGCGCCACCATCACCCCAGATGAGGCGCGGGTGAAGGAATTCGGCCTGAAGCAGATGTGGAAGTCGCCGAACGGCACGATCCGCAACATCCTCGGAGGCGTGATCTTCCGCGAGCCGATTATCTGCAAAAACGTGCCGCGGCTCGTGCCGGGCTGGACCAAGCCGATCATCATCGGCCGCCACGCCTATGGCGACCAGTATCGCGCGACCGACATCAAATTTCCCGGCAAGGGCACGCTGTCGATGAAATTCGTGGGCGAGGACGGCACCGTGATCGAACGCGAGGTGTTCAAGGCGCCCGGCGCCGGCGTCGCGATGGAGATGTACAACCTCGACGATTCCATCATCGACTTCGCCCGCGCGTCCTTCAACTACGGCCTGATGCGCAACTACCCCGTCTATCTCTCGACCAAGAACACGATTCTCAAGGTCTATGACGGCCGCTTCAAGGACATCTTCCAGGACGTCTTCGACCGCGAGTTCAAGAAGGAGTTCGAGGCCAAGAAGCTCACCTACGAGCATCGCCTGATCGACGACATGGTGGCCTCGGCGCTGAAATGGTCCGGCGGCTATGTCTGGGCCTGCAAGAACTACGACGGCGACGTGCAGTCGGATACGGTGGCGCAGGGCTACGGCTCGCTTGGACTGATGACGTCGGTGCTGCTCACCCCCGACGGCAAGACGGTGGAAGCGGAAGCGGCCCACGGCACGGTGACCCGGCACTACCGCGAGCACCAGAAGGGCAAGGAGACCTCGACCAACTCGATCGCCTCGATCTTCGCCTGGACACGTGGCCTCGCCCACCGCGCTAAGCTCGACAACAACGCGGAGCTCGCAAAATTCGCCGACACGCTGGAGAAGGTCTGTGTCGCGACCGTCGAAGACGGCTACATGACCAAGGACCTCGCCTTGCTCGTCGGCGCCGACCAGCGGTGGCAATCGACCACCGGTTTCCTCGACAAGGTCGCGGACAATCTCAACAAGGCGATGGCGTAGGTTTTTTTTCACGAAACGGCGTCATTGCGAGGAGCAGAGCGACGAGGCAATCCAGAGAAGTGGCCGTAACCCTGGATCGCCTTGCTGTCGCTCGCAACGACGAAACCCGGAATTAACGAGGGAGTACCCGCCATGACGAGGACGCTCACCTTTGCCCTGTTGCTGTCTGTTCCCCTCGCGGGCGCGGCGCTCGCCGAGTCGCCACTGCCGCCGTCCATCGCGGCCCTGCCGGGCGAGAGCATTGCGCTCAAGGTGCATGCGGTCGGCATGCAGCTTTACGAATGCAAGCCCGAAGCGGATGGCAAGCTCGCCTGGAGCTTCAGCAAGCCGCAGGCGACGCTGATGAGCGCGGACGGCCAGGTGGTCGGCTATCACGGCGCCGGCCCGTCCTGGGAGCTGGATGACGGCAGCGCCATCAGCGGCAAGGCAATTGCAAACGCGCCCGGCACGAACGCAAACGATATTCCCTGGCTGAAGCTCGAGGTCTCCGACCACAAGGGCAGCGGCAAGCTCTCCGACATAACCGCCGTGCAGCGAATCAACACGATCGGAGGAGTTTTAAAGGACTCTTGCGACCGGCAAGGCGCGGGTCGCGGCATGCCCTATGCCGCCGATTATGTCTTCCTGAAGAAGAACTGAGAACTCCGCGCGCCCAGGATCGGCCGAGCTGCAAGCCCTCATTCCTGCTTCTGTCCCTCGCGCTCGCCGAGCGCAAGCTCGGCAAAGGCCAGGTCGCCGGAGTCGGCAAGCCGCGCCTTCGCGGTCTTTTTCACATGCGCGGCCAGCGCCGGCACCCGCTCGATAAGCGCGTGAAAATCCTGGGCATCGAGCACCAGGAGCCGGGTCTTGCGCGTCGCGGTAACCGTCCCCGAGCGTTTGGTCCGGTGCAGAAGCGCGATCTCGCCGAAAAACGTGCCATCCGCGAGGCGGACATGCTGGTTCGGCAGCGCGATCTCGACCTCGCCCGCGGTGATGAAATACATCGACGTCGCTGGCTCGCCGCGCCGCACCAGAATTTCGCCCGGCTCGATCGAGCGGGCCCGCAACAGGCGCATGATGTCCGCGATCTCGCCGGCGGTGAGATGCGAGAACAGCGGCACGCGCGCCAGCATCCCCCAGGTGACGATGAAATCGCGTCGCTTGACCTCTTCGGCAAACGCGCTGGAAATGATCGCGACCGGCAGCGCGATCATGGCAAAGCCGCAGATGATGGTGAACACCGAAACGAATTTGCCGAGCGGCGTCACCGGAACCACGTCGCCATAGCCCACCGTGCCCAGCGTCACGATCGCCCACCACATCCCCTGCGGAATGGTCCCGAACTTGTCGGGTTGCACGTCGCGCTCGATCGCATAGAGCAGCGAGCCGAACAGCAGCATCGCGCCGGCCAGGATGACGAGACATCCGATCAGTGTGCGCCTTTCGGCGTGGATGGCCGTGAGCAAGGAGCGCATCGCCGGCGAATAGCGCACCAGTTTGAAGAACGGCAGTACCGCCAGCATGAACAGCGTCGAATGCGCGCCGGCGGCAAGCGCGATCGAGGCAGGCAGGAACGCCAGGAGGTCGATGATGCCGAGGCTCGAGAAGACGTACTCGAACCTCGTCCGCCATGGCGACAATTGGCGCTGGGAGTGGCCAGCCACGCTCCAGAGCCGCAACGCATATTCGATCGCGAACACGGTGATCGCAAACATCTTGATCGCGGTGAACAGAGCGCCGAAACGCGCGTGATAGTCGGGGACCGAGGCCAGCACGGTCGTCGTCACATCGAGAATGATGACAACGGTAATCAAACCGACCACACGCGCACCGGGCGCGCCGGCCGGATGGTCGTGCTCGAGCAGCTCATAGAGACGGTCCCGCAGATCCGGGTCGCTCAGTCCTCGCCTGCGTGAAGCCGTCGTCACCTCGATTTTCCTCAAGCTTGCTAGACGTGGCGGCGCCCTGAATTTCGGGTCCTAAGAGAACACGAAACGGCACGCAACGGCTTGATTTCGATCAAGAAAAGTTTTGGGCCGCGGCCCGCGGGCCCGCTTCAGCCGCCGGCCATGGCCTTTTCGATCGCCGACAGCGCGGCATCGGCCTTGGCACCGTCGGGACCGCCGGCCTGAGCCATGTCCGGCCGGCCGCCGCCGCCCTTGCCGCCCAATGCTTCCGAGGCGACCCGAACCAGATTGACCGCGTTGAAGCGCGAGGTGAGGTCCGGCGTGACGCCGACCACGACGCCGGCCTTGCCATCGCCGGTGACGCCGACAATTGCGACCACGCCCGAGCCGAGCTGCTTCTTGCCGTCATCGGCGAGGCTCTTGAGATCCTTCATCTCGATGCCTTCCACTGCCCTCGCCATCAATTTGACGTTGCCGACCTCGCGCACGCCGCCCGCGGCCGCGCCATTGACGGAAGCACCACCGCCCATCGCGAGCTTCTTGCGCGCATCGGACAATTCGCGCTCGAGCTTCTTGCGCTCTTCCATCAGCGAGGCGATCCGCGCCGGCACGTCCTCGACGCTGGTTCGCAGCTCGTGGGCCGCGGTCTTTGCCAGGGCCATGGTGTCGTTGGCATGCTTGCGCGCATGCCGCCCGGTCAAGGCCTCGATCCGGCGGACGCCGGCCGCGACCGCGCTCTCGCTTGTCACCGAAATGAGCCCGATATCGCCGGTGCGCCTCACATGCGTGCCGCCGCAGAGCTCGACCGACCAGCCGAGCGCGTTCTCGCCGTGCTGGCGCGGCCCCCTGCCCATGGAGACCACGCGGACCTCGTCGCCATATTTCTCGCCGAACAGCGCGCGCGCCCCGGCCTCGCGGGCGTCGTCGACGGCCATGATGCGCGTGGTGACTTCGCCATTCTCCAGCACCACGTCATTGGCGATGTCCTCGACACGCGCGATCTCCTCGGCCGTGATCGGTTTCGGATGCACGAAATCAAAACGCAGGCGGTCGGGTGCCACCAGCGAGCCGCGCTGGGCAATGTGGTCGCCCAGGACCTGCCGCAGCGCTTCGTGCAACAGATGCGTCGCCGAGTGATTGGCGCGGATCGCGCTGCGGCGCGCATGCTCGACCTCGAGCTGCAGCGCCGCACCGGTTTTCAGCATGCCCTGCTCGACCGTGCCTTGATGCACGATGACATCACCGGCCTTCTTCTGGGTGTCGGCGACACGAAATTTGACGCCCTCTCCGATCATCATGCCGGTGTCGCCGACCTGGCCGCCCGACTCGCCGTAGAAGGGCGTCTGGTTCAACACGATCGCGCCACTCTCGCCGGCCTTGAGGCTGTCGACCTCCTTGCCGTCCTTCACCAGCGCCACCACGGCGCCCTCGGCACTCTCGGTCTCATAGCCCAGAAACTCGGTGGCCCCGAGCTTCTCGCGCAGCGGAAACCAGATGTTCTCGGTGGCGGTGTCGCCGGAGCCAGCCCAGGCCGCGCGTGCCTTCTCGCGCTGGCGATCCATCGCATCGGTGAAGGATGCGATGTCGACACCGATGCCGCGCGATTTCAGCGCATCCTGGGTGAGATCGAGAGGAAAGCCATAGGTGTCGTACAGCGTGAAAGCCGTGTCGCCGTCGAACATGTCGCCCTTTTTGAGCCCGGCACTCTTCTCGTCGAGGATGGCCAGTCCCCGTGCGAGCGTCTTGCGGAAGCGCGTCTCTTCCAGCCGCAGCGTCTCCTCGATCAGGCTCTCGGCCCGTACCAGCTCCGGATAGGCCTGCCCCATCTCGCGCACCAGCGCCCAGACCAGCCGATGCATCAACGGCTCGTGGGTGCCCAGCAGTTGCGCGTGGCGCATCGCGCGACGCATGATCCGACGCAGCACATAGCCGCGGCCCTCGTTGGAGGGCAAAACGCCGTCGGCGATCAGGAACGACGAGGCGCGCAGATGGTCGGCGATCACGCGCAGCGATGCCTTGTGCGGGCCGTGCGGATTCGCGCCGGTCAGCTCCGAGATGGCGCGGATCAGCGACACGAAGAGATCGATGTCGTAATTGTCGTGCTTGCCTTGCAGCACGGCTGCGACGCGTTCAAGCCCGGCGCCGGTATCGATCGAGGGCTTCGGCAGCGGATTGCGCGCCCCGCCCTCGAGCTGCTCGAATTGCATGAACACGAGGTTCCATATCTCGATGTAGCGATCGCCGTCGGATTCCGCCGAGCCGGGCGGACCGCCCCAGACCTTGTCGCCATGGTCGTAGAAGATTTCCGAGCACGGCCCGCACGGCCCGGTATCGCCCATCTGCCAGAAATTGTCGGAGCCGGCGATACGGACGATGCGCGACTCCGGCAGCCCCGAAATCTTTTTCCAGAGGTTCAGGGCCTCGTCGTCGTCGATATAGACGGTCGCCCACAGCTTGTCCTTGGGTAGGCCGAACTCCTTCGTCACCAGCTTCCAGGCGAGCTCGATCGCGCGGTCCTTGAAGTAGTCGCCGAACGAGAAGTTGCCGAGCATTTCGAAAAAGGTGTGGTGACGCGCGGTGTAGCCGACATTGTCGAGGTCGTTGTGCTTGCCGCCGGCGCGGACGCATTTTTGCGAGGTGGTGGCACGCACGTACGGGCGCTTCTCCACCCCGGTGAAGACGTTCTTGAACTGCACCATGCCCGCATTGGTGAACATCAGGGTGGGGTCGTTGCGCGGCACGAGCGGCGAAGACGGCACGATCTGATGGCCGTTCTGGGCAAAGAAATTCAGGAAGGTCGACCTGATGTCGTTGACGCTGCTCATGTTCATCCAATCGGGAAGGCTTGGGGCGCACCACCTTTGCCGGCCGCGCTCCGGGGAACGCTTTTAGACAAGGTGGCCTCGGCTGTCCAGAAACTGCGTAGGCAGATCAGAGGCTTGCTGCATTAGCATAAACCTCGTTGATAGATGCTGCAGCGCGTTGACAGTCTGGCGGGGGTCGTGTTTCTCTTCTATCTATTGAAGACAGTCACGTCGGGAGAGACCGGCTTAGGTGCCGGCGCCGAAGGAGCAACCGCCCCGGAAACTCTCAGGCAAACGGACCGTGTGACGAGGACAGCATCTGGAAAGAGGCGCTAGCGGGCCAATTGCCCGAGCTGCGTCCGCCGACGGGATAATACTCTCAGGCACAGCGACAGATGGGGCTCGAAGTGGTTTTCAGGGATGGTCCCTGGGAACCCGCGAGGCCCCTTCGGATGCTTGCGCAAGACGAAAAAACCTCCCTCAAACGCACCCCGCTTTACGCGCTGCAGCTTGCGCTCGGCGGCAAGATGGTCCCGTTCGCGGGCTACGAGATGCCCGTGCAGTTTGCACCCGGCGTGTTGCGCGAGCACCTGCATACGAGGGCCGCGGCCGGCCTGTTCGATGTCTCGCACATGGGACAGATCGTCGTCCGGGCGAAGTCCGGTCGAATCGAGGATGCCGCGCTGGCACTGGAACGGCTGGTCCCGCAGGACGTTTTGGCGCTTGCACCGGGCCGGCAGCGCTACGCACAGCTCACGAGCGAGAGCGGCGGTATTCTCGACGATCTGATGGTGGCGAATTTCGGCGACCACCTGTTCCTGGTCGTGAATGCCGCCTGCAAGGAGGCGGACGAAGCCCATTTGCATGCACGGCTTGCCGATGTCTGCGCGATTGAGCCGCTGGCCGAGCGTGCGCTCCTGGCGCTGCAGGGCCCCAAGGCCGCAACTGTGCTTGCGCGATACTGCACCGGTGTAGCGGAGATGCGCTTCATGGATGCGGGCCCGCGCAAGCTTGCAGGCATCGACTGCTTCGTCTCGCGATCGGGCTACACCGGCGAGGACGGTTTCGAGATTTCCGTGCCGGCTGACCAGGCCGAACACCTTGCCAAGCTTCTTCTCGCCGATAGCGACGTGCTGCCGGTCGGGCTCGGCGCGCGGGACAGTCTGAGATTGGAGGCCGGGCTCTGCCTCCACGGCCATGATATCGACCCCACGACGACGCCGGTCGAAGCCGCGCTGGAGTGGTCGATCCAGAAAAGCCGCCGCTCCGGCGGCGCCCGCACCGGCGGATTTCTGGGCGCCGACACCATCCTTGCGCAACTCGACAAGGGCGCGCCGCGCCGCCGCGTCGGCTTCAAACCCGAGGGCCGCGCGCCGGTGCGCGAGGGATCGCCGCTGTTCGCCGACGCGTCCGCGCCGATACCGATTGGCGCGATCACCTCGGGCGGGTTCGGCCCAAGCCTCAATGCACCGCTCGCGATGGGCTATGTGCCGACGTCGTTGGCGAGCGTCGGGGCGCAAGTCCTCGCCGAAGTGCGCGGCCAGCGGCTGCCGCTGCGCGTCGCGCCGACACCGTTCGTTCCCAACACCTACAAACGCTGAAAGGCCGTCATGACAACGCTGTTCACGTCTGATCACGAATGGCTCCGCATCGAGGGCGACGTCGCAACGGTCGGGATCACCGATTATGCGCAGTCACAGCTTGGCGATGTCGTGTTTGTCGAGCTGCCGAAGGTCGGCCGTTCCCTGAAGAAGGCGGATGCCGCCGCCGTCGTCGAATCGGTCAAGGCCGCCTCCGACGTCTATGCGCCGATCTCGGGCGAGGTTCTCGAGGTGAACGAGGCTGTGACGGCCGAACCTGCGCTGGTCAATTCGGACGCGGCCGGCAAGGCCTGGTTTTTCAAGATGAAGATCGCAGACAAGAGCGAGCTCGGCGGCCTCATGGATGAGGCCGCCTACAAGGCGCACACGGCGTGAGCGCGGAGGAAACCATGAACTTGCCCTTCAAGCCGACCGCGGAGGCCGCAACGACCTTCGTCCGCCGTCACCTCGGCCCCTCTCCGCGCGACGTCACTGCGATGCTCGAAACGGTCGGAGCCAGAAGCCTCGCCGAGCTGATGGACCAGACGCTGCCGACCTCGATCAGGCAGAAGGCGCCGCTCGATCTCGGTCGTGCCTTGAGCGAGACCGAGGCGCTTGCCCATATGCGCGACCTCGCCGCGGAGAATGAGCCCTTCACCTCGCTCATCGGACAAGGCTATTCGGGCACGATCCTGCCGGCCGTGATCCAGCGCAACATCCTGGAAAACCCGGCCTGGTACACGGCCTATACGCCCTATCAGCCCGAGATCAGCCAGGGCCGGCTGGAGGCGCTCTTCAATTTCCAGACCATGATCTGCGACCTCACCGGGCTCGATGTCGCCAATGCCTCGCTGCTGGATGAGGCCACCGCCGCCGCGGAAGCGATGGCGCTCGCCGAACGCGCTGCCGCGGCCAAAAGCAACGCCAAGGCATTTTTCGTCGATGCAGACGTGCATCCGCAGACGCTTGCGGTGCTGCGCACCCGTGCCGAGCCGCTTGGCTGGACGCTGGTGATCGGCGACGTCGCAACCGATCTCGCCAAAGCCGACGTGTTCGGCGGCCTGCTGCAATTTCCGGGCTCATCGGGCGCGGTGCGCGACCTCAGGGATGCGATCACGTTGTTGCGCGAAAAAGGTGCGATCGCGATTGTCGCCGCCGACCTGTTGGCCCTGACGCTGCTCGCCTCGCCGGGCGAACTCGGTGCCGACATCGCCATCGGTTCGGCGCAGCGCTTCGGCGTGCCGATGGGATATGGCGGGCCGCACGCGGCCTACATGGCGGTACGCGACGCGCTGAAGCGCTCGCTGCCCGGCCGCATCGTCGGGTTGAGTGTGGATTCGCGCGGGGCGCCGGCCTATCGCCTTGCGCTGCAGACCCGCGAGCAGCATATCCGCCGCGAAAAGGCCACCTCCAACATCTGCACGGCGCAGGTGCTGCTGGCGGTGATCGCGTCGATGTATGCGGTCTATCACGGCCCGGAGGGACTGACCGCGATCGCGCGCAGCGTCCATCGCCGTACCGCCGTGCTGGCAGCGGGCTTGCGCAAGCTTGGTTTCAAGATCGTCAGCGACAGCTTCTTCGACACGGTGACGGTTGAGGCCGGCGCAAAGCATAACGAGATCGTGGCGCGCGCGCGCTCCGAGAAGATCAACCTCGGGCTGGGCGAGACCACGCTGCGGATCGCGCTGGACGAGACCACGACGCCGGAGATCGTCGAGGCGGTGTGGCGCGCCTTTGGCGGCAGACTGTCCTATCCGGAGATCGCAGCCGCCGCGCGCGAGGCATTGCCGGGCGAGCTGCGGCGCGCCAGTCCCTTCCTTGGCGCCTCCGTATTCCACGCGCATCGATCCGAGACCGAGATGCTGCGCTACATGCGCAAGCTCAGCGATCGCGACCTGGCGCTCGACCGCGCGATGATCCCGCTCGGCTCCTGCACGATGAAGCTGAATGCGACGACCGAAATGATTCCGCTGACGTGGCCGGAATTTTCCAATCTGCATCCGTTCGCGCCGGCCGGGCAGGCGAAGGGCTATCACGCGCTCTTTGCACGATTGGAAAAGTGGCTGTGCGACATCACGGGCTATGACGCGATCTCGCTGCAGCCGAACTCGGGCGCGCAAGGCGAATATGCCGGGCTGCTGGCGATCCGCGCCTATCATGCAGCGCGCGGCGAGGCGCATCGCAAGGCGTGCCTGATCCCCTCCTCCGCGCACGGCACCAATCCGGCTTCCGCCGCAATGGTCGGCATGGAGGTTGTCGTCGTCGCCTGCGATTCGCGCGGCGATGTCGACGTGGCCGATCTCACGGCCAAGGCCGAGAAGCACTCCAAGGATCTCGCCGCGGTCATGATCACCTATCCATCGACCCACGGCGTGTTCGAGGAGCACATTCGCGAGATCTGCGACATCGTGCATGGCCATGGCGGCCAGGTCTATCTCGACGGCGCCAATCTGAATGCGCAGGTTGGCCTCGCGCGTCCGGGCGACTACGGCGCCGATGTCAGCCATCTCAATCTGCACAAGACCTTCTGCATCCCGCATGGCGGCGGCGGACCCGGCGTGGGTCCGATCGGCGTCAAGGCGCATCTAGCGCCATTCCTGCCGGGCCACCCCGCGAGCGATAAGGCGGCGAAGCGATGCGGACCGGTGTCGGCCGCGCCGTTCGGCTCGGCCTCGATTCTCACCATTTCGTATATCTATATCCTGATGATGGGCGGCGAAGGCCTCGCGCGCGCCACCGAGATTGCGATCCTCAACGCCAACTACATCGCAGCGCGGCTCGATCCGCATTTCCCGGTGCTTTATCGCAATGCGCGCGGGCGCGTCGCGCATGAATGCATCCTCGATCCCAGGCCGCTGAAGACGCGTTGCGGCGTCACTGTCGACGATATCGCAAAGCGCCTGATCGATTACGGTTTTCACGCGCCGACCATGAGCTTCCCGGTACCGGGCACGCTGATGATCGAACCGACGGAATCGGAATCCAGGGCCGAGCTCGACCGCTTCTGCGATGCCATGATCGCAATCCGCCGCGAGATTGCCGAGATCGAGAACGGACGTTTTGCGGTCGAGGACTCGCCGCTGCGGCATGCACCGCACACCGTGCACGACATCGCCGATGACGAATGGAAGCGCGCCTATGGGCGTGCCGAGGGCTGCTTCCCCGATGGGGTGTCGCGCACCGACAAATACTGGTCTCCGGTCGGCCGCGTCGATAACGTCTACGGCGACCGCAATCTGGTGTGCGCTTGCCCGCCGGTTGCGGATTATGCCCAGGCTGCGGAGTGATGTGTCGCAGCATGGGCTCGGCTGATGCGAAACGCTCATGACGTCGGGAGAACGCGCGCGGCCACAGCTACGTCGGATTGGCATTGCTTGACCCATCCAGCGGTCGCGCCGCCGGGTTCAAGGCGCAACCAGCGTCCGGTTCTCGGGGTCCCAGCGCCACAGCCGGTCGTTGGTCAATTCGGTGCCGCCCCACCAGCGATGGACCGGATTGTGCCGACTGAAATCGTCCTTGCGCACCAGGATCGCCTCGCCGAGCGGGGTGAGTGACAATCGGCTTTCATAATAGCGTCGGTGACGCTCGCGATCCTCGTGCATCTCCAGCGTAAACGGCCCCTCACCAAGCCCGGCCACGGCGGGCGCGCGGCATCGAGCAAGTCCGTCGAGCAATTCCCCAAGCTCCCAGAAGCCGAACACACGCTGCGTAGTTTCCATCTCTTCACCTGGAAAAGGTCGAAAGACGTCTTTCGGGCTTTCGTTACCTTTCGATATGAATTGAAGTATCCGCATCTCCGTGGCGCCTAGGCCCGTTTGCCGCCACGGAAGCTCTTCGAGCAGTCCGAGCACGGTTCGGCGAAGTTGAGGCAGACCGCTGAGATCCTCCGCAAGAAGATTGAACCAGCCCTGCGGGTTCGATCCGCGCCAAGCCTGCCAAGCAAAATCAGCGGTTTCGAGATGATCGCCGGTGATTCCAACAGCCGAGGGCCTCATTTCGGCAAGCTCATCAGCCGACTTCCCGCCGATGATGAAATCTACCTGCCGCAAGGAGAGCCTTGCTGCGGCTTCCCCATGTGCGCGAAACAAGCTGAGGAGCCAGATCAAGTTCAATTGGGCGTTGGGGGATGGATCGACCCACAGCTCGACCAAATCGTACGTTGCGCAGAGGTCGATCAATCCCAGGCCCTTGGACCTGATTTCGTCGCGATAGCGCCGACTGGCTGCGCTGAGCCAGGTGGGGAGCGCAGCAGTCTCTTGCGGCGAAGGTGCCGCCAACTGCTTTGCAAGCGTCGCCTCCGACGGCAGTCTGCCCCAGCAGAGCAAAAGCTCGAGGGGAATGACGACGTCGTCTGGACAGGCCACTTTCAGACATCCACCGCCCGAATCGCTCGTGGTCAGGATCAGGCGCGTCATCTTCTCCTCACGGCTTTGCCAGAACCCGATCCAAGCGCCGGCTTCGGAGCATGAGCGAGCCCCACGAGAAGCAGGAACCAGTCACGAACGCACATGCCCGGCGCGGGGGACCGGGCATGGCGCAACCTTCGCTTTCTGCGGCGGTTCTGCGAAGGTTAGGGCATGATCCGGAAAAGTGGGCACCGGCTTTTCGAAAAGATCATGCTCAATCAAGAATCTAGAGCGCGATCGCGGTTCAACCCAATCCAATCGCGCTCCAGGGGCTCACTCCTCCGCCGGCTCTTCGCCTTCGCTGTCGCGTTCGGGGGAGCCTGCGAGAATCTGCTCGGCGATGAGGCCTGAGTTTTGCCGGATCGCGGTCTCGATCTTGGTGCTGATATCGGGATTGGCCTTCAGGAATGCCTTTGCGTTCTCGCGGCCCTGGCCGAGCCGTTGGCTGTCATAGGAGAACCAGGCGCCGGATTTTTCGACGATACCGGCCTTGACGCCGAGATCGAGGACTTCGCCCATCTTGGAGACGCCCTCGCCATACATGATGTCGAACTCAACCTGCTTGAACGGCGGCGCCAGCTTGTTCTTCACCACCTTGACGCGCGTCGTGTTGCCGACCACCTCGTCGCGCTCCTTGATCGCGCCGATGCGGCGGATGTCGAGGCGGACGGAAGCGTAGAACTTCAGCGCATTGCCACCGGTCGTGGTTTCCGGCGAACCATACATCACGCCGATCTTCATACGGATCTGGTTGATGAAGATCACCATGGTATTGGACTTGTTGATGGAGGCGGTGAGCTTTCTGAGCGCCTGGCTCATCAGCCGTGCCTGCAGGCCCGGCAGCGCCTCGCCCATCTCGCCCTCGAGCTCGGCGCGCGGCACCAGTGCCGCGACCGAATCGATCACCAGCACATCGACCGCGCCCGAGCGCACCAGCGTGTCGCAGATTTCGAGCGCCTGCTCGCCGGTATCGGGCTGCGAAATCAGAAGCTCGTCGATATTGACCCCGAGCTTGCGCGCATAGACCGGATCAAGCGCATGTTCGGCGTCGATGAAGGCGCAGATGCCGCCCTTTTTCTGCGCTTCCGCCACGCAATGCAGCGCCAGCGTGGTCTTGCCCGAGGATTCCGGCCCGTAGATTTCGACCACCCTGCCCTTCGGCAGGCCGCCGACGCCAAGCGCAATATCGAGCCCGAGCGAGCCGGAAGAGATCGTCTCCACATCCATGGAGCGGTCGTTCTTGCCAAGCTTCATCACCGAGCCCTTGCCGAACTGGCGCTCGATCTGTGACAGCGCGGCAGACAACGCTTTGCTCTTATCCATGGAAGAACCTTCGACGATACGCAGGGCGGTGACGGACATCGGTCTTTGCTCCTTATGGCGGGGATTCGCTTGGGCGACAAACGCCTGGATGACGTCTGCGAGCCGGGCCGGTGAATAAAACCAATGTACCCTATTTGTTCTAAGTTCGCAATATGTTCTTTTCGCGCTGGGGACAATGTCCGCATTTAACCCTTTGTCGCGTCGTTCGATTTGGTCGGTGGCCTAAATGTTCGCTTAACGGACCGCGTCCGCACATTTGAGATAGATCAATCGCAGGCACTGCAACGAACAGCCGATGAACATTCGTCGCGACACTGAAACAGCTGTCGTCCTTTGATGCGATGTCTGAACTGCAAAAGGCTTAGGCGAATACGCGCGGACCAGCCCGCCGAAATTTAATGATGGAACCCCCGGCCCTGTCCTTGAGCGCTCGTCCGTCTTTTGCATACAGTTGTTTTGGCTGGGGGATTTCAGGGGCCCAGCGCTTAACTCAACGCCGCCAAGCGAACATACTCCGCTTGGGCGGCGTTGCGCTTTTCGGTTCTGGGGTGATCTGCCGTCCCTCGAGCTGACCGGTGCCCCTGCTCAAACTGGGCACCCTCTTTCCCCGCCGATGTTCGAATCCAACTAGATTGATTCGGAGCTTGGGCTGGCGAAAGCCCTCAAGTTTCGATGCTGTCCGCGCTCGAGCGGCTCTCGAAAGGATGGGCAAATTGACTCAAGAACCCACCATGGAATCCGTCCTGCGCACGATCCGCGAGATCTGCGAGCGCAACGCTCCCGCAAAGAAAGAGGACAGCGCGGAAGTCGGCCGGCAAGAAACGCGTCAAAAACCCGAGCCATCAGCGCGCGCATAACGGCTAAGATTTCGGGTCAGCGCCGCACGACCGACAACCCGCATCCAACCCAGCCTCGCTTGACACAAACCCGAACGGCACAGCCCTTGCATTAATAATTTTGGCCGCACCACGGAAGTACTGGTGCAGCAGGGGCTGGTTCCGGCGCACCTTCAAACCCGGCAAGGGTGCGCCGGGCCGCCCTCAGTTTTTGCTTCGCGGCCTCAGGTCTTGTTTGTGCGCAAAGCGCGCATCGCTTCCGACCAGGGCTCGCATCCGCGCCAGACTAAATTGATGAACGTCCACGCGCCGAAGCTTCTCACACCTGAGGAATTCGCGTCCCTGATCGACGTCGCGATGAGTCCACCTGAAGTCAATGTCCCGCCCATCCTCCAAAGGCTGGTGACACTCGGCTATGTCAGCCTGACCGCAAGGAGGCCGTTGGTCAACGGCGACGGCTTGATCCGCCTCCCGGAAAGCGAGTGAGGCTCGCTCCTCCTCGATTTTCACATCGCGATCGGAAGCCGGCTTTTCAGTCCGCGCTGCGCAACCGCCGCATCGTGAACTCGATCTCGCCGGACGGCAGCTCGCGCCAGCTTTCGACCGCGCTCATATAGCCGCCCTTGGGATAGCGGGTGAGGAACTCGCGCGCCTTCTGCCTTGCAGTCTCGCGCGGCAGCTTGAAGGTCTCGCGCAGGAACCCGTCATCGCGCGTCCGCCCGCGCAAGGCGCGCTCGCCCATGCGGTTTGCGAGATCGCGTGGTGAAGAGGCCATGACCGCAACTCCGATACTCTGAACCAGTCGATGTCCGGTCAGTAATATAGGAACGGTCGCAGGCGATCCCAAGCCGTTTTCGATCGGCCCTTGCGTCAGTTGGCGTTGCTGCCGGTCTTGGCCTTTGGTTTTGTCGCGCTCGAGGCCGACTTGGCCGCAGGAGCTTTCGGTGCGTCGCTGCGCACGCTGCCCCAGGGATCGGCCGGCGCCTTGGCATCCGGAATCTTTTTCAGCGATTCCTTGTAGGCCTTGTCCTTGGCGGCCTCCGCCTCTTTCTCCTCGGGCGTCTTGGACGGCGTGTCCGCCAGGAGATTCACGTGCGGCGAATCACTCCCGCCGGCGCCTTGCGCGGAGGCCGAACCGCTCGGCCCAGCCAGCGCCGCCACCAGGACCAGTGCCGCGGTTGCTCCCAAAACTCTCATCGGATGCTCCCCTGACGTTCCCTTGGCTTTGGAAGGGATATACCACCGCTGGGATCGCGCCGCCAATGGGCGCTGTCCACAGGTTACGACCTGCAGGATTTCTGGGCATCGCCCCAATCGTTCCAGATAGGGCCGCATTTGGTGCAGCCGTCGAGCAGAAGCACCACGCCGATCAAGCCGATGACAATCGCAATACGCCGCAGCATGACCTGCCATCCCCCCAAACCGCCTCAATACTACGGGTCGCACCGGGGTCTTTTCAAGCGTGGTTCCTTTTGGCAAAGCCGGTTTTGGCTTACGAGAACATGAATGCTTCGGAAAAGGAAATGTCGCGCATGCAGCAAAAAGAGCAGGACGGGTTCGATATCGAGGAAGCACGGCGCGTGCTTGGTGACGTGTTTGCGCCATGGGTGAAGGATCTCAACCTCTCGGTCGAGCGCGTCGATTACGAGGCTCCGTCGGGCCGACCAGTGGACGAGTGGCAGCCCGGGGCAATCCTGCGCATGCCGTTTTCGGAACGCTTGTGCCGCAATGGCGGGGTCATCTGCGGCCAGGCGCTGATGGCTTTCGCCGACACCGCGATGGTGATCGCGAACCTTGCCGCCAACCGGGGCTATCGCCCCATGACCACCGTCGATCAGACCACGCATTTCATGCGGGCGGTCGCAGCCTCCGACGTGCTGGCCGACGCGCGCATCGTGCGGCTTGGGCGCACCATGAGCTTTGGCCGCGCCACGCTCCTGAGCGCGCAGGACAACAAGCCGGTGGCGATCGTTTCCAGCGCCTTTGCGATGCTATGAGGGGCTTTATCCTTACCGAATGATGAATCGATACCCCGCGGCAGAATGGTCAAAGTTTATCGGTCCGCAATCGGCGTGCGCTAGCCTGGCCCGACAAGCTTGCAATCATGCGAGTGACGGCCATGAATGAACACACGCACGAGAGGCGCGCGCACGCCAGGCACCGCGTATTCAAGGGCGGAAGGCTGGCGTTCGATGATGGCGGTGTCGTCGACTGCACGGTGAGAAATCTCTCCCCGGGCGGGGCGCGCCTCGACATCGCAAGTGCGATCGGACTGCCGTCGCGGTTCACGCTTTGCATCGACAGCGACCATTTCGTCCGCCATTGTCACCCGGTCTGGTGCCACGACAACCACATCGGGGTCGCGTTCGACTGAGGCGCGATAAGTTCGCTCGAATCTCGATCGGCGCACGCATGGCCTGCGCGTGGCGCAGCTCGCGCGACCGACAACGAGAATTGAACTTACTGCGATGGCTTTTTCGTCACGCCCCAGGGGTCGTATTTTTCCTTCGGCTCCGGAATGCGCTTGAGCGCTTCCTGATATGCCTTGTCATCGACCTTCTTCTTTTGATCCTTGGTGGTCTTGGGTTCGTCGCTCTTGGGCCGTTTGCCCCCCATCATCTGAGCCTCGGCGCTCGTCCCCCATAGCGCCAGCACGGCCATCGACACCAAGAGCCTCCTCATTGCTTTGTCCCCCTGCGTCGTCCCTGGCGTCCTCCGCAACGGAAACTTACTGCGCGCTCCCGAATGCGCATAGGGCCATGTTGCCGGCTTTCAGCAATTTTAATGGTCGCCGCGACAGGGCGCTTGTTCAGAACCGACGCCGCCCGACAAACCCGACCGGGCCGCCGATGCCGCCGGCTAGTCCCATGCGCACGCCGACGGGGCGCGGCGCGCGCTGCATGACGACAGGCTGAAGCGGACGCACCGGCACCACGACAGTGCGCACCGGCGGATCCGGCTCGCGCACGATATCCACCTTCTTCACGACAACCTGCGGCGTCGTGGCCTGCACCGGCGCCTGATTGGTCGGCGAAAGCTCCGCCTTTTTCGGCAAGGACGGCGAAGCAGGCGGCGTGCAGGTATTGGCGGTTTGCGCGGAAGCGGCCGAGGCAACCACCGCCGGCATTAGGCTCGGCTTGTAGCGCATCCGCTCCGCGAGCTTGCGCGCGGTGGCGGCAAGATCGCTGTCGGGATATTCGGCAAGAAAGGCACGATAGCTCGCCGCAGTGTTGAGGGTCACGGCCTCGTTCCAGGCCAGCATCCGCTGCATGCGCAGGATCCACTGATGGGCTTCGGTCGAGAACTTCGATTGCGCGAACAACCCGACGAACGCCTGGTAGGCCTCGAGCGAGCCGTCCTCGACGATCATCTCGTGTGCCGCCTCGACGGGTCTCCCCTGCAACAGGCGCCGCCAGTCGTCGACACTGCGCTTTGCGTTCTCGATCTTCGGCATTGACGGCGCGGACGCGCGGGCACCGGTGCCGGCGATAAATGAAAAATCCTCGGTCAGCGAGGAGGAGTCCCAGGGCGTCTGGCGCCCGTCCGTCGCCTTGTTGACCGCAAGGCGCACCTGCTTGAAGGCCTGCTCGATCGGAATGCCCGGCGTTCGGACGGCGGTCAGCAGCGCCGTCGTGTAGGGACTATCGGAGCCGTCGCCGTCCTCGGCTTCCGAACCCGGCGAGGTCGAGAACGAGACGAATGTGCCGGGCGCGCCGCTCTTGGTGTCGACCATGGCAAGCCCGCGCCCTGCCGTCTGGCTGATCGCGGGAAACGGATTGTTGCGGCACGCATCGAGCAGCACGATGCGCATCCGGCTCGGCACCGAATTGAGGGTGTTCAGGATGTCGTTGAGACGAACCGCCTGCAGCGGAATATCGGCCTCGCGCTTGGGGTCGACGTCAACGGGGACGAGGAAATTCTCGCCATCGATCTGCAGGCCATGTCCGGCATAGAAGACCAGCGCGACCGTATCAGGGCCCCTGGTCGCGATCTTGGCGGCGAAATCACCGACCTTCTCGTTTATTTGCTTTTGCGAGAGGTCCGCGGCCGCGGTTACATCGAAGCCGGCATCGGTCAGGAGCTTGGAAATCTGCGTCGCGTCGTTGGCGGGATTGGGGAGCGGCGTCACGGAGCGATAGGCTGATTCCCCGATGACGAGCGCGAGACGAGTTTCCGCCAGCGCCCCATGGGAGCCGGCCAGCCAGGCGCCAACCACAACCGTGGCGCACATGACCTTGCGTAAGCTTGAAATGACTTGGCCCAACATGGTCCACCTCGATCCAAATGATGGCCGTTGGACGCGGTCTTTGAGCTGACGGTTCGAAGCCATTTGGCGGCTGTTTGTGGATCACGGCCGACTTCAGCAATTGTTGATCGGGGGCAACGGCCGAGGTGCAGGTTCCCCGGGGCGCTTTTTTCAAGGGGACGGAATAACATTGCCGGATGTGGCGGGGGGCGGTTCACATTGTATTCGCTGTTGCGACGGCGCTCGGCCTTGCGGCCTGCGGCCTCGCAGACATCCGTTCGCCGGTTCCGGAGTTCATGCGCGCCAAGGCCCCCGATCCGACGCCGCCGGAACCCGCGCCCGACGTCAGGCGCCTGGTTCGCGAGGGCCTGGATTCCGTTTTTGTCGCGAGTTCCTACCCGCAACACGTCCAGGTCTCGGCGCCCCATCAGGACCTACGCGGCCCGGGCTGGACGGCCTGCGTCCGCGCAGAAGTCAACGGCGCAACCGGCCACCCGATGGGGGTGCAGACGTATCGCGTGTTCATCAGCGGCGGCGCGATCGTCGACCGCCGTCGCGTCGAAGCCGAGGACCCCTGCGAGACGGAAAGCTACGAGCCGATCTAGCAAGGCGACCGGCTTCTTCAGGCCGCGACGCTTGCCTGCGCCTGAAATTGCTCGAACGCCGCGATCGCATCCGCCGCGTACATGAGCGAAGGACCGCCACCCATATACACCGCCATGCCGAGCGCTTCCTCGACCTCCTGGCGCGTGGCGCCAAGCTTGGCCAGGGTCTGGGTATGGAAGCCGATACAGCCGTCGCAGTGTGCTGCAACGCCCAGCGCAAGTGCGATCAGCTCCTTGGTTTTCTTGTCCAGCGCGCCGTCTCGCGTCGCAGCCGCAGCCATTGCCGAAAATCCCTGCATGGTGTCAGGAATGTCCTTGCGCAGCTTTCTGAGGTTGTCGGAGATGTTTCGGCAGACTTCGGAATAGTCCTTTTGCATGACAGACCTTTCTAAGCGGGCTTGTTGCCGGATGGCTGAGCACGCGACGGTTCGCGCAGCGCGATGTAGATGGCGGGAATTACCAGGACGGTGAGAAGCGTCGACGAGGCAAGACCGAACAAGAGCGAGATCGCCAATCCCTGGAAGATCGGGTCGAGCAGGATCGTTGCGGCGCCGATCATGGCGGCAAGCGCGGTGAGCAGGATCGGCTTGAAGCGGACGGCGCCGGCCTCGAGCACGACGTCGCGCAGGCTCTTGCCCTCGCCGCCGCTATGGCGGATGAAATCGACCAGCAGGATCGAGTTGCGCACGATGATGCCGGCAAGCGCAATGAAACCGATCATCGATGTTGCGGTGAACGCCGCGCCCAACAGCCAGTGGCCGATCAGGATACCGATCAGCGTCAATGGAATCGGCGTAAGGATGACGAGCGGAAGGCGGAAGCTGCGGAACTGCGCCACCACCAGCACGTAAATGCCAAGGATCGCCGCGCCGAACGCGGCTCCCATGTCGCGAAAGGTCACATAGGTGATCTCCCATTCGCCATCCCACAACAGCGTCGGATGCAACTCATCGGCCGGTTGGCCGTGCAAGCCGATGACCGGTTTTGGCAGCGCGCCCCAATCATGGGCGTTGATGCGGTCGGCCACCTCGATCATGCCGTAGAGCGGCGCTTCGAAGCGCCCCGCGAGCTCTGCCATGACCATGTCGGCGAAGCGGCCGTCGCGCCGGAAGATGACGGGTGTCCCCTGCTCGGCGCTCGCCTTGACCAGCTGGCCGAGCTCGACGACCGTCTTGCTTCCGGGCAGCGTGTTGGCGGGGACCGGCGTGGATGCCAGTGCCTCGTCCCACATCAGCGCCCGCTTTGGCAGTCTGATGGCGATCTCGATCGGATTGCGGTCCTCGCCGCGATGCGAGTAGCCGATCGATATTCCGCCAAACAGCGTCTGGATTGTGTCATAGACGTCGCGCTGCTCGACGCCGAAGAATTCGAGCCGATCCTGGTCGATGGACAGCCGCAGCCTGGGCCGCCTTTCGCCGATCGAATCATCGACATCGACGATGAACGGCACTTCCGTGAAAATCTTCTTGAGCTCCTGCGTGACGGCGCGCCGCGTCGCGGCGTCGGGTCCATAGATTTCTGCCAACAGAGTTGCAAGCACCGGCGGCCCGGGCGGGACTTCGACCACCTTGACGCTGGTGCCCCCAGGCGTCTGGAGCGCCACCAGACGTTGCCTGAGCTCAAGCGCGATGTCGTGGCTCGCCCGCTTGCGATCTCCGCGCGCGGTCAGGTTGACCTGCAGCTCGCCGAGCTCGGGCCGCTCGCGCAGGTAATAGTGGCGAACCAGACCGTTGAAATTGAACGGCGCCGGCGTCCCGGCATAGGCCTGCACCGAGGTGATCTCGGGCAGTTGGCGCGCGATATCGGCCGCACCGAACAGCACGCGCTCGGTATCCTCGAGGCTGGCGCCTTCAGGCAGGTCGATCATGACCGCGATCTCGGACTTGTTGTCGAACGGCAGCAATTTGACCGTGACCGACTTGGTTGCAAACAGCGTCATCGACAGCAGCGTTGCGATGCCGACACCAAGAAGAAAGATCCAGGCCGAACGCCTGCTCCTGACGACCGGTGCTGCGATCCGCCGGTAGAGGCGGCCGAGGCGACCCTCTTCATGCCTGGTCGGCGCCTTCGCCATTGCGTCCCCCGGTGCCAGCCGCAGCATCAACCACGGCGCCACCACGACCGCGACAAAGAAGGAGAACAGCATGGCTGCCGACGCATTGGCCGGGATCGGCGCCATATAGGGTCCCATGAGCCCCGACACGAACAGCATGGGCAACAGCGCCGCCACCACCGTCAGCGTCGCGACGATCGTCGGGTTGCCGACCTCGGCGACGGCTTCGACGGTCGCCTGCAAGCGAGAACGGCCGTCCTGCATCGCCCAGTGTCGCGCGATGTTCTCGACGACGACGATGGCGTCGTCGACCAGGATGCCGATCGAGAAGATCAGCGCGAACAGGCTGACGCGATTGATCGTGTAGCCCATCAGGTTGGCGGCAAACAACGTCAGCAGGATCGTCGTTGGGATCACGACCAGGGTGACAAGCGCCTCGCGCCAGCCGATCGCAATCGCGATCAGCGCGACGATCGAGAGCGTCGCAAGCCCGAGATGAAACAACAGCTCGTTCGCCTTTTCATTGGCGGTCTCGCCATAGTCGCGCGTAACCGTGACGACGACGTCGTCGGGGATGAGGCGGGACTTGAGCCCCTCGAGCCTTTGGGCGATGTCTCGCGACACGACGACGGCATTGGCGCCGGCGCGCTTGGCAAGCGCGATGCTGACCGCGGGAACGCGATGCCAATCGCCCTTGTCGTCGCGCGCATCGCTCCAGACGCGGTGCTCGGCCGTGTTGGGGCCGATGACGACAGAGGCGACATCCTTGATATAGACGGGACGTGCGTCGCGCGTCGAAATCAGGAGCAGTCCGATGTCGGGTACGCCGGCAAGCGTCTGGCCAGCCGCGACACTTCGGACGATTCCGGCATCGCGAACCTGCCCGGCAAGGAACGAACGGTTGGCGTCCCTGACCTTGGAGGCGAGCTGCTGCAGCGTGACGCCGTAGAGCGAAAGTTTTTCCGGGTCCGGCTCGACCCTGATCTGCTGCGGGCTGCCGCCGGAAACATAGGTCAGGCCGATGCTGTCGACCTTCATCATCTCGGCGCGCAGCTTGTCGGCGAGTTCGAACAGGTCCTTGTCGGACCAGCGCCCGGCCGCCTCAGCCTTCGGCGACAGCGTCAGCACGGTCACCGCCACGTCATTGATACCGCGTCCAACGATCAGCGGCTCCGGGATGCCGATCGGGATCCGGTCGAGATTGGCGCGGATCTTTTCATGCACGCGAAGGATCGCATCTTCGGCCTTGGTGCCCACCAGGAAGCGCGCGGTCACCATCACCCGATCGTCTTCGGTCTGGCTGTAGACGTGCTCGACGCCGTCGATCCCCTTGACGATGGCCTCCAGCGGCTTGGTGACGAGCTCGACCGCGTCCGGCCCCTTCAAGCCATCGGCGTTGACGCGGATATCGACCATGGGAACGCTGATCTGCGGCTCCTCCTCGCGCGGGATCACGGCAAGCGCCATCAACCCCACGATGAGCGAGGCCAGGAGGAACAAGGGCGTCAGCGGCGAGGCTACGGTCGCCTTGGTGAGACGTCCGGACAGGCCGAGATTCACGGCTGCACCAATTGATCGCCGGCGCGGATCCCGGACAGGATTTCAAGCCCATTCGGCAGCTCGGGGGTCGGCAGCTCGCGGCCGCGCTGAACGGGAACATCGATGGCGCGGTCGCCCTGACGAAGCTGAACGTAGTCGATGCCGAAGCGCGTTTTCACATAGCTCGAGGGAATGACAAAGGCAGGCCGCTCGTCGCCGGCGATCCACACCCGTAGCCGATCGCCGACGAAATATTCGCCGAGTCCCTCGACCTTGGCGTCGGCGACGACACGCCCCTCCTCGATCTGCGGATAGACCAGGTCGATGACGCCCCATTTCGACGACTGCTCCGTCAATTCGGCGCCTTCGACGCGAATCCTGTCGCCAGCCTTCAACAAACGGGCGTGTCGTTCAGGAATCCGCAGGCGCAACTTGAAATCCTGCTGCGCGATCATGACGACGGGATCGCCTTGCAGCACGACGGACCCGATCACGATCAGCCTCTTGAGCACGCGCCCATCCTCGGGCGCCAGAACCTGGCCTTCACTGAGCTGTTGATCGACGACAGCGCGCTCGGCAGTCCTTGCACGCAGGCCGTTCTCGGCGATGTTGAGCGCTGTGCGCGTTTCGTCGAGCTTGATGCGCGGAACCGTGCCGCGCTCGACAAGCCCCTCGGTGCGGGTGAAATCGATCTGCGCCTGGTTGGCCTGCGCCTGGAGGGCCTCAATCTGCGCATCGAGCGACTTCAGCTGAAGAACGAGCTTTTGGTCCCCGACGACCGCGATCGCCTGGCCGCGCTTCACCGCGTCGCCCTCGCGGACGTTGAGCTGGACCACCGTACCGCCGATGCGGCTGCGCGCAGGCACGACGCTGATGCTCTCGACGGTCGCAAAGACCGCCTTCTCGTCGGCGATCGATCGCTCGACAACCGTCAGCGTTTCCGCCGCGGCCAGCGCGGCCGGCAGCATCAGCGCCGCCGCAACAATCGATAGAGCAAACCGCATGGAACCGATCCAATCTCGCCACACCGCATCTCAATTCAGTGATGGCGACGAACATTGATCTTGCTCAATGACCGACGCGCATACTTCATAATCTATTCTTCGATCTCGCCCGCTTCGGCGGCGCGCAGAAGACGTTGTAGAGAGTCTTGAGCACTTCGCGCGCAGGTTCACTCGCGATCGAATAGTAGATCGTCTGCGCATCGCGCCGTGCCGCAACCAAGCCGTCCTTGCGAAGGAGCGCAAGATGCTGGGACACGGTGGATTCTCTCAGGTTCAGGAATTCCGCGAGCTGACCGACCGAGCGCTCGCCGTCGATGAGCTGGCAAATCATCAGAAGCCGGTGGCGGTTGGACAATGCCTTCAGCAGGTCGCTTGCCTGGTCCGCCGCCCGCTCCATCGTTTCGCTTTCTATTTTCATACTTGCGTATATACGATGATTCGAATATACGGTCAAGCAGCCGAGACCGGCGGCTCAGCCGGCGGGATCAAATGGAGGCGTCCATGGCAAAGGTTGTTGTGATCGGAGCGGGCTTGAGCGGAACGCTAATGGCCTATGAACTGCTGCCTCAGCTCAGAAAGGAGGACGAACTGTCCGTCGTCTCGCAAGGGTCGACCTATCACTTTGTTCCGTCCAATCCCTGGGTGGCGATCGGATGGCGCAAGCAAAGCGATATCGAGATCGACCTGGTCGACGTCATGAAACGCAAGGGCATTCGCCTGTTGACGCAGGGCGCAAGCCGCGTGCATCCATCCGAGAATCGGATTGACCTCGCCGATGGCACGTCGATCGACTATGATTATCTCGTTGTCGCGACCGGCCCCGAGCTTGCCTTCGACGAAATCCCCGGCCTCGGGCCCCAGGGCTTTACGCAATCGGTCTGCCATGTCGATCACGCATCACGTGCCAGGGAGGCTTTCGAGAAGCTAGCGGCAAATCCGGGCCCCGTGGTGATCGGCGCCGTTCAGGGCGCGTCCTGCTTTGGCCCGGCCTACGAGTTCCTGTTCATCCTGGAGACCGAGTTGCGCCGCCGCAAGCTGCGCGATCGGGTCTCGATGACGTTTGTGACCCCCGAGCCGTATATCGGCCACCTCGGCCTCGACGGCGTCGGCGACACCAAGAACCTGCTCGAAAGCGAGATGCGCGAGAAGCATGTCAAATGGATCACCAACGCCCGCGTCAAGGGTGTCGAGCAGGGCAAGATGACAGTGGAGGAGCACGGCGAGGATGGTTCGGTGCGCAAAACCCACGAATTGCCGTTCGCCTATTCGATGATGCTCCCCGCCTTTCGGGGCGTCGGCGCAGTTTTTGCCATCGAAAAGCTCACAAATCCGCGCGGCTTCGTCATCGTCGACAAACATCAGCGCAATCCGGCTTTTCCGAACGTGTTTGCCGTCGGCGTCTGCGTCGCGATCGCTCCGGTCGGCGCATCCCCCGTCCCCGTTGGCGTGCCGAAAACGGGCTTCATGATCGAATCGATGGTGACGGCAACGGCGCTGAACATCGGCTCGCTGCTGCGCGGCCGGCCGGCAACGGCCGAGCCGACCTGGAACGCGGTGTGCCTTGCCGATTTCGGCAATTCCGGCGTCGCCTTCCTCGCCCAGCCGCAGATTCCGCCGCGCAACGTCAACTGGTCGTCAAAAGGCGAATGGGTGCACTACGCCAAAGTGGCGTTCGAGAAATATTTCATACGCAAGATCCGGCGCGGCGAGAGCGTGCCGTTCTATGAGCGCTTTCTGCTCGACAGATTGAACATCGCTAAGATCAAGGAGGCCAGAACCGGCACATGAGCGCGTCTCGCCAGATCGTCTGTGCTCGTTGCGGCAAGATCAACCGGCTTCCGGTAGATCGGGCGCCGCAAGGCGCGCGGTGCGGGTCCTGTCATCGGGCGATCTTTGATGGCCAGCCGATCGAGGTCGACGAACAGGCCTTCGCCCGCCACGTGGCTCACAGCGACATCCCTCTCCTGGTCGACGTCTGGGCGCCCTGGTGCGGCCCCTGCCGCGCGATGGCGCCGATGTTCGAGCGCGCGGCCCGAGAGCTCGAACCCCGGGTTCGGCTGTTGAAGCTCAATGCCGATGAGGCGCCGGCCGTCTCATCGCGTTTATCGATCACGGGAATTCCCACCTTGCTTTTGATGCGCGGGGGAAAGGAGATTTCGCGCCAGTCGGGCGCGATGGACGCCACTAACATTGTTGCATGGACGCTGGACGGGCTTGCCCGCTCCTGACGTCCGTCAAGACCGCTGGAAGGAGTATGTCATGAATGTCGATAAGGCCGTTCTCACCTTTGCGGGGATCGTCGTGCTGCTCGGGCTTGCCCTTGGCTACTCGGTCAGTCCCTATTGGTATCTCCTGACGGCGTTCGCCGGCTTGAACATGATCCAGGCATCGTTCACCGGCTTTTGCCCGGCAGCGATCGTCTTCAAGAAGCTCGGTCTGCGCTCGGGCAACGCGTTTTCCTGAACGCCCGGCACGCGGTGTCGGCCGGCCGCCGTCTCGGTGCGAAGGCCGACCTTGGATAAGCGGACGTTAACATTACCGTTCAAATTGCAGGGCAAAGCCAACGGTCTTTTCCAATCTTTCCGCTAGGTTCGTGACGGCGAAGACGGAGATCGCGGCCACACAACGCGACACGTCCTGCCCGGGGAGATGAAGAGTGGTCGAGTTGGCCGACACCACAATGGTGCGTCGCGCATCCGTTGGCGATGCCACGGCGAGACGCGCCCGCCATGGTAGCAGTTCCTCCGCACATCTCTTGCCGCTCGACGTCGTCGACACCGGCCGATGGCGCGCGCTGGCGGACCGCGCGATCGAGCCGAATGGTTATTATCTTCCCGACTGGGAACTGGCGGTGAACGCCTCGGCGCCTGGCCGCACTGGCGCGTCCGCGCTCGCTGCGCAAAGCGGCGCCACGCTGATCGGCTTGATGCCGGTCGTCTCATCGTCGCGTGCATTTAAAATCCCCCTGCCCGCGCTGGTCAGCGCCCACCCCTACGGCACACTGTGCACGCCGCTGCTCGACCGAGACCGTGCGGAAGATGCGGCGGCGCAGTTGATGCAGGCAGCCCGCGACAACGGCGCGCGCGCGCTGGTGCTGCGCGAAGTCTCGCTCGACGGCCCGGCCATGAAGGCGCTCAGCGCTGTGCTGCGCGGCGACGGCATCCGTCCGCGCGTGCTCTCATGGCACCTTCGCGCCTGCCTCAATGCGACGCGCGGTGCCGATGAACTGCTAACCGACGCGCTCAGCACCAAGAAGCTGAAGGAGCTGCGCCGGCAGCGCAACCGGCTCGCCGACGAGCATGGCGAGGTCAGCTTCGAGGTCGCGCGCACGGCGCCGGACGTCGTGGCCGCGACAGAGACTTTCCTGGCGCTGGAAGCGAGCGGCTGGAAGGGGCGGCGCGGGACCGCGCTGGCCCAGGTCGCGGGCGATGCAGCGTTCATTCGACAGGCGACCGCAGCGCTCGTCAAAACCGATAGCTGCAAGATCGTGACGCTTCGCGCCGGCGATACCCCGGTCGCCTCCGGAATCGTGCTTCGGCATCAGAGCCGCGCGTTCTTCTTCAAGCTCGGCGTCGACGAACGCTTTGCAAGGTTTTCTCCCGGCGTGCAGCTTACGCTCGAGCTGACGCGCCACCTTTGCGCCGATCCAAGGATCACCTCAGCCAATTCCACAGCCAGCCCCGATCATCCCATGATCAATCCGATCTGGCGCGGACGCTTTGCGATCGGCGACGTTTTGATCCCGCTCAGGCCACGCGATCCCACGGCAGCGGCCATCCATGCTGCGCTGACGATGCGTCGGTCGGCGTTCGAGTTCGCGCGATGGGGCCTGCGTTGGCTCGGCAAGCGCTGAGCCTCACAAGCGCACCTCACTTCAGGGGCGAGTGAGGCGCCGGCAGCATGATCGTCGAGTGCATCTCCTCGATGAACGAAGGACCCTTGCCGAGAAACTCCTGCCACACCGGATCCTTCTGCGAGTTTGCGCGCGCCTCGCCGCGGGCATTGAGGCTGGGATAGGCCCAGATATGACAGACTTCGTTGGGCTGACCCGTTTCGGTCTGCCAAAGGCCGACCATCTTGGAATATTTCTCGCGCGCCGGAAGAGCGGCGGTGAACGCCTCGGCCCATTGCCGGACCGCGCCGAGCGGCTTGGCGCGGTAATTGCGGAGCTCGTAGATGTTGCCGGCGGTGGCGGGCGCCACCGGCGGCCTGATCGCATTCATCAGCCGCACCTCCTGACGGAGCAGCAGCGGCCGGATCAGCGGAATGTATTCGCTCGTCCATCGCGAGCTCTTGGCGAGTTCGGCGCGCAGCCTCGTTCGCTCGTTGAGGTCGCTGTAGCTCCACATGTGCATAACCTGATTGAGCGGGCCGATTTCGGTCCACCAATAGCCCTCGAGCTTGCCGAAATTGTCGCCGCGAATGTCACGGGAGACCGTGCTCGCCGCCTTGACCATGTCGCCGACAGTGCCTGGCCTCACCGTGTAGGTTCGCAACTCGTAGATCATGCTGACCTCCCCATTCTTCCTTTTTCGCTAAGCTTGAAGCCGTCGCATGCGTCCGCGCGGCCTATTCGGCAGCCTGGGCATTCACCTCCGCCGAGACCTGACGGATGGCGCGAGCCAACATCTCCGCGGGCTGGGCGCCGGAGATCGCATATTTCTGTGCGAGCACGAAGGTCGGCACGCCGGAGATACCCTTGTCGGAAGCCTCCTGGGCCTGGCCGGAAATCAGATCCACGTCCTCGTCCGTGACAAGCCGCCTGCGCACGTCATCGGCATCCAGTCCGACATCGGCCGCGGCCTGCACCAGCACGTCGGTCTCGGTAAGATCGCCGCCATCGCGGAAATAAAGCTCCATCAACCGCTGCTTCATCTCCGGGGCTTTGCCGATCGCCTCGGCCCAGTGGATCAGCCGATGGCAATCGATGGTATTGGGCTGACGCTTGACGAGATCCGGCCGATAGGTCAGCCCCTCCTCGCCCGCGGCGGCGACGACGCGACCGGCGATGCCCTTGTAGGCGTCCACCGAGCCGAATTTCGTCGTGAGATAATCCTGGCGGCTGATGCCTTCACGCGGCACCCAGGGATTGAGAAAGAACGGCCTGAACTTCATGTCGACAGGCACGTCCGGCACCAGCGCCAGCGCGTCCTCGATCCGCTTCTTGCCGATATAGCACCACGGACACACCACGTCGGACACCACGTCGATCTTCAGCGGCTTCAGGGCGCTCATGTCTTTCTCCTCGCGAGAAGGTGCCCCAAAGATAGACGGAACCGGTGCCGAAACAAGCGCGCCGGCCCGCTGGCTCGCGCATATCACCTCCGGGGTTATTGTGGGAACGGAGCGGCATTCCTAGAGAGATGGCGGACCCATCGACGCGGAGCGCTGCCCATGGCCGCCATATTTGTTCCTGAGGGGCCCCTCTTTCGCGCCACCGAATTCGCCGGAGGGCCGTGGTCGCCCGACATGCTGCAGGGCAGTGCGACCACCGCGTTGATGGCGCGGGAAGTGGAACGCCTCGCAAGACAATCCGATTTCGCGGTACGCCGCCTTACCTTCGATCTCTGGCGACCGGCGGGGCTTCGGCCGTTTGCGCTGAAGACGGAGATGCTGCGTGACGGCCGCAAGGCCAAGACGCTGCAGGTGCAGTTGATGGATGGCGACGTCGAGATCGGCCGCTGCACGGCGCTGTTGACGGCCTTCGGCGCTGAATCCCCGCTCGATCCCTTTGCCAAGGCGGCCACACGCGATGCCCCTCCCGAAGCCGGCACACCACCGCCGGTCTTCGCGCAAAAATGGAGCCGTTATTTTCAGAATGTATCAGTGCGGCTGATCGAAGGCGCACTGGAAAAACCAGGTCCGGCGGCCGCCTGGATGCGGCTCGATGCGCCATTGGTCGACGGCGAAGCCAACACGCCGCTGCTGCAGGCCGTGCAGGCGGCCGATTTCTCGAGCGGGGTTGCGCAGATCGTCGACATGCGCCAGTGGACCTTCATCAACCCCGAGATCAGCATCTATTTCTTTCGCGAGCCCAGGGACGAGTGGATTCTGATCCGCGCCGCAACTCGCGTCGGCGAGCGCGGCGCGGGCTTGACCATGGCTACCCTGAGCGACCGGCAGGGACCGTTCGCCGAAGTGCTGCAGGCGATGTCGTTCGAGCGGCGGGAGGCGGCCGAGGCTCAGGCGTCCTGATCGGCGAGCGCGACCAGCGCCGCCTCGGAGGCCTCGTCCGCCGGCATGAACATTTCGACGCGAAGCTCCTGTAGCGTGACGTCCTGGGGCGTGCCGAGCGTTAGCACCGCGCCGATCAGGCCGACGGCGAAATTGCCGCGCCGAAGCCGCACCTCGCAGAGCGGCCCGGCCATCTCGCCTTCGTTGAGCTGCGGCGCCTTGACATCGGGCAGCGTCAGCAAGTCGCGCCAGGTCGATTGCAGCGCAGAATCGAGCGGCGCTGCCATCGCCTCATGGCGGGCGCGGACCATCAGCGCAGCCGCAACATTTTGCCAGTTCTCGACGAAGGGGCGCAACTCGTCCGCCGCCAGGAACATGCGCATATGGTTGAGCGGACGCGTCAAGCGCGCGGGCCCGAGAAAATGGCCGATCAGCTGCAGCGCTGCGCGGTTGGCGACGATCACGTCCCAGCGGCGGTCGGTCACGACGGCCGGAAACGGCTCGTGACGTCGCAGCAGGAGATCGATCGCGCGTCTGGCATCGTCAAGCTCCGGTGCTGAGAGATCGCACTCGCCATACTGGCGGGCGAAGCCGCCGGCCTCGAGCAACGCATTGCGATCGCGCAATGACAGACCGAGTGCGGCGGCCAGCTGCAGCAAGGTTTCGCGGCTGCCGGCGGCGCGGCCGGTCTCGACATAGCTCAGATGCTTGATCGAGATGCCGGCCTCGAAAGCCAGATCGGCCTGGTTCATCGCGCGCCGCCCGCGCCAGTCGCGCAGGAGATCGCCAACCGGATTGGCCGGAGATCTCTGGTACTGGGTCGCGCGCGAATCCATAAAATCCTATCCGGCTTGAGTCGCGATCTTGCGCATATGCTGCGCGGTGGTTTCATCCGCCGGGAAAAAGGTCTCCAGCGCCAGTTCGGATAACGTAATGTCGAGCGGCGTGCCGAACACCATGGTGGTGGAGATGAAGCTCAGTACCTCGCCATCATGCCGCAGTTTCAGGGGGATCGCGACGTTGTTGTCCGGAGCCAGAGGCCGCGCCCGCGCCGGAATTGGATAGGAGCTGAGTTCGTCGTAAAGCCTGAGCAGGGTCGGATCGGCGGTGGCTTCGCATTGCCGATGCAGCCGCTCCAAAAGATGCCCGCACCATTCGGCAAGGTTGACCGTGCGCGCGGCCAGTGCTTCGGGATGGAAGGCAAGCTTCAGGACGTTGATGGGGTCTGCGAGCAGTCGGTCCGGAATGCCCTTGAGCAGCGGCGCGACCATGCGGTTGGCGCTGACCAGGTTCCAGTGACGATCGTAAGCCAGTGCCGGATTGGGCTCGTGCGCTTTGAGCACCAGATCGATGGCCTGGCGCGCTGATTTCAGCATGGGATCGTCCAGCGAGCGCTGCGGAAAGGCCGGCGCATAGCCGGCCGCGACCAGGAGCACGTTGCGATCGCGCAAGGGCACCTCCAGCCGTTCGACGAGCCTCAGCACCATCTCGCGCGACGGCTGCGCGCGGCCGGTCTCCAGGAAGCTCAGGTGACGCGCCGAGATTTCGGCGTCGGTGGCAAGATCGAGCTGGCTCAGACGACGGCGCTGTCGCCATTCGCGCAAATGGTCGCCAATGTGAAGCGGCTGGGAGCGCTCGACGCGTGCCGTGGACACATGCCTGTTCATGCCGCCAAACCTAGCACGCGCGTTTCGTGCCTTCCATTACCTCCGACGTCATCGAATGACGGAAGCCGCGCGAGCGATCGTATCCGCCGGTTTGGCTGTTCGGCGCGGGTTCCAGCGCTTCACGCCATCAGGCGATCTTTGTCGTTGGCGTGCTTGCCGTTGGCGTGCTTGCGGTTTGTGGGTTGGCCGTTCAGGTGCCTGCCATTGGCCTGTTTGCCGTTGGCGCGCCTGGCGTGGCCATTGACGTAAGCTCCGTTGCCGCCGTTGGCGTGCGTGGTTTTTCCGTTCAGCTTCCTCAGCTTTTCATTGACCTTTGCGAGCTGTTTCGCAAGACGCCTTGCCTTGCGCTCAGCCTTCTCGCGCTTCAGCAATCGTTCGGCACGGGCTTCGGCGCGCTTCTTCCGCCGCTTTTTCTCGCAGGCGTCGCATTTGCAGCCGATCGGTTTCAGATACGCCTTGAAGTAGTCGGTTCCATAGTCGTAGTTGATCTCCTCGCCCGGCTCGATGTTCTTGATGGCGCGAATGAAGACCCTGCGCTTGCGTGGGCGAACGTCGCTTTCGGCGTTCGGCTTGCAGGCGTGATTGATATAACGGGCGATGTTGGCGCGCACCGAGCCGTCGATGGTCCAGCGATTGTTCAGCTCGAACAGATATTTGTTCTCGATCGCGTCATTTTTCTTCTTCCGGCAATCCAGTAGCGGCCCGAAATAGCGGATGATCTTGGTGCCCTTCTTGATCGGCTTGGTGGCGAAGAGCCCGAGCCCGGTGCGGGAACGGCCGACGCGATAGGGTTTTTGCGGTGAAATTGCAGGCATATCGAGAGGGGGACGCAACCGTGTCGATGAAGTCGGAGGCGCATCTTCTAGATCAATTTCGCGGAAATGTCAGGTGGCACGCGCTTGCGGCGTAAACCTTCCCCAGATTGGTGGCGTCAGTTGGCGTGGAATGCGTCTTTAGACAGCAACACGTGTCTTCCAGGTCACGGGTTTCGCAGGAGACTAAGTCGGCTTGCCCATCGTGAGCTTCAGCATGGCCTCGAGCAACGTCTCGACATCCGTTCCCGCAGGCAGGCGCCTCAGGATATCCGCGAGACGTCCATCCAGCAGCAGCGTCGTAAAGCCATGCACCATGGACCACGCGCGCGCGATCGCGGCAGCCTGCTCCAGCGTCAGCGCTTCCTGCTCGATATGCTCGTGACGGCTGTCGGCGACCGCGCCGGCAAGGCCGGCAAACGCGGCTTCGGCAGCGGCACAGAGCGATGGGCGCGAATGATCAAGGCGCTCGGTGCGGAACATCAGCCCGTACATGCCGGGATGGGCTTTGGCATAGCCGACATAAGCCTTGGCGCGGGCCATGGCGCGCGCCGGAAACGGCATGTCGGCCGGGGCGGCGGAGGCCATGGTGGCGTTGAACTGCAAGAAGCCGATCGCGGCGAGCTCGCTGAGGAGGCCGGTGAGATCGCCGAAATGATGCGCTGGAGCCGCGTGCGAGACGCCAGCCTCGCGCGCCACGGCGCGCAGCGTCAGCCCCGCAAGCCCGTCGCGCTCCAGGACCCGCTCGGCCGCCTTGAGGAGCGCGTCCCTCAGCGCGCCGTGATGGTAGGTCCCCTCGCCGCCGGATGCCGCCGCGCGCGCGCTCGGCCGCGCCCGGCCGGTCCTGACCGGTGAGCCACGACCTGCGTCCCTGGGCGGACGCTTGCGGATCCTTTCCACCCTCTTCACCATCGCGTGATCTATAGGCTCCGATTTTGACACTGTAAAGATTTTCCCTTGACGAAGGCCCAGCGCACGGATACGCATCTTTACAATGTAAAGATTGGCCCGAAGGGCTATCCAATGACGATTTTCCTGATCCTTGCGCCCTATGGCGCGTTCGCCACGCTGATGCTCGTGGCATCCACCACGATAAGCCTTGCAGCGGCTGCGGCCGTCTCGCTCGCTACGGTCGCCCTCGACATCGTCCGCGGCCGTTCGATCAAGCTGCTGCCCTCCGCGTCGGCGGTCGTGTTCGCCGGAGTTGCGGCCTATCTTAATCTGGTCGACCCTGGCTTCGTGGGCTCGAAGGCGAAGCTTGCCGTGGACAGCGGCATCTTCGTGGCTTCGCTCGGCTCGATGCTGATCCGCCGCCCCTTTACCCTGCAATATGCCTTGGAATCGGTCCCGGCCGAGACGGCGGCGATGCCGGGCTTTCTGCGCGCCAACTACATCATCACCTCGGCCTGGACGGTGGCTGCGCTGTTGATGATGGTGAGCAACATGGCCGTGCTTTACGTGCCAGGTCTGCCGATCTGGCTGAGCCTCGCGGTCGCCTTTGCCGCTCGCAACAGTGCGGTTGTCTTCACCAAATGGTACCCTCATTATCGCAGGCTCAAGCTCGGTGCGCCGCCATCGAACGCTCTGCCCCAGGCGCGTTAATCCCTGCCGTTTCGACAGCGTATAGGACCATGAGAGACGTGTTTCGACGGCTCGGCACCGATTTCCTCTCCAGCATGATCTTCCTGGGTCTGTATTTTTCGACCGGCAGCATTGTGCTGGCAACGTCGCTCGCAATTGCCGGCGCAATCGGTCAGGTCGCCTATTTTCGTACCAGACGTCAGACGGTGAATTTCATGACCTGGGCTAGTCTGGGCCTGGTGATCGTTCTGGGCAGCGCCACGATCCTGACCAGCGATCCTCGTTTCGTGCTGGCAAAGCCCGCGATCGCCCATTTCGCGATCGGCACGATCATGCTCAAGCGCGGCTGGATGCTGCGTTACGTCCCAAGTGTGGCGGTCGAGACCATTCCGGACGCGATCAGTTTCGCCGGCTACGCCTGGTCGGCGCTGATGTTCGCACTGGGCGCAGGCACGATCGCGGTGGCAATGACGGGCGATCTCAAGCTATGGGCTTTCTACGTCTCGATTGTTGCCGTCGGCGCCAAATTCATCGCCTTCGGCGTGCAATACATCGCGTTTCGCAGTCTCATCGTCAGCCGTATCCGTGCCCAGCGCGCCGCGGTCTCGTGAGACGCTTTTACGCGGATGAACGAATTGAGCTTGCGCCGCGAGTTGGGCTATACCGCCGCAAGACTTGGCGATTCAGGACCATTCGGTTTTGTGGCCAACATGGGAGGAGATTTAAATGGCGGTGGACGGAAACTGGAATCTCGTGATGACCACGCCGATGGGCGAGCGAAATGCGACATTGAACCTGACGAGCGCGGGCGGCTCGCTGACGGGCACCCAAGGTGCGGATGGCAATTCCACCGAGATCTTTGACGGCAGCGTGAATGGCGACGACGTAGCCTGGAAAGTATCGATCACCAACCCGATGCCGCTGACCCTGGAGTTTACCGGAAAGGTCTCCGGCGATAGCATTTCCGGCGAGATGGGCATCGGCCCGATGGGGAGCTTCCCGTTTACGGGGTCGCGGGCGTAAAGCCGCCGGCAACGAACCCACGGTTTACCCAGGCCGGCTCGGCACAATTGCAATCGGATTGAACGTGTAGACCGCCTCGCCGTCCTGGTTGTAGGCGGTCCATTTGATGCGCGCGATGCCCTGCGGCTTCGTTCGCGAGGGGATCAGCTCAACCAGCTCTCCCTCGAGATGCAGGGTATCGCCGGGTCGCACCGGCTTGAGCCATCGCAGATCGTCGACCCCGGCGCCGAACAGCGGATGCGGCCCGAACGGCCGTGTTGCGATCGCAAGCCGCATTGCGATGGCGGCAGTGTGCCATCCCGACGCGGCAAGGCCGTTGAGGATCGAGTTCTTCGCAGCCGCTTCGTCGGTGTGAAACGGCTGCGGATCGAATTCGGCCGCAAAGCGCAGGATGTCCTCCCTGGAAACCATCACCTCGGCGCTTTTGAACCGCATTCCGACCTTGAGGTCGTCGAACCACTCGACCATGCAATCTCCGCTCAGGACTGGCCCACAGCCATCCGCCCTCACCCGAGGTTCAACTCCTTGAAGAAGTCGTTGCCTTTGTCGTCGATGATGATGAAGGCGGGAAAATCCACGACCTCGATGCGCCAGATCGCTTCCATGCCAAGCTCGGGATATTCGACCACTTCGACCTTCTTGATGCAGTGCTCGGCGAGGTTTGCGGCCGCACCTCCGATCGAACCGAGATAGAAGCCGCCGTGCTTCTTGCAGGCCTCGCGTACCGCCGCCGCACGGTTGCCCTTGGCGAGCATTACCATCGAGCCACCGGCTGCCTGGAACTGGTCGACGAACGAGTCCATCCGTCCCGCCGTGGTCGGACCGAACGCGCCCGAGGCATAGCCCTCCGGCGTCTTCGCCGGTCCGGCATAATAGATCGGATGGTTCTTGAAGTAGTCCGGCAGCGGCTCGCCCTTCTCCAGCCGCTCGCGCAACTTCGCATGCGCGGAATCGCGCGCGACGATCATGGTCCCGGTGAGCGACAAGCGCGTCTTGATCGGGTGCTTCGAGAGCGTCGCCAGGATGTCCTTCATCGGCCGGTTGAGGTCGATTTGCACGACCTCGCCGCCGAGCGCCTGCTCGACTGCAGGCAGATATTGCGCAGGATTATGCTCAAGCTCCTCGAGGTAGACGCCGTCGCGCGTGATCTTGCCGAGCACTTGGCGATCGGCCGAGCAGGATACGCCCAGCCCGATCGGCAGCGAGGCGCCGTGGCGCGGCATCCGGATCACGCGCACGTCGTGGCAGAAATATTTGCCGCCGAATTGCGCGCCCACCCCGAGGCTCTGCGTCATCTTATGGATGTCCTGCTCCATCTCGAGATCGCGGAAGGCGTTGCCGTCCGCCGAGCCGTGGGTCGGCAGCGCGTCGAGATAGCGCGCGGAAGCAAGCTTGACAGTCTTCATGCAAAGCTCGGCCGAGGTGCCGCCGATCACGATCGCAAGGTGGTAAGGCGGGCAAGCGGCCGTGCCGAGGGTGAGCACCTTCTCCTTCAGGAACGCGAGCAGGCGATCCCTGGTCAAGACCGAGGGTGTCGCCTGGAACAGAAAGCTCTTGTTGGCGCTGCCGCCGCCCTTGGCCATGAACATGAACTTGTAGGTGTCATCACCCTCGGCATAGATCTCGCACTGCGCCGGCATGTTGTTGGCGGTGTTTTTCTCCTCATACATCGACAGGGGAGCCACCTGCGAGTAGCGCAGATTGCGGCGCAGATACGCGTCCCGCGCGCCTTCCGACAGCGCCGCCTCATCGTCGCCGTCGGTGATGACGTTGCAGCCCTTCTTGCCCATGATGATCGCGGTGCCGGTATCCTGGCACATCGGCAGCACGCCGCCGGCTGCGATATTGGCGTTCTTCAGGAAATCGAGCGCCACGAACTTGTCGTTGGGGCTCGCCTCGCTGTCGTCGAGGATGGCGCGCAACTGCTTCAAATGTCCCGGGCGCAGATAGTGGTTGATCTCGCCAAAAGCCGCCTCCGACAGCGCCCGCAGCGCTTCGCGCGACACCACCAGCATGTCTCTCCCTGCGACCTTTTCGACCCGCACACCCTCAGTCGAGATCTTCCTGTAGGGCGTCTCGTCCTTGCCCAGCGGAAACAGGGGCGTGTGCTTGTAGGGCGGTACGGGCTTTTGCTGATCGGGAAAGGCGCTCGGAGCGTTCATGGGGTGCTCGTGGGTTTTGGGGCCGCAGGGCTCGATCCCGGAAGTCGCGGCTATGAAGGTGTTTTAGGCATTTTTCGTTCAAAAGGAAGGTTGGGCGCCGGGAAAACCCGCGCCGTTCCAGCGCTAAACCTCCCTATTCCGGGCGCCATGCACAACGGCCAAAATAGCTATCTCGTCCGCAGCTTCATCGACCCGGTAGACGATAATGTAGGGCGCCTCGATGAGTTCGCGCGTGCCTTCAACCAGACCTGGCCGACCTATATGCGCAAGACCAGCAATCCCAAGCCGATTGATGCGCGCTCGAACGCGCCTGACCAAATCCGCCGCAGCACGCGGGCTAGTCTCGGAAATCCAGTTTGAAAATTCCGTCGAGATCGACGGCAGCAGATTCGTGGATGACAACATTCATTCGCCGAGTTGCCGACCCAGCTGCTCGTTGAATTCTTCTAGAGTAAGTCTCTTGGGGTTCGGGTCTGCAAGTCTGCGTTTCACTTCTTGGACTTGCTCGTCGGTCAGCCGATAACCACTTTCGTCCTGCGATTCCATGAGCATCAGGATCTTCGCTGCGTCTTCCTGGCGCTCGATGGGCCAGGTCAACACGCGATCCAGGATGGTCTTCACCTGCTCTTTGCTCATGTCGCAAATATAACACGGTTTGCCGGAGGAAAAAGGTCGGGTCTTGCATGAAGCTGGTCCAAGGGTTTCAATAAGGCCCGAAGGGGCCTTCATCATGACATTCCCACGATCGTCTCGCCGATTGATCCCGCTTGCCGCAGCGTTCTCGCTCGCTGCGACGTTCTTCGCCCCACCAGCGCGGGCGGACCATTGCGACGATATCGCAAAGCAATTGGCGGACTCGATCGACGGGATCAAGGTCAGCTTCAAGGCCGCCAATATCATCTACCTGACCCATCCGGCCGCAACCGAGCTTTCGCTCGGCTGCCGCGGCAAGGAATATGCGAACGAGCTCTACGCCAAGGGCGACCGCAAGCTGAAACCGGAATTCCTGAACCTGGTCGGCTCAGCGACGGCGGTGATTTTCACACTGCCCAAGGACGACACCATGACCGGCACGTCACGCTGCCTCAAGCGCATGGGCATCCTGCGCGGCAACAAGATCACGATGCGCTACAAGCGGCTCGACATGGAATGCACGCGCACCAAGACCGACGCCGCCATCGTGGTTCGGCGCGGGCTCGATCAGTAACGGAACCCTGCCGGCAAAGGCTGTTTTTCGGACACGCATCAGCCTGTCGTTCACCATCGCTCCCGCACGGACCGCGATAGCTTGCATTTTATCGATTTCCTTCAGCAGCTATTGGCTGGCCGGGCCCCATGCTCGCCCGAATATTGTGGGGCTCCGTACCATGACCATCTCCAGCATTGCCGCGCCGGCCTCAGCCGCCCCGATCAACCCGGTCGATACCAGCGCACCCAAAACGACCGCCCCGTCGGTCAGCGCCGACGGCAGCGACGCCGGCGCCACCCATCAGCCGCCACCCCCGCCGCCGCTCCCACCCGGACAGGGCACGCGGGTCGACCAGCTCGCCTGACCCCACTTTCCCTGACGCACCGCCAATATCCCGGAAAAAGGGCCGCCAGGATTGCGGCTCTTTTATTTTTGACGCGTTTTCATCACGCGCCCCCTAGCCAGCCCCGGGCATGTCCGGTACGCGCTACGCGAGGGCGCCGTGTTCTGGGAGCAGCGTCATGGCTTACGAGAGCAAAACATTCACAGGCGGTTGCCATTGCGGATTGGTGCGGTTCGAATGCACCTCGGACCTCTCGATGGTCACCTCCTGCAATTGCTCGATCTGCACCAAGAAGGGGCTGCATTTCACCTTTCTGTCGCCAAAGAGCTTTCAGCTGCGCGCCGGCGAGGACAATCTGCGGGAATACCTCTTCAACAAGCACGCGATCCGACATCAGTTCTGCATCGATTGCGGCGTCGAGGTTTTTGCGCGCGGCCGCAAGGCTGATGGCACCGAGGTGGTCGCACTCAACGTCAGCTGCATCGACGGCATCGAGCTCGCCAAGCTCACCATGACGGTGATCGACGGCCGCAATCGCTAAAGATTGTACGGCGAATAACTGTTGCCCCGGTGTGAACCGCCCGCTCACCGCGCCCGACCAAGGGGCGGAGGGCAAAACGATGGCGACACGCCGTTCGACCAAAACCGGCCTTGTCGAGATCGGGCAATATCAGAATGCGCCGATTTATCTGCATTCCGGCTTCTTCGTCACTGCCATCCTTCTTGCATGGCCGTTCTGGTACATGGTGAGCCCGCGCGGGCTCGCATTGGCGATACTGTTCATGGCAACGATCCTCGTGTCGATCCTGGCGCACGAGCTGGCTCATGCAGCCATGGCGCGCCGCTATGGCCTGACGGTGCAGCGGATCGATATCCGCATGCTGGGCGGCCTCGTGCAGTATTGGCATTTGCCGCACACGCGTCGGCAGGATCTCGTGATCACGGCGGCCGGACCAGGGTCCAATCTTCTGATCGGGTTGGTCGCGCTGGCGTTCCTTGTAACGATGCCGCACGCAGCCGAAACGATCCCCGGCCATCAGAATGTGCCAGGTCCGCCGACGGATGCATTCCTCGAGCAGCTCCTGCGGGCGACCGCCTATCTCAATCTCGGTCTGTTCGCCGTCAACATGATCCCGGCGTTCCCGCTTGATGGCGGCAAGCTTGCCCACGTCCTGATCGAGGAGCGCTGGGGTCCCCGCGTCGCGACGCTTGTGGTCGGCGCGCTCGGTCTCGTCTTTGCCTGCATCAGCACCTTGGTCACGTTCTCAACCGCGCTGGCCGGCCTTATAATCTGGGCGCCGCCAGGATTCCGGATCAACTGGCGCGCGTTCCAGGCCGCCTGTCGTGGGCTCGGTGGCTGGGACAGATTCGCCTTTCGGTAGTTCGAGGCACGGCCCTACTTTGCGCCCTTCACCTCGACCAGTCCGACCTTGTTGACGAGGCTGTTGGCCATGACAGGCTCGCCCTCGCGGTCCACATCCATGTTGCGCACGATGTCACCGCCACCCGGGATCGCCCAGGTCTGGAATTTCTCGGTCTTGGGATCGAAACGCACGATGGTGTTGGGCTTGGCCGCGGACTCGCTGTACCAGACCGCGCCCTTGGTAAAGACCATGCCGTAAGGCTGCGACTTCGGCCCGCTGGGCGACAGCCATTCCTTCACCTGGCCGGTCGCGGGATCGAAATGGCCGAGATAGCCGCGGGCGAAATCCGAGTACCAGATCGTGTCATCAGGGCCGATCGCTAGCCGCCGGGGCCGCGCCGCCGGATCCGGCAGCGGAAATTCGCGCATCGCAAGCGTCTTTGGATCGATCGCCGTGATCTTCGGCGCGCCGAAATCGACGACATAGATTGTATTCCTGGAATCGACCTGGATGCCGTAGGGCCGCGCGCCGGCCGTCGGCGGAGTCAACAGCTTGACCTCGCCGCTCTTCGGATCGAGGCGGCCGATCCTGTTGCCTTGCTGGACCGTGAACCAAAGAATGCCGTCATGGTCGAACGCGAGCGAGTGCGGGTCCTTCGCGGCCGGATCGGGCATCGGATATTCGGTCACTTTTCCGGTCTTCGGGTCGAGCTTGCCCATCACGCTGGAAAAGTTGCCGGTGAACCAGATGTTGCCATCCTTGTCCTCTTTCAGCCCATGCGGACCCGTCGACGGATTGACGGGAAATTCCTTGATCTCTCCGGTCTTGGGATCGAGCCGTCCGAGCTTGTTGGCAAGTTGCCCCGTGTACCACAGCGATCCATCGCGCGCGGCGAGCGGATCATGCGGCCGCGAGCCCGCGGTGGCCACGGGCCATTGCTTGATGTTGACATCGACCGGACCTTCGATCAGTGCTGCCGCCGGACGCGGACCTTCCGGAAAACTCTTGATCAGATAATCGGTGATGGCGGTGGCCTGACCTTCCGGGATCGGCGCGCCGAAGTTCTGCATCATGCGCATCACAGTATGCCAGCCTTCCGGCGTGTAGCCGGCCTTCAGCCGGTTGATATCGTGGCAACCGCCGCAGATCGCGACGACGTCGCTCTTGCCGGCTCCATCGGGGAAATCGGCCCCCGGCTGCTGCTGCGCCGTGACCGGGCCGGTCAAAATCATTGTGGCCGCGAACAGGCTGGCGATGCCTGGGCAAAAGCGACGGCAATTCATGAGGATCTCCCGCAAAGCCTTATGGTTATGAGAGCTGGCTCGCTCGGTACGCCGGAAAGCATCGGCGACGATGCGGAATAAGAGCCAAATTGCCGGCAAGTTGCAAATCGCATCCGCTTGACCTCATCAGGCGTCAAGCTCCCTGTAGTGGCGGAAGATGCCGCTCTCGTTGAAGGGGATTCTGCGATCGCTCGCGAGATAGGCCTTGATGTTGGGCCGCGCGGCGATGCGCTCATGCAGATCGACGAGGCCCGGAATATCGTCCTCGAACCCCTTCATGCGCTTGGGAAAGGCATAGCGAAGTCCGTCCACGATCTGAAATAGCGACAGATCGATATAGGTGAGGCGTCGGCCAGCAAGATAGCTTCCGCCGCTTGCCTTGAGCACATCTTCGAAATAGCCGAGATATTTCGGCACCCGCTCCTTCCAGAACTCGTCCGTTCGTTTCTTCGCAGGCGCCTTCTGGTCCTCGTAATAGAGCGATGGCCCAAGCGGATGATGGGTGTCGTGAACCTCCTGCACGATGTCGGTCACCGTGAGCTGCAGCTGATGCACCCACAATTTGCCGGCTTCCGTCTTCGGCGCAAGACCATGGCGCGCGCCGAGATAGAGCAGGATGTTGGCGGTCTGGCCGATCACGAGCTTGCCGGCCTTGAGGAATGGCGGCGCGAATGGCGGTGTGCCGCTCCTGTCCATCATCGCCATCATGGCGGAGGTACCGCCAGGTCCGCGCGCGACGTCGACATAGGCTGCTTTGGCCTCTTCGAGCGCGAGACGAACGTATTCGCCGCGACCCTGAATTTCCGGCCAGTAAAACAGTTCGTACTTCATGAGAGGGCTCGCTGTCGTTCCGGGATGGTGCGAACGCACCATACCCGGAATCTCGAGAACTCAGGTGCGCAACTGCACAACCATGGTTCACGTTTGGCGATGCCGCAGATGAGCTCTCAGTTCACCGCAAAGCAATAGAGCAGCCCGTCTCCGCCGGTGCTTCTGAGATCGGCCTGCGAGCAGCCGCCCTCGGAGCCGCGCGAGGGATGCGACGAGTTCCAGGACTTCGAGGCGTCGTCGTCGCGCAGGCCCTGGCGGTCGGAATGCCCGAGCATGGCCGCGCCCTGGGTGCCGCTTGTCCAGTTCTTGCAGGTGCGGTCGGGGTCGGCCGCGAATGCGGTGCCGTCGGGCTGCGAGCCCGTCAGGATGTCATGGCGGTTCGGCGTATCGCCGCGGCCGTTGTTGACATCGCCCTTCTCGGTCAAAGCGGTCTGCTTCGTGAGATTGTTGTTCGCGCTGTGGAGGTCGGCGACATCCTTGGCGATCACCACGCCCTTGGAGTTTTGCCATGGTCCTTTGCCGATGCGGTCGCGCGCATTCACGGCAGGCTGTCCGTCGGCTGCCTGGGTGGACAGGTAGGCGTGCCAGGTCTTGGAGCCCGCCCCCGCCGCCTGCGCCAGCGCCTGGCAATGCTTGTCAGCGCCGGCAAGGCCACCGAGATTCGCGCCGTTACCGGGCCCGGCGCTGGTGATGAAGAACGTCGTATCGGCAGACTGCGCTTGAACCGGATGCGCTGGTAAAGCCGACAGGCAAAGCGCTGCAATCAGCAAGACCGGTGAAAGATGTTGTCCGCATGGTGTCATTGGTTCCTCCCGTTTCTTGTTTGTCGGTCAGGCGAGCGAGCCGATGGTTTGATCAACCCGTCCTGCTTTCGATTATTCCGCCGTGGGCCAAAAAGCAAAAGGCGCCGTGGAATGAACCACGGCGCCCTTGCTTGTTCCGTTCTCGGCGGACGATCAGCTCGCCTGCTGGATCGCCGACAGCCTCCAGTCGCCACCGCGCGGGCGTACGAACGTCCAGACCTCCGTGACCTCGACGGGCTGCTCGCTGCCGCTCATGAGCCGGCCGCTGGTGCGGTCGACGTAGCGATCGATCATCGAGAAGCGCATCGCAACGGTTGCGTATTCGCTGTCGCCCTCGCGCCAGGCCTCGGCAAGGTCGCCCTGCAACAGCTTGGTGCCGGACACCTTGTTGATTTGGTTGCGCGCACGGGTCTGCTGCAGGTCTTCGGTGAAGAAGCTCAGCATCTCGGGCGTCACCAGCCCGCGCAACCTTGCAATGTCCTCATCCGAATAGGCCGCCTGGGTCTCGACTAGGAGGCGTTCGAACGCCTCGTAGTCTGCGGGCTGGATCTGCAGCGGCGCGCTGTTCGAGCCGAAGCCAAAGCCCATGCCGCTACCGAAGCTCGATTGCGTCGGCGCGGCCGCGGGAGCTGAGCCGGCATAGGCGTGCTGCGACATCTGGCGGCGCTGCCACCATGACATCGCGAGCCGCACCAGGAACACGATCAGCACGATCTGCAGGATCAGCCCGAGCACGGACGAAAATCCGCCGATGCCGGAAAACATTCCGCCACCGAACAGCATCCCGAGCAGGCCGGCGCCGAGGAACCCCGCAGCAAGGCCGCCGAGCAGGCCGCCGCCCGGCCGGTTGAAAAGGCCGCCGCCGAGACCCGAATTCATGCCTGGACTACCCGGCTGGGTGAAGGTGCGGTTGAAGGGAGACGCGGCATTCGGCGCCGTCGAGGTCGACGGAGGCGCCGAGAATGTGCGCGAGCCACGCGAGCCGGACGAGAAGCCGCCGCCGATCCGCGCATCAGCCGAGGAAACGGCAAGCATGGTCGGCAGCGCCAGCGCCATCACAAGCGCGATCGCCTTTACCAAGCCGCCGATATGTTGCGAAAATCTCATGGTTTTTTTCCTGAATCCCAAAAACTCCGGGAACCGCCTCTAAGATGGGCAGCACCGTCCAAAAGTGAAGCGGATATAACCTCCGGCGACTGCGGCGCTGCGTCGCGGGTTGTTTGCGGACGGTCGCGATTGCTGCAGCGCGGTTCCACGCCTACTGCGGCATCATGGTCTCTTTGACCGCGGCCACCAGCTGCGTCAGCGTGAACGGCTTTGGCAGGAACGCGAACTGCTCGTTCTCCGGCAGGCTTTTCTCGAACGCATCCTCGGCATATCCCGACACGAAGATGATCTTGAGGTTGGGATTGCGGCCGCGCATCGCCTTCAACAAGGTCGGGCCGTCCATCTCGGGCATGACGACGTCCGACACCACGAGGTCGACGCCGCCGTCCTTCTCCTCCAGCGCCTCCATCGCCTCGATGCCGTTCGAGGCCTCGATGACGCTGTAACCGCGCGAGCGCAGCCCGCGCGCGTTCAGCGAACGCAGGCCCTCCTCGTCCTCGACCAGCAGGATGGTGCCCTGGCCGGTGAGATCGGCACGGGGCTTTGATTGCGAAGGCACCGCACCATTGGTGGCATGCGGCTGGGCGGCCTCCGCCTTGACCTCTTCCGGCCTCTCCTGCTCGGCGTGATGGCGCGGCAGGAAGATCGAGAACGAGGTGCCCTTGCCCTCCTCCGAATCGACGTAAACGAAGCCGCCCGTCTGCTTGACGATGCCGTAGACCGTCGACAGGCCGAGGCCTGTGCCCTTGCCGACTTCCTTGGTCGAGAAGAACGGCTCAAAGATCTTGTCGCGGATATCGGCGGGTATTCCCGTGCCGGTATCGGAAATGTCGATCCGCACATATTCGCCCGCCGGCATGCCCTTGAAGGCAAGCTGCGCGGACTCGGCCGTGCTCACATTGGCCGTCTTCACCGTCAGCTTGCCGCCGTCGGGCATCGCATCCCGCGCATTGACCGCGAGATTGACGATGACCTGCTCGAACTGGGAGACGTCGACCTTCACCTTCCAGAGGTCGCGGCCGTGCACGAGATCGAGCTTGACCTTTTCGCCGATCAGCCGCCGCAACAGCATCGTGAGGTCGGAGAGCGCGTCGCCGAGGTCGAGCACCTGCGGCCTCAGCGTCTGCCGCCGCGAGAATGCGAGCAGCTGGCGAACCAGCGTGGCGGCGCGGGTCGCGTTCTGCTTGATCTGCATGATGTCCTGGAACGACGGATCGGTCGGCTTGTGCGCGTTCAACAGGAAATCGTTCGCCATCATGATGGCGGAGAGCACATTATTGAAGTCGTGCGCGATGCCGCCGGCGAGCTGGCCGACCATGTCCATCTTCTGCGACTGGTTGATCTGGTTTTCCAGCGTCCGCCGCTCGGTCGTCTCCAGCATGTAGACGATCGCCGCCTCGGTCTCGCGATCGTCCTGCTCGACGGGCGTGACGAAAAACTGCCCCCAGCGATCCTTGTCGCCCTCGAGCATCACCTCGACCGGCTTGATGTCGCCCTGCCCTTCGGCCGCCTGGTTGATCGCCGAGATCAGAAGGCCACGGTCGCGCGCATTGACGGCGCGGAAAATCGAGCGGTTGGTCGCCGCATCGAGCCCAAGCCCTGGTCCGAGGCTTTGGGTCAGTTTCGCAAACCGCGCATTGGCGCGAACGACCGAGCCCGCGCGGTCCACAGTCGCAATCGCCATCGGCGTGTGGTCGAAGAAGCGCATGAAGCGCACTTCGGCCGAGGTTTGCGGATCGGCGCGCTCGTCGCGGGCGCGGCTGATCACGAGCGTGCGCGAGGGACCCGGCGCTCCGTCGGCGCCGAAAGCGAGCTTGTGGTAGAGCCGCGACGGCATGGTCTTGCCGCCGCGCATCTTCAGATCGATGTCGAAGACCTCCGTCTTCACCTCGCCGGGAACGGCCACAATCGAGGTCAGCAGCGAGGCGCCGTCGCCGGAGACGATGTCGTTGAGCCTCAGGCCGCCCGAGCCGATCTCGGCGAGGTCGTAATCCAGCCAGCCGGCGAGCGTCGCGTTGACGTAGACGAGCTCGCCGGACGCATTGACGGAGAAGAAGCCGCACGGCGCGTGATCGAGATATTCGATCGCATGCTGCAATTCGCGGAACACGTCCTCCTGCCGCTCGCGATCCCGGGTGATGTCGGCGATCGACCACACCGCATATTTGGCTTGCCGCTTGCCCGCGCCGAGCGGACGCACGCGCATGCGCAGCCATCGGCCCTGCGTGCCGTCCTGACCGGCGAGGCGCACCTCCTCCTGCTGCCGCTTGCCCTCCCGCGAGGCCTTCAGGAGGCGAAACACGGCTTCGGACACGTCGGGGTTGCCGATGAAGACGCGCTCGACGGGACGAACGTGCTGCGGCCCCGCCGCGCCGGTGAGCGCCAGATAGGCGTTGTTGAAATAGACCACGTGGCCGCGCGGATCGGTCACGGCGAGCCCATCGAAGGCGTGGTCGGCAATATGCGCCATCACCGGATTGTCGGCCGAACGGTCGGCGAAACGGATGATGCCGGCGGCAAAGGCGAACAGGTTGAACAGCCCGACCATCGCCAGCAAGGCCAGCAGTCCCAGGATATAGGGCTGCGCCTGGGCCCGACCGATGGTCATCAGCGCAATCGCAATCGCCACCAGCGCCCCTGCCACCAGGAGCACCAGCACGATCGAGCCGCGACGCACAGGTTCGTGCACGGCCATCTCCTGCGCGCCTCTCGGCTCGCGGGACTGGTCAAGGTCAGCGTCGGCGATCATGGCGGGAGACGACCCGTCGGCGTGGTGTTGGCGCGAATCCCGCGCCTTAAGCTCCCAAGTGCCTGACTCGGACGGCTCAGCGCAAGTCCGGAAAACCGCTATCTCAGCCATTTCGGGCCTTTCCGGGGGTGCGCAGCCTCATGCGCGCCGCCCCGACAGATTGCGCCGCAGCCCCATGACGTAGCCGATGATTTCGGCGACCGCATGGTAGTGCTCGACCGGAATTTCCTCGTCGATGTCCACAGTCGCATACAGCGCGCGTGCCAGCGACACGTTCTCCACGATCGGCACATCGTGCTCGCGCGCGATCTTCCTGATCCGGAAAGCCATGCTGTCGACGCCCTTGGCGACGCAGACCGGCGCCGACATGCCGCGCTCGTATTGCAGCGCCACCGAATAGTGGGTCGGGTTGGTGATGATCACCGAGGCCTTCGGCACCGCCGCCATCATGCGCTTCTTCATGCGCGCTTGGCGCAACTGCCGCATCCGGCCCTTCACATGCGGATCGCCTTCCGACTGCTTGAACTCCTCCTTGATCTCCTGCAGCGACATCTTCTGGCGCTGATACCAGCTTCGGTACTGGAACAGATAATCGCCGACGGCGACGATGGCCAAAATCGCGACCACCGCGCCCATCAAATGCAGCGACATCGAGGTCGTGACGTCCAGAAGCGATGAAGGATCGAACCGCAGCAATGCCTCGAGCCGATCGCGTTCCGGCCAGAGGATCGCGGTCATCACCGCCCCGAGCGCGGTCAGCTTGAACAGGCCCTTGGCGAAATTCACCGCTGCCTGCTTGCCGAAGATGCGCTTGAATCCTGCGCCGGGCGAAACCTTCGACAGCTTCGGCTTGAGCCCCTCGGCGGACCAGACCAGCCGATGCTGCATCATGTTGCCGGCGATCGCGGCCAGCGCCAGCATCAGAAGCGGCACGCCGATCGCGGCGATGACCGCATATTCGAGGCTGGAGGCGAGCGCCAGAAGCCCTGGCCCGTCGGTGCGGATCATCCAGGCGTTGGCGAGCAGGTTGCGCAGCGGCTGCAGCATGCCGCCGCCGATCGAGGAGGAAAACGTCGACATCACGAGCGTCCCGCCCGCGATCACGAACCAGGTATTGATCTCCTGGCTTTTGGCGACGTCGCCGCGCTCGAGCGCATCGTCCAGACGTTTTTGCGTCGGGTCCTCTGTCTTGTCTGACGCATCATTCTCGTCGGCCATGAGGCTTCAACCCCTACCTGAGCGGCATCATGTCGTGCATGACGCCGGTGAAATAGTCGAGGAAGCTCCCCATCATCGCCGCGAGCACGGCTGCGAGAATGAGAAAACCGGCGAAGATCGACAGCGGCACGCCGACGAAATAGACCTGCATCTGCGGCATCAGGCGTGCCAGCACGCCGAGGCCGATGTTGAAGACGAGGCCGAAGACCAGAAACGGCGCCGAGAGTTGCAGTCCGATCCTGAAGGCGGCCGCGAACGCGCGGGTGGCAAGGGCTGCGACGTCGCCGCTTGCCATGGTCTCGCCCGGCGAAAAGATCTTGTAGCTGTCGTTCAAGGCCGCGATGACCAGATGATGCGTGTCGGTCGCAAACAGGAGCGTCACGCCGAGCATGGTCAGGAAGTTGCCGATCAGGACGCCCTGCTGACCCTGCGTCGGGTCCACGGATTGCACGAAGCCCAATCCCATCTGCTGGGCGATCACGGAGCCGGCGACCTGCAGCGCCGCAAGCGTCACGCGCGCGGTCGCACCCAGCAGGATGCCGATCACGATCTCATGCAGCATCAGCACGAGCAGCGAGGCAATCGAGCCCATGTCGACCTGGTAAGCCTGCCGGTGCAACGGCAGGATGATCAGCGTGAGAAGCAGCGCGATCCCCAGCTTGATCCGCACCGGAATGTTGGATTCGCCGAGCCCCGGCAGCAACATCACCATGGCGCCGATGCGGGCAAAGACCAGCATGAAGGCGGCCGCGAGCGCCGGCAGCATGGAAATATCGATACGCATGGTCTCTACATGTTGGCATCAACCGCCGATGATTCGCGACGATATCCGCATCATCTGGCTGTGCAGCGAATTGGCCATGAACGGCAGCGCCAGGATCAGCGTCACGAAGATCGCGAGAATCTTCGGCACGAAGACCAGCGTCTGCTCCTGGATCTGCGTCAGTGCCTGGAACAGCGACACCACCACGCCGACGACGAGGCCCACGATCATCAAGGGCGAGGACACCACGACAAGCGTCCAGATCGCATCGCGCGCGACATCGAGGGTTTCAGCACCGGTCATTTTCTTGGCTCCACAAATTCCGTCGTCATTCCAGGGCGGTGCGAGCACCGAAGGCCGGAACTCTCGAGATTCCGGGGTCGCGCTTGGCGCGCCCATCTGACCGCCAGCGCGGTCAGATCGACATCTTCATCACGTCCTCGTAGGACTGGATCACGCGGTCTCGCACGGAAACCAGCGTCGAAACCGCGACGTCGGTCTCCGCCACCGCCGTCACCACGTCCATCACGTTGGCTTTGCCCGAGGCCATCGCGACCGTCTGCGCATCCGACTTCTTGCCGGCCTCCATCACGCTGCCGACCGCCTCCTTCAGGACGGCGGCGAACGACGGGCCCTCGCCGTCGGAACTCTTGGCGGCCCCCCCCGAATCGAGGATGCGGGCGAGATTTGCGTAGGCATTTGCTGCAACGGTAGGTGAAGCCATGGCTTAGGGTTCCTGTTCAGGCCTTCAGAATGTCGAGCGTGCGTTGGATCATCCGGCGCGTCGCGCTGATGATGTTGAGGTTCGCCTCGTATGAGCGCTGCGCATCGCGCATGTCGGTCATTTCGACCAGCGAATTGACGTTAGGGTATTTCACGTAGCCGGTGGCGTCCGCCGCCGGATTCGACGGTTCGTATTTTCTGCGGAAATCGGATTGGTCCGGCGCGATCCTGCCGAGCGTCACGAGCTTTGCGTCCAGCGCGCGATCGAGTGCGGACACGAAGGTCGGGACCTTGCGGCGATAGGGATCGCCTCCCGCGGTCTGCGCCGTCGAATCGGCGTTGGCGATGTTTTCGGAAATCACCCGCATCCGTCCGGCCTGCGCGCGCAGGCCAGAGGTCGCTATTCCCATCGAGCGGCCGAAATCGCTGACCTCATCTGCCATTTTTCATGTCCCTTAGCCCTTGCCGATTGCGGTCTTGAGAAGATGCAGGCTCTTGCTGTACAGCGAGGTCACGGCCGCATAGTCCATCTGGTTGGCGGAGACCTTCATCATCTCCTCTTCCAGGCTCACCGCGTTGCCCGCGGGTCTGGTCTGGAAGCCGACCCTGCCGTTGACGTCGTAACTCTGGCCGCCGCCGGAAGGCGCGATGTGGCCGGCGGACGTGACTGCCATGACGAGCGAGCCGCTCGAGCCGGTCCGCGCGCCGGCGGGATCGAATTTCGGTTCGACCAGATCGCGCGGCTTGAACGTCGGCGTGTCGGAATTGGCGACGTTCTCGGACAACACCCGCTGACGAGCCTGATGCCACTGCATCTTGGTGCGCAACGCCGACAGAATTGGAAGATCGCTGATCGCCATCGCGCCGTTTTCCGCGTTGGTGCACGAGCCCGATGCTCGCGCAGCTAGGCAGAATTTGCCGCGTGTATGGTTAACAGGGGGTTAAGAGGCGCTGTCACGACCACGAAGTAGTCCTGCGCGGCCGCCTTTGCTGGTCCATTTCCGAGTCATTTCGCGAGAATGGACATGTTAACTCGCCATCTTATCGGGTCCGGATCGCAAGAAGTCGTTTGGTTCAGCCGATTCATGAGTTATTAAGACATTGGGCGGCGGGGTCCGGAAAGGTTCCTGCCGGGAGGGTTTCGTTAGTTCCGTACTCAAGCTTCGCTCGTTGGACAAAGTGCCGCGTTTGAGCATGCGAGGCTGATTAAAGTGCGATTTGCAGGGACCGGCGCATGCAGGCAGTGACTTTTATCTTCGCGTTTGTGGCCGTGCTGGCCCTGATTGTCGTCGCCGCATGGCTGGTTCGCCGATTTGCGAATAACCGCCTTGGTGCCAACACCAATCGCGGACGGATGCCGCGACTGGCCGTGATCGATGCCGCAGCCGTGGATGGACGCCGGCGCCTGGTGCTGGTGCGGCGGGACAACATCGAACACCTGCTCATGATCGGCGGACCGACCGACATCGTGGTCGAGCCGAATATCGTGCGTGCCCAGGGCCGCACCGAACAGATGCCGCAGCGGCCCCCGGGTGGCGCTGAGGCGCCCCGAATCGCACCGCTCCCGGATGTCGCCGGCTGGAGCGACGGCGACGGCGCCCGCGAGGGGTTTGATCATCACCCCGAGCCACCCCAGATGCCGGAGCCGCCGCCACGACCGGCGCGCCCCGCCTTTGCCGAGGAGATGCGCCGTCCCCCCGTGCTGGCCGAACGGCGCGCCGAACGCGAGCGGACCGAGCGTATCGATCCGATGGCAGGCTTCTCACCGGAGCCGATGGGTCTTCGCCCAGAGCCAAGGCCGGACATGAGAGTTGAACCGAGAGCGGAACTGAGGCCCGAGGCGAGGCCTGAAGCGAGGCCGGAGCCTCGCCTCGAGCCACGTCCCGAGCCTGTGCCGCCGCGTATGCCGCGCGGCGAGCCGCAGATGCCTCGCGCCTCCCGCCAGGCCGAGCCGAAACCACCACCGCTGCGGGCTGAACGCCCGGTTCCTGCACCTGCCCCACCCCCGGCGCCCCCGCCGCCAGCCCCGCCGCAGACCGCGGACCAGAACCTTGCGGAAATGGCGCAGCGGCTGGAGGCTGCCTTGCGCCGACCCTCGGGCAGCGCGGAAGCGCCGCCGGTCGCACCCGAACCGACGCCTGCCGCAGCTCCGGTGCGCGCCGCGCGCAACGAACCGCCGGCCGCCCCTGCGGCCTCGCCGAAGAGCAGCTTTGAGAATCTCGAGGAAGAAATGGCCTCGTTGCTCGGACGACCGAAGTCGCAGTCTTCGTGAGACGCGCAAAAACCCCGCGTAGAGTTTTATTCATTGCCACACTGATTGCCGCAGGCGCCCTCGTAGCGCCCAGCGCGCCTGCGCTCGCGCAGGACATCAGCATCAATCTGGGCGGCGCTGGGGGTGGCGGCGTGACCGCGCGCGCGATCCAGCTCATCGCGCTTCTGACGGTGCTCTCCATCGCGCCGTCGATCCTGATCATGATGACCTCGTTCACCCGCATCGTGGTCGTGCTGTCGCTTCTTCGCACCGCGATGGGCACGGCGACCGCGCCGCCGAACTCGGTCATCATCGCGCTCGCGATGTTCTTGACCGCCTTCGTGATGGGGCCGGTGCTGCAAAAGTCCTACGATGACGGCATCAAGCCGTTGGTCGCCAACCAGATCACGGTGGAAGATGCGCTTCAACGCGCCTCCGTCCCGCTGCGCGGCTTCATGCTCAAGAACGTGCGCGAAAAAGATGTGAAGCTCTTTCTGGACCTTTCCGGTGAAGCGCCACCGGCAACGCCCGACGAAATGTCGCTGCGCATCCTGGTGCCGGCCTTCATGATCTCCGAGTTGAAGCGCGCCTTCGAGATCGGCTTCCTCCTGTTCCTGCCCTTCCTCATCATCGATCTCGTCGTCGCCTCGGTGCTGATGTCGATGGGGATGATGATGCTGCCGCCGGTGGTGGTGTCGCTGCCGTTCAAGCTGATCTTCTTCGTGCTGGTCGACGGCTGGTCCCTGGTCGCCGGCAGCCTCGTGCAGAGCTACGGTAGCTAAGCGCCCGCTCCGCATGGCCGTCGCACGGTTGAGCGAACCGTCATCCGCCAATCGGTTCAGTCGCATCCCGGACGGCGCAATACGCTTCGCGATTGCGCCCTGCACCTTTATGATAGGCCCCCGAAAAAACCGGGAGCCGTGCCCATGCAGTCGTTCGACCGTTCAGCCGAAGACCTCGGCAACTCGATCCATCTCGAACACGTCAACGTCCAGGTCCCCGACCAGCGTCTGGCGACGCTGTTCTACATCACCGGCCTGGGCCTGACGCGGGATCCCTACCTGATGGTGTCCGACACCAACATGTGGGTGAATGTCGGCAAGAGCCAGTTTCATCTGCCGACCGGATCGGCGCAGGTGCTTCGCGGCCATACCGGTCTCGTGATCTCGGGCCGGAAGGCCCTGCTCGAGCGCTTGGCCTCGGTGACGCCAAAGCTTGCCGGCACCGCCTTCTCGTTCCGCGAGCATAACGACTATGTCGAGGCCACTTGCCCCTGGGGCAATCGCCTGCGCTGCTATGAGCCCGATGCCGCGAGGTTCGGCCGCATTACGCTCGGCATCCCCTACGTCGAATTCGACGTGCCCCAGGGTACCGCCAAGGCGATCGCGGCCTTTTACCCGGAGTTGCTGGACATCCCCGCCGAGTTAGGGAACGGCGACGGCACGCTCGCGCGCGCGAAAGTGGGCAAGGAGCAGTATCTTCAATTCCGTGAAACCACGGGGCCCTTCGCCGAGTTCGACGGCCACCACGTGCAAATCTACATCACGAACTTTTCGGGCCCCTACGGCCGCCTGAAGCAGCGCGGTCTGGTTTCGCAGGAAGACAATCAATACCAGTATCGCTTTCGCGACATCGTCGAACCCTCGACCGGCAAGCACCTGTTCACCGTCGAGCACGAGGTTCGCAGCGCCACCCACCCGATGTACCTGCGGCCTTTGGTCAACCGCGATCCCGCCCAGACCAACCGCACCTACGCCCATGGCCATGATGAATGGCCCTGGGCGATGGGACCCGACGAGTACGATCGGCGCTAAGCCATGGCCGCAACCGTTTTGCTTCAGCATACACAGCCACGCTGGCTGGCCGCGGTTCGCCGGCAAGTGACAATCGGAGAGATCGGCGCGGTCTGGCGTCCCGCCCTGGACCAGGTCTGGGCATTTTTGCGGACCAAGCCCGGCCTTCGCACCGATGGGCACAATATCTTTCTGTATCACCACCCCGCCGCGCGGCATTTGCCGATGAACGTGGATTTCGGCGTCGAAGTCACCGGGGAGTTCGATGCTTCGGGAGAAATTTATCCGACACAAACGCCCGCGGGCGACGTCGCAGCCGCGGTGCATATCGGAGGCTACGATCGTCTGAAGGACACCCATGACGCGATCCACGCCTGGGCGCAGGCGCACAACCGCGCCTTCGCGGGAACGTCCTGGGAAATCTATGGCGATTGGTCGGACGACCCGTCGAAGCTCGAAACCACCGTGATCTACCTCTTGAGGTAGGCGGCGCGCTTCGTCAGCCGACGACGACTTCGCTGATCTGGATCACCGGTTGCAGATCGGTGTAGTTCGGGATGTCGGCCATGATTTCCTTGGCGTGCGGCCCAAAACCCTTCTGGAAGGACTCCACGGAGTCGCAGAAGATATGGCACATGCCGACATAGGTTGCAGGCTGGCCGGGCGCCCCACCCGCAACACCCTTGTCCACGGTGTAGAACTTGCACGCGTCGCCCATGCGCGTCTTGACCAGCGGCATATGCTTGTCACGATAATAGGTGTGGTCGAAGCGCGCGCCCTCCTTGTTCGGATACATGACGCTGACCTTGATCATGGGCGTACTCCCTGAAGATGATGTTTGCCGGTTCGTTTCCGAGCTTGGCGGAACTCTGCGTTAGTTTTGGTGAGCGTGCAAGTCGGGCTCGGCCGCCGATTGGTCGCGCGCCCGGGCGAGCCCGGCGCGGTGTTCCCAATCTCACCACATCACCGCCCCGTGAACGACAAGCGATAACCGTGATTTCCGCGCAAACATGGCTAAAGGTCGTGGTTTGAGTGAGAGCAAGGAGCGATTCTAATCATGTTGGGTGCAGACGGGGGCAAGCCGGCCGGTAAATCCGGCCGGCGTAAGGGCAACGCGGCACAGTCCGGCAAGAAGACGGAGCCACGGAAGCGAAAGGAAAGCCAGGCAAAGGGAGCAAAACCGGATCAATTGCTTGAGGCGCTTCAAAGGGCCAGCGAGGCCATGCCCGAGCAGGCCGACGCGCCGATCCCAAAGCAGGTGAGCGAACCGACGCCTGACGTCGTCGATGTCCCGACTCCCGAAGTGATCGATGCGCCGACGCAGGAAGTCAGCCTTGCGGTATATGAAGAAGCCAGCGAACCGGCGCCCGACGTGGTCGGCGCGGCGATGCTTGAAGAAGTCAGCGCGCCCGTCGCATCAGCAGTGATCGCCTCTGCAGAGACGCCTCTCGTCGAAATCCCGGCCATCGCCGCAGTTCAGGAGGCTGAAAAGACGCCGGTCAGCCTGCAGACCCTTGCGAACGCCTATGGCGAGTATTCCAGGAAGTCGCTCGAGCAGACCAGCTGCTTCGTCGCAAAGCTCGCAAGCGCGGGCTCGCTCACCAAGGCGTTCGAGCTGCAAACCGCCTTCGCACGGGAGGCCTTTGAAACCTTCGTGACGGAATCGCGCCGGATCCGCGAATTGCATGGCGAGCTGGCAAAGCAGCGCATGTCGCGGCTGCAGCGCCTGGTGGACAGCATGACGCAAGGCGCGATCAATCCGACACGCGGCAGCTAGAAATCGCCCCGCCTTCAACGGGTCAGCGGACGCCCACTCATCCGCTTACGTCATACTGTTTGGCGAGATGGTCGCCGATCTGCACTAGCATGGCGACGCATTCGGGATAGCCGGGCCTTGCCTCCGTATCCTTGTCGGCACTGGCGCGAAATTCCCAGGAGTCGCCGGAAGGGATCAACGAGATCGTCATGCCGTCGGGACAGTCGGCGTGAACCTTCAACTCCGCGCGTGCCATCGCGATCAGCTCGGCTGCGGTCTTGGTGGGCTTGCTCATGCTGGTGACGTCCTCCCGGCGGTTTTGTCGGCGCAGGTTGCCGGTTTGCGCGGCGGCTGTCGAGAGGGAGGCCCGTTCGAACCGAGAGGATGACTCAGCTTACTTCGCCGCGCTGAGGCGCCGCACGCCCTCGATCCTCGGCAATGCGCCGGTCGGATCGGGATCGGGCGCCACCGTCGCGCGCGTCGATGCATCGGGGAAGCGCTGCTTCATCTCGCGCAGGAAACCGTCGAGCGTATCGACACCGGCCGCGATCTTGGCGACCTCGACGAATTCGGAGCTGGAGCCGCTCGCGGGCTTGCTGGCGATGTCGAAGGCGACCTTGTCGGCCTCCCCGCTCATCAATGCTGCGTATTTCTCGCGGAAGCGCGCCAGCCCGATTGCGTCCTCCGCCAGCGCGTAGCCGACCACGGCGCGGATGATGTCGCTCTTCTCGGCCGGGTTCAGCGGCTTGAAGTCGCGCCAGCGCTCGCCGTAATACAGCTCGATCTGCTCGGCGGACTCGCGCCAGCGCCGTGCCGACCAGTAGATGTCGGAGCGCAAGCGGATCGCCTCGCGGCCCGAAATGTTGGAGACGATGTCGAGCGCGAGATCGTGGCGGCCGATGTCGCTTTGCGCGCGCGCCTCGAGCAGGAGCCGCTGCTGGCGCAGGTCGCCGGAAAGGTCGGCGATACGGGTCGAGCGCAGGGTTGCGATCGCAAGATCGGGCTTGCGGGCGGTGAGATAGACCATGGCCAGCTTCGCCGCGACCTGCGCCCGGGCCGAACCTTCGAGACGATGGTCGATCTGGTACTGCAACAGCTCGGCGGCCTGGTCCAGGAGATCGACCGCGACCAGCCGGTCTGCAAGCTTGCGGATCATCTCGTCGCCGCGCCGGCCGATCGGCGTCAATTCGCGAAACTCGTAGAACATGCCGAGCGCATCGATCGGCGGCAGCTCGTCACCCTTCCTGGTCAGGAACAATTGCGAGAACAGCGCCTGCGCGTTGTCCTGCGCGGCGCGCGAGGCTTCCGAATTGGGCTGCAGCTTGGTCGCCATCCGCGCCGCGGAAAGCAATTCCGGATAGCGCGCATTCTCGTTGTAGATCTGCGACAGCATCTGCAGCGTCTTGACTTCGGTCGCGTCGCCGCGCCACACCGCCGCCAGCGTCTCCAGCTCCTTGAGCGCATCCGCCTGGCTGATCTCGTCGCGCTTCTGCCTGAGCGCGATCTCGAGCTGCTTGGCTTCCGCGGCGGCCTGGCGATCGGCAGATTCCACCGCGAAGGCATATTCGTCGAGCGCGTCCCGTTCGTTGCCGAGCGCTTCGGCGAGCCGGCCGCGCAGCACGGCGATCGAAGGCTGCTGCGGCGGCGGCACGCCGATCACGTCGAGCTCGGCCCGCCGTTTGGAGGCGCCGGCATAATCCTTGACCTCCAGAGAGGCCCGCATCGCTTCGGCCGTGACGACGCGTTGCAGGTCGAGCGGCAACGATGCGATCGCAAATTCGACATTCTTGAACTTCTCCCGCGCCTCCGGCCACTTCTCCTGGCGCGCAAAGGCAAGCGCTTTCCACAGCTGCGAATCGTAGTTCGAGCCGATCAGCGGATTGGCGAGATCCTTGACCGCAAGCTCCGGCCGGTTGATCAGCAGGCAGGCGATCGCATGCACCATCAGGGCGACGGATTCGTCGTTCCTCAGGTTCGAATCGGTCAGCAGAAACTCGGTAACGGCCTTTGCCTCGTAATACATGCCTCGCGCCATGTAGAAACGTGCGAGCGCAAGGCGCGGCTGCGCGCGGCGGTCGGCCTCGGCGACAGTCGCCGCCAGCACCAGTTCGTCCTCGCGCCTGGAAAAATTGTCTTCCTGGTTCCTGCGCCACTCCTCGACGTCGAAGATCGGACGAACCGCGAGCGGCGCGCGCTCGGCCGAGACATTGACCGACGACAACGTCAGCCCGCCGGGCTTGCCGACGATGACCTTGTCGAGCGCGACCTCGACGGCGACCTCGTCGGAGTTCGGCCGGATCGCTATCCCATCCGCGGTGTCGAGTAGCGCGAAGTCGACAAAGTCCTGCCGCTTGATGAAGCCGCGGACCGGCGGCTGCGCGGTGACGACAAGCAGCGTGTCGCCGGCATCGGGATCGGTCAGGCGGTGCAGATGGCCGGGATGGGCAAGCGGCACCGCCACATTGGCGAGCGCGGGATCGGTGATGTTGCGCATCATCGGAAGCGGCTGCGGCGGCGCCTGCACCTTGTCGGCGAAAATCAGCGTCCATTTCGCGCCCGCTGTGCCGTCCGAAGTGAGCGAATGCATTTGTGGACGGTTCAGGCGAATGCGGATCGCCTGCCCTGCATCAAGCGCCAGCCGCGTGACCTCGCCGATGATCGCTCCGCCCTTGGCGCGGATCGGCTCGAGTTCGACCGGCGCTGCGGAATCGAACACCAGCCAAACCGTGTCGCCGCGACGGAACGAGGCGGCTGCGGTGGAGGACGGAAACGAGAATGTCAGGCGCAGCCCTTCGCTGTCGCGCCAGGCATCGACGCCCGCGGCAGGCTCGGCGGATTTGGCTTCGGCGGTGGTCGGAACGGCAGGAGAAACGCTCTTCTGCGCGTCGGACTGGGCAGGCTTTGACGGCTCGGAAGACGCGGCCTTCGGCGCCTCGCTCGTGGCCCGCCTGGGCAAGTCGCTTGTGGCGGGCTTGGCAGCTTCGGCGAGCGAAGATTTTGGGGCCTCGCTCGCGGCCCGCCTGGGCAATTCGCTTGCAGCCGGCGTGGCCTCCGCGACCGAAGGTTTCGGCGCTTCGACCTCGACGGCGGGACTTGCAGTCTCCATCCCCGGCGGCTTTGCAGGCTCGGCTACGGAGGTGTCCTCGGCAGCCTCACGCGGCGCGGCAGGTTTTGAGGACTCCGTGTCCAGCGCTGCCGGCGGGGGCAGCGGCTGCGTGGGTCTGGTCTCGAGCTTCATCTCCCTGCTGATGGTGTCCGATGTCGGTGGCCTGATCTCTTCGGAATGTGCCTTTTCGGGGCTCGTCTTTTCCAGACCTGGCTTTTCGGGGGTGGGCTTTTCCGTTGTCTCGGAGTGCGCCTGCGGGGCAGCAGTCGCCTGCTGGTCGCGCGTGGCTTCCGCGAGCGGCAGTGCCTTTGGCTTCTCGGCCCGCTGGAAGGCGACGTCGATGATGTAGTTCTTGTCCTCGCGGAAGGAGTGCACGTCGACATCGCCGATCAGCGCGATCTCGACGGTGGTCGCATCTCCCGTGATCTTCTGGTTGATCGAGGCGATGTTCGGAGGAGCTGCGACGATGGCGTCGGCGAGATCGAAATTGAGCAGGCCATTGAAAAGGATCGACAGCTTCTGGTCGTTGAGGACCGACGATGCGCCGACGCCGTCCGGCATCTCGAACACGAAGCGGACGAAGGTCGGCTGCACCAGCGCGCGCACGCGGATCGGCGGATGCTTCCTGGCGGCCGCTTCAGCGCGCTGCTGGCGCAGGGCGCGCTCGGCCGCGCGCGCCCGCTCGGCAAGCTCGCGCACCACCTCGATGGGCAGGCTCGGCGGCGGCCCGGCCCAGCCGTCGGGAAGGAAATCGACGAAGGTGCGCTCGCCCGCCGACATGGTGTTGATGGTGACGCGGCGTGCCAGCGACAGGCGGATGGCGGTGCCGTCGGGATCGCGGCGCGCGGAGGCAACGTAATCGGGGACCGAATCCGCCAGACGGTCGATGTTGACGTCGACCGGCCGTTCGAAGCGGATCACGACGATGGAGCCCGCGGTCACGACCTCCGATGGGACATCCACGGCGAGCTTGAGCAGCAAGCGCGCGTAACCCTTTTCCAGGGTGAAGGTCGCCTCGCCCGGCACCGGTTCGGCGCGGCAGGCCGTCGCAAACGCCGCCCCAAGCAGCAGGACGAGTGCAGGCACAATCGCGCGCCGACGCGCGGTCCGCGACAATGCGCGGAGCTTCGACCAAAATCCCCTGGCTGGCTTGCGCGCCATTCAGACGTGTCTTTCGGTTCGGCAACCCGGCCTCCACGAGGCGGGCCGCGCCCTCACCAGCTAACCTAAAATTCTCGAATTAAGGACTTGTTAAATATGCCGCTCTCAATTGGACTTTTGCGGCAGCACCTTGCCTTCGATCTTCGGCAGATCGGCGGAGGCTGCAGACTTGTCGCCGCCGGCCCGGCGTGCGAGCTCGACCGTGAGGCGCTCGGCGGCCTCCGGCGACATCTGCCCCATGATGTCGGACATCTTGCGTGGGGCGATCTTGGAGGCGATCTCGATCAGAACGCCCATCTCGAGCCGGTCGAACACCTTTGCGGCATCCTTCGGCTTCATGCTTTCATAGGTCGTGACGAGGCCCTTGAAACGCGCGTTCTCGGCCTCCACGCTCTGCTCCTTTTCGGTGGCCGCGCGCTGCTCGATCGCCCGCAACTCCTCGACCTTGGTCTCGATCCGTTTCTCCGCGGCTTTCAGCAGGCTTTCGCGGATATCGATCTCTCGCGCCCGCTGCTCGAGCTCCTGGCGGCGAGACTGCAGCCGTTCCAAAATCGCCCTCTCCGAGGGCGAGACCGAATTCTGGTTCTCCTCGGGATGGTAGACGACGCCGTTGCTCTTGGTCTCCGGCGCGCCCGGTTTCGGCGCCTCCTCCTTCGGCGCTTCTTTCGGCGCGCCGTGCACCGAGCCCGTGACGTCGCTCGGATCGGCCTTCGGTCCGCCCGGGAAATTCAGCATTTCCTGCGCCCAGGACCCTTTGGGCTCACTTTTGGCTTCGCCCTGGGTGCCGGCGCTGGCCTGCGAGGCGGACTGCCATCGATACTCGAATACGTAACCGCCGTCGATCACCAGGCCTGCGACCTTCAACACCGCGAGCGCGGCGATTGCAGTCACCACGACAGGAATGACGCGAATATTACGAAACGATTTCATGCCGCGATGCCGCCGGACCTTCTGCGTTCGGAAAAGGCCTGCGCGGCGGCCGCGACCGCCTTCGCGCTGGAGAATTGCGTTTGCGCGTTGCGCGGTGCGAAATCCCGCGCCGGCACCTCGTGGGTCGTTTGCCTGGCGACGTCACGCGCAGGCTCGATCTCGCTTGCGGCTTGCGGACGCGCGGCAATCGCGATCTTGGTGAGCCGGCGCACGACGTTGTCGCCTTCGACGAGCTGGCGCTTGAGCTGCTCCGACATCTGGCTTGCCGAGGCGAGCTGGCTGCCGAGATTTTCGTTGACGTCGCGCACCGTGTGCTTGAGCCCGCCGATCGCGCGCTCGGCGATCTCGGTCGCAGTGATCAGTTCCGCGATCACGGCCTTGAGCGAATGCTCGTCCGCTTTCAGCCGCTTCAGCCGCTTGTTGAGCAGCATGCAGTAGCCGATGGTGAGAAGCAGAAGGATCGCGACCAGCGTCTCGATCATCAACCCTAGCGAATGGTTCATTGGGCCTCCAGCATCTTGTTCTGCTCGTCCGCCTTCTCAAACATCGCAAGCGTGGTCTTGGGCTTGCGCAGCGGCTTGGTGACGCGGATCGCGACGCGATCGCCGACCCGCCCCATCCTGCCCTCGGTGAGCGTGACGCTGCCGCACCGGACCGACACCAGCGTATCGGCGCGCATGTCGAGCGGCAGCGTGTCGCCGACCTTGAGCTGCATCAGCTGCTTCAGCGGGATGTCCAATTCGTAGAGCACGGCGTCGACCGCGATCTCGGCCTGCGCGATCTCGGTGGCGAAGTGACCCTCCCAGATCGGATCGCGGCCGAACTTCTCGCCCATGAACATCTGCAGCAGCACGCTGCGGATCGGTTCGATAGTGGCATAGGGCAGCAGCAATTCGACGTTGCCGCCGCGGTCTTCCATGTCGATGCGCAGGCGCACCAGGATCGCGGCGTTCGCCGGCCGCGAGATCGCGGCAAAGCGCGGATTGGTCTCGAGCCGGTCGATCGAGAAGGTCACCGGCGACAGCGGCCGGAATGCCTGCTCGGCATCCGACAACACCACTTCGATCAATCGCTTGACGAGATTTGTTTCGATCGTGGTGTAGGGCCGGCCTTCGATGCGAAGGGTGGAATTGCCGCGCCGGCCGCCCAGGAGCACGTCGATGATCGAATAGATCAGGTTGGAATCGACCGTCGCCAGCCCGAAATTCTCCCACTCCTCCGCCTTGAACACCGACAGGATGGCCGGCAGCGGAATCGAGTTCATGTAGTCTCCGAACCTGACCGACGTGATGCGGTCGAGCGAGACTTCGACGTTGTCGCTGGTGAAGTTGCGCAGGCTCGTCGTCATCAGCCGCACCAGGCGGTCGAAGACGATTTCGAGCATCGGCAGACGCTCGTAGGACACCATCGCCGAAATCGATGATGGCGCGGATGCCGGAGTTTTCGTCGAGATTGACGTCGCCGACGGTAAAGCCGAGGAGATTGTCGATCTCCTCCTGCGACAGAACGCGCTCGCCGCCGTTCTTGCCCGTGCCGAAATCGCGGCTGCCGTCCTCGACCATCGCGGCCCATTGCAGGGCCATCGATTCCGTGAGCTCGTTGGACTCAGCCGCCTCGGCTGCCGCGACGGGATCTTCCGAACCGAGCGAGGCTTCCCATTGCGCTGCTATGGCATCTTGGTCGACAGGATCGTTGCCCGCCATTGTCCTGATCCGTCCGCTACTGAACCACGATTTCCTTGAACAGCACCGCCGACACCTTGATCGGCGCCACCGCGGAGTTGACGCGCCGCGTCAGCTCCTCCTTCAGGCGGAACATGCCGGCCGAGCCATTGAGGTCGGTCGGCCTGAGCTCGCGCAGGTAGGTCTGGAAGATGTCGGTGACGCGCGGCATGGTCGGCTTGATCTCTTCGATCAGCTTCTCCTCCTTGAGCTCGAGCACGACCTTCACTTTCAGGTACTGCACGCGCTCGCCCGGCCCGGTGACGAGATTGACCAGCATGTCCGGCACTTCGACAAAGGATGGCGGCTTCGCCGGCGGAGCCTCGGCGTGCGTTTCTTCGGAAGGATGGCGGAAGAAAAAGAACCAGGTCGCGGCACCGGCGCCTAGCACGAACAGTGCGCCGACCACGATGACGATCAGCTTGAACTTGGTTTTGGGCTGGGCGGCGACCTCGTTGGCATCGCCACCACTTTCCGCCTGTTCGTTATCTGCCATGGCCGACCGGTCCGTTTCGAAAAGAAAGAGCCCGATGCCCAGCCGGCAGCCTTACATCACGCGATACCAATGCCCCCGGCGCAGCCCGCGCGCCCGTGTGCGGTGAACGCTAGGTAACAATGGTTAATGGAATGTTTCGATTGGGTCGGAGCTGGGAAAAAGTTGCCGGGCAAACATGGTCAACAAGACCTTTCTGCCGCGTCCATTTGCTCCGGCAAAACGCCTAAGCGATTCAAAACGTTCGTTTTTCCGAATTGGCACGGCATTCGCTCTGCTCTTTTCGCAAACGCCGCGCGGCTTGGGAGAGCCAAACGGCATTTGAGGGATCCGCAAAGAGGCAATCGGCCTGGGAGGGCCTTGGCTTCGCGGAGGATCGGAAAGGGGAGAACCACCGATGGAGAATGCGCTTCTCGTCGGACTGTCGCGGCAGACGACGCTCGAGCGACAGCTCGACGTCATCTCCAACAACATCGCGAACGTCAACACCAACGGCTACAAGTCCGACCAGTCGCTGTTCGAGGAATATCTGACCTCCGGCGCGCACGAAGACAATTTCAAGGGGCTGGACCGGCGCGTGTCTTACGTCCAGGACCGCGGCACCTATCGCGACTTCACGCAGGGATCGACGCTCCAGACCAACAACCCGCTCGACGTCGCCATCGACGGCGCGGGGTTCCTCGCCGTGCAGGCCGCAGGCGGCGAGCGCTACACGCGCGACGGCAACCTGCAGATCAACAGCCAGGGCCAGCTCGTCACCCATGACGGCTATCCGGTGCTCGGTCAGAACGGCCCGATCGTGTTCCAGCAGACCGATCACGACATTTCCATTTCCCCCGACGGCACCATCACGGTGCTGGAGGGCGCGGGCAAGGCGGATTCCATCCGCGGCAAGCTTCGCGTCGTCAGCTTCGCCGACGCGCAAAGCGTGCTGAAGCAGGGCAACAACCTCTTTGCCGCCGGCGACGGCGCGGCCCAGCCGGACCTCAAGTCCAACGTGCGCCAGGGCTATGTCGAAAAGTCCAACGTCAGCGCGGTCGGCGAGATGACTCGCATGATCGAGGTGATGCGGACCTACACCAACATCGCCAACCTGTTGCAGCAGGCGGGCGACCTGCACAAGACCGCCATCAACCAGCTCGCCGACGTGCCGAGCTGAGCCCGAGCAAGGAGTAACTGACATGCAGGCGCTTCACACCGCAGCAACCGGAATGGCGGCACAGGAACTCAACGTTCAGGTGATCTCCAACAATATCGCGAACCTGCGCACCACGGGATTCAAGCGGCAGACCGCGGCGTTCCAGGACCTGATCTATCAACATATCCGCCGCGTCGGCGCACAGGCGTCCGACCAGGGCACCATCCTGCCCGTCGGCATCGATCTCGGCGGCGGCGTCAAGACCGTCGGCACGCCGCGCTCGATGACGCAAGGCACGCTGTCGACCACCGGCAACGATCTCGACCTTGCCATCACCGGCGAAGGCTTCTTCAAGATCCAGATGCCCGACGGCACCTTCCACTACACCCGCGACGGCACCTTCCAGATGGACAACCAGGGCCGCATCGTCACCGCCCAGGGCAATCCGGTGCAGCCGACCATCACGATCCCGCAGAATTCCTCAGGCCTCACCATCAACGCGCAGGGCCAGGTCTCGGTGACGCTGCCGGGCTCGACCACGTCTCAGATCATCGGCCAGATCGGGCTGACGCGCTTCATCAACAAGGGCGGCCTGCAGCCGGTCGGCAACAACGAATTCACCGACACGCCCTCTTCCGGCGCACCGCAGGACGGCATCGCCGGTTCCGAGGGCCTGGGCACCATGACCCAGGGCAGCCTCGAGCAGGCCAATGTCGACGTGGTTTCCGAGATGAGCGACCTGATCGCCGCCCAACGCGCCTACGAGATGAACGCCAAGGTGATCTCGGCGGCCGACCAGATGATGCAGTCGACGACTGCCCTGTTCCGCTGACGGAGGTTTCTGATGCTGCTCCGCTCACTCCTCGCCGCCATCGCGCTGATCGCAGCCGCAAGCGGCGCGCTCGCCCAACCCGACGACGATGCGATCGTGGCCCCGGTGCTGCGCGCAAAAGCCATCGTTACCGCTGATGTCGTGCGGATCGGCGACCTCGTCGACAACGCCGGCACCGCGGCGCGGATTCCGATCTATCGTTCGCCCGACCTCGGCACCACCGGCTCGCTGCCAGTAGCGCAGGTGATCTCCACGCTGCGCGCCCATCAGGTGATCGGGGTTACGACCGGCGACCTCAAGGAGGTCACGGTGACACGGCTTGCGCGCAACATTCAGGGCAAGGAGATCGAGCTTGCGGTGACGCAGGCGCTGGAGCATCGCGGCGGCCTCGGCGATGCCGCCAATCTCACCCTGTCCTTCGATCGCGAGCCGCAGGATCTGCATCTCGATGCGGCCAACACCGGCGTCATCCAGGCGACGTCGGCGCGCTACGAGCCGCGCAACAACCGCTTCGACGTCACGCTCGAAATCGCCAACGAGGCGAGCTCGGAGCCGACGAAGCTGCGTTTCACGGGCACCGCGATCGAGACGGTGGAAGCCGCGATCCTGACCCGCAACGTCGAACGCAGCGACCTGTTGAAATCCGCCGATGTCATCGTGGAGCGGCGGCCGAAGGCCGAGGTCGGCTCCGATGCCGCAAGTCGCGACCGCGCGATGGGCATGCAGATGCGCCGTCCGATGCGCGCGGGTCAGCCGCTGCACGTCGCCGATCTCGTCAAACCCGATCTGGTGCAGCGCGACCAGAGCGTCACGGTGATCTACCAGAGCGTCGGGCTCTACATCACCTCGCGCGCCAAGGCGCTCGATAGCGGCACCGAAGGCGACGTCGTCAACGTGCTCAATCCGCAATCGAAGCGGACGGTCACCGGCGTCGTCACCGGACGCGGACAGGTCACGATCCAGATCGCCACGCCCGAGCCCGTCTATGTCTCCTCCACCGGCGCAATCCCCGCCGAGGGCGAGCAGGCCGCGCCCAAATCCGTCGCCGGCGACAGCAATCCGCAAGTTGCCAAACCAGAGTAAGGTTCATGTCCAGGTACAAGTATCCGTTCAGGTTTCCGCACAACTCCCGCCGCCTCGTTCGTGTCGGCGCGCTGTTTGCGCTGCTCAGCGTCGCCTCGGGCTGCTCGGCCGTCGATCGGCTGTCGCAAATCGGCGAGACGCCAAAGCTCAACGCCATCGAGAATCCAACGACGCAGCCGGGTTACAAGCCGGTCTCGATGCCGATGCCGAAACCGGAGGTCGTGTCCTACAACGCCAACTCGCTGTGGCGGAACGGCTCCCGCGCCTTCTTCAAGGACCAGCGCGCCCATCAGGTCGGCGACCTCCTGACAGTGACCGTCAACATCACCGACCAGGCCAATTGGGCCAACGAGAGCCAGCGCAACCGCACCAGCAAGGAAGAAGCCAACATCAGCGATTTCGTCGGCAAGCAGCTTCTCAGCGGCAACGCGGCGAAGGCGCTGTCGGGCGCGATCATCAACACGGACTCCACGTCGCAGTACGACGGCAAGGGCACGATCCAGCGGCAGGAGACCTTGCTGACCAACGTCGCAGCCGTCGTGACGCAGGTGCTGCCCAACGGCAATCTCGTGGTCGAGGGCAAGCAGGAGATCCGCGTCAACTTCGAGATCCGCGAGATGATCGTCGCGGGCATCGTGCGGCCGGAGGACATTCAGAGCGACAACACCATCGATTCCGCGAAGATCGCGCAGGCGCGCATCTCCTACGGCGGACGCGGCCAGATCTTCGATTTCCAGCAGCCGCGCTACGGCCAGCAGGTGACCGACATCCTGCTGCCGTTCTGACCAGGATTTGAGTGAGGCGAACCTTGCGCGCCCCACACTGACGAGCTCCCACATCGCTCCGCCGCGAACCTAGGCGCGGCCAGGCGATGTTCTACGCGGCCTCCGGTAGCTCCCCTGCCGGAGGCCGTCGTGTTTTAGCCGGCTTCCTTCGGACCGATTCATGAAGTCCGCGCCATGAGTCCCCGCCTTCGCGGCGACGACAGCTCCGGATCACGCAAGCACCGCTTGCACCTTGCCGAGCCTGGAAAGCTCGATTGCGACATGATCGCCCGGGTTCAGCCAGACCGTCTTCACCAGGCTTCCGGTGAGCACGATCTGCCCGGCATGCAGACCCTTGCCTTCGGCTGCGAGGTGGTTGGCGAGCCAGGCCAGCGCGTTGAGGGGATGGCCGAGCACGTCGGCGCCGGTGCCGCGGCCGGCCTCGGCGCCGTTTATCACCGCGCGACCGGTGACCTTGAGCAGGTCCGGCACGCGACTTCGGGAAACCGCCTCGCCCAGCACGCAGCCGGCGGCAAAGAAATCATCGGCGATCAGGGTCGGCGCGCCCAGGCTCTCCCAGCTCTCGTAGCGCTCGTCGACGATCTCGATGGCGGGAAAATAGGCGTCCACCGCCTCCATCACCCACTCGGCGGTGAACGGCTCCTCGGACGGCGCGAGGTCGCGCATCAGGCGCACCGCAATCTCGCATTCGACACCGACGCGGACATAGTCGGAGAAGCGCAGACCCGCGCCGCTCTCGAACATGCCGCGGGCGAAAACACCGCCGGCGCATGGATGGGGAATATTGAGATACTCCTGCATCACCTTGCTGGTGCAGCCGATTTTGTAGCCGACCAGCGCGCCCGTTTCCGGCAGCATGATGTCGTGCACCGCGCGCTGGACCTGATAGCCCTCGGCCTCGTCACGGGGTGCGACCTCGGGCGGAAGCGCCTTCAGCCGCGCGCGGTTGCGCCGTGCGTGGGAAATGAGTCTGGCCGCCTTGAGAACCCTGTCCATCGATGAGCGTCCTTCATCCCTGTCGCGGGAATGCCGGCAGGCATTGTAGCCCGTCCCGCCGCCGCTGCGAGCGCGATCGCGCCCGTGGACGCCCATCATTTTCGATTTTTCGAACCGAGATACCCCAACGAGCGCCTGCACCGGGAAAGGCGGCGGCGATCAAGCCGCAGTCGGAAGCCTGGCGGCCGAACCCAGAGAGCCAATTAGCACCTGGAACCGAGCGCTTGCGGAAGTCCGCCCCTGCCCTACTCGTCCCGATAAACCTTCTCGCGCTTTTCGTGGCGCTCCTGCGCCTCGACCGAGAGCGTTGCGATGGGACGGGCTTCCAGCCGCTTCAGCGAGATCGGCTCACCGGTTTCCTCGCAATAGCCGTAGGTGTTGTCCTCGATTCGCTGCAGCGCCGAATCGATCTTGGAGATCAGCTTGCGCTGCCGGTCGCGGGCGCGCAGCTCGATTGCGCGGTCGGTTTCGGACGAAGCCCGATCGGCAAGATCGGGGTGATTGACGTTTTCCTCCTGCAGGGTCTGCAGCGTCAGCTTCGATTCCCGCAGGATCTCGTCCTTCCACGCCAGCAGCTTGGCACGAAAATATTCGCGCTGGCGGTCGTTCATAAAAGGCTCTTTTTCCGATGGTCGATAGTTCTTCAGCTTTTCCAAGGGCCAGCCCATTTTGACTTGCGGACGCCACTGCTAACGCGGAACCCGGCGACGGAAATACCCGTTCGCGCGGGCCTTATATAGCGGCGTCCTGTGACAGACAATATCGGGCGGTCCGAAACCGGGACTGCCCCCAAAACCTTGCACAGGCAGGTTTATCCCGCCTTAGCGGATGCGGCCTTAGCCGGTTAATCGCCCGCGGTAAAGCGTTTGCGGATGTGATCAGGCCACGCAATTTCAGCCGCCAAGCCATGGCAAGAAAGACCCAGCACCGAGCGGGAGCGCCCAGGAAGCGGCCGGCCCGGAGGCGGAACTTTCGGGCTTACGGCAATTGGGGCAAATGGCGACCGGAAAGGGCTGCCGGCGCCGCCACGCAGGAGGCATTTGCGCCCTTGGATCAGCTCTTTCTGGATCGCCGGGCCGGAGCAGAACCTGGACTAGATCTGTCCGGCCTTGGCGAGCTCGACCTCGACGCGCAGCTCGATCTCGGACAGCACGGCATCAAGGCCCGGATCTCCGGAGGAGGATTTCAGGTTGGCGGCCGCATCGCGCAGCCGGCCCACCGTGGAGCTATCGAGATTGCCGGACAAAAGTCCGAGCTTGAGGTCATCGAGCACGTCGAGCGCGCCCTTGCCGCGCGCCACCGAACGCCGTCGCCGCTCGGCGGGATCCTCCTCGATGCCTTGAAGCGCAATCAGCGCGTCGATATTGGCGGTCGCTTTGGGCGCCACCGTCGCGCGGGTCTCGTTCGTGGAAGCGACGTCGTCAGGCAGCGAGAAGCCGCTCGAGCTGGTGCGCTTGGCGCTCCCTGCGGGCGCTGCCTGCGTCGTGCCGTTCGGTCCGTAGATGCGCATGTTCTGGTCCCGCGATCTCTCGGGGGCCACCATCGCGCCTTTATGGTTAATGCAACGTAAACGGGTCGGCAAAATCTGCCGCGAGGCGGCAGTTTCGCCCGCGCTGGTCACCGCCTGCCTGACCGGCGCTCGCAAAGTTTATTCAATGAAATCAACAAAATCCCGATCACTCCGCGATGTGGCACACAGCTCGCATAGCAAGTCGCGGATCGCAGGCTATGGGAGTGGTCTTGCAGGTCCGCCAAAGACGAGTTGGAGGGGAGCATTGAGGATGCGACGCGTCCGACGCTTGAGAGCAATATGGATCGCCTGTGCCGCGATCGCCGCGCTGGTCACGACGGTTTCGACCGCCGGTGCGACCTCGCGCATCAAGGATCTCGCCAACATCGAAGGCGTCCGGCAGAACCAGCTGATCGGCTATGGCCTGGTGGTCGGCCTCAACGGCACCGGCGATACGCTCAACAACATCCCCTTCACCAAGCAGTCGCTGCAAGCGATGCTCGAGCGCATGGGCGTCAACATCCGCGGCGCCACGATCCGTACCGGCAACGTCGCCGCCGTCATGGTGACCGGCAACCTGCCGGCTTTCGCCACCCAGGGCACACGGATGGACGTGACGGTGTCCGCACTCGGCGACGCCAAGAACCTGATGGGCGGCACGCTCCTCGTCACCCCGCTGCTCGGCGCCGACGGCAACGTGTATGCGGTGGCTCAGGGCTCGCTTGCGATCTCGGGTTTCGCGGCCGAGGGAGCCGCAGCCAGTGTCACCCGCGGCGTGCCGACGGTGGGCCGCATCGCCAACGGCGCGATCATCGAGCGCGAGATCGAATTCGCGCTCAACCGCCTGCCCAATGTGCGTCTGGCGCTGCGCAATGCCGACTTCACCACCGCAAAGCGCATCGCGGCTGCGGTCAACGATTTCCTGGGCGTCAAGACCGCCGAGCCGATCGATCCCTCCACCGTGCAGCTTTCGATCCCTCCGGAGTTCAAGGGCAACGTGGTTGCGTTTCTCACCGAGATCGAGCAGCTCCAGGTCGATCCGGACCTTGCCGCCAAGATCATCATCGACGAGCGCAGCGGCATCATCGTGATGGGCCGGGACGTTCGCGTGAACACGGTTGCAGTCGCGCAGGGCAACCTCACCGTGACGATTTCCGAAAGCCCGCAAGTGAGCCAGCCCAATGCGTTCGCGCGCGGGCGGACCGTCGTCACGCCGCGCACGAGCGTCGGCGTTTCCGAGGACGGCAAGAAGTTCGCTGTCGTGAAGGACGGAGTCTCGCTGCAGCAACTTGTCGACGGGCTGAACGGCCTCGGCATCGGGCCACGCGACCTGATCGGCATTCTGCAGGCCATCAAGGCCGCGGGTGCGATCCAGGCCGACATCGAGGTGATGTGATGCAGACAGCTGCGATCGCCTCGAAGATCGATCCCAACTTCGCGCCGCGCACGATCAACGGGCGCCCGGACTTCGAGATGGCGGAGGCGCTGACCAAGGTCTCGCCGCAGGCCCAGGCCAAGGCGCAGGCCACCGCGACCGACTTCGAGGCGATGTTCCTCAATTCGATGTTTTCGCAGATGACCTCGGGCCTCAAGGGCGAAGGACCGTTCGGCAGCACGCCCGGCACCGGCGTTTGGCGCTCGATGCTGACCGAGCAGTACTCCAAATCCTTTGCCAAGGCCGGCGGCGTCGGCATTTCCAGCGAAGTGTACCGCACGCTCATCATTCAGCAGGCCAATCGCGCCAGCCAGATCGAGGGGACGACGAAATGAACGCTCCACAACGGCGCGAGGCGCAAAGCCCCTACCCTGCGGCAACGTCGGCCGCGGAGGCGCGCAAGCTCGCCGAGAACCTGATGGACGTGATGAGCCAGCTGCTGTCAGTCATCGAGCGCGAGACCGCGCTGGTGCGCGCCGGAAAGCTTCGCGAGGGCATGGCACTGGAGCCGCAGAAGTCGGAGCTGTCGCGCCGCTATGTGAGCGCGGTCGGGCATCTCAAGGCGAGCCAGAAATATCTTTCGCAGGCCGCGCCGGAGCTCCTGAGCACGCTCCATCGTCATCATGACGTTTTTCGTTCGATGCTGCAGGTGAACCTCACCGTGCTCGCAACCGCGCACGCGGTCTCGGAGAACATCGTGCGCGCCGTGAATGCGGAGATGCAGCGGCGCAGCATGCCCAACACCTATACCGCGGCCGGCACGCGCGCAGCACCGGGCCCGCGCGCCGTCACCCCGCTCTCGGTCAGCCGCTCGCTCTGAGCACCGCGCGATCTCTCAAATTTTAATCAAAACCGCGCGGTGGCATAAGCGCGCGGTTCAGCGCGTTTTCTAACTCTGCGTTGAAGGCTGATCGTTACTATTGCCCGAGGGGACGGGTTGGGATTTGACTCTGCGAGCGGCACCAGGAGGCTGCCATGAGTACGGATTTCAGCATCAGGCCGGCGGGAGCGCCCGCGCCTTCGCCCATTGTACCGCCCTCGAGCCAGGCGGCGAGCAACGCTGTCCAGACCGAATTGCCGGCAAGCCAGAGCGTGACCGCGGTTGACGCGGCGACCGTCGCGCGCGTCGATCCGCAACCTCTGCCCGTCGACATCGTCTCGCACCAGGCCTATTTCGACCGCGCCGCGGCCGCCATGGTCTTCCAGGTCGTCGACGGCAAGACCGACCAGGTGGTGGAGCAATATCCCGAGGAAGCGGTGCTGCGCCGCCGCGCCTATTTTCACGCGCTCGATCTCGCCAAGGGCGAGCCTCGGCGTGTGGTCGCGACCGACCTCGTGGCCTGAACGAGCGAGAGGCGAGCAGCAGCCTTGCTGCGAAGTTTTCGGATGACGTCAGGCGCGGCCCGACAAGCCCGCGGCGATGTTGCAGTTGATATCGATGAGCGACTTCAGCTTCGACGGGTGCGGATCGATCTGCATGTCGACGGTCTGCTTCAAAACGAACACGCCGATGTTGGCGATGTTCTGGCGAACTTCCAGTGAGTTCGGATTGTCGTTGGCTTCAGCCGCGCTCATGAAGATCGACCACAGGCGGCGATTGAACAACAGCGCGTTGTGCATGTTGCGGTCCGGCCCTTTCCAGTTGGCCTGAACTTCCTGAAGCTGCCTTGCCGCCTTGAGCAGGGCCTGCGCCTCGATCTCTCTGGGAGACCCCGTCGTTTGCGACGTGCGGGCGTAGGCTTGAGCGGCATAAGACATGAAAACCTCGGGACTGATACTTGAAAGCAACGAGACTGCGTCGTGTTTTTTACTCGGCGCCTTTTAAAATAGGGTTATCAAATGCCATCACCGTAGATGTACTGGGGTTCGTGCACGCGGACTACGCGAGTGCTTGCCGCGCCTCGATGAACGCAACGACGAATACGGCGGGATTTCCCTCCCGCCGCGTTTTCGATCTTTCTGCCTGGATATCAGCGGAGCAGCTGCAAAACGCTCTGCTGCGACTGGTTGGCAAGAGCGAGCGCGGAGACCGCGATCGATTGGCGCGTCGTCAGCGCCTGACTGTTGGCGGCTTCCTCATTGGAATCGGCGAGCGTCAAATTCGCAGAGCCGGTCTGCAACACGTTGATCAGGTTCTTGTTGAAGTCCTCGCGAATCTGCACGACCGACAGGTTCGAACCGAGCGAAGAACCTTCCGATCGCAGCGTGCTCGAAGCCGCATCGAGCTTGCTGATGATGTTTTGAGCCGACACGCCATCGAGGAAATCGGTTCCCGCGGTCAGCGAGGCGAGACCAAGCCCGTTGGCATCGAATGTCACGCCCTGGATGTCGAGGAACGACTTGCCGCTTTCGTCGAACACCAGCTTGAGGCTGTCACCGCTCAAGAGGTTGACGCCGTTGAAGGACGAATCCTGGGCCGTCGTCGTGATTTGCTGGATGATGACATTGTATTGCGCGACAAAGGTGGAACGGGCCGCTTGCGACACGGGATCGGCAACCGCGGGTGTGACGGTCCCAGGTGTGGCTCCGGTCGCCGTGATTTCGACGCCCTCGCCGGTCGGCGCGACCGTCGTGCTGATGGTCTGGCTTGCCGCATCATTCGTCGAGGTGAAGACCAGCGTGTCGGCGGCGGTCGCCGAAAGCGTGGCCGCCACATCGACGCCATTCGCCGTCAACGCTGTATTCAATTGATCAAGGGTGCTGACGGTCGCCGTACCCGGGCCAGTCGTGGGAGGTGCGCCGATGGTGACGGCAAGTGTCCCGGTTGCCGTCTTGAAGGTGATGACGGCGCCGGCGAGCTTGCCGGCATTGAGGTTGGAAATGCTGGCCGCTCCGGCGCCGCCGCCGCTCCCGGCCACGTCGACGCTGGCCTTCGGCGTGTAACCGACCGGGCTCTGCAAGACCTGCGTCGCGATCGATTTGGCGGTATCGACGAGCTTTGACAGCGAGGTGATGCCGGTGTTGGCGGCTTGCAGGATCTGCACGCCGTTGCCGATGCTGTCGAGCAGGTTGCCGATGTCGTTGGCGCGGGCGTCGAGACCCTGCGCGGTGAAGAAGTTGGTCGGATTGTCGAGGGCTGAGTTCACCTTCTTGCCCGTCGCAAGGTGTTCCTGGGTGGTGGCCAGCAGGGTGGCGGTCGATTGCAAGGCCAAGAGGTTCTGGCGAACTGCAGCCGAGAGAACGACGTCGGACATAGGCGTATATTCCTCTTGAAGCGCGAAAACGAATACGAATCGAACTCGCCGATACGGGAACTTGGCTCTTGTCCAGTTGTAGACTGCGTCCTTTAAAGTATGGTTAACGGCGGCTTAAGGCGGATGGTTAACAAGCCCCTAATCGCTGCTTGCGGAGCGTGCCGGGCGCCACGCGCAAAAAAACGGCGGGGCCGAAGCCCCGCCGCATTGGTCGTCTGCCGAATTTTCGTCCGCGCTCAGCGCAGGAGCTGCAGCACGCTCTGCTGGCTCTGGTTGGCGAGCGACAGAGCGGACACCGCGATCGACTGGCGGGTCGACAGCGCCTGGCTGTTGGCCGCTTCCTCGTTGGCGTCGGCGAGCGTCAGGTTGGACGAGCCGGTCTGCAGCACGTTGATCAGGTTCTTGTTGAAGTCCTGGCGGATCTGCACGACGGACAGGTTGGCACCGAAGGCGGACGCCTGCGAACGCAGCGTGGCGCTCGCGGTGTTGAGCGCCGTCAGCACGCTATTGGTGTGCAGGTTGTCGATGAAGTCGGTGCCCGCCGTGAGGCTGGCAAGGCCGAGACCACCGGCATTGAAGGTCACGCCCGTGATCGACAACGTCGACTTGCCGGTTTCGTCGAACACCAGCTTCAGCGTGTCGCCGTTCAAGAGGTTGACACCGTTGAAGGACGAGTCCAGCGCGGTGTTGTTGATCTGCGTGATCACCTGGTTGTACTGCGTGACCAGCGACGCGCGCGTGGCCTGCGACACCGGATCGGCGATCGCGGCGGTGACCGTGCTCGCCGTACCGCCGGACGAGATGGCGACCGCGTCCGCAGTCGTCGGTGCGGTGGTGCTCGCCGTGATCACCTGGCCGGCGTTGTCGTTGCTCGAGGTGAAGGTGATCGTGCCGGTGCTGTTGAGCGAAGCCGTCAGACCGACGCCCGCATCGGACAGGGCCTGATTGAGGTCGGCCAGCGAATGCACGCTCGCGGCCTTGGTCGTGCTGTTGAATGCCGTATAGGAGCCGGCCAGCGTGATGGTGGCGGCCGTTCCGGTCGAGGTCTTGAACGTGAACACCTCACCCGCGTTGACGTCTTCATTGATATCCGAGGAGCTGACGGTGCCGGTCGGGGTGGCCGTAGTGCCGGTGAAGGTGACGTTGGCCTTCGTGCTGTAGCCGGAGGACTGCTGCAGCGCCTGGTTGGCGATCGACTTCGCGGTATCGACCAGGCTCGAGAGCGAGGTGATGCCGGTATTGGCCGCCTGCAGGATCTGCACGCCGTTGCCGATGCTGTCGAGCAGGTTGCCGATGTCGCTGGCGCGGAAGTCGAGGCCGGCCGCGGTGAAGAAGTTGGTCGGATTGTCGAGCGCGCTGTTGACCTTCTTGCCAGTCGCCAGGTGAGTCTGGGTCTGGGCGAGCAGGTTGGCGGTGTCTTGGAGGGAGAGCAGGTTCTGGCGAACCGAGGCCGAGAGAGTAATACCGGACATTTCTACATACCTTTCTGGTGCGAGACGCAGTACTCAAGCCCGACCTTCTTGTCGGACGTCACAGCGACGGTGAAAGGAAGTGGCTAAGAAAGCATGAATTGCGACGGCCTTGTCCCTTCCCGGACGCACCGACGTTCACTTTGTTCGCGCACCGGCCGAGCCAGCGGCACACAAGGGCCATTGAAAAGATTGTGAATTTCGGGCCCGGCGGCGGCGTTTACCAGCCATTAACCCTAATCGGAAAGGATCGCACCGACCTCAGCGGCAGCGAACGGCGAAGCCTATGGTTTCGGTATCGCAACAATCGCAGGCGTCAAAGCGGCAACGGAGGACGATATGGCATTGAAAGTCGAGCTGAAGCCGCACGAACGGATCATCATCGGCTCATGCGTGATCACCAACACGGATCAGCGCGCGCGGCTGCTCATCGACGGCGACAACGTTCCGATTCTGCGTGAGAAGGACATCATGACGCCAGAGGTCGCCGATACGCCCGCCAAGCTGATCTATCTGGCGGTCCAGCTCATGTACATCTCGCCGGATCCTCGGGCCAGCCACGGCACGTATTTCAATCTGATCCGCGACCTCGTCACGTCCGTCCCGAGCACCTGGCCGCTCATCGAGGCCATCAACAACCAGATCCTGAAAGGCGACCTTTATCACGCGCTGAAGGAATGCAAGAAGCTCCTGGCATACGAAAAGAGCCTTCTGGACAGGATCGAAGAGCTTCGCGCCAAGCGCGACGTCAGCACTGCGGCCTGACCAGGAGCCGGCGGCGGCTCCGCGCGATCACGCGATCGCCGCTTTGGGAGCGCCATCGGCCGCGCGTCGCGCGCCGAATTCGAGCACCGACGCAACCAGAGCGTCGATATCGCGGACGTCGGTACGATGGTTCACAATCGCCGCCCGAATCGCGAGGCGGCCGTCCAGCATCGTCGTCGAGGGTGCGGCGATGCCCGATTCCTGGATGTTGACCACGATCTCGCCGTTGACCTTGTCGGGGTCATCGGCGCGATAACGGAAGCACACGATGTTGAGCCCGACCGGCGCGAGCAGCTCGAGCCGCGGCTCGGCCTCGACGCGAGCCTTCAGGTATTGGGCGAGCTCGCAGCAGCGTGTGATCACGGCGCCGAGCCTTTCGGTGCCGAAGGTTTTCAGCGTGAACCAGGTCTTCAACGCCCGAAACCCGCGTGACAGATCCACGCCCAGGTCGCAGGGCCAGGGCGAACCGGCCGCAAGTCCCCGCGCCTCGCGCCGCAGGTAGGCGGCCGGCGCCGCGAACGCATCGCGATGCCGCTCGCCGTCGCGAACCAGCAGGAAACCCGCATCATAGGGCACCTGTCCCCATTTGTGAAAATCAAGCGCGATCGAGTCCGCGCGCTCGATGCCGACAAGGCGCGGCGCAAGCTCGGCTGCGAGAATGCCGAGCGCGCCGAAAGCGCCGTCGACATGAAACCAGAGCCCCTCATCGCGGCACAATTCGGCGAGCGCGGCGAGGTCGTCGATCGCGCCGATATCCACGGTGCCCGCCGAGCCAACCACCAGGAATGGCGAGCGTCCGGCCCCGCGGTCGCGCGCGATCTCCCTGCGCAGCGCCGCCACATCGATGCGATGCTCGCGATCGGTGCCGACACAGCGCAGCGCGCCGCTGCCGAGGCCTGCAATGTCCATGGCCTTCGCAATACAGCCGTGCGCCGCCTTCGAGGTATAGGCGGTGAGCATCGCGCCCCCAGTACCGATCCCGCCTTGTCGGCTGGGCGTTCCGAGTGCGGCCGTTCTCGCCACCAGCACAGCCATTAGATTGGCCATCGACGTGCCCGTGACAAACAGGCCGCTGGCCGACTGCGGGAAACCGAACATCAGACGGGTCCATTCGACGATCTGCCGCTCGACCTCGATCGGGATGTGATCGCGGCCGCCGAGATTGGCGTTGAGTCCGGCCGCCAGCATCTCGGCCAGCATGCCGACGGCCGAGCCGCCGCCATGCACCCAGCCCATGAATCCCGGATGAACGTTGCCGGTCGCGTAAGGCGCGATGAAATCGGTAAAGGTGCGATAGACCTCGCCGAGGTCGGTCGGCTGCCGCGGCAGGTCTTCGCGGAACTGGGCGCGAACCACGTCGGGTATCGGCCGCCACACCGGATGCTCCCGGATCGTGGCGACATGGTCGATCATGTCGTCGAGCATGCGATGGCCGAGCGCGCGGAGCTCATCCCAGTCGGGAGGATCGAGGGTCTCGCTCGGCGTCGAATGCAGCGCGCTGTTGCGCGATGCATCGCTCACGCGGCCTGCTCCCGCACGAGGGCGGCCCGCCGTTCCAGCATCGCGGCAAAAGCCGCGAAGATGCTGCGCATCTGCGGCGCCTTGTATGGAAAGACGTGCGGCGGATCCATGTTGTGGACGACCGCGGTGTTGTCGGCCTCGAACAACAGAAGCGAGCCGTCGCCCGTCTCGGCACAATCGATGGTGAAATAATCGAGCCCGATGCGGTCGGCCATCGCCGCGAGCGCGCCCTGATGCCGGCGCCCGAATCCGATATCGAAGGTGCGCATGAACGTCTCTTCCTCGCGACGCTTTTCCGCGCTCTCCGACATGCCGGCGTTGAGATACCAGATGTCCCAGCGATCGGCGGTCGCCATGTGGCAGGCAAAGGGCCGGCCGTCGACGAACACGATGCGGTATTTGCGGAACAGACCGTCCTGGCTCGCGTAGTCGATGAAGCGCGAGATGAAGAACAGCTCCTCCGTGCGCTCCTCGAGGTAGCGCGCCATGGCGGCGGCATCGTCGATCCGGGCGAGGCCCGTGCCCGCATGCGAGCCCCGCGGCCGCACGATCACGGGAAAAGCGAGGTCGATGGCGATATCGGTCAGGTCCCCGCTCGCAGCGGCCTCGATCAGCCGCTCGCGTGTGGCAACGAGGGTTGCCGGGATCGTCAGGCCCTCGATGCCCGACAGCAACCGGTGCAGCTTGTCGCGGTCGAGGCTGCCGACGAGTTCCGGCGGATTGAGCAGCGGGCGCGGCCAGCGCGCGGCCGCGGCTTCGATTTTGCGCAATGCATCGCGGCAGTCGTCGGAGTCGGATGCGATCACGATTGCGATGTCATGATCGGGCAGCGGCACCGGCAAGGCGGCCTCGGGAATGACATAGAGCACCATCAGCTCGATGCCGGACTCTTCCAGGAGAAATTCGATCGGGGTGTTGCTGCCCATGTCGGTCGCCGCCGCCAGCGCAAGCACGCGAAGCCGCGGACTGGTTGAGACACAGGGCGAGCGGTACAATTGATGCGACAGCAGCACGTCCTGCTGGATCATGAGACCGGTCTCCTTGTCGCCGAGCAGTTGCGAGATCAGCGACAGGTCGAGCCCCTCGCCGGCCTCCGCCGTGCCGTCGAGCAGCTTGGCGATCAGTTTGGCCCAGAGCGGACGAAGATTGACGCCGTCAAAGGCCATCTTCGCAAGCCTGGCCATGCCGATGCGGTCGGCGCATCCGGCGCGGGCGACATCGGCGATCGCGAGCGGTTCAAATTCCATGGCAAAACTCCGAAAATTCCGGCGCGCTGGCGCGGGCGAGCACGAGCTCGATCTTGGCGACGACGTTGGCAATGCGATCGAGCTCGCGTTGTAGGTTTTGGCGTGCCACCGCCGCGTCCGGCGACCACGCCTCCGTGACGAGGCGCGCGCCGAGGCAAAGCCGCAGCGCGGCTGTCGGCTGTGCGCCACGTCTCTCGATGCGGACGGGTTGACCGACCAGGCACAGGCGCCCGGCAAGCTCGCGATCGGCCGCGCTGCCGGCCACGATCTTACTGAGATCGCGGGCGAGCGAACGATGCACGATCCTGCATTCCGTTGCCGAGAGCGCCTCGCCCTCGCGGTGAAGCGTGAATGGAAAGATGGTCGCTCCGCAAAATTCCTCGTCGCAGGCAACGCCGGCCGTCGCCGGCCTTCCGAGCGCGCGAAGCGAGGGCGACAGCGCGATCAGGCTCTCGATTCCGATCCGAAGCTCGCGCAGCGCCAGCGCGCGGAACTCGTCCGGCACGTCGTAGTAGGCCCTGATCTCCTCGAGCGCGGCCTCCCAGCGCAGCCATTGACCGAGGTTCGGCCGCCGCTCGAACTGCGAACGCAACCCCGCCCAGCCCTTCGGCCAGTCGCTGCGGACGGCATAGTCGGCAATCCCGGGCGGGATTGCCTCGCCGCGGCCAAGCGAGCGCGCGAAATCGGCTGGAACCAGCAGGGCACCGCTGAAGGCCGGACCACCGAAGAATTTCGAGCCCGTGACGAGCACCATGTAGCCGCGATCGAGGTAAGCCCTGATTCGCCGGCGGCTCAGGCGCATCTGGCATGCATCCACGACCACCTGAACCTCGTCGGGCCAGCGCGAAGCGATTTCGTCGAGACAGGCCCCGCTCGGCGCGCGCCAGCCGAGTTTCGAGGAGTCCATGATCTGCAGCAGCACGCCGGAGCCCGCTTCGACCGCCGCCTCGATCGCGTCGAGCACGGCAAGGTCGCCATTGGCGCGCGTCTTGATATCTGCCGCCCCGTCGATCAGGGGCAGCGCCATGCTCTCGCAAGCAAGGCCTGCGATCGGGACATCCTTGCGCACGGCCCGCTCGCTTGCCGTGATCGAGGCGAAGTGGCGGCCGCGCGCGGTAAAGGCGGTGCCGCTGCCGGTCTGGTCGGAGCCGACGACGATGGTCGTGATCCGCGCGCCGAGCGCTGCACGCGCGAGATAAAGCGCATGCAGCTGTGAATCGGTGCCCGAGGGCGAGAACACGACATCCGCTTCCGCCGACGACAGCCGCAGGAACGACCTGAGCTCATCGCGCATGTCCTCGATGCGCGCGTCGAAAGCGTCATCGAATCCGATCGAGATCGTCGCGCGCATCAGCTTTTCGCGCGCAAGGCCCGCACGTTCATAGGCGCGCTCCGAGATCGGCGATGCCGTGCTCGAGGCGAAATCGAACGTCTGAGGCGAAGGAAACGGTCCGCAGCCATATTCGTTGCGGCCGCAGGCGGGATCGAGCATGAGGCGCGGGTCGCCGCCGCCCACCAAAAGGTTGTCCAGCGGCATGAACAGGTCGGAGAATTGCGGGGCCCGTCCACGTTCGTCCCACCGGCGCGGCAGGCCTTCGGCGACTTGCGATCTCGGAGCGGCGGGGTTCATCTGCAGACGTCTTCAGGCTGCGTCCGCCGCCTTCGGCGCGGTTGCGAATTGGGAAGCGATATCGCCGTGAAACACCGAGGGACCGACATGATCGAGCTTGCTGTCGAGGTCGGCCCAGATCTCGCCGCCGATGTCGGTCCAGCGCTTGCAGAAGGCAAAATCCTCGCTGAGATAAGTGCCGGTTGCGGGATCGATCATGCATTCGAACAGGGCGAACCGGTTCGGGCTGCCAGCCAGCGCATCGCGCGAATGCTCGCGAAAAAATTGCAGCGAGGCGTAATCCGGATGCGCGCACATCTTTTCCAGGACATGACGGCGGATCATCAGGAATCCGGTGCCGGCGTAACGGACGCGGGTAAAGCCGTTGACGACAACGACGCGGTCGGGATCGTCGATCTCGAGCACATAATCGAGCGCGGCGGCCGGCAGATCGGGGCGATTGGCCTCGATCGCCCGCTTCGCCTTGTCCCAGTTGACGCGCTTGATCGGATAGCAGCCGGCCACAACGTCGGCGCCGGATTCGATAAGGCGGAACACTTGCTCTGGGGTGAAGCCGATATCGGCGTCGACGAACAAGAGGTGCGTGGCTGCGGGATCGTCGAGGAAGAGCGTCACCAGATTGGCACGGGCGCGGGTGATCAGCGCGTCGCCGTCACGCAGATGAATCTTGAGATCGACATTGGCCATCGGGCGCAGCGCCCGCTGTAGCGCGAAGATCGAGCCGGCGTAGATGCTCGAGACCTGCCCGCCGAAGCAGGGGGTCGCAACCACGAGGTGAATGTGCTCGGTCATGATCGCCTCCAACGCGACAGGCAACGGCCTCACTTCTGACCAAACAGTAAACAGGCGTGGTTAACGAAAACCTAACTGGGGACCCCGCCCCGCTCCGGCGGCATCACGCCACCGGCAGGAACTTCACCAGGCTGAGCTGGGAGAGCATGGAGGTGGTCTGATAGGAAGCTTGCAGATTTGTCTGTAACTGCAGGATTTGGCTGGCGACCTGGTTCTGGTCGATGCCCTCGGTCTCGGTGATCAGGTTCTGCAGCGCCGTCTTGGCCTGGGTCTGGCGGGCGGTCGCGTCCTTCATCGTGTTCTGGGCATTCGCGAAGTCGGTCTGGATCTCCTCGATGGTCTGCTGGCCGGTCTGCGGCGTGAGATTGGCGGCGATGCGCTGGCTCAGGGCTGAGATCTCGGCCGTCGAATTGGCTCCGGTCGGCGAAACCGTCACCGCCGCGTAGGTAGCGATCGCCTGCACCGCCTGTCGAATCGCCTGCTCATTGGCCTGCGCACCAAACTGCACCACTTGCGAGGAATCGACCCGCACCGTCGACGTCGACCTTGCGGTACCGGGCCCGCTGTTGCCGGTGTACCAGGCGACCGTGTTGGCCGAGCCGTTGACGAGGCTGGTCGCCGAGCCGAGCGGCGAGCCTGAGACGCGCAGCGGAGGCGTGGTCGCGGTCACGGTGCCGGAAAAGCCCAGCGCGGCAAAAGCGGCCGTATTCGAGCTCGAGATCGACAGCGTCGCGGCGTTGTCGGTGCGAAGCGTGATTGCCCCGCCATGAACGGTCGATGGCGTCGAGGTGCCGGTGATGGCGTCGATCTTGGCAAGCAGGGTCTGCACGCTGTCGGTGACATTGAGCTGGTTGCCCGTCGCACCTGACGAAACGAACGTGATCGTCGTGCCGTTGACCGTGATGGTGTCATTGGGAGCGAAGCTCGAGGACAGCGAATTGCTTCCGGCAGCGCCCGAGAGCGCGGTAGTGCCGCTGATCGGCGCCGGCGGCGCGGCCTGGTTGTTGACGGCGTTTCCGGTCGCCGTCCCGTCGGTGTTGAAGAAATTGTCGCCGGCCGCAACCGCGGATGCCGCAAGCAGCGAAGTGTTGGCAAGCGTTGAGATCGACGAGGTCAGTGCGGCGTTGAAATTCGCCGCGGTCGCGGCTGGCGTCGCGCCGATGGTGAAGCTGCCGGTCGGCGGCGGCGACGTGGTGGTAGCCGTCAGCGTAATGGAATTGGTCGTGCCGTCAGGCTCGTTGAAGCTGAGGCTGATCGACTCTCCGGCATTGGGATTGCCGCCGGCGAAATCGACCGACAGGCCCGCCGGCGAGCCGGACGGCCCGGTCACCGTGGCGTTGCTCAGACCCGACGAGACCGAGTTCAGCTTCAAGCCGAACGGAGATCCCGCGACATCCTCGGCGAGCTGGATCTGCGTCGCGCTCGTGACCGGCGGTGTGGCGTGGTTCGGGCCGGTGAGGACGAGCCGCCCAAGCCCGTTGACGCCGAGGTCCGCCTGCGCGCGCTCGGCGATCACCTGCTTCAGGCCGGCCTGCGTCGACGAGCCGTTGAGAATGGTGTCGGGGGACGCCACCGAGGGCGTATTGATGGCGGTGCCCGAAAAGATGAAACGGTCCCCAACCTGCGTGTTCAGCATTCCGACGATCGCCGAAAGCTGCGAGGCCGCGTTTTGCTGGCCGATGGCCTGGCCGGTCGAGGTCGGATTTTGCGGCGCGGTGGCGGCTTCCTGCTGCACATCGCCCACCGTCGTGGTCAGCGACTGCAGCACGGTATTGGCCGAGTTGATGACGGTCGTGATGCTGCTCATCGTGTCGGTATAGGCGCTGATGTTCGCAAGCTGCGCCCTTGCCGCGATCGCAAAGCCTTCGTTGACCCCCATGCCGGCATAGCTGGTCGACTTGAGGCCGCTGGAGAGCTGCGTCGACAGGTCCGAAAGCTGGTTCGAGATGTTGCGCACGGACTGGCCGAGCAGTGACGAACCGTAGTTGATGCTGCTGATCGACATATCAAACGCCCTACAATTGAGCCTGCAGCAAGGTCTGCATCATGCTTTGAACCACCGACATGATGTGAGCATTTGCTGCGTAGGTGTTCTGGACCTGAATCAAATTCGACATCTCCGTGTCGATGTTGACGGCGGCGGTGGAGTTGAACTTCTGCTGCAGCGTCGAGACCACCACGGCCTGCCCCTGCTGCAATTGCGTCGCCATGGTCGCGGCATTGCTCTGCTGCGTGGTGAATTGCTGCAGATAGTCCGAGATCGTGCCGTTGAACGGCTGCGCGGCGGAGCCGAGGCCGGTCGATGGGGAAAAATCGAACCTTGCGGAGGTCAGTTGCGTAAACAGGAAATCCGAACGCGTGTTGTCCGCGGCCGGCGTGGGCGGCGAGGTCGAGTAGACGCTGAGCGTAGCGGCGTTGGCGACCACGGCAGGGTTCACCGAAATGCGTCCGGCAAGCCCCGCCATCTGCGACCCCGTCGCCGTGATCTGGCCGGTATAGAGCGCGTTGCCGTCGAGGAAGAGCGGGAGCTGCGGGCTGCCGCTCGCGAGGGAGGTTTGCGTCGTGGTTGCCGAGGCGGTATTGACCGTTGCGCTTCCCGATCCCAGCACGTTCAGCGTCGAGCCAGAAGCGGTGAACTGCAGGCCCTTCGAACCTAGCGCAGCGTTCAACTGCGACGCCACGTTGGCCATGCCGAGCGAAAAATCGGCCCCGACCAACAGCGGGTTCGCATTGGGTCCGTTCTGCAGCGGCAGCGCGCTCGCGGGAACGTTGACGATCGAGATCTGGTGCTGGATGTTCGATACGTCCGTATAGGTCAGGTCGACCGTGTTGCCCGACTGCACGTTCGACGTATTGACGGCGAAGCCGGCCGGCGGACCGGTGACCGCGGTGCCGACTGTGGTCTGGTCCGATGCCGCAGACGCAAGCGACGCCGCGAGCTGGTCGATCTGGGTCTGCGCCTGCGTCAGCGTCTGGTCGCGCAGCTTGAGATCGGCGGCAATCTGACCGGAGCTGACGACGTCGTTTGCGACAACGTCGATATTGGCACCATTGGGCAGATGGACGCTGAGCGTGCTGACGCCGTTGAGCGCCGGATTGGCGTTATAAAGCTTGGTCGCGCTCAGCACGCCCGCGGAGCCGAAATTGAACTGGGATGCGAGGCCGGCGCCGACAAGCTGGACGCCCGTGGTCGTGAAGATGTTGGTCTGGTTCGACGGGTCGGTCACGACGCGGACGTCGACCAGCTTCGAGAGGTCGTTGATCGCCTTGTCGCGCTGGTCCATCAGCGTTGCGGCCTGAGGATCGGTCGGCGCGAGCCCCTGGAGCTGGGTGTTGATCTGCGCGATCTGGTTCAGGTCGTTGTTGGCTTGCGTCGCCGAATTGCCGATGTCCTGATCGACATTGCTGCGCAGGGTCTGGATCCCCTGCGTGGTGGTGTTGAGCTGGGCGACAAGCGACTGGGCGGCCTGCAATGCGACGTTCTGTGCGGAGAAATTGCCGGGATTGCTCGAGAGCGACTGCAGCGCGGTCGTGAAGCCGTTGAGCGCGGTTTCCAGCGCGCCGTTGCCGCCCGGCGCGCCGTAAACGCTCTGGAGCTGGTTCAGGATGTTGGAAATCTGCGTGGCGTAGCCGCCGCCGGCGGTTTCGGTTCGCAACTGGCTCTGCACGAACAGGTCGAGCTGGCGATTGACGCCGGTGGTCAGGACCGTGGAGCCGGTGCTTCCGCTCGGGACCTCGATCTGGTTGGTATTCTGGGTGACGTATCCCGGCGTGTTCGCGTTGGCGACGTTCGACGAGATGATCGAAAGCGCCGCCTGGTTGGCGCGCAAACCCGCCATCGCGGTGGCAAGGGACGAACTCAAACCCATTTCAATCGCCCTTTGTGTCGTTACTCAAGACCGCTCCGATCAGGCAATCAGCGCAGCACGTTCAGAAGGTCCTGGACCATGCTGTTGGCCGTGGTGATCACTTTGGTGTTGGCCGAATAGGCCTGCTGGGTCACGATCAGCTTGGTGAACTCGTCGGCGATGTCGGTGTTCGATCCTTCGAGCGACGAGCCCGAGATCGTGCCGGATGCGCCGATGATCGCGGGACCGGACAGGTCCGTCACCTGATAGGCGCCACCATCGAGCGCTTTCAGGTAGTTGGTGCCGTTGAAGTGCGAGAGCGTGACCTGGGCCAGGTCGATGTTCTGCCCGTTGGAGAAGGTGCCGACCACGATGCCCGAGTTGTTGACGGCAACCGACTGCAGCTGGCCTGCGGCGAAGCCGTTCTGCGAGATCGCATTGATGGTGGCGGCCCCACCTGAACTGGCAAATTGCGTCAGCGCGCCGGCGTTGATGTTGAGCGACAGCGAGCCCAGCACCTGACCATCGACGCTGACATTGGGGATGGTGATCGCCGTTCCCGTCGGCGAGGACAGCGTACCGTTGGAGCCGAAGGTGTAGTTGGTGCCGGTGTTGACCCAGGCGGTCTGCGTCCCGACCGCCGTGGTGGAGGTCTGGTAGAACAGATTCCAGGTATCCTGATGGCCGGCGCCAAGGGATGCGCTGTCGATCTTCGCCCAGCGCAATTGCAGGTTCACCGGCGTGCCCGCCGCGTTGAAGGTGGTGACCGCGCCACCGCTGATCGATTCGTTGGTAAAAGCGGTCAGGTCGTTGGAGCTGACGTTGCCGGTCCCGGTCACGGTTGTCGAATTGCGCGGCTGGTTGATGGGGGCGGTCAAACCGAGCGAGCCAAGCGCAGCACCGGCGTTCGCCGTGCCGGCGCTGATGGTCAGGGTCTGGCCGATGCCCGTATGCAACGTGATCGCGCCGCCCGCCGAGATGGTCGGCTGCACGCCAGCGATGTTGCCGATGTCACCGAGCAAGGTCCCGACGTTGTCGTTGACGCTGAGCTGGTTGGTGGTCGGGGTCACGCCGGCGGCCACGAAGGTCAGCGTGGTGCCGTCGACAATTATGGTATCGCCAGCCACGAAGCCCGGGTTTATCGAATTGGTGCCCGCGCCCCCCGACGATAATTGAGTGGTTGTGTTGATCGGTGTGCCGGTCTGACTGTTCACGGCAGTTCCGGTCAGCGTCTTGTCCGAGAAGATCTGGCTCGTCTGGCCGACCGGCAACGGATCCTGGGCGAAGTCAGCGGGATTGAGCCCGCCGGCCGCAGTGATCGTGCCTGCGGCCGCCGTCGGGCTCGCCGGTGTTTTCGGCTGGGTCGGAAGGTTGGCCGCGTACTGGATGGCGCTGGTCGCTTGCGCCGGAACGAAGTTGTTCTGGAACTGCAGCACCTGCGGCACGCTGCCGGTCGGGTTGCCGGTCTTGGGGTCGACGGTGACACCCATCAGGTAGTAGCCAGCGGCGTTGACGAGGTTGCCGTTGGCGTTGACCTGGAAGTCGCCGCGCCGCGTATAGTCGGTGACCCCGTCGAACACGGGCACGTTGTCGGTGACCGATGTCGGCTTCTGCACCGAAAAGAAACCGTCACCATTGATCGCCATGTTGGTCGCGACCGTGGACGTGGAGACGGTGCCCTGCGTGGTGATGGTCTGCTGCGACAGCGCCGTGACGCCGCCAGCGGCCTGTTTGCTCGGGATGGTGGAGTCGGGAATCAGGTCTTCGAATGCGGTGCCGATCCCCTTGTAGCCGGTGGTCGAGGCGTTCGCGATGTTGCCGGAAATGTTCTGCAGCGCGAAGGACTGCGCCTGCAGGCCGCCTACGGAGGTGTTCAGCGCGTCAAAGATACCCATAACTTGTCTCCACAATCGATAGCGCGGCAATCATGGGCCGCAATCGAGGGAGACTGTCGCAAGCGCTATGCCAGCACCTAAAATGCAGGAAAATCAATGCCTTGAAAGAAAATGCCCCGGCCGTTTGACCAGGGCGGATTTGCCGGGCCGGCAAGTCTTGCCGGGGTTTTCCTAGCTCGCCGAGGAGTCGGCGGGGTGGAACACCAGGGCGTAGCCGTCCATGCAATAGCGCAAGCCCGTGGGCTTCGGCCCGTCGTCGAAGACATGGCCGAGATGCCCGCCGCAGCGGCGGCAATGCACCTCGGTCCGCAGCATGCCGAAGGTGCGGTCCTCCGTGGTGCCCACCGCGTTCTGCAGCGGCTGATAGAAGCTCGGCCAGCCGGTGCCGCTCTCGAACTTGGTCTCGGACGAAAACAGCGGCAGGTCGCAGCCGGCGCAGGCAAAGGTCCCCTTGCGGTGCTCCTTCAACAGCGGGCTGGAGCCGGGGCGCTCGGTGCCCTGCTTGCGCAGGATCTCATACTGTTGCGGCGTCAGTTGCGCGCGCCATTCCGCGTCGGTTTTCTCGATCTCGAATTTCTCTGCGGCTTGCGCGGGCCCGGCCCTGAAGAAACGAAATCCGGCGAGGCCAAACAGGCCGGCGGCGGCGGCGAGCAAGATGCGGCGGTCGATCATGACGGTCTCCGTAGGGGCGCGAGCTTTCGTTCGCTGTCAAATACGGTTCCCCTGGGTCGAAGTTACATCCCCGCGGGCGAAAGTCTCTCACTTTCCTGCGAGCGCGCGGGCCTGACCCGGTAACCCCAACAGGCCTTAAACCCCCTCCCCCTCGCTTTGATCGGCCGGAACCGGCGGCTCCTGTCGCTGCGGGCGCGGACGAGGCGGCGGCCGCCGGGGTCCGGGACGCGGTCCGCCCTGCCGATTGGCCTGGGCGAGACGCTGCTCGCGCAAGCGATTTTGCGCGCGCACCTTTTCGCGGTGACGGGCGAGCGCGCCGGCAGCAGCCGAGCTGCCCCGACCCCACATTCCCACGAGCTGGCCCGCGACACGACCGATCGGACCGCCCGCCCAGACCAGCTCGAAGGGCGAGAACAGCCGCCAGCGCTCATCACCCCACAAGATGCCGCGCGCGATCAAAAGGCCGGCCATCGCGCTCGTGTTCAAGCCCTGACGTCCGAAACCGCTCGCGACCCACAGCCCCTTTCGCAATTGCCCGATCTGCGGCATGCCGTGAACGGTCTGTCCGACCGCGCCGCCGAAGACTTCGGCGATCTCGACCGAGCCCAGGGTCGGGAAGACGGTGCGGATGCGGCGGCTAATCGCACCGGCAAAACGCCGCGGCCGCATCGCCCAGGTGGTTTCCGGGCTCGCCCACATCAGCCGGTCGCCGTCGACTATTCGGAAGTGATCGATACCGTCGGTGTCGCTCACCGATCCCCTGAAGGCGATGGTCTCGGCAAGGCGCGAGCCGAGCGGCGCGGTGACGCCGGCATAGCGCCACACCGGCAGCAGGGTTTCCGACAAGCGCCTGAGTGGCGCGCCGAGATGGACATTGCCGGCCAGCACGATGTGGGTCGCGCGCAATCGCGCCGACGGCGTCACGATGCGTTTGCGAATCCCCGACGAATCGAGGCTGACCACCGGCGTATCCTCGAAAATGCGCGCGCCCGCGCGTCTGACCAGCGCCGCCAGACCGTGAACATATTTGCGGCCGTCGATCTGAAACGCCTTCGGGTAGTAGATGCCGTGGAAATAGCGATCGGTCTTGAGCTCGGCGCGCACGCGCTCGACCTGCCAGCCTTCAACTTCCGTCTCAAAATCCTGCATCAAGCTCTGGAGGCGGCTGATCAACTGATCGCCGTTGTCGATATTGGAGACTTCCAGCGCGCCCTCGGAGAGCGCGATGCCGGGCATCGCCTCCTCGGTGGCGTTGGCGCGGACGTAATCGGCGCCCTCCCTGGAAAGCGACCACAATTCGCGTGTATCCTCAAACCCGATCCGCTCGATCAGTTCGCTGATCGGAACGCCGTAACCCGGCAACACCGTGCCGAGGTGATGGCCGGAAGCGCCCCAGCCGACCTGGCGGCCTTCCAGAACCGCGACGCTGGCGCCCATGCGGCTCGCCTCCAGCGCAACGGTCAGGCCGGCCAGCCCGGCACCGACCACGCAGATATCGACATCGAGATCGAAGGTCAGCCGCGCGCGATCCCGCGACGCCGCGACATCCGATCCCCTGATCCCGCTTGTGGATGTCTCGCTCATGCCGTTTTCTTACGAACCCTAGGCGCCCTTGTCACCTTGTCCTGAGCGAGAGCTTGTAGACAATTGCGGCAAGTTCCGAATCGAGAAAGGTGCCCATGCGCCGTTTGATGCTGCTGCGCCACGCCAAGACTGAGACCGACTCGCCTTCCGGCCGCGATCAGGACCGCCGTCTCGACGAAAGAGGGCACAAGGACGCCGCCCGGATCGGTGGCTGGATCGGCCGACACCCGCCGTTCCCCGACTTCGTGCAGGTTTCGCCTGCGGTGCGGGCGCAGCAGACCTGGGAGATTGCCTGGGAGGAAATGAAGGAGCACGTGCCGGAGCCGGTCGTGGAAGCCGTCGACGAGCTCTATGGCGCCGATCCGGCACAGCTGTTGCAGAGCATCCGCATGGCCGCCGCGACCGATCCGAAGCGCATGATGCTGGTCGGACACAATCCCGGAATGCACGAGCTCGCGCTGACGCTCGCCGGCAGCGGCGATGCGGCGGGCCGCAAGGCACTCGCCGACAATCTGCCGACCGCCGGGCTCGTCATCTTCGATTTCGACATCAAGGACTGGAACGACGTGGCATTCCGCAAGGGACGGCTGATGCTGTTCGTCAGTCCGAAGCTCCTGAAGCAGGCCTCCGACGACGACTGAGACGAAAAGGCCGCGTTTCTGCTAGGCTATGGCATACGGGAGACGCAGATGTTCAAATCCATCCTCGTGCCGCTCGATCTCGCCGACACCGATCTGGCCAAGCCCGCGATCGCAACCGCTGCGACGTTGTCGCAGACCTGGAAAAGCGCGGTCCGCCTCCTGAACGTGCTGCCGATGACGCCGGTGATGCTCGCCGAATATGTGCCGGCGGATTTCGATGCCCAGCAGCGGCAGACCTCCGAGGAAGCGCTCGCCATCGTGGCGCGCGAATCCGGCATCGAGCCGTCGCGCATTTCGACCTCGGTGCGCCAGGGCGGCATCTATCACGAAATTCTGGAAGAGGCCGCCGCCGTCAAGGCCGACCTGATCGTGATGACCTCGCATCGTCCGGCGATGCGAACCTATTTCCTCGGATCCAATGCCGGCCATGTCGTACGCTACGCCAAATGCTCGGTGCTGGTGGTGCGGCACTGATCGCGTGATACGGAAAATTGTGCGGCGTCATTGCGAGCGAAGCGAAGCAATCCAGCGCTGCGAAGAACATTCTGGATTGCTTCGTCGCTATCGCTCCTCGCAATGACAACATTTGAGATATTGTTGTACGTTACGGCAGCAGAGCCTCGGGAACGTGCGCGAAAGTATAGCTGACCGGGCGGTTGCGGCGGAGAAAGCCGCCGACCTGCCAACCGAACAACGCGGCGAAACCTACAAGGAAGAGAGCGCCGGGAAGCTCGCCGGTCAGAAGCGCGCGCACGAACATGATCGCCATTGCCACCGCGAGCAGGCCGACCAGGCTCACGGCAATCGCGTAAATGGTCCGCCCGAGCCCGCCACTGAGGGCCGCCGTGCTGCCCGCGCCTGCCATGCGCGCATGCAGCGCCAGGATGAAGGCACGGTATTCGCCATCCTGCGGCGCCATCAGCGCGGCGGTCTGCCAGGAGGTCGACAGGATCGGAAGCCTTGCGCCGCTGACATGGGAGATGTCGGCGCGAAACCGCCTCGCCTGCATCGAGACCGGACGATACGACAATCTGATCGCGGAGATATCGCGGTAGCGCCAGAGATCGGCGCGGCCGGCGAAGCGCCAGGCCAATCCATCTTCTTTGAGCTCGAAGTGATGGGCGTGCCCGATCAGCGACGCCTTGTAGGCGTAGCTGATCGTTGCTGCTTTCTCGAGCAAAGCGGCCGTCATGACGCCATCCTGAAAACCTGCTTGTGAACATCCCCGCTTCCGCTTGCGAGGCGGACCTGCTCCATCCTACAAGTGCCGCATGGCTGAGACGACCTTTTTTCCGCGCCGCCTGATTCTCGGCGGCGCCGTGATTTCCGGCGTGCTGCTGGCGCTGGCCGTGCACATGCTGGGCGCGCGCTACGGCCTCGACCTTGGCGGGCTGTGGCGATCCGATCCGCGCCAGTTCATGCCGGCGGGTGCGGCCATCGCGTGGTGGCTGATTGCGACCGTCGGTTTTTCGGGCGGCTATTTCACGGCGACCTTGATGCACAGCGCGGTCGAAGGCCAGATCCCGCCGCGGATGCGGCAATTCCTGATCGTCCTGGGCGTGCTGTTGCTCGCCGGTGCCGGCCAGGCCGCTTCCGCGCCGAGTGCGGTCCCGACGATCTCGGGCGTGCTGGCCGGCCTTGCCGCGCTGTGCCTCGGCGCGGTCATGGCGTTCTGCGGCGCGCATTTCGCCTTGCGCAAGGCGTAAGGCTAGACATCTCGCCTCGCCTCTGCCTTGCGAGGAGCGCCCCATGCGATCGCAGCCGCGGCGCTCAGCAGCACGAACGCGGAGATCACGAGCGAGGCGCGCGCGCCTGCGATGAAAGCGCCGGGCCTTCCGACCAGCGCGCCGAACAGCGCCACGCCGAGCACGCTTCCGGTCTGCCGGGTGGCGTTGAGGACGCCTGCGGCGATGCCGGATCGCGACTTCTCCACGCTGCCGAGCAAGGTCGAGGTCAGCGGCGGCACCAGCAACCCCAACCCGCCGCTGATCGCGATCAACTGAAGGCACAGCGAAAGATAGCTCGTCCCCTTTTCGATGTTGAGCATCGAAAGGCAGCCGAGCGCGGATACGGTCGCACCGCTCGCAATGGTGGCGACCGCGCCGATCCGTTCGGCGAGCCGCGGCGCCAGCAGGTTGACCGGCAACACCGCGCCCAGCATCGGAACAAAGGCGAGACCGGTTGCAAACGGCGAAAGTCCGTTGACCTCTTGGAAGTAGAGGCTGAACACGAAGATCAGCCCGTAGACCGCAATGTTGACCAACAGACCGACGATCGCACTCAGCGCGAACATGCGTTTGCGGAACAGCGAAAGCGGCAACATCGGCTGCGGCGCACGGCCTTCGCCCCGGACGAACAGGAGAGACGCAAGCACGGCAACGAGGAAGCCCAGGATGACGATTGGATTGCTCCAGCCGCGCGCACCGCCCTCGATCAGGCTGCCCGCGAGCGCGCCCAGCGCCACGATCGCCGCGATCTGGCCGGTGAGATCGAGCTCGCGCTCGGGACGGCGCGTGGTCTCCTCGGCAAAGCGAAAGGTCAGCCACAGGCCGGCAAGCCCGATCGGCAGATTGACCAGGAAGATCGATCGCCAGCCGACCAGCCATATCAGCGCGCCGCCGATGAACGGGCCCGCGGTGAGCGCAAGGCTCGCGCCGGCGGCCCAGACTTCGACGGCGCGCCCCCGTGCCTTCTCGTCGTGATAGGCGTGGCTGAGCAGCGCCAGCGAATTCGGCACCAGGATCGCGGCCGCCAATCCCTGGACGCAGCGCGAGGCGACGAGGATCGCGGCATTCGGCGACAGCGCGCAGGCCAGCGACGCCGCCGTGAAGAGCGCAAAGCCGGCCATGAAGATGCGCTTGGCGCCGATGCGGTCGCCGAGCGCGCCTGCCGTCAAAATGAAGGCGGCGAAGGCGATCGTATACGCGCTGACGACCCATTGCAGCTCGGACACGCCGCCGCCGAGCGCTGAACCGATGCTGCCCAGCGCCGTGTTGACGATGGTGACATCGAGCTGCACCACGCCATAGCCGAGGCTCATCGCAGCGAGCGTCAGCGACGATGACAGCCGAGAACGATGGGCATGCCCATGCTGTAGCTGGATTGCCGACGCCGGTCGCAGTCTCATCGAATTGGTCCGCATCGCTCACCTCATGTCGTGAACTCAACGCTGCAGATAGGGACCCGTTTCGCTGGAACGCTTCGGTTCTGATCGAACTATTGCTGTGGGCGCGGCACCTGCAGATGGTCACGGTGCCGTCATGTTCGAACCGGTACGGGCAAGGGCGCGCCGAGTTCTCCCCGCTGCCCGGCGATCGCGGAGGGAGCCCGATGACATCAGGCGGCCATTTCCGCTCGGCTCGCTCGCCCGCGGCAGCCGCCATGCGCCGCATGAAGGGGAACTTTCGGTTCGATCATGATCGAATGATCAATGCAGGAACCGCGCCGGGCGCGCAGACCTGCCCTCGATTTGCCGGCTTCACAGGTCACGCAGACCAGAGCCTGACCCGGGACAGCAGGCATGCGCACGGCGAACTTCTTTTTGACGCAGTGCGAAATGGTTCGACGTTGGTCGCGCCGTCTTCTTTCCCTCATGAATGCGCGCGACGTTTTGTCTCAACAGCGCGAATCGCGTGCCTTTGCCGACAGATCGCTCGGCGTTAAGAAAACCCCGAAAATGGGGAGTGCGTAACTGAGACAAGATGTTACACGGGGCGCGGGTTGAGGCGCCTCAAACTACGGACCGACGCACCTATCTATGGTCGGATCGACATGGCGACCGGGTGCTCCACGAAGAGCGCGAGGCGTGATTGTCAAGGACTGCACAACACCGGGTTTTTGCCTTAAGGAACCTGCGTCGACCTGAACCGATCGGACGCGCTTCGATCGAGATCAGGAAGGGTTCTGGTGAAAGACCCTGTCGCCCTGCCGGGAGGATGAATGCAAGGACTGCTAACCGCGCTGGCGCGTGGTTTCAAGAAATGGATTGGCTGGAAGCGACTGGGCGTCGCCGCAAGCCTCTTCATCATTGCCTTTGCGATCACCACCCTGGTTCGCACGCTCAAGGGCGTCGATACGGGCGTGATCCTGACCGCGCTCACGGAGATACCGCCCGGCCATATCGCGCTGGCGGCGCTTTGCGTGGTCTGCGCGTTCTGCACCCTCACCTTCTATGATTTCTTCGCGCTGCGCACGATCGGCAAGAAGCACGTCCCCTACCGGATCGCCGCGCTGTCGAGCTTCACCAGCTATTCGATCGGCCACAATATCGGCGCCACCGTCTTCACCGGGGGCGCCATCCGTTTCCGGATCTACTCCGACTACGGGCTGAACGCGATCGACGTCGCCAAGATCTGCTTTCTATCGGGACTGACCTTCTGGCTCGGCAATCTCGTCGTGCTCGGGATCGGCATGGCCTATCACCCGTCCGCGGCATCGGCCATGGACCTGCTGCCGGAAGCCATGAACCGGCTGATCGGCATCGGCTGCCTCGCCGGCATCGCAATGTATCTTGCCTGGCTGATGCTCGGCGAGAACCGGCGCGAGCTCGGCCAGCATGGCTGGAAGGTCGTGCTGCCCTCGGCTCGGCTGACGCTGGTGCAGATCCTGATCGGCGTGGTCGACCTCGGCTTCTGCGCGACCGCGATGTATCTGCTCATCCCCATGCAGCCCCCGATCGACTTCCTGTCGCTGGCAGTCGTGTTCATCCTGGCGACGCTGCTCGGCTTTGCCAGCCACGCGCCCGGCAGCATCGGCGTGTTCGACGCCGCGATGCTGGTCGCACTGCCGCAGTTCGGTCGCGAGCAGTTGCTCGCCACGCTCCTGGTCTTCCGTGTGCTGTATTTCGTGATCCCGTTCACCATCGCGATCTCCATCATGGGAACGCGCGAGCTCTGGCTCAATGTGGTGGTGCCCTGGCAGAAGCGGCGGAGACTTAATGGCAATGGCAACGGCCATTGCGCGCCGTCGGTCGCAGCACCCGCCCCGACCTCCGCACCGAAGCACGCGCCCCAGCCGGCTCCCGCACCCGTTGCCCAGCCGGTCAAGCGGCGGAAGGCCTGAGCCAGTTCACGTTCTCTTGTCACGTTGTCTTGTTCGGGCAGCTCCTCTTATTTCCGCCCCAACTGTAACGTCAAACCCGCGCCATGATCCGTTCCCTCTATCCTTCCATCCTCCCCGGCATCGTGCTTGCGGGAGCGCTGACGGCATTGGTGCATCCGGCGGCCGCGCAAAACGCCGCCGACGCGCCCTTGCAGATTTCCTGGGAAGTCAAAAATCGCTTTCGCCTGTTTCGCGAGGAGCGCGACTTCCAGCTCCACGTCGAAGCCGCGCGCGACCGCAGCGTGCTCGCCGCCGAAGACGCGCTGGAGCTGCAAAGCGACGGGCGCGGCTGGGCGCGCAACATGGTCAACCGGCTCTGTATCGATCTGCAGGGTCGCGTCAGCGAGCCGTGCACGCGCGATAACGTCAAGGAAAGCTACCTGACGCCCCTCGAGCATGCGATCGTGGCGCGCCTGGCCGGGGCCGTCCCGGTCGGCGCCACCTGCGCCTGGAGCTTCGATGACGGCGACGGTCCGCGCCAGTCCACCTTCGATTGCGCCGAGCCCGTCAATCTGCGCGTCCGCTACGGCCGGCCGACGGTTGCAAGCGTCGAGGTTTCCAGCGGCGATACGGCGCCGCAGAAGCTCTCGACCGAGATCAGGGTTCGCGACATCCTCATCGCAGGTCTCGGCGACAGCATCGCCTCCGGCGAGGGCAATCCGGATCGGGCGATCGCGCTCGCCGAGGAAGGTTTTTGCTTCCGCTACTACTTCAGCTCGGCGACCGCGCAATACTACCGGCCGAGCCGCGCGGGCTATAAAGGCGGCCGCGCCTGCGAAGCGCCCGACAGCTTGCAGAACTGGCAGCGCGGCGCCGCCTTGTGGCTCAACGCCGCCTGCCATCGCTCGCTCTACAGCTACCAGACCCGCACCGCGCTTGCGCTCGCCGTCCAGTACCCGCACATCGCGGTGACCTACCTGCCGCTCGCCTGCACGGGGGCTACGATCGCCGACGGATTGTTCGGCAGCCAGCGCGCCCGCGAATGTCCGCCAAACAAATCGAGCGCAACCTGCCAGGTTGGCGTCAACGGCCAGCTCGCCGAGCTGCGTGAGGCCTTGACCGCCGCGAGGCGGCGGCAACCCGATCGCCAGCTCGATCTCGTGCTGCTCTCGATCGGCGCCAACGACATCTATTTCTCGGGCCTGGTCGCCGACGTCATCGTCGATTCGGCGACCGAGCGCACGCTGTTCCGTCGCACCGGCGTGCTGGCGTCCGTGGATGACTCGCGCTCGGCCCTGGCGCGCGAGCTGCCGCAGGGATTTGCGAAGCTGCGCGAGGCGTTGAAGCCGCTGCTCGGCGGCGACCTCTCGCACGTGATCTACACCTCCTATGCCAATCCGGCGCTCACCAACGGCGGCGCGCCCTGCCCCGGCGGCCGTGCCGGCTTCGACATTCATCCCTCCTTCAACGCCGAGCCGCAGCGGCTCGCAACCGTGACCGGCTTTGTGCAGAACGAATTCCTGCCGCAGCTCAAGGCGCTCGCGACCTGCCAGTCCGGCGTGATCTGCCGCGATCCGGCCGCCGATCGGATGAGCTTCGTCGAGAGCCATCAGGCAGCATTCGCCGACCATGGTTTTTGCGCGCGCGCCGAAACCGATCCCGAGTTCGACCGCGCCTGCTTCTCGCCCAAGGGCGAGAGCTTCGATCCCGACATCGTCAATTCCGCGAGCCAGCCGATGCTGTGCGGCCGCAGCGCCGGCGAATACCGCGCCTATCTGCCGCGCGCGCGCTGGATCCGCGACGCCAACGACAGCTACTTCGCCGCGATGACCTACCCGCAGGGCCTGCCGTCGTCGATGCAGCCCTCCGACATCCACGACGCGACCTGGGGCGTGCTCTCGGCGGTCTATGGCGGCGCGGTGCATCCAAGCGCCGAGGGCCACGCCGCAATGGCCGACGCCGTGCTGCCCGCGGCCGCCGGCGTGCTCGAGCTCAATGCCGTCGCCGGCGACGTGCGCACCGAGCCCGCCGCACCGGTCGCGGTGACGCCGGAGCAGCGGTAGGTTTCACCGCTTGTCATTCCGGGGCGACGCGAAGCGGCGAGCCCGGAATCCATAACCCCCAATCGTGGTTATGGATTCCGGGCCTGCGCCTGACGGCGCATCCCGGAATGACGAGAGGCTTTTCAGGTCATCGAGCGGCCGAAATGCAACAGCTCACGCAAATGCGCGGGCTGGCGCTCAGCGCCAAATGAGCTGGCGCGGCCAGACAAGGGCAATCCCACCGTTTGCGGCTAAATCTCCTTCACCTAGAGGAGGCTACGATGACGTTTGGGGTGAAGTCCGGCTCGCTCCTGAGCCTTGTTGGCGGCGCAATTCTCGGCGCGCTCGTGGCAGCTGCGCCATCGACGGCGGCGGACATGGCACCGGCCTACAAAGCCGCCGCAATGCCTGCCCCCGCCTACAATTGGAGCGGGTTCTATGGCGGCGTCACCGCGGGCGGCGGCATGGCCTCGCTGCCGGTGACCGATATGGACTCGAGTTCCTGTCATCGGCAGCTTTCTGAACGGACCGGCCCTGAAGTCCGGCGGCGCGGTTGGCGGCCTCCACGCTGGTTACAACTGGCAGTTCGCGCCCTCGTTCCTGGTCGGCATCGAAGGCGATTTCAATTGGTCGAGCTTCAAAGCCAGCGACACGAGCTGCTCCGGCGACTGCGCCGCTCATATTAACGAGTTCGCGTCATCCAGGCTCGACCAGTTCGGCACAGTGCGGGCGCGGTTCGGACTCACCGCGGATCGCACCCTGGTCTTTGTCACGGCAGGCCCGGCTTGGGGCCACATCAAATCGTTGCTGACGGACCTGAATTGTCCTACCGCGGCCTGCGCCACTTTTCTTGGTGTCCCTGCTGGCGCGGCGACAGACGCTGCTGCGAATAGCAGCTTCCATGTCGGCGTGGCACTCGGCACCGGCGTCGAATATGCGGCGAGCCAGAATTGGATCTTCCGCGCCGAGTACATGCATCTGGATTTCGCCACCAAGGACACGACATTTACTGATTCGACTGGCAATCTCATCGTTGGCGTTCGCGCCCGTTCGACCGCGACCGCGGACATCGCCCGCCTCGGCATCAGCTACAAGGTCTGGTGACGCATTCGCAATCCCGGAGCGGGTCACGGCGCTGGCCGCCGCCCACTCCGCCGCCTCGCCGTCATTGCGAGCGCAGCGAAGCAACCCAGAATCTTTCCGCAGTGAGACTCTGGATTGCTTCGTCGCTTGCGCTCCTCGCAATGACAGCGGGATACGGCTCCGGTCTACTCTTCCCCGCCTCGCTGCACCGAAGCACGTAATTCCGACGGCGAGGCGCCATAGCGGAGGCGGAGCGCGCGGTTGAAGTGCGAGCGCTCGACAAAACCCGCCTGTTCGGCGATCGCCGCGATCGACCATTCGGAAAGCTCGGGGTCGGTCAGCATGCGATAGGCGCACGACAGCTTCATCTCCATGATGAACTGCGCAAACGAGCGGTCGTCTTGCTCGAAAAGGCGATGAACGTGGCGCGGGCTCAACCCATGCCGGCGCGCAATCATCTCGGCGGACAGATCGGGCCGGGCGATGTTGGCGACAATGTCGGCCTTGATGGTGGCGAGCCGCGCCGCGCGTGCGCCACGCCCCCTCGCCGTCTCCGTCGCGTCCGAGCCTCGCGAAATCATCAGGATCACGAGGTCGCAGATATGGCGCACCGCGGACTGCGCCAAGTCCGGAGCAGCAAGCGTCCCGCTCTGTTGCAGGAGATCGAGATAGGGGATCAACAACCGCAACGGGGCGCGATCGCGCGGGATCGGCCGCATCACCGCGTCGTCCAGATTCGTGATCAGGGGCGCGAGCGTGGCGCGTGGAATTTGCAGGCTGAAGCTTTCGCCCGCCGTCTCGCGGAAAATCCCGCCGACCTCGCCCAGCGAGCCGAGCGCGGCGTCGCCACCATCGAGACTGCGATCCTGCCCGCGCTGCGAGACCGATATCCGGCCGACCCGGTTGACGATGAACAGCAGATCGCCGTTCGCGTCGCTAATCAACTCCGGGGTTCGACGGGCGTGCACGCCGGCGCCGAGCGTGCCCGATAAGAGCGTCAAACCCGGCAACGCATGCACAGTGACATCAGCAACAAACTGCGAGTCCGGCGCCGCCTCGATATCGATGCGAAACACCTCGCGGCCGAACACCTCGCGCCAGATTGCCAAGCGATCGCGCTGGGGCAGTTGGTCAGACGTAAAGCGCTGCATGGTTGGATGCGGGAATTTCAAAGCAGCCGATTTGTCGCTCGAAGCGGACGTTCGAACGCGCAACGGCACGTGCGCGAGGTCAACAGCATTGATGCAGCCGTTTCCAACCAAAACCGCGCGAGCCGTGCCGGCGTTTCGCTCTCAGATAAAAACGGGCTTCGCTTCCGGACAAAACGTTGGCCGGCGCGTGAAATCACGTTCGCGACCGACTCGCCTTTTCCGTCGTCATTCCGGGGCGTCGCGAAGCGGCGAGCCCGGAATCCATAACCCCCAATCGTGGTTATGGATTCCGGGCCTGCGCCTGACGGCGCATCCCGGAATGACGGAGGAATTCAAAACCTGCGCTTCGCCTCGGTGATTTCCCCGACAAGTGACAATTCCCGGCTGATGCTGGCACTGACAAGCGCAAAAGCTTGCGCGCCGAAAATTTGATTTTGCGAGCGCGATCAATCAGTTCTGATTATCCGATCCTGCTGCCAAAAGTTTGTGCTTCCGTTTATCGGAAAGCCATGCTCCATTGGCACCGTCCCGCCTCGACACGAGGGGCGTATCGCGATCGTCACGAGACGTGGAGCGGGATGCGATGGACGCAGGTCCTGTCGTCAGACGTACGGCAGGTTCGCGGACGGCGAAATCGTGTGGTTCTGGCGCCCCTGGGCTGGCGCTAAGTCTGCAAGTGATGATCTTGCAAACGACGGTGACTACAACGTCACGGACACCGGGAAGAGCGCGAATATAAGCGTTAACACCATCGCGCAGGGAATGTCGCTTGTTCGGCTTCACCTGTGGTGACTTGCTTGTGTGCTTCTTCACTTCGCACACAAGGCTGCGGGTGCAGCAAAACACCCGGCATTCCCTGCGCCCTCTTTCACGTGGGTGACGGTTGGGATCACCCGGGCGCGAATCGCGCCGCGGGAACGTGGAGGCACGCCTCTCACTCGTCATTGCGAGGAGCGAAGCGACGCAATCCAGAATCTTCGTGTTGCTCTGGATTGCGTCGCTTCGCTCGCAATGACGGAGAGCTGTTTGAAACGTCGAATAGAATACTACCGCGGCGCGGGCGCGGCCGGAGCTGCGGGCGCGGCCTTCTTGCCCGCGGGTTGCTTCACCGAAGCCGCCTGCGCCGGCAGATATTTGGCGATGATCTGCGGATCGACCTCTTTCATCGCGGTGTCCGGCAGGCGATTCCAGACCTCGTCCTTGCCGAACAGCGCGATCCCGACATAGCCGCGAAGTGTCAGCGTTTGTCCGTCGGGGCTGACCGTCATCTTGGCGCTGTAGATCTTGCCGTCGCGCGGGTCGAGCACGTTGCCGCCCTCATAGACGAGGCCGTTGCGCTTCATGTCGCGAATGAAGGAAATTCCCTGCCAGGGCGCATTCTTGCGGTCGTCCGTGCACCCCGAGCACACCGGGTTGGGGCCATCGCCTGGCTTCGGAAACAGCTTGGCCATCACGCCCTCGAAGACGCCACTGTGATCGACGACGAGGATGTACAGGGCCGGCTGGCCATCCTCGAGCTTTTGCCACATGCCTGCTGCCGACGGCTCGGCCGAGCGGGCCGGAGAAGCGCCCATGACGGCGATGGCGAGCGCTGCAACGGGCAGCAACAGTCGAAGTTTCGAAGGCGCGTTCCACATCGTTTTCACCTGAACAATCCACAAATTGAATGGCAGGAGACTACGGCCATTTCGAGGATGGTTCCAGCGTCCCCCGAGAGATGTGATGTGACCCGCCGCAGCGCCTGGCTGGCGCAATCAGCCCACTCCGAGCTTCTTCTGCAGGCTCGAGGACGATGTCGTATATTGGAACACCAGCCGCTTGTCGGGGAACACGTAGCGGTGCGCCTTCTGCGCCATCAGCGCGCCTTCGTGGAAGCCGCACAGGATCAGCTTGAGCTTGCCCGGATAGGTGTTGATGTCGCCGATGGCGAAGATGCCGGGAACGCTGGTCTCGAATGCGCTGGTCTCGACCGGCACCAGATTGTTCTCGAGCTCGATGCCCCAATTGGCGACCGGACCGAGCTTCATGGTGAGCCCGAAGAACGGCAGCATGGTGTCGCACGAGACTTTCGAGATTGCGTTGTCGTTGCCCTTCACGGTTGCGCCGGCAAGCTTGCCGCTCTCGCCTTCGAGCGCGGTGACCTGGCCGATCTTGAGATCGACCTTGCCGGCCGCGACCAGCGCGCGCATCTGCTCGACGCTGTGGGGAGCAGCGCGGAAATCGTCGCGCCGGTGCAGCAGCGTCACGCGTTTTGCAAGCGGATGCAGATTGAGCGTCCAGTCCAGCGCCGAGTCGCCGCCGCCGACGATCAGGAGAGTCTTGTCGCGAAACTGCTCCATCTTGCGCACGGAATAGAACACGCTCGAGCCTTCATAGGCCTCGATGCCCGGCACCGGCGGACGCTTCGGCTGGAACGAGCCGCCGCCGGCGGAGATCACCACCACCTTGCATTCGAACACCTTGCCGGCGTCGGTGGTGACGCGGAACAAGGGGTCGCCGATCTTCTCGACCTTCTCCACCATCTCGCCGAGATGGAAGGTCGGATGGAACGGCTTGATCTGCTCCATGAGCTGCTCGGTGAGACCGTGCCCGGTGACGAAAGGAATGCCGGGAATGTCGTAGATCGGCTTTTCCGGATAGAGCTCGGCGCACTGGCCGCCGACCTTGTCGAGAATGTCGATCAGGTGCGCCTTCATGTCGAGCAGGCCGAGCTCGAACACGGCGAACAGTCCGCAGGGACCCGCGCCAACAATCAGCACATCGGTTTTGATCGGCTCGCTCATATCGGTTCTTGCTTCTGTTCGGTTGAACCGCGCAGGCCAATGCCGCGCGCGAAAATAAACCCGGCCTGTCTAGCCAACGCAGGCGCTCCAGGGAAGGCATAATTGGGGGGAGGAGCATGCCCCAATCCACTTGCCGGAGCGTCATAAAGCGGATGTAAGAGGATGAAAATGACGGAGATCAATGAGTGAACGCGCCAGCCCGCCTTGATCCGACGCCCCGGCTAGAGGATTTTCCCTACCGCCTGACCGACAATGTGCGGTATGCCGATCTCGATCCCAACCAGCACGTCAACAACGCGGTTTACGCGACCTATTTCGAGACCGGCCGCGTCACGCTGATGAAGGACCGCTCTTACGGGCTGATGCCCGAGGGGTTTTCCTGGATCATGGTACGGCTCGACATGCATTTTCGCGCCGAGTTGCGCTGGCCCGGCACGATCGAGATGGGGTTGGGGCTCGTGAAATTCGGCCGCACCTCCGTGACCTTCGATCAGGTGGTGTTCTCGCAGGGCGAATGCGCGGCCTCGGCGCAGTCGGTCAGCGTGCTGATCGACGAAGCCACGCGAAGACCGACGGCGCTGACCAAAGAAATCGTTGCCGCCTTTCAGCCGTGGCTGCGCCGTGGCGTCAAGATCGTGCAACCCAAATTCAATGCATGATCGGCACGAGCGTGCGGCGTTTGTCGGTCATCCGCCCGCCAGGCGGCAGCCTGTCAGGCCTGCCGCTCCGGCGTCGAGACCACGAGTCCGTCGAGCTCGTCGCTCACCTTGATCTGGCAGGACAGGCGCGAGGTCGGCCGCACGTCGAAGCCGAAATCCAGCATGTCCTCCTCCATCGGCGACGGCGAGCCGACCTTGTCGCGCCAGGCTTCGTCGACATAGACATGGCAGGTCGCGCAGGCGCAGGCCCCGCCGCATTCGGCTTCGATGCCCGGAATGGCGTTGCGAATGGCCGCTTCCATGACGGTGGCGCCGTTCTCGACGTCGATCGTGCGGGATTCGCCGTGATGGTCGACAAAGGTGATCTTGGCCATGTTTGCTCGTGTCGGCGGGGAATAAATAAAGGGCTCCGGCCCAGTGCTATAGCGGGTCGATCCGCCCAGCGCCAGCGCATGATCCGGAAAAAGCCCGTCCCGAAGGCAGGCGCCGCCGTGATGGATTTGGGGCGGCTTTCAGGGCCGCTCCAGCATCTCCGCGATCGCCATGCGCGCTTCCGCCACAGCCTCGCCGAGCTCGCGAAGCGTCGCCCTGAAGTTCTCGCCCTTGCGGATCGCAAGCTCGAGGACCGAGGCGCTTTCTGCGACCCGGATGGCACCGATCGCGCGTGCCGAGCCTTTGAGGGTATGCGCCAGCGCGCCGGCCTCGGCCGGCAGGGTCTTGAGCTTGCTCATCAGGCGGTCGGTCTGGCTTATGAATTTCGCGAGCACCTCGCGTTCGAGCACGGCATCGCCGAGCGTGATGCGCTGCAAGTGATGCAGATCGATCGGTCCATCATCGGGCACAAGCGGCGGGGACGGCATCCATGGGATCCCTTGCGGATGAAGCGACATGCAGCGTTCGCGAATAGCCTGATGTTCCGTCGCCGGCGGCAAACGTGGCCCAAGCCAAACACGGAAGTCATTAAGGGAACGTTTGCGGTACCCGCCGCAGCTTCGCCGCGTTTCCGACCAAGAGTTGCCGCAATTGGGCCGTTTCGCGCAAAAAACCTGTGCACGAATAGTATCTTACGGCCTGCTCCTGTTAACGGTGATTAAGATTGTCTTAATCGTGGCCATTTCAAAAGCACCGGTCAGCCAATAGGATGTTTTGGTGCGGGGCAAGTGATGCGGCCGAAGTGCCGCTTTTGGGGCTGACTGCATGATGCCGGCATTGACCTGACGCGAGAGCGCTCGCGCCGGGCTATTCGGGCGCGTACAAGTATGGGGGTCAGGCTGACATGGCGAATAATTCCAAAAAGGCGAAAGACCCGACAGAAGTCGCGCTTTCCGCCATTCAGGAAGCCCTGAATATCAGCGATGCCAACGCCGAAGCCAATCGGGTTTCGTCGCGCAACGATATCGCGCCGCAGATCCCGCCGCCCGCGCCCAGCTTCGACGAAACACACTTCAGCGAGCCGAACTTCGACGACGCTCCCTATGATCCGCCCGCGCGCGCCGAACGTGCGATGTACGAGCCGATCGAGGACCCGCGTCCGACGCGCCGCCCCGCCAATGACGATCGCGAGACCATCGGTCAGATCCTGCAGGCGATTCAGAAGGGACGCCCCGCGCGCAATATCTATACGCTTGCCACGCTGTTCGGCGGCGTCTGGATCATCGGCTGCGGTCTGCTGACCGTCAGCTTTCTTCCGGCGCTGCAGGCGGCGATCGGCCAGGGCCCCGGAGGGGTTTTGGTGCTTGCCGGACTGGCTGCGCTTTTCTTCGCGCCCGTTCTCCTGTTCTATTTCCTCGCGGGTCTCGCCTGGCGCGGCCAGGAAATGCGAATGATCGCGCAAGCGATGGCCCAGGTTGCGATCCGCTTCTCGGAGCCCGAAGGCGCCGCCGCCGACTCGATGGTGACCGTCGGTCAGGCGATCCGTCGCGAAGTTGCGGCCATGGGCGACGGCGTCGAACGCGCGATCGCGCGCGCGGGCGAACTGGAAACGCTGGTTGCCAACGAGGTCGCCGCACTGGAGCGCGCCTACAGCGACAATGAGGTACGCATCCGCGCGCTGTTGCAGGACATCGCCCACCAGCGCGACAACCTGGTCGGCCAGGCCGAACAGGTCCGCAGCGCCATCTCCGGCGTTCAGATCGATCTTCGCCACGACATCGCGTTGATCTCCGACGCGATCGCCTCACGCGTCGACGAAGTCGCAAAGAGCATTACCGGCGCGCTGGAAGAGCGCGGCTCCCACATCACTCAGGCGCTGTCGAATGCAGGCGACAACATGATCCTTGCGCTCGGCGAGCGCGGCGGCGACCTGCTCGACCGCCTGGAGGAAGCGAGCGCCGAGACCACGCGCGCCGTGCTCGACGCCTCCGAGCGGCTGACCACGAGCCTCAATTTCAAGACCGGCCACGTCCACGACGAATTCGTGGATCTGGCCGATCGCGTTCACGAGATGCTGAACGAGCGCATCGATCGTATCACCAGCGACTTCGAGCAGCGCTCTTCGACCATCGTCGACGGCATTTCCGAACGCACCGAACAGGTCCACGACTCGCTCAAGAATTCCGGCGACTCGCTGTTGCTGGAGCTCGAGCTGCGCAGCAACGATCTCGTCAGCAAGATCGACGATGCAGGGAACCGCCTCGCCACCCAGATTCTCTCGTCCGGCGACAAGGCGAGCGAAGCGCTTGACGTCACCGTCAATTCGCTGGTGGCGAAGGTGGTCGGACAAACCGAAACCGCGCACGATACGCTCTCGCTGCAGATGAGCACGTTCGACGAGCTGGTGAAGAATCAGGGCGCGGAGCTTGCGGAAAAATTTGCGCGCGACTCCGGCACGCTCGGCGCGCTCATTACCCGCCATATCTCGGAATTCGACCGCACCGTGAAGACGTTTGGCGGCGAGATCGTCGATCGGATGGGCCAGCGTACGCAAGAGATCTCCGAGTCGTTGAAGGCCTATGTCGACAATTTCGATACGCGCCTGACATCGAACGGCGGCGAGATCACCGCCTCGATGGACCAGCGCCTGGCCCAATTCGAAAGCACGCTACAGGGCCGCGTCGAGCATCTCGACACCTCGCTCGGCAACAAGCTGAAAGCGCTCGACGAGACGTTCGAGACACGTTCGAAGTCGGTAACCGAGACGATCGACAACCAGCTTGGTTCGTTGACCACGACGATGGTCGACGGCGCAGCGCAATTGATCCAGTCGCTCGAATTCGAGGCTCTCCCACCTCTCCTCTTCGATGAACGAGGGCACCGCGAAAGCCATCGAGGCCGTTGACCAGCGTATCGTCAACGTGACCGAGACGATCGATGGCCGCAGCGCCCAGCTCAGCGATACCATCACCGCCCGTTTCCAGGAAATTCACCAGGGCATCGATACGCGGGTCGGCGCGATCCGCAACGACATCGACACCCGTGTCGCCCAGTTCGAGGATCTGCTTGGCTCGCGCATCGAAGCGGTTGCCGGTCGCATCGAGAGCAGCGGCCGCCAGGCCAGCGATGCGCTGATGTCGCGCGCCGAGATGCTGTCGCAAGGCATCAAATCGCATGTCGAGGACGCCGAGCGCTCGCTCACCAACCTCGTCGTCAACACGTCCGAGACGATCCAGACCGGCGCCCGCACGGCCCAGCAGGCGCTGCTCACGGTGTCGACCGACGTCGGCGCCCAGCTCAAGCTGACCTCCTCCGAGGTCGAGCGCGCGCTCGCGGCCGTCGGAACGGGCGCTGCGAATTCGATCCTGAGCAGCGCGCGCGACGCCCAGTCCACGCTGGTGACGGCATCGAGCGACGCCGCCAACCAGGTCAAGATGCTGTCGGCCGATATGCAGCGCTCGCTGTCGATTGCGGGCACCGCCACCGCCGAATCGATCACCGCCGGCGCACGGGAAGCCCAGAGCGCGCTGATCAATGCATCTTCCGAGGCGACAACCCACGTCAAGAATCTGGCGGCCGATGTCGAACGCACGCTCTCGGCGGTCGGCGCCGACACCGCGGCTTCGATCCTCGGCAGTGCGCGCGAGGCAAAGAGCTCGCTCACGGCCACGTCGGCCGATGCCGCAAACCAGATCAAGGCGATTTCAGCCGACATCGAGCGTTCGCTGACCACGGTCACCGCAAACACCACGGACAACATCCAGGCCAGCGCCCAGAGCGCACAGAGCGCGCTGGTCGCTGCGTCCAACGAGGTCGCCTCGCGGGTCAAGGCGACCTCGACCGACATCGAGCGCTCGGTGCTCGCCGCCGGCCAGTCGTTCGGCTCGTCGATGACGGCCAAGACCGACGAGATCGTCGGCTACGTGCAGCAACAGACCGAGCGGCTGTCGCAGATGATCGACGGCAAGCGCGGTTCGCTGGTCGATGCGATCGGCGCCAAGACCACCCAACTCACGATCGAGATCGACCGCGTCACCTCCGACGCGTTGAAGTCGATCGAGACCCGTGGCCAGGCGTTCGGCCATTCCGTGCTCAGCAACGGCTCGGATGTGGCGCGCACCATCACTTCGGCAGGCGAGCTTGCAACCGGCGCGATCAACAAGTCGCTGAAGGAGCTCGAACAGTCGTCGAGGGCGGCGATCGAGCAGTCGCGCCAGGTGTCGATTGCCGCCGTGACCGAGATGCAGGAGACCAGCAAGATCCTGCGCACCGACACGGTGGCCCTGTTCGAGCGGCTGCGCGAAGGCAACATCCTTCTGCAGGAGGTCTTGACCGGCGCCCACGACAACCTCAACTCACTCGAGCGTGCGCTGGTCACGCGCGTGGCCGATTTCGTCTCGGCCATGAACGACGTCACCTCGCGCAACGGCGCGGCGACCCAGACGCTGGAGGACCAGCTCGGCATTTTCAACGACAAGACCTCGCGCGCGCTGCTGGACCTCAACGCGCTGTCGAGCCAGTTCGACGCCCACGGCAAGGCCCTGGTCGAAGCCGCAGCCATGGTCGAGCAGGCCAACCGCTCGACGGGCGCCTCCGTCAACGAGCGCAAGGCGACACTGGAAACGCTGGTCACCACCCTCGACCTGCGCACCGCCGATCTCGACCAGCGGCTGTCGCGTTTCACCCGCCTGCTCGAGGAATTGCTTGCCGCGGCCGAAGAGCGCGCCCGCGACATCGCGCGCGTCGTTGCGGAAACCGCAGGTGCGGGCTCGGCCGCGATCAGCCGCCAATTCGAGGCGGTCCGCGCGGCTTCCGAGGAAGAGCACCGCCAGACCGTCGAAACCATGCACGACATCTACCGGCAAACCACCGAGGAAGCGGATGCGATGTTCAAGCAGTCCGCGGACAAGTTCGCCAATCTTGTCGCCAGCATGAAGCAGATGGCGGCCGAGATGCATCACGAGCTCGAGGCCACCCGCAACGAGCTGCGTCGTGGCGTGCTGGAAATGCCGCAGGAGGCCGCCGAGAGCACGGCGCAGATGCGCAAGGTCATCGTCGACCAGATCGAGGCGCTCGCCGAGCTCAACCGGATCGTCGCGCATCACGGGCGCGGTCTGGACGTGGTGTCCAACGGCCGCAGCAACGTGCAGCGCCAGGAAGAGCCGATGATGGCGACCGCCGGCGCTCGCCCCGAGGCGCGGATTCGTGACGTCGGCAGCGCATCTGCGCTGCCCCCGCTGGACCTCGGCGGGTCGGGCCCGCGCCGCACCGAGGCGCCTCCAGTCAGTCCCGCGGCGCCGCCGGTCAGTCCGGCGGCCGACCAGGGGCGCGACGGCTGGCTTTCCGACCTGTTGAACCGGGCCGACAACGCCCCGCCCGCGCCGCGTGGCCGCGCGCCGCAGGCTGGCGCCAATCCGCTGGAGTCGCTGTCGCTCGACATCGGCCGCCTGATGGACCGCAACCTTGCGGCCGAGATGTGGGACCGCTATCAGCGCGGCGAGAGCAAGGCGTTCACGAAACGCCTCTACACGCCGGCCGGCCAGAAGGCGTTCGACGAGGTCGCCCGCAAATATCGCGCCGACCGCGCCTTCAAGCAGACGGTCGACCGCTACATCACCGAGTTCGAGCGGCTGCTCGACGAGGTAGCGCGCGAGGATCGCGGACCGCAGGCGCTGCGCGGCCATCTCACCTCGGAGACAGGCCTTGTCTACACCCTGCTCGCCCACGCCGCCGGACGATTGGGGTGATGACGTCGCACGGCGGTTGAGCCTCAGCGCGATCCGCCCTCTCTCCAAGAGTTGCGCTTGGCGCCGCGATACGCCTCGCCATTGCGCCCTGCGTTGTTACTGCCGCCTTCTCTCGTTCGCAGCCGGTGCCGCGGCGGGCGCCGGAGCCGGCGCCTGGCCCTGCGCCTGGGTCGGCGCGTTCGAATTGCTCGCACCGAAGAGGACGCGGGTCGGGTTGCGATCGAAATTGTTCACGGCGCGGCTGATGTCGCCGAGCGTCTTGCGGCCATCCGCCATCAGCGCGCCGGAGCGCTTGTCGAAATCCTCGGCAAGCTCGCGGATCGATTTTACGGTCTGGAACAGCTCGCCACCGTCCTTGCCGCCGGCGAGCGAATTGAGGCCGAGCATCAGACTGTCGGCCTTGCCCATCACGCCATCCACGCGTCCCATGATGGCATCGATCCGCTCGGAATTGCGCGCCAGCGTATTCGTAAAGGTTTCGAGGTTATGCAGCGAGTTCCTCACCGCTTCCTGGTTGTCGGCGACCACGCGGTTGATGTTCTGCAGCGTGCCGCGAATCGCTTCGGTAACGTCCTGCAGCCGGTTCGGATCGGCGGTCAGCACGGGAATGCCGTCCTCATCCAGCGGAACCGGGGGCGCTGCCTCCTCGCCGCCTTTCAGCGAAATCGCAGCAACGCCGGTGAGCCCCTGGAACTCCAACCCGACAAGGGTGTCCTTGCGGATCGGGGCGTTGTTTTCAACCATCGCCAGCGCGACCACCCGGCGCGGGTTGTCGAGCTTGACCGAGATCACCTCGCCCACTCTGATACCGTTGAAGTTCACGCTCCCGCCGTTGCGCAGGCCCGCCGCGGGGCCTTCGAACACGATGCGCAACGGGCTGCGCGCCTTGGTGGTATGCAGGCTCTGAAACCAAAGCACGAAACCGAACGCCGCGGCGATCACCGTCAGCGTGAACGATCCGATCAGGACGTAGTTCGCCCGCGTTTCCATCAACAACTCCACTAGCCCATCACAGCGCGGGCGCGCTTGCCGTGGAAATATTGCCGCAGCCATGGATGCTGCGAAGCCTGCATGTCTGCCATTGATCCTGCGGCAATGATCCTACCGTTCCCCAAGACGGCAATGCGGTCGCAAGCGGTGTAAAGGCTATCCAGATCGTGGGTTACCATGAAAACGGTCAGTCCCAAAGTGCGCTGGAGCGTCCTCACCAGCTCATCGAAATCGCCCGCACCTATCGGATCGAGCCCGGAGGTCGGCTCATCCAGGAAGACGAGTTCCGGGTCGAGCGCAAGCGCGCGCGCCAGCGCCACGCGCTTGATCATGCCGCCGGACAATTCGGACGGAAAGCGATCGGCGACCTCCGGCCGCAAGCCGACCATGCCGAGCTTGGCCACCATGATCTCGTCCAGCAGCCGCTGCGAGACATTGAGATATTCGCGCACCGGAAACTGGATGTTCTGACGCACCGTCAGAGACGAGAACAGCGCGCCCTGCTGAAACAGGATCCCCCATCGCCGCTCTACCGCGCGCCTCGCCACCGGGTCGGCGGCATCGAGATCGACGCCGAACACCTCGATGCGGCCCGCGATCTTCGGCACGAGCCCGATGATGGTGCGTGTCAGCACCGATTTGCCGGCGCCGGAGGGCCCGACAAAGCCCAGGATCTCACCGCGCCTGACGTCGAGATTGAGTCCGTCGAGCACGCGCGTCGCACCGAACTGAACGGTGATGTCGCGCACCCGGATGATCGCGTCGGAGGGAGCCAATGCCATGATCACATCCCGATCGCCGCGAACAGGATCGCAAACACGCCGTCCATCACAATCACGAAAAAGATGCTCTTCACCACCGAAGCAGTGGTGTGCTGACCCAGCGACTCCGCACTGCCCTGCACGGCAAGTCCCTCGACGCAGGCAACGATGCCGATCACCGCCGCCATCACGGGAGCCTTGACGAGCCCGACGGTGAAGTGATCGATCGAGATCGCGTCGCGCAGGCGCAGCAGGAACGCCTCCGGGTCGACCCCGCCATAGAGCCATGCGACGAGGCCGCCGCCATAGAGCGCCGCCATCGCGCCCAGGAAAGCGAGAATTGGCAGCGCGATGATGAGCGCCAGCATGCGCGGCAGGATAAGCACCTCGATCGGGTCGAAGCCCATGGTGCGCAGCGCGTCGATTTCCTCGCGCATTTTCATCGAGCCGAGTTCTGCGGTGTAGGCGCTGCCCGACCGGCCGGCAACCATGATCGCAACCAGCAGTACTCCGATCTCGCGCAGCACCAGCACGCCCAGCATGTCGACGACAAAGATGTCCGCGCCGAACTTGCGGAAATGGAAGATGCCCTGCTGCGAGATAATGCAGCCGATCAGGAACGTGATCAGCACGACGATCGGCACCGCGCGCCAGCATACCTGCTCCAGATGATGCACCGTCGAGGTCAGGCGGAAATGGCTCGGATGCAGCACGACCCGCACCCCGGCGACGAGGACCGCGCCAAGCATGTCGATCAGCCCGGCAAATGTGCCGCCAATGCCGACGACGCTGCGGCCGACCCGATCCAGCATACCGGAGATGGTCACCGTCGCGGTCTCGGCGACGGGCGCCGCTTTCACCCGGCGGACTTCTTCCACAAGACTCGCATAATTGGTCGAGAGGCCAGCAATCCTGGCTTCGATCCCGCCATGGGTCAGGCTGCGGCGCAGCCGCTCGATCAGCCAGGCACCGAATGTGTCGAGCCTGGAAACCCGTGACACGTCGATAAAGATGTTGGGACGGCTGCCCGCGAGCTTTTCGGCTTCCGCGACCATATCCTCAAGATACGACGCAAACGGCGCCGTCCAGGATCCTGCGGCACAGAGCGCAAGGCCGTTGCCCTGGGCGATTCGCTCCAAAGTCGGGGCAGCGCTCACCATTGGGAGCTCCCACGACATCCGAGCGCGATGAGGAAAGATGGACCCAACACTTCAGCCCGCCTTGTAACAGGCGCCCCTAACCAGCCATAGTTGGTTGCCCCGCAACCTGCGGGGTTCAAAAAACGCCAGACCTTAAAATGACTTCCGGCAAATCTCCAAGGCTGATTGTCCGAATCGAGAGTTGGCCCATCCGAGGTTCCTTCGCGATTAGCCGGGGAGCCAAGACACAGGCCGTGACGGTCGTGGCGGAAGTAAGTCATGACGACCTGTCGGGCCGCGGCGAATGCGTTCCCTACCTGCGGTATGGGGAAACGGCGGAGGCGAGCTTGGGCGCCCTGGAGGGGCTCAAGGAGGCCATAGCCGCAGGCCTGGACCGGAACAGGCTGCAGGCGGCCTTGCCCGCCGGTGCCGCCCGCAATGCGCTGGATTGCGCTCTGCTCGATCTGGAGGCCAAGCGGCACGGAAAACGCGCCTGGACGCTGCTGGGGCGACCAGAACCCGCGCCCTGCACCACCGCCTACACGATTTCGCTGGGAACGCCGGATACGATGGCGGCGGCAACCGCCGCGGCCGCGCACTGGCCACTGTTGAAAATCAAGCTCGGCGGCGAGGGTGACGAAGCGAGGATCGCGGCGGTGCGCCGGGCGGCCCCGACAGCAGAGCTGATTGTCGACGCCAACGAATCCTGGACCGCCGCCAATCTGCAGCGGAACCTTGACGCCTGCGCCGCGGCCGGGGTCACCCTGGTCGAGCAACCCCTGCCCGCAGGCCGCGACGAGCTCCTGGCCGAAATTCGCCGTCCGGTTGCGGTCTGCGCCGACGAGAGCGTGCATGACCGGAAGTCGCTCGAAGGACTGCGCGAGCGCTACGACGCCGTCAACATCAAGCTCGACAAGACCGGCGGCCTGACCGAAGCGCTCGCAATGGCCGATGCCGCGCGCGCTCTCGGCTTCGAGATCATGGTCGGTTGCATGGTCGCGACCTCGCTGTCGATGGCGCCGGCGATGCTGCTGACGCCGCTTGCGCGCATTGTCGATCTCGACGGACCCTTGTTGCTCGCGCGCGACCGCGATCATGGGCTTTGCTATGACCATAGTCTCGTCTATCCGCCGGAGGCCGCGCTATGGGGGTGAGCCGACAAGCGAGAGCGCGCGAGAAACATCAAAACCCCGCCTGACGCCGCGATCGCGGCCATGACGTAATAGACGTTCTGTCCATAGCGGGCGAAGAGCATCCCGGAGAGGACATAGGCCGTGCCCGCGATGATTCCGCTGCACGCCGCAAGATAGCCTTGGCCACGCGCCACCACATGGCCCGGCACGTGATGGACCATCAATCCCATGGTGCCGACCTGGGTCAGCCCGAAGGTCAGGCCGTGCGTCAGTTGAACCAGGGCGAGCACCGGAATTGGCGGCGCCAGCGCCGTCAGGACCCAGCGCGCGACCGCAGCGCAGGCCGCCAGCACCACCAGCGTCGCCGGCGCCAGGGTGAAGCGCGGCGAGAGCGCGAACACGACGATCTCGGCGAGCACCCCGAGTGCCCAGAGGGTTGCGATCGTCAGCCCGCCAAAGCCCTCCTGCTGCCAGGCAATGGACGCCACGACATAGTAGGCGGAATGGCTGCTCTGAATCAGGGCGGAGGCGAGGATGATGGCGAGGAAGCCCCGGTCGCGCATCAATGCGCCTGCATCCCGTAAGGCGGCCGGGCTCGACTTCAGCGGCGGCAGCGGCTTGAGGCCAAGACTTGCGAGTGCGCTGAGGCCGGCCATGCCGGCAATCACCCAGATCAGATTTTCGGCAGCGATGACATCGATCATGGCACCGCAGGCAAGCGCGCCTGCGACGAATGCCGCCGATCCCCACAATCGCAACGGACCGTAGGTCAAGCCGTATTGCCGAACTCCGCGCAGCGCGTAGCCGTCGATCAACGGCACCATCGGTGTCCACACACAGCAGGTCGCCGCATAGGCCAGAAAGATCAGCGGGGTTGGACGTTGCAGGCCGGTTACCGCAAGCCCGGCCGCGGTCGCAAAGGCGAGCGCGATGATGCCGCCCCGAAGCGCCTGATGACGCTCGGCAAAGCTCGTCACGAACGGCAGGGTGGTAAAACGCGTGACCGAGGGGATGGCCGTGATGATCCCGATCCAGGCGGCATCGACGCCCACGGCCTTCAGCCAGACCGGAAAGAACGGCAGATGGGTGCCGACGAGGCCGAAGCAGGTCGCATAGACCAGCGCAAGCCAGGCCGCGAATCGCCTGGACGAGGCCGGCCACAGTATGGGGATTTGTGATTCGCCTGCCATCAATTCAATTGCGATTCGTTCGATATTCTGGTGATCGTTATCGCAAAGCCTGCGGTGATTTGCGTGGGGGCAATCGAGTTCGTCATGGCCAATGAAGCATTCGCGCTATCGCCGATTTCCGCTCGCGCAAACTTGCCGAGCGAGGAGGACTATGAGGCGATCCGCGAAGCCTTCATGGAAACCTCGCGGGGCCGCTGGTTTCTGAGCGAGTATGCCAGGCGCAACCGCAACGCCGATACAAGCATGGTGCTCGATGCGGTGGCACGGATCGAGGGGGCGCTGGCCGCGCAGAAGCAGGAGCCGCCGGTTGCCGAAGACAAGCGCGCCGAGCTTCTGGCCGCGATCGGCAGCGCGATTGCCAAGGCGGAGGAGGCCGCCTCCAGCGCCCTGGACGGAATGGCGGTCGAGGATGGTCTTGCGCCGATCCGCAAGGGCGCTCGGATCATCAAGGAAATCTCCTGGCGATGGCGGGAGATTGGCGCGGACGGACGCATTTGCGACCTGATCGATTCCCAGGTGGCTGCCATCGAGGGCGGCTGCAGCCATATCGCAGGTCACGATCCCCGAACGGCCTTGCGCGCGGCGTTCGAGATTATCCGGGCAACCGTCAAGGCCTTTTCCGATCAAGAAGCGCCTGCAGATGCGCCGGAGGAGGATTTCGTCGTCGAAGCGTCCGCTCCGAGCGATGATGTCCCCGCCGTCGCGGCGCAGGTCGATACGACCCAGCAAGCTGCGCACGAAGAGATCATCTTCGCGCCCGAGGAGCCCGGCGCCATCGCGGCTTCGCCATCGCACCAGACCGGGGCGGACGCCGTCGATGCCTACGATGCGTCGGATGAGGCGGTGCTGGACCTCGTCGCGGCCGAGATGGCCGCGTCGGACCCCGACGAGGCGGTGCCCGTCGTCGGCAATTCGCGCGAACACGTCGCAGAGCCGCCGCTGATCGAACCGTTCGTGGTCGCAAGCCGGCCGGAGCCGGCGATGATCGAGGAGGCTTGGCCCCGCCCCTCGCCGCAGGTCATTCGCGCGCCATCCGAAAGGCCCTCGCTTGGCGCGACGATCCTCGCCAGCGGACTTCTGCAGCGGCCGAAGCAGCCGGCCTCCGACCCGCTGGCGCCGATCCGCCGCATGACCCAGGCCGAGAAGATCGCGTTCTTCTCCTGATCTTGCCGTCGCCAATGCGTTTATCCCGGGTTCACCGAGTTCCCGCGTGACAGAGATCACGCACCTTGCTTGAACCTCGGCCTAGCGTCCTCGCAACAAATCTCGCATCGAGAATTTCGTCGAGGAGGACGCTATGTCCCGTTTTCAATTCCACTTCAACTCGCTGTTGTTGTGCGCAGGCCTGCTGGTCGGCCTGCTCGGTCTTTCGCGCGGCACTGCTTTTGCCGAGGTCGCGACAAGCACGGAACAGCCGGCCGTCGCGCAGGCGCTGCAAGGCCCCGAGCAGCGGGTCGCACTGGTGATCGGCAACTCGAATTACCAGAACGTCGCGCAGCTTCCCAACCCCGACAACGACGCGCAGTCGATGGCACAGTTCCTGAACTCGGCGGGGTTCGAAGTGATCGAGGCAACCGACCTGACGCAAAACGACATGCTCAAGGTCGTGCAGGATTTTTCCGCAAGGATCGCCGCGCGCGGACCGAACACGGTGGCGATGATCTATTATGCCGGGCACGGCGTGCAGCTCGCCGGCGAGAATTACCTGATCCCGATCGATGCCAGGATTTCCTCGCCGTCCGATCTCGTCAACAACTCGGTTCGCCTGGTCGACATCATGGCGACGCTCGAGGCGATCCCGAGCCGCCTGCGCATCGTCTTGCTCGACGCCTGCCGCAACAACCCGTTCCCGACCATCAACGATGCCGGACGGGGACTTGCCATCGTCGATGCGCCGAACGGCTCGATCGTGGGCTATTCGACCGCACCGGGCGCCGAGGCGCTCGACGGCACGGGCGGCCACAGCCCCTATGCGTCCGCCTTCCTGCAGCTTGCGCGTGAGCCGAACGTTCCGATCGAGCAGCTTTTCAAGCGCGTTCGTCTTGAGGTGAACCATGCAACCGGCGGCCAGCAGACTCCCTGGGAAAGCTCGTCGCTGACCAGCGACTTCTATTTCTTCGGCGATACGGCGGTGGCTGCGACCCGCCCGCCCGCCCGCGGTCCCGTCGTGCAGATGGCCTCCAACCTGCCCAACCGCTCGGTCCGCCAGGCCTACGACTTCGTGCTGTCGGAAGGCCAGCCGCAATACTACCAGGAGTTCATCCAGATGTTCCCGGATGATCCGCTCTGCGTCCGCATTCGCTGGCTGCTCGCCAACATGCTGGAAACGACGGCATGGCACAACGCGGTGCTTCTGAACTCTCCTCTCGGTTACAAGTCGTTCTACGAGACCCACGTCAACAGCCCCTATGCGCTGGCCGCAATGAAGCTGCAGATGCAGCCCAAGGCGCTTCCCCTCACCCAGCCGACGCATCTGATCCTGCCCCAGCATTCAACGCCAACGGGAACGCAAGGCGTCCCGCTCAACAAGATCGTCACCCTGCCGAACAACGGCAACGCGACCAGCCCCGCCAATGGCAAGATCGTCACGTTGCCGGTGCAGACGACCAACAAGACGATCGCAACCGACACGCTGAAAAACAATGGCCCGACCGGCAAGATCGTCGAGACTCCCTTGGTCAAGCACGAGCCCCTGATCGAGCACCACGACGAGCGCGTGGTCAAATTCAACAACAACCCACCCCAATTCAACACCAGCGGACAAAACAATCGCCCTCAGAACATCTCCGTGCCGTCGAAACCGGCGAGCGGCATGAGCGGCAATTCTCCCCATTTTGCAATGGGCGGAGGCGGTGGCCGCCGCGGCTTCTGATCGCAGACGCATCGACCAGGAATTGGCGCGGAGCAAACGCTTGCTCCACCCGCCGTCGCTTCAAGACTTCATGCGATCAGCCGGGCGTAAAGATCCGCATCGATATTGCCGCCGGAGAGCACGACGACGACGTTCTTGCCGCGCGCGTCGATGCGGCCCGCAAGCAGCGCGGCGAGGCCGACGGCCCCGCCCGGCTCGACGACCAGCTTCAATTCCCGAAAGGCAAACGCGATCGCCGCGCCGACCTCTTCGTCGGATGCCGTCACGCCATGCGAGAGCAGCTTGCTGTTGATCGCAAAGGTCAGCTCGCCCGGAATCGCGGCCATCAGCGCATCGCAGATGGTGCGGCCCTTGCCTTCATGCGCCTCGCGGCGCCCGGCCCGCAACGAGCGGCAATGATCGTCGAACGACAAGGGCTCGGCGACGATCAGCTCGGCATTGGGAAAGCGCGCCTTGACGGCGGTGGCAACGCCCGCGATCAGTCCGCCGCCGGATGCCGGCGCAATCACGATATCGGGGGCGATCCCGAGCGCGGCCAGGTCTTCGGCGATCTCGCGCCCTGCCGTGCCCTGCCCTGCAATCACCAAGGGATCGTCATAGGGCTTGACCAGTGTTGCGCCGCGCTTCTCCGCGATCTCGCGCGCGATCGCCTCGCGGTCCTCGCGGTCGCGATCGTACAGGACGACCTCGGCGCCATAGCCCTTGGTGCGCTCGCGCTTGGAAAGCGGCGCATCCGACGGCATCACGATGGTTGCGTGCATGTCGAGGAGTTGGGCCGCGGCCGCGACGCCCTGCGCGTGATTGCCGGAAGAAAAGGCGACCACGCCGCCGCTGCGGGCGGCCTGCGGAATCGAGGACAGCTTGTTGAACGCACCGCGAAACTTGAACGAGCCGGTCCGCTGCAGCATCTCGGGTTTGAGGAACACGCGCGTGCCCGCGCGCGCATCCAGCACCGGGAGGGACAACAGCGGGGTGCGCACGGCAAAGCGCGCGATCACGCTCGCCGCCTTGTCGATATCTGCCGCGGTGACCGGCAGGCTCGTGGTCGTATCCGTCATGTCCGCCTTGTATCGCGTCAGGCGATGGCCGGGCAAGACGACATCGGGCCACAAGGTCGGGATGCTCACGCGCGAAATCCCAGCGGAAGTCGCAACCTTCGCGGCCTCAAGCCGCGCGCGCCGCGACCTGCGGAACCGGCTCGATGCGTGGGGCAAGGTCGGTCCAGGTGAGGATCTCGAATCGGCCGTCCTCGTGCTCGGCGAGCGCGGTGCAGCTCTCCACCCAGTCGCCGCAGTTCATGTAGCGGATGCCCTGCTCGTCGCGGATGGTGGCGTAGTGGATATGGCCGCAGATCACGCCGTCGGCGCCATGGCGCCGCGCCTCGGCGGCAAGCGCGGTCTCGAACGCGCCGATGTAATTCACCGCGTTCTTCACCTTCTGCTTGGCCCATTGCGACAGCGACCAATAGGGCACGCCGAACATGCGGCGGAAAAAGTTGACGAAGCGATTCATCTGGATCGCGAAGTCATAGGCCTTGTCGCCGAGATGGGCGAGCCAGCGCGCGTTCTGCACCACGAGATCGAAGATATCCCCATGGATGACGAAATAGCGCCGGCCATCGGCACCGGTGTGGACTGCATTCTCGACGACGTCGATGCCGCCGAAATGCGTGCCGTAATACTGGCGCAGGAACTCGTCGTGATTGCCGGGGATGTAGACGACCTTGGCGCCCTTGCGCGCCTTGCGCAACATCTTCTGCACGAAATCGTTGTGCGATTGCGGCCAGTGCCAGCTCGATTTCAGCGCCCATCCATCGACGATGTCACCCACCAGATAGATGACGTCGGCATCGTGACCGCGCAGGAAATCGAGCAGCTTGTCGGCTTGCGAGCCGCGGGCTCCGAGATGGACATCGGAGATAAACAAAGTGCGAAAGCGCCGCTCCGGGTTTTCCTCACTTGACAAGTCACTTCCCATGACGCGCCCCTAACAGATTCCCATGACAAAGCCATGACCGGCCACGGAGCGACCACCTGCCGTCTTTGCGCGGCTTTTCGGCACGAATCGGACCTTTCCGCTTTTAGGTGGCGATAGCAGCCGCTTGCGACAATCAGGCGACAAAGCGCCTGTCGTGAGAGAACCGCGAGGGTGTTAACCACTCTGTTTCCCCGTCTGTGCGACCCATGACGGTATTCATGCGAGTTTCCGCGATCTCGCGGCACAGATTGCGCCCGAGTTGCTGCCAACATCACCCTCGAAAACAAGGAGGGCGCAGGGAATGCCGGGTGAACGATGCACCCGCAGCCTCGTATGCAGTTGAAAAAAGCATACGAGTTAGTCACTACAGGTTCACCGGACCGAGCCGGCATTCCCTGCGCGATGGTTTACGGCTTGCAACGCGCTCTCCCCGGTGTCCGTGACCTCATAGTCACCGTCGCCCGCAGATCGCCTGCGGACTTAGCATCAGCCAAGGGATGCCAGGACCACACGCCTTCGCCGTCCGCGCTCACGTCGCTCGTCGCCTGACGTGATCCGCGTCCATCGCATCCTGCTCCCAACAATCGTGACGATCGCGAGCGCCCCTCCAGAGGAAGCAGGATGGGCATCATGTGCCAGCGATTTGCCATTTCTGCAATTCGGAAAAGGTGCGGCAGATTGGCACGACGGGCAATTCTCGCATGACGCGTATGCGCAGTTTTCGCTTGGCTTGTCGGGCAAATCACGGCGTGAGCGCTGCCGCGGGAAGGAAACCGGCGGGCCGCCTTCAGCAGTATCCGTTGCGCAGGACACCAGGATCGACCTATCCTCACCAACAAGCTCGGCCAAGGCGCGAAGCTGTTGGCCTGATCGGAACCGAACCGAGCCGTGCCTGATCATGCGACTGCTCAAACGTCTCCTGCAGCGTTTGCTGATCTTCGGATTGGGAATCGTCTGCGTCTGGCTGATCGTCTTTGTCGTCTTTGAAACCGCGGATCGCAGGCTGCCCTGGATCCTGGCGGTCGCGATCACCTACGGCGTCGCTGCCTATGTCATCCTGCCGCGCGCCATTCGGATGGGCCTGAAGATTCTCAAAAGCCAGCGCGTGCCCAGTTACACCATCACCGGCGACGGCCTGCCTGGAGATCCCGTGAACGTGGCGCTGGTGGGGACCCTGCAGCAGCTCCGCAGCGCCTTTGCAGCACTGGGCTGGTCGGAAGCTGACCGGCTGAGCCTTGCAAGCTCATGGGGCATGGTTCGCGCCTTCGTGCTCAACTCGCCCTATCCGACCGCCCCTTTCAGCACGCTCTATCTTTTCGGACGCGGGCAGGACATCGGCTTTCAGAAGGCGATCGATAACAGCCCGCGAAAGCGCCATCACATCCGGTTCTGGGCTCTGAGCCAATCGGTTGCCCAGCAAACATGGGGCACCGCGCAGTTCTGGCTCAACACCGAACGCCCGCCCGACAGTGAACGCGTGCTGTGGATCGGGGCTGGCACGCGGGACACGGGGCTCTCGCTCACACGGCTTACATTCCAGATCACGCACGCCACCGATTCGGACACGAATGCGGAGCGCGACTATATCGTCGCGGAGCTGATGGAAAATCGGTCCATCGAAGCGGTGAAGGTCTATCGAGCCGGCGAAAAGATCCAGACCGAACGGGTCAACCACTACATCACCGACGGCGACATCGCGATGGCGGTTCTCGCCGGCAGCAGCCATTGAGCCCCCCTGACGGCTATCGCCGACTGCAGGCTCGTCAGGGACTCTGGTCGGGCTGTCCAAGCACCCTTGCCGTGACGGGGTCGATGAGGTGCGTCCGGGTGCAGACCGGACAAGCGAACGGCTCGTAGGTCCTCGTCGAATCCGGTCTCTGCTGTTGTCTGGGAATGCGCGTTTGAACGTTGAACCCGGTGTCCGGACAACGGAATATGACGAAGCCGGACATGGCAGTCCGATCAGGCCGCCTTCTTGGCGGGCGGAGCGATTGTCTGTTTCGGCTTGTCGGCCTCCGTCGCCCGGCGCCATGCGGTCGTGGAGTGGTCGAGCCAGGCCAGAACGCCTGCAAACGATGCAAATACGACACAGATGGCTATGGACAGCAGCAGCGCGTCGGTTGGCATTGACCCCACTCCCCTATTTTGAATCCTGGAGAGCAGAGCACGTCTGACCGATCCAACATTGAGGTGGATCAAAAATTCGATCCCCGTGCGCTCTGATGGACGCGGTCATCCACAATCCCGATTTGCCTGCTGGCGACCTCTGGCGCGTCATTGGTCGCGGTGCTTGCGCTCGCGCAGGTCGCCCGTTTTCGCATCCCGCTACCATCGCATAATCGCCCCATCCAAGGCGCTCTCGCGCCTTGCTTCCGTCCAATCGGATGAGTTTCTTCCGTCATGGGCGGGAGGGAGTCGGACGTTGGAGTTCAGGATGTCTTATACGCAGAGCCCACCCCTTGCGGAGGACGAGTGGATCGACCCGGGTTCGGCGGACGCGCCCCTGCGCAATCCGGACCCTCGAGCCGACCGGCGCAGCCCGCAACGGCGGGCGGCCAAAGTCCAGCCTCCGCGCGCCTTCGGCCGCAACGACGTTCAGGAGCTGGCCTATCGACCCTCGCGCGCCCGGCGTTTCCTCGGTTCGCTTGTGCGGTTTGTGATCGCAGTATCGATCGGCGTGGGCGGCACGATTGCCGCTCAGACCGAGACCGCCAAGCAGTTGCTGGGCGAGCAGGCGCCCACGCTCGCCTGGCTGTTGTCGGTATCGCCGTCAAAACCCATCGGTGCGACGGCCGCGCCGATGCAACAGCCTGGCCCATCGGCGGCCGATGTTGAAGCGGTGCGCCGCAGCGTCGAACAGCTCGCCGCAAGGCAGGACCAGATGGCGCAGAGCGTGGCCGCGCTGCAGGCGGTCGGTGAGGATATCAGGCAGAAATTGTCTTCCATGCCAGCGTTGCCGCAGCAAGCCGCCGCCGTTCCGCAGCCGAGAGCGCCGCAAGCCAGAGGGCCTCTGTCGGCCGGCCAGCCGGCACCGTTCCCCGCACCCGGTGCCGGATCGGTTGCGCCGACGCGCTGACGACGTCGACATCGATCAGGGATCGATCAGCACGCCCGGATTGAGCATGCCTTGCGGATCGAGCTCGCGCTTGGCGGCGCGAAGCGCGGCTGCAAAAAGCTCGGGCCGCTGGCGGTCGTACCAGCGCCGGTGATCGCGGCCCACGGCATGGTGATGCGTGATGGTGCCGCCGGCCTCGATCAGCGCATCGCTCGCGGCATCCTTGATCGCCTGCCACTGCTTGAGCAGCGCGCCGTGACGGCCGAGCGCGTGAAACGAGAAGTAGGGCGCAGGTCCATCCGGATAGACGTGGGTGAAACGACAGGTTACCTCGCCCCTGACGCCGGTGGCCTCAAGAATGGCGCGCTCGGTTGCGGCTCTGACCTTGTCGTGGAAGCTTTCGAAGCGATCCCAAGTGATCGCGGTCTCGAAGGTGTCGTTGATGATGCCCGCCGGGTTCAGAAATTCGCGCGCATAGGGCATGCGGATGAAGGCGTTGCGCCAGATGCCGGCCGCGCCCGAAAGATGCGCATCGGCCTCCTCAGCCTTTTCTTTCGTGCCGCCATGATCGCTGCAGCATTCGAGCGCGCGCGCCATCCAGGGCTCCAGCGGATGATCGCCGGATTCGAACCCCAGCACCATGATCGCAACGCTGCCGTCGGCAGCACCGGTGTTGTAGGCCTCCGCGGGATCGAGGATGCGGCAGTTGGAGGGATAAAGCCCGGCTTGCGCGATGGCGCGCACCGCGCGCGCGGCCTCGAAGAACGTCTTGAAGCGCACCGAAGCGCCGGCGCGAAACTTCGGGCGAGGCTGCAGGCGCATCCAGGCGCGCGAGATCACGCCCAAAATGCCTTCCGAGCCGATGAAGAGGCGATCGGGACTTGGACCCGCGCCTGATCCCGGCAGCCGCCGCGTCTCGATCGTGCCGCGCGGCGTGACGAGGCGCACGTTCTCGACGAAATCGTCGATATGAGTGTAGAGGCTGGCAAAATGACCGCCGGACCGGGTCGCGATCCAGCCGCCGAGCGTCGAATATTCAAAACTCTGCGGGAAATGCCGCAAAGTGAAGCCGTGCGGCTTGAGCTGGTTTTCGAGCGACGGACCATAGGTGCCCGCCTCGATCAGCGCGGCGCGCGAGGCGCGATCCACCTCCACGACCTTGTCCAGATGGCGCAGGTCGAGCGTGACCGCGGCCTTGTATCTGGAGCCATCGACGCGCGGCTCGACCCCGCCGCAGACGCTGGAGCCGCCGCCAAACGGCGTCAGGGAAGCGCCCTCCGAGCCGGCGAAATCCATCACGGCGGAAATGTCGTTCTCGTTGCGGGGATAGGCCACGATGTCGGGCGCGCATTCGTAGTCGCCATGCATCGCCTTGACGTAGTCCGGATAGGATTTGCCGTAAGCATGCGCGGCGCGATCGTAGCGCTCGCTCGTGCAGAACGCGGCCAGCGATCCCGGCGCCGTAATGCGCGGCGCAGGCAGCGCAAGATCCTCGAGCCGGGGCACCGCGATGGTGTCGAATTCCTCGCGGGCAAACTTTCGCCGGTAACGGCCGAGCACGAAATTCCGCTCCTCCGCACTCATGCCCTCGCCCTCGCGACCCCAGCCATAATGTTTCAGCCTCGCGTCGGTCATGGGCGGTCCCTCGTGTTTGTTTTTGTGGGCTCAGAATACGTGCCTGTGACGTGTGCGCTAGCGGCGCATCGACAAGTCATGGAGTTGCTATCCGCACGCGCTGTGGTCGCTTCGCGGACCGCCAAGCGAATGTCAGACCGTCCAGTAACGCGGGTGCGAATAGGCTTGCGAACGTTCACCCCAGTCGAAGGTGTCCTCATCGAACTCGCATGGGCCGGCACGCAAGTCGTCCAGCGTCAGCTCGGTCGCAAAAGCCTGGCGTTTGACGTCATATTTGAGCGCACCCCACTGGACCGGGTAATGATGATGACTGCCGAGCACCCCGCCGGTCTTGATCACCGCATAGGCGACCGTTCCGCTTACCTTGTCGAGCATCAGCCGCTCGATCGTGCCGAGCCTTGTGCCGTCGCGCCCGAAGACGGCAACGTGCTCCACGCGATCGCTGGGAACCATGTCATGATGCATGGTATCCTCCTTCCGCTTGGTTCACAGCCAAGATGATAGCACCAAAGCGCCTGGATTGCGCGGGTTCTCAGGCCCTTTGGAAGGTCTCGTCGCCTCAATAATAGCGATGAAAGTGGTGCACCGGGCCATGGCCCTGGCCGACACTGAAGCGATCCGCCGCCGCAATCGCCGCGCTGATGAAGGTCTTGGCGTTGCGCACGGCAGTTTCAAGGGTTTCGCCTTTCGCCAGGCCGGCGGCGATCGCCGAGGACAGCGAGCAGCCCGTGCCGTGGGTATTCCCCGTCGCAATCCGCGGCGACGTGAGCGCGACGGCACCATCGGCGTTGACCAGATAATCGATGCTCTCATCGCCCTGCCCGTGACCGCCCTTGATCAAGACGGCGCGGCAGCCGAACGCCAGCAGCTTTCGGCCCTGCGCTTCGATTTCGGCTTCGCTGGTCGGCGGTGGCACATCGAGCAGCGCCGCCGCCTCGGGCAGGTTCGGCGTCAGGATCGTGGCGAACGGAATGAGCTTGGTGCGCAGCGCATCGACCGCGTCCGCCGCCACCAGGCGGTCGCCGGAGGTCGCAACCATCACGGGATCGAGCACGACATGTTTCGGCTGCCATCGATTGAGACCCGCCGCGATCGCCTCGATGGCATCGCGCTCCGCCACCATGCCGATCTTGACCGCGCCGACATCGAGATCGGCAAAGACGGCGTCGAGCTGAGCCGTGATGAAGACGGCCGGCACGACATGGATGCCGCTCACGCCTTGCGTATTCTGCGCGGTCAGCGCCGTGATGACGGAGGCACCATAGACGCCGAGCGCGGCAAATGTCTTCAGGTCGGCCTGGATGCCGGCGCCGCCTGAGGAATCCGAGCCTGCGATGGTGAGCGCGACAGGAGTGGCCATGACCTTCCCTACTCCCGCGCCTGACCGCCAGCAAGTTTGCTTGCTAAGGCGCCCAAATCCGGCCTATCTGGGGTCATTCGGTTCCCGGAGGCGCCCCGCGATGGTACCCTTTTTCGTCCAGATCAAGTGCAAGCTCGGCCAGTCCTATGTCGTCGCCAACGCGCTTGCCGAGGCCGAGATCGCCTCTGAGATCTATTCCACCGCTGGTGATTACGACCTGCTGGTCAAGTTCTATGTCGACAAGGACACCGACATCGGCCACTTCATCAATGAAAAGGTGCAGGTCATCCCGGGCATTCAGGACACCCACACCATCATCACGTTCAAGGCTTTCGGCGGACGCTAGTCGGGCCACGCGCATAAATCTTCCAGGTTCCGCCTGGCGTGAGTATCCTCATCGGCACAATGTTCTTCAGCGCGCGTGAACCGAGGTCCGCCGGAGACGACATCGTGCCGAGCCGCTTTTTGGGAATCGGCAAGGCCGCCTCATTCATCCTGCTTTTCGCGCTTCTCTGCGACGCGCGGCCGGCGGCGGCTCAGTTCAAGCAACTGGGGCCGAAGCTGATTGGCGAGGGCAGCGTCGGCAGAACCTTCCGAGGCATCGCGGTCGCGCTGTCCGGCGACGGCAATACTGCCATTATGGGCGGGCCGAGCGACAATTCGGGTGTTGGAGCCGCATGGGTCTTCACCCGCAGGGGCAGCGCCTGGATTCAGCAGGGATCCAAGCTGGTCGGCACCGGTGGATTGAAACCTGCTCAACAAGGCTATGCGGTCGCGCTGTCCGCCGACGGCAACACCGCTATCCTCGGCGGGTTTAGAGAGGCATGGGTGTTTACTCGGAGCGGCGGCATCTGGACTCAGCAGGGGTCGACACTGGTGGGCACCGGCGCGGTCGGAGACCGCCTCGCCTCTGGAGGCCTATCGGCCGCGCTGTCTGCCGATGGCAAGACTGCCATCTTGGGCGCGGACGCGGACAACTCGGCCGTTGGAGCGGCATGGGTGTTCAGCCGCAACGACGGCACGTGGACTCAGCAGGGATCGAAGCTGGTCGGGACTGGCTCCTCCGGACCCACGGGGCAAGGCCATTCGGTCGCTTTGTCCGCTGACGGCAACACCGCCCTCATAGGGGGATACGGCGATTCGGGAATTGGCGCAGCATGGGTATTCACACGCAGCGGCGGCATCTGGACTCAGCAAGGGTCGAAGTTGGTTGGCAGCGGCGCTGCCGGGCGTAGTGGTCAGGGCTTCTCGGTCGCGCTGTCAGGTGATGGCAACACTGCCCTGATAGGCGGTTTTGCGGACGACTCGCTAAACGGAGCCGCATGGATATTCACCCGAAAGGACAGCGTCTGGACCCAGCAGGGATCGAAGCTGGTCGGCAGCGGCGCTGTCGGACGCATTGTTCATCAAGGCCACTCAGTGGCACTGTCCGCCGATGGCAGTACGGCCATCGTCGGCGGCGTGAGAGATGCCTGGGTGTTTGCCCGCAGCGGCGACACTTGGAGCCAACTGGAGTTGAAGTTGATCAGCATCGATCCGGACATCAATGCGGCCCAGTACGGCCTCTCGGTTGCGTTGTCCGCCTCTGGGAGAATCGCCATTGTGGGCGCATGGACGGACACCTTGGAAGGAGGGGCGCAGGTCTTTGCCCTTCCCAGGCCACACAGCCCCGAGGCCAAGTGACCGGGGGTTGCTCGGTCGATGATCGCCCTCCTGGCCCGATTCCAAAACGCGCGGCACTTATTGATCCTTGAATGCCGTGATTGCGGCGTTTTCCGACACCTTTGCTCCGCAGCAGATTACTGCGATTTAACTGGCGGGGATCGTCGGATCAGGCGATGGCTGCGCGCGGCGGGCGATGCTGCGTGCGGCCAGCACCGGCTGCGACGATTTCTACCGAGAACGATGCCGGATATCGAAATTACCGACGAGTGCCGCGCCCTGATTGCGACCGAGTTCTCCGTCGACGAGACGGCACAGCGCTTGAAAAATGGCAATTGGCGGATTCCGATCGATGCAGAGACGTGGCAGCGGCTGCAGAAGATACGGCTGCGCGGCGAGTTGATTTCGGATTGCATCATCCGCGTCGTCATCGTCACGCAACTGAGGCGTGGCTTGCTGTAGACAGATCGCACGATCCGGAGTCAGCCCTGCTCCGCCTTCTTCGGCGGTTTCGGCGGGCCTTCGACCGGCGGCAGCGACTTGACGTAGTCGGCGATGGCGTCGCGATCCTGCGGCGGCAATTGCGACGTGTTCTTGATCACGCGCACCATCGAGCCGCCGGCCGTGTCGCCGTCCGGCGCCACCCCGTTCTCCAGAAAGTCCGCGATATCCTTTGCGCTCCAGTCATGGATGCCCTTCTGCGTGATGTTGGGCACCCAGCCCTCGCCTTCCGGATTCGGGCCGCCGGCGAAGCGCTGGCTCGCAACGATGCCGCCGAGAAAATTGCGCGGGCTGTGGCACTCCGCGCAGTGACCGAAGCCGTTGACGAGATAGGCGCCGCGATTCCATTCCGTCGGGCGCGACTGATCGGGCACAAACAGCCTGGCGTCCATGAACATCAGCTTCCAGATGCCGACGTTGCGGCGGATGTTGAAGGGAAACGGCAGGTCATGCTCGCGGACCCTGCCCGAGACCGGCGGCAGCGTCTTCAGATAGGCGAAGAGATCGCGAACGTCCTGCGACGTCGCATGCGCGTAGGAAGTGTATGGAAAAGCCGGAAAGTAATGCGTTCTATCAGGCGAAACGCCTCTCATGACCGCGGTGACGAAGTCGGCCTCGCTCCATCGTCCGATGCCGTCTGCGGGATCGGGGGAGATGTTCGGCGCGTAGAACGTGCCGAACGGAGAGTTGATCGCAAGTCCGCCGCCAAGCCTGACGCGATCCGGCTGGTTTGGCGTCGCATGGCAGGAGGCACATCCGCCCGCATTGAAGATGGTCTCGCCCCTGGCCGGATCGGGCGTATAGGCTTCGGCCGATGCCGCCCACGGCGCCGATGGCGTCGTCAACCACCAATAGAGGCCGAATGCGGCAACGCCAGCGATGAGGAAAGACAAGACGATGCGTTGCAGCATTCACCGATCCCTGATTGGCCCACAGAGCGGCCTGCAAGAACTTGCGGCCAGTGGAATAAAGGCAAATTCGCGTTGTTGGAAGATCGGCAGCATCTGATGATGTCAACAGGGAGAGAGATTATGAGCAAGACCATCTTTGCCACGCTCGTGCTTGGCGCTGCGGTAGCCTTTGCGGGCCCCGCCTTCGCGGACAAGTACAAGGCGATGCTGGACGCCAAGTCCGAAGTGCCGCCGAACACCAGCGGCGCCAGCGGCACCGCCGATATCGACTATGATGCGGCCAGCAAGAAGCTGTCCTGGAAGATCAGCTATTCCGGCCTCACCGGCCCGGCGACGGCCGCCCATTTCCACGGCCCCGCCGAATCCGGCAAGAACGCCGGAGTCGAAGTCGCGATTCCGAACGCCGGCAGCAGCCCGGTCGAAGGCAGCGCAACCCTGACCGACGCGCAGGCCGCCGACCTCACGTCCGGCAAGCTCTATATCAACTTCCATACAGCGGCCAATCCGGGCGGCGAAATTCGTGGTCAGGTGACGAAATAGGCGGCGCGCCGAAAGCGGTCGCGTTGGTCGCGTCATCGACAATAAGAAGTTCAACATTGCGACGTTCATTTACGCGGGGGCGGGTGCACAATGCATCCGCCCCTTTTTGTCGCCGCAGAGGCGCACAAGGCGATCAGTCGAGATATTTGCGCAGGATCTCGATCAGGCGCGCGGGGCCCGTCTGCGGCGGCATGAAGCCTAGATACTCGCCCACAGGCCGCCGCTTCCTGTCGAAATCACCTGACCAACTTCCGGGGGCCGCGGCCGCTTCCGGGTATGCTGCAGATGGGACGCGGATGCGAGCCTGACAAGCGAACGATCCGGCGCGGGGGCCGGATCGTGGCGGAGGAGCGCAGCTACTTCAGCTTGAGCCGATAGTCCTCGTGGCAACCAGTGCAGCTCTTGTGGAGCGCATCGAATGCCACTTTCGTACTGGCCTGGTCCTTGATCTTGCCCTTCAGCTCGCCGATGGTCTTGACCACGGGCGGCACCTTGGAATCGAAATCCGCCTTGTTCTGCCAGATCTTCTGCGACGATCCGTAGGTTGCGTCGACGACTTGCTCCTTGGGATTGTCCTTGAAGACGTTCGGGATCTTGGGCACTTCGGTTTCGAGCTGGGCCATTCCCGCATCGATCGCCTTCTGGTCGTAGGGCAGCTCACCCTTGCCCATCTTCAATATCGTCACGTAGACGACCTTGCCGATTCCGCGCATGAAATTGTCCTGCTCAACCGCAAGCTTCTGGTCGGCCATGACGACGCCAGTTCCCAGCAACAGCGCACCCGCGACCACAACCACTCTCTTCATGGACGAAATCTCCGTCTCGCTAGCGTTATCGGAACGACGCCGCGATCCCGCCTGATGCGGGCCGCGGCGTGTTCCCTATATAACCCCTCGATCGTGGTTTATTCCCGGCGCCAAAAGCGCGACGCGATCGGATGCGTCGTCACCGCGCATTAGCGTCATGTCTGTGCACGATCTTTCGCGAAAGACCGCAACAGACCGGTCCGGATCACGGTTCGGCCTACAGACTGTGCCGCCGCTGGTGCTCGCGGATCGCGATCCAGACCCGCTCGGCGGTCGCCGGCATGTCGATGTGGTCGATCTTGTATTCCCGCCACAGCCCGTCGATGATGGCATTGACGACCGCCGGGCACGAGCCGATCGCGCCCGCCTCGCCCGCCCCCTTCACGCCGAGCGGATTGGTCTTGCAGGGAACATTGTGGGTTTCGAAGTGAAAGCTCGGCCCGTCGGCGGCGCGCGGCAGCGCATAGTCCATGTAAGTTCCGGTGATGAGCTGTCCGTCCGTCGGATTGTAGACGACCTGCTCCATCAGCGCCTGCCCGATTCCCTGCATCACGCCGCCATGCACCTGGCCTGCGAGCAGCAGCGGATTGAGCGTCACGCCGAAATCATCGACGATCACGTAGTTGACGATCCTGATGATGCCGGTGGCGGGATCGATCTCGACTTCGGCGATGTGAGTGCCGTTCGGATAGGTGCCGTCGGCGCTGTTGAAGCTCGCGCTCGCGCTCAGCTTCGCCTTATCTCCGGTTCGCTTGGCCAGATCGGCGAAGCTGACCGAGCGGTCGGTGCCGGCGATCCGGACCACGCCGTTATTGATCTCGAGGTCGCCGGCGCTGGTCTCCAGCGCCTCGGCCGCAAGAGTTCTTCAGCTGCTTGCCGAGCTCGCGCGTGGCGCGCTCGACACAGACGCCGCCCGAGGGAATCGAGGACGAGCCGCCGGTGCCGAGGCCGCTCGCGATCTCGTCCGTGTCGCCCTGGTGCATGTGGACGCGCTCAGGCTGCAGCCCGAACTGATCGGCGATGATCTGCGCGTAAGCGGTCGCGTGCCCCTGCCCGCTCGACTGCGTCCCGATCAGGACGGTGACGTCGCCGTTCGGATCAAGCCGCACGATCGCGGTCTCGTCCATCCCCATGCTGCCGCAGACCTCGACATAGCTGCCCATGCCGATCCCGCGCACCAGTCCCTGCTTCTTCGCAAGCCTGGCGCGCTTGGGAAAATCGCGCCAGTTCGCGACTTCCATCGCGCGTTTCATGTGCGCGGTGAAGTCGCCGGAATCATAGACCTTCCCGGTCGCGGTCTTGTAGGGCATCGCCTTGGGCGGGATGAAATTCTTGCGCCTGATCGCGTCCGGCGTCATGCCGAGCTTGCGGGCAGCCGCATCGACGAGACGCTCGATGACGTACGCCGCTTCCGGACGTCCGGCGCCGCGATAGGCATCGACCGGCACCGTATGCGTGAACACGGTGCGGACGCGGCAGTGAAAGGTCTGGATATCGTAGAGACCCGGCAACATGCCCGCGCCGCCATGCGGGATGTAAGGCCCGAAGGTCGAAAGATAGGCGCCCATGTCGCCCATCAGGTCGACATCCATCGCCAGGAATTTGCCGTCTTCCGCAAGCGCCATGCGCGCGGTCGTGACATTGTCGCGGCCCTGGGCGTCACCCATGAAATGCTCGCTGCGCTCGGCGGCCCAGCGCACGGTCTTCTTGAGCTTGCGGGAGGCGACCGCAAGCAGCGCATATTCGCGATAGGGAAACAGCTTCGTGCCGAAACCGCCGCCGACATCGGGACAGATCACCCGCATCTTCTCGACCGGGATTTTCAGCACGTTCTGGCACAGGATATCGCGAAGGCGATGGCTGCCCTGGCTGCCGACAGTCAGCGTGAGGTGATCGCGCTTGCCGTCATATTCGCAGATCGCAGCACGGGTCTCCATGAAGCTTGCGACCACGCGCGGATTGACGATCGTGATTTCCGCGACCGCGTGCGCCTTGGCGAAGACGTCATCGGTCGCTTTCTTGTCGCCGATCGGCACGTCGAACAGGATGTTGCCGGCATGGCTCGGCCAGACCTGCGTCGCGCCGGGCTTGACCGCATTGACAACGCCGGTGACTGCCGGCAACGGCTTCCATTCCACCTCGATTGCCTCGATCGCGTCGCGGGCGTGATCGATCGTATCGGCAACCACGAAGGCTATGGCGTCGCCGACATGGCGCACCTCGCCCTTGGCAAGGATCGGATAAGGCGGAGCGGTGAAGGGATCGGTCTCCAGCTGAAACAGGCACGGCAGGTCGCCGAGATCGGCGACGTCCTCGGCCGCAAGGATCAGGCTCACGCCGGGCAGTCCCCGCGCGCGCGTCGTGTCGATGGTGAAGCTGGCGTGCGCATGCGGCGAGCGCAGCATCAGCGCGTGCAGCGAGGGCTGCGTGGCCACGTCATCGGTGTAGCGGCCCTTGCCACGGATGAGCGCGTCGTCCTCCTTGCGTAGGACGCTCTGACCGACGCCGAACTTGATGGGAGCTGCCATCTGATCTCCACCCCTTGCCTTGAATTTTGGCGCATATTGCAGTGCTTTGAGCGCAAGCGCAAACGGCTTTAGCCGCGGACCAGGCCCTTCAGCCAGCGCAGACCGAACAGCGCAAGGATCGATCCGGCGTAGACCACAATTCCGACACCGATCAGGAGCAGCAGGATTTTTTCATTCGGGAACGACCCGATTGCGGCCAGATGCGACGCCGCGAAGGCGTTGGTCGCCCAAAGCGCCAGCGCCAGCACCGCCCCGGCGCCGAAAAATTTCGCAAGCGATTGCACGAGGGTGCGGTCGAATTCCAGATAGTTCGCCCGGACCGCGAAACCAAGCACCAGGAGCAGATTGATCCAGGCGCCGACCGCGGTCGCAAGCGCCAGTCCAACCTGGGCGAGCGAGCCCATCAACAGAAGCTTGAGGACGAGATTGACGGCGAGCCCCGTGAGCGACGCCTTGACGGGGGTCGCGGTATCCTTGCGCGCGTAGAAGGTCGCAACAGCGCTGCGGATCATCACGAAGGGAATAAGGCCGACGGCATAGGCCGCGAGCGTGGCGCCGGCTGCCGCCGCATCGCCCTTGCTGAACGCACCCCGGGCGAACATCGCGCGACAGATTGGATCGGGCACGGCAAGAAACGCCGCGACAAACGGCACCGAGAACAGCAGCGTGAAATCGAAGGCGCGGCGCTGCTCGGCGAGCGCGCCCGCGTGATCCTCAGCCGTGAGGCGCCGCGACATTTCCGGCAACAGCACCGTGCCGATGGCAATGCCGATCACTCCGATCGGGAGCTGATTGAGGCGGTCGGCATAATAGAGCGCCGACAGCGCGCCGGCGGGCAGGAAGGTCGCGATGATGGTGTCCGCGAACATCGCGACCTGCGTGCCCATCGAGCCGAGCGTTGCAGGCCCGAGCGCCCGAAAGAACGCGCGGATGTCCTCATCCAGTCTCAGCGGCGCAAAACGCGGCAACCCGCCATGACGTGCGAGATCGCCGGCAAGCAGAAAATACTGCAGAAACCCCGAGATCAGCACGCCCCAGGCGGCGGCATGGCCCGCCGTCGGGAAGAAAGCCGCAAACGCGAGCGTCGCCATCATGGCAATGTTGAGGAAGATCGATGCGGCCGCGGCGCTCGCAAAGCGCTGCATCACGTTCAGCATGCCGCCGTAAAGCGTGACCAGCGTGATCAGCAGGAGATAGGGAAAGGTGATGCGGGTGAGCTGGATCGCGAGGCGTCGTTGCTCGGCATCTTCGCCGAAACCCGGGGCAAGGATGCTCATCGCCTGCGGCATGAAGACAAAGGCCAGCACCAGCAGGACGACCTGCGACAGGAAGAGCAGCGTGAAGATGCGGTCGGCGAACAGGCGCGCCGAGGTCTTGCCCTTTTCGCCGTGGACGTGGGCATAGGCCGGCACGAAGGCGGCGTTGAACGCGCCCTCGGCGAAGATCGCGCGGAAATGATTGGGAAGACGGAACGCGACAAAAAACGCGTCCGCGACGGGGCCCGCACCCAGGATTGCCGCGAGCATGATGTCGCGGGCAAATCCGGTCAGCCGCGAAAGCAGGGTGTAGCCGCCGACGGTGAAGATGCGTCCAAGCATGCGCCGCTTCTAAAGCATGAAGGCTTTGGTTTGAAGCGAAGAACGAAGCTGTTCCCTCTCCCCGCTTGCGGGGGATCAGGCCTGAACCGCGCCGCGCACCGCCGCGATGATCCGGTCCTGAACAGCCTCGTCGAGATAGGCATGCATCGGCAGACTGATCACGTCGCTGGACAGGCTTTCGCTGACCGGCAGCCCGCCCTCGGTGATCGGGAAGCCCCGGTAAGCGGTCTGCTGGTGCATGGATTTCGGGTAGTAGATCGCGGTCGGAATGCCCTGCGCCTTCAGCGCCGCGGCAAAGCCGTCGCGATCGGTGCCGCGCGGCAGGCGGATGGTGTATTGCGCCCAGACCGAGGTGCAGCCGGCTGCGAGGCGCGGGACGGTCACGGCATTGCCCAGCCCGCTCGCATAGCGCTCGGCCGCCTTGTTGCGCGCGGCGATCTCATCTTCGAAAATCTTCAGCTTCTCGATCAGCACCGCCGCCTGCATGGTGTCGAGCCGCGCGGTGAGCCCGAGCCTGACATTGTCGTATTTGTCGGATCCCTGGCCATGCACGCGGATGCTGCGAAGCGTGTGCGCAAGCTCGTCGTCATCGGTGAAGATCGCCCCACCATCGCCGAAGCAGCCGAGCGGCTTTGCCGGGAAGAAGCTGGTGGCGGTCGCAAAGCCGAAAGCGCCGAGGCGGCGGCCCTTGTAGCTTGCGCCAAAGCCCTGGGCGGCATCATCCAGCACGAACAGTCCCTCTTCCGAAGCAACCGCCTCGATCGCATCATGGTCGGCGCTTTGTCCGAACAGGTCGACGGGAATCACGGCCCGAGGCTTGAGGCCGAGCTTCCTTGCCGTCGCGATCCCGCGCTTGAGCGAGGCGCTGTCGATGTTGAAGCTCGCTGCATCGACATCGACGAACACCGGCGTGGCGCCCGTGAGCGCCACGGCCTCGCCGGTCGCGCAAAAGGTGAAGGACGGACAAAGCACGGCATCGCCCGGCCCTACTCCCTTCGCCATCAGCACCATCAACAGCGCGTCGGTTCCGCTGGAACAGGTCACGACGTGCCGGGCGCCGCTGAAAGCTGCCAGCGCATCTTCGAGCGCCGTCACTTCCGGGCCATTGATGAACTGGCAGTGGCCGAGCACGCGGGCAACCGCCTCGTCGAGGGACTTGCCAAGCCTTTGACGCTGGGCGGCGACGTCGATGAAAGGAATGGCCTGAGGACGCGAGAGCTGGTTCATGGAGCCTTGTGGAGATTTGGTTGAAGACATGCGATGGCGTCGAATTGGCGAGGCGCGGTCTTGATCGGAAATCCGGTTCTCACGTCTGTGGACCATACCCTAGCCGGCGACGCGGCGAGGACCCGGGCGGGCGGGCGATACCGCTTTCGGTTTCGCCGATGTCTCGAGGCAGCGGGTCGCGATCTCGAGGCTCGCAACACCCTCGTCTCCCGTCACCGCCGGCGCGCCGCCGGACCGCACCGCGTGCAGGAACGCGATCAATTCCGCGCGCAACGGCTCGTCATGGCCTACCGGCAGATGGCGCATCGAATAGCTTCCATCCGGCTTGAAGCCGAAACATTCGGTGACCTGCCGGGTCAGGAGATCGCCCATGACGTATTTGCCGCGGGTCGCAACCGTGACGCTGCGGGCCTTGAACGGCGTCAGCCAGTTGGTGTTGATGTGGGCGAGCACGCCGGAGGCGGTGCGGAACTGCAGGAGCGCGATGTCCTCGCGCTCGGCAACCGCGCTGGAAAGCTGCGGCTGCACCTCGACGATATCGGATTCGGTGAACCAGCGGATCAGGTCGATATCGTGCACGGCGAGATCGATCACCACGCCGACATTCGACATCCGCGGCGGAAATGGGCCGACGCGGGTGATGGCGATGGAAAGAATATCCTCGCCCGCGATCGCCTGCTTGATCGCGGCGACCGCCGGGTTGAAGCGCTCGACATGGCCGACCATCAGCGTGACGCCGGCGCGCTCGGCGGCGTCCACGATGTCCCGCCCCTCCTCGACCGAGGATGCGATCGGCTTTTCGACCATCACGTGGATATTGCGCGCGATGCAGGCACGCGCGATCTCGTGATGCAGATGGGTCGGGGTCGCGATGGTGACGGCGTCGACGCCCTGGGCGATCAAGTCATCCAGGCGATCGAAGGTGCGGCAACCGGTGTATTCCGTGGCCCGCGCCCGATGCGCCGGCAGCGGATCGACGACGCCCACGAGCGCGATGTTTGGCAGGCCCGCCAGCACGCGCGCGTGATTGGTGCCCATCACGCCTGCGCCAATCACGCCGACGCGAATCGCGCTCGTCGACGCCGGTTTGACGGGCGATCCGCCTCCGGCCCCCGTGGATTTCATGCTGTCGTCCCCAAATCAATCTGCAACGCGAACACCCGAAGGTAGTGGTAGCACGCGGATCGGAGGTGGCGAAGGGCCGCGGGGGACATGCGGACACGATTTGATGCAAAAAATTACAGGCTAAAACCCCCTAAAAAGCTGTGGAATTCGAGGCCAATGCGCGCCATTGCTCGGCTTCGACGTTCACCTCGAGCGACAACGATCCGCTCGAGCGAGAATGGCGGCCTTGCCCATGTAGCCGCCGGGATCGGCGCGATCGAGACGCCGGCCGCGAACCGTCGCCGGCCAGCGGACATCCGAAGCGGCCCATCCTTCACACGATCCGACCGGCAGCCGTCCCCATAATCAATCCTCGCCGAGCGTCGCGGACCGGGCGAACACGCGAATCAGACGCGCCAAGCTGCCGCGCCACCGAATCCCTCGAACCTCAAAAGCCGTGTCAGCATCCCTGACAGCGCCGCCTGACGCCTCGGCGATGCCGATCGGCGCGCCCATTATTCGGCCCGCCCATTATAGCGCGAGGACCGGAAACCTTGCGGTGGAAGTGTCGGACGGATTGATTCGCACCTGCCCTTTCACGACCACCAACCCGGTCAGCGCAGGCATGGGCCAGTTTTCATTTTGGAGAATTCAATCACAATAAGAATACATAACGCGCGGCATCCTGACGTTGTCCAATTCGATCTTGAACTTTCTTCTGCACTAAATAACTCAAGCGACCGGCCAGTATGATTGGCGACTGATATCGCTCAAATGAAAGTACGTGTATGCCAAGTTCTCCTCGACCTAAAAATGCATTGTCGCCATGGCGTGTATGCCAGTGATGTTGTTCTCCCGTGGGAAAATGAACAGGACTTCAAGGATTTGCTTGAAAACATTCGCGCCGAGTTTTGTCCGAGTGGCGCCTCCGAGGAGGAAGTCGTGCTCGATATCGCCACGCTCATGTGGAAGAAGCGCCGGTTGAATGTCGGATCGCAACTCGCCTTTCACCGCCATCCTGATGCAGCAGCGCTGGCCGAGGCCGGCCAGCGCGCCGGCTGGAGCGGTGTAGCTGATCATCTCAAGGCCAATGTCGGCGATGGCGATCGCATGTGCGATGCGATTCGCGACATGTCCAAGTCTCACGCGCTGGCCTTCGGCAAAGCCTGCGCGCTGATGGATCAGCGGCTGGAACGGGTGTTGGCAGGCAAATCCGATCCAGACAGCAAGCAAAGCGATTCCGCCGAATTGCAGCAACTGATCATCCTGGCCAAGGAGCTGAATGTCACAACGGACATCGTTCGCGACATGCTCCAGCTGATCGAGAACTACGACCTCGACCAAAAGCTATCCGAGCGCGCCTACCGCCCCGAGGTCATGGAGCGGGAGCTTAAGATCTGGGCCGAACTGGACAAGCGAATCGAGAAGGCGATCAACCGCTTGGTCACGATCAAGGAATACAAGAAATTTTACGGCGCAGACGTGATTGAGGCAAAACATGCAGAGGTGGTCAGTCTACCCTCGAAACCTCGCCGCCGATCGAAAGAAGGCTGATCGTGAGAATGCAACGGCGGGTTAGTCGTGGCGCTCACTGCCCCGTATGCGCAGATGTTCACCGACCAGCGAAGCTCATCTAGTCGACGCTCCGAAAGCAGTCCACCTGGATCGCATTTAGACTCTGAGTTCGATCAGCTTCCGTAATTGCCGAAAGGATTTTCGGCCTGGAATACTCTTTCCAGAGGATTTTGCAGGGGCTTTCCTGCCGATATGCAGCATAAATACTGACATGCCAAATCAACTTCCAGAAAGAAAACAATGATCGAAAATTAAAAGTTGAACCGAAAAAACGCTGAGAACCAATTCAATTCTGCATTGTCAGACACCCTTAGGCCGCTGGGAGAGATGATCCAGCTCGTTGCCCCGGGGAAATACAGTTCTGCAACGCTGAAGTCAACCCTTGGCCGATCCAGCTCACGGTGGATGATGTCAACATCGTTTCAGATCGTCATCTGACACCAGTAAATTGCTAATCCGAACTTTTAACATCGGCATTCTGGATGGGCCGACTGACGCGGTTTGAAAGATGCGAGCGGCTCGGACAAGGACAGAAGCAGACGAGACGTGCAGTGTATCGCTTAGATCGTGTCCCTGAGAGTGGTGTAACTGGCGGTGGGACACCGCGTTCGCCGGCAAGAGCCGGACTGGTCAGCTGGCGATAGCCGGAAGGCTGACGGTTGGATCATCGCTCAAGGGCGCGATGGTTTCCAGCGTCATGTAGCGGGCGCGCTGGACCGCCCATTCATCGTTCTGTTCGAGCAGGATCGCACCTATCAGGCGCACGATGGCGTCTTCATTAGGGAAGATGCCGACCACCTCGGTCCGCCGTTTGATCTCGCCGTTGAGGCGCTCGATCGGGTTGGTCGAGTGCAGCTTGGTCCGATGCTCGGGCGGGAACGTCATATAGGCCAGCACATCGGTTTCAGCGTCGTCCAGGAAGGTTGCGAGCTTGGGCAGCTTGGGACGAAGCTGGTCGGCAACGCGGCGCCACTGGGCCTTGTGCTGCCTCGGCATCGTCCTGGGCGAAGGCGGTGGCGATGAAGGCGGAGACGACGCGCCGCCCGCTCTTACCAGCGTGCGCCAGCGCGTTGCGCATGAAGTGCACGCGGCAACGCTGCCAGGTGGCGTTGAGCACTTTGGTGATGGCGGCCTTGATTCCCTCGTGGGCATCGGAGACGACCAGCTTGACGCCGCGCAGGCCGCGGCGGGCGAGCTTGCGCAGGAACGCCGTCCAGAACGTCTCGGCTTCGGAGGGACCAATGTCGATGCCGAGAACTTCGCGCCGGCCATCGCTGTTGACGCCGACCGCAACAATGACCGCGACGGAGACGATGCGCCCATTCTGGCGCACCTTCACGTAGGTGGCGTCGATCCACAGATACGGCCAGTCGCCCTCGATCGGACGGGCGAGGAACGTCTTCACCTTGTCGTCGATCTCGGCACATAGCCGGCTCACCTGGCTCTTCGAGATACCGCTCATCCCCATCGCCTGCACCAGATCGTCGACGAGCGGGTCGAGACGCCTTGCACGTAGGCTTCCTGCACCACCGCGGTGAGCGCCTTCTCGGCCATGCGGCGGGGCTCCAGAAAGCCCGGGAAGTACGAGCCTTTCCGCAGCTTCGGGATCCGCAGCTCAATCGCACCGGCGCGGGTCTCCCAGATCCGGTCACGGTAGCCGTTGCGCTGGGCCAGCCGCTCGGGATTCTTCTCGCCATAGGTTGCCCCGGTCTGGCCTTCGACTTCCAGCTCCATCAGCCGCTGCGCGGCGAATCCGATCATCTCGCGCAACAGATCGGCATCAGGGGTCTTCTCCACGAGCGTTCGCAGGTTCATCATCTCGTCGGTCATCAGTGGTTCCTCGAATTAGGTTGGTGTCAGCAACCCGACCCTACCGGCGAATCATCGATGACCACCGCAAAGCCGTCCGCCCGCTACGGCGCTATCTGTGGGCGCGCGTGCGGACGGCTTTGCTCTACCGAGCTACACCATCACGGGGGACACGACCTATCGTTTACCTCGGGATTAAAAAGCACCTGCGTAAGAAGCGCAATTCGAGGCCCGTGGCTCGCCGTTCGCGAACCGCCATGCCAGCTCGTCAGGCGCGCAATCGCCGCGAGGCTCGTCGATAGCCGTTCACGCTGCGAGAGCCATGATCGTCGTGCACGATCATGGCGCGCGACTCGATGTCGATCCGCCTCTGCCTGGAGGAAGAGTTCGGCGCACTATAACGTGCAGTTTTCGGAGTGGCTCGACGCTCAGCATGTCCGCCGGCGGAAAATGACGTCACAGCAGCCCGTCGTCGCGGATCGAGACCGCCGTCACGGCTTTGTCGCCGCGCTGACATCAATGGGAAATCGCGTAATTCCGACACATTGGCGTCCTGATATCGATCGCGCAAAGCACAGCGCCAAGCAGCAGCTAGTCCGGTGCGCGGCGCGCATCCTTGCGCGACCGGGACCAGCGTTGCCCCCACGCCAAGCAAATCAAGCGCACCAATCGGGCCTTTCGAGCGCACGCACCATCTCCAATCTCGTCGGAGCCAATGAATTACGGTCACCGATCCGCCGCGAGAACCTTTTCAACAGCCTGCTAGCGGCCGATTAACCAGTGCCGCCTGCGCACGCCCATTTCGCGAGCCGCCCCTCTAATCACGTCGCTACGCCGTTGCTGTCGGAATTGAATTTTTTTCGCAGTTCCCTTCGGCGAAGGTAGTACTGACCCGCATTCTCGAGGATGTTCCGATCAGGATCGTAAACGTATCGCTCAGGATGCAATCGATAGTATTTCTCGAACTCGGCGTCTTCACGAGCCTTCGCTTAGCCGCGTTGTCTCAGATTCAATCGACAAGACCGGCAGCCCATATTCGCGCGCGCAGGCGGTTTCTGTCGGCTATATGCGTCTTGATTTCATCATCGTTCATAGACTGATTATACCAGAAAATTAGCTGAGAGTCATTCCATTGACGGCGCTCGAGCTGCGCGGTGAGCTTGCCATCCCGTTGCGGCTGCGCCCTGTTTTCCGGTCCCGAGTTGCCTTAGCCGCTCTCTCCTTCAGCTCCGACCTTTTTTGGATTGGATCTGCCATGAACAGAGCCAAATCAAATACGCCGGAATTGGCCAAAAAATTTCGAGATTCGTGATGTTGAGCTGATCTCAAACATAAATAGCTTGCGTTCGCAATTTCGGAACTTGAGATCGCAACGTCATCAATCGAGGGGATGTTTGGGATGACCGAACATCGAGATAAAGGAGTAAAAAGATGGATTACGAAGTTCTAACCCAGATTAAAGAGATCGCGGCGTCGGATGGCGAACTATGGGCTTGTGCACCACCCACGTCAGTGGCAGCTTCGGACCGACAGGTCACGGCCATGATCAATAAACTCAGCGACATGCAGCAGTACATCATAGGACGAGCTAACCCTCTGGCGTGCCGTGAGTTACTGCCAATCGTGGCCAAGTGTTTGGACAGACTCGCGTGGTTTCCGAGTAAAGATCAATTGTCCAAGATTTCCCGTCTGTACAAGCTGATCCGGATCGCCGCTCAATCCGCCGAGCCTTGTCCATTTCCGGCCTAGGTGACAGGCGCGGCGACCAAGCGCGTTTTGCGGTCGCTCGATTATTGCAGAGTATGGCGCTCTCCGCGGGCTCCCCACATTCTCCGTCCTCCGAGTTCTGCGTCCGTCGGCTAGCAACCGCCTCAGCGAGGGCCCTACCGACTCCACACTGAAGCTCTTCTGACTTCCCGCGGGGTAGACCTTGCAGGCCTTGATTTGTTTTATCAGAAATCGTCAGGATTTATGTAGTCGGTAGCTTCCGGTTGGCGACCACCCGGCACACGTCTATGTTCGGCGTCGGCTTGTCTCAGGTCCGCCGCCCGCTTCCGGGAAGGGAGATAGCGAGAACGACAGGTGCGGAGAAGACATGGCGCTGCGCGTTGTAACGCGCGGCATGCAGCACGGAGGCGATTGCCCGATTAGCCGTGCCACGCCAGCAGGGCCTGACCAGCACGTGGTTTCCGAAGGGGGCTGGCGCCCCCGGAAACGGCATCGCGCCGAGCCGCAACCCCAGCATGCCCCGAGGCTCCGAGCTAAGCTCTACGCTTTGTTTCGTTCGTTCCAGAGAAGATTGGGTTCGTTTCGCAAAACAGCACCGCGGCCGGTCCCCAGCTCCTAGCTCGGCAGCACGCAAGGAATAACTTGACGGCCATGCCGGCGGTAGATTCGAAAATCGGCGTCGGTGGTCAACAACATCGGATCGTTCATAATCTCCGTCATGCGCACAAGGCACGCATCCGCGAAACTCATCGGCATCTCGGAATACCTTTCTAGTAGCCTGAGCACGGCGCTCACGTCTGTGGCGAACCGGTAGCCGCAAATTAGAGCGCCACGACCAAAGAGCGATGAGAGAGCCGCGGTTCCGCGTGCTCCAATGAGGTGGAAAGTTTCAGATAAGACCGCCTCGCACGTTGTCCAGGGAGGCGGGAAACGCGAGGCTTGTTCGGCAGCCCAGCGATGGTTGGCATCGCGCCGACTGATGAGCGCCACGAGAAATCCCGCATCAACGAGGGCGTTTGCGGCCATAGCCTGTTGACCTCAGGTATTTTTTCTTACGGGCGCTTAGGTCAGGTGGCAACCGATCAACTCGCGCCGATGACATCGGCAACGGCATCGAGCAACGTCGACCGCTGTTCGCGAGTTGCCTTCTTGTCGGTGAGCCGCTCTCGCACGACATCCGATTTCGATAACCGGCGCCGTCGTGACTCGGCTTCGATTTGGGCGATCAAGGATTCGGGCAATCGAACGGTTAGTGTTTTCATAGTCACAGTGTATTACACAATCGGCAGTTGCGCAATACATACGATCTGTCAAGCGGTCCTCCGCCTCACGTTGGATCTAACCCGGGCGGTTGCGTCCAATTGGCGTCGTGGCCCAGAATACCCTGGCTCTCCTCAATGCTTTGTACGTTGCTGAGGAGACTGGGTTCGTTCAGCATAAGCAACACCGTCTGCCGGCTCAACGCCATAGCTCGTCCGCTTTTTGGCGAGGAAAAAGGTTCCGCAACCGAGACGGCTCTCGAACTGAAACGTGCTATTGTATTCCGTTCCACTCAGCAATTCCGAAAGAAGACGTGCGGTTCTCACAAGCCGTTCGTCGTAGCTGGCTAGCTGTACGCTTGCACCGTGAGAGCGGACGAATTCGATGGCTGCCAGGTGAATTGCATCCAGCGTGCGAACGGGAGCCGGAAACGGTTCGAGCGCGCGCTTCAAGACCGGCGGCACCATTTCAATGATGGCGATCCGGCCGATCAGGCTGCGGACGAGATCGCCGTGCGAGTCCGCCAGCCGACGCGTATTGATCCGATTCAAGCCTCGCATTCGAGCAGCCTGCTTGAAACGACGGCTGATCCCACAGCGCGTTTGCTGGATAGCGATCCTCGGCCAGAAGGTAGGCGAGCGCCACCGAACTATCGAGATAGATCATCGATCCGCTCGATCTTGCTGCAGATCTTGCAAGATCTCGCTGAGTCTCATCACGGGTTTTCGTGCCGGCAATGGCGTTCCAAGTGATAGCGGCGGCCTGATCCACCCCTGCCGAACGGCATCGAGGAGCAAGGCATCCGAAACCGACGGGCTGCGGCCGGGCGCGGGCGGACCAAGCTCGGCCACGACGCGATCGCGGTCCGTGACCAACACGGTTTCGCCTCCAGCCGCGAGCCGGACGTATTCGCTGAGCTTGTTTTTGAGCAGCTTGATGCCGACTGACCTCATCATGAAAAGGTAGCTACTAGTAGCGACCGTGTCAAGGCGCGATCGAGCCTTCATGCCCACCGTGCGGTTTGGGCGGGGTTCGGCAACGGAAAAATCAAGCCGTTGCACAGAGGGGCCAAGCCGCAGCCAACGCAGCGCCCAGAGTTTTACCGTCGATGGCCTTTCCACCGTCGCGAGGTCGGCACCTGAGCGCGAACGTCGCGCAAGCCGTTGAGGGATGTCGATGCGACCGGCGTCTCGCCTTGGATTTCGTCCGTCGCCGATCTCGCGGCGGCGCCAGGCAAAATTGTCGGCGCGCCCCGGCGGCGGCGCAAGCGCTTCGCCCTTGACCAGGGTGCGCGCGGCGAGCGCATCGACCGCCGCCGGTACTCCTGGTCCGCCGAACAAGTGATCGGTATCGAGCGAGGGCGCGGTCAGGCGCAGATCGGCCCTGCCAGCGGACGCGGCGCCGGCCGCTGCGAGCAAAGAAAAAGCCCGCCGAGATGCGGGCTGAGGACCGAAGATGGCGCTGTCAGCCCAGCCGTAGGTTCTCTGCGGAAGACTTTCCGTTGCGACCGGTGAACAGCTCATAGCTGATACGAGCGCCCTCGGCCAAACTGGTATAGCCTGCTTTCTGAACGGCCGAGACGTGAACAAACACGTCCGGGCCGCCGTCATCAGGCTTGATGAAGCCAAAACCCTTCGTCGGGTTGAACCATTTCACGATTTCCAAAGCCACTTGCGTCTCCTTTCTGATCAAGCGAATTGGCAATCTAAATTACAACGAAACCGGCCTTCCCGCTTCACCCCAGAATTCTTTCCAACATGGTTGAACCCGGCCCCGATCATTTCGAGACGCGACGGCGAGGATGGC
>CAVTYJ010000004.1:0-61575 GCA_963738845.1 uncultured Alphaproteobacteria bacterium | reverse complement strand
TTGAGGGTCGGACGTTCGAATCGTTCCGGGCGCGCCAATCACGATAGTAAACCAGCGAATGCGCATCATCGATCGTCTGTTCTCTCGTCTGTTCTCTGGTCTGTTCTCCTGCCTCGTTCTATTCCTTGCGATCGCAGCCGTCCCGGTGCCTCCCGTGCTCGCTGCCGAAGCCTGCCCGTTCATCAGCGCCACCGAGCTCGCCGGCGCGATGCCGGCGCTCAAATGGTCACTGATTTCAAATCAGGACGGCCGCGGCTGCATCTACCAAAGCGGGCGAGGCGACACGATGATGCTGACCGTGTTCCGCAATCCCGACGAGGACCGCGCCAGGGAATTGTACGCAACCTTCGTCAAGACGCTTGGCGAGCGCATGCCGCTCAACGCGGTATCCGGGATCGGCGACGAGGGCCAGGGCGGAACGAGCGCCGCCAGCGCGCAGCGCCAGGAGGCCTCGGTGGTCGCCTTGTCCGGCGATTACATTCTGCAGATCAGCGTCTATCCGATCGGCCGGCGTGCCGACGACGCGCTGCTCGCGCCGCTCACCCAGGCCGCGCGCGTTGCCATCGGCAATGTGAGCAAGACCAGCGAGCGGTTCGGCAATTGCGAATGGCTCACCGCCGCCGATGCCGATGGCTTTCTCGACAAGAGCACGCTGACGCTCCAGCGCACCGGCGCGGGCAGCTGCATGATGTTCGATCGCGAGGGCAACACCATGGCCGTCGCGGTGATCGCGATGTCGCGCGACACCGTCATCAGCATGATGAAACGCGACGACCCGTGCAAACACGTGGCGATCCCCGAGCTCGGCAGCGAAGCTTTCGGCGAGCATTCCTGCACCAAGGGCAACGGCAACGCCGTCAACATCTATGTCTGGAAGAAGGGCAGGCAGGCTTCGATCCTGTTCGCGCCGGTCAAGCCGCATCCGGAGTCCGGCTCGGTCGAGCGCCTGAAGGCGGTCGCCGGGCGAGTCTATGGAAAGCTGTAGCGGCCGCCACCTTATGTCTCGTTGCCCACCTGGACGTGCGGCCGCAATCCGATCGGAATAAGAGCCCGGCATGATGGGTTATAGATGACGTACCGAGGTGCGATCACTGTCTCTCTGCCGGGAGAAAACAATGATGAAATTCAAGCTTCTCGCCTCGATGATGATCGCATCGCTCGTCGCGTTATCGAGCGCCTCCCTTGCCCATGGCCACAAGCGAACCCATCATCCCCGCAGCTTCAATTCCATGGACATGACGAAGAAGCCGGTTGAACCGCAGCCCGGTCGCAGATCATCCCCAGTCCCAAGTTCAGCCAGCGAGGGCGATGCCTCCAAGTTCGGCGGAGGGGCCATGTAGCAAGCCATAGCTGCGCTTCGGACCAACTTCGCAAAAATCGATCCTCAACTGGCAACGTCCGGCGCGCTTGGCGAGATCTCGGCAACATCGCGGACCGCATAGCGGTCGTGAACTAGCCGAAGGCAGCGTGACTGGTTAGCATTTCGCTTTATGTAAAAAGTTGCGCCAGCGGGCTGGCCGCCATCAAAGCGCTTCCTTGATTGTCCTCCGCTCAAATCCGCACTGTCCTTTAGCGCCGGGCACGGACTCCAGAACGCCTGTCTCCCCGGTTGTAGTAACGATATCGTGTAACCCTGGATTTTAATCGTCCCTTAATGGGGTTTGCACATCGTCCTCGTCGTCGGGTCACGGCGCCGATTCGCTCGGCGCGGTTTGTCAACGATCGCACCATCGGGTGCGGAGGGGGATATCATGGGGCTCATGTCGCGGGTGCGGGTGCTGACCAAAATTCTGTCGGTCATCCTGCTGTTGTCGGCCGTTGCGGGATCGATTGCTTGGTTTGGCAGCAACGCTCTGGCCGACCTCAATTCCGGCGCCGAGAACATGGCGAAGGCGGCGCGGCGGTCGCTGCTTGCGGCACGGGCAAACCAGAATGCGCGGGACTTCAACCGCGCCGAGCTGCGCGCCGTCATCGATGTCAGCGAAGAGAACCGCGCCGCCGCGATGAAGATGATCGATGCCCAGATGCAGCAATTTGACGAGCGGTTGCAGGAGATCAGCGACACGCCGGACGAGAAGGCCCAGACATTGCTGGCTCCGCTCCGCGAGTCCTATACGGCCTACAAGGCGCAGCTCGCCAGGACCATGGCGCTGGTGCAGGCGGCCAAAGGCGAAAAGAAGTCCGTTCAGGCGGAGGAGCTGGAAGCCGCGGTCATGAAGAGCTGGGCCGAATCGGACAAGCTACAGTCCTCGATCAAGATCGTGGCCGACCGCCTGAACGACCGCGTCGAGGAGTTCGCGCATTCGGCATCCGAAGAATATCAATCGAAGTCGAACGTAATGATCGCCCTTGCCGCATTCGGTATCGCCGCAGGCATCCTGCTGGGGTTTATCGTCGGTCAATTCGGCATCGCCAGCCCGCTGCGCGGATTGGTCGCGTTGCTGCAGCAGATGGCAAACGGCGAGACGGTCGAGATGGTCGGGATAGAACGCGGCGACGAGATCGGCGAAACCGCACGCGCGGTCGACGCAATCAAGGCGATGCTGGCCGAAAAGGCGCGCCGGGAGGCTCTCACCAAGGCCGAGGACGATCGCGCCACCGCCGAGCTGCGACGCTGCGAGATGCACAGGCTTGCGAGCGAGTTCGAAAGCGCCGTCGGCGAGGTGGTCGAGACCGTGTCTTCGGCATCGACCGAGCTGGAGGCGTCGGCGGGCACCTTGACATCTACCGCGCAGCGCGCGGAGGAGATCGCGACCTCGGTTTCCGCCGCGTCCGAGGAGGCGTCGACCAATGTCCAGTCGGTCGCCTCGGCCGCTGAACAGCTCTCCTCGTCGGTCAGCGAAATCAGCCGCCAGGTCCAGGAATCCTCGCGGATCGCGAATGAGGCCGTTTCGCGGGCCAACACCACCAGCGAGCAGATCTCGAAACTGGCGCAGGCAACGGGCCGGATCAACGACGTCGTCGACCTCATCAACAGCATCGCCTCCCAGACCAACCTTCTGGCGCTCAACGCCACGATCGAGGCAGCGCGGGCCGGCGAAGCAGGCCGCGGCTTTGCGGTCGTCGCCTCCGAGGTGAAGGCGCTGGCGGAGCAGACCGCGAAGGCGACCGACGAAATAGCCCAGCAGGTGGCCGGAATGCAGGCGGCGACCGATCAGTCGGTCACCGCGATCACGGCCATCAACGACACGATCGCCAGGATGTCCGAGATAGCATCGATGATCGCGTCGGCTGTGGAGGAGCAGGGCGCCGCGACCCAGGAGATTTCGCGCAACATCCAGCACGCCGCCCAGGGCGCCGAGCAGGTCAGCTCAGGCATCGCCGACGTTCAGCGCGGCGCGAGTGAAACCGGATCCGCCTCGACCCAGGTGCTGTCATCGGCCAAAATGCTGTCGCGCGATTCGATCCGCCTCAAGGATGCCGTCGGCAGCTTCCTGAATACAGTGAGGGCTGCCTGACTTGGGACGCGGAAGTTGAAGAAGATACGCAAGCGGTCTCCCAGGGCCGCTATAACCATAAAGCCGCGTGGGCCGCGGTTAGGCTGTACGCATGCGCTCGATCAGTCCGTAGATATCTCCGAGCACATACAGGTCGCGAACCTTGCCGCCTTCGAACGTAAAGATCGGCATGCCGGTCCACCAAACATGGCGGCCACTTGGGGCGATGCCAAACATCTCCTGGCGATGGTAGCCGTGGAATCGCATCTTGCCGCTGACGCGATTGCCTTCCTCGATCAGAACCAGCATGTCGGTGGTGTAGTTGCCAAATGCAGTTGTGACCCAGTCCACGTAGCCGCCAAATTGGCCATAGCCCACCAAGGATGGGCCAAGAGAGCCGCGAAAGGTGAAGTTCGGATGGAAAATGGAGGGGATCAGGCCTTTATCGGCATGATCCCACATCTCCTTGTAAAACACGCGCACGACCTCTTTTTGGGGCGAAAGCACAACACCGTCCAGGTTCAGTGCCGGTTCATCCATGAGGACCGCTCCTTGTGCAGGGATCGAAGTGGGTCGCCGCTTACAGAGCCCGACCTGACACACGCAAGCAAGGCTTCTTGCCCAACAGGCGCCGCCGCGACGCGTTGACCTGATCTTAAAAGGCCTCGGGCGATCGGCGCGCCCAGCGAATACATTGCGCGGCTTTGCCGTCAGCCTATTGGCAGGACAATCCAGCTTCGATTGAGCTCCAGAAGCCGCAACGCGTCGGCTCGCCGGCATGAGCATGCGTCTCGTGGACGATGGCAAGGACCGCGACGATAAGGATGGAGGTCAGGAGCAGTGCGCGCATGCGGCTCCGTTCGACCAACATCTTGGTCAAATTTTGGCTTGGAAAACCGGCACCGAACGCGCTGCGATTGCTGTGCAAAGTCCGCTTCGCGCCAGGAACGACCGCTCGGAGCCCTGCTCAATAAGTCACCCTCACGTTTGTGATCGTCGCGGGCCGACCGAATAGAAGCCTTGAGGGAACGGATCGGTAGTCGCCCGGTTGAGCGCACAAGGCGGGCGCGGCTTTCATGGGTTCCCGCCGCGCGAGCCGAACGTCAGACCGACGAGAGGACGTCGCCATGCCGACCATCACCAGCTTCGGGGACATGTACCTCGCCGAGCTGCAGGAGCTCCTGAGCGTCGAGGTTCAGCTTGCCGATGCGCTGTTGCGCATGGCCGGAGCGGCCACGCATCCGTCCCTGAAGCGCGCGCTCATCCATCACCGCGCCGAAACCGAAACCGAGGCGCTTCGCCTCATCAGCATCCTGAAAAAGCACGGCGCCGCCGACATCGCCCATATCGACCAGGCGATGCAGGCGCTGATCGCCGAGACCATGAAGATGATGATGATGCTCCCAGGCGATGACTTGCGCGATGCGGCGCTGATCGCCTCCGCCCAGAAGATCGAGCATTACGAGATTGCCGCCTACGGCACCGCTGCCGCGCTCGCCGGGCAACTGAACCTGCGTGACGACCAGGACCTCCTGCATATGAGCCTTGAAGAGGAACGCGAGTTCGACGCGATCCTGACGAGACTGGCCAAGGGCGAGATCAATCGCAACGCACTGGCCGCGTAGGTTTCCGCGAAAAGTGGCTGCCGATGCGCCCGCGATCAGGCGATCTGGCGCCTCTGCCGCGCCCGCGACAGGAACACTCGTCGCTTGATCCCTTTTATGGCGCCCCGCCCTGTTTCTCCGGCGTTTTCACGCCCGGCGGCCCGGCCCGGAGCGCTATATCCCGGGTTGATGCAGCTCAATCTTGCCTCGTCGTCGCGTCATTAAGCTTCCCCAAAAGGAGCCAATATGACGCTGCCTGCATCCATATCCGTCAACCGCGTCGTCGACCTCGTGCCGGCGGCGACTTTCGACAAAGCGCTTCAGACGCCGCCTGCCACCGTGGAGGAAGGGGCTCCCGCGTGCGATGTCCTTGACCGCGCGGTGACCGCCGAGATCGCCCGCTTCACGGGCGGGTTGTCGCCGGCGGCGCTCGCACTGGCCTTTGCCGATTGGGCCGTTCATTTCGCGGCCGCCCCGGGCAAGCGGCTCGCGCTCGCCGGCGAGGTCCTGGATGATATCTCCCGATTGACCGACATGTCCGTGCACTGGGCGACCAAGTTTCAGCCCTGGTCCCTGATCAAGCCCCCGCCGCAGGACCGCCGGTTCAGCGATCCCGATTGGAGCCTGGCGGAATTCAATTTGGTCGCGCAAGCCTTTTTGCTCGGCGAGAAATGGTGGCACGCGGCCACGACGGATGTGCACGGCGTCTCACGCTCGAATGCTGCGATTGTCGACTTCACCCTGCGCCAATGCCTCGACACCGTGGCGCCGTCGAACCTTGCGCTGGCCAATCCGGAAGTGCTGCGCAAGATCATGGAGACCGGCGGCGGCAATTTCCTCTCGGGCTGGCATCACTGGATCGAGGACGTTCAGTCGCTTCTTGAAGGTGCGAAGCCCGCGACGGATTTCGTCGTCGGCAAGGATGTTGCGACCACCAGGGGCAAGATCGTCTATCGCAACGAGCTGATCGAGCTGATCCAGTACGCGCCGACCACCGATCGCGTCCGGCCCGAGCCGGTGCTGATCGTGCCTGCCTGGATCATGAAGTACTACATTCTCGATCTTTCGCCGCACAATTCGCTGGTGAAACACCTCGTCGACAACGGCTTTACCGTTTTCATCGTCTCGTGGCGGAACCCGACGCGGGACGACCGGGATGTATCCTTCGAGGACTACCGCAAGCTCGGCGTGGACGCGGCGATTGCGGCGATCAACGACATCGTGCCGACAAGACCCATTCATGCGATGGGCTATTGCCTCGGCGGAACGCTGCTTGCGATTGCAGCGGCAAAGCTCGCCAAGGAGCAGCCGGATTGCCTGCGCTCAGTGACGCTGCTCGCAGCCCAGACCGATTTCACCGAAGCGGGCGAGCTCACGCTCTTCATCAATGAAAGCCAGGTCGCCTTCCTCGAGGATATGATGTGGGAGGGCGGCGTGCTCGACACCACGCAGATGGCGGGCGCGTTCCAGATCCTGCGCTCCAACGACCTGATCTGGTCGCGCGTGATCCGCGACTATCTGCTGGGCGAGCGGGAGCCACCAAGCGATCTGATGTCGTGGAATGCGGACGCGACGCGCATGCCCGGCCGCATGCACTCGGAATATCTGCGGAAGCTCTTCCTCAACAACGATCTCGCCGAAGGGCGCTACCGCGCCGACGGCAAGCCGATCGCGCTTTCGGACCTGCACGCGCCGATGTTCGTGGTCGGCACGGAGCGCGATCATGTCGCGCCCTGGCGATCGACTCACAAGATCCATTTTCTCGCCGCGGATTCCGATATCACCTATGTGCTCACCAGCGGCGGGCACAATGCCGGCGTTGTCGCCCCGCCCGGCGAGGAGGGGCATCACTATCACGTGCTGACGAAGCAGGCGGACAGCCCCTATGTCGGTCCGGACGAATGGCTCAAGCTCGCGACGCATCGCGAGGGATCCTGGTGGACGGAGTGGGTGCGGTTTCTCGAAAGCCATTCGGGCGAGGTGGTCGCGCCACCATCGATGGGTGGATGGCGCGATGCGGCGTCGCTCAAGGATGCGCCCGGAGATTATGTGCTGCAGCGCTAGCCGATCTCGTGCCAACAATGGGAGCTATGGCGTGAGAGCATGATCCGGAAAAGTGAGCACCGGTTTTCCGAAAAGATCATGCTCAATCAAGAATTTGCAGCGCGATCGCGATTCAACCCAATCCGATCGCGCTCTAGACAGGCTTGCGCGCGCGCCAGCGTCTCTTGCGGCGAACCGGATGCGTCCAGTTTCGGCCAATCCAGTTCGCCGATGTCGTAGTTGTCTTGCATGAGTGCAACTTCGCTGTCGGCGTCGGATGCATCGCGACCGCGCCCGCCGATGCGCTGCAGGCGCACCTTGAGATCGGCGTCGAGGAAGAGGCCTTGGAACGTCGCATCGGCCGCGCTCGCGATCTCAGTCAAAGCATTGCGCTGGGCGGCGTCCAGGAATGCCGCGTCAAGAACGACCGAAATGCCCTGGTGCAGGGCGGTTGCGGCGCGCGCATTCATGACGTGGTATACGCGCGACGTCACCTCGGGCGCATAGCCCGTCTCCGGCAGCGCGGTCAGCGGATCGATGTCGAAAAGCTCCTTGCGGATCACGTCTGAGCGCAACACCAGTGCGCCTGGCGACGGCGACACCATTGCCGCGATCGTTCGGGCCAGCACGCTCTTGCCGGTACCGGACCGCCCACCGATGGCAAGCAGGGTCGGTCGCCCCGGTGCGATCAGTCGCTTCGCCAGCTCGAAATAGCTCCTGGCCTGGGCGGCGACGGCGGTGTCCGCCGATTGCTCATGCCTTGTGAAAAGCACATGCGCGCGAATGGCCGCGCGAATCGACATGAACAAGGGCAACAGCTGCAGCGCGTCCGCATTTTGGTGCCAGCTTGCCTGCAGATAGCAATTGAACAGGCGGTTCGCGGCGACGGTCTCACCGCAATGGACGAGATCCATGAGCGGAAAGGCAAGATCGTAGAGCACGTCGGTGGTCGCGATGACGGGATCGAACTCGATCGCGTCGAACAGCATGGGCTTGCCGGCGATCAGCACGATGTTGCCGAGATGTGCATCGCCGTGGCAGCGCCGCACGAAGCCTGCCGCCGCGCGTTGCTGCATGAGGCCAAAATGCTTGTCCAACTGCCGATGGCTCGCCGCATGCAAGCGTTCGACATCGTCGCGCGCAAGCAAATCGACGGACTGAAATCTTGCCGTGTTGCGGTCGATCAAGCCGGTGATCGAGCGGGGCCAAGCCGATTCGTCGCAGACCAGTGCGCCGGCATGCGACGCCAGCATCACCTCCGCCAGCGCCTCGCCGAGCTCGGGCGTGATCTCGCGGCGCGCTGCGACATGGTCCAACGTCTGTCCCTCGTCAAATCGCGCCATTTCGACCGCCCATTCGACAACGTCGCCGCTGCCGCCGATGGCAAGCCCGTCCGCGCCTCGCGTGATCGGCACGACGCGGCGATAGATTGCGGGCGCAAGGCGCTTGTTGACCAGGAGTTCCTGCTCGCAGGCCTGCTTGCGCTTTTCCAGCGTCGCATAGTCGAGGAAGGGCAGGCGGACCGCGCGCTTGATCTTCAGCACGCGGTCGGGCTCGAGGAACACGATGGATGCGTGGGTGTCGATCCGGGTCGGCCGGCCATTCCTGCCCTTGGCGAGAAAGGCGAGCACGGCCTCCTGGCGGACCTGTTCAGTCGGCTCTGTCACGGCGTCAGCACCGCGGCGCCGGTGAGCCGGCCGTCGCGCAGCCGCGACAACGCCTCATTGGCCCGTTGCAGCGGGAAGATCGTCGTATGGGTGCGAAGGCCGGCCTCGCGGGCGATTTTCAGGAAATCCGTCCCGTCCTTGCGGGTCAGGTTGGCGACCGAGACGATCTGCCGCTCGCCCCAAAGAATATCGTAGGGGAACGAGGGAATATCCGACATGTGAATGCCGGCGCAGACCACGCGTCCGCCCTTGCGCACCGCGCGCAACGCCAGCGGCACCAGCGCGCCGACCGGCGCGTAGATGATCGCGGCGTCGAGTTCGGCGGGTGGGGCCTCCTCGGAGGCGCCGGCCCAGCGTGCGCCGAGCGAGCGCGCCAGCGCCTGCGCCTCGGCATCGCCTTTGCGGGTGAAGGCATAGACATCGCGTCCCTGCCAATGCGCGACCTGCGCCACGATATGTCCGGCCGCTCCGAAGCCGTAGATGCCGAGAGCTTTCGCCTCGCCTGTCATCACCAGCGAGCGCCAGCCGATCAGGCCCGCGCACAACAGAGGCGCGAGCTCGGCGTCGCTGCCGTCTTCGCCGAGTGGAAAGCAATATCTGGCATCGGCGACCAGATGGCTCGCAAAGCCGCCGTCGCGCGTGTAGCCGGTGAATTTCGGATGATCGCACAGGTTTTCCTCGTGCCTTCTGCAGTACGGGCAGCTTCCGCAGGTGAAGCCGAGCCAGGGAACGCCGACCCGCATGCCCACCGTGAGATCGTGGACACCCGGACCTGTCGCCTCGATCCGGCCGACCACCTCGTGTCCGGGGATGATGGGATAAGGAATGTCCGGCAATTCGCCGTCGACGACATGCAGGTCGGTTCGGCAGACTCCGCACGCGCCCACTCTCACCCGCACCTCGCCCGGTTCGAGCGTTGGGTCCGCTCGTTGCATCCACACCAGAGGCGTGCCGGGCGCTGCAAGAACCATGGCGTACATGACGATATCCTATTATGCTCCAATCTGGCCGCGCGGTGCGGGGATCGATTGATCCTGGTCAACGCTCAACCGCGGACGTCGAACTAAAAGAACTGGCGCCAACGAGCCTAATTCCGAGCCTAATTCGGAGGCAGGACGGCGGCCCAAGCCGCGCGAATGTCAAGGGCGCGTCGCCGTCCGGGCGGCGCTGTCCACCAGGCCCTGATCATCACGAGAGACGCTGTCATGTACGAATTTCTTCAAGAAACTGTCGCAAATAATATGACGCGAACGGTTAGAAGTGTGACACCGGAAACGACCGTGAGCGACCTCTATCGGCTGTTCGCGGCAGATGATTTCGATGCCTATCCCGTCGTGCGGGACGACAGGTTGGTCGGCGTGGTTTCCAAGCTGGATGCTCTCAAAGTGTTTACCTTCGCCAAGGACCAGATCCTGCCGCATTACAGGGATGGCATGGGTTCCACCGTCGACGAGATCATGACGAGCGATGTCGTGGCCGTCGAACCCGAGACAAACCTGCAGCGAGTGTTGCAGCTTTTGGTCGAGCACCGGCTCAAGAGCCTGCCGGTGATCGACAGCTGGCGTAATCTTGTCGGTATGATCGCTCGCGAGGACGTCATGCGGGCCATGGCGCGCTGCATGCAGCAAGGCGAAATGTCGCCCGCTCCCCGCGAGACTGTGCAATGTCAACGTTCGGCCTAGATCGGGTCTTCGCTCCGCGCAGTCTTGCACTTGTCGGTGGAAGTACACGACGGTCTTCGCTCGGGGCCAAGGTCGCGCAAAACCTCGCCAAGGGCGGGTTTGGCGGCCAGATCGCGGTGGTCAACCCGAACCATAGCGTGGTCGATGGTTTCAACACCCATCCAAGCCTCTCGTCGCTGCCCTTCGTTCCCGACCTGATCGTGATCACCGCGCCGGCGCCCGCGGTGCCCGAGATCATCGCGGAGGCGGGCCGCCTCGGGGTTGCCGGCGCCGTCATCATCTCCTCGGGTCTCGGCCACGGCGAAGGCTCTCTTGGCGAGGCGGTCCGGAAGAGCGCCCGCGCCAACAAGATGCGCATTATCGGACCGAACTGCCTCGGCATCATGTTTCCGCGCGCAGGCCTCAATGCGAGCTTTGCGGCGCACCAGCCCGGCAAGGGGCCGCTCGCGCTGGTCTCGCAATCCGGCGCGCTTGCCGCCGCCATGGTGGAATGGGGGGCCGAGCGCAAGGTCGGCTTCTCCGGGATCGTCTCGATCGGCGATCAGCTCGACGTCGATATCGCCGATCTGCTCGACTATTTCGCGCTCGACGACGAGACGCGCGCCATCCTGCTCTATGTCGAGGCGATCACCGACGCCCGCAAGTTTATGTCGGCGGCGCGCGCCGCGGCCCGACTCAAGCCCGTCGTCGTCGTCAAATCCGGACGCATGGCGCAAGGGGCCAAGGCTGCGGCGACCCACACCGGCGCGCTGGCCGGATCGGACGCAGTCTACGACGCGGCGTTTCGACGCGCCGGCCTGCTTCGCGTGTTCGATCTTCGCGAATTGTTCGATTGCGCGGAGTTGCTAGGCCAGAGCCGCGCGCCGGCGGGCAAGAACCTGACCATTCTCACCAATGGCGGTGGGCTCGGCATTCTGGCCGTCGATCGTCTGGTCGAGCTCGGCGGCGCCGCGACCCCCCTGATGCCCGAGATAAGAGCAAAGCTCGACGCGGTTTTGCCGCCCACCTGGTCCAAGGCCAATCCGGTCGATATCGGCGGCGACGCCGATGCCGCGCGCTATGTCGCCGCCCTCGACGTGCTGCTTGAGGAAGGCAAGGGCGATGCGGTGCTGGTGATGAACGTGGAGACGGCGGCCGCGCCGTCCACCGAGATCGCGCGCGCCATCGCCGAGCGCGTCACGGAGTATCGCAAGCGCAAGGGCATATCATCCAAGCCGGTGCTTTCGGCCTGGGTCGGCAACGACCGGCTTGCCGCGCCGATTTTCGAGCAGGCGTCCATTCCGCATTTCCCGACCGAGGACGATGCGGTCAGGGCCTTCATGTATCTGGTCAGGCATCGGGAGGCGATCAACGCACTGATGGCGACCCCGCCAAATCTGTCGTCGCTGTTCACGCCCGACGTCGTCGCCGCACGGAAGGTGATCGGAACGGCGCTGGCCGAAGGCCGCGCCTGGCTCGACCCGGTCGAGATCTCGGCGCTGTTTGCGGCCTATGCGATTCCCATGGTGCCGACTCTCGCGGCCGGCGATCCCGATGACGCCGTGACAAAGGCGGCGCCGTTTCTCGCACAGGGAGTTTCCGTCGCGGTCAAGATTTGTTCGCGCGACATTACGCACAAGTCCGATATCGGCGGCGTCATGTTGTCGCTCTCGACCAAAGAGAGCGTGCGCGATGCGGCAGCCGAGATCTTGGCGCGCGCGCGCCGCGCGCGGCCGGACGCGCGCATCGAGGGCGTGACCATCCAGCCGATGATGGCGCGCCGCGCAACCCGCGAACTGATCCTCGGCCTCGCCGATGATCCGACCTTCGGTCCCGTCGTGGTGTTCGGCCATGGCGGCACGGCGGTGGAGGTGGTGAAGGACAAGGCGCTGGCGCTGCCGCCGCTGGACATGAACCTGGCCCGCAGCCTTGTCGAGCGGACCGCGGTCGCGCGATTGCTCCAGGCCTATCGCGACGTGCCGGCCGTCCCGAGTGATGCCGTGCCGCTCACCCTGGTGAAGCTGTCGCAGATGGCGGCCGATCTTCCGGAGATTTCCGGGCTCGACATCAACCCTTTGATGGCGGACGGCGACGGCGTGCTCGCACTCGATGCGCGCGTCGCGATCAGGGTTCCCGACAAATTGTTCGCAGGCCACACGCGGCTCGCGATCCGGCCTTACCCTGCCGAATGGGAACGGCAGCTTCAGCTCATCAATGGGATGGCGTTCAATGTGCGCCCGATGCGCCCGGAGGACGAGCCTGCGGTTACCTCGTTCCTTGGCCGCGTCAGCCGTAACGACCTCAGGCTCCGTTTCTTCCACGCCATGAAGGAGTTTTCGCACACCTTCGTTGGTCGGCTCACGCAGCTCGATTACGCCCGCGCCATGGCGTTCGTGGCGACCGATCCCGCGAGCGGAGACGTCGTCGGCGTCGTCCGCCTGCATTCCGATTCCCGCTACGAGAGCGCCGAATATGCGATCCTGCTTCGCTCCGACCTCAAGGGCAAAGGCCTCGGCTGGGCGTTGATGCAGCTTCTGATCGATTATGCGCGATCGGAACGCCTGAAGATCCTGTCAGGGACCGTGTTGCGCGAGAACAGCACGATGATCGCGATGTGCCGCGAGTTCGGCTTCGACGTCAAGAACGATCCGCGCGATGCTGCGGTCGTGACGGTGACGCTCGATCTCGCCAAGCCGCCGCGGGCTCAGGCTGCGCGGGCAGAGGTCGCGAGCCAGCCTCAATAAGCGCTTTCGGCAGGTCATCAGGCAGCTCCCGCCCGGCCGGTCAACCTTGACATGCATCAAGGGCGCCTCGACGAATTCTTGCGCTGTATCAACGCGAAGGCCGATGCAGGCAACTATGTTTTCTCAATCTGGCGGGAGTTCTGCTTGACCGATACACAGCCACAATTGACGGCGACCTGCGGCGAGCCCGTCACGCTTTGTCCGAGCGGAGCGTGGACGGTGGCTCATGTCGAGACACTCGAGAAGCTCTGCGACGATCTGCCGCCTGCGCGCGCGCGAGCGATCGATCTCAGCCGGGTGACCGCGCTCGATACCGTGGGCGCCTGGCTGTTCGAGAAGCTGGCCCGGCGGTCCTCGATGCCCTCGGCGGCAACCGCCCTGGTCGGCGTCTCCGACTCCTATGCCGGGCTGATCCGGGAGATGCAGGGCCTCAACCGCAGCGAGCCGGCTCCGAAGCGGCGCGGCAGCGCCGTGCTGGACATGATGGAGCAGATGGGCCGCCGGCTTGCCGTCGAGACTGCGAGCTTCCTGCAGATGCTCGGAGCCCTCGGCTTCGCCTTGCTCGGCGTGCTGCGCCGGCCGCGCTCGCTCCGCCTGACATCGACGGTCTACCAGCTCTACAAGGTGGGCTGGCAGGCGATCCCGATCATGGCTCTGATCACGTTTCTGATCGGGGCCATCATCGCCCAGCAGGGCTTCTTTCATTTTCGCAAGTTCGGCGCCGAGTCCTACACCGTCGACATGGTCGGCATCCTGGTCTTGCGCGAGCTCGGCGTTCTCATCGTCGCCATCATGGTTGCGGGTCGCTCCGGGAGCGCCTACACCGCCGAGCTCGGCTCGATGAAAATGCGCGAGGAGATCGACGCGCTTCTGACCATGGGGCTTGATCCGGTCGCGGTGCTGATCCTGCCGCGGGTCGCAGCGCTCGTTATTGCGCTGCCGATCCTGAGCTTCATCGGATCGATGGCCGGGCTCTACGGCGGCGGCGTCGTGGCCCAGGTCTATGGTGACATGTCGCCCGCCATCTATATCGCGCGACTGCATGAGGCAGTCTCCGTCACCTCGTTCAAGGTCGGCATCCTGAAGGCGCCTTTCATGGCGCTGGTGATCGGGATCGTCGCCTGCAGCGAAGGCCTGCGCGTGCAGGGAAGTGCCGAATTGCTCGGCCGGCAAACCACGACGTCAGTGGTGAAGTCGATCTTCCTGGTGATCGTGCTCGACGGCCTGTTCGCGGTGTTCTTTGCATCGATCGGAATGTGACGGACATGCCCCGCGAGACCACAGCCATTTCCGTTCGCGATCTCGTGGTCGGCTTCGGACGCCGCGTTGTGATCGATCACCTCTCGCTCGAGGTCCGCGCCGGCGAAATCATTGGCCTGGTCGGCGCCTCCGGCGGCGGCAAGTCGGTGTTGATGCGCACGCTGATCGGCCTGTTACCGAAACGCGCGGGAGAGATCGCATTTCCGGTGGCTTCCGATGGCCGCCGCGGCGTGCTGTTCCAGCAGGGTGCGCTGTTCTCGGCCCTGAACGCGCGGCAGAACATCCAGTTTCCGTTGCGCGAAGCGGCGCACCTGTCGAAAGAGCTGCTCGACGAGATCGCCAACGCCAAGCTCGAGATGGTCGGGCTCGCCGCGGAGGACGGCGACAAGTTTCCTGCCGAATTGTCGGGCGGCATGACCAAGCGCGTGGCGCTGGCCCGCGCGCTCGCGCTCGACCCTTCGCTGTTGTTTCTGGACGAGCCGACCTCGGGGCTCGACCCCATCGCGGCCGGCGAATTCGATGCCCTGATCAAGACCCTGCAGCGGACGCTGGGCTTCACCGTGTTCATGATCACGCATGATCTCAACACGCTCGCCGCCGTCTGCGACCGTGTCGCCGCTTTGGCCGACGGCAAGATCGTGGCGATCGGTCCGCTGTCGTCCGTGCTCAAGTCGGATCATCCCTGGGTCAAGGCCTACTTCCACGGCGCGCGTGCGCAGATGCTTCACCTCGAGGCGCAATAAGAGAGCAGATCATGGAAACCCGCGCTCCCTACATCATCGTCGGCGCCTTCCTGCTGGCAGCGATCGTCGCCGTGTTCGGCTTCGTCTACTGGCTCAACAATGCCGGCGGGATCGGCAAGCGCGACAGCTATCAGCTTGTCTTCAACGGCCCGGTACCGGGTCTCCTGGTTGGGGCCGGCGTGATGTTCAACGGCATTCGCGTCGGCGAGGTTACCTCGCTGGAGCTGGTCGACGACCATCCCCACGACGTGCACGCGACCATTGCGGTCGCCGCGCGCACGCCGGTTCGCGCCGACACCAGGGTCAGCCTCGAGTTCCAGGGGCTGACCGGCGTGCCCGTCGTTTCGCTCGAGGGAGGCGACAGTCCCGATGCGCCGCGCGTTAGCGGTCCCCTGGTTGCGGAGAAGGGCGCGGGCCAGAGCATGACGCAGGCCGCGCGCGACGCGCTGCGCCGCGTCGATACGGTGCTGTCGGAGAATGCCGCGCCGCTGCATGATGCAATCGGCAACATCGGCACATTCGCGCAAGCGCTGGCGCGCAACTCGTCGCGGCTGGATGGCATCGTGGCGGGTCTCGAGCGCATGACCGGGGCTGCCACGCCACAGCGCAAGGTAATCTACGATCTGGCCGCGGCCGACGCCTTTGCGAGCCCGCGCCGCCCCTTGCCGGCCGGGCTTGCCATCGCCGAGCCGACCGCCACGACGCGCCTGCAGACCCAGCGCTTCCTGTTCGCTGGCGGCGAGGAAGGGGATGGCGAATTCGACAATGCGCAATGGAGCGACAGTCTGCCCACGCTGATCCAGTCGAAACTGCTGCAGAGTTTCGAAAATTACGACATCGCGCACGCGCCGGTGCGTGCCGACCTCGGCAACGAGGGCGGCTTGCGCCTTCTGATCGATCTGCGCCAGTTCGAGATCACCGCCACGCCCGAGCCGCGCGCGACCATTGCGCTGTCGGCAAAGCTCGTCGATTCCGGGCAACTGAAGGCGGCGCGCATCTTTCAGCAGTCGGCGCCGATCGATGGTCTCACCCCGGCCAAGGCGGCCGCCGCATTCAACCGTGCGTTCGACGCACTGGCGCGGGACATCGTGTCGTGGACGGCATCTCCGCAATAGCGCCGCCGAAGATGAATGAGCAGGTCGAGCGCGATCTGCGCCTCGACGCATGCCGGGGCATCGCGCTCTGGTTCATCTTCCTGGACCATATACCCGGCAATATCGGCAGCTGGTTGACGCTGAACCATTACGGCTTCAGCGATACCAGCGAGTTCTTCATGTTCGTCTCGGGAATGACCTGCGCGCTCGCCTACGGCCAGGTGCAGCAGCGCGACGGCTGGTTTGCCGTGGTCAGCCATACGGTTCGCCGCAGCTGGGAAATTTACGCGGCCTTTCTGACCTTGACGGTTGCCTGCGTTGTGGTGGTCTACCTGGTCGGAGGCGGGCAATTTGCCGACCAAACCAACACGCGGATCGTGCTGGAGCATCCGGGGCCCGCGCTCGCCCACGCCGCGAGCCTGCAATATCGACCGGTCGATACCGACGTGCTCCCCACCTTCGTTCTTTTTCATCTTCTGTTCGCACCGCTGCTCTGGCTCCTCATGAAGCTACCTGGCGTCGCGCTTGGCGCGTCGCTTCTGCTCTATGCGCTGGTCCAGCATTTCGGCTGGAACCTGCCGCAATGGCCGATCAACGAATGGTATTTCAATCCGTTTGCCTGGCAGATTCTGGTCGTGCTCGGCGCATGGTGGCAAACCAACGGCCGTTTTCTCCTGCGCTCGCAACTGAAATCGCGCGCCGTGACCGGCTTTGCCGCGGTCTATCTCATCTTCGCGTTCGTGCTGACCCTGGGCTGGAGCTTCAAGCCGCTCGAGGCTCCGATGCCGCAAGTCCTGATCGATCTCATCTATCCCATCGAAAAATCCGATCTCGATCCGTTGCGGCTGCTGCACTTCCTTGCCATCGCGGTCCTGGTGGCGGCCTTCGTCCCGCGCGAATGGAAAGGTCTGACGACGCCGATCCTGCGCGGCGCCATCCGCTGTGGCGAGAACTCGCTGGAAATCTATTGCGCGGGCGTATTGCTGGTGCTCGCAAGCCGCGTCCTCTTGGTGAAGATATCGGACGGTCTTGCGATGCAGGTCGCACTCAGTCTCGGAGGCGTTCTTGCCCTCGTTGCCATCGCGACCTTGCTGACGAGCATCAAGATCGCAAGCCGAACCGAGCCGAGACTGTTTTAGTTAGAGCATGATCCGGAAAAGTGGGCACCGGTTTTCCGAAAAGATCATGCTAAATCAAGAATCTAGAGCCGCCTATGTCGGCAAGCGCCGCGCGCTCGCGAGGGTGTGCGATGCCAATTCACCGAAAGTGTCGCGGTAGATGTTGGCGAATTCGCTCATGTGCCAGAAGCCGTGGGCGAGCGCGCTGGCCTTGACAGTCAGGCCCAGGGCTCCGTTGCGAAGCTGTCGGCGTACCGACCAGAGGCGCTTGAGCCGGCTGTAATCACCGCGCTCTGCGATCGGCTTCTGCCGGCCATCCAGGAGCCGCTGCTCGACCTCGATCCGCGCGTCGTTTTCTGTGCGGCCGTCGACACCAACGCCTTTCTGCCGACGCACAATCGGACATTCTCGCTCGCGCAGCGGCCGGACGATCCGGTCTGGAATGCCGCCAATTGCCGCAACCGGCGCTTTTTCAAGGACAGCACCGGCGTGAGGGCGGCCCGCACCACCCGCGACTATCTCATGCAGACCTACGATCGCGACATGGGAGGCGGCATCGCGGTGACGTTGAAGGAAGTGGATGCTCCGATCAATGTCGGCGGGCGGCACTGGGGCGGATTGCGGCTTGCCTTCAGGGCGTGATGGCGAGTGTACGAAAACCTCTCCGTCCGGCGCGGCCTGCCCGATTTTGACATAGGTCAATGAGTGCTGGCTGCGAATGTCTAGGCTGGGAGTTCTTTTGTGAGAGCCCCCCGGCAGAATCGCGGCGGCACGAGACCATGCACAATGGGCGAAGAGCCGATGTGGGAAACGATTTCGACCGCACCATACAACCGCGATCTCGAGCTTGCGGTGATTGAGGGGGACCGCGTGCATCCCCTCATCTTTGCCTGCCGCCGCGCACCCAGCGGCTGGGTCAAGGTCGCAACCCGCGAGCGGGTCCTTGTCAACCCGACGCATTGGCGCCCGTGGGAGCATCGCTAGGGGCTTTGTGCCTATTGACCCGGTCGATCCCGGTCGCCAATAGCTTGCTGGTCAAATGCCGGCGGCCGGGTCATTTCATGGCAGTACAACAACGCTACTGGTTTCGCTACGGAACGGCCGCCGCGGCCGCGGTGCTGGTGTTCGGGCTGCTCTATCTGCTGCGCCAGACCTTCGGCGACCGCACCTTCATGGTGATCTACATGCCGGTCGTCGTCTATGCGGCCTTTGCGGGCGGTATCGGGCCGGCGATGCTCGCCACCGTCCTGTGCATCGGCATCAGCCTGTTTTTTCTCGGCAGCGACCTGTTTTCCAATCCGGCGAATCTGATCGATGTTGCGTTCTTTGCCGTATTGGGTCCGGTGCTGGGCTTTATCGGCGAACGTCTTTTGCGCGAGTCCGAGGAGTCCCGCACCCGCCAGGCGCAGTTGCAGTCGATCCTCGATACCGTTCCGGAGGCGATGATCGTGATCGACGAGCGTGGCATCATGCGATCCTTCAGCACCACGGCCGAGCGGCTGTTCGGCTGGTCGGCGGCGGAGGCCATCGGCCGGAATGTTTCGATCCTGATGCCGCAGCCCTACCGGGCCGAGCACGACGGCTATCTCGATCGCTATTTGAGCACGGGCGAAAGGCGCATCATCGGCATCGGGCGCATCGTCGTGGGCGAGCGCAAGGATGGTTCGACCTTCCCGATGGAGCTCGCGGTGGGCGAGGCCCGGGTCGGCGTCGATCGTTTCTTCACGGGCTTTGTCCGCGACCTGACCGAACGGCGGACCCAGGAGCGGCGCATGCAGGATCTCCAATCGGAGCTGGTTCACGTCTCCCGGCTCACCGCGATGGGCGAAATGGCGTCCTCGCTTGCCCACGAACTGAACCAGCCGCTCTCGGCGATCACGAGCTATTTGCGGGGGGCTGCGACCCTTCTGAAAGCCGATTCGGTCGATACGGGTCGGGTACGCGAGGCGCTCGATCGCAGCGCCGACCAGGCGCTGCGCGCCGGCGACATCATCAAGCGGCTGCGGGAGTTCGTCGCCAAGGGGGAAACCCAGCAATCGCTCGAAAACCCTGGTATCCTGCTCGAAGAGGCCGCGGCGCTCGCGCTGGTCGGCGCCAAGGAGCAGGGGGTACGGGTCTCGCTGCGTGCCGACCGAGAGCTTCCCGACATCGTGGTCGACAAGATCCAGATTCAGCAGGTCGCGCTCAATCTGATACGCAACGCGGTCGAGGCGATGGAGACCACGACACGGCGGGACCTCACCATTGCCGTGGACCGGCGCGGCGAGTATGCGCATTTCTCGGTGACCGATACCGGCACCGGCATCAGCCCGGAGATTGCCGAACATCTGTTTCAACCCTTCGTAACCAGCAAGGCAAACGGAATGGGAGTGGGCTTGTCGATCTGCCGAACCATCATCGAGGCGCACGGGGGACGCATATCGGGTCGCCCGAACGCGGGAGGCGGCACCATGTTCGAATTCACGGTGCCCTTCGCCGCCGCGGAGGCAAGCCATGAGCGATAAAACCGTCATCCATGTCGTCGACGACGATTCGGCCATGCGCGATTCGCTCGCCTTCCTGCTCGACGTCAACGGCTTTCAGCCGAAAACCCATGATTCGGCCAACGCCTTTCTTTCGGCGGCCGCGAGCGAAACGCCGCCTTGCGTGGTCTGCGACATTCGCATGCCCGGGATGAACGGTATCGAGCTGGTGCGCGAGCTCAAGCGCAGGGGAACCGTCTGTCCGGTGATCCTGATCACGGGGCATGGCGATGTCGCTCTGGCGGTCGAGGCGATGAAGGCCGGCGCGGTCGATTTCATCGAAAAGCCGTTCGACGATGCGGTCCTGATCGGTGCCATCCGCGCGGCGCTCGATGCGCGTTCGTCGGCTCAGGGCGACAGCATCGCAAAGAAGGAGGCGGAAGCGCGTCTGGCCGAGCTGTCACCGCGCGAGCGCGACGTGCTGCAGGGGCTGGTGGCGGGCAAGATCAACAAGGTCATCGCCCATGAACTCAACATCTCGCCGCGCACAGTCGAGGTCTACCGCGCCAACCTGATGGCCAAGACCGGGGCGCGCAGCATGTCCGAATTGATGCGCATCGCGCTCGCCGCCGGTCTTTAGAGCATGATCCGGAAAACCGGTGCTTACTCTTCTACAACGGCCGCCGCCGAGGCGCTGCGACCGGTGCGCGAAGGCTGGCGGGCGCGCGTGCCTGCAGTGCAAAGGCGAGCGCGACCGCGAGCGCGGTAAAGATCCCGACAATGGCGACCAGCACGAGCACGGTGGCGAGGGGCATGGCAAAATCCTCTTTCGGTCAACCGTCACCTTGCCTCAATCGCGCCGAAGCATCTTGAGGTGAATCAAGAAATTGGTCGTCCGGTGGATTACGGTGCAGGTTCCGAAATCGGAAGGTTGTCCCATGCTGTGGATCATTCGCATCCTCCTGACCGTCCCCGCCATGATCGCCGCGTTCCTTGTGGGGCACGACGTGCTCGATTTCGGCGTGGTCGGCACCGCCGTGGTCTTTGTCATCATTATCGGCTTTGCGGTTTGGGCCACCGGACGCACCATTCGCCACGATCCTTGATCTCGCTCAAGGCGGCCAAGCGGTTCCTGTTCGATGTTCGTCGCAACAGAACAGGAGGCCGCAGTGCCCTCATTCGATGTCCGTTTCATCAAGACCGTTTGCGACGACACCGGTCATGAACACCGCGCCTGCCAGGCCTTGTTCACGGTGGAGGCCGCGTGCCTGACCGAGGCAGTGCAGCGCGCCGAGGCCGATTTCTGTCGGCAAAGGCAAGTCCACGACTGGACCATCTTCGCCGATGCCGTCGAGTGCCGCTCGCCGGCCGCGTTGGCGCGGGCCTGGGCGTCGTAGGACGCCCCTGACAGGCGGATTTTCCGCGACGCTTGATCTTGATCAAGTGAGCGCCGTCCTCCTGTGATTTCTTTCCGCCGGCCAAGCACAGAAAGAATGCTCATGACACAAGCCACAACTGCATCGAAGTCGATGACCATCGGCGAGGCATTGCTCGCACCCATGTTCATCGCGCTGGCATTCCTTTGCGTTATCGCCGCCGCCCTCGCTCATGACGGCGGCTTTGCGTTCCATGCGGCGCTTGGCGCGGTTGCGGGCCTTGGTGCCGCGTTCACCATCCTCAACCAGTATTATGATCGTCCGGCCGAGCTGCCGCCGCAGGAGATCGCGGGCCGTCCGAACTACAACATGGGGCCGGTCAAGTTCGCCGCAGTTGCCGCGATGCTCTGGGGTATCGCCGGATTCCTGGTGGGCCTCATCATCGCCTCGCAACTGGCCTGGCCGGCGCTGAATCTCGACCTGCCCTGGACGAGCTTCGGCCGCTTGAGGCCGCTGCATACGTCGGCGGTGATCTTTGCGTTCGGCGGCAACGTGCTGCTCGCGACCTCGTTCTATGTCGTGCAGAGGACCAGCCGCGTGCGGCTCGCCGGCTATATCGCGCCCTGGTTCGTCGTGCTGGGCTACAACTTTTTCATCGTGATCGCCGGCACCGGATATCTGCTCGGCATCACCCAGTCCAAGGAATATGCGGAGCCTGAATGGTACGCCGATCTCTGGCTGACCATCGTCTGGGTGGTCTATCTGCTGGTGTTCCTGGTGACGATCATCAAGCGCAAGGAACCGCACATCTTCGTCGCCAACTGGTTCTATCTCGCCTTCATCGTCACCATCGCGGTGCTGCATCTCGGCAACAATCCCGCGCTGCCGGTCTCCCTGCTCGGCTCGAAATCCTACATCGCGTGGGGCGGCGTTCAGGACGCCATGTTCCAGTGGTGGTACGGCCACAACGCGGTCGGCTTCTTCCTGACCGCGGGGTTCCTCGCGATCATGTACTACTTCATCCCCAAGCGCGCCGAGCGTCCGATCTATTCCTATCGGCTGTCGATCATCCACTTCTGGTCGCTGATCTTCCTCTATATCTGGGCCGGCCCGCATCATCTGCACTATACCGCGCTGCCCGACTGGGCGCAGACGCTCGGCATGACCTTCTCGATCATGCTGTGGATGCCCTCATGGGGCGGCATGATCAACGGCTTGATGACGCTGTCGGGGGCCTGGGACAAGCTGCGCACCGATCCCGTGCTGCGCATGCTGGTGGTGTCGGTCGCCTTCTACGGCATGTCGACCTTCGAGGGCCCGATGATGTCGGTCAAGGTCGTCAATTCGCTCAGCCACTATACTGACTGGACCATCGGCCATGTGCATTCCGGCGCGCTGGGGTGGGTCGGCTTCGTCTCCTTTGGCGCGCTCTACTGCCTGTTCCCGTGGCTGTGGAACCGCAAGGGCCTCTATAGCCTCAAGCTCGTCAACTGGCACTTCTGGACGGCGACACTCGGCATCGTGCTCTACATCTCGGCGATGTGGGTGTCGGGAATCCTGCAGGGCCTGATGTGGCGCTCCTACACCTCGCTCGGCTTCCTCGAATATTCGTTCATCGAGACCGTCGAAGCGATGCATCCCTTCTACATCATCCGTGCCGCCGGCGGAGCGCTGTTCCTGATCGGCGCGCTGATCATGGCCTACAATCTCTGGATGACGGTACGCGTCGGCGAGGCCGAGGTGCAGGCGCCGGTTGCTCTTCAGCCGGCGGAATGAGGAGCACGTCAATGTCTTTCTGGACCAGGCATCATATCTTTGAGCGGAACTCGATCGTCCTCGTCATCGGCATCCTCGTCGTGATCGCGATCGGCGGGCTGGTGGAAATCACGCCCTTGTTCTACCTCAAGAGCACGATCGAGGCCGTTGACGGCGTCCGTCCCTATACGCCGCTCGAGCTTGCGGGCCGCAACATCTATGTCCGCGAGGGCTGCTATCTCTGCCACTCGCAGATGATTCGTCCGCTGCGCGACGAGGTCGAGCGCTACGGCCATTACTCGCTCGCGGCCGAGAGCATGTACGATCACCCGTTCCAGTGGGGATCGAAGCGCACCGGCCCCGATCTTGCGCGCGTCGGCGCCAAGTATTCCGACGATTGGCACGTACGGCATCTGACCGATCCGCGCGCCATCGTTCCGCAGTCGGTGATGCCGGGCTACCCGTTCCTTGCCGAGACCGAGGTCGATCAGTCCGCGATGGCCGACAATTTGCGCACGCTGCGCGCCGTCGGCGTGCCCTACAGCGACGACCAGATCAAGAATGCAGTCGCCGACCTGAAGGCGCAGGCCGATCCCGACAATCCCGACGGCGATGCCTTTGCCAAGCGCTACCCGAAGGCGGTGATCCGCAATTTCGACGGCAAGGCCGGCGCGCCGACCGAGATGGATGCCGTGATTGCCTACCTGCAGATGCTCGGCACGCTCGTCGACTTCAAGCTCTACAACGAAAAAGCCAACCTTCGCTGACCAGGGTTTTGAGATGAAAGCCATCATAACGATCCAGACGCTTGCGTCCGACCTCGTGACGACGCTCTGGACGCCGATTTTTGTCGCGGTCTTCCTTGCGATCGTGACCTACGCCCTCTGGCCTCGCAACAAGAAGGCGTTCGACGAGGCGGCGCGCATGCCGTTGCGGGAGGATTGAAATGACCGATCACAGCGAAGACATCGACCACGTTTCCGGCACCGCAACGACCGGGCATCAGTGGGACGGCATCAAGGAACTGAACACGCCGCTGCCGCGCTGGTGGGTCATCACCTTTTACCTCACCATCATCTGGGCGGTCGGCTACTGGGTGATCTATCCGGCCTGGCCGCTTCTGAGCAGCAATACGCGCGGCGTCCTCAATTACTCCTCGCGGGCCGATGTCGCCGTCGAGCTCGCCAATCTCGACAAGATCCGCGGTGAGAAGATGACGGCACTGGCGTCGGCCTCGCTTGCCGATATCGAAAAGGATCCCGCGCTGCTCGCATTGGCGCGCGCCCGCGGCAAGACCGTGTTCGGCGACAATTGCGCACCCTGCCACGGTTCGGGCGCGGCCGGCGCGAAGGGCTACCCGAATTTGAACGACGACGACTGGCTGTGGGGCGGCTCGCTCGACCAGATCATGCAGACCATCCGTTACGGCGCGCGCTCCGGGCACTCGAAGGCGCATGAGGGGCAGATGCTCGCCTTCGGCAAGGACGGCGTGTTGAAGCCCGACCAGATCGTCACCGTCGCAAATTACGTCCGCTCGCTGTCGGGGCTGCCGACGCAGCCCGGATACGACGCGGCCGCCGGCGCCAAGATCTTCGCCGAGAATTGCACGAGCTGCCACGGCGACCAGGGCAAGGGCAACCCGGAGCTCGGCGCGCCCAACCTGACCGACAAGATCTGGCTCTACGGCTCCGACGAGGCGGCGCTGGTCGAGACCATCACCAACGGCCGCGCCGGCGTGATGCCGGCATGGGAAGGCCGGCTCGACCCGGTGACGTTGAAGGCGATGGCCGTCTATGTGCACTCGCTCGGCGGAGGCAAATAACGAACTGCAAGGCTTTCGAAAGAGGCCGCGGCCGCTTGAGTTGAATCAACCGCGCCCGATGCACCTTGGGCTAGGGGTTGAAAACTCAACAGGACCCGGCAATGAATAAGTCCGTATCGGCAAAGGAATTGCAAAAGGTGGCCCAGGTCGAAGACTACGGGCCGCTCTATGCGGCCCGCAAGAAGGTCTACCCTCAGAGCGTCCACGGCACCTTCCGCCGCATCAAATGGACGCTGATGGCGCTTTGCCTCGGCGTCTACTATTTCCTGCCCTTCGTGCGCTGGAACCGCGGCATCGGCGCCCCCAGCCAGGCGGTGCTGATCGACTTCCCGAACCGGCGATTCTATTTTTTCTTCATCGAGCTGTGGCCGCAGGAGGTCTATTACTTCACCGGCCTTCTGATCATTGCGGCCGTGGTCCTGTTCCTGATGAACTCGGTCGGCGGGCGCATCTGGTGCGGCTATCTGTGCCCGCAGACGGTCTGGACCGACCTGTTCTATGCCGTCGAGCGCCTGATCGAGGGCGACCGCCGCGAGCGCATGAAGAAGGATGCCGCCGCCCACCAGTGGACGGCGCGGCGCATCTCCGAGGTGGTCGCAAAGCACTCGATCTGGCTGATGATCGCCTGGTGGACCGGCGGCGCCTGGGTGCTCTACTTCAGCGATGCGCCGACGCTGGTCAAGGATCTCGCCACCTTCCAGGCGCCCGCGATCGCCTACGTCTGGATCGGCATCCTGACCGCGACGACCTACCTGCTGGCCGGCCACATGCGCGAGCAGGTCTGCACCTATATGTGTCCGTGGCCTCGAATCCAGGCGTCGCTCACCGACGAATGGGCGCTCAACGTCACCTACCGCTACGATCGCGGAGAGCAGCGCACGTCGGTGAAAAAGGCCGCGGAGCTCCGCGCGCTCGGCGAGCATGTGGGCGATTGCGTCGACTGCTATCAATGCGTCGCGGTGTGCCCGACCGGCATCGATATCCGCGACGGCTCGCAGCTCGAATGTATTCAGTGCGGGCTCTGCATCGATGCCTGCGACAATGTGATGGCCAAGATCGGCCGGCCGGCCGGCCTGATCGGCTATGACAACGACATCAACATCGCCCGCCGCAAGGAGGGCAAGGCGCCGATCTACCGGATCGCCCGCCCGCGCACCGTCATCTACAGTCTCGTCATCGCGCTCGTCGGCGGAATCATGGTGTACACGCTGGCGACCCGCTCGATGCTCGACGTCAACGTGCTGCACGACCGCAATCCGGTCGCGATCAGGCTCAGCGACGGCTCCATTCGCAACGCCTATACCATGCGGCTCCTCAACAAGAGCGGCTTCGAGCGCGTCGTCGCGATCGACGTCGACGGTCCGGCCAACGCGATCATCCATGTCGTCGGCTCGGATTCGGTGACGCCGGATCGGCCGATGATCGTGATCGGGCGCGACCAGACCACCGAGTTGCGGCTCCTCGTCACCGCGCCTGAGGAGAACAATCCGGCGAAATCGGTTCCGGTTCACTTCCACGTCACGGACATCGGGCTTGGCGAAGCCGCCTCCACGACGGACAATTTCGTGGCGCCATGAGATCAACGGAAGGTTTCGACATGCCGACACGCGTTGCAGAGAGACCGCTGACCGGACGCAAGGTGCTGCTGATCCTCATCGCGTTCTTTGGTGTGGTGATCGGCGTCAACGTCACCATGATGCAGCTCGCGATCAGGACGCTGCCCGGCACCGAGGTCGACAGTGCCTATAGCGCAAGCCTCGGTTACGAGAAGGAGATTGCGGCCGCGCGCGATCAGGCGAGGCGCAACTGGCAGGTCGATGCGCATCTGACGCGAGACGCCGATGGCCGGGCGATGTTGCAGGTCGAGGCGCGCGATCAGGGCGGCCGTCCGGTCACGGGGCTGAAATTCCTCGGAACGTTCGAGCGGCCGACAGACAAGCGCGCCGACCTTGCGGTTGGGCTTTCCGAAGTCGGCATCGGCATCTATCGCGGCAGCCTCGAAGGCGTGGCGCCGGGGCAATGGGACCTCGTGCTGGAGGGCGACGGCTCCGCGGGACGGCTGTTCCTGTCGAAAAATCGCCTCATGCTGAACTGACAGGTCGCGCCATGCACTCCACGCTGGATTTCTCCCATTACCTGAAGAGTGCCGGAACAGGCCTTTTGCATCTCGACCTCGCGGTCGAAGGCATCAACTGCGCCGGCTGCATGGCCAAGATCGAGCGCAACCTCGCCAAGATTCCCGACGTGACCCTGGCGCGGGTCAATCTGACCGATCGGCGCCTTGCGGTCGAATGGAAGGAAGGCGCGATCGACCCGGCCATGTTCGTCGATCGGCTGAAAGATCTGGGTTACAAGGCCTATCCCTTCGAGCGGCTCGATGCCGAGACCCGGGAAGCCGGACGTGCCAGCGCGCTGCTGCGCCGCCTCGGCGTTGCGGCGTTTGCGGCGATGAACGTCATGATGCTGTCGATCCCGGTGTGGTCGGGCAATGTCAGCGACATGCTGCCCGAGCAGCGCGACTTCTTCCATTGGCTGTCGGCGCTGATCGTGCTGCCGGCCGCCGCCTATTCGGCGCAGCCGTTCTTTTCCTCGGCGTTTGGCGCCTTGCGCGCGCGCAGCGTCAATATGGACGTGCCGATCTCGATCGGCATCCTTCTGGCGCTCGGCATGTCGCTGGTCGAGACCGCCAGCCACGCCGATCATGCCTATTTCGATGCCGCGATCATGCTGATCGCATTCCTGCTCGCCGGCCGTTATCTCGATCAGAACATGCGCCGGCGCACGCGCGCCTTTGCCGGCAACCTCGCGGCGCTCAAGGCTGAGACCGCCACGAAATTCATGGACGGCGAGGAGGTGCGCACCGTGCCGATCGCCGCGATCGAGCCGGGCGACATCGTGCTGCTGCGGCCGGGCGAGCGCTCCGCCGTCGACGGCAATGTCGTCTCCGGCCGATCCGAGATCGACCAGAGCCTGATCACCGGCGAGACCCTTCCGATCACCGCCTCGCCTGGCACCGCCGTTTACGCCGGCACGCTGGTGCGCTCAGGCACCTTGCGCGTCCGCGTCGCGGCGGCCTGCGAAGACACGCTGCTGGCGGAGATTACCCGGCTGCTCGACAACGCGCTGCAGGCGCGCTCGCGCTATCTCAGGCTTGCCGAGCGCGCCGCGCGGCTCTACGCGCCGGTCGTGCACGCGACCGCGCTCCTGACCATGCTGGGCTGGCTGATCGCGGGCGCGGGCTTCCATGATTCGATCGTGATCGCGATTTCGGTGCTCATCATCACCTGCCCATGCGCGCTCGGGCTCGCGATCCCGGCGGTGCAGACGGTCGCCTCGGGCGCGCTGTTCGGTTCGGGCGTGCTGCTCAACTCCGGCGATGCGATCGAACGCCTGGCCGAGGTCGACCGCGTGATCTTCGACAAGACCGGCACGCTGACCTTGCCGGAGCTCGACGTCGCCAATGCCGCCGCGATCCCCGCCGAGGCGTTTGCGCTTGCCGGGCGCCTGGCGCTGTCGAGCCGTCACCCCGTCGCGGCTGCGGTGGCGCGCGCCGCCAAGGCGAATTCGCCGCTTTCGGGCATCGAGGAAGAGCCCGGACAGGGTGTCCATGGCATGTTCGAAGGTTGCGAGGTCAGGCTGGGGCGTCCTTCTTATTGCGGCGCCGAGGCCGAGGCCAATGCGATTCTGAGCCGCGATCCCGAGGCTTCCGTTGTCGCATTCCGTCATGGCGCCGAGTGCCATGTGTTTGCGGTCAGGCAGCGGTTGCGTCCGGACGCCGCCGTCGCCATCGAAACCTTGCGAAAGTTCGGCATCGGCGTGGAAATCGTCTCCGGCGACCGCGAGCCGGCGGTGCGGATGGCGGCGCAATCGGTAGGCATTTGCGAATGGCGCGCCGAGACGACGCCGGTCGACAAGATCGCGCGGATCAACGAACTCGCGCGCGCTGGCTTCAAGGTCCTCATGGTCGGCGACGGCCTGAATGATGCGCCGGCGTTGGCCGCCGCCTATGCCTCGATGTCGCCGGTGACGGCAACGCATATGAGCCAGGCCGCGGCGGATGCAGTGTTTCTGGGCGAGCGGCTCGCGCCGGTCGCAAACGCGATTGCGGTCTCACGCAAGGCGCGGCGTCTGATGCGGCAAAACCTCTGGCTCGCGGTCGTCTACAACGCGCTCGCGGTGCCGGTCGCGGTCGCGGGTCTGGTGACGCCGCTCATCGCCGCGGCCGCAATGAGCGGCTCCTCGATCCTGGTCATGGTCAATGCGCTGCGGGCGCGGATCAATGTGAAGGAAACGGTGTGATGGAAGTCCTGGTGTTTCTCGTTCCGCTCGCGATCACGCTCGGCGCCATTGGCCTGGCAGGCTTTCTCTGGTCGTTGAAGAGCGGCCAATATGACGATCTCGACGGCGCGGCCTGGCGCGCCATCGCCGATGACGACCCGGCCGAGTCATCGAACGGCTAGGACCGTCATCAGGATCGACGAGGCCAGCGTGAGCCCCGCCACGCAGAGCACGAACACCCAGTCGACCCGCCTGCGCGGCGTGACAAGGTGCGTCTCCGACAGCAAGCTTGCGATCATCTTTTTCATCGCTCCTGATCCCTGTTTGCGATCGTCGGACCGCCTCAGCAGCAGCTGATGGGAGGAAACGCAGCGCGGGCGAAGCGCCAGTAGGTGGCCGTCACCTTGAGCGGCCGCAAGGTTTCCGCATCGAGCCAGTTGTCGCCGCGGCGAAGTCCGAAGAAGGGAAGCACCCCGATCTTGCCGTCGATCACCGCCAGCTCGACCGCACGGTCGAACGGCGCCGTCGCGATCTCGCGCCAATCGCGGCCAGCGAGGCGGGAAAACAGTGAATAGAGCCAAGAATCGATCCGAGACATGAGCGAAAACCCGCGTTAGGTCGATTAAGCCACCCTCGCCCCGGCCTGTCCTGGTCGCCTTGACTTGCCTCAACGGCCGGCATTTCCCCCAAAATCCCTGAAATTGCATCCGCCTACGGGATTGTACTTAGGGGAACGACCCGAATTTCGAAAATTCCGCGAACAGGCACACTGCCGCTCACGAAACACAGCAACCGGAGTTGTCCCATGCTCGCCCCCGCTGCCAACCACGCGATGTTTGCCCGCCAGCCGATGCCGCTTCGCAGCGAGTTGCCGGACAGTCCGCTCGCCATGATGGGCGCCCCGATGCGATTTGCGCGCAACGCCGAGGTCTACGGCGAGGATGAGCCGGCCGAATATCTATACCAGGTCATTTCCGGGGCGGTGCGGACCTACCGGATGCTGGACGACGGGCGTCGCCAGGTGGTCGCGTTCTACCTGCCCGGCGATACCTTCGGGTTCGAGGCCGGCGAGGCGCATCTCGCCTCGGCCGAAGCGATCAGCGAGTCGCAGGTGCTGGTGGTCAAGCGCACTGCCGTCATGGCCCGCGCCGAGCACGAGCGGGATCTCTCGAAAGAACTCTGGACGCTGACCGTGAAGGAATTGCAGCGCGTGCAGCAGCACTCGCTGGTTCTGATCAAGAACGCGGAAGAGCGCGTCGCGGGCTTCCTGCTCGAGATGGCCGGCCGTGGCGCAGGGAGCGCCGCGATCGAGCTGCCGATGTCGCGCCAGGATATCGCGGATTACCTCGGACTTACCATCGAGACGGTTTCGCGGACGTTCACGCAGTTTGTCCAGTCCGGCCTGATCGCGCTCGAAAGCTCGCGCCGCGTCCAGTTCCGCAACCGCGCCGCGCTGAATCGGCTGAACGCTTGAGATAATCGAGCAAGTCATTGTCAAAGGCCCGATGCCCTGGCCGGCACGGGCCTTTGGCTTTTGCGGAACTGCGGCTGGATTGGTGAGCTATTGCGTGCCCCGATACCGGGGCTAAATAGAGCCCCGTCATAACAAGGGCTCGCCATGAACACCCACGAACGCAATTTTTCCGCATCGATCGATCCCGTCAAGCTCGACCGCCTCGCGGAGGTCGCGGTGAAGGTCGGGCTTCGCTTGCGCCAGGGGCAGGACCTGCTCTTGACCGCGCCTGCGCTCGCGCTGCCGCTGGTGCGCAAAATCGCCGAACATGCCTACAAGGCCGGCGCCGGCATCATCACGCCGATTCTCTCCGACGACGAATTTACGCTGGCGCGCTATCGCTTCGGCCAGGATTTCAGCTTCGATCGCGCCGCAGGCTGGCTCTATGAGGGCATGGCCAAGGCGTTTTCCGATAACACCGCGCGCCTTGCCATCGTCGGCGACAATCCCATGCTGCTGTCCGATCAGGATCCCGCAAAAGTCGCGCGCGCCAGCAAGGCGCAATCCCGCGCCTATCAGCCTGCGCTGGAGCGGATCGTCAATTTCGACACCAACTGGAATATCATCTCCTATCCGAACGCGGCCTGGGCGAAACAGGTGTTTCCCGATGAGCCCGAGGACGTCGCGGTGGCCAGGCTCGCGGATGCGATCTTTTCGGCCTCGCGGGTCGACAGGGATGACGCGATCGCCAATTGGGAGAAGCACAACGCGGTTCTGCGCGAGCGGACCGATTGGCTCAACGGTCAGCGCTTTTCAGCGCTCCATTATTCCGGCCCCGGCACCGATCTCACCATCGGCCTGGCCGACGGCCATGAATGGGAAGGCGGCGCCTCGACCGCCAAGAACGGCATCACCTGCAATGCCAACATCCCGACCGAGGAAGTTTTCACCACCCCGCATGCGCGGCGCGTGTCAGGGCACGTCGTGAGCTCAAAGCCGCTGTCCTATCAGGGCACGCTGATCGACAACATCCAGGTGAAATTCGAGGAGGGCCGCATCATCGCGGCAAAGGCCTCGCGCGGCGAAGAGGTGCTGAACAGGGTGCTCGATACCGACGAGGGAGCGCGTCGCCTCGGCGAGGTGGCGCTGGTGCCGCATTCGTCGCCGATCTCGAAAAGCGGGCTGCTGTTCTTCAACACGCTGTTCGACGAGAATGCCGCCTGCCACATCGCGCTCGGCCAGTGCTATTCGAAATGTTTCGTCGACGGCACCAAACTGAGCCCGCAGCAGATTGCGGCACAAGGCGGCAACCAGAGCCTGATTCATATCGACTGGATGATCGGCTCGGACAAGACCGACATCGACGGCATCCATGCCGATGGACGCCGCGTGCCCGTGTTCCGCAAGGGCGAGTGGGCGTAAGCGGCGAGACGCTATTCCGCCGAAGGCGCAGGATGGGTTGAGCGCCAGCGCAACCCGTCATGGCTCCGCGACGACGAACTCACTCCACCGTCACCGTGATCCGTTCGCTCATCACCGGCGGCTTGTGCGGGACATGCGTCCAGTCGCCCAGCACGAGCTGCAGCGTGTGCTGGCCCTTCGGCAGCGTGACGGCCGCTTCGGTCTGGCCCTTGCCGAAATGCAGATGCTTCTCGTCCATCGGGATCGCCTCGTTGAGCGCTTCGCCCTCGATCTTGTCGTCGATGATCAGATGGTGATGGCCGGTGTTGGGGATTTCGGTGCCGGCGGGCGCAATCCCCATACCCGTCAGGCCGAAGCGGATGGTGACGGGGGAGGTGACGGTGTCGCCATCTTTGAGGTCGATGAAATAGACTTTCGCATCGGAAGGCGCAGGCGTCTCGCCGGAGACGGCAAACGTCGCGGTCGATGCGAGCAGAACGATACTCAGGACGATTTTTCGCATTGGATGATTCCCGAACCTGGAAGGCGGACGCCGGCCCCGCGGAATGTGCTCCAACGCAGCGAACCAAATGTGACCATCACGGTCTGTTTAACTCTCGTTGCGCGAGGGGGCCGGCTGTTTTTCAGGCGGCTCCGCCGTCCTTTTCAAGACACGCCGGCAACACGATGTCGCCGCAGTTCACTTGCTGTCCAGCGTCCGGCCTGATGGAGCCGTCTGCTTGCGTCGCAGGACGTAACGCGCGCCGCAATCACGCTTATCACGGATGATTGAATTCCCGGTGTGAGTCACGCCGGCAGTTTCCCCGCATGTGTCATATCTGCCGCATGTGGCGCGCATTCTTCCGAACCCGCTGCATCTGCCGCACTCTGGACGTATTCGAACGTTGAAGCTCACGTCGTGTCGGCAAGAGGATGATCGGCGAATTCGCTGCGCGTCTTTCCGACCCCTAAGGAGACGTAGAGTGATGAAGACATTGATTGTAGCGGCGAGCGTGGCGGCCGCTTCGCTTGGCATGGTAGCTGCCGCCAGCGCGGCCGACCTCCCGCACCCGCAGCCTGTCTATCAAACGGCATCCGTCGGCAAGATGCCGATTGGCAAGGGTCCGATCGGCAAATCCCCGATCGGCAAGACGCCTGTCGCCGGACGATACTGATGGTCTGACTGATCCGTGGAAGGGCGAAGCGTGTCCAATAGACCGAAGCTATTTGGGCTGTGCCTGCTTGCAGGATTCACGCTCGCCGTTCTGCTCGCGTGCGATATTCAGGCGGCTTTCGCCCATGACAACGGCACTGGCGGCGGTTCGGAACGCGTCAGTTCATCGGCGAAGGGACCTTACTACGTCGACTTCCGTGCCAGGACGGCGGCAAGCTGGGGTCACGCGTTCGTCTGGTACGGCAAGACCAGCGAGCGGCAAGTTGAAGTCGCAGGCCTCACTCCGGCGGGAGACACGCTGGCCTATGTGCTCGGCCACATGACATTGGTGCCGTCGGAAACGGGGGCCAGCTATGGCGACCTCGATCCGCAGTATTTGACCGCGAGCTACCGCGTTTACCTGAACGAGGCGGATGCAAAGAGAGTCTTCGCCTATATCAAGAAGCTGCAGGCGAGCTCGCCGGTCTGGAACGCCGAGACGTTCAATTGCACCGGCTTCATCGGCAACATCGCCGACTTCATGGGTTTGAAAGTTCCCAATCGCTGGCAGCGGCCCGAGAACTTCGTCAACAGTCTCAAGGCGATGAATGGCGGGCGCCAGATGGTCCGCCTGTCGTCGGCACAATAGCCGGCTTCGGCCCGTCGCGCCGATCACTCCAGATAATCGCGCAGCCATGGCGATTGATCGGCGGTGAACGTGCGGAACAGGCCGATGCACGGGTTGCCGTCTGACCTCGCCCGCACGATCACGTTCGATGTCGAGACCGCGCGATGCAATGCCGCAATCGCGTCGGCCGGCTCGCTCAACGCAAGCTCGGCGATGACGAAATCGCGCGCTTCGTCCAGGTCTTCCTCGTCATCCAGAATGGAGGCCTCGAGCGCGGGGGCCGCGCGCTGCATCTCCGATAGCTTGCCGCCCCCGGAAAATGTCAGAAGATCCTGCCAATAGGGGTGCGTGACGATCAGCTGGATGAAGGCATTGAAATCGGCGGCGATGACACCGGCCTCGCCTTCGGAGGAAACATAAAGTATGCGCAGGTCCGGCAACTGCACGAACACGCCGCCGGCACCCTGTCCCCCGATGTATTGAATCTTGTCGATCCCGTCGATCGTGAAGCAGCCTGCCTGATGCGGGTCGATGGCGATCTGGTAGTCGAATGTCCGGTACAGCTTCTCGGCGACCTCGTCATTCGCGGCGAGAAGCGTGTTCAGGTCAACGGGCATCGCGAATCTGTCTCCTTAAGCCTTTGTGACGACTTCTTTTGTCGCGCCCGATCGGAACCGGGTTCGAGGGCTCGCGAATGGCCAATTGGGTGACGCGACCCGGCTGGGCAGCACTGGCATTCTCGATTTGGCGCGTGTAGATTCGTGGCCACTTGGCGGGTGGTGCGGATGTTCAATTTCTCAAGCCGATTGGTTCTCGCAATTTTCGTCGTGGCGCTCGGAATGGGCGGGTCAGCTCATGCCCAAACCAATCCTCTGACCTATTGGACTCCAGGCTGGCCGTTCGGCTTCGGAAATACAGGTCAGGATGCGACCACTTATGCCAACTTTCCCGGCTTTGACTTTCGAGACAGCGGCGCAGGCTATGGCGTCGCGCGCTACAATTTTTCGAACGGCTGGTTTGTCGGCAGCGAGCGCGGTGCCATGGGTTTGAGCACGACCGGCGTCAGCCAGTTTGGCGCCTTCGGCAGCTCGCTCTACACCGAAGGCGTGCAATTCGGCTACAACTTCCAGAAGTCCGGCGGGTTGCCGATCTCGGTCTATGCCGGCTTCGATACCCTGAAATACAACTCAGGCTTCGGCAGCCCGCTTGCGGGCTTCGACGCCATGTCGAGCACGGCGCCCGGCTATAGCGCGCGTGCCGGCATTGAAATCCAGCCGACCTCGAATGTCAGCCTGTCGCTCGGGTTCGGCATGACCCAGCAATCCGGCGCGGGACGCGTCGACAGCGATATCAATTCCTCCGTGCTGCCCGGCGCCACGCCATTTGCCTTCTCCAGCGGACGCCGCTGATCCGCCCGACCGGCTGATTTGGCCGGACCGATGCCGGTCCATGCCGCCGACGGCTCATTCTGGCACGCGCCAGACTACGGATTTTGCGAGCGTTTTCAGGCTCTTCGCGGGCATGCAGCCCTGATCTGAAAAAATCTCTTTCGTTTTCCAGAATTTCTGCTTATCATAAGCAAATCCCGCGCCTGCGAGAGGGGCGCTTCGCGATCGTCACGAGTGTTGGTGCGGGACGCGATGGACGCAAAATGTCGTCAGACGTGCGACGTGATGCGGACGACCAAGTCGCGTGGTCCTGGCACCCCTGGGCTGGTGCCAAGCGTGCGGGCGATCTGCACGTGACGGTGACTAAAAAGTCACGGACACCGGGGAGAGTGCGAAGCAGTCGTTAAAACCATCGCGCAGGGAATGTCGATGTTTCGGCTTCACCTGTGGTGATTACGCTCGTGTGCTTGTTCTCATCGCACGCGAGGCTGCGGGTGCAGTCAAACACCCGGCATTCCCTGCGCCCTCTCTTTCAGTGTGAGGGACAAGGTTCTCGCAAAAACCCGGGCACGCCGTGCCGCGGGAACGTGAGCGGTTGCGCCCGCGCCATCGTTGCATTGCTTCGCTTCGCCCGCAGTGACATCGTCTATGGCCTTACGCAAGGACCGCGCCATGCCCGCTTTTCCCGCCTCGACCACCGTCCTCGACTCCATCCTGTTCCGCGACGCCTTCGGCACGCAGGCGATCCGCGACGTATTTTCCGATTTCAGCCTGATCTGCGCGTATGTCGACGTGGAGGTAGCGCTGGCCAAAGCCGAGGCGCGTTGCGGCGTGATCCCAGAGGATGCGGCAAGAGAGATCGCCGCGCGGGCCGATGCTGCAAGCCTGGATTTCGAGCTGCTGCGCCAAGCGACCGATATCGTCGGCTATCCGATCCTGCCGCTCGTGCAGCAAATCGCAGGTCAATGCGGTGGGGCCGGGCGCTATGTGCACTGGGGCGCGACCACGCAGGATATCATGGATAGCGCCGTGGTGCTGCAGCTTCGCAAGGGGCTTGCCATCGTCGAGCAGGATATCTGCGAGTTGCGCGGCATCCTCGCGAAACTGTCCAGGCGCTACCGCGATACGCCGATGGCCGGCCGCACCCATCTGCAGCAGGCGCTGCCGGTGACATTCGGCTACAAGACTGCAATCTGGCTTGCGATGTTCGATCGCCATGCGGAGCGGCTTTCGCAGTTGAAGCCGCGCGTGCTGGTGGGCCAGTTCGCCGGCGCGGCCGGCACGTTGGCCTCGCTCGGCGAAAAGGGGTTCGAGGTGCAAGCGGCGCTCTGCGAGGAACTCGGCCTTGCCGTTCCCGTCGCCACCTGGCACGTCGCGCGTGACGGCTTTGCGGAAGCCGTGAATTTTCTTGCGCTGGTGACCGGCTCGCTCGGCAAGATCGCGCTCGACATCATGATCATGGCCTCGACCGAGTTCGGCGAGGTCTGCGAGCCCTTCGTCAAGGGGCGCGGCGCGTCCTCGACCATGCCGCAGAAGCGCAACCCGATCTCGTCGGAATTGATGCTGGCGGCGGCGAAAGCCGTGCGCGCCCATGCCGGATTGATGGGGGATGCGATGGTGCAGGATTTCGAGCGCGCCACGGGCCCCTGGCATGCCGAGTGGATCGCCATTCCGGAGAGCTTCGTGCTCACCGCAGGCAGTCTGCATCAGGCGAAATTCGCGCTCGCGGGTCTCGTCGTCGATGAGGCCAGGATGGCTGACAATCTCGGCATCAGCCGCGGCCTGATCGTCGCGGAAGCCGTCATGATGGGGCTCGCATCGCAACTCGGCCGGCAGGAGGCGCACGATGTCGTCTATGACGCCTGCAGGCTTGCCAATGAAAAAGCCATGACGCTCGCCGACGCGCTGTCGGCGGATCCGCGCATTTCCAGCCGCATCGATCGCGCCGCGATCGACCGCCTGACGGCGCCTGGAAATTATCTGGGACTCGCGCCGCAAATGGTCGATCGCGTGCTCGCGAGCGCCAAGCGATGAGGGCGATGGCGCTCAGGGCTCAAGCTGCAGACGATAGAAGTCAGTCGCCGTTTTCGAGAACAGCGCGCTCTTCTCGCTGTCGGAATAGGGCGCGGCGATGCGCTTGAAGGCGTTGAAGATCACCTGGTAGCTGCATTGACCCTTGTCCGGCGGAAAATTGCTCTCGAACATGCAGCGCGCGGGGCCGAAGGCCTCGATGCACGCCTCCAGATAGGGCTTCCAGGCGGCCGCCGCCTCTTCGGAGGACGGCGGCTTCGGCCGCTCGTCGAAGCCGAAGCCGGGCAGGCGCATCGCGAGCCCGCCGAGCTTCACCACCACGTTCTCGCATCTGGCGACCTCGCGTATCGAAGCGCGCCAAACCTTGAAGTTTTCCTCGCGCCGATTGGCATAGCTGCCGATCCCGACCACCCCGCCGCAATGATCGAGACAGATTCGGGTATCGGGAAAAGCGCGGGCAAGATCGATGAATTCGGGAAGCTGCGGGTAGAACAGCCAGGCATCGAAGCTCAGCCCAAGCGGCGCGAGGCAGGCGAACCCCTTGCGGAAGGTGGAATCGAGCAACAGACCTTTCGGCCGGTTGGCATAGAAGCCCGCCGCCTCCTTGTCCGCGTCCCAGGCCGAAGAGTGGCGGATGCCGCGGAAGCGGCCGTTGCCGGCGGCGATCTCGGCTTCCAGCACGGCCTTGGCGCCCTCGCCGAGGAGCAGATTGACGTGACCGACGATGCCGGCGCAGATCAAGGCGTTGCCATAGCAGCCGCTGGCGGCCATCGCCGCGACGCCGTTGACGAATTCGACCTCGCCGACCGGGCGGAACGCTTCCGGGCCGGAAGCGCGATACATCGAGCGGGCCTCGACGTAGACGGTCGCGATGATGTTGTGGCCCGACGCGATATCGTCGGTGATCTCGTCCATCAGGTAGCGCTGGCCGCCGCGGTCCCAGAGATGATGGTGGGGATCGACGATCGGACGGGCGGGATCGATGATGGCTTCGGTGTGCAGCCTGAGCCAGTCTTCGCGCGGATCGGCGTAGAGCCCACTGGCCGTGGTGGGCGCGTTGCTTGCGACCATGGTGTTCGCTCCCCGAGGCTTCTTGTTATTGCAGCCGTCCGTATTGCCGCGGCGGCTTGTGTCGTATCAGACGCCGCTCAGGATAATCACCGTCGGCGTCGACGGCAATGTCTCGCGCGAGATCCGCAAGCTGCGCTCGCTGCGCCGGTCGATCTCGAATTGCTTGCCGATCTTCTCCATGAACTCGTCGAGCGGGGTCGCGAAGCGATGCATCGGCAGCACCACCGAGGCACGCAGGCGCCGTGTGATATCGGAGATGCCTTCGAGCGACATGGTGTAGGTGCCGTCGATCGGCACCATCAGGATATCGAGCCTCCCGATCGCGGCAAAATGGGTCTCGTCGAGCTGGTGATGGAGATGGCCGAGGTGGCCGATGCAGAGGCCGGCGACCTCGAAGATGAAGATCGAATTGCCGTCCTTGATCATGTCGACCCCGGAATAATCGCCGTAGAAGCGGCGGATGTCGGTCGGGACATTGCGGATGTAGACGTCGCCGATTCGTTCCGAGATCTTTGCCGGCTGCCCGTCCTCGCCCCAGCCATGCAGCACGTGGGGAATGCGCTGATCAGGGAACAACGTGTAGTGCGTCGAATGTGCGCGGTTCATGGTGACGACGTCGGGCAGGCGGCCAGTCTGGTAGGCGCCGCTATAGTCGGTTGCGATCCGCACGCCCCCCGGGGTGTCGATGAAATAGGTGGAATGGCCGCCATAGGTGATCGCGACCTCGTCGGTATTTGCAGCCGTGCGGCGCAGGCTGACCGGTGTCGCGCGCGGCGGCGCGCTCGACATCGCCAGGCACTCGCTGTGCGGCGTCTCCTGCGCCACGGCCGGAACCACCAGGCACGCAAGAAAGGCAAGAATGACCGGAATGGAGCGCAACACAGCCAAACCCGTTGGAGACGTCGAGAACTGTATCGTGTCTTCTGCAACGGAACTATGATGGTCGCAATCAACACAACGTCAGAACACCAGATCGGGAGCTGCAGCCATGGCCTCGCGCGCATCCTCAAGCCAGCGCCTCGAACCGCTTCGCCACGTCGAGGCGGGCGTGCTCGATATCGCCTACTACGAGGCTGGGCCGGCGGCTGGCTCGGTTGCGATCCTGCTGCACGGTTATCCCTACGACATTCACTCCTATGTCGACGTCGCGCCGCAACTGGCCGCAAAGGGCGTGCGCGCGATCGTGCCCTATTTGCGCGGCTACGGGGAAACCCGCTTTCGCGATGCCGCGACGCCCCGCTCCGGCGAGCAGGCCGCGATCGGGGTCGATTTGATCGCGCTGATGGATGCGCTTGCCATTCCGCGCGCGGTGTTTGCAGGCTACGACTGGGGCGGCCGCGCGGCCTGCGTTGGCGCCGCGCTTTGGCCGGAACGCTGCGCGGGTCTGGTCAGCGTCAACAGCTACCTGATCCAGGACATCGCAAACGCGCTGATCCCGGCCGCGCCGGAGCGCGAGCTCGCCTTTTGGTATCAATGGTATTTCCAGACCGAGCGCGGTCGCGCGGGACTCGCCGCGAACCGCCGTGCCATCACCGATATCCTGTGGCGGCAATGGTCGCCGAACTGGCGTTTCGACGCGGCGACGCTGGAGCGGACAGCATTGGCCCACGACAATCCTGACTTTGTCGACGTCGCGATCCACAGCTATCGCCACCGCTACGGTCTCGCCGAGGGCGATCCGCGTTATGCGCCGATCCAGCGGCGGCTGGACGCGTTACCGCCGATCACCGTGCCTGCGATCACGCTCGACGGCGACGCCGATGGCGTCATTCCCGCAACCGATGGCCGCGCGAGCGCCGGCAAATTCACCGGCCCTCGCACCCATCGCGTGATCCCGCGCGCCGGTCACAACCTGCCGCAGGAGGAGCCGGAAGCGTTTGCGGCGGCGGTCATGGAGCTGATCGGTGGTCAATGAATTTCTCAATCCCGCTTCGGGCTGAGCTTCCAGGTCGCGGCCACGATGGCCAGCGTCATGAGGCCGCTGACTACGGCGGCCACGGGAATCGTGAGCGCCAGCGCCGCGGTCGCTGCCCATCCGATCGAGGAAAAGGCTTCCGCGATCGTCGCAAGGCGCGAGGAGGTCTGTCGGCGGCGGAACTGGCTTCGCTTGGCCTGCACGCGGAACCAGAGCTGGATCGCCGTTGCGGACGCGGCGCCCGCGAGGACACCGGCCGCGGTGACCGCCGCTTGCAGCGGTGCCACAACTGCAAGGATCGCGATGAGCGGCATGAACACCGCGCCGATCGCAATCAGCACGACTTCGATCTTGGCGCGGATCACCTGTGCCGGCGGAAGCGGCGCGGTCGCCACGAGGTCGGCGGCATCTTCGCCGCAAATCGTGAGCCAGGCCAGTCCGCCCGCGAGCTGGCCTGCCGCCATCACGATGACGGGCGTGATCAGCACGATCGCGGCGGAGCTGTCGGAGAAGCTGCGCCACAGGAACAAGGCTGGCGGCACGAGATAGAGCAGCTGCATCAAGGTCTGCGACATCAGCCAGGGATCGCGCTTGAGCAGCAAGAATTCCTTCCGCCGCAACGCCTGCTGCCGCGAACCGCCGCGGAACGAGGTCTTGCCGCGGCCTTGGCGCCGTTGGGCGGAGTGTGCCGAGGCGCTGGCCGCCGTGTCCGCAAACCGCGGCGAGAAAATCGTCATGACGATGCCGAGCAACGAGAGGCTCGCAGCCAACAGCAGCAGCAATATCGAGCCGTCGCCGAGCACGGCGCGCGCCGGCCACCACACGATGCTGTCGGCGGCGGGCGCGAGCGCGGTGGCGGCATCGGAGGTCAGCACGGCAAAGCGCGACAAGGTGCCGTAGGACATGATCGCCGCGATCTGCAGCGCAATCACGAAGCCCGCACCGATGATGGCGGCGATGATCTGCGCGACCAAACGCGTCCGGGCCGGCCCGATCAGGCGAAACAGCGCGATCGTGATTGCGATTGCAAGGGCTGCGGCCGACACGCCGACCGCGGCAACGACGCCGAACGCGAACAGCCATCTCGCTCCGCCGAAGAATGCCAGCACGTCGATGAAGGGCGTCGACAATGCGACGGCCATGGCAGTCACGGCGAGCGCAATCGCCGCGATGCGAATCGAGAAGATGTTGGCGAGCTTTGCCGGCGAGGACATGATCAGATCGAGATCGGCCCGCGCATAGAATACGCGCGTCACCAATTCGATCGCCTGCGAGAGCATCAGCGCCCAGGCGAGGAAAATGGTCGCGGTCAGCAGAATGGCCGAGGTCTTGTCGAGCGGCGGCTCGAGTGCGGCGAACCGCCCGACGACTGCCCAGGCCGGCAGGTGCATGATCGCGGCAAAGATCGCAAGGCCGACGATGGCGGTGCGCGTGCGCCGACGCCGGCCGCCGGTCATCATGGCGAGCCATTCGCGCCAGGCGAGCCTCACCTCGTGCCGCGCAAACCAGGACAGCGCGGTGGCGGAGCTCATGCGGCCTCGGCCTCGACGTCGACCAGCGTGATGAAGAGATCTTCGAGGCTGGTATCGTCCTGGCCGTTCTGCCGCCGCAGCTCGGCGAGCGTGCCCTCCGCCACCAGCCGGCCCGCTGCGATCACGCCGATCCGGTCGGCCATGCGCTCGGCGACTTCAAGAATATGCGTGGTCATGATGACGGTGCAGCCGGCGCGCACGCGGTTGGAGAGCAGGCCCTTCACATGGCGGGCGGAGACTGCGTCAAGCCCGGTCAGCGGCTCATCGAGAATGATGAGCCTGGGCTCATGCACAAGGGCGCCCGCCAGCGCGACCTTCTGGCGCATGCCTTTGGAAAAGCCCTCGCAGCGCTCATCGAGATGCGCTTCGAGGCCGAGCGAGTTCAGGAGCTCGCGCGCGGTCCCTTGCGACAGTTTCGGCTCGATACCCCAGAGCCCGGCGACAAATTCGAGGTATTCCAGTGGTGTCAGCTTGTCGTAGATCATCGGCTCGTCCGACACCCACGCCATCATTTGCTTGGCGGCAACGGGCTCGGCCAGCGCGTCGACGCCGAAAATGCCGACCGAACCGGCGTCTGGCTTCAGCAGACCCGCAACCATGCGCAACGTCGTGGTCTTGCCGGCGCCGTTCGGGCCGACCAGCGCGTAGAATTCACTGGTGCGGACAGTGAGGTCGAGTGCGTCGACCGCAAGACGGTCAAAACGCTTTGTTAACCCTCGCAGTCGCAGCGCATCCGGTTGGTCTTTCATGCTGTCGTCACCGTTTGGGATGTGGTTTGCCAGGGTCGAACATGAACGGAAGATGTTTCGGCACCGTGAATCGAGATTGCAAATTCCGCCTTCCGGCATGAGGGAGGCCTTTGTTGACACGGCTCAAGGCTTTCGGCTGAATAAGCCCAAGGACAATGCGCAGTCTTTCGGCGAAGGCGAAAGGCTCGATGCAGACAGGCCGCCCGCGCCGCAAGGCACGCAAAGAGGGGCCGCGCATCCGGGGAGGGAAGCAAATGCTGGACTTCGTTCAGCAGTTGGTGAGCGGTATTGCGCTTGGCTGCGTCTACGGCCTGATCGCGCTCGGCTTCGTCCTGGTCTACAAGGCGACCGAGGTGGTGAACTTCGCCCAGGGCGACCTGATGATGCTGGGCGGCTTCTTCGCCTTTACCTTCATCGGCATTCTGGGCCTCAACTACTGGATCGGTTTCGTCGCAGCGGTGCTGGCAATGGCGGCGTTCGGCATGCTCGCCGAACGCGTGGTGGTCCGGCCGATCCTCGGCTATCCGCAGTTCTCCATCATCATGGCGACGATCGGGCTCGGCTATTTCCTGCGCTCGGTTTCCGGCATGATCTGGGGCACCGACGACTTCAAGATCGAGACGCCGTTCAGCAATGGTGTCCTGAGGATCGGTTCTCTCGTGCTGGCCCATGACAAGCTTTCCGTGATCGTCGCGACCATCATCCTTTGCGCGGCTCTCTACCTCTTCTTCAACAAGACCACGCTCGGAACCGCGATGCGCGCAAGCTCCGAGAACATGCTCGCCGCCTACTACATGGGCATCCCGGTGAAGCGCGTGGTCTCGATCGTGTGGGCGATCAGCGCCGCGGTCGCGACCTGCGCCGGCGTGCTGCTGGCCCCGATCACCTTCATTCATTCCAATGTCGGGCTGGTGCTGGGGCTGAAGGCGTTTCCGGCCGCAGTCCTCGGCGGTTTCGGTTCCATTCCCGGCGCCGTGGTCGGCGGTGTGCTGATCGGCGTGATCGAGAGCATGGCGGGCTTCTATCTGCCGGAGGGCTGGAAGGATGTCGCGCCCTACCTCGTGCTGCTGCTCGTGCTGCTGCTGAAGCCCGAAGGCCTGTTCGGCCTCCCATTGCGCAAGAAGGTCTGAGGTCGATGAGGTTCCTGTTCAAGACCGACTACGAAGACGATATCAGGCTGTTTCCACATTCCGGCTACGTGTGGTCGTACGGCACGCTGATGGTGCTGCTCGTCATCGCGCCCTATGTGCTTTCCAGCTATCTCGTCAGCCAGTTCGTCTTTGTCTGCATCTACGCCACCGTCGGAGTGGCGCTCTTGATCCTCACCGGCTTCACCGGACAGGCCTCGCTCGGCCACGCCGCGTTCCTCGCGATCGGCGCCTACACCGCGGCTTATCTGCAGCAATACAACGTGCCCTTTCCGGTGTACTTTCTGGCCGCGGGCCTGCTGACCGGCATCATCGGCGCGATCGTAGGTTTTCCAGCGCTGCGATTGCAGGGCATCTATCTCGTCATCGCCACCATCTCCTTTGCCTTCATCGTCGAGGAGATCCTGGCGCGCTGGGAGAGCGTGACCCACGGCAACGAAGGCATGCGGATCAAGACGATCCAGCTCCTGGGAGCCCAGGTGCCGCGCGATAGTCCGGCCTTTTATTTCCTGTGCCTCGCTGTCCTGATCCTGACCATTGTCGGCTCGCTCAACCTGCTGCGCTCGCCGACCGGACGAGCCTTCATCGCAATCCGCGACAGCGAGACCGCCGCGCGCAGCATGGGCATCAACGTCGCGCTCTACAAGGTGAAGTCGTTTGCGATCTCGGCCGCCATCACCGGCTTTGCCGGCGTGCTGTTCGCCCACAAGCTGTCCTTCATCTCGCCGGAGATGTTCACGCTGCAGCTCTCGATCGAGTTCATCATCGTCATCCTGATCGGCGGGACGTTCAGCCTGCATGGCGCGGTGCTTGGCGCAATCTTCATCGTCATGATCGATCCGTTCCTGACCTACCTCAAGGACGACGTGCCCGGCATGGTCGGTCATCTCGCCGCGGCGCTCGGCGCGGGCACCGCTCGGGCCGGGCAGATCCAGGACAGCGTCGCAGCCTTCGCGTCGGCCAATGGACTGAAGGGTGCGATCTACGGCGTCATCATCGTTTTGTTCGTGTTGTTCGAGCCGCTCGGGCTCTACGGCCGCTGGCTCAAGATCAAGCTGTTCTTCCAGCTTTTCCCGCTCTACAAGCGCGCGACTTTCAAGCGGCAGAAGATCTACGTGAAATCGGAGCGGAACCGATGAGCTACTTTCGCGCCGAAAATCTTTCGCTGCACTTCGGCGGGCTGAAGGCGGTCGACGCCGTGTCCTTTGCGGTCGAGAAGGGCGAGATTCTCTCGATCATCGGCCCGAACGGCGCCGGCAAAAGCTCGATCTTCAACCTGATCTCGCGCATCTACTCGCCGACGACGGGAAAAATCTTCTTCGAGGACCAGGACATTACCAGCGAGCCGGCTTACGGCATCGCCAGGCTCGGCATCGCCCGCACATTTCAGAACATCGAGCTGTTCGAGAATGCGACCGTCCTGAACAACCTGCTGGTCGGTCGGCACCGGCATTCCAGGACGCAGCTTTGGCAGGAGCTGCTGTTCCTGCCGAGCGTGCGTGCCGGCGAAAAAACCCATCGCCGCCGCGTCGAGCAGGTGATCGAATTCCTCGATCTCGAACCCTATCGTGACAAGCTGATCTCGGGCCTTCCGTACGGGGTGCGCAAGGTGATCGAGCTTGCGCGCGCGCTGTGCACCGAGCCAAAGCTGATCCTGCTCGACGAGCCGTCGTCCGGGCTGAACGTGGAGGAGACGGATGACATGTCGTTCTGGATCCGCGACATGAAATCCGAGCTCGGCATCACCGTCGTCATGGTCGAGCACGACATGACCCTGGTCAACCGCGTCTCCGACCGCGTCATTGCGCTGAACTACGGCCGCGTGCTGGCGATGGGCTCGCCTGACGAGGTGCAGCGCCATCCCGACGTCGTCGCGGCCTATCTCGGCGCCTGAAGGGGATGATGCGATGAGCAGCTCCGAGATCATCCTGAAGGTCAGCAACATCGAAAGCTATTATGGGCCGATCATGGCGATCCGCGGCATCAGCCTCGAGGTGCCGCGGGGGCAGATCGTCACGCTGCTCGGCGCCAACGGCGCCGGCAAGACCACCGTGCTGAAAACGATTTCGGGCATTCTCGATCCGCAGAAGGGATTTATCGAATTTCTGGCCAAGCCGATCCAGCGCATGGAAGCCGACAAGATCGTGCGGCTGGGTTTGAGCCACGTGCCGGAAGGGCGCGAGGTGTTTCCCTTTCTCACCGTGCGCGAGAATCTGATGATGGGCGCCTATCCGCGCCGGGATCGCGACGGCGTCGCCGACGATCTGGAGCGGGTCTACGGCTATTTCCCGCGGCTGAAAGAGCGGCTCAACCAGCCGGCCGGACAGCTCTCCGGAGGCGAGCAGCAGATGCTCGCAATCGGTCGCGCGCTCATGAACCGGCCGACGCTCCTGCTTCTGGACGAGCCGTCGCTCGGTCTTTCGCCGATCCTCGTCAAGGAGATTTTTGGCATCATCCGCCGGGTGAACGAAGAGCAGGGGATGTCGATCCTCCTGGTCGAGCAAAACGCCAAGGTTGCGCTCGAGACCGCTCATTACGGCTATGTGCTGGAGATCGGCCGCATCGTCATGAACGACACCTGCGACAGATTGATGCGTTCAGAAGACATCCAGGAGTTTTATCTTGGCGCCAAGGAAGCCGGTGCGCGCGGCGAACGGCGCTGGAAAAAGAAGAAGACGTGGCGTTAAATGCAGCCTCCTGTTTCGACCAAGACCGGCGCGGGCCGGCGCGGGCAGGAGAGGCGAAGAGGAGGGAATGGCATGGCCGGAGCGGCAGTGCTGACGGTCGCCGATACCATCGCGAAGAGCTTTTTGCTCGCGGTCGAGACGCGTGGCGACCGGCCCGCGATCCGCGAGAAGAAATTCGGCGTCTGGCAGCCGATCAGCTGGCGGGAATGGCTGTCGATCTCCAGGGACATTGCCTACGCGCTGCATGCGACAGACTTTCGGCCCGGCGACGTTGCCTCGATCATGGCGAACGCGGTGCCGGAATGGGTGCTCGCCGATATGGGCATCCTCTGCGCCGGCGGCGTGTCGTCGGGCATCTACCCGACAAACTCCACGTCACAGGTCGAGTATCTCATCAACGATTCGCGAACCAAGGTGATCTTTGTCGAGGACGAGGAGCAGCTCGACAAGGTCCTGGCCTGCCGTTCGCGTTGTCCGACGCTGCAGCGGATCGTGATCTTCGACATGGAGGGCCTTTCAGGTTTTTCCGATCCCATGGCGATGTCGCTTGCCGAATTCACGGCGCTCGGTCGCAACCATTTGCAGGGACGCGAAGGCCTGTGGGAGGAGATGATCGCAAGCCGGGGCAGGGACGATCTTGCCATCCTGGTCTACACCTCGGGTACGACAGGTCCGCCAAAGGGCGCGATGCATGCCAATCGCAGCGTTACCCACCAGATGCGCTACGCCAACAGCTTCATCCCCGCGCTGGACCACGAGGAGCGGCTGATTTTCCTGCCGCTTTGCCACGTCGCCGAGCGGGTCGGCGGTTACTACATCTCGTTGGCGCTCGGATCGGTGATGAACTTCGTCGAGAGCCCCGAAACCGTTCCCGACAATCTGCGCGAGGTCCAGCCGACCTCGTTCCTCGCGGTGCCGCGCATCTGGGAAAAGATGTACTCCGGCATCACCATCGCGCTGAAGGATGCAACCAGGCTTCAGCAGTGGGTTTACCGTCGCGCGCTCGCGATCGGCTACCGCATGACCGATTGCAGGCTTGCCGGAGACGCGCCCTCGCTGTCGCTGCGCCTCGCCAATCGCCTCGCCTATCACATGGTGTTCCGCAATATCCGCCGCATGCTCGGGCTCGACCGTTGTCGCATCGCCTTTACCGGCGCCGCGCCGATCGCGCCGGAATTGATCCGCTGGTATCTCGCGCTCGGCCTCGACTTGCGTGAGGTCTACGGCCAGACCGAGAACTGCGGGGTCGCGACCCTGATGCCCAACGATCGAATCAAGCTTGGTTCGGTCGGCAAGGCCGTGCCGTGGGGTGAGGTCGCGCTCTCGCCCGAGGGCGAGATTCTGATCAAGGGCGACTTCCTGTTCCAGGGCTACCTGAACCAGCCGGAGAAGACCGCCGAGACGATCGACGCGCGCGGTTGGCTGCACACCGGCGATGTCGGCGCCATCGACAACGAGGGCTTCGTCAAGATCACCGACCGGATGAAGGACATAATCATCACGTCAGGCGGCAAGAACATCACGCCCTCCGAGATCGAGAACCAGCTCAAATTCTCGCCCTACGTCTCGGACGCGGTCGTGATCGGAGACAAGCGGCCGTATTTGACCTGTCTCATCATGATCGACCACGAGAATGTCGAGAAATTCGCGCAGGACAACGATATTCCTTTCACCAATTATGCAAGCCTGTGCCGAGCGCGCGAAATCCAGGACCTGATCTGGCGCGAGATCGAGGCGGTCAACGCCAATTTCGCCCGCGTCGAGACCATCAAGAGGTTCGCGTTGATCGAACGGCAATTGACGCCGGAGGACGAGGAATTGACGCCGACGATGAAGCTGAAGCGGAGCTTTGTGAACAGGCGCTACGCGCCGGAGATCGACGCGATGTATCGCGAGCGGGCCGTGGCGTAAGCGCCACTCCAGATAATGGCGAAGGCGAGAGAAGGCCCCACCCTTCGCGTCAATCGGGCCATAGGTAAGAGGAGACCGGAAATGTTGAAGACTTTCAGAGCGGCTGGCGTTTTGCTCGGCGCGCTTGCACTGACCCAGCTGCCTGCTCAGGCGCAATCGACCAAGGTGACCAATGAAGGCATCTCGGCGAGCGAGATCGTGATCGGGACCCATCAGGACCTCTCCGGGCCGATCAAGGTCTGGGGCGTGCCGGTCTCGAATGGCATGAAGATGGCGGTCGAGGAGATCAACGCGGCCGGCGGCATCAACGGCCGCAAGCTCAAGCTCATCCTCGAGGACAACGGCTACGATCCCAAGAAGGCGGTGCTCGCCTCGCAGAAGATGGTCGAGCGTGACAAGATATTCGCGATGATCGGGCCGATGGGTTCGCCGACCGTGCTGGCGGCGCAGGATGTGCTGTTCGATGCCGGCGTGTTGCAGCTCTTCCCGCTGACGGCGGCCGAGTTCACCTTCAAGTTCGATGCGTCGAAACCGCAGGAGCGGCTGAAGTTCAACAATCTCCTGCCTTATGTCGAGAGCACGCGCGCCGCGCTCAAATACATGATCGACTGGAAGAATTTCAAGAAGCCCTGCATCATGCATCAGGACGACGAGTACGGAAAGAACGTACTCGACGGCTTCAACCAGCAGCTCGAGGCCATGAAGCTGCAGCCTGCATCGATCACGAGCTTACAAGCGCGGCGCATCCGATTTCTCCGCGCAGGTCGCCAAGATGAAGGCCGATGGCTGCGACCTCGTCGTGCTCGGCACCGTGATCCGCGAAACCATCGGCGCGATGAGCGAAGCCAAAAAGCTTGGCTGGGACGTCACCTTCCTCGGCGCCACGCCGACCAACGTGCTCGAGGTGCCGACGCTGGGCAAGGATGCGGTCGAAGGCCTCTATGCGGCCTCGGGCTTCGAAATTCCCTACGAGGACACGGCCAAGGGCAAGGTCAAGGAGTGGCTCGCGAACTACAAGAAGATGTTCGGCACCGACGCCAACACGCAAGCGATCATCGGCTACAACGCGGTCGAGACCTTTGCCTTCTATGTCAACAAGGCCGGCAAGGACCTGACCGGCCAGAAGATGCTCGATGCGCTCGAGTCCGGCGACAAGTTCAACGACATCTTCAACTCGCCGCCGACAAAATTCTCCAAGACCGACCACCTCGCCAACACCATCACCCAGGTCCAGCAGATCAAGAACGGACGCTGGGTGCTGGTGAAGGACAATTTGATGTTCTGATTGCCGGCGTCCGGGACAATGGGCTGCGTGCAGATCGCGCGCGGCCCATTTTGTTTTGATCGTTCGCACCCGTGTCGGGGCGTTCCAAGCGAAGACCGCGCACCAAATGCGGGCAGCTCGATTGCGCCTTTATCTTTGCAATCGCAGCGTCTAAGCTGCTGGGCGGCTGGGGGTATTTCAGATGCGCGTCTGCTGGCAACGAGTCGGTATTGCGTCTGCTTTCGTCTTGATGTCTTCGGTCGGCCTGCTTGCTCTCGAGATCGAGATCGACGTGTTCGCGTCGATGGCTGGCAAGTGCACCACGCTGAAAATCGCAGAACGCGACTTCGCGTGTACGACGGTTGCTTTTTCGCACAGCCCGGGAGGTCGTTCCGGTTTCACCATCCCGTTGAACGATCCTGACGATGACAGTCACATCATCACCTTTTCGGGTGAAAATGGCAGGAGAGCGGATAACGACGTCTACGAGCTGACGATCGACCGGATGCTGCTGAAATCCAAGGACAGTCCGAAGGAAGACGGGTTGCCGACGCCGGCCGTCGAGCCGTCGACAGGAAAATGCAAGCAGATCGGAAATTTCGCGACACAACACGTGTCCAGCGTCTCCTGCCTCGCCAACGATGCAAAGGGAAGAAAATATGAACTCCAGTTCGAGTTGGATGGTTCGCCGATCGTCGTGAAGATGATCAGGGTGGCCGATCCGGAAGCGGAAGAGCAGCGTTCCAAGGTGCTGTCCAGCCATATCGAGCAACTCAAGTGTCGACACAAGGCTGAGGCTCAGGGGATCCTGCCGAGGGACCGAACCGAGTTCATTCTTCGCTGTATGGAGGAGGAGCAGCAGGAGGAGTAACGTCGCGATGACGAGGCAAGGCGACTTGCAAATCGCCGCAGCGCCGGGCGCGGCCGGGTTGCGACTGTCAACAACGCCGGCTTGGCGCCGCTAAAGTGGCGTTTCCGGTGCACCATTCGAGGTAAGGGCATGCGATTATTCTCAACGCGTTGGGCTCTTGTCGCCTTGGCGGTGCTTGTCCTCGCATTGGCAGGCTATGGCCTCAATCGCGGCATTTTGGTCGGCTCCAAGATAGAGGCCGCCCGATTGAGCGACGCCTATCCGGTGCCGTTCTACAAGAAGCATTGCCGCTACCTGTTTTTCACCGGCATACGGCAGGTGTGGACGGGCGCCGAATCGACCAGGGAAGATGCGGAAAAGAGCTCTTGTGCTGCGCTGAAACCCGAACCGGTTATTCACCGCCGACGCAAGGCTTCCAGTTCCTGATGGTCATGGCCTGGCTGAACCTGCGCGCCGCCATCAGTTCTGCGCCGCGATCTCCGGCTGCATTTCCATCGAACTCGAGGCTGACCGCAGGAGCGGCGTCGTCGTCAGGCAGCTTCACAACCAGCGTCGGATCGAAATATTTCATGACGCCGAACTGATCGATCGCAAACAGCGGTCGGTAGTTCCTGACCGCGACATCCTCAATCAAGCTCATGCGCCGGTTGTCGAGGATCAGCCAATGTCCGTCGAGCCGCACGGCAGCAACCGCATGGCCTTCGTCGCGAAGGACGTCCGACAGCACCACGATCCTGAGATCTCCGGACGGAAGGCCGGCCATGCGCAACGCCACATATTTTGCGATCGCATAATCCTCGCAATCGCCGGCCCCGCGATAGAAGGTCACAAGCGGCGAGCTCCAGACGTCGACCGCGCCGAACTGGGCAAGATCGCTCATCGGATGGATCGCCAGATTGATCGCGCGGTTGATCTCGCCGATTCGGGCGCGACCGTCGCGCTGTCGCGCAGTGTCGACGATGGCCAGAAATCGCAATGCCGCGTCGGAAGCGCAGTGCTCGCGGTCGCCCTCGCACAGCGCAAGCTGCACGCGCTCGTCGTCGAGCCGCGCTATCACTCCGAGCCATTTTGCGAGGATGCCGCCAAAATAGATGCGGCTCGCGGCAACCCCGAATGGCTCGGTCGCCTCGCTTGGATGCTCGACTGAGACTGAACTTTGCAGGCTGTCGGCGGCCGCGCCGGCGGCCGGACCGACCAGGCCCAGGCCGCACGCGAGGATCGCCGCGCGCAAGCCACGCGCGTGACCGATAAACCCCATCTGACGCCCCCTGTCCGGGCATCGACGAGGCTCTCTTGGCGGGCCGCGCGTGACCGGATCATTCGCGGGCGATGATCGGCGAGGCTGCTTTTCCTCTGCTTAAGAGCGGGAACAGGGCGGCGCGAAACCACGCCATATCCTAAAGGCGGCGTTGCAGCCCTCCCTCGGATTGTACGAACGGCCCCGCGGCGGCAGAACGTCGTGGACAGCGGGCGAAATACAGGTTTTGGTTGTGCAGATGCCGAGATCCGCTGGATATAGCTAATGCGGGGAGATTTTGCGGTTTTGTTATTTAGATCACAACTTTAGGGGGGAAACGGCCGCAGTATCCTGCAAGGAAATGCCGGAAAAAGTTCACTGAAGTATGTCTCCACCAATCTATACATGGAACGACTGTATATAGCTCAAAACACTGCCGCATTGACTTTTAAATATTGAAAAAAATGCCGTCCGATACTTGGTTTCACGGCCCGCCCGGCAGAATAGTTGCCGATTTGCAACCATCTTGGCAAAAGTTAATACAAGCTGAAGATGGTTTCGGAATGCATCAGCAAATGGTATGCAAGCTTAAACGGCCAATTTTTTTATTAAATTATTAACCCTTGGCAGGGGGACCTTTGAATTACGCCGGCAAATTCGATGCCATGACATCGTCCGAAGGCTTGGGCTCGCCGTCCCATTCCTATCTCAATGTCGATTCCATCCCCACGCATGCGCCTGCGAACGCGATCATTATTCCCGACGCGCATATGCTGTTCCACGGCGACTTCAAGCGCAGCGGCCTCGACCTGATTCTGTCCGAGGACGATCGCGAGCTCGTCCTTCGCGACTACTTCAAGGGCGACAAGCGTGCGCCGCTCGCCTCGCCTGACGGCGCGCATCTGACCGGCAGCCTCGTGGATGCGCTGACAGGTCATGTGCATATCGCCCAGGCCGGCGGTGCTGCTGCGGCCGCAGGCCAGGTGATCGGCCATATCACCAAGCTGCAGGGCAGCGCGAGTTGCATCCGCAACGGCGTGTCGATCATCCTGAACATGGGCGACAATGTCGAGAAGGGCGACACCGTCCAGTCCGGCTCGAACTCGACGCTCGGCATCACTTTCATCGACGGTACCGTGTTCGGCCTGGCCTCGAATGCCAGGATGGTGCTGAACGAGATGGTCTATGACCCCAACGGGTCCAACAATTCATCGCTGCTGAGCCTCGTTGCCGGCACCATGACCTTTGTCGCCGGCGAGACCGCCAAGCATGGCGACATGAAGATCGATACGCCGGTTGCCACCATGGGCATCCGCGGCACCGCCGTTCTCGTCGAGATCGACTTCTCGGTGCCCGGCCAGGGCGGCGCGCCGAACGCGAGCTTCCAGGTGCTCGTCGAGCCCGATGGCAGCACAGGCTCCTACATCCTGTTCGACAAGACGACGCTGCAGCCGATCGCGATCGTCAACGTCGCCGGCCAGCAGATCAACATCAACAATGGCGTCGTCACCACGACTTCAGAATCAGCTTTCGCCCGACATCCAGAAGCTGATCCTCGACGTCTTCACGCAGAAGTTCTCGCAGACAGACCAGAACACCAAGGTCACGTCGAACGAGACCGATTCGATCAATCCTCTGCTGAACGTTCAGACCATCAAGACCGCGAGCAACGTCACGATCATCGCGATCTTCGAGAGCGGGAATACCAGCGGCAGCGGCACCAACCCGCAGTCGCTGACACCGCAGGGTCTCTTACTGTCGCATGTTCCCGGGCCGCCGCAGATGCAGATCTTCGACACGCACGCGGTCCAGACGACGAGCTTCACGGCCGTCGACAATTTCGGTTTCAACACGATCGGCGGCAACGTTGCGTTTCAGGACATCAACGTCGGCGACAGACCAACGGTCAGCGCGAGCATTGCTTCGTTTGTCTATGTGAATGCTCAGGGGCAGACCGTCACGCCGAACGCGCAGCAGATGGCAGCGATCCAGGCGGCAGAGGGCAGCCTCTCGTTTTTCCCCAATGCCGGCAGCACCAACAACGGCTCGACGAACTTCATCTACAATCTGCCGGACAGCATGCTGAGCTTTCTCGGCGCGGGCGAGAAGCTGGTTCTCACCTACAACGTCACGGTCACCAACAATTTCGCGGGCAACCCCGAGTTGGTGATGCGGCCGATCACGATCACGATCCTCGGCACGCCCGGAGAGATCTGGATTCACACCTCGGCCGACGGGCACGACAATCTCTGGACCACGGGTCAGAACTGGAAGACCGGACACGCGCCGCTGTCCACTGACGATGTATTTATCGTCACCGACCAGGCGAACGGAGGCGCGCTGTTCTATCCGGCGGTCATTCCAGATGGGACGGATGCGGTCGCCAACTCCTTAACGATGGACGATCCTCTCGGCCACAACCCGCCGCAGCTGGAGATTGATGCCAGCGGTCGCTTACGATCGGCACAACCATCAGCCTCAGCGTCGATTCCGAGCTAAACAACGCAGGGATACTGAAGCTTGGAACGGGAGGTGTCGTTCAGGGCCTACAGAACATCGAGGGCATCGCCAGGGTCGTCAACAGCGGGACGATCGAGGTTAAAGGCGGCGCGCTCGAGGTCTTTGTCGACGTCGCCAACTCGAATGGCGAGGCGGGCTTCGGTAACATCCTTGTCGACCAAGGCGCGATTCTCGTGCTCGGCACCGACCTCATACCCACGCCGTCGGCAACATCACGGGCGAGACCGTGACCGTCAACGGCACGCTGGAGCTGCAGGGCGGAAACTTCCTGTCTGGCGGCACGCTCGTCAACAACGGCCAGATCAACATCACCGGCCTCGGCAATGCGCTGCACCACGAGATCGTTACCGCGAACCACGCGCTCGAGATATTCGCAGAGAGCGCGCTGACGATCGATCTTGGCTCCGACGTCACGAACACCGCGCTGACGGTCGACGATTCGGCGGTGCTGACTGTCAACGGCTCGACCATCCACGGCGGCCTGATCACGAACTTGCCAGGAGGCGAAATCGACCTCACGGGGGCGGCGACGCTGCAGGGCGGCGCGCTCGACAATCAGAGCAATGTCAACGTGTCGGGCACGGGCAACATGCTCGACAGCGAGGCGGTCACCAGCAGCGGCACCGCCGGCGCGATTGACATCACTGGCGACCTCACGCTGCAGAACACGGCGAGCATCACCAACAACGACGGCAATACCGTCACCGTGGAGAGCGAGGCGTCGCTGACCCTAAGCGGGACCGCATCTATTGAGGGCGGCACGCTGAAAAATCTGGGGACTGTCTTTGTCGAAGCGTCTACCGGCGCGGTGCTCGATGGCGTGATCGTCAACAACCCCGGCACGATTCACGTCGACGAGAGCGGCCCGCTGCCAGCCACGCTGATCCTCGACAGCGGCACGAAAGTCGCGGGCGGGACGATCGACATCGGGGATGTCGGCACGCTCGAAGTAGGGCTGGGCGGCGCGACGCTTTCGGGAGTCCTCGTCGCGGTCACGGTCGATGGGGGCGGCACGGGCGTGGTCCAGGTGGACGACGGCCAGGTTATGACCCTGACCGAGACAACGATCGACGGCGGGACGATCAACGATTTCGGCACGATCGATGTCACGGACATCGCCAGCAGGATCGACCAGGGTGCGCAGCTGAACGGCGGCACGGTCACGGCGGAAGCGAAGCTGACGCTTGACAGCGTGACGGTGAACGGCACGACGATCACCGACAATGGCGGCGGTATCGAGACCGACAGCGCGGTGACGCTGGAGGGCGGCGCGACCCTGAAGAGTGGCACTGTCACGAACAAGGGAACGCTGGAGATCGCGGGCGCCGCGACGCTGCTCAATGACACGCTGGCCAACGCGGCCGGCACGGTGAACGTCGATGGCAGTCAGATCCTGACGGTGAACGGCGCGACGATCGATGGCGGCACGATCACTAACAACGGCACGATCGAGATCAAGGGGTCGAGCAAGATCGATCAGAACGCCATCCTGAACAATGGCGGGGTGACGGTCGACAGCGGCCAGACGCTGACGCTGGACAATGTAACGGTGAACGGCACGACGTTCACGGACACGGCGCTTGGAGCGGCGCTTTCGGTCGAAGATGGCACCACGCTGACGCTGAGCGGCGTGACGATCCACGGCGGTACGATCGCCGACTCCGGTACGATCGAGGTCAGCGGCTCCAGCAAGATTGATGGTGGCGCGACGCTGAACAATGGTGCGGTGACGGTCGATGCCAGCCAAAAGCTGACGCTGGACAACGTGACGGTGAACGGCACGACATTCACGGACATGGCCAACGGCGCCGGGCTGACGGTTTTGGACAAGGTGACGCTGGACGGCGTGACGGTCACTGGTGGCACCATTACCGACAGCGGCACGGTCAATGTCGACGCCAACAAGAAGCTGATCCTCAACGGCGTGGCGCTGACGGGCGGCAACATCACCAATGCCGGGACGATCGACGTCACCGGCACCGGCAGCATCAATGGCGACATCTTCACCAACACCAATGCGAAGCTGATCGTCGAGGCCAATCAGACCCTGACGCTGGATGGTACGGCGATCACCGGCGGCACGATCACCGACAACGGCACGATTCAGGTCGACGGCGGCAGCAATCTGACGCTCGACAGCGTGACCATCACCGGCGGGACGATCAACGATGGCACCAGCCAGTCGGGGGGCACGATCGAGATCAAGGGGTCGAGCACGATCCAGGGTGCGGGTCTCGCAACACCGGCGTTCCTCAACAATGGCGGGGTGACGGTCGACAGCGGCCGGACGCTGACGCTGGACAATGTAACGGTGAACGGCACGACGTTCACGGACACGGCGGCCGGGCTGACGGTTTTGGACAAGGTGACGCTGGATGGCGTGACGGTGACTGGCGGCACGATCACCGACAGCGGCACGGTCAATGTCGACGGCGGCAGCACGCTGAAGCTGTCCGGGGTGGCGTTGACGGGCGGCAACATCACCAATGCCGGAACGATCGACGTCACCGGCACCGGCAGCATCAACGGCGACATCTTCACCAACACCAATGCGAAGCTGATCGTCGAGGCCAATCAGACCCTGACGCTGGATGGTACGGCGATCACCGGCGGCACGATCACCGACAACGGCACGATTCAGGTCGACGGCGGCAGCAATCTGACGCTCGACAGCGTGACCATCACCGGCGGGACGATCAACGATGGCACCAGCCAGTCGGGGGGCACGATCGAGATCAAGGGGTCGAGCACGATCCAGGGTGCGGGTCTCGCAACACCGGCGTTCCTCAACAATGGCGGGGTGACGGTCGACAGCGGCCGGACGCTGACGCTGGACAATGTAACGGTGAACGGCACGACGTTCACGGACACGGCGGCCGGGCTGACGGTTTTGGACAAGGTGACGCTGGATGGCGTGACGGTGACTGGCGGCACGATCACCGACAGCGGCACGGTCAATGTCGACGGCGGCAGCACGCTGAAGCTGTCCGGGGTGGCGTTGACGGGCGGCAACATCACCAATGCCGGAACGATCGACGTCACCGGCACCGGCAGCATCAACGGCGACATCTTCACCAACACCAATGCGAAGCTGATCGTCGAGGCCAATCAGACCCTGACGCTGGATGGTACGGCGATCACCGGCGGCACGATCACCGACAACGGCACGATTCAGGTCGACGGCGGCAGCAATCTGACGCTCGACAGCGTGACCATCACCGGCGGGACGATCAACGATGGCACCAGCCAGTCGGGGGGCACGATCGAGATCAAGGGGTCGAGCACGATCCAGGGTGCGGGTCTCGCAACACCGGCGTTCCTCAACAATGGCGGGGTGACGGTCGACAGCGGCCGGACGCTGACGCTGGACAATGTAACGGTGAACGGCACGACGTTCACGGACACGGCGGCCGGGCTGACGGTTTTGGACAAGGTGACGCTGGATGGCGTGACGGTGACTGGCGGCACGATCACCGACAGCGGCACGGTCAATGTCGACGGCGGCAGCACGCTGAAGCTGTCCGGGGTGGCGTTGACGGGCGGCAACATCACCAATGCCGGAACGATCGACGTCACCGGCACCGGCAGCATCAATGGCGACATCTTCACCAACACCAATGCGAAGCTGATCGTCGAGGCGGCCCAAATCCTGACGCTGGACGGCACGACCATCACTGGCGGCGCGATCACCGACAGTGGCACGATCAACGTCGACGGCGGCAGCACGCTGAAGCTGTCCGGCGTGGCGCTGACGGGCGGCAACATCACCAATGCCGGGACGATCGACGTCACCGGCACCGGCAGCATTAATGGCGACATCTTCACCAACACCAATGCGAAGCTGATCGTCGAGGCCAATCAGACCCTGACGCTGGATGGTACGGCGATCACCGGCGGCACGATCACCGACAACGGCACGATTCAGGTCGACGGCGGCAGCAATCTGACGCTCGACAGCGTGACCATCACCGGCGGGACGATCAACGATGGCACCAGCCAGTCGGGGGGCACGATCGAGATCAAGGGGTCGAGCACGATCCAGGGTGCGGGTCTCGCAACACCGGCGTTCCTCAACAATGGCGGGGTGACGGTCGACAGCGGCCGGACGCTGACGCTGGACAATGTAACGGTGAACGGCACGACGTTCACGGACACGGCGGCCGGGCTGACGGTTTTGGACAAGGTGACGCTGGATGGCGTGACGGTGACTGGCGGCACGATCACCGACAGCGGCACGGTCAATGTCGACGGCGGCAGCACGCTGAAGCTGTCCGGGGTGGCGTTGACGGGCGGCAACATCACCAATGCCGGAACGATCGACGTCACCGGCACCGGCAGCATCAACGGCGACATCTTCACCAACACCAATGCGAAGCTGATCGTCGAGGCCAATCAGACCCTGACGCTGGACGGCACGACCATCACTGGCGGCGCGATCACCGACAGTGGCACGATCAACGTCGACGGCGGCAGCACGCTGAAGCTGTCCGGCGTGGCGCTGACGGGCGGCAACATCACCAATGCCGGGACGATCGACGTCACCGGCACCGGCAGCATTAATGGCGACATCTTCACCAACACCAATGCAAAGCTGATCGTCGAGGCGGCCCAAATCCTGACGCTGGACGGCACGACCATCACCGGCGGTGCGATCACCGACAGCGGCACGGTCAATGTCGACAGCGGCAGCAAGCTGACGCTCAACGGCGTGGCGCTGACGGGCGGCGACATCACCAATGGCGGGACGATCGAGACCAGCGGCACCGGCAGCATCAACAACGATATCTTCGGCAATAAGCAGCTGACGATCGACAGCGGCGCGATCCTGACGCTGGACGGCACGACCATCAGCGGCGGCGCGATCACCGACAATGGCACGGTCAATGTCGACGGCGGCAACACGCTGACGCTCAATGGCGTGGCGTTGACGGGCGGCAACATCACCAATGGCGGGACGGTCGAGACCAGCGGCACCGGCAGCATCAACAACGATATCTTCGGCAATAAGCAGCTGACGATCGACAGCGGCGCGATCCTGACGCTGGACGGCACGACCATCAGCGGCGGTGCGATCACCGATGGCGGCACGATCAATGTCGATGCGACCAGGACGCTGACGCTCAACGGCGTGAGCATCACCGGCGGCACGATCAACGACGGCACCAGCCAGTCGGGCGGCACGATCGAGATCAAGGGGTCGAGCACGATCCAGGGCACGGGTGCGGCAACGCCGGCGTTTTTGAACAATGGCGGGGTGACGGTCGACGCCAATAAGACGCTGACGCTGGACAACGTGACGGTGAACGGCACGACGTTCGCGGACATGGCGGCAGGCGCGACGCTTTCGGTTGATGGTGGCACGACGCTGACGCTGAACGGCGCGAGGATCGACGGCGGTACGATCAACGATCTGGGTACGATCCATGTCACTGGCGACAGCACGATTGATCAGAGCGCTACGCTCAAGAATGGCGGTGTGACGGTCGATGCCAATCTGACGCTGGACGGCATGACGGTGAATGGGACGACGGTCACGGTCGACAGTTCCGTCGGAGACAGCGTCATCATTGGTCACACGGTGAGGCTGACCGGCGGGGCGACACTCCAGGGCACGTCGAGTTCGCCGCTGGGCGCGATCACCAACAACGGTACGCTGGAGATTGTCGACACTGCGAGCCTGCTGAAGGACACGGTGACCGACACCAGCGCGGTCAGCAGCATCATCAAGGTCGACAGCGGCGCGACGCTGACGCTGTCGGGGACCGAGATCAAGAACGGCACGATCACCGACAATGGCACGATCCACGTCACCGGCTCGAGCAAGATCGACGGCGGCGCGGCGCTGAACGGCGGCGGCGTGACGGTCGACGCCAATCAGACGCTGACGCTGGACAACGTGACCGTGAACGGCACGACGTTCATGGACACCGGCGCGACGCTATCGGTTGACGCGTCCAACACGCTGACGCTGAACGGCGCAACGATCAACTCCGGCACCGTCAATGTGAGTGGCGAGATCAATTCGACGGGCAACACCTTCATCAACGGCGCGACGATCAACAATACCAGCAACATCAAGGTTCTCGGCGGAACGCTGACGATCGATCCCGCACCTGTGAACAACAGCGGGACGATCCTGGTGACGAATGGCAGCACGCTGGTGCTGAATGGCGAGACGATCACCAACACGAATGGCACTATAGCCGTCGACCACAATTCGACGTTAAACCTCATTAGCGGCGTCATCACCGGCGGCACGCTGGGCGGTAGCGGAGCGATCACCACGGCCGCCAAAAACGGTGCCAATGACAAGGCCTCGACGCTCAATGGCGTGACGCTCAGAAGCGGCAGTACCGTGACGGCGGCGGTGGGTACTCTCAACCTGAGTGGGAACATCACTGCCACCGGCGCCGAGATCGATGCCAACAGCGGCAGCGGCATCCTGCTCGATCTGTTGAACCTCACACTCCTGGGGGGCACGCTGGGCGGCACAGGCGCGATTGTTACGGCGAGTGCGTCGAATACGTTCGACGGCGTCACGATAGCGAACAATGCGACCGTCACCGTGAGCGACAATGACGTGTTGGACCTGAAAAACACGATCAGCGATGCCGGGACGATCCTGCTGAATTCGCTGGGTCATTCCACCGAGTTGAAAATCACCGGAACCGTCACGCTGACCGGCGGCGGCCATGTCACGCTGGCCGACAATGCCAACAACTCCATCGTCAGCGACGGCTTGGCGGCAACGCTCCTCAATTCCGACACGATCAGCGGTGCGGGCACGATCGGGGACAGCCATCTGACGCTGGTGAACTCCGGTACGATCGATGCCACCGCGTCACATGCGTTGATCATTGACACGCTTTCCGGCAGTCTGGTGACGAACAATTTCGGAGGCGTTCTCGAAGCCTCGGCGGGCCATACGCTGCTGATCGACGACGATGTCCTGAACAACGGGCTGATCCAGGCCGGCAATCCCGGCAGCAACTCGGCGTCATCGGTGACCATCACCGGAGATATTACCGGATCGGGATCGATCGAGCTCTTCAACCATGCCACCGTCGAGATCGGCGGATCGGTCTCCTCCGACCAGACCGTGACCTTCGAGTCGGCGGGAGGCGCGTCCCTGCTCGTCCTCGACGATTCCCATGATTTTGGCGGAACGATCGTTGGTCTCACGGAAGCCGAACCCGAAAACGTAGAGAACCACGTCGATCTCAAAGATCTGGCCTGGACATTCGCTACGACCGCTAGCTTCAACAGCAAAACCAGCATGCTGACAATCAGCAACGGATTGTTCGGACCGCTGGCGGATCACGTAACCCTGCATATTTCAGGTAGCTCCGATACCCGCGGTTTCGAGATATCGAAGGATGCGACCGGCGGAACGCTGATCGATGATCCCGCGGTTGCCACTGGCGCCGTGACGATCGACAGCGACCACGTCCTCGACATCTCTGGCGCCAGCGCAGCCACGGTAACCTTCATCAACAGCATCAGCACCACCGGCGGGTTGGTGCTCGACAATCCCGAGGCGTTCACCGGGCAG
>CAVTYJ010000003.1:0-97696 GCA_963738845.1 uncultured Alphaproteobacteria bacterium | reverse complement strand
GACCACTCTGCCGATCAGCTTTCGGGTTGCCTGGACCGAACGCCGTTATGACAACGGTCAGCTAGCCGCAACGGAGCGCTGGACCGCGATCCTTTCCGTGGTCATTGAAACGCCGCGCGATGCCGATCGCCTGCGCAAGAATCCCCTGGGCGTTTATGTCAATTCCATCAACTGGTCGAAGGAGCTCGGCTAGTGAGAAATCCTGTACCGAGGTCGATTGGTCCAAAATGCAATGGGACGCCTGCAAGTCTGGCCCTGCTTTTTGTTCTCGCGCTCTCCGGCTGCACGACCTTCAAGCCGCCGCAGATCAGTTATGATGACGATGTGCCGCCGTCTCCCGATCTTCCGATGCCGGCAGACGACCATGCGCGTCCAATGCATGTCCCCCCATCCTGGACACCGACCCGCGGCGGCAAGAAGGGTGATGAAGAAGCCAAAGAGCCGGCGGAACGGATCACAACAGCAAATGATGCTGCCCGGGTCGAACCGCGGCAGGCCGGGTATTTCAACGCCGTCCAGGTCTTCCCCTACAGTCCAGGGGCGCTCTATCAGATCTACGCCTCACCAGGAGAGATCACGGATATCGCGCTCGAGCCGGGCGAACAGCTCACAGGTTCGGGACCGCTCGCCGCCGGCGACACCGTGCGCTGGATCGTCGGCGATACCGAAAGCGGCAACGGCGATACCAGGCGCGTCCATATCATGGTCAAGCCGACAAGGCCCGCCATCGAGACTAACCTTGTCGTCAACACCGATCGACGGACCTACCTGATCGAGCTGCGCTCCCGTGAAAAGCCATACATGCCGTCAGTTGCCTGGTTCTACCCGGAAGACCGATACGGCCGTTCAACGGCTTTGCCACCAACTCCAATCATTCCGGAAGTGGATCGGCGGCGCTACCGTTACGTCATCGAGGGCGACAGCCCGCCGTGGCGCCCGATCAATGCCTACGATGACGGCCGCAAGGTCTACATCGAGTTCTCGCCCGGCATTGCCCAAGGCGAAATGCCGCCGCTGTTCGTCGTCGGCCAGGATGGCAAGCCCGAGCTCGTCAACTATCGCGCCTACAGGAATGTACTGATCGTAGACCGTCTGTTCGCCGCGGCCGAGCTGCGTCTCGGCGGAGAAAAGCAGCAGAAGGTCCGAATTGCGAGAGCCGACGGGAGGCGATCATAACGGGCAATGGACCAAACGACAGCTTCGGTCCCGTATCGGGAGCAGCGCCACCATCTGATGATAGCGCGCAGCCTTTGCGTCTGCGTGCAGACCACCCCAGGATCACGCGGCTTTCCCGAAAAGTCCTTGCTGGGGGCACCGCACTAGCCCTGCTGCTCATCTCCGGTGCGGTGCTGTGGGCGCTGAGGAGCGACCGCCCACATAGTCCCGCGCCGGACGAGCTTTACAGCACCGATCATCACAACGTTGCAGATGGCCTGACAACATTGCCGCGGGATTACGCTGGGATTCCCCGCGACGTGCCCCGGCTTGGGCCCCCATTGCCGGGCGACTTGGGGCGTCCAATCGTCACGGCGGAAGGCCGATCAGCGACGATCGGTCTTGACGCCGAACAACAACGTGTCAACCAGGAAACCGAGGCGGCACGGACCAGCAAAGTATTTGCGTCGACTACCGCGCCCGTTGTGTCACCGCATGCCGCGTCCCAGGAAGCCGTGACCAAGACTACGCCATCTTCCGATGAAACGTTTACTCAGAACGAGCAGGATCGCAAACTCCTCTTCGTCAATGCCCCTGTTGATCGGCGGACTACAGCGCCCGATCGGCTCTCACGTCCAGCGTCGCCCTTTGTGGTGCAGGCGGGAACGATCGTCCCGGCCGCTCTCATCACAGGTATACGCTCGGATCTTCCCGGACAAATCACAGCGCAAGTCACCGAAAATATCTATGACACCCCAACTGGCCGCGCCCGTCTGATCCCCCAAGGGGCTCGCCTGATTGGGGTCTATGACAGCCAGGTCGCGTTCGGCCAATCGCGGGTATTGTTGGTGTGGACCCGGCTGATCATGCCGAACGGTCGCTCGATCGTGCTCGAGCGGCAACAGGGCGCAGACACCGGGGGCTACTCCGGTGTTGAGGATAAGATCGACAACCATTGGGCCGAGTTGTTCAAGGCAGCGCTATTATCGACCGTCCTCGGCGTTGGGGCAGAGCTGGGGTCCGGTGCGGATACCGGAAACAATACGGCCATTCTTCAGGCGCTACGGCTCGGCGCTGCGAATTCGCTGAATCAGACCGGGCAACAGGTCGTTCGACGTAACCTGAATATTCAGCCGACGTTGACGATCAGGCCAGGATTTCTGGTGCGGGTGATCGTCAATCGTGATCTCGTTCTGGAGCCGTACCGGGGGTGACGACGATGGCGAACCTGAAAATAACCGAGCTCCCTCAGGACAATCGTGTAAAAGTCACCGTCGAGTTGCCCGCAAGCGTTCACCGCGATCTTGTCGCCTACGCCGAAACTTTGGCAGCGCAAAGTGGGCAATCGATCAGCGAGCCCAACAAATTGATTCCGCCAATGCTCGCGCGATTCATGGCAACAGATCGAGCGTTTGTTCGGTCACGCAAACTGCGTAAAGTCGAAGGATAGCAACGGGATACGCGTCAGCGCAGGCTGGCCGGCTCGACCGCCGTCTCGGCATCAGCAGTATCGGCGTGGATAGCCTCCCGGATCAGCCGCTCCGTGGTCTGCTCAAAATAAATCCAGAGGTCCGTATGCAGCTCAGAGAACTGCCGCCACACTACGGTATCGAAAAAGCGTCGCGGCGCCCTGACCATGATCGTCGTCGAGCGCTGCCGCGGATATCGGAAAGGCCGCACGCCATAGCGCCGGCACAAGGCGATGAACAGCCGGACCGACCATTCGTCTGGTAGGCTAAACTTCATCTCGATCGGGGGATCGCGACGGCTGACCTCGTCGAGTTTGGCCTTCAGCCGTTCTACCGCAGCTTCCGCGGCGCCGCGTTCCCCCTCGGTGGTCGCGCCAAAATACAGCGCCTCCACCTTCTTCAGCCGCTCACGAAGCTGGTCTTCGATCGACATGCCTTCTCCTCGGAGGAAACGAGGCCATCGCGCCAAACGGCCGTCAATCGCCAAAAGCACGCCGTCCACACATCATCATCGCGAGCACCCCCTGCGCTCTAGAACGTGCACGTCGCGGCCTTGGCCGGATGCTTTCTTTTCGCCCGCTGAGTGCTTGACATTTCCTATCAAGACATCCTCCGACGGAAGCGGTTTAGCGCTTTTTAGGGACAAGAGCTCTTCGCCGATCTCGTATCAGTTGCGGTTGCAACCGCTTGTCGGCCGCTAGTTGAGTTTGAGAATTCCCAACCACAGATTGACCACAGAAACCCCGTGAACAAAGCGCGACAAAGGGGGTCAAACGAGAACAAAGGCCACTGTTTTTATTGATCTTTTCGACTGCTACTTACGTTCGGGACGCAGGGGTCGCAGGTTCGAATCCTGCCGCTCCGACCAATACTTAGCCCGTTTCCCGAGTTCAACCGCCAAAACTTCTAGCCTGGCTTCCCTGGTGTCTCGATATGCCTCACCCTTTTGGGTCGCAAAACACGCTTTGATTGATAAACGACGCTGGATTATACCTCAAAGAGAATAGCGCTCGGCGTTCTACGGGCATCCCGGTTTCGGCAGGCAGGAGCCAGCGCCGCGTCCGGTCCGGCCGTTGCGAATGAAAGAGCGGGCCGCAACGACGTGACAAACCACCTTAATCCATCGGCGAAATCGGCAGCGCGCCCACGGACTTGTAGCTGCGCATTGCGAAGCTGGTTCTGATGTCGCGCAATTCCGGCAGCGCGAGGAGGCGATTGAGAACCGTCGTCTCGTAGGCTGCCATGTCGGGCACGACGACCTCGATCAGGATATCCACGTCGCCCGAAACCAGATGGCAGGCGACCACTTCGGGCATTGCGAGGATCGTCTCGATGAACTGATCCTTGCGCTCGGCCGAGTGACGGTCGACGCGGATGCCCGCAAAGATGGTCAGGTTCAGGCCGATCGCTGCACGGTTCAGGACCGTCCGATAGCCGTCGATAATGCCGGCCTCCTCGAGCAGCTTCACCCTGCGCGAACATGGCGAGGGCGACAGCCCTACACGCTCTGCGAGAACATTGTTGGGTAGCCGCGCATCGGCCTGCAGCAGACGGAGGATGTTGCGATCGATCGCATCCAGATTTGGATGCTTCTTGGCAGGGTTAGCCATATCCGACTTTCATATTGGATGGTTTTGCCAAATACAGAGCCCAGAACGCGATCATTTGGCAAGCATAATCCGCCGCTTGATGTATCCTGTTCATGATGAAGAACGATATCAGACACGGCTTTTCGACCCGGGCCATTCACGAAGGGTACGACGCACTCAACTACCACGGGTCGCTCAACCCGCCGGTGTTCCTCACCTCGACTTATGCCTTCGACAGTTCGGAGACCGGGAGCGAGCGTTTTGCCGGCGCGGCAGAGGGCTACATCTACAGCCGCGTCGGCAACCCGACCGTCTCCGTCCTCGAGAAGCGCATGGCCGCCCTCGAAGAGGGCGAAGCCGCGATGGCAACCTCCTCGGGCATGGGTGCGCTGACGGCCGTGATCTGGACGTTGCTCAAGGCGGGCGACGAGATCGTGGCGGACAAGACGCTCTATGGCTGCACGTTTGCGCTGCTTCACCATCAGCTCGAGCGCTTTGACATCAAGACCAGGTTTGCCGACTTCACCGATCCCGCCGCGCTGTCGCAAGCGTTGACGCCGCGTACGCGGCTCGTTGTGGCCGAAACCCCTTCGAACCCGAACATGCGGATCGTCGACATCGCCGCGCTGGCCGAAATCTGCCGCCGCAAAGGCGTGCTGCTCTTGATCGACAACACCTATTGCACGCCGTATTTGCAGCAGCCGATGACGCTGGGTGCCGATATCGTCGTGCATTCCGCGACGAAATATCTCGGCGGCCACGGCGACCTGCTGGCGGGAATCGTGGTAGCAAGCAAGGAACTGATCGATCGATTCCGTTTTGTCGGAGTGAAGGAGATGAACGGCGCGTGCATCTCCGCATTCGATGCGTTCCTCGTGCTTCGAGGGCTCAAGACGCTGAGCCTGCGCATGGATCGGCATGCCGAGACGGCGCTGCGGCTCGCGCACGACCTGGATGCCCACCCGGCCGTCGATACGGTTTACTTTCCCGGCCTGCCGTCGCATCCGCAGCATGCGCTGGCGTTGCGACAGATGAGGAACATGGGCGGCATGATTGCGCTTGAATTGAAGGGCGGGCTTGGCGCGGGCCGCGCCTTCATGGATCGCGTGAGGCTCGCGACCCGAGCGGTCAGCCTGGGCGATGCCGAGACCCTGATCCAGCATCCGGCCAGCATGACGCACGCAACCTACTCTGCGGAGGAGCGCGTAGCGCACGGGTTTACGGACGGCTTGATCCGCATTTCGGTCGGTCTGGAGGATTACGACGATCTGCGGATCGATCTGATTGAGGCGCTCGACAGAATCAAATGAGAGTGGCTACTTGCGCTCGGTTTCGCGTCCCGAAAACAGCAGTGCAATCCATCGCGTGGACTCGTGCTCGTCGCAGACGGCGAGCAGCGCTATGACGATCGGCACGCCGATAAAGGCTCCCGCCACTCCCCACAAAAAGCTCCAGAAAAACACCGCGAACAGGACAATGAATGGCGAAATGGACAGCGCCGCACCCGCCATCCGCGGTTCCAGATAGCTCCCGATAAGAAACTGGATCAGGTTCAGGCAGGCGAATACGGCGATCGCAAGCTGCCATGACTCGAACTGAACGAGCGCAAACAAGGTCGGAAAGACCGTCGCGATCAGCGGGCCGATAAAGGGAATGTAATTCAGCACGAATGCAATCACGCCCCACGCCGTCGCCAATTCGAGACCGGCAAGCAACGCAAAGCTCCAGACGACGACGCCCGTCAAAATGCTGACGACAGTGCGGACCAGCATATATTTCTGCAGCTTGGCCGCGATGTCCGCGCCGGCGACCAGCAGCAGCTGCCTTGCCGTCGCATTCTGCAGACGTTCTATGTTCTTTCGCGCGACGTCGACCTCGAGCAGGCCGAGGACAATGAAGGCGAAGGCAATGACGACAAAGGATATCAGCCGATAGCCTCTTCCTCCGAGACCCTTCGCGGCGGGAAGAAGCCAGCTCGTGCCGTTGTAACTCTGGGTCACCATGTCCGAGATCGAGACGCCGTGTCCGTCGAGCCAGTCTATCGCCTGCATGTACTGCACCTGCAACCGATCAGCATTGAGCGTGAGCCACCGCACCACCTTGCTGAATCCCCAGATCAGCAAATAGCCGAGCACCGAGATCACCACCAGGACGCCGAGGATGGTCACCACGAGTGCGAGCAGTTTGGGAAATTTCGACTGGAGTGCCTGCTGGATCGGCCACACGACGGCGACAACGAACAGCGAGAACGCCACCGGCGCAATGATCGGTTGCGCGAGGTAGAGCCCGCCCAATATGAGGATGGTCGCGCAGAAGAAAAGCAGCGTCTTGATCGTGCGATCCTGGTTCATCGCGAGAGCAGGCCTATGAGGGGGCATAATGCCAGGCGAGGGGCACTATTCTTCTTCGCTTCCGGCGTAGGGATACTCGGCTGACGGCGTCATGCTGCGAAACAACAGCCAAATGCTGAAGATCAAGACGGTGAGCTCGCCAAACAGCGTAACGTTCAGGATCAGCAGGTTCACCATGTCGGCCGCGGACAAAAAACTCGCCTGTCCACCCCCCGTCGTCTGGATCGTCGGCACGCCGACCTGTGGCGCGCGAAGGAAATAGAGCAGAAGCTGCACAACCTCGAACAGCATGACGAGCATCGAAATAAGAATGCCGAGTGCGCTTGCGGTGACGCCGATCCAGGCGACGCGCAGCACGGCGGATTCGGACGGGCGCCGCGCGGGATCGGCAATCTTCTCGCCAAGGCGCGTATATCGGAACGACCACAACGTGGTGAAAACCAACACGATCAATCCGGCGAAGGTGAGATATTCCACCAGCAGCGAGCCGCCGCGCGTGCCCGCGCCGCCGCCGCGGCCCAATATCAAGGCGTAAACAGCAAAGAAGACGGGGATTGCACCGATCGCGAGCTGGATCCAGAAGCCGGTCCAGCCGAGGCGCAAGAAAGCCCCCGCGAGACTATCGCTCCCGGATGGTCTTAAAGTCTTGCGGAGCGTCCGTATCATCGTGATCGCGCCTTCCGCCGCCAGGATATCGAGCGATCATAGACCAGCCAGGGTCGAATGTCGCCGTATTTGCTCGCCCATCGTTCACGGGCGAGGGGACCTGTGCTGCGCGTCGCTCGAACGCTGCGACGTTCAGTCTCATCGAGATTACCGTTGGTTAATCGCGCATCCATGATCGCGCAATGACGTCTGCCCACATATGCCGCCGATGAAAGGCGTGCGATTCCGGATTGCTTCTCAGGAGGACGTGCCGGTGTTGAGGAATGCGTTTCGTGCCACCATGAGCCGTAGGCCAAAATCACGCAGGGGACGTCGCGATTTCTCCCTGGACGAGCTCCTGACGGAGGTCGACTCCGGCCTCGCCGACGTGCCGTCAATCGCTGATCCGCCGAACGAGCTGGCAAAGCCGCGCGATGAACAACGAGACGATCAGCGCGGTCGCGAATTGCAGCGCGCGCAAGCTCAATAAGAAGCAAAGCCGCGCTTCAGTGTCCTATGGCGGCAGATCGGATGGATCGTCGACCGCTCCCGACGTCCAGGATGGCACCGTGCTCTGGACATTCGGCAACGTCGCCACGGCCGCAGAGGGCGCGACAGCGGGCGACGCGCCCGGCGCCGGCATCGTTGCCGGATGGTCGATGCCCTCTGCGATTCGCTCTATAAGATACGGGTAGAACGGATTTGAAGCGACCCGAAGCAGTGCATCAAGGCTCGTGATCAGGACATTTCGTTCGCCGCGCGGCGCCAAAGCGCCGAGGTTCGGTCCAAAACTTTCGCTCTCGTCCGGTGTCATGCCGTACAACGCATCATTCATCGGAAATGGCAGCGCAACGTGCGACAGCGAGTACACGCCGGGCGGATAGCTTATGCCAAGGGGGCGTCGTTGCTCGTTCGTCTCACCGGCCTCCACCGAGCGCTCCTCCACGTTGCTGCTTGTCTCCTCGGCATTGGTGATGACCGTAATTCGGTAGGAACGCACAGCCGGGGGCAGCAGACGATTGAGCGCCGTGTCGGCCGAAGGGCGCAACAGCGGGCCGAACTTGACGGTTCGGTTGACGTCGAAAAGCACCAGCTCGCTTCCATTTGAAGGCAGCTGCGCGTAGAGGCCAGAAACGATGGCCGGCGTGCTGACCGTGAAATCCATCACCGATTGGAACGTCAGGACGGGAGGCAGATCGCCGAGACGCCCCTCGCGCCGCAAGTCCAGGATCTGGCGCTGCAGGGCCTGCGTCAGGCGAAACGATTCCCGCGCGCCATTGACGGGAAAGGAGTTGTATTTGAACGGATTGAATTCGGGCAGGATGGCGAGCCACGCAGCTTTCGCGAATGGCGGAAAAATGGCGGGGAGACCGGCCAGCCCGGCAAAGCGGGCGAAGCGCGTGATCCCGATCATCGGCGAGATCAGCACAATGCGATTAGGTCGAGCGAGATCCCGATCCGCAATCGCATCGAGCGCGTATTTGAGCGCCAACGCGCCGCCGTTGGAGAAGCCGACGAGATCGAGCGGTGCGGGCGCGGGCACCCGCCGGCGAGCCTCACGTATCGCCAGTCGTGTCGCCGCCAACCAGTCTTCCCAGGTCACTTCGGTCAATCCCGCCGGCACGGTGCCGTGACCGGGCAGCCTGATCACGAGCGCGACGAAGCCGTGGTCGCGGTAGAGGCGAGCGATGTGGCGCTGGCTGTAGGGCGAATCCGTGAGCCCATGCAGCAGGACTACGACTCCGCGCGGAGTGCCGTCCGGCTCGAGAACGAACGAACGATTGAAGTCCTGCGAGAAGTGCGCGGGATAGACAGGGCTTCCTTCGAAATACCGGTTGATGGGAACACGCTCATCGGGCGTCAGCTTCTGCGACACTTCGCGGCGTAGGTCCTCGAAGATCCCGGCTTCCCGTGCAAGGTATCCGGCCCAGTCCGTCTTGTCGATTTTCGCCGCATCCAGCTCTCGCGGCACATAGGTGTGCCAAACCTCGAGGTCGGGGCCGCTTTGAACCTCGTGAACGCGCACCGCAAGGAACGTCAGCACCGCGACGCTCAGAAGAAGCGCCGTCCATTTCAGCCACCTGAAAAGTCTCCTGCGCAGCATTTGGCTCGTTCATCCCGACCGTTGGTTCCCGCGGATATGTCTGCAAACAGGCGCCCGGCTTGGAAACAGGGCCACGCACCCGATCGCGTCGATGCGCTTTTGCATCATAGCCTTGATTGACGTCGCGCCCGCGTGTTTTGTCAACTCGATCATTTTTGTGGTCCTTGCCAGGTGGGGCCGTCGACCGAGCGCTACGGCGGCAGCAGCCATGGCACCAAAACGACGCAAACGATCAGGACGATGATGGAAAACGGCACGCCGACGCGCACGAAATCTCCGAACGTGTAGCGGCCCGGTGCGACGACCAGCGTGTTTACCGGCGAAGAGACCGGCGTCATGAAAGCCGTCGAGGCCGCCAGTGCCACGATCATCGCGAATGGATAGGGCGAGACATTCAGCTCGTGCGCAATGGCAAGCGCGACCGGAGCCATCAGGATTGCGGTTGCGGTATTGGAGATGAACATTCCAAGCAGAGCGGTAATGACGAAAACCGTGGCCAGGACTAATCGAATGTCCGCGCCCGCTGTCAGGTTTCTCACACCGTTCGCGGCCAGTTCGACTCCACCCGTCCGCTCCAGAGCGATGGAAAACGGCAACATGCCGACAATCAGGACGATCGTCTTCCAGTCGATCGAACGGTAGGCGCTCGCGAAATCGACACAGCCAAGCGCGCCCATGAGAAGACATCCGATCAGGGCAGCCTGCACGTTCGGCACGACACCGCTCACCATCAGCCCGACGACGATTGCCAGACAGACGAGCGCCTGCAATGCTCGCCCGGGGGCCGGAAGCCTTTCGTCGATCTCTGCAGGCAGGTCGATGATGACCATATTCCCGCTGTCGCCCAGCCGTTCGATGTCCTTCCAGGGGCCAACCAGCAGCAGGGTGTCTCCCACGCGAAGTTGTTCCCTCAACAGTTCCTTTGTATGCGCGCCGTCACCTCGCCGCAGCCCGATTGCGGTAAGCCCAAATCGGGTGCGGAATTCCGCCTCGACCAGCGTCTGGCCGAGGAGCTCGGAACTCGCCGGTATCATGACCTCAGCCATGCCTAGATCCTGCGATCGGTCGGAGAAATATGCGCCGCTCAGCGGCAATTCCTCAAGCAGGTACTGCTTGCGCAGCGCCTCGATATCGGTGCTCGACGCGGACAGGTCGATCAACAATACGTCTCCGGCCAGAAGCTCCGTCTTCGCGGTCGGCCTGAGAAGCTCGCTCGAGAACTTCCGGGCGCGCTCGATGGCCACGATGTTGGCACCCGAAGTGCCCCTCAGGTTCAGGTTCTCCAGGCTCTTTCCCGCAAGCTGCGATCCCTCCATGACCCGAAGGCGCCTTTCCCGGTCGGCGAGCTTGTATTCGTCGATCCAGTCCGCGAATCCCGCGCGAAGAGGTTTTTTCGATTCGGCCGGCGTTCGGAGCCAACGCCGCGCGAAGCACATGTAGACGATCCCAAGCAGCAGCACCGGCACGCCGAATGGCGTGAAGCTGAAGAAAGCAAAGCCTTGCACGCCATGGCGCTCGAGTTCGCTGTTGACGACCAGGTTCGGAGCCGTCGCCACCAATGTCATCATTCCGCTGATCAGAGCGGCGAAACTAAGCGGCATCATGAGCCTGTCAGGGCCGATGCCGGTGCTTTGCGCGATGCGCAGTGCGACCGGAATGAAAATCGCGGTCACCGCCGTCGAGCTCATGGTTGCCCCAAGTCCGCAGACAACGGCCATCAAGAGGACGATGAGGCGAACCTCGTTGTTGCCGGCCTTGGCAATCAGCCAGTCGCCCATTCGCTGGGCGACGCCCGTCCGAACCAGACCGTCACCGATGACGAACAGCGCGGCTATCAGAACGATGTTCGCATCGCTGAAACCGGCGAGCGCCTCGTTCATCGTGATCACGCCCGTAAAGGGGAGCAAAACCAGCATGATCAATGCGACGGCATCCAGTCGCGGCTTGTTGATCGCGAACATCACGATCGCGGACGCAAGCAGGATCAGGACAATCCAGAGGCTCGCGTTCATCGTCGATGTTCACCCGTCACCTGTGTTTCGTCCTCAGCGATGGACCACTGATCCTTTCCATCTGCTGCTGGCGACGGATCCGGCACCTCGCCTTGGACGAAATTCGATGAGATCGGAACCACCTGCACCGAAACCTTCATCCGACTGAAGGCGTCTGCCGGGCCTTCCCAATAGCCGGAAAGCGGAGAAGCCTTTTCTTGTTCGCGGGCGACGGCCACCGAAATATGCTCGGGACCGACAAGCTTGTTGTTTGTCGGATCGAAGCCGCGCCATCCGGCGCCGGGGAGATAGATCTCCGTCCACGCATGCGTTGCGCCGTGCTGGCCTTCGGCCATCTGGATATAGCCGGTGACAAATCGCGCTCCCAGACCCCAGTATCGGGCAGCTTCCATCATCAGCACCGCGAAGTCGCGGCACGAGCCGCTGCCGCGCTGTAGGGTGTCGTTGGGCAACTGCACGCCGGGCTCCTCGCGATGCATGTATTTGAGCGACCGAAAGATGTGCGTATTCAATTTGCCCAGGAGATCGAACGTTCCGATCACCTGACCGGGCTCGTAAAGGTCGCGCAGCCAATTCAGCAGTATTTGTCCGTCGTAGGGATAGCTGGGCAGTCGGTACACCATCAAATCGACGTGCTCGTCCGGAGGATACTGGAATGGGAACAAGCGGGCGAACGGCGCAATCGACCATTCGACGGGATCGTCATAGTAGAGATCGACGTCGACTTCGCTCGAGACGCGGAGCTTGTCGGACCGCTCGTCGAAAGTGAGAATTGCGATGGAGTTGTCGTAGGTGTCGCGCAGCCAGCGCACGCTTGCCCGTGGCGCAATGCTGATGCGCGCTCTCGCGATATGGACTTCGTGTCCCTCGCGCGGACGCATCAGCGCACGATGGGGACCGAACTTCACGGGTTCGATGTACTGATACTCGGTCTCGTGCAGGATGCGGATGCGCTTCATCTTGCCGTCTCTCCCGAAACGGACGACCTTAGTCGCATCGCGTGAAAGCGCAAAATCGGCGGAGCGCAAAGCAAATATGTGTCCCTGCGCCGTTGCCATGACGGAGCACAGGCGCGTTGGCCGCCATACAGATTTTGCTCCGGAGGGCAGTGTGTCAGCAATGCTGACACAACGTATCAAGCGAAAAGGCGAAGCTGTCGTCCCCGCACAACCTTGAAGTGACAAGCCCTCAAACGACGAGGCGCGCCGCAGACGCTCGCGCCGGGCCGCTTGAGATTATTTCCCTCGACGATATGCTGACAGAATTGTCATTAATTGATTGCGGAAGGACAATGCCGAGCGCTGCGGGCTAGCGAAAAGTAGAGTTTTGTCCCGATTGCAGAGAAACAATTTCAGTAGAAAAGGCTAGCATGGCAGAACAACGCAAAGCTTCGCGCGAAACGGTCCTGATCGATCTCGCCTTGCAGGGTGGCGGGTCTCATGGCGCTTTTACCTGGGGCGTGCTTGATCGCCTGCTCGAAGTGCCCTGGCTGAAGATCGACGCCATTTCGGGCACGTCGGCGGGCGCTATGAACGCCGCCATTCTGGTCAGCGGCTTCATCAAGGGTGGCGCGCAAGGCGCGCGCGAGGCACTGGACGCCTACTGGGAGCGCGTCGCGGCTTCCGCGAGGTTCAGTCCAATCCAACGATCACCGGTCGATCGCCTGATGAACCGTTGGTCGCTCGACACCTCGCCGGCCTACCTGATGATGGACCTCATGAGCCGGCTGATCTCACCGTATGACCTCAATCCGTTTGGTCACAATCCGATCCGCTCCATTCTCGAGGACAGCATCGATTTCGCCCATCTCAACGAGGCGCCGATCAGGCTGTTCATCACCGCGACCAACGTCCACACCGGGCGTGGCAGAATTTTCCGCAACAACGAGATTACTCCGGAGGTGCTGCTCGCTTCGGCCTGCCTGCCGACGATGTTCCAGGCCATCGAGATCGATGGTGAGCCGTACTGGGACGGCGGCTACGCCGGCAATCCGACCATCTCGCCTCTGGTGCGCGAAAGCGATGCCACCGACGTGATTCTCGTGCAGATCAATCCGCGCGAGCGCCGCGACACGCCGCGTTCGGCAACAGAAATCCTCAATCGGCTTAGTGAAATTTCCTTCAACGCGCCCCTGATGAAGGAGTTGCGCATGATCGCGCTGCTGCGTCAGGCCGCCGATCCCGGCACGGGCGAGGGGAGCCGCTGGGCCAGGATGCGCACGCATCGCATCCTCACCGACAAGCTTGCCGAGTTTGGCGCGTCCTCAAAGCTCAATGCGGAACTGCCTTTCCTGAAGTTGCTCAAGGACGAAGGCCGCAAGACCGCGGACGAGTTCCTCAATCGCCACGGAGCGGACCTGGGAAAACGCTCGACCGCCGACATCGACGTTCTCGTGGCGGATTGCTGATCGGAGTCTGAGCGGTCCCGTCCGCTTCACTCGACATTTCGCCGCGATCATCCCTTTCAATCGCGCTCACGTCCCTGGCTCAAGGCACTGATTAGGTTTCCGCCGTCACTCCTCCATTAGAGGTTCGCATGCCGATTTCATCCCGCTTTTTCCGGTTTTATCAGCACCCGCTGCTCCTGGCCGCACCGGCGCTCGTTCTGATGCTTTGCGGCTGCAACCGCGAGGAGGCCAAGGAAGCGCCACCGCCGCGTCCTGTTCGCACGGTGGTCGTCGAAAAGGGTGGGCTTGGCCAGACCATCGTTCTTACCGGACAAATTCAGGCGGAAAAGGAGGTCGCTCTCGCCTTCCGCATCGGCGGCCGGATCATCGAGCGCGCGGTGGATACGGGCGACCGCGTCAAGCCGGACCAGGTGGTGGCCAAGCTCGATTCCCAGAACGAATTGAACTCGCTTCGCTCCGCGCGCGCTGCGCTCGCCGCGGCCAATGCGCGCCTGGAGCAGGATTCCAATCACTTCGATCGCCAGGAAACGCTGCTGCAACAGGGCTGGACCACCCGCGCCAATTTCGATCAGGCCCAGCAAGCATTGCGGACGGCGCAGGCAACGGTGGATGACGCAAAGGCCCAGGTCGAGATCGCGGAGGACCGCGTCGGCTACACCCAACTGAGGGCCGGTTTGGCCGGCACCATCACTCGCCGCGCGGCTGAATCCGGCGAGGTGGTGCAGGCCGGGCAGATGGTGTTCATGGTCGCGCGCGAGTCCGGCTGGGACGCCGTCTTCGACGTTCCGGCGCAGGTGTTGCGCACGGCGCCCGCGGAAGCCGACGTCGTCATCTCGCTGACGGATGATCCCAGCGTCACCACGAAAGGCAGGGTGCGTCAGGTCGATCCGCAGGCCGATCCGGTCACGCGCACGTTCAAGGTCCGCGTCGCCGTCAACGATCCGCCGCCGGCCATGCGGCTTGGCGCGACCGTATCGGGCCGGATGGAGGTCGACCATGGGCACGGCATCTCGCTCCCCGCGAGCGCGCTGACGGCCACCGAGAAAAATCCGGCCGTATGGGTGGTCAATCCCGACAGCATGACCGTCGCGTTGAAGCCGGTCGACATTCTGCGCTTTGATCCCGGCACAGTGGTGCTTTCGGGAGGTCTTGACGGCGGTGAGATCGTCGTCACCGCCGGCGTGCAGGCGCTGCATCCGGGCCAAAAGGTCAGGCCCCTGGGAGTGAGATCATGATCGGCCCCAATCTTTCCGACTGGGCGCTGAAACATCGATCTTTCATCATTTTCGCGATGATCTCGATCGTCGTCGCGGGCCTGTCGTCCTATTACCGGCTTGGGCGCAGCGAGGACCCGGCCTTCACCTTCCGCACCATGATTGTGCAGGCGGCCTGGCCGGGGGCGACGCTCGAGGACACCTTGACCCAGGTGACCGAACGCCTCGAGCGCAAGCTGCAGGAAACCAAGGGGCTGGATTTCCTGCGCTCCTATACCAGCCCGGGCCTGACGACGATCTTCGTCAATCTCAAAGGCTCGACTTCCGCCAGGCAGGTGCCGGACATCTGGTATCAGGTGCGCAAGAACATCGGCGATATACGTCGCACCTTGCCCCAGGGCGTCGTCGGTCCCGGCTTCAACGATGATTTCGGCGACACGTATGGCCTCATTTACGCGTTCTCCGCCGACGGCTTCAGCCATCGCGAGCTGCGCGATTATGTCGAGGACATCCGCTCGAAGCTCTTGCAGGTTGCCGACGTCTCAAAGATCGAGATTCTCGGCGCGCAGGACGAGCAGATCTATGTCGAATTTTCCACGCAGCAGCTCGCAGGCCTCGGGATCGATCGCGCTGCGCTGATTGCCGCGCTCCAGGCCCAGAACGCCGTGATCCCCGCCGGCTCGCTGCAGACCGGCGAAGAGAAATTGTCGATCCGCGTCACCGGCGCGTTCAAGTCCGAGAACGATCTGCTCGACGTCAATTTCGTCTCGAACGGCCGCACGATCCGCTTGCGCGATATCGCCGGGGTTCGCCGCTCGCTGTCCGATCCGCCGCAGCCGCTCTTTCGCGTCAATGGCAAGCCGGCGATCGGTCTTGCCATCGCCATGCGCGACGGCGGCGATATCCTGGCGCTGGGCGACAATGTCAGAAAAGCCATCGATTCCAGCATGGTCGACCTGCCGATCGGCATCGACGTCGCGCTGGTGTCCGATCAACCGGTCGTGGTCAAAAACGCGATCGGCGAGTTCATGGAATCTCTCTGGCAGGCCATTGCCATCATCATGGCCTGCAGCATCGTCAGCCTCGGCTTCCGTCCGGGAGCGGTGGTGGCCTTGTCCATCCCGCTTACGGTTGCGATCATTTTCCCGATCATGGAATTTATCGGCATCGATCTGCAGCGCATCTCGCTCGGTGCCCTGATCATTGCACTCGGTCTGTTGGTGGACGATGCGATGACGACGGTCGACGTGATGACCTCGCGCATGGCGGCCGGGGACAGCAAGGAAAAAGCCGCGACTTTCGCCTACGACAGCCTGGCATTTCCGATGCTGACCGGCTCGTTCGTCACCGCCGCGGGGTTCGTGCCGATCGGCTTTGCACGCTCTTCGGCCGGCGAATATACGTTTTCGATCTTTGCCGTCGTGTCGATCGCGCTGATCGTGTCCTGGTTCGTTGCGGTGCTGTTTGCGCCTCTGCTCGGCGTCTGGCTGCTCAAGGTTCCCGCGCGAATAGGGGACGAGAAGCCGAGCCGCATCATGGGCGCATTCCGCGCGCTGCTGCTGAGGGCCATGCGCCATCGCTGGATCACCCTCGCCATCGCGTTTGCATTTTTCGTTCTGTCGCTGCTGGCCATGCCGCTGGTGCCCCGGCAGTTCTTCCCGGCGTCGGACCGTCCGGAGCTGGTGGTCGATCTGACGTTGCCGCAAAACGCGTCGATCTTTGCCAGCGATGCAGCGGCCGCCAAGCTCGATGCCGTGCTCAAGGACGACCCCGATGTCGCGAGCTGGAGCACTTATGTCGGCCGCGGCGCGATCCGCTTTTATCTTCCGTTGAACGTTCAGCTCAACAACGACTTCTTCGCGCAGGCCGTGGTCATCGCCAAGGATGTTGCGGCCCGCAAGAGGCTGCAGGTCAAGCTGGAGAAAAAGCTGGCGGAGGATTTTCCGAGCATCGTTTCGCGCGTTTCGCCCTTGGAGCTTGGACCGCCGGTCGGATGGCCGGTGCAATATCGCGTCAGCGGCCCGGATCTGACCCAGGTCCGGATGATCGCCTTGCAGCTCGGCAAGGTTCTCGGCTCCGAGAGCGATCTGCGGCGGGTCAACTTCGACTGGATGGAGCCGGCGCGCAAGCTGCGCGTCGTGATCGATCAGGATCAGGCCCGTCTTCTCGGGCTGAGCTCGAACGCGCTGTCGGCCAAATTGAATGCAGTCATGACCGGCGCATCGATCACCCAGTTGCGTGACGATATCTACCTCGTGGACATCATCGCCCGCGCTCAGGACGAGCAGCGTGTCTCGCTTGAGACGATGCAGTCCTTGCAGGTGCCGCTGCCGAGCGGCCGAACGGTTCCGCTGAGCCAGATCGCGCGCTTCGAGTTCGATCAGGAATATCCGCTGGTCTGGCGACGCGACCGGGTGCCGACCCTCACGGTGCAGGCCGACGTCGTCCCGGGCTCGACGCCGGAGGCCGTCGTGGCCTCCCTGGCGCCGCAGGTCGAGAAATTACAGGCGAGCTTGCCCGCGGGCTATCGCATCGCGCTGGGCGGCACCGTAGAGGAAAGCGCCAATTCGCAGGCTTCGGTCTACGCCATGGTGCCGGCGATGCTGTTCTTGATGCTGCTGTTCCTGATGGCGCAACTGCACAGTTTCAGTCGGCTCGCGATGGTGCTCTGCCTCGTGCCGATGGGGCTGATCGGTGTCGTCGCGGCATTGCTGATTTCCGGCCGGCCGCTCGGCTTCGTCGCAATCCTCGGGATTCTGGCCTTGATGGGCATGATCGCGCGCAACGCCGTCATCCTTATCGAGCAGATCGAGGCGGAGAGCGCGCAGGGTCGCGAGTTGTGGGATGCGGTCGTGGAAGGCGCGGTCTCTCGTTTCCGGCCGATCATGCTGACCGCGATCTCCACCGTTCTCGGCTTTATTCCGATCGCACCGACCGTGTTCTGGGGCCCGATGGCCTTTGCAATCATGGGCGGCCTGTTCGTGGCGACCCTGCTCACGCTGCTCGTGCTGCCCGCGCTCTACGTGATCTTCTTCCGTGTCAGGGAGCCGAAGGACTCTTCTGCTGAAATCAATGTGTCGCCGCTAGCGTCCTGAGGCGCTCGCTGCCAGCAAGGACAGAATAATGAGCAGCAACGAAACGCCGGCGACCGGCCATTGGCGGAGACGGTTGTCGATCCTCTCGAAGGATGGACCAGACCTGAGGAGGCGGCGGAAAGCACTTTCCTCGAGCACGATGCTGTCACCGATGGGCACGTGAGGCACAAACCGGCCGATCCGCTCCAATCCCAGTCCCAGGCACACCCCGAGCCCCACCTGCCAGAGCCCGTCAACAATATTGCGAAATTCAAATGCATCCGAGGCAGCGCCTCCCGCAGGATAGAAGGCCCACGGCAGCAGGATCGCGCCGAGCGCAAGCGCTTGCCAGAAACGGCTGAGGCTCGCCGGACACTCCTCGGCGGCGCCCGCCGGCGGCACGGCGAGGCAGATCAGGAAATGCGTCATCAACAGGGCCGTGCCGATTGAGGAGAGGGTCGCGAGCACGGCTGCCGATCCGCCGGCGAATTGCGCTTTGAGCGCAAGCTTGGCCAGCGCGCCGCCCGTCAACGGAAAGCCCGCAAGGCTCAGCGCAAGCACGGCGACAAGACCAAACGAGGGAGAGGAGAATTTCAGGCCTGTTATGGCGAGCGCGCCGATAGCCAGGAATAGAGTGGCTTTGACCAGCAGGTGGTTTGCGCCATAAAAAGCGATATTGAAAGACGCGTCAGCCTGTCCGTTCACAAGCGCCATGCCGAGCGCGGCCGCAATGACTCCCATCTGGCTGATGCTGGAATAGGCCAGGATCACTTTGGGGTTGCGCTGGGTCAGCCCGAACACGACTTCGTAGAATGCCGAAAGAAAACCGATCGCCGCCAAAGCGCTGCCCCAACTTCCCATCGGGGCGGAAAGGGGCAGGAATCGGATCAGCCCGATCACGCCGGCCTTGACGCCCGCGCCGCTGAGCACGGCGGCGGCAGGGATCGGAGCGGCGTTATAGGTCAGCGGCATCCAGCCATTGAAGGGGATCATGGCGATCTTCATGCCGAAGCCGGCAATGATCAGGCCCAGGACCGCGTCTCGCCAGGGCGAGGCCGGCAATGCATCCATCACATCCACGATGCGCGTGCTGGAAGGCGGCGCACCTGACATGAGCATGGCAAAGGCGAGCAGCAAAAGCGCCTCGCCAAGAATGGTGAAAGCCATATAGATCGCGCCGCTGCGCTTGCGTTCGCGCTCGTCGGAAAAAGCAAACAGGCCATAGGCCGGAATGCTCGCGAGGGCATAGAAGAGATAGAACGAGATCAGGTCGCCGGCGACGAAGACGCCGATGTTTCCGATCATGGTGAGAAGCCAGCAAAGGCCGAAGCGGTTGTCCGGCTGGCGGTCACGCCAGAGCGCCGCGCTGACGACCATCCAAAGCAGGGCGGCGCCGGCGAGAAGCAACGCTCCCGGCGAATCGAGGCGGAGCGTGAAATTTGCGAAAGGCACGTCGTAGCTCAGCGGTGCGCGGTTCAAGCCGGCGAGCCCGGTCGCAAGGCTTGGTAGCGGCGCGAGCCATTGCAGCGCCAGAGCCTGTCGTCGCCAGCGGCCGACGAAACAGGCTGCCAGGAGTGCCAGCGGAGCAACCAGGCTCGCAACAAGCAGGATGGCAAGAAAATCACTCATGGCAGCGCAGCCGGCATTGGGCGACCGATCTCGAGAAAGTCGAAGAAGCTCTGCGGCGCGAAGCCGAGCGCAATGGCGAGAATTGTCAAAGCAAACGCAATCGCCTCCTGGCTGCGCTTGGGCGGCAACTTCAGCGCCACCTGACCGTCGGAGAAGGCGGGCGCAAGAATGCGATAGACATAGCCGGCCGCGAGCAGGCTGCCGCCAAGGATGGGAAGCGTCCACAGCCATTGGCCCGATGCGATCGATGCCTGCAGCATCATCCATTTGGCGCTGAATCCGCCGCTCGGCGGCAGGCCCATCAGCGATAATCCCCCGAGAGCCATCGTCAGGAACGTCAAGGGCAGCACACGCGCCGCGCCGCCAAGTTTCGCGATCTGGTCGTGACCGAGCGCCTCGGCCAGCAGGCCCGCCGAGAAAAACATCGCCGCCTTGGCGAAGGCATGGGCGAGAACCTGCATCAAGCCGGCACTCCAGCCGAGCGCGCTCCAACTTTGCGAACCTGCGGCGAGCGGAAAGATCAGGAACAGGTAGCCGATCTGGGCAACGGTCGAATAGGCGATCAGCAATTTGAGCCGCGCCTGGCGCAAGGCAAGTATGCTTCCCGCGATCACCGCCGCTGCGCCGAGCCAGCCGAGAACTGCGGCAACCTTGTCCGTGGGGAGGCTGGGAAGAACATAAAACCAAAGCCGCAGCGTCAGAAAGAACGAGCCTTTGACCACCAGCCCGGAGAGTACGGCGCTCGCTGCCGCCGGCGCGTTGGCGTGAGCGGGCGGCAACCAGAGATGGACCGGAAAAAGAGCCGTCTTGGCGAGCAGGCCGGCCGTCATCAGGGCGGCCGCGGTCCAAACCACGGGCGTGGATTGAACCCGTTGCGCGAGGAGCGAAATGTCCAGCGTTCCATGCGCGCCGTAAAACAACGCGACGCCGAGCAGATAGGAAATCGATCCGAAGAGAGCAAAGAGCAGATAGCGCAAGGCGGCGGCGAGCGTCTCCGGGCGCCCGTCGATGCAAACGAGCGGCACGGCGGCAAACGTCAGCAATTCCAGCGCGACGTAGAGGTTGAACAAGTCGGCGCCTACGAAAATGATAATCAGCGCCGCCCAGATCGCCTGAAGCATGATCCAGAAGGTCAAAGCGCTTCGGCTTTCGCGCACGCCGTCGGGAGTGGCGAACTTCGCGCGGGCATAGAGTGCCGCGGCCGCGACCAGCACTGCCGCGGCGACCAGCATGACCGCCGAAATGCCGTCGGCGCGCAATGCGATTCCGAGCGGCGGCGGCAATCCGCCGATCGCATAGACGACGGGCTTGGCTGCCTGGGCGACACGGAATGCGATTACGCAGGCCAGGGCAAATCCGACCGGTGTCGACCATAGAGTGACGCGCTCGGCCGTGCGGCCCCCGCCGATGAACGAGAGCATGATTCCGCCAAGCGGCAACAGGATCGCGAGGACGAGCAGGTCACCGCCGGCTGCGGTCGTTCCCGGTTCAGCCATCACGTTGCGTCCTTGCCATCCGGCTTGGTCCAGGCTTCCGGATCCAGCGTGAGGCGGCTGGTCTCCGCGGACAGCCGCAAGATGAGCGCCACCGCGAGCGCGCTGGCGGCAAAGGCAACGACAATCCCGGTGATGACCATGGCTTGTGGCACCGGATCAAAGCGCAGACCCGCCGCCGCGCCGCGCCGCGCGACAATGCCAAAGACCAGAAAGACGCCGCTGCCGATCAGGTTGAAGGCGAGCAGCTTGCGCAGAGGATGTGGATGGAGGATGAGGCCATAGAGCCCGAGACCTACCAGCGCTGCTCCGACCAATCCGGCGAGAACTGACGGTGTCATGGATCCGTTCTTTCGCTCGGCGGACCGGCGACGAGCATCGGCAACGCCGCGGCGATGGACAACACCATGAATGCTTCGATCAGCAGGATGATTGGCTTGGCCAGGCTGGGCGGATAGGCAAAAAAGCTCCCGGCGACAATCTCGCCTGCGAGGCCCGCGATCAGGAATACGGCAGGTCCAGCGACCAGGGAAAGGCGAAGCCATTGCGCGTCGACGGGTGGCGGCTCGACCAGCCGCGCCATCATGGTGACCATCCACATGGCCGCCAGCAAGGCGCCGCCCTGAAAGGCGCCGCCGGGAGCGTTGGCGCCGGCCCAGAAAAGATGAATTCCAATCAGGACGCCGACAGGCGCCAGAAATTGGGCGAAAAAGACCATCGGGGGATAGGATTTCGCTTTGCGGAATGGCGCGGGCGCGCCGCCCCAGGCCTTGTCGGTGCCTACCGACCAAACCCCGATCACGGCCAGGATCAGCACGACCTTCTCGAGCATCGTATCAAAGGAGCGATAGGACATCAGCACCGCGGTGATCGGGTTGCCGAGACCCGCGCCTGCACCGTTGGCCGCCGCTGCTGCATCCGGCGCAAGCGAGGGCGGCGGATCGGGCAGCATGAGAACGGCGGCCCCGATCGCGCAGGCGACAAGCGCGGCTAGTGCGGCAGTGAGCAGCTTGAACGCAAGTCGCGGTTGCGCGTCCGGCACGGCATTCTTGAGCGCTCCGAGCCTCTTGCCGGCTGTAATGAGCAGCACTCCTGTGACGCCGCCGCCGACCGCCGCCTCGGTGAGGGCAACGTCGGGCGCGTAAAGTCGAATCCAGACGAAAGCGAGCAGCAAGCCATAGGCGACGTAACCGACCACCGCGCCGAACAGATCGCGCGCCGCGATGGTCCAGATCGCGACGCCGACGATCAGGAGAGCAAGCTCGACGTCAAGAATGGAGAGAAGAGTCATTTGCGGCCTCGCCTGAGTGCGCGGCCGATCAGTTGCGACGTCGAGGCGCTGGAAAGCAGAACCAGAACCCAAATGACGATCAGCTTGAGCGCCGAAAGCAGGTTTTCGGCGTGCGGAATCAGTCCGAGCGCAACCAGGCCGAGGCCCAGATTGTCGGCCTTGGAAAGAGCATGCAAGCGCGTAAGCGAGTCCGGAAAGCGCAGCAGGCCAACCGTTCCCGCGAAAAAGAAGAACGTGCCGGCGCTGACGGCGACTAAAGTAAAAAGATCGAGAAGCGTGGTCACGCTTCGGCGTCTCCCTGGTCGGCATCGAGTAAATTGACGAAGGCGATGCTGGCCAGCGCGGCAAGCAAGGCGAGGCCGAGCGCGACATCCTCCACGCCGGGAACGCTGGTCGCATAGGCAATCAGAAGAAGCGCCGCGATTCCGCCCGTTCCGAGCAGTTGAGCCGCCATCAACCGCTGGACATCATCCGAACCGCGCAAAATGCGGGCGAGCCCGACGGCGACCGTGAGCAGGATCAGGCCCGCCGCCGTTAGCAGCAGCTCATTCATGGCCGATCGCCTTCTTGAACAAGGCCTCATCCGCTACGATGCTTGCCGCTACGGGCTGCGAAGTGTCGAGACAGTGTATCTGAAGGACGTCGCCTTCCGCACTGGTCGGCGAGGTTCCGGGCTGAAGGCTCTGATAAACGAGGAAGGCGTCGCGGGCGGCACCAGGCGGCAAGCTCACGGGAACGGCGACAAAACCCGGCCGCAAATCGAGCCGCGGCTTAAGTGCACGTCGGGCGACGTCCACGCCCGCGATGATCGAACTGCTCAGGAAACGAAGGTTGACTTTGACGAGCGCGGCAACATGCGGACGTACCGCGGTGGGCGGCATAAGCGACAGGCTGATCCACAGCGCGAGCGCACAGGCTGCCAGACCGAGCGGAAGATCCTCCCGGCTCCAACCCGCGATCATGAGCCAAACGCTCAGAAAGAAGATAAATCGAGCGGGGAGGGTCTTCATCATCAAAGGTGCGCGAAAGCTCATGAAAAGGCTCGCTTTCCTTGCGATGTAAAATCAGGCTAACATCCTCGTGCATGAGCAGCAACGTTTTTGTCGCCGACGCCGCGCGCGCCATCAAAAACGGGCTTCGTCTAGCGCGGCCGCGGCATCTTGATGCCGAGCGCCTGCTCGGCGGCAGACATGACCGTCGACTGTGGGCTCGTCTGGCAGAAATCCTTCACCGTTTTGGCGGCCTCTGCGAACTGGTAGAGATCGACCACGGTGTTGCGCACGCTCGCGTTATAATAGCCGCTCAGCCACATCGTGATGCCGGCAAAGTCCTGGAAGCCCAGCTTGGTCAGCTCGCGGCACGTCATCTTGCTCATGTCGACGACCATTTTGTCCTCGGCCGCCGCAGGCGCGCTCAATGACAAGACCGCGATACCGACAAGCAATTTGCGCATATTTTTCACCCGTCCTCTGTGGCATCCGACAGGACGCCGGGTGCTTCGCCTATTGAAGGTGTGGCGCGCAGGATCGATTGGCTTGATCTGCGTCAAGGGTTCGCCCCTTCGCTGGCGTGATTTTGGAGCATTCGGGGGACAGGGACGCGCAAATGACACGTTCGGCGTTGCTGCTGCAGGGAGGGGGCGCGCTCGGCGCATTCGAGTTCGGAGCGGCGCAGGCTCTATACGAACAGGGGTTGAGGCCTGACGTCATCGCGGGGGTCTCGATCGGCGCGGTCACCGCGGCCCTGTTGGCGCGGCCGGCCAACGGAAACCCGCTGTCGACGCTCGAGGCGTTTTGGGAGCAGGTCACTGTGCCGGGTGTGCTTCTTCCACCGGCGCTGCGACCTTACGCATCATTCCTGGGCAACCCAGGTTTTTTTTGCTTGCGTCCCGAGTTCTTCATCTGGCCAGGCTGGCTTGCTTCGCCAACCTGGACCCATTTTTATGAAACGCAGCCGCTTCGCGACACTTTGACGGAATTGATCGATCTGGACAAGCTCAAGCAGCCTGATGTCGATCCAGTTCTTTTTGTGAGCGCAACCAATATCGAAGAGGGCGAGATCGAATACTTCAACAGCAGGGACGGAGGACTCTCGCTCGACCACATCCTGGCCAGCGGCAGCCTGCCTCCGGCGTTTCCAAAAACCGAGATCGATCGCAAGTCCTATTGGGATGGCGGGTTGTTCGACAACACTCCTCTTGGAGCTGTCCTCGATGTCCTCAACACTCCGCCGGACCCGGACCGGGCCGTGTATGTGGTCAACCTGTTTCCGAACAAGGGTCCCGTTCCCAACAATCTCCTCGGCGTCTTCGAGCGCATGAAGAATCTGCAATTTGCAAACAAGACGGCTGAGGACATCAAGCTTCTCTGCCGGTTCAACGAGGTCGCACTGTTGATGGAGGCGTTGGAAAATCTTCCCGTGAATCCGCTCGTGAGCGACGATGCCTATCAGCACGTGAAGAGGCGCGGTTACATCCCCGTGCCGCGCATTGTCTCGATCACGCTTCCCGAACCGGCGCCGGAGTTTGGCGACGCCGATTTCTCTCCGGAGGCGCTTGGGCAGCGGCGAGAGCAAGGCCGCGCGCAAGCCATCGCGGCGCTCAAGGCTGCGCCGCTGGATCCTTGTTTGGTTCTGGACAAGCCAAAAGAAAAGAAGCGCCGCCGCTAGTTCCTGCATCCAGGCGGACTTGCCCGCTGGCGATGTGGATACTCATCTGGCCCTCAATGGATGGCGTCGCTGACGCGTCAGCGATTCGCGTCTCAAACATCCAGTTTCGATCGGCGCGAAAGAATATCCATGTACGACAGCAGAAGACCCGAGCACAGGAACACGATCTGGATGGCAACCATCCACAAGATGTCTTCCTTCTTTGTATGTTCGATGTTGATGAAGGCTTCGAGCAGCTGGATCGTGGAAATCGCGACGATCGAGGTGATCAATTTCGTTTTGAGGTCGCCAAACCCGATGTTTCGAATCCAGGCCGGCCGCTCGATGCCCTCGGCCTGATCGAAGCTGGACACGAAATTCTCGTAACCGGCGAGGATCACGATCACGATCAGGTTGCCCATGAAGGCGATATCGATGAGCTTGAGAGAGTAGATGATGACATCATAGATATCGATGTCCACGAAGCCTTTTGCAAATTCGTACAGCTTCTGCAGAAACTTGGCCGCGAGCAGCGCCAGGATCCCTATCAAGCCGAAATAGAAAACGGAAAGAAGCCAGCGGCTTGAGAGAAGCAGGCGAGCGATCACACGTTCCATGTCTCACTCCTCAGCGCCGCAGGGTTCTGCCCAGCAGCACTAGTCCGGAAAAGTGCCAAAGATATAGACCGCCGCGCGGAGAAGATCGGGGCGGGGTCCGATTGCGGCGAACCACTTCAGGTAGATTTCAAGAATTTGCGGATCGCTGTAAAGGTGAGAAAGACCTTTGTTGACGGCCAGACGAAACGCCCAGTCGCCGTGCGGAAGGGCGATCGCATAGGGCTCGTAGGACAGATTCTCCGGGAGCATGGTGTAGGTCGATGCATCGGCGTTCTGGGCGCCGGCCAGCAGGAGCTTGTCGCTGGCAAAGCCATCGACCGCTCCGCTTTGGAGCTGAGCCAGGCCTTCCTGACGGTCCTTGACCAGAACCAGCGGAATCTGAAGCTGACGCCGCTGCAATTCCTTCTTCACCGCGATTTCATTTGTCGTTCCGGCGATCACGGCGAGCTTCTTGCCGGCGAGATCGGCGACGCCGAAAATTCCGGACTCTCTTCGAACCAGAACGCCGGTATTTTCCATGAAGATGATGCTCGAGAAGTCGACCTTCGCCATCCGCTCAAAGGACACCGTCGATGAGCCGCATTCCATGTCGGCGGTGCCGTTGGCTACCGCGTCGAACCGGTTCTGCGTGTCGACCGCCACCCAGGCGATCGCGAGCTTCGAATTCAACTGAAGCTCGAGGGATTGGACGACAGACTTGCACAGGTCGACCGTATAGCCGTCAGGCTGGCCCTGCGCATTCACGAAGGAAAAGGGGTTTGCGTCGGATCGGTGCGCGAGCTTGACGATCTTGGATTCGCTGATCTGTTTCAACCGTCCTTCCAGGCTCTGGGCCAGGGCGGTATCTGCGATCGAGGCGATGATGACTGCAAACAGAAGGCGACGCATGTCACGTCTCCCGGGAAAAAGCGCCGGCGAAGCTCCGATAATGCGGTTCAGTCAACGGCCAAGTCGAGCGACATGTCAACCGCCGCAAATGCGTGCGAAAGCGCGACCGCATTCCGCCGGCGCAAAGAGGCGCCGCCGCTTTTTTCCTCGCGCGGGCCGAATTTTCCGCGCTCTTGCCGCGCATTTGGGTCAGAACGCGACCTGCGTCCGCATCGCGAACGCGTCGAACTTCGACCCCGCATCCGTCGGATTGGTCGGGCTCACCTGCCTTGCGACGTTGCCGTGGAGGTAGTCGAACATGAAGCGGATATTTCCGCTGACATACCAGTTCAGGCCCGCGCTATAGATCGTCTGGCGTCCGCCGGAGATGCCGGTGGCCGTGCTGAGCTGATCGTTGAGGTCCACAGTGCTGACGCGGCCCGCAATTTCAAAGGCGCCCCAGCCGCCGCCCGCCAGCGAGAAGGGGTGCAGCGGCACGACGCCGAAATAGGCCGCGGCCGCGGGATTGTACTTGTGGGTTTCACCCGTCAGCACGAGGCTTGCCTGCGCATAGCCACCTTCGAATTTCAGGTTCGGTGCGCCAAAGGGTGGAAGGCCGGTCGCTGCGTTACGCTCGACGTTGAACCAGTAATATTCGCCCTGGAAGAACAGCGGCCCATACGCTCCGGCAGCCTCGACCCCGTAGACCTGCGCGCTCGAGACGTTTGCGATCGCGCCGGTCGAGATCAACTGGGTGGGATCGATGCGCAGCTCGGGGCGATCGGAAAAAGTGAGCGTTTGCGCCCCGGATACTTTGTTGTGCGGTGGTATCAGCAAAAAGCCGGCGTCCGCGCCGAGGTGAAACGAGTAGTCGGGGCCGCTTATGACCTGGCCCGCGATGCGCGCGACCGTGCCGAGCTGCTCGGTGGTGCCGTTTGGATTGACGCTCGACGCCGAATGGATCGCGCCAGCGGTCGGACCCGTGACATAGGCGCCCATCCAGAGCCTGTCATTGAACCAGCGCGCGCCGAAGGCCGAGCGGAAATCGTCGGCTGCCATCGTGCTCGCGATGACCTGGGACGACGCGCGCTCCATGAACAGCATATCGTTCGAGCTCGTGGCCTCGCCGAGCGTAAAGGGCAGATCCATGATGCCGCCCTCGATGGCAAGCGTGCCGCCGAACGGCTTGATGCCGGTGTAGCTCAGATAGGCGTTTTCGACGCCGGACACCGCGCCGCCCGGAAGAAACCCGACCGGCACTCCGCCCGCCGAACCGGTGCCGCCAAAGCCGTCCGACGATCCGCCGAAGTCGTAGATCAGGGCGTAATTCCAGTCCCCGAGAAACTTGCCCAGCACCCCGATGCGCGCGCGGCGCAGATTGACACCATCATCGAGCGCCTGCGGCGAGGTGGAAGTCGTGTTGGGGTGATAATCGTAGCCGCCGCCATCGAAATGAATGCGGCTGGTGAGGGAGATGCAGTTCTGCTGGTCCGCGGTGCAGATCGTCGGCCGATTGTTCGGCATGGTCACCACAGCCTCGGTCGGCACGGGTGCGGTCATCGGCGGCACGGCCTTTGCCGGAATGGCTGCATTGGTGTTTGCGACCGCGGCCCTGGCCTGCGCCTTGGCGCTCGCTGCGGCCGCAGCACTCGCTGCGCCCTGCTTTTCGAGCCTGTCCAGCTTCTGCTCGAGCAGACGCAACTGTTGTTTCAGCAGTGCAATTTCAGCGTCATTGCCGCTGGGCTCGGCCACGGCCGGCGACACGGTCAGCGCGCCCACGCCCACCGCCCAAATGGCCGCCTTGCAGCTATTGGTCCTTATCATGTTGGCCTCCTAAGTCAGTTGTCCAAGTTCAGCGCTGCGAATCGCGCATTGTCTCATGCGGCAGCGTACACAAACACAGCCGGCAACGGCGCGCCGCGAAGGCGCCGCCTGATTCGCGCAATGTGACTTTCGATTTTTGCTTTATCGCGACGGCCAACGCGGCCCATGCGGCCGGAAGCAGCCGGGCTCGGCCGGGCGCTAGTTGAACGCCATGCCCCCGCTCATCGCGATTGTTTGTCCGGTCATGTAGGGGTTATCGACCAGGAGCATGACAGCTTTGGCGACCTCCTCGGGGGTGCCGAATTGGCCCAGGGGAATCCGGCTGACCAGATTGGGCTGGCCCTTCATCATGTCGGTTTCGATCAGGGACGGCGCGACCGCGTTGACGGTGATTCCCTCCTTGACGAGGCGCGCGGCATAGCCGCGGGTCAGCCCTTCCAGGCCGGCTTTCGAGGCATTGTAATGCGGACCGATGGCGCCGGCCCCGCGGGCAGCGCCCGAGGAAATATTGACGATGCGCCCCCACCGCCTCTCGCGCATCATCGGCAAGACCGCCTGGGTGCAGAGAAACACGGACTTCAGGTTGACGGCGATGGTCCGGTCGAAATCCGCCTCGGAGAGATCGTCGACGCCTCGGGTGATCGCAATGCCTGCATTGTTGATGAGAATGTCGATCGGACCAAGCTCGCGTTTCACGCGCGCGATCATGTCGGCGACCTCGGCGGCGGCCGAGACATCGGCGGGCGCGGCGATCGCTCGTCTGCCGCCGCCGCGCAGCATTTCGACCAATCGATTGGCCTGATCTTCCGCCTGACGATAGTTGACGGCTACGGCGGCGCCCGCGCCGGCAAGCTCGCACGCTATGGCCGCACCGATTCCGCGTGAACCTCCGGTGACCAGGGCCACTCGTCCGCTAAGCTTGTCCGCCATCGCCGATCTCCGAACCGATCGCCTTGGCATGATCTAGGGCGGTCCGGCGCCCCGGCAAGAGCCGTCACAGATTGATCACGCCGCGCCGTGCCGCATGCGCGACCGCATCCGTGCGGCCGGTCGCATCCAGCTTGTCGAGGATCGAGCCGACATGGAATTTGGCGGTGTGGACGGAGATTCCGAGCTGCCGCGCGATCGCCTTGTTGGACGCGCCTTCCGCCATCAGCGCCAGCACGTCGCGCTCGCGGGGCGTCAGCTCGCCTGCCAAATCGTTTGCCGCCGGCGCCGACCGCGACACGATCGCCACATTGGCCGGCTGCCCGGCCGCCACGAGCTCGAGGCCGGCGACGTTGCCCAGCAGCGATGCCAGCCTGTCCGCAAGCGCAACGTCGTCGATCTCGATGGCGATCGCGATCGTGGGGGCCGCGTCGCTCACGCTTCGGGCCTTTCGCCGATGGTGAGCTTGAACGATTTCGGCTCGCCGCCGCGTTGAACCGTGACATCGACTTGTGAGCCGACGCTCTCCGGACCCAGCGCGCGGAGCAATGCGCGCACGCCCGCAAGCTTCTCGTTGTTCCAGGACACGATCACGTCACCCTGCCTGATGCCGGCATTTGCGGACGGACCTGTCTTGTCGACGCTCATCACCATCGCGCCGATTCCGTCGTCGAGCTTGACCGGCTGCAGTCCAAGCCCGAGATAGCCGCGCGCGACGCGGCCATGGGTTTCGAGCCTCGCCGCGACGCGCTCGATCGTGGCCGTCGGGATCACAAGCACGCGGCGCGGGCCAAGCACGGCCATGCCGAACGCAGCACCGGTTGCATCGAGCGCAAGCGCGCCCTCGCTTCGATGCCGTAGCCGGACGTCAAGCTCGATCCGCGCGTCGATCTCGCCGCCGCGCAGGCTGCGCCAGCGCTCGCCGGTCAGCGACACCACGCCAAGCGCGGCCGTCGGTGCGCCGTCGCTGGCGGCGACAACGACCGAGAGCGAGCCGAGCGCCGGAACGCGCGACGACAACTTGGCCGGCGCCAGTCCCGCCGTATCGGCGCGCAAGAGCGCGACGTCGGTGGTGTGATCGCGGCCCGCCACGGCGGCCGTTCGCGTCGTGCCGTCGGCGAGCCTGATCGCAACGTCGCCTTCCTCGGCGAGCGCCTCGTCGGCGGTGACGACCAGACCGTTTTTCCAGACGAAGCCCGAAGCGCGCGAGCGGTGCGAATGCACCGATACGATGGAGGGTCGCGCGCTGGCGACGACGCCTTCCAGTGCGGACGATAGTGAAGCGAGAGTATTTGCAGAGGTGTCGGTCATGGGCGATCTCCCAGTTAGGTTGGTCCTAGTCTGGGATTCCGCAAGGGCTTTGCGAAACTGCCCGGATGGGCGGGGCAGCGGGGCCGAGGTCACCTCTGCAAGGGCTGTCTCCTCAGCGGGCGAGCTCGGCTGGCTTCACGTCGCGTCCAGGCGTGCTCGTGCCTATCTCATCCAATTTCGAGACGAGGACCAGGCGCGCGACGTTGTCGGCGCTGGTGATCGCCGTAGCCGGAAACGTCCGGCGCGATCGCCTCGTAGCGGTCGCCGAATTGTTCGGTCAGCCGTGTCCAGTGGCGGCCGGATCCGAGCGAGCAGTGCAGCAGAATGACGCAGCTTTTCGGCGCGCTCCGGTCGTAATCGCGAATTGAATCGGTCATGGCAATGGTCCTGGTTCCCGTGCGTGAATGGCAGCTCTGCAAAGGGCAGTTGCGATGAACCTAAGCTGCCCGTATTCGGACCTAAAAACCGTGAGGGCGTGTTGATTTTGCCTTCAGGCGCAATTGATTGTTTCTTGAGAGGCGGTTCCCAAGTGGAGTTTCACTTTTCCGATTTCGTGCTCGATACCGGCCGTCGCGAGCTCAGCCAGGCGGGCCGTGGCGTGCCCGTCGAACCGCAGGTTTTCGATCTGCTGGTCTATCTGATCGAAAACGGCGATCACGTCGTCAGCAAGGACGAGCTGATCGAGAATATCTGGGGCGGCCGCATCGTCTCCGATTCGACCCTGACCAGCCGCATCAATGCGGCCCGCAAGGCTGTCGGCGACAACGGACTCGCGCAATCGGTGATCAGGACGGTGTCGCGCAAGGGCTTTCGCTTCGTCGGGTCTGTGCGCGCGCCATCGGTTGCGCCGTCCGCGGAACCGCAATCGCTCGCGCCGGAGCACGCCGAACCGCCGTCACCGCTGTCGCTGCCCGACCGGCCGGCAATTGCGGTGCTGCCTTTCACCAACATGAGCGGTGACCGCGAGCAGGACTATTTTTCCGACGGCATCAGCGAGGACATCATCACCGCGCTGTCGAAGCTGCGCTGGTTCTTCGTGATCGCGCGGAACTCGTCCTTTGTCTACAAGGGAAGGGCGGTTCATATCAGCCAGGTCGCCCGCGAGCTCGGCGTCCGCTACGTGCTCGAGGGCAGCGTGCGCAAGAGCGGCGACCAGGTGCGGATTTCCGCGCAGCTCAACGATGTCTCCACCGGCAGCCACATCTGGGCCGAGCGCTACGATCGCAGCCTCGCCGACGTCTTTGCCGTCCAGGACGAGATCACCGAATTGATCGTGGCTGCAATCGAGCCGCATCTCTATGCGGCGGAGAATTTTCGCGCTCAGCGCAAGCCGCCGGGAAGCCTCGATGCCTGGGATCTCGTGATGCGCGCGCTCTCGCATTTCTGGCGCGTGACGCGCGAGGACAATGTCGTCGCGCAGGCGCTTCTGGAAAAGGCGATCGCGTTCGATCCGGATTATGGACAGGCGCTGGGGGTGCTCGCCACCAGTCACATTTTCGGCGCCCACATGGGCTGGGCCGACATGCGCAAGGTGGTGCCGGCCGCGGAGCGGGCGGCGCTTGCCGCCGTCGAGGCCGACAGCGAGGACGCCTGGGCGCATCACGGTCTCGCCTATACGTATCTGTTCGAAGGGCGCTACGACGATTCGATCGCCGAATTCGAGCTCGCGCTGAAGCTCAATCCGAACTTTTCGCTGACGCAGGCCTTCTATGGACTGACGCTGTGCTATTGCGGGCGATGGCAGGAGGGCGACCAGGCGGTTCGCCGCGCGCTGCGGCTTAGCCCGCGCGATCCATCTTCCGCTCTCTATTACGGGATTTTTGCCTACGCCCAGTTCATCGGCGGAAATTACGACGAGGCGATCAGGCTGGCGCGCGAATCCTTGCGGCAGCGCGCCGACTTCGTAGGCGCTCATCGCGTGCTGACTGCGGCCGCCGGCCTGTCGGGACAGCGGGAATTGGCGCGCGCGGCCCTGCAGGGGCTGTTGCGCGCCCAACCGAACATTTCGCTGCAGTGGATGGCAAACGATATGCCGATCAGGGAGGCGGCCGATCGCGAGCGTTATGTGGAAGGTCTGCGGCGAGCCGGGCTGACATGAGCCCGGCCCGCGCCGGGCCTCACTCGGCCACCACCTCGCCGGAGCCGCCGAACTCGGCCGGAAAATCCTTCAGCTTCGGCAATCCGTCGCGCATCGGCAGCACGGTATCGGCGTAGTTGACGTGCACTCCCGGCGCAAAGGCGAGCGTCGGAATGGTCGCGGCGAACACGTCCACCAATCCGACGGTCGGGTGATTGGTCATCAGGTGGCCGCCGCATTTGCGGCAGTATTTGCGTTCGCTGAACGCCGTCTTGGAGAAGGTCGCGATATCCTCTTTGCCCGCCACGATGCGTACCGCCTCGGGTTTCCAGAGGCTGAAGGCGTTCACCGGGCCGCCCGACCAGGAGCGGCAGGAACGGCAATGGCAGTAGCCCATCGCTTCCGGCGCGCCCGAAACCTCGACCTCGACCGCGCCGCAAAAGCAGTTTCCGATATGTTTCATATGATTCCTCCTTCTTGTTTCCGCAGTGTTTCCGTGAAGACCGATGCAGCCCCGCGATACGGCGCGGGGCTGGTTTTTTTGCAGATCGTCGCGCGGCGATTGGTCGCGATCAAGTGGACTTGCGCCACGGGATGAGCATGGACACGCGCTTCCTGTATTGGCGATAATCCTCGCCGAACAGTTCCACCAGATCGCGCTCCTCCAGGCAGATGCCGACGAAGATGTAGGCCGTGATCACCGCCGCAAACAGCAAGTGGCCGACCGTCATCGTTGGCGCTGCCCAGACCGCGATGATGAAGCCGAGATAGATCGGGTGACGCACGAACCTGTAGATCAGCGGCGTCCTGAACCGCGGAGCCGGCGCCTCGCGGTCGGCAAGATTGTTGGCGACCTGCTGCAGGCCGAACAGCTCGAAATGATTGATCAGGAAGGTCGAGATGAACACCAGGATCCAACCCATCAGCCCGATGACGGCGACCGAGGCCGCGTCGTCCGGATTGTCGATCTGCCAGACGATGGCCGGCATCGGCCGCCATTGCCAGAACAGCAGCAAGAGCGACAGGCTCGCAAACAGGACATAGGTGCTACGTTCGATCGCCTTTGGGACGAATTGTGTCCACCACGCCTTGAAGCGCTTGCGCGCCATCACGCTGTGCTGCACGGCGAACAGCGACATCAGGAGCAGATTGATGACGATCGCTTCGACGTTCGAGGTCTCGGAACCGGTGTCGATCGTCTTCGGCACGAAAACGCCCATCACGAAGCCGATGGCATAAAGGATTGTGACGAAAAAGGCGATGTAAGCGACTATTCCGTAGAAGAAGGCAATGACCTTGACGATTCGAAATCCCGAAACGTCCGGGTTGGTAGTCTGCAATTGTGACATATTAGTCTCCGATAGAGGCAACGCATGAAGCCCCCGCGTCAATGGCTGCAGATAGCCAAAAAGCCGCATTTCGTGCTTTGGCGCACACTTGATTTATCCCTGAGGCGGTAGTGATTTTTCCTTGAGACCGGATTCGCTTGAGAGCTGAACAAGTGCAATTTGTATTTGAAAATCATACACTTGATACCGAACGCCGCGAATTGTTGCGCGACGGCGTGCCGATCGCCTTGCAGCCGCAGGTGTTCGATCTCCTGGTTCATCTGATTGCCAATCGGGACCGCGTCGTCAGCAAGGACGATCTGATCGAACTGGTCTGGGGCGGCCGCATCGTATCGGATTCGGCGCTGACCAGCCGTATCAACGCTGCGCGTGCGGCGGTCGAGGACAGCGGCAAGGCGCAGAAGTTCATTCGCACCATGCCTCGCAAGGGCTTTCGATTCGTGGCCGATGTCGAGGAGCAGTCTCCCGCTCTGCAGCCGACCGGGGCAGATGAGGAGCGAATCGATCCGCCGCTGCAGCCGCTGCCGACGCCGGACCGCCCGGCGATCGCCGTGCTCGCCTTCGAGAACATGAGCGACGATCCCGAGCAGGAATATTTCTGCGACGGCATCAGCGAGGACATTCTCACGGCGTTGTCGAAGGTTCGGTGGTTCTTCGTGATCGCGCGCAATTCCTCCTTCACCTACAAGGGCGGTGCCGTTCGCATCAGGCAGGTCGCCGAGGAGCTCGGCGTCCGCTACGTGCTCGAAGGCAGTGTTCGCAAGCGCGGCGGGCGCGTTCGCATCACGGCCCAGCTTTCGGATGCGTCGAGCGGCAGCCAGGTCTGGGCCGCCCAGTACGACCGCGAGCTCACCGATGTGTTCGCCGTCCAGGACGAGATCACCAATGCGATCGTCGCAGCGATCGAGCCGCAGATCTACGCGGCGGAGAATTTCCGCGTCCGTGACAAGCCGCCGAGCAGCCTGGATGCCTGGGATCTCGTGATCCGCGCGCTGTCGCACTACTGGCGCGTCACGCGCGAGGACCACATCAAGGCGCAAGAGCTGCTGCAGAAGGCAATCGCGATCGATCCAGGCTACGGCCAGGCGCTATCGGTGCTTGCGACCAGCTACATGTTCGACGTGCATCAGGGCTGGGTCGATCTTGCGGCCGTTGCGCCGCTCGCCGAGTGCGCCGCGCTAAAGGCGGTGCAGATCGACAATTCGGACGCCTGGGCCCACATGGCGCTCGGCAGCCTGTACTTCTCGACTCGCCGTCTCGATGATGCAGTGTCCGAGTTCGAGCTCGCGCTCAAGCTCAATCCGAATTTCTGCCTGGCGCAGGGCTACTATGCCCTCGCGCTGTCACACTGTGGGCGAACGCGGGAGTCCTACGATGCCGCGCTGCGTGCCATTCGCCAGAGTCCGCGCGACCCGTCGATTGCGATCTATTATGGCGTCGCAGCCTATGCCCGGTTCGCCGAGCGCGATTACGCCGAGGCGATTGCGCTGTCGCGCATCGCGGTCCGGCAGCGTGGTGACCTTGTGGGGGCATTGCGGGTGTTGGTGGTTGCCGCCGGAATGGCCGGAGAGAGCGAGCTCGCCTCCAGTGCGCTCCAGGAGCTGCGCCGGGCGCAGCCGAATATCTCGCTCGACTGGATCGCAAAACAGCTGCCGTGGACGCGGGATGACGCGCGCGAGCAATATCTGGAAGGCTTTCGGCGCGCGGGCCTGCGCTGAGGGATGTCATTTTCCCCGGGAGCCGGTCGCCCCATAGAACTTCTCCGATCAAGAAAGCGTGTGCGGCAAAGTTTCTTGACAGCGTGGCGCACTCCCGGTTCCCTCTGAGCCGCGGGTGCCGACGAGATGCGTGACAGGACTGAGATGGTCAGACGGCGCGACCTGCTTTCGCTGATCGGGGCGATGGCTGGCAGCAGCGCGATGTATCATGCGATGACGAGTCTCGGCCTTGCCGCCGAGTCGCGCTACGACGGCCCGATCAAGCTCGAGGGCGATCCAAAGGGCACCTCCGTGCTGATCCTCGGCGCCGGGCTGGCCGGCATGACGGCGGCGCTCGAATTGCGCAAGGCCGGCTACAGCGTGCACGTGCTCGAATACAATGCACGTCCCGGCGGACGGAACTGGACCTTGCGCGGAGGAGACCGCTTCGTCGAGCTTGGCGGCCTTGCGCAATCCTGCGCCTTCGACGATGGGCTCTACATCAATCCGGGCCCGTGGCGGATACCCTATCATCACCGTGCCCTGCTTGATTATTGCAAGCGCCTCAACGTTTCGCTCGAGCCTTTCATCCAGCTCAACCACAATGCCTATCTGCATTCGTCGCGCGCTTTCGCGGGCCGTCCGCAGCGCATTCGCGCGGTGCAGGCGGATTTTCGCGGCTCGATTTCCGAGTTGCTCGCGAAGGTGACGAAGCAGGGCAAGCTCGACGAAAGCGTGACCGGGGAGGATCAGGAGATCCTGCTGCAAGCCTTGCGATCGTGGGGCGCACTTGATCGCGAATACAAATACAGCGCCAACCTGATCTCGTCCGAATCACGCGGTTATGCGAACGCCCCCGGCGGCGGGTTGTCGGCCGTGCCCACCCCGAGCGATCCGGTCGTGCTGTCGGACATCCTGAAGTCCCGGCTGTGGCGCTATTTGCAGAATTTCGCCAACTACAATTTCCAGACCACGATGTTTCAGCCGGTCGGCGGCATGGACATGATCGGCAAGGCTTTTGCGAAGGAGCTTGCCGATGTCATCACCTATAATGCCAAGGTCACCGGCATTGCCCAGAACGATGGCGGGGTCACCGTCAGTTTCGTCGATACCGCGACTGCGGCGCGACGCTGGACCGCCACCGCAGACTGGTGCGTTTGCACCATCCCTCTCTCGATCCTGAGCCAGCTTCCGGTGCAGGTCTCGAGCGCCACGAAGGCGGCGATCGATGCGGTTCCCTATTCCGGGTCGGTCAAGATCGGACTGCAGTTCAAGCGCCGGTTCTGGGAGGAGGACGAGGCGATCTACGGTGGCATCAGCTATACGGATATGCCGATCCGGCAGATCGCCTATCCCAACACCGGCTTCAATCGCTCGAGCCGCGGCGTGCTGCTCGGCGCTTACCTTTTCGACGGTGCCAATGCCTATGAGTTCACGGCGATGCCGCCGGAGGAGCGCGTCGCCCGCGCGGTCGAATTTGGCGCCGCCATCCACCCGCAATACAAGAGCGAGTTCGAGTGCGGCGTCGCGGTCGCCTGGCATCGTGTGCCGTTCACGCTGGGCTGCAGCGGCGACTGGTCCGACGACGCGCGCACGCAGCACTATCGCAACCTCTGCCAGATCGACGGACGCATCGTGCTGGCAGGAGAGCATGCGTCCGCGCTGCCCGCCTGGCAGGAGGGCGCCATCCTGTCCGCGCTCGACGCCATCTCGCGCCTGCACGAGCGCGTGGTGAGGACGTGATGGAGGCGCCTTTCCCGCGATGGAGCCATCTTCTCGCAGCCTTGCTGCTGCTGGCGACGACGTCAGCGGTCGCCCAGGACGCTTCGAAGCCGCGCGCCTTCTCGAGCGGCTACAACTTTGTCGAAACCAGCGGCGAGGAGCTTTTCGCCAGTGTCTGCCAGGGCTGCCACATGCAGGACGCCGCAGGTGCGACGGGAGCAGGCACCTATCCATCGCTTGCCTCCAACTCCTACCTCCAGTCGGGCGCGTATCCGCTTTACGTCGTCGTGCATGGCAGGCGTGCGATGCCGCCGTTCGGCGACATGCTGAACGACGAGCAGATCGCCGCCGTCGTCAACTACGTGCGGACGCATTTCGGCAACAATTTCAGGGATGCGGTGACGGCGGGCGACGTCAAGGATGCGCGGCGATGAAACAGGGAGCAGGCACATGAGCTTTCGGGCGATGCCGCTGATCGCAGCGGTTGTTCTCGGCGCGAGCACGGTCAAGGCCGAGGTCGTCAGGCATCCCATTCCAAACTCGACGTTTCCAATCGCGCAGGCCGTCGAGGTCAAAGGCAACGTCACGACCTATTACGTCAGCGGCCAGGTGCCGCCCGCGGTCAGCAAGGACGCCGATCCCCAGAGCGTCGGAGCCTATGGTGACACCAAAACCCAGACGGTCGGCGTACTCACGCGCATCAAGGGCATTCTGGAAGGTTTCGGCCTGTCCATGGCCGACGTCGTGAAGATGCAGGTCTTCCTGGTCCACAACGCGACCGCGCCCATGGATTTCAGGGCTTTCATGGAAGGCTACACGCAGTTCTTTGGCGGCAGTCAGCCCAATCTGCCGGCGCGCTCGGTGGTCGGCGTTGCCTCGCTCGCCAATCCCGGATTCCTGGTCGAGATCGAGGTGATTGCGGTCAAGGATGCAAAATGAACGAAAGTTGGAGTGCAAGATGTATCTGAAAGTTGCATGCGCCGCTGCGCTTGGTCTCGGCGTGGCTTTTGCCGGTTGCGCCGGAGCCGAGGAACTGTCGGCGAACCAGAAACTGGCCCATGACATCTACAAGGAACTGCTCGAGATCGACACCACGACCGCGACCGGCGACACCAAGGCGGCCGCGGATGCGATGGCCGCGCGGCTCAAGGCGGCCGGCTTTCCCGATGCCGACATCCAGGTCTTCTCGCCCGCACCGCGCAAGGGCAATCTGGTGGCGCGGCTGCATGGCACGGGCAAGCGCAAGCCGATCCTGCTGCTCGCGCATCTCGATGTGGTGCCGGCGCTGCGCGCGGACTGGTCGGTCGATCCGTTCAAGCTGACCGAGCAGGATGGTTATTTCTATGCGCGGGGCAGCCTCGACGACAAATACATGGCGGCGTCCTTTGTCACCAACCTGATCCGCTACAAGCAGGAAGGCTTCAAGCCCGATCGCGACATCATCGTCGCGCTCGAGACCGATGAAGAGATTCTCGATCGTGACGCGCTCGGCATCCAGTGGCTGATCAAGAATCACCGCGACCTGATCGATGCCGAATTCGCGCTCAACGAGGGCGGCGGCGTCGGCATCAAGGACGGCAAGCCGATCCGCAACAGCGTGCAGACCACCGAGAAGGTCTCGGTCAGCTTCCAGCTCGACGTCAGGGATCGCGGCGGCCACTCCTCCGTGCCGCGCAAGGACAATGCGATCTATCGTCTTGCCGAAGGGCTGGTCAAACTTTCGAAATTCACCTTTCCGATGCACCTGAATGACACCACGCGCGCCTATTTCGAGCGCATGGCGCAATTCGAGAACGAGCAGACGGCAGCCGATATTCGCGCTGCCCTTGCGGACAAGCCGGATACTTCCACGCTGTCATTCGTCCGGCTCGCGGCAAATCCCTTCTACAATGCCCAGCTGCGCACCACCTGCGTTGCGACGATGCTGCAGGGCGGCCACGCCGTGAACGCGCTGCCGCAATTGGCGAGCGCCAAGGTCAATTGCCGCATCATGCCGGGCGAGCCCGTCGAGGAGGTCAAGGCGACGCTTGCCCGCCTGATCGACGACGACCAGATCACCGTTACCCAGATCGACGCGGCCGTGCTCAGCGCGCCTTCGGCGCTGCATGAGGAGATCATGGGCGCGATCGAAAAGCTGACGCAGGAGTTTTTCCCGGGCGCGGTCGTGTTGCCCATCATGAGCGCCGGCGCCACCGACGGCAGCTATTTGCGCAACGCGGGGATTCCGACCTATGGCCATTCCGGCATGGCCGTTGACCTCAACGAAAACCGGATTCACGGGCAGGACGAACGGGCGCCCCAGAAGTCGTTCTATCAGGGCGATGAATATCTCTACCGCCTGGTGAAAGTGCTGTCGGGCGGCTCGTGAGGCCCCTGTGCCTGCAACTTGCGATCAATTTCGACCTGCGGCCACGGCGCGCAGTAACCCTGTTTGAGCCGTGCCGCTGGAACTGAACCGAAGGCTCACTATGTAGACTAACAGACATATCGGCTTTAGCCTTCGGGAGGCCTGGATGGCCCTTCATCGTGTGCTCGCAAGCCTTTGCGCTACCTCGCTAATTTGCGCGAGCGCGGTGATGGCGGCCGAGTCGCGCGCGGTGGATTATTTCAGTCTCGACCTGGCAAAAGCGGTGCTGTCGCCAAAGCCGATCGGTCCGCCTGCAGGCTTCACGCAGCTTCCCGTCGAGGCAAAGGGTGATCGCGCCACCGAGCCCCGTTGGGCGCGGGATGAACTCAAGACCGACCCCAAAAGCGTCGCCACGAAAAGCGTCGAGGTGCCGCGCCGGCTGGCCAACACTGCGAGCGTGAAACCGAAGCCCTCGGCGCGCACGCATGTCGCGCATCGCCATCGCAACCCGCTCGACGCGCAAGCGATGGATTCGCGAATCCAGACCTGGCCGTGCAGCTCCGGCGGCATCTGCAACTGGAAATGATGCCGTAAAGCCTGCCCGGGCTTTCCGGAGTCATCCGGCCGTCGCAGAATCTTAAGCTCCGAGTCAAGAAAGCTTCGGCTGCGAGTCAAACTCGGCAGGCACCCTTCATCGCGATTCGATGAAGGTTTGCGCGCCGATGACTCCCTATCCGGTTCTGACCAGACGGCAATTGCTGGTCCGTTCCGCCTCGTCGGTCGCGGTTGCGGGCGCTGCATCGCTCGCCAAACCCTATCTGTCTCGCGCAGCCGACCGTCCGCGGATTTCGGGCGGCATTCAATCCGGCGACGTCGATTGCGATTCGGCCGTCGTCTGGGCGCGCGCCGAGGGGCCGGCGCGCATGCGGGTGGAATGGTCGACGGTCGAAAGCTTCAAGACCGTCCTGGGCAGCGTTTCGGCCGACGCCGTGCCGGATCGCGATTTCACGGCCAAGCTGCTGCTGAACAATCTGCCCGAGGGGCAGGATATCTTCTACCGCGTGCGGCTCGAGGACATCGCCTCCAATCGTTCCGGCGAAACGCGCATCGGCCATTTCCGAACCAGGCCGCGCGCGCGGCAATCCATCTCGTTCGTCTGGTCGGGCGATACCGCAGGGCAGGGCTGGGGCATCGATCCCTCGCGCGGCGGCTATCGCACATATCGGACGATGCTCGAAAATCGCCCGGACTTCTTCATCCATTCCGGCGATCACATTTACGCCGACTGCACCATACCATCCGCGCAACCGCTTCCGAATGGCGAGACCTGGCGCAACATCGTGACCGAGGACAAATCCGCGGTCGCCCGCACGCTGCGCCAATTTCGAGGCAATTACCGCTACAATTGGCTCGACGAGAATTTCCGCGCCTTTCACGCCGAAGTGCCGATGTTCGCGCAATGGGACGACCACGAGGTGAGCGACGACTGGTCGCCGCTCGGCAGTTTCGACGCGGACGGATTTGACGAGGATGGCGGATCGCTGCTTGTTGCGCGGGCAAGGCGCGCCTTCTTCGACTATATGCCGATCCGACCTAGGCGGGCCGACGCCGGGCGCATCTATCGAAAGATTTCCTGCGGTCCGTTGCTCGATCTCTTCCTGATCGACATGCGCAGCTATCGCGACTCGAGCTGGAACAAGGGGGACGGCGAGGGCGCCTGCATTCTCGGCGCGACGCAACTCGCCTGGTTGAAGCGCGAGCTTGCTGCCTCCAATGCGACCTGGAAGGTCATCGCCGCCGATCTTCCGATCGGGATCGTGAGCACCGATGCGATTGCGATCGGCGACGGGCCTCCCGAGCGGCGCGAGCACGAGATCGCCGATCTCCTCTCGTTCCTGAAGCATGCGGGTGTCCGTAACACGGTCTGGCTCACGGCCGACATGCATTACACCGCCGCGCACTATTACGACCCGAACCGGGCCGTGTTCTCCGACTTCGAGCCGTTCTGGGAATTCGTGTCAGGTCCCCTGCATGCCGGCACATGGTCGGTCGGACAACTCGACAACACTTTCGGCCCGCGCGCGCTTTTTCAGAAGGGTGCGAGCTGCGAGCAAGGCGACAATCTCGCGCCTTGCTTCGGCCTGCAATTCTTCGGACGTGTCGACATCGACGGCCGGACGGGCGTCATGACGGTGACGCTGAAGGACGTCGATGACCGCAATCTCTGGGCCGTTGACCTCGCGCCGTCCCCCGATGCGCGGCCGCCGCAGCGGATCACCAGCCGCTGATTTCCGCATGCCTGCTGCAACGGCGGCGATCTTGCCTCGAGGGTATCCTCGCGGGCATCATCGAGATCTGCCCTCCCAATCCTTCCAACAAGAAGTGCGTCATCATGGACACTCTACAATCCCAGGGGCTGCGCATCCCGCGGCTCGGGCTCGGCACTTTCCGCATGCAGGGCGAAACCTGCCGCGCCGCGGTCGAAAGCGCGCTCGCGCTCGGCTATCGCCATATCGATACCGCGGAGATGTATGCCAATGAAGAGGCGGTCGGGGCTGCGATCGCCTCGTCCGGCATCAAGCGCGGCGAGCTGCATGTGACGACAAAAGTCTGGAATGAGAATCTCGCACCCGAGGCGATGCGGCGCGCCCTCGACACGAGCCTGAAGAAGCTCAGGCTCGATGCGGTCGATCTCTATCTCGTGCATTGGCCGAAGCCGGGCATGCACCTGCCCTCGATGTTCGAGACGTTGATGAAGCTGAAGGAGGAGGGCCGCACCCGCGCCATCGGGGTTGCCAATTTCAACGTGGCGCTGTTGAAGACGGTGGTCGAGGAGCTCAAGGCGCCGATCGCCTGCAACCAGATCGAATATCATGTGATGCTCGATCAGAGCAGGGTGAAGGCCTATCTCGGTGCGAAGGGCATCCCGTTGGTGGCCTATTGTCCGCTGGTGCAGGGACGCGCCGCCTCCGACGAGACATTGAATGCGATCGGCAGGAAGCATGATGCAAGTGCGGCGCAGGTCGCACTGAAATGGCTGCTCGACCAATCCGGGGTTGCAGCCATTCCGAAAGCCTCGCGGCGCGAGAGCCAAAAGGCCAATCTCGATGCGCTCGATCTCAGGCTCGACGACGACGACCGCAGCAAGATCGCAGGCCTGCCGAAAAACCGTCGCTGCGTCAGCCCCGGTTTCGCCCCGGCGTGGGATTGACTCGCGGTCAGCAACGTCATTCCGCGTTGCCCGGAATCACCAAACACAACGGTCCGGACGCATACTGACCGAACACAAAAAGAATGGCCCCTTGCGGAGCCATTCCTCTTGTCGGCCTTGTGTCTTAGTAGCGGTCGCGATGCTCGCGGATCACCACACCACCACGGTCGTGGTCGCGATGCAACCAGCCACGATGCAAGCCGAAGTCGCGATGCTCGCGATATTCGGCACGCGCGCCGCGCCAATGATCGCGATGCTTGATCACGACGGTGTCGGCGCTCGCAATCGAAGGCGCCGCAACCGTGATCGCAGCAAGCGCCGCGATGACATAAGCTGACTTCCTCATGTTTGTCCTCCTCACTCTCAGTGGGGAGCAAACCGCCGAGCAGGGAGAAACGTTCCGACGGAACCGCAAGAGAATTCTGAACGGCTGTTCAGCTATGAGCTTTGCCCGTCGGCTAAACGTGCAGGTCGGCCGCTACTCCATGATCGCCTGATAAACCAGCGCGTTGATCTTCTGGCGATAGTGCCAGCGGATCGGCCCGGGTGCGGCGGAGAGATAGACCACGACGAGCTCTTCCTTCGGATCCACCCACCAATCGGTGCCGCTCGCGCCGGGCCAGGAGAACTGGCCGACCGATCCCATCATCTTGACGATGCCGGGTGTCGTACGGACGGCGAGGCCGAGGCCGAAACCGTAATCGGCGCGGGTCGGATCGGCATTGCCGACGAGATTTCTGATGTTTGGACCGAGCTGGTCGGACAGCATGTAAGCGACGGTTTTCGGACCGAGCAGCCGCGCCTCGCCGAAGCGGCCGCCATTCAACAGCATCGAGGCAAAGCGCAGATAATCGGAAGCGGTCGAGGCCGCGCAGCCACCGCCGCATTCGAACTTGATCGGCTGGGTCAGATCCGGGCTGCGCGCCTGCGGCTTGCGCGTGTCCGGATCGGCGGCGAGCGGCTTGGCGTAGCGCGCCGCCTTCTCGGCGGAAACCGCAAAACCGGTGTCGCTCATTCCCAGCGGACCGAACAAGCTCGTCTGCAAGTACTGCCCGAGCGACTGGCCCGAGATCTTCTCGATCGCAAGTCCGAGCACGTCGAGGCCGAAGCCGTAGTCCCAGACGGTCGCGGGCTGATAAAGCAGCGGCAGCGAAGAGAGCTTGTCGAGGAAGGCCGCGCCGTCATAGTCGCGCGATGCATCGACGCTGCCGCCGGGATACATCTTGTGCACCAGCGTATTGCCGCGCCCGCCATAGATCAGCCCGGAGGTGTGGCGCATCAGGTCCTGAACCGTGATCGGGCGGTTGGCCGGCACGGTCTCGGCAGTCGGCTCGCCGCTCGCATCGCGCGCTGCAACGCGCATGCCGGCAAATTTCGGGAAATATTTGCTCAGGGGATCGTCGATCAGGATCCTGCCCTGCTCATACAGCATCAGGGCGCCGACCGTGGTCATCGGCTTGGTCATCGAGGCGATGTTGAAGATCGTATCGGTGGTCATCGCGACCCCGGCTTCCTTGTCGCGGAAGCCATATGCCTCGAGCATCACGAGCCTGCCGTGCCGGGCGATGGCGATGACCGCGCCCGGAATCCGGCCGGCGTCGATGTCGGCCTTCAGCGTGGTGCCGATCCGCGCCAGCCTCTCGCTGGACAGTCCGGCTTCCTCGGGCTTGGCACGCGGCAGCGGATCTTCGGCAAGCGCCGAGGTACAGGCGGCGAGACAGAACATCATCGCCAGAGTTCTGGATGCGCAGCATGGACGTCTCCTGTGGGCGTTTTCCCACCCTTGTTGATGGCGATCGAGATTAGGGCGTGGCGGGTCGCAGGGCCACCCGTCCTTTGCGCGGAGCGCTCTGCGCGGCGCGCCGGTGCTTGCGCAAAGCGGAACGCGGGCGCATCATCGATAGACAAGAAAAACGGAGTTTGGGGAGGAATGCCATGACCGCGCTGTCGCGCCGTGATTTTCTTGCGCTTTCGACATCCGCTGCCGCAGTGACCCTCGCCGGGCCAGCGCGCGCCGTCATGGGGCCGAACGACAAGTTCGATCTCGTCATCAGGGGCGGCGAGGTGCTCGATCCGAGCCAGTCGCTGCGGGCCAGGCGCGACATCGGCATCCGCTGGGGCGTCGTGGAGCAGCTCGCGGAGAGCATCCCCGCCGAGCGCGCGTCAAAGACCATCGATGCCTCGGGCAAGCTCGTCCTGCCGGGCCTCGTCGACCTGCATTGCCATGTGTACCCCTATGGCTCGGCGATCGGCATCCCCGCCGACGAGCTGGTGCAGTTCCAGGGCACCACGACAGTGGTCTCCGCGGGCGATGCCGGCGTCAACAATCTCGCGGCGCTGCGTCGCTACATCGTGGCACAGTCGCGCGCGCGCATGTATGCCTTCGTCCATATCGCCAATAACGGGCTGTCCGCTTTTCCCGTGGCCGAGCTCTACAATATCGACAACGCGCAGGTCGAAGCCTGCGCGATGGCGCTTGCCGAAAACCCCGACTTCCTGATCGGCGTCAAGGTGCGGATGTCGGAGAACGTCATCTTCAAGCATGGCCTGGAGCCGCTCAAGCGCGGCATTCAGGCCTGCGAGATGTGCGGCTGGCCGGCCAAGATGATGGTGCATATCGGCGGCGTCGAAACCAAGGAGCTGATGAGCGATATCCTCAATCTCTTGCGGCCCGGCGACGTGCTGACGCATTGCTATTCAGGCTTCCCGAACATGTCGGGCGCGTTCACCAACATCGTGCAGGATGGCAAGCTGTTGCCGGCCGCGCTCGCCGCCAAGCAGCGCGGCGTCATCTTCGATGTCGGCCACGGCGGCGGCAGCTTCGATTTCACCGTGGCTGAAGTGGCGATCCCCGGCGGCTGCACGCCCGATACGATCTCCTCCGACATCCACGTTTTCTCCGGAAATTCGCCCGGCGTGCCCTTTCTCCCCAACGTCATGAGCAAGTTCCTGGCGCTCGGCTTTCCGCTGGAGCAGGTGGTCGCAATGGCGACCACCGCGCCGGCCAAGATCATCAACCGGGCGCCCAAGATCGGCACCTTGCAGGTTGGCGCCCCCGGCGACGTCGCTATCATGGAGCTTGCGGAGGGGCCGGTCAGCTTTGTCGACACCCGCAACAACAAGCGCGACGGCAAGCTGCTGCTCAAGCCGGTGCAGACCGTGGTCAACGGCGTGCCCTTCGGCCGGCCCTATCAGTCGCCATTCTCGGTGCGGTAACGCACCCTCGCGAACGAGCAGCGGCATTGATCCGGATCAATGCCGCGCCAGGCGCGTTCGCGTCTGCTGCGCGTTCGGGGTTGAACGTGGCAAACAGCGCAGCAGGATCCCAGGCGGACGCGCCCTCCGATGCTCCCGGCCCGGACTTGCCGGGTGGCGCGCCGTTTCCTCCCGAGAGCGAGTTTCTGGTTCGGCTTGGCGAGCGAGTACGCATCGTGCGGGGGCGCCAGGATATGTCGCGCCGTGAGCTTGCCCGTCAGACCGGCATTTCCGAACGCTATCTGGCGCAGATCGAGGCTGGCAAGGCCAACGTGTCGATCGTGCTCCTGCTTCGCATCATTCACGCCGTCCGCTGCGGTGAGCCGGGGCGCATCAGAGGAGATTGAGATTTGGGACAGCTCGTTCTCGCAGCCAAGGTCACGCACGTCCCATCGTTGATGCTCTCGGAGGTGGAGGGCAGTCCGCTGCGATCGGCGCGGGCCGGCGCGGTTGCAGCGCTGCGCGAGCTCGGCCGCCGCGCCAGGGTGCGCGACGTCACGACATTCGTGGTGTTCGACACGCATTGGCTGTCGAATTTCGGCTACCACATCAACGCCAACCCCCGCCATCGCGGCGCTTTCACGAGCCACGAGGCGCCGCAGATGATCCAGGATTTGCGTTACGACCTGCCGGGCGACAGCGCCCTTGCCGGCGCGATTGCGGATGAAGCGGCGAGTGCCGGGCTCAATGTCACCGCGCACAAGGTCGAAAGCCTCGGCCTCGAATACGGCACCATCGTTCCCATGCACTACATGAACGCCGACGGCTGGGCCAGGGTGGTCTCGGTGGCCTCGCCACTGTTTACATCACCGGAGGAGAGCCGCCTGTTGGGCGAAGCGACGGCCCGCGCCATCGCCAAGTCGAAGGAGCGCGTCGCGGTGCTCGCCTCCGGCTCGCTGTCGCACCGGCTTTGGCCGAACAAGAAGCTTGGACCGGAAGCCTGGACCTCGGTCGCAAGCGAGTTCAACCGCCAGGTCGATCTGCGCGTGCTCGAACTATGGCAGCAACGCCGCTATCGCGAATTCCTCGATATGCTTCCGGACTACGCCACCAAATGCAACGGCGAGGGCGGCATGGCCGATACCATCATGCTGTTCGCAGCGCTCGGCTGGTACGATTTTCGGGGCGCAGCCGAGCAGCTCTGCGACTATTTCCCGTCGAGCGGCAGCGGCCAGGTCAATGTCGAGTTTCATGTCGAGGGGTGATGGAGGCGGATTGCATAAAGCTCCCGGGGGAGGAGGGGTAAATCGAACTTGCGACGGCGATCAACTCCGGGCTCGCTTCTCCACATTCGCGATCCGCGTGGGCACACCGAATTCACGCCGGCACACATCCGCCAGCACGGCGACGCCCTCTCGGATCTGCTCCTTGGACGGGCTCGCAAAGCAGAGCCGCAGCCGCGAGCCGGAGTGCGCCTTGTCGGTCGACCATTCCGGTCCCGGATTGATGGAGACGCCCGCGGCGAGCGCCGCCTGATAAAGTTTGAGCGTATCGACATTGTCGGGCAGCTTGACCCAGAGAAAGATGCCGCCCTTGGGCGCCTCGAATTCGGCCGATGTGCCGAACTGCTCGTTGAGCGCCTCCATCAGCGTGTCGAGCTTGGCGCGCAGGCCGCGCGTCAGCTTCGGCACGTGGGTCGCAAAGTGGGGCGCGCAGTATTCCGCCAGCACCATCTGTTCCAGCGCGCCGCTTCCGGCGTCGGTCTTCAGCGCCAGCATTCTGGACGTCATCTCCCAGGGCGCGACGATGAAGCCGACGCGCAGCGCCGGCGCGATCGATTTCGAGAATGAGCCGATGTGAATCACGCCGCCATTTTGCGCCATGGCGTAGATTGCGGGCGGGCGCTTTCCGTCCCAGATCAGGTCGGCGTAGCAATCGTCCTCGAAGATCGGAACGCCGTACTCTCGCGACAGTCTCAGCATCTCGGCGCGGCGCGCCTGCGGCAGGATGCTGCCGGTCGGGTTCTGAACGGTCGGGATGGTGTAGATATATTTTGGCCGGATGCCGCGTCCCCTGAGCTCGGTGAGCGCTGCGGCGAGCGCATCCATCCGCATGCCCTCGCTGTCGAGCGGAATGCCGATCGTGTTGACGCCGAGCCGCGAGAGGCGGTTCAGCGCCCCCTGATAGGTCTCCTGCTCGACGAGCACGGTGTCGCCGCGCGCGAGCAAGGTGTGGTTGACGAGATCGAGTGCCTGCAGCGAGCCCGAGACGATCGTGATGTCGTCGGCCGATGCGCTGATTCCGGCGTCGCGCTTCAATTTCGCAGAGAGAAACTGGCGCAGGGGAAGATACCCCTGCGGGCCATGGGCGAGGCCATAGGTCGCGAGGTTGCGTCCCTCCCGTCGGAGCACGGCATTGACGGACTCGATCAGGCCGTCCAGCGGAACCTGTTCGGGGTCGTTATTGCCGCCGACGAAGCTGTATTTGGAAAGGCCGGTCCATTTCGCCGCGGGCGGCGGCAGTCCCGCCGGCAACAGCGGCGCGAAGTCGAAGGCAGCGGTCATGCAGGAGCTCTCCGTTTGTTTAAAACAACCTTAGACGACTCCGAAGCGCTTGTCCCAACGGCCGCCTCTCCGAAGTTGGCCATTGACGGTTTCTTCGGCGAGAGGCAGCATGCCGCCGTTCTCAGGGCAGGGTGAAAATCCCTACCGGCGGTATGCGGCACGTTGCAGCGAGCCCGCGAGCGCCTTCCACTGGAAGGGTCAGCAGATCAGGTGCGATGCCTGAGCCGACGGTCAAAGTCCGGATGGAAGAGAACGCGCGAGCCGCCCGCCAACTGCGGGTTGCTAGGCACGTGATCGCCTTGGGTGACGTCTTGTTGCCGGAAGGGGATCACCATGACACGCACACGCCGTTGGTCTGGTCTGCGTATCGGTGCTGGCACGAGAGCTGCCGTCCCGCTAATCGTCGCCGCATGAAACGAGAGATTTTGAACCCATGGCCGATTCAATCCAGGAAGTGCTGCAGGCTTTTGCCAGGGGCGAGCTCGTTGTCGTCACCGACGACGACGACCGCGAGGGCGAGGGCGATTTGATCGTCGCGGCCTCGTTCTGCACGCCGGAGAAGATGGCGTTCATCATCCGCCATACCTCCGGGATCGTGTGCGCGCCGATCACCATGGATGACGCCCGCCGCCTGCGCCTCGACCCGATGGTGGCCCACAACGAATCCGCGCATACCACCGCCTTCACGGTCTCGATCGACTACAAGCCGGATGGCGGTACCGGGATTTCAGCGGAGGAGCGTGCCTCCTGCTGCCGAGCGCTCGCCAACCCGAATGCCGGCGCCGACGACTTCGCGCGGCCGGGCCATGTCTTCCCGCTGATTGCGCGCGAGGGCGGGGTGCTCCTGCGCTCCGGCCACACCGAGGCCGCGATCGATCTCTGCAAGCTTGCCGGCCTTCCGCCGGTTGGCGTCATCTCGGAGCTCATGAACGACGACGGCACGGTCATGAAGGGCGGACAGGTCGCCCGCTTCGCCGCCGCGCACAAGCTCAAGCATGTCACCATCGCCGACCTGATCGCCTATCGGCAGGCGCGGGAAAAGCTCATCGAGAGGGTCTCGAGCTTCTTGATGGAAAGCCCGATCGGCCCGTTGCAGGGCTATGCCTATCGTTCGCCCTTCGACGAGATCACGCATGCCGCTTTCGTCTATAACGGGGTCGGCGACGGCAAGAATGTGCTGACGCGCCTGCACAAACCCAACATTGTCAAGGACCTGTTCACGGGCTCGGTGCGGATGCAGGCCGTGCTGCAGCATTTTGAGAAAGCCGGACGCGGTGTCCTGGTCTATCTGCGCGATGGTGCGGCCGGCGTTCCGGTCGAGCCGGTCGGGGAGGTGAAGAGCGCGGAGGCCGATCGAAACAGGCAATGGCGCGAAGTCGGGGTCGGCGCGCAGATCCTGCGCGACCTCGGCGTCACCTCGATCATAAACCTCACCTCGTCGGTGCATGACTACAAAGGTCTGTCCGGTTTCGGCATCGAGATCGTCGCCAACGAACGCCTTGAAGGCTGAACGTCAACGATTTAACCTATAACGATCAAGTTCGCGCTATCGAGGCGAAAGGATTTTCTCATGAGCGTGCGTCCTCAGACCAAGGACAAGCCATCGGCGGTGACTTTCCAGTGGGACGACCCGATGCTGCTTGACGATCAGCTTACCGAAGACGAGCGCATGATCCGCGATACCGCGCGCGCCTATGCGCAGGACAAGCTCCTGCCGCGGGTGACGAAAGCCTATCTCGAGGAAAAGACCGATCGGGAGATCTTCAACGAGATGGGCGAACTCGGGCTGATCGGCATCACCTTGCCCGAGGAATATGGCTGCGCCAATGCGAGCTATGTGGCCTACGGCCTGGTGGCGCGCGAGATCGAGCGCGTCGATTCAGGCTATCGCTCGATGAACTCGGTCCAATCGTCGCTGGTGATGTATCCGATCTATGCCTATGGCGACGAGCATCAGCGCAAGAAATACCTGCCGAAGCTTGCGACCGGCGAATGGGTCGGCTGTTTCGGCCTGACCGAGCCGGATGCCGGGTCCGATCCGGCCGGCATGAAGACGCGCGCCGAGAAGGTTTCGGACGGCTACCGGCTGACCGGCAGCAAGATGTGGATCTCGAACGCGCCGATCGCCGACGTATTCGTGGTCTGGGCCAAGTCGGCCGAGCACAACAACCAGATCCGCGGCTTTATCCTCGAGAAGGGCATGAAGGGATTGTCCGCGCCCAAGATCGGCGGCAAGCTGTCCTTGCGTGCCTCGATCACCGGCGAGGTGGTGATGGACGGCGTGGTGGTGCCCGAAAGCGCACTGCTGCCCAATGTTTCCGGGCTGAAAGGCCCGTTCGGCTGTCTCAACCGCGCCCGCTATGGCATCTCCTGGGGCGCCCTGGGCGCCGCCGAGGACTGCATGCATCGGGCCCGGCAGTACACGCTCGACCGCAAGCAGTTCAACCGGCCGCTCGCGGCGACGCAACTGGTGCAGAAGAAGCTTGCGGACATGCAGACCGAAATCGCGCTCGGCTTGCAGGCCTCGCTTCGCGTCGGCCGCCTGATGGACGAGGGCAAGATGGCGCCCGAGATGATCTCGATCGTCAAGCGCAACAATTGCGGCAAGGCGCTCGACATCGCCCGCATGGCGCGGGACATGCACGGCGGCAACGGCATCCAGATCGAGTATCACGTGATGCGCCACGCCTCGAACCTGGAGACCGTGAACACCTATGAGGGCACCCACGATGTCCACGCCCTGATCCTCGGCCGCGCCATCACCGGCATTCAGGCGTTCGGGTAGGACCCACATCGTCATTCCGGGGCGATGCGAAGCATCGAACCCGGAATCTCGGGCCGCATTCCTTTCCTGTTTTTTCAAGATTCCGGGTTCGGTCCTTCGGACCGCCCCGGAATGACGTCAAAGAAAGAGACATGGCCGACAACGACGACGTCCCGTTCAACCGCAACTTCCCGCTCAAGCCGAGCATTGTCGAGGAAGTCCGCCCCGGCGTGCGACGCGTGCTGTGTGACAATCCAAGCCCGTTCACGTTTACCGGGACGGTGAGCTACATCATCGGGCAAGGCAATGTCGCGATCCTGGACCCCGGCCCCGACAGCGAGGCGCATGCAAAGGCGCTGCTCGATGCGGTGCGCGGCGAGACGGTGAGCCATATCCTGGTGACCCACACCCATCGCGATCATTCCCCGAATACGATGCGCATCAAGCAGGCGACCGGGGCCACCGTCTACGCCGAGGGTCCGCATCGCGCCTCGCGAGCGCGCTATGAGAGCGAGAAGCACAATCCGGAATCCGGCGCCGACCGCGACTTCAGCCCGGATGTCGCGATTGCGAGCGGCGACGTCATCGAAGGCAAGGGTTTTCGGCTCGAAGCGGTGGCGACGCCCGGCCATACCGCAAACCATATGGCATTCGCCTGGCCGGAACGGAACATCTCCTTTGTCGGTGATCACGTGATGGGCTGGTCGACCTCGATCGTGGCGCCACCGGATGGTTCGATGGTCGACTACATGGCCTCGCTGGAGCGGCTCGCCGCACGCGACGAGGAACTGTATTTTTCCGGTCATGGTCCTGAAATTCCGGAAGGGCCGCGCTATGTGCGCTACCTGATCCGCCACCGCCAGGCGCGCGAGGCCTCGATCCTGCGCCGGCTGAGCAAGGGCGCGGCCGACATTCCGACCATGGTGCGGGCCATTTATATTGGCATCGACCCGCGGCTGATGACGGCCGCCGGCTACTCGGTGCTGGCGCATCTGGAGGACCTCGTGGCGCGCGGGGTGGTCGTAACCGATGGCGATCCGGTGATCGGCGGGACCTATCGCTTGGCCTCTTGACCTCACGCGATCAGCAATTCGCGCGCCTTCGTCAGGCGCTCGCCGCTGCGCCCGGCCGGTAGGGTTTGCGGGTGATCGCCCCCAGGGGCGCCGGGGGACCACGCCCGCGGCGTCATTTCTTCACCGTCTTTGCCGGCGCTTTTGGCGGCGGGGGCGCGAGCTTCTTCGCAGGTTTCTGCGCGTCGATTTCGGCCGCGGTCGACAGATCGTCGATGAACTTGGTCACGCGCGCCGCATTCGATCCGAGGTCGCTCTCGAAATAGCGCGAGGAGGAGCGGATATCGACGCGGGAGTCGAGATCGCCGTCGGGGACGACGCGAATCGACACGTCCTCGCGGAAACCCATGATGGGCGTGCGCGCCACCGCCTCGATGCGGCCGATGCGGCGGGGAGGCGTCGGAGCGCGCTCGTCGATCACGAGCCATTTGCGCTTGTGGACGAGCTGCAGCGCAATCGCATAGGCGCGGTCGACCGGAATTTCGAGCTGCAGCGGCTCGATGTCCGGATAGGCCTTCTGCTGTTGCTCGGCGGAATAGAGCCCGGCATAAACCGCGGTATTGGCGCCGTCGCCGGTGCGCAAGCGAGCCAAAGCCTCGAAACGCGGCGGGTCGACCGGGTCGGTCGTGATGTCGTGGATGGCCGGCAGCTTGCGATATTGCAGGGCGAGCCAGGCCGGATAGGCGAGGACCGCGGCGTTGATCAGGCAGGCGACGAGGATGCGGCCCATGCCGCGCGAGCCGTTCTGCCAGATCGCGGCAAAGGCTGCGAGACAGAGCAGGATCGACAATCCGGCAAGACCGAGCGCGCCGAAGAAGGTCGCGATCGCGGGCTTCATCTCCAGGAAGCCGAAGCGGACGATGATGATCGAGACCACGACGGCCACGACCGAAAAAACCGCAAGATTGCGCGCCCAGGTGGCGAGGGAGGACACCGGCTCCGACTGATAGGGGACGGAAAACCTGCGGGCCATCGGTCAATAATCTGCCGGTTGGGACAAGGCGGGCGCGTCGCCCGGAGGGCCCGTTGAGACCACGCCGGTGCGGCAATTTCAAGGGAGTTTGCGCCGCAATCCCTGTGGGTGTTTCACCCTCCCGCTGAATGGTTTCAGGGGAGGGTATCCGTTCCCTTTAGCTTGCGATGTTTCATCCAGCCGCTGCGCCGGGAAAGCTGTAGGTCTTGAACTGATCGCGCAACGCCGTTTTCAGGATCTTTCCGGTTGCGGTGTGCGGGATGCCCTCGACGAAGACGACGTCGTCGGGCATCCACCATTTGGCGATCTTGCCGTCCATGTATTTCAGGATCTCCTCGCGCGTCACCTTTTGCCCGGCCTTGAGCTGCACGATCAGAAGCGGGCGCTCGTCCCATTTCGGGTGATGGACGCCGATGACCGCGGCTTCGGCGATCGCGGGATGGCCGACCGCGAGATTTTCCAGGTCGATCGACGAGATCCACTCGCCGCCGGACTTGATGACGTCCTTGGAGCGGTCGGTGATCCGCATATAGCCGTGCGGGTCGATGGTCGCGACGTCTCCGGTATCGAAAAATCCCTCATCGTCGAGAATGTCGGTGTCGACGCGGAAATAGGCTTTTGCGACCGCCGGGCCCGCCACCTTGAGGCGGCCGAAGGTCTTGCCGTCCCACGGCAGCTCCTTGCCGGAATCGTCGGTGATCTTCATCTCGACGGTGAAGGGCGGATAGCCTTGCGTCTGCAGGATATCGAGCTTTTCCTCGCCTTCGAGCGTGTCGAAGGGCGGCTTGAGCGCCGCAAGCGTGCCGATCGGGCTCATCTCGGTCATGCCCCAGGCGTGGCGCGTGACGACGCCCATGTCGACAAAGGTCTTGATCATCGAGCGCGGCATCGCCGAGCCGCCGCACACGACGCAGCGTAGATGCGGGAGCTTCACGTTGTTGGCGGCCATGTGCTGCAGCAGCATCAGCCACACCGTCGGCACGCCCGCCGTATGCGTCACCTTTTCGGTCGAGAGCAATTCATAGACCGAAGCGCCATCGAGCTTGGCGCCGGGCAGCACCAGCTTGGTGCCCATCGAGGGCGCCGAGAACGCAATTCCCCAGCTATTGGCGTGGAACAGCGGCACCACCGGCAGCATGGTGTCGGCGGCGCTGGCGCCCAGCGAATCGATGTTGTTGGCCATCAGCGCGTGCAGCACGTTGGAGCGATGGGAGTACAGCACGCCCTTGGGATCGCCGGTGGTGCCCGACGTGTAGCACATCGCAGCCGCCGTGTTCTCGTCGAAGTCCTTCCACTTGAGCTTGCCGTCGGCCTGCGCAATCCAGTCCTCGTAATTCACCGCGTTCTTGAGCGTGGTCTCGGGCATATTCGCCTTGTCGGTCAGAACCACGAAACGCTCCACGCTCGGCAGCTTGTCGGCGATCTTCTCCAGCACGGGCACGAAGGTGATGTCGGTGATCACGATGCGGTCCTGCGCATGGTTGACGATCCAGGCGATTTGCTCCGGGAACAGGCGCGGGTTGACGGTATGGCAGACGGCGCCGATACCCATGATGCCGTACCAGCATTCCAGATGGCGCCAGGTGTTCCAGGCAATGGTCGCGACGCGGTCGCCGAGCTTGATGCCGTCGCGCTGCAGCATCTGCGATACTTTCAGCGCGCGATCGTGGATCTGGCGGTAATTGGTGCGATGGATCGGGCCTTCGACAGAGCGGGTGACGATCTCCCTGGAGCCGTGATACTTCGCCGCGTGCTCGATGATCTTGTGGCACAGCAAGGGCCAATCTTGCATCAAACCAAGCATCTAAACGTCCCTCCTCGTGTTATTGATTGAGCCGCGCCGCATCCGTGTCCTCGGGCGATCGGGCGCTCGCTCTCGGAATTGACATGAACTTTAGCGCGGAGCCGAGGCCCAGCAAATGCTCTAATGGCCGCATCTGGCAACTGCAGGCGGCAATGGTTACCGCTGCGGTCGCCGTGCTTCTCGCATGCGCGCAGGCTGTGGCCGCGCCGAAGCGGCCGCCGCCCTCGTCCGACCCATACGCCGACGATCCGCCGAAGCTGCGCGGCAGTTTGCAAGGCGCGGCCGTGCCGCTGCCGCGGCCGCGTCCGGCGGAGGCGCCTCAAGGCGACGCGGCCACGGTGGCCGAGCCGCCTGAGAAGCCGGGCGAGGAGGGCGCGCCGGCCGCTCCCGAAGGGCCAAAAACCTCGGCCTGCCGGCGGGCGCTGACGGAAGACGTCGCCATTGCGCCCTCGATTGCCGATATCAACGGCCCTCGCGGCTGCGGCGGCACCGATCTGGTGCGGCTCGAGGCGATCGTGCTGCCGAACAATCACAAGGTCCAGGTGTCGCCGCCGGCAACCCTTCGCTGCACCATGGCGTCGGAGGTTGCGGACTGGGTCCGCACCGACCTCACGGCGCTGGCGGCAAAGCAGCATAGCGAGCCGGCGGTGCTCGACAATTTCAACTCCTACGAATGCCGCGGTTTCAACCGCATTCCGGGGGCGCATCTGTCCGAGCACGGCCGCGCCAATGCGCTCGATGTGCGCGCCATCAAGCTGGCCAACGGCACGTCGATGGGGCTGACCGACCGCGGCGTGCCGCGCGACGTGCGCGAAAGCGTGCTGCATTCGGTCTGCGCGCGCTTTTCAACCGTGCTCGGGCCGGACTCCGACTGGTATCACGAGGACCACATTCACCTCGACCTCGCCGAGCGGCGCAACAACTACCGCATCTGCCAGTGGGACGTGCTCGACCCCCTGCCGAAGATCGCCCCGCTGTTGCCGGCCGAGCGTCCCGAAGACGCCCCGCCGCGCGAGGTGGCGAAGGATGGGAAGGAGGAGCAGTAGCAGCGAATAGCGAATAGCGAGTAGCGAGTAGCGAAAGCGCTCTATTCGCCACTTGCTATTCGCTACTCACCAAAACAAAAGCGCCGGCATGCGGCGCTGTTGCAAACTCGACGATGGAGCGATCAGCCCGGCTGCAGCAAGCCCGCCCTCTAGGGGTGCGGGCCTCCTCGGCTCACTGCAGCATCGGAAAACCCTGGCTGCCGCCGCCCTGGAGCGCCATCTGCGAATTGAAGGGCGAGTCGCCATGGTGCGGCTCGAGCACCACCACGATGGTGCCGATCTTGACGCGATTGTAGAGGTCGATCGCGTCCTCATTGGTCAGGCGGATGCAGCCCGAGGAGATCGAGGCGCCGATATATTCCGGCTGGTTGGTTCCATGCAGGCGGAACAGCGTGTCCTTGCCGTTGGCATAGAGGTACATCGCACGCGAGCCCATCGGATTGTCCGGGCCGGGGGCGACGAAGGTCGGCACGCCGAGCCGTTCGATCTCGCTCTTGGTCGGATGCCAGGCCGGCCACTCGGTCATGGCGCCGATCTTGGCGATGCCGGACCAGGCCATGGCCTCCTCGCCGACGGTGATGCCGTAGCGGATCGCGCGGCCGTCGTTGAGCACGTAATAGAGATAGTGGTTGTCGGAATCGACCACGATCGAGCCGGGCGCTTCCTTGCGGTGGTAGTCCACGATGGCGCGGCGGAAGGGCTCGGCGACCGGCGTGTTGGTGTAGCGGATCTTCGCCAGGTATTCCTTGTCGCGCGGCTTGAAGGCCGTGGTGTTGGTGGCCTCATAGGTTGCCGACTGCATGCAGCCCGACAACAACAGGCCCGCGGCCAGGATCGAGAGTTTCAGTTTGAGCGACGACATGACCAAGCTTCCAATCGCTAGTCCAAAAGTAGAAGGCCGAGGCGTTTTGAAAGCACACAATCTGCGCCTCGAACGCCACGATTCCGTTAATCGTTGGGGCTTATTATCGCCGATACGGGCCACAATTCCAGACTTTGACGCTCCGTCCCGCGATGCGGGAGGCTAGCTGTGGCTTTTTTGCCGCAAAGGGGGCAGGGGATGGCTCGATTGTAGGCAAAACCGCAACGCCCGCCTTGGCGACGCCACGATATGGCCCGCCACTCGCCACAAATGTCTCTTCGCCTGCAACGCCCCGCCATTAGACCACTTGTCAGAATCGGACGATGCCCTAAGGACTGGGAGACTGCCGAGCCCGCTTCCTTTCGGAGATCGTGCTCAAATCAGAGAGTTTTGCATGTTTTCGGTGTTTGTTCCCTCCGAATCCTCGTTGAAGAAGGCCGTGGTGGCGGACCCCTCCAAGCTGCCCGAGAAAGCGGTCTGGATCGATCTCGTCAATCCGAGCGCGGCCGAGGACCGGGCTGTGGAGCGGATCGCGGGCGTTGCGATTCCGACCCGCGAGGACATGCAGGAGATCGAGATTTCGAGCCGCCTCTATATCGAGAACGGCGCGCGCTACATGACCGCAACCTTGATGTGCCAGTCCGACAGCGACACGCCGAAGACCACGGCCGTCACCTTCATCCTCGCCGGCCACCGCCTGGTGACGGTGCGCTACGACACCCCAAAGCCGTTCGCGCTGGTGGAGAACAAGCTCGCGCGCGCCTGCGCGCCCTCCATCACCGGCGAGCAGGTGATGATGGAGCTTCTGGACGCCGTGATCGACCGCTGCGCCGACATTCTGGAACGGGTGGGCGCCGACGTCGACCAGGTCTCGCACGAGATCTTCGAGCCGGAAAGCGAACGCCATGGCAGCGCCAAGCGCTATTCGCAGATCCTGATCACCATCGGCCGCAAGGGCGACCTGACCTCGAAGGTCCGCGAAAGCCTGGTCTCGATCGGCCGGCTCGTCACCTTCCTCTCCGCCGTGATCGAGGGCGTGAAGTGGACCAAGGACATGCGCGAGCAGCTCAAGACCCAGCAGCGCGACGTCGGCGCGCTGACCGATCACGCAAGCTACCTCTCCAACAAGATCACCTTCGTGCTCGACGCCATGCTCGGCGTGGTCAATCTCGAGCAGAACAACATCATCAAGCTGTTCTCGGTCATGGCCGTGGTGTTGATGCCGCCGACCCTGATCGCCTCGATCTATGGCATGAACTTCAAGAACATGCCGGAGCTCGACTGGGCGCATGGCTACACCTTCGCCTTGATCGCCATGATCGCCGCGGCCGTGCTGCCCTATCTCGCCTTCAAATGGAAGAAGTGGCTGTAGCTACCCTCTCCCCTTGTGGGAGAGGGTGCCGTCGCAAAGCGACGGCGGGTGAGGGGTATGCTCCCGCAGGGGAGATCGTTGAGCGAACCCCTCACCGAACCGAGCCCAGATTGAACATCGGAGATGCCCTCTCCCACAAGCGGAGAGGGCGCATCGATTGAGGGCGCTCTTTACGAACCCGATATCGTAAACGATCCCGAAACGCCGTCCCTTACCTGCATTGACGGAAATTCCTCACCTAAAATTTGAGCGTTGGGCTGAACGCTTCCGCGAAACTTCCCCGCTAGGGTCTTGCATATCCGTGAGGCCCGAATGGTTGAGAAACGCTTGAACCTTTCCCACAACATCGTCGATCTCGCGGCCTTCCGCGAGAAGGCCGGCGGCGCCAGGGTTGGGCCCGTGGCGCTCCGGCTCTGCCGGCATTGCGGCGCGGCGCTGGGCGAGGGCGAGCGGGAGGACGAGTGCTCCTCGACGTTCAATGTCGAGGCTGCACGGTTGCGCTGGCGGGCCGCGCAGATCCTGCGCGCGATCGTGCCGGCGGAAGCCTGATTGCGGGCTAGCTTCGCCGCACGACCTGCGCGGTCGAAACCAGCGTCTCGGCAACGCGGCCGTCGCGGCTGAACGGCAGAAGCCGCTCCGCAACATCGGCCAGCATGGCCTCGGCCTTGTCGCCGAGCACCTCGGGCGAGGACGACGAGAAGGTCAGCACGCGCTTGGCGAGATCGCCCACGCTGACGCTGTGGCTGGTCTCGACCTTGATGCGATCGACCGGGCGAAAAGCGCTGGCATCGAAGAACACGGCGAGGTCGCGGTGGGTGCGCGCGCCGCTGCCGGATTCGTCCCACAGCGTGGCCGGCGACCAGGCCCGGCGCGCCGCGTTGTAATCCTCGAGCCACGGGTTGCGCGCATCGCGCGCGGAGAACGAGGCGCAGACCAGGATCGTCCCGTCGCGCGCGAGCAGCCGGTCGAACAGCGCGAGCGCGCCATCGCGATCCATCCAGTGCAGCGCGCGGCCGATCGTCACCACCTCGAACGTGCCGACGGTTTCGGCAAGCGTCTCGGCCCGCCCTTCGATCAAGGTCAGCTCGCGGCCTTCGCGCGCCGCGGCGCGCCTTGCCGCGGCCAGCATGGCGCCTTCGGGGTCGACGCCGACGATGCGGCCGACATAGGGCGCAAAGCCGAGCGCGAGCAGCCCGGGGCCGGTACCGAGATCGATCAGCGCGTGCTTCTGCGAAAAGCTCAGCCGCTCCGCGACCGTGCGGAAGAACGCCGGCGGATAGGGCGGCCGCAGATTTTCGTAGAGCGAAACGGTGGAGGCAAAGCGTCCCATGGCTTGCCCCGCAACATAGCCCGGTGGCCGTTTGAGGAAAGGGGCGCGCCGGTCACGTCGGCGCGAGGTTTGCGCGAGGCGGCCGCGCCCGCCCCCCGTCTTTCGCGCCGTGCGCGGTTGAGGCTATTGTTTGCGCGTGAACGGGTTAATCGAAGCGAGGAGCGGCCCATGATCCCGACCTTCGAGCAGCGTGACGATCTGCTGCGCGGCTTTTCCCGCGCGCTGTTCCGGCGCGATCTCGACGCGCTCTATGCGGTGGTCACGCCGGATTTCGCCTGGCACTTCCACGACGGGCTTTCGGTGTCGACATCGCTGGTCGGCCGCGAGGCGATCCTCGCCCATCTCGACGCGCAGAAGGCGCTCTTTGCAAGCCAGCGCTTCGAGGACGTGGTCTACCACCACGCAGCCGACGTCACCTTCATGACCTGCCGCATCGAGGAAGCGCTCCGCGCCACCGGTGAGCGCCGCAGCCAGCGCGGGGTGGAGGTGTATCGGTTCAGGGACGGGAAGCTTGCGGTGAAGGATGTGTATCGGAAGGGATAGGGGCGGGTGAGGTAGGAAGCTCAGTTGATCGTGAGCACGTTTTCCGCACCAAACAATCGTCTCACATTTTGCAATTTGGCAGGTTCACGACCCCCGAGGTCAATGACGGCCAATCGCTTCTTAGGGCGTGAGCAACAAACGTAGAAAAGGTTTCGCGTGCGTTTCCAACGATCCCCCTTCTCCACGAGATCTTCCAATCCTAAGTACTTGTCGAAGGAGTACTGAGTCCACTTAGCTCCCTTGTCGTCTAGGACGACAATGACTTCATCATACTCAGCGCCCTTGACGCCGTGCTTCGTGGCAAACGGCGTGTGGCTAAGAAAGAAGTCGACAAAGGAAACAACTTGTTTGTAGGGCAAATTGAATAATTCGGTATAGAATTTCTCGTCCCTCCGCTCATACTCCGCGTCTTCCTCAACCATTTTCGAAGTGTCGCGGCTCAGAGTTTTGAGCCGCTCATCAAGGTCCTCTAGAAGAGTGAAGAGCTTGGCCTTTTGGATATGAACGAGTACGTCGCGAACAGTGGCCGAAAAGCGAAGTTGTTCGAGTTTATCGAGAGCTTCGCGAACTTCGCGCTTGGCGTCATTTGATGTGAGCTGAAACCCGCTTTTTTTCAAGACGGATATGGCCAGCCCATGATTGCCAGCCTGCCAAGCGTTCGCAAGCGCTTCGACTTTGTCAATAAAGAATGCGATCGTCTTATCTTCGCCTCCCAAGAAGTCTTCCCTAAAATAACCTCCGCGATCACCATAGACTTGGATTAAATCCAAGTAACCGCCCTTCTTCGCGATCAGCTTGTGGGTCAAGAAGAGCTGTTTTGTTTCGGTTGGGCTGAACGACCAGCCACACTCGTTCCGAAGATGGGTCTGTGCAGCATCTAGCCCATCCTCATCCCTAGCGAAAAGATAGCGCACTTCCCCCGTGGGATTGTTATCGGCTGGAACCTGTTGAATGTCATCCCGAATACGGTTGAGTAAATCTATGACGGCAGTCGGACAGCGGCGGTTGTCCGGTTTGATGATTGGTCTCAGTTCTTTTCGAAAGCTTGCTGGAAGTTCGCCAATGCCGGGGTTGCTGGAACTCGCGTAAATGCTTTGGAGCTTGTCGCCAAAGAGCCCAACCATGAATCGATCTTGCATCTTCGGCAAAATGATTCCTAGGACGATCTCGATAACTGAGAGGCTGGTGTCTTGATACTCGTCTATAAATAGAAATGGAAACTTCGCAGCACCGACACGAGATAGCAGTGGGTTATCGCGAAACATGAGTTTGGCGACTTCGAGTAAGTCGTCGTGAAACAGTCGTCCCTTCAATAGATTTGTACCTAGGTCAGCGTAGGCGATGGTCAGTCGTGGTAGGGCAGCTTCGAGTGCAGTCTGGTCGACCTTGCGCCGGCTGCCTTGCTTCAAATATTGATTGTATTTCGCCACTGAATTCCGCAATGCTCGTTGGTGTGGCGCAATTAGGTCCCACAAGAAATCATGAATTGTAGAGACGCGCACGAGTGGATCGTTGTTGATCCGCTCTGCAATCTGGTCTTTAGCGACGTTTGTAAAAGTGATGCACCCGATCTGTTGGCCTGCTGCTTTCAGCGGCGTTCTCTGCGTCCTCAAGATAAATTTGAGTCCCTGAACGAGGGAAAAGGTCTTTCCCGCGCCAGCCCCCGCGTCCAGGAGAAAGCTCCTGCGCTCCTGAATGCATTTTTCTATTTCAAGGTCAGCTTCACTCACGGGAGTTGCTCCGACAACCACTTCAGTCCGTCTGTAATGTAAAGAGGTGTCTTCCAGCCATCGTTTAGTATGAGATCAATTGCGAAGTCGGTTTTCGGAAAAGAGATTTCATACGCGGCCTTCTCCAAATCGGCGGCAGAAGCGTGATCGAACAAATCACCTGTCCCCAGTAGCTTTTGTTTGTTGGCGATCAACCAATCGATGTTAGCGTAACAAAAAGCTTCTTCGAAACTTCGTCCGCATGGACCACCAAGTACTTCAGGTGTTTGAAACACGGCGCGAATCGTCCCCTCGGTGCACTGGTCAGGTGTAGAAGCGCGAAGTTGCGCAAGGTCCGACTTCCCTGGTAACCAGGATTTCAGAGTGGAATTGCTAGTGGAAACGCCGGAATCTACGGGACACTTCTTTCGGTCCGCACCAATTGAATCTAGGTCAGTTATGATGAGCGTCGGCACCCCCAAAAAATGAACAAAATCTCGGAAAACGTGAGCGTATGCTCCGCCGACCTCCACCACAGAAAGATAGACCTGGGTGAGATCGTAGCCGGCCTCTGCCGCAAGCATTCGCGGCAGTAGCAGCCGTTCGACTGCGCCCTCTATAAGAATAGCCTTGTCGCAGAAGAAGAGGTCGCACCTCGTGATAGTCAAATATTGCGCTACAAAATCGTAAGCTTTCTTTTGATCCGCATCGGCGCGCGAGTCTTTGAACGTCATCAAATCCTTGACGATCGCGCGCGATCCTTTTCGCCTAAAATATCGAACCGGCGTTAACCCAGACGACGCCGCGATATGTGAGGAGTGAGTCGTTATTAGTAGCTGCGCGCCATCGGCCATGCCTGCGCTTAGAAATGATTGCGCTTTTTGTAAAAACACTGTCTGCATTTGAGGATGAAGATGCGCCTCAGGTTCTTCGACGACTACGAGGTGGACACGCGGGCGCGGACCTTCGAGGCTTTGGGCTTCGTCCCGAAAAGCCTTCAGTTGTAGAACCATGAAGATTAGGTTCTTGAAGCCAAGCCCGTTGTAGCGCTCGGGAAGCTCGTAAGATATTGGATCGGCGCCCTCAACTGGCTCGAGATCGGCGGCATAGTACACGCGAGTATTATCTTTGAAGATGGCACTCGCCGATAACTCAGCCCGGATATTCAGGTCGGGGGTTTCCGGATATCCGAATGTCTGCAGAGCTTGTTTGACCTCGGCAAAGGCTTCCTTGTATCTGACAGTTAGCTCTTTCGCTTGCGCCTTTACTACGGTTTCTAATTCCTCATAGCCATCGGGCTGCATGGCTTTAAAGCGGTGCTCGTAATGAATATTAAGAAGGCTGGATAGTTTAGTCGCTTGGCGGGACCCCTCTTGATCCTCCATGTGTCTTTGCGCTGGCAAGAAGTCGACCTTGATGAGGCGACGGATTAAGCGGTTGGCCTCGTCTTGTGGGATGGTCTCAGCGCCACCATCCTTCGCGACTTTTAGGTATCGAAACTCATAGTAGCGAGACAATTGCGAAGAAAGGAACTCGATTAGTGTCGAGCCTAGATTTTTGCGGCGGAAATCTTTGAACGCAAATGCAAGCTCCTCTGGCGATATGGCATTAAACTCTATTCGAAGCCTCACCTCGAAGGATTTTTCGTCGAGATCCATGAGAAGGAAATCTGCTACGTTGAGGTCGTCGGCGACATCTTCGTAGTGCAGATGCAGCTCCATAGATATTGAAGGCAATGCAGGCAATGTTGGTTCGCCCCCCGAAGGAGCTTCTGCAATTGTCTTTTCAAACGCGCTAAACGCAGCGTGCGTTCGGATGGAAAAGTCGCCAACCGCTAGCGCCTTGGGCGTTCCGCCTAGAAAGGCTGCAACAGCTTCAACAACCGAAGTCTTGCCGCTGTTGTTGGGGCCAACGAGTACGGTCGCATTCGTTCCTGTCTCAAGATGAATCTCAGCTTTCTCGATCAGGCGATAGTTGGTCAACAAGATCGTGTGGAGCTTCATTCCGGTGAACCGTTGATAATAACTCAACCGAAGGATGTATTTATCTATATAGCAAGCGCCGGTTCATGTCTGAGGCTTTATGTATTTGCTGCTGGACATTTCACAGGAAACTCGCACTAGAAATTGGGATTGCCTTTATGCCCTTGACTTCCCCCCGACTCACCGTTATGTTCCTGTTTTGTTCTTACCCGCCACGAGGGGCGTTTCGCGACCGTCACGGACGTTGGGTAAGGATGCGGTGGACGCTGGCATTGTCGTCGGACGGACGGCGGCGCTGCGGACGGCGAAATCGTGTGGTCCTGGCGCCCCTGGGCTGGCGCTAAGTCTTGGGGTCGACGACCCCTGAGGCGACGGTGACTAAAAGGTCATGGACACCGGGGAGAGCTCGAACATAAGCCGTTAAAACCATTGCGCAGGGAATGTCGCGGGTCGCGGCCTCTCCTGTAGTGACTATGCTTACGTGCTTTTTCCATCTTGCACGTGAGGCTATGGGTGCGGGCTATCGCACCCGCACATTCCCTGCGCCCTCACTTTCGAGGCGCCACGTCTCCAGGCAAAGCCTCGGGCGCGAAAACGCGCCGCGGGACTGCGGACGTGTGTCTGTTTCTCTGACATTCGGATTGGGAGGCGCGGTGAGCGCACGCGGTGTCATTGCGAGCGCAAGCGAAGCAATCCAGAGTCCTCGCCGCGGTCTGGATTGCTTCGTCGCTTGCGCTCCTCGCAATGACGGAGCGGGGGTTGGCGGCATGCGCGTGACGACCGCCTGGGGTTATGGGTCCCCGCCTGCGCGGGGACGACGGCGGAGGATGTGGCTCCCGCGGCGCGCGCATCAACGATCGTCATTCCGGGGCGATGCGCAGCATCGAACCCGGAATCTCGAGATTCCGGGTCTGGCGCTTGCGCGCCATCCCGGAATGACAGGGGCAATCACACATGCTGCCCGCCGTTGATGTAAATCTCCGCGCCGTTCACGTAACTGCTCGTCTCCGTGCACAGCACGTAGATGATCTTGGCCACCTCGTCGGGCGTGCCGAGGCGGTGCATGGGAATGTCCTGCTCGACGATCTTCTCGGTGCCGGGCGAGAGGATCGAGGTGTCGATCTCGCCGGGCGCGATCGAGTTGACGCGCACGCCGACGCGGCCGAAATCGCTGGCCATCTCGCGTGTCAATGCGGCAAGCGCGGCCTTCGACGTTGCATACGCCGCGCCGGCAAAAGGATGCACCCGCGAGCCCGCGATCGAGGTGACGTTGACCACCGAGCCCTTCACCTTCTTCAGTTCGTCGATCAGCCCGCGCGCCAGCATGATCGGCGCAAAGAAGTTGACGCGGAACACGTGATTCCAGGTGTCGAGGTTGGTGTCGACGGTGCCGAGCCGCGAGCCGCCGTCGCCCTTGGGCGAGATCGCCGCGTTGTTGACGAGCGCATGCAGCTCGCCGCCGTCGAGCCGCCGGCGGATCTCGGCAATCGCGCGCAGGGTGTCGTCGGGATCGGCGAGGTCGACCTGGATGTGATCCTCAGGCCCCGCGTCCCACGGGCACTCCTCGGGAAAGGCATGCCGCGAGCAGGTGATGACGCGCCAGCCGGCGGAGGAGAAGCGGATCACGGTCGCGTGCCCGATGCCGCGGCTCGCGCCGGTAAGCAGCAGCGTGCGCCGCGGCAGATTGGCAGAGGTCGGCATGTCTGTTCTCTACGCTCTCTCTCCGGTTTCGTCATTCCGGGATGGCCCACCGGGCCAGGCCCGGAATCCATACTCCCGGCTGGTGGTTATGGATTCCGGGCTCGCCTCTTCGAGGCGCCCCGGAATGACGCCGAGGTTACGGATACAGCCTCACTTTCGTCCACGCAGCACCCACCGCCTCGCGACGGAATTCGATGCGGTCGTGCAGGCGGAAGGGACGGTCGTGCCAGAACTCGAACCGCGTCGGCGCGATGCGCCAGCCGCTCCAGCCGGGCGGGCGCGGCACCTCGCCGATGACGTGTTTTGCCGCGACCTTGGCGATCGCCTGCTCGAAGGCAAAGCGGCTCTCCAGCGGCTGCGATTGCTTCGAGGCCCAGGCGCCGATCTGCGCCTGTTTCGGGCGGGTCGCGAAATATTCGTCCGCCTCCGCGTCGGTTACGGGACTGACCAGCCCGCGAATGCGCACCTGGCGGCGGAGCGACTTCCAGTGAAACAGCAAACCGGCCTTGGGATTTGCGGCGAGCTCGCGGCCCTTGGGGCTCGCGACATGGCTGTAGAACACGAAGCCGTCGGCGTCGTAGCCTTTCATCAGCACCATGCGCACGTCGGGCAGGCCGGTCTTGTCGACGGTGGCAAGCGCCATCGCGTTCGGATCGCTCGGCTCCTGCTGGCAGGCCTCGGCGAACCATGCGGCAAAAAGCCCGAACGGCTCGGCGGCCTCGGTGAAATCACCGGATGTTAACGACGCCGGGTGTTTGATCGAGGTGTCAGTCATGTCGGGAGTACCGAGTTGCGTCCGCCCGCGGCCAGGAAAGAGCTGCGTCATGCCCTATATAGGGCATGCGGGCGCGTTGGCCTATCGGCGATCACGGGCAAAGTCACCCTCTATAGTGCCTCTAAAAGAGCCGCGACGCTGCTTTTGGTCGCGCTGTCGACCTCTGGTTGCAGCTTCTCGCGCGCGGGCGACGGCTTTGCCTCCTTCTTCTCCCGCGGCGACCACGACGTCACCGGCTCGCTCGCCTCGGCCGAGCCGCAGCCGACGGAGAGCGATCTCGCCTTTGCCCGCAATGCCGCATCCGACGTGCTCAGCAAGGGCGACAAGGATTCGAGCCAACCCTGGGAAAATCCGCAGACCGGCGCGCGCGGCTCGGTCACCCCGCTCTCGCAGGCCTATGCGAGCGAGGACGGCCGCACTTGCCGCGATTTCCTCGCAAGCTACGTCAACGGCAAGACCGAGAGCTGGCTGCAGGGCGCGGCCTGCCACTCCGGCAACGGCCGCTGGGAGATTCACTCGCTCAAGCCCTGGCGCCAGGGGTAGGGGTGCCTTCGCCATCGTCATGCCCGGGCTTCGCGGCGATGACTGTGGAGAGAATGAGCAGGAACCCAGTTGCAAAAATACCACTGAATCACCAGATGAAAGATCGTATTGGGCGGGCCGCCTTGGTTTATGATTGAGTTTTCCCGGATGGAGACGTGAGGGATGCGCGACCCCTATGAGGTCTTGGGGGTGCCGCGGGGCGCGAGCGCTGCGGCCATCAAGAGCGCCTATCGCAAGCTTGCGAAGAAGCATCACCCCGACCAGAACAAGGACGATCCGAAGGCGGCGGCGAAATTCGCCGAGATCAACACCGCCAACGAGATCCTGGGCGATGAGGACAAGCGCAAGCAGTTCGACCGCGGCGAGATCGACGCCGAGGGCAAGCCGCGCTTTACCGGTTTTCCCGGCGGCGGTCCCGGCGGTGCCGGCGGCTTTTCCGGCGGCCGCACCGGCCCCGGCGGATTCGAGAGCTACACCTTCCGCACCGGTCCGGGCGGCGGTTTTTCGGCGGGCGGCGGCGGTGCCGGCAACTTCGAGGACATCCTGAACAGCATGTTCGGCGCTGGCGCGGCGGGTGCGCGCGGCCGCACCGGCGGCGGGCAGTTCGACTTCGACAGCGGCGGCGTCGGTCTCGACCTCGACCTGCAGGTCGCGATGACCGTGTCGCTGGAGGAGGCGGTCAAGGGCGGCGAGAAGCGCGTGCGGCTGCCGACCGGCAAGGAGCTCAACGTCAAGATTCCGGCCGGTGTCGTCAGCGGCCAGCAGATCCGGCTCAAAGGGCAGGGCGAGACCGCGCCCGGTCATGCGCCCGGCGATCTCCTGATCACCATCAACATCGCGCCCCATCCGCACTTCAAGATCGACGGCAACGATCTCAGGCTGGACCTGCCGATCACGCTTTACGAGGCGGTTCTGGGCGGCAAGGTCCGCGTGCCGACGCTGACCGGCGCGGTCGAGTTGTCGATCCCGAAGAATACGTCCTCGGGCCGCACCTTCCGCCTCAAGGGCAAGGGCCTGCCCAAATCCGGCAGCCCGGGCGATCTCTTTGTGACCGCGCGAATCATGCTGCCCGACGGCAATGATGCGGATCTCGAAGCGCTCATGCAGAAGTGGCGCGACGGCCATCCCTACAATCCGCGCAGCGATCTGTCCTGAGTTTGAAACCCGCCGCTAATTGCCGGATGCGTGGGCCTTTTCCGGCTTTTGCCGGGGCCAAAAAGGTGCGGCCTCGAGCGGGGGACCAGCGCGGTACAAAACCCCAACCCGAGGCCGCTTGCGTCGATCGGCGGATCGAACGCTTCTCATTTTCTCGTGAACAAGCGGTGCGATAATGAGACGCACCCATGACTTGATTTCAGAATCTCTATGTCCGAATTGGGACACACGGCTTGACGTTTCACCGCCGGAGGCGGGCGGATCAGGTGCCGCTTTTCTCCGCCTGGTCGTAGACAAGCCGCGCCACCTGGGCCAGCCGCTCGCGGTCGGTACCCCCGCTCACGACATAGCCGACGCCGCGATCGGCCCAGAACATCGCGCCCTCATTGTCCTTGGCGACGTAACGCATCTGCGTCGCCTCGGTCGCGGTTTTTGCGGTGTAGACCGTAAAGCGCTCGCCGGACGGGCTCTCATACATCAAGAACGACGCCGGCCCGCTCGGCCCCGGCAACAGGCGGCCGCCGACAAGCTTCAGTCCCGTGGCGCCCAATTCCGGCGCGCGCACGTCCCAGCCGCAGCGCTTGGTCAGCCATTGCTGCAGATGCGCCCGCTCGCTTCCGGGGACCTCGACCGGATGGCGCACCTCGACCACGTAGAGCCGGTGGGCGTCGAGCGCGTCGACCGTGAAGCTCTGGAAGGTGGACGGGGCAGCGCTCGCGCCATGCGCGACCCAGCCCGCGCCGCCGCCGGCCACAAAAGCCAGAACGCTTGCCGCAACCGTGCCGTACAGCCATTTGCGCGCCGGCCGCATCAGGCGCTCGAGCTCGAGCCGCCGCGGCACCGGTTCGTTGGCGACCTGGTCGTAGCGCGCATGCAGGGCGTCGGCCATGCTGCGCCAGGACTGCACCCGCTCGGCGTCCTCGGGGTGGGTCGCAAGCCACGCCTCGACGTCGCCACGACGCTCCGCCGGCAATTCATCGTCGACGTAAGCATGAAGCTCGTCTTCGGTGACGGGAATCCTGGGATTGGTCATTGTTGTCGTCTCTATCTCAATTGCTTCGAAAATGGCTCATATCCGAGCCTTGCCAGTATCAATCATCTCACGCGCCGCTCACTTCACCCGCCTGAGCGCGGGGCGCACGCCTTCAAGCGAAGCCTTTACATGCGCCCGGGCACGCGCAAGCCGGGACATTACGGTGCCGATCGGCACGCCCTGGATGTCGGCGACCTCGCGGTAGCTCAACCCTTCCAGCATCACCAGAAGCAGCACGGCGCGCTGCTCTTCCACAAGGGTTGCAAGCGCACGCTCGATGTCGCGCCCCTCGGCCTCGGTGCCGCTCGCATCGGGATTGTTCTCGAGCAGCGGCATGAATTGCGGACGCCGCGCCAGCGAGCGGCGGCGGTTCTTGTTGAGGTTGGTCAGGATCGTGTACAGCCAGCTCCTGACATCGCCGCCGATGAACAGCCGCTCCGAGCGCAACGCCCGCACCAGTGTGTCCTGCACCAGATCGTCGGCGATATCCGCATCGCGCGCGAGCGCGCGCGCGTAGCGGCGCAATGCCGGGATCATGGCTTCGACACTCTGGCGAAACGCGCTCATGACGGCTCGGTCGTTAGCTTGTTGCTGCCCTCGCACCGGCGCAAGGACCTCGAGAAGAATAACACCATCAACACGGCCCTATTCCGGCTGTTGTGGTTTGAGGTAAGACACGATGACCCAGATTGGGCTGTACCGACACGGAGCGCTGGTATACCCAATACGCCTCCTCGAGCTGCGGGATGAATGAATGGCGCACTCTTCTTTGATGCAGGGCAAGCGCGGGATCGTTCTCGGCGTTGCCAACAACCGCTCGATTGCATGGGGCATCGCGAAGGCCTGTCACGCCGCCGGCGCGCAGATCGCGCTGACCTGGCAGGGCGATGCGCTCAAGAAGCGCGTCGAGCCGCTCGCCAAGGAGATCGGCGGGCTCCTGCTCGGGCACTGCGACGTCACCGATCCCGCGACGATCGACGCCGTGTTCGAGGTGGTGAAGCAGCAATGGGGCAGAATCGATTTCGTGGTGCATGCGATCGCGTTCTCCGACAAGGATCAGCTCGACGGCCGCTATCTCGAAACCACCGCCGACAATTTTTCCAGGACGATGCTGATCTCCTGTTATTCGCTCACCGCGATCGCGCAGCGCGCCGAAAAGCTGATGACCGACGGCGGCTCGATCGTGACGCTGACTTACTACGGCGCCGAGAAGTGGATGCCGCATTACAACGTGATGGGCGTTGCGAAGGCGGCCCTCGAGGCCAGCGTGCGCTATCTCGCCGCCGATCTCGGCGAGAAGAACATCCGCGTCAACGCGATCTCGGCCGGGCCGATCAAGACGCTGGCGGCCTCCGGCATCGGCGACTTCCGCTATATCCTGAAGTGGAACGAATACAACGCGCCGATGCGCCGCACCGTCACGATCGAGGAGGTCGGCGACAGCGCGCTTTATCTGTTGTCGGACCTGTCGCGCGGCGTCACCGGCGAGGTGCATCATGTCGATTCCGGCTATCATGTGGTCGGCATGAAGCGCCCCGACGCGCCCGACATTTCGCTGGCAAAGGACTAGCCAAGACTGTCCATGCCCGCGCCCACCATCTACTACATCCGCCACGGTGAGACGGAGTGGAACGCGACGGGCCGCCTGCAAGGGACACAGGACGTTCCGCTGAGCGAGAGGGGCGTGCAGCAGGCGGTCGCGGCTGGCGCGATCCTGAAAGGACTGTTGGCGCGCGACGTGCGCGAGGCGTCCTCGATGCCTTTCGTTTCGAGCCCGCTCGGCCGCGCCCGCGCCACCATGGAGCTTGTGCGCGGCACCCTGGGATTGTTGGCGGAGGGTTACACGGCGGATGATCGGCTGCGCGAGATCGGCTACGGGCAGTGGGAAAGCATGACGCTGGAGCAGGCGGAAGCGCGCGACCCGGTCCTTTACGCGAGGCGGCTTGCCGACAAGTGGACGGTCGCGGCACCGGGCGGGGAGAGCTATGCCGAGGTGCAGGCGCGGGTCAGCGATTGGTATGCGCAGGTGAGCGGCGCGACCGTCGTGGTGGCTCATGGCGGCACGGCGCGGACCTTGATGGTGGCGCTCGGCTTTGAGACCCCGCAAAGCGCCGCCGACCTCTATATCGAGCAGGGCGTGGTCTATGTCTTCGCCGAGGGCCATCTGGCCAAGCATAGTTAACGCTGATTGCGCGTGCCGTCTTGTTGACAGTTTCCATTAGCGCTAACAGTCAAGATCATGTCCTTCAATACTTTTGGCCATTTGTTCCGCGTCACCACCTTCGGCGAAAGCCACGGGGTTGCGATCGGCTGCGTGGTCGATGGCTGTCCGCCGCTGATCCCCCTTGTGGAGGCGGACATCCAGCGCGATCTCGATCGGCGTCGGCCGGGGCAGTCGCGTTTCACCACCCAGCGCCAGGAGCCGGACACGGTGAAAATCCTGTCGGGTGTCATGGCGCATCCGGACAGCGGCGTGCAGGTGACGACGGGTGCGCCGATCGCGCTTCTGATCGAGAACACCGATCAGCGCTCCAAGGATTATTCCGACATCAAGGACAAGTTTCGCCCCGGTCATGCCGACTACACCTATGAGGCCAAGTACGGCCTGCGCGATTTTCGGGGCGGTGGCCGCTCGTCCGCGCGCGAGACCGCGATGCGCGTTGCGGCCGGTGCGATCGCGCGCAAGATCATGCCGGAGGTCACGGTCCGCGGCGCGCTCGTGCAGATGGGTCCGCACCGGATCGACCGCGACCGATGGGATTGGGACGAGGTCGCCAGGAATCCTTTCTTCTGTCCGGACAAGGACAAGGCGGCGTTCTTCGAGGATTATCTCGACGATGTCCGCAAGGCCGGCTCCTCGATCGGTGCCGTCATCGAGATCGTGGCCGACGGCGTGCCGGCCGGCCTGGGCGCGCCGATCTATGCCAAGCTCGATGCGGATCTGGCGGCTGCGATGATGAGCATCAACGCCGTCAAGGGCGTCGAGATCGGCGCAGGCTTTGGCGCGGCCGAACTGTCCGGCGAGGAGAACGCCGACGAGATGCGCATGGGCAACCAGGGCCCGAAATTCCTGTCGAACCACGCCGGCGGAATCCTCGGAGGCATCTCGACCGGCCAGCCGGTTGTGGTGCGTTTTGCGGTCAAGCCGACCTCCTCGATCCTGACCCCCCGCCGCACCGTCGACCGCAAGGGCGGCGAGACCGAGATTTTGACCAAGGGCCGCCACGACCCCTGCGTCGGCATCCGCGCCGTCCCGGTCGGCGAGGCCATGATGGCCTGCGTGCTTGCCGACCATTTCTTGCGCCATCGCGGCCAGGTCGGACGCTGACCGGGGGTCCGCTGTCGTCAGGGCGTAACGCGAGCCGTGTTGGGTTGACGCGACCTCGGGTTGGTCCGCTAATGGCATGGCTATGAACACGCTCGAACTCGAAAAGCTCATCAAGTGGCTGATGGAATGCGTCCCGACGCCGACCAGGCTCCTGGCCGAGACATGCGAGCGCCTGGTTGGCGCGGGCGTGCCGCTCTGGCGGGTTGGCGCGTTCGTGAAGACGCTGCATCCCGACGCCTATGGTCGCAGCTTTGTTTGGCGGCCGGGCGCGGACGTCGTGGTCAACACAGCCGGATTCGACCTGCCGGAATCGCCCCGGTTCACCCAGAGTCCGCTCGCGATCCTCTACGCCAGCGGTCACGAGGTCCGCTATCGGCTCGATGATCCTCAAAGTCGGCGCTTTCCGTTCTTCGATGACATGCGCGCCGAGGGCGTCACCGACTACGTCGCGCTGCCGATGCATTTCACGGATGGTTCGATCCATGGGACGAGCTGGACCACGACGGCGCCCGACGGATTTGCCGACGAGCACCTGGCGGCGCTGCGCGCGACCCTCCCGCCCTTTGCGCGACTTGCCGAGATTTTCGCGATGCGCCGCACCGCAGCCGCGCTGCTCGACACCTATGTCGGCAATCGCGCCGGGGAGCGGATCTGGGCCGGGCAAATCCGGAGGGGACACGCCGAGGCCATGCAGGCCGCGATCTGGCTATCGGATCTGCGCGGCTTCACGTCGTTATCGGACCGGCTGGCGGCCGACATCGTCGTGGACATCCTCAACCAGTATTTCGATTGCCAAGTACCGGCGATCCGCAAGCAAGGTGGCGAGATCCTGAAATTCATGGGCGACGGGCTGCTTGCCGTGTTTCCGATCTCAAAGGACGGCGGCAATCTCGGTGAAGTCTGCGCACGTGTGCTGGAGGCAGCGCGCGAGGCGCGCGCCAGTGTCGATGCCATGCGCTATCCGAGCGGGGAGGGAACGGAGCGCTTCCGTTTCGGCGTCGCGCTGCACATCGGCGAGATCCTGTTCGGCAATATCGGCGGCATGAGCCGGCTCGACTTCACCTGCATCGGCCCGGCCGTCAATCTTGCCGCAAGGCTGGAAAAGATCGCGGGCAAGCTGAGCAGGACCGTGGTGGCGTCCGCGGCGTTTGCCGGCGTCTCCAAAGACGGCTGGACCGAGCTTGGCGAATTCCCGATCGCCGGCTTCTCAAAGGCGCAGCGCGTGTTCGGCCTGCAGGATGAGGCGACGGTCGGGACTGCAAGCTGATTGCCGGACTCGTGCCATCGACGCCCAACGTCAGGGTGGCTGACATGTTGCGCGCGGTGGTTCCATCGCGACGCTTGTGGCAACTGCCCAGGTTCTTTGATATTGTTTAAACATTGAATTTTGGCGCGCGTGAGCTCGCCCACATTTTCCTCGGAACAAAGCCGCTAGAATGGGCAGGTTTCGAGTGGCGTAGAGTAACGCCCATGCGCGAGAAAATTCGCGATATCAACTCGGCAAGAAATGCCAGGAACGCTGGTACCGTCGGTGCGTCGCCACGCGGAGTGCCTCCGCGGCGGCTCGCGGCGATCGTCGCGGGCGACATCGCCGGTTACAGCCGTCTGATGGAGCTCGACGAAGAAGGCACGCATGTGCGCGTCAAGCGAATCCAGCGCGACCTCATCGAGCCCAGCATAACGGAACATTACGGAAGGCTCGTCAAAACGACCGGCGACGGGTTCATCGCGATGTTCGACAGTCCGCTCGAAGCGGTACGCTTCGGCATTGTCATCCAGCAAAACATGTCCGGACGCAACACCTCGCTGCCGCGGGATCAATGGATTGAATATCGGATCGGAATCAATCTGGGCGATGTTATCATCGAAGAGGACGACATCTACGGTGACGGCGTCAACGTCGCCGCGCGCCTCGAAGGCCTTGCGGAGCCTGGCCAAGTCTACATTTCCGGCGGGATCTACGAGCAGATCAAGAACAAGCTTGTTTGCGGATATGAATTGCTCGGCGATCGCAAGGTCAAGAACATCACCGATCCGGTGCGGGTCTATCGGGTGCTTCCGGATCCGGCTGCTTTCAAGACCAGAAAGCGTCGAGAAAACGTTCTTGTTCTCGTTATAAGCGTGATTTGGCTCGGCCTTGCAAGCGGCGCACTCTGGTATTGGCTCCCGAATGGAAAGCCTCGGGAGCAAGCGACGACGGGGCAATCGGCGACGACGGCGAATGCGCCATTGCCGGTGGCCACGAAGCAGTTGGCTTCAAATCAACCTAACCCGCAGCCGCAACCTCAGCCGGCTCCTTCCGCCGCCCCGGTCGGCAAACAGGCGGCGTTACAAAGCGCGCCGACCGCCCCGCCCCCTGCCATCCGCGAACCCGAAATGAGCATGCTGCGCGCCGGCACGTTCATGATGGGCAGCAACGAGGACATGACTGAGAAGCCGGTTCATCAGGTCGCCGTAAAGCCGTTCGCCATCAGCCGATATCCGATCTCCGTCCGCGAGTGGAACCAATGTGCCGCCGCGAAGGCCTGTGGGTTCGTCGCGACCGGCAAGGACGATGCGCCGATCACGAACGCGAGCTGGAGCGACGCCAAGCAATTCGTCACGTGGCTCGCCGGCGTGACGCACAAGCCATATCGCCTCCCCACCGAAGCGGAATGGGAATATGCGGCTCGCGGCGGAACGCAGACGAGGTACTGGTGGGGCGACGAGCTTCAACCCGGCATGGCCAACTGCAAGAACTGTACGAGCCTCGCCAGCGCCGAGCAGCCGATCAAGGTCGGCAGCTTCAATCCCAATCCGTTCGGGCTGTACGATATGGGTGGCGCGGTCGATCAATGGGTCGAGGATTGCTGGCACAAGAACTATCAGGGCGCTCCGTCGGACGGTTCGGCGTGGGTCGAGGGAGACTGCGGGTCACACGTCATTCGGTCGGGGTCATGGAAGAACGATGCGCGTTACGTGCGCCCCGCCAACCGCGACAGCTATGACACCAATGTTCGGTATCCGACTCACGGATTTAGAGTAGCTCTCTCTCCCTGAGTTTTCGCAGGAGCAAGCGCATGAAGATCGTCGGGCTCGTGGTATTGGCCGCGGCGCTGGCAGCAATGCCATGCTCTGCGCACGCTCAAGGAAAGCCCGCGTCAAAGGACGCGCTGCTGTATTTCATCTGGCCGCAGAATGGCGCGACGATCAAAGGCGGTTTCTGGTGCCGCTTCGGCCTGCGCAACATGGGCGTCACACACGCAGGCGACGACTTTCAGAACAGCGGTCATCATCATTTGCTGATTGACGTCAACGACCCGCTGGATGTGAACGAGCCGATCCCGCAGGACAAGAACCACCTTCATTTCGGCGCGGGCCAAACCGAGACCCGCCTCGAGCTGCCGCCCGGCAGGCACACGCTTCAACTCGTCCTGGGAGATGCCAAGCATTATCCCTTCAACCCGCCGCTGGTGTCGGAAAAGATCACCGTTACGATCAGATAGAAGCAACCGGCAATCCCGCTCGCGTAATCTCACTCTTCGGGTTCGGTCGTAAACAGCAGCGGGTAGCCCCTTGCGCGGCCGGCGTCGGTCGCCCGCGTCGCCTTGGTCTCCGCGACATCCTTGGTAAAGACCGCGACCACGCAGACCCCGAGCCGGTGCGCCGTGATCATCACCTTGTAAGCCTGGTCCTCGGTCATGCGGAATTCCCCCTTCAGGACCGTCACGACGAACTCGCGCGGCGTGTAGTCGTCGTTCACCAGGATGACCTTGTGCAGCTTCGGCCGCTCGGTCTTGGTCTTGATCCTGGTCTTCGGCTTGGTGACGGTGTCGATCATTAAACGCCTCGTCTTGCGGCCCTCCTTGTTGCGAAATTCGCTTTGCTCAATCGGAGAATATCGTCTCCGAGAGCGCCGCGGAACCGCCAGATTTGCACGACGTCCTTGCAAAGCGTCGACAGGGGCGCGAGCGGTGCCGCTGCTCGCTGATTGCTAACCGGAATGTGAAGGACCGACAATGTTCGCGCTTTGCGAAGCCTTATTTGCGTGTCACGATCCCTTTACATTTCGGAGGTCGGCTCATGCGCAGGTTCGTGTCGATCGGGGCTGCGTTGGCTGCCGGCGTGCTGGCGGCCACCGTTGTCGCAGCACCCGGCCCCAAGCTGCAATCCGAGCACGCGGCGGAGAAGGATGCCGCGAGCACAGTCGATGTCGAGCTGATTATCGCCGTCGACGTTTCCTATTCCATGGACCTCGATGAGCTTGCGATCCAGCGCGAGGGCTATGCGCAGGCGATCGTCTCAAAGGAGTTCCTGCAGGCGCTGAAGAGTCTTCCGAACGGCAAGATCTCGGTCACTTATTTCGAGTGGGCGGCATCCAGCGACCAGAAGATCATCATCCCCTGGCGCTTGATCGATGGCCCCGAGACCGCCGATGCGGTCTCAAACGAGATCATGAAGACGCCGGTGCGCCGCGCCTCGCGAACTTCGATCTCGGGGGCAATTTATTTCGCCATGCCGCTGTTTGACGAAGATCCCTATCACGGCATGCGGCGTGTCATCGATATCTCAGGCGACGGCCCCAACAACAATGGCGCGCCCGTGACCGGCGCGCGCGACGAGGCGCTGTCGAAGGGCATCGTCATCAACGGCTTGCCGATCATGGTCAAGGAGCCGTCCTATTCGACCATGGATATCGACAACCTCGATTATTATTACGAGGACTGCGTGATCGGCGGCCCCGGCTCCTTCGTGGTGCCGATCAAGGATCGGGAAAAGTTCAAGGAAGCGATCCGGACAAAGCTGCTGCTCGAGGTTGCGGGCCGCACACCGGCGCGGCGAGTGGTGCCTGTTGCCGAGAAGGAGCCGCGGGTGTCTTGCCTGATCGGCGAGAAGATCTGGCAGGATCGCTGGGGCAGGTGAGGCAATTCGCCTCGTGCTACGGTCGTGATCTTAACCGTCTGTTAAGCAGGCCGGGACCTACAATTCCGTGAGCACTCGGACCGGGCGATGACCACGATCTCAAGCACCACCAGCCAGATTTCACCTGCGATGGAGAGGGTCTATCACCAGAGCAACCTGCTGGGTGACTGGAAGGGCACGTCGGCTCCCGACCATGCCCCGGTCGAGTTCAAGGTGATCAACATCCGAGGCAACCAGGCTCAGGTCGAATATACGCACAACGGGCACACGGAACGAGGGCTCGCCGACGTCAACGGCCTGACCATTACCTTCGGCAACGTCACCATCGGAACCCGCGACGGAAGCAAAGCCGCATTTGAATTTTCCTTTGGCACTGCGAAGTTTTCCGCAATTCTCGACAAGCAGGCGCCTTCCGCGGGCGATCAAAACAGCTTAATAGGCAGCTGGACCGGCGCATCGAGCGAGAACGGACATGCCGTGAGCTTCACTGTCGTGTCGATCGATGGCAGGGACGCGCAGGTGAGATATACGTTGGACGGGGTCACGCAGCAGGGCACTGGCACCGTGAGCAAGAACACCGTGATGTTCAACGGCGCGCAGATTACGTCCAGGGACGGAACCACTGGAAACGTCGTGTTTCAGGTTCGTCATCAAACCTTCTCCATGCCGGTGACCAAATTCAAACCGCCGACCTCGTCCTCCACCGTGAACAAGCTGGCGTGACGCGCTCTTGCCGCGGCGCTCGCGGCCGGAGATCGCAGAAAAGCTGTAACTCCACGGCAACACCGATCGGCAAATCGAGCGGCCAAAATGCGCCCGGCGGCCTTCGGCCACGGTTCCGCCCGCATTGATTGCGGATTTGGTCGCGGGCTGAGGTCGGAGGCGAATCATGTTGCCGACCATGTGCCGTGGCTTGACCGCAAACGGCGCGAAATTTGTCCGATGTGTTGCGATTGCCTGCGCTGCGGCTTGGCTTGCCGCCTGTGCGCAGTCGCGAGTGGCATCAGGGACATCCGACTTTTCCGGCGGCAGCGGGCAGGCTTCCATCGAACGCCATCAATACGCCCGCGCTGCAACGAGCGAGCGCGTCTCGATCGTGAGACGACAGGACCCCTACGCATCCAGCAAGCATACCGGCGACTTGAAGCTCGCCTCGCAGGGAGTCGCGAGCTTCTATAGCGAGGGGGGACGTACCGCGAACGGAGAGAAATTCGATCCGCACGAGCTGACCGCGGCGCATCCAAGCTTGCCGTTCGGCACGAAGTTGCGGGTGACCAACACCTCCAACGGGCAATCTGTCACGGTGCGGGTCAACGATCGCGGACCCTTCGTTCAAGGACGCGTGGTCGACGTGTCCTATTCCGCCGCGCAGGCGCTCGGAATGGTCGGATCAGGCACGGCCAAGGTCAAATTGGACGTCGTGCAGTAAGGGGGCGGCAGCCTCGATCCGCGCCTGCTGGCGGTGGTCGGGAGCCAGGATGCGCGATGCCTGCGCAGCCTCTATGCGGTAGCGCGGCAGATAATCTTCCAGCGAATAGCAGACGCAAAGCGCAAGGCTCGCCCAGACCGCGGCGCTGAAATAGAGCGACATCCAGGCAATCTCGCCCTTCCAATGCGCAACGTCATGCGTCACGATCCAGCGCGTGCTCACGTCGCGCAGACCTTCGAACAGTCCCAGAAGCTTGCCGCCGCCGGCGAGGTCTGCCCTCCAGCGCGAGAGATACATCGGGACATCGACGGTAACGAGGAAGGCCAGATAGAGGACGATCCCCGCGATGGCGGCGACCAGAGCCCATCGCACCGGGCCGTTGAACTCCGGCAGCAGCCGGCAAAGCGCGATCCCGACAATGAGGAACGCAACGGCCCAGATCGAATTCTCGATGGCGTTGCCGAGATAGTTCTTGGTCAGCACCGCGTACCAGGAGAAGCACTCGGCCACTACAATCAGCGGCACGATCGACCACGCGGCGGTCAAGGTGGTGTCGGCACCCGCCATTTGTCCAAGCTGGCTCAGAATGATCGCCCACTGTGCGGCAAAGCAGAGTTCGGCCACGGTCGCCACCGAACGGCCGACCAGCACGCTCGAGAGCCAGGTGTCGAACAGGCAGATGCGCTGCACGTCCGCGCGCGGGAGGACGGATCGGAAGGCGCAGCCGAACACATAGCCCGCACAGAGCAGGAGCATCAAGCGAATGTCGGAAGCGCCGCCCAGGCCGGCGACCGGCTGCTGGCCGAACTCGCGATAGAGCAAGAACCACAACGCGACATTCGTGCTGCTGACAAGGGTCAGCAAAACCCACCATCGGGCCAGGGGATTTGACCGCACCCGCCACAGCAAACGCATCGCAACGCTCCGCATGTAACCGTATTGACATGCCGATTTAACAATGCCGTCACAAATCAGTCACGACAAAAATGTGTGTGGGCCGGCGTTTCGGGCCATGACGCGCCGGCCGAACCATCGGGAGCGTGTTCAGTCAACGCGAGAACCGCGCCACCAGCTCAACATGCGGCGTGTGCCGGAATTGGTCGATCGGTGTCACCGTCTCCAGGCGAAACCCGCCATCGACCAGGATGCGCGCGTCGCGGGCAAAGGTCGCCACATTGCAGGACACGCCGATCACGCTCGCCGCTTTGCTCGCGGCAAGCTGCTGGGCCTGCGCCTGCGCACCCTGCCGCGGCGGATCGAAGATCACGATATCGAAGTCGCGCAGTTCGGGTGGCATCAGCGGGCGACGGAACAGATCGCGCGTTTCGGCCTTCACCGGCTTGAGCCCTGATGTCGCGGTCGCCGCTTTCTGCAAAGCGTCGATCGCGCCGGTGTCGCTGTCGAAGGCCGACACCCGCATCTTCGCCGCAAGCCGCAACGCGAACGGTCCGACCCCGCAGAACAAGTCAGCGGCGTGCCTGGCCTTGCCGCAACGCTCGGCGACCGCCGCGGCGAGCGTCTCTTCGCCGGCAGTCGTTGCCTGCAGAAATGAGCCCGGGGGCAAGGTCACCTGTGCGCTGCCCATGGTCACGACCGGCGGGCTGCGCATCAACACCAACTCGCGGTGCCGCGTCAGCCGCGCGAGCCGGTGCTTCTCGGCGACAGCCGACAATGTCGCGATCATCGATGGCGGCAACGGGCCGGAGCCGCGCACGTCGATATCGAGACCGTTCCTGGTGGCCGTGACCTGGATATCCAGCGGCTTGCCGCCCCTGATCGCCGGCAGCATCGGCTCGGCGAGCGCCCAGGCCGCATCGAGCGCGCCGGCAAGTGCGGGATCGAGGATCGGACAGCGATCGACCGGGACGATGTCGTGCGAATAGGCGGCGGCAAAGCCGACTTTCAGCACCTCATGGGTCCCGAGCCGCGCATGCAGCGTCACACGGCGGCGACCCGCGCCGTGGGCGTCGACCAGCTCCGCCACCTCGCACTCGAGTTTTGCCTGGTGGAGCGTCTCGACGACGATATTGCGCTTCCAGGTACGATAGGCGTCCTCGCGCCAGTGCTGGATGGCGCAACCGCCGCAGACGCCAAAATGCGGGCAGAACGGCGCGATGCGCTCCGGGCTTGCAATCTCGACCGCAAGCAGCTTCCTGCGGTCGGGATGCCCGTGCACCTGACCGACCTCAACGGTCTCGCCGCCAAGAGTGTAGGGCACGTAAATCGCCTCGCGGCCGGCGACGCTGACGCCGTCGCCGCGATGGCCGACATGATCGATCAGGAGACGTTCAACCACGACGCGCGCCGAGGAAAAATTCCGCGTTGCCGTCGCCGCCCGCGATCGACGACGGGAAAATCCTGATGTCGGTGCAGCCAAGCTCCGCCGCAAGAGCCCCGATATCGTCGCAGACTTTTGCGTGCACGGCGCTGTCGCGAATGATGCCGCCCTTGCCATGGGCGCCTTGCGCCTCGAATTGAGGCTTGATCAGTGCGAGCAGATGCATTGGGGCTGCCGCAAGCGACAGGGCGACCGGCAGCACCGCCTTCAGCGAGATGAAGCTGACGTCGATCACGACGACGTCTGGACGCGCGGGTAGGCGCTTGCCCTCGAGCTTGCGGATATCGGTCTTTTCCATCGACGCGATCCTGGGATGATCGCGCAGCGAGGGATGCAGTTGCTCGCGTCCGACATCGACCGCGAACACCAGCGCGGCGCCGTTCGCGAGCAAGACCTCGCTGAAACCGCCGGTCGAAGCGCCGACGTCGAGGCAGACATGGCCCTCGATTTCGATCGGGTATTGCTCCAGCGCCCCTGCAAGCTTGACACCACCACGGGAGACGTAGGGGTAGGCCGGCTGCGCCTGCAGGGTGACGTCGGAGGGCAGCAATTCGGACGGCTTCTGCACCTGCCGATCGTTGGCCGTGACCAGTCCGGCCTCGATCGCGGCGCGCGCCCGCGCCCGGCTCTCGAACAGGCCGCGCTCGACAAGAAGCACATCGACGCGCTTGGACGCAGGTGACATCACTTCGATTCCCGCAGCTTTGCGGCAGCGCGAACGCAGAATTCAAAGGTGGTCAGATCGTGCCAGAGATCGGCCGGCGCCTGCTTCGGCATGATTATCGGACAACCGTGCAGATCGAGGGCATGGATCAGCATCAGATTATCCGGCAGCCCAAAATCTTCAACCGTCAGGCCGTCCTTGTCGACGAGCCGACCATCGCGCGGTTTCACCTCCGCGATGCGCCGCAAACGATCGGCATAATCGGCGGGATCGTTGGCGTAGCCGAGGCAGAGTTTCCCTCGTGCCGCCATGTAGCCGAGCTCGTAGGCCGTGCCGGGGTCCGCGCCGGCGCCGCGAAACGGCGTGAGGTTGGCGATGATCGCATCCGACGCATCCATCATCGCTTCGCAAGACTTGAAGATGCTGAGAGAAGCCCGGGACGCCGAGATGTCGATCGCGCTCTCGAGGGGATAGAGGCCGGCGAGGCCATGGCCAGCGCAGATTTCGACCTTGCGGCGGCCGACTTCGATCGCATCCGGCAGGAACACATCGGGACCCGCCAGATAGATCTTCATGAATCACCGGGCGATGAGATTGAGTGACGCAGCAGCGACGTCGGCAGTGCGACAAGCTCTCCCCCATGGGGAGAGCGGGGCCGAGGCCAGCCTGCCCGGACTCAGGCGAGCTTCACTGCCTCGGTCTTGAAATCCTTGCCAAGCGCTTCGAACACCTTGGCGACGATGCCCTTGGCGTCGAGGCCAGCGCGCGCATACATCGCGTTCGGCGAGTCATGATCGAGGAAGGCGTCGGGCAGCACCATCGAACGGAAGCGCAGCATGCCGCTGTCGAGCATGCCATGCTCGGCCAGCGCCTGCATGACATGGGAACCGAAGCCGCCGATCGAGCCTTCCTCGATGGCGATCAGGATCTCGTGCTCGCGTGCGAGCTTGAGCAGGAGGTCGATGTCGAGCGGCTTCATGAACCGGGCATCGGCGATCGTGGTCGACAGGCCGTGGGCTGCAAGCTCGTCGGCCGCCTTCTCGCATTCGCCGAGGCGCGTGCCGAACGAGAACAGCGCGATCTTGTTGCCTTGACGGATGACGCGACCCTTGCCGATCGGCAACGGAATGCCGACTTCCGGCATCTCGACGCCACGGCCTTCGCCGCGCGGGTAGCGCACTGCGCTCGGGCGGTCGTCGATCGAAACCTGGGTCGCGACCATGTGCACGAGTTCGGCCTCGTCGGATGCCGCCATGATCACGAAATTGGGCAGACAGCCCAGATAGGCGTTGTCGAAGGAGCCGGCATGCGTGGCGCCGTCGGCGCCGACCAGACCGGCGCGATCGATGGCAAAGCGCACCGGCAGACTCTGGATCGCGACGTCATGAACGACCTGGTCGTAGCCGCGCTGCAGGAAGGTCGAGTAGATCGCACAGAAGGGCTTGAAACCCTCGCTCGCCAGCCCCGCTGCAAACGTAACCGCATGCTGCTCGGCAATTCCGACGTCGAAGGTGCGTTCCGGGAAGGCCTTGTTGAAGATATCGATGCCGGTGCCGGAGGGCATCGCCGCCGTGATACCGACGATTTTCTTGTCCTTTTGCGCTTCCTTGACCAGGCTCTGGCCGAACACGTTCTGATAGGCCGGTGCGTTCGGCTTGGCTTTTGCCTGGGTGCCGGTCGCAACGTCGAACTTGACCACGGCGTGGTACTTGTCGGCGGAAGCTTCCGCCGGGCCGTAACCTTTGCCCTTCTGGGTCACGACATGAACCAGGATCGGCCCCGTCTCCATGTCGCGGACGTTCTTCAGGACCGGCAGGAGGTGATCGAGGTTGTGGCCGTCGATGGGACCGACGTAATAGAAGCCGAGTTCCTCGAACAGGGTCCCGCCGTCCATCATGAAGCCGCGGGAATATTCCTCGACACGGTTGGCGCGGTTGGCAAGCACCTTGGGCAGGCGCTTGTTGATCTGCTTGGCCGCTTCACGCAGCGTGCGGTAGGTCTTGCCGGAGTAAAGCCGCGACAGATACGCACTCATGGCGCCGACCGGGGGCGCGATCGACATGTCGTTGTCATTGAGGATGACGATCAGGCGGGAGTTCATCGCGCCCGCATTGTTCATGGCCTCGTAGGCCATGCCGGCTGACATCGCGCCGTCGCCGATCACGGCGATCACGTTGTTCTTGCCGCCCGAGAGGTCGCGCGCCACGGCCATGCCGAGGCCGGCGGAGATCGAGGTCGAAGAATGCGCCGCGCCGAACGGATCGTAGTCGCTTTCGCTGCGCTTGGTGAAGCCGGACAGACCGCCGCCGGTGCGCAGCGTGCGGATGCGATCCCTGCGGCCGGTCAGGATCTTGTGCGGATAAGCCTGATGGCCGACGTCCCAGATCAGTCGGTCGCGCGGGGTATCGAAGACGTAATGGATCGCGGTGGTCAGTTCCACCACGCCGAGGCCCGCGCCGAAATGGCCGCCCGTGACCGAGACGGCATCGATCGTTTCCTGGCGCAACTCTTCCGCGACCTGCTGCAGCTGCTCGATCTTGAGCTTGCGCAGATCGTCCGGCGTCGTGATGGTGTCGAGGAGCGGCGTTTTACTGTATGTGGTCACGGCGATATTCCAATTTTGCATGTCGGAACGCATCCGACGTGAGATGGGTTGCGCAGTAGCGGCCCAGCGTGAGTGTTCCTTTAGTCGCTGCACCGGTGCGGGCAGGGGCCCGATTTCAAAGCTTTATTTCGGCTCCGGATCGGTCAATGTGATGTTTGTCACGTGTTCGCGGCTTTCGCCCGTCCCAGTCATTTCTGTCAGACTTTTCAAGTAGTTAAGCGGTCGATCAACAACCGGCGGACTACTTTCAAGCGCCCATGGTCCTTGCAAGCTTTACACCAAAGCGATGGCCAAAGCCAACCCGCGAGGCATCGTGGGATGCCCGCTGACGCGGGTTAAAACTAACCCCTGATCTTTACGCATTGTTCCGGCCGCAAATCAGCGGTTCCGCGGCGGCGTTTGGCGGCGAATTAAAGCTTTTTCCGGGCAACCGTTGCGGCACCGGTCTCCCTGCCGTTTGCGCCTATTGCACATCCAGCGGCGCGACACCTGAGGCCTCGCCGTTCGCATTGGTCGTGATCTTCTCGACGCGCGCTTCTGCCTGGCGCAACAGCTCTTCGCAGCGGCGCTTCAACGTTTCGCCGCGCTCGTAGATCTGGACCGACTCCTCCAGCGGCACCTTGCCGTCCTCGAGTCGCTTCACGATCGATTCAAGTTCCTCGATCGCGCGTTCGAAAGAAAGCTTCTTGACGTCAACCAGATTATTTTCGGCCATCATTCTTTGATCCTGGAACAGGCGCTGGTCCCCCAAGAACTGGGGAGCGATTGTGGCGCGGTCAAGATTTTGGCGTAGCGCCCATCAGCGCGGTCACATGGGCTGCCACCGATTCCGTCAGGCCCTGCAGATCGTAGCCGCCCTCGAGCACCGACACAATTCGCCCGCCGGCGCTGGAATCGGCGACATCCATCAATTTCTGCGTGACCCAGCCGAAATCCTCGGCCTTGAGGTTAAGCGAAGCCAGCGGGTCTCGATAGTGTGCGTCGAACCCCGCCGAGATGATGATCAGTTCCGGCGCAAATTTTTTCAGATGCGGCAGGATCCGGTTCTCGAACGCCGAGCGGAATTGCAGGCTGCCGTCTTCCGAGGCGAGTGGCGCATTGACGATGGTGTCGTGCTCGCCTCGCTCCCCGGTCGCGCCGGAGCCCGGAAACAGCGGCATCTGATGCGTCGAGCAATACATGACGCTCTTGTCGGCCCAGAAAATGTCCTGGGTGCCGTTGCCATGATGCACGTCGAAATCGACCACGGCGGCGCGCGCGATGCCGTATTTGCGCTGGGCATGGCGCGCCGCGATCGCGGCGTTGTCGAAGAAGCAGAAGCCCATCGGGGTTGCTTTCTCGGCATGATGGCCGGGCGGGCGCACCGCGACAAACGCGTTGTTGTGCGCCCCGGTCATGACGGCATCGGTTGCCGCCACCGCACCGCCGACACCGCGCATCACCGCCTCCCATGTGCCAGGGGACATCGAGGTGTCGCCGTCGATATAGACCATGCCGCTGGTCGGGGCGACGTGGCGGAGCTCGGTGACATAAGGCTCGCTGTGGCAGAGCATGACCGCATCAAGGCTGCCCTCCGGGGCCTCGCTGCGCACCAGCGCGTTGAAGCGTTCTTCTGCGAGAATCTTTCTGACGGCGCGCAGCCGATCAGGACGCTCCGGGTGTCCGGGTGGCGTGACATGGTCGAGGCATGCCGAATGGCTCAGTAGCAGCGTGGTCATGGACGACTCGGGCGCGAGCGTTGAGGCGCCAATCTAGGCGCTTGTTGGCGGCACGGAAAGGGCCACGAACCGGATTAGCCGTGTTCAGTCGGTGCGCGCAATGCGATTCTGCGCGGTGGGAGCCAACGGGCTGTTCGCCTCGATATAGGCAAACAGGGCGTCGGAATCGTACATGCCGAATTGCGCGGCGGTTCCGCTCTTGATCGCGGCAAAGCCGTCGCCGCCGAGCGCCAGGTAGCTGTTCACGGTGACGCGGTAGTCCTTTTCAGGCTCGATGCGCGTTCCGTTCAGCATCATCCGTTCGGCGATCACATGCTCGCCGAACGGATTCGATGCGTTCCAGGCATAGGCAAAGCCGTTCGAGACCTGGAGGATGCGCGGACGCTTCGGGTCGAGCCACTGCTGCTCCAGCATCTGCTTTATCGCCGCGCCGTTGAGCGTCAGCGTCACCAGCTGGTTGCGGAAGGGCTGGCTGGAAAAGACGTCGGCATAGCTCACCACACCATTCTCCTTGCCGACAATATCGCTGCGAATGCCCCCGGGATTGGTGAAGGCCATCACCGCGCCGCCCTCTTCGGGTGCGCGGGTCGCGGCGAGCTGCGCGTCCGCGATGATATCGCCGAGCGCGCTTTCGCCGGCATCATTGGGCGCGCGCGACAGCGTCTGTGTGACCGTGCCCGCAGGACGCCTGGCGATCGGGGCTGAAACCCTGTCGTAAGCTGCGATTAGCGCTGTTTGCTCCGGATCTTTTGGGAATGCACCGATGCGCACGATGATGTTGTCGGCCTTTGCGCTTATGACGTCCTTCGTTGCGCGGTCGAGCTTGAGGTCGATTGCGGTGACGAGCGTCCCGTATTTGTCGCCGGAGGTGACGAGGCGGCCGTCAATGTCGCAGACATAGGCCCGATGGGTGTGGCCGGAGATCACGACGTCCACGGCGCGATCGAACTTTTTCACGATGTCGACGATCGGCCCGGAAATGCCCGGGCATTCGTTGTAGTCGCCGGCAGGCTCGCCCCCTTGATGAATGAGGACAACGATCGCCTCCACCCCGCGCGCCTTCAGCTCGGGGACAAGCGCGTTGACGGTGTCGGCCTCGTCTCGGAACTCGAGGCCGGCGGCGGAGGCGGGCGAGATGATCTCAGGCGTTCCCTTCAGGGTGAGGCCTATGAAGGCGACGGGAATGCCGTCGAATGTCCTGATCTCGTAAGGCGGAAAGAGCATCTTGCCGGTCGCCGTCTCGAACGTGCTCGCGGCCAGATAGTGAAACTTGGCGCCCACGAACGGATGCGGTCCCTGGCATTTGTCGACGGGATGACAGCCGCCGCGCTGCATGCGCAAAAGCTCGTCCTTGCCCTCATCGAATTCGTGATTGCCAACGGATGCAAGCTCAAGGCCCATCATCGAGAGCGACTCGATCGTCGGCTCGTCGTGGAACATTGCCGACAGAAAGGGGCTCGCGCCGATCAAATCGCCGGCGGCGACGAAGATGTTGTTGGGATGTCGCTGGCGCAAATCGCGCACGACGCTCGCCATGGTCTCCGACCCGCCGGCTGGGAGGGTGATCTTACGGGTCCTGTCGGCGGGGTCGGCGATCCCGATACCGCCGGCGAAAGGCTGAAGGTAGCCGTGAAAATCGTTGATCGCCAGAATGCGCAATTCCACCGGGTTTGCAGTCTCGGCCATCGCGGAAGAAGCAAAAGCCAGAAGCGCAAATGCGGCGAGCCGCGGGCCAGACAAGATGTTCATGGCTCCATATTAAAGAGCACGCGCAACGATTTCACGAAACTTTCGCGCTGGACTAGCCGTGGTTGGCCGGCATGGCGTACCATGGCGCTGCGGGGCGTATGCGCGGACGCCGACGTCCCATCGATGCAGCCGGAAGGAGGATCTCATGTATGCCGCCATCCGTCAGGCCAAGGCGAAGACCGGCATGGCTCACGAGCTCGCGAGCCGGATCAAGGAAGGCGCGATTCCGATCATCAGCGATGTCGAAGGCTTCATGGCCTATTACGTGGTCTACGCGCCGGACGACACCGTCACCGCGATTTCTGTCTTCAACAATTTTGCGAGCGCAGAGGAGGCCAACAGGCGCGCGCTGGCCTGGATTGACGAGAATCTGGGACCACTGCTCGCCGGCCCGGCGACTGCGGTGGCCGGCCCCGTGATCGTACATACGCTGGCCTAGCGCGGACGGCGCGGGCAGGCCGGCAACCCAAAGAAATGGGCACACGGCGCTTCCGCCTGTGCCCATCGAATTGCCTGGATCGCGCCGGCGCGGCGTCAGTTCGCCGATGCGACGGGAACGGCGGCCGGCTTCGGCTCCGGATCGAAGCCGAACACGCCCACGAGATACTTGTAGTATTCGGGCATCTTCTCCCGCAGCTTCTCGCGGGTCTTCGGCTCGTGCAGGGATTCCTTGCCGGCAAGGAAGATGCTCGCGGTGACCGCGAAGAATTCCTGCGGGTTGAACATCGTATAGGCCTTCTTGTCGCCGAACACGTCCTTGGCCTTGGCTTCGGCGTAGAAGGCCTTCACGCCGAGATTGTCGAAGCCCATCGACATCATGCGGTTGTGATAGGCGTGCAGGAACTCGTGGAGCAGAATCGGATCGTCCGTGTACTGCATCATGTTGGGCCGCAGCTTGATGACGCCGCGCCCGGAATCGGCCGCGAGCTCGACGACATCGGGGTTCGTCCATTTCTGCGCGTCATGATCCCAGACCGTCAGTCCGTGCGAGCCACGCCGCCGGCTCGGCGCGACCGCACCATAACAGGCGATCCCGGCGCCGAGCTCCAGGCAATCGTTCTCGCTGGCGACGATCGGGACGCTGTGGAAGAACTCCAGCACCCGCGGGCTGAAGCCCGCGTTCTCGACCATGTCGAGCTGATGTTTCAGGTTGTCCCTGATCTGCTCGGCGTCCTTGCGGCCGTCATATTCGGATAGATCGAACATGTATCCGCGATATTTCTCGAAGTCCGCTTCCGTCGTCGGACGCGACGCGTCGCTGGGCGTATCGAGATTGATCACGCGCGATCCGGCATTGGCCGGCATTGCGCCAAGCGTGATCGCGAAAACCACGGGAACGAGCGATGCAGCGCGCATGGTTGGTCCTCCTGCCGTCTCTTCTGCAGTGCGTAGGAGACACAGCATAAACGATCGGAATTGCTTCGCCGTTATGGGGATACGAACGATTGCGTTGGCAGGGTTAAGCGACCGTTAACCGCGGCTGTTCGCAACGCCGGCCATCCGGCAATCCGCCGATTTTTTGTGATGAAAACGGCTTCGGCCTAGGTCTGCGGGCCCGACAGCGTGATTTCCTGCTCGGCACGGAAGACGTTGGAATAGAGGTTTGCGATCCACTGCCGTCCGCTGGAGGTGTTGTTGAGGTGGCGGATCGCCCCTTCGATGTGCGGCGACACGCTGTTCCAGTAGAATTGCGGATAGCGTTCGACGATATCGGCGGGCAACTCGTAGCCGAGCTGGCGGTTCATGCCCACTTCCTCGAACTCGTAAAACAGCGCATTGGCTTTCCTGATGTAGTTGGGGTCGCCGAGCTGCCCGATGAAATCGGCCGCGCGCACGATGGCCGCTTCCACGCCATGGTTCTGGTCCGCGCCCGGGGGAAACCGCGTGCCTTCGATGGCGCTGACGATGCGCTGCTTATCGAGCGGAAAATCGTCGGGCAGGCGCTGCATGATGTAAAGCTTGGAGCGGTCGACATGATAGGGCATCAGGCTCGCATCCGATGACCCGCGGGGCAGGGTCACCTTGTTCCCGGCGGCGTCGATCACAAAGCCGTCCTCGTCGTCGCCTTCGAGCGCGCCGCGCACATAGCCGATGTCGTGGGCGAGGCAGGCGACGATGACATGGGCATAATCGGAGGCGGTGACATGAATATGCGTCAGACGGCCGCGCATGATGTCGTGCCCGGCCAATGTCACCAGCAGCGTGTGTTCGGCATTGTGGTAGAGTGCGTCACTGTTGCCAATGCAGTCGAGGGCAATGCGTGCCGCCGCTGATACGATGTCCTGAAAGGCCGCCTGAGCAGCGCCGAACCGGCCCATGTAGGAGCGGAGAAAATCCGCCAAGGCGTCGGACGCGAGTTCAGGCAGAGTCATCATGGTTGCGCCCCGACCTTGGCAATCGTCCCAAGCGCGATTGCCGACCTGTGGTTTCACTCCCCGATCGGACCAGCATAGCGCATCGGACGCCGGCCGACCACACGCCGAGGGTCGCTTCCGCTTTATTGAATTACCGCCGGTGATCGGCAGGCGAGCAGGCAGCGCGATCTGGGGGCCGCCTGCACCTCGTGTTCCGTGCGCGTGCGCTGCGATGCGGCCGGTAAAAGCTAAATTTCGAGACACTGGGCTAAGCCGCGCTTTACGCGACCGCCTTATATCTGCAGGGGCAATACCAGCAAAAAACCGGCGCAGTGCAACGACGGAAGGTCGTCATGACCGTTCAGGATCGAAAGAGAGTGCAGCGCGAGCCCCGCCGCCAGCTCAATGGCCGTGCCGCGCGGATGATGGTCGGTGGGATGGACGAGCTTGATTGTTCCGTGCTCGACGTGGCGCCGGGCGGCGCCAAGATCGTCACCGAGGCCGAGATCGACGTTGGCGACAGGTTCGTCATCGCCCTCGTGCCGACGCATCCGAAACGCCAGCAATGCGAGGTGGTCTGGCGGCGCGGCAACACGTTCGGGGTCAAGTTCGTGGCCTGAGCTGCCGGCCGGACCTTTTAGGGGAGCGGTATCGAGCCCGTCGTGGCCTCCTGCGCGACGGCCGGACGCTGGGCCGCCCCGGCAAGCGCCGGCGCGCGGCCTTCGAGGCGGCGCTGGTAGACCGAAAGATTCTCCATCACACGCTGGACGTAGTTGCGCGTCTCCGCAAACGGGATGCGCTCGGCCCAATCGACCGGATCCACGTCGGGCGCGCGCGGATCGCCATAGGCCTTGACCCAGTCGCGCACGCGGCCGCGCCCGGCATTGTAGCCGGCGAAGGTCATGATGTACGACCCCTTGTATTCCGAGAGCAGCGCGCTGAGCTCGGCCGCGCCCATCTGCGTATTGTAGACGGGATCGGAGACCATCCTGTCCCAATCATATTCGACGCCGAACCGTTTCGCGGTGTCGCGACCGGCTTCCGGCGTCACCTGCATCAACCCGACCGCGCTGGCGGAGGATCTATCGCGCTGGTTGAAGGCGCTTTCGGTGCGGGCGACCGAATAGATGATGCTGAGGTCGATCGGAGTGCCGAATTGATTGTGCTTGGGAATGCCGATGGTCGGAAAGGCGTAATGGTCGACCGCCAGCCCGCGCGCGAGCGCCGCCTTGCCGAGCTCGAGCATGCCACGTGCGTCGTTGTTGCGTCCGGCGACTTCGGCGACCGCCGAAAGCGTCGCCACGTCCGAACTCTCGCTGCCGAGATCGGCGGCAAAGGCGACGGCCACCTCGGGTTCGCCGATCGCGTACAGCATCTCGGCGGCGCGCACGATCTCGTCCTTGAGCGGGCCGCCCTTGGCCGCATCGCCCTGCGGCGGGGCGCGCAGCTCGAGGTGATCCAGCCCGAGCCTGGCGCGCGCGAGCTGCCCGTAATAGGCCGTGCAATGTCGAGCAGCCGCCTCATAATAGGCGCGTGCGGAGTCCTTTTCCCCCAGCGCTTCCAACGCGCGGCCCCGCCAGTAATTAGCGCGCGCGAGCGTAGTCGGAACGACGCTGCCGTCGTCGATATGGGCGAAATGCTTCAGCGCGGTTCTCGCATCGTCGAGATAGCGCAGCGCGATCCAGCCCGGCATGAAATTGGCTTCAGATCGATAATTCTCGCTGGCCGGCGCGGCGGCGGCGCGCACGACCTCGTAGGCGTTCTGATAGTCGCGCTGGTCGAGCAGCTTGCGGGCGAGCACGCGCCGCACGCGCCACCATTCGTCGGTGTCCTGCTGCGCCATGGTTTCCGACCGCGCCGCCTGGATCGCGCGACTGGCCTCCGCGATCCTGTCCTTGCGCATCAGCCACTGCACGCGGCACAGCACATAGCCGAGGTCTGAGCGCGCTTCCGATGCAACCGAGTCCAGCCGGTCGGAGGCCTTGTCGTCGCTGCCCTTGACCGCGCTGCACGCCTTGACGATCGAGACCGCATCATCGTCGATGTGACGTGCAGCGCGCATTGCCGCCGACAGGTCCTTTGCCCCGATCATCTTGTCCATGCGTGCCCGATAGTCTTCGCGGGCGATCACGTCGCGAAATACCTCGAGCACATCCGCTTCGGCGCGTTCCGACAATTCCTCCGAGCGAAATGCCGCCTGCGCCAGGCGCTGGCCTCCGTCGCGATCGCCCTCTCCGAGCAGGGCGCGCGCCAGCGCGAAACGGCCTTTTGCGGTCAGCGGCTGATCGGAGGTAAAGGCGTGAACGGTCGCCGCGTCGCTCTTCTCCTGCCACAGATGCGCCTCGGCGCGCCGGCGCAGCAATACGGTGCCGGGCCATTCGGGATAGTTCGAGATGAACGCCGCATAGCGATCGAAATGAGCCAGCGAATCCGGATGGCGCAGAATGAACCATTCGGCAAGCTTTTGCGCGGCAGGGTCGTTGATGGCCTTTGCAGCGTCGGTCGCATCATTGGTCTTGGCATGGCGCGCCAGATCGATCACGTCCTTGACGACGGCCGCATCCCCGGTGAGCTTCGGCGCGTCCTTCTCGACGGATTTTTCGTCCTCATGTGCTTTGTTGTGGTGCTTCGACGAATGTTCGGCGTGCCTGCTCTTCTTGCCGTCCTTCTTGGCTTCCTTGCCGTGCTTGACGTCCTTCTTCGAAGGTTCGTGGCGCGCGGAACGCCCCGCAGCCGACTTCTTCTCGTGCGGGGTCTCCTTGTGGCGGGCGGCAAGCGCGTTTCCTGTGGTCCAGGCGAGAGCCGCCAGCACCAACAGACAAGGCAACGGCCGGAACGGATAGGTCATTCCGTGTCCCCCTCTAAGTCACCGGTCCGAACCTGTTCGATCGCGCGGGCTCGTCAGGTGAAAGCTGTACACACGGTAGTCATGGCGTCGATTCGCAACTGTCGCGCCCGGGCAACAGCATGTGCAAATCATACGGCAGAATTGGGAACAATCTTGGAGGAATTGAGTCCGAATTGGCGAGCAGACCCGTATCTTTGCGGGGCCCACGCAGTCTCAAGCGAACTGATGCACAAGCAGCCTGAATTCCAGGTCTTCAATCTGTTGCGCCAGCCGCTCGAGGGTCAACGCATCCGTGGGCTCCAACGCGCGCCTGCGGGCCTGGACCAGGTTGCGTTCGATTTCGTTGCGCTCGCGGCGGGTCATCTCCAAAGGTCTCCAGCGAGAGTATCGGCTTACGATAGCCGCGGCCCCCTTGCGCGTACGTGATCCCGCTCACATGCCGGGGTGAACTGGCTATTCCTGCGCCCATTCGCCGACCACGCGATGCACTTCAAAGAGATGCTCCCTGAGCTGCTCGAGCGCGAAGCCAAGCGCGAAAAACCGTTCCGCGGCCTCGCTCGGCATGTCGTGCGTCAACCGCTCGCGACGCACCGCGCCGAACTCCTCGATGTAAATCCTGAACACGCTCTCGACGGCGTCGAGCGGCGGCGGCGGCTTTCTTTGACGGAGCGCCGCGCCGCTTGCGCGCAGGTAATCGCTTCCAACGGTCTCGATCTTCCTGAGGGGTGGTGTCAGGCGCGATGCGACCTCGATCGGAAGCTCGCAACCGACTGCGCGGCTGAGCATGACGATGTCGTGGCGCAATCGCAGCAGGGTCCGCAGCAGCGGTCCGGTGTCGGGACCGGATGTGAGGCGCGCGTTGCGTTCATGCTCGGCCTCGGCGCCGGTCGCATTGAGTTGCGTCAGAGCGGCCGCGATCCCGTCGTGAATGCGGCGGCGATCGGCCTGATCCAGCTCGCGCGTGTGGTCCTCCAGAAACTTCGATAGCGCCTCCGCCAGTAGCTCGAGCATGTCGGCTGCGGCCGCGATGGTGATCGTATGCGCGCGGGAGGGAAACAGCAGGAAGGAGACGACGAAGCCGACGGCGCCGCCGACGCTCACCTCCAGCACGCGGTCCATGGCCGAAGCCGCCGGGCTGACATGCTGCATGCTGGGCACCAGGAGCACGATAATGGCGGTTATCGGCAGCACATTGAAATTGGCGCGAAAGGACGCGATGAAGGCGAGCGGCGCGACCGCAAGCGCGAGCACTGCGAGCAGCGCCCATTCGCTTTCGTGCGGAATGAGGATCGCCAGTGCCCCGCCATAGGCGACGCCTCCGAACGTGCCAACGAGATAATCGCTTGCAACCTTGATCGATCGTCCAAGACTCATCTGGGTTACGATCAGCGAAGTCAGCACCGCCCAGAGCGGCAAATGCAGGTGCAGGATCTGCGCCAGAACGAACGCCAGCAGTGCCGCGACCGTGACCCGCAAGGCGAGGATCAGTTGCATCCGATAACGTCGGATTCGATCGCGGGCTTGCGTCAGCAATCCGACTGTTGGGCTATCGTTTGCGTCATCCGCCATGCGGCTGGCATCCCGAGGGGCAGGGTTGCCGGTTTAAGCCGCTCGTCGGGCAAAGACAACGTGTAGAGCAAGCTGTTCAGCGCTGGTTCGGCTCACCGCTCTTCCTGGTCCGGATGGACCCATGGACAGGGCGCGATCTCGCGCTCGGCGCTGAGACGGATCATGTGCACGGGCGGAGCGTGACGGCCCTTGCGGCAGGCGCGGCATTTCAGAGAGGCCTCGAGCTTCCAGAGCGGCGTGTCGCGCGGACGACGGATCGCCTCCAGCGGCAGGCTTGCCCGCGTATTGCAGCGGTTGCATTCGACCTCGAGCCAGGAGAGCCCGCCGTTGAGACATTGCGCAATTGTCGGCGAGGGTTGCGCAGGGCCACCACAACCCTCCATCCGGATCGACCAGGCTTCGGCTTCCGCGCGGTCGGCCTTGCGGATCGCCTCCTTGGCGGCTTTGCGGGCGCGCTCGGCACGGATCGTCGCGCCGATGATCCGGCCGCCGAAAGCCCGTTCGCGGGATCGTGCGTTCATCATGGCCGATTACAGCGCCGCTTTTCGCCCGATGCAACGCCACTAGGATTAGAGGCGGGGCGGGGCCGGCCACACTACGGCTGACCCTCGATCAAATCCCGCCCGCAGAGACAGAACCTAGCCCAACAGCACCGCATCGGCGCCGTTGACGGCATCGGCAGCATCAGTGACGGTCTTCTCCAGGGAGGTCGCCTGCACGGTGATGTTCTCCGCAAAGAAACGCGCCAGCGTCACGTAGCGCTCGCCATCGCCGCCCTTGCGTGCGGCGAGCGCCTCGTTCGCCAGCATGCAGCCGCCGAGCGTCGAGCCGAACAGGCGCAGATATGGGGTAGCGCCCGCGAGCGCATCGTTCGGCCGAGAGCTGACGCGCTCGAGCAGCCAGCGGCTGCTGCGCTCCAGCGCCGCAAGCGCCTCCCGAAGCTTTGCTCCCGCGGTGCCGAAGGCGGGGTCATTGCAGGTCTCGACCTGCTTGACGATCGCGGAGAGCTCTTCCAGCAGGGCCCAGACCGATGCCCCGCCATTGGCCGCAAGCTTGCGCGTGACCAGGTCGATCGACTGGATGCCGTTGGTGCCCTCATAGATCGTCGTGATGCGCGCGTCGCGATAGTGCTGGGCCGCGCCGGTCTCCTCGATAAAGCCCATGCCGCCATGCACCTGCACGCCGAGATAGGCGACCTCATTGCCGATGTCGGTGGAAAACGCCTTCGCGATCGGGGTGAGCAGCGCGCCGCGCGCGGCGGCCTCGGCGCGCACCTTGGGATCGCTCGCACGGAACGAGATGTCGAGCGCCACCGCGGTCGCGTAGCAGATCGAGCGCGCGGCCGCCGTCATGGCGCGCATCTGCAGGAGCATTCGTTTGACGTCGGGATGGACGATGATCGGATCCGAGCCGCTGTCGGTCGCACCGACCGCGCGGCCCTGGCGGCGTTCCTGCGCATAGGCGAGTGCCTGCTGATAGGCGCGGTCGGCGATGCCCACTCCCTCCAGCCCGACGCCGAGCCGTGCCTGGTTCATCATCGTGAACATGCAGCGCATGCCCTGGTTTTCCTCGCCGATCAGATAGCCGATTGCTCCGCCATGATCGCCCATGGTCATCGTGCAGGTCGGTGAGGCGTGCATGCCGAGCTTATGCTCGACGCCGGAGGCGTGGATGTCGTTGCGCGCCCCGAGCGAGCCGTCGGCATTGACCAGGAACTTCGGCACGAGAAACAGCGAAATCCCCTTAGTGCCGGCGGGAGCATCGGGCAGGCGCGCGAGCACGAAATGCACGATATTGTCGGTCATGTCGTGCTCGCCATAAGTGATGAAGATTTTCGTACCCTTCAGGCGGTAGGTGCCATCGCTCGCCGGCTCGGCACGGGTGCGGAGCGCGCCGACGTCGGAGCCGGCCTGCGGCTCGGTCAACTGCATGGTGCCGGTCCATTCGCCCGAGACCAGCTTGCCGAGATAGATCGCCTTCAACTCGTCGCTGCCATGGGCATCGAGCGCCTCGATCGCCGACAACGTCAACAGCGGGCAAAGGCCGAAGGCGATATTCGATGCGCTCCAGATCTCGGTACAGGCCGCGTTGATCGCAAGCGGAAGGCCCTGGCCGCCGAAGGCTTCCGGCCCCGAGACCGCGTTCCAGCCGCCATCGGTCCAGCGCTTGTAGGCGTCGGGCCAGCCGGGCGGGGTGGTCACCTCGCCGGCCGAAAGCTTGATTCCGTGCTCGTCGCCGGTGCGGTTGAGCGGCGCCAGCACGTCGGAAGCAAACTTGCCGGCCTCTTCAAGCACGGCCGCGGCAATATCCGCGTCGAAATCGCCGTAGTGGCCGGCTTCGACGGCCGCCGTCAGACCGGCGCCGTGATTGAGCGCAAGCAGCATGTCATTGATCGGCGCGCGATAGGTCATGGCTTCATCTCGCTCGAGAAGGGTAGGAACTTCCGTATTCCCACGAAACCGGCAGTCCCTCAACTGCGCCGTGGGCAACGCGGGACGGCGGAGCCAAGTTGGGCGATTTCGGCCAAATTCGCCTCCCGAGTCGGGCGGATCGGCCGCGGATTTGCCGATTTTGGCTGACCGGCTGTTGAAATGGCGGCCCGCTCTCTATAGACGGGCGGAGGCGGGAATCCGGCAGAGCTGTTCGTCCGCCGTTCCCGAAACGCAGGAGTTGGGGCGTAGCCAAGCGGTAAGGCAGCGGATTTTGATTCCGCCATTCGGAGGTTCGATCCCTCCCGCCCCAG
>CAVTYJ010000002.1:0-72892 GCA_963738845.1 uncultured Alphaproteobacteria bacterium | reverse complement strand
CAAACCGGAAAACATTTGCTCGGCCTGAGCTTTACCGCTTTTGATCCGAGGCGGATATCAAAACTGACCAGCTTCGATTGCAAACCGCACCTGCGGCGCGAGGGCCATCAGAACTGACCGGTCACGCGAGAAAATAGCATCGTGTGGCGCGGAGTTCGGCAGTTCGGCGCCCATATGACGGTCGGTTTGGTCGGACTACTTGTAGTAACCGACGCCGCATCCCAGGCCGGCGACCGCGGTAGCGAAGCTCGCCTTCGGCACCCACGTCTTGTCAGCGCCGGGCTTGGGAGACATGTAGCTGACCTCATTGACCTGGCCCTCTTTTGCCGCGTCATAGAGCCTTGGGCCATACACGTCGCCCGTAGGGTCCTTAAATGTCCTTGCGTCCTTGCCGAGTAACCCCTTTACGTTGGGATTGCCGACCGCGACGAGGAGTTCGTCGCTGAGATTGAAGCAGAACGGATAGAGGTCGCCAACAAGGAAGCCGTTTTCGCCCTTGTTGATCTGGTCAAGCGTCTTGGCCTTATCGGCTTTGATGGCCGCAACCGTCTTTTCAAGCATGGCCTTAGCGTCCGCCGCAGTACCTTGCGCGAATGCCGTAGTCGAGAACAAGGCAACCAGGGCGCCTAGCGCGCCAATAACGAGTTTACGAAACATGGACATTCCCTCCTGCTTTTCGAGCAATCTGCAATTGTCATGCACCGTGCGCAGGCCGGCAAAACATCATATCCAAACATTGCCCCAATTGACTAGCCTACTCGCGGCCGCCGACGAGCTGATAGTGGGGGGCCATTTCCGGATTTGGCCCGGAGCGGCGGTCGCAGAATGTCTGCTCTTGCGCCGTTGTATAGGACTCAGCGGACATCAGCCGCTGATGGTATCCGCGTGCAACCAATGCACGCCCGATCGCCGTGTCTTTCCCGTTTCCCAAAGCCTGAACCCGCCCTCGAATGCATCCTCATTACTCCCCCGTCGCGCTCCGCGCGGCAGGCGATCGATTTTCTTCGCGTTACCGCCACCCAGCACCACGTAATCCGGCTCGAACGCCGCGACGAAACGTTTCACGACATCATTGACTCTGTGCTTCCACTTCTTTTTTCCGAGACGTTTGAGCCCTGCCGTTCCCAAATAATGTTCGAACGTCTTTCCTTTGCGGTAGTGGAAATGTCCAAGCTCCATCGGCTCCAGGAAGCCGTCGACTATCATCGCGGAGCCGAGGCCTGTCCCCAGCCCGAGAAACAGCATGCGGCCTCCTTCATAGCTGCCGAGCGCCTGCATCAGCGCGTCGTTGACCACCTGGGTCGGGCGGTCGAACGCTTTTGCAAAATCGAATCCGACCCATCCGAAGCCGAGGTTGTATGGCTCGGCAAAGGGCCGATTACGGATGACAGGACCCGGATAGCCCAACGAGACGACCTCGTAAGACCAATCGCTCGTGAGATCCCTGACTTTTCCAAGAAGAGTCCGGGGCGACAGATCCGGTCCGGATGCGAATCCGCGCCTGATGCGCATCTCATTGGTCATGACCTTCACATGAGTGCCGCCCACATCGACCGTCAGTATCGTTCGGGAGGCACCTCTGGATTTGTTCATGAGGGTTTTTGATCCGTCAGATAGCGCGATCGGCAAGACACCCTTTCTTCCGCCCAGGCCTCGATGATCGATCGGGTATGCGGCTCGCAGATGAGGCTTCAATCTGGACAATGCTGCTCAAGCGAACGAGGTTCCCTCCCCGTGCGGCGTCTGTCGGCTCCATGAGGATCGTTTCAGTGGCCGACGCATGCGCCCGGAACATCCCTGATCGCCGCAAGTTACGTCCTGACGATCTATTCGCCGAGGACGCCGGTGGCACAATGAGCGTGGACACAAACAAAGCGTGGAAGTCTCTTCGCACGTGGATCGAAGGGCTCACTCCCTATCGGTCGCTTGCGCTTCTTGCCGTACCCTTGTGCGTCGTCGAACCGCTGAAGCTTGTTGCCGTCGCGGTCGCCGGTAAAGGCCATTGGCTCGGTGGAGCGCTCACGGTTGCGGCCGCCTATGCCGGCAGCCTTCTCATCGTCGAGCGACTCTTCAGCATTGTAAGGCCGAAGCTGCTGAAGCTGCGTTGGTTCGCGAGGATATGGGCGCGAATCGTCGTCTGCCGCTGCTTCCTGATGGCGTCTTTGCGCGGCAGGGCCAACGAGACAAGCTAAAGGCCGATCCCACGGCTCGCGTGGCGACACTTTGTTTTTGCGCAGCAGCGAGAGCAGCGCGAGCTCGACTGTCTTGAGCGACATTGCTGCGTTTTAATCTCCGCCGGCCGGTGTTCCTGCAACGACGCAATTCGGCCCGAGTTGATCAAGGAAGTCAGAAAAAGGCTCAACAAAAAGCAAGCAAGAGAAGAAAAGATTAGAAAAGTCGCTATTGCATTGCTCACGACAACTGTTCGACACTATGGGACGCAGGAAGATGATCGGAGGAACTTTCGCGCTGAGCGGGATCCTGCTGATCGTGACCGCAATTCTCTTTGGAATGGGTGCACTTACCGCGGTGACCCAGACCATCGCCTGGTTTGCGATTTTCTTCTTCGCTTCGCCTGCCGCGAACTCAGCCTATCTGACGGCGAGCGAAATCTTTCCGCTGGAGACACGTGCTTTGGCCATCGCCTGCTTCTACGCAACCGGCACAGCAATCGGCGGAGTTATCGGGCCATCGGCTTTCGGACGATTGATTGACACGCATTCGGCCTGGCTCGTCAGCCTGGGCTATGGGATTTCAGCGCTGCTTCTGCTGCTTGCTGCCGTTATCGAATTCAAATTGGGCATTGACGCCGAGGGCAAGTCGCTCGAAAGCATCGCCGATCCGCTGTCACAATAATGCTGCGCCATGCGGAAGCGCACGCTATCGCGGAATGCTAACCCTCCTTCAGGATCGATTTCACCTGACGCGCCTGCCATCGTTCGCCGGCGCCTATGACGCGGACCCGTCCCTCACTGCCGACCAGAGCATGAGTACCGACGTCGCCATCGTCGACCTGGACGACGGTCAGCTCCGTTTCTGGCTTCCAACTGAGCGTGATGTCGAGATCGCCCGGAAAGATTTGCCATTGCGAGCCGTCCTCCATCTCGACGACGTGGCTCTCGGAATGCGATCGGATTTTCATTGCTTTGCGGCTCTGGCCGGTCGCTCGAACGACTTCGGATCGGTGAGGCCGGCGACCAAAACCGTGCTCTCGTTGGCCAGCCCGAACTCCCGCGTTTGAAGCGCGAGCGCAACGTCCGTCGACCGCCCGTTCGGCGGCGGGCCGATCAGCGCGACGGCTGTCACCAGCACCACGATGCTTGCATAGACGACGATGAGACAAATGCGATCCACGGACGTCAACGGCCATGCCACCTTCCTGTTCCCGCTCCAAGCTTTGGCAGGTGGGGCCGCCCATACGCTTCAAGTGGGCGGCCCCGTGCCAACCACTTCCAATTGCCCTGCCTCAACAGGCTGCCATGGTCGACCCAGACGACATGATCGACACTTCTGCACGGTTCCATGGTCTCACCTCATGGAGGCTTTCCGACAGCTGAGTTCGGTGCAGAAAGGCTGGCCCCGATTGCTTTGGACTCGTTTCACCTGCGAATTCGCTGCTTACCCTCACACCAAACCGCTTTTTCCACAGAAGTCGATGGTTCCGCTCTTGATTCCGTAACGCGCTCGCCCGAGCTTGTGGCGGGCTGAGGGTGGTGTCATGAGCTGGAAGCAGGAGCGCGATGGGCTCATCGCGCAAACACTGGCATTTGTTCAATCGGTTACGGGCAAACGGGACGAGGCCCCGGTGTCCCCATCCATTGCTTCGCCGATGCCTGACACGCAAGCGGTGACGCCGTCCGTCGGCGCGACGGCATCGGGCGCGACACCGCCGAACGTAGCGGCATCGAAGGACACCCCGCAAAGCCTTGTCACACCCAACATCGCCGCGGGCCTTCAGCCGGCTACACCGCCGCTCGCGCGACGGTCGATCGTGCAGAGCGAGATGGCAAGCGAGATCCGCGCCCGGATCGCGAGCTTTCGCGCGCACCAGGAGCGCTTTAACCGCGAGCGCGAGGAATATTTTTCGGCAACGCTTGCCAGGCTTCGCGCGGCGATCAAGGACACGCCGCCGTCGCAACCACCTCAACTCGGCAAGTGATCATTCTATCTTCTCCAGCACCGGCAGCAGGTGCTTGAGGAATTCGCCCGGATTTTCGCTCATCGGGAAATGACCGAGACCTTTCATGATCACGGCTTCGCAGCCGGGAATGCTCCGTGCCACCGAAAGCGTTTCCTCCGGGGTGCAGGAATAATCGTACTCGCCTGAGAGCAGAAACAACGGGCAGCGCCGCGTGTCGATCTCGGCGACGCGGCCGCGAATATCGCCGTCGATCTTGTAGAAGTAGAGATCGCCTTTGAAAACGCCCGGCCCTCCCTGCATATAGTGCCAGAGCGTTTCCCAGCGATCCTTGTCGGGCGCGTCGGGCCCGACTAGCCCGGAAACAACGGCAGCGCATACCTCACCGCCATGAACGTCCGGCCGGTGCAGCATGTCGAGGTCGTAATAGGGATCGATATGCGCACCCGCCTGCAAGCCGATGATGGCGCGGAAACGATCGGGATGCTCGAGCGCCAGATGCAGCGCGATGCGTCCGCCGATCGAGCAGCCGATCAGGACCGGCTTGTCAAGCTCCAGTGCCGACATCACCGACAGCACCAGCGTCGTGTATTGCGCAGAGGTCAGCTGATATTCCTCGTCTTGCCAACCCTCGGGCGGCGAGGACTTGCCGTGCCAGGGCATGTCGAACGCGATGACGCGAAAACGCCCGGTGATGCGCTTGTCGTTCATCAACGCGCGATACTGCCGACAATCGCTGCCAGCCGTGTGCAGGCAGAGCATTGGCGTGCCCTCGCCGGCTTGCTCGACATAGAGGCGGTGCGGCTTGCCGAACAGATCGAGATGCATGTAACGGCCGACGATCGGCTCGAACTGCGCTTTCATGCGGCGCTCCCCGCCGGACGCAGCTTCGCGAGCGCCTCCTTGAAGTAGCGCAAATGAGCCATGAAGACCTTGAGATCGCCCTCGGCCTTCAACACACGACGCCGGATCAGCGCCATCAGATCGTTGGAGCCCGGCGGCGGACGCGGTTCAAAGAATTTCCGCCATTCCGCGGCGCTGGCCCGGAGCGCAAAGGAGGAGGATGGCATCACGAAAGGCCCGCGCGTGACCTGCACGATCCGTCCTTCGAATATCGAGATCAGCCAGGCCGTATCGCCGGTTTCGACAAGAAATGTCGTCGTCAGATAACGGCCGCGCCGAACCAGCGCCTGATCCGCATTGACCCGCTCCTGCAATGCATCGAGCATGGCGAAGCCTCCCACGAGTTGGACCTTGGCGGTCCATTGTGCGGCATGATGATGGGAATACGGCTGGCGTCAATCGGTGACGCTTATCAGCTCAAAGAAAGCTCAATACCAGCACGACATTGGCCGCGCAGGCCATCAAAAGCCCGACCGCGAGCCGAAGCTGCATGCGGCTGCTGGCTGTGTTGACGATCGTTTCCATCGCCGGGACCATCCGGCGATTCTGGTCCGGGAGTCTTGGGGATTCTTTTTCGCGAAGTTCATATCTCTTTTACGACTCACGACGCCCCCGGAAAGGGCCATTTCGGCCCGAATCCGACCAATGATCAGCGCTATCCCCGCAACCGAAAGCGGTTTTCCGCGTTAGGCCATTTTGGTGGAGCGGCCCGATGCCCTATGCGCTGTTTAGTCACGAAGCCAAGCTGAGCAAGACCTATCCGACCGAAGCCGATGTCTGGAAGCTGGCGCGCCTGAGCGGGCTCGTCGTCGACGCCGTGTCGGAGGAAGGCGAGCACGAGTTGCGGCCTATGCTCGACAACGACTACGAGATCAGGCGCTGCTGGCCGGATCCGCTGGAGGATCCTGCACAAAACCGTGCGGAGGCCGAACGCGAGGCGGGTCGCGAGCTGCAATTTTTGTTCGACCATTAGGCGGGGCTGCAGAGCAAAAGCGCCTGCGCCCGGCCAAATTTCTCAGGGCGTCGCGGTTGCCAGCGAAGCCTGCTCCGCCGCCAGCGCCACACACACCCTCTTGCGATGCAGCCCCCGGATCGCGCCCGTTACCTTGAGCACCTTGCCCGCAGGACAGGCGGCGTCCTGCACGAAGGCGACTTCGTACGGCGCGAGCACCAGAGGCTCGGATTTCAGAATGGTCTGGGCAGAACACGGCAGCGCGACCGCGGAAAGAATCAGCACCGACGCGAATATACGCATGTTGTTTGTCCACAAGCCGGCCCGACCATAATAGCCGATCTGCGTGACAAGTTTCGGGCGCGCTGAAAAATTTTTTTCCACCCAATGCGGCAAACGACCGCAAACAAAAAGGCCGGCAGATCAGCCGGCCCTTCGCTGGTCCAGTCCTATTCGTCTCAATATTTTGAGGCCACTGGGCCGCCCCAGCCAAATCGGTAGTTCACACCCACCTTGACGGTGTGGTCGTCGTCGCGAAAGTGCGATCCGACGATTGGCGCTGGCCCGGCGGTAAAGGTCGTCGTGCCGAAATTGTAATACTGGTATTCAGCCTTGGCCGACCAGTTGGGCGCGAACATGTATTCGAGGCCGGCGCCGACGGTCCAGCCATCCTTGTTGTTGCCGGTCGTGGCAAAGGTCGTCGGCAAGCCGGCTGTCGTCACACCGATATTGGGATTGTCGCGCCACGCAAAACCGCCCTTTGCATAGAGCAAGGCCGGACCCCACGTGTAGCCGAACCGGCCGGTCACCGAACCGAGTTGGTCGTTTCTGGAGGTAACCAGCACCGCGCCTGGAAATGCGATGCCCGTGGTGTTGCTGTTCAGCCAGCTGTACTGGGCCTCGATACCGGCCACCCAGTTCGGCGCGAACTGATAGTCGAAGCCGCCCTGGACACCGCCCATGAAGCGGGCATCGCTGCCAACGAGCGAGTTGTCGCCGCCAAACGCGCCGCCAAGATGCCCGCCGATATAAAAACCGGTCCAGTTATAAATCAGCGCCGGCGCTGTATAAGCGGCCGGAGGCGCCTTGTAGGTACGCACCGGGATGTCGGCGGCCACCGCAGGGAGCGCGGTACCGGCCAGAACAGCAGCGCTAAGCAGCAGTTTCTTCATCGGAATTCCCCATGACGCGGGACGCGGCATCAACCAACAACTTGACCCTAATTTGGTTGCCTCGCGGCGGTGCCGCATCTGTGATGTCGTCATTGTGAAGACGCTAAACGCCCCTCCTGCCTTCACGTTTTTGGGCCGAGTTCCACCATTCTGTTCCCCCGGCCGGCCGGTTTGGACCCGAATTCGCAGCCTTTCGCCCTTAGTTTGGTCGCCAGAAAGGCATCAAGGTTCAACGGGGACGGAAACGTACCGCGCCGACACGGGGGGTTACCGCGACATGCGCTCCAGTTCCGGGAAGGCCGCATAGGCGACCCCGGCACAAACCTCGCCCGAATCCTGCAGGACACGGTCGAGCCGGCCATTGATGAACAGGATCGCCCGCTCGCGCGGATCGCGGTACGTGCCGTCGGCCTGGCGCTCGGCAAATCGCAAACAGGTGACATAGCGAACGCGGCCGTTGACCGTCCGCTGCGTCGGCTCGGCGATGACTGCCTCGCGCACGCCGACGGGGTTGTTGAGATAGGTCTTCATGAAGGCCAGAACCTCGGGACGGTAATTGGCCGGAAACGGCTGATTGATGCCGGATTCCTCCATGAACGAGGTGGCTCTGGTGTCCTCGCTGCCGAAGCAGCCTGACAATGCGATCGGCAACAGCAAAACCGCCAGGATTTCTGCTGGTCTCTCCAATTGCCGCTCATTCCTCAATGATCCGCCGGGGAGGCGTTCTAGCCGCTCCCCGCATGAAAGGGAACGCGCATTTCGCGACCTGCAAAAACGGCACCGGCCCGCAGCGATCGGGATGATCGCATGCGAGCCGGCTTTCCGCCGACAACGCGGTGGGGCGATGTGGAACGAACCGCGTCCCCAGCAGGCCCGAAATCAGCCGCGCTTGGTCGAGAACGCGAAAGGCTTTTGGCCGATCTTCGAGGCAGACTTGACCGATCCAATCTTCTTGTGATGGCGATAGGCCATCCTCTTGTGGTGAACGTGATGGCGAGCCTGCTTGACGTGATGCTTGTGCATTTTGGCATTTGCATCGGGCAAGCCGGACTTGACCGAGGCGGTGCGGTTCACGGCGGCTGCATCAGTCTTGCTGCCGGACGCGGCAAGCGCCGGCGCGGCGAGAACGGAAGCGGCAAGAAGGACTGCGGAAATCGTCTTGAGCATGGGTCTCTCCTGTTCAAACGGTTGATCTGGAGGCGGCCGTCTGAATGATCGGTCCCCGTCGATCGTGCTCATGACGCTAACGGCTGCGCGCTGAACCGAGGCTGAAACACTGCGCCAGACGCTGTTCATCTCGATGACTTCGTGTTCACGTGCGGCGCTGTCACCGCCAATCTGTGGCGACAATGCGCGCGGATAATGACGCCGCTCGCGGGAATGTTTTGCGGCCAAAGGTGTTCATGTCGCAAGGATCGGGTAGGATCGCCCCCCGGCGCGCGATGCCGTGAAGCGCGGATCGACGTCGAAAATGCAATCGGGAGACAGATGCATGAACAGGTTTTCGATCAGGGTTTTGGCGTTGGCCATGGTCTCGACGGCGCTTGTCGCTGCGCCCATCGCGTCGGCCTATGCCGCCGGCAGCGACAATCCGGCACCGCCGGCGTCCGGCACCAAGGACAAGAAAAAGGACAACAAGGGCTCCAGCATCGACGACCCGAAATTCCTCAGAGGTTATCGCACCGCCTACACCACGATCTATGATCGCCATGACTACGCCGGCGCCATCGAGCAGCTGAAGGCGCTCGGCGAGGACGACCGCGCCGACGTCGCCAACCTGATCGGCTACTCCTATCGCAAGCTAGGCGACTACAAGCTGTCGCAGGCCTGGTACGAGCGCGCGCTCAAGGCCGACCCCGATCATGTGCGCACGTGGCAGTATTATGGACTTTGGCAGGTCGAACAGGGCAATCGCGACCAGGCGCAATACCACTTGAGCAAGATCGCCCAGCTCGCGGGCACTGACAGCGAGGAGTATCGCTCCCTCGCCGCGGCGCTCGAGAAGCCGCCCGGCACCGGCCTGGTTTACTGAGCTCAAGCACAACAGGAGGCCTGTATGCGTCAATCCGCCGTCAGAGTGCTGGCACTCGCGACATTCTTGCTCGCTTTCGTCAGCGCCCCAGTCGTTACGGCGGTCTACGCCGCGCCTGACAACGACCCGCCACCACCCTCCTCGACCAAGGGCAAGAAGCAGAAGGGCAGCTCGCTTGCTCCAAGTCGGGAGTACGCAAAGTTTGCCGACGGTTATCGTGCCGCCTACACGACGATCTACGATCGCCATGATTATGCCGCGGCGATCGATCAGCTCAACGCGCTCGGCCGTGACGACAGCGCGGCCGTCGCCAATCTGATCGGCTATTCCTACCGCAAGCTCGGCGACTACAAGATGTCGCAACTCTGGTACGAGCGCGCGCTTAAGGCCGATCCCGACCATGTCAAGACCTGGCAGTATTACGGTCTCTGGCAGGTCGAGCAGGGCAATCGCGACCAGGCGCAGTACCACCTGAGCAAGATCGCCCAGCTTGCCGGCACCGACAGCGAGGAATATCGCTCGCTGGCAGCGGCGCTGGAGAAGCCGCCGGGCACCGGCCTCGTCTACTGATCGCCGTCCAGGCGGAACACAAGGCTCAAGGCCGGCATGACCTTCGCGGGTTGTGCCGGTTTTGCTTTGTCGGGTAGCATCTGTGCCGGATCACCTCTTTCACAACACAGCGGTGGACGCATGGAGCGCTGGCTGCAATTTGCGGCGGACTACATCTGCGACTGGCTCGAGTTTCAGCTCCGCGCCTCGCAACAGCCGGGGCTGATCGTCGCGCTCGCCCATCGCGGCGAGATTTTGGTCGAACGCGCCTTCGGTGCCGCCAATCTCGATACAGGCGAAAAGCTGACGCCGCGCCACCGTTTCCGGATCGCGTCGCATTCGAAAAGCTTTACCGCTGCTGGACTGCTGAAGCTGCGCGAACGACGCAAGCTGCGACTCGACGACCCCGTCGGCCAGTATGTAACCGGGCTGCATGCGGAGGTGGCGGAGACGACGATCGCACAGCTGTTGTCGCACAGCGCCGGCCTCACGCGTGACGGGATCGACTCCGGACAATTCACTGACAGCAAGTCCTATCTCGACAAACAGGAGCTGCTCGCCGATCTCAAACGGCGGCCCGCAATCGATCCCAACACGCGGTTCAAATACTCCAACCACGGCTTCGGATTGCTCGGGCTCGTGATCGAGGCGATCACAGGCGAACCCTACCCTACCTGGATCAAACGTGAGATCGTCGAGGCGATCGGGCTGCGAGAGACCGAACCGAACATGCCGCTGGCCAAAGGCGTTCCGTTCGCGCGCGGACATTCGCGAAACCTTCCCGCCGATCGGCGCTTCGTCATTCCCGGCGACAATCCGACGCACGCCCTCACCTCGGCCGCCGGCTTTGTCTCGACCGCGGCCGACACCGCGCGCTTTTTCGCGCAGCTCGCACCCAACGCAAGACGAAGTGTATTGTCTGCCACGAGCCGCCGCGAAATGACGCGAAAGCATTGGCGCGTCCCGCAGAGTTTTGAGGCCTATTACGGCCTGGGCGTGAACGCCGGCAGCACCGATGGCTGGGACTGGTTCGGCCATGGCGGCGGTTTCCAGGGCTATGTATCGCGGACCTGCGCGATTCCGGCGTGCGACGTTGCGATCACCATCCTCACCAACTCGATCGATGGCGGAGCCCCATTCTGGATGGAGAGCGCGCTGCAGATCCTGCGAGCGTTCAAGACCCATGGCGCGCCCAATCGCCGCGTGCGTAACTGGACCGGGCGATGGTGGACAGTCTGGGGCGCGACCGACCTCGTACCCATGGGCAATCGGGTGTTCGCCGCGTACCCGCATTTTGCCAGCCCATTGACGGATGCCGCCGAAATCGAGGTCACCGGCCGCGATACCGGCAAGATCGTCTCAGCCAGCGGCTACGGCAGTCATGGCGAACCGGTACGCCGCTCGCGCAACAAGCGCGGCGTCGTCACCGACATCTGGATCGCCGGCGCCAATATCAAATCGGAAAAGGCGTTGGCTGCCGAGATCGCGCGCCGCTATGGCAAGCGAAAGCCGCGCACGACGCGCTGAAGATCACCTCCGCGGTCGCCGCTTGTCAGTTCATGGCTTCATCAGCGCTTCGACGTCGCCGCGAAGCGCCTTGCGGGAGTTGTCGCGCGAATAGAACATGTGGCCGCCCGGATAGACCACAAGCTTGACGGCATCGGGCGAGGCAAAGGCCGGCAATTGGTCGAGCTGGATCCTGGAGCCGAAATAGGGAGTGGCGAGATCGAACAAACCATGGGCGACCAGCACTTTCAGCTTGGGGTCGAGCGCGAGGATTTGCCTGAGCTCAGTCGTCGATTCCACCGGACTGAGGCTGCGACCGAAATCCCAGGCGTGCTCGACTGCGCCGTTGAGCAGCTCATAGGACCCTTCGGGCCGCCAATTCAACTTGCCCGTCGTGAGATCGACAGCGGCGCTCGTCAACGGTGCGATCAACCTGTCACCGGAGGGATCGCCGAAATGCGCGGAGCTGGAGTTGGGAAACGGATCGTCACCCATCACGGTTCCGTCGTACCGGCCTGTCACCTTGCCGTCGCGCCGATCGAACTCGCGGCGAAACTCCCCGACGCCAAAGCGCCCGGCAAGCCTGCGGCTTGTGGCCTGATCGATCCCCGTCAACGCCGCCACCTTGTCGGCCAGGCGATTGGTGGCTTCGGCGTCGGTTTGGCCCTTGATCAGGTCCAACAGGAAGTCGCCCCGCGCGTAGCGCTCGACGTCGTCCATGTCGGCGGGCGTCACGCTGCCCTTGGCCGCGCGCGCCACAGCCGCGAATGACGGAAGGCTCGCGACATATTGCAACAGGCTCGAGCCGGAAAACTCGCGAAAATCGAACAGCGGCGAGATCAGGATCAATCCCCTCACGCCGACACCCTGATGAGTTTGCAGATCGCGGACGATCTTGGGCCCGCGAATCCCGCCATAACTTTCGCCGACGACGTATTTCGGCGACAACAGGCGGTCGTGCTTTTCAAGCCAGCGGCGGATCGTCAGGGCCATCGCGGCCACATCACCGTCGACCGAATAAAACCTTTTGCGGACATCCTCACCGGTTGCGGCGAAGCGGCTGTAGCCGGTGCCGACGGGATCGATGAAGACGAGGTCGGTGAAATCGAGCCAGGTCTCGGCGTTGGGCTTGAGATCGGGCGAGGCCGAGGGCGTGACCTGATCGGCGTTGATGTCAACTCGCCAGGGACCGTTATTGCCGAGCTGCAGCCAGGCGGAGGAGGCTCCAGGCCCACCGTTAAAGAGGAATGTGACGGGGCGCGCGATGCGATCCGCATTGTCGAGTTGATAAGCGGTGTAGGCGATGTCGGCTTGCGATTCGCCCTTGTCGTTGAAGAGGCGGATCGAGCCCGCAGTTGCGGTGAAGGCCAGCGTGCGCCCGGGAAGAGCAAGCGTCTGTTTGGTGGTCGAATCCGCCGGTAGCTTGCGGAATTCGGCGGCGGACTGCGAGGAGGCTGCGGCGGTTCGCGGTCCGCCGGAATCGCCCTTCTGAGAGGCCGGCGCAGACGTCGTGTCCGCGCCCTCCTGTGCGACTGCTACCGCAACTGAGAGCGAGCACGCAGGAGCCGCAATCAGCGCGAGCGCAAAGCCGATGCGGCGCAACGCCGATAAAATCATTACCTTGTTCCTCCCCGATCCTTCGCTGCCGGCAAGCCTTCGCGCATGCGGCGCTGTCCTGCCGTCCGACTGAAAATTGCGGTCGGCTCGCGACATTTGCAACAAAGGCGGGCGCATCCGCACCAAGCCGGGCGATCAAACCGGATCACCTTCGCGGCATCGCACGACAGGATTGGAAGGACTCGGGCAGCGCTCAGAAGCCGATGCCGACGATCAGCACGAACTGCCGTCCGCACCAGGTTCCGGAGCAGCCGAGGTTACTCCCGGCGGGGGCGACGGGGCGAACGTAATGAGAGAACCGCGGCGGCGCATGATGCTTCGCGTGCAGAGCCTTGTTGGACATCTTGGACACGGCCGTCTCCTCCGCGGCGAAGGCCACGCTCGACAAGGCAGCCACGATCGCGGTCGCAGCAGCCAGGGAAAAGGCGCGAAGCAAACAGTTCATCCGGCCACCTCTTGCGTGAGCCAATACCGTCACGTCTGGCCAGGTTCCCGCTGAATTTTAGCAATTTGATGATCAGAAACCGACGCCAATCATGGTGTGGCTGCCACCACCCCCGCCGCCGGCGCCCCCGCCGCCACTGACAATGCTCGGCCGCGCCAGCGCCTGTTGGCGCGCGCGCGGTGCCTCTGGTGCGGAAGCGGTGGCTTTCTGCCGCCTCGGCTGATCCTGGTCCGACGGCCGGCTCGCCTGCTGCTTTCTGCGCTGCTTGTCGTCGTCCTGATTCTGCTTCGCCGCGGTCGAAGCCGGCTGGTCACCCTTCGACACGGCTGCAGGCGCGGGCGATGCAGACGGAGCAGGCGCAGGCGGCTGATCGGCCACGCATACCTCGCCCTTGAGGATTTCGCCGCTCTTGCACTCGATCGGACAGACACGCGTGGCGTGCCTGGAGAGCTCGCTCACGAGATCCTGGGTCACCACAGGCTTGTCGGTCGGCTGGCCTTCGATCGAGAGATAACGGGTGAGCGCGGTTGTGGTCGGCGGGCTGAGCGCGCCGTCGATCGTCACTGTCGTTGCGAGGCAGCCGAGCCGGACAAGCTCGGTTTGCGCGGAGCGAACGAGCTGCGGCGAGTTGGGCTGGGTTGCGGCGCGCTTGGCGGCCTCGGCGTTGAAGCGGTCGAGGGAGGCGACCACGACGGGGCCAAGCCGTTCGCAGGTCACGGTCCTCGAAAAATTCTTCAAATCATCGACGCCGGTGCCATCGCTGCCCTTGGCGAGGATGGCTTCAAGCCTGCCCTGCTCGTCCTTGCAGGCGGCTTCCTTGGCGGCTGCGGCCTCGGCCTTCTTGCGCGCGGCCTCCGCCTCTCGTGCCTGCTTCTCGGCGGCGGCGGCAGCGGCGGCCGCGGCCGCGGCCGCTTTCTCGCGCTCGGCCTGCTCGGCCTTCTGCTGCGCTTCCTGCGCCTTGCGCGCGGCTTCCGCGGCTTTGGCCTGACGCTCGGCTTCCGCCGCCGCGGCGCGACGTTCGTCCTCTTCGCGCTTCTTCTGCGCAGCCGCTTCCGCAGCAGCCGCCTTGGCTTTCTCGGCGGCCTCGGCCTCGCGGGCGCGCCGCTCGTCCTCCTCGCGCTTCTTCTGCGCAGCCGCCTCCGCGGCCGCCGCCCTGGCTTTTTCGGCGGCCTCGGCCTCGCGGGCATGCCGCTCGTCCTCTTCACGCTTCTTTTGCGCCGCCGCTTCAGCCGCCTTGCGTTGCGCCTCGGCGGCCGCGGCCCGCGCCTGCTCCTCGCGTTCCTGCTGCGCCTTCTTCAAAACGTCGATCCGCTGCTGGGCGTTGATCGAAAGCGGCGAATCCGGAAATCGCCTGATGAATTTCTGCAAGGCCGCCGGATCGGTCGACATCCTTCACCTTGTCCCACTCGACCGCTTCCTTCGAGGAGGACTCGCGGGTTGTCGGGCTCTTGTCCGGCGGCAGCGCCGCCACAACGGTATTGGGAGTATTGCCGGGCGGCGGCGGAGCTGCGGCCGATTGGCCGCCTGCTTCTCGATCGCCTCGATCTGCGCCCTGGCGAGATCGGCATAGAAGCCGGTCGGATGCTGGTTGAGAAAGACCTCCCAGGCGCGCTTGCTGCCGATCTTCTGCACCAATTCGTAGTCGGCCTTGACGTCGATCTCGGGCGCCGGCTGAGCCGCTACCGGTGCCGGCACCAGCGAAACATTGCCGCCGCCGAGCGAACCATAGACGAACGGCTCCTGCCGGTTGCCGGTCACCTTCAGGACCTCGTCCCTCACCCGCCCGAATGCCAGCCGAACGTCGAGCCCGGGCACCGTCAGGTTTTTCAAGACCGCCGCGGTGAATGGGCTGTGGTCGCCATCGCCGTCGTCGGCCGTCGAGCCGGCCTTCGCAGCATAGGCAATCAGCGTGTCGGTCGAGGTCGGCTCGACCCGGCCGAGACCGCCGCTGACCGCGCGGTTCGCAAGCTTGCGCTCCCTGCGCATCACCGTGACGAAGGGATTGTCGCGGCAGGCGTCGAGCATGACCAGACGCAGCCGCTTGGCGCCATCTGCCGACGAAACCAGCCGCTCCAGCGGGATCGCCTCGTCGTCGGCATCGCGGTCGCTGGCCAGCCGCGCATCGACCGGAATCAGATAGTTGGTCCCGCCGATTTCGAGCCCGTGACCGGCGTAATAGACCACGGCGATATCGGCCTGATCGGCGGTATTTTCGAACTTGCGGATCGCGCGCTTGAAGTCGAGATTGCCGACATTGAGCACGAGGTCGACGGAATCGAACCCGGCATCCCTGAACATCTTGGCCACCGCGCTTGCATCGCGGGAGGGATTGGGAAGCTGCGGCACCGTCTGGTAGCTGGAATTGCCGACGATCAGCGCCACGCGCTTGTCGGCCCATGCAGCCGCGGGAGCGCAGAACCATCGTGAGGATGGTCGCTCCGACCATGGCTGCCGATGGCAGAAGGCGCTGGATCATCTGCAATAATTCCGCGCGGGTGCGTCGCCGGCCGCACGGGTCCTTTCCCAAATAACTGATCGCAAGGACGCGTGGCCGGCCTTCGAAATTTCGCGGACGCCGCCAAGCTTTACCTGCTCCGCCCTGCGCGATCAATCCGCGTCGCCGCGCCAAACTAGCGCGGCGCGGGGACATGCGCACGGTGACCAATCACGTTATCGGCTGCGCCCAAGGCCACGGATGATCGCCGGCCGCCGCGACAACTGAGCACCGCAGAGATGATTGACGACGCCCGCTCAGAATACCGCCAGACGCTCCGGCATAGGGCCTTTGTTGCCGCAATGGTACAGGCGCGCGGAATTCACAGCAGCGCAGCCTGCGAAGCGGCGCTGGTTCAGCTTTCGGGCGCCCTCGCCGGCTGATCTAAGTTTGGTCGAAGCTGTGAAAATTTTCGATTCGTTTTTTGACTGGGGACTGCGATGTTTGTTGTGGATCGCGAAATTGCGGTTCTTGGCGAGGCCGCTCATTCGCGCACGCTGCTGTTTCGGCATCATCGGCTTTCGCACAGAACTGCGTCACGACGCAAACCGGCATTCACCGTTATCAACATCCAACAACCTCGCCATCCCGCCCGGCGCCGCGAGTGCGGCGATTGCGGGCGCGATCGGCAGCGTCAACAGCGTCTTCCTGACCCAACAGGGCAGCGCCTTCGTCTCGGCGCCCGCCAATCCCGCTCCCAATCAGCCCGGTGGCGGCGTCTGGGCTCGCGCCGTTGGCGGCCAAGCCAACACCTCATCGACTCGACCTCGGTTGGCACCACCACGGGCACCAGCCGTTACCGGCACCGCCACCACGACCTGCGCCAACTGCCAGCACGATAATTTCGCCGGCGTGCAGGTCGGCGCAGATATCGCCCGTCTCAACTGGAGCGGCTGGAACGTGCACCTCGGCACGACCGCCGGCTATCTCGGCTCAAAGGAAACCGACAACAACGGCTTCAACAACACCATCCAGGTGCCGTTCTTCGGCGCATATCTCGTTGCCACCAAGGGCCGCTTCTTCGCCGATCTTGATGGTGCGCGAGGACTTCTTCAACATCAGCCTCAACAACCCCGGCTTCAACTTCTTCAACCAGCCGGTCGGCGCGCATGGCTACTCGATCTCGACGATCGGCCGGTTACAATTTTGATCTCGGCCAGGGCTGGTTCGTCGAGCCGTCGGGCGGCTTCGTCTACTCCAAGACCTCGGTCGATAATTTCATCAATCCGGGCACGCCGGCCTTGGCGATCCCCGGTCGTGGTTCAGACCAACGACATCGAAAGCGAGCTCGGTCGCTTGAGCGTGCGCGTCGGTAGGACGATCGAAACGCCCAACGTGATCTGGCAGCCCTTCGGCACGGTGAGCGTATTCCACGAGTTTGCGGGCAATGTCGTCTCGAACTATGCCTCGTTGCCGAATAGCGCCTTCTGTTCGCCGGCGTCGCGGCGCGGTGAGCCGTGCGACCTTCAACCAGACGACGTCGACGTCGCGCATCGGCACCTATGGCCAGTACTCGATCGGCGTCGCCGGCCAGGTCGTGAATACCGGCTGGCTCGGCTTCGTTCGCGTCGATTATCGCAACGGCGACAATATCGACGGCTGGACCGGCAATGCCGGCATCCGCTACCAGTTCACGCCCGAGATGATCGCCTCCGTCATGCCGGTCAAGGTCAAGGCGCCGCCGCATCCCTTTATCGCGCCGACCAACTGGACCGGCTTCTATGTCGGCGGCTTCGCCGGCGTTGCGGCCGGTCGCACCGACGTCCAGTTTCGTCGGCGCTCCCTTCCCGCTTGCGGGCGACCGGCCGTGGGTGGCGGGTGGCTTGGGCGGCGTTCGAGGCTCGGCTACAACTATCAGTTCGCCAACACAGTGGGTCGTCGGTGTCGAAGGCGATATTGGCGCCACCAACCTGCATGGCGGACGGACCGCCGGCGCGCCGGATGGTCTTGCGCCCAACGGCCGCAATGACGGCACCTTCACCCCTGCATTCTACACGTGCCAGGACAGAACCAACTGGATGGCCACCGCTAACCGGCCGGGTCGGCTATGCGTGGGATCGGACCCTGATCTACGTCAAGGGCGGCGCCGCCTTCGAAGACAGCAGCACGACGTGTCAACTGTATCTATCCAACCGGCCGACCCCGCTGCTCTCGAATGGCGTCCAAGTCGGCACCCGAACTGCGTCAACCAGGCCGGTGTGAACGTCGCGGCCTTCACGACGCCCTGGTACACCCGCGCTGGCTGGACGCTCGGGCTACGGCACCGAGTTCGACCTCGGCAAGAACTGGTCGGCCAAGGCGGAATACGATTACTTGTCGTTCGGTCGTCACACCGCGATCGCGACCGACGGCACCAGTGCTGACCGACAAGTCCTGGGTCAGCCAGGTCAAGATCGGCGTGAACTACAAGTTCACGCCCGGCATGGTCGTCGCGAAGTACTGAGACGACCGACCAGACAAGGTTAACGGGCAGCCTTGCGGCTGCCCGTTTGCTTTGAGTGACCGAAACGCGCCTGATGTGATCTCGACAAGGACCGCCGCGGTCGTATAGACGACCTTGGCGAAATCGGGTCCAATCACGGCCCGGCAAAGAGTCACGCATCGATGAGCAAACTCAAGCGATACGACCACATCGCCTTTGTCGCGAGCGCGAGTGCCGAGGCGCAGGAGGCGCTGGCACAGCTCACAGCGCTCTATGGCAATTGCCCGGCCGCGGAGGCCGACGTGGTGGTAGCGCTGGGCGGCGATGGGCTGATGCTGCAGACCCTGCATCAGCACATGCGCACGGGAAAGCCGATCTACGGCATGCACCGCGGCACCGTCGGCTTTCTGATGAACGAGTTCTCGACCCATGACCTGAAGACGCGCGTTGCGGCCGCGCGCGAGTCGCTGATCCATCCGCTGCTGATGCGCGCGACCGACATGCACGGCAAGATTCACATCCACCACGCCATCAACGAGGTCGCGCTGTTCCGCCAGACTCATCAGGCCGCGCGCTTGCGGATCCTGATCGACGAGCACGAGCGCATGCCGGAACTGATCGCCGACGGCGTTCTGGTGGCGACGCCCGCCGGATCGACGGCCTATAATCTTTCCGCGCAGGGGCCGATCATACCGATCAACGCAGCGCTGCTGGCGCTGACGCCGATCTCGGCCTTTCGCCCGCGGCGATGGCGCGGTGCCCTCCTGCCGAACACGGCCTATGTCGTCATCGAGGTTCTGGAAGGCGAGAAGCGCCCGGTCGCGGCCGTCGCCGATCACGACGAGGCGCGCGACGTTCGCCGCGTCGAGGTGCTGTCGGACAAGACCATCTCGATGCGGATGCTGTTCGATCCCGGCCACAGCCTCGAAGAGCGCATTTTGCGCGAGCAATTCGGCTACTGAAGACCGCGTTTACGCACGCCTTCGCAACCATTCCTTAACCCGCGGCGCGATATGGTTAATGCGAGGTATACCGCTGTTCGGCCGCCGGTCCCATGTTCCGCATCGATTTCAACAAGCTGCGCTTTCTCGTCTGTGACGACAATCCGCACATGCGCCGCATCCTGCGGACGCTCTTGCACTCCTTCGGGGCGCGCGAAGTCTACGAAGCCGAGGACGGCGCAACCGCGTTGGAAATGTACACGCATTACGTCCCCGATATCGTCATCACCGACTGGGCGATGCCGATCTTCGACGGGCTCGAGCTCGCGCAGATGATCAGGCAGCCGGAATCCAAGGGCAATCCCTACGCGCCCATCATCATGCTGACCGGTCATTCCGAGAAGCGCCGGGTCACGGTGGCGCGCGACGCCGGCGTGACCGAATTCCTGGCGAAGCCTATCTCCGCCAAAGGGCTCTACCAACGAATCCTGAACGTGGTCGCCAATCCACGCGCCTTCATCAAGACCAAGACCTATTTCGGTCCGGATCGCCGCCGCAATACCGCGAACGCCTATATCGGTCCCGAGCGGCGCTCCGGCGGCGAAGTCGAAGTGCTGCAGCAGCCCTCGCTGCTCGACAAGGCGCGTTCGTCGGTTTGAGCTGCAAGGAGCGCGACACATGGCCAAGAACAAGCAAGCCGATGTCGAGGTCAGGACCTTTGCCACCCACAAAGTCATCACGCAGCCCAATCCGCTGCGCAAGGTGCTGCGGCGCGTCGACGAGAAGGATGTCGACGATCCCGTAGCCCGCGCGGAGAAGGCGCTTGCCGGCCTCTCCGGCGAGTTCAAGGACTGGATGTCGACCGAGGCCGATCGGCTCTCGACGGCGCACGGCGCCATGCTCAAGGCCGGCTTTACGCCGGAGAGCTGCGAAGAGCTGTTTCGCGCAGCGCACGACATCAAGGGCGACGCCGCCACGTTCGGATATCCCACGGCTGCCGCCACCGCCGAAAGTCTGTGCCGGATCATCGAGCACGCGCCCGACCTCGCCAAGGTGCCGGACGAACTGATCACCCACCACATCAACGCAATTCAGGCGATCGTGCACGATCACACCAAGCTCGACAGCGCCGTCGTTGCCGGCGAATTGAGCCGCCGACTGCGCAAAGTCGCGGACGAATATCTCGTGCACGTGAACCGTAACCGGCCCGAGCACCTCGAAGCCGTCACCGCGCCGAGCATCGTGCCGGGCGAATAAGGCTCACGCCTCGCGACAAACTCCATCATTGCGGGCGAAGCGAGGTGCTCCGGACTTGTCGTGCCGGATTGCTTCGTCGCTCACATGCGCAATGACTGCTCAGGCCGCCATCGGATTTTGATGCCGCGGGGCAAGCGATGATTCCGCGATCAGCTCGTCGCAGAACTGACGCGCTTCTTCACGCGCCGATTCCGTCGCGAAGCGCCGGAGCAGGATCAGGAGCGCCTCGGTTGCATCCTGGTCGGTCTCACAATGGGTGAGCACGCGCTCGACCATGCGGCGACGCAGGCGCGCCGCGGTGCCCATGCTGTCGACAAATCCGATCTCGTGGCAGACGTCGAGGGCAACTCGGAAGGCGGCGAAGGTTGATTCCGGCAGGCCGGCGCGCCTGAGCAGCGCGTTGAGACCGGCAGCCCCGCGGTCGTGCAGCAGCGCCGCGACACGCGCGTGCGGCATCTCGGACAATTCCGACAAGGCGCAGGCAAACAGTTCGAGGTTGCCCGACAACAGCGCCCGCAGGATCAGCCCCGCGGTGAGCTGGGACGTCGCGCGCAGGTGCCGCACCAGTCCGCTCATGTCCTCGCCGCGCGAGCGCGCCGCGATGTTCATGGTGGAGCGGTCGCGCGCTTCGCTTGCGAGCCTCCCTGCCCGGTCGGCGCTGAGCCAGTTCCGGGCGACCACGAATTGCGCCAGCGTCTCCGAGAGCTTCGCAACCAGCGCGGCACGGGTCGCGGCGGGGAGATCCTCCAGCACAAGCATGGATTCGCGGATCGCTCCAAGGTGACCGTGACGCTCGACAATGCGGTCCCAGGAAAACGGCGCAAGCTCTGCATACGGGTTTTCGATCAATTCGAGCGCCGCCGCCGCCGAGCCGACTTCCGCGATCGCCGCGCAAACCGAGGCCGGAAGTCGAATGCGACGGGCGATGGCGCATTGCGTCTCGCAATTGCCGGTCGCGACGATGTCGACGAGGTCCGCATCGATAAGAAGGGGCGAATGTTCGAGAATCGGCAGCGCGACCGACGGCTGGTCGATCGACAGCGCCTGCACGATTGCAGCCGGCGCCTCCGCGCTGCGCGCAAAGACCTCGGCCATCGCCTGGCGGACCAGGGGCGAGGTGTCGTCGAGCATCATGAGAAGCGCGCCTTCGGCAGCGGCGCGGTCGTCTGCCTTCAGGTCGGAAACGAGCCAGGCCCGTGCCAACGAACGCGTGGCCTCGGCCCGCTCGCCCGCGGATGCGGTTCTGATCCAGCTGATGAATTGCCGAACGATCATATGGCTAACGGTACGCAACCCAAAACGAAGTATGTGAAGTCACTGCAAGCAAAAATAAACCACGACGCTTAACAAAGCGTTCACCATAACCGGCTGGATTGATTGATCTTTTGTTAAGGGATACGGGCAGGACCAGGGAATGCGAGGCGGCGCCGGGGCTAAGCCGCCGCCTCGCGCTGGGGCTCGCGGCTCGAAAAGAACCGCGGCAAACCGCCCCGAATCGAAATTACCGCTCTACCTGAAATCGTACATCATTTTTCGCACAGCTTGCACGGTCACAATGTCGCAACACCCTGTGTCAGGATCTGCACAAAGGAGAAGATGTGTGATCAGCTTGAGAATGTTCCATCGCGATCGCTGAAAAGATCGAGCGGCCGCGGGGCGGTCGGCGGCGCACCCGCCGCTGATGTCAGCGACGCCGAATTCCCCCACAATTCCCGGACCGTGGAAGAAACCGGCTGCGAGCGATCGTCAACCTGAAACAGGGAGCGGAAGATCGGATCGACGGGCGCTGATTTGCCGCCCGGCGCGTCGGCGGGCGCCACGGTCGCGACTACGGCCGGCGCTTCGCGGACATCCGGGAACGTCGAAAGATAAGTTGCAGTGTCCACTGCTTGGCCGGCGGTCGCGACAGGCATTGCGGCGCTCGCAGCAACGATCGCTGGGTCACCGTACAACGCAAGCGCAGTCCTCGTCGCGGGCGAACTCGCCGCACTGGCATAGCGCGTCTCCAGCACGTTGTAGACCTCGGAGACGCTGCGCGGCTGCCCTGCCCGATCGTAGAAAATCGGACGGTTGGCGGCGGCGGCAGACGGAAACAGCCGTACGGCCGATGCGTCCGGGGCATCCTCGGCGCTCGTGATCAGCCTGGCGGCGCCGCCGATGCCGAGGAAGTGCGCCATGTAGAGTTCGGCATCGCTCGGGCGACGACCGATCTTGCCGGTCAGCTGAAAGCTGTTGGATTGCGTCAAAACGCCCGCCATCGCCGAGCTCGCAGCGGGATCGTCGCGCAGCTTCATGATGGCACGGCGCATCGTGGGATCGACCACCGCATACTCGCCGGAAGCCGTCTTGGTGATGGCGTCGGCGTACTGGCCATAGCCGAGCTGGCCCCCCGCCTCCTTCACGGTCCCAAGCCAGGTTTGCTCGATGAATTGATAGAGCCCCCGCGCGGACGATGTCGAGGCACCCGCGGTCGGGTTGAAATCCGATTCCATCTTCGCGGTGGCGAGCATGTATTCGAAGCTTGCGCCGGTCGCGTTTGCGGCCTGCTTGATCGCCCCGGTGACCCGCGCCCGCAGGGAATCGACACCTGCCGCAGCCGTGGCATTTGACGTGTCGACCGACATCTTCGTGTCCCGCTCCCCGCGGTCGGCATCCATCGCCGCGAGCCTCGTTTCTCCCAAAACGACGCCGGCAGCCGGCCTACACTGCAAGTCTCATGGTTAATGCAGGGTTAAGAGATCAGGTGTGCCCGGAGGCGCACGGCATGCAAGATGCAGGGAGCAAACGCACCGCGCGTCCGAAACGCGCGTGAACGCGCTCCGCCAGTCCGAGCGCATCACTTCCTGTAAACCGCCTCAGGATCGAATAGCCGCGCCGCATCGACAGGGACCAGCCTCGCCTTGCCTTCGCTGCTGTCGACCTTGCGATAGAAGCAGGACTTTCGCCCGGTGTGGCAGGCCGCACCTTGCTGCTCGACCCTGATCCAGACCGCGTCCTGGTCGCAATCAATGCGCATCTCGACCACGCGCTGGGTCTGGCCCGAGGTTTCGCCTTTTCGCCACAACGCGCTGCGCGAGCGGCTGAAATACCACGCCTCCCCGCTCGCGATGGTCTTTGAGAGTGCCTCCTCGTTCATATGCGCGACCATCAGCACCTCGCCTGTCGCCGCATCGGTCGCGACGCAGGTGAGGAGGCCGGACGCATCGAATTTGGGCTGGAGAACGAGCCCTTCCTCGCGGTCGATATCTGCTGACGTGGACACGGCAAACCCCTCGCTTATCGCCGCGAGGGTGGGCAGCTAGCGCTGCGTCCCTCGCACCATGGACAGGAAACGCGCCTGCTCCGCAGGATTGTCGCGGAACATGCCGGTGAAGCGGCTGGTGAAGGTCGTCGCGCCGTGCTTGGCAACGCCGCGGACCGACATGCAGGTATGCTCTGCTTCGATCATGACTGCAACGCCGCGAGGCTTTAAGATTTCATCGATGGCGGCCGCGATCTGCGCCGTCAGATGTTCCTGCGTCTGCAGACGGCGCGCGAAAATATCCGTCAGCCGCGCGAGCTTGGACAGGCCCACGACCCTTTCGACCGGCGTATAAGCAATATGCGCCCTGCCGTAGAACGGCATCATGTGGTGCTCGCATTGCGAGGTAAATTCGATGTCGCGCACCAGCACGAAATCGTCGTAGCCCGCGGTCTCGCCGAAGGTCCGGTCGAGCACTTCCGCCGGACACTGGTGATAACCTTGATAAAGCTCGTCGAACGCCTCGACGACACGGCGCGGCGTGTCCAGCAATCCCTCGCGGGACGGGTTCTCGCCGATGTAGCTCAAAAGCGTGTGCACCGCGTGCTCGGCTTCGGCGCGCGAGGGTCGCGGCTGGTCGGCACGGACTGCGGCCGCGAGGAATTCGGAAGGATCGAGTTCCGCGGGCCGGCTTTCCGGCAGCTTGGCATCGGCGGGCTTGCCCGAGCGGATCGGTTTGATCAGTGCGTCCATGTCAACTCCGTTCGACCGGTCCTGCAAGGACCGGAGTGTCACCGGCAGACGGGGCAGCCATGCGCGACCGGACGCCTGAGGAAGCAGCTCTATCAATTCCGGCCGCTTCCTCCCATATATAGACCTGCCGTCTCCGGCCGCCAAGGCCATCGGCCCCACGAGCAGGCCCCAAGACAATCATATGCTGAACGACATTTATAACAAGCGCATCATCGAGTTGGCCGGGAACATCCCGAGGCTCGGGCGGTTGCCGGAACCGGATGCCAGCGCGACCGCCCATTCCAAATTGTGCGGGTCGACGGTGAAGGTCGACCTCAAGATGGAGGGCCCTGTCGTCACCGATTTTGCCCATGACGTGAAGGCCTGCGCGCTTGGCCAGGCCTCCTCATCGATCATGGCGCGTCATGTCGTGGGATCAACCGCAAGTGAGTTGCGCGAGCTGCGCGAAACCGTTCGCAAGATGTTGAAGGAGAACGGCAGCCCGCCTGCGGCCGACCACAAATGGGCCGACATCGCGCTGCTGGAGCCCGTGCGCGACTACAAAGCGCGCCACGCCTCGACCATGCTGACCTTCGATGCCGTGGTGGACGCCATCGGCCAGATCGAGGCCAAAAATGGCGCCAAGCGGCCGGCTTCGGCGCAGGGCTAGAGGTTCACCGCCGAGGGCTACTGCGCGGGAGCTGCAACGCCGCCGGTCGGGACCACGGCTTCTGCCGTCTTGGTGGATTTTGCCTGCGCTGAGCCGGCAGCGTTCTCGCCACTGACAAAGCGATCCTGCACCGCCTTCGGCTTTACCTCTGCGACCGCCGCGGCTGCCACTTCCGCCTGCGGCAGCACGTCTGCGACGGCATCCGTCGTCACCAGATTGGAAATCCGCAGCTCGCTCGGCGACATCTCGTGCAGATCTTCCCAAGGCGGCACGCTCAGCGACAACGCGAGCAAATCTCCCGACCCACCCATGTCGAACGTGTATTTGGCAAGCCGCCCGACGTCGCGCTCAACGATCATCAGGTCCTGCGCCGTATAGCTTGCGGCCTTGGCATCGTCCGCACGGTCGCCCATCCAGATCTGGTGCACCCGGACATGCGCGGCGTCCGGCACGTAACGCGCCTTGCCCGAGAGCAGCAGGAACACGCACATCGATTCACAATAGGCATCGCCCAAAACGCTGGCACGCTCGCCCAGCGGCGTGTGCGCGATCACGCTAACCCCGACGGTGGTGAGCAAGCCGAGCTCGCGGAAACGACGCCCGAGCGCGATGGAATCGTTCACCGAGCCTCCGCTCGAATCCAGCACCAGCGTGGCACCGCGAAAGTCGTGCCCGCGCTCGAATTCCTCAAAATCCTTGGGGCTATCGGCGGTGACGACGCCGACCGCGCTGATCCAGCCGCGGCAGTTGGGCTGGCAGGCCACGAAGTTGAACTTCATCGGCAGCTTGCGCTCTTCAAGCGTGGCGCCGGCCAGCGCACCACCGCCGAGGGGCGCCAGCAATAAAGAACAGGCCAGACCGAGCACAGCGGTGCCCAGCAGCAGAAGGGTGCGAAAATCAGGAGATCTCAAAAGCCTCAAAGCCTTCCCCAAGCCCCAAATGTCCCCAAGCCATCGTGCGGCGACAGCCCCGCTCCGCCAAGCGATTCTTATCATACAGCCGTCGTAAAAATGGTATCCGGGGGATTACGCACCGTCCATAGCGACTTGCTGCGCTGCGATCAAATGTGAAGGCGAATTTCGAAGACTGTGGCCCAATTGTTCGACCAGCGGTGAGTTCCCGCTTGGGGAACCCAGGTAGCCTCAGCAATGAATCCAGCTCCGCGCTCATGAAGCACTCAGAAGACCATACAGATCGCCCGGTCTCGCCCGGCTCCAGAATCGTGCCGGCGCTCGCGCGATTGCCGCGCAATGCGGGACGCGGTCTGATCTGGCTCTACCGTCACACGCTATCGCCGCTGGTCGGCTACAATTGCCGTCACCTGCCGACCTGCTCTGTGTATGGTGACGAGGCGATCGAGCGGTTCGGCTTGTGGGCCGGCGGCTGGATGACGCTCGCGCGACTGCTGCGCTGTCAGCCGTTCGGGACGTCGGGTATCGACAATGTGCCACGCGAGGCGCCGCCGCGCGCATGTTGGTATCTGCCCTGGCGCTACGGACGCTGGCGCGGCGTCAACGCGCCGCCGGGTGCATGATACAGGAACCAGCAATCTCCGCTCGCGTTGATGTGATGCTCCCTCCGGGAGGACAAGTCATGCGCTGGAAAATCAGCCCCAACGGCCATGATCCCCGGCAGATCGACCTGCTCGCGGTCGCTGCAATCGTCGTCGTGATTCTCACGGCTTACGTGGCGATCGAGCACTATGCTTCGCGGCCAGCAGGCCCGACGGCGTTTATCGTACCGAGCCAAAGTACACGCTGGTAGCGAGGCGAAGCTCAGCGGAACCAGAAAAACCCGCGATTTTGCCCCACGGGCGTCGGCGGTTTCGGCTTCTTCGGTTTCGGCCGTGGCGGCGGCTCGTCGGCAGTCGACGCGGTTGTGGCGTCGGCACTCGCGGGCTCGTCCCCTCCCAGCCGGACGGACAGCAGGAGGTTCAATTCATGGGCGCGCCAGCGATAGCCGATGCCGAAATCCATCGGTTGCGCGCGCCGGAACAGCTCCGCATAGGACTCCTGGTAACGCCCCGGGAATTCGCTGATCGGGCCGGCATAGCGCCCGAACGGAAAGAAGCGCCATCTCCTTGAATTGTAATAGCCGAGCGGGATGCCGGAGTCGTCCTGGATGATGGTCGCGCTGTGCACGAGCAAGAAATCGCGCACTGTCGTGAAATTGCCGGAGTGCAGCAGATAGGAGGCGCTCTTGATCAGGCTGTTGCCGGGCGCGAGTCCTTCGCAAAATTTCAGAAAGCCGCTCGATTTGACGCCGGAATTGGAGAGATCGGTCGAGAAATAATACAGAGTCTTTTCGCCGCCCTCCTTTCCGGTGAAGGTGATACGCACCCCATGCGGCCCAGTCGGCCTTGCGTCACTTCCGGTGTGCAACACCCCTGCCTCGTCGAGCGTCACCGGCGTGACCTCGCGGATGGATTTTCCGGAGCGCTCCATGAACACCAACAGGATCGGCAGCGCGCCCGAGATCTCTCCGGTGTGCAGATCGACCTTCATGTGCTTGGTGATGAAGAAGCTGAAGTTCAGGACGGTGCCGATCGAGTGCTCGATATTGTAGAGCGCCGAACCCGTGCTGCCGCGCGGCAACCTCAACAGGTCGGGCATGGTGCCCGGCGGCTCCAGCGCCGCCATCACATAGGTCGATGCCTTGCCGTAGAATGCATCGGCATAGAGAAAGTCCGGTCCCGAGAACATGTAGAACATGGTCGGCTTCGGTGCCGCCAGGTTGGTCTCGGCCCAGGTTCGCACCTTGGAAAGCTGGCGCGCCTCGAGTTGCGCGAATGCGCCGTCCAGAAACTTGGCGTGGTGCTGCCAGGCCGGGTCCCTTGTCAGCGGCGTCAGCGGCGAGTTGGCGGATGGCTGCATGCCCGCAAGGAAGCGCGCGGTGTCGTCGACCGTTGCGGTATCGGCGGCACGCACGTCGATCGTGGCCGCGAGGATCAGGCTCGCGGCGAGTGCCGTCATTTTCATTGGCATGAACATCGTCAGCTGCGGCTCGGAGGTGTCGTTGCGGCGTCCGGATCGGCCCGCCTGTGGAAGATGGCGTAAATCACAAGGCCGGAAATCATGATCAACATGCCCAGAAACGCCTGCAACGGCCGCTCAGTCAAGAGATAGTACATCATGAAGCCGGTCACGAGCAGGAAAACCAGAGGCGTCAAGGGGTATCCCCAAGCCCGATAGGGCCGCGGCAAATCCGGCCGGGTGATACGAAGCTTGATCACGCCGAGCACGGTGAAGAACGAACAGAACAGCAGCGAGAACTGGATGAAATCGAGCACGGCTTCGAACGCGCGTGTGAACAGCATCACGGTCGCGACGGTGAGCTGGAACAGGATTGCAGGAGTCGGCACGCCACCTGCCGATTTGCGGGCAAACAAACCGATCGCCGGGATGTCCTCGCCCATGGTCATCATCACGCGCGGACCAATCCACATCATCGCCGAGATCGAGGAGATCAGCCCGATGCAGATCATTCCGGCAACGATGCGGCCTCCAACATCGCCGAAGATGTAGGCGCCGGAGATGCTGGCAATCTCGATCTGCCCGGCCAGCTTGTCGATCGGCGCGGCGCGCAGAAACACGGCATTCAGCGCGACATAGAGCAACAGCACGATCAACGTTCCTGACAGCATCGCGCGCGGCAGATTCTGCTGCGGCATGTGGAGCTCGCCGATGATGTAGGTCGCGGCATTCCAGCCGGAGAAGGAATACATCACGAAGACGAGGCTGATGGCGAAGGGTGCGCTCAGGACATGGCCGAAATCGGACGATGACGGCGCAAACGTGACCGGCTGCGGCGCCGGAAGCACAAAGCCCGCGATCAGGAACCCGACGATCAGCACCACCTTGAGGATGGTCGAGAACAGCTGGAAGGTGGAGGAGTGCCTGATGCCGGTGAGCTGCACCAGCGACACCAGCCAGACGACGCCGATCGCGAGCGCGAGCGGCGGTGCGCCGGGAACAACAGCTTTGCCGTATTGGCCGAATGCCATCGCGGCCAGCGCGACAGGTGCGGCGAAGCCGACGGTTGCCGACACCCACCCCGCCAGGAAACCGAAGGCCGGATGATAGGCGCGGCTCAAAAAATTGTACTCGCCGCTCGAGCGCGGAAACATCGCCCCGAGCTCGCTGTATGAGAACACTCCGCAGAGCGCCACGAGTCCGCCGATGGTCCACAGCAGAAGAATCGAAAACCCCGAAGGGATGTCCTTGACCTGGAATCCGAGGCTCGTGAAGACGCCGACTCCGACCATGTCGGCGACAACGATCGCGGTCGCAACGATCACGGAAACCGATTGGCCGCCTTCGAGAAGCCGGCCGGACGGCAGCGCCGCGCTTCCCGTCTGTGATGCCGTCATGGAGGTGACCGTGGGCCTCTCGGTGCTTGCGCTGAAGGTGCAGAGTGACGGCTAGCAGTTCAAGCAGCGTTAACAAGGGCTAAAAGGGCGAAATTGATTTGGGTATTTTAATACCTCTGATCGCTTATTCCGCAGGCGGATTTCATGCGGCGTTGCGAAAAGAGAGCTGCCTACCCACAATCACGACACGATTTCGTGTTCGTCTTTTGAGGTCGAGCTTCCGGATTCTGGGGAGTTTTTCCGGAGGTTAACGTGGTCTAAACGCCCGCGGTCTCAAATGTGCCGAGGGTACGGGTCGACTTGGGGTGAATGGGTGGATGATCGGATCTAATCCGAAATCCAAAATAAGCGCGCGCGTGCGCCCGGCCTTGCCGGGCGGCGCGCGCTGTTTCCTGCGTTGGCGCGTGGCCGCGACGGCTTGCCTTTTGCCGCTGACACTGACCCTCGCGCAGTGTGGGCGCGCACCGAACGCGAGCACGCTGGCCGCCAATGCTTCAGCCGCAACCGGCGACAGTTTTGAGGACCGCTTCCCCAAACCCGAGTTTCGCGACCGCTTCCCGGCTCCGAACGAGGTTCTTCAGCAGCGTGAGCTTGCAGATCTTGCGCCGCGTAGACCGGTACAGACCCAGACGGTCCGCGTTGCCTCGCTTGAACCGACTCTTCCGCTGCCAAAACCCACCGAGCGTGAGGAGCTGACCACGCTCGTCAGCATGAAAACCTCGGCGTTTCCCTACACCGGCAACAATCCCGGCTCCGAAGCGCCGTTCCTCAATGTCGGCAGCGGCGAACGCCGCGGCCATCGCAGCTATTCAGGCCGCGTCTATTGGCAGGATGAGACCTACAACGACAGCCGCGTTCTGGTGCACATTCCCGAAAACTTCGACGTCCACAAACCCGGCGTGATCGTTGTGTTCTTCCACGGCAACGGCGCGACCCTGGAGCGCGACGTGCGCAACCGTCAGATGGTGCCGCAGCAGATCACCGATTCCGGCGTCAACGCCGTGTTGCTGGCGCCACAGCTGGCGGTCGATGCCGCCGATTCCAGTGCCGGAAAATTCTGGCAGCCGGGCGGCTTCAAGCGCTTCATGTCGGAATCGGCCGACACTCTCGCCCGCCTCTACGGCGAGCCCGGCAGCGCGAAGGCCTTTTCCAACATGCCGATCGTCATCGTCGGCTATAGCGGCGGCTTCCTGCCGACCGCGTGGAGCCTCGAGGTCGGCGGCATCTCCGATCGCGTGCGCGGCGTATTGCTGCTTGATGCCATCTATGGCGAGCTCGACAAGTTCGCCTCATGGATCGAGACCCACCGTAACGGCTTCTTTGTCTCGTCCTATACCCACTACACCGCACGTCGTAACCAAGAACTGATGAGCATGCTCCGCGCCAAGGGTGTCGCGGTGTCGGAGAACATGGGAGCGCTACGGCCGGGAAGCGTGCTCTTCACCGAGACCGGCGACGGCATCACCCATCGCGACTATGTCACGCGCGCCTGGACCAAGAATCCGATCGAGGAAGTTTTGGTGAAAATGGCGAGTTCCAATACCAGGATCGCGGCAAGCAGTCCGACATCATCGAGCAGATAGGCCGAGCCGAAGCGCTGCTCGTGGCCCGAAGCCGACCGCGACCGTCTCAGGATTTCGGCAATTTCGGAATGCTTTCGACGAAGCCGTTGTAGCAGCTGAGCCGCTCGTCCTCTTCCTTGGCGAACTTGCAGTCCATCACGCCCTTTGCCGCCCCAGCCTTCGGCTTCGGCGCCGGCGGGATCACCGCATCGTAGCAGTTCAGCCGTTCCTTGGTGCCGTCCTCGATGTCGAGGCATTCCTGCAGTCTCACCGCCATCGGCTGCTTCTTTTCCGCTTTGGACTTTGCCTGCGCCGGCGGCTTGCCTGCCGCGGCCGGGGGAGAACCGGCCTGGGCCAAGGCAGCGGTCGAATAGACAATAGCCACGAAGGCCAACATCATCCTCATGTCACTTCACTCTCGTCTGGCTCAAGAACCATCGCAGGAGCCGCGCCGGCACCGCCCGCCTGCAACGGCGCTTTAAGCCGGTCTTGGCTCCTTTGCCAAGTTCCGCCCTGCGCATTTAGGCCCGAAACCGGCGAAATTACCGGAATTTCGCCGATGGCAACCGCCGATTCGCCTGCTATATGGCGACCATCCCGCTTACCTGCGCTCGTTCGCAGGAGTGAGCATTGAGGAGACCAGAATGTCCGACCACAAATCCGAATCCGGATTCCAGTACAGCCTCACGAACCTCAAGCCTGCCGAGCCGCTGCAAAGGATCACCCTCGCCTTCCCCGACGGCGCCAGGCGCGAGTTTCCAAAAGACATCACCGGCCTCGAAGTCGCCAAGAGCATATCGCCCTCGCTGGCGAAGCGCACGGTCGCGATGGCGCTGGACGGTGATCTCGCCGACCTCAACGACCCCATTCATGATGACGCGAGGATCGAATTCGTCTTTCGCGAAGACCCGCGCGCGCTGGAACTGATCCGCCACGACTGCGCCCACGTGCTGGCGGAGGCCGTGCAATCCCTGTGGCCGGGCACCCAAGTGACCATCGGCCCCGTGATCGAGAACGGCTTTTACTACGACTTCTTCCGCAACGAGCCGTTCACGCCCGAGGATTTTGCGGCCATCGAAAAGAAGATGCGCGAGATCATCGCGCGCGACAAACCCTTCACCAAGCAAGTCTGGGACCGCGAGAAGACCAAAGAGGTGTTTCGCGACAAGGGCGAGAACTTCAAGGTCGAGCTGGTCGATGCCATTCCCGGCAACGAGCCGATCAAGATCTACTTCCAGGGCGACTGGTTCGATCTCTGCCGCGGGCCGCATATGACCTCGACCGGCAAGATCGGAAACGCGTTCAAGCTGATGAAGGTCGCGGGCGCCTATTGGCGCGGCGATTCCAACAACCCGATGCTGACTCGCATCTATGGCACGGCGTTCGCAAAGCAGGATGAGCTCGACGCCTATCTCAAGCAGATCGAGGAAGCCGAGAAGCGCGACCACAGGAAGCTTGGACGCGAACTCGACCTTTTCCACTTCCAGGAAGAAGGTCCGGGCGTGGTGTTCTGGCATCCGAAGGGCTGGACCATCTTCCAGGCGGTCATCGCCTATATGCGACGTCGGCTCTCCGGCGATTACCACGAGGTGAATGCGCCGCAGATCCTCGACAAGGTGTTGTGGGAGACTTCGGGCCATTGGGACTGGTACCGCGAGAACATGTTCGCGGCCCAGTCGGCCGGCGACGAGGCCGAGGACAAGCGCTGGTTTGCGCTGAAGCCGATGAACTGCCCCGGCCATGTGCAGATCTTCAAGCACGGCCTGAAGAGCTACCGCGACCTGCCTTTGCGGCTTGCGGAATTCGGCGTGGTGCATCGCTACGAGCCATCTGGCGCCATGCACGGGCTGATGCGCGTGCGCGGCTTTACGCAGGACGATGCCCATATCTTCTGCACGGAAGAGCAGCTCGCCGATGAGTGCATAAAGATCAACGACCTCATTCTTTCGGTCTACGAGGATTTCGGCTTCGGCGGCGAGCTCACCGTGAAGCTCTCGACCCGGCCGAACAAGCGCGTCGGCACCGACGCGATGTGGGATCATGCCGAACGCGTGATGGCGACGGTCCTGCAGGAGATCAAGTCGCAGAGCAACAACATCCGGACCGAGATCAACCCCGGCGAAGGCGCCTTTTACGGTCCGAAATTCGAATATGTGCTGCGCGATGCCATTGGACGCGACTGGCAGTGCGGCACCACGCAGGTGGACTTCAACCTGCCCGAACGATTCGGCGCGTTCTACATCGACCATGACGGCTCCAAGAAGCCGCCCGTCATGGTGCATCGGGCAATCTGCGGCTCGATGGAGCGCTTTATCGGCATCCTGATCGAGCATTATGCCGGCAATTTCCCGCTCTGGCTGGCGCCAACGCAACTCGTCGTCACCACCATCACCTCCGAGGCGGACGACTACGCCAAGGTCGTGCTGGCGGCCGCGCGACGCGCGGGCCTGCGTGCCGAGATCGACTTGCGCAACGAGAAGATCAACTACAAGGTCCGCGAGCACTCGCTTTCGAAGATTCCCGCGCTGCTCGTGGTGGGCAAGAAGGAGGCCGAGACCCATTCGGTTTCGGTGCGTCGGCTCGGCAGCGAGGGACAAAAGGTAATGCCCACCGATGAGGCGATTGCCGCTCTCGCGGACGAGGCGACGCCGCCGGATATCCGGCGGGCGAAGGCCGCCCATTGATCAGAATCGGTCCAAAGTCGCTTTGTACGCCGTAAGCGCGCGCCTATCTTTGGCCGATACGCCAGAATGAAAGAACCGCCGTGCCCGATGCCATCGAGCTCCTGAAATTCCGCCGCTCCGTCAAACCGCGCGAGATGACCGCGCCCGGCCCCTCGCCCGCCGAGATCGACACGATCTTGACGATCGGCGCACGCGTGCCGGATCACGGCAAGCTCGCACCCTGGCGGTTCATCATATTCGAGGGCGACGCGCGCGTGCGCGCCGGCGAGATCATCGCAAATGTGTTTGCAAAGAAGAACCCACAGGCTTCCGTCGCCGACATCGAGATCGAGAAAAAGCGGCTCACCGATGCTCCGCTCGTGATCGGCGTCGTCAGCTTCACGAAACCGCATCCAAAGGTGCCTGCCTGGGAGCAGGAATTGTCTGCCGGTGCCAGTGCCATGAACATCGTCACCGCCGCGACCGCGCTCGGCTATGGCGCGTGCTGGCTGACAGGCTGGTTCGCATTCGACCGCGACGTGCTCGATGGCATGGGGCTCAAAGCAGACGAAAAGCTCGCGGGCTTCATCCATATCGGCACGCCATCGAAGCCGAGCGAAGACCGCCCGCGCCCTTTGCTTTCAGAGATCGTGACGCGGTTCTGACGCGCCCTAGGCTACCTTCGTCGCGCGCCCGCCGAAGCGGAAAAGGAGTTGCTCGATCTCGGCCGCGGGCTTCGCGGCGCTGAAAAGGAAGCCCTGCACCTCGTCGCAGCCTTCGGCGCGCAGCCAGTCGAGCTGGTCGATGGTCTCGACGCCCTCGGCGGTCGTGGTGATGTTGAGGCTGCGGCCGAGCCCGGAGATGGCGCGTACGATCGCGACGCAATCGGATCGCCTGGCGAGATCCTTGACGAATGAACGGTCGATCTTGATCTTGTCGAACGGGAAACTTCGCAGGTAGCTCAGGCTGGAATAGCCGGTCCCGAAATCATCCATGGAGATGCTGATCCCAAGCTCGCGCAGCTGATGCAGAATGGCGAGATTGGCCTCGGTCTCCGCCAAAAACACCGACTCCGTGATTTCGAGCTCGAGCCTGCCTGGCGACAAGCCCGATTGCGCCAGCGCCGAGATCACGACCTGCACCAGGTTGCGGCTGCGAAACTGCACGGCCGAAAGGTTGACCGCGACCTTTACCTCTGGCGGCCATTTCACCGCTTCCGTGCAGGCTTCGCGCAGCACCCATTCGCCGATCGCCACGATGAGGCCGATGTCCTCGGCCACCGGAATGAAATCGGCCGGCGAGATCATGCCCTTGTCCGGATGACGCCAGCGCAACAGCGATTCAAAGCCGGAAATGCGGTCGGTCGCGATCTTGACCAGCGGCTGGTAGTGCAGCTCGAACTCGCCATTCGTCAGTGCCCGGCGCAAGTCAAGCTCCATGTCACGACGCCTCTGCACCTGCCGGTCCATCTCGCGCTCGAAAAAGCGGTGCACGCCGCCTCCATCCTCTTTTGCGCGGTAGAGCGCAAGATCGGCATTGCGCATCAATTCGTCGCTGGTCGTGCCATCGCCTGGCGACAGCGCAATTCCGACCGAGGCGCCGATCACGACCTCGTTGCCATCGATCTCGTAGGCCGCGCTCAAAACCTTGATCAAACGTGCCGCAAAGTCGAAGACCTCGTTCGGCGAGACGTTCGAGGACAGGATGATCGCGAATTCGTCGCCACCAAGCCGGGCTGCGAGATTGTTGCCGCGCACCTGCGCGCGCAGCCGCTCGGCCACCATCTTCAAAAGGCGATCGCCGATCGGATGTCCAAGCGAATCGTTGACCCTCTTGAACAGGTCGAGATCGAGGCAAAGCACCGCGAGGCGCTGATTGCTGGCCTGGCCGTTCTCCAGCACCTCTTTCAGCCGCTCTTGGTAAAGCTCGCGGTTGGGCAGATTGGTGAGGCCGTCATGGTGCGCCATATAGGCGATGCGGGCTTCCGCCTTGCGCCGTTCCGTGATGTCGACGACGGCGACAAGATAGCCGTCACGGCCTTCGAAACTGACCCGCCGCCCGAAAATCAGCACCTGGATTTCACTGCCGTCGGCCTTCAGATGCCGCCAATGCCGCCCGGATTGGAAGGATTTGCCAATGTCCCGCAACGCCTCGATATGAATGGCCCATTCGTCCTTGGGCCAAATCTCCGGGAGGGTCATGCCGAGGAACTTCTCGCGGCTATATCCATAGTGCTGGACCGCCGCGTCATTCACGTTGAGAAAGCCTCTCGTCTCGGCGTCGAACACCCACATCGGCATGGGGTTGTTGTCGAACAGCAGGCGGAACGACGCTTCACGCCGCTTCAGCGGCGTAACATCCGAAATCGTCAGCGAGAGGATATCGCCGAATGCGGTCGTGCTCAGGCGCAGGCTGCGATCATCCTGGTCGAGCTCGAACAGATCGCGCTGGCCATGCGCGACCACATTGCGCAAGCGCCCGACCACATCAGGTGCGCAAAGGAGATGACCGCCTTCCCCAAGCCGCTTCCATTGCAAGGCGGCGGACGGCACATTGAGGAGCTTTGCCGCGCCTTCATTGTGGTGGACAATCTGGAAATCCGAGGGCCCGCCGGCGGCGTCGCGGATCGTGGCCAGCGACACCACGCCTTCCTCGGCGGAGGAAAAGATCGCATCCAGCAGATTGTATTGCGCCGAGCGCTCGTTGACATAGATGCCGATCAGCGTTCCACCCCAGCGCGAAGCGGTGGGCAAGGCCAGCACGTCGTAAGTGCGCACGATGCCATCACGGACGCAATGCGCCGCGGCAAGATAGGGTCGACCGTTCGAGATTGCATGGGTAGCGGCTTCGCCAAGCACGGTCGCGCAATCCGGGGGCAGCATGCTCAGCGGGATGTCCCAGCGTTCATCATCGATCCATTGCTGAACGTAACGGCCGCTGCGCGCGAGCTGCAGCGCTGCGGACTTGCCGTTGAGAAGCGCGATATGATCCGCAAGGCGACCGAGACTGCCGAGCATCACGTCCTCATAACGGGGAAGCTGTTCGCCGGGACGCAGGGCAGCGTGCCACTTGCGCTGCAGGACAGGTACGTCGTCGAACAATTCGGTGCTTGGATTCTTTGGCTGTTTGTTGGCCACAGCGGCGACTTCCCCTACACGGCGGGCTTTCTGCCCGATCGCATCCAAGAGGGGCGCCGATTAATGCGCTGTAAAAGACGCGCAAGCGGTATGCTGATATGGCGATTACGGCCGCTTTAAATCGCGCAATGGTTAGTGCGCGTTAACGATTGTGACAGCCCACGGCCTGCAAGCGATGCGTCAGCGCGCGACGACCTCGACCTCTCCGTCAACGCCGTTAACGACATTGAAAGGACGTTCGTAAACCTTGCCTTCATTCTTGGCGATCGCGCGGTATTCGCCTTCGGACAGGACCACTTTTGGGAACGCGCCGATCGATTCCTTGATAACGTCGCCGCCCGGGGTGATGACCGACCAGGCGGTGTTTGCCAAGGCCTCGCCCCCCCTGTCCGATACCAGCTTGAGCGTGATGACAGCAGCGCGGTGAGTAATGACCACGTCGGTCAATTTTCCAGTCTGGACGCGAATGTCGGAGCGCACGACGGAGTTGGCGTCTCCATAATTGGAGATGATGTAGTAAGTGCCCTCCGGCATCAGCACGACATCGCCCGCCGCGACCGTCGGCACGAGTGGAGCGCGGTCGCCGCCTTCGAACTGGCTGCCCTTGTAGATCGCAAAGGAAATCTGGTTCTGCGGGATCTTGCTGGTCCCGACGCGGCCCTCGATCCGCAAGCCGCCGGCCGGGAGCAGAAAGGACTCGCGATCGGTCTCGGCCTTCAGCGTCACGGCGCGCACGGCGCTGACCAGGCCAAGCGCAACATGCACCACATAGTTTCCGGGCGGCAGCAAGATGTTCGGCGTTGCGGTGCGATCCTCACGTATCATCTTGAACGTGCCGGCGTCGTCCGGCCGGTCCGCAAAAACCCGCCATACCAGACCGCCATTGATCGACGGCAGGTCCTTGCCGTAGCGCGCCGAGAGGGACAGCACGCCCTGTCCCGGCGCGGCAGCCCCTTGTGGCACGACCGCGGCCGGTGGCGGCACCGCCGCCATCGAGGGCTGTTGCGACAAAGGTGCCAGCGCACCCGGTGCCGGCGCGGGCGTGGCGGCCGGGCCCGAGGGCGGCGCGAGGCTCACCGCAGCCCCGGGATCGGGAACCGCGGCCGGCGGGATCGGCGGCGGCCGATCGCCGAACCACTGGGCCTGGGCAGGTAAAACCGGAGCTGAAAGCAGCGAAAGCGCAAGCCAAAGCCGCGCGCCGCGCCGGATGCCCGAAATGCCTACTCCCCCAGAGGTCATGATTCCTGCTTTTCACCGAAAACGAGGCAAATTCAAGCCTGCTGACCCGGTGAATTACCGCCCCGGGAAGCAAGGGATGGCCGGGGGCACCCGTTGGCGCAGTCGCGCTCAGGTCATAAAGGGTGCCCAAAGCGGTTGGGATGCGGCATAAACCATGCTTCTGATCGGGTGTAGCGGGTTGGCACCAGCGCGCTTAGCTTGATTGTAGGCATTTTGGGCGAGCATTGCCGCTGAAGGAGTTTGTTCGGTGCTCGATATTCTCAAGGGACGCGGCCAAGGGGACGGCGGGGACAAGAACGGCGTTGCCAGCACCACAAGACGGCGGCCGGTGATCGGGCTCGCGCTTGGTGGGGGAGCGGCACGCGGCTTCGCCCATATCGGCATCATGCGGACCCTCGTCGCCAACGGCATTACGCCGAGCGTGCTGGTCGGTACCTCGATCGGTGCTGTCATCGGCGGCGCCTATGCGACCGGGCATCTTGATACGCTCGAGCAGTGGGCACGCAGCCTGCAGCCGCGAAAAGTGCTCGGCTATCTCGACATCCGCCTGAACGGCTCCGGCCTGATCGGCGGCGACAAGCTTGCAGCCGAACTCGAAGCATCGATCGGACGCACCCTGATCGAGGAGCTGCCGCTGAAATTTGCTACCGTCGCGACCGAAATCCGCACGGGCCACGAGACCTGGCTTACCCATGGCCGAGTGGTCGAGGCAATGCGCGCCTCCTACGCGCTGCCCGGCATCTTCGCACCCGTGCTGGTTGGCGATCGCTGGCTGGTCGACGGCACGCTGGTCAATCCCGTGCCGGTGTCGGCGGCGCGGGCGCTCGGCGCCGAGATCGTGATCGCAGCCAACGTCTCGAGCGACGTCTTTTCGCACTCGACCACGATCTATTCCCACGGTACGCCGGCGACGATTCCCGAACCGGTGATACAAAACGGGCAGGAGAAACGCGGCTTTGGCCGCTTCTTCTCACCCGAGCGCACTGTCAAGCGCGAATTTTTCGGCGGCGCCGGCCGACCGGGCATTTCGTCGGTGATGGTCGATGCCTTCAACATCATGCAGGATCGCATCACCCGCGCGCGCCTTGCGGGCGATCCGCCGGACATGTTGATCACGCCCCGCGTCGGCGAGATCGGCTGGTTCGATTTCCATCGCGCGGCCGATCTGATCGAGTTCGGCTCCCGCGCCGCCGAGCGCGCAATCGAACTCGATCCGAGAAGCAATTCACGTGCTGGCGGCTGGCGATACCGCCAAATGAAGTCGGAGCCCTACTAAGCGGTCTTGATGTATTGCCGCAAGGCTTCCTGCTCGTTCTCGTATTCCCGCACCCGCCATTTGACGATGTCGCCGATCGAGATCAGGCCGACCACGCGCTCGCCTTCGACCACGGGCAAGTGACGGAATTTGCCGTTGGTCATCATCTCCATGATTCCGGCAACGGTGTCGTTCTGCCGGCAGCTTACGACCTTGCGGGTCATCACCTCGCTGACCGGTACATCCAGCGCCGAAGCACCCCTCTCGCCCAGAACGCGCACGATATCGCGCTCCGACAGGATGCCCTCCATGCGGCCCTGGCTCATGACGAGCACGGCGCCGATCCTGCGCTCGCCGAGGATCTTGACCGCGGCCGAGAGCATCGCCTCCGGCTCGACGCTCATGATCTGATGTCCCTTGGTATCGAGGATTGCACGTACCGTCATCGTCGTCTCCTTGGAAATCCGGCCCCCGCCTTGAACGGCGCGCTCTTGTTATTTGAGTGGGTCAATCAACAGTCTTGCGCCGCATGACCAGCGAGGCGCGCGCAGCGCTTTTTTTGCGACTTGATCGCAACGCCTTGATGTTTCGATGATGAATGAAATCCGGCACGCCTGCAAGGACAAGCTCGTCCCTAATACGACGCACCTGCAGCATCGGACGTATCGCCTGCTTCGCGCGGCACGGGATCGAACAGCGAAAACAGGATCAGGCCGGCGAAGAAGCCGCCGATATGCGCCTGCCAAGCCACGCTCGCACCATCGGTTCCGATAGCGATCGAGCCCAGGCCGAAGATGATGTTGATGCCGAACCAGATCGCGAGAAAGGCGAGCACGCGCGGATTGCGCAACGCCCGCCTCAGCGACAGCGCGGGAACCTTTGCCGCGGCATCGGCGTCTCCGCGCGAGAATGACAGGAAGCTGCCCCGCACGAAGGCAAACCGCATCGCCGCCGCCATGGTGCCCGATACCGACGCGGACGCGCCGATCATCGGCTCTACGGCATGCTCATGAGTGACGAGATGCGCGAGCGCGCCGGCCGCCGCCGTCACCGCCATGAAGAGGAAAAAGCGCACCGCACCAAACCGCCGCACCAGGGCGCTGCCGAACGGCAACAGCCACAGCACGTTGAACAGAATGTGAGTGAGGTTGGCATGCAGAAGCGAGTACGTGACGAAGCTCCAGATCTTTGCGCCGGCTCCGCCAGGAAACGTGTAGTCCAGAAGCGATGTGTCGTAACGCCTGGGGATGAAGCCGAACACCTCGACAGTCCAGTTCTCCAGCTCCGGTGGCAGCAGCACGCGCAGATGGACGACGGCGATCAGCACAATGTAGGCCGTCAGCGCTGTCGGCAGCGTCAGGATCGGCTCGCGCGGCGCCTCGCCATCGGGCGGCAGTTCCTGCGGATTGTCCAAGGGGGAATCCAAGTGTTTGAGAACCTTGCGCGCGCATACGGCCAATGGGTGAGAGATAGGCGCGTTTACGGCATCTGTGCAAGTGCACAATGGCACATAATCCATGTCGCGGGCGTACTCTGCCCGGTGTGACCCATCGCTTTACCAATGTCACCGCCTTGGCCGAGGAGGTCGCAAATGCTCGCATCTGGGCTGGCTTCCATTACCGCTTCTCGACACGCGTCGGCACGGGCATGGGGTTCAACATCGGCGATTACGTTGTGAAAAGCGTCATGCAGCCAGCGCAGACGGCGGGACGTTAGCACCCATGCCGCGGGAGGACTTGGGTCTCGGACGGATATCCGACGGCCACAGATCCAGATAACGACACGCAACTCAGGAACTCACGTTTGCCCTGGAATTTGCCTATGGGGTCGAAAAACAGGGATTGGAACGATGAAGATCAGAATGATGATTTTGGCGACTGCGTTCGCGGCTACCAGCTCCCTCGCCTTTGCTCAGGCCGGAAACAGTACCGCGGGCGGCAGCTCGCAAGCTGGCGGGCCTGCCGCCAGCAAAACCACGACCGGCAACTCCACGAACGGCACGACCACCGGCAGAACCGGCTCGCAAATGAAGAACAGTGGCAGCATGGGCATGATGACAACTCCGCACAAATCCCATCATGCGAACCGCGAGCATCATCACGCAAGCTGACGGTTGAGAGGGTTGCGTTTCAGGATAAATGCTAAAGGAAGGACCCCGGCCCTCGGCCGGGGTGTTTCGCCAGGCTAGCGCCGTGTGGAGCGGAGGGACGAAGGTCCTGCCACGACCCTGCCGAAAGAATATGGTACAAGAGCTGGCGGTCAGGAACGGAAGACCGCGAACTGGGTTGTCGATCGTTCATCCGACGAGGTTCTCATGCGCTCATATCTGTTCGCTGTAACGGCCGCGCTCGGTATTCTTGCGGGATTTGGCAACGTCTCCCCCGCGTCGGCTCAGGACTATCCTTACTGCCTGCAGGGAAGGGACTGGGGCTATCCAGGCAATTGCCAATTCTGGACTTATCAGCAATGCATGGCGACGGCCTCCGGCACGTTTTCCTATTGCGGCATAAATCCCAGGTTCGCGTTTGCGCGTCAGTATCCTCGCTACGGGCGCGGCTACTGAAATCGTGAACCGTTGCAGGTTCGAATCCCCAAGTGGCGATGCTACCCGCGTCCTAGACAGGTGCGGCGGAACCAATACAAGCAACGCACCGATAGCCGCCGGGAACCAGACAACCCGATGAGGCGTTAGCGCCCCGGAATGCCCCGCTACTATTTCCACATCGAAAACGGTCAGCCTCACCGGGATGCGGTGGGCGAGGATCTCCCGGGCGACGCAGAGGCCTGGCAGGAAGCGCTGCTCGCCACGCGGGACATCGAGGATGTGCTCGCGCCGGGAGGAACGTGGCGACTGGAGGTGCAACGGGACCGCACCGTCTTTCGCATCGAGATCAGGACCGAGCACTTCGCGACGGACCCGTTGCCATATACCAAGCGCTGAATTGCAGAAACGAACCAAAGGTAGACGGCTCGGCAAGCAAGTGGAACCGCGGGCACCCCCTAAGCCGGGAGGGCCGGTTGGGCCTTTCCTCCTTCCGCGAGCCGATCCAGCCCAATTGAAGCTTTGCCGGCACTCCGATCGGCGGACGCCCCAAATAACGTCAAGATTCGGGCTCCTCGACAAGCTTCCGCTCGGCGCGGTCATGAACAAGGGACTGACCATCCGTACCGGTCAGACCCACGTCAATCGCTGGACCGATGATTTGCTGAAGCGCGTCGTCAAAAACCAGATCGACCCTTCGTTCGTGATCACGCACACGGAAGATCTGGAGCGCGGCCCGGAGATGTACAAGACCTTCCGCGACAAGCAGGAGGGTTGCATCAAGGTTGTGCTCAAGCCGCAAAGCAATGGAGCGTTCCATGCCCAGTCTCGCTAGAAGAACCGCATTGCGCGGACAATCACGATCAGGGCGCGATCGGTTGGCCAGAAATCTCGGCTATTTCTCGATCGCACTCGGGTTTGCCGAGCTCGCGGCGCCACGGGCGATCTGCAATGACGGGCGGCAAGGCTAATGCGAAGGGACCGACTTATGCAGCAACGCCACGGTCTGGGCGCAGGAGAACGAAGCCCTTCTCTGAGATATGGGACGACCGCCAAGGTATTCCACTGGCTGATCGCCGCATTGCTGGTCGTTCAGTACTTCATCGGCTGGCTAATGCCCGACATCCATCGTGGCCAGCAGCCAGGCACCGGCATGACATTCCACGTCTCGTTCGGAATGTTCATCCTCATACTGATCGCTCTGCGCTTCCTCTGGAGGCTCACGCATCCAGTCGCGCCCGAAAGTTCGCTACCGGTCTGGCAGCGGCTTTCGTCGGAATTAATTCATTGGCTGCTCTATGCGATGGTACTCGCGACGACGCTGACGGGCTGGACATTCGCATCGTTTCGCGGTTGGTCGCTCTCCTTCTTCTTTCTTTTTCCGCTGCCGATGCTCTCGAAGGAGAATCCGGCGGCCGGCAACGCCATAGACGGCCTGCATCAGGCCGCGGAGTGGTCCCTGCTGGTGCTGGTCGCCCTCCACGTCGCGGCCGCGCTCGCCCATATCTTCATCTATCGCGATCAGATCATGAAGCGAATGCTGCCGGAGTGAAGTCCACAACTGCACACCTCCGTTCCCGCTGTGTGCGATGCAAAATCGAGGGGATGCAGGTTCACCTGGTCGGATCAGTCCTTACGTCGTTGCGGAGGCATCCCCGGGGGCAGCCATCCAATCTTCCAAAACTTCTTCGGAACTCTCGTCGGCCCATCTTCGGTTCCGGCAGCTGCGCGACCGGAGATGATCAAACCGCAGAAGGTGTTTCTGATGCCGTCGCATCGCTCGTCGTCCTTTGTTGCTTGGAAACAGACCAGCCCCTGCGGTTGTTCCTATCGGCTTCGGGCGGCTGACCACGTTGGAACCGATGCGCGGCGGCGACGGTTTAACGTGATAGAGAAGGAGTGCAACCGATGGCCCGGAAAGCGAAAAAGAAGCGCAGATATTCGAAAAGCGCTGGCCGCGACGTGAAAAACGAGATGCATCGCTACAAGAGGGGCACGGCCAAGAGCGGTCGTGGCGGCAAAGGCGGCAAGGTCAAGAGCCGCAAGCAGGCGATCGCGATCGGCCTTTCAAAGGCCCGCAGGAAGGGCAAGAAAGTGCCGAAGAAAAAATCGTGACGACTTCGATTCGGCCTTGACGGAGTGCCGGCCCTGACGGGGACAAGCCACGAACAATTGCTCGCCGCTCCGGCTCGGAGGGGCTGCCCGCGTCACCCGGCGAAATTGCGCGCTTCCTTGACACCGCTGCCTCCCGATTGGGAACGCGCAAATTGCTGGGCTTCTGCCTGCGTCTCGAAAATGTGGGGAGCAACGTGACGCTCGGTGAGCGCCTCGCCCAGTTTCAGCCGCATGAATGCACTGGTGGTGTAGCGAGATGCGGAGCTGTAATATCGCTTCTCAAGATAAGCGATCATGGAGAAATACGTGTCGCTTACCAAGGGATCGAGATAGAAGCCGTCGTAGCTCGCGATCAAGGCGACGGGCTTGCCGATTTCGCGGCAGCGTCTTTCGACCTCACCCCGGATCCGGTCGACGTCTTCCACCGTCCTGACCTCGAAACCCTCGAAGTTTACGAAGAGAATGTTGCGCTCGGAATCGTAGCTGATGCGATCGGCCAGGTTTCGGCCCAGCAGGGCGTGGTCCAGGCCCATCGGGGCATTCCGGAAAATGCGTGAATCCATGCGCCTTACGTTGCGGATAAGCGGCTTGAAATCCATCTGGCCGAGAACGTCGCGATCAAGATCAACCCCGGGAGCGATCTCGATCAATTCGAGCCCGGCCGGGGTCCGCTCAAGCACACAACGCTCGGTGACATAAAGGACGACCTGACCCGTTTCTGCCGCTCGATCACCACTGAACGTGACCTGCTCCACTTCTGCCATAAACTTTCGGGTATTCCCCTCGCGCAAGATGTGGACCTTCTCGTCTTCAATCGCGATTTTCAGGCCACCACTTGTGAATGTTCCAGCGAACACGATTTTCTTCGCACTTTGCGAGATGTTGATAAAGCCTCCAGCGCCGGCAAGCCGATTGGAAAACCGACTTACGTTGACATTCCCGGCCGCATCGGCCTGCGCCATGCCCAGGCAGGCCAAATCAAGACCGCCGCCATCATAGAAGTCGAACTGTTGATTCTGATGGATTACGGCATCAGGGTTAAGCGCCGTGCCGAAATTCAATCCGCCCTGCGGCATCCCGCCGATTATGCCTGGCTCTGCGGTCAACGTCAGATGCTGCAATACGTGCTCTTCGGCGGCCACCGCGGCTACGCCTTCCGGCATGCCAATGCCCAGATTGACCACCCCGCCGGGCGGAAGTTCGAACGCACATCGGCGCGCAATGATTTTCCGTTCATCGAGTTCAAGGGGCGCAATCCGGTTCATCGGCACGCGCTGTCGGCCCGAAAAGGCGTGACTATAGGCCGTGCCATACGTCTGTGCGTGATTTTCTGCGTCAGCGACAACCACGCAATCGACCAGGATACCCGGAATCTGCACCTCGCGCGGATTCAGAGTATTTGCGGCCGCGATCCGTTCGACTTGCACGATAACGAAGCCCCGTGAATTCTTCGCCGCCATAGCCATCGCGAGATTGTCGAGCGTAAGTGCCTCGCGCTCCATCGTTATATTGCCGGCGGGATCGGCTGTCGTGCCCCGCAGCAGCGCCACGTTGATTGGGAAGGCCTTGTAGCGCAGCCATTCCGCGTTATCGATGTTCAGCAGCTCAACGAGGTCTTCTGTCGTCTTCTCGTTGAGCTTGCCTCCTTCAAGCCTCGGATCGACGAATGTGCGCAGCCCGATTTTGGTAATGGTACCGGGGCCGCCGGCGGCAATGCTGCGATAAAGATGCGAAATGCAGCCGAGGGGCAGGTTGTAAGCCTCGATCCGGTTGGCAAGCGCAAGTTCGCCCAGTCGCGGCACCAACGCCCAGTGCCCGCCGACCACTCTTTTTATCAAGCCGTCGTGTGCGAGCCGGTTCAGCCCGCGATCCCTCGAATCGCCAGGCGCGGCGGCAAACAGAAGCGTCAGATCCGAAGGATGCCGCGTCTCTCGGTAGCGCTTTTCCAGGGCGAGCAACAGTTCGTCCGGAGTGCCGACGCCAACGAAGCCCGAGGTGCAAAGTGTGTCCCGATCCCGAATGATGGCGACGGCCTCGTCCGCGGAGACGATCTTGTCCTTCATGGTCGCCCCTCACTCCCTCGCCACAAGCCAATCCGCGATACTCTGGCTCAACTTTCCCTGCGACTTGCTCGAGACGAAGAGCCCGACGTGGCCACCAGGCAGCGGAATTTCGGTGTAGTCGTCACTTCCGATCTTGCCACCGAGCGCGCGAGAGCAATCCGGCGGGATGATATGATCGTCGAGCGCAAAAACGTTGAGAACCGGGGCTTTGACCGATTTCAGGTCGACCTTGCGGCCCGACAGCTCGAAGGAACCATTGATCAGCCGATTGTCCTGGTAAAGGTCCTTCAACCACTGTTTTGCCGCCTCTCCGGGATGATGCGGCCGATCGGCCAGCCACTTCTCCATGCGAAGGAAATTCAAGAACTTGTCTTCGTCGTCAATGACATCGATCAGATCAACATTGTATTTTGTCAGCGAGCGCATCGGCGTCATCATCGAGAATACCGAGCTCATGAACTCGCCGGGTAACACGCCATAGGTCTCGACCAGCTTGTCGATATCGGCGGGATCGAGGCTTCGAGTCCACAAGTTGATAAAGCCGTGATGCGCCGCCTCGTCATTGACGTCGGCATGGAAGTCGATCGGCGTGATCGTGATGACGAGGTTCTTCACTTTCTCAGGATGCAAGGCGGCGTAGCAGACCGTGAACACGCCGCCTTCGCAGATTCCCAGCAATGTCACGCGGTCGTGTCCGGTTTCCTTCCGAATACGATCCACTGCGGCGTCGATGTAATCGTCGACGTAGTCGTCGATAGTCAACCAACGCTCGTTGCGGCCAGGCTGACCCCAATCGATCAGCCAAAGGTCGAGCCCCTTGTTGAGCAGGCTGCGCACCAGAGAGCGATCAGGTTGAAGATCGGCCATGGTGTAGCGACCGACCAATCCGTAGGCGACCAGCACCGGAGTCGACACTGTTTGTTGAGCCAATGGCTCGTAGCGGAAAAGCTCCACCTTGTCGCGCCGCATCACCAGATGCTTGGGTGTGGTCCCGACCTTGATTTCCTCGTCCCGAGTGCTGGCTATCAGCTGTGTCGCCTTCAAAGCCCTCTCGGCGTTGGCGACGACCTCTTGAGCAAAGCGCGCCGCCTGGTTGTCCGGTTCGCTCATGTTTGCCCTTTCGACTTTTCCTTCTCGCGCCTGAGCGCGCGCACCTCTCGCCGCAGTTCGGTGAGTTGGCGCGTAACCTCGTCGAGGTCGCGACGAGTCGGCAGATCGAAGAGCGCCGAGAGGGCGTCCGAGACGTCGTTCTGGCGGCTGCGATACTGCAGCGCTGCTTGGAGCAAATCCTTCTGCGCCTTCAGAAAGGCATCGGTTCGCTGGTTTTTGATCAGCTCCTTATTGCTGATCTCAGCCCATTTCGCGAACACGTCACGCCAACCAGGCGCCTGCGCCCTCTCCGCCTTGCCTTTCGACATCTCTTCGATGAACTGCCGCGATGCTTCGGTCCACGGCGCCGAGGCGACGGCGTTATAACTTGCCAGGCGGGTTCGCAGATCGATCCAGGCTGCGAAAGCCAGCGCAAGCTTGCGGTCGAAATCCCAGACGTCCGCGAGCTGCGGTCCCTGGGCCATCCGCTCTATCGCCGCCGAGAGGTCGTTTACTTCTCCGGTCACTTTCTCGGAAGCCCGCGACATCATGAAAGGCGCTATCGAGCCCGACCAGGCCTCGACCATGCGGTTGGACGTTTCCGCCATCGATTGCCACAGGTTTGCCCAGTCTGGTGCGGAGCTGGCCCCGCTACCGGTTTGTGCTTTGTCGTTCATGACAGCTCCCGTTCCGAGATGGACATGGGCTGTTTGGGCGCCGGCACATCAGGCAGCCGCACGATTTCCAAACGCTTCCGTATAGATCGCGAGCGCATCGTCGTAACGCACTTCACGTGGATTATTGACCAGAAGCCGCGTCTGCTTCATCGCGTCTTCGGCCAGTTTCTTTAGATCACCCGCCTTGATCCCCACGTCGGCAAGCGAAGCCGGAACCTTGCAATCCCTGCAGATCGCAGCCACGGCATCGACGAAAAGTCGCGCCTTTTGGCCCGTCGACAGACCATCGGTGCGGGGATCAACGATCGGCGCGAGTTCGGCATAGAGTGATTCTGCCTCGGGCAAGTTGAAGCGCAGCACTTGCGTCAAGACCAGAGCGTTCGAGAGCCCGTGCGGCACATGGAAGATCGCCCCGATCGGGTAGGCCAGCGCGTGCACCGCGGCGACCGGCGCATTTGCGAATGCCATGCCTGCCAGCATCGAGCCCAGCAGCATCTGTGACCTCGCTTCGAGGTTCGAGCCGTCGGAGCAGACCGTGCGCACATTGGCCGACAGCAGCGCCAGTGCCTGTCGTGCCAACTGGTCCGACATCGGGTTCTTCCTGTGCTTACTGGTATAGGCTTCGATGGCATGCACCATGGCGTCGATGCCGGTGGCCGCTGTCACGTGCGCCGGCAGCCCGAGTGTCAGCTCCGGATCGAGGATCGCCCAGTCCGGCAGCAAGCGCGGCGATACCACGCCTTTCTTTTCCGTTGTGGGCGTCGTGACAATGGCGATCGGCGTTACCTCGGAACCTGTGCCGGCAGTCGTCGGCACCAGCAAGAGCGGCAGACGCTCCCCCTTCGCGAGCCCCACGCCATAGATGTCATCGAGACGGTCCGGCGTCCTGGCAAGGTATGCGACGAGCTTCGCCGTATCGAGCGCACTTCCGCCGCCGATGGAGGCAACTAGCTCTATCCTGTTGTCTCGGCAAAGCCCGATCGCCCGCTCGATGATATGCGATGGCGGGTCGGCTTCGACGTCGTCGAAGACCGTCAGCGTGCAGCCGTTCCTGGCGAGGCTTGCCTCGGCACCTTTGGTCAGCCCGGCATTGCGGACGCCTTTGTCGGTGACGAGCAGCACGCGCTTGACGCCGTAACCAGCCACAGTTTCCGCCAACCTGGATGAAGCACCCGCCTCGAACAGGATGTTGGGTGGCGCCTGAAAGGTGAATGCTTTCATCATCTGCTCCTATCGAAAATCGATCGGCATCGAACTTGGCAAAGATTTATTCCGTGGCCGCCTCGGCCGGCTTCACCTTCGCGCGCAATTCGTCGACAAGGACGCGTTTATTTTCGGAATAATCAATGGGTACCACCACGAGATGGACACCGCCGCCCTTGAACGCGGCCTCGAGCGTCGGAATGAGGTCACCGCATTTGCTGACACGCGATCCCTTTGCGCCATAGCTCTCCGCATACTTGACGAAATCCGGATTGCCGAAGGTTAGGCCAAAATCCGGAAAATTGTCCACGGCCTGTTTCCAACGTATCATTCCATATGCCGAGTCCTCCAGGATAAGGACGACAAGATTGAGCTTCAGCCGAACCGCGGTTTCCATCTCCTGCGAGTTCATCATGAAGCCGCCATCTCCGCAGACGGCCATCACTCGCCGATCTGGATACAGGATCGAGGCCATCATCGCCGACGGCAATCCTGCGCCCATCGTAGCCAGCGCATTGTCGAGCAGGACCGTATTGGCAACGTAAGTTCGGTAATTGCGAGCGAACCAGATCTTGTACATGCCGTTATCGAGGGCGATGATGCCGTCCTCGGGAATGACTTGCCTCACATCGTGAACGATGCGTTGCGGGGTCATCGGAAAGCGGTCTTCCTTGTTCCGGTCGGTGATGCGGCTCAAAATTCCTTCGCGCAGGCTGAGCAGCGCGCCAGCGTTGTGCAATCTTCCCTCGACGCGATCGGCCAACAGCTCGAGGCTCGGCCCGACATCGCCGACCACCTCGCATTGCGGAAAGTAGACTTGCTCCACGGTCGCCGGCGTGTAGCTGACATGGATGACCTGGGGTCCCTTGGGACCCATGATAAACGGCGGTTTCTCTATCGTGTCGTGACCGATCGCGATGATCAGATCGGCGCGATCGACCGCTTCATGAACATAGTCGCGCTCGCTAAGCGCTGCCGTTCCCACATACAGGTTGCTGCCGCCGGGCACCGTTCCCTTTCCCATTTGGGTCGTAAAGAACGGAATTCTCGTGCGACGAACGAATCCCCCGATTCCCGCCGTGCTTCGCGGTCGCGATGCCGCCGCGCCGAGCATGATGAGCGGGCGTTTCGCTGCGAGGATCATCTCGGCCGCGCGATCGAGGGAAGCTCGATGCGCAACTGGAATCTCGATCGGGTGTTGGGGGACAGGGGCGACAGGTTCTGTTTGCTCGCCGGCGATGTCTTCCGGCAATTCAAGCAGGACCGGCCCCGGCCGCTCTTCGGCGGCAATGCGAAAGGCATCGCGCACCAGGGTCGGGATCGTCGCCGGCGAAACGATCTGCCGTGACATTTTGGTCAGCGGTTTGAAGGCGCTCACCACGTCGACGATCTGGAAACCGGCCTGGCGGCTGTTCATAATTCCTTTTTGGCCGGTGATCATGACCATTGGCATCGCCCCAAGAAGCGCGTAGGCAGCGCCGGTTGTGAGATTGAGGGCTCCGGGACCAAGAGTCGTCATGCAAACACCGGGCTTGCCGGTCAGCCTGCCGTAGGTCGCAGCCATGAAAGCAGCACCTTGCTCGTGGCGTGTAAGAACGAGCTCGATTTTCGAATGTCGCAGCAACTCGACAACGTCCAGGTTCTCTTCTCCTGGCACTCCAAAGATGCGGTCGACGCCCTCCTGTTCCAGTGCGCCAACCAGCAGATCAGACCCCTTCACCATCTTCGAACTCCCGGTTTGCAGCAGAATCGGTTTGTCCTATTACGCAGCCAGTCTTTTGATCACCGCGCCAGCGAAATCCGATGTCGAAGCTGTGCCACTGAGATCGCCGGTCCGTACCTTGTCCACCTGCAGCGTCTTCTCGATCGCGTCCTGCAGGCGCTGAGCGAGTTCCGGCTTGTCCACGTGCTTGAGCATCAAGCCGGCGGCGAGCAGAAGCGCCAGCGGATTGGCGATTCCCTTGCCAGCAATGTCCGGGGCCGATCCATGCACGGCCTCAAAAATCGCCGCGCGTTCGCCGATATTGGCACCCGGCGCCATGCCAAGCCCACCGACCAGACCGGACATCTGGTCCGACAGAATGTCGCCAAACAGGTTTGTGGTAACGATGACATCGAACTGCCAGGGATTCATCACAAGCTGCATGGCACAAGCGTCAACGATGCGGTCGTCCATGGCGATCCGACCTTCATACTCCTTGGCGATTTCGCGGCCGGCTTGCAGGAAAAGCCCCGTCAGGGCCTTCAGCACGTTGGCTTTATGAACGACGGTGACCTTCTTCCGGTCGTGAGCCAGCGCATACTCGAACGCAAAACGAACGATGCGGCGCGCCTCCGCGTGCGTGTTCACGCCGGATGAGATCGCGACAGCATGGGGATCGTCGCCGACCGCAATGAAATGCTCAAACGCAACATAGAGGCCTTCGATGTTTTCCCGGATCAGGACGAGGTCAATGTCCTCATAGCGGCCGCCCGGAACCATCGTCTTCACCGGTCTCAGATTCGCATAAAGGCCGAATTCTTCACGCAGACGCACATTGACCGAGCGGAACCCGCCGCCGACCGGCGTCGTCAAAGGCCCCTTCAGGGCGAGTTGTGTACGCCGAATGCTGTCGATCAACGTAGCTGGCAGAGGATCCCCGGCGCTGCTGATGCCTGCCATGCCGCCTTGCTGAATGTCCCACTCGAACGGTGATCCAAGCGCATCGAGCACGCGCGTAACTGCCGTCGTGATCTCGGGACCGATGCCATCGCCTGGTATCAGAGTCGCTGGAATTCTGGACATCACCTGCTCCACCTGACGTGTGACCACTAATGTACTGTTCCGTGCTTCATCTCGATGGCGCCGCGCTCATTCCGACCGAGCACGATCGTCAGCAGGCAGCCAAGCGCGGAAACAAGGCCGAGGGGCAACAAACCCAAAGCATAGCTGCCCGTCGCTTCCTTGATCGCGCCAAGAAGATAGCTGCCAAAGAATCCGCCGAGGTTGCCGATCGCATTCACCTGAGCGATTGCGGCGGCGGCGACGCCGGCGGACATCCATTCCGTCGTGAGCGCCCAAAACGGACCCTTGACGATGTAGGTTGCGGTGACAGCAACACAGAGAATACCGATTGTCGGAGCTAAATCGTTGGTCAGTGGTGCCACCCCCAGACTTGCCGCGAGCAGCCCGAGCGGAATGGCGGTGTGCCATCTGCGCTCATGAAGTCTGTCCGAGCTCCGTCCCCACAGGATCATCAGAACGGAAGCCAGCCCGAATGGAATAGAGTTCAACAGACCAGTCTGAATATTCGTCAGCCCGAAGGACTTTATTATCTGGGGCTGCCACAGCGAGAGACACTGGCTCGCGCCCGAAGCCCCTGCATAGATCAGTGAAGCCGCGAGGACATATTTGTTGGTCATCACTTGCCAGAGCGACAGGTGGCCAGCCGTCGCCTTGGGGCTGAGCTTCTCCTCGGCCAGGCGCCCTAACAGCCACTCGCGCTGCGCCGCGGTCAGCCATCTTGCGTCCTCCGGACCATCAGAAAGATAGAACAGCGCGGCAATTCCCAGCACAACCGCCGGCAAAGCTTCCAGGACGAACATCCATTGCCAGCCGCGATATCCCCACAGCCCGTCCAGCTGCAGCAAGCTTGCCGAGAGCGGAGAACCAAAAAAGCTGGAGAGCGGGATGGCGACCATGAAAAGCGCGACGATGCGCCCACGATATTGCGCGGGAAACCAGTAGGTCAGATAGAGGATCACGCCCGGAAAGAAGCCGGCCTCTGCCGCGCCGAGCAAAAGGCGCATTGCATAAAACGAGTACGGACCCACAACCAGCGCCATGCACGCCGCGACCAGGCCCCAACTGATCATGATTCTTGCAATCCAGATCCTGGCGCCCACCTTCTGCATCGCAAGGTTGCTCGGGATCTCGCACAGGACGTAGGAAATGTAGAACAGGCCGCCCCCGAGTCCGAATGCCGCGGCGGAGAGGCCAATATCTTGATTCATCTGCAGCGCGGCGAAGCCGGCGTTCACGCGGTCGACGAAAGCGATGAAGTAACAGATCATCAAAAACGGAATGATCCGCACTGCAACGCGCCGGATTGTTGCGGTTTCTATCGGGGAAGGTTCGATCGAATTGGGCATTGCAACTGTTCCTGACAAGCGCCTTGTTCTTACGCGGCAAGCTGACGCAGAACGTACGGAAGGATGCCTCCGTGCTTGAAATAATGGAGCTCATCGAGCGTATCGATGCGTGAAGTCACCGGCACGTCGCGAACCCGGCCGTCCGCAGTTGCGATTTCGAGCGTCATGCGTTGCCGGGGCGTGATCTCGCCAAGACCGCGAATGGACACCTTCTCGGCTCCTGTCAGATCAAGGCTTCGCCATGACGTGCCCTCGTCGAAGACGAGAGGCAGAATGCCCATTCCGACCAAGTTGGAGCGGTGAATTCGCTCGAAGCTCTGGGCGATGACCGCGCGCACCCCAAGCAACTTGGTTCCCTTGGCCGCCCAGTCGCGTGAGGAGCCATTGCCGTACTCGGCGCCAGCGAAGACGACAAGCGGCACCTCTTCGTTTCGGTAGCGCATGGCGGCGTGGAAGATGGACATGCGATCACCTGAGGGCTGGTGAATTGCCCAGCCACCTTCGGGCGTTTGCCCGTCCTCGTCCTTGGTCGCAAAATTTCTGATGCGGATATTTGCGAAAGTGCCGCGGACCATCACCTCGTGATTCCCGCGCCGGGTGCCATACTGGTTGAAATCTTCCGCGCGCACCTGCCGGCCGCGCAGATAATCACCGGCCGGCGAAGCGAGCTTGATCGAGCCCGCCGGCGAGATGTGATCGGTGGTGATCTTGTCGCCGAAAAGTCCGAGAATGCGGGCAGAAAGGATGTCCCCGATCGGCGGCGGAGCCATCGTGATGCCATCGAAATAGGGCGGGTTCTGCACATAAGTGGAAGACATGTTCCACCGAAAGGTTTGTCCGCTCGGGACCTTCACCGCCTTCCAGTTTGCATCGCCCTCGAAGACGCTGGCGTACTTCGTTGCAAACACCGAGCGCGTGACGTTGTCTCGGATGAATTGCTCTATATCGGCGTTCGAAGGCCAGATATCTTTCAAGAAGACGGGCTTGCCATCTGACCCGTTGCCGAGAGGTTCATCGGTGAGGTCAACCAGCAGCGAGCCGGCTATCGCGTATGCGACCACCAGAGGCGGCGATGCCAAATAGTTCGACTGTACGTCCGGCGAGACACGCCCTTCGAAATTACGATTACCGGACAATACGGCGGATCCGATCACGCCATTTTCGTTGATGCACTTCGAGATTTCGGCCGGCAATGGTCCCGAATTTCCGATACAGGTCGTGCAGCCGAAGCCGACGAGATAGAAGCCGAGCGCGTTCAGATCCTCCTGCAGCCCTGACGTTCGCAGATATTCGGCCACGACCTGCGACCCTGGCGCAAGCGATGTCTTCACCCATGGCTTGGTGGCGAGACCCTTGCGCAAAGCATTGCGCGCGAGCAGACCGGCGCCTATCAAAACGGAGGGATTGGAGGTGTTGGTGCAGGAGGTGATCGCTGCGATGACGACATGGCCGTGTGAAACCTTGAATTCCCTGCCCTCGACCGCAAATTGTTTGCCGGCCTCGCCCGGCTTGTCATATTCGCCTTCAAGCGCCGAAAGAAAATTCTTCTTTGCATCCGCCAGGGCAATCCGTCCTTCCGGACGCTTCGGTCCGGCGAGCGATGGCACCACCTCACCGAGATCCAGCTCGAGCGTATCCGTGAATACGGGATCAGGCGTTTCAGGGCTGCGAAACAGGCCCTGTGCCCTGGCATAGGCTTCGACCAGTGCAATTCGATCGCTCGCGCGGCCTGAAAGCTCCAGATAGCGCAAGGTCTCCCGATCGATCGGGAAAAAGCCGCATGTTGCCCCGTATTCCGGTGCCATGTTGCTGATGGTCGCGCGATCGGCCAGGGTCATATGATCCAGGCCGGGTCCGAAGAACTCGACGAACTTGCCAACCACGCCCTTCTTGCGCAGCATCTGGGTGATCGTGAGCACGAGGTCGGTCGCCAAAACGCCTTCGCGCAGTTTGCCCTTCAGCTTGAACCCGATGACCTGCGGGAGCAACATCGAGAGTGGCTGGCCGAGCATGGCAGCTTCTGCTTCGATCCCGCCGACGCCCCAACCGAGCACTGCCAGCCCGTTGGCCATTGTCGTGTGACTGTCCGTGCCGACCAAGGTGTCGGGATAAGCGAAAAGCTTGCCGCCCCTGGACGAGGTCCAAACCGTCTGGGCGAGATACTCGAGATTGACCTGGTGACAAATTCCCGTACCCGGCGGGACGACGCGGAAATTGCTGAACGCTTCCTGTCCCCATTTGAGAAAGTTATAGCGCTCGCCGTTCTGCTCGTATTCGCGGGCCACATTGTCGTGCAGCGCGCGCGCATTGCCAAAATGATCCACGACGACTGAATGATCGATCACGAGATCGACAGGCACAAGCGGGTTGATCCGCGCGGGGTCTCCGCCCAACTTGGCCATGCCGTCGCGCATTGCCGCGAGATCAACCACTGCCGGCACGCCGGTAAAGTCCTGCATCAGGACGCGCGCTGGACGAAAGCCGATTTCGATGCCTGCTGTACCCCGGTCCTGCAGCCAGTTTGGGACTGCTTCGATGCTGGCCCGTGTCACCGATTGACCATCCTCGAAGCGCAGAAGATTTTCGAGCAGGACCTTCAGCGAAAACGGCAAGCGCGCAACGCCGTCAAGCCCGCGCTTCTCGGCGTCCGGCAACGAAAAATAGCCGTAAGTTCGCCCGTCTACGGTGAGAGCCCGTTCACAATCGAAGCTGTCGAGACTGCCCATCAGGATACCCCCTGCACGTCCGATAATCGGTCTCTAGCTGGCCGATGAACTTGCACAACCTAGTGCTCATGAATTGGATCGAGACCAGCCTGGTCATTAAATCGATGTGCCTTCGGAGAGCGTCAGTGCGCAGCTACGGCCGGCTTCCGACCATGGTAGACGATCAGGGTAGCTATCAAGCTCACCATGGCGGCTGCTACGAGCCAAAACCCGGGAGAGGCCTGATTGCCTGTCCTGTCGATCAACCACGTCGAGACGAGGGGTGTGAAGGTGCCGAACAATGCCACTGCCAGGCTGTAGGCCAGTGAGAAGCACGTTGTGCGAACGCGCGGCGGCACTTCTTCCGACAAGGCGGCGACCATGGTGCCGTTGTAGACACCAAAGAGCATTGAAAGCCACAAATCGAGCGTCAGCATCGCTCCAAAGCTTGGCTCCCGGACCAGCCAGAGCAAACCGGGATAGGCCGTAAGCAACGCCAATGCGGAAATCGTTATCAAGACAGGCTTGCGGCCGATCCGATCTGATATCGCGCCCCCTACCGGGAGCCAGAAAAAGTTGGACAACGCGATAAACAACGTGACCAGCAAGCTATCGGTCTCAGATAGCTTCAACACGTTCTTGCCGAATGTCGGCGTGTAGACAGTGATGAAGTAGAAGGTGACGGTTGTCATGGCAGTCAGCATCATGCCGAGAATCACGATTCGCCAATTGACCAGCATGGCCTTGAGCACTTCGCTCCGGCTGGGATGCTTTTTTTGGGCAAGGAAATCAGGCGTCTCTTCGAGCGAACGTCTGATGATGAAGATAAACGGGACGATCAAGCAGCCAATGAAAAATGGGATGCGCCACCCCCATGCGGCGATAACATCGGCAGGCATTACCGCATTCAATGAAAATCCCAGTAGCGCTGCCACGAAGATTGCTACTTGCTGACTGGCGGATTGAAAGGACGTATAAAAACCCCGATTTCCTGGCGTCGAGATTTCAAACAAGTAGATCGAGACGCCGCCAAGTTCGACACCTGCAGAAAAGCCCTGCAATAGCCTTCCAAGCAGCACGATGATTGGCGCGGCGATCCCGATGGTTCGGTAGCCGGGGCAAAGTGCAATGAATATTGTGCCGAGCGCCATGATCGACAGCGTTACGATAAGGCCCTTACGTCGCCCGATATGATCCACGTAGGGACCAAGGAAGATCGCGCCCAGCGGCCGCATCAGGGCGCCCAGCCAGAATGTTGTAAAAGTCAACATCAGCTCGGTCACCTCATTCCCCGTCGGGAAAAAGGCTTTGGAAATTGCGGTCGCATAGAACCCGAACAGAAAGAAATCGAACTGCTCGAGGAAATTTCCACTGGTCGTGCGCAGAATTGCGGCGAAGCGCGATTTGATGGCGGGAGCCTGCTGATTGCTCGCAAGCGCGGAAACACCGGCCGCATCGATGGCAGACATTCTCTCCTCCCGGGGCTTCGTTAGCTAATTCGCGGGTGTGCCGTCGTACAGGCGCATTAACGCCGCTGTTGCGCACGGCCCGCTGTTTTCTGGAGAGGATAGCGCTGTAACCTGTCAACAACCTGTCGCGGGCGCGGGTCTCGGGTCGAGGAAGCGCGATTTTAGCTTCGATCGGCCTGGACGGGGTCTCTACCCCGGCGCCGGCCGGCGACCGCCGCTCGGGGCTAGCGGCTCGCGACGTCTATTGCCCCCGCAAGGCCTCTCGCCAGTCCTTGAGGAAACGCTTGCGTTTGGACTGATCAAGGTAGGTTAGAAGATCAAGGCTCAACGAGATGGGCCGGAACACGGGTCCGGCCTCGGCAAAACCTGGAATAGACGATTTCATGTCATCGCGCACGGATCCCAGCGAATGACGGGCAAGAAGTTCTTGCCCCTCCTTGGACAGCAGGAAATTCACGAAGAGCTTGGCCAACTCTGGTCGTCGCGCGGTTTGTGGTATCAAGACGATCCGTGAGAACAGCAGAATGTAGTCGCTTGGAAACACAATGCCCAAGTCAGAATCTCGTTTGGCGCGCTCCAATGCGTACGAAGCCATGACATTGTAGGCAAGCAGCAGTTCCCCCGAGCATACCCGGTCGATCATGGGAAGAGAGGAGGCATAGAGCTTAACCCCCGCATTGCCCATTGCCGCCACCAGTTTCCAGGTTTGAGCCGTGACGCGCAGGTCCTGCGTGATGAATAGAAGTCCTGTCCCACTCAGCTCTGGATCGTAAGTTGCGATCTTTCCTCGGAAGCTTTCGGCGCTCTCAGTCAGCACGCGCAGCAAATCGGCGCGATCGCGCGGGACCAGGTCCTCCCGAAGTAGTCGCTTGTTGAAGATGATGACCACAGGCTCGGCCGTGACCGCGTAGGCCCGGCCCTTCCACTGTGCCCAGGAAGGTATCTCGGCGATGTCCGCCGGAGTGTATTCGGCGGCGTAGCCGTCGTTGGCAAGCTTGATCTGCAGGTCCATGGCCGAGCTCCAGACCACATCGATCGGACTCTTGGCCAGGTTCGGATTGACCACACTCTCAAATAGATCTGTCGACAAGATCTTCGGATGTTGAATCCTTACTCCGGGATTGAGCGTGTTGAACTGCTTGATCACCTCTTCCGCCTCAGCCGAAGGGGTTGTCGAGCCGATAACCAAATCTATCCCTGCTTGACTGGCGACCTCCTCGGCCGGAGCGAAACCCACGAAACACAGGCACGTAGCTAATCCAATGCCCCAAGCTGTCGACCTGAAGATGCCCATCAGACCGCACCGATGCCATACGCGCTTCATCACATTTTGACCTCGAGCGATTTCTGACACTACACTGGCTTGCGCAGCCAGCTCCAGCGAGAAAAGGTTCGATCTTGCGAATCCTTATCATCGAGGATGACACGTCGCTCGTCGCCGGATTGAAAAAAGCTCTGGCAGCTTCGGGTATAGCCGTTGATCACGAGGTGAGCGGGTTTCGCGGGCTGGAGCTTGTGCCGTCCGAAGCATATTCACTACTCGTCCTCGACCTCGCGTTACCTGATGTGCAAGGCCAAGAGATACTCCGCAGGCTTCGGAGTTCGGGTTCCGAGATACCGGTTCTCATTCTGACAGCCCTCGGCGAGATCAGGGACAAGGTCAATTGCCTCAATCTTGGCGCAGACGACTATCTTACGAAGCCGTTCGATCTTGAGGAGTTCGAGGCCCGCGTGAAAGCCTTGGCGCGGCGCAGCAAGGGACATCCCAGCCCCATGCTGCAGTGCGGTGCCCTGCAGCTCGACACCTCCAGTGGGACGGCGTCGATTGCTAGTGCTGTTCTTCCACTGCGGCGCAGGGAGATTGCGGTTCTGGAAATCCTGATGACCAGCGCGGGCAGGCTGGTACGCAAGGAGCGATTGATTTCCGAGGTCTTCAGCTTCGACGATGCGGTAGCTCCGAACGCAATTGAACTTTATATCGCCCGGCTGCGTCAGAAACTCGGCTCCGAGGGCCCAAAGATAACGACCATCAGGGGACTCGGCTACATGATGGAGGGCAAGTGAGGTTCAAGCGCGCGCCCTCCTTGCGGCGTTCCCTCCTCGTCAATTTGCTTGTTCCGACAACCGCACTCGCAATTGCGCTCGGTCTGACCGGACTATGGTTGATCCACAGAACGATCGAGACCGCTTACGATCGCGTTCTCGATGGCTCGGTCAAGGCGATTGCCGAGCGCGTTGCCGTGGAGGATGGCGATATTGCCGTCGATCTCCCCCAAGTAGCGCTCGGCATGCTGGAGACCAGAGCCAATGACAGCGTTTACTATGGCGTTTTTTACGAGGGCTCGGTTGTGACAGGATACAAGGACCTTCCTGTCGTTGCCATGACCTCCGTTCCCGTCGGAAGGATCAAACATTTCGATTCACTCTACAGAGGCACACCGATCCGAATTTCGGCCTTGTCCGAAGCGGTGTATGGCAAGCCTTTTCCTGCTCTTATCGAGGTTGCCGAGACTCTGAACGCACGAACCGGAGCGCGAAAAGAGCTTTTCCTCACTCTCGCCGGGCTTGAGTTCTCAATCATAGTAACGGCCGCGGTTCTTTTGTGGTTCGCGGTCCATCGCGGGCTTGAGCCATTAATCGAGCTGGGACGCGAGATCGATGGTCGACAAGCGGGTACTGCAACCGGCCTGAGGCCGCTCAAGCTTGAGGCCATTCCCAGCGAAGCTCGTCCCCCTGTGCGGGCCATGAACGATCTACTGGCACGATTGGACGCGGCCATTCAGGTCATTCGCAATTTCATTGCGGATGCATCGCATCAGATGAAGACGCCTTTGGCATCGCTGCGCGTGCATGTGACGCTTCTGCGGCGCGAAGCGGATGAGTCGCCTGGCACCTCCGAAACGATTGGTGAGATCGAGCGATCGACAAGCCAGCTGGACAGGCTCGTCGGGCAGCTGCTGACGATGGCACGGGCCGAGCAAGCCTTGGTCAAGGCAGAAGAGCCAGGCGAGGAGCTCGCTGATCTCGTGATCGTCGGCAAAGAAGCGGTCAGCTCCATGGTGCCTTTTGCTGCGGCAAAAAATGTCGAGCTGGCGTTTCAGACAAACGTCGATACGGCGAAACTTCTCGTCAATTCATCGATGCTGCACGATATCCTGACCAACCTGATCGATAATTCAATCAGGTACAACAATGAGGGCGGATCAGTTCTGGTATCGATCGATTTAGACAAGGATCGGGTGAACGTGAGTGTCGCGGACGACGGGCCAGGCATCTCGCCGGAATATCGCGAAAAAGTCTTCGATCGCTTCTACCGAATTCCCGGAGCCGGCCGCCCGGCCGGGTCCGGCCTTGGCCTCTCCATCGTGCAGTCTCTCGTCCGACGAAACGCAGGCACGGTCACCCTGTCCGAGGGAATTGACGGCCGCGGGCTCTGTATCACCGTGGGCTTCCCCGACGCGATCTATCGAGAGCGCTCGCATGGGCTGCACTCTGCATGACGCGCAGAGTGCGTCCTCGGCTTCGCTCGCGGAGCCAAAAAGCAAAAAGGGAGGGCCCTGAGAAAGCCCTCCCTTGTCTCGGTGGTCAGCTTCTGGGGGTCCGGGTGGCATCCCCACCCCTCCCCGAAGGCTTTGTGACCAATCTGTTTGACGTCCGCCTGTACAGCTCCTCGCCGGCAACCTGGAGATAAGCGGCAAGGACATGCGGACCTTAGCGGAGGTGACGCGGCACCGCCAAGGGGATCGTTAACTTAACGTTAATGCGGCAAAGGCTCGGCATTTCGTCCGCAAAACGCCGGTGCGGCATGGACGCTGCACCGCTCATCCTGCACAACCGTCCCGGGGAGCGCCTTGCGCAAAACCGGGACAGAATTGTCCCGCAATCTGTGCAGGCGGGGGGTGAGTGGCGTCATGAAGCATCCGTCGAGCCGGGAGTTCTTCGCCTATTGGAACGAAAAGCGCGGGCGCGCCCGTGCGCCTGAGCGGACCGATATCGAGCCCTCCGCTCTGCGCGACCTGCTCGCCGACATCTTCGTGCTCTCCTGCGACGCGACTGCCGGCTATCCCTTCCGCGTCGCCGGCACGCGGGTCTGCGCCCTGTTCGGCCGCGACCTGAAGGATACGAGCTTCGGCGCGCTGTTCGCGGCGGGCGCTCGCCGCGAGATCGAGGAGATCGTTGCCGCCGTTGCCGAAGAGACCCTGCCCGCAATCGCCGGGCTCACCGCGACTGCGCAGGATGGCTCGATCGCGCATCTCGAATTGCTGCTGCTGCCGTTCCTCACCCGCGCGCACGCGCCGATCAGCCTCACCGGACTGCTTGCGCCATTCGAGCCCAACCGTGGCGTGCTCGGCGAACTCGCCCTCACCTCCTGGCGCTATCTGCATCAGCCGGAGAAATTTCTTCCGCGCGTCGTGCGCAAGCTTTCGCTGGCGCGCGGCTTCATGGTCTACGAGGGTCTGCGCTGACGCCTGCGCCCGCAGGCATCCTTCAGTGCCTGCCCTGCTGCCTCATGGCGTCCCACCACGGGCAGACGCCCTTCAGCCGCTCGTAGTTTCCCTCCATCACCTGCACCGGCGCACGCAGCGGTCGCGCATCGGGCCGAAGATCGGCCGGAGGCGGATCGGCCCCATTGACCGCGCGAAACAGTCCGTCGTGTCCCCAGAAGCTCGCCAGCGTCTGCAATTGCTGGGGCTCCCAGGTCGCGTCATCGACGTCACGGCCGCCCCAGCCGTACTCGACGTAAAATTCCGATGGCGTGTGCATGTAGAACGACGTCATGAGATCGTTGCTGTGGCGCCCGAGCGTCGCAACGATTTGCTCGCGGTTCATGAGGGCGAGATCGTAACCCTGGCCGACGTCATCAAGCGAGAACAGTTCGACCATGAGATGGTTCATGGCATTCACGGGCGCTTCGACGAGCGCGATGCTGTGATGCCGCGGATTGACGTGCAGGAAATAGGCCTTGATCGGAGCAAGGCAGTAGTCGCTGATGCGAAAGCCCAGCAGGTCGCGATAGAAAGCCAACGCCGCGTTGAGATCCTGCACGGTCACCAGCACGTGCCCCATGCCGAGCGGGCCGGCTCGGAATCCCGATATCAGACGGGCCGGCCGAAACGCCGTGTCCGCGACGGCTGCGCCATGAAACGCTTCCAGCCGGTTGCCGGCGGGATCGCGGAACGAGATCAGGCCGGACACAAAGCGCTGGTCCGCCATCGCGGCCGGCTCGCGCCGCACGGCAACGCCCGCTTTCTCCAATCGACCGGCAAGCGTGTCGAGCGCATCCGCATCCGCCACCTCCCAGCCGAAATATTGCGTCTGGTCCGGCAGCGAGCTGTCGAGCACGAGCCGCTGCTTGCGATCGTCCATGCGGAAAGCGCGGGTGCCGCTGCTGCGATCGACGGCCTCCATGCCGAGGCCCTTCGTCGCAAGCGATGTCCAGTCGTCGAGCTTTACCGTACCAACGCCGAGGTAGCCGAGTGCCTGGATCTCCATGAACGCCTCCATCCCGCTTGTCCGCCACAGGCTAGCACAATCCGTTCGTCGAAACAGGATGAACTGCGCGATCCCGACCGCATCGCGACGCGGACAGACATTCGCCTTGCGCGCAAGTGGGCCGACTTTTTTGACCGGATTTAAAATGTCAGAGAGCAGACGCGCCGCCTCGTTCTCACGGCGCAAGGCGCCTGAGTTTTGCTGGCCGCTCCGCCAAAGAGGGCGTGGGGAATATCGGGTGCGCGATGCACCCGCAGCCTCGCGTGCAAATGAAGAAAGCACACGAGCGTAGTCACCACAGGTCCACCGGAAACACCCGATATTCCCGCACGCGAATGGTTTTAACGGCTTATTTGACGTGCTCTCCCCGGTGTCCGTGACCTTATAGTCACCGTCGTTTGCCGATCATCATCGGCAACCTTAGCACCAGCCCAGGGGCGCCAGGACCACACGCCTTCGCCGTCCGCCTGAAACATCATTCGCCTTTGATCTCAAGCGTCCACCGCATCCCGCCTCAACGTTTCGTGACGATGGCGAAGCGCCCCTCTAAGTGAGTTGGGATAGCCGGAAGTATGGCATGATTTCTGTTTTACGGAAAGAGAAATTTGCGCGATGACGCCGGATTGCGCAATCCGCCTGAAGTCGTTGAGGAAATCACCCTTTGCGCGCACGGCACTCGGCACTTCGTTGGATGCCCGGCGCGGTGGCAAACCGATCAATCGAACGAAATCATTCCGATCACCGCCCCGCCCAGTACCAGCAATGCCGGATTGATCCTGGTCTGCAGCATGATCATCAGGACGCCAACCGCGATCGCAGCCGTTTCAAGGCCGAAAATAGCGGACTTTGCCAGAGTGAAGCATCCGGCCAGAAGAAGACCGACAGAGACGGGCGCGAGTCCCTGCTGGATCGATTTCCGCCAGGGCCACGCCTCAAGCTTTGTCCAGAAGCGACCGACGGCAAACGTCAAAACAGCCGTCGGCCCGAAGAAAGCCAGCAGCACAGTAATGGCGCCAAGCGGACCGCCGACCCAATCTCCGATCGGGACGATCATCATCATGTTGGGGCCGGGAGCCAATTGTCCAACGCTATAGAGATGGACGAGTTGCGAAGACGAAAGCCACCCGTGAACGTCGACCGTCAGCGTTTTCATCTCGGGATACGCCGCCATGCCGCCGCCGACGGTCAGCAATGAGAGATAGGCGAACACGCGGACAAGGGCCGGAAGCTGGCTCACGATTGCTCCTCCGTCTTCGCGTTGGTTGGGTGATGCCAGAGAATTGCCAGCGCACCCACGGCAACCAGCGCCACCAACACGGAAAAATGCATGAGGTTGACCGCAAGCACGGTCAGGGCGAGGAAGAGGTAATCGACCCTTTGATCAAGCGATTTCTTGCTCAACTGCACGACGGTGGAGAGGACCAATCCGACCGCGGCGGCAGCTACGCCTTTCAGCGCGCCCGTGGCCCACGCATGATCGCCATGAGACCTGTAGACAATTCCGACCGCGAACATCAGCAGGCTCCCCGGCAGGCAGATTCCGAGAACGCCGACGATCGCGCCAAGAGCGCCGTTGAGCTTCTGCCCGACCAGGATGGCCATGTTCGTCGCATTCAGGCCCGGCAGGCTCTGGCTGATCGACAGCAGTTCGACGAATTCCTTGTCGCTCAGCCACTTTCGCCTCGCGACGAGGCTGGCCCGCAGATAAGGCACCACACCTCCGAAACTGGTGGCTCCGATGCTCAGGAATTCGAGGAATATCTGGGTGATTGCAACCCTGCCCGGTCCGGCCTCGGCATCCGCTTCCAGTTGAGCGTCTGTTTGTAATTCACTCATGGCTCTGCGGCCCGGCACCTTTCAGGCGATATACCATCGCGGTCTTCGTCACGCCGAGAGCCAGCCATTCCGCAACGTCGAGCTGCAGCGTGACATAGAACTGCTCGACCAGCTTCTTCTGCTTGGCGGCTACATCCTCCTTGCGATCGAATTTGACCTGAAACGCAAATTCGCCCACCAGCGGCAGGTGCTCACCGCGCGTGCGCCACAGCGCGATATCGCATTTGGCCGTCGTTCCCTTGCCGAAATCCAGATCGCCCAGCGGCAACAGCACCTCTTCCACAATGCCTTCATTGACGAGCTTGACGCGCTCCTGGCCCGAACGGCGCAGCTTTTTCAAGGCAGGAAAGATGCGATCCAATGTCGCCATGGACGTCTTGTCGCGGTCGTGAGCCTGACTGAGGCCGAACTGACAGTTGTGCGAATACAATATCCGATAGCCTCCGACTTCATCCTTCAGCGGCAGCGCCTCCGCCTTGAATTTGATCCGGTACTTGCCATCGATATTTGGCCGAACATCCAGTGATGCCGCCTTTTTCTCATCGGGATGACGAAACTTGAACACGATCTCCGGATCGCCCGCGGGGAATCCGTCCGACGTACGAGAATTCTCCGACGCAAAATGAAGGCGTTGCCGTAGAGGGAAAAATCAGGCGTATCGAGAAAGATGATCTCCCTGATTTCTGGCCTTAGATCGGCCCTCTTGTCCTCGACGAAATCAACGCCGAGCCGCTTTGCTGTTCGCCTTACGATCTTCCCGAAATCGCGGAAGCTCTGTACAGAGGTGAAGCGATCGGGTTTGAGGATGAGCTTGGCTTCCAGATACTGCACACGGTCCAGAGACGTGCCGTCCGCGTAGGCTCTCGCCTCTTCAGTCACCCCCGATTCCGGACGGACGACCTTGGACTTGATTTGGCGCGTCTTCACTGACTTCTCCATTTGCGACCTTTCAACACGATCGTTATGACGCTGCGAACTCGTCTGAGCTCACCGTCCATCGCCTATCGCGATTGCAACGGAACGTAGGCACTTCACTCGTTCGACGAAGATCGTCCCACCTCTCGACTTACACGTCGTCCGACCCATGCGCGGCCGTGCCGACCGATTTGCCTGTGACTTGCCGGCCCTGCTCCAATTCCTCCGCCAGGATCGGGATGGCGAGATTGCAGGCCTGAACGCCCTGGACGACGCAGAGCTTCAGTACCTCCATGATCTCTTCCATTGTCGCGCCGGCATTGAGTGCGCCCTTGATGTGCCGGCGCGTGCCCGGCGCGTACATGTGCGTGTAGGAGGCATCGAAGGCGATGCTCAGAAGCTCGACCTCCTTTGGCGTGAACACGTTGCTGCCGTAAATGCCGATGCCAGCCGCCATGAATTCATCGGTCCAGACAGGATCGAGCTCGAAAAACGGGCCCCAGGCGTCATTCCATTGGCCCGCGGCCTTCATCTTGTCGCAGGCCGGAGTCGGTCCCCTCGGTTTCGCGGCGGGCATGACTGCGGCTGCTCGCGCCTCTTCGAGCAAAATCGGCGCGCCGAGACTGCACGAATGAATCGACATGACGGAGGCCATCTTGAGGATCGTCAGCACCTCGTCGCGGGTCGCCCCCGCTTTCAGCGCGTTTCGGATATGACGACGCGAGCCGTCAGGATTGAGAAATTCGTGCAGGCGGCATTCAGCGCAACGCCGACCAATTCGACGAACTTCCGAGGCAGGACGCCTCGCGTCCAGGGATTGGTAGTCATCTTCATGCAGGCCGCAAGCCAGGCCGGGTCCCACTCGGCCAGCCGGGCCAGCCCTTTGTCCCATGGGCCCGTCTCATGCGGCGGGATCGCATTGTCTTCTCGATCGCCAGGCATTTCTCACACGTAAAAAGAGGGGCGGCGCACCGACGGCAGGCGCCGGGTCCCGCAAAGCGCGGGACCCGAACGATTGGTACTCACTCTGCTGCTTGCGCAGGCGGCACCATGCAGTAAGCCATAGGATGAAAGTCACCCCCGGTCTTGGCGACGCCTTTCCTGCCATCCGTCTCCCACACGAGGAAGCCCTTCTGGCCGTCGCGCCGGGTCGGAGGCAAGCCAAGGTTGTGCAGTGTCTCCTCGACACTGTCGTACCAGACACCGACCTTCATGATCTGCCGCGCTTCCTCTGCCGTCGCGACCTTGCGCCCGAACTCCTTGCAGATGCGCACCGCACCTTCGATCTGTTGCACCGTCGTCCGGCGTTTCTTGTCCGGGCCCCACAAATTATCCTCGTTACCGACGCGCACATGCTGGCCGAGAACGATCGCCATGGCGGAGATCGGGATCAGCCCGCGCATGGAGGTCCAGAAGGTCGCAACGGCTCCCTGAGGAACCTGGCGGAGGAAATCCATCCAATGGTAGGGATTGCGGCCCAGAGTGCCGCCACCATACCCCGCGATGGCGAGGTTCATCGGACCCATGTAGACGCCCGCGCGGATCAACCGTTCGATGATCTCCAGTTGATGAACGTGGGCAGGCACGAAATAAGGCTGAATGCGATTTTTGCTCAACCGCTTCAGATGCTCGAGATAGAACGCTGGTCCCGCATCGACCCACATTCCCGCCCAGGCAGCCTGAACCTTCGGATTGTTCTCGAGGTGCGTGCCCTTGACGTCGTCGGCCGACATCCAGGACATGATGTCCCACTCGAGTTGTCCCAGTCGCAATCGTTACGAATTCCGGCTTGGGATCGAGCTCCGTGAGCATGTGTCGGGTGTCGTAATCGAGCCACTTGGCCTTTGCGTCGGCTGACTTGGGTGCGAAAGAGATCGAGCCGCCGACTTGCAGCACCATCTTCGGCACAGCCTTTTTCAGCCGTCCGATGAAATAATTGAACTGCTCGAAATCGACTGAGCCGTGACCGGTGGCGGGATCGCGCACGTGCACGTGGAGCATCGTGGCTCCGGCATTGTAGCAGTCGACCGCGGCCTGAACCTGTTCATCCCACGTGACCGGGATGTCTGCATCACCGGGTATCCACTCCGGCCCGTACGGCGCTGCGGTGATGATCAGCGGCGTCATGTTCTCCGGCAAAATCGAGTCGTCGGTGTAGTAAATATTTCTCTCCCGTGCTTGTGATGTCTTGCTACTCTTGTTGCCGACCTCAACTATTCCAAACGATCAAGGCCCCGCATCAATCCGGTTCGGGCGATGGAAATGCCGTTTGGTCCGCTTGCCAAATAGCGAAGCGGTTTCGTTGAGGGTCAGTGAGGACCGCGTACCAACCGGTCCGGGGAACGGCTGTTTTGGGGCGCAAAATGCTGGCGCCCATGCGTTCCGCCCGAGCAAGCGCTGCATCGATCCGAAGTCGACGGTCACGTAAGGCAGCCACGAGCTCGGGCCATCCGCCGGACGATAAGTCACACCTCCGCCGTAAGCGCTGCTGCCCGTCGGCTCGCTTTGTATTCGCCAATAATCGATGCCTGGCGCCTTCTCGATCCGCCAACCGAAAAGAGTCGCGTAAAATTGCGACAAATTCGCCGGGTCGTCGCCGTAAATTTCGAAATGGGTTACGAGGCCGGTCATACCCTTCATCTCCGGTCACTTGCGAACCGCCGATCAAGCAAAGTCCGTTTGGAATCGCGCCAGGGTTCGTCAGAAAATCGCTGCAATAATTACCTTCGCACCGCTTTGTCGTTGCCTGCTTCAATATGGCTCGATGCCGGCCGCGTCATCGGTTGCTACATTGATCAAGATCAACATCGCCCGCTTGCTTTTTTGCGACACGAGCTGTGATTTCGTGTTCCCCGAAATCTCGGGCGTCCATGGATCTCAAAGCCGAGGGTGCACCAAATGGAAGGGCAGCAACGCATCGGGGCGGTGGTCGAGCTTCCCCAGGTTCTGCGGGAAATGGGCCAGGATCCGCGGACAGTGATCGCGGGTGCGGGCATCAGTCCCGATTTGCTGCGCAATCCTGAAAACTCACTTTCGTTTCGCGAGCTCGGCAGGCTTTTCGGAGCGTGCGTGGCTGCGACAAAGTGCGAGCATTTTGGGCTTCTGGTTGGGGAGCGCTCAACGACAGCCAGTCTTGGGCTGGTGGGGCGACTGATGCGGACCGCGCCGACGCTCAAGGACGCGATCCTGGACCTGTGCACCAATCAGCGACGTTACGTGCGCGGCGCCGTAACTTATCTTGTCGTCCAGAATGACGTCGCGTTTTGGGGATATGCCATCCATTATCCGGGCATGGAGGCCGTCGAGCAGATCAGCGACGGCGCGATCGCGGTGGGTTTCAACATCATGAGAGAATTGGTGGGCGCGACGCCCGATCGAATTCTTTCGTCTCGTAAAGCCCCCAGCGATACCGCCCCCTTTCGCCGCTTCTTTGGCATCGCACCGCGGTTCGATGCGGAACAACATGCGATGGCTTTTCCGGCCAGTCTGCTCGACCGTCCTGTTCTCAGTGCAGATCGCGAGCTGCGCCGAATACTGCAAAAATCGGTTGCCGCCTATTGGGCGCTCGAACAGCCAAGCATCACGCATACCGTAACCCGCCTGTTGCGTGCTCGCGTCATTTTTCCCGACACCTCCCTGGAGGCGGTGGCGAGCGAACTGTCGATGCAGCCGCGGACATTGAACCGTCGACTGCAGGCCGAAGGCAAGAGCTACCGTGAATTGGTCAACGAAGCTCGTTTCGAGGTAGCCCGCCAATTGCTTGCGGGTACGAGAATGGACATCACCGATATCGCGCTCGCTCTCGGCTACGCCGCTCCAAGCGCCTTTACACACGCTTTTCAGCGCTGGTCGGGCGTTCCGCCGAGCGAATGGCGCGCGCAGTGAGCATTTCCTTTTCCAGCGCAAAAGACACGAATGAATTGCACAGTTGCTTCACGTGGGCGCGTGTGCTCCGGGCGGAACGACGTAGAGCGTCATGGCGAAGATGGCATAGATGAACAGGAGCAACGCGCCGATAAACCACGCCGAGCGTCCGCTATTGGTGATGAAGCAACAGGTGACCGAAGAGATCATCACCATGGTCACCGCACCTGGCAGAACTGCAGATCCATTGGCTTGGGGCCGATCACGTAACTCGCCAGCACCAGCACCGGCGCAACGAACAGGGCAATTTGGGAAGCGCCGCCCAGGGCTATGCTGACGCTCAGGTCCAAACGGTCCTTTCGAGCGGCCGAAAATGCAACGGCCATCTCCGCCGCAGCACCCACGAGGGCGACGACGATGAACCCGACGAACGCCGGGGTCATCCCCAATTTTTCTCCTGCTTCCTGTACCGAGCCGACGAAGATCTCGCTGACCAGCGCAACCAGCACAGTTACCACGAGCAAGGTGCCTACAGCCAACCCGATCGGCCATGTCGGCCCGCCAGCTTCGCCATGGTCCTCGCTGGCAAACAGGTCCTTGTGTGTTTTCAGCGAGAACAGCAGGCCCAGCCCGTATGCAGCAATGAGCATAATGGCGAGGCCAGTGCTGAGCTTCTGCGAAACCAGGTCACCTTGAGCCAAATCGAGGTCAGCAACGGCTGCTGGCGCGAGCAAGGCAATGGTCGCCATCAACAGCAGCGCTGAATACAGTCTTCCGCCGGCCCGGTTATACTCCTGGACATGGTGTTTGAGACCACCAAGCAAGAAAGACGCACCCAACATGAAGAGGGAATTGGTGACGATTGCGCCCGCAATCGACGCCTTGACCAGCATATACTCTCCGGCCTGGAGGGCTGCTATCGCGATGATCAATTCGGTCAGATTTCCCAACGTCGCGTTAAGCAGGCCGCCGATGGCATCGCCCGTCCTTTCAGCAACGCTTTCCGTTGCGTGACTGAGAAGGGTGGCAAGTGGCACGATCGCCAGAACGGCGAGCACGAACAGCAGGGTATGCGACGAGGGCGCGACCTTTTCCGCGACCAGCACGATCGGCACGAAAACCAGCATCCACAATAGCGGGCTGTGCCGAATTTCCTTGAAAAGGAGGTTCATGACGATCCTCGCTCGGTACGACCATTCAACGAGGGTTGGACTCAAGGTCACGCTGTTGTACGGGAGGCGCGTTCATCGGATAGAGCTTCGAGCCCTTTGCCGATGCGCCAGGCAGTTCCAGCGCTGACCGCATGAGCCTCGAAAAATCGGGAAGCGTCAGGCGTGCCCTGTGCGACCGGCGATAAGGCCATAAACGAAGAGTACGATCACCGCGCCGACCACCGCGCCAAAGAACCCGGCAAATTCTCCGGCTCCATACCATCCGACAGATTGACCCAGGTAGGTCGCGACGAAGGCGCCGACAATTCCCAAAATGGCGGTCAAAATGAAGCCCTTCGGTTCACTCTTGTCGCCGGGCATAAGAAACTTTGCAACCACTCCCACGATGAACCCAATGATGATCGTCCATAGGATGCTCATGAGCTTGCTCCTGTTGCGAACGCGGCCCGTTCCGGGATGAACCCATGATCGAGCATCCCACCCTTGAGCTAGATCAAGCCACAATCGGCAAATTCAATCGTCGGGAAAAGGTTGTGTTGGCGTTCGAAGCCTCCTTTCCGCTGTGAGTTCGCGTTCCGTGCCAGGCACGCGGCCGGCATTGGTCTGGCGCTAATGAACCACCAACACTGGCACGCTGCCGTCCGCCAGGACCGCAATATTTAAACTACCACGAATAGCTTGCTGAGGCCGCGACGCCCATGAGAGCCCATGACGATCAAGTCGCAGCCTCTCGACTTCGTACCGATATCGCTGTGGCCGGGTGCACATGCGAAACATGCAAAAGTTCTATAGGTACCCCGATCTGCCCTGCCAGCGCCCGCACTTCGTCGAAGAGTTTGGCCGCATGTTCGCCGTTGGCCGAGTCGTACCTGTCAATCTCTTGTTGCGAGGGGACCCATACCGCTCTGCCGCTCCCATCGCAGTAGGCAGTGGTTCCGAAACGGTGATGACTGTTGCTTTGGCATTCAATGCCTTCGCCAAAGCAAGCCCGTGCTTGAGGCCTTTTCGGGCGACGTCCGATCCATCCGTGCTCAAAAGAATATTGGAGTACATGCGACCCTCCGTCATTGTATGGGTATGGAGGTTTTGCAAACGCCGATCGGGTCGGGTTAGCCTTGACCCAGATCAAAGGACATCGCGGCCCGACGAGGCCCCTCACTCTGCTTCGCGAGCAGCCGCGGCCCTGGTGAGGCCGCCCGTCAGGCTAGCACAAGCGGCACGCGCCCCAGGACAGGCAGCAGCCGCCGCAGCTCACGCAACCGATGCAAATCACGCAGCCGATGAAGCCGCAGCCGCCGCAACCGCCGATCGCGCAGCCTCGGCAGCCGGCGCAACCTCGGCAGCCACCACCGCAACCCCGGCAGCCGCCGCAACCGTGGCAACCGCCGCAACCGCATCCGCGCGCGAGCTGCACGCCGCGGGCGCCGACGTTTTCCTTGTCGAAGAGATAGAACGTGGCGAGACTGACGTCGGCCATTTCCTCTTCGCCAAGAACGAAGCGCTGATTAGCGAGCTGTTCGTGGATTGCGGGATATCGGCAGTCGGCACCGTGGATGCGGATGCGCCACCCGCCATCGAAAGGCCGAGGCCGGCGGCCCCCAGCACCTTCGCGGCATTGGATTTTGTCGCCCGTTTCTGCATCGAAGCTTGCCTGGCCCGTGGCATGGTCGCATCCTCCCGAAAAGTGTTGTTGTTTGGCCCAAGGGTGCGCCCGGCAAATCCGACACGCAAGGGTTTCCAGGCCGAAAACCTGCAAAAATCTCGCCTCGAGTTCCCCATTCACCTTGATGAACGAGACGGCCCATCGCGCTTTCGGCCGGACGGAATCCTACCCCCGGCGGCTCCAGTCGATGACGATATCGCCCTCCGGGCGAGCGCAGCAGATCAGCACATTTCCTTCCGCCGGCGGGTCGACCGGATCCGGCCGGTAGGCGACCTTCCCCCCGACAAGCCCGGACTCGCAATTGTGACAGACGCCGGTCCGGCACGACCAACGCACCGGCACGTCGCAAGCCTCGGCCAATTCGAGCAAGCTGTTGAACGTGGATTTCCAGCGGACATTCAGGCCGCTTCGCGCGAACGACACCACCGCTCCCGTGCCCGGAGTCCCTTCGGGCAAATGCGGCGGCCGGCGCGGCGGCGCGACGACACCAGAAGTCATCGACGGACCGGCGCCGAACAGTTCGGTGTGGATTTGGCCCGTCTGCACCCCAAGGGCGCGAAGACCGGTGGTGATGTCGCTCATGAAGGTCGAAGAGTCCGCCGCGAGATAATAATCGCCGTCTCCTGGCAGCCGCAGGCTTTCGAGCAAGCGCGCATCCA
>CAVTYJ010000001.1:0-47948 GCA_963738845.1 uncultured Alphaproteobacteria bacterium | reverse complement strand
ATTTTGCTCATTTATCATGACCCTGTCGTGCCCACCAGCCTTGTATGGCTTCCAGCCTGCCCGCCTGCCCGACCCAAGCTGAGCAGGCTACCGAAGCCGTCAAGCCGAACGCGCCGCGTGGCTTGCGTCGTGCAGCATGTCGCCCTCGATGATTGGCTCAAACAAAGCGGCTCCCGTTTTTTTCATCAGCGCTTTGGCCCGGTCCAGCTCCTCGGTTCCCTCAGCTTTTTCATCGGCCCCGGCCGCGTCCAGTAAAAGCTTTCCGCGAACAATGCGGGCAAGACATTCGGGAATGCGGGCGTGACGCTCGGTCGCAACCTTGATTGCCTCATCGACGGTGGCGAGGGCGGTTACAGCATCGCCGTTCAGTCTGTAGGCATTTGCCAGATCGGCGAGTATCCGCGGCTCGGCTTCCAGCCCCGCCCTTCGTGATCGGGCAAAGCCAAGCACATCGGAGAAATCCTGAATGGCCGAGGTCAGTCGCCGTGCGACAACATGGGCAATACCACGGCACGCCTGACCGTAGACACGCAGATAGGGGTTCCCGCTTTTTACGGCGAGATGATAGGCACGTTCGGCATGCTCCTGAGCCAGACCGACGTTTCCCTCCACCCACGCGAGATCGACATAGGCCCAGCTCGGTATCACGTGGTGGAGAGTGTCGATCTGGCCTTCCTCCATTTGAATGATGCGATCAAGGAACGGGCGCGCCTCGTCTTTTCGACCGAGCATCAACAACGTCTGGCCCCGCATCACGGTCAGCCAGAGCTCGACGTCGAAGCCCAGCATCTGTCTGTCGAACTTCACGATCTTGTCTGCCTCTTCCGTTGCCTCGATATTCATTCGAAGCGCTTCGGCCATGAGGCCCGACATTCGAAGGGCGTGGCAGAGCACCGCCTTGAGCGTGATCTGCACGCTCGTGTCATGACTGCTGTCGGCGATTGTCTTTGCTTCGCGGATCTTCTCGACATACTCATCCGCCGATCCGCCGTTCGCCAGGATTCGTCCATAGGCTGCGTGTATCAGCGCATTGGCCCTCACGTCTCCCAGCGCCACCGCGAGCTGCCTGGCCTCCTCGAAGTAGATCCGGGCATCCTGCGCCGAGATGCCCTCCCGCCAGCCGAAATTCACGATTTGGCCGGCGGCCATCATTTTCAGATAGTCGATCGGTTGCGACGAGGGCAGATTGGACAACAGCTCGCGCACCTTTTTCCAGGTTCTCATGGCCTGGTTCGGATCGTTCGCCCCGATCCAAACGGCGGAGCGCATGTTTTGTTGTGCCGCTTTCAGGTTTTCACCGGCCTGCTCCAGATGATAGGCCAGCAGAGCCGCTCGCTCGTCAGCATGATCCTTGAACAAGCTCTCGATCGCCAGAGCGACTTTCGAATGAAGCTCGCGGCGACGCTCATGCAGGAGTGATCGGTATGCAACCTCTTGAATGAGAGGATGACGAAATGCAAGAAGCCGCTGCTCGAAAGGCGGCACGTCGTAAAGCAGCTCGGCCTGTCTCAGCTGCTGCACCGCTTCCGACAGTCCGCTCTCGTCCATGCCCGCGACGCGATCCAGGACCAGAAGCGAAATTTCGCGGCCGATCACCGATGCGATCTCCAGGACCTGTTTTGCGTCCTCTTCCAGGCGATCGATGCGAGCGGCGATGACGGCCTGCACGGTCGACGGCAGAGGGATCGCATCGATCCCGCCCTTCAGTCGGAATGCACCTCTTTCACCCTCGAAATCGCCACGCTCCACGACCGCATTGATGAGCTCCTCGAGAAAAAACGGATTTCCCTGCGCCCGCTCGACGATGTTCCTGCTCAGCAACGCGAGCGAGGGGTCGGTGCCGACGTGATCCTGCACCAGGGCTGCCGATTGTGCGACCGACAGGGGACGCATGTTGATCTGCCGGTAGTGCGATCGCTGCATCAGAGGGGCGGCGAACCCGGGCCTGAAGTTGACGATCAGAAGCGTCGTGGTTCCGACGACTGCGTCGGCCAGGGCCTCGACGAACTCTTCGCTTGCAGCATCGATCCAATGCAAATCTTCGACGATGACAACAGAGAGCGGCTCGGTCGGCGAGTGCGGCACGGTCCTGACGAAGTCGAGGAGCAGCGTTTTTCTCGCCTTTGGATCCAGCTTGATTGCCGGCTTGTGCGGATCCGACAGGCTCAGGAAATCCAGCAACACGGCCGGCAGCTGTTCGGAGACGGGCAGGGCGGCCAACCGCTCGAGGACCAATTGGCGCGAGACATCCGCGGGCTGCTTCAGTCGAACGCCGAAGTAGTCGCGCATCAATTCCAGCACCGGTTGAAAAGGGGTCGACCGGCCATGAGCCAGCACCCGCGCCTCGAAGACGCGAACTCCCTTCGCACGGCAATCCTCGGCGAATTCAAAACAGAGCCGACTCTTGCCGATGCCGGCCTCACCGACGAGGCCGACCACATGACCCTCGCGCCTGATCGTATTTTCGAGCTCCTCCTCAAGGGCGCCGAACTCGTCGGTTCGCCCCGTGAGCGGGCTCAAGCGAACTCTGCTTCGAAAGACGCCGCTTGAGGGCGCATGCAGAAGGCCTCTTATCCTGAAAATTTCGACCGGCGCCGCAATTCCCCGGACAGCCTGCGGCCCCAATGGTTCGACGTCGACGAATTGCTTGGCACCCGCGTAAGTCTCCTTGGAAACGAGAATGGATCCGGCGTTCGCCATTTGCTCCAGTCGATTGGCCAGATGCACGTTGGCTCCGGCGGCATCGTAAGTCTGGTAGATTCCGTGCTCGATCATTTGAACGACGACTTCGCCGGTGTGAACGCCGACGCGGATCCGCAAATCCGGATCGTTCAGGCGAGCGACCCCGTCCTGCATTGCCAGAGCCGCAAGGCAGCCGCGGACGGCATGATCCTCATGCGGCTGCGGAGCGCCGAAGATCGCCATCACGCCGTCACCCTGTGACTTGTTGACGACGCCCTCGTATCGCGTGACGGCTTCCCGCATCAAATCCAGAACGGGCTGAAGGCGCCTCATTCCGGCTTCGGGGTCGCCGAGGCTGTCGATCAGCTCGGTGGAGTTGCGAACGTCCGCAAACAGAATGGTAAGCCGCTTGCGCTCGCCCCCTTTGGTGGTCAGCGATTTCAGGACGTGCTGCCAGGATTGAGCGGGGGCTTCGGCGGCCGGTGTTTTCAGGGCCGCGCTGCAGCGCCCGCAAAAGCGCGCCGTCGGCCCGTTCAGGTGTCCGCAGGCGCTGCACTCAATGCCGAGAGCGGCCCCGCACCCTTCGCAGAAATCATTGGTCGCCTTGTTCTGGTGACCGCACCGCAAACATTGCATCAAACGGCCCCCTTCAAACAACAGCGGAGCGCGACTGCAAAAAAATCATAATCGTGTTTGCGGATCAATTCTATACCGCTGCGCAACAACCTGCTCGGGCCGCATCATTGCGCGCCGGCGATCCTGGGGCGCAAGGCTAGATCATCGACCGTCCAGACAAAAACATGCGTGCGCCGCGGCAATTGCGGCCCTGCCTCCGATCCCGGAATTTCTTCGTAAATCGACACTTACCGGTTGAGTATGAGCTATGTTACATTTCGCGAAGTTTCTTGTGGAAGTGCGCAACGCGAGGCGGCCACATGAGCTTTTTGAACTGGCCTACGGAAGAGGTGCTTCCGACCAGGCGCTCTCAGCGGCATCGTCGACGCGTGATGGCGGCGTTGTTCGAGAAGTTTGGAAGCGCATTTCCCGAAGTGACCTACGAATTGCTTTGGGAGTTGCCCACCGTCAATGCTCAGGCCTGGAGGCTTGGCTCGGCGCGCTTCGTGCGGGTTTATGGAGGTTTGGTCCGACACCCCGCCATCACAAAATATGGGCTGGCGTTGATGCTGGCGCACGAGACCGGTCACCATTTGGGAGGATTGCCGCGCGATCCGGCCATGCCGTGGCTGACCTGGCAAGGTCAGGCGGACTATTGGGCCGCAAGCGTTGCGATGCCGATAATTTGGGGGCCGCGTGCGTCGGTGGCGACGGTGAGGGCGGCTCGGGAGATCCTGAAACTGCACAGGATGCTGGAGAGCCGGATCGAGGACGACGAGCCGGATCTATCTGCGGATTGCCGATATTCTATTTTCCGTTCAGGGGCACTCGGCCAGGGTATGCCAAGCTGCGCGCTGAAGGCTTTCGCGTCGATTTCGCGTGACGGTCGTTCGCAGGAATAGGCTTTTGCAATTGGGCCAAGAATTTTCAAACCAAACGATTGATGGAGGCGACAATGGGCGGACTGATACAGACGAAGGGAACGCAGCGGCTCGCGAGGTTGTTCAACAATTGTTTTGACAATACGGCGACTGGTATCGGCTTAGCTCGAAACATAACCGGATCGACTGGCCTTCTCTCGGACGCCTTCGCAGCAAATGTAAATCTTGACTTTATATCTGACAACTTCATCGCACAGCACGCCGTCGCAGGATCTTGGACAGCTGACCTAAATGATATTTTGTATCCCAGCGCGACCCTAATAGCCAGTAGCGCCACCGTTGGCGCTAACGTTCTGAATTTTACGCTTCCTGTCGGATATGCGCTTCCCCTTTCAGCCAATTGCGCAATTGCGCAACACTCGACAGTCTGCAATCTCGGCCCCAAAAACACAATTCCCACAGGAACTTTCGTCGGCGCTGTGGCGGTCGGTCCTGGTGGGGGCAGAAACATCACCGTGAGCCTCGTGGACGGAGGTGGAGCTAATGTAAACGTGAACGTAGCCGCGGGTGATATGATTAATTTCGCGATCGGTAAGCATCAACGGCTTGTCCGACGTTGGCGCTGGTACCTGCAACATGACCTAAGGCCAGAAAATCATCAGGCTATACGACTGGCCATTTTCGACGCCCTCAATGACCAATCCTTCACAAAAATAGTCTTTCAGACGGTCGAAGATGAGCAACATGTCGTGGTCACTCCTTATTCAAAGGTGGACAACAATGACGAGTTCACGAACGATATGATTATGCACATTTTGCTGCTCACGCGATCGACCACCGCGCCGGATAAGCTGGACCCGCAGTAGCCAATTTCTCTGATTTTCCGCAATCTGCGGTTGAGCCGAACGAATCACCGCGGGCGTTCGCCGGCTCAACCGCGATCACTTCGGCTGCGAGGAGCAGTAACCCGCGCATTGGCGATCGGACCATTTGCGCTGGCCGTCAGAGCCCTTGGCTTGATGGCAGCACCCTATGCGGGTCGCATAGCTTCCGACCTTGCAACTGTCGTTTGCGGTGGTAATTCGACCGCGCGCATCGTTCGCGGTCCACTGCGCTGCTAAGATCGGAGTAGCAATCATGGTGACAAAGCCAAAGACAAGGGCAGCCAATGCGATCCTCACGAAATCCTCCCAATTCGAAAACATAACGCGTACGACGCAATTTGGCGTTATCGTCAAAAGTATGCAATCGCTGGCTGCCGGGGATCGCTCCCCACGCTAGCTCCGCATGGTCCGAAACGTGATTGAATAACGCTGCTGCTCGACCGGCGGAATGCTGTGCTCCCAGCTTTGACGCGCCTCGCCATCCATCAGGTAAAGCGAGCGCGGTTCAGCCAAAAGGGTGAAGCGCTCCCATGTCTCGCTTCGCTTGCGACGGAAACGGAAGCGGCAGGGACTGCCGAGCGAAAGCCCGAACACCTTGTCGTAATGCGGCTTGTCGCGATGCCACCCGATGCCGACGCCGACGTCATATTCGGTGCAGAGGATCTGCCGCACACTGCCCTCGCGCAGATTGCCGAATGCTTCGACGGCGCGCGCGATTTCGGCGAGCCAGTCCGGGATCGGCTCGGCCTCGGTCAGCTTCTGCAGCGTATAGTCATAGCGATGGCCGAACGATTTCACGCGGCGGTGGCCTTCGAACGCGCCGAACTGAAATGGCTGCAACGGCAATTCTGCAATGCGCGCGATCAACGCGCGCCCCGTCTCCTTGGAGACGAAGTCGGGCGCATAGCGCAGGCCTTTCGGGCCGCTCATCTGATCCTCAAAGAGCGCGAGCTGCGACACTGGCTGCCTTCGTCATGATCTAGTTTCCGGGACAGCTCATGTGGTGCGGCGGCGACGAATTGAAAGGGTCCGGCCGGCTAGCAACCCCTAACGGTGCCTTGCGTTGATATGGTCCAGTGCCTTGCGATCAACAGATCGGACCATGGTCAAAACATTCAAAATAGGCGATCACGTCAGCTGGAATTCGGAAGCCGGCAGGGTGCGCGGCAGGATTGTCCGCGTCCACACCAAGGACGTGACCTACAAGGGCTACGTCCATCACGCGAGCCCGGATGAGCCGCAATATGAGATCAAGAGCGACAAGACCGCTCACATCGCCCTGCACAAGGGCAGGGCGCTGCGCCATCTTGCGCGCTGAACCACAGAGCGCCACCGGCACGCGCGGGAGGTTCGGATGACGAATCCGTTCTACACGATCGGCCATGGCACGCGGCCGCTCAGCGAGTTCGTCGACCTCCTGCGTGATGTGCGCATCACCTTGCTCATCGACGTCCGAACCGTGCCGCGCTCGCGCACCAATCCGCAGTATAATCGCGAGACCTTGCCGCAATCGCTTTGGCCGTTCGGGGTCGGCTACGAACATTTGGCTTCGCTCGGCGGCCTGCGCGGCCGCGCCCGCGATGTGCCGCCAGCGCTCAACGCGTTCTGGACCAATGACAGCTTCCACAATTATGCCGATTACGCCATGAGTGCTGCCTTTCGCGAGGGGCTTGCCCATTTGCGCAAGCTCGGCGACGCGCAGACTTGCGCCATCATGTGTGCGGAGACTGTGTGGTGGCGATGCCACCGAAGGATCATCGCGGATTATCTGCTCGCCGCCGACGAGCGCGTGTTCCACATTCTGGGTCCGGGGCACGTGGAAGAAGCGCGCATGACGGAGGCGGCGCGGCCGCGGGGCTCCGGCGGTCTGACCTATCCACCCGAGCAACCGGGCTTGTTCGAGTAGAAGCCAGCCGCCCTTTGGCACACAACCGGTTGCGGGATTTTCACGGCAGGCCGCGCATCTCGATCTGGTCGATGAGCTGCTTGGTGCGCTCGGCCAGGCTTTTGCCGGCGCCGTCGAGGTCGAACACCGACGCGGGCGTGTCCGGGTCGGTCAATTCGGCGACGCGCGGGCAATGGCCGGCCTTGCAAAGCTGCTGGCGCAGCATTTCGGCTTGCGCGATCATCCGCGGCGGATCCGCCGCCGACCAGGCAAGCACGATCGGCGATTCCACTTCGAGAAGGCCGGGCAAGGCCGAGCGATCCTGATACTTGCTCGCATCCGCGCCGAAATAGGCGCGCCCGCCGTCTCCTGTGTCGGTGTCGGCCTGGTACAGACCGGAGACCAGCACGGCCGCGGCTATTCCGGAATCGCTGTCCTGGAACTCCCGATGCGCGAGGAAGGTTGCGAGATGAAACGCGCCGACCGAGTAGCCGACCGCGATCAACTGGCGCCTGTCGCCGCCGAAGAGATCGATGTTCTGGTGGATCCACGAGGTCGCCGCGGCAACGTCCTTGGCGCCCGCCGGCCAGGGAAATTGCGGTGCGCGGCGGTAGGCCATGGCGACGCCGACCAAGCCGTTCTTTGCGGCCAGGCACATGGCCTGGTCCCGCAACGTCCAATCGGAGGCGGTTCCTTCGTTCGTGAAGTTTTCGCCGGCCACGAACAGCAGCACCGGCCGCGGCGTCGAATCCTTGCTGCCCATGGTCGCGACGTCGACGAGGTTCTGCTCGCTCTCGCCGTATTTCAGGCCGCGCGACAGCGAGACGTCCTTGCAGGCGTCCTCGGCGGAGGGATTGGCGTCGTCGACGAGCCCGGCCTTGGCCACATCAAGACGCATGCCGGGCGCAAGATACACCGCCATGGCAACGACCAGAGTGAGGAGAAGGCTTTTTTTCATGTGTGCGCACGCGCCGCTAACGCCTCGAGCATCGACCGACGGTTAGGCGATTTCACGACACTATCAAGTCAAACTGTCGCGTGCGGTTCCCGTCACATGCCAGCCATGTGCTTTGCGGCGATATAGCCGAAAGTCAGCGCCGGCCCGAGGGTGATGCCGGCGCCCGGATAATTCCCGCCCATGATGCTCGCCATGTCGTTGCCGGCGGCGTAGAGGCCGGCGATGACGCGGCCGTCGGCGTCGAGGGCGCGCGCATGGGCGTCGGTCTTGATGCCGGCATAGGTGCCGAGATCGCCGATCACGAGCTTGATCGCGTAATAGGGCGCATGCTTAAGCGGCGCGACGCAGGGGTTCGGCGCATGAAGTGCATCGCCCATGTAACGGTTGTAGGCGCGCGATCCCTTGCCGAAAGCCGGATCCTGGCCGGTGGCGGCGTCCTTGTTGAAAGCCGCAACGGTGCTCTCGAGCGCTTTCGCTTCGATCCCGAGCTCCTTTGCGAGCGCGGCGAGATCGGCGCCTCGCTTGAGATAGCCGCTGCGCAGAAATCGCCCGAGTCCCATCGGTGCCGGCGGCACGCAGCCGAGACCATATTTGCGCAAGGCGCGGTGATCGCAGACGAGCCAGGCGGAAATCTCTTCGCCGGGCTTCGCCGTCCTCACCATGTCCTGCACGAAATCGTGGTATGAATTTCCCTCGTTGGCAAAGCGGGTTCCCTCGCGCGTGACCGCGATCACGCCGGGTTTGGCGCGGTCGATGAAATGTGGCATCACGCCACTGCTGCCGTCCTTGCGCGTCGTGATCGAGACCGGCACCCAGGCGGCTGCGTTCGGCAGCGTATCGTCGATCAGGCCGCCCGCGCTTTCCGCAAGACGCAAACCGTCGCCGGTGTTGCCGATGGGGCCCGGCGACCAGTGCCGGGTCCCGTCGGCGGAATGAGGAAACAGCCTCTGCCGTCGCCCGACATCATGCGGAAAACCGCCGCAGGCCAGCACCACGCCGCGCCTTGCCAGCACGCGAATGTCGCGTCCCTCACGCGCGACGATCGCCCCCTCGACCTTTCCATTCTCCACGATCAATTCGCGAACCGGGGAGGACAGCCAGAGGGGGATATCAAGATCGAAGGCGGATTTCGCCAGGCGCGCGACCAGCGCATTGCCGTTGGTGAGGGTCATGCCGCGGCCAAACCGCATCACGTCGAAAAAATGCCTGGAGAGGCGTTTTGCGACATAGATTGCCGATGTCAGCGAGCGCGTGGCGCGCATGAAATGCAGGATATCCTTGCCGGAGCCGAGCATGACGCCAAACAACGTCAGCTCGGGCAGCGGACTGCCGAGATCGCCGATCCGCTCGCCGAGCTCGCGTCCGTCGAACGGACGCGTCACCATGGAACGTCCGCCCTGCGCGCCGCCCGGCGCCTCCGCGTGATAATCCGGGAACGTCAGCGGCATGTCGAAGCGCACCGCGGTCCTGGTGGTAAAGAAGTCGACCGCCTCCGGGCCTTCCGTCAGAAACGCATCGACGCGGTCGGCATCGAAACTGTTGCCTGCCTCGTGCCTGAGATAGGTTCGAGCCGGGTCCGGACTTTCGACAATGCCCCAGGCCTTCGCAAGCGAGGTGCCGGGAATCCAGAGCCAGCCGCCCGAGCGCGCGGTGGTACCGCCAAAGCGCGGCTCCTTCTCCACGATCAGGACCTTCAGGCCACGATGGCCTGCGGTGACCGCGGCCGATAGGCCTGCCGCACCGGTGCCGACCACCAGCGCATCGCATTCGTAAACTTCAGTCGCGCCACTGCTGCGATCTGCCATCGGCGTTTCCCTGGCGCATGATCCGGAAAAGTGTGCGGCGGTTTTCCGAAAAGATCATGCCCAAATCAACAAGGTCCTGTCATTTGGCCGCGCGCGGGGTCCCGCGTCAATCCGGTGTGCACGCAAGGAGCTCTTGCGCGGCCGTGTTGCTTGGGGGCACTCTTGCCCGACGGCGGCCGAACCGCCCAACAACAATGATGCGGGAGAGGTCCATGGCCGCGTGCGAGGCGCTGCAGTTCGGCATATTCGACCAGAACGATCATGGGCCGTATCCGCTTGCCGAGCAATATGAGAAACGTTTGCAGCTGATCGAGGCCTACGACCAATGCGGCTTTCGCAGCTATCATATGAGCGAGCACCATTCGACGCCGCTCAATCTGACGCCGTCGCCGAGCGTCTTCCTTTCCGCGGTCGCGCAGCGCACCAAGCGCCTGCGGATCGGCGCGCTGGTCTATGTGCTGCCGACGCATCATCCGCTGCGGCTCGCCGAGGAAATCTGCATGCTCGATCACCTGAGCCATGGCCGGATCGAGATCGGCATCGGTCGTGGCGCCTCGCCGCATGAGCTTGCCTATTGGGGCCTCGATCCCGACAGGGCGCAGGCGATGTATGTGGAAGCCTACAACGTCATCATGCAGGCGCTGACGAGCGATGAGGTGAACTATGCCGGACAACATTTTCAGTTCGCAAAGGTGCCGATCGATCTGAAGCCCCTGCAGTTGCCTCATCCTCCGCTCTGGTATGCGGTGCCGGTGCCCGAAGGCGCGGCCTGGCCGGCGCAGAACAGGATCAACATCGTATGCGGCGGGCCGTTGCCGCGCGTGCGCGAGATCACCGACCGTTATCGCGCCGCCTGGACCGCCGCCAAGTATCCGCCCGACCATTTGCCGCTGCTTGGTATCAACCGCTTCGTGGTCGCCGCCGACAGCGACCGCGCGGCGATGGCGCTCGGGCGCCGCGCCTGGCCGGGGTTCTTCAGAAGCTTCATGAAGCTCTGGAAGCTGCACCGGACCCAGCCGCGCTATGCCCGCATTCCCGAGGATTTCGATACGCTGGTGCAAAACGGCGGAGCGATCGCGGGCTCCCCCGGCACGATCCGCGAGCGCGTAGCCGCGATGACCGAGGGGGCCGGCGCGAATTACTTCATCAGCCAGTTTTCCTTCGGCGATCTCACCCACGAGGAAGTGCTGCACTCCGTCGGGATATTTGCGCGCGAGATGCTGGTTGCGCCGCAGCGGCGCGTCACGCAAGCGGTGTAGGTTACGCTCACAGGGGCAGGGGTCTTGTTCCGCCTCCTTCGGCGGGGAACGCGCTCGCCTGCTTTGTCCGGCCGCTCAAATAATGCCTTGTTCTATGGCGAGGCGTATCGCTAGTATTCACGCCAGTTATTTTAAGGGATAATTTGGTCATGCGATATATCGGGCGCCGTTCAGTGCTGCGCCGACGCATTCAGGGACTGGGTGCGGCGTGCGCCTTCATCGTTTCAACGGTCTCTGCCTTCGCTCTGACAAAGGAAGCGGCAATCGAAAACTGCCGAATGACGGTCGGCAGGCCGATCGTGCAGGAATGCATGCGCGGCGGCGGAGGCAGCCTCGAGGCGTGCCGCGAGAGAGCGCGTCCCCGCGTACAGGCCTGTGTGGTGGCGGCACTGAATGCAGCCAATGGCCGCGCCAACGTCGCGGTTGCGGCTCCGACCGAAGAGGCGCCCAAGATCAAGCTGGACTCCACCTTGCCGGCTGGTTTCGTGGCGCCGCCCCGGACCATATCGGACATCACCGCCATTCTCGACAGCGAGAAGCCCGATCTGCAAGTGATCGAGAAGTTGAAGTCGGATGCCGACAGCTCGCCGACGGGAAAGGAATCGCGCGCCGATCTCTCGCAATTCTATTTCAATCGATCCGCCGCGCGCTCGCAGCTCGGACGGTTTGCGGACTCGATCGAGGATGCCAAGAAGGGGATCGAGGCCGGACGAGGCGCCATCGACGCTCCCAGAATGGGACGGCTGACGCAGTTCTTGGCTCTGCAATATTGGTCCGCGGGCGACCTGAAAAACGCCCTCCAGACCTATCTGCAGTTATGCCGCGAAACCAACGTGGCCGGCGCCCGCGGCTACCAATTCGGCTGCAACCGGCAGATAACCAATACACTGCTGCAGATGGGCGACGTTGCTCAGGCGGAGGCCTATCTGCGCCGCAACCAGGCCCTGATTCAGGAGGCGCGCACCAGCGGCCTGCCTGGATGGCGGACCTCCTACGCCAAGTTCGGGCAGAACTGGGAAGCGGAGGTCGAGTTTACCCGCGCCATGGTCCTCGAAGCGCGTGGACAATTCGCCGAAGCCGAGACGTCATATCGACTGACCGAACGCCGCAAGCGCGCCGGCATGCAGGCCCTTCTGGACTCCGATAACCCGCCTACGGCATCCGCCATTCTGCAGGGTATCGATGGTGCGGTCATGAGCCAGGCGCGCATGAAGGCGCGGCAAGGCAAGCTCGCAGAGGCTGAAGGCGATGCACGTCGTGCTTTGCTTTCGCGACTCAAGGATGGCGGCAAATACAGTCCGGTGACCGCACGATTTGTCGTGGGCCTGTCCGGGATCCTCGTCGAGCAGGGGCGCTATCAGGAGGCGGAGCATCTGACGCGCGAGGCGATCGAGGTCATTCGCGTAGTCGGTGTTCCCGACAACTCGCAATCGACGGTACAGTTCAAGTCTCAGCTCGCCGGGGTCCTGACCCTTGAACGAAAAGCCGGCGATGCAAATGCGATCTATGCGCAGATCGACAAGGCGATCGCCGACTGGGAACCGCAACGCCGTCTGGTTTTCGAGCTCAACCCGGCGCATATTTTTTCGTTGTACGATTCCGGTCAGGTCGACGCCGGAATCGCCGCCGCACAGCAATTGGTCAAGAAGCTCTCGGATCGCGTTGGCGAAGGCCATTTCGACACCGCGTCCGCGCGCGGCACCCTCGCCATCGGGCTGATGCGCGCCGGTCGCAATGAGGACGCCATTCGCGAATTCAAGGCCGCCATCCCGATCATGCTGGCGAATGCGAGCGAGAATGCCGACGATGAAAACACAACGGTGGTTGTGGCGCGCAGACAACGGCTGCAAACCATCGTGGAAAGCTATTTTGCGTTGCTGACGCGTGCCGAGGGCGCGACCGGCGCGGTAGGCGAGGAGACTTTCAGCCTTGCCGACGCCGTCCGCGGTCAATCGGTGCAGCGGGCACTGGCGGCCTCAAGCGCCCGCGCCGCGGCGCAGGATCCTGTTCTGGCCGAGCTCGCGCGGAAGGAACAGGACCTCACCAAGCAGGTAAATGCCGAGCTCGGCACGCTCAACAACGTGCTTGCGCTGCCGTCTTCCGACCGCGACGAAAAGGGCGTCCAGCAGGTTCAAGCCTCGATTGCGGCCTTGCGGATTCAGCTCGACAAGGCGAGACAGGAGATCAAGCAGAAGTTCCCGGCCTATGCCGATCTGGTTTCGCCCAAGCCGCCAAGTGTCGCCGACATCAGGGCGACGCTCTCAGAGGGCGAAGCGATGCTGTCGTTCTATTTCGGCCAGAATGGCGGCTTCGTCTGGGCCGTTCCAAAGTCGGGACCCGTGGCCTTTGCGGCGGTCAAGGCGAAGATCGGAGACATCGAAAGCAAGGTCCGCAAGCTGCGGGAGGCGCTCGAGCCGCAAGCCGCGATGATCTCGGATATTCCACCGTTCGATCTCAAGCTTGCCTACGAACTTTACGGCTTGCTGCTCAAGCCGGTCGAAAGCGGTTGGAAGCCGGCCAAAAATCTCATTGTCGTGACCAACGGTGCGTTGGGTCTGCTGCCGCTCTCGTTGCTTCCGACCGCGCCCGCAGACGTGGCGCAGGATGAAGATCCGCTGTTTGTCGGCTACCGCAACGTACCATGGCTTGCGCGTACCCATGCGGTGACAATCGTGCCTTCCGCGGCAGCGTTGCGCACGCTGCGGCAATTGCCGCCGGGCAAGCCCGGGCGTGGAGAAATCGTCGCGTTTGGCGATCCCTATTTCAGCAAGGAGCAGCAGGCGGAAGCCGAGAGCGCCGAGCCCGGGTTTCAGACCGCGGATGCCGGCGGAAATGTCACGCGCGGGCTGCCCTTGAAGCGGCGCAGCAGTCCGCAACTCGAAGGCGTGGACAGTGCGGAGCTGGGGCTGCTGCCGCGTCTTCCGGACACCGCCGAAGAGTTGAAGTCGATCGCGCTTGCGCTGCAGTCGGACCCGACCAAGGTTCTCTTCCTCGGCACGAAGGCAAGCGAGGGAACGGTCAAGAAGATGAATCTTTCCGGCTTCAAGATCCTGGCATTTGCAACCCATGGTCTCGTGCCCGGCGAGCTCAACGGCCTGACCCAGCCGGCGCTGGCGCTCTCGTCACCGGCGGTCACGGGCGAAGACGGGGACGGGCTGTTAACCATGGAAGAGATCCTCGGTCTGAAGCTCGATGCAGATTGGGTGATCCTTTCGGCCTGCAACACCGGTGCGGGTGCAGGGGCCGGCGCGGAGGCCGCCTCGGGATTGGGCCGGGCCTTCTTCTACGCGGGAACCCGTGCCCTCCTTGTCACGAACTGGTCGGTGCACTCGCAATCGGCGCGCGAGCTGGTCACCGACCTGTTCAGACGTCAGGCCGAAAATCCGAAGCTTGGGCGAAGCGAGGCGCTCCGCCAGGCGATGATGGCGCTCGTGGATGGTCCCGGCTATCGTAACGGCGAGGGCAAGACCGAGTTCGCCTATGCGCATCCGCTGTTCTGGGCGCCCTATACGATCATCGGCGACGGGGGCGCGCGGTAGTTCCTGCTCGCAGGGTCAAGTCCAATGGAGGGGCTGTGAAAAAGGGTTGGCTAATTTGGATATTTGCAGGTTTTCTAATCTCGTTCGAGGCACATGCAACGCAACTGATCACGCAGGAGGAAGCAAAGCTACCGCCGCCGAAGGGAGCAATCGCGGCGGATCGGCGCGGCATTTTGCGGGGACCCAAGGTCGAAGTCGTCACGCCGAGCGAGGAGGTCCATTCGCCCTTGCGGCTGCAGCTGAGGTTCGAGGCATTCGGCGGTGCAAAGATCAATCCGGAGTCGGTGCGCGTGATCTACCTTCGAACGCCGAACGTGGACCTGACGCCGCGGATCAAGCCCTTCATTCAACCCGACGGCATCGATATGCCGGACGCCGAACTGCCGCCTGGAGATTACACGGTGAGGGTGGACGTCAAGGACAGCGAAGGTCGTCCCGGAACCATAAGCTTCACCTTGAAGGTGTCACCCCAGTGATGGCATGAAGTGTCCCTACTGCCGATCCGAGAACGTCGACGACGCCCTCGTTTGCGTCATGTGCTCGCGCGACATAGCGATCCCGCCGACGCTGATTGCGGAGCGGGACGAACTGCTTCGCAAACGCGATCAACTGCTGAACGAGTTGCGTCGCGCACGCAACGAGATCGATTTGATCAGACGCCGCAAGAGCTCGCGTTAGACCATGGAATGTCCGTTCTGCGCCGAGACGATCAGGGACGAGGCGATCGTGTGCAAGCACTGTTCGCGCGACCTGCGCGTGGTTCGACCCATGCTGATCGAGATCGACGGCATCGTCGCCGAGCTCGAAAAGCTTCGCCATGATCTCGATCGCGTCAATGCAGGCCTGAAGCGCTACAGGAGCCCGCTGCGTTACTTCGCTACCCACGCGGTTCTTTATGTCATCGTCCCCTCGCTGTTGCTCGTTCTTGCGCACATTCTCGTCACCATCGTCTTCGATCTCTCGCAGCTTCCGCTGCGGCTGGCCTCGGTTGCCATTCCGCTTTTGTTCGGCTTCACGGCTTATCCGTTGCACAAGGTGGCGATGAAGGGCGCGCTGACGTTTGCATTCGCGACAGCAGCCCTGAGCATCCTCGCGATGCTGACGGTGACGGGCGTCCACGATCACGTTCCGATATTGCCGCAGGTGTGGGTCGAATGGCGCGAGGTGATCGAATATGGCGCGAGCATTCTGCTTGCGTTTGTGTCTGGCAATCTGCTCGGCGTCCTCATCTTCCAGGTGGTGCCACGTGTCCTGGTGCAAGGCGGCAAGCCCAACGCGCTGGCGTTCAGGATGGCAAGGTTGCTCGGACAGCACGTCGGCGAAGAGCAGTTGCGGCGACGCGCCCGCCTGATCCAGAACCTGATGCAGACCGCCGGGCCTCTGATCGGCGTCGCCGCTACTGCGGTCGGATCGATCTATGCGGGGCTCAAGGGCGTCCTGAGCTGATGCGGCAGGCGATCAGGGCACGATCGCGGCGCGATCGACCGCCTTGGGCGCGCGTAGATCCTTCCAGGTGGAATTGGCGACATGCACCGGCGAGAACGCCGGCCGCTCCACATAGCGGCCGTCACCGCGAGCGGCGCGCAGATCGCCGTCTTGCCAGGCAATCTTGCCGCGCGAAATTGTCACGACGGGAAGACCGGTGCAGGCAAAGCCCTCGAACACATTGTAATCGATGCGGCTGAGCTGGGTTTTCGCGGAGATTACCTTGTGCGCCGCCGGGTCCCATACCACGAGATCGGCATCGGAGCCTGCGGTCACCGCGCCCTTGCGCGGAAAGATATTGAGGATGCGGGCGATGTTGGCGGAGGTGACCGCGACGAATTCCTCCCTGGTCAGCCGCCCCGTGTTGACGCCGGCCGTCCAGAGCAGCGGCATGCGGTCCTCGAGCCCGCCTGTGCCGTTCGGAATTTTCCGGAAGTCCTGAATCCCGCCGCGCTTCTGTGCCGTCGTAAACGAGCAGTGGTCGGTCGCGACCACCTGCAGTGAGCCGGATTGCAGGCCGGCCCACAGACTATCCTGATGCCGCCTGTCGCGGAACGGCGGCGACATCACGCGACGCGCGGCATGGTCCCAGTCCTTGCTGGCGTATTCACTGGCGTCGAGCAGGAGGTGCTGGATCAGCGGCTCGCCGAAGACGCGCTTGCCCGCGGCGCGGGCTCGGGCGATCGCCTCATGCGCCTCGCGGCAGCTCGTGTGCACGACATAGAGCGGCGCACCCGTCATGTCCGCGATCATGATGGCACGGTTGGTGGCTTCGCCCTCGACCTCCGGCGGACGCGAGAAGGCGTGTCCCTCCGGGCCAGCGATGCCGCGCGCGAGCAAGGCCTCCTGCATGCGCGTGACCACGTCGCCATTCTCGGCATGAACCAGCGGCATGGCGCCAAGATGCGCGCAGCGGGCGAACGAGTTGTAAAGCTCGTCGTCGTTCACCATCAGCGCGCCCTTGTAGGCCATGAAATGCTTGAAGGTGTTGATGCCGTAGGTCTTGACGACGACCTCCATCTCGTCGTGCACCTGCTTCGACCAAGACGTCACCGCCATGTGGAACCCGTAGTCGCTGACCGCCTTCTCGGACTTGCGTCGCCAGTCCTGGTAGGCCGCAAGCATCGACTGGCCGGGATCGGGGATGCAGAAATCGACCACCATCGTGGTGCCGCCCGACAGCGCCGCCCTGGTGCCCCATTCGAAATCGTCCGCCGACACGCTGCCCATGAACGGAAGCTCGAGATGGGTGTGCGGGTCGATGCCGCCGGGCATCACATAGCAGCCGCCGGCATCGACAATCTCCGTAGCTGCGGGCGGATCGATCGATGCGCCGATAGCCGCGATCGTCTCGCCGTCGATCAGCACGTCGGCCCGGCGCGAGTGGTCATGGTTGACGACGGTGCCGCCGCGGATGAGGAGGGACATGGGAGATCCAAGCAGAAGGAAGAGAAGGGACGACGGGAACCCTGTCGCGTTCGATATGCGTTTGCAAGATTTGAGCCACTGAAGATTTGCTCAGGCCGCCGGAAACCGTAGCTCGAAGGAGGTGCCTTGTTCGGCCGACAAGAGACGGATCGAACCGCCATGGCTTGTCATCACGGCCCTGACGATCGCAAGCCCCATGCCGGTCCCGCCGCTGTCACGACGTGTTGTGAAGAAAGCGTCGAAAATCCTCTCGCGATTCGGTGCGGAGATCGGATCGCCGTCATTGCTGACCGTCATCCTGATGGTCTGGTGCTCGGCGGATGCCTCGATCCGCACCGCGCTGGCGTTGTGACGCGTGGCATTGTCGGCGAGATGCGACAGCACGATCTGGGCTTTCTCTGCGGACATGGCGATCCAGCGATCGAGGCAGCCGCTTGCGCTGATCGTGATGCCGCTCGCAAATCGGCTCTTCAGGCCGCCGACCACCAGCGCGAGCTCGGCGCGCTCGTTTTGCTGGGCGATCTCGGCGCGTGCCAGCTCGCGCAGGCGCTGCGTCATGGCTTCCAGTCGCTCGGCGTCGCCGAGAATGTTCGAAAGAAAGCTCTGCTGCTCCGCATTGGTCAGCTTTCCTGCATCGCCGGAAAGCGAATCGAGCAGCAATTCCGCGGCGCCCTTGATCGAGGTGAGCGGCGACTTCAATTCGTGGGTGAGGTGTGCGGAGAAAGTCGCGATGGTTTCGGAGCGGCGCGACAATTGCTCGGCCATGACGAGAAAGCTTTGCGACAGCAGCGCGGACTCGCGGGTGCCGTAATTCGCAAGCGGCTTGAATGCCGTTCGATCGCCGCGGCGAATGCGTTCGGCGCGGCCGATCAGCTCGTGCATCGGACGCGTCACGGTGCGGGAAAAGATCAGCCCGATGATGAGCGTCGCCAGCACGACGGCGCATGCCGCCAGGACAAATTTCCCGCGTTCCTGATAGAGATGCTGAAAGATGTTGCTCGGCGTTCGCGAGGTGTAGATCACGCCGGCCACGCGGTTGTCGACGATGACGGGCATCGCCGAAAAAACGTGGACGCCGACGCCGCGGCTGATGGAATAGATCGGCGGCGGCGGCTTGCCGGGGATGCGGGTGCGCAGCACGGCCCGATATTCGCCGCGCAGGGCCGAGGCGACCTCCTCGATATGCGCGAGCGACTGCCCGAGTTCCGTTCGTCCCGCGATCACCACGCCGCGGGGATCGAGAATGCGGTATCCCGCGAGTGTCACCTTCTGCGTCTCCACGATCAGAGGCGAGAGTTTTGCGCCGATGTCGACGAAGGCGGGGTCCGCCGGCACGGCCGCAGATAGCGCATCGGGCCGTCGTCGCAACAGCTCGTTACCCGCGAGGTCGAGCGCCGGCTGGATCGGCGCAAAATGGTCGTTCGGGTCCGGGCGCGCGCTCTCCGGGATTTCGGCACCGAGCGCGATGCCGCTGGCGAGGCGCGCCTCGACCTCGCGGGCGTAAATCGCCGAAAAGACCTGGCTCTGCGCGATCAGCTCGGCCTGGGTCTGACGGATGAGCTGATTGTCGTAGAGACGGAAGAAGAACAGCCCGAACAGGGGCAGGAGAACCACTGAGGCGAGGACGACGAACACGATTTGCCTGATCGAGGGACGCCATGACTGCTTCGTGCGCACGAAGTTCATGTCTTTGGTTCGCACAGGCCGAGCTTGAAACCGACGCCGTGAATGGTTTCGATGGCATCGTCGCAACCCACGGCCGCAAGTTTTGCCCTGATGTTGCGGATGTGGCTGTCGATAGTGCGGTCGGAGACCTGGATGTTGAACTGATAGGCCGCGCCCATGAGCTGATCGCGATTGAAGACCGCCGTCGGCCGGCTCAGGAAGGCGCGCAGGATTCCGAATTCGATCGCGGTGAGACGGAGTGGCTTGCCACCGAAAGCCGCTGCGTGCTGGGCTGGATCGATCGAAAGCTTGCCTCGCGCAAGCGCCGTCTGGGCAGACCTCGGATCCGCCTCGCGCGAGGATACGCGGCGCAAAATCACGTTCACCCGCGCGACCAGCTCGCGCGGGCTGAACGGCTTCGTGACGTAGTCGTCGCCGCCGATCTCGAGCCCCAGGATGCGATCGATCTCGTCGTCGCGCGCGGTAAGAAACAGGATCGGAACGTCGGAACTCTTGCGAATCTGCCGGCAGACGTCCAGCCCGTCGCGCTCGGGCATCCCGATATCCAGAATGATGATGTCGACCGTCTCGCTCGCAAAGCGCGCCAGCGCTTCCCTTCCGTCGCGCGCCTCGACGACGCCCATGCCGGCCTTTTTCAGCGCAACGCGGATGACCTCGCGAATGTGAGGGTCATCGTCGGCAATGAGGATGCGGTGCGTCAAGAATTTCGCCTTGTTGCTATTCCCGACACGTTGGTCGGCGATGATGGTGGAGGGGTTCATCGAGGAGCGGCGCAAGCGCGCCCCGTGAGGCCGCAAAGCTCGCGTGAGTCCGGCGGTCGTGCAATTGCTCGCGACGGTCCCGGCAGGATTTCAGGAATTTTTTGCAGATTTCGTGCAGGGGCGTGTTTTGCGGTCGCGTCCCGGCAGCACCAGAGCTTAGAACAAAGCCAATAACACCATGACCGGACGTTCGACCCCCATGCCAAAGCAATGCTTGCGCTCAACGGTCGCGAGAAAGTACATGTGGATTGTCGGCTCGTTTGCGGCGATCGCAATAGCCGTCGCTTTGGCGCCACAGCTTTACGCACGCCTCGAACTGGCACCGCTGCGCTATGACGTGATCGGCGTCGATGTCTCGCATCATCAGGGTGAGATCGATTGGGGAGCGCTGGCCGCGGATGGGATTGCATTCGCATATATCAAGGCCACGGAAGGCGGCAATTTTCGTGACGCCAACTTTGAAGCGAACTGGGCCGGCGCGGCCGGCGCGGGCGTGGTGCGCGGCGCCTACCACTTCTTCACGCCATGCCGGAGCGGAGTTGACCAGGCGCTGAACTTCATTGCGACCGTGCCGCGTGATCCAGTCGCACTGCCGCCTGCGGTCGATGCGGAGAGCATGACTCCGTGCTCGAACGGCGCGCCAGCCGAAAATGTCGCGAGGGAGCTCGAAATACTGCTTGCCCGGCTCGAGGCCCATTATGGGCGAAGGCCGCTGATCTACACCACGGCGAAATTCCACGACGCCTACCTTAAGGGACAATTTGCGCAGGATCAATTCTGGGCCCGCAGCCTCGTGTTGCCGCCTCTCTTTCGGCGGGAACAATGGCTTTTTTGGCAGTATCATGATCGCGGAGTTCGGAAAGGCGTGCAGGGTCCCGTTGACTTGTCCGCGTTCCGAGGCTCGAGGCAGGATTTGGCGGCGTTCGTGCAATCCGTCGACAAGAACAGAGATTGAATTCGATTTCTTGAACCGCGCCCCTGATGTGGGAAAACGCGCGCATTGCTCGTGCAGTTGTTCACTGCGCCGCCTCGAACGTGCACTCCGCGCCGCCGCCGGCCTTGTCCTTGATGACCTGCGGATCGAGCGTGCAGCTCAGTTTCGAGAGGCTCTCGACCATCGATCCGGCGGCGCCGTCGGCGGCGATACCCGCCATCGCTTCGGTCGCAAACATCTCGCTGGCCGCGCGCCCGTTGATGGTCTTCGTCGTCTTGCCAAAGGTCAATTCGCAGGAGCGCGCGGTGATGTCGACATTGCCGACCCGGCAAACGATCTTGTCCGCGGTCACCACGATCTTTTTCTTGTAGGGAATGCTGCTGTTGGCGGCAAACAGCATCGCGACCGCTTCCTTTTCGGCCGTCGACAACCGGTGCGAGGCCGCCGCCACGACGCCGGCGAGCGCAAGCGCCGCCTGGCCGGTGACCTTTCCGGCCTCGGCGTTCGCAGCACCTGTCGACATCAGCATGAGGGCAAGAGTGACCGGCGCTGCGCGATTTATCCTTGTCTCCGGGAGGCGTGCCTGTTGCTCTGTATCGGGATAGCAGAACTCTATCGAAAACACGTGTGAAATCGCCCACGAACGGCGGGGACAAGGCAGCGTTGCGCCGGCGGCGGACGAAAGAGACCCGAAACCCTTGCGCTCACTGGATTTGAGGGGCACTCTTTGGCTGCGGCGCGAGGCGCCGCCAAAAAGGAATATGCGATTCGAGGAAACCTGATGGCGGTCACGCGGATCGACTGCGACATCCATCCCGCTGTGGGGGGAACGCGAACCACGCTGCTTCCCTATCTCGACGACCACTGGAAGGAGCAGGTGGTGAGCCGCGCGATCGACGGGCTCGACCTCACCAGCTATCCGCCGAACATGCCGCTGTCCGGTCGGCCCGACTGGCGGCCCAAGGGCGGCAAGCCGGGGTCTGATCTGAAAATGGTTCAGCAGGGCGCGTTCGACCAGCTTGGCGCGTCGCATGCGATCTGCAACGTGCTCTATGGCGCGCAGGCCGTGTTCGACCCCTATATGGCATCTGCTTTCTGCAAGGCGATCAATGACTGGATCGCGGCCGAATGGCTGTCCGCCGATTCCCGGCTGCGCGCGTCGATCGTGGTGCCGATGCAGGCGCCGGATCTGGCGGTGGAAGAAATCGAGCGTCGCGCCGGCGACAGCCGCTTCGTCTCTATCCTTGTTCTGGCGCAGGGCGAGACGCTTCTGGGCCGCCGGCATTTCTGGCCGGTGTATCAGGCCGCGGAAAAGTACAAATTGCCGCTCGCGATTCATGCCGGGAGCGCCTATCGCCATGCGCCGAGCTCGATCGGCTGGCCGTCGCATCGTTACGAATATTATTTCGTCGAGGCGCAGGCGTTTCAGGCGCAAGTTCTGAGCCTCATCTACGAGGGTGTATTCGGCAAGTTTCCCAACCTGAAAGTCGTGCTGATGGAGTCCGGCGTGACCTGGCTGCCGGCCTTCATGTGGCGGGCGAACAAGACCTGGCGCGGCGTCCGCGTCGAGGTGCCCTGGGTCGAGCGCGAGCCGGCGTCGATCATCCGCGACCACGTCCGCGTCACCATGCAGCCGTTCGACGGTCCGCTGGACCCGACCGGCGTGGAGGACGTGATCGATCAGATCGGCTCCGACAAGATGTTCCTGTTTGCGTCTGACTATCCGCATTGGCAGTTCGATGGCGATGACGCCATCCCGCCGCATCTGCCGCAAAGCATCGTCTCGCGCATGTGCGTCGACAATCCGCTCGAAACCTTTCCGCGGCTGCAGCTTGCAGCATAGCCCGTGTTGAAAAGGAGGATCGCATGAGTGACGTCATCGACCGCCCGATTCTGGAGAAGCAAGCGACCGCCGCGACGCGGCTTCGCATCGTCGATTGCGACATTCATCCGAGCCTGCATTCGCGCGCCGATCTCAATGAGTTCCTGCCCAAGCGCTGGCAGGAGCATCTGAAGACCTACGGCGATCATCTGCGCACGCCCTATATCGGCACCACGCCCTATCCGCGCTCCTCGCCCCTGATCTGCCGCCGCGACGCCTGGCCGCCGACCGGCGGACCGCCCGGCTCCGACCTCGACTTCATGCGCAAGCAGCATCTGGACCCCTATGACGTCGAGTTCGGCATCCTGCAGGTGCTCGACCTCTTCATCTTCTCGCAGCAGAATCTCGAATTCGGCGCGGCGATCCAGCGCGCGATCAACGAGTGGCAGCTTGCGTTCTGGGCGCATCGCGATCCGCGCCTCAAGGCTTCGATCCTGGTCGGCCAGGACGACACGGTCGCAGCGCTCGCCGAGATCGACCGCTGCGCCAAGACCGGCGAATACCTCCAAGTCAACATCTCGCCGCGCGCCAACGAGCCGCTGGGCCGCCGCCGCTACTGGCCGATCTACGAGCGCGCGCAGGAATTGGGGCTGCCCCTCGGCATCCATGTCGGCGGCTATGGCGGACATGCGCCCACCGGCGGCGGGTGGCCGTCCTATTATTGCGAGGAGCATCAATCGAACGCGCACACCATGGCGGCGCAGCTTGCAAGCCTTGTCATTGAAGGCGTGCCGGAGCGCTTCCCGAAACTGAAGATCGTCTTCATCGAAGGCGGCTTCGGCTGGATTTCATCGGCGATGTGGCGGATGGACAGGCATTTCGATCGTTTCCACAGCGAGGTGCCGCATCTCAAGCGCCGCCCGAGCGAATATGTGAAGGAGCATTTCTGGTTCACGACGCAGCCGATCGACGAGCCGGACGAGGCAAGGCATTTGCGCCAGCTTATCGAATGGGTCGGCATCGACCGGTTGTTGTTCTCGTCGGACTATCCGCACTGGGACTACGACGATGCGCGCTTTGCCTTCAAGACGCCGCTGAGCGAGGCCGAGCGCAAGAAGATCTTCTCCACCAACGCACGCGCGGTCTACAGGCTCTGATGGCCCGTCACGTCGTCGCGCGCACTGCGGACATTCCATCCGGCGGCAACAAGATCGTCGAGATCGACGGCCGCGACATCGTCGTATTCCACGTCAATGGCGAGTTCTTCGCGCTGTTGAATCGCTGCCCCCACGAAGGTGCCCCCCTCGACAAGGCCGCGTGCGTGGCGCGGCTGACCTCGCCGGAGCCCGGCGTCTACCATCGCTCGCGGGTCGGCGAGCTGTTGCGCTGCCCCTGGCATGGCTGGGAGTTCGACATGCGCAACGGGCAATCCTGGTTCGACCCGAAGCGCTTCAAGGTCCGCTCCTTTCCGGTCGCGGTCGAGAGCGGCGAGGAACTGGTCGAGGGGATGGCGAAAGGGCCGTACGTCGCCGAGACCTTTGTTGTCGTGGTCGAGGACAGCTACGTCATCGTCGAGACATGACCGTGTAAACTGTCGCTCCGTACGATGGCGAGAGGTGCTATGCAGGGGCGGCCGCTTTTCAGCGGCCGTTCCTTCTTTTATGGTGCGCCCATTCGCAGGTCGTATGACGCTCGACCTTCCATGCATCACCGGGGGCACCATGAAGTTTCCGCATCTCTTTGCATCGCTCAAGGTCGGTCCCTATCAGTTGAAGCACCGTGTGGTGATGGCGCCGCTGACGCGGATGCGGGCGGAAAGGCCAAGCCTCGCGCCGCGGCCGCTGAATGCGGACTATTATGCCCAGCGCGCCACGGAGGGCGGCCTGATCATCGCCGAAGCTTCCCCGGTGACGGCAACGGGCTTCGGCAATCCCGGCGTCCCCGGCATCTATACCGAGCAGCAGGTCGCGGGCTGGCGCAAGGTCGTGGACGCGGTACATGCCAAGGGCGCATTCATCTTCCTCCAGCTCTGGCATGTCGGGCGGGTCTCGCATTCGTCGTTCCAGCCCGGCGGCGCGCTCCCCGTCGCTCCGTCCGCGGTCGCGATCCCCGAGGAGTTCAAGGCGATGACGGCCGACGGCAAGCTCGTGGCCTATGAGACGCCGCGCGCGCTCGAGACGAGCGAAGTTTTCGGCATCGTTGCCGCGTTCAAGCAGGCCGCGCGCAACGCCCTGGCCGCCGGTTTCGATGGCGTCGAGATTCACGGCGCGAACGGCTATCTGATCGAGCAGTTCCTGCAGTCGCGCAGCAATCTGCGCACCGATCAATACGGCGGATCGATCGGCAACCGCGTGCGCCTGCTGCTCGAGGTCACGCAGGCCGCGATCGAGGTCTGGAGCGCCAACCGCGTTGGCGTCCGCCTGTCGCCTTATGGCATCGCCAACGGCAGCGGCGAGCCGGACCCGATGCCGCTTTATACTCACGCGATCAATTCACTCAACTCGCTTGGCCTTGCTTACCTGCATTTCATCGAGCCGCGCTCGAGCGGAGCGGGCCGCGCCGAGGTCAATTGGCAGAACGTACCGTCGGCGATGGTGCTCTATCGGCCGGTCTGGAAGGGCGTTTTGATCTCCGCCGGCGGTTTCACCGGTGAGATGGCGGAGTCCGCGATCGCCGAGGGCCATGCGGACGCGATCGCCTTCGGCCGCATCTTCATTTCCAATCCGGACCTGCCGCGCCGGCTCAGGCACGGCTACCCGCTGACGCCCTATAACCGCGCGACCTTCTATGGTGGCGAGGAAGCCGGCTATACGGACTATCCGGTCTACGACGAACTGGCGCCGGCTTGATATACTTAGTCATTGCGAGCGCAGCGAAGCAATCCAGAATTGTTTCCGAGGGCACAGTCTGGATTGCTTCGTCGCATTCGCTCCTCGCAATGACGGAGAGCGCCCATGGCAAAAGCAGCGGCAGCCGGTGGCATTGCCAAAGGCCAATGCCTGTGCGGCGAGGTGTCGTTCGAGATCGACGTGCCGGCGCGATGGGCATGGCACGATCATTCCGCCGCGAGCCGCCGCGCGCATGGCGCGGCGTACGCGACCTATGTCGGCAGCTGGCGCAAGCGCTTTCGGATCGCCAGCGGCAAGGCTTCGATCGCGCGCTTCGAGCACAAGGCGACCAGGACCGCCCGCAGCTTTTGCAGGATCTGCGGCACGCCCTTGATCTACGAGCGCGCCCGCGCGCCGCACATGGTCAACATTCCTCGCGCGCTGTTCTCGGGACGCACGGGACGGCAGCCGCTCTATCACGTCGCCATCGAGGAGCTGCAGGAATGGGCCTATACCGGTGAGCCGCTGGTGCCGCTGAAAGGGTTTCCCGGCGTCGTCTGGCAGCGCTCGAAACGAAAGCGCCGGGCGGCCGGCGATGATCCGTTTGAGCTCGCGCGCGACGATCTGTGATCAAGGTCTAAGCGGCAGCGGCGTCCGTGGCCGAGAGGCCCGAAGGCGATGCGAGCTCCAGCGCAAGGCTGCCATGAGCCACCTCCATTGATCTCGCCAGCGGGATCAGCATGATGCTTTCGCGCACCGCACGGCAGCCGGCCGGCGGGCAGGGAGGCAACATGAAGAACCGCATCACCGGTCGCTCGGCGTTTCTTGCGCTGTTGAAGGACGAGGGCGTCACTCATCTGTTCGGCAATCCCGGCACGACCGAATTGCCGATCATGCATGCGCTGAAGGACCACCCCGACCTCACCTATGTGATGGCGATGCAGGAGAGCCTGGTCGTTGCCATCGCGGACGGCTTTTCCCGCGCCTCCGGCAAGCTCGTCGCCTGCAATGTCCATGTCGCGCCAGGACTTCGGCAATGCGCTCGGCTCGCTCTTCAATGCGAAATTCACGGGAACGCCGATGATCCTGACCGCGGGCCAGCAGGAGCAGGGCCACGGGCTGATGGAGCCCGTGCTCTATGGGCCGCTGGTGCAGATGGCTGAACCGCTGGTGAAATGGGCCGTCGAGGTGACGCGGCTGGAGGATTTGCCGCGGATCGTGCGCCGCGCCGCCAAGATCGCGACCACGCCGCCGACCGGTCCCGTGTTCATCTCGCTGCCCGGCGACATCCTCAATTCGGAAGCCGGCATCGAGCTCGGCCGTTCCACCCGCGTCGATGCCCGCGTGAAGCCATCCGACGAGGCGCTGCAGGCGCTGACCCAGCGCATCCTCAGGGCACAGCGCCCGGTGATCGTCACGGGCGACGAGATCGTCAAGAGTGATGCGCTGAACGAAGCGGCCGCGCTCGCGGAGGTGCTTGGTGCACCGGCCTATCAATGCTCCACGCCCTATGGCGCTCATTTCCTTTCCGAGTGTCCGTGCTTCATGGGCGCGCTGTCGCGGCTGCAAAAGCAGGTGCGCGAGGTGCTGTCGCCTTACGATCTCATGATCGTGCTCGGCGCCGATCCCTTGCGGATGTCGGTTTACAGCGAGGTCGATCCGCTGCCGGAGGGCCTGTCGATGGTGCAGATCGGCCTGGTCGACTGGGACCTCGCCAAGAACTACGCTGCGGACATCGCGATGAAGGCCGACGTCAGGGAGACGCTTCGCGCGCTGGTGCCGGCATTGAAGGCGGCCGGAGGTCAAGCACTGGAAGCGCGCGCGAAAGAGAGCCTCGCCGCGCTCGCCTCGAGAAACTGGTCGGCAAGACGCAGGACGCTGATCGAGCAGATCGCGAAAGCCCATGACAAATCGCCGATCGATCCGGATTTTCTCACGCTGCAGCTTGTCGAGGCGATGCCGGACAATGCGATCCTGGTCGATGAGGGGCTCACCTCCGGGCGGCAGCTTCTGAGCTTGAGGCCGCATCGCGACCGCTTCGGCTATCATGCGCTGGCCTCCGGCGGCATCGGCTGGGGCGTGCCGGCTTCCGTCGGCGTCAGCCTTGCCAATCCGCAGCGTCCGGTGGTGTGCTTCTCCGGCGACGGCAGCGCGATGTATTCGATTCAGGCGCTGTGGACCGCGGCCCATCACAAGCTGCCGCTCTCGGTCGTGATCTGCAACAATGGCGGCTATAGCATCATCAAGCAAAGGCTGCTCGCTTTTCATGGCGACGATCATTATGTCGGCATGGATTTCGCCGATCCCCCCGTCGATTTTTCAGGCCTCGCCAGATCGCTTGGTCTGGAGGCGATACGGATCAGCGATCCCGCCGAGCTGAAGCCGAAGTTGTCGGACGCATTCAGGCGGCCCGGCGCCAAGCTGATCGAGGTGATGCTGAGTAATTCGGTGAACTGACTTTCTCGTCATTGCGAGCGAAGCGAGTCAATCGTAGGGCGGGCAAAGCGACTTGTCCGCCGAAGCTCGAAGAGCGTAGGCGGAAGCGTGCCCACCGACGCAACACCGGTGGAGAGACGGTGGGCACGGCGCTTTGCGCCTTCGCCCACCGTACGATTCACTCGGCAGCCTTCGGTACCCGGTACTGCGCGGCGGGATGTGGCGCGGCGAGCCGCGCGCGGCCGGTGCCGAACAGCTTTTCGCGCAAGGTGCCCGGCGCGTACTCGGTTTTGTAGCGTCCGCGCCTGGTCAATTCCGGCACCAGCATGTCGGCGATATCCTCGAAGTCGCCGGGGGAGACTGCAAAGGGCATGTTGAGGCCGTCGACGTCGGTCGCCTCGAACCAGGCTTCGATCTCATCGGCCACGCGTTCCGGCGTGCCGACAATCACCGGTCCGATGCCGCCGATGCCGACATGCTCGGCGACCTCGCGCACGGTCCAGACGCGATCCGGATCGGCGCGGGTGATGTTGTCCATCGCGGTGCGCCCGGCGTCGTTGGTGACATGACGCACCTCCTGATCGAGCGCTAGCCGCGAGAAGTCGACGCCGGTCCAGCCCGACATCAGCGTCAGCGCGCCCTCAGCGCTGATGTGGCGGCGGTAGTCCTCGTATTTTGCCCTTGCCTCCGCCTCCGTGCGGCCGAGGACGACGGTGAACATGGAGAACATCAGGATCTCGCGCGGGTTGCGGCCGCACTTTGCGGCGAGCTCGCGAATGGCGGCGACGCGCGGCGCGATCACTTTCGCCGAGGGTCCTGACATGAACACGCATTCGGCATGCTGTGCGGCAAACTGCCGGCCGCGCGGCGAGGTCCCGGCCTGATAGAGCACGGGCGTTCGCTGCGGCGAGGGCTCGGCAAGATGAATCGCGTTCAGCCGATAGTGCGTTCCCTCATGCTGCACGCGATGCACCCTGGATGGGTCGGTGAAAATTCCGCGCACGCGATCGCGGATCGCGGCATCGTCTTCCCAGCTGCCTTCCCAGAGCTTGTAGACCACCTCCATATATTCGTCGGCAATGTCGTAGCGATCGTCGTGGGCGGTCTGCTTGTCCATGCCCGCGCCGCGCGCGGCGCTGTCGAGATAGCCGGTCACCACGTTCCAGCCGATCCGTCCCTCGGTCAGATGATCGAGCGTCGACATGCGCCGTGCGAAAGGATAGGGCGGCTCGAAGGAGAGATTGGAGGTGACGCCGAAGCCCAGATGCCTGGTCACGGCGGCCATCGCCGAGATCAGGAGCAGGGGCTCGTTGGCCGGCGTCTGCGTTGCGTGGCGCAAGGCAGCATCGGGGCTGTTGCCATAGACGTCATAGACCCCGAGCACATCGGCGAGGAACAGCCCGTCGAACCGGCCGCGCTCGAGGATTTGTGCGAGATCGAGCCAATAGGGCAGGCGATTGTAGTCGGCCGTGCGGTCGCGCGGATGCGTCCACAGCCCCGGCGATTGATGCGCTACGCAGTTCATGGCGAAAGCGTTGAGTCGAATTTCCTTTGTCATGAAGACCCGTGCAATTGTTAGCGGCCGGCCTGCTTGAACGGCAGCTCCGCCTCCTTCGGCGGCGCGACATGGGCGACATTCAGCGTCATCGACACCACGTCGTAATAACCATTGACCGCGACGAGGTCGATCACGCCGTTTTCGCCGAATTTCTCGATTGCCCTGGCATAGGTCGCATCGTCCACGCCGTGGTCGCGCCTGAGCTGGGTGGTGAACTCCCAGACGATCGCCTCGTCCTCCTTCATTCCCTCCGGCTTCCTGCCCGCGCCGAGCGCTGCGATCACCTGCGGATCGAGCCCGGCCTTGGCCGCGAGCGGCGCATGCGCGTACCACTCGTATTGCGAACCCCAATGTTGTGCGGTCATCAGGATCGCCATCTCGTTGAGGCGCTTGTCGAGCGAGGTGTCGAAGCGGACATATTCGCCGACCTTCTGCAGGCGGTCGGCAAGCACGGGGCTGCGCAGCCAGGCATTGAACGGGCCGCTCATGCGCCCGCGCGGTCCCGACATGATGGCGTCTGCAACCGTGCGCTGCGCCGGCGTCATCTTGTCCAGCGGGATTTCGGCGAAGCGTTCGCCGGTCAGCGCGACAGCGGAGCCGGCGAACAGCACACACAGGGTGGTCAGGCGCAACATGATTTTCATAGGAGTTCTCCCGGATCGGCCCGGTCTGAAGCCGGGCTCTTGGACGGCAATTGTTCCACGCCGCCACAGCTTCGCAAAGAAGAAAGTCGCTTGCGAGATGCCCACTTCCAGCCGTCGTCCTGTCCCGCTACGCTGGTCGATGCGAAAGCTGAGCAGAGGGACGCCATGAGCAGGACTGACGCCATCGCGCACGCGCACGAGCAGTTTCGGTCGGGCGTCTTTCTCGACGAGCTCGGACGCAGGGTCGCCTACAGGACCGAAAGCCAGAATGCCGAGCGGAGCGAGGAGTTGCGCGCCTACCTGGAACGGGCCATGCAGCCGGCTTTCGCCGAGCTCGATTTCGAGAGCCGCCTCGTCGAATCCCCGAGCGGCAAGGCGCCGTTTCTCGTCGCCGACCATCGCGAGGATGCGTCTGCACCCACCGTGCTGATGTACGGTCACGGCGATGTCGTCGATGGCATGGTCGGCGAATGGCGGGGCGGGCTCGATCCCTGGCGGACGACGCGGATAGAGGACCGTGTCTACGGCCGTGGCACCGCCGATAACAAGGGTCAGCATTCGATCAACCTCGCAGCGCTGCGCGCAGTGCGGGCGGCGCGCGGCGGCAAGCTCGGCTTCAACGCCAAATTCATTGTCGAGATGGGCGAGGAGATCGGTTCGCCCGATCTGAACGAGGTGTGCGCGTCATTGCGCGACGAGTTGAAGGCCGATGTCTTTGTCGGCTCCGACGGGCCGCGCCTTGCGGCGGATCGTCCGACCGTTTTCCTCGGCTGCCGCGGCGGCATCCGTATCCACCTCGACGTCAATCTGCGCGAGGGCGGACATCATTCCGGCAATTGGGGCGGCGTGCTCGCCAACCCCGCAACCATCCTGTGCAATGCGATCGCGAGTCTTGTCGACGGCCACGGCCGATTGAAGCTCGAGGCGATGAAGCCGCCGCGGCTGACCAATCAGATCAAGAGCTTTCTCGCCGATGTCGAGATCAAGCCGCTGCCCGACGAGCCGGCGCTGTCGGAGAACTGGGGCGAGGAGGGGCTGTCGGCGGCCGAGCGGCTCTACGCCTGGAACACGCTCGAGGTGCTGGCGATGTCCGCGGGCAATATCGACAAGCCCGCCAACGCCATTCCCGGACAGGCCCGCGCCGTGCTGCAACTGCGCTTCGTGGTCGGCACCAAACATCAGCAGGTCGTCGATGCCGTGCGGGCGCATCTGCACGCCAACGGTTTTCCCATGGTCGCGGTCAGCGCGACGCAAAGCTTCAGTGCCTCGCGCACCGATTTCGACAGCCCCTGGATCGCATGGGCGGCGGACTCGATTGCAAAGACCACCGGCAAAGCGCCGGCCGTGCTGCCGAATTTCGGCGGCTCGCTGCCGAACGATGTGTTTTCGGAAACGTTGGGATTACCGACGATCTGGGTGCCCCATTCCTATCCCGGCTGCTCCCAGCACGCGCCGGATGAGCACATCTTGCTTAGCGTGACCGAAGAGGCGCTCGGCATCATGGCGGGGCTGTTCTGGGATCTGGGCGAGATGGCGCGGCCTTTGCAGCGGGCGGGCAACAGGTGATTGCGGCAGGCGATGAGAGGGTCCTGACATGGCGATATCGGCGGACACGGAGCTCGCACGGATTGCCCCGCCGGAGGCGAGGAAGAACGTCGCGCGGCTGATCGTTGCGACCTCGCTCGGCAATGCGCTCGAATGGTTCGATATCTCCGTCTACGCCTATTTCGCCGTCTACCTCTCAAAGGCATTCTTCCCTGCCAACGACCCGACGACCTCGTTGCTCCTGACTTTCGGCACGTTCGGGCTGACCTTCCTGGCGCGGCCGGTCGGCGGCGTGATGCTCGGCGCTTACGCCGATCGGTACGGACGCAAGGCCTCACTGCTCGTCTCCATCGTCATGATGACGTTCGGCACGCTCGCGGTCGCGCTGATGCCGACCTTCGAGCATATCGGCTTGCTGGCGCCGCTTCTCGTGATCGTCGCACGCCTGGTGCAGGGCTTCTCCGCAGGCGGCGAGTTCGGCAGCTCCACCGCGTTCCTGGTGGAGCACATGCCCGGACGGCGCGGCTTTGTCGCAAGCTGGCAATTCGCAAGCCAGGGGTTGAGCTCGTTGCTCGGCGCCGGATTCGGCGCGCTGTTGTCGTCGACGTTGAGCGAAGCGGACCTGCAGAGCTGGGGCTGGCGCATCCCGTTCCTGTTCGGCGTGCTGATCGGGCCGATCGGTCTCTACATCCGAAACAACGTCGAGGATGCGACCGCGCCGCCCGCAGCCACGCACGATACGCCTGTTCGCACCGTGTTCACGGAGCAGAAGCTCCCCGTCATCCTTGCGATCGGCGCGCTCGCGATCTCGACCGCGGTCAACTACCTCATCATCTACATGCCGACCTATGTCGTCAAAACCCTGAAGCTCGCGCCGACCATCGGCTATATCGCCGCCTTTGCCGCCGCGATCGCCGCCATCTTGCTCAATCCCCTGGCGGGTCACATCTCCGACCGGGTCGGACGCACTCCATATCTGACCACCGTCGGTATCGTGCTTCTGTTTTCGATTTTCCCGCTGTTCCTGCTGCTGACCAACAAGCCGACACCGGCCATCATCGTCGTCGCCGTGCTGCTGCTCGGCGCCTTGAAGGCGCTCTATCTCGGCGCGCTGGCGGCCCTGATGTCGGAATTATTCCCGCCCGCGACGCGCGCCACCGGGCTTGGCTTGAGCTACAACATCGGTGTCACCGCCTTTGGCGGCATGGGGCCCGCGATCATGACCTGGCTCGGCAGCATCGCCCTGATCGGCGACCTCGCGCCGGGCTATTATCTGACGACGGTCTGCATCCTGAGCCTTTTGGCGCTGATCACGATCCGCCGGACCGCGGCGGATTGCCATCGTTAGGGCCTCTGGCCGCCCAAAAGTCACATTCAATTCCGGCCCGGTTTATGCAAGCATTTCCGGGCAAGCCATCCACAATGGGGAGAGGACAGATGAAACAATTGCAAATCCTGGGCCTGATGCTCGCGGCCGGACTCGGCGTAAGCAGCATCGGCGCGAGCGGTGCGCGCGCCGAAGAGCTGAGCGGGACGCTGAAGAACATCAAGGAAACCGGTGCGATCACGATCGGCTACCGCGATTCGTCCATTCCCTTCTCCTATCTCGACGACAATCAGAAGCCGGTCGGCTTCGCCCTCGACATCTGCTACAAGATCGCCGACGCCGTCAAAGCCGAGCTCAAGCTCGACAAGCTCGAGGTCAAGATGAATCCGGTGACCTCGTCCACGCGCATTCCGCTGCTCGCCAACGGCACCGTCGATCTCGAATGCGGCTCGACCACCAACAATCCCGAACGCCAGAAGCAGGTCGCCTTCACCAACACGCATTTCCTGACGGCGAGCCGGTTTGCCGCCAAGAAGGCCAACAACCTGATGACGATCGACGATCTCAAGGGTAAGACGGTGGTCTCCACCGCCGGCACGACCAACATCAAGCAGCTCACCGAGGCCAATGCGGCGCGCAATCTCGGCATAACCATCATTCCCGCCAAGGAGCATGCGGAAGCGTTCCTGATGGTCGAGACCGATCGCGCGGCGGCTTTCGTGATGGACGACATCCTTCTGGCAAGCTTCATCGCGGGATCGAAGGATCCGAGTGCCTATACCATCTCCAAGGACGCGTTCTCCAAGCCCGAGCCTTACGGCATCATGCTGCGCAGGGACGACCCGGCGTTCAAGAAGCTGGTCGACGCTGCGACCGCCAAGCTCTACACCTCGGGCGAGGGCCAAAAGCTCTACGACAAGTGGTTCATGTCGAAGATCCCGCCAAAGGGCCTCAATCTCAACACGCCGATCGCACCGGAATTGAAAGCGGAGTTCGCCAAGCCGTCGGATTCGCCGGACCCTGACTCCTACAAGGCGATGTGAGGAGCGTGTCGGATCAGCTTTCGTGAATTATCACTGGAACTGGCACATCTTTTTCGAGCCGGACCCGAGCGGGTCGACCACCTATCTCGAGCTCTTGCTGCGGGGACTGCTGCTCACGGTGGAGACCGCGCTGTCGGCGTGGGCCATCGCGCTCGTGTTCGGCTCGACCATCGGCGTGTTGCGCACGCTTGCCTCCAGGACGGCGTCGTGGATCGGCTTTCTCTACGTCGAATTCTTCCGCAACATGCCGCTGCTCGTGCAGCTTTTCCTCTGGTTCTTCGTGCTGCCGGAGCTTTTGCCGCGCGCGGCGGGCCTCTGGCTGAAGCAGCTTCCGCATGCGTCGTTCTATACCGCTGCGATCGGCGTCGGCCTCTTCATGTCGGCGCGCGTCGCCGAGCAGGTGCGCGCCGGCATCGGCTCGCTGCCGCGCGGGCAAAGGCAGGCGGCGACCGCGCTCGGGCTCAACACCGCGCAAGTCTATGCCTACGTGCTGCTGCCGATGGCGTTTCGCATCATCCTGCCGCCGCTGACCTCGGAATTTCTCTCGACCATCAAGAATACGTCGGTGGCGATCACCATCGGCCTGGTCGAGCTCACCGGCGAGGCGCGCTCGATGCAGGAGTTTTCCTTCCAGGTTTTCGAGGCCTTCACGGCCGCGACGCTGCTCTATCTGCTGCTCAATCTCGTGGTCGTCGCCGCAATGCGGTTGGTCGAGCGCGCCGTCGCGATTCCCGGTTACATCTCGGGGAAATGAGCGGCCGCCATGTTCTCCAACTTCGATTTCGACGTCATCCGCCGCGCGCTGCCCTACCTGTTCTACGAGGGCATGACCTTCACGCTGACGCTCACCGCGCTTGCAGCGCTCGGGGGTCTTGCGTTCGGAACCCTGCTTGCCTTGATGCGCCTGTCGCGGCTCAAGCTGCTCGGACGCATCGCCGCCCTTTACGTCGACCTGATGCGGTCGCTTCCGCTGGTGCTCGTCATCTTCTGGTTCTATTTCCTCGTGCCCTATATCGGGCAGTGGCTCACCGGAGCGTCGCGGCCGATCCATGTCGGCGCGTTCGCGTCCTCGCTGATCACTTTCACCATCTTCGAAGCGGCGTATTTTTCCGAGATCATGCGCGCCGGTATCCAGTCGATCTCGAGGGGCCAGCCGGCCGCGGCGCAGGCGCTGGGCCTGACCTACGGCCAGACCATGCGCTATGTCGTGCTGCCGCAGGCCTTTCGCAACATGCTGCCGGTGCTGTTGACCCAGACCATCGTGTTGTTTCAGGACACCTCGCTCGTCTATGTGCTGTCGATCCCGGATTTCCTCGGCGCCGCCTCGAAGGTGGCTCAGCGCGACGGACGGCTGGTCGAGATGTATCTGTTCGCGGCGCTGGTCTATTTCACCATTTCCTGCATCGCCTCCTTCGGCGTGCGCCGCCTGCAGGCGCGCATCGCCATCGTCCGCTAGCGGGTTCGCATGATCGAGATCAGCCACGTCGACAAATGGTACAATGCGAGCTTCCAGGCGCTGAAAGACTGCACGACCTCGGTCGCCAGGGGCGAGGTGGTCGTGGTCTGCGGTCCGTCGGGGTCGGGAAAATCCACGCTGATCAAATGCGTCAATGCGCTCGAGCCGTTTCAGCGCGGCGATATCACGATCGACGGCATCAAGGTCAACGATCCCAAAACCAACCTGCCGAAGCTGCGCGCCAGGGTTGGAATGGTCTTCCAGCATTTCGAGCTGTTTCCGCATCTGCGCATCATCGACAATCTCTGCCTTGCCCAGGAGAAGGTTCTGGGCCGCGCCCATGACAAGGCCGTCGCGAAGGCACTCAAGCTGCTCGACCGCGTCGGCCTGAGCGAGCACGCAAGGAAATATCCGGCCGAGCTTTCCGGCGGCCAGCAGCAGCGGGTTGCGATCGCCCGGGCGCTTGCAATGGACCCGATCGCCATGCTGTTCGACGAGCCGACCTCGGCGCTCGATCCGGAGATGATCAGCGAGGTCCTGGACGTGATGGTCGATCTGGCGCGCGAGGGCATGACGATGATGGTCGTGACCCATGAGATGGGTTTTGCCAGCAAGGTCGCACATCGGGTGATCTTCATGGATCGCGGCGAAATCGTCGAGGATGCCGACAAGTCCGATTTTTTCGGCAAGCCGCGCAGCGAGCGCGCGCAAAAGTTTCTCTCCAAGATCCTCTCGCACTGACGTTTGATGTGTATGATGCCGCCCGACTGCTTCGGCTGAAGGAGAATCCGCTTGGATCAGATCGCTTATGTCAACGGTTCGTTCGTGCCACTCTCGGAAGCCAAGGTTTCGATCCTCGACCGCGGCTTTTTGTTTGCCGACGGCATTTACGAAGTTGCCGCGGTTCTGGATGGCAAGCTGGTCGACAACGCCTCGCATCTGGCGCGGCTCGAGCGCTCGGTCGGCGAAATCCAGCTGAAGCTGCCGGAGAGCGTCGAGCGCATCACGCAGATCCAGAAGGAGCTGATCGCACGCAACCAGCTCGCCGACGGCCTGGTCTATCTGGAAGTGACGCGCGGCGCCGACAGCGGCCGCGATTTTGCCTTCCCCAAGGGCGACGTGCGGCCCACGCTTGTCATGTTCACCGCGACAAAGGACATCATCGGCGCGCCGTCGGCAAGGACCGGCATCTCCGTGATCACCGTGCCGGACATTCGCTGGGTGCGGCGCGACATCAAGAGCGTGGCGCTGCTCGCGCAGGTGCTGGCCAAGCAGGCCGCCGCGGAGCGCGGCGCGGGCGAAGCCTGGATGATTGAAGACGGGCTTGTCACCGAGGGCGGCTCGTCATCAGCCTTCATCCTGACTCAGGACGACGTGCTGGTGACCCGGCACAACGGCAGCGAGATCCTGCCGGGCTGCACCCGCAAGGCAGTCGTGAAGCTCGCTCAAGAGCGTCAGTTGCGGGTCGAGGAACGCGCTTTTTCGATCGAGGAGGCGCTGCGAGCGAAGGAGGCCTTTATCACCAGCGCGACGGTGTTCGTGCAAGCGGTGGTCTCGATCGACGGCAAGAAGGTCGCGGACGGCAAGCCCGGGCCCATGACCAATCGGCTCCGCGAGATCTATACCGAGTTCGCGCGGGCGACGTCGGTGTAGCCTCGGGCTGCCTCGCGGCATCTGGATCGACCCGCGGCGATGCAATAGCCTTCGGGCTGGATGAACCGTTCATTGCCCGGATGATCTGAATGGCCCGTCGACGATTTTTCCGTTCGCTCGCGATGATCCTATTTGCCGCCGGCGCGCTGTCGCTCGCGTTTCCTGCCGGTCACGCGCTTGCCGCCTATCCCGAAAGAATCATCAAGATCGTCGTGCCCTTTGCGCCGGGCGGCGGCACGGACGTGGTGGCGCGCACGCTGGCGCAGGAATTGGCCAAGGATCTTGGCGTCTCCGTGATCATCGAGAACAAGCCGGGCGCAGGCACGATCATCGGTACCCAGTCGGTCGCAACCAGCGACGCCGACGGCTATACGCTGTTGATGGGCACCTTTGCCAACGCAGTCAACCCGAGCCTCTATGCGAAGCTGCCCTATGACCAGCACCGCGACTTCGCAGCAGTGGCGCTGATCGCGCGCTCCTTCAACATCGTCGTAGTCAACCCCGCTTCGCCGATCAAGTCCCTCGCCGACCTGATCGCGGCGGCAAAGGCCGATCCTGACAAGCTGTCTTACGGCACTTACGGCACCGGCACATCGGCACATCTGGCCGGCGAGCTGTTCAAGCATATGGCGGGCGTCAATCTCACCACCGTCCCCTACAAGGGAGCGGCTCCCGCGATCACCGACCTGATCGGCGGGCAGATCCAGGTGATGTTCACGACCGTGGCAAGCGCAGCGCCGCTGATCGAAGGCGGGCAGTTGCGGGCGCTTGCGGTGACCTCGGCGGAGCGCTCACCGGCATTTCCCGACTTGCCGACCGTGTCGGAAGCCGGCATTCCCGGCTACGACGCCGAGGCCTGGTATGGCCTGTTCGCGCCCGCCAAAACGCCACCCGCCATCATCGACCGCCTCAACAAGGCCGCGGCGGTCGCGGTCAAGGCCGAGTCCTTCAAGAAGCTTGCCGTGAGCGAGGGGCTCGTTCTGGTCGCAAGCCCGCCCAACGAGCTCGATCGTTATTTCGGCCTCGAGGAGGAGCGCTGGCGCAAGGTGATTCAGGACGCCGGACTCAAGGCGGATTGAAGTCAAAGGGTGTCGCATCGCGGAATAACAGGCTGTTGCTGGGGTTCTGCGAGCGGTGTTCAAAACCAAAGCCCAGTTAGGAGAATAAAGCATGCGACCGATCGTTTCGATGACCCTGGCGGCCTGTGCCGTCGTGTTGATGACCTCGCCGATCCTGGCGCAGGCGCAGACACCGGCACCTGCCGCAGCACCGGCGGCGCCGCCGGCCGCGGGCGGAACGCCGGACGCGATGCCATTCGACATTCCCTACGGCCAGTCGATCGGTCTCGAGCTCGCCAAGCAGGCGGTCGCGGCCGCCGAAGCCGAGGCCAAGAAGCGAAACTGGAAGATGAACATCGCCGTCGTCGACACCAACGGCGAAGCCGTGATGTTCGAGCGCATGGAGAGCGCGCAGATCGCGTCGGGCTCGATTTCGATCGGAAAGGCACGCACCTCGGCGCGCTTCCGCCGCGAATCCCGGTTGTTCTACAACGCCTTTGAAACCGGTCACGGCTATATCGCGACCCTCGATGCGACCCTCGTTGCAAGCCCCGGCGGCTATCCGCTGGTGCAGGGCGGCAAGCTGATCGGCGCCATCGGCTGCTCCGGCGGAACCGGCGACCAGGATGCGCTGATCTGCAAGGTCGGCGCCGAGGTCGTGAAGTAGTTCTTGCTTTCCAAAGAGCGCCGCCACCGACACCGGTGCGCGGCGCTTTTTTATGGAATAATCCGCTCGCGGCGGGGTTGTGGGGACGTTGCCAGCAATCCGGGAGGTCGTCATGGCCAGGAAAATCCTCGCCGTCCTTTTCGTGCTTATGTGCAGTATGACGCTCGCGAGCGCCCAGGACACCGTGCGCATTCGTGGCACGGTCGAGCGACTCGAGGGACCGGCCTTCGTGGTCAAGACCCGCGACGGTTCCGAGGTGAAGCTGACCGTCACCGACAATCCGCTCTGGGTGGTGATCGTCCCGGGCAAGATGAGCGACATCAAGCCCGGCATGTTCGTCGGCTCCGCCGGCATGATGCAGGAGGATGGGACCCAGAAGGCGATCGAGGTTCATATCTTCCCGGAATCGATGCGCGGCACCGGCGAGGGCCATTACGACTGGGACCTGCTGCCCAAGAGCAAGATGACCAACGGCAACGTGGAGCAGGCGGTGACGGGCGTCGACGGCCCGGTGCTGTCGGTCAAGTACAAGGACGGCGAGAAGAAGCTCATGGTCACGCCGCAGACCGTCGTTGTCACCTACGAGATGGGCAAGCGGGAAGACATCCAACCCGGTACCAAGGTCTTTGTCGCCGCCGCCAAGAAGCAGCCGGATGGCTCGCTGCAGACGCCGCGCATCACCTATGGACGCAACGGCGAGGGTCCGGCGTTCTAACCGTGATCGCCGCGTTTGCAGCTTGCGGTCCTGCCCGACAACAGCCGCGCTACGGCTCGATCCTGATATTGGCTGATCTTGCGACATCGCCCCAGCGGGCGATGTCCGCAGTCAGGACACGCGTGAACTCTGCCGTCGAACTGCCGACCGGATTAATGCCGAGCGCCTTCAGCCGCGCGACGACGTCCGGCATTCTGGCGATCCGCGTGAACTCGGTGCCGAGCTTTGCGATGATCTCGGGCGGCGTCTTCCTGGGCGCGAAAACGCCGGTCCAGAGCGTGCCGTCCACGTCGGCCCCGCGCTCCTTCAGGGTCGGCACGTCAGGGAAATCATCCGAGCGAAGGGGCGCGGCGACCGCCAGCGCGCGCACGGTGCCGGCTTTCACCTGAGGCGAGACGGGACCTGCATCCGCGAATGCCGCGGTCACCTGACCCGATATCACCGCAAGCACCATTTCGTTCGCGCTTTTGTAGGGAATGGCCTGCATCGGCGCGCCGGTCTTCTGCTTGAACAGCTCGGTCACGAGCTGAAACGAGGCGGAGGAGCTCGCATAGTTCGTCTTGTCCGCATTGGCCTTGGCATAGGCGACAAGATCGGCCACCGAATTGATGGGCGAGGCGGCGCTGACAATGAGGATCAGAGGATAGGTGACGAGCTCGGAGATGGCGACGAAGTCGCGTTCGCTGTCGTAGGGCAGCTTCGTATAGATGCTCTGGTTGATCGCCATGCCGCTGGCGCCGACCAGAAGCGTGTATCCGTCGGGCGTCGCCTTGGCGACGTAGTCGGTTCCGACGATTGCGCCGGCTCCGGGCTTGTTTTCGACGATCACGGGTTGGCGGAGATCTTCCGACAGTTTTTGCGCGAAGATGCGCGCGATCACGTCGTTGCCGCCGCCGGCCGCAAAGCCGACGACGATATGGATCGGCCGCGTCGGATATCTTGCCGCATCGTCCTCGGCCGCAACAGGCCCTGCGGCGAGCCCAAGGCACAGAACCAATAAAGCGGATCGCCAAAACATTCCCATTGAGCCTCAGAGCCTCGTCACATGCACATGCAGCACGGCGGCCTTGCCGTCATCGACTGCGGAGAGACAGCGCTCGATCGCGCCGGCAAACTCGTCCGGCTCGCTCACGCTTTCGCCGTAAGCGCCGAATGCCTTGGCGACGTCGGCAAAATCGCGTCGCTCGCCCTGGCGTCCGGACAAAAGCCGCGATTGAAACCGGTCCGTCTGCGCCGCGACGCCCTCGGGATAGACGCGCTGGGTTGCCGATTTCACGGCCTGCCAGCCGCCATTGTCGACCACGACCGTGAAGATCGGAATCTGATAATGCTGTGCGACCGCATAGACGCTGTCGGGCGAGGAAAAGTGAAACCCACCGTCGCCGATGACCTGCACGACGCGGCGCTTGGGTTGCGCGAGCTTGAGGCCCAGCGCCATGCCGCCGGAAAAGCCGAGCCCGCCGCCGGCAAGCCCGACATAGGTCCCCGGTCGCGTGCGGGTGAGATGCTCCTGCAGGGCGGGTCCGTTGCGGATCGCTTCGTTCAGCACGACATCGTCCTGTGATAACTTGGTGCCGAGCGTGGCAAACACGAACGCCGGATTGAGCGCACCGGAAACGCCCTTGTCGGCGCTCACCGCTGCCCGGCGCCGCGCGGACTGATTGCGCGCGCTGTCCCAGCCCGCGATCCGCGCCGCCACGCGTTTGCGATAGGTCTCGTCGGCGCGAGCCTCGACCGCCTCCAGCACCTGGCTGAGGATGATCGCGCTGTTGCCGGCAATGCGCATGTCGGTTGCAAAGCCCCACATCGGAAAGTCCGCCTTGAGCGGGTCGACATCGATCTGAATCCATTTGGTCGCAGCGGCGTTCCTGGCCGACTGCGGCACAAAAGGCACGTCGGTATCGAGCAGGAGACCGAGGTCGGCGCTCTCCAGCAGCGGTGAGGGATCGATGCCGGCATAGCAAACCGAGTCCTGGGGGATGTTGAGGTCGATCGCATTGAAGTCGGCAACACGGATGCCGCAGGTACGCGCCAGTCGCTCGAGCAAGGCGACCGCACCCGGCCTGCGGCCGAGATAGGCGGCGAACGCCACGGGATTCTCCGCCTCCATCAAGGCCCGTGCGATCGCATCCGCCCGCGCCGGCTCGATGCCGCCGGCCTGCACGCTGCCGTAGCGCGCCGGCGGATAGGCCGGCATGACGGCCTGATCAAACTCCTCCGCAAGCGTCTCGCGCGGCAGCATCATGTAGACGGGCCCCGGCGGATCGCTATGCGCAAATGCAGACGCGCGCGCGAGCGCCTCCTTCACCACGATGCCCGAGGGCAGCGAATATTCCCACTTGACGTAAGGGCGGACGATGCTCGCGATATCGAAGGGGTCCTGGACGAAATGCACGTAAGTATCGCGCGAGCCCCTCAGCTCGCCATGCAGCGTATGCGGCGCGCGGCCGGCGAACAGCATCACCGGCAAGCGATAACGAAACAAATTCTGGATCGCCATGCATGCATTCGCGGTGCCGGCATCGACATGCACAAGCACCGCCTGGGCCTTGCCGGTTGCGAGCGCGTATCCGCCTGCCATATGGACCGCCACGACCTCGTGCGGGCACAGGATCATCTCGGGATGGCTTTTGCCTTCCCGGTCCCAGCGCGCCATCTCCTCGATCAGCGAGACGTGATCGGTGCCGAGATTGGCGAAGATGTAGTCGACGCCGAGATCGACCAGGCCTTCCAGGAAATAATGCGCGGCGGAATAGTGGGCCATGTGTCAGCGCTGCTCGGCCACGAACCTGTTGCGCAACGTGCCGATGCCCGTGATTTCGATCTCGACGACGTCGCCCGCCCTAAGGTCCGGCGAGGCGCCATCGGTACCCATCCAGATCACGTCGCCCGGCCACAGCGTGAAGTACTTCGTCAGCTCGACGATAAACGGCACCACTCCGAAGATCATGTCGTTGGTCCGAAAGCGGCCCGTCTCCTTGCCGTTGACCTTGATGATGGTCTCCATCCTGTCCAGATCGACGTCGGTCTCGATCCACGGTCCCATCGGCTTGAAGGTGTCCGCGTTCTTGGCGCGCCACAGCCCGCGGTCCGCCTTCTGCCATGTGCGTTCGGAGACGTCGTTTCCTATGGTGTAGCCGAGCACGCAGGACATCGCGTTGGCCTCGGTCAGATGCTTCACCTTCTTGCCGATCACGACGACGAGCTCGCCCTCATAGTGGATCTTCTCGGTCGCGCTCGCCGGGATCACCACGTCTTCGTCATGTGCGATCAGCGCGTTCTGGGCGCGGTAGCCGATCTCGGGGCGATCGGGAATGTTGGGCACCGTGCCGGCCTTGTCGGCGGCTTCCTTCAGGTGCTTCAGGTAGTTCAGGCCGACGCAATAGAAAGTGCGTGGCACCAGCGGCAGCTCGATCTTGACTTCCTTGAGCGCATGCGAGCGCGCCGTGCGCGACCATTCCCCAAAAGGATCGCCGTCGACCGCCGTGACCTTGTCGCCCTCGACGAGACCCCAGCATGTCTTGCCCGCAGCAGTGAATTTCAGCCAACGCATGTTTTATCCTCGAGCTATTCGGCCGCAGCGTGCGGCGGAGTCTTCCACGCGCCGGCAGCGGGACGCTTCAATCCGAGATTTTCGCGCAACGTGGTGCCGGCATAGTCCTTGTGAAACAGGCCGCGGCGCTGCAATTCCGGCACGACGTGGCGAACGAAATCGGCGTAGGAACCAGGCACATAGGTCGCCGCGATGACAAAACCGTCGCAGCCGCGGCTGACGAACATATCTTCCAGCTTGTCGGCGATCTCCTTTGGCCCGCCGACGATGGCATCCTGGGTCTGGCCACGGCCGGAGAAGGTGATGAAATCGCGCGTCGAAGGATTGCTCTTGCCGGATGTCCTGAGCACGCCGTCCCGAATGCCGAGCATGCCTTGCATGCCCTGCAATTCCTCCGTGGTCAGCGGCTCGTCGATGCCTTTGGCGGCGAAATCGAAATTGAGCCCTTCTGCGAGCAGCGACAGCGCATCGATCTCGAGCGGAAGCTTCTCGATCAGGGCCATCCTGTCCTCGGCCTCCGTTTTGGTCGCGCCGCAGACCGGTGTGGTGAGATTGCACAGAAACATCTGCTCGGGATCGCGGCCGGCCTTCGCAGCCTCGTTGCGGATCGCCTCGTAACCCTGCTTCGCATTCGCAAGCGTCCGCGCGGCCGTAAAGATCACCTCGCCCCAGCGCCCGGCAAAGCGCTGGCCGCGACCGGACGCGCCGGCCTGGATCACCACCGGATGGCCCTGTGGCGAGCGCGGCACCGTGAACGGCCCGCGCGACCTGAAATAGCGCCCGTTGTGATCGAGCCGTTGCACCCTGGTCGGGTCGGCGAAACGTCCGCTCTTCTTGTCGATGATGAGTGCGCCGTCTTGCCAGGCATCCCAGTGGCCGAGCACGACTTCCATGAACTCGTCGGCGCGGTCATAGCGCAGATCGTGCTCGAGGTGATGCTCCTTGCCCATGTTGAGCGCTTCGCCGTCATTCACCGACGTGACCACGTTCCAGGCGGCGCGGCCCTCGGTCATCAGGTCCAGGGTTGCAAATCGCCGGGCGACGTCGAACGGCTCGAAATAGGTTGTCGAGCAGGTCGAGGCGAGCCCCAGCCTGCTCGTGACCATGCCCATCGTGGTCAAAACGATCAACGGATCCATCTTCACGCAGCGGATGCCGTATTCGACGGTGTGGGCGTGGTCATTGCCGTAGCGGTCCGGCATCGCGAGGCGATCGTCGAAGAACGCCATGTGGAATTTTCCCGCCTCGAGAATCCGCGCGATCTCCTGGTAGTAGTCCGCCGACATCGAATCGTTCCTCGATTCCGGATGCCGCCACGAGCTCGGCAGGTTCGTGCAGTTCTGCGCCTGCAGGAAGCCGACCATCGCCATTTGCCGCGTCATGTTGCTCTCCCGACCAGGCGCGCTTCAGAAAGGACCAGGTTGACCCGCGATCTTGTATTCGGCTGCGAGTTCGCGCAACTTGTTCCAGGTGGCATCCTCGACCTCGATGCCGTTTTTCCGCCGCTGCTGCTCGCGCAAATATTCGATCTCGCCGGGATAGAACACGCCGTTTGAGCCTTCGGACGGCGGGGTCGATTTGAGATAGCGCGCGAACTCGGCGACCTCCTTCTTGAAATCCTTGAGCGGGCGGAATGCCGCGACATTGAAGACCGCCATGAAGCAGCCGTCATTGTGCCGGCCGGTCGGCTCGACGCCGAAGCCCAAGCCCGTCAACAGCCCGCACAGCACCTCGACCATCGCGGCAAGTCCGCTTCCCTTGTAGCCCTCGGTACCGCCGAGCGGCAGCAGCGCGCCGCCCTTTCGATAGTCCTTGGGATCGGTGGTGTGCCGCCCATCCTTGTCGATGATCCAGCCCTTCGGGATTTCCTCGTTGCGCGCCACCGCGAGCGCGATCTTTCCGGCGGCGACCGCCGAGGTCGCCATGTCCAGATAGAACGGAGCCTCGAGATCGGACGGCACCGCGATCGAGATCGGATTGGTGCCGAGCCGCGGCTCACGGCCGCCGAATGGTGCAACATGCTTTGGCGAGCGGCCGGAATCGGCGGTGGCGATCCCGATCATGCCTGCGGCGGCCGCCATCATCGGATAGGCCGCGAGCCGGCCGACATGGCTTTGCCGGAACACCGTGCAGGCCGCGACATTGGCGGTCCTGGCTTTCTCGACCGTCAGCGCCATCGCTTTGGCGTTCACATGGAAGCCAAAACCCCAGTGGCCGTCGATCACGGTCGTGGTCGGCGATTCCTGCACGATAGTCCATGTCGCACCGGGCACGATGTGGCCGGCCTTGATGCGGTCGATATAGGTCGGGATCGCGATGATGCCGTGCGAATCGTGCCCGGCGAGGTTGGCGTTGACGCAGCCAACGGCCACCGCATCCGCCTCTTCGTCCGAGGCGCCGGCGGCCTTCAGCAGCGCCGCGCCGACCCGGATGAGACGATCGGCCTGAACGACCGGCATGGGCTTTCCTCGAGGCTTGCCCGCATGGCTGCGGGTCTTGCTTGTTTTCGTCCTCGCATGCTCTCAAAGCCCTCCGCCGATGGCAATGACCTCGCGGCCGAATCATGGGTGCAATGCGATGGCGTTCGGGGGCAGGACGCCCGACACCGGCCGCGGGATCGTATGGTAAGCAAACCGTAGCTTTTGAGCCGAGCAGCCGACGGCCATTTGCGCCTCATTCACTCTGAATCCCGGTTTCGCGTCCGCGATAACGGCCGTTTAGGCGTCCAATCAGCATAACTCCTGCCGAATGGCAGGAACTGCCAGGGGAGCAGAGGGCCTTGGACACGACAGCCGCGCGTAGCTTCGCCTCGTTGAGCGCGACCAACGAGGCGATTCTCTACGCCAAATCACCGGAAGAGCTGTTCCAGAAGGTCTGCGAAGCCGCGTTTTCCAGCGGCGACTTTCTGGCGACGGCCGTGTTCCTGCTGGACGAGGCGACCGGCCTGCTGCGGCTCGCGACCGGGTTCGGCGACGACATCGCGCGGCTCAGCAGCATCAGGATTTCCGCACTTGCAGGCACCCCCGAAGGGTCGGGGGTTTGCGGGCAGGCCTTTCGCGACCAGGCACTCTGCATCAGCAATGATTTCCTGAACGACGCGCGATCTCTGGCCTGGCGGGAGGGCGCCGCGAAAGGACAGGTCGGCGCAGCGGCGGCGTTGCCGCTGATCTGCCACGGAAAAAGCATCGGCGTTTTGCTGGTCACCAGGCGCGAGGCTCATTCGGTGACCGATCAGGTGGTCTCGGTGCTCGGCCGCATGTCGGCCAATATCTGCTATGCGCTCGATAATTTCGCGCGCGATGCGGCGCGCCAGAACAGCGAACTGGCCGCCAAGCGCTTCAACCGCATGTTTGCCGCCTTGAGCGCAACCAACGAGGCGATCATGCGCGCGACCTCGCGGGCCGAATTGTTCGCCCTGGTGTGCGAGGCGGCGCTTGTCGGCGGCGACTTCACCTCGACCGCGATCGCCTTGATCAGGCCGGACGCCGACTTTCTGGAGAATGTCGCTGCCGCGGGTCCCGATCGCGAGCGCGCGATGAAGGTGAAGTTGTCGATCGACCCGTCTCGACCGCAAGGGCAGGGCATTACCGGCAAGGCCTACCGCACGCGGCGTCCCTATGTCAGCAACGATTACCTGGCCGAGTTCGGAGCGAAGGGACATTTCTTTGCCGAGCTTCGCGATAGCGGGACGAGATCGGGCGCGGCCGTGCCGCTCCTGAAAGATGGTGAGGTGATCGGCTTCATCCTGTTTCTGTCCCGCGAGCTCAACGCCTTCAGTCCCGAGCTGATCGTGCTTTTGGAGCGCCTTGCCCGGAACGTCGCCTTCGGTCTCGACAATTTCGATCGCGCCGACGAAAAGGCGAAGGCCGATGAGCAAAGGGAGCGGCTGGCGCGGATGTTTGCCGCCTTGAGCGCCACCAACGAGGCGATCATGCGCGCGAAAACTCGCGGCGAATTGTTCGAGCTGGTCTGCGCGGCGGCGGCAAGTGGCGCCAAGTTCACCTCGACCAGCCTTGCGCTTGTCAGAGAAGGCAGCGACGAACTCGATATCGTCGCGGCGGCAGGGCCGAATGCAGAGGGTTTGCGCCAGGCCACGATCTCCATCGACGAGGGGCGGCCGGAAGGGCAGGGGCTCTGCGGCCGTGCCTTCCGCTCTCGGCAGGCCTGCATCGCCAATGACTACATGGCCGATCCCTTCAATCAGGCGTTCTACGCGAGGGCGCTGAGCGACGGATCCAAATCGGGCGCGGCCTTTCCCCTGATCGCGGGAGGGCGGGTCGTCGGCACCATGCTTTTCGTCGCCGTGGAAAGAAACACATTCACGCCCGAGTTCACCGAACTGCTGCAAAGGCTCGCAGAGAACATTGCCTTTGCGCTGGAGAACTTCGACCGCGCCGACGAGAAGCACAGGGCGGACGAGCGCATCGAGTATCTCGCCTCGCATGACAGTCTGACGGGCCTTCCCAATCGTGAAACGTTCAACGAGTTGCTGCGTCATGCGATCGAGTTCGGCGGCGCGCCATGAGCGGCGCTTCGCGCTGCTCTTCATCGATCTCGACCGTTTCAAGGTGATCAACAACTCGCTCGGACACAGCGCCGGCGACCAGCTTCTGATCGAGGTCGCACAGCGCCTTCGCGGCGCGCTGCGTGCGAGCGACGTCGTGGCGCGGCTCGGCGGCGACGAATTTCGTGGTCATCCTGGACGAGATCGCCGAACCTGGCGACGTCGAGCGCGTCGCTGCGCAATTGCTGTCGGTGCTGAGCCAGCCGCTTCAATTGAGCGGCCACGAATGCCACACGACCGCCTCGATCGGGATTGCGATGCATCCGTCGAACGGCAC